>NZ_CP019432.1:130000-5632500 GCF_009866785.1 Pseudomonas sp. S49 | reverse complement strand
AAAACACCCACGCCGAAAGACCAAGGTTTCCTGCGCAACGTTAATCGACGCAGGGTTAGTCGGTCCCTAAGGCGAGGCTGAAAAGCGTAGTCGATGGAAAACAGGTTAATATTCCTGTACTTCTGGTTATTGCGATGGAGGGACGGAGAAGGCTAGGCCAGCTTGGCGTTGGTTGTCCAAGTTTAAGGTGGTAGGCTGAGATCTTAGGTAAATCCGGGATCTTAAGGCCGAGAGCTGATGACGAGTGTTCTTTTAGAACACGAAGTGGTTGATGCCATGCTTCCAAGAAAAGCTTCTAAGCTTCAGGTAACCAGGAACCGTACCCCAAACCGACACAGGTGGTTGGGTAGAGAATACCAAGGCGCTTGAGAGAACTCGGGTGAAGGAACTAGGCAAAATGGCACCGTAACTTCGGGAGAAGGTGCGCCGGTGAGGGTGAAGGACTTGCTCCGTAAGCTCATGCCGGTCGAAGATACCAGGCCGCTGCGACTGTTTATTAAAAACACAGCACTCTGCAAACACGAAAGTGGACGTATAGGGTGTGACGCCTGCCCGGTGCCGGAAGGTTAATTGATGGGGTTAGCTAACGCGAAGCTCTTGATCGAAGCCCCGGTAAACGGCGGCCGTAACTATAACGGTCCTAAGGTAGCGAAATTCCTTGTCGGGTAAGTTCCGACCTGCACGAATGGCGTAACGATGGCGGCGCTGTCTCCACCCGAGACTCAGTGAAATTGAAATCGCTGTGAAGATGCAGTGTATCCGCGGCTAGACGGAAAGACCCCGTGAACCTTTACTATAGCTTTGCACTGGACTTTGAATTTGCTTGTGTAGGATAGGTGGGAGGCTTTGAAGCGTGGACGCCAGTTCGCGTGGAGCCATCCTTGAAATACCACCCTGGCAACTTTGAGGTTCTAACTCAGGTCCGTTATCCGGATCGAGGACAGTGTATGGTGGGTAGTTTGACTGGGGCGGTCTCCTCCTAAAGAGTAACGGAGGAGTACGAAGGTGCGCTCAGACCGGTCGGAAATCGGTCGTAGAGTATAAAGGCAAAAGCGCGCTTGACTGCGAGACAGACACGTCGAGCAGGTACGAAAGTAGGTCTTAGTGATCCGGTGGTTCTGTATGGAAGGGCCATCGCTCAACGGATAAAAGGTACTCCGGGGATAACAGGCTGATACCGCCCAAGAGTTCATATCGACGGCGGTGTTTGGCACCTCGATGTCGGCTCATCACATCCTGGGGCTGAAGCCGGTCCCAAGGGTATGGCTGTTCGCCATTTAAAGTGGTACGCGAGCTGGGTTTAGAACGTCGTGAGACAGTTCGGTCCCTATCTGCCGTGGACGTTTGAGATTTGAGAGGGGCTGCTCCTAGTACGAGAGGACCGGAGTGGACGAACCTCTGGTGTTCCGGTTGTCACGCCAGTGGCATTGCCGGGTAGCTATGTTCGGGAAAGATAACCGCTGAAAGCATCTAAGCGGGAAACTTGCCTCAAGATGAGATCTCACTGGAACCTTGAGTTCCCTGAAGGGCCGTCGAAGACTACGACGTTGATAGGTTGGGTGTGTAAGCGCTGTGAGGCGTTGAGCTAACCAATACTAATTGCCCGTGAGGCTTGACCATATAACACCCAAGCAATTTGCGTCGAAAGGCCAGATTGCGGTGTGTGAAGACGAAACGAACCGAAAGTTCGATGTTCACAAAACACCTAGCTGTCACATACCCAATTTGCTGAAGCGAGGCCGCAAGGCCACGACTCAGTACCCGAATTTCTTGACGACCATAGAGCGTTGGAACCACCTGATCCCATCCCGAACTCAGCAGTGAAACGATGCATCGCCGATGGTAGTGTGGGGTTTCCCCATGTGAGAGTAGGTCATCGTCAAGATTAAATTCCGAAACCCCAATTGCGAAAGCAGTTGGGGTTTTGTTTTGCCCGCAGGAAAGTTTTTTGCTCGCGACAGCGAACAAATTTGCACAGTTATTTTCGAATCAGAACACTAGAATAGCCCCACCTTATTCGGAGCCAGAGCCTTTATGTCAGAGTCGGTTGACGCCCCCGGGCTGTCAGATTTACCGCTGGAAGACTTGGTGGCCTGTCATGAGTGCGACCTGCTGATGCGCAAGCCCACACTTGCCCATGGTGAGAAAGCGCTCTGCCCGCGCTGCGGTTACGAGTTGTACGCTCACCGTCATAACGTGGTGCAGCGCAGCCTTGCCTTGGTGATTGCGGCATTGCTGTTGTACATCCCGGCAAACTTTTTACCCATCATGCAGCTCAATATCCTCGGGCAGTCTTCGCAGGATACGGTCTGGAGTGGCGTGCTCGGCCTGTTCAACACCGACATGCAGGGCGTTTCGATCGTCGTATTCCTGTGCAGCATGGCCATCCCGCTGCTGAAATTGCTGTGCCAGTTGTTCGTGTTACTGACGATCCGTTTCGATATTGGTCGTAACTACGGCTTGCTGCTCTATCGCATTTATCACCACCTCAAAGACTGGGGAATGCTCGAGGTCTACCTCATGGGCGTACTGGTGGCGATCGTCAAACTGGCGGACATGGCCGCCATTACCGTAGGTCTGGGCTTGGTGTGTTTCATCGGTCTGTTGTTGGTGCAGGTCTGGCTGGAAGTGGTGATGTCACCGCACCAGATCTGGCAGGCGTTATCAGGAGAGGACGCTCATGCGGGCGATTGATGCGGGCATTCTGGTGTGTACCGAATGCCACGAATTGAACAAACAGGAAGCAGATACCGACGAGCAAACCTGCACCCGCTGCGGTGCGCTGGTTCACGCTCGCCGTCCGAACAGCCTCGTGCGCACCTGGGCACTGCTGATCACGGCAGCAATCATCTATATTCCGGCCAATGTCTTGCCGATCATGACGGTCAGCTCCTTGGGTCAGGGTGATCCGAGCACCATCATGTCCGGCGTGATCCAGTTGGTGCAGCACGGCATGATTCCGATCGCGGCCGTGGTGTTTATCGCTAGTATTCTGGTGCCCACCTTCAAACTGGTCGGTATCGCACTGCTGTTGTTTTCGGTGCAACGACGTCAGCCATTGTCGGCTCGTCAGCGCATCTGGATGTACCGCTTCATCGAGTTCATCGGCCGCTGGTCGATGCTCGATATTTTTGTGATCGCCATTCTCGTGGCGGTCGTCAACTTCGGCCGGCTTGCCAGTGTCGAAGCCAATCTTGGTGCCATCGCCTTCGCCAGTGTGGTGATTCTGACGATGCTCGCCGCAGTAACTTTCGATCCCCGACTGATTTGGGATAACACGGAGTCGGACGACGACCATGACTGATTTGCCCGTAGCGAAAACCCGACCGGCTTCGAACTGGTCTGCCATTTGGGTACTGCCTCTGATCGCGCTGATCATCGGCGGCTGGCTCGGCTGGCGTGCCTATTCCGAAACCGGTATCGAAATTCAGATCCGCTTTGAAAGCGGCGAAGGCATTCAGGCCAACAAGACCGAGGTCATGTACAAAGGCATGTCGGTCGGTAAGGTCAAGGCGCTCAAGCTCGACGATGAGGGCAACTCCAAAGGCGTGATTGCCACCGTCGAGATGAATAAAGACGTCGAGCAATACCTCAAAACCAGCACGCGCTTCTGGCTGGTCAAACCGAGTGTGACCCTGGCCGGTATTACCGGCCTGGAAACCCTGGTTTCGGGTAACTACGTGGCCATCAGTCCCGGCGAAGGCGAGCCGGTGCGCAAGTTCAAAGCGCTGGCCGAAGAGCCGCCGCTGTCTGATGCCAAACCCGGTCTGCACCTGACCATCAAGGCGGATCGTCTCGGCTCTTTGGACCGCGGCAGCCCGGTGTTCTACAAGCAAATCAAGGTTGGCCAGATCAAAAGCTACGTGCTCTCGGAAGACCAAAGTACCGTTGAGCTCAAAGTCTTCATCGAGCCGACCTACGCCAAACTGGTGCGCAAACACACGCGTTTCTGGAACGCCAGCGGCATCAGCATCGACGCCAACCTGTCCGGCGTGAAAGTACGCAGCGAATCGCTGGCCAGCATCGTCGCGGGTGGTATCGCCTTCGCCACACCGGAAAACCGCAAAGACAGCCCGCCGACCGATCCTAGCCTGCCGTTCCGTCTCTATGAGGACTTCGACGCTGCCGCTGCCGGGATCCGCGTAAAGGTCAAACTCAGCGACTTCGAAGGACTGCAGGCCGGCCGCACACCGGTGATGTACAAAGGCATTCAAGTCGGCAACATGAAGGCGCTGAAGGTTGATCCTGACCTGAACAGTGCCACAGCCGAGCTCACTCTCGATCCATTGGCTGAGGACTATCTGGTCGATGGCACGCAGTTCTGGGTAGTTAAACCGTCGATTTCTCTGGCTGGGATCACCGGTCTGGAAGCCTTGGTGAAAGGTAACTACATCGCCGTACGCCCGGGCGACAAAGGTGCGGCACCGAAACGCGAATTCGAGGCCCGGCCAAAGGCGCCGCCGCTGGATCTGCGCTCACCGGGCTTGCACCTGGTGCTGTTCACCGATGTCCTCGGCTCGATCGATGTCGGCAGTCCAATTCTGTACAAACAGGTCAAGGTCGGTTCGGTGCAGAGCTATCAGTTCTCCAAGACCAAGAAGCAATTGGTCATTGGCGTGCACATCGATAAGGAATACGAAAACCTGGTCAACGCCTCGACGCGCTTTTGGAATGTCAGTGGCATCACGTTGACCGGCGGACTGACCGGTGGCATTCAGGTCAAGAGTGAGTCGCTGCAGACCCTGATGGCCGGTGGTATCGCCTTCGAGACACCGCAAGCGAAGGCGCCGCTGCAGAAACGTATTCCGCGTTTCCGTCTGTTCGCCAACCATGATGAGGCGAATCAGAAAGGCGCGGTGGTGACGATCAAAGTCGATCGCGCTGATGGTCTGCGTAGTGGCACCCCAGTGCGCTTCAAGGGCCTGGATGTCGGCAAGATTGAAAGTGTTGATCTGACTGACGATCTGCAATCGGTGATCCTCACGGCGCGCATCACTGAAGTGCCGGAGAAGATCGCCCGAGTCGGCAGTCAATTCTGGGTGGTCAAACCGGAGCTCGGCCTGATCAAGACTGCCAATCTGGAAACCCTCGTGACCGGGCAGTACATCGAAGTGCAGCCGGCGGCGAAGAACCTCGGCCCGCAGAAAAACTTCGTTGCCCTGGCCAGTGCGCCGGAAGTCACCAAGCAAGAGGCGGGTCTGAGTCTGGTACTGAGCGCTGCCCGTCGTGGTTCGCTGAAGCCGGGTGTGCCAGTCACCTACCGCGAAATTACTGTGGGTAAGGTCACCGGTTATGAACTGGGCCAGACCGCTGATCGCGTGTTGGTGCACATTTTGATCGAGCCGAAATACGCGCCACTGGTACGTAGCGGCAGCCGCTTCTGGAACACCAGCGGTGTCGGTTTCGATATCGGTTTGTTCAACGGGCTGACGGTGCGCACCGAGTCGCTGGAGACGGCGATTCAGGGCGGGATTGCTTTTGCTACGCCGGATGGCGAGCGCATGGGTAACCCGGCGCGGGCTGAGCAGACGTTTCCGTTGTTCGACAAGTTTGAGGATGAGTGGCTGACGTGGGCGCCGAAGATTTCCCTCGGTAAGTAACCTTTCAGCGTCTGTAAGGACGCCATCGCGAGCAGGCTCACTCCTACAGGGGAGCGCATTCCAACTGTAGGAGTGAGCCTGCTCGCGATAGGGCCCGCAAAATCAGCACAAACCCCAAGCCATAAAAAAGGGCCGCGATCCAAACAGATCGCGGCCCTTTTTTTGCCTTCAGCTAAAGCCGATCAAACCGCATCCAGCTCCGGCTCATCCGCTTCAACATTGACCGTAGCCTTCACCACATCATGGCGACGAATGTACTTCCAGTCCGCCTCATCGATGTAGATACCCGCCGGGCCGCTGCCGCCTTCCAGGTCGATCGCGACACTGGCGCAGACCTGCGGCTTCACACTCGCCAGAATCGGCACGAAGCCTAGTTGCAGACTGGTTTCCAGCAGCGCGGCCTGGTTCTTCTCATCGATATCCGCCGCCTCGTCGAGGTAGTACGGCAGACGCACGCGACCGGCCTGATCGCGATCCATCAAGTGCAGCAACAAATACATGTTGGTCAGCGCCTTGATGGTCATCGTCGTACCGTTGGACGCCGCGCCATCGATGTCGGTGTGGATCACCGGCTGACCGTTGACCTTGGTGATCTCGAACGCCAGTTCGAACAAGTCCTTGAGACCGAGCTGGTTGTGGTTTGCCGCCACCAGCCGCGCCAGGTATTCCTTGGCCTCTTCGTTCTTGTTGTCCTGTTCGGCACTTTGGCTGAGGTCGAACACCGACAGGGTTTCGCCTTCTTCGTACTGACCGGCGCTGTGGATGATCTGGTCGATGTGCTTGAGGGCTTCCTTGTTCGGCGCGAGGACGATGCGGAAGCTCTGCAGGTTGGAGACCTGACGCTTGTTGATCTCGCGGTTGAACAGCGCCAGTTGATGCTCGAGGCTGTCGTAGTCGCTGCGAATGTTGCGCAGGGTCCGGGCGATGTCGGTGACCGCCGCACGACGGGCCTTGCCCAGCGTCAGCGCTTCATCGGTGCGGTGCGCATAAGCGTTGATCAGCAGCGACAGACGGCGCTCCATGTCGTCTTCGCTGTCGAACTTGGCCACGCCTTTGAGGCGCACCTGCGCGTACAGCGCTTCGATCTGGCCATCGGCGCGCAACAGGCCTTGCCAGCTGTCCTGGTAGTCGTTGAGCAGCGGTAGCAGGTTGTCCATCGAGTCGTCGACCGGATCCATGAACGGCGTACCGAATGGCAGATCCGCCGGCAACAGCTGACGACGGCGCAGCGCATCGTCGAGGGTGCGTTGCTTGGCTTCCATATCGGCGATCTGGCGGCCGACCAGTTGCAGCTTGGCCGACAGTTGCTGGACGCGCTCGGTGAAGGCATCGCTGGAGCGCTTGAGTTCGTCCTGCGCGCCTTCCATCTGCGCCAGTTGCTCGAGTTTGTCGCTTTCTTCAGCGCTCAAAGTCTGCGTGCGGCGGAAATCTTCCAGGGCTTTCTGCGCGTCCAGCACTTGCTGGTACAGCGCTTCGGTCTGGGTCTTGCTCGCGGCGCGGTCGGCGGCCACGGCCTGCTGGGTTTTCAGTTGCTTGAGTTCTTTTTCCAGACGCTCTTTCTGATCGCGCAATGCCGCGCGGTCAGCCAAGGCTTGCAGCGCCGGTGGCTCGATGTGCGAGATGTCGATGGACAGGCCCGGCACTTCGAAGCGCTCGCCTTTGAAACCATCAAGGATCAGCTCGACCGATTTGACCCACTCGCCATCGTCGTCGAGGGTGATGCCGTGTTCACCCAGCGGCAGGCTGAACAGGGCGCTGTTGAACAGACGCATCAGACGCTCGACATCCTGCTGCGAGAACTCTTCGCGCAGGCGGGCGTAGCTGTTGTTGTCGGCGTGATCGAGTTGCTGCTTCACCGACTTCAGGCGTTTTTCCAGATCGCGCACGCGCTCTTCCAGATCTTCCGCACTGAACTGGCGGGATTGCGCCAGGGCACCGGCCAGTTCGTCGTGAGCGTCCTTGGCCGCGAGCAATTGTTGCTCGAGCACTTTGACGTCATCGACCAGCGCGAAGCGATTCTTCAACACCGACAGCTCACCGAGCCAGCGCTGGATGCCGGAAATTTCTCGCTCCAGACGCATCAGTTCCTGGGTGCCACCGCGTTGATCGTTTTGCAGGCTGTCCTGCTCGCCACGGTAGTGGTCGGCCTGAATCGTCAGTTCTTCCTTGCGCGCACTGGCGTAGTCCGACCAGGTGCCGAGCAGCGAGTCGAGCAGCGGCGACAGGCGATGCAGCTTGCCGCGCAGCACGTCGCGCTGTTTCACGCCATTGGCCAAGGCTTCAACCAACGGGCCGGCAGCGACCAGCGAGTTGTAGTCCTGTTCCATGCGCCGCACATCGCGGAAGGCTTCTTCACACGCGGCGATGTAATCGACGCTACCGGAACGCAGGCTGTGCTCGAAGGCATCGAGGAACAACTGCTTGAGTTTGGCCGCGGTGATTTCGCGCATGTGCAGCAGGTTGATGAACAACGCGCGGAAGGTCTTCAGGCTCTGTTCGCTGGTGGAGCGCAGCGGGATCAACGTCAGGTCGAGCGGAATCGACGTATGACCGCCCACCAGCAAGCGACGCAATTCATCCGGCTTGAGTTCGTAGGCTTTCAGGCCTTCTTTCTCAAGGTTGCTGAACAGCTCTTTCTGGCGCAGGCAGGTGTCGTTCTTCTGGTAATGCGCCAGATCAAGCTTGCCGGCGTAGGCGAAGAACTGGTGACCGAAACCGCCGCCCGGGCCGCGACCGACCACGCCGATCACGTGCGGGCCGTGGGGCAGATTCACTTCGACAAGGATGTAACTGGTGTCGGATGCGAAGTAGAAACGCCGCGATTGTTCCAGGCTGTACTTGCCGAAACTCATGTCCGACATGCGCGCCAGAATCGGGAACTGCAAGGCGTTGATCGACGCCGATTTACCAAGGTTGTTTGCGCCGTAAACCGACAGCGGTTCTTCCAGCGGGAACAGGCCGAGGCTGTAACCGGCGGTGTTCAAAAGGGCAAAGCGGCGGATGCCGTAGCGTTCCTGGCTCATGCGTCGGACTCCTGTTCTTCGGCAATGGCGCGGGCCAGTGCGTCTTCTTCGCTCTCTTCTTCAAATTCGGAGAGATCGAGCGGATCGTCGGTTTCGAGGAATTTGGCTTCCGCCGCTTCGTCGATCAGCACCGGTGCCGGCAGCGGCAGAACGCTGTGCACGCTGGCTGCCAGATCGCGATCCTGCTGCACCGACAGGCACACATCGAGGAAGCGGTGCATCGGCGGCAGGAAGCGATACACGCCGTTTTCTTCGCTGGCGAAACCGAGTTGAGTCATGCGGCGCATGATCTTTTCTTCGAGTTCTTCAACGGTCTGCACTTCGGCCTGAATGAACAGGTCGCGGTATTTCTCCAGCAGCGATGGCAACTCTTCGCGGCCGAGGCTGCCGCCATCGAGCACGGCGATCGGGTCGCGGCCCTGATCGGCCAAATGCTCGACGAGGATGAAGGTGAACAGCGCCAGACGCTGGGCAGTCTTGTTCACCGCCGCAGCGGCCATGTCCGGCACGAAGTAGTAGAAACCACGGGTGTCGCAGACCAGTTCAAAGCCCAGCGCCTTGAACAGCGTGCGGTATTGATCCTGGAAGTTCGACAATTGCGCGTACAGCTCCGGATCGCGGCGGCTGACGTGGTAACCCTTGAACAGCTCGCGGAAGATCGGTGCGAGTTGCGACAGTTCGGAAAGATCAAGATGCATTGGGGATGCTCGCAGAATTCTCGGCGGCGGTGTCGCTGGCCGAGAGCAGGGCGAAGGAGCGCAGGCTGACCTGGTGCTCATGAGTGTGGTATTCGCGGCGTTCCAGACGCTCGCGCTTGAAGCGTTTTTCCCGCGACAGGCGCGAGAACCAGTAGAGCAATTCGTCGGTGGCGCCGTCCGGTTCCTGCTCCAGCAGCCAGGTCATCAGATCCGGCATCGGCAGGGCTTCTTCGCAACGGTCGACCATCTCGCGCACGGTGCGCGGAGCACGCGGGGCTTCGCCTTTCTGGGTCTTGTGCGCCTTGGGGAAGCGCGCCGGTTTCGGCTCGAAACGCGCCAAGGCATAGACGTAGGCTTCGACCTGACTGGCGCTGCCGAGGAAAGTGCTTTGCGGACGGGTGAACAGCGGCATTGCGGCTTGCGGCACGGCGTCGATGCCTTTGCGGCGAATCGCTGCCAAAGCCAACGCGGCGCCACGGGTCACGGCGTTGTGCCGGCGCGCTTCTTCACGCAGCGGCAGCAGCAGTTCGCGGGCATGACGCAAAGTCAGTTGGGCGCTGGTCTGCATTTCGAGGATGCGCGCGTGGGTGCGCAGGAGCATGTCGTCGTCAACCAGATGGCCGAGGCGTTGCTGTTCGCTGAGCATTTTCAGCAGCACGGTTTCGACCTTGCGCACGCCTTGTTCGAAGGCGCCGTCGGCGTTCACCAGATCGATCATCGGCTCGACGTATTCGTCCCACGTCGCCAGCACTTCGGCGTAACGCTGACGCAGCGGGATCTGCCGGTCGCTGGTTTTCGCCCGTTCAGCGACGGCCACCAGCGCCTGTTCGTCGTTGTCGAGTTTCTTCAGCACGTCGCGCACGCGCATGTCGAGCAAGCGCAACTGGCGGGCGAGGTCGTGGCCATCACGGACTTCGAACGCGTCCTGGATGTAACCGGCCAGACGCTCGAGGTGGCGCAGATAGGCTTCGATTTCCAGGCACAGGCCCAAGCGGTGTTCACGACGCAAGTAAGCGAGGAAGTCGTGAATCTGTGCGTTCAGCTCGAAACGGTTCGGGCTTTTCGCCACCGGAATCAGAATATCGAGACGAATCCACACGTCGAGCAGGCTGGTGATGTCCTGCGGCGTGCTGTCCAGTTGTTGGGCGGCCAGTTGCGTGCGCAGTTCGTTGAGGCTCAGTGTGCCTTGGTCGAAGTGCTCGCACAGTGGCTCCAGAAGTGCCCAGTGTTCAGCGAGGGCGCGCAAGACGCGCTTGGGTTCGATCATCGGAATGGCCGGCTGGTTGACGATTAAAAGCCGCGATTGTACTGCATCAAGGCCGATGCGATTCACTCTCGGGACGGGCTGTCGTTTTTCTTTCGCTTAAGTGTGTCGATCAACAACGGGCGATCTTGAGCGAAGGGCGGTAGAATCAGCGCACTTCAGTTATCCACAAGTGGCCGACCCTTGCTAATCGAGTCCCGCCGCCGCGCCTATTTGAACGCCATGCAGGTGGTCAACTGGCTGCCGCGCACCGAATTGCCCTTCGCCGCACCGTCGCGGCCCGAGCTGCTGGACATGCCCGAGCCCGAGGTAGAGGCGCCGGTCGTGCTTGCTCCGCAGGCCGAAGCCCCGGTGCAAACGGCTGTCGCTCGTCCGGTCGAACGTCCGAAAATCGAAGTGCCGCGGCCGTCGTTGGCGAGTACCCGCACCGGTGCCAAACCGGTAGAAGAGGTCGACGACACACCAGTCGTCGTCAAACCGGCCCCGGTGCCGCCACCGCGTTTCGCCCTGCAATTGCTGCGCGCCGGACGTTGCCTGCTGCTGGTCGAGTTACCCACAGGCGAACCGTTCCAGAGCCGCGATCCGGCTTATCTGTTGCTCAAGGACATGTTGCGCGCCGCCGGTCTGCCGGATGCGCCGCAAATCGTCGGCGAGCCGGTGCGCTGGCCGTGGCTCAATCGCGGCACCATGGATCAGGGCCCGGAAGCGGCGCGTGACTTTGTGCAGGGTTTCCTTTCCGTGCAAATGGAAGCCGCTCCGTGCGCCTGCCTGTGGCTGATCGGCCTGCCGGCGGTGCGTTTCGCCGGCGAAGCGGATGCCGAAGCGTTCAATCGTGAATTGCAGATCGAAGGTCTGGGTTCGGCCTGGGCCATTCCCGGTCTGGAATTGTTAATGGAAGAGCCACAGCGCAAGGCCGCTGTGTGGCAAGCCATGCGTCGGCTGATGGCGCGCTGGAAAGAATCGAATGAGTGACGCTGTATCGTTCCGCCCGATGACCGAGGCGGATCTGGAAACCGTGCTGAAAATCGAGTACGCCGCTTACAGCCATCCGTGGACTCGGGGGATTTTTCTTGATGGACTGGGCAAGTATCAGATCTGGCTGATGTTCGAAGGTGAGCAGCAGGTTGGTCACGGCGTGGTGCAGATCATTCTGGATGAGGCGCATCTGCTCAATATCACCGTCAAACCGGAGAATCAGGGGCGTGGGCTGGGCCTGACGTTGCTTGAGCACCTGATGTCGCGGGCGTATGCGGCTTCGGCGCGGGAATGTTTTCTGGAAGTGCGTGACAGCAACACGGGCGCGTTCAAGTTGTATGAACGTTATGGCTTCAACGAGATTGGCCGGCGCCGGGATTATTATCCGGCGGTGGGTGGGCGTGAAGACGCGGTGGTCATGGCCTGCACCCTGGTTGACTGATCGCCTTTAAAAGCTTCGCGAGCAGGCTCGCTCCCACATTGGACTCAGGGCGTTCACCAATTTGTGCGCAACCCGAAACCCCTGTGGGAGCGAGCCCGCTCGCGAAAGCGTCCTGTCAGGCAACGAAGATCAGCGGTTGCCATCCAGCGGATCACGCCGCGCCAGTTCTGCCTCATCCAGCCCATTGCCACCGCCGATGTCATCTTCATCGACAATGCTCAAATCCCAATCCGCCTGATTGCCTTCGCCGGCTTCTTGGGCATCCCGCGCACCGTCTTCATGAATCAGCGTTTCCGGGCTCATGTCGTCGTCAGTCGGCTCATGATCACTGACTGAAGCCCCGGTCATCCCGGCCTCGCGCACCCGCTCACGCGGCATCAACTGCTCGCGTTCACGTTCGGGAATCTCATCACCGATTTTCGCGCTCGGTTCGTCTTCATCGAAATCCAGCTCATGCACCGAACCCATGCGGTCTTCGTTATCATCGATGGGCTCCGGTTGCACGGCATCGTAAGGGCGTCGTGAATCAGTCATGGCAATTCCTCATACTGTGGGCCTTACTAAGGTGGACTCACCGGGCACACGAGAATTCCAATGAAATCACTTGCGCTGGTGGCGTGACCCCGACGGGCGGTCGTCTGTCATACCAGCGCATCTTTCTTGAGGCCTTACAGCATGCACGACTTACAAGACCTGATTGATAACAACGAGCGTTGGGCTGACGCGATCACCAAGGAAGACCCGGATTTTTTCGCCAAACTGGCGCGCCAGCAAACCCCTGAATACCTGTGGATCGGCTGTTCCGATGCGCGCGTGCCGGCCAACGAGATCGTCGGCATGCTGCCGGGCGATCTGTTCGTGCACCGCAACGTCGCCAACGTAGTGCTGCACACCGACCTCAACTGCCTGTCGGTGATCCAGTACGCGGTCGACGTGCTCAAGGTCAAACATATCCTCGTCACCGGCCACTACGGCTGCGGCGGTGTGCGCGCGTCGATGCAGGACCGGCAGTTCGGTCTGATCGACGGCTGGCTACGATCGATCCGCGATCTGTACTACGAAAAACGCGAAGAACTGGCCAAGCTGCCGACCGAAGAAGAGCAGGTTGATCGCATGTGCGAACTCAACGTGATCCAGCAAGTGGCCAATGTCGCCCACACCAGCATCATCCAGAATGCCTGGCATCGCGGGCAGAGCCTGTCGATCCACGGGTGCATCTACGGCATCAAGGATGGTCGCTGGAAAAGTCTGAACACGACCATCAATGGTTTCGAGCAATTGCCGCCGCAGTATCGTTTGCGTCCGGTTGGCGCGGTATAACTCAGCTTCCAGCGCACCTTTCAGCGACCTGAATGCCGCCAGCGCTGTAGAAAGTGCTGACCTTCGAGGGTGGGTGGTTCGTCGTAGCCGGTGATCCACCCACGGCAGCGTGGCGAACCGCAACCGCAGGCAAACTGGTGCAGCAGTTTGTCTTCAGTGGCGGTGTAGTCCATGGTCAGCCTTTCGCCGCTGTGGATATCTTTCAACGCCCACAACCATAACTCGCTCATGTCGAGAAACACGTTGGGGTCGCACGCGTGTTCGATCAATCCGCAAAAGCGCGGATCGTAGATGTGGATGCCCGTCAGCAATTGTCGGGTCTGGCGGCAGCGATACGGCAGTAATTGCCCGGACACCCGGCACATCCGGTGGGTGTGCAGGAACTCGCGCCGCGCGGCGACCGCCGTAGGGGCGCCGTATCCATCCTGAAGGATTTCGAAATCGGCGCTGGCCGGAAACCCCAGGCGCACGGGCAGGCCGGCGAAGGGATAGATGCCTTCAGTATCGCGTGGCGGCGAGTGCGCCATAGCGTGGATGTTCATATCAGTCCTTGTCGCAAGGCTTTTGCGACTTCCTTGGGTTGACGTCCTGTCAGCGCTGCAATACTGCTGGTTGGATCCAATCGTGTCTTATTAGGTATAGCTGGTCTACTGTCAGATCTGACAGGCGATTTAGACGTATTCCCGCGTCAGCCTTGGCTGACACGGGAATGCCTCAAGCGATTACAGGTGCGGGGCGGGGATTGCAGTGGCTGGCAGCGGTGCCTGCAGTTGCTTCAGTTGAGTCTTGATCGGGGTGGTCGCGCACTTGGCGGTAGCCTGTTCCGGGGTCAGATTGCGGATCGAGGTGTAGAACAGCTCGCAGGTTTTGACTTTCTGCGTGACTTGCCACGTCTGCGTGCAACTGTTGAGCGTTGTTTGCGCATCGCTGCCCGGTTTGCTGCCCATGCCGGCTTGCCAGCAGGCGGCGCTCAAATCCTGACCCATGACTTTCAGGCCCGCCGCATCGGCCTTGGCTTGCGCATCGTCGCCGGTGTAGCTCTTCGGGTCGGCGGCGTACCAGATGTAACTCGGGTGGTTCGAACCCAGCACGGGCACTTTCACACCTTCGCTCGGGCTGATGGTCGCCAGCCCCAATACATTCACGGTTGGCCCGTATTGCTGCTTGATCCAGTTACGCACCGGCGCGCCGAACGCGACCATCGGCAACGTCGTGCCGCTGGCGGTCTGGCTGAATTGTTTGACCAGCGTGGTCTGGTAGTCCTTGAAGTAGTCATACACGCCTTCCAGGTCGCTGCCGGCATTGGACGGCGCAGCGATCGGGGCAATGTCGATGATGGTTTGATAGGCCGGCGTCTGCTCGGCAGGAATGCCATTGTCGGTCAGCAGCGTAGCCCAGCGATCGGTGGTGTTCGAACGCAGATAATCCTGCGCTTGGGTCAGCGAGTAATCCGGCGGGAAGTGCAGCAACTCGACGCTTTTGCGGTTTTCCAGGGCCATGCCCAGTGGCAGGAACAGATACCAGCTGTAGGCCCACTTGCCGTCGGCGTTGAGCTTGCTCGCGCCGGTGTAGGCCAGATCCCCCGCATCCAGCAGCGCCGACAGCGGTTTGTCGTAATCCTTCGGCACGCCGGTGATTTCGGCGTAGAGCTGGCCGTTGTCGGTTTTTACCAACACCTTGGCATCGGCATACCCATCGCGTTGCACGCTCTGGTTCAGGTAATGGGCGACGGTCTGTTCCAGCGTCCAGTTGCGGAAACAGATGACGTTGCAGTTGTTGGGGTAAGCGAAGAGGCGGGTGACGCGCTCAGTGCTGCCCAGTTTCAAGTCGACATCGGCGTGGGCGGCCGCGCTCAGCGTGAGCGCGGCAAGAGCCAATGCTATCGGGTTAAGTCCTGCGAATTTGAACATGCTCAGATCCTTTTCAGCGTCGGTTCCCCGCGTTTCGGGGGCGGCTCATAGTGGATCAGCCGCGTTTGACAGAGAAGCCGTCATCGGCAGAATTTTGCGCAAACTCGCAGGGCTGGTTTTCAAGCTTGAAAATGCAGGGCGTTGGTCAAATCGCCCATGGGTTTCTGGCCCCGCGCGATCATCGCCTCGTCCCGTTGTTTGAGGCCGTCGAGGCTCTCCAGCTGGAAGACTCGGGTGATCAACCGCAGGATCGACGCCGTGTCGTAGACCGTGTGATCCACCGTGCCTTTGCGCGCAAACGGCGACACCACCAGCGCCGGCACGCGTGACCCGGGGCCCCAGCGGTCGCCCTTGGGCGGTGCGACGTGATCCCACCAGCCGCCGTTCTCGTCGACCGTGACGATCACTACCATGTTTTGCCACTGCGGACTTTCGCGCAGCACTTTCAACGCGCGGACGATGTGCCGGTCCCCGGAGGCCACGTCGGCATAACCGGCGTGCATGTTCAGGTTGCCTTGGGGTTTGTAGAAACTCACCGCCGGCAACTTGCCCGCTTCGGCATCGGCGAAGAACTTGTTGCTGCTCGATTCGTCACCCAAGCCAGCATCACGCAGACGCTTGTTGCGCTCGTCAGGGTTTTCCGGCCCTTGCTGCTTGAAGTAGTTGAACGGCTGGTGGTGATACTGAAAATTCGGAATCTTCGGAATGCCGCCGGAATCCTTGTATTGATCCAGCGTCGCCTGCCATGCGCCGGCGTACCAGGCCCAATCGATGTTCTTTTTCGACAGCTTGTCGCCGATGTGTTCGTGGGTCTGCGGCACCATGACGTTGGGCAGATCCGCTTTGGAGTACGCCGGGCGCTCGGGGTCGCGAATCCATGTGGGCCAGTAGGGCGGGGCAAGAGTATTGACGCCGAAGCCATCCGGGGTCAGCGCACTCGGGCCGAACTGCGGTGGGCCGCTCATGGCGCTGGCGGGGGATTGCTCCAGCGGTTTAAGGCGCGAATCGGCCGGATCGTCGCTTTGCAGCGCGGCGATCTGTGACTTGGCCACGGAATTGGCAACGTCCGGATAGAACGGCGCGGTGGCACTGATCAGGTACTGGTGGTTGAGGAACGAGCCACCGAAGGCGCCCTGAAAGAAGTTGTCACACAGCACGAATTCCTGAGCGACGTCCCACAGGCGCAGGGAATAACGGCTCTGCGCATAGTGGCCCATGGTCAAGCCACCGGAATCGGCCCAGGCAACGAAGCCATCGTTTTTGCCGCCGTTGATCTGCATCTGGTTCTGATAGAACACGTGCCACAAATCGCGGGTCACCAGGCCAAATGGCAAATCTTCAGCGTTCGGGCCTTTGAGGGCGAACGGTGCATTGGCCAGGTTTTGCTGAAACTGCGTGGCGCTGGGGTAGGTCACGCCATCGAGGGTTTGCGGGCCGATCTGCAGCACGCCACCCCAGACGGGCGGCAGGGTTTGCAGCAGCGAGCCGTCGCGGTCACGTTGTTGATAGTCGCCGGGCTTGAGCGCTGCCAGCGGTTTTTCGACACCGGGGAAATCACCGAACAGGTTATTGAAGCTGCGGTTTTCGGCGTAGATCACCACCACGGTTTTCACTTGGTCGCGCAGGGCCTTGTCCAGCTCGGCGGGCGTCAGCGGGCACTCGGCCGGTTTGCCCGGTTGATCGCTGGCGCTGCCACACCCGGCCAGCGTGGCACCGACACCCAGCACCGCGACGCCGCCAAGGAAGCGGCGGCGACTGGTGTCGGTGGGGTGATTGGATTCAGGTGCGTCAGTGCCGTCTGTGTCGTCTTTCATCTGTCAGCCCGTTCTTGCTTAATTGTTTCAGTATGTTTCGGGCGGACGCTAGCAAGTGAATGTGACGGAGGGATGACAAGCGGCACCGGCGCTGCTTGCCTAGCCGGGCATGAGTTGGCTGAGCGAAAAACCGAGTCTGCTGGCTGCCGTGATTGCGGTCATGACCACCAGAAACAGCAATTGCAACGGACTGAAGCGCGCCCAGTGCAGCGCTGTCAGCCAAGGACGACGTTGGCTCAGCTCCGTATCGAGCGAGCCGATACGGCGTTTGTGCACCAGCCCGATCAAGAGCGTGCCGACATAAGTGAGCGCCCCCAGCGGGCCAAGCAACAGCGAAAACAGCAGCACCATCACCCCTTGCGGTACTCCATGGCGTATCACCAGCCAGCGCGTGTCAGGGTTCCATTTGCGCGGAATCAGCCATTCGGTGAGCCACAGGTCCGGCACGATGACATAGGACGTGAGCACCACCCACCAACTCAGGGCGAAGCGGAAAAACCAGACCGGCACGCAGGCAAATAACATCGGCATGAAGACGAGGTTCATGGCGGTTTTTTGTTGGGAGGGCAGAGTTTGCAGGAACAGCGCCAAGGCAATCGCCGTCCAGACCCACACCCAGGTTTCGGCGGCAATCGGTCGCGGAAGGAACCGCCGCCAGTAAAAAACATCGGCGTAGGGCAAGCGAGCGAGCAGTTCGGGGAAACGCCACGTGAGTTTTTCCGACAAGTCATGGCAGGCCTGCCATTCATTCTGACCAAAGCCGTCGATGATCTTCTTCTGCTGCAAGGGCTTGAGCGGATTGATCAACAGATGCGCCGCTTGCACGTCGGTCGCCCACGTCCGGTCGCTTTCAGCCTTGGCGCGCAGATTGTCATAGAAGCTTTCCTGATCGCAGCGTTCGATCAAGGTGTCCCAGAGCCAGTCCGGTTGCGGGTGCAGGCCTTTGTTGTGATCCCAGCCGAACAGTTGGCCGATGCGGTCGAACAGCGGCACGCTCCACTCAGTGTCATTGAGCAAGTGCAGCAGGGTTTGCTGCCATTGTTCACGGCGATCGAATACCTGCAGCCACGGTTGAGCGCTGTAGCGTTTGAGCACGTTGAGAAATTCGCGTTCGCTCTGGCTTTCGAGCAGCGTCTGCAAGGCGTTTCGGTAATCGGCCATCAGGCTTTCAGCGAGCCGGTCGCGCTGATGATCATTCATCAGGACTTCTTGCCACGGCCCCAACCATCCGAGTTGCTCGACGGCCCAATTCAGCACCGGGCCGCGCAGGTGGGGATGTTCAAAGCACAGCTGCAGCAACAGCCTTTCGAAGGCCTTGGCGCAGCTGTGCTGTTGCGCCTGATTCCAGCGCTCGTCGAGGTTGTCGGGCGTTAGATCTTCGAGCAGTTGCAGGGCGGCCTGCGTTTCAATGGCTTGGGCGTCCACAAAAGCGTCCGCCGCCAGTGGCTCGACACGTCGAACATCGTCCTTCTCGGGCGGCGTAAACGCTTGCGGGGCGGCCGGACTGACGGGCGCGAACTCAAACGCTGCAACATCCTGCGCCGGGGTTTTTGCCAGTGTGGCATCCAATGCCAGCGCGGCAAAGGCGCTGGAGGTCGTGGCCACGGCGATGTCTTCATCGTCGGCAGGCTCAGCGTTTTCAAGGCGCCACCGGGCAATCGCCAGCGCTTGTTCGTAGGCTTCGCGCAAGCGCTGGAAACCTTCGGCATCCTCATCGGGGCGGAAGGTTTTCAGCAGGCGCGCATAGGCGCGTTTGATGTCGCGCGCTTCAGCGTCATCGTGCAGGTGCAGCACCGACCAGCAATCCATGGCCAGGCTCCTTATTGCCACGGGGTGCGATCAAGTTCGCTCAGGCGTCGGCTCAAGTCGGTGCGCACTTCACGGATCTGGCGTTCATCCTGAGAGTCGAGGGCGATCTGGAATTGCTTGGCCCAATCGCCCATCAGATCACGCAGATCGCCCAGGCTTTCCTGATAGAGGCGCTCCAGACGTGCACTCAGCAGCGTGTTGACCTGTTGCTCGCGCGGGTGAATCTTCAGTTGCGCAAGGTTCGCCAGGCGTTGCTGGATCTCCTCGGGTGACAGCACGCCCGGGTTGTTCTCGATGACCAGCGAATGCTGTTGCCCGGTCAGGGGGATTTTCACCTGGGCTTCGAGCAGGCCGTTGTTGTCGTAGGTGAAACGCACGTCGAGGGCAACTTCGCCGGCCTTGCGTTTCGGCACCTTGATGTCCAGTTCGCCGAGTGCGACGTTGTCTTTGACCAGGCGGCTTTCGCCCTGAAAGATGCGCACGACCACCTGTTCCTGATTGTCGTGCAGGGTGTACACGGTTTTCACCCGACTCACCGGCACGATGCTGTTGCGCTCGATGATCGGCAGGTAGTGGCCGCTCTCATAGGTGCGGCCGACCTGAGTGGAGGTCTCGATACCCAGCGTGTAGGAGCAGACATCGGTCAGCACCACTTCTTCCAGCGCTGCGGCGCGGGCTTTGAGTGCCGCTTGAATGGCCGCGCCTTGTGCCACGACCTGATCAGGGTCGAGGGTGATCGACGGGAAGCGGCCGAACAGCCCGGCGGCGAGTTTGCGTACCAGCGGCATGCGCGTGGTGCCGCCGACCAGCAAAATCTCGTCGAGGTCGCTGACACGGATGCGCGCATCGCGCAGCGCCCGCTCAATCGGCGCGCGCAGGCGCTCGAGCAGCGGCATGTACAGCGTTGCCAACTGTTGTTGGGTGATGATTTGCGTCCACTGCCGCTCACCGAGCTGCAAGCGGAATTCGGCGCTGTCGTCCTGCCCCAGCGCCTTGCGCACGCGCTCGGCCTCGCGACGCAGGGGCTGGATGACGCTGCTGCGCTCCGGGAAGTCTGCGGCCGAGCGGTGCTGGCTGATGAAGTGCTCAAGCAGCACGGTGTCGAAGTCTTCGCCACCGAGGAAGTTGTCACCGGCGCTGGCGCGCACCTCCATGACCCCTTCGAACAGCTCCAGAATCGACACGTCGAACGTGCCGCCACCGAGGTCGAAAACCAGGAACGAAGTTTCCTTGTCCCGTTGGTGCAGTCCATAGGCGAGGGCGGCAGCGGTCGGCTCGTTGATCAGCTTCTCGACCTTCAGCCCGGCCAGTTCGCCGGCGATCCGCGTGGCCTTGCGCTGGGCATCACTGAAGTAGGCCGGGACGCTGATCACGGCTTCGGTGACGGTTTCGCCAAAAGCGCGCTCGACGTCTTCTTTCAGGCTCTTGAGCACCAAGGCGGAGAGTTCTTCTGGGCGAAATGCCTTGTCGGCCAGATAAACTTCCGTGGCGCTGCCCATGTGGCGCTTGAACAGCGATGCGGTCAGACGCGGATGCGTGTGCAGACGCTCGCGCGCCGCCTGACCGACCAGAATCCGGCCCTGATCATCCAGCCCGACAACGCTCGGTGTCAGGAACTGACCCAGGGCATTGGGCACCAACTCGGTGGCATCACCCCGCCAGACGGCGACCAGGCTGTTGGTGGTTCCCAGGTCAATCCCTACGATCATTGCAACGAACTCCCTTTGCGCTTGGTAAAAAAATGAAACATTTATGGGCGCGCAGAATATTACCGAGGGGACGATGCGGTAAAGCAGGATGATGGCTCTGAGCCATTATTTACGACAGGCAGCCCGATACAGGGCTGTTTCAGGAGAAAAGTGCGGGGCGCGGCCAGCATGACTGCACCCCGCTTTGGATTACGGCATGACTGGCGGCGTATACGCCAATGTTGTCCCCAGCACCCACAGCAACAGCAGCACCAGTGGCGTGTGCACCAGCAACTGCACGAACGAGAAACCGATCAGATCCCGCGCTTTCAGTCCCAGTACGCCGAGCAGTGGCAGCATGTAGAACGGGTTGATCAGGTTTGGCAGCGCTTCGGCCGCGTTGTAGATCTGCACCGCCCAGCCGAGGTGATACTGCAGATCATTGGCGACCTGCATCACGTACGGCGCTTCGATAATCCACTTGCCGCCGCCCGACGGAATGAAGAAACCCAGTATCGCCGAGTACACACCCATCAGCAGCGCATAGGTGTCGTGGGAGGCGATGCTGACGAAAAACGTCGAGATGTGGTGCGCCAGGGTTTGCGCATCGGTGCCTTTGACCGTGGTCATCAGTGCGGCAATCGAGCCGTACAGCGGGAACTGGATCAACACGCCGGTGGTGGTCGGCACCGCACGCGCGACGGCATCGAGGAAACTGCGCGGCCGCCAGTGCAGCAAGGCGCCGAGCATGATGAACAGGAAGTTGTAGGTGTTCAGCCCGGAAATCGCGGTGATCGCCGGTTTGGTCGAGAATTCGTGGAACAGCCATCCCGCCGCCAGCAATACCAGCACGATGATCAGCAGCGGACTGTGTTCCAGCCATTCACCGGGACGCGTACGCGGTTGCAGCGGAGGCAGGTTGAAGGCCGGGTCGATGCCGCAGGCCTTGGCGTCGCGCGCCGAGTTCGGCCCGGGAGCGGTGGCGTAGGCGATGATGATCGAGATCACGATCAGCGCCAGCAACATCACACCCGACTGCCAGAGGAAAATCGTTTCGGTGAACGGAATCACCCCGGTGATCGACAGGATCGACGGCGGCAGACTGGCCGGGTTGGCTTGCAACTGCGCGGCCGACGACGACAGACCCAGCGCCCACACCGCCCCAAGGCCCAGATAGGCAGCGGCGCCGGCGGCGCGGTAATCCATTTTCAGATCGGTGCGGCGGGCGAGGGCGCGGACCAGCAAACCGCCGAATACCAGCGACAGACCCCAGTTGAGCAACGAGGCGACCATTGAGATCAACGCGACCCAAGCCACGGCGGAACGGCCGTTTTTCGGGATGCGTGCCAGGCGATCGATCAGTTTCACGGCGGGCGGCGAGCTGGCGACCACGTAACCGCCGATCACCACGAAGGCCATCTGCATGGTGAATGGAATCAGGCTCCAGAAACCGTCACCGAACGCCATCGCCGCATCGGTGGGTTTAGCGCCCATGGCCAGTGTGGCCAGGGCGACGATGATCACGGCCAGTGCGGCGAACACCCAGGAATCGGGAAACCAGCGTTCGGCAAAGCTGGAGCAGCGCAGGGCAAAGCGTGCGGAGCGGCTATCTTCGATATCAACGGCCACAGGGAATACCTCGGATTTTTATGGTTATTGTGGTCCGCGGGAACGCTCGCCGATCTCCACAACACAGAGATCCCTGTGGGAGCGAGCCTGCTCGCGAATAGGCCGGCACATTCAACATTGAAGTTGGCTGGGCTGACGCTTTCGCGAGCAGGCTCGCTCCCACATGAGGTTCACTGCGGTTGGCCGGGGTTGGCGTGGTCCCGCTGGACAGGCATTAACAGTAATTCAACTGCCGATGCTTTGTGAGCCGGTTTTGCAAAACCGGGACTATGGTCTAACGGGTTGTTCATCCGCCCATTTGCGTAGACCATGGGCGCCTTGGTTTTTTGCCTGTTTCCGAGTTCTTTGCCATGACTGCCCAATCTCCGGCCAAACCTGCGCCGTTCAGCCGTTCCGACTACAAGACCCTCGGCCTTGCGGCCCTTGGCGGCGCGCTGGAAATCTACGATTTCATCATCTTCGTGTTCTTCGCCCTGACCCTCAGCCAGTTGTTTTTCCCGCCGGAAATGCCCGAGTGGCTGCGTTTGCTGCAAAGCTTCGGGATTTTCGTCACCGGTTATCTGGCGCGGCCCTTGGGCGGTATTCTGATGGCGCATTTCGCCGACAAACTCGGGCGCAAGAAAGTCTTCAGCCTGAGCATCCTGATGATGGCGCTGCCGTGCCTGCTGATCGGGATCATGCCGACCTACGCGCAGATCGGTTACTTCGCACCGTTGCTGTTGCTGGCGTTGCGCATCCTCCAAGGTGCAGCGGTAGGCGGTGAAGTGCCGAGCGCCTGGGTGTTCGTCGCCGAGCACGCGCCGACCGGCCATCGCGGTTATGCCTTGGGCTTTTTGCAGGCCGGGCTGACCTTCGGTTACCTGATCGGCGCGTTGACCGCGACGTTCCTCGCACAAGTGTTCACCCCGGCGGAAATCCTCGATTACGCCTGGCGTTACCCGTTCCTGCTCGGTGGCGTGTTCGGCGTGATTGGCGTTTATCTGCGCCGCTGGCTGAGCGAAACCCCGGTGTTCATGGCCATGGAAGCGCAGCGCGAAGCGCGGGTAGAGCTGCCGCTGCGCACGGTGCTGCGCGAGCACCGCCTGGCGATGCTGCCAGCGATGCTGCTGACCTGTGTGTTGACCTCGGCGGTGGTGGTGTTCGTCGTCATTACGCCGACCATGATGCAGAAAACCTTCGGCATGACCGCCAGCCACACCTTCGCCCTCAGTGCACTGGGCATTGTCTTCCTCAACATCGGCTGCGTGATCGCCGGGTTGCTGGTCGATCGCATTGGCGCGTGGCGCACGGTCATGCTCTACAGCCTGTTGCTGCCATTGGGCGTCGGCGTGCTTTACGGTTGTTTGATCAGCGGTGGTGATTGGGTCGGCGCCGCCTACGCCTTGGCCGGTCTTGCGTGCGGTGTTGTCGGCGCAGTGCCGTCGGTGATGGTCGGGTTGTTCCCGGCGCGTATTCGCGTGTCAGGCATTTCCTTCACCTACAACATTGCCTACGCCGCATGGGCCAGTATCACACCGCTGCTGCTGATTGGTCTGATGCCATGGAGCCCATGGATCTGCGTGATGTTCTGCGCGGTGATGGGTGTGGTGGGCCTCCTGACAGCGGCGTATTTCGGCTCGCGGATGCCGCGCACGGGACCCTGCCAGGTGGCGGGAACTGCCTGACTCGGTAGCTTGGAACTATTTTTGACCGTCGGGTCGCAAACGCTCTTCAGAAAAGATTTTCAAGGCCGATGGTTAGGCTGCATCCCGCTTTCCAACCTGCCCATCGGTACTCCCCATGTTCAACAAACGCTTGAAGCAAGAGCTGGCCGCTCTTCGTGAAGAACTCTCCAGCCTCGTGCAGGTAAAGGAAAGCCTGGAAAGCGAGATGCTGGTGCTGAACCTTGAGCCCGACGGGCGCATTCAGTCGGTCAACCAGAACTTCCTCACCGAGATGCTCTACAAGAGCCAGGACCTGATTGGTCGGGCGATTGAAGACATCGTTCCGGCGCACGTGAAGTCCGACGAATTCCATCATCGCTTCAAAAACGCCATGACCCGTGGCGAGCATTTCGCCGGTGCCGTACGCCTGTTGCGTGGCAATGGTGAAGAAGCGTGGCTGCGTTCGATCGTGCAACCGGTGCGTTCTTCGGACGGGCGAATCAAGCATATTTCGCTGTTCGCCAGCGACCTGACCCGCACCATCGAAGCTTCTCGTGAACACGAAAACCTGATCGGTGCGCTGGTGCGTTCGACCGCGGTAATCGAGTTCGACCTCAACGGTAATGTGCTCAACGCCAACGATCGCTTCCTCAGCGGCATGGGTTACAGCCTGGCGCAGATCAAGGGCAAACATCACCGCCTGTTCTGCACCCCGGAGGAATACAACAGCGCCGAGTACCAGAACTTCTGGCGCCGTTTGAACAACGGTGAATTCGTCGCTGATCGCTTCAAGCGTGTCGACAGCCATGGTCGTACGGTGTGGCTGGAGGCGTCCTACAACCCGGTGGTCGATGCCAACAACAAACTGTACAAAGTGGTGAAGTTCGCCACCGTGATCACTGATCAGGTCAACCGCGAACAAGCCGTCGCCGACGCAGCCAGCATCGCCTACAGCACCTCGCAGCAAACCGACAGCACCGCGCAACGTGGCACCACCGTGGTCACCGAGGCGGTGAATGTGATGCGTGATCTGTCGCGGCACATGCAGGCTGCCGGTGAGGGCATCGAGGCACTGAACGAGCAGTCGCAGGTGATCGGCACCATCGTCAAAACCATCAGCGGCATTGCCGAACAGACCAACCTGCTGGCGCTCAACGCTGCCATTGAGGCGGCGCGCGCCGGTGAGCAGGGCCGTGGTTTTGCGGTGGTGGCCGACGAGGTGCGACAACTGGCCTCGCGCACCAGTCAGGCGACTGAAGAGATCGTCACCGTGGTGCGGCAGAACCAGGAAATGGCGCGCAACGCCGTGGCGCTGATGACCGACGGCAAGCTTCAGGCTGAACAAGGCCTGGCGCTGGCGGCCGAGGCGGGCACGGTGATTGTCGAGATTCAGGACGGTGCGCAGAAAGTCGTGAATGCCGTTGGCCAGTTCGCCAACCAACTCTCCCACTGACCTGCACTGATCCCATGTGGGAGCGAGCCTGCTCGCGAAAGCGGTGTGTCATTCAACATTGATGTGACTGACCTATCGCCTTCGCGAGCAAGCTCGCTCCCACAGGTTTTTCACCCGCCTTCTTTCTGTGGTCTGGCGCTACAATCGGCTCCTTTTCCCGCGGAGCAGATCCCATGAGCGATTCCCACCGCCGCCCGGTGCCCCTGAACAAAGCCTACCGTTTGCTCAATCACGGGCCGACCGTACTGGTCAGCGCCGCCCACGACGGCCAGCGCAACATCATGGCCGCCGCTTGGGCCAT
The DNA here is from genome assembly GCF_009866785.1 of Pseudomonas sp. S49. Lineage (NCBI taxonomy): Bacteria > Pseudomonadati > Pseudomonadota > Gammaproteobacteria > Pseudomonadales > Pseudomonadaceae > Pseudomonas > Pseudomonas sp. S49. The sequence continues at coordinate 5,606,931 of NZ_CP019432.1, read as the reverse complement.
GCCGCTGGATTTCGAGCCACCGAAAGTCGCCGTCGTCCTCGATAAATCCACCTGGACCCGCCAGTTGCTCGAAGCGTCCGGCACCTTCGTGCTCAACGTCCCGTGCGTCGATCAGGCCGACATCGTGCAAACCGTCGGCAATACATCTGGTCTGGAAATCAGCCAAAGCCAGGGACAGGATAAATTTCAGGCGTACGGCCTGCAGACCCTCGCCGGCGAACAAGTCGAAGCGCCGCTGCTTGACGGCTGCGTCGCCTGGCTGGAATGCCGTTTGCTCCCGGAGCCGCGCAATCACGAGCAATACGATCTGTTCCTCGCCGAAGTCATCGCCGCCCACGCCGATGAGCGTGTGTTCAGCGACGGGCGCTGGCATTTCGAAGGGCACGATGGTTTGCGCACCTTGCACCACGTGGCGGGCGGGCATTTTCTGACGATTGGTGATGCGGTGGATGGCAAGACGCTAGCGGTCTGAATGACGGCTGATGGCAAAACATTGCGGGATGTTGCAAGGTAGAGGGCATCGTCGAACCCAATCAGGCGCATACCCTCATGGACTTTCCCCTTTCGAGTTATCTGGCGCCGTTGCTGTCGTTGGCCCTGTTGTGGACTGTGGCCGTGGTCACGCCCGGCCCGAACTTCTTCAATATCGCGCAACTGGCGGTCAGCCGTTCCCGCCGCCACGGTGTCGTCGCGGCGCTCGGCGTGGCCAGCGGAACCGTGTTGTGGGGGCTGGCGGGTGGCTTGGGCATTCAGTCGCTGTTCAGTGCCGCGCCGACGCTGTACCTGAGCTTCAAGATTGCCGGTGGCTGCTACCTGATCTACCTCGGGCTCAAGCAGTTCAAGCGCAAGGCGCCGATCGTCGCGGGTACGCTGGATGACTCGCAGCAAACGTTGCTCGGCGCTTATGGCCGCGGCTTTCTGGGCAACATGACCAATCCCAAGTCAGCATTGTTCGTCGCCACCATCTTCGCCACGGCCATGCCGGCTCACATCCCGCCACTGTTACTGGCGCTGGCGGTGATGACCATGGCGACGTTGTCGTTCAGCTGGTATTGCTGCGTGGCGCTGTTCTTCGCCAGTCGCCGGATCGCTGGTGTGTATGAGCGTTCGCGGCAGTGGCTGGATCGGTTCGCGGGTGGCTGCTATCTGTTGTTTGGAACGCATCTGCTGGCGAATCGCTGAGCCATAGATCTTGGATGTGAAAGCTGTTTGGCCTCGTAGGCTTCGATAAGGCTGATCATGATGTCGAAGTGATCCCCTTCAGCAGTGCCCGGTACTGGCTCGTTGTCGAAAAGTGCAGACACGTTCTTAAGCGCCGCACGATAGTCGTCTTCGTTATGAATGGGGCGTACGTTCATGGATTACTCCACTTCAAAGGAGTCTGCCTCATAGGGCAATAAGGGACGCCAGGTTTATGCCGGGCAACGCCAGGAGATAAGAATCCGATGCCTGCACGGCATCGGATTTTTTATGCATTGCGAAGACTACGTAACCGGCTGAACGTTATCCAGCGCCTGATTTACCGCCAGTTCACTCAGCATGACGATTTGCGCGATGCCCAGCGCGGTCTTGCGGTGCGCGGTATCCAGCACAGCGGCGAAATTGTTGAGCATCTCCGTGACCGAGCCCAGGGTTTCGCTGGCATTGGCCAGCAGGGATTCGGTGTCGTACACCGGGTTGGCGAGGTACATGGGTTCAGCTACGCGGGTGGACGCCATGATGTGAATGGCCGGTTTGAGGTAGTGGTCGAGGGCGCGGTCGGCCGCTTCGTTGAGTTTTTTGCTGTCGATGGTTGCGTACGGGGATGTTGGGTCGGTGTCTGTTTCGGGGGGATTGGGTGTTGGTTTTTTCATGGTGTTCTCCGATCAGGATAGGAGCTGGCCGATTCGGTTTCCGAACGAATAGGTGGCAGCTGTACGCAGGTTGGAAACCCGGGGAACGGAGAACCCGGTTGACCCGAAGGTCTCCCGCGCACAGCCGCCATAACGGAGTGCACACCATGAAGGTGCGCAAGGATACGTTATGAAAGGCGCTTGTGCGCTCGGTTCTACTCGGGGTTTCCAATCCCGGTCACTGAATTGGCAGCGACGAGTACAGGCTAGAGAGCTGACGTCCGACGGACAACCTGAAAACCTTGTGGGACGGTTCTCTGTTTACCTCGCAGCTTTTAAACATCCCGATTTGAAATACGCAGTGTGCTAAACAAAAGGCCTACCTCGCGGTAAGCCTTTTTTGTTTGCGTCCTAGCCTCAATCCCCCAACGCTTCCCCTTCACGCCGTGGATCCGCGCCACCCTCCAGCGACGCTTTCCCCTGCGCATCCTTGACCCGCACGATGGCCTGGGTGCCGCTGGTCATGTCGATTTCATTCACCGCATGCCCTTTGTCTTTCAGTGTCTGAATCAGCGCCGGGCTGAACTGGCCTTGTTCCAGTTCGGTCGGGCCGTTGCGGCTGCCGAAGTTGGGCAGGCTGATGGCGCTTTGTGGGTCGAGGCTCCAGTCGAGCAGGCCGACGGTGGTTTTGGCGACGTATTCGATGATTTGCGAACCACCCGGCGAGCCGACCGTGGCGACGAATTCGCCGCTGTGGCGATCGAAGATCAGCGTTGGCGCCATCGACGAGCGCGGGCGTTTGCCGGGTTCGACACGGTTGGCGACTTTCTGGCCGTTCTCTTCGGGGATGAACGAGAAGTCGGTCATCTGGTTGTTCAGCAAGAAGCCCTGAACCATCAGGTGCGAGCCGAACGCGGCTTCGATGGTAGTGGTCATCGACACCGCGCCGCCGAGGTCATCCACAGCAACCACTTGCGAGGTGGAGATGCGCAGCGGCGAGCGGTCCGGCGCGTAGGCCACCTGCACGCCCGGCGGTGTGCCCGGTTTGGCGCTGCCCATGCTGCGTTCGCCGATCAGGCTGGCGCGGCTGGCGAGATAACCCGGGTCGACGAGGCCTTTGACCGGCACCGGCACGAAGTCGGTATCCGCGACGTATTGCGCGCGGTCGGCGTAAGCCAGGCGTTCGGCTTCGGCGATCAAATGCACAGCCTCTGGCGCCGGTTCGATGCCAGCCGGTTTGTCGGTTTTCACCGGTTTGAGCGGTGTCAGCGAAAGACGCGGGTCGTGGGTTTCCAGCGCCTGCAACGTGCCGAGAATCTGCGCCACGGCGATGCCGCCCGACGACGGTGGCGGCATGCCGCAAACCTGCCAGCGCTTGTAATCGGTGCACAGCGGCGCGCGTTCCTTGGCCTGATAGCGCTGCAAATCATTCAACGACAGGCTGCCGGGGTTGGCGTGGCCCTGCACCTTGGCGACGATTTCTTCGGCGATCGGGCCTTTGTACAGCGCGTCCGCGCCTTCGTTGGCGATGCGTTTGAGCACTGCGGCCAGCGCCGGGTTTTGCAGGCGCGTGCCGACGGTTTTGACGCTGCCATCGGCGTTGAGGAAATATTTGGCCATGTCCGGCGACTGGCGGATGATTGGATCTGATTCCAGCAGCGAGTGCAAACGCGCAGAGATCGCAAAGCCTTGCTCGGACAGTTTGATCGCCGGTTCAAACAGCTTCGCCCATGGCAGGCGACCGTGTTGTTTATGGGCCATCTCCAGTGCGCGCAACACCCCCGGTGTACCGACCGAGCGACCGCCGATCTGTGCTTGCGGGAACGACATCGGTTGGCCATCGGCGCGCAGGAACAGCTTCTCGGTGGCGCCAGCCGGTGCGGTTTCGCGACCGTCGTAGGTGCGCACCTGTTTACCGTCCCACAACACGATCATCGCGCCGCCGCCGATCCCGGACGACTGCGGCTCAACCAGCGTCAGCACCGCTTGCATCGCAATCGCCGCATCAATCGCCGAACCGCCCTGACGCAGCATCTCGCGACCGGCTTCAGCAGCCAGCGGATTGGCGGCGGCGGCCATGTGTTTACTGGCGTGACGGGTTTGTAGATCGGTGCGGTAACCGGAAGCAGCCTCCGGTGCCAGCGGCAAGGTCGAGGAGGGCGGGGCGTTGCAGGCGGTGAGGGTCAGGGCGCTGATGATCAGCATCAGGGCTGGCAGGCGCAAGCGGCTCAAGGGCAGGGCTGGAAACACGTGGGGCTCTCCGTCCGTGGGATAAAAGTCTCGGGGACTTTATCGACCGCTCGGTCGCGACGCAAACCGATGGGCATTTTTGTCTTTCTTTTCGGGGCGGATGTTCGCTAGGGTCAACCTCAATTGACTGACCGCACACGTCCCCCTGTAGGAGTGAGCCTGCTCGCGATAGCGGTGGGTCAGTCAGCAATGATGTTGGATGTGATGACGCTATCGCGAGCAGGCTCACTCCTACAGAGGTCAAACCATAAAAATCACAAGAGGCCAATAATGCACAGCGAGTTCCCCACCGAGTCCAGCTACCGCGATCAACGCGAACAGTTCATCGCCGCCGCCAATGCCGTCGGCGCCACGCTCACCTCCTACGCCCATCCACGCTGCGGGCCATTCGGCGAACCGCTGAGTACCGACGTCGCTGTGCTCGGCGATCCGCAAGCCAAACGTCGGCTGGTAGCGCTCAGCGGCACGCACGGGGTCGAGGGTTATTACGGCTCGGACTGTCAGATCGATTGGCTGAAGGCATTCGTACCCGGTTCGCTGCCCAAGGATGTCGCCGTGGTGATGGTGCACCTGATCAACCCATGGGGCACCGCATGGCTGCGCCGGGTCAACGAAGACAACATCGACCTCAACCGTAATCACCTCGATTTCACCGGGCCGCTACCGGATAACCGCGCGTACGCCGCCCTGCATGAAATCTACGCGTGCACTGATCTGAACGGCCCCGAGCGCAAAAGCGCCGATGCCTTGCTCGATGCGCAGATAAAAGAACACGGCTGGCCAGCGGTGATGTCGATTGTCGAGGGCGGTCAGCACAGCCATCCCGACGGGCTGTTTTACGGTGGCCTCGCGCCGAGCTGGTCGAATCGCACGTTGCATCAAATCATCGACGCGTATCTGGCTGGCGCTGAAACCGTGATGTGTTTCGATCTGCATACCGGCGCTGGCGAATACGGCCATCCGATGTTGCTGACCATCACCCAGGCGCCGTACCCGGCACTCGCGCAGGCCCAGGCGATTTATGGTCCATGGCTTTACACCCTGCACACGGGCGCCGACACCCTGAGCGAAACCGGAGTGGCAGCGACGGCTACCGGGTACACCTCACAGGCGTTGCTTAATGCATTGCCGGACGTGCAATTGATGCCGTTCGTGATCGAGTGCGGGACGTATCCGGGGCCGGCTGTGCATCGGCATTTGCGCGATGACCAGTGGCTGCATTTGCATGGCGATCCGCTGGATGCGATAGGGCGTGAGATCAAACTGAATCTGCTCGAGCAGTTCTATCCGACCGATCCGGACTGGCGCGCAATGGTCAGTTTGCGCACTCGGCAGATCTGGGCGAAAGGGTTGTCGGCGTTGGGTAACTGGTCGCGGTAAATCATCAGTGTCTTTGCTGCCGGCACTTTCCTCCGGGCACAAAAAACGGCTCACTTTGCGGTAAGCCGTTTTTTGTATCCGTGCTGCGCGATCTAATTCATACCTGGATCGAACACGTTTCCTACAGCGGTTTTTCAACCTGATCTGTCGGTACCGATTTAGTCGAATGAAAAGGCATTTTCGCGCCTGTAGTACCTCGCCCCCGACCTAGCGGTTGTTCTGCATTTCTCCTACAAATCTTTCAGGTCGACAACTTACGCGCCTTTACCTGAGGATGTTTTCTGTTGTTTTTCCAGGATGGATTTCAGATGAAAAGGATGAGTCCGTTGCCATTCAACTCTATTTTCAGTCGGCCATTGTCATGAGTATTTCCAATGAGGATCGCGATTTTCTGGTGGCGATGGGCAGTCGAATTGCTCACTTACGCACAGTGCACGAGATCACACAGACTCGGTTTGCACGGGCTTTAGGTCTTTCCCGGCAAACCTTTCAGGGCTACGAGGAGGGCACGCGCAGCATGCCGGTCACGACACTGGTGAAGATGGCATTTGCGCTTCGCGTGCCTGTTGAAGACCTGCTCGGGGTTCCCTCGTACACGGAGACGCCCAGACGCAGCTTGACCTCGACGTGGTATCGACGGCTGCAGTCCATCAATGAGCTTTCGAAGGTCCAACAGAAGGTCATTGCGCAGATGCTCGACGCACTAATCGCACAGGCAGCGACCAAAGCGAGCGACGAAGAAAAAGAAATTTGAAGTAACCCAAAGAACGCGGAACCAAGGTGCGCGAACACCCTGGCCCCGCTAACCACAAGCAGCTAAACAGGAGCTAATCATGGCTAAAACCAATCATACGTCATCAACCCCCATCACTGAACGCAGGTTGAAAATCGCCGCTGATTTTTACCCGGTTCACACCAAGGAAAAAACCTACAGCCCCGCCAAACCGGTGCCCTGGATCAGGCTTCGCGGACTGTGGTTGCGGCAGGCGGGATTCGAGGTGAACGAGAACGTCAAAGTGCGTGTGATGAAAGGGTGTCTGGTGATTACAGCGGAATAGATGAATCGTCCGAGTAAAGCCGCAACGCTATTTGCGTAGGAAAAACGCCGCTAACCCTCAAGGGATAGCGGCGTTTTTTAAGAGCCTTTCTGCCGGCTGCTTATTCGGGTGAGTATCCGATAATCCGCAGTTCAAATCGGTAGCAGGACTCGAATACTACCGGTTGTAGATCGGTGCTCAGGGGATTTCCAAAGGGGCAGGTATGAAGCCTTGCTCTCTGAGTGACTTAATGACTCCGCGAATCAGGTAGTTATTGGAAAATCCAATCGTGTACTGCCTTGCTCCGGGGGTAAGCGGTAAAAGCATTCCCTGATCCACCAGTTTTTTTATCAAGTAGGTCCGTTGATTACTCGAATGTTTGGGGAGTACAGCTGCTACATCCGCAGATTTGACTAGCTTCAGTTTAATCGCGGCAGAGAGCACCAGTTCCTCTGTCTCGGTGATCCATTCGCGTTCCCGTGCAAAGGCGATAGCAGGGACGAGAATGCACTTGGTGAGATAAGAATAATTGGTTAGGCGGTCGACCTTTTCAAGCTCGTCGCGTATGCCTTGCAAGACATACGTACACCATTGCTCCAACCCTTCCGTTGTTCCCTTGTCAGCTGTTGCGAGCATTGAGTAATAGCGTTCACGGTCGTTGCAGAACACGGCTGTAGGATTCAATACGCGACCGCCCGTATTGACGTTGAAGCCATATTTCATCAGTAACGCATAGGTGAGCAGTCTGACCACGCGGCCATTGCCATTACCGAACGGGTGTATCCATCCAAATCTATGGTGCGCCAGCGCGACCTTCATCAGGTCATATTTGGGGGAGTCCTTACGGTTAACGAACTCGACGAGTTCCTCCATGTATGCCTGAATCTGGATGAAGTCGGGCGGCAGATGATCGGATTGTGAAATCCGCACACCACCGCTGCGGTATGCGCCTGGCGTTTTGTCGCCTTCGCGTTGGAGATTGTCGACGGTCATCGCGTGTAGCTCGCGGATCGTACGCTCGGTCAGTTCTGCGCCCGGCGCCATGATCTGCTCGATGTAATCCATCGCATTCTCGATGTTGGCTACCTCACGAAGCTGGTCAGTTTCGTGGGCCTTCCCCTCCACTTTGCTCTCAATGTAGTCCGCCAAGGTTGTGTGGTTGCCCTCAATGCGCGCAGAGCCGAGGCTTTCCAGCGCATGGAACAATGACTTGAGTTGGTGAAACACCTGTGGCGGCGTATCGCCTTCGAGTCTCAGACGACGTAGGTGCTCCAGTTCGCTCAAGACATCCACCAGGTCAGAGTCAAAGGAGGGATTGAGCAGCGCCAGGTCGTGATGGAAAAACTCGGCCATGATAATAATTATCTCAAGTGTTATTTTTGATTATCTTGAATTTTCTATTGTGGAGGCCAGGATTTATTGGCTAAAAGCTGAGGTGTGAGGTTAGCATTATCTTGAATTTGATATTTGCTTATGTGAAAAAAGGCGAAGTGCAAAATGTAAGAAAGTCTGACTGATGAGGGGCTGCGATCACACTGATCCAATCGAAAGGGCTGTGGATAGGCCTTCTGTAGGTGGGGAACCGGAGGGGGAATTATTGCAGGCATAAAAAAACGGCCTACCTTTCGGTAAGCCGTTTTTAGTACTTGGTGGCTACACAGGGACTTGAACCCCGGACCCCAGCATTATGAATGCTATGCTCTAACCAACTGAGCTATGTAGCCAAGTGGCGCGCATTATTCCCCTGAAATGGAAAAGCGTCAAGCGTAAATTTAAAAATTTTTTCTACGCTTTCAACCGTTTATCAAAATCACTGGCTGAGCAGCGGCGAAGGGCAGCGTTGGAACCAGCGGCTGGCCTGCTCATAAGCGTGCGCCAATTGCAGGACAGCGAAGTCGGCCTGATGCTTGCCGATGATCTGTAGCCCCATCGGTAAACCGTGCGAATTGAATCCGGCCTGCACACTGGCGACCGGGCAACCCGACAGCGTGCCGGGGATGACCACCTCCATCCAGCGGTGATACGTGTCCATCGCCACGCCTTCGATAGACGTTGGCCACGGCTGGGTTTTGTCGAACGGAAACACCTGAGCGCTCGGCAGCAACAGATAGTCGTAGCGTTCGAACAACTTCGAGATTGCCCGATACCAATCGCTGCGCACCACGGAGGCGGCGAACACTTCGCTGGCCGACAGCTTCAGGCCGTTCTCCACTTCCCAGATCGCTTCCGGTTTCAACAACGCACGCTTCTGCGGATCGGCATAGGTTGCGCCCAACGACCCCGCGACCATCCAGTGCCGCAACGTCCGCCAACTGCTCCACAGCCGTTCCGGCGCGAACCCAGGCTCAACCGACTCAACGTGGCAGCCGAGGCTTTCAAAGTCGGCAAACGTCTTCTCACACAGCGACAGAACGCCGTTCTCCATCGGCAGATAACCGTTGAAGTCGCCCAACCAACCCAACCGCGAGCCCTTGAAATCACGCTCCAGCGGCGCCGCAAAGGCCTCACCGGATTCAGCGATGGACAGCGGAGCCCGTGCATCGCCCCCGGCTTGCACCGACAACAGCAACGCCGCATCCCTCACGCTGCGCGCCATCGGCCCCTCATAACCGAGCTGATCAAAAAACAGATCAGCACTGTCATCAAACGGCACACGCCCCTGTGACGGGCGGAAACCAAAGATATTGTTGAACGCCGCCGGATTACGCAGCGACCCCATCATGTCGCTGCCATCCGCCACCGGCACCAGGTGCATCGCCAGTGCCGCCGCTGCGCCGCCACTGCTGCCACCCGCCGTTTTGGTCGGGTCATACGCGCAAGCAGTCGCGCCAAACAACGGGTTGTAACTTTGCGAGCCGAGACCGAATTCCGGGGTGTTGGTCTTGCCGATAATGATCGCGCCAGCAGCCTTGATCCGCTCGACCATGATGCCGTCGCGCTCAGGCACAAAGTCCTTGTACAGCGGCGATCCCAGCGTGGTGCGAATGCCGTGGGTCAGCGACAGATCCTTGATCGCGTGGGGCAAGCCATGCATCCAGCCACGGTATTGGCCACGCGCCAGTTCGGCATCGCGTTCATCGGCCTGAGCCAATAGATGTTCCGGTGATTGCAGGCTGATCAGCGCATTCACCAACGGATTGAAACGTTCGATATGGGCAAGGTAAGTCTGCATCACTTCCCGGCAGGAAACCTGACGCAGGCGGATGCGTTCGGCGAGCGCGTGGGCCTGTAACAGGACCAGTTCGCTGATGTTATTAGAGTTCATTGCAAGCGGCCTTTCAGACGGCTGGAAAAACGCCCCGCCAGTGCGACGGGGCGGTAAAGATCAACGCATCAGGTTGGTCCACAGACGGTCGGCGAGGCGGATCGCACCTTCGCCGCAAGTCTTGCTGAACACCACGTTGGTGCCCTCGGGAATGTGCAATTCCGGCGCGTCCTTGAGCGCTGCATCAAGGAACGGTTCGACGCCTTTGATCGGGCTCTGATGCTTGAGGAAGTTCTGGGTCATCGCCGAGTTTTCCGGCTGGCTGAGGAAGGCGATGAACGCCTTGGCATTCGCCGGATTTTTACTGCCGGTGGGGATGACCATGTTATCGACCCAGGCCAGCACGCCTTCTTTCGGGTAGAGGTATTTCAGCGTCGGTTTCATCTCGCGGGCACGCATCGACGAGCCGCCCCAGAACATCGACATGTCGATTTCACCGGAGGCGAGGTTCTCGCGAATCGAACCGGCCTTGGAGCTGTAGGTCTTGACGAACGGCTTCTGCGCCTTGAGCAACGTCAGCACCTGCTGCATCTGTTTCGGGTCTTCGCTGCACAGCGGGATATTCAGATAGAGGCTGGCCATGTCGACCATGTCGCTGACCGAGTCGAACATGTTGATCCGCCCTTGCAATTCGGCTGGCGGCTCATACAAAACCTTGTAGCTGTCGGCCGGACCTTTGTAACGCGCGGAGTCCAGCACGACGCTGGTGGTGCCCCAAATGAACGGCACCGAATACGCGCCTTCCGGATCCCAGCTCGGTTTTTTCAGGTTATCCACAACGCTGGCGTAGTAGGGCTCTTTGACCGGGTCGAAGCGCTCCAGCAGGTTTTCCTTGATCAGGATCGGCACGAACTGGTGCGACGGAATCGCCACGTCATAACCGGCGCCGCCCTGTTTCAATTTCGCCAACAAGGTCTCGTTGGAGTCGTAGGAATCGACGGTGACTTCGATGCCGGTCTGCTTCTGGAACCTGGCAAGAATCTCCGGCGAAAAGTAGCCGCTCCAGCTCACCACGTTGAGTTTCTCTGCGGCCTGAACACTGGCGGCCATGCTCAACGGCAATGTCAGAAACAACGAAGTGCCGACGCTTTTTATCCACTTGCTCATGCTATTTCCCCACAGGTCGTAGAAGGTTCAGGCGTTCTTTTTGCCCAACAGGTAAGAGAGGCTGACGAACAGCACCGAGACGCCGAGGATCAGCGTCGACACGGCGTTGACGTCGGGTGTCACGCCCATCCGCAGCAGGCCGAAAATGAAGATCGGCAGGGTCGTGGTGCCCGCTTGTGAGACCATCATCGAGATCACGAAGTTATCCAGCGAGACGATGAAGGCCAGCATCAGCCCGGAGAAAATCCCCGGCATCAGCAGCGGCAGAGTGACCTTGCGAAAGGTTCGCCAAGGGCCGGCATACAGGTCGGCCGAGGCTTGTTCCAGCGACAGGTCCATGTCGTTCAGCCGTGCACGAATCGGCAGGTAGGCGAAGGGAATGCAGAACACCGTGTGCGCGATGATCAGGTTGCCGTAACCCAGCGACAGGCCGATGGTGGAGAACAGCGCCAGCGTCGCCACACCGACGACAATTTCCGGCAACACCAGCGGCAACATGATCGCGCCCATCGACAACTGCAGGCCCTTGAACTTGGCGCCGCGCGAGGTGCCGAGGGCGGCGAGGGTGGCAATCGCCGTGGCGATCACGCTTGCGCAGACGGCGATCAACAGGCTGTTGCCGGCGGCCTGGCGCAAGGCCTGATTGGCGAAGGCGGCGCGATACCAATCGAGGCTGAAACCGGTCCACACCGTCGCCGATTGGTTGGCATTGAAGGAGAACACCACCAGCACCACGATCGGCGCATAGAGGTAAAGGTAGAACAGAAAACTGAAGCCGCCGAAACCGGGAAAGTCCTGCACACCCAGCCCTTTGCGTTTGAATACTCCGATCATCACGCACCTCCTTTGGCGATGCGCTGGCGCTCGGCGCGCAGGGCATACACGGTCAACACCAGCATCACCGCGGCCATCAGCACCAGCGACAACGCTGCGCCGAACGGCCAGTTACGTGCATCGCTGAACTGCCGGAAGATCAGGTTGCCGAGCATCATTCGCGTGCCGCCACCGAGCAGTTCCGGGGCGATCATCGCCCCCAGGCACGGCACGAAGGTGAGGATGGCGCCGGCGAGAATTCCCGGTTTGGCGATCGGTAACACCACTTTGCGCAAGGTGCGCACGCGTCCGGCGTAGAGGTCCTGCGCGGCTTCGAGCAGACGGATATCCATCTTTTCCAGCGTCGCGTAAATCGGCAACACCACGAACGGCGCATAGGTGTAAACCAGCCCGAGCAGCACCGCGCCGTCGGTGTACAACAACTGCAATGGTTCATGGATAACGCCCATGCCCATCAGGCTGTTGTTGATCACCCCGGTGTTGCGCAGCAACAGAATCCACGCGTACGTGCGGATCAGCAGGTTGGCCCAGAACGGCACGGTGATCAGAAAAATCAGCAGGCCACGGCGATGCGCCGGTTGCATGGCCAGCCACACCGCCACCGGAAAACCGATCAGCAACGTGATGATCGTGGTCAGCCCGGCAATGCCGATCGAGCGCAGGGCGATGATCAGATACGAGTCGGCAAACGCGAGGCTGTCATCCAGTTGCCGTTCGAACAGCAGCGAGGTGTAGGCGTCGCTGCTGAAGACTTTGTTGACCCCGCCGTAGGGGTTGGCCTCCATCAGCGAATAGCCGATGACGATCAGAATCGGCACCAGCAGAAACAAACAGATGGCGATCAGCGCCGGGCTGACCCCGAGGAAACTCTGGAAGGCTTTGCGCCGCTCCAGCGTGTTGGCAATCGGTAAGGCGGGCATGGCAATTTCTCCGGCTCAGTCGTGCAGGACGCTGGCGCTTCCGCGGTCGAACAACAGACCGGCCTGGGAGCCGACGGCAAAGCGCAGGCTTTGATCGACGCAATTGGGCGTACGCACGGTGAGGCGCGAACCGTCGCTGAGGCTGACCTGATATTGCAGATCGGTGCCGAGGTAGATTTGCGCTTCGATCCGGCACGGCAGCGCGGCTTCAGTCGCGGCCGATACCAGATGCAAGCGTTCGGGACGTACTGACAGCGTGACGTTGGCGCCGACCTGCACATCGCTGCACGGTTGCGCCGGCAATGGATGACCCGCCGGGCCGGCGAACCACGCCTGACCGTTTTCCACGCGAGTGACGGTGCCTTCGATGAAATTGGTTTCGCCGATGAAGTCGGCGACGAAGCGATTGCGCGGGCGTTCGTAGATATCTTCCGGGCGTCCGACCTGCTGCACTTCGCCTTCGGAAAGCACGGCGATGCGGTCGGACATGGTCAGCGCTTCTTCCTGGTCGTGGGTGACGAAGATGAAGGTGATACCGGTCTTGGCCTGGATGGTTTTCAACTCTTCGCGCATCGCCTGGCGCAGCTTGAGATCGAGCGCCGACAGAGGCTCATCGAGCAGCAGCACTTTCGGATGCGGTGCCAGCGCGCGGGCGAGGGCGACACGTTGTTGCTGACCGCCAGACAGTTGCGCCGGTTTGCGATTGGCGAAGCGCTCCATTTGTACCAGCGCCAGCATTTCGCGCACGCGCTCGGCGATTTGCGCCTTGCTGAGGACTTTGCCCATCGGCTGCGATTCAAGGCCGAAAGCCAGGTTCTCGGCGATGGTCATGTGCGGGAACAGCGCGTAATGCTGGAACACCGTGTTGACCGGCCGCTGGAACGGCGGGCGGTCAGCAATGTTTTCGCCGTAGAGGAGAATTTCGCCTTCGGTGGGAAATTCGAACCCAGCGATCATCCGCAGCAGCGTGGTCTTGCCGCAGCCGGACGGGCCGAGAAGGGTGAAGAATTCGTTGTCGCGGATGTCCAGGTCGATGCTTTTCAGCGCCACCGGGCCGGTCTGCGGATCACCGTAAACCTTGCGTACTGAGCGGATCGAGACCGCCAGCGTTTGCAGCGAATGCAGGGCATTCATGCGTTACCTCCGATTCCCCCATCGCCTGCGACTCGCTTTGCAAAGCGTTGCCGTCGGGCCATGGATATTATTTTTTTGGGCAGGATCGAGATTGCGTTCGGGTGTGAAACCAGCTGTTTTTTTGTTCTGCTGTGGCTCGATTATCAGCCAGGGGTTGCGCGGCGCGACACTTCAATTTAAACATGGCAGGTGTTAGTTAATTTAACAGCCGAAGGTGCCAGGAATCATGCCCGACCACCGTTTGCCGCCGCTCAACGCGGTGCGTGCGTTTGATGCCGCCGCTCGTTTGGGCAGCTACGTCGAAGCCTCGAAAGCCCTGCACGTGACCCAGCCTGCGATTGGCCGGCATGTGAAATTGCTCGAGGACTGGTTGGGCATTCAACTGTTCGAGCGCACCTCGCGCGGGGTCAACCTGACGCCGGCGGGGGAGAAGTATCACCGCAAGATCAGCGCGGCTTTGCAGTTGATCATCGAGGCGGGCAAGGAAGCTCAGCCGAAAGATGCCGAGCGCTGGCTGCGGATCATGGTGGTACCGGGTTTTGCCAAGCGTTGGCTGATGCCGAGGATCGAAGCGCTGCGGCATCTGCGGCCGGGGCTGAAACTGGCCATTGAGCCGAATTCGACTTTTACCGAAGTGGATGGCAAAAGCGCAGATCTGGGCATCGTCTACGGCCTCGACGGGCAATATGCCGACTCACGGGAAGCGCTGATTTGTCCTCGGGTTTTCCCGATTTGCACGCCGGCGTATCTGGCCAGCATCGCACCGATCAACAGCCCGGCCGATCTGGTCAGCCACGAACTGATCCACGTCGATGACGGCGAATGGTGGAACCTGTGGTTCGCCGCGCACGATCTCGATATTCATCTCAATTCCGACATGCTCTACGTCAACAATGACCACGCGCTGTCAGTCGCCGAAAGCGGGCAGGGCATCGCGCTGGCCAACGAAGTGCTGGTGCGCCATGAGCTGGCCAGCGGCAAACTGGTGCGTGCGGTCGATGCTGAGGTGAAGCTTGAGAGCTATCGAGTGCTGACGCCGTCCGCCGAACTCTCGGCGGATGTGGCGTGGTTTATTCAATGGCTCAAGGCTGAGCTGGAAGCGGACTTCCCCGAGGCCGTGATCAACTGAGGCGGAAGCGTGCGGTGTTGTCGCTCAGCGCCTTGCTGCCCTGGCTCAGTGTGTCTGCAGCAAGATTCACTGCGCGTGCACCTTCGAGCAAACGCACGGCAGCCTGATCGACCTGCTGGATATTGCCGCTGACCTCGTCGGCGGTGCTGGCCTGTTCTTCTACCGCCGTGGCGATCTGCGCCAACGTGTCGGTGACGCTCTGCACGGCGCTGGCGATTTCGCCCAGGCGTTCACCGAGACCGGTGACCGACTCGGCATCGGTTTGCGCCTGGCCGCACGCGGCTTCCATCAGAGTCACGGCTTCGTTGACCGTCGCGCGCAGGCTGTCGACCGTACCGGCGATCTGCGCGGTGGACGACTGCGTACGTTGCGACAGGCTGCGCACCTCATCGGCGACCACAGCGAAACCGCGTCCTTGTTCACCAGCTCGCGCGGCTTCGATGGCTGCGTTGAGCGCGAGCAGATTGGTCTGTTCGGCGACACCGCGAATCGTGTCGACGACCAATTGAATCTGCTGGCCTTGCTCGCTGACCCGGCCCAGCGCTGCAGCAGTTTCGTTCAATCGCTGATTGAGCTGTTGAATACTCGCCGTGGTGCGCTGGCTGTCGCGGCTGCTGTCGGCGGCGATGCGCCGGGTGTGTTGGGCGCTGCCAGAAGCCTGCTCGCAACTCTGCGCCACGCCTTGCGAGGTGGCGGCCAATTGCGTGGCGGCTGCGGCGATCTGGCTGATCTGCAACTGCTGCGCTTCGACTTCGCCGAGGGCGCCGCTGGAATGCTCATTGAGACTGCGTACCGCGTTGCTCAGTTGCGATGTCTCGTGATCGACGCCAAGCATGCTCGTGCGCAGTTGCACCACGGCCACGTTGAGCGCGGTGCTGATCGCTGCCAATTCATCGCGGCCCACCACCGGCACTTGCAGGCTGAGGTTGCCGTCGCGCAGGGCTTCGGCGAGCAGGGTGATGCCGCTGGCGCTGCGGCGGATCGAGGCTTGCAGGCAGACAAACAGGTACAGCGCCGCGAGCAGCAGGCAGCCGAAGATGGCTGCGACGATGATGAACTGACGGATCGCTGAGCTGTGGTAAGCGTCGAGTCGTTGGTCCAGCGATACCAGCGATTGCTGACGCAGGGCGGCGAGGTCGGTCAGCAAGGCGTCGAGACTGCGTTCGAAGTCGTCCGGCTTGAGCGTGATGCTGCCGCCGAACACGCCGTCATCAAGGATCTTCAGGCCGCTGTCGAGGCGTTTCAGGCTGTCGTGGTATTGGCTGGCCCAGCTCTGCTGATCTTTCGGCAGGCGTGCTTCGAGCAGCGTGGCGGTTTTGACCAGTTGCTCGCGGGCGTCACCGATGCGGCTGCGCAGGTCGCGCAACTGCAAACGGCTTTGCAGGGTGAATTGGCCGGAGACGACCGAGGCCTGGCCGACGGCGGCAAGGCGTCCAACGCGTTCGATCAGGTCTGGCGCGTGTTGCGTGGAGATCTGCGTGAGCAGATAGGTTTCCAGCCACGGCGCGAGGGTCAGGCGATTGTCCATGACGATCTGTTCGCGCAACGCTTGCAGGGCGCTCAACGCATTGGTGAAGCGCTCGTAACCGTCCGGCCACCAACCGACACCACTGAGGCTTTTCGAATCCAGCCCATTCAGCGCGGTTTGCAGCGCTTGATAGCGGGTGAGGGTTTCGCTTTCCGCGCCTTCGTTTTTCAACGCGTTGCCCAAATCTGTGGTGGCTTGCAGAACCGCCGGTTGCACCGCGTCGAAGGCGCCCATGGCGGCGAGAGTGGCCGGTGTCGGCTGGCGATTGGTTTCCGTGGCGCGCCAACGGGCGGCGCGGTCACGTTGCGCGGCGAGCAGGTTGTCCAGCGCATCCAGCGCAAGCAACTGCCGCACGCCGGCGCGTTCGCCGGAAATCAGATTGAGCTTGTCGCGATAGTCCTGGCCGATCATCAACAGGCTGCCGGCCAACGGCAGAATGAACAGCAGAAACAACAACTGGAATTTACCTGCGAAGCCAAACCGCCCCAGCAATTTGATCCCCGGTGAAAGGAAAGCCTGCATGCCCCATGACTCCTCTGGACACCACGCACCATTGGCGTGCATCGCGGTCGTTCGACGTTGATGTTGTGCCCTGCTAAAAGGCCTCGAAAGTTCACTCTCGCCCGCTCTGTAGGCCGGCTCTGTAGCGAAACTTCCCATTGTCGGTCGCCTTTGTAAGGCGCCCGCGTTCAAGGGGAGAAGCAAGGCAAGATTCAGACCATGGCGTTGCGCTATCACCTTGCAGTCGACGACCAGTCAGTTAGTTAGCTGGCTAAGGGGATGGCGCTGGCGCACCGAAAAATGGCACATTGACGCACCTGCCTGCGTGCACCCATCTGCTGTCCGGAAACTTTCATGGCTATCAGCAACGTTCAGACCGCCGCTGTCTCGGCGCCCGCTGCTCCGCAAAGCAGCCCATTGGTGATGCGTATCATCGGCGCGGTGGCGCTGGCGCATTTGATCAACGATCTGATCCAATCGGTTTTGCCTTCTATCTACCCGATGCTCAAGGCCAATTACGGCCTGACCTTTACTCAGGTCGGCCTGATCACTTTGACCTTTCAACTGACCGCCTCGTTGTTGCAGCCGTGGGTTGGTTATCACACCGATCGGCATCCGAAGCCGTGGCTGTTGCCGGCGGGTTCGATCTGCACGCTGATTGGCATCGTGATGATGTCGATGGTCGGTAGTTTTCCACTGATTCTGCTGGCGGCGGCGCTCATCGGTATCGGCTCATCGACGTTTCACCCCGAAGCCTCGCGGATTGCGCGGCTGGCCTCCGGTGGACGCTTTGGTCTGGCGCAATCGACTTTTCAGGTTGGCGGTAACGCCGGTTCTGCGTTCGGTCCGTTGCTGGCGGCGGCGATCATTATTCCCTTCGGCCAGGGCAACGTGGCGTGGTTCGGTTTGTTCGCGGTGTTTGCGCTGTTCGTGCTGTACCGCATCAGCCGCTGGTACGCCCATCATCTCAATCTGTTCAAGCTCAAGGCCGGTCAGGCAGCGACTCACGGGCTATCGAAGGGCAGGGTGACCAGCGCGCTGGTGGTGCTGGGCCTGTTGGTGTTCTCCAAGTATTTCTACATGGCCAGCCTGACTAGCTACTTCACCTTCTACCTGATCGAGAAGTTCGACTTGTCGGTGGCCAGTTCGCAGCTGCACCTGTTCCTGTTTCTCGGAGCGGTCGCGGCGGGGACGTTCTTCGGCGGGCCGATCGGCGACAAGATCGGGCGTAAGGCAGTGATCTGGTTCTCGATCCTCGGTGTGGCACCGTTCACGCTGCTCATGCCCCACGTTGACCTGTTCTGGACCACTGTCCTCAGCGTGGTGATCGGCTTCATTCTGGCCTCGGCGTTCTCGGCGATTGTGGTGTACGCGCAGGAACTGGTGCCGGGCAATGTCGGGATGATTGCCGGGGTGTTCTTTGGTTTGATGTTTGGGTTTGGCGGGATCGGCGCGGCGTTGCTCGGGCATCTGGCGGATATTCACGGGATTGAGTACGTGTATTTCCTCTGTTCGTTCCTGCCGTTGTTTGGCGTACTGGCGATATTCCTGCCGCGCACCAAAAAGGCCTGACCTCACACATTACCCATTGTAGGAGTGAGCCTGCTCGCGATAGCGGTGTGTCAGTCAGCACATCTGTAGCTGATAGAACGCTATCGCGAGCAGGCTCACTCTTACAGGGGATTGTTGGTGTGGCGGAGAATGTTTCAGGCACAAAAAAGCCGCGTATCAAACGCGGCTTTTTCTTGGGCGTAACGCTTACACGTTGAAGCGGAAGTGCATCACGTCGCCGTCCTTGACGATGTAATCCTTGCCTTCCAGACGCCATTTACCGGCTTCTTTGGTACCGGCTTCGCCCTTGTACTGGATGAAGTCGTTGTAGGCGATCACTTCGGCGCGGATGAAGCCTTTCTCGAAGTCGGTGTGGATCACGCCGGCAGCCTGAGGTGCGGTGGCACCGACTTTGACGGTCCAGGCGCGGACTTCTTCGACACCGGCGGTGAAGTAGGTCTGCAAGTGCAGCATTTCGTAGCCGGCGCGGATCACGCGGTTCAGGCCAGGCTCTTCCAGGCCCAGGGCCTCGAGGAACATGTCCTTCTCTTCGCCGTCATCGAGCTCGGCGATTTCCGCTTCGATCTTGTTGCAGACCGGAACCACCATCGCGCCTTCTTCTTCGGCAATGGCGCGAACCACGTCCAGGTGCGGGTTGTTCTCGAAACCGTCTTCAGCGACGTTGGCGATGTACATGACCGGTTTGGTGGTCAGCAGGTGGAAGCCCTTGATCACTGCTTTTTCGTCAGCGCTCATGTTCTTCATCAGGCTGCGTGCCGGCTTGGCTTCGGTGAAGTGCGCGATCAGTTGCTCAAGCAGAGCCTTCTGAACCACGGCGTCCTTGTCACCGCCCTTGGCGTTGCGCGCAACTTTCTGCAGTTGCTTCTCGCAGCTGTCGAGGTCGGCGAAAATCAGTTCCAGGTCGATGATTTCGATGTCGCGTTTCGGGTCGACGCTGTTGGAAACGTGGATCACGTTTTCGTCTTCGAAGCAGCGCACCACGTGAGCGATCGCGTCGGTTTCGCGGATGTTGGCGAGGAACTTGTTGCCCAGGCCTTCACCTTTCGAGGCGCCGGCAACCAGGCCCGCGATGTCGACGAATTCCATGGTGGTCGGCAGGATGCGCTTCGGATTGACGATGGCCGCCAGAGCGTCCAGACGCGGATCCGGCATCGGCACGATGCCGCTGTTCGGCTCGATAGTGCAGAAGGGGAAGTTTTCGGCCGCGATACCGGATTTGGTCAGGGCGTTGAACAGGGTGGACTTGCCGACGTTAGGCAGGCCGACGATGCCGCAATTGAATCCCATGGTGTTTCCCCTCGGAGTAGAGTCAGGCCTTCTGGCTGTGCAGGTTTTTCATCGCGCGGTTCCATTCACCGGCGAGGATATCCGGCAGCACGCCGAGGGCAAAGTCGATGCTGGCATCGAGTTTTTCCTGTTCGGCGCGTGGCGCACGACCCAGGACGAAATTTGAAACCATACTGGCGACGCCCGGGTGGCCAATGCCAAGCCGCAGGCGGTAGAACGTATTCTGATTGCCCAGTTGCGCAATGATGTCGCGCAACCCGTTGTGACCGCCATGGCCGCCGCCTTGCTTGAGCTTGGCAACGCCCGGAGGCAAGTCGAGTTCGTCATGCGCCACGAGGATTTCTTCAGGCTTGATGCGGAAGAAACCGGCGAGTGCCGCCACGGCCTGGCCGCTGCGGTTCATGTAGGTGGTGGGAATCAGCAGACGAACATCCTGACCCTGATGCGAATAGCGCCCGGTCAGGCCGAAATATTTGCGATCGGCGACAAGGTTGACACCTTGTGCGTCAGCGATGCGCTCAACAAAAAGGGCCCCTGCGTTATGCCGGGTCTGGTCGTATTCGGCGCCTGGATTTCCCAGGCCAACGATCAGTTTGATGGCAGTCACGATAGGGGCCCTTCCTTTGAGTGGTGAGTAACATCGCCGCGATCAGGGAAAGCGGCGAAAGTGGACGAAAAATGCTCATTTACCATGGATGTAAACTCCGCGTTCTCGCCCGCTTTCTCGCTACGTTCCAGTCCGCGATGTTACTTGTTCACTCAGGCATGACAGAGTGAATTACTCTGCTGCGCCTTCTTCGGTAGCTTCTGGAGCAACGCGTGGAGCGTGTACGTTTGCAACAGCTTTGTCGTCACCGTGAGCCAGTGCAACGAACTCAACGCCTTTAGGGGCTTTGAGGTCGGACAGGTGGACGATCGCGCCGATTTCCAGAGCCGACAGGTCGACTTCGATGAACTCAGGCAGATCTTTCGGCAGGCAAGTTACTTCGATTTCGTTCAGGACGTGCGAGATCTCGCCGCCTTTCTTGATCGGAGCTTCTTCACCAACAAAGTGCACAGGCACGATAGCGGTCAGTTTCTGACCGGCTACGACGCGTACGAAGTCAGCGTGCAGAACGTGACCCTTGGACGGGTGACGTTGCAGAGCTTTGATGATGACGTTCTGCTTTTTGCCGCCAACGTTCAGTTCGATAACGTGGCTGTAAGCCGCTTCGTTTTCGAGCAGTTTGGCAACTTCTTTGGCCAGCATGCTGATGGATTCAGGGGCTTTTTCGCCACCGTAAACAACAGCTGGAACCAGAGCGGCGAGACGACGCAGGCGGCGGCTCGCACCTTTCCCCAGGTCGGAACGCACTTCAGCATTCAGAGTAAAATCGTTCATTTTGTATCTCCAAAATAGCCATGACCGGAATGGCGTTTGCGACCAGCGCCAAACACGGTATGGGCAAAAAAGCCCCGCCCCGGCAGGAATGCCGGGGCGGGGCGCTTTTCGTCAACGAGACATTTCGCGAAGGGCAGGGCCCTTAACGGAACATCGCGCTGATCGATTCTTCATTGCTGATGCGGCGAACCGCTTCGGCAACAACCGGTGCGATATCCAGTTGACGGATACGTGCACAGGCTTGTGCTGCAGCGGACAGCGGGATGGTGTTAGTCACCACCAGCTCGTCCAGCACGGAATTTTCGATATTCTCGATGGCCCGACCCGACAGCACAGGGTGTGTGCAATAGGCAAAGACCTTGGCTGCGCCATGCTCTTTCAGGGCCTTCGCCGCGTGGCACAGAGTGCCGGCGGTATCGACCATGTCATCGACCAGAATGCAGGTACGCCCTTCGACATCACCGATGATATGCATCACTTCAGAGTGATTGGCTTTCTCACGGCGTTTGTCGATGATCCCGAGATCCACGCCCAGGGATTTGGCAACGGCACGTGCACGCACGACGCCACCAATGTCCGGGGACACGATCATCAGGTTTTCGAAGCGCTGATCTTCAATGTCATCCACCAGAACCGGGGAGCCGTAGATGTTATCTACCGGAATATCGAAGAAACCCTGAATCTGGTCAGCATGCAGATCAACCGTGAGAACACGGTCGATGCCGACTACGGTAAGCATGTCAGCAACGACTTTCGCGCTGATAGCCACACGTGCGGAACGCGGACGGCGATCCTGACGGGCATAACCAAAATAAGGAATAACAGCAGTGATACGAGTAGCCGAGGAGCGGCGGAAGGCGTCAGCCATCACTACCAGTTCCATCAGGTTATCGTTGGTCGGAGCGCAAGTCGGCTGAATAATGAAAACGTCTTTACCGCGAACGTTTTCATTGATCTCGGCAGTAATTTCGCCGTCGGAGAACTTACCGACAGAGATGTCACCGAGAGGGATATGCAGCTGACGTACAACACGCCGAGCCAGATCGGGGTTAGCGTTCCCCGTAAAGACCATCATCTTGGACACGCGCAGTACCTAGAGGCTGAGGGTAACCTGGATGAGTATAGAAAATGGCAGGGGCGGCTGGATTCGAACCAACGCATGGCAGGATCAAAACCTGCTGCCTTACCGCTTGGCGACGCCCCTGTATCTGTTGCATCAAGTGCCGAGCACCTGGTTCCTTTAGAGCAGACTTTGCAGCTTGCGGTGCAACATCGAAACGTTGCTGCCTTTGGCTACAAACCCTGTAAGGGTCTCTGTCAGAAGGGCCGAGACTTTATCAGCTTCAGCTTTGCTTGGGAAGCCCCCAAACACACAACTTCCAGTTCCGGTGAGTTTTGCTTCGGTAAATTTACCTAACAAATCCAATGCGTTACGTACTTCTGGATAACGCCTTGCAACCACCGGCAAGCAGTCATTTCGACTGTTTCCCTCGGGAACGGGGCGCACTTTAATGGGCGGCGTGTTACGTGTCAACAAAGGATCGGAAAAAATTTCTGCCGTACTAACAGAGACTTGCGGCACGAGCACCAGATACCACGGTTCTTCGGGATTCACCGGGGTGAGTTTCTCGCCCACGCCCTCGGCAAACGCCGCGTGACCACGGACAAAAACCGGCACGTCGGCACCGAGTGTCAGGCCCAGTGCGGCCAGGCGATCTTCATCCCAACCCAACTGCCACAAATGATTCAGGCCCAGCAAAGTCGTCGCCGCATTCGAACTGCCGCCACCGATGCCGCCGCCCATGGGCAGGACTTTATCAATCCAGATATCGATGCCGAGCGTGCAACCGGACTGTTGCTGAAGCATTTTCGCCGCGCGCACGATCAGGTTGCTGTCATGCGGCACGCCGGCGAATTCGGTGTGCAGTTGAATCACGCCGTCATCACGCACGGCAAACGTGATTTCATCGCCGTAGTCGACAAACTGAAACAGCGTCTGCAACTCGTGATAACCGTCTTCACGGCGCCCGAGAATGTGCAGCATCAAGTTGAGTTTGGCCGGCGAGGGCAGGGTCAGGCGTGCAGCGGTCATCGGTTATTGCCCCAACTTGCGCGGTTGCCAGGTCTTGATCACCAGCGTCACGTCAAGATCAGTGCCGTGCAGCTTGATGCGCTCCGGCAACCAGTAACCGTTTTGTTCGGTGTAAGCGGTGTATTCGACTTTCCAGCCATCCTGTTCGAGGTTGGCCAAGCGGCTGTCGGCATCCAGATTCAGGCGACTTTTGCTGTCTGGAGCCGGCAGGCCTCGCACCCACCAGGCCAGATTCGACACTGGCAGTTTCCAGCCGAGCTGTTCTTCGAGCAGGGCTTCCGGGGACTGCGATTCATAGCGACCCTGGTTGGCGACTTCCAGCGACACCTTGCCCGGACGCCCGGTCAAACGTGCCGCGCCACGCCCCAGCGGGCCGGACAAACGAATGTCGTAGTAATCCTGACGTTGCAGCCAGAACAGCGTGCCGCTACCGGAATCTTTCGGTGCGCGGATACCGATCTTGCCGTCGATCTGCCAGCCGTCGAGGCCGGTCAGCTGTTGTTTGTTTGCGGCCCATTGAGCCGGGCTGCCGTGGCCCTCGACCGATTCGCGAGTGCCAAAACCCGAGCAGCCAGCGAGCAGGGCGATGAAGCTGAAAACAATAACGTGGCGCAAAAACATGAGTTAAAGAGTCTCGGATCCGGTCAGGCGCTTGATGGTGCTGCGCAGAATGGTGCTGTCGGGCTGATCCTTGAGGAATTTGCCCCAGATTTGTTTGGCTTCACGCTGGTTGCCCTTGGTCCACAACACTTCGCCCAGATGTGCGGCGACTTCGTGATCAGGGAAGCGCTCCAGCGCCTGACGCAGATATTTCTCGGCGTCATCCAGATTGCCCAGGCGGTAATTCACCCAGCCGAGGCTGTCGAGTACGGCCGGGTCTTCCGGGTTGATCTGGTGTGCCTGCTCGATCAGCGTTTTGGCTTCAGCGTAGCGCGTGGTGCGATCGGACAGGGTGTAGCCCAAAGCATTGAGTGCCATGGCGTTGTCCGGATCACGCTTGATGATCAGGCGCAGGTCTTTTTCCATCTGCGCCAGGTCATTGCGTTTTTCCGCGAGCATCGCCCGGGTGTAGAGCAGATTCAGATCGTCCGGATACTGCTGCAAGGCTGTCTGCAAGACTTTCCAGGCCTTGTCGTCCTGCTTGTTGGCCGACAGGGTTTCCGATTCGATCAGGTACAGCTGAATCGCGTAATCCGGTTGTTCGTCGCGCTGGGCGGCAAGTTTGCTTTGCGCTTCCGCGGTCTTGCCGTTGTTCATCAGAATGTCGGCCTGACGCAATTGCGCCGGCAGATAATCGTTGCCCGGGCCGACCTGGGCGTACTCGATGAGGGCGCCTTGCGGGTCGTTGCGTTCCTCAGCGATACGACCGAGGTTCAGGTGCGCCGAATCGACGTGGCTTTCACGGGCGATCAGGTCTTCCAGATACCCCTTGGCCTCGTCCCACGCTTTGGCTTCCAGGCAGACCAAGGCCAGCGAGTAACGCAGTTCGTCGTCTTCCGGGTATTGCTGAACCAGGCTGGAGAACTCGGCCTTGGCGTCGTCCATCCGGTCCTGTTCAACCAGCATGCGCGCGTAAGTCAGGCGCAGACGCTTGTCGTCCGGGTACTTCTTGATGCTTTTTTGCAGCAATGGCAGCGCTTCGTCGCCACGGTTCAGCAGTTGCAGCAGGCGCGCGCGCAGCAGAATCGGGGCGATTTCGCCTTCTTCTGGCGGATGGTCTTCGAGCAATGCCAGTGCGCCTTTGTTGTCGCCGTCCTGTTGCAGGAGCAGGGCCTTGCCGAAAATCAGCTGGCTGTTGTTCGGATGGCGCTGCAACAAACGGTCAAAACTTTTCATCAGACCGTTGCGGGTTTCCTGATCGGTATCGGCGGCCGACAGCGCGAGAAAGTCGAAATGAGTGTCGCCCTTGCCCTGCAGGACTTTCTCCATATACACCATGGAGTCGTCATAACGCCCGGCGCGGGCGAGTTGCACGGCGGCGGCGCGTTGCGCTTCGAGATCGTCCGGGGCGTTTTTTGCCCAGATCAGTGCGGTATCGAGGGCCGGTTGATCGGCGCCCAGATACTCGGCGATACGGAATGCGCGTTCGGAGACGCCCGGATCCTGGGTGTTGATGGCCTGGGTCACGTAGTTGTCCAGGGCAATGTCGAAACGATTGCGCTGACCGGCGAGTTCGGCGCTCAACAGGCTGAAAACGGTT
The DNA here is from genome assembly GCF_009866785.1 of Pseudomonas sp. S49. Lineage (NCBI taxonomy): Bacteria > Pseudomonadati > Pseudomonadota > Gammaproteobacteria > Pseudomonadales > Pseudomonadaceae > Pseudomonas > Pseudomonas sp. S49. The sequence goes on along the minus strand of NZ_CP019432.1, from coordinate 5,581,482 downwards.
TCCTCGCTGAACGAGCTGTAAACCTTGGGCTTTTCAGGCGCGGGCGTGGTGTCTTCAACCGACGGCGTACCGTCCGGCGAAACGGGAGCCAAGGCCTGGCAGCCGCTGAGGAAGACAAAAGCGAGGAGCAACGCGGAAGATCTATTCATATAGGAAGAGGACGACTAACCTGCGGTCGGATCATCATGACACAAGCCTTCGGCCAAACATAACCGTAGGAGCTGCCGAAGGCTGCGATCTTTTGATCTTGCTGGTGATTCGAAAAACCACAATCAAAAGATCGCAGCCTGCGGCAGCTCCTGCAAGGAGCCAAATTGTGCCCATTATAGGGACTGACGATTGGGACAATAGTCAGCGGTAGTTGTTCTGAATCTTTCGAAGTAGGACAATTGCCGGCTTCACGTCACCATCAGCGACCTTGAATGGCCTTCCTTGCACTCGGTATCAACCACAAGACTGCTTCAGTAGACGTCCGCGAGCGCGTGGCTTTTACTCCTGAACAGCTGGTGGAGGCCTTGCAGCAGCTCTGCCGACTGACCGACAGCCGCGAAGCTGCGATCCTCTCCACCTGCAATCGCAGTGAGCTTTATATAGAACAGGATCAGCTTTCTGCCGATATCGTGCTGCGCTGGCTGGCCGACTATCACCATTTAAGCCTCGATGAGCTGCGCGCGAGTGCTTATGTGCATGAAGATGATGCGGCAGTTCGTCACATGATGCGCGTCGCCTCCGGGCTCGACTCGCTGGTGCTGGGCGAACCGCAGATTCTCGGTCAGATGAAATCGGCCTATGCCGTGGCCCGCGAGGCCGGCACCATCGGTCCGCTGCTGGGGCGACTGTTTCAGGCAACGTTCAATGCCGCCAAGCAGGTGCGCACCGACACTGCCATCGGTGAAAACCCGGTATCGGTGGCGTTTGCCGCCGTCAGCCTGGCGAAACAGATTTTCAGTGATTTGCAGCGCAGTCAGGCTCTGCTGATCGGCGCCGGCGAGACCATTACCCTGGTCGCCCGTCATTTGCACGAGCTGGGCGTCAAGCGCATCGTCGTTGCCAACCGCACGCTGGAGCGCGCCAGTCTGCTGGCCGAGCAGTTCGGCGCCCACGCGGTGTTGCTGTCGGACATCCCGGCAGAACTGGTGCGCAGCGATATCGTCATCAGCTCGACCGCCAGTCAGTTGCCGATTCTTGGCAAGGGCGCGGTGGAAAGCGCGCTGAAGCTGCGCAAGCACAAACCGATCTTCATGGTCGACATCGCCGTTCCCCGGGATATCGAGCCGGAAGTCGGCGAGTTGGACGACGTTTACCTGTATAGCGTCGACGATCTCCACGAAGTGGTCGCCGAAAACCTCAAGAGCCGTCAGGGCGCAGCGCAAGCCGCTGAAGAGATGGTTTCGGTCGGCGCCGACGATTTCATGGTGCGCCTGCGCGAACTGGCGGCGGTCGACGTGCTCAAGGCCTATCGTCAACAGAGCGAACGCCTGCGCGACGAGGAACTGCAAAAGGCCCTGCGTTTGCTGGCCAACGGCGGCAACGCCGAAGACGTGCTCGGACAACTGGCCCGTGGCCTGACCAATAAACTGTTGCATGCCCCGAGCGTGCAACTGAAAAAGCTTTCTGCCGAAGGCCGCCTCGATGCGCTGGCCATGGCCCAGGAACTCTTTGCCCTTGAGGGCTCACCGGATAGTTTTTCGGATAAAAAACCGCAATGAAAGCGTCACTGCTCAACAAGCTGGATGTCCTCCAGGACCGTTTCGAGGAACTGACCGCGCTGCTCGGCGACGGCGAAGTCATTGCCGATCAGACCCGGTTCCGCGCCTATTCCAAGGAATACGCCGAACTCGAGCCGGTCGTGCAGGCCTATAAAAAGCTGCTCAGCGTACAAAGCGATCTTGAAGGCGCCCAGGCGCTGCTCAAGGACAGCGACCCGGACATGCGTGAAATGGCCGTGGAAGAAGTCCGCGAAGCCAAGGAATTGCTGATCACCCTGGAAGGCGATCTGCAACGCATGTTGCTGCCCAAGGATCCGAATGACGGGCGCAACGTCTTCCTCGAAATTCGCGCCGGTACCGGTGGCGACGAGGCGGCGATCTTCTCTGGCGACCTGTTCCGCATGTACTCGCGTTACGCCGAGCGACGTGGCTGGCGCGTGGAGATCCTTTCGGCAAACGAAGGCGAACACGGTGGCTATAAAGAAGTCATCGCCCGCATCGAAGGCGACAACGTTTACGGCAAGCTGAAGTTCGAATCCGGCGCGCACCGCGTTCAGCGTGTACCCGCCACCGAATCCCAGGGCCGTATCCACACCTCGGCCTGCACCGTGGCGGTGTTGCCCGAGCCCGACGAGCGCGAAGCCATCGAGATCAACCCGGCGGATTTGCGCGTCGACACTTACCGCTCCTCCGGGGCCGGTGGTCAGCACGTCAACACCACCGACTCGGCGATCCGCATCACGCACATACCGACCGGCACCGTCGTCGAGTGTCAGGAAGAGCGCTCCCAGCACAAGAACCGGGCGCGGGCGATGGCCTGGCTGTCGGCCAAGCTCAACGATCAGCAAAACGCAGCGGCGGCGAACGCCATCGCCAGCGAGCGTAAATTGCTGGTCGGTTCCGGCGACCGTTCCGAGCGCATCCGCACCTATAACTTTGCCCAGGGCCGGGTCACTGACCATCGCGTCAACCTGACCCTGTACTCGCTGGATGAAATCCTCGCCGGTGGCGTTGAAGCAGTGATCGAACCGTTGCTGGCTGAACACCAGGCTGACCAACTCGCAGCGATAGGTGAATAAATGACCATCATCGCCAGCCTGTTGCGTGCCGCCGAACTGCCGGACTCGCCCACCGCGCGTCTGGACGCCGAGTTGCTACTGGCGGCGGCGCTGGGCAAGTCACGCAGTTTTTTGCACACCTGGCCCGAGCGCATCGTGCCAAGTGAGGCCGCGCTGACTTTTGCCGAGTACCTGCAACGCCGCCGTAGCGGTGAGCCGGTGGCCTATATTCTCGGTCAGCAGGGTTTCTGGAAACTCGATCTGGAAGTCGCGCCGCACACGCTGATCCCGCGCCCGGACACCGAGCTGCTGGTGGAAGCGGCGCTGGAATTACTGCCCGCGACGCCGGCCAAAGTGCTCGATCTCGGCACGGGCAGCGGCGCGATTGCTTTGGCCTTGGCCAGCGAGCGTCCGGCGTGGAAAGTCACTGCGGTGGATCGCGTGCTCGAAGCCGTGGCCCTCGCTGAACGTAATCGCCAGCGCCTGCATTTGAACAACGCCACGGTGCTGAGTAGCCATTGGTTCAGCGCGCTGGAAGGTCAGCGTTTCCAGTTGATCATCAGTAACCCGCCGTACATTGCTGCCGCCGATCCGCATCTGGTCGAAGGCGATGTGCGCTTCGAACCGGCCAGTGCGCTGGTCGCCGGTGAAGACGGGCTCGATGATCTGCGCTTGATCGTTGCGCAGGCGCCGGATCACCTGGAGGCCGCTGGCTGGTTGATGCTCGAGCACGGCTATGATCAAGCCGAAGCCGTCCGCGACTTGCTGCTCACGCGCGGTTTCGAAGAAGTCCACAGCCGCACCGATCTGGGCGGTCATCAACGCATCAGTCTGGGGCGCCTGCCGTGCTGAATGATCAGGAGTTGCTGCGCTACAGCCGGCAGATTCTGCTGCAACACATCGACATCGACGGGCAATTGAAGCTCAAGGACAGTCGCGTGCTGATCGTCGGCCTTGGCGGTCTCGGTGCGCCGGTTGCCTTGTATCTGGCCGCGGCGGGTGTCGGTGAAATGCATCTGGCGGATTTCGACACGGTCGATCTGACCAACCTGCAACGCCAGATCATCCATGACACCGACAGCGTCGGCATGAGCAAGGTCGACTCGGCGCTCAAGCGTCTGACCGCGATCAATCCAGAAATCCAACTGATCCCTCATCGTCAGGCGCTGGACGAGGATTCTCTCGCCGCAGCCGTGGCAGCGGTGGATCTGGTGCTCGACTGCTCCGATAATTTCTCCACCCGCGAAGCGGTCAACGCTGCGTGTGTAGCTGCGTGCAAACCGTTGGTCAGCGGCGCGGCGATTCGTCTGGAAGGGCAGTTGTCGGTGTTCGACCCGCGTCGAGCCGAGAGCCCTTGCTACCACTGTTTATACGGCCACGGCAGCGAAGCTGAACTGACCTGCAGCGAGGCCGGGGTAGTCGGGCCGCTGGTCGGCCTGGTCGGCAGCTTGCAGGCGCTGGAAGCGTTGAAAGTATTGGTCGGTTTCGGTGAGCCGCTGGTGGGCCGTTTGCTGTTGATCGATGCTCTCGGTTCGCGCTTCCGCGAGTTGCGCGTCAAGCGTGATCCGGGTTGCAGCGTCTGTGGTTCGCGCCATGCGTGAAGCGCCGATCGGCGTATTCGACTCTGGTGTCGGCGGCTTGTCGGTGCTGGCGGAAATCCAGCGTTTGCTGCCCAATGAATCGCTGCTCTATGTCGCTGATTGCGGGCACATTCCCTACGGAGAGAAAACCCCGGAGTTCATCCGCCAGCGCTGCAGTGTGATGGCCGGGTTTTTCCGTGAGCAGGGTGCCAAGGCCTTGGTGCTGGCCTGCAATACGGCCACGGTTGCCGGCGTTGCCGATTTGCGCCGCGACTTTCCTGACTGGCCGATTGTCGGCATGGAGCCTGCGGTCAAACCTGCCGCCGCCGCGACCCGCAGCGGTGTGGTCGGCGTGCTCGCCACCACCGGCACGCTGCAGAGCGCCAAGTTCGCCGCGTTACTTGATCGTTTCGCCACTGACGTGCGTGTGATCACCCAGCCATGCCCTGGCCTGGTCGAGCTGATTGAAAGCGGCGATCTGCACAGCGCCGAGTTGCGTCAGTTGCTGCAAGGCTATGTCGACCCGCTGTTGGCCAGCGGTTGCGACACAATCATTTTGGGCTGCACCCACTATCCCTTTCTCAAGCCGATGCTCAAGTCGATGATCCCTGCGGACATCAGCCTGATCGATACCGGTGCTGCTGTAGCGCGGCAACTTCAGCGCCTTTTGGCTGAGCGCGATTTGCTCGCTGCCGGCCCGAACCGACCGGTCAGATTCTGGACCAGCGCTGATCCTGCCTACTTCGAAAACATCCTGCCGCGACTGGGCCAGAGCGGCGGCGAAGTACAAAACTTCGACTTGTAAAAAATTTGTGAAATAACTAAAAAATCAGCTGAACTTCTGAGCAGGCGCTAGCTTCTATAGCGAAGAGTTATCTAGAAAACCAAACGATCGTTCCGGAAAAGGAAGTTTCAACGTGAAGCGACTATTCTGCTTGGCCGCGATTGCGGCCGCACTGATGGGGCAAAGTTTTACTGCACAAGCGGCAGGTGTTGAGTTCGCAGTGGGGGCCACCAGCGACTCGACCATGACGTATCGCCTGGGCATGAATTTCGACTGGGACAGGAGTTGGCTGCAGAGCGACGTCGGTCGCCTGACCGGCTACTGGAGCGGTGCTTATACCTATTGGGAAGGTGACAAGACGTCGAGCAATAACAGCTTGTCGTTCTCTCCAGTCTTCGTTTACGAGTTTGCCGGCCAGTCGGTCAAACCGTATATCGAAGCGGGGATCGGTGTGGCGGCCTTCTCTAACACCAAGTACGAATCCAACAATCTCGGCGGCTCTTTCCAGTTTGAAGACCGCTTCGGTTTTGGTCTGCGTTTCAATGGCGGGCATGAAGTCGGAATTCGTGCGACGCACTATTCCAACGCCGGCCTGGCCAGCAGCAACGACGGTGTAGAAAGTTACTCGCTGCATTACACAATGCCGCTCTAAGCCGAGCGCATAACCCCTGTAGGAGTGAGCCTGCTCGCGATAGCGGTGTGTCAGTCAATATTTGTTTGACTGATACACCGCTATCGCGAGCAGGCTCACTCCTACATTTGTTCTAGGGTGTTCTTGAGGTCAGCGGTAGGCAGTCGTGATGCCTTTGCGCTCTTCAATGCACTCGGGCGCGCCCATCTCGAACTCGCGGCAGATCAGCGGGCGTTTCTCATAGATCGTGCACATCATGCTGTCGCGATCCAGCGCCGCGCACCAGCCGTCATCCAGACGCAGCATCACTTCGCCGCCCCATTCATCGGTATCGATAAAGCGATCAGGCACGCCAGTGTCGGTGATCAACATCACTTCGAGCTGGCAACAGCACGCCGCGCAGGTCGAGCAGGTGACCGCCGGCTCGGTGATTTGCTGGTGGGGAATGGTTTTCATGGCGGCAGTGTAAGGCAGTCGCTGCTGTGCGTGTGAAAGGTCTGACAGACGCTCAGTGCGCCAACCGCCGCGCCATGGAATGCAGCAGCGGAAACAGCAGTGCCCAGAGCAGGCCGATGCCGATCAGTGTCGGCAACTCGCCATAGGGAAATTGCACCCCGGCCAAGCGTCCGCCGGCGTAATACGACAGTGCTCCGCCGACCGCGCCAAGCAGACTCGCCAGCCACCACGGCCGGGCGCTCCATGCCAGGCAATGGCGCAATGTGGTTGCCAGCAATGCCCAGAGCAGCATCAGCCACAACGGAATCAGTGGCGACTGATCCTGAAACTCGAACACCCCGACACCACGCAACACACTGTCCACCGCCGTGCCAACAATCACCACGCTCAAAATCAAACGGCCTTCAGCCGCCCAACTGCTGATCCAGCGCAGATGAATCACCAGCACCGCCAACGCCAGCAACAACCACAAGCTGTTGCCGCCGAGTACGCAGGTCAGCCAGCCGAGCTGGAACAACACGGCATTGGCAACACGCTCAAGCATCGAAACGCCCGAGCAACGGCGCGGTCATCGCTGCCGGTTTGGCCAGCAACAGTTGTGCGGTGCCGATGGTGCGTTCAAGGAAACCGCCCTCGCAGTAACACAGGTAGAACTCCCACAGGCGCAGGAAATAATCGTCGTAGCCCAACTCGCTCAAGCGCCCGTGGGCGCGACGGAAGTTCTCGTGCCACAAGCGCAGGGTGCGGGCGTAGTGCAAGCCGAAATCTTCCATGTGCAGCAGGTTCATGTCGGTGTCGCGGCTGACCACTTCAAGCATTTTCTGCACGCAGGGCAGGGCGCCGCCGGGGAAGATGTAACGCTGGATAAAGTCGACGCCGCGCTTGGCTTGTTCGTAGCGTTGTTCGCGAATGGTGATCGCCTGGATCAGCATCAGGCCGTTGCTCTTGAGCAAGTGCGCGCATTGTTTGAAGTAGGTCGGCAGGAAGCGGTGACCGACCGCTTCGATCATTTCGATCGACACCAGTTTGTCGTATTCGCCGGTGAGATCGCGGTAGTCCTTGAGCAGCAGCGTGACCCGATCCTGCAAGCCCAGCTGTTCGATGCGTTGCGCGGTAAACGCGTACTGTTCTTTCGACAGTGTGGTGGTGGTTACACGGCAACCGTAATTTTGAGCAGCATAGAGCGCCATGCTGCCCCAGCCGGTGCCGATCTCCAGCAAATGATCGTCGGGTTTGAGCGCGAGCTTCTGGCAGATTCGCTCCAGCTTGTTCAACTGAGCCTGCTCCAGACTGTCTTCGGGCGTCAGGAACTGCGCCGCTGAATACATCATGGTCGGGTCGAGAAACTGTTCGAACAGGTCGTTGCCCAGATCGTAGTGCGCAGCGATGTTTTTCTGCGAGCCCTTGCGCGTATTGCGGTTGAGCCAGTGCAAGCCTTGCACCAACGGCCGGCCGAGGCGCGCCAGGCCGCCCTCCATGGCATCGAGCACGTCCAGATTGCTGACGAACACGCGCACCACCGCTGTCAGATCCGGCGAACTCCAATAGCCGTGGATAAAGGCCTCGCCGGCACCGATCGAACCATTGCCGGCGACCATGCCCCAGACGGCCGAGTCGAGCACATGGATTTCCCCGAGCAATGCACTGCCGGGCGTGCCGAACATCAGCCGTTCGCCATCCTCGATCACCAACAGTTGTCCGTGTTTGAGCTGCGCCAATTGGCGCAACACGCCGCGGCGCAGCAGCGATCCGGTCAAACCGTTGGTGCTGAGCCGACTGACCGACAGACTAGAGGATTTCATGGTGGTGCTCCTTGGGAGGCACAGTGGCGGTTTGAAAGCTGCCGTCGGCAGTCTGATGAGCAAAGATCGGTGCGCGTTTGAGCAGCAGGCGTAGCGCCTGCCAGTAAATCGCCAAGGCAGTTTTCGCGGTCATCCACGGAAAACGCCGCAAGTAACGATGCAGGCTGCGACGGTCGAGGCTTTCGCGTTGCAGATTGAGTGTCGCGTCGAACAGTTTGTGTTCGCCCTGCCAGTCGGCCATGTGCACGCCAAGGGATTGCGCGGCGGGGCTGAAGCTCATGCGGTATTCGAGATCGCGCGGCAGAAACGGCGAAACGTGAAAGGCCTTGGCCACGGCGAAGTGCTGGTGAAAATCCTGCAGATTGGCGGGCGCACGCGCCGGCAGCACATAGTGATAACGCTCGCGCCACGGCGTGTTGGTGACTTCGCAGACAATCGCCGCCAGTTGCCCGTCGGCTTCATGGCAATAAAAGAAACTCACCGGGTTGAACGACAACCCCCAACTGCGCGCCTGGGTCAGCAGGCAGATCGCGCCTTGCGGTTCGTGGCCGATGGCGATGCCGACCTGCTGACGTACGGCATCGATCAGGCGCATGCCTCGGCCGGTGAATGCCTTGAGATAGTCCGTCTCACGAAAGGAAAACGGCGCAAAGCGACTGCGTCCGGCCAGCGGCGACAGTTCAAGAACTGCATCCTGTTCACTGAGGTCGAGGTAGAGCAGACCGATCCGGTAGCGGAATTCATGGCGGCGCGGCGAGAAGCGCCGATGGCCGATCCAGCCGCTGTAGAGTGCGCTGTTCATAGGGTTTCCCCGAACGCGGCGGCCACGCGCAAGGCGCTGACCACACCGTCCTCATGAAAACCGTTGGCCCAGTAGGCGCCGCAATAATGCGTGTGCTGCGCGCCATCCAGTTCACTCCAGCGATTTTGTGCTGCCACCGCCGCGAGGCTGAATTGCGGATGGGCATAGGTGTAACGGGCAAGCACTTTGTCGGGGCTGATGCCGGCGCTCTGATTGAGGCTGACGCAGAACGTGGTGTCGCTCTGAATGCCCTGCAGAATGTTCATGTCGTAGGTGACGGCGGCGTGGGTGTGGCCGGCGCCGCTGAGCCGATAGTTCCAGCTCGCCCAGGCGAGTTTGCGTGTCGGCAGCAAACGCGTGTCGGTGTGCAGCACCACTTCATTGTCGGCGTAGGGCAGGGCGCCGAGGATCGCGCGTTCGGCATCGCTCGGGACCGCCAGCAGTTTCAACGCTTGATCGCTGTGACAGGCGAACACCACCTGGTCGAAGTGCTCGAGGCCCGCCGGGCTGTGGATAACTACGCCATGCACGTCACGATCAACCCGGGCTACCGGGCAATTGAGACGAATCCTTTCCTTGAACGCTGCCGTCAGCGGCGCGATATAGGCGCTCGAGCCGCCTTCGATAACTTGCCATTGCGGCCGATCACTGACCGACAACAGTCCATGATTCTTGAAAAAACGTACGAAGAACTGCAGCGGGAAATTGAGCATTTCCGCCATCGGCATCGACCAGATCGCCGAGCCCATCGGCACGATGTAATGCAGGATGAAACGCTCGCCGTAACCGCCAGCCTTGAGGTATTCGTCGAGGGTGGTGTCGGCGGCGATGCGCAGTTCAACGAGGTCGCGCTGGGCTTCTTTGTTGAAGCGCAGAATGTCGCGCAACATGCCCCAGAACCCCGGCGAAAACAGGTTGCTGCGCTGGGCGAAGAGGCTGTTGAGGTTGTTGCCGTTGTACTCCAGACCGGTGTCCGGATCGGTCACCGAGAAGCTCATTTCGGTCGGCTTGAACGCCACGCCGAGCTGCCCGAGCAGGCGAATGAAGTTCGGGTAGGTCCAGTCGTTGAACACGATGAAACCGGTGTCCACCGCATATTGGCGGCCATCGACGGTCACCGGCACCGTGTGCGTGTGGCCACCGACCCAGTCGCCCGCCTCGAACACCGTCACGTCATGGCGGCGATTGAGCAGGTAGGCGCAGGTCAGCCCAGCGATGCCGCTACCGACGATGGCGATTTTCATGTCGGATCCGTCAGCGGAGGTGACTTGCGCACCATGCGCTTGCCGATTGCCAGTTGTACCCGCGACGGAAGTTTCGACAGCGGCCACAGCGCGGCCATGAACAGCGCCGGAAAGGCGATTTCCAATGGTCGGTCCTTGAGTTTGGCGAAGATGTGCCGTGCGGCTTTATCCACAGGCCAGCTCAAGGGCATGGGGAAATCATTCCTGGCGGTCAGCGGAGTTTCGACAAAACCCGGGCTGACCACGGTGACTTCAATGCCTTCGTCGGCCAGATCGATGCGCAACGACTCGAACAGGTAACGCAAACCGGCCTTTGAGGCGCCGTAGGCTTCGGCCCGTGGCAGCGGCAAGTAGGTGACCGAACTGGCCACGCCGATCAGATGCGGCGCGGTGCCTTTGCGCAGCAGCGGCAGGGCAGCCTCGATGCAATAGCTGCTGGCGAGCAGGTTGGTACGTACCACGTGCTCGATGATCGACGAATCGAACTGTTTGGCATCGACGTATTCGCAGGTGCCGGCGTTGAGAATCACCGAGTCCAGCGAACCCCAGTCTGCGGCGATCTGCTCACCGATTTCGCGCACAGTCTGGCTGTTGGTCAGATCCCCCGGCACCACCAGAACCTGCCCCGGATAGCGTTGCGACAAGACCTTGAGCGGGGCGATCTGACGGGAACTGACCGCCAGGTGCGCACCGGTTTTCAGGATCTCTTCAGCCAGCGCCGCGCCGATGCCACTGCTGGCCCCGGTCAACCAATAACGCCGTGGAGGTGTACGACTCATCCCATTCTCCTTTTCAGCCAGGCAATCACCCGGCCCAATACTGGCAAGTGTTCATACAGCAGCGCCCCGGCATCGAAATAATCCCGATGGCGATAAACCTTGTCGTGCCACAGCAAATGCGAGCAGCCGCTGACGCGAATCACGCGGCCGCCCGCGAGGCGCGGATGGCGATAACTCATGACCCAGCGCAGATAACCTTCGCAGTCGCCGATCTGGTCAAAACCATGAAAATCAAAATGCAGCTCGCTGACGTTGGCATACAGTTCGCCGAAATAGTCGCGTAACTGCGCCAGACCCTGCACTTCGTGAAGCGGGTCGGTGAAGTGAATGTCATCGCTGTACAGCTCGCCCAGGCTTTGCAGGTTGTCTTTGTTCAACGCTGAAAATTGCCGGGCGAAGCGGCGCAGGAATTCACTCATCGTCGCCTCCTGTAGACGTACGCGCAGGCAGGTTCTTGAAGGCTGCCAGTGCCCGTTGGCGTGAGTCGCTGAGGTTGACGATCGGCGACGGATAATCCACCGCACCGAACAAACCACCGAGGTTGGCCGGGTTGTGCAGTTCTTTTTTGTTGAGGTCGGCCAGTTCCGGCAGCCAGTGCTTGATGAACAGGCCTTCGCTGTCGAATTTTTCCGACTGGCTCAGCGGGTTGAAGATGCGGAAATAAGGCGCCGAATCGGTGCCCGTCGACGAACTCCACTGCCAGCCACCGTTGTTCGCCGCGAGATCGCCATCGATCAGGTGGCGCATGAAAAAGCGTTCGCCTTCGCGCCAGTCGATCAGCAGGTTTTTGGTCAGGAACATCGCCACGATCATGCGCAGGCGATTGTGCATCCAGCCGGTTTCGAGCAATTGGCGCATCGCGGCGTCGATGATCGGCAGACCGGTGCGCGCCTCTTGCCACGCGGCGAGATCCTCCGGCGCATCACGCCAGGCCAGCGCTTCGGTTTCCGGGCGGAAAGCGCGATGCCTTGAGACCCGTGGGTAGCCGACCAGAATGTGCTTGTAGAACTCTCGCCACAGCAGTTCGTTGATCCAGGTGACTGCACCGACCTTGCCGCTTTCGAATTCGCCCTGATTGCTTTGCAGGGCGGCGTGCAAGCATTGGCGCGGCGAGATCACGCCGGCAGCGAGATACGCCGAGAGCTGACTGGTGCCGGGTTTGGCCGGGAAGTCGCGTTCGCTTTGGTAGTAGTCGATTTGCGCGTCGGTGAAGGTGTCGAGACGGCGTCGGGCTTCCTGTTCACCGGCCGGCCACAGATCGCGCAGGGATTGGCTCGGTGTGGCGAAGCCTTTGACGGAGTCGGGAATCGGGTCGCTGTCTATCGCCAGTTTTGCCTGTTTGCCTGGTGCCTTGACCAACGCCGGCATCGAGCGATGCAGGCGTTCGTAACAGACTTTGCGGAACTGGCTGAACACCTTGAAGTAGCTGTCGGTCTTGGTCAGCACCGTGCCGGGTTTGAACAGCAACTGGTCGAGATGGCTGTGAAAGGTGATGCCCTCGGCCTTCAGTGTTTCGGCCACCGCTGCGTCGCGACGGCTTTCGTGGACGCCGTACTCTTCGTTGACGTGCACGGCTTCGATGTTCAATTGCCGACACAGTTCGAGCAGCTCCGCCGGGGCCTGATCCCAATGCGCTGCGGTACGGATCAGCAACGGAATGTTCAGTGCGGCGAGGCTGTTGCTCAGTTCTCTGAGATTGCGCAGCCAGAAATCGACCTTGCACGGCGCATCGTCATGTTCCAGCCACTGCTGCGGGCTCAACAGGTACACGGCGACCGTCGGGCCGCGCGCTGCGGCGGCCGCGAGGGCGGTGTTGTCATGTTGGCGCAAGTCGCTGCGCAGCCAGATCAATTGCATGTCGGAACTCACTGCGTCCATTAGATCAGCCCACGCTGAACGAGCACCTGGTGCGCCAGCAGCGCGTCTTCAGCCAGGAAAACATCAGCCATCTCGGAAGTTCTTACGGACAACTCGGCGTGGTGGATGCATACCGTTGGTCCGACCAGCATTTTTGTACAACTGACTCCGTTCAGTAGCTTGGGCAACTGCGCAAGGTTCATGGCTTTGCTGGAATACAGCAGTACGCCACGGGCTTGCAGATGTTCGACCGCCAGCGCCAACTCGGCGGCCGGCAGCGGCCAGTCAAATACTTGCACCGGACAATCAGCGCTACTGATCAGCCACGCGCACAGCCACAGATGAGGTTCCAGTGGCAGGTCGGAGTGATTGATCAACAACAGCGGGGCGCCATGTAACTGACGATTGTTATGGTAGATGCGTGTGCCGAATTTGCTGCGTAACCACGAATAAAAGAACACGCGTTCCATCTGCGCGCCGAACTGGCCCTGCCAACGCTGCTCCAGTTCCGCCAGCAGCGGCATCAACAATTGCTCGCACAAGGTGCGTGGCGGGTAGAGCGCCATCGCATGATTGACGCTGTCGTCGAGGCTGCGTTCATTGAGCTGCGTGACGGCGGCAAGCAGGGTTTGGCGCAAGCGCTGCCAATCGTTTTCCACTGATTCACTGAACGCCTGCGGTGCGTCGAGCAGCGGTTTGACCTGACTGACAGCCACACCACGGTTGAGCCAGGTGAGGATGGTCAGAATCTGTTGCACGTGTTCGGCCGAATACAGTCGGTGGCCCTTGGGGGTGCGTTGCGGCACGACCAGCCCGTAGCGGCGTTCCCACGCGCGCAAAGTGATCGCGTTGACGCCGGTCTGCCGGGCGACTTCGCGAATCGGCAGCCAGCCCTCGTCGAGGGCTTTTTTAAAATCCGCGCCAAGGTCTTCCTGAGCGCTGGTATCCATTTTGTCGTTCATTAGATTGCGTTTCGCAGGCTGAGGTTTTCCGGGTGCGGTTGCAGGTAAACCTGTTGCGCGATGTACGAATCCGGATGGAGGCGAAAGTGATGCTTGAGCAGCGTCAACGGCACCACCAGCGGCACGATGCCTTGGCGGTACTGGCCGATGACGTGTTGCATTTCCTGTTTGTCTTCAGCGCTGATCACCTGTTTCAGATAACCGCTGATGTGCAGCAGCACGTTGCAATGGGTGCCACGGGTGGCGCATTTTTTCAACGCCGCCATCAGTTCGCTGAAGTAGCGTGGGCCGAGCTCGACGGGATCGCTGTGCGCCATGTTGCCCAACAGCTTGCCGAGTGCTTTGTATTGCAGCGGGTTGTGCGCCATCAGCAAATATTTGTAGCGCGAATGGAATTCGGTGAGGGCGCGACGGCTCAGGCCATTGGCGAGGACTTGCTGCCATTCGCTGTAGGCGAACACGCGGGTGATGAAGTTCTCGCGCAACACCGGATCATTGAGGCGCCCGGCTTCTTCCACGGGCAGATCCGGATGCCGTGCGCAGAACGCCTGGGCATAAATGCCGCGTCCGCCGCCATTCACCGGGGCACCGTTGGCGTGGTAGACCTTGACCCGTTCCAGACCGCAGGACGGCGACTGCTGCATGAAGATGTAGCCGCAGATGTCATCCAGTTCGGCGGCCATTTTCTCGCCGTACTCAGCCAGTGGCTGGGTGACGTTGATCGCCCGGTTCACCGTGCCGACCGCTTGTGGATGTTCGGCCTCGCCGACGAGGCGGATCGGTTCGCGAGGAATGCCCAGGCCGATTGCGACCTCCGGACACACCGGGACGAAATCGAAATGCTCGGTGAGGGTGCGGCTGCACAGGCGTGATTCCTTGTGCCCACCGTTGTAGCGCACCTCGGCACCCAGCAGACAGGCGCTGATGGCGATTTTTGGTTTGGCTACGCAAGGATCTGACATGGGCACCTCGAATCTATACCTGTACAGAGGTAAATCTCTGTACAACTTTCTTTAGCATAGATTCGTGGGTGTACAAGTCAAATTGTTTGTATAACTTTTTTGATTGAACGCAGTTCACTGTAGGAGTGAGCCTGCTCGCGATTGCGGTATGTCAGCAACATTGATGCTGACTGATACGACGCTATCGCGAGCAGGCTCACTCCTACAGGATCTTTATTTCCAACCTAATAACCAGTGATCCTTGTTCCTGAGGACTTGCCAATCGAGGCGTTCGGCACGCTTGGTCAGCACGGCCTGCAACTCGACTTCCAGCACTGTGCCTTCCTCGTCGCGAAACAACTCGGTGACCAGAAAATGCTTTTCACGATTCTGCGGGTGAGCTGCTGTCCATTTCGACAGCAGCAATTTTTGCGGATTGATGCGGTTCACTGCAGGTGTTCATGCAAACGACGTGCAGCCTCCTGGCCACTGAGCCATGCGCCCTCGACGCGGCCCGACAGGCACCAGTCGCCACAGGCGTACAGGCCCAGATCGGCATCGGCCAGCGTGCCCCATTCGTGCCCCGTCGCGGGTCGCGCATAGAGCCAGCGGTGGGCGAGGCTGAAGGTCGGCGCAGGCATCGCGCTGTGCAGCAATTCGGCAAACGCACCGTGCAGTTGCTCGATCACCGCTTCCTTGGACAGGTCGATGTGTTGCCGGCTCCACGCGCTGGTGGCATGTAGCACCCAAGTGTCGAGGGTGGTATCGCGCCCTGGTTTGCTGCGGTTGCGCGCCAGCCAGTCGAGCGGGCTGTCCTGCACGAAACAACCTTCGATGGGGGTATCCAGCGGTGTGTCGAAGGCGAGGGCGACGGCCCAGGTCGGCTCCATTTTTACCCCGGCGGCGGCACCGGCCAGCTTCGGCGCAGCAGCCAGTAATGCAGTCGCTTGCGGGGCTGGCGTGGCGATCACCACGTGGCTGAACGGCCCGTGGGTGAAGCCTTCGGCGTCTTGCAGATGCCAGTGTTCCTCACCGCGATAGACCTCGGTAATCCGGCAGGCAAAATGCACTTCCAGGCCATCGAGCAGGCCACGGGTGATGGCGCTCATGCGCGGCGTGCCGACCCAGCGGGTCTGCTCGTCCGGCGACAGATTCAGCTGCCCGCCCTGGTAGGTGTAGAGCTGTGGCGTCCACTCGGCGACCCAGCCCTGGCTTTGCCAACGCTGCACTTCGGTGACGAAGCGCCGGTCACGGGCGGTGAAATATTGCGCGCCCATGTCCAGCGAGCCAGCGTCGCTGCGCTTGCTCGACATGCGCCCGCCGCTGCCGCGACTCTTGTCGAATAATTGGATGGTATGCCCGCTCTCTGTCAGAGCCTGGGCGGCGGAGAGCCCGGCGATGCCGGTGCCGATGATTGCGATAGGTACAGTCATAGGGGCCTCGTTTACCTTTCTGTACAGACTACGCCGTGGATGAAACCTGTACAATTTTGTTTTTTGGTATAACTTCTAGCGTTCTCGTTCTGACAGCTTGGCCTATTGTTAAACAATAGAGCCTGCCCGATAGAAAAGATCCCTGCTTATAAAAATAGACTAGTGATCCGGGTTAAACGCCACGCGAGGAAGATGTCATGCACATATTGCTGACCGGCGGTACTGGTTTGATAGGACGTCAGCTCTGCCGACACTGGTTGGGGCAGGGCCATCGCCTGACGGTGTGGAGTCGCAAACCGGAGAAAGTCGCGAAAATCTGCGGTGCGCAGGTGCGTGGCATCGCGCGTCTCGAAGAGTTGGGTGACGAGCCGCTGGACGCGATCATCAACCTCGCTGGCGCGCCGATTGCCGATCGGCCGTGGACACATCGACGCAAAGCGTTGCTGTGGAGCAGTCGTATCAAGCTCACGGAAACCTTGCTGGCGTGGCTTGAAACGCGATCACAGAAACCGGCGCTGCTGATCTCCGGATCGGCCATTGGCTGGTACGGCGATGGCGGTGAGCGCGAACTGACGGAAGAGTCGCCGCCGGTGATCGACGATTTCGCCAGTCAGTTGTGTATTGCCTGGGAGGAAACCGCGCAACGGGCCGAGGCCCAAGGCATCCGTGTGGTGCTGGTGCGAACCGGGCTGGTGCTGTCGGCCGAGGGCGGCTTTTTGTCGCGCTTGTTATTGCCGTTCAAACTCGCGCTGGGCGGGCCTTTGGGCAATGGTCGGCAATGGATGCCGTGGATTCATATCAACGATCAAATCGCCCTGATTGATTTTCTTCTGCACCGCGATCAGGCCCGCGGTCCTTATAATGCCTGCGCGCCGAAACCTGTGCGCAATCGCGAATTTGCCAAGACGCTGGGCAGCGTTTTACACCGCCCGGCGTTCATGCCGATGCCGACGCTGGCACTGAAGGTCGGCCTCGGCGAGATGTCTTTGTTGTTGCTCGGCGGCCAGAAGGCTATGCCGGCACGCTTGCTGGAAGCGGGTTTCACTTTCCAGTTCACGGATTTACGTGCGGCCCTGGACGATCTCTCCAGCCGCCTCTGAAATAGGACGTTGCATGACCGATCACGCCTTGCTTCTGGTCAACCTGGGTTCCCCGGCCTCCACCTCGGTGGCCGATGTGCGCAGCTACCTCAATCAATTCCTGATGGACCCGTATGTGATCGACCTGCCGTGGCCGGTGCGGCGTCTGCTGGTGTCGCTGATCCTGATCAAACGCCCGGAGCAATCGGCCCACGCCTATGCCTCGATCTGGTGGGACGAAGGTTCGCCGCTGGTGGTGCTCAGCCGTCGCTTGCAGCAGCAAATGACCCGGCAATGGACGCATGGCCCGGTAGAACTGGCGATGCGTTACGGTGAGCCGTCGATTGAAACCTGCTTGCTGAAACTGGTGGCGGCAGGGCACAAGCGCATCACGCTGGCGCCGCTGTATCCACAGTTCGCCGACAGCACCACGACCACAGTGATCGAAGAAGCCAAGCGGGTCATCCGCGAAAAGAAACTCAACGTGCAACTGTCGGTGTTGCAGCCGTTCTACGATCAGCCGGAATATCTCGACGCGCTGGTTGCAAGCGCCAGGCCGCATCTGCAGCAGGATTACGATCACTTGCTGCTGAGCTTCCACGGTTTGCCCGAGCGGCATCTGACCAAACTCGATCCGACCGGCAATCATTGCTTCAAGAATGACGACTGCTGCAAGAACGCCTCGCCTGCGGTATTGGCGACGTGTTATCGCGCGCAATGCCTGCGTACTGCGGCGTTATTCGCTGAGCGCATGGGCCTGCCGGATGGCAAATGGTCGGTGTCGTTTCAGTCGCGTCTGGGCCGGGCCAAGTGGATCGAACCGTACACTGAGGCGCGCCTGGATGAGCTGGCGAAAAGTGGCGTGAAGAAGATTCTGGTGATGTGCCCGGCGTTTGTCGCCGATTGCATCGAGACGCTGGAAGAGATTGGTGATCGCGGCAAGGAACAGTTCCGCGAAGCGGGGGGCGAGGAGTTGGTGCTGGTGCCATGTCTGAACGATGACCCGCAATGGGCCAAGGCCTTGGCAACCCTCTGCGAACGAGCGCCGCTGGCCCTGTGATGATCGTTCCCACGCTCTGCGTGGGAATGCAGCCCGTGACGCTCCGCGTCACTGGACGCAGAGCGTCCCTAGAGGCATTCCCATGCAGAGCGTGGGAACGATCAGATCTAAAGGCTTAGATCAGCGGCTCATCCGCCTTCTTGTTCTTCCAGCCATCATTGCCCGGCAGAATCAGGTTCAGCGCAATCGCCACCACCGCGCACAGCGCGATGCCTTTGAGGCCGAAGTCGTCCGGGCCGGTGCCGGTGCCGACCAGCACACCGCCAATCCCGAACACCAGCGTTACCGAGACAATCACCAGATTGCGCGCCTCGCCCAGATCGATCTTGTGACGGATCAGGGTGTTCATGCCCACCGCCGCGATCGAACCGAACAGCAAGCACAGAATCCCGCCCATCACCGGCACCGGAATGCTCTGCAGCAGTGCGCCGAATTTACCGATGAACGCCAGGCTGATGGCGAAGATCGCCGCCCAGGTCATGATTTTCGGGTTGTAGTTCTTGGTCAGCATCACCGCGCCCGTCACTTCGGCGTAGGTGGTGTTGGGCGGACCGCCGAACAGACCGGCTGCGGTGGTGGCAATGCCGTCACCGAGCAGGGTGCGATGCAGGCCCGGCTTCTTCAGGTAATCGCGACCGGTCACGCTGCCGACGGCAATCACGCCACCGATGTGCTCAATCGCCGGGGCCAATGCCACCGGAACGATGAACAGAATCGCCTGCCAGTTGAACTCCGGCGCGGTGAAATGCGGGATCGCAAACCATGGCGCAGCGGCAATCTTCGCCGTGTCGACCACGCCGAAATAGAACGCCATAGCAAAACCGACCAGCACACCGGAGATGATCGGCACCAGACGGAAGATGCCTTTACCGAACACCGCCACGATCAACGTGGTCAGCAATGCCGGCATCGAGATCATCATCGCGGTCTGGTAGTGGATCAGTTCAGAACCGTCGCCAGCCTTGCCCATCGCCATGTTCGCGGCAATCGGCGCCATGGCCAGACCGATGGAAATGATCACCGGACCAATCACCACCGGCGGCAGCAAACGGTCGATGAAGCCCGTGCCTTTGATCTTCACGGCAAGGCCGAGGAAGGTGTAGACGAAACCGGCCGCCATCACCCCGCCCATGGTCGCGGCGAGGCCGAACTGGCCCTTGGCGAGAATGATCGGGGTGATGAAAGCGAAGCTCGACGCCAGAAACACCGGCACCTGACGCCCGGTGACGATCTGGAACAGAATCGTTCCCAGACCTGCGGTAAACAGTGCCACGTTCGGGTCCAGGCCCGTGATCAGCGGCATCAGCACCAAAGCGCCGAAAGCCACGAACAGCATCTGGGCGCCGGACAGCACCGTGCGCCAGAGCGGATCGTTGAACTCTTGCTGCATGGTCACGCGTCCTTCTGCTTGGTGCCGAAGATCTTGTCACCGGCGTCGCCAAGTCCAGGGATGATGTAACCGTGCTCGTTCAAGCGCTCATCGATGGACGCGGTGTAGATGGTCACGTCCGGGTGAGCTTTTTCTACTGCAGCAATGCCTTCCGGCGCGGCAACCAGCACCATCGCGCGGATATCTTTGCAGCCGGCTTTCTTCAGCAGGTCAATGGTCGCAACCATCGAACTGCCGGTGGCGAGCATCGGGTCGATGATCATCGCCAACCGTTCGTCGATTTCCGGAACCAGTTTTTCCAGATAGGTGTGCGCTTGCAGGGTTTCTTCGTTGCGGGCGACACCCACAGCGGAAACCTTGGCACCCGGGATCAGGCTCAGCACGCCTTCAAGCATGCCGATGCCGGCGCGCAGAATCGGCACGACGGTAATCTTCTTGCCGGCGATTTTCTCGACCGACACGGTGCCGCACCAGCCTGCAATATCGTAGGACTCCAGCGGCAGATCTTTTGTAGCTTCATAGGTCAACAGGGCGCCGACTTCCTGAGCGAGCTCTCGGAAGTTCTTGGTGCTGATATCGGCGCGGCGCATCAGGCCGAGTTTATGACGGATCAGCGGATGGCGGATCTCGAGGATGGGCATGGAAAAACTCCGGCGGCGGGCAAAAAAACCGGCCTAGATTAATCTATCCGAGGGTGATGTCCTATAGGACATTCTGTACGTTAGTCCATAAAGGCTTGATTCGGCCTCGATGGATGCGTACCTTTGCCCGCTTTTCCAATTCCGCCAACCCCTGGAGAGCGCCATGTCCGCTGATCTCGAGCATATCCGTCAAATCATGCGAGAGGCTGACTGCCTGTACACCGAATCTGAAGTCGAGGCCGCCATTGCCCGCGTCGGTGCACAAATCAACGAACAACTGGCCGACAGCAACCCGGTAGTGTTCTGCGTGATGAACGGCGGGCTGATTTTCTCCGGCAAACTGCTGACGCATCTGCAATTCCCGCTGGAAGCCTCCTACCTGCACGCGACCCGTTATCGCAACGAAACCAGCGGCGGCGACCTGTTCTGGAAAGCCAAGCCGGAAGTCTCGTTCATCGACCGCGACGTGCTGATCATCGACGATATCCTCGATGAAGGTCACACCCTGGGCGCGATCATCGACTTCTGCAAACACGCCGGCGCGCGCAAAGTGCACACCGCCGTGTTGATCGACAAGGATCACGACCGCAAGGCGCGTCCTGACCTGAAAGCCGATTTCGTCGGCCTGCCGTGCATCGACCGTTACATCTTCGGTTACGGCATGGATTACAAAGGCTACTGGCGCAACGCCAACGGGATCTTTGCCGTTAAAGGCATGTAATCCGCGCCTCGATCCAATGTGGGAGCGAGCCTGCTCGCGAAAGCGATCTTTCATTCAGGATAAGTGTTGAATGTGAAATTGCCTTCGCGAGCAGGCTCGCTCCC
This sequence comes from Pseudomonas sp. S49, assembly GCF_009866785.1. Lineage (NCBI taxonomy): Bacteria > Pseudomonadati > Pseudomonadota > Gammaproteobacteria > Pseudomonadales > Pseudomonadaceae > Pseudomonas > Pseudomonas sp. S49. The sequence goes on along the minus strand of NZ_CP019432.1, from coordinate 5,560,449 downwards.
ACAGTTGTTTTGTGTGTGCTGATCCATCCGTGATACCCATGCTAGAGTGCTCGGCCCCGCCCTCCGGAGCCCGTCATGAGCCTCTCGATCCGCAGCCTCGCCGCGCTTTTACTGATCCTCAGTCTGCCGCTGTCCGCCGCGCCGATGCACAGCCAGTTCCTGCCGCCGGACGATCTGACCGTGCGCGATGCCGAACCCGAGCAGCAGCAACTCATGCAAGTCACCGACTATGCCGTAGTGGTGGGCGCGCAACGTCAGTCCAACCAGCAACCGATTCCTGTCACCTCGCCGCTGATGATCCGCCTCAAAGGCAAATCCCTGAACAAGGGCGCGACGATCACTCAGGTGCTGGTCAATTTCGACGGCGAAAGCAAAAGCCTGAAAAAGCCGGTCTACGACGACAAGAGCAAGACCCTGACGCTGTTTTATCCGCTGGCCCAATACCGCGTGATCATCGATCTGCTGCGCAACGACACTGTGTATGTGCAGTTCCTCAGTTACGCCAATGGCCACATCTGGGCCGATTTGCACACCGGCGCTGTGCGATCGCGTTGAGCCGGGCGGCCGGGCAGGGGTAAACTGCCCGCCCCGTGTAATGTCTGCGAGCTGGAGTCGGCAATGCGTAAAGATAAGAAACAAGTGATTGGTGACGAGATCGGCGATGAGCAGATCAAGCTGTTCCTCGATTTTGAGCCGGTCGACGCCACTTCGCCGTCGCTGCACAAACTGATCAAGGCTTACCGTGGCCTGCGTATCGACGACTTCGAACGCTTTCTGGGTTTCTTCGTTGCAGCTGGTTATGACGTGGATGGCAAGGACGAGCACGGCAAGACCTTCGTTGAGGTGATAGCCGATCAGCGCAACGCCCCGGAATACATTGAGCTGATCGAAAAGTCCCGCACCTGAGGCTTTTCCCAGGCATAAAAAAACGCCCCGCGCTCACTGAGTACGGGGCGTTTTTTATGCGGCAAGATCAAGCGTAGCTTGGGGTCTCGCTGCTTTCTTCAACCAGTTCCAGCGCGATGTTGTTCTGCGTGTTGATCTTGCGATACAGCGCAGCATCGGTTTCCAGGACCTTTTCACGGGCCGGGAAGATCTCTGCCAGTTTGCCAGCCCACTCGCCCTTGGCCTTGGCCGGGAAGCACTTCTCGATCAGCTCGAGCATGATCGAAACGGTCACCGACGCACCCGGCGAAGCGCCGAGCAAGGCGGCGAGGGAGCCGTCCTTGGCCGAGACCAGTTCGGTACCGAACTGCAGGATGCCGCCCTTTTTCGGGTCTTTCTTGATGATCTGCACCCGTTGGCCGGCCACTTCCAGGCGCCAGTCTTCGGCTTTCGCCTCAGGGTAGAAGCGGCGCAGGGAATCCAGACGCTGCTCCATCGATTGCATCACTTCGCTGACCAGGTACTTGGTCAGGTCCATGTTGTTTTTCGCCACGGCCAGCATCGGCCCGATGTTGCCGGCGCGAACCGACAGCGGCAGATCCATGAAGGAGCCGTGCTTGAGGAACTTGGTGGTGAAACCGGCGTACGGCCCGAACAGCAGGGATTTCTTGCCGTCGACCACGCGGGTGTCCAGGTGCGGCACCGACATCGGTGGCGAACCCACTGCTGCCTGGCTGTAGACCTTGGCCTGGTGGTGCTTGACCACTTCCGGATTGTCGCAACGCAGCCACTGGCCGCTGATCGGGAAGCCGCCGAAGCCTTTGCTTTCTTCGATGCCCGAGGCTTGCAGCAACGGCAGGGCCGCGCCGCCAGCACCGAGGAAAACGAACTTGGCGTCGACTTCGCGGGTGTTACCGTTGTTGACGTCCTTGATGCTGACGGTCCAGCCGGCGCCGTTACGCTTGAGGCCAGTGACGCGCTTGCAGTATTTGACTTGAGTGTCCGGGGCGCTGGTCAGGTGCTTGAGCAACTGATTGGTCAGGGCGCCGAAGTTGACGTCGGTGCCGTTCATCACGCGAGTGGCAGCGAGGACTTCGTCCGGCGAGCGGCCCGGCATCATCAGCGGCATCCACTCGGCCATCTTGGCCTTGTCTTCGGTGTACTCCATGTCAGCGAAGGCGTGGTGCTTGCTCAACACGTCGAAGCGCGATTTGAGGAAAGACACGCCGCTGTCGCCCTGGACGAAACTCAGGTGCGGCACCGGGCTGATAAAGGATTTGCACGAGCCGAAGGTGCCTTTCTTGGTCAGGTACGACCAGAACTGCTTCGACACCTCGAACTGGGTGTTGATGTGCACGGCTTTCTTGATGTCGACGGTGCCATCGGCGGCTTGCGGCGTGTAGTTCAGCTCGCACAGACCGGCGTGGCCGGTACCGGCGTTGTTCCAAGGGTTGGAACTCTCGGCAGCACCGGAATCCATCAGCTCGACGACTTCCAGCTTGATCGCGGGGTCGAGCTCTTTGAGCAGCACGGCCAGAGTGGCACTCATGATGCCCGCCCCAACCAGAACTACGTCGACTGCTTCGTTATGCGCCATTTAACGCGTCTCCAAAATCTGCAGCACCAAATTGTCGGCATGGCTGCCAGGCGTTCCGGGACAGATCAGTTATGCCCCAGCTATCCGTGGTCAGGTCGCCATGTCCGAATCTTCGCAATTTTTCGCAACTTCGACGGATGTATGCGGCTTGGCTTTCAAGAGCTCCATGAACTCATTTCAGCACGTAGCTGGCAATTCGACTTATGGTCGAGACATCCGTTTTTGTGCAACCAAATCCGTAGCGGACAGGCTTCAGGCTCCGATATTCGAGGTATACCCGGTCCTGTGTCGTTGGGCTGTATCAGACGCTAATGGTGCATGTTCAGACGCAAAACTTTTCATTTGCTCGCCACACTCTTGTGAAGTTGTGAAAACCCGTTTTTTTCACGCTCTTTTGAAGACGTGAACCTCAAAAAAGGGCTGTCCAGGCCTGGCACCTTGCCCGAGGGCAAAAACAACGCGGTGGCCGAGCGTCATGACAGCTCTGCAGATTCGCGAAAAGCGGGGTTTTTGCCGGAAGAACAGGCAAGCGCGCCAACTTCACTCGATCTGTGTGGGCGGCTCTCTGTGGGCGATTTTGGGTGTCGATGCATGCGCATTGACGCTGTTGCGGGGCCCGATCAGGAGACGTCCTTATAATCGGGGGGAGATTGTATCGAAGAAATGCGGGCAGTTGCTCGTGTTTAATGACTTTTATTAGGCATCCGGTCAGATGCTCAACATCGCTTGCACCCGTGCACGGGGCTGCGACGCTATGACGCGGGCGCTGGCGGGCAGTGGCTGGTGCAACCAGTTGAGGCGGATTTCTTCGATTTCCACCCAGCCATCGCCCATCGGTTGCAGGCTGCACTGCTTGAATGCCTGGCAATGGCCGTTGCGATCGAGCAGGGCGAAGCTGCGGTGCAGCGGGCGTGGCGAGAACAACGAGATCAGATAACGCATGATTGAGTACCTTGTGGGGGACTGATTGCAAGGTTGCCAAGGCGCCGTGACGTGAACGTGTATGCCGGGTGAATAATCTGTGACAGGAACCGCTTTCCCGCGGGTTTGTCAGACATTTCAGTATTCACTGTCGGGCGCTGGTTACCCGCAGTGGCCCACCGCTATACTGCCGGCCTGTTTGTGCCTGATTCTGGAGAGAAGAGCATGTTGCAACGCCTGTTGTTCGGTTTGATCACTGTGGCCGGTTTGACCTTGGCCGGCTGCGCCCACAGCCCGCAACAACTGAACCCGGAGCCGAAGCTGACCACCCAGCTGCCAGCGGTCGGTCGTGGCCAGCCTGTTGTCGTGCGTGTAGTAGACGGTCGTCCGTCGCCAACTTTGGGCACGCGTGGCGGTCTTTACCCGGAAACCAGCGCCATCACCGTGCAGCGCGAGCAGATCCTGCCCAAACTGCAGGCTCAGGCTGAAGCCGCCGTGCGTCTGCTCGGTTTCACCCCGACCAATAACGCGCCGAATGCTCCGCAGTTGACCGTGACCCTGGCCGAGCTGAAGTATCAGTCGCCGAAAGAAGGCATGTACGTGACCGAAGCGACTATCGGCGCGACCTTCCGCTCCGACGTGCAGAACGCCAACCGCCGTTACAGCGGCCGTTACGGCGCTTCGTTGGACCAGCGTTTCGGCATGGCGCCGAACCAGGAAACCAACACCAAACTGGTCAGCGACGTGTTGAGCGATGCGCTGACGCGTCTGTTCAAGGATCCGACTGTGGGTCAGGTTCTGGCCGAGTAAGTTTTCGGCAGATGTGAAAAAGCCCGGGGCCAGTGATGGTTTCGGGCTTTTTTGTGGGTGTCAGGATTGAAATTTTGTGTTGGATGAACAATCGATCCCCCTCACCCCAGCCCTCTCCCCCAAGGGGGGCGAGGGGGAAAGGGCGCCGATCGGGGGCTTTTCAGAATCTGAGTTCGGCTCGATATTTCAGGTCGATGTACCTCGAATAAACACCTCGGTCAGTCCCCTCTCCCTTTGGGAGAGGGCTAGGGTGAGGGGCTTTTGCTTTCAGGCAGCCTGCGAGTAAAAGTCGAGAACGCTGACACCCGTCAGCAAATCCGTCTCCGGCAAATCCGCATGCTGATGCCCGCCCAGTGCGCAATACACCAGCCAATGGCGATCCTGAACATTGAAGGCGAGGCTGCCGACGAGGCTTTGCTGCTCGTCGTAAGGGGTAATGAGATAAAGACGATCCTGGTTTTCAGCGTGAAGCATGTCGCGTTCCATGTGTGTTTCGAGGCGCGCAGGGTGGCCTATCCACATGACGATGCCGTGACACAGGACAGCCATCGGTCGATTGTCAGGTAATTTGTCGCAAAGGCTGGGGCAGGGGCGCAAGGTTTCGGTAGAATCCGCGCCGCAGTCGTCGATCTGGCGTCTGCCATACCGGTTCAGATAGAGGTCTGTGATGTCGCTGCACTTGATGACGCTGTTTACCGCCCATCCCGCCAAGTTGATCAACTTGCTGGCACTGCTGTTGGCGTTTCCGGGCAGTTGGCTGCTGCACGCCACTCGTCGCCGTGAACAGCGCGCGATGGCCAGCATTGCCGCCCAGCGTCAGGCACAGCCGAATGCCGAGCCGATACTGGATTGGGCGACCTTGCGCATGAACCGGTTTTTCTATCGTTTTGGTTTTGCTTGCCTGGGCCTGGCCCTGATCGTTTCCTGGATCAGCACGCGCTTCTAAAAGCAAAAGATCGCAGCCTGCGGCAGCTCCTACAGGGTGTACATCATTCCCGTGTAGGAGCTGCCGCAGGCTGCGATCTTTTGATCTTGCCGTTGTTTTACAGCGGCAACCCAGCCTTGACCCGATACTGATTACGTACCGGCGTCGCGTATTGCAGCACCAGATACGGACGGTGCTCTGCAGGGCATGCATCCAGCCGGCTCTGCCATTCTTCCTGCGCCTTGGCCAGTTCATCCGCCGGAAACACATCGGCAGCTTTCGGCACGTTCAGTTGCGGATCGGCGTCAGCCCACTGCGCGTACGCCAGGTAATGCACCGGAAACAGGCGATAGCCACCGAGAATCTGCTTGTCCATTTCGACCGCCAATTGCTTGGTGTCTTCGAACAGCTCAGTGATCGGCGCAGCAAAGTTCACATGCACGCGGCCCTTGTAGCCAGTGATGCCCTTGGCAATGCTTACGTCATCCTCGCCCGGCGCTTTCGCGTAAGTGCCGGTGGTCGCGCGGATGTACAGCTCGCGGGCCTTGGCCTGGTCGCACGGATCGTATTCGTAGCTGATCGACACCGGGGTGACATTCAGCGAGCGGATCACTTCGCCGAACGGCTCGTCCTTGCGGCTCATGTGGAACATCTTGAGGATCGCCGACTCGGTGCGGTCGTCGCCGTCCTTCGCCCGACCTTCGGCCTGAGCGATCCAGATCGACGCGCAATCGTTGCGGATCGAGTGGTTGATGTACGCCGACAACAGTTGATACGCAGCCATTTTCTCGCGGCGGCCGGTGATCGAACGGTGGACGATGAAGCTCTTGTTCAAACGCATCAGGTCGCTGACAAACGGTTTTTGCAGCAGGTTGTCGCCAATCGCGATGCGCGGCGTCGGCAGGCCAGCGTGGTACACGGCGTAGTTGACGAAGGCCGGGTCCATCACGATATCGCGGTGGTTGGCGATGAACAGATAGGCGCTGCCGGACTTGAATTGCTCGACACCGGTGTAGGTCACGCCGTCGGTGGCGCGCTCGATGGTGTGGTCGACGTAGGACTCGACCTTGTCCTGCAACGTCGCCACCGACGTCACGTCGGCGAACTCACGACGCAGCCGATGGGCTATAAGTGGTTTGAGCATCCAGCCGAAGGCACCGGCAAAACGCGGGAAGCGGAAGTGGGTGAGGATATCTAGAAACGCCTTGTCGCCGAGCAGTCTTGCCAGTACCACAGGTACTTCGCTGTCGTCGTAAGGTCGGATGGCATCGAATTCGCCCATCATGCTCTCTTGTTGGAAACGGCTAGGGTAAGTAAAGGTTTTGATCGAAAACCCGCGGGGCACGGTCTGAAAAAGTAGCCAGACAAAAATAGCCCTGCAAATAGACCGGCGATTATACGCACAAGTCACTTGGGAGACCGCGATGCTGGAAACCGCTGAATACGAATGTCCTTATTGTGGGGAAGCAGTAGAGACGACGCTGGACCTGTCCGGTGGAGATCAGACTTACATCGAGGACTGTCAGGTGTGTTGTCAGCCAATAACGTTCGTGTTGCAGGTTCATGGAGAGGAATGGCATCTGGAAGTCTTCAGCGAAAACGAGTGAGGCGCGCCCATGCAGCGAATCTACGAGCCGGAAAACCTGATGGAAGGTGAAATGCTCAAGGGCATGCTCGCCAGCGAAGGGATAGAGGCGCACTTGATTGGCCGCGATTTGCTCGGTGGAACGGGCGAGCTGCCGATCTTCGGTCTGTTGGGCTTGTCCGTCGATAACGACCAGGCCGAATACGCTCGCGAGCTGATCACCGCGTACAATGCCGCGCTGCCGCTGCCCGGCGATGAACCGGAGAGCTTCCCCGGGACGCTGGTCTGTTAGGCTGAGCTTCGTTTTACTTCAGAGTCGTGTTGCCCCATGTGTGGACGTTATGCCCTGTTTCGCTGGAACCGCGATTTCGCGGCCCTGCCAGGTTTTCCCGCCGATCAGCAGGCGCAGTGGAACATTTCCCCCAATGATTCGGTGTTGATGCTACGCGCCGCTGAAGACGGCCAGCGCACCCTGGCGCGCGCCCGTTGGGGCCTGACACCGCCGTGGCTGACCGATTTGTCGAAAACCCCGGCGCATGCCCGGGCGGAAACCGTGGCCGAGCAGCCGATGTTTCGTGAGGCGCTGCGCCAGCGTCGCTGCCTGCTGCCGGCGAATGGTTTCTATGAATGGCGCGGGACCCAGCGCAAGCGCCCGTTCTGGCTGACGCCGGGGGAGGGCTCATCACTGTTTTTTGCGGCGATCTGGGAGGCTTATCCGGTGCAGGAACAGGTGTGGTTGAGTACGGCGGTGATCACTCAGCCGGCGTCGAGTCAGCGGCGGCCGTTGATTCTCGATGAGGCGGGGCAGGCGGCGTGGCTCGATCCCGAAACGCCATTGCATGTGTTGCAAGGGTTGCTGGCCAGTGAACCGGCGGCGCTGCGTGAGCGGGTGTTGGCGAATCTGATCAATGATCCGAAGCTCAATGGGCCGGAGTGTTTGACCCCGGGTTAAAGACTGTAGATCAAAAGCCCCTCACCCTAGCCCTCTCCCGGAGGGAGAGGGGACTGATTGGGGGATATTGACGAAATGCACCGACTTGAACGCTCAGCTTGGAATCCATAATCGACTGGTTATTTCAGGTCGATGTATGACGGGAGACAACTCGGTCAGTCCCCTCTCCCTCTGGGAGAGGGTTAGGGTGAGGGTGCTTTTCGCTTTTCAGACCTTGAACTGATTGATCAACCGCCGCTGCTGCTCCGCCAGCTTGGTCAAATCGGCACTCGCCGAACTCGACTCATCCGCACCACCCGCGACTTCATTGGCCACTTGCCCGATGTTGATCACATTGCGGTTGATGTCATCGGCCACAGCACTCTGCTCCTCCGCCGCACTGGCAATCTGCGTGTTCATGTCGTTGATTACCGATACCGCGTGAGTAATCGTCTCCAGCGCTTGAGCCGCTTTCGCCGCGTGTTGCACGCTTTCGTCGGTGCGGTTCTGACTGTCCTCCATGACCCGCACCACATCGCGCGTGCCTTGCTGCAGTTGCTGGATCATGGACTGGATTTCTTCGGTGGCCTTCTGAGTCTTTTGCGCCAGATTGCGGACCTCGTCGGCCACTACGGCAAAGCCGCGACCTTGCTCGCCGGCGCGCGCCGCTTCGATCGCTGCGTTCAAGGCGAGCAAATTGGTCTGCTCGGCAATCCCGCGAATCGCCGTGAGAATCGCATTGATGTTCTCGCTGTCCTTGGCCAGCGTCTGCACCACGTTTACAGCCTTGCCGATTTCCAGCGCCAGCACACCAATCGAATTCGAGGTGTCGCGGACGATCTGCATGCCCTGACTGGCCGCTTGATCGGCGTGACTGGCGGCTTGCGCAGCCTGCGTTGCGTTGCGCGCGACGTCCTGTGCAGTGGCGGTCATTTCCTGCACCGCCGTGGCGACTTGATCGATCTCGGCCATTTGTTTCTGGATGCCGATGTTGGTGCGAATGGCGATGTCGGCGGTGTGCTCCGAGGAATCGCTGACGCTCTGCACCGACGTCACTACCTGCGTGATCATCGCCTGCAATTTGGCCAAAAAGGTGTTGAAGCCCTTGGCGATCGAGCCCAATTCGTCGCTGCGATCACTGCTCAAGCGTCGGGTCAGGTCACCTTCACCCTGAGCAATGTCATTGAGCATCGCGACCATCTGCTTCAGTGGTCGGGCAATGCCGTGACCGACCAGCCAGATCACTAGCAAGCCAATGCCAGCGATGAGCAGACCGACCATGGCCATGCCGAAGGTGTCGGATTTACGCTGAGCATCCAGATCGGCCTGTAGCTTCTGCAGATCAGCCATCACCGCGTTCAGAGGCAATTGCAGCATCAATGTCCAGCGCGCGTCCGTCTGGCCGATGCCGAACGGCAGGTACAACTCGATGCGCCCCTTGTCCTTGTTGACCGAGTAAGTCACTTCATCGCGCTTGAGATTGGCCATGTTGGCGGTCTGCTCGGCATCGAGGATATCGCTGACTTTTTCGCCGAATTTGCTCGGGTCTTTGGTGTAGGCGACGATCCGGCCATTGCCGCCGATCAGGGCCATTTGCCCGGCGCCGCTGTAGAGCTTCTGGTTGGCTGCGAGGAGCATTTCCTGAATGAAGTTCACCGACAGGTCAGCGCCGACGATGCCCTGGAAGGCGCCGTTGAGCATGATCGGTTCAATAAAGGAGGCGAGCATGACGATCTTGTCGCCGACCTTGTACGGCGCCGGATCGATCACACAGGATTTTTTGCTCTCCTTCGAGCACAGGTAGTACTCGCTGGCGCGCACACCGGTGGACAGGGTTTTCTGGTCGTCAACGTCGACCAGTTTGTCCAGGCCGAGGGTGCCGTCATCGTTGCGGAACCACCACGGCAGAAAACGCCCGTTGGCCGCGTCGATGCCAGCCACGCTGGTGCCGACATAGGCCGCGTCATTGTGGTCAAGAGCATTTTTTTCCCAGCCGATGTAAGTGCCGAGAATTTTCGGGTTCTTTTCGACGTTCTCTTTGATCAGGCTGATCAGTTGCTCGCGACTGACAGTGAGGCGCGGCTGACCATCGGCGCCCGGCGTACCGAGCAGGGCGTTGACCCGCACCAGCCCGCCGGCAATCAGCAGCGGCGCTTCGAGTTCGCGCTGGATCTGGCTGACCTGGGTTTGCGCCAGCGAGGTCAGGCGCTGTTCGATGACTTGCTCGAACTGCGCCTGGGTGCGTTGTTGCACCATCTCTTGCGTGCGCGCACCGGAGAACAGCGCATACAGCACCAGCGCGGCGACCACACTGAGCACGATGGCGCCGGCCAGGGCGGCGACGGAAAACTGGATCGACTTGAACTTCATGGGAGCTCCGCACGCAAGAGGACGTCTGCGGTGATATATCGGCAGGCGGCATTGGGCCATGAGCGCGGGCAGTGGCAATTGAACGCCGATGTCGCAAATGGATCAGTGCGCGACGCAGTGGCAGAGGCTTTGCCGTTGCTGTGAATTTTTTACGACAGCCATGGTGGGAAACGTCTGAAAGTCGCTGCAGCACGTCCGTTGTATCTGGCGCCGATACAATTACCCGCCTAGGATACGCGACAGGTTTTCAGGGAGCTTTTGAATGAACAAGACAATGGTTGTAAGTGCACTGGGCGCAGCGCTGTTGCTGGCCGGTTGTCAGTCGGTCAACACCACCAGCGGCGGTGCCGTGGGTGTGGAGCGCAAGCAGTACATGTTCAGCATGCTGTCCTCGCAAGAGGTCGACCAGATGTATGCCCAGTCGTATCAGAAGACTGTCGGTGAAGCCTCCAGCAAAGGTGTGCTGGACAAGACCAGTCCTGAGGCCAAGCGGGTTCAGGCAATTGCCAATCGCTTGATCGCCCAGGCGCCGAACTTCCGTCCGGATTCGGCGCAGTGGCAGTGGGAAGTCAATCTGATCAAGAGCGACGAGCTCAACGCCAACTGCGGGCCTGGCGGCAAGATCATTTTCTACACCGGGCTGATTGACAGCCTGAAGCTCACCGACGATGAAATCGCCGCGGTCATGGGCCATGAAATCGCCCACGCCCTGCGCGAGCATGGTCGTGAAGCAATGTCCAAAGCCTACGGGATTGAAATGGCCAAGCAGGGCGCAGGTGCATTGCTTGGTCTGGGTCAGGACAGTCTGGCGCTGGCCGATACGGTGGCCAACTACGGCATGACGTTGCCGAACAGCCGTGCCAACGAAAACGAAGCCGACCTGATCGGTCTGGAACTGGCCGCACGCGCCGGTTACAACCCGAACGCCGCGATCACTTTGTGGAACAAGATGAGCAAGGCGTCGGAAGGTTCGCCGCCGGAGTTCATGAGCACTCACCCGGCCTCGGCCAGCCGGATTGCCTCGTTGCAGGCGGCGATCCCGAAAGTCATGCCGCTGTACGAACAGGCCCCGAAATCCTGAGTCGGTGATTGTTCCCACGCTCTGCGTGGGAATGCCTCTAAGGACGCTCCGCGTTCCAAAAGGGACGCAGAGCGTCCCCGGCTGCATTCCCACGCAGAGCGTGGGAACGATCGGCGTCGGCAGGGTTAAACCCATCCGCTGCTCTGCATCGCCTTGTACACCGCGACGATTGCCAGAATCATGAACGCCGAAGCTGCGAGGCGACGGATCAGGGTCAGTGGCAATTTGTCGGCGGCAAAGTTACCGGCCAATACCACTGGCACGTTGGCAATCAACATGCCCGCTGTCGTACCGATAATCACCAGCCACAGATCCGGGTATTGCGCCGCGAGCATCACCGTGGCGACCTGAGTCTTGTCGCCCATTTCCGCCAGGAAGAATGCAATCAGTGTGGTCAGGAAAGGCCCGAACTTGCGCGCGGTGCTGGTTTCATCGTCGTCCATTTTGTCCGGCACCAGCGTCCACAGCGCCGTGGCCGTGAAGCTCGCGGCGAGGATCCAGTGCAGCGTCGCATTCGAGAAGAAACTGCCGAACCAGGCGCCTACCGCACCGGCTGCTGCGTGGTTGGCCAGGGTCGCGGCGACAATACCGGCAATGATCGGCCAGGGTTTGCGGAAGCGAGCGGCGAGAATCAGCGCGAGCAGTTGCGTCTTGTCGCCGATTTCGGCCAAGGCAACGATTGCGGTGGGAACGAGTAACGAGTCCAGCATCAGGATTTCCTAAGGGGCGGGTCGACACGGCTATGACACGTACAGCCTTCCCGCCCCGGGTAAGGTGTGCGTGTCATAGGTCTTGTCAAACCCTGCGATCCGTCTGTTGCGGACGCTTGGGTCGCATACGCCATGATCTGAGGATCAAGTATGTTGACGTATGCCGGACGAACTTGGCGCTCGTGGGAGACTACTCCCCTAGGACGGAGCGGATTCTGCCTAGGCAAATCCGATTGAGCAAGCCTCTTTTTTAAAACAAGTTTCAGCCGCGCTTGGCCCGGTAAATGCGGAAACCATTGCCTTCAGCCTTGATCGCACACACGCCAAGATGCTCCTCGATCAGCGGTTGATACTTGAGGAAGCTGTTCGCCACCAAGCGCAGTTCGCCGCCGTTTTTCAGATGTTTGGCCGCTTTTCGCAGCAAGTTCTCCGTGGCGAAATAATCAGTGTGCACGCCGACGTGGAACGGTGGATTGCTCAGAATTGCATTCAAACCCATCGGTGCAGCATCGATACCATCCCCGGTCAGTACTTCAGCTTCCAGGCCGTTGGCCGCCAGCGTCAGACGGCTGCTGGCAGCGGCAAACGCATCCACATCCAGCAACGTCACTTGATTGTGCGGATAGCGACGTTTTACCGCAGCGCCCAACACACCTGCGCCGCAACCGAAGTCGAGCAAATGGCCGCTCGGCAATTTGTCCAGATGCTCCAGCAACAGGGCGCTGCCGCGATCCAGGCGACCGTGGCTGAACACGCCCGGCAGGCTGATGACTTTCAACGGGCCTTCAGCCAGTGGCAATTCATAGGTCTGCGCCAGGCTTTCCAGGGGTTTCGCTTCCGGGGCATTGGCCACAGTCACTTGCCACAACTGGCAGTGCCGCGCGCTGTCGAGCTTGCGCGGCTTGCCGAACGGGTTGAGCTGCTTGGACGCGCCTTCGATGCCGCTGCGTTTTTCCCCGACCAGAAACACTTCACGCCCGGCCAGACGTGAGGCCACGGCGTTGAGGATGTAATCGGTCAGGTCCTTGGACTTGGGCAGAAACACCACGGCGCTGTCGAACTCGCGCTCCGGGATGTTCACGCCGAAATGGCTGCGCCCTTCGAAACGGGCGTCCAGCGCGGCCTGGTCGCCGGCATGCCAGCACCAGCCGAATGCATTGGGCAAGCGCCCAAGCAAATCGTCGGCGGGCAAACCGGCCAACAACAACGAACCCTGGAACAACTCGGGCTGACGAAGCAGTACTTCACTGCGCGGATCCATAACTGCTCCTCAAAAAAAAGTGCCGCAGTTTATCAACTGACGACCCGCAGCGCCTTACCGCTGAAGAACGCCTGAGCGTTTTCGGTCAATTGGCCGACGATGCGCTGGCGTGCCTCGCGACTGCCCCAAGCGTTGTGCGGCGTAACGATGAGGCGCGGAATATCTGCCGCGAGCAAGGGATTGCCCTGGGTCGGCGGCTCGACGCTCAACACATCTGTCGCGGCGCCACCGAGGTGGCCGTTGCGCAACGCATCGGCCAGCGCCTGCTCATCGATCAGACCGCCACGGGCGGTGTTGACCACGAACGCACCGGGTTTCATTGCGGCCAGTTCGCGGGCACCGATGAAGTGGCGGGTGTGTTCGTTGAGCGGGCAGTGCAGGGTGAGGGCGTCGATTTGCGGCAGCAGTTCATCCAGCGGCAAACGATCCGGGCGAGCAGGGCGCCCCGGAATCTGCCCGAGCAACACGCGCATGCCGAACGCTTCGGCTAATCGAGCAACAGCGCCACCGAGTTCGCCATGCCCAAGCAGGCCAAGGGTTTTACCTTCCAGTTCGACAATCGGATAGTCGAGCAGGCAGAACTGTTTGGCCTGCTGCCAGCGACCTTCACCGACGGCTTTCTGATAATCGGCCAGACGCGTGGCGAGGTTGAGCAGCAGCATGATGGTGTGTTGCGCCACCGACGGCGTGCCGTAACCCTGACAGTTGCACACGGTGATGCCTTGTGCGCGGGCGGCGGCGAGGTCGACGTTGTTGGTGCCGGTGGCGGTGATCAGGATCAGTTTCAGATCGGGGTTGGCAGCCATCGCGGCGGCGTCGATCAGGATCTTGTTACTGATCGCCACGGTGGCGCCTTGCAAACGCTCGGCGACTTGCTCGGGCAAGGTCTGGGCGAACAACTGCAGATCGCTGAAGCAGTCGCGCAACGGACTGAGGTCCAGATCGCCGAGATCCAGCGAAGGGTGATCAAGGAATACCGCACGGCGCGTGTTCGTCATCAACTGTACCTTTTGTGCTGTGAGCGTTGGGCGTAATCTGCCGAGCCTACCAGATGAAACAAATTGATACGCTTGGCCGAAAGGAGCCCCCATGTACTGGACCGAGTTCTTGACCGTTGCACTGATCCATCTGCTGGCCGTCGCCAGTCCCGGCCCGGACTTTGCCGTGGTGGTGCGCGAGAGCGTGACCCACGGGCGCCGCGCCGGCACCTGGACCGCGCTGGGCGTGGGCACGGCGATTTTCCTCCACGTTGGGTATTCATTGCTGGGTATCGGCCTGATCGTGTCGCAGTCGATCGTGCTGTTCAACGCGTTGAAGTGGGCGGCCGCCGCTTACTTGCTGTACATCGGCTTCAAGGCGCTGCGCGCGCAACCGGCGAAAGTCGTGGCCGATGATCTGCACAAAGAGGCTGGCGTACGCACGGCGCGCGGCGCGTTCACCTCGGGCTTCGTGACCAACGGTTTGAATCCGAAAGCCACGCTGTTCTTCTTGTCGCTGTTCACCGTGGTGATCAATCCGCACACGCCACTGTCGGTGCAGGCCGGTTACGGTATTTACCTGGCGGTTGCGACTGCGATTTGGTTCTGTCTGGTCGCGATGCTGTTCAGCCAGCAACGCGTGCGTGCCGGTTTTGCCCGCATGGGTCACTGGTTCGACCGCACCATGGGTGCGGTGCTGATCGCTCTCGGCGTGAAAATCGCGTTTACCGAGATGCATTGATCTCAGAACCGCGACTTAAACCTGTGGGAGCGAGCCTGCTCGCGAAGGCGTTGGGTCAGTTGACATTATTGGTGGCTGAAAGACCGCTTTCGCGAGCAGGCTCGCTCCCACAGGGTCTTACACAAGCTCGCTGAGTTTGCTCAGGTTATTGAGGTATTCGCGGGGATTTTCCCCGAGCAAGCGGCGAAACATCGCGCTGAACGCCCGCGCGCTGCCGTAACCCAAATCCTGCGCCACACGCTGCACGCTGTCCCCGGCGAGCAGGCGGGGCAGGGCTTCCATCAGGCGCAGTTGCTGGCGCCAAGCGTTGAAACTCATCTGTAACTGTTGCTGAAACAACCGCGCCAACGTGCGTGAGCTGGCGCCGACCTGCTGCGCCCAGTCTTCCAGCGTGTTGGCGTGATCGGGGGTGTGCAGCAGTGCCAGACAAATGTTTTGCAGGCGCCGGTCGCTGGGCATCGGAATGTGCAGCGGCAGGTTTTCCAGGCTGGCGAGTTCTTCCAGCATCAACTGCTGAATCAGCGGATTGTCGGCGTGCGGCGGCCCTTGCACCGCGCGCAGGATCAGCTCGCGCAGCAGCGGTGTCACGGCCAAAACGCAGCACTGTTGCAGGCTGGCGGGTGACAGTTCCGGCGCGATGAACAGCGAGCGCATCTGCACATCACCGCTCATGAAAATCTCGTGCGCCACTTCGGGCGGAATCCACACCGCGCGGCTTGGCGGAATCACCCACGCACCCGATTCCGTGACAACGCGCATGATCCCGCTGACGGCATACAGCAATTGCGCCTCGCGATGCAGGTGCAGCGGCTGGTGGGCGCCGTCCAGATAATCCCGGGGATAGGCACTCACCGGGCCGTGTTCGAAATGGCTGATCAACATGTCTGATTCGATGACTTGCTTGGCAGAAATGCGCTTTATGGCCAACCTAGCATAAGCGGCACACAACAACGTAAAGCGTGCCGCCATGAATCAATCCCGAAATGTCATTCGCTACATCAACGCCGCTCATGTGATCGATCACATGTTCATGCTGATCTTTCCCGCCGCCGTGCTCGGCATGACTCAGGCCTTCGGTCTTGATTACGCCGCGCTGATCGGCCTGTCACTGGGCGGTTTCATTGCTTTCGGCGCCTGTTCGCTACCGGCAGGGTGGCTGGGCGATCACTGGAGCCGGCGGCAAATGATGCTGGTGTTTTTCTTCGGCATTGGCGTCTCGGCAATTTTTACCGGCCTGAGCAACAGCCCGAGCATGCTGGTGATCGGCTTGACCCTGATCGGTATTTTCGCGGCGATTTATCACCCGGTCGGCACGGCAATGCTGGTTGCTTACGCGCAGAACCGTGGCCGCGAAATCGGCATCAACGGCATGTGGGGCAATCTGGGCGTGGCATTTTCGGCGCTGATCACTGGCTTGCTGGTGGCGCAGTTCGGCTGGCGCTCGGCGTTTCTGATACCGGGCGCAGTGGCGATTGTGCTGGGTCTTGGCTTCGCCTTGCAGGTGCGCGGAGAGCCGATCCCGCAACGCCCGCACACGGCGCTTAAAGGCGCCGCCGGTCAGCGTATTTCGATGGTTATGGTGTTCGGCGTGCTGGCGCTGGCCACAGCTACCGGCGGGGTGGTGTTCAACGCCACCACCATGACTTATCCGAAACTGTTCCAGGAGCGTTTGCATGAGCTGTTCGCTTCGCCGCAAACCCTCGGTGTGGTGGTCAGTCTGGCTTATGCCTTTGGCGCGGTGGCGCAGTTGAGCATTGGTCGGGTGTTGCACCGCTTCAGCCTGAAATGGCCGTTTGTCGTCCTGACGTTGTGCCAGGCACCGCTGCTGTTCGCGCTGGCCTATGCCGACGGCTGGGCAGTGATCGCGCTGGGTGCGGCATTCATGTTCGCGGTGTTTGGTCAGGTAACAGTGAACGATGCGATGGTTGCCAACTTCGTCGCCCCGCAATGGCAATCGCGAATCTTCGCCCTGCGTTATTGTTTATCGTTTGGCGCCAGTGCGACGGCGATACCGCTGATTTCCTACGTGGAACCGCGCCATGGCTTTGTAGGCCTGTACTTGATTCTCGCGGGTTTCGGCGCGTTGACCTTCCTTGCGGCAGTCGTATTCCCACGGACACCTTCCGAGGAGGTTGTAGGGCAAACGGCCTGACCGAAGACGAAAACCGGCAAATGCTGGCGCAAAGCTAGCATTTGTACGGCTTTGCAAATCATTCCTTTGGCTGATTTGGCTGGCGTATAAGGGTTCTAGAGTACCTGTCTCTACGCCAACACCGTGCAGTCAGAAAAGGGATTCTTATGTTGCAGACTCGCGTCATTCCCCCGGCCGATGGGGCCTACCAGTATCCATTGCTGATCAAACGGCTGCTGATGTCCGGCGCCCGTTACGAGAAAACCCGCGAGATCATTTACCGCGACCAGATTCGCTATAGCTACCCGACCCTGATCGAGCGCGTGGCGCGGTTGGCCAACGTGCTGACGGCGGCCGGTGTGAAGGCCGGTGACACGGTGGCGGTGATGGACTGGGACAGCCATCGTTATCTGGAGTGCATGTTTGCCATTCCGATGATCGGCGCGGTGATCCACACCATCAACGTGCGCCTGTCGCCGGAGCAGATCCTCTACACCATGAACCACGCTGAAGACCGCTTTGTGCTGGTCAACAGCGAGTTTGTCGGGCTGTATCAAGCGATCGCGCCGCACCTGACCACGGTCGAGAAAACCCTGCTGTTGACCGATCTGCCGGAGAAAACCGCCGAGTTGCCGAATCTGGTCGGCGAGTACGAGCAACTGCTGGCCGCCGCGAGCCCGCAGTACGACTTTCAGGATTTCGACGAAAACTCGGTCGCCACCACGTTCTACACCACCGGCACCACCGGTAACCCGAAAGGCGTGTATTTCACCCATCGACAACTGGTGCTGCACACCATGGGCGTGTCGACGATCATGGGTTCGATCGACAGCGTGCGCTTGCTTGGCACCAACGATGTGTACATGCCGATCACGCCGATGTTCCACGTTCACGCCTGGGGTCTGCCGTACGTGGCGACCATGTTGGGCCTGAAACAGGTTTATCCGGGACGTTACGATCCGGAGTTTCTCGTCGAGTTGTGGCGTAAGGAGAAAGTCACCTTCTCTCACTGTGTACCGACCATCCTGCAAATGCTGCTTAACGCCAAAGGCGCACAAGGCACTGATTTCGGTGGCTGGAAAATCGTCATTGGCGGCAGCGCGCTCAATCGCACACTCTACGAAACCGCGAAGGCACGCGGCATTCAGCTCACCGCCGCGTATGGCATGTCGGAAACCGGGCCGTTGGTGTCCTGTGCGCACCTCAATGATGAATTGATGGCCGGCACTGAAGACGAACGCACCACTTACCGGATCAAGGCCGGCGTGCCGGGGCCGCTGGTGGAAGCGGCGATTGTCGACGCCGAGGGTAACTTTCTTCCGGCTGACGGCGAGACCCAGGGCGAATTGGTGCTGCGCGCGCCGTGGCTCACCGAGGGTTATTTCAACGAGCCGCAGAAGGGCGCCGAGCTCTGGGCCGGCGGCTGGTTGCACACCGGCGATGTCGCCACGCTCGACAGCATGGGCGTGATCGATATCCGCGACCGCATCAAGGATGTGATCAAGACCGGCGGCGAGTGGATCTCCTCGCTGGACCTCGAAGACCTGATCAGTCGTCACGTCGCGGTACGCGAAGTAGCAGTGGTGGGCATCGCCGATCCGCAGTGGGGCGAGCGTCCGTTTGCCTTGCTGGTAATCCGTGAAGGGCACGTGATCGGGGCGCGCGAGCTCAAGGAACACCTCAAGCCGTTCGTGGAATTGGGCCATCTGAGCAAGTGGGCGATTCCGAGTCAGATCGCTCTTGTTACCGAAATTCCCAAGACCAGTGTCGGCAAGCTCGACAAGAAGCGCATCCGCCTCGATATCACTGAATGGCAGGCCAACAACAGCACCTTCCTCTCGACACTTTGAGTGTCTGCTGGCGCGCCGAAACCGGCGCGCCAGACCCACCAAGCAAGCGCTTGGCTTGTGAAATCGAAAAAATCAGCCATCCTTGCCGTGCCGACATGCGTCGGACTGGCGAAAGGACTGTTCCAGAGTGGCCGGCAGCTGCAAATCACACTTTAGAGGGATCAAGCAGTACCACCTGCTGGCTATAGTCCGCTCAAGGATTTTTAAGAACGGAGCACACGCACTGATTGGGGCGAGCAACTTTGGAGTGAATTCGGGCAGCCCTGGCACCCGGTCTTCCACAGCGTTTTTAAAAGTACTCACTGCCATAACAATAATGCACATGGAGTAGCGTCGATGACCTCAGTAAACCAGTTCTGGCGCCGGGCGAAACTGCCTCTGGCAGTCAGTCTTGCCTCCTCGCTCGCCGGGCCCGCATTCGGCGTCAGTTTCAACGTCGGTGAAATCGAAGGCCAGTTCGACTCGTCCTTGTCGATCGGTGCCAGTTGGTCTACTCAGAGCCCGAACAAGAACCTCATCGGCGTCAACAACGGCGGCCACGGTCTGTCGCAAACGTCCGATGACGGTCACGCCAACTTCAAGAGCGGTGAAACCTTCTCGAAGATCTTCAAGGGTATTCATGACCTTGAGCTGAAGTACGGCGACACCGGCGTATTCGTCCGTGGCAAATACTGGTACGACTTCGAACTGAAGGACGAGAGCCGCCAGTTCAAAGACATCAGCGACAGCAACCGTAAAGAGGGCGCCAAGTCGTCCGGCGGGCAGATTCTCGACGCCTTCGTCTACCACAACTACGCGATCGCCGATCAGCCGGGTTCCGTGCGTCTGGGCAAGCAGGTGGTTAGCTGGGGTGAAAGTACCTTCATCGGCGGCGGTATCAACTCGATCAACCCGATCGACGTTTCCGCGTTCCGTCGTCCCGGCGCCGAGATCAAGGAAGGCCTGATTCCGGTCAACATGTTCTACGTGTCCCAGAGTCTGACCGAAAACCTTTCGGCCGAAGCGTTCTATCAACTGGAATGGGACCAGACCGTCGTCGACAACTGCGGCACGTTCTTCTCGCAGCCGGACATTGTTGCTGACGGTTGCAACGACAACCTGCGCGTGTTGAACAAGCGTTCGCAAATCCCGGCCGTGGCCCTTGGCCCATTGGCCGCCAACGGCGTCAACGTCAACGAGGAAGGTGTGCTGGTTCGTCGTGGCCCGGACCGCGATGCCCGCGACAGCGGTCAGTGGGGCGCATCCTTCAAGTACATGTACGAACCGCTCGACACCGAGTTCGGCGCCTACTTCATGAACTACCACAGCCGCGCGCCGATTTTCAGCGCCACCGGTGCGCCACAATCGGTCTACAACACTGCACGCGCGCTGCCAGGGCCTTTTGCGGCACTCGCCCCATTGCTGGTCGCGGGCAACTCGAACTATTTCATTGAATACCCTGAAGACATTCGCCTCTACGGTCTGAGCTTCTCCACCACTCTGCCTACCGGTACGGCGTGGAGCGGTGAGATCAGCTATCGTCCGAACGCGCCGGTACAACTGAACTCCACCGACATCCTGTTCGCCGGTGTACGTCCGCTCGGCGGCGCACTGACCAACGCTTCGCTGCTCAATGGTGTGCCGGGTCAGGATCTGCACGGTTACGAGCGCAAGGAAATCACCCAGATCCAGACAACGTTCACGCACTTCTTCGATCAGGTCATGGGCGCCAGCCGTCTGACTTTGGTCGGTGAAGTCGGCGCGACTTACGTCGGTGGCCTGGAAAGCCGTTCCGACATGCGTTATGGCCGCGATCCGGTCTACGGTCCGGGCGAGTTGCCAGCCACTGGCACGACCAACACCTGCGCCAATATCCTCAATGCCAGCACCATCAACGGTGCAGGGGCAGGATCGCCGCAGAACAACCGCAGCCGCAATTGCGACAACGACGGCTTCACCACCTCAGTGTCGTGGGGCTACCGCGGTCGCGCCATCTGGGAATACAACGACGTCTTCGCCGGTGTGAACCTGAAGCCGAACGTGGCCTGGTCCCACGACGTCAGCGGTTACTCCCCTGGCCCTGGCGGTAACTTCGAGGAAGGTCGCAAAGCGGTCAGCCTGGGCGTCGATGCCGAATACCAGAACACCTACACCGCGAGCCTGGCTTACACCAACTTCTTCGATGGCAAGTACACCACTGTGGATGATCGCGACTTCGTTGCGCTCAGCTTCGGCGTGAACTTCTAAGCACTGCATTTCAGGACGAACGAATTTATGAAAATAACAAAGAGTCTGTTCCACGCCGGTGTTCTGGGTCTGTCGCTGCTGGCGACCGGGGTCATGGCCGCGGTGCCTGCTGCAGAAGCCGACAAACTGGGCAAAAGCCTGACGCCGATGGGCGCTGAAATGGCCGGTAACGCCGACGGTTCGATCCCGGCGTGGAAGCCGCTGCCGAAAAATGCCGGCTCGGTCGACAGCAAGGGGTTCCTGTCCAATCCATACGCCAGCGAGCAACCGCTGTTCACCATCACTGCGAAAGACGTCGACAAGTACAAGGACAAACTGGCGCCGGGGCAGTACGCGATGTTCAAGCGTTACCCGGACACCTTCAAGATGCCGGTGTATCCGTCCCATCGCGGTGCGACCGTGCCGGATGACGTATTCGCCGCCATCAAGAAAAACGCCACCACCACCAACCTGGTGTCTGGCGGCAACGGCCTGGAAAACTTCGATACCGCCGTACCGTTCCCGATTCCGAAAACCGGTGTGGAAGTCATCTGGAACCACATCACCCGCTATCGCGGCGGCAGCGTGACTCGTCTGGTGACTCAGGCCACTCCGCAACCGAACGGCTCGTACAGCCTGGTGTACTTCCAGGATCAGTTCGTGTTCCGCGACAAGATGAAGGACTACGATCCGGCGAACCCGGGCAATATCCTGTTCTACTTCAAGCAGAAAGTGACCGCGCCGGCACGTCTGGCCGGTGGTGTGCTGCTGGTGCACGAGACCCTCGACCAAGTGAAGGAACCCCGTTCGGCGTGGGTCTACAACGCCGGTCAGCGCCGGGTGCGCCGTGCACCACAAGTGTCCTATGACGGTCCGGGTACTGCCGCCGACGGTCTGCGTACCTCCGACAACCTCGACATGTTCAACGGTGCACCGGATCGCTACGACTGGAAGCTCGAAGGCAAGAAAGAGATGTACATCGCCTCCGACAGCTACAAGCTCGACGATCCGAAGCTGAAATACGCCGACATCATCAAGGCCGGCCACATCAACCAGGACCTGGCGCGTTACGAACTGCGCCGCGTCTGGCATGTGGTAGCAACCTTGAAGGAAGGTCAGCGCCACATCTACGCCAAACGTGACTTCTACATCGACGAGGACACCTGGCAGGCGGCAGTGATCGACCACTATGACGGTCGTGGCCAACTGTGGCGCGTCGCTGAAGCCCATGCGGAGAACTACTACGATAAGCAAGTGCCGTGGTATGCCCTGGAAACCCTCTACGACCTGCAGTCCGGCCGCTACCTGGCACTGGGCATGAAGAACGAAGAGAAGAGTGCGTATGACTTCGGCTTCACTGCCACCACCAGCGATTTCACCCCGGCCGCACTGCGTCAGGATGGCGTTCGCTAACCCGCTGTAACCCGAGGCCGCATCCTCGTGAAAACGCCCCGACCGGTTCGGGGCGTTTTTTTGTCTGCGGATTTTTCCGTAGCCTTTTTGTAGCCATTTGTAGCAGCAACCTTCATAACCGGTTCGTTTAAGGCTAGTCTGCGGACATCTGCAACGCCGCCAACAGCAATTCGAACAAGAGCCGGCCATGACTGATCTGTCCCCACTTCCGGGTCCCGCAAGCGTTGCCGTCGCGGCACTGGACGGGCGTTTTTTTCGCCCACCGCTGCCCGACGGCTACGTTTTGCGACCACGTCTTTGCGAGCGCCTGCAGGCCGGACTCGGTGGGCGCCTGTTGCTGGTCAGCGCCCCCGCCGGATTCGGCAAGAGCTCGCTGGCGGTGGAGTTCTGTCAGAGTCTGCCGGCGCACTGGCAAAGCCTCTGGCTGGGCCTGAGCCCGCGCGACAGCGACCCCGGACGCTTTCTTGAGCGTTTGCTCGAAGGCTTGCAGGACTACTTTCCGCAACTGGGCAGTCGTGCACTCGGCCTGCTGAAAATGCGCCAACGTCATCAGCCGTTTGCCTTCGAGGAATGGCTCGACGGCTTGCTCGATGAGTTGACCCTGCACCTCGATCCAGCCAAGCCGTTGCTGCTGGTGCTCGACGACTATCATCTTGCACAAGGTCCGGTACTCGACCGGTGCCTGCAGTTTTTTCTCAATCATTTGCCTGACGGCTTGCTGGTGATGGTCACCAGCCGGCAGCGTCCGGACTGGCATCTGGCGCGTTTGCGTCTGTCGCGGCAGTTACTGGAGCTGCATGAGTCTGATCTGCGTCTGACCCACGACGAAGCCCTGACCTTGCTTGATCGCCACAGCACGTCTCTGCGCGGTGAAGCCCTGGAAAATCTGATTCAGCGCAGTGAAGGCTGGGTCGCCGGTTTGCGTTTCTGGTTGCTGGCGATGTCTGAAGCCGGCAGCGATGCCGCATTGCCGCAAACGTTGAACGGCGGGGAAGGGCTGATTCGCGATTATCTGCTCGAAGAAGTCATCGATTGCCTGCCGGCCGAAGTGCAATCCTTCCTTTACGACACCGCTCCCCAGGAACGCTTTTGCAGCGAGTTGTGCGATGCCGTTCGCGAGGCCCATGACAGTGCCGAGATCCTGCGCTTTCTGCTTGCGCATCAGGTCTTTCTCGTACCGCTGGACGAGCACGGGCACTGGTATCGCTACCACCATCTGTTCTCCGATTTGTTGCGCAGCCGGCCGATAGCGCAAGCGATGGTGCCGACCGCAACGCTGCATCTGCGCGCGTGTCGCTGGTTCAATGCCCAAGGCTTGCTCGACGAGGCGGTGGAGCAGGCGTTGCGCGCTGGTCACCTCGATGTGGCGGCAAATCTCGTACAGAACCTTTCCGAGGAACAGCTGCTGGCCGAACAAAACGTCGGCATGCTGCTGCGCTGGAAAATGGATTTACCTGACAGCTTGCTGATCAGCACGCCGCGGCTGATCGTGCTGTACAGCTGGGCATTGGGGCTGGCGTGTCAGCTCGATGCCGCCGAAGAGTTGTCCGGCCACTTGAGCCGCTTTCTGCCGGCGCCTTCCGCTACCGCGCAAAAGTCGATGCTCGCGCAATGGCTGGCGCTGAGCGGGATCATCGCTCGCGGGCGTGGGCATCGAGAATTGACGATCAGATATTGCACCGAGGCCCTGGAAAGCCTGCCGGCCAAGCGCTATGGCCAACGGCTGATGTGTTTATCGACCTTGTCCAATCTGGCCATTGCCGACGGCGATCTATGGCGCGCCCGCGGCCTTAATCGTGAATCCCTGGAGCTGGCGCAGCGCGTCGGCAATCCTTTGTTTGAAGCGTTGGCGCATTACGATCGTGCGCGTGTTTTGCAGGCGCGTGGCGAGATTCTGCGCGCACTCGATGAAGTCCATCAGGGGTTGGAACGCTTGCGCGGTCTGTCGCCACAACGCTTATACGCGGTGCGTGCGCGGCTGACGTTGTACGAAGGTTTTCTATTGGCGATGCGCTTGCAGCCTCAGGCCGCTCGTTTGCGCTTGTTGGCCGGGATTGGTGAGGCGCGTGCCTGCCGCGATATCAGTGTGTTGATCGGCCATTGTGTCATCGCTCGTCTGGACGGCAGCAGTGGCGAATTCGCCAAGGCCTTTGCCGAACTCGCCGAAGCCGAACGCCTGATGCACATCTGGGACGTGCCGCCGATCTACTACCTGGCGATGATCACGCTGGTCAAATGCGAGCTGTGGCTGGCGCAGGGCCGTACCGATCTGGCCGAGGCGTGGCTGGCGCGTCTTGGGCAGACTTACACCGGCGAGCGTGCTGCCGCACCACCAGAGTTTCATCCACAGTTGCCGTTGCATGTTGAACTGCAGCAGGCGTTGCTGGACATGATTCAAGGGCAACCCATGCTCGCCGAAGGACGGCTGAACGTGTTGCATGAAAACGGTCAGCAGACCGGGCGGCAGTTGCTCAGCGTGATGGCGTTGACGCAGAAAGTGGCCCTGTTGCTGGCGTGTGGGCGTGAGCCGGAGGCCAGAAAAGCGCTGAGCCAGGCGTTGGAGGCGGCAGCGGGTGGCGTGGTGCAGCCATTTGACAGCTTGCTGAAAAAGTACGGTGACTGGCTACGCGGGCAATTGGTTTCGAACCTTTCGACAGCGGTCAGTCAGCAATTGCTGGGACACCTGCCTGTTCCCGCTGCCCGGCCCGTCGCAGAGGTCTCGGTGGCCGAACAGCTCAGCAGTCGAGAGCTGGCCGTTCTGCGCCTGATTGCTCAAGGCTGTTCGAATCAGGAAATCAGCGAGCAGTTGTTCATATCCCTGCACACCGTAAAAACTCACGCCAGTCATATCAACAGCAAGTTGGGGGTTGAGCGGCGCACACAGGCAGTGGCGCGGGCCAAAGAGCTGGGGTTAATGATCTAGCGACGGTAAAATTGCGGATCGGCCGTTTCGAACCACTGCCCAGGATTTCCCATGACCGTTTCAAGCCCAGTGCTCATCCGCGAAACCTTCCCCGTCGGCCCGCTCCAGTGCAACTGCACCATCATCGGCGATCCGATTACAAAGAAAGCCATCGTCGTCGACCCGGGCGGCAATCCTGACCTGATCATGGCGCGTCTCGATGCGCATGGCCTGAAAGTCGTCAGCATCATCCACACCCACGCGCATCTCGATCACTTCCTCGCTTCCGGCCAGATGAAAGAGAAGACCGGAGCGACCCTGCATTTGCACAAGGAAGACCAATTCCTCTGGGACAACCTCGAAATGCAATGCCAGATGTTCGGCGTGCCGTATACACCGGTGCCGTCACCGGATCGCTGGTTGAGCGATGATGAAGAACTGGCCTGTGGTTGCGGCGTGGCCCTGCATACTCCGGGACATACACCCGGTTCCATGAGCTTTTGGTTTTCCGAGGCTAAGCTGTTGATTGCCGGCGACACGTTGTTTCGTCGCGGCGTAGGGCGCACGGATTTGTGGGGCGGCGATCAGGCGACCATCGTGCGTTCGATCAAGCAGCGGCTGTACACGCTGGACGAGGACGCGACAGTGGTGACCGGGCATGGGCCGGATACGCGTCTGGGTGACGAGATGCGCGAAAACCCGTTTGTACGTGCCTAAATATTTTGTCACGAGTGCCCGGCGGAATTTTTGTGCATTGTCATGATCCAACGCCCGCGCAGGTCCATTTAACCCAGTGGCCGCTGCACCACAGAATGCGAAAAACCAGGAGCTCTCCATGTTCACCAAGCGTCGTTTGATTATTGTCGCTACTGCCGTGGCCTTGCTGTCCGGCTGCGCCTCGCCTAACCCGTATGACAATCAAGGCCAGGCTGACAGCGGCTCGCAAGGCATGAGCAAAACCGCCAAATACGGCGGCCTCGGCGCTCTGGCCGGTGCGCTCGCCGGTGCTGCCATCGACCACAACAACCGCGGCAAGGGTGCCTTGATCGGCGCCGCAGTGGTGGGTGCTTCCGCTGCCGGTTACGGTTACTACGCCGACCAGCAAGAAAAGAAACTGCGCGCGAGCATGGCCAACACCGGCGTTGAAGTGCAGCGTCAGGGCGACCAGATCAAGCTGATCATGCCAGGCAATATCACGTTCGCCACCGATTCGGCGAACATCGCCTCCAGCTTCTACCAGCCGCTGAACAACCTCGCGGGCTCGTTGAAAGAGTTCAGCCAGAACCAGATCGAAATCGTCGGCTACACCGACAGCACCGGCAGCCGCCAGCACAACATGGACCTGTCGCAGCGTCGTGCGCAGAGCGTGGCGACCTACCTGACCTCGCAAGGTGTCAGCGGTGCCAACCTGTCGGCCCGTGGCGCCGGTCCGGATAACCCGATCGCCAGCAATGGCGATGTGAATGGCCGGGCGCAGAACCGCCGCGTTGAAGTCAACCTGAAAGCGATTCCGGGTCAGCAGTATGGTGGTCAGCAGCAACAGCAGCCGGGTACGGTTCAGCAATATCCGTAACTGAATGCCTGATTGAAGAAATGCCCGATCCTGTGATCGGGCATTTTTTTGTCTGGCCTGTGCCGGCCCCTTCGCGAGCAGGCTCGCTCCCACATTTGAAATGCATTCCCCTGTGGGAGCGAGCCTGCTCGCGAAGGGGCCGCTACCAGCACCGAAGATTACAGACACAAAAAAGCCCCCGGACACATCACTGTTCGGGGGCTTTTTTACCAGCGAAGACTGATTACTTCTTCAGACCATAATGCTCATCGAGCATGCCCGGCGAGTTCGGAGTCTTCGGTGCGTAGTCACGCGGCGGCTCCTGATCGCGCGGTGGCGTCAGGCGTTCACGTGGCGCGACTGCCGCGTCAGCGTGCAGGGCGGCGATCAGGCGCTGGCGGGTCTGCTCGTCCAGGGCCAGACGATTGGCGCCCTCGGCGAGATGATCCTGCACTTCCTGATAGCTCTGGGTCAGCTTCTTGACCAGCATCGCGGTGCTGTTGAAGTGGGTGACCACTTCATTTTGATAACTGTCGAAACGCTCCTGGATATCATCCAGTTGACGCTGCGTACGGCTCGGCGCGGCGTTCGGCGCAACGCGCGCGATCAGGAATCCAATGGCGACACCCACAACCAGGGCAAGAGTCGGTAACAACCAAACTAAGAGCGAGTGTTCCACGAGTCCTTCCTCTATAAACGGCTTTGCTTTACGTTAACGGCTCGAACCTGCGCTGTATACCGCGATTCACTCGCAATAGATTGGCACAGACAATTTGCTAGACGAGTCGACCCGATCCGAGGTCACGGAGTTCCTTCCTTGCTGATGCGTGAAACCCCTGTAGTGATTGCCGGCCCAGTCGGCCAAATCGAAGCTTTGTACCTCGACAACGAGCAGCCGCGCGGCATCGCGCTGATCTGTCATCCGAACCCGGTGCAGGGCGGCACCATGCTCAACAAGGTCGTTTCGACCCTGCAGCGCACTGCGCGCGACGCCGGCCTGATCACCTTGCGCTTCAACTATCGCGGCGTCGGCGCCAGCGAAGGTTCGCACGATATGGGCACTGGTGAAGTCGACGATGCCCAGGCAGCCGCCAAGTGGTTGCGCGAGAAACACCCGGATCTGCCGCTGACCCTGTTCGGTTTCTCCTTCGGCGGATTTGTTGCAGCAAGTCTCGGCGGGCGTCTCGAAGCCCAAGGCGTGCAGCTCAAGCACCTGTTCATGGTCGCCCCGGCGGTAATGCGTCTGGGTGAACAGGATCAACTGCCGCAACAGGGTGAACTCACGGTGATCCAGCCGGAAACCGACGAAGTCATCGATCCGCAACTGGTTTACGACTGGTCGGAAAAACTCCAGCGCCCCCATGAGCTGCTGAAAGTGGCAGAATGCGGACACTTTTTTCATGGCAAGCTGACCGATCTCAAGGATCTGATCCTGCCGCGTCTCTCGAATTGATTGCAGTCTGACAAGCGATTACCCATGACGAACCGTACCCGTATCCTCACCGGCATCACCACCACCGGCACGCCGCACCTGGGCAACTACGCCGGCGCCATCCGCCCGGCGATCCTTGCCAGCCGCGACAGCAATGCCGATTCGTTCTACTTCCTGGCCGACTACCACGCCCTGATCAAATGCGATGACCCGCTGCGCATCCAGCGCTCGCGTCTGGAAATCGCCGCGACCTGGCTGGCCGGTGGCCTCGATGTCGACCGCGTGACCTTCTACCGCCAGTCCGACATCCCGGAAATCCCTGAACTGACCTGGCTGCTGACCTGCGTTGCCGCCAAGGGCCTGCTCAACCGCGCGCACGCCTACAAGGCGTCGGTGGACAAGAACGTTGAAACCGGTGAAGACCCGGACGCCGGCATCACCATGGGCCTCTACAGCTACCCGGTGCTGATGGCGGCGGACATCCTGATGTTCAACGCGCACAAAGTGCCGGTCGGTCGTGACCAGATCCAGCACGTGGAAATGGCCCGCGATATCGGCCAGCGTTTCAACCATCTGTTTGGTCAGGGCAAAGAATTCTTCACCATGCCCGAAGCGTTGATCGAAGAAAGCGTGGCGACGTTGCCGGGCCTCGACGGTCGCAAGATGTCGAAGAGCTACGACAACACCATCCCGTTGTTTTCCAGCGCCAAAGAAATGAAGGACGCGATCTCGCGGATCGTCACCGACTCCAAAGCGCCAGGCGAAGCCAAGGATCCGGACAACTCGCACTTGTTCACCCTGTTCCAGGCCTTTGCCACACCGGCGCAGGCTGACGAATTCCGTAGCGAATTGTTGGGCGGTCTGGGTTGGGGCGAGGCGAAGAGCCGTCTGTTCCAGTTGCTCGACAACGATCTCGGCGAAGCTCGCGACAAGTATCACCAGTTGATCGAGCGTCCGGCAGATCTGGAAGACATCCTGCAGATCGGTGCCAAGAAGGCTCGTGCCGTAGCGACGCCGTTCCTCAACGAACTGCGTGAAGCCGTGGGCCTGCGTTCTTTCGTCAATCAGGTGCAAGTCGCTGCGACCACCAAGAAGAAAGCCGCGAAAGCCGCACGTTTCGTCAGCTTCCGCGAAGACGACGGCAGCTTCCGTTTCCGTCTGCTGGCGGCCGATGGCGAGCAACTGCTGTTGTCGCGCAACTTCGCTGACGGCAAAACTGCCGGGCAGGTGACCAAGCAACTGCAATCCGGTCAGCCGCTGGACGTGCGCAGCGAAGACCTGAGCTTCAGCGTGTGGCTGGAAGGCGAGTGCGTTGGCGACAGCCCGGCGTTCGCCGATGCTGCTGCGCGGGACGCGGCCATCGAGGCTTTGCGCATCGCGCTGACCCCGGTTCAGGACTAATCGGCGGCACGGTCCGACCAAGGGCCGATTGCCATTCCCACGGGCCGTCGCTACAGTGACGGCCCGTTTTTGTTGCCTTGCTAACGAATTATGACGCCCCTAGAACGATACCAAGCTGATCTGAAACGCCCGGACTTCTTCCATGACGCCGCGCAGGAAACTGCCGTGCGTCATTTGCAGCGTCTGTACGAGGATCTGATCGCCGCCGATCAGAACAAGCCGGGTCTGCTGAGCAAACTGTTCGGCAAAAAAGATCAGACGCCGGTCAAGGGCCTGTATTTCTGGGGCGGCGTAGGTCGCGGCAAAACTTACCTGGTCGACACCTTCTTCGAAGCGCTGCCGTTCAAGGAAAAGACCCGCACCCACTTCCACCGCTTCATGAAGCGTGTACACGAAGAAATGAAAACCCTCGGCGGCGAGAAAAACCCGCTGACCATCATCGCCAAGCGTTTCGCGACCGAGTCGCGGGTGATTTGCTTCGATGAATTCTTTGTCTCCGACATCACTGACGCGATGATCCTCGGCACGCTGATGGAAGAACTGTTCAAGAACGGCGTGACCCTGGTCGCGACCTCGAACATCGTTCCGGACGGTCTGTACAAGGACGGTCTGCAACGCGCGCGCTTCATGCCGGCCATTGCCCTGATCAAGCAGAACACCGAGATCGTCAACGTCGACAGCGGCGTCGACTATCGTCTGCGTCACCTCGAACAAGCGGAGCTGTTCCACTATCCGCTCGACGAAGCCGCTCACGAAAGCCTGCGCAAGAGCTTCAAGGCGCTGACGCCGGAATGCACTGCTGCGGTCGAGAACGACGTGTTGATGATCGAAAACCGCGAGATCCGTGCGCTGCGCACGTGTGACGACGTGGCCTGGTTCGACTTCCGCGAACTGTGCGACGGCCCGCGTAGCCAGAACGACTACATCGAACTGGGCAAGATCTTCCACGCTGTGTTGCTCAGCGGTGTCGAGCAGATGAGCGTCACCACCGACGACATTGCCCGCCGTTTCATCAACATGGTTGACGAGTTCTACGACCGCAACGTCAAGCTGATCATTTCTGCCGAGGTCGAGCTGAAGGATCTGTACACCGGCGGCCGTCTGAACTTCGAGTTCCAGCGCACGCTGAGCCGTTTGCTGGAGATGCAATCGCACGAATTCCTGTCGCGGGCTCACAAGCCTTAAACAGAATCGCGAAACAAAAAAGGGCCTGCAACTGCAGGCCCTTTTTTATGTCCAGAATTCACCGCAATACCCTGTAGGAGTGAGCCTGCTCGCGATAGCGGTGGATCAGTCACATAAATGCTGCATGGACGGACGCAATCGCGAGCAGGCTCACTCCTACATGGGTTTGGTATGGGCAGAGGGCTACGCAGCCTGCTGAAACTGCTGCCGATACTGATTCGGCGACAGCTCCGTATGCTGGCGGAACAACCGCGCAAAGAAGCTCGCATCGTCGTAACCGACCTCATAACTGATGGTCTTGATGCTTTTGCGGCTGCCGGACAACAAGCCTTTCGCCGTCTCGATACGCAGGCGTTGCAAGTAATGCAGTGGCTTGTCACCGGTGGCCGTCTGGAAGCGCCGCATGAAGTTGCGGATGCTCATGCCATGCTCGCGAGCGACGTCTTCGAAGCGGAACTTGTCGGCGAAATGCTCTTCGAGCCAGTGCTGGATCTGCAGAATGATCACGTCCTGATGCAGTTTCTGCCCACCGAACCCGATGCGTCCCGGCGAATAGCTGCGCTGCACTTCGTAAAGGATGTCGCGGGCCACGGCTTGCGCGACGTTGGCTCCGCAGAAGCGTTCGATCAAGTAGATGTAAAGGTCGCAGGCTGACGTGGTGCCGCCGGCGCAATACAAGTTGTCGGCATCGGTCAGGTGCTTGTCCTGATTCAGATAGACCTTCGGAAAACGCTCGGCAAAGGCATTGAAGAAACGCCAATAGGTGGTCGCCTCCTTGCCGTTGAGCAGGCCGGCCTCGGCCAGCCAGAACACCCCGGTGGCTTCGCCGCACAACACGGCGCCGCGTGAGTGCTGTTCGCGCAGCCACGGCAGGACTTGTGGATAACGGCCGCACAGTGTGTCGAAATCGTCCCAGAACGCCGGGAGGATAATGACATCGGCGTTTTCCAGGCCGCCGTCGACCGGCATCACGACGTCACTGAAGCTGTTCACCGGTTTGCCGTCGGGGCTGACCAGGCGTGTTTCGAACGCCGGAGTCAGGCCGTGGCCCAGTTGTTTGCCATAACGCAGGCTGGCCAGATGGAAGAAATCCTTGGCTTGCATGAGAGTGGAAGCGAAAACCCGGTCGATTGCCAGGATGCTGACGCGCCGCAAGGGCGTGGAGACTTGCTTGGACATAATTCAACTTTTGTTTTGTTTTTATAAGGGAAAGTGGTCACCAGACGGCTGGATCGTCTTATTTTTTGTCGGATGTGTCCAGTGTCCTGTGTCGGAGGGGAGGCTTAGTCTCTGAAGGTCATCTCCCTCCAACAAGAAAGAAAGGTGCCGCATGATCCCCAGAACCTTGTTCAGCTCCGAGCACGAATTGTTTCGCGACAGCGTACGAACCTTCCTCGAAAAAGAGGCCGTGCCGTTTCATGCGCAATGGGAGAAACAAGGCTATATCGACCGCAAACTCTGGAACAAGGCAGGCGAGGCGGGAATGCTCTGCTCGCACCTGCCGGAAGAGTACGGCGGGCTGGGGGCAGATTTTCTCTACAGTGCCGTGGTGATCGAAGAGGTCGGTAGATTGGGTTTGACCGGGATCGGCTTTTCGCTGCACTCGGACATTGTCGCGCCGTACATCCTGCATTACGGCAGCGAAGCGCTGAAGCACAAATACCTGCCGAAACTGGTTTCGGGCGAGATGGTCACGGCCATCGCCATGACCGAGCCGGGTGCCGGTTCCGACCTGCAAGGCGTGAAGACCACCGCCGTGCTGGACGGTGACGAATATGTGATCAACGGCTCGAAAACCTTCATTACCAACGGTTTTCTCGCGGACTTGGTGATCGTGGTCGCCAAGACCGATCCAAAGGCCGGCGCCAAGGGCACCAGCCTGTTTCTGGTGGAAGCGAATACGCCGGGCTTCGACAAGGGCAAGCGCCTGGAGAAGGTCGGCATGAAGGCGCAGGACACCTCCGAGTTGTTCTTCCAGGATGTGCGCGTGCCCAAGGAAAACCTGCTCGGGCAGGCTGGGGCAGGGTTTGCTTATCTGATGCAGGAGTTGCCGCAGGAGCGTCTGACCGTGGCGATCGGTGGCCTCGCCTCAGCCGAAGCAGCGTTGCAGTGGACGCTCGATTACACCCGTAATCGCAAAGCGTTCGGCAAGGCGATTGCCGACTTCCAGAACACGCGCTTCAAGCTGGCCGAGATGGCCACGGAAATCCAGATCGGCCGAGTGTTCGTCGACAAGTGTCTGGAGTTGCACCTGCAAGGCAAGCTGGATGTGCCGACAGCGGCGATGGCCAAGTATTGGGGCACCGACCTGCAATGCAAGGTGCTCGACGAATGCGTGCAATTGCATGGCGGCTACGGCTTCATGTGGGAATACCCGGTGGCCCGGGCGTGGGCGGATGCGCGGGTGCAGCGGATTTACGCCGGTACCAATGAAATCATGAAGGAGATCATTGCGCGGTCGCTTTGATGATCGTTCCCACGCTCTGCGTGGGAATGCCGCCGGGGACGCTCCGCGTTCCGCTTTGGTGGTGATCTGATCGGCCTCTTCGCGAGCAGGCTCGCTCCCACAGGGGATCACCGTACCTGTGGGAGCGAGCCTGCTCGCGAAGCTTTTAGCGTTCAATCAAGGCGCTGGGTTCGGGTGATCCTTGTGAATCGCCTCGATCCCTTCCAGCACTTCATCCGAGAGCTTCAGATCGAAGCTGGCAATGTTGCTGTCCAGTTGTTCAAGCGTGGTCGCACCAATGATATTGCTGGTGACAAACGGCTGCTGCGTCACGAACGCCAACGCCATTTGCGCTGGATCCAGACCGTGTTCACGGGCCAGCGCCACATAGCGGCTGCATGCTGCTTCCGACTGCGCATTGAAATAGCGGCTGAAGCGACTGTAGAGACTCAGACGACCTTTCGGCGGACGAGCGCCACCTTCGTATTTACCCGACAGGAAACCAAACGCCAGCGGCGAATAGGCCAGCAGGCCGCATTGTTCGCGGATGGCGATTTCCGCCAGACCCACTTCAAAACTGCGGTTAAGCAGGTTGTACGGGTTCTGGATCGACACCGCGCGCGGCCAGCCACGGGCTTCGGCCAAGGCGAGAAAACGCATGGTGCCCCACGGCGTTTCGTTGGACAGACCGATGTGGCGGATCTTGCCGGCCTTCACCTGTTCGTCGAGCGCTTCGAGGGTATCTTCCAGTGGGGTCAGGTTCGCTTCGATCTTGTGCTTGTAGCCCAGCTGTCCGAAAAAGTTGGTGCTGCGTTCCGGCCAGTGCAATTGGTATAGATCGATGTAGTCGGTCCGCAGGCGCTCGAGGCTGGCATCCACCGCTGCGGTGATGTGCTGGCGGTTGTGGCGCAGGTTTTTGTCGCGGATGTAGTCGATGGTGTTGCCGGGGCCGGCGATCTTGCTGGCGAGGATCCAGTCGGCGCGGTCGCCGCGACTTTTGAAGTAATTGCCGATATAGCGCTCGGTGGTAGCGTAGGTTTCGGCTTTCGGCGGCACCGGGTACATCTCGGCGGTGTCGATGAAATTGATCCCGGCTTCCTTGGCCCGTTCGATCTGGGCGAAGGCTTCAGCTTCAGTGTTTTGCTCGCCCCAGGTCATGGTGCCGAGGCAGATTGCACTCACGTTCAGGTCGGTACGGCCTAGCTGGCGATAGTCCATCGGGTGCTCCTTGGGCAAAACAATCATAAAAGCAGGTTGAAATATTTTTCGCAATCTGCATAATTGCCGACCTCTTTCTGCAGTGGAAGTGATGCGCCGCCGCCGAAGAATCTTGCCGTTGAACGGACGCGCCGACCCGAGCCCCCGAAAGCGTCTGTATCCGGCTGCCTTTGACTTGTCAAAGTACGCACTATTCAGTAAGATCCGCCGTCTAATTTACAGGGCGGCCCCTGAGGCTATAAAGAATGAAAACTTTTACTGCTAAACCGGAAACAGTAAAGCGCGACTGGTTTGTCGTCGACGCTGCTGGTCAGACCCTGGGTCGTCTGGCCACCGAAATCGCGAGCCGTCTGCGTGGCAAGCACAAGCCTGAGTACACTCCTCACGTTGACACCGGCGACTACATCGTCGTAATCAACGCTGAGCAGATTCGTGTTACCGGTGCTAAAACCACTGACAAAATGTACTACTCCCACTCCGGTTTCCCGGGCGGCATCAAGTCGATCAACTTTGAAAAGCTGATCGCTAAAGCCCCTGAGCGCGTGATCGAGACCGCGGTTAAAGGCATGCTGCCTAAAAACCCACTGGGTCGCGACATGTACCGTAAGCTGAAAGTCTATGCGGGCGCTGCACACCCACATACTGCTCAGCAGCCCCAAGAACTGAAGTTTTAACGGAATAGTACATTATGTCGGCGACTCAAAATTACGGCACTGGCCGTCGCAAGACCGCAACCGCACGCGTTTTCCTGCGTCCGGGTACTGGTAACATCTCCATCAACAACCGTTCGCTGGAAAACTTCTTCGGCCGTGAAACTGCCCGCATGGTAGTTCGCCAGCCGCTGGAGCTGACTGAGACTGTCGAGAAGTTCGACATCTACGTCACCGTGATCGGTGGTGGTGTAAGTGGTCAAGCTGGCGCAATCCGCCACGGCATCACTCGCGCTCTGATGGACTACGACGAAACCCTGCGTGGCGCTCTGCGCAAAGCTGGCTTCGTTACTCGCGACGCCCGTGAAGTTGAACGTAAGAAAGTTGGTCTGCGTAAAGCGCGTAAGCGTCCGCAGTACTCGAAGCGTTAATTCCGCTTCCGCGTTCAAAAAGAACGCCCGCCTCCTCACGGAAGCGGGCGTTTTTTTATGCCTGTGATTTATCAAAGAATTGCGCTGCGACAACTTGCCACTTCCGTAGACCCCCTATACTGCAAGGCTTGAGGGTAAGAGCTCCGGGTAATTCCCTTGTCAGAATTGGGGCTTTTCATTACCATTCGGCAAAATTTTTATAAGTAACATTGATTTATTTAGTAGATGCCTGATTTAACAGGCCACAAAAGCTGATGGGAGAGGACTGAATGAGCAATGACGGCGTGAATGCAGGCCGGCGTCGCTTCTTGGTAGCAGCCACATCCGTGGTGGGTGCTGCAGGAGCGGTGGGGGCTGCGGTCCCGTTCGTGGGGTCATGGTTTCCCAGTGCCAAGGCGAAAGCCGCCGGTGCACCGGTGAAAGTGAATGTCAGCAAAATCGAGCCAGGACAGCAGATGATTGCTGAGTGGCGCGGCCAGCCGGTGTTCATTGTCCGCCGTACCGAGGAAATCCTGGGGAATCTCAAAAAGATCGAGGGCCAGCTCTCCGATCCAACCTCCAAAAACTCCACGCAACCTACCTATGTCGACCCTGAAGTGCGTTCGATCAAGCCGGAAATTCTGCTGCTGATCGGGATCTGCACTCACCTGGGTTGCTCACCAACTTTCCGTCCCGAAGTGGCACCTGCGGATCTGGGCAAAGACTGGGTCGGTGGCTATTTCTGCCCTTGCCACGGCTCCCATTACGATCTGGCTGGCCGCGTCTACAAGTCGCAACCTGCGCCTTTGAACCTGCCAGTTCCGCCGCATTCCTATGAGACCGATGACCTGATCATCATTGGTACTGATCCGGAGAAAGCGTGATGAGCAAGTTCATGGATTGGGTTGATGCGCGCTTTCCTGCGACAAAAATGTGGGAAGACCATCTCAGCAAGTATTACGCTCCAAAAAACTTCAACTTCTTCTATTTCTTCGGCTCTTTGGCGCTGCTGGTTCTGGTCAATCAGATCGTCACCGGTGTCTGGCTGACGATGAGTTACACGCCGTCGGCGGAAGAAGCGTTCGCTTCCGTTGAGTACATCATGCGCGACGTCGAGTACGGCTCGATCCTGCGTCTGCTGCACTCGACTGGCGCTTCGGCGTTCTTCATCGTGGTTTATCTGCACATGTTCCGTGGCTTGCTCTACG
Source organism: Pseudomonas sp. S49 (assembly GCF_009866785.1). NCBI lineage: Bacteria > Pseudomonadati > Pseudomonadota > Gammaproteobacteria > Pseudomonadales > Pseudomonadaceae > Pseudomonas > Pseudomonas sp. S49. The sequence goes on along the minus strand of NZ_CP019432.1, from coordinate 5,523,651 downwards.
GTTCGTACCAGAAACCGCGCGAGCTGGTCTGGGTCTTCGGCATGCTGATTTATCTGGCGCTGATGGCCGAAGCGTTCATGGGTTATCTGCTGCCGTGGGGTCAGATGTCTTACTGGGGGGCCCAGGTGATCATCTCGCTGTTCGGTGCGATTCCGGTCATCGGCAACGACCTGACCCAGTGGATTCGTGGTGACTACCTGATCTCCGGGATCACCCTGAACCGCTTCTTCGCCTTGCACGTTGTCGCGCTGCCGATCGTGATTCTCGGTCTGGTGGTGCTGCACATTCTGGCGCTGCACGAAGTCGGTTCGAACAACCCTGACGGCGTCGACATCAAGAAGCACAAAGACGAAAACGGCATCCCGCTGGACGGCATTGCCTTCCACCCGTACTACACCGTGAAAGACATTGTCGGCGTTGTAGTGTTCCTGTTTATCTTCTGCTTCATTGTGTTCTTCTTCCCGGAAATGGGCGGCTACTTCCTCGAAAAACCAAACTTCGAGCAAGCCAACCCGTTCAAGACGCCAGAGCATATTGCGCCGGTTTGGTACTTCACACCGTTCTACGCCATCTTGCGTGCGATCCCGGACAAGCTCATGGGCGTTATCGCCATGGGGGCGGCGATTGCGGTGTTGTTCGTGCTGCCGTGGCTTGATCGCAGTCCGGTGAAATCGATGCGCTATAAAGGCTGGATGAGCAAAATCTGGCTGGTGGTGTTCTGCATTTCGTTCGTGATTCTGGGTATTCTCGGTGTGCTTGCGCCGACCCCGGGGCGAACCCTGTTGTCGCAGGTCTGCACCTTCCTGTACTTCGCCTACTTCATTCTGATGCCGTTCTACACCCGGCTCGAGAAGACCAAACCGGTTCCGGAAAGGGTGACTGGCTGATGAAAAAGTTATTTTTTGCTCTGATTTTTGCTGCGTTGCCTGTCTTGTCGTTCGCTGCTGAACACGGTGGTCCGGAGCTGGAAAAAGTCGACATCGATGTCTCCGACAAAGCTGCCCTGCAGGACGGTGCGCGCACCTTTGCCAACTATTGCATGGGCTGCCACAGTGCCAAGTTCCAGCGTTATGAGCGCGTCGCCGATGACCTCGGTGTGCCGCACGAACTGATGCTGGAGAAGCTGGTGTTCACCGGTGCCAAGATCGGTGATCACATGACCATCGGCATGCAGCCGGCGGACGCCAAGACCTGGTTCGGCGCGGCACCACCGGATCTGACCCTGGTTGCTCGCGTGCGTGGCACCGACTGGCTCTACGGTTACCTCAAGTCGTTCTACGAAGATCCGGCACGCCCATGGGGTGTGAACAACAAGGTCTTCCCGAACGTCGGCATGCCTAACGTGCTGGTCGGCCTGCAAGGTCGTCAGGTCGTGGGTTGCAAACAGGTGCAGATCGTCGAAGACGGCAAGAAGCAATATGATCCGTTGACCGGCACGCCTCTGACCCATGAAGCGTGCGATCAACTGACCATCGTGCCGAAATCCGGTGCTCTGAACGAAGAGCAGTTCGATGAGAAGGTCAAGAATCTGGTAACCTTCCTGGCTTACTCGGCTAACCCGGTTAAGCTGCAACATCAGCGCATCGGTACTTACGTCTTGCTGTACCTGGCGTTCTTCTTTGTGTTCGCCTACCTGCTCAAGCGTGAATACTGGAAAGACGTGCACTGATACGCTTCAAGCATTGCTGTTAATCGCGCGCGCCCAAGGGCGCCTCCGGTAACGCAAGATCTGGCTCGCCAGGTGTTGTGGGAGGCGCCCTCTGGGCGCGCGCGTTTTTCCGGTTCCGACAAATTCAACAAGCGAGGAGGATCGCCATGGGCGTGACCAATCGGTTGGCCTGTTACTCCGACCCCGCCGACCACTATTCCCACCGAGTGCGCATTGTGCTTGCAGAGAAGGGTGTCAGCGCCGAGATCATTTATGTGGAAGCTGGTCGTCAGCCGCCTAAACTGATTGAGGTAAACCCTTACGGCAGTCTGCCGACGCTGGTCGATCGTGACCTGGCGTTGTGGGAGTCGACCGTGGTGATGGAATATCTGGATGAGCGTTACCCGCACCCGCCGTTGATGCCGGTTTACCCGGTGGCGCGTGCCAACAGCCGTTTGCTGATTCACCGCATTCAGCGCGACTGGTGTGGTCTGGTGGATCTGATTCTGGATCCCAAGTCCAAGGAAGCTGCGCGAGTCGTGGCGCGCAAGGAATTGCGCGAAAGCCTGACCGGCGTGTCGCCGCTGTTTGCCGACAAGCCATTTTTCCTCAGTGAGGAACAAAGTCTGGTGGATTGCTGCCTATTGCCAATACTCTGGCGTTTGCCGATTCTGGGTATTGAACTGCCGCGGCCAGCCAAGCCGCTGCTTGATTATATGGAGCGCTCGTTTGCGCGTGAGGCTTTCCAGGCGAGTCTGTCTGGTGTCGAACGCGATATGCGCTAAGGCTTAAGGAGCCGCTATGAACTCCAGTCGACCTTATCTGGTCCGCGCGCTCTATGAGTGGATTGTTGATAACGATTGCACCCCGCACATGCTGGTCAATTCCGAGTACCCGGCAGTGCAAGTGCCGCAGGGTTTCGCCAGTGACGGGCAGATTGTCCTGAACATTTCTCCGAGTGCCGTGCGTCATCTGCACATGGACAACGACGTGGTGACCTTCGAAGGTCGCTTCGGTGGTGTCCCGCACAGCTTGTACGTACCGATCAGCGCGATCCTGGGGATCTACGCCCGGGAGAACGGTCAAGGCATGGTGTTCGATCTCGAGTCGCCGATGGATGACGAAGAAGAGATCGAGTCGGATGACGACTTGCCGCCACCGGACAGCGAGCCGCCGCGCCCTAGCGGCCGGCCTAGTTTGAAAGTGGTGAAGTAATAAAAAAGGCGATCCGGATGGATCGCCTTTTTTGTGTGCGCGTTTCGGCTGTCAGTCGATGTATTCGAACAGCTTGACGATTTTCTGCACGCCGGAAACACCCTGCACCAGATTGGTTGCCTGGGTGGCTTCCTGTTTGGTCAGCAGGCCCAGCAGGTAGACGATACCGTTCTCGGTCACGACCTTGATGCGCGAGCCAGGGATGCTGGCGTCAGTGAGCATCTGGGTCTTGATCTTGGAGGTCAGCCAGGTGTCGTTCTGGCGCGCAAGGAAGCCGGACGGCGGTATGACTTGCAGTTCGTTATGAACGGTTTTTACCCGTTGGACCGCCGCTGCTGCCTGTTCGGCTTTGGCTTTCAGGTCTGCGCGAGGTGTCTGGCCGGCCAGCAGTACGACACCGTTGAAGCTGGTGACGACGATGTGCGAATCGTTGTCCAGGGCCGGGTCGGCTTTGGCCACGTTCACGCCCACTTTGGTTTCAATCAACGAGTCGTCGATCTTGCTGCCGAAGGTGCGGGTGCCACGATCGTCGTCGATCGGTGCTTCACGGCTGGCGTTTACCACCGAGGTGCAGCCGCTGATGCCGAGGCACAGGGTCAAGGCCAGAAGGCCAAGGCGATTAGGGGTCATTCTTCACTCCCGAACAGTTGGCTGTCGATCAGATCGCAAAGGCAATGGATCGCCAGCAAGTGGACTTCTTGAATACGTGCGGTGACGTTGGCCGGTACGCGAATCTCGACGTCCTCGGGCAGCAGCAGCGACGCCATGCCGCCGCCATCGCGTCCGGTCATAGCTACGACAATCATTTCGCGATCATGTGCGGCCTGGATCGCTTGAATAATGTTCGCCGAGTTGCCGCTGGTCGAAATCGCCAGCAAGACATCGCCTGGCTGACCGAGCGCACGGATCTGTTTGGAGAATACTTCGTTGTAGCTGTAGTCGTTGGCGATCGAGGTGATCGTCGAGGTGTCGGTGGTCAGGGCGATCGCCGGCAGGCTCGGGCGCTCGCGCTCGAAGCGGTTGAGCAGCTCCGAAGAGAAGTGCTGGGCATCGCCGGCCGAGCCGCCATTGCCGCACGAAAGCATTTTGCCTTCGTTGAGCAGGGCGTTGACCATGATCTGGCTGGCTTGCTCGATGTGCGGTGCAAGTACGTCCATCGCCTGTTGCTTGGTGTCGATACTGGCCTGGAAAAGCTGGCGAATTCGGGATTGCATGTCCATCTGTGTGACCTTAAGTAGCGCGGCTGTCCGGCACATGAATGTGCAGCCCGCAAAGCAAAGAGCAAAATTTGTCGGTGGAATTGTCCGGGTCGCAACGCCGACGATCAACTGTCGAAAGCATTCTGCAACCAGTTCAGCTGATCCGGATGGCTGTCGATGGCCACCACGTCGAAGCGGCAGGGGGAATTGGCCCAACGCGACTCGCGCTGAAGAAAATACTGCGCAGCGAAAATCAGTTTCTGCTGCTTGCGCTCATCGATGCTAGCGAGCGCGCCACCCCATTGAGTGTTTTTTCTGTAGCGAACTTCAACGAATACTACTGTATCGCCATCAAGCATGACCAGATCAAGCTCGCCGCGTTTACAAAACCAGTTCTGCGCCAGCAGGCGCAGACCTTGTTGTTGCAGATGCTCGAGCGCCTGGCGCTCGGCATCCTTGCCGCTTTGCGAGCGTGACCTGTCGGGCATCAGCGCGGGGTGTCCGGCAGGCGCTGCACCTGACCGCTGACGAACTGCGCCCAAGGCAACTGACGCATAACGCGTTGGGTCTGGGTCATGCCGAGGCTGCCCGACTCACCGTCGATACGGCTGTCCGGCAGTGCTTTGAGCTGGCCCAGGCGCGGTGCCAGACGATAGGCGTCCACGCCCATGGCGTACAGACGGCCGAGGCTGCCGGCGGCTTGCGGCCACTGCGCAACCACTTGCTGGCGCAGTGGGTCGCTGCTGTCTAGCAGCCACGGGGTTTCGCAGAAGCGAATGCCGTTCATGTCGTTGTACTGGTTGATGTCGCCGCTGGCGCTGTAAACGTGCGAGGTCGCGTAAACCGGAACGTCACCGGCATACTGGAAGTTCAGGGTCGGCTTGATCTGCTGTGCCTGTTGCGGCGTGGCAGCAAGGAAGATGAATTCGATGTCCTGACGGCGCGAAGGCTGCGCGGCTACGTTGGTGCCGGCGGCGTTCTGCAGGCTCTTGGCGCGGGCTTCGCTCTGACGCAGCTGGAACATGTCGGCAATCTGCTGAGCCAGTTGCACCGGCTGATCAACGCGTTCGGTCGCTACGATGCTGCCGCCGTTAGCCTGCCAGTCCTGGCTGAACGCGCGCAGTACGCGGTCGCCCCATTCGCCTTTCGGCACCATGATGGCGGCGCGGTGCAGGCCGTCGGCACGGGCACGACGCGAGACTTCGCGGGCTTCGTCTTCAGCGGCCAGACCGAACTGGAACAGTTGCGCCGGGCCTTGATCGCCTTCGCTGTAATTCAGCGCGAGGGTGGTGATCGGCAGTTGCGGACGGGTGCTCAGCTGTTTGACCAGTGGTTTTTCCAGCGGCCCGACGACCAGTTGCACGCCGTCAGCCTGAGCCTTGCGGTAGAACTCGTCCATCGAAGTCAGTTTCGAGCTGTCGTAGAACTCGATCGCCGGCGGCTTTTGCCCGGCCTGTTGGGCTTGGTAGTGGGCAGCCATGAAGCCTTCGCGCAGTGCTTTACCGACCGCTGCCAGTTGGCCATCTTGCGGCAGCAGCAGGGCGATTTTGCTCAGCGGCTGGCTGGCCAGTTCCTTGAGTTTGGTCAGCGGTAGCGGCAGGTTGATTGCGGCCGGGTGCTTTGGATTCTGCGCGCGCCAGGTGTCGATCGCGGCTTGCTGCTGTTCCAGGGTGCCAGCGGATTTTACCGCCATGGCCAGGCCCATCCAGCCGCCGAGATCGTCGGTGCTGTTCGGTTGCAGTTGGTCGGTTGGCAGCGAGCCGATCAGGGTCCAGATCGCTTCGTGGTTCTTGCTCGCGGCTTCGCCTTGCAGCATCGGCGCGATAAACACGCGCTCGCGGGCGGCAGCCAAAGTCTGGCCATCGGCTTCAAGGGCGCGGGCGTGTACGGTGCCGGTGCGCACTTGCTGCTCTTCAGGCATCTCGCCCAAATGTTGCAGGCTTGGATGGCTCAGGGCAGTCAGCGCGGCTTTCGGCTGATTGCGGGTCATGGCCAGCTCGGCATTCAAGGTGCTGGCGAAAATCTGCTGGCCGGGCTTGAGTTGCTCCATCGGCACTTGTTGCAGGATTTGCGCGGACTGTCCGGCGTTGCCCTGACGATAAGCCAGGTCCGCAGCGCTGAGGCGCAGCAGGGCGGCTTTTTCCGGGGTTTTCGCCTGGCTAGCCTGTTCGAGCAATTGCTCGATGCTGGCATCCGGGGTCCGTGGAAGTTCGCCAAGGCTGGAGGAAGGGGAGCTGGCGCAAGCCGCCAACAAGGCAGCGAGGCAGAGGGCAGTGAACAGCCGCAGGCAAGCGATCATGTAAGTGTTCCTGATACTCGATCAAATTAGCGTCGAATTGTACCCAAGCACTGGCCGGGGCGCGATGTTACTGGCGTGAATCGGACAATTTAGCTGGAGTAAATGTTGCGGCGGCGCACAACTGCGTGCAAAACCGGGCTCGGCTTGAGCGCATCGCAAGCCTCGTGACGCGCTACAATGGCCGCTTTTACCGATCACGAGGTGTGCGCTTTGACTGCTCCAGGTTCCCTGAATTCCGCTGCTGGCTCGCTTTATGTGGTGGCGACGCCCATCGGCAACCTGGACGACATCAGCGCCCGGGCATTGAAGATCCTCCGTGAAGTCGCCTTGATCGCTGCTGAAGACACCCGCCACTCGGCGCGCCTGATGCAGCACTTCGGGATTGGCACGCCGTTGGCCGCGTGTCACGAACACAATGAACGAGATGAAGGTAGCCGCTTTATTACCCGTCTGCTGGCGGGCGATAACGTCGCGCTGATTTCCGATGCCGGTACGCCACTGATTTCCGATCCGGGTTATCACCTCGTGCGTCAGGCCCGTGCGGCCGGAATCAATGTAGTCCCGGTGCCCGGCGCCTGTGCGCTTATCGCGGCGTTGTCGGCGGCCGGTCTGCCGTCTGACCGTTTCATCTTCGAAGGTTTTCTGCCGGCCAAATCGGTCGGACGCAAAGCGCGACTGGAAGCGGTTAAAGAAGAGTCGCGTACGCTGATCTTCTATGAAGCACCGCACCGCATTCTTGAATGCCTGCAGGATATGGAAGCAGTGTTCGGCGGTGAGCGTCAGGCATTGCTCGCCCGGGAAATCACCAAAACCTTTGAGACGCTAAAAGGTCTGCCGCTGGCTGAGTTGCGCGCGTTCGTCGAATCCGACAGCAATCAGCAGCGCGGCGAATGTGTGGTGCTGGTCGCTGGCTGGACTGCGCCGGAGTCCGAAGACGCAGTCAGCAGCGAAGCGATGCGCATCCTCGATCTGCTCCTCGAAGAAATGCCGCTCAAGCGTGCCGCCGCGTTGGCAGCGCAGATCACCGGTGAGCGTAAAAACGTGTTGTATCAGGTCGCGCTGGATAAACAGAAAGGCGTGTAAGCCGTCGCCCATAACGGTCTTGAGGCTTTTAGCGCTTGTTCTTCAGGCGCTCTGCCGTTAACCTTCGCGGCGGAGAGTCGATCGGACAGTCGCTGCCCTCTATGAAAATTAGGGGGGGGAGGAAAGTCCGGGCTCCATAGGGCGAAGTGCCAGGTAATGCCTGGGAGGCGTGAGCCTACGGAAAGTGCCACAGAAAATAACCGCCTAAGCGCTTCGGCGCCGGTAAGGGTGAAAAGGTGCGGTAAGAGCGCACCGCACGTCTGGCAACAGTTCGTGGCTAGGTAAACCCCACTTGGAGCAAGACCAAATAGGGTCCCAAGGCGTGGCCCGCGCTGGGACCGGGTAGGTTGCTAAAGATGTCCAGTGATGGCCATCGTAGACGAATGACTGTTCAAGACAGAACCCGGCTTACAGATCGACTCTCCACCTTTTTCTTTCCCTGCTTGAATCATTGGCAACAGGGCTGTGTAATATCAGCAGGCCTGCTCTGAAAGTTCGGCAGCGGCAAATGCCAGTAATAGCCATTTCCCACCTCGCTTCAATCAACAGCAGAAGCGCTTTTGTAATACCGAAAAAATCTTACTCTTAACAAATTACTTTAACTTTCGAGCGCAGCTGTCAGTGCTGCATCAAGTTATGGGTCGAAACTCTCCGCCAGATTGTCGTTACTCCTCCTTTTAAGCTCCTAAATCTCCGTTCTGTAAGGGTTTTCCTTTAATCCGCGCCTTGACGGTGTGGTGGGCGCATTCCTATAGTGTGCGCAAGTGGCGGAAAGTGGCATGAAGTGGGTTTTTTGAGCTCAAAACGATAAAAATTGGAGAAACGCAGACGTGTTTCGCGGAGCTAACGCTATCAGTCTCGACGCAAAGGGCCGTCTCGCCATGCCGAGCCGGTACCGTGACGAGCTCGATTCGCGCAGTTCCGGCCAATTGATCGTGACCATTGATGCCGTTGATCCGTGTCTGTGTGTCTATCCGCTCGACGAGTGGGAAATTATTGAAACCAAGTTGCGCGCGCTTCCCTCGCTTCGCGAAGAGAACCGTCGCCTGCAACGTTTGCTGATTGGTAATGCCGTCGACCTCGAGCTCGATGGCAGTGGTCGTTTTCTGGTTCCACCGCGTCTGCGCGAATACGCCAAGCTCGATAAGCGCGCAATGCTGGTGGGCCAACTGAACAAGTTCCAATTGTGGGACGAGGATGCATGGAACGCGGTATCTGCCGCTGACCTTGCTGCTATTCAACAACCGGGCGCGATGCCTGATGAACTGCGTGATTTGATCCTGTGACTATTGATAGCGGCTTTAACCACATCACCGTACTGCTTGACGAAGCCGTCGAGGCTCTCGCCGTACGTCCTGATGGCTGCTATCTGGACGGTACGTTCGGGCGCGGCGGACACAGCCGGCTGATCCTCAGCCAGCTCGGCACGGACGGTCGGCTCATCGGATTCGACAAAGATCCACAAGCGATTGCCACCGGGCAAACGCTAGCGGCCGAAGACGGCCGCTTTGTCGTTGTGCAGCGCAGCTTTGCCGAGCTCGGTTCGGTGGTTGCCGAGCAAGGTCTGAGCGGCAAGGTCAGCGGCATTCTGCTCGACCTCGGCGTGTCTTCGCCGCAGCTCGACGACGCTGAACGCGGCTTCAGTTTCCTCAACGATGGCCCGCTGGACATGCGCATGGATCCGTCCCGTGGCATCAGCGCTGCCGAATTCGTCAACACCGCGCCGGCTGAGGAAATCGCCCGGGTGTTCAAGGAATATGGCGAAGAACGTTTCTCCGGTCGCATGGCGCGCGCCGTCGCCGAGCGCCGCGATATCAAACCGTTCGAGCGCACTGCCGATCTGGCCGAAGTATTGAAAGTCGCCAACCCGGCATGGGAAAAGGGCAAGAACCCGGCCACCCGTGCATTCCAGGGTTTGCGCATTCACGTCAACAACGAACTGGGTGATCTGGAAGCCGGCCTCGAAGCCGCACTGGACGCTCTGGAAGTTGGCGGCCGTCTGGTGGTGATCAGCTTCCACTCGCTGGAAGACCGCATCGTCAAACTGTTCATGCGCAAGCTGGTGAAAGGCGAAGCCGACAACCTGCCGCGCAACCTGCCGGTTCGCCATGTCGCGTTCGAACCGAAAATCAAAATCCATGGCAAAGCGCAGACGGCCTCCGACGCCGAACTCAAAGCCAACCCACGTTCCCGTAGCGCCGTCATGCGCGTCGCGGAGAAGCTGCGGTGAGCAAGCTTTTCGCCAAGCCACTGCCCGGCGGCAGCTTTCTGATGCTGCTGCTGTTTGTCGGCGTGCTCGTCTCGGCCATCGCCGTGTCGTACAGCGCGCACTGGAACCGGCAGTTGCTCAACACCCTTTATAACGAACTCAGCGTGCGCGACAAGGCGCAGGCCGAGTGGGGTCGTCTGATTCTCGAACAGAGCACCTGGACCGCGCACAGCCGTATCGAAGTGCTGGCCACCGAACAACTGAAAATGCATATCCCTGGCGCGGCTGACGTGAAGATGGTGGCGCCATGATGAAACTCGAAGGCGCACTGTTCCCATGGCGCTTCCGCCTGATGGTGGCGCTGCTCGGCATCATGGTCGCGGCGATCTGCTGGCGCATCATTGACCTGCAAGTGGTTGACCGTGACTTCCTCAAAGGTCAGGGCGACGCGCGCAGCCTGCGTCACATTCCGATTCCCGCTCACCGTGGTCTGATCACCGACCGTAACGGCGAGCCGTTGGCCGTGAGTACCCCGGTGACTACGCTGTGGGCCAACGCCAAGGAAATGCAAACGGCTAAAGAGAAGTGGCCGGCACTCGCCGCCGCGCTGGGTCAGGATCCGAAAGCCCTGACCGAACGCCTCGAAGCCCAGGCCAACAAAGAATTCATTTATCTGGTGCGCGGGCTGACCCCCGAGCAGGGCCAGGCTGTGCTCGATCTGAAAGTGCCGGGCGTTTATGGCATCGAAGAATTCCGCCGGTTCTACCCGGCCGGTGAAGTCACTGCGCACATGGTCGGTTTTACTGACATCGATGACCACGGTCGTGAAGGTGTCGAACTGGCCTATGACGAATGGCTCGCCGGGGTGCCGGGCAAACGACAGGTCATCAAGGATCGGCGCGGTCGGCTGATCAAGGATGTCCAAGTCACCAAAAACGCCAAGGCCGGCAAGCCCTTGGCGTTGTCCATTGACCTGCGTCTGCAATATCTGGCCAACCGCGAACTGCGTAACGCGATCATCGAGAACGGCGCCAAGGCCGGCAGTCTGGTGATCATGGACGTCAAGACCGGCGAGATTCTGGCCATGGTCAACCAGCCGACCTACAACCCGAACAACCGTCGCAACCTGCAGCCGGCAATGATGCGTAACCGCGCGATGATCGACGTGTTCGAACCGGGTTCGACCATGAAAGCCATCTCGATGGCCGCTGCAATCGAAACCGGCCGCTGGAAACCGAGCGACACCGTCGAGGTGTATCCGGGCTCCCTGCAGATCGGCAAGTACACGATCAAGGACGTCTCCAAGAGCGAAGGTCCGGTGCTCGACCTGACCGGCATCCTGATCAATTCCAGTAACGTCGGCATGAGTAAGGTCGCGTTCGACATCGGCGGCGAAACGATTTTCCGCCTCGCGCAGAAAGTCGGCCTCGGCCAGGATACCGGCCTCGGCTTCCCGGGCGAACGTGTCGGCAACCTGCCGAACTACCGCGATTGGCGCAAGGCTGAAACCGCAACGCTTTCTTACGGCTACGGTATTTCCGTGACCGCGATTCAACTCGTCCACGCGTTCTCGGCACTGGCCAACAACGGTCGTCTCGCACCGCTGACCCTGATCAAAACCGACAAGCCGCCGCAGACCACGCAAGTGCTGCCGGAAGCCGTCGCGAAAACCCTGCAAGGCATGCTCACCCAGGTGATCGAAGCGCCGCGCGGCGTGTTCCGTGCGCAGGTGCCGGCGTATCACGTGGCGGGCAAGTCGGGTACCGCGCGTAAGACTTCGGTGGGCACCAAGGGCTACGCGGAAAACTCTTACCGCTCGCTGTTCGCCGGTTTCGGCCCGATGAGCGATCCGCGTTACGCGATTGTTGTGGTGATCGATGAGCCGTCCAAGGCCGGTTACTTCGGTGGTCTGGTTTCCGCGCCGGTGTTCAGCCGTGTGATGTCCGGCACCCTGCGCCTGATGAACGTAACGCCGGACAACCTGCCGACGACGCAACAAGCCAACGCTACCCCGGTCGTTCCGCTGAAAGCCAATGGAGGGCGCGGCTGATGTCATTAAGTCTGAACAAGATATTCCCCCACGCCGGCCACGATCTGTTGATCCGTGAATTGGCGCTGGACAGCCGCAACGTACGCGCGGGCGATCTGTTCCTCGCCGTGCCTGGCGGAAAATTCGATGGCCGTGCGCACATTGCCGATGCCCTGCAACGTGGCGCGGCGGCGGTGGCCTATGAAGTGGAAGGCGCCACCGTGCTGCCGATCACCGACGTGCCGCTGATTCCGGTCAAAGGCCTGGCGGCACAGCTGTCGGACATCGCCGGGCGTTTTTACGGTGAGCCAAGTCATCACCTGAATCTGATTGGCGTGACCGGCACCAACGGCAAGACCAGCGTGACCCAATTGGTCGCGCAGGCACTCGATCTGCTCGGTCAGCATTGCGGCATCGTCGGCACCTTGGGTTCCGGCTTCTATGGCGCACTGCAAAGCGGTCTGCACACCACGCCAAACCCGATCGCCGTGCAAGCGACGTTGGGCGACCTGAAAAAGGCCGGGGCCAAAGCCGTAGCCATGGAAGTCTCGTCCCACGGTCTGGATCAGGGCCGCGTCACTGCTTTGGCATTCGATGTCGCGGTGATGACCAACCTGTCCCGCGATCATCTGGATTATCACGGCAGCATGGAGGCGTACGCCGAGGCCAAGGCCAAGCTGTTCGCCTGGAATGATCTGAAGTGCCGCGTGGTCAACCTCGACGACGATTTCGGCCGGCAACTGGCCGCTGAAAAACGTGAATCGCGCCTGATCACCTACAGCCTGCTCGACAGCAGCGCGTACCTGTTCTGCCGCGAAGCGCAGTTTGACGACCACGGTGTGCGCGCCACATTGGTGACGCCGCAGGGCGAGCATCATCTGCGCAGCACACTGCTCGGTCGCTTCAACCTGAGCAACGTTCTGGCGGCAGTCGGCGCGCTGCTCGGTCTGGATTACGCGCTCGACGAAATTCTCAAAGTACTGCCGAAACTCGAAGGCCCGGCCGGTCGCATGCAGCGTCTGGGTGGTGGTACGCAGCCGTTGGTGGTGGTCGATTACGCCCACACCCCGGACGCGCTGGAAAAAGTACTGACCGCGTTGCGCCCGCACGTCAAAGGTCAGCTGCTGTGCCTGTTCGGCTGCGGCGGTGATCGTGATCGTGGCAAACGTCCATTGATGGCCGAAGTGGTCGAGCGTCTGGCCGATCAGGTGCTGGTCACCGACGACAACCCGCGCACTGAAGATCCGGCAGTGATTTTCGATGACATCCGCGCCGGTTTCACGGCTGTGGATAAAGTCACCTTCGTTGCGGGCCGTGGTCAGGCGATTGCGCAACTGGTCGCTGGCGCGTCCGCCGAAGACGTGATTGTCCTGGCCGGTAAAGGTCACGAGGACTATCAGGAAATCAACGGCGTGCGTCATGCCTTCTCTGATCTGGTCGAGGCCGATCACGCCCTGACCGCTTGGGAGGTGGCCCATGCTTAAGGCCCTCAAACTCAGCGAACTGACCAACGCGCTCGACGCCCGTTTGATCGCCGCCGATGCCAGCTTCGACGGCGTCAGCATCGACAGTCGCGCGATCCAGCCAGGCCAACTGTTTATTGCGTTGACCGGGCCGCGCTTCGACGGTCATGACTATTTGAACGATGTCGCTGGCAAAGGCGCCGTTGCCGCGCTGGTCGAGCGTGAAGTCGCCGACAGCACGCTGCCGCAACTGCTGGTCAAAGACACCCGTCAGGCCCTCGGCCAGTTGGGCGCGTTGAACCGTGCCGCGTTCACTCAGCCAGTCGCTGCCATCACTGGCTCCAGCGGCAAGACCACGGTCAAGGAAATGCTCGCGAGCATCCTGCGCACGCGCGGTCCGGTGCTGGCGACCCGTGGCAATCTGAACAACGACCTCGGCGCACCGCTGACCCTGCTCGAACTGGCCCCGGAACACACTTCGGCGGTGATCGAACTGGGCGCCTCGCGTCTGGGTGAAATCGCTTATACCGTCGGCCTGACCAAGCCGCACGTGGCGATCCTGAATAACGCCGGCACCGCGCACGTCGGTGAGTTTGGCGGGCCGGAAAAAATCGTCGAAGCCAAAGGCGAAATCATCGACGGGCTGGCGGCCGACGGCGTCGCCGTGCTCAACCTCGATGACAAGGCCTTCGGTATCTGGAAGACCCGTGCGGGCGCTCGCAAGGTGCTGACTTTCGCCCTGAGCAACACTCAGGCGGACTTCTACGCCAGCGACCTGAGCACCGATGCCCGTGGTTGCCCGGCCTTCAATCTGCACACACCTGAAGGTGTCGAGCGCGTTCAACTGAACCTGCTCGGCACGCACAACGTCGCCAATTCCATGGCCGCCGCCGCTGCCGCTCACGCCTTGGGCGTGTCGCTGTTCGGCATCGCCACCGGGCTTGGCGCCGTGCAACCGGTCAAGGGTCGCACCGTCGCGCAACTGGCGAAAAACGGTATGCGCGTGATCGATGACACTTACAACGCAAACCCCACCTCGATGTGCGCGGCCGTTGATATACTCGCCGGCTTTTCCGGCCGCACCGTCCTGGTGCTCGGAGATATCGGCGAGTTGGGCGATTGGGCGGAGCAGGGGCACCGCGACGTGGGCGAGTACGCCCGGGGCAAGGTTTCCGCGCTTTATGCCGTTGGGCCAAACATGGTTCACGCCGTAAACGCTTTCGGTGAACAGGCGCATCACTTCGGCAGCCAAGCCGAACTGATTCAGGCCCTCGACGCCGAGCAGGACACAAACACCACCATTTTGATCAAGGGTTCGCGCAGTGCAGCGATGGAAAACATCGTTGCGGCTCTGTGCGGGTCCAGTCTGGAGAAACATTAATGCTGCTGCTGCTAGCGGAGTATCTGCAACAGTTCTACAAAGGCTTCGCGGTCTTTCAGTACCTGACCCTGCGCGGGATTCTCGGTGTGCTGACCGCGCTGGTTTTGTCGCTGTGCTATGGCCCGTGGATGATCCGCACTTTGCAGAACCGTCAGATCGGCCAGTCCGTTCGTAACGATGGTCCGCAATCGCACCTGTCCAAGTCGGGCACCCCGACCATGGGCGGCGCACTGATTCTGTCTTCGATCGGCGTCAGCACTTTGCTTTGGGCTGACCTGAGCAACCGCTACGTCTGGACTGTTTTGCTGGTGACCCTGCTGTTCGGCGCCATCGGTTGGGTTGACGATTACCGCAAAGTCATCGAGAAGAACTCGCGTGGCCTGCCGAGCCGCTGGAAGTACTTCTGGCAGTCGGTGTTCGGCCTCGGCGCGGCGATCTTCCTTTATATGACAGCTTCCACGCCGGTGGAAACCACGCTGATTCTGCCGATGCTCAAGGATTACAGCATTCCGCTGGGCCTGGGCTTCATCGTGCTGACTTACTTTGTGATCGTCGGTTCGAGCAATGCGGTCAACCTGACTGACGGCCTCGACGGTCTGGCGATCATGCCGACCGTGATGGTTGGCGGCGGCCTCGGCATTTTCTGCTACCTGTCGGGTAACGTGAAATTCGCTGAGTACCTGCTGATTCCCTACGTGCCGGGCGCGGGTGAGCTGATCGTGTTCTGCGGCGCGCTGATCGGTGCCGGTCTCGGTTTCCTGTGGTTCAACACCTATCCGGCGCAAGTGTTCATGGGTGACGTCGGTGCGCTGGCACTCGGTGCGGCACTGGGCACCATCGCGGTGATCGTCCGTCAGGAAATCGTCCTGTTCATCATGGGCGGCGTGTTCGTGATGGAAACCCTGTCAGTCGTCATTCAGGTTGCGTCCTTTAAGCTGACCGGTCGCCGTGTGTTCCGCATGGCACCGATCCACCACCATTTTGAACTCAAGGGCTGGCCCGAGCCGCGCGTGATTGTCCGCTTCTGGATCATCACCGTGATTCTCGTGCTGATCGGCCTTGCCACCCTGAAGCTGAGGTAGAACGAGTGTCTCTGATCGCTTCTGACCACTTCCGCATCGTTGTCGGCCTCGGCAAGAGCGGCATGTCCCTGGTTCGCTTCCTGGCGAACCGGGGCACGTCGTTTGCCGTGGCAGACACGCGGGAAAATCCACCGGAACTGGCCACGCTCAAGCGTGACTATCCGCACGTGGAAGTGCGTTGTGGCGAGCTGGACGTCGAATTCCTGTGCCGCGCCGACGAGCTCTACGTGAGCCCCGGCCTGGCGCTGGCGACCCCGGCCCTGCAAGCCGCCGCGGCCCGTGGCGTGAAACTGTCCGGCGACATCGAGCTGTTCGCGCGTAACGCGCGGGCGCCGATCGTCGCCATCAGCGGTTCCAACGCGAAAAGCACCGTCACCACCCTGGTCGGCGAGATGGCGGCTGCGGCCGGCAAACGCGTCGCCGTCGGCGGCAATCTCGGTACTCCGGCGCTGGATCTGCTCAGCGACGACGTCGAGCTGTACGTGATGGAACTGTCGAGTTTCCAACTGGAAACCACCGACCAGCTCAACGCTGAAGTGGCCACCGTGCTGAACATCAGCGAAGACCACATGGATCGCTACAGCGGCCTGCCGGCGTACCACCTGGCCAAGCACCGGATTTTCCGTGGCGCGAAGCAGTTTGTGGTCAACCGTCAGGATGCGCTGACCCGTCCGTTGATGGGCGAGGGCCAGCCGTGCTGGACCTTCGGTCTGACCAAACCGGATTTCAAAGCCTTCGGTATCCGCGAAGAAGACGGCGAGAAATACCTGGCCTTCGAATTCCAGAACCTGATGCCGGTGCGTGAGCTGAAGATTCGCGGCGCACATAACCAGTCCAACGCCCTCGCGGCATTGGCGCTGGGGCATGCCGTGGGCTTGCCGTTCGACGCCATGCTCTCGGCCCTGCGCACGTTTGCCGGCCTCGAACATCGCTGCCAGTGGGTACGTGATCTCGACGGCGTGGCGTATTACAACGATTCGAAAGCCACCAACGTCGGCGCCGCTCTGGCCGCCATCGAAGGCTTGGGCGCGGACATCGACGGCAAGGTCATCCTGATCGCCGGTGGCGATGGCAAGGGCGCCGAATTCAACGACTTGCGTGATCCGGTGGCGGCCAACTGCCGCGCCGTGATCCTGATGGGCCGCGACTCCGACAAGATCGGCGCAGCCATCGGCGACGGCGTGCCGTTGATTCGCGCGACCTCGCTGATTGACGCCGTTGCGCAATGCCGCGCCGCCGCCCAGCCGGGTGATGTGGTGCTGCTGTCGCCGGCCTGCGCCAGTTTCGACATGTTCAAGAACTATGAAGACCGTGGTCACCAGTTCGTCCGCGCTGTGGAGGAACTGGCATGAGTCTGTTCAATATCATCAAGCCGTATCCGTCGCCGATCATCACCGGGCGCGGCATCGATCTCGATTTCCCGATGCTCGCCGGTTGCCTGGCGCTGCTCGGTCTCGGCCTGATCATGATTGCCTCGGCGTCCACCGAAGTGGCAGCCGCGCAGTCGGGCAGTCCGCTGTATTACATGATTCGCCACCTTATTTATGTGGTTCTGGGCCTGGGCGCGTGCATCGTCACCATGATGATTCCGATCGCCACCTGGCAACGTCTCGGCTGGCTGATGCTGATCGGTGCGTTCGGCTTGCTGGTGATGGTGATCATCCCCGGCATCGGTCGCGAAGTGAACGGTTCGATGCGCTGGATCGGTTTCAGCTTCTTCAACGTGCAGCCGTCGGAAATCGCCAAAGTGTTCGTGGTGATCTACCTCGCCGGTTATCTGGTGCGCCGTCAGAAAGAAGTGCGCGAGAGCTGGATGGGCTTCTTCAAGCCATTCATCGTGCTGCTGCCAATGGCCGGTCTGTTGCTGATGGAGCCGGACTTCGGTGCCACCGTGGTGATGATGGGCGCTGCGGCGGCGATGCTATTCCTTGGCGGGGTCGGGCTGTTCCGCTTCTCGCTGATGGTGGTATTGGCGGTCGGCGCCGTGGTGCTGTTGATCCAGATGCAGCCGTATCGAATGGCGCGTCTGACCAACTTCGCTGACCCGTGGGCTGACCAGTTCGGCGCTGGTTATCAGTTGTCGCAAGCCTTGATCGCTTTCGGTCGCGGCGAATGGCTGGGCGTCGGTCTGGGCAACAGCGTGCAGAAGCAGTTCTACCTGCCGGAAGCGCACACCGACTTCGTGTTCTCGGTATTGGCTGAAGAACTCGGCGCGGTCGGTTCGCTGTGCACCGTCGCGCTGTTCGTGTTCGTGTGTATTCGCGGCATGTACATCGGCTTGTGGGCGGAGAAAGCCAAACAGTTCTTCGCCGCTTATGTTGCGTACGGTTTGTCGTTCCTGTGGATTGGTCAGTTCCTGATCAACATCGGCGTGAACGTCGGCCTGCTGCCAACCAAAGGTCTGACCTTGCCGTTCCTCAGTTACGGCGGCAGTTCGTTGGTGATCTGCTGTGCCTGTCTCGGCTTATTGCTGAGGATCGAGTGGGAGAGTCGAACCCACCTGGGCAGTGAAGAAATGGAATTCCATGAGAGCGACTTCGCTGAGGAGCCGAATCATGGGCGCTAACGTATTGATCATGGCCGGCGGCACCGGCGGCCACGTGTTCCCGGCGCTGGCCTGTGCCCGCGAGTTTCAGGCGCGCGGCTACACCGTGCACTGGCTCGGCACGCCACGCGGGATCGAGAACGAACTGGTGCCGGCCGCAGGGCTGGAACTGCACCGCATCAACGCCACCGGCCTGCGCGGGAAGGGCAAGCTGTCGCTGCTCAAGGCGCCGTTCATGCTGCTGAAATCGGTGTGGCAGGCGCGGGCAATCATCCGTCGCTTGAAACCGGTGTGTGTGGTCGGCTTCGGTGGTTATGTGACTGGTCCCGGTGGCCTTGCCGCGAAACTGGCTGGCGTGCCGGTGATCGTTCACGAGCAGAACGCCGTGGCCGGCACCGCCAATCGGTTGCTGGTGCCGTTCGCCGCCCGGGTGTGTGAAGCGTTCCCCGACACCTTTACTCTGTCGGACACCCGCCGTACCACCGGAAACCCGGTGCGCAGCGAGCTGTTCCTCGACACATCGCGACCTGCTCTGGCCGGTCGCAAAGCGCGTTTGCTGATCCTCGGCGGAAGCCTTGGCGCAGAACCGTTGAACAAGTTGCTGCCTGAAGCCCTGGCCCAAGTCGCTACCGATTTGCGCCCGGAAGTGTTCCATCAGGCCGGCAAAAACCACGATGAAGTGACTGCAGAGCGCTACCGCGCCGCCGGCGTCGATGCGCAGGTGCAGCCGTTCATCAAAGACATGGCCCAGGCCTATGGCTGGGCTGACCTGGTGGTGTGCCGCGCAGGCGCGTTGACCATCAGTGAGCTGGCTGCCGCCGGTCTGCCCTCGATGCTGGTGCCTTTGCCCCACGCGATCGACGATCACCAGACCCGCAACGCCGATTATTTGGCCCGTGAAGGCGCTGCCTTCCTGATGCCGCAAAGAACGACTGGTGCCGCGGACCTTGCCGCGCGCCTGACAGAGGTCTTGATGCAACCGCAACGACTCGAAGATATGGCCCAAGCGGCCCGCCGTCTGGCGAAACCCGATGCCACCCGTAGCGTGGTCGATACCTGTCTGGAGGTGGCCCATGGTTGAGAATCAGAAAGCCATGCCGCAACCGGAAATGCGCCGCATCCGTCGCATCCACTTCGTCGGCATCGGCGGCGTGGGCATGTGCGGCATTGCCGAAGTGTTGTTGAACCTGGGTTATGAAGTCTCCGGTTCCGACCTGAAAGCTTCGCCGGTCACCGAGCGTCTGGAATCGTTCGGCGCACAGATCTACATCGGCCACCGTGCCGAGAACGCCGCGACCGCCGATGTGCTGGTGGTGTCGAGCGCTGTGAACACTTCCAACCCGGAAGTCGCGACTGCCCTTGAGCGTCGTATTCCAGTGGTGCCGCGTGCCGAGATGCTCGCTGAACTGATGCGTTATCGCCACGGCATCGCCGTCGCCGGCACGCACGGCAAAACCACCACCACCAGCCTGATCGCTTCGGTGTTCGCGGCGGGTGGTCTGGACCCGACCTTCGTGATTGGTGGTCGTCTGAATGCCGCGGGTACCAATGCCCAGCTCGGCACCAGTCGTTACCTGATCGCCGAAGCCGATGAAAGCGATGCGAGCTTCCTGCACCTGCAACCGCTGGTGGCCGTGGTCACCAACATCGACGCCGACCACATGGCGACCTACGACGGTGACTTCAACAAACTGAAGAAAACCTTCGTCGAGTTCCTGCACAACCTGCCGTTCTACGGTTTGGCCGTGATGTGCCTGGACGATCCTGTAGTGCGCGAAATCCTGCCGCTGGTGAAGCGTCCGACCGTGACCTACGGCTTCAGCGAAGACGCTGACGTGCGCGCGA
The DNA here is from genome assembly GCF_009866785.1 of Pseudomonas sp. S49. Taxonomy (NCBI): domain Bacteria; kingdom Pseudomonadati; phylum Pseudomonadota; class Gammaproteobacteria; order Pseudomonadales; family Pseudomonadaceae; genus Pseudomonas; species Pseudomonas sp. S49. Next base: position 5,503,653 of record NZ_CP019432.1, on the reverse strand, counting down.
TCAATGTTCGTCAGCAAGGCATGCAGACCTTCTTCACCGTGCTGCGTCCTGACCGCGAGCCGCTGGACGTGTCCGTGAACATGCCGGGCAACCACAACGTACTCAACTCGCTGGCGACCATCTGCATCGCCACCGACGAAGGCGTCAGCGATGAAGCCATCGTCCAGGGCCTGTCGGGCTTCCAGGGTGTTGGTCGACGCTTTCAGGTCTACGGCGAACTGCCGGTGGACGGCGGCAACGTGATGCTGGTCGATGACTACGGTCACCACCCGACTGAAGTCGCGGCTGTGATCAAAGCCGTACGCGGTGGCTGGCCGGAGCGCCGTCTGGTGATGGTGTATCAGCCGCACCGTTACAGCCGCACCCGCGATCTGTACGACGATTTCGTCAATGTGCTGGCCGACGCCAACGTGTTGCTGTTGATGGAAGTCTATCCGGCCGGCGAAGAGCCGATTCCGGGCGCCGACAGCCGCAAGCTGTGCAACAGCATCCGCCAGCGCGGTCAGCTCGACCCGATCTACATCGAGCGTGGCGTCGATCTGGCGCCGTTGGTCAAGCCGCTGCTGCGTGCCGGCGACATCCTGTTGTGTCAGGGCGCTGGTGATATCGGCGGTCTCGCGCCGAAGCTGTTGAAAAGTGAATTGTTCGCTGGCGCCGTGGCGGCGCCGGTCGAGGGGAAGTTGAAATGACTGCTGCCTACGCCAAGCTGTTTTCCACGATCGCGCCGAAAGACTTCGGCCGCGTCGCCGTGCTCTTCGGCGGCCTGAGTGCCGAGCGTGAGGTTTCGCTGAAATCCGGTAACGCCGTGCTCGAGGCGCTGCAAAGCGCTGGCGTGGACGCGTTCGGCATCGACGTTGGCGAGGACATTCTGCAACGTCTGCTCAGCGAAAAGATCGACCGCGCGTTCATCATTCTCCACGGTCGTGGCGGTGAAGACGGCTCCATGCAGGGCCTGCTCGAAGTGGCGGGCATTCCGTACACCGGCAGTGGCATTCTGGCTTCGGCCCTGGCGATGGACAAACTGCGCACCAAGCAGGTCTGGCACAGCCTCGGGATTCCGACGCCGCGTCACGCCGTGCTGTGCAGCGAAGCCGATTGTATTTCGGCGGCGACGGAACTGGGCTTCCCTTTGATCGTCAAACCGGCGCATGAAGGTTCAAGTATCGGGATGGCCAAAGTGAGTTCTGCGTCCGAGTTGATCGACGCATGGAAAGCGGCCAGTACCTACGATTCGCAAGTCTTGGTTGAGCAATGGATTCAAGGTCCGGAGTTCACCATCGCCACCCTGCGTGACCAGGTGTTGCCTCCTATCGCCCTGGGTACACCGCACACGTTCTACGACTACGACGCCAAGTACATCGCCAACGATACCCAGTACCGCATTCCGTGCGGGCTGGATGCCGCCAAGGAACAGCAACTCATGGATCTCACGGCCAAGGCCTGTGAGGCGCTGGGTATTGCCGGTTGGGGCAGGGCGGACGTGATGCAGGACGCTGACGGGCAGTTCTGGTTTCTGGAAGTGAATACCGCTCCGGGCATGACCGATCACAGTCTGGTGCCGATGGCCGCGCGTGCGGCCGGTCTGGATTTCCAGCAACTGGTTCTGGCCATTCTGGCCGCCAGTGTTGAAGACGCTCGAGGTTAAGACGATGCAAGGCGCTCAGCTCCGACATCAGCCTCCCGCACCCGGCCGCAAGCCGGTGCCGCGGGGTGCCAGCCGCATGGTGGCGAAAGAGCCGATGTCCGCGCGCCTGCCGAAAGCCAATTTTGGTTTTCTGAAAAGTCTGTTCTGGCCGGTGCTGCTGGTCGCGCTGGGCTTTGGTACTTACGAAGGTGCAACGCGTCTGCTGCCGTACGCCGACCGGCCGATCACCAAGATCGCCGTGCAGGGCGACCTGAGCTACATCAGCCAGCAAGCGGTGCAGCAGCGGATCGCCCCGTTTGTGGCGTCGAGCTTCTTCACCATCGACCTGGCCGGCATGCGCACCGAGCTTGAGCAGATGCCATGGATCGCCCATGCCGAAGTACGTCGGGTATGGCCGGACCAAGTGGTGATCCGCCTCGAAGAGCAACTGCCGGTGGCGCGTTGGGGCGACGAGTCGTTACTGAACAACCAAGGCCAGGCATTTACGCCCAAGGAACTGGCGAACTACGAACACCTGCCACAGCTGTTCGGCCCACAGCGGGCCCAGCAGCAAGTGATGCAGCAGTATCAGGTGCTGAGCCAGATGCTGCGGCCGTTGGGCTTCTCGATCGCACGCCTGGAACTGCGTGAACGCGGAAGCTGGTTCCTGACCACCGGTGCCGGCAGTTCTGGCCCCGGCATCGAGTTGCTGCTGGGACGCGGCAACCTGGTGGAAAAGATGCGCCGCTTTATCGCCATCTATGACAAGACGCTTAAAGACCAGATTACGAACATTGCGCGCATCGATCTGCGCTACGCCAACGGCCTCGCTGTTGGCTGGCGGGAACCTGTAGCGCCGACGACAGCCCAACCCGCTGTCGCAAAGAATTAAGAAGAGGCAGGACCCATGGCAAACGTGCAAAGCGGCAAAATGATCGTCGGTCTCGATATCGGCACCTCCAAGGTGGTGGCGCTGGTCGGCGAGGTTTCCGACGACGGCTCGCTGGAAATCGTCGGGATCGGTACCCATCCGTCCCGTGGCCTGAAGAAGGGCGTGGTGGTGAACATCGAGTCCACCGTGCAATCGATCCAGCGCGCGATCGAAGAAGCCCAACTGATGGCGGGCTGCCGCATTCACTCGGCGTTCGTCGGCGTGGCGGGCAATCACATCCGCAGCCTGAACTCCCATGGCATCGTCGCGATCCGTGATCGTGAAGTCAGCTCGGCCGACCTTGAGCGCGTGCTCGATGCCGCCCAGGCCGTGGCGATCCCGGCTGACCAGCGCGTGCTGCACACCCTGCCGCAGGATTACGTGATCGATAACCAGGAAGGCGTTCGCGAGCCTCTGGGCATGTCCGGCGTGCGTCTGGAGGCCAAGGTTCACGTAGTCACCTGCGCGGTCAACGCTGCACAGAACATTGAAAAATGCGTGCGTCGCTGCGGTCTGGAAATCGACGACATCATTCTCGAGCAGCTGGCGTCCGCGTACTCGGTACTGACCGACGACGAGAAAGAACTGGGCGTGTGCCTGGTCGACATCGGCGGCGGCACCACCGACATCGCGATCTTCACTGAAGGCGCGATCCGCCACACCGCGGTGATCCCGATTGCCGGTGATCAGGTGACCAATGACATCGCCATGGCGTTGCGCACCCCGACCCAGTACGCGGAAGAAATCAAGATCCGTTACGCCTGCGCCCTGGCGAAACTGGCCGGTGCCGGTGAAACCATCAAGGTGCCAAGCGTTGGCGACCGTCCACCGCGCGAACTGTCGCGTCAGGCCCTGGCCGAAGTGGTCGAGCCGCGTTACGACGAACTGTTCACCCTGATCCAGGCCGAACTGCGTCGCAGCGGCTACGAAGACCTGATCCCGGCGGGCATCGTCCTGACCGGCGGTACGTCGAAGATGGAAGGCGCCACTGAACTGGCCGAAGAAATCTTCCACATGCCGGTACGCCTCGGTGTGCCGCACGGTGTGAAAGGCCTGGATGACGTTGTGCGCAACCCGATTTATTCCACTGGCGTTGGCTTGTTGATGTACGGCCTGCAAAAGCAGTCCGACGGGGTTTCGTTCTCCGGCATCGGCAGTCGCGACAGCTACAGCAACGAAGAGCCACAGGCGCCGTTGCTGGACCGATTGAAGAAGTGGGTTCAAGGCAACTTTTAAGAGCAGTTCGAAGCGTCAAGCTTCGAGCGGCAAGCAGTAGCAGTAGATGCACCGCAACAAAAAAGCAGTAGGCGAAAAAACTAGAGAATGTAAGGAGAGGGAAAATGTTCGAACTCGTAGACAACATCCCCGCAAGCCCGGTAATCAAAGTTATCGGTGTTGGCGGTGGCGGCGGCAACGCTGTCAATCACATGGTCAAGAGCAACATCGAAGGCGTTGAGTTCATCTGCGCCAACACTGATGCTCAAGCGCTGAAAAACATCGGCGCGCGTACCATTCTGCAACTGGGCACCGGCGTGACCAAAGGTCTGGGCGCCGGCGCCAACCCTGAAGTAGGTCGTCAGGCCGCTCTCGAAGACCGTGAGCGCATTGCCGAAGTCCTGCAGGGCACCAACATGGTGTTCATCACCACTGGCATGGGCGGCGGTACCGGTACCGGTGCTGCACCGATCATCGCCGAAGTGGCCAAGGAAATGGGCATTCTGACCGTTGCTGTCGTAACGCGTCCGTTCCCGTTCGAAGGCCGCAAGCGTATGCAGATCGCCGATGAAGGCATCCGCATGCTCTCGGAAAGCGTCGACTCGTTGATCACCATTCCTAACGAGAAGCTGCTGACCATCCTCGGTAAAGACGCAAGCCTCTTGTCGGCTTTCGCCAAGGCTGACGATGTACTGGCCGGTGCCGTTCGCGGTATCTCCGACATCATCAAGCGTCCGGGCATGATCAACGTCGACTTCGCTGACGTGCGCACCGTGATGAGCGAAATGGGCATGGCGATGATGGGCACTGGCTGCGCCAGCGGTCCGAACCGTGCACGTGAAGCCACTGAAGCGGCGATCCGCAACCCGTTGCTGGAAGACGTGAACCTGCAAGGCGCACGCGGCATCCTGGTGAACATCACCGCCGGTCCTGACCTGTCTCTGGGTGAGTACTCCGACGTGGGTAGCATCATCGAAGCCTTCGCTTCCGAGCACGCGATGGTCAAGGTCGGTACCGTTATCGATCCGGACATGCGCGACGAGCTGCACGTAACCGTGGTTGCCACCGGTCTGGGCGCGAAAATCGAGAAGCCTGTGAAGGTCATCGACAACACCGTTCACACCTCCATGGCTTCCGCCCAGGTGCAACAACCGGCTGCGGCCCGTCAGGAAGCGCCAGCGGTCAACTACCGTGATCTGGACCGTCCGACCGTCATGCGCAACCAGGCTCAGGCCGGTGCTGCGGCTGCCGCGAAGATGAATCCGCAAGATGATCTGGACTACCTGGACATCCCGGCTTTCCTGCGTCGTCAGGCCGATTGATGGAATGTATCAGGGCTATGAAGGTGATTGGTGTTCAGCAAAGGCATGGTCTGCTATCATCGCCAGCCTTTGTTGATACCAGTTCGCAATTTGCGCTGAAGCGGCCCAAGCCATGATTAAACAACGCACACTGAAAAATATTATCCGTGCCACAGGTGTAGGCCTGCACTCCGGTGAGAAGGTCTATCTGACCCTCAAGCCTGCGCCTGTCGACACTGGCATTGTGTTTTGTCGCGCTGACCTCGACCCTGTGGTGCAGATTCCTGCCCGCGCGGAAAACGTCGGTGAAACCACTATGTCGACGACGCTGATTAACGGCGACGTGAAAGTGGACACGGTAGAGCACTTGCTCTCGGCCATGGCTGGCCTGGGCATCGATAACGCCTACGTCGAGCTCTCCGCGTCCGAAGTCCCGATCATGGATGGCAGCGCTGGACCCTTCGTATTCCTGATTCAATCGGCAGGCCTGGAAGAACAGGACGCCGCCAAGAAATTCATCCGCATCCTGCGTGAAGTGACAGTGGAAGACGGCGACAAGCGCGCCACTTTCGTCCCTTTCGAAGGGTTCAAGGTGAGCTTCGAGATCGATTTCGATCACCCGGTATTCCGGGACCGCACCCAAAGTGCAAGCGTGGATTTTTCCAGCACTTCGTTCGTAAAAGAAGTCAGCCGCGCCCGTACCTTTGGTTTCATGAGTGATATCGAGTACCTGCGCAAGCACAACCTCGCACTCGGCGGCAGCGTTGAAAACGCAATCGTGGTCGATGCCGATGGCGTGTTGAACGAAGACGGCCTTCGCTATGAAGACGAATTCGTGAAGCACAAGATCCTCGATGCCATTGGCGACCTGTATCTGCTGGGTAACAGCCTGATTGGTGAGTTCAAGGGCTTCAAGTCCGGCCACGCACTGAACAACCAGCTGCTGCGCAAGTTGATTGAGCAGACAGATGCTTGGGAAGTGGTGACGTTCGAAGACGCCAGCACCGCACCAATCTCTTACATGCGCCCTGTTGCGGCTGTGTAAGTAAAAAACCTCTCTAGTTTTTTGAAGGCCATCCTCGGATGGCCTTTTTTTATGCCTGCAATTTCTCTAGTGCCTGATCTGGCCTCTTCGCGAGCAGGCTCGCTCCCACAGGGGCACGCATTTCAAATGTGGGAGCGAGCCTGCTCGCGAAGGCGTCGGTGCGATCGCCCCAGAACATTCAGGCAGCCACCACCACCCGATTACGCCCACCTTCCTTGGCCTGATACAACGCCTTGTCCGCCGCAAACAGCAACTGCTCCAGCGTCATCTCACTCGCCGCCGTCCATGTGGCGATGCCAATGCTCACCGTCATCGGCCGCTCGGCCCCGTCTACCAACGGCAACTGCTCCACCGATTGGCGAATATGCTCGGCAATCTGCTGCGCGCCATGACCGTCAGTCTCGGCGAGAATCACCGAAAACTCCTCTCCGCCATAACGCGCAACCAGATCCGCCGGTCGCCGCACATTTTCAGTGATGACACGGGCCAGCGTCTTCAGCGCCTGATCTCCAGCCTGATGTCCATGCCGGTCATTGAAGGCCTTGAAGTGATCGGCATCGATCATCATCACCGACATCGCTTTGCCCGAGCGCTGGGCGCGGAACCATTCGTGACGCAGTGCTTGATCGAGCATTCGCCGGTTGGCCACCCCCGTCAGTGCATCGGTGGCGGCCAGTTGCGCCAGCTCCCGCTCGGCCCGTTGACGCAAGCGCAACTCGCGGGCCAGCAGCCAGGTCAGCCACAGCAACCCCACGCACAACACCCCCGTGGCGCCGCTGATCAACAGGGCGGTACGACGCCACGTGCCGAACACCTCGTCGCTGGACAGCGCGACCATCACGATCAACGGCAGATTGCCAACCCGCGAATAGGTATAGAGACGTTGTTGATGGTCGATGCTCGAAACGCTGTTGAAACTGCCATTGCCACTCCTGTCGCGCAGTATCCGTATGACGTTGGGCCGGTTGCCGAAGCTTTTGCCGATGGAGTCGCTTTGCAAATAGGGCTTTTGCGCCAGCAGGACGCCGTCGTTGTCGATGATGTTCAACGTGCTGTCTTTACCGATGTCGAGGCTGTTGAACAACTGATCGAAGTAGTCGAGTTTCATCGACGCCACGGCCACACCGGCGAACTCACCGGTGTCCGAGGAAATCCGTCGGCTGAAGCTGATGCGCCATTGATTGGCTTCATCGCAGTCGCAACGGGTCTTGAACGGGCGGCTGATAAACATGCCGACATCGCGATTGAACGCGTGGGCGAGGAAATAATCGCGGTCGGCAAAGTTGCCCGGTTTCGGCTCGACCCGCGAAGAGTCGGCGACCACATCGCCGTGTTTGTCGAGCAACAGAATGTCGCCCTTGAAGCGCGCCGTGGTGGAGCGGTCGAACAGCGCCAGATGACGGATCTGCGGCGAGACATCCTGCAGGTCGTCGCGTTGCGCGGCGGCGATCAGGCCTTGCAGGGTCAAGTCGTACAACTCGACGGTGCGCAGCACATCGGCGTCGATCAGTTGCGCGATGGTGGTGGCGCTGCGGGTCGCCGATTCCTGAGCGTTGGCGTGCTCGCGGATCAGCAGGAACGTGACGATGCACAGAATCGCGATCACGGTCAGCGAACTGCCGCAGATCAGCAGCAGCTCGGGGCGTCCGGTCTTGCCCGCAACGGGTGGGGTACGGCTCGCGATCATGATTGGGCTGTCGGTTGGGGGGAAGTCTTATAAGAGTAGTTGCACAGACACTGCTGCCAAAACCAGAAACCATTCCCAATGTGGGAGCGAGCCTGCTCGCGAAAGCGCTGTGTCATTCAACCTGGATGTCGAATGGTAGACCGCTTTCGCGAGCAGGCTCGCTCCCACAGGGCGGGCATCACTGAATTCAAGACGGTGTTATGGCGCCGATCTTAGAAGACGTTGATCGGGTAGTCGATGATGACGCGGTATTCATCTGTATCCGAATCAATCACGCCGTAGCCGTTGCCGCCACGGTTGGTCGCCCATTGCAAGTGCACCGCCAGATCTTTGGCCTGACCGCTCTGCACAACGTAATGCAAATCGAGATCACGCTCCCAGTGCTTGGCGTTGCGGCCGTCGGCGCTGTACCAGTTGGAATAGCCTTTGCTGTCGGCGGCGACCTTGGTCAGATCCACGGTGCCGCGCGAGTAGGACACGGACGAGGTCAGCCCCGGTACGCCGACACCGGCGAAGTCATAGGCGTATTTGAGCTTCCACGAGCGCTCGTTCGGGCCGTTGAAGTCGGAATACTGCTGGGAGTTGTCGAGGTAAACGCTGTCGCCCTGGCTGATGTAGTCGAACGGCGTGTTGCCGTTGACCCGCTGATACGCGGCAGTAACGCTGTGATTCCCGACGCCAACGGTGAAATGCACGCTGAAGGTGTTGTTGTCGATATTGCCCAGCAGCGCATCGCCGGTGTCTTGCGTGTGATAGAAATGCAGGCCCGGGTTGAGGCTGACCAGATCGTTCAACTGCCACGTGTAGTCGAGGTCGTAGTAGTACTGGTTCCAGATGTCCTTCAGCTCGGATGCGTAGAGGCTGCTGGTCAGACCTTCGACGCCGCTCCAGGCCACACCGGCCCAGTTCAGGTGCTGGCTCTCGTCGCCATCGGCCAATGTCCCGTAGGAAGTGCCGATGCGCGTGTGGCCACTCTGGTTGTAAGGCTTGGTGAAACTGGCCTGGCCGCCTTCAATCAACCAGCCATCGAAGCTGTGGTTGGTCAGGCTCACACCCCGAAAGGTCTGCGGCAGCATGCGCGTTTCACCGCCGGCAATTACCGGGTTGGTGAGGAACAGATCACCGGCCTTCAATTCGGTATCGAACGCGCGCATTTTCAGCGTGCCACCTGCTGTGGAAAAAGCCCCCGGCGCTTTGCCGCCGCTCTCCCTGACCGGCAGGATGCTCGAACCGTCCGTGCCGCCACCGCCATCCAGCTTCAACCCGAGCATGGCGTGGGCATCAACGCCGAAACCGACCGTGCCTTCGGTGTAACCCGACTTGAAAATCCCGAGAAACCCCTGGCCCCACTCGATGTTGTCGTCCGCTTTCTGCAAGCGGTTGCGATTCATGTAGTAGTTGCGGGCGTTGAGGTTGAGGCTCGAACCTTCGACAAAGCCTTGTTTGGCAGGCTCGTCAGCGTGAGCGGCAGGGGCAATCGTTGCGGCAATTGCAATGAACAGCGGGGTGACGCGGACTGGGTAACGCACGTGCAATGGAGCTCCTTTGGTCAACTGGCGCCTCTATATTTTGAGGCGCTCGATGTTTCTTGTTGTTACAGACGAACCAAACGGCTTTCAGACCACAACGAAAAAAGGCCGCTGAAAGGCAGCGACCTGGAATGACGACGGTTGAACGGGAAGAGCCAAACAACCGCGTCGAGGGAAACGTTGGCGCGGTGCGCGACTCAGCTGTCTGTCTCGCTTGCTTGAGTCTGGGAAGTGGCAGCCTGCGGGACTTGCGAGGCGTCCTGAGCCTTGGCCATCACTTCGGCCTGATGCTGATCGAATGCCTGAGCGCGAGCGACATTGTGCGCCACGAACGACTGCGATTCTTCAGCCATCGCCATCGGCGACAGGATCAATGAGGACAAAACGAACGCGCTGGCAATACCCATACTGTTGGACATCTTGAAAACCTTCTCGCTTGGCGAGTGCTGTTTGGTGCGGGCAAAGATAAGGTTGCCGGGCGTTGGGAAACAGCGTGATTTTCATAAATGACTGTTACAGCAGAAGCAAAAGTCACCCCCTCACCCCAGCCCTCTCCCCCAGGGGGGCGAGGGGGAAAGGGAGCCGATCGGGGGCTTTTCAGAATCTGAGTTCGACTGGATATTTCAGGTCGGTGTACCTTGAAAGAACAACGCGGTCAGTCCCCTCTACCTCTGGGAGAGGGTTAGGGTGAGGGGCTTTTCAGACCGGCAAATAAATCCCGAACGTATTCATCCCCCGATCACTGCGCACAAACACATCCCCGCCATGCATCAACGCAATCGCCTTGACGATCGCCAGCCCCAACCCATGGTTATTGCCACTGTTGCTACGCGACGCATCCACCCGATAAAAGCGCTCGAACAACCGTGGCAAATGCTCACTGGCAATCGGCGAGCCGGGGTTCGCCACTCCAATACTCACCTGATGCTCTTCAACCTCAATCCGAACCTCAATCACCTGACCCGGCCCGGTGTGCTGCACCGCGTTGCTCAACAGATTGATCAACGCCCGACGCAGATGCGCGACCTCGATCTGCACCAGTGCATCCCCGCTGACCCGTACCTGAACCTGCGCATCTTCAAGAATGAAATCCAGATATTCCAGCGTCGTCGCCACCTCATCCGCCAGCGAAGTGGACGTGAGTTTGGTCGCCTTGTTGCCCTGATCGGCACTGGCCAGAAACAACATGTCATTGATGATTGAACGCAGCCGTTCCAGCTCTTCAAGATTGGATTGCAGCACCTCGAAATAGTGTTCGGCTGAGCGCCCGCGAGTCAGCGCCACCTGCGTCTGCCCGATCAGATTGGTCAGCGGCGAGCGCAACTCGTGGGCGACATCGGCGTTGAACGATTCCAGCCGCGAGTAGGCCTGCTCGACCCGTTCCAGCGTCGAGTTGAACGAGTCGACAAACTGCTCAAGCTCCGGTGGCAGCGGTGACAAACGCAAGCGCCCGGCGCGTAGTGGTGGCGCCAATCGCTGAGCCTCGTGGGACAGTTTGATCAACGGCTTCAAACCAATTCGGGCAACCCAATAACCCAGTGCAGAAGCCATCAGTACACCGACAATCGCCAGCCCGATCAGCGCGATCAGCAAATTGTGCTGAGTCTCATGAAACGTCTCGGTATCAATGCCGATCATGAAGCGCAGCGGCGGGCGCTGATCCTTGGCCGGCAGCTCGGTCAGCAACACTTTCAGCGGATAAGGATGGTCAGCCAACTGCAGGTCATGCATGCCCAACGGGCCTTGGGCGAAGGCGCGAATCGCGGCGTCCGGCTGACCATATTCGTAACCCGGGTCACCACTCACCACCCAGAAACGAATGCGTTTGTCCTCTTCGCCAAGCAGCTTCAACTTGGCGTTGATCTTCAGCCAATGCTCCGGCGTGCCGAAGCGATTGAGCGCGGATTCGAGCACGCTGTAACGCGCATCCAGCTCGGCTTCCGGCAGTAATCCCAGGCCTTTGTCGACCTGCTGATACAGCGCGCCGCCGATCAACAGAAACACCACTAACGCCACCAGCGTGAACATCACGCTCAAGCGCAGCGCGATCGAGTTACTGGACACCACGGCTCTCCAGCACATAACCCATACCGCGAATGGTGTGCAGCAGTTTCTCGTCGAACGGCCCGTCGAGCTTGGCGCGCAGGCGTTTGATTGCCACTTCGACGACGTTGGCGTCACTGTCGAAATTGATGTCCCAGACCATCTCGGCAATCGCGGTTTTCGAAAGGATTTCACCTTGCCGGCGGGCCAACACGCTCAACAACGAGAACTCTTTAGCGGTCAGATCCAAGCGTGTGCCGGCGCGAGTGGCCTTGCGGCTGATCAGATCTATCCACAGGTCGGCAATGCTCACTTGCACCGGTTCATGGCCGCCGCTGCGACGGGTCAGCGCTTGCAGGCGCGCGACCAGTTCAAGGAAGGAAAACGGTTTGCCGAGGTAATCGTCGGCACCGTCGCGCAGGCCTTTGATGCGGTCTTCGACGCGCTCGCGGGCGGTGAGCATGATCACTGGGGTTTGCTTGCGCGCACGCAATGCGCGCAGCACGCCGAAGCCATCGAGGCCCGGCAGCATGACGTCGAGGACGATCACCGCGTAGTCGCTTTCCAGCGCCAGATGCAGGCCTTCGACGCCGTCGCGAGCCAGATCCACGGTGTAACCCTGTTCCGTCAGACCGCGGTGCAGATAGTCCGCGGTTTTTTCCTCGTCTTCGATAATCAGAACGCGCATGACCCTGCCTCAGTCTGTGGTCGCCAATGCCGGCGAGGGCATCGGTTTGGGCCGGTGGAACAGCCGCTCAAGCCACAAGTATATGACTGGAGTGGTAAACAACGTCAGCATCTGGCTGACCAGCAAACCGCCGACCACCGCGATGCCCAGCGGTTGGCGCAGTTCGGCGCCGGTGCCGTAACCGAGCATCAGCGGCAGCGCGCCAAGCAGGGCGGCGAGGGTGGTCATGATGATCGGCCGGAACCGCGTGATGCATGCTTCGAAAATCGCATCCTGCGGCGACAGGCCTCGGTGGCGCTGCGCTTCGAGCGCGAAGTCGATCATCAGGATGCCGTTCTTCTTGACGATACCGATCAGCAACACCAGGCCGATCAACGCCATGATCGAAAAGTCCTGACCGCAGATCCACAGCATGATCACCGCACCCAAACCCGCCGCCGGCAACGTCGAAATGATCGTCAGCGGGTGCACGAAGCTTTCATAAAGCACGCCAAGAATGATGTACACCGCCACCAGCGCCGCGAGAATCAGCCACGGCTGGCTGGCCAGCGAACTCTGGAACGCCTGCGCTGCACCCTGGAAATTGCCGCTGATCGCTGTCGGCATGCCGATCTCGGCCTTGGCCTGATTGAGCAGAATCACTGCATCACCCAACGCCACGCCGGGCGCCAGATTGAACGACAGGTTGGCCGCCGGGAACATGCCGTCGTGGGCAATCGACAACGGGCCAATGGTCGGCGCGTCGAATTTGGCCAGCGCCGAGAGCGGCACCATCTCGCCACTCAGCGGCGAACGCAGGTAGAAATAGTTGAGGCTTTCGGCCTTGCCGCGTTGCTTGGTGTCCAGTTCCAGAATCACGTTGTACTGGTTGACCTGGGTCTGGAATTCATTGATCTGCCGTTGGCCGAAGGCGTCGTACAACGCCTCGTCAACATCGCTGGCGGTCAGGCCGAAACGGGCGGCGGCGCTGCGGTCGATGCTGATATGGGTGATGCTGCCGCCCAGTTGCAAGTCGTTGGAAATGTCGCGGAACGCCGGGTTGCTGCGCAGTTTTTCGGTCAGGCGTTGCGTCCACGTGGCGAGGGTCGCGCCGTCATTACTCTTCAGCACGTATTGGTACTGCGCACGGCTCGGGCCAGAGCTGAGGTTGATGTCTTGCCCTGCGCGCAGATAGAGAACGATGCCGGGGACTTTCATCAGCTGTGGGCGGATGCGGTCGATAAACTGGCTGGCGCTGACGTCGCGGTCGCCGCGTTTTTTCAGGGCGATCCAGAAGCGGCCGTTGGCGATGGTCTGGTTGCTGCCGGAGACACCCACCGAATGGGAAAACGCTTGCACGGCCGGATCGGCGGCGACGATTTCGGCCATCGCCAGGTGTTTTTTCACCATGTCGCCGTAGGAAATATCCGCAGCCGCTTCGGTAGTGCCGAGGACGAAACCGGTGTCCTGCACCGGGAAGAAACCTTTCGGGATAAAGATGTAACCGCCGATGGCCAGCGCCAGCGACAGACCGAACACGCCAATCATCAATTTCTGATGGGCGAGGGCGCGACGCAGACCTTTCTCGTACCAGCCTAGCAAGCGTTCGCTGAAGCCCGGTTTGGCGTGGGCGTGATGCACCGGTTTGCGCATGAACAGCGCCGCCAGCGTCGGCGCGAGGGTCAGCGACACCACCACGGAAATCATGATGGTCGAGGTCGCGGTCAGGGCGAATTCCTTGAACAGTCGCCCGACCACACCGCCCATGAACAGCAGCGGAATGAACGCCGCCACCAGCGAGAAACTGATCGAGACCACGGTGAAGCCAATCTCGCCGGCACCCTTGATCGCCGCTTCGCGCATGTCGTCGCCGGCCTCCAGATGGCGGTGGATGTTTTCCACCACCACGATCGCATCGTCGACGACGAAGCCGACCGCGACGACGATCGCCACCAGCGTCAGGTTGTTCAGGCTGAAACCGAGGAGGTACATCAGGGCGAAACTGGCGATCAGCGACACGCCGAGAACGGCCGAAACAATCAGGGTTGCCGACAATTGGCGCAAGAACAGCGCCATCACCGCGACCACCAGCAGGATCGCGATCAACAGGGTGATCTCGACTTCATGCAGCGAGGCACGAATGGTCTGCGTACGGTCGATCAAGGTTTTCACTTGCACCGAGGCTGGCAGCATCGCTTCGAGACCGGGCAGGGCGGCTTGAATGCGGTCGACGGTTTCGACAATGTTGGCGCCGGGCTGGCGCGAGATCACCAGGTTCACACCGGGTTGGTCACCGGCCCACGCTTGCACGTAGGCATCTTCCGAACCGTTGACGACTTTGGCGACATCGCGCAGGTGAACCGGGGCGCCATCCTTGTAGGAAACGATGAGCTGGCTGTAGTCCTCGGGGTGGAACAACTGATCGTTGGTCGACAGTGTGGAAATGCTCGATTCGCCGTACAGCGCACCTTTGGCGAGGTTGAGGCTGGTCTGCTGGATCGCCAGTCGGATGTCGGCGAGGGTCAGGCCGATCGCCGCGAGTTTGTCCGCCGAGGCTTGTACGCGGATCGCCGGACGTTGCTGACCGGTGATGTTGATTTGGCCTACGCCGTCGATCTGGCTGATCTGACGCGAGAGCAGGGTTTCCACCAGGTCGCTGAGTTCGGTGCCGGGCATCTGCGTCGAGCTGACGCTGAGGATCAGCACCGGGCTGTCGGCCGGGTTGACCTTCTTCCACGTTGGCAGCGTCGGCATGTCCTTGGGCAGTTTGCCGGCGGCGGTGTTGATCGCCGCCTGGACTTCCTGCGCGGCGGTGTCGATGCTTTTATCGAGGGTGAACTGCAGGGTCAAAAGGCTGGAGCCCAAGGCACTGCTGGAGGTCATCTGGGTCATGCCGGGGATGGCGCTGAATTGCACCTCCAGCGGCGTGGCCACGGACGAGGCCATGGTGTCGGGGCTGGCGCCGGGCAACTGCGCGGAAACCTGAATCGTCGGAAATTCCGCTTCCGGCAGTGGGGCGATTGGCAGGCGCGGGAAGGCAATCGCGCCGACCAGCACCAGCGCGATGGTCAGCAGAATCGTCGCGACCGGGTGATCGATGCACCACGTGGAGACGCCTTTGTGCGCCTTCATGGTTTCGGCTCCGCTTGCACCACCTGCGCCGGTTCGGTCATGACTTGCACCGTGGAGCCCGGTTTAAGCCGCGACTGGCCATCGGTGACCAGCACGTCACCGGCCTTCACGCCTTTGATGATGTCCTGGCCGCTGCCTTGATAAACCATCTGCACTTGCACGGCTTCGACCTTGTCGCCGTTCACCCGGTAAACGAAGTGTTGGTCGAGACCGCGTTGTACGACTGTCGGCGGGACGACCAGCGCATCTTTGTCGAGGGCTGTCTGAATTTTTACCGTGACCAGCAGACCGGGCCAGAGCTTCTGGCTGGCGTTGGCGAATTCGGCCTTGGCGCGGATGGTGCCAGTGTTGGCGTTGACCTGGTTGTCGATCAGGGTCAGATGCCCTTCGCCGAGCAGGTTGCCGGTTTCGCCGTCGGTGTCGGCGCCGATGTAGGCCTTGACCTGTGCGCGTTGCGGATCGTTGATCAGGCCTTGCAGGGTCGGCAGCATTTGCTGGGGCAGGGAGAATTCGACGGCGATCGGGTCGATCTGGGTGACGGTGAACAGGCCGGCGGTGTCGGTCATGCGCAGGAAGTTGCCTTCGTCGACTGTGCGAATACCGACGCGGCCGGTGACGGGGGAGCGGATCTGCGTGTAGGAAAGCTGTACCTGCGCCGCGTCAATCGACGCCTGGTTGCCTTGGGCGGTGGCTTTCAGTTGGTTGACCAAGGCTTGTTGCTGGTCGTAGGTCTGTTTCGAGATGCCGTCGTCGACGGTGAGCAGTTTGTAGCGTTTGAGGTTGACCAGGGCGACTTGCAGTTGTGCCTGGCTTTCGCCCAGTTGGGCGCGGGCCTGGTCGAGGCTGGCGCGGATGGAGCGGTCGTCGATGGTGGCCAGCAGGTCGCCTGTTTTGACGAGTTGGCCTTCTTTGACGAGGATTTTGGTGAGGATGCCGTCTATTTGTGGGCGCACCACGACGCTGTGTAATGAGAGTACGGAGCCGATGCCGCTGGTGTAGCGGGGGACGTCTTTTTCGCTGACCGCTATGACTCGCACGGGGATGGCGGTGGGCGTGGCGAGTTTGGTCGGGGCGGGTTTCAGGGTGTACCACAGACCTGCGCCTGCGAGGACGATCAATAGGGTGGCGAGCAGGGCTTTGTTCTTTTGGATTCGCATGCGGGGTGGGCGCCGGACGGAGTTTGGGCAGGGTTGTTGTCTTTATAAACCTGTCTGCGGGTCAGTAGGGTGACGGCTAGCTGTCAGCGCTGTCAGTTTCGTTGGGTGCATATCCGTTGCTGCGGTAACGGCGGCTTAGGGTTTCGCCCTGACGGCGACTCACTTTTTTTACAAACGCCTAAAAAAAGTAAGCAAAAAAACGCTTGCTCCTACGTGCGGCCCGCTCGCTGGGGCTCGGGGTTCCTTCGCTGCGGGATCGATCCGGGCGCAGCGCCTACGGTTTGCTTCGCTGCACCTCCTCTCGCTGTGTTTGGCTGCGCCAAACGGTCGCTGCGCTCCCACGCCCGGATCAATCCCTCCACTCAGCCTTCCGACGTCGCCCGTGGATCAAGATCAAAAGCTGCAGCCGAGCTAACGCTCATCCTGTTGAGTGGTGAAGAGCGGGGCGCGGTCGGCTTTGGATTTGTGGTGGATTCGCCCCTCACCCCAGCCCTCTCCCGAGGGAGAGGGAGCCGATTTTCGGGCGTTTCAAAACCTGAGTTCAACGCGGTATTGCACGTCGGCGTAGCTCTCCCAAACACCTCGGTCAGTCCCCTCTCCCTCCGGGAGAGGGCTAGGGTGAGGGGCTTTTGATCTGTTTCAAAACCTGAGTTCAACTCGGTATCGCACGTCGGCGTAGCTCTGCCAAACACCCCGATCAGTCCCCTCTCCCTCTGGGAGAGGGCTAGGGTGAGGGTTGGCTTTTGGCTGTTTAAATTTGTGTCAAATAACCAGAACCTTCCCACAAAGTTTTCAGGTTGTCCGTCGGACGTGCGCGCTCTAGTCTTTGGTTGTCGCCGAAAACTCGGCGATCGGGTGTGAGAACCCGGGCTAAGTATTATTCCAATACCAGTACCGTCATAATCGGCGCCAGCTGATTGCTGCCTGCATTTTTATGGCGGCTATGTACGGGCGGACTTCGGTCCGGCCGGAGGTTTTACTGGTCCTTGCCCGGTTTCTCACCCCGTACGTAGCTGCCACCCAATTCGCCGCGTGAGAAACGGTAATTGTTGGCTCCAATCAGTGAGGACTGAGTAAATGACTAAGCCCGTACCCGATCCACCCATCGATCCCACCACCCCACTCGAAGACCCCATCCGCGCCGACGACCAGATCAAAACCCGCGAAGCCATCAAGCGCGCTCTCGATTTCTACCTCTGCCCCGAACCGGTCAAACCGCGTCAGCCCAGTACGATGTTCCTCATCCACCCGAACATCGACACCGAAAGCCTGCTGGCCCACGCCTGCGAATCACTGGCTTCAGCCAATGTCATGGCCGCTGATCTGGCTGATCAGCTCAGTCGCCCGCAGCGCAGTACGGCGCTGGCGATCCAGCAGATCGTCATGCTCGCCGAGCTGGCGGTAAACCGGGCGCTGGACCGGGTTGATCCGCAAACGTAATCCGTCTGGACACCGCGTCATCGTTCTTCGCGAGCAGGCTTGCTCCTACAAGGGGATCGCACTCCAAATGTAGATGTAAGCCTGTTCGCGATGGCGATTGGTCTGTGGCCGCTGTCTCTGGAAATATTCTCAAGGTTGATAAGTCCCAAAAAGGGACCTATCGTTCCCTTTTTGGGACTCTTTGGCCTTCACAGTGGAAACTATCTCTCTAAGCGAAGCGCTGTTTACCACCACTCAACAAAAAGTGTTGGGTCTGCTGTTCGGTAAGCCTGACCAGACTTTCTATGCCAATGAGATCGCGCGCTGGGCGTGTGTTGGCAAAGGCAGTCTCATGCGTGAACTCGACCGTCTGCAGCGAGCCGGTGTGTTGCGCATGACAAGGGTGGGCAATCAGAACCATTACCAGGCCAATCCCACCTGTCCCATCTATGCCGAACTACTGGGTATCGCCCGCAAGACGTTTGGTATCGCCGAGCCTCTGCGTCTGGCATTGCAGCCCTTTACCGAGCAGATCACCTGGGCGTTTGTCTATGGCTCCATCGCCAAGGACACA
This sequence comes from Pseudomonas sp. S49, assembly GCF_009866785.1. Lineage (NCBI taxonomy): Bacteria > Pseudomonadati > Pseudomonadota > Gammaproteobacteria > Pseudomonadales > Pseudomonadaceae > Pseudomonas > Pseudomonas sp. S49. Next base: position 5,485,329 of record NZ_CP019432.1, on the reverse strand, counting down.
GCAAACACACTCAGTGACATTGATCTCATGCTGATCGGCGAAGGCCTGCACTACAGTGACGTCATGGAACGGCTCATGCCCATGGAGGAGCAATTGGGTCGTCCCATCAACCCGACGCTTTACACCCCGCAAGACTGGGCGGCGAAACTGGCTGCGCACAACAGCTTTGTCGTGCGGGTGGTGCAGCAGGAAAAAATCGATCTGTTAGGGGCAAACCCTTTGGAGTCCAAGGATGGGCAGCAACGAGAGTCTGGAGAATCTTCTACGTAGCGGTGGGCTTAAAGCGGAGCCACCGGATCGCAAGGAGTGTGAGGGCTTGATGCGCTCGGCTGTGGATCGGCTCAAGGATGCGCAAACTTCTAGGTTGTCTTTTTCCAGCCGTTTCGACCTGGCTTATAACGCAGCGCACGCGTTAGCGCTGACGTCGCTCCGATTGAGTGGCTATCGATCGGATAAACGCTATCTGGTCTTTCAGTGTCTGGTGTATACGGCGCATATCAGCAAGGTTCAGGTGCGATTGTTCGCGTTGTGTCATGAGCGGCGCAATCTCGCGGAATACGAAGGGTATATGGATGAGGATGACGCGCTTCTGGCGCAGTTGTTGGAAAGCGCCTCGCAATTGTTGAGTAACGTCCAGCAACGAATGAACTGACATCCGGTACGGCTTGCGATCCTGACTAGTCTCTTAAAGATCCGCCTCTATGAGCGGATACAGCTTGTATGGCTCAGGCTGCGCGCGGCCCAAATCTCTCTGGGCCGTCCACTTCGGGAGTGTCTTGAAATGAAGCTGAAAACCGCTCTGCCATCTGTGCTCCTCTTGCTTCCACTCACTACATTTGCAGCGCCTGCCAGTCAATCCGGCGAGATCCGCTTCACCGGGCAAATCGTTGATTCGGGCTGTCAGGTCGGACCGGTCGGGGCGTTTGCGTCTCGTGAGTCTCGCCAGATCGAAATCAAGCCCGGCGTGAAAGTCGATGTCGACACCGATCGCAACGCTTGCAGTCATCAGTCGCTGCCGATCTCCATGCGCTACGAAGCGCTGAAGACCTCGACCGACAAAGGCATCGTCATCATCAGTTACCTGTAAACCGTTCGGCGTGCGCTGCAAAATCTTCAGGTGCCGAGTCAAGGCGCACAGGTATACTGCGCGCCTTCGCGGCTCACTGATCGGGCCCGACTTTTTGCTTTCCGGAGCTTTTATGACTTCCCCGACCCTGCCGCCGGTTGACGACGCTGTGAGCGATGTCCCGGCTGAACTGGCCGAAACCAGCGATACCAAAGCCGAAATCCCGGCGTTCAAATTTCCGTTCAAGCCGGGCGAGCTGGCCTCTGCCAAAGGCTCGAACCAGCCGTGGTACAAGAACGGCGCCAAGAACGGCCACACCAAGACCCCGGGCATGGCGCCGCCGGGTACCCGTCGTTCGATGGGCAAGCGCTGAGTTTTAATCCCGCCTGCGCTCAACGCGGCGATTGATACTGCCTGTGCCGGACCTTTCGCTGGCTTGCCAGCGATGAGGCCCGGGCGGACGCTAAAGAATCTGGATCAAGCCGCCCGCAGCGAAATGAACGCATACGTCTGCGCCGGCTCCGTCACCACCTGTGCCCCGGCCGCCAACACTTGCCCGGCCACATCATCCCCGGACACATGAAACACCCACTCACTCGGTGCCGTCGTCAGCGGTTGCGCAGTGACCTGATCAATCACTGCTGCAAACGCGCTCATATTCGGCAAATACGCAGTAAACCCGTCACCCTTCAGCGCCGTGGTGCGAATCCCGAGCATCGCGCAAATCGCGTCCTTGATGCCGATGTCATCCCGATCGGCCTGGCGCGAGCGTTGAATCAATTCCACCAGTTCCTGATCCACCAACTCACCGCCGGCAATCAACACCGGCCCCTGTTCCCAGGACTCCGGCGGGCAGTCCTTGGCCGCAGGATTGAGCGGGATATGCGGGTTGATTTCCGCCGGATAAATGCGACATACCAGCGGCCGCCGCTCGTAGATCCGGCACAGCTTGTCTTCGTCAAGATTCCGGCAGGGGCCGACGTTGTACGCGGCAAAGGTGATCGCCACATGGGCGTCTGTCGCGCCGCTGCGAACGACCACCGAACGTCGTTCGGCATGTTCCCGCTGCTGCGCCGGCAAACCCAGGCCATTACCAAGAAAGGCCTCGACCAGCACGATCACCTGACCGCCATCCGCCGCCCACATGCGGGCTTCGGCCAGGGTCAGCGGGACATGGTGATCGGTGCAGCATTTGCCGCAGCCTACGCAGGAAAACGTCGTATTCATTGAGCGATCTGTCTTCAATCAGGGTGTGAAACGGTGGCGGAAAACCACCGCACAGAACTGGATCGAAGCAAGTTATGCGCCATTCACTTGGTTTTAACGGGCGGGCGGATCGAATCCCATTCGGTGACGAAGGCGGTTTTCGACTGTTTGTTGTACAGACACAGTTCGCTGCCTTGCTGGCCTTTCATGTGTTTTTGCGGGTATTGGCCTTGCAGCAGAACGGCGGTGTAGCCGACGCGGTCATCGAATTGTGCGGGGGTGCCGACGGGTTTGGCGTTTTTCAGGCCACTGGCTTTGGCGCAACTGGCGAGTACGGTTTTGTCGTAAGCGGCCCAGGCGTCGGGGCTGGAGGCGTGGGCCTGGGAGGTGAGGGCGGTGAGGCAGAGCAGGCTTAAGGTGATGGCTTTCATGGGGGGCATCCTTGGTCGTGGGTGGCCAAGGTTGGAGTCTGCCTGAGTGTTAGAAGTTGCCTGTGCCGGCCCTTTCGCGAGCAGGCTCGCTCCCACAGTTTGAAATGCATTCCAGGGTGGGAGCGAGCCTGCTCGCGAAGACGGTCGATCAGTCCGGCACCAGCTCTCGGCGGACCACATACATCCCGGCACTTTCATACAAGCGCTGCGCCCGCCGGTTGTCTTCCAGCACCTTCAGATCAACAAACCCTTCGCGCCGTTGCTGAAACACCTTGAATGCATTGAACAGCAACGCCCGACCCAGTCCGCGACCCTGCATGCGCGGATGCACCACCAGATTCTTGATATAGGCGCTGGTCCAGCATTGCGCCACGCCGACGACAGCTTCGCCATCGCGGGCAATGAAACACAGCGTCGGATCATATTCAGGATCGGTTTCGAACTGCTGCTGCCAGGCGTCCAGCGCTGGCACCCGGCCGCCGCCTTCGCGATAACCGAGTTGCATCAAATGATGCACGTCCGCCGCCAGTTCGACGGAGTACGTGCACAGTTCAATGTCTTGTGGCCAAGGTGCATCCGGCGCGTCCTTACCGAGGTCGCGCCGCATCAAAAAACAATACGTCTCGGCCAAGACTCAGTGCCCGTGGGCGGCGACGTGTTTGGCCGCTTCGATCAGGCAGTGGGTCAGTTCCGGCGAGGAGAACTTGGTCAGCACGCCGTTCGCCCCGGCCAGCCGCGCTTTTTCGCTGTTCATCGCGCTGTCGAGCGAGGTGTGCAGCAGCACGTACAGATGGGCGAAGTCCGGCGTTTCACGCAGGGTGCGGGTGAAGGCGTACCCGTCCATCTCGGACATCTCGATGTCGGAAACGATCAGGTTGATCTGCTGCGCCGTGCCTTGCAGGTCGAGCAGGCAGTCGATGGCTTCCTTGGCGCTGCGTGCGGTGTGGCATTGCAGGCCGAGGTTGCGCAGGGTGTGCACCGATTGCTGCAGCGCCACCTGGCTGTCGTCGACCACCAGAATGCGTGCGTTGCCGAGCACATCAGCGTCTTCCATGCTCAGGTCGGTCGGGGCCATTTCGATCTGTGCCGGAGCGATGCTGTGGATAACCTTTTCGATGTCCAGCACCTGCACCAGTGTGCCGTCCACTGAGGTCACGCCGGTGATGTAAGCGCGCGAGCCGCCGGAGCCGAACGGCGGCGGTTTGATGTCGGTGGTCAGGCAGTGAACGATTTTGCTCACCGCCTGGACGTGCAGGCCCTGCTTCGAGCGGCTGACGTCGGTCACGATCAGGCAGCCGCCGTTCGGGTCTTCCAGCGGGCGCTCGCCGATGGCGCGACTGAGGTCGATGACCGACAGCGAGGCGCCGCGCAACGTGGCGATGCCTTTCACGTGCGGGTGCGACTCCGGCAGTTTGGTCAGCGGCGGGCAGGGAATGATTTCACTGACTTTCAGCAGGTTGATCGCCATCAGCTTGCCGCTGCGCAAGGTAAACAGCAGAAGCGAAAGTGAGTCTGCGCGGGCTTTGGTGGAGGACATATGAACCTTCTGTGGAAAGGTGGTGGGCGAGGGTGGAAATCGCCAGAAACTATTGATGCCGGGTTATCGGCGTCAAAAGGTTGGGCTTTAGGTTAGTTGTCGGGTGGCGTGCAGATCAAAAGCCAAAGCCCCTCACCCCAGCCCTCTCCCGGAGGGAGAGGGGGCCGATTGGGGGATATTGTAGTAATTCACCGACCTGAACCTGCTCTGCCGAATCCATAATCGCCTCGATGTTTCAGGTCGGCGTATGGCGAAAGACACCTCGGTCGGTCCCCTCTCCCTCAGGGAGAGGGCTAGGGTGAGGGGTGTGCTTTTAGCTCTTCATGCCTAGTCGTTTGGCCATGCGCCCAAGATTCGCCCGATCCAGCCCCAACTCCCGCGCCGCACTCGCCCAGTTATCCTGATTACGCTCCAGCGCCGCACTGATCAAACGCCGCTGATACTGCTCGGTCGCACTGCGCAAATCCCCACTGATCAACGGCATCTCAGCCACGACACCGGCAACAGCCTCAACCGAGTTATCCACAACCTCGCGCGGTAAATCCAGATCCGCCGCGCTCAAACTGAGAATCTTCGGCCGCACCTTGCAATTGCCTAACGCCTTCAACGCACTGCGGCCGATCAAGTGCTCAAGCTCGCGCACGTTGCCCGGCCAAGTGTAGGCGAGCAGCGCTTCCTGGGCGTCGCTGTTCAGGCGCAGGCTGTTGAGGCCGATGCGCGAGCGGTTCTGTTCGAGGAAAAAACCGCTGAGCAACAACACGTCGCGGCCGCGATCACGCAGCGCCGGCACGCGCAGCGGGTAGACGCTGAGGCGATGATAGAAGTCGGCACGATAGCGACCGCTGCGCACCTCTTCGGCCAGGTCACGGTTGGTCGCGGCAATCAGGCGCACATCGACTTGATGCTCCTTGTCCGAGCCCAAACGTTGTAACTGACCGCTCTGCAAAACACGCAGCAATTTCGCCTGCACGGTCAGCGACAACTCGCCGACCTCATCGAGAAACAGCGTGCCGCCATTGGCCAGTTCGAACTTGCCGCGACGGTCGCTGGTGGCGCCGGTGAAGGCGCCGCGCACGTGGCCGAACAGTTCGCTTTCGACCAGCGTATCCGGCAGTGCGGCGCAGTTGAGGCTGATGATCGGTTTGTCAGCGCGCGGTGACGCGGCGTGGATCGCTTGGGCGACCAGTTCTTTGCCGACCCCGGTTTCGCCGGTGATCAACACGGTCAGATCGCTGCCGCCGACCAGATTGATTTCTTCTACTAACTTCTTCAGCGTCTTGCTCTGGCCGATCATTTCGCGGTTCTGCTGGCCGCTGGCCTGACGATAGACCTCGGCGCGCTGATGTTCATCTTCTGCGCGATTGGCCAGGCGTTGAATGCGTTCGGCGGCGTTGACCGTGGCCGAGGCGAGGCTGGCGAAAGCTTGCAAGGCATCGAGTTCGATCGGCTCGAAACGCTCGGGATCGAGGGCGTCGAGGGTGATCAAGCCCCAGAGCTTTTCATCGACGAATAAAGGACAGCCGAGGCAATCGTGAACTTCCAGATGCTCGTCGAGGCCGTCGACCAAACCGTCATAAGGATCAGGCAAGTCGCTGTCGGCGGCGAACCGCGTGGGTCCGGCGCCGCTGAGGAGTATTTCGAAGCGTGGGTGCTCGCTGACCTTGAAGCGCCGGCCGAGGGTGTCGGTGCTTAAACCGTCCACCGCCAGCGGCACCAGCGATTCGCCGTCGAGGCGCAATAACGCCGCCGCATCGCAGGGCAGCAGGGCGCGCATGGCTTCGAGCAAACGTCGATAACGCTCGCCCTCGGGCAATTCGCGGGACAGGTCGGAGACGAGAGGGAGCAGGGCGGTGAGCAGGGATTTGGCGGTCATGGTCTTGTAGTCAAAGAGACAAGATGTAGTCTGGATGACTATAAAGCTCTTTGAGTCTTTATGACTACGATATTCTCAAGCTATTGATTTTTATGGATAAATAAGTTGGCACGGAACCTGATTATCCTAAGGTAACTTTTCAAGAAAGCTCAGGAGTCATGCTTATGCTTAGCGTCCAGGATCGTGCCATCGTCAAATCCACCGTGCCTCTGCTGGAAAGCGGCGGTGAAGCGCTGATCACTCACTTCTACCGCATGATGCTCTCTGAATACCCGGAAGTTCGCCCGCTGTTCAACCAGGCGCACCAGGCCAGCGGTGACCAGCCACGGGCCTTGGCTAACGGCGTATTGATGTATGCGCGGCACATCGATCAGCTCGATCAGTTGGGCGATCTGGTGGCGAAAATCATCAACAAGCACGTCGCCCTGCAGATCCTCCCGGAACATTACCCGATTGTCGGTGCCTGCCTGCTGCGGGCGATTTCCGAAGTGCTCGGCGAAGAGATCGCCACCCCGGAAGTGATGAGCGCTTGGGGTGCGGCCTACGGCCAATTGGCGGACATTCTGATCGGCGCCGAAACCGCGATCTACGACCAGAAAGAACAAGCCGTCGGCGGCTGGCGCGGTGCGCGGGAGTTCATCGTCGCGGCCAAGGTCGAGGAGAGCGCGGAAATCATTTCGTTCTACTTCGAACCGGCAGATAAAGGCCCGATCCTCGCGGCCGAGCCGGGCCAGTACATCGGCATGAAGCTGATCCTCGATGGCGAAGAAATACGCCGCAATTACTCGTTGTCGGCCCTGGCGAACAACGGTCAGTACCGCATCAGCGTCAAACGCGAACCGGGTGGCCGTGCCTCCAACCACTTGCACGATCAACTGCAGGTTGGCGCCAGCATTCAGCTGTTCCCACCATCGGGTGAGTTCACTTTGACCGCGAGCGACAAGCCGTTGGTGTTGATCAGCGGCGGCGTCGGCATCACGCCAACTCTGGCGATGCTTGAAGCCGCGCTGGAAACCGAGCGTCCGGTGCACTTTATCCACTGCGCGCGCAATGGCAGCGTGCATGCGTTCCGCAACTGGATTGATGAGTTGGCTGAGCGTCATCCGCAACTCAAGCGTTTTTATTGCTACGCCGAGGATGACGGTGTGAGTCCGGCGGCGGATAAGGTCGGGATGTTGAGTCAGGAGTTGCTGGGCGAGTGGTTGCCGGCTCAGCGTGATGTCGACGCCTACTTCCTTGGGCCGAAGGGTTTCATGGGGGCGATCAAGCGGCATTTGAAAGCGCTGGGTGTGCCGGAGCAGCAGAGCCGTTATGAGTTTTTTGGGCCGGCTGCGGCTTTGGAATAATCCAGAACCGAGTCACCTTCATTCGCGAGCAGGCTCGCTCCCACAGGATTTGTGTTCGACGCAGATCCAATGTGGGAGCGAGCCTGCTCGCGAAGGCCGTTATGCGGTCTCGATTCTTAAATTCTGTTTAAAGGTTAATCGTTTCTTAACCGCTTTATCGTTTATTCCCCCGGTGTAGACTTGCGACAACCTTCAGCCGCGAGCCGGTTGAACCATGGACATAAAAGGGAAACGCGATGAGCGAGGAAACGATTCGGTTGGGCCGTGAGCGGCGCTTTCTGGTGCTGTTGGGGATCATCTGCCTGGCGCTGATCGGTGGCGCTCTATATATGCAGATCGTGCTCGGCGAAGCGCCGTGCCCACTGTGCATCTTGCAGCGCTATGCGTTGCTGCTGATCGCGCTGTTCGCGTTCATCGGCGCGGCCATGCGCACCCGTCGCAGCATCACCGTTTTCGAGGTGTTGGTGGTGATTTGTGCGATTGCCGGGGCCGGTGTGGCCGGGCATCACGTGTACACCCAGTTCTACCCAGCGGTGAGCTGCGGCATCGATGTGCTGCAGCCGATTGTCGATGATCTGCCGCTGGCGAAGATCTTCCCGCTGGGCTTCCAGGTCGACGGTTTCTGCTCGACGCCGTACCCGCCGATCCTCGGTCTGTCGCTGGCGCAATGGGCATTGCTGGCGTTCGTGCTGGTGGTGATCCTGGTACCGCTGCTGACCTCGCGTAACCGAAAAGCACTGCGCTGAGTCAACTATTCGGCTGTCTGGCCGATACAGAAAACGCCCCGATTTGCGGATCAGCCAATCGGGGCGTTTTGCATTTCAGAGTGTTTGTGAAAACACCGTGACGGACGGCAAGGCAGGGTGCGGCAGGTGTGCGACATGTTGTCACACGCGCCGTGTCGCAGGGCTCCTCAGCGACGCGGAATCGGCCGTTGTTACAAAAAAGGATTGGTCTGATTCGGGGTTTTTCGGCTTTAGCACGCGAGTGCCAGAGCAGGCAGTTTTAACAAGCGCTGGCAGATGGCCAAAAGCCTTGGGTTATCGGGCTTTGCGCTGTTCCAGCGTTCGGAAAAAGCCTTCAGAGCTGTCTGAACTGACGCGGGTACACCTACATTTTTTGGTGTTTTAGTTGAGAATTGATTTCGATAAGATGCGGAACTTTTGCAAAAATGGCGATGGATTGTTGCTCGAACGGATAAAAATTATTTCGGGATAAGACATGGTGTATAGGGCGCTACCTATCTACAATCGCCCGCACTGAATTCCCGGCACTGTTCAGCCTTTATTAAGGAGGCGAGCAGGAAGTCGGGTGTCGAGTGAGTCGAAAGGCTTTCAAGACACCCAGGTGTCGGTGCCTTCCAACTTTCCGCACCAAATGGAATTGGTCTGTAACAAGGCCTTTGACCACGAATTCGAATAAGAACTGACCGCTGTCCCAGGTTTTGTCGAGCGTCTGACGCGCGACGGGCGGCCCTTATTCAATCCAAAGAAAATGCCAACCCTTGGCAGGGTGAAGTGTTGGCGATCAAAACCCAACTGCATTGCGCAAGCTGCTTTAGAGGTCGTGAGATGAGTAAAAACAGGTACCCCAGATTACTAGGCCTAGTGCCGCTGCTCGGCACGTTGTTGCTGGGAGGCTGCAACATGACCTTGCTCAATCCAACGGGCCAGGTTGGCCTGGAACAGCGAAACCTGATCATCACCGCGACCCTGCTGATGCTGTTGGTCGTCGTGCCGGTTATCGTCATGACCTTCCTGTTCGCCTGGAAGTACCGCGCGTCGAACAAGAACGCCGTCTACACCCCGAAATGGTCGCACTCGACCAAAATCGAAGTGGCAGTCTGGACCATCCCGGTCCTGATCATCATTGCCCTGGGTTACATCACCTACATTTCGACCCACGAACTGGACCCGTATCGTCCGATCCAGTCCGACGTCAAGCCTGTGACCATCGAAGTGGTCGCGCTGGACTGGAAGTGGCTGTTCATCTACCCGGAACAAGGCATTGCCACGGTCAACAAGATCGTGTTCCCGGCGCACACGCCAATCAACTTCAAGATCACCTCTGACGCTGTGATGAACTCGTTCTTCATCCCGGGTCTGGGCGGCCAGATCTACGCGATGGCGGGCATGCAGACCAAGCTGCACCTGATCGCTGACCGTAACGCTGAAATGGACGGTATTTCCGCCAACTACAGCGGCGCGGGTTTCACCGGTATGAAATTCAAGGCTATCTCCACCACTCAGGAAGATTTCGACGCCTGGGTAAGTGAAGTCAAGAAGTCACCTAAACAGCTTGATCAAGCTGAATACGCGGCCCTTGCCAAACCGAGCCAGAACAACCCAGTCGAGCTCTACTCCTCGGTCACGCCGAACCAGTTCCAGATCATCGTCGACAAGTACGAAGGTATGAAGCCGGGCAAGCCGCTGAAGCACGAGAAGAAAGAGAAAGAAGTGGCGGCCACGGAAATTGACTCGAGTTCGCATTCAGCTGCCGGGGCAGAGGAGTAAACGATGTTTGGTAAATTAAGTTGGGAAGCAGTCCCATTCCACGAGCCGATCGTGATGGTGACCATCGCCATGATCGCCCTCGGTGGTCTGGCGCTGTTCGCTGCAATCACCTACTTCAAGAAGTGGACCTACTTGTGGACCGAGTGGTTGACCTCGGTTGACCACAAGAAAATCGGCGTGATGTACATCATCGTCGCCATGGTCATGCTGCTGCGCGGTTTTGCCGACGCCATCATGATGCGTACCCAGTTGGCCATGGCCACCGAGGGTTCGCCTGGCTACCTGCCACCTGAACACTATGACCAGATCTTCACCGCTCACGGTGTGATCATGATCATCTTCATGGCGATGCCATTCTTCACCGGCCTGATGAACCTTGCAGTGCCGCTGCAGATCGGCGCGCGTGACGTTGCGTTCCCGTTCCTGAACTCCCTGAGCTTCTGGCTGCTGGTATCCGGCGTAGTACTGATCAACCTGTCCCTGGGCGTCGGCGAATTCGCCAAGACCGGTTGGGTTGCCTATCCACCATTGTCGGGTCTGCAATACAGCCCTGGCGTGGGTATGGACTACTACATCTGGGCGCTACAGCTATCCGGGTTAGGTACGACGTTAACGGGGGTTAACTTCCTCGCGACCGTACTGAAAATGCGTACCCCAGGCATGAAACTGATGGACATGCCGATCTTCACCTGGACCTGCACCTGGGCAAACGTTCTGATCGTGGCTTCGTTCCCGATCCTGACCGCTACCCTGGCACTGCTGACCCTTGACCGTTACATGGATTTCCACATTTTCACCAATGAACTTGGTGGCAATCCAATGATGTACGTCAACCTGTTCTGGGCGTGGGGCCACCCTGAGGTTTACATCCTGATCCTGCCGGCATTCGGCATCTTCTCGGAAGTGATCTCGGCCTTCACCGGCAAGAAACTGTTCGGCCACCACTCGATGATCTACGCCTCGGGCGCGATCTCGGTCCTGGGCTTCATGGTTTGGCTGCACCACTTCTTCACCATGGGTTCGGGTGCCAGCGTCAACGCCTTCTTCGGTCTGGCGACGATGCTGATTTCCATCCCGACGGGTGTGAAGCTATTCAACTGGCTGTTCACCATCTACCAGGGCCGTCTGCGCTTCACCAGCCAGGTTCTGTGGACCCTGGGCTTCATGGTGACCTTCGCCATCGGCGGCATGACTGGCGTACTGCTGGCCATCCCGGGTGCTGACTTCGTTCTGCACAACAGCCTGTTCGTGATCGCGCACTTCCACAACGTGATCATCGGCGGCGCGGTATTCGGTTACATCGCTGGTTTCGCGTTCTACTTCCCGAAAGCGTTCGGCTTCAAGCTGCACGAAGGCTGGGGTAAAGCAGCGTTCTGGTTCTGGATCTCGGGCTTCTTCGTCGCGTTCATGCCGCTCTATGCACTGGGCTTCATGGGCATGACCCGTCGTCTGAATGCCACCACCAACCCTGAGTGGGTACCGTACCTGTACGTTGCCATGTTCGGTGCGGTGATGATCGCTGTGGGTATTGCCTGCCAGCTGATCCAGCTCTATGTGAGCGTTCGTGACCGTAACAAGCCAGAGAACGTTTGCGATCACGGTGACCCGTGGAATGCACACACTCTGGAATGGTCGACCTCGTCGCCACCGCCGTTCTACAACTTTGCCGTGCTGCCAAAGGCTGACTGCATCGACCCGTTCACCGAAGCCAAGGAAAACGGTACTGCGTACCAGCGTCCGGCCAAGTACGAGCCGATCCACATGCCGAACAACACCGCCACTGGCGTGGTGATGGGCGCACTGTTGACCGTCTTCGGTTTCGCAATGATCTGGCACATCTGGTGGCTGGCGATCGCGAGCCTGGTAGGCACCGTCGTTTACTTCGTGATCCACGCTGCACGTGACGACCAGGGCTATATGGTTCCGGTTGAAACGATCGAGCGTATCGAAGCCGAGCAGCACAAGCGTCTGGTCGCGGCAGGGAAAATCCCGGCCGGTGCCACCCGTGTTGAAACCTCGTTGGAACAGGCTTAAACCATGTCGAATTTAGTGACCAATGTTGGACACGCCCATGGTGACCATGGGCACGATGACCATCACCACGACTCGGGCGAGATGACCGTATACGGTTTCTGGCTCTACCTGATGACCGACTGCATTCTGTTTGCGTCGATCTTCGCGGTGTACGCAGTACTGGTAAACAACGTCGCCGGTGGCCCGTCGGGCCACGACATCTTCGAACTGCCATACGTGCTGGGCGAAACCGCTCTGCTGTTGTTCAGTTCGATCACCTACGGCTTCGCCATGCTGGCGTTGTACAAAGGCAAGAAGCAGCAGGTTCTGGGCTGGTTGTTCATGACCTTCCTGCTGGGCGCAGGCTTTATCGCCATGGAGATCAACGAGTTCCACCTGCTGATCTCCGAGGGCTTCGGTCCTAGCCGTTCGGGCTTCCTGTCCGCGTTCTTCACCCTGGTCGGTACCCACGGTCTGCACGTTTCGGCGGGTCTGATCTGGATGGGCATCATGATGTACCAGGTCAACAAGCACGGCCTGACGGCGACCAACAAGACCCGTCTGAGCTGCCTGAGCCTGTTCTGGCACTTCCTGGACGTGGTGTGGATCTGCGTATTCACCGTTGTTTACCTGATGGGGACTCTGTAATGGCTAATGCACACTCCCATGACAGCCATGATGCTGGCCACGGCAGCGCAAAGTCGTACGCCATTGGCTTCATCCTGTCGGTGATCCTGACCGTGATTCCTTTCGGTCTGGTGATGTACCCGAGCCTGCCGAAGGCCACCACGCTGGCAATCGTTCTGTTGTTCGCAGTGATCCAGGTGATCGTTCACCTGTATTACTTCCTGCACCTGGACCGTTCCATTGCTCAGCGTAACAACGTGATTGCATTCGTCTTCACGGCGATCGTGATCGTGCTGCTGGTTGGCCTGTCGTTGTGGATCATGTTCAGCATCCACACGTACATGATGGCGAAGTGAGGTAGACCCGATGTCGCTCAAGCACTTTATCCAAATCACCAAACCGGGGATCATTTTCGGTAACGTGCTTTCTGTGGCAGGCGGGTTTTTCCTGGCCTCGAAAGGGCATGTGGATCTGGCGGTGTTTCTGGCTGCCATGATCGGTACATCCCTGGTTGTCGCCTCCGGTTGCGTGTTCAACAACTGCATCGACCGCGACATCGACCTGAAGATGGAACGCACCAAGAACCGGGTGCTGGTGCAGGGCTTGATCTCCCTGAAACTGGCCCTGGTCTACGCGACCATCCTTGGTGTTCTCGGCGTTGCATTGTTGTACAAGGTGGCCAATCCGTTGGCCGCTTTGTTCGCGGTGATCGGCTTCGTTATCTACGTCGGCTTCTACAGCCTGTACCTCAAGCGCAAGTCGGTTCACGGCACGCTGGTGGGCAGTCTGTCGGGCGCCATGCCGCCAGTGATCGGTTACGTTGCCGTAACCAACAGCTTCGACATGGCCGCGCTGACGTTGCTGGTGATGTTCAGCCTGTGGCAGATGCCGCATTCCTACGCCATCGCGATCTTCCGCTTCAACGATTACCTGGCCGCATCGATTCCGGTGCTGCCAGTGAAGCGCGGGATTCAAGTGGCCAAGAAGCACATCCTGCTCTACATCCTGGCCTTCCTCGTGGCGACCTTGATGCTGACCTTCAGCGGTTACGCCGGCATGAGCTACCTCGCCGTCGCCGCGGCCATGGGCATGTACTGGTTGTACATGGCCTGGACCGGCTACAAAGCGGTGGATGACACGGTCTGGGCACGCAAGCTGTTCGTGTTCTCGATCTTCACCATCACTGCGTTGAGCGTCATGATGTCCCTGGACTTCAAGGTGCCCGCAGAGCTGCTGCTGACGTACGCGCCGTAAGGCTTAAAGGCTTGAAGAAAAACCCCGCACATTGAGAGATGTGCGGGGTTTTTTGTTTATCTGGAGCTGGATTTGTTGATAGTCTGTCTGTAGGCGATTTGCCTATAGTTTGCGCATGCGAACCGTATTCTTTGAAACAACGATATTTACCACGAGCGTTGGTCAGTACCTGACAGACGATGAGTACCGAGAACTGCAGGCTTATATGCAGGGCAATCCGTTGGCAGGCGATATGATGCCCCGAACGGGTGGATTCAGAAAACTACGTTGGGCTGATGCTCGACGTGGCAAGGGCCGACGAGGCGGCTTGCGGGTCATCTATTATTGGCTTATGAATGATGGTCAGTTCTGGATGTTTGCAATTTACGACAAGGATGAGCTTGAGAATCTGACTGCCGAGCAAGAAAAGGCGCTCAAAAAAGCCATAGATGAAGAGTTGAAAACACGAGGTACCCCATGAAAAAACGCGACCTGTTTGCAGAGTTGATGCAGGGCGTTGATGAGATGGCGGCTCAACGCGAAGGAAAAATTACCCTGCGCAATACAGTGCTTGAGGACAAACCAGTCCCGGAAGTCGGAGCCCAAGAAATCGTGGCTTTGAGAGAAAAGTTACATATGTCTCAAGCCGTCTTTGCCAAGCGAATCAGGGCGAGTCCCAGCACTCTGAGAAACTGGGAGCAGGAAAAGTCAAAGCCAAATGCTCAAGCTGCTTTGTTGATCCGTTTGGTTGAAAAATTCCCTGACATGGTTGACCGCCTGAGCGCCGTTTAACGACAAAGTCATTTAAATTTAAAGCCCCATTACTTCGAAAGAGGTGTGGGGCTTTTGTTTTCCGTGACTGCGGGTTGCGGCGCAGTAACAAACCCCCTAGATTTGGATCCAACCATGACAGTGATAGCTCCTTGCCATTTGCGGTTGCCCATCTGTCTTAACCTGCGGTTCTGCATGTACTGATCATAAGGCTGGGCGAAATGACTGAGAGGATGACCTGCGACGAGCGTTTTATTGCCCTGGCCCAAGAGCTGAACTACGACATTTATGGTGAGAACACCGCCGGCGGCAATTACGCGCCGCTGATCCGTCATCATGATGAGCTGTACATCAGCGGCATGGTTCCACGCACTAACGGCAAGATTCAGTATCCGGGTCGCGTCGGACTGGAGCTGACCCTCAAGGATGCGCAAGCCGCCGCGAGCATCAGTGCGATGCGTTGCCTGGCGCTGATCGTCGATGCGGTGGGTTCGCTGGACAAGATCAAGGCATTGCTGCGGGTGACGGTGTATGTGAAGTCGACGCCGGACTTCGTTGACCTGAGCGAAGTGGCCAACGGTGCCTCGGACGTGTTCAGTCATGTGCTCGGCGATGCCGGCCGGCACACGCGCACCACAGTTGGCGTGTATCAGTTGCCGAAGAACGCGGCGATTGAAGTCGACATGATCGTGGCGTTGCATCCTTCGGCTTGAGGTTGGTTTAGCGGCTTGCCCTCACCCTAGCCCTCTCCCAGAGGGAGAGGGGACCGACCGAAGTGCTCTCAAGGTGTACGCCGACCTGAAGTATCGAGCCGAACTCAGGTTTGAAAATCACACAAATCGGCTCCCTCTCCCTCGGGAGAGGGCTGGGGTGAGGGGCTGGGATTTACGCCATTCCACTAGTCCCCAACCGAAAACCAAAAAGCCCCGCCTGAATCTCAGCGCGGGGCTTTTTCGTACAGCGGCCGCGCTATTACTGCGCGGCGATGCTGTACCCATCAAACGCGGTCTGCTGTTGCAGCGCAGTGATGATGTTCTTGCGGTTTACCGCTTGCTCGGTACCCGCGTTGTCGACGAAGACTTCGCTTTCCAGTTCCGCTTCCTCGCCTTCACCGACGAAGGTGAAACCGAGGAACTCCAGCGCTGCACGGTCAACGTTCAGGCGCGAGCGTGGCGTGCGCAGTGGCAAGGTCACGCTGATGCCGTCCTTGCTGATGGTGAAGATTTCGACTTCTTTCTTCTTCGCAGCCTTGCTCTTGCCGCCGCTCGGATTGCTGATCGCCTGGTGGGTCTGGTTCAGCACTTTCAGCGCGAGGCCGTAAACGATTTCCTGGAACGCCGGATCGTCCTTGAAGCTGGACAGGATGCGGCCGATCGAGAACTTGCTGCTGAGGTCTTCAAGGGCGGCGAGGTCGGCGGCTTCGGCGTCTTTCAGTGCCTTGAGTTCGCCCATCAGCTCGTAGGCCTTGTCATCATCGAAGCTGTCGTGAGCCTGACGGATCGCCGCGCGCAGCTCGCGGATCTGGTCGCTTTCGCGGGTCGACTGGAACGCGTCCAGGACCATCTCGCTGATGATTTTGGCTTGTGGCAGGTGTTGTGAAAGATTGATGGAGTTTTCGTATTCCGCTTTGGACGATTCGGTGACTACGGATTCAGCGGTGTTGAAATCGGACATTGAAATTTCACTACTTTTTAACTTGAGTGGAGATGAGAAAGCCGCGGGCTTTTTCAGGCCGACTAATTTAGGGGAGCGCGGCGGCGTTGTCACGGAGCAACGGTCTGCCGGTCGAGTTTTTTCCCACAGTGCGTTATTTCAGGCGCGGCCGTTCCATGGCAATCACCGAGGTCTGAAAACCCAGGCTGGCAAAAAAAGCCTCTGCGCCCTCGCGTCCGGCGCGCAGCACCCAGGTGATTTCGGGGTTGTCGCCCATGATGTGCTCGACCAGCGCGCGGCCAATTCCTTCACGCCGATGCTGGTCATCGACCACCACCATCGACAGGTAACCGTTGGACAAACCGTCGCTGATCCCGCGAGCGAAGCCGATGATCTGCTCACCCTGGACGGCGACGGCGGTGCGCTGAGAGTTGTCGATCAACTGGGCGAAGTGTTCAGCTGAGCCGGTGCGATGGGTCCAGCCATGCTGCCCGAGAAACTGCCTCACCGATTGCGTTTCGGCGGGCAATAAATCGCGTACGTTGAATGTGTTGTTCATCTGCTGTTCGGGTCCTTGTCAGCGATTCTTCATGGGTGGCCGGTGCAGGCGACGTCAGGATTTCCCCCACCGCTGCATCACAAACTCTACGAAACGACGCAGTTTCGGCAAGCGATAGCGATCCGGCGCATACAGCAGATGCATCGGTCGGCTGGGGGGCTGGAAATCGGCGATCACTTTCACCAGTCGGCCTTCACGCAGGTCCTGTTCCACCAGCGCATCCGGCAGCATCACGATGCCCATGCCGGTGCGGGCAGCCTGATGCAACCCGGCGGAGCTGTTGATCAGCATAGGCCCGCTGACGTCGACCATGATTTCCCCGTCGGGGCCGCTGAGGCGCCAACGCTTTTCCACCGATTGCCAGTCGTCACCGGCGGGATAGGCAAACGACAGGCAATCGTGATGCTGCAAGTCTTCCGGCGTTTTCGGCATGCCGCGCCGCGCGACGTATTGCGGCGAGGCGCACGCGGTCAGGGTGTAGTCGATCAAGGGTCGGGCGATCAGGTTGGACTGATCGAAATTGCCCAGCCGAAACGCCACATCCAGGCCACTCTCCAGTAGATCGGGACGGCTGTTGGTCAGCACCACATCGAGTCTGACCTGCGGGTACAGCAGGGAAAACTCACTGAGCGCCGGGGCCAGCCGTTCGACGCCGAACGTCAGCGGCGCGGTGAGGCGCAGCATGCCCCTGGGTTGATCGAGGGTCTGCTCGGCGAGGCGTTCGGAATCGGCGACCAATCCCAACACTTCCAGACAACGCTGGTAGTAAACGCTGCCGAATTCGGTGAGCCGTTGACGTCGAGTGGTGCGTTGCAGCAGTTGCACGCCCAGCCGTTTTTCCAGCGCGCGCAGGTGATTGCCAACCATGGTCGTCGACATATCACACTGCAGCGCGGCCGCTGTCATGCTCCCGGTTTCGACGACTTTGACGTACACGCTCATCGACTGGAACAGGTCC
This sequence comes from Pseudomonas sp. S49, assembly GCF_009866785.1. NCBI lineage: Bacteria > Pseudomonadati > Pseudomonadota > Gammaproteobacteria > Pseudomonadales > Pseudomonadaceae > Pseudomonas > Pseudomonas sp. S49. The sequence goes on along the minus strand of NZ_CP019432.1, from coordinate 5,467,543 downwards.
ATTATCAAGCTCAGCTTTTAAATGAATGAAGTTTTGCCGAGTTTATCCAGTTTCGGTGGCTAACCATACTGCCAGCACACCGACCTGCACTGGAGTTTGAAGTCATGACCGCCGCCCTGATGAACACCTACCAACCGCTGGCCCTGAGTTTCACCAAGGGCCTGGGCACTCGCCTGTGGGATCAGGCCGGTCGCGAGTATCTGGATGCGGTGGCCGGTGTCGCGGTGACCAATGTCGGCCACTCGCACCCGCGGATCGTTTCGGCGATCAGCGAGCAGGCGGGATTGCTGCTGCACACGTCGAATCTGTACAGCATCGACTGGCAGCAGCAACTGGCGAAACGGCTGACCGAGCTGTCGGGTATGGATCGGGCGTTCTTCAATAATTCGGGGGCCGAAGCCAATGAAACGGCGCTGAAACTTGCGCGTTTGTACGGCTGGCGCAAAGGCATCGAACAACCGCTGGTGGTGGTCATGGCCAACGCGTTCCACGGACGCACACTCGGCACCTTGTCGGCCAGCGATGGCCCGGCAGTGCGCCTGGGTTTCAATGAGTTGCCGGGGGATTTCATCAAAGTGCCATTTGGTGATCTCGCAGCGCTGGAGCAGCTGCAGCAAAAGCACGGCGAGCGCATCGTCGCGATTCTGGTCGAGCCAATCCAAGGCGAAAGCGGTGTGCAGCTCGCGCCGCCCGGTTACCTGAAAGCCCTGCGGGAACTGTGTAATCGCCATGCATGGCTACTGATGCTCGATGAAATCCAGACCGGCATCGGCCGTACCGGGCGCTGGTTCGCCTTTCAACATGAATGCATCGTCCCGGACGTCATGACACTGGCAAAAGGACTGGGCAACGGCGTTCCGATCGGCGCGTGCCTGGCGCGGGGCCGGGCGGCGGATCTGTTCACCCCCGGCAGCCATGGCAGCACCTTTGGCGGCAATCCACTGGCGTGTCGGGTCGGTTGTACGGTGCTGGATATCATCGAAGAGCAGGGCCTGCTGGAAAACGCCCGGATTCAGGGTGAACGGCTCTTAACTCGTTTGAGCGCAGAGCTGGCGGACAATCCCAATGTGCTGGCGATTCGTGGTCAGGGCTTGATGATTGGTATCGAGCTGAAACAACCGGTGCGTGATCTGACCCTGATCGCCGCGCGGGATCATGGACTGTTGATCAATGTCACGCGGGGCAAGACGATACGGCTGCTGCCACCGCTGACGATTGATGAGCGGGAGGTGGAGATGATTGTCAGAGGTGTGGGGCGAGCACTGATAGCGCATTGACGGCTTGTAAGTAGCACTGTGGGAGCGAGCCTGCTCGCGAAGGCGGACTATCGGTCGACATCTCTACTGGATGATCGATCGCTTTCGCGAGCAGGCTCGCTCCCACATGTTCGGTGTAGACCTTAGTCCGGATAATCCGCCAGATCCGGCGCCAGCATGCGCGTCTTCGCCTTGCCATTCGAATTGTGCTGAATGATCTCGCGCGGCTGCCCCTGCTTATTGAAAAACACCTGACCGATCCCCGCCGAATTCCATAAGCGTTCACCTGCCTCAGCATGTTCCGGCGTGTACGGCACGATGCGCATGCGTCGGCGTTTGGTGAACCAGTTCAGCGGGGAGCGTGGCGAGTAGAGCCAGCGGTTGAGGCGGTCGAACCACTCCAGCAGGCTTTTCGGAAACTCGTTCTTGATCCCGCTGCTGGTGATCTGCCAGATCCGCGGACCGGCCTTGCGGTGGCGGATAAGCACTTCGTAGACGAAGGAATAATGCACATCGCCGGACAGCACCACGTAGTTACCCGGTGTGCGCGAGTGGCGGAAAATATTCAGGATCACTTGCGCGGCACCGCGATGGGCCATCCAGTTTTCCGCGTCGACCAGCAGCGGAAAACCGCACCAACTGAAGACCTTTTGCACCGTTTCAATCAGCTTCACGCCGAAGATCGGCGCCGGGGACACGATGATCGCTGACGGATGATCAAGCAGCTCCTGTTGCAGTTCGCTCAGCGCCTCCCAATCGAGCAGGCCCGACGGTTGCTTGAGCGCCATCTCACTGCGCCAGCGCCGGGTCCGGGTATCGATGACCACCAGCGCCGGGCTGGTCGGCAGGACGAAATGCCATTGCTGAAAGCGCAGCAAATCATCGATCAAAGCATCCTGCACCGAGCTGTCGAGGTATTGATCATCACCGCTGGCGCTAAGGCTCAGGGTTTTCCCCAGCACCTCCTTGAACACATCGGGATTATTACCCCAGCCCTGACACAACATATAGGCGATCAGCGCATTGCCGATGATGCGTTTGGAGAACGGATGGCCGTAGGCCGTTTCCTCCCATTGCGCAGACAGGTTCCAGTCATCGGTGATGTCGTGATCGTCGAAAATCATCAGGCTCGGCAGATGCGCCAGCGCGCGGGCGACGTTGCCCAATCCAGCCTTGAAGGCATCGATGCGAGTCTGTTCGAGGGTGTAGCGCTTGAGGCGTTCGGGCGTCAGTAAGGGCGCTTGCGGATTGATCAGCGACCAGGCCGTCGGTGACCACACCAGCAGATACATCGCCATGACTTCGGCGAACGTCACCAAGTGATTGTCAGCGCTGCTGCTGGTGAAAATCGGCTTACGCGCACCGCCGAAAAATCGCTCGCGCAATGTCTCGTTGCTTTCCAGCGCCGGTAATAAATCCGCACGGTGGTAGTAACTGGCCGGGTGTTCGTAGAGCTTCGCGCTGTCGCTGACCACGGCACCTTCGAGGTGTTCGTCGAACAGGCCGAGACGTTCGATCAAGGCATGAATCGCCCGCAACATCGGGCCGGCCACGTCGTCGGCGTAGACCTGATCGCCGCTCATCATCAATAGGGCAGGACGTTGTTGCGGATCGTTTTCCGTCGCCAATAGTTGATCGACGCAAAGCAAACCATCCGTCGCCGGGTGATGCGGTTTGCGGCAGGAGCCATGCAGCAGCTGATCGATCCGCGAGCGCAGGACGAAGTTCGGACTGGTTGCATCGCCGTACAGCAGATGCGCCGCCCAGTCGGCGATGCCGGATGTGCTATCGATCAGCAGGTCATAGTCGATACGTGTATCGCACGGCAGGGCGCTGTCGAGAGCAACATCGATGAGATGAACAAACGCCTCGCGGCCTACGGGAATGACCGTACATTTCCCGGCGTCGAGAGGAATGTCTCCTACACCTTGCAGGCGCAGGGTCAGCGCCAATGGCCGCGTGCCGACCAGCCACATGACCACGCGCGTTGGCTCCAGCCGTCGCAGCAGCGGGCCGGCCAGGACAGGAGGCAGCGGGATCAGGTTAGCGGGTGTCGAAGACATCGAGGGCAAAGCTCAAGGCGCACAGGCCGGCGATCATAGCGCAGCCGGCGCCTTGAACCCTTAAATAAGCCTTAAGAGTCGGCTTTTTGCACTTTCAGCGCCAACAAACGCCATTGCGCAGGTAGCGCGTCAACTCGCGGCTGCTCTTGCACGGAGCAATCGAAACGGTAAGTGACATCGTCGCCGTTCATGTTGCGCGCGGTGACGGTGTTGTTGAAAGTGTAGACCTGATCCTTGAAGCGGTGGCTGACCAGCGCTTTGCTGTCAGCAAACCGCGCCGAAGCGGGAAAGCGCAACGTGCTGGTCACAAACGGGCTGCACATGACATACGCGATCATCGACTTGTCGGCTTGGGCGTCGCCGCGCAGTTTCTTGTTCAGCGCTGCCAGGGCCATGCGACCGTCATAGTCGCTTTGATCCAGCACGGTCTGTAGGCCGATTGATTTCGGCGCCCGGCCGGCGTAGTTCGGCAACAGTGCGGAGTCGGCGGGAGAGGGCTTGTCGTCCGGCTCGATGGCAGCAAAAACCGGCGCATCCTTCAGATCGGCGGCGGGTGTGACTGCCTCGGCTTCAGGCAATAGAGAGGTCGGCTCGCCGACTTGCGTATTTTCGGCCTGCGGCGCTGCGTAGTCATGCGACGAAGGAAACAACGACAACGTGATCGACAGCACTACCATCGCCACAATGAAACCACCCGCTGCGCCAACGATGTTGCCGTAGAAAATATTCCAGCTGCCACGGTTCTTGACCACCCAGCGCCACATGAACCCCCACACCGCAACAATCGCCAGAAAACGCAGAAACTCCATTTGATCCTTTCCTTAAACCTTCAAAACCCTGAAATCAACGCACGCCCACAGTGAACGCTGACGATGGGCGGCAAGATAACAAAACAGGCGTGTAATGCCAGTGACGAGAGCGCTGCTCAGTGAAAATTAAGCGCGAAAAACGCCAGCGTCGTCACACCAGCAGCCAGCGCACAGATACCGGCGAAAAGTTGCCGAGCCAACGGATGTTCTGGCCGAGGACGTCTGACCAGCCACATCCAGACACCCGCCAGCACGCCGAACGTGGTGATTATTTGCAACACGCTACTGGCCAGGTTCTCCGGCGAAGGAGACACGTGCGCCGGGAGCAAGCCTGAACAGACCACCGAAAAAATCATCGCTACGATAAAGCCGCTGGCAGCACCCGCCAGGTTGGCGAGGATCAGGTTCCAGGCACCACGGGTCTGCACGACCCAAGCCCAAATGGCTGCCCAGACGAAAAAGTACAACACGGCCATCAAGGTGTTTCTCCCTCTGAAAATCGATTCCATCGAGGCGCTGGCGACCTCGTTACTGGCAGTGGACGGCAAGATAGCAAAATAGTAGCGTCGCGCCATCGCTCTATCTCAGTAACGGACTACCTATGCTCGTCAGTACCCACTCTCTGCGCCTGCTCTGCGCGATTACGCTCGCCTTTGCAATGACCCCGGCAGTCGCCGCCTGGCAAGAACACCCGGAAAACAGCTGGAAGTACTACGCCGGCAACTGCCAGCGCGTGCAGGAAAAAATGGCCGACGTGCAGAGCGGCCGCACCACCGCCTACGACGTGATGTTCGCGCTGGAAAGCAACCTGCGAACCATGAATGAACACCGCTCGAACCTGACGCCCAATCACCTCGGTTCCCGGGAATTTGCACAATGCGAAAACGTAGCGGGCCAGGTTGAGGCGATGATCGCCCAAGGCAAAGCCGAGTTCGCCGCAAAAATGCAAGGTGCTGCGGAGCAAGGTCGCATCGCCCACCAGAACTCCCCCGAATACCAACGCGCCCGCGCCCTCGGCTACAGCGACGTCGGTGATATATCTTTCCTGAAACTGCACGAAGACACCGACGGCGAAGCACGCCTGAAAACCATGTTGATCACCGTCGACGAAATCTGCGGCCAATACTTCCGCGCCACGCAATATGTGAAGCCGTATGTGATCTACACCGTCAGACCTTCGGATGGTGGATGTGGCGAAGTGAAACGCGTGGCGGTCGTTGGCGGCCGATCAGTGGAGAAGAGCGATTACATTGATGAGAGGGGCGAGTTTCAGTATCTGGGTTGGAAAAAGCTTGTTGGCGCGGATGGGTTTCCGACCGATATCCGCGTGCTGAAAGCCCGTCGTTGACGCAAAGAAATACCGGGATGTTTTCTTGAAGATGATGATAGACAGATGATCGACTTCAACAACAAAGGCTTCTTCAAACTCAAGCAGAACGATGAATACGCCGAACGCGTAAGCGCGCTGTTGCTGGACGGTGAGGAAGTGATCGACTCTTACAAGGCCATGCGTGATGGCGTGGTGTTTACCAACAAACGCATCATCGCGGTCAACGTTCAGGGCATTACCGGCAGCAAGAAGGATTTCACTTCCTTGCCGTACAAGAACATCGTCGCCTACTCCGTGGAAACCTCGGGCACGTTCGATCTGGATTCGGAGCTGGAGATTTACTTCTCGTCACTGGAGAAAGTGAAGTTCGAATTCACCGGGAAGACGTCGATGGTGGAGATATCCAAGTACATTTCCAAGCATCTGCTGTAACGGCTCGGCCCATTACAAGATGTCTTTCAAATAACCCTTGAGCGCGAGGAGCGGCTGATCCAGTTGCTCCAGCGAACGCGCCTCGCTGAACTCCGCGGACAACTTGTGCAACTCACGTCCCAGCGGTTTCTCGACACCGCCCAAGGCGTCCATCGCCAGCCCCAGGCATTCGTTCATCTTGAACTGAATAGTCTCGACATCCCCGCGCCGCACCAATAGTTCGAAAATGTCTTTCTGGTAATCACCCATGACCATATCGTCCCGCAGGATCGGGCTAAGGCCTTCTTCCTCGTAAGCGAGCTTGAGGGAGAAAAGGGCGACTGTTTCCAGTGACGTTTCCATGGGGTGCCTTTAGCGACGTCCGTCAGTGTGAGAGTTGATGACTGGAGGCAGCCACCGTTAGGTGCAAGATGCGCTGGGCTGCCTTCAGAGTGGCGGGATTATACGGAGCGGGATCAACAAGTGCAGCCCAAAGGCTAGATCGGTCACGCTGAAGCATCAATAACCTTGATGGGCTTGAGCGGCATTTCCATCGGAGGTCGGCGAGTATTATGGTGAGTCTTCACACACTCGACGTTAACTGTTGAACACGAATGGAGTGACGACGATGGAATACGACGACAAACTGATGGAAGACGCCGTGCTTGCCCTGTTGGCGGCACTTAGCTCCGACGACGGCAATGCCTGGAAAGGGTTCGACTTCGAGATCATGAACCGATTGCATGAGCAGGGTTTCATCAGTAACCCTGTGAACAGGAACAAGTCGGTCTGGTTGACGGAGGAGGGGCTGGAGCGGGGGCGGGCGATAGCGGCGCGGTTGTTTGGGGGGAGTGCTCAGGCTGAGCCTAAAACCGACTCCGACACCTGAGTCCGCGCAATGTCACGTGCGAACCGCGCGGTGGTGAGCGTTCAGCATTGCGCGAGCACTTTATTGCAGGCGAAAAAAAGGCCTTGCTAAGCAAGACCTTTCTTAATTTTGGTGCCCGAGGGAGCCTCATAAGCGCCATTTAAATCGTGTCTTGTAGCCGGATTATATAGGGATTCAGGCTATTGGATGCTAGGGGGCCTCTGGCTACGAATGTCACGCATTTTCTTGCTGAGGTACGGTGGACATTTTTTTCTGAATTTCAGCACGTCCTGCCACTCCTTTGACCAAATTTATCGCAGTCAATAGAGCAACCCAGAAGACGGCGACAGAGCCGAGTACGATAGTCAATTTTTGGTCTTGGAAATCTCCAAGCTTTTTGCTTCCTTCTAACACGGCATAGCAAAGCTCAACGCCCGAATAAGCCGCCGCGGCTGAGAGCATCAGCGAGAAAAGCTCTGCCAGCAGAGGAAGTGATCTCATCAGACACAAGCTATAAATCGTAAACAGCACGCCTGCTATCAGAGCGATGTAAATGAAGGTGTTTGGGCCAACCATTCAGAGACCCTCCGCCTTAAGAAACTTCTCGATCAGCTCCTTTTTTCTCTCAGCATTCGGGTTCTTTGCTCCGGCTGACTCCTTCAGCGCTTGACTGATCAGGCGCATCTCCTCTCGTTGTCTTTCCCACAGACCTAGACCTGCAACGACGGCACCTAACACGATGGAAATGACACCGATTAATATTGTATTTGAGCCTGGAAAAAAAGAACTGACAGATAGCGCAAAACCGGCAATCGTGGCTATCGCTGTGCTTATCAGGGTGGATGTCTTAGCTAGCTTTCGTCGATCTTGGGAGTATTTGGATATAAAGATCAACGTTTCCTCGTCCATCAACTCAAGACGCCGTATCAATTCTTGTTCGGAAATATCGACCATTTCAGATTCTTTTATGAGGATGCAAAGGCTCGGAGATCAACCGAGAATTAAGGGATTCTACAATGAGTTTGTCTATTTTAGCCTAGCTAGCGGCATCAGCGCATATGAAATGGAGCGCAAGGCCCGGGGGGACCCTGGCACTCCTCCAAGCGTACGGGGTCGGAAACCCGCCGGACCGTGGTAACGGGAGGTGCCCTCGCTTACTGAGTTCCAATGTTGAAATTGTAAGGATCTGAAGAGAAAAGGGGCATCGTTACCGTATCGAGATCCCTCAGGAACAGACCACGTTTTCAAAATGTGGTATGCACCTGAAATATCGTGTAGATAGCTTCAAAGCTGAGCGTCAGTATTAGTCAGTGCGTTGCTCCAAGTGGGTCCCCAAGGAAACATAGACCGCCACACAGGGTTTGCAGATACCGCGAGAGCTACGTTAATTACTGGAAATATTGGAGCTTTGGGAGCGTTCGGATCATCTTCCGCGAAAGATTTCTGATAGTTATCAATCGCTAACTTACAAAAGGCTTCATTTCTTTCGATCTGAGTTTCGAGTTCTTTCAGAGATGAGATCCCAATATCATTCAGTACGTCGAGTACCTTAGTGATGTTAGCTCGATCCTGGTCACTAAGTTCCTGCTTGTAGCGCCACTGAACGAATTCAACTAGGCTGTCGTAGTTAAGCTCGTTCTCTAGAAAGTTATTCGGGGTGTTTTTGCTTTCCCGAACCTCTTCCAGATACTTGTCTCGCTGTAATCTGATGAATTCGAACTGATCATCGACAGTTTCAAATAAGCCTGCTAGACCATTGAGTTTTCGAATTAGGTTTGAGGGGACTTGTGATTCTTTTTTGTACACCATGTGGTGCTGAATTATAGACCAGGCGTCTTGAACTACTGTGCGGACTTGGATCTCGCATCTTAAGTTGCGCAGGTCATCGTACCTTGCGCCGGAATATTTCTCGCTGAGGCGCACTATGAAATGGTGCCCGATGTAACCAAACTTGTTTGTATCCAGCTCCTCGCGCTTGTTGATCTCTTCGGCTACATCAAACTCATTTCGTATGATCTCTATAACTTTTGTGATGTCATTGTTATAAAGGCAAACGACTCTGGCACCAGCAAAGTCATCAATCTGATTGAAAGGATCTGGATAGCTTTTGCGAGTTAACTTTTCAAGAAAGCTGTTGAGCGTCTTAGCTCTCGATCCTAAAAACGAAGTTTCTATGGAAGCTTGAGTCACCTTTTTTTTCAAGATGTATTCAACTTCGGCACAGAGTTGTTCGAACTCAGGCTTCGCATCTAGAAAGCTTTTGATGAGGGCTGGATTCTTCGTCCACATGTCGTCTGTGTGGTTCGAAAGCGTTGACGAAATTGTTTTCTCCGCTTTGGCGCTAGCGGGGGCCTTCCTTGCCATGATCATTCTCCTCAACAGCATCAAATGACGCAGGTTGGCGTGGATACGCCATTTTTACGTCAGACGAAAAAAAAGGCCTTGCTAAGCAAGACCTTTCTTAATTTTGGTGCCCCGAGGGAGACTCGAACTCCCACTCCTTTCGAAAACGGATTTTGAATCCGCCGCGTCTACCAATTCCGCCATCAGGGCTCAATGGCGGCGAAGTATAGAGATGAGATTACCGTCGGTCAATCAGGTACATAGAGAATTTTCGATATTTCCGCTAGACTTTCCGGCCCTGCTAGACGAACCCCATCATGCGCGTTGCTGACTTTACTTTCGAGCTCCCTGATTCGCTGATCGCCCGCCACCCTTTGGCCGAGCGTCGCGGTAGTCGCCTGCTGACCCTTGACGGGCCGAGCGGCGCCCTCGCACACCGTCAATTCACTGATTTGCTTGAGCATTTGCGCCCGGGCGATTTGATGGTGTTCAACAATACCCGGGTGATTCCGGCGCGGCTGTTCGGGCAGAAAGCGTCCGGCGGCAAGCTGGAAATCCTCGTTGAGCGGGTGCTCGATACGCACCGCGTGCTGGCCCATGTGCGCTCCAGCAAGTCGCCGAAGCCAGGTTCGAAGATTCTTATCGACGGTGGTGGCGAAGCCGAAATGCTTGCGCGTCACGATGCGTTGTTCGAGCTGGGCTTCGCTGAAGAAGTGTTGCCGCTGCTCGATCGCGTCGGGCACATGCCGTTGCCTCCTTATATAGACCGCCCGGACGAAGGCTCGGATCGCGAGCGTTATCAGACCGTGTACGCCGAGAAACTCGGAGCGGTGGCGGCGCCGACGGCGGGGCTGCATTTCGATCAGTCGCTGATGGACGCGATTGCCGCCAAGGGCGTCGAGACCACTTTCGTTACGCTGCACGTGGGCGCGGGGACGTTCCAGCCGGTGCGCGTCGAGAAGCTTGAAGATCACCACATGCACACCGAGTGGCTGGAAGTCGGCCAGGATGTGGTCGATGCGGTCGCGGCGTGCCGTGCGCGCGGTGGTCGGGTGATTGCGGTGGGTACCACCAGCGTGCGTTCGCTGGAAAGTGCCGCGCGCGATGGCGTGCTCAAGCCGTTCAGTGGCGACACCGATATCTTTATCTTCCCGGGCCGGCCGTTCCATGTGGTCGACGCCCTGGTGACCAATTTCCATTTGCCGGAATCCACGCTGTTGATGCTGGTTTCGGCATTTGCCGGTTATCCCGAGACCATGGCGGCCTACAAGGCCGCCGTCGACAACGGTTACCGCTTTTTCAGCTACGGTGATGCAATGTTCATCACCCGTAATCCCGCACCGACTGCCCCTGAACAAACAGGCCCAGAGGAAACAGAATGAGTCGCGAATGTCGCATGTCCTTTGAACTTCTGGCCACCGATGGCAAGGCCCGTCGTGGTCGTCTGACCTTCCCGCGTGGCACCGTCGAGACCCCGGCGTTCATGCCGGTGGGTACTTACGGCACGGTCAAGGGCATGTTGCCGCGTGACATCGTTGCCACCGGCGCAGAAATCATTCTGGGCAACACCTTCCACCTGTGGCTGCGCCCTGGCACCCAAGTGATCAAGGAACACGGCGACCTGCACGATTTCATGCAGTGGAAAGGCCCGATCCTCACCGACTCCGGTGGCTTCCAGGTGTTCAGCCTCGGCGCGATGCGCAAGATCAAGGAGGAGGGCGTGACCTTCGCTTCCCCGGTCGACGGCGCCAAAGTGTTCATGGGGCCGGAAGAGTCGATGCAGGTGCAGCGCGATCTGGGCTCCGACATCGTGATGATCTTCGACGAATGCACGCCGTACCCGGCTGATGAAGACGTCGCTCGCGTATCGATGGAATTGTCGCTGCGTTGGGCTCAGCGTTCGAAAAATGCCCACGGTGACAACACCGCAGCGTTGTTCGGCATCGTTCAGGGCGGCATGCACCAGGATCTGCGCATGCGCTCGCTCGAAGGCCTCGACAAGATCGGCTTTGATGGCCTGGCCATTGGCGGTCTGTCGGTGGGCGAGCCGAAGCACGAAATGATCAAAGTGCTGGATTATCTGCCGGGCATGATGCCGGCTGACAAACCTCGTTACCTTATGGGCGTTGGCAAACCGGAAGATCTGGTTGAGGGTGTGCGCCGCGGTGTGGACATGTTCGATTGCGTGATGCCAACCCGTAATGCCCGCAATGGGCATCTGTTCATTGATACCGGCGTGCTGAAGATCCGTAACGCGTTCCATCGCCATGATGAATCGCCGCTGGATCCGACCTGCGATTGCTATACCTGCCAGAACTTCTCCCGCGCTTATCTGCATCACCTGGACAAGTGCGGCGAAATGCTGGGAAGCATGCTCAATACCATCCATAACTTGCGCCATTATCAGGTGCTGATGGCTGGTTTGCGCGAGGCTATTCAACAGGGTACATTGGCCGCCTTTGTCGATGCCTTCTACGCCAAACGCGGGCTCCCCGTTCCGCCTTTGGACTGAGTTTTCTGACCCCAAGATTCAACATTTGCAACTGGAGTGCTAAATGAGCTTTTTTATCTCTAACGCCATGGCTGACGCGGCTGCACCGGCTGCTGCCGGCCCAATGGGCGGCGGTTTCGAGTGGATTTTCCTGGTCGGCTTCCTGGTCATCTTCTACCTGATGATCTGGCGTCCACAGGCCAAGCGCGCCAAAGAGCAGAAGAACCTGCTGAGCAGCCTGCAGAAGGGCGACGAAGTGGTTACCACCGGCGGTATCGCTGGCAAGATCACCAAAGTGGCCGATGACTTCGTGGTTCTGGAAGTTTCCGACACCGTGGAAATGAAGTTCCAGAAAGGCGCCATCGCCGCCACGCTGCCAAAAGGCACGCTGAAAGCGATCTGAAGCAACAACTTCTACTCAATCGACGGGGCGCGCAAGGCGCCCCGCGTTCATAACGGGCGGCGTGATGCTGAACAAATATCCTCTGTGGAAATACATTCTGATCCTGGCGGTGCTGGCGATCGGTCTGATTTATTCCGCTCCGAATCTATACCCCGATGACCCGGCCATTCAGGTCAGCGGTGCAAGCACTGCGCTGCAAGTCAATCAGGCTGATCTGGATCGTGTGAGCACTGCGCTCAAGGAGTCCGGGATCAACGTCAAGGCAGCCACGCTGGCCGCCAACGGCAAGGGCGGTCTGATCCGTCTGAGCAAGGCTGAAGACCAGCTGCCGGCCAAAGACGTTGTGCGCAAGGCGTTGGGTGATGACTACGTCGTCGCGCTGAACCTGGCACAGACCACCCCGCAATGGCTGCGCAATCTGGGCGCGCACCCGATGAAGCTGGGTCTGGACTTGTCCGGTGGTGTGCACTTCCTGCTGGAAGTGGACATGGACAAAGCCCTCGATGCACGCCTGAAAGTCTACGAAGGCGACGTCAAGAGCCTGCTGCGCAAAGAGAAACTGCGTTATCGCAGCCTGCCGCAACTGGGCGGTGCCATTCAGTTGGGCTTCAGTGATGAAGATTCCCGCGAACAGGCCCGTGCACTGATCCGCAAGAACTTCAACGATTTCGACATTGTTCCGGCCGACCTCAATGGTCAACCGGTGCTGCGTCTGGCGATGACCCCGGCCAAGCTGGCGGAAATCCGTGAATACTCCATCAAGCAGAACTTGACCACGGTACGTAACCGCGTCAACGAGCTGGGTGTTGCCGAACCGATCGTCCAGCGTCAGGGCGCCAACCGCATTGTGGTTGAGCTGCCGGGCGTGCAGGACACTGCCGAAGCCAAGCGTATTCTCGGCAAGACGGCCAACCTTGAGTTCCGTCTGGCTGCTGAGCCGGGCGCTTCGAAAGCCACTTCCGAAACCTTCGAGTTCCGTGAAGGCAATCGTCCGCCAGCACAGATCGAGCGTGGTCTGATCATCACCGGTGATCAGGTGACCGACGCCAAGGCCGGTTTCGGCGAGCACGGCACGCCTGAAGTGAACATCCGTCTGGATGGTCACGGTGGCGAGTTGATGAGCCGCGCAACCCGTTCGAACGTTGGTCGCAGCATGGCGGTGATCTTCATCGAACAGCGTCCGGTTACCACTTACACCAAGCAAGTGGTTGATGGCGTCGAGAAAGACGTTGCGGTGCAAACGTTCAAAGAAGAGAAGAAGATCATCAGCCTGGCGACCATTCAGTCGCCGCTGGGTGCTCAGTTCCGCATCACTGGCCTGAACGGTCAGGGCGAGTCGTCCGAACTGGCGCTGCTGCTGCGTGCCGGTGGTCTGGCTGCACCGATGTACTTCGCTGAAGAGCGCACCATCGGCCCGAGCCTGGGTGCTGACAACATCACCAAAGGTATCGATGCGTCGCTGTGGGGCATGCTGTTCGTGTCGCTGTTCATCATCGCCATCTACCGCTTCTTCGGCATCATCGCTACCGTTGCTTTGGCGGTGAACATGGTGCTGCTGCTGGCCCTGATGTCGTTGCTGGGTGCAACGCTGACCCTGCCGGGTATCGCCGGTATCGTATTGACCATGGGTATGGCGGTCGACGCCAACGTGCTGATCTTCTCGCGGATTCGTGAAGAGATCGCCGCCGGCATGACCGTGCAGCGTGCAATCAACGAAGGCTTCGGCCGGGCATTCACCGCGATTCTCGATGCCAACCTGACTACGTTGTTGGTCGGCGGGATTCTCTTTGCCATGGGCACCGGCCCGGTCAAAGGTTTCGCAGTGACCATGTCCCTCGGGATCTTTACCTCGATGTTCACGGCCATCATGGTGACCCGCGCAATGGTCAACCTGATCTTCGGCGGACGTGACTTCAAGAAGTTGTGGATTTAAGGGGCTGCCATGTTACGTACAATCAACTTCATGGGCGTTCGCAACTTCGCGTTCGGCGTCACAGTGTTTCTCACGTTGCTGGCTATGTTCAGTGTCGTGACCAAGGGTATGAACTGGGGCCTGGACTTCACCGGCGGTACGCTCATCGAGCTGACCTACGAGCGTCCGGCCGACGTTACCAAGGTGCGTGAGCAACTGGCGACGTCGGGTTACCACGAAGCAATCGTGCAGAGCTTCGGTGCGACTACCGATCTGCTGGTGCGCATGCCGGGTGAAGACCCGCAACTGGGCCATCAGGTGGCGGAAGCGCTGCTGAAGGTCGGCGGCGACAACCCGGCGACGGTCAAGCGTGTCGAGTTCGTCGGCCCGCAGGTCGGTGAAGAACTGCGCGACCAGGGCGGCCTCGGCATGCTGCTGGCGCTCGGCGGTATCCTGATCTACCTGGCTTTCCGCTTTCAGTGGAAGTTCGCGGTCGGTGCCATCGTTTCGCTGATTCACGACGTGATCGTGACCATCGGCATCCTGTCGTACTTCCAGATCACTTTCGATCTGACCGTGCTGGCGGCGGTGCTGGCAATCATCGGTTACTCGCTGAACGACACCATCGTGGTATTCGACCGGGTTCGTGAGAACTTCCGTGTGCTGCGCAAGGCAACGCTGATCGAGAACATCAATATCTCGACCACGCAGACCCTGCTGCGCACCATGGCGACGTCGATCTCGACTTTGCTGGCGATCGCTGCGCTGCTGTTCTTCGGCGGTGACAACCTGTTCGGCTTCTCGATCGCGCTGTTTATCGGTGTTCTGGCGGGTACTTACTCGTCGATCTACATCGCTAACGTGGTGCTGATCTGGCTGAACCTGACTACTGAGGATCTGATTCCTCCGGCCAACACCGAGAAGGAAGTCGACGACCGTCCATAACGGCCATCGTTTTCCCGGCTGTCAGCCCAAGAAAGGCGCGAGTTGAACTCGCGCCTTTTTTTATGCTCCAAGGCTGGGAGAAGCGCGGGCGCGTCCCGCATGTGATGGTCAGGAGGTTCATGTGAACAAGTCGTTGCTGGTTGGTGCGGTATTGGGTGCTGTCGGTGTGACTGCCGGGGGTGCTGTTGCCACCTACAGCCTGGTTAAAAGCGGCCCTGAGTATGCGCAAGTATTGGCCGTTGAACCGGTTAAAACACAGATCAAGACTCCACGTGAAGTGTGCAAGGACGTGACAGTGACTCGTCAGGCACCGGTAAAAGATCAACACCAGATTGCCGGTACCGTTGTTGGTGCGCTGGCAGGTGGTTTGCTGGGTAATCAGATTGGCGGCGGCACCGGTAAGAAGATTGCCACGGTAGCCGGTGCGGTCGGTGGCGGTTATGCGGGTAACAAGGTGCAGGAAGGCATGCAAGAGCGTGACACCTACACCACCACGCAAACCCGCTGCAACACGGTCAATGACATCAGCGACAAGGTCGTCGGTTACGACGTGCGTTACTCGCTCGATGGCAAGGAAGGCAAGGTGCGGATGGATCGCGATCCGGGCAACCAGATTCCGGTCGACAAGGAAGGCAAGCTGATTCTGTCGCAGAATGAGCCGGCTCAGTAATTACCGGCTGTTTTACAAAGAAGCACCCTGCGGGGTGCTTTTTTGTGCCCGCCATTTAAGCCACGCAACAAATCCCCTGTAGGAGTGAGCCTGCTCGCGATAGCTATTTATCATTCGATGCAGGTGGTGGCTGATACACCGCTATCGCGAGCAGGCTCACTCCTACATTGGTCCCGTGGTGTGGCGGGTGACGAATTCCAGACATAAAAAAAGCACCCCGAAGGGTGCTTTTTTCGTCTCGCCGGAAGCTTAGCGCTTCAGCGAAGCCGGCAGGTGCGGCTGGATCGCCGTCAGCACTGCCTTGAAGCATTTGGTGTTGCCGGCAACGATGTGGCCTTTTTCAAGGAAATCGTGACCGCCGGTGAAGTCGCTCACCAAGCCGCCAGCTTCTTGAATCAGCAGGGCGCCTGCAGCCATGTCCCACTCGGACAGGCCCGACTCCCAGAACGCATCGAAACGACCGGCAGCCACATAAGCCAGGTCCAGGCTGGCGGAACCGGCGCGGCGGATACCGGCAGTCTGGCCAACCAGGGCGCGGAACATGCCCAGGTAGTTGTCGAGATTGTCCATCTGGTCATCACGGAACGGGAAGCCGGTACCCAGCAGGGCGCCGTCAAGGCTGGTGCGACCGCTGACGCGCAGACGACGACCGTTCAGTTGAGCGCCGCGACCACGGCTGGCGGTGAATTCTTCCTGGCGAACCGGGTCCAGAACCACTGCGTGTTCCAGGCGGCCACGGTACTTACAGGCAATGCTGACAGCGAAGTGAGGAATGCCGCGCAGGAAGTTGGTGGTGCCGTCCAGTGGATCGATGATCCACAGGTACTCTTCGCCTTCGATGCCGGTGCCAGCGTGCAGGCCGGTTTCTTCACCCTGGATCGAGTGATTCGGGTAGGCCTTGCGCAGAGCATCGATGATTTTCTGTTCGGCGGCGCGATCGACCTCGGATACATAATCCTTGGCGTCTTTTTCGTCGACCTTGATGGTATCCAGGCGCTCGATGGAGCGGAAGATCAGTTCACTGGCGCTGCGGGCGGCGCGCAGCGCGATATTCAGCATGGGCTGCATGGATGTGTCACCTAAGGTTGTTAAAGAAAGCCGCGCATTCTATCAGAACTTTTCTTCAGGTGAAGGACGCTGTTCGCTTTCATAGCTTAACGGTAGGCTGTTCTGTAAGATTTGCACCCCTTTCCTGTGTCCGAGAGCGCCTCCCTTGCTGCAGAACATTCGTGTCGTCCTGGTCAATACCAGCCACCCCGGCAACATCGGCGGGGCCGCGCGCGCCATGAAAAACATGGGTCTGTCGCGATTGGTGCTGGTCGAACCGCGAGTCTTCCCGCACCACGAAGCCGATGCTCGTGCTTCCGGTGCCGGTGACATCCTTGAAAATGCGCAAGTCGTCGCCACGTTGGAAGACGCCTTGGTCGGCTGCAATCTGGTGCTTGGCACCAGCGCCCGTGACCGTCGAATCCCTTGGCCGCTGCTGGATCCGCGCGAGTGCGGCACCAAAGTGGTTGAAGAAGCCGGGCAGGGCGCCGAAATCGCTCTGGTATTCGGTCGTGAGGATTCCGGTCTGACCAACGAAGAGCTGCAGCGATGTCATTTTCACGTGCATATCCCCTCCGACCCTGAGTTCAGCTCGCTGAACCTGGGTGCGGCGGTGCAGGTGTTGAGCTACGAAGTGCGCATGGCCTGGCTGGCTGCACAAGGTCAGCCGAGCAAGATCGAGAAAGAGGAAGTGGCTTCGGTGAAAAGCGCCGAGCTGGCGACCATGGATGAGCTGGAGCGCTTTTATGAGCATCTGGAGCGGACGCTGGTCGCCATCGAATTCCTCGATCCGGAAAAACCGCGGCACTTGATGGCGCGCCTGCGCCGGTTGTACGGACGCAGCTCGGTCAGCCGGGCGGAAATGAATATTTTGCGTGGCATCCTCACGGAAACCCAGAAAGCGGCCCGTGGTGAGCTTCTTAAGCGGAAGGACTAAATGATGTTTGAGCGTTTGCGTGAAGATATCCAGAGCGTATTCCATCGAGACCCGGCGGCGCGTAACGCTTTTGAAGTCCTGACTTGCTACCCCGGTATGCATGCGATCTGGATTCATCGATTGGCCGGCATGCTCTGGCGCAACGAGCTGAAATGGCTGGCGCGGCTGGTGTCGAACTTCGGCCGCTGGTTGACCGGGATCGAGATTCATCCGGGCGCCAAGGTCGGTCGTCGTTTCTTTATCGACCACGGCATGGGCATTGTCATCGGTGAGACTGCCGAGATTGGCGATGACGTGACCATCTATCAGGGTGTGACTCTGGGTGGTACCAGCTGGAACAAAGGCAAACGTCACCCGACGTTGGGCGATGGTGTGGTCGTGGGCGCGGGCGCCAAGGTGCTCGGTCCGTTCACGGTCGGCGCGGGTGCCAAAGTCGGCTCCAATGCTGTGGTGACCAAAGAAGTGCCGCCGGGCGCCACTGTTGTCGGTATTCCTGGACGAATCATCGTCAAGTCTGACGAAGAGCAGGACGCCAAGCGCAAGGCCATGGCCGAGAAAATCGGTTTTGATGCCTATGGCGTCAGCGAAGATATGCCCGACCCGGTGGCGCGCGCCATCGGTCAGTTGCTCGATCACCTGCAAGCGGTGGACGGACGGCTGGAAGGGATGTGCGGCGCGCTGAAGGATCTGGGCAGCAATTACTGTGCGAAAGATCTGCCTGAGCTGCGTGAAGAAGACTTCGCCTGCGTCAAAGGCAAAGACGAATCCAAAGCCAGCTAAACCGCAGCGCTGCCTTCGCGAGCAGGCTCGCTCTCACATTGGAATGCATATCCCTTGTGGGAGCGAGCCTGCTCGCGAAGAACGATAACGCGGTACCGCTGGCTGCATGCCGCCAGCCTTTGCTATGATGCGCGCGCTCTTTTGCGGGTAATCCTGACTAAAGTACTAGGTCTTAAAGTTGACTTAAATACTCGGGAATTGCATACTCGCCCCATTCTGAACTCCGTGGTAACTGTCCATGCGACTGACTACAAAAGGCCGATACGCCGTGACCGCCATGCTTGACCTGGCGTTGCACGCGCAGCACGGGCCCGTGTCCCTGGCCGATATCTCCGAGCGCCAAGGCATCTCCCTGTCCTACCTCGAACAGCTGTTCGCCAAGCTGCGCCGCAGCAACCTGGTTTCCAGTGTTCGCGGCCCGGGTGGTGGCTACCAGTTGTCCCGCGACATGCAGGGCATCCAGGTCGCTCAGGTGATCGATGCGGTAAACGAATCGGTTGATGCCACCAAATGCCAGGGCCAGGGCGATTGCCATTCCGGCGACACGTGCCTGACCCACCATCTGTGGTGCGACTTGAGCCTGCAGATTCACGAATTTCTAAGTGGTATCAGCTTGGCTGATCTTGTGACTCGCCGTGAGGTGCAAGAAGTAGCCCAGCGTCAGGACCAGCGCCGTTGCAACAGCAAGGCGCCACGCCTGGACAAGATTGAAGCGTCCGCCGTCGAATGACAGCCAGAGAGCTAGCGGCACGCCAGCCCTGATTTAGGAGATAGTCCATGAAATTGCCGATTTACCTTGATTACTCTGCGACCACCCCGGTTGATCCGCGTGTTGCGCAAAAGATGAGTGAATGCCTGCTGGTCGACGGAAACTTCGGTAACCCGGCGTCCCGTTCCCACGTGTTCGGCTGGAAAGCTGAAGAGTCCGTCGAAAACGCCCGTCGTCAGGTGGCCGATCTGGTCAACGCCGATCCGCGCGAAATCGTCTGGACCTCCGGTGCCACCGAGTCCGACAACCTGGCAATCAAGGGTGCGGCGCATTTCTACGGCTCCAAGGGCAAGCACCTGATCACCTCCAAGATCGAGCACAAGGCTGTCCTCGACACCATGCGCCAACTGGAGCGTGAAGGTTTCGAGGTCACCTACCTCGAGCCCACCGAAGACGGTCTCATCACTCCGTCCATGATTGAAGCTGCACTGCGCGAAGACACCATCCTGGTCTCCGTGATGCACGTGAACAACGAAATCGGCACCGTCAACGACATCGCCGCTATTGGCGAAATGCTCCGCGCCAAGGGCATTCTGTTCCACGTCGACGCCGCTCAGTCCACTGGCAAGGTCGACATCGATCTGCAGAAGCTGAAAGTCGACATGATGTCGTTCTCCGCTCACAAAACCTATGGCCCTAAAGGCATCGGCGCGCTGTACGTCAGCCGCAAGCCGCGTGTGCGCATCGAAGCGACCATGCACGGCGGCGGTCACGAGCGTGGCATGCGTTCCGGCACCTTGGCGACCCACCAGATCGTCGGTATGGGTGAAGCGTTCCGTGTGGCCAAAGAAGACATGGCTGCTGAAAACGTCCGTATCAAAGCCTTGAGCGACCGTTTCTACAAGCAGGTCGAGCACCTGGAAGAGCTGTACGTCAACGGCAGCCTGACCGCCCGCGTTCCGCACAACCTGAACCTGAGCTTCAACTACGTTGAAGGCGAGTCGCTGATCATGGCGCTCAAGGATCTGGCGGTATCGTCCGGTTCGGCGTGCACCTCGGCGTCGCTGGAGCCTTCGTACGTACTGCGCGCCCTGGGCCGCAACGACGAACTGGCACACAGCTCGATCCGCTTCACCTTCGGCCGTTTCACCACCGAAGAAGAAATCGACTACGCCGCGCAGAAAGTCTGCGAGGCCGTTACCAAGCTGCGCGCTCTGTCGCCGCTGTGGGACATGTACAAAGACGGCGTCGATATCTCGAAAATCGAGTGGGCGGCACACTAAATATAGAAGCCGCCAGATACAGATCCTGTAGCGACGCGGCGGTTTACGCAGCGCAGTTGCAGGGTCTCAAGAGCGGCCCTGATGAGTGAGGATTGAGAATCATGGCTTACAGCGAAAAGGTCATCGACCACTACGAAAACCCGCGCAACGTCGGCAAGATGAACGCGGAAGATCCTGATGTCGGCACCGGCATGGTCGGCGCTCCGGCGTGCGGCGACGTGATGCGTCTGCAAATCAAGGTCAACGACGCCGGCATCATCGAAGATGCCAAGTTCAAGACCTACGGCTGCGGTTCGGCTATCGCTTCCAGCTCCCTCGCCACCGAGTGGATGAAGGGCAAGACCCTGGACGAAGCAGAAACCATCAAGAACACTCAGCTGGCCGAAGAACTGGCCCTGCCGCCAGTGAAGATTCACTGCTCGGTACTGGCTGAAGACGCTATCAAAGCGGCTGTTCGCGATTACAAGCAGAAGAAAGGCTTGATCTGACTTTCTGGATTTGGCGACGAGTAAGGAGTCACCGATGGCTATCAGCATGACAGAAGCGGCTGCTCGACACGTGCGGCGCTCCCTCGACGGGCGCGGCAAAGGTGAAGGGATTCGTCTGGGTGTTCGCACCACAGGCTGTTCCGGCCTTGCCTACGTGCTGGAGTTTGTCGACGAGGTGGTTGCAGAGGATCAGGTGTTCGAGAGTCACGGCGAAAAAGTGATCATCGACCCGAAAAGCCTCGCCTATCTGGACGGCACCGAGCTCGATTTCGTCAAGGAAGGGTTGAACGAAGGCTTCAAGTTCAACAACCCCAATGTACGCGGTGAATGTGGCTGCGGCGAAAGCTTCAACATCTGAGGCTTGTCGTGGGTATTCCTTGTCATTTCGCTTTATTCGAGCTGCAACCGGGTTTCCGTCTGGATCTCGAGCAGCTGGCCACGCGCTATCGTGAGTTGGCGCGCGGCGTTCATCCTGACCGCTTTGCCGACGCTTCCGAGCGTGAGCAGCGGTCGGCACTCGAGCAGTCTGCGCGGCTCAACGACGCCTATCAGACGCTCAAGAGTCCGGCCCAGCGCGCACGCTACCTGCTGACCATCAGCGGGCATGAAGTGCCGATGGAAGTCACGGTCCATGATCCCGAGTTTCTTCTGCAGCAGATGCAATGGCGCGAAGAGCTCGAAGACCTCCAGGACAGTGCCGACCTCGACGGTGTCGCGGTGTTCAAGCGGCGCTTGAAAGTGGCTCAGGAAGAACTCAATGAAAGCTTCGCAGCCTGTTGGGATGATGCGGCGCAACGCGAGCAGGCCGAACGCCTGATGCGGCGCATGCAGTTCCTCGACAAGCTCACCTACGAAGTGCGCCAGTTAGAAGAGCGCCTCGACGATTAACCCAGTGCCGCTCCGGTCGCACGCCTGATATACAGATAAGTCCTGATCACGATGGCCCTACTGCAGATCGCCGAACCCGGCCAAAGTCCTCAACCGCACCAGCGTCGTCTGGCTGTGGGGATTGACTTGGGCACTACCAATTCGCTGGTCGCTGCGTTGCGCAGTGGTCTTTCCGAACCGTTGGCCGACGCAAACGGGCAGGTCATCCTGCCGTCCGCTGTGCGTTACCACGCCGATCACGTCGAAGTCGGCGAGTCGGCGAAGCTGGCCGCCGCGTCCGATCCTTTGAATACTGTGCTGTCGGTCAAGCGCTTGATGGGTCGTGGTCTGTCCGACGTCAAGCAATTGGGCGACCAGTTGCCGTACCGCTTTGTCGGTGGCGAATCGCACATGCCGTTCATCGACACCGTGCAAGGCCCGAAAAGCCCGGTCGAAGTCTCCGCCGATATCCTCAAGGTGCTGCGTCAGCGCGCTGAAGCGACCTTGGGTGGCGAGCTGGTTGGCGCGGTGATCACCGTTCCGGCTTACTTCGATGATGCTCAGCGTCAAGCCACCAAAGATGCGGCCAAACTCGCCGGTCTGAACGTGCTGCGTCTGCTCAACGAGCCGACTGCGGCCGCTGTGGCGTACGGTCTGGATCAACATGCCGAAGGCCTGGTCGCAATTTATGACCTCGGCGGCGGTACTTTCGATATTTCGATTCTGCGTCTGACTGGCGGTGTTTTTGAAGTGCTGGCCACTGGCGGCGACAGCGCGCTGGGCGGCGATGATTTCGATCACGCGATTGCCGGCTGGATCATCGAGAGCGCCGGCCTGTCCGCCGATCTCGATCCGGGCGCACAACGCAATCTGCTGCAAACCGCTTGCGCGGCCAAGGAAGCCCTGACCGATGCGGCCAGCGTTGAAGTGGTCTATGGCGACTGGAAAGCGCCGCTGACGCGCGAAGCCTTCGATGCGTTGATCGAGCCAATGGTCGCGCGCAGCCTGAAAGCCTGCCGTCGCGCCGTTCGCGATTCCGGTATTGAGCTGGAAGACGTGCACGCCGTGGTCATGGTTGGCGGTTCGACTCGCGTGCCGCGTGTTCGCGAAGCTGTTGCTGAAGCCTTCGGTCGTCAGCCTCTGACTGAAATCGACCCGGATCAAGTGGTGGCCATCGGTGCTGCGATCCAGGCGGATACGCTGGCTGGCAACAAGCGCGATGGCGGCGAACTGCTGCTGCTTGATGTGATTCCACTGTCCCTGGGGCTGGAAACCATGGGCGGCTTGATGGAGAAGGTGATTCCGCGCAACACCACCATCCCCGTCGCTCGCGCACAAGATTTCACTACGTACAAAGACGGCCAGTCGGCCATGGCGATCCACGTTCTGCAGGGTGAGCGCGAGCTGATCAGTGACTGCCGCTCGCTGGCGCGCTTCGAATTGCGTGGCATTCCAGCGATGGTGGCCGGCGCAGCGAAAATTCGCGTGACCTTCCAGGTCGATGCCGACGGTCTGCTCAGCGTGTCTGCCCGTGAGTTGGGTTCGGGCGTTGAGGCGAGCATTCAGGTCAAGCCGTCTTACGGTCTGACCGACGGCGAAATCGCCAAGATGCTCAAGGATTCGTTCCAGCACGCTAATGACGACAAGGTCGCCCGTGTTCTGCGTGAGCAGCAAGTCGATGCCCAACGCCTGATCGAAGCGGTGCAGGGTGCTCTGGAGGTTGATGGCGAGCGTTTGCTCGACGCCGAAGAGCGCATGGTCATCGATCTGCAGCTGCAGGAACTGGCTGAACTGATGAAAGGTACCGATGGTTACGCCATCGAGCAGCAGACCAAGCGTCTGTCGCAAGTGACCGATGCTTTTGCTGCCCGCCGCATGGATTTGACGGTGAAAGCCGCTCTGTCGGGGCGCAATCTGAATGAAATCGAGGATATCTGATGCCGCAGGTCATTTTTCTGCCCCACGAGAAGTTCTGCCCTGAAGGCATGGTTGTAGAGGCTGCGCCCGGCACATCGATTCTCGAACTGGCCCACGAACACCACATCGAGATGGAAAGCGCCTGCGGCGGCGTCTGCGCTTGCACTACCTGCCACTGCATCATCCGTGAGGGTTTCGACTCGATGGAAGAGGCCGACGAGCTGGAAGAAGATTTCCTCGATCGTGCCTGGGGTCTGGAAGCGCAATCGCGTCTGGCCTGTCAGGCTATCGTTGGTGAAGAAGACATCACCGTCGAGATTCCGAAATATTCGCTTAACCATGCGGCCGAAGCGCCGCACTGACTGGTAAGACTGTCATGAGCTACGGTTGGAATGATGTTCAACGTATTGCAGAGGAACTGGCCGAGGCCCATGCCGGCGTCGATCCGTATTCTGTAGGTTTTGTCCGTCTGCAGCAGATGATCCAGGTTCTGCCCGATTTCGATAGCACTTCTGGCCGTGTCGGCGAGAAGGTGCTGGAGGCGGTTCAGGAGCTCTGGGCCAAAGAATTGGACTGATCGTCTCGCAGGTTAGGCAATACCCAAGAACCCGCGTATAATTCGCGGGTTTAATTTTTCGCAAATTACCGTTTCTGGAGTTACACCATGGCTGTTCAACGCACTTTCTCCATCATCAAGCCTGACGCTGTTGCAAAAAACGTCATCGGCGAAATCACCACTCGTTTCGAAAAAGCCGGCCTGCGCGTTGTAGCTTCGAAACTGAAGCAACTGTCCAAAGCTGAAGCTGAAGGCTTCTACGCTGAGCACAGCGCTCGTGGTTTCTTCGGCGACCTGGTTGCTTTCATGATCTCCGGTCCTGTTGTTGTTCAGGTTCTGGAAGGCGAAAACGCTATCGCTCTGAACCGTGAGCTGATGGGCGCTACCAACCCTAAAGAAGCTGCTGCCGGCACCATCCGCGCTGACTTCGCTGATTCCATCGACGCCAACGCTGTTCACGGTTCGGACTCCGAAGCCGCAGCTGCTCGTGAAATCTCGTACTTCTTCGCAGCTACTGAAGTAACCACTCGCTAAGCATTGGCTTAAGAGTGAAGGTGAATCCATGACTACATCGACTGTAAAAACCAACCTGCTGGGTCTGACTCAACAGGAAATGGAAAAATTCTTCGACTCAATCGGGGAGAAGCGTTTCCGTGCCGGTCAGGTAATGAAATGGATTCACCACTTTGGTGTCGATGATTTCGACGCCATGACGAACGTCAGCAAGGCCTTGCGCGACAAGCTCAAGGCTATTGCTGAGGTCCGTGGTCCGGAAGTGGTCAGCGAGGACATCTCCAGCGACGGCACCCGTAAGTGGGTGGTGCGCGTGGCGTCCGGCAGCTGCGTCGAGACCGTATACATTCCCCAGGGCAAACGCGGCACTCTGTGCGTTTCGTCCCAGGCAGGCTGTGCCCTGGATTGCAGTTTCTGCTCCACCGGCAAGCAAGGCTTCAATAGCAACCTCACCGCCGCCGAAGTGATCGGTCAGGTGTGGATTGCCAACAAATCTTTCGGCAGTGTCCCGGCAACCGTCGACCGTGCCATCACCAACGTGGTGATGATGGGCATGGGTGAGCCGCTGCTGAACTTCGACAACGTCGTTGCCGCCATGCATCTGATGATGGATGACCTCGGCTACGGGATCTCCAAGCGCCGCGTGACCCTGTCCACGTCGGGTGTGGTGCCGATGATCGATGAGCTGGCCAAGCACATCGACGTGTCCCTGGCGTTGTCCCTGCACGCACCGAATGACGCATTGCGTAACCAATTGGTGCCGATCAACAAGAAATATCCGCTTAAGATGCTGCTCGAGTCGTGCCAGCGCTACATGTCCGCCCTTGGCGAGAAACGTGTGCTGACCATCGAGTACACCTTGCTCAAGGACATCAATGACAAGGTTGAGCACGCCGTCGAGATGATCGAGCTGCTGAAGAACATTCCGTGCAAGATCAACCTGATTCCGTTCAACCCGTTTCCGCACTCCGGGTACGAGCGTCCGAGCAACAACGCGATCCGTCGTTTCCAGGATCAGTTGCATCAGGCCGGTTTCAACGTCACTGTCCGCACCACCCGTGGTGAAGACATCGACGCTGCATGTGGTCAATTGGTAGGGCAGGTGCTGGATCGCACCCGTCGCAGCGAACGTTACATCGCCGTGCGCGAGTTGAGCGCCGACAGCGATCTGGCACAGAACGCCGCGAACACAAATTAAGAGAGGATCTCTATGTCCCTGCGCTTTGCGCTGCTGTTGCTGTTGGCCAGCCTGTGCGCTGGTTGTGTCCTGTCGGGTGACTACAACCCGATGAAGACCAGCAAGGGCCGCGATGAAGCGCGGGCTGCCTACGTGCAGCTGGGGCTGGGGTACTTGCAGCAAGGCATGGCCGAGCGGGCCAAGGTGCCGCTGAAGAAGGCGCTGGAAATCGACGGTTCCGACCCTGACGCCAACGCGGCCCTCGGCTTGGTGTTTCAGTCCGAAGTGGAACCGGAACTGGCCGACGAACACTTCCGCAAGGCTTTGTCATCCCGTCCCGCCGATGCCCGTATCCTCAACAACTACGGCAGTTTTCTCTACGAACAACAGCGTTATAAAGAAGCCTACGAGCGTTTTGAACAGGCTGCGGCCGATACCCTGTATCCTGAGCGCTCGCGTGTGTTCGAGAACCTCGGCATGACGGCAGCAAAGCTCGGTCAGCGGGATCTGGCACAGCAACAGCTGGAAAAGGCACTGCGCTTGAATCGCCAACAACCGCGCGCATTGCTGGAAATGGCTGAGTTGTCCTTCGAAGACAGGCATTATGTGCCCGCGCGTGACTATTACGACCGTTTCAGCCTGCTGACCGAACAAAATGCACGTAGTCTATTGCTCGGCGTTCGGCTGGCAAAAGTGTTTGAAGATCGCGACAAGGCCGCCAGTTATGGCCTGCAATTAAAACGACTCTATCCCGGTACGCCGGAATATCAGCAATACCTGTCGGAGCAATGATGAAAGCGGCGCATCCCGAAGTTGTAGCAGCGAATCGCGTTAACCCCGGTGAGACCCTGCGCCAGGCCCGCGAAAGCAATGGCTGGTCGCTGGCCGAAGTGGCCCTCAAGCTCAACCTCACCGTGACCTCCCTGAGCAATCTTGAAGCCGGCGCTTTCGACAAGCTGCCGGGGCATACCTTTGCTCGCGGTTACATTCGCGCCTATGCCAAGTTGCTCGGCATGGACCAGACCGTTCTGGTTCAGCAATTCGACCAGTCCACCGGCACCGATTCCCAGGGCAGCAACGTTCATGCCCTCGGTCGTATCGAAGAGCCGGTGCGGGTTTCCCACACCATTTTGCGTATTGTCAGCCTGCTGTTGCTGATCGCGGTCATCGGCGGCGGTTTCGTCTGGTGGCAGGATCAGACCTCGCTGCGTACCAAGGATCTGGCTTCTCTGGCGCCTGAGCACGTTGAAGTCGAAGGTGCTGACGGCACCACCCAGATTCATCCGATCGATGAGCCGGAAGATCAGGCTGTCGAGGAAAATCAGGCCGACAGTTCGACTGCACTGGCATTGCCTCAGTCTGAAACTACCGCTGAATCGACTGGCGCCGAAGCGGCCTCCCCGGCAACCGCTCCAACTGCACCGGTTGCTCCGGCTGTAACGCCGTCCGCCCCGGTTCACACGCCAGCCCCGGTTGTCGCCAATCCGGCCACTCCTGCGCCAACCGTTCCTGCTACCCCAGCGCCAACCGTTAGCGCTCCAGTGGTTCCTGCTACACCAGCACCAACCGCAGAAGTGGCCGCTCCGGTCGCTGGCGACGGTCAGGTCCAACTGCAGTTCAGCGCCGATTGCTGGGCACAAGTGACCGATGGCCGTGGCAAAGTGATTTTCAGTGGTCTCAAGCATAAAGGCGACAGCGTGACCGTTTCCGGCAAGCCGCCGCTTAACGTACGTCTGGGCGTAGCTCGCGCCGCACAGGTCAGCTACAACGGCCAACCGGTCGATATCGCTCCGTTCACCAGTGGCGAGACTGCTCGCCTGAAGTTGGGTCAATAAGTCATGCACGGCGAATCTCCAATCAAACGTCGCGTTTCGCGCAAGATCTGGGTCGGCAACGTACCGGTGGGCGGCGATGCGCCGATCGCGGTGCAGAGCATGACCAACAGCGACACCAATGACGTTGCCGCCACTGTTGCGCAAATCAATCGTCTGGAAGCCGCCGGCGTCGACATCGTTCGCGTTTCGGTACCGGACATGGACGCCGCCGAGGCGTTTGGCAAGATCAAGCAACTGGTCAAAGTGCCGTTGGTTGCCGACATCCACTTCGACTACAAGATCGCCCTGCGCGTAGCCGAATTGGGTGTGGACTGCCTGCGCATCAACCCGGGCAACATCGGTCGCGAAGATCGTGTTCGTGCGGTGGTCGATGCGGCACGTGATCGCGGGATTCCGATCCGCATCGGCGTCAACGCCGGTTCCCTGGAAAAAGACCTGCAGAAGAAATATGGCGAGCCGACGCCAGCCGCGCTGGTTGAGTCCGCTCTGCGTCACGTTGAGCATCTCGAACGCCTGAACTTCCAGGACTTCAAGGTCAGCGTGAAAGCCTCCGACGTGTTCATGGCCGTCGAAGCCTACCGCTTGCTGGCGAAAGAAATCGTTCAGCCGCTGCACCTGGGCATCACCGAAGCTGGTGGATTGCGTTCGGGCACAGTGAAATCCGCCGTGGGCCTAGGTATGCTGCTCGCCGAGGGGATTGGCGATACTATCCGCATCTCGCTGGCGGCCGATCCGGTCGAGGAAGTGAAGGTCGGTTACGACATTCTCAAGTCTTTGCATCTGCGTTCCCGTGGCATCAACTTCATCGCCTGCCCGAGCTGCTCGCGGCAGAACTTCGATGTGGTGAAAACCATGAACGAGCTGGAAGGGCGCCTTGAAGACCTGCTGGTGCCGCTGGATGTCGCGGTAATCGGTTGTGTGGTCAACGGCCCCGGCGAAGCCAAGGAAGCCCATATCGGCTTGACCGGCGGCACGCCAAACCTGATTTACATCGACGGCAAGCCGTCGCAGAAACTGACGAATGACAATCTGGTGGACGAGCTGGAAAAGCTGATCCGCCAGAAAGCGGCCGAAAAGGTCGAAGCTGACGCTGCGGTTATTGCGCGCGGCTGAGCCTGACTGAAGCGCCGAACGAATTTAAGGATTTAAAGTGAGCAAGTCTCTGCAAGCCATTCGTGGCATGAACGACATCCTGCCCGAACAGACCCCGCTGTGGCGTTATTTCGAGGGCACCGTTGCGCGTCTGCTGGATAACTACGGTTACAAGCAGATCCGTATGCCGATCGTCGAGTTCACCGAGCTGTTCAAACGCTCGATCGGTGAAGTGACCGACATCGTCGAAAAAGAGATGTACACCTTTGAAGACCGCAACGGCGACTCCCTGACCTTGCGTCCGGAAGGCACCGCGGCGTGCGTGCGTGCTGTGCTTGAGCACGGCATCACCGGCGGTGGCCAGGTACAGAAACTCTGGTACATCGGCCCGATGTTCCGCCACGAGCGTCCGCAGAAAGGCCGTTATCGCCAGTTCCACCAGATCGGTCTGGAAGTGTTCAACCTCGACGGTCCGGACATCGACGCCGAGCTGATAACCATGACCTGGCGCCTGTGGGGCGAGTTGGGTATCCGTGATGCGGTCAAGCTCGAGCTCAACAGTCTGGGTACCAGCGAGTCCCGTGGTCGCTATCGTGAAGCGCTGGTCGAGTACCTCTCGGCGCACCACGACAAGCTCGACGAAGACAGCCAGCGTCGTCTGAAAACCAACCCGCTGCGCGTGCTAGACACGAAAAATGCCGACACTCAAGCGGTGCTGGTTGATGCGCCGAAGATGGCCGACTACCTCGATGACGAGTCTCGTGCACACTTCGAAGGTTTGAAAGCGCGCCTGGATGCCGTTGGCATTCCGTACGTGCTCAACCCGAAACTGGTTCGCGGCCTCGATTACTACAGCAAAACCGTTTTCGAATGGGTCACCGACAAGCTCGGCGCCCAAGGCACTGTCTGCGCCGGTGGCCGTTACGACGGTCTGGTCGAGCAGATGGGCGGCAAGCCGACCACTGGCGTTGGTTTCGCCATGGGCATCGAGCGTCTGGTTTTGATGCTGGAAACCCTGGAGCAGATTCCGGAAGAAATCTCCCGTCAGGTCGATGTCTACCTCTGCGCCTTCGGTGAAGAAGCCGAGCTGGCCGGTCTGGCTCTGGCTGAACGGGTTCGCGATCAACTTCCAAACCTGCGTCTGCAAGTCAATGCCGGCGCCGGCAGCTTCAAAAGCCAGTTCAAGAAGGCCGACAAGAGCGGTGCGCTGTACGCACTGATCCTCGGTGACGACGAAATGGCCCAGCAAGTGGTAGGTTTCAAACCCCTGCGTGGCCAGGGCGAACAACAAAGCATTGCCTGGGATGCGCTCGCCGCTCACCTGGCCACCTGCGTCGTGCAGGGTTGAAGCTGTCCAAACAGCCGATTTAGCGATTAAGGAGTATTGGGGTGTCGAGTACCGAAGACGAACAGTTGGCGGATTTGAAGGACTGGTGGACACGCAACGGCAAACCTCTGGTCACCGGCGGCCTGTTGGCGCTGGTCATCGTGTTCGGCTGGCAGGCTTATCACAAGTATCAGAGCAACCAGTCGCAAGGCGCCTCGGTGCTCTATCAGCAATTGCTGGAAACCACGCTGACGCCTGACGGCAAGCCTGATGCGGCCCGCGTTGCGGACCTGGCCGGCAAGCTCAACAGCGAATTCGGCGGTTCTGCCTACGCGCAGTACGGCAGCCTGTTCGTGGCCAAAGTGGCGGTCGACAGCGGCAAGCTGGATGACGCCGCGACCGAGCTGAAAGCCATCGTCGACAAACCGGCCAACCCGGCGCTGGGCGAAATCGCCCGTCAGCGTCTGGCGCAGGTGCTTGGCGCGCAGAACAAGGCTGAAGACGGCCTGAAACTGCTCGACGGCGATGCCGACAAAGCGTTCCTGGCCACTCGCGAAGAACTCAAGGGCGACCTGCTGGTGCAGCTGGGCCGTACCGATGACGCGAACAAGGCGTATCAAAAAGCCAAGGCGGCACTGTCGGATGAAGCGGCGGTCGGTGGCCTTCAAATCAAGCTCGACGACCTGGCCAAAGGGGATGCGTGACGTGATCCGTTGGAAGCATGCAGCATTGCTGGCTCTGGCCCTTCTGGCCGCGGGTTGCAGCAGCAACAGCAAAAAAGAATTGCCACCGGCTGAACTGACCGACTTCAAAGAAGAAGTGGTTCTGCACAAGCAGTGGAGTCGTTCGATCGGTGACGGTCAGGGCGAAACCTACAACATGCTGGTGCCGGCGATCGACGGTGACACCATCTACGCCGCTGATGTGACCGGCGTGGTGATGGCCATGGATCGCGGCAATGGCGACGTGAAATGGAAGCAGGATCTTGAGCTGCCCGTCTCCGGCGCTGTCGGCGTTGGTTATGGTCTGGTGCTGATCGGCACCCTGCGTGGCGAAGTCGTCGCTCTGGACACCAGCAACGGTGAAGAGAAGTGGCGTGCTCGCGTAAACAGCGAAGTCCTCGCGCCGCCGGCTAACAACGGTGACGTCGTAGTGGTGCAGACTCAGGACGATCGTCTGATCGGCCTGGACGCCTCCACCGGTACCCAGCGCTGGGTGTATGACAGCACCCCGGCCGTACTGACCCTGCGTGGCACCAGTGCCCCGTTGGTGACCAACCGCCTCGCGGTGGCTGGTCTGTCGACCGGTAAAGTGGTTGCTCTGGACATTTCCAACGGCGTGCCGGTGTGGGAACAACGCATTGCGATTCCACAAGGTCGTTCGGAACTGGAGCGCGTGGTCGACATCGACGGCGGTCTGCTGCTGTCCGGCGGCACCCTGTACGTTGCCAGCTACCAGGGTCGCGTTGCGGCACTGGACCTGGAAAGCGGTCGTCAACTCTGGCAGCGCGATGCGTCGAGCTATGCCGGTATCGCTCAGGGTTTCGGCAGCGTTTACGTGAGCCTGTCTTCGGGCACCGTTGAAGGCGTCGACGAGCGTTCCACCACTGCATTGTGGAGCAACGATTCGCTGGCTCGCCGTCAACTGTCGGCTCCGGAAGTGTTCTCCAGCTATGTTGCAGTGGGTGACCTGGAAGGTTATCTGCACCTGCTGAGTCAGGTTGACGGTCGTTTCGTCGGCCGTGAGCGCATCGACAGCGACGGCCTGCGTGCCCGTCCGCTGGTGGTGGGTGACACGATTTATGTATATGGCAACAGCGGCAAACTGGAAGCCCTGACCATCAAGTAACAACTATGCTTGGGGTTAACACCCCCAGGCAGCTTCACTTGTGAGTATGAATGTGGGAGCGAGCCTGCTCGCGATGGGCGTCAACGATTACGCAGACGGCCTGAATAAACGCGGTGCCTTGGCGTTTTTCGCGAGCAGGCTCGCTCCCACAGAGAACACCCACAGTGTTGCCCCGAGCACCAGCCGCTGCCTCGCAGCGGCTTTTGTATTTTCTGAAATAACGAAGTGGAGAGCCGCATGGTTCCCGTAATCGCCCTGGTGGGCCGACCGAACGTCGGCAAGTCCACCTTGTTCAACCGCCTGACCAGGACTCGCGACGCCATCGTCGGCGACTTGTCCGGTCTGACCCGTGATCGCCAGTACGGTGAGGCCAAGTGGCAAGGGCGTTCCTACATTCTGGTCGACACCGGTGGTATCTCCGGTGACGAGCACGGTATGGACGAAAAAATGGCCGAGCAGTCGCTGCTGGCCATTGAAGAAGCGGATGTTGTGCTGTTCCTGGTAGATGCCAAGGCCGGTTTCACCGCCGCCGACCAGATGATCGCCGAACACCTGCGCAAACGTAACAAGCGTTCCTACGTGGTCGCCAACAAGGTCGACAACATCGACCCGGAAATGGCCCGCGCTGAATTCGCTCCGTTGGGCATGGGCCACGCGATCCCGATCGCCGGTGCTCACGGCCGTGGCATCACCCAGATGCTGGAAATCGCCCTGGGTGATTTCCCCAAAGACGCAGAAGAGCCGGAAGACGGCGAAGAAGAGATCGTTGCCGAAGGCGAGGAAGCCAAGCGCATTCCTGGCCCAAGCGAAAAAGACGGGATCAAGATCGCCATCATCGGCCGTCCGAACGTGGGCAAGTCGACCCTGGTCAACCGCATGCTCGGTGAAGACCGCGTAATCGTCTACGACCAACCCGGCACCACGCGTGACAGTATCTACATTCCGTTCGAACGCAATGAAGAGAAGTACACGCTGATCGACACCGCTGGTGTGCGCAAGCGCGGCAAGATCCACGAAGAAGTCGAAAAATTCTCCGTGGTCAAAACCCTGCAGGCGATCAAAGACGCCAACGTGGTGATCTTCGTGATGGACGCCCGCGAAGGCGTGGTCGATCACGACCTCAACCTGCTCGGTTTTGCCATTGAGTCGGGTCGTGCGCTGGTGATCGCGATCAACAAGTGGGATGGCATGACGCCGAGCGAGCGCGACTACGTCAAAGTCGAGCTGCAACGTCGTCTGTTCTTCGTTGATTACGCCGACATTCACTTCATCTCGGCCCTGCACGGCACTGGCGTGGGTAACCTCTACGCATCCGTACAGAACTCGTTCAAGTCGGCGGTCACCCGCTGGCCGACCAACCGTCTGACCCAGATTCTGGAAGACGCCGTTGGCGAGCACGCGCCACCGATGGTCAACAACCGCCGGATCAAGCTGCGTTATGCCCACTTGGGTGGTGCGAACCCGCCGATCATCGTGATCCACGGTAACCAGATCGAGAAAGTGCCGAAGTCGTATGTGCGTTATCTCGAAAACACCTACCGTCGTGTGCTGAAGCTGGTCGGTACGCCGATCCGCATCGAGTTCAAGGGCGGCGAGAACCCGTACGAAGGCAACAAGACCACGCTGACCGACCGCCAGGTCAACAAGAAGCGTCGTTTGATGTCGCACCACAAGAAAGCCGACAAGAAGCGCCGCGACAAGAAATAAGGTCGCGGCTCGCTGATCGTTCCCATGCTCCGCGTGGGAATGTATCCCGTGACGCTCTGCGTCACATAAGCGGTGGACGCAGAGCGTCCAAGGCTGCATGCCCACGCAGAGCGTGGGAACGATCAACATGAGAGAAGGGTGCCATCCGGCGCCCTTTTTTTATGGGCGCCGGATGGGCTATCCTCGGGCTCTCCCGCGCCGTCGTCAGAGCCGGGTGTTGAGCAGGGAACCCCCGATGATCACCAGTAAGCTGCCGAATGTCGGCATCACTATTTTCACGCAGATGTCTCAGCTCGCCGCGCAAACCGGCGCGATCAACCTGTCCCAGGGTTTTCCTGATTTTGACGGCCCGCAGTCGTTGCGCGATGCGGTCGGTCGGCACATTGCCAGTGGCCACAACCAGTATTCGCCGATGACCGGGCTGCCGGCGCTGCGCGAGCAGATTGCGGCGAAAATCGCTCGCAGCTATGGCGTGCAGGTCAATGCCGACAACGAAGTGACCGTGACGCCGGGCGCGACCCAGGCGATCTTCTGTGCGATTCAAGCGGTTATCCACAGCGGCGACGAAGTCATCGTGTTCGATCCGTGCTACGACAGCTACGAGCCGGCCACGGAGTTGGCGGGCGGTCGTTGCGTGCATGTGCAGTTGAACCCGGACGACTTCTCCATCGATTTCGACCAGCTCGCTGCGGCCCTGAGCCCGCGCACGAAAATGATCGTCATCAATACCCCGCATAACCCGAGCGGTGCACTGATCAGCCGTGCGGAGCTGGATCAACTGGCGGCGCTGATCCGTGATCGCGACATCTACCTGATCAGCGACGAAGTCTATGAACACCTGGTGTTTGACGGCGTGCCGCACGTCAGCGTGCTCGCCCATGAAGAACTGTATCAGCGCGCGTTCGTGGTCAGCTCGTTCGGCAAGACCTATCACGTCACTGGCTGGAAAACCGGCTACGTCGTCGCGCCGCCAGCGCTGACGGCCGAGTTGCGCAAGGTGCACCAGTACGTCAGTTTCTGCGGCGTCACACCGCTGCAATACGCGCTGGCCGATTACATGGCCGAGCATCCCGAACACGTCGAAGAGCTGCCTGCTTTCTATCAGGCCAAACGCGATCTGTTCTGCGATCTGCTGGCGCCGTCGCGCTTCACTTTCAGCCGTGTCGCCGGCACTTATTTTCAGTTGGTGGATTACTCGCAGATCCGCCCCGACCTGAATGACGTCGAGATGGCCATGTGGATGACCCGCGAACACGGCGTGGCGAGTATTCCAGTGTCGGTCTTCTATCAAAGCCCACCCGAAGGCCAGCGCCTGGTGCGCCTGTGCTTTGCCAAACGCGAGGAGACGCTGCGCGAAGCGGCGGCAAAACTATGCGTGATCTGAGTGCGTTACCCGATCTGAACCTGGCGCTGATCCAGACCAGCCTGGCCTGGCATGACCGTCAGGCCAATTTCGAGCATTTCGAGCAGTTGCTGGAGCAGGCGCAGGGCGCTGATCTGATCATCCTGCCGGAGATGTTCACCACCGGTTTTTCCATGGAGTCGGAAATCCTCGCCGAAGCCGAGAACGGTCCGACGCACAAATGGCTACGGGTTCAGGCGGCGAAGCTCGATGCAGTGATCACCGGCAGTGTGATCATTCAGGCGGCTGACGGCAGCCATCGCAATCGCTTGCTATGGGCACGGCCGGACGGCGAAGTGCTGCACTACGACAAGCGCCACCTGTTCCGCATGGCCGGTGAGCACAACCACTACACCCCCGGCGAACGCCAGGTGCAGTTCGAACTCAAGGGCTGGCGGATCCGCCCGCTGATTTGTTACGACCTGCGTTTTCCGGTGTGGAGCCGAGATGCGCAAGATACGGATCTGCTGCTGTACACGGCGAATTGGCCGGGTGCGCGACGGTTGCACTGGAACCGACTGTTGCCTGCTCGGGCGATCGAGAACCTTTGCTATGTGGCGGCGGTGAATCGCGTTGGTACCGACGGCAAGGGTTTCGCGTATACCGGAGACAGTCAGGTGCTGGATTTCCAGGGTGAAACCTTGCTGGCGGCGGGGGAGGCCGACGGGGTGTTCAAGGTCGTGCTTGAGGCGGCGCCACTGGCGGCGTATCGCGAGCGTTTCCCGGCGAATCTGGATGCCGACACCTTCGAGTTCACCTGAGGTAACTGATCGTTCCCACGCTCTGCGTGGGAATGCAGCCCGTGACGCTCCGCGTCACTGGACGCAGAGCGTCCCTTGAGGCATTCCCACGCAGAGCGTGGGAACGATCGCAGGCAAAAAAGGCCCCGGAGTTCAAACGCCGGGGCCTTTTGCATTTCAGCGATGACTTACGCCGCTTTCGCCTCAGGCTGGCTCAACGAGCGGTTCAGCGCGCTGAACAGGGCCTTGAAGCTGGCCGTGGTGATGTTTTCATCAATGCCCACGCCGTGCACCGCACGTTCGCCATTCACACGCAGCTCGATGTACGCCGCTGCTTTGGCGTTGGTGCCCGCGCCGATCGCGTGTTCGTTGTAGTCCATGATCTCGACCGGAACCGGCAGGCCGGCGACCAGTGCTTCCAGCGCACCGTTGCCCTTGCCGCGCCAGTGCAGGTTGGTTTCGCCCTGACCTTTGCTCGCCACTTCCACTTCGACGTTGCTGTTGCCGTTTTCTTCCTGCAGGCGATGGCTGACCAGCGCGTACGGGGTGTTGGCTTGCAGGTATTCGCTGATCAACAACGAGTGGATTTGCTTGGCAGTCATTTCCAGGCCGAGACGGTCGGTTTCACGCTGCACCACCTGGCTGAATTCGATCTGCATGCGACGTGGCAGGCTGATGCCGTATTCCTGCTCCAGCAAGTAAGCGATGCCGCCCTTGCCCGACTGGCTGTTGACGCGAATCACCGCCTCGTAGCTGCGGCCAATGTCGGCCGGGTCGATCGGCAAGTACGGCACTTCCCACAGTGCATCGGGTTTCTGCTGGGAGAAGCCCTTGCGGATTGCATCCTGGTGCGAGCCGGAGAACGCGGTGTGCACCAGGTCGCCAACGTACGGGTGACGTGGGTGAACCTGAATCTGGTTGCACTCCTCAACCACTTTGCGCACGCCGTCGATGTCGGAGAAGTCCAGTTGCGGGTCGAGACCCTGGGTGTACATGTTCAGTGCGACGGTGACGAGGTCGACGTTACCGGTACGCTCGCCGTTGCCGAACAGGCAGCCTTCGACGCGATCGGCACCCGCCATCAGGCCCAGTTCGGTAGCCGCAACGCCTGTGCCACGGTCGTTGTGGGTGTGCAGGCTGATGATCACGCTGTCACGACGGTTGATGTGGCGGCCGAACCACTCGATCTGGTCGGCGTAGATATTCGGCGTCGCGCACTCAACGGTGGCGGGCAGGTTGAGGATCATCTTGTGCTCAGGCGTCGGGTTCCAGACCTCAATCACCGCATCACAGACTTCCTTGGCGAACTCCAGCTCGGTGGCGCTGAAGGTTTCCGGCGAGTATTCGAAAGTCCACTCGGTGTCCGGCTGCATTGCGGCGTATTTGACGAACAGCTTGGCCGCGTTCACAGCGATGGCCTTGATGCCGTCCTTGTCCTGGTTGAAGACGATGCGACGGAAAGAAGGCGAGGTAGCGTTGTACAAGTGAACGATGGCTTTCTTCGCACCGCGCAAGGATTCGAAAGTGCGCTCGATCAGGTCTTCACGGCCTTGGGTCAGCACCTGAATGGTGGTGTCATCCGGAATGTGGCCTTCTTCGATGAGGGTACGCACGAAGTCGAAGTCAGTTTGCGAAGCGGCCGGGAACGACGCTTCGATTTCCTTCACACCGACCTGCACGAGGGTTTTCCAGAAGCGCAGCTTCTTTACCGCGTCCATCGGTTCGATCAGCGACTGGTTGCCGTCACGCAGGTCGGAGCTGCACCAGATCGGCGCGGTGTCGATGGTTTTCGACGGCCAGGTGCGATCCGGCAGGTTGATGACGGGAAACGCGCGGTATTTCGAAGACGGATCTTTGAGCATGCTCATCGGGAAATTCCTTATTGTCTGGGCCGAAAAGAGGCGGCCTGCCGGTGTTACGAATGTTCAGGGAAAAGCGTGGGACGAGGTGCCGCGATTCAGCCTGGCAGTCGTGCGCTGACGAGGCACAGGCTGCGGTGCTGGCGAAGCTGAATGAGGGTGTGAGAGGTTTTCATGCCTTCAACCCTAACCGCGAGGGGAGAGGATGGCAAGCAGTCGGAAAAAATTGAGAGGAATACTCGGAAAGCGGGTTTTTGCGGGATTTTATTGCTCTTAAGGCGGTGGATCTTATTGATATTTGCGTGAGGTTAGATTGGGGCGCAATTGAGTTTTTGAAGATTCATTGAGTGTGGCGGTGTTTTATAGGCCGCCTTCGCGAGCAGGCTCGCTCCCACAGGGGATCTGTGTTGTGAATAAGATCCAGTGTGGGAGCGAGCCTGCTCGCGAAGAGGCCGGTCGCCTCAACACATATTTAAGGTTGAAACGCACCAATGAAAATCGCCGGATCCACCCGCGCATCATTCAGGCTGACATTCCAGTGCATATGCGGTCCGGTCGCCCGGCCGGTCATGCCAACCTTGCCGACCACCGCGCCCCGCGCCAGTTGATCGCCGACTTTCACATCAATCTTCGACATATGGCAGAACATGCTGATAAAGCCCTGTCCATGGTCGACAAACACGGTGTTGCCGTTGAAGAAGTAGTTGCCGGTGAGGATCACCTTGCCCGCCGCCGGGGTCTTGATCGGCGTACCCGCCGGCACCGCAAAGTCGAGGCCTGCGTGGGGATTGCGTTCTTCACCATTGAAGAAACGGCGCACGCCAAACTTGCTCGACAGCGGCCCGTTGACCGGTTTGTCCAGCAGCAGATTGCTCGGCGTGTTCGGGCTGAAGCTGCGGTAGGCCTTGATCTGCTCAGCCAGTTCACCCTCGATGCGCTTGAGGTTCGACTGATCCGGATTGACCTGCTGCTTGTTCTTCAGAGTAATGCGCTGTTCCGGGTACTTCTTGTTGCCCACGGTGAACGGCAAGTTGCGCCCGCCACTGCTGATCTGTTGCGCGCCTGGCTTCACGGTCAGCGGCACACCGACAATCGCCAGCCAGTTGTTCTGTTCTTTTACCACCAGCACTGGTTTGCCCTGATACGTGGCTTTCGGCGCCTGCGCGGCCGCGCCCAGATCAACCACCGCCACGCCACCCGGCACCGGTTTGTTCAGCAGCCGGGTGATGTAACTGTCGGCGTGGGCATTGAAGGTCAGGCACAGCAGAAACAGTGGAGCCAGAAAACGCGGCATGGATCAGTCCAGTAAAGAGAGGGTGACAGGCGTCAGGTGATTGTCCTCGACGCGCACTTGCAGTTCGCCTTCGCCGAGTTTGGCTTTCAGACGCTGGCCGGTGTGGGTCTGGGCGGCGTTGCGGATTGCGTGGCCACGCTCATCGAGCAGAATGCTGTAGCCACGACCGAGCGTTGCCAACGGGCTGACCACGTGCAGCGTCTGCATCTGGCTGTGCAGTTGCAGACGACGGTTTTTCAGGCCTTCACGCATGGCGCGGGGCAGGCGTTCGGCAAGGCTGTCGAGACGCTGGCGCAACATCGCCAATTGCCGTCCCGGATGCTGGCCGGCGAGGCGCGTCTCCAGGCGGATCAAGCGTTCGCGGCGAGTATTGAGATGGCGCTCGAACGCCCGGCGCATGCGCATGTCCAGATCGTCCAGACGCTGAGCCTGCTGGCGCAGCCGTTCGCCGGGATGGCGCAGGCGACGGGCCATGCCTTCCAGACGCAGGCGATCACGCATCAAGCGGTCACGCATGCGCATCACCAAACGGCGATGCAGGCTTTCGACCTGGCGGATCAGATGGCTGGAATCGGGTGCGAGTAGTTCGGCGGCAGCGGACGGCGTTGGCGCACGGACGTCGGCAACAAAGTCGCTGATCGATACATCGGTTTCATGGCCGACGGCGCTGACGATTGGCGTCACGCAGGCATCAACGGCACGGGCCACGGCTTCTTCGTTGAAGCACCAGAGGTCCTCCAGCGAGCCGCCGCCACGGGCGAGGATCAGCGCATCGAAACCACGCGCATCGGCCATTTTCAGGGCACGGACGATTTGCGCGGTGGCTTCACGGCCCTGCACGGCGGTCGGAATCAACGTCAGTTGCACTTGCGGCGCACGGCGGCGGAACACGCTGATGATGTCGCGAATCACCGCGCCGGTCGGCGAACTGATGATGCCGATGCGTTGCGGATGTGCCGGCAGCGGCACTTTGCGTTCGGCGCTGAACAGACCTTCAGCGCTGAGTTTTTCTTTCAGCGCATCGAAAGCCAGGCGTAGCGCACCGTCACCGGCAGGCTCAACGGTGTCGAGGATCAGTTGATAGTCGCCACGGCCCTCGAACAACGAGACCTTGCCGCGCACCTTCACCGCCAGACCGTCCTTGAGCGCCTGACGCACGCGCGCCGCGTTCTGCCGGAACAACGCGCAACGCACCTGCGCGCCGCTGTCCTTGAGGGTGAAATAGATGTGGCCGGACGCCGGGCGGGCGAGGTTGGAGATTTCGCCTTCGACCCAGATGTTGCTGAACACGTCTTCGAGCAACACCCGCGCGCGGCCGTTGAGCTGGCTGACGGTCAGGACTTCACGGTCCAGGCCAAGTCTTGCAAAGGGATCTTTAATCATGGGGCGCAGTTTAAAGGCATTTGCCGTTGAATCACCACAAGTCCCCTGTAGGAGTGAGCCTGCTCGCGATAGCGGTGTGTCAGTCGCAGGATAGGTTGAATGTTCAACCGCTATCGCGAGCAGGCTCACTCCTACAAGGGGGGGGTGAAGGTTTCGATGAAGTGGTGAATCAGGGGTGTTGGATTCTGGCGATAGGCGAGGGCGACGGTGCTTTGGCAATCGGGATCGGTCAGCGGCAGAAAGCGCACGCCGCTCGGCGCAATGTCCTGCATCGATTCCGGCAGCAGGGCGATGCCGAACCCGGCCTGAATCAACTGTAACTGCGTGGTTTTGCGCGACATCACCCGCGCAGCTTTGGGGAAGAAACCCTGACGCATGCACAGATCGGCACACAGATAACTCAGGCCGCCACGTTGTGGATGCGGGATCGAGATGAACGCTTCGTCCTTCAACTGTGCCAGGTCGACACGCTCAGCGGCGGCCAACCGATGATCCATCGGAACCGCCAGCAGCAATCGCTCAGTGAACAGCGGCACAATCTGAATCCCTTCACGCTGGCGCAACACCGGCAGGCGCAGCAAGCCAATATCGAGTCGGCCCTCGGCCAATTCTTCCAGTTGCGCCTCGGAAGACAACTTGCCGATGTCCAGCGATACACCGGGTTGTCGCTGCAGATAAGCGCCGATGTCACTGAGCAAACGACCGCTGATCGACACGGTGCTGGAATGGCTGAGGCGCAAGGTGCCGAGCTGACCATTGCCGACCTCAGTGGCCATGGCGCTGGCCTTGCTCAGCTCATTGAGCAGATTTCTTGCCCGCGGCAGAAACGCTTCGCCCGCCGCCGTCAGTCGGGGCTGGCGCGCCGTGCGTTCGAATAACGGCGTTTGCAGACGCGTTTCCATGTCCTTGATCTGCCGGCTCAGCGCCGATTGCGCGATAAACAGACGCTCGGCCGCCGCACTGAAGCTGCCGCATTCGGCGATTTCCACGAAATAGCGCAATTGACGAGTCGAAAGCACAAGTAATGCCTTTTTGAGATGAGTCGGTGGCTTTGAAGATATTAGTCGCAAGACTCCGGGCTGGCTAAAGTCATTTCAGGCTTATTAAGGAAGCGCATCGATGAGCGTGGCGGGGTTGTTGAGTGAGTGGTCGTGGGGCGCCAGTGGTTGGGCGGTGATCGGATTGGGTATCGCGCTGGCTTATATCGTGTTCGGTATTGCCGGATTTGGTACGGCGCTGGTGGCGGGGCCGATTCTGATTCTGTTCATGCCACTGTCGAAGATTGTGCCGTTGCTGGTGCTGCTGGATTTTGTCGCGGCGTTCGGCAATCTACTGCCGTCGCGGCGCGATGTGGCGAAACCGGAGTTGTTACGGCTGCTGCCGTGCATGGCAGTCGGCTGCACATTGGGGGTGATTTTTCTGCTCAACCTCAAATCCGATGTGTTGCTGCTGTTGATGGGGCTGTTTATCAGCGCTTATGCGATTTACAGCCTGTGGGTGAAAGCGCGGCCAGCGCAGTTGTCGGCGGCGTGGGCAGTGCCGATGGGGACTGTGGGTGGATTGTTCGGGGCGCTGTTTGGCAGTGGCGGCTTTTTATATGCGATTTATCTCAACAGCCGTTTGCCGAAAGAGGCCGCCCGGGCCACACAAAGTGCGCTGATCAGTTGCAGCACGGTGGTGCGTTTGAGTCTATTTGCCATCGCGGGTGTGTATGCCGAGCTACCCTTGTTGATGCTGGCGCTGTGTCTGTTGCCGGCCATGGCGTTGGGGTTGTGGATCGGGCGGCGGTTGACCATGCGTTTGTCACGCGAGGCGTTCGTGCGGCTGGTGACGTGGCTGGTACTGGCGAGCGGGCTTGCGCTGATCGGGCGTTACCTCAGCACTTGACCGGATTTCGTCAGGGATTAAGCTGCCGGCTTTAAGGGCCTCTTCGCGAGCAAGCTCGCTCCCACAGGTAGCGCATACCAATGTGGGAGCGAGCCTGCTCGCGAAGGCGTCAGAAGCCACACCGCAGGACTTTCCATGAATTCGCAAAGCATCATCGTCCCGAAAATCTCCACCCTGCCGGTCCACGAACCCCGGGCCCGGGCGATTCTGCGCTGGCTGGTGCGCAAGAACATCATCAAAGAAGAGCTGACGACTTGTGGTCGCACCGGCAACCGCATGGCTTACGCGATTGCCGATGGCGCGCGTGCCGTGGTCCTGCATCCACAAGCGCTGCCATTCGGGGAGCCGATCAATGGGCTGGAGATCGTCACCAAGCGCTGCATCTACACACCGGCCAAGGGTTTTCTCGAAGAGGCCGGTTGCGCCGAGTGTCGGCATGAGATCGGCGAAGCGCTGTTCGAAAGCCTCGAAGACTGGTTCCCGGGTCGCACTGACAACTTCACTTGCCCGGAATGCGGGCATGAAGACGACATCAACGGCTTCCTTTATTTGCAGGAGTGCGGGTTTTCCAACCTCGGTTTCATCTTCAACAACTGGCTGGAGGCGGGCTTCAAGCAGAGCTTTATCGATGAGTTTGCTGATTGGCTCGATCAACCTGTCTCTTGGGTCAAGGTGGAGCTGTAACGGCGGGGATTCCCGTACATCAGCAACATTGATATTAAGCTGAGTTTTACATTGAACAGCAGGGGGTGTCTGACTATAATGGCGCGCTTCCATTTTCCCGCTCGGGAGCCCCCGCGATGCTGCGTATCAGCCAAGAAGCTCTGACATTCGACGACATTCTCCTAGTGCCCGGTTATTCCGAGGTACTTCCTAACGAAGTCAGTCTCAAGACCCGCCTTACCCGTGGCATCGAGCTGAACATTCCTCTGGTTTCTGCCGCCATGGACACCGTTACTGAAGCCCGTCTGGCAATCGCCATGGCTCAGGAAGGTGGCATCGGCATTATCCACAAGAACATGACCATCGAGCAGCAAGCTGCCGAAGTGCGCAAGGTCAAGAAGTTCGAAGCCGGCGTCGTCAAGGATCCGATCACCATCGAGGCTGATGCCACGGTGCGTGACCTGTTCGAATTGACCCGCATGCACAATATTTCCGGCGTTCCGGTACTGCACGATGGCGACCTGGTCGGCATCGTCACCTCCCGTGACGTGCGTTTCGAAAGCCGTCTGGAAGCCACCGTCCGTGAAGTGATGACGCCCAAAGAGCGTCTGGTCACGATCAAGGAAGGCGCGAGCAAAGACGAAGCACGCGAACTGCTGCACAAGCACCGCATCGAGCGTGTGCTGATCGTTGACGACAAATTCGCCCTCAAAGGCATGATGACCGTCAACGATATCGAAAAAGCCAAAGCCTACCCGCTGGCCAGCAAGGACGATCAAGGTCGTCTGCGCGTGGGCGCCGCTGTCGGCACCGGTAAAGACACCGGTGACCGCGTTGCCGCTCTGGTCAATGCTGGCGTTGACGTCGTGGTAGTCGATACCGCGCACGGTCACTCCAAAGGCGTGATCGACCGTGTTCGCTGGGTCAAAGAGAATTTCCCTGAAGTGCAGGTGATCGGCGGCAACATCGCCACCGGCGCTGCTGCCAAGGCTCTGGCCGAAGCAGGCGCTGACGCAGTCAAGGTCGGTATCGGCCCTGGCTCGATCTGCACCACCCGTATCGTCGCCGGTGTCGGCGTCCCGCAAATCAGTGCCATCGCCAACGTTGCCGCTGCCCTCGAAGGCACTGGCGTTCCGTTGATCGCCGACGGCGGCATCCGTTTCTCCGGTGACCTGTCCAAGGCCATCGTTGCCGGTGCTTCCTGCGTGATGATGGGCTCGATGTTCGCCGGTACTGAAGAAGCGCCGGGCGAAATCGAACTGTTCCAGGGCCGTTCGTACAAGGCGTATCGCGGCATGGGTTCGCTGGGCGCCATGTCCCAGGCACAAGGCTCTTCCGACCGCTACTTCCAGGACTCCTCGGCAGGCGCCGAGAAACTCGTTCCGGAAGGCATCGAAGGCCGTGTTCCTTACAAAGGCACCCTGAGCGCGATCATTCACCAGTTGATGGGCGGTCTGCGTTCTTCGATGGGCTACACCGGTAGCGCCAACATCGAAGAAATGCGCACCAAGCCTGAGTTCGTGCGGATCACCGGCGCTGGTATGGCCGAATCCCACGTTCATGA
The DNA here is from genome assembly GCF_009866785.1 of Pseudomonas sp. S49. NCBI lineage: Bacteria > Pseudomonadati > Pseudomonadota > Gammaproteobacteria > Pseudomonadales > Pseudomonadaceae > Pseudomonas > Pseudomonas sp. S49. Next base: position 5,423,167 of record NZ_CP019432.1, on the reverse strand, counting down.
CGTGCAGATCACCAAAGAAGCGCCAAACTACCGCGTAGGTTGAGCCTTCAAGCAATAAAGTAAGCAACCGGGGCTGTTTGATTCAGCCCCGAGTTGTTTCTGAATCACGACTGTTTCTGAACGACTTAGACGAGACTGAATCATGGCCCTCGATATTCACGCTCACCGCATCCTGATCCTCGACTTCGGCTCGCAATACACCCAACTGATTGCCCGCCGCGTGCGCGAAATCGGTGTGTACTGCGAACTGCACCCGTTCGATATGGACGAAGATGCGATCCGCGAATTCGCTCCTAAAGGCGTCATCCTCGCCGGCGGCCCCGAGTCCGTGCACGTCGCCGACAGCCCGCGTTGCCCGCAGGCAGTGTTCGACCTGGGCGTACCGGTCTTCGGTATCTGCTACGGCATGCAGACCATGGCCGAGCAACTGGGCGGCAAGGTTGAAGGTTCCGAACTGCGTGAGTTCGGTTACGCCCGTGTTGACGTGGTCGGCAAGAGCCGCCTGCTCGACGGCATCGAAGACCACATCGACGCTGACGGCCTGTTCGGCCTCGACGTATGGATGAGCCACGGTGACAAGGTCACCAAGATGCCGGAAGACTTCCACATTCTGGCCAGCACCCCGAGCTGCCCGATCGCCGGTATGTTCAACGACGACCGTGGCTACTACGGCGTGCAGTTCCACCCGGAAGTAACCCACACCAAGCAGGGCGGTCGCATCCTGTCGCGCTTCGTCCTCGACATCTGCGGCTGTGAAGCCCTGTGGACCCCGTCGAAGATCGCTGAAGACGCCATCGCCAACATCCGCGCACAGGTCGGCACCGACAACGTGCTGCTGGGTCTGTCCGGCGGCGTTGACTCCTCGGTAGTTGCTGCGCTGCTGCACAAAGCCATCGGCGACCAACTGACCTGCGTCTTCGTCGACAATGGCCTGCTGCGTCTGCACGAAGGCGAGCAAGTGATGGCCATGTTCGCCGAGAACATGGGCGTCAAAGTGATCCGCGCCAACGCTGAAGAGCAGTTCCTGAACAACCTGGCCGGCGAAGCCGATCCGGAGAAGAAGCGCAAGATCATCGGTCGCACCTTCATCGACGTCTTCGATGCCCAGTCGAACAAACTGGACAACATCAAGTACCTCGCTCAGGGCACCATCTACCCGGACGTGATCGAGTCGGCTGGCGCGAAAAGCGGCAAGGCTCACGTGATCAAGTCGCACCACAACGTGGGCGGCCTGCCGGAAGAGATGAACCTGAAACTGGTCGAGCCACTGCGCGAACTGTTCAAGGACGAAGTCCGTCGTCTGGGCCTGGAACTGGGTCTGCCGTACGACATGGTCTACCGTCACCCGTTCCCGGGCCCGGGCCTGGGCGTGCGCATCCTCGGTGAAGTGAAAAAGGAATACGCCGACCTGCTGCGTCGTGCTGACCACATCTTCATCGAAGAACTGCGCAAAGCCGACTGGTACCACAAGGTCAGCCAGGCATTCGTCGTGTTCCAGCCAGTGAAGTCGGTTGGCGTTGTTGGCGATGGCCGTCGTTACGCCTGGGTGGTTGCCCTGCGTGCCGTAGAAACCATCGACTTCATGACCGCACGTTGGGCACACCTGCCTTACGAATTGCTGGAAACCGTCTCCGGCCGCATCATCAATGAAATCGAAGGCATTTCCCGCGTCACTTACGACGTGTCGAGCAAGCCGCCGGCGACCATTGAGTGGGAGTGATCCCGCGCACGCCTTGATGGCGTGACGGCAGGCAGATCAAGAGGCCGCGTGAAACCATGTTTCACGCGGCCTCTGCGTTTTTGACGTTCTCTATCACCGAAAACTCAATCAGGGATTCGGCTTTGCAGGATCAGTCCAGTCTCGACCAGACGCTGGGACATCTCTTCCAGGCTGGCAAATTCGACGTCATTCACGCGCTGCCAGGCGGGTCGGTGGATGGAGAACTTGCCGTCGCTCAAGCGAGTGATTGCAGTGCGCTGGAGCATGCCTTGCTTGCTGCGATGGATCAGGGTGTAGGCGTCGCCGGTTTTCTTGAACAGATACATGCCGCGCCTATGCAGCAGATTTTCCAGCGTCACCTCGCTCCAGTTCACCTCGGGTGCCTGGACTTTCAAGCGCAAGTCGGCGCGAAGCAGATCCAGATTGCCTTGTCTGGCGCCACTGCCAGGAGAGCTGCCGCGTGGTATTTCAATGCCCGGATCGACATCCACACCCAGTTCCTCATCGGCTGCGACTTCATCAATACGCAGGCCGATCCCTCTCTTCAATTCACTGACGCCCGCCAGCCCTCTGAAGGTGTTGGTGTTGTGAGCATCCGTTACTACGATCCATTTTTCCGGGCTGTTGAGGTAAGCATCCCCCGTCATGATGTCGTTGGTCAGGTAGGTGCCCATCATCTGCTCGTCGACGGGGGGCAGCGGTGTTTTCATTTTGTAGCTCGCCGCGCAGGCGATGGCTTGAAGCCGAACACCGTGGCTTCTGGCGACCTTGACCAGTTCAATCGGGTTGAAACGCCCGCCCGGGTCAGTGCCGAGACTGCTCAAGTAGGTGTGCAAATCCGCAGACATATCGCCGCTCGTGAAGTAGCGGTTCAATTCCACTTGAGCGAAGTCACTGAGCAGGCCACGCATGTAGAGCGTTTTCGCATGCCGGGCCAGCGCCGGCATGTTTTCAATCAGAAAACGCATACTGGCGATGCGGTCGAGAGTTGCTCCCACCACCAGTCCTGAAGCGTTTTCGAAAATTCCGTCGATGAGGTCGGCCAGTGGCATCAGGCGGTTGATCTCGGGGATCGACGGACGCGCAGGCTGGGTAATCCACGGTAGGTTCTTGAAAAAGCTTCTGGCTGAGCGCTGCAACAGCTGGCGTTTGCCGACTGCATACAGCTCGAACGGATCTTCGATGCCAAGACCGCCAGCACCGTCGCTCTGCATTTGGGCATGGGTTTCATCCAGGTTCAGCGCCCAGCCCTTTATCGAGCGGCGCACAGTCGGATCGATATCGTAGGCGCTGCGCACAGCGCGTGGCGGGCGCGATGTCGACGGTTGCGGATCTGCCAGCGGTTGCGCGGGCGTCTCGGGCGCTGCGGGTTCGAAGGTGTCGAGTTGGATATCGGGAGTGCATTGCTTGCCCATGCATTGTCCGCCACCCTTGAGTCCCAGCGCCGGCATCCGCTCCCATTCACCGGCACCATTGAGGCGAATCGGCAAGGAGTGGACAAGCTGGTTGGGCCTTTGCGGATCAACGATTGCCCAGTCGCCAGCGCCATTCGAGTCAGCGAAATAACGCACGTAGTACGGATTGTCGTTCATCAGAATGGCGTAGGGCGGATCAGTATCGAGTCGGTAAATACCCTGGTATTTACCGGACTCTTCGCCGAGTGCGGTGCCATCGAGCAATTCGTTGCACTGATAACGTTCGGGCACCGGTGGAGGTGCAGCCTTTTGTGCTGGAACCAGCACCGTTTCATCAAGATTCGGCACGGCAATGTCGACATCGTCCGGCACCATGATCTGTGTCGGGTTTTCAGCTTCGACGGAGGGGCTCAGGAATTCGCTGTACTCGGCCATTTCAGCGGCCTCAGCCGCATCGACCTCAGCGCCCACCTCCAGCATCGGCCCGGTGCCGATGAGCAATGGAAGGTTGAACAGCAGATTGATGCCATTGAGCACCGCACCCAGTACGCCGGCCTTGCGCTCGGCCCTGGTTTTAGCGTTTTGCGCCTGATCGATATTCAGGCCCATGTTCGCGAGGGTGGCACCAATCACCGGCAGCGCCAGCGGCCAGCCGACAGTGGCCATCGGCCCAAACGCTTTGAGGCCGGCACTCAGGTAGCCGATCCACAGTTTTTTGCGCAGATCGCCATTCGATGTCAGAGACAGCTGAGCTTCTGCGAACATCGCCTGACGGGTCGAATCGCGTAGCCAACTGAACGCATCATCAGTCAACAGCAGGTTTGTGCGGTTGATCAGGTGATGGTCGGCCCGGCCCCAGGTGCCGACCAGCCGATTCATCAGGTCGGTCACGTTCTCGGTCATGTGCTGACGGTCGGCGAGTGCAAAATGCTCCATGAAGGCCGCGCGGCGGTTCGCGTCGTTCATTTGGTCAAGCACCCACCAGTGCAGGTCTGCGGCCGTCTCCTTGACCACGAACGCCTTGGTTTCACCGGGCAGGTAAATAATCTGCCGGCCACCGGGATCGACAATGCGCAGGAGTTGCGTGGCGACATGCCCGTCAATGTCGAAGGCGTATACATCCCCGCTCGCCATGTGACTCGCTTGCAGCATGCTCAGGGTTACCGGCCAGCTGACAGGCCCCACTACCGAGTCGACCAACCATTGAAAGTCACTGCCGGTGAGTTGCCCAAGGTCGAGCGCCTGCACCGCGCGGCTGAGGAAATTGCACTTGGCCAAGGTGCGGAAATCATCGGCGTGGCTGTTCCAGAAGTCCGTCAGAGTGGCGCTGTAATGACCACTGAAGTCGAGGCTCCAAAACGATTTCAAGACCTCATTGCCATGCAGGCGAACTTGGTTTTTTTCGTCGAAGTTTTCGCCCTGCGGACCCTCTGTATAGAAGCCGCCGTACAGATCGAGAAGATCGGCGTTGTCTTGGTCGGTGGCGCGAAAACGATGAATCACCAGTTGTGTCAGCGTTGTCGATTCGTAGGGTTTTTCGCGGATGTGCTCCCACCCGGTAAACGAGCGAGTGCTGCTCTGGGCTGTCTTGAAACGATGGAAATACACCTGATCCGGATCAAGGCTCGACAAGCCTTTTGCTTCGAGCAGATCACGCGCGGCTTCGCGTGCTGCATCCTGCAGGCCGGGGCAGTTTTGCACGACAGTAAAGGCGATCCGCTTGAGAGCTGCTTTGTCTGCCGGGCTCGGCAGAGGAGGTTGCTGGGCTGCGTTCATGCTTTCTCCATCCTTGAGAAAATGAAGGCCGAGCATGGCCTGTTCGCTCAAGGGGAGTGCACTACATATGTACCGCACATTGTCGTTCGAAACGTGCGGGGGTCAGCGTCGTGCCACGTCGGAGAAGTAAAACTTGTCCAGGGTGTGCCGCGATTCGGTGTACTCGAACTGACGACCGTCCTGGAGGAAGGTCTGGTTGCTGACCACGATCACATGGCTCTGGCCATCGAGGTCCAGGTGCAGTTGATCGTCCTTGCTGCGCGGCACCGCTTCGATGGTGCGCTGGGCGTAGGCAATCTGTAACTGCAAGGTCTGTTCGATATGCGCATAGATCGACTGCTCGGCGATGTCGAGGGACAGGCCGGGAATCACATCGCTGACAAAGTGGTTGATATCGAGGATGACCCGTTTGCCATCGATCCGCCGCACGCGTTTGATCCGCGTGATCAGGCTGCCGGGCTCGGCATGGATGTGCTCGAGCAGCGCGCCTTCAAGCGGGATCTGGCTCAGTTCGACTACCTCGGTGCTGACATCGTTGCCGAGGCGCGGATAGGTCTCTTGAAAACTGACGATGCCGCCGAGCTGAAATTCGATCGGATTGGTCGAAAGCACGAAGGTGCCTTTGCCATGGATCTTCTGCGCAAAACCGCGTTCCTGAAGCAGCTCGATCGCCTTGCGCACCGTGCCGCGGCTGGCCTGATAGCTGTCCATCAGTTCGGTTTCGGAAGGCAGGCGGGCGCCGCGCTCCAAGCGCTCAGTCGTGATGCTGGCCAGCAGATCGCTATAGATCTGGTTGTATTTACTCATGGGGAGGCTCGGTGCCGACGGTGCTCAAAGCTTCGAACCTTAAGGCCAGGGTAGGGCTTTGTCCATGTGGACGATGGAAACACCTTAGGGTCCAGTAGGAAAATTCGTCGTTGGTCTGGTGGGAACATACATAAACAAACTCGTCTGTACGAGTTGTTGCATTAACTCGTACAGACGAGTATTTTTCGCTTCGGCGTGCTGCCAATAACAACAATCCACAGCGGAAGAACAAGCATGAGCCACGACTATCCGAACATTGCCAGGCAATTGCTGCACAGCCTCGGTGGCAGCGACAACCTCGAACAGGCCGCCCATTGCGTCACGCGGTTGCGACTGGCCCTGAAGGACCCGAGCCTGGTCGACACTGCGACGCTCAATCAGATCGATCTGGTCAAAGGCTCGTTCTTCACCGGTGGTTTGTATCAGGTGGTAATCGGTCCGGGCGAAGTGGAAAAGGTCTACGCCGAACTGCGTCGGCAGACCGGCCTCGCTGCGTCGACCATCGCTGACGTCAAACAGAAAAGCGCCGAAAAGATCAACGCCATGCAGCGTCTGGTGCGGGTGTTCTCCGACGTGTTCATGCCGATCCTGCCGGCGCTGATCATTGCCGGCCTGTTGATGGGCATCAACAATCTGCTCGGCGCCAAAGGCATGTTCATCGAAGGGCAGACCCTGCTCGATGCCTACCCGAAACTCGACGGGCTCTGGAGCCTGATCAATCTGATGGCCAATACCTCGTTCGTGTTTTTGCCGGCGCTGGTGGGCTGGTCAGCGGCCAAACGTTTTGGCGGCAGCGAGATCCTCGGCATCGTGCTCGGCCTGATGCTGGTGCACCCGGATCTGCTCAACGCCTGGAACTACGGCAAGGCCGTGGCCGGGCTGGACGGGCAGCAACTGCCGTACTTCGACATTCTCGGCTTGTTTCAGGTGGAAAAGGTCGGTTATCAGGGGCAGATCCTGCCGATTCTGTTGGCGGCCTACGTGATGAGCGTCATCGAAAAATGGTTGCGCGCCCGCGTGCCGAACGCCATTCAATTGCTCGTGGTGCCGATCACCACCATCGTCGTCACGGGGGTGCTGGCGCTGGCGGTCATCGGCCCGGTGACCCGCCACATCGGCATCTTCATTACCGAAGGGCTGGTCATGCTGTTTGACCTGGCGCCGATGGTGGGCGGCGCGATTTTTGGACTGCTGTATGCGCCGCTGGTGATCACCGGCATGCATCACATGTTCCTCGCGGTCGATCTGCAATTGATCTCGACCCAGGGCGGTACTTTCATCTGGCCGATGATCGTCATGTCCAACCTCGCCCAGGGCAGTGCAGCGCTGGCGGTGTTCTGGATGACCCGTAATGCACGGGACAAGAGCATGGCATCGACCTCGGCGATTTCCGCTTATTTCGGTATCACCGAACCGGCGATGTTTGGCGTCAATCTGCGCTACAAGTTTCCGTTCTATGCCGCATTGACCGGTTCGGCGCTCGGCTGCGTATTCCTCTCGCTGAACAAGGTTCAGGCCTCGGCCATCGGTGTCGGTGGCCTGCCGGGCCTCATCTCGATCATTCCGCAGTACATCCCGATGTTCGTCATCGGGATGCTGATTGCCATGCTCGTGCCGTTTGTTCTGACCTGTGCATTGAGCATGAAGATTGTCCGGCCCGGTTATCGGGTTGCCTGACATTATTGAAGGAGTTGCGCCATGCAAGACTGGCAGCGTTCGGTGATCTACCAGGTCTATCCGAAGAGTTTTCATAGCCACGCCGGCAACCCGACAGGGGATCTGCGCGGTATCGTCGGCAAGCTCGACTACCTGCACTGGCTGGGCGTCGATTGTTTGTGGATCACGCCATTCCTGCGTTCGCCACAGCGCGATAACGGCTATGACATCAGCGATTACTACGCCATCGACCCGAGCTACGGCAGCATGGCCGATTGTGAATTGTTGATCGCTGAAGCGGGCAAGCGCGGGATCAAGCTGATGCTCGACATCGTGGTCAATCACACCTCGATCGAACATGTCTGGTTCCAGCAGGCGCGCAGCAGTCTCGACAACCCTTACCGTGACTTCTACATCTGGCGTGATCAGCCGAACAACTGGGAGTCCAAGTTCGGCGGTTCCGCCTGGGAATATGAAGCCCAGACCGGTCAGTACTACCTGCACCTGTTCGACCACACTCAGGCCGACCTGAATTGGGATAATCCCAAGGTGCGCGCCGAAGTGTTCAGGATGATGCAGTTCTGGCGGGACAAGGGCGTTGGCGGTTTTCGTCTGGACGTGATCAATCTGATCTCCAAGCCCGAAGACTTCCCCGAAGACCACAGCGATGGCCGACGTTTTTATACCGACGGGCCGAATGTCCACGCGTACCTGCAGCAGATGCACCGCGAAGTCTTCGAAGGCCACGACCTGATCAACGTCGGCGAGATGTCGTCGACCAGCCTTGAACACTGCGTACGTTATTCGAATCCGCAGTCGAAAGAATTGTCGATGACTTTCAACTTTCATCATCTGAAAGTTGATTATCCGAACCTGCAGAAGTGGGTGCGCGCCGACTTCGATTTCCTTCAACTGAAGAAAATCCTGTCCGACTGGCAGACCGGCATGCAGGCCGGTGGTGGCTGGAACGCGCTGTTCTGGTGTAACCACGATCAACCGCGAGTGGTTTCGCGCTTCGGCCATGACGGTGAGTACCGTGAACTGTCGGCGAAGATGCTCGGCATCGCACTGCACTTTCTGCAGGGCACGCCGTTCGTGTATCAGGGTGAAGAACTGGGCATGACCAATCCGGGGTTCGAATCGATCGAGCAGTATCGCGATGTCGAGACGCTGAACATCTTTCGCCTCAAGCGCGAAGCCGGCAGCAGCGATGCCGAGAACATGGCGGCGATCATGCAGAAATCCCGCGATAACGGTCGTACACCGATGCACTGGGACGCCGGCCCGAATGCCGGTTTCAGTAGCGTCGAGCCGTGGATCGGCGTACCGGCCAATGCCGCGCAGATCAACGTTGCCCACCAGCTTGATGACCCGGAATCGGTGCTGCATCACTACCGCCGTCTGATCGCGCTGCGTCGCCACGAACCGTTGATCACTGAAGGGCTGTACCGACAATTGCTGCCGGAACATCCGCAAGTCTGGGCGTATGTGCGTGAAGGTGATGCCGAGCGCCTGTTGGTGGTGAACAACTTCTACGGGACACCCTGTGAAGTGGAATTACCGGCGACGGTCATCAGTGAGTCGATGAGACAGCGACAGTTGATCAGCAATTATCCGGACGGCGCGTTGCGCAAGCGACAAGTGATGCTGCGACCTTACGAGTCATTCGTCGTGCACCTGATCGATCCCTGACATTTAACTAAAAAACCAGCTTTCAAAAAAAACACGCAGTGCACTGCGCGGGGGATTTTTGCGCGCCGAATTCATGCAACCAGACAATAAAAACAATGGGGTGGCTTATGAAAACAACAATAAATCGCAGCCTTGCAGTCGCAGGTTTTTGCCTGGCCTTACCGCCGACTTCACAAGCGCTGGAGTTTGGCGGTTACTTGCGTAGCGGCGTCGGTACGTCGGTCAACAGCAGCGGTCAATCGTGCTTCCAGTTACCCGGTGCGCAGACCAAATATCGCTTGGGTAACGAATGCGAGCAGTACGGTGAACTGGAACTGCGCCAGGATTTGTACACCCTCGACGACGGTTCGGTGCTCAGCGTCGATGGCATGGCCTCGTTGTATAACCGCTACGACCGCAGCCCCACCTTCAAAGAAGACAATGGTTCGATACGCTTGCCGCAGGCCTACGCACAGTGGTCGGCGGTGCCTGCGCTCAATGGCGGTTCGTTGTGGGCGGGGCGCCGTTACTACAAGCGAAATGACATTCACATTTCCGACTTCTATTACTGGAACCAGAGCGCCACGGGAGGCGGGGTCGAAGACGTGCTGATCGGCGACCTGAAATACAGCTACGCCTTCTCGCGCAAGGACAACCTGTACCAGAAGGACTACATCAATCGGCACGACTTCAACGTCGCCGGTTTCAAGACCAATCCTGGCGGTGAGCTGGAGTTCGGTTTGAGCTACATCGACAAGCCTGACAGCCGCGATGCCCACCGGGGCTGGGCGATCACCACGCAACATGTGCAGACAGGCTTTCTCGGCGGCAAGAACAAACTGGCGCTGCAATATGGTGAAGGGCCTGGCACCGGGCTGGGTTATACCGGCAACGTCAAACTGGACGACAGCAACAAGAGTTACCGGATCGTCGAGTTTTTCGACTGGCAGGTGACCCCGCGTTTTGGTGGACAAGTCGCTGCGGTGTATCAGAAAGACATTCGCCCTGACGGTGCCGATCAGAACTGGATCTCCCTGGGCGTGCGTCCCACCTACGCGCTCAGCGAACACTTCAAACTGGTGAGCGAACTGGGCCACGATCAGGTCGAAGCGCCGGGCGGCACGCGCAAGCTGAGCAAATTCACGTTTGCCCCGACCTGGTCGCCCAAGGGGCCAGAGTTCTGGGCGCGTCCCGAGGTGCGTCTTTATTACACGTATGCCACCTGGAACGAGGCCGCCAAGCGTGCGGCCAACCAACTGGCGAAAGGTTCGGCGTTGTCCGACACCGGCGCCTTCGGTAATGCCCGCCACGGTGCGAATGTCGGATTGCAGGTCGAATACTGGTGGAAATAAGCGATGCTGATGGAGCATTGCGCTCCATCGGCACTTCAACGCATAAAAATGCAGGTGACGTCATGGCCACACCCCAACAATTGCAACTGCTGGCTCCCTTGTCCGGTGTCCTGATGGCGCTGGACGAGGTGCCCGATCCGGTGTTTTCCGGGCGCGTGATCGGCGACGGTCTGTGCATTGACCCGACCTCGTCGACCCTGTGCGCACCGCTGGCCGGGATCATCAGCAACGTGCAGGCCAGCGGCCATGCCGTCAGCATCACCGATGACCATGGCGTTCAAGTGTTGATGCATATTGGCCTCGATACGGTGAACCTCGCCGGGCAAGGCTTCACCTCTCTGGTCGAAGAGGGGCAGCGGGTTGCAGCCGGACAGGCGCTGATCGAGTTCGATGCCGATTACATTGCCCGCCATGCGCGCAGCCTGTTGACCCTGATGTTGGTGGTCAGTGGTGAGCCGTTTACCTGGCTGAGCGCGCCGAGCGGACGGGTCGAAAGCGGCAAGCCGTTGCTTGAGCTCGCCGCAGTGCATGCAATCAGCGAAGTGGCTGTCGCGGAAGAGGGCCAGGTGCTGTTTTCGCAAACGTTGAGACTGCCCAACCCCAATGGCCTGCACGCGCGTCCGGCTGCGGTGTTCGCGCAAGCAGCAAAGGGGTTTGGCGCAAGCATCTGCCTGCACAAGCAACAATCCCAGGCCAACGCCAAATCCCTGGTGGCGATCATGGCGTTGCAGACCGCGTTTGGTGACAGTGTGCAGGTCAGTGCTGTCGGTACAGATGCAGACGCTGCAATCAATACACTGACCCGCTTGCTGGCCGAGGGCTGTGGCGAAACGGTAGCAGCAGTGGCACCTGTCGAGGTGGTTGAAGTCGAGACGCTGACGCTTCTGCGTGGGGTCTGCGCATCACCCGGTTCGGCGTTGGGCCAAGTGGTGCAGATCAGCGAGCCGGTCTTCGACGTCAGCGAGTTCGGCGGCGGAGCAGACGTCGAGCGCGAGGCCTTTGCCAATGCGCTGATCGAAGCGGATCTGGCCTTGCAGCATTTGCGTGATACCGCCGCTGGCGAGGCCGAAGCCGAGATCTTCAAGGCGCATCAGGAACTGCTCGAAGACCCGGGTCTGCTCGATCAGGCCCAAGCGCTGATCAGTGCGGGCAAAAGTGCGGCATTCGCCTGGCGCTCGGCCACGGACGAGACGGCGGCGATGTTTCGGCAACTGGGCAGTGCGTTACTGGCCGAGCGGGCGGCGGATCTGACCGATGTCGGGCGTCGCGTGCTCAAGCTGCTTTTGGGTGTTGGCGAGCAGGCGCTGGAGCTGCCGCAAGGGAGCATTCTGATCGCCGATCAACTGACTCCATCGCAAACTGCCCGAATCGATACCAGCAAAGTGTTGGGTTTTGCCACGGTCGGTGGCGGGGCGACCAGCCACGTGGCGATTCTCGCCCGCGCCTGTGGCCTGCCGTCGATCTGCGGGGTGCCGGTGCAAATGCTCGCACTGAGCAATGGCACTCAGGTTTTGCTCGATGCTGACAAAGGTGAACTGCAGGTGCGTCCTGACCCCGCGACGATCCATCAATGGCAGGCTCGCCACACGCAGCAGCGTCAACGCCATGAGCATGAACTGGCCAATGCAACGCTCGCCGCCAGGACCCGTGACGGGCATCACGTCGAGGTATCGGCTAATGTCGCTTCATTGTCCGAAACCGAGCAGGCGATGGCTTCGGGTGGCGCGGGCGTCGGCTTGCTGCGATCGGAGTTCCTCTATATAGGGCGCAACCATGCGCCGAGCCATGACGAACAGGTCGCTACTTACAGTGCGATCGCTCGCTGCGTCGGATCTGCACACAATCTGGTGGTGCGCACCCTCGATGTCGGCGGCGACAAACCGCTGGCCTATGTGCCCATGGACAACGAAACCAACCCGTTCCTGGGGGTACGCGGCATTCGCTTGTGTCTGGAGCGCCCGCAGTTATTGCGCGAGCAGTTCCGGGCCATGCTCGGCTGCTGTGATCTGACACGTTTGCACATCATGTTGCCGATGGTCACGCAGCTGTCGGAGCTGCGTCAGGCGCGGCAGATGCTGGATGAGGAGGTGCTGGCGCTGGGGCTGACGGAACGGCCGAAGCTGGGGATCATGATCGAAGTGCCGGCCGCAGCACTGATGGCGGATCTGTTTGCGCCGCTGGTGGATTTCTTCTCGATCGGCACCAATGACCTGACGCAGTACACCTTGGCCATGGATCGCGATCACCCGCGCCTGGCCAGTCAGGCGGACAGTTTTCATCCATCGGTCTTGCGCTTGATCGCCATGACCGTGAAGGCTGCGCACGCCCATGACAAGTGGGTCGGTGTGTGCGGGGCGATGGCCTCTGAACGTCTGGCGGTGCCGTTGTTGCTGGGGCTGGGCGTGGACGAGCTGTCGGTGAGCGTGCCGATGATTGCGTCGGTCAAGGCAACGGTGCGCGAGCTTGCGCTGGCGGATTGTCAGATCATCGCGCAACAGGTGCTCGGTCTGGAAAGCGCCGGGCAGGTGCGCGAGGCGTTGCAGCTGTTTCACGAGGCAACCGTCGATACTTTACGGGTTCTGGAGAACTGAACATGTTCGATCAATTGCAGAAGGCATTCTGGAAAGCCCTGACACCGGATCTGGTCGCGGACACACCGAAAGCACCGGCCGAGCCGACTGGCGAGTTGAGCGCCGCTATCGTTGCGGCGCTGGGCGGAGTGGATAATCTTCAATCGCAGCAACCGCTGGCGCTGACGCGGGTGCGGGTTGTTTTGCGTGATGTGTCGAGCATGGATCAACAGGCGTTGAGCGCCGCTGGTATTGCGGGCGTCATGCCCTTGGAGGGTGGTGTGGTGCATTTGATTACCGGGCTGCGACCGTAAGCCGATCAGTGGCGTGCGGCCTCAGGTCGCCCTTACTGTTTCTCAACCGCAGGTGTATCGTATTCGCCTTTTACGGGCCTTCAGGGGTCTGTCGCTGATACGTGAGGTAGTTGAGTTCATGTCCTTTACCCGTCGCCAAATCCTCGGTGGCCTGGCCGGTCTTGTTGTCGTTGGTGTCGGAGCGGGGGGCGCGTCGCGTTATTGGCTCGGGAAAATGGCTGACGCTGAGGCTGGGCACGATTACGAGCTGATCGCCGCGCCACTGGACGTGGAGCTGGTGCCGGGGCACAAGACCGAGGCTTGGGCATTCGGCCCGTCGGCGCCGGGCACCGAGTTGCGCGTGCGTCAGGGTGAATGGCTGCGGGTGCGCTTCATCAACCATCTGCCGGTGGCGACGACCATTCACTGGCACGGCATTCGTCTGCCGCTGGAAATGGACGGCGTGCCGTACGTGTCGCAACTGCCGGTGTTGCCGGGCGAGTACTTCGATTACAAGTTCCGCGTACCGGATGCCGGCAGTTACTGGTATCACCCGCACGTCAGCAGCAGCGAAGAACTCGGTCGCGGGCTGGTCGGGCCGCTGATCATCGAAGAGCGCGAGCCGACCGGATTCAAGTACGAAAAGACCCTGAGCCTGAAGAACTGGCATATCGATGACGAAGGCAATTTCGTCGAGTTCAGCATCCCCCGCGAAGCAGCGCGTGGCGGTACGGCGGGGCGCTTGTCGACCATCAACGGCGTGCCCTTGCCGGTCATCGATCTACCGGCCGGGCAGATCACGCGGGTGCGTTTGCTCAACCTCGACAACACGCTGACTTACCGCATCAACATTCCCGGCGTCGAAGCGAAGATTTATGCGCTGGACGGCAACCCGGTCGAACCGCGGCCATTGGGCAAGGAATACTGGCTCGGTCCGGGCATGCGTATTTGTCTGGCGATCAAGGCGCCGGCGGCGGGTGAAGAGCTGTCGCTGCGCAACGGGCCGGTACGTCTGGGCACGCTGCGTTCGGTGGCCAATAACGATGCGCCGACTGACTGGCCGAAAGCGCTGCCCGCCAACCCGGTAGCTGAGCCGGACCTGGCCAACGCCGAGAAACTCAACTTCAATTTCGAATGGGTCGGTTCGGTGTCGGTCGATGTCGACAACGGGCGGCCGCCGAGCCTGTGGCAAATCAACGGCAAGGCTTGGGACATCACCGACAAGACCTGCGCCGATCGACCGATCGCCAGCCTGAAACTGGGTCAGAGCTATATTTTCGAACTGAAGAACATGACTCAGTACCAGCACCCGATCCACCTGCACGGCATGAGTTTCAAAGTGATCGCGTCGAACCGGCACAAGATCATTCCGTACTTCACCGACACTTATCTACTGGGCAAGAATGAGCGCGCGCAAGTGGCGCTGGTGGCCGATAATCCAGGGGTGTGGATGTTCCATTGCCACGTGATCGACCACATGGAAACCGGCCTGATGGCCGCCATCGAGGTGAAGTGATGCGCCAGATTCGCCCTGCCGCGATCATCGACCGCAGCCGTGATCGCGACTTCATGCGCGAAGCCCTGACCCTCGCCGCACAAGGCGCAGCGCTGGGTGAAGTGCCGGTCGGCGCAGTGCTGGTGCAGGATGGCGAAATCATCGGGCGCGGCTTCAACTGCCCGATCAGTGCCAGTGACCCGAGTGCCCACGCGGAAATGGTCGCTATCCGCGCGGCCGCGCAAGCGGTGGATAACTATCGGCTGCCGGGAAGCACCCTGTATGTGACGCTGGAACCGTGCAGCATGTGCGCCGGTTTGATCGTGCATTCGCGGGTGGCGCGGGTGGTGTATGGGGCGCTGGAGCCGAAGGCGGGGATTGTGCAGAGTCAGGGGCAGTTTTTTACCCAGGGATTTTTGAATCACCGGGTGTTGTATGAAGGGGGGGTGTTGGCCGAAGAATGTGGCGCCGTGCTGACCGAGTTCTTCCGCGCCCGAAGAGCAAAAAGCCCCTCACCCTAACCCTCTCCCAGAGGGAGAGGGGACTGACCGAGCTGGATGGGCGAGGTCCGCCGACCTGAGATACCGAGTCGAACTCAAGTTTTGAAAAGCCCAAAGATCGGCTCCCTCTACCAGTGGGAGAGGGGACTGACCGAGCTGGATGGGCGAGGTCCGCCGACCTGAGATACCGAGTCGAACTCAAGTTTTGAAAAGCTCAACGATCAGCTCCCTCTCCTAGGGGGGAGGGCTGGGGGTGAGGGGTGGGCTCACCGCGGTGTTTGGGCGATTGGATTATTTACGAGCGACAATCACCGCCCGCATCGGCGCCGGCAGACCTTCGATGGTTTTGCTGTGATCTTCCGGATCAAGGAAATCACTCAGCGACTGATACTTCATCCACTCAGTCCCGCGCTGTTCTTCGACCGTCGTGGTGCTCACATCCACGCAACGAATATCGGTGAACCCCGCACGACGTAACCACAATTCCAGCGCCGGCACCGACGGCAGGAACCACACGTTACGCATCTGCGCATAACGGTCTTCCGGCACCAGCACCTGATGCTTGTCGCCTTCAACCACCAGCGTTTCCAGCACCAGTTCGCCGCCCTTGACCAGGCAATCCTTCAGCGCCAGCAAATGCTCGATCGGCGAACGGCGGTGATAGAACACGCCCATCGAAAACACCGTGTCGAAACCTTCGAGGTTCGGTGGCAAGTCTTCGAACGGGAATGGCAGGTGCCAGGCGTTCGGCTCGGACAGGTAACGCTGCACTGCCTGGAACTGGCAGAAGAACAGCCAGTTCGGATCGACACCGATCACACTGTTCGCGCCGGCACCGAGCATGCGCCACATGTAGTAGCCGTTGCCGCAGCCGACGTCGAGGATGCGTTTGCCCTTCAGGTCCAGATGCGGGGCGACGCGCGACCATTTCCAGTCCGAGCGCCATTCAGTGTCGACGTGCACGCCAAACAGATCGAACGGCCCTTTGCGCCATGGCGACAGACCCATCAGTGCAGTACGCATCTGCGCGCGGGTTGCGTCGTCGCAATCGGTGTCGAGTTTCAGGCCGTTAAGCAGATCGATTTCGCTCGGCTGAATTTTCGGCAAGGCATCCAGCGCACTTTGCCAGCGCTCCAGATCGCCGTGGCCTTTCTCCATTTTCTTGTCGAGTTGCGCTTGCAGAGTGTTGGCCCATTCGGCCAGCGGTGTACCAGCCAGACGGCGGGCGAGGGGGGACAGATCAATCATGGCAAGGCAATCAACGAGGCAAAGTTAAGACACTGGAACCACGGCACGACTTTCGAGAACCCGGCGGCCAACAGGCGTTCGCGGTGTTCTTCGAGGCTGTCGGGCTTCATGACGTTTTCGATGGCGCTGCGCTTCTGGGCGATTTCCAGTTCGCTGTAGCCGTTGGCGCGTTTGAAGGCGACGTGCAGATCGGTGAGCAGCGCATGTTCTTCGGCATCGTTGAAGCGCAGCTTCTCCGAGAGAATCAGCGCGCCGCCCGGTAGCAGCGATTGGCGGATGCGTGAGAGCAACGCGGTGCGCTGATCGGGAGCGATGAATTGCAGGGTGAAGTTCAGCGCCACCACCGAAGCCGGTTGGAAATCGAGGGCGAGAATGTCGCCTTCGATCACTTCCACCGGCAGCAACTCCTGGAACATCGAGTCCTGACCGTTGAGGTATTCGCGGCAGCGCTCAACCATCGCCGCCGAGTTATCCACAGCGATCACCCGGCAACCGTCGGTGCGCACGTGACGGCGCAGCGCTTGAGTGACCGCGCCCAGCGATGAACCGAGGTCGTAGAGCACGCTGTTCGGCTGGGCGAACTGCGCCGCGAGCACGCCGAGGTTTTCGACAATGGTCGGGTAACCCGGCACCGAGCGCTTGATCATGTCCGGGAACACCCGCACCACGTCTTCATTGAAGGCGAAGTCAGGCACCTGGGCCAAAGGCTTGGCGAAAATACGATCGGGTTCTTTGCTCACGGCGGTTCCGGCGGTGTAAATGGAAAGGCCGGCATTTTAGCCAAAAGGGCGCGGGGATGCTTGGGTTGTCTGATAAAGCGTTTTTTTGCCGGTGATCGTTCCCACGCTCCGCGTGGGAATGCCGCCCCGGACGCTCCGCGTCCCTGCGCAAATGACGCAGAGCGTCACAGGATGCATTCCCACGCGGAGCGTGGGAACGATCAGATCCGTTTAGTCTGGGAGAACGCCGAGGCCGCGATGCCCCACTGGCCCAGCCAGTAGCTGAGGATGATGACGTAAGGTGCCGCGTGGAAAGGGGCGACGAAACGGTCGATACCGATCACGCTGTCCGAAAATACAAACGCCAGCGCACCACCCGCCGCCAATAGCGCCGAACGTTTCGGCACATCGGTGCCCAAACGGGCCAGCGCGCGCCAGAGCATCGCGCTGATCGCCGTGCCATAAACAATCACCGGCACCAGCAATGGCCCAAGACCGCTGGAAATCAGAAAACCCAGCAGTACCGCGCCCACTCCGAGGGCAAGTACCAGCGGCAAAATCGCCAGACGCTTGCAGTCACTCAGATAAGCCTTCAGATAAGCCAGATGCGCGACCAGAAACGCACCGAGGCCAAATACAAACAGGTCCCCCGGCCAGGCCAGCAACACATCACCCAGCAACGAGAAAATCAGACCGAGACTGATCCAGCGCCGATAGTCGCTGGGTGGCGCATCGTGCAGCCAGCCTAGCAGCGCCAGCACCGGCAGCGGTTTCACCAGCAAACACAGCAACGCCGCATGGGTGCTGACGCCGTAGAGAAACGTCACCGCGCCCATCAGCGCCAGAATCAGCCAGCCCACGATCAATTCACCGAAATGGCGCAGTCAAAGGTTTCCACTGGCAACACTTCTGGTGCCCACGGTTGTTGCGAAGTCAGGCGCAGGCGCCCGGTGCCGGGGGCGAAGGCCTGAAAGCGCCAGGTCGACAAACCCGCTGCGCCGACCACGCCGGCATCTTCCGGATTGCTGTAGACCTCTGGGCTGAGGGCGCGGAGCACGCCGCCGGCGGAATCCTGAATGGCCCAGCGATAACCCGTGGTCGGGTTGCTTGGCAGCATGATGATGAGGTTTTGTCCGTTGGTGAGCCGCACCGGGCATTCGCTTTGTTTTTCCACGGTCACGTTGTGTTTCGGTTGCGTGGCGCAGGCGGCCAGCAACGAGAGGGCGAGGGGGAGAAACAGGCGAGTGGGGGACATAAGGTCAGCGGCTCCGGCGTTGGCGACGAACGGCGAGCATAACTGAAGATGAGACAAAGTGTGACAACGCCAAGCCCTCACCCTAGCCCTCTCCCAGAGGGAGAGGGGACTGACCGGGGGATATTCCAGAAGTCCACCGACCTGAAATAGATCATTGAATCCATAATCGACTTGGTGTTTCAAGTCGATGTATAGCGCAAGACAACTCGGTCGGCTCCCTCTCCCTCCGGGAGAGGGCTGGGGTGAGGGGGGCTGTCAGAACAGGATCTTCGCCACATCGGTAAACTTCTTCGCGAAGTGCACCGTAATCCCTTCCTTCAGATAATCCGGCAGTTCCTCAAAATTACCCCGATTCGGCTCCGGCAAAATCAGCTCGAAAATCTTCTGCCGCCGCGCTGCAATCACCTTCTCGCGCACGCCGCCAATCGGCAGCACATGGCCGGTCAGGGTCAGTTCGCCGGTCATCGCCACACCTTTTTTCGGCGGTTGATTGCGTGCGAGCGAGAGCAGGGCGCTGGCCATGGTTACGCCGGCGCTCGGGCCGTCCTTCGGTGTCGCGCCTTCTGGCACGTGCAGATGGACGAAGGCTTCGTCGAAGAACTTCGCGTCACCGCCGAACTGTTTCAGGTGCGAGCTGACGTAGCTGTAGGCGATCTCCGCTGATTCCTTCATCACATCGCCCAGTTGCCCGGTGAGTTTGAAGCCACGATTGAGCGTGTGAATCCGCGTCGCTTCGATCGGCAATGTGGCGCCGCCCATGCTGGTCCACGCCAGCCCGGTAATCACGCCGGTGCCGGACAGCACTTGCTCGTTGCGGAACACCGGGTGACCCAGTGACGCTTCGAGGTCTTTCGGCCCGAGTTTGATCACGGCTTTCGGCTCGTCAATGAGCTTCATCACGGCTTTGCGCACCAGTTTGCCCATTTGCTTCTCGAGCTGGCGCACGCCGGCTTCGCGGGCATAACCGTCGATCAAGGCTTTGAGCGCGCTGTCGCTGATGCTCAGGCTGCCCTTGGACACGCCGGCCTTTTCCAGCAGTTTCGGCCACAGGTGACGCTTGGCGATGGCGACTTTTTCTTCGGTGATGTAGCCCGACAGGCGAATCACTTCCATCCGGTCCAGCAACGGGCCGGGGATCGAATCGAGGGTGTTGGCGGTGCACACGAAGAGGACTTTCGACAGGTCCATGCGCAGGTCGAGGTAGTGATCGAGGAATTCGACGTTCTGTTCCGGGTCGAGGGTTTCCAGCAGCGCCGAGGCCGGGTCGCCCTGGTAGCTCTGGCCCATTTTGTCGATCTCGTCGAGCATGATCACCGGGTTCATCACTTCGACGTCTTTCAACGCTTGCACCAGTTTGCCTGGCTGCGCGCCGATGTAGGTGCGGCGGTGGCCCTTGATCTCGGCTTCGTCACGCATGCCGCCGAGGCTGAAGCGGTAGAACGGCCGGCCGAGGGATTCGGCGATGGATTTGCCGACGCTGGTTTTACCCACGCCCGGCGGGCCGACCAGCAGCACGATGGAGCCGCTGATCTCGCCTTTATAAGCACCGACGGCGAGGAATTCGAGGATGCGATCCTTGATGTCGTCGAGGCCAGCGTGGTGTTTGTCGAGGACCTTGCGCGCGTGCTTGAGGTCGAGTTTGTCGTCGCCGTAGACGCCCCACGGCACCGAGGTCGCCCAGTCGAGGTAGTTGCGGGTGACCGCGTACTCCGGCGAGCCGGTCTCGAGGATCGACAGTTTGTTCATTTCCTCTTCGAGGCGTTTCTGCACCTGCGCCGGCAGGACTTTGCCCTCTAAACGCTGTTCGAACTGCTCAAGATCTGCGCTGCGGTCGTCCTTGGTCAGGCCAAGTTCCTGCTGGATGACCTTGAGTTGTTCCTTGAGGAAGAACTCGCGCTGATGCTCGCCGATCTTGCGGTTCACTTCTGCCGAAATTTCTTTTTGCAGGCGCGCGACTTCGACTTCCTTGCGCAGCATCGGCAGGACTTTTTCCATGCGCTTGAGCATCGGCACGCAGTCGAGCACTGCTTGCAGCTCGGGGCCGGTGGCCGAGGTCAGGGCGGCGGCGAAGTCAGTCAGCGGCGATGGATCGTTGGGGCTGAAGCGGTTGAGGTAGTTTTTCAGTTCTTCGCTGTACAGCGGGTTGAGCGGCAGCAGTTCCTTGATCGCGTTGATCAGCGCCATGCCGTAGGCCTTGACCTCGTCGGTCGGCTCGGTGGGCTGATGCGGGTATTCGACTTCGACCAGATACGGTGGGCGGTGGTGTTTGAGCCAGGTTTTGATGCGGACGCGGCTCAGGCCTTGGGCGACGAATTGCAGTTTGCCGTTCTCGCGGCTGGCGTGGTGGACTTTGACCAGCGTGCCGTATTGCGGCAGGGCGCCGGTGTCGAAGTGGCGCGGGTCTTCCTGGGGCGTGTCCATGAAGAACAGGGCCAGGGAATGGTGTTCGGATTTGCTGACCAGTTCGAGGGTTTCGGCCCAGGGTTCTTCATTGACGATGACCG
This sequence comes from Pseudomonas sp. S49, assembly GCF_009866785.1. Lineage (NCBI taxonomy): Bacteria > Pseudomonadati > Pseudomonadota > Gammaproteobacteria > Pseudomonadales > Pseudomonadaceae > Pseudomonas > Pseudomonas sp. S49. The sequence continues at coordinate 5,402,186 of NZ_CP019432.1, read as the reverse complement.
GCAGGACTTGGGCCGGGAAGAACGGGCGATTGTGGATCGGGATGATGTAGACCTTGTCCGGCAGGTTCTGGCCGGGCAGGGCGAGGCCTTTGCCGGAGGAGGTGTGTTCGATGTTTTCGGCTTCGGTGTAGTCGTCGGGGTTTTCCGGGAATTCTTGCTGGTCGCTCATGGGGCACCTGCGCAATGGGGTATGGGTCTTAGATGGGGCAGGGTTTGGGTGGTTTCAATGGGAGGGGATGTTTCTGCTTGTGTGTTCAGGGTTTTGACAGGGTTCACGCTTTTGACTTGGCGGCCTTTGGGCCGACCAGGTTCTTGGGGTTTTGGGGGTATATCCGTTGCTTCGGGTGCTGCGGCTGGCGGTTTCGCCCTTACGGCGACTCACTTTTTTGACAAACGCCTCAAAAAAGTAAGCAAAAAAACGCTTGCTCCTACGTGCGGCCCGCTCGCTGAGGCTCGGGGTTCCTTCGCTGCGGGGTCGATCCGGGCGCAGCGCCTACGGTTTGCTTCGCTGCACCTCCTCTCGCTGTGTTTGGCTGCGCCAAACGGTCGCTGCGCTCCCACGCCCGGATCAACCCCTCCACTCAGCCTTCCGACGTCGCCCTTGGATCAAGATCAAGATCAAGATCAAGAGCAGGCGAGCTGACACTCGGCCTATTGAGTGGTGAAAAGCACGGGTATTCGGCTTTGGGTTTGTGGTGGGTTTGCCCTCACCCCAGCCCTCTCCCGGAGGGAGAGGGGGCCGATTTGTGTGCTTTTCAAAGCATGAGTTCAACGCGTTATTGCACGTCGGCGTATCCCTCCCTGAGAACTCGGTCAGTCCCCTCTCCCTCCGGGAGAGGGCTAGGGTGAGGGGCTTTTAGCTGTGTGGCGGAGGTTGGGATATTTCGTGGTTATCCAGCACGCGGTTCACCGCCAGTTCGGCGAGCATGATGATTTGCTGTATCGCCAGAATCGTGCGCCTTTGCGGCAGGTCAATGTAGGCGGCGATGTCGCTGGTCATCAGGCTGGCTTGGGCCAGGGATTCGCAGGCGTGGACCAGCAGGCTTTCGCTGTCCTGCTCGGGGGCCACCTGGAACATGGTGCTGGGTTTGTGGAAGCGCAGGGTTAACGCGTTGGGTTTGAGGTAGTGGTCGAGGGCGCGTTCGGCGGCTTCGTGGAATTTCTTCGAGCCGGGGAATTCGTAGGGGGTGGTGTCTTCGGTTTCGGGTGGATTGGGTGTCGGCTTTTTCATCTGTTACTCCTCAGGAATTGGGCCTTTCCTCTGATTGCCGCGACGCAAAAAGAGGGTGGCAGCTGTACGCGGGTTCGCGGACCGACCTGAGCATTCGGCATACCCGAAGGTATCCCGCGTACAGCCACCATAAAACAAGCACTCGGGGTGCTGCTGTTAAGCGGCGGCAATTATGCCCCAGAAGTCGGGCCGCGACGCCCCATCGCTGAATTTGCAGCGACCCCCCGAGCCTATCCAGCCTATTTCCGAGGCACAACCGACGCGACTTGTCGGAAAACTCCGCGCAATCACCAGCGTCTGTAGGACAAGCACATTTCCCACAGACCAACACTTTTCAACCTGTGGGAGCTAGCCTGCTAGCGATGGGGCCCTGTCAGTAAACAGAGATGTTGAATGCCAGACCGCAATCGCTAGCAGGCTAGCTCCCACAGGTGATCTGCGGTGTATTCAAAAACTGGCGTGCACAAAAAAGGCGATGTCCCTCACGAGACATCGCCTTTGAAAGGCTTATTCCGGCAGTTTGTACGCAATCACGTAGTCACCCATCTTGGTGCCAGACCAAAAAGCGAGGCGGGCTGACACTCGGCCTATTGGCTGACTTGGTCATTGCGGGCTTGCCAACAATGGCACCCTGACTGCCAACCCATTTCTCTCAGGTGGACTCACATCTTCTGCAGGAGCAGTCTTCGGCAGCTCGGCTATAACGTTTCGCGCCATTAACTCTATTTGATCTGAAGACCTGTCAAGTCTGACAGTTATGTATTGGTCGATTCCCCGACATGATTGTCCTTCAACTTCGAAATTTAATGGAACTGAATATGGCAATCGAGAAGGTTGTAAATTCCAGTACTACCGGCACATTTACGGCCAAGATTCAGGGACGCCCTGACTTTGTCCCTAACCGGGTCAGTGTCTTTTTCGATGGCGAGTATTATCACTGCTCCGGGTTAGAGGAGGGCCCGGATACCACGGTCTTCAGAACTCTGTACTTTCATGTGAAACACGGTCCATCAAACCAGCAATCAACCGTTGAACAGATGTCATATATAGGCCGATCAGGCCATGACATTGAAAAGGCTGTAGCCAAGGACGGTACGTTCACTATCGATTTTGATGCGCAGGCTCAGCACTTCAAGATGTCTTTCCATGCAGTTGTCAAGGATCCGGTATTCGGCAGCTTCGACATTCTCGGGCGCTTTGATCTGCGTAACGAATGACATCAATGCCTCTCCCGCTCTTTGGCGAGGAGGTCGTGCGCGGGGCGGGTGGGACAACCCAGGGACAGAACCCGCACGCGCACGGCGCATCATTTGGCTTTTTCATAGTGAAACTCCGAATGATAAGTGGGGCTATCACTCTCAATCACCGCGACGCGACGGAGGGTGGCAGCTGTACGCGGGTTCGCGGACCGAGCCATTCGGCAATCTCGGCATACCCGAAGGTATCCCGCGCACAGCCACCATCAAACCAGACAACAAGCACCTGAGCGCTCCGGTTTGGGCCGGCGATTAAGCATCGAATCGAATGAACTGCTCGGGCCGCGACGCCCGTTCGCTTAATTTGCAGCGACCCCCCGAGCCTATCCAGCCGATTTCCGAGGCACAACCGACGCGACTTGTCGGAAATCTCCTCACGATCACCCACACCTGTAGGAGGAACAATTCTTCGTGTAGGAACGGACAAGGGGGCGTTCCTCGTCACGGTATTGCCCACTTATTCCTGATCATGCTGGGAGTTACTTCGAAAACGTTGCAAAACCTGTGATTTCTGACAGTAGACAATTTTCCTGGAACGCCCATGCTTCAAGGGCGCTCTTCGTTTTGGCCGTTGGCGCAATCTGTGAATTCAAGGAGATGAACTCATGACCGGTGAAGACATAAAGTACAAAGGATGGGGTATTCGCGAACACCTCGAAAACCTGCCGCATACCACGCGTTATCAGCTTGTTTATCCCTGGGGCTTGCTGGGTGGTTTTTTCCCGACACTGATAGCCGCCCAGCGGGAAATCGTTCTCCAGTTAGAGCGCCAATCGCAAGAGGCCAGATCATTATCAATACCTCCGTTACATCTGCTCAGGTAGAGCGTATGCAGGCAGTGGATTGGTTAAAAAAAAGGCGATGTCCCTCACGAGACATCGCCTTTTCATTTACCGCCGCTAAATCTTATTCCGGCAGTTTGTACGCAATCACGTAGTCACCCATTTTGGTGCCCAGCGAACCGTGACCGCCGACAACCAGCAGCACGTATTGCTTGCCGTCCTTGCCGGTGTAGGTCATCGGAGTCGCTTGGCCACCTGCTGGCAGACGCGATTTCCACAACTCTTTACCGCTGTTCACGTCGTACGCACGCAGGTACTGGTCGAGGGTGCCGCTGAGGAAGCCGACGCCGCCAGCAGTCACCATCGAGCCGCCCATGCTTGGGACGCCCAAGGTGAAGCCGATCGGGATTGGCGAGCTGTCGCGGCTGGTGCCGTTCTTGCGTTTCCACACGACTTTGCTGGTGGTCAGGTCGATACCGGCGACGTAGCCCCAGGCCGGGGCCTGGCACGGTACGCCGAATGGCGACATGAACGGGTGCATGATCACCGCGTATGGCGCGCCGGTGTTCGGTTGCACGCCAGCGGTTTCGCTTTCGCGTTTGCTGCCGGCGGCGACTTGCTCGCGTGGCACCATTTTCGACACGAAGGCCATGTAGTTCGGGCTGGTGAACAGCATTTGGCGAACCGGATCGACCGAGACGCCGCCCCAGTTGAACACGCCGACGTTACCCGGGTAGATCAGGCTGCCCTGTTCCGACGGCGGGGTGTACTGGCCTTCATAACGCAGTTCCTTGAACTGGATGCGGCACAGCATTTGGTCGAACGGGCTCGCGCCCCACATGGCTTTTTCGGTGAGTTCCGGGGCCAGCAGGTTGAGGTCCGAACGGGCCTGGGTCGGTGCAGTGTGGTCGCCTTTCACGGCGCCTTGCGGTACCGGGATTTCCTTGATCGGGATGATCGGCGTGCCGTCACGACGGTCGAGGACGTACAGGCTGCCCTGTTTGGTCGGGGCGATCAGCGCCGGTTTCACGCCGTCGGCGGTTTTCATGTCGAGCAGGGTTGGCTGGCTGCCAACGTCCATGTCCCACAGGTCGTGGTGGGTGAACTGGTAGTTCCAGCGCACTTTACCGGTGGCCAGGTCGAGGGCTACGACGCCGGCGCTGAATTTCTCGGCGCCCGGGGTGCGGTCAGCGCCCCACTGGTCTGGGGTCTGGTTGCCCAGTGGCAGGTAGACCATGCCGAGTTTTTCGTCGACGCTGGCCAGCGACCACATGTTGGCCGAGTTGCGGCTGTAGGTTTCGCCCGGTGCCAATGGCTCGGTGGCGTCTGGCTTGTCGCTGTCCCAGTTCCATACGAGGTGACCGTCGCGCACGTCGAAGGCGCGGATCACGCCCGATGGCTCGTTGGTCGATTCGTTGTCGGTCACGTGACCGCCCATGATCACCAGATCACGGGTAATCGCCGCTGGCGAGGTGGAGTAGTAGCCGCCAGCGGTGAACGGGCCGATGCCTTGGGTCAGGTCAACCACGCCTTTGTTGCCGAAGCCTTCGCAGATCTTGCCGGTGTCGGCGTTCAGGGCGATCAGACGGGCATCAGCGGTTGGCAGGTACAGACGACGCGGGCAGGCCTGAGCAACGGCTTTGCCGGCTTCGGAAATCACCGCCGAAGCTGCGTTTTCAGTTTTCGCGTACGCGGCTTCGTCGTAGTACGACACGCCACGGCAGGTCATGTGGGCGAAGCCTTTGAAGCCGACCGGGCTCTTGATCTGCGGGTCGAAGCGCCACAGTTCTTTGCCGGTGTCCGGGTCCAGAGCCAACACTTTGCTGTGCGCGGTGCAGGCATAGATCATGCCGTTGGCTTTCAGCGGGGTGTTTTCGTTGGTCAACTCGACCGGGTCATCTGCGGTCGGCAGGTCGCCGGTCTGGATGCGCCAGGCTTCTTGCAGCTTGCCGACGTTGGCCGGGGTGATCTGCTTCAGCGGCGAGTAACGGTCACCGAACTCGGTGCGGCCATAGGCCTGCCAGTCGCCATCGGGCATGGCTGGCGCGGTGCTGGTGGTGTCCGCAGTGTCGCGGCCCAGCTCGCCGAAGGTTTCGCCCGGGTGGGTGAACAGGCTGGCCAGAGCGGTAACGCCGGCCAGCACCACGGCGACGGTCAGACCGCCAGTGCCCAGCGGCGCCGGGCCGTCAAGCAGCAGCGGACGACGGAACCACGGCAGCAACATCACGAAGCCGAGGACGAACCACAGGGCCAGACGTGGCACCAGTTGCCACCAGTCCAGACCGACTTCCCACAGCGCCCAGACGGTGCTGGCGAACAGAACGATGGCGTACAGGCCCAGCGCCGCGCGACGGCGCATCAGCATCAGAATGCCGGACAGCGCGATGCCGATACCGGCCAGCAGGTAGTACAGCGAGCCGCCGAGCATGCTCAGCTTGACCCCACCGGCCAACATGGCCAGGCCCATCAGTAGAAGCAGAATGCCGAGCAGGCTCGGTAGCAAACGGCCCCGACTCGAAGCACTTTCGGTGCTCATAGTGTGATTCTCCGTGACGTTTTATGTAGTCCCGCGCTGTAGTCACTTTAGATGACGATTTGGCACAGGCATGGTTCAGATAAAAACTTGTCTAGCTAACGAAATTTCCTGTGGGAGCGAGCCTGCTCGCGAAAGCGGTGTGTCAGACGACTTCGTTGGTGAAGTTGAAATTGCTTTCGCGAGCAGGCTCGCTCCCACATTGGATCTCAGCGGTTTTCTAGAACGAGGACTGGATCTTGATCCCGCCGATCAGGGCGTCGTCGACGTTGTTCACGCCACCGGGGTGGCGGATGTATTGCAGGTTCGGGCGTACGGTCAGCCAGTTCGTTACATGCACGCCGTAATACAGCTCGGCGCTGTATTCGGTGTCTTGCGGCGGCAGGAAGGACGGATCGTCATAGTCGTAGACCGCATTGGCACGGTTGCTCGCTTCGGCGTTTTTGCGGAAGGCCGGGTTGACGTGCACGCGGGCGAGGGCGAAACCGATGTCATCCTTGGCGCGCGCGTCGAACGGGCCTTTGTAGGTGATGCCGGCCTGCACGTAGTTGTCGATCGCGTTGGTTTTCTTGTCGTGCATCGTGCCGTTGGCGAACACGCTCAAGCCGCGACTGTTATCGCTGGCGACGCTGGTGATTTGCTGCTGAATACCCAGCCACACGCCGTGTTTGCTCGACGCGCTGCGGTAGGCTTCGCCGCTGAGAGCCGCCGGTTGGCCGTGGCTGTCTTTATAGACGTCGCTGGCCTTGGCGTTGCTGTAGTAGTAACCCGCGCGGTATTCGCCCGGCAGGCCGTTGAGCTTCGGCGTCCACACCAGTTCGATCGGCAGGATCGCGCCCTGGGTGCCGCTGCCGCTGAGTTTGAAGCCGTTGCCGCGATCGAGGTTCGACGGGTTCTGCTCGTAGGCGCCGACCTGTGCGTACAGCTCCGGGGTCAGGTGATATTTGACGCGCAGCGCCCATTGGCTGACCGGCCAGTTGTACCAGATGCCGCCGACCCAGTTGCCGACCTGCGAACCGCAGAACGCGAGGTTCTGGAAGTCGCACGGGAAGCTGTTGAAGTCTTCGCCTTCGCCGAAACGGCCGACCTTGATGTCGAGTTTCTGATCGAAGAATTTCTGCTGGTACCACATCTGCGTCAGGCGTGTGGTCTGGCCACGGCCCCAGACTTCCTGGGCCGAGGTGAAACCACCGACGCGCGGATCGTTGATGCGGTCGTTGCTGATGTTGTTGCCGCTGCGTTTGGTGATGGTCAGTTGAAACTCGGCGTCGTCCCAGCCGAGGATCTTTTGCAGGTCGAGGTGGGTGCCGAGGCCGAACTGATCGCTGTAACGCGCGGTGCGGTCATGGTCATAGCCACCATGCAGGTTGCTGCCCATTTCACCGGTGTAATCGAGTTTGAAGTCGTAGCCTTTTTCCGAGAGTTCGGTGCGCGTGCCGTTCCAGTCACCGAGCATGTACGGTGATTCACTGTCGAACGCGGGCGCCGCTTGAGCGCAAGTGGCGAGGCCAAGAGCGGTGCAGCCGCCAAGGGTGCGCAGGATTGAGATAGCGCTGTCTCGGGAGAAGGAAAAATCGGGCATGGATAAGTCTTTTTTTGGTGTTTTCGGGGTGCGAGCTGAGTGCTTCAATAAGTCGCAGGCAGTGAAGCGATTCAGCTGAAGGGCGGCAGGATAATGATCTGTTACAAAAAGACAAAGGCCTTTTGTGAACATGCAGCGTTTCGGATTCGGTAACAGTGCGGCAAACGGGCGCATTGTCGGCCGGTTGGATGCCTGCGATCTTTTCAGGTTGGCCTACATTTGAAGGTAGGCCTTCCACCCGATCACCCCCTCGGCTAAGGTGCGCGGCTTCTGCATTTTCACTTCGCCCAAAGGCCTGGCATGAACGAACAAACCCCCGATCCGCTGCACGGCGTGACCCTCGAACAGATCCTCAATGCGCTGGTGAGCCATTACGAATGGTCGGGGCTGGCCGAGCGCATCGATATTCGCTGCTTCAAGAGCGACCCGAGCATCAAGTCGAGCCTGACGTTTCTGCGCAAAACCCCGTGGGCGCGGGAAAAGGTCGAGCGTCTGTACGTTAAGTTGATGCGCACCAAGCGACCGCTCTGACATGGACGCCGGTTGTTGGCGTCGTCGCCTGATCACCTGCGCAGCCGTACTGGGCTGGGCGGGGTTGGGCATTCAGTTGTACCTGATTTTCTTCGCACGCTTGAGTGTCGGCGCCAGCCTGTTGGGCGGGTTGGTGAGTTTTTTCAGCTACTTCACGATCCTGACCAATACGCTGGTGGCGACGGTGCTGACCTGTGCCGTGACTGCGCGCGAATCCGCTGCGCGCCGCTGGTTTTTGCAGCCGTGGGTCAGCAGTGGGATTGCCGTGAGCATTGCTGTGGTCGGACTGGCCTACAGCATTTTGCTGCGGCATTTGTGGCATCCCGAAGGTTGGCAATTTGTTGCCGATGAACTGCTGCACGACGTGATGCCGCTGCTGTTTCTGGGCTATTGGTGGGCGTGCGTACCCAAGGGCACTTTGCGCTGGTGGCATCTGCCGGTGTGGCTGATTTATCCGCTGGTGTATTTCATCTACGCCTTGCTGCGCGGGCATTTGCTCGGCGCGTACGCGTACCCGTTCATTGATGTGGCGGTGTTGGGTTATCCACAGGTGCTGGCCAATGCCGGGGGGATATTGCTGGGGTTTGTGGGGATTGGCTTGGTGGTCATTGGTCTCGACCGCTGGAGATTTGCACGAAGTTAAAGCACTTGTAGGAGTGAGCCTGCTCGCGATGGCGGTGGAACAGTTACAAATTTATTGACTGACACTCCGCTATCGCGAGCAGGCTCACTCCTACAAGGGATATCACTCTTCTTCAGGAGTGCCTTCGGCGCGCCAGTAGCCGACGGCTTTGATCAGTTGCTCATCCAGCCCATGCTCATCGATCAGCACCCGGCGAATCTGCCGTGAGACTTTCGTTTCGGTCGCAACCCACGCATACAGATTGCCCTTGGGCACCTGCAATTGCTTCACCGTCGCCAGCAGGTTGTCCTTGCTGCCTTCGCGCAACACCCAGATCACATTGACCTGCGCCGGACTCTCCAGCACTTGCTGCTCGGCGCCGTTCTCCACTTCGATCACCACCAGCGCCTTGCGATTGGCCGCCAGGCCTTCGAGGCGGCGGGCGATGGCGGGCAGGGCGGTTTCATCGCCGATCAGCAAGTAGCTGTCGAAAATGTCCGGCACGATCATCGAACCGCGCGGGCCGCCGATGTGCAGGAATTGCCCCGGTTTGGCTTGCTCGGCCCAGGTCGACGCAGGGCCGTCACCGTGCAGAACAAAATCGATGTCCAGTTCCAGCGCATCGAGGTCGTAACGACGCGGGGTGTAGTCGCGCATTTCGGGCTTCGGCCCATCGTCCTTGCCGGCGCCAAGCACCATCGTTTCGAGTGCGGCCACCTGCTCGGCGTTCTGCGGGAACAACAGCTTGACGTGATCGTCAGTGCCCAGACTGATAAACCCGGCCAGTTCCGGCCCGCCAAGGGTGATGCGGCGCATGCGTGGCGTCAGGTCGACCACGCGCAACACCTCAAGCTTGCGGCGTTTGATTTCGTGCATCACGCGGTGAATGGTTTGGGTATCGACTGCAGTCATTCGCTTTTCTCCGAAACAGGTTGAACGGCAGGGCCGTCGACGATGGCTTTGGCGGTGTCGTTGAGCAGGTCACGCACACGCAGGATTTCTGCCGCGCTCCAGCGGCCGTGGTGCATTTGCAAAGCATGGCGCAGGTTGTGCACCGCCTCGTGGATTTCCGGCGGCCGATCATGGCCGCGCAGGGAGCGTTTGCTCACATCGATGCGCATGCGCACGCCGTCGAGGGCAACGGCTTGTTCGCTCAAAGACAAACGACCGGCCTCGGTGACGCTGTAGCGTTTTTTGCCGCCCTCGGCGTCGCCGGTGATCAGTTCGCTCTCTTCGAGAAAGGTCAGGGTCGGGTAGATCACGCCGGGGCTTGGGCTATACGCGCCGTCGAACATGCCTTCGATCTGGCGGATCAGGTCGTAGCCGTGGCATGGCTGCTCGGCGACCAGCGCGAGCAGCAGCAATTTCAGGTCACCGGGGGCGAATACCCGTGGGCCACGGCCGCCGCGCTCACGTCCGGGGCGCTTCTCAAAGCCGTCACGGCCGTCGCCGTGTTCGCGGTGGGGGGAATGATGGTCTCTCATTTCAGTCTTCTCTCGTCGTGTTTAGATACAACTTAAGATATATCTTAAGGCGGGTGCAAGATGTTTTTCCCCGAGCCGTGATCCGGGCTGACGAGCGGCAACCTGCCACCCAGGCAAGCGATGATTTTGCCGGCGAACGGCGCGCGCAATAACCTGAAAGTTAAAGTCATCACTCTATTCTTTGTAGAGCATATGTTCTAAATTGCACTAGGCGAGCCGTGCTGGCAGGGCGAAGTTGCTGTATGGTTTTTTAACTTAAACTGTCTGTAGGGTGGAACTTACAGTCGCTGTTTCGAATATTGTTTTTTTGTTCTTTTTTCTTGCGGGTCATGGGGTTGTTTAACTACGAGGTTGTCGGAAGTTGCCTGCTTACTTCCCAGAGTTAACAGCCGATGATGCTCCGGCATTGAAAGTTCAAGTTGACCTGAAACAAGCCGGGCAGCGATTCGGCCAGTGTTTGTCTTGAACTTTCAATGCTCATCCCCCTATCAAGAAAACAGGTACATAACGATGTTCAAGAAATTCGCAATCGCCGCTCCACTGGCTCTTCTGGCACTGGGTTCCACTGGCGCATTCGCCGCCGGTGAAGCGTCGCACTCGATCAGCCTTGTCGCGCATGTGCCGACCAACGGTTTCTATGTCGTGCCGACCGATCCGGATCTGGTCAACAAGGACCAGGACATGAGCTATCAGCCGACCACCGGCAAAATGCGCGACGTCAATGGCTTCTTCGATGTGCGCAACAATAATGGCTCGGTACACGCCAGCCTGGAGAGCCTGCCAAAACTGGTCTCGGGCAGTACTTCTATCGACCTGCGCGTGCTGTTCAACAACAAGGAACTGACCCTGACTCCGCAAATGGTCGTGGGTGAAGCCGAGTCCGACGTCAACTACCGTGCGCCGCTGAACATCAGCGCCGTGGGCAGCAACTTCCAGCCAGGTGATTACACCGGAGCCGTGGCGATGATCTTCGACGCCGTGACGCCATAACAGCCGTCACTTGATCGATCGATCAGGCACTAAGCCCAACTTCAATGTTGACGCTTGACCGTCGGGGCTGACGCTTTGTTTGCCTCGACGGACTTCCATTGTTTGTTATCCGAGTACGCGTTCATGTTCCCGATGACACCCATCGCGGCTGCGCTTGCGCTGTTGTTTTGTGCCAGCGCAGCTGTGGCTTCCAACTCCACCGGTACCACACCCCGCAGTCTGCTGGCGCAGGCCAAGGGTTTGCCGGCGGATTTCGAGGAGCATTTCTTTGATGTGCCGCTGGCGGTACGGGTTGAAGTCGATCAGCAACCACTGGGTGAGGCCATGGTGGTGTTGTCCCGTGATGATCGCATCACCCTGCTGGAATTCACCGATACCAGCGAAAACCGTTTCGGCCCCGCCGAGCGGGAAAAATGGGCGAGCTATCTGAAACCCGGCGTGCCCTTGGGCGCGTGCAGCGGTTCCTGCCCGGACCAGTTTCTGGCGGTGCACTACAACCTGGAAAACTCGCTGGTGTCGCTCGTCACCGAAAACGCTGAACGCGATGTAGCTGCCAAGCGCTATTACGAGCAGCCCGATGGCGGCAGCAGCGGCCTGATGGTGCGCAATCAGCTCAATCTCAATGGCGGTCAGGATCAGGACCTCGGTGGACGTTTCGGTCTTGAGGCCAGCTCAAGCCTGGGCAACTGGAGCCAGACACTCAATCTGCAAATGGCCCGTCTCGGCGGTCCGGACGACAAGCTCTACCACGCCGTCCATGAGCTTCATACCCAGCGCGAACTGCAAGGCAGTTTTTTCCGTCTGGGTTATTTCACCCCCAATTCCGAAGGGTTGACGCGCCAGCCACGTACGTTCGGCAGCAGCCCCGACACCGCTGTCGGTGTGATGTATGGCAGCTCCGACAGCCTGGCCATCAATAGCCCGATGCCCAGCGTTTATCCGATCTATGTCACTGCCAACCGTCAGGGTTCGGTGGAGATTTGGCGCGACGGCCTGCTGATCAACACGCAATCGGTGCCGGCCGGGTTGCAGACCCTCGACACCCGGCCGCTGCCCGGCGGTATCTATGAAGTGGAAGTGCGTCTGATCGAAGACGGCCAGATCACGTCGACAACCCAGGAGCTGGTGTACAAGCCCAACAACTGGCGCAACCTCGACGAGCGCTGGCGCTACAACGTATTCGCCGGTGAAGAACAGAAGCTGCTGAGCAACTGGGATACCCAGGCCAGCGGCAAGCCGACGGCGGGCGCGGCGGTCAACTACCTGCTGCACCCGCGGGTGATCCTTGGCCTGTCGGCGCGGCAGATCCGTGAAAAACTGCAATACGGCACGTCCATCGACTGGACCCTGGCCAATCACGTCAGCCTCTACGCCAACGTCTACAAGACCGAGGATTACGGCACCGGTCTCGATCTGCAAAGCCTCTACAACTATGGCGCCGGCAGTATCGTCGTCAGCCACAACCGCAGTTGGCTCGACACCACCAATACCTACGACACGTTACCCGACGGTACCCGCGTGCGGCCGCGCAATGTGTTTATCGGCCAGGCCAGCAATTCGTCGCTGGCGCTTAACCATCGCATCAGCAGCAAGAGTTCGGTCAACGCACGGGTCTCGCACAGCGAGGGCAATGTCGAAGGCATGGGCGTGGATCTGGGCTGGACCCAGCGCACGGTGGTGCTGGGCAGCGATGCCAGTTGGCGCTTGTCGCTGTTCGATCGGCCGGGCAGTTACAGCAGTGGCGATGCGCGCAATCGCGGCGTCGATCTGAGCATCAACATGGCACTCGGTGCACCCGGCGAGCAGATTACCGGCAGTATCGGCTCGCGCACTGCCCGGGACGGCGCGCGCGATAACAACGCCTCCCTCGGCTGGCGCAAGGATCTCAAGGATCACGTGCTGCAAAGCGTTTCGGTCACTGCGCTCACCGACACCTATGGCGTGGGCATGTCCAGCCTGGCCAATTTCCGCACCGATGCGGTCAACGGCGACGCCTTCGTTCAGCGCTCCTCGTACAACGGCAATTTCACCGGCGGCCTCAACGTCGACAGCACGCTGGTGGTGGGGGGGCAGCAGATGCTCATGACCAGCCAGAGCGAAGTGCGTGGCGCCGGGATGATTGTCGACGTCGAGTCGGACATCGAGGACATCGCGCTGCGTGCCGATGATTACAGCGGCGGCGGCGCGGCATTGAAGCCGGGGCGCAATTTCATACCGATCACCGCCTACCAGAACAGCTCGGTGAGTTTCGATTTCGAGGGCAACAACGTGCCAGCGGCGACGATCGAGCCGGCGCGCACGCGTTATCACCTGAACAAGGGCGGCGTGGAGTATCGCAAGGTCCGCGTGATGAAAACCCTGACCGTACTCGGCCGCCTGGTCGATGCGCAGGGGCAGCCGCTCAAGGGGCATCACGTGATCAACCACGCCAGCCGTGGCGTGACCGAGGTCGACGGGTTCTTTTCGATGGAAATGAACGCCGGCTCGCCGACTCTGGAAGTCCGTCAGGGCAATCAGTTGCTGTGCCAGTTCCGCCTCAACGAGGCCGACCATCGCAGTGAAAACAACGTGCTGATGATCGGTGACCTGCGCTGTACGCCGGACACCCTGGCCGATGTCACGACCACTGAACAGAAGGCGGGTTGATCCTATGAGAATAATTGCAACCGGTTGCGCAGTGGCATTGGCGCTCAGCGTGTCGCCGGCGCAGGCCGTGAATCAGGAAATTCGTGCGTTGTTTCAGCCCGACCCTGCGCAGCCGTCCAAGAACCTGTTCGTTAACCAGACGCCCAATAGCGGGTATTGCGTGAACTTTCCCCCGCAATGTGCGGCCAACAACATGTTCAGCATCGAGTTGCCCATTCGTTACAGTTCAACTCGCGAGCTCGCGCGCGGTGATGATGTCTCGCTGCGAGTTCCTGCGGACTGGCGGCGGTTGACGGTCACCAACCAGGATACTCAGGAAACCGAGGTCGTCGAGGTACGCATCACCGGCATCGGCTCCAGATTTGTCTTGAGCGATTCGGTGGAAAAGTTGACGGGTGTGCCCGCTCCCACAGGCCATGACATTCTCTGGACGTCCGGCTCCGGTTGGCTTTATGCACCGGCGCCTTGCCTCGGTAGTGGCCTGGCAGGCTATTCCCCTTCCACGTATCGTTTTTTCTGGCATACCCCCGTTCAGGCGTCTTGCACCAAGACTGCTGCGTTCACCATCCCATCGATGTACTACGACAAGATCGATTTCGCCTATGAGCTGAAAACGCCTAATCCGCTGGGTATGACCAGCGGTCTCTATACCGGATCGCTCTCTTACATCATGGGCCCCGGTGGCGATTTCGATATGGGAGCTGCGTTTCAACCGGACGACGGCAACCTGACCCTCGACTTCGTCCTCGACGTACAGCACACCCTCAAGATCGACCTGCCGCCCGGTGGCAACAACGTCTCTCTGGAACCTGAAGGCGGGTGGGCGCGCTGGATGGACAGTGGTCGCAAACCAACGCGGATTTTTCGCGATCAACCGTTTTATATCTCGGCGTCATCGCGCTTCAAGGTATTGATGTTGTGCAATTCCACTGGCGGAACGGCATGCAAGTTGGGGAGCCCGAAGGGCGATTCCACTGAGGTCGAAGTCTTCCTGACGTTACCGCCAGGCATCAGCGGCCCAGGCGGTGGCAATGTCACCCGGTCGCCTCTGAGTTTCAACCATTGGGCGGGACCCTACCAGCCCGGTATCTATGTCGACCGCAAGCCAGGTTCGCTGCTGTTCGAAATGACCCCCTTCGCTATCGATTTTCTTCTGCGGCCCGGCAAGACCGACCGGCTGCGCGGCAACATCACCATTATCTGGGACTCGGACGTATGACCGTCCGAGCGAGGCCTTACTCAAATTTCAGGGAGTTGAAAACGATGAACCGTGGTTTTCTGCTGGGCGTGCTCAGCGTGTTTTGTCTGACCGCCCAGGCCGGTCCGCAGATCAATGTCGGCACCGTGTACGACTATCTCGACGCCGATAAAAGTACCTACCTCAAACGTGTCTTCAATAGCGGCGATGCCACCGCGTTCGTCAAGGTCAACGTGCTGGAAATCGTCTACGGCGCCGACGGTACTTCGCAGGAAATCGCTGTGCAAAACGCGGCCGACGGTGCCTCGCGCAATGGCCTGATGGCCAGTCCCGCGCGGCTGATCGTGCCGGCGCAGGGCATGCAGGGCACGCGTCTGCTGTACATGGGCGAGCGTGATCGCGAGCGCTATTTTCGCGTGCGCTTCGTGCCGGTGGTGCCGGAGAAGGAAGACGAATTCGTGGTCAGCAACGAAGAGCGCGAGGACTATAAAAACTCCCTGTCGGCCGGGGTCAACGTGATGACCGGGTTTGGCACGATCTTTTTCGTGCGGCCAAAAGACGCGCGTTTCGACACGCTGATCAATGACAGCGCCAGCCGCTACGAACTGCGCAACAACGGCAATACGGTGATCGTCGTCGACGAGTTCAAAAGCTGCTCGCTGAGCAAGGAATCCGACTGCGGTGCGACCACCAAGCACCATGTGCTGGCGGGCAAGACGTTCGCTTTCGATAAGGAAAAGGGGCGCGAATACCGCTTCTTCCTGATCGAAGGCAGCGACAAAAAAAACGTGAAGATCGCGAGTCGCTAGGGTCTGTTTCCATTGACGCATCGGGTAATCAACATGATCAAGCAATGCACCGTCGCCGCGCTGATGGTCGCCACCGGGCTGACCGGCGCGCTGGCGTGGGCGGCCCGGGAAGAGCACACCTTCGAGGTGTCCCTGACCATTCCCAGCCGGCCCTTTTATGTCATTCCGGCCGAGCCGGACTGGATTCACCGGCCGCAACAGCTGTTCTGGGATTACCCCAAGGCAACCCTCGGCAGCCTGGAGAAAAACTTTGACGTGCGCCATGACAGCAGCGCCATCGATGCACGCCTGCTCTTTGAGCCCTATCTGGAAAATGGCCGGCCGAATGAGGTGATCATGCTGCGGGTCACGTTCAATGACGTCGTGCTCAGTTCACACATTATTCCTCAGCAAGTGGTCTCGAAGGAGGAGGCTGCTGGCGGCAAGCGCGTGGCGTTGAAAATCGAGCCGATCGAGCCGCAGGGCGGCTATCGTTCGGGTGATTACAGCGGCAATGTGTTGCTGATGTTCAGTGCCGCCGCGCCAGCCGGGGAGTCAGAACCGTGACCGTCAGGCGAGTTGAATCATGAAGAAAATCATCTTGCTGCTGTGCCTGCTGATAATGAACGTCCCCGAGGCGCTGGCACTGAATCAGGAGATCCGGGCGTTGTTTCAGCCCGATTCGTCCAAACCGAACAACAACGCGTTCGTTAACCAGACGCCAAACAGCGGTTATTGCCAGACACATCCGACCGAGTGCGCCAACTTCCGCATGTTCAGTATTCGTGTACCGGCGCGTTTCACTTCGACTCGCTACGTCGGCATCGGCGACTCGGTCGGAGTCAAGGCCCCCGTCCGCTGGAGCCAGCTGACCGTGACCCATACGCAAACGCAAGCCACGGAAACGCTCGCGGTGCGCATCACCGGGCTCGGCTCCAATTATGTGCTGAGCCATCCGGCAATGCGCCTGGCAGGCGGCAGCACGCCACTTGAAGCGCATGGCAGGCTGTGGACCACGGACAGTTGGGTGAATGGTGTTGCCCGTCCTTGCACCTACAGCGGCGTTGCCGAACATGGTCCGGAAACCTTCCGCTTCTTCTGGAAAACCCCGTTTGATGCCATGTGCGCGAAGATCCCGGCGTACCACATTCCATCGATGTCTTTCGATACGCTGGATTTCGCCTACGAACTGCTCACGCCCAATCCACTGGGCATGGCCTCCGGTCGCTATGTCGGCTCATTGACTTACACCCTCGGGCCCGGCGGCGATTTTGACATGGGGTCATTGATGCAGGCCGACGACAGCAACCTTACTCTGGACTTCGTGCTGGACGTTCAGCACACCCTGAAAGTGGATATTCCGCCCGGGGGTAACCACATCGTGCTGGAGCCTCAGGGCGGCTGGCGCAGCTGGCTGGAGAGCGGGCGCAAACCGGTGCGGCTTTACCGCGATCAGCTTTTCCATATCTCCGCGTCGTCGCAGTTCACCATGAAGCTTGAGTGCGAACATGAACTGGGCACGGGGACAGGTTGTGCCATTCTGGATCGCGAGACCGGTTACGCGGGTGGCGTCGACGTCAGCGTCAGCTTGCCCAACGGCTTGACTGACAGCGCTGGTCAGGCGGTCAGGCGTTTCCCGTTGCGTCGTGACACCAGTCCGGTGTTTAAACCGGGTTTTTATGTTGATCGCAGGCCCGCAACACTGCACTTCGAAATAAGCAAAGACTGGACCGATTGGCTGATCAACAACGCCAAAGGCCGGCCCTATAAAGGCAATATCACGGTGATCTGGGATTCGGAAACCGGTTAGGCAATCCCGGCCAGCCTTCGGCGGCGCTGGCCGAGTTGACAAGCGGCGCCGTCAGAGGCCGGCTCTGGCCATTGCTTCACGGGTCCAGCGCCGCAACAACTCCTTGCGTTGCGAGCTGATACCGTCATACAGCTCTTTATAAAGTTTATCGCTCAGCGGCGCATCGTCGAACAGCTCCAGGGCGTCAGGAATACCCAGCTGTCTGGCCAGGTCCTCGATCCGGGCGGTGAGTGTGTGCAGATTGGTTTGCTCGTTCGGGAAGGCCCATTCAGCCTTTGCCTCTTTCAGTTCTGCGAGCAAGTCCTCCTTGGGACGAAACGCAAGATCATTGCGTGCGATCTCCTCCGGATAAGTCTTGCGCAAATACTTTTCCCAGAACTTGCCGTAATACAGATCGAGCATGCCGTTGACCAGACCATCGCCGCGTTCACCGGCAATGATCCTGTCGTAGGCGTTGTTGATCTTTTCGTCGGTCACGCCCGAACGAGGCCGGTACAGCATGCCTTCGGTCTGCCAGGGTAATTGCAGACGTTCAGCCAGCCCCGTTTCGAAGGCCATGTGCACTTCGACTTCATCCGGCGCAAGATTGCGCGGGTCCTCTTCGTTCAGCCTTGCTTGTGTCTTGTATTCGAACACCGCTTCGTCGGTCACCCGATTCAAGCGCGCCGCGCTGTGGGCCAGGCGCACGAGTTTGTCCTCAAGCATGGCGGCTGAGGTGGATTCTGCGTAGGCCTTGGACACCAGCACCTTCATGCCCAGCGAGTTGAACAACTGCGCACCGAAATCGCCGCAATCTTTCGGCGACACGATCTGCTTGAACAGCTTCCCGCGCAGTTTTGCGTCCAGCGCTGCGGCATCGACCATTTCCCAGACACGCTGAGTCAAGCGTCGGCGACCCTGGTCGAAGCGGTAATCGGCGCTTTCTCGCAGTTTGCGGATCATGGCGAAAAAACCGCCGGAATCGGGCTCGGCCATGAGGTCATGCCAGGATTCTTCGCGGTATTTGCTGAACGCTGCTGAAGGGCTGAAAGGGGATTGTTCCTGAGGAAACAATTTCCAGTGACTGATCTCGTCATCGGCCGCCGCTGAATAGTCCTGCACAAACGCCATGCCTACGGATTTGCGGTAGGTGCCATAGCGCACGCGATCCTCGTTGGACAGCCGCCCGGTATCGAAACGCGCGCGACCGAGAATGTGCGCCTGACTGGAACCGGGAGTGACTTTGGGTAAGGTCTTGATGGGCGCTGCGCGCATGTCCAGCATGAAACTGCGTGGCCGCTGTTTGTCCAGGTCATTGACCGTGAACAGGCCTTCGGGCCAGCTCTCGATGCCGGTATTGGCCAGATTCAGCTCGGTCAGATATTCCATACGCCCGACGTCAGGTGGCAGGGTCAAAGGGTTGCCGTTCAGATTCAGCGTTCGCAGCTCTGTCAGGCCTGCGAGCTGTTGCGTGGAGTCAGCACTCAGTCTGATTCGATTATCAGCCAGATCCAGAACCCTCAGCGGGCGCATCAATCCGAGGATCGAAGGCAGTTCCTGCAACTCACACTTGCGGGCGCTCAATTGGCGAAGGTTGGGGAAACTGCTCAGCAGCGCACTGGGATCTGCAGAAAGTTGCGCCCGGTCGAGTCTGAGGGCCGTGATGCGATCGAAGTACTGTTTCATTTTCGGGCGCTTGCGCAGCGCATTCCACCAGGGTTCGAGTTTTTTGCCTTGGAGCTCGGCGGACAAATCCAGTGTGTAGCCTTCCTCTGGATGGACGCTGCGCTCGTCGAAAAACGTGCTTTGGCGCTGGAAGCACTCGATCAGCTGTTGCTCGATCATTTCGCCGCCATTGTGCAGATAGTCCGATGACACGCCGGCGTAGCCTGTCTCTGGATCCACCTCGGGAGGAAAACTGTTGCGCCAGTTATCCAGTTCGCTGCGCAGCTCCTTGAGCTCCTGGTGCAGGCGTGCGATGGCTTCATCCGGGTCGCCCCGGCGCTGCAACACCTCAAGGAACGAGGCCACTTCCCTGGGGTTCATTGACGGATACAGGTCGCTGATTTTTTCCTCCCGGGTCGATGCACGGAGAAGCCGGGGCAAGCCACGTACCAGCGTTTCGGTTTCGATAGTGATCACCGGGCGAATCGGCGGGTCTGCCAGCACGCTGCGGCGTTCAGCGGGAGCGGCCGACTGCTCCATCAGCCACAATTTCAACGCTTGGCCCTGACCTTGCCGGTAGCCCACGCTTGACAGTGTTTCAGCCGGTACCGCATGCAGCATCGATTCATAGAAATCATCGGCGCCGTGCAGCGACCGGTGGTTAGCGTCGAACACTTCGTAGCGGCCGTGTTCATCTCTGATCAGGCTTCTGAGGGTACTGGCGTCTTCCGCTCCGACGCTGCAACGCAACGGCCCGTCGTGCGTGCCGTCGCGTACCTCGATGCGCAGGTTGGCAAAGGTGTCAGTGTGAATGCGCAAGGTCCCCAACGCGAGCCGTTCGGTGTCGGCAGACAGTTGATCGTCGCGATAGAAACCGTCGTAGGCACGGCTGGCCCTGGCTTCAAAATCCAGTTCTCGTGCTTCAGTCTTGAGGCGCAGTGGCAGGCGTTTTTCGTTCACCGTGCGTTGCAACTCGGCAGCACTGGCCTCGGCCAGAAGTTTTTCACTCAGTGGCAACGGCAGTTCAGGAAACGTTTTGCGCAGGACGCCTGCCTCAGGCTTGCTGGATCGTTCGCTCGCTTGATAGAGGCGCATGGACACCTCCGTCTGGCGTTTGTCGACGGCATCGGCAAGCACATTGCGCAGCGCTTGCACACGCTCCGCCGAGGGCACCTCGCGCCCCAGCAAAGCGCGCATTTGCGCGTCATTCAGAAACCTCACCAGCCGCTCCGGCAAGTGCCCGGCATTGAGTTCGGACTGGGTGATCGTCAGGGTGTCGGCCGGGCTGGCCGTCGGATTTCCGTACCGGCGCGAATAGCCATCGAGATGCTCGTACAGCACGTTCATCGCCCGTTGGCGCGGCCAGCCGGGCAGGCTGGTGACGATCGGTTCGAACCAGTCCGACTCGGCTGCGATCGGCCGGCCGGCGCGAATATTGGCACTGGCAATCCTCGCGTCATCGTAAGCCGAAAAACGCTTGAGACCGTCGGCCAGTAACGGTGGTGGTGCGCTGCTGGCGCTGTGCATGCGGCGCAGCTGTTCGTGCCCGGTGCCGCTGCTGATGCGGATCTGCTCCAGCTGCGTCGGCGAGAAGCGCTCGGCGCGGTGGCCCAGGCGCGGCATCAGGGCTTGCTCCTCCCAGTCCGCCGGGTTTTCCGCCTCATGTCGCCAGGCGCCGTGCTCGTTGTGTTCAATGATCGGTTTGTACGCATTGGCTCGCTCGGGATGGTTGACCCGGTAGGTTTTTATGTCGGCACGCGTCGAGGCTTTTTCCACACTGTAGAGCTTGCCCTCGAGCGGCAGAATGCGTTCGCGGCCGCGGTTGTGCAGGCCATGAGAGTCGGGTTTCGAGGCGGCATTGAGTTGCAGGCTCTTGTGTTCATAAGGGCCGAGGTCGGGGTGCCACAGCGTCGGTTTGCCATCGGGCAAGCGCACCGGTTTCATGCCCTCGACCAGCGGTGACAGTTTGATTTTGAAGGCACTGGCGATTTCCGCGCCCGCACCAAAAGCCGCCAGCTGAATAACGCTGGTCACCACGCCGATGACATGATCGGCGGCTTGCTGCCACAGACCTTCGGCCAGATCGACAATGCCTTCGATGACTTCGGTGGTCAGTTGGTAGACGGTGTAAGCCAGCATCAATTCGCCCAGCCCCGGTACGAATGGCGTGGCAATCAACAGGGCGACATTGAAGATCTCCGAGAGGATTTTCTTGAAGTTGTCCCACCAGGCGTCGCGCGCCTTACTGTCGGCGTCGGCAGTGGAAACGGCGATTTCCGGGGCGTCGTTGAGGATCTTGTTGAGTTTTTGCTGATAGGCGTGGCGCCAGTAATCGCCTTGCAGTTTCACCCGACTGAATCGCAGGTTGGGGTTGCTCACGGGATCCTTGCGCCATGCCGGTCGCTGATCGGTCGGATCCTGTCGGTGGTGGTAGCGCGTGATGAACAGGCGTTGTTCGAGTTCAGCGAAGAAGTGTCCGCGCTGCTGTTGATCGACGAACTGGCTGAAAAACTGACGATAGGTCTGTCGGGTCGTGTCGCTGAAACGGTCTTCGCGCAACTGGCGCGCTAACTCTTCCCGGAACGCTTTCAGCGAGTCGTATTCCTTGAGCGGATGATCGGGGTCGTGGGGGATGTAGACAATCAGGCGATTAATGCCGCGGTTGTCCGGCTGCGCATGGGTCAGCAGCAGGATCCCGGTCAGTCGCGTACCGAGCAGCGACAGGTCCGCGCACTGCATTGAGCGGCCATTGAGTAACAGTTGCGGTTTGTTTTCGGCCAGACCCAACACCATTTTGTAGGCGTCGTACGGGACGTCATCCTTGATCAGCGCCAGTTGCGCCGCGACGGCGAGAGCGTCTTTCTGGCTTTGAGTCACTTTGTGTTGCAGAACGCTTTCGGCCAGCGGTTCGCCGGGCAGCAGGTAGCTCTCTAGATGCTTTTTGTACTGCGCACCGATGTCCAGCTCCCGGCACAGCGTTTGAAACTGGTTGATGGGCATGACGCTTTTGATCGGCACGACATTGAACAAACCGCGCTCGTCGGGTTCGCTGATGTAGTCCGAGCCATGGCCAAGCGTTTCATTGCGGGCGAAATTATGCAGGGCGGCGTCCAGTACCGAGACGGTGCGGGTCTTGGCACCGTCGGAGTCACTGTTCGTGGGAAGGTACAGGCGTAGCCACGTTTTTTTGACATCCGGCTCAATGCCGTGACGCTCCTTGATTCTTGCCTTGAGCAATGGTTCGGCGAAGGCATACAGGTCGGTTTTCGCCAGCAGATGATCCACCTGGTTCTGCGAACCCCAGGCCTTGAGGTTGGCGGCGGCGAGTTTCTTCCGGTAGGCGGCGGGCGCAGTGCTGTACCAGGCAGGGTTCGTCAGTGGCGCGGCTGCCAGGGCGTTGGCACGACCGAGGGTGGCGTTCTTGAAGCTGTCGTCGACGGCGGCTTTGATGAATTCGTAGTGCCGTCCTTTGTCCGCGAGTTCGGCAGGCAGGGGAGCGAGAGACATGGCCAATCATCCTTGATTGTTGAGGAGTGATCAGCCTACCCACGGCAGGGCAAAACAAAAGTTCAAAGATCGGGAGGCAAACGACTTGGCGGGCGGCTAACCCGACGAAAATTCGAATCTGAGAAATACATAAGTACCACCCACCGCCGAGAAAAAACGTCACCCTGATTCCGAATGCCCCGACACGATTTGTTACCTCGCTGTAGGACGCTGTGCCTCGAGCATTGCCACGCTGGCGGTTTGCGTCGGCTTGCATTGCGAGTCGCTGCCCGGTTGCAGATACGGCGTGAGAATCGGCGCCATGCCCTTGAGCACCTGTGTAGGCAGGGCCGAGGTGAACTTGAAGTTCTCCGCCGAACGCCCCGGAACGAACGCGGTGAGGGTGCCGAAATGGTGGTCGCCGATGTAGAACACGAAGGTCGCCGTGCGGTTGATCGACTTCGAACTGAGGATGCGTCCGCCCGAGCCAATGGCCTCGATGCGGTTGTCGCCGGTCCCGGTTTTGCCACCCATGGCCAGCGGGCTGCCATCGGCCAGTTTGAAACTGCCGGAAACACGTTTTGCCGTACCGGCATCGACCACTTGCGACAGCGCCTCGCGCATTGCTCTGGCCACTTCCACCGGCATCACTCGCTTGCCGACATGCGGGTCGTTGACCAGCTGCGTTTCGTACGGCGTGTCGGCGGCAAAGTGCAGGCTGTCGATGCGCAATGTCGGCATGCGCACGCCGTCATTGAGGATGGTGCCGATCAATTCGGCGAGTGCGGCGGGGCGATCGCCGGAGCTGCCAATGGCGGTGGCCAGCGACGGCACCAGGTGATCGAACGGATAACCGACTTTCTGCCAGCGCTGGTGAATATCGAGGAACGCCTCGATCTCGAGCATGGTGCGAATACGGCTGTCGCGGGCGCCCTTGTGCTTGCTTTTGAACAGCCAGCTGTAGACTTCCTGACGTTCGAAATGGCTGGCCTTGACGATCTCGCCGAAGGTCGCGTCAGGGTGGTGGAGCAGGTAGCCGATCATCCACAGGTCCAGCGGGTGCACCTTGGCGATAAAGCCTTGATCGGGCAAATCGTAACTGCCGGGGCCGTAGGAATCGTAGAGGCGGATCAGGCGATCGTCGGTGAGTTTTTCGCTGAGCTTGGCGCCTTTGAGGTGTGAGCGCACGAAGGTGTTGAAGTCTTCCTGACTGGCATCGGGCAACAAATAGCGATGCACGGCAGCCATGCGGATCGGCGTCGGACGCATGCTGTCGAGGAAGGTGTCGAGGCGCGCCTGGGTGTCTTTGTTTTTGTATTTTTTCCAGAACTTGAGCTGGAACGAGGTGCCTTCGCGGTCGGCGAAACTGGCCAGGTATTCCTGGCGACGCGGGTCGCGATCATCCTTGAGCAATTCGGCACTGTTGTTGGGGCCGGAATAGGTGGTGTAACGCACCAGATCGCGCATCAGGCGAATGAACGGCAGGTTGATCGACTCGCGCAGGGCATCGCGCAGGGTCGGTAGGCGGCCGTTGTCTTCCTTGCGAAAGTTGTGGAACGTGTGCAAGCCGCCGCCGGTGAAGAATGCCTCGCCGGGGCTCGCCGAGTATTTGCGATCGAGTGCGGCGCCGAGCAGCTTCGACAGGTCGTGATCCTTGTTTTGAATCAGGTAATCGATGACCCACTGGCTCAGGCGATCCTGATCGGGGACTTCGACTTTCTTCAACTCCGGCACGCTCATCGCCCCATACTTGTCGTGCAGTTCGGCGATGATTTGCAGGTAGGTGGTGAGCACACGCATTTTCGCCGTTGAGCCGAGTTCGAGTTTGCTGCCTTCGTTGATGTCGAAGGGCTGGTCGGTGCTGTCAGTCTGCACTCGCACCCGTGAGCCGTCCGGGGTCAGTTCGAAAAGGGTGAAGCTGTAGCGCACTTGCGTGGTACTGGTCGGCGTCAGCAAGCGTTCGCCGAGCAGGCCGATTTCAGCGGCATAGGCCGGGTCGGCAAGTTTTTTCAGGTACGCGGTGGCCTGGGTTTGCAGCTCGCCCTGAAGGGTACTCGTGGCTGACAGATCGAGGCGGTCGAGGTCGTACAGCGGCCGGTTGAGCATGCTCGCCAGACGACTGCGGGCGGCGCTGATGCCCTTGTTGGTTTCGATGGGCTGCATGGTCGGCTGGGTCTGCCAGTCGCGGTAGCTGACCTTGCTGGCAAGGGCGGCATCGGCCAATGCGCCATCGATCACCGCGTTCTGTTTGAGCAGACGCAAATGGCTGTCGGTGAGATCAGCGAGTTCCTCGCGGCCCTTGGTCAGATAATACGAAGGGCGGCGCTGGGCGATCATCAGCGACAACATCTCGCGCAGGGCCAGACCTTTGGCGGCCATGGTTTTCGGATCGGTCGCCGGGCTGTTCAACTGTTCGTTGGCCTGCTTGAAGTCGCTGCCGTACCAGACCCGCAACCCTTCCGCCATGCCATGCACTTCGCCATGCCCCGGCACCGCCGAGAGCGGCACGCTGTTGAGGTAGTCACGCACGATGTTCTGCCGTGCCCCCAAGGTCTGCGGGCCGGGCTGATAGGCGCGCACGCTGGCGGACATCATCTGCCGCAGTTTTTCCGCACCGGACACCGTCAGGCCATCCGGAGAGTGGCGGTACTTTTCCAGCTGCGTCGCCAGCGTGCTGCCGCCCGCAGACTGGCCGGGCAAGCGCAGCAATTTCGCCACTTGCGACCACGCCGCCATGCCGAAGCGCGGCCAGTCTACCGCCGGGTTGGCCAACGGTTGTTTCGGGTCGAGCAGGAAACGGTTTTCGATGAACAACAGGCTGCTGACTACCACGGGCGGAATAGCGGCGAAGTCGGCGTACAGTTGTTGCGGATAGTTGTACTTGTACAGCGGCGCGGCGCGGCAATCGGTGATCGACAGCCCGGCCTGGATCTTCTCCGAATACGGTACGAACAGGCCTTTGTCGGTGTAGCTGAGCAGGGCCGGCGAAAAACGCGTCTGCTCGGTCACGACGTAATTGCGTTTGAGCAAGCGCGGCAGGAATTCATCAAGGGAGCTGTAGCCCAGACGCAGATCGAATGGTCCATTGCCCGGATAGCGAATCGCTTCGCTGGGACCGGGTTCCAGATGGTAGGTCAGTGACGCCGCGTACTGGCTGAGCTCGCGTGACTGAAAGCGCGAGGTGCGCATTTCCTTGGACGCGGCCAGCCCCACCACGATCGCGATAATCACCAGCAACAACCAGAAAGCCTTCCACCCATGCCGATTGCGGCGGGTTTTTTCAGGGACAGGCGCTTCATCCACTCGTTCAGTCGGAACCACGGCTTTACTCGAATCGGTTTGCCACAAAGCGCCCATAGTCGATTGATCCATTCACGCAGATTGATCGGACTTGTCTGAAGCTTAGACGGTGGTTGGCGAGTGGCGAGGGAATTGTGCGGGCGCTGAGCATCGAAGCGCTGACGAGGCTCCAGCCCTCGATGAGTGGCGACGTTGCAGAGGTTGCCGCTCCAATAATCTGGACGGGTTGCTGGTGGTTAAAAACATGAGTGTTCTTATATTCAATGGTGAGTATGAAAGTTTACAAAAAACATAAGTGGATAAAGTTTTATGGTCTTGGGTTTTCTGGCTGTTTGCGCTTTCGCGCGCTTGAGGTTGATAGTTTGGCCTGTGAATCAGTGCGGGTTGTTTGAAGAGATGCTGGTTAAACTTTATATACAGTTGGTAAAACACTTAATTGGTAATGCTTGTCGACTGTTGTTTTGAGAATTTTGCATGTTTACTTTTTCCTTGTTTTAATTCACGAGGAGTAGTGTATGTCTGAGTCCAACGACTCTGTGTCGAATGTTGTTTCGGCGTCTGATAGTGAGACAAGTAATATTGAGTCCGTAAGACTTGAAGCCGAAAAGGTTTTGCCTTCCGCACTGGGTGATTTTGCCGGCGCTTTATCCTGGCAGATTCCTTTAAGTGTCGACCAAAAGAAGCAAGTACTGGAAGCTGTCCGGGTTTATATCGAGGGTCTTGATGACTTGCCACGGCCGGGTCAAGGACTGCTGGAACTTCTCAACATAGAGCAACCGCTCAGCCCCGAAACATTGCGCGATCCAGCCAAGGCAGTGGAAACCCTGATTGCCGGAGCTCGCGGCCAGGCACTGGGGCTGGCGGTGCAAACCCGCTTGAAAGGTTACGCCTCGGATGTCAGCGTCAACGACTACGCACTGGCCGCTGTTCAACTGCATCTTGATCCGCAGTCGATTGAAATCCATAAACGCAATAGCGTCGCGGGTTTCGATCTGGACAGTAAGCAACATTGGGGAAAACCGGTTACAGCAGTGTTCGACAAACTGCGCGAACATCTGATCAAAGAGCTCAGCAGCAACCCCGAAATGTCCGGTTTGGGCGCCTACATTTTGCTGGCGAAAAACGCTCCCGTGTTCCTGATCAAAAATACTCCTGCCGGCGTCAAGTACGGCGGCCCTGCATGGTTCAACCTGGCAGTTGCCGCAGCGACCATCGAAGCCCAGTCGCCGGGAAAGGTCGCAAACATGACGTTTGCCCAGGTCATGGTCTACGCCGAAAGTGCGGCGTTGCGCGATCCGGCGGTTGCGCAGTACGCCCAGACAATCACCTTGGCAGATTGGAGCGTCGTCCATGGTCTGATGAACAGGAAAGAGGTTGAAAGTTATACCGAAGCACAACTTCGCGAGTTGAAAGAAACGTTCAATAGCGAGTTGGCCGACCGACTCAACACGCCAATGCTGCTAAGCAGTGAGTTTCCCAATCGCGAGAAAATAGCCCGGGTCGCACTGGAGAAGAAGTTCGGCAAAGGCTTTCCAATTGAAGAGCGCGTCCTTGATAGCGACGCGAATTGGGCGGCAGCATCGGGCACCCCGGTAGCGAAAGGCAAACTGCATACACTGCTGGACGCGGCAATGATGCGTGGGGGGTTCAAATGGGATACCCGCGACCCGTTTCTGGTGCAACATCTTCACACCATCAACACGATGGACTTGCGTGTGCCAGAGACGTTCGATCATGAGTTTGAGACGACGCTGAATAACCTCAAAAAGGGTACTCAGATGAGCGTACGTCGTCTGATATCCGAGTTGCCGCTCGAAGACCGAGAGAACCTCGAGTATGGCAAGATCGATTTCTATCAGGACAAGACCATCAAGTTGGCTACGGATTTCTGGAACAGGAAAATTACCAACTCCAACCAGACTCTGACGTTGAGAGTCGAGCGAGGCATTGATAAAAAAGTCTCGGTGTATTGTATCGATCTGGGTGCGGCATCAATCACCAGGCGAGCGTCGGATCCTGCCATTTCTGAAGATCGGGTCGACGTGCATATCCCGAGCGTGTCGTATGGTGTGAGACTTTTCCAGCCTGCCAATAATAAACATGCCGAGCATCTGAAGCAGATATTTTCCTCGTCCGGGATTTTTCCCGTCCCCAGCAATTATTCCAGCAACAGATCTCACATCATTGCCGATGCTTTTGTCGAACATCTTGATTTCGACAATGAAGATATTCGCAAAGCGGCTGAAGGCCAGACCACGTGGGACAAAGAACTCGCGGTGCTGAATTCGCGCGTGCAGTTTCTACTCAACCTGATCCCCTTCAAATCGGCCGTCAGCAATTTTATCGACGGCAAATACGCAGATGGTGCAATTGATCTGTTCCTCGACGTATTGGGTTTCGTCACCGCTGGCGTGAGTGTCGCGGCAAAGTTGACAAAAGTGGCGGCCACGACAACCTCGGCACTTCGTCAAGCGCTCAAGGCCGCGAAAATCATTGGCGTGCTTGTCATTGGCGAACTCAACCCGCTGAGTGTACTGGTGGCAGGTGGGAAGCTTCTGGGGGCGGGGATCAAATATGTGGGGGTCAAAGGCTTGCAGCAGTTCGACAAGTTTCGAGATGCTGTGTTTGGGTACGACTTGCTGATTGGCGTCAGCAAACAGCACGGGCCGGCAGCGCTGGGCACCTTTAAAGTGGGTGAGCAAAGTATTGAGAGCGTGGGTGTATTGAAAGGCAGTAGCTGGCATCCATATAACACCCGGACCCAACGGCTGTATGGCGCACCGGGCAACTTTCGGCCCTCCGGATCTGGCGGGTTCGGCAACGCCGAGATGGGACGTTTCACTGTCAAATCCTCGGTCATTGCCGGTCTTGAAGCCAATGCCAGAGGTATTTTTCGAAGCACCGACGGGCAGAGCTTTTACATTCGTAACATTGATGGGACAGGCCAAGAGGCTTTTTACCAGATCAAAAATGATTTCTCCCTGAGCGCAGATCTGACGGATGTCATCCTTGTCGATCGCGTAACCAATCGGGCGCATGGCAGCCGGCTCTGGCAAGTGGCGCCAGATCAATGGCAGCCGGTGTCTCTGCGCGGCGGCGACCTTTCAGCAGGTGCGACGGAAATCCCGGCAGGCGCGATTGTTGATGAGAGCGCGAGTTTTGCAGCCCGGCTCGTGCACACATCCCGCAATGCACTGGGACTCGACTTGGTGTTTACGCGTGGGCGACTGCCCAACGGTTTGTGGGAGCCTGTCATTGAAACCATCAATAATCGTCAAACGGCGCACCTGCCTTTTGATTGGGGACAAAAGTCGACTACGCATTATTCGATCCAACGCACCAGCATTCATCAGGCGCTGTCAGCAACTGAATTCAGTCGATTGTCGGTCGTGGGGAGCTTGACGACGAACGCCTCTGAATATAGCGCCTCGATCAAAGCACAGTTAGCCAGAACAGACGGCGGTGCAAATTTCTTTTTTGTAATGGAGCGGATCCAGCCTGCGAACTCGGTCGGGAAGGAATTCAATGCATTGAAAATACATGACCTTGAAATCAACAAACTTCCTGTGGGCGCGAATGCCGTCAGTGGTTATTGGATGCCCCAGGGAGGCTACGTGGATATACCGGTTCATCCCGAATGGGGTCAACCGGATTATCTATTCACACCTGATTTCACTGGCTGTTCGTTGGTGGTCGACCAGTTGGATACTAATCTGCTACGGGTCAGGCACGTTGAAGGAGCAAAAGAATTCGCTCAGTACAATGGCCTTCCTGCGGGCGAGCATGGTTGGGGTCTTAGCACGTCCATGGAATTTCAGGATTATGGATTTCGCGTGGACGCAAACGGTAGGGCAGATTCGTTACTTACCGGATTTGCATTTATGAAGTACGACCGCCAGACGAGTGCCTGGAAACTGCACTTTCAGTCCGTCCAGGGGGGGCCCAGAATCGGTAAACACTCCTCAGCAGTGCCTGGATGGCGAACGCCGCCGGAGACGGTCGTGGAGGTGTACTCTGACTACAAAGTGATGAAAGTAGTGAACAGGCCAGTGATGACGATAGTCGGTGCGACGGCAGGCTGATGTGACGCTGCACCATCCTTGTGCAATACTCGCCGCCTTTTTTGGTGGCGAGTTTTCCTACATTTGCCAGTTGATCACCTCGGTCTGTTGGCAAATTCGCGACAACTCCCGCTGAATCTTGTGATTTATAGAGTGAAAAGACCTGCAGCAAGGTTTTTATACTGCACGCCCCGCTGATCTTTCAGGTCATCCTGCAAGACGTGTCGGCCCACGAGGCCGGCGCGGTTTCACAGCAGCCAAGGCTTATCGGCCGACGCTTCGATACTCGGTGGTCATATCCAATAACAAGACGAGGTTGTCCCCCTATGCCAACTGGCAATCACCTGCCTCACGGCGGTACCGCTCAGGGCGGTCCGCTCAAACGCGAACTCGGCGAACGGCATATTCGCCTGATGGCGCTCGGTGCCTGCATCGGCGTCGGTCTGTTTCTAGGTTCGGCCAAGGCCATTGAAATGGCCGGCCCGGCGATCATGCTTTCGTACATTCTGGGTGGTCTGGCGATCCTGGTGATCATGCGCGCCCTCGGCGAGATGGCCGTGCACAACCCGGTGGCCGGTTCGTTCAGCCGTTACGCACAAGACTACCTCGGCCCGCTGGCAGGCTTTCTCACTGGCTGGAACTACTGGTTCCTGTGGCTGGTGACTTGCGTCGCGGAAATCACCGCGGTGGCCGTGTACATGGGCATCTGGTTTCCCGATGTGCCGCGCTGGATCTGGGCCCTCGCGGCGTTGATCAGCATGGGCTCGATCAACCTGATCGCGGTGAAAGCCTTCGGTGAGTTCGAATTCTGGTTCGCGCTGATCAAGATCGTCACCATCATCGCCATGGTCATCGGCGGCATCGGCATCATCGCGTTCGGTTTCGGCAATGACGGCGTGGCCCTGGGGATCTCCAATCTGTGGGCCCATGGCGGTTTCATGCCCAATGGCGTGACCGGTGTGCTGATGTCCCTGCAAATGGTCATGTTCGCCTACCTCGGTGTCGAGATGATCGGCCTGACCGCCGGTGAAGCGAAGAATCCGCAAAAGACCATTCCTGATGCGATCGGCTCGGTGTTCTGGCGGATCCTGTTGTTCTACGTCGGCGCACTGTTCGTGATTCTGTCGATCTACCCGTGGAACGAGATCGGCACGCAGGGCAGTCCGTTCGTGATGACCTTTGAGCGTCTGGGCATCAAGACCGCCGCCGGCATCATCAACTTCGTGGTGATCACCGCCGCGCTGTCGTCGTGCAACGGCGGCATCTTCAGTACCGGGCGCATGCTCTACAGCCTGGCGCAGAACGGCCAGGCCCCGGCCGGTTTTGCCAAAACATCGAATAATGGTGTACCGCGTCGAGCGCTGTTGCTGTCGATTGCGGTGTTGCTCTTGGGCGTAATGCTCAACTATCTGGTGCCGGAGAAAGTCTTCGTCTGGGTGACCTCGATTGCCACCTTCGGTGCGATCTGGACCTGGGTGATGATCCTGCTGGCCCAGCTGAAATTCCGCAAAGGCCTGAGCGCCAGCGAACGTGCGGCACTGAAATACAAAATGTGGCTGTACCCGGTCAGCTCGTATTTTGCCCTCGCGTTTCTGGTGCTGGTGGTCGGACTGATGGCGTACTTCCCGGACACCCGCGTGGCGCTGTATGTGGGGCCGGCGTTCCTGGTGCTGCTGACCGTGTTGTTCTATGTGTTCAAGTTGCAACCGACCGGTGAAACGCAGGGTGCTGCGCGTTCGGCCTCTTAAGTCGTAGCTGCTGAAAAAACGAAGCCCCGGTCGAGAGATCGGGGTTTTTTATTGCCCATGCCGCGGATCGTCTCCAAAGCTGAGCCTCCTGCGCTAGCTCAGCAGCAGTTTGAAGGCCACTCGTCGGAAGTAGCCGCGCACCTGTAATTTCTGACAGTAGACCTGGTACCTGCCTTGGCCTAGGTTGAAGCTTCACCAAACGTGGCAAGAGCGGGGCACCGGCATGAAGGGATTCTCGGCATTGACGGTTATCGGAATCGCCGATGGATTGATCCATTGGCAGATCTTTTTCGTCCTGTGCACGGCTGCCGAACTGACCCAAGCCGCCAGCAATTTCGCGGCTTTCTGCGTAGCGGCCATGTTCTCGTTTTACGTGAACATGCTGTACACCTTTGACAGCCGAACGTCGGTGCTTGGTTATCTGCTGTTTATCGTGGTGATGGGCGCGCTCAGTTTTGCCATCGGTTCGATCGCCGATACGCGTGATCTGCCGGGATTGCTGACGGTGGCGGTGTTTACACTGCTGAATCTGTTGCTGGGGTACAGCTTTTTCAGGTTTGTATTGTTTCGCAGACAACGGCTATGAAGACTTTTGCGGCCGTTGCATTTGTCAGACGAGCCTTTACGCCAGTGCTCGTTGATCGATTCGCGCTCGCTATCGTTTTGATCCTCGCACTACTCGTACGGTTTTACGCTATTTCAGTACCCGCCATCTGGAACGATGAAGCCTATAGTCTGCTGCTTGCACGCGAAACACCGGAGCGCATCTGGGCGCTGACGGCACGGGATGTGCACCCACCGCTTTACTACATGCTGTTGCACTACTGGGTGTCGGTGTGGGGAGACTCGGCGTTGTCTGCCCGGGCGTTGAGTGCACTCGCGGATCTCGGCACTCTTTTACTGTGTATCAAGTTGATGAGCCTGATTGCAACGCGCAGGGCGACATGGATTGCTGCGCTGCTATTGGCGTTACTCCCGATTTCGGTGCGCTATAGCCAGGAAGTAAGGATGTACAGCTTGCTCGGGTGCTGGTTGATGGCTGCAACTGTTGCGTTGGTTTGTTGGGCGAGGGTTGCGGAGCAAGGCCGTTTTGGGGTGATCTACGTGCTCCTGATGAGCGCTGCTTTTTACACTCACTACTTCGCAGGTTTGTGTGTACTGGTGCATTGGTTGTTTTGGTGGCTGAGCCGGAATAACCGTCCCGGGATGGCGATTACCCTAGGGCAATGGCTACTTGCTAACCTGACTGTCGTGGTCCTGTATTTGCCTTGGGTACCTCATCTGATTGCTCAACTTGCGAATACGACGGGCTTGGGTTGGATCAAACCGGTGACGCTGCAGGAGGCGTTGTCGCTAGTCTGGCAGTTCACGCTGATGGGAAATGGGGCTTCTCAAGCATCGGCGTGGCATCTCCTGCCTCTGGCGCTTTTACTGTTCTGCGCCACAACAGTCATCGCGGACTACTCCCTAAAGCGACCTTTTCGTTTTTTGCCGATTGGTTATTTTTTTGTTCCGCTGACAACGCTCTATGTGTTTGCCTTATTCCTTCCGCTGTTCGTTCCTAGATATCTGGTTTTTTCGGCGCCCGCCATTGCGATGATTGCAGCGTTGGCACTTGACGGCATCTGGAGACGTCGAGCGTTGTTGGCGACTGTTGGTTTATTGCTTTTTGTTGTTGTGCAATTAAATGGTCTGACTGCGGTTTACCGGCAGACAGATGGCTTGAGTGGAACGAATTACCGCAGAGATACCGAGTTTGGTCAGTTGGTGAAGCGGCTCAATCAGAATGCCCTTCCAGGTGATGAGGTGATCATTGCTAACCCGTTCTGGTACCCGACATTCACTTATTACGACACCACTGGTATTGATCCCCGGTTTGAGGTGCGCTCATCGATTGACGATTACCTGAAGCTGACCGGTCGAGGTCTTTTGAGCCTGATCAAAGATCCCTTAGCGAGTATTTATATTGATGGGATAACGGTTTTGGATTGCCGCAGCCAAAGAGTCTGGTGGATCACAGATGCTGATTTGCATGCTGACAGGCCACAGTTCGCAAAGGATCGGACTCCCGTGTTGACGATTCACGGGGGAAACATTTCTGCGTATCTGTTTACTGCCGATTCGGTGCCGGCTTCAGCGCAGGCCAGCACCTATTGCACACTTAAGCCACGGCCACTTCCTGCGGCTCAAAACTGTCCGCCCGCGCCATCTGCCACATCCGCGAGTAAAACTCGCCGTTCACTTCCCCGGTGAGCAATTCCCCCGGTTTCAGGAACACATGCAGTTGCGAGAACAACTTGATCTCGGTCGCCGACATGCGCCGCACCAGATGCTTGGCCGACAGTTGTGATGGATGTTCCAGCCCGGCAGCGGCAAGCATTTCCGCCAGAGCCTTCAAGGTATTGCGGTGGAAGTTGAACACGCGCTGCGCCTTGTCCGGCACCACCAGCGCACGTTGGCGCAAAGCGTCCTGAGTGGCCACGCCGGTCGGGCATTTGTTGGTGTGGCAGCTTTGCGACTGGATGCAGCCGATGGCGAACATGAAGCCGCGTGCGGAGTTGGCCCAGTCGGCGCCGATGGCCAGCACGCTGGCGATGTCGAAGGCGCTGACAATCTTGCCGCTGGCGCCGAGTTTGATCTTGTCACGCAGGTTGAGGCCGACCAGGGTGTTGTGGACGAAGAGCAAGCCTTCGCGCATCGGCACACCGATGTGATCGGTGAACTCGACCGGTGCGGCGCCGGTGCCACCTTCCTTGCCATCGACGACGATGAAGTCCGGCAGGATGCCGGTTTCCAGCATGGCTTTGGCGATGCCCATGAACTCCCACGGATGGCCGAGGCAGAACTTGAAGCCCACCGGTTTGCCGCCGGACAGTTCACGCAGTTGCTGGATGAACTGCATCATTTCGATCGGCGTGGAAAACGCACTGTGACGTGACGGCGAGACGCAATCTTCGCCCATCAGGATGCCACGGGTTTCGGCGATTTCCTTGGTGACTTTGTGCTTGGGCAGTATGCCGCCGTGGCCGGGTTTGGCGCCCTGGCTCATCTTGATTTCGATCATCCGCACTTGCGGGTTCTGTGCCTGGGTGGCGAAGCGTTCCGGGTCGAAACGGCCGTCGCTGGTGCGGCAGCCGAAATAGCCGCTGCCCAGTTCCCAGGTCAGGTCGCCGCCGTGTTCGCGGTGATACGGGCTGATGCTGCCCTCACCGGTGTCGTGGGCGAAGTTGCCGAGTTTCGCGCCCTGGTTCAACGCGCGGATGGCGTTGGCGCTGAGCGAACCGAAGCTCATCGCCGAGATGTTGAACACCGAGGCCGAGTACGGCTGCGAGCACTGCGGGCCGCCGACGGTGACGCGGAAACTGCTCGGGTCGCTCAGCGGTGCCGGGCGCATCGAGTGGCCGATGAATTCGAATCCGGATTGATAGACATCGATCAGCGTGCCGAATGGTTTGTCGGCGGTTTCGTTTTTCGCTCGCGAATAGACCAGCGAACGCTGCGCGCGGGAGAAGGGCAGGGCATCGCTGTCGGACTCCAGCAAATACTGGCGGATCTCCGGGCGGATGCCTTCAACCAGATAGCGGATGTTGCCGAGGATCGGGTAATTGCGGCGCACGGCGTGCGGGCTCTGCAGCAGGTCGAACAGACCGATCAGGCTCAGCACGCCGGTGACGGCAGTGATCGGCCACAGCCAGTCGTGTTCGAGAAAAGGCAGGCTGGCGAGGGTGAAAATCACGCAGACGGCAAAGAAGGCGTAGCGGCTCAGGAGTGACAGGCTCATACGGTTTCCTTGGTTCGGACTCGGAATAATCAGCGAAGATTCAGGAATAAACACATTCCCCTGTAGGAGTGAGCCTGCTCGCGATAGCGGTATATCAGCTACAAATGATTTGGCTGACCCGACACCATCGCGAGCAGGCTCACTCCTGCATAAGGCAACTTCACCAAACGATCAGGCGTTTTGCGCCTGAAGAAAAATCGAAAACAGCTCGGACTGGGATTTGATCCCCAGCTTGCTGTACATGTGTTTCTTATGGACTTTCACGGTTTCTACGGAGATTTCCAGCTTACGGGCGATTTCTTTACTGGAGCAACCGCTGAGCATCAAGCGCCCGACATCCAGTTCCCGCGCCGTCAGTTGCGCACCCTTGAGTTGTTGCACCGAGGCTTCCAGTTGCACGCGCCAGTCTGCTTGAGCGGGTGCGGCGGCGAGGGCCACGGTTTCGTTGATCTCATAGGGTAATCGTTGGCGCAGCAGGCCTAGCACCCAAGGCTGAATCAATGACAGCAAGGCGATATGTTCGCCAGTGAAACGTTTTTCACTGCCTAGCGACAGACACAGTGTGCGATCACCTTCGAGCTGACAATTGAACTGGATTTCGTCGGCCACGACATTCAGACGAAAGTATCGCTGGTAATACTCGGTCAGTTCGAAATGCTCCGGCGCCACCTCGGACAGGCGATACAAACCGCTGCGCGACTGCTCGCGGCAGGCGATGTAGAACGGGTCGAGCAGATACAGGCCGCGCAGATAATCCTGAAACAATTGGTCGGGGTTGCCGTCTTCGCCGGGGCATTCGGCGAAGACCTGCGGGTGTTGATCGGCGCTGAACAGCAGCACCACCCAGCTATCGAACGGCACGTATTGGTCGAGCAAACGCACCAGTTGCGCCCAGAAGTTCGGCTTGTCGAGCGCGTCGATCAATTGCCCGACGGCGCGGTGCCAGGTGATGTCGTCAAACGAAAGTGCCATCGATCTACCCCTATCGGGTTACCCCGGCCGCGTAATTCCCTGGCCGGCTGCTTGCTGCGCATACTGGCCCACAGACAGCCACCGGGCAATCTTTCAGCACCCGACGCTCATCACAAGGAACTCCCATGAAAGTCGAACTCGCGCAACTGGCGGGCCGTGACAATGCCACGGCGTACAACCTCGAACGCGCGCTTGCAGCGATTGCCGCGTGTGCGCCGGACACGCAGCTGATCGTGTTCCCGGAAACTCACTTGATGGGTTTTCCAAGCGCTGAAACCGTGGCGCAAACGGCCGAGCCGCTGGACGGCCCGACTGTCAGTGCAGTGCTCGCCGCTGCGCGCGAACGCAACATTGCCGTGGTGATCGGCATGGCCGAGAACGACCACGGGCGCTTCTACAACACCACGCTGTTGATCACCCCTGAAGGCATCGCTTTGAAATACCGCAAGACGCATTTGTGGGCGTCGGATCGTGGCGTGTTTGAAGCCGGTGACCGCTACGCCACCTGCGAATGGAACGGCGTGCGCGTTGGCTTGCTGATTTGCTACGACATCGAATTTCCAGAGTCGGCCCGTGCCCTGGCGCAACTCGGCGCTGAATTGCTCATCGTGACCAACGGCAACATGGACCCGTACGCGCCGACTCACCGCACCGCGATCATGGCCCGTGCCCAGGAGAATCAGGCGTTTGCGCTGATGGTCAATCGCGTGGCGGCGGGGGATGACGGCTTGATGTTTGCCGGTGGCAGCGCACTGGTCGATCCGCTGGGCTCGCTGCTGTTCGAGGCCGGGCGGGAAGAAGGGACGTTCCGCGTTGAGCTGGATTTCGCACGGTTGGAGATTGCGCGCAGGGATTACCGCTATCTGGATGATCAGCGCTTGAAGTTGTCGGGGGAGGTGGTGGAGCGCAGCGATGGTGTTCGTGAATTGTTGATTCCACACCGTTGACCGATGCCCTCACCCTAACCCTCTCCCAGAGGGAGAGGGGACTGACCGAGTTGATTGTTCAAGGTACGCCGACCTGAAGTACCGAGTCGAACTCAGGTTTTACCCGATCGTTCCCACGCTCTGCGTGGGAATGCAGCCCGGGACGCTCCGCGTCCCAAGAGCGGACGCAGAGCGTCCATTGAGGCATTCCCACGCAGAGCGTGGGAACGATCAGCTACACCCGAAAACATTCGCCGAACCCGGCTCTGCCATAAATCCAATAAAATTCGGAGTAAGTCGCCCATGGCTCGTTTGCAACGCACCCTTTCATTAGGGTCGGTGGTGCTGTTCGGCATCGCCTACATGACGCCGATCATTGTCCTCGGCACCTTCGGCATCCTCGCCCAGTCCACCGCCGGCATGGTCCCTGCCGCGTATCTGGCGGCGCTGGTGGCGATGTTCTTCACCGCCATGAGCTACGGTCGCATGGCTGCCGCGTTCCCGGTTGCCGGTTCCGCCTACAGCTACGTGCGCAAGGCAATCAGCCCGAAACTCGGCTTTATCGCCGGTTGGGCAGTGTTGCTCGATTACCTGTTTCTGCCGATGGCGATCTGGCTGATCGGCGCGGCGTATCTGGCCTCGGCATTCCCGTCGATTCCGCAATGGATCTGGGTGTTGGCGTTCATCGGCATCACCAGCGCAATCAACATCATCGGCCTGAAACTGGCCAACGGCATCAACGCCTTGCTGATGCTGGTGCAGTTCCTCGTATTGATCGCTTTCGTCGCGCTCTGCGTGCACTACATCGGTGGCGATGCGAGCACGCCATTGTGGTCGATCAAACCGTTCTTCAATGGCGATATGCAAATGCCGCTGATCATGAGCGGCGCGGCGATTGCCTG
Source organism: Pseudomonas sp. S49 (assembly GCF_009866785.1). Classification (NCBI taxonomy): domain Bacteria; kingdom Pseudomonadati; phylum Pseudomonadota; class Gammaproteobacteria; order Pseudomonadales; family Pseudomonadaceae; genus Pseudomonas; species Pseudomonas sp. S49. The sequence goes on along the minus strand of NZ_CP019432.1, from coordinate 5,363,913 downwards.
CTATTCGTTCCTCGGCTTCGACGCGGTCAGCACCCTGACCGAAGAAACCCGCGACCCACGCCGCACCATTCCGCGAGCGATCATGTTGATCACACTGATTGGCGGGCTGATCTTCGTTGGTGTGTCGTACTTCGTGCAGATCGCACACCCGTCATTCCAGTTCGACAGTGTCGATTCGGCCGCCTATGAAATCGCCCGCAACATCGGCGGCGATCTGTTTGTGTCGATCTTCCTGATCGGTCTGATTGTTGGCCAGTTCGCGTCAGGGCTGTCGGCGCAGGCCAGTGGTTCGCGCCTGTTGTTTGCCATGGGCCGTGACGGTGTATTGCCGAAATCATTCTTCGGCACCTTGCACGCGCGCTTTGGCACACCGGTCAACAGCATCCTGCTCTGCGCCGTGGTGGCGTTGCTGGCGCTGAAACTTGATGTGACCACCTCGACCTCGTTCATCAACTTCGGCGCGTTTCTGGCGTTCAGTCTGGTCAATCTGTCGGTGATCTTTCATTACTGGATCGGCGGCGAGAAAAAGGGACTGCGTGAGATGGTGCTGTTTTTGCTCTTCCCGTTCATTGGTCTGGTGGCGGATTTATGGCTGATGGTCAGCCTTGATCACTTGGCGGTGTATCTGGGCTTGAGCTGGCTGGCGATCGGCGTGGTTTATCTTGCCGTGCTCACCGGTGGCTTCCGTCGCCAGCCGCCGGAGATGGATTTTCAGGAAGCCACTTGAGGCTCAGGCAGCGGGCCGGTTCTGGCGCATCGGCAATTCGACGCGAAAGGTCGTGCCCACGCCCGGTTCGCTGCGCACCGAAATATCGCCACCGTGCTTTTTGACGATGCCGTAGGACAGGGACAGTCCAAGCCCGGTGCCCTGGCCGACCGGTTTGGTGGTGAAAAACGGATCGAAGATCTTCTGCAGGATCTCCGGCGCAATCCCCGCGCCGGTGTCCGCGACTTCCACCCAGGCCGTGTCTTGTTGCTGCCCGGTGCGCAAGGTGATGGTGCCGCGTTCCGGGCCCATGGCCTGCGCCGCATTGACCACCAGGTTCATGATCACCTGATTGATTTGTGATGGCAGGCACTCGATGTCCGGCAGGGGCTGATACTCCTTGATCAGGTCGGCCTTGTACTTGAGTTCGCTGGCGACGATGTTCAGGGTCGACTCGATGCCTTGCTGCAGATTGGCCCACTGCCATTGTTGATGGCTATCGACCCGGGAGAAGTCCTTCAGGTCCTTGACGATCTGCCCGACGCGGCCAATGCCTTCCTTGGATTCGCGGATCAGCACCGGGATGTCTTCGAGGAGAAAATCCAGATCGGCGTCTTTGCGCAATTGCTCAAGCCGCGCCACTGACTCGCTGTCTGGCGTTGGTCCAAGCGTCTGCCAGGCATCAAGTACGCTGAGCAATTGTTTGAAGTAGCCGTCCAGCGTGCCGAGGTTGGAGGAGATAAAGCCGATCGGATTATTGATTTCATGGGCCACACCCGCTGCCATTTGCCCCAGTGACGCAAGTTTTTCCGACTGCACCAGCTGACTTTCCAGTTGCTTGCGCTCATCGATTTCCCGCTGCAGTTCTTCACTGGCCTGCTTGAATTGGGCCGTGCGTTGATCGACCAGATGTTCCAGGTGATGCATCTGCAATGATGCGCGTTCGGTCATCTGCCATTTGGTCAGCAGGGTGTTGGCCATCTGCTGCACTTCGATGTTGTCGAACGGCTTCTTCAGAATCAGCAAGCGGTCATGCGCCTGCAGGCGCTCCAGCAGTTCATCCCAGGAATAATCCGAGTAGGCGGTGCAGACCACCACTTGCAACTGCGGGTCCTGTTGCCACAGATGTTCAATGGTTTTCGCGCCGTCCCAGCCGTCGGGCATGCGCATGTCGACAAAGGCCAGCGCGTAGGGGCGTTGTTCTGCCTGGGCCTGTATCAGTTTGCCCAAACCTTCCTCGCCGCCGTAGGCCGAGTCCAGCTCGAACGGCGGACGTTCGGCGCGAACCTGAGCGCCAAACAGTGCCGCTTCCATCTGGTCCAGTTCCACTGATTGCGCCGCTGGCGGCGCGAGAATCTTGCGAAAGTCTTCATGGATCGACGGCATGTCGTCGATCAGCAGAATGCGGCGGTTCGACAGCTCGCTCATGCGTTCTCCGTGACGCTGATCAGGGGGATCTGCAAAGTGAACAACGCACCCTGGCCCGGGCCGTCACTGTGCGCAGTGAGGTGGCCGTTCATTTCGATGGCCGCCAGGGCGCAGCTGTGCAGACCGAAGCCGTGGCCTTCCTTGCGGGTGGTGAAACCGTGGGCAAAGATCCGCGTCATGTTTTCCGCAGCGATGCCTTCGCCATCGTCCTTGACGCTGATTTCGAGGAAGCTGTCATCGACAATCCTGACCGCCAGGGTCATGGTCCGGGGGCGGTTGCTGAGGTCGGACATGGCGTATTTGGCGTTGCTGATCAGGTTGATCAGGATCAGCAACAAGCGGTGTTTGTCGCCCATCACCTGCGGCACGTCGGCGTATTCCCTGACCACTGTGACGTGGTGCCGGGTTAGTGCCCCGGCGTTCATGCGCAACGCGTCTTCCAGTAACTCGTTGATGAACAATGGCTCGGTCATGCTGTTGGCGCCGGCATAGGATTGCTGGGTGGCGACGATGTCCTTGATGTGATCGACGCTTTTGTTCATCTGATTCAATTCGTCGAGCATTTCCTGTTGTTCCTGGGCAATCGCGACCACCAGTTGGTTGAGGTAGCCGGGGAGCAATTTGCCTTTGGCGTCTTCGTTGAGGAACGCGCCGAGGTCATCCGGGTGTTCGTTGATCAGTTGCATGGCCTTGCCCAGGCCCTGGCCCTTGCTGTTGCGCAGCTTGCGCGTGATCAGGTCGCTGGAGATGTTCACGCTGTTGAGCACGTTGCCAACGTTGTGCAGCACATTGGTGGCGATTTCCGCCATGCCGGCCTGACGTGCGGCGTCGAGCAGTTCGCTCTGGGCGTCGCGCAGTTCCCGGGTGCGTTCTTCGACTCTTTGTTCCAACGCGTCGTTGGCCGTTTGCAGGGCGTTATTGACCCGGTTGATCTCGGCGAAACTGCCGATCAAACGGATGGCCAGCCACACCAGCGACAACATCAGCAGCACCGAAAACAACAGCAGGTAGAAGTGGTACTGCCGGTCGACCTGATCGGCGCGCTGCTGATCGTGATCGAGCATAGTGGTGATGTTGTCGAGGCTTCCGGCCACGGGGATGTTTTCGATGTTTTCGAGCAACTGATTGACCAGTGGCTGCTCGCGCGCAATCAGCGAGATATGGCTGCTCATGATTCTGATCGGGGTCTGAAACGCGAGCGGCAGGCGTTGCGCGTTGACCTTCAGCTTGTTCAGGCCGACCTCGATGTCGGCGGCCAGGTTGTCAGAGGTGACCTGGGCGAATTCGAGGGCACTGAGCAGCAGGTCGTAGGTGTCGGTAGTGATGTTCTGCAGCTGCAATTTATCGAAGTCCGACAGGCTGGCCAGTTGCTGTTGGATGTCGTCTTCAGCGGTGGGCAAAAAGGCCAGGGAATTACGCAACAGCGCGTTGTGCGATTTGAACTGTTCGACCAGACGGATTTTTTCCTGCATCGCCTGTCGGAAACTTTCGTGAGCGTCGTTCCATTGCGCCGAGTCGTTGCGCCCATGTCCGGACTCGATCGCATCGAAGCGCGCCCAGAGCCGGTTCATTTCGTTCATCGGTGACACCAACGGATCGTAGTTGTGGCTGAGCGCCACTCGCGCCTTGAGGAGCTCGTTTTCCCACAGCGAGTTCTGCTGTTTGATCTGCCGGATCAGATCCCTCGATTCGGTGTACGTCATGGTCTGGGCAGAGCTGGATTTGATGTACAGGAACAGCAGGATCGAGGCCAGCGCCAGGGCGACCAGGGTCAGCAACAACAGACTGCGTCGCCGCGAGATGTTGATCATGGCTTGCTCTCCCCTTGGCCGGTCAGGGTTGTGAGAAACAGCATGATCAGCCGTTTGTCCTCAGCGCTCGGCATGCGCCCCAGCTGATACTGGAACATCACATCCACGGCGCGTTCGAGGGTGGGGGCCGAACCGTCGTGAAAGTACGGCGCGGTGATCGCGACATTGCGCAGGCTCGGCACCTTGAACACGGCCCGGTCCGCTTCGTCGGCGGTGACGTTGAAGCGGCCCTGATCGGCCACGGTCGGGCTGCCGCGATCGGCAATGTAATCGCCGAACACTCCGAATTTCTGGAACATGTTGCCGCCGATGTTCACCCCCTGATGGCAGGCAATGCAGCCGTACTCCTTGAAGCGCTGGTAACCGTACTTTTCCTCCAGGGTGAGGATGTCGGTGTTGCCGAGCAGGTATTGATCGAAGCGTGAGTTGGGCGTCAGCAAGGTGCGTTCGAAACTGGCCAGCGCCTGCTGGACATTGGCCTGGGTCACGCCGTCCGGGTAGGTGGCGGCGAAATCGCGACGATAGTCGGGGTCGTTGCCGATGCGCTCGATCACCGTGCTCCAGTCGCTGCCCATTTCATGGGGGCTGGTGATGACGACGTTGCTTTGTTCCTCGAGCGTTTCGGCGCGACCATCCCAGAACTGGCGGAAGTTGAGGGCCGCGTTGAACACGGTCGGGGTGTTGACGGCCACCGGTTTGCCGTCGAAGCCCAGTGACAAGGCGCGGCTGTCGGCACCGTTCTTGTCGAGTTGGTGGCAGCTGGCGCAGGACAGCGTGTTGTTGATCGATAACCGTGGCTCGTGGAATAACCGTCGACCGAGTTCCACGCGCCGGGCATCCTGCTGCGGTATTGCGGGCAACGGTTTGAGCGGCTCGTTCAGCGGCTCGGCACTGGCCCCGGCGCAGAGTCCGCACAGCAGCAGCGCCATGGCGTGGTGGAAAAGGCTCATCGGCAATTGTCTCCCTGACTCAAGGCCTGTTTCACAGTGATCATCCTATTGTCCATGGCGCGGGTTGCGTGCCGGCGAGCAAACGCGCAAACGTATCTGCCGGCAGGGCTTTGCTGAAAAAGTAACCCTGACCTTCTTCGCAGTGATGGGCCTTGAGAAACGCCAGTTGTTCGGCGGTTTCGATGCCCTCGGCGATGACGTTCAGGCCCAGGCTCTTGCCCAGGTTGATGATCGCGCTCACCAGCGCCGCATCGCTGCGGTCGTTGCACAGGTTGCGAATGAACGATTGATCGATCTTCAGCACATCGATGGGAAACCGCCGCAGGTAGCTCAGGCTGGAATAGCCGGTGCCAAAGTCATCGATGGCCAGGCGCGTGCCCAGCGTCTTCAGGCGATTGAGCGCAGTCATCGTCGCCTCGACGTTTTGCATCAGCACGCCTTCGGTGATTTCCAGTTCCAGCCACTCGGGCGCCAGACCTGTCTGTTGCAGTACGCGCTCGATGCCGGCGACGAAGTCACGCTGGCGAAAATCGATGGGTGAAGTGTTGACCGACATACGGATCGGCGGCAGTCCGGCCAGTTGCCAGGCCCGGGTCTGCCGACAGGCCTCAGCCAGCACCCATTTGCTCAGCGGCACGATCAGACCGCTGTCCTCGGCCACCGGGATGAAATCCGCCGGATAGACCCAGCCATGCCCCGGTTTTTGCCAGCGCACCAGTGCTTCGGCACCCACCACTTTGGTACTGCGCAGGTCGATTTTCGGCTGATAGTGCAGGACGAATTCATGCTCTTGCAGCGCTCGGCGAATGCCCGACTCGATGCTGTGCTGTTCGCGGGCGTGCTGGTTCATGGCTTCGATGAAGAAGCCGATGTTATCGGGGCCCTGTTCCTTGACGTTGCGCATCGCGGTCTCGGCCTTCTTTATCAGCTCGGTGGCTTCGAGGCCGTCATCGGGGTAGACGCTGATGCCGACGCTGGCGGTGACGCTGACATCGTGGCCGACAATCGTCTGCGGCAGGCGAATGGCGGCGAGGAGTTTTTCCGCGATGCCGTGGGTTTGCTGAGGGTGGTTGATGTCGCCGAGGATCACCACGAACTCATCGGAGCCGTAGCGAAACACCGAGTCCGAATCGCGTACGCAGGACAACAGTTGCCGGGCGACCCGTTTGAGCATCTCGTCACCCGCCGGATGGCCCAGCGCATTGTTGATGCGCTTGAAGCGATCGAGGCCGAGAAACATCACCACCAGTTGTTTGTCATGCCGGCGGCACACCGCCATGGCCTGACTCAGGCGATCACCGAGCAGGGTGCTGTTGGGCAGTTCCGTGAGGCTGTCGTATTGCAGCAGGTGCGAGACCTTGAGCAGTTCGTGCACCCGCGCCTCGATGGTTCGCTCAAGGCTGAGCATCTTCAGCGCCGCGTCCTGTGCCAGTTGCCATTTCCACGTCAGGGCGTTGGCCATCTGACGGATTTCCAGACTGTCGAACGGCTTTTTCAGGATCAGCAGTTGGTCGCCGAACTCCAGCCGTTCGGCCATCGCTTCCCAGCTGTAGTCGCTGTACGCCGTGCACAAGGCGATTTGCAGGTTCGGGTCGACCCGCCACAGTTGCTCGATGGTTTCCAGGCCATCCCAGCCGGGCGGCATGCGCATGTCGATAAAGGCGAGGGCGTAGGGATTGCCACTGGCCAGTGCGCGGTTGACCAGTGCCAGGGCTTCCTGACCCTGATAGGCGGAGTCGAGCTGGAAGCTCAGGTGCGGCGTCTGCTGGCTGCCGAACAGTGTCTGTTCCAGTTGCTGCAAATCGACGGCGTCCGCCACCTGCGGGGCGAGGATCTTGCGAAAGTCCTCATGGATTGCCGGCGTGTCGTCAATGATCAGGATGCGGCGGTTGGTCTGGGGAAAAGGCGTTTTCATGCCTCGTCCTCCTTTGGCGTCAGACGGCAACTGTCCTTGAGCAAATGCCCGGCCTGTTCGGCGCTGACCGCTGCACTGAAATACATGCCCCGGGCACTCGGCAGCGGGGGCGCGGCGGGTGGTGTGCACGGCTGATCCGAAGACGGCTGGCCTTCAGCGATGATGCCGATGCCCAGGTCGCGGGCGAAGTTGACAATCGCGCGCAGGGCATTGGCTCCGGCGACATCGTGGGCGGCACTGTCAACGAAACTCTGCGCCAGTTTGAGGTGATTGACCCGGTAGGTTTTCAGGTAGTCGAACGAGGAATATTCAGTGCCGAAATCATCGATGGCGATGCTCACACCCAGTTCACGCAGGCGCGGCAGCGCATCGTTGTGCGTCCACTTGGTCTGGGCCAGCGTGGCCTCGGTGACATCGAAGCGCAGATCCCAGGGCGCCAGTTCCCAGCGGGCGGTGGTGCGCAGCACGTTGTAGATCAGCTCGGGGCCACTCTTGAGTTGGGCCAGCGAAAGTTTGATCGCCATCACTGGCGGTGCGACCCCTTCGTTACGCCACAGGTGCATCTGGTGGCAGGCGTGATCCAGCACCCAGCGCCCGAGCGGAATGATCGCGCCGGTTTTCTCCGCGATCGGCACGAAGTCGGCAGCCGGCAGCAGGCCGTGACGAGGATGCTGCCAGAGGACTTGTGCCTCCATGCCGAGAATCCTGCCGCTGTGCAGATCGACCTCCGGCGCATACCGCAGCATCAGCTCATTGCCCTCGAGGGCCGTCATCAGTTCGCTGACGAGGGTCATGCGTTCGGCCACTTCCCGAGAGATTTCCTCGGAGTGGAAGTGGTACTGGTTGCGGCCCATTTCCTTGGCGCGGTACAGCGCCATGTCGGCCTGCCCGAGCAGCGTGTCGGCATCGAGGCTGAGGTCGCTGTAACTGCTGATGCCGATGCTCACTGAAATATGCAGCGCATTGCCGGCCAGCAGGTAGGGCGCCAGCAGCGTGTCGCGGATGTTGGCAGCCATCGCGGCCGATTGGGTCGGGTCGCTGACGTCCAGTTGCAGGATCGCGAACTCGTCGCCGCCCAGGCGCGCCACCACGTCACTTTCCCTTACGCCGGACTTGATGCGCCGGGCGACTTCCTGCAGCAGCAGGTCGCCCACCGGGTGGCCCAAGGTGTCATTGATCCGCTTGAAATGGTCGAGGTCCAGATAGAACACCGCAAACGGCATGGCACCCCGTCGCGCGGCGGCAAACGCCTGATGCAGGCGTTCGATCAGTGTGGCGCGATTGGCCAGGCCCGTCAGGCCGTCGGAGCGCGCCAGCAAGGCCAGTTTTTCCTCGGCCAGGCGGCGTTCGGTGATGTCGAGGATGATGCCTTCGACTTCCAGAAGTCGGCCGTCCTGATCGCGCACCGGGATGTAGCGGTTTTCCACCCAGCGCCAGGTGCCCTGGCCGGTGCGCATGCGGAATTCGATGGACGCGCCCGACGCATGCCGATCCAGCACCCGGGCCATGGCCGCATCGACGTTCGCCTGATCGTCCGGATGAATCAGTGCCTGGGCCCAGTCGGGCGAACCCACCAGGTCAGCGGCGACATGGCCGTAACAGGTGATGTTGTGGGAGATGTACATCAGCGCAAACGAGGGTTCGCCGCGCAAACGGTAAAGAATGGTCGGGCTGTTCTGCACGATCACGTTGGCGTCCGACAGCTCACGGGTGCGTTCCTGCACCGCTTGCTCCAGCAGGCTCATCTTCAGTTCGGCGTCTTCGGTCATCTGCCATTTGACTGTGAGGGCGCTGGCCATCTGGCGGATCTCGATGGCGTCGAAGGGCTTTTTCAGGATCAGCAACCGGTCGTTCAGTGCCAGACGCTGGTCGATATCCTCCCAGGAATAATCGGAATAGGCCGTGCACAGCGCAACTTGCAGCTTGGGGTCGACCTGCCACAGCCGTTCGATGGTTTCCAGACCATCCCAGCCCGGCGGCATGCGCATGTCGATGAAAGCCATGGCGTAGGGGCGGTTTTGCGCCAGCGCGGCTTCGAGTTTGTCCAGCGCTTCGCGGCCCTGAAACGCCGAGTCCAGCTCGAAATGTTGGGATTGTTTTGCAGACGGGGTGCCGAACAACAGATTCTCGGTTTCATCCAAACCATCGTCGCCGGGGATGACCGGGCTGAGAATCTTGGCAAAATCGCCATGGATCGCCGGGCTGTCGTCAACGATCAGCACGCGGCGATTGATGTGCACGGTTGGCGTTGTCATGCCGCGCCACCCGTGGGGAGGCATGCTGTGGTGATCCGGGGCATCCTTTTCCCTCGCCATTTGCCTGTTTGTATCAGCCGATGGAGTCTTGCGCTGTGTTCAGCATAGTCGGCTCCCCGGTACTGCGCTTTCGGCCCCGGACAAAGATCGGCGTGAATGCCGGCCAAAATCATCTAGCCTTGGACTCAGGCGCGGACCGGCGAAGCGTTGGGTCGGTGCGTCGTTATTTCCCTGTTTGCTTGAGGCCATGCCATGGAAGAGCTATCCGCGCCGATGCCGGCGCATCGACCCACAGTGCTGCTGGTCGATGACGAGGAGTCGATCCTCAACAGCCTGCGTCGCCTGTTACGCGGCCAACCCTACGATCTTCTGTTGGCGACCAGCGGCGCCCAGGCGCTGGAGATCCTCGCGCAGCAGCCGGTGAACCTGGTGGTGAGTGATGCGCGCATGCCGGGCATGGACGGTGCGTCGTTGTTGGCGCATGTCCGTGAGCGTTTTCCGGCGACTGCGCGGATCATGCTCACGGGATATGCCGACCCGGCGGCGATCATCAAAGCGATCAATGACGGGCAGATTCACCGTTACATCAGCAAACCGTGGAACGACGAAGAGTTGCTGCTGATTCTGCGCCAGTCCCTCGAACACCAGCATTCCGAGCAGGAGCGCCAGCGTCTGGAGCGCTTGACCCGGGTGCAGAACGACCAGCTCAAACTGCTCAACAGCACCCTGGAAAAGCATGTCGCGGCGCGCACCGCCGAACTGCAGCAGACCGCCGATATGCTCGATCTGGCGTACGAAGAGCTCAAGCACAGCTATGTCACCGGCACCGAAGTGTTTTCGCTGCTGGCCAATCTGCGCTTGCCACCTGCCAAGCAGACCAACCGGCAGATCATCGAACTGGTGCGCAGCTACTGCAGACAGCACGGCCTGGACGAGGCCACCAGCCGTGATCTGACCATGGCTGCGGCGCTGTACAACATCGGCAAGCTGAGCTGGACCGACGCGATGATGATCACGCCCTCGGATCTGCTGCGCCATACCGAACGCGAGCGGTATCGCAGTTACCCGAAGCAGAGCGAATCGTTGCTCATGACGCTCGACCCGATGAAAGATGCGGCGCGTCTGATCCTGCATCATCAGGAGCGCTGGGATGGCAGCGGATTTCCCGACCGGCTCAAGGGCGAGGGCATTCCGTTCGGTTCACGCTTGCTGAAACTGGCGGTGGATTTCGTCGAGTTGCAGCGCGGTCTGATCCTCGAGCGGCAGATGAACAGCGATGAAGCGCTGCTGTACCTGCGCCAATACGCCGGGCGTTTGTACGATCCTGATCTGGTCGAAGATTTCATTCAGGTGTGTGCGGCATTTCTCAGCGACGTGACGCTGGCCGATCCGTCGGTCAAGGTGCTCTCCACTCGGGATCTGGCGGCGGGGATGATTCTGGCGCGCAACCTCAATGCCGATAACGGCATGCTGCTGCTCAACGCCGGCAAGGTACTCAGCGCGCTGTTGGTGGAAAAGCTGATTGCGTTCGAAGCCATGGAGGGCGGCAAGTACACGATTTTCGTCAAGGTGCCGGAGGAGGTTGAAGCCACGCTCACGGCGCTGGGCGAATGATCGGCGAGGTGACGTCATTGGGCCGGGCATGGGATCCTTGCGGTTTTTCCAGGCCGGTGGCTGACCCATGACCTCTGCATCCGTTGTCTCTGCAAACCTCATTCGTATCGCCGCCGCGCTGTTGCTCAATCCTCAAGGGCAGACTCTGCTGGTGCGCAAGCGCGGGACCACCGCGTTCATGCAACCGGGTGGCAAGATCGAGGCGCAGGAGTTGCCGGTGCACGCGCTGGCCCGGGAGCTGGAAGAAGAGCTGGGCCTTCGGATCGATCCGGCGCAGGCGTCTTTTCTCGGCCAGTTCTCGGCGCCTGCGGCCAACGAGCCGGGGTGTGTCGTTCAGGCCGAGATCTTTCAACTGACCATCAATGCCGACGTCACTCCGGCGGCGGAAATCGAAGAAGTGATCTGGGTCGATCCGGCTACTGATCCTGCTGTCGTTCTGGCGCCATTGACACGCGACCTGATCCTGCCGTTTTATCGCCACTCACTGACGGCGCTCGCCTGATCATTCACGCAAAGGACATTGCCATGATCCCGCTTCAAGACCTGCTGATCTTCGCCGCCGCCGCGTTGTTGATGGTACTGACGCCGGGGCCGAACATGATTTACCTGATCTCGCGTTCGATCTGTCAGGGACGCAAGGCCGGGGTCACGTCGTTGCTTGGTGTGGTGAGTGGCTTCTTTGTGCATATGTTCGCGGCGGCTGCGGGTTTGACGGCGGTGTTTCTGGCGGTGCCGATGGCCTATGAAGTGCTGAAGTGGGCCGGTGCGTTGTATTTGTTGTGGCTGGCCTGGCAAGCGCTGAAGCCGGGTGCGCGGTCGCCGTTCGAAGCGCAGCAGTTGCCCCCGGATTCGTCGCGAAAACTGATTGCCATGGGCTTTCTCACCAGTGCGCTGAACCCGAAAATCGCCGTGTTCTACCTCTCGGTCTTTCCGCAATTCATCACCCCTGAACACGGCTCGGTGTTCACCCAAAGCATCATTCTCGGCCTGACCCAGATCAGCGTGAGTTTCTCTGTCAATTTGCTGATCGCACTGTTCGCGGCGGGCATCGCTTCGTGGTTTGTGCGCAACCCGACATGGCTGGCGCTGCAGCGTTATTTCATGGGCTTCGTTTTGGCAGGTCTGGCCGTGCGCCTGATGTTTGAGCAACGCAGGTCGGCGTGAACATGTGGATCGAACGGCTGGACGCCAGTCATGCCCTGGCCTATCGCGAACTGATGCTCGAAGCCTATGACCGTCATCCGCAGGCCTTCACCTCAAGCGTGCGCGAACGCGCGGTGATGCCCTTGAGCTGGTGGGAAGGGCGTCTGACCAGCAAACTCGATGTAGTGCTTGGCGCATTTGAAGGCGGCACGCTGGCCGGCATCGTCGGCCTGGCCTTTGAACCGCGCGAAAAGGCTCGTCACAAGGCCACGTTGTTCGGCATGTACGTGTCGGCGGATTTTCGCCAGCACGGCCTGGGCCATGAACTGGTGCAGGCGGCCATCGCCGAAGCGCAAAACCATCCGGCGCTGAAACTGCTCCAGCTCACCGTCACCGCCGGCAATGACGCCGCGTTCAATCTCTACCAGCGCTGCGGCTTCATCCAGTTCGGCCTCGAACCATTGGCGGTGCGGGTGGGTGAAGACTACTTCGACAAGATCCACATGTGGCGCGAGATCTGATATCACCCCGCCCTTGTGGGAGCGAGCTTGCCCGCGAATGCGGTGGAACATTCAACAACCAGATTGACTGACCCGACGCCTTCGCGAGCAAGCTCGCTCCCACAGGGCTCAGCGCACCGCGCTGACACCGTCCAGCGTCGAGAACGATGTGTCTTTGGCTGTCAGGAGGAAGTCGCGCATGTACGGTGCATCGAGCATGTCGGTGCGAATCGCTGCGTACAACGTTGCGAACAAGCCTTTTTCCCCCAAGCGTTTGCCCTTCACATAACCGCGCGAGCTGTATTCGTGCAGTGCCCAGTGCGGCATGCCGCAGACGCCGCGGCCGCTGGCGACCAGTTGCATCATCATCACCGTCAGTTCCGAGGTGCGCACCTGTGCCGGTTCGATGTCGGCAGGTTCGAGAAAACGCGTGAAGATGTCGAGGCGATCGCGTTCCACCGGGTAGGTGATGAGCGTTTCCGTCAGCAGGTCTTCCGGGACAATGTACGGTTTGCTGGCCAGTGCGTGCTGGTTGGCCACGGCGAGCATGGCCTCGTAGGTGAACAACGGCACATAGGTGATGCCAGCGATTTCCAGCGGGTCGGACGTCACCACCAGATCCAGATCGCCACGGGCCAGCGCCGGCAGCGGCGCAAACGAGAAACCCGAGGCGAGGTCGAGTTCGACCTCCGGCCAGGCATCGCGGAACTGGTCGATGGTCGGCATCAGCCACTGGAAGCAGCTGTGGCATTCGATGGCCATGTGCAGACGCCCGGCGGTGCCTCCGGCCAGACGAGCGATATCGCGTTCGGCAGCGCGCAGCAGCGGCAGAGTTGCGTCAGCCAGTTGCAGCAGGCGCAAACCGGCGCTGGTGAAACGCACCGGTTTGGTCTTGCGCACGAACAACGCCATGCCCAAGCGTTCCTCAAGCTCCTTGAACTGGTGCGACAGCGCCGATTGCGTCAGGTGCAAGCGGTCGGCGGCGTCCACCAGACTGTCGGCTTCGCGCAGGGCATGCAGGGTTTTCAGGTGACGGATTTCAAGCACCGAGGGACTCCATGAGGAAAACTTGTGATCAACGCATAAACGTTGAGTTTGTCTCATGTTTGCCGGGCTGTCGATCATAACCCGGCATTCGACAGCTTGGTTGCGCGCCCGGCGATTCTCCCGCTTCTCCTGAAGGGGCGCTGTGCGACGTGGATTCAGATCCCCTCGAAATGCACCAGAACAATTGAATTCGGCCCGATATCGGAATACGGCAGGTTGGCGTCATCGGCATGGGTCAGGTAGCGGTGTGCCGGGAGTTTCAAGTGCGCTTTCTCGAATGGCCTGAACGCCGGTGCTGCGCTGCGGTAATGGAAGTGCGCGTACCACAACAGACGTGGCGGTTCTGCGGTTATGTTCCAGACTTCATATTCCTGCATGTAGTCCTCCTCACCACGACGCTTGCTCAGTTGTTTGATCGGCCGGGTTCTGCGGATCTCCACGGCATTTTCAGCGATGAGGTCATCCAGCATGCCATCGGTAGGTTTCGCACTGGTAAACGTGCGTTGGGTGCGCACGGACCGACCGGTGACGATGAGCTCGTCGGCCTTGCTGCGTAGTTGCCCGATGATCGGGTGCTCGGCCGATACAGTCGCGATGCGATCGGCCCGGGTGTTGAGCTCTGCGGCCTGGCTGTCCATCATGTGTTGCAGATCGACCGGCAGCATGCCCCGGTCGGCGTTGCTCTCAACCGTTGCGCGGTAAGTCACTTGAGCATCCAGACGTTGTTGTGCGTCTGTCACCAGATCGGCAAGCGCCGTTGGCGTGGTTGCCGGTGTTTCAGCATTACCCGGGGTGATCAGTCGGGCTTTGCCGTCGGGACCTTCTTCCCAGATTTCGACGCTGCCCTCTCGGCGTGTGCGCTCATAGCGGCGTCTCTGAGTGACTGAATCCCATTTCTCAACGCCGTAAATCAGATTGTCATCTGTGGTCGTGAAGACCCGCTGGACCGACTCGCCCGGGCTTTTCGCTTTGCTCGGTGTCTTCACTTCGGCGAGGGCACGGCTGGTCATTTGCTCCAGATCGTTGAGCAACGGTTCAACCACATCCATATGGAAGTGCTGTGGATAGCTGGCTGTCCAGATTTTCATTTGCAGACGAAAGCGGGTGTACAGATCGGCGCAGTTCTGCAGAATCTGACTGCGTTGTGCTGGCGTGGTGATAATTTTCGGCAGGTCATACTGGGTTTCCAGCGCGCGATACACATGGGCGCGAAGTTCAGCGGCTCGTTGCAGCAGATAAAACCAGGAAACCTCTCGGTGGCGGGCGTGATTTTTGACGATTTCAAATCGTTGGGTTGCTCGCACGTAGAGCAGGTTGGCATCGCTGTACAGGGCGTTCATTTCTTCGACAAACTCGACGAGATGGGCCTTGTCCGCTTTTAGCTTGACCCGTGCATACCATTGGTTGGCGAGCGTTTTGAGTTCCTGCTGCTGATCGAGTTTTTTCAGATATTCGACCCGCAGCAAGCGGACTTCCTCCAGCATCTTCAAGCGTTTTGGCAACGCGTGGCTCGGCAAGGCGTTCAGCACCCTGCTCTGCACGTTAATGCCATCGGTCACAGGAATAATGCTGTCGGAAACATGTGAGGCGCGCTGCCAGTATCGTTCGGTCAATTTCATCGCGACCTCGCTTTGAGTGTCACCGACAGATTTAAGCTTTTTGCCATGCGTAAGTGGTTTCAGTTCTTCCAGAACCGCATAACGCCGGCTCTCCAGACGGATATCTTCGAGGCAGGCGGCTTCGGAGGCCGCACGCAATGCGGGGCGCTCTGCAAGGCTGGCCTCCTCGTAGGCGTCGATGGCTTTCTTGCTTGTCGGGATCCTTGCGTCGCACAGATCGGCAAGGTGTTCGACCTCATCGGTCAATTGCAGTTGGCGGCGAAATGCGCGGTCGGCCCACCAGCGCGGCAAGCGTTGCCGAATGACCGGTGGCCAGTAAGGGTCGAGCCTATCGGCCAGGTGTCCGGCGACGTTGCCACCGCCCAGCGCACCGCCTTCAAGCGTGGTGCCGTAGACACCAAACCAGGTGTCCCAGTGTCCACTTTCATCCAGGGCAATCGGTTGTTTGTAGGTTTTTCGCGAGTTGCCGGACAAACGCCAACTGCGTGAATCCGTGTTGAGTTCCACCTGGTAGAGACGTCCCTGGCGTTCAATGAAATCGCCGTCGGCATGCCGGTAGATATTGCGGTAGATACCATGAGTCGCGGGTTGCACGCTCGACAGGGAAAGTGGCTTTTCATATTCGTAATCAGCGAAGCGTGCCAACACGTGCCTGGCCTGACGCTGGGTTTTGCCATGCAGGGTGGCCACATTGCCAACCAGTTGATGAAGCTGGCGAGTGCGTGTCAGCGTGCGGCTGGTGCGTGATAGCGTCGAGGCGATGGCTTCACCCGGAAGCACATCGAATAGTGCGTCGATCAACGACAGCAGCATCGATTCGATCTCCGCCAGACCATCGCCGACCTCGCCGCGCAAGAACGCTGCCGTCGCCTGATTGGCGGCCGTCCAGGCTTGATAAAGGGCCAGCGCAGTGCCGACGAAGGGCACCATGCCGATCGCCATCAATATGTAGTTGAAGGCGCGCGGGCCCTTCAAGGCATGACGCTCGAAGAACAACTCGTCATTGGAGCGCGAGCTGCCGCGATGGGCCTCAATCAGACGGCCCATGTGCGCGTCGAGCAGATGCGCGGCCAGGGAGGTGGACTGTGGCCAGCGCTCGCCGACTTCAATGAGCGCATCGAAGTTTTTTTCCACGGCCTGATGGATCCGACCCACATGCGCCTTGACGTCACCTTGCAGGGTTCGGCCCGCCAGCCAGGTCACCCATTTGTCGCTCGCGCATAACCTGAACAGGCCTTTGCGCGCGGCTTCGAGGTTGTCGTAGCGGCGCAAAAACTGCTCGTCGGGGCTTTCGGGCAGATACAGCAGGGTCACCCCGCTGATCTGTTCTTCGATGAACGTCACTCCCGACAGCGTGACGGGACCTTCACGGGGCGTGTCCTTGCCGCCCACTTTCAGGGACACCGGCAGCAGCGCGATGCGCTTGCCGTCGGCGAGCCACGCCTGCGGGGTGCAGGCCGCGATGGCGGTGTTCAGCGTCGCGGCCTCATCGTTGCTGATGTGCTTGCGCAGGCGTGCGCTTTCAGCCTGGATCGTGAGCATCAGACGCCAGGGTTCTATCAGGCTTTCCCGGCGATGCTCCTTGACGAACACTGGCTCGGTCGCAGCGCCGATGAAGGCGTCGCGGATTTTCTGCTCATAGGCTTTGGGCAAGTCCAGTTCCGGCAGCGCTTTGCGCAAATAGGTCAGATTGATGCCGTTGAGCAGGCGGGTGCGATCGGTTTTGTGGGTTGCGCTGACCTCCGCCCGCAGGAAAATCAACCGTTGCGACAGCGAGTCATTGAGCACCGATTGGACATTGTCGATGTTGAGCTGGGCGAGATCTTCCAGCGGCATTTTGCTGCGCGTCGCGCCGGGCACGATGACGGTGGTTTTTCGATGGCCGCCGGGGCCTGATTCATAATGGGGTTCAGTGCGGGTCGAATCGGGCAGCTCGACTTGCACCGAAAAATCGCCTTCCAGGGAGAAATCCTTGCGCAGCCGCGCGTGCAGGTGTTTGCGGGTAAAGTCGTCACGGGGCTCCAGCGCGAGGGTCATGAGCTGGTGGCTCTTGCGCATCGCAGCGATGTACGCCTCGAGGTTTTTTTTCAGCGCGCTACGTTCGCCACTGTTGAGGTTGATCAGCCAGTCCGGCAGGTGCTCGGCGAGTGTGGCACTGCGATCCTGTTCCAGCACATGGGCAAACGCCAGGCTTCTGGCGGCGTGTACCGGCACCTGCAAAGCTGCGCGGCTGTTTTTGCGCAGGATTTCCAGCGCGTCGGCCTGCTCGGCTTTGTCGCTGATCGGGGCGGCTTTTGACTTGTAATCGTCAAGCAGTTCATCCAGACAGGCATGCAACGGGGCCGTGGCAATTTCGTTCAGTTGCAAGGTCAGTTCGGGCGTGTTGTCCTGAATCATCAATGCCTCGCGTTCCAGCCGCCGGCGGTTGGCAAACGCCTGCAAACCGCCACCGCTGCCTGGCCAGTAGAGCAGCAGACTGTCTGGCGAGTCGCGGTCTGACAATGCGCCTGACCGCGTGATGACAAAGGGGCCCTTGAGTTTTTCGGTTTGCACGGAAGTGGTACCGCCAACCGTTTCGGTCATGGACAGCGTCAGACTGGCCACGCTGACGTCAGCGTTTGTTTCGTTGGCGCCGGTGTTGTCCAGCACGGCTTTGAGCAGTGCGTGCTGATCGGTATCGAGCTGGCCCAGCGCCAATTGCAGTTTGGCTTCGGCGTACAAAGCGTCTTTGTGCGCCTGATGAAGGGCGGTGAAGTCTTTGTGGGTGTTGCTCAGCTCGGACACTTGCGCCTGATAAAGCAACGTGTTTACCGCTTTGTCGCAGGCTTGCTCCGCGGCTTCAATGGCGTTGAGCGCATCCTGAAATGCCTTCTTGTGTGCTCCGTTGCGGTCGTTTTCCAGCAGTGTGTCGAGCGCTTCTCGCTCGCGCTTGATTGCTGCCTGGCGTACACCCAGCGCAATCCCGGCCGACAGGCTTCCAAACAACGGCTTTTGATCGGTTTCGAAAGTGGGCAGTTGATGGCTGGCAGACGGCGCGGAGGCGACAATGCTCGCGGTGCTGCGCTGGCGATCGAGCAGATCGACCTGCATCAGCGACTGTGCGCCGTGCTCCCACAGCCCGGGCCTGCCTTTGTTGGTGTTGCACAACGCGCTGATCTGCGCTTGTTGTCGACTCGCGAACAGATCGCTTGAACCGCTGACGAGCGGATCAAAGAGCGTGGTGTATTCAAAGCGCAGATGTTCGCCAGGCAGTCCCGTTGGCACCAGGCCCTGGCGGGACAGCCAGTTTTCCATCTCGTTGCGCGTCTTGAAAAACTGCACGGGCACGGAACGGCTGGGCAAATAGAGCAAAGGGCTGGCAGATGCCGGATCATCCACGCTGATCACCCAAGCCCCCGCGAGTTTGACTTTGCTGCCATTGCTCAGCAACAGCGCCAGCTGTTGTGTATGAATGGGTTGACCGTCCAGCAGCAGCGCGCCGCACGGGCTGTCGAGGATTTGCTGCAAGGGTTTGAGCTGTTGCGCGGTGATGGTGCGACGGGCGAGCGCCATGTCGGCTGTGGCTTCCAGGTGTTCACGATAGAACTGCAGGGAGCGTTCTCGCCGTGACACCGCTGCATGCGGTGCTCGCGCCTCCCAGAAATTTGCCCAGCGCGTGGCGTGGAACTGTTGCGGATCAAGTGCTTTGAGCTTTTCGAGCACTTGCAGTGGTTTCAACGCGAACAGTGGGTGATCGGCAGCCAGACCGCTGACCTGGCTGCGCTGATCGAGCGTGACGTCCAGCGTCGGCTGTTGCAGGACAAACGCACAGGCCTCGGTGAGGCTGACAAGGCGCTCGGGGTGATCGGCGATAGCGGCAAAGCGCAGCACAGTTTTCTCACCGTCGAGTTGCAACTTTTCCTGCAAAAGCTCATTGAGGCTATCGCGCAGCCCCGGACTGGCTGCATACAGTTCACGCAAGCCGTCGCTGCTGTTCTGCCAGCGTCTGGATGCTCGCAGCGCCAGGCTGTCATCGGTGGTTTTCGCTAACCGAGTGGAGGTTTTCAGCGTCGGTGACGGCGCGGAGGGTAAAGCGCGGGTGGTCTGATCAGGCATGGTGGCATGACTCGCAAGGGGAGCGGTGGATCCGCTCCGGTGCGCGTCATTCAAGGCAAATTGCGCTGGACGTTGGCGGTATATAGATATTGTCTGCAACAACCCTGCACGACCGCTCGGCACTCTTCATCAAACTGTCATGGAACTGTGGCAGCGCGCTTGTACAAACTTCATCAGACTCGCGCTCTACTGGGGTTCTGCGTTTCGGTGTTTTTCATGGCTAAGGGTTTTTTATCGATCGCGGCTTTGTTGGCCGCGATTTTTTTCGGATCGTCGACGTGGGCGGCAGCGCGTTGCGACGTCAATGTGCCGACCGAGCACGTCGATCTGCAGCAGGTGAGCATTGCTTACCAGAGCATCGGGCGCGCGTCGGATCCGGCGTTGTTGCTGGTCATGGGTCTGGGTGGGCAGTTGATCCACTGGCCTGACGAAGTGGTGGTTGCGCTGTGTCAGCAGGGCTTTCGGGTGATCCGCTATGACAACCGCGATGTCGGCCTGTCGACCTGGCGTCAGGCCCCGGTTGAGGCCAACCTGACCTTTGAAGTCTTGCGCTACAAGCTCGGCCTGCCGGTGTCGGCGCCTTACAGCCTGACGGATATGGCTGACGACGCGCTGGGTCTGATGGCCGCGTTGCACGTGGAGCAGTTTCATGTGCTGGGCGCGAGCATGGGCGGGATGATTGCCCAGCACATGGCGGCAATGGCGCCACAGCGGGTCGAGAGCCTGACGTTGATCATGACCACTTCTGGCGCCGAAGGTCTGCCGGCACCGAGTGCGGCGCTGGTGCAGTTACTGTCGCGACGCGGTGCGCCAAACCGTCAGGTGGCGCTCGAACAACAGGCTGATCTGCTGGCAGCACTGGGCAGCCCGGCGGTCACCGATGACCGGCAGGCCTTGCTGCAACAGGCCGCGCTGTCGTATGACCGCGCGTTCAACCCGGAAGGCGTGAAACGGCAGATCATGGCGATCCTCGCCGAACCGAGCCGGGTGGCATTGCTCAACCAGTTGCGGGTGCCGACGCTGGTGGTGCATGGCACGGCAGATCCGTTGCTGCCGGTGATGCACGGTGTGCATCTGGCAGCGCACATTCGTGGCAGCCAGTTGAAGCTGATTCCGGGGTTGGCCCATCGTTTTCAGGAGGCGTTCAAGGAGCCATTGCTGGCGGCGGTGTTGCCGTATCTGCAGGCGCATCGTGAAGACACCTCGCATTGGGCACAGATTGAACCGGTGGTGGGCGGGAATCTGCTGTAACCGACAGTTGGCGGTGTGGGTGATGGCCCTTCGCGAGCAAGCTCGCTCCCACAGGGGAATGCGATCTAATGTGGGAGCGAGCCTGCTCGCGAAGGGGGCACCACAAAATCCGGCCGGGGTGTATCGTGCAAACTTTCCCGCACGATTTCCCCTGCGAGGTGTTTGATGAATTCCGCTTTGAAAATCGACTTTGTCAGCGATGTCTCCTGCCCGTGGTGCGTCGTCGGTTTGTATGGCCTGTTACAGGCACTGGAAATCCTGCGCAACGAAGTGCAGGCCGAGATCCGGTTTCAGCCTTTTGAACTGAATCCGAAAATGGCCGCCAATGGGCAGAACATTGCCGAGCACATTCAAGAGAAATACGGCTCGACCCCGGAGCAGTCGCAGAAGAACCGCGAAGCGATCCGCGCCCGTGGCGCCGAGCTGGGGTTTGCCTTTCGCACTGATGGCAACAGCCGCATCTACAACACCTTCGATGCGCATCGCCTGTTGCACTGGGCCGGGCTCGAAGGTGTGCAGTTGGCTTTGAAAGAGGCACTGTTCAAGGCTTATTTCAGTGAGGGCGGTAATCCATCGGATCATCGGCAACTGGTGCAGATCGCTGAAAGTGTCGGGCTGGATCGCCAGCGTGCCGAGGCGATTCTGGCGTCGGACGAGTTTGCCGATGAGGTGCGTGAAGAAGAACAGCTGTGGCTGCAGCGCGGGGTGAGTTCGGTGCCGACCGTGGTGTTCAACGGGCAGTATGCGGTGACGGGTGGGCAACCGGTGGAGACGTTTGTCGGGGCGATTCGGCAGATTATGGCGGAGTCCAAGGGCGGGACGGTCAGCTGATATCGGTAGGAGCCAAAAGCCCCTCACCCTAACCCTCTCCCAGAGGGAGAGGGGACTGATTGGGGGATGCTGGAGTTGTACGCCGACCTGAACGTGCTGTACCGAATCCATAATCAACTGGATCTTTCAGGTCAATGTCAGACGCAAGACACCTCGGTCGGCCCCCTCTCCCTCTGGGCGGTCCGACGTTTCGGGAGGGCTGGGGTGAGGGTCAGCTGTGCAAGCGCACCCAAACCGTCACCAAAACAGTGGCCGCCATCAACCACGCCACCGCCGCCACGGCCAGTGAAGCCTCCAGACGCAGCCGATCGACCATCACATACAGCGTCGCCAGATACACAAAGTACGGAATGATCGACCACATCCCGAACACGATCGTGGTCTTCAAATCCTCAATCGAACGCCCCTTGCCAACGATGTAATGCGCAATCAGCGCGAACGTCGGGAACAGCGGCACCAATCCGGCGATGTAGTAGTTTCTGGTTTTCGACAGCGCCGCGATGATCAGTACTACCGCGGCGCCCAACAGGGCTTTGAAAAACAGATCCATCAGTGGCTCAACCCGTACTTTTTCACTTTGTCGAACAACGTGGTCTTGGCCATGCCCAGTTCAAGGCTGGCTTGGGTCAGGTTGCCGCCGCTGCGTTGCAGGGCGTCGCTGAGCAGGTTGCGCTCGAAGGCTTCCACCGCTTCGGCAAACGCCAGGCCTTGGCCGCCAGCGCTGGTGCCGGACTTCTTGAACGCCGGCAAACCGAGGGCAAAACGTTCGGCGACGTTGCGCAATTCACGCACGTTGCCCGGCCAGTCATGGCTCATCAGGTTCGACAGGGTCTGGTTGTCCAGCTCTGGCAGTGCGCGGTCGAAGCGCAGTGCTGATTGCTGGGTGAAGTGTTCGAACAGTTGCAGAATGTCTTCGCGGCGTTCGCGCAGTGGTGGCAGCTCCAGCGTTACCACGTTGAGGCGGTAGTACAAGTCGCTGCGGAACTCGCCGGCCTTGCTCGATTCGTCGAGGTCGGACTTGGTCGCCGCGATCACCCGGCAATCCACCGCCACGCTCTGGTTTGAGCCGAGGCGTTCGAGGGTGCGTTCCTGCAACACGCGCAGCAGTTTGATCTGTAATGGCAGCGGCATGCTTTCCACTTCATCGAGGAACAGCGTGCCGCCGTCGGCGTGTTCGATCTTGCCGATCCGGCGTTTGCCCGCGCCGGTGAAGGCGTTGGCCTCGTGGCCGAAAATTTCGCTTTCGAAGAGGTTCTCCGGCAGGCCGCCGCAGTTCAACGCGACGAACTGCTTGCTGTGCCGGCGGCTGAAGTCGTGCAGGCAGCGCGCGACCAGTTCTTTACCGGTGCCGGTTTCACCTTCGATCAAGACGTTGGCCGAGGTGTCGGCGACGTTGGCGATCAATTCGCGCAGGTTCTGCATCGCTGGCGAGCGGCCGATGATGCGTCCTTCAAGGGAATCACGTTCGGCCAGTTGCCGGCGCAGCGACGACACTTCGCGGGCGAGGCTGCGTTGCTCCAGCGCCCGTCGCGCGACATCGACCAGACGCTCCGGCGAGAACGGTTTTTCCATGAAGTCGTAGGCGCCTTTCTGCATCGCGCCGACGGCCATGGAAATGTCGCCATGGCCGGTGATCAACACCACCGGCAGGCTACGATCGCGTTGCTTGAGGCGGGTCAACAGTTCCAGGCCGTCGATGCCCGGCAGGCGGATATCGCTGATGACGATACCGGCAAAGTTGTCGCCAACACGTTCCAGCGCTTCCTCGGCACTGCCAACACCGACGCAGGGAATGTCTTCCAGGGTCAGCGCCTGCTGGCAGCCGAGCAGCACATGGGGGTCGTCTTCGACGATCAGCACACTAAGGTCGTGGTTCATATTGGCTCGGCAGGAGTAGGGCTTACCAACGGTAAACTGAGGACGAAGGTGGTGCCACCGCTCGCCGGGTGTTCAACACCCAGATGCCCGCCGGTGGCGGCCGCGAGGCTGGCGGAAAGCGTCAAGCCAAGGCCCAGGCCTTGTTCGCCGGGCTTGGTGGTGAAGAACGGCTCGAACAGATGCTTGCGCGCCTCGGCGTCAATGCCGTGACCGTTGTCGCGTACGCGCAGGCGATACTTGGCGTTGAACTCTTCACCCTCCAGCCACAGTTCGGGCTGGGGCTGTGCCTGCATGGCGTCGAGGGCGTTGCCGATCAGGTTGACCAGAATCTGTTCGAGGCGGGTCTGGTCGATCTGCACTTGCACGTCGATAAACTGCCGGTGAATGTGCAGCGCCGAACTTTCCAGGCGCGCACCGAGCAATTGCAGCGCCGCTTCCACGGCTTTGCCAAGGCTCGCCTGGCCCTGATTGTCACCGCGTCGGGCGAATGAACGCAGGCTGGCGGTGATCCGGCCCATGCGGTCGATCAGCTCGTTGATGGTCTTCAGGTTAGTGCTGGCAATATCCAGCTGACCGCGTTCGAGAAAGCGTACGGTGTTGCCCGACAGCGTGCGCATCGCGGCCAGCGGCTGGTTCAATTCGTGGGCGATACTGGTCGACATCTGGCCGATGGCCGCGAGTTTGCCGGCCTGCACCAGTTCATCCTGAGCGCGGCGCAACGTTTCTTCGGCCTGACGACGTTCGCGGATCTGGCTCTTCAAACGTTCGTTGCTGGCGCGCAAGTCGGTGGTGCGTTCGGTAATCCGACGCTCCAGTTGATTATTGGCTTCCTGCAAGGCTTCACGGGCAGCGAGGCGAGTAGCAATGACCTTGCGTCGTTCGTTCCAGGCAATCAACAGGAAGGCCACCAGCGCAAAGGCGACCGCGACGAGAATGCCTTGGTTGATCGCTTCGCGGCGCAGGTCCTGCAACGGCGTGAGCAGGGTGAAATTCCACGGCGTGTCGGTCAGTGGCCGGGTCTGCGCGAGATAGCTGATGTCATCCTCGCCGGACTGCACTTCGCTGTTGGCCGGGAAGGTGAGTTTTTCTACGCCCTCGGACAAGGTTTCGCGAGCCAGAGGTTGCAGCTCGTTGAGCGGAAACCAGTAGTACTGCAGGCTGCGGGCGAGTTTTTCCTTGGTGGCTTCACTCAGGGGAATCACTGCTTTCAGGCGCCGGGCCGGATCGCTGGACAGAATGATGATGCCGTTTTCATCGCTGACGAACGCTTCCAGACGCGCGCGCTGCCAGCGTTCTTCCATGGCTTCCAGGCGCACTTTGACCACGGCGACGCCAATGATCTTGCCGTGCTCTTCGAGGCCATGAGCGAGGTAGTAACCGGGTTCGCCGTTGGTGCTGCCGATCCCGTAGAAACGCCCGGGTTCGCCACGTACGGCTTTCTGGAAGTAAGCGCGGAAGGACAGGTCTTCACCGAGGTAACTGTCGACATCGCGCCAGTTGCTGGTGGCCATGACGCGGCCAGTAGTGTCCATGACGTAGATGGCCCGACTGCGGCTGCGTCGGTTCAGGCCTTCGAGGTAAGCGTTGACCGTTTCCCGGTATTGCGGGCTCGGGTCGGCCAGCAGCTGCGACACACTCGTTTCGAGTTCCAGCAGGCTGGGCAGGTAGGTATATTTGCTGATCTCGCTTTCGACCGCGCGGGCGTGCAGTTCGAGCTGGCGCTGACCGTTCTCGCCGAGGCTGCGAATGCCGAAATGCTCACTGGTCCAGAAGCCGATAAAACCCAACCCGATCATCAGGGCGATGATCAGTGGCGGCAGGAACAAATGACGAATCAGACGGGGCTTCACGGCAAGTGATGGCGGCGCGGCGCGATAGAGATTGGGGTCGCATTTCATCACAGTTGCCTTGGGTCAACCACCACACTTGTTGCGAGGGCAACGCCGGCCCTTGTGGGAGCGAGCCTGCTCGCGAAAGCGCACTGACATTCAACATCCAGGCTGAATGTAATGACCTCTTCGCGAGCAGGCTCGCTCCCACAGGGAAGGAGTGATGCCCCGGCAGGTGTGTTGCTTTTAGTGCTGCAGGATTTTCTCGAGGAAGTGCTGCGCGCGTTCGGAGCGGGCGCTGATGTCACCGAAGAATTCCTCTTTCGGGCAGTCTTCGATGATCTTGCCGGCGTCCATGAAAATCACTCGATCCGCCACTTTACGGGCGAAGCCCATTTCGTGGGTTACGCACATCATGGTCATGCCTTCGTGGGCCAGTTGCACCATCACGTCGAGCACTTCGTTGACCATCTCCGGGTCGAGCGCCGAGGTCGGTTCGTCGAACAGCATGACGATCGGGTCCATTGCCAGCGCACGGGCAATCGCCACACGCTGTTGCTGACCACCGGACAGTTGCCCCGGGTGCTTGTGGGCGTGCGCCGACAGGCCGACGCGTTCGAGCAGCTGCAGACCTTTCTTGGTCGCCTCTTCCTTGCTGCGGCCCAACACCTTGATCTGCGCGATGGTCAGGTTTTCGGTGATGGTCAGGTGCGGGAACAGTTCGAAATGCTGGAACACCATGCCCACGCGCGAACGCAGTTTCGGCAGGTTGGTCTTCGAGTCGGCAATCGAGGTGCCGTCGACGACGATGTCGCCTTTCTGGAACGGCTCCAGCGCGTTGACGCACTTGATCAGGGTCGATTTGCCGGAACCCGACGGGCCGCAGACCACGATCACTTCGCCTTTTTTGACCTCGGTGCTGCAATCAGTCAGCACCTGGAAGTCGCCATACCACTTGTTGATGTTCTTGATAGAGATCATACGGCAAACCTTTTTTGCAGACGCTTGACCAGCAGCGAGGCGGAAAAGCTGATGATGAAGTAGACGACACCGGCGAAGATCAGGAACTCGTTGGAACGACCGATGATGTCGCCGCTGGAACGGGCGGAGTTAAGGAAGTCCACCAGGCCCACGGTGTAAACCAGCGAGGTGTCCTGGAACAGGATGATCGACTGTTGCAGCAGCAACGGGGTCATCTTGCGGAACGCCTGGGGCAGGATGATCAGGCGCATGGTCTGGCCATAGGTCATGCCCATCGCTTGCGCGGCGGCCATCTGGCCTTTGGGGATCGACTGCACACCGGCCCGAACGATTTCGCAGAAGTACGCGGCTTCAAACATCATGAAGGCCACGACGCAGGAAGTGAACGCGCCAATCGGCGTGTCTTCGCCGGTGATCCAGCGCAGCACGAACGGCACCGCCAGGTAGAACCAGGTGATCACCAGCAGCAGCGGAATCGAACGGAAGTAGTTCACATAAGCGCCGGCCACGCGCGACAGCAGTTTGCTCGACGACAGGCGCATCAGCGCGAGGATCGTCCCCAGCACGATGCCGCCGACCACGCCCATGACCATCAACTGCAAGGTCATGACCATGCCGTTCCACAGGCCCGGGATAGCGGGGATGATGCCGCTGAAATCGAAGTCCATTATTTACCCCCCACGGAGATCAGGCCGGGCACCGCGACTTTCTTCTCGACCATGCGCATCAGCAACATCAGGCTCATGTTCAGGGTGAAGTAGATCAGCGTGGCCAGGGTGAAGGCTTCAAACAGGTTGGCCGAGAATTCGGCGGTCTGCTTGGTTTGCGCCAGCAGTTCCATCAGGCCGATCAGGGACGCCACGGAGGAGTTCTTGAAGACGTTGAGGAACTCCGAGGTAAGCGGCGGAATGATGATCCGGTAGGCCTGGGGCAGCAGCACGTTCCAGTAGATCTGCGGCAGTTTGAAGCCCATGGCGCGGGCGGCGGATTCCTGGCCGCGTGGCAGCGCCTGGATGCCGGTACGCACTTGTTCGCAGACGCGGGCAGCGGTGAACAGGCCCAGGCACACGACAACGCTCAGGTAAGCCGAGGTCGTCGGGTTGAGGTCCTGTTTGTACCAGTCCTGCAGGTTTTGCGGCAGCAGGTCGGGTACCAGGAAGTACCAGATGAACAGCTGAACCAGCAGCGGTACGTTACGGAACAGCTCGACGTAGCAGGTGGCGATGCCCGATACGATGCGGTTCGGCACCGTGCGCATGACCCCCAGTATGGAGCCCAGCAGCAAGGCGATGATCCACGCCACGATGGCGATGGCAATGGTCCAGCCCAAACCGGAGATGTACCAGTCGAGATAAGTCTCGCTGCCAACGCCGGTGGACTTGAAGAACACGCCCCAGTCCCAGTTGTAATTCATTAGGGTCTCCCCTCGAGATCGATCGATGTACAAGCACCCGCTTGGGGAAGATCCTTTCCCACCCGACGTTGAACGTCAGGCACACGCGATCGGCTCGAAAACCGCCAGGTCGAGTGTTCCACTGTATAGCCAGCAGGTAGTAACAGACGCCTGAGGGAGGGTGGCTCCCTCAGGAGATAAGGTTAGTCAGGAATCAGATTTTTACGTCAGGCGCCGGCTTGTCGCTCGGGTTGGCGATCAGATCTTTTACCTTGTCGCTCATCGGGAAGTTCAGGTTCAGGCCTTTTGGAGGAATCGGGCTCTCGAACCACTTGCTGTAGATCTTGTTGATCTCGCCCGACTTGTACAGGCCAACGATGGCGGCATCGACAGCCTTCTTGAAGGCCGGGTCGTCTTTGCGCACCATGCACGCGTAGGCTTCGAAGGACTGTGGCGTACCGGTGATGATCCAGTCAGTCGGTTTCTTGGCCTTGGCTTCTTCGCCGGCCAGCAGGGCGTCGTCCATCATGAAGGCTACGGCGCGGCCGCTTTCCAGCATGTTGAAGGATTCGCCGTGGTCTTTGGCGGAGATGATGTTCATGCCCATCTGCTTGTCGGCGTTCATCGCTTTGATGATGCGCTCGGACGTGGTGCCGGCGGTGGTCACGACGTTTTTGCCTTTCAGGTCGGCAAAGTCAGCGTAGGACGGCTTGCCATCCTTGTCTTTCTTGACCAGCAGACGGGTGCCGATTTCGAAGATGTTGACGGTGAAGTCGACTTGCTGGGCGCGTTCGGCGTTGTTGGTGGTCGAGCCGCACTCGATATCCGCGGTGCCGTTCTGGATCAGCGGGATACGGGTTTGCGAGGTGACCAGGTTGTACTTGACCTGCAGATCGGGCTTGTTCAGGTCTTTTTTCAGGGCTTCAACGATAGCCACCTGAATGTCGTGGGAGTAGCCCACTGGTTTGCCGGAAGCGTCTGCAATGTAGGAAAACGGAATAGAGCTGTCGCGGTGAGCGAGCGTGATGGTGCCCGAATCGTTGATTTTCTTCAGGGTGCCGGTGAGTTCGGCGGCGAAAACTGGCGTGCTGATCAGAGCGGCCGCAATGGCTGCGCCCAGGATATGGGGAACGATGCGCATCAAATTTTCCTCGAATTGTTTTTTTTATGGAGCCAGTTCGTCGGCCCTTTTGTGCTTCGAATGCCTGACGGCTCCTGAAGTGCTGGCGCAACAGGCATTCGTCGAGAGAGTGTAGAGCATGAGTCGTGCCAGACCAGTTGCTGTGGCTTAACTTGTTGATTTAGAAGATTATTAAAGTTTTGTGATGGTGGTTTTTGGCGTATCTGATCCGGTTTACCGAATTGACCGTCAGGTCGCGTTCGGAAATCCGAACGGCGAAAAGCCCCTCACCCTAGCCCTCTCCCAGAGGGAGAGGGGACCGATCGCGTTGTTTGGGCAAGTTACGCCGACTTGGAATACCGAGTCGAACTCAGGATTTACAGAGTACCTCGATCGGCTCCCTTTCCCCTCTCCCCCTTGGGGGAGAGGGCTGGGGTGATGGGGAGAGATCTGACTGACACAATCAGGTCCAACAGAACCCACAAAACAAAAAGCCCCTGAATCTCTCAATTCAGGGGCTTTCGTTTAAGCAATGTTCAAATCACGCCGCTTCGATCTTGCTACGGTTCTGTTCGACCTTACCCAAATACGCCGCAAGCTTCTCTTGCTCTACCGGGGTAGTGAACAGCCCCAGCTTGCTACGACGCCACAGAATGTCATGCGCTGTGGTTGCCCACTCTTCGCTGCACAGGTAATCGACTTCACGGGTGTAGAGCCCGCCACCAATGTGTTCGCCCATGTCGGCGAGGCTTTCCACGCCTTCGAGCATGCGCCACGTGCGGCTGCCGTAAGTGGTGGACCAGCGACGAGCGATCTCGGTCGGCACGAAGTCGAACTTGTCGCGGATCAGCGCGCTCAAGGCTTGCGGGGTGGTCATGTCTTCGCCGCCGGGCAGGGTGGCGGTGGCCGTCCAGCTCGGGCGCATCTGGGTGAAGAATGGCAGCAACTGCGCCATCGCCGATTCAGCGAGTTTGCGGTAGGTGGTCAGCTTGCCGCCGAACACCGACAACAGTGGCGCTTCTTCAGTGTTGCCCGACAAGGCCAGGGTGTAATCACGGGTGACGGCCGACGGGTTGTCGGATTCGTCGTTGCACAGTGGGCGTACGCCCGAGTAACTGTGCTGGATGTCGTCACGGCTGATCTGCTGCTTGAAGTGGACGTTGACCACTTTCAACAGGTAATCGGTTTCGCCGTCGGTGATGGCCACTTTCGCCGGATCACCGGTGTACTCACGGTCGGTGGTGCCGATCAGGGTGAAGTGGTTGAGGTACGGAATGGTGAACACGATGCGCTGATCTTCGTTTTGCAGAATGTGCGCGTGATCACCTTCGTACAGTTTCGGCACGATGATGTGGCTGCCCTGAATCAGACGGATGCCGTACGGCGATTCCATCTTCAGGTCGTCACGGATGAACTTGGCAACCCATGGGCCAGCGGCGTTCACCAGTGCTTTGGCGGTGATCGAAAACAGGCTGCCGTCGGCACGTTCCAGGTTCAGGTGCCACAGGCCTTTGGCGCGACGGGCGCTGACGCAACGGGTCTGAGTGTGCACGTGGGCGCCTTTTTCGCGGGCGGCCATGGCGTTGAGTACCACGAGGCGGGCGTCGTCGACCCAGCAGTCGGAGTATTCGAAGCCTTTCTTGATTTCGCTTTTCAGTGCGCTGTCGGCACCAAACTTGAGGCTTTTCGAACCTGGCAGCTTTTCGCGCTTGCCGAGGTTGTCATAGAGGAACAGGCCAGCCCGGATCATCCACGCCGGGCGCAGGTGCGGACGGTGTGGCAGCACGAAGCGCATCGGTTTGACGATGTGCGGCGCCTTGGCCAGCAGCACTTCGCGCTCGGCCAGCGCTTCACGCACCAGACGGAATTCGTAATGTTCGAGGTAGCGCAGACCTCCGTGGATCAGCTTGCTGCTGGCCGACGAAGTGTGGCTGGCCAGATCGTCCTTTTCGCAAAGGAACACCGAAAGCCCGCGACCGGCGGCATCCGCTGCGATCCCCACGCCATTGATCCCGCCGCCGATAACGGCGATGTCATAGATCTCGGAGATTGGGGGCGTACGCAAGGTAGAGGTGGACATCGGCTGGCCTCGGGTTCTTTTGATTTTCTATATTGGAAATCGAACATGAATGTTCATTTGCGAAAATGGTAGCCCATAAAGACGCGCACAGCCAGTCACGTTCGATTGAAAAAACTCATCGAAGAGCAGGGAAAGGAAAATTTTCGAACATCAAATGCGCGCAAGGGCGCAGAAGACGTGTTGTTTGATCGATTGTTTTCGCGAGCAGGCTCGCTCCCACGGTTTGAAATGCATTCCAATGTGGGAGCGAGCCTGCTCGCGAAGGCGTCAATACAGAAAATGAATAGAAGGGAGGTTAAACGACTTCCAGGCGAATCTTGTGCTGGCTCAACAACTGCGCCAGCGCCGGCACCGGTTGCTGATCCGTGACCAGGCAATCAATCAGACTGATCGGCCCCAGCCGGATCATCGCATTGCGCCCGAACTTGCTCGAGTCCGCTGCCAGAATCACCTGTCGCGCATTGGCAATGATCGCCTGGGAAACCCGCACTTCCTGATAATCAAAATCCAGCAGGCTGCCGTCTTCATCAATACCGCTAATCCCGACCAGCGCAAAGTCAACCTTGAACTGATTGATGAAGTCCACACTCGCCTGACCGACAACACCGCCGTCACGACGCACATTGCCGCCAGTCAGCAACACATCGAAATCATCCTTGGCACTGAGCATCGACGCGACGTGCAGGTTGTTGGTGATGATTTTCAGGTGATTGTGATTGAGCAGGGCGCGGGCAATCGACTCGGTGGTCGTGCCGATATTGATGAACAGCGAAGCGTGATCGGGGATCTGTGCAGCGATGGCTTCACCGATGCGTTGTTTTTCATCGCGCATCTGGTCGGCGCGCATCGCATAGGCGGTGTTTTCGACACTGGAATCATAAGCGGCACCACCATGGTAGCGACGCAGCAGATTGGCTTCCGCGAGCTGGTTGATGTCGCGGCGGATGGTTTGCGGGGTAACAACGAACAGCGTGGCCATTTCCTCGATGCTCACATAGCCGCGTTCGCGGACCAGCTCGAGGATTTGCTGCTGACGGGGAGGCAGATTCATGGGGCTTCCTTTGGGCTGCCGTGCAAAATTTGCCCATGATGACGCAGGAATCCGCTCCCTACCAGTTTCCAAACAACGTGAAAGCTACTGCGCTCGGCCATCCTGCGTTAAAAACAGGCTCGGACTGCTCATTTACAAACCCGTAAACTCCGCGTCCTCGCCTGTTTTTGCCTTGGCTTGCCTTCGCTCGCTACGCTTTCACGCTGTTTGGACCGCTTTAACCAGTCCTAAGGTTGGCTTATTCAGCGTCTTCACGCGCCCAGTCACGGGTACGACTGACGGCTTTTTTCCAGCCTTTGTACAGCTTCTCTTTCTCGACTTCGTCCAGGCTCGGCTCGAACTCGCGCTCGATCACTGCTTTGCCGCGCAATTCTTCCAGACTGCCCCAGAAACCGCACGCCAGACCGGCCAGGTAAGCCGCGCCGAGCGCCGTGGTTTCGCGCATTTGCGGGCGTTCAACCTGCGTGCCGAGAATGTCAGCCTGGAACTGCATGAGGAAGTTGTTCGCCACCGCACCGCCATCCACACGCAGGGCTTTAAGGCGTTCGCCGGAGTCCTGTTGCATGGCGTCGAGCACGTCGCGGGTCTGGTAGGCGATCGATTCCAGTGCGGCGCGGATGATGTGATCGACGCGAACACCGCGCGTCAGGCCGAACAGCGCGCCACG
Source organism: Pseudomonas sp. S49 (assembly GCF_009866785.1). Lineage (NCBI taxonomy): Bacteria > Pseudomonadati > Pseudomonadota > Gammaproteobacteria > Pseudomonadales > Pseudomonadaceae > Pseudomonas > Pseudomonas sp. S49. The sequence continues at coordinate 5,331,749 of NZ_CP019432.1, read as the reverse complement.
GGCATACGGGTCCCAGTACGGAGCGCCCAGACCGGTAAACGCCGGCACCAGGTACACGCCGTTGCTGTCCTTCACTTTATTGGCGAAGTATTCGGTGTCGTGGGCGTCGTTGATGATTTTCAGTTCATCACGCAGCCATTGCACGGTGGAACCGCCGTTGAACACCGCACCTTCCAGCGCATAAGCGACTTCGCCACGCGGGCCGCAAGCGATGGTGGTGAGCATGCCGTGCTGGGATTTCACTGCTTTGTCGCCGGTGTTCATCAGCAGGAAGCAGCCAGTGCCGTAGGTATTTTTCGCCTGACCTGGTTCCACGCACATCTGGCCGAACAGTGCCGCTTGCTGGTCGCCGGCGATACCGCCGATGGCGATGCCGCTCTTGGTGCGACCGTAGATTTCCGAAGAAGCCTTCACTTCCGGGAGCATTTCGCGCGGGATGTCGAGGATCTCCAGCATCTTCGAATCCCACTCCAGCGAGTGAATGTTGAAGAGCATGGTGCGCGAGGCGTTGGTGTAGTCGGTGACGTGTACTTTGCCGCCGGTGAACTTCCAGATCAGCCAGCTATCGACGGTGCCGAACAGCAGTTCGCCGTTGCGCGCACGCTCGCGGCTGCCCTCGACGTTGTCGAGGATCCACTTCAGTTTGGTGCCGGAGAAGTACGGGTCGGTGACCAGACCGGTGTTATCGCGGATGTACTCTTCGTGACCGTCGCGCTTGAGCTGCTGGCAGATCTCGGTGCTGCGGCGGCACTGCCAGACGATGGCGTTGTACACCGGACGGCCGGTGGTCTTGTCCCAGACCACGGTGGTTTCGCGCTGGTTGGTGATACCGATGGCGGCGACCTGATCGTGATGCAGACCGGCCTGGGCCAGCGCTTCAACCATCACCGCGCTCTGGGTGGCGAAGATTTCCATCGGGTCATGTTCGACCCAACCGGCCTGTGGGTAATGCTGAGCGAATTCGCGCTGCGCGGTGCAGACCACGTTCGCATCGCGGTCGAAAATGATCGCGCGGGAGCTGGTCGTACCCTGATCGAGGGCAATGATGTAGTTCTTATTCTGAATGTCGGTCATGTCGATTGCCTTGGACGAAATAAGGGAGAGTGGGCCGTGGCGCAGGCTCTATAGGGCAGGAGCCGGCGCCGACTGTTTCAAGAAGTTCTTGGTTTGCCGTCAATGGCCGGTTCTGCATCCTTTGTAGCAGGTGTGGCGCCGGTCAGGTGACGGGCGATGAGCCCGCGATACCCGGCAGCGCCGAGGCAGGCACCGACAATCGGTGCAAAAATCGGAATCAGGAAGTACGGAATATCGCGACCGCCAGTGAAGGAAATTTCACCCCAGCCGGTGAAGAAAGTCATCAGCTTTGGACCGAAATCGCGCGCCGGATTCATCGCGAAACCGGTCAGCGGGCCCATCGAGCTGCCAATGACGGCGATCAGCAAACCGATCAGCAGTGGCGCCAGCGGGCCTTTCGGCAGACCGTTGTTGTCGTCGGTCAGCGACATGATCACGCCCATCAGGATCGCGGTGATGATCATCTCGACCAGGAAGGCCTGGGCAGTGGACAGCACCGGGTTCGGGAACGTCGAGAATACCGACGCCAGTTCAAGACTGGCCGCCGAGCCGCGAACCATTTGGTGAGTTTGTTCGTAATCGAAGAACAGGTTGCTGTACAGCGTGTAAACCAACAGCGCGCCGCAGAAGGCGCCAGCGATCTGCGACAGAATATAGAACGGCAGTTTGCGCTTCTCGAAGTCGGCGAAGATCGCCAGGGCGATGCTCACGGCCGGGTTCAGGTGCGCGCCGGAAACCCCGGCAGTGAGGTAGATCGCCATGCTCACGCCGACGCCCCAGATGATGCTGATTTCCCACAGGCCGAAGCTGGCGCCCGCGACTTTGAGCGCGGCGACACAACCGGTGCCGAAAAAGATCAGCAGTGCAGTACCCAGAAACTCGGCCATGCATTGGCTCGATAGCGATGGTTGCTGTAAAGCAGTTGTCATTGAAAACCTCGGTTTTTGTTGTTGTCTGGCGTCTCGCCGATAGGGCAAGGCGCGATTTTCACCAGGTGGGAATCCCCATTCCGTTCCCGGTTTACTGCTGGGTGCTGCGATGACGATAATTCTTACATTATTCAGATTCGAAAAAATATAGACAAGAAACAAACCTGTCAAAGGTCGAAAGTGAACCATCGGTCACAATAAAACTATTCGTTGCGTGAATGATCCTGTGTCATCCACGCGCGATGGTGTTTGCAGAATGTCTGCAAGCCACGGGAATCGTGGCTTGGGATAGAGCCTTTTAGAGGCTGATCACCTAGAATCCGACGCAGCATTTTTCTGTCACTGCCGAGCCTGGAGCTGCCATGACCCCTGCGTTGGACTTGTTGAAAAAAGTTCGTGCCGAACATCGCGTGCACAGTTACGAACATGACCCCAAGGCCGCATCCTATGGGCTGGAGGCCGCGGAAAAACTGGCGCTGGAGCCAGCGCAGGTGTTTAAAACCTTGTTGGCGGCCAGCGAAAAAGGCGAGTTGCTGGTGGCGGTGGTGCCGGTCGTCGGAAGCCTTGACCTCAAAGGTCTGGCGCATGCCGCGGGGGTGAAAAAAGCCGAGATGGCTGACCCGGCAGCCGCACAACGCTCCACCGGTTATCTGTTGGGTGGCATCAGCCCGTTGGGGCAGAAGAAGCGCCTGCGTACCTTTATTGATGACTCGGCTCAGGGGTTTGCGACTATTTATGTCAGCGCCGGTCGGCGAGGCCTGGAGGTGGAACTGGCACCCGCCGTGCTCGCCGAACATACCCAGGCGAAATTTGCCGATATCGGCCGCACGTGACCGTTATCGCTGTATGCAGAAAATTGGCCGGTTCTGTCACTGGCGCTGATCGCCTCGTGGTTGCATGCTCTGCCGACTGACTTAGGGAGAAGGTTATGCAGCTCGAGTTTCATCAGGTCGATGCGTTCAGTGATCGGCCGTTCAGTGGCAATCCGGCGATGGTCTATCGGCTGGATGCCTGGCTTGCGGATGAGCTGATGCAGAAGATCGCCGCCGAGCACAATCTGGCGGAAACTGCGTTTCTGGTGCGTGAGGGATCGGCCTGGCATATCCGCTGGTTCACCCCGACTACTGAAGTGCCGCTGTGCGGCCACGCCACGCTGGCCAGCGCTTATGTGCTGTTCGAAATTTACAAGGAAAGCGCCGGTCGTATCGACTTTACCTGTCAATCCGGTCCGCTGAGCGTCACACGGGAAGGTGATCGGTTGTGGCTGGATTTCCCGTCGATCATGCCGTCTGAGATTGGTGTGACTGTCGACGTTGAGCGGGCGCTGGGTGTCGAAGCGGTTGATGTGCTCGGCTCCAACGAACTGTTTGTGGTACTGGAGTCGGAGCAGGCCGTGCTCGATTGCAAGCCGGACATGGTGGCGTTGGCCAAGCTGCCGTGGCTGGGCGCTATCGTCACGGCGCGGGGTAATCAGCACGACTTCGTCTCGCGCTATTTTGCGCCGGCGATTGGCATCAATGAAGATCCGGTGACCGGGTCGACGCATTGCAGCCTGATCCCGTATTGGTCCAAGCGTCTGGGCAAATCGAGCCTGACCGCTTGCCAGCGCTCGGCGCGGGGGGGGGAGTTGTTTTGTCGGCTGGAAGGCGAGCGGGTGAAGATTGGCGGCAATGCGACGCTGGTTGCCAGCGGCACCTTGATCCTGGGTTAACGCAAAACCCTGTAGGAGTGAGCCTGCTCGCGATAGCGATACATCCGTCACAGATGATTTGACTGATGCACCGCTATCGCGAGCAGGCTCACTCCTACAGTGGGATCCGGTGTTGGTCAGAGGGCAGTGCTGTAGCGGCGGACGCCGTTTTCCACTGCCGGGATCTGCGCAGCGGTGCTGCCAGATGCCTGGAACAATACGAGGTGTTCAGCCGCAACCCGAATCCCCACTTCCGCACCGACATGGTGATCAGCATGACTCGGGAAAATCGATTCCAGCTGCGCCCCCGTCGGCAATTGCAGACGATACAGCGTCGACGCCCCAAGGAAGGTCTTGCCGACAATCCGCGCTTTCAACCCACTGTCCGGCGCATAAACAATGTCATCCGGACGCAGCAACACATCCACAGCCCCGCCAATCGGCCAGGTATAAGCCCGATTGCCGCGCAGCTCACCCAGTTCAGTCTGCACCGATTCCGGGCTGCCCAACTGGCCGCGAATGAAGTAACCCTGACCGATGAAGCTGGCCACGTACGGCGTTGCCGGTTCGTGATACAGGTTGTACGGCGTGTCCCACTGCTCCAGTCGACCTTCCTTGAATACACCGACGTGATCGCTGACGGCGAAGGCTTCTTCCTGGTCGTGGGTCACCAGAATTGCGCTGGTGCCACGGGCCTTGAGAATGTCGCGCACCTCATGGCTGAGCTTGCGGCGCAGTTCTCCATCAAGGTTGGAGAACGGCTCGTCGAGCAGCAGTAATTGCGGCTCCGGCGCCAAGGCACGGGCGAGGGCGACACGCTGTTGCTGGCCGCCGGACAATTCGTGCGGGAAGCGCTTGCCGAGGTTCTTCAGGTTGACCAGTTCCAGCAGTTCTTCGGTCACGCGTTCCTTGTTCGGATGCTTGCGAATGCCGAAGGCAATGTTGTCGGCAACGCTCAGGTGCGGAAACAGCGCGTAGTCCTGGAACACCATGCCGATCCGGCGTTTCTCCGGCGCCAGGGTGAAGCCGGCGCTGGAGATGGTTTCGCCACCGAGGGTGATTTCACCTTCGTGCACCGGTTCGAAACCGGCGATGGCGCGCAGGGTCGTGGTCTTGCCGCAGCCGGACGAACCGAGCAGGCAGCCGATGTCACCGGCATTAAGGTGCAGATTAAGGTTCTGCACCACACGTTGATCTTGGTAGCCGCAAGCGAGGTTGCGCAGGTTCAGCAGTAGTTCATGGCTCATGCGTGGTGATATGCCGGTTCAACGAGGAACTCGAGCAGGGCCTTCTGTGCGTGGAGACGGTTTTCTGCCTGATCCCAGGCGACGGAGCGCGGGTCATCAAGCAGGTCGAGGCTGATTTCTTCGCCACGGTGTGCAGGCAAACAATGCATGAACAGCACGTCCTCGGCAGCGAGGTCGAGCAAAGCACGGTTGACCTGGAACGGGGCGAACAGCTTGAGGCGCTTGGCAGTTTCCTCTTCCTGACCCATCGAAGTCCAGACGTCGGTGCTCACCAGATGCGCGCCACGCACGGCGTCTTGCGGATCGCGAACGATGGTCACGCGATCGCCGGCCTTGGCGACGAACTCAGGGTTGGGCTCGTAGCCTTGCGGGCAAGCGATGCGCAACTGGAAGTCGAACTGCATCGCTGCTTCTATATAGCTGTTGCACATGTTGTTGCCGTCGCCGATCCAGGCCACGGTTTTGCCCTGAATCGAGCCACGGTGTTCAAGGAATGTCTGCATGTCGGCCAGCAGCTGACACGGGTGCAGATCATCGGACAGGCCGTTGATCACCGGTACGCGCGAGTTGGCCGCAAATTCGGTCAAGGTGCTGTGGGCAAAGGTACGGATCATCACCGCATCGAGCATGCTCGACATGACGATGGCGCAGTCGCCGATCGGCTCGCCACGACCCAGTTGGGTGTCACGCGGCGAGAGGAAGATCGCCTGGCCGCCGAGCTGGATCATGCCCGCCTCGAAGGAGATACGGGTACGGGTCGAGGACTTCTCGAAGATCATGCCCAGTACACGGTTTTTCAGAGGCTCGAACAGTACGCCGCGGTTACGCAGGTCCTTGAGCTCAACGCCTCGACGGATCACGCTGACCAGCTCTTCGGGCGTGCAATCCATCAGGGAGAGAAAGTGCCTTGCGCTCATCATTGACTACCTTTTTGCTACAAACCGCAGATGCTCAAAGCCTTGTTTAACGGAACAACGGGCGAGACCTGCGGCGTAAGCCGCACGGGGCGACGAAATAGGGGGAGGCGCGATATTGACACTAAATGTCGCGTTTTTCCAATAGGCTACAGTTTTTGCGGAAATCGAAGGGCGCACTGAATGTTGCAGTCGCGCATTTGAAGCCGGGTTCAGGACAGCAGCGAGTCCCTTTGTACACTGGCCTCGCGGGGCTTGGCAATGCGGCGTGGCGGGGATCGTGTCGCTTGGGTCGGTTTACGACCGTGGCGCCATGCCATCATTTGGTCGGATGCTCAGGTTGAAACATTTGCTAAAGCAAAGTGCTGGGTTATAAATAAGTTTCGAGCGACGCAGGAAGCCTCCGCATGGAATCGAAAGAAAAACTGTTAATGGAATTGCTGGGCCACACGGCTCGCTCTCTGACCCACCTCACCGCGTCGGTGACCTCAATGTCGTTCGAACTGCTGCGCAGCGAAGACGAAGTCGTCAAGAGCGCCGGCCGCCACATGATCGATCGCATGGCAACGATTAGCGCCGGGCTCGACGAACACTGGCGATTGATCGGCGAACTCACCGGCGTTCACGTCGCCCACGAGCAGATCGAAACCATCCAGGAAATCCAGCTGGCAGCTCCTCCGCAGCTTCCATCGAGTTGAGCGCGGCGGTCTATCGGCGCACCTGATAGGCGCCGATTCACAAGACGAACGTCGCTGGCGCTGCTTCATCACTCGGGCCATAGTTTTGTTCCCGCGGGTGTCATTACCCGCCCAGAACAAGACAGAGACTGGCCATGACCAAGACTCTCCATCACCGTGCCTGCCACCTGTGTGAGGCCATTTGCGGTCTGACCATCGAGACCACCGAAACCGATGGCAATGTCGCGATCACCTCGATCAAGGGCGATGCGCTCGACACCTTCAGTCGCGGCCACATCTGCCCCAAAGCCGTGGCGCTGCAAGATATCCAGAACGATCCGGATCGCCTGCGTCAGCCAATGCGCCGTGTGGGCAGCGAATGGCTGCCGATCGAGTGGGACGAAGCGTTTGCGCTGGTTGCCGAGAAGCTGGCGGCGATTCAGGAGCGTCATGGCCAGAACGCCGTGGCGGTCTATCAGGGCAACCCGAGCGTGCACAACTACGGGCTGATGACCCACAGCAATTATTTCCTCGGTTTGCTGAAGACGCGCAATCGCTTCTCGGCGACCTCGGTCGATCAGTTGCCGCATCACCTGAGCAGTTACCTGATGTACGGCCACGGCTTGCTGCTGCCGATTCCGGACATCGATCACACCGATTTCATGTTGATCCTCGGTGGTAATCCGCTGGCCTCCAACGGCAGCATCATGACCGTGCCGGATGTCGAAAAACGTTTAAAAGCTATTCAAACTCGCGGTGGTAAGGTCGTGGTGGTCGATCCACGGCGAAGCGAGACGGCGGCGATGGCTGATCAGCATCTGTTCGTGCGTCCGGGAGGGGATGCCGCGTTGTTGTTTGGTGTGCTTAATACGCTGTTCAGTGAAGGCCTGACCCGCGACAGTCATTTGCCGGTCGATGGGCTCGAGGACGTGCGCGGGGCGGTAGCGTCGTTCACCGCTGAAGCCATGAGCCCGTTGTGCGCCGTGCCTGCCGGACAGATCCGTCAACTGGCCCGCGACTTCGCTGCCGCGCCGAGTGCGGTTTGCTACGGCCGCATGGGGGTTTCAACCCAGGCCTTTGGCACGCTGTGCCACTGGGTGGTGCAGTTGATCAATCTGGTCACCGGCAATCTCGACCGGGTAGGCGGCGCGTTATGCACCGAACCCGCCGTGGACCTGGTGGCATCGACCTCGGGCGGGCATTTCAACAAATGGCAAAGCCGTGTCTCGGGTCGTCCTGAATACGGCGGAGAGTTGCCGGTCTCGGCGCTGGCCGAAGAAATGCTCACCGAAGGCGAGGGGCAGATCCGTGCGCTGATCACTGTGGCCGGCAATCCGGTGTTGTCGACGCCGAACGGGCGGCAACTGGAACAAGCGCTGGACGGCCTGGAGTTCATGGTCAGCATTGACCTCTACATCAACGAAACCACGCGTTACGCCGACTTGATCCTGCCGTCGACCTCGGCGCTGGAGAATGATCACTACGACACCACGTTTAACCTGTTCGCGGTACGTAACGTGACTCGCTTCAATCGTGCAATTCTCGCCAAGCCTGAAGGCGCGCTGCATGACTGGGAGATTTTTGTTGGCCTGGCCAAGGCCTTTGCCGAGAAGACCGGTAAAGAGCTGAAGCCGACCATGCCGCCGGCGAAGATGATCGACATGGGCTTGCGCATGGGCCTGTACGGTGACGCCTCCGAGCAGAAACTCTCGTTGGCGACGCTGTTCGATCATCCCCATGGTATTGATCTGGGCGCGTTGAAAGCGAATCTGGCCTCGCGCCTGAAAACACCGAACCAACATGTGCAGGCTGCGCCGCCAGAGATTCTCGCTGACCTCGTACGCTTCGCCGCGTTGCAGGCGCCCGCTGCAGATGAACTGTTGATGATTGGCCGTCGCCACGTACGCAGCAACAATTCGTGGATGCACAACTATCACCGTCTGGTGAAAGGCAAGCCGCGCCATCAGTTGCTGATGCACCCGGACGATCTTGCCAGCCGCGGGCTCAACGACGGTCAATGGGTGCGCGTCAGTTCGCGGGTCGGGCAAATCGAAGTTGAAGTACTCGGCAGCCTCGACATGATGAGAGGTGTGGTCAGCCTGCCGCATGGCTGGGGTCATGCACGGCCAGGCGTGCAGATGGCGATTGCCAGTAGTCAGCCGGGCTCGAGCGCAAACGACCTGACTGATGAATGTCAGCTCGACGAGTTGTCCGGCAATGCAGCGTTGAATGGCGTGCCGGTGACGGTGGCGGCGGCTTGAGCATGACTGTCGGGGAGACCGAGCATGGCGCTCGGGATTCCGTTACAATGCGTCACCGTGCCGACCCATGAGTCGGAAAGTTCAGCCGAGGTGCTCCATGGATATCATCGAAACGATTAAAGAGCAGATTGCCAACAACACCATTCTGCTTTACATGAAAGGCTCGCCGAATGCCCCGCAGTGCGGCTTCTCTGCGAAAGCTGCACAGGCTGTGATGGCGTGTGGCGAAAAGTTTGCGTACGTGGACATCCTGCAGAACCCGGAAATCCGCGCCAACCTGCCTAAATACGCCAACTGGCCGACTTTCCCGCAACTGTGGGTCGGCGGTGAGCTGGTCGGCGGTAGCGACATCATGACCGAGATGGCTGCAGACGGTTCGCTGCAAAGCACCATCAAGTCGGCTGTTGAAGCGGCAGCGGCGAACAAGTCCGAAGCCTGATTGACCAGGTTTCATGCGACAGCTGCTGGTGTAGGAGCTGTCGAGTGAAACGAGGCTGCGATCTTTTGATCTCCAGCCAATAAAAAGCCCCGCCACTCGAAAGAGGGCGGGGCTTTTTAGTGCGTTCGAAAAGTTACTGCAAGTTGCCGGTGCAATCTGAAAAGATCGCAGCCTTCGGCAGCTCCTACTCTTCGCCCATCTGCGATTGCAGATAGTTCTCAAGACCGACTTTATCGATCAGGCCCAGTTGGGTTTCGAGCCAGTCGATATGTTCTTCTTCGGATTCGAGAATGTCTTCAAGCAGTTCACGGCTACCGAAGTCACCGACGGTCTCGCAATGCGCGATCGCGGTCTTCAGGTCAGCGTGGCCGGTCTTCTCGATACGCAGGTCGCACTCCAGCATTTCCTTGGTGTGCTCGCCGATGTGCAGCTTGCCCAGATCCTGCACGTTCGGCAGGCCCTCGAGGAACAGGATGCGCTTGATCAGCTTGTCCGCGTGCTTCATCTCGTCGATGGATTCTTTGTATTCGTGCTTGCCGAGCTTGTTCAGACCCCAATCTTCATACATGCGCGCATGCAGGAAGTACTGATTGATCGCGACCAGCTCATTGGCAAGGATCTTGTTGAGATGCTGGATGACTGTAATGTCGCCTTTCATGATCGGAGTCCTGCCCTGTAATAGCTGTATATACGGCAGAGTTTGAGCTTCGTACTTATAAGTGTCAAACCTAAGTTATTGAATAATATATGAAAATTAATCGGAATAAGAATGTTTGTGTTCCGCGTCTGGAGCCTAAGCAATTGATTTACAGGCATAAAAAAACCGGACATAAGTCCGGTTCTTTGAAATGGGGTGTTATTACGCAGCAGTAAATTCTACCGGATAGGGGATCGCGGCCTGAGCGGTTTGCAGCTTGGTCAGGGTTTCGCGTACGACTTCCTTCGCAAGGCAGGCACATTTGCCGCATTGGCTGGCGACGCCGGTGGCCTGGCGAACTTCTTTATAGCTGCAGCAACCTTCATAGATCGCTTCGCGGATCTGTCCGTCGGTGACGCCAGTGCAGAGACAAACATACATAAGTGAGAACCGTCGCTGGTTGTGACTCAATTGCGATGGATCTTAATGTTAACGAGAATGATTGTCAAAGTGCTTTCGGAAGGCTTTAGCCGATTGAGCGCGGTGACTGACGAACGGTGATTACTGGCGATTTGCCTGGCCCCGTAAATGCAGCGCCGTTCTGCGCCTGCTTTAAAAAACCGTTAAGGACAGGCCAAATTCGCAGTGTATGATGGTCGGCCCTTGCGAAGGGGGTTTGTGTCACAGGGCTGTCGCCTGAGGGTGGCAGGCTGGCGCGAACCCTGAACTTCAAGTTTTTACACCAGGAGATATCAATGAGCGTACTCGTAGGCAAACAAGCCCCTGACTTCACCGTCCCGGCCGTACTCGGCAATGGCGAGATCGTTGACAGCTTCACCCTGTCCTCGGCCATCAAAGGCAAATACGGCCTGGTGTTCTTCTACCCACTGGACTTCACCTTCGTCTGCCCGTCCGAGCTGATCGCTCTGGACAACCGCATGGCTGACTTCAAGGCACGCAACGTTGAAGTGATCGCTGTGTCGATCGACTCGCACTTCACTCACAACGCATGGCGCAACACTCCAGTGAACAATGGCGGTATCGGCCAGGTGAAATACACCATGGCTGCCGACATGAAGCACGACATCGCCAAGGCTTACGACGTTGAATCCGAAGGCGGCGTGGCTTTCCGTGGCGCGTTCCTGATCGACGACAAAGGCGTTGTCCGCTCGCAGATCATCAACGACCTGCCGCTGGGTCGTAACATGGAAGAGCTGATCCGTCTGGTCGACGCTCTGCAATTCCACGAAGAGCACGGCGAAGTCTGCCCTGCCAACTGGAAAAAAGGCGACAAAGGCATGAACGCTTCGCCAGAAGGCGTTGCTGCCTACCTGACCGAGAACGCTGCTGCCCTGTAAGGCGCAACGTTGAGGTACAAAAAAACCGGCCCCAGTGGCCGGTTTTTTCATGCGCGGGATTTACCCGACGACCAACAATCAGTCGTCGAAGTCTTCCCAGCCGCCCATCTGTTTCCAGCGGTTGACGATGCCACAGAACAGCTCAGCGGTTTTCTCGGTGTCGTAACGCGCCGAGTGCGCTTCACGACCGTCGAAATCGATGTCGGCGGCCTGGCAGGCTTTCGCCAGTACGGTTTGACCGTATGCCAGACCGGCCAGTGTCGCGGTATCGAAGCTGGAGAACGGGTGGAACGGGTTGCGCTTCATGTCCAGACGCGCAACGGCCGCGTTGAGGAAGCCAAGATCGAAGCTGCTGTTGTGGCCAACCAGAATCGCGCGTTTGCAGCCATTGGCCTTCAACGCTTTGCGAATGCCACGGAAGATGTCGGTCAGTGCGGTTTCTTCGCTGACGGCCATGCGTAGCGGGTGATCGAGCTTGATCCCGGTGAACTCCAGCGCTGCCGCTTCAATGTTGGCGCCTTCGAACGGCTCAACGCGGAAGAAGTAGGTGTGATCCGGGTAAACGAAACCCTTTTCATCCATGGCGATGGTGGTCGCGGCAATCTCCAGCAACGCATCGGTGGCCGAGTTGAAGCCACCGGTTTCTACGTCGACGACTACCGGCAGGTAGCCGCGAAAGCGTGCTGCCATTGGGTGACGGGAACCGCCACCACCACTTTGACCGTCCAGTTCGTCGTCGAAATGGTCTTCACTCACGCGTGTTCCTCCAGCAGGCGCCAGCGCAGTTTTTCACCGGCGCGCAGCGGGATAACGGTCAGCTCGCCAAACGGCAGGCTGGTTGGGGCGGTCCATTCTTCACGAACCAGGGTGATGCGATCGGTGTTCGCCGGCAGGCCGTAGAAACGCGGGCCGTTGAGGCTGGCGAAGGCTTCGAGCTTGTCCAGCGCGTTACGCTGTTCGAAGGCTTCGGCGTACATCTCGATGGCGGCGTACGCGGTGTAGCAACCGGCGCAACCGCAGGCGGCTTCCTTCGCATGCTGGGCGTGCGGCGCCGAATCGGTGCCGAGGAAGAACTTCGCGCTGCCACTGGTGGCGGCGTCGAGCAGGGCTTCCTGGTGCGTATTGCGCTTGAGGATCGGCAGGCAATAGAAGTGCGGCCGAATCCCGCCGACCAGCATGTGGTTGCGGTTGTAGAGCAGGTGATGCGCGGTGATGGTCGCGCCAACGTTGGCCGAAGCCTCGTTGACGAACTGCACGGCGTCGCCGGTGGTGATGTGTTCGAACACCACTTTCAGCGTCGGGAAACGCTCGACCACGCGGCGCATGTGCTCATCGATAAAGATCTTTTCGCGGTCGAACACGTCGACGTCGCCACGGGTAACTTCACCGTGGATCAACAGCGGCATGCCGACTTCGGCCATGGCTTCCAGCGCCGGGAAAATCTTGTCGATGCTGGTTACCCCGGAATCGGAGTTGGTGGTCGCGCCAGCCGGGTACAGCTTGGCGGCGTGCACAAAACCGCTGGCCTTGGCCTCACGGATTTCTTCGGGCTGGGTGCGGTCGGTGAGGTACAGCACCATCAGCGGCTCGAAGCGACTGCCGGCCGGGCGGGCAGCGAGAATCCGCTGGCGATAGCCGTCGGCTTCAGCGGCGTTGCGCACCGGAGGTACCAGGTTGGGCATGATGATGGCGCGGCCAAAGGTGCGCGCAACATCGGCAACGGTATTGGTCAACACGGCACCATCGCGAAGATGAATGTGCCAGTCGTCGGGACGCAGCAGGGTCAGGCGGTCGGACATGAGGGGATTCCAGGCGGGTCAAACTGAGGCGAATGCTACCGGAAAAGACTCTTGCAGGCACTCGCTATCAAGTTTTGCCGGAACCTTCCGATATCCCGTAGGTATGCCGTAAACATAGTGTGAATCGGTCTTTGTGTTTCAGAAGCCAATGGAGCCTCCCGTGCGCCAGCGTTATTTAGCCTTGCTCAGTGTGTTTGCCAGCCTTCCCGCGATGGCGCTCACGTACCAGACCCGTCTGGAGAACATTGAGTGGACGGTCGCCGGCGACAAGTTCGAATGTCGTCTGACCCAGCCGATCACTGATTTCGGCTCGGGTGAGTTCGTGCGCAAGGCCGGTGAGCAGGCGATATTTCGTCTGAATGCCTACAACGCCATGCTTGGCGGCGGTTCAGCGACCTTGCTCGCGGCGGCGGCGCCTTGGCAGCCGGGCCGTGGCGACATCAACCTGGGCAGCGTCAGGCTCGGCAGCGGCAACGTATTGTTCAACAGCTCGCAGTCTCAGGCCGGTGGTCTGATCAGTGGCCTGCTGGACGGCCGTAGCCCGGTTGTACGCCGTGCCTCGGGCGACGGCCGCGTCTCGGAAGTTCGCTTGCTGCCGGTCAAATTCAGCAAAGCCTTCAACGATTACCAGACGTGTGTAGCGAAATTGCTGCCGCAGAATTTTGACCAGATCAAACAGTCGCAGATCGGCTTCCCCGGCGAGGGCGTTGACCTCGACGCCGCCGCCAAGGCCAGGCTGCAAGTAATGCTCGAATTCATGAAGGCCGATCCGACGGTCAATCACATCGAACTCGACGGCCATTCCGACAACAGCGGCAATCGCCTGACCAACCGCGAACTGTCGCGCCGCCGCGCGCTGGCTGTCGTCGACTTCTTCAAGGCCAATGGTATTCAGGAATCGCAGATCACCGTGCGTTTCCACGGCGAGCAATATCCCATTGTGCCGAACACCAATGCGGCCAATCGCGCGAAGAACCGTAGGGTCAATGTGAAACTGGCGCGCGTGGCGCCGGTCAGCCCCGCACCTGCGCCTCAAGCGAGCACACCAGCCAGCACTGCAGCGACTTCCTGACCCGCCGGTCATCGTCGCGCTCTCGACAGAATCTGTCGCTTTGTCGTCTTAAGCTGTCGCGCCTCTGTAAATTATCGCGTTTGAGCGGTAGACTCCTCGGCTTTCCGTAGAACCCCGTGGAGTGATGGCATGGCGGACGTAAACAAGGTCGTTCTGGCGTATTCCGGCGGCCTGGACACTTCGGTGATCCTCAAGTGGCTGCAGGATACTTATAACTGTGAAGTGGTGACCTTCACCGCTGATCTCGGTCAAGGCGAAGAGGTCGAGCCGGCCCGCGCCAAGGCTCAGGCCATGGGCGTCAAAGAAATCTACATCGACGATCTGCGCGAAGAGTTCGTGCGTGATTTCGTGTTCCCGATGTTCCGCGCCAACACCGTTTACGAAGGTGAGTACCTGCTGGGTACTTCCATCGCACGTCCGCTGATCGCCAAACGTCTGATCGAAATCGCCAACGAAACCGGCGCTGACGCCATTTCCCATGGCGCCACCGGCAAGGGCAACGACCAGGTGCGTTTCGAACTGGGTGCCTACGCACTCAAGCCAGGCGTAAAAGTCATTGCACCATGGCGTGAGTGGGACCTGCTGTCCCGCGAGAAGCTGATGGACTACGCCGAGAAGCACGCGATCCCGATCGAGCGTCACGGCAAGAAGAAGTCCCCGTACTCGATGGACGCCAACCTGCTGCACATCTCCTATGAAGGCGGCGTGCTGGAAGACACCTGGACCGAGCACGAAGAAGACATGTGGAAATGGACCGTCTCCCCGGAGAACGCTCCTGACAAAGCGCAATACCTGGAACTGACCTACCGCAATGGCGACATCGTTGCACTGGACGGCGTCGAAATGACTCCGGCCACCGTGCTGGCGACGCTGAACAAGATCGGTGGTGCTCACGGTATCGGCCGTCTCGACATCGTCGAAAACCGTTATGTCGGCATGAAGTCCCGTGGTTGCTACGAAACCCCGGGCGGCACCATCATGCTGCGCGCTCACCGCGCCATCGAGTCGATCACCCTGGACCGCGAAGTCGCTCACCTCAAAGACGAGCTGATGCCGAAATACGCCAGCCTGATCTACACCGGTTACTGGTGGAGCCCTGAGCGTCTGATGCTGCAGCAGATGATCGACGCTTCGCAGGTCAACGTGAACGGTGTTGTGCGCCTGAAGTTGTACAAAGGCAACGTGATCGTCACTGGCCGCAAGTCCGACGATTCGCTGTTCGATTCCAACATCGCGACCTTCGAAGAAGACGGCGGGGCTTACAACCAGGCCGACGCGGCGGGCTTCATCAAGCTCAACGCGCTGCGCATGCGCATTGCTGCCAACAAGGGCCGCAAGCTGTTCTGAGTGTTACAGACTGACGCGCAATGAAAAGGGCGGCCTTGTCATCGAGACAAGGTCGCCCTTTTTGCATGATTCTTTGTCTGGATCTGTTCAAGCCATGTTTCTGGTCTTCGCGCTTGTCGCCGAGACTCATCGTTCATGTCCGTACCATCAGCGTCACTGCTTGTGAACACAGGTTATAGACGATAAAGAGCGTCTTGCCTGAGCCCTTTTTTACCTGCTTGCTTTGCTGCACTGCGTTTTTCGTCAGTAAAACATCCGATACGTGATTGGAAAGGAAGACGACTACCCGGGCAGTTTTCCTGTCAAGGTTTCGGATTTTTTCCAGAATCGTCGCCAGCTCCCTCGCTTCATCGACATCCCTCGCATCAATGAGGTGCAGGTTACTGACCCATGCAGGTAACTGAATGTTGTGCTGAACAATCAGGTTCGGCTTTGTGTTGATGTCCGACGGTGGGTCAGGTGCGTTGTGGATTCTGCACGCGTCTTGCCGTTCGACAGTGCTTGACTCACTCGGCACGATACAACTTGATACGCCAAATGCACCTTGCATGGCAGGCTCCTGGGACGAGGCGTGTCGTTTGTTTTCGCGATCATTGTTATCGATTACTTTTAGAAAGTTTTTGTCTTTGCCGAAGTCGGAGGGTGAGTAGAGGGAACGGTAGTTGAAGTTTAGTGTAATAAAGAAAAGAAATAACAAGTAAAACGGAAAGCTGATCAAAAACCACACGTATATTTCCCGGTCCTTATTATCAAGAAACGGTAACGAGATCGCGGCTGATGTTTCCGAAATGGCGGCAAATATGGCAATGACTGTCATTGGGTTGGTGATTTTGCTTTTTATTTTCAACATGCTTTGGCTCTTCTGTCTGGTCTTTCTCATAGTTGCTGTATTAGTAGGTGTCGAGTTTTTGTTTGGTAGTTGTTTTCCGAGATGTTTATTTTTATAGCAAAAACAATGGGTCAGGTATAAATATCTTGTTTCAGGTGTTTATATTCTGGCTGAGAGGGTGTGTTGTTCTCGAGCTGATATTTCCTGATGTTTCTAAGTTGAATCAGTGTCGCTAGCGTCCGCCGATTCGAGCCTGTTCAGCGCGGCTCAGGTGTTATCGATCGCAGTGGCGAGGCACGATTTCAGTCCTGCTGGAAGTAACCTGTAACAATGTAAATAGGCCAATATTGCCGAGTGCGAAGGAGGCGATGACGTCGGATTTTTAGATGGATAGCGATTTTTTGTAGGATTAATCCGCAATGACTGTAGGGCATGTCTTTCGATGCAAGTGCATGATTATCCTGGCATGCCATAGAGCAAGTGGCTGGGCTATTGTGCGTGTTCTAAAAATTCGAACAGCGAAACTGGACTTGCCCATGAATAAAGTGCTGATCGTGGATGATCACCCTGTCATTCGTCTTGCGGTGCGTATGCTAATGGAACGTCATGGCTACGAAGTCATCGCAGAGACTGATAACGGTGTGGATGCGTTACAACTGGCTCGAGAACAAATGCCGGATATTGTTATTCTGGATATTGGGATACCGAAACTTGATGGTCTGGAAGTTATTGCGCGACTGACTTCGACGGCCATGCCTATTAAAGTCCTGGTATTGACTTCACAGGCTCCCGGGCATTTTTCAATGCGCTGCATGCAGTCGGGGGCGGCCGGCTATGTCTGTAAACAGCAGGACCTGACCGAATTGCTCAGTGCGATCAAGGCGGTATTGTCGGGCTACAGTTATTTCCCCAATCAGGCTTTGCATACGGTGCGAACCAGTTTGGGTAATGCCAGTGAGGCCGACATGGTAGATCGTCTGTCCGGTCGGGAAATGATGGTGTTGCAGCAGTTGGCTCGGGGAAAGACCAATAAGGAAATCGCCGATGGCATGTTTTTGAGCAACAAAACCGTAAGCACCTACAAGACCCGCTTGTTGTTGAAGCTCAATGCACGTTCCCTGGTTGATCTGATCGAGTTGGCGCAGCGCAATGGTCTGGTCTGAATGCCTGTAGTAGCTGACAGGGTCATGGGCCGATCGAATCCAGCTAGCTGCAGAAAGTAAAAAGCCTCCGGTTCAGGAGGCTTTCAAGTATCAGAGATCAAAATCGTAATCGGCCAATTGCCTTTGCAGTCGGCGCTCCTCGAGCAGGTTATCGATGGTTCGGCGCTTGCTCAGGTTGGTCTTGGCGACCTCGACCACTGGTTCTGCGTCATCGGTTTCAACGGGAGTAAAGTCGTCCTCTACGTCCAATTGCTCTTTATCGGTACTCATAAGGTTAACTCCCGGCTAAGACTGCCTTTGGCGCCCCTTATATCGATATTCCTGCGGTGGGTAAAAAAGATTTTTTCAATCGACTTATCAATTATTCCAATAGCCGGTCAATCGTCCGAGGTTTTGTCTTTGTACTCGCACAAGTCCTCGATCCGGCAACTGCCACAACGCGGCTTGCGGGCCAGACACACATAACGGCCGTGAAGAATCAGCCAGTGATGAGAGTCGAGCAGGAATTCCTTGGGCACAAACTTCATCAGCTTCTTTTCCACCTCGACCACATTTTTGCCCGGTGCAATGCCGGTGCGGTTGCTGACACGAAAGATGTGGGTGTCGACGGCCATGGTCAGTTGCCGGAAAGCCGTGTTGAGTACGACGTTGGCGGTCTTGCGGCCCACCCCCGGCAAGGCTTCGAGTTCTTCACGGGTTTGCGGAACCTCGCTGCCATGGCGCTCGACCAGCAAGCGGCAGGTTTCGATAACGTTCTTGGCCTTGCTGTTGTAGAGACCGATCGTCTTGATGTATTCGGATAGACCTTCGATACCTAACGCGTGGATCGCTGCCGGCGTATTGGCAACCGGGAACAGCTTCGCCGTGGCCTTGTTGACGCCTACGTCAGTCGACTGCGCCGAAAGAATCACGGCGATCAACAGCTCGAACGGCGAGGAGTAGGCCAGTTCGGTCTTTGGCTCCGGATTGTCTTCGTGCAGGCGACGGAAAATCTCCAGACGTTTTGCAGCATTCATGGACGATGTGTTTCCTTGGAAATTGAGTTCGGGCGAATCAACGCCTGGCGCGCCGCCAGCAGCAGCGCCAACAAAATAAAAGCACCGGGGATCAAGGTGATCAGGTGCAGCCCTTCGTTAAACAGAACAAGACCTGGCCAGGATTCGGACAGCCCCCGGCCGAGACTTCCGTGACCGATGAGTTCACGCAGCCCTGCAAGTACCAGCATGAGTCCACCGAACGTCGCGCAGAGTTTGACGCGTTCGGCCAATGATTGATGCCAGAAACCATGGTGTTCCAGCACCACGCATTGCAAGGCGATCAGGCTGGTATACAGGCCGAATGCTTGCTGCCAGGGCAGAAACCAGCGCTGCGCCAAAAGATCTGCACAACTGGTGAAGGTCGCGGCGAGCAACAGGCTGGCCAGTAATGCGCTTGTACCACTGAGCCTCGACCGCAAAGCCGGCATGCACAGGCCATACAGACCCACAACTGTGGCGAACATCAACAATGTCCCCAGTGCGCCTGCCAATGAGTCACTGGTGCCAAGCAGCAGGGTCAGCATCAATGCGGTCGAGAGGGTTGCTAAGCGGTTCATGTTCCGCTCCCCAGCAGTGCCGCCCGATGAGCATCGAAGTAACGCAGGGCATCGTGGATCGTGCTGATCGCGGCGCGAGAGGTGATGGTCGCACCGGCTATCTGATCGAATTGGCCTTGATCCTTTTTCAACGCCCAGCCCGCATCGCTCGGTTCATTGCTCGATTTGCCGATAAACGTCTGCAGCCAGGCGTTCGGCCAGTCTCCCAGGTGCCCGCCGAGTGCAGGCGTTTCGGCCTGTTGGAGAGTTTTCACGCCCAACAATTTGCCGTTGGCATCGATGGCGATCAACAGTTCGATGGCGCCCGCATAACCCCGGGTTTGGCTGCGCAGAAGGATCGCTGCGGTCTGGCCGCCTCGGGTCGCGCGATAACCACCGGTCAAAGTGCTGTGGTTCAGGGTTATGTCTGCCAAGGCCAACGGCTGTTCCAGCGGTTGATTGTCGTAGGCCGCGAGCGGGAGCAGGTCGAGCAGTTTGCGGCTTTCGATCAAGCGCTGTTCGGCGGCAATCTGCGGTGCGTTAATGCGCTGTAAGACGTAGGTCGCACCGATGCCAATGACTACCAACATCAACACAATTAGCGCGCTGCCCGTGCGGTTCATGGATTCACCTGTGACTGGCGGCCAGCGGCGAATCGCTCCAGCGCTGGCACGCAAAGGTTCATCAGCAGCACCGCAAACGCCACGCCGTCCGGGTAACCGCCCCAGGTGCGAATCAAATAAGTCAGCAGCCCGACGCCGACACCGAACAGCAGACGGGCGAGCGCGTTTTTCGCGCCGGAGACCGGTTCAGTGATGATGAAGAACGCACCCAGCATGGTTGCGCCGCTAAGCAGATGAAACAGCGGCGATCCATGCGAGTTCGACCCTGAACCATTCCAGCACAGCAGGCTGACGACAAACAGGCTGGCAAGCATGCCCACCGGAGCGTGCCAGGCAAAGACCTGGCGTTGCAGCAAAAACAGCCCGCCGGCAAGAAACGCCAGATTCACCCATTCCACGCCGTGTCCGCCAAAGCGGCCGAAGGCCGGGTTGCTGGCGAACAATTCGTCCATGGTCAGGCTTTTGTTGATGCGCAGGCTGTCCAGCACGGTGGCCTGTGCCCAGGCGTCCGGTGCCACACCTGCGCCGAACACCTGTTGAAAAGCGGCGGTCAGATCCACGCCGTGGGCCGGCCAATGGGTCATCGGCTGCGGGAACATCACCATGGCCAGCGCGAAGCCGAGCATTGCCGGGTTGAACGGGTTTTTTCCGACGCCACCGTACACGTGCTTGCCGAACAGCAAGCCCGAAGCAATGGCCGTCACCGTCAGCCACCAGGGGCAGTAGGGCGGCAGGGCGGCAGCCAGCAACGTTGCGCTGACCAGCGCACTGCCGTCGCTCAGCGTCGGCCGCATGGGTTGTCGACGCAAGCGGAGGACGGCAGCCTCGACCACCAGCGCAGTGACGATCGCCAGCAGCAGATTGATCAACACGCCCCAACCGTAAAACCAGAACAACGCCAGCAGCCCCGGCAACGTCGCCAGCAATACCAGCTTCATCGCCTGTTGCAGGCGACTGTCCGGCGTTTCAAGGGGCGACATGGTCTTGCACCTGGCGCTCGGCGTATTGCAGGCGGGCGCGGGCCTTGTCGAGCATTTCAGTGGGGGTATCGGCGCGCCGTTCGAGTTTATTGAGGTCCGCGCGGGCGTAGGCCAATTCGGTTTTCAACTGGCGAAGCTGGCTGTCGATCGGGCGCTTTTCGCTCCGCACCAAGTCAGGCAATGGCTGATCGCTGGTGGCTTCGGCAGCGTGCAGGGCCTGCTCGGCGTCGCGCAACGCTTGTTCCAGCGCGGCGATCTGTTCGGGCGGCGCTTCGGCGGTTTGGGCTTTTTTCAGTTCGGCGCGGCGCATGGCCAACTGGATCTTCGCCCGTTTCAGCTCGGCGTCTTTGGCGGGGGCGGGCACTAGGGGCGCTGGCGTTGCACTGCTTTCAAGTTTCGCCAAGGCCAGTTCTGCCACTTCGAACTGCTGCTGCAACACGATCAGTTGCGTCTGCTGTTCGAATGTCGGCGGATGGCCGAAAGCTTTCAACGATTTGTGCAATTGCGCACGGCTCATCGCGACATCGATCTTGGCTTTCTTCAGTGCTGCATCCACAGTCGCCGCTTTCTGCGCACGCACCCGCTCCAGCGCCGCCTGCACCGGATCGGTTGCGACCACTTCAGGTTGCGCCGACCGTTTCGCCCGCGCTTCTCGCTCAGCCTGTTTGTGCTGTTCTTCGCGTTGCAGACGCTGATTGCGTCGTTCGAAACGTTGACGTGCATGATCACGTTTGGCAGCGCGGGCGCGTTGCTCGTCGAGACTCAAGGCCAGGCCGCCGACCACTGGCAACGTGCCGAGTGGCAGCGGGCGCATTTCAATGCAATCCACCGGGCACGGCGCGACACACAGGTCACAACCGGTGCATTCATCGATGATCACGGTGTGCATCAGTTTCGCCGCGCCGACAATCGCGTCGATCGGGCAGGCCTGGATGCACTTGGTGCAGCCAATGCACTCGGCTTCGCGGATGTATGCCACTTGCGGCGGCGCCGAACCGCGACTGATGTCCAGTTCCAGCACCGGCACTTTCAGCAGTTCAGCCAGTGCGGCGATGGTTTCGTCACCGCCCGGCGGGCACTTGTTGATCGGCTCGCCCTCGGCGATGCCTTGTGCATACGGCTTGCATCCGGGATGGCCGCACTTTCCGCATTGGGTCTGCGGCAGGAGGGCATCGATGCGTTGAATCAGACTCATGTTTTGATCAGTCCACTGAATCCGAGAAAAATCACTGCAATCAGTCCGGCACCGATCAGATCGATCGGCAAGCCGCGAAAGGGCAGCGGAATATCGTTGTCGGCCGTGCGCTCGCGCAAATCACAGAACAGGCTCAGCACCAGCCAGAAGCCCAGCCCGGCGCCGAGACTCAGCGCAGTGGCATGCAGCAGGCCCTGATCGTTTTGTGCGTTGATCAGCGCCAGTCCGAGTACACCGGCATTACCCAGCAACAACGGCCACAAACCGTCGAAGGGCAGATTCGGCAAGCCGCGCGCCAACAGTTTCAGCAGTGGCGCGATCAGCAAAACGCTCAACGGCAGAAACACGAACAAGCGCAGTGCTTCAAGGTGCAACGGCACCAGCAACCCATGCCAGATCACGTAACCGACCACACCGACGACCAGCATCATGCAAAGCGTCGCTGACCCCAGCGCGTGCACCTGCCGACGATTGCCTGCCAAGAGCGGATCGACGCCCAGCGGCCAGTGCAACACGAAGTTGTTGAGCAGCGCAGCACTGACAAGCGTAAGCACGAGTTCGGTCATGGTTCTGTCGGCGAAACGGGCAGGTATCTCATAAGGTTAGGCAGTATCCGCCCAGATATGAAAAATCCCACCGGCATGCGGGGCACGTCGGTGGGATCGATTTTGTTGCTGTCGCTTACTTGATGCGTTGACCCGGCTTGGCGCCGCTGTCCGGGCTCAGCAGGTAAATCTCTTCACCGCCAGGGCCGGCCGCCATCACCATGCCTTCGGAGATACCGAACTTCATCTTCCGAGGCTTGAGGTTGGCGATCATCATGGTCAGGCGACCGTCGAGCTTGGACGGATCCGGATAAGCGCTCTTGATCCCGGAGAACACGTTGCGTTGCTCGTCACCGATATCCAGTGTCAGACGCAGCAGTTTGTCGGCACCTTCCACATGTTCGGCTTTGACGATCAGCGCGACGCGCAGGTCGATGGCGGCAAAGGCGTCGAAGTCGATTTCCGGCGACAGCGGGTCCTTGGCCAATTCGCCATTGCCCGCAGGGGCGGCGGCACCGGTGTCGGTCTGGCTGGCGGTCAGGTCTTCTTTCGAGGCGTCGCTCATGGCTTGCACTTTTACCGGGTCGATGCGGGTCATCAACGGCTTGAATTCGTTGAGCTGATGGTTGGCCAGCAGGGTGGTGTGGTCGTTCCAGGTCAGCGGAGCGACATTGAGGAACGCCTCGGCATCGGCGGCCAGCAGCGGCAGCACCGGTTTGAGGAAAATCACCAGTTGACGGAACAGGTTGATGGCGGTGGCGCAGATCGCCTGGACTTCATCCTGCTTGCCTTCCTGTTTGTTCAACGACCACGGCGCCTTGTCGGCGATCCAGGCGTTGGCGCGGTCGGCCAGAGCCATGGTTTCACGCATGGCACGGGCGAAGTCGCGGGCCTCGTAGGCGTCGGCAATGCTTGGCGCAGCAGCGAGGAAAGCCTCGGTCAGCTCTGGCGCGGCATTGGTGCCGACCAGCAGGCCAGCGTTACCTTTCTGAATGAAACCGGCGCAACGGCTAGCGATGTTGACGACTTTGCCGACCAGGTCGGAGTTGACCTTCTGCACGAAGTCTTCGAGGTTCAGGTCGAGGTCATCGACGCCTCGGCCCAGTTTGGCCGCGTAGTAGTAGCGCAGGTATTCCGGCGACAGGTGATCGAGGTAGGTGCGGGCCTTGATGAAAGTGCCGCGCGACTTGGACATCTTCTGGCCGTTGACGGTCAGGTAGCCGTGCACGTTGATGCCGGTCGGCTTGCGGTAGCCCGCGCCTTCGAGCATCGCTGGCCAGAACAGCGCGTGGAAGTTGACGATGTCCTTGCCGATGAAGTGGTACAGCTCGGCGGTGGAATCCTTGGCCCAGAACGCATCGAAGTCCAGCTCCGGCGTGCGGTTGCAGAGGTTCTTGAAGCTGGCCATGTAGCCGATCGGCGCATCCAGCCACACGTAGAAGTATTTGCCTGGCTCGCCCGGGATCTCGAAACCGAAGTACGGCGCATCGCGGGAGATGTCCCACTGCTGCAGGCCGGCGTCCAGCCATTCGGCGATCTTGTTGGCGACGGCGTCTTGCAGGGTGCCGCTGCGGGTCCAGGTCTGCAGCATCTGCTGGAAGTCCGGCAGCTTGAAGAAGAAATGCTGGGAATCCTTGAGCACCGGGGTGGCTCCGGAGATTGCCGACTTTGGATCCTTGAGGTCAGTCGGGGCGTAGGTCGCACCGCATTTTTCGCAGTTGTCGCCGTACTGGTCTTCAGTGCCGCACTTCGGGCAGGTGCCCTTGATGAAGCGGTCGGCCAGGAACATTTTCTTTTCCGGGTCGAAATACTGGGTGATCGAGCGCTGGGCGATGTGCCCGGCGTCACGCAGCTTGATGTAGATCTGGCTCGACAGCTCACGGTTTTCTTCGGCGTGAGTGGAGTGGAAGTTGTCGAAATCGACCAGGAACTCGGCAAAGTCGGCGCTGTGTTCAGCCTGCACGTTGGCGATCAGTTGTTCCGGGGTGATGCCTTCCTTTTCCGCGCGCAGCATGATCGCCGAACCGTGGGCGTCGTCGGCGCAGACGTAAATGCATTGATTGCCGCGATGCTTCTGGAAGCGCACCCACATATCGGTCTGGATATATTCCAGCATATGGCCAAGGTGAATCGAACCGTTGGCGTAGGGCAGGGCGCTGGTGACGAGGATCTTGCGTGGTTCGGACATGTGGGGCTTCGCTACTTGATGAAACGGAGGTCGGCCACTATAAAGCGCTGGGCAAGATATTTCACCCCTGCAAATCGTTGCCGGGCGTGCCGTCCGGAGGATAGAAGGGGTAGGATACCCGCCATCTTTTCCCAGTCTTGTTATCGGAGTTGCCCATGAGCGCCGTCACTCGCGCAGCGGTGGAAGCCGTCCTCAGCCAATACACCGACCCTTACCTGAACCAGGACCCGGTCAGCGCCGGTTGCGTGAAGCACATCGAGATCGTCGGTGACCGCGTCAACGTGCAGCTGGAAATCGGTTACGCCGCCGGTCTGTTCAAGAGCGGCTGGGCGCAAATGCTGCAACTGGCCATTGAAAACCTTGATGGCGTGACCGCGGCGAAAGTCGAGATCAACACCGTGATCGCCGCGCACAAGGCGCAGGCGCAGATTCCGGGGCTGGCCAACGTCAAGAACGTGGTTGCCGTGGCTTCGGGCAAGGGCGGTGTGGGTAAATCGACCACCGCCGCCAACCTCGCGCTGGCCCTGGCCCGTGAAGGCGCCAAGGTCGGGATTCTCGACGCCGATATCTACGGCCCGAGCCAAGGCATCATGTTCGGCATCCCCGAGCGCACCCGCCCGGAGGTCAAGGATCAGAAGTGGTTCGTGCCGCTCAAGGCCCATGGCGTTGAAGTCATGTCGATGGCGTTCCTGACCGACGACAACACGCCGATGGTCTGGCGTGGGCCGATGGTCTCCGGCGCGCTGCTGCAACTGGTTACGCAAACCGCGTGGAGCGACCTCGATTATCTGGTCATCGACATGCCGCCGGGCACTGGCGACATTCAGTTGACCCTCGCACAGAAAGTCCCGGTGGCCGGCGCTGTCATCGTCACCACCCCGCAGGATCTGGCCCTGCTCGACGCGCGCAAGGGCGTGGAAATGTTCCGCAAGGTCAACATTCCGGTGTTGGGCGTGGTGGAAAACATGGCGGTGCACATCTGCTCGAACTGCGGGCATGCCGAGCATTTGTTCGGTGAGGGCGGTGGTGAGAAGCTGGCGACCCAGTACGGCGTCGAACTGCTGGCTTCACTGCCGCTGTCGATGTTGATCCGCGAGCAGGCCGATGGCGGCAAGCCAACGGTCATCGCCGAACCGGACAGCCAGATTGCCATGGTCTATCAGGAACTTGCCCGCCACGTCGGCGCGCGCATTGTATTGCAGGAAGCGGCGACACCGGCGATGCCGAACATCACCATCAGCGACGATTAAGTAACCGCTGGATGAAAATGTGGGAGCGAGCCTGCTCGCGAATGCGGAGTGTCATTCAACTCATTGGTTGGCTGATCCACTGCATTCGCGAGCAGGCTCGCTCCCACATTGGTTTTTGTGTTTGCAGTTAGATCCGCAACCCGCCATCCATCTCCAGAATCCGCCCGGTGTAATAGTCGTTCTCGAAGATATACGCCGCCGAATGGGCGATTTCTTCCGGCTTGCCCATGCGCTTGAGCGGAATCCCCGAAGTCATTTTCTCCAGCGCTTCCGGTTTCATGCCCAGGGTCATCTCGGTTTCGATGAAGCCCGGTGCAATCCCCGCCACGCGAATGCCGTAACGCGCCAGCTCTTTGGCCCAGGTCACCGTCGCTGCAGCAACACCGGCCTTGGCCGCCGAATAGTTGGTCTGGCCAACGTTGCCCGCACGCGAGATCGACGAGATGTTGATGATTGCGCCGCTGGTCTTCAGCGCGACCATTTTCGCCGCCACCTCACGGGTGCAGAGGAACACGCCGGTCAGGTTTACGTCGATCACGGCCTGCCACTGTGCCAGGCTCATCTTGGTCATTTCGCCGTCCTTGACCTTGAGCAGCAGGCCATCGCGCAGGATCCCGGCGTTGTTGATCAGGCCGTGGATCGCACCGAAATCGGCGGCGACCTGAGCGACCATGTGCTCGACCTGTTCTTCATTGGCCACGTTGCACAGATAGCTGCGCGCCTCGACGCCCTTGGCCTTGCAGGCCGCGACCGTGTCGTCGAGTTTTTCCTGATTGAGGTCGACCAACGCCAGCTTCGCGCCTTTGCCGGCGAAATACTCGGCCATCGAACGGCCCAAACCCTGGCAACCGCCAGTGATAATGATTACTTTGTCGTTGAGTTGCATTCGCATGCCCCGATAGCAGGTCTGAGTAGTTTTTGTTTTCAGCGACTCCCGATCTGCACCGGCCGTGGCAGGGTTGCACATGAGAATTGCCCGCTGGCGTGACGGGGACTTAATCCCGGGCGCCCGTCCGTTTTTTCGACGGATACTATTTAAGGAGTCATAAATTGAGCGTTGAAGTGGCCAAGAATGCCCGAGAATTGCTTCTCAAGGAATACCGCGGAGTGCTGTCGACCCACTCCAAATCGATGCCCGGTTTTCCCTTTGGCTCCGTGGTGCCTTACTGCCTGGATGAGCAGGGCCGGCCGCTGATCCTGATCAGTCGCATCGCCCAGCACACCCACAACCTGCAAAAAGACCCGAAGTGCTCAATGCTCGTCGGCGAGCGCGAGGCCGATGACGTGCAAGCCGTTGGTCGCCTGACCTACCTGGCCGAAGCGCAAAAGCTCGAAGACGCGGCTGCCATTGAAGCGGCCGCGGAGCGTTACTACCGTTATTTCCCGGATTCGCAGAACTACCACAAAGCCCACGATTTCGATTTTTGGGTGCTGAACCCGGTGCGTCATCGCTACATCGGCGGTTTCGGTGCGATTCACTGGGTCGATCAACTGACCCTGGCCAATCCGTTCGCCGGCAAGGCCGAAATCAGCATGGTCGAGCACATGAACAGCGACCACGCCAAAGCCATCGCGCACTATGTCGATCTCGCCGGTCTGCCGAAAAGCGTACCGGCGCAACTGGCCGGCATCGACACTGAGGGCATGCACCTGCGCATTGGTCAGGCGCTGTACTGGTTGCCGTTTCAAGCCCCTTGTCATACGCCGACACAAGTGCGCGAAGCCTTGGTTTCATTGGCTCACGCACAGGTCTGGCCAAAAAATGCAGTGGCCGATGCTTGAATTCACGAAAGGGCGACGTCATCTAAGGCTTACTGCAAGGCATTTCTTGCGTTGAGGAAACTTTGATGCGCCCTTTTCTGTTGCTCTTTCTGCTGTTTCCAGTGCTGGAGCTGTTCGTATTCGTCAAAGTGGCAGGCTCTATCGGGTTTTTCCCGGCCCTGCTGCTGATCATTCTCGGCTCGATGTTCGGCGTGTTCGTGCTGCGCGTCGCCGGTCTGGCCACGGCCCTGCGTGCCCGTGAAAGCCTGAACCGCGGCGAACTGCCTGCGCAAACCATGCTCGAAGGGCTGATGCTGGCTCTGGCCGGTGGCCTGTTGATCCTGCCAGGCTTCATCAGTGACGTGGTCGGTCTGGTCATGCTGCTGCCGTTCAGCCGTCGACTGCTGGCGAACAAAATGCGCCAGCGCGCCGAAGAACAGGCCATGCGCCAGCGAGCATTCGCCGATGACCTGCAACCCCGTGGCGGTCCTGCACCGCGTCAGCCTCTGGGCCGCGAGGGCGATGTGATCGAAGGCGAGTTCGAGCACCGCGACACCAAGTAACTGCACTGTCTGCACGGCACCCTCGGGTGCCGTGTTCATTTTCAGGGTGCTGAAGTGAAAAATTTTCTGCCCCCGCCCTTGTAATAAGCTTATGCGCCCTTATGTATCGGTCACCGCAAGGTTTCCGGTATTTGAACCGGACAGACTTCCGCGACTCGCTCGACGAGCCGCAACCGGCGCAGGCCGGATTTGTCAAACCCGCCGGGACTACACCGGCCGATGAAAACCACAATTAGGAGAGATCGACAATGAAGCTTCGTCCTCTGCATGACCGCGTCGTAATCCGTCGCAGCGAAGAAGAAAAGAAAACCGCTGGCGGTATCGTCCTGCCAGGTTCGGCTGCTGAAAAAGCCAACCACGGTGTGATTCTCGCTGTAGGCCCGGGCAAAGCTCTGGAAAACGGCGAAGTGCGCGCACTGTCCGTGAAGGAAGGCGACAAGGTTGTGTTCGGTCCTTACTCCGGCAGCAACACTGTGAAAGTCGACGGCGAAGACCTGTTGGTAATGAGCGAGAACGAAATCCTCGCTGTTATCGAAGGCTGATACCCCCGTTCATTTTCCCGCTACTACAAAGTATTTAAGGAATATCGATCATGGCTGCTAAAGAAGTTCTGTTTGGCGATTCCGCCCGTAAAAAAATGCTCAAGGGCGTCAACGTCCTGGCTGACGCAGTAAAAGCGACCCTGGGCCCGAAAGGCCGTAACGTGATCATCGAGAAGAGCTTCGGCGCTCCGACCATCACCAAGGACGGCGTTTCCGTCGCCAAAGAAATCGAACTCGAAGACCGTTTCGAAAACATGGGCGCGCAGCTGGTCAAAGACGTTGCCTCCCGTGCCAACGATGACGCTGGTGACGGTACTACCACCGCTACCGTTCTGGCTCAGTCGATCGTCAACGAAGGCCTGAAAGCCGTCGCTGCCGGCATGAACCCGATGGACCTGAAGCGCGGTATCGACAAAGCGACCATCGCTATCGTCAAAGAGCTGAAGAACCTGTCCAAGCCATGCGCTGACACCAAGGCAATCGCTCAGGTAGGCACCATCTCGGCCAACTCCGACAACTCCATCGGCGACATCATTGCCGAAGCCATGGAAAAAGTCGGTAAAGAAGGCGTGATCACCGTTGAAGAAGGCACTGGCCTGGAAAACGAACTGTCGGTTGTTGAAGGCATGCAGTTCGACCGTGGCTACCTGTCCCCGTACTTCGTCAACAAGCCGGAAACCATGGTTGCCGAACTGGACAACCCACTGGTTCTGCTGGTCGACAAAAAGATCTCGAACATCCGCGAAATGCTGCCAGTGCTGGAAGCCGTTGCCAAAGCCGGCCGTCCACTGCTGATCGTTTCCGAAGACGTTGAAGGCGAAGCCCTGGCGACTCTGGTTGTGAACAACATGCGTGGCATCGTTAAAGTTGCAGCCGTGAAGGCTCCTGGCTTCGGCGACCGTCGCAAGGCCATGCTGCAGGACATCGCTGTTCTGACCGGCGGTACCGTTATCTCCGAAGAGATCGGCCTGAGCCTGGAAGCCGCTACCCTGGAAAACCTGGGCAGCGCCAAGCGCGTGACCATCTCCAAGGAAAACACCATCATCGTTGACGGTGCTGGCGTTGCTGGCGACATCGAATCGCGTATCGCTCAGATCCGTGCTCAGGTTGCCGAAACTTCCTCGGACTACGACCGTGAAAAACTGCAAGAGCGTCTGGCCAAGCTGTCCGGCGGCGTTGCAGTGATCAAGGTTGGCGCCGGTTCCGAAGTTGAAATGAAAGAGAAGAAAGCCCGCGTTGAAGACGCCCTGCACGCAACCCGTGCAGCCGTTGAAGAAGGCGTGGTGCCTGGCGGTGGCGTGGCGCTGATCCGCGCTCTGCAAACCCTGGTTGACCTGAAAGGCGACAACGCTGATCAGGACGTCGGTATCGCCGTTCTGCGTCGCGCTGTTGAAGCGCCGCTGCGTCAGATCGCTGCCAACAGCGGCGACGAGCCAAGCGTTGTGGTCAACGAAGTCAAGAACGGCAAAGGTAACTTCGGTTACAACGCTGCGACTGGCGAATACGGCGACATGATCGAAATGGGCATCCTGGACCCAACCAAGGTTACCCGTTCCGCTCTGCAAGCAGCCTCGTCGATCGGCGGTCTGATCCTGACCACCGAAGCAGCTGTAGCTGACGCGCCGAAGAAAGACGGCGCTGCTGGCGGCGGTATGCCAGACATGGGCGGCATGGGTGGCATGGGCGGCATGATGTAAGCCAGCCTTGTCCCTGTAACGCAAAACCCCGCTGGCGAAAGTCAGCGGGGTTTTTTATTGCCCGTATTTCAGCTTCACACATAACCCTTGTAGGAGTGAGCCTGCTCGCGATAGCGGTATGTCATTCAACATGATTGCGACTGACAGACCGCTATCGCGAGCAGGCTCACTCCTACATTGGACCGTGTTTCAGACGCTGACGGGATGTGCCTTGACCACGGCCTCGGCCTTCACCGCCGGGCGATACAGCACCCAGTAATACGACCCCAGACAAATCAGCCAGCAGAAAATCGCCGTCCACACGTTGTGCGAAAAGAAGTGCGCACCCTGCATCATCCGGCTGATCGAAAACACCGACCCCAGCGCGAAGGCAAAAATGAACGCCCGACGCGCCAGACGCGGACGACGATCCCGCAGGACAAAGAACAACGCAAACAAAGTGAACCCCGTCGCCGCGTGACCACCCGGCCAGCAACGGCCTGGCTTGTCGGTCTGCGGCCGATGCTCCATCAACTTGCTATAGGTTTCATGGCCACCGAATTGCTCAAGGCTCCACGGGCATTGCACCGCAGTCACGGCTTTGACCGGAGTGACAAACGAGGTCGCCAGGCCCAGCGACAGCACCAGACAGCCCAGCTCACGCTTGAACGGTTTTAGTCTGGCGAGGAAAAACGCGCCGATGAAGCCCAGGATGGCAAACACCGAGAACGCGATCACTACCTGCTTGGCGCGATCGTGAAGGATGTCTTCAAGAAAAAAACTGTGCCGCCCGATAAAGTCGCCGGCAACCGGGTCGTAGAACAGGCGGGCCAGATCCATGTCCAGATCGGTCAATTCGAGCAGCACCAGAATGATCGCCGCGACGGTGGGTATTCCCAGACACAACCAGAAATTCAGTGGCCTGGAAACGGGACGGGCAGAAGTCGACGCCATGGGCAATTCCTTGGTCGGTAAGTATGTTCTGAGGAGCGCAACCGCGCGGAGTCTGCGCGTGCTCGCGTCGCTGATTTGTTAATCGAAAGTGAAAAAAACGTTGGCAGGAACAATGAACGTTTTTCTCGCGCAACAACCCAACGCACGCCTAGCCGTGAGCCACACTTGGCCGTAAGCTGCGCGGGCCAAGACGGCCGTTACCCCGTACGGAGGAGGTGCCCATGCGAATTCTGTTGGTCGAAGACAACCGCGACATCCTGGCCAATCTGGCCGATTATCTGGGTCTCAAAGGCTATACCGTCGATTGCGCCCAGGATGGTCTGTCGGGCCTGCATCTGGCAGCCACCGAGCATTACGACCTGATCGTGCTCGACATCATGCTGCCCGGGATCGACGGCTACACACTGTGCAAACGCCTGCGTGAAGATGCCCGCCGCGACACACCAGTGATCATGCTTACGGCTCGCGATCAACTCGACGACCGTTTGCAAGGCTTCAAGTCCGGCGCGGACGATTACCTGATCAAGCCATTTGCCTTGTCCGAACTTGCCGCGCGGGTCGAAGCGGTAATGCGCCGCGCCCAGGGCGGTGGCCGCCGTGCGTTGCAAGTCGCCGATCTGAGCTACGACCTCGACACTCTGGAAGTGACCCGCGACGGTAAATTGCTCAAGCTCAACCCGGTCGGCCTCAAATTGCTGGCAGTGTTGATGCAGAAGAGCCCGCACGTCCTGCGTCGGGAAATACTCGAAGAAGCGCTGTGGGGCGATGATTGCCCGGACAGCGACAGCCTGCGCAGCCACGTTCACCAATTGCGTCAAGTGATCGATAAACCGTTCACCAAGCCACTGCTGCACACCGTGCACGGCGTGGGTTATCGCCTGGCCGATGTGTAATGGAGTTCAGGCAAAGTCTTTCCCAGCGGATCATTATTGCCTTTGCTTTGATGAGTGCACTGGTCGCCGGAGCCTTCGCCATGGGCATTGTCGCGACCGTGCACCTTGTCGAGGAAAAGCTGATTTCGGCCGGACTGGGCGGCGATTTGCAGCGTCTGCTGTTGATGGACAATGTCTCGGACTGGAGCCACCGTCCGGAGCCGGATCAGTTGTTCTATTTCAGCGGCGGACCGGGCGATTTCGAGCTGCCCAAGGATCTGCGCCATCTCGACTCCGGCTTCCATGAGGTATTCCGCGAGCAGTTGTCGTATCACGCGATGGTCGAGATCGTCGACGGACGGCGTTATGTTTTGCTGCAGGATCAGAGCGATTTTGAAGAGCGCGAGCGCGTGCTGTTTGCCGTGGTGCTGGTGGGCTTTGTGCTCAGTCTGGCTCTGGCGGTGTTCCTCGGTTGGGTGCTCGCGCGCAAAGTGATGGCGCCGGTAGTGCGCTTGGCGCGTCAGGTTCGCCACCGTGATCAATTGCTCGGGCTGGCACCACCGCTGGCGCCGGATTATGCGGCTGACGAAGTCGGTGAACTGGCGGTGGCATTCGACGCCACGTTGGGGCGGTTGCGTCAGGCGCTGACACGTGAGCGTTTGTTCACCAGCGACGTCAGCCATGAGTTGCGCACGCCGCTGATGGTGTTGGCCAGCTCCTGCGAACTGCTGCTGGAAAACCCCGGCATCGACCAGCGTGGTCGTTCACAGGTCGAGCGTATTGCCCGCGCCAGTGAAGAAATGCGCGAGTTGGTGCAAACCTTCCTGATGCTGGCGCGCGCCCAGCATGAAGATGCCGGCATGGCACTTCAGCAAAACCTCTCGCAAGTCGCCGAAAGCCTGCTCTGTCTGTGGCGCGGGCCGATCGAGAGCAAGGGCCTGAAGCTGATCTTCGAACCGGGCAATCCATCAGACGTTCGCTACAACGCGACCCTGTTGAATGCCGTGATGGGCAACCTGTTGCGCAACGCGCTGCATTACACCGAAAGCGGCTTCATTCGCCTGACACTCACTGCCAACGGCTTCGCGGTCGAAGACTCCGGCGTCGGCATTCCGGAAGAAAAACGCGAAGCCATGTTCGAGCCTTTCGTGCGTGGCAGCGAAAAGCGCGGCGAGGGCCTGGGGTTGGGGTTGTCGCTGGTGCAGCGGATCTGCGAGAACCAGAGCTGGACCGTCAGCCTCAGCACGATGGAGCCCAATGGCTGCCGCTTCGAAGTCGATCTGGGCAAAATCTGACGCACTGAGTGGCTCGATGCTACTCCCTCTCACCTGTCTAAATCCTGTATAACGCTGTAATAATTTGTCTGTTTACCTGACATTTTTTTCACAAATGGATGACCTGACGCTGACACGCCGCTCCCTAAGGTGGTGACATCAGCAATTCAGGAGTCCTGGTGATGGCCGGCCCGATCAAACTCGATTTTTCCGAGAAGTACGACGATCAACACGCGCAAAAATACCTGCGCAAACACAAAGAAAGCCTTGGACGACGACTCTCCCACTGGCGTGACGAACAACTGGCCCGCAAGGCGCTGGCGTTGGTCGGTGAGCCGGGACTGGTGCTGGATCTGCCCTGCGGTGCAGGGCGTTTCTGGCCACTTTTGGGGGAAAAGGCCAACCGGGTGATCATCGGTGCGGACAATTCCGAGTCGATGATCAAGACGGCCATGCAGGCGCAACCGGCTGATGTGGTGAAACGGGTACAACCCTTGCACACCTCAGCATTCGACATTGCCTTGCCTGACAACGCCGTCGACAGCATTTTTTGCATGCGTCTGCTCCACCACATCGGTGAAGCCGAGCATCGCCGGGCGATTCTGCGCGAATTCGAGCGCGTCACCCGTGACAGTGTGATTGTTTCGCTGTGGGTCGACGGCAATTTCAAGGCCTGGAAACGCCAGCGTGCCGAGCGCAACCGTGACAAACGCGAGTATCAGAATCGCTATGTGTTACCGGCTGCTACGGTCGAAAAGGAGTTCGAGGAGGCAGGTTTTCGAATTCAGGAACAACTGGACTTTATTCCGCTCTATGCCATGTGGCGAGTTTACGTATTACGCAAGAGGTAACAGGATGGCAGTGCAATTTGCAGCGGGAACGGAAGTCGCTCCGCAAGACCGCTTCGACTACTACTGGAATCAGCGCGGCGAATGGGTAGAAGAGCCCAACGTGCGCAGGGGTGGCGAAAGCGGTGTGCAACGTATCGTTGGACGCGACGGACAACTGCTGTACGCCAAGCGTCAGACGGGTCATATCTACCGCAGTTGGTTGCACCCGTTTGGCCGTCCTACGGTTTTGCGCGAGCTGGATGCGCTGACCGGCGTCAGCAAACTCGGGGTTCGCGTGCCGGAAATCGTTTTCTGCGGCGCCCAGCCTGATCCGCAACACAAATGGCGTGCGCTGCTGGTAACCAAGTCCCTGGACGGTTTTCAGGAACTGGAACACTGGCTGGCGGCTGCCGGTGGTCGTGATCAGTGTGGCGACGTGGTTTATGAGCGGGTGCTCAAAGACCTCGCCGAAAATCTCGCGCGCATGCACAAAGGCCGGTGGCAGCACAGCTGCATCTACATCAAGCACGTATTTGTGCGGGTGACAGGCGAAGGCGAGTCGGCCAAGGTCGAGGTTGCCTTGATTGATCTGGAGAAATGCCGCCAGCGTCTGACCGCCTATCGCGCCGCCTCCCATGACATGAAGCAATTGCGTCGCCATTCGTCGTTCCGCGACGCGGACTGGAAGAAACTCGTCTATTTTTATGAGACGGCGTTTGGCAGCGCTATCAAAGGTTTATAGCGATGAAACTAGAAATTGCACGAGGTTTGTTTTTGGTTGGAGCCTTGGCAGTTGCTTCATTGGCGGTGGCTGCCTGGGAGCAGCCTCGCATGCAGGTGATAGGCGCGTCCGTGGACGACGCCCACTGCGCAGTCCCACGGGTGGCAAAAGCCTCCGTGGCGACCAAACCCGATCATGATCTGTTGCTGTTCATGTTCGGACTTTCTCAAGGGATGAGGCCGCAGAGTTGAAACGATTGAAGCCCATATAAAGGCCTCGCAGTTGCGAGGCCTTTTTTTATGCCAGGAATTCGGGTCTGGCCCCTTGTGGGAGCGAGCCTGCTCGCGAAAGCGGTATGTCAGGCACCACAAGTATTAACTGACAGACCGCCTTCGCGAGCAGGCTCGCTCCCACAGGGTACGGCAATTATTTGAGGTCGGGTTTCGCCAGCAGGGTGTAAACGCATGGCAGGACAAACAGCGTAAACAACGTGCCGATCGACATTCCCGTGGCAATCACCATGCCGATATCAAAACGGCTGACGGCCCCCGCACCCGTGGCGAGAATCAACGGCACCATGCCAAACACCATCGCCGCTGTGGTCATCAGCACTGGCCGCAAACGAATCGCCGCCGCTTCCTCCACGGCTTCACGCGCCGTCAGGCCTTTGTCCTTGCGCAACTGGTTAGCGAACTCGACGATCAGAATCCCGTGTTTACTGATCAGACCGATCAGCGTCACCAGCCCGACCTGGGTGTAGATGTTCATGCTTGACCAGCCGAGGAACAGCGGAATCAAAGCCCCGCAGATCGACAACGGCACCGTCACCAGAATCACCAGCGGATCGCGGAAGCTCTCGAACTGCGCCGCCAGCACCAGAAAAATGATCGCCAAGGCCAGGGCAAACGTCACCCACAACGCGCTGCCCTCCTGAACGAACTGTCGCGAGGCGCCGCCATAGTCGAAGGCAAACCCGGCCGGCGCTTCTTCCCGGGCGATCTGCAACACGGTGTCGATGGCTTCGCCCATGCTCACCAACGGGAACCCGGAAATCTTCGCCGCGTTGAGTTGCTGGAACTGGTTGAGCTGGCGCGGTCGTGCGCGGTCACTGACCTTGATCAGCGTCGACAACGGCAACAATTCGCCCTGAGTGTTTTTCACGTAGTAGTTGTTCAGCCAGTCCGGGTTGTCGCGGTACGGCCGTTCGACTTGAGCGATGACCTTGTAGCTGCGGCCTTCGATGGTGAAGCGGTTGATTTCCGCCTCGCCGAGCAGCGTCGCCAGCGTGCTGCCCAGATCGAGCATCGACACGCCCATCTGCGCCGCTTTGGCGCGGTCGATATCGACGACTACTTCAGGTTTGTCGAATGCCAGATCGAGATCGACGAAGGCGAACTTGCCCGACTCCATGGCGCGCTTCTTGATCCGGTCGGCGACTTGCAACAACACCTCGTAGTCGTTGGCGGTGTTGACCACGAACTCGAACGGCAAGCCTTCACCGGTGCCGGGCAAGGAGGGCAGGTTGAAGCCGAAAATCTGCAGGCCCGGAATGCCTTCGAGTTTGCCTTGCACCTCGGGGAGGATCTGCATTTGTGTGCGGCTGCGCTCGTTCCATGGTTTGAGCAGGAAACCACCGATGCCCGCCTGCACACCGCTGTAGCCGTTGATCTGGAACGAGGAGTAGTACTCCGGGAACTCCTTGAAGATCTTGATGAATTCGTCGGTGTAGGTGCTCAGGTAATCGAGGTTGGTCGGCTGCGGCGCGTTGGCCATCATGAAAATGATGCCTTGGTCTTCGTCCGGGGCCAGTTCCGATTTGGTGAACTTGAGGAACACCGGGATCAGGCACAACACGATCACGGCGAACACCAGCACCACTGGCCGCGTGTTCAGCGTGCCATGGAGCATGCTCTGATAGCGGCGCTTGAGACCTTCGAAGATGCGGTCGAGGCGGTGCGCCAGGCCGCTGGGGTTTTCCTCGTGGCGCAGCAGAAACGCGCACATCATCGGCGACAGGGTCAGGGCGACGATTCCGGAAATCACCACCGCACCGGCGAGGGTCAGGGCAAACTCCTTGAACAGCGCCCCGGTCAGCCCGGTGAGGAAACCGATCGGCGCGTACACCGCCGCCAGGGTGATGGTCATCGACACCACCGGCATGGCGATTTCCCGTGCGCCTTCCAGCGCCGCATCAAACGGCGTCTTGCCTTCCTCGATGTGTCGATGAATGTTTTCCACTACGACAATCGCGTCGTCGACCACCAGACCGATGGCCAGCACCATCGCCAGCAGCGTCAGCAGGTTCATCGAGTAGCCCATCATCTGCATGAAGAACATCACGCCGATCATCGACAGCGGGATGGTCACCACCGGGATCACCACCGAACGCAGCGCGCCGAGGAACAGGAACACCACAACGATGACGATCAGCACCGCTTCGAACAGGGTTTTCACCACTTCATCGATCGAGGCCTGAATAAACAGTGTGGCATCGTAGGCGATCTCGCTTTTCAGGTTCGGCGGCAGTTGCGCTTCCAGCTCGGGCATCAGCTTGCGCACTTCCTTGATCACGTCCAGCGGGTTGGCGCCGGGGGTGGCCTTGATGCCGATGTACACCGACGGCGTGCCGCCAAACGAGCTGATCGAGTCGTAGTTTTCCGCGCCCATTTCCACCCGCGCGACATCGCTGAGCAGCACGCGGCTGTCACCACTGACCTTGAGCGGAATCGCCGCGAAGGCTTCAGCGGATTTCAGTTCGGTGTTGGCGTTGATGCTGGTGACCACGTACTCGCCTTTCACTTCGCCGGCAGCGGAGAGGAAGTTGTACTGGCGCACCGCATTGGTCACGTCGGCGGCACTGAGGCCGAAACCGGCAAGTTTCACCGGGTCGAGCCACAGGCGCATGGCGAACACCTGATTGCCGAGAATCTCCGCTTCGGCCATGCCCGGCAGCGTTGCCAGTTTTGGCTGGATCACCCGTGACAGGTAATCGGTGATCTGCGGGTTGCTCAAATCCTTGCTGAAGAAGCTGATGTACATCAGTGCCGAGGCATCGGCCGATTCCTTGCTCAGCACCGGGTCTTCGGCGTCCTGCGGCAGCTTGTTCTTCACCTCGTTGGCCTTGGCCAGCAGCTCGGTGAACAAACGGTCGGTGTTCGAGCCGATGCGCGCATAGATCGAGATCACCGAGAAGTTCTGCCGGCTGACCGAGGTCATGTAGTCGATGCCCTCGGCGCTGGCCAGACTCTGCTGCATCGGCTGGGTGATGTAACCCTGAATGGTTTCGGCGTTGGCCCCGGGGTAAGCGGTGGTCACCGTGATCAGGGCGTTTTCCATTTGCGGGTATTGGCGCAGCGGCAACTTGCTCCAGGCCTGAAAGCCGAGCAACACAATCAACAGGCTGACCACAGTGGCAAGCACCGGGCGGCGGATGAACGGATCAGTAAAAGCCATGGGGATTCCTTGATCAGTCGGCGCGAGGCGGACTGTTCTGCTCGCCGAGGGTCTTGTCGTCGCTGATGGCGATGTGGGCGCCGTTGTCCAGTTTGATCTGGCCGGCCGTCACCACTTGTTCGCCGCTCTGCACGCCCTTGTTGATCATCACCAGGCCATCGCGGCGTTCACCGGTTTCGATGAAGCGACGTTCGGCGATCAGTACGGGTTGGCCCTTGTCATCCTTTTCGACGCTGCCATCTTCGGCTTTCTTCTGCCCGACCACGTAGATCGAGTTGCCGTAGAGGGTGTAGGTGATTGCGCTTTCCGGTACGACGATGTGTTTTTGCGGATCGGGCAGCAGCACTTCAAGGCTGGCGAACATGCCCGGCAGCAGTTTGCCGTCGGGGTTGGCCAGGGTGGCTCGAATCAGAATGTTGCGCGTGGTGCTTTCGACGATCGGGTTGATCGCGCTGATCTTGCCAGCGAAGGTTTGCTTGGGATACGCGGCGACGGTGATCTGCACCGGCTGACCGATGGCCAGCTTCGGCACTGATTGCTCAGGCAGGTAGAAGTCGGCGTAGAGGCTGCTCAAATCCTGCAGCGTGGCGATTTTGCTGCCGCTGGCCAGATAGTCGCCGACGTCGACCTGACGGATGCCGATGGTGCCGCTGAACGGCGCGAGAATGCGTTTTTTCGCCAGCGAAGCGTTGAGCTGATTGACCGTGGCTTTGTTCTTTTGCAGAACGGCGGAGAGGCGGTCGTATTCGCCTTTGGAAATGGCGCGGCTGTCGACCAGTTGGCTGCCACGGCCGAAGTCCAGTTGCGCCAGACCGAGATCAGCCTTGGCGGTTTCCAGCA
This sequence comes from Pseudomonas sp. S49, assembly GCF_009866785.1. Taxonomy (NCBI): domain Bacteria; kingdom Pseudomonadati; phylum Pseudomonadota; class Gammaproteobacteria; order Pseudomonadales; family Pseudomonadaceae; genus Pseudomonas; species Pseudomonas sp. S49. The sequence goes on along the minus strand of NZ_CP019432.1, from coordinate 5,292,473 downwards.
GGGCGGTCTCGACGGCGCTGTCGAGTTGCAGCAAAGGTTGCCCGGCCTTGACCTTCTGTCCGGATTCGAATTTGAGCTCGATGACGGTGCCGGCGACTTCCAGGCTCAACTCGACACCTTGTAGCGCCTTGAGCGTGCCGACGGTGGGCAAGCGCAGCTGCCACGGTTGTTCGGTCGCGTTGGCCACGGCGACGCTGATCGGCGGTTTCGGCTTGGAAAAGCCCTGGATCATCGTGTAGATCGAAAAGGCTTTGTACCCGCCCAGCACCAGGACGATCAACAAAACAACACCCAACATGATCAGCATGCGGCGACGCAGCATATTTCCAGTTCCTTGGAGAAATCAGGTGAGACAGGCGGGAACATTACTCCGAGTAGAGGGGGGATTCCAACTGGCAGTTCTTACAGGGGGGCGCAAAAAGATCGCAGCCTGCGGCAGCTCCTACAGGGGAGTGCATTCCAATGTAGGAGCTGCCGCAGGCTGCGATCTTTTAAGGCTGTTTTACGCCATCAAGTGAAGATGGTTGTCCCAGAGCCCCGCCGGCAATTCCAGCGGCTTGGCCAACAGCTCATCCTGGCGGCAATCGTAGTAACGGCAACGGCCTTGGCCGGAGGTCACGACAAAACCGTCCTTCACCGCACCGACGCCAGCGCAATCAGGCAATGGTGCATCGAGGCGCACTTCGCCGCTGTCCAGATCCCAGATGAAGAAGCGATTGCCGCGTGGTGCCGTCAGCGCGACCAGACGCAATTCACTGTGCACCGCGACGCTGGCGGTGTAGTGACCCATCGACTGCAACTGATGCTCCGGTACCGGAAACGCCACGAACGGCTGCCCCGGACGCTTGATCGCCAACAGCTCCGAGCGCTCATGCGAGGCGCCCATGAACTGCTGACCGGCAACGATGGTGCCGTCGCTGGCGATGCCCAGATGGCGCACGCTGTTCATCTGCTGGGCGAGGGTTTCCTTGCTCAGCAGCGTACCGTCACGCTGCATCAAGACCAGGCTCGGCTCCATGGCGTTGAGGTTCATATCGACGCGGCTTTCCGCCTCGGTACGAATCCCGCCATTGGCCACCACCAGCGTCTCGCCATCGGGCATCCATGACACCTGATGCGGGCCGAGGCCGTGGGTGGAAATCTCGCCGCTGTGCACCAGTCGCGCGCCTTCGAACTTGTACACGCCGAGCAAGCCGCGACCGGGATCGGTGGTGTCGTTCTCGGTGGCGTACAGGTATTCGCCGTCCTTGTGCACCACGGCGTGCCCGTAGAAATGCCGGTTCGGCTGCGACGTCACGGTCTGCAGCAACGTGCCGTCGCGCAGGTCGATCAGGTAACTCTCGGTGCCCGGACGACGGGCGACGAACAGCGCGATTGGCTGCGTCGGGTGGTTGATGATGTCGTGGCAACGCTGGCCGACTTCGGTGGCGAACACCCGCGTGCCATCCAGCCGATAGCCGACGGCATAATGCTTGCCGTCAGTGTCGTCGCGCGCCGACAGCAACAGCGGGCTCTGATCCTTGCGTTTGAACAGCGTCCAGCCGCCCAGCGTCACTGCTCCCAGCAGCGTACTAGCTAAAGTCAGAACCTGACGTCGCAGCATGGCACTTGCCCTCATCAGTCACCGTCGTTGGCGTTGAAGCCCAGTTGAATGCCCAGCGCCTTGGCCAGTTCGCCTTCGTGCAGGCGATGGACGACGTTGAGGCTGTCGTAGATATCGTTCAGTTGCTGACGACCGGCGTCGTCTTCAAGCATTTCGCCGAGCGAACGCTGGGTGCTGTCGAACAGTTTCAGCGACGCGGCATAAGCGGCATCGATCTTGTCGGCCAGTGGCTTTTGCTCAGCGGGCAACAGACCGCGCAGGCCTTTGTTGTCGACGCCTTCCCACACGGTTTTCGCCGCCGCGAGGCTGGCTTCAAGTGCGGTCAGCGAAGACTGGCTGCGCCATGCATCGGCCTGGAACGGCTGTGGCACGCCCTTGCTCTGGCGGCCCATTGGCGTGCCGAGTTTTTTCTTCAGGGTGTCCAGCGCGGTGACTTGTACGCGCAGCAGATCGGCGATCGCTTCGTGGGAGTCGGCGTAACGCTGGTTCGGGAACTTGGTCATCTGCGCGAGCATGCCGTCGGTGTTGTTCCAGTTCTGCAGAATCTCTTCGGCCAGTTGCTTCTGACGCTCGCCGATGGCGATCAGCAGTGGGCAGTACTTGGCTTTCTGTTCGGCATTGGCCACGTCAGGCTTGGCGTCGAACAGGATGTATTCATAGGCCGACAGGCCTTGCACGACCACACTGGATTTGGCCAAAGCGGCGGCATCGATCTGCGGCTGGGCGACCACCAGTTGCTCGACCTGACGGCCAACGAGGTTCTTCTTGTCCGGCCAGAACTGCACCTGCCACGAACGGTTGCCCTCGGCCAACGGGCCGATCAGCAGCGGTTGCAGCTCAGCCCAGGCTTTCTGTGCGTGGAGGAAGTCGGCACGGGCGGTTTCCAGGGTTTCTTTGCCCTGGCAGTAGGCGAGGGCGCTGACCGCCAGTTGCTTGTCGGCTTCGACCCAACGAGTGTAGGTCGGCAGGATCACCGATTTGGCGATGGCCGCCGAGGTGACCGCTTGCGGATCCTGCGGCGAGCAGGCGCCGAGGGCAAGGGCGGCAAGGCTGGTGAACAGTAGCTTGGGACGGAACATGTCGGGCTCCCGATTCTTTTATCAGTGTTTAAAGTGAGTTCAAAAACGCCAGCAGCGCGGCACGCTGCTCGGCATTGAATGACAAAACCTGTTGCTGCGCGGCTTGCGCTTCGCCGCCGTGCCAGAGCACGGCCTCGAGCAGATTGCGCGCGCGACCGTCATGCAAAAACTGTGTGTGCCCGCTGACCGCTTGCGTCAGGCCAATCCCCCACAACGGCGGGGTGCGCCAGTCGCGGCCGGAGGCCTGGAATTCCGTGCGGTGGTCGGCCAGACCGTCGCCCATGTCGTGCAGCAGCAGATCGCTGTACGGGCGAATCACTTGATTGGCCAGTTCAGGTTCGGCCGCGTTGGCGGCGGTGGTGTATTTCGGCGTGTGGCACGAATCGCAGCCAGCCTGGAAAAACAGATTCTTGCCGGCGATGACGTCTGCATCGTTAACGCCACGGCGTGCAGGCACGGCAAGGTTGCGGCTATAGAACAACACCAGACGCAGGATGTTGTCGCTGACTTCCGGTTCGCCGTTCGGGCCATTGCCGTTCGGCGCCTGTTTGCAGGCGGTCTGTGCATCGCTGCAGTCATCGAAGGGTCGCAGACTGGTCGTAAGACCCATATCACCGGAAAACGCGTGAACATTTTGTTGATTGAGGTTCGGTTGCCCGGCTTTCCAGCCAAATCTGCCCATGACGGTTTTTTGCAACGCGTCATCCCAGACCTGATTGGGACGGCCATTGATACCGTTTTTCTCTTTTGCCTGAGCGGCGGCGTTGGCGAGGATGACTTCTTCGGGGATCGCTTCGAGCAGGCCCAGGCCAATCATCGGCGGCGCGACGCGGGCGGAAAAACGCGTGTCCGGGTGCATCGGGCCGTAGCCCAGTTGAGTGATCTGCAAGACAGGTTTGCGCAATTCGACTTCGGTGCCGTCCTTGAAGCGAATCGGCACTGGCGTGTAATCGACGCGAACCTTGCCTTCCGGGACGACGCCGGGCACGGCCATGTCCTGGAACTGGCCGCCGTACACCGGCTCCGGTACCACGCCGACTTGCTCGATGACTTTGGCGAATTCCGGCGTGTCGGGAATCGACAGGCGCACAAGCATAGACACAGCGTTAGGTGCATCCGGTGGCGGCGGATGACCGCGACCGTCCTTGATATGGCAGCCCTGACAGGCATTGGTATTGAACAGTGGCCCAAGACCATCGCGGGCGGTGGTGGTCGACGGCGCAATCACCCAGGGGCTGCGGAAGAAGCTGTTGCCGACGCTGAAATCCACCCGTCGCGATGGCGGCAGGTTGGCCGAGGGCAGAGAGAACGCATTCTGATCGGTCTTGCGCACGGTCGCTGCACCACCGGAACGTGCTTCACCAGGCTCGGCCTTGGTGAAACGCGGGGCGTCATCGCAGGCACTCAGGCCCAGGGCCAGCAACAGTGCGGACAAGCGAAGAGGCAGCGAAGGCATCAGACATCCTGCGGACGGGCAAAAATAAAGGCGCAAAGTCTAACAGGGCCGGGGTGATTGAATAAGAGGAATTATCGTTTGCTTGATATCGCGCAAGCCTTGAACACCATGGAAACCCTGTGGGAGCGAGCCTGCTCGCGAAAGCGGTATCCGACGCGCTGAAAATGTGGCGGCCGATACAGCCTTCGCGAGCAGGCTCGCTCCCACAGGGATGGGTGGTGTACCTGATATCGAACACACCATGGAGCAGGGTTTTGTGTAGGGCAGGTATGAAAAAGGCGACCCGAAGGTCGCCTTTTTTTGACGCAGACGCAGTTGATCAGAACTCGTGATCAGCGTTGTCCGGGTTCAGGTCGCTGATGCCCAGTTTGCCGGCCGCGGCTTCGATCGAACCGGTCTGCTTGACCAAGGACGCGATCGCGTCGCGAACGATCTGGTTGCCAGCGGTGTTGCCGGCGGCGATCAGCTGGTCGTAGTGCTCACCCTTGTTGGCGTGATCGACCATGACCTGGATTTTCGCTTCGGTGGCCGCCAGATCGGCTTTCAGCGCGGTGTCGGCAGCCGGGTCGGCCTTGGCTACCAACGACGACAGGCTGGCGCCGGTCATCTTGGTGCCGTCAACGCGGGTGTACTCGCCCAGGTAAACGTTACGAATGCCTTTGGCATCGTAGAAGTGCGAGTTGTGCGTGTTGTCGCTGAAGCAGTCCTGCTCGTCTTCTGGGGAGTTGGCTTCCAGAGAAACCTTCATGCGCTCGCCCGCCAGTTCACCCAGGGACAGGCTGCCCATGCCGAAGAGCATTTTGCGCAGACCGGTTTCGCCCGGCTCGGCTTCCAGGGTGGCGCGGTAGTTGTCAGCCACGTTTGGCTTCCAGTTGGCGACCATTTCTTCCAGATCGCTGACCAGCAGTTGAGTCACCGACTTCAGGTAGGCACGACGACGATCGTTGTGACCGCCAGTAGCGCCGGCGCCTTCCAGGTAGTCCGAAGCCGGACGGTTGCCAGCGCCAGGGCCGGTACCGTTGAGATCCTGGCCCCAGAGCAGGAATTCGATGGCGTGGTAGCCGGTGGCAACGTTGGCTTCGGAGCCGCCCAGCTCGTTGAGGCTGGCGAGTTTTTCCGCGGTGATGTCTTTGACGTCGACCTTGTCTTCGCCGACCTGAACTTCGGTGTTGGCGATGATGTTGGCGGTGGCGCCCGGGTTACCCAGTGCGTGCTCGTAGGATTTGTCGACGTAGTCGATCAGACCCTCGTCCAGCGGCCAGGCGTTAACCTGACCTTCCCAATCGTCGATGATGGTGTTGCCGAAGCGGAACACTTCACTCTGCAGGTACGGAACGCGCGCGGCGACCCAGGCAGCCTTGGCGGCTTTGAGGGTGTCGGCGTTCGGCTTGGCGAGGAACGCGTCGACGGCGGTTTGCAGGGTTTTCGCGGTGGATTCGGCATCGCTGTAAACGGCGAAGACCATGTCGGCGTAGTGCGCGACCACAGCCTTGGCGGCGGCTTCGTCGACTTTACCGGCGGCGGCCGGCGCAGCCGCAGGTGCGGTGGTGCTTGCGGCTGGAGTCGGTGCGGCCGGTGCGGCAGCCTTGTCTTTACCTTCGCCGCAACCGGCGAGGGAAATAGCGATGGCCAGCAGACTGGCGGTAGCCAGAGGCATACGAATCATGGCGAACATCCTGCTTCGATAGTTGAGTGGACTCGCGCTGGGGGTGCGCAAAACTGCGACATAATGCAAATCTTTCGCATTATGTGTAAAGGGTTGTGGCTGGAAATATTTCTTATTTACGCAGATCAAAAGATCGCAGCCTTCGGCAGCTCCTACAGGGGGAACGCATTCCAAATATAGGAGCTGCCGCAGGCTGCGATCTTTTGATCTTCTAGAGAATGGCCGCGTTACTGCGTTGTGCCTGTTTGAGATAGGCGCCCAGCTCGCGCGCCGGCAGCGGTTTGCTGTAGTGATAACCCTGACCTTCGTGGCAGCCTTCGGAGATGATGTACGTCTCCTGCTCAGCCGTTTCCACGCCCTCGGCAATCACCTGCATGCCGAGACTCTTGCCCAACTGAATGATCGCGCGAACGATGGTCGCATCGTCGTCGTCATCGAGCAGATCCTGCACGAAGCTCTTGTCGATCTTGATCTTGTCCAGCGGCAGGCTTTTCAGATAACTCAGCGATGAATAGCCGGTTCCGAAGTCGTCGATGGCAATCAACGCGCCGGAACGGCGCAGGCTCAACAAGTGTTGCGCGGCAGTGCTGATGTCTTCCATCAGGCCGGTTTCGGTGACTTCCAGTTCCAGGCTGCGCGGTGGCAGGCGATACATCTGCAACAGGTTGTTGACCACGCGCGGCAACTCGGCGTGGTGCAGTTGCACGGTGGACAGGTTGACCGCCATGCGCAGGTCGGCGAAACCCATATCGTGCCATTCGCGCAGTTGTTTGCAGGCCTGATCGAGCACCCATTCGCCGATGGCGATGATTGTGCCGTTCTGCTCGGCCAGCGGAATGAACAGGTCTGGAGGCACCAGACCGTGTTCCGGGTGTTGCCAGCGAATCAGCGCCTCGACCCCGACCACGCGGTGATCGCGATAGCTGATCTGCGGCTGATAGACGAGGTAGAACTGGTCGCGCAACAGTGCATCGCGCAGGTCTTTTTCCAGTTCGCGACGACGACGCATCTCGCTGTCGACGCTGGCGATATAGAACTGATAGCGGTTGCGCGAGCGGGTCTTGGCCAGGGTCATGGTCTGCTCGGCTTTCTGCAACAGCTTCTCGGTACTGTCGCCATCCTCCGGGAACAGGGTGATGCCGATAGTCGCGCGCAGGCGGATTTCCTGGTGATCGAGGGCGAACGCCGCTTCCAGATCATCGAGAATGCTTTGCGCCAGCTCTGCCGCTTCATAAGGCTGTTCGATGTCTGCCTGCACCAGCGCGAACTGGTCGCCGCCCAAGCGGGCGAGGGCGCCGAGGCGGCCGCTATGGGCACGCAGACGATCAGCCAGGGCCAACAGTAATTGGTCGCCGGTCTGGTAGCTGAACTGCTCGTTGATGCCTTTGAAATCGTCCAGCCCAACGCACAACACCGCGACCCGGCGTTGCAGCTTGCCCGCGTCGACCAGAATCTTGTCCAGTTGCTGCTGCAATTGCTGGCGATTCGGCAGGCCGGTGAGGAAGTCGTATTGGGCCATTCGCAACAAGCTGTTTTCGGCTTCGTGGCGCAGATGGGTGTTGCGTTCGATCGACTCAAGCAACTGGTTGGCGGTGTTGATCCAGATGCCCAGTTCGTTTTTCTCGTGGCCCTTGAGCTGCGGAATCTTGTGCTCGCTGGGGCGATCCGGGTTGATCTCGGTGAGGTGTTCGATGATCCGCGACAACGGTTTGGTCAGCAGCCAGTGATAAACCAGATACAGCACCAGGCCCATGGCCAGAGCACGCAACACACCGGAAATGAAGATGATCACCGAACTGACGATAAAGCCCTCGCCATAGGTGGCGGTGTCGAGGGTGATGCTCAGGTCACCGTAATACTCGCTGTACGGGCCGCGCCCCACCAATTGGGTGGTGAAGGTGCGTTCCTGGCCGAGAATCAGATCGGTCAGCCAGCGGCTGCTGGAATGCTGCAGGTCGCGGGATTTCTGCGCGAGCATGGCTTCGTTGGGATGGCCGATGGAGGCCTGACGCACGGCATCATCCTGGAACAGGCCTTCGATTACCTGCATGCCCATTTCCCGATCGAGGCTGTAAACGGCCTGGGTCGAAGGATCACGGAACATGTCGAGGATGCGTTCGGCGTCGCCGGCAACCGCCTGACGGGTTTTATAGGCATCGAACACAATCTGCGCGCAGCTCAAGACTACGCCGACGATCAATGCCGACAGGAGCACGACCCGGAGCAACTTCACCGACAAGCTGTTCTTGAGTTCCAGCTTCAAAGGGTTATTCCTTGTTCCGTGCGGGTAGCGTCAAGTTGCCACGAGTATTGGCAATCCCGTGTTGGCAGTCAAAGGGACAATCAGGCCCGGGACGATTTGCCCGTGGCCTTGGCCGAAATGCTGCTGTCTGGAGTATTAGCCCTATTTGTACTATGTCGGTAGTTTCGACCTTCAACTTGAGCGGTTCGCAGCATTTTTTCCGCTGTTTTGATGTTAGCCCCCTGTGGCATGGCGGCAAGCAGCGACAGACAGCTTTCATTGTGAGAAAAACGCTATTGATCGTTCCCACGCTCCGCGTGGGAATGCCTCCAGGGAGGCTCTGTGTCCAGTGACGCGGAGCGTCACGGGCTGCATGCCCACGCGGAGCGTGGGAACGATCATCAAACGCCCATAAAAAAACCCGGCAAAAGCCGGGTTTTTTGACTGGCGCGCAGCTTAAGCGGTGAAGGTTTTGCCTTCGAACTGCTCAGCAACGAACTTCCAGTTGACCAGGTTCCAGAACGCTTCGACATACTTCGGACGAACGTTGCGGTAGTCGATGTAGTAAGCGTGTTCCCAGACGTCGCAGGTCAGCAGCGGGGTGTCGCCGCTGGTCAGCGGGTTGCCGGCGCCGATAGTGCTGGCCAGGGCCAGGGAACCGTCAGCCTTTTTCACCAGCCAGCCCCAGCCGGAACCGAAGGTGCCGATCGAGGTTTTGCTGAACTCTTCCTTGAACTTGTCGAACGAACCGAAGGCTGCGTTGATGGCTTCAGCCAGCGCGCCGGTTGGTTGACCACCGGCGTTTGGCGCCAGGCAGTTCCAGTAGAAAGTGTGGTTCCAGACCTGAGCGGCGTTGTTGAAGATACCGCCCGAGGAAGTCTTGACGATTTCTTCCAGGGTCTTGCCTTCGAACTCGGTGCCTGGCACCAGGTTGTTCAGGTTCACGACGTAGGTGTTGTGGTGCTTGTCGTGGTGGTATTCCAGGGTTTCCTTGGAAATGTGCGGCTGCAGGGCATCGTGTGCGTAAGGCAGCGGCGGCAATTCGAAAGCCATGATGATTCTCCTAATCAGGTCTGTTGCGGTGAGCGCAAGGCCGATCACGGGCGGCCAGAAATGCACCGGCGAGTTTTTACTCTTTGCGGCGCAGGGTTCGGATCATAGCACCGGGGTTGCGGCTTAACCACGCAACAACTGTGTGGGATAGAGGTTCCAGAGCTGTTTGGAATAAATCAGGACGCCAATATCAGTTGTGCGGCTACCGTAAACATCATCAGCGCTACAACCAGATCAAGGATCCGCCAGGTACTCGGCCGGGCCAACCATGGCGCCAGCCATGCCGCGCCTAGCGCAAGCGTGAAAAACCACAACAGAGAAGCACTCGCAGCCCCGACCACATAAGCCCCCGGCACCGATTGCTGCGCGCCGAGCGAGCCGATCAACAACACCGTATCCAGATAAACGTGCGGATTGAGCAGCGTCACCGCCAAGGCGCTGAGCATCACCGCCCGCAACGAACGTACGGTCTGATTCGCACCCTGATCCATGCTCTGTTTCGAACAGGCCCGGCGCAACGCCTGACTGCCGTACCAGATCAAGAAAGTCGCGCCACCCCAACGGGCAATTGCCAGCAGTGTCGGGTTCTGCGCCAGAATCGTCGCCAGCCCGAATACACCAGCCGCCACCAGCAGCGCATCGCAGACCACGCACAACGCCGCCACGGGCAAGTGGTGCTCACGACGCAAGCTCTGCGCCAAGACAAACGCGTTCTGCGTGCCGATCGCCATGATCAGCCCGAACGCCACCAGCAAGCCGTTCACATAGCTTTGCCACATAAGATCTACTCCGCGTTGGCTGCGAGATCGCGCAGCACTTGCATGGCGCGTTCGGCGTCGGCCTGACCGACGAACAAATGGTCGTGGTAATAGCCGGCAATCACGTTGCAACTGATCCCGGCCTTGCCCAATGCCGTGGCGAAGGCGGCGGTGAGGCCCACCGCTTCCAGTGCCGAATGCACGTTGAGGGTGATCCACGCGGCGACATAGTCGAAACTGAAGCCGGCCTGTTCGGCGTGGGAACGTTCGAGAATTACCGTCAGACCTTCCTGCTCGCGGAAGCTGCCGACAATCTCCAGACCGCTCGGCAACACACCGTCGGGCAGGGTGCAGAACACGTATTCGCCGGCGTTGAGTTGCGGGCTCATGCTGCGCAACAAAGTCGTGAGTGAAGTTTCGCCAGCCATAAGTGTGTTCCTTGAGAAAGAGTGCTTGCTGGCTATTCTCCGGTCGAAACCTGTATAAGAAAAACCAATAGTGCTGATCGCTCATTAGGAAAACTGATGTTCGACTACAAATTGCTTTCTGCTCTGGCCGCCGTGGTCGAGCAGGCCGGATTCGAACGGGCCGCGCAGGTACTGGGCTTGTCGCAATCGGCGATCTCGCAGCGGATCAAACTGCTCGAAGCGCGGGTCGGCCAGCCGGTGCTGATACGCGGCACGCCGCCGTCGCCGACCGAGATAGGCCGGCGCCTGCTCAACCACGTGCAGCAGGTGCGTTTGCTTGAGCGCGACTTGCAGACCCTGGTGCCAGCCTTGGATGAAGAAGGTTTGCCGGAGCGCCTGCGCATCGCCTTGAATGCCGACAGCCTCGCCACATGGTGGGCCGACGCGGTTGGCGATTTCTGTGCCGACCAGCATTTGTTGCTCGATCTGGTCGTCGAAGACCAGACCGTCGGCCTCAAACGCATGCGCGCCGGCGAAGTGGCCGCATGCCTTTGTGCCAGTGAGCGTCCGGTGGCGGGTGCGCGCAGCGTGTTGCTCGGCGCAATGCGTTATCGCGCGCTGGCCAGCCCGGCGTTTATCGAGCGGCATTTCCCCGACGGCGTTCGTGCCGAACAATTGCCGCGCACGCCAGCGCTGGTGTTCGGCCCGGACGATTTTCTTCAGCATCGCTATCTCGCCTCGCTGGGCGTCGATGGTGGATTCGAACACCATTTGTGCCCGTCCTCGGAAGGTTTTATCCGCCTGACCGAAGCCGGACTCGGCTGGGGGCTGGTGCCGGAACTGCAAGTGCGCGATCAACTGCAACGCGGGGTGTTGCGCGAACTGTTGCCAGATAAACCGATCGACGTGCCGTTGTACTGGCATCATTGGCGCAATGGCGGTCAGTTGCTGGGTTTGCTGACCGAGCAATTAGTGCGCGCTTCAGCGCAATGGCTGGTGCCCTGGAAGCAGCCATGAGCGTCAAGCTGCAAGCGGCAAGTTCAGCGCTGCGCACCGTTTTAAACTTGCAGCTCGAAGCTTGAAGCTCGCAGCTGGTTTCATTGGAGTTTTGCATGAAAATTTTGGTCACCGGCGCAAGCGGCTTCATTGGCGGACGCTTTGCGCGTTTCGCTTTGGAGCAGGGCCTGGACGTGCGGGTCAACGGTCGCCGGGCCGAGAGCGTCGAACATCTGGTGCGCCGTGGTGCCGAGTTTGTGCCCGGCGATCTGACCGATCCCGACCTGGTCCGCGAACTGTGCTCGGACGTCGAAGCCGTGGTGCATTGCGCCGGCGCCGTCGGACTGTGGGGCCGCTATCAGGACTTCCACCAGGGCAACGTGCAGGTCACCGAAAACGTCGTCGAAGCCTGTCTGAAGCAGCGCGTCCGCCGTTTGGTGCATCTGTCGTCGCCATCGATCTATTTCGATGGTCGCGATCACTTCAATCTGACCGAAGAGCAAGTGCCCAAGCGTTTCAAGCATCCTTACGCCGCGACCAAGTACCTGGCCGAGCAAAAGGTCTTCGGTGCCCAGGAATTCGGCCTCGAAACCATCGCCCTGCGCCCGCGTTTCGTCACCGGCGCCGGCGACATGAGCATCTTCCCGCGTCTGCTCAACATGCAGCGCAAGGGCCGTCTGGCGATCATCGGCAATGGCCTGAACAAGGTCGATTTCACCAGTGTGCAGAACCTCAACGAAGCGCTGCTCAGCAGTTTGCTGGCGGCCGGTTCCGCGCTGGGCAAGGCCTACAACATCAGTAACGGCGCGCCGGTTCCGCTGTGGGATGTGGTCAATTACGTGATGCGCAAAATGGAAGTGCCGCAAGTCACCAAGTACCGTTCGTATGGGCTGGCCTACAGCGTCGCAGCGCTCAATGAGGGGGCGTGCAAGCTCTGGCCCGGGCGTCCGGAGCCAACCCTGTCGCGTCTGGGCATGCAAGTAATGAAAAAAAATTTCACCCTCGACATCAGCCGCGCCCGGCATTATCTGGACTACGATCCGACAGTCAGCCTGTGGTCGGCGCTGGATGAGTTCTGCGCGTGGTGGAAAGCTCAGGACATCCGTTGAAACGATTCGGCCGGGCGGCAATGAACCGTGTAGCCGCTTGGGGGTCAATCCCTGCGGCTGCGGCGGTTATACTTCGCAGCATTTAGCCATCACCGCGTTTCACAAAGGTTGCCTCAATGTCCATGCGTAATGATGCCCACGACGATTTCGATGATGTCCCGAGCCTGCGTGCCGACGCCTTCGACGACGATGACATTCCGACCACCGCCCGCACCTCCGTACACTCGCGCACGCCGCCGGTGGTCAAGGTCAAGGCCGCCAGCACCGGGCCGCTGTGGGCCTTGGTCGGCGCACTGTTCTTCGCCTTTGTCGGTCTGGCCTGGTGGAGCTTTCAGCAGATTTCGCTGATGGAGCAGCAACTGGTCGCGACCCAGGAAAGCTTCGCGCGAATCAGTGAGGAAGCGGCCGGTCGCTTGCAGGACATTTCCGGCAAGGTTGTCGCCAGCCAGTCCAACGTCACCAGTGACAGCGAGGCTCTGAAGCTGCAAATCAAACAGCTTGAAGGCAAGCTGCTCGATCAGAGCAAACAGCAGCAGGGCGTAGCGGGGCAAGCCAGCGATCTGGACAAACGCCTGGCACAGATGACTGCGCAGACCACTGAACAACAAAACGCCAATACCCAACTGCAAGCGCAGGTCAAAGCGTTGAGCGCGGAATTGGCGACGGTGAAAAGCACGCCGGCCGACACCAGCAAGGTCGACGCGCAGTTGAAAGCCTTCGATGCACAGTTCAAAAGCCTTGGCGCCGATATCGCAGCACTGAAAAAGCAGGGCAATCCAAGCGCGGCGATCGATCGTCTCGAACAGGAAATCGTCGTGCTCAAAAGCGAACAGGACAATCGCCCGGCGGCTCCTCAGGGTGGCGGCAATACCGCCGAGTTCGACGCCTTCCGTGCGCAGATGACCCGCAACATCAACACCCTTCAGGCGCAGATTCAGAATTTGCAGCAGCAGATCAATTCCCGCCCATAAGCTTTGTTGATCAGTGCAGGGGATTCTGTAATCCCCTGCATCATTCTGAATACTCGTACATCACCCCAAGCCGTCTACGCTCTTGAAACACCAACAAGAACGAGGGATGCGCTATGGGGTTTTTGCATAAAGTGGCCTGGCTCGGCGTGATGTTACTGGCCGGTTTCGGCCAGGCCAGCGCCGCCACTGCCGCCAAGGATGACAGTCAGGCCGCCATTGCCTTGCTGGAAAAAGCCTTGGCCTATTACCACGACAATGGCGACAAGGCGTTCGCCGCGTTCAGCCGCCAGGGCGAGTTTGTCGACAAGGATCGCTACGTGTTTGTAGTCGACACCAAAGGCGTGATGCTCGCCAGCGGCGGGCCTTCCTCGGCATTGATCGGCCGTGACGTGAGTGAGGTGCTCGGCCCGGATTTGCAGAAAACCTTCAAAGACGCGTTGAAAGTGCCGGAAGGCAATGGCATCCAGCAGGCCGAATATCGTTGGCAGAACTGGTCCGACGGCAAGGTCGAGCGCAAGCATGTGTTTTATCAACGCATCGGCCAGCGGATTCTGGCGGTGGGTTACTACTTGCCGCGAGCCTCGGCGGAGCAGGCCAAGGCATTGCTCGACAAAGCGGCGACTGATCTGGACAAAGACGAGAAGGGCACGTTGACGGCGATCAACTCGCTCAAGGGCGGCTATTTGCAGGATGACTTGTACGTGTTTGTGGTCGATCTGAACACCCAGCGCTATGTCGCCCACGGCACTAATCTGCGCTTGATCAACACCGACTTCGGCAAGGTCAAGGACCCGGAAGGCAAACCGGTGGGCGAGCCGATTCTGGCGCTGATCGGCAAGCAGGATGAGGGCGAATATGAATACCGCTGGAAAAACCCGGTGACCGGCAAGGTCGAGGACAAGCATGCCTACCTGAAGAAGGCCGGGCATTTCCTTGTCGCCGTGGGTTACTACAGCCCTTGAAGGATGATCGTTCCCACGCTCCGCGTGGGAATGCAGCCCGGGACGCTCTGCGTCCCATCCAAAGCCGAACGCAGAGCGTCCGTTGAGGCATTCCCACGCAGAGCGTGGGAACGATCAACACACCGCTTTCGCGAGCAGGCTCGCTCCCACAGGGTTTTGTGGTGTTGCGGTTATTTGGCGCCATGCTCGCGCCCGCGCAGCAGGTTGTTCGGCATCGCAATCGCCGCTGCCAACCCCAGCAACGACACCGCCGCACTCACCCACAACAAATGCCGGAACGTCACCAGCAGCTCCGCGCGCAAGGCATTTTGTGCATCGCCTGGCGCGGCGTTCAAACCATCCAGCAGGACGTTGCCGGAATGGCCCTCGCTCATCAGTGAACTGCTCGCCAGATGGGCGAAACTGGAATCCTGCAGCAACGCCAGCAACAGCGCCGACATCAACGCCACACCCACTGCGCCGCCGAGAGAGCGAAACAGGTTGGTGGTGCTGGTCGCTACGCCGATGTCGCGTTGTTCCACCGAATTCTGGGTGCCGACCAACGAGGTCGGGAACTGCATGCCGCTGGAAATACCACAGAGCAACATGAACAGACCACTGACCAGCGTCGCCTCCGGTGGGCTGAACGCCATGCCGAAAATCGCGATCGGCATCAGCAGAGCGCCGCTCAGAATCTGTGGTTTGTAACGCCCGGTGATCGACGTGCGCCGGCCAGCGAAAAATGCACCAATCGGCAGTCCCATCGCCAACGGCAGCAAGTGCAGGGCGGCGCTGTCAGCTCCGGCTCCGGTGACGGTCTGAAAGCGCAGCGGCATCAACACAATCAAGGAAATCGCCTGGAAACTGGTGAAGAAAATCGTGCACCAGCACAGCAGGGCGTTGCGATTGGCAAACAGGTGCATCGGCAGCAACGGTTCGCGCGCCCGGCGTTCGTGCCAGACAAACAGCGCCAACACCACCACCGCACAAGCGAACAAGCCGAGCACTTCAGCGCTGCGCCACGAATGACCCTGACCGACCTGGGTAATGCCCAACAGCAGGGCGGTCAGGCCGATGATCATCAACAACGTACCGAGGTAGTCGATGATCGGTTTGCGTTGCGGAATCGGCAGCCCGCGCAGATTGCGTCGCGCCACCCACCAGGCACCGAGGCCCAGCGGCAGGTTGATCAGAAACACCCAGCGCCACGACAGGTATTCGGTCATGTAACCGCCGAGCACCGGGCCGGCGACACTGGCCACGGCGTACATGCTGCTGAAGTAACCCTGATAACGCCCGCGTTCCCGCGGCGGCACGATGTCGCCGATGATCGCCTGACTCACCGAAATCATCCCGCCGGCGCCGATGCCCTGAAGGATCCGCGCCAGCACCAGTTGCTCCATGCTCTGCGCCATGCCGCAAAACAGCGAGGCGAGGGTGAACAGGCCCATGCCGAACAGCATCAGTTTGCGCCGCCCGTACAAGTCACCGAGCTTGCCGTAGATCGGCACCGCCACGGTCATCGCGACCATGTACCCGGAAATCACCCAGGCCAGCAGGCTGACGTCCTTGAACTGAGCGGAAATGGCCGGCATCGATACAGCAACGATGGTCTGATCCAGCGCGCCGAGAAAGATCGCCATCATCAACGCGACCAGCACGCTGCGAATGGCCGGTTTGGGCGTTTCGGGGTGATTGAGATTGGTCACGGGCGAGCCTGCGGGCAGTGATGGACCCGCGCGGCTATTGCGCGCGGGTTGATGCTCGCCAGTGTAAGTCGGTAGGAAGCTATTCGATAGCCTCGTACGGAAGTCCGACATAATTTTCTGCAATGGTTTTTCGCCCTGCCTCTGAACTGACAAAGTAGTCCAGTTCCGAAGCGCTGATGCGCTGGCTGAAGTCATCGTGATCGTCGAAGCGGTGCAGCATCGAAGTCATCCACCAGGAAAAGCGCTCGGCTTTCCACACTCGGCGCAGGCAGATTTCCGAGTATTTCTCCAGCAGATCGGTGCGCCCGTCGCGGTAAACCTTCAGCAGAATATTGAACAGCGTACTCACGTCACTGGCGGCCAGGTTCAAACCCTTGGCGCCGGTAGGCGGGACGATATGCGCGGCGTCTCCGACCAGAAACATCCGTCCGTACTGCATCGGCTCGACGACAAAACTGCGCAGCGGCGCGATGCTTTTCTCGATCGAAGGGCCTGTGACCAGTTTCTCCGCGAGCGCCACCGGCAGGCGATTTTTCAACTCATCCCAGAAGCGCTGATCGCTCCAGTCATCGACCTTCTCATCCGCCGGCACTTGCAGGTAATACCGGGTGCGGGTGGCCGAACGCATGCTGCACAGGGCGAAGCCGCGTTCATGGCGGGCGTAGACCAATTCGTCATGCACCGGCGGGGTGTCGGCGAGAATCCCCAGCCAGCCAAACGGATAAACCCGCTCGAACACCTTCAGGCTATCGGCCGGAATCGACTGCCGGGCTACACCATGGAAACCGTCGCAGCCGGCGATGTAGTCGCAATCGACGCGAAAGGTTTCGCCGTCCTTTTCAAAGGTGACAAACGCCTCGTCGCTTTTCATGGCATGAGGAACGACATTGCTCGCCTGGTAAATCGTCGGCGCGCCGGCCTCCCGACGAGCGGCCATCAGGTCGCGAGTCACTTCGGTCTGGCCGTAGATCATCACAGTCTTGCCGCCAGTCAGCGCGTGCAGATCGATGTGCACTTGACGCCCGTCCAAAGCCAGATCGAAACCGCCATGCACCAACCCTTCGGCGTCCATGCGCTGACTCACGCCAGCCTGACGCAACAGCTCTACCATGCCTTGTTCAAGCACCCCGGCGCGGATGCGACTGAGGACATAATCGGGGGTTTGACGTTCGAGGATGAGGGTGTCGATACCGGCGTTGTGCAACAACTGGCCGAGGAGCAATCCGGACGGACCGGCGCCGATGATGGCGACTTGGGTTTTCAGCGTTTTCATTGTTTTTATGACTCGCAAGCTTCACGCGGCCAAGACCGGTGAATGATTTTTATGGATCGAGTGCTTGCATTTTTCCCTTGCGGGTCTGTCAATTGAAGGTGAAAACTGAGCCGATACCTGTACATTCTGCCAATCGGTGCGATTATCGCCCACAACCCCGAGGCCTGGATTGAAGTGATGAACAAGCCTGAGCTGCCTTCGATTCCAGTGTTCAAGCTCTACGGTGAAAGCCTGGACTGGCCGACCCCTGACTTGCTGCACTGTGAAACCATTTCCTCCCGCAGTCGCGAACACGAGTGGGAAATCAAACCCCACCGCCATGCTGATTTGTGCCAGTTACTCTTCGTCTTCAAAGGTCAGGCAGAGCTTGAGATCGAAGGGCAACGCACGCAACTCCAGACCCCGGCGATTCAAGTGCTGCCACCGTTGTCGGTGCACGGCTTTCGTTTTTCCGAAGACGTCGAAGGGTTCATCGTTACCCTCGCCACACCGCTGATCAACCACTTGCAGGCGCAACTGGGCGATTCGGTACATGCGCTGGCCAGCGCGCAAAACTACCCGGCAGGCAACGACGGCGATTACCTCAACAGCCTGTTCTCGGCGTTGCAGGCCGAATACAACGGTCACCAACCGGCGCGGGAAATGCTCATGCATTCGCTGGTCAGCGTGATCATGGTCTGGGTCAGCCGGCAGGCGATCGTGCGCCACAAAGCCAGTCAGCGGCCGCAGCGTCAGCGCGAATACCTCAACGGTTTTATTCAATTGGTCGAAGAGACATATCGCCAGCACGTGAAGGTCGAAGACCTCGCGCATCGCTTGGGGATTTCTGTGTCGCACCTCAACGGCACCTGCCGAGAATTGGCGGGGCAGCCGGCGTTGCAGATCATGCACGAACGTCAATTGCTGGAAGCCAAGCGCTTGCTGACGTACACCAGCATGACGATTTACGAGATGTCGGAGTTGTTGGGGTTTTCCGATCCGACCAACTTCACGCGCCTGTTCCGGCGCCGGGTGGGGATCTCGCCCAAGGCTTTCCGCGACAGCCTGAAGGCCGATCAATAACTCACAGACACCACAAAACCCCTGTAGGAGTGAGCCTGCTCGCGATAGCGGTGTGTCAGTCAAACTTTATCTGAATGACACACCGCTATCGCGAGCAGGCTCACTCCTACAGTTGAATATCAGCGCAATGCGTTCAGCGTGGCATTGTGCGGAATACAGCGCTCGAAATTGCAGCTCGCGTACTCGCGCGGCAACTGTCGCAGCTGTTCGACCCGCCAGGCAGCGGTGCCGTACAGCGCCAGCGTGGCGGCGCAGGTAATGAAAATCGCGACGTACCTTCTTGTTTTGATGTTCATGGCGTAGACCTCTGAACGCATACCCTGCGGTATTACTTTCAGCATAGGTCAGCGGTGGGGAGTTGCCAGCGAGTGTGCTTGAGCTTGTAACCCGCCATTCAGCACATCGATAGCCACTGTGGGAGCGAGCCTGCTCGCGAACGCGTCCGTTCAGCCAACCTTTCAGTAACTGAGACACCGCTTTCGCGAGCAGGCGAAGGCCTACAGGGGATCGGGTTTACAGGCCGATATCCCATTCGGGATTTTCCGGAAATCTGAGCACCAGAAAATCCAGCATGCTACGCAGCGCCGCCGGCATGTGTTTGCGCGAGGCGTACACCGCGTAGATGCTCATCTGCCGCGGCTCCGCATGGGGCAGCAGTCGAACCAGCTCACCGCTGTGAATATGCACCCCGGCCTGATACGTCGGCAGCATCGCCACTCCCGCACCCGCCAGTGTCGCGCGCAGCAACGTGCTGGCTTCGTTGGCGCTGATATTGCCCTGCACCGGCACCGAAACCGGTTCGCCATCTTCCTCGAAATGCCACAGGCTCTTGCCGAAATACGAGTGCGTCAGGCAGTTATGCCGACTCAATTCCTCGACCCGCAACGGCGCCGGCTGTTCTTGCAGATAAGCCGGCGCGGCACACACCACCGAACGACAAACGGTCAGGCGTCGGGCGATCAGGTTGGGGTCGAGATCGTTACTGGTACGAATCGCCAGATCGATCCGTTCATCCACCAGATTCACCGTGCGATCGAGCATTTGCAGATCGATGCTGACACCGGGGTAACGCTTGACGTACGCAGCCATCGCATCGGCCAGTTGCGCCTGGCCGAACGAGGTGCTGACGCTGATCCGCAGCAAGCCGCGCGGGGTATCGTGGGGTTCGCTGACGGCGGCCTGCATGTCCGTCGACAGTTCAAGCATCTGCCGGCAGCGCGGCAGAATTTCACTGCCGGCAGCGGTCAGGCTCAATTTACGCGTGGTGCGGTGCATCAGGCGTGCGCCGACCCAGTCTTCCAGCTCTGCCAGATAACGCGAAACCACGGGTCGCGAAAGGCCCAGATGATCGGCCGCTGCCGACTGGCTGCCCAGATCCACCACGGTGACAAACACCCGCATTGCTTGGAGACGATCCATGATTTGCCCGCTTTCAGAAACAAACTATGTTCAAGCATCGCATTTTTTGTACCGAGTCAGGCAACTAAGCTCTGTCCCATCGCCTAACACGGCATTCGGACACCGGAGCAATAGATGATCGGCTTCACCACACTCAAACGCGTTCTGCTCGCCAGCGCTTCCCTGGGTTTCGCCGCGCATGCCGCCGCAGCCAACTTGACCCTCGACGTTTACAACCCGGGAACCAACGCGATTTTTCCGGTGACCTCGGTGCTGGTCAGCGGCGAGAAAGACGCGATC
This sequence comes from Pseudomonas sp. S49, assembly GCF_009866785.1. Classification (NCBI taxonomy): domain Bacteria; kingdom Pseudomonadati; phylum Pseudomonadota; class Gammaproteobacteria; order Pseudomonadales; family Pseudomonadaceae; genus Pseudomonas; species Pseudomonas sp. S49. The sequence continues at coordinate 5,272,450 of NZ_CP019432.1, read as the reverse complement.
CTCGTTGATGCACAATTCGGCAAATCCCAGGCTGAACAGGTGGTGGAAAAGATCCGCGCCAGCGGCAAGCACCTGACCACCATTTACATCAGCCATGGTGACCCGGATTACTACTTCGGCCTCGATACCCTGACCCAAGCCTTCCCGGACGCCAAGGTGCTGGCGTCGCAGCCGACCGTCGACCACATCAATAAAACCGTCGCCGGCAAACTGGCCTTCTGGGGCCCGAAAATGGGCGCCGACGTTCCGGCGAAAACCATCGTGCCGGGTGTGCTCAAGGGCGACAGCCTGATGCTCGAAGGGGAGAAATTGCAGGTGGTCGGCCTCGAAGGCAAGCAGCCGGATCGCAGCTTTGTGTGGATCCCGTCGCTCAAAGCCGTGGTCGGTGGCGTGGTCGTCGCCGAGAACATTCACGTATGGATGGCCGACACCCAGACCGCGCAATCCCACGCCGACTGGCTGGAAACCCTGCACTCGATCGAAACCCTCAAGCCGAACACCGTGGTGCCGGGTCATTACCTCGGCAACAGCAGTCGTTCGCTGGCCAGCGTGAAGTTCACTGCCGACTACATCAAGGCGTTCGACGCTGAAACCGCCAAGGCCAAAGACTCCGCCGCACTGATCGCCGCGATGAAAAAACGCTACCCGAAACTGGGTGAAGAAAGCTCGCTGGAGCTGAGCGCGAAAGTCGCCAAGGGCGAAATGAAGTGGTAAGCCGATTCTGAAAACGCAGCACTCTCAAGCCAACTGGAGAATGTCATGAGCAAGATCGCAATCATTGGTGCCACCGGCCGTGCCGGTAGCCAACTGCTGGAAGAAGCCCTGCGTCGTGGCCACAGCGTAACCGCTATCGCCCGCGATACCTCGAAGATCGGCGCGCGTGCCGGTGTGGTCAGCAAGAATGTCGATGTGCTGGATGCCGCAGCGTTGCAAGACGCAGTGGTCGGTCACGACGTGGTGATCACCGCTGCGCATTTCGCCACCGTGCCTGCGAGCGCTATTGTTGGGCCAGTGAAGCAGGCGGGAGTGAAGCAGGCGGGAGTGAAGCGTCTGTTGGTGGTGGGTGGTGCCGGTTCGTTGTTGTTGCCGGACGACACGCGAGTGATCGACAGTGCGGGTTTCCCGGCGGAGTACAAAGCGGAAGCCAGTGCTGGTGCGGCATTTCTTGAGGCGTTGCGTCAGGAGCAGGATCTGGACTGGACCTTCCTGTCGCCGTCGGCGGAGTTTGTCGAAGGGGAGCGCACGGGTAGTTTCCGTGTCGGCGAGGATCATTTGCTGGTGAGTGCCGAGGGGCGTAGCTGGATTACTTTTGCTGATTACGCGATTGCGCTGATCGACGAAGTGGAAACGCCGAAGCATTCGCGTCAGCGGTTTACTGTTGGTTATTGAGTTTGGCGGATTCAGTGCGGTAGCGGGGGCATTGGTGAGGCGGCAGGGAATCCGTCCAGTTTTTACTGATGCTCCCTAGTATTTGTTTTCCTGTTTGGGCTTGAGTTCTGCCTATGCGATGAATTCCTGCGCATTCAGGCTTTTGACATATCGATTAGCGAGCATAGTCAGAGCCCTGATTATTACCACGACTGCGTTCAACCTTCAGACACTCTTCTTTTCCAATCCGCACGGTTATCATCACGACTTTATTCGACAGCACTGTTCAGGTTTTGGTAACGGGTTTGCATCTATGTCTCTGCAAGCAACCCTTGAACTCGGCAACATCACGCTGAAAGGACTTCAAACCGTTGAAAAAAGTGTCGGTACATGGGGGCGATCCAGAATTAGTCGCGCTTTTAGATGCATGGCTAGCGGCCGTTGAGCGTTACTCTAAGGTGTTCACCGAAGACAATTGCTGGTGGTACAACGAGCGTGCAACGCTTAGCACGTTGGCGGGTGCTGCCTGGAGCCTCGATGGTTGGGTGGCAATTGAGGAGTTCAATACTTCTAAACGGGGAAATCATCTTAAGGGGGTAGATTCAGGAGCTTTGCGGCGAGGTAGATGCGACTTAGTGATTTCCTCCCCTAAAACATCGTTTGCCATCGAAGCCAAGCAAGCTTGGCAGCCTATTACCGGCGAGGGCGATCTCAAAAAATATGTGCGTCATGCTCAGGCTCTAGCATGGGCAGATTGCTGGCTCCTTTCGCTGAATGAGGCAGACCGACGCTTTGCAGTAACCTTTATTGTCCCGACACTCTCCATTACGGATGTTCGTTTGGACGACGGATTAATAAATTGTGTAGCCGTTCGCAGGAAGGTGGCTGACTGGCTTGAGTTGATGGGAAAATTTCGTAGTCGGCCAAAACGAAAAACCTCATTTGCCTATATTTTTCCCGAATCTGGCGGCAGCTTTTATTGTAATAGTCGTCACCACTTCCCAGGTGTAGTGGTTGTTTTTGAAGAAATGTCAGCTCGGGCTACCCGGCCATTGGTACACGGAAAAAACGAGAAACAGTAAAAGCCTTAAAAACAATACACAGGATAAAAAAAGAATGGACATCATTGAACGCACGACTGCAGGTTCTAACGAAAAAAAATTCAAAGAGCTGATGTCCCGAACTCTGGATGTGAAGCTATTGGGGAAGCGTAAATTTGTATGTGGTAACGTCCAGATTTCAGTCGACGAATCGTTGGAGCATGATGGGATCGAGTACTTGATCGAAATCGACTCGGCCAACATGGCAAAACTGCTCGTTGGTCAATATGTTCTTCTAAACCAACTCCACACCTCTCGAGAAAAGTCTCCATTCTTCCTGATCGTCCACACCTACAAAAAATTCAATCCACAAAGAACCTTGCGTAACCTTGAATTGATTAACCAGCAGTTGTATCGCGGGGAAGGTATCGAGTTTGGTGCAGTTCACTTCGAAGCGCTACAGGCATGGAGCGCTGGTTTTCCTGAGTTTCTTTCACTTGTCCAGAGACCCACCAAGATCCTCAACGGCACAGAGACAAAATGAATGAAGCTAGGTCGGCATCAGCCGGAAAAATCTAGTCAGCGAGTATGCGCCTGCTCCACCAGCCAGATCATCAACTCCTCCAACTGCGGCGACGGTTGCTCGCCCTGTGGCACCACCACGTAATACGCCAGCCCCGTCTTCACCTTCAACTCAAACGGCATCACCAGTAGTCCAGCACGCAAGTCGTCGCCGATCAACGACCAATCACCAATCGCCACCCCGGTCCCGTGAGACGCCATCGACATCGCCTGATCCAGCGTTTCGAAATGCTGGCCCATGTTGACGTTGTTCAATTGCAGCTCAGCCGCCGTCAGCCACACCGTCCAGTCCTGGATATTGCGGGTCGGATGCAACAGCAGATGCTGTTGCAGATCAGCCGGGTCGGCCAGTGCCGGTGGGCCTTTTAATAGTACCGGTGAGCAGACCGGTGTCAGTTGTTCATCGAACAGATGCAGTGCAGTGGAGGAGTTGTCCGGCGGCGTCCCGTAGATCACCGCTGCATCGAATTGCTCACGCTGAAAGTCGACGCCATGGGCGAGGGTGGTGGTCAGTTTGACTGGCACATCCGGGCGTTCTTTTTGCCATTGCAGCAAGCGCGGCAGCAGCCAGCGCATCACGCAGCTCGGCGCTTTGAGTTGCAGGGTTTCGCGCTGCAGGCCGATTTGCTCGGTGGCTTCGCTGATCAGGCCGAAGACTTTTTCCACACGCGGCAGCCATTCACGTCCTTCGGCGGTCAGCGCCAGGCCCCGGGCCAGGCGGATGAACAGCGGATAACCGAGATGCTCTTCCAGCCCGGCGATCTGCCGGCTCACTGCGCCCTGGGTGATGTGCAACTGCTCGGCGGCGCGGGTGAAGTTGCAGCACTGCGCGGTGATCAGAAAGGTGTGCAGGGCGGGCAGGGGAGGCAGGCGTTTCATGGGGATCCAAGGCATGACGTGAGGACATGGCTAGTATGACTTTTAATCGATTGTTGCCGCTACCTGCCGACCGTTCCAATGAAGTCATTCCACGGTCCCTGTGGGAGCGAGCAGGCTCGCTCCCACATTGGTTCTGTGTCTTCAGCGAACAAGAAGGGCAATCGACATGGCGACGTGTGGCGAAGTACTGGTCAAGTTACTCGAAGGTTACGGGGTCAAGCAGGTGTTCGGCATTCCTGGCGTACATACCGTGGAGCTGTATCGTGGGCTGGCGCGTTCGAGCATTCGTCACGTCACGCCTCGGCATGAGCAGGGCGCCGGTTTCATGGCTGACGGCTACGCGCGCACCGCTGGCAAACCGGGCGTGTGCTTCATCATCACCGGGCCAGGCATGACCAACATCACCACGGCGATGGGCCAGGCGTATGCCGATTCGATCCCGATGCTGGTGATCTCCAGTGTGCAATCTCGCAGTCAGTTGGGCGGTGGGCGCGGCAAGCTGCACGAATTGCCGAACCAGAGTGCACTGGTCGCAGGTGTTGCGGCGTTCTCGCATACCTTGATGTCCGCCGCCGAATTGCCGGTGGTGCTGGCGCGTGCTTTTGCGTTGTTCCAGGCCGGCCGTCCACGTCCGGTGCACATCGAAATTCCGTTGGACGTGCTGGTCGAAAACGCCGATGAATTGCTCGCCAGCGTACCGGTCAATATCGACCGCGCCGGCGCTGCGCCAGCGGCCGTCAAATGCATGAGCGAGCTGCTGGCTGAAGCCAGACGTCCGCTGATTCTGGCTGGCGGCGGTGCCATTGACGCAGCGCCGGAATTGACTCGACTCGCCGAGTTGCTCGGCGCTCCGGTGGCGCTGACCATCAACGCCAAAGGCATGCTGCCGGGCAATCATCCGCTGCTGATCGGCTCGACTCAGACGCTGGTTGCCACCCGCGCGCTGGTGGCTGATGCCGACGTGGTTTTGGCCATCGGCACGGAGTTGGCCGAGACCGATTACGACGTTACTTTCGCGGGCGGTTTCGAGATTCCCGGCAAGCTGCTGCGTATCGACATCGACGCCGATCAGACCGTGCGCAACTACCCGCCGCTCCTGGCACTGGTGGCCGATGCGCGCAACGCCGTGCAGGCCTTGCTGGATGCGCTGTCGCAGGAAAAACTCGGTGAGCGCAGCAGCGATTGGGGCCAGGCTCGTGCCGGCAAACTGCGCGCCGAACTGGCCGCGAGCTGGGACGCGCCGACCCTCGCGCAAACCCGCTTCCTCGACACCGTACTCGAAGAGCTGCCCAACGCCGTGTTCGTCGGCGACTCGACGCAACCGGTGTATACCGGCAACCTGACGTTCAACCCGGATCACCCGCGCCGCTGGTTCAACGCGTCGACCGGCTACGGCACGCTCGGCTACGCCTTGCCGGCGGCGATTGGCGCCTGGCTCGGCGGTCAAACCGACCAAGGCGCGCGGCCACCGGTGGTGTGCCTGATCGGCGACGGCGGCCTGCAATTCACCCTGCCGGAACTGGCCAGCGCCGTCGAAGCGCGGGTGCCGGTGATCGTCCTGCTGTGGAATAACCAGGGCTACGAAGAGATCAAGAAGTACATGGTCAACCGTGCCATCGAGCCGGTCGGCGTGGATATCTACACCCCGGATTTCGTCGCTGTGGCGAAGGGCCTCGGCTGCGCGGCTGAAGCGATCAGCAGCATCGAACAACTGCGCAGCGCGCTGCGTTGTGCGAGCGATCGTCAGGGCCCGACCCTGATTGAAATCGACCAGAGCCAATGGATGAAGGCGGTGGCGCAATGATCAGTTTCCCGACCACACTCGACGGCCTCTACATCAACGGTCAATGGTCGGCCGGCCGCGAACATCTGCGGGTGATCAACCCGGCCACCGAAGCGCTGCTGACCACGGTCAATGGCGGTGACGAGCAAGCAGTCGATCAAGCCGTCGCGGCCGCCAGCGAAGCGTTCAAAAACTGGTCGCAAACCAGCGGTGCCGAACGCGGGGCGATCCTGCGCAACATCGCCAATGGTGTGCGCAATGGTCGCGAGCACTTGATGAACCTGCAATCGAGCAACAACGGCAAACCGCAGTTCGAAGCGGCCATCGACGTCGACGATGTCATCGCCACGTTCGAGTATTACGCCGAACTCGCCGAAGGCCTCGACGCCAGACAGGACAGCAACGTGCCGCTGCCCAGCGATGATTTCAGCGCACGTCTGCGCCGCGAACCGTGCGGAGTGGTCGGGCTGATCGTGCCGTGGAATTTCCCGATGGTCACTACGGCGTGGAAACTCGCGCCAGCGTTGGCGGCGGGTTGTTGCGTGGTGCTGAAACCTTCAGAGGTAACGCCGCTGCCGGAGCTGGAACTGGCGGCGATCATCGCGGAGTCGGGTCTGCCAAACGGCGTTTTCAATCTTGTCTGCGGCACAGGACTGGCGGTCGGTGCGCCATTGTCGGCGGATCCGCGCATCGCCAAAATTTCCTTTACCGGCAGCAATGCGGTCGGCGTGCAGGTGATGCAGCGTGCGGCGGAAACGGTGAAGGGCGTCAGCCTGGAATTGGGCGGCAAATCTTCGCTGCTGGTGTTGGCGGATGCTGATCTCGATCTGGCGGTTGAGCTGGCCTGTGGCGGCGCGTTTTTCAATGCCGGGCAGATGTGTTCGGCGACCAGCCGTGTGCTGGTGGCTGATGAGCTGGAAGAGCAATTCCTCCGTCGCTTGCAGAAACGTGCGCAGGCCATTCGTGTGGCCGATCCGTTCGATGCGGAGGTGGAAATGGGTGCGCTGGTCAATCAGGCGCAGTATCAGCGAGTGCTTGGGCACATCGATCGTGGCTTGAGCGCGGGTGCGCGATTGATCTGCGGCGGCAATCGCCCGGCGGAACTGCCGCGCGGCTATTTCTTGCAGCCGACAGTGTTTACCGATGTGCCGCTGGACAGCGCGCTGTGGTGTGAAGAAATTTTCGGGCCGGTGTTGTGTGTGCGCAGTTTCACCACTGAAGCACAGGCGATTGCCTTGGCCAATGACACGCCGTTTGGTTTGGTGGCCAGTGTGGTGACGAGCGATGCTGCTGCGGCGGACCGCGTGGCCAATGCCTTGCAGGCGGGGATGGTGTGGATCAATGCACCGCAAGTGATTTTCCCGCAGGCGGCGTGGGGCGGGTACAAGCAGAGCAGTATTGGTCGTGAGTTAGGGCCTTGGGGGTTGGCGGCGTTTCAGGAGATCAAGCATGTGATTCGGGCGGTGTAAAAGCCGACCCTCACCCCAGCCCTCTCCCGGAGGGAGAGGGAGCCGACCGAGGTGTCTGGCGCTGTCCATCGACCTGAAAAATCCAGTCGATTATGGATTGGTCAAAGCACTTGGAAAGCCGACCCTCACCTCAGCCCTCTCCCGGTGGGAGAGGGGGCCGACCGCGGTGTCCGGCGATGTTCGCCGATGTTCGCCGACCTGAAAAATCGAGTTGATTATGGATTCAAAGCCAATCGTTCAAGTCGGTGAATCTCTTCAATATCCCCCAATCAGTCCCCTCTCCCTCCGGGAGAGGGCTAGGGTGAGGGGCTTCTAACGGTCACACCGAAAGCCGCAACCGCGCCAGATCCCGCAACGGCGGCGCACCAAACAAGCGGCTGTACTCGCGGCTGAACTGCGACGGACTTTCATACCCCACCCGATACCCCGCCGCCGAAGCTTCCAGCCCTTCGGCCAGCATCAAACGCCGCGCTTCCTGCAAACGCAACTGCTTCTGATACTGCAGCGGACTCATCGCCGTCATCGCTTTGAAGCGGTGATGCAAGGTCGACACGCTGAGGTTCACTTCTTTCGCCAGATCATCAATGCGCAATGGCTGTTCAAAATTGCCGTTCAACCATTTGATCGCCTGACTGATGCGATGGCTCTGACTGTTGGCAATCGCGATTTCATACAAACGATGCCCCTGCGGACTGCGCAGCAGGCGATAAAGAATCTCCCGGCGAATCAGCGGCGCGAGCATGGCGATGTCTTTCGGCGCATCGAGCAGGCGCGCCAGACGCAACACGGCATCGAGCATGGAACTGTCGATCTGCTCGACATACAAACCACGCCCGGTCGGCCGGGTCGGCACGCCCATGGGGCCAGCGTCGGCGATCAGTGCGGTGATTTCTGTCGGGTCGATATCCAGGCGCACGGCGAGGATCGGTTCTTCCGGTGAGACATTGACCACGCGCCCGCTCAACGGCATCGAAACCGACACCACCAGATAATTCAGCGGGTCGTAATTGAAGTACTCATCGGCCAGCCGCACCTCTTTGCGTCCCTGCGCCATGATGCACAGCGCCGGTTGCGCGAGCACCGGGGCAAAGTCGTGGGATTTTGTGTGGCGCGACATGAACAGCGAGCCGATGGCGGTCTCGTAGCTGCCATCGTCAGTTGTGTTGCGGCGGATGATCGCCGCCAGTTCCGCGCGCTGTTTTTCCATGTCAGCGCTGGGTTCGGCTTGAAAACGATCGAATGACGTCATGCACGGCATCCTCGGCAGGGGAGGTGGAATGGAGCAGAGCATATGTTTGTGCAAGCGCCAGCGGTAGACACATCCTGCGAAATGCTTGCCTGATTCTGCCCCGGGGTGTTCCCGCGCCTGTCGCGATCCAACCCTGTAGGAGCTGCCGAAGGCTGCGATCTGTTGATCTTCAAGGCAAAATCAAAAGATCGCAGCCTTCGACAGCTCCTACACAAAACGCGCATGACAGACGTGTGACGCAGTTTTACAGGTTATTACAGGTTCTGGATGCAGTCTCGCAGGATTGTGCAACGCGGCGGCAGGAATCGACTAACGGCAGAGTTCACGTGGCCCTTAACCTTTGATCCTGTCGCAGCCCGTCCCCCGGCTGCCACGCGACTCCCTGGGAGGGTTGAACATGTCCAAGCAGATTCCCGTCAGTCATATGGCCTTCGTTCGAGCGCGCGCCGGGCGTTCGGCGGAACTCGGTGTACGCCTGAGCGCGTTGATCGATCCGTCCCGCGCCGCCCCCGGTTGCCTGAGCTTTGCCTTGCAGCATTCGCAGTGTGATCCCGAGTTGTGGCTGATCTCCGGGTTCTGGAGCAGTCAGCAAATGATGACCAACTATTTCAACAGCCCGTCGATGGAAATCTTCGCCGAGCTGGTGCAGGAACTGGTGGTCAACAGCCTCGACTTCCACACCTTCAAGGACGTATCGGCGGCGCAAGCCCTCGGTCAATGCCCGGCACCGGTACACAAACTCGTCGGTTGAGGGTTTAATGTCCGGCTTATTTGTCTGAGCCGGGATGTGTGACATGGCACGTAAAGAGTTCGAACACTTCGAAGCAGTTTCCGCAGTCGTCCCCGTCGAGCTGGGCGGCAACAAGGGCTATCACGCGGCAATCGCGGTAAAGGCCCTGGTCGATGGCGGTGCACCACGCTTTCACAAGCTGCTGAATGATCAGGTCTTCCCCGGCGCAATCGCCGCCGACGAGGCTGCCATCAATGAACTGGATAACCTCAAAGGCGTCACTGAAGACGCCGAGTTGATCTGGTAACGCGTTACTTGTTGGCGCCCGGACGCCACATCTTGAACAGGGCCTCAGGCCCCAGCTGGAAGTAATCCGCCGGCCCGCCGCCGCGCAGAATCGGTTCTGCCGCGGCGGTGTCGTAGATGCCGTCCTTCAACAGCCACTTGGCGATGTGCACGGCGACGACTTCGCCGAGGATCAGCCAGCTCGGCACCGTCTCGCCATCGGCACGCTGCAATTGAATGATCTGTGTGACCTGGCACTCGAAGGACACCGGGCTTTCGGCGACCCGTGGCACTGAAATCACTTTTGACGCAACGGTCGTCAATCCCGCCAATTCAAACTCGTTGACCTGCGGCGCGACCATCGCGCAGCTCTGGTTCATCTGCTCGGCCAGCGGGCGGGTGGCGAGGTTCCAGACGAACTCGCCGGTCTGCTCGATGTTGTTCAGGCTGTCTTTGCGCCCGACGCTGGAGAAACCAATGATCGGCGGAATGTAGTTGAAGGCGTTGAAGAAACTGTACGGCGCCAGGTTCAACTGGCCGTTGGCATCCTGTGAAGAAATCCAGCCGATCGGGCGCGGACCGACGATGGCGTTGAACGGATCGTGGGGCAGACCGTGGCCGTTGGCGGGTTCGTAGAAGTGGATGTCATCGGGCATGGTGGGTGATCCTGGAGAGTGCTGAGTCAGGTGGCCAATAGTGCAAGTACACGCCGCATATTTCCAGCCAGACACCGATATTCCAAGCTATGAAATTCCCCTGTGGGAGCGAGCCTGCTCGCGAAAGCGTCGGGTCAGTTGCATTGATATCGCCTGACACGACGTCTTCGCGAGCAGGCTCGCTCCCACAGGGTTTGATGTGAACTCAGGAGATTGTCATCCCGCAGAAATGACTAAGCCCGGCCGAAGCCGGGCTGTGAGAGGACTGCTGATACTTAGCTGATAGCCGCGGCAGTGCCGGTTTTATCGAAGCCGTCAGCCGCGACCGTTTTACCCAGGTTGGTTTTGTCGAAACCATCGGCAGCAACAGCTTTGCCAATATTGGTTTTATCAAAACCGTCAGCGGCATAAGTGTCGGTGTGGCTGGTTTCGATGGCGGCGCTGGCGCCGTTGATGAAGTCGGCGGATTTGGTTTTGTCCGAGCCGTCGGCGGCGAAGGTGTTGGCGGCCAGTACGGACAGGGTCAGGGCGAGGATCAGTTTGGTTTTCATGTCGGTTACTCCAGATTCGTTGGCGGATGTGTCTTGCATGGGTTTAATGCTACGCCAACTAAATTGATTAAAAAGCGCAAATTAATGCTAGAAACAATCGATTAACTTGATGTTAAGGGCGGCGCATTGAATTCGCTTTCGTCGTCGGAGCGAGCGTCGCGCAGGTCATCGATCAGGTGATTGCACAATGAAGGGGCAGCATTAATTAGCGATTAATCGCTTGGCAGCGGATGTGAGGAATTATTCATGCAGGTCTGGATAACGCGGTGACCCCAATCGCGAGCAGGCTCACTCCTGCATTTGGAATGTTTTCCCCTGTAGGAGTGAGCCTGCTCGCGATAGGGCCAGAACAGCCACCATTGCAGTGGCTGTGAACACCTGATCAGTCAGTAACGATGCGCGAGTGCTTCTGGGTGTCTTTCATGGTGATGTACACCAGCAGCGACACGGCAATGCACGCCGTCACATACCAGTAGTAACCGGTTTCCATGCCGATGCTCTTGAACCAAAGTGCGATGTATTCAGCGGTGCCGCCGAAGATCGACACGGTCAGTGCGTACGGCAGGCCAACTCCCAGGGCGCGGATTTCAGTCGGGAACAGCTCGGCTTTCACCACGGCGTTGATCGAGGTGTAGCCGCTGACGATGATCAGCGCCGCCATGATCAGGAAGAATGCGCCCCACCAAGTCTGGATGGTGTGCAGGGTCATCAGGATCGGCACGGTGAAGATCGTCCCCAGTACACCGAAGGCGATCAGGATCGGACGACGACCGATCTTGTCCGACAGGCCACCGATGATCGGTTGCAGGCACATGAACAGGAACAGCGTGGCGGCAGAAATGGTGGTCGAGTCGGAGATGCTCATGCCGACCGTGTTCACCAGATACTTCTGCATGTAGGTGGTGTAGGTGTAGAACGCCAGGGTGCCGCCCATGGTCAGGCCGACCACGGTCAACAGCTCTTTGGGGTGGCGCATCAAGGTGCGCATCGCGCTTTCCTTGGACTTTTCTTTCTTGGTGAACGACTCGGTTTCTTCCATGCCGCGACGCAGGTACAGCGCCACGACCGCACACAGCGCACCGATGGCGAACGGAATACGCCAGCCCCACGCGTACAGCTGTTCAGTGGTCAGCACGTTCTGCAGCACGATCAGTACGCCGAGGGCGATGAGCTGGCCGGAGATCAGGGTCACGTACTGGAAGCTGGAGAAGAAGCCGCGACGTTCCTTGGTCGCCATCTCCGACAGATAGGTCGCCGAGGTGCCGTATTCGCCACCGACCGACAGGCCTTGCAGCAGACGCGCGAACACCAGCAGGATCGGCGCGCCGATGCCGATGGTTTCGTAGTTCGGGCTGAGGGCGATCAGCAACGAGCCGAAGCACATCAGGTAGACCGAGGCCATCAGGGCTTTTTTGCGTCCGACCTTGTCGGCGTACATGCCCATCAGCCAGCCACCGATCGGGCGCATCAGAAAGCCGACGGCGAAAATCGCAGCGGTGTTCATCAGTTGGGCGGTGGTGGAACCGGCAGGGAAGAAGGTTTTCGCGAAGTACAGGGAGAAGGCGGCATACACATACCAGTCGTACCACTCGACCATGTTGCCGACGGAACCGCTGAAGATCGATTTGATCCGGCTGGCGGTGGTTCTTTCTTTGGCGGGCACGGCAGCCGACCCAAGAGGCAGGGCGTTGGAGTTATCCATTGAAGGATCCTTCGTTTAATTGTTTTTGTGGAGCGCGTAGAAACGCAGCCTGCGAGGGCTATAGCAGGAGGTGTGCCAACGGGGGGAGGGCCGGTTTAGAGGGGGGGATGGGATTGGGTGAGCGGATTTGTGCCGATGGAATTGATCTTGTGAGCGGATTTCCGCTTATTGGGGCTGAGATCAAAAGCCCCTCACCCTAGCCCTCTCCCGGGGGGAGAGGGAACTGACCGAGTGGATTATTCGAGGTCCACCGACTTGAGATATCGAGTCGAACTCAGGTTTTGAATGGCACGAAGATCGGCTCCCTTTCCCCCTCTACCCCTTGGGGGAGAGGGTTGGGGTGAGGGGGATGGATTTCAGCCACACCAAAAATTCCGACCCTGCCTCACTCAGCCAAAAACATCTCCCGACTCAACCCATGCCGCTGCATCTTTTCATTGAACGTGCGGCGCGGCAGTTGCAGTTCTTCAAGCACCGCTTTCACGTCACCCTTGTGCCGGGTCAGCGCGGCACGCAAACACTGCGCCTCAAACGCCTCCTGCTGCGCCGCCAGCGATTGCCCCGGATCGATCCCCGGTGCCGGCTCGTCCAGCCCCAACACCTGGCGTTCGGCAACGTTCGCCAGTTCGCGCACGTTGCCCGGCCAGTCGTGGCTGAGCAGATGACTCAACTGCGCGCCACTCAAGGGGGGAAAGGTACGCCCCAAGCGTTCAGCGGCATTGTGGGCGAAGGTTTCGAACAGCAACGGAATGTCTTCACGACGATCGCGCAACGGCGGCAAGCGCAGCTCGGCGACGTTCAGGCGATAGGCCAGATCCTCGCGAAACCGCCCGGCCCGAGCCTCGTCGAGCAGATCCGGTTTGGTCGCCGCGACAATCCGCAGATCGACACGAATGCTCTGGTTCGAACCCAGCCGTTCAAGCTTCTGCTCCTGCAATACGCGCAGCAGTTTCACCTGTTGGGCCAGCGGCATGCTTTCGATTTCATCCAGAAACAAGGTGCCGCCATCGGCGTACTCCAGCTTGCCGATGCGCTTGCCCGAGGCGCCGGTAAACGCGCCGCTCTCGTGACCGAACAGCTCGGCCTCGAACAGCTGCTCAGGGATCGCTGCGCAGTTCAGCGCCACGAACGGTTTGTCCGCTCGGGGGCCAAAATCATGCAGGCAACGCGCGACCAGTTCCTTGCCGCTACCGGTTTCACCACGGATCAACACGTTGACCGGCAGCGTCGCCAGATCCAGCACCTGCCGGCGCAACGTCTGTAAACCACGGGAGACGCCGAGCAGGGTCGCATCGAGTTTCGCGCGGTTATCGGCCTGCTCGTGCAGGGCGCGGTTCTCCAGAATCAGCCGGCGCTTATCCAGCGCCCGACGCAAGCTGCCGAGCAGGGTTTCCGGGCTGAACGGTTTTTCCAGAAAGTCGTAGGCACCGTCGCGCATCGCTTCGACGGCCATCGGTACATCGCCATGACCGGTGAGCAGGATCACCGGCAGATCGGCATCGCGTTTCTGCACTTCGGCCAACAGCGCCAGGCCACCCATGCCGGGCATGCGCACATCGCTGAGGATTACCCCGGCAAAGTGCACGGGCAGGGCGGCGAGGCAGTCTTCGGCGCGGCTGAACAACTGCACCTCGAAGCCCGACAGGCTCAGCCACTGCTCGACGGCGCTGCGAATGCTGCTTTCGTCATCGACCACCATTACCGAGTTAAGCATCAGATGTGTGCCTCCAGATCGATCGGCAAAGTCAGGCTGAACACCGCGCCGCTGTCGCCATTCTCGGCGCTCAGACGGCCGCCGGATTCATGCACGATGGCGAAGGATACCGCCAACCCGAGGCCCAGGCCGTCGCCCACCGGTTTGGTGGTGAAGAACGGATCGAACACCTGGCCCAGATGATCTTCGGCGATGCCGCCGCCATTGTCGCTGACGCTCAGACGCCACAGTTGCTCATCGGCTTCCAGACGGATTTGCAGACGCTTGCAGGGTTTGCCCTGCATCGCATCGAGGGCGTTGCGCAGCAGGTTGATCAGCACCTGTTCGAGACGAATCGCATCGCCGCGCACCCACGCCGGACGGGTCAGGTGCAACACCAGACTGACCTGTTCGTCGCGCAGCCGCGCATCGAGCAGTTGCAGAGATTGATCGACCACCGTCGCCAGATCCAGTCGTTCGCGCAAGCCGCTGGGACTTTTGCGCGCGAAGGTTTTAAGGTGGCCGGTGAGGGCAGCCATGCGCGTGAGCATGTCATCCACCGGTTTCAAGGCTTTATAGGCATCGTCGACGCGGCCATGGTCGAGCAGCAGGCGCAGAGTCGCCAGTTGCATGCGCTGGGCGGTCAGCGGTTGATTGATTTCGTGGGCCAGCGCGGCGGACATCTGACCGAGCGCGGCGAGTTTGGCCGATTGCACCAGACCGTCCTGCGCGGTGCGCAAGTCGCGGGTGCGTTCTTCCACCAACTGCTCCAGTTCCTCGCGGTTGCGCTGGCGGATTTTCGACAGGCGCCAGCGCTGGTTGAGAAACAGCAACAGAAACACCAGTGCCAGCCACACCCCGGCGGCGGCGAGGCCGGCGTTGCGCAGATCTTCGAAGGCCACTTGCGGATGGCGCAGCAGGTGCAGGGTCCAGCCTTCGGCACTCAGTGGCAGCGATTCCCACAGATAATCCGCCGTGCCTTGCGGGCCTTCGACGCGGCGCAGATCGCTGTTGTCATCGAAGCGGCGCAGCGACAAGTGGGTCAACGGCACCAGCGACTGTTTGTCGTACTGCCGGGTGGCTTTTATATCGGCCATGTCACTGGCACTCAACGGCCGCAGCGCGCGATAACGCCAGCCGGGCTGATTGGCGATGAAGATGATGCCGCGCGCGTCGCTGACCAGCAGCGTGTCATTGCCCTGACTCCACTCCCGCTCCAGTTCGGGGAATTCCAGCTTGACCACCATTGCCCCAAGAAACTCGTCGTTATCACCAAGTACGGCGCTTGAGAGGAAGTAGCCGGGAATGCCGCTGGTCACGCCCACGGCATAAAAACGCCCGGTGCCTTGGGTACGGGTCTGGCTGAAGTAGGGGCGGAAACCGTAATTGTGGCCGACGTAACTGCTCGGCAGACGCCAATTGCTGGCAGCCACGGCGAGGCCGGTGTGATCGAGCAGTTCAAGGGTCGAGGATTGTGCCGCACCGTTGATCTTCTCGAGCTTCAGGTTCAGCGCCGCCTGTTCGTCGGCATCGACCGCTCCGGCCAGCGCCGCGCGCAATTGCGGGTCCAGCGCCAGCACGGCGGGCAGGGCGCGATAGCGGTCGATCAGGGTGTGCAGGGAATTGGCGTACAGCGCCAGTTGCTGGTTGGCGCGGGCCGCATCCTCCTCCAGCGCCTGACGTTCGGCGTGGCGGATCGCAAGCGTAGCGGCAAGCGCCGCGCCGGCGATGATCAGCAGGGTATACAACGACAGACGCAAGGTACGGGAAGTCGGCAGCATGCTGGGCGCAGGGATAAGGACGGGCAGGCACCTTACCATGTGCACTGTTGAGGCCAAGAGCCGTGTCGTCACCTTTTCATACGGCAGTAAAACTGGACGAGTTGGAATGAAGCACTGTTCGCAGGTTTCGAAGCGTTTTTATTCGAGTTCCGGTTTCGCGTTCAATGCGTTCAATGCGTTTAGTGGTGTCAGAGAAACTCATGGCCTTGACCTTTTCGATTAAATGTTCCGAGCCACGCTGCAGCATATTTATCGTGCCGATAATGTCGGCATCCAATGCTGTCACCTCATCCTCGGTAAGATCAATTGCGCTGGTTGCTATTTCACTCAAGAGATCGAGGGTATCCGGAATGACCTTGATGGCCGGCCCGACGTAGGGGATCTTGCCCGCCCCTGCCAGCGCCAATTCCTTGCCAGCTACGATAGCGCCCTGTTTGATCTCTTGCCGTCCTGCGGGTTTGAGCGGGTTGTAAGTAGCCAAAGACTTAATGTTAACCACGGGGCCTTGTTCTGCTTCTGTTTGCTTGATCAGCTTGTCTCCTTTCAATCGATCCGGTTGCAGGCTGATGGCGGTGTTCAAACCGGTATGTTTGCCGATTGCTTTCGTAGTTTTACTCACGGTTTTTCCGACCACGAAACCAAGTGCCCCGCCGATCAGCATTCCGAGAGGGCCGCCGGGGATTCCCAGTGTTACCCCGGCCGCGCTCAAGCCTATGCCAACCGCGTTGGATGCACCCTTTTCCGCAAGGAAAAAACCTGTTCTTTTCGCTGTTGATACTCTGCTGTTGGTCTCGGAACGATGGTTGAGTATTTGAGTGGTGACATCCCTGACCGCCAGATCGACGGCTGAAAGCAGCTCGTTATGGAAGGCCAGTTTCTTCTGCATACGCTCTCTGGGAGTGTTTCCGGTAATAAATGCCAGAACTCCTCCGGTAGACGATTGGGCTTCCTCCGTTTTGTTGCCTGTCGAATCGAAGTAAGTCACGGGGTTGTTGAGCACAAAACCGTACAGATTCAACCCATCGATATCGCCCGCCGGATCCGCACTGACCCAGCGTTGCAACCAAGGTGCGTAATAGCGTGCGCCGTAGTAATACATACCGCTGAGGTCCATCTCTTTGCCCGAATAGCGAATGAACTTGTAGCTGACTTCAATTTTCGAGGGCGCGGTCAACCACGCCGTGGCACCGAACGGGTAGTAACCTTCCTCGCTGACCAGTTGTGCCTGTTGGTCGAGTTCCATCACGCAGGAACCGAGGTGATCTTCGAGGCTGTAACGCAATTGATCGGTGTCGGTGCCTTTGGGTTTTCTCTCTGCCCAATGCAGGCAGCGGGCATTGCCGAGGGTGATGACGTGCAGTTCTTCACCGTTGTCGCGGGTGCGGATTTCCAGGCCCGGCAGGTAGCGCACCTGATGAAAGTGTTCGGCAGTGGGGGTATGAAATTCGTGGCGTTTGTACACGCGCACACCCTGACTGTAGCGGTAACACTCGGCATCATTCGGTCCGCCTTCGCGCTGGATCAGGATCACGCTTTCCAGCTCGTCGCGGGCATTCCAGAGCAGCGGTTTGCCGGGGTGCATCGCCTTTTGATTTCCGTGGCGATCGAACAGATCGTCGAACACCGGTTCCGGTGCGCCTGTTTTCCAGGGCACCCCGCGATTACTGTTCAGGTCGATGCGCATTTGCCGGGTGGAGTTGTGGCCCTCTCTGACATGGCACAGTTCGATCAGGTTGCCACCGTTATCGTATTGATAGGTCTGGGTGTAGTTGAGGCGATCGCCAGGGGTGCCCGGTTGCGGCAGGCCGGGAATGTCCGGCGGCGGGGCGTCGTCGTAACCGGTGGCGCTGGTCAGTCGGTAGAGCGAGTCGTAAGTGAAATCGCGGTGACCGTCGATCAGCTGGTTGGCGAAGTAGCGCGGCTGAAAAGTGTGGTCTTCGATGCGGGTGATGTTGCCGACAGGGTCGTAAAAATATTCGAAATCCTGCAGCACAGCGCCGCTGCCCTTGCGACTGGACTGGGTGTGCAAGCGGCCGTCGGCCAGGTCGTACGTCCACTGACTGCGCACCTGGTTGCCGGCCAGTTGTTCGATGATCTGGTCGGCGGCGTTGTACTGCGCGTCGAGCAGCACCGCGTGCCAATCGGTCTTGTCGTTGATTTGCAGGTGCGTTTGCCTGAGCTGTCCGGCCAGACCGTAGCGCAACTGTTGTCGGTGTCCGCTGGCGTCAGTCTGCTCCTGCACGAGGCCGAGGGGGCTGAAGACGCGGCGGGTGGTGAAGGCCTTGGCGTCGTGGAAGGTACGGGTTTCTTCCAATGGCTCGCCGATCAGGGCAAAGCTGGTCATGTGCAGGGTGCCGCCGGGGTCTGTCTGTTCGAGGAGCTGGCCGCGCAAGTTGTGCAGCGCATCGGCGCCAGCGTCGCCGTATATGAAGGTTTCGACGTCAGCGATGCCATTTTCTTCAACTGTCAGCCTGCGCAATTGCTCGTCGAAAGTCATGACCCAGTGATGCCAGCGCGCGTCCCAACGCTGAAGCGACTCGCCGGCCAGCCCTGGCAGCACCACACGCCAGCCGCTATCCACGTTGTCGATAAGCACCGCATTGCCATTCAACGAATAAACAGTTGCCGTGTTAGCCATGGACAAGCGCGGGTCCCGTTGCGTGATCAGACGCCCGGCTGAATCGTGTCCCTGGCAGGTCACCAGGGTGCTTGACGTGTTACCTGTCACGCTACGCAAGTACGCGACCTTGCGGACTGGCAGGCCTCGTCCGTCAATCCCTGTCAGGGAGGGCGTGCGTGCGTGCATGGTTTCAGTGACCGTTTTTAAACTTGGTGAGGAGGGGGTTCCCCGGCTTCTTTGATGCCAGATGCCGTTGTCTTGCTTTGTACAGATTGTCAGTGGTCCCCATCTCTCTGTATCGCGCAAGTCCGGCCTGAGCCTGTGCGATGTTGGCGAGCACGGCTCGGTTTTTCTGTTGCAAGCCAGCGCGCGTAATGACGGCCAGCGTTTCGCTGGAAGTATTGCCATTGATATTCGGCAGCACATTGGCAGGCGAAACACTGTCAACGCCCAATGCGTCAAAAGCTTTTTCCGCCCATGCAGACCGTTGTTCAATGGCCGCTTTCCAGTCGCTGAGCATTTTTTCGATCTTTTCAATTTTCACCGGGTCAAGCCGGTTCTTGATGTCTTGTGCTTCCTGCGCCCGACTTCCCATGTTAAGTGCGCCGGGAATGATCCCCACCACTGTTCCGAATACTCTGTTCATTAAAAATGCTGGGCTGAATAACGAATTGAGTGTCGGATGCAGCACTTCGCTCTTGAAGTCTTTCCATGAGTTGATTTCCTTGACGGGGGCCTCGATCCCCAGGCTTTGATCAATCGCGCTGACGGACATCTGCGAGGTTTGCGGGATCAAAGGCCCGACTTGCAGGCCGATAGAGTTTGCCACCGGCTCAACGATGGCCCCGGCGACATCACCCCCGATGTTGCCACCGACCAACGATGAAGGTTTCAACACGTTCGGTGCCACTTCAAGTGCTGGAATCATGGTGTCAAATTGGGCACCGCCCAAAGATCCACCTTCATAGCCGACAATCCCTCTGACGATTTCTCCCCCCAGATTCACTGCCATGTTCAGTGCAACATTTTGATTGATGATGTTGTGCAGTTGCCCCAATACTTCCTCGGAGTGTCCTTCTACGGCGGAAGCAAACGCCGAATACAGCATGATCACGCTTTCTGCCCGCGTGTTCCCGTCCGGATCGATAAAACCGATCGGGTTATTCCCCACGAATGCATATAAATTCAGACCGTCCGCCTGCTCAGCATCGGTGCTGATCCAGCGTTGCAACCACGGCGCGTAATACCGTGCGCCGTAGTAATACAGCCCGCTGACGTCCATCTCCTTGCCCGAGTAGCGAATGAACCTGTAACTCACTTCAAGCGCTGAGTGAGCGGCCATCCATGCGGTTTCGCCGAACGGGTAATAACCTTCCTGACTGATCAGTTGCGCCTGTTGATCCAGCTCCATCACACAGGAACCAAGGTGGTCTTCAAGGCTGTAGCGCAGTTGATCAGCGTCGATGCCTTTGGGTTTTTTCGCCAGCCAATACAGGTAGCGCGCATTGCCGACGCTGATCACGTGCAGTTCTTCGCCATTGTCACGAGTGCGAATTTCCAGCCCCGGCAAGTAACGCACCTGATGGAAATGTTCGACGTTGGCGGCCAGATAGTCGTGGCGTTTGAACACCCGCATACCCTGGCTGTATTCGTAGCGTTCGGCGTCACTGTTGTGGTTCTCGCGGGCCAGCAGAATCACCTGGTGCAGTTCGTCGCGGGCGTTCCACTTCAGGGGTTTGCCCACGTGGATGGCTTGTTGATTGCCGTGGCGGTCGAACAGCTTGTCGAAGTCCGGTTCCTCGCCCTCCGTCCACAGCACTGCGCGATTGCTGTTTGGGTCGATGCGCATTTGCCGGGTGTAATTGTTGCCGGCACGCACGTGGCACAGTTCGGTCAGGTTGCCGCCGCGGTCGTACCGGTACGTCTGGGTGAAGTTGAGGCGATTGTTCGCCGGTTGCGGCAGGCCGGGAATGTCCGAGGGCGGGGCGTCGTCGTAACCCGTTGCGCTGGTCAGTCGATAGAGCGAGTCGTAGGTGAAGTCGCGATGGCCGTCGATGAGCTGGTTGGCGAAGTATCGCGGTTGAAATGCGTGGTCTTCGATGCGGGTGATGTTGCCGACAGGGTCGTAAAAATATTCGAAATCCTGCAGCACAGCGCCGCTGTCCTTGCGACTGGATTGGGTATGCAAGCGGCCGTCGGCCGGGTCGTACGTCCACTGACTGCGCACCTGATTGCCGGCCAGTTGTTCGATGATCTGGTCGGCGGCGTTGTACTGCGCGTCGAGCAGCACCGGGTGTGAGTGGGACTTGCTGTTGATTTGCAGGTGCGTTTGCTTGAGCTGTCCGGCCAGACCGTAGCGCAACTGTTGTCGGTGGCCGCCGGCGTCAGTCTGCTCCAGCACCACGCCGAGCGGGCTGAATCGGCGGTGGCTGGTGAACGCTTGGCCATCGGTAAAGGTGCGGGTTTCCTTCAGCGGCTGGCCGGTCAGGGCAAAGCTGTCGGTGCGCAATGAACCCGAAGATTCTTTCTGTTCCAGCAACTGGCCGCGCTGGTTATGCCCGGCGTCGGCCGATGCATCGGCATAGGTAAACCTATCGATAACTTCATCGTTTTCGGCGAGCGTCACCACCCGCAGTTGCCCATCGAAGGTCGTGCGCCAATGCGCGTGGCGCGCGTCCCAGCGTTGCAGTGGCTCACCGGCCAGCCCCGGCAAGTTGAAACGCCAGCCGGCGTCGACACTGGCAGATTTCAGCAGCGCCCCGGCCAGGCTGTGGACCGAGGTCAGAGACGGCACCGAGAGACGCGGATCCCATTGCTCGACCAACCGTCCTGCGTGGTCGTGATATTGGCGGGTAACCAGGGCAGTAGCGGTGTCATCGGCCACCGCACGCAGGTACGCCACCTGTCGCACCGGCAAACCACGCGCATCGCTGACGGCAAGCGCTGGCGTACGTCGATGCAGGTTGGCGATCATGACCGCTGTACCTTTGGCGGTGGTGGCGGCTCGGCGGTGTCATTGAAATCTTCGCTGGCGCGATACCACGGGTGGTAGGTCTCGCGGGAGAAGTCACCCTTGGCGTTGACCAGCCTGGTCTGGCGCCCCAACGCGTCGTAGAACACCTGATCAAAGTAGCCCAGCTCGCGCAGTGACTGGTCGTTGACGTAGCGGTGGATATTGGCAAAAAACGGCCGGAACTGACGCACCGGCAAGCCTTTGTTGTTGTATTCGACACGCTCGCTGATGCGCCAGCGCGGATTGGCATCGACTTGTTTGAATTGACCATCCTCGACGATCAGCGAGCCATCGTCGCTTACGGCATAGGCCATGCCCGGATCAACCCGTTGCTGGGTTTGCAGGGGCCGGCCAAAGCCATCGACGCAAGCTTTGATGATCTGGATCTGCGCATCTGTCGCAACGTCGGGGTAGCGGTCGGCACTGAGGATGACGCTGTGCACCGGTTCGCGATGCACCGTGCTGATGACCTCGTGCAGGGCTTGCTCAGCAGGTGTCAGTGCGCTGCTGCGCTGTGCGAGTCGCCGCCGTGCGCTGGCCCTGATGTGGCCGCTGGGCAAGAGATCCCTCCGAGCGATCCATTCGCGGGTTGTCCGGCTGTCATTGGTCACCTGTCCCATCCAGCTGAACAGATCCTTGCGCAAGGTGGTGGCGGCTTCCTGCACGGCTTTTCCCGGGTTGGCGATGGCCGTCTCCGGGCGCCGGTCTTCTGGAATTCTGTACTCTTCCAGCGGGCTGAAGCCGGCAGGCTGGCCGTTCTCTGTGCCGTGAAAGCTGCTGGCAATTGGCTGGCCGGAAGGCTCGTAGATCGCTTCCTGAACGTTGTCATTGGCGTCGAATATCTTTAGCGGTTGCAGCGCGTGGTAGTCGTACTCGATGCGCGTGGTACAGCCATCCGGCAGCACCACGAGCGTCACGGCCAGCGCGTGAGCGTCGTATTCGGCGCGGGTGTAGCCGTGGCTGAGGGTTTCGCGATAACGCTGTACTTTGTAGAAACCGTCGAGGCCAGCGTATTCGGCATAGCCGAAATTGGCCGACCACAGGTCGTGCTCCGTACCGCCCAATGGATTCACCCAGAACAGAAACGGCATCGGCAGATATCCGATCTTTCGCAGTTCGTCCCGCACGTTGATTGGAGGGCGCACTTCGCTGTAAGCGTCCAGCGCGGTCTTGTCCAGTTGTGCGATTTCCAGTGGGCCGGCCAGGGCTTCGAACCCGGCAACACCGTCTTCCAGTTGCTTGCCATCGGTACCCAGGTAACGCTGCACGGACTGTGTCGTCAGCACGCGTTCGGCATTCCAGTGCGCCGAATCCTCATGCGCCATCAGGCATTCACAAGACACCTGCTCTGCGTCGAGCCCTGTGGGCAAAATGCCTTTTGGCAAGACCAGCGCGTTATCTCGCTGTTGATAAGGCAAACCCAGACGCCAATGCTGCAAGTCCTTGTCCAGCTCGATGAACGCTGAACGGCTTTCGTTCAGGTAGAACGATTGCTGCGCCGGGTCATGAGCGTCGAGCCACCATTGTTGTTCATCGGTATCGTCGAATGGCGGCAAATCCTCTTCGGTAAGCTGCCGGGCGTAGCTCACCCTCATTGTGTGCGTCGGCTGACCGTACGCGCTCCAGCGCAGATTCAGCTCTTTGCGACACAGAGGGTCATCGACAAAGCGGTCGTACTGACAGCTGATTTTTTCCACCACCAGCGGCAGTAATACGGCAGCGGCACAAGCACCTTGCGGGCGCACTTCGCGCACCTGATAACGCCATTCTTCGACCACATAAGGCGTGGCAATCCCGGGGCTGTCCACCTCTGCGTCGGCATAGGTTTCACTGCGGATCACCGCGCCGGCCAGCGCCCGGGAAATCTGGTAGCGGGTGTCGTCATCGTGCGCCGGGATGATTTCATCAACGTCGTCGTCTGGGTGATGCCGGCTGAACAGAGTGTTGCCGAGGGGGACCGCTTGTGTGTCCTGATTGAAGTAGCCGGTGCGCGGCCGGTCCATCGATTGTCCGGTGTGAAACCAGGTATACACCCGCACCGGTTCGCTGAAGCCGACGTCATCAGCGCCGCTGGCGCTCTCACTGTCGGTTTGCTGCAAATGGCCGAAACCGCGGAACTCACGATCACGGCTGTCGTAGAAACCTTCCCGCCAGGTGAACGTCTGCGTCAGGCAATTGCCGGTGATTTCATCCAGCTGTTGCTGTTTCTTCACCACCGTCACCGGGAACGGCAGGTGGCAAACCGGCAAACATTTGAGGGTGAGCAGACGGTGTTTTTCATCCAGCCATTCCTGCGCCGAACTGCGGTAGATCACGCGGGTACTGCAACCCATGTTGTTGTTACTGCTGGTCAGCAAATACGGTTTGGCCGAGACAAAGTCGTAGCGCCAGTGCTGCGGCTGCATGTGCGTGAGCGTCAGGATCAGGCTGGCACAACCCAGGCCCTGCAGATCGGCAAAACTCACTTGGCTGAAACGGTCGTAACGTACGCCGTCGGGCCACGGCACGCTGATCGGCGTCTGCTCCAGGCCGTTGCCACCATGGTTCAGGTAGATATCGAAAGTGTCTGAATTCAGGTAAATCAGCGATGCGGCACCGGAGCCGTCGAGGTCGGCAAGGCGTACGCGTGACGAATCGAATTGCGCGTAGTTGAAGGGCAGTTCGCTGATCTTGCGACCTTGGCCAAAGCGGCCGTGACCGAGGTTCGGCCAGCAGCGGATTTCATCGTGGCGTATCCGGCACAGCTCGGGCATGTCGCTGCCGAGAAGATTGCCCAGCAGCACCAGTTCTGTCGGAGAATTGCTGAATACCGGCAAGCTGTCGTCGTCGGGTTTGTGCGGCACCTCCTCAGGCGCGGCGAAACCTTGTTCGCGCTGGTTGGCATACAGCCGTACCGAATTCGGTCCGATCAAGGCCAGGCTGCTCAAGCCGTCACCGCTCAGGTCGCCAAGTGTCGAGAGTGCGGAGAAGAACTCCGGCGGGAAATGGCCGAAGGCAACAAAATCGTCAAACTGACGCTGTGCGGTGAATGTGCGAAAGCCACTGCTGCCCGGTTGCGCGCTGACCCAGTCGAGTCGGCCGTCACCGGTAAGATCGGTCAACAATTGCTGTACCGGACGGTTGCGATCGGCGACCGGAATTTTCTGCAATGCGGTCCAGGGTCCATAACCGATTTCATCGCCGCCCTTCGTCGCGCGCAGCGGTTCGCGGTAATACCAACTCTGGTCATAACGGCAAAGAAACCCCGGCACGCCTTCGCCGAAGAGATCGACGCATTGATAGAAATTGTTGTCTTCGATGCCCGGCTGCACATCGGACTCGAAGAGTTGAAGCGGTTTTTTATTGATATCGAAGGCGGCGTAGTCGAACTCGATCGGCGGCGTGTTCTCGACAACGCCGTTGGCATCGAACGCCTGATAGTGCGCCGCGCTGATCTGGCTGTAGGTCCATTGCGCGATGTTCTGCGGTTGGTGATATTCCAGCAGCAGGCGGCGTACCAGTTTCGGTTTCTCGGTTTTTTCCCTGGAGAAGTGATGAAACAGCAACGCTTGCTGGCACAGTCTGCGCGTGCCCAGTTCAAAGCCCCGACCATGGGTTGAAAAGCGGTCGGGGCGGACTGTCCAGTGGTTCGGGGGGGAGCCGTCATAGGCCGGGATATCGGTCAGCGACGTACTGCGCTCGCCGTAATCGAACAGCAGGTGGAAGTGCCAGTCCAGGTCAGTGGGATTCTCTGTTTTCCAGCTGTACAGATCGCTGCTGGCGGTGAAGTTGCCATAGCACACGCGGCACAGATAACGCTGGGCGCGGTAGTCATGTGTCGGGTCAGGATCCTGATCATCGGCCTTGTACTCAAAGCAGATATGTTCGCCACGGGCGTTCATGCTTTCGCCGATCAGCCATGCGGCGACGCGTCCAGGTGCATCGGGATCGGCGAGCCTTGTCGCTGCGGTTTTGCCGTAAATGTGCAGTGAACCATCGGCGCCATGTATCAGCCAGAACACCGGTGGATCTGCTTCTCTGGTCTGGCGCTGCCAGCGCTCACGCAAAGCAAAGTCGCCTTCGACTTGAGGCCAGTAACGCACCACTTTGTGCGGACCGATGTCGACGCCGTTGTAGCTGTTGGCATCACGTGATTTGAGTTCGCCATTTTCGTCCAGCTCCGGCATCCATACTTCGCCATCTACGCCGATGATTTCGTCGTGCTCGGTATAACGCGGCACGCCTTTGTTGGTGCGGCGGCTGATCTGACCCACGCCACTCAGATTCCACGAAAGGCCGAACGGACCGTTGCCGCTCTGACTGCTGTAGTTCAAGGAAAACTGTGGGTCCCAGCCTCGCCCGGCGGATGTTGGAATCGGCAGTTCGAACGCTGCCGCTCCGGTCGGGCCCACAGCGCCCCAGCTTTTGCCGATGGTGGCGATCGATGCGCTTTTGGCGATGGAGGGCGTGGTGATGCTCAGTTCTTGTTGCTCGGCCATGGTCGAATCCATTGCGCAGAAGGTGGGCGTGAATGGACTGACGCTAACAAGAACCGCGATTAAATGAACCTGTCAGATCTGACAGGTGCGCAAGATCATTTTGTGTGCATTGACGACGTTTTTATCGCGATCGGTTCGCACAAACAAAAAACGGCCGGATCATCCAAGGGATGAACCGGCCGTTTTTATGAGGGCGAAGGGCTTACTGCACTTCTACCGCCAGGCTTTCGCTGATCTTCTGTTGCCAGATCGCAGGACCGGTGATGTGCACCGACTCACCTTTGCTGTCCACCGCAACGGTGACCGGCATGTCCTTGACCTCGAACTCGTAGATCGCTTCCATGCCCAGTTCGGCGAACGCCAGCACCTTGGACTTCTTGATCGCCTGAGCGACCAGGTAAGCAGCACCGCCGACGGCCATCAGGTACACGGCTTTGTTGTCCTTGATCGCTTCGATCGCGGTCGGGCCGCGCTCGGATTTGCCGATCATGCCCAACAGGCCGGTTTGCTCAAGGATCTGACGAGTGAACTTGTCCATCCGCGTCGCGGTGGTCGGGCCCGCCGGGCCAACCACTTCGTCACCGACCGGATCAACCGGGCCGACGTAGTAGATGAAGCGACCTTTCAGATCCACCGGCAGGGTTTCACCTTTGTTGAGCATCTCGACCATGCGCTTGTGCGCAGCGTCACGACCGGTGAGCATTTTGCCGTTGAGCAGGACGGTTTCGCCCGGCTTCCAGCTCTGCACGTCTTCCGGGGTCAGGGTGTCGAGGTTGACGCGACGGGCCGACGGGCCGGCTTCCCAGACGATTTCCGGGTAGGCGTCCAGCGGTGGCGCTTCCAGCGAGGCCGGGCCGGAACCGTCGAGCACGAAGTGTGCGTGACGGGTGGCGGCGCAGTTCGGGATCATGCACACCGGCAGCGAGGCGGCGTGGGTCGGGTAGTCCATGATCTTCACGTCGAGCACGGTGGTCAGGCCACCGAGGCCCTGGGCGCCGATGCCCAACTGGTTGACCTTCTCGAACAGCTCCAGACGCATTTCTTCGATGCGGTTCTGTGGGCCACGGGCCTTCAGCTCGTGAATGTCGATGGATTCCATCAACACTTCCTTGGCCATGACCGCAGCTTTCTCGGCGGTGCCGCCGATGCCGATGCCGAGCATGCCCGGTGGGCACCAGCCGGCGCCCATGGTCGGAACGGTCTTCAGTACCCAGTCGACGATCGAGTCGGACGGGTTGAGCATGGCCATTTTCGACTTGTTCTCGGAGCCGCCGCCCTTGGCCGCCACGTCCACTTCCACGGTGTTGCCCGGGACGATGGAGTAGTGAATCACGGCAGGGGTGTTGTCCTTGGTGTTTTTGCGAGCGCCCGCCGGGTCGGCGAGGATCGAGGCACGCAGGACGTTTTCCGGCAGGTTGTAGGCGCGACGTACGCCTTCGTTGATCATGTCGTCCAGGCCCATGGTGGCGCCATCCCAACGCACGTCCATGCCGACGCGCACGAACACGGTAACGATACCGGTGTCCTGGCAGATCGGGCGGTGGCCGGTGGCGCACATGCGCGAGTTGATCAGGATCTGCGCCATCGAGTCACGGGCCGCTGGCGATTCTTCGCGCAGGTAGGCTTCGTGCATCGCCTGGATGAAATCCACGGGGTGGTAATAGGAAATGAACTGCAGGGCGTCGGCAACGCTCTGAATCAGGTCGTCTTGCTTGATCACGGTCATGAGTCGCGCTCCTCTAAAAGACGGGAACATTTTAATAGGGCAGCTTTGAGCTTCTAGCTTCGAGCGGCAAGTTGGAGCAGTACGCGGACTGTTCGAGCTTGCGGCTTGGAGCTTGCAACTTGAAGCTGGCCCTTTGGGCCGGGCACGCCGGGGCTGCTGGCGCGACGCTAAAAAGGCGCGGCAGTATACCGCGCCTCGATGGGGCGTACACGCGCCGGCAGTCATTCGTTGGTCGCATGGGTGGGCGAATATCGGCCAGCGGGTTTGCACTTCAAGAGCTACTCCCTCACCCCAGCCCTCTCCCCCAAGGGGGGCGAGGGGGAAAGGGAGCCGATTTTCGTGGTATTCAAAAACTCGGTTCGGCTGAGGAAAAGGGAGCTGATTTGTGCCGTTTGCAAACCAGAGTTCGACGTGATGCTTCAGGTCGGTGTAGCTCGGAAAAACAACTCGGTCAGTCCCCTCTCCCTCCGGGAGAGGGCTAGGGTGAGGGGCTTTTGACGGTATACGCAGGCCACACTTTTGACGTCAATTTTCGAGCCCGAAAATCGGTGGTCATTTATCGACTGGGCCTCTAAAGTGGCAGCCGGTCTGTAGAGTAGGACACTCGGTCAGCCTCTTATCGCACGGTGAGTCAACGATTGACCCATAACGCCATTCAACGTCTTTTGCTCAAACGCTTTGCCCTCGCTGCGGCCACCTATGGATTGGCTTTGCTGCTGCTGTGGCTGGCGTTTTTCACGGGGCATTACGAGCAGTCCCTGACTTCTGTCGCCGTTGGCAGTGCGCTGGTCGTCATCAGCCAGTCGGCGCTGTTCGCGCTGTTCTGGAGCGGGCGCAACCTGCGCTTTGCCGATCCCAGCCTGACCGAAGTGCAGGTGCTGCTCGGCCTCGGCTGGCAGACCTGGCTGATCGCCCATCTGGGTGAAGCCCGCGGTGCCTTTCTGGTGTTCTACGTGCTGATCCTGCTGTTCGGCCTGTTCCACCTCAGCCGACGGGCTTTCGTGCGTTGCGCACTGCTGGTGTTCTTCAGTTTCTGCGCAATCACGCTGTGGGACGGCTACCACTTCCGCTTGCGCGAACCGGCGCTCGCAGCCTTGCAGGTGTGCATTCTGGCGATGGTGCTGGCGTGGCTGGTGCTTTACGCGCGTTTCGTCCAGGTTTCTCGACAACGCCAGCGTCAACGCCGGTTTGCCTTGCAGGCGCATCAGGACACCCTGCGCGGGATGATGCGGCAGCTCGAAGATCTGGTCGCCACCGATGAGTTGACCGGGTTGTTCAATCGTCGGCATTTTCTGCGTCTGGCCACGCGAGAGCTGAACGAAATGGACGACGATATCGTGCATGGTCTGGCGCTGATCGACCTCGACCACTTCAAACGCATCAACGACCTGCACGGCCATGCGGCGGGCGATCAGGTGCTGCAGGCCTTCGCCGGCGTCGCACAGGCATGCCTGCGCGACGGCGATGTGCTGGCGCGTTATGGTGGTGAGGAATTCGTCGTGCTGCTGCCCGATTGCGACGCCGAACGGCTGACCGCTTGCTGCGAGCGTCTGCGCATCGCCTTCACCGACGTCGAACTGGTAGGCCTGAATGTGCGCAACCTCAGCCTGTCCGCCGGCATGACGCTGCTGGCGTTGGGCGATGATCTGGACGACGCCTTGCAGCGCGCCGATCAGGCCTTGTATCGGGCCAAGCGTGACGGGCGCAATCGTTGTGCGGCCGCATGGGAGAACGTCGATGCCTGAACTTCGCGTCGGTGAACGACAGTGGGCAGTGACCACGGGCAGCAATCTGCTCGATGCCCTTAATCAGAACGGTGTGGCGGTGCCTTACAGCTGCCGCGCCGGCAGTTGCCATGCCTGTCTGGTGCAATGCGTGCAAGGCCTGCCTGCCGACAATCGCCCGGACGCCTTGAGCGCCGAACAGCGTCAGCAAGGCTGGCGCCTGGCGTGTCAGTGTCAGGTGATCGAAGACTTGCAGGTGCACACCTTCGACCCGATCACCGACGGTCGCCCGGCGGTGGTCGAAGCGCTGGACTGGCTCAGCGACAACGTCCTGCGCCTGCGTCTGACTCCGCAGCGGCCGTTGCGCTACAGCGCCGGGCAACATCTGGTGTTGTGGATCAATCACATTGCCCGGCCGTATTCGCTGGCAAGCCTGCCGGAAGAAGACCGTTTTCTCGAATTCCACCTCGATTGCCGCCAGCCCGGCGAGTTCAGCGATGCTGCGCGGCGTTTGCAGATCGGCGACCCGATCCGGCTTGGCGAACTGCGCGGCGGCGCCTTGCACTACGACCCGGACTGGCACAGTCGCCCACTATGGCTACTGGCCGCCGGTACCGGTTTAGGCCCGTTGTTCGGCGTGCTGCGCGAAGCCTTGCGCCAGGATCACCAAGGCGCGATCCGCGTCATTCACGTCGCCCATGACGATCACGAGCACTATCTGGCCAAACCCCTTGCCGCACTGGCCGCGCAGCGCGAAAACCTCAGCGTCGAGTTGTGGACGGCGGCCGAGTCAGCCGCCGCTTTGGCGCAACTGCGCCTTGTTTCCCGGCAAACCCTGGCCTTAGTCTGCGGCTCGACGGCCAGTGTCGACGCCTTCGCAAGGCGTCTCTACCTGGCCGGACTGCCGCGCAATCAACTGCTGGCCGACGTATTTTTGAGCCGTGGTTGAGCGCTGAATTTCCGACGCGAGACACGCCATGACCGAAGCCATCCTGCTGGAACGCGAACGCGGTTTACTGACCCTGCGGCTTAATCGCCCGGACAAGAAAAACGCCCTGACCCGCGCCATGTACAGCCGCCTCGCCGAGGCGCTGAAGCAAGCCGATGGCGATCCTGATATCAACGCCGTACTGATCACCGGCAGCGCCGAATGCTTCACCGCCGGCAACGACATTGCCGACTTCGTCCAGCAACCGCCGAGCGACCTCGACAGCCCGGTCTTTCACTTCATGCTCAATCTGCTCGAATGCCGCAAACCGGTGATCGCCGCTGTGGCCGGCGCGGCGGTGGGCATTGGCACCACGTTGTTGCTGCATTGCGATCTCGTCTACGTGGCCCGCGATTCGCGATTGCGCATGCCGTTCGTCAATCTTGGTTTGTGCCCGGAGTTCGGTTCGAGCCTGATCCTCCCGCGTTTGCTCGGGCAGGCCAAAGCGGCGGAGCTTCTGTTACTGGGCGAAGGCTTTACCGGTGAACAAGCCGCGGCCTGGGGCATTGCTACGGAGGCGTTGGGCAGCGGCGATGCGGCGTTGCGCAAGGCACGGGAAGTGGCGTTGCGTTTCGACGAACTGCCGGCTGAGGCAGTGCGTATCAGCAAGCAATTGATGAAGGCGCCGGATCGCGAGTTGATTCGTAAGGTAATCGAGGAGGAGGGCGCATTGTTCACTCAAAGACTGCGCTCGCCGGAAGCGTTGGCGGCGTTGACCGGGTTTATCAAACGGCATTGATAGGTTCGCTGACTGGATTGACGCCATCGCGAGCAGGCTCACTCCTACAGGGGAACGCATTTCAACTGTAGGAGTGAGCCTGCTCGCGATGGCGTCGGATCAGTCGACACATCTCCTGGATCAGAAAACAAAAAAGCCCCGGTACTCACGTATCGGGGCTTCGGTTTTTTAGCGATCAGTCATGGGGTTGCTGTCACCCGATCAGTCCACGGGCAACGCAATACTCACGCCTTCCTGCAACAATGACGTGGCCGAGAAACGTCACTTTGTCCTCGGTGAAACTGGCTGCATCCCGAAACGCTTGGCCAATGGGGAACATCCGCCAACCCTTGCCGTTCGCGTATGAAGTGTCGAGAGTGCCGTCATCGATGAATCTGGCGACAACATAGCTGGGTGTATCGGATGTCCGTACTAGCCCGAAAACCAGAATTTTTCCATCGGGCTTGATTGACGCGCAATGCCAGATGGTTTGGTATCCGTCCAGTTTGGTCTGCGACGGCTCGCCACCGTTGAACTGGATATTTTTGCTGCCGTCTGCTTCTCGGCTGATCAGCAAACCCGCCACGTCGACACCATAAGTCCTCCCCACGGCAAGAAGGCGCCGGTTGGTTTGCGCGACAAGTTTTTCGATGAGGAAATCCAAGTGATTTTGGTCTGGCGTTACTAGTCGATAACCATGGTCGGCGAATGAGGTGGCGATCTCCCCCGCGTGAGTCAAGCGAGTCAGTAAGGCCGAGACAGAGTTCAGGTCATCATTGTGAACGTGACCTGCCAGTACATAAGAGCCGTCCTGTTTGGCTAACAAATAATTCAACGCTGTGTGGGCAAAATCCGGGTGGGAAATGTGCACGACTCCCTTCTTGCCGAAACTGTCATCCAGAACCCCAGTGGCCGATAGGCGAATAACTGCGGTAGTCGTTTTTTCGAAGCCCCAACCCACCGGTTCATGTAGAAGTATCCGGCCATCTTGCAACACAGTCGAACGGGGATTTTCACCCTGTGTTTGCGCAGCAAACCTGGAAGGCTCGCGTGACTTGCGCAGTAGCTTGCTCTCGTCCTCAAGGTCAATGATGACTTTGCCTTGTTTGCCAAATTCCGGATCCAGGCTGCCGTCGGCATTCAGGCGTACAAGTGCCTTGGACTTTTTCAAGCTACCGTCAAAGAAAATGCCAATCAGGAGCAGCTTTCCATCGTCCAGTGTCACTATTTCGTGAGCGTGCGAATGCGTCATTCCGCCCGTGTCATCATCAAACCGGCCGGTGACGTAACCCGCAGCGCCGAATGATTCATCGAGGTTGCCTCGGGCGTCCAGTTTTACGCAGCAATAGTCAGAACGTCGGGTCGAGCGAAGAACATCTCCGGTGATGTAAGTGGTGCCCAGTTCATCGACGAATAGTCCCCGCATGCTGAATTCCTGATCTTGTGGATCAGGTGTTTTCAAAAAGACCTTGCCATTGTCGCCGAATGCGGGATCCAGTTCGCCTTGTGAAATGCTTGTCTGTGTCTGCTGTAAGTTCATTTATGCATCCTCCCTGACCACGCAATGTGTCCAGTTCTTCGTGAGTGGGTTACGCACCTCAACGTTAACGAGGAAAAAATCAACGGCCTACTGACACAACTGACAGTCAAACCAATCCAATAGGCATAAAAAAGCCCCGCTGTTATAACAGCGGGGCTTTGTTTTTCAGCGTGTCACTCAGACCTGCGGATCGCCCACGTGCAGGATCTTCATGCCGTTGGTGCCGCCGGTGGTGTGGTAGCTGTCGCCCTTGGTCAGAATGACCCAGTCGCCTTTTTCCACAACGCCGCGCTTGACCAGCTCGTCGATCGCCTTTTGGCTGACTTCGTGCGGTTCCAGCGAAGCCGGGTCGAACGGTACGGTGTACACGCCGCGGAACATGGCTGCGCGCGCCTGGGTTTCACGGTGCGGCGAGAACGCGTAGATCGGCACCGAGGAACGGATACGCGACATGATCAGCGGGGTGTAGCCACTTTCGGTCAGGGCGATGATCGCTTTGACGCCCGGGAAGTGGTTGGCGGTGTACATGGTCGCCAGTGCGATGCTTTCGTCGCAGCGGGTGAATTCCTTGCCGATACGGTGGCTGGACGTCTTGCCGGTCGGGTGCTTTTCAGCGCCGACGCAGATGCGCGCCATGGCCTGAACAGCTTCCAGCGGGTACAGACCTGCAGCGGACTCGGCGGACAACATCACGGCGTCGGTGTAGTCGAGCACGGCGTTGGCCACGTCGGACACTTCGGCGCGGGTCGGCATCGGGTTCTGGATCATCGACTCCATCATCTGGGTCGCGACGATCACCGCCTTGTTGTGGCGGCGTGCGTGCAGAATGATTTTCTTCTGAATGCCCACCAGCTCGGCGTCGCCGATTTCCACACCCAAGTCACCACGGGCAACCATCACCGCGTCGGATGCCTTGATCAGGCCGTCGAGGGTTTCGTCGTCGGCCACGGCTTCAGCGCGTTCGATCTTCGCTACCAGCCAGGCAGTACCGCCGGCTTCGTCGCGCAGTTGACGGGCGTATTCCATGTCGGCAGCGTCACGCGGGAAGGACACCGCGAGGTAGTCGACTTCCATTTCGGCGGCGAGCTTGATGTCGGCCTTGTCTTTTTCAGTCAGGGCCGGTGCGGTCAGGCCGCCACCGCGACGGTTGATGCCTTTGTGGTCGGACAGCGGGCCGCCGATGGTCACGGTGCAATGCAATTCTGTTGCGGTGGCGGTATCAACGCGCATCACCACACGGCCGTCGTCGAGCAGCAGCTCGTCGCCCACGCCGCAGTCCTTGACCAGATCCGG
Organism: Pseudomonas sp. S49; assembly: GCF_009866785.1. Taxonomy (NCBI): domain Bacteria; kingdom Pseudomonadati; phylum Pseudomonadota; class Gammaproteobacteria; order Pseudomonadales; family Pseudomonadaceae; genus Pseudomonas; species Pseudomonas sp. S49. The sequence goes on along the minus strand of NZ_CP019432.1, from coordinate 5,238,582 downwards.
GTAGTCGATGCCGACCACTTGCTGGTTGCCTTCGGTCAACGGATGGCTGGTGGAGAAGGTGAACTGGTCACCGATCTTCAGCTCGATCTTCTTGTTGGCGAATTTGGCGATACGGATTTTCGGGCCTTGCAGGTCACCCAGCAGGGCGACGAAGCGACCGTGCTTGGCAGCCAGGTCACGCACCAGCTTCGCGCGAGCCTTGTGCTCGTCGGGGGTGCCGTGGGAGAAGTTCAGACGGGCAACGTCCAGACCAGCCAGAATCAGCTGTTCGAGAACTTCCGGCGAGTTACTGGCCGGGCCAAGGGTAGCGACGATTTTGGTACGACGGACGGACATGCAAAGACTCCTGAGTTCAAGCGCTAGCGAAGGCTACTATGCTCGGAGGGTGTAGTCATTGTTCGTTTGCACTACTTAATGGTTTCTTTATTGAACACGACAACTTTGGGACAAACGCGCCTGAAGATTTCCGACCATGGGTCGATACATTGCTCAAGACAGGAGAACCCTCATGCGATTCGTACCCATTGCCGCCCTTGCCCTCAGCGTCCTCGCCGTCACGGGCTGCACCCGTTGGTCGATGAACCATCATTTGAACAACGCCTACAGCGCCTATGATCGCGGCAATTGCGAGCAGGTCATGCTCGAGCTGTCCAAGGTCGAACGCGCCAGCCGCGCCCGCCCGTATGTGTGGCCGGAAGTGTCGATGATGCGCGGCCAGTGCCTTGAGCGGCAGAAAATGTTTGTCGACGCGGCGCAGACCTACCAGTTCATCATTGCCTCGTACCCCAACAGCGAATACGCCTACCGCGCCCGCGCCCGTCTGGAAACCTTGCAGAGCCTGGGCCACTACCCGACCCGCAGCGCCGCTGCCGTGGTGCGTCCAACCCGTTTCTGATGACAGTTGTCATACAAAATCTGGCCGTGTGTACAAGCTGAGCTATAGTCGAAGAACCCGGATTCAGCGCCACGTTGCTGAATCCGGAGCAACACCTGCGACTGGCAGTTGTAAGGTGACGGCGACGTAGCGACCGTCACACCGGAAGCGGGGAGAGCGGGCCGGCGATACCGGTACGTTCCGAAGCTAAGGTGCGGCTCTGTGATGGAGCCTTGCATGGCGAACTGCGCATGTTTACCGAACGGATCGAACGGCATCAGCTGCCGTACTTCCTCAGAGTGTTCAATACCGTCACCGACAAACCGATCGGCTTTCTGGGTAACGTCTCCGAAGACGGGCTGATGCTGATCAGCCAGTTGCCGATGATGGTGGGCGTGGACTTCCAGCTACGCCTGAAAATCCCCGCCAGCGATGGCTGCCAGCAAGTCATCGACTTCACCGCGTGTTGCGTGTGGTGCCATGAAGACGCCACACCACTGCATTACGACGCCGGGTTCGTTCTGCTGCAACCGCCGGTGGAGTTTGGCCAGTTGGTGCAGGCGCTGCGGCAGTATTTCAGTTTTCAGCCGTTGCCGGCTTCGGCTTGATTCGATAGCGCCAAGTGCTGTGTGGGTATGTATCAAGCGTGCGTTCTCCGCTTGAGTAATTGTTTTCGCTATTGATACCGCGATTTTAATGTCAATAAGTTCTTGTTGACTGTCAGATCTGACAGTGGTCGCTCATCCCGCCATCCCGTAGTTTCGGTGCAAGTTTGCCTAATTGCGCAGGAGCACTGAAATGGACGACGAGATTGGAGAATCCGAGAGTGGGGATGAGCAGGAGAGCGAGAATAAAGCTCAGACCAACCGCTTACCGGACAAGTCTCTCGCTGATAAGGCCTCCTTCGTCGGTGTGGGCGAGGGCGAACAATATTCCGAAGTGTTTTGGGACAACGCTGTCACCACGACCCTTTATCAGATTCACCCACGCGTGCCGTCCCTGACAACCTTACTGGAATGTCAATACAAGTTTGACAGTGAGCATATTCATGTGAGGACCGTAAAGTACAAGATGACTACCCGCGGTGGGAACCGGGATCGCGCTAATATTGATGTGGTTCTTAAGGCTGGTGGATATGAGCGAAAAAACTCACCGGACACGATGAGGCAAGACGCACAGTGGCATAACTACGTAGTTACCCTGAGCGTGCCACTTGGTACGTATGACGTAGAAGTTTATCTGCAGATGCGTATTCAATATGACGGACCTGATAATGATGTCGAAGATTGGGAGGGTTGGAGTGATAAAATTATTCCTGCACGGACGCCTGTCATACAATCTCCGTTACCAAATACGCTTGTGACAATGCCTTTCCTGGTTAAGGGTAATGGCCATTGGCAGAAGGGGGCGATCCGTATACTTGGTCCGCGTGAAAATATCATTGGTATCGCCGCCCTGAAAGGTGATGGTAATTGGGAAGCTTCCATTTATTTGCCACTGGAGGACATGTCTTTTTATGCCAAGCAGGTTGTTGGCACTGAGATATCGGTTGCTTCCAATGTCGTCACGATACGAAAATCGCAGACTGCGATAACGTCACCCTTGGCAAATACATTGGTGAATCACTCTCAGTTGATTTTCAAGGGAATCCGTAACACGAAAGCAAAAATTTCGGTACAGGACGCGCGCAATAATAATGAAACGTTGACCGCAAGCGATAATTTCAACACCCTCACTTGGGTGCTTCCCCTTAAGTCAGGGAAGTTTCTCCCCTCCGGTAACTTTTTAGTTAGAGCGCAAAACGTTTCGGACGGTCAATACTCTTATTCAAACGAGGTGGCCTTGACGATGTTGGGTTTTCCCGCCATCGGCGATTCCGAACTTGTGCAAGAGGCGACTTTTGACCTTGAAGGCGATAATGGATTGCCTGGTGCCAAGGTCGAAGTTTTTGAGGATCTAACCCGCATCCCATTAGGTGTAAGTGACGTGCTGGCAAACAGTAATTGGCTCGTCAAGTTGAAAGGCTTGAAACCGGGTCCGCTCTCTCTTGTTGCTGAACAGACGCTCGTAGGTCTCTATTCCGAGTCAATCAAGGCCCATGCTTTCCGCATTCGTCCTCCCGAACTTGAAACGCCAAAGGTCGAATTTCCTGTCGCAGAAACAGTGCAGTTCTCCGGCACCGGCCACTACGACTCGAGACTCGCCACGCGGATCCGGTTCATCGTCAAAAGTTACCCAGACGTCACGCCACCGGATACGCCTTCCATCGTCACCGTGCGAAACGATGGTTCTTGGGACGTAACAGCAACAGGCTGGGGGCTGGGCAAGTATACAGTCCAGGTTGTGCAGGAGATCGCGGACAACGACAGTGGCTGGATCGAGTCGCAGCCCCGTGAATTCAGGATCAACAACGACATGCCGCCTGTCACCGATGTGGATTACACCAAGGACTACCAGCCAACTTTCAGCGGCAAAGGTTACAACGGGGCTACCGTCTCGCTCAAAGACTCGGGCGCAAACGAAATTGCACCAAGCGTGGAGGTCCGCAATGGCCAATGGTCGAGCCGGGCACTGGAGCCATGGGGGCCAACCAACCAGCGGAAAGTTCACATTACCCAGAGTCTGGGGGACCATTCATCAAAACCACCCTGTGAATTGCTCGTGTCGATACCGCCCCTGCCACCAACGGTGGAGAAACCACCTGAGGAAGGCTTGAAACCAATGTTTCGTGGCACTTGTATAGAGGGCGCCACGGTGAGCATCACCTTTAGCGGTAACAACACTTTCTATTCCGGGATTGTGGTCAAAGGCACATGGACGTTCCAGCGTCCTGTGGCGTTCCCCGCTGATATTGCCCAAACGATCCTCGTCACCCAGAAATTTGTCGAGCAGCCCTCGGATCCGCAGTCCAGAGATTTCACGGTTTATCCGGTCATGCTCAAACCGGTCATCACCCACCCGGCCGAGAGTGATGTAGGGGCGGATGTGGATATCAAAGGCAACGACGGCGTGAGCGGGGCCACGATGCAGTTGTACGAGGCGCAGTTTCAACAAAAAGTGGGAGATCCGCTGCTCTTGGGCGAGGACGGTGAATGGGAAATTCGACTGACCGGTTTGAAATTCGGCCCGTTCACGATCTACGCGAAACAGGAGCGCAATGGGCGTTCGTCCGAAGAAAGTGAACGTCGTAGCTTCAACGTGATGGTGCCGACGCCGAAAATCACTACGCCAGGTGCAGACGGCAAGCTAACTCGCACGGAGATACTTCGAGGCACTGGTCTGCCTTCCGCGCGGGTCGAGATCTGGTTCGAGGGGGCTGACGAACCGTGGTTGAGCGATATTCCAGTGAGCGCAGGTCGTCTTTGGCAAGGAACAGTGACGCAGCCTGTGGGCACCTACACGATCCGCGCCCGGCAACTTTTTACAGACGGTAACGTTACACACAAGTCCAACTTCACGGAAAGTCTGACCTACGACGTGACCCCGGCAGCGCCTACTATCGAGACCCCGATCGAAGGCGAACACGTCGGCCGGAAGGTGGTCGTGTCAGGTTTCGGTATTCCGGGTGACACCGTTACGGCGATGTTGGGGATCGCCTCGAATAGCGCGCTCGTGCAGGAGGATCGAACCTGGTCGGTCGCAGTGGAGGCTCAGGCTGACGGCAACCTGGTTCTGGAGGTGAGAGCAATGCTTGATGGCTTCGAGTCGGAACCTGCCACGAGCAGTGTCGTGGCGGGCGTGTACTTGCCCATCATCACGGAGCCGGCAGAAGGGCGTTGGGTGCATGATCCGGTGGTCTTTGCCGGCACGGGCGAGGAAGGCATCGGGCAAGTCACGAGCTGGTTCAACACGGAGTTGAAATGGACGCCGTTGCTGACCGTTGAAGCAAAGCAGTGGCGTGGCGCATCCGGGGAAGTTCTGCGACCCGGCGGTAATTGGTGCCGGTTCCGGCAAACTCTCACACTGGGCACAAGGTTGTCTGATTGGGCGAACAGTGCACGCTTCGAAGTCATGCCGATTCCCGGCGCGATATCCAGTCGAAAAGATCCGACGAGCGGTTAATAAACCTGTCATTTCTGACAGTAGACGTCTAAGGCAATTCAGCGCCAAATCGATCTGAACAAATGGGCTGCCTGACCACTATGTCGGGCAGTTCAGGCCAGCTCTCGCCTCAAGGAATCTGATCATGGCTGATCCGCGCCGTCCCGGTCTGCAACTCTACGAACAGTTGTTTCCCGATGAGACATACGCTCAAGACGCTGGTTTGCAACAGCTCAAAACCTACCTGAAAGATGGCGGTTCAATTTTGCCGTTGGTGGAAAAAGGCGTGGCGCACCTGAGTAGCAAATATCAACTGACCCAGACGGACGCCCAGCAGTTTTTGCGGCGTGCCAACAGCATGGCCACGTACCTGAGCCGTGAGTATATCGAGGAGCAACTGCGCGATGGCGATGGCGTGTCCGGGCCCTCGAGTGGATTGTTGTCAATGGGAGTTGGTCCGCAATATGAGCGGCTGTTTCAGACCGGCTTCAACAAATTGGCACCACCGGACTCTTTGGAGTCCCTCATATCCCCGGTGGCCTACCTGATCTTTTTATTGCTCTGGATTCAAGACCGCATCGAGCCTGCAGCGGACGAGTCGAGCTTCCCGCTTAAAGGGCGTCGTGCTGATCTGATGGACCTGTCCGTGGATTTCAATGCAGTGTTCCGGTCGGTGTCCGCGGTGGACATCATTGTCTCGGTGCTTGAGCGTTTCATTACGGAACATCCGATAGGAGAACCGCCGAGAAAGACAATCGAAGAGGTTTTGATTGACGCACGTTACCCCAATGGTCTGCCTTACTATCAACACTGGGTCACCCTTGACGGAGTTGCGCAACTCAACAACTTGTCAGTGGGTGATTTTGCGCACACGGTTCAGTTGGCCTACCCCTATTTTTTGAAAACCGAGACCTGGTTCGATGATGCCGAACGTGCGCTGGCGCATTCCTCGCGATTTGGACCGTATCAACGCACCGTGTTAACGGAACCTGCTGTCAAGTTTGCGGACCTTAGCGCGTTTTATCGGGATAACTACGGTGAAGACATAGAGGAGGGGCCGGGGGCGTATCAGAATCTGAGTCAGATCCCGCACTTCGCTGAACGCACAAAGCTAGACACACTGGCGATTGAACGTTTGCTTTCCGTTCGCGATTTTGCACCGCAGCTTTCGCCCAATTTCAAGTACGTTGAAGATACGTCCACGCAGCCGGAAAGCGGACGATCGGGGTCGATTTACATCAATGCCAATACTTACCCAGGCGTAAGTATCACCCTTGCGGATGATGACGTTCCAGCGGCAATCCATCGGTTGTCCATTGTCGCCAGCGATGAGGCGGGGCTTGCCGCCTTCGACCGAATGAACCGCATGGTGCGCCTGTGCAACTGGATGGAACTGCCCAGTGATCAGGTAGACGCCTTGCTGGCTGCAGCGATCAGGGCGGAAGGACGCGGCGGTGCGGATAACACGCAATGGTGGATAACTGACAATGTCGTACACGCCCTCGGGCTGTTCCAGACGTTGCGCGAACGCTACAACTGCACGGCGGCGGACTTCGCGGTGTTCATCGACCAGTTGGGCATCTACGGGCGCGGCGAAGCGTTATCGCAATTCGATCAGGTGTTCAACCGTCAAGCCAGCTATGGCGAACCTTTGTTGCTGGATAATGGTGAGTTTCCGGTGATACCCGCACCGGGCGAGGTCAATCTGACTATCAGCCAATTGTGCAGTGGCCTGGGGATTGATACGCAGACTTACCAGTATCTGGCTTCGCAAGTGGCCAAGGCTCACAACATCAGTGACAACAAGTTCAAGCGCAGCCTGCCGATTCTTTCCAGCTTTTATCGACTGGTGCGCTTGTCCCGATTGCTGAGCATCACCCCGGTCGAAGGCGTGCTGATGCTGCTGCTGACGGGTGGAGAAGACTGGCTCAATGGTCTGGCCGGTATTCCGAAAATCGACTCGACCGACAGCAAGACAGCGGACGTTCTGAACATTATCGACGCCCTGCAATCGTGTGTGCGGTGGTGCGAGCAAAGTAACTTGCCGGTGCTGTGGGTGTTGCAACACGCGGCAGCCCCTCAACCTGCCCGCGAGGCGTCCGAGCAAGACCGGCAACTGTTTGAGCAGATACGCAATCTGCTGCCGACGGCGCAGTTTTCCAATGCGGCCGTTCTGATGGCCGGTTTGCCGCCTGCCGGTGCCGCCAGCTGGCTGGACTTTCTGGTGGCGAATCCCGATGGGTTGAAGGATGTTGTCGATGTCGATGGGTTAGTGCTGGCGCCGAAAGGGACGCTCGAACAGTACCTGATTGATGCGCAGAAAAGGGTGGAGTGGGCCATTGATCAAGCGCTCGGTTCCCTGGAACCAGAGTTGCGCACAAGTCTGGCCAACACCCTGTTGAAAGTGCTGCTGGATGCCAGGGATGCCCAGGTGTCATTGGTCAAGGAAACCCTGGCGGTTTATGCCGGAATCGGACCGGATCAGGCAATACCGGTGCTGAACTGGGCCAACAAAACGGTTTACCAGTTTTTGCGCGAGGTGAAAACACGTATCGATTCGAGCACCGAGCAATCCAGCCGCACCCCGGATTCCGATGTGTTGCTTTTGCTGTTGGCCGACGTTCGGCGTCGCAGCGAGGTGGTTGCAACGCTGGGTCTGAGTGCAGTCCTGCTGCAGGATTATCTGGATTACGGTTACCGCGCCTGGATGGGGCAGACCAGCCAATATGCACTCACGATCAATACGCTTTACCACCTGACCACGCTTACCCGGGCATTCAGTATGAGCTCGCTGCCGGCGCAAAAGCTGCTCGACTACCTGCGCGAAGTCAACTCGCTGGAAACCTTCCTCGGCGAGCATGCGCAGCGGCTGGCGCATCAGGCTTCTACTATCCGATTGGCCGAGTTTTTCGACTGGAGCGTGCAGGAGGTGCGTGAATGCATCAATCGCATGGATTCAGAGCGACCGATTCTGAGCAATCTCAGCCAACTGGCTCTGCTTATCCGCGTTCGTGAGATGTCGGCGAAAACCGGGATGGACGCGCTGACAATTTTCCTGATGGGCGATTTGTCTGAAGAGGTCGACACGAAGGCCTATGCCGATGCCGCCGAGTTGGCCTTGCTCAGCCAATCCGAAGCGCGTGCGCCGCTTGCTCAAGTGCCGGGGGATCTGCGGCAACTTGTGACGATGAGTGTCGCTGTGAGCCCCACCGAGATTGTCGCCGGTTCCGGCGAAACCGCTACTTACACGGTCAAGCTCACAGATCCGACAGGTCCCGAACCAAAACCCTTGAGTGGCATCCGGGTGCATTTTCGCGCCAGCCTGGGCGATATCCGAACCGGCCATACCAATCCCGACGGAGTGCTCGAGGCCATCTACACGCCTGGCACCAGAATGGGGGAGGACGTACCTGTTTTCTGGCTGGACCTGTTCGAACCTGAAAATGCCTCGAAGATCATCCTCACCTCCGACGAGAAGACTCTGGAATTTGTACTGAAACTGAAGTCGCCGGTGCCATCGGGCGTCGTCGCACGGGGCCAGGAAGTCGAGCTCTACGCCACGTTGATGGATCGTTTTAACAACCTTGGTGCAAACGAGCTGGTGAACTGGTTTGTCGAAAGGGGGGCAGGAGAAACAGCCAGGGTGATTCTCAGGGGACAACAGGACCTTACCAATCAGGAAGGGCTCACGCGGGTGTTCGTTTCCAGCGACACAGGGGGCACATTCGCGCTGAGTGTGCTTAGCCAGCGTAGCAAGCAAAAAGCGATCTTCGATGAGATTACGTTCGAGGGGGGGGGGCGACCAACGTGAGATGACCTCCATCCACCGTCTATTCCCATCGAGGAGCAAGGATCATGGCACTGAATCATATTGGCGATCTGCAGGAAAAACGGCGTTCCGCTTTGCTTGAATACTGCATCGGGCACGCCAGCCGGGAGAAATACTCCTTTGTGGAAACGCCGGCAGGCTTGTTCGAACTGCTGTGTATGGACCCGCTGGAAACTTTCGCAGTGAAAAGCTCTTGGGTGGCCGAAGCGACCAGTTGCGCCCAGCAGTACATTCATCGGATATACCGCAATCTTGAGCGCGGCTACGACAAGCATCAGTTTTCCGCCAGCGATCTGAGCGAGTGGGAATTGTGCAGCAACTATTCCGATTGGGCTGCGGTGCAGTTGATCAGGCTCTACCCGGAAAACTACATCAACCCGTTTGTTCGCCAACGCAAGACCAGCCTGTTCAAGGCCCTCGAAAATGACCTGAACCACACCCGCTTGAATGACGACTCCGTGCTGGCTGCCTTGCATAATTACTTGCAAAGGTTTGAGCAGACCTGTGATCTGGATGTGCTGAGTTGCTACATGGACGGTCCCACGCCTGACCGCGCCGACTACTACTTTGTCGGCCGTGAGCGGGTGCCGCCTTTCCAGTACTTCTGGCGCAAAGCCGAGATCGAGCTCACGCCGACCTGCGTCGCGGTCAATCCGGCTGCCTGGGGTGAATGGCAGGCAGTGGAAATTCAGCCGGCGCATCGGGTGCTGGATATACGCCCGGTGTTCTGGAACGGACGGTTGTGCCTGGTCTGGGCCGAATGGAGAGACAAAGTAGAAGGCAAAACAGAAGACGAAAGCATCCGCGAAAGCATCCCCGAAAGACTCGACGTCAACCTGTCCTTCATGAAGCAGAACGGTCAATGGTCGGCGCCGCTGAGTCTATACGGCGCGCAAGCCGCGGAAGGCGATGACCAGGATTTTCACCTGATTGCTTCGGTGTGGATCGATGGGATGTCTCCCAAGGGGAAGCTGGGGGTGTCGATCCCGGTAAAGGACGCGGAACAAGCATCGGATGCATCAGACGTGACACGCAGGATTTACGACGTACTGCTACGCCCCGACCTCACTGACGCAGGTGGCTGGCTGGATAGCGCCAGGGAACGCTTCAAAACTCCGGAAACGGTGCAGCATTCCTTCAATTACCAGGTCCCGATGACCAGCGTTGAAAAGCCTGAAGGCACAATGTCGTATTTTCTCGATCTTCAGGCTACAGCCCAACGTGTAGGCGAAAAGGATGTACTGATCGTCAATGGGCTTTGCAGACCTACGGCGCTGCCCCCTGGCGTTTCTGAAGTGTTCGAATTGAAGCTGCTGAACGGCACGGTGGCGGATCCCTCTTTAGAAGAAACGCATTCGCAAGCCGGAGGCTGGACCACGGCCTCGTTGAGGTTCGAACGTGACAAAGGTTCATGGCCGCCAGACACCACGTTAGCGTTAACCGCAGAAACGACCGGGTATGGCGGCAAGGAGTTCAAACTCCAGATCGGCAACCTGACGAACTTCACTCCGCCAAAGCTGGTAAAAAACATCACCAATGCGGCGCAGTTTCTGTCTTATGAGTTGCCGGAACCGTACCTCAATTACAGCCGCCTGAACTCACAGTTCGGTCCTGAACTGGTGCTGCGCTCCAATCGCTCCGTGGAGGCCGTACTCGACTGGGACACGCAGTTCCTTCCGGAACCACCGCCGACCGGCGCTCAGATTCACGAACCCAACGGCGCCTTCGATGGCGCCAACGGTCTGTTCTACTGGGAGTTGTTTTTCCATTTGCCGCACCTGGTGTACACCCGCATGCGCGATGAAGAACGTTTTGTCGAAGCGCAGAAATGGTTGCATTTCGTGTTCGACCCGCAAGCCATTGCAGACACCGCCAGAGCCGTTCCCAAAGTGTCGTACTGGCGCTGCCGGCCATTGGCAAACGAAGCCGGCAATCCCGGCTGTGAGGCGCTGGCCCCCGCCGATCCGGATGCGATTGGCTATTCGACACCCAAGCACTTCAAGATTTTGATGTTCTGCGACTACGTAAAAAATCTGATGATCTGGGGCAACTGGTATTACCGGCAACTGACCCGCGACAGCCTGGTGGCGGCCCGCTTGTGTTACGTGCAAGCCGAGTTCCTGATGGGCCCGGCGCCTTTGGCCCGTGCGGTGAACCGTTGGCAGACCGCCACGGTGGGAAGCCTTGTGGATGCAAGCCGCCGCCGTCCGGCGCTGGAGGCGTTTGAACAGACGCATGTCTTCAGTCTGGCGGATGTCCCCGCCGGGTCCGATATTGCGGCGAGCCTTGGTCTGTTGTCTTCCGGGCCGTTCAGGATTCCGATCGATTCGTCGCTGGTGGATTTGTTTGCGGCCCCCGGCCGGCGTTTGCACAACTTGCGCAACAACCTCACCCTCGATGGCAAGCCGCTGGATATCCCGCTATTCAGCCCGCCCTCCGACCCGAACGAGTTGCTGCGCTTCCTGGCGTCGTGTGGTGTCGGTGGGCCACGGCCGATGGGCGGCCGGCTGGTCGTCGGCGCGTTCCGCTGGCGTGCCGTTCACGAAATTGCATTGCGTGCGGTGCAGGTGCTCCAGGATTTCGGCACTCAAGTGCTCAATCTGCTCGAACGACGTGATCGTGCCGAGCAGGAAGAATTGCAGCAAACGCATTTGGTCGAACTGGGCAATTACGCGCAAACCGTGCAGGAGCAGTCCATCGCTCAACTCGAGGCTGGCGTCACGGCGCTTGAGCAGAGCCGGGTCGTGGCGCTACAGCGCGCGGATGCGTACGCGCAGCGCTATGACGAGAACGTGTCGGCGGTAGAGTATCAGGTGATGGCGAGCCTGAAAGGGTCGAAAACACTTGCCTTGACCGCCAAAGTCCTCAAACCCACCGGGGCGGTTATCGCGGCGCTGCCGAAGATTTTTGGCATGTCCAATGGCGGTATGAAGCCTGAAAATGCAATCGATGCCGTGTGCTTCGGACTGGAAATCGCTTCGTCGATGCTGCAAATCGACGCCGACGATCAGGCCACTACTGAAGGCTACCGTCGCCGTCGTAACGAATGGGGACTGCAGCGTGATCAGGCCTTGGCCGAGGTGGACGCCCTCAACGCGCAGATCGAGGCGCAGCGCCATGCGGTCAGCGCCGCTCGCTCAAACCTTGCCCAAACCCTGCGGGCCAACGCTCAGGCGCTGACGATTTACAGCTATCTGAAAAATCGCGCGGGTAATGCCGAACTGTTCGGCTGGATGCTTGGCCAGCTCAAGGCTTTGCATTATCAGGCATACGATGCCGTCATCAGTTTGTGTCTCAGCGCCCAGGCATCGATGAATGCCGAAACCGGTGATTACGACACGCAGATTCCGTTGCCACAGGTGTGGCTGGATCAGCGTCATGGTTTGACGGCAGGCGAGCATTTGCGTGCGCACTTGCTGCGTATGGAGCGCGAATATTTACAACGCTACGAGCGGCGACCGGAATTGGTGAAAACCATTTCCCTGCGCGAGTTGTTCAACGACGAGTTCGACCCGCAGCCAGGTGTCGACAGTTGGGAGACTGCGCTGGGTCTGCTACAGAGAGACGGCACGCTGGAGTTCCAGCTGACTCAGTTGCTGTTCGATCGTGATCATCCGGGACTCTTCTGCCGGCAGATCCAGTCGGTGGAAATCGACCTGCCGGTGCTGACCGGACCGTTCGAGGATGTGCGGGCCGTCTTGCTGCAGATCGAAAGCAAGACGGCGACCCGTGCTACCACGCAGTCGGTGCAGTACTTGCACAACCCCGGGAAAGTGGCGCCGAGCGATGTGTTGATCAACTTGCGCAGCGGCCAGCAGATCGTCCTCTCGGCAGGGATTGCCGACAACGGTCTGACGGCCATGAAGCCCGATGATGGCTTGCTCAATCCATTCGAATACACGGGTGCCGTGTCGAAGTGGCAACTGTCTTTTCCCTGGCATGGGAAGCGGCCGCAGGCAGACATGCTGCGCTCCATGACCAACGTCATCGTGCGTGTCCGCTACAGCGCAAAGATCGGCGAGACGACCTTCGCCAGCAAAGTCAAAGACCTGGTCAACGAAGCTGAAACTGCCTGGCGCAACCGGCAAGTCAAAGGAGCGGGTAATCATGAGTGAACTGATCATTCAAGCGGACCAGAGTCTGATACTCAATGGTGATTTCCTCGAAGGGACAAGGGGCTGGACAAAGATCGGTTCTGCAGTCGGCACGGTGGAAGATGAGTATGTCACTGGCGAGCGGATCACACTTTTGCATCTTGCTGAAGAAAGCTGGGTCAGTCAGGAATTTGATGTCCCCAAGAAACCCGCCGATCAAGCGCAATATCGACTGAGCTTCGAGTGCGAGACGATCCACGAGCAGTCGGGCTGGCTACGGATTTTCAACGGTAAGCAGTTGATTGACGAAATAGAGCTGATACCCAAACCTGACCGCAACCTTGAGCAGGATCTGGCCCGGTTGGCAGCCGGACAACCTTTGATTTTTGATCCGGATCCATACGTACAAACGCTGAGTGCATTGTTCGAGGCTGGCGATAAGCTTCGCATCGAGATCAGAAGCCCGCCGAACGAAGAAAACGACAATTATTCGAAAGTCCGGATTGCCCGTATCGACCTCCAGTTGTATTTGGATAAGTTGAAGCTGAAAACAGTGAAACTCGATAAACAAGTGCTGGGCGAAGGTGGCACGCTTTACCTTTGCATGGGAGCAACAGACAGCGACTCACATGATTTGACCTTCGAGCCAGAGCCGGGCAACGCCTGGGAGAATACCGAGGCCTCGTTGATGCTTGTCGATAATCCACAGAAAGCGATTGGTGTCATGCCGGGCCCGGAGATAGACCAGTTGCTGACAGAGCACTGGTTGCTCCACGCTCCAGTGGTGCCTGGCAAGGACTGTTATCCGTTAACGGTGAACCTGCACAGCCGCTACAACGCCGAACCTTTTACGATCGACGCATCGCTGGGCCACCACCGTCTGAAGTTTCGCGAGAGGCTGGACGCTGCGTATTACCCGATACTGAAACACGGGCAGAGCGTGCGTCTGGGGGTGCAAGTGGCGTCTTATTACACCAATCAGAGCTTCGCAGGCCTGACGGTGAACTGGTCGACGGCAGAGCACGTGTTTTCTGCCAGTGTTTCGGATGAACATGGCTGGGCCTACTGCGACTTTCAGCCGGAGACGGCGGGAGACGCGCACATCGTGGCCTCGGTCACGAGTCGATATTATGCCAGTGGCGTTTACACGGAATCGTTCACAGTACGGGTACTGGAAACTGATCCGTGGGACGAACTGCTTGCCGTTGTCGATGGGCAAGAGACCGCTTGGGATTCGCAAGGCTATCCGAACCGTGACAGCCGCCATGACGTTCAGGTACGACTGCCTGCCGATGGTTCTTTACTCGGTACCCGGCTGTCATTGCACTGGAGTGGCGATGATCACGGACAGCTCGGTGTGGACATCAGCCCGGAGCTTGAAAGCGCAGTGCCCGTCACAGAGCGGGATATGGTCTGGACGCTGGCTAGCGGGGGGGACCTTGACGGTAAATTCACACTATCACTGGTCTGCTCGGACTTGCTGCTGCCGTCCCCGGGCAGACCGATGTCGCTGGCGCGCAACCGGGTCAGGATCGGTGAAGTGCACGAAGCCAACAAATGCCCCGTGGTCGATGAGCAGGAAAGTGTGTTGTTGCGCTTGCAAGTGTTGCATGAGACGGCATTCGGTGACGGTGATCCGGTTCGCAACGCGTCGGTCGAATGGCACACGCCGCAAGGCGTCATTACTGCCTGGAGCGGCGATGGTGGTTGGGCGAGCGTGCTCTATACGCCGATTGAAGCCGGCAATCTGAAGGTCACGGCTCACGTCAAGGCGCACTCGGAATCCGTGCCGATCACCCGGCCGTTCGACGTCCGGGCGCTCGCTTCCAGTCCCTGGAAAACCGAGGTCGAGATCCTGCTGGACGGGGAGATTGTCAAGCGTAATACGCTCGGAGTGGTCTGCCGAAGAGGACATTCGCATACCCTGATCGTCAAACCCGTCGAGGAAAGTTCCTGGCTTGATAAAAACATCAGCTTGCACTGGCGGGGCGATGATCCCGGTATCGGTCTGCAGCTCTCGGAGCCGGGAGTAGGCAAACCCTTGTCGAAAGAAGGCGTGCAATGGACGCTGAGTTCAGCGGCGGTCAGCAGCATCAGCAGTCTGTTTGAGCTGGAACTGCATCTGGAAAGTGTCGAGGTTGTCCGGGAGTTGTCCGGGCGCTTGCTTTCTGCTCAGTTGAGTACGGAATTCAGCTTTCTGCTGGATCAGATTCGGGCTGAGCCGGACGAACAAGCGCTGTATCCGTGTCTGGGGGCCACCCACAGCTTCAATGTAATGCCTGGCGCATTGAGCCCGCTGGTGGGTTTGCAGGCCGTGCTGACCCGCTCCGACGCCCCGATTGATGCCTTGGGCGCTCCCGTTGTATCGACGCTGGATACTTCAGAAACGTTGACCGACGGCGGCGCTATCTGGACGCTGGACTTTTCTGCAAGCGAGCAACCGGCTCGCTTCGAGCTGGTCGTTGCCTTGCCCGAACTGGATTTTGTCGCTCCTGCCAAGCCCATGGTGTTGGCTCATAACAAAGTAAGGATTCACGCTGTGCGCGAAGCAGCCGTGGATCCGGTCGTCGCTACGGCCGGATCCACGGCTCCTGCCTGGCTTTGGGTTCAGGTGTATTCGCATTTTACCCAGCGCCCGGTGGAACAGGTTCCGGTGAATTGGTGGGACGGCGTGAATAGCCCGACCACGTGGACCGATTCAGAGGGCTGGAGCGGTTTTGGTTTTCGGCCGCTTGCCGGCGGCACGCATTCGGTTATTGCGCTGGTAGACAGCTACTTTGACGGCAACGAAGACAGTCGCATGGTAACCGTCAATGCGCTGGAAACAGACCCGTGGGCGGGTTTGATGGTCAGTTTTGACGGCAAACGGGAACAGCCATGGGGTGAAAGAACCTACTTCCCGCGTCATAACGGGCAGCACCGGATTGACCTGAAAGTCCCGTCCGACAGCGATTTGCTGAATTACGGTCTGGCGTTGGGAATGACGGGAGCCGGGCCAGGGGAGCTGGGAATGCGCTTCGATGAACCCAAGCTCGGCGAATTCAGGCGTTTCAACGAAGAAGAGAAATTAACCTTCAACTATTACTCGGTCGGTAACGCGAAGAACGGCAGCTTCGGGTTGTGCTTTGCGTCCGAACGGCTGGCGAGCCTGTCTCCCGTTAATGCGATGTCTTTGGGAGAGGGCGCGCAGGTAGTGAAAATTGCCGAGCGTTCGCGAATCAGCCAGACCTTGTTGTGGGGCGAGGCGGTTTCGGAACAGATCACCATTGTTTCAGTCATCAGCGGCAGACCGATGGCCGGGGTGATCGTGACATGGTTCAGCCCGGATCTTGGTGAAGTGACAACCACCACCAATTACTACGGTGTGGCGCGCGTGCGGTTTGTACCGACGACACCTGGTGCATTTGAGCTGACCGCAACGGTGGGCGAGGCACTGCATTCGGAGTCCATCGCCATACCGCTTTACCTCAATCAACCTCGGCAAATCCTCTCGCTCACCAGCCCCAAGCCCGGTGGTCACCTGGGCGAGCGGGTTTCAGCGACCGTCAACGTAGTGTCGGCCTTGACCTCTGAGCCTTTGGAGGGGGTCGAGGTGCAATGGGAATACCCGACATTGAATCTTGCTCCCACTACTACAGATGTCGACGGGAACGCACGGATAGAGTTCAGGATGCCTGGCCTTAGACGTGGCTGGCTGGATGCTTATGTCCCGGGCGGATACAGCGGCTGGGAATTCAAAACGCTCGAATTTGAATTGGTGCCAACAAATGTCTAAATCTATTGATTCCAATACTTGGCTGCAAGAATTCATCCCTCTCGTTAATGGCCAAACAGTCGAATGGGATGAGGTGAAACTGAATCTGATGAAGGGTGAAACCTGCACAGTGGGGCTGCACTATAAATACAGTTGGTTGATTGGCACGGACGAAGGCTTTCTTGCTTTGGAGTGCAAGTCGGGCACGGAGCGGGGTTTGATTTTTGATCCGCCGTTGGGACAGGAATGTGAGATGGCTGAGGGCACTACCTCATTGAATTGGCGTATCACGAGCGACTCATCTGACATCGGTCTTTTTGAATTGCAGTTCGCGCTTCCAAAGTATTCTGAGCTATCGAAGTCACCGTTAATACCGGGGCGATTGATCAGTAACTGGTCAGACGGCTTCATTCCGTACATCAATGGGCAGCCCGTCGATTGGCCAGATGTGAAGCTGGACTTGTTGGTAGGACAGACCCGCACGTTGAGGCTGAACTATGAAAATAGCGATTTGGTAGGGAAGCCCGATGGCTTCCTTGCTTTGGAATACAAGCAAGGTGCAGAGGGGCGAGGGCTGGTTTTTGATCCGCCATTGGGCCAACCGTGCGAGATGGCAGAGGGCACGCAGTCTTTAAGTTGGGTTATTTCGAGTGACCATGCTGATATCGGTGGTTTTGAGTTGCAGTTTGTCCTGCCGAAATTTTCTATGGCTTCGGAGTCGCCGTCATTGCCATCAAGAGTGATAGGCCACGACGAACTCATATTTATGTTCGATACGTTCCTCATCAAGCCTCGCCAGAGCAGTTTGCGTACAGAGCCCCTTTCCTCTTACGAGGTTTCTTATCCATGTCTCGGCGCCGTACATAATCTGCAGCTGTCTTTGAAGCCTGACTCTCCATTGATCGGGCGCCGTGCGAAGCTGATATGGAGCGGTGAGCCCCATGATGTTCTGGGCGTCGAGATTACACCGGGTCTTCAGGATGTAATTGAACTTGATCAAACGGGGGTGTCCTGGAAGCTGGATTTTAGCAAAGCTACCAAGCAAGCACTGATCTACCTCCAATTGCAAGTTCTGGATCTTGAATGGGTCTCGGAAAGATTGCCTTTGGATTTGGGTCATAATTTGGCGACTGCAACAAAGAAACAAGCTGATGGCAGCTTTGCCTATGCTATATCCGCTACTTCGGTCCATCTAAACAAGCCGGCCCCCGGTGTAGTTATCTGGGTAACATGGTCGAGCGGCGAGCAATATATTGTTACCGGAGTGGATGGTAATGTAATTTGGGAGCATTTCTTCACGGATCTGAGATTCAGAGTCTGGAATAGATATAACTCTACTTATGTGAATGTGTAGCGTAAGTCAGTAGTTTTCGAAACCGGTTAGCTCCATTTCGTCGCATGCAATTAACGGCGGTTACTATGGATGTAGCGGGTGGGAATTAAAAACTCTCGAATTTGAATTGGTGCCATCAAATGTCTAAATCTATTGATTCCAATACTTGGCTGCAAGAATTCACCCCTCTCGTTAATGGCCAGAAAGTCGACTGGGATGAGGTGAAACTGAATCTGATGAAGGGTGAAACCTGCACAGTGGGGCTGGACTATAAATACAGTTGGTTGATTGGCACGGACGAAGGCTTTCTTGCTTTGGAGTGCAAGTCGGGCACGGAGCGGGGTTTGATTTTTGATCCGCCGTTGGGACAGGAATGTGAGATGGCTGAGGGCACTACCTCATTGAATTGGCGTATCACGAGCGACTCATCTGACATCGGTCTTTTTGAATTGCAGTTCGCGCTTCCAAAGTATCCTGAGTTATCGAAGTCACCGTTAATACCGGGGCGATTGATCAGCAACTGGTCAGACGGCTTCATTCCGCTCCTCAACGACCGGCAAGTAGAATGGCCCGAAGCCAGACTCATTTCAATGATGAGGCGGATATACACACTGACGCTGAGTTACGAAAATAATCTTCTCATTGGTGATCCTTCCGGCTTTGTTGCTCTGGATTACGTACCAGGCGCAGAGGGCAGGGATCTGGTTTTCGATCCGCCGTTGCGGCAGTTGTGCGCGATGGAGGAGGGAACTACTTCATTGAGCTGGCAAATCACGATCAGCCCCACTGATATCAGTCTTTTCGCTTTGCAGTTTTCCCTTCCCAAGTTACCCGACGTATCGAAATCACCGGTCATACCTGGGCGTTTAATCAGAGATTGGTCAGACGGTTTCACACCTCTGATCAATGGCCAGCCGGTCAGTTGGTCTGCACTCAAACTGGATTTAATGGTGGGAGACACCTGCACGCTGACCCTTGAGTATAAAAACAGTGGACTGATTGGTGAGCCCGATGCCTTTCTTGCTCTGCAATACGCACCGGGCTCAGAGGAACGGGGGCTGGTATTTGATCCACCCTTGGGGCTGCCGCGTGCGATGGCTGTGGGGACAACGTCATTAAACTGGCTAGTCACTAGCGAACAAGCGGATGCCGGGCATTTCGCGTTGCAGTTTGCTCTTCCCAAAATTCCCGAACTAGAGGCGTCGCCGTCATTGCAGGGGCGTTTGATTGAACACTGGTCAGATGCTTTCGTCCCACTCGTTAATGGACAGCGGATGGAATGGCCCGATGTGAAACCGGACTTGATGGTCGGGCAGACCTGTACATTGACCCTGAGTTATGAGGACAGCATTTTAATTGGTGATCCGGGTGGCTTTCTTGCTCTGGAATACACGCCTGGTGCAGAGGGGCAAGGGTTGGTTTTTGATCCGCCATTGGGTCAACCGTGTGCGATGGCGGATGGGACGACCTCGTTGAGTTGGGTTATCACGAGTGATCAGGCCGACAGCGGTACTTTTGAATTGCAATTTTCCTTGCCGAAATTTCCAGAGTTTTCGAGTTCGCCATCGTTTCCAGTCAAAGTGATAAGTCACGATGAGCTTGTTTTTGTGTTCGATACGTTTCCCTTTAAATTTCCCGAAGGTGCCAATCCCTGTCACGGCGCCACGCATACTCTGTATCTATCGTTGGAACCTGACTCTCCCTTGGTTGGTCGCCGTGTAAAACTCATATGGGAAGGCGAGCCTCCTGACATTCTAGGTGTTGAGGTTACACCTGGTCTGGAGGTAATACATCAACTTGACCAGCGAGGGTTGTCCTGGAAGTTGGACTTCAATAAGACCTCTAAAAATACGGAGTTTTTTTTGAAACTGGAGATTCAGGATTTTGATTGGGTTTCATCGGATTTGCGGATGTCGTTGGGCCATAATCTGGTCACTGCAACTAAAAAACTAATTCAGGATGGTCATGGTTCCAAGTATGTTATTAGCGCTACTTCGGTTTTCCTGGATCAGCCCGCCCCCGGCGTATTTATCGCCATCACTTGGCCGGAGGGGGCTGATTTTACGCATACCCAGGCAGATGGTACTGCGACCTGGCCGCTTGGGACGCAGACTTTAAACTTTAGGGTTGTAAATAGTTATGATGGTACTTTTATAGACTTGTAGCGGGTTGTTGGAAGTTGACGTGTGCGCCCCCTCTGAGCATGGAGTTCGTCACGCTCTGCGTCATAAAGTGCCAGCTGTTTTCCAGGTTAGATATCGCGTTACCATTTCAGCCCCTAGCTCCAAAGGCCGAACATCCACCACCGGAACCCCATGAGCACTCAACCGCTCATGGAGTTCTGCCCGTTCGTTCAGGTAATTCACCGTCCCGCAATAAGCTAGCGCTTCGGGCAAGTTTTGCACCGCTCTTTGGCGTATCGAATCCAGCGCCTCCTCGCGCAGGCTTGCCACCAGCACCCGATGTTGCGCACTCAGGCGTCTAACCGCGCTCAACAGTTCATCGTCATCTTCATCACGCAAATTGGTCACCAGCACCACCAGTGCCCGGCGCTTTTGTCGGGCCAGCAGTTGATTGACGGCAGCCTGATAATCGGCGGGACGCTGAGTGCTCTCAAGGTCATAAACCGCATTGAGCAGCACGTTCAGTTGGCCGCTACCTTTGACCGGCGCCAGATAGCGCGGCTGCTCGCCGGCAAATGTGCTCAAACCCACCGCATCGCCCTGACGCAAGGCCACATAACTGAGCAGCAAACAGGCATTGAGTGCGTGATCGAAGTGCGACAGTTCATCTTCCTGGCTGCGCATGCGCAGGCCGCAGTCGAGCATGAAAATGATCTGCTGATCGCGCTCGTCCTGATACTCGCGGGCAATCGGCGTGCGCTGGCGCGCGGTGGCTTTCCAGTCGATCTGGCGCAGGCTGTCGCCTTCGCGGAATTCGCGCAGTTGATGGAATTCCAGACCCTGACCGCGACGTTGCCGCTGGCGTACGCCGAGCTGGCTGAGCCAGTTGTCCACAGCCAGCAGTTCACCGCCGTAGAGCCGGGCGAAGTCGGGATAGACGCGGGTCTGGTCGCTGACGCTGAGCAGGCGTTTGCCTGACCATAATCCCAAGGGGCTGGGCAGGTTGATTTCGCAGTGGACGAAGCTGAAATGACCGCGTTTGAGCGGGCGCAGGCGATAGCCGAGCAGGCTGCGCTGGCCCGGTTGCAATTCAATGGAGAGCGGCAGGTGTTCGAAGCTCAAGCCTTCCGGTGGGTGGTCGAACAGTTCAATGTTCGTCGGCGCAGTAAAGTCATGTTCGACTTCCAGGTGCACCTCGCCCCAACGTCCGAGGGCGAGACTACCGGGCATCTGACGTGTGATGCGCGGCGTCGGCAGACGTTTGAGGCGCAGCGCATCCAGCACCGCCAGGGCCAACAGTGCCAGCAGCAAACCCCAGTTGATCGAGATCAGACTGGCCGGGATATCGGTCTCCAGTGCCCGCAATGTCCCCAGCACAATGCCGATGACCAGCAGCACAGCCAGCCAGATCAACAGCAGGCGTGAGGGTTTCACAGACGCGGCGCCGCAATCTGGTCGAGCAGTTGCTGGAGCACCTGATCGACCTGCAAACCTTCGATGTCCAGCTCCGGGGCGATGCGCACGCGATGGCGCAGCACGGCCAGCGCGCAGCCCTTGATGTCATCGGGAATCACAAATTCGCCGCCACGCAACAATGCGCGGGCACGGGCGCAACGCACCAAGGCAATCGAGGCGCGTGGTCCGGCGCCAAGGGTCAGCCCCGGCCAGGTGCGCGTGCTGCGCGCCAGGCGCACGGCGTAGTCGAGGACCTGGTCGTCCAGCGGCAAATCACTGGCGATGCGTTGCAAGGCTTGCACGTCCTTGGCTTGCAACACGGTGCGCAGCGGTTGCACATCGAGCATGTCGGCACGGGTCGAGCGACAGACCTGACGCACCATGTTCAGCTCCTGATCGGCGTCGGGGTAGTCCATGCGGACCTTGAGCATGAACCGGTCGAGCTCGGCTTCCGGCAGGGGATAGGTGCCTTCCTGTTCGATCGGGTTTTGCGTGGCCAGGACCATGAACGGTTGCGCGATGGGCAGGGCGCGACCTTCGAGCGTGACCTGACGCTCCTGCATCGCTTCGAGCAAGGCGGCCTGGGTTTTCGCCGGTGCGCGGTTGATCTCGTCGGCCAGTAACAGATTGGTGAACAACGGGCCTTTGCGCAGTTTGAACTGCTCGGTTTGCAAGTCGTACACCGCGTGGCCGGTGACGTCGCTGGGCATCAGATCCGGAGTGAATTGAATCCGCGCGAACTCGCCACCGAAGCAGCGGGCCAGTGCACGTACCAACAAGGTCTTGCCCAGCCCCGGCACGCCTTCGAGCAGCACGTGGCCACCGGCGATAAGTGCTGTCAGCACGTCGTCGATCACCTGATTCTGGCCGATCAAGGCCTTCTGCAATTCGCCGCGCACCGCTTGCGCCAACTGGCTGGCACGCTGACGTTGCTGGGCGGCGTGGCTGGCGCTGCCGGGCTCGATCTGTTCGGTCATAGCGTGTTCCTCAAGGTTTGCAGGTGGGCGACCTGGCGGCAAAAATCGGCGCTGGAGATCCGCCGGTTCGGCACCGGGCTCAGGGCCTGGCTGATAGCGCGGGTGGGTTGCCGGGTCAGGCGCGACAACGCCAGCCATTGTTCGGCAACGTTCAATTGGTCAAAGCCGGGATGGCGACGGCGGGCGCGGCGCAGCACATCCTGTTGCAGGGCTTGCAGGAGTGCCTGTTGGCCGTTGTGACGCAACAGGAAATCGGCGCTGGCACGCAGGTGTTCCTGCAACTGTCGCCGCCCGCTCGGGGCCGGCGTCTGAAGTGGTCCATGGCGCACACCGACATGCCACAGCCAAAGAGCGATCAACGCCAGCAGGGCAACGATGGCTTGCGGGAAGTAGCGCCAGAGCAAGGTCAGCAGGCCATCGTGCGCGGTGTTGTAGATCAAGGTGACGTCGGTGTCGGCGCTCAAATACCAGAGCAGCCAGGCATTGTCGTATTGGCTGATGCTTTTGTTCTTCCACAATTCGGCGTCGGTGACCACGGTGATCGTGCCAAGGCTGTAGGGCAGCTGCATCATGTGCGTGGCCTTGGCACTGTTGGCCCAGGCTTGTGCGAGGTTCTTCGGGTCGTCGAGGTGGAAGTCGGTGTCGAAACCGGCGTAGGCCGGTGCGTCTTCGTCTTCCAGATAGAGTTTGGTCAGTTTCGGGAAGCGCTCTGGTTCGACGTCCGCAGGTAAGTCTTTCAGATCCTTGCTCAGGGATTGATGCAGTTGCACCCGGTCGAGCAACAGGTCGTTGCTCTGTCTGGTCTGCTCATCCCACAGTGATTCGGCGACGAATACCAGGCGCCCGCCGGCGCGTGCCCAGTTCAATACCTGATCGACCTGACGCGGGGTCATTTGCGAGCGGTCGTTGAACAACAGCAATGTATGACGGCGTGGGTCGATATCGGGGAGCACCGCGAGGCTTTCGGCATGGCCGACATTCAGGCCGCGCTCGCGCAAAAACAGCTCGGCTGCCAGATAAGGATTGGCTTGCGCGGCGGGTGAGGGGCCGTGATCTATTTCTTCCTGATAAGGCTTGGCCTTGAGGTAGAGGAAAACGCTCAACGCGCCCAGCAGCAGGGCGACCAACGCAGCGACCCACCATCCCGTGCGGCGACTCATCGGACGGCTCCGGGGCCGAACAAGGCGCGCCAGCCATCGCACAATTCCTGCTGCAGAGGCGCCGCTGGCACGCGATGCCCGTAGGCCATGTTCTGCCAGTGGACGGTCAGGCTGCGGCTGAAGGCGAGCAGTTCGGGACGTTGTAAATGCTCGATTTGCACGAGCACCTGGAGTTCGGTGTCGGCGGGCTTCAGGGTCAGATCGAAATCGTGGAGCAGATGGCTGAGCAGCCCTCGATAGAGCAGGCCCAACGCTGCACGGGGTTGGCTTTGCCAGAGTTGCTCGGCGCTGGCTGCGATGTCGTCAGGCAGGGTGTCGCGGTTCAAGTCCAGACCGAAGGCTTGCTGCGGCAACGCGCGTTTCGGTTTGGCAGGCAGTCTCGGGCGGCGACTGACGAAAGCTTGCAGGAACTCGCGATAACGCCAGAGCAGCCAGCCGATTGCCGCCAGGAGCGCGCCCCACAATAACACTTCAATGATCTTCGCCAGCAGATTGAGGTGTTGCCCGTCGAGCCAGCCCAGCAGGGTTTTCAACCACTGCGGCGCTTCACCCGGTGTTTGCGCTTCGGCAGGTTTCGCCGGGTCGTCGCCAAAGCGATAGCGGGTGACGGATTCCTTGTTCTTGAACGGCGGTTGTTCGAGCAACGCCTTGATGCTGTCTCGGGAGGCCTGACTGGTGAGCGGCTGATTCAACAGTCGCGGTGCCTGTGGACTGTCATCAGGCTCGGCTGCCCACGCCGAAGGCACATTCGGCAGCAGCAGACAGACTGCCAGCAGCACCCCCAATACACCGTTGTTCAGGCGTTGTCGCAAGCGGCGGAACACCAGTTCGATATCCCATGCTTCCAGCTGTGTGCGGCGGTTCAGATAAAGGCTGAAGCCACAGGCGACGTAGATCGGTTCCCACACCACCAGCACCAGCGCATAGAAAACATTGGTCAGGTGTTCGAGCCAGCGCCAATCGTGATCCGCCGCGAATATCAGCGATTGCCAGTCCCAATCCGTTTCGATCTGCTGTGGCAGCAACATGTAGAACAGCACCATCAGGCCGATCCACAACGCGGTCTCCAGATGCACGCCGATGAGGGTCAGCCATTGCGCGGCGCCGGCGTTGCGTTGCAGCAGCACCTGCAGGCGTTGTTGCCGGGCATTGCCGTCGAGGCCTTCGAGTTGCACCACCGGCAGCAGAAAGCTGCGGCTCAAACTCAGGCGGCGCCAGGTCAGGCTGGCCAGCAGTTGCGGTTTGAGCAGGCGTGGCCATTGGCGCAAGGCTTGTTTGAGTGTCGGCGTTTCGCCGAACAGCGCTTTCGACAGGATGTACAGCGGCAGGCGTTCGTACGCCGGTTTCAGCCACCAGAAGATAAACACCGCCAGTGACGGCGAATCCCAGAACAACAGGCTGAGCAAAGCGAACAGCGGCAAGGTGACGATCGCCCAACTGGTCATCAGCAGACGGCGATGTTGCTGGCTCATCAGCACGCCGAGGTCCATGGCTTCCCAGGTCGTGCGCGGACGGATCACCACGGTGGCGTCACTCAGGCGCATGGCGTGTCCTTCCGGCGAACAACAGATAGAGCGCGACCAATGCCCACAGCCCGGCGCCAACCAGATACTTGGTCAGTGGCGTGACACTGGTTTTCGATGACCAATAGGCTTCGATAAACGCGGCAATCAACAGGAACAACATCACCCCGCAGACCAGCAACACGCTCTTGCGCGCCGCCCGTTTCAGCGCTTCGCTGCGGCTCAGCCGTGCGGGTGCGATCAAGGCCCAGCCGAGTTCCAGGCCGGCCGCCCCGGCGAGGGCAATGGCGGTGAGTTCAAAGGCGCCATGGGCGATGACGAATGACCAGAAGGTCTGGCCAAAACCGATCTCGCTCAGATGCCCGGCGACCGCACCGATGACCATGCCGTTGTAGAACAGAAAGAACGCACTGCCCACGCCCATCAGCAAACCGCTGGCGAAGGTCTGAAAGGCGATGCCGATGTTGTGCATCACGTAGTAACCGAACATCACCCAGTCTTCGCTGGCCGCGCGTTCGGCGGGGCGCCCGAGGTGGCCGGCGACCGGGTCATACATGCCTTGCATCTCACGCACCTGATCGGCGGGGATCAGGTTGTAGACCAGTTCGGGAAACACATACACCAACACGCCGACGCTGATCAGGCTACCGAAGAACAGCAAAACCGCGGCCAGCACAAAAGGCCATTCGGCACGTACCAGACGCGGAAAGTCGGCGAGGATGAAACTCAGCAGGTTGGCGCCGAGCCGGCTGCGATGACGGTACAGCTGTTGATGTCCGCGCAGTACTTGTTGTTGCAGCGAATCAATGAGGAAACTGCTGTAGCCACGTTCCTGAGCCAATGCCAGATGTTGGCAAAGCCTGCGATAGGCCTTGGGAAAACCGCCGACTTGCGAGGTGTCCTTGCCACGTTCGAGGCGTTCGAGGGCCAGCGCAAAACGCTCCCATTCGGCCTTGTGACGCGTCTCGAAAAGGCTTTGTTTCATGTCGGGCCCAACAAACCGCGAGCAATGCCGTTGAGCTCAACGACTGCTTTGGGTGCGGAAATATGCAGTGGCTGGGCGAGCAAGGCAGCCAGCTCATTGACCCGCGCTGGCGATAATTCACCTTGGCGCTCGGCAAAGCCAAGCACGGCGCGTTGTTCCGCGAGAGTCAGGGTGACCGGCGATCGCCGGGGTTCGGCATCAGGCAGTTGCGGTCGGGTCAACGGGCGTTCGCTGTAGACCACCAGTGTGCCGGCCGCGATGTCGCCGAGGCGTTTGAAGGTCGGGTGTTGCAGGCAACTGAGCGCGCCGAGGAAGTAGCCGAAGGGCAGCAGATCGACAAAGCGCAGCACGTTGCGCAGCAGCGAGGCCGACCAGCCAATCGGTGTGCCGTCGTCGTGCACCACGCGCAGGCCCATCCACTGTTTACCCGGCGAGCGGCCTTGACGCAGCACTTCGAACAGCACCATGTACCACCAGCTGATCGCAAACAGCAGCAGCGAACCAAGACCCATACCGAGCTTGCCGAGAAACGCCAGCGCGATGAACAGCGCGCCCATGATCAGGCCGCGAATACCCAGATCGATGGCAAAGGCCACGGCACGCACCATCAACCCGGCGGGACGCAACGGCAGATCGATGCCTTCCGGCGTTTCGACCTGATGCCGCGTATCCAGCGGCGGGGCCAGCGGTGCTTTCCTTGGCGGTGCTGTGGGTTCGAGCATGGGCTACCTGATGTTCGCCTGTTCGGGGTACAAGTGAGGCCGATGCTAGCAGCCTCTCGGGGGGAAACGACATAACTATGTATTGCACAGTGATTGCCGCAAGGTGTTTGAATGTTTCAAGGCTGGCCGCGACGGCGGTCGAGCGCCTAGACTTCGCCGATCTTCAGTTCAGGAACCGCCCGTGACTTCAATCTTCTGGTACGACTACGAAACCACTGGCATCAATCCGCGCAACGATCGCCCGTTGCAGGTGGCCGGGATTCGCACCGACCATGCGCTCAACGAAATCGACGAGCCGGTGAATCTCTACTGCCAGCCCAGCGAAGACATCCTGCCGCATCCGGCGGCCTGCGCGATCACCGGTATCACCCCGGGTCAGCTTGCCGAAAAGGGTTTGAGCGAGGCGGATTTCATGACGCGGGTTCACGCTCAGCTGGCCGCCCCCGGCACCTGCGGGGCGGGATACAACACGCTGCGTTTCGACGACGAGATGACCCGCTACAGCCTGTATCGCAACTTCTTCGACCCCTACGCGCGGGAGTGGCAGGGCGGCAACAGTCGCTGGGATCTGATCGATGTGGTGCGCGCTGCTTACGCGTTGCGTCCTGACGGTCTGGTCTGGCCGACCGATGACGAAGGCCGGGTGACGCTCAAGCTCGAACGCCTGACGGCGGCGAACAATATCGATCATGGTCACGCCCACGAAGCCTTGTCAGACGTGCGCGCCACCATCGCACTGGCGCGGTTGATCCGCGAAAAACAGCCGAAGCTGTATGACTGGCTGTTTCAGTTGCGCAGCAAGCAGAAAGTCATGGACCAGATTCGCCTGTTGCAGCCACTGGTGCATATTTCAGGGCGTTTCTCGGCGGCACGCAGTTATGTCGGCGTGGTGCTGCCACTGGCCTGGCACCCGAAAAACCGTAATGCACTGATCGTCTGTGACCTGCACCTCGACCCGCAGGGTTTGCTGGATCTCGACGCGCAAACCCTGCGCCAGCGTTTGTACACGCGTCGCGATGACTTGCTGGAAGGCGAGTTGCCGGTACCGCTCAAGCTGATTCACATCAACCGTTGCCCGGTGGTGGCGCCGCTTGCGGTTTTGCGCGCGCAGGATCAGCAGCGTCTGGGGCTGGACATGGCGCTGTATCAACAGCGAGCGTTGCGGCTAACTGACGCACAACAAGTTTGGAAAGATAAAGTTGCGGCAATTTATGCCAGCGAAGATTTCACGCCGAGCGAGGATCCCGAACAACAGTTGTACGACGGATTTATCGGTGATCGCGACCGCCGTCTATGTGAGCAAGTGAGGAGCGCCGACCCGGCACAACTAGCGCAAGAGCAATGGCCTTTCGATGACGAACGTTTGCCCGAATTACTCTTTCGATATCGCGCGCGTAACTTTCCCGAGACGTTGAATTTCGAAGAGCAAGAACGCTGGAGAATATTTTGTCAGCAGCGGTTGTCCGCACCTGAATACGGCGCGCCGAATACCTTGAAGTCTTTTAGCGAGGCAGCAGAGCAATGGTCACTTAATGCCACGCAGCTGCAGAGTGAGGTGCTCAATGAATGGCAGAATTATGTCCAGGCATTGCGCAAACGTTTGAATCTTTGAAATCGAACATGACCGGGCTTAAATGCCGTGCATAAAAAAACGCCAGCATTCGCTGGCGTTTGTTTTTTCGCGGATCGCTCTGCGAAAGCGTTGCGGCTTAGCCCAGCAGGGTAGCCCAGCCTTCAACCACGTCACCGCCCCACTTGGCTTTCCACTCTTTCAGAGTTTTGTGGTTGCCACCTTTGGTTTCGATGACTTCGCCGTTGTGCGGGTTTTTGTATTGTTTAACTTTGCGGGCACGCTTGGTGCCGGTAGTTTTTACTGCGCCGCCACGTACTGCTTTGGTTTTTGCTTCCGGGTCCAGCAGCGCGATGATGTCACGCAGGGACTTGGAGTATTCGCCCATCAGGGTGCGCAGTTTGCCTTCGAATTCCAGCTCGGCTTGCAGTTTGTCGTCTTGCGACAGGTTCTTCAAACGGGCTTGCAGCTCTTTGATAGCTTCTTCGGTGGCGCGGTATTCGTTGATCAAGGACATGATTACTACCTTAGTAGAGTGCTGAATGGCAGGGGGACAGTGCCGCAATAATAGTCAGGCTGTTTCATCAAGTAAACATTTAACCGGAGTTTTTATTTAAATTAGTTACGAGAAACTGCCATCTATTGAATATTCAGTTAAATAGTGTGACCCAGTCATCACAGATATTCACAGTTGTCTGATCAAGCGATACCACGGGATCACTGTCAGGTGGACGATCACCCCGTCAAGCATCCGTAGCGCCGAGCCTGAGCGGGGCCGTGCTGATCAATACTGCAGTTTTCCCGCGCAGCCGCTAGAATGGCGGCCTTTGCGAAGTTCTGGAGTTTCCCCCTCATGCGCACTTTCCGCCTGGTGATTTCTTGCCCGGACCGCGTTGGCATTGTTGCCAAAGTCAGTAATTTTCTGGCAGCCCACAACGGCTGGATCACCGAAGCGAGCCACCACTCGGACAATCAAGTGGGCTGGTTCTTCATGCGTCACGAGATTCGTGCCGATTCGCTGCCTTTCGGTATTGAAGTGTTGCGCGAGAAGTTTGCGCCGATCGCCGAAGAGTTCTCGATGGACTGGCGCATCACCGACACCGAGCAGAAAAAGCGCGTTGTGCTGATGGCCAGCCGCGAATCCCACTGCCTCGCTGACTTGCTGCATCGCTGGCACAGCGATGAACTGGACTGCGAAATCTCTTGCGTGATTTCCAACCACGATGACCTGCGCAGCATGGTCGAGTGGCACGGCATTCCTTATTACCACGTCCCGGTCAATCCGCAGGACAAGCAACCGGCCTTCGATGAAGTGTCGCGGCTGGTCAAACAGCACGATGCTGAAGTGGTGGTGCTGGCGCGCTACATGCAAATCCTGCCGCCGGACATGTGCCGTGAATACGCACATAAAGTCATCAACATTCACCACAGCTTCCTGCCGTCGTTCGTCGGCGCCAAGCCGTATCACCAGGCGTCGCTGCGTGGCGTGAAGCTGATCGGTGCGACCTGCCACTACGTGACCGAAGAGCTGGACGCCGGCCCGATCATCGAGCAGGACGTGGTCCGTGTCAGCCACAGTGACAGCATCGAAGACATGGTGCGTTTCGGCCGTGACGTCGAGAAGATGGTGCTTGCTCGTGGCCTGCGCTATCACCTCGAAGACCGCGTGCTGGTGCATGGCAACAAGACTGTGGTGTTCTGATTCAAATCACACAGGCTTGAAAAACGAAGGGTCTGGGCGTTCAATCGTTCCAGGCCCTTCGCCGTTTCTGAACCGAGGAAAAGCTCATGAGCGATCCATTGGACAAAGCCACATCCAAAGCCCCGGCAACCCTTGGTGAAGGTTGCCTGAGCCGCTACGATCCGGAAGACATGAGCCCGGAAGATGGCACCGAGTTTCCCGGCGCCGCCGAGTTGTGGGAACAACTCAAAGAGGATCAGGACGAAGCTAAGAAGCCTGCCTGACATTCATCAGTTTCTTCAGCAACGGGCGCCCCAACATCAACAGAAACACCGGGCCACCCACCAATAGATAGAAGTAGTAAGTCACCACCCGCCAGATCAGAATCGCCGCCGCTGCGGTGGATTTCCCGATCATCGGCGCCAACAGTGCCGCCGATGTCAGTTCCGCCGCCCCCGCGCCGCCCGGCAGCAGGCTGAATTGTCCGGCGCCCAGCGACAGCATCTGCACCAGAAAACTCCAGGCCCACTGCAAGTCTGCGCCCAGACCGCGTACCGCCAGATACAACACGCTGTAGCGCAGCAGCCAATGCACGCACGTCAGCGCAAAGACCTTGATCAGTGTCTGCCAGGGCAACTTCAGCGTGTCGGTAAAAGCCGCGAGAAAGTGCAGCAACTTGCGCGCCCAGCGCCGCCGGGTGCTGACCTTGACGTTGGCCCTTGCCAACAGACGCCCGCTCAGTCGAATCAACGCGCGGTGGTAGCGCGCGACCAACACGCAACTGAACAGGCCGCCAAACAACGACACGGCGCTGACGGTCAGCAGCCACTCCAGTCGATCGCTCAGATGCTGAAACAGCGCATAAATCAGAATCCCGCTCAGGGCGCAGAGAAAGAACAGCAAGTCGCTGAGCTGATCCATGGCAAACACCGCGCTGCCCCGCGCCGGGCGCACGCCCGATCGGGCCAGCAGGGCCATGATCGTCAGCGGCCCGCCACTGCCACCGGGTGTCGCGCAATAAGCGAATTCGGCGGCCATGACCACGCCAAGACTTTTCAGCGGCGTGACGCGGTCGCGTTGATCGCCGAGCAACAAACGCAAACGCAAGGTATTGATGCCCCAGCACAGCAGGATCATGCCGAACATCACCAGCAACCATTGCAACGGAAAGCTTTGCAGGCGCACCCAGGTTTCGCTGCCGCCGAGCACAACCGGAATCAGCACTGCCGCGAGCAGGCCGATCAATAACAGGATGCCGCGACTCATGCGGCGCGTTCCAATAGACCGCGCTGTTGAGCGAGCCAGTGCATTTTGGTCATCGGTACGCGTCCTTCCGCCAGCAATCGTTCAAGGGTGTGCAACCAGTAATCACGAGAGAAACGATGGCGCATGTCCACCGGGTGCAAGCCTAGCCGAATTACCGGCGCCTGACGCCAGCGCTGCTGCCGCTGCTCGCTGACTATTTTTGACAAGCCACGGCGCCAGGCGCTGCGGGCACTCCAGACCAGGCCCGGGGCATTGATGGCGGTGAAGTCCGGCAAGCGATAGAGATACTGCGGATCACTGGTGTAGCTCAGCGGCAATTGGCGCAGTGCCTGGCGTGTGCCGTCGCTCATCAGCCACGCCGGGGCGACGAAGCCGTGCAGTGGCCAGTCGTAGCGCTGAAACAACTCGATGCCAGCGCGCAGACGGGCGAGGGCGGTTTCAGGGGGCAAACCGTAGAACTCGCCTTCATGGGTGTAGATCCGGCGCATGAACCAGTCACGTGGGGTCGTCGGCCCGGGCTCCAGGTCGTCATGGAAATAGCCGTGCAGGGCCAGTTCATCGCCACGGGCGACGCGCTCATCGAGCATTCGACGAAACGACGGGTGAGCCTGAAGGGCGTTGCGTCGATGGAAGTCCGGCACCACCAGCCAGGTCATCGGCACATGGCCCATTGCGTCGACGGCCGCGACAAACGGCTGGTAATCCGCCCGTGTCGAGGGCGCCACATCGTGCAGCACCAGCAACACGGCAGGGTGATTCATCGACTCAGCCATTGGCCACCCGTGGCAGTGCGTGGCCAAGGACGGCGTGATAGTGACTGAGCAGGCTGTCGACCACCGCATCCCACGCGTAATGCTGCTCTACATGTTCGCGCGCCTGTTGGCCAAGTCTCACGCAGCCACGACTGAACAGCTCGCGCACGGCATTGGCCATCGCCTGCGGGTTGTTCGGCGCACAGAGCAGGCCGCATGACTCAGTAACGATTTCTTCAAAGGCTCCCGCGGCCACGGCGACCACGGGAATGCCGCAGGCCATGGCTTCAAGAATCACCAGCCCGAAAGTTTCCTGATCACCGGCATGCACCAGTGCGTCGGCACTGGCCATCAACTGCGCGACTCGCCAGGCAGGGCAGAATTCGTCGATCACACTGACGTTTTCCGGCACCACCGCGGGCATCGATGAGCCGACCAGCAGCAGGTGATAACGCGGGCCGAGGCGTCTCATGCAGTTGAGCAGCACTGGCAGGTTTTTCTCTTTCGAGCCGCGTCCGGCGAAAATCAGCAGGCGTGTGTCCTCGACGATGCCCAGTTCTGCGCGCAGATTGCGGTCCTGCGCTTCAGGATGAAAGGTTTGCAGGTCCACGCCCAAGGGCTGCACGAAGACATTGCGCACGCCAAGTCCGCTGAGTTTGTCAGCCATCACCTGGCTGGGTGCCAGTACCCGGTCGAAGTTGCCGTAGAGCCGGGTGACATACGCCTCGATATTCGGCGTGACCCAATGCCCCATACGATTGCCGATCAGCAGCGGCAGATCCGAATGATAAAAACCGATCACCGGCACATCCAGTTGTCGCCGCGCATCCAGTGCGGCCCAGGCCGTCAGGTATGGGTCGCCGACTTCGATCAGGTCGGGCTGCAAATCCTGCAGGACATTTCGCCAAGGCGCGAGGCGCAGCGGGAAGCGATACCCTTTGCCGAAGGGCAGGGCGGGGGCGGGAACCGTATAAACGCCATCGTGTTCACCGAAGTGCGCGCCGGGAATCAGCAGGCTGTGACGAATGCCGGGTTTGACTCCCAGCCGGCGATGCTTGGCATCCAGATAAGTGCGCACGCCACCGCTGGCCGGGGCGTAGAACATGGTGATGTCGGCGATATGCACGGTGATCATCCCTCCGCTGCGTGGTTCTCCCTTGGTTGACCTTTATCAAGAATAGATGTTCGGTCGGGATTGCGCGGTAGAGCTGAAGAGCACCCTCACCCTAACCCTCTCCCGGAGGGAGAGGGGACTGACCGAGGTGGATGTTGGGGGTACGCCGACTTGAGAGACCTGATTCGAACTCAAGTCTGGACCCCCCCCCCGATCGGCTCCCTTTCCCCCTCGCCCCCCTGGGGGAGAGGGCTGGGGTGAGGGGGTAAGGCTCTTGATCTTCAGATACGGAAGCTGCCAACCAGTTGCTTCAACCGCGAAGCCTGCTGCTCCAGATCCGAACACGCGCGCAGTGTCGCCTGCAAGTTCTCCACGCCTTCCTGGTTCAGCGTGTTGATCTCGGTGATATCGACGTTGATCGACTCAACCACGGCGGTCTGCTCCTCGGTCGCGGTGGCCACCGACTGGTTCATCCCGTCGATCTCGCCAATGCGCTGCGTCACGCTGTTCAAGCGCTCCCCGGCGAGGTTGGCAATCTCGACGCTGTCCTGACTGTGGCGCTGGCTGTCGCTCATGGTGCTTACCGATTCACGGGCGCCGACTTGCAGCTCCTCGATCATGGTTTGCACTTGCTGCGCCGATTCCTGGGTGCGGTGCGCCAGGTTGCGCACTTCATCGGCCACCACCGCGAAGCCACGACCGGCCTCACCGGCACGCGCCGCTTCAATCGCCGCGTTGAGCGCCAGCAGGTTGGTCTGTTGGGAAATGCTGGTGATCACTTCGAGAATCTGGCCGATGTTCACGGTTTTGCTGTTCAGCGATTCGATGTTGCTGCTCGACGCGCTGAGCATGCTCGACAGCTGATTCATCGCTTTGATGCTGCGATCCACCACTTGCTGGCCGTCTTCGGCGAGGCCGCGTGCATCACTGGCCTGATTCGACGCTTGTGCTGCATTGCGGGCGATTTCCTGCGCGGCGGCGCCGAGCTGGTTGATCGCGGCGGCAACGCTGCTGGTGCGCGAAGCTTGCTGATCGGAGTTGTACATCGACGAGTTCGACGCAGCGACCACACGCAGCGCTACTTCGTTGACTTGCCCGGTGGCCGACGACACTTCGCGGATCGAGCCGTGAATACGTTCGACGAAGCGGTTGAATGCGGTGCCCAGCACGCCGAACTCATCGTTGTTAACGATGGTCAGGCGTTTGGTCAGGTCGCCTTCGCCATCGGCAATGTCTTCCATGGCGCGGGTCATGACGTGCAGCGGCTGGATCAGAATGCGGATCAGCATACCGAGCAGCGCGAGGATGATCGCTACAGCGATGACTGTCGCGATCACTGCGGAGGTGCGGAATTCGCTGAGCATTGCGAACGCCTGATCCTTGTCCACCGACAGACCGATGTACCAGTTCACCGACGGCAGGCCTTTGATCGGCGCGAAGGTGACGATGCGGGTTTTGCCGTCAACGGTGACTTCGCTGAAGTCGCTGCTGATGCGCGGGGTATCCTGCGGATAGGCTTCCTTGAGTGATTTCATCACCAAAGCCTTGTCCGGGTGCACGAGGATCTTGCCATCGGCGCTGATCAGGAACACATAACCCATGCCGTCGAAATCCCGCGCGGCGAGGGTGTCGACCAGCGATTGCAGACTCAGGTCACCGCCAACCACACCGACGCTCTGACCGGCCTTCTTCGAGGCAGTGGCGATGGAAATGATCAACTGGCCGGTGGCAGCGTCGATGTACGGTTCGGTCAAAGTCGAGGTGCTGCTGCTCTCGGCACCTTTATACCAAGGGCGCACGCGTGGATCGAAACCGTCGGGCATCTTCGCATCAGGACGGATGGTGAAGTGGCCAGTGGCATCGCCGAGGTAGGAAGCCATGAACGTCGACGTCAGGGCTTTCTGTTCCAGCAGGCTGGCGACATTGGCCGGTTCCGGGTTGATGGCGATGTTCTGGGCGGCGTTCTCGATCAGCAGAATGCGACCGGTGAGCCAGGTCTGGATATTGCCGGCGGTGACTTCACCCATCTCGTTGAGATAGTTGTTCAGGTCATCGCGGATCGCGTTGCGCTGTAGCCAGTCGTTGTACAAGGTAAACGAGGCGAAGGCGGCAATGACGATAAGGGCGGCGGCAAGCAAAATTTTATGGCTGAAGCGCAGATTTTTGTTCATGGCTTGGGGTTCCGCTAAGGTCTTAATGTCCAGGGCGTGCTTTTATAGAGGCGCGCGAAATGGGCAAGGGTGAAAACAAGCTGATATTTCCGTCTCTCCTTAGGGAAATGTCCGGCCTGACTTGTGGTCGGGTCTCTCACTCTTCTTTATCGGCCATGCAGAATCAAAGATTAACCATTGGGTGACAAAATGCCTGACTCATCGCAACTCGTAATCGGCGCCGACCTCGCGGGGCAACAGATTGGTCAGGCCATGCGCCTGGCGAACCGCCACGGACTGGTCGCCGGCGCCACCGGTACCGGTAAAACCGTCACCTTGCAACGTTTGGCCGAGGCGTTCAGCGACGCCGGCGTCGCGGTGTTTGCCGCTGATATCAAGGGTGATCTGTGCGGCCTCGGTGCGGCCGGCAACCCGCAGGGCAAGGTTGCCGAGCGCATTGCCGGGATGCCGTGGCTCAATTACAAAGCGCAGGCGTATCCGGTGACCTTGTGGGATATCCACGGCGAGTCCGGTCATCCGTTGCGCACCACGTTGAGCGAAATGGGCCCGCTGCTGATCGGCAGTCTGCTGGAGCTGACCGACAGCCAGCAGTCAGCGCTCTACGCAGCGTTCAAAGTTGCCGACCGCGAAGGCCTGTTGTTGCTCGATCTGAAAGATCTGAAGGCGCTGCTTAATCACCTCAAGGACAACCCGCAACTGTTGGGCGAAGACGCGGCGCTGATGACCACCGGTTCCAGTCAGGCGCTGTTGCGCCGCCTGGCGATTCTTGAGCAGCAGGGCGCCGAAGCATTGTTTGGCGAGCCGGCACTGCAACTTGAAGACATTTTGCAGCCGACCGCCGATGGCCGTGGGCGCATTCACTTGCTCGACGCCAGTCGTCTGGTACACGAGGCGCCGAAGGTCTACGCGACGTTCCTGTTGTGGCTGCTGGCTGAGTTGTTCGAGCAGTTGCCGGAGCGCGGCGATGCCGATAAACCGCTGCTGGCGCTGTTTTTCGATGAAGCGCATTTGCTTTTTGGCGATACGCCGAAGGCCTTGCAGGAAAGGCTGGAGCAAGTGGTGCGCTTGATTCGTTCCAAAGGTGTTGGCGTGTATTTCGTCACCCAGTCGCCGGCGGACTTGCCTGATGACGTGCTCGCGCAGCTTGGCCTGCGCATCCAGCATGGCTTGCGCGCCTTTACCGCCAAAGAGCAGAAATCCCTGCGCGCGGTGGCGGACGGCTTCCGGCCGAATCCGGCGTTTGACAGTTTGTCGGTGCTGACCGAGTTGGGGATTGGCGAAGCGCTGGTCGGCACGCTGACCGAGAAAGGCACGCCGGAAATGGTTCAGCGCGGGCTGGTGGCGCCACCGCAATCGCGGATCGGGCCGCTGACGGAAACCGAGCGCACGGTATTGATCGCCGGCTCGCCGTTCAAGGGGCGCTATGACAAGCCGATTGATCGTGAATCGGCGTATGAAATTCTCATGGGCCGTAAAGGCCTGGCGCCTGAGGCCGAGGCACCCGCCGGCAAGCCAGCGGTTGAAGAGCCAAGCCTTGCCGACAGGGCAGGGGAGTTTCTCGGTACGGCGGCAGGGCAGGCGTTGAAGTCGGCCATGCGTCAGGCTGCCAATAACCTCGGTAAGCAATTGGTGCGCGGCTTGATGGGCTCATTGCTCGGTGGCAGCAAACGCCGCTGATCTAATGTAGGAGTGAGCCTGCTCGCGATTGCGGTATGCCAGTCACGACAATGTCGACTGTTTCACCGCTATCGCGAGCAGGCTCACTCCTACAATTATTGATAGCTGTCAGGATTTGTTTTTGGCGTGCGCCGCCAGGCGCTCCAACGCCGCGCGCAATCCCGGATCACTGATCCCGTCCGCCGTGGCCTGAATCGTAGCCGCCGCATCCGTGGACAAATCCATCGTGTGCCCGGCCGCCCCGCGCTGCACTGTAGGCGGCTGCACCTTGAACAGAATCCGCGTCAGACTGGCGAACTCATCAAACATCTGCAATTGCCGCTGCAAGCGTTTTTGCTGGTAACGCAGGCGTGTGGCCCAGTGGCCATCAGTGACGATCAGCAACAGACTGCCTTCGCGCCACGACGCTACATGGCAGTGTTCGCGGGCTGCAGGTTGCAATTGGCTTTCGAGCAGGCGTTGCAAATGACCCAGTCGCTGGGCGTGGCCGAGGATGGCTTTGAGCGGCTTGGCTTCGCGCAGGAGAACGGCGGGTGCTCTGGCCGTAAGAGGGCGAAATGCCATGATCGAACACCTGAAGTAACAGAAACGCCATGGTAGCAGAAAGGCCGAAATCACTCGCCCATTGCTTTTGCCCCCGCTTTACCCATTAAATCAACGACTAACTTCTGCCTTGTATGACTTGAAGTTGAGCAAAACGCCCCTATTTTAAGTGAGCCCCGTCAAAGCGCAGTGCCAGCATCGTGGAACATCGCCACTTTCCTCACTTCCGTTTCCGGGTAGAATGCTCGTTCGCATGCGGCCATGAGGGCTGCACGGGCGACGCTCACGGGGCCGCCCTCCATCCCTTTAGTGTGGAAGATCCTGCCGATATGTTTGCGCCTTTGTTAAAGAAACTTTTTGGAAGCAAGAACGAGCGTGAAGTCAAACGCATGCTCAAGACGGTGCAGCTCGTCAATGCCTTCGAAGAGCAAATGGTGGCCCTTTCGGACGATCAATTGCGCGCCAAGACCGATGAGTTCAAGGCCCGCATCGCCAAAGGGGAAACCCTCGACAAGCTGTTGCCAGAAGCCTTTGCGGTCGCCCGCGAAGCCGGCAAGCGCATCATGGGTATGCGCCACTTCGACGTGCAACTCGTCGGTGGCATGACCTTGCACGAAGGCAAGATCGCCGAAATGCGCACCGGTGAGGGTAAAACCCTCGTGGCAACGCTGGGCGTTTACCTCAACGCACTGTCCGGCAAGGGAGTGCACGTTGTGACGGTGAACGACTACCTGGCGCGTCGTGACGCCAACTGGATGCGTCCGCTGTATGAATTCCTCGGCCTGACCGTCGGCGTCGTGACGCCGTTCCAGCCCCCGGAAGAGAAACGTCTGGCGTACGCCGCCGACATCACCTACGGCACCAACAACGAATTCGGTTTCGACTACCTGCGCGACAACATGGCGTTCAGCATGGAAGAAAAATTCCAGCGCGAACTCAACTTTGCCGTGATCGACGAAGTCGACTCCATCCTCATCGACGAAGCGCGTACTCCGCTGATCATTTCCGGTCAGGCCGAGGACAGCTCCAAGCTGTACATGGAGATCAATAAACTGATCCCGCAGCTGGAACTGCACGTTGAAGAAGTCGAAGGCGAAGTCACCAAGGCTGGCCACTACACCGTTGACGAGAAGACCCGTCAGGTCGAACTCAACGAAGCCGGTCACCAGTTCATCGAAGACATGCTCACCCGCGTCGGCCTCCTGGCTGAAGGCGAGAGCCTGTACTCGGCGCATAACCTGGGCCTGTTGACCCACGTGTATGCCGGTCTGCGTGCGCACAAACTGTTCAATCGCAACATCGAATACATCGTGCAGGACGGCCAGGTCGTACTGGTCGACGAACACACCGGTCGTACCATGCCGGGGCGTCGTCTGTCCGAAGGCCTGCACCAGGCCATCGAAGCCAAAGAAGGCCTGAACATCCAGGCCGAGAGCCAGACCCTGGCTTCGACCACGTTCCAGAACTACTTCCGTCTGTACACCAAGCTGTCCGGCATGACTGGTACGGCCGATACAGAAGCGTTCGAATTCCACCAGATCTATGGTCTGGAAGTCATGGTCATTCCGCCGAACAAACCATTGGCGCGTAAAGACTTCAACGACCTGGTGTTCCTCACCGCCGAAGAGAAATACGCGGCGATCGTTACGGACATCAAGGAAAGCATGGCTGCCGGTCGTCCGGTGCTGGTGGGTACTGCGACCATCGAAACCTCCGAGCACATGTCCGCATTGCTCGTGAAGGAAGGCATCGAACACAAGGTTCTCAACGCCAAGTTCCACGAAAAGGAAGCCGAGATCATCGCGCAGGCCGGTCGTCCGGGCGCACTGACCATCGCCACCAACATGGCCGGTCGTGGTACCGACATCCTGTTGGGCGGTAACTGGGAAGTTGAAGTTGCGTCGCTGGAAAACCCGACCCCTGAGCAGATTGCCCAGATCAAGGCCGACTGGCAGAAGCGTCACCAGCAAGTGCTGGAATCCGGCGGTTTGCAGGTGATCGCGTCCGAGCGTCACGAATCCCGTCGTATCGACAACCAGCTGCGTGGCCGTGCCGGTCGTCAGGGTGATGCCGGTTCGAGCCGCTTCTACCTGTCGCTGGAAGACAGCCTGATGCGTATCTTCGCCTCTGATCGGGTGAAGAACTTCATGAAAGCCTTGGGCATGCAGCCGGGCGAAGCGATCGAACACCGCATGGTGACCAACGCGATCGAGAAGGCGCAGCGCAAGGTTGAAGGCCGCAACTTCGACATCCGTAAGCAACTGCTCGAGTTCGACGACGTCAACAACGAACAGCGTAAAGTGATCTATCACATGCGTAACACGTTGCTGGCCGCTGAAAACATCGGTGAGACCATTGCCGATTTCCGTCAGGACGTGCTCAACGCCACCGTCAGCGCACACATTCCACCGCAATCGCTGCCAGAGCAGTGGGACGTGGCCGGTCTGGAAGCGACGATTGCCAGCGACTTCGGCGTGAAGCTGCCGATCCAGCAATGGCTCGACGAAGACGATCACCTGTACGAAGAAACCCTGCGCGAGAAGCTCATGACCGAGCTGATGGCGGCGTACAACGAGAAAGAAGACCAGGCCGGTGCCGACGCACTGCGCTCGTTCGAGAAGCAAATCGTACTGCGCGTGCTGGACGACCTGTGGAAAGACCACCTGTCGACCATGGATCACCTGCGTCACGGTATCCACTTGCGTGGCTACGCTCAGAAGAACCCGAAGCAGGAATACAAGCGCGAGTCGTTCACGCTGTTCTCCGAACTGCTCGATTCGATCAAGCGCGACTCGATCCGTGTGCTGTCGCACGTTCAGGTTCGCCGCGAAGATCCGGAAGCCGAAGAGCAACGCCTGCGTCAGGAAGCCGAAGCACTGGCCGCCCGCATGCAGTTCGAACACGCCGAAGCGCCAGGTCTGGAGCAACCGGAAGTATTGGGTGAAGAGGTCGATGTGGCCCTCGCCACCGCCCCGGTTCGCAACGAGCAGAAGCTGGGCCGCAACGAACTGTGCTACTGCGGTTCGGGCAAGAAATTCAAGCATTGCCACGGGCAGATCCAGTAAAACCCGTTTCAATCGCTGAAATACCCGCGCCGCGACCGGCTCCTGCCGTCGCGGCGTTTTGCCATTTAAACCACCGTCACTGCGCGTGGCGGTGCTGACATCATTGAGTAAGGAGCGCATTCATGGCTGTTGGTCTTGGTCCTTTGCCAACGTTGCACCCGGTTGCCGGTTTTGAACTCGGTATCGCCTCGGCCGGCATCAAGCGCCCCGGGCGCAAAGATGTTGTCGTAATGCGCTGCGCCGAAGGCTCGACCGTGGCGGGTGTGTTCACGTTGAACGCCTTTTGTGCCGCACCGGTGATCCTGGCGAAGAAACGCGTACAAAATGCCGTGCGTTACCTGCTGACCAATACTGGCAACGCCAACGCTGGCACCGGCGAGCCGGGTCTGGCCGCTGCCGAACGTACCACCGCCAGACTGGCCGAGCTGACCGGCGTTGCTGCCGAGCAGATTTTGCCGTACTCCACCGGCGTGATCGGCGAGCCACTGCCGGTCGAGAAGATCGAAGGCGCGCTGCAAGCCGCGCTGGACGACCTCTCGGAAAACAACTGGGAAGCCGCTGCTACCGGGATCATGACCACCGACACCCTGCCGAAGGGTGCCAGCCGCCAGTTCGAGCATGACGGCGTGACCATCACCGTCACCGGCATCAGCAAAGGCGCGGGCATGATCCGTCCGAACATGGCGACCATGCTCGGCTACATCGCCACTGACGCCAAAGTCTCCCGTGACGTCCTGCACAACTTGATGCTCGATGGCGCGAACAAGTCGTTCAACCGCATCACCATCGACGGCGACACCTCGACCAACGACTGCTGCATGCTGATCGCAACCGGCAAGGCCGCACTGCCGGAAATCACCCGCGCTGAAGGCGAGCTGTTCGCCAAGTTGAAGCAAGCAGTGTTCGAAGTGTGCATGGACGTGGCCCAGGCCATCGTGCGTGACGGCGAAGGTGCGACCAAGTTCGTCACCGTTGAAGTGAATGGCGGCGGCAACCATCAGGAATGCCTCGACGTCGGCTACACCGTGGCGCACTCGCCGCTGATCAAGACCGCGCTGTTCGCCTCCGACCCGAACTGGGGCCGCATTCTGGCTGCCGTTGGTCGTGCCGGCGTGCCGGATCTGGACGTGAGCAAAATCGACGTGTTCCTTGGCGAGGTGTGCATCGCCAGCCGTGGCGCCCGTGCGGCGACCTACACTGAAGCCCAGGGTTCGGCGGTGATGCAGCAGGAA
Organism: Pseudomonas sp. S49; assembly: GCF_009866785.1. Classification (NCBI taxonomy): domain Bacteria; kingdom Pseudomonadati; phylum Pseudomonadota; class Gammaproteobacteria; order Pseudomonadales; family Pseudomonadaceae; genus Pseudomonas; species Pseudomonas sp. S49. Next base: position 5,196,641 of record NZ_CP019432.1, on the reverse strand, counting down.
GAAATCACCATTCGCATCGAGTTGGGTCGCGGCGATTGCAGCGAAACCATCTGGACCACCGACCTGTCGCATGAGTATGTGAAGATCAACGCTGAATACCGCACCTGATCCAAGACCGGGTCGCTTCTTTCGCGAGCAGGCTCGCTCCCACAGAGGATTTGTGGCAACACGATCCAATGTGGGAGCGAGCCTGCTCGCGAAGACGGCAGCTCAAAGAATGCAAGTCTCCAGGATTCTCCTCTGACGAAAAGGCGCCACACCATGTCCCTGCACCTGATCATCGGCGACAAACTGCTTTCCTCCTGGTCCCTGCGTGCCGCACTGGCACTCGAGCTGACCGGCGCACCCTACAGCGAAGAACTGATCAAACTCGGCAAGCCCGACACCCGCGCGCTGCTGCTCAAGCATTCGCCGACCGCTAAAGTCCCGCTGCTGCAAACGGCGCGCGGCACCATTGCCGACTCACTGGCAATCGCCGAATACCTCGCTGAACAGTTCCCGTCCGAACAGCTCTGGCCGAGCGATATTTTCGCCCGCGCCCAGGCCCGATCCGCCTGCGCCCAAATGCATAGCGGCTTCTTCGCCATGCGCAATCACATGCCGTTCAACCTCAACCATGACGCGCCGCTGAACCCGGTGCCGCCAGAAGTGAAGGTCGACATCGAGCGCATGCTCGCGCTGTGGGCCGAATGCCGCGCCGCCGCGACCGAGAGCGGGCCGTACCTGTTCGGTCGTGTGAGTCTGGCCGACGCCTTTTTCGCACCGATTGCCGTGCGTCTGCGCACCTACCAAGTGCAGCTGCCGGCCGCCGACCAAGCCTATGTTGAAACCGTCTACCAATGGCCCGCCTTCAAAGCGTGGCAAAAGGCTGGACTGGAGGAGTTGATTCCGTGAAACGCGTACACGTCGCCGCTGCTGTCATCCGTGACGACAGCGGCAAGATCCTCATCGCCCGCCGTGCCGACACCCAGCATCAAGGCGGCTTGTGGGAGTTTCCCGGCGGTAAGGTCGAGGCCGACGAGTCGGTCGAAAGCGCGCTCGCCCGTGAGCTGCACGAAGAGCTGGGCATCGTCGTTGGCGCTGCACGGCCGTTGATCAAAGTGCGTCACGATTACCCGGACAAACAGGTATTGCTGGATGTCTGGGAAGTCTCGGCATTCACCGGCGAGCCGCACGGTGCCGAAGGCCAGCCATTGGCCTGGGTGACTGCGAAGGAACTGGCGAACTACGAGTTCCCGGCCGCCAACCAGCCGATCGTTGCGGCGGCGCGTTTGCCGGCGGAGTACCTGATTACCCCTGAGGATCTGGAAACCCCGGCTCTGCTGCGCGGTATCCAGAAGGCGATTGCCGGCGGGATCAAACTGATCCAGCTGCGCGCACCGAACGGCTATGACCCCAAGTATCGCGATCTGGCGGTCGATGCGGCCGGGCTGTGTGCGGGCAAGGCGCAACTGATGATCAAGGGGCCGTTCGAATGGCTCGGTGATTTCCCCTCTGCTGGCTGGCACATCACCTCTGCGCAGCTGCGCAAATACGCCGCGGCGGGGCGTCCGTTACCGGCGGAGCGTTGGTTGGCGGCGTCGTGCCACAACGCTGAAGAGTTGGCCCTCGCCGAGCAGATGGGTGTGGATTTCGTCACGCTGTCGCCGGTGCAACCGACGCTGACTCACCCGGATGCGCAGCCGCTGGGCTGGGAGCAGGCTTCGACGTTGATCGAAGGCTTTAGTAAGCCGGTTTTTCTGTTGGGTGGGGTTGGCCCGGCGGAGCGCGAAAAAGCCTGGGGCCACGGCGCTCAAGGTGTGGCGGGGATTCGCGCGTTCTGGCCTGACTCTCTGTAAAGGCTGCCGACCTCTTCGCGAGCAGGCTCGCTCCCACAGTTGATCGGATTTCTTCAGTTGGAATGCAATCAAATGTGGGAGCGAGCCTGCTCGCGAAGGCGATCTTTCAGGCGCTAGATTTCTGCAGGTTTTACCGCTGGCTGCCACAAAATCTCCGCAATCCCCTGCCGCCGCGCAATCAACCGCGCCGCCACAAACAGCAAATCCGACAACCGATTGATATAAGCCAGCCCAACCCCGGCCAACGGCTCGATCGCATTCAAATGCTGACAACGCCGTTCGGCACTCCGCGCCAGGCTCCGGCACACATGCGCCTGCGCAATCAGCATCGAACCGCCCGGCAAGATGAAATTCTCCAGCGGCCCCAGCTCCTCATTCCACACATCAATCGCTGCTTCCAGCCGCTCGATTTCCGCCGCATTCAACGCCTGATACGCCGGCATCGCCAACTCGCCACCCAGATCAAACAAGCGATGCTGACAAGGCGCCAACACGTCAATCACTTCATTCAGCCCCGGAAACGTCTCGCGTTCGGCATGCAACCCGGCCAGCAACACGCCGACCTGACTGTTCAGCGTGTCGACTTCGCCAATCGCCTCGATGCGTGGATGATCCTTGGTTACACGGCGGCCATCGCCCAGGCCGGTTTCACCTTTGTCGCCGGTGCGGGTGTAGATTTTCGACAGGCGAAAGCCCATGGGTTACCTCGATAATTGATTGGTTTCGGCAGCGATGGGCAGCGGTGGCGTCAACGGCAGGCGCAAGGTGAAACACGTGCCCTGGCCCGGTGCTGACTGCACCTCCATCTGCCCTTTGTGATTATTGGTGATGATGAAGTACGACACCGACAAGCCAAGCCCGGTGCCCTGGCCGATTTCCTTGGTGGTGAAGAACGGCTCGAAGGTGCGTTTGCGCACGTTCTCGCTCATGCCGATGCCGTTGTCTTCGACCTGGATTTCAGCCCATGGCGGATTGAGTTTGGTGCGCAGGATGATTCGTCCCGGCTCGCTATCGTCTTCACGCTGGTGAATGGCTTGCGCGGCATTTTTCAACAGGTTGAGCAGTACTTGCTCGAGTTCGTTGGCGGTGCCCGGCACCGGGCCGAGCGCCGGGTCGAACTGGCGGATGATCGCCTGCCCCTTGAAGTCGAAGCCGATGGCCAGGTCGAAGTCGTTACCGGCGATTTCCACGGCTTGATCGATCAGTGCCGGCAGATCGCACGGCGCCATTTGCCGGGTACTGCGACGGCTGAAGCTGAGCATGTGCGTGACGATTTTCGCTGCCCGAGCGCCGGCCTGTTGAATGCCATCGAGCAATTGCGGCACTTCGCGGCCCTGCAGGTAGCGGTTCACCGTGTCCAGTTCGATGCCCAGTTGCTCGGCGGTTTCGAGGTTCTTCGGCAGATCCGCGGACAGGCGTCGCCGGATGTTCTGCACGTTGTGCAGGATCGCGCCCAACGGATTGTTGATTTCGTGGGCCATGCCGGCGGCGAGGCCACCGACCGAGAGCATTTTTTCCGACTGCACCATCATTTCTTCCAGCGACAGACGCTGGGTGATGTCATCGATACGGATCACCACGCCGCGCCCGGCGCCGCCCATCAGCGGATAGAAGGTCAGCGCGTAATGCTTGGGTTCATCGTCCTTGAACCACGTCACCCGTTCGATCTTCGCCACCGTGTGTTGCTCGACGGTCTGCTTGAGTTGCGGCAGAAACGGCTTGAGCGGTTCGAAGGCGAGAAAGATCGGCTGGTTCAGCGCTTCGTCCAGTCGCGTGCCGGAGAGGGCGCTGGCCTCCTGATTCCATTGGGTGACGTAAAGTTGCTCGTCGAGGGCGATCAGCGCCGAGGGCATCGAGTCGATGATGCTGTTGAGGTAGTTCTGGAAACCGGTGAGCTTCTTCTCGATCTTGCTGCGCACCTGGACTTCGAGTTCCAGTTTGCGGTTGGTGTGGCGGGTTTCCTCGGCCAGCCCCTGCGCCTGATCGTAGGCGGCTTGCGAGTCATCGCGGGCGCGCTTGAGTTGCTGCTCGCGGGCTTCGATGCGCGACAGCATGGTATTGAAGGCCTCGGCGAGGCTGCCGATTTCGTCGTGGTTGCCGCGTGAGGCGCGCAGAGCGTAGTTTTCTTCGCGGGTGACCTGGCGCGAGAGCTCTTCCAACTGATGAATCGGGCGGGTAATCAGACGTTTGATCTGCCGGGCAATCACCAGCCACAGCAACACACTGAAAATCAGAATGCCGAGGCTGGCGGTCAGCGTGCCGGTGTAGAAGGCCATCGGCAGTTCGCTGCTGGCCACCAGCAACAAGTGGCCCGGTGCGGTGCCGGGGCGGGGCAGGGTGATCAACTGGTTGCTGCGAAACTCGGTCAGTTGCCACGCTTCGACATGCCGATAGCGTTCCGGCAGGTTGAGTTTGTCGCCGCGCTGGACTTGTGCAAGGCGTTCGCCCTTGCCGTCATACAACGCGGCAGCGCGCAGTGGCGAATAGCTGTCGAGTTCCTTGAGCAGGCGTTCGGCGCTCTGCGGCGATTGCAGGGCTTCGCTGACCAGACTCGGGTTGGCAATCAGTCGGCCGATGGTCTGCAAGGCCTGCGGCGCCATGCTTTCCTGAGAGATGTAATAGGCGGCGCTGATAAAGGTCAGGTTGGCGACCAGCAGAACAGTGGTCAACAGCACCAGCAGGGCGGCCAGCAGTTTCTGGCCGACCGGCAGGTTTTCGAGACGCTGGCGCAATGGCATCAGGTTTATCGCAGCAAAGGAACAAGTGGCCAGCGTAGCCGCTGCTCAGTCGCTGGGCAATCCACGGCTGTTGAGATGCGCGATCAGCCGCTGTTGCAATTGATTGAGGTGCGGCAGGTTCAACTGGTGGCGGGCGGCGACTTTGCAGGCGTGGCCCAATAGATAGCTGATTTCGGTGCGGCGCTGGTTGGCGACGTCCTGAAACATCGATGAGTAATTGGCGGCGGTGGCGTGGATGACCCTCTCGACTTCCTGTTGCAGATTGTCGGCGGCGGCCGGCTGGCCGCAACGCTCCAGTAACTCCGCGAGTTCGGCGCACAGGGTGGCGACTTCGCAATGGTGTTCCTGCAAACCCCCGTTGCGGCAATTGTGCAGCACGGTCAACGGATTGATCGCACAGTTGAGTGCCAGTTTGCGCCACAAGCGCGTGAGGATATCGGTGCTCCATTCGTGGGGGATTTTCGCGGCGTCGAGATCGTCCAGCCAGATCGGTGCAACCGGATGGCCAGCGTCGCCCAGCCAAGTGAAGCCGTGGCCGGCAAACACTACGCGCCAGTCGCCATCGCGAAATGCACCCTCGGTGCTTGAAGCGCTGATGCAACGTGCCATTGGCACACGGTTGGCGACGGCGTCCTGACTGCCGAGGCCGTTTTGCAGAAGGATCAGTTCGGCGTCCGCTGTCAGTCGTGGGGCGAGGCGGGCGACGGCGTTTTCGGCGTCGTAGGCTTTGCAGGCCACCAGCAAACGGCGGATCGGCTCGGGACTGTCGGGTGTTTCGCCGGGAACCGCATAGCTGCTCGCCACACCTTGCTCCACCAGCGTCAAGCCGCCCGCAGCCTGATAGCTTTGCAAGCGTTCGGCATCGCGCACGATCAGTCTGACCGGCAGGCCGGCGCGAGCCAGACGTGTGGCCCACAGTGTGCCGAGACTGCCAGCGCCGAGAATATGCCAGGGGGTGGCCATCAGTTTTTTGCTCGATTGCGTACAGGCATGTGCGGCTCGCCGTGTCGGTGGGAAAAGACCCGTTATAATGAGCCCGATTTTAACCGCAAGCCAAGCGCGCTCCATCCACATCGAGCGCGCCTTTTTATTGGAGAGATTACATGCCGTCGTTCGACGTGGTATCCGAACTGGACAAACACGAACTCACCAACGCGGTCGAGAACGCCGTGAAGGAACTCGATCGTCGTTATGACCTGAAAGGCAAAGGCAGCTTCGAGTTCAAGGAAAAGGACCTCACCGTGAGCCTGACCGCTGAAGCCGGGTTCCAGCTCGAAGCGATGATCGAAATCCTCAAGCTGGCGCTGGTCAAGCGCAAGATCGACGTGCAGTGCCTTGAAGTCAAAGACGCCTACGCATCGGGCAAGCTGATGAAGCAGGACGCCGTGCTCAAGGAAGGCATCGACAAGGAGCTGGCGAAGAAGATCGTCGGCCACATCAAGGACGCCAAGCTCAAAGTGCAGGCGGCCATTCAGGGCGAGCAAGTGCGTGTGACTGGCAAGAAGCGTGATGATCTGCAAGAGGCCATCGCGGCGCTGCGTGCCAAGGAATTCGGCATGCCACTGCAGTTCAACAACTTCCGCGACTAAGCTCGGTCAGATGACCTGTGGGAGCGAGCCTGCTCGCGAAGGCGCCGTGTCATTCAGCAATGAGTTGACTGACACACCGCCTTCGCGAGCAGGCTCGCTCCCACATTGTTTTGTGTACACCCGGCGGGTTTCTGCCGCTTATTTTTCGCGTGCCGAATGGCCGGAAATCAGGAGATAGAACATGGATTTGAATGCTGAGGTGGACAACCTGGTCAAGGCATCCCAGGCGTGGATTCCAATGATCATGGAATACGGCAGCCGCGTGCTGCTGGCAGTGATTACCCTGGCCATTGGCTGGTGGCTGATCAACAAGGTCACGCAAAAGCTCGGCGGTCTGCTGGCCCTGCGCAATGCCGATCTGGCCCTGCAAGGCTTTATCAGCAGCCTGGCGAACATCATTCTCAAAGTGCTGCTGATTGTCAGCGTCGCGTCGATGATCGGTGTTGAAACCACCTCGTTCGTTGCAGCGATCGGTGCTGCCGGTCTGGCCATCGGTCTGGCCTTGCAAGGCAGCCTGGCGAACTTCGCCGGTGGCGTGCTGATTCTGTTGTTCCGCCCGTTCCGTATCGGTGACTGGATCGAAGCGCAAGGTGTGGCGGGTACTGTCGACAGCATCCAGATTTTCCACACGGTACTGCGTACCGGCGACAACAAGACCATCATCGTACCGAACGGCAACCTGTCGAACGGCATCATCACCAACACCAACCGTCAGCCGACTCGTAAAGTCGTGTTTGATGTAGGCGTTGATTACGAAGCCGATCTGCAAAAAGCCCGTCAAGTGCTGCTGGATCTGGCCAAGGATGAGCGTGTCTTGCAGGATCCTGCGCCACAGGCCGTGATTTCGACGCTGGGCGACAGTTCGATCACTGTTTCGCTGCGTGTGTGGGTTAAAACTGCAGACTACTGGGACGTGATGTTCATGTTTAACGAACAGTCGCGTGATCGTTTAAAGACTGCCGGCATTGATATTCCTTTTCCGCAACGCGTGATTCGTGTGGTGCAGGAATCGGTAACACAATGATAGGTTGCTAATTAATTGCCTGACTTGTCGGTCAGGCAACTATTGCAAGTGACAGGCAATAAAAAAGGCCCATCGTAAGATGGGCCTTTTTGTTGTTACCGCAAACTAGTGTTTGGCGATTACAAGATCGACAGTGGGTAGTCGACGATCAGGCGGAACTCGTTGATATCGCCTTCAGCCTGGTCGGCGTTGCCACGGTGCCATGCTTGACGAATACGGAAGGACAGGTCTTTGGCAGGGCCGGCCTGAACTACGTATTTGGCTTCAAGGTTGGTTTCGTGATGCTTGCCATCTTCGCCGTAACCGTAAGAGTTGTATGGGCTGCTGGCGTCCATTTTGGTGCCGTCGATGTCCCAACCTTTTACGTAACGGGTCATGAAGCTCAGGCCCGGAACGCCGTACTCGGCCATTTTCAGGTCGTAACGAATCTGTGCAGATTTTTCGTTAGGGCCGTTGAAGTCGGAGTACTGGATGGAGTTAGCCAGGAAGATCGAGTCGCCACCACGGTTGTTGTCACCCACGCCGACGTAGTCGAACGGCGTATCACCATTGACCTTCTGGAAGGCCAGAGTCACGGTGTGTGCTTTCAGGAACGAGAGCGCAGTTGCCAGAGAGAACGTGGTGTTGCTGATGTCACCGGCTTTGGAATCGCCACTGTCAGTGGTGCGGTAGATATTGAAGTCGGTGTTCAGCGAAGTGTCACCACTGATCGGGGTGGTGAGGTTCACGTTGCTGTAGTACTGGTTCCAGATATCCTTGAACTTCGAACCGTAGAGCGAGACGCTCAGGTTCTCGGTGATGCCGTATTTACCACCGGCAAAGTCCATGGTTTTGCCTGTGACAGGGTTTTCACCGGTGCTGGAGTACTGCGAGTGCAACTCACCATCGCTGTTCATCTCGTCCTGGCTGGAGGCCGAGTAGAAGTGGCCTGCTTCCAGATCCAGGTTGTCGATTTCGCTGCTTTGCAGTTGGAAACCGGTTGCGGTTTGAGGAATCAGACGGGAGCCGCCAACGGCGAAGACTGGAGCGGTGCTTGGCTGGAACTCGCCGAATTTCAGCTCGGTCTTGGAGATGCGGGCCTTGATCGCTGCGCCTGCTTTACCGAGGGAGTCGTTGGCATGACCTTGGGAGTCGAGGCTGGTGTTGCCCGAACCTGTGGTGCCATCGCCACCATCCAGTTTGATGCCCAGGTAGCCGAACGCATCAACACCCACGCCGACGGTACCTTGGGTGTAACCGGAGCTGAAGTTGCTCAGGAAACCTTGAGTCCAGTCTCGCTGATCGTTTGATCCGGCTTTTCTGTCTCGGTTGAAGTAATAGTTGCGCAGCAACACATCAAACTTCGCGTCTTCAACAAAACCTTTGGCTTCAGCCTGGTCACTTACAAACGGTGCGGCCGTAGCCACTTGAGTACTGGCGGCTGCAGCAACTGCCAGTGCGATCATGCTCCACTTCATCACGCGCATCGTGATTTGCTCCTTTGGTTTTAGAAGAGTACTGCCGTCCCACCTGTTTTATTATCTGGGCGGCTCTTTCTTTTTGTGTCGGCGCAAACTTATATCACGCCGACAATGTTGGCGATACTTGCTGATCCAACCTTTCAGCATCTTTACGACGTTGTCGCAAATGGCGTGGTGGATGTCGCAAATTCACAGTACCAATGCAGCCGGACTGACAACTTTATCGCTGTTTCTGGGCCTTTTTGCATCGGTAAAAAAGAGTCCCTGGCAAAACACTTGAATCTCCATCGGGCAACCCTGCCACTGTTCTTATGGGGCTTAAGGCATCCACTTCCCGTGGTGCGCTTATAGTCCATATGGGTACGAATGCAACAAGCGTGCACAAACCGCAATTTCGTTGCGGTTATTTTTCTGAACGCCCGCCTGTCACTGTAAAAACCTCATAAATGCTGGATGCCAAGCCCCTTTTTATCAGGGCTTGACGCCATTCCTTCTATGGTGTTGCCACACGCAGGATCGAGCGTGACAACCAAAAACGTTACCGGTTCACCCCGCCAGTGAGTATTTGGCGGATGCCTGACGCAGTGAGCGTAGACGCACTGTGCGTTTTTGGTGCAAAAAATTTTACAGCTGTTCGGTATTCATACAGTTGAGAGCTGGCTGGATGCTGAACGAGTCAGTCTTTCTCGGTCATTTCTCCACGCTTGAAGTGTGTCTTGGTGCTGTGCTGGTGCATGGCGCGAGTAAATGTCCCATCCCGGGGCGTTTGCAGCGGTTCGTCATCAAGCCTTCGTGAAGGCTGGCGCATTCGCAGGTATGCTGCCGTCCTGTCGCTTGGTCGCGCCGTTCGCGAGGAGGGCCGCTAAGCTGAATAATGAAGATCAGCCGGGAGTGCGCGCAGTGTTTGCTTTAGATTCACGACTTCAACAGGACACGCTGACGATCGGTGATTTCCCTCTTTGCCGACTGCTGTTGTCCAATGACGCAAATTACCCTTGGTTTATCCTGGTGCCTCGTCGCGACGATATCAGTGAGTTGTTTCAGTTGGATGTCGCCGATCAACAGCAGTTATGGCAGGAAACCACCGCACTGGCTGAGTTGCTCAAGGATCTGTTCGACGCCGACAAGCTGAACGTCGCAACCCTGGGTAATGTCGTCAGCCAGTTACATATGCATGTGATTGTGCGTAAACGCGATGACGCGGCCTGGCCAGCGCCGGTCTGGGGCAAGCACCCGGCCAAGCCTTACAGTGTCGAGCAGGTCGCCGCCATTCGCGAGCGGTTGCGACTGGTCCTGACCGAGCATTTCACCTTTGTGGAGGGCTGAGTCATGAGCCTGGAAGAACGCGTTACCGATCTGGAAAGCCGTCTGGCGTTTCAGGATGACACCATTCAGGCATTGAACGACGTGCTGGTAGCCCAACAGCGCGTGGTTGAGCGCCTGCAATTGCAGATGGCAGCCCTGCTCAAGCGCCAGGAAGAGATGGTCGGCCAGTTCGAGTCCTTCGAAGACGAGGCGCCGCCGCCGCACTACTGACGCGGGTACTTTTCACCCGGCGTAAAAAAACCGCGAACAGCAGGCTGCTCGCGGTTTTTTTATGCCTGGATCAGCGTCGCGGCAGAGCGGCGATCACGTCCTCGGCTTGCAGGCCCTTGTCCCGGTTCATCACCGAGAATTCCACGCGCTGGCCTTCGACCAGTACGCGGTGACCTTCACCACGGATCGCGCGAAAGTGCACGAAAATATCATCGCCGGAATCCCGGGAGATAAAGCCGAAGCCTTTGGAGGTGTTGAACCACTTGACGGTACCGGTATCGCGATTGGTCATGTCATAGCTGGTTGGAGCGGCAGCCGGTGAAGAACGATAGAAGCTCACAGCCAGATGCAAGACCACGGCAACCAGCGCGATCACCAGGGTGAACAGCACGGCTGGCTGGCCGGCGATGACGGGCATCGGGGCGATCAGGGTCAAGGTTTGCAGGACGACAGTCAGCACCAGAAGAGCGCTGACCAGATTTTGCAGATGCTGACGAGGGCCTTTGTTCCAGAAAGGAATCACTGGGGCAATCACCAGGTTCAGCAGGCCGAAAAAGGCCAGGTAAAGTGCATCGGGTTGTTGCAGGTAGGGAACGGCTTCGGATTTCAAGCTGGGTATGAACGACAGCAGCAAGGCCGCTGCGCCCATTAGCAGGTGGACGATTTTCAACATTTTGATTGGCTCACGTTTATGACGGCTCACAAGGAAGAGCTGAAGGCGCACGGTTCGCTTCGGAACAAAATAAGAGGCGGTGGACACGTTCACGGCATCAGCCTATGCGCAACGCCCCGAAAAATGGGGCATGGCGACACACTGCCTATTTAACAGCAAAGCCTGCGGCTACTCAAATCAGCCCGGCCAGCGGCATGGCGTCGGTCGATTTGTCGCAGCGTTTGCAGCCAATCAGGGCTGCGGGGTGTCGGTTGCCTTGCTAGAGTGGGTCTGCACCTGTTGGATGAATTCAATCGCCGTTAGGGGGTAAACATGGCAATCGATATCGGTATCAGTGAAGAAGATCGCAAGTCCATCGTCGAAGGACTATCCCGTCTGTTGTCGGACACCTACGTGCTGTATCTGAAAACCCACAACTTCCACTGGAACGTCACCGGCCCGATGTTTCGCACGCTGCACTTGATGTTCGAAGAGCAATACAACGAGCTGGCGCTGGCCGTGGATTCGATCGCCGAGCGCATTCGCGCCTTGGGTTTTCCGGCGCCGGGCGCCTATGCCACGTACGCACGCCTTTCTTCGATCAAGGAAGAAGTGGGTGTGCCGAGTGCCGAAGACATGATCAAACAATTGGTTGATGGCCAGGAAGCCGTTACGCGCACGGCGCGCGGCATTTTTCCGCTGCTCGACAAGGTCAGCGATGAGCCGACCGCAGACCTGCTGACCCAGCGCATGCAGGTGCACGAGAAAACCGCGTGGATGCTGCGCGCGTTGCTGGAAGCATAATCATCCGGGCGCACGAGCCAGTCGGTCGAGGGTCGTGCGCTGTCCGGAATCTTACTTGTATCGTTGGCTTATCCTACGGAGATGGTCAATAAGTCGTCTGGATATAACTTTGTGTCTGCGCTTTTATGAAAGCCACAGGATGTGACTTTTCAAACAAGCAGAGATGGCAAAGGAGTGTCACCGATATGGTAGAGGGAGACAGGCGAGGCGACAGGATTGTCGGCTTGCCACATGAATTGAAAGTCGATCCGTTCGTCAACGAATTCGACATGGCACTGGTTCAGCCATCGTCACGATCCGTACGTCTGAACGGTTATGCAACCTGCCTGCGGCTTGAGCAGGTTTACTGGAACATCCTCGGCACGATGGCCGCGCAAAATTGTTGTTCGGTCAGTTCGCTGTTGTCCCATGTCGACCGTGAAGTGCATCTGCGGCATGGCGGGGTGAAGAATTTCAGCGCGCTTGTACGGGTGGTGTGCGTCATGAACGGCATCAAGGAAGCTGCATCGACCAAATCGCTCTGAAACGGCGATTGCAAACGAGGTCGCGGCCTGTGCAGTCTTACGGCTGCACAGGCCGCATTTAATCGATATAATCCCGCTCTTTCGCCGCAAAGCCCTGCGCGCGGTGGCAATCTGATCGCCGAGACACCCCCCATGCCGATGTACGATTACCAATGTGCTTCCTGTGGTCATCAGTTGGAAGCCATTCAAAAGATCAGCGATGCACCGCTGGTCGACTGCCCTGCCTGCCAGGCACCAGAGCTCAAGAAACAGCTGTCCATGCCGGGTTTTCGCCTGAGCGGCGGCGGCTGGTACGAAACCGACTTCAAGACCGGCGCCAAGAAGAATCTGGCCGGTGGCGACAAATCTGACTAGGGTTCAGGCCCAGGTCGAACGACACGCGTGAGTTTTCCGATGCCGCACCCAGCTTGTGTGCGACGGGATCTCTACCGAATTTCGAATTACGAGAAGCGAACCACTACCATGATGCGCAGCCACTATTGCGGCCAACTGAACGAAAGCCTGGAAGGCCAGGAAATTACCCTTTGCGGATGGGTTCACCGTCGTCGCGACCACGGCGGGGTGATTTTCCTCGATATCCGTGATCGTGACGGTCTGGCCCAGGTGGTATTCGATCCGGATCGCGCCGAGAGCTTCGCCGCTGCCGATCGCGTGCGCAGCGAATACGTTGTGAAGATCACCGGTAAGGTGCGTCTGCGCCCGGCCGGTGCCACCAACGCCAACATGGCGTCGGGCATGATCGAAGTGCTGGGCTACGAACTGGAAGTGCTGAACGAGTCGGAAACCCCGCCGTTCCCGCTGAACGAGTTCTCCGACGTTGGCGAAGAAACCCGCCTGCGCTATCGCTTCCTCGACCTGCGTCGTCCGGAAATGGCCGAGAAGCTGCGTCTGCGTTCGCGCATGACCACCAGCATCCGTCGCTTCCTCGACGAGAACGGCTTCCTCGACGTCGAAACGCCGATCCTGACCCGTGCCACCCCTGAAGGTGCACGTGACTATCTGGTGCCAAGCCGCACTCACGCTGGTTCGTTCTTCGCCCTGCCGCAATCGCCGCAGCTGTTCAAGCAACTGCTGATGGTTGCCGGTTTCGACCGTTACTACCAGATCGCCAAGTGCTTCCGCGACGAAGACCTGCGCGCTGACCGCCAGCCGGAATTCACCCAGATCGACATCGAGACCAGCTTCCTCGATGAAAAAGAGATCATGGGCCTGACCGAAGAAATGATCCGCAACCTGTTCAAGGAAGTGCTGGGTCTGGAATTCGGCGATTTCCCGCACATGACCTTCGAAGAAGCCATGCGCCGTTACGGTTCCGACAAGCCAGACCTGCGCAACCCGCTGGAACTGGTCGACGTTGCCGATCAACTCAAAGAAGTCGATTTCAAAGTGTTCAGCGGCCCGGCCAACGATCCGAAATGCCGTATCGCCGCACTGCGCGTTCCAGGCGGGGCGAGCATGCCGCGCAAGCAGATCGACGACTACACCAAGTTCGTCGGCATCTACGGTGCCAAGGGGCTGGCGTACATCAAGGTCAACGAGCGCGCTGCCGGTGTTGACGGTCTGCAATCGCCGATCGTGAAAAACATCCCGCTGGAAAACCTCAACGCCATCCTCGATCGCGTGGGTGCTGTTGACGGCGACATCGTGTTCTTCGGCGCCGACAAGGCCAAGATCGTCAGCGAAGCATTGGGCGCACTGCGCATCAAGCTCGGTCACGACCTCAAGCTGCTGACCTGCGAGTGGGCGCCAATGTGGGTCGTCGACTTCCCGATGTTCGAAGAGAACGACGACGGCAGCTTCTCGGCGCTGCACCACCCGTTCACCGCGCCAAAGTGCACGCCGCAAGAGCTCGAAGCCAACCCGGCTGGCGCTCTGTCCCGCGCGTACGACATGGTGCTGAACGGCACTGAGCTGGGTGGCGGTTCGATCCGTATCCACCGCAAAGAGATGCAACAGTCGGTCTTCCGTCTGTTGGGTATCGATGAAGCGGAACAGGAAGAGAAGTTCGGCTTCCTGCTCGACGCGCTGAAGTACGGTGCACCGCCGCACGGTGGTCTGGCCTTCGGTCTGGACCGTCTGGTAATGCTGATGACCGGCGCCCAGTCGATCCGTGAAGTGATCGCCTTCCCGAAAACCCAGAGTGCTGCCGACGTGATGACGCAAGCGCCGGGTGTGGTGGATGCCAAGGCACTGCGCGAACTGCACATTCGTTTGCGCGAAACGCCAAAGGCTGAGTAAGACGGGCCTGAAGGCGCATCTTCGGATGCGCCTTTTTTCTATCTATAGAGAGCAGGTCGAGATTTTTTGTTTGCTGGCCGCTGCATGTGCAGGGCGGGCAACGTTTCAAAGAGAATTCGGAGCGAGTTATGGCAGGTCATTCCAAGTGGGCGAACATCAAGCACCGCAAAGAACGTCAGGATGCCAAGAGAGGCAAGATCTTCACCAAGTGGATCCGCGAGCTGACCGTTGCGGCCCGTCAGGGCGGCGGTGATCCGGGCTCCAACCCGCGTCTGCGTCTGGCGCTGGATAAAGCGCTGAGCGCGAACATGAGCCGCGACATCATTGACCGCGCCGTCGCGCGTGGCGCCGGTGCCACCGAAGCCGACAACGTTGAAGAGCTGACCTACGAAGGTTACGGCCCGGGCGGTGTAGCGGTGATGGTCGAGTGCATGACCGACAACCGCAACCGTACTGCGGCAGCCGTTCGCCATGCGTTCAGCAAGTGTGGTGGCAACCTCGGCACCGACGGTTCGGTGGCTTACTTGTTCGAGCGCAAAGGCCAGATCAGCTTCGCGCCGGGCGTTGATGAAGACGCACTGACCGAAGCGGCGCTGGAAGCCGATGCCGATGACGTGGTCAGCCACGAAGACGGCTCGATCGATGTGTTCACCTCGTTCACCAGTTTCTATGCGGTGCGAAACGCGCTGGAAGCCGCAGGGTTCAAGGGCGATGATGCGGAAATCGTCATGCAGCCAACCACCAGCGCCGAGCTGGATCTGGAAGGTGCGGAAAAGGTGCTCAAGCTGATCGACATGCTTGAAGATCTGGATGACGTGCAGAACGTCTATTCCAACGCTGATATTCCGGAAGACGTGGCCGCTCAGCTCGGTTAAGAGCGACTACGATTCAATGTGGGAGCGAGCCTGCTCGCGAAGGCGGATTTTCAGTCAACATCGTTGCTGATGATGAAACCGCTTTCGCGAGCAGGCTCGCTCCCACATTTGTTATGGGTTGATTTGAAAATCGTGCTTTTACCGAATCTGCAGGCGTTATGACTTTAATTCTTGGTATCGACCCCGGTTCGCGCATTACCGGTTACGGGATTGTTCGCGATACCGGGCGAGGTGGCTGCATCTATGTGGCCTCTGGCTGTATCCGCACCGGCGCCGGTGAGCTGCACGAGCGCCTGCAAATCGTCTATCGCGGCGTACGCGAGATCATCCAGACCTACGGCCCGGTGACCATGGGCATCGAAAAAGTGTTCATGGCGAAAAACGCCGATTCGGCGCTGAAGCTGGGGCAGGCCCGTGGCGCAGCGATTGTCGCCGGCGCTGAAGAATGCCTGGAGATTGCCGAGTACACCGCCACTCAGGTCAAACAGGCCGTGGTCGGCACCGGCGCCGCCAATAAAGAACAAGTGCAGATGATGGTCATGCACATGCTCAAGCTGACCAGCAAACCGCAAATCGATGCCTCGGACGCCCTCGCCATTGCCATTTGCCATGCGCACACCCGCTCCAGTCTGCTGCCGCACGGTTTGGGAACGGCACGCAGTCGTGGCGGGCGCCTGCGTCTCTGATAGCATCAGCATCAATTTTCCTGAAAGCGGATTTCCTGCGCCTGGGTCGTCGGCCCGGAATCCGCCTTTCGACAGTCGCCAGCCCACGGCTGGCCAACGCTCAAGGATCTGAAACGTGATTGGACGCTTGCGCGGCACCCTGGCTGAGAAACAGCCGCCGCACCTGATTCTGGATGTAAACGGCCTCGGGTATGAGCTGGAAGTGCCCATGACCACCCTTTATCGTCTGCCGTCGGTCGGTGAACCGCTGACCTTGCACACCCATTTGGTCGTACGCGAAGACGCGCAATTACTCTATGGTTTCGCCGGCAAGCGTGAGCGAGACTTTTTTCGCGAGTTGATCCGTCTCAATGGTGTCGGGCCGAAATTGGCGCTGGCCTTGATGTCGAGTCTGGAAGTCGACGAACTGATCCGCTGCGTGCAGTCTCAGGACACCTCGGCCCTGACCAAGGTGCCGGGTGTCGGCAAGAAAACTGCCGAGCGTCTGCTGGTCGAGCTGAAAGACCGCTTCAAGGCTTGGGAAACTACGCCGGCCATGTTCGCGCTGGTACCGAATCAGCCGGACGGCCCCGCGCCGGTCAATACCGCCGAGAACGATGCGGTCAGCGCGCTGATTTCCCTGGGCTACAAGCCGCAGGAAGCGAGCAAGGCGATTACCGCCATCAAGGACAAGAATTTGAGCAGTGAAGACCTGATCCGCCGCGCCCTGAAGGGAATGATTTAAGTGATTGAAGCTGATCGTCTGATCACCGCCGCGCACAGCCCGCGCGAGCGCGAAGAAGTCCAGGACCGGGCCATTCGCCCGGTCAGTCTGGCCGACTATATTGGCCAGCCGACCGTGCGCGAGCAGATGGAGCTGTTCATCCAGGCTGCTCGCGGCCGTAGCGAATCCCTCGACCACACGCTGATCTTCGGCCCGCCGGGTCTGGGCAAGACCACGCTGGCCAACATCATCGCCCAGGAAATGGGCGTGTCGATCAAGAGCACATCCGGGCCGGTGCTTGAGCGTCCGGGTGATCTGGCGGCGTTGTTGACCAATCTTGAGCCGCATGACGTGCTGTTCATCGACGAAATCCATCGTCTGTCGCCGATCGTTGAGGAAGTGCTCTATCCAGCGATGGAGGATTTTCAGCTCGACATCATGATCGGTGAAGGGCCGGCCGCGCGTTCGATCAAGCTTGATCTGCCGCCGTTCACTCTGGTGGGGGCGACCACTCGCGCCGGCATGCTGACCAACCCGTTGCGTGATCGCTTCGGTATCGTCCAGCGTCTCGAGTTCTACAGCACGGCCGATCTGGCGACGATTGTCAGCCGTTCGGCGGCCATCCTCGGTTTGCCACTGGATCCGGAAGGTTCTTTCGAAATCGCTCGTCGCGCCCGTGGCACGCCTCGTATTGCCAACCGCCTGCTGCGCCGGGTGCGCGACTTCGCCGAAGTGCGTGCCAAGGGCCATATCACCAAAGCGGTGGCGGATCTGGCGCTGAACCTGCTGGATGTCGACGAACACGGTTTCGATCATCAGGACCGGCGTCTGCTGCTGACCATGATCGAGAAGTTCGATGGCGGCCCGGTCGGTATCGACAGCCTCGCCGCTGCGATTAGTGAAGAACGTCACACCATTGAAGATGTGCTGGAACCGTATCTGATTCAGCAGGGCTACATCATGCGCACACCGCGGGGCAGGGTGGTGACGCGGCATGCGTACCTGCACTTCGGTTTAAACATTCCGTCACGAATGGGTGAAATGCCCGTGGCAGACGAGTTTCTCGATGCCTTGGACGACTAATACACATTTGTTGTCGATTTATTCAGGGTTTGTACTGTCAGAGGACGGTACTTTTACGGTAAAGCTCTGAAACCATGAAAAACAGTTGCCTGGCCGGATTGGCAACCTGAGGAGTAAGCACTAGAGTATGCGCGCGCAAAACGGGCTTGAGCCGTTCGCACATCGTTGTCGCGTTTATTACGAGGACACCGATGCGGGCGGCATCGTGTATTACGTTAATTACCTCAAGTTTATGGAACGGGCTCGAACCGAGCGGCTTCGCGAGCTGGGCTTTGCCCAATCGCAGCTGGCAGGGGAGGACCTGTTGTTTGTCGTGCACTCCAGCGAAGCGCGCTATCACGCGCCGGCGCGACTGGACGACGAACTGCTGGTAAGCGCTGAAGTAATCGAATTGAACCGTGCCAGCCTGCGCTTCAAACAGCAGGTCAGGCGGGCTACGGATAATGTGCTGCTCTGCGAGGGGCAGTTTTTGGTGGCCTGTGTGCGCACTAACAGTTTGAAACCCCGGGCCCTTCCCGAAGACTTGCGTGCGGCCTTTGCCGACGCGGTCGGCCCGGGTACACACTCAAAGCAGGAGATAAAGCGTGGAAGCTAACGTCGTCGACCATTCCTCCATGTGGAGCCTGGTCAGCAATGCCAGCATCGTGGTGCAGTTGGTAATGTTGACCCTGGTAGCCGCATCGGTGACCTCATGGATCATGATCTTTCAGCGCAGCAATCTGCTGCGCGCCGGTCGACGCGCCCTGGAGAGCTTCGAAGAGCGCTTCTGGTCGGGTATCGATCTGTCCAAGCTGTACCGTCAGGCGGGCAGCAACCCGGACCCGGATTCGGGCGTGGAGCAGATCTTCCGCGCTGGCTTCAAAGAGTTCTCGCGTCTGCGTCAGCAGCCAGGTGTCGACCCTGAAGCAGTCATGGAAGGCGTGGCCCGTGCCATGCGCGTCGCCATCTCCCGCGAAGAAGAGAAACTGGAGCAGAGCCTGCCGTTTCTCGCCACGGTCGGTTCGGTCAGCCCGTACATCGGTCTGTTCGGTACCGTGTGGGGCATCATGAACTCCTTCCGCGGTCTGGCCAGCGCCCAGCAAGCAACCCTGGCCACTGTGGCTCCGGGTATCGCTGAAGCCCTGATCGCCACAGCGATCGGTCTGTTTGCCGCGATCCCTGCGGTAATCGCTTACAACCGTTTCGCCGCTCGCAGCGAAACCTTGTTGGGCCGCTACTACACCTTCGCCGATGAATTCCAGGCGATCCTGCACCGCAAAGTGCACACCAGCGAAGAATAAGCAGGTAATTTCCAATGGCTTTAATCGCTCGAGCTCGCAAAAAGCGCAAGCCGGTCGCCGAGATGAACGTGGTGCCCTACATCGACGTGATGTTGGTGCTGCTGGTCATCTTCATGGTGACCGCGCCGATGCTCAATCAGGGCGTGAAAGTTGATCTGCCCAAGGTTTCCAGCGAAGCCTTGCCGCAGGACAACAACACACAGGTCCTGACCATTTCGATCAAGGCTGACAAGACCTATTACTGGAACCTTGGCAGCGAAGTCGATACCGAGAAGCAACAGGACAGGGCCATGACCCTGCCGCAAATGACCGACGCGGTGACCAAGATCATTCGTGCCGGCACTGAAGGCGGCAAGCGTACCCAGGTCTTCATCCGCGGTGACAAAACCGTCGACTACGGTTCCGTCATGGGCGCCATGGGCGGGTTGCAGAAAGCCGGGGTCGGTAATGTTGGTTTGATTACCGAGGCCCCCTGATGCAGCAACAGCGAGAGCCGTCCGCCTCGGAAAGCTACTTCTGGCCTAGCGTTCTGGCAATTGTCCTGCACGTGCTGGTGTTCGGCATGCTGTTCGTCAGTTTTGCCTTTACTCCAGAGCTGCCGCCGGCCAAACCGATTGTCCAGGCGACCCTCTACCAGCTGAAATCGAAAAGTCAGGCAACCACCCAGACCAATCAGAAGATTGCGGGTGAGGCGAAGAAATCCGCCGCGCGCCAGACCGAAGTCGAGCAGATGGAGCAGAAGAAGGTCGAGCAGGAAGAGATCAAGGCCGCTGCGGAACAAAAGAAAGAAGAAGCGGCTCAAAAAGCCGAGGAAGCCAAGAAGGCCGATGAGTCGAAAAAAGCAGACGAGGCGAAAAAGGCTGACGAAGCCAAAAAAGCCGACGAAGCCAAGAAGACCGCCGAAGCCAAGAAGGCCGAAGAGAAACAATTGGCTGATATAGCCAAGAAGAAATCTGAAGAAGAAGCGAAAAAGGCTGCTGAAGAAGAGGCCAAGAAAGCCGCTGCTGAAGAAGCCAAGAAGAAGATCGTCGAAGACGCGAAGAAGAAAGCCGCCGAAGACGCCAAGAAGAAAGCTGAAGCTGAAGAGGCGAAGAAGAAAATCGCCGACGAAGCGAAGAAGAAAGCTGCTGCCGATGCTGCGAAGAAGAAAGCGCAGGATGCGGCACGTAAATCGACCGAAGACAAAAAGGCTCAGGCCTTGGCCGATCTGCTTTCCGACACGCCGCAGCGCCAGCAGGCCTTGGCCGATGAGCAGGGTGACGAAGTCGCGGGCAGTTTCGATGACCTGATTCGTGCGCGAGCAGCAGAGGGGTGGGCCCGTCCACCTTCGGCACGCAAAGGCATGACCGTTGTGCTGCAGATCGGCATGTTGCCGGACGGTACGGTGACTTCGGTCAGCGTGGCCAAGTCCAGTGGCGACGGTCCGTTCGATGCTTCGGCAGTCGCGGCAGTGAAGAATATTGGACGTTTGACAGAAATGCAGGGAATGAAGCCGAGCGATTTCGCTCCGTATCGTTCATTCAAGATGACATTCACACCTGAGGATCTAGCCTTGTGAGAAACCTTCTTCGAGGAATGCTGGTCGTGATCTGCTGCATGGCAGGGATCGCGATGGCAGATGAGAAAAACATTCTGGTTACCAGCGGCAGCGATCGGGCTACACCGATCGCCGTCGTACCGTTCGGCATGCAGGGCGGTGCCGTGCTGCCGGATGACATGGCTGAAATCATCGGTAACGATTTGCGCAACTCGGGCTACTACTCGCCGATTCCAAAGCAAAACATGATCAGCCAGCCAAGCCAGCCGAGCGAAATCATCTTCCGTGACTGGAAGGCGGTGGGTGCTCAATACATGATGGTCGGCAGCATTGCGCCAGCCGGCGGTCGCCTGCAAGTGCAGTGGGCACTGTTCAACGTGGCCACCGAACAGAAAGTGGCCGACGGCAGTGTGTCCGGTACTACCGAGCAACTGCGTGACATGGCGCACTTCATCTCCGACCAGTCGTTCCAGAAGCTGACCGGTATCGAAGGTGCGTTTTCGACTCGCCTGCTGTATGTGACGGCTGAACGCTTCTCCGAGAAGAACACCCGTTACACCCTGCAGCGTTCGGACTATGACGGTGCTCGTGCTGTAACTCTGCTGCAATCGCGTGAGCCGATCCTGTCGCCGCGTTTCGCACCGGATGGCAAGCGCATTGCCTACGTGTCGTTCGAGCAGAAGCGTCCGCGTATCTTCATGCAGAACATCGACACCGGTCGCCGTGAACAGATCACCAACTTCGAAGGCCTGAACGGTGCACCAGCCTGGTCGCCGAACGGTGATCGCCTGGCGTTCGTACTGTCGAAGGACGGTAACCCGGACATTTACGTGATGAACCTGGCTTCGCGCCAGATCACCCGTGTGACCGCAGGTCCTGGCATCAACACCGAACCGTACTGGGGCAAGGATGGTTCGACCATCTACTTCACCTCGGACCGCGGCGGCAAGCCTCAGATCTACAAAACCAGCGCCAGTGGCGGTGGTGCCGAGCGTGTGACGTTTGTAGGTAACTACAACGCCAACCCGAAACTTTCGGCAGATGAAAAGACTTTGGTGATGATCCACCGTCAGGATGGCTTCACCAATTTCAAGGTGGCAGCTCAGGATCTGCAGCGAGGGAGTGTAAAGATCCTCACTGATAGCACTCTGGACGAGTCACCTACTGTTGCGCCCAACGGCACCATGGTAATCTACGCCACCCGCCAACAGGGCCGGGGAGTCTTGATGCTCGTGTCCATTAATGGACGCGTTAGGCTCCCGCTTCCTACCGCTCAAGGCGAAGTCAGAGAACCGTCCTGGTCCCCTTACCTGAAGTGAGCGGGCGCTACACGTTTTACTTAACACACTGGGGTTCATTAGGAGTTTCACGATGGAAATGCTGAAGTTTGGTAAATTTGCTGCGCTGGCTCTGGCCATGGCTGTAGCTGTAGGTTGCTCGTCCAAAGGCGGCGACAACGCCGGTGAAGGCGCTGTTGATCCAAACGCTGGTTACGGCGCAAACACTGGTGCCGTTGACGGTTCCCTGAGCGAAGAAGCTGCTCTGCGCGCAATCACCACCTTCTACTTCGAATACGACAGCTCGGACCTGAAGCCAGAAGCCATGCGCGCTCTGGACGTTCACGCCAAAGACCTGAAAGCAAACGGCGCTCGCGTTGTTCTGGAAGGCAACACCGACGAACGTGGTACTCGTGAGTACAACATGGCACTGGGCGAGCGTCGTGCGAAAGCCGTTCAGCGCTACCTGGTACTGCAAGGTGTTTCCCCAGCTCAGCTGGAACTGGTTTCCTACGGCGAAGAGCGTCCAGTTGCTACCGGCAACGACGAGCAGTCCTGGGCTCAAAACCGTCGCGTCGAACTGCGTAAGTAATTCGATATGCGAACGTGCCGTCGTGCTGTAACTGTTCTGGCTCTCAGCCTCGCGCCGCTTGCGGCGTGGGCTGCGGTTCCTGTGGTCGATGACAACTCCGGTTATAACAATAGCGGGAGCAGTTATCCGCCTGCAGGTTACGGTACGAACGGCGCCTATGCCGGGGGAGCGGCTTCGGCCCCTGCCTCGGCACAAGGCATGCTGTTCAACCAACTGCAACAAATGCAGGATCAGATATCGCGTCAGCAAGGTGTGATTGAAGAACTGCAGAATCAGGTTGCGCGCATGAAGCAGGAATCCCTGGAGCGATACCAGGATCTTGATCGGCGCATAGGATCCGGCGTTGCACCTGCCGCGACTCCTGAGAATTCTTCTGCCGGTGGCGATGCAAGTGCTGCTGCCGGTGCTGCCGCTGGCGCCGGGGCTGCTGCCCAGGCACCTGCTGCAAGCAGCGAACCGGGTGATCCGGCCAAGGAAAAGCTGTATTACGATGCCGCTTTCGACCTGATCAAAGCCAAGGATTTCGACAAGGCCAGCCAGGCTTTTGCCGCTTTCCTGCGCAAATACCCGAACAGCCAGTACGCGGGCAACGCCCAGTACTGGTTGGGCGAAGTCAATCTGGCCAAAGGCGATCTGCAAGGCGCAGGTCAGGCTTTCGCCAAGGTTTCGCAGCTGTATCCCAAGCACGCCAAAGTGCCGGATTCGCTGTACAAGCTGGCTGATGTAGAGCGCCGCCTCGGTCATACCGACAAGGTCAAAGGCATTCTGCAGCAGGTGGTGGCCCAATACCCGGGCACGTCCGCCGCTCAGTTGGCTCAACGCGATCTGCAACGCATGTAAGCACGCTTGACCCGTTTGGAAGAAACCCGCGCTTGTCGCGGGTTTTTTCGTTAGAATTCACGCCCTTTTTCTGAAACACGCTTCTTGCGGTCTACGCGTTGGCGGGATTGCCTGAAGTGCCTGACGGAGGCGGACAGCCTGTTTAGCTGTTACGCCCGTGGCGACTATGCAAGACACATTGAGAATCACCGAAGTTTTCTACTCGTTGCAGGGGGAAACGCGGACTGCCGGGCTGCCCACGGTTTTTGTGCGCCTGACCGGTTGCCCTTTGCGTTGCCAATACTGCGACAGCGCCTACGCGTTCAGTGGCGGCACTGTGCGCACCCTCGACGATATCCTCGAGCAAGTGGCCGGATTTCGTCCGCGCTACGTCTGCGTCACCGGCGGTGAGCCGCTGGCACAGCCGAACGCCATTCCTTTGCTCAAACAGCTGTGTGATGCCGGTTACGAGGTCTCGCTGGAAACCAGCGGCGCCCTCGACGTCTCGGCTGTCGATCCGCGCGTCAGTCGCGTTGTCGACCTGAAGACACCGGATTCGAAAGAAGCCCATCGCAACCGTTACGAGAACATCGAACTGCTGACGCCCAACGATCAGGTGAAGTTTGTTATCTGCTCGCGGGACGACTATGACTGGGCCGTCTCCAAACTGATTCAGTACGGTCTCGATCGGCGTGCCGGTGAAGTGCTGTTTTCCCCAAGTCACCATGACCTCAATGCCCGCGATCTGGCGGATTGGGTGGTGGCGGACAACCTGCCGGTACGCTTGCAATTGCAGTTGCATAAATATCTGTGGAACGACGAGCCGGGGCGCTGAGATGACTGAACAACTGAAGACTAATGAAAAGCGCGCCGTCATCCTGCTGTCCGGCGGCCTCGATTCGGCGACCGTCGTGGCCATGGCACGCGCCGAAGGCTACCGCTGCTATACCATGAGCTTCGACTACGGCCAGCGCTCCCACGCCGAACTACACGCCGCTGCCCGCGTCGCCCGCGACTTGGGCGTGGTCGAGCACAAGGTGATTGGCCTCAACCTGAATGGTATGGGCGGCTCGGCACTGACCGACACCAGCATCGACATCCCCGAAGAGTTGGGCGAAGGCATTCCGGTGACGTACGTGCCGGCGCGTAACACGGTGTTCCTGTCGCTGGCGTTGGGCTGGGCAGAAGTACTGGGTGCACGCGACATCTTTATTGGTGTCAACGCCGTGGACTATTCCGGTTACCCGGATTGCCGCCCCGAGTTCATCGAGTCGTTCGAGCGCATGGCCAATCTGGCGACCAAGGCTGGCGTTGAAGGCAACGGTTTCCGCATCCAGGCGCCGTTGCAGAACCTGAGCAAGGCACAGATCGTTCAGGCGGGCGTTAAGCTCGGCGTTGATTATGGCCTCACCGTTTCCTGCTATCAGGCCGACGATGACGGCCGCGCGTGCGGTAAATGCGACAGCTGCCGCCTGCGCGCAGAAGGCTTTGCGGCCGCTGGTGTGGACGATCCAACACCTTATTTTTGATTATTTTCAAAAAGGTGTTGAATAGTCCTTAAAAATCAGTATTATACGCGCCACCACACAGCGGGTCGTTAGCTCAGTTGGTAGAGCAGTTGGCTTTTAACCAATTGGTCGTAGGTTCGAATCCCACACGACCCACCATATTTGGCGGTTTAGAAAATCCGGAAGGCCCACGAAAGTGAGGATTTCCGGGTTTTTTTTTTGCCTGTAATTTCGCTATGCGTTATTTCAATACCCGCAGCGCTGACGCAGGTCAGAATCATCTTTTGTATCAACGGGATATTCTGTAGCCTTGCGCAGCTTCAACGCTGTCCGTGCCTGATAATACTCACTCTCCCGGCGGTACCCTCAAGCGGTCCGGAGCCGGGTGTATACTCGACTTTCGCGCGAACGCGCCTGCAGGTCTTGCGAACATGACGCAGATTTCCGAACGCCTTCTGGTTCAAGCCCACCTCGATGCCAAACAGCCCAAACCGCTGACGGCTGAGGAAGAGGCTTATTACCGTTCCGCTATCGCCGCCGAGCTCAAGGCTCAGGACGCGGTGCTGGTGGCCCACTTTTATTGCGACCCGGTGATTCAGGCTCTGGCCGAAGAAACCGGTGGCTGTGTCTCTGACTCCCTGGAAATGGCCCGCTTCGGCAACGCTCACCCGGCGAAGACTGTGGTGGTTGCTGGCGTGAAGTTCATGGGCGAGACCGCGAAGATTCTCAACCCGGAAAAACGCGTGCTGATGCCAACCCTCGAAGCGACCTGCTCGCTGGATCTGGGTTGCCCGGTCGACGAGTTCTCAGCGTTCTGTGATCAGCACCCGGAGCGCACGGTGGTGGTCTATGCCAACACTTCCGCTGCTGTGAAAGCGCGGGCTGACTGGGTGGTGACATCGAGTTGCGCGCTGGAGATCGTCGAAAGCCTGATGGATAACGGTGAGACGATCATCTGGGGGCCGGACAAGCACCTGGGTACCTACATTCAGCGCAAGACCGGCGCAGACATGCTGTTGTGGGACGGTGCCTGCATCGTCCACGAGGAGTTCAAGTCCAAGCAGCTTGAGGACATGAAGGCGCTGTACCCGGATGCTGCGATCCTCGTGCACCCGGAATCGCCGACTTCGGTGATTGAACTGGCGGATGCCGTCGGTTCCACCAGCCAGTTGATCGCTGCCGCGCAGAGCCTGCCGAACAAGACCCTGATCGTGGCCACCGACCGGGGCATCTTCTACAAGATGCAGCAGTTGTGCCCGGACAAGGTCTTCATCGAGGCGCCAACCGCCGGTAACGGTGCCGCGTGCCGCAGTTGCGCACATTGCCCGTGGATGGCCATGAACACCCTTGAGCGCACGCTCAAGAGCCTGAAGGAAGGCACGAACGAGATCTTTGTCGATCCGGCGTTGATTCCGCAGGCGATTCGGCCGTTGAAGCGGATGCTCGACTTTACCCAGGCAGCGCGGATGAAGCTGGCCGGTAACGCCTGAATTCTGAAAAGCGCCACAAAACCTGTGGGAGCGAGCCTGCTCGCGAAAGCGGTGTATCAGTCACCATTGAAATCGACTGATACGCCGCCTTCGCGAGCAGGCTCGCTCCCACAGTGGTTTTCAGAGTCTGGAAATTATTTGGTCTTCTTCGGGACCCGGACGAGGCGGGTATCGGAGTAGATGTCATGCCACGTGCGCTTCTGCTTGTCATACAGCGACCAGAAAAATCCCAGCCCTACGCACAGCCACGACGCAATCGACACCATAAACCGCAACAGCGCCTGCCACAGACTGATCGCGGTGCCATTGGCGTTCTGTACGCGAATGCCCCACACCTGCATGCCCAGTGTCTGCCCGCCATGGGTCCAGAATTTTGCAAAGAATGCGAACAGCACCAACACCAGCACCGTCGAGTAGAGCGGATCACCGTCCAGTTGCCCTGCGTCGGTCATCACCCGCAGACGTTCTTCGCCGATGATCGCTGCCTGGATCAACTTGTAAACGAATCCGGTGACGATCAGCAGAGCGGTGCACAGCAGAAAGTCATAGAACATCGCAGCCAGACGCCGGCCAAGGCCAACGGCAGGAAAATCGCCCTGTGGGGTGAGCAGGTTTTTCGACATGGCAGCCTCTGGACGCAAATTGAAGCGCCATTTTACGGATTCGCGCGCACAAAAAAGCCCCTGATATCAATATCAGGGGCTTTTTCGTAACAGAAATCAGGCTTCTGCTTGTACTTCGTCAGCCTGCATGCCTTTTTGGCCTTGCACAGCAACGAAGGTCACTTTCTGGCCTTCTTTCAGGCTTTTGAAGCCGTTGCCCTGAATGGCGCGGAAATGCACGAACAGATCCGGACCGCTTTCTGGAGTGATAAAACCAAAACCTTTCTCGTCGTTAAACCACTTGACGGTACCGCTCTGACGTGTGGACATTTCTTATTTCCTTTGACGCAAAAATTGATGACAGTCTCTTCCACATGAAAGAGTACTGGGGCTGGTTGCAGGAGAGTAAGAAGACGTCGAACGGGATGTAGCTAACTTGTAGGCTACTGCCCAGGTCACGATTCAAAGCTGACCCATGCAAACACAGTGGACAAACTCTACGCCAACTACGGGAGAAAAAACAAGCCCTGCGAAGCCCCCGGTTTTACTGAGCTTGAGCAAGTTAATCCTTTCACTAGTGCGGGCTTAGACGATTCGCTTGTTCAATTGTTTTCGAACGTTATAAGCAAAGTTCATATTCGAATCGATTGTTAGAAAATGCACTTTTTTGTGGCGATTGCGTTACACATTAGTGCACGCATTACGCAATCGCGTTACTTATAGAAACAGTCAATCAACCACGATAGTAGCGTTGTGGAACAAATGGCATTTTGCTTACAAGCATTTGCACCTTTTTCCCACGCACGATGGCCCAAACCGGTGTGTCGAGGGTGACATAAGCGCTATCGAGGTAACCCATCGCCAACGGCCCGCCCAAGGTCGGACCAAAGCCACCGCTGCACACGCTGCCGATGATCTCGCCGGCTTCGTTGACGATTTCTGCGCCTTCACGCACTGGCGTGCGTTCCTGTGGCAGCAAGCCGACGCGTTTGCGTGCGACGCCATTCTGTTGCTGGGCGAAAACGTTTTCCGCACCGGGGAAACCGCCGGCCCGCGCGCCATCAGCGCGACGTGGCCTGGAGACCGCCCAGAGCAGGCTGGCTTCGATTGGCGTGGTCTCGGTGTTCATGTCGTGGCCATACAGGCACAGGCCGGCTTCCAGGCGCAGCGAGTCGCGAGCACCGAGGCCGATAGCCTGAACTTCCGGTTCGGCGAGCAGGGCGCGCGCGAGTTTTTCCGCATCTGCAGCCGGTACCGAGATTTCGAAACCGTCTTCACCGGTGTAGCCCGAGCGGCTGACGAAGCAATCCACGCCCAGCAACGACACGCGGTTGAATTGCATGAAGGTCATCTTCGCCACGTCAGGAGCCAGGCGCGCCAGCACAGTGACCGCTGCCGGACCTTGCAGTGCGAGCAGTGCGCGCTCTTTGAACAGCGCCGTAATGGTGCACTGAGCGCCAATGTGTTTTTGCAGGTGAGCCAGATCCTGATCCTTGCACGCGGCGTTGACCACCAGGAACAGTTCGTCGTTGCCGAGGTTGGCAACCATCAGGTCATCGAGAATGCCGCCGTTGTCGTTGGTAAACATCGCGTAACGCTGCATGCCCACCGGCAGGTCGATGATGTCCACTGGCACCAGGCTTTCCAGGGCTTTGGCGGCGTTGGCACCGGTCAGGCGGATCTGGCCCATGTGCGAGACGTCGAACAGCCCGGCGTGTTCACGGGTGTGTTGGTGTTCTTTCATTACGCCGAGCGGGTATTGCACCGGCATGTCGTAGCCGGCGAACGGCACCATGCGGGCGCCGAGTTCGATGTGCAGAGCGTGCAGCGGGGTTTTCGACAGTTGTTCGGTGGACATGCGTGGCTCCTTGAAAATTTGAGTTTGGGGGTATGGGGCTAGATTAAGATCAAGATCAAAAGCCCCTCACCCCAGCCCTCTCCCAGAGGGAGAGGGCGTTAGGTACGTTTATCTCCCGGAGGGAGAGGGGGGCTAGTTACGTTTCGTGGTCAGCATTCGATAATGTTGACCGCCAGACCGCCGCGGGCGGTCTCTTTGTATTTGCTTTTCATGTCGGCGCCGGTCTGGCGCATGGTGCGGATGACTTTGTCGAGGGAGACGAAATGCTGGCCGTCGCCTCTCATGGCCATGCGTACCGCGTTGATGGCTTTCACCGATCCCATCGCGTTGCGCTCGATGCACGGCACTTGCACCAGTCCGCCAATCGGGTCGCAGGTGAGGCCGAGGTTGTGCTCCATGCCGATTTCTGCGGCGTTCTCGACTTGCTGAACACTGCCGCCGAGCACTTCACACAACGCGCCAGCCGCCATTGAGCAGGCAACCCCGACTTCACCCTGACAACCGACTTCGGCGCCGGAGATCGAGGCGTTTTCCTTGTAGAGAATGCCGATGGCCGCCGCGGTCAGCAGAAAGCGCACGACGCCGTCGTCATTCGCACCGGGGATAAAGCGCATGTAGTAATGCAGTACCGCCGGAATGATCCCCGCTGCACCGTTGGTGGGTGCGGTGACCACGCGGCCGCCATTGGCGTTTTCTTCGTTGACCGCCAAGGCGTAGAGGTTGACCCAGTCGAGCACCGACAACGGATCGCGCAACGCTGATTCCGGGTTTTTGCACAGTTGCCGATGCAGCGCTGCCGCACGACGTTTGACCTTCAAGCCGCCCGGCAGAATGCCTTCGTTACGACAACCGGCGGCAACGCAGTCCTGCATCACTTGCCAGATTTTCAGCAGGCCGGCACGGGTCTCCGCTTCGGGGCGCCAGGCGCTTTCATTGGTCAGCATCACCTGACTGATCGGCAGACCATAGGTGGCGCAATGACCGAGCAAGTCCTTGGCACTTTTGAACGGGAAGGTCAGCGGTGTGGCGTCTTCGACGATGCGATCGGCGCCGGCGGCATCCTCGTCGACGACAAATCCACCACCGACCGAATAGTACTCGCGGCTGCGAATCTGCAGACCCGCAGCGTCGAAGGCGCGGAAGATCATGCCGTTGGGGTGATAGGCCAGCGGCTTGCGGATCATCGCCAGGTGTTCTTTCTCGTTGAACGCAATGCTGTGTTCACCGAGCAGATTCAGCCGGCCGTTGCCGCGAATCTCTTGCAGGCGTGCGGCGACGGTTTCGGTATCGACGGTGTCCGGGTGTTCGCCTTCGAGGCCGAGCAGCACGGCTTTGTCGCTGCCGTGACCTTTACCAGTAGCGCCGAGGGAACCGTACAACTCGACGCGAACGCTGGCGGTGGTGGTCAGCAGGTTTTCACGGCGCAGACCTTCGGCGAAACGCGCAGCAGCACGCATCGGGCCGACGGTGTGGGAACTGGAGGGGCCGATGCCAATCTTGAACAGGTCGAACACGCTTAACGACATGAGTGGTTCTCCGGTTTCTTGTTATAGGAATTGGCGAAAGTCCGAAATCGGTTGCAGATCCCTTGTGGGAGCGAGCCTGCTCGCGAAAGCGCTGTGTCAGCCAACCTTTCATTAACTGACACTACGCTTTCGCGAGCAGGCTCGCTCCCACAGGGGGATCTGTGGTGTTGCAGAAATCGGGGCGATTAAAACGCCCCTCATTCAATTAAGCGTAGCTTTCGATCGACGGGCAGGCGCACACCAGGTTGCGATCGCCGAACACGTTGTCGACGCGACCGACCGGTGGCCAGTATTTGCCTTCAATCAACGACGCAACCGGATAAACGGCCTGCTCGCGGCTGTACGGGTGGGTCCACTCGCCAACCAGTTCCGCAGCGGTGTGCGGCGCGTTCTTCAGCGGGTTGTCGTCCTTGTCCAGCGTGCCGTTTTCCACCGCGCGGATTTCTTCGCGGATACGGATCATGGCGTCGCAGAAGCGATCCAGCTCTTCTTTGGATTCACTTTCGGTCGGCTCGATCATCAGCGTGCCCGCAACCGGGAACGACATGGTCGGCGCGTGGAAACCGAAGTCGATCAAGCGCTTGGCGACGTCATCAACGCTGATGCCGCTGCTGTCTTTCAATGGACGCAGATCCAGAATGCATTCGTGCGCCACCAGGCCGTTGCTGCCGGTATACAGCACTGGATAGTGCTCTTCCAGGCGACGGGAAATGTAGTTGGCATTGAGGATCGCCAGCTGCGAAGCGCGCTTCAGACCGGCGCCGCCCATCATGCGAATGTACATCCAGGTGATCGGCAGAATGCTCGCGCTGCCGAACGGTGCTGCGCAGACCGCACCTTCCTTGCGTTCCATCTGGCCGTGGCCCGGCAGGAACGGCGTCAGGTGCGACTTGACGCCAATCGGGCCTACGCCCGGGCCGCCACCGCCGTGGGGGATGCAGAAGGTTTTGTGCAGGTTCAGGTGCGAAACATCGCCGCCGAACTTGCCCGGTGCGCACAGGCCAACCATTGCGTTCATGTTGGCGCCGTCGATGTACACCTGGCCGCCGTTGTCATGAATGATCCCGCAGATTTCGCGGATGCCTTCTTCGAACACGCCGTGGGTCGACGGGTAAGTGATCATCAGCGCGGCGAGGTGCTCGCGGTGTTCGATGGCTTTGGCGCGCAGGTCTTCGATATCGACGTTGCCGCGCGCATCGCACGCGGTCACGACCACGCGCATGCCAGCCATGTTGGCGGTGGCCGGGTTGGTGCCGTGGGCGGACGACGGGATCAGGCAGATGTCGCGGCGTTCGTCGCCACGGCTCTGGTGATAGGCGCGGATCGCCAGCAGGCCAGCGTATTCACCTTGCGAACCGGCGTTCGGTTGCAGCGAGATCGCGTCGTAACCGGTGGCGGCGCAGAGCATCGCTTCCAGCTCATCGGTCAGTTGCTGGTAACCGGCACTTTGCGCGGCCGGTGCGAACGGATGCAGCGCACCGAATTCAGCCCAGGTCACCGGGATCATTTCGCTGGCAGCGTTGAGTTTCATGGTGCACGAGCCCAGCGGGATCATGGTGCGATCCAGTGCCAGATCCTTGTCGGCCAGTTTGCGCAGGTAGCGCATCAGCTCGGTTTCCGAGTGATAACGGTTGAACACCGGGTGGCTGAGGATTGGCGACTGGCGTACCAGCGAAGCAGGGATAGTGCTTTGAACCGAAGCGGCGAGGGCGGCGAAGTCCGGCAGGGTTTTGCCGTCGGCGAACAGGCCCCACAGGGTTTCGATGTCAGCCTGCGTGGTGGTTTCGTCGACCGACAGGCCCAGACGCTGAGCGTCGATCACGCGTAGGTTGATCTGTGCAGCGTGTGCCTTGTCGTGCAGTGCGGCGGTGTTTGCGCCGGCGGCGACGGTCAGGGTGTCGAAGAAGCTGGCTTGTTCGACTTTCGCGCCGAGCGCGGTCAGGCCCTTGGCCAGAATCGCGGTCAGGTGATGCACGCGGTTGGCGATCTGGGTCAGGCCTTTCGGGCCGTGGTAGACGGCGTACATGCTGGCGATGTTGGCCAGCAGCACTTGCGCGGTGCAGATGTTCGAGGTGGCCTTCTCGCGGCGGATGTGTTGCTCGCGGGTCTGCATCGCCAGACGCAGCGCCGGCTTGCCGAAACGGTCAACCGACACGCCGACCAGACGGCCAGGCATGTCACGTTTGAACGCATCTTTGGTGGAGAAGTAAGCCGCGTGTGGGCCACCGAAACCCAGCGGCACGCCGAAGCGTTGTGCCGAACCGATGGCGACGTCCGCGCCGAACTCGCCCGGGGCGGTCAGCAAGGTCAGGGCCAGCAGGTCAGCGGCGACGGCGACCAAAGCGTTGGCGGCGTGGAAGCGTTCGGTCAGTTCGCGGTAGTCGAACACATCACCGTTGCTCGCCGGGTATTGCAGCAGCGCGCCGAAGAACGGCGTCACGTCAGTCAGTTCACGCTCGTCGCCGACGACCACGTCAATGCCCAGCGGCTCGGCACGGGTGCGCAGCACGTCGAGGGTTTGCGGGTGGCTGTGGATCGAGGCGAAGAATTGGTGGCTGCCCTTGTTCTTGCTCAGGCGTTTGCAGAAGGTCATGGCTTCGGCAGCGGCGGTAGCTTCGTCGAGCAGCGAGGCGTTAGCGATCGGCAGGCCGGTGAGGTCGCTGATCATGGTCTGGAAGTTCAGCAGCGCTTCGAGACGGCCCTGGGAAATTTCTGGCTGGTACGGCGTGTAAGCGGTGTACCAGGCCGGGTTTTCCAGCAGGTTACGCAGGATCGGCGACGGCGTGTGGCAGTTGTAGTAGCCCTGGCCGATGTAAGTCTTGAACAGCTGATTTTTGCCGGCGATTGATTTGATCATTGCTAGTGCATCGGCTTCGCTCAAACCGTCGTCCATGCCGAGCACGCTGGTGCCCTTGATGCTTTCCGGGATGACGCTGGCGCTCAGGGCTTCGAGCGAATCGAAACCGAGGCTGTTGAGCATGGCTTGCTCGTCGCCGGCGCGCGGGCCGATGTGACGGGCAATGAATTCGTTGGCGGTGCCAAGGTTTACTTGAGTCATGTCGGTGTTCCTCAGGCTTCGGCTTGGGCTTTGATCAGACGGTCGTAGGCGTCCTGGTCGAGCAGTTTGGCCACGGCCGATGCGTCGCTAGGTTGGAAGCGGAAGAACCAGCCTTCGCCCAGCGGATCTTCGTTGACCAGTTCCGGGGCGTCTTCCAGCGCCGGGTTGACTGCCA
This sequence comes from Pseudomonas sp. S49, assembly GCF_009866785.1. Taxonomy (NCBI): domain Bacteria; kingdom Pseudomonadati; phylum Pseudomonadota; class Gammaproteobacteria; order Pseudomonadales; family Pseudomonadaceae; genus Pseudomonas; species Pseudomonas sp. S49. The sequence continues at coordinate 5,163,169 of NZ_CP019432.1, read as the reverse complement.
GTACTTCGCCGTCGAGGGGCATGTACACGCCGCTGGCGGCTTTTACCGATTCCACGGTGGCGGCTTCGGCGCCTTTTTCGTAGGCCTGCAGCTCAGGCAGTTGCACGAACACCACGTCGCCCAGGGCGTTCTGCGCGAAAGCGGTGATGCCGACAGTAACGCTGCCGTCAGCTTCGGTGCGCAGCCATTCGTGATCTTCAGTAAAACGCAACTCGCTCATGGAAACTCCTCAGGGGGCCAGACTCGTCTGGTGGACGCGGTGGAATAGTCGGGCGCGAAGGCCCTTATTTATGAGGGGTTGATTAGCAAGAACGCGGCCAATGTTGAATTATTCATATAAATCAATAAGTTATATGTTTTGGTGAGATGGTTTGAGCGGGAGCGTGTAGCGAAATCGCTACAGGCTGGGGCGAGGAGAAAAGCTGAACGGGATCAAAGCCTTGCACAGCGGTGATCGGAGGCGGGTGTAGCGATATCGTTCCGCTGTAGCGCTTTCAGTACAGGTGGAGGTCGTTTTTGAACGGATTTCGAATCCACCCTCTAACCCCTGTGGGAGCGAGCCTGCTCGCGAAGAGGGTGTGTCAGTCACCAATGATTTTGCTGATATACCGCTTTCGCGAGCAGGCTCGCTCCCACAGTGGGGGTATTTCCCACAGGAGGATTCGTGGTGGGTTCAGGGTTTGTTGGGGATGCCGTATTTGCGCAGGCGATGGGCGATGGCGGTGTGCGAAGTTTGCAGGCGGCTGGCCAGTTGGCGGGTCGAGGGGTAGCTGACGTAGAGTTTTTCCAGCAGCGATCGCTCGAACGCTTCGACCGCTTGTTCGAGGCTGTCGACGTCGCTGTCGGTCTGCCGCGCCACCGAGGTACCGGCAATGTCGAGATCGCCAATATCGACCAGGCTGCTCTCGCAAATCGCTGCCGCGCGGAAGATCACGTTCTGCAATTGTCGTACGTTGCCCGGCCAGCGATTACCGAGCAGCGCCGGGTAAGTCCCCGGGGCGAGGCGGCAGACCGGGCGCTGAATTTGCGCACAAGCCTGCTGCATGAAATAGCGTGCCAGCAACAGAATGTCCTGCCCGCGCTCACGCAGCGGCGGCACTTCGACGTTGAGCACGTTGAGGCGATAGAACAGGTCTTCGCGGAACAAGCCTTCGCTGACCATTTTTTCCAGATCGCGATGGGTCGCGCTGAGGATGCGCACGTTGACCTTCACTTCACGATCACCGCCGACGCGGCGGAAGCTGCCATCGTTCAAGAAACGCAGCAGCTTGGCCTGCAAATACGGCGACATCTCGCCGATCTCATCAAGAAACACTGTGCCCTGGTTGGCCAGTTCCATCAGCCCCGGTTTGCCGCCGCGCGCTGCTCCTGTGAAAGCACCGGGGGCGTAGCCGAACAGTTCGCTTTCGGCGAGGTTCTCTGGCAACGCTGCGCAGTTGAGAGCGAGAAACGGTGCACTGTGCCGAGTGCTGATGGCGTGGCAGGCACGGGCAACCAGTTCTTTACCGGTGCCGGTTTCGCCTTGGATCAGCAGGGGGGCGTCGAGGGCGGCGACTCTTTGCGCGCGTGCCTTGAGGGTGCGGATTGCTGGGGACTCGCCGAGCAGCGCATCGAAACCTTCGGCATGGTCGTGGTGCAATGCCGAGAGTTGTTCGCCGATGCGGTTTGGTTGGTAGAGCGTCAGCAGCGCGCCGGCGTCGGTGATCGGCGTGGCATCGAGCAGTAAGGTCTGACCGTTGACGGTGATTTCGCGCAATGGCAGGCGGAAGCCTTGCTCAAGCAACGTGTCGAGCAGGCCGGGATCGTTGAACAGTTCAGCGACACTTTCCCCCGCCGGTTCACGACCGTACAAGGCGATCAACGCCGGGTTGGCCAGCAGCACCTTGCCGGCGCTGTCGAGCGCCAGTACCGGGTCGGTCATCGCCGCCAGCAACGCATCGAGCTGCAAGTGCCGACGCTGGCCGGGGAGGATGTCGACCACGGTCACCGCCTCCACGCCGAGCACGCGGAACAGGGCATCCTTCAACTCTTCGAGCACTTGCGGGCTCAAGGTCGGCGCGTCGATGTAGACGTTGGGCGGGATCATCTCCACCGCATCCAGATTGAGATTGCGCCCACCGAGGATAGCCAGGACTTCCTGGGTGATGCCGACGCGGTCGATGAAGCTGACGTGGATACGCATGGGGCGGTTCAGTGATCTGCAGAGCGGAGGGTGGCAAGTATGCCTTGGGCTTGGAGAGAGGTGAAAGCAAAAGCACCCTCACCCCAGCCCTCTCCCGGAGGGAGAGGGGGCCGACCGAGGTGTCTGAGGTTTGACATCGACTTGAAAGAGCCGGTCGATTATGGATTCGGTAAAGCAGAGTCGGGCCGGCAAAACTATCGAGCATCCCTCAATCAGTCCCCTCACCCCAGCCCTCTCCCGGAGGGAGAGGGAGCTGACCGAGGTGTCTGGCGCTACACGTCGACCTGAAAAATCGAGTCGATTATGGATTCAGTGATGCAGGATCAGGTCGGTGTAACTCTAGAGCATCCCCCAATCAGTCCCCTCTCCCTTTGGGAGAGGGCTAGGGTGAGGGGCTTTTGCGGGTTATTCGAAATGCTCAAGATTGACCGGGTCGCCGGATTGCATATTCAACTTCTGCCGAATGTCTTCAAACATCAGGTCGTAATGCTTGTGCACAGAACCGATCTGGCTGTGAGCCTTGGGAATCCCGTACTTTTCGGCGATGCGGGTCACGTCACGGGCGAAGTTGTAAGCCTCTTCCTTGGGCAGGAAAAACGTTTCCTTCATGTCCTTGCCCTGCATGCTGCCATGCAGGGTGAACTGTATTCCTTTGCCTTTCGAAGGATCGGTAAACACTTCATAGTCGAGGTGTACGTTGTAATTGACGTCATCGTCGGTCAACGCGTGCCGCTCGATATGCAAATGACCAGGTTCGAATTGGGCCATGGTTTACTCCTTTCAAGGCATGGGAGAAGGGCAGACCCCGGGCCTGCCCCCGCCGTTTCTAGTTATCGATAAGTGATGCCAGGCTTCGCAGTAGTCACGCGAGTACCGGCAGTACCCTGGACAATCGCTTCGATATCCGCCAGCGAACCGATCACCGCGACCTTGCCAGTATGGCGCGCAAATTCGCAGGCTGCCTGCACCTTCGGCCCCATGGAGCCAGCGGCGAAACCGAGGCGTTCGAGTTCATCCGGGTGCGCTTCGGCAATGGCTTTCTGCGTTGGTTTGCCGTAGTCGATGAACGCCGCGTTGACGTCCGTGGCGATCACCAGCAGGTCGGCTTCCAGTTGCTCGGCGAGCAGCGACGAGCACAGGTCCTTGTCGATCACCGCCTCGATACCCTTGAGATTACGGTTCTCGTCGTACATGGTCGGAATCCCGCCGCCACCGGCGCAGATCACGATGCTGCCCTTGTCGAGCAGCCATTTGATCGGGCGGATTTCGAAGATGCGTTTTGGCCGTGGACTGGCGACCACACGGCGGAACTTGTCGCCATCCGGGGCAATCGCCCAGCCTTTTTCAGCGGCGAGTTTTTCTGCTTCGGCCTTGTCGTAGACCGGGCCGATGGGTTTGGTCGGGTTCTGGAAGGCCGGATCTTTGGCGTCGACTTCGACCTGAGTGAGCAGGGTGGCGAACGGCACTTCGAAGTCGAGCAGGTTGCCCAGTTCCTGTTCGATGATGTAGCCGATCATGCCTTCGGTTTCGGCACCGAGCACGTCCAGCGGGTAAGGGGTGACGGAGGTGTAGGCCGCCGCTTGCAGCGACAACAGGCCCACTTGCGGGCCATTGCCGTGGGCGATGACCAGTTGGTTGCCGGGATGGATCTTGGCGATTTGCTCGGTGGCGATGCGGATGTTGGCGCGCTGATTGTCAGCGGTCATCGGTTCACCACGGCGGAGCAGGGCGTTACCGCCCAGAGCTACGACGATACGCATAATGCATGTCCTTTTCGTGTTGATCGTTCCCACGCTCTGCGTGGGAATGCCGCCACGGACGCTCCGCGTCCGCTGTGACGCAGAGCGTCACGGGATGCATTCCCACGCGGGAGCGTGGGAACGATCATGGATCAGCAGTGGTTACAGATCAGCCAGGGTCGAAACTAGAATCGCCTTGATCGTGTGCATGCGGTTTTCCGCTTGCTCGAAGGCGATGCAGGCTGGGGACTCGAACACGTCGTCGGTCACTTCGATGCCGTTTTTCAGGTGCGGATACTGTTCGGCGATTTGCTTGCCGACTTTGGTATCACTGTTGTGGAACGCCGGCAGGCAGTGCATGAACTTGGTGCGCGGGTTGCCGGAGGCTTTCATCAGCTCGGCGTTGACCTGGTACGGCAGCAGTTGCTGGATACGCTCGGCCCAGGCTTCCACCGGTTCGCCCATCGATACCCAGACGTCGGTGTGAATGAAGTCGACGCCTTTAACGGCTGCTTTCGGGTCTTCAGTCAGGGTGATACGTGCGCCACTTTCTTCGGCATATTTGTGGCAACGCTCGACCAGATCATCCAGTGGCCACAGCGCTTTTGGCGCGCAGATGCGCACGTCCATGCCGAGCTTGGCGCCGACCAGCAGCAGCGAGTTGCCCATGTTGTTGCGCGCATCGCCGAGGTAGGCGTAGCTGATTTCGTGGATCGGCTTGTCGGCGTGTTCACGCATGGTCAGCACGTCGGCGATCATTTGCGTCGGGTGATATTCATCGGTCAGACCGTTGAACACTGGTACGCCGGCGAACTTGGCCAGCTCTTCGACAATTTCCTGTTTGAAGCCACGGTACTCGATAGCGTCGTACATGCGACCCAGCACACGGGCGGTGTCTTTCATGCTTTCTTTGTGGCCGATCTGCGATGAGTTCGGGTCGATGTAGGTGACGTTGGCGCCTTGGTCATAGGCCGCCACTTCGAACGCGCAGCGGGTGCGGGTCGAGGTTTTTTCGAAGATCAGGGCGATGTTGTTGCCCTTCAGGTGTTGCTGCTCGGTGCCGGTGTATTTGGCGCGTTTGAGGTCGCGGGACAGGTCGAGCAGGTAACGCAGCTCACGTGGGGTGTGGTGTTCCAGGCTGAGCAGGTTACGGTTGTGAATGTTAAAAGCCATGATGGATCTCCTTCGGTGTCGGTTATCCCCCTGGCCGCACGTTGTAAGTGTCGGCCAGGGCTCAGAGGTTTAGTAATCGATCGGGTCGCGGATGATCGGGCAGGTCATGCAGTGGCCGCCGCCACGGCCTCGGCCCAATTCACCGGCGCTGATGGTGATGACTTCCACGCCGGCCTTGCGCAGCAGGGTGTTGGTGTAGGTGTTGCGGTCGTAGCCGATGACCACGCCCGGCTCCACGGCCACCACGTTGTTGCCGTCGTCCCATTGCTCGCGTTCAGCGGCGAAGCTGTTGCCGCCGGTTTCCACCACGCGCAGCTTCGGCAGGTTGAGGGCTTTGGCCACGGTGTCGAGGAAGGTGCCTTCTTCGCGGCGGATGTCGATGCCGCCCTGTTTGCTTTCGTCTGGTCGCAGGGTGAAGGCGACGATCTGATTCACCACCTCAGGGAAAATCGTTACGAGGTCGCGGTCGCAGAAGCTGAACACGGTGTCGAGGTGCATCGCCGCGCGGGATTTCGGCAGGCCGGCGACGATGACTTTTTCCACGGCTTTGTTCTTGAACAGGTTCAGCGCCAGTTGGCCGATGGCCTGACGTGATGAGCGCTCGCCCATACCGATCAACACCACGCCGTTGCCGATTGGCATGACGTCGCCGCCCTCTAGGGTGGAGCTGCCGTGTTCCTTGTCCGGGTCGCCGTACCAGATTTCGAATTCGGCGTTGGTGAACTGTGGATGGAATTTGTAGATGGCGGTGGCCAGCAGGGTTTCCTGACGGCGCGCTGGCCAGTACATCGGGTTCAGCGTCACGCCACCGTAGATCCAGCAGGTGGTGTCGCGGGTGAACTGAGTGTTCGGCAGCGGCGGCAGAATGAAGCTGGAGTGGCCGAGGAAGTCGCGGAACATCTGGATGGTCTTGCCACCGAAGCTGTCCGGCAGATCATCGGCAGACACGCCACCAATCAGGAACTCGGCGATGTGCCGTGGCTCCAGACTCTTCAGCCAGGATTTGACTTCGTTGATCAGGCCCAGGCCCACCGAGTCGGCGGTGACCTTGCGCTCGAGAATCCAGTCCAGTGCCTCAGGGTTAGCGACGATGTCGGTCAGCAGGTTGTGCATTTCCAGCACGTCGATGCCGCGCTCACGCATTTTGGTGACGAAGTCGAAGTGGTCGCGCTTGGCCTGAGCCACCCAGAGCACGTCGTCGAACAGCAGTTCATCGCAGTTGTTCGGGGTCAGCCGCTGATGGGCCAGACCTGGGGAGCACACCATGACTTTGCGCAGTTTGCCGGCTTCGGAATGGACGCCGTACTTAACTTTTTCCGTGGTCATTTCAGATCCTCCAGATAACAAAACAATCAGGGATTACAGAGTCAGGAAGCCGTCGTAGAGACCGTAGGCAGCCACCAGGGCACCCACGACCACTGCGGCGAAAATCAGCTTCTCGACGTTAGTGAAAATCGGTTGTTTGAGTTCCAGCTTGGCCTTGGCGAACAGGATCGCGCCAGGTGCGTAGAGCAGGGCCGAGAGCAGCAAGTACTTGACCCCGCCGGCATACAGCAGCCACACCGCATAGATCAGCGCGATGCCGCCGATAATCAGATCCTTGCGCCGTTCGGCCGCAAAACCTTCGTAACTTTCACCGCGCACCGCCAGCAGCAGGGCATAGGCCGCCGACCACAGGTACGGCACCAGAATCATTGAAGTGGCGAGGTAGATCAGCGACAGGTAAGTACTCGCCGAGAACAGCGTGATGATCAGGAAAATCTGCACCATCGCGTTGGTCAGCCACAGGGCGTTGACCGGTACGTGGTTGGCATTTTCCTTGCGCAGGAACTCCGGCATGGTGTGGTCTTTGGCGGCGGCGAACATGATCTCCGCACACAGCAGCACCCACGACAGCAGCGCCCCCAGCAAGGAGATGATCAGACCGACGCTGATCAGCACCGCACCCCAGTGACCGACCACATGCTCAAGCACGGCGGCCATCGACGGGTTCTGCAGTTTCGCCAGTTCCGGTTGGGTCATGATGCCCAGCGACAGCACGTTCACCAGCACCAGGAACAACAGCACGGTGATGAAACCGATCACGGTGGCTTTACCAACGTCCGAGCGTTTTTCGGCGCGGGCCGAGAAGATGCTCGCGCCCTCGATACCGATGAACACCCACACGGTGACCAGCATCATGTTGCGCACCTGGTTCATCACACTGCCCAGATCCGGATTTTTGATGCCCCAGATGTCGGCGGTGAAGATGTCCAGTTTGAAAGCGAACACCGCGATCAACACGAACAGCAGCAGCGGCACGACCTTGGCGACCGTGGTCACCAGGTTGATGAACGCCGCTTCCTTGATCCCGCGCAGCACCAGAAAGTGCACGGCCCACAGCAGCACCGAGGCGCCAATCACCGCAGCAACGGTGTTGCCCTCACCGAAAATCGGGAAGAAATAGCCAAGGGTGCTGAAGAGCAGAACGAAGTAACCGACGTTACCCAGCCAGGCACTGATCCAGTAACCCCACGCGGACGAGAAACCCATGTAATCGCCAAATCCGGCCTTGGCGTAGGCGTAGACGCCGCCGTCCAGATCAGGCTTGCGATTGGCGAGGGTTTGGAAAACAAAAGCGAGGGTGAGCATGCCGACAGCGGTGATGGCCCAGCCGATCAGTACTGCACCGACATCGGCGCTGGCGGCCATGTTTTGTGGCAAGGAGAATATCCCGCCACCGATCATCGAGCCGACTACCAATGCAACCAGTGCACCTAGTCGTAGTTTTCCGGGAGCTTCAGACATTTGCATGACTCCATTGCAGGAGAGAAGAGATCACAGCGTAGTTCTGTTGTCTGTTCAAACAGCTGACTTAGATCAGTGCATGGTCACATTCCATTGTTAATGAATGACTTAGGCTTCGACTGAAGGCATAAATATCCTGCCCGCAAGGCCCGTCCTAGAGGCGTTGTGGCTACATTGTTGGGAATGGCTATTATTACTTTCGAATTATGACGCTAGTTCTTTTTCAGCTTTTGGCAAATTTTCAGCCTCTGTTTTCAGTACAGAATTGATTTATCAGGATCAGCGCACAAAACTGTCTTAACGTGCTAGGCGTTAGCGTCATCCGCTATATATAAACAGGCGTTAACTGGCGTTACCTGATAAACGTCATCTACCTTTATCCGTTTAGTTAATAGTTGTTACAAATGCACGCTCACCACACTTCAAAGGGAAACTGAAATGTCGCAACCGACGCAAAAGCTGCGATTAGGCGCGTTGATCGCCCTGGTGGTGGGTTCGATGATTGGCGGGGGGATTTTCTCGCTGCCGCAGAACATGGCGGCACGCGCCGATGCCGGGGCGATCCTGATCGGTTGGGGGATTACCGCGATCGGCATGCTGACTCTGGCGTTCGTCTTTCAGACCCTGGCCAATCGCAAACCCGAACTGGATTCCGGCGTGTATGCCTACGCCAAGGCCGGATTTGGCGACTACATGGGGTTCTCGTCGGCGTGGGGTTACTGGATCAGTGCGTGGCTGGGCAACGTCGGTTATTTCGTCCTGCTGTTCAGCACCCTCGGCTACTTTTTTCCGGTGTTTGGCCAGGGCAATACGCCGATCGCCATCGGCTGCGCCTCGGTGCTGCTGTGGGCCGTGCATTTTCTGGTGATGCGCGGGATCAAGGAGGCGGCGCTGATCAACCAGCTGACCACGGTGGCCAAAGTCGTGCCGCTGATCATGTTCATCGTCATCGCGGCGGTGGCATTCAAGGCTGACATTTTCACTCGTGATATCTGGGGCACCAGCAACCCGAATTTCGGCGGGGTGATGGATCAGGTGCGCAACATGATGCTGGTCACGGTGTTCGTGTTCATCGGCATCGAAGGTGCCAGCGTGTACTCGGCGCGGGCGGAAAAACGCAGCGACGTCGGCCGCGCCACGGTCATCGGTTTTGTCGGCGTGCTGGCGTTGCTGGTGCTGGTCAACGTGCTGTCGCTGGGGATCATGAGCCAGCCGGAGCTGGCGAATCTGCAGAATCCGTCGCTGGCGGCGGTACTCGAACACATCGTCGGGCCGTGGGGCGCGTTGTTGATCAGCATCGGTCTGGCGATTTCCCTGCTCGGTGCGCTGTTGTCGTGGGCGCTGCTGTGTGCGGAAATCCTCTTCGCCACGGCCAAGGACAAGACCATGCCGGCGTTCCTGAAAAAGGAAAACAAGAACCACGTGCCGGTCAACGCGCTGTGGCTGACCAACGCGATGATCCAGATTTTCCTGTTGATCACGCTGTTTTCGGCGGGCACTTACACCAGCCTGATTTATCTGGCGTCGTCGATGATTCTGGTGCCGTACCTGTGGTCGGCGGCGTACGCGGTGTTGCTCAGCGGGCGCGGCGAAACCTACGAACATGCCTCGGCTGAGCGCACCAAGGATCTGCTGATCGGCGGCATTGCCCTCGGTTATGCGGTGTGGTTGTTGTATGCCGGCGGGGTGAAGTATTTGCTGCTCTCGGCGCTGTTGTATGCGCCAGGGGTGATTTTGTTTGCCAAGGCCAAACATGAGGCGGGCGAGCCGTTGTTCACCCATGTCGAGAAGGGCATTTTTACCTGCGTGGTCATCGGTGCGGGGCTGGCGGCTTATGGTTTGTACAGCGGTGTGCTGTCGTTGTGAGGTTGCTGCTTGAGTATCGGCCGCCCTATGACTGGGCGGCGATGTTGGCGTTTCTGGCGGCGCGGGCGGTGTCAGGGATGGAGACCGTCGTTGAAGGTGTGTATTCGCGCAGCATTGGATTGAACGGTGTCCACGGGACAGTCTCGATTTGGCAGGAAACGGTAGATGCGCTGCAGGTTGAGTTGAGTTTTCCTGACCTGGCGGCGGTGCCCGAGATCGTTGTCAGGTTGCGGCGGATGTTTGATCTGGACGCGGATCTGGCGGTGATGCACGGACATCTGGCAAATGATCCGTTGCTGGCGCGATTGATTGCCGAGCGCACGGGGTTGCGGATTCCCGGAGCGTGGGACGGGTTGGAATTGGCGTATCGCGCGGTGCTAGGGCAGCAGATTACGGTGGTCGCGGCGATTCGTCTGGCGGGGAAACTGGTTGCGCAATATGGCGCGCCGTTGGCTTCGACAGTGCCTGGATTGACGCATGTGTTTCCCGAAACGCGGGTATTGGCAGGCGCAGATCTGGCGGCGCTGGGTATGCCGAAGAGTCGCGGGCGGACGCTGTCGGGTGTGGCGCAGGCGTTGCTGGATGAGCCTTCTTTGTTTGAACCGAATCGCGAGGGCGGCGTGGCGCGGTTGTTGGCGTTGCTCGGGATTGGCGAGTGGACGGCGCAGTACATTGCGTTGCGACAGTTGCGCGACCTGGATGGGTTTCCCCATGGCGATGTCGGGTTACTGAAAGCGCTGGAAGTGCTGGAAGGCGAGCGGCCGACAGCGCGGGAATTGTCGTTGCGCGCTGAGGCGTGGCGGCCGTATCGGGGGTATGCGGCGCAGCTTTTGTGGACATCTTTGAGCCGCTCGGACTGATCCGAATGTCGCTTGGTCAATTCAGGCCTCATCGCGAGCAGGCTCACTCCTACAGTTGACCGCGTTCCATCAGTAGAAACGCGGTCAACTGTAGGAGTGAGCCTGCTCGCGATAGCGGTTTCAGATTCACCACTGTGGTCGGTGCGAACCCAGTTCTGTGGCCGGCAACGCCCACTGAATCGGTGTGCCGCTGATCTTCACCGGCACCTGCAACCGATGCGCCGGTCCCCACGGGGTCTGCTCCACCAGCAAACCTTGATCCTGTTCATCCTCGGCGCGCAGCGCTTCAGTTATCCCAGACCCATGCTCGATCAACAGTTTCGCCGTGCGCGCCAGCGATAACCGCGCCGAGCCACCGCGACGCGTGTTCAAACGCTCGGTCAACAGTCGGAGCGCACTCGCCGCCATCAAATACCCCGTCGCATGATCCAGCGCCTGCACCGGCAACGGCGTCGGTTTGTCGGCCTGCATCCATTGCTGCCCGGCCTCGGCGATGCCGCTGCTCATCTGCACCAGACTGTCGAAGCCGCGACGGTTCTGCCACGGGCCACTCCAGCCATAAGCGTTGAGGCCGACATCAATCAGGGCCGGTGCGATTTGGCGACGGCGCTCAACGCCGAAACCAAGTTTCTCCAGCGCATCGGCGCGGTAACCGTGCAGCAGAATATCGGCGTCCTTCAACAGACTTTCGAATACCGCACGATCCGCCGAGTCATGCAGATCCAGCCGCGCGCAGCGTTTGCCGAGGGTCATTTCCGGGACGACACCGGGCTCGTTCCAGGTCGGTGAGTCGATGCGTAATACATCGGCGCCAAGCCCGGCGAGAAAACGGCTGGCGGTGGGGCCGGCGAGCACGCGCGTCAGGTCCAGCACCTTGAGCCTGGCCAACGGTTGCGCCACCGAGCCTTGCCACGCTGGGGTATGTTCATCCGGCGAATCGATGAAATGCACCAGTGGCTCGGCATTTACCGCCAACCCCTGCGGATGTTTTTGCCACTGCGCCCAACTGCGCATCTCTGCGGCGCAGCCCTTGGCGTCGACCACCGCTTGCTCCAGATCCGTACTCGTCCATTGCGCCACTTTCGCCGCCATCGCGGCACGATCGGCGCTGGCACCCAGCACGCGTTCAGCGGCAGCACGGTGATGCGGGGCGTTGGTGTGCAGGCGGATCCAGCCGTCCTGGGTGGCGTAGTCGCCTGCGATCGGGTCCCACAGTGGTGGCACTTGCCAGCCGAGGGGGCGGATCGAGGTCGAGAACCAGAACGAGGCCAGACGTCGGTCGACTGCAACGGCTGGCAGGTGACCGGTCTGTTGCCGGATCAATTCGCTGACGGCCTGACCGGCAGCGGCCATGCTGGCGCAGGCAAGCTCGGTGACGGCGAACGCCGAGGGCAGGGCGCCTCGGTCGGTGAACGGGATCGGCGTATGCGGCAAGCCGAGTGCGGCTTGAATGGACGTGAGTACATCAGTCATCGAAGGCCCTCCGGAGCGAGAGGGCGATGATAGTGCAAAAGAATGTCGGGTCAGATGAAATCCCGCAGGTGAACACTTACCCCTGTGGGAGCGAGCCTGCTCGCGAAAGCGGTGGATCAGTCACATTAATGTTGAATGTGCTGCCGTCTTCGCGAGCAGGCTCGCTCCCACAGGGATTTTTGCAGGTTTGCTAGACGCGAAACTGATCCATCAATTTCATCTGCTGACTGGCCAAGGCATTGAGCTGGCTGCTGATTGCTGCTGACTCAGTGGCTTGTTCAGTCAATGTTTCGGTCACGGTGCGGATGGCCGAGACATTGCGATTCACTTCTTCAGCCACAGCACTCTGTTGTTCGGCCGCGCTGGCAATCTGCAGGTTCATGTCGCTGATCACCGTCACCGCATCGCTGATCTTGCCCAGCGCATCCACCGCCTGACGAATCTGCCCGGCGTTGTTGTGCGCCTGGGTCTGGCTCGAATGCATGGTCGCGACCACGCCACGGGTGCCGGTCTGAATGCGCTCGATGACGATGCGTATCTCTTCCACCGAATCCTGCGTGCGCTTGGCGAGGTTGCGTACTTCATCGGCGACTACGGCAAAACCACGGCCACTCTCACCGGCGCGGGCGGCTTCGATAGCGGCGTTGAGGGCGAGCAGGTTGGTCTGTTCGGCGATGCTGCGGATCACCTCCAGTACCGAGCCGATCTGCTCGCTGTTGACTGCCAGTGCTTCAACCTCGGTCACGGCCTTGCTGACTTCATCGGCCAGTTGATTGATGTCGCGGGTGCTGCGTTCGATGATCGACATGCCGTCCTTGGCCGACTGGTCGGCGCCTTTGGCGGCATTGGCCGCGTTCGATGCGCTGTTGGCGACGTCGTGGGCGGTGGCGCTCATTTCGTTGGAGGCGGTGGCGACCTGATCGATCTCGCGGAACTGCACCTGCATGCCTTCACTGGTCTGGCGGGCGATTTCCGAAGACTGGTCGGCGGTGCCACGGGCTTCGGTGATGCTCTGTTTGATCTGCGCGATGGTCGGTTGCAGCTTGTCGAGGAAACGGTTGAACCAGTTCACCAGTTCGCCCAGTTCATCCTGCTTGCTGTAGTTCAGGCGTTGGGTCAGATCGCCTTCGCCACTGGCAATGTTCTTCAGCATCTCGGCAACGCTGTTGATTGGACGAGTCACCCCGGACGCGGTCAGCCAGATCAGCAACAGGCCGACCAGACCGGCGATCACAGCGACCAGCAGCGCAGTGATCACGCCGGTTTCCTGCGCGTCGTCGAGTACCGCTTGCAGCTTGACCGAATCGGCCAGCAGCACTTGTTTCGGCAGGTCGATGACTACGCCCCAGGCGCGCGAGTTGCCGATCGGGTCGACCGGGTACACCGCACGAATCAGGTCGCCCTGTTCGAGAATCTTCGGGGTGCCGGAGCTCAGCAGTTGCAGCACATCCTTGCCATCGGCGCCGAGGGTGTCGCTGATCTTTTTGCCGACCTTGCTCGCGTCGGAGCTGTCGGCGCCGAGCACGCCGCTGCCAGAGACGATCAGCATATGCCCGGCGTTGTTGAACAGGCTGCGCTGGGAATCCACGGCCGCCGCTTGCAGGGCGTCGAGGGCGATGTCGACGCCGACCACGCCGATGGCTTTACCGTCGACAATCAACGGCACGGAAATGGTCGTCATGAGCATTTCCTTGCCACCGACGGTGTCGGCATACGGATCGAGCAGGCAGGTGCGCTTGTTGTCGCGAGGGCAGGTGTACCAGCTGTTGTAGGGCGTGCCGCTGACGCTGAGGGTGGTTTTGGTCAGGTCTTCTTCGACCATGATGGTGTTCAGCGAGGCGCCGGCGGCGCGGCTCCAGTACGTGGCAAAACGTCCGGCTTCGTTGGACTGGCGCGCGGCATCGTTGGCGAATTCGCTGTCCTTGCCGTCGAGAGCGTTCGGATCGAAAGCGAGCCAGATGCCCAGCACTTTATCGTTGCGCTCAAAAGCGGTTTTCAGGCTCAGGTTCAACTCTTCGCGCAAGGCGCCGGCGTCCAGCGAACGCTTGGCGGCCATTACCCGCAGGTCCTTGATCTGATCCGCTACGGCAGTGATCACCGTCAGGCTTTCGCCGAAGGTTTTCTGCACCCGCACCGCTTGTTCGGCGGCTTTGGCTTGCAGCAGGTTCTGCACACTGGCGGTGAGCAACTGGTTGCTGGAGTTGCTGACCAGTTCGTCGTTCTGGTTGGTCTGGTAGATGTTCATGCCGACGATCAGCGCGACCACACCGAGCAGGCACAGACCGGAGAGCAGAACGATTTTCAGGCGAATGGACAGAGAGTCGAACATGGGGCGATCTCGCGAATGAATAAACGGGTGGCTTGCGGACAAGAGCTGTCCGGTTCGCCAAATCCATTCAGCGCCATTCAATGCTCATCGGCGTGGAAGCAGAGGGCATGAGGCGGCTGCCGACGAACGGTCAGCGCTAAACGTTTGCGCAGGGGAAAGTGCTGAAAAAGCGAATAATTACAGGGATGTTTCAGTGTGAAGACGGGTCAGTGCAGACCCGGATGGATTCCGGGCGCGACCAGATCCACAGATTGCCCAGGCTCATCCCGGCAATTGCCAGATAGACCGGCCAGCCATGGTCGAGCATCACCAGCATTAAAGCCGCGCAGAGCAACATGCTCACCGTCGCGCTGACTTTGGCCTTGCGCGCGATGATCTTGCCGTTGCGCCAGTTGCTCAGGATCGGCCCGAACAGCCGATGGTTTTCCAGCCAGGCACTCAGGCGCGGCGAACTGCGAGTCGCGGCCCAGGCGGCGAGAAGGATGAACTCGGTGGTCGGCAGGCCGGGCACGACAATGGCGATCAGGCCGATGCCAAGGCTGACGTAGGCCAAGAGGCCGAACAGCACGCGGGCGAGTTTCGAGGAGGCGGGTTGCGGCATGGGCTCAGCGGTGGCTTCTGAAGCGGAATGGAGATCTTACAGGTTGTTGCAGTTCCCATGTGGGAGCGAGCCTGCTCGCGAATGCGGTGGATCAGTCACATTAATGTTGAATGTGCTGCCGTCTTCGCGAGCAGGCTCGCTCCCACAATGAATAGGTGTTGCTTCAGGCCGGTTCGGCTTCAGTGGCGTAAGCCTGTTCCAGCAGCACGGTGAAGCGGTTGAACGCATCGATCGCGCCTTGCTCGACTTCGGCTTCTTCCTCGGCAGTGAACTGCAGCGAGTCGAGGGTACGCACGAAGCTCTTCCAGCCTTCGGCACGGCCACCTTCAGGCTCACCCAAGTGACGGGCACCAAAGGTTTCGCTCAGCTCCAGCGCCACGGCGCGTTTGATCAGGAACGCCGCACCGAGCTTCGAACCTTCGGAGACAAAAATCCAACCCAGTGCGCGAGCCTTGCTCGGATTTTTCACCGCGCCTGCGATCGGTGCCGGCACTTCAGTGTCGAGGTCGGCAAGGTCAGCCTTGGCCGCTTCGGCGCGGCAACGGGCCGGCAGATCAGGCACGATCGCAGTCAATTCTGCATCGTTGTACAGGTCGACCAGTTCCGACTGGAACAGGTACTGCGCGACGACGAAACGGGCGAAATTGGCGCGGGTCTCGAACGGCGCGTGCGCCTTCACCAGTGCATCGAGTTTGCTGTGCGGCTCATGGGTGATCTGGTTCAGGCGTTGTGAACGCAGGGCTTTTTCCGAAGTGGTCATGACATGTCCTTGATAAAAGAGGCGCTTGATAACGAGACGAACAAGGCGACGTGCAAGCGTAAAAAAACCTCACGGCGCGGTGCCTGAACACGCGCAGTGAGGTTGGCCGGATCAGATGTCCCAGATCAGATTGATCGCGAAGTTGCGGCCCGGTTGGGTCAGGCGATCAAGGTTGGCCGGTTGCGTCACCGATGCTTCGCCGACGCTGTCGTAACCGCGCACGTCATCCCACAGCCAGTATTTCTTGTCGGTCAGGTTGTAGATGCCGCCGCTGAGGGTGACGTCGTCGGTGACTTTGTAATAACCGGCCAGATCAAGAATGCCGAAGCCCGGGGTTTTGAACTGGCTGCTGACGCCATCCGGCGACTTGAAGTTGCTGTCGTCGACGCGATCCTTTTTCTTCACCAAGGTCCAGCTGAGCAGACCGCCGTAGTTGTCCTGGTCGTAACCCAGACCGAACACGCCGGTCAGCGGGTTGACGCTGTTGATCGGCTCGCCGTTGTCGTTGTTGCGACCGTAGGCGTAGGCGATCGAGCCCTGGGTGTAGAGGCCTTGCGGGGCGCCGAACGCATCCAGATTCAGACGACCTTTGACTTCCGCACCTTTGATGGTGGCGTGCTTGATGTTGGCCGACTGGAAGGTCAGCTCGTTGCGGCCCGGGGTCACAGCGTCTTCGTTGATGAAGTCGCGGTACTTGTTGTAGAACACTGCCACGTCGAACGAACCGTGTTCGAAGTTGCCGCGCAGACCGGTTTCATAGCTTTTGCTTTTTTCCGGTTCCAGGTCCGGGTTGGGCGCCACGCTGTAGCCGGTGGTGGTGTTTTCGAAGCGGCCGTACAGGGCTTTCGCGGTCGGGGTGCGGAAGCCTTCGGCGTACTGACCGTACCAGGTGTAGTTCTCGGTCAGGGCATAGGTCAGGCCGAATTTCGGCGAGACTTTGTGCCAGGTCTTGTTCTTGTCGCTGACCGTGCCTTGGCCGTCAGCTGCCACGGTGTTGAGGAATTCCTGAGTGATGTGCGGCTTGAGCTGGGTGTAGTCGTAGCGCAGGCCCGGCAGGAAGGTCCAGTTGTTCCAGCTGATCTGATCCTGAGCAAACACGCTGTAGGTGTTGATGGTCGGGTCCGGGAAGTCGGTGGCCTTGGCCAGCACGTCAGCGGTGCTGGTCGCACCAATGGCGGTGCAGCCACGACCGACGGCCAGGCAGGTGCCGTCGCCGCTGCGCGAGCCGGTGACTTTCTGCTGCTTGATGGTGGTGCCGTAAGTCAGCACGTGATCGGTGGCGCCGAGGGCGAACGCCTTGTCCAGTTGCGCATCGAAGACCCACTGCTTTTCTTCGTAAATGGTGTCGCGAGTACGCAGCACTTTACGGGTGATCGGGTAGTAGAACTCGGTGGTGCTCTGGTCAGTCTTGGCGATCTGGTGGTTGAGGCTCCACTTCACGTTGTCGACCAGCAGGCTGTCGAGGGCGAAGGAGTGTTCGATGCCGATACGTTCACGGGTGATGGTGTCGTTACCGGTGCGCCACTGGTACATGCCGCCGGGCAGTACGCTGTTGGGGATGGTCGGGGCGCCGTTGAAGTACGGGCCGCCGTAAGCACTTTTCTGATCGGTGTCGCGATCGTCCTTGTACTTTTCGTAGGTCAGGCCCAGGCGCGAATCTTCGTTGTAGTTCCAGCCGATCTTGGCCAGCACGTTGTAGGCGTTGACGTCTTCCGGGTTGGCGGCGGTGCGCTCAAGGCCAGTGCCATTGTTGCTGCCATAGGAATCGGTTTCGTGACCGTCGCGCTGACTGTAGTGCAGCAGGCCGTCGAACTGGTCGGCGCGGCCGGCAACGGTGGCGGACTTCAACCAGCTGTCATCGGCGGAGCTGTAACCGGTTTTCAGACGCGCACCGACGTCTTTGCCCGGCTTGATGATGTCGTCGGCATCGAGGGTGTAATAGCTGACGGCGCCGCCGATGGCGTTGCTGCCGTACAGCACCGAGGCCGGGCCACGGAGGATTTCCACGCGTTTGACGATTTCCGGGTCAACGTAATTGCGCTGGGTCTTGGCATACGGGCCGTTGAAGAAACCGTCCGGCACTTCGACGCCGTCAACCTGAGTCAGGATGCGGTCGCCGTCGATGCCGCGAATGTTGTAGCCGCTGATACCGCCACGCTGACCGGCGCCGCCCACGGAAACACCCGGCTCATAACGCACCAGATCCTTGATGGTGTTGACGTTGTTGCGGTCCAGATCCTGACGGGTCTGCACGGTGACGGTGGCCGGCACGCTGTTGACCGACTGCTCCTGACGGGTGGCGCTGATGGTCACCTGATCGAGGTTGAGTGTGCCGCTGTTGTTGCGCTTTTCCAGCACGACGTTGTTGTTGCTGATTTTGCGGAAGCTCAGGTTGGTCCCCACCAACAGACGCTCCAGGGCTTTTTCCGGTGGCAACGAGCCACGCACGCCCGGCGACGACACTCCCTGACCCAATTCTGCCGGCAAGCCGACCTGCCAACCGGTCACGGCGGTGAAGGCATTGAGCGCCGACACCAGCGGCTGCTGGCCGATGGCGAACGAGTAATCGCCCATGTTGCGCGTTGGTTGCTCAGTGGCCGCCATCAGCGGCGCAGTACCGGCCATCAGGATGGCAGCGGTCAGCAGCGACAAGACGCGGGAAGGGGAGGAAGTCTGGCGGGTAAGGCGTGAGGACATCGATAGCGCTCCGTGTCGCACGAATCTTTATAGGGGCTGATTGGCTTCGCGTGATGCGAATCAATTGCATTGGCTATAACGAGACGTACTGACGTTGGCTATCGAGTAAAAATAATTCTCATTTAGTTCAGGATGACCACGGCGGGGAATTCTTTCAGTTGCGCCGAGGTGATCTGAGCGAGGGAACGAACCACGTCGAGCGGCTGATCGAGACGGTAATTGCCGGTCACGGCGACGTCGGCCAGTTGCTCGTTGGTGTTGATGATCCAGCCCGGGTAGTAGCGGCGCAATTCGGCCAGTACCTGATTCAGCGGGCAGTTCTCGAACACCAGTCGGCCCTGAACCCACGCCAGATCCGTGTTGGCGTCGAGTTTGGCCGGGCGGTCGAAACCGTTGGGGCCGATGCGGATGCTCTCACCGGCAGTCAGACGCACACGAGCATCGTTATGCGTGGCGCGCAGATCGACGTCGCCACGCTGCACATTGACTTGCGCGACGCCATCGAGATAACGCACGGCGAACGCGGTATCGCGCACGCTGGCAGTGACTGGCCCGGCATCGATTTCCAGCGGTTGACTGCGACCGCTGGCAATCTCGAAAAACGCTTCGCCCTGAAACAACCGGGCAACGCGCTGCTGATCGTTGATGGTGCTGGAGAATGCCGAATTGGTATTGAGCAGGACTTTCGAGCCGTCCTCCAGTTGCAGACGCTGGCGCTCGCCAACCACCGTGAGGTGATCGGCCTGAAGGCGCATCGGCAAATTACTGAAACTGAACAAACCGAGGATCAGCACCGCAGCAGTGGCCAGCGGTTTCCAGTGCGGACGCAGACGCTTGAGGACGGTGACTTTTGCAGGTTTGGCCGCCAGGCTTTGTGCGCACTGGGCGACTTGCGGACCGTCCCAGATCGCCTGAGCCTTGGCAAACGCCTCGGCATTCAACGGATCGGCCGCCAGCCAGGCGTGAAATTGCCGGGTCTGCTCCTCGTCCGGGCTGCCGAGCACGATGAGCCAGTCCAGTGCCTGGTCCATTGCGTTTGCAGCGTCCTGCACCGAATCCGGCGAAGGCGAGCGGTGGGTGTCCGTCACGGTGTTTCCTCGGCAGTGTCTGCGCACGGCTGTTTTTTCAAGTGAAGCGTAAAAGTCGGGCAAGGGTAACAAAGCCCGATGATCCGTGCAGTCGATCCTGGCACTTACAGAAAAGCCCTACAGTCTCAGTCGCCATTCAGACGTTCGGCGACGCCGATGCAGATGGTCATGATCAGCTTCAGTTCTTTCTGCACGGTGCTGAGGGAAACATTCAGTTCATCAGCGATTTCCTGATAACTGTTCCCGTGCAAACGGCTGAGAATGAAAATCTGCTGCTGGCGGGGGCTGAGTTGACTGAGGCTCACGTTCAGGCGCTCCAGCATCTGTTCGGCGTGGGCGGCATCTTCGGCGCTGCTGGCGGGGGCGGCGACGCTGTGCACGACATCCTGCGGCACATCATCGACCATGGTTCGCGAGTGGATCTTGCGCGCGCGCAGATGATCCAGCGCCAGATTGCGCGCGGTCTGGAAGACAAAAGGTTCGAGGTGATCGATGGCCCGCTCGCTCAACGCCCGCGTCACGCGCAGGTAGGTCTCCTGCAACAGGTCTTCTGCGGTGCTGTGGTTGTTGACCATCCGTTCCAGCGTGCGCAGCAAGGACGTGCGCTGGGTGAGGAAGACGTGGTTGAAGCGCGATTGACTCACGGGAGGACCTGATCGATTTCAAGCGAATGATAATGCTTATCATCTAGTCGAATGGTCAAGCCCTGATTTTGAAAGCTGCGCAAAAAACTGTGGGAGCGAGCCTGCTCGCGAAAGCGGTGTACCAGCCAACATAAATATTGAATGACACATCGTATTCGCGAGCAGGCTCGCTCCCACAGGGGCAGGGGATAACCTGAGATTACTCCGCGTTACACAACGCCAGGCAGTTATCCAGCATACGGTTGGAGAAGCCCCACTCGTTGTCATACCAGGCCAGCACTTTCAGCAGCTTGCCGCTGGATTTGGTGTGGTTGGCGTCGAAGATCGACGATAGCGGGTTATGGTTGAAGTCGCTGGATACCAGCGGCAGGGTGTTGAAGCCGAGAATCTTCGAGTGCTGGCTCGCGGATTTCATCAGCGCGTTGACTTCTTCGGCGCTGGCTTCTTTTTTCAGCTGTACGGTCAAATCCACCAGCGACACATTGATCACCGGCACGCGCACGGCCATGCCGGTCAGCTTACCCGCCAGTTCCGGCAGCACCAGGCCCACCGCTTCAGCGGCGCCGGTCTTGCTCGGGATCATGTTCTGCGTGGCCGAACGCGCGCGGTACGGGTCGGTGTGATAGACGTCGGTGAGGTTCTGATCGTTGGTGTAGGCATGGATCGTAGTCATCAGGCCGCTTTCGATCCCCAGCTCGCGGTGCAGCACCTGCGCCACCGGCGCCAGACAGTTGGTGGTGCACGAAGCGTTGGAGATGATCTGGTGCGACTGGCGCAGAATGTCGTGGTTCACACCGTAAACAACGGTGGCGTCGGCACCTTTGGCCGGGGCGGAGATGATCACTTTGCGCGCGCCGGCAGTAATATGCGCGGCGGCTTTGGCGCGGTCGGTGAAGAGACCGGTGCATTCGAACACCACATCAATCTTTTCCGCCGCCCATGGCAGTTCGGCCGGGTTGCGAATCGCGCTGACCGCAATGCGGTCGCCGTTGACGGTCAGACTTTCGTTGTCATGCTCGACTTGCGCGTCGAACGTGCCGTGAACGGTGTCGTATTTGAGCAGATGGGCATTGATCGAGCTGTCGCCGAGATCGTTGATGGCGACGATCTGCAAATCCTGTCGATAGCCTTGGGTATACAGTGCGCGCAGGACATTACGGCCGATGCGGCCAAAACCATTGATTGCGATTCGAAGAGTCATGGAACAGCGCCGCCGTCGTTTTGTTGTTGGAATTACAAGATTATTCGCATAAAAATAGAAAACAAGCCTTTTTAGTGGCAATATTTTGTTTTATCTACAACGAGTGACCTGAATCAACTGGTCCGAATGGTCAAAAAAGCCGTCTGTCATTCCAACAACAACGGCGTTTGATCAGCATAGACAATCAGGTCGCCACATCCGTTAGCCTGGAGTTCTACACATGCATCCCCGCGTTCTTGAGGTCACCGAACGGCTTATCGCCCGCAGCCGCGCCACGCGTCAGGCTTACCTTGCACTGATTCGCGGCGCCGCCACCGACGGGCCGATGCGCGGCAAGCTGCAATGCGCCAACTTCGCCCATGGCGTGGCCGGGTGCGGCAGCGAAGACAAGCACAGCCTGCGGATGATGAACTCGGCGAACATCGCCATTGTTTCTTCGTATAACGACATGCTCTCGGCGCATCAGCCGTATGAAGTGTTCCCGGAACAGATCAAGAACGCCCTGCGCGAAATCGGCTCGGTCGGCCAGTTCGCCGGCGGTACGCCAGCGATGTGCGACGGCGTCACCCAAGGTGAGCCAGGCATGGAACTGAGCCTGCCGAGCCGCGAAGTGATTGCCATGTCGACGGCGGTGGCTCTGTCGCACAACATGTTCGACGGCGCGCTGATGCTGGGTATCTGCGACAAGATCGTCCCGGGCCTGATGATGGGCTCGCTGCGCTTTGGTCACCTACCGACGATTTTCGTCCCGGGCGGGCCGATGGTCTCGGGGATTTCCAACAAGGAAAAAGCCGACGTGCGCCAGAAGTACGCCGAAGGCAAAGCCACCCGCGAAGAGCTGCTGGAATCGGAGATGAAGTCCTACCACAGCCCGGGCACCTGCACCTTCTACGGCACCGCCAACACCAACCAGTTGCTGATGGAAGTCATGGGCCTGCACTTGCCGGGCGCCTCGTTCGTCAACCCGAACACGCCGCTGCGTGACGCGCTGACCCGCGAAGCCGCGCACCAGGTCACGCGCCTGACCAAACAGAACGGCAACTTCATGCCGATCGGCGAAATCGTCGACGAGAAGTCGCTGGTCAACTCGATTGTCGCGTTGCACGCCACCGGCGGTTCGACCAACCACACCCTGCATATGCCGGCGATCGCCATGGCGGCGGGCATTCAACTGACCTGGCAAGACATGGCCGACCTCTCCGAAGTGGTGCCGACCCTGAGCCACGTCTACCCGAACGGCAAAGCCGACATCAACCACTTCCAGGCAGCGGGCGGCATGTCGTTCCTGATCCGTGAGCTGCTTGGCGCCGGCCTGCTGCACGAAGACGTCAACACTGTGCTCGGCCACGGTTTGAGCCAGTACACCAAAGAGCCGTTCCTTGATAACGGTGAACTGGTCTGGCGTGAAGGCCCGGTCGACAGCCTCGACGAAAACATCCTGCGCCCGGTCGCTCGTGCGTTCTCGGCGGAGGGTGGTTTGCGCGTGATGGAAGGCAACCTCGGTCGCGGTGTGATGAAGGTGTCCGCCGTCGCCCTGGAGAACCAGATCGTCGAAGCGCCGGCGATGGTGTTCCAGGATCAGCAGGATCTGGCCGATGCGTTCAAGGCCGGTCTGCTGGAAAAAGATTTCGTCGCGGTAATGCGTTTCCAGGGCCCGCGCTCCAACGGCATGCCGGAGCTGCACAAAATGACGCCGTTCCTCGGCGTGCTACAGGATCGCGGCTTCAAAGTGGCATTGGTGACTGACGGGCGGATGTCCGGCGCCTCGGGGAAAATCCCCGCAGCGATTCACGTCAGCCCCGAGGCTTATGTCGGTGGCGCTTTGGCACGCGTGCAAGAGGGCGATATCATCCGCGTCGATGGCGTCAAAGGCACTTTGGAACTTAAAGTCGACGCCGCAGAATTTGCAGCGCGCGAACCCGCCAAAGGCCTGTTGGGCAACAACATCGGCAGCGGTCGCGAACTGTTCGGCTTCATGCGCATGGCCTTCAGCTCGGCGGAGCAGGGCGCCAGCGCCTTCACTTCTGCCCTGGAGACGCTTAATTGAAACTGGCTTTGGTCGGTGACATCGGAGGCACCAACGCGCGGTTTGCGTTGTGGAAAAACCAGCAACTGGAATCGGTTCAGGTGCTGGCCACGGCCGACCACGCCAGCCCGGAAGAGGCGATCAGCCTGTACCTGAGCGGGCTCGGTCTGGCGCCGGGTTCGATCGGTTCGGTGTGCCTGTCGGTGGCCGGCCCGGTCAGTGGTGATGAGTTCAAATTCACCAACAACCACTGGCGCCTGAGTCGCACCGCGTTCTGCAAAACCTTGCAGGTCGAGCAGTTGTTGCTGGTCAACGACTTCTCGGCGATGGCGCTGGGCATGACCCGTTTGCAGCCGGGCGAATTTCGCGTGGTCTGCGAAGGCACGCCGGAGCCGTTGCGTCCGGCGGTGGTGATCGGCCCGGGCACTGGCCTGGGCGTCGGCACCTTGCTCGACCTCGGTGCAGGCCGTTTCGCGGCGTTGCCGGGCGAGGGCGGT
Organism: Pseudomonas sp. S49; assembly: GCF_009866785.1. Lineage (NCBI taxonomy): Bacteria > Pseudomonadati > Pseudomonadota > Gammaproteobacteria > Pseudomonadales > Pseudomonadaceae > Pseudomonas > Pseudomonas sp. S49. The sequence goes on along the minus strand of NZ_CP019432.1, from coordinate 5,139,246 downwards.
CACGTTGATCTGCCGCTGAGCAGCCCGCGTGAAACCCAGTTGTGGCAGCACATCCACAACGAGATTGGCCATGTCAGCGCGGAAACCGCGTTGAGCGGTGGTGGCTTGCCACGGGTTTACCGGGCGATCTGCGCAGTCGATGGGCATGAGCCGACACTCGATACGCCGGAAGCGATTACGGCGGCTGGTCTGGCGGGCGATCCGATCGCGCTGGAAGTGCTCGAGCAGTTCTGCTGCTGGCTCGGCCGTGTGGCCGGCAATAACGTGCTGACTACGGGCGGACGGGGTGGGGTTTACATCGTCGGCGGTGTGATTCCACGGTTTGCCGATTTCTTCCTCGAAAGCGGTTTCGCCCGCAGCTTTGCTGACAAGGGGTGCATGAGCGATTACTTCAAAGGCATTCCAGTTTGGCTGGTGACAGCGCCGTATTCCGGCCTTGTCGGCGCTGGCGTAGCCCTGGACCAATCAATCCCGACCTGAAATGCAATCAAACTGTAGGAGTGAGCCTGCTCGCGATAGCTGTCTTGGATTCAACACATTCGTTGACTGACAAACCGTTATCGCGAGCAGGCTCACTCCTACAGTTGTTTTGTGGTGTTTGTAAAATCAGTGCTTAAGGCATAATCCGCCCCAATTCCAACAACAAGGATGCCTTCGAAGTGAGCTCAGTCAACAAGTCGATATTGTTGGTCGATGACGACCAGGAAATACGCGAGTTGCTGGAAACCTACCTGACCCGCGCCGGGTTTCAGGTACGGGCCACCGCCGACGGTGCCAGTTTCCGTCAGGCCCTCAACGAGGCGCCGAGCGATCTGGTGATCCTCGATGTCATGCTGCCCGACGAAGACGGCTTCAGCCTGTGCCGTTGGGTGCGTCAGCATCCGCGTCAGGCGCAGGTGCCGATCATCATGCTCACCGCCAGTTCCGACGAAGCTGACCGCGTGATCGGTCTCGAACTCGGTGCCGACGATTACCTCGGCAAACCCTTCAGCCCCCGCGAACTGCAAGCGCGCATCAAAGCCCTGCTGCGGCGTGCGCAATTCGGTCAGGAGCGCAGCGGCAGTGACGTGCTGGCCTTCGACGAGTGGCGGCTGGACATGGTCAGCCATCGGTTGTTTCACACCGACGGCGAGGAAGTGATTCTCTCCGGTGCCGACTTCGCCCTGCTGAAACTGTTCCTCGATCATCCGCAGGAAATCCTCGACCGCGACACCATCGGCAACGCCACCCGGGGCCGCGACCTGATGCCGCTCGATCGCATCGTCGACATGGCCGTCAGCCGTTTGCGTCAGCGCCTGCGCGACACCGAGAAACCGCCACGACTGATCCGCACTGTACGCGGCAGCGGCTACCAACTGGCAGCCAATGTGGTTGCCAGCAATGGTCACTGATTCGCTGCGTAAACTCGCCGCCAAGGTGCCGGTGCCGCGCTCGTTGCTCGGGCGCATGTTGCTGCTGACGCTGTTGGCGGTGTTGTTCGCACAGACGCTGTCGAGCGTGATCTGGGTCTCGCAACTGCGCGCAACCCAGCTCGAAGGTCTGGTCACCAGCGCCCGCAGTCTCGCCCATTCGATGACCGCCAGCGTCAGTTACTTCCGCTCTCTGCCGGTGGCTTATCGGCCGTTGGTGCTCGATCAATTGCGCAGCATGGGTGGTACCCGCTTCGTGGTGACCCTGAACGACAAACCATTGGGTATGGACGTGCTGCCGGTCACGCCGCGTAAAGCGGCGGTGATGAAAGCGGTCGACGAAGTGCTGCGGCAGACGTTGGGCCATGACACCGATATCTCGGTGACCTTTGTCAGCCCCGAAGACCTGCGGATCTTCAACGCCGGGCTGAAACTCGATGAGCTGCCGCGCTCGTGGGCGCATTACGCGCTGACCCTGGAGCCGGTCAATCCACCCGTGCTGGTCACGCAGATTCAAATGGCCCCGGGCGAATGGCTGTACATCGCCTCACTGTTGCCGGAGCCGTACACCAGTCTTGAAGAGCAAGGCCTGCCCTCGCAACAGGTGTGGTTCATCGTTCTCACTAGCGGATTCCTGCTGCTGTTCATCGGTCTGCTGGTGCACTGGCAGAGCCGGCCGCTCAAGCGTCTGGCACGGGCTGCGCGGGATTTGTCGCTGGGCGCCGACGTCGAGCCGGTGGCCGAGGGCGGCGGCAGTGAGGTGGTCGAAGTGGGGCGTGCGTTCAACACCATGCGCGAACGCATCAGCCGTTACCTGACTGAACGCAGCCAGTTGTTCAGCGCGATCTCCCATGACCTGCGCACGCCTATTACCCGTTTGCGTTTGCGTGTCGAATTGCTCGAAGACGAAAAGCTGCAAGCCAAGTTCGGCCGTGATCTGGATGAGCTGGAACTGCTGGTCAAAGGTGCGCTGCAGTGTGTGAAAGACACTGACATCCACGAGAACATCGAGCCGGTGGATCTCAATCACGTGCTTGATTGTCTGGTCGAGCCCTATCTGGCGCCGAACGGCAATGGTCGCGTGACTCAACACGGTCGCGCGCTGGCGGCGTATCCGGGTAAGCCTTTGGCGTTGAAACGCTGCATCGGCAATCTGATCGACAACGCCTTGAAGTATGGGCAGAACGCGCATCTGCACATTGATGACGATGACAGCGCGTTTGTGTTGCACGTTGATGATGAAGGGCCGGGCGTGCCGGAGCAGCGCTTGGAGCAGGTGTTCGAGCCGCACTTCAGGCTGGCGGGGCAGCAGCAGGGGTATGGCTTGGGGTTGGGCATCGCGCGCAATATTGCCCACAGCCATGGTGGGGAAGTGACGTTGCAGAATCTGCGTGAGGGTGGGTTGCGGGTGACCCTGCAATTGCCGCGTTCGGCGGATTGAGTCAAAAGCTTTCCCTCACCCTAGCCCTCTCCCGGGGGGAGAGGGGACTGATCGGGGGATGCTGCAGAGATACGCCGACCTGGAAGTCCGGTAGCGAATCCATAATCGACTCGATGTGTCAGGTCGGCGGATAACTCAGCACCACTCGGTCGGCCCCCTCTCCCTCCGGGAGAGGGCTGGGGTGAGGGCTGCTCTTTGTCACGACCTGGTGACAAACCCCGCCCCCTTCGTTACAAGCCCACCCCGGCCCGTTGTTTAGACTCCCCGCAGTCATAACAACAAAAAAGGCCACCCATGGATCTCTTCCAACCCGGCTTCAGCAGTTGGCTGAACGCCCCTGCCCACCAGCAATGGCTCGCCGCCGAAGGCCTGCGCCTGCTGGATTTCGCCAAGGCAGCAAAACTCCCACAAGGCTTCGGCAACCTCGACGAACGCGGCCGTCTGCCAGCGAACGCGCAAGCCGAAACCATGAACACCGCGCGCATGACCCACAGCTTCGCCATGGCCCATATTCAGGGCCTGCCGGGTTTCGCCGAACTGGTCGATCACGGCATCGCCGCCTTGCGCGGGCCGTTGCGTGATGCGTTGCACGGCGGCTGGTTTGCCGTTGCCGAACACCGCGACGACAACACCGGCAAAAACGCCTATCTGCATGCTTTTGTTGCGCTGGCCGCCAGCTCTGCGGTGGTCGCGCAACGCCCCGGTGCGCAGGCGTTGCTGGATGATGCCATCGACATCATCGACACCAATTTCTGGAGCGAAGAAGAGGGCGCCATGCGCGAATTCTTCAACCGCGACTGGAGCGAAGAAGAAGCCTATCGCGGCGCCAACAGCAACATGCACGCCACTGAAGCGTTCCTCGCTCTTGCTGATGTCACCGAAGATCCGCGCTGGCTGGTGCGTGCGCAACGCATCGTCGAGCGGGTGATCCACGGTCATGCCGCCGGCAACGGTTACATGGTCATCGAACATTTCGACCGCGACTGGCAACCGCTGCGCGAATACAACCACGACAATCCCGCCGATGGTTTCCGCCCTTACGGCACCACACCGGGCCACGGTTTCGAGTGGGCGCGGCTGTTGCTGCACCTCGAAGCGGCGCGGGTTCAGGCCGGCATGCTCACCCCCGGTTGGCTCGCGACCGATGCGCAGAAACTCTTCGAGAACAATTGCCGTAACGGTTGGAACGTCGATGGTTTGCCGGGCATCGTCTACACCCTCGACTGGGACAACAAAGCCGTGGTCCGCCATCGTTTGCACTGGACCCACGCCGAAGCCAGCGCCGCCGCCAGTGCCCTGCTTAAACGCACAGGCGATGCGCAATACGAAAGCTGGTACCGGCTGTTCTGGGAATTCTGCGAAGTGAATTTCATCGACCGTTGCGACGGCAGCTGGCACCACGAACTCAATCCGCAAAACACCCCAAGCGCCGATATCTGGCCGGGCAAACCCGATCTGTATCACGCCTGGCAAGCCGTGCTGATCCCGCGTCTACCCTTGTCACCCAGTATGGCGACTGCGCTGGCACAGTTATCTCAGAGCAGTCCTGTGTAACCATGTGGTGACATTCGCGCGTCCCTTCGTTACCTGCGAAGGGAAACGTCCTGTTTAAACTCCTGTGCAGCGCAAGCACCAGACTTGCATGCATAACAACAAGAAAGGTACATCTCAGATGAATGCGATTTCTCGCCTCGCTACTGTCATTTCTGTCGCCTCCCTGTTCCCGCTCGCAATTCTGCCTCTCAGTGTTTCCGCTGCCGAATCCAAAGGTTCGGTCGAAGTCGTGCACTGGTGGACGTCCGGTGGCGAAAAAGCCGCTGTTGATGTGCTCAAGGCGCAAGTCGAAAAAGACGGTTTCACCTGGAAAGACGGCGCTGTCGCCGGTGGTGGCGGTGCAACGGCCATGACCGTGCTGAAAAGCCGTGCAGTCGCCGGCAACCCGCCTGGCGTCGCCCAGATCAAAGGCCCGGACATCCAGGAATGGGCGTCGACCGGCCTGCTCGATACCGACGTGTTGAAAGACGTCGCCAAGTCGGAAAAGTGGGACAGCCTGCTCGACAAGAAAGTCTCCGATACCGTGAAGTACGACGGTGATTACGTGGCCGTGCCGGTGAACATTCACCGCGTGAACTGGCTGTGGATCAACCCGGAAGTGTTCAAGAAAGCCGGTATCACCAAGAACCCGACCACCCTCGAAGAGTTCTATGCCGCTGGCGACAAGCTGAAAGCTGCGGGCTTCATCCCGCTGGCCCACGGCGGTCAGCCTTGGCAGGACAGCACCGTGTTCGAAGCCGTGGTCCTCTCGGTCATGGGTGTCGATGGTTACAAGAAAGCCCTGGTTGATCTGGACAACGCCGCGCTGACCGGTCCGGAAATGGTCAAGGCGCTGACCGAGCTGAAGAAAGTCGCGACCTACATGGACGCCGACGGCAAGGGTCAGGACTGGAACCTGGAAGCGGCCAAAGTCATCAACGGCAAGGCCGGCATGCAGATCATGGGTGACTGGGCCAAGTCCGAATGGACCGCGGCCAAGAAAGTCGCTGGCAAGGACTACGAGTGCGTAGCCTTCCCGGGCACCGACAAAGCGTTCACCTACAACATCGACTCGCTGGCCGTGTTCAAGCAGAAGGACGCAGGCACTGCGGCCGGTCAACAGGACATCGCCAAAGTCGTGCTGGGTGAAAACTTCCAGAAAGTTTTCAGCATCAACAAAGGCTCGATCCCGGTGCGCAACGACATGTTGAACGACATGGAGAAACTCGGCTTCGACTCCTGCGCCCAGACTGCTGCCAAGGACTTCCTGGCGGACGCCAAATCCGGTGGCCTGCAACCAAGCATGGCGCACAACATGGCGACCACGCTGGCGGTGCAAGGCGCGTTCTTTGATGTCGTGACCAACTACATCAACGACCCGAAAGCCGACCCGGCCGACACCGCCAAGAAACTTGGTGCTGCGATCAAGTCGTCCAAATAAGCGTCGGTAGCACAGGCTTCTCCTGTGGGAGCGAGCCTGCTCGCGAAGGCGTTGTGTCAGTTGCTCCATCCGTCGACTGACGCACCGTATTCGCGAGCAGGCTCGCTCCCACAAGGGATCTCACTGTAGTTTTTATTCCCTGTACTGGATTTCCCCATGAGTTCTGTTGCTGTGTTCAGCAAGGCCTCGCCGTTCGATGCATTGCAACGCTGGCTACCCAAACTGGTGCTGGCGCCGAGCATGTTCATCGTGCTGGTGGGCTTCTATGGCTACATCCTGTGGACGTTCGTGCTGTCGTTCACCACCTCGACGTTCCTGCCCAACTACAAGTGGGCCGGTCTGGCGCAATACGCGCGGTTGTTCGACAACGATCGCTGGTGGGTCGCGAGCAAAAACCTCGCGGTGTTCGGCGGCATGTTCATCGGCATCACCCTGGTGATTGGCGTGTTGCTGGCGGTGTTCCTCGACCAGCGCATCCGTCGCGAAGGCTTTATCCGCACCATTTACCTGTACCCGATGGCGCTCTCGATGATCGTCACCGGTACCGCGTGGAAATGGCTGCTCAACCCGGGCATGGGCCTGGACAAATTGTTGCGTGACTGGGGCTGGGAAGGCTTCCGTCTCGACTGGCTGATCGACCCGGATCGCGTGGTTTACTGCCTGGTGATCGCCGCTGTCTGGCAAGCCTCGGGCTTCATCATGGCGATGTTCCTCGCTGGCCTGCGTGGCGTTGATCAATCGATCATCCGTGCCGCGCAGATCGATGGCGCAAGCATGCCGACGATCTACTGGAAAGTGGTGCTGCCAAGCCTGCGTCCGGTGTTCTTCAGTGCGGTGATGATTCTGGCGCACATCGCGATCAAGAGCTTCGACCTGGTCGCGGCGATGACTGCCGGTGGCCCGGGTTATTCCTCCGACCTGCCCGCGATGTTCATGTATTCCTTCACCTTCAGTCGCGGCCAGATGGGCATGGGCTCGGCCAGTGCGATTCTGATGCTCGGTGCGATCCTCGCGATCATCGTGCCTTACCTGTATTCCGAGCTGAGGACCAAGCGCAATGACTAGTCTCGCTGCCAAACCTGCTATCAGCCTGAGTCGTATCGCGATCTACGCGGTGCTGATCCTCGCCGTACTGCTTTATCTGGTGCCGCTGGTGGTCATGTTGCTGACCAGCTTCAAGACCCCGGAAGACATCAGCACCGGCAACCTGCTGAGCTGGCCGACCGTGGTCAGCGGCATCGGCTGGGTCAAGGCCTGGGCCACGGTTGACGGTTACTTCTGGAACTCGATCAAGATCACCGTTCCGGCGGTAATTATTTCCACCGCCATCGGCGCGTTGAACGGTTATGTGCTGTCGTTCTGGCGCTTCCGCGGTTCGCAGTTGTTCTTCGGCCTGCTGTTGTTCGGCTGCTTCCTGCCGTTCCAGACCGTGCTGCTGCCGGCCTCGTTCACCCTCGGCAAGATGGGCCTGGCGAGCACCACCACCGGTCTGGTGTTTATCCACGTGGTTTACGGCCTGGCGTTCACAACGCTGTTCTTCCGTAACTACTACGTGAGCATTCCGGATGCGCTGGTGAAAGCCGCACGCCTCGACGGCGCGGGTTTCTTTACGATTTTCCGCCGCATCATTCTGCCGATGTCGACGCCGATCATCATGGTCTGCCTGATCTGGCAGTTCACTCAGATATGGAACGACTTCCTGTTCGGTGTGGTGTTCTCCAGCGGTGATTCGCAACCGATCACGGTGGCGTTGAACAACCTGGTCAACACCAGCACCGGCGCCAAGGAATACAACGTTGATATGGCAGCGGCGATGATCGCCGGCCTGCCGACCCTGCTGGTCTATGTGGTCGCAGGCAAGTATTTCGTGCGCGGGCTGACGGCCGGCGCAGTCAAGGGGTAATCATGGCAACGCTCGAACTTCGCAACGTCAACAAGACTTACGGTGCCGGCCTGCCGGACACCCTGAAAAACATCGAACTGTCGATCAAGGACGGTGAGTTCCTGATCCTCGTTGGCCCGTCGGGCTGCGGCAAGTCGACCCTGATGAACTGCATCGCCGGTCTGGAAACCATCACCGGCGGCGCGATCATGATCGGTGATCAGGACGTCAGCGGCATGAGCCCGAAGGATCGCGACATCGCCATGGTGTTCCAGTCCTACGCGCTGTACCCGACTATGAGCGTGCGCGAGAACATCGAGTTCGGCTTGAAGATCCGCAAGATGCCGCAGTCGGCGATCGACGAAGAAGTCGCGCGCGTGGCCAAGCTGTTGCAGATCGAACATCTGCTGAATCGCAAGCCGGGGCAGCTCTCCGGTGGTCAGCAACAGCGTGTGGCGATGGGCCGTGCACTGGCGCGTCGACCGAAGATTTATCTGTTCGACGAACCGCTGTCCAACCTCGATGCCAAGCTGCGCGTCGAGATGCGCACCGAAATGAAACTGATGCACCAGCGCCTGAAAACCACCACGGTCTACGTGACCCACGACCAGATCGAAGCGATGACCCTGGGCGACAAGGTTGCGGTGATGAAGGACGGCATCATTCAGCAGTTCGGCACGCCAAAAGAGATCTACAACGACCCGGCCAACCTGTTTGTGGCGAGCTTCATCGGTTCGCCGCCGATGAACTTCATCCCGCTGCGTCTGCAACGCAAGGACGGTCGTCTGCTGGCGCTGCTCGACAGCGGTCAGGCGCGTTGCGAGTTGCCGATGAGCATGCAGGACGCCGGCCTTGAAGATCGCGAAGTGATCCTCGGCCTGCGCCCAGAGCAAATCGTGCTGGCGAACGGCGAGGGCAATGGCCTGCCGAGCATTCGCGCCGAAGTGCAAGTCACCGAGCCGACTGGCCCGGACACCCTGGTGTTCGTCAATCTGAATGACACCAAAGTCTGCTGCCGTCTGGCGCCGGACGTGGCGCCGCAAGTGGGCGAGAACCTGACGCTGCAATTCGATCCGTCGAAAGTGTTGTTGTTCGATGCCAAGACTGGCGAACGCCTCGGCACTGCCGGGCAACCACAGACCGATGCGCGGTCTGCGAACGTGGCGCAATTCAAAGGCCGCTGAGGAACAAATGTGGGAGCGAGCCTGCTCGCGAAAGCGGTCTGACATCCAGCATTGATGTCGCCTGATACACCGCATTCGCGAGCAGGCTCGCTCCCACAAAGGAGCACGCGGTGGATTGCCTGTAATCCATCGCAATTTATGTAAACCGCGTTAGAAAAACAGTTAATAACAATAAAGACGAGGATGTAGGGATGAAAAAGAAACACGTCAATGCCCGGTTGATCTGCCAAGTGTCAGCTGCGGCGGCATTGGTGCTGGCCGGTAACGCCATGGCGGCGGATGCCTTCAGCTCCGACTCGAAATGGATGACCGGCGACTGGGGTGGCGAGCGGACCAAGCTGATCGAGCAGGGTATCGACATCAAGGCTGACTACGTTGGGGAAATGGGCGCCAACCTGCACGGCGGCTACAACGATGACAAGACCGGACGTTACAGCGACCAGTTCGGTCTGGGCGTGGCACTCGATCTGCAAAAGCTCTGGGGCTGGGATAACACCCAGGCGAAGATCCAGCTGACCAACCGTAACGGCTACAACATCTCCAACGACCGCGTTGGCGATCCGCGTGCCGGCACCTTGAGCTCCTCGCAAGAAGTTTACGGTCGTGGCCACATGGTGCGTCTGACCCAGTTGTGGATTCAGCACCAGTTCTTCGACAACAAGCTCGACGTCAAGGCCGGTTACTTCGGTGAAGGCGAAGACTTCAACACCTTCCCGTGCGACTTCCAGAACCTCGCGTTCTGCGGCTCCCAAGTGGGTAACTGGGCGACCAACATCTGGTACAACTGGCCCGTCAGCCAGGCCGCGATCCGTGTGAAGTACAACATCAACGACGAGCTCTACGCGCAAATCGGTGCGTACAACCAGAACCCGTCGCAGCTGGAACACGGCAACGGCTTCAAGCTCAGCGGCAGCGGCACCAAAGGTACTGTGTTGCCGGTCGAGCTGGTCTGGTCGCCGAAGGTCAACAGCCTGCCGGGCGAATACCGCGTCGGTTACTACAAGAGCACGGCCGATGCCGATGACGTACGTGAAGACGTCAACGGTTTCGACGCGGCTACCACTGGCGACGCCTACAAGTCTCACAACAGCAAAAGCGGTTACTGGTTCGTCGCGCAACAGCAACTCACCAGCCATAACGGTGATGCGACTCGCGGTCTGAACATCGCCGCCAACGCCACGTTCCACGACAAGGACACCAACTTCATCGACAACTACCAGTCGGTGATGTTTGTCTACAAAGGCCCGTTTGACGCGCGTCCGAAGGATGACGTCGGTATCGGCGCGGCGCGTATCCACGTCAACGACGACGTGAAGAAAAACGCCGAGCTGCTGAACGTTTCCAACGGTGTGTCGGACTACGACAATCCGGTGTTCTCGCCGATTCGTGAAACCGAATACAACTACGAGATCAACTACGGCTTCCACGTCACCAACTGGCTGACCGTACGTCCTAACCTGCAGTACATCACTCACCCGGGTGGTGTGGATGAAGTCGATAACGCATTGGTCGCTGGCCTGAAAATTCAGTCTACGTTCTAACGCGTCTGCGATAAGCTCCTCTCTATGTGCGCATATTTGCGGACAGCCAAGGCTGTCCGCTTTTTTTTGGGGGCAGGCGCAGCCCGTCACAGATGAATTCGGAACCGTGGCCAATGCATGAGCATCCGCTACAACGCTTCTTCAAATCCCTGCGTGAACAACCGGTGTTCGCCTGGGAGCGCTATCAGATGCGCGACGTGTTGGTGATCGATCATCCGCTGTGTCAGGCGGTGTTCAGTCGTCAGGGTGCGCAGTTGCTGCACTTTCAGCCGCGCGGGCAAAAGCCGTGGTTGTGGTGTGCGGCGAAGTGGCCGCATGTCGGTGCCATTCGCGGTGGTGTGCCGGTGTGTTGGCCGTGGTATGGCCGTCATCCGAGCGAAAACGCCTGGCCATCGCATGGTTGGGCGCGTTTGCTCGACTGGAAGTTGCTCGACAGCAGCAGCGCCGAAGATGGCGTGCGCCTGCACTGGCAATTGCAGCTGTGCGACTGGCAGGTTGACCTGCACGCACATCTGGGTGAACGCATGGAATTACGCCTGAGCACCGAGCATCAGGACGACATGCCGTGCCAGTTGAGCCAGGCTTTGCACGCTTACTGGCGTATTGGCGATGTCGGCGAGATAGCGCTGTCTGGGCTCGAAGGGGCGCAGGGTTATGACCAGTTGAGTCGCCAGTCTTGCCAGCAGGAAGGCGAGTTGCGGGTGGATGGCGGGTGTCAGCGGGTGTTCCAGCATGACGGCGAATTGCAGCTGAAAGATCACGCCTGGCAGCGTGAGTTGTGTATTGATACCGGTGACAGTGCCGACACGGTGGTCTGGCATCCGGGCGCGCGGCCGTTGTTGGGCGTGACGTGGGATGAGATTTCCGAGTTTGTCTGTGTGGAAGCGGCGGCGGGCGGGACGGACAGTCTGCATCTGGCGCCGGGGGAGAAGGCGCATTTGAGTTTGCAGGCGTGGGCGGCGGCTTGAGTGTGTCAGTCACATCGTAGCTCCTCACCCTAGCCCTCTCCCGGAGGGAGAGGGGACCGAATGGGGGATGCTCAAGAATTACGCCGACGTGAAAGTGCAGTTCTGAATCCATAATCGACTGGATATTTCAGGTCGATGTACCGCGCAAGACACCTCGGTCGGCCCCCTCTCCCTCCGGGAGAGGGCTGGGGTGAGGGGCTTTTGATCTTTAGTTGAATTCATCCCCAACCGGATACCGGCTCGCATTCAAGCTCTCTTTGATCTTGCGCAAATGCGGCTGGAAATCCACGCCACGACGCAGCGTCATCCCCGTCGCCAACACATCCAGCACGGTCAACTGAATGATCCGAGAAGTCATCGGCATATAAATGTCGGTGTCTTCCGGCAGCGGAATGTTCAGGCTCAAGGTACTGGCCTTGGCCAGCGGCGAATTCTCCGCTGTCAAACCCAACACCGAAGCGCCGTTCTCGCGAGCAATACGCGCCACTTCCACCAGCTCACGGGTACGGCCGGTGTAGGAAATGATCACGAACAACTCGCCGGTGTGCGCCACCGAGGCAATCATCCGCTGCATCAGCACATCGGCGTGCGCGGTAACGGCGAGGTTGAAGCGGAAGAACTTGTGCTGCGCATCGAGCGCCACCGGTGCCGAAGCGCCAAGCCCGAAGAAGTGGATCTGCCGCGCCTGAATCAACAGGTCGACGGCGCGGCTGATCAGGTTCGGATCGAGCGCCTGGCAAGCACTGTCCAGCGAGGCGATCGCACTGCCGAAAATCTTCTGCGTGTAGGCCTCGGGATTGTCGTCGGCCTCGACCGCGCGGCTGACATACGCCGCGCCACTGGCCAGGCTCTGCGCCAGTTGCAGCTTGAGCTCGGGGTAGCCGCTGACACCGAACGAACGGCAGAAACGGTTCACCGTCGGTTCGCTCACCGAGGCTGCCTGGGCGAGGGCGGCGATGCTGAAGCGGGTGGCCTGCTGCGGGTTGAGCAGGATCACCTCGGCGACTTTGCGTTCGGCCTTGTTCAGGTCTTCAAGGCGACTCTGGATCTGTTCCAGTAAATTTCGCACGCGGTCCATATGGAATTCCTAATTCACCTGCGCAAAGGTGCGCCGGGCTATGCAAATTGGGCCTTTGATATGGCCCGTAACGGTGGCCTATCCTACTGATGGCTCCGACCGACCACCACACGGAATCTGTATTTTGCGAAAATGTTGTGGTTATTACTACATTTTCCCTTGAGTGATGCCTTGAAAAAAGGTATTTGTAGCTTAACTTGATAAAAGAACAAACATCATGCCTTCGATTACGGTTGAACCGTGCACCTTTGCCTTGTTCGGCGCGCTTGGCGATCTGGCCCTGCGCAAGCTGTTTCCTGCCCTTTATCACCTCGATGGCGCCGACCTGCTGCATGAGGACACGCGGATCATCGCGCTGGCCCGTGAAGAAGGTTCCCAGCAGCAGCACATGGCGTTCATCGCCGCCGAACTGCGCCGCTACGTCGGCAAAGAGCTGGACGAGGCCGTCGCCGAGCGTTTTCTCGCACGCCTGACCTACCTGCACGTCGACTTCCTCAAGGCTGAAGACTATGTGGCGCTGGCCGAACTGGCCGGCAGCACGCAGCGCATGATTGCCTACTTCGCCACGCCGGCAGCAGTGTACGGCGCGATCTGCGAGAACCTGGCGAAAGTCGGTCTGGCAGAAAACACCCGTGTGGTACTGGAAAAACCGATCGGCTCCGACCTCGAATCGTCGCGCAAGGTGAACGACGCGGTAGCGCAGTTCTTCCCGGAGAACCGCACCTACCGCATCGACCATTACCTGGGCAAAGAAACCGTTCAGAACCTGATCGCCCTGCGTTTCGCCAACAGCCTGTTCGAAACCCAGTGGAACCAGAATTACATCTCCCACGTGGAAATCACCGTGGCCGAAAAGGTCGGCATCGAAGGCCGTTGGGGTTACTTCGACAAGGCCGGCCAACTGCGCGACATGATCCAGAATCACCTGTTGCAGCTGCTCTGCCTGATCGCCATGGACCCGCCGGCTGATCTGTCCGCCGACAGCATCCGCGACGAAAAGGTAAAAGTACTCAAGGCGCTGGCGCCGATCAGCCCGGAAGGCCTGACCACCCAAGTGGTGCGCGGCCAGTACATCGCCGGTCACAGCGAAGGCAAATCCGTACCGGGTTACCTCGAAGAACCGAATTCCAATACCCAGAGCGACACCGAAACCTTCGTCGCCCTGCGTGCCGACATCCGCAACTGGCGCTGGGCCGGCGTGCCGTTCTACCTGCGTACCGGCAAGCGCATGCCGCAGAAGCTGTCGCAGATCGTCATCCACTTCAAGGAACCGTCGCACTACATCTTCGCCCCGGAGCAGCGCTTGCAGATCAGCAACAAACTGATCATCCGCCTGCAACCGGACGAAGGCATTTCCTTGCGCGTGATGACCAAAGAGCAGGGCCTGGACAAAGGCATGCAACTGCGCAGCGGCCCGCTGCAACTGAATTTCTCCGACACCTGGCGTAGCGCGCGGATCCCCGATGCCTACGAGCGGTTGTTGCTGGAAGTGATGAACGGCAATCAGAACCTGTTTGTCCGTAAAGATGAAATTGAAGCCGCGTGGAAGTGGTGTGACCAGCTGATCGCCGGGTGGAAAAAATCCGGTGACGCGCCCAAGCCGTATGCGGCCGGGTCGTGGGGGCCGATGAGCTCCATTGCATTGATCACGCGGGACGGGAGGTCGTGGTATGGCGATATCTGATGTGCAACTGCCTGCGGGCGTGAACGCTCACGAATTCAAGAGCCCGGTGCTGTTGGCCGAAGGTCTGGCGCTGAACGTCGCGAAGCAATTGAGCGAGGCCATTGCGGCGCGCGGCAACGCGGTGCTGGTGGTGTCGGGCGGTCGTAGCCCGGTGGCGTTTTTCCAGCACCTGGCGAAGCAGGATCTGGACTGGTCGAAGGTCGTCGTGACCCTCGCCGACGAGCGCTGGGTACCGGTTGAACACGCTGACAGCAATGCCGGTTTGCTCAAGCAATACTTGCTCAAAGGCCCGGCGGCCAAGGCGCAGTTCCTCAGCCTGTATAGCGCGGCGGCCAACGTAGAGCAGGCTGCTGAACAGGCTGACCGCTTGCTCGCCGAATTGCCGCCGATTGACGTGCTGGTGCTGGGCATGGGCGATGACGGCCACACCGCGTCGCTGTTCCCCGACAGCCCGAACCTTGCCGAAGCTCTGCAAGCTGATGGCACACGCCGTTGCTGGCCGATGCTGGCGCCAAGCGTGCCGCGTCAGCGTCTGACCATGAGCCGTGCGCTGCTGGCCTCGGCCCGTCACAAGATTCTGTCGATTTCCGGTCAGTCGAAACTGACCACCCTGAATGCCGCACTGGCATCCGATGACGTCGCCGCCATGCCGGTGCGCGCGTTTCTGCAACCTACGTTAGAGATTTACTGGTGCCCATGAGCCAAGGAACAGCCGCTATGACAACCCCATCCCCGACCGTTTCCATGGCGGACAAAGTTGCCCTGATCGACAGCCTCTGCGCCAAGGCGCGAATCCTGCCGGTGATCACCATCGCTCGCGAACAGGACGTGCTGCCGCTGGCCGACGCTCTGGCCGCCGGTGGTCTGACCGCGCTGGAAGTGACCCTGCGTTCGCAGTTCGGCCTCAAGGCCATTCAGATCCTGCGCGACCAGCGTCCGGAGCTGATGACCGGTGCCGGCACCGTGCTCGATCGCAACATGCTCGCGGCTGCCGAAGCTGCCGGTTCGCAGTTCATCGTCACCCCGGGCATCACCCGTGATTTGCTGGAAGCCAGCGTCGACAGCCCGATTCCGCTGTTGCCGGGCATCAGCAACGCTTCCGGCATCATGGAAGGCTACGGTCTGGGTTATCGCCGCTTCAAGCTGTTCCCGGCTGAAGTCAGCGGTGGCGTGGCGGCAATCAAGGCCCTTGGCGGCCCGTTCGGCGAAGTGAAATTCTGCCCGACTGGCGGCGTCGGCCCGGCCAACATCAAGAGCTACATGGCGCTGAAAAACGTCATGTGCGTGGGCGGTAGCTGGATGCTTGATCCGGAGTGGATCAAGAACGGCGACTGGGCGCGCATTCAGGAATGCACCGCCGAGGCGTTGGCGCTGCTGGACTGATTGTTACCAGACACTTCGTTGTGTGTTCTACGGCTTTACGGTGCGCTTGGTCGGTGCACCGTTTTTTTTTGCCTCGAAGAAAGTGTCAGGACATCACGCGATACATAGTTACCGCACAACTGCGTTTGCGTGGCGCTAATCTGCGTTCATCTTACGGAAGAGAGAACGCCTCATGGACGACCATCAATCTGTAGCCTTCAAACACCCACCTTTGCATCAACGGCAACCGCCAATCGTTGGTAGCATCGATTGGCGCAAAACCGAAGGCAAGGTGCGCAACATCAGTGGCGGCATCGAAGGCCTGCCACTGGTATTGCGTCTGGCCCTGGTCGACGCCATGACCGGTGAGCCAGTGGTTGACGCCCAGGTTCGGATCGAACAGAACATTGGCGCCGACAGCCTCTGCGGCACCCAGTCGACCGACAGCCAAGGCATCGTGCGGTTTACCAGTATTTACCCGGATCAGCAGTCTGCTGGTGCGTCATGCATCGCCATGACCGTGTGCATCGCCAGTGATGATCAACGTCCGCAGTCACATCAGGAGGCCTGGGCAGGACGGCTGCATCTTCCCAATGCCTGTAACTGTGAAGCCGCAGGGGATGATGCCTCGCGGCTGGTGTTGCGACCGATTGGCGGGGAAGGTCTGGAGGACGGCTACTTCGGTAGCCTGACGATCGGCGTCGACACCTTTGCGGTGTCATCGCAGATCGGCGTGGCGGGCTACGACAAATACCTGATCACAGTGTTTTAGCGCAGTTCGTTCAGCGCGCGCACCAGCAACTGCATGTCGGCAGCGGTGGTGGTCAGCCCCGGAGTGATACGGATGCTCGGCCCGCTGGCGGCACCGTTGCGCACCACGGTGAACAGGTTGTAGTCGTTGAGCAGACGCTCAGCCATCGCCTGTTGATCGTCGTGCCGGGTGAAGCGCAGCGATGTGATGCCGCAATACAGCCGTGGATCGTCTGGCGTCATCACCTCGATACCCGGCAAGTGTCGCACCGAGCTGACCCACAGATTGCGCAGATAATTGACGCGAGCGCCTTTGGCCGCTGCGCCGCCGAGGGAGCGATGCTCTTCGAACACCAGCGGCAAGGTCATCAGCGCCGGAATGTTGGGCGTGCTGTAGGAGGTGCGCGCACGGATGTCATTTACCGGGTAATGCATTTCCCCCATGTCCGGATCGATGTCGGCCAAGCGTTGCGGCGAGATATACAGGAAGCCGAGGGTGAGCGGTGCGCCGATCCACTTGTGCAGGTTGTAGCCGGCGAAGGCAATGCCCAGCGCTTCAAGATTGAAGTCGATCTGACCGAGCGCGTGGGCGCCGTCGAGGATGACATCGACCCCGTGTTCCTTGGCGAGCGCAGCGATGGCCTGCACGGGCATGACCAGGCCGGTGCGGTGAGTGACGTGAGTCAGGGCCATCAGCTTGATCTTCGGTTGGCCGATGAACGTTTCGCGGTAAGTCTCCAGCAGACTGTCGTAACTTGCCGGGTGCGTATGGGCAATCTCGATCACCTCAGCACCGCGATGTCTGGCCAGCCAGCGCATGGCGCCTTTGACCGTGTCGTATTCCAGATCACTGATCAGCACCTGATCGCCCGGTTGCAGGCGGTTGTAGTTGCGGATCAGCGATTGCAGGCCTTCGGTGGCGTTACGGGTGAAGGCTACGCTCTGCGCGCGCACGCCGATCAGCTCGGCCAGTTGCGCACGGATATCGAGGTTATCGTGCTGCTCGAAACGCTGGCGCACGTATACCGAATTGCTGGTGTTGATCAGCTCGATATTGCGCTGGTACTCCTCGATCACCGTGCGCGACATGCGCCCGAAGTAACCGTTTTCCAGGTTCACGGGGCCGGGTTGAACGTCGTAACGGTCGGCGAACGTTTGCCAAAAGGCTTCGTCACGGGCGCGGCGGGTGTTATCGGGCATGGTCGGCTGACTCTGAGAGAGGAGGGCGCTTCAGTGGCGCGGGGCAGGTTTGCCGTGTTTGGCGCGCAGTGGTTCGAGCAGGTCCGAGAGGCCGTTATGGTCGATCTCCTGCATCAGCGCGAGCAAGCCACCGAGTTCGCCGTGCGGAAAACCTTCGCGGGCAAACCAGTTCAGGTACGGCCCCGGCAGGTCGGCAATGATCCGGCCCTTGTACTTGCCGAAGGGCATTTCGCGGGTTATCAGCAGTTCGAGTTTTTCGGGATTCATCAGTGAGATCGTCTGGCTTCAAATCAGCTTGGAAAATACAGGCATTCTGCATGCAGGCCAAATGACAGATCATGCAAATAACCGTGATACAGATAGTTCACTTATATTTAACTTATTGATAAATAACGATTTTTTATCAATAAAAAAGCTGGCACGCACACTGCAATATCCCTTGCATCTTCAACCAATCGCAAGGAATTGAAAAATGACCGATATGAATAAAGAAGCCATCTCTGTACTCAATGACCTGATTGAAACCAGCAAGGACGGTCAGGAAGGGTTCAAGACTTGCGCTGAAGACATCAAGCATCCAGAACTGAAAACCCTGTTCGTCACTCGTTCTGCCGATTGCGCCACTGCTGCAGCTGAGCTGCAAGCTGAAGTTCGCAAGCTGGGCGGCGATCCGGAAACTTCCACCAGCGTCAGCGGTGACCTGCACCGTCGTTGGGTCGACGTCAAAGCCATGTTCACCGGCAAAGACGAAGAGGCCGTGCTGAACGAAGCCGAGCGCGGTGAAGACCACGCATTGAAGGCTTACAAAGAAGCCCTCGAGAAAATCAGCAAGCACAACCTGGTCGGTATTCGTGATCTGGTTGAACGCCAGTATCACGGCGTACAACGTAACCACGATCAGGTGAAAGCCCTGCGTAACCAGGCTCGCGCTCGCTCTTAAGCGCTTGCCGGTTATAAAAAACGCCAGCTAGTCTGGCGTTTTTTTATGTCTGGGGGAAAGCCAAAGCAAGAGCCCCTCACCCTAGCCCTCTCCCGGAGGGAGAGGGGACTGATCGGGGTGTTCTTTCGAGGTACGCCGACCTGGGGTACCGAGTCGAACTAGGGATTTGAAATCCACATAGATCGGCTCCCTTTCCCCCTCGCCCCCTTGGGGGAGAGGGCTGGGGTGAGGGGGAAAAGCTCTCACTGACACACCACAAATCAATCAGCCAATGCTGATCGCCGGCAAAGTCGGCAACGTCACCGTCTGCTGCTTACGCGGCGCCAGAATCTCCGCCTCGCCATCCACCACCAACTCATCACGCTGGTTGAACACACGAGTGGCAATGCGCACACGAAACTTCGGCAGTTTCTCGAGAATTTCCAGACGCACGGTCAGCGTGTCACCGATCTTCACCGGTTTCTGAAAACTCATCTGCTGGCCAATATAAATAGTGCCCGGCCCAGGCAGTTCACAGGCCACCGCTGCACTGATCAAAGCACCGCTGAACATGCCGTGAGCGATACGCTCCTTGAACATGCTCGCGGCGGCAAACTCGGCGTCCAGGTGCACCGGGTTGTGGTCGCCCGACATCGCGGCAAACAGTTGGATGTCGCGCTCTTCGACGGTCTTGCTGTAGCTGGCAGTCTGGCCGACTTCGAGGGCTTCGTAAGGGATGTTGGTAACCTGGGTCATCGGTCTCGATTCCTGTAACGGATTCAATGAATCCACAAAAAATTACTCGCTGCGATGAGGGCGCGGATGGCTCAAGGCCTGATCGATCCAGGCCAGCACATCAGCGATCACTTCATCGCGGTTGGTTTCGTTGAACAATTCGTGCCGCGCCTGCGGGTAGATCTGCAGTTGCAGGTTCTGGCTGCCGGCCGTGCGCAAGGCATTGGCCAGATCTGTCAGACGCTTGCCTTCACTCACCGGATCACATTCGCCGCCGATTACCAGCAGCGGCAGGCCCGGATCGATCTGCGCGAGATTGGACGCTTTGCTGATCTGCTGCAAGCCGCCGAGCAGGTCGATCCACAGTTGATTGGTGCAGCGAAAGCCACACAGCGGGTCGTTGGCGTACAGGTCAACCTCGGCCGGGTCGCGACTCAGCCAGTCGAACGCTGTGCGCGCCGGTTTGAATTTGTTGTTGAACGAGCCGAACGACAGCCATTCGATCAGCGCGCTACGGCCCTTGCCACCCTGACGCAGTTTTTCCAGACGGGCGATCTGCCGCGCGGCGCCGTACAGCGCAACGGGCTGAAAGTTTGAACCACTGAGAATCGCCCCGTTCAGGCTGGCGCTGTGGTGCAGCAGATAACCTTGGGCGAGGTAGCTGCCCATGCTGTGCCCTAACAGGATGATCGGTACACCGGGGTGTTGCTGGCCGATGTGTTGATTGAGGCTGGCCAGATCGCCGAGCACTTTGCACCAGCCATCGTCATCGGCGAAGTGGCCAAGGGTGCCGTAATTGGCGGTTTTGCCATGTCCGCGCAAATCCGGGGCATACACGCCATATCCTTTGTCGCAAAACGTTTCGGCCAGTCGCGCATAGCGGCCGCTGTGTTCGGCCATGCCATGGGCCAGCAGGATCACCGCTTTCAACGGCGCCGCCGGCAGCCATTGATTGACGAAGAGGCGGCTGCGGTCACTCGCATCCAGCCATAGGGTGTCGTGGATCATGGCGCTTCCTTTGCTCAGAGTCGGAACATTGTATAGCGCGTCTGATCAGCCCACGCCACGGCAGGAAGATTCACACGATCAATGACGGCTTTGTCCATATTTGCCTCAATGGCCATAACTGCTAGTGTCCGTGAAGCTCCGCTTTTTCAGAAATGACAGAAAGCGGCCCCGGATCGGCTCAGGTAAAGAGGACAAGAACAATGCAACCTGATTTCTGGAACGACAAACGCCCGGCCGGCGTACCGCTGGACATCGACATGGGTGAGTTCAAGTCGGTGATCGAGGTATTCGAGCGTTCCTGCAAGAAGTTCGCCGACCGCCCGGCATTCAGCAACATGGGCATCACCCTGACTTACGCCGAACTCGAACGCCAGAGCGCTGCGTTCGCCGGTTACCTGCAAGCGCATACCGATCTGGTGCCGGGTGATCGCATCGCGGTGCAGATGCCCAATGTCCTGCACTATCCGATAGCCGTGTTCGGTGCCTTGCGCGCCGGGTTGATCGTGGTCAACACCAACCCTTTGTACACCGCGCGGGAGATGCGCCACCAGTTCAAGGATTCCGGCGCGCGGGCGCTGGTGTACCTGAACATGTTCGGCCAGAAAGTCCAGGAAGTGCTGCCCGACACCGACATTCAATACCTGATCGAAGCGAAGATGGGCGACCTGATGCCCACCGCCAAGGGCTGGCTGGTGAATACCGTGGTCAGCAAAGTAAAGAAAATGGTCCCGGCGTATTCGCTGCCGCAGGCGATCTCCTTCAAAAGCGCACTGCGCATGGGCCGAGGTCTGGGCATCAAGCCGCTGAAAGCCAGCCTCGACGACATCGCCGTGCTGCAATACACCGGTGGCACCACCGGCCTGGCCAAAGGTGCGATGCTCACTCACGGCAATCTGGTGGCGAACATGCAACAAGTGCGCGCCTGTCTCGCCCAACTCGGCCCGGACGGCCAGCCGCTGCTGCGCGAAGGCCAGGAAGTGATGATCGCGCCGTTGCCGCTGTACCACATCTATGCCTTCACCGCGAACTGCATGTGCATGATGGTTTCCGGCAACCACAACGTGCTGATCACCAACCCGCGCGACATTGCCGGCTTCATCAAGGAGCTCAAAAACTGGCGCTTCTCGGCGCTGCTGGGCTTGAACACGTTGTTCGTGGCGCTGATGGATCACGCGGATTTCAAGACCCTCGATTTCTCCAGCCTGAAGCTCACCAACTCTGGCGGCACCGCGCTGGTCAAGGCCACCGCCGAGCGTTGGGAGCAGATGACCGGGTGCCGCATCACTGAAGGTTACGGTCTCACCGAAACCTCGCCGGTGGCCTGCACCAACCCGTACGGCGATCAATCGCGTCTGGGCACGGTCGGCTTGCCGGTGCCGGGCACGTTGCTGAAAATCATCAACGATGACGGTGTCGAACAGCCGATGGGCGAGCGTGGCGAGTTGTGCATCAAGGGCCCGCAGATCATGAAGGGCTACTGGCACAAACCGGAAGCCACGGCCGAAGTGCTGGATGCCGAGGGCTGGTTCAAGTCCGGCGATATTGCGGTGATTGATCCGGACGGTTTTGTGCGCATTGTCGATCGCAAGAAGGACATGATCATCGTCTCCGGTTTCAACGTTTATCCGAATGAAATCGAAGACGTGGTGATGGCCCATCCGAAAGTCGCCAACTGCGCGGTGATCGGCGTGCCGGATGAGCGTTCGGGCGAGGCGGTGAAGCTGTTCGTGGTGGCGCGGGAAACCGGGGTCAGCCTCGAAGAGCTCAAGGCCTACT
Source organism: Pseudomonas sp. S49 (assembly GCF_009866785.1). NCBI lineage: Bacteria > Pseudomonadati > Pseudomonadota > Gammaproteobacteria > Pseudomonadales > Pseudomonadaceae > Pseudomonas > Pseudomonas sp. S49. The sequence continues at coordinate 5,117,335 of NZ_CP019432.1, read as the reverse complement.
GCAAAGAGAATTTCACCGCGTATAAGGTGCCGAAACACATCGTATTGCGTGAGTCATTGCCGATGACGCCCGTCGGGAAAATTCTGCGGCGTGAGTTGCGCGATATCGCGTAAAAGTCAAAAACACAAAGATCGCAGCCTTCGGCAGCTCCTACCTTGGAATGCATTTCCTGCAGGAGCTGCCGAAGGCTGCGATCTTTTGCTTTAAGTCCCCAAAAACCGGGGCTTCAAAGGTGTTCTAGGATTTTTGCTCTAAAATGACTGCCAGGTAGTCTTGAGTCATCATAGTGACTGTAGGGGCCGCTTTTGGCTCTAGTCGACCCTTGGCAAAGCTGCTACTCTCGGCGCGCTTTGTGACTTCTCGGCCTATATAAAAGCCAGATTCACCAATACCAAACACACACCAATAATAATCGCATCAAATGCGGTGAAGAATTCGCGTTGCTGAGGAGTGGGCTTCCATGATCGAAGACTTTTGGAAGGATAAATACCCGGCTGGAATTGCTGCCGACATCAATCCGGACGAGTATCCGAACATTCAGGCAGTGTTGAAGCAATCCTGCCAACGCTTCGCCAACAAACCGGCTTTCAGCAACCTGGGCAAGACAATCACCTACGGTGAATTGTACGAATTGTCCGGTGCGTTTGCCGCGTATCTGCAACAGCATACCGATTTGCAGCCCGGTGATCGAATCGCCGTGCAACTGCCCAACGTTCTGCAGTACCCGGTGGCCGTCTTCGGTGCGATTCGCGCCGGGCTGATCGTGGTCAACACCAACCCGCTGTACACCGCGCGGGAAATGGAACACCAATTCAATGACTCCGGTGCCAAAGCCCTGGTTTGCCTGGCGAACATGGCGCATCTGGCCGAAGCCGTAGTGCCGAAAACCGGCGTCAAACACGTTATCGTCACCGAAGTCGCCGACCTGCTGCCGCCGATCAAGCGCCTGCTGATCAACAGCGTCATCAAGTACGTGAAGAAAATGGTCCCGGCCTATCACCTGCCCAAAGCCGTCAAGTTCAACGAGGTGCTGAGCAAGGGCCAGGGCCAGCCGGTGGCCGAAGCCAATCCGCACAGCGGCGACGTGGCGGTGCTGCAATACACCGGCGGGACCACGGGCGTGGCCAAGGGCGCGATGCTGACCCATCGCAACCTCGTCGCCAACATGCTGCAGTGCAAAGCGCTGATGGGTTCCAACCTCAACGAAGGTTGCGAGATCCTGATCACGCCGCTGCCGCTGTACCACATCTATGCGTTCACCTTTCATTGCATGGCGATGATGCTGATCGGTAACCACAACATCCTGATCAGCAACCCGCGCGACCTGCCGGCGATGGTCAAGGAACTGTCGAAGTGGAAGTTCAGCGGTTTTGTTGGTCTCAACACGCTGTTCGTGGCGCTGTGCAACAACGAAGGTTTCCGCAAGCTGGATTTCTCGGCGCTGAAAGTCACCTTGTCCGGCGGCATGGCCCTGCAACTGGCCGCTGCCGAGCGCTGGAAAGCGGTCACCGGTTGCGCCATCTGCGAAGGTTACGGCATGACCGAAACCAGCCCGGTGGCCACGGTCAACCCGATCCAGCACATCCAGATCGGCACCATCGGTATTCCCGTACCGTCGACGCTGTGCAAAGTCATCGACGATAACGGTGTCGAGCAGCCGCTGGGTGAAATCGGCGAACTGTGCGTCAAGGGCCCGCAAGTGATGAAGGGCTACTGGCAGCGTCAGGAAGCCACCGATGAAATGCTCGACAGCGAAGGCTGGCTGAAGACCGGTGATATCGCGCTGATCCAGCCGGACGGCTACATGCGCATTGTCGACCGCAAGAAAGACATGATCCTGGTCTCCGGTTTCAACGTTTACCCGAACGAACTGGAAGACGTACTGGCGACCCTGCCGGGCGTGTTGCAGTGCGCGGCCATTGGTGTGCCGGACGAGAAGTCGGGTGAGGCGATCAAGATTTTCATCGTCGCCAAACCAGGTGTGACCCTGACCAAAGAGCAGGTGATGGATCACATGCGTGCCAACGTCACGGGCTACAAGGTGCCGCGTTCGGTGGAGTTTCGCGATGCGCTGCCGACCACCAACGTCGGCAAGATTCTGCGTCGCGAGTTGCGTGATGAAGAGCTGAAGAAGATCAAGGCCAAGTCCGCCGCTTAAAACACGAAGCCCCGCAGATGCGGGGCTTTTTGTTGGTGGAAGGCTGTAGATTTGCAGTGATTGGTAAATCTACCCCCTCACCCCAGCCCTCTCCCCCAAGGGGGCGAGGGGGAAGGGAGCCGATCGGGGGCCTTTCAGAACCTGAGTTCAACTCAGGAATCTCAGGTCGGTGAATCTCGCCCGAATACCTCGGTCAGTCCCCTCTCCCTCTGGGAGAGGGCTAGGGTGAGGGCTATTGACGGAACGGCGCGAAATTCACGTTGGTCCCCGCCGGACGCATGTCCTGCAGATACGAATCCTTGTCCGCACTCAATTCCAGGCTCAATGCCGCTTTACGCTTGCCTTCGTTGCGAATCACCAGCCCTTCAAGCTTTTCACGCAGGAACACCGTTGGCACTTTCAGGTGCAGCAGTTCGTCGGTGGCCGGGGTGTGCATCAGCAAGTGAATCCACTCGTACTGACCGATGGCCAGGCGCGACACCGGCAGGTCGAACCACCAGATGTTGCGGTTACGGTTCAGTTCGGCGAAGTGGCAGTTGTTGGTGCCGAGCACGGCACCGCCCAGTTCCTTGTTGCGTCGGGCGATGGCCTGCGTTTTATCGAGTTTCATAACATTCCTGCGGGATCGGTTCATTGGCGCACGGCGCCCATATGTTGCGCATTCTCGGGGCTTCGCACGCAAACATAAAGCCCAACCTGCACGCCACGACGAAATGAACCCCCGAAAATAAATGAAACTTGGCGCAAACCCGGCCAGTCAATCATTACGTACTGACTTTTCCCCCTAATTGCACCAAGGAGAAACACCATGAGTAGCACAGGCGATAAAGTAAAAGGCATGGCCAACGAAGCGGTCGGCAACGTCAAGCAAGGCGTCGGTAAAGCCACCGACAACACCAAGCTGCAAGCCGAAGGCAAGATTCAAGAGAAGAAAGGCGAAGCCCAGCAAGCTGTCGGCAAAGCCAAGGACGCGGTCAAAAAAGGCGTCGACAAGGCGTAATCCAGCCTTGAACGAAATACATGAACGGCCATCCAAGGATGGCCGTTTTTGTGTCAAAAACCTGCGGCAACCTCACTAGGTTAGCCAAACAGGCTACCGTGATGTAAAAAACGGCCCCTGAGTCGCCACGACTTCAACCTGTATTGCGGCGAAAGGAGACGCGAATGATATTTCCAGACATGAAAGGTCTGCCCCTGCATCGGGTGATGATGCGCACGGTCACTGAATTCGTCGACGACGAAATGTCGACCTACGCCTCGGCACTGGCTTACCAGATGCTGTTCTCGCTGTTCCCGTTCATTCTGTTTCTGATCGCCCTGATCGGTTTCCTGCACCTGCCGGACTTCTTCTCCTGGCTGCGCCTGCAATCAGAACTGGTCCTGCCGCCGCAGGCGCTGGAGCAGGTCAATCCGGTGATTGACCAGTTACAGCAGTCAAAGGGTGGCCTGCTTTCCGTCGGTATCGTGATCGCCTTGTACACCGCCTCCGCCGGTGTGCGCTTGATGATGAGCGCGATGAACGCCGCGTACGACGTGGTTGAAGGCCGGCCGATCTGGAAGCGTTTCCCACTGTCGATTTTCTACACCGTCGGCATCGCCGGCATGCTGCTGGTGGCCGCCGCGCTGATGGTGCTCGGGCCGCAGGTGATGGGCTGGATCGCCGCGCAGGTGGGACTGGAAGACTTCATCGTCACCGTGTGGACCATCGCGCGCTGGCCGGTGATCGTGATTCTGATGATGGTCGCCGTGGCACTGATCTACTACGTCATGCCGGACGTCAAACAGGAATTCCGTTTCATCACACCCGGTTCTGTGTTGGCCGTGGTGGTGTGGATCATCGCTTCGTTGGGGTTCGCCTTCTACGTAAAAACCTTCGCCAACTACAACGCGATGTATGGCAGCATCGGGGCGATCATCGTGCTGTTGCTGTACTTCTACATTTCCGCTGCGGTGCTGTTGCTCGGCGCGGAGATGAATGCGGTGATCGAACACATGTCCAGCGAGGGCAAGGACTCGGGTGAAAAAGTCCCCGGCGAACTCGATGAGCATCCCAAACAACACGTCTCGGGCCTGGGCCGCGATCATTCGCTCAAGCCGGACACTGACGAAGTCTGATCATGATCCGTGAAATTCTGAAAATGGGCGACGAGCGCCTGCTGCGCATCGCCCCGCCAGTGCCGGCCGAGATGTTCGACAGCCCTGAGCTGTGGCAACTGATCGACGATATGTTCCAGACCATGGAAAGCGTCGGCGGCGTTGGCCTGGCCGCGCCGCAGATCGGTGTCGATCTGCAACTGGTGATCTTTGGTTTCGAACACAGCGAACGTTACCCGGACGCTGAAGCCGTGCCGCAGACAATCCTGATCAATCCGCTGATCACGCCGCTGAGTCCGTTGACGGAAGAGGGCTTTGAAGGTTGTCTGTCGGTGCCCGGTTTGCGTGGTGCGGTGGAGCGTTATCAGCAGATTCGTTACGAAGGGTTTGATCCAAAGGGTGAGCCGATTGTGCGCACTGCTTCGGGCTTCCACGCGCGCGTTGTGCAGCACGAGTGCGATCACCTGATCGGCCGCTTGTACCCGTCGCGGATCACCGATTTCAGCAAATTCGGTTTTACCGAAGTGATGTTCCCGGATCTCGATCCCACAGCTGACGATTAATTCAAGACTCAACACATCCCCTGTGGGAGCGAGCCTGCTCGCGAATGCGCAATATCAGTGACAGATTCTGTGACTGACACACCGCTTTCGCGAGCAGGCTCGCTCCCACATTGGTTTTTGCATGTCCTTCAGGATTGAGCGGGAACCCTTTCCATAGCAATCATCGGCTTGCTCCGCGCATACCGGCTCAATCGCTCTGCCATCGCTTGCGGCAGCGCCGGATCGAACGTGAACCCGCGTCGCTCATAAAACTCACGCAAATCAGGATGACAGAACAGCCACACCGGCTCGCTCACATCCTGCACCGCTGCTGCGATCAACTGCGCGGCAAGCCCTTGTTCGCGACAGCCCGGATCAACGAACAACCCGGTCAACCAATGCCCGCCCGCCACCGGCCGCAAGCACAACGCGGCAACAATCTCTCCCCGTCGCGCGACCCACAATTGCGCGTCGCGAACAGCTTTCATCGATGATTGATGGCTGCGGTAAAACTTGTTCATCAACGGCCATAACGACTCGTCGAGCAGGCTGTATCGGGTGTCGGGCATGGGATCGGACTGTCGGTGGGCAAAGCGGCGATTATAAAAGAACGCACGGCTCTGGATAGGTGTATACCTGACCTCACATCCCCTGTGAGTGGAGTACGCATCATGTCCAAAGGTATGGATTCAAAGAAAGCCGCGAAGAAGAAACCGGCCAAGACCGCGATTGAAAAACGCGCGGAGAAGAAAGCCAAGAAAGTCGACATATTCGGCCATTGATCACGTCTTTCCGGAGCCCGGTTCTCGGGCTCCTGCCTAACCCGAAAATAATCTGCAAGATTGCGCCGCGTCGTTGCACAGAAGGGAAAGAATCCCGTTTTGAGCAACGCCATGTCCCATTACTTCGACGCCGCCCATCGCCAGCAGATCGAAACCCTGCGCCAACGCTTCACCGCCCGCACCGAATGGCCGACCTGGCTGTTGCTGATCGGCGTCTATGGCGGTTGGTTTGCCATTGTGCTCAATAGTCAGTGGCTCGGTCGTGGTTTGAGCACGTTGCTGCTGGTTCCGCTACTGGTGCTGTGGCTGTCAGTGCAGCACGAATTGCTCCACGGGCATCCGACCCGCTGGACCTTGCTCAACAAAATCCTCGGCTACGCGCCATTCGCGGTGTGGTATCCGTACACGCTGTATCGCGACAGCCATTTGTTGCATCACCGCGATGAGGATCTGACTGTGCCCGGCGTCGATCCGGAGAGCCGTTACCTGACCCGCGCTGGCTGGCAGGGCAGTTCGCTGTTCGAGCGCAGCCTGCACTGGCTGAACAAAACCGTACTCGGCCGTTTCGCAACGGGCGCCCCCCTGGCGTTGTTGGCGCTCGCTGGCGAAGAACTGCGGCGGCTGAAGAATGGCGAACGCCAGGCGTGGCTGATGTGGCTGACCCACGGCGCGTTTACCCTGCTGATGCTGGGGTTCGTCGCTCGATACAGCGTGCTGCCGGTCTGGCATTACCTGTTGCTGATCAGCGTGCCGGCGCTGTCGATCGCGATGATCCGCTCCTACTATGAACACCGCCCGCATGCGCAACCGGAACAGCGCACGGTGCTCAATGAGGCCGGTTGGCCGTGGCGCTGGTTTTTCCTGAATCTGAATTTTCATCTGGTGCATCACGACTTGCCGAAGCTTGCGTGGTACGACTTGCCGACGGTTTACCGGATGCATCGCGAGCAGTGGATCGCGCGCAGTGGCGGGTTTCTGGTGCGCGGGTATGGCGAGTTCTGGCGGCGCAATGTCTTTAGGCCGATCGACAGTCCCGAGCATCCGTTCCACTGACCCAAGAACACCACAAAACCCTGTGGGAGCGAGCCTGCTCGCGAAGGCGTAGTGTCAGTTGATGAATCTGTTGTCTGACCCAGCGCTTTCGCGAGCAGGCTCGCTCCCACATTGGATATTTGTAACTCGGGGAAAATGTGCATGACCCAACACCACACCGAACTCCTGATGTACGTCGCCCCCGAGCCAATCCGCGCGGCGAATGAGCGCTGGATTGCGCGCATTCTCGAGCAACTTGGCCACACCCGCCTGAGTGCTGAAGGCCTGTCATTGCCCGAACTCTGGTTATCCCCCGATCTGCTGCTCACACAAACCTGCGGCTACCCGCTGATGACCGCTTTGCGCGGACAAGTGCGGATCGTCGGACGTCCTCGCTACGAACTGCCTGACGCCAGCGCCGGCAATCATTGCAGCCTGATCCTCGGCCGCGCTGATGACCCACGCAAAACCCTGACGGATTTTCACAACAGTCGGGGGGTGATCAATAGTGAGGACTCCAACAGCGGCATGAACCTGTTGCGTCAGCGCTTGGCGCCGCTGAATCAGGACGGACAATTTTTCGCCTCGGTCGGCATCAGCGGCGGCCATCGAGAGAGCCTGCGCTGGTTGCGCGAACACCGTGCCGATCTGGCCGCCATCGACAGCGTCACCTACGCCTATCTGGCGCAACATGCGCCGCAAGAAGTCAGTGCCTTGCAGGTGATTGCGCGCAGTGCGTGGAGTCCGACCTTGCCGTTCATTACGGTAGGTAGCGCTACGGATGAGCAGATCGAGCAGCTCCGACAGGTAATGAATGAAACCTTGCGCGAACTCCCTGATGTCGCACAGACCTTGGGATTGCCTGAGGTGGTTGCGGCCAGTGAGCGCGATTATCAAATCCTGCTCGACTATCAGCGTGAGGCTGAAGGACTTGGCTATGGCCGCTTGCGCTAAAGATCGCAGCCTTCGGCAACTGCTACAGGAGATCGGTGCAGGAGCTGCCGAAGGCTGCGATCTTTTGATTTTTTAGTTTTAAATGGAATATAAAGATTCGTTTTAAGTATTTTAAACGAATAAGGCGCCTTGCTACGATCGCGCCACCGGAACACCGGACATTCAGCGACCCCTAACCCAGGAGCCCCTATGTCCGGCGCCGCCATTTCCCATCGTCACACCGTGGACGACCTGTTCCGCGCTCACTATCGCTGGCTCTGTGCCTATCTGCGCCGTCATCTGCATGACGCCGCCAGTATTGAAGATATTGCTTCCGAGACCTTCGTGCAGTTACTTGAAGCACCGACGCTGCGGGCCATTCGCGAACCCCGCGCGTTGCTGACGACCGTCGCCCAACGCCTGCTTTATCAGCGCTGGCGACGCGCAGATCTGGAGCGCGGATATCGCCAGCAGATCGATGTCGATTACGCCGCATCGGCTGAAGAAATCGTCCAGCTATCGCAAACCCTCAACCGCCTCGATCACAGCTTGCAACGCTTGCCCGACAAGGTCCGCACGACGTTTCTGCTCGCCCGCATCGACGGCCTGACCTACCCGCAAATCGCTGCCGAACTGGGCATCTCCCAGCGCTCGGTCAGCGAGTACATGAACCGTTCCCAAGCGCTGTGCGATCGCCACAGCGCCAACCAAACCCTGCAAGACAAGAGGTCCGCATGAGATCGATCAAAACCCTGCTCGGCACTTCGCTGCTGGCGTTGAGCCTGAGTGTCGGCGCTGTTTCGGCGACGGAAAAAACCGCGCCGATCCACTTCGGCGACATCACTTGGGAAAGCGGCAGTTTCATCACCGAAGTGCTGCGCCTGATCGTTGAGAAAGGCTACGGTTACCCGACCGACACCTTGCCCGGCAGCACCGTCAGCCTGGAAGCGGCGCTGGCGAAAAACGATATTCAGGTGATCGGCGAAGAATGGGCCGGGCGCAGTCCGGCCTGGGTCAAAGCGGCCGCCGAAGGTAAGGTGTTCGGTTTGGGCGATACCGTCAAAGGTGCCACCGAAGGCTGGTGGGTGCCGGAGTATGTGATCAAGGGCGACCCTGAACGCGGCATCAAAGCGTTGGCACCCGAGTTGAAATCGGTGGCCGATCTGCCGCGCTACAAAGACGTGTTCCGCGACCCGGAAGATCCGACTCGCGGGCGTTTCCTCAACAGCCCGACCGGTTGGACTTCGGAGATCGTCAACAGTCAGAAGCTCAAGGCGTATGCGCTGAACGACAGCTTCGTGAATTTCCGCACCGGTTCCGGCGCGGCACTGGATGCCGAGGTGGCGTCGTCGATCAAGCGGGGCAAACCGGTGCTGTTCTACTACTGGTCACCGACACCGCTGCTCGGTCGGTTCAAACTGGTAAAACTGGAAGAACCGCCGTTCGATGCCGAAGCCTGGAAGACCCTGGCCGATGCCAACAATCCCAACCCCAAGGGCACCCGTTCGATGCCGGCAAGCCTGGCGATTGGCGTGTCGGCGCCGTTCAAGGCGCAGTATCCGGAGTTGGTGGCGTTCTTCGAGAAAGTCGATTTGCCGATTGATCTGTTGAACCAGACTTTGGCGGGGATGAGTGAAAAACGTTTGCAGCCGAGGTTGGTGGCGGAAGCGTTTTTGCGTGATCAGCCGCAGGTCTGGAAGCCTTGGGTGCCTGTTGAGGTGGCGACCAAGGTGAGCGGAAGTCTGTAAGTCGTTTCTGTTGTTTTTGTAGTGCTTCTTATGGCGCCTTCGCGAGCAGGCTCGCTCCCACATTTTGGAATGCGTTGCTCCTGTGGGAGCGAGCTTGCTCGCGAAAGCGTCTGCCCCGCCAACAATTCTCTTCGCGCTGAACCGTTTCTTGTGCAAAAAGTGCCAGATACTGGCCGACTAGTGGCCTTGCGCAAGGCTTGCCGCTGGCTATGCTTCTCGTAACTAACTATGTCGACCGTCATGTCAAAACATGGCTCAAACACATCGTTGGTCCGTGAACTCATGCTGCCAGAGTGCGCAACCCGAGGCACCGACACTGAACCAACAAGGAGCGTCGCTTACATGGAAGTTCTTCAACGCGTTAGGGCTGGCCCGCGTGCGGGCTATCAAGAGAAGGATGTCTTGATTAGAGCGTCGCTGCATGGACGCTCCGATTGATCATCATTTATCACCTGACAACTTCCTCCCGTGGAGGAATGCGTGTGCCTGTTCTGTGGAACGTAGTGGTGGATCGTGAAAGAACTGAACTTTCATCAAATCAAAAGTCCGCGCGGAAGGTGATACAACCATGTTCAACCTACATCACAAGGCTGACCTGCAGGAAATCGAGCGCTTCAGCTGCGCCCTGACCGAGGCCAACGCCAAGCTGGAAGCGATCAGCCGTTCGATGGCCATGATCGAGTTCAGCCCTGACGGCATCGTTATCGATGCCAATGAAAACTTCTGCAAGACCATGGGCTACAGCGCCGATGAAGTGCGTGGCAAACATCACCGGGTGTTCTGTGAAGAGGTGTTCTACCGCAGTGAGGAATACGCAAAGCTGTGGCGTGACCTGGCCCGTGGTGAACCGATCAGCGGGACTTTTCTGCGTTTGAACAAGGCCGGCAGGGAAGTCTGGCTCGAAGCCAGTTACATGCCGGTGTATGGCCCGGACAAGCAAGTCAGAAGTGTGATCAAAGTGGCGGCGGACATCACCGCGCGGATCAACAAGGAACACGAAGAAGAAAGCATGCTGGCGGCGATTGGTCGCTCCATGGCGGTGATCGAGTTCACTCCGGAAGGCAATGTCATCACCGCCAACGACAACTTCCTCAAGACCATGCAGTACTCGCTCAACGAAATCATCGGCCATCACCACAGCATGTTCTGTCATCGCAGTGAAGCGGAATCCTCGCAGTACAAGGCATTCTGGGCTTCGCTCAACCGCGGCGAATATCACTCACATCGTTTCGAGCGCAAGAACAAGTCCGGGCACATGGTCTATCTGGAAGCCTCGTATAACCCATTGTTCGACGCCAAGGGCCGCCTGTACAAAGTGGTCAAGTTCGCCAGCGACATCACCCATCAGATGACCACTTTGCAGAACGCTGCCGAGTCGGCCCACAGCACCTCGGTACAAAACGATGCCTGCGCGCAAAAAGGCTCACAAGTCGTGCAGCAAACCGTGCAGATCATTCAGGACATCTCCCGCGACCTCAACGAAGCTGCCGTCAGCATCGATGCGGTGAGCAAGCAATCGGACATCATCGGCACCATCGTTCAGACCATTCGCGGGATTGCCGACCAGACCAACCTGCTGGCGCTCAACGCTGCGATTGAAGCGGCGCGGGCCGGGGAGCACGGGCGCGGATTTGCGGTAGTGGCGGATGAGGTGCGTAGCCTCGCGGCGCGGACCAGTCAGGCGACCCTGGAAATTGTCGACGTGGTGCGCAAGAACCATGACCTGTCGCTGAGTGCGGTGTCGAGTATGCAGTCGAGCCTAAGTCGTACCGGGCTTGGCGTGGAGCTGGCGAACGAGGCGGGGGAGGTGATTCTGGAGATTCAGCAGGGATCGCGGCATGTGGTGGACGCGATCAGTCAGTTCAATGAGACCCTGCAACTGAACTGATCTTTCCTGAACACACAAAAAACTGTGGGAGCGAGCCTGCTCGCGAAGGCGGCGCAACATTCAACATCTAAGTTGATTGGTTCACCGCCTTCGCGAGCAAGCTCGCTCCCACATTTGATTTCAGGCGACCTGGAGATCACAGCGCTGCGAGAAACTTGTCCGCCTGCTTGTCGCTGTCCTTCACATCGTTGTCTTTTTCTGCCTGCGCCAACTTCATCTTGTCCTGCAAGCGTTCGGCGATCTCTTTGCCGATGGCCAGTTGTTTCTCCGGCGGCATGGCTTTGATGTCGTCTTCGGTCAGCCCCATGGACTGCAGGATACTGTCGCGCAGACGCTGTTCCGGCGTCTTGCTCATGTAGTCCTTGAACTCGTCGGTGGCAGTTTTTGCCGAGGCGCTGGTGGCGTCGGTCGATTGCAGATTCACGCGGGTCTTGGCGAACGCTTCGTCGACGTTATCGCTGATGCGTGTGGCTTCGCTGACTTGCTGGGTGGCGATCTGCGTGGCCGAGTCCTGCACCTTGGCGGTGGCTTCGGCGGTTTGCGCCTGGGTCTGGTTTTGCAGGGTCTGCAGCATGGCGCCGTGCAGGCCACCTTGCAGACCGGCGGCGGCGGTGGATGTCGCATCGTCATTCAGCGCTTTGGGCAGGTGAATGATTTGCTGTTGTTTGGCACTGATCAACATGATGAGTGGACCTGTAGGTAATTGCTGACTCGCGTACCAGAGCAATTACCGTGCCTTCTGAATAAATTCTTTTATTTCAACAAGTTGATCATTAGTCAGGTGTTCGCAGCGGTCATCCCTTGCCGATAAGCGGCAGAGGATGACCGTTGCCACCCTCAGCGATGAGCGATGTTTTCCAGCGCCAGATTGCGCGTGCGTGGGCCGAACCAGCCGATGGTCATCATCACGATCAGCATGCTGCTGACGATAAACGCCAGTACGCCCGGTGTGCCGAAGTTGTCGAGAAACAGACCGATCAACAGGCTGCTGAATACCGTCGACAAACGACTGAACGAATAGCAGAAACCCACCGCCCGGGCGCGGATGTTGGTCGGGAACAGTTCGCTCTGGTACGAGTGATAACTGAAGCTCAGCCAGGCGTTGCAGAAAGTGATCATCACTCCGCAGAAGATCAGCCCGAACGCACTGGTTTGCAGGGCGAACAACGTGCCGAAGGTCATCGCGCCGAGGGCCGAGCCGACGATCTGCCATTTGTTCTCGAAACGGTTGGCGAACTTGACGAACAGCAACGGCCCGAGCGGGTAGGCGAGGGTGATGATGAACGCATACATCAAACTGTGGGTGACGCTGACGCCCTGGCCGGAGAGTAACGCCGGCAACCAGTTGCCGAAACCGAAAAAACCGATGGCCTGGAAGATGTGGAAGACAATCAGCATCAACGCACGACGACGGTACGGCGGCTGCCAGATATCAGCAAAACGGCCCTTGCCTTCGACGTCGACGGGTACAGTTTCCGGCGTATCCAACGGTTTACCGTGATCCTTCTCGCAGCGCGCTTCGATGCCATCGAGAATCCGGTTGGCTTCATCAAAGCGGCCATGCTGCGCCAGCCAGCGCGGCGATTCCGGCAGGCGTTTGCGCAACCACCAGATAAACAGCGCAAACACCGCGCTGGCCAACACCACCCAACGCCAGCCGGACACGCCGAATGGCGCTTGCGGCACCAGCCACCACGACATCAACGCCACCGCCGGCACCGACAGGAACTGCACGAAAAACGCAAAGGCGAACGCCGAACTGCGCATGCGTTTGGGCACCAGTTCCGAGAGGTAGGCGTCGATGGTCACCAGTTCGATACCCAAGCCGATGCCGACCAGAAAGCGCATGCAGATGATGCCCAGCGCCGAGCTCTGAATGCCCATCAACACCGTTGCCACCGTGTACCAGACCAGCGCGAAGGTGAAGATCGCGCGGCGGCCGAAGCGATCGGCCAACGGGCTGAGCAGGCTGGCGCCGAGGAACAGGCCGAGGAATGTCGCCGAAGCAAACGCTGCCTGATCGGAGAAACCGAACACACCTTGATTGCCAGTGGCAAAGATGCCATCGCGGATCAACCCGGGGCTGATGTAGGCGGTCTGGAACAGATCGTAGAGTTCGAAAAAACCACCGATCGACAGCAGCGCCACCAGCCGCCAGATCGTCGCGACCGCCGGAAGACGATCAATGCGGGCGGACACCTGAGCGGCGCGTATCGGGTCGATGCCGTCGCTTTGCGCGGCGGCGGAGACGTGAGCAGTCATGGGCTGATCCATTTTTTATTGATGGAAAAGCTTAGCCTGCTATCGGAGTTAACGGATTGTGAATATCGGCGGTTTACGCGGATAAACCGCTGATTTCTCGCAATATCTGTTTACGAATTAACGATTTATGCCGCAGCCGCCGAATCTGGCAACGCCGAGGCCGGCAGTCCGAAGATCCGGTCGAACAGCCAGTTGAAGGCAAACGTGTAGCACGGGATGAAAATGATCAGCGCCAGATCCAGGAGGAAGGCTTGTACCAGACTGATGTTCATCCACCACGCGATCAACGGAATCAGGAACACGATCAGCGTCAGTTGAAAGCCGACGGCGTGGGCGATGCGTCGTTTAACTGTGCGATTACGTGAAATCTGGCGGCTTTCCCAGTGCTCGAACAACGAGGTGTAAATGAAGTTCCAGGTCACGGCGATGGTGGTGATGATCACTGCCAGCGGCCCGGTGCTGCCCGGGGAGGTGCCGGACAACAGCGCCAGACCGAGGGCGGAGAAGGTCATGCCGATCACTTCGTAGAGCGATACATAGACCAGTTTGCGTTTGACGCCTTGCATGGGGGTTTGCCTCTTTCTTGCCGTTTGTTGGCCAGTGGGACTGGCGAAGACGGCGAAAGATAGCTTCAATGGGGCTGACAGAAAAAGTCAGCTACTTTCAGTTCTATTGATAGGTGTTCAGGGTGAATTTCAACAGCGACAGCATCGAGCTGTTTCTTGCCGTGATCGAGCGCGGCTCGTTTTCGGCGGCGGCTCGAGCGTTAGGTCGGGTGCCTTCCGCCGTCAGCATGAGTATTGGCAATCTTGAAGCGGAGCTGGGTTATCTGCTGTTCGACCGCAGCCATCGCGAACCGCAACCGACGCCGATGGCGCTGTCGCTGGTCCCCCACGCGCGGCTTATTGCCGAGCAGCTCAAGCAGTTGCAAGTGCATGCGGTGGAACTGTCGTTGGGACTGGAGAGCAAGTTGTCGATCGGCGTGGTCGCGGACATCGACCGGCGGCGTTTGCTGGCGGCGATCAAGGTGATCGCCGAGCGTCATCCGCTGCTCGATATCGAAGTGCTCACCGCGCCGCAAGATGACGTGCTGGCGATGCTGCACAGTGGCCGGGTCAGCGTGTGCCTGGCGTTCGCCGGGCTGAGCATGAATGTGCTGGAGCGTTTTCAGTTCGTCGGCAGCGAACGGATGATCGCCACGCTGGCGGCGGACAGTCCGCTGTTACAGGGGCAGGATGTGTTTCTCGAGGATCTGGTGCATGTGCGGCAGATCATCGTCGCCAGCCGCGACTTGCCGATCAGTGAAACGCGGCCGTTGGTGGCAGAGTCGTATTGGCGCACCGACAGCCTTGAAACGGCAATGGAAATGGTCGAGGCAGGGTTGGGCTGGGGCAATTTTCCGCTGTCGGTGGTGCAGTCGCGGCTGGACAGCGGACGGCTGAAACGGCTGAATTTCCGCAACATCGAAAATGGTTTGGTGATGCCGGTGCACGCGGTGTGGCTCAAGAGCCAGCCATTGCAGAAGGGCGCGCATGCCCTCGTCGAATTGTTGGGCGGTTGATCGTTCCCACGCAGAGCGTGGGAACGATCAGTGAAGCCAGCTCCCACAGGGATTTCAGGGGTTATGTGCTTTCACGAATCTTCAGTTCGAAGCCCATGTCTTCCACCGGGCGCGCCACGCTGTTACCGGCCATCAACGTCAACATCTGCTCCGCCGCCCGCCGGCCAATTGCTTCACGCGGGGTGTTGATGCTGCTCAGGCGCGGCACCATGTGCTCGGACATCGGCAAGTCGTTAAAACCGAGAATCGCCACCTGCTCGGGAATCTTGATGCCGTGGCGCAGTGCTTCCAGCAACGCTCCCTGCGCCAAATCGTCGTTACCAAAGAAGATCGCATCAACATCCGGATGCGCCGCGAGCAATTGCATAAACAGTTCCCCGCCCAAGCCCACCGATGAAGAGCGCGGCGTCAGCACTTCCAGATCCGGGTCATAACGCCCGGCCTTCTGCAGCGCTTTGCGAAAACCTTCACCACGCAACAAGGTGCGCTGATCGAGCTGTGCGCCAATGTAAGCCAGACGCTTGCGTCCACGTGAGAGCAAATGCTCAGCCGCCGTTTCACCGGCACTGAGCTGCGAGAAGCCGACGCAATTCACCCCGGCGGCGCTGTCCAGTTCCATCATGTACACGCAGGGAATGTTGCTCGCCTCGATCATCCGCCGCGAACTTTCCGTGCGGTCAAACCCGGTCAGCAAAAATCCACGCGGCTGATAGGCCATGTAGTTGCGCAGCAGGTTTTCTTCTTCATCGCGCGAGTAGTGGAAGTTGCCGATCAGCACTTCGAAGCCTTTGGGCGTGAGCACCCGATGAATGGCTTCCAGCGTATCGATGAACAGCAAGTTGGATAACGAGGGCACCAGAACCACCACCGAATGGCTCTGCGCCGAGGCCAACGCGCGGGCAGCGGGGTTCACGACATAGTTGAGCTCGAGGGCGGCTTTCTGCACTTTTTCCACCAGTTCGGTGGCGACCGTGCTGACCCCACGCAAGGCGCGAGAAGCGGTAATCGGGCTGACACCGGCCAGGCGGGCAACTTCATTCAGGGTAGGACGGCCGGTGGTGCGGGTATTTTTATCGTTTTTAGGGGTGGTCATCGACGGCTTGCCAAACAAAAATCAAGGCACTAAGGTAGCGCTGTCCTGATGCAGCTGTAAATGCGTAAGCGAGGTCCTGCCTGATCTTCGCTTTTTGGTGTTGGGAACAAACCTGCTGCAACCCAAAAAAACGACAAGAAGGCGTCGGCAACTTCTGCCTGTGCACTAGAGTCATAGCTAGCAAAGGTAGCGCTGTCTGCGCGCTGAGGTGTTATATGAGTCATCCCATCACCGCCCTGGTCATCATGGGCGTTGCCGGTTGCGGCAAGACGTGCGTCAGCGAGGCCTTGTGCCAATTGAGCGGCGCCACTGCCATTGAAGGCGATACTTTCCATCCGGCCGCGAACATCGAAAAGATGAGCGCGGGGATCCCCCTGAACG
Organism: Pseudomonas sp. S49; assembly: GCF_009866785.1. Classification (NCBI taxonomy): domain Bacteria; kingdom Pseudomonadati; phylum Pseudomonadota; class Gammaproteobacteria; order Pseudomonadales; family Pseudomonadaceae; genus Pseudomonas; species Pseudomonas sp. S49. The sequence continues at coordinate 5,100,861 of NZ_CP019432.1, read as the reverse complement.
ACGACGACCGTGCCGGCTGGCTCGACAGCCTGTGCGATGAACTGCGTCGCGTTGATGCATCGGGCAAACGTCCGGTGCTGACCTGCTCGGCCCTTAAACACAGTTATCGCGAAGTGTTGCGCAGTGCCTTGCCGGGCCTGGGCTTCGTGTTTCTTGAATTGACCCCTGAAGTTGCCGCTGAGCGTGTGTCCCATCGTCCGGGCCACTTCATGCCGGCCACGCTGATCGAAAGCCAGTTCGCCACCCTCGAATCGCCCAAGGGCGAGCCGTTGACCTTGGCCCTGAATGCTTCGATCCACAGCGTTGAAGAACTGGCGTCCCAGGCTCATGTCTGGTGGCAGGCCCACGGTCTGAAGCAGGCGGTATGAGTGTGTTGAAAGAGATAGCGCTGTCCTCCCGACTTCTGTTTAACCCGCTTTAATAACAACAACAATCCAGGAGACACCCCCAATGTTTGGCATGTCCCATGAGACGTTCCTGCTGCTCGATGCAGTGGTCACGGTAATCGGCCTGATTATCCTGATCACCAAATTCAAGATTCACCCGTTCATTTCCCTGACCATCGCCGCCGCGTTCCTCGGCCTGACGTCGGGCATGCCGATCGGCACCATCATCAAGGCGTTCCAGGACGGCTTCGGTGGCGTGCTCGGTTTCGTCGGCATCATCCTTGCGCTGGGCACCATGCTCGGCAAAATGATGGCCGAATCGGGCGGGGCGGATCAGATCGCCCAGACCCTGATCCGGGCGTTCGGTAAAGACAAAGTCCAGTGGGCGATGATGTTCGCCGCGTTCCTGGTGGGCATTCCGCTGTTCTTCGAAATCGGCTTCGTATTGCTGATTCCGCTGGTGTTCATCGTTGCGCGCCGCACTGGCGTGTCGATCATCAAGATCGGTATCCCGCTGCTCGCCGGCCTGTCCGCGGTGCACGGTCTGGTGCCACCGCACCCGGGTCCGCTGCTGGCCATCGGTGTGTTCGGCGCTGACATCGGCAAGACCATTCTTTATGGTCTGATCGTTGCGCTGCCGACCGCGATCATCGCCGGCCCGATTTTCGGTACGTTCATCGCCAAGCACATTCCGGGTCACCCGAATCAGGAACTGGTCGATCAACTGGCCCGCGAAAATGACGATTCGACCACGCTGCCGAGCTTCAGCATCACCCTGATCACTGTGCTGTTGCCGGTGTTCCTGATGCTGCTGAAAACCTTCGCTGACGTGGCGCTGCCGGACGGTCATTTCTTCCGCACCTGGATGGACATGATCGGTCACCCGATCTCCGCGTTGCTGCTGGCGTTGCTGCTGTCGCTGTACACCTTCGGGCACAAGCAGGGCATCGGTTCGCAACAGATGCTCAAGTGGCTCGACGCGAGCCTGGCGCCAACCGCGGCGATCATCCTGATCATCGGTGCCGGCGGTGGCTTCAAACAAATGCTGGTGACCAGCGGTGTGGGCGACGTGATCGGCCACATGGCGGTCAGCGCACAGATCTCGCCGATCCTGCTGGCGTGGCTGGTGGCGGCGGTGATTCGTATCGCAACCGGTTCGGCGACTGTGGCAACCATTACCGGCGCGGGCATTGTGGTGCCGGTGGTGGGGATGATTCCGGGTGTGAATCGTGAGCTGCTGGTGCTGGCTACCGGTGCCGGTTCGTTGATCCTGTCCCACGTGAACGACGCCGGTTTCTGGCTGGTGAAGCAATACTTCAACATGACCGTGGCCGAGACGTTCAAGACCTGGACAGCGATGGAAACCATCCTCTCCATCGTCGCGTTGGGCTTTATCCTGCTGTTGTCGCTGTTCGTGTAAGCGCTTCTTGCAGACACAAAAAAACCGCAGCGATGCGGTTTTTTTGTGGGTGATCGTTCCCACGCTCTGCGTGGGAATGCAGCCCGGGACGCTCTGCGTCCCAAAGCGGACGCAGAGCGTCCATTGAGGCATTCCCACGCGGAGCGTGGGAACGATCAGTGCGTCAGGCAGTGGTTTTCGGGGCCAGGCCATCCGCCCGGAACATCCCGCGAATCCCGCGTACCGCCTGACGAATCCGGTCCTGGTTTTCGATCAGCGCAAAGCGCACATGGTCATCGCCATACTCGCCAAACCCCACCCCCGGCGAGACGCACACCTTGGCCTCGGCCAGCAGTTTTTTGGCGAATTCCAGCGAACCCAGATGTGCGTACTGCTCAGGAATCTTCGCCCAGACATACATCGACGCCTTCGGATTCTCGACCATCCAGCCCAGTTCATGCAGACCTTTGACCAGCACGTTGCGGCGCTGGCGATACTGCTCGGCAATGTCGCGCACGCACTGCTGATCACCTTCCAGCGCAGCAATCGCCGCGACTTGCAGCGGGGTGAAGGTGCCGTAGTCGTGGTAGCTCTTGATCCGCGCCAAGGCGTTGACCAGTTCCGGGTTACCGACCATGAAGCCGATGCGCCAGCCGGCCATGTTGTAGCTCTTGGACAGGGTGAAAAACTCCACCGCGATGTCCTTGGCACCCGCCACCTGCATGATCGACGGGGCTTTCCAGCCGTCGTAGACGATGTCGGCGTAAGCCAGATCGTGAATCACCAGCACGTCATACTGCTTGGCGAGGGCGATCACCCGTTCGAAGAAATCCAGCTCCACACACTGCGCAGTCGGGTTCGACGGGAAGCCGAGGATCATCATTTTCGGCTTCGGAATCGAACCGCGAATGGCCCGTTCCAGCTCATCGAAGAAGTCCACGCCCGGCACCAGCGGCACCGAACGCACCTGGGCGCCGGCAATCACCGCACCGTAGATGTGAATCGGATAGCTCGGGTTGGGCACCAAAACAGTGTCGCCCTGATCCAGGGTCGCCAGCATCAGATGCGCCAGGCCTTCCTTGGAACCGATGGTGACAATGGCTTCGCTTTCCGGGTCGATGTCGACTTCGTAGCGTTGCTTGTACCAGTTGGAAATCGCCCGGCGCAGGCGCGGAATGCCCTTGGACGTCGAGTAACCGTGGGTGTCTTCGCGTTGGGCAACCTGGACGAGTTTTTCGACAATGTGCGGCGGCGTGGCGCCGTCGGGGTTGCCCATGCTCAAGTCGATGATGTCTTCACCACGACGCCGCGCGGCCATCTTCAGCTCGGCGGTGATGTTGAAAACGTAAGGGGGGAGTCGATCTATGCGCGCAAAGCGGCGCGGCGAACCTTGTTCAGCCATTGTTGCCTCGGATAACGTAAGCGCCCGGAACCGTCCGAGCGACGCTGGTCACTGCGGTGACCTGTGGCGGAAGATAAGGTCAGTGATGGCATACTGTCCAGCCCGTTTGTAAACAATTTTGTCCCAAGGAAATCGGTAGATGGAATTCACCAGCGGCTTCTTGCTGAGCCTTTCGCTGTGCCTGGATATCGGCGTGGCCAACATCGCCATGATCACGCTGGCGATGCAGCGCGGTTACTTTCAGGGCTTTGCGCTGGGCCTCGGCACTTGCGTCGGTGACCTGGTTTACGCGGTGCTGGCGCTGGCCGGCATGACGGTTTTGCTGCAGTACGAAAGCGTGCGTTGGGTGTTGTGGATCGGTGGTTCGGCACTGCTGATCTACTTCGCGGCGAAGATGATTTACTCGGCGATTCATCACGAAGCGCAACTGGCCGCGACCGCTGAGGTGGGGCAGAACTCCCATCGCAAGGAGTTCTTCCGGGGGATTTTTCTCGCCATGTCATCGCCAAGCGCGATTCTCTGGTTTGCAGCGGTCGGCGGCACCTTGATTGCCCGTTCCGGTGGCGGCGGCCCTTTGAGTTCGGCGCTGTTCCTTGGCGGTTTCCTTTGCGCCGGACTGCTGTGGTCGGCGGGTTTGTGCTTCGCGGCGAGCCACGGCGGCAAACTGCTGGGCGACAAGCTGTTGCGCTATTCCTACCTGGCATCTGCAGCAATCTTCTGCTATTTCGCGGTCTACGTGATCGTATCCGGCTATAACGAGTTTGTCGGTTCGGGCGCCGTCGAGCAGTTGCATTCGCTGTAAGCGTGCGAATTGGGTTTGGCTTTCTATACTCCCAGCCGAACCCCTTTTTTGTTCCAGGAGTCGAGTCATGGATGAGCAAACACGCGTCGAAGTGGCTGAACCTCGCTTCGAACATGGACACTTCCTGCTGATTGCAGGCTTTCGCGGTCGATTTACCCAAGACACAGCCAAAGACATTCCGGCGCTGTGGGAAAAGTTCTTGCCGCACCTGGGAAAGATCCAGGGGCAAAAGAACGAAGTGACCTACGGTGTCTGCAGCAACTTCGATGGCAAGGGCGGCTTCGATTACATCGCCGGGGTGGAAATCAGCAAGCTCGATGACCTCGACCAGAAGGTCTACCAGTGGGTGGAAGTGCTGCCCCGGCAATACGCGGTGTTCGAGCACAAGGGACCGCTCGATCAGTTGCCGCAAACCCTGCAATACATCTACAAGACCTGGCTGCCGAGCTCTCATTACGTGGAGCTCAATGCCCCGGAGCTGGAGCGCTACAGCGCCGATTTCAATCCGAAGCTGCACACCGGCAAGCTGGAAATCTGCGTGCCGGTCGATACCAAGGCCTGAACCCGCAGCAGTGAGGCGGATCAATGATCCGCCTCAGGCTTTCAACGCTGTTTACGCCGCGTACGCAGCAGGTCGACTGCCAGCGTGATAAAGCCGAAGGTACTGATGCCCAACACCATCAACAGACCGATCTGCACGCTGCTCATAAGTTGTTTCCCCCCAAGGGTGACTAGAGACACACCTGAGAAATAGCCCGCCCCGACCACGAAGAAAAGCGCTTATACGCAAGCTTTACGCCGTCCGTGCGGATCGATATGCAGGCCTTATTCCTTTATGCTTTCGGCACTTTCTTCTGCTGATTTCCGAGCCGCTATGAACACCGTTATCCGCAACGTCACCGCCACCGATCTGGACCGCTGCTACGCCATCGAAACCGTTGCCTACGAAGGTGACGAAGCGGCCACCCTCGAGAAGATCGCTACGCGCATTGCCACTTGGCCAGAGGGCTTTATCGTTGCCGAGGTAGATGGCGTGGTGGCGGGTTTCGTCAACTCCGGCGCGGCGTTTGATGTGCAGATGTCGGACGAGGCGTTCAAAGAGTTGATCGGCCACGACCCGAAAGGCCCGAACGTGGTGATCATGTCGGTGGTGGTGCACCCGGATTATCAGGGGCTGGGATTGGCCAAGCGTTTGATGGGCGAGTTCATCGAGCGCATGCGCGGGATGGATAAAGCGACGATTCATTTGATGTGTAAGGAAAAACATATTCCGCTGTATGCCGGGTTTGGCTTTGCCTACATCAAGCCGTCGGAGTCGGACCACGGCGGCATGGCGTGGCACGAGATGATCCTTACCCTCTAAAGCCAGCCCGATACTGATCGTTCCCACGCGGAGCGTGGGAACGATCATTTACGGGAGTATCAGTAGAGGGTGTCACTTACTCTTTTCGGGGCTTCTCGGTCGTAGGTTTCGGCGTCGAATTCGCCATCGTTCAGGCGCTTGTGGAAGGCGCCCGCAGAGGGCAGGGCGGAGCGCGGCAGGTGGGTTTCCGGGTTCCATGCGTCGGAGCGGACGAAGGCTTTCGAGCAGTGAAAAAACGCCGCTTCCACCGTCACCAGCAACACCGTTTTCGCCGGTTTGCCATTCACCGCAAAGCTTTCCAGCAGTTGCGGATCTGCGCTGATCGTCGCCGTGCCGTTGACCCGCAATGTCTCGCCAATGCCCGGAATGATGAACAACAACGACACCCGCGAATCCTGCAGCACATTGCGCAGGGTATCGATGCGGTTGTTGCCCGGGCGATCCGGCAGGGCCAGGGTGCGCTCATCGATGATCCGCACAAACCCGGGCTTGTCCCCGCGCGGCGAATTATCGAGGCCATCGGCGCCCACCGAGCTGACAATCACCAGCGGCGAAACCCGCACCATCGCCTGATAATCCTCGTTGAGAAAACCGATCTGCTTGCGCACCGCCCGCTCGTGGGGCAGTCCGTAAATCGCTTCCAGCGCTTCGATTGAATCGATCATCGTGCATCCCTCGATGACTTAGAAAACCAGGCCCATGCGCCGTTCGTAACCGATCCGGCCCTTGTACGCTTCACCGCTGTCGACGTAGCCGTGTTTGGCGTACAGGGCGATGGCCGCGTCGTTATCCGCATCTACTGACAATTCCAGCCCCTTGATCTCCGGCCAAGCCTGACGCGCAACCTCGGGCAGCGCTTGCAGACAGGCCTTGCCGAAACCCTTGCCCTGCGCGCGGCGATCGACCTGCAACGCATGCAAGGTGGCGCTGTGCTCATTGGCCCAGGCGGGCAACACCGGCGGGCGCTTGAGCAGCAGAAACGCCACCGGCACGTCATCCGCCAACAGCGCGAAACCTTTCACGCCGGGGCCGGGTTTCGACAGCAGCGTGTGCAGTGCGCCGTGGATATCACCGGAGAACTTGATCTGCTCGGCATGGATTTCAATCGCCTCGACTTGCTGACGCTGCAAGGCGTTCAGGCTGTCGTACGGCACGAGTTGGGCTGACACGGGAATTTCCTTTTTCCTACAAGGTAAGTCGCGGATTCTAGCGATTTTGTCTTCTGTAGAATTTTTTTGTTTGCTCTGTCGATCTGCCCAATCGCCGAACGACTAAGGGTGTCTTCACAACAAAAACCACGGAGAACACCATGAGCGCACAATCTGAAATCCAGACCCTGATCAACACCTACCGCGAAGCCGTCATGACCAAGGACGTGGAGAAAGTCATGGCGTTGTATGCCGATGACATCGTCTCCTTCGACGCGATCAAGGCCCTGCAATTCAAGGGCAAGCCCGCCTACCGCGCGCACTGGGTCGAGTGCATGGAAATGTGCCCCGGCCCGCACATCTTCGAGTTCCACGAAATCGCCATCGAAACCGCCGACAACATCGCCTTCGCCCACTGGGTAGCCAACTGCGGCGGCACCAATGACAAGGGCGAAACCCAGAGCTGCTGGATGCGCGTCACCGCCTGCTATCGGCAGATTGGCGGGGCGTGGAAAATCGTCCACGAACACTGGTCGGCGCCGTTCGATCCGATGAGCGGCGCGACGCTGTTCGATGTGACTCCCTGATCTTCAGCCATAGTTGAACCGTCCGATTCAGGAGAACGCCATGAAGTATTTATGCCTGGTCTACAGCGATGAGCGCCTGCTGCATTCATCGCCCGACAGCCCGGAAGACGCCGAGTGCTGGGCTTATGCCGAGTCGATTCAGGGCAGCGGGCGGATGGTTGCCGCCGAAGCGCTGGAGTCGGTGCAGACCGCCACCACGGTGCGTATGCGCAACGGCAAACTGTCGATTACCGATGGCCCGTTTGCCGAAACCAAGGAGCAACTGGCCGGCTTCTACCTGATCGACGCCAAAGATCTCAACGAAGCGCTTCAGGTCGCCGGCAACATTCCGGCCGCGCGGGTTGGCAGCGTTGAAGTGCGGCCGGTGCGGCAGTTGAATGTCTGAGGTTCGGGCGCGGGTCGAGCAGGTCTATCGCGAAGACTCGCGGCGGATTCTGGCGACGCTGATTCGTCTGCTGGGTGATTTTGACCTCGCCGAAGAAGCCTTGCACGAGGCGTTCTTCGTCGCGGTCGAGCGCTGGCAGCGCGACGGCGTGCCGGATAATCCGCGCACCTGGCTGGTGTCTACCGGGCGCTTCAAGGCGATTGATGTGTTACGCCGCCGCGCACGGTTCAAGGCCTCGCAACCATTGTTGTTGGCGCAGTTGGAAGAACTTGAACAGGCCGACTGGAGCGGTGAAGACGTGGAAGACGATCGCCTGCGGCTGATCTTCACCTGCTGCCACCCGGCACTGGCGGCGGATGCGCAGGTGCCGCTGACCTTGCGTGAAGTCTGCGACCTGACCACCGAGGAAATCGCCCGCGCCTTTCTCTCCGCGCCGGCGGCAATTGCCCAGCGCATCGTGCGCGCCAAAGCCAAGATCCGTGATGCGAAAATCCCTTATCAAGTACCGAGCCTGAGCGAATTGCCCGAGCGCCTCGACAGTGTGTTGCGGGTGATTTATCTGGTGTTCAACGAGGGGTATTCGGCGTCGGGTGGGGCTGAGCTGATCCGTGAGGATCTGACCCGTGAGGCGATCAGGCTGGGGCGGTTGTTGATGGAGTTGCTGCCGGAGCCGGAGGTGATGGGGTTGCTGGCGATGATGCTGTTGCACGAATCGCGACGGGCGGCGCGCACTTCGCCGAGTGGTGAGTTGGTGCTGCTGGATGATCAGGATCGATCTCAGTGGGATGCCGGGCTGATTGCTGAAGGTTGTGCGCTGGTTGAGCGTGCGCTGACCACGCGGCGGTTTGGGCCCTATTGTTTGCAGGCGTCGATTGCGGCGGTGCATGCCGAGGCGCCGACGGCTGGGGAGACGGATTGGGAGCAGATCGTTGGTTTGTATGACGTGCTGTTGCGGGCGGTGCCTTCGCCGGTGATTGAGTTGAATCGGGCGGTGGCGGTGGCCAAGCGCGACGGGGCGTTGGCAGGGTTGAATCTGATTGAAGGGATTTTGGCGCGAGGAGAGCTGCAGGATTACCACTTGGCGCATTCGGCGCGGGCGGAGTTTTGTCGGCAGTTGGGCAGGGTGGAAGAGGCGAGGACGGCGTATTTGCGGGCGTTGGAGCTGACTCGACAAGAGCCGGAGCGGCGGTTTATTCAAGGGCGGCTCATGGTGCTGGAATTGCCCTCACCCTAGCCCTCTCCCAGGGGGAGAGGGGACTGATTGGGGGATATTAAAGAGGTTCACCGACTTGAACGATCGGCTTTGAATCCATAATCGAGGTGTATACCGTAGCTATACATCCATAATCGACTCGGTCTCTCAGGTCGATGTCTGACGCAAGACACCTCGGTCGGCTCCCTCTCCCTCCGGGAGAGGGCTGGGGTGAGGGGCTTTTGAGCTCATATCCAATGAATCCACAATCGACTCGGTCTCTCAGGTCGATGTCTGACGCAAGACACCTCGGTCGACCCCCTCTCCCTCCGGGAGAGGGCTGGGGTGAGGGTGGCTCGATCTTCAACCCTTATTCCAGCATCTTGCTCAACAACCAACTCCCCGCCGGCCCCGGCGGATACAGCCGCGACCACAAGGCATCAACAAACACCGGCTTAGGCCAGCCGCGCACTTTCAACTCCACCAGCAGATCATTGCCGAAGCGCTGCGCCAGCCAGCGCGGCAACGGCGCCCAGCCAAAACCTTTTTCGGCCATTTCCAGCAGCATCAGATAACTCGGTGCCGACCACCCCCGACCTTTGCCGCGACTGTCATACGGATTGACGATGGTCGCCAGACGCAATTCGCGGTGCTGCTCCAGCACATGCTGATCAATGTGATCAAGCTTCGCCAGCGGATGCTCACGACTGACGAACAAGGCAATTTCCGTGCGCTCGGCCACGGTCGAGGTGACCAGATCCGGCGGGTAGCTCTCTTGCATTTCGGCGAACGCCAGATGCGCACGACCACGCTGGACCAATTCGATCAAGTCATCACATTCGGCAATCAAACATTCCAGCTCCAGATCCGGATAACGCTGCTCAAACCCGACCAACGCCGCTTCAAAACGGTCCGACTGATAGGTATCGGAAATCGCCACCGTCAGCTTCGGTTCGACGCCTTGGGACAACTGCCGCGCAGTCATTTCCATGCGACTGCTGGCCGCCAGAATCGCCTCGGCGCGTTGCAGCATCACATGCCCGGCGGGAGTCAGCGTCGGTTTGCGGCTGCTGCGATCGAACAACAGCAGATCCAGATCAATCTCCAGGCTGGCCACCGCCGTGCTAATAGTCGACTGACTGCGCCCGAGCTTGCGCGCCGCTGCCGAAAACGAACCTTGCGTGGCAGCCTGGACAAACGCCAACAGCACTTCTTGCGAGATCATCAACTATCGCCTTGATCGATGGTTATTGATTATGAAGTATCGGTTTTAGGATGGATCATGGCAACCATCTTCACTCAAGGACTCGGGCTATGACTGCCAATAAATCCATCACTGAACGTATTTTTCAGGCCATCGGTTTCGAACTGCTGGCGATTCTGATCTGCACCCCGTTGCTGGCGTGGATCATGCAAAAACCGATGCTTGAAATGGGCGCGGTGACCGTGTTGATCGCCTTGCTGGCGCTGGGTTGGAACGTGGTGTTCAACCGCTTCTTCGACCGTATGCTGGCGCGCATGAACGTCGCGCATAACGCCTGGGTACGGGTGGTGCACGCGCTGCTGTTCGAGGGTGGTTTGATCGTGATGGGCGTGCCGTTGATTGCCTGGTGGCTGTCGGTCAGCCTGTGGCAGGCGTTTTTGCTCGACATCGGCGTGTTGCTGTTTTTCCTGCCGTACACCTATGTGTATCACTGGGGCTATGACGTAGTGCGCGAGCGCTTCATGACCCGCAACGCCTGCCAAGGCTAACACCACCCCGTGTAGGAGCTGCCGAAGGCTGCGATCTTTTGCTCTTGATTTTTAAGCGCAAGATCAAAAGATCGCAGCCTTCGGCAGCTCCCACAAGGGAAAGTATTTCAGCGTTAGTTAGAGGAACATACCGCCGGATGCCTCAACACGCTGGCCATTGATCCACTGTCCACCCGGCGACAGCAGCAGCGCCAACGCTCCGCCAATATCATCCGGCTGACCGGCTCGGCCCAGCGCGGTGTTGCTGGCGACCATCGCATTCAGCGCCGAGTTGTCGCGTACTGCGCCACCACCGAAGTCAGTTTCGATGGCGCCCGGAGCAAGAATGTTTACGCCAATCTGCCGCGCACCCAGCTCCTTGGCCTGATAACGGGTCAGCACTTCCATCGCGCCTTTCATCGCCGCATAAGCGCCGTAACCCGGCAGGCTGAAACGGGTCAGGCCGCTGGAAATATTGATGATGCGTCCGCCGTCGTTAATCAGTGGCAGCAACTGCTGGGTCAGAAAGAACGGCCCTTTCAACTGGATGTTCATCAGCAGATCGAACTGCTCCGGCGTGGTTTCGGCGAACAGCGCGTGCACGCCAATGCCGGCATTGTTGATCAGGAAATCAAAGCGCTGACGTTTGAAGGTTTCCTGCAACGCGTGCTCAACCTGCACACCGAAACCGGCAAAACTCTCGCTGCGGCTGACATCCAGTTGCAGCATCACGGCTTTGCCGCCGAATTTTTCCAGTTCAAGCACCAGCGCCTGGGCTTCATCGGCGCGGCTGTTGTAGGTGCCGATGATGTCGATGCCTTGAGCAGCGAGGTGCAGCGCTGCGTTTTTGCCCAGGCCACGACTGGCGCCAGTGATCAATGCGATTTTGCGGTTCATGGAAGCTTCCTCGATTGCGGTGAGTGGTGATGGGACTCAGTTTATTTATCCGCCCTAAGGTGATAAACAGAACTAAGCCGGAATCACTGATCGGATTAGCCGAACAATCGACAGGTGCCTCATGAACAAGTTGGAACTGCTGCGCACCTTCGTGCGGGTCAGCGAACTGTCGAGTTTTACCCTCGCCGGGGAAAATCTCGGCCTGCCACGCTCCACCGTGTCGGAACATGTGCAGGCGCTGGAAGCGTTACTCGGCACGCGCCTGCTGCAACGCACCACACGCAAAGTACAGGCGACGCAGGACGGTCTGGTGCTGTACGAACGCAGCAAGGATCTGCTCTCGCACATGGATGAGATCGAAGGCTTGTTCCGCCAGGACGAGGCGTCGCTGACCGGGCGCATTCGTGTCGACCTGCCGAACATTCTCGCGCGGCGCCTGATCATGCCGCGCTTGCCGCAGTTCATGGATCGCCACCCGAATCTGGAACTGGAAATCAGCAGCACCGACCGCCGCGTCGACTTGCTCAGCGAAGGGTTCGATTGCGTGGTGCGGATTGGCGCGCAGCCGGATCAATCGGTGGTCGCGCGGCACCTCGGTGACTTCCCCATGGTCAATTGCGCCAGCCCCGCGTACCTCGAGCGCTACGGCGTGCCGGAGTCGCTGGAAGATCTCGCGCAGCATCGACTGGTGCATTACGTCGGCGTATTGGGTTCGCGTTCGGAAGGGTTCGTGTACGAGGAGGGCGGTCAGGTTAAACGCTTGCCGATGGCTGGCAGCATTACGGTCAACAGCACTGACGCTTACGAGGCGGCGTGCCTCGGCGGTTTTGGTCTGACGCAGGTACCGCGAACCGGCATGCAGCCGCATCTGGAAAACGGCGAACTGGTGACCGTGTTGCCGCAGTTCACGGCGCCGGCGATGGGGATTTCATTGTTGTATGCGCGGCAGCGGCATTTGCCGTTGCGGGTGCGAGTGTTTATGGATTGGCTGGGCGATCTGATTCGCTCCGCGCTCTAAACCTGAACACCGGTCAAAACTGTAGGAGTGAGCCTGCTCGCGATAGCGGTGTGTCAGTTTAATCAATGTTGACTGATACACCGCTATCGCGAGCAGGCTCACTCCTACAGGGGACTTTCTTCGGTCAGAAGATCTGGGTGAACAGCCAATAGAGGCTGCCTGACAGCAGGATCGCCGCCGGTAGGGTCAGCACCCACGCCATCAACAGATTGCGGATGGTCTTCATCTGCAACCCGCCACCGTTGGCAACCATGGTTCCGGCTACACCGGATGACAACACATGCGTCGTCGAAACGGGCAAACCAAACATGTCCGCCGCGCCAATGGTCAACATCGCCACGGTTTCCGCCGAGGCACCTTGCGCATAGGTCAGGTGGGTCTTGCCGATCTTCTCGCCGACCGTCACCACAATCCGCTTCCAGCCAACCATGGTGCCCAACCCGAGCGCGATGGCCACGGCGATCTTCACCCACAGCGGAATAAATCGCGTGGCGTTGTCGATCTGTTGTTTGAACAGTTGCAGTTTGCTGCTGGTATCAGCGTCGAAATTGCCGACCTTGTTCTTGTCCATCAGGCGAATGCTTTCGCTGGCCAGGTACATGTCGTTACGCACGTTGCCCATGGCTTCGGCCGGGACTTTCGCCAGCGAACCGTAGCCTTTGACTTCTTCACCAATGTGCCCGGTGAGGGCGGCGAGGGCGGGGATCAGTTGCGGCGTGGCGTCTTTGCTGCGCACGTAATCGGAAAGGACTGCACGCGGATCGGCCGGCGTCGGCAGCGGCGCACTTTTCACCAGCGCTTGCTGGGTGACTTGTGCCACAGCGGCGAACTGCAACGATTGTTCTTCTGGCATCGTGCGGTTCAAGGCATAGGCCATTGGCAGCGTACCGACCAGAATCAACATGATCAGGCCCATGCCTTTCTGGCCGTCGTTGGAGCCGTGGGCGAAGGACACGCCGGTGCAGGTCAGAATCAGCAAACCGCGAATCCACCACGGTGGCGGCGTGTTGCCTTCAGGTGCCTTGTACAGCGAACGATTCTTCACGAAGGCGCGCAGCGCCAGCAGCAACAGTGCCGCACAACCGAAACCCACCAACGGCGAGAGCAGCAACGCATAACCGATCTTGGTCGCCTGCGCCCAATCGACACCGCTGGTGCCGTCGCGGCCGTGCATCAAGGCATTGGCCACGCCGACACCGATGATCGAGCCGATCAGCGTGTGCGATGACGACGCCGGCAAACCCAGCCACCAGGTGCCGAGGTTCCACAGGATCGCCGCAATCAGCAGAGCAAAGATCATCGAAAAACCGGCTGACGAACCGACCTGCAGAATCAACTCCACCGGCAGCAAGGCGATGATGCCGAACGCCACTGCGCCGCTCGAAAGCAGCACGCCGAGAAAGTTGAAGAACCCCGACCAGACCACCGCCACGTTCGGCGGCAACGAGTGGGTGTAAATCACCGTCGCGACGGCGTTGGCGGTGTCGTGGAAACCGTTGACGAACTCGAAACCCAGGGCAATCAGCAACGCCACACCGAGCAGCAGAAACGGCGTCCAGGTGGTGACCACCGTGCCGAGTTCGTGCATGTCGTGCATCAGGCTGTAGGCGGTGAACAGCATCCCCATCGCCAGCACGGCGAAAAAGATCACGTAGGTAAACGGGCTGGTTTTCTTGTCGAGGGCTGGCCTGCCGCTGGCGGCGGACGCGGGGCTGGCGGTCAGGGAGGGAGTAGCCATGGCAGGACAATCCTGAGCGAGGGAAGGAATGTCGCCCATGATCGTTGCAGAATGTTACAGAGAGACTGCGCCATGTCAGTGTTTGGCTGATTAACCCAACCGTCGGTCTTCTGCTCGTTCCCACGCTCTGCGTGGGAATGACGCCCGGGACGCTCCGCGTCCCTGTGACGCAGAGCGTCACTTGATGCATTCCCACGCAGAGCGTGGGAACGAGCGTTCAGGCGTCAGTAGTCTCCGCGCTTGCGAAACGCCCAACGCCCGGCAATCACGGTAAACGTCGCCACCAGTGCGACCAATATCCAGAACCCCTCCGGATCCTGCGACAACGGCACCCCGCCCACATTCATCCCGAAAAAACCGGCAATGATGTTGATCGGCAGCGCCAGCACAGTCACCACCGTCAGAGTAAACAGCGTACGGTTGCTCTGCTCGTTGAGGTTGGCGGCGATCTCTTCCTGGAGCAGTTTGATCCGCTCGCCGAGGGCCGTGAGGTCGTTGATGATCAACGCAAACTCCTCGGTGGATTTGCGCAGCTCCTTGACGTCCTCCTTCTGCAACCATGGCGGCGGCCGATTAAGCAGGCGTAACAACGAGCCCGGTTCCAGCGCCAGCAGCCGTTGCAAACGCACCAGCACGCGCCGGTTGGCACCGAGTTCGGCGCGGTTGGTCGACAGCCGCGAGGAGAGTAATTCGTCCTCGACCTGATCAACACTCATGCTGGTCTTGCGCACGATCTGCGTCAGCACCTCACCCTGATCGCGTAGCAGGTGCACGAGCAATTCCGAGGGCGAACGAAAGCGTTCGCCGGCCTTCACCGATGAGCGCAATTTGTCCACCGAGTGCAGCGGTTGCAAGCGCGCGCTGACGATCAGTTTGCTGCGCACACAAACCCACAGCGTCGACACATCCGAAGAGACCATGCTGCTGAGGTTGAACACCACATCGTTGACCACCGCCAGCAACGCCGAATCGACATGCTCGATACGCGTCGAACGCGAGCCTTCGTGCAGCGCCTCGAAAAACTCTTCGGGCAATTGCAGATGACTTTTCATCCAGCGTTCGCACGCCGCATGCGCAAGATTGAGGTGCAGCCAGAGGAATTCGCCCGTGTCGTTGTCGTCCTGCAAACAGCGCAACGCTGTCGCCGAATCGACTTCGCGGCCACGTTCGCCGGGCAGGAAACGAAAGCCGTAGAGCAGGCCAAACAGATCAGGATCGCGATGGCTGATATCGAGGCTGTGGTTCATGAAGGCTCGCTGCGAGGAGGGTGCGTCGGTCGCGCAAATGGCAGGTTCACTGAGCCGCATCATCGCAATGTCACATGACATTTATATGACAGCAAGGTGACGTCAAATCAGCGACTTACCGACGGTCGGATTTTCTTCAAGAAGCCCTCTGGCGCGCCGATCACAGGTGCGTTAGGTTGCGCGCCATTTGCCATGAGCCAAGGCTCGCCGACATGGATGTCCGGCAAAATTTCACGCCTTACCGGGCGTACCTCATCCCTGTCTTGAGTATCTTGCGATGCTGCAAAAATCCCTGAGAGCGCAAATTCTCGCCTTGCTGAGCGGCAGCCTGCTGGCGGTGCTGTTGATTGCGCTGGCCTGTTTTCATTTCCTGTCCAACGGCGTGCAAAGCTACAGCCAATTGATCGCCGGTCCCCTGCACACCTCGCAGCTGATCGACGAAGCCAACCTGCAATTCAAGGTGCAGGTGCAGGAGTGGAAAAACGTCCTGCTGCGCGGCAAGCAACCGGCGGATCTGGCCAAGTATTGGGGTCAGTTCGAAGATCGTCAGCGCGATGTGCAGAAGATCCTTGGTGAACTGGCCAGCCAGAAAGGCATAGAGCCCAGCCTGAAATCGCGCATTGAACGTTTGCGTGAAGAACACCGCCAGTTGGGTAGCGCTTATCAGAAGGGACGTGATGCCTACGTGGCTGCTGGTGGTGATCCGACGCTGGGTGACGCGGCGGTCAAAGGCGTTGACCGTGCCGCCAGTGATCAGATGAGCGAACTGGTCGCCGAGTTGCGCAAGCAAGGCACCGCGCAGTCGGCGCTGATCAGTGCCGAGGCTGATCGCACCGTGTGGCTGGGGCTGCTGGTGATGCTCGCGTCGGGTCTGCTGATCGGTTTGTTGAGCCTGTGGCTGGTCAACCGCAACCTGGTCGAGCCGATTCGCAAACTCATTGATTACGTCACGCAGTTGAGCCGCGGCAAACTCGCCGAACGCGTGGTCAGCGACCGTCAGGATGAACTGGGCAACCTCGCCGCAGCCGCCAACACCTTGCGCGACTTCCTCGCCGAAACCTTCACTCGTCTGCAGCGCAGCGCCAGTGATCTGGACAGCGCCAGCGGCGAGTTGAACGCGATCGCCACGACCATGGCCGGTGGCACCAACGAGCAGTTCAACCGCACCGATCAGGTGGCCACGGCGATGAACGAAATGTCCGCCACCGCGCAGGAAGTGGCGCGTCACGCCGCCGATGCCGCGCGTGCTGCCGACGATGCCGACCAGTCCGCCCAACAGGGTGAAAAGGTCATGCAGAGCACTATTCACTCGATCACCCAGATGCGCGGTGAAATCGCCAACACCGCCACGGTGATTCGTCGTCTGGAAGCCGACAGCGGCCGCATCGGCAAAGTGCTGGAAGTGATTCGCGGCATCGCCGAACAGACCAACCTGCTGGCGCTCAACGCTGCGATTGAAGCGGCGCGCGCCGGTGAAGCCGGGCGTGGTTTTGCGGTGGTTGCCGATGAAGTGCGCAATCTCGCACAGCGCACTGCCGAGTCGATCATCGAGATCAACCAGATCATTCAGAGCGTGCAGACCGGTGCGGTGGACGCCGCACAAGCCATCGACAGCGGCCAGACGCGTAGCGAAGAAAGTGTCGAGCAGGTGACCCAGGCGGGCGCGATGCTGGAGCGCATCACCCACGCCGTGGAAGCGATCCGCGACATGAACCGTCAGATCGCTACTGCTGCGGAAGAGCAGACCTCGGTGGCCGAAGACATCTCGCGCAACCTCACCGAGATCACTTCGATCGCCAGCACCAACCTCGACAACGTCCAGCGCACCGAAAGCGCCAGCCAGAACCTGCATGGTCTGTCCGGGCAACTGAACGAAGTCACCGCGCGCCTGAGCGCCTGACGCCATCGACTGTGTACCGGTTCGGATACCGAGTCGGTACACTGTCGATCTCAATTACCTGCGGCCGTGGTCGATGACCGGTTATCTATAACCGGCATTGGAGCCTTTCCATGGTCAGCATCACTTCTGTCTCGATCAATCAGACCGTCACCACACCTTCGAGCAAAACCGCAATCAGCGACGTCGGTGACGATACCTCGACCACGGCAGCCGCCAGCACTGGCGCTACGGCCGATACCGGTAAAGTCGCCACCGGTGGTGGGGCCGCTCCGGCGGGTGACAGCAGCTCCAGCAGCAGCGAAGAATCGGATTCGGTGAAGGAACTGCGCAAGCAGATTGCCGAACTGCAGAAGCAATTGCAGGAAGAGCAACAGGCGTTGCAAGCGGCCCAGGCGAAGCAGGAAAATTCTGATGCGAAGGTCGCCGAGGTGGCTGCCGCCCAAGCGCAGATCACCGCCACTTCGGCCTCCCTGTCCACCGCCACAGCCTCATTGTTGCAGGCGTTGCAGGATTCCGACTCGAGCACCTCGGGTTCGCTGGTCAGCACCTCGGCGTGATGCCCTTTCCCCTCACCCTAGCCCTCTCCCGGAGGGAGAGGGGACTGACCGTGGTGACTATTCGAGGTACGCCGACCTGAAATATCGAGTCGAACTCAGGTCTTGAATAGCCCCCGATCGGCTCCCTTTCCCCCCTAGCCCTCTCCCAGAGGGAGAGGGGACTGACCGGGGTGATTATTTGAGTTGCGCCGACCTGAAATATCGAGTCGAACTCAGGTCTTGAATAGCCCCCGATCGGCTCCCTTTCCCCCCTAGCCCTCTCCCAGAGGGAGAGGGGGCTGACCGGAGTGATTATTTGAGTTGCGCCGACCTGAAATATCGAGTCGAACTCAGGTCTTGAAATAGCCCCCGATCGGCTCCCTTTCCCCCTCGCCCCCTTGGGGGAGAGGGCTGGGGTGAGGGGGAGAAAATCTCACTGACAACCCATCAACAAAGCCAAACACCAGACATGAAAAAAGCCGCACGATCTCTCAATCGTGCGGCTTGCTTTATACGAGGTATCAAGTGTCTTGCTTGTTGCTCAGCACCTTGCCAGTGGTCGCATCAAAGTCCACATCAAACTCTTTACCATCAGCCGTCTTCAGCTCAACTTCATACTCATAACCATTGAAGTGGTTATCCAGATCCGTGTCAGTAATAGTCGCACCCGGATGCAGTTTCAGCGCTTCGGCGTTCATCGACTCCAGCGACTTGATCTTGCCTTCCTTGACCAGTTGCGGAATCTGGTCAACGCGAACATCAGCCTGGGCCAGGCCAGCGGTAAGAGTCAGGGCAGCGGCAGTAAACAGGGCAGTCAAAGTTTTCATCGGTTCATTCCTTGGGGTGATTCGTTTAAGTGGCCTCAGGTTAACCAGCGCAACTTAACTCACCCTTAAAACCCCGCACCCAAACAAAACGGGCAAGCCATGCACCTGCACAGAACCTGTGGGAGCGTGGCTTGCCCGCGATGAAGGCGCCTCGATTTCAGATCAGAAGCCGTTGTTCTTCAACACCTGATCAACGGTGCCAGCCGCCGGGCGTTTGTAGAACTTCAACAGTTCGCTGGCGCGGTTGGTGAAGATGCCGTCGACACCTGCCGCCATGACTTTCTCGAAGTCCACCGGCTCGTCGACGGTGTAGACGTGCACCAGCAGGCCCTGATCGTGGGTGTACTGGTTCATCCACGGTTGCACCAGATCCGAATAGCTCTGGTCGCCGCCCTTGGTCAGCTTCGCCGAAGGGCCGGTGCCGATGGCACCCTGGGCCTTGGCGTAATCCACCCATTGTTTGAATTGGGCTTCAGACTTCGGCTCTTGTTTGCCGTAGAAAACGTTTTTGTCTTTCTCGCCGGATTCGGCAAACGTCATCTTGGATTTCGGCTCGATGCTGCCTTCGCCGACCCACAGCAGGAGGATTTTCGGCACTTGCGGCATTTCTTTTTGCAGCAGTTCGAGGCTGTTTTTCTCGAACGTTTGCAGGATCACTTTGCCCTTGCCCTGACCCACACCCAGCGCACTTTTCGCCAGTTTCGAACCGGCCGGGCTCAGCCAGCCGCGATCCTGCAGTTTCTCTTTCAGGTCTTTCTCGATCCCCGGAAACAGTTGCGGTTCTTTGGTCTCGATGTACAGGCCCGGCTTGTGTTGCGGGTTGGCCTGGGCGATGTCGATGATTTCATCGAGGGTCAGAATTTTCAGCCCGGCGTAGGACGGGCGGGCGCGATCCGGGTACTTGGCGTTGAACCAGCTGCCGGCGTCGAGGGTTTTCAGTTCGGCCATGGTGAACGCGGTGGCCGAGGCGTCCTTGCGCTCCGGAAACTTGCTGGCGACGTCGGTGGTGCGTTGCAGGTTGTCGTCGTGCAGGGCGAACAGCACGCCGTCCTTGCTGCGCTGCAAGTCCATTTCCAGGTAATCGGCGCCCAGATCACGCGCCAGTTTGTAGGACGCCGCCGTGGATTCCGGCGCATCGAAGGACGCGCCACGGTGAGCGATCACCGCCGGGTGCGGGATGCCGTTGGCGGCAGCGACCGCATCGGGATCGCTGTGGCTGGCGGCGTGCGCCTGACCGAGGCCGAGCAGGAGGCTCAGGACCAGGGCGCTTTTGGTGAAAGTAGCGGGCATGTTCGAGTTCCTTTCGCAGGGCATTTTCAAAGACGTATCTTTTAGCAACTGAATCGATTGCGTGCTATCGCAGGACCGACATAAACGTATTAAAAGCGATTTTTCCTGCACTTTTGTGGCGCTGTTTGCAGTACGCTTGCCCACGGCAGACGCTCCGGCAGAGGGCGCGCCGCTCAGTTGCCCTGCGTGTAAACCATCGATCATCTTTCGTGAGGTTTACCATGCGCATCACCTCCCAACTCATCTGCCAGGCCGCCGACGATCTCAAGGGATTTGTCGGCCTCAACCGTAAAACCGGTCAGTACATCGTGCGCTTCAGCGAAGATTCGTTCGGTATGGACGTGGCCGATGACGGCATTATTCCTGTGAACGAATTCGTCTGGGCACCGGCGACAGCGCAGGCCATGACGCTTAAACGCGAGTTGATTCAGTTGTTGCTGGATCAGAATATCGATGACCGGATCAACATCACCGAGCCGTTGCGGGTGTATATGAGCAAGGTTGAAGTGCCGGAGATCGTCGCGGTGCGTAGTCTGGTACGGGGCTGAAGTTTTTCTGTGAGGGTAAGGGCCTCTTCGCGAGCAGGCTCGCTCCCACATGGGAACCGTGGTGTTCACAAATCCCCTGTGGGAGCGAGCCTGCTCGCGAAAGCGGCCGTCAATACGCCGCCATTTTATTGCCCGAACCGATACTCACGCTCAACCCGGCACACCCGCGTATGAAACGCCGAATACCATTCCGAGCGCCCACGCGCTTGAATCACCCGATGCTCAGGATGCTGCCGCCACGCCAGAATCGCCGCTTCGCTCTGCCAATACGACACCGTAATCCCAACGCCATCCGCTCCTCGAACCGACTCCACCCCAAGAAACCCCGGCTGCTCACTGACCAACGCAGCCATGCGCTCAGCCGCCTCGGCATACCCATTGTCACCCTCGGTGCGAGTCGACGTAAAAATCACCGCAAAGCAGGCAGTCATCAACGTGCCTCCCCACAAGCTTCAACAAACGCGCGCACCAGCGGCGGCATCAACCCTTTGAGCGCCGCACGTTCCGGTTGAAACAACGTCGCGACAAAGAACCGGTGATCCTTGAGTTCGATCGCGCGTAAATCCCCTGACGAATCATGACCGACAGCATGTAGCCGATCGTTCAACAGTTGCTGTTCGAACAGCGGATTCACACCGAAGCGGCAGCGATAGCCTTCACGAATTTGCGACGTTTCGTACGCCTTGGCGATCAACGAGTCGGGCACTAGATGAATGCTGTCTACCGCTTCCACCAGCGAACAGGTCAACGGCGTGAGTACCGCGCGTTCAGCGTCGGGCGATGTTTCACCGTGTTCCGCATCCTCCCAGCCCAGCACGTTGCGGGAGAATTCCAGCACCGCATGCTGAAAACCGCCGCAGGTGCCGAGGAAAGGGCGCTGCTGTTTGCGGGCAAAACGGATCGCCCGCAATGCGCCGGCTTCACTTTTGTAAGGACTGGCGGGGACGCACCAGAAACCGTCGAACCGCTCGAGCGGCGTATCGGCGTGGATCTGCTCGGTGGGCAACCATTCGAATTGCACGTTGCGGTTGAGGTGTTCGGCGACCAGCCCGAGGGCGACGGGAATGGCTTGGTGAGCGGTGACCTGCGGGTCGTAATCGCCAATCAGGGCGATACGGATGGCGCTGTTTTCCATGGAAGTTCCCTGCGCTTGTTGATTGATGGCCCTCACTATAGATTGGCGTTCACGCACTCAATATGGGCGTTTCCCCAAGTGATCAATGCAGCGACGCACTATCAGCTCGATTACCCCGATCTCGCCCTGATTCTGGCCTTGGTACGAGGCGGCTCTCTGGCCCGCGCTTCGCAGCTGTTGAAGGTCGACGTGTCGACGGTGTTTCGCGCCGTGCGCCGTCTCGAAGCCGCACTCGGTCTGCAACTGTTCGAAAAAAGCCGCGCCGGCTATTTACCGACAACCCTCGCGCAGACACTGGCCGAGCAAGCCGAACGCGCCGAACAGGCACTGGAAGCTGCGCGCATTGGCGTGGAGCAGGGCGGCGAAGTGGTCAGCGGTACGGTGCGCCTGACCTGTACCGATTCGGTGTTGCAGGGTTTGCTGCTGCCGGCGCTGGCGCAGTTCATGCCCAATTACCCGGCACTGACCATTGAGCTCAGCACCTCCAACGATTTCGCCAACCTCAGTCGGCGCGATGCCGACATTGCCCTGCGCCTGACGCGTACACCGCCGGAGCATCTGGTCGGACGGCAACTGGCGAAGATTTCCTACCGGGTCTGCGCCAGTTCGCGCTATCTGCAAAACGTCGATGCTTCGGATCTGGCAGCGCTGACCTGGATCGCCCCGGACGACTTTCTACCCGATCACCCAACCATCGCCTGGCGTCGTCAGCATCTACCCGGCGTCACCCCGCGCTATCGCTGCAACAGCATGTTGTCGGTCACCGAACTGGTCCGCGCAGGCCTCGGCGTGGCGGCGTTGCCGGACTTTCTGATCACCGACGGTTTGCAGGCGTTAAGCGAGCCGCTGCACGGTTACGACACCGCGCTGTGGCTGCTGACCCGCCCGGATTGCCGGGCCTTGCGCTCGGTGGTGACACTGTTCGATGAATTGGGGCGGGCGCTACGTTTGCCGTGATCAGCGCTGCGGATTCTGGCGCATGTGATCGTGCAACTCGCTGGTCAGGCTGGCGATGCGTTCGGTGAGGTTTTTGGTCATCTCGGTGAGGCGGGTGTTCTGCTCCAGCAGCTCAAGCAACTGCGCGGTGTTTTTCGCGGCTTGGGCCTGACGCTCGGTATTGGCCTGTGCCAACGCTTCACGATGTTGCGCGTCGGCATCGGCTTGCGCCTTGTCGCGGGCGGCCTGACGGGTTTGTGCGAGCAGAATCAGCGGTGCGGCGTAGGCCGATTGCAGGCTGAAAGCGAGGTTCAACAGGATGAACGGGTAAACGTCGAAGGTGGTCACGCCAAACACATTGAGGCAGACCCACAACAGCACAATCAGGGTTTGTGCGCCGAGAAACATCGGCGTGCCGAAGAACCGCGCAAACGCCTCGGCGCGCAGGGCGAACGTGTCGTTGCCGAAGGTGGTGTTGAGGTGGGCGTGGGGGCGGTGGAAGCGCAGGTGATCGACGGGAGCTGATTCCGTTGTTGCGGTTTTTTCAGTGGTCATGGTGCACTCGGCAGGGCGTGGGACGTGTAGTCACTATAGCCCTGCGTGGTGGCGACCGGCCCCTTCGCGAGCAGGCTCGCTCCCACATTGGAATGCATTTCCCTGTGGGAGCGAGCCTGCTCGCGAAGGCCGCGCCGCGGTCTACTGACTCTGCATCAATTACCCCGGCACCCGCTCATTGGCAAACATGCTCACCGCATCCACTGCCTCACTGGCACCATCGCGAATCTGCAAGATCACCGTCCCCGCCTGATTCGCCAACTCGACCCCTTCAGCCGCGCGACCCCGGGTGCCTTCCATGCTCTTGATGGCTTGCCGGGTCTCGCTCTGGATCAAACCGATCATGTTGGAAATCTCTGCGGTCGAGCCACTGGTTCGAGCCGCCAATTGCCGCACTTCGTCAGCGACCACGGCAAAACCGCGACCCTGTTCACCGGCGCGCGCTGCCTCAATCGCGGCATTCAGCGCCAACAAATTAGTCTGGTCGGCAATCGCGCGGATGGTGTTGACGATGGCGGTGATCTGCTCGGAGCGTTCACCCAGTTGCGCAATCAACGTTGAAGATTGGGCAATGTCCTCGGCGATTTCGCGCATTTCACTGGCGGCTTGCTGGATCACCTGAGTGCCTTGCTCGGCGACTTTTCGCGTCGCTACCGAGATGTGATACGCCGCGCTGGCACTGCGTGCGTCCTGCTCGTGTTGTTCGACTCGGGCAGTCACATCAGAAGCGAACTTCACCACTTTGCACAAGCGCCCGGCGGCGTCGTAAACCGGGTTGTAGTTGGCTTCGAGCCACACCGTTTGCCCACGTTTATCCACGCGTTCGAACTGCCCCTGGAAAAGCTCGCCCTGGTTCAAGCGCCGCCAGAAATCCTCATAGGCGCTGCTGTTGACCAGTGCAGGCGTGCAGAACAAACGGTGATGTTTGCCTTTCAGCTCGGCGAGGGTGTAACCCATGCGCGTCAGAAAATTCTGATTGGCCGTAAGAATGCTGCCGTCGAGGTTGAATTCGATGACCGCCATTGCCCGGTCAATCGCTTGCAACTTGGCATTGGCCTCACTTTCCTGCTGCACCTTGGCGGTCACGTCCATGGCGTACTTGACCACTTTTACCACGCGCCCCGAGGCATCCTTGATCGGGTTGTAACTGGCTTCCAGCCAGATCGGCTGGCCCTTGCTGTCGACCCGTTCAAATGTCCCGGACTGAAAATGGCCGTTTTTCAGGCGTGACCACAAATCCGTGTATTGAGCACTGCGGCCGAATTCCGGTGTGCAAAAACGCCGATGCGGTTGGCCGATCGCTTGTTCGGCGGTGTAACCCATGGTCTTGAGAAAGTTGTCATTGGCGCGCAGCACCACACCATCGAGGTCAAATTCGATCACCGCCATCGAGCGATTGATCGCGTCGAGCAGGCCGGCTTGTTCGGTGAGGGTGCGCTGAAGGTCATCGACGACGGCTTTGTGGCGATTGAAGAACATGCTCGCAGTACTCTGGAAGAAGGGGAAGATCGAGGATTCAGTCCCTATTTCCGCGCTGGCAGACCGAATGCGCGGACGGCATTCGGCGGTGACTGCTCAATGCCAGCATTCCTTAACTGGCAGATGGCTACTTATACAAAACTTCATAAAGTTGTACAAGAAACTAATTATTTGTAATTTTGTATAACTTTTCAGGCGCTGGCGTTGTCTGTAGCGGCACGGCTCAAGGCCACGCTGATAGTGTTGCGGCCCGTGTGTTTGGCGGTGTAGAGCGCTTTGTCGGCATCGTCCAGCCAGTCGAGGGCATCCTTGTACAAGGGCTGATACCGCGCCAGACCGATACTCAGACCCACTCGCAAGTCTGGCACCTGCGGATGACGGTACTGCTGCAATGCCTCGCGCAACTGCTCCATCAGCGCTTCGGCCTTGTTCAGCGGCCGTGTCGGCAGGATCACGCAGAACTCGTCACCGCCGTAACGCCCGGCCAACTCGTATTGATCAAGCAGGCGTTTAAGGTCGTGACTCAATTGCCGCAGCACCGCATCGCCGACGATGTGCCCGAAGCTATCGTTGATCTCCTTGAAATGGTCGATGTCGATCAACGCCAGCGTGGCTTGGCTGTTGTGTTGGCGGCACTGCTGAAATTTCAGGTGCAGAAGGTCTTTCCAGGCACCGTGGTTGAGCAGGCCGGTCAGGCTGTCGGTACGGCTGAGGGCGCTCAGCGCGCGTTTGTGTTGGGAGAGTTTGATCGCCAGGCGATAACAGACCAGGCCCAGTGCCAGCGGATAGAGTGTGAGCATCGGCAGGCAGGCCCAGACTTGCTCCTGTCTCATCGTCAGGCTGAATTGGACGCCAAAGATCATCCAGCCCAGCAATACGCCGGCGAGTTGGGCGAGGGCGCCGAACACGAACAACCGATAGCCACCGGCGGCGACGTTGTTCATGGTCATCATCGACAGGATGGTCACGGTGGTCAGCGGACTGAACTGAAAACTCGCCGCCCAGAATCCCCCGCACAGCGAGTCATACAACAGGTTGCGGCGTTCAGCCTGATACGGGAAGGCCGAGCGCATGGAAATCTGATAAGCCAGATGCGGCCAGGCGAAGCCGTTGAACAACAACAGCGCCCACAGCCAGCCGGGCATGTTCAGCGGATACAACGCCGCACCGACACTGAAGAAACCGATCCCCAGACCAATGGCCCTGGGCAGGTAAATGCGCCGGGCGAATGACAAGCCTTTGCCGCGTTGGTTTTCCATGATGCCCTGCGCGAAATTCATCCTGAAATACTTTGCAGTATTTTCTCAGGCTAACCGTTCGTCGGTCGATTGTCGGACATTGTCATTTATTCCAACGGGAATAATCAGTGTCCTTCCGAGCCATTTAATCGCTGGCTCGCGCAGGAGAACGGCTATTTAGAGCTGATAGCAGGCCAGAAACATCTCCAGCGCCGATTCGGCGACGGTGTTCTGCATGTCGGCATCGAGAGCGGCACGGCCCATCGACATCTGTGGCCAGAAGCCAAAGGTCTTGAGCAAGCCTTGTACTTGATGGGCGGCGAATTCCGGGTCGACCGTTTTCAATCGGCCGTCGGCCTGCGCGGCGCGAATCCACACGGTCAGACCTTCTTCGCGCTCGCCCATGCGTTCGATCATGTTCTGCGCGCGCTCCGGCGAGTGGATGGTGGCGGCAATCGCCACCCGTGCCAGGGTCAGAAAATTCTCATCGGCCATCAACTGCACTTTGGCCTGCAGCATCTGCCGTAATTGCTCGCGCAACGGCTGATCGCGGTTGTAGGTCACCGACTGCTCGGCGCTGATTCGTGCCCACAACTGGTTGAGTATTTCCGCGAACAACTCCTCTTTGCTGGGGAAATGGTTGTACACCGTGCGCTTCGACACACCGGCGGTGGCCGCGATTTTGTCCATGCTGGTGATCTCGAAACCGTGGGCACGGAATTCGGCAATCGCCGCCTGAATAATGGCTTCGCGTTTACGGTCGGTGAGGCGCTGTGGAGCTGTCATAAGTACGCTTCGGCAGAGAAAAGATGAAATTACACTTGGCAGTTTACTTGTCATCCGCTTTGATGCAACCTAGAAACTACACCGAGCAGTGTAATGTTGCGTTAATCCTCGCAATCTAAAAAACAGAAGTTCGGCCTATGCGTGCAGCTTTGGCCATTTATCGTCCCACCGTGGAAAAACCGCGAATTGCGCGGTTTTTCTGGAGTCACTCAGTCATGGCCAATCCAGTTTCGATCCCGGATCACACATCCACGCCTGAAGCCTCGCGGCAGCATCAGGGGCTGTTTCGCAATCACGCACCCGTGCAACGCGAAGGTGTGCGCAAAATGCTGCGGATCATGTGGAACATGATTTTCCACAAACCGCGCAACACCCGGCCCGCAGCGCCGATCCCGGTGCAAGCGTTGACCCGGGAAGAACTGCTGGCAGCGCCCAATCACAGCGTCTATCGCCTCGGTCACTCGACCTTGCTGCTGAAGCTGCGCGACAAATTCTTCATCACCGACCCGGTCTTCGCCGAGCGCGCCTCGCCGGTGCAGTGGGCCGGGCCGAAACGCTTCCACCAGCCGCCGATCAGCATCGACCAGTTGCCGCCGATCGAAGCGGTGATCCTGTCGCACAACCATTATGACCACCTCGATTATCAGGCCGTGCTCAGACTGGCTGCCAAGACCAACCTGTTCCTGACCCCGCTGGGCGTCGGCGATACCCTGATCAAATGGGGCATCGAAGCCAGCAAAGTCCGCCAGTACGACTGGTGGCAGGGCGCAGAGATTGCCGGCATCCGTTTCGTCGCCACACCGTCTCAGCACTTTTCCGGCCGCGGCCTGTTCGATGGCAACAGCTCCCTGTGGGCGTCCTGGGTGATGATCGACGGCGACACCCGAATCTTCTTCAGCGGCGACAGCGGCTACTTCGACGGCTTCAAACGCATCGGCGAACAATACGGCCCGTTCGACCTGACCCTGATGGAAACCGGCGCCTACAACGTCGAATGGCCACACGTACACATGCAGCCCGAAGAAACCCTGCAAGCGCACATTGACCTCAAAGGCCGCTGGCTCTTCCCGATCCACAACGGCACCTTCGACCTGGCGATGCACGCCTGGCACGAACCGTTCGACCGGATCCTGGCATTGGCGTGGGAACGCAGTATTTCCATTACCACGCCGCAGATGGGGCAGGCGTTTAACATCGCTCAACCGCAACGCGGGGAGGCGTGGTGGTTGGCGGTTGAAGGGGAGAGTGAGGCGGTGGTGCAGAGCGCTTAATGAGTTTCAGGTTAAGCAAACACCACTTCAATTCGGCCTTCTTTCCGTGATCGGGGGGCCGATTTCACTACGATCTGCACGTCTCGCCCAAGATGTGAAAGACATTCCATCATTTTGGCTTCACTGATTCCTCGAAATTTTCCCCGCAGCATTTCGGAAAGTTTCGGCTGGGATAATCCAAGGATTTCAGACGCCTGAATCTGAGTGAGATGGCGAGCCTTGATGATCTCGCCGATCTTCGCCGCGAGCTGCGACTTAACCTGCATTTCACTAGCATTGGGCAGTTCGAGGTCTTCGTAGACGTTCCCGCTACCTTTTTCAATTTCTATCATTTTCTGATCCTTTCGCGTGATCCTGAGCGGCTCGAAGACGGTTTCGTATCAGATCAATGTCGGACTGAGCCGTTTTGATTCCGGTAGTCGACTTCTTTTGAAAGCAGTGCAATACATAAATGGCACTGCCGAAACGAACCGTGTAAATGGCGCGGTAGGTGTTGGTATCGAAGTCTTCGATCAGCTCTAGCACACCTGCGCCTCCAAACCCTTTCAGGGGTTTTGCATCCGGATGCTTCAAGCCACTCTGGGCCAAATCCAGTGCATAACCAAAAACATCCTGTACGTCTGTGGGCATCTGCTTGAGATCTTTCTTGCTACTGCAGACCCACAAGAGCGGCTTCCTTGCACTCATGCGAAAATATACCTATTTAGGAATAAAGATCAACTCGTTCTCTCAATCAGCCATCGCAAAATCCCCACGCCCCATCGCTTCCGACGACACGCCCTGAACACTCGCACTACGCCCCGGTGCAAACCCGGGAAAGAACACCAGCCCCTGCGCCTCGAACCGGTAAGCCAGCGCCAGTCGCGCCGCATCCGCTACGTCCTGCTGCGCTTCAAACCGTTGAATGTCTTCAACCGAAACCTCAGCCTCCCGCGATAGCTGTTCCGCGCTCCAGCCCAGCATCGCTCGGGCCTGGACGCAGTGCGTCGGGGTGAACTGGAAAAGGGCAATGCGTTCGAGGATGTGGTTCATCGCAAGAGAGGCCATGGTGTGCTCCGGGCTCAAGAGTGCTGATTGAAAATGTACTGTGTTTTTGTACAGTTGTTTTCGGCCGGGATCAAACGCATTTTTTGATTTGCGCTAATTCGCCGCCTCCAACCAGACGGACGGTGCCTGCCCGAGGATCCGCCGGAACATCGTCGAGAACGCCGCCGGGCTTTCATAACCGAAGTCCAGCGCGATTCGTGTCACCGCTTCACCCGAGGCCAAACGTGCCAGCGCCAGGACCACGCAAGCCTGCTGCCGCCATTGTCTGAAGCTCAGCCCGGTTTGTTGGCGAAACAGTCTGTTGAAGGTGCGCAAGCTTATGTGTAATTGGTCAGCCCACTGCTGTGGTGATTGGTGGGCGTACGGCTGATGCAGAAAGTTCTGACACAGAGACAGGAGCTTTCCGTCAGTCGGCAGCGGAATGTGCAACGGCAGCGGCGCACTGCGCGTCAATTCATGCAGCAACAGATCAATCAACACACCATCGCGCTCGCCGAGGTCATACGTCAGCGGTACTTCCACCGCCTCCATCAGCAAATGCCGCATCAACGGCGACACGCTGATCACCTGACAGCGCTCCCCCAAGTCCACTGCCCCCGGTTCGATGTACAAGCTGCGCGTGCTGACCCCAAGCATCAACACCTCGTGCGCCACCCCCGGCGGAATCCACACCGCTCGCTGCGGCGGCACCACCCAGTTGCCGTCATGGGTGCTGACCTGCATCACCCCGGTCGCGCCGTACAACAACTGCGCCCGCCGATGCGTGTGAAAAGGCAGCAAGTGACCGTGGGAATAATCCGTACCGATCGCCACCACCGCGCGCGGCGTGTCATCCAGCAGATTGATCGAAACATTGCGCATCAGGCGTTTTCCGGTGATTGGCGTAAACGCAAACATTATTGGCTGACTTGCTGAAGCAGGCCAAGCGCTGACGCTCTATCGTCGACCGCTCTCCCACCACGGACGCCTCGACATGTTCTATTTACTGCTAACCCTCTTCGGCTGCCTGACCGGCATCACCGCGGTCCTGTTCGGCTTCGGCGGCGGCTTCGTCGTGGTGCCGCTGCTGTATCGCCTTCTCACCGCGAGCCACGGCGCCGACGACCCGATCGGCCAGTCAGCGATGCACATCGCCGTCGCCACTTCTACCTGCGTGATGATCGTCAACGCCCTGATCGCCACCGACAAACACCGCCGCGCCGGCAATCTCATCCGTCATTACCTGTGGCCGTTGGGTGGGTTTATCGGAGTGGGCGCAATCGTGGGTGCAATAGCGGCGGTGTGGGTCAGCGGCGACGTGATTCGCTACGCGTTCATCGGCTACCTCGGTGTAACCATTGTCGATTGCTTGCTCAGGCGCGGGTTTCTCACTCAGAACGCAGACGTCATCCCACGCCGACTTGGCGCTATGGAAACTTCCGCAGGCGGTGTAGGCATCGGCGCCATTGCGACGTTTCTCGGTGTAGGAGGCAGCGTCATGACCGTGCCGTTGTTGCGCCGCTGTGGACTGAGCATGTCGCAAGCGACGTCCATGGCTAACCCGTTGAGCGTGCCGGTGGCATTAGCGGGGACGCTGACGTACATGGCGTTAGCCGGGTTCAGCCAGGCCGAATTGGGGACTTGGTTTGTCGGGTATGTGGATTTGCTGGCGTTTGCGGTGCTGACGGTTGGTTCGCTGTTGGGGATCAGATTGGCCACGCCGTGGATCGGGCGGATACCGGATCGGGTGCATGCCTGGGTCTATATCGGGTTGCTGATCACTGTGTTGCTGTGCATTTCGCTTAAATGAACCATTGCCATGTCAGAGCAGAAGAAATCAAAATCGACAACCGAGTACTGTCCTCCAGCAATGACCAGAGAACCAGGATGTTGATCTTCAATTGCACCGAAGCCGCCAGCAAATTCTTCAGCCGTGTCCACAAGGGCAAAAAGATCACGCCGGTGGATGCTAAACCGCCGTCCGCAATCATTGAAGATGATGAGCTGAGCGGCGCTGACGAGCAGTGGCTGGTGCACGCGATAACGGTACAACGCAAGCATGTGTTGCTGGTCATTCACGTCCAGACCCGCTATTGCCTGATTTTCGCTGATGCGAAAAAGGCTGACACAGAAGACTTTGTTGATCGATTTGTGGATCGTTGGGTCAAGGGGATAGTGATCAACGCACATCATCATGACCTCGGGCAGTGGCTTAACCCTGAGTTGATGTTGGCGCGGCTGAAACAGACTTGTGAGCATCAACGGTTCTATCGACGTAGCCATCGCAGCGCGCAAAAACACATTGATGAGATTGCATGGATGTTTCAGGACAAGGTCGCCCATACGGGATCTTTGCCGCCGGATGAAATCACTGCGATGGTTTTTGACGAGCAAATGAATGACACGCCCAGGAACAGCAAGGGCGCCAAGTCTTACTACTTTCCGGATGAGGAAATGGCGCTTCACTGGCTGCGTCACTACTGCTTTCTCGATGACGTCCAGCTTCATACTGCCAAGGAACGTCGCCAACAAATGGCTCGAGAAATTGCGGCCCTTGAGCACGAAGCCTGGCTTAAAAAGTACGAGCAAGAAAACTCGAATAGTTAAGCGGCCCCCGCCATAATCCGCAGCGTATTTTTCAGCGCTGGCGCCTGTGTGCCGACGCGTTCTCCGACTCCTTCAAGGATTGATTCATGCTCAAGGGACTGATGCGCCTGGCGCCATATGCCGCGGCGCTGTTCACACTGATTTCCACTGCCCATGCCGAAGATGGCCGGCGCGTATTTACCGGCACATTGGGCAAGACGGCGATTGTTGTTGAACTCAACACCACACAGCAGGACGAAGTCACCGGCCGCTATTTCTACGAGAAATATCACCGTGACCTAGCCCTCAGCGGCTCGCTACAGGACAGCACGTTGAACCTCGTCGAAGGCAATAACCGCTACGGTGACGACAAGCCGCTGCCAACCTTGAAGCTGGAAGAAACCGGCAGCGGCTGGCAGGGCGAATGGCAAAGTCCGCAGGGCAAAAAGCTGCCGGTGAAACTCACCGAGGCCAGACTTCCCGCGCCCACCTCAGCAACTTTACCTTTCATTGCCGCACTGCCATACGGCGAGCCTTACGAGTATTTGCGCCTGCAGGGGCTGAAGCTCAAACCGGCGAAGAAAGAAAACTTCATGGGCTATGACCTGCAATGGTGGACGGAGCCTGAGACAAAGATTTCGCTGTTCAGCGTGGAGTCCGGATTGTCGAAAGATGATCAGCAACGGGTTAACCAGCAGTTGCTCGGGCGCCTCTGGAATGAAGTCATCAGCTATCACGGCTGCCAATTACAGGGCGGGGAGAACGTGGAGTTCATGCAGCAGGCAGAACCGAAAATGATCTCGCCTGCCGTGGTCAGCCTGAACATCTCGACCAGCTATTACTGCGGCGGCGCGCATCCCGACTTCGGCGATTCACCCCTCAACATTGATGTAAAAACCGGTCACCCATTGTCACTCGAAGATGTCTTTTGGGTAGGTAAGGGCACGCCGATTTTGCATGCCGAGCGCGACAGCCTGGGCGACAAACCGCTGAGCGAGGCCGAAAGTAACGCGCGCTATCAGTACATAAGCAAAGAGTTGGTACCTTGGGTAATCAAGCAATTCACCGCGCTGTACCCCACAGAAATGAAGAAACCGACGGGAGATGACGACTGCAACTTCCAGGATGAGAGCATCTGGGGCACTTCACCTTGGTACTTCACCGAGAAGGGCTTGTACCTCGGCGCCTACTTCGCTCGCGTGCAACGCTCTTGCGATAGACCCGACTGGTCGATCCTGCCGTACTCACTTGTCAAACAACACCCCGGCGCCGTCAACCTGCAACTACCCCAAGGCTAACCGTCACTCCAGCCCCGGCGCTTCACGAATAATGAAGTGATCCAGGTTCTCGATATTGGCATTGAAGACCTCGAAAGGCTTTTCGGGGTTCTTCTTGCCGGGCACCTGCTTCAACTCCGGCGTCACCCCATAGAAGAAACAGAACAACGCCTTGTCGCTATCCACCGCGTGCTTGATCTCCTCCAGAAACGCCTTGCGCTTGCGGTAGTTGTCGATCAGCTTCTTGTTCAGATAAACGCTGACCGGATACGGCTTCTTCTTACTGTCCTCGGGCTTCTTGAACCAGACCTTGTCCTCGAAATCGATACGAAAACTGGCACTGTGGAAGTCCTCGATCTTCTTGATCCGCCCCCAGTAAATCAGCCCCTTGTTGTCCGTCAGATACTCAATCTTCTTGAAGAACGAACTGTACGGCGCCGAATGCTCGCCGACCTTCAACGGCATCCGCTTGAGCAACTCCTTGTCCGCGAAGTTGGAAACAAAACACTCCACCGGATGCGCAAACACACTGGTCTTGTCCGGCGCCGATTCACGACCCGCCGACTCTTTACCACTCTCCGCCGCCGCCCGCACCGGATCATCGCGCAACACATCCGCCGCCCCCGCTGGCGCGACAGGCTTGCGCACATACTCACGGCGGGTCAGCAACAACTCTGATGGGAAGTGTTCCTCACGCCCATCATCCACCTCACCATCCGCCGTCTCAACGCCAGATGCCGAAGCCTTCAAACTCACATACGGACAACCCGCCACATGCTGCGTGGTGGGCAGATTCTTGAAGTGCGGCGTACGCACGTAATTCACGTTCTTGGCGTTGAACGTACCCAACTCGTTGGAAGCCTCGAACGCCGAACGACAGGCATCGTTGGGGCACTGGAAGTGTTCCTTCGCGGAATCAAACGCCACCGTCTCATCGAAATTGAGATCGCGAACGTCATAGATCGACAACTTGTCGTCGAGGCTGAGGCAGTAGGCGAGATTGAATTTCATGGTGGGGCTCGGATCCTTGAGTGGGGGAGGGGTATTAATAGCGGGAGGTGCGTGGTGGTGCACCTACTAATTCTTTTTTTTGTGCAGTGATGTGGTCATTTTCTAGGCTCCGTCAAAGCATTTTAAGAGCGAGAGGTGGAACACATGTCTCACCGAAAGGCTGAAACGTTGGCTTGAGTCAGTTGTGAGAGCCTTCCGTAAGTCGTGTAGGACTTTTCTCTAGATTTGATAATCTCTAGCCTCTGATAAGAGGATGAGTGGATGCCAGCCGTAATTGCCGAGAATGATTTGTCAAAATGGGCCGATCAAACTGGGGTTCTCTACCACTTCCCGAAGCGGTACAAGGAAATCCTTATCCAGGGAACAGAGGTTATCTACTACAAAGGGAAACTGAAAAATAAGGCTTTTTCAGCGTTACGTTTGAGTTCTGCGCCTCATTATTTTGGCTTGGCCCGGATAGGAAGGGTGTATGCAGACAAGAACAGTAAGCGAGGAGACCTGTTTGCCTCTATTGAGGATTTTCGTCAGTTTGAGTCGGCAATCCCGATAAAGCTTGAGGGGGAGTACCTTGAGCAAATTCCCTCAAATCTAAAGAACAATTACTGGCGTAACGGTGTTCGGTCCATTGATCAAACTGTGTTCGACCGGATCTCATCCAATGCTGTGCTGACGCCATCGCAGGCAAATGACTTCAGCCAGGTTGACGGTACGGAGGATTTTGAAACTGTAATCGTTGGTACTGAAGGTAAAAAATCCACTTATTACGGTGTGAGATACGAGCGCTGTCCCAAGCT
Source organism: Pseudomonas sp. S49 (assembly GCF_009866785.1). Classification (NCBI taxonomy): domain Bacteria; kingdom Pseudomonadati; phylum Pseudomonadota; class Gammaproteobacteria; order Pseudomonadales; family Pseudomonadaceae; genus Pseudomonas; species Pseudomonas sp. S49. Next base: position 5,066,371 of record NZ_CP019432.1, on the reverse strand, counting down.
TAGACGTCAGGCTATCGCTATTCATGGCCTTCTATGTAAAGCATGTGATTTTGACTTTGAGAAAGCCTATGGGGCGCACGCGAAGGGCTTTATTCATGTACATCACGTGAAGCCCATTTCAGAATTTGAAGAGGAACAGGTTGTCGATCCACTGACTGACCTTATTCCTCTCTGTGCAAATTGCCACGCAATTGTTCATAGAAAGCCTCAGCAATTACTGAGTGTTGAGCAATTGAAAGGGCTTCTCAACGGTCGCTGGGTTTTCGATGATTTGACCTAAATGAATGCGTAGATAACTGCAACGTATTTACGACCCGCCGCCACCAAGGATTAGCTTCGATCGTTCGTCGTCGCGGCTGATCATTTAATAGGTGCGGCATATCCCGCAGCCGAATCCAGCCTTCATCCTGCCAATGCAACAAACTCAAAGACATCTCCGGCCAATCCAACAAACTCAACATTGGCCGATTTGAATTTCCCGAATCCTGCGCATCGCGCAAGGTCGGCACTACCTCATTGGTCAGCCACTCACGCAACAACCGATTCCCCGGAACGTAGTGATACACCAACAGTGCATAAACCCCGGATTCACTAAGCATCAGATGCTGTTCTGGTTCTCGAAAGTACTCAATCCACATGACGCGGCGTTGATCGCTATCTAGCTTGTTGACCACCCGATCATTCAGATGGAAACCCATCAAACGGCCAACATCGCGGGCGGAAAACCATGGCTGGTTTTCGAGTAGAAGGGCATGTAAAGAAAGGTTGTGGCGAGAGAAGACGGTTACCGAGCATGGATCAGACATATCTAGACCTCTACGTTTTGGATTTTGGGAGGGCCTGACCCCAACGTAGAGCGGACTTAAGAAATCCCAACGAGCAGAGCAGTTGCCACCGACGAATTACACGTCTGTGTCACTGACCAAGCTTTCTACGTTGGGCGTTTCTTAGGCACCTGCGATAGAGCTTAGTAGCGCTCGCAGCACGCTTCAATGGGAAGCGACTGTAAGTGCTGTAGGAGATTGAGCGCTGTGGCGTAGGCGTAAAAAGGTTTACCTATCGCCCATAAAAAAGCCCCGATCAGATCGGGGCTTTTTGCTTTCTCGACTCACCGACTCAAACCGCAATCGTCAAATCGTGCCAAGCGAGACTATTAATCCCAGCTCAACGCACCACCAGTTTGGTACTCAATCACACGAGTTTCAAAGAAATTCTTCTCTTTCTTCAAGTCCATAATCTCGCTCATCCAAGGGAACGGGTTAGTCGTCCCTGGGTACTCTTCCTTCAAACCAATCTGGCTCAAACGACGGTTAGCGATGAACTTCAGGTAGTCCTCCATCATCGCCGCGTTCATACCCAACACCCCGCGAGGCATGGTGTCACGTGCGTATTCGATCTCCAGCTGCGTACCCTGCAGAATCATCTGGGTCGCTTCTTCCTTCATCTCAGCATCCCACAAATGCGGGTTTTCGATTTTGATCTGGTTGATCACGTCGATGCCGAAGTTCAGGTGCATGGATTCGTCGCGCAGGATGTATTGGAACTGCTCGGCGACGCCGGTCATTTTGTTGCGGCGGCCCATAGAGAGGATTTGGGTGAAGCCGCAGTAGAAGAAGATGCCTTCCAGAACGCAGTAGTAGGCGATCAGGTTGCGCAGCAACTCTTTGTCGGTGTCCGGGGTGCCGGTTTCGAACTTCGGATCGGAGATCGAACGGGTGTATTTCAGGCCCCAGGCTGCCTTTTTGGCGACCGATGGGATCTCGTGGTACATGTTGAAGATTTCGCCTTCATCCATGGCCAGCGATTCGATGCAGTACTGGTAGGCGTGGGTGTGGATCGCTTCTTCGAAAGCCTGGCGCAGGATGTACTGGCGGCATTCCGGGTTGGTGATCAGGCGGTACACGGCCAGTACCAGGTTGTTGGCAACCAGGGAGTCGGCGGTGGAGAAGAAGCCGAGGTTGCGCATGACGATGCGGCGCTCGTCGTCGGTCAGGCCTTCCGGGTTTTTCCAGAGGGCGATGTCGGCGGTCATGTTGACTTCTTGCGGCATCCAGTGGTTTGCGCAACCGTCCAGATACTTCTGCCAGGCCCAGTCGTACTTGAATGGCACGAGTTGGTTGAGGTCGGCGCGGCAGTTGATCATGCGCTTTTCGTCAACGGCGACACGGGCGGAGGCGCCTTCGAGTTCGGCGAGGCCTTCGGCGACGTCGAGGGAGTTCAGTGCAGCCTTGGCGCGGGCGACAGCGGCGGAGTCGTCGGCGGTCACGGCGCGGGCTTCCAGCGCTGCGGCGCCGCCGGCGTTGTCGAGGCGGTCCATGTTGGCTTCAGTAGCGTGGCCGGCGTTGGCGCCTTTCACGGTTGCTACTTCACTGTCTTCTTTGTCGAATTCGTCCCAGCTCAGCATGACGTGTCGTCTCCTGCGTGAGGGCCTGTGCCCGTGTGAAACCTGATTGGTTGGTTTTTCACACGGTCGTACAGACCGCGTTGGATGTCGTTTTTTGCAGCGATGCACGCAGGCAAATAAACAGAAATTTTGACGGGTTCCGAGAGCCTCTGATGGGCGCAATCAGCGTTGAACGCTGCTGCGGGGCTTCAGAATGGCTTTTGCTCCCTGTAAGGGAATATTGCTGACCCGTATGGGGCGGCATTATAGGGAAAAAAACACGGCTGTGCTGAGGCGAATCCGCGCATGGAGCGGTCGAGGAGGGTGGTTTTTCGACGAGAGTGAGGGTTTACAGGGCTTTGCCGGGGATAGATTTTTTTTCGCAAAAATCTCGCAATTGTCGATTTGCTCAAAAAACGAACAAAAAAACCGGTTTTTCACTACATCTAGTGGTTTGCAAGCATTTTTGATGACTTCAAACACAACTGAGCCCGACCGAAGTCGGGCTGGAATCGACCCTCAATGAAGCGCTGAGAGATCCAATTCGGTGCAGTCTCGAATCATCAATTGGTGCAGCCGTTGCCCATGACGCTGTAACGCAGGATGTGGCGCTGGCCTTTGGAGTCGTCGTACTCCATTTTTGCCGGTACTACTTCGCAGACGTTGGGAATTTCACTCATCGATACGACGTTGGCGATGTCCAGGTGAGTGGAGTAAGTGTATTCCTCGATCACCGGTTGTTGCTGCGCGACATCAGTCGGGACCTCATCTGCCATGGCGGTTGCGCACAGACTGCTGAGGGCCAGAACCAATAAAGCTTTCATTTCAAATTTACCTTTTTGAGGTCGAGTGGGGTCACGCAACCTTTATGGGGTTGCGTGTGTAACTTCATCGTTTGCGGTTATTACTTGAGAGCTGGATTAACGGCCTTCGTGGGGGCTGTATCGTTGTTAATCGCGTTTGCCTTGTTGGCGAGGTGAATTTTAGGGGGATGGGGTGGGGGTAAACAGAGCGGGTTTTGATAAACACCTTTGGCAGATTTGGTAACAATCCCTTGAAATGGGGTGGTGACTGGATTGGTGAGTGGGGGATTTGTCTGGGATACCGAGGTGCCTGATTCGCTTGCAGGCAAGCTCCCACAGGGGATTGGGGATGTTTGGAGGAACGGTGTAAGGGCCGCGTTACGGGTATCTGGATGTTTTGTAGGGGCTTGTTACTACCATCGTCGAATGGTTCTATGGCCCCCGCCCCGTTACAACAGGGTCATACAAAAACAACTATTACACCGAGGTAGGAAAGATGAGTGCGGCTTCTCTGTATCCCGTTCGTCCCGAGGTTCTGGCTAACACGCTGACTGACGAGGCGACCTACAAAGCCATGTACCAGCAGTCGGTCGTCAACCCTGACGGCTTCTGGCGCGAGCAAGCCAAGCGTCTCGACTGGATCAAGCCTTTCACCACGGTGAAACAGACGTCGTTCGACGATCACCATGTCGACATCAAGTGGTTTGCCGACGGCACCCTGAACGTTTCCTACAACTGCCTCGACCGTCATCTGGCCGAGCGCGGCGATCAAGTCGCGATCATCTGGGAAGGTGACGATCCTTCCGAGAGCCGCAACATCACCTACCGCGAACTGCACGAACAAGTCTGCAAACTGGCCAACGCCCTGCGTGGTCAGGACGTGCACCGCGGCGACGTGGTGACCATTTATATGCCGATGATTCCCGAAGCCGTGGTCGCCATGCTGGCCTGCACCCGGATCGGCGCGATTCACTCGGTGGTGTTCGGCGGTTTCTCGCCGGAAGCCCTGGCCGGTCGCATCATCGACTGCAAATCGAAAGTGGTGATCACCGCTGACGAAGGCATTCGCGCCGGCAAGAAGATTTCCCTCAAGGCCAACGTCGACGACGCACTGACCAATCCGGAAACCAGCAGCATCCAGAAAGTCATCGTGTGCAAGCGCACCGGTGGCGACATCAAGTGGAACCAGCATCGCGACATCTGGTACGAAGACCTGATGAAAGTGGCGGGCACCGTTTGCGCGCCGAAAGAGATGGGCGCGGAAGAAGCGCTGTTCATCCTTTATACCTCCGGTTCGACCGGCAAGCCGAAGGGCGTGCAACACACCACTGGCGGTTATCTGCTGTACGCGGCGATGACCCACGAGCGCGTGTTCGACTACCGTCCGGGCGAAGTCTACTGGTGCACCGCCGACGTCGGCTGGGTCACCGGCCACAGCTACATTGTCTACGGCCCGCTGGCCAATGGCGCGACCACGCTGCTGTTCGAAGGCGTGCCGAACTATCCGGACATCACCCGGGTGGCGAAAATCGTCGACAAGCACAAGGTCAACATCCTCTACACCGCACCGACCGCGATCCGCGCGATGATGGCTTCGGGTCAGGCTGCGGTTGAAGGCGCGGATGGCAGTAGCCTGCGCCTGCTCGGTTCCGTGGGCGAGCCGATCAACCCGGAAGCCTGGGACTGGTATTACAAGAATGTCGGCAAGTCGCGTTGCCCGATCGTCGATACCTGGTGGCAGACCGAAACCGGCGGCAACATGATGAGCCCGTTGCCGGGTGCGCACGCGCTGAAGCCGGGTTCGGCGGCACGTCCGTTCTTCGGTGTGGTGCCGGCGCTGGTCGACAACCTCGGTAACATTATCGAGGGCGAGGCTGAAGGCAATCTGGTGATTCTCGATTCGTGGCCAGGTCAGGCGCGCACGCTGTACGGCGATCACGATCGTTTCGTTGATACCTACTTCAAGACTTTCCGGGGCATGTATTTCACCGGTGACGGCGCGCGTCGTGATGCCGATGGTTACTACTGGATCACCGGGCGTGTCGATGACGTGCTCAACGTGTCCGGCCACCGTATGGGTACGGCCGAGATCGAGAGTGCGATGGTTGCGCATCCTAAAGTTGCCGAAGCGGCGGTGGTGGGTGTGCCGCATGACATCAAGGGGCAGGGCATTTATGTCTATGTCACCTTGAAGAATGGCGAGGAGCCGACTGAGCAACTGCGTCTGGAGCTGAAGAACTGGGTGCGCAAGGAGATCGGGCCGATTGCATCGCCAGACGTGATCCAGTGGGCGCCGGGGCTGCCGAAGACGCGGTCGGGCAAGATCATGCGCCGGATTCTGCGCAAGATTGCCACGGCGGAATATGACGGGTTGGGGGATATCTCGACCCTGGCAGATCCGGGTGTGGTGCAGCATTTGATTGATACGCACAAGACGATGAATGTGGCTTAAGCGTTAGAAGCGTAGAAGCCCTGTCCGGTTTTGCCGGGCGGGGCTTTTTTGTGTCTGGAGGTTTTGTGGTGGTTGGGCTGGCCTCATCGCGAGCAGGCTCACTCCTACAGGGATCGCATTCCACCTGAAGAAACGCGATCAACTGTAGGAGTGAGCCTGCTCGCGATAGCAATCTGTCAGACGCCATCGCAGTCCATTGTCAGACCACCAACGCACCCAACCAATAATTATCGATCTCCCCCGTAAGACATTTCCCGCTGTTACCCGCCGCCTTTCACGTAACCGAATGTGTAACCGCCCGCCCCGGAGCGGGGCGAAGGGAAACGCATTGCCCCGTTTTAGAGCCTCTAAACCCCCGGTGAAAAATAAGACACAACGCTGCGCTTGCCGGATTAGAAGGGTTTGCGAATAATAGGCCCGCAATTTGCAGCATAGATCGGTTCACTGTCTCTCGCTCTTGCATGAAATTGCAGGGCTGTCAATGTGCCAAAGTCGCTTTCTCTGTGCATCTGTAATTAGTTGTCGCATTGAAGAAATATCGGCTTCCGGCCTGTCGTTAGAATGCCGATCACTCGCTCATCGTGGCCGAGGTTGAAATCTCTGACGGTTTCAATCGGAAATTTCCCACCGATGCAGCAACCGATTTCCCGATTCACCCATTCGCATATTGGGCTGTCGCTCACTCTGCCGTTTTTGCCCTTTACCGATGGAGTCCCAAGATGAAGAAACTTGTGCTGCTTGGCGCCCTGGCACTGTCCGTGCTGTCGATGAACGCCTTCGCTGACGAAAAACCTCTGAAGATCGGTATCGAAGCGGCTTACCCTCCGTTCGCTTCGAAAGCGCCGGATGGCAGCATCGTCGGTTTCGACTACGACATCGGCAACGCTCTGTGCGAGCAGATGCAGGTCAAGTGTGTGTGGGTCGAGCAAGAGTTCGACGGTCTGATCCCGGCGCTGAAAGTGCGCAAGATCGACGCGATCCTGTCGTCGATGTCGATCACTGAAGACCGCAAGAAGTCGGTCGACTTCACCAACAAGTACTACAACACCCCGGCACGTCTGGTCATGAAGGCCGGTACTCAGGTCAGCGAAGGTCTGGCTGAGCTGAAGGGCAAGAACATCGGCGTGCAACGTGGTTCGATCCACGAGCGTTTCGCCCGCGAAGTCCTCGCGCCACTGGGTGCCGAGATCAAGCCGTACGGCTCGCAGAACGAAATCTACCTCGACGTGGCCGCCGGTCGTCTCGACGGTACCGTGGCTGACGCCACCCTGCTGCAAGATGGCTTCCTCAACACCGACGCCGGCAAAGGCTTCGCGTTTGCAGGCCCGGCGTTCACCGACGTCAAATACTTCGGCGACGGCGTAGGCATTGCAGTGCGCAAGGGCGACGCCCTGAAAGACAAGATCAACGCTGCCATCGCGGCCATCCGCGAAAACGGCAAATACAAAGCAATCCAGGACAAGTACTTCGCCTTCGATATCTACGGCAAGTAACACGTCTCTGCGACAAGTCCGAAATGGCGCAAGCAACAGGATCTCTGCGGTTTGCGCCATTTTTTCATCCCAACTTTCGAGGACCTGAATCATGTTGAAAGGCTACGGGGCTGTCATCCTCGATGGCGCATGGCTGACGCTTCAGCTCGCCTTGTCGTCCATGGCTCTGGCCATCGTTCTCGGGCTGATCGGTGTCGCGTTGCGCCTGTCGCCGGTGCGCTGGCTGGCCTGGCTGGGCGATCTGTATTCCACGGTGATCCGCGGGATTCCCGATCTGGTGCTGATCCTGCTGATCTTCTACGGCGGTCAGGACTTGCTCAACCGTGTCGCACCGATGCTCGGTTATGACGACTACATCGATTTGAATCCGCTGGCCGCCGGTATCGGCACCCTCGGTTTCATCTTCGGTGCGTACCTGTCGGAAACCTTCCGTGGCGCGTTCATGGCCATTCCCAAAGGTCAGGCCGAAGCCGGCATGGCGTACGGCATGAGCAGTTTTCAGGTGTTCTTCCGGGTGATGGTGCCGCAGATGATTCGCCTGGCGATTCCGGGCTTCACCAACAACTGGCTGGTACTCACCAAGGCGACCGCACTGATTTCCGTGGTCGGTCTGCAAGACATGATGTTCAAGGCCAAGCAGGCGGCAGATGCCACCCGCGAGCCTTTCACCTTCTTCCTCGCAGTGGCGGCGATGTACCTGGTGATCACCAGTGTTTCGTTGCTGATCCTGCGTCAACTTGAGAAGCGCTACTCGGTAGGCGTAAGGGCGGCTGATCTATGATCTTCGACTACAACGTCATTTGGGAGGCCATGCCGCTGTACCTCGGCGGCCTGCTGACCACCCTCAAACTGCTCGCGCTGTCGCTGTTTTTCGGTCTGCTCGCGGCCCTGCCGCTGGGGCTGATGCGCGTCTCGAAGAACCCGGTCGTCAACGGCGCCGCGTGGCTTTACACCTACGTGATCCGTGGCACGCCGATGCTGGTGCAACTGTTCCTGATCTACTACGGTCTGGCGCAGTTTGAAGCGGTCCGCGAAAGCTTCTTGTGGCCATGGCTGTCCAGCGCAACGTTCTGCGCGTGCCTGGCCTTTGCGGTCAACACGAGCGCTTACACCGCCGAGATCATCGCCGGCAGCCTCAAGGCCACGCCGAACGGTGAGATCGAAGCGGCCAAGGCCATGGGCATGTCGCGCTTCAAACTGTACAAACGCATCCTGCTGCCATCGGCCCTGCGCCGGGCACTGCCGCAGTACAGCAACGAAGTGATCATGATGCTGCAGACCACCAGTCTGGCCTCCATCGTCACCTTGATCGACATCACTGGCGCGGCGCGCACGGTCAACGCGCAGTTCTATCTGCCGTTCGAGGCGTACATCACCGCTGGCGTGTTCTACCTGTGCCTGACGTTCATTCTGGTCAAGCTGTTCAAACTGGCCGAGCGTCGCTGGTTGAGCTATCTGGCCCCGCGGAAGCATTGATATGGAACGCATCGACCACGTATTGCCGTGGAGCCACCTGGGCAGCGAGCGCAAGATTTCGGTCTTTCGCTTCGGCCATGGCGAGCGCAAGGCCTACATTCAGGCCAGCCTCCATGCTGACGAATTGCCGGGCATGCGCACCGCCTGGGAGCTGAAAAAGCGCCTCGGCGAACTCGAAGGCAAAGGCTTGCTCAACGGTGTCGTCGAACTGGTGCCAGTCGCCAACCCGTTGGGTCTCGGGCAGTTGCTGCAAGGCAATCACCAGGGCCGTTTCGAAGCGGGCAGCGGCAAGAATTTCAACCGTGATTTCGTCGAGCTGAGTGCGCCGGTTGCGGCGGCATTGGCTGAGAGCCTCGGTGATGATCCGCACGCCAATGTGCGCCTGATCCGTCAGGCGATGGCTGATCACTTGGCGGCATTGCCGGAAGCGAGCAGTCAGTTGCAAGGCATGCAGCGCGTGTTGCTCAGCCATGCCTGCACCGCCGATGTAGTGCTCGATCTGCATTGCGATGCCGAAGCCGCGTTGCACATGTACGCATTGCCGCAGCACTGGCCGCAGTGGCGTTCGTTGGCGGCGCACCTGAATGTGAAGGTCGGATTGCTCGCGGAAGATTCCGGCGGCAGCTCGTTTGACGAGGCGTGCTCGTTGCCGTGGCTGCGACTGTCGCGGCAGTTCCCTGATGCGCAGATTCCGCTGGCGTGTCTGGCGACGACCATTGAGCTGGGCGGTCAGGCCGATACCGGTCGCACCGAAGCCTGCGCGTATGCTGAAGGCATTCTGGCGTTCCTCGCCGAGCAAGGTTTGATTACCGTTGAGTGGCCGAGCCCGGCGCACGAAGCGTGTGAAGGCATGCCGTTCGAAGGCACCGAGTTGCTGTTCGCGCCGCATCCGGGCGTCGTAAGTTTTCTGCGCAAGCCCGGCGAATGGGTCGAGGCCGGCGACGAGATTTTTGAAGTGATTGATCCTCTGTCCGATCGGGTCAGCACGGTGTGTGCTGGTACCTCCGGGGTGCTGTTTGCCATTGAACGGCTGCGTTATGCCCAACCCGGTTTCTGGCTGGCCAAGGTGGCGGGGCGCGAAGCGCTGCGTCACGGGCGCTTGCTCAACGACTGACTGACTGTTTTTGTGAGAACCGACCGCATGTACAAACTTGAAGTCCAAGACCTGCATAAACGCTATGGCAGTCACGAAGTGCTCAAGGGCGTGTCCCTGAAAGCGGCAGCCGGCGATGTGATCAGCATCATCGGCTCCAGTGGCTCCGGCAAAAGTACTTTCCTGCGCTGCATCAACCTGCTCGAGCAGCCGCACGCGGGCAAGATTCTGCTCAACAACGAAGAGCTGAAACTGGTGGCGAACAAGGACGGCGCGCTGAAAGCCGCTGATCCGAAACAGCTGCAGCGCATGCGTTCGCGCCTGTCGATGGTGTTCCAGCATTTCAACCTGTGGTCGCACATGACTGCTATTGAAAACATCATGGAAGCGCCGGTTCACGTACTGGGCGTACCCAAGTACGAAGCCCGCGAAAAAGCCGAGTACTACCTGAACAAGGTCGGTGTGGCCCATCGTAAAGACGCGTTCCCGGGGCACATGTCCGGTGGCGAGCAGCAACGTGTGGCGATTGCCCGTGCGCTGGCGATGGAACCGGAAGTGATGCTGTTCGACGAACCGACTTCGGCGCTCGACCCGGAACTGGTCGGCGATGTGCTGAAGGTGATGCAAGCGCTGGCACAGGAAGGTCGCACCATGGTTGTGGTGACACACGAAATGGGCTTTGCCCGTGAAGTGTCGAACCAGTTGGTGTTCCTGCACAAAGGTGTTGTTGAAGAAAGCGGCAACCCGCGTGAAGTGCTGGTTAATCCGCAATCGGAACGTTTGCAACAATTCCTCTCGGGCAGTTTGAAATAAATCAGGGCTGCCGTTGTGCACCGTGATAGTGCATGCTTCGCAGCCAGAAGGCTGGCCTGCGATCTCTGTGGGAGCGAGCCTGCTCGCGAATGCGGTGTGACATCCGACATAGATATCGACTGATCCACCGCTTTCGCGAGCAGGCTCGCTCCCACAGTTGGATCTCTGCCTGGATCTCGGTTGGTTTCAAGATTTGTGTTCATTTACGGGCTAGCATTGGCCCATGCCTTCATCACTGTTCTTCGCTTCGGATTGCCCGCCCATGACTGCCCATCGAATTGGTTTCCTGATTTGGCCCAGCACTAAAGCGTTGACGCTGGCGCTGGCGGAGGAAGCCTTGCGTGTTGCTCAGCGTGTGCACCCGGACGTGGTTTACGAACTGTCATTCTTGCAGGCCGAAGCCGTTACAGGAGCCGGGGCCGAAGGCGCCTGGCAATTGCCCGGTGAGCCCTGGACCGGCAAGCTCGAAAACTTCCAGAAACTGTTCCTCCTCGCCGACGAGCCGCCGACCACGTTGGCCCCGGCACTCAGCAGTGCGCTCAAGCAACTGGTGCGTGCGGGTACCGTCATCGGCGGTTTGTCCGCTGGCGTTTATCCGTTGGCGCAACTCGGTTTGCTCGATGGTTATCGCGCTGCCGTGCACTGGCGCTGGCAGGATGATTTCGCCGAGCGTTTCCCGAAAGTCATCGCCACCAGTCATCTGTTCGACTGGGATCGCGATCGCCTGACCGCGTGTGGCGGCATGTCCGTGCTCGATCTGTTGCTGGCGGTGCTGGCTCGTGATCACGGTGCAGAACTGGCCGGCGCCGTCTCGGAAGAACTGGTGGTTGAACGCATCCGCGAGGGTGGTGAGCGTCAGCGCATCCCCTTGCAGAACCGTCTCGGCTCCAGTCATCCGAAGCTTACCCAGGCGGTGTTGCTGATGGAAGCCAATATCGAAGAGCCACTGACCACCGACGAAATCGCCCAGCACGTGTGCGTGTCCCGTCGTCAGCTGGAGCGCATCTTCAAGCAATACCTCAACCGTGTGCCGAGCCAGTACTACCTGGAACTGCGCCTGAACAAGGCCCGGCAGATGTTGATGCAGACCAGCAAGTCGATCATCCAGATCGGCCTGTCGTGTGGCTTCTCTTCGGGGCCGCATTTCTCCAGCGCCTACCGCAATTTCTTCGGTGCCACGCCGCGGGAAGATCGCAACCAGCGGCGCAGCAGCAGCCCGTTCGAATTGTCGTCAGTGCCGCCCGAGCGCGGCTGAGTACTGGTTAGCCAACGCTCGCCAGTGCTCACTGTGCTTAGGGTTGTTCTTCGCCATCGGAAAAGCTTGAACCCTCAAAGTCGTCGAGTTCCTGGTGGAATCGGGTCCGCGCTTCTCGCTCCTTGAGCAGTCGCAATTCATTGGCCGCGTTGTAGGTTGTCAGACTCTGCTGGCTTTGCGGGCTTAATGGATTGTTACTGAAGTCATAGGTGACTGCTCTGCCCTCTGCGGAAAAGGGCAGTGGGACGGGCAGTTCGGTAATGGCGTTTGCGGAAAGGTCTGCGTACGTCAACTGCGGCAGATCAAAAAGGCCGGTGGGCAGTTCAGTCAGTCCGGTGTCGCTTAGATGCAGTGAATGACACGCCTGCAGGTTTCTCAGATCCGGCGCACGCCCCAGCGGGTTGTGCTTCAAATCCAGGACGCGAAGGTTGGTCATGGCGGCCAGCGCATTCGCGCCTTGCTCCGTCAGAGCGATACGGCAACGACGCAGTGTCAGGCTTGTAAGGTTGTTCATGCGCAACACCGGCAGGGGAATTTCGTTGAGCTGATAGTCGCTGACGGCCAGTTCGCTCAGGTTTGGAAACAACTCAAGCAGACGCTCAACCCGTGGGTGTACCTGGGCTGTGCTGGTCAGTTTCAGTTTGCTGACCTGTTCGAAGCGACCGCTTAAGGCTGGCAGCTCGCCGGTAAACGATATTTCGAGTGTGACGTCTATGGGGGCCATGCGCGTCGGCGCCAGGCGCAAGCGTTGTTCCAGTTGCTTCATGAAATCCGTGCGCCGGGTAATTTCCTGGCGTAACACTTCGTCCGCAAGCCTCACACCGGTCACCGGATCGCGTGGAACCTCCTTCGCCCACACATCGAGTTGGTCATGTAGCGTGGCGAGGTCGCTCTGGCGACGCAGCAATTCAGTCCGTCCTTCGACCAGTGTCCCCGGCAGACCATAGATCAGATGACCGGCATCCGTTTCGCTGATGCCGGGATACAGGCTCTGAGTCAGCTCGATGTCCGCCTGGTCCGGCGCCACCCCAAGGTTCTGATAGCTGGACTGGTAATAGGTTTTTATCCGTTCTCGAGCGCCAGCGGATAGCGGATTGGCCCTGAGGACGACGCCGTTTGCGGCAAACCCGCTCATGTCTTGTGGCAGCTCAACAATGGCGTTTTCGTTGAGAAAGACGCCGCGCAGCTGAGGCAATTGGCCGACACCGGCAGGCACCTCGGTGATGCCGGTCCGGCTGAGTTCCAGCTCCGTCAACGCCAGCAAAGAGCTGACGTCCGGCGTTGTAGCCAAAGGGTTGTTGTAGAGGTCCAGGCGCTTCAGTCGGCTGATTGCGGTCAGCGTGGCTTGCCCCGCCGCGTCGAATACAACCCCGCAACTGCTCAGTGTCAGCGTTTCGAGGCTCGGCATAAGTGTCAGCGCACGAGGAAGGCGACCCAGCGCGAAATTGCGCAGTTCCAGCGCTTGCAATCCGCTGAAGCAGGTGAGGAACGCGTCCGGAGCATTCAAGGCGTTACTGCCCTGGATGGACAGGCGGGCAACATGGCTGAAGTCGGCCGTCAGCGCTGGCAAGTCATCGGCAAAAGGTGCCTCGATATCAAGCGCGTTCAGCCTCAGCTCTGTCTTGTCGACGTTCCTGCTGCGCCAGAATCCTTCCAGTTGCTGACTGAACTGTCTCTTCTTGAACAGTTCTGTGGCTCGTTCAGATGCGCCCCAATACTCGCCGGTCGCGGGGTTACGGGTCAGTGCGCGTTCGGACCACGCACTCAAATCGCTGATCATCTGACTGATCTCCACTTCCCAGCGCAGCAGTTGTGCAGTGCCAGCCTGCAGTGTGCCCGGCAGGTGGTAGATCATGTGGCTGGCATCGTCCTTGTCCATCCACGGGTACAGTCTTTGCGCGCAGTCCAGATCGCTGGTGTCCGGCATAACGTCAAAGTTGCGCCCATGTTCGACGTAGTAGGTTTTGATACGCTCGCGGGCTGCCAGAGACAGTGGGTTATTGGTCAGGTTGAGGCCGTCGGCCAGATCCAGGTCGAGGTTGAAAAACGCTTCGGGCAGATCGGTGATGCGGTTATCGTTGAACAAGGCGTTTTTCAGGCTCGGGTGATTGGCAACGCCATTGGGCACTGCCGTGATACCGCTATTGGACAACAGAATGTCACGCAGGGCCGGCAGGGGCTCAAGGTCGGGTATCACCGCCAGCGGGTTATTGCTCAGGTCGAGAAGCTCAAGGTCACTCAACGTAGCGAGCAGATGCTCGTCAGCCGGGGTGAGCGTCACGCCGCAGTCCCTCAGCGACAGTTCTGTCAGCGCTGGCAGTTGAGCCACTGCCTGGGGGATTTCGCCCAGGGGAAACTGTTGCAGGTCCAGTTCACGGGTGTTGAGGAACAAATTGAAGAACCCTTCCGGCGCACCAATGGCGGCGTTGCCTTTGAGCTTCAAGCCTGAGACGTGAGTGAAATCGACTGTCAGTCGGGGAAAGTCACCGAAGAATCGCAGGTCGGATTCGAAATAGTCCGCGCGCATGCCTGACTCGACTGACCTGTGGCGCCAGAACCGTTCCAGCTGTTGGCCGAACTCGGATCGGGCTGCGTACTGGTCGAACAGCTCGATCGCCGTAAGGATCTGCCCTGTGACGGGGTGAACACTCGGAACCTGTGGCGCCCACAAGGTCAGGTCGGATTTCAACTGATTGAGTTCGGCCCGCCACGCGACCAGTTGATTGCGGCTGTCGGCCAGGGTGCCGGGCAAATCGTAGATCACGTCGCTGGCCGCTTGCTCGTCCAGGGACGGGAACAGTTGGCGCATCAGGGCAATATCAGCATCGTCGGCTCGTACGTTGAAGTCGTGGCCCATGCGTCGGTAATAGCTTTTGACCTTGTTGCGTGTGGCGAGCGACAGGGGATTGCCGGAAAAATCGAAGCCGTCACTCTGATCGGCGGAATGCTCAAACACTGCATCGGGGATTTCGCTAATGCGGTTATCGCTGAAAATCGCGGTACGCAGATTCAGATGGCTGGCCACCCCGTCGGGCACTGCATTGATGCCGCAGTTGGACAGATCGAGATAAGTCAGCTCCGGGAGGAGGTTGAGGTCGGGGAAGGTGCCCAAGGGGTTGTTGCTCAAATCCAGCGTACGCAGGTGGTTGAGTGAAAGCAGGGTTGCCTGGTTTTCCGGGGTCAACACCACGCCGCAATCGTTGAGCTCCAGTGTGCTGAGGTGAGGCATCCTGATCTGTGCAAGCGCGATCGGTTCGAGGTCGAAGGCGTGCAGTTCCAGCGTGGTCAGATGATCAAAGCGCTGGATGAATGGCAGGGTGGCAGTGATGTTTTTATTACCCACCAGTGTCAGTCGGGTGGCGTGGTCGAAGTTGGTGCTGAGCACCGGCAGATCGCCAATGAACTCCAGTGTTGCGCTCAGCTCGCTGTCTCTGGCGGTCGTCGATCTGGAACGCCAGAACCGTTCAAGTCTCTGCCGGAACGCGTCTCTGGCATTGCGTTCCAGTAGCTGTTCTTCCAGCGTCAATGGCCGTTTGAACACAGGGTCGAGCGCAGGTATTTGAGTGACCCATTCGCTGAGTTCGGTCTGCAGTGTGGTGAGCTCGGTTTCCCAGCGAGCGAGCTGGGCCCGGCCTTCAACCCAGGTGCCGGGGAGCCGGTACAGGACCTCACTGGCCTGGTCGGCATTCAGTTCAGGAAACAACGTGGTGGTGCGCAAGACATCCGCAGGCTCCTGGCGTACCCCGAACTGCTTGCCCGTGTGGTTATAGAATGTTTTTACTTTCTCCCGCGTGGCGGCCGACAGCGGGTTGTCGGCAAAACCGTAACCGTCACTGAGGGAGCTGGCCAGGTCGAAAAAGGCATCCGGTATTTCCGTGATCCGGTTGCCATCGAAACTGCCGGTGATCAATTGCGGGTGATCAAGCAGATTGGCGGGCACGGTTTCGATACCCGTGTTTGATAGATTGAGGTAGCGCAGCGTCGGTATTGCGCTGACGTCGGGAGGTGTCCCCAGTGCATTGCCACGCAGATCCAGCAATGAAAGGTTGGACAATGATGCAAGCACTGCCTGGTTGGCCGTCGAGTGGCTGATGCCGCAGTTGCGCAAGATCAACTGGCGCAATTGCGGCATGGCCGTGAAAGCCTGGGGCAGGCTCGGCAGGTTGAGGTTTTGCGCATCCAGGTACAGCAGCGACGGGAAACTTTGCAGGAACGCGTCCACTGCTCCGGTTTGCACGCTGCCATTGATCGACAGCATGGCGACGTGACTGAAATCCGCTTCCAGTGCGGGCAACTCGCCCAGTATCGGTTGCGCAATCTGCAGCATGTTTCCGGCGGGGCCGCGGGTTTGCCGGCGCCAGCAACGTAGCAGTGCATCCCTGAGCAAGGCGCGATTCTGCAGGGCTTCCCGACGCTCGATGTAGGTCAGCGGCTGACCGTTTTGCGGATGGTTGGCGGGTACGTCGATTTCCCATCGGCGCAGGTCATCACTGAGCTTGCTGTACTCGATGTGGCGCCGGGCCAGATCCGCGTTCAGTGCCGCAGTATCATTCTGAAAGGCAGCGACGAAATTTCGCGCTTCTTCGTTGGAGAAGCCTCGATAGAGTGCCTGTACACGCTCCTCGGGACGGATGATTCGTTGGCCTGCCGTGACCAGATTGTCCTGATTTTCTATGCCGATCACACCGAGTTCGCCGGCTTCAAAAAAGCCGGCATCGTCACGGCTCCGTGGCAGTGTCGGCCGTTGATCCGCGAAGCCGGCCAGTCGCAGTGTGTCCACGCCAGGCTGGCGAATCGGTGCATCGAACAGCACGCTGCGCAACTCATTGCGCTCCAGTGTGCGCTCGCGGATCGCCGCTTTCAGCGCATCAGCCTGGCCGATCTGCAGGTTCAGGTTTTGGCGTTCACCGTCCGGTAAGGCGTACAACAGGCTGGAGTAGAAGTCAGTGGCCGAATGCAGTTCCTGACCGCGATCGTCGTAAGGTTGATAGCGGCCGTCGCGCTGACGAACCAGCACTTTGTGTGCGGGGGCAGCGTCGCGTCCGATGCTGTCGAGCACCGTCCCTTCGTAATGTGCGTCGCGGATCTCGATACGCACATCGCCGCTCCAGCCAGGCAATAGCTTGAGGCTGTGCAACGCCAGGGAGTCGGAATCGGGGTTGTTGGTGGCTTTCAATTGCAGGCCTTCGTACGCCCGGGTGACGCGCACTTCCTGGCTGGCCAGTTGCATGAGCTCCTGCTGGCGCGCCGGCAGTTGCCCATCATTGATCTGACGCAGTTCACCGCCGGTGGCCGTGTCGAGAAGTTCGCGGGTGACGCTGGCCGGCAAGCCGGGCTGATGTCGATCCAGTTGTTGTGCCAGTGGATCGTCAATGCGCTGCAGTGCCTGATAACGCGATTCGAACAGCGTGGTGCGGTGGCGTCTGCTGAGCTGGGCCAATTGCTTGCGCAGCGTTTGGCTGCGCACTTGCACGGAATGCGTTGGCCCGCTGAAGGGTTCTGCGAGCAGGTTTTTGGTTTGCTGCTCGTCCAGGGCGCCAAGCAGTGTCTTCAGCACATCGCCGTCGGGCTCTTGGTGAAACTCGGTCAGTGGCAGGGTTTCGTCAGCGGAGGACTGCCAGATCAGCTCGCCCTGTTGATCGATGAAACGCAGGCGCTGGCTGCGTGGCCAGCGACCATGGTCCGTCAATAATTGCAGCTGCGTCACGGGGGCGACGCGCAGGTATTCTTGCGCATCGCTGCTATCGAGTTGGTCGCTCAGCCGTTGCAGTTCCTGATCGATCTTGAAGCGCTGGATGCTGTCGGCCAGAAGTGGCGGCAAGGTTTGCTGATCAGCATGCATTTTGCGCAAGGCATCTTCGTTGACGCCGCTGACTTGCAGAATCGTCTCGCGCTCGGCGGGGGAAAACGACTCTGCGCAAGGCCCGATGCGTTGCAGCGCAGTGGCGCCGCCCCACTCCAGTGGTTGCTCGAGTTCGGTGTGCCAGGCGCCGGCACCGTTGTGTCGCACAATGGGTTGATAGGCGTCGGCGCGGGTCGGGTGTTCGATACGGTATTGGCCAGGGATCGGGCTTTCGTTGACGGCGAAGTGTGCGTCGTCGAGAGGCAGCAGTTGCTTGCCCTGATGTTGATGCAGGCCAAGCTCACTGGCCTTTGAGCCTGTATCAGGAAGGCTTGCGTGTTGATAGCGGACGAGGTTCGGGTCCCAATAGCGGGTTTGTTCGTTGGCCAGTCGCACAGGTTTGAAGCGGTCGATGAACGCGACAATCTCCTTGGGCAATATCTTGCGAAACTCGGCAGCGCCAATCGCACCACCAACGGCGAAAGTGCCGAGCTGGACTAGCGACTCGACTGTGCCCATCAGGTGTTCGAACGCTTCGGTTTTACGCCCTTGCGCCCATTCGATGATGCCTTCGAACGCTTCGTCGAGAAACTGATAGGCCATGTACGCCATCATCGCTTCGCCCAGAACCGGCACGAATGGCGCGACGACCAGTGCGGCGGTCTGCGCAATCGTGGTGATGATGTTGACCACCGAATCCCAGAAGGCCCAGCGTGCCTTCTGGTCCACCGCTGCGGTGGGAACGGCAATGACCTGAGCGTCATTGAGGATCTTGTTCAGTCGGGTCTGGTAGAGGTGCTGCCACAGATCGTCGGCGAACGGCTCGAGCCCCGACTGCAGATCGGGGCGCTCGACCGGCGCTTCACGCCATGTAGGCAGCGCGTTGCCTGGCTCGTGGGGGTGCCACTTGATCTGCGTGAGTCGACTGTTCAGCGTGCTGAAGAAAGCCCCCCGTTGATCGTGGTTGACGAATCGGCTGAAGAATTGCTGGTAATCCTTCGAACGCAGTTGTCGTGTCAGTTCAACCACCATTTCGGCCGCTGAGGCATATTCCTTGAAGGGATGCTCGGGATCATCCGGAACGTAGGCCACCACCCGTGCGGCGCTGCGAGACACGTACAGATCCGGGGCAAACACGACAATACCGGTGAGCGACGCGCCCAGCAGGGTTATGTCATGGCTGCGTACCGGCGCGTCTTTGACATAGAGGCCGCCCAACCCGTCAAGCATCGCTTCAACCAGACGAGAGTAACTTTGCGATATGTCCCGGTTCATTAGCGCCCATTGCAGAGCGGCTTTCATGGAGGCTTTGGCACTGGCGTCTATTTTCTTTCGCAGTGCTGACTTCACCGTCGAATCGGTAAAACCCAGCGTGTCTTCGAGTTTTTTCTTGTACTGCGCGCCGATATCCAGCCGTCGGCACAACTGGACGAACGCCGAAATGCTCAGTTTGGCTTTGATCGACGGCAGGGCTTCGAACTGGCCTGTGGGGGAGGGGCGGGTGGTGTAGGTCGACGCGGCTTCGAAGGCTGCCGCGTAGCTTTCCTTTTCCTCGAAGTTATGCAGCGCGGCATCCAGCAGCGAGACGGACCAGACGCGCGCGCCTGTGCTTATCGGAAACCACGGCGTGGTGGCGGGAATGTACAGGCGTACAAATGTGGTTCTGACATCCAGATCCAGATCGAAACACTTTTTCAGCTCTGCCTGGAGCAACGGTTCGGCAAAGGCGCTGGCGTCTTGCAGGTGTTCAAGGCTTTTATCGACCTCACTTTGAGCGGCCATGTGGGCGGCATTGAGGCTTTTCATCTGTGTGTGTTGCGTGGCGGGCGCAGATTGCACGGGGGACGAGCGTTGCGGCGAAATACGCTTGAGTGCCTCGCGGCGAGCGACTGAGGCCCTGCCCAGCCAATCGGGGATAGCGTTCTTCAGCGGCAGGTAATGATCGTCAGGGTGTTGGGCATCGTTGGTGTCGGGCGGGGATGCCGGTTGTTGTCCTTCGGGCAAGTTCATTGGCCATTCCTTGGGCGTTGAAAGGAATGCTCAGCAAATCAGCAAATGGCGATCGAGGTGCGGTACATATTTATAGCTTTGCTGCGAGGTTGAGTTGCTATTCTCTGCAGCCTGCCGCAAATCGGCAGGGCCAGTTAAACTGCGCCTTTGCGACGCTATTTGTCGCATTGCCGTAAACCCGTGAAAATCCGGGGTTTGCGCTATAAGAAGTTGTCGCTTGGCGACAAGGCCGGGCAGAAAACTGTCCTTACAATCCCCCCATCGCTCGCCAGTTTCAGGCGGGTGGCCCTCATCAGGAGACTCCGATGTCCGTTGAGCACGCTGCGGTACAACGCGCCGATTTCGACCAGGTAATGGTTCCCAACTACGCGCCTGCCGCTTTTATTCCGGTGCGTGGCGCCGGTTCCCGTGTCTGGGATCAGGCCGGCCGCGAGCTGATCGACTTCGCCGGCGGGATTGCCGTTAACGTATTGGGCCACGCGCACCCGGCGCTGGTCGGTGCACTGACCGAGCAAGCGAACAAGCTGTGGCACGTGTCCAACGTGTTCACCAACGAACCGGCCCTGCGCCTGGCGCACAAGCTGATCGACGCCACGTTCGCCGAGCGCGTGTTCTTCTGCAACTCCGGCGCCGAAGCCAACGAGGCCGCGTTCAAGCTGGCCCGTCGTGTGGCGTTCGACCGTTTCGGCACTGAGAAGTACGAAATCATCGCCGCGCTGAACAGCTTCCACGGCCGTACTTTGTTCACCGTCAACGTCGGTGGCCAGTCGAAGTACTCCGACGGTTTCGGCCCGAAAATCACCGGCATCACCCACGTCCCTTACAACGACCTTGCAGCATTGAAGGCAGCGGTTTCCGACAAGACCTGTGCGGTCGTGCTGGAACCGATCCAGGGCGAAGGCGGCGTACTGCCGGCCGAACTGGCTTACCTGCAAGGTGCCCGCGAACTGTGCGACGCGAACAACGCGCTGCTGGTGTTCGACGAAGTGCAGACCGGCATGGGCCGCAGCGGCAAGTTGTTCGCCTACCAGCATTACGGCGTGACCCCGGACATCCTCACCAGCGCCAAGAGCCTGGGCGGCGGTTTCCCGATCGCGGCGATGCTGACCACCGAAGCGCTGGCCAAACATCTGGTTGTCGGCACTCACGGCACCACCTACGGCGGCAACCCGCTGGCGTGCGCGGTCGCTGAAGCGGTGATCGACGTGATCAATACCCCGGAAGTGCTGAACGGTGTGAACGCCAAGCACGACAAGTTCAAGGCACGCCTTGAGCAGATCGGCGAGAAATACGGCCTGTTCACACAGGTACGTGGCCTCGGTCTGCTGATCGGTTGCGTGCTCAGCGATGCCTGGAAAGGCAAAGCCAAAGACATCTTCAACGCCGCTGAAAAAGAAGGCCTGATGATTCTGCAGGCCGGCCCGGACGTGATCCGTTTCGCCCCGAGCCTGGTGGTGGAAGACGCTGATATCGATGCCGGTCTGGATCGCTTTGAACGCGCGGCTGCAGCACTGACGCAAGCCTGATAGACCTTTCGGCGCCTGGAGTTTTTCAGGCGTCGATCAAAATTTTATGCCGGACCAGATCAACTGTAGGAGTGAGCCTGCTCGCGATTGCGGTATGTCAGTCGACTCATTGGTTTCTGACAGACCGCAATCGCGAGCAGGCTCACTCCTACATTGATCTCCATGTAGGCCCGGTTATTTTTTCTGTGAATTGATAAGAGAAAGGAGTGACACCATGCTGGTGATGCGCCCTGCGCAAATGGCTGATCTGGGCGAGGTACAGCGTCTGGCTGCGGACAGCCCGATTGGTGTCACTTCCTTGCCGGATGACGTGGAACGTCTGAGCGACAAGATCGCTGCGAGCGAAGCCTCGTTCGCCGCCGAAGTGAGCTTCAACGGTGAAGAGAGCTACTTCTTCGTCCTCGAAGATTCCACCACCGGCAAGCTGGTCGGTTGCTCGGCGATTGTCGCCTCGGCCGGTTATTCGGAGCCGTTCTACAGCTTCCGCAACGAGACCTTCGTCCACGCTTCGCGCGAGCTGAAGATCCACAACAAGATCCACGTGCTTTCGCAGTGCCATGACCTGACCGGCAACAGCTTGCTGACCAGTTTCTACGTGCAGCGCGAGCTGGTCGGTTCGCCGTGGTCCGAGCTCAACTCCCGTGGCCGTCTGCTGTTCGTTGCCAGCCACCCGGAGCGTTTCGCTGATTCGGTGGTCACCGAGATCGTCGGTTACAGCGACGAGAACGGCGACTCGCCATTCTGGGATGCAATCGGGCGCAACTTCTTTGACCTCAACTACGCCGAAGCCGAGCGTCTGTGCGGGCTGAAAAGCCGTACATTCCTCGCCGAGCTGATGCCGCATTATCCGATCTACGTGCCGCTGCTGCCGGATTCCGCCCAAGAGGCGATGGGCCAGGTGCATCCACGTGCGCAGATCACCTTCGACATCCTGATGCGCGAAGGCTTCGAGACTGATCACTACATCGACATTTTCGACGGTGGCCCGACCCTGCATGCGCGCGTTTCGGGGATCCGTTCGATCGCCCAGAGCCGCGTGGTGCCGGTGAAGATCGGCGAGCCGGTGAAAGGTGCCGGGCGCCAGTATCTGGTGGCCAACGCGCAGTTGCAGGATTACCGCGCGGTGTTGCTGGAACTGGATTACGCGCCGGGCAAACCAGTGACTCTGGATCTGGAAGCGGCCGAAGCCCTGGGCGTCGGTGAAGGTGCCAGCGTGCGCCTGGTGGCGGTTTAACGCCTTAGCGAGTTTCACGGGTGGCGAAAGCGGCCCGTTTGAGGAGATAGCATGATTGTTCGTCCCGTACGCAGCAGCGATTTAGCCGCTCTGATCGACCTGGCCCGCAGCACCGGCACCGGTCTGACCACTTTGCCGGCCAACGAAGAACGTCTGGCCCACCGGGTCGGCTGGGCCGAGAAGACCTTTCGCGGTGAAGCTGGCCGTGGCGATGCGGACTACCTGTTCGTGCTCGAAGACGACGACGGTCGCGTGGTGGGGATTTCCGCCATTGCTGGCGCTGTCGGCATGCGTGAGCCTTGGTACAACTTCCGTGTCGGCCTCACTGTCAGCGCTTCGCAAGAGCTGAACATCTATCGCGAGATTCCGACGCTGTTTCTGGCCAACGACCTGACCGGTAATTCCGAGCTGTGCTCGCTGTTCCTGCACGCCGATTACCGCAGCGGGTTGAACGGTCGCATGCTGTCGAAGGCGCGGATGCTGTTCATCGCTGAGTTCCCGGAATTGTTCGGCAACAAGATCATCGCCGAGATGCGCGGTGTCTCCGATGACGCCGGCCGTTCGCCGTTCTGGGAAAGTCTGGGTCGGCACTTCTTCAAAATGGAATTCAGCCAGGCCGATTACCTCACCGGTGTCGGCAACAAGGCGTTCATCGCTGAACTGATGCCGAAATTCCCGCTGTACACCTGCTTCCTCTCCGAAGGCGCACGTAACGTCATCGGTCAGGTGCATCCGGACACCGAGCCGGCCCTGGCGATGCTCAAGGGCGAAGGGTTCAGCTATCAGGGTTACGTCGACATCTTCGACGCCGGCCCGGCCATCGAATGCGAAACCGGCAAGATCCGCGCAGTGCGTGACAGCGAAGCGCTGGTGCTCGCCGTCGGTACTCCGGGCGACGACGCCACGCCGTTCATCATCCATAACCGCAAGCGCGAAGACTGCCGCATCACCGCTGCGCCGGCGCGTCTCGCTGCCGGCACGCTGGTGGTCGATCCGCAGACCGCCAAACGTCTTCAACTCAACGCTGGTGATCAAGTGCGCGCCGTGGCGTTGTCCGCTGCACGGGAGTCGAAATAATGAATTCGCTATACATCGCAGGTGAGTGGCTGGCCGGTCAGGGCGAGGCCTTTCAATCGCTGAACCCGGTGACCCAGCAAGTGCTGTGGTCGGGGGAGGGCGCCACGGCTGCTCAGGTTGAATCGGCCGTGCAGGCTGCACGTCAGGCCTTTCCGGGCTGGGCGCGTCGTACGCTGGAAGAGCGCATCACTGTGCTTGAGGCCTTCGCCGCGTCGCTGAAAAACCACGCTGACGAACTGGCTCGCACCATTGGTGAAGAGACCGGCAAGCCGCTGTGGGAATCCGCGACCGAAGTGACCAGCATGGTCAACAAGATTGCCATCTCGGTGCAGAGCTACCGCGAGCGTACCGGCGAGAAGAGCGGCCCGTTGGGCGACGCCACCGCCGTACTGCGTCACAAGCCGCACGGTGTGGTTGCGGTGTTCGGTCCTTACAACTTCCCCGGCCACTTGCCGAACGGTCACATTGTTCCGGCATTGCTGGCCGGTAACAGCGTGCTGTTCAAGCCAAGCGAGCTGACGCCGAAAGTCGCCGAGCTGACGGTCAAGTGCTGGATCGAAGCGGGTCTGCCGGCAGGCGTTTTGAACCTGCTGCAAGGCGCTCGCGAAACCGGCATCGCACTGGCGGCGAACCCGGGCATCGATGGCCTGTTCTTCACCGGTTCCAGCCGCACCGGCAATCATCTGCACCAGCAATTCGCCGGGCGTCCGGACAAGATTCTCGCGTTGGAAATGGGCGGCAACAACCCGCTGGTGGTTGATGAGGTCGCGGATCTGGATGCGGCGGTCTACACGATCATTCAGTCGGCGTTCATCTCTGCCGGCCAGCGTTGCACCTGTGCACGCCGTCTGCTGGTGCCGCAAGGCGCGTGGGGCGACGGCCTGCTCAAGCGCCTGGTTGAGGTCAGCGCGACCATTGAAGTCGGAGCGTTCGATCAGCAACCGGCGCCGTTCATGGGCTCGGTGATTTCCCTCGGCGCAGCGAAAGCGCTGATGGACGCTCAAGAGCATCTGCTGGCCAATGGCGCAGTGTCATTGCTGGAGATGACTCAGCCACAGGCACAAGCTGCGTTGCTGACGCCGGGCATTGTTGACGTGACGGCGGTGGCCGATCGTCCGGACGAAGAACTGTTCGGCCCGTTGCTGCAAGTAATCCGCTACACCGATTTCGAAGCAGCGATCGCTGAGGCGAATGACACGGCTTATGGTCTGGCCGCTGGTTTGTTGTCGGATTCCGAAGCGCGCTATCAGCAGTTCTGGCTGGAAAGTCGTGCCGGGATCGTCAACTGGAACAAACAACTGACCGGTGCTGCGAGCAGCGCGCCGTTCGGCGGTGTCGGTGCTTCGGGCAACCATCGCGCCAGTGCCTATTACGCAGCGGATTACTGCGCGTACCCGGTGGCGTCGCTGGAAACGCCGAGCCTGGTGTTGCCATCGGCCCTCACGCCAGGCGTGAAAATGGCGTAACGGCCATCGCGAGCAGGCTCACTCCTACAGGTTCAGTGGTGTTCACACATGTTGTGTCCAACATAAATCCTGTGGGAGCGAGCCTGCTCGCGAAGGCCGCGCCTCGGTCTAAAAGAATAGTTACTGATGCCTATAACAACAGATTCTCGTGGAGCCTCGCTGATGAAATCCTATGAAGTCAATTTTGACGGTCTAGTGGGGCCGACCCATAACTACGGTGGTCTGTCCTACGGCAACGTTGCGTCCCAGAGCAACAGCCAGCAATCTTCGAACCCGAAGGAAGCGGCGCTGCAAGGTCTGGCGAAGATGAAAGCGCTGATGGAGATGGGCTTTCAGCAAGGTGTGCTGGCGCCACAGGAACGTCCGGACGTGGCCGCTCTGCGCCGCCTGGGTTTCAGCGGTACCGACGCGCAAGTCATCGAGCGCGCCGCCAAAGAAGCCATGCCGCTGCTGGTCGCCAGTTGTTCGGCGTCGAGCATGTGGGTGGCCAACGCCGCCACGGTCAGCCCGAGTGCCGACACCGCTGACGGTCGCGTGCATTTCACCGCCGCCAACCTCAACTGCAAATACCACCGCAGCATCGAGCACCCGACCACCAGCCGCGTGCTCGGCGCGATGTTCGCCAATCAGCAACACTTCGCCCATCACGCGGCTTTGCCAGCGGTAGCGCAATTCGGCGACGAAGGCGCGGCCAACCACACGCGTTTCTGCCGTGAATATGGCGAGGCGGGCGTCGAATTCTTCGTGTTCGGTCGCAGTGCTTTCGACAATCGTTTCCCGGCGCCGCAAAAGTACCCGGCGCGGCAGACCCTCGAAGCGTCGCAAGCGGTAGCGCGTCTGCACGGTCTGCGTGATGAAGGCGTGGTTTACGCCCAGCAGAACCCGAACGTGATTGATCAGGGCGTGTTCCACAACGACGTGATCGCTGTGGGTAATGGCGAGGTGTTGTTCTATCACGAGGACGCCTTCCTCGACACCGACTCGATGCTGGCCGAGCTGCAAAGCAAACTGGCCAAAGTCGGCGGTAACTTCCAGTCGGTGTGTGTGCCGCGTTCGGCGGTCACCGTGGATGATGCGGTGCGCTCCTACTTGTTCAACAGCCAGTTGCTGTCGCGCCCTGATGGCTCGATGTTGCTGATCGTGCCGCAAGAGTGCCAGGCCAACGAGCGCGTCTGGGCTTACCTGCAAAGCCTGACCAGCTCCGGCGGTCTGATCCGCGAAGTAAAAGTCTTCGATCTCAAGCAAAGCATGCAGAACGGCGGTGGCCCGGCGTGCCTGCGACTGCGCGTCGCGCTTAACGAAACCGAACTGGCAGCCGTCAACCCAGGGGTTATCATGACGCCACCGTTGTACGGTTCGTTGACCGCATGGGTTGAAAAGCACTACCGCGACCGCCTGAGCGAAACCGATCTGGCGGATCCGCAATTGCTGCTTGAATGCCGGACGGCACTGGATGAACTGACGCAAATCCTTAAACTGGGCGCGGTTTATCCATTCCAGATCAATTGATGGCCGGCGCGTCGCCTGAACGCGGCGCGCGGCTTGTCTCCCCAAGAGAGTAAAAACATGAGCGATTCCCTGCAGCTGATCCTTGAAGACACCGACGGCACGCAACTGGAGACTTCCTGCACCCGCGTCGCGGTCATGTGGCAAGGCAAAGAGCTGTGGATCCAGCAGGACGGCCGTGGCCAACTGCTGATCGGCGTGGACGTTGAAGAAGGTGACGCCGAGTACGCCAACCTGCTGCTGCGCCCATTGGCGACTAATCTGGTAAGTCTGCAACTGGAAATGGAACCGGCTGACGTCGGCGACGACGAAGACCACGTGCACGGCCCGGATTGCAACCACGATCACTAAGGAAACCGCTCTATGCTCGCCCTCGGCAAACTGCTTGAACTGACCCTCGCCGGCCGCGAACCGGCGGAGAAGACTCAACTGACTGTCGAAGGCGTGCGTATGCGCTGGTTGAGCGAAGGTGCGCTGGAAGTCCGGCCACCGGAAGCGCGCGACAATGGCCTGGACCTGCTGCTGTCGGCAGGCATCCACGGCAACGAAACAGCGCCGATCGAGTTGCTTGATCGGCTGCTGCACGACATCGCACGCGGCGATCTGAAGCCGCGCGCACGCATTCTGTTCCTGTTTGGCAACCCGGAAGCGATTCGCAAAGGCGAGCGTTTCGTCGAGCAGGACGTCAATCGGCTGTTCAACGGCCGTCATGAACAAAGCAGTGGCAGCGAAGCACTGCGTGCCTGTGAGCTGGAGCGTTTGGCGGCAAGCTTTTTCAGCAAGCCGGATCGCCAGCGTCTGCATTACGACCTGCACACCGCTATTCGCGGTTCGAAGATCGAGCAGTTTGCCTTGTATCCGTGGAAGGAAGGTCGCCAGCATTCGCGTCTTGAGCTGGCACGTCTGCGCGCTGCGGGCATGGAAGCGGTGCTGTTGCAGAACAAACCGTCGATCGTGTTCAGCTCGTACACCTACGACAAGCTCGGTGCCGAGGCTTTCACGCTGGAACTGGGCAAGGCGCGGCCGTTCGGGCAGAACGACGGGGTTAACGTCTCGCTGCTGGAAACTCGTCTGAAGCAGATCATCGAAGGTACCGAGCCGGAGATGGCGGAGCAGGGGCTGGACGGTTTGCAGCTGTTCAGTGTCGCCCGGGAAATCATCAAGCACAGTGATGCGTTCCGCTTGAACCTGCCGCAGGACATCGAAAACTTTTCAGAGTTGGACGTGGGTTATGTGCTGGCCGAAGATCTGGCCAATACCCGCTGGATCATCGAAGAGCAGGGCGCGCGGATCATCTTCCCCAATCCGAAGGTCAAGAACGGCTTGCGCGCGGGCATTCTGATCGTCCCGACCACCGACGAAAATCTCGCCTGACCCGATGATCGTTCCCACGCTCCGCGTGGGAATGCAGCCCGGGACGCTCCGCGTCCCAAAGCGGACGCAGAGCGTCCATTGAGGCATTCCCACGCAGAGCGTGGGAACGATCGTTCGAGGCTTAGACGGCTACAGCACGCGGCTCTGTACGACGCAATGCCCGAACCTTCTGCAGCGTATCCGCGCAAGTCCTTGCCGCTTCCTGACCCTTGTGTACAAAGTGCTCAAAGAAGAACTTCTGATGCTCGTCACCGGCATGGAAGTGATGCGGCGTCAGCGACACCGAGAACACCGGCACTTCGGTTTCCAGTTGCACCTGCATCAGGCCGCTGACCACCGATTGGGCGACGAATTCGTGGCGGTAGATGCCGCCGTCCACCACCAGGGCTGCCGCGACGATGCCGGCATAACGACCGGTCTTGGCCAGCAACTTGGCGTGCAGCGGCATTTCAAAAGCGCCGCCGACTTCGAAGATATCGATGTCGGATTCCTGATAACCCAGGGCAATCATTTCGGCAACGAAGCCTTTACGGCTCTGGTCGACGATTTCCTTGTGCCAGCAGGCTTGGATGAACGCGACGCGCTCGCCATGAGGGTGTTTGCTTTTGCTGTCGATAGCGGTGGGTTGCATGTTCTGACTCCTGTTTGTGTGAAAAACAGGGCGTTATGAATCGAAAGGGATTCAAGGGTACGAGCGCACGCACGAATGCACGCGGACGGCCCTTTGGCGTTAATCCCGTTCTCTCTTCATCCGGACTATGACCGTCGGCCCCGGAATCACACCGGGTCTGCTGACCTTGCCGCCGATCACAGCCTTTGCCGTGTTCGTCGCCAAGCGCTCGCGGGCTATGCGCATTGCGCGCAATTACCGCCGGTGGGGAATTGCACCCCGCCCTGAGAACGTTTTTGCCGCCCTTTCTCGGGCGGCGCAGCGTTTTTAACACAGATTGTGTGTCTGTGCATTGCGCCTTTCTGATGATTGCCATCGAATTTTTTGACGACTCGAAATGACTTTTCCTTGCGCAAGGGTTGATTAATCCCCGCGATGACCGCAGTAATTCCACTTCGTAAAGGGATTTCCCCTGCTGATTAGAGGCCAGGTTCATGAGTGTTATCGATCTTCGCAGCGACACCGTCACCCAACCGACTCCGGCCATGCTCGACGCGATGACTGCGGCGGACACCGGTGATGACGTTTACGGCGAAGATCCAACGGTCAATCGCCTGGAGGCCGAGCTGGCCAAGCGCCTCGGCTTTGCCGCCGCTTTGTTCGTGCCGACCGGCACCATGAGTAATCTGCTGGGGTTGATGGCGCACTGTGAGCGCGGCGACGAGTACATCGTTGGTCAGCAGGCGCACACCTACAAGTACGAAGGTGGTGGCGCTGCGGTGCTCGGCTCGATCCAGCCGCAGCCGCTGGAAGTACAGGCGGACGGTTCGCTGGATCTCGATCAGGTCGCGGCAGCGATCAAGCCGGACGACTTCCATTTCGCCCGAACTCGTTTACTGGCGCTGGAAAACACCATGCAGGGCAAAGTGCTGCCGCTGGAGTATCTGGCCCGCGCCCGCCGCTTTACTCAGGACAAAGGCTTGCAACTGCACCTCGACGGCGCGCGCCTGTACAACGCAGCGGTGAAACTTGGTGTGGATGCACGGGAAATCACTCAGTACTTTGATTCGGTGTCGGTGTGCCTGTCCAAAGGCCTCGGTGCCCCGGTGGGGTCGGTGCTGTGCGGCTCTGAGCAGTTGATCGGCAAAGCTCGTCGCTTGCGCAAAATGGTCGGCGGCGGCATGCGCCAGGCCGGACTGCTGGCAGCGGCAGGCCTGTATGCGCTGGATCACAACGTCGAGCGTCTGGCCGACGACCACGCCAACGCGCAATTGCTCGCCGATGGCTTGCGTGAAGCAGGTTTCATCGTCGAACCCGTGCAAACCAACATGGTTTATGTGCAAATGGGCGACAAAGCCGAAGCACTCAAGGCGTTTGCCGGCGAACGCGGGATCAAATTGAGCGCTGCTGCGCGTCTGCGTATGGTCACGCACATGGACGTCAATCGTTCGCAAATCGAGCAAGTGATCGCGACATTCGTCGAGTTTTCGCGCAAGTGACAGCGTTAGCCGTCCAATTGACCGTTTCTATCGTATAAACACGCTGTACCCCGCGCGCAGGGCCGATATAATGCGGCCCTTTGCCGTCGCTTCGTCTGTTGACGTTTCGAACAGGCCTTTGGCCGCAGCCTCCGTGGAAGAACCTAATGAAAAGCGCAGAAATCCGTGAAGCCTTCCTTCGCTTCTTCGAAGAGCAAGGCCACACCCGTGTAGCCTCCAGCTCTTTGATTCCGGGCAACGACCCAACCCTGCTGTTCACTAACGCGGGGATGAACCAGTTCAAGGACTGCTTCCTGGGCCAGGAAAAACGTGCGTACACCCGTGCGACCAGCAGCCAGAAATGCGTGCGTGCCGGTGGCAAGAACAGCGACCTGGAAAACGTCGGTTATACCGCTCGTCACCACACGTTCTTCGAAATGCTCGGTAACTTCAGCTTCGGTGACTATTTCAAGAAGGACGCGATTACCTACGCGTGGACCTTCCTGACCGGCGTTCTGCAACTGCCGAAGGAAAAACTCTGGGTCACCGTCTACGCCTCCGACGACGAAGCGTATGACATCTGGACCAAAGAAATCGGTGTGCCGGTCGAGCGCATGATCCGCATCGGCGACAACAAAGGCGCGCCGTACGCCTCCGATAATTTCTGGACCATGGGCGATACCGGCCCGTGCGGTCCATGCACCGAGATTTTCTACGATCACGGCGACCACATCTGGGGCGGCCCACCGGGCTCGCCGGAAGAAGACGGCGATCGTTACATCGAGATCTGGAACAACGTGTTCATGCAGTTCAACCGCACCGCCGACGGCGTGTTGCATCCGTTGCCAGCGCCGTCGGTCGATACCGGTATGGGCCTGGAGCGGATCAGTGCGGTGATGCAGCATGTCAATTCCAACTACGACATCGATCTGTTCAAGAACCTGCTGAAGGCCTCGGCCGAAGCGATCGGTTGCGAAAACGGTGATCAGTCTTCGCTGAAAGTAGTGTCCGACCACATCCGTTCGTGCGGCTTCCTGATCGCCGACGGCGTGTTGCCGTCCAACGAAGGTCGCGGTTATGTGCTGCGCCGGATCATCCGTCGCGCCTGCCGTCACGGCAATAAGCTGGGCGCTACTGGCAGCTTCTTCTACAAGATCGTCGCGGCGCTGGTTGCCGAGATGGGCGAAGCCTTCCCGGAACTGAAAAAGCAGCAAAGCAACATCGAGCGCGTGCTCAAGGCCGAAGAAGAGCAGTTCTCCAAAACCCTGGAGCACGGCCTGAAAATTCTCGAGCAGGACCTGCTGGAACTCAAAGGCACCGTGGTGCCGGGCGACGTGGTGTTCAAACTCTACGACACCTACGGTTTCCCGATGGACCTGACCGCCGACATCGCCCGCGAGCGCAGCCTGACGGTCGACGAAGCCGGTTTCGAACGTGAGATGGAAGCCCAGCGTGTTCGCGCGCGTTCGGCCAGCTCGTTCGGTCTGGACTACAACACCTTGGTCAAGGTTGATGTGGCCACCGAATTCACCGGCTACAAAGACACCAGCGGTTCGGCAAAAATTGTCGCTATCTATAAAGATGGCCAGTCGGTCGACGTCTTGAATGAAGGCGAAGAGGCGGTGATCGTTCTGAACCAGACGCCGTTCTACGCTGAATCCGGCGGCCAGATCGGCGACTGCGGTTTCCTTCAGGCGGGCAGCGCACGTTTCGACGTACGTGACACCACCAAGACTGGCGGCGCATTCCTGCACCACGGCGTGCTGGATTCGGGCAGCCTGACCATCGGCGCGCCAGTGGAAACCCACGTCGATGCCGAAGTGCGTCACGCGACTTCGTTGAACCACTCGGCCACCCACTTGCTCCACGCGGCACTGCGTCAGGTACTGGGCGAGCACGTTCAGCAGAAAGGTTCGTTGGTGGATAGCCAGCGTCTGCGTTTCGACTTCAGCCACTTTGAAGCGATCAAGCCTGAGCAGATCAAAGCGCTGGAAGACATCGTCAACGCCGAGATCCGCAAGAACTCGGCGGTTGAAACCGAAGAAACCGACATCGAAACCGCCAAGAACAAAGGCGCGATGGCGCTGTTCGGCGAGAAGTACGGCGACAACGTGCGCGTGCTGAGCATGGGCGGCGATTTCTCCGTCGAGCTGTGCGGCGGTATCCACGCCAACCGTACCGGCGACATCGGCCTGCTGAAAATCATCAGCGAAGGCGGTGTGGCCTCGGGCGTGCGTCGTATCGAAGCAGTGACCGGTGCTGCGGCACTGGCCTACTTGAATGCTGCAGAAGAACAACTCAAGGAAGCGGCCAGCCTGGTCAAGGGCAGCCGCGACAACCTGATCGACAAGCTGTCGGCTGTGCTGGAGCGCAATCGCCAACTGGAGAAGCAGCTCGAGCAGTTGCAAGCCAAGGCGGCCAGTGCTGCGGGCGACGATCTGTCGTCCTCGGCTCTGGACGTCAAAGGCGTGAAGGTTCTGGCCGCACGTCTGGATGGTCAGGACGCCAAGGCGCTGTTGGCGCTGGTTGATCAGTTGAAGAACAAACTCGGCCGCGCAGTGATCCTGCTCGGCAGTGTCCATGAGGAAAAGGTCGTTCTGGTTGCAGGCGTAACCAAAGACCTGACTGGCCAACTCAAAGCCGGTGATTTGATGAAACAGGCTGCTGCGGCAGTGGGCGGGAAGGGCGGTGGTCGTCCGGACATGGCGCAGGGCGGCGGTGTTGATGCCGGCGCGCTGGATGGCGCACTGGCGCTGACCGTTCCATTCGTCGAGCAGGGTTTATAAGACGGCCCGTCGGGCCCGCAGTCTAGTGGCGGGCCCGGCGGCTGTTCGAGTGATTATTGGGCGCCCTTCATGGGCAGAGGCGGCTTTGAAATGGCTTTGATCGTACAGAAATTTGGAGGCACCTCGGTCGGTACTGTCGAGAGAATCGAGCAGGTCGCCGACAAGGTTAAGAAATTCCGCGATGCCGGCGATGACCTGGTGGTTGTGCTGTCTGCAATGAGCGGCGAAACCAACCGTCTGATCGATCTGGCCAAGCAAATCAGTGGCGACGGCCAACCGGTTCCGCGTGAACTGGACGTGATCGTTTCCACCGGTGAGCAGGTGACGATTGCCCTGTTGGCCATGGCGCTGATCAAGCGCGGTGTGCCGGCGGTGTCGTACACCGGTAATCAGGTGCGGATCCTGACCGACAGTGCGCACAATAAAGCGCGTATCTTGCAGATTGATGACCAGAAGATTCGTGGTGATCTGAAAGCGGGTCGCGTGGTAGTTGTCGCCGGTTTCCAGGGCGTCGACGAGCACGGCAACATTACCACTCTCGGTCGTGGCGGTTCTGACACCACCGGCGTGGCACTGGCTGCTGCGTTGAAGGCTGACGAGTGCCAGATCTACACCGACGTTGATGGTGTTTACACCACCGATCCGCGCGTTGTGCCGGTCGCTCAGCGTCTGGACAAGATCACCTTCGAAGAGATGCTGGAAATGGCCAGCCTCGGTTCCAAGGTGTTGCAGATCCGTGCGGTGGAATTCGCCGGCAAGTACAACGTTCCGCTGCGCGTACTGCACAGCTTCAAGGAGGGTCCGGGCACCCTCATTACTATTGATGAAGAGGAAACCATGGAACAGCCGATCATTTCCGGCATCGCTTTCAACCGCGATGAAGCCAAGCTGACCATCCGTGGCGTGCCAGACACCCCGGGTGTGGCGTTCAAGATTCTCGGCCCGATCAGTGCCGCGAACATCGAAGTCGACATGATCGTGCAGAACGTCGCGCACGATAACACCACCGACTTCACCTTCACCGTGCACCGCAACGACTACCAGGCCGCACAGACCGTGCTGGAAAACACCGCTCGCGAGATCGGTGCCCGTGAAGTCGTAGGCGACACCAAGATTGCCAAGGTCTCGATCGTCGGCGTCGGCATGCGTTCTCACGCAGGCGTGGCCAGCCGCATGTTCGAATCCCTGGCAAAGGAAAGCATCAACATCCAGATGATCTCGACTTCGGAAATCAAGGTTTCCGTGGTGATTGAAGAGAAGTACCTGGAACTGGCTGTGCGCGCCCTGCACACGGCTTTCGAACTGGATGCTCCGGCCCGTCAAGGCGAGTAATTCCGTTTCTTGAAGGGCGCGGTCTGACCGCGCCCTTTATTTTTTGAATGGCGCGAGCCCTGAACTGTTCTTTTGCTCGCGCTGGTCAATACTCAGGCATGTAGGGCTACGATCGCTCCGGTTGTAGGTCGGGTGCCTTTTTTTTGCAGACTGTTGTCCCTGAACTGAATTGCGTGAGGAGAAAGGTATGCTGATTCTGACTCGTCGGTGCGCAGAAAGCCTGATTATCGGTGATGGCGAAATCACCGTGACCGTGCTCGGCGTTAAAGGAAACCAAGTGCGTATCGGCGTCAACGCCCCGAAAGAGGTTGCTGTGCACCGTGAGGAAATTTACCTGCGTATAAAGAAAGAGAAGGACGAAGAACCAAGCCATTAATTTTTATCGATTTTTATGTTTGCAAACGGGGAAAAGGTTGGTTAAGATACGCCCCGTGTTGCGGAGAGCTGGCCGAGTGGCCGAAGGCGCTCCCCTGCTAAGGGAGTACACCTCAAAAGGGTGTCGGGGGTTCGAATCCCCCGTTCTCCGCCATTATTTGCTTAGTACGTCGTAATCTGGCTTTTTCTGTAAGTTGTTGAAATTAATAGAAAAAGTGGTTGGAATAGAGATTAGACGGGCTATAATGCGGCGCAACAAATGCACTCGTAGCTCAGCTGGATAGAGTACTCGGCTACGAACCGAGCGGTCACAGGTTCGAATCCTGTCGAGTGCACCATTTAAGAGTTAGTTACAGCAATGTAAATGACTTGGCTTCAACCAGGTGTGATCTGGTCTAACAAACACAAATGCACTCGTAGCTCAGCTGGATAGAGTACTCGGCTACGAACCGAGCGGTCACAGGTTCGAATCCTGTCGAGTGCACCATTTAAGAGTTAGTTGCAGCAATGTGAATAACTTGGTTTCAGCCAGTTGTGGTCTGGTCTAAAAACACAAATTGCACTCGTAGCTCAGCTGGATAGAGTACTCGGCTACGAACCGAGCGGTCACAGGTTCGAATCCTGTCGAGTGCACCATATACCGAAAAGCCCGCGTTTATCGCGGGCTTTTTGCTGTCCGGGATTTGGCTTTTGCCTTCACGCACCCCCTCTCATCAAAATCAATTTGAGCACTACGGCCTCGCTTGAGGTCGTATCGATAGCTGGTCGTCGATGTTCGGGTATTTACCTTGTCCGGTTTGCCTAGCGCGCTTTCGACGTCTTGTTGGTTCATGCCGGCAATGACGCGTCGATTGATGATCGCTGCGCGCCGTTGCCTGGCGTCGATCAGATTTCCGCATTTGTCTTCGGTGTGGCCAATGATGCCCGGTTCGCGGCCTTTGGTTGTCATGCCGGATGTTTCTTCATGGTTGTGTTCCGGCATCACTGCCACAACTGATCCGGGTGAGTAGGGGTGGACTTCCTGTGCTGAGCGCTGCTCACCTTGTGCACAGCTCATCGAGGTGAACGTGATGCTGCCATCGGCGGCTTCGCAGCGATGGAGGGTGAGGGCGGCCCCGGTGGGCGGCAGGCAGAGCAGGCTGGTGAGTACGAGGTGGGATGGTTTCAATGGCATTCGGCGTCCTCCATGACGATCTACGCTCAAGGGTAGACGCTACATTTTCGAGTGTTGGTGTGTTTTCTTTTCAGGATGAGTCGTCGCATGTGCAGGGATCAGGACAGTGCTCAGGTTTGTTTCGCAAGCGCTTGTTTCGACCGTGATTTTTTAACGTTTTAAACCGTCAGGCGGTGTATCATTGCGCCCGTCAGCCCCGCCGGGGCTTATGGAAAACCTCCATGGACTTACCCAGTAGTTACTCAGTACCCCGTTTCACCAATCATGAATTGACTGATTGATCCTTCCGGCGTGCCCCGCTGCTGGGAGTGGAGTTCGCCTATGTCTGAAATCGAAGTAAAGAAAACACAAGAAAGCCTGCAGGATCGCCTGGCTCAGGTCGTCGAGCTGCTGCAGCGTCAGCGGGTCGTCGAAGACCTGACTCATCGCCAGGAAGGCGCGCATCACGACCGCGTCGAAAATCTGGTTCACCGGCAAAATCTCGTCGAGCTGCAGCGCAAACTCGATGATCTGCACTCCGCCGACGTCGCCTACATTCTTGAAGCCTTGCCGCTGGACGACCGTCTGACGCTCTGGCAATTGGTCAAGGCTGATCGCGACGGCGACATTCTTCTCGAAGTATCCGACTCCGTTCGTGAAACGCTGATCGCCGACATGGACGATCACGAACTCCTGGCTGCTGCCAAGGACATGGACGCCGACGAACTTGCTGACCTGGCTTCCGAGCTGCCGCGAGACGTCGTTCATGAGTTGATGGAGAGCCTGGATAACCAGCAACGTGAACGCGTCCGTTCGGCCCTGTCTTACGACGAGGAGCAGGTCGGCGCGTTGATGGACTTCGAGATGGTAACCATCCGTGAGGATGTCAGCCTCGAAGTTGTTCTGCGTTATCTGCGTCGCCTCAAAGAGCTGCCGGGTCATACCGACAAGCTGTTCGTCGTTGACTACGACGGCGTGCTCAAAGGTGTGCTGCCGATCAAGCGCCTGCTGGTCAATGATCCGGACAAGCAGGTTGCCGAGGTGATGGCCAGCGATCCGGTGAGTTTCCATCCGGACGAAGATGCCTACGACGCTGCTCAGGCGTTCGAACGTTACGACTTGATCTCGGCTCCGGTGGTCGACAAGAACGGCAAGCTGATTGGTCGTCTGACCATTGACGAAATGGTTGACCTGATTCGTGAAGAAAGTGAGAGCGAAGTTCTCAACATGGCCGGTCTGCGTGAAGAGGAAGACATTTTCGCTTCGGTCTGGAAGTCTTTACGCAACCGTTGGGCATGGCTGGCGATCAACTTGATCACTGCGTTTGTCGCCTCTCGAGTGATCGGTCTGTTCGAAGGCTCGATCGAGAAGCTGGTAGCGCTCGCAGCGCTGATGCCGATTGTGGCCGGTATTGGTGGCAACTCCGGTAACCAGACGATCACCATGATCGTTCGCGCCATGGCGCTCGACCAGGTAAGCACCGGCAATACTTCGCGCCTGATGCGCAAAGAGCTGGCGGTAGGCCTGATCAATGGCCTGGTCTGGGGCGGTGTGATTGGTGTGGTTGCTTATCTTCTCTACGGCAGTTGGTCGTTGGGCGTGGTAATGACAGCGGCTATGACGCTCAACTTGCTGTTGGCGGCGTTGATGGGAGTATTGATCCCGATGACCCTGGCAAAAATGGGGCGCGACCCGGCCATGGGTGCAAGTGTGATGATTACCGCGATGACCGACAGTGGTGGCTTTTTCATCTTCCTCGGGCTGGCGACAATCTTCCTGCTCTGATCAGTTGCATCGAAACAGCCCGCCTATTGGCGGGCTTTTTCTTGTCTGCGAAATCTCGAATTCCGCGCAAAAAAAAGCCAGCAGTTAAGCTGGCTTGAGATGTTCGGTATGGCTCAGGACGCGTCTGCTGCCATTTCGGCGTCATGGGCAATCAAGGACACCAAAGCGTTTTGCTGACGATGAGATAGCTGGCGGAAACGTTGCAACAGCTCGCGCTCGTGCAACGACAGCTCCGGGCTGTCCAGGCGCATGCTCAGCTCTTCGCCCAGTGCACCTTCCTGAATAAGACTCTGCTCAAGGCGCGCAATGATCTCGGAGTTCATGCTGCGATGATGATTGCGAGCCACCTCGGCAATGCGTTCACGCATTCCGTCTGGCAGACGTACGACGAACTTGTCAGCCGTACGGCTGGAATAAATTGCCTGTTTCAATGGGCGCATATATTTAACCGGTTAGTTCAGGGGAGCGGTTCTCGGGATTGGCCGCAGGATGTGTGGTAGGACAAGCATCCGCGCCAAATGGTTCAACCTGAATTGTTAAGAGGCCCGCATCATGCCTCAAAATTGCCAGATCATTGGCGTCAATTCTGTGACAAATATTGAGCTGGGTAAAGGCGTAATGCCAGCACCAATTATCAGAAATGCGGACTGGTTGGAAATCTTCGCCTCTGTCCACATCCTTTGCCGCTTCCGGCGGTACATCAATTGATGTCCGCAAGCATCAGAACGTGCATGCTATGCGGGTTCTGCATCCTTGCTCCTTATCTGTACAGGATAGTGGCAAATTGCCGATTTACTAGTGGCAGACACCTGCCGGAGGGCGTTTTCAGGATGGATGGCAAGCTTATTTATTTGATGGGGCCGTCCGGTTCGGGCAAGGACAGTTTGATTGAGGCTGCACGTGAACCACTGCAGGCAATGAACTGCGAGATCATCCGGCGGGTTATTACTCGATCAGCCGAGTCGGTGGGCGAGGATGCGGTGGGTGTGACGCCCGAGGAATTCGAGAATCGTCAGCTCGCTGGCGATTTTTCGCTGGCTTGGCATGCTAACGGTCTTGCGTATGGAATACCGATTGAAATGAATCATTTGTTGGCAGCGGGGCGGCATGTGCTGGTCAACGGCTCTCGCGCAAACCTGCGCCAAGCGTTGGAGCGCTACCCGACGTTGGTACCTGTTCTATTGACGGTAGATGACGAGGTTTTGCGAGAGCGTCTTCTTCGACGCGGTCGGGAGACACTTGAACAGATAGAGGCTCGACTTGGCCGCAATACCCTGTTCAAGGACAGAAGATCAAGCGATGAGTCGGTACATGTAATCGACAATTCGGGCGACTTGGCGGGCGCGGTGAGTCAATTGCTGGATGTGATCCGGTTTAACGCAGTACCGGATCGAACTTGATTTTTCGACCGGCGATCAGTGCCAGGACAAACAATACCGAAAACACGCCGCAAACAATCAGTGGCAGGGTGACAACGGTGTCCTCGAACAGCGAAAAA
This sequence comes from Pseudomonas sp. S49, assembly GCF_009866785.1. NCBI lineage: Bacteria > Pseudomonadati > Pseudomonadota > Gammaproteobacteria > Pseudomonadales > Pseudomonadaceae > Pseudomonas > Pseudomonas sp. S49. The sequence goes on along the minus strand of NZ_CP019432.1, from coordinate 5,027,551 downwards.
TGCATGACACCACTCATAACGGCGAGAATCAGAAATCCTGCGGCTGACTTTGACATGCTGTACTCCTGAAGATATTTCAAAAAACCAGACGGTTGATCATTTGGGGTGGCAGGGCTTGCTCTCGGGCGCTGACAGCTCTTGGAGCAAAGCTGTCTTTACCGGTTAGAACTGCCAATTGGGGTTGCCTCTGCACTTGCAGGTAATGCGGCATACGTTGGGCTACCGATTTCTGGGTGGCGCTTTCAGGCATAAAGTGAAAGCTGGCCAAAATCGCCAATGCAGCGGCGTTTGCAAGTAAGAGGGTGGTATTCATGAGCGGCGCTCCGATTGTTCTTCTATGGAACAGGCAAAGCAGTCGTCGTGCCAACAGTCTAACCGCTGTTTAGTCCTTTAAAAACAAGGATTTGAGAGGTTTTTTGGGCTTGCAGGGCTTGCAATCTGCATTGGTGGCGTCTTAAGGGCGTGCAAAATGCACGGTAAAACTTCCCGCAGCATTGCGGTGTGCATGCCTACACTTAATATGGCTACGGATGACATGACAAATCAGGACTTGGCCGTTAACATGCAGGCCGTCCGTCACGCAGCGTCTGCTTGTGACAACCCCGTGTCTCAGTAGCTCAATTGGATAGAGCATCCCCCTCCTAAGGGGAAGGTTGGCAGTTCGAACCTGCCCTGGGACACCATCTATTGTTTGAACTTCCCTCTGTTACCAGATTTCACCGGCCTCCAGCCGCTCTATAACGCGATCATTTTGTGCCGCCTGATATTCCGTTGTGTGGACGGGTCGATCTCATCTATAGGGTTTTCGGCTACCTGATAGCTGTTTTCTCTCAATGCGGTAGCGCCTTCTATATAGATAGAAGGGCTTTCGGGTGTTTTCGATAGAAAAGTGAAATTAACGGTTGACGGCAGATTTGAGATGTCTATAATTCGCCCCACTTCCGGCGCAGTCGAAACGGAAAATTCCTTGAGATTCAATGAGTTATGTAGGTTTCGGCAGCAGGTTGCTTCAGTTCATCGAAGCCAGAAGGAAGTTGAAAAAGAGGTGTTGACAGCAGCGTGTAACGCTGTAGAATTCGCCTCCCGCTGACGAGAGATCGGAGGCGCAAGTGGTTGAAGTTGTTGAAGAATTCTTCGAAAGCTTCTGAAAATAATCACTTGACAGCAAATGAGGCTGCTGTAGAATGCGCGCCTCGGTTGAGACGAAAGATCTTAACCAACCGCTCTTTAACAACTGAATCAAGCAATTCGTGTGGGTGCTTGTGGAGTCAGACTGATAGTCAACAAGATTATCAGCATCACAAGTTACTCCGCGAGAAATCAAAGATGTAACCAACGATTGCTGAGCCAAGTTTAGGGTTTCTTAAAAACCCAAAGATGTTTGAACTGAAGAGTTTGATCATGGCTCAGATTGAACGCTGGCGGCAGGCCTAACACATGCAAGTCGAGCGGATGAGAGGAGCTTGCTCCTGGATTCAGCGGCGGACGGGTGAGTAATGCCTAGGAATCTGCCTGGTAGTGGGGGACAACGTTTCGAAAGGAACGCTAATACCGCATACGTCCTACGGGAGAAAGCAGGGGACCTTCGGGCCTTGCGCTATCAGATGAGCCTAGGTCGGATTAGCTAGTTGGTGAGGTAATGGCTCACCAAGGCGACGATCCGTAACTGGTCTGAGAGGATGATCAGTCACACTGGAACTGAGACACGGTCCAGACTCCTACGGGAGGCAGCAGTGGGGAATATTGGACAATGGGCGAAAGCCTGATCCAGCCATGCCGCGTGTGTGAAGAAGGTCTTCGGATTGTAAAGCACTTTAAGTTGGGAGGAAGGGTTGTAGATTAATACTCTGCAATTTTGACGTTACCGACAGAATAAGCACCGGCTAACTCTGTGCCAGCAGCCGCGGTAATACAGAGGGTGCAAGCGTTAATCGGAATTACTGGGCGTAAAGCGCGCGTAGGTGGTTCGTTAAGTTGGATGTGAAATCCCCGGGCTCAACCTGGGAACTGCATTCAAAACTGTCGAGCTAGAGTATGGTAGAGGGTGGTGGAATTTCCTGTGTAGCGGTGAAATGCGTAGATATAGGAAGGAACACCAGTGGCGAAGGCGACCACCTGGACTGATACTGACACTGAGGTGCGAAAGCGTGGGGAGCAAACAGGATTAGATACCCTGGTAGTCCACGCCGTAAACGATGTCAACTAGCCGTTGGGAGCCTTGAGCTCTTAGTGGCGCAGCTAACGCATTAAGTTGACCGCCTGGGGAGTACGGCCGCAAGGTTAAAACTCAAATGAATTGACGGGGGCCCGCACAAGCGGTGGAGCATGTGGTTTAATTCGAAGCAACGCGAAGAACCTTACCAGGCCTTGACATCCAATGAACTTTCCAGAGATGGATTGGTGCCTTCGGGAACATTGAGACAGGTGCTGCATGGCTGTCGTCAGCTCGTGTCGTGAGATGTTGGGTTAAGTCCCGTAACGAGCGCAACCCTTGTCCTTAGTTACCAGCACGTTATGGTGGGCACTCTAAGGAGACTGCCGGTGACAAACCGGAGGAAGGTGGGGATGACGTCAAGTCATCATGGCCCTTACGGCCTGGGCTACACACGTGCTACAATGGTCGGTACAAAGGGTTGCCAAGCCGCGAGGTGGAGCTAATCCCATAAAACCGATCGTAGTCCGGATCGCAGTCTGCAACTCGACTGCGTGAAGTCGGAATCGCTAGTAATCGTGAATCAGAATGTCACGGTGAATACGTTCCCGGGCCTTGTACACACCGCCCGTCACACCATGGGAGTGGGTTGCACCAGAAGTAGCTAGTCTAACCTTCGGGAGGACGGTTACCACGGTGTGATTCATGACTGGGGTGAAGTCGTAACAAGGTAGCCGTAGGGGAACCTGCGGCTGGATCACCTCCTTAATCGACGACATCAGCTGCTCCATAAGTTCCCACACGAATTGCTTGATTCATTGAAGAAGACGATAGAAGCAGCTTTAAGCTCCAAGCTGATAGCTCCAAGCTAACAGTTACGCGCTCGAAATTGGGTCTGTAGCTCAGTTGGTTAGAGCGCACCCCTGATAAGGGTGAGGTCGGCAGTTCGAATCTGCCCAGACCCACCAATTTTGTTATGGGGCCATAGCTCAGCTGGGAGAGCGCCTGCCTTGCACGCAGGAGGTCAACGGTTCGATCCCGTTTGGCTCCACCATATAACTGCTTCTGAAAGCTTAGAAATGAGTATTCCATTGAGAATATTGATTTCTAGTCTTTTGATTAGATCGTTCTTTAAAAATTTGGGTATGTGATAGAAAGATAGACTGAACGTTACTTTCACTGGTAACGGATCAGGCTAAGGTAAAATTTGTGAGTTCTCTTAGTTGAGAAATTCGAATTTTCGGCGAATGTCGTCTTCACAGTATAACCAGATTGCTTGGGGTTATATGGTCAAGTGAAGAAGCGCATACGGTGGATGCCTTGGCAGTCAGAGGCGATGAAAGACGTGGTAGCCTGCGAAAAGCTTCGGGGAGTCGGCAAACAGACTTTGATCCGGAGATGTCTGAATGGGGGAACCCAGCCATCATAAGATGGTTATCTTGTACTGAATACATAGGTGCAAGAGGCGAACCAGGGGAACTGAAACATCTAAGTACCCTGAGGAAAAGAAATCAACCGAGATTCCCTTAGTAGTGGCGAGCGAACGGGGACTAGCCCTTAAGTGGCTTTGAGATTAGCGGAACGCTCTGGAAAGTGCGGCCATAGTGGGTGATAGCCCTGTACGCGAAAATCTCTTAGTCATGAAATCGAGTAGGACGGAGCACGAGAAACTTTGTCTGAATATGGGGGGACCATCCTCCAAGGCTAAATACTACTGACTGACCGATAGTGAACTAGTACCGTGAGGGAAAGGCGAAAAGAACCCCGGAGAGGGGAGTGAAATAGATCCTGAAACCGTATGCGTACAAGCAGTGGGAGCAGACTTTGTTCTGTGACTGCGTACCTTTTGTATAATGGGTCAGCGACTTATTTTCAGTGGCGAGCTTAACCGAATAGGGGAGGCGTAGCGAAAGCGAGTCTTAATAGGGCGTCTAGTCGCTGGGAATAGACCCGAAACCGGGCGATCTATCCATGGGCAGGTTGAAGGTTGGGTAACACTAACTGGAGGACCGAACCGACTACCGTTGAAAAGTTAGCGGATGACCTGTGGATCGGAGTGAAAGGCTAATCAAGCTCGGAGATAGCTGGTTCTCCTCGAAAGCTATTTAGGTAGCGCCTCATGTATCACTGTAGGGGGTAGAGCACTGTTTCGGCTAGGGGGTCATCCCGACTTACCAAACCGATGCAAACTCCGAATACCTACAAGTGCCGAGCATGGGAGACACACGGCGGGTGCTAACGTCCGTCGTGAAAAGGGAAACAACCCAGACCGTCAGCTAAGGTCCCAAAGTTATGGTTAAGTGGGAAACGATGTGGGAAGGCTTAGACAGCTAGGAGGTTGGCTTAGAAGCAGCCACCCTTTAAAGAAAGCGTAATAGCTCACTAGTCGAGTCGGCCTGCGCGGAAGATGTAACGGGGCTCAAACCATACACCGAAGCTACGGGTATCACCTTCGGGTGATGCGGTAGAGGAGCGTTCTGTAAGCCTGTGAAGGTGAGTTGAGAAGCTTGCTGGAGGTATCAGAAGTGCGAATGCTGACATGAGTAACGACAATGGGTGTGAAAAACACCCACGCCGAAAGACCAAGGTTTCCTGCGCAACGTTAATCGACGCAGGGTTAGTCGGTCCCTAAGGCGAGGCTGAAAAGCGTAGTCGATGGAAAACAGGTTAATATTCCTGTACTTCTGGTTATTGCGATGGAGGGACGGAGAAGGCTAGGCCAGCTTGGCGTTGGTTGTCCAAGTTTAAGGTGGTAGGCTGAGATCTTAGGTAAATCCGGGATCTTAAGGCCGAGAGCTGATGACGAGTGTTCTTTTAGAACACGAAGTGGTTGATGCCATGCTTCCAAGAAAAGCTTCTAAGCTTCAGGTAACCAGGAACCGTACCCCAAACCGACACAGGTGGTTGGGTAGAGAATACCAAGGCGCTTGAGAGAACTCGGGTGAAGGAACTAGGCAAAATGGCACCGTAACTTCGGGAGAAGGTGCGCCGGTGAGGGTGAAGGACTTGCTCCGTAAGCTCATGCCGGTCGAAGATACCAGGCCGCTGCGACTGTTTATTAAAAACACAGCACTCTGCAAACACGAAAGTGGACGTATAGGGTGTGACGCCTGCCCGGTGCCGGAAGGTTAATTGATGGGGTTAGCTAACGCGAAGCTCTTGATCGAAGCCCCGGTAAACGGCGGCCGTAACTATAACGGTCCTAAGGTAGCGAAATTCCTTGTCGGGTAAGTTCCGACCTGCACGAATGGCGTAACGATGGCGGCGCTGTCTCCACCCGAGACTCAGTGAAATTGAAATCGCTGTGAAGATGCAGTGTATCCGCGGCTAGACGGAAAGACCCCGTGAACCTTTACTATAGCTTTGCACTGGACTTTGAATTTGCTTGTGTAGGATAGGTGGGAGGCTTTGAAGCGTGGACGCCAGTTCGCGTGGAGCCATCCTTGAAATACCACCCTGGCAACTTTGAGGTTCTAACTCAGGTCCGTTATCCGGATCGAGGACAGTGTATGGTGGGTAGTTTGACTGGGGCGGTCTCCTCCTAAAGAGTAACGGAGGAGTACGAAGGTGCGCTCAGACCGGTCGGAAATCGGTCGTAGAGTATAAAGGCAAAAGCGCGCTTGACTGCGAGACAGACACGTCGAGCAGGTACGAAAGTAGGTCTTAGTGATCCGGTGGTTCTGTATGGAAGGGCCATCGCTCAACGGATAAAAGGTACTCCGGGGATAACAGGCTGATACCGCCCAAGAGTTCATATCGACGGCGGTGTTTGGCACCTCGATGTCGGCTCATCACATCCTGGGGCTGAAGCCGGTCCCAAGGGTATGGCTGTTCGCCATTTAAAGTGGTACGCGAGCTGGGTTTAGAACGTCGTGAGACAGTTCGGTCCCTATCTGCCGTGGACGTTTGAGATTTGAGAGGGGCTGCTCCTAGTACGAGAGGACCGGAGTGGACGAACCTCTGGTGTTCCGGTTGTCACGCCAGTGGCATTGCCGGGTAGCTATGTTCGGGAAAGATAACCGCTGAAAGCATCTAAGCGGGAAACTTGCCTCAAGATGAGATCTCACTGGAACCTTGAGTTCCCTGAAGGGCCGTCGAAGACTACGACGTTGATAGGTTGGGTGTGTAAGCGCTGTGAGGCGTTGAGCTAACCAATACTAATTGCCCGTGAGGCTTGACCATATAACACCCAAGCAATTTGCGTCGAAAGGCCAGATTGCGGTGTGTGAAGACGAAACGAACCGAAAGTTCGAATCTCACAAAAAACACCGAAAGCTGTCACATACCCAATTTGCTGAAGCGAGGCCACAAGGCCACGACTCAGTACCCGAATTTCTTGACGACCATAGAGCGTTGGAACCACCTGATCCCATCCCGAACTCAGCAGTGAAACGATGCATCGCCGATGGTAGTGTGGGGTTTCCCCATGTGAGAGTAGGTCATCGTCAAGATTAAATTCCGAAACCCCAATTGCGAAAGCAGTTGGGGTTTTGTTTTGCCCGCAGGAAAATTTCAGGTGCGGCAGTGCCAACCTTTAAGCCCCCTGACAGATCTTCCTGTCGGGGGCATATCGATGTGGGTATGTCGCAGACTAATCTGCGGCGCCGCCTCCAGTTTTGCCAATCGAAGCAGTGACCTGAGCGAAGCGGCGGCGACCATCAACCTCGTACTCGCGCTCCTGTTCGATCGAGCCCGGTTTACGCATCGTCATATGCGCGTATAAACCCGCTCTCTTGCTGTAGGCACCGAAATGGTTGTTCAATCTCGCAATAAAGCATTCGCTGCCAATGACTACCGGGAAGTCGGCGACAGATTCGATCATGTAGTTTCCCGCGCCATAACCGTAGTACTCCTCGGCGTCCACTACTGACGCAGGAATGGGGCAAATGGGTTTTCTTTCTTGTCCGGTATCCGCTGAATCCTTGCCCACAGTAGTCAGACCTTTTGCTAGCGCGCGTTGAAGTTCAGGTTTCAACGTGTAAGTGGTCTTGCTGTCATCTTTAAGCTGAGTGCGAGGAATACTCAGGCGATAACGGTAGTTGACTGTAAGCGTGGGTACCTCAACGTTGACTTGCAGCGGACTGAGCAAATACACCATATCCACGCCGTACGCGCTATCCCTATAGGCGGCGTAGACTTTGCCACGAATGCTGATCCAGCTCACTGACTGATTGGCACCGCGATCATTGGTGGAATACAGCGAACTGCCGACACCGGAATCCTGGTCAAGCGCAGCGGTTCTTCGAATGAAGCGGTCACCATTACGCCGATAGGTTTCGAAGAAGCTGAACAGTCCCGTGCCGCCGGTGTACGTCTGTACGATCAGATCACGCTGCCCATCTTCGTCCAGATCAAGCAGGTTGAATGTGGTTTGCCCAAGTTCGGTATCAGCGTCCAGGTTCGTGGCTTGTAAAGCTTTCCACTCACCCTGGGTAACGCCCTTGGGGACGGTCTTCGGAAAGTGGTTTGTTTCGGAGTATTGATCCTCATCCGACTCTGCGTAAAACGTAGTCAGCGTACTTTTGGTCGATAGAGCGGCGAGTGTCCGCTCCAAGGCAAATTCCGGATCACTTTGACTCTCTGCCTGAATGAGTTTTTGCAGATCGTCCAGCACTTGTTTGTCGATGTCATTCGGCTTGTAGACAAGTGCGTCCTTCCACTGCGTTTGCAATACTTGCAGGCGCTCGCGATAACGTTGTTCGAGGCAAGAAACATCTTCCGCGCACTCATTGCGGATTTTCAGCCACAACCGTTGAGTGCGCTTGAGTTCAGCTTGTGCAGGAGCAGAGGCTTTGAATAAATCCCGATAAACCACGCCCATCTGCGCATCCAGTTCATACAGAGACTTGTTCGCGCAAACAGTGTTTTCGACGGCATTCGCCGCTTTTGTGCAATCCATTCCAGCCGCCATTGCCTGCTGTATAAACAGCAGCGCACAGACAGACGTGATGCAGCGTCCTTTGATGTACACGATGTAAACCTTGTAGTGGAAAGTTGAACCAGCGCGCAGGGTAATCGCTAGGCGAGGAATCTTGAAGCGCCGGCTTCAGGGAACAGCACTTCTGGCCGATAACCCATTCGGTGACTTAAAAGTCGCGCGAAATCGCTTGATGGCATTTGGCCGCCAGCTATCATCTGCGCGCCTGAAATTGCCCTTACTTCAATTGCCTGGAAATCTTCGATGCTGTCGTATCACCAAAAGAGTTTTCTGATCGTCGATGATTTCTCGGATTTCCGCAGTTCCGTGCGTTCGATGCTGCGTGAGCTTGGGGTCAAGGACGTCGACACGGCCGACACCGGTGAGCAGGCGCTGAAGATGTGCGCACAGAAATCCTACGATTTCATCCTGCAGGATTTCCATCTCGGCGACGGCAAGAAGAACGGCCAGCAGGTACTCGAAGACCTGATGCTGGAAAAGCTCATCAGCCATGAAGCGGTGTTTGTCATGGTCACCGCCGAGACCAGTCAGGCGATGGTGCTTAGCGCTCTGGAGCACGAGCCGGATGCGTACCTGACCAAGCCGTTCAACCGTTCCGGTCTGGCCCAGCGCCTGGAGCGTCTGGAGCAGCGCAAGACGTTGCTCAAACCGATTCTGCAAGCCCTCGACCGTGGCAAACCGGTCGAGGTGCTCAACGCTTGCATCGCCCTGTGCAAGCAGGACATCCGCTATGCGCCGCTGTGCCTGCGCTACCGCGCTGATGCGCTGCGCGACATGAACCAGAACGAAGCGCTGGAGCGTCTTTACGACAGCATCATTGCTGATCGGCCGTTGCCGTGGGCATTTGCCGGACTGGGCAAGTTGCTGTTCAAGCGTGGGCAAGTTGCCCAAGCCAAAGGTGTCTATGAAAAGGCGCTGAAGGTGTTCCCGATGATGCCGGCGCTGTATGACGGCATGGCCGACGTGCTGGTTTCCGAGGGCGACACCAAAGGCGCGCAGCAGGTGTTGGAAGAGGCTATTCGTCTCTCGCCACTGGCGGTGCGTCGACAGGCGCTGCTGGGCAAACTGGCCATGACCAACGAAGATTTTGACACCGCCTCGCGTGCTTATCGGCAGGCGGTGGCGCAGGGCGCGCAGTCGCGCTTCAAGGACCCGGAAAGCAACCTCGGCCTGGCTCACGCGCTGATCAGCAAGGGCAGTGAACGCGGTCTCGACACGCGTACACGGCTGGAGATCAACACCACACTCAGTGCGGTGGCCAAAGAGAACCCGACCGACCCCGGCCTGCAGATTCGCGCGCGTCTGATGAAAGCTACCAGCCTGTTGCTCAACGATGCGGAAACCGCTGACAAGCTCACCGAACAAGCGCTGATGCGCCTCGACGGCATGGAGCAGTTCATGAGTCCGGAAGCGGCGCTGTTGGTCGCCAAGCAGTTGCAGATGCTCGGTCAGGCCGAGGCGGGCACGTCGATGCTCAAGAGCTGCGCGGAGATCTACGGTGATGATCCGGCGGTAATGAAAGACATCGCCAAGCTGACCGATGATCCGACTATTCTCAGCTCCAGCAATGCCGCTGCCGACCTCAACCGTCAGGGCGTGCGGGTGTACAAGACCGGCAACCTGGTCGAGGCCCGCGAGGTGTTCCGCAAGGCGCTGAAGATGCAACCGAAGAACATCAGTATCGCGCTCAACATGGCCCAGTCGCTGCTGCACGGCACCGACACCAGTGTGCCGTCGGCGGAGCTGGAAGAATGTCGGGCCTGCCTGAAAATGGTTGGCCTGATGCCCGACACCGACGCGCGTTTTGCGCGTTATCAGAAGCTGAAAAGCAAGGCGTTTGGCGAATGAACCACGACAAGCAGGCTCTGGATTTTTCTACGGTGATCGCCTCCACTGTCCACGACATGAAGAACTCGCTGGCCATGCTGATGCAGGCTCACAGCCAATGGCTGGGGCGCTTGCCGCAAGAACTGCGCGAAGGCACGGAGCAGGGCGTGATCGACTTCGAGTTCGCCCACCTCAACGGCATGCTGGTGCAGTTGCTCGGGCTGTACAAGCTCGGCGTCAATCAGCTGCCGCTGCAACCGGCGTATCACGAACTCGATGACTTTATCGAGGCGCAACTGGCGGCGCATCAAGAGGTGTTTGCCAGTCGCGGGATCATCGCCACGTATGAAGTCGATCCGTTGAGTCCGCTGGGGTTCTTCGACCGTGAGTTGATTGCCTCGGTGCTTGGTAACTGCATCAACAACGCCATTCGTTATGCTCGCGAGTCGCTGCTGATCACCGTCAGTGACGAGGCCGGACAACTGGTGCTGAGCATCAACGATGACGGCGACGGTTACCCGGCCGAGATGCTCGAGCGTCAGGCTGATTACGTGCAAGGCATCAATCACAGCAGTGGCAGCACCGGACTCGGTTTGTATTTCGCCAACCGCATCGCAGCGCTGCATCAGCGCAACGGTGTTGAAGGTCGCACCGAAATCCGCAACGGCGGTCCACTCGGTGGCGGGGTGTTCAGCCTTTATCTGCCGTGACGCGCCTTTTTGTTTGACGCTGCTTGATATTCCGAACAGCCGAAGCCTATTTTGTACGGGTCGCCGTTCGCGGCTCGCACAATAACAAGGATTGCGTCATGACAACCGATGGCCAGCGTTCACTCGCGCAGCGATTGACGGGCATTGATGAGATTGAATGTGTCACGCCGGATTTGAACGGCGTACCCCGGGGCAAAGTGATGACCGCCGAGGGTTTCCTCGAAGGGCGGCGTTTGCAACTGGCGCGGGGCGTGCTGTTGCAATGCATTATGGGCGGTTACCCGGCAGCGCGGTTTTATGGCAGCGATGACGGCGATCTCGCACTGATTGCCGAGCCGACCCAGATCCATCGCCTGCCGTGGAGCGACGACCCCCGAGCCCTGGCCATTTGCGATGCCGATGAACTGACTGGCGAAAGCTCCAATCTGTCGACCCGTGGCCAGTTGAAAAAAGTCATTGCCCGTTACGCTGCGCGCGGCCTGGCGCCGGTGGTGGCGACCGAACTGGAATTCTTTGTCTTCGCCCCGAACACTGATCCGACCCAAGCGTTCCGTCCGCCGGTGGGCCTTGATGGTCGTCGCGAGGATGGCCAGTCGGCGTTCAGTGTCAGTTCCAATAATGGTCTGCGGCCGTTCTTCAACGAAGTCTATAAATGCATGGCGGCCCTCGGTTTGCCGCGCGATACCTTCATGCACGAGATGGGCGTCAGCCAGTTCGAGATCAATCTGCTGCACGGTGATCCGCTGCTGCTGGCCGACCAGACCTTTCTGTTCAAACACCTGCTCAAGGAAGTTGCGCTCAAGCACGGCCTGACCGTGGTGTGCATGGCCAAGCCACTGGCGCACACGCCGGGCAGTTCGATGCACATTCACCAGAGCATCGTTGACAGCAACAGCGGCAAGAATGTCTTCAGTGACGAGCAGGGTGAACCGACAGCGATGTTCCGCCACTTCATCGGTGGTCAGCAGGCAGGCATGGCTGATTTCACCGCACTGTTTGCACCCAATGTGAACTCCTATCAGCGTCTGTGCCATCCGTACGCATCACCGAATAACGCGTGCTGGTCCCACGACAACCGTGCGGCCGGGCTGCGCATTCCGGCGAGTTCGCCGGTCGCGCGTCGGGTCGAGAACCGTTTGCCGGGCGCCGATGCCAATCCGTATCTGGCGATCGCCGCGAGTCTGGCCGCCGGCTTGCATGGGATCGAGCATGAGCTGGAACCGAGCGAAGCCATTCAGGGCGAGTTCGAGGTGCCGGACAATCTTTCGTTGCCATGTACTTTGCACGCCGCCCTCGAACGTCTGAAACGTAGTCAATTGGCCAGGGAACTGTTCGGACAGGAGTTCATCGAAGGCTACATCGCTTCGAAGACCATGGAGTTGACCAGCTTCTTTGATGAAATCACTCCCTGGGAACGGCGTGTTCTAGCAGCCCAGGCCTGACGAACCGTCGCATCGGGCTATCGTTTTGGTAGCCCGGTCTTTACTGCAAGGAGCCGCTCGGAACGCCGATGCGCCAAATCTGGAAATCCTTTCGAGCGCTGTATTTCGCCTCGCTGATGATGTTGATCGGCTCGGGCCTGCTATCGACCTATCTGGCCCTGCGCCTGGCCGCTGACAACGTCGACGGGTTGTGGGTCGGTGCGTTGATGGCGGCCAACTATTTCGGCCTGGTGCTGGGCGGCAAGATCGGTCACCGACTGATTGCCCGGGTCGGGCATATCCGCGCTTATTCTGCCTGTGCCGGGATCGTCGGGGCGGCGGTGCTTGGCCATGGTCTGGTCGATTGGCTGCCGGCGTGGCTGGTGCTGCGGACCATTGTCGGTCTGGGCATGATGTGCCAATACATGGTGATTGAAAGCTGGCTCAACGAGCAGGCTGATGCCAATCAGCGAGGTCTGGTATTCAGCGGTTACATGATTGCGTCTTACCTTGGCCTGGTGCTGGGTCAATTGATTCTGGTCATGCACCCCGGGCTGGGTCTGGAGCTGCTGATGCTGGTCGCGCTGTGCTTCGCGCTGTGCCTGGTGCCTGTGACATTGACTCGAAGGATTCACCCGGCGCCCCTGCATCCGGCACCGATGGAGCCGCGTTTCTTTATCAAGCGGGTGCCGCAGTCGCTGAGTACAGTGCTCGGCGCCGGCTTGATCATCGGTTCGTTCTACGGTCTGGCGCCGTTGTATGCCTCGCAGCAGGGGCTGTCGACCGAGCAGGTCGGTCTGTTCATGGGTAGCTGCATCTTTGCCGGGCTGTTGGTGCAGTGGCCGCTGGGCTGGTTGTCCGACCGTTATGATCGGGCGCTGTTGATTCGCTGCTTCGCCGGGTTTCTCGCACTGGCTGCGTTGCCGCTGGCGATCCTGCCGCAGGTGCCGCTGGAGGTGTTGTTCGGCGTTGGCTTCTTGTGTTCGCTGGTGCAGTTCTGTCTGTATCCGCTGGCGGTGGCGTTTTCCAACGACCATGTCGAAGGTGATCGGCGGGTATCGCTGACGGCGATGCTGTTGGTGACTTACGGTGTCGGCGCGAGCATCGGGCCATTGCTGGCGGGTGTGCTGATGAAGCTGTTTGGCAGTCAGAGCCTGTATGCGTTTTTCAGTTTCTTCGCACTGGTGCTGGTGTGGCGGATCCGGCCGAAAGCGGTGACCAATCTGCATCAGGTCGACGACGCGCCGCTGCATCACGTGGCCATGCCTGACAGTATGTCCAGCTCGCCGCTGGTGGCCGCGCTTGACCCTCGGGTAGACGAGCAGGTGGTGCAGGAGCAGATGGTGCAGGACCCTGTGCAAGCGCCGCCGACTCCCGAACCTGCGCCTGAACCCGATACACAACCAGAGCCTGCGGCAGAAACTGAAACGGATAGTGGCAACGACAAGCCCGCGCCAGATCTCAGTGGCGGCAGACTTTGAGCTGAACAAAAAACACCACGCATAAAAAAGGGCAGCCCCGCCAGGGACTGCCCTTTTTATTGTCGCTGCAAATCACATATCGTCTTTGTCGAAACGGCGTGCTTCACGTTGCAGCTGATAAACGAAACGCTCAACGTTGCGTGCAGCCTGACCACTGATGTTGTGGAAGCGCAGGCCGGCGAAGGTGATGTTGAGTTTTTCTTCGAAGTGCAGATAGCGCAATTCGACGGAGGTCGGCTGGTTGCCGAACAGCGGCGGGGCGATCAGGCGGTCATAGACCTGGCCCAGTTGCAGACGATCAGTGATATCGCCTTCGAATCGCAGCTTGCAGCCGGTCGCGGAGATATCCAGCAGTTTGCCGTTGATGGGTGTCTTGAGCTTTTCGCCGCCCAGTTCAACGCTGACCAGATCAGTCAGTTTCAGCGCGGCGCGGAAAGCATTGCGGCGCTGGTGGTAAACCACTTCGGTCGGTAGCTCGCCGGTGTAGAAGCGATCACCCTCGGATTCCTCGATATTCAGCGTGCCGGTGCACTCCCAGGCAATGCGTACACCGTCATGAAAACCTTCGACCTTGAACGGCTCACCGGCCAGCAGAAAGCGTTCGCCATCGCGCGGGATCATTTCGTCCAGAGCGATCGAAGCGCTGTCGCGGTCGACCTTGATCAGGTAGCTCTGAAAACGCTGGCTGCGCTCATGGAAGGTGATGATCAGCGGATCGTGGCTTTCTTGCAGCTGGCGCAGGTTGCTGGAGATTTCCAGTGGCGTGGTAAGCACCTTAGGGGGCTGCGGAGCATCATCCGCGCTGAGGGCGTTGGACACGGTTTATCAATCTCCAGACAAAATATGACGACTAGCCAGCATTTTGCCAGCATGTTCCGCGGGTTGATAGAGCTGGCGCATCAACGGCTCATGCCTGGCTGAGCGGACGCGGTACGGCGGGTTTGGCAAATGTACCGCTGGCGTTATAAAGCGCTGGCGCTTCACCACCGGTAAGGATCTTCAGCTGATTGGCCGTGGCGGCCTGCTGGATCTGGATCGACTGGCCATTTTTGACGTTGGCCGCCTGGCATTGAGCGATCAGATCGGTCAGGGCATCGCCCTGGCTCAGCAACTGATCGCCAATGCTTGACTGGCCAGCCAGTTGCTCAAGACCTGAACGATCGGTTGGCAGGTTGAGGCTGGCAAGGATTTCGCTGCGCTTGCGGCCATGCTGTTCAAGCAGAATGATCAATGCCTGTTTGTGCGCCAGAATTTCTTCGAGCAGTGGCATGTCGCGACCGTGCAACGCGAGGGATTCGGTTTGCAGCAACTCCAGCAATTGTTGAGCTGGAGCAAAGTCGTCGTTGATCAGTTGCAATAAATTAGTGTCGTGCATGGCTGGCCTTGGGTTTTAAGCGTCCAAAAGCCTGGCGCAGGCAAAGGCCTAGCGCTGGGCTTCGAAGTTGAGCAGTTTGCTGGCTACACGGTTGCTGTCGACTTTATAGCTGCCATCGGCAATCGCGGCTTTCAACTCGGCCACACGGGCTTTGTCGACAGCAGGCTGATCGCGCAGCTTGTCAGTGACCTTCTGCAACTGTTGAGCCTCATTGCTGAGGTGTACCGATTCCCCGCTTTTTGCGGTACTGGCCGTTTCGGCCTGGGTATTCAGCGGCGCAGAGGTACCGGTTTCGGCGGTTTCCTTGGCGTTGCTGGTACGTGTACTGCCCGTAAGTGACGAGGAGCTGTTCAAACGGCTGAAATCGATGACCATGATAAAAACCTCTGGGAATTTGGACGCTTGCCATGTTTTCGGCCACCCCCTGGAAAACTTTAGGCACATTTACAATGAGCCTTGCATGCGCCGGCGCGTGTCCTGCTGCGGCACAGTTTAGGGAACAGCCGGGGTCAGCGCCAGTTTTCTACATCGCCACTTCCACTTGGCCGGGCGCGGTGACTTGCGCCTTGATGACCCGTTGCGAATTGAGGTTTTTCACGCGTATCTGTTCTTTCAAACCGCCATTGGCCAGTGCTTCACCGGGCATGCGCACGGCCAGCGTACCGCTGCGTGCGGTGATGACCACTTGATCGCCCTTGCGAACCACTTCGGCCTGTTCCAGATGAACCAGGGTAATCACCTGATCGGCGACCGTTGGTCGGGTTAATTTCTGCCCGATCGCTTCGTCTACCGAAGTCAGAAAGCCTTGGTTGATCGTGCTTACGTCGCGCTCTCGCAAGGTCACGTCCTGTGGCTCGATAATCCCTGCGCGTTTCAGTGGCCGCGTGGTCGTCACAATCTCGCGAAACAGGCGGACTTGAGCGGGCACGAACACGGTCCAGGGCGAGGCGCCTTCACAGCGGACCTTCACCGTGACCCGGCCCAACGGACGTGCCGGGCTCTCCAAAGTCGCTGTCAATTCCTTGTCGCACATAGGCATGCGCATACGGGGGTCGAGCTGGTTTACTTCGATTTCGTAGCGACCTTCCGTTTGACTGGTAGCCAGATAGTCTTCTACGGTGAACTCAAGAAAGCCCTGAGTGACGCCGATAAGCATGTCAGGCAAGGTAACCGCATCAGCAATGGCAGGGCTGCCAGCGAAAAAGCAGCAGACGGCTGACATCGCGCAAAGGCTTTTGCGAGCGCGGGAGGTCAGGTGTCGGAAAAATGTCGTTTGAGCGTTCATACGAGTTAAAAAGCAAGCGCCGTGCCGTTTAGCAATGAATGTGCGTCGCAACAACACTTGGCGTTGGTGTAGGAGTCTGGGCATGGCTGGTGTAATGGATTCGGTGAACCAGCGCACGCAACTGGTGGGGCAGAATCGCCTGGAGCTGTTGTTGTTCCGTCTTGACGGTCAGCAGCTCTACGGAATCAACGTGTTCAAGGTGCGGGAAGTGTTGCAGTGCCCGTCGCTGACGTTGATGCCCAAGTCCAGTCCTGTCGTGTGCGGGGTGGCAAATATCCGGGGGGCGACCATTCCGATCCTTGATCTGGCAATGGCCACCGGTTCCGGAGCGTTGAAGGACAAGAACAACCCGTTCGTGATCATCACGGAGTACAACACCAAGACCCAGGGTTTCCTGGTCCGCTCGGTGGAGCGCATCGTCAACATGAACTGGGAAGAGATTCATCCGCCGCCCAAGGGCACGGGTCGCGATCATTACCTGACCGCTGTGACTCGGGTGGACAATCAGTTAGTCGAAATCATCGACGTCGAGAAAGTGCTGGCGGAAGTTGCGCCGACACCGGAAGCGATTTCGGTGGGCGTGGTCGATGTCGAGACCCAGACCAAGGCACTGTCTTTGCGTGTCTTGACGGTCGATGACTCATCGGTGGCGCGCAAGCAGGTCACGCGTTGTCTACAGACGATCGGTGTCGAAGTGGTGGCGCTGAACGACGGCAAGCAGGCGCTGGATTATCTACGCAAGCTGGTCGATGAGGGCAAGAAGCCGGAAGAAGAGTTCCTGATGATGATTTCCGACATCGAGATGCCGGAGATGGACGGGTACACCCTGACGGCGGAAATCCGCGGCGACGCACGCATGCAAAAGCTTCATATCATCCTGCATACTTCGTTGTCCGGGGTATTCAATCAGGCGATGGTCAAGAAAGTCGGTGCAGATGACTTCCTGGCCAAATTCCGCCCTGATGACCTGGCATCCCGGGTAGTCGACCGGATCAAAGCAGCAGATATCAGCTGAGGGCGCTTTGCCTTTGGCGGTCAACACGATTTAAGAGGCGGCATCATTGTCTACGGGTAATTTGGATTTCGAACAGTTCCGGGTCTTCCTGGAAAAAGCCTGTGGCATTTTGCTCGGTGAAAACAAGCAGTACCTGGTCTCGAGCCGTCTCAACAAACTGATGGAGCAGCAAGGCATCAAGTCCTTGGGTGAGCTGGTTCAGCGCATCCAGACCCAGCCGCGCAGCGGTTTGCGCGAGCAGGTGGTCGATGCCATGACGACTAACGAAACCCTGTGGTTTCGTGACACCTATCCGTTTGAAGTCTTGAAGAACAAGGTGCTGCCTGAAGCGATCAAGGCCAGTCCCAACCAGCGTCTGCGGATCTGGTCGGCCGCCTGCTCGTCGGGCCAGGAACCGTACTCGCTGTCGATGTCGATCGATGAGTTCGAGCGCACGAATCTTGGCCAGTTGAAGATGGGCGTGCAGATTGTCGCCACCGACCTGTCCGGTCTTATGCTGACCAACTGCAAGACCGGCGAGTACGACAGCCTTGCAATCGGTCGCGGTTTGTCGCCGGAACGTCTGCAGCGTTACTTCGACCCGAAAGGGCCGGGGCGCTGGGTGATCAAGGCGCCGATCAAGAACCGCGTGGAGTTTCGCTCGTTCAACCTGCTCGACAGCTATGCCGCGCTAGGCAAGTTCGACATCGTGTTCTGCCGCAACGTGTTGATCTACTTCTCTGCCGAAGTAAAGAAAGACATCCTGTTGCGCATTCACAGCACGTTGAAGCCGGGTGGTTATCTGTTCCTTGGCGCTTCCGAAGCGTTGAACGGTTTGCCGGACCATTACCAGATGGTGCAGTGCAGCCCGGGGATCATTTACCAGGCGAAGTGAAGCATGCGGAAATAAAAGGGAGCCCACAGGGGCTCCTTTTTTTTGCCGCATGTTTCACGTAGGAGCTGCCGAAGGCTGCGATCTTTTGATTTTATTTTTTAAGAACAAGATCAAAAGATCGTCCGATCGCGGCCCGAGCCTTCGGCAGCTCCTACAGGGGGAGGTGTTAACAGGAAGAAGCGGCAGAAAAGCGGCATCCGGCGGAAACCGGTTGCCGCTTTTCTGGCATTGCCGCATTGCCGACTCCCCGCAAAGCCGCGGTTTATGGGGGTTTTGTAGGTTGGCACGGCGCTTGCTAAAGCTCAGTTACGAAAAACCGGTCACCTGAAGGTTCCCGACATGAGCATCAGCTTCGATAAAGCGCTCGGCATTCACGAAAAGGCATTGGGCTTCCGCGCCCAGCGTGCCGAAGTGCTGGCCAACAACATCGCCAACGCCGATACCCCGAACTACAAGGCGCGGGATCTGGAGTTCTCCAAAGTGCTTGAAGCACAGACCCAGAAAAACGCTAACGGCACCATCGCCCTGAACATGACCAACTGCCGTCACATCGAAGCTGAAGGCCTGGGCAACGGCGACGAATCGCTGATGTATCGCACGCCGATGCAACCTTCGATCGACCAGAACACCGTGGACGCCCAACTGGAACAGTCGAACTACGCGGAAAACGCCGTCGGCTTCCAGGCCAGCTTCACCCTGCTCAACAGCAAATTCAAAGGGCTGGTGTCAGCCCTGCGCGGAGAGTAATCCATGTCCCTGTCCAGCGTTTTCAACATTGCCGGCAGCGGCATGAGCGCACAGACCACGCGTCTGAACACCGTGGCGTCGAACATCGCCAACGCCGAGACCGTCTCCTCGAGCATCGACCAGACCTATCGCGCCCGTCACCCGGTATTCGCCACCATGTTCCAGGGCGGCCAGAACAGTGGCAGCAACTCGCTGTTCCAGAGCCAGGACGCGGCCGGTCAAGGCGTGCAGGTGCTCGGCGTGGTCGAAGACCAGAGCAACCTTGAAGCGCGCTACGAGCCGAACCATCCGGCGGCCGACGCCAAAGGCTACGTCTACTACCCGAACGTCAACGTGGTGGAAGAAATGGCTGACATGATTTCCGCGAGCCGGTCCTTCCAGACCAACGCCGAAATGATGAACACCGCCAAAACCATGATGCAGAAGGTACTGACCCTCGGTCAGTAATAAGGGGCGACGGCCATGAGTGTTTCCGATACCACCAGCAGCTTGAGCATGAATGACATCCTGTCGAACTCGTCGAAAAAGACCAGTTCGACCGCCGGTGGCATTGCTTCGGCCACTAACAGCGCCACCGGCGGCCAGGCCCTGGGCAAGGACGCGTTCCTGCAATTGCTGGTCACCCAGCTGAAAAACCAGAACCCGCTCGATCCGCAGGACAACAGCGCATTCGTTGCCCAGTTGGCCCAGTTCAGCAGCCTGGAAGGCATCACCACGCTGAACAGCACGGTCAGTTCGCTGGCCGGCAACTACAACTCCTCGCAAGCCTTGCAGGCTTCGTCGCTGGTGGGTCGCAATGTGATCGTGCAGACCAACTCGGTTCAGCTCGACGATCCGAGCAAAGGCATGACCGGTTCGGTCACCGTTCCGTCGTCGATCGCCGGCGGCACCGTGAGCATTACCGACAGCAGCGGCGCGGTGGTTCGCACCATCGATCTGGGCAGTCGCGCGGCAGGCGCCGCGAGCTTCACTTGGGACGGCAAGGACAAGGACGGCAATCTGGTCAAGACCGGTACCTATACCGTCAAGGCCAACGCATCGATCAATGGCACCTCGACCGACATGGCGACGTACCTGCCGGCCACCGTCACCAGCGTGACGATCAGCCAGACCGGCGGCGAACTGATGCTCAACCTGTCCGGCAAGGGCACCGTTGCCCTGTCCAAAGTACAAACCATTGGTATATAGAGCCGATTAACCCGGCACAAAGGAGTGGAATATGTCTTTCAATATCGGCCTTAGCGGTCTCTATGCAGCCAACAAACAACTGGACGTGACCGGCAACAACATCGCCAACGTCGCGACCGCCGGTTTCAAATCGTCCCGCGCAGAATTCGAAGACGTCTACTCGGCCACTCGCCTGGGTAGCGGCAGCAAAGTGATCGGTAACGGCGTGCGCCTGGCCAACGTTTCCCAGCAGTTCACCCAGGGTGACATCAACAACACCGGTAACGTGCTGGACATGGGCATCAACGGTTCGGGCTTCTTCACCATGAGCAACAACGGCTCGGTGTCCTACACCCGTGCCGGTACGTTCAAGGTCGACAACGCCGGTTACATCACCAACACCGATTACACCTCGCGCCTGCAGGGTTACGGTGTGGACGCCAACGGCAAGATCATCAACGGTGTATTGACCGATCTGAAGATCGATACGTCGAACCTGGCGCCGAAATCGACTTCGTTGGTGACGTCGAGCATCAACTTGAACTCGACTGCGTCGGTGATCGTTGATACCGGCACCAACGCCGTCAAGTTCGACCCAAGCAAGCTTGAGACGTACACGAAGAGCTTTAGCACTCCGATCTATGACACGCAGGGCAACTCGCATGTTATGGACCAGTACGTGGTTAAAACTGGCGAGAACACCTGGAAGGTGTACACCCTGGTCGATGGCCGTAACCCGGATGCAGCCGGTAGCGATCCAACCAAGGTCGATCCGGTTGCTTCGACGCTTACGTTTGACAGTTCCGGCAACCTGCTGCAGGTCAGCACGCCTAGCACGTTACCGGCTCCGGCGCCGAACCCGATCATCAGTAGCGACTTGAAACTGACCGGTTGGGTACCGGGCAAAGTGGTCAACGGCACCTTTACGCCTAACGGCGCATCGGCCAACACGGCCGGCATTACTATTTCGATGGCCAAGACCACTCAGTACAACGCTGACACCGCGCGTTCGATTCCGACTCAGGACGGTTACGCCACTGGCCAGATCACCAACCTGACCATCGACGGCACCGGTACGCTGTTTGCCAACTTCAGCAACAACCAGAGCAAGGCCATCGGCCAGGTTGCACTGGCCAGCTTCACCAACGAACAAGGCCTGCAGGCTATCGGTGGCACCAGCTGGAAAGAGACGTTTGCTTCGGGTATCCCGGGCTACGATGCACCGGAAACCGGTACCTTGGGTTCGGTTGTTTCCAACTCGCTGGAAGAGTCGAACGTTAACCTGACCAACGAGCTGGTAGACCTGATCAAGGGCCAGAGCAACTATCAGGCGAACGCCAAGACCATCTCCACTCAGAGCACCATCATGCAGACCATCATTCAGATGACTTGATGTGATCTGATAGCTGCATTGAAAACCGACGCCTTGAGCGTCGGTTTTTTTATGCGTGTCACTAAATTTACATTCACCAATTAACCGTTTGTCTGAATTTATGGTGTGGAAGTTGCAGTCCTGCCTGGCAAAGGACCTTGGCGTCAAAACTTCGCACGACCTGCTTCATTGGGCCATGACACTGGATGGCGATATGGAAGTCAGGAAGCTTCTACCTGGTTTTTCAACCGTAGTTTCCAACACAAAAACACAAGGACGATGTAATGGCGATAATCAACGGGACCGCTGGTGCCGATAATCTGCTCGGTACTGCGGGCGATGATCAGATACGCGGTTTGGCGGGCAATGATGTCTTGAATGGTGGGGCAGGTAATGATCTGTTGATCGGCGGCGATGGCGCCGATCAACTGATTGGCGGTGCCGGCTTCGACACCGTCAGCTATGAAGATGTACCCAACAGCGTGGCGGTGTCCCTGAACCTGAAAACCGGTGTGCATACCGGGTATGCAGCGGGCGATACCTTTGTCGGGATCGAGAGTTTCCGTGGTTCAAATTATGACGATACGTTCTATGCCAGCGCTGCTGCCGACAACCTTGATGGTTACAACGGTAACGACCGGCTGAGCTACGCGCAGTCGGAGCAAGGCGTCAACATCACCATGACCGCCGCGCGTGTGGGCACCGGTCTGGGCGGCGACGCGCAAGGTGACACGTTCTCGGATTTCGAAACCATTATTGGCTCGAACTACAACGACGTATTCACCGCCTCGCTGGGCACCACGACCTTCTACGGCGGTGCCGGCAACGACGTGTACATCATCAACGGTTCGGCCAGCCAGAACGTGTTGGAAATGGCCGGCGGCGGTGATGACGAAGTGCGCACCACACTGAACACCATCACCTTGGCCAGTGAAGTCGAGCGTCTGACTTTCACCGGTACCGGCAACTTCAATGCTCGTGGCAATGCCTCTGACAACGTTATTACCGGCGGTGCCGGCAATGACATCCTGATGGGAGGCGCAGGTGCCGACCAACTGATTGGCGGCGCAGGTTTCGATATCGTCAGCTATGAAGACGTACCCAACAGCGTGGCGGTGTCCCTGAACCTGAAAACCGGTGTGCATACCGGGTATGCAGCGGGCGATACCTTTGTCGGGATTGAGAGTTTCCGTGGTTCAAATTATGACGATACGTTCTATGCCAGCGCTGCTGCCGACAACCTTGATGGTTACAACGGTAACGACCGACTGAGCTACGCGCAGTCGGAGGAAGGCGTCAACATCACCATGACCGCCGCGCGTGTGGGCACCGGTCTGGGTGGCGACGCGCAAGGTGACACGTTCTCGGATTTCGAAACCATTATTGGCTCGAACTACAACGACGTATTCACCGCCTCGCTGGGTACCACGACCTTCTACGGCGGTGCCGGCAACGACGTGTACATCATCAACGGCTCGGCCAGCCAGAATGTGGTGGAAATGGCCGGCGGCGGTGATGACGAAGTGCGCACCACACTGAACACCATCACCTTGGCCAGTGAAGTCGAGCGTCTGACTTTCACCGGTACCGGCAACTTCAATGCTCGTGGCAATGCCTCTGACAACGTTATTACCGGCGGTGCCGGCAATGACATCCTGATGGGAGGCGCAGGTGCCGACCAACTGATTGGCGGCGCAGGTTTCGATATCGTCAGCTATGAAGACGTACCCAACAGCGTGGCGGTGTCCCTGAACCTGAAAACCGGTGTGCATACCGGGTATGCAGCGGGCGATACCTTTGTCGGGATTGAGAGTTTCCGTGGTTCAAATTATGACGATACGTTCTATGCCAGCGCTGCTGCCGACAACCTTGATGGTTACAACGGTAACGACCGACTGAGCTACGCGCAGTCGGAGCAAGGCGTCAACATCACCATGACCGCCGCGCGTGTGGGCACCGGTCTGGGCGGCGACGCGCAAGGTGACACGTTCTCGGATTTCGAAACCATTATTGGCTCGAACTACAACGACGTATTCACCGCCTCGCTGGGCACCACGACCTTCTACGGCGGTGCCGGCAACGACGTGTACATTATCAACGGTTCGGCCAGCCAGAATGTGGTGGAAATGGCCGGCGGCGGTGATGACGAAGTGCGCACCACACTGAACACCATCACCTTGGCCAGTGAAGTCGAGCGTCTGACTTTCACCGGTACCGGCAACTTCATTGCTCGTGGCAATGCCTCGGACAACATCATCACGGGTGGGGCTGGCAATGACACGTTGTTCGGTGGCGCAGGAGCAGACCAACTCATCGGTGGAGAGGGTTTTGATACGGTCAGTTATGGCGATGCCGACAAGGGCGTGACCCTCAATACCAAAACCGGGATACACACCGGAATTGCCGCCGGCGATGTTTACAGCAGTATCGAAGCGATCTTGGGTTCTGACTTCAGTGATGCGTTTGTCGGGGATGCGGGCATCAACCGATTCGACGGTGGTTTCGGTATGGATATGGTGAGCTTTGCCGACGAAGCTGGCGGTGTCACCCTGGATCTGGGCGCACCTGTTTTGACTGGCGCGGCCGCCGGCGATATCTATACGTCGATCGAAGTATTCCAAGGTACGACACAGGCCGACAGCTTTACGGGCAGTGGCGCTGCGGCGGAGAATTTTGTCGGTGGCGCTGGCGCCGATCTGCTGACGGGTGTTGGTCGAGGTGATGGCGCCTGGTACTTGACCAGCACTGGCAGCGTTCAGATCAATTTGCTGGAGGGCACTGCCGCAGGCGGCGACGCTCAAGGTGACGTGCTGATCAACATCGATAACCTGATGGGATCGGCATTCAGTGACATGCTGACTGGCAACGCCTACTCGAACAAGCTTGAGGGCGGGGCGGGTAACGACCTCATCTATGGTGGTGAGGGGGATGACTTTATCTATGGCGGCACCGCCACTGATACCGGTGCATTCGGACCACTGACTATTAGCGGCGTCCAGGCCGATACGCTTTACGGTGGTAACGGCAATGACACCATGCGCAGTGCCGATGACGATGCCGGCAGCATTCTTTATGGTGAATCTGGCAACGACAACATCACCGTGTCGGCAGGAATTGCCTATGGTGGTGACGGTAACGATACCTTGACGGGTACCGGTTACGGCTATGAACTCCAGGGTGGTGCAGGTGTTGATACGTTGAACTTGCGCGGATCGGGTGATGCCTTGGGCGGAGAGAGCGGTGACGCCTATATTGTGTTCTCGAAAACCATGGTAGGCATCCAGGACACAGGCACATCCGGGATCGACACTGTCACCCTCAAGAACATTCAGAGTGTCAGTGATGTGCGGATTGTCCAGAACGACCTTGGCGCCTACATCTTCAATGCCGCCGATCTGCAAAGCGGCAACCTGGATTCCGGTGTGTTCCTGAAGGACTGGTACAAGGGCGGGAATACCATCGAAACGTTCTACACCAACAACGGTCAATCCTTCACCATTCCTGTCGTAGGGCAGGCAATGACCGAGTCATTCGCGGTCTGACAAAAGCCGTTGTACGAATAAAAACGGCGAAGCCTGCATTCAGGTTTCGCCGTTTTTTTTTACTTCGATTTTTACTCCAGACAAAAGAAAACCCCCGACACACCAGAAGTCTGTCGGGGGTTCTTTTGCCCGGAGAGTATCAGGCGTCTCGCAACGCCTGATTCAGCTCAGCTTATTGGCAAGCTTCGCAATCCGGCTCGTCGATCGCGCAAGCCTTTGGCACTGGAGCAGGACCGGCAGGTGCTGCCAGAACCGAATCGTCGCCGTGGTTGCCGCCGCTGGAAACAGCGTTCAGCTTGCCGGTGTTGATGGTCGACTTCTCGGTGCTGGTCGCGGCCAGGGCACGGAGGTAGTAAGTGGTTTTCAGACCACGGTACCAGGCCATGCGGTAGGTCACGTCGAGCTTCTTGCCCGATGCGCCGGCGATGTACAGGTTCAGCGACTGGGCCTGGTCGATCCACTTCTGACGACGGCTGGCGGCGTCAACGATCCACTTGGTGTCCACTTCGAACGCGGTCGCGTAGAGCTCTTTGAGTTCTTGCGGGATGCGCTCGATCTGCTGAACCGAACCGTCGTAGTACTTCAGGTCGTTGATCATGACCGAGTCCCACAGACCGCGAGCCTTGAGGTCGCGAACCAGGTACGGGTTGATCACGGTGAATTCGCCCGACAGGTTCGATTTCACATACAGGTTCTGGTAGGTCGGTTCGATCGACTGCGATACGCCAGTGATGTTGGCGATGGTCGCGGTCGGTGCGATGGCCATGATGTTCGAGTTACGAATGCCTTTCTGTACACGGGCGCGAACCGGTGCCCAGTCGAGGGATTCGTTCAGGTCGACATCGATGTACTTCTGGCCACGAGCCTCGATCAGGATCTGTTGCGAATCCAGCGGCAGGATGCCTTTGGACCACAGCGAACCCTGGAACGTCTCGTACGCGCCGCGCTCGTCAGCCAGGTCGCAGGAAGCCTGGATCGCGTAGTAGCTGACCGCTTCCATCGACTTGTCGGCGAACTCGACGGCAGCGTCGGAACCGTAAGGGATGTGCTGCAGGTACAAAGCGTCCTGGAAGCCCATGATGCCCAGACCGACCGGACGGTGCTTGAAGTTGGAGTTCTTCGCTTGTGGCACCGAGTAGTAGTTGATGTCGATAACGTTATCGAGCATGCGCACGGCGGTGTTCACGGTGCGTTCCAGCTTGGCGGTGTCCAGCTTGCCGTTGACGATGTGGTTCGGCAGGTTGATCGAGCCCAGGTTGCAAACGGCGATCTCGTCCTTGTTGGTGTTCAAGGTGATCTCGGTGCACAGGTTCGAGCTGTGAACCACGCCGACGTGCTGCTGCGGGCTGCGCAGGTTGCACGGGTCTTTGAAGGTCAGCCAAGGGTGGCCGGTTTCAAACAGCATGGAGAGCATTTTGCGCCACAGGTCTTTGGCCTGGATGGTCTTGAACAGTTTGACCTTGCCTGGGTATTCGGTCAGCGCTTCGTAGTACTCGTAGCGCTCTTCGAAGGCTTTACCGGTCAGGTCGTGCAGGTCCGGCACTTCGGATGGCGAGAACAGGGTCCACTTGCCGTCATCGAAGACACGCTTCATGAACAGGTCAGGGATCCAGTTGGCTGTGTTCATGTCGTGGGTACGACGACGATCATCACCGGTGTTCTTGCGCAGTTCGATGAACTCTTCGATGTCCATGTGCCAGGTTTCCAGGTAGGCACACACAGCGCCTTTGCGCTTGCCACCCTGGTTAACGGCAACGGCGGTGTCGTTCACTACTTTGAGGAACGGAACAACGCCTTGCGACTTGCCGTTGGTGCCCTTGATGTACGAGCCCAGAGCACGCACTGGCGTCCAGTCGTTGCCCAGACCGCCAGCGAATTTCGACAACATGGCGTTGTCGTGGATCGCGTGGTAGATGCCCGACAGGTCATCCGGCACGGTGGTCAGGTAGCAGCTCGACAGCTGTGGACGCAGGGTACCGGCGTTGAACAGGGTCGGGGTCGACGACATGTAGTCGAAGGACGACAGCAGGTTGTAGAACTCGATCGCACGGTCTTCTTTCTGCTTCTCTTCGATCGCCAGGCCCATGGCCACGCGCATGAAGAAGATCTGCGGCAGTTCGAAACGCACGCCATCCTTGTGGATGAAATAACGGTCGTACAGGGTTTGCAGGCCCAGGTAGGTGAATTGCTGATCACGCTCGTGGTTGATCGCCTTGCCCAGTTTTTCCAGGTCGAAGGTGGCCAGCACAGGGTTCAGCAGTTCGAACTCGATACCTTTGGCGATGTAGGCCGGCAGAGCCTTGGCGTACAGGTCGACCATTTCGTGGTGAGTGGCGCTTTCGGCCACACCGAGGAACCCCAGACCTTCGGCACGCAGGGTGTCCATCAGCAGGCGGGCGGTCACGAACGAGTAGTTCGGCTCGCGCTCGACCAGGGTACGGGCGGTCATCACCAGCGCGGTGTTGACGTCGGTCAGGGCCACGCCGTCGTACAGGTTTTTCAGGGTTTCGCGCTGGATCAGGTCGCCATCGACTTCTTCCAGACCTTCGCAGGCTTCGGTGACGATGGTGTTCAGACGACCCATGTCCAGCGGCGCCAGGCTGCCGTCAGCGCGGGTGATGCGGATCGACGGGTGAGCGTTGACCGCTTCTTCGGCCGGCGCGTGGGCAGCGCGTTCTTTCGAACGACCGTCACGGTAGATCACGTAGTCGCGCGCAACTTTCTGCTCACCGGCACGCATCAGGGCCAGTTCGACCTGGTCCTGGATTTCTTCGATGTGGATGGTGCCACCCGACGGCATGCGACGCTTGAAGGTCGCGGTGACCTGTTCGGTCAGACGGGCCACGGTGTCATGGATTCGCGACGAAGCGGCAGCGGTGCCGCCTTCAACTGCGAGGAACGCTTTGGTGATAGCGACGGTGATCTTGTCATCGGTGTAAGGAACGACAGTGCCATTGCGCTTGATCACGCGCAGTTGACCAGGCGCGGTAGCAGCCAGATCCGAATTCGAATCGGCGGCCTGCGGCAAGGTGCCCTGCGGGTTCTCGCGAGTTGTGTCGGTTTGCATGGGTGTCTCCACGTTCTCTATGTTTGTTTGGGCACCATCACGGTGCCCACCGTTCCGTCCTGAAGCACTACAACCGGCACGCGCCGGGCATAACGACTTCGGGACAGTTCAGGAAGAGGGCCTTGTGAGCGCCGCTTCCATGCCGAAGTCTTCGGTTCACGCGATACGCGTATCACCGCATTCCTTTCGGGGAGCAGTTTCGCCACTGCAACACCCGTACCGTAAACGCCGTGATCGGCGCAAAAACGGTAGCCATCCGCAGGCGCGGTTTGGGCTTTCGAAAATACGTTTGGTTCAACCCGACAATGGCAATAAAAAGCCTTGAATTCACTGCCGGGTTTGTGTTTGGTTTTTTAGCGTCAAACCCTACATGTAGGGTTTTTTTGCGCTCGGGCTACAAGATAATGCGTTTCAGGGGGGGATTGCAACGTACTACCTGTGGATAAGCCTGTGCGTAAATTGTGTAAGAAACTTCGAAAATGCGTGTAGGCCGCGAACCTGCTGAGCTAGACCGTCCGTCACTGTTTTTTCACCGGGAAAAACGCTTCAGCGGATTTTTAAGGGCGCGAACCCTATCACAAAAAACCGCCTTGTCCGAACGCATTTACCGACTTGTGTTCTGGCTGTACGCCGTTTATACAATCGGCCCATGCACAGGCATTCTTATCCTCCAGAAACATGACAAAAGGACGGGAGGATCCAAAACTGTGGGAGCGAGCCTGCTCGCGAATGCGTCGGTAGGTTCAGCATCGATGTTGAGTGATACGACGCTTTCGCGAGCAGGCTCGCTCCCACAGGGAATTGTGTCGAGTCAGATGTTCTTCCTTTATTAATAACAATAGAAAGCAGAGGTCACCGGTGGAGCAACAAGCCTTTCAGGTATTGATCGTCGAGGATGACCAGCGACTGGCCGAGCTGACGCGTGACTACCTGCAAGCCAATGGATTGCGCGTGGACATCGAAGGCAACGGTGCGCTGGCCGCAGCGCGGATCATCAAGGAGCAGCCGGACCTGGTGATCCTCGACCTGATGCTGCCCGGTGAAGATGGCCTGAGCATTTGCCGCAAGGTGCGCAATCAGTACGACGGGCCGATCCTGATGCTCACCGCACGCACCGACGATGCCGATCAGATCCAGGGCCTCGACCTCGGTGCCGACGATTACGTGTGCAAACCGGTGCGCCCACGCCTGTTGCTGGCGCGAATCCAGGCGTTACTGCGCCGTAGCGACAGCCCCGAGCCGGTGGCAGAGAAATCCCGTCGTCTGCAATTCGGCCCGCTGGTGGTTGACGACTCCTTGCGCGAGGCGTGGCTGAGCGACAACGGCATCGAGCTGACCAGCGCCGAATTCGACCTGCTCTGGCTGCTGGTGTCCAACGCCGGGCGCATTCTGTCCCGCGAAGAAATCTTCACCGCACTGCGCGGCATCGGTTACGACGGCCAGGACCGCTCGATCGATGTGCGCATCTCGCGGATCCGCCCGAAAATCGGCGACGACCCCGACCATCCCCGCCTGATCAAGACCATCCGCAGCAAAGGTTATCTGTTCGTTCCTGAAGCCTGCATAGACCTGCCGCTGTGAACTCGATCTTCCTGCGCATCTACGGCGGCATGTGCGCCGCTTTGATTCTGGTGGCGGTGCTCGGCGTGCTGGCGCTCAACCTGCTCAATCAGGTGCGCAGCGAGCAATATCGCGAGCGCCTGGCCCACGGCACGTTTTCGCTGATGGCCGGCAATCTGCAACCGATGAACGAAACCGAGCGCCATCGTGCGCTGCTGGTGTGGGAGCGTTTGCTGGGGATTCCGCTGGCACTGAAGAAGTTTGCCGAAACCGATCTTGATCTGTCCCAGCGCACTCGCGTGCAGCGTGGCCAGGCGTTGGTCGAGCAGACCGGGCCGCACGCGGCGAAAGTCTATCGAATGGTCAGCGACAAAGAGCAGTTGGTTCTCACCGGCGAAGTGCAGCAGATCAGCGAGCAACTGGCGCGCGCGACCATTTACCTGCTGGCCGATGAGCTGGTGCGCGTACCGGTCGGCGAACAACCCAAGCGCCTTGCACAGATAAAGGAAGAGAAGGGCTTCGGTTTCGATCTGCGCCTGGTCACGGTGAACGACGCTGACATGGACGAAGACCAGAGTCGCCGCGTGGCCGAAGGCGACACGGTGATGGCATTGGGCAAGGGTGGCGACTCGATCCGCGTATTTGCCGGCATGGTCGGCACGCCGTGGGTGCTGGAGATCGGGCCGTTGTATCAGATGAACCCGTATCCGCCGGAATGGCTGGTGCTGATTGCGGCGCTCGGCCTGACCTTGATCGGCCTCATTGTTTATCTGTTGGTGCGTCAGCTCGAGCGCCGTTTACGCGGCCTCGAAGCAGCGGCCACGCGCATTGCCAAGGGCAGCCTGGAAACCCGTGTGCCGGCGCGCGGTGCCGACTCGGTCGGACGTCTGGCGGCGGCGTTCAACGGTATGGCCGAGCACTTGCAACAGTTGCTGGCGATCCAGCGCGAACTGGTGCGCGCGGTGTCCCATGAATTGCGCACACCGGTGGCGCGCCTGCGTTTCGGTCTGGAAATGATCGGCTCGGCGACCACCCCGCAAGCGCTGGAGAAATACCGCGAAGGCATGGATCACGACATCGAAGACCTCGATAAGCTGGTCGATGAAATGCTCACCTACGCGCGCCTGGAGCAGGGCTCGCCGGCGCTGACGTTCCAGCGCATCGATCTGGACGCATTGGTCAATCAGGTGATTGAAGAGTTGGCGCCGTTGCGCGCCGAGGTCACGGTGCAGCGAGGTTTGTGCCTCTCCGCCGCCGATAACGATGATGCCTGGGTCGAGGCCGAGCCGCGTTATCTGCACCGGGCGTTGCAGAATCTGGTGAGCAACGCCATGCGCCACGCACGCTCGAAGGTGACGGTGAGTTATCAGGTCGGGCAATTGCGCTGTCGCGTGGATGTCGAGGATGACGGCCCGGGCGTGCCGGAAGTAGCGTGGGAGCGGATTTTTACGCCGTTTCTGCGCCTGGACGACAGCCGCACACGGGCGTCGGGCGGGCATGGTCTGGGCTTGTCGATTGTGCGGCGGATCATCCACTGGCATGACGGCCGGGCGATTATTGGCAAGAGCAAGAGTCTGGGTGGGGCTTGTTTCAGCCTGAGTTGGCCGAGGAATCAGGAACGCCGGTAATTCTTGTGGTGGCCGCGATGCCGCCTTCGCGAGCAAGCTCGCTCCCACAGGGGAATGCATTTCAAAATGTGGGAGCGAGCTTGCTCGCGAAGAGGCCTGAACAGACGCTGAAAGATTTCAGGCCTGAATGCTGACCAGACTCAACAACTGCCCATCCTGCACCCCGAACTGCGCGTCCAGTTCAGTGCCGTTGCGCCACTCGGCAGACAAGTCCGTCAATAGCCGCAAGCGCACATGGCCTGCTTCACTCCACTCCAGCACTTCGGCATGCTCGAAATAAAAGCGCTGCTGCACGATCGGATACAGCGCCTTGAACAAGCTCTCTTTCACCGAAAACGTCAGCGTCACCCACAACGCCAACTGATCTCGCGAGGCGGCCGTCATGCGCTGCATTTCAGGTGGCGTCAGAATCTCCCCAGCCAGGCGCTCGGCGCGTTCGGTGTTGAGCAGGTTTTCCAGATCCATGCCCAAACCGCGCCAGTGTTGCTTGTTGGCGACAATCGCTGCCGCGCGTCCGCTGCTGTGAGTGATCGAGCCGCAAATGTGTGCGGGCCATATCGGCGCGCGATCTGCACCAATCGCCGGAACCACGTCGCTGCCTTCCAGTTGCTGCAACGCCGCCCGGGCGCAGATCCGTCCGGCCAGAAATTCCGCCTGACGCTTGGCCACCGAACGCTGAATGCTCGGCGGCGCAACCACGGCGCTGCGTTGAAAATCATCGCCAAGCAGTTGAGCAGGATCGAAGTGGGTGCTGAGCAGCACGGTGTCGGCCAATACCGTCGGCAACGGCCAGTGGCTGTCGAGCGCGGTGCAGCAGGCGGGGAGGGCGGGGGTGAGATTCATGGCGGGCATTTTGCCGGTTAGTCGGGCCAAGGTCGAGATCGGCGGTGCGGCTTTCGCGAGCAGGCTCGCTCCCACAGGGGATCTACTGGGCGGCATAGATCCAGTGTGGGAGCGAGCCTGCTCGCGAAGGCCGCGCCGCGGTCTCTCTGATCAGCTAAAGATGTTCTGCAAGAATGCTTTCATGTCCGCCCAGGATTTTTCATCCGCTGCCTTGTTGTACCCGATGTCCGGGCCACCATGCTCGCCATGTCTCAGGCGATCGGCATCCGGATTGGTAAAGCCGTGCTTGGCGCCATCCAGACTGACGAACTTGTAGTCAGCCCCGGCCTTGTCCATTTCTGCCTTGAACGCGGTGACATTGTCCTGAGTGACCATGCTGTCCAGCGCGCCATGCTCGACCAGAATCTTCGCCTTCACGCTGCCGGGCGTTGCTGGTGTTTTCGTCGCCAGCGCACCGTGGAAACTCACCACACCCGCCAGCGGCACACCCTGACGCGCGGCGTTCAGCACCACCGCACCGCCGAAGCAGTAACCGATGGCGGCAATTTTATTCACGTCGGTCTGCGGCTGCTTCTTCAACAAATCCAGCCCGGCCTCGAAGCGCTTGCTGGAAGCCGCCGCATCCTGGGTCGCCGCCTGCATGAACGCCATCGCGTCTTTCGGGTGCTCGGTGTTCTTGCCTTCGCCGTACATATCAATGGCCAGGGCGCTGTAGCCGAGCCCGGCGAGATCCCGGGCGCGGCGCTTGGCGTAGTCGTTCAGGCCCCACCATTCGTGCACCACGACGACACCCGGACGCTTGCCTTTGATGGCGTCGTCATAGGCGTAGTAGCCGATCAACTTTGTGCCATCGGCACTTTGGTAGGGAATTTCTTCAGTCTTGATCGCAGCTTGAGTGAGGCTGCTGACGGCCAGCAAGGTGAGGGCAAGGAACAGGCGCATGGTCGGGTCTCCTGACAATAAAAGGTCAGATCAGCCTAGTTCATTTGGTTCAGGTCAGGTTCAGAGACGGTTCAGGGGCGGTACAGGGGAGGGTCAGTAACCTTGCGCCATACCCAAACAGCACTGTGAAAGAGGAAATACCCATGACTTTTAACAAACTGTTGCTGGCATTGACCGTAATGAGCGCCAGTATCGCGGCCCAGGCCGATACCACTTCGAACTTCGCCGGCCTGTCCTTCGGCCAGACCAGCGACAAGATCAACAAATCCAATTCGCTGAACAACAACCTCGATCACCCGAACGCCACCGGCGCGATTGACGGCAACAACACCTACGGCGTGCGCCTCGGTCAACAAAACAGCCAGGGTCGCTACTACGCCACCTACGACAACGTGTCGGGCTCGCACAATGGCATTAAACTGCGTCAGGAAAATCTGCTGGGCAGCTACGATCTGTTCTACCCGGTCGGCGGCAGCACCAAGTTGTTCGGCGGTGCGACGGCGGGTCTGACCAAGCTGACCCAGGAATCGCCAGGCTTTAGCCGCGACAGTGATATCGGTTATGCCGTCGGTGGTCAGTTGGGTGTGTTGCAACAAGTATCGCAAAACACTTCGGTCGAACTCGGTTACCGTTACCTGCGCAGCAACGCCAGCACCGAGATGAGCGAGCGCGGCGGCAGCAAGCAAGGCTCGCTGGATTTGACCAGCAGCGCCCAGACTTACCTGTCGGCCAACTACAATTTCTAAGGAGTTGCTGACAGATTCAGTGTGGGAGCGAGCCTGCTCGCGAAAGCGCCGGTTCAGTCGATGAGATGTCGACTGAACCATCGCCTTCGCGAGCAGGCTCGCTCCCACAGGTGTGTGACTGGAGATTCTGATTTGCCCGGGAGAGTGTTATGAAACTGTTGGTCGTCGAAGATGAAGCGCTGTTGCGCCATCACCTGCAAACCCGCCTGACGGAAAGTGGCCACGTGGTCGAGTCCGTGGCCAATGCCGAAGAGGCGCTGTACCAGACCGGACAGTTCAACTTTGACCTGGCGGTGATCGATCTTGGCCTGCCGGGCATGGGCGGTCTCGACCTGATTCGCCAGTTGCGCGCGGGCGGCAAGACCTTCCCGATCCTGATCCTCACCGCGCGCGGCAACTGGCAGGACAAGGTCGAAGGCCTCGCCGCCGGCGCCGACGATTACGTGGTCAAGCCGTTCCAGTTCGAAGAACTCGACGCGCGTCTGAATGCTTTGCTGCGCCGTTCCAGCGGTTTCACCCAGTCGACCATCGTCGCCGGGCCGCTGCTGCTCGACCTCAATCGCAAACAGGCAACCCTCGATGAGCAACCGCTGGCGCTGACCGCGTACGAGTACCGCATCCTCGAATACCTCATGCGCCACCATCAACAAGTGGTGCCCAAGGATCGCTTGATGGAGCAGCTCTACCCGGACGACGACGAGCGTGATCCGAATGTCATCGAAGTGTTGGTCGGTCGTCTGCGCCGCAAACTCGAAGGCCCGGCCGGATTCAAACCGATCGACACTGTGCGTGGCCTCGGCTACCTGTTCAACGAGCGCTGCACTTGATTCGTTCGCTTCGTGTTCGCTTGATGCTCGCCGCCACCACGTTGGCGGTGTTGTTCATGCTCGCCTTGCTCCCGGCGATGCAAGGCGCGTTCAGCCTCGCGTTGCAGGACTCGATCGAACAACGTCTGGCCTCCGACGTCACCACGCTCATTTCTGCCGCGCGCATCGAAAACGGTCGGCTGGTGATGCCCAGTCAGTTGCCGGATGAGCGCTTCAATCTCACCGATTTCCGCCTGCTCGGCTACATCTATGATCGCGAAGGGCATCTGGTCTGGCGCTCGAAAGCCACCCAGGAAGAGCAGATCAACTACAAACCGCGCTACGACGGACTCGGTAACGAGTTCGCGCGGATCCGCGAAAGCAATGGTCAGGAATTCTTCGTCTATGACGTTGAGGTCAAACTGCTCGGCGGCAAAAGCGCGGCGTTCAGCATCGTCGCCCTGCAACCGGTGCGCGAGTACGAAACCACCCTCGAAGGCCTGCGCGAAAATCTCTATCTGGGCTTCGGCGCGGCATTACTGGTATTGCTGGCGCTGTTGTGGATCGGCCTGACCTGGGGCCTCAAAGCCTTGCGCCGGCTCAGTCAGGAACTCGACGAAATCGAAGGTGGCACCCGCGAAAGCCTCACCGAGCAACATCCGCGCGAGTTGCTGCGCCTGACCGGCTCGCTCAACCGTTTGCTGCACAGCGAGCGCCAGCAGCGCAGTCGTTATCGCGATTCTCTCGATGACCTCGCGCACAGCCTGAAAACGCCGTTGGCGGTGTTGCAAGGCGTCAGCGAGGACATGGCCCAGCGTCCCGAAGAGCGCGATCAGGCCTGGGTACTGCAAAGCCAGATCGAACGCATGAGCCAGCAGATCAGCTACCAACTGCAACGGGCCAGTTTGCGCAAAAGCGGACTGGTGCGCCATCAGGTGCGCCTGCAACCGGTGCTCAAAAGCCTTTGCGACACACTGGACAAGGTTTACCGCGACAAGCATGTGCGCGTGGCATTCGATCTGCCAGAGCACTGTTATGTGCCGATCGAGCAGGGCGCGCTGCTGGAAATGATGGGCAACTTGCTGGAGAACGCTTATCGCCTGTGTCTGGGCGAAGTGCGTATCAGCGTGCGCGAGACCCTGGCCGGGATTGAATTGTGCGTCGAAGACGACGGCCCGGGCGTGCCGCCGGATCAGCGCGCGCGGATTCTGGAACGTGGCGAACGACTGGATGCCCAGCATCCGGGGCAGGGGATCGGGTTGGCGGTGGTCAAGGATATTATTGAAAGCTACAACGCCAAACTCGCACTGGGCGATTCGCCGATGGGTGGGGCGGCGTTCAGGATTCATTTTCCGGCGGTGTGATTGGAAGTTGCCCTCACCCTAACCCTCTCCCAGAGGTAGAGGGGACTGACCGAAGTGTCTTGCGAAAATGATCGACCTGAGCGATTTGCGTCGAATATGGATTCAGCGAGAGCTGTCAGGTCGGCGGATTTATTGAACATCCCCCAATCAGTCCCCTCTCCCTCCGGGAGAGGGTTAGGGTGAGGGGCTTTTGATTTATAGCCTCACTGCTCCTGCGCCCGATAAGCCCCCGGCGTCAGCCCCGTCCACTTCTTGAACGCCCGGTGAAACGCCGACGGTTCGGAAAACCCCAGCTGTTCGGCAATCTGCTGCAACGACAGATCAGCCCGGCTCAAATGATAAATGGCGATATCCCGCCGCAACTGATCCTTCAGTTCCTGAAAGCTCGTGCCTTCCTCGCGCAAGTGCCGGCGCAACGTCTGCGGGCTGATGTGCAAATGCTCGGCGACCGCCTCAAGATCCGGCCAACGTGCAGTGTCACGGCTGAGCAAACGACGCAGGCGGCTGCTCAGGCTGTCGCCGTCGTCCGGGCGTGAGAGCAGGTCGGCGGGGGAGCGTTCGAGGAAGTGTTTGAGGGTGCGTTCGTCCTGCAACAGCGGCATGGGCAGGTAGCGGCTATGAAACAGCAGGCTGCTTTGATCGCTGCCAAACGTCAGCGGGCAGGGAAACAGCAGGTCGTATTCGGCACCATGCTCGGGGCGCGGATAGCTGAAGCTCGCCTGTTCGAGGCGAATCCGCTGACCGATCAGCCAACTGCCGAGGCGATGCCAGATCACCAGCAGACTCTCGGTGAGAAAGTGATCCGGGTCCCACATCCGCGAATCATCGAGGCTCAGGCGCACCCATTCGTCTTCGCGCGTCAGGCTCAGGCGCGGGGCTTCGGGGAATAGGCTATAAAACAATAAACCCCGTTGCAGGGCTTTCTCCAGATTGCGGCAGTGAATCGAGGCGTGGCACATCATGGCGAAACTGCCGGGCTTGCTCGGCGCGTTGCCGAAACCCAGGTATTCGTCGTCCAGCGCCAGCCACAGGCCCTGAATCAACCGGGTGAATTGTTCCGGGGCAATGCGCGCACGCGGTTCATCAAGCAATTCAGGGCTGATGCCCAGTTGCAGCAGCAGGCCCGAGTAATCGAAACCCACGCGGCGTGCGCCGCCGAGGGCGGCACGGGCAAAATGACTGGCGATGGTGCGTTCGCGCATAAGCGGCAGATCCTTCCTCAGGCGCCGGATGGTAGCCGGGGGCTGGACATGCCTACAAGGCGGATTTCCGCCAAATTGTAGGACGAGAAGCGGTGAGTTGGCGGAAATCCGCCACACTTGAGTCACCGGATGGTGACATCCGCGGACCTGTTAACCCTGATATCAAAAGGCTTGCAGCTAATCGCACCAAAGTGGCACGAGGTTTGCGATACAAGCCACAGAAGCGTGCGTTGCTCCTCATGGAATACGCTGCTCCAACAACAAATCCCTCCAGTGCAGGAGGGTTCGCAATTAAGGTTTCGCGGCCAACAGATGGATGTTGTCACGCGGGACGCTTGAGGAAACCTGCAATGACGACTCGTCAGCCACTGTACAAATCCCTGTATTTCCAGGTGATCGTTGCCATCGCCATCGGCATCCTGCTTGGTCACTTCTACCCTCAGACCGGTGTGGCCCTCAAGCCGCTGGGTGACGGGTTCATCAAACTGATCAAAATGGTCATCGCCCCGATCATCTTCTGTACCGTTGTCAGCGGCATCGCCGGCATGCAGAACATGAAATCCGTGGGCAAGACCGGCGGCTACGCGCTGCTGTACTTCGAAATCGTTTCCACCATTGCCCTGCTGATCGGTCTGATCGTGGTCAACGTTGTGCAACCGGGCGCCGGCATGCACATCGACGTCACCACCCTGGACGCCTCGAAAATCGCCACTTATGTGACGGCCAGTAAAGACCAGAGCATTGTCGGTTTCCTCCTCAATGTAATCCCGAATACCATCGTCGGCGCGTTCGCCACCGGTGACATCCTGCAAGTGCTGATGTTCTCGGTGATCTTCGGCTACGCCCTGCATCGCCTGGGGTCGTACGGTCGTCCGCTGCTGGACATGATCGATCGCTTCGCCCACGTGATGTTCAACATCATCAACATGATCATGAAACTGGCGCCGCTGGGTGCTTTCGGCGCGATGGCCTTCACCATCGGTGCCTATGGCGTCGGCTCGCTGGTGCAACTGGGCCAGTTGATGATCTGCTTCTACATCACCTGCATCCTGTTCGTGGTGGTGGTGCTGGGTGCGATCTGCCGTGCTCACGGTTTCAGCGTGTTTAAACTGGTGCGTTACATCCGTGAAGAACTGTTGATCGTACTGGGCACGTCCTCGTCGGAATCGGCACTGCCACGCATGCTGATCAAGATGGAGCGTCTGGGCGCGAAGAAATCCGTAGTAGGTCTGGTGATCCCGACCGGTTACTCGTTCAACCTCGACGGTACTTCGATCTACCTGACCATGGCGGCCGTGTTCATCGCTCAGGCGACCGACACCCACATGGACATCACCCACCAGATCACCCTGCTGCTGGTATTGCTGCTGTCCTCCAAAGGCGCAGCCGGTGTGACCGGTTCGGGCTTCATCGTGCTGGCCGCGACCCTGTCGGCGGTCGGTCACCTGCCAGTGGCCGGTCTGGCGCTGATCCTCGGTATCGACCGCTTCATGTCCGAAGCCCGCGCACTGACCAACCTGGTCGGTAACGCAGTAGCCACCATCGTGGTTGCCAAGTGGGTCAAGGAACTGGATACCGATCAGCTGCAAACCGAGCTGGCCTCGGGCGGTCGCGGTATCTCCGACGAGCGTGAAGAAGACGACCTGGGTGTGGCTGAAGGCCCAACCCCAAGCAATGTGAAGTAAGCACTGCTTGCCTGGAAAAACCCGCTTCGGCGGGTTTTTTCTTGCCTGCGATTTGAGCGTAACGGTCACACCCGCTGACATTTCCGGTGATTGCCGTGCGCGGTATCGCTGCCTAGGCTGAGTGCATCGCTTAAGGAGTTCGCCCATGTCTGCACCGCTGGCCTCACTGAAGATCCTCGATTTCTCGACATTGCTGCCGGGGCCGTTCGCCTCGCTGTTGCTGGCGGACATGGGCGCTGAAGTGCTGCGCATTGAATCACCGACACGCATGGATCTGCTGCGCGTGTTGCCGCCGCATGATCACGGAGTATCGGCCAGCCATGCCTACCTGAACCGCAACAAACGCAGTCTGGCGCTGGACCTCAAACAGCCCGAGGCGCTGGAGGTGGTCAAGCAACTGCTGGGCGATTACGACATCGTTCTGGAGCAGTTTCGCCCCGGCGTGATGGAGCGTCTGGGCCTGGGCTATGAAGCGCTGAAGGCGATCAACCCGAAGCTGATTTATGTGTCGATTACCGGTTACGGCCAGACCGGGCCGTACAAGGATCGCGCCGGGCATGACATCAACTATCTGGCGCTGGCGGGGCTTTCCAGTTACACCGGCCGCGCCGACAGCGGCCCGTTGCCGTTGGGCATGCAAGTGGCGGATGTCGCCGGTGGTTCGTTGCACGGGGTGATCGGCTTGTTGGCGGCGGTGATTGCCCGACAGCAAACGGGGCAGGGTACACATCTGGACGTGAGCATGACTGACTGTGCGTTCAGCCTGAATGCCATGGCCGGGGCCGGGTATCTCGCTTGCGGCGAAGAGCCTGAGTGGGAAGATCAGATGCTCAACGGCGGCAGCTTCTACGATCATTACCGCTCTCGCGATGGCCGCTGGATGTCGGTGGGCAGTCTGGAACCGGGCTTTATGCAGCAACTGTGTACGGCGTTGGGGCGGCCGGAGTTGGCCGCGCAAGGGCTGTCCCCAAAGCCTGAGCAGCAGCGGGCGTTGAAATACGCACTGACGGTCGAGTTTGAAAAACATGACTTTGCTGAACTATGTGAAATGTTTGCCGGGATCGATGCGTGTGTCGAGCCGGTGTTGAGTCTGGGTGAGGCGGTGCGCCATCCGCAGTTGCAGGCGCGGGAACTGGTGACGCAGGTGCCGCGCGCGGATGGCACGACACAGGCGCAGATGGCCTGTCCGTTGAAGTTTTCCGAAGCGTTGCCGGCGCCGCGGCATGTTGGCGCGGTGTTGGGGCAGCATACGGATCAGGTGTTGGCGGAGTTGGGGTTCAGTGCTGAGCGGATTGCTGAATTGCGAGCCTTAAAGGTAGTTGCGTAGCTCGTTCCCACGCTCTGCGTGGGAATGTATCCCGTGACGCTCTGCGTCACAGTGGACGCGGAGCGTCCATGGCGGCGTTCCCACGCGGAGCATGGGAACGATCAGGGAGTCATTCCACCCGCATCTCACCACTGAACACCAAGGTACTCCGGCAGCGCCGACACAAATACCGCCGCCCCTGCCGCACCAGACTATGACGCTGCGCCGAAAACGGAAAATCGCTGTCCGCGCACGGGCATTTGTAGATATAGCGGGTCACGCTGCGGCGTTTGATTGCATAGGTATGGCAGCGATCCGGCGGCAGTTCGTAAACCCCGCGCATGATCAATTGCCATTCCTCGCCATGCGGCTGGATACGGTCGCCGAACAGCTGATGGGCGATCAGGTGCGCGACTTCGTGGGCCACGGTCTGCTTGAGGAAGTGTTCAGCGTTTTCCCGGTACAGCTGCGGATTGAAGCGCAGCAGATTCTCGTGCAGATGCGCGACACCGGCTTTTTGCCCGCGCAGCTTGAGGCTGACGACAGGGCGTGGGAAAGAACGTTTGAAAAAGGATTCAGCGAGTTGGTAACAGTCTTCGACGCGGGTATTGAGTTGCTCGGGCATGCTTGATGGATCTCCAGAGGCGTCGAGTATGCCGCAACCCTGTGGACTTGCGAATCGCCGAGCTGCCGAATGGTCATCCTTGAAACGACAAGGCCGCCTTGCGGCGGCCTGTTATCAGCCTGTCGAGTCAGTTGGTATAAACGGGCCCTACGCCCAGCCCCCAGACAATCACGGTGAACGCCATGATGGCGACCAGCACCACCAGACCCACCGCCAGCACCGAACTGGAAAACAGGAAGCCCTCGTCCGACGGAATATTCATGAACGTCGGTAGCCCCACATACAACAGATAAACCGTGTAGCAGATGGCCGCCGTACCGACGATCATCCCCAGCCACATATGTGGATACAGCGCCGCCAGCCCACCGACAAACAACGGTGTCGCGGTGTAGGTGGCAAATGCCACGCAACGGGCCAGGCTCGGATTGGCGTCATAGGTGCGTGCCATCCAGTGCACAAAGGCACCCATGACCGCGACCCCGCCGAGCATCGCCAGGTACGACATGATCGTCATCCACAGTGCGCTTTCAAAGGTGAGCATCACCGGTGCGCGGTTGCCGATCACCCAGCCAACCTGAGTAGTGCCGATAAACGCCGAGACAGCGGGGATCGCCGCCAGAATCAGCGTGTGGGTGAGGTACATGTGGCTGATGCTTTCCTCTTGGTCGCCACGGATTTCCTTCCATTCCTGATCGGGGTGGGTGAAAAGTCCCACTACGTGATGGATCATGCCAGTCACTCCTCTTGTTATTGCCATC
This sequence comes from Pseudomonas sp. S49, assembly GCF_009866785.1. Classification (NCBI taxonomy): domain Bacteria; kingdom Pseudomonadati; phylum Pseudomonadota; class Gammaproteobacteria; order Pseudomonadales; family Pseudomonadaceae; genus Pseudomonas; species Pseudomonas sp. S49. The sequence goes on along the minus strand of NZ_CP019432.1, from coordinate 4,986,113 downwards.
GCCCCCCAGCGGAGCGCCTACGGGCCAAGGTGGCCGAGCAAATACAGGTCTTCAGATTGTGTGCGACCTTATGTCGCAGTATAGAAAGGTCTTACCCGCACAGGTATCAGGGGCTTAGAGCAAATCGCGCTGTAAACACGGGGCTTAATCGCCTTGGGGTCTGTAAAGATTGCACCCTTGAGCCACGATATCCTGTGCCCACAACGCCGGGGTTTTTGCGTAAAATGCCGGCCTTTCGGCACACCTCACGGATTTCGCGTCATGGGCACTCTTACGGTCAACCAGAACAAACTGCAAAAGCGCCTGCGCCGCCTGGCCGGCGAAGCGGTTGCTGACTTCAACATGATTGAAGACGGCGACAAGGTCATGGTCTGCCTGTCCGGGGGCAAGGACAGCTACACCATGCTCGACGTGCTCCTGCACCTGCAGAAGGTTGCACCGATCAAGTTCGACATCGTCGCGGTGAACATGGACCAGAAGCAGCCGGGGTTCCCCGAGCATGTGCTGCCGGCCTATCTGAAAGAGCTGGGCGTCGAGTATCACATCGTCGAGAAAGACACCTATTCGGTGGTCAAGGAACTGATCCCGGAAGGCAAGACCACTTGCTCGCTGTGCTCGCGCCTGCGTCGTGGCACGCTGTACACCTTCGCCGATGAAATCGGCGCGACCAAAATGGCCCTCGGTCACCACCGTGACGACATTGTCGAGACATTCTTCCTCAACATGTTCTTCAACGGTTCGCTTAAAGCCATGCCGCCGAAGCTGCGTGCCGATGACGGCCGCAACGTGGTAATCCGTCCGCTGGCGTACTGCAACGAGAAAGACATTCAGGCGTACTCGGACTTCAAGGCATTTCCGATCATCCCGTGCAACCTCTGCGGCTCGCAGGAAAACCTGCAGCGGCAGGTGGTCAAGGAAATGCTTCTGGACTGGGAGCGCAAGACCCCGGGTCGGACTGAAAGCATCTTCCGCAGTCTGCAGAACGTGATCCCGTCGCAACTGGCCGATCGCAACCTGTTCGACTTCACCAGCCTGAAGATCGACGAGACCGCGGCTTCGCGCTTCGTTAACGTCGTCAACCTGTAAATACCTTCAAATGTGGGAGCGAGCCTGCTCGCGAAGAGGGAGTATCAGTCAACAAATCAGTTGAATGACACACCGCTTTCGCGAGCAGGCTCGCTCCCACATTGGTTTCTTCGCTTCATTCAATAGGAGAGGGCATGCGCGATTACAAGTGGCTGCACGAATACTGTCTGAACCGCTTCGGTTCGGCGGCTGAACTGGAAGCCCATCTGCCCGTTCCCAAAACCCCGGCGCAACTGCGCAAGATCAGCGACGACCGCTACCTCTCGACCATGGCCCTGCGCGTATTTCGTGCCGGCCTCAAACACAGTCTGGTCGACGCCAAGTGGCCGGCCTTCGAGGAAGTGTTCTTCAAGTTCGATCCGGAAAAAGTCGTGCTGATGAGCGCCGAACATCTCGAGCGGCTGATGCAGGACGCGCGGATCATCCGTCACTTGGGCAAGCTCAAGAGCGTGCCGCGCAACGCGCAGTTCATTCTCGATGTCGAGAAAGACAAGGGCAGTTTCGGTGCGTTGATCGCCGACTGGCCGGTGACTGATATCGTCGGTTTGTGGACGTACCTGAAAAAGCACGGCCATCAACTGGGCGGGCTGTCCGCACCACGGTTTTTGCGCATGGTTGGCAAGGATACGTTTGTGCCGAGCTACGACGTGGTGGCGGCGCTGAACGCACAGAAGATCGTCGACAAGGTGCCGACCAGTCTGCGTGATCTGGCGATTGTGCAGGATGCGTTCAACCAGTGGCATGAACAGAGCGGCGGGCGGGCGATGAGCCAGATTTCGATGATGCTCGCTTACACCGTCAACCATTAAGACCGCGTCGCCCCATTCGCGAGCAGGCTCGCTCCCACAGGGGAACACATTCCAAATGTGGGAGCGAGCCTGCTGCGAAGGCGTCCGTTTAGGCGACGGAGATCTCGCCTTCGCCAGCCAACTTGCGATTCAACTGATACCGCCACCGCACATACAAAAGCGCCGAGCAGAACACCGCCAGGCTGGCGACCATCTCCAGCACACCAAACAACTGCCGGTTCGGGTCATACGCCGCCAGTGCGCCTTTGATGAAATACAGATTCACCACAAAACACATCCACGAATGCCCACGGGCGCTGCCCATGATCATCGCCGGGGCGAGAACAATCCACGGGATCAGCTCGACCAGCAGAATTACCCACGGCCGCGCGCCATGCAGATCGGCGAACAGCAGGTAGTAGGCCGCCAGCAAGCCGGCGAGGGCGAAAAAGCTCAGCAGGCTGATCACCCGCATCGCCTTCACACGTGGCTCAAGCCACTCGACACTCGGCAGAATCTTCGGCTTCTTCGCCATCTCAGCCCACCAGTTTTTGAGCGGTTTTCGCCAGCCGCAGACCCAGCGCGCGACACAGCGCCACTTCATGCTGATCGAGACCACTTTTGCCGTCAGCCCCAGCGTGATGGCTGGCACCGTAAGGCGTACCGCCGCCCTGGGTTTCCAGCAGCGCCGATTCGCTGTACGGCAAACCGGTGATGAGCATGCCGTGGTGCAGCAAAGGCAACATCATCGACAGCAGCGTGGTTTCCTGACCGCCGTGCAGGCTGGCGGTGGAGGTGAATACACCCGCCGGTTTGCCGACGAGGGCGCCGGTCAGCCACAGGTTGCTGGTGCCATCGAGGAAGTATTTCAGCGGCGCAGCCATGTTGCCAAAGCGCGTCGGGCTGCCGAGGGCCAGACCGGCGCAGTTCTTCAAGTCATCGAGGGTGGCGTAGAGCGCGCCTTCGTCCGGTATGACCGGGGCCACGGCTTCGCACTCGGTGGAGATTGCCGGCACGGTGCGCAAACGCGCTTCGAGACCGGCCTGCTCGACACCACGGGCAATCTGCCGGGCCATCTCGTTGGTCGAGCCGTTGCGGCTGTAATACAGCACCAGAATGTACGGCGCGCTCACGGCAACAACTCCAGGATATTTTCCGGTGGGCGACCGATCACGGCTTTGTCGCCGACTTCGAAAATCGGTCGCTCCATCAGTTTCGGGTGCTGAGCGATGGCGTCGATCAATTGCGCTTCGCTGAGGCTTTCGTCAGCCAGTTGAAGCATTTTGTATTCATCTTCCCCAGTGCGCAGCAACTGGCGTGCGCTGATCCCGAGCTTGCCGAGCAGGGCCTTGATTTGCGCTGCAGTCAGCGGGGTTTCGAGGTAACGCACGACGTTCGGGGTCAGGCCGCGGGCTTCAAGAAGTTCCAGCGCGCCGCGGGATTTCGAGCAGCGCGGATTGTGATAAAGCGTCAGATCGGTCATGTCGGGTCGCTTCTGGCGTAAAGTGGCGGCTATTCTAACTGTGCAGCGCGCAATCCAGAACCTTCGGAGGCAATGGGTCGCAGGCGCCTTCAAATTTTCACAAGGAACACGACATGACACGGCGATTGGCAGCGGCATTGACGATAATCGGGGCGTTGATGCTGGGGGGCTGCGGCAATGATTACGGTATCGACCAGAACGGCCAGAAAGTGGCGTCCGAGCGTTTGGACAAGCAATGGGTGGTGCTGAACTACTGGGCCGAATGGTGTGGTCCGTGCCGGACCGAGATCCCGGAGCTCAACCATTTGGCTGTTGAGCTCAAGAGCAAGAACGTAGGCGTGTTCGGGGTCAACTTCGACAACGTGCAGGGTGTGGAACTGAAAGACGCCAGCGAAAAACTGGGCATCAAGTTCACCGTGCTGGCGCAGGATCCGGCGGAGCTGTTCGAGTTGCCGCGCAGTGAGGCATTGCCGGTGACGTACATCATCGACAACAAAGGCAAGGTGCGTGAGCAGTTGATGGGCGAACAGACGGCGGCGGGGGTGATGGCGAAGCTTGAGGCGTTGCAAGCGACCAAGTAACGTCAAAAGCCCCTCACCCCAGCCCTCTCCCGGGGGGAGAGGGGGCCGACCGAGGTGTCTGGCGAGTTACAGCGACCTGAGAGATCGAGTCGATTGTAGATTCGCCAAAACAGAGTCGAGTTGATTGTAGATTCGCCAAAGCAGGATCGAGTCGATTATGGATTCGCCAAAGCAAGGTCCAGTCGATGATGGATTCGGTGAAGACCTTTCAGGTCGGCGTAGCTCCCCAATATCCCCCAATCAGTCCCCTCTCCCCTGGGAGAGGGCTAGGGTGAGGGCTTTGGCGATCCTGAGGCTTAACCCTCTTCCAGCCACCAGCGCAACGGCTTGCCTTCTGCCGGCCAGAAGCGCATCTGTTCGATCGGCGAGATGTCCCAGCGCTGGACATGCTCCAGCGCCTGCAGGAAGCGCTGCTCCTGCTCCATCAGCGCCGGGGCGCACAGTTTGCGGGTCTTGCCGATCTTGCCGAAAGTCAGCTTGTCACCGTCCAGCGTGTACGGCGCGAACCAATGGTTGCAGCCACCGTTGCCATAGGCGCGGCCATCATCGCCCAGGGTCACCGTCAGATGGCTGTAATCCATCAGTGGTCGCTCACCGATCCATTCCAGAATGTAGCTGCGGTTCTGTTGCAGTTGCACCGGCTCCGCAGCGCATCCCACCAGGCCGGCACCGACCAGCGCGGTCAGGGCAAAGCGTTTCATCATGCCGGCTCCTGGCATTTCGGGCACAGGTGCTTGTCGCCAACGGCTTTCCAGCCCAGCTCGGCGATGCGCGCGGTGGCCGCCGGTTTCTCGGCGGCTTTGCCGAGTTTGGCGTCCACGGCGAATTCGAAGCTCAGCTCTTTGGCGCAGCTGTCGCAGTTGACCTGCCAGGTGTGGATCGCCAGTTCACCAAATACCGGACCTGTGGTCATCGCGGTCCATTGGCCCGGCGGATTGATCAGGTGGCGGACGGTTTCAACGGTCAGGCGCATGGACAAGTCCTTGCTGCCTTTGAGGGTGACCAACAAGGCGTCACCAATGCGAATCGAGCCACCATTGCCGGTGACCTGATAGCGGCCCGGAACAAGGGCGCGGCATTCGGTGAGGGTGTGTTGCGGGTTCATCAGGTTGTAGCGGAAATCGTGTTCGACCATGGGTCCTCCAAATATGCGCGACATGCTAGCACGGGCTTGATTGCAGAATGATGTGCGCGTGTGACCTTCGATCAGGTTCAATTGAGGCGACGCTCATGGCAAACTGCCGGCCTCGACTCTGAAGGAACGGAACATGGCGCTGATCGAATGTTATGAATGCAAGAAGAGCATCAGCTCCGAAGCCAACGCGTGCATTCATTGTGGGGCTCCGATGGCGGAGCATGTGACACAAGCGCACGGCGCAGTTGCGCCCGCTCAGGCCGCGACAATCTCGTTCGGCAGCTTGCCGCGCAACAAGTCTGTGCCCGAGGCCATCGCCCCGGCACCCGCACCGCAACCTTTGCCGAAAGTCATGCCGGCCGCCGCGCGGCGCCGGCGCCAGCAGCCCACCGAGCAACCGGTTACCGAGCAGGCCAATGCCGACGGCAGTCGGCCGGTGGAAGGCTGGCTGAAGATCATGATCTTCCTGCTGCCGATGTTTTTCGTCTGGTTCCTGCTGCGCTACGGCCACTCGATGAAACAGCGCTTCTTCGGCTTCGGCTGGCTGGCGCTGTTGATTCTGGCGTCCTCGCTTTCACCGAAATAAGCTGAAAAGCGCTCAGCCTTCGACCTGGTTCTGTGGCATGCCCGCCGCCCAGGTCGCGATGTTGTGCAGTGTGGTTGCGGCAATCGCCCCCAGTGCTTCACGCGTCAAAAAGGCCTGATGCGCGGTGATGATCACGTTGGGAAAAGTCAGCAATCGCGCCAGCACATCATCCTGCAAGGGCAGGTCGGAGCGATCCTCGAAAAACAGTTGCGCCTCTTCTTCATAGACATCCAGACCCAGATAGCCGAGCTGGCCGTCCTTCAAGGCGTCAATCAGGGCCGGGGTGTCGACCAGGCCGCCGCGACCGGTATTGATGAGCATGGCGCCGGCCTGCATGTGCGCCAGTGAATCGCGGTTGATCAGGTGTTTGCTCTGCTCGTTGAGCGGGCAGTGCAGGCTGATGATCCGCGACTGCGCGAGCAGTTCCGGCAGGCTCAGATAGCGCGCGCCCAACGCCAGTACATCCGGGTTCGGGAACGGATCGTAGGCCAGCAACTCACAGCCGAAACCGTGCATGATTTTCGCGAAGGTCGCACCGATCTGACCGGTGCCGACAATCCCGACGGTTTTGCCGACCAGGTCGAAACCGGTCAGGCCATGCAGGCTGAAATCGCCCTCACGGGTGCGGTTATAGGCGCGGTGCAGACGGCGGTTGAGGGCGAGGATCAGCGCCACGGCGTGTTCGGCCACCGCATGCGGTGAGTAGGCCGGCACGCGCACTACGGCCAGTCCGAGACGTTTCGCCGCGGCCAGATCGACATGGTTGTAACCCGCCGAGCGCAGGGCAATCAGGCGTGTGCCGCCAGCGGCCAGTCGCTCGAGTACCGGTGCGCTAAGGTCGTCGTTGATAAACGCACAGACCACTTCATGCGCTTCAGCCAGCGCCGCCGTATCGAGGCTGAGCCGCGCCGGTTGAAACTGCAGCTCGACACCTGCCGGGCAATCGGCGGCGAGGAAGCTGTCGCGATCGTAGGTCTGGCTACTGAAAACGAGCGTGCGCATGAAAACCTCCTGGAACATCGACGCGGATTGAATCACCCAAGCTCACTTTAGCGGTGCTGGCGTTGATCGGCATTGCCGTGGATCAGGCACTGATCTTCGCTTGCGCCGCGAGGCGGTTGATCGCGCGCTCCAGTTCCTCCAGTGCTGCCACGGCCTTGGGGTCATCTTGCTTGAGCAGGGTTTCGCTGCGCTGACAGGCCGCGCGCAATTGCGGTACGCCGCAATAACGGGTGGCACCGTGCAGGCGATGGACGCGCTCGATCAATGCGTTCTGGTCGCGGTTCTCGCACGCCGCGCGAATGGCTTCGCGGTCGGCTTCCAGTGAAGCGAGCAACATGGCCAGCATGTCCGCCGCCAAGTCAGCCTTGCCGGCAGCCAGGCGCAAGCCTTCCTCGTGATCAAGCACTGGCAGTTCATTGTTGCCCGCCGCACTGTCGCTGATCCGCTCCGGCGCTTGATTACGCAAAGCCAGGCCGGTCCATTTCAGCACCACCTGCGCCAGTTGCCGCTCACTGATGGGTTTAGTCAGGTAATCATCCATGCCGCTTTGCAGCAGCGCGCGTTTTTCGTTGGCCATGGCGTGGGCGGTGAGGGCGACGATCGGCAGCGGCGTGCAGTGCCGCTCGCTTTCCCACTGGCGAATGGTTTCGGTGCTCTGACGGCCGTCCATGCCCGGCATCTGCACGTCCATCAGCACCAGATCGAAAGATTCGTTCTGCACGGCTTTGACCGCGGCGTAACCGCTTTCCACGGCAAGCACCTTGGCGCCCATGTCTTCGAGCAGGGTTTGCACCAGCAGCAGGTTGGCCGGATTGTCGTCGACGCACAGCACTTTCGGCGCCCGGCTCGACAGCGGTTCGCCCGGCTCATTGCGCGGCTGGCGCGGGTTGACCAGATCGGCCAAGGCTCGGCGCAGTTTGCGTGTGCAGGCCGGTTTCGCTTGCAACTGGCTGTGCGGGTTCGGCACCGACAAATGGAACAGTGTCTGTTCGGTGGTCGGGCACAGCACCAGCACTTTGCAGCCAAGGTGTTCGAGGTCCCAGATGTGCTGGTTCAATCGCTCTGGCAGCATGTCGTTGCTGGTGATGCCGATGACCGCCAGATCAATCGCCTGATCGGTCTGGTGGGCGCCGGTGACGCCGTTGGTCAAGGTCTCGAGGGTGTTGAACGGGGTGACATCGAGGCCACAGTCTTCCAGTTGATGCTGCAAGGCCTGGCGCGCCAGTTCGTGATTCTCCAGCACCGCCACGCGGCGGCCGAGCAACGGCGCGGCCGGCAGGTCTTCGGCGTCGTCACGGGTTTTCGGCAAGCTCAGGCTGATCCAGAATTCCGAGCCTTCGCCCGGTGTGCTGTCGACGCCGATTTCGCCGCCCATCTGTTCGATCAGGCGTTTGGAAATCACCAGCCCCAGACCGGTGCCGCCCGGCTGGCGCGACAGCGAGTTGTCGGCCTGACTGAACGCCTGGAACAACGCGCGCACGTCCTGATTCGACAGGCCGATTCCGGTGTCCTGAATGCTGATGCGCAGTTGCACGCTGTCTTCGTGTTCATCTTCAAGCATCGCCCGGGCAACGATGGTGCCTTCGCGGGTGAACTTGATCGCGTTGCTCACAAGGTTGGTGAGAATCTGCTTCAGACGCAGCGGGTCACCGACCAGCGACAGCGGTGTGTCGCGATAGACCAGGCTGACCAGCTCAAGCTGCTTGGCGTGCGCAGCGGGGGCGAGGATGGTCAGGGTGTCCTGCAACAGGTCGCGCAGGTTGAACGGAATATGGTCTAGCACCAGTTTGCCAGCCTCGATTTTCGAGAAGTCGAGGATCTCGTTGATGATCCCCAACAAGCTGTCGGCGGATTTTTCGATGGTGCCCAGATAGTCGAGCTGGCGTGGGGTCAGTTCGCTTTTCTGCAACAGATGGGTGAAGCCGAGAATGCCGTTGAGCGGCGTGCGGATCTCGTGACTCATGTTGGCGAGGAATTCGGATTTGATCCGGCTGGCTTCCAGCGCTTCTTTGCGCGCCAGGTCCAGTTCGATGTTCTGGATCTCGATGGTTTCCAGATTCTGCCGGACGTCTTCGGTGGCCTGATCGACGCTGTGCTGGAGTTCTTCGCGGGCGTTTTGCAGGGTGCCGGCCATGCGGTTGATGCCCGACGCCAGTTCATCCAGCTCCTGACTGCCGAGCGGCGGCAGACGCGTTTCCAGATGGCCGTCCTTGAGTTGCGCGACGGCTTGTTTGATCTGGCTCAGCGGACGATTGATGGTGCGGCCCATGCGCAACGCCAGCAATGCCGCGCCCGCCAGACCGGCGGCAATCAGCAGCAGGCTGGCAAACAGGCTGCGATAACCGCGCAGCAGCATGCCGTTGTGCGACAGTTCCAGCTCGACCCAGCCGAGCAAGCGGTCAGACTCTTCCGGGATCAGTTCGCCGGCGAGGTTGCGATGCTTGCCGAATACCGGCATCAGGTAACGCGTCGCGTCATTGCCGCTGCGCCGTTGCAAATGCGCGCTGTCGCCGCTCGGCGCCTGATTGAGCATGGTCGGGCCGGCATGGGCCAGCGGTGAGCGATCCGGGGCGAGGAAGGTCACCGCGCGCACATCCGGTTGCTCAAGGGACTGAGTGGCAATGCGTTCGAGCAGATCGCTGTTGCCGTGACCCATGGCGGGTGCCACCAGCGGCGCCAGTTGCTCGGCGATCATCTCGCCGCGCTGCATCAATTGGCTCTGCAAGTCGGACTGCTGCGTCCAGGTGAAGTAACCACCCAGTACCAGCGCCATCAGGCTGGTCGGCAACAAGGTCAGCAACAACACGCGACCTTTGATTCCCAGTTTCTTGAGCACGCCTATCTCCTGCATCCCGCTGATCTGTTGACTCATGCGTGCATCCGGCACGCGACATGGGCGCAGTGTAGCGATTTGCTCGCAGGCAATCTCCGGAAAAATGCGCTCAGGGTGGGTCAGGGCACCGGTGCTCGTTTGTCAGAAAGGGCAGCCTTGTGTTGCCCGCTGCCGGGCAATCTTGAATAATCGCGCTCAACTGAGAATTACTTGCAGATACTCATGACTCCTGTTTCCGTCGGCCAGCCACGCATTCTTTCCATCGAGGACGATCCGGTTCTCGGCGCCTATGTTCACGAACATCTGGGCCGCAGCGGCTTTCAGGTGACCTGGTGCCAGAATGGTCAGGAAGGCCTGAGCATCGCCAGGCGTCAGCCATTCGACGTGGTGCTGATGGATATTCTGTTGCCCGGAATGGATGGTTTGAATGTATTGACGCAGTTGCGTCAAAGCCATTCGACCCCGGTGCTGCTGATGTCGGCCCTCGGCGCCGAGGCGGATCGCATCAGCGGTTTCCGTCTGGGCGCCGACGATTATTTGCCCAAGCCGTTCAGCATGGCCGAGTTGCATGTGCGCATTGAAGCGATCCTGCGTCGGGTTGCGCTGGATCGGCGCCCGGCATCGCTGGCGGCGCCAGTGGCGGCCGGTACGCTGCGTTTTGACGATGAGCAATGCGATGTTTTTTTTCGCGAACACGCCGCCGGGCTGACCCGCAGCGAATACCGTCTGCTGGAAACCCTCAATCGCAATGACGAAGAAGTGCTGAGCAAAGCCTTCCTTTATCAGCACGTTCTGCAGCGTGGATACGCGGCCCATGACCGCAGTCTCGACATGCATATCAGCCAGATCCGCCGCAAGCTCAAAGCCATCGGTTACACCGAGCGTGAAGTGCGCACCGTCTGGGGCAAGGGTTACGTCTTGAGCGCCGCCGATGAAAATCTCTGAACTGCCGGGCCGGCATTCGCTGTTCTGGAAACTGGCCTGTCTGCTGGTCGCATTCTGTCTGCTGATGATCTGGCTGAGCTGGTCGTGGGGACGTTATATGGAGGAGCGCAACCAGTTCCTCTCCGACGAAGCACGCGGCACCCTTTCACGTTATGCGATGCAAGCCGAGCAAGCGTGGCAGCACGGCGGCCGCAGCGGGGTCGATGACTGGTTGCAGAGTATGGAGTTGCGTGAAGCCAGTTGGGTCGGCGTCATCGGCGGCAACTTGCAGTCGCTGAGCAGCGATCCGCTGAATGAACAGGAAATCCAGCACCTGACGTTCTTGCGTGGCCTCGACTGGCCGATTCACAAAAAGAACCGGCCGTGGTTGCGTGTGCCGTTTCCCAAAGAGCCGTCTGCCGGCAGCCTGGTGATCGAGCTACCCGAACGTTTCCTGCCGGGCAAGTATCGTGTGTTCTGGCGCGTTATCACTAACGGCGTGATTCCGGGCCTGTTCACCTTGTTGCTGTGCGTCGGTCTGTACCGCTTGCTGGTCGTGCCCCTGAACAACCTGCGCGAACAGGCCAACGCCTGGCGCGCCGATCAATTGAATGTGCGGCTGTCGAGCGGCATCACCCAACGGCCGGATGAACTCGGTGAGCTTGCGCGGGCATTCGACTCGATGTCCGAACGCTTGCAATCGACCGTCGCCCTGCAACAGCAATTGCTGCGCGACCTGTCCCACGAATTGCGCACACCGCTGAGCCGCTTGCGGGTCGCCAGTGAAAGCGAACAAAGTCTGCTGCAGTTGCGCGAGCGCATCGGTCGCGAAGTCGACGGTATGCAAAGACTGGTCGAAGACACTCTGCAATTGGCCTGGCTCGATACCGACCGTACGCCGCTGCCCGACGAGGCGATCCAGATTCAGGCGCTGTGGGAAATGCTCACCGACAATGCCTGTTATGAAAGCGGCTGGCCGAGTCTGCAATTGCAGTGCGCGGTCGAGTCCTCATGCTGGGTGCGCGGCAACCTGAATACGCTGGCCCAGGCACTGGAGAACATTTTGCGCAACGCCATTCGGCATTCGCCACCGGGCGGGATCGTGCGACTGGATGGACGGCGCGATGGCGACTTCTGGCATCTGTGGCTGGAAGATCAGGGCGGCGGCGTAGCGGAAGGGGATCTGGATCGGATCTTCTCACCGTTCACCCGGCTCGACGGCTCGCGGCCCGGTGATGGCGGTTTTGGCTTGGGGCTGAGCATCGCGCGCAATGCCGTGCAGCGTCAGGGCGGAAGTATTTGGGCGGAGAACAGCGGGGTGGGGTTGCGGTTGAATTTGCGCTTGGTCGCTGAGGGTGATTTCGCGCCGCCTGACGCATTCGCGAGCAGGCTCGCTCCCACATTGGATCTCGGTTCGCCGCAGATTGTGTGATCAACAGTTAATAGTGTCATCACTGCTGACACTATTCTGCGAATGACACTACTCCCTGTGGGAGCGAGCCTGCTCGCGAAGAGTCTCTGAGCATCACCACCAATGAAAATGGCTCAACACAAAAGTCGCGCCACTGGTGCGACTTTTATCGCTTACTCCCATCCCATAGGGAGTGTGTTTTACTCGCAGATTGTTTGAGCAATACAAGACAGTGTCAGCACTGCTGACATTATTAATAGAGCAACACGGGTCACTGTGGGAGCTGGCTTGCCAGCGATGAGGCCATTTGCATCACCGCAAACAAAGATGACCCAGCGTAAAAGTCTCACCAGTGGTGAGACTATTGCTGCTTATTCCCATAAACCATAAGCACCGCACTTTGCGTGATATGGCCTGCGCGGGTTTGCCGGTATGATAGGCGCCCCCGCACGTCTGGATTGCGAATACGCCATGACCCTGCAGTACCCAACCATCGCCGATTGCGTCGGCAACACTCCGCTGGTGCGTTTGCAGCGCCTGCCCGGTGCCACCAGCAACACCCTATTGCTCAAGCTCGAAGGGAATAACCCGGCGGGTTCGGTCAAGGACCGTCCGGCGCTGTCGATGATCACTCGCGCCGAGTTGCGCGGGCAGATCCACGCCGGCGATACGCTGATCGAAGCGACCTCTGGTAACACCGGGATCGCGCTGGCCATGGCGGCAGCGATCAAGGGTTACAAAATGATCCTGATCATGCCGGACAACTCCAGCGCTGAACGTAAAGCGGCGATGACCGCCTATGGCGCCGAGCTGATTCTGGTCAGCCAGGAAGAGGGCATGGAAGGCGCGCGCGATCTTGCGCAGCGTATGGAAGCCGAAGGCCGTGGCAAAGTGCTCGATCAGTTCGCCAACGGCGACAATCCTGAAGCGCACTACACCACCACAGGTCCGGAAATCTGGCGTCAGACCCAGGGCACCATCACTCATTTCGTCAGTTCGATGGGCACCACCGGCACCATCATGGGCGTGTCGCGCTACTTGAAAGAGCAGAGCGACAGCGTGCAGATCGTCGGCCTGCAACCGATGGAAGGCTCGGCCATTCCCGGTATTCGCCGCTGGCCGCAGGAATACCTGCCGAAGATTTATCAGGCTGATCGTGTTGACCGTATCGTCGACATGGCGCAAAGCGAAGCCGAAGACGTCACCCGGCGTCTGGCCCGCGAAGAAGGCATCTTCTGCGGCGTGTCCTCGGGGGGGGCGGTGGCAGCGATGCTGCGCCTGTCCAAAGAAGTTGAAAACGCGGTGATCGTCGCGATCATCTGCGACCGTGGCGACCGTTACCTGTCGACCGGCATTTTCGACGCGCCCAACTGATGGCCAAGCACGAGAGAGGCCTGCGCTTCCAGCCCACCGGCGGCAGCAAGGCTGCGCAAATTCCGACCGGTAAAAAGCAGCGCTTGAGCATCGAGCGCCTGGCCAATGACGGTCGCGGTATCGCGTTTTTCGAAGGCAAAACCTGGTTCGTCCTCGGCGCCCTCGCCGGTGAAGAGGTCGAAGCGCGGGTGCTCGGCGCCCACGGCAAAGTGGTCGAAGCGCGCACCGAGCGCGTGTTCAAGGCCAGCGAATTGCGCCGCCCGGCACCGTGTCAACACGCCGGTCGTTGCGGCGGTTGCAGCGTGCAGCATTTGCCCCACAGCGAACAGCTTGCCCTGAAACAGCGCATGCTCGCCGAGCAATTGTCGCGCGTCGCCGGTGTCGAACCTCAAGAGTGGGCAGCGCCGCTGACCGGTCCCGAGTTCGGCTATCGACGTCGTGCCCGTATCGCGGTGCGCTGGGACATGAAAGCGAAGAAGCTCGAAGTGGGTTTCCGCGCCGCCGGCAGTCAGGACATCGTCGCCATCAGCGAATGCCCGGTGCTGGTACAGCCCTTGCAACCGATCATGACCCGTTTGCCGGAGATGCTTCGTCGTTTGAGCAAACCGCAGGCGCTGGGGCATGTCGAGTTGTTCAGCGGCTCGTCACTGGCGGTGCTGCTGCGGCACATGGCGCCGTTGTCCGAAGCGGATCTGACCATCCTCAAGGACTTCTGCCAGTTCCATGAAGCGCAATTGTGGTTGCATGGCGAAGGTGAGCCGCAACCGGTCGATGCCACCCAGTCGCTGGGCTATCGCCTGGAGCAGTGGGATCTGGATCTGGCGTACCGACCGGGTGACTTCATTCAGGTCAATGCCGGTGTCAACGAAGCGATGGTTGCACAGGCGCTGGACTGGCTGAAGCCGGGTCGCGACGAGCGCGTGCTCGATCTGTTCTGCGGCTTGGGCAACTTCGCCTTGCCGTTGGCCAAAGCCGTGCGCGAAGTCGTCGCGGTCGAGGGTGTGCAAACCATGGTCGATCGCGCTGAAGCGAACGCCGCCAGTAACAATTTGCATAACACAAAGTTTTTTCAAGCCGATTTATCCCAGCCTTTGACCGATGCCCAGTGGATCGGAAACGGCTTTTCTGCGGTACTCTTGGACCCACCGCGTGACGGTGCTTTCGAGGTGGTTCGCAAGCTGGCGACCCTGGGTGCCAAACGGTTGGTGTACGTATCGTGCAACCCTGCAACTCTGGCGCGCGATACGGTCGAATTGATCAAGCAGGGCTACCGGTTAAAACGTGCCGGGATTCTCGATATGTTTCCTCAGACGGCACATGTCGAGGCCATGGCGTTATTTGAAGCGAGCCAGGATGGCTCGTCTGAATCCGTCTGATCTGTCCGCGCAGCGCTCGCTTTAGCCCCGCGAGCGCAAACGGGCAATAAGGATCAGCGATTTGACGCATTGAATCTGCGTCGTAGGGAAGGTAAAGCAAGATGGTACAGGTGAGAGCACACCAGCCGATCAACACTGACGGCAGTATCAATCTCGAGGCTTGGCTCGATCACGCGGTCAGTGTCGATCTGGCACTGGATCGCGAAGCCTTGAAAGAAGCCTGCGAGTTCGCTCGCGAGGCCGAACAACAGTCCAATGCCAAGAAGAATCTGTGGGCCGAAGGCTCCGGCAGTTTCAGTACTGGCCTGGAAATCGCCGAGATTCTCGCCGACCTCAAGCTCGATCAGGATTCGCTGGTCGCGGCGGTCCTGTATCGCGGCGTACGCGAAGGCCAGATCGAACTCGCGGCCGTCGGCCAGCGCTTCGGTCCGGTGGTCGCCAAGCTGATCGACGGCGTGCAGCGCATGGCGGCCATCAGTGCCAGCCTCAGTCCGCGCCAGTCGATGGTCATGGGCACGCAAGGGCAGGTGGAAAACCTGCGCAAGATGCTCGTGGCGATGGTCGACGATGTGCGTGTCGCGCTGATCAAACTGGCCGAACGTACCTGCGCCATTCGTGCGGTGAAAACCGCCGACGACGAAAAGCGTAACCGTGTCGCCCGGGAAGTCTTCGACATCTATGCGCCGCTCGCGCACCGGCTCGGCATCGGTCATATCAAATGGGAACTGGAGGATCTGTCCTTCCGTTATCTCGAGCCTGATCAATACAAGCAGATCGCCAAGTTGCTCCACGAGCGACGGCTGGACCGTGAGCGCTTCATCGCCGACGTGATGACCCAGCTCAAGGATGAACTGCAGGCCACCGGCGTCGATGCCGACATCAGCGGCCGCGCCAAACACATCTATTCGATCTGGCGCAAAATGCAGCGCAAGGGTCTGGAATTCAGCCAGATCTACGACGTGCGCGCGGTGCGTGTGCTGGTGCCGGAAATGCGCGACTGCTACACCGCGCTGGGTATCGTCCACACCTTGTGGCGGCACATCCCGAAAGAGTTCGACGACTACATCGCCAACCCGAAAGAGAACGGCTACCGCTCGTTGCATACGGCGGTAATTGGCCCGGAAGGCAAAGTCCTTGAAGTGCAGATCCGTACGCATTCGATGCACGAAGAAGCCGAACTCGGCGTCTGCGCGCACTGGCGCTACAAGGGCACCGACGTCAAATCCGGTTCGAATCACTACGAAGAGAAAATCTCCTGGCTGCGTCAGGTGCTCGAGTGGCACGAAGAACTGGGCGATATCGGTGGTCTGGCGGAACAGTTGCGTGTCGATATCGAGCCGGATCGGGTCTACATCTTCACTCCCGACGGTCACGCCATCGACTTGCCGAAAGGCGCGACGCCGCTGGACTTCGCCTATCGCGTGCACACCGAAATCGGCCACAACTGCCGTGGCGCGAAGATCAACGGGCGCATCGTGCCGCTCAACTACAGCCTGCAGACCGGTGAGCAGGTCGAGATCATCACCAGCAAACACGGCACACCGAGCCGCGACTGGTTGAACTCCAACCTCGGTTACGTCACCACCTCGCGGGCGCGGGCGAAGATCGTCCACTGGTTCAAATTGCAGGCGCGCGACCAGAACGTGGCCGCCGGTAAAACCCTGATCGAGCGCGAGCTGACGCGCCTCGGTCTGCCCGCGGTGGACTTCGACAAGCTGGCCGACAAGGCCAACATGAAAACCGCCGAAGACATGTTCGCCGCCCTCGGTGCCGGCGATCTGCGTTTGGCGCAACTGGTCAACCTCGCGCAGCAACTGGTCGAGCCGGAACGCGGCAACGAACAGTTGGAGCTGATTCCGCGCAAAGCCACCGGCTACAAACCGGGCAAGCGCGGCGACATTCAGATCCAGGGTGTCGGCAACCTGATGACGCAGATGGCCGGCTGCTGCCAGCCGCTGCCGGGCGATGCGATCGTCGGCTATATCACTCAGGGTCGTGGCGTGAGCATTCACCGTCAGGACTGTGCCTCGGTGTTGCAACTGGGCGGGCGCGAGCCAGAGCGGATCATTCAGGTCAGTTGGGGCCCGGTGCCGGTGCTCACCTATCCGGTGGACATTGTCATTCGTGCCTACGACCGTTCCGGGCTGCTGCGTGACGTCTCGCAGGTATTGCTCAACGAGCGTATCAACGTGCTCGCGGTCAACACCCGCTCGAACAAAGAGGACAACACCGCGCTGATGTCCCTGACCATCGAGATCCCGGGGCTGGATGCACTGGGGCGGTTGCTCGGGCGGATTTCGCAGTTGCCGAACATCATCGAAACGCGGCGTAACCGCACCCCGTGATGTGGCTTCTCTGTGGGAGCGAGCCTGCTCGCGAAGAGGGCGTGTCAGTCGACAACATAGTTGCAGACACACCGCTTTCGCGAGCAGGCTCGCTCCCACAGTGGTTTTGTGGTGAGACAGAGAAATGATGTACAGCCTTGAAGACCTGCTCCACCTGATGAGCCGTCTGCGCGATCCGCAGTACGGTTGCCCGTGGGACATCAAGCAAACCTACGCGACCATCGTCCCGCACACGCTCGAAGAAGCCTACGAAGTGGCCGACGCCATCGAACGCGGCGACTTCGATCATTTGCAGGGTGAGCTCGGCGATTTGTTGTTCCAGGTGGTGTATTACAGCCAGTTGGCCAAGGAAGAAGGGCGCTTCGAATTAGCCGGGGTGATCGACAGCATCACCCGCAAACTGATCCGCCGTCATCCCCACGTGTTCCCCACCGGTGATCTCTACGCACCGCTGGATGTGCCGCGCTTGAGCGAAGAACAGGTCAAGCAGCGCTGGGAAGAGATCAAGGCCGAAGAGCGCGCCGAGAAATCCGCCGCGCCCGAGCAACTGTCACTGCTTGATGACGTGCCGGCGACGTTGCCGGCCTTGTCGCGTTCGGCCAAGCTGCAGAAGCGCGCAGGCCAGGTCGGTTTCGACTGGCCAGACGCCTTGCCGGTGCTCGACAAGGTGCGTGAAGAACTCGATGAAGTCCTCGAAGCCATGTCCGAAAACGATCCGGTGGCCGTGGCTGACGAGATCGGCGATCTGCTGTTTTCCGTGGTCAATCTGGCCCGGCATCTGAAGGTCGATCCGGAAACTGCACTGCGTGGCGCCAACGGCAAGTTTGAAAGACGTTTCCGATTTATCGAACAGGCATTGCGCGACACCCACCGTCCCATAGAAGATTGCACCCTCGAAGAGTTGGACGCCCTGTGGGGTGAAGCCAAACGTCAGGAAAAGAATGCGCCCAGCTGCGGCTGAGCAACTGCCCAAGTGAGTAAGTCCCATGAGTATTTCCCTTCGCGACCAGTTGCTCAAAGCAGGCCTGGTCAACCAAAAGCAGGCCAAGCAGGTCAGCAAGGACAAGCAGAAGCAGCAGCGTCTGGCCCACAAAGGCCAGATCGAGCTGGATGACTCGCAGCAGCGCGCCGCCCAGGAAGCCATGGCCGAGAAGGTCAAGCGTGACCAGGAGCTGAACCGTCAGCAGAAAGAGAAAGCCGAGGCCAAGGCGCGTGCAGCTCAGGTCAAGCAACTGATTGAAGTCTCGCGTCTGCCGAAGCTGACAACCGAGGACTACTACAACTTCGTCGACGACAAGAAGGTCAAGCGCATCTCGGTCAACACGCTGATGCGCAACAAGCTCAGCAGCGGTTCGCTGGCGATCGTCCACCATGCCGGCGGCTACGAAGTGATCCCGCGTGAAGCGGCCCTGAAGATCCAGGAGCGCGATCCACAGCGTATCGTCCAGCTCAACGTGCAGACCGAAGAGGTCAGCACTGAGGACGATCCGTACGCGGCGTATCAGATTCCTGATGATCTGATGTGGTAAATCGATAAAGCTGTAACAACGACAAACCCCGCTCATGGCGGGGTTTGTCGTTTTCAATGCTGTGGTTGAATCAGGCGGATTTCAGATCCCGCTGCTGTTCTTGTACTTCCAGTTCGGCCTTGTAGTTGTGGGCATCGATCTCGTTGTGGAACATGCCCACCAGCAAGTCTTGTTGATGCACATCCCAGATGCGGATACCGGCGGCTACGCCTTCGTGGGACATGTGTGAATCGTCGCGTTCAGTTACTTTTACAGTCATCTGCTAGCTCCAAATCTCAAGTTATCTGCAGCAAGGCGTGTGCAGGACTCTGTTATATGATTTGTTAGCTTGCTAAGTAAACGGCTGATTTGTGCAAGGTGTTATTGCGTATTTTGCAACAGTGCTGCAGCCCGCGTAATCCGCGACATTCGGTCGCAGGGCGGTAAGTTTCATGACAGAAGTTTCATTTTCAGAAGCGCCGAAACCCATTGTTTGATCGTTCCCACGCTCCGCGTGGGAATGCCTCTGGGGACGCTCCGCGTCCAGTGACGCGGAGCGTCACGGGCTGCATTCCCACGCAGAGCGTGGGAACGATCAACAACACGGACCGGTAGTGTCCCGGCTAATTTCTTCAGGCAAAAAAAACGCCCCGAACCAGTCGGGGCGTTTTCATGTGTGGCTCAAGCCTGGGGAATTACTTGCCTTCCCAGCGCTTCAGTACCAGCGTGGCGTTGGTGCCGCCGAAGCCGAAGCTGTTGCTCATCACGGTGTTGATCGTGGCGTTTTCGCGGGTCTTGGTCAGCACCGGCAGGTCGGCCACTTCTGGGTCCAGCTCGTCGATGTTGGCGGAACCGGCAATGAAGTTGCCTTCCATCATCAGCATGCAGTAGATCGCTTCGTGAACGCCGGCGGCGCCCAGGGAGTGACCGGACAGGCTCTTGGTCGAGCTGATCGCGGGTGCCTTGTCGCCGAACACTTCACGCACACCTTTCATTTCCGCGACGTCGCCGACCGGAGTCGAGGTGCCGTGGGTGTTCAGGTAGTCGATCGGCGTATCAACGGTGGACATAGCCATCTGCATGCAGCGGATCGCGCCTTCGCCACTCGGGGCAACCATGTCGTAACCGTCGGAGGTCGCGCCGTAGCCAACGATTTCCGCGTAGATTTTCGCGCCACGGGCCAGAGCGTGTTCCAGCTCTTCAACCACGACCATGCCGCCACCGCCAGCGATGACGAAACCGTCACGGTCGGCGTCGTAGGCACGGGAAGCTTGTTCCGGGGTGTCGTTACGCTTGCTGGACAGAGCGCCCATGGCGTCGAACAGGAACGACTGGCTCCAGTGCTCTTCTTCACCGCCACCGGCGAAAACGATGTCCTGCTTGCCCATCTGGATCTGTTCCATGGCGGTACCGATGCAGTGAGCACTGGTGGCGCAGGCAGAAGCGATGGAGTAGTTCAGGCCCTTGATCTTGAACGGTGTGGCCAGGCAAGCGGAAACGGTGCTGCTCATGGTCCGCGTTACGCGGTACGGGCCAACGCGCTTCACGCCTTTCTCGCGCAGGATGTCCAGCGCTTCCATCTGGTTCAGTGTGGAAGCACCGCCGGAACCAGCGATCAGGCCGGTACGCGGGTTGGACACTTGCTCTTCGGTCAGGCCGGAGTCAGCAATAGCGTCTTTCATGGCCAGGTAGGCGTAAGCCGCTGCGTGGCCAACGAAGCGATAGATCTTGCGATCGATCAGCTCTTCAAGGTTGAGGTCGATGGAGCCGGAAACCTGGCTACGCAGACCCATTTCGGCATATTCCGGGTTGAACCGGATGCCAGGGCGGCTTGCACGCAGGTTAGCGGAGACGGTCTCTTTGTCATTGCCCAGGCACGAAACAATGCCCAGACCAGTGATAACGACGCGGCGCATGCGAATAACCCTTAGAAGTTGTCAGTGGAGGTGAACACGCCGACGCGAAGGCCTTCGGCGGTGTAGATTTCGCGACCGTCGACAGTCACCGAACCATCGGCAATGGCCAGGTTCAGTTTGCCCTTGAGGACGCGTTTGATATGAATGTTGTAGGTGACTTTTTTGGCGGTCGGCAGCACTTGACCGAAGAATTTCACTTCGCCCGAACCCAGCGCACGGCCACGGCCCGGCAGGCCTTGCCAGCCCAGGAAGAAACCGACCAGTTGCCACATGGCGTCCAGACCCAGGCAGCCCGGCATCACCGGATCGCCTTCGAAGTGGCACGCGAAGAACCACAGATCAGGGTTGATATCCAGCTCGGCGACCAATTCACCTTTGCCGTACTTGCCGCCTTCTTCGCTGATCAGGGTGATGCGATCGACCATCAGCATGTTCGGGGCGGGCAGTTGCGCGTTACCTGGGCCGAACAGCTCACCGCGACTGCAGCGCAGCAGATCTTCCCGAGTAAAGGCGTTTTGTTTGGTCATGCGAGCTCCTCAATAATCCCATGCGGCAGGTGGGGCAAATCTTCCCGACCGTTCGAAGCGTTCATGCCTCGAACCGGCAGCCTACTCATAGACTATTGCGTTGTGGTGAAAGTCACAGCACCAAGGACATGAATGTACACTTGTGCACTGAAATTTTTATTCAAGCCCCTTTTGAGGCTCGTTCGGGTGCCTAAGACTGCCGCACTTTCGCTTTTCACGCCAGTCGCAGATGGTCGAAAGGCCCACACTACGACACCCAGCGCTGCAGAATCTGCTGCAGGTCATTACGTTTGAACGGCTTTGCCAGATAATCGTTCATGCCCGCCGCCAGACAGGTTTCGCGGTCGCCCTGCAAGGCGTTGGCGGTCAGCGCGATGATCGGCACCTCACTGCGTCCGGGCAGCAGCCGGATCTGCCGCGTGGCCTCATAGCCATCGATGATCGGCAAACGGCAATCCATCAGAATCACTTCGAAGTCGCTGCCCTCGGCGTTGCGCACGGCTTGTGCGCCATCAGTGGCGACACTGACAGTAAAGCCCAGACTGCGCAGCATCGCTTCAATAACCGTCTGGTTTACCGGATTGTCTTCGACCAGCAAGACATTGCGCCCTTCACCATGCTCTTTGCCGTTCAGTGCACGCGGCGCAGCCAGAGTCGGCAGCGCCTGCTTATAGAGTGCCAGCGGAATTTCCAGGGTGAACACCGAACCACGGCCTTCCTCGCTCTGCGCGCGCAAGGTGCCGCCCATGCGTTCGGCCAGCGTACGGGCGATCGGCAAGCCGAGACCGGTGCCACCGTAACGCCGCGAGATTGAACTGTCGGCCTGCTGGAAAGCGTTGAACATCAATTCCAGACTTTCGGAAGAAATACCGATGCCGCTGTCACGCACCGAGCAGGTGAACCACAGCAATTCATGATCCAGCGACTGCCACTGCGCCTCGATGCTGACGCGACCCTGTTCGGTGAATTTCAGTGCGTTGCCAACCAGATTGACCAGAATCTGCCGGATCCGCGTTGGATCGCCTTGCACCTGCAAACCGCGCATGTCGTCCGGGATGCGCAGGTTCAGCGCCAGCCCTCGCTGTACCGCGCTGTGCTGGAACGACTGGGCGCAGGCGCCAATCAGTTCGGCCAGGTTGAACGGGATGTGCTCCAGTTCCAGCTCCGAGCGTTCGATGCGTGAGAAGTCGAGAATATCGTTGATGACTTTCAGCAAGTGCTCGGTGGACTCCGAGGCGAGGGCGGCATATTCAACCTGCTCCTCGGTCATCTCGGTGGTTTCCAGCAATTGCAGCATGCCCAGCACGCCGTTCATGGGCGTGCGCAGTTCATGGCTCATCATCGCCAGAAAGTCGGACTTGGCGTTGTTGGCCTTTTCCGCTTCTTCACGGGTCTGGATCAGTTGGGCCATGGCTTGATGCTGCTCGCGGCTGGCCTGTTCCAGCGCCTGGGCAAGGTTGTTGATGTGTTGCGACAGCGCGCCCAGTTCGGTGTCATCGACGATCGGCAACGGGGTTTTGTAATCGCCGTCCTGAATCGCCTTCACCGCGTCACCGATATCGCGGATCGGCTGCGACAGGCTGCCGGCCAGGCGCCGTGCCAATACAAAGGTGAAGAGCAGGGCGAACAGCGCGAGAATCCCGGCCTTGAGCAGAATCTCCTGCTGGCGCTGGCTGAACGCGTCGTTGGACAAGCCGACGATCACCCGGCCCAGATAATCTTCGCCGGCCCCGCTATTGCTGACCTTGCCGTCCTGGAAGAAATCATTGTGCAGGGCGATGCGCTGCAACCGTACTGGTGCCTGAAACACTTCGACCTGATGCGGCCGACCGTGCGCCGCCGCGGGTTGTTCGACGTACACCAGAATCCGGTTGGCGCTGTCCTGTACTTCGAGAAAACGCACGTTGGGCGTGGCCAGTGTGGCTTTGAGCAGGCTTTCCAGCACTTCGTTGTTGCCGGAAATCACCCCGTATTCGGTGGCGGGCGCCAGTTGGTTGGCGATCAGTTGACCGGTGTGGTTCAGTTCCTGACGCAAATCCTGAATGCGCACGAAGGTGAAGAAGCTGATCAACAGCAAGGTCAGCAACAACGCCGGGCCCAGGCTGATCAGCTGGGTGCGGGTGTTGATGTCCCAACGGCGACGGAAACTCATGGGCGGCGTTCTCCTTCAGCCAGTGCGCTGGCAACAGATGCGTCATTGAGCGGTTCGATACCCAGTGAACGAGCGACCTGCGCATTACTTGAGACTTTAAAACGTGCGGGGTAGAGCGTCCGCGGCCAAGTGGCCGGCGGTTGGTCGAGCAATTGATCGAGGATTGCCAGCCAGTCGTTCTGGTCGCTGTAACTGCTGGCCAGGCTGCCGGCGCGGACGAACGCGACGTTGGGGCCGACCAGTGCGACTTGCCGTGAGTAACTGCTGAGCAGCAGGTTTTTCGCGGTTTTCGGGTTGTACAGATCGGGGTCGTCGAGCCCGAGCAGCACGTCGCTGTTTTTCAGCACGGTTTGCAGCGGGCGGCTGTCGTGGGTGTTGTCCCAGCGCTGGCTGACGACTTGCAGGTTCAGCGGCGCGGCGGCGAGATTCAGCTCCTTGAGGAGGAATTCGCTGTGCTCATCGAACAGCACGCCGATCCGCCGGGCCTGGGGCAAAATGCGTCGGATCAACTGCAACTGTCGGCTCAGCGGCGGATCACTCCACAGCAAACTCAGATGCGCCGGTTGCGCGCTGCCGAGGCGCTGCCGGGCTTGCAGGCGACTGATGCGCAGCACCAGCGTCGCCGGGCCTTGGGGTTCTTGCAGACGCCAGTCGAGGCTCGGCAGGTCGAGCAGAATCAGGCGCAGGCCGGCGGGCAGTTTGCCCGGCGCCGGCAGGCTGGCCAGTGGCTGGAAACGCACGTTGTCGGTCGGTCGCAGTTCACTGAGCGCCTGGACGAACGCTTGTACGCCTGGACTTTCTTCGGCGCCGGTCAACAGGATATCGGCGGCCTGCACCGCCACACCATGCAGCCATGCGGTCATAAACAGACAAACCCCGGCCAGCCAGTGGCCCAGGGTTGGCATCTTCCGTGACTGCCGGTAGCGCATCCTAGAACTCCAGCTCGGCGCTGAAGTACATCACCCGGCGTTCGTCGTAATTGTTGTCGACGAAAGTGGTCGGCTCGTGGTCGAGACGCTGTTGCAGTACGCCAGCCAGTTGCAATTGTGCTTTGCCCAGCGCGATGCGTTTGGCGATGCGCGTGTCGACGCGCTCGAAACGGTAGCCGTTGAGTGCGTTGTCGCCGTAATAGAAGAGGGCGCTGTTCCAGCCATCGCCCCAGTCGCGCAGCCAGCCGGCCGAACCGCTGTTGCGTGAAGTGAACTGCTGATCCAGTGGGTTACTCGCCTCGGCATCGACAAAGGCGTAGGTGAAGCGCAAACGGTCGGCCAGGCTCACGCGCCAGTCGAGCTGGGTTTCCGTGCCCCGAAAACGTGAGCTGTTGGCATTGCTGGCGATGTACTGGTTGTTGCGTAGCGGCTCACTGATCATCCCGGTGATCTCGTCGTAGAACAGCTTCACATCCAGGGCCAGGCCCAGTTCGGCGAAATAGCCGTTGTAGCCCAGCTCGCGCGAGCGCATGTGTTCCTGATCGAGATCGCCGGGGCCGCGAGTCTTGACGAAGTAGCGCGCCGAAGACTGGCCATAGGCCGAGGGGCGCAGGTTGCTGACCTGATAGCTCCAGTTCACATTGTTCTCGAACATGTCCGGCGAGCGGATCGCCTCCGAATACACCGCACGCAGGCCGTGGCGCGGGTTGATCAGGTAATTGACGGCGAAGCGCGGGGTCAGCGAACTGCCGATCAGTTGCGTGTTTTCGAACATCGCACCGCCCTGCAACAGCCAGTGTTCCGTGGCGCGCCATTCCAGTTGGCCGAACGCGCGCCAAGTGGTGTCGTCCAGCGTGCCATTGAAGTAAGTCTCGGAGTCGGCGCGGTCGTAACGATAGTTCATGCCGCTGACCAGACGCAGGCTGTCGGACAGGCTGAGGGTGTCCTGCAATTCGAGGTCGTAGCGCGATTCGCGGGCGCTCTGATCGATGTCGCCGCACAGGGTTCGGCTGGCGCCGTTGCGCCATTGATCAAGCACCTGATTGGCCAGGGCCATTTCCTGTGGCGTGCCGGGCGCCGCTCCGGGGCCGGTGAACCGGGTGATGTTGCGCGCCAGACGTTCGGTGTAATTCGGGTTGAGCTGCCACAGTTGCGTCAGTTCGGGGCTGAACGATACCTCGGCATCGCAGGCGCGCCAGGTTTGCTGACGATCCCAGTGTTGCGCCGAGCCTTGTATATAAAGGCTGTGCTCCGGGTTGATATCGAGATTCCAGCGCACCGAGCCGGCGTAATCCTTGGCGACTACGTCGGAATTGTTCCCGGCGGCGGTAATCCCGGAGAACACCGGGCGGTAGGTGTAGGGCCGCTGGTTGGTGCCGTCCTTGGCGTTGACCTGCCAGTCGAGGCTCTGGTTATCGCTGAGGGTGTGACTGACCGCGAGACTGAAGCGATTCAAGCGGCGGCTGTCACGGTAGTCGGCACCGCTGCGATCGCTGTCGAAGCCGTCATCTTCCTGACCGGACAGCGACAAACGCAGATCACCACCATTCCAGCCGGTGCCCTGGCTGGCGTAAAAATCATTGATGCCATGCTGGCCACGGGTGTACTTCAGGCGAGTGCCGTGGCTGTCTGCCGGGTGACGGGTAATGATGTTGACCACCGCCATCAGCGCGTTGGCGCCATAACTGACGGTGTTCGGGCCGCGAAACACTTCGATGCGCTCGATGTCCTCCATGGCCACCGGAATATCGCTCCAGTCCACCGTGGACAAACCGGCGCGGTACACCGAGCGGCCGTCGATCAACACTTGCATGCGCCGTGCTTCGCTGGCGTTGGTGCCGTGATAATTGACGGCCGCCTGATTGCCGCTGATGTTGCCGACCATCATCCCTGGCACCAGGCGCAGCAGCTCACTGATGTCGCGGGCGCCGCTGGCGTTGATCAATTCGCTGTCGAGTACGGTCATGCTCCCCGGCACTTCCGCCGGTGTCTGTTTCAGGCGCGTGGCCGTCAGCACCTGCGGCAGTGCTTCGTTGTCCATGAACAGGTCGTCCGCCAGCACTAGCGGGCTGAACAGCAGCGCCAGCAAAAGGGACGAACGGGGAGGGGGAGGAGCGAAAAACACGACGCAGCCTTGATCGTAAAGATTTGGCGCGCATGTTAACCGAGCACCGTGACTTTTCCATTCACGTTAGTAGCATTTTCCTAGGTTTTATTGGTCTTCTTCCTACAAATGTCGGTAATTGTTGCTGGGGCTGGCCGCGACCGGGCTGCCCCGTATAATGCCGCCATCGCCACTGGTATGGATTAACGGATTGCATATGACTGAACAGCGCCCGATTGCGGTCCTGGGAGGCGGAAGTTTTGGTACCGCCGTGGCCAATCTTTTGGCCGAGAATGGCCATCAAGTCCGGCAGTGGATGCGTGACCCCGAGCAGGCCGAGGCCATCCGGGTCAATCGCGAAAACCCGCGTTACCTCAAAGGCATCAAGATTCTGCCGGGGGTGACCGCCGTCACCGACCTGCAGGAAACCCTCGACGCCTGTGATTTGTGCTTCGTCGCGCTGCCGTCCAGCGCATTGCGCACGGTACTCGCCGCCCACGTCGAGCGGTTGAGCGGCAAGATGCTGGTCAGCCTGACCAAAGGCATCGAAGCCCAGACCTTCAAACTGATGAGCCAGATTCTTGAAGAGATCGCCCCGCAAGCGCGCATTGGCGTGCTGTCCGGACCGAACCTGGCGCGGGAAATCGCCGAACATGCGCTGACCGCCACGGTGGTCGCCAGCGAAGACGAAGAGCTGTGCAAAGCCGTGCAAGCCGCGCTGCACGGTCGTACGTTCCGCGTTTACGCCAGCGCTGACCGTTTCGGTGTCGAGTTGGGCGGGGCGTTGAAAAACGTCTACGCGATCATCGCCGGCATGGCGGTGGCGCTGGAAATGGGCGAGAACACCAAGAGCATGCTGATCACTCGCGCTCTCGCCGAGATGACCCGCTTTGCGGTGAATCAGGGCGCCAACCCGATGACCTTTCTCGGTCTGGCCGGTGTCGGCGATCTGATCGTCACCTGTTCCTCGCCGAAGAGCCGTAACTATCAAGTCGGTTTCGCCCTTGGCCAGGGCCTGAGCCTCGACGAAGCGGTGTCGCGTCTTGGCGAAGTCGCCGAAGGCGTCAACACGCTCAAAGTGCTCAAGGCCAAGTCCCAGGAAGTCGGCGTGTACATGCCGCTGGTCGCCGGGCTGCATGCGATCCTCTTTGAAGGACGCACGCTGGAGCAGGTGATCGGTCTATTGATGCGGGCCGAGCCGAAAACCGACGTCGACTTTATTTCCACCAGTGGTTTCAACTGAGTGAGCCGGGAGTAGCAAGCCATGAACGATCCGAAAACCGAAGCCAAGTACGAATCCATCCTCCTGCGCGTGTTGTGGATGATCGTCTACGTGCTGGTCTGGCAAGTGGCGCAGTTCATCCTCGGCGCAGTGGTGCTGGTGCAACTGATCTATCGTTTGATCTATGGCGCGCCGAGCGCCAGCCTGATGAACTTCGGCGACAGCCTGAGCCAGTTTCTGGCGCAGATCGGCCGCTTCGGCAGCTTCCACAGCGACCAGAAACCGTGGCCGTTCGCCGACTGGCCAACGCCGCGTACTCCGGAAGGTGAGGCGCCACACGCCGTCGCGCCGGCGCCGCATCCGGTTCGAGATGAGGAACCCAAGCTATGAAACTCTGGGTGTTGCGTCACGGTGAGGCCGTGCCTTACGGCTCGTGCCCCGATTCCGAACGGGAACTGACCGAGCACGGTCGTAAAGAAGCTTTGAGCAGCGCTGCGCGTTTGATTGGCCAGCCGCTGACGGCGATTTACGCCAGCCCCTATCTGCGCGCGCAGCAAACCGCGCAGATTGTTCGTGAGGCGCTGGGTTTCGAGCCGGAGATTCGCACGGTCGAGTGGCTGACGCCGGAGGTTGATCCGGACAAGGTCACCGATCAACTGGTGTCGGTGAGCAATGTGCTGTTGGTCAGCCATAACCCGTTGGTGGGCAATCTGCTGAGCTACCTGCAGCATGGCGCCGGGTATCCGCCGGAGAAGGTCAGTACTGCTGGCTTGGCCGAGCTGGAAAGCCCTGAGTTGCTGATTGGCTCGATGACCCTCAACAGCCTCAAACACCCGTAACGCTGATCCCTTGTGGGAGCGAGCCTGCTCGCGAAAGCGGCGTGTCATTCACCCTTTATGGGTCTGACACACTGCATTCGCGAGCAGGCTCGCTCCCACATTGGTT
Source organism: Pseudomonas sp. S49 (assembly GCF_009866785.1). Classification (NCBI taxonomy): domain Bacteria; kingdom Pseudomonadati; phylum Pseudomonadota; class Gammaproteobacteria; order Pseudomonadales; family Pseudomonadaceae; genus Pseudomonas; species Pseudomonas sp. S49. The sequence continues at coordinate 4,957,886 of NZ_CP019432.1, read as the reverse complement.
TCTGCGTACATCCTGAAATTATTTGTTTGAATTTTCCAACCAAGCACTTGCTTGGTTGACTACGCTTGCTCCAGACCCAAAAACAGGAGCGAGTCGCATGTCTGCTGCCTTCCGTTTGCCGCTGGACGTGTTCTACGAGCGTGAAGCCCGGCACCCGCGCCAGCGCTTTCTGGTGCAGCCCGTCGGTGGCGGCCAGGTCGAAACGCTGAGCTGGGCGGATGTCGGCCATCAGGCTCGCTGCGCCGCGCACTGGTTGCGCGCCCGCGAGTTGCCGCAAGGCAGTCACATCGCCCTGATCTCGAAAAACTGTGCACACTGGATCATCGCCGACCTGGCGATCTGGATGGCCGGGCACGTCTCCGTTCCGTTGTATCCCAACCTCACCGCCGACTCCGTCGCGCAAGTACTCAATCACTCGGAAAGCGTCCTGGCCTTCATTGGCAAACTCGACGATTGGCCGGGCATGTCCAAAGGCGTGCCGGCGGATCTGCCGACCATCAGCCTGCCGCTGCATCCGCCCGGGGATTTCGATTTCAGCTGGGCCGACCTGCAGCGCAGCTCACCGATTCAGGACGATCCGCGCCCGGCGGCCGAGCAACTGGCGACGATCATCTACACCTCCGGCACCACCGGGCTGCCCAAAGGCGTGATGCACAGTTTTGCCAATCTCGGTTTTGCCACGACCCGTGGCACGCAACTGTTCGGCCTCAACGAGAACGACCGACTGCTGTCGTACTTGCCGCTGTGCCACGTTGCCGAGCGCATGTTCGTTGAACTGGCGTCGATCTACACCGGGCAGACAGTGTTCTTCGCCGAGAGCCTTGAGACATTTATCACTGACTTGCAGCGCGCGCGGCCGACCGCGATGTTCGGCGTGCCGCGCATCTGGACCAAATTCCAGATGGGCGTGTACAGCAAGATCCCGGCCAAGCGCCTCGACTTCCTCCTTGGCCTGCCATTCATTGGCAAACGGGTCGGGCACAAAGTACTGGCGGGGCTGGGGCTGGACGCCTTGCGGGTAGCATTATCCGGTGCCGCGCCAGTGCCGCAGACCTTGCTTGCCTGGTATCAAAAACTCGGCCTTGATGTGCTGGAGGTCTATGGCATGACCGAGGGCTGCGGTTACTCGCACATCTGTCTGCCCGGGCAATACAAACAGGGCTGGATTGGCAAGCCGTGTCCGGATGTCGAAGTGCGCATCGATGAATCGGGCGAAGTGCAGGTACGCAGTCAGGCGAACATGCTCGGCTATTTCAAGGAGCCGCTGAAAACCGCAGAAACGATTACCGCGGATGGCTTTCTGCGCACCGGCGACAAGGGCGAAGAGGATGCAGAAGGGCACCTGCGCCTGACCGGTCGGCTCAAGGAAATCTTCAAGACCAGCAAGGGCAAATACGTCGCCCCGGCGCCGATTGAAAATCGCCTGGCGGTGCATTCACGGATCGAACAGGTCTGCGTGGTCGGTGACGGCTTGAGCGCACCTCTCGGATTGTGCGTGCTGTCGACGGTCAATCAGGAGGAGGGCCGGGCGAGTCTGCACTCGAGTCTGGAAAAACTCCTGGAGGAGGTCAACGCCGCGCTCGACAAGCATGAGCGCCTGCGCCGGTTGGTGGTGGTCAAGGACAGTTGGGCGGTGGAAAACGGCTTCCTTACGCCGACCCTGAAGATCAAGCGCAACGTCATCGAAGACACCTATGGCGCGCGTTTCGAAGAATGGAGCGAGCGCAGCGAGGCGGTGCTGTGGCAGGATTGAGCGACGACTAAAACAACAAAGGAAGTCTGCGATGAGCTTGTGGCGCACCACCCCGAACATCGAGCAGTTGAACGCAATCCAGAAAAACACCATCGGCGAAGTACTCGACATCCGCTTCGAAGCGTTCGACGAAGAATCGCTGACCGCGAGCATGGTCATCGACCATCGCACTCATCAGCCGTATGGCTTGCTACACGGCGGCGCGTCGGTGGTACTGGCGGAGTCCGTCGGTTCGATGGCCAGTTACCTGTGCATCGATGCCAGCAAGTTTTATTGCGTGGGGCTTGAGATCAACGCCAATCATTTGCGCGGCTTGCGCAGTGGCCGGGTGACGGCGGTGGCCAAGCCGATTCACATCGGTCGCACCACCCATGTGTGGGATATCCGTCTGACCAGCGATGAAGGCAAGGCCAGTTGTGTGTCGCGGCTGACCATGGCAGTGGTACCGCTGGGTGAGCAGCCACCCTCACCCTAACCCTCTCCCAGAGGGAGAGGGGACTGACCGGGCTGGATGTTCGAGTTGCGCCGACCTGAGTTATCGAGCCGAACTCAGGTTTTGAAACTCATGCAAATCTGCTCCCTTCCCCCTCGCCCCCTTGGGGGAGAGGGCTGGGGTGAGGGGGTAGCGATCCGACTGACTCACCATAGCCCTGACCGGACTGTCATCATTACTGGCAGTTACGGTCATTGCTGTCGGGCGCGGTCTTACGGACAATCAACGCCACGTTTCCTGCTCATGGATTTACCAGCATGTCGCAACCGATCTTTTTCGCCCACGCCAACGGGTTTCCCTCGGGTACCTATGGCAAGTTGTTCGCGGCGCTGGCGCCCGAGTATCGGGTTGCACATCTGGAACAGCATGCCCATGACCCGCGTTTTCCGGCGGACGACAACTGGTACAACCTCGTTGATGAGCTGATCCACCATTTGCAGCAGCAGGATCAACCGGTGTGGGGCGTCGGCCATTCCTTTGGCGGTGTGTTGCATTTGCACGCAGCGCTGCGTTGTCCTGAGTTGTATCGCGGCGTGGTGATGCTTGACTCGCCGGTGCTGACCCGCACCGATCAATGGGTGATCCGTGCCGCCAAGCGCTTTGGTTTCATCGACAAATTGACTCCGGCAGGCCGCACCCTTGGTCGACGGGAAGAGTTCGCCGACCTCGACAGTGCGCGCAGCTATTTTGCTGGCAAGACACTGTTCCGTGGTTTCGATCCGGAATGCTTCGATGCCTACCTGCAGCACGGTTTGCATCAGGTTGGCGACAAGCTGCGCCTGCGCTTCGACCCGGCGACCGAGATCAGCATCTATCGCGGCGTGCCGCACACCAGCCCTGGCCGTACGCGTCAATTGCAGGTGCCGTTGGCGGTGGTGCGCGGGCACAAGAGTCGCGTGGTCATGCGCCATCACACCCGTTTCGTTTCACGTCTGGCCCAAGGCGAGGCACTGAGCATGCCCGGCGGACACATGTTCCCGCTTGAGCGTCCGCAGGACACCGCGCGCCTGTTGAAAAACCTGTTCAACCGCTGGGAAAACCGCCAGGACAAGGATTGCGCATGAGCCCGACCTTCGAAGAAGTGCGCCTGAGCCTGCCGCATATCGAACTGGCCGCGCATTTGTTCGGGCCCGAGGACGGTGTGCCGGTGATCGCGCTGCATGGCTGGCTCGACAACGCTAACAGCTTTGCCCGTTTGGCGCCGAAGCTCAAAGGCTTGCGCATCATCGCGCTGGACATGGCCGGGCACGGGCATTCCGGGCATCGGCCGAACGGTGCCGGGTATGCACTGTGGGACTATGCCCATGACGTGCTGCAAGTCGCCGAGCAACTGGGCTGGAAGCGGTTCGGCCTGCTTGGGCATTCGATGGGCGCGATTGTTTCGCTGGTGCTGGCGGGGTCGTTGCCGGAACGCATCAGCCATCTGGCGCTGATTGACGGCGTGGTTCCGCCTACAGACAAAGGCGAAAACGCCGCCGAACGTATGGGCATGGCCCTGCAAGCGCAACTGGATCTGCACGAGAAACGCAAACCGGTCTACAACACCCTCGACCGCGCTATCGAAGCGCGCATGAAAGGTCTGGTCGCAGTCAGCCGTGAGGCCGCCGAATTGCTGGCTCAGCGCGGACTGATGCCGGTGCCCGGTGGCTACACCTGGCGCACCGACAATCGCCTGACCCTGCCATCGCCGCTGCGCCTGACCGAGGAACAGGCGATGGCTTTCGCGCTGCGAGTCAGTTGCCCGGCGCACTTGGTGGTCGCGGCTGAGGGCATGCTGGCCAAACATCCCGAGTTGCTGGAACGTCTACCCTTTAGCCGGGAACAGTTGGCGGGCGGGCACCATTTGCACCTGAACGATGAGGCCGGGGCCGACCTTGTCGCAGACTGTTTCAATCGGTTCTTCGCCATTCCTTGACTTGCTGCGGGCAACTGTCGAGGCTGGTCGGGTTGAAATGGGAGACAACCACGATGGATTTCTATACCGCTGCGACCTCGAATTACCCAGTCATGCCGATCCGATGAGCCTGACTATGCGGTCACTCAGTCTGTTGGCACTGTGCTGTTTCAGTACCGTTTCGTTCGCCGCCGATGTGCCGGGCAGTCAGGATCTGCAGATCGTGCCGCGTCTGGCCGATGCACAGATCGTCGACTATCGCCCTCCGGTTGAACTGGAGCGCATCTATCCGCTGGGCTCGATCCGCAAGATCAGTGGCCAGCTGCGTTTCGACGGTCAGGTCACCGCCCGTGGCCAGACCACTTCGGTGACCTACGAATTGCCGCCCGAACACTCCGCCACCGAAGCCTTTACCGCTGCTCGCGAAGCCCTGCAAAAACAGGACGCCGAATTGCTGTTCTGGTGTCAGGCGCGTGATTGCGGCGAAAGCAGCCTGTGGGCCAACGAGGTGTTCGGTAACGCCAAACTGTATGGCGCCGACGAGCAACAGGCCTATCTGCTGTTGAGGCTGGCGGCACCGCGGGACAACACGCTGGTGGCGCTTTACAGCATCACCCGCGGCAATCGCAAAGCCTATCTGCATGTCGAACAATTCGAGGCAGTGGCACCGCTGGGTGAGTTGCTGCCGACCTCGGCGACCCTGTTACGTCAGCTCAAAAGCACCGGTGAGCTGGACTTCCCTGATCGCGTGAATGAGCCGGATGACACCTGGCTACGCCTGATTTCCCGAGGTCTTAACCTTGACACGACGTTGCGCGTCACGGTATCCGGGCCCAAGGCCGAAGCCTGGCGTGAGGCGCTGATCAATCAGGGTGTTCGGGCGGCACGCATGGAAACCGGCAGTGTCGAAGGCTCTGGCCTGCGCATCGATCTGTTGCGTTAAGCTGTTGCGGGCGAGCACGAACCGCGTGTTCGCCTACTCTTTGCCTGACTGACTTTTTCGAGACCTTACATGCTCAATAACGATCGCCTGCTGGTGCAGATCCTGCTGCTGGTGTTGTTTGGTGCCAGCCTGTGGGTGATGGCGCCGTTCTGGTCGGCGCTGTTCTGGGGCGCGGTGCTGGCGTTTGCCAGTTGGCCGCTGATGCGCCTGCTGACCCGTTGGCTCAATGGTCGCGAGTCCTTGGCTGCGGCGATTCTGACGTTGGGCTGGATGCTGCTGGTGGCGGCGCCGCTGGTGTGGCTGGGGTTCAATCTGGCCGATCATGTGCGTGATGCCACGGCGTTCATCAAGGATGTGCAGGTCGACGGTCTGCCTGAGGCGCCAGCGTGGCTGGGGACTGTGCCGTTTGTTGGTGAACGGCTGGTGGGGCTGTGGAACAGCATCGATCAGCAGGGCGCCGCGCTGATGGTGTCGATCAAACCTTATCTGGGGCAGGTCGGTAACTGGCTGCTGGCGCGCAGTGCGCAGATCGGCGGCGGGATCCTTGAGCTGACTCTGAGTATTGTTTTTGTGTTCTTTTTCTACCGTGACGGGCCGCGACTGGCGGCGTTTGTGCACAGTCTGCTGGAGCGCTTGATCGGTGATCGTGCCGGGTATTACATCGAGTTGGTGGCCGGTACGGTGCAGCGCGTGGTCAACGGGGTGATCGGCACCGCGGCGGCGCAGGCGGTTTTGGCGTTGATCGGGTTTTTGATTGCCGGGGTGCCGGGGGCATTGGTGCTCGGGATCGTTACCTTCCTGTTGAGTCTGATTCCGATGGGGCCGCCGTTGGTGTGGGTGCCGGCGACGGCCTGGCTGGCGTGGAAGGGTGAGTATGGGATGGCGGTGTTTCTCGGGATCTGGGGGACATTCATCATCAGTGGCGTGGATAACGTGCTCAAGCCGTATCTGATCAGTCGCGGCGGGAATTTGCCGTTGGTGATTGTGTTGCTTGGGGTGTTTGGCGGGTTGATTGCGTTTGGGTTTATCGGGTTGTTTATCGGGCCTACGTTGTTGGCGGTGGCTTATAGTTTGTTGACGGATTGGAGCAAGAGTCAGTCTCGGGTTGAAGAGCGGCGCTAGCGGTTTTGGGTTTTGGGTGAATATCCGTTGCTGCGGTAACGGCTGCTTAGGGTTCCGCCCTTACGGCGGGTCACTTTTTCCAGACGCCCGGAATGCCGGCCCAGAAAAAAGTAACCAAAAAGGCTTGCTCCTGCGTGCGGCCCGCTCGCTGGGGCTCGGGATTCCTTCGCTGCGGGATCGATCCGGGCGCAGCGTCTCCGGTTTGCTTCGCTGCACCTACTCCCGCTGTGTTTGGCTTCGCCAAACGGTCGCTGCGCTCCCACGCCCGGATCAATCCCTCCACTCAGCCTTCCGACGTCGCCTTACAGATCAAGAGCTGCAGCCGAGCTAACGCTCATCCTGTTGAGTGGTGAAGAGGTCGGCTTTTGTTCGGTGTTGGATTCGCCCCTCACCCCAGCCCTCTCCCGAGGGAGAGGGAGCCGATTTTCGGGCTTTTCATGATCTGAGTTCAACACGGTATCGCACGCCGGCGTAGCTCTCCCAAACACCTCGATCAGTCCCCTCTCCCTCTGGGAGAGGGTTAGGGTGAGGGGCGTCGACTCAAGTCGCTACATTCAAATACTTGCCAACCGACGCCGTTTTTTCCAGCGAGTACTGCTTGCTCAAATTGGCAATCATGCGATTCAGAGCTTCTGTCGTACTCTGGGTCGAAGCGGTCTGCTCTTCCTCTGGTCGTTCTCTCCCAGCCTGTAGCGCCGCTTTCAGCTCATCGCTGCTCACGCCACCGCTGCTGTCGCTATCGAGAACCTTGAGCAGCGCTGCGCTGGTGTCAGTGCTGGTGGTTGAAGTCGCGCTGTCGCTGGCTTGCAGTGCGCTGCTCAGTTCGGTCGCGCTCACGCTGCCGTCGCCATCGGCGTCGAGCTGGCTGAACAGTTCGTCGCTGTTGATTTGAGGTGGCGGAGGCGGTGGTGGGGTCAGGCTGGCGGTGAGTTCGTCCTGGCTGACGGTGCCGTCCTTGTTCTTGTCGAGTGCGGAGAAGAGTTCGTTGCTGTCGGCGGTGCTGCCGGCGCTGGTCAGGCCGCTGCTCAGTTCGTCGCTGCTGATGGCGCCGTCGCCATCGGTGTCGAGGGCGCTGATCAGGGCGTCCGCCAGGTCGGTGTCGGGGGCTTGATCACCGGGCGGCGGCGGGGGCGCCATGGCGGTCATTTCTTCGGCGCTGAGGCTGCCGCTGTCGTCGCTGTCCAGATCGCCGAATTGTTTGCTCAGGTTGACCAGCAGGCCGTCGTCGGATTTCTGTGACAGGGCGCTTTTCAGTTCGTCCTGATCCACCGCGCCGTCGCTGTTGCTGTCGAGTTTGGCGAACAGTTCTTTTTGCAGTTGCTGGCTGCGCGCGTTTTGCGTGGAGGTGCTGCTGCTGGTATAGCTCGTGTAGTTGCTGACGCTACCGATCATCGGACTCACTCCCTGAAATGGCAAACCGGTGGGTGTACCGGCTTATGCAGGGTCAGGGCGCCAGTTGTCCGGGGTATGTGGGGTTTGTACCGGACGGTACACACGGCAGAATGAACATCGCTGAACCCTGTGGGAGCGAGCCTGCTCGCGAAGAGGCCGGTACATCCAAAAAAGATGTTGGATCAGCTGACGCCTTCGCGAGCAGGCTCGCTCCCACAGTGAGTCGGTGGCGTTCTCAGGGGCGTGGCAGGCGAATGATGGCGGTAAGGCCGCCGCCCGGGGTTTCTTCAAGATTGAGCTGACCACCCAAACGTAGCGCCGCCTCGCGAGCAATGGTCATCCCTAGCCCCACACCGCCGGAATTGCGATTACGCGAGCCTTCCAGCCGATAAAACGGTTCAAACACCGCCTCACGCTTGTCTTCGGCAATTCCCGGGCCGTGGTCGATCACGCGAATCAGCAGTTGTTCGCGCTGATCCTGCAGTTCAATCCGCGCCTGCCCGGCGTAACGCAGGGCGTTGTCCATCAGGTTATTGATGCACGAACGCAACGCCATCGGTTGTACCGGCAGCGGTGCGCAATGGCCGCTGACCTGCACGTCGGCGCCCTGGTCCTGAGCGTTTTCGCACAGCGATTCGACCAGCGCCTGCACATCCATCAACTGCAAGGCTTCGCTGGTGCGTTGTTCGTGCAGGTAGGTGAGGGTGGCGTCGAGCATGCCGATCATGTCGTCCAGGTCTTGACGCATCTGGCCTTGCAGCTTTTCGTCGCTGATATTTTCCAGGCGCAGTTTCAGCCGAGACAGCGGCGTGCGCAGGTCGTGGGATACGGCACCGAGCATGCGTGCGCGTTGCTGCACCTGTTCGCGAATGCGCCGCTGCATCAGGTTGAAGGTGTGCGCCGCTTGCCGTGCTTCTCGCGGGCCAGACTCATCAAGTGGCGGGCTGTCGAGGTCTTCGCTGAGGCGTTCGGCGGCGTCGCTCAGGCGCTGGATCGGGCGACTGAGCAGTTTGGCGCCGTACCACGCCGCGATCATCAGCGTGATGAACTGGAAGGTCAGCGGCACCACCGGCCCACCGAACCATGGGCGCGGGGGCCGTGGCGGGTAGCGCGGGTCCTGCGCCATCGGTTGGCCGTCGGCGCCCTGGGAGAACTCCGGAGGTGGCGGAGGTGGCGGAGGCGGGGGCGGGCCGTAGAGGCGGAACCAGGTAAAAGCCAGCAGGTGCGCGAGGACGATCGCCACGAACAGCACGCCAAACAGGCGGCCGAACAGCGTGTCGAAGCGCGCCCGCATCAGCCGATGTCTCGCGCGTCGAACAGGTAACCTTCACCGCGCACGGTTTTGATCAGCTGTGGGGCTTTCGGATCGTCGCCGAGTTTTTGCCGCAGACGCGACACCAGCAGATCGATGCTGCGGTCGAAGGCTTCGATTGAGCGACCGCGCGCGGCGTCGAGCAATTGTTCGCGGCTGAGCACCCGACGCGGTTTTTCGATAAACACCCAGAGCAGGCGGAATTCGGCGTTGGACAGCGGCACTACGAGACCATCGTCGGCGATCAACTGACGCAGAACGCTGTTCAAGCGCCAGTTGTCGAAACGGATGTTGGCCCGCTGTTCGGTTCGGTCATCGCGCACCCGACGCAGAATCGTTTGAATGCGGGCGACCAGTTCACGCGGTTCGAACGGCTTGGCCATGTAGTCATCGGCGCCCAGTTCCAGGCCGATGATACGGTCGGTCGGTTCACAGCGGGCGGTGAGCATCAGGATCGGGATGTCCGATTCGGCGCGCAGCCAGCGGCACAGCGACAAGCCGTCTTCGCCGGGCAGCATCAGATCCAGCACGACGACGTCGAAATGCTCGGCCAGCATCGCCTGGCGCATGGCTGCACCGTCGGTGACGCCGCTGGCGTGAATGTTGAAGCGCGCGAGGTAATCGATCATCAGCTCGCGGATCGGCACGTCGTCATCGACGATCAGCGCACGAATGCTCCAGCGCTTGTCGTCTTTAGGCTCATCCGTCGCGGTCATTTGGTTGTTGTGCATGAGGCTGTTCATCTGCCAGTAGGCCGCCAACCACAAAAGATGGGCTGCGAGGTGGTGGTTTCAGCATAGGCGTCCAGCTGTGAGGCGGGAAGTGCTGATGTAAGGACGTGTTGCGGCTGGCGAGGCTAGCGCGGGCGCTTGTTGCTGGCGTGTCGGTTGTGTACCGAAGTCGACACAATAGCAGCGAGCGCTATGCTGATCACGGCCGGCGCGACGATTTACCGATCATCGGGTGCCGCGCTGCCGCCGGTTCCGCTACAATGCGCGCCGATTTCGACCTGCCTGAGAGCCCATTCATGTCCGCCTGCCAGACTCCTATCATCGTCGCCCTGGATTTCCCCACCCGTGACGCCGCACTGAAGCTGGCCGACCAGTTGGACCCGAAACTGTGCCGGGTCAAAGTGGGCAAGGAACTGTTCACCAGTTGCGCCGCAGAAATTGTCGGCACCCTGCGTGACAAGGGTTTTGAAGTATTCCTCGACCTGAAATTCCATGATATTCCCAACACCACCGCGATGGCCGTGAAAGCCGCCGCCGAGATGGGCGTGTGGATGGTCAACGTGCATTGCTCCGGTGGCATGCGCATGATGGCCGCCTGCCGTGAAGAGCTGGACAAGCGTAGCGGCCCGCAACCGCTGCTGATCGGCGTGACCGTGCTGACCAGCATGGAGCGTGAAGACCTCGCCGGTATCGGCCTGGATATCGAACCGCAGGAACAAGTGCTGCGACTGGCTGCACTGGCCGAAAAGGCTGGCATGGACGGTCTGGTGTGCTCGGCGCTGGAAGCCACGGCACTGAAAACCGCGCATCCGTCGCTGCAACTGGTGACCCCGGGGATTCGTCCGGCGGGCAGCGCGCAGGACGATCAACGCCGCATTCTGACCCCGCGTCAGGCACTGGATGCCGGTTCCGACTATCTGGTGATCGGCCGTCCGATCAGCCAGGCGGCTGATCCGGCACAGGCGCTGGCGTCGGTTGTCGCCGAAATCGCCTAAGCCACACTGAAGATCCAAATGTGGGAGCGAGCCTGCTCGCGAAGAGGGTGTATCAGTCGAAGTCAGTATCGACTGAACCACCGCTTTCGCGAGCAGGCTCGCTCCCACATTGGTTTTTGTGCTGGCCTTAAACCTTCAACACCAACTTGCCGAAGTTCTCACCGCTGAACAATTTCATCAGCGTCTCCGGGAAAGTCTCCAGTCCTTCGACGATATCTTCCTTGCTCTTGAGCTGCCCCTTGGCCATCCACCCGGCCATTTCCTGCGCCGCGCTGGCGTATTGCGCGGCATAGTCCATCACCACAAAACCCTCCATCCGCGCGCGATTGACCAGCAGCGACAGATAGTTGGCCGGGCCTTTGACCGCTTCCTTGTTGTTGTACTGGCTGATCGCACCGCAGATCACTACGCGCGCCTTCATGTTCAAGCGGCTCAATACCGCATCGAGGATGTCGCCACCGACGTTGTCGAAGTACACGTCCACACCTTTCGGGCATTCGCGTTTAAGTCCCGCCACGACATCTTCGGACTTGTAATCGATGGCACCGTCAAAGCCCAGTTCATCGATGAGGAATTTGCACTTGTCGGCACCGCCGGCAATGCCAACCACACGGCAACCTTTGATCTTGGCGATCTGCCCGGCAATGCTGCCCACTGCGCCCGCCGCACCGGACAGCACAACGGTGTCGCCAGCCTTCGGTGCGCCGACATCCAGCAGAGCAAAGTAAGCGGTCATGCCGGTCATGCCCAGTGCCGACAGATAAACTGGCAGCGGTGCCAGTTTCGGATCGACTTTGTAGAAACCTCTTGGCTCGCCGAGGAAGTAATCCTGCACGCCAATGGCACCGTTGACGTAGTCGCCGACGGCAAATCCGGGATTGTTCGAGGCGATGACTTTTCCCACGCCCAGTGCACGCATGACTTCGCCGATACCGACCGGGGGGATGTAGGACTTGCCTTCGTTCATCCAGCCACGCATGGCCGGGTCGAGGGACAGGTATTCGTTCTTGACCAGAATCTGGTTCGCTGCCGGTTCGCCCACTGGTACTTCCTGATAGGTGAAGGTCTCGCGGTTGGCCGCACCCACCGGGCGTTTGGCGAGCAGGAACTGGCGATTGGTCTGGTTGGTCATGGCAGGCACTCGAACGGAATGAAGCCTTGTTGATAGACCCTCAGCGGCATTGGCGCAAGGTTGGCTGATGCGGCGAATGCACGCCGATCCAGTGCAGTGATAATCACTGGCATGGTTTTATCACTGCGGTGCATGTGTACATAAACAGCCATTGGATAGTGCTGACGTGCGGCAGACCTCAATGACTATGCTGCGAATCTACAAATCCCCTGCATCTAGCCCTTCGAGGACATAACAATGAGCATGACGTTTTCCGGTCAGGTTGCCGTAGTCACAGGCGCGGCCAACGGCATCGGCCGTGCGACCGCGCAGGCGTTCGCCGCCGAGGGCCTGAAAGTGGTGGTCGCCGACCTGGATGCGGCAGGGGGTGAAGGCACAGTCGCGTTGATTCGTACCGCCGGTGGCGAAGCGACGTTCGTGCGTTGCAACGTGACCGTCGAAAGCGAAGTGAAAAATCTGATGGACGAGGTCATCAATACCTACGGCCGTCTCGACTATGCCTTCAACAATGCCGGCATCGAAATCGAAAAAGGCAAACTGGCCGACGGCTCGATGGATGAGTTCGACGCGATCATGGGGGTCAACGTCAAAGGCGTCTGGCTGTGCATGAAGTATCAACTGCCACTGTTGCTGGCGCAGGGCGGCGGGGCGATCGTCAACACCGCCTCGGTAGCGGGACTGGGCGCGGCACCGAAGATGAGCATCTATGCGGCGTCGAAGCACGCGGTGATCGGTTTGACCAAATCGGCGGCCATCGAATACGCGAAGAAGAAAATCCGCGTCAACGCGGTGTGTCCGGCGGTGATCGACACCGACATGTTCCGCCGTGCCTATGAGGCCGATCCGAAGAAGGGCGAGTTCGCCAACGCCATGCACCCGGTCGGTCGTATCGGCAAAGTCGAGGAAATCGCCAGTGCCGTGTTGTATCTGTGCAGCGACGGTGCAGCATTCACCACCGGTCACTCGCTGGCCGTGGACGGCGGAGTCACCGCATTCTGAACTGAACTCAGGAAAAACAGCCCGCATTCCTTGCGGGCTTTTTTTTGAATCACGGTCAGTTCCGTGAAGCCCCTTAAACAATGTGTATCAAACCGTTAGAACGGTCGCTTTTGGCGGCGTTGTCGCACAGCCTGTCCGGCGCGGCTGTGATTTACTGCCGCCAGCAAAACGGACAGGAGTTTGCTTGCTCATGGAATTGAGAATTGATCGACAGGCAATGGTGCCGGTCGTGCAGCAGATTGTTGACGGACTGACGGAGTGGATCCTGCAAAGTGGTGTGCCGCCGGCTACCCGTTTGCCTTCGGTTCGGCAAATTGCTCGAGGCAATCTGCTCAGCCAGTCGTGTGTTGTCGAGGCGTGTGAACGGCTGGTATCGCAGGGTGTTTTGAGCTCATGCCAAGGCACCGGGTTCATCGTCGCTGCCGCGCCAGCGATGCTGGGTGCAGAGGATGAACTGGCGCCATTCGAAGGCCGGTTTGCCTGGTGCGATGCAGTCTGCGAGGCCGCAGGCGGCTTGAAACTGGGGGCCGGAGGTCTGCCGCAAAGCTGGCGCGAGCCTGACGACCTCAGCTATGCGCTGCGCGAGGTGGCTCGCACCGACATGGCCAGCCTGTTCAACTACAGCACGCCATTAGGACTTCCAGCGTTGCGCGAGCAGATCGTCAAACGCCTCAAGCTGTTCAGTATCGAGGCCCGCAGTTCGCAGTTGCTGAGTACCTGTGGCGCCAGCCATGCGCTGGATCTTATCGTGCGCACCTTGTTCAAGGCCGGTGACTGCGTGGTGGTCGAAACCCCCGGGTATGCGCCGCTGTTCGACCTGCTGCGCCTGCATGGCGTGCGCATGCTTGAGGTGCGCCGCACCCCGACCGGGCCGGACATCGACGCACTGGAGGCTTTGCTGCAACAGTTTCGGCCAGGTGCGGTGTTCATCAACAGTCATCATCACAACCCCACCGGCAGTTGCCTGTCGCCAAGCGTGGCGCAACGCATCCTGCAACTGAGCAAAGCCTACGATGTGCGCTTGATCGAAGACGATGTCTACGCGGACTTGCACACCGGTAACGGTACACGACTGGCAGCGCTGGACGATGAGGGACGGGTCATCTACGTGGGCAGTTTTTCCAAGACCCTGAGCAGTTCGTTACGGGTCGGGTTCGTCTTCGCCGACAGCGAAATTGTCAGGCGGCTGGCGCAGGTCAAGATGATCAGCGGCTTGGGCGCATCAAGGTTTTCCGAGGCGGTACTGGCCAGCCTGATGGGTTGTGGCGCTTACCGCAAACTGGTGCAGCGCCAGCGTCAACGCCTGAATGCCGACCGGGCTGCCGCTTTGCAGGCCCTGGAGGATGCCGATTGGGAGGTTTTCGGCAAACCTGCAGGCGGGCTGTTCATCTGGGCGCGTTCGCGCATGACCGATCATTCTCGAATACGCCGGCAGGCGCAACGCTGTGGCGTGTTGCTGTCAGCGCCGGATGCCTTCAGCCCCAGTGGCGAGGCGGGCGACTGGCTGCGGATCAACGTCGCGTACGCCTGCGACCCGCGCGCTCGGCAGTTTTTCCGCAACACCAGTGCGGATCGACTTCAAGTGTTCTGAAAACGACGCGGGCGTAGCTTTTTGCCATTATTCCGACGCCAGAGACTTGTGCGGGTGAGTGGCCGTTGCGACTCTTCGCTTTACTGACAATGGCAGGGGACTACGCGCAATGATTTCGGCCATGCAAGGACGTTTTGCCAACCTCGGTATGGCAAAAAAACTGGGTATCGGGTTTGTATTGGTTTTGCTTCTGACCGCGCTGGTGGCGGCCATTGGCGTCTGGTCCCTGCAAACCATCAGTCATCGTTTCGATGGTCTGAAACAGATGTCCTCGCTTAACAGTGGCCTGCTCAAAGTGCGCCTGCTCGAGCAGGAATATGCCTTGCGGGGCGATCCGAAGACGGCCGATGCCCTGCGTAAGGGCGTCGACGAACTGGTTGTTCTGGCTGATCAGCTCAAAGCGCAGTCGGCGGCCAATGTGCCGGTCATGAATGATGTGCAGCAGTCGCTCGGCGCTTATCGAAAAGCGTTCGACGAGTTTGTGTCGTTGACTCAGGCCAAGGACCTCGCGCTGGAAATGGCCAGTTGGTCGGTGTCCAGTGTGGCCAATAATCTTGATGTCTTGCAGGCCGGGCTTGCCGACGACGGTGCATATACCTTGAAGGACACCGAGGGCAAGGACGGGGCGCAGTTCATCGAACAGGCCAGTCAGGTCAGTCAGGTCTCCCGGTTGATGCTGCAAGCGATGAACGAAGCGCGGATTCGTCTGGATCAAAGCCGCAAGGGCGATGCCGACGGTGCCGGCAAAGGCAATATCGAACAGGCCGCACAGGCCCAGACGCAGGCCGAAGAACTGAAAACCACGGTCAAGGACGAGGGTTACCTGACCGTGCTCAATGAAGTGTCCGGGCATATCGCCGGTTTCAACGACAAACTGGCCGAGTACACCGGATTGCTCGCGCAGGAAAAGACCGTCTACGAGCAATTGCACCAGCGTGCCGACCAAGTGGTCGAGCGGGTGAATCAGGCGTATGTCGCTGAAGACGGCGCGATGCAGGCGGAACTGAAGAAAAACTCGCTGTTGATCATTGGTTCATCGGCGCTGGCGTTGTTGGTCGGCTTGCTCGCGGCGTGGCTTATTACCCGACTGATCGTCGCGCCATTGCGCAGCGTGATTCGGGTCGCCCAGCAGATTGCCGCTGGTGACTTGAGTGCAACGGTGGAAGTGACCCGGCGCGACGAGATCGGTCAGTTGATGCTGGCGATGCAACAGATGGGCGCGGGTCTGAGCACCATCGTCAGTGGTTTGCAGGCGGGGATCGAGCAACTGGCCAGTTCGGCGCAATCGTTGTCGACGGTCACTGAGCAGACCAACCTCGAGGTCAGCAGCCAAAAGGAGGAAACCGAGCAGGTCGCCACGGCGATGAACCAGATGACCGCCACCGTGCATGACGTTGCGCGCAACGCCGAAGAAGCGGCGCTGGCCGCGCAGACGGCGGATGACAAGGTCGAGAGTGGTCAGCAGGTGGTGCGCCAGAGCATGGCACGGATCGAACAATTGGCCGACTCGGCGACATCGGCCAGTTCCAGCATCGAAAGCCTCAGTGCGGAAATCCAGAATATCGGCACGGTGCTGGGAGTGATCAAGAGTGTCGCCGAACAGACCAATCTGTTGGCGTTGAATGCTGCGATTGAGGCAGCACGGGCAGGTGAGCAGGGCAGGGGCTTTGCGGTGGTGGCCGATGAGGTACGTGCATTGGCTCGGCGCACGCAGCAATCGACTGAGGAAATTGAACGGCTGGTCAGTGCGCTGCGCTCGGCGGCGCATGCTTCAGTGCAGCAGATCCAGAGCAGTGGGGAGTTGGTGAAGCTGGCGGTCAGTGATGCGTTGCAGACCGAGAGTGCACTGGGGAGTATTGCGGCGGCGGTGTCGTTGATTCAGCAGATGAATCAGCAGATTGCGGCGGCGGCCGAGGAGCAGAGTTCGGTGGCGGAGGAGATCAATCGCAGTGTGACGAGTATTCGCGCAAGTGCGGATCAGTCGTCGATCGCGATGCGCGGCAATGCGGCTTCGAGTGTTGAGCTGGCGCAGTTGGGGAGTGAGTTGCGGGGGATGGTTGGGCATTTTCGGCTTTGACGCTTTGACGCTTTGACGCTTTGACGCTTTGGGCTTGGCGGCCTTTGGGCCGACCAGGCTCTTGGGGTTTTGGGTGTATATCCGTTGCTGTGGGTGTTGCTGATTAGGGTTCCGCCCTTACGGCGGGTCACTTTGGCAAACGCCCCAAAGTAACCAAAGGTCTTTGCCCTGACGTTCGGCCCGCTCGCTGGGGCTCGGGGTTCCTTCGCTCCGGGATCGATCCGGGGGGCATCGCCTACGGTTTTGCTTCGCTGCACCTCCTCTCGATGTGTTCGACTTCGTCGAACGGTCGCTGCGCTCCCACCCCCGGATCAATCCCTCCACTCAGCCTGCCGACGGGCTTTCAGATCAAGATCAAGAGCAGCAGCCGAGCTAACGCTCATCCTGTTGAGTGGTGGGAAGCAGAAGCGATGCGCGGTCTGCTCTTGCTCTTTTGTGGGAACAAGCTTGCTCCGGGCGGTGTTCCGGCGAAGGCGGCCTGACAGCCGACCAAGCTCTGTCAGATTTGCTCAACCCCATTGTAGGAGTGAGCCTGCTCGCGATAGCGGCTTGGCGGCCAACCCATCTCTGCCGGATGTACTCAAACCCTGTGGGAGCGAGCCTGCTCGCGAAGGCGGCCTGACAGCCGACCAAGCTCTGTCAGATGTGCTCAATCCCATTGTAGGAGTGAGCCTGCTCGCGATCTCGGCCTGGCGGCCAACCCATCTCTGCCGGATGTACTCAAACCCTGTGGGAGCGAGCTTGCTCGCGAAAGCGGCCTGACAGCCGACCAATCTCTGTCAGATGTGCTCAAACCATGTGGGAGCGAGCTTGCTCGCGAAAGCGTTCTCACATTCACCGGGCGTCTATCGTGTTCACTCCCGCGAGCCCACAAAAAAGCCACCTCTCGGTGGCTTCTCTTTCAACTTCTGCAATCAGTCGTATATCACTTTCTTTTTCCAGTCCGCATCGGCCTCGACATCTTTGAGGCCGGCAGTCAGTTGGTTCTCTTCACCTTCAACCGGTGCGATTTTGTCCATGACTTGGGCGTTGGCGCGGGCCAGCAGTTTTTCCAGGTATTGCAGTTGCTCTGCATACATCTGTGGATCCTGCTGTTTGCGCAGGTATTGCACGCCGCGTTCGAAGGCGAGGCGGGCCTGGCCGGGCTGGTTTTGTTGCAGGGACTGTTGGCCGAGGTTATTGAAGAACTCGATGTGCAGCAGCACCAGAATATGGCGGACTTCGCGAATCCAGTGTTTGGCTTCGTTCGGTGGCAGGAAGCCGTCGTGAGCGGCACGGGTGATTTGGCCGTGGAGGGCTTCGAGCAGGAAGCGCACATCTTTGGCTTTGGCTTCGGTCAGAATCGGCGACGGCGGGTTGTTGACCGGGATCGATTCGCCTTGGGCGACCAGGGCGCTCAGTTCGGTGATGCGCGCTTTGGTGGTGGCGCTGGTTTTTTCCAGGTTCAGCAGGCGCTGGCAGACGTTCAGTTCCAGACGGGTCAGCAGCAGCTTGAGTGCCGGGGTCATGAACTGGCCCGGGAAGGTTTCGGTCAGTTCGCCGCAACGGCGCAGGCGGTCGTTGAGTTCGACCTTGGTGCGGGCCTTCTCCAGTTTGTTGTTTTCCACCACATGGTTCATGTAGCCAATGGCGATCAGAATTGCGATCCCGGCTATGACTAGCAGGGTGATCATGAGTGGTGTCACCGGTAAGACCTCTTTATAGGGTTCGCATGCGAGTGTAGTGGCTGGGCATTTAACCGCCTAGCGCCGCTCGACTGGTTGGTTCGGCAGGTTCAATCTGTATCGGCCGCACGCTGCTTATATGAATGCTGGCGCTGCGGGTTCAGATTGCCATCACTGTGGGTGGACTATAGCGTCTTGGCGAGTGGCGGAATATAGGCGTCAATCGTCGGGCGACGGAAAAGCCTGATTGCCGCCGTAAAGCAGGTCGAAGTCATTGATTTAAATAAATTTATATCAAGGGGTTGACGACCTCTCAATCCATCCATAGAATGCGCGCCACTTGCAGCGTAAAGCACACAGCGAAGCGCGGCAGGGAGTGAATGTTGTAGTGTGTCCCCTTCGTCTAGTGGCCTAGGACACCGCCCTTTCACGGCGGTAACAGGGGTTCGAGTCCCCTAGGGGACGCCAATGCGGGAATAGCTCAGTTGGTAGAGCACGACCTTGCCAAGGTCGGGGTCGCGAGTTCGAGTCTCGTTTCCCGCTCCAATTTTAAACAGCAGTGCTTTCGGGCGGTGCTGAGTGAAACCAGAACCAAGTCTTCGGGCAAGGATCTGGACACCGAAACACACACCATGTGTTCCGGGTAGCGTGTCCCCTTCGTCTAGTGGCCTAGGACACCGCCCTTTCACGGCGGTAACAGGGGTTCGAGTCCCCTAGGGGACGCCATTTGCGGGAATAGCTCAGTTGGTAGAGCACGACCTTGCCAAGGTCGGGGTCGCGAGTTCGAGTCTCGTTTCCCGCTCCAAATTCTAAAAGCGCCGCTCAGTGAGCGGCGTTTTTATTAGTGAAAGTTGTAGCCTGTGTCCCCTTCGTCTAGTGGCCTAGGACACCGCCCTTTCACGGCGGTAACAGGGGTTCGAGTCCCCTAGGGGACGCCATTGCGGGAATAGCTCAGTTGGTAGAGCACGACCTTGCCAAGGTCGGGGTCGCGAGTTCGAGTCTCGTTTCCCGCTCCATATTCACAAAAACGCCGCTCAATAGAGCGGCGTTTTTGTATGCGCGGGATTTGTGGCTGTGCTGTCAGCGCTAAAGAAAAAGGCCCGCCGAAGTGATTCGGTGGGCCTTTTTGCGTTTTTGCGTCTGCTACCAGGACAGCATCAAGCGACCGGCAAACAGGATCAGCACCACTCCCATGGTGCGTTCGAACCAATGCCCCATGCGCATGAACAGCACTCGAACCCGACTGCTCGAGAAAAACAGCGCAACCACGACAAACCACAGCGCATTCACAAAGCACATCCACAGCCCGTAAAAGGCCTGGATTTGCAGTGGCGTGCTGGCGCTGATGATCGTGGTGAAGATTGCCAGGAAAAACAGCGTGGCCTTGGGGTTGGTCGCATTGGTCAGAAACCCGGTGCTGAAGGCTTTGAACAGCGTCTGCTCAACAACTGGTTCATCGCTGGTTTTTTCACCTTCAAGGGCTGACTTTGGCTTGCTGCGCAGCAGGCTGACACCCAGATACAGGATATAAGCACCGCCAATCACTTTGGCTACGGTCAGCAACCACGGCGTGGTGTGCATCAGCGCCCCGACACCCAACAGCGTGTAGAGCACGTGCACGGAAATCCCTGCGCCGATACCCAGCGCCGTGCAGATCCCCACCAATCGGCCGAAGCGTACGCTTTGGCGAATCGTGACTGCGAAGTCCGGGCCGGGAGCAACCACGGCCAGAAAGTGAATGGTTGCCAGCGCCAGAAACTCGCCCAGATAATTCGAATACATCTCAGCTCCAGTAGGTCAGGGGTGAAGCATTGCCGCGATAGCCGACAAAAAAGGAAAGGCTCAAGCGCGGATCGGCCACGCCTGGGGTCACCGAGTGCATGCGCCGCGAATTGAACATGATGAAATCGCCGGGTTGCGGTCTCACTTCGAGGGCGGGAGGGCCGAGCAGCGCCGGTTCGATGCCGTAACTGTCGCCACGCATCTCGTCGAATTGGTCCGGGGTGATGTCGTCGTCCCACACCTGCAGCGCGCCGCCTTCGGTCGGCATGTTCAGATAGACGTTGCAGGCAAACTGCGCCTCCAGGCTGCGTGCCTGGAAGCTGTCCGGGGCATCCTTGGCGAAAATGTCGTGATGGGCTAGGAAGCACACCCCCGGTTTCACTACTCGTGAGAGGCCGACATACATTTTCCGGCCATAAAGATTTTCCAGATGCGCGCCGGCCGGCCAGGATTCGTCGAGCATGCAGCGCAAGGTATCGATGGGTGAGGAGTAGGGCGCGCAGCGATTGCGCAGTTCAGCGATGTTGCTGGTAGCGCGTTCGAAGTAATCCTCGATCAGCAGCGGCTGGTTTTCCGCCTCATAAAAAGCCATGCCGATGCGGCCGATACTCGGCGCGTTGATGTAACCCTCAAAGCCTGGAGCGAGAATCTTGTCGCCAATCTGAATGGCCAGCGGCTCCGGCAAAAAGCCTTTGACGCGAATGGCGAGGACTTCTTCGTTGGCCAGTTTTTTTATGCACGTCTCATCGAGACGCTCGACGTCTAGCATCATTTTTTTAGGTCCATCTATCGATAGTCTACGGAAGCTGCGAGTGCAGTTCCCCGGCGACGGACGCTGTGTGAGGCAGCGTCCGAAATGCTCAATCCACGCTGTAGTGGACGGACAACGTGCCTTTCTTCTGCGAAAGGGACGCGATCGTGACTGTGCCCAGATCCTTCAGGCTACGTACATGGGTGCCGCCGCAGCCGTAGGCGGGCAGTTCACCAAAACCGATTTCCCGCGCGCCTTCGCGCAGCGACGTCAGGCGCGGTAGATCATGCTCGATCCACTGACCAATGCCGTATTGAACGGACTCTGCGTCGACTTCCTGCGCGGCATCGCCGGGCTTGAATTGCACTCGACCTTCGTCCGGCCAGTGGTGTGCCTTGATCGGCGTCCAGCCCAGGGCTTGCACGAAATGCCCGATCAGATGTCCGGCCGAATGCATGCGTGTGTTGAAGCGACGGCGCTCCTCGTCGATGCGGATGCAGGTCATGCCGAGCGCCACCGGTCGATCGACAAAATGAATGATCCGGTCCGGCTCCTGCACTACACGCAGTACCTGGCTCTCGCCGATCCAGCCGGTATCACACGGCTGACCGCCACCTTGCGGATGGAACAATGTGGCGCGCAGCACCACGGCAAATTCGTTCTCTTGGGGCGTGCAGTCGAGGACTTCCACATTGGCCTTGAGGTCATCACTATGGAAAAAGAGGCGAAGCGTCATATTCCATGCCCTTATTAAAGTTTCTGTTTTTATTATATGAATCGTGTAATAACGTGATAATCCGTTCAAACATCAAAGGACTTGTGCGCTGTGAGCATCAATCTGCCGCTACCGCTGCTCGGTGAAATGGCGATTTTCGTCAAGGTCGTGGAGACCGGCAGCTTTTCTGAAGCGGCTCGGCAACTGGGTTCATCGCCGTCAGCGGTGAGTCGCAGTATTTCGCGCCTGGAAAAAGCCCTGGCCACACGATTGCTGCAGCGCACCACGCGCAAACTGCGCCTGAGTGACGGCGGCGAGGAGGTGTTCAAGCGCTGTCAGGAAATGGTCAGCGCAGCCAAGTCCGTCATGGAAATCAGCGGTCAGTTCACCCATGAAGCCGAAGGCCTGGTGCGGGTCAGCGTGCCGAAAGCGGTGGGGCGCTTTGTGATTCATCCGCATATGCCGGAATTTCTGCGGCGTTATCCCAAGGTCGATGTCGAGTTGCTGCTGGAAGATCGTCAGGTCGATCTGATCGACGATCATGTTGATCTGGCCATTCGCATCACGGATCGGCCACCGGCCGGGCTGGTCGGTCGACAACTACTGACGATCGACCATTTGCTCTGCGCGACTCCGCAGTATCTGGCCGAACACGGTACGCCGACTCACCCTCATGACTTGCTCAATCACAGCTGTATCTATCTGGGCGAAACCCCGAGCGACGCGCGCTGGAAATTCAAGAAAGGCAGCAAGGCTGTGACGGTGGGTGTGCGCGGTCGCTATGCCGCCAATCACACCGGCGTGCGATTGGGCGCGGTGTTGCAGCACATCGGCATCGGCAGCCTGCCGTACTTCACCGCCCGCTATGCACTTGAGCAGAAGTTGATTGTGCAGGTGTTGCCGGACTGGACGTTCCTTGCGTCCTATCACGGCGGGCTGTGGTTGCTGCATTCGCCGACGCGGTATCTGCCACCGAAGTTGCGGGTGTTTATCGATTTCCTGGTGGAGTGTCTGCAAAAGGAGCCGACCCTGAGCAAGCCGGGCAAGTCGGGCGAAGGGAGCAAAGTATCGATGGAGTACGAATTGCCCGAAAGCGAAGGCTTGCTTTAACGCCCGCGCAAAGAAAAGGCCCGCATGGATCACCGTGCGGGCCTGTTCGTAGCAGAGCGAAAATCAGTGCTTGCTGTCCTGAGCGGACATCGCCATCAGCTGCTTTTCCTGATTCCAGTCGAACGGTTCGTCGTTCTGTTCGGCTTCGTAGCGACGCTCTTCGAGGGCCTGATACATGTCGATCTCTTCATCGGACAGGTAGTGCAGGCAGTCGCCGGCGAAGAACCACAGCAAGTCGCGCGGTATCAGATGGGCGATTTGCGGGTAACGGGTAATCACTTGAGTCAGGATGTCCTGGCCCAGGTATTGGCTTTCGATCGGATCGATCGGCAGCGATGCCAGCAGTTCGTCGAAGCGCTCCAGGAACAAGGCATGGCTTTCTTCAGGAACCTGTTCGGCCTCACCTACGGCGACCAGGATACTGCGCAGGTGGTCGAGCAAAACAAGATGGTCGGCAACGACGTTGGACACGAGATAAGTCCTCAAGAGCAAAACGGGCGCGGGAGTATAAAGCCCCTGCGCCCTCTTGGACATGCTTGTCAGGATCAGCGGACTTTGCCCTCTGCCTGTTTCAGTTCTTCTTTGTCGAAATCATCGACATCGATCACCTTGCGTCGCGCCGCTTCGGCATCACGCAAGCTCTGCGCTTCTACCGGTTGCAACACCCCGGCCTCCAGCGCCGCATCGATGGCGTGTTCGCCCGCGACCGGTTTCACCTGACCGCTTTTCAGCGAGGTGTGCAGTTTTTTGTGCAGCGGCTGTGCGGCATTCAGCAGATCGCTGGCGTGTTGCAACGCGCCGACTGCATCGTCTGCAGACTGTGGGCGATAGCAACCGGCAAGCAGTTCTTCCAGCGCCGGATCGCCCTTGGCGCGACCAATGACGCCAGCCACTTCGGCCCCGAGTTTGTCCGACGGGCCTTTGTGACGACGGCCGAACGGAAACACAATGCCTCGCAGCAGGCAGCCGAATACCTTGTTCGGGAAGTTGCGCAGCAACTCATCCAGTGCCCGTTCTGATTGGCCGAGGCTTTCTTCCATCGCCCAACGGAAGAGCGGTTCCATGTAGGCCGGCGAATCCAGATCGTGGTAACGCTTGAGTGCGGCAGAGGCCAGATACAGATTACTCAGCACATCACCCAAGCGTGCCGACAGACGTTCACGACGTTTCAATTCGCCGCCGAGCAACATCATGCTGAAGTCGGCGAGCATGGCGAATGCCGCTGCCTGACGATTGAGTGCGCGGAAATAACCCTGACTGATCTTGTCGCCCGGCGCATGTTCGAAGTGGCCGAAGCCGAGGTTCAGCACGAGCGTGCTGGCGGCGTTGCTCACGGCGAAACCTATGTGTTTGAGCATCAGGCCGTCGAACTCTTTCAGTGCCTGATCCTTGTCCTCACGACCGGCCAGAGCCATTTCCTTCAGTACGAACGGATGGCAGCGAATCGCGCCCTGACCGAAGATCATCAGGTTGCGCGAGAGTATGTTTGCGCCTTCCACGGTGATGAAGATCGGTGCACCGTTCCAGCTGCGACCGAGGTAATTGTTCGGCCCCATGATGATCGCTTTCCCGCCGTGGACGTCCATGGCGTGGCTGATGCATTCGCGGCCGCGCTCAGTGAGGTGATACTTGAGGATCGCCGACAGCACCGACGGTTTCTCGCCCAAATCCACCGCGTTGGCGGTGAGCATCCGCGCGGCGTCCATCATCCACGCGTTGCCGCCGATGCGCGCCATGGCTTCCTGAATACCTTCGAACGCCGACAACGGCACGTTGAACTGTTCACGAATCTGCGCGTATTGGCCGGTGACCAGACTGGTGAACTTGGCCGCACCTGTACCGACTGCCGGCAACGAGATCGAACGGCCCACCGACAGGCAGTTCATCAGCATCATCCAGCCCTTGCCGAGCATTTCCTGACCGCCGATGAGGAAGTCCAGCGGGATGAACACGTCCTTGCCCGAGTTCGGACCATTCATGAACGCCGCACCCAATGGCAGGTGGCGACGACCGATCTCCACGCCGGCGGTATCGGTCGGAATCAGCGCCAGGCTGATGCCAAGGTCCTCTTTGTCACCCAGCAGATGCTCCGGGTCATACGCCTTGAACGCCAGGCCGAGGAGTGTGGCAACCGGGCCGAGGGTGATGTAACGCTTTTCCCAGTTCAGGCGCAGGCCAATGACTTCCTGACCTTCCCACTGACCTTTGCAGATGATCCCGGTGTCGGGCATCGCCCCGGCATCGGAGCCAGCGAGCGGGCCGGTGAGGGCGAAGCACGGAATGTCATCGCCACGGGCCAGGCGTGGCAGGTAGTGATTGCGTTGCTCGTCGGTGCCGTAGTGCAGCAGCAGTTCGGCCGGGCCGAGTGAGTTCGGCACCATGACGGTGGAGGCGAGGTCACCGCTGCGGGTGGCGAGTTTCATTGCCACTTGCGAGTGGGCGTAGGCCGAGAAGCCTTTACCGCCAAATTCTTTCGGAATGATCAGGGCAAAAAAGCCGTGTTCCTTGATGTGCGTCCAGGCTTCGGGCGGCAGGTCCATCGACTGGCCGATCTGCCAGTCGGTGACCATGGCGCAGAGTTCCTCGGTCGGGCCGTCAATGAACGCTTGCTCTTCTTCGCTCAGTTGCACCTTCGGATAGGCCAGCAGTTTGTCCCAGTCCGGACGACCGCTGAACAGCTCGCCATCCCACCACACGGTGCCGGCGTCGATCGCGTCGCGTTCGGTCTGCGACATCGGTGGCAGGGTTTTCTGGAACCAGCTGAACAGCGGCGCCGTGAAATGCTTGCGGCGCAGGTCGGGCAGCAGCAACGGTGCAGCGACCACCGCCAGCAGTACCCAGAACACCAGCAACAGCCAGCCCGGTGCGTGACTGAATATCCCCATCGCCAAGAGGTAGACGGCAACGATGCCCAACGCGGGCAGCGGGGCGATACGCCGGTGGGCGAGATACGCCACGCCAACGATCAAAACCAGTATCCACAACAACAGCATATTCAGTCCTCCGTGAACCAAGGCAAATCGACCCTCCAGAGCTTAGACCGCATCTGTAAAACCGGGTGGTCAGACCAAGGTGATTGAAATCGTGGGAAACCCCGGATGGTTTTCGTAGGTTCGGTGGGCAACACGTGTGGGAAATCGTTCGATCAATCCGCGCCTTTGCGTCCAAGTTTGGCCGAAACGTCGTTATCTCTGTGCTGACGCTATCGCTAGACTCGGGGCTCACCCAGGAGATTGTCGTCATGCACGAATATCTGAGCCCCGGCCGCTTCATCGATAGTGACCACCCGGCGGTGGTGGAGTTCGCCGAACAGCACCGTGGTGCCAGCCGCGATCCGCTCGCGCAGGCGATCAGTCTTTATTACGCGGTGCGTGAGGCCGTGCGCTACAACCCCTATACCTTCAGCCGTGATCCGCAGACCTTGCGCGGCAGTTATGCGCTGGCGACGGGGGAGAGTTATTGCGTACCGAAAGCCACGCTGCTGGCGGGGTGCGCGCGGCATTGCGGAATCGCGGCGCGGATCGGTCTGGCCGATGTGAAAAATCACCTGTCGACCCCGCGTCTGCTCGAGTTATTGAAAAGCGATATGTTCGCCATGCACGGCTATACCGAGTTTTTTCTAGAGGGTCGCTGGGTCAAGGCCACGCCGGCGTTCAACCAGAAGCTCTGCGAGTTGTTCAATGTCGCGCCGCTGGAGTTCGACGGTATCAACGACAGCGTTTTCCACCCGTTCAACCGCGATGGGGCACAGTTGATGGAGTATCTGGTCGATCACGGCCAATTCGCCGATGTCCCGGAAACCTTCTTCTTCGAGCATCTGCAAAAGTGCTATCCGCACCTGTTCACCGATCAGCAGCCGCCATTGCTGGGCGATATGCAGAGTGATTTGAGCCGGGTCTGATCCGGCGTATGCTGCCTGCCCACGCATTTGAAAAGAGGCGGTCATGCTGAAGATCTGGGGACGGAAAAACTCATCGAATGTCAGGAAGCCATTGTGGGCCGCCGAGGAACTCGGTCTGGCTTACGAGGCGATTGATGCCGGTGGCGCGTTTGGCGTAGTCGACACGCCCGAGTACCGGGCGATGAACCCGAACGGTCGGGTGCCGGTGATTGAAGACGACGGTTTCGTGTTGTGGGAATCCAACGCCATCGTGCGCTATCTGCTGGCCAGGCATGCGCCCGACAGCGCTTGGTATCCGGCGGATCCGCAAGCCCGCGCTATCGCTGACAAGTGGATGGACTGGACCACCTCGAGTTTCGCCGGGCCTTTCCGCACGGTGTTCTGGGGCGTGTTGCGCACGCCTGCGGACAAGCAGGACTGGGCGGCGATCAATGCCGCGATCAAGGAATGCAGCGAGTTGCTGAGCATGGCAGACAGTGCCTTGGCCAGTCAGCCTTACCTTTCCGGAAAAGACATCGGCATGGGTGACATCCCGCTCGGCAGTTTCATTTATGCCTGGTTCGAGATGCCCATCGAACGCGCCCCGCAACCGCATCTGCAAGCCTGGTACGAGCGCCTGAAGCAGCGTCCGGCTTACCAGAAAGCCGTCATGACCGCGTTGACTTAATACCTACTATCGACACACTTGACTGTACTTGTACGGCGGCGGCAAGCACCATTGCGCACTTGCGCTGCGGTTCGATCCTTCGCCGCCGTCTCCTTTTTCCCTTCAATGGTGCGTAAATCAGATATGAGTTCCGCTCTGTCCATCCGGCAGCTAACCAAAACCTACGGCAACGGGTTCCAGGCCTTGAGTGGTATCGATCTGGACGTCGCCGAAGGTGATTTTTTCGCCTTGCTCGGCCCCAACGGTGCTGGCAAATCCACGACCATCGGCATTCTCTCGACCCTGGTGAACAAAACCAGCGGCACGGTGAATATCTTCGGTCATGACCTGGACAAAAATCCTGCGCAGCTCAAGCGCTCGATCGGCGTGGTGCCTCAGGAATTCAACTTCAACCAGTTCGAAAAGACCTTCGACATCGTCGTGACTCAGGCCGGCTACTACGGCATTCCGGCGAAGATCGCCAAGGAACGCGCCGAGCAGTACCTGACGCAATTGGGCCTGTGGGACAAGCGCGATGTGCCGTCGCGTTCGTTGTCCGGCGGCATGAAGCGCCGTCTGATGATTGCCCGTGCGCTGGTGCATGAACCGCGTCTGCTGATCCTCGATGAGCCGACTGCAGGCGTCGATATCGAGTTGCGTCGTTCGATGTGGACGTTCCTCACCGAACTGAACCAGAAAGGCATCACCATCATCCTCACCACGCACTATCTGGAAGAGGCGGAGCAGTTGTGCCGCAACATCGGCATCATCGACCACGGCACCATCGTCGAGAACACCAGCATGAAACAATTGCTGGGCCAGTTGCACGTGGAAACCTTTTTGCTGGACCTGAAAAACGACTTGAGCGCCGCGCCGCAACTGCTCGGTTATCCGGCCCGGTTGATCGACAGCCACACCCTGGAAGTTCAGGTCGACAAATCCATGGGCATTACGGCGTTGTTCACCCAGTTGGCGCAGCAGAACATTGAAGTGCTGAGCCTGCGCAACAAAACCAATCGCCTCGAGGAGTTGTTCGTGTCCCTGGTGGAGAAAAATCTGTCGAAGGTGGCGGTATGAGTTCCGAATTCCGTCCCAACCTCGTCGCCCTGCAGACCATCGTTTACCGCGAGGTCAAACGCTTCACGCGGATCTGGCCGCAGACGTTGCTGCCACCGGCGATCACCATGGTTCTGTACTTCGTGATCTTCGGTAATCTGATCGGTCGGCAAATCGGCGACATGGGTGGCTTCACTTACATGGAGTACATCGTGCCGGGGCTGATCATGATGTCGGTGATCACCAACTCTTACGGCAACGTGGTGTCGAGTTTCTTCGGCAGCAAGTTCCAGCGTTCCATCGAAGAGCTGATGGTCTCGCCGGTGTCGCCGCACACGATTCTGATTGGCTTCACCATTGGCGGCGTGTTGCGTGGCCTGATGGTCGGCGTGATCGTGACCATTCTGTCGCTGTTCTTCACCCATTTGCAGGTGCATCACCTCGGGGTGACCATCCTTGTGGTGGTGCTGACGGCGACGATTTTCTCGCTGCTGGGCTTCATCAACGCGGTATTTGCGCGCAATTTCGATGATATTTCGATCATCCCGACTTTTGTGCTGACGCCGCTGACGTACCTGGGTGGGGTGTTCTATTCGATCACGCTGCTGCCGCCATTCTGGCAAACCGTGTCGCTGGCCAACCCGGTGCTGCACATGGTCAATGCGTTCCGTTACGGGATTCTGGGTGTGTCGGATATCAAGATTGGTATCGCGATCACCTTCATGCTGGTGGCGACGGTGGTGTTGTATCTCGGTTGTGCGCGGTTGCTGGTGAGTGGGCGTGGTATGCGTACCTGATCCAGAACCGCGTCGACTTCTTCGCGAGCAGGCTCGCTCCCACAGGGGAACGCATTCCAGTGAGCCTGCTCGCGATAGGGCCAATACAGACGCCACAAATCAAAACGGCCTCCCACTGCGGAGGCCGTTTTGCATTCAGCGCATGCGACTTTTCTTGCGCCGCGCCCATTGCCGCGCGACCCACCAGCGCCAGTACATCATTACCAGGCAATAGGCGAGGGCGCCGAGCACCAAGCCGACCACTACCGAACCAAGCAGAAACGGCTGCCACAACGTCGACAACTCGCCGCTGATCCATTCCCAGGTCAGCTCATCCGGCAGATGCCGGGCAGGCACATCCATCAAAAACGCCCCGGCCTGATACGTGCAGAAGAACACCGCCGGCATGGTGATCGGATTGGTCAGCCACACCAGACTGACCGCAATCGGCATGTTCCCCCGCACCATGACGGCAAGGGCGGCGGCCACCAGCATTTGCGCCGGAATCGGCAGGAATGCGGCGAACAGGCCGACCGCCATCGCCCGCGCGACCGAGTGACGATTGAGGTGCCAGAGGTTCGGGTCATGCAGCAACTTGCCGAGAAAGCGTAAGGATTTGTGTTCCCTGATGCTCGTCGGATCGGGCATGTAACGTTTGAATAAGCGCCGGGGCATAAGGCTTCTCGGTCGGTTAAGGCGGCAAGTATGTCTGGATTCTACGAAGCGCCCATTCAGACTTTGTGACAATTGTTGACGACGCACGTGCCCGACACCCGCTATGCCTAAGTGCGGGACTCTCAAGGACGGGCTTATGCGCACAGGGATGATGGCGCTGGCAGTCGGTCTGCTGGCCCCGGTTTTTATGCCGGCCTTACCGCCGGTCTGGTTGATGCTGTTGTTGCCGGTGACGGCTTTGATGTTGCTGCCGTTTCGCAGCTATCCATTGGCGATTTTTCTGCTGGGTTTCACCTGGGCCAGCGTCGGTGCGCAATGGGCGTTGAATGATCGCTTGCCGGCCGAACTGGATGGCGAAACCCGCTGGCTCGAAGGGCGGGTGGTCGGGTTGCCGCAGAACGGCGACGGTGTGGTGCGTTTCGAGTTGGCTGATGCACGCTCACGTCACGAAAAACTGCCATCGCTGATGCGCCTCGCCTGGTACGCCGGGCCGCCGGTCAACAGTGGCGAGCGCTGGCGCTTGGCGGTCAAGCTCAAGCGTCCCGGTGGTTTGCTCAACCCGGACGCTTTCGATTACGAGGCATGGCTGCTGGCGCAACGCATCGGTGCGACGGGCACGATCAAGGATGGTCAACGCCTGAGCGAAGCGCGTTGGGCCTGGCGCGACAGCATTCGTCAGCGCCTGCTTGCAGTGGATGCGCACGGTCGGGCCGGTGCTCTGGCCGCGTTGGTGTTGGGTGATGGGTCCGGGCTCAGTCGCGAGGATTGGCAGATCCTGCAGGACACCGGCACCGTGCACTTGTTGGTGATTTCCGGTCAGCATATCGGCTTGCTGGCGGCGGTGATGTATTGGCTGGTCGCAGGGTTGGCGCGATTTGGCCTGTGGCCGCTGCGTTGGCCGTGGCTGCCATGGGCCTGTGGGCTGGCGTTTACGGCGGCGCTGGGTTACGCCTTGCTTGCCGGATTTGACGTGCCGGTGCAGCGCGCCTGCGTGATGGTCGGCCTGGTACTGTTGTGGCGTTTGCGCTTTCGCCATCTGGGGGCATGGTGGCCGCTGCTGCTGGCGTTCAATGGTGTGCTGTTGCTGGATCCGCTCGCGAGTTTGCGTCCGGGTTTGTGGTTGTCGTTTGCGGCGGTGGCGGTGTTGATTTTCACCTTTGGCGGCCGCCTGGGCGCGTGGCGCTGGTGGCAGACCTGGACGCGAGCGCAATGGTTGATTGCGATCGGTTTGTGTCCGGTGTTGCTGGCACTGAACCTGCCGATCAGTCTCAGCGGGCCGCTGGCCAATCTGCTTGCAGTGCCTTGGGTCAGTCTTGTCGTGCTGCCGCCGGCGTTGCTCGGGACGATGTTGTTGCCCATACCCTGTGTCGGCGAAGGGCTGCTGTGGCTGGCCGGTGGTTTGATCGACGGGTTGTTTCGCGCGCTGGCGATAATGGCCGGGCATTGGCCTGCATGGATCGCACCCTCGATACCCGCCTGGTTCTTGGCTGCTGGCGGTCTCGGCGCGGTGTTGTTGCTGTTGCCGCGCGGCGTGCCAATGCGCCCGCTGGGCTGGCCATTGCTGTTGCTGCTGGTGGTGCCGCCACGCGAACGGCTGGATGAGGGATTGGCCGACATCTGGCAACTGGATGTCGGCCAAGGCCTGGCCATCCTGATCCGCACCCGCCATCACACGTTGCTCTATGACGCTGGGCCGCGCTTTGGTGATTTCGATCTCGGCGAGCGGGTGGTGCTGCCCGCGTTGCGCAAACTGAGAGTGGAAAAACTCGATCTGATGCTGCTCAGCCATGCGGATGCCGATCACGCGGGTGGCGCTCTGGCGATCACCCGTGGTTTGACCGTCGATCGCGTGATCAGCGGTGACCCGCCGGGACTGCCTGAGGCGTTGAGCGCCGAAGCCTGCGAAAGCGGCCGGCAATGGCAGTGGGACGGGGTCGCTTTTCAACTCTGGCAATGGGCGGACGCCCGCGACAGCAATCAGCGCTCCTGCGTCTTGCAGATCGAGGCCAATGGCGAGCGTCTGTTGCTGACCGGCGATATCGACACCCACGCCGAACGTGCGCTGCTCGACAGTCCATTGGCCGTGCCGACACCATGGCTGCAATCGCCCCATCACGGCAGCCGCAGTTCGTCGTCAATGGCGCTGCTCAAGGTGTTGCAACCCGCAGCCGTGCTGATTTCCCGTGGGCAGGGCAATTCCTTCGGCCATCCGCACCCGACCGTGCTGGCGCGTTATCGCAAACAGGGACTGCGCATTTACGACAGCGCCGAGCAGGGTGCCATTCAGGTGCAACTGGGCACCTTCGCGCCGCCTCGCACAATGCGTCATCAGCGGCGTTTCTGGCGTGATCCGCCCGCGCTGGCCCGCTGATCGGGGCATGAGTCAATGGGTATCACGGTCGTCGGGGCGGCGGGTCTTAATCGTCGATCGGTATGGTAAAGTGGCGCACTTTTTCGAGGGGACTGTCACTGTGTGGGAATTGGTCAAATCCGGCGGCTGGATGATGTTGCCGATCATTCTGAGCTCCATCGCGGCCATGGCGATCGTCGCCGAACGCCTGTGGACACTGCGCGCCAGTCGCGTCACCCCCGAGCATCTGCTGGGCCAGGTCTGGGTCTGGATCAAGGACAAGCAGCTCAATAAAGAAAAACTCAAGGAATTGCGCGCCAATTCGCCGCTGGGGGAAATCCTCGCCGCCGGTCTGGCCAACTCCAAGCATGGTCGCGAGATCATGAAAGAGTGCATTGAAGAAGCCGCCGCCCGCGTCATCCACGAGCTCGAACGCTACGTCAATGCGCTGGGCACCATCGCCGCGATGTCGCCGCTGCTCGGTCTGCTGGGTACGGTGCTGGGCATGATCGATATCTTCAGCGCATTCACCGGTTCCGGTATGACCACCAATGCTTCGGTGCTGGCGGGTGGTATCTCCAAGGCGCTGATCACCACAGCAGCAGGCCTGATGGTCGGTATTCCGGCGGTGTTCTTCCACCGCTTCCTGCAACGCCGCATTGATGAACTGGTGGTGGGCATGGAGCAGGAAGCGATCAAACTGGTTGAAGTGGTGCAGGGTGACCGTGACGTCGACCTGGCCGAGGGCCGCGCGTGAAATTCCGTCGCAAGCCTCGGGAAACCATCGATATCAACCTCGCGTCGCTGATCGACGTGGTGTTCATTCTGCTGCTGTTTTTCGTCGTGACCACCACGTTTACCCGTGAAACCCAGTTGCGCGTCGACCTGCCGGAAGCGGTCAGCGGCTCTCCGGCCGAAGATCAGCAGCTCAAGCAGATCGACGTGGCTATCAGCGCCGAAGGCGTGTTTTCGGTGAACAACAGGATTCTGCCGAAGAACGATCTGGCGACATTGATGGAAGCCATGCAGAAAGAATCCAACGGTGACACCAACATGCCGTTGTCGATCAGTGCTGACGGCAAGACTCAGCATCAATCCGTGATCACCGCCATGGACGCGGCCGGCAAGCTCGGTTTCAGCCATCTGCGCATGACCACGGTCGAGGCGGCGCCCAAATCCTGATGAGCCTGTCCGATCGTTTGCTCGCTGCGTGGTATCAGGGGCACCCGGCCCTGACGTTGCTGCGGCCGCTGGAAATGTTGTACCGCCGCGTGGTGGTGGGTAAACGCCAGCGCTTTCTCGACGGTGAAGGCGAGATTTACCAGCCGCCAGTGCCGCTGATCGTGGTCGGCAACATCACCGTCGGCGGCACCGGCAAAACGCCGATGATTCTCTGGCTGATCGAACATTGCCGGCGCAGCGGTTTGCGCGTCGGCGTGGTCAGCCGTGGTTACGGTGCCAAACCCGCGCAGTTGCCGTGGCGCGTTGAGGCCGATCAAACCGCCGATATCGCTGGCGACGAACCGCTGCTGATCGTCCAGCGCACCGGCGTGCCGCTGATGATCGACCCCAATCGCAGCGCCGCTGTCAAAGCCTTGCTCGCCAGTGAGCCGCTGGATCTGATCCTCTCCGACGACGGCATGCAGCATTACCGTCTGGCGCGGGATCTGGAGCTGGTGCTGATCGACGCCGCCCGTGGTCTGGGCAACAAACGCTGCTTGCCTGCCGGACCGTTGCGCGAACCGATCGAACGTCTGCAAAGCGTCGACGGCGTGCTGTTCAATGGTGCGACTGAAGACCGTGACGACGGTTTCGCCTTTCGCCTGCAGCCGACGGCGCTGGTCAACCTGCGCAGCGGCGAGCGCAAATCTCTCGAGCATTTTCCGTCCGGTCAAAGCGTGCATGCGGTCGCCGGGATCGGCAATCCGCAACGTTTCTTCAATACCCTCGAAGCGCTAGACTGGCGGGCAATCCCCCATGCGTTTGCCGATCACGCCGAATACAGCGTGCAGGCGTTGAATTTCACACCGTCATTGCCGTTGGTGATGACTGAAAAGGATGCGGTGAAGTGCCGTGCCTTCGCTGCTGCCGACTGGTGGTATCTGGCGGTCGATGCCGTGCCGTCGCCGGCCTTCGTGGCCTGGTTCGACACGCAACTGATGCGTCTGTTGCCCGATCGGCTTTTGCCTTAACTCTTTACTCAGGGAATGTTCATGGACACCAAATTGCTCGACATCCTCGCGTGCCCGATCTGCAAAGGCCCGCTCAAGCTCAGCGCCGACAAGACCGAACTGATCAGCAAGGGTGCCGGTCTGGCCTATCCGATCCGCGACGGCATCCCGGTGATGCTCGAAAGCGAAGCCCGCACTCTGACCACCGACGAGCGTCTGGATAAATGACCACTGCCTTCACCGTTGTCATCCCGTCGCGTTTCGCCTCGACCCGTCTGCCGGGCAAACCGCTGCTGGACATCGCCGGCAAGCCAATGATCCAGCACGTCTGGGAACAGGCGAGCAAAAGCAGCGCGACCCGCGTCGTGGTCGCGACTGACGACGCGCGCATCGTCGAGGCCTGCAAGGCTTTTGGTGCCGAAGTGGTGCTGACCCGTGAAGACCATAATTCCGGCACCGATCGTCTGGCCGAAGTCGCGGCGAAACTGGGCCTTGAGCCTGACGCGATCGTGGTCAACGTGCAGGGTGACGAGCCACTGATCCCGCCGAGCGTGATTGATCAGGTCGCCGCCAACCTCGCCGCCCACACCGAAGCGCGCATGGCCACGCTGGCCGAGCCGATCGAGGACGTGGAAACCCTGTTCAATCCGAACGTGGTCAAGGTTGTCAGCGACCTCAACGGTCTGGCGCTGACCTTCAGCCGTTCGACCTTGCCTTGGGCGCGCGATGCATTCGCCAAGAGCCGCGAGCAATTGCCTGAAGGCGTGCCGTACCGTCGTCACATCGGTATCTATGCCTACCGCGCCGGTTTCCTCCAGGACTTCGTCAGCTGGGGCCCGTGCTGGCTGGAAAACACTGAATCCCTCGAGCAACTGCGTGCCCTGTGGCATGGCGTGCGGATTCATGTCGCCGATGCGCTGATCGCACCGCCAACTGGCGTCGACACTGCCGAAGACCTCGAGCGCGTTCGTCGCCTGCTGGGGGCCTGATGCGCGTTCTGTTTGTGTGCCTGGGCAACATTTGCCGTTCACCCACGGCTGAAGGCGTGTTGCGCCACAAGTTGCGTGCCGCAGGGCTGGCGGATCAGGTCGAAGTGGCCTCGGCTGGCACCGGTGACTGGCACGTCGGCAACCCGCCGGACAAACGCAGTCAGGCCGCGGCCAAAGTGCGCGGCTATGACCTGTCGGCGCAACGCGCGCAGCAGGTCAGCCGCGCCGACTTCGCCAGTTATGACCTGATTCTGGCGATGGACAACAGCAACCTGCGCAACCTCAAGGCGCTGCAACCGTCCACTGGCAAGGCCGAACTGGATCTGTTCCTGCGCCGTTATGCCGGGTTGGTCGATGAGGTGCCGGATCCGTATTACGACGGCAATCAGGGGTTCGAGCAGGTGCTGGATCTGATCGAAGCGGCTTGTGACCAATTGTTGATCGAAGTGAAGGGCCGGTTATGAGTTTGCAGGTGCAACCACAGGTTTCCCTGAAACCGTTCAACAGTTTTGGCGTCGATGTGCGCGCGCAACTGTTCGCCGAAGCCCACAGCGATGCCGATGTCCGTGAAGCACTGGCGTATGCCAGCGCGCACGACGTGCCGTTACTGGTAATCGGCGGTGGCAGCAACTTGCTGCTGACGGCGGATATCCCGGCGCTGGTGCTGCGCATGGCGACGCGCGGGATCCGCGTGATCAGCGATGACGGCAGCCGTGTGGTAATCGAAGCTGAAGCTGGCGAGCCTTGGCATCCGTTTGTTCAGCACACGCTGGCGCTGGGCTTTTCCGGACTGGAAAACCTCAGCCTGATTCCCGGCACTGTCGGCGCTGCGCCAATGCAGAACATTGGCGCTTACGGCGTCGAGATCAAGGATGTGTTTGCCGGGCTCACGGCGCTGGATCGCCAGACTGGCGAGCTACGTGATTTCACCCTGGAAGAATGCAACTTTGCCTACCGCGACAGCCTGTTCAAACAGCAGCCTGGGCGTTGGTTGATTTTGCGCGTGCGTTTTACGCTCGATCGCGTCGCGCATCTGCATCTGGAGTACGGCCCGGTGCGTCAGCGCCTGACCGAGCAGGGCATCGAGCAGCCGACGCCAAGTGACGTCAGCCGCGCCATCTGCAGCATCCGCAGTGAAAAACTGCCGGATCCGGCAGTGCTCGGTAATGCCGGCAGCTTCTTCAAGAACCCGCTGGTGTCGGCGGACATCGTCGCGCAGATCAAAGCGCAGCACCCGGATGTGGTCGCCTACGCGCAACCCGACGGGCAGATGAAACTGGCCGCGGGCTGGTTGATCGAGCGCGCTGGCTGGAAAGGTTTCCGTGAGGCCGATGCCGGCGTGCATAAATTGCAGGCGCTGGTGTTGGTCAACTACGGCGCCGCGACCGGTCTGCAATTGCTCGATCTGGCGCAACGCATCCAGAAAGACATTGCAGAACGTTTCAATGTCGAGCTGGAAATGGAGCCCAATCGGTATTGAAGCAGCGTCGAGCTTCAAGCTTCTAGCGGCAAGCTACAATCTTGAGCGTGAGCCAGCTACTGCTTTTACTTTTAGCTTGTAGCTAAAAGCTCGTAACTGAAAAGCCCTGTCTCAGCAGGGCTTTTTCGTTAATGTTGGGTTAACTTAGCGAGCTAACGATAACCGTCATTTGCTCCACAAAAGGCCCGGTGCAGACGTTCGCGTCGGTACAAGAGAGCCTGATTAGCCTGAGTCGATCTGCGTGAACCACCGCCGATTCAATGGCGGCAGATTGCTCGACCCCATAACCACTAAAAATATGCGGGCGTGCCCATGATTACCCTGAAACTCAACGGTCAAGACCATCCCCTCGATGTCACTGAAGACATGCCGCTATTGTGGGCGATTCGTGATGTCGCCGGTTACAACGGCACCAAATTCGGTTGCGGCATGGGCCTGTGCGGCGCCTGCACCATTCATATCGATGGCTTGCCGGCGCGCAGTTGCATCACGCCGATCGGCTCGGTGATCGGGCAGAGCGTCACCACCATCGACAATCTTCATGCTGACCCGGTCGGGCAGGTGGTCCAGCAAGCCTGGCTCGACTCAGCCGTCGCGCAGTGCGGTTTCTGTCAGGGCGGGCAAATCATGTCGGCCACGGCATTGCTCAAGACCAATCCGAATCCGAGCGACGAGCAGATTGAGGAAGCCATGGTCGGCAACATTTGCCGCTGCGGCACCTATAACCGGATCAAAACCGCTATCCGTCAGGCTTCCACTCACTTGAAGGAGGCCAAGGCATGAGCCGTCTTCCGAATGATTTCGCCCTGAGCAATCTCAGCCGTCGCGGTTTTCTCAAAGGCGTCGGCGCCACTGGTGCGCTGGTGCTGGCCGCGAGTTGGGGCTGGCAGGATGCGTTGGCCGAAGACAAACCGAAACAGTTCGGCGCCGATGGCATGCCCAACGGCTGGATTGATGATCCGAAGGTCTACGTCAGCATCGCCGCCGACGGCACCGTCACCGTTGTGTGCAATCGTTCGGAAATGGGCCAGGGCGTGCGCACCAGTCTGACCATGGTTGTCGCAGATGAGCTGGAGGCCGATTGGGCGCACGTCAAAGTGCAGCAGGCGCCGGGTGATGAAGTACGTTTCGGCAACCAGGACACCGACGGTTCGCGCAGCATGCGCCACTGGTATGAGCCGATGCGGCGTTGCGGCGCGGCGGCGCGAACCATGCTCGAGCAAGCTGCCGCTGCGCAGTGGAAAGTGCCTGTGGGCGAATGCCACGCGCAGTTGCACAAAGTCATCCATAAACCGTCCGGCCGAGAGCTGGGCTACGGCGAACTGGCCGGCGCAGCCAGTGCGTTGGCGGTACCGGCACGGGACAGCTTGCGTCTTAAGCAGCCGTCGGAGTTTCGCTACATCGGCAAGGAAGGCACCAAAGCCATCGACGGTGACGACATCGTCAACGGTCGTGCGGTGTACGGCGCCGACGTGCATTTCGATGGCATGTTGTACGCGACCATCGCTCGTCCGGCGGTGTACGGCGGCAAGGTCAAATCGGTGGATGACAGCGCTGCGCTGAAAGTCCCCGGCGTGCTCAAAGTCATCCAGATCGAAAGCCGCCCGTTGCCTTCGGAATTCCAACCGTTGGGCGGTGTGGCCGTGGTGGCCAGCAATACCTGGGCAGCGATCAAGGGCCGTGAGGCGCTGAAGATCGAATGGGATGACGGCCCGAACGCCAGTTATGACTCGATCGCCTATCGCAAGGAACTGGAAGCTGCGTCGCTGAAGCCTGGCAAAGTGGTGCGTAATACCGGAGATATCGATAAAGCCCTGAGCGGCGCTGCCAGCACCCTCGAAGCTTCCTATTATCTACCGCATCTGGCCCAGGCACCCATGGAGCCGATGGTCGCCATCGCCCGTTACAAGGACGGCGTTTGCGAAGCGTGGGCACCGAGTCAGGCGCCGCAAGTCACCCGTGAGCGAATCGGCGAGCGCCTTGGTTTGCCGTTCGACAACGTCACCTTTAATGTCACGCTGCTCGGCGGTGGTTTCGGTCGCAAGTCGAAACCGGACTTTGTCGTCGAAGCGGCGATCCTCGCCAAGGAGTTCCCCGGCAAAGCTGTGCGGGTGCAGTGGACGCGTGAAGATGACATCCACAACTCGTATTTTCATACCGTGTCTGCTGAGTACCTCAAGGCGGGCGTGGGCAAGGACGGTATGCCGTCCGGTTGGCTGCATCGCACCGTGGCACCGAGCATCACTGCGTTGTTCGCGCCGGGCATGAACCATGAAGCGGCATTCGAACTGGGCATGGGCTTCACCAACATGGCCTACGCAATTCCCAATGTGCGCCTGGAAAACCCCGAAGCGACGGTGCACACGCGGGTTGGCTGGTATCGCTCGGTATCGAACATTCCCCATGGTTTCGCCATCCAGAGCTTCGTCGATGAACTGGCGCACAAGGCTGGTGAGGATCCCCTCAAATACCAGATCAAACTGCTTGGCCCTGATCGTCAGATCGACCCGCGCACGCTGAGCGAAGAGTGGAACTATGGCGAATCTCCCGAGCGTTATCCGATCGACACCGGGCGCATGCGCACCGTGCTGGAAACCGCAGCCAAAGCTGCTGGCTGGGGACGCAAACTGCCCAAGGGCCGTGGTCTTGGCCTGGCGGTGCATTACAGCTTCGTCACATACGTGGCGGCGGTGATTGAGGTTGAAGTAAAAGACGACGGTACGCTGATCGTGCACAAGGCTGACATCGCCGTGGATTGCGGACCGCAGATCAACCCTGAACGTATCCGTTCGCAGTTCGAAGGCGCCTGCGTTATGGGCCTGGGCAACGCAGTACTGGGCGAAATCAGCTTCAAGGACGGCAAGGTCCAGCAGGACAACTTCCATATGTATGAAGTGGCGCGCATGTCGCTGGCGCCGAAGGAAGTTGCCGTGCATCTGGTGACACCGCCGGGCGACGTGCCCTTGGGCGGTGTCGGCGAACCGGGCGTACCGCCGATTGCTCCGGCCTTGTGTAACGCGATCTTCGCCGCCACCGGCAAGCGCATTCGCAATCTGCCGGTGCGTTATCAGTTGCAGGGCTGGCAGAAGGCAGAGGCGTAATGGACAGCGTCGACCTCAATGTCCTGCGCAGCGTCCTCGAATGGCGCCGCGCCGGACAGCGGGTGGTGCTGTTCAGTGTGGTGCAAACCTGGGGCACGGCGCCCCGCGCACCCGGTGCCATGTTGGCGTTGCGCGAGGATGGCGTGGTGATTGGTTCGGTGTCGGGCGGGTGTGTCGAGGATGACTTGATCGCCCGTCTGCACGACGGCCGCATCGCTACCGACGGGCCGCCGGTGCAGTTGATCACTTATGGTGTCACGCGAGAGGAGGCGGCGCGTTTTGGCTTGCCTTGCGGCGGCACGTTGCGCCTGACCGAAGAGCGCGTTGGCGATCCGGCGTGGGTTGCCGAACTATTGGCCCGTTGCGAGGCCCACGAGATTGTTGCTCGCGAGTTGAACATCGACACCGGTGAAGTGTTTCTGTCCCCGGCAAGTAAATCCGATTCGCTGGAATTCGATGGCAAAACCCTGCGCGCCATTTACGGCCCGCGCTGGCGTCTGTTGTTGATCGGTGCCGGGCAGTTGTCGCGCTACGTCGCGGACATGGCGCGACTGCTGGATTTCGAAGTGCTGATCTGCGATCCACGCACCGAGTTTGTCTACGGCTGGGAAGAGCATCACGGACGCTTCGTCCCGGGCATGCCGGATGACGCGGTGTTGAGCATTCAGACCGATGAGCGCACAGCGATTGTCGCGTTGACCCATGATCCGCGTCTGGACGACATGGCGTTACTGACGGCGCTGGATTCGCCAGCCTTCTATGTGGGGGCGCTCGGCTCGCGGGTC
The DNA here is from genome assembly GCF_009866785.1 of Pseudomonas sp. S49. Taxonomy (NCBI): domain Bacteria; kingdom Pseudomonadati; phylum Pseudomonadota; class Gammaproteobacteria; order Pseudomonadales; family Pseudomonadaceae; genus Pseudomonas; species Pseudomonas sp. S49. The sequence goes on along the minus strand of NZ_CP019432.1, from coordinate 4,917,500 downwards.
AACAGTCAGAAGCGCCGGGAGAATCTGGCTCAGCTAGGCTTGTCGGTACAAGCGATCGATCGACTGCATGGCCCGATCGGTTTGCACATTGGCAGTCATTCGCCGGCGGAAATTGCTTTGTCCTTGCTGGCGGAAATCGTCGCGATCAAGAACGGCGTCGAGTTGAAGCAGAAGAAAACACTGGAGGGCGCATGAGTCGATCCATTGCAGTGATTGTGCTGGCAGCGGGCGAGGGCAGTCGCTTTCGCCAGGTGGCGGGTGCCGACAAAGACAAGTTGCTGGCGGATTGCACTGGTCGTGATGGTGCGGTGCGTTCGGTGATCGAGCAGGTGTTGGTGAATCTGCCGGCCGATCTTGATAAGCGCGTCCTGGTGACGACTGAGGCGCGGCCGCAGGCGATGCGCATGGCGCAGGCTTATGGCTGTGAGGTTGTTTCGATCGAGTCGACCGGAATGGGTGACAGCATTGCCGCCGGGGTTGCAGCTTGCCCGGATGCCGATGGCTGGTTGATTGTGCTGGGTGATATGCCGTTTATCTTGCCGTCGAGTATCGAGCGGGTGGTTGCGGCGATTGCTGACGATGCGGTGAGCGTGCCGGTGCAGGATGGCGAGTTTGGCCATCCGGTGGGGTTTGGGCGGTCGTTTGGTTTGGGGTTGCAGGGGTTGAGCGGTGATCGCGGGGCCAGGCCTTTGTTCAAGCAGGGCAGGGTGGTGGAGATTGCTGTCGATGACCCAGGTGTTCTGTGGGATATCGATGTGCCTGAGGCTTTGGTTTTTGCCTCGTCTTGAGATCTGTGTGAATTCCTTAGAAGCCCTCACCCTAACCCTCTCCCAGAGGGAGAGGGGACTGACCGAGGTGTTCTTTCGAGCTACACCGACCTGAAACTTCGAGTCGAACTCCGGCCTTGAAGCACACGGAGATCGGCTCCCTTTCCCCCTCGCCCCGTGGGGAGAGGGCTGGGGTGAGGGGGTTGGATCTAGAGTCCACCACAAAAAATCGAGGCATAAAAAAGCCCCGCCAGGTTTTCACCGGGCGGGGCTTTTTAACGGCTTTGGAAATTACACGAGTGGTTTAGGCTCGTGTTCTTTTTCCTCGGCCTCTTGGTGCTGCTCGACCGCGTCCTGAACGGAGCGTGGCGCTTCAGCGATCACTGCTTCGACAACCGCTTCTTCAGCGACCGGGGCAGGCGCTGCCTCGACCACTTCAGCAACAGGAGCAGCAGCGGCAGCCAGTTCGGCTTCCTTCTGCAGACGCTCTTCTTCACGCTTGCGACGACGCACTTCACGCGGGTCGTTCGGCGCGCGGCCGCTTGGCGTCAGGGCGCTGACCGGAGCCGGTGCTTCAACTGCCGGGGCTGGTGCTTCGGCCACTACAGGCGCCTCGACGACCGGAGCTTCAACAACCGGTGCTTCAACGACTGGCGCTGGAGCAGGTTCGGCAGCCGCAACCACTGGCTCGGAAACCATCGCTTGCGGGACTTCAGCTTCAGCAGCAGGTGCTGGTACTTCAGTCACGGTTGGCTCGGCAACCCAGTTGAAAGCGGTTTGTTCTTCGCGAACTTCACGCACGGTTTCGGTCACGGTTTCAGCGACGGTTTCAACCACCGGTTCGGCGAACACAACTGGCGCTGGCTCGACCTGAGGCAGGGTTTCCTGAACCGGTGCGACTTCGACTTCCGGAGCAGCAACCACTTCTACCGGAGTGGTCGCTTCAACAACCGGCGCTTCCACAGCAGCAGTTTCCTGAACGGCGGCAGTGGCGCGCTCTGCTTGCTCGTGAGCTTGTGCTTCAGCCGGAGCGCTGATCACGCTGCTGGCAACAGCAGCAGTCACCGCCAGGCCGGCAGCCAGATCGGCAGTGCTTGGCTCTTCAGCGTTTTCGCCGGCTTCGGATTCTTCCGAACCTTCGATCACGTTGCCGTTGGCATCACGCTGACGCTCACGACGGTTGCTGCGACGACGCTGACCGCGCGAGCGACGACGTGGGCGATCGCCCTCGGCGTTCTCCGAACCGTCTTCCGGCAGTTGCTCTTCGTTGATGTTCACTTCTTCTTCAGCGACGGCAGCAGCGGCCTGCTCGGCGCGTGGTTGACGCTCTTCACGCGGCGGACGCGGTGCGCGCTCTTCACGTGGCTGACGGGCCGGACGCTCTTCAGCGGCAACGGCTGCGGTGGCTGCAGCAACTGGAGCAACTGGAGCGGCGTCCAGAGGCTCGCGCAGTTCACGTACACGCTCTTCACGCTCGCCACGTGGCTTGCGATCTTCACGCGGAGCACGCGGTGCACGTTCTTCACGCGGTGCACGTGGCGCGCGTTCTTCACGAGCGGCCGGTGCAGCTTCGGTACGGGCTTCACGAGGCTCGCGGACTTCACGGGCTTCACGTGGAGCACGCTCTTCGCGCGGCTCACGCGGGGCGCGTTCTTCACGTGGCGCACGTTCTTCGCGTGGCTTGCGTTCTTCATCGCGGCGACCGTTACGGTTGCGGCTCTGCTGACGACCGTTGCGACGCTCTTCGTTACGGGCCGGACGTTCGCTGGCTGGTTTTTCAACCACAACCGGAGCGGCTGGCTCTTCTTTGGTGGCGAACAGGCTGACCAGCGATTTCACCAGGCCTTTGAACAGGCTTGGCTCTGGCGCGGCAACTGGAGCCGGTGCCGGAGCGGCAGGTGCGGCGACTTCGGTCGGAACCGGAGCGTTGGCACGGGCCGGAGCAGTCTTGACCGCGGCTTCCTGGCGAACCAGGGTGCGGGTCGCGGCGGCTGGCTGGACTTCTTCGACTTCGGCAGCGGCAGCAGCGATTTCGTAGCTGGACTGGTTGGTCGCGGCTTCCGGGCTGTCATCACGCAGACGCTGAACTTCGAAGTGCGGCGTTTCGAGGTGATCGTTCGGCAGAATGATGATGCGGGCACGGGTGCGCAGTTCGATCTTGGTGATCGAGTTGCGTTTTTCGTTGAGCAGGAACGCGGCGACCGGGATCGGCACCTGAGCGCGCACTTCGGCAGTACGGTCTTTCAGGGCTTCTTCTTCGATCAGGCGCAGGATCGCCAGCGACAGCGATTCAACGTCACGGATGATGCCGGTGCCGTTGCAACGCGGGCAGACGATGCCGCTGCTTTCGCCCAGGGATGGACGCAGGCGCTGACGGGACATTTCCAGCAGGCCGAAGCGCGAGATGCGGCCGATCTGCACGCGGGCGCGGTCGGCTTCCAGGCATTCGCGGACTTTCTCTTCCACGGCGCGCTGGTTCTTGGCAGGGGTCATGTCGATGAAGTCGATGACGATCAGGCCGCCGATGTCGCGCAGGCGCAACTGACGGGCGATTTCTTCGGCGGCTTCAAGGTTGGTCTGCAGAGCGGTTTCTTCGATATCGCTGCCTTTGGTGGCGCGCGCCGAGTTGATGTCGATGGACACCAGGGCTTCGGTCGGATCGATGACGATGGAGCCGCCGGAAGGCAGTTCAACGACGCGCTGGAAAGCGGTCTCGATCTGGCTTTCGATCTGGAAACGGTTGAACAGCGGCACGCTGTCTTCGTACAGCTTGATCTTGCTGGCGTACTGCGGCATTACCTGGCGGATGAAGGTCAGGGCTTCGTCCTGGGCTTCAACGCTGTCGATCAGCACTTCGCCGATGTCCTGGCGCAGGTAATCGCGGATGGCGCGGATGATCACGTTGCTTTCCTGATAGATCAGGAACGGCGCGGAGCGATCCAGCGAGGCTTCTTTGATGGCGGTCCACAGTTGCAGCAGGTAATCGAGGTCCCACTGCATTTCTTCGCTGCTGCGGCCAAGGCCGGCAGTGCGCACGATCAGACCCATGTCGGCCGGTGCAACCAGGCCGTTCAGCGCTTCACGCAGTTCGTTGCGCTCTTCGCCTTCGATGCGACGGGAAATGCCGCCGGCACGCGGGTTGTTCGGCATCAGCACGAGGTAACGACCGGCCAGGCTGATGAAGGTGGTCAGGGCTGCGCCCTTGTTGCCACGTTCTTCTTTTTCGACCTGAACGATGACTTCCTGGCCTTCGCTCAGGACGTCCTTGATGTTGACGCGGCCTTCAGGGGCTTTCTTGAAGTATTCGCGGGAGATTTCTTTGAGGGGCAGGAAGCCGTGGCGCTCGGAGCCGAAATCGACAAAGGCAGCCTCAAGGCTTGGTTCGATGCGAGTGATGCGGCCTTTATAGATGTTGGCCTTCTTCTGCTCGCGTGCACCGGATTCGATGTCCAGGTCGTAGAGGCGTTGGCCATCTACCAGTGCAACACGCAACTCTTCGGGTTGAGTTGCGTTAATCAGCATTCTTTTCATGTAGTACCGTCGGTTTCCGGGCTGCCGGAAACGGCGTTCGGCACACACGACTTCTCACGGTCGGTGTCAGGTGCGTCGGGAGTGGTTGGCCATTCCCGTGTCCAGCGATATGCGGCCAATTGGGCCGATACAGCGACGTACGCGTCCTGCTTGCTGTGGCTACTTAAGCACTCAGTCAGGAGGAGGAATCAACCAGCGGCTGTGGACGAGATGAAGCGTCTTGATAAAGCCTATTGCTACACAGTCCAGCGGTTGTGCATCTCCACCCTACACGTATCCCTGATAATTCGGGTGCTGCCGCGCGCAGAATCCGCAGCGGGTTGGCATTTACCGTGAGCTCCGAAAGGGGAGGTCACGCATCATGGCTAATTCAGGCGTTGTTTCCGAAGCATTCGCTCGGGGTCATCTGCAGCTGACTGCACTTTGTGAACTGGCCTTGAATGTGTGCCTGCCAGGCGAGTTAAAACTCTGCTCGGCGGTGTAATTCAGGCCTCATGTCACCTGCGCTCGTTACAACTGAAAACTCCACCGTTACGTAGCGAAAGCCCCGTAGGACGGCCTCGCGTCCTGGTGAATTGCGTTGGTCAGGGCCGGTTTTTGACCGTGGTTCCTCTGTCCAGGCCGCTTTTGGCGGCGTTCGCGACTATAGCAGCAATGATTAAGTGCTTCAATTCCATAAAAATTGTTATCATCCGCGGCATGACAACTACTGCCCCTTCGACTCCAGGCGTTCAATTGCTTGAAGTCTCGCCGGAGTATGCCGGCCAACGAATCGACAATTTCCTCCTCGCCCGGCTCAAAGGCGTGCCCAAGACCTTGATTTACCGCATTTTGCGTAAAGGCGAAGTGCGCGTGAACAAAGGTCGGATCAAGCCAGAATACAAGCTGCAGGCCGGTGATATCGTGCGCGTGCCGCCCGTTCGCGTGCCTGAGCGCGACGAACCGGTGCCACTTGCACAGGGTTTGCTGCAGCGTCTGGAAGCCTCGATTGTCTTCGAAGACAAAGCCCTGATCGTGATCAACAAGCCCGCTGGCATTGCGGTTCACGGCGGCAGCGGCTTGAATTTTGGCGTGATCGAAGCCTTTCGTCAGTTGCGTCCCGATGCCAAAGAGTTGGAACTGGTTCACCGTCTCGACCGTGACACCTCCGGCCTGCTGATGATCGCCAAAAAGCGCAGCATGTTGCGTCACCTCCACGAGCAATTGCGTGGTGATGGCGTCGACAAGCGCTACATGGCGCTGGTGCGCGGCAACTGGGCGACCTCAATCAAGAAAGTCAGTGCGCCATTGCTCAAGAGCAATCTGCGTTCCGGCGAGCGCATGGTCGAAGTCAATGACGAGGGCAAAGAAGCCCTGACTCTGTTCAAAGTGCTGCGCCGCTTCGGTGATTTTGCCACCATGGTCGAGGCTAAACCGGTTACCGGTCGCACCCACCAGATTCGCGTGCACACCTTGCATGCTGGCCATTGCATTGCTGGTGACAGCAAGTATGGCGACGAGGATTTCACCAAGGAAATCCGCGATCTGGGCGGCAAGCGGCTGTTTCTGCACGCTTACATGCTGACCGTGCCGCTGCCCGATGGCGGCAAGCTGACCCTTCAGGCGCCGGTCGATGAAATGTGGGCCAAGACCGTGGAGCGATTGAGTGCGCCCATCTGATTACAAGCTTTTGATTTTTGATTGGGACGGCACGCTGGCCGATTCCATCCATCGGATCGTCGAGGCGATGCACTCGGCATCCGGGCGTTCCGGTTTCGAGTTGCGCGATGATTTCGCCGTCAAAGGCATCATCGGTCTGGGTTTGCCTGAGGCGATCCGTACGCTGTATCCCGAAATCAGCGACGCCGAAATGACCTTGTTTCGCGAGTATTACGCCGATCACTACATCGCCGCAGAAGCCGTGCCTTCGCCGTTGTTCGAAGGCGTAGTCGAGTCGATGGCGTCGTTTCGCGAGCAGGGTTATCACCTGGCCGTCGCCACTGGCAAGAATCGTCGCGGGCTGGATCGGGTGCTCAAGGCCAATGGCTGGGAAGATTATTTCGATATCACCCGTGCGGCCGATGAAACTGCCAGCAAGCCGCACCCTCTGATGCTGGAGCAGATCCTCGCGCATTGCGGTGTGCGTGCGGAGCAGGCGCTGATGGTCGGCGATTCGTCCTTTGATCTGCTGATGGCGCGTAACGCGGGGATGGATTCGGTGGCGGTCAGTTATGGCGCGCAATCGATCGAATCGCTGCAGCAGTTCGAGCCGCGGCTGTCGATCGACCGTTTTTCCGAATTGCATGCCTGGCTGGAGAAGCAGGCTTAATACGTTTTTGCTGGGGTGGATGGCATGACCGACGAATGGAAAGCACCGGCCAAGGCAAGTGCCGACGACGGTGATCAGAAAAGCTGGAAGCTATTGGAAAAGACGCTGCTGGCTGGTGTTCAGGAGCAGCGTCGTTCACGGCGTTGGGGGATTTTCTTCAAGCTGCTGACATTTGTTTATCTGTTTGTGGCGCTGATTTTGTTCACGCCGCTGATGGACATGGAAAAAAGCGCCACGCGCGGACCGAACTACACCGCGTTGATCGACGTCACCGGCATGATCGCCGACAAGGAGCCGGCCAGCGCCGACAATATTGTCGGCAGTCTGCGAGCGGCGTTCGAGGACAAGAAGGTCAAGGGTGTGATCCTGCGGATCAACAGCCCGGGCGGCAGTCCGGTGCAGTCGGGTTACGTGTATGACGAGATCAAGCGCCTGCGCGGCCTGCATCCGGAGATCAAGGTGTATGCGGTCATTTCCGATCTCGGTGCGTCCGGTGCCTATTACATCGCCAGCGCGGCGGATCAGATCTACGCCGACAAGGCGAGTCTGGTTGGTTCGATTGGTGTGACGGCGGCCGGTTACGGTTTTGTCGGTACCATGGAAAAGCTGGGTGTCGAGCGTCGTACATATACCTCGGGCGAGCACAAATCGTTCCTGGATCCGTTCCAGCCGCAGAAACCTGAAGAAACCGCGTTCTGGCAGAGTGTGCTCGATACCACGCACAAGCAGTTCATCAACAGCGTCAAGCAGGGTCGTGGCGATCGTCTGAAAGACAAGGATCATCCAGAGCTGTTCTCCGGGTTGGTCTGGTCGGGCGAGCAGGCGCTGCCGCTGGGTCTGATCGACGGGCTGGGTAATGCCAGTTCGGTGGCGCGGGACGTGATTGGCGAGAAAGAGTTGGTGGATTTTACCGTTCAAGAATCGCCGTTCGATCGCTTCTCGAAGAAGCTCGGTGCCAGCGTGGCAGAGCAATTGGCGATGTGGATGGGTTTCCACGGACCTTCGTTGCGTTAGTTCGTTGTAAAGATCAAAAGATCGCAGCCTGCGGCAGCGCCTACAGAGATCGGTGTAGGAGTTGCCGCAGGCCGCGATCTTTTGCTTTAAGGGATCTGCACGCCTTCAACCAGTAGCATGTCGATCAGGCGAATCAGCGGCAGGCCGATCAGGCTTGTGGCATCAGGGCCTTCGGTAGATTGAAACAGGCTCACACCGAGGCCTTCCGCCTTGAAGCTGCCTGCGCAGTCGTAAGGCTGTTCAATGCGCAAATAGCGTTCGATGCTTGCCTGATCCAGTGTGCGCATGTGGACCGTGAACGGCACGCAATCGACCTGGCACTGACCGGTCTGACTGTTAAGCAGCGCAAGGCCGGTCAGGAAGGTCACGCTGGCGCCACTGGCGGCCATCAGTTGCTCGCGAGCCTTCTCGAAGGTATGCGGCTTGCCGATGATCTGTTCGCCGAGGACGGCTACCTGATCCGAGCCGATAATCAGATGAGCGGGATGGCTGTCAGCCAGCGCCCGGGCTTTTTGCTCGGCAAGGCGTTTCACCAGTTCGATGGCAGGCTCGCCCGGGCGATGACTTTCATCGATATCCGGCGAGCTGCAGACGAACGGCAGGTGCAGGCGGGCAAGCAATTCGCGACGATAGGTCGAGCTTGAAGCGAGTAATAAAGGCAGCATTCGCGTCTCCTGAGGCAGGTGCGAATTCTAGCGGAGGCACGCAAGTGACGGACAGGGCACAATTTCCTTTGACATGGGTGGGTGCATCCCTATAATGCTGCGCCTATGTTGAATGACCCGATTCCACCTCACGTTGACCCGCGCAAATTGGCTGACCGTGGCACCACCCTTCAAGGTGAACTGCTGCTGGCCGATTTGAAGAGACTCTGCGACCCGCTTTCCGACGATGTCGGTACGGTGCAGGCGAAATTCGTTTTTGAACGAGATGAACGTAAATCTGTGGTGATCCACAGCTTTATCGACACCGAGGTCAAAATGGTTTGCCAGCGTTGTCTTGAGCTGGTCACCCTGCCGATCCACAGCGAATGCAGTTACGCTGTAGTGAAGGAGGGTGCGAATACCCAGTCGTTACCGAAAGGTTATGACGTGCTGGAACTGGGCGAAGATCCATTGGATCTGCAGTCACTGGTCGAAGAAGAGCTTTTGCTCGCTTTGCCTATTGTGCCTGCTCATCATCCGGAAGAATGCCAGCAGCCGGCGGGAGCAGATGAGCCCGAACCGAGCGAGGACGAGGTAACGCGGTCCAACCCGTTCAGTGTATTGGCGCAGTTAAAGCGTGACCCAAACGTTTAGGAGTTAATCAATTATGGCTGTTCAGCAGAACAAAAAATCCCGCTCTGCCCGTGACATGCGCCGTTCGCACGACGCTCTCGAGGCTAGCACCCTGTCTGTAGAAAAAACCACTGGTGAAGTTCACCTGCGTCACCACGTATCGCCAGAAGGCGTATACCGTGGCCGTAAAGTGATCGACAAGGGCGCTGACGAGTAATCACTTGTCCGCTCAAGTCATCGCGATTGACGCAATGGGCGGGGACTTCGGTCCCCGCAGCATTGTTCAGGCCAGCCTTGCTTGCCTGTCTGCTACACCCTCGCTGCATCTGACCCTCGTCGGTCAACCCTCCCTTCTTGAAGAATTGATCAACGGCCAATCGGCTGCCGATCGCGCGCGCCTGACGATTGTTGCGGCCAGCGAAGTCATCACCATGGACGAAAAGCCGACCCAGGCCTTGCGCGGCAAGCCGGACTCGTCGATGCGTGTCGCCCTGGAGCTGGTGCGTGATGGCAAGGCGCAAGCGTGCGTCAGTGCCGGCAATACCGGTGCGTTGATGGCGCTGTCGCGGTTTGTGCTGAAGACGTTGCCGGGTATCGATCGCCCGGCGATGGTGGCGGCGATTCCGACGCAAAAGGGTTTTTGTCAGTTGCTCGATCTGGGCGCCAATGTCGATTGCAGCGCCGAGCATCTGCTGCAGTTTGCGGTGATGGGTTCGGTGGCGGCGCAGACGCTGGGCATCCATCGCCCGCGCGTGGCGCTGTTGAACATCGGCACCGAAGACATCAAGGGTAATCAGCAGGTCAAACTGGCCGCGACGCTTTTGCAGGCTGCGCGTGGCATCAACTACATCGGCTTCATCGAAGGCGACGGTTTGTATCGTGGCGAGGCCGATGTCGTGGTGTGTGACGGTTTCGTCGGCAACATCCTGCTCAAGTCCAGCGAAGGCCTGGCGACGATGATTGCTGCGCGCATTGAGGCGCTGTTCAAAAAGAATCTGGCCTCCCGTGCAGTGGGGGCTTTGGCGTTGCCTTTGATGAAGCGTTTGCAGGCGGATCTGGCGCCGGCGCGACATAACGGCGCAAGCTTCCTCGGTTTGCAGGGCATCGTCGTGAAAAGTCACGGTTCGGCTGGGGTTCAGGGCTTTCAGAGTGCTATTTCGCGTGCGCTGATCGAGATTCAGGAAAATCTTCCTGAGCGCCTCCACGGTCGTCTGGAGGATTTGTTGTCTTAGGCGTTTTCGTCGGACAATGCTTAAATGTGACCGCCCGGTTCAAAGGGCCATCCAACTGTCAGTTTCTTGCGTCCCCCAGTGGGGCGTCATTTTCCGACGACAAGATCATTAGGGGCTTGTTACATGTCTGCTTCCCTCGCATTCGTCTTTCCAGGACAAGGTTCGCAGTCCCTCGGCATGCTGGCCGAGCTGGGCGCGGAATATCCGTTGATCCTCGAAACTTTCAAAGAAGCCTCTGAGGCTCTGGGTTATGACCTGTGGGCACTGACCCAGCAGGGCCCGGAAGAGCAGCTTAATCAAACCGATAAAACCCAACCGGCCATTCTGACCGCTTCGATCGCCCTGTGGCGTCTGTGGCTGGCTGAAGGCGGTGCGCGTCCGGCCTTTGTTGCCGGTCACAGCCTGGGTGAATACAGCGCGCTGGTCGCTGCCGGCAGCCTGACGCTGGCTGACGCAGTCAAGCTCGTTGAGCGCCGCGGTCAGTTGATGCAGGAAGCGGTTCCGGCCGGGCAGGGCGGCATGGCTGCCATTCTCGGTCTGGAAGATGCCGACGTGCTGGCAGCTTGCGCTGAAGCTGCACAAGGTGAAGTGGTCAGCGCCGTTAACTTCAACTCGCCTGGCCAGGTGGTGATTGCCGGTGCCAAGGCTGCGGTCGAGCGCGCCATCGAAGGCTGCAAGGCGCGTGGTGCCAAGCGTGCCATGCCGTTGCCGGTGAGCGTGCCGTCGCATTGCGAGCTGATGCGTCCGGCCGCTGAGCGCTTCGCCGAATCCATTGCTGCCATCGAATGGCAGGCGCCGCAGATCCCGGTCGTACAGAACGTCAGCGCGCAAGTGCCGGCTGATCTGGAAACCCTCAAGCGTGATCTGCTCGAACAACTCTACAAGCCCGTGCGCTGGGTCGAGTCGGTACAGACTCTGGCTGCCAGGGGCGCGACCAATCTGGTCGAATGCGGCCCGGGTAAAGTCCTGGCCGGTCTGAACAAGCGTTGCGCCGAAGGCGTGGCGACTTCCAACCTCAATACCCCAGACGCTTTCGCTGCCGCCCGTGCAGCGCAAGCCTGAATCAGGAGAAACTTGCATGAGTCTGCAAGGTAAAGTTGCACTGGTCACCGGTGCAAGCCGCGGTATCGGCCAGGCCATCGCACTGGAACTGGGTCGTCAGGGCGCCATCGTTATTGGCACCGCGACTTCCGCTTCGGGCGCTGAGCGCATTGCCGCGACCCTGAAGGAGAATGGTATTCAGGGCGCCGGTTTCGAACTCAACGTCACCAGCGATGAATCGGTCAGCGCCGTGCTGGCGGGCATTCAGGAACAGTTCGGTGCGCCAGTGGCGATCCTGGTCAATAATGCCGGCATCACCCGCGATAACCTGATGATGCGCATGAAAGACGACGAGTGGTACGACGTGATCGATACCAACCTGAACAGTCTGTATCGCCTGTCCAAGGGCGTTCTGCGCGGCATGACCAAGGCGCGTTGGGGCCGAATTATCAGTATTGGCTCGGTGGTGGGTGCCATGGGCAACGCAGGCCAAGTAAACTATGCAGCCGCCAAGGCCGGTCTGGAAGGTTTCAGCCGTGCAATGGCGCGTGAAGTCGGTTCGCGTTCGATTACGGTCAACTCGGTAACCCCAGGGTTTATCGACACCGATATGACGCGCGAGCTGCCTGAAGCACAGCGTGAAGCCTTGCAGACGCAGATTCCGCTGGGTCGTCTGGGACAAGCTCAAGAGATCGCGTCTGTGGTCGCTTTTCTTGCATCCGACGGTGCGGCATACGTCACTGGGGCTACAATCCCGGTGAACGGTGGGATGTACATGTAAGTAAAATGTGACGGATTGCTTCAAAAAAATGTCATACGAGCTGTCTAAAATCCGTTATAAAGCTGCAATCTATTTATAGGCAGAGGGCTGCAGGGTTTGAGGAGTGAAGCTTTCAGTTGAAAAACTGAAAAGTCTTTCTATACACTTACCCACTGGCCAGCTGCCTGAATTTGTCCATTAGGAGTGAAAACAAGGTATGAGCACCATCGAAGAGCGCGTCAAGAAAATCGTTGCCGAGCAACTGGGTGTTAAAGAAGAAGAAGTGGTCAACACCGCTTCCTTCGTAGAAGACCTGGGTGCCGACTCCCTTGACACCGTTGAGCTGGTGATGGCTCTGGAAGAGGAATTCGAGACCGAAATCCCTGACGAAGAAGCTGAGAAGATCACTACTGTACAAGCTGCAATCGACTACGTTACTAGCCACCAGGCGTAATAGTTTGTAATCGTTGTTTGCTGTCATGGAAAAACCGCACTGCCATCATGGCGTGCGGTTTTTTCTTTAGGCCTGATGCAAAATCGTCATTTGAAAAAGGAGAGTGCTGTGTCGCGTAGACGCGTCGTAGTCACCGGTATGGGTATGTTGTCGCCACTGGGCACGGATGTGCCGAGCAGTTGGCAGGGCATTCTGGCTGGCCGCAGTGGCATTGGTCTGATCGAACACACCGACCTTTCTGCCTATTCCACCCGCTTTGGCGGCTCGGTAAAGGGCTTCAATGTCGAGGAATACCTGTCGGTCAAGGAAGCGCGCAAGCTCGACCTGTTCATTCAGTACGGTCTCGCTGCCGGCTTTCAAGCCGTGCGCAATGCCGGTCTGGAAGTCACCGACGCCAACCGTGAACGCATTGGCGTGGCCATGGGTTCGGGGATCGGCGGTCTGACCAACATCGAAGAAACCAGCCGTACCCTGCATGAGACGGGCCCGCGTCGAATTTCGCCATTCTTCGTGCCAGGCTCGATCATCAATATGATTTCCGGTTTCCTGTCCATCCACCTGGGAGCACAGGGACCTAACTACGCCATCGCCACCGCGTGTACCACCGGTACGCACTGCATCGGCATGGCGGCGCGCAACATCATGTACGACGAAGCCGACGTGATGATTGCCGGCGGTGCCGAAATGGCCGCGTGCGGTCTGGGCATGGGCGGCTTCGGTGCGTCCCGTGCGCTGTCGACCCGCAACGATGAGCCGACTCGCGCCAGCCGTCCGTGGGACAAGGGCCGTGACGGTTTCGTCTTGTCCGACGGTGCCGGCGCACTGGTTCTCGAAGAGCTGGAACACGCCAAGGCACGCGGTGCGACCATCTACGCCGAGCTGATCGGCTTCGGTACCAGCGGCGATGCGTTCCACATGACCTCGCCTCCTGCCGACGGCGCCGGTGCTGCACGCTGCATCACCAATGCGTTGCGCGATGCGAAGATCAACGTCGATCAAGTGCAGTACATCAACGCCCACGGTACTTCGACCCCGGCCGGCGACCTCGCCGAAGCCAACGCGATCAAGTCGGTGTTCGGTGAGCACGCCTACAAGCTGGCAGTCAGCTCGACCAAGTCGATGACCGGTCACCTGTTGGGTGCTGCGGGCGCGGTCGAAGCGATCTTCAGCGTGCTGGCGATCAACAGTCAGGTTGCACCGCCGACCATCAACCTCGATGAGCCGGACGAAGGCTGCGATCTCGATTTCGTGCCGCACACTGCGCGCAACATGGACATCGATGTCGTGCTGTCCAACTCCTTCGGGTTTGGCGGCACCAACGGCACTCTGGCGTTCCGTCGGTTCGCAGGCTGATGGACTGCTGGGTCGACGGTCAACCGGCTGACGCTCTGTCGCTGAAAGATCGCGGCCTGGCTTACGGCGATGGTCTGTTCGAGACCATCGCCGTGCGTGGCGGCCAGCCGATCCTGCTGGATCGACACCTGACGCGCCTGGCCGATGGCTGCTCGCGTCTGGCCATCGCGACGGATATCGAACTGATCCGCCATGAGCTGCTGAACTACGCGGCAGCGATGGGCGAGGGCGTGCTCAAACTCATCCTCACTCGTGGCGACGGTTTGCGTGGTTATGCTGCCGATCCGGCGGCGCCGGGCCGACGCATTCTGCAAGGCAATCCTCCTGCGGCTTATCCTGCTGCTCATGCTGAACAAGGCGTTCGCCTGTTCCCGTGCAGCACCCGCCTGGCGAAACAGCCATTACTTGCTGGACTCAAACACCTCAATCGCCTTGAACAGGTTCTCGCCCGTGCCGAATGGCAGGACAGCGAGCACGCCGAGGGCTTGATGCTCGATCAGGCCGGTCGCGTCATTGAAGGGGTATTCAGCAACCTGTTCGTCGTGCGCGACGGCGTGTTGATTACGCCTGATCTGAAACGCTGCGGTGTCGCCGGTGTGATGCGCGCCGAAATATTGTTTCAGGCCGAGTCACTGGCCATCCCCACGCAGATCGCCGACATCAGCCTCGAACAGCTGCAATGGGCCGATGAAGTGTTTGTCTGCAACAGCGTGTATGGCGTCTGGCCGGTACGCGCCTGTGCTGCACTGAGCTGGCCGGTTGGCCCGCTCACCCGTAAACTGCAAACCATTGCCCGCGCCCTATTGGATGCCTGATTTTGAGACGTAAACTTTTGCTGCTGCTGGAAACCGGACTGGTTCTGGCAGGGCTGTTGATGGGCGCCAGCGCCTGGAAGATTCACAGTGCACTGGAACAGCCTCTGAACATCACGCAGGAAGAACTGCTGGATGTGCCGAAAGGCTCTACACCAACCCGGACTTTCCTTTCACTCGAAACGGATGGCGTCATCAAGGACGCGTTCTGGCTGCGGGTGTATTGGCGCTTCAACCTCGCTGGCACGCCGATCCACAGCGGTGAATACCGCATGCAGCCAGGCATGACCGTTAACGGTCTGATCGACTTGTGGAAGCGTGGCGATGTGGTTCAGTACAGCCTGACCCTGGTTGAAGGCTGGAACTTCCATCAAGTGCGCGCGGCGTTGGCCAAGGATGACAAGGTCGAGCAGACCCTGAACGGTTTGAGCGACAGCGACGTCATGGCGAAGATTGGTCATAAAGGGTTGTTCCCGGAAGGCCGTTTCTTCCCCGATACCTACCGTTTCGTGCGTGGCATGTCTGATGCCGAGTTGCTGAAGAAAGCCTTTGACCGCCTCGATGAAGTTCTGGCGAAAGAATGGGAAAGTCGTTCCTCCGATGTGCCGTACACCGAACCTTATCAAGCGCTGATCATGGCTTCTCTGGTCGAGAAGGAAACCGGTGTGCCGCAGGAGCGCGGGCAGATCGCCGGTGTCTTCGTGCGTCGCATGGCCTTGGGGATGCAGTTGCAGACCGATCCGACCGTCATCTATGGCCTGGGCGATCGCTACACCGGCAAGTTGACCCGCGCACACCTGAAGGAGCCGACGGCGTATAACACCTACGTGATTCCCGGCTTGCCACCGACGCCGATTGCGATGGTCGGTCGGGAGGCGATTCACGCAGCGCTGAATCCGGTCGAAGGTACCAGCCTGTACTTCGTAGCACGTGGCGACGGCAGCCATGTCTTCTCTGATGATCTCGATGCGCATAACAATGCAGTGCGTGAGTATCAGCTCAAGCGCCGCGCGGATTACCGTTCCAGCCCAGCGCCGGCGGTAGCGCCTGAAGCGGCTCCGGCGACGGAAGAAGCGATTCCAGGTGCATCACCGGATACGGCGCCGGAAGCGTTGCCGCAGGTTCCAGCTCAGGAGCCTGCGCCGACCCCGGCACCGGAAGCCGCCGCCCCACAAAACACGCAATGACTTTGATTAAGGACTGCCTGTGACTGGCTTGTTTATTACGCTGGAAGGCCCGGAAGGCGCCGGCAAAAGCACCAACCGCGAATACCTCGCCGAGCGCCTGCGCGCCGCCGGTATCGAAGTGGTGCTGACTCGTGAGCCCGGTGGTACGCCGCTGGCCGAGCGAATCCGTGACGTGCTGCTGGCCCCGGCCGACGAAGTCATGAACCCGGATGCCGAGCTGTTGCTGGTGTTCGCTGCACGCGCCCAGCACCTGGCCGAAGTGATTCGCCCGGCGCTGGCCCGTGGTGCGGTGGTACTGTGCGATCGCTTCACCGATTCGACTTATGCCTATCAGGGCGGTGGTCGCGGTTTGTCGCTGGAGCGTAT
The DNA here is from genome assembly GCF_009866785.1 of Pseudomonas sp. S49. NCBI lineage: Bacteria > Pseudomonadati > Pseudomonadota > Gammaproteobacteria > Pseudomonadales > Pseudomonadaceae > Pseudomonas > Pseudomonas sp. S49. The sequence continues at coordinate 4,901,398 of NZ_CP019432.1, read as the reverse complement.
CGCCACGCTGGAAACCTTTGTACAGGGTGACCTGCGCCCGGACCTGACGCTGATTTTCGATCTGCCGGTGGAAATCGGCCTGGCCCGCGCCAGTGCCCGTGGACGTCTGGACCGTTTCGAGCTGGAAGGTCGGGCGTTTTTCGAGGCTGTGCGTAGTGCCTTCCTCAAGCGTGCTGAAGCGGATCCTGCGCGTTATGTGCGCATCGATGCCGGTCAGCCATTGGTCAAGGTTCAACAATCGCTGGATACCCTGATTCCGAATTTACTGGAGCTGGCCCGTGGCTGAGGCCTACCCGTGGCAGGACAGCCTCTGGCAGCAACTGGCCGGGCGTAAGCAGCACGCGCACGCCTATCTGCTGCACGGCCCGGCAGGCATCGGCAAGCGCGCGTTGGCCGAACGGTTGATGGCCAGCCTGCTTTGTCAGCGGCCGACGCCGGACGCGTGCGGCGAGTGCAAATCCTGCCTGCTGCTCAAGGCCGGTAGTCACCCGGATAATTACGTCCTCGAACCTGAAGAAGCCGACAAGGCCATCAAGGTTGATCAGGTGCGCGATCTGGTCAGCTTCGTGGTGCAGACCGCGCAACTGGGCGGGCGCAAAGTGGTGCTGATCGAGCCGGTCGAGGCGATGAATATCAACGCTGCCAACGCCTTGCTGAAAAGCCTTGAAGAGCCGTCCGGCGATACGGTTTTGCTGTTGGTCAGCCATCAGACCAGCCGTTTGCTGCCGACGATCAAGAGCCGCTGCGTGCAGCAGGCCTGTCCATTGCCGGGCGAGGCGATGAGCTTGCAATGGCTGGCTCAGGCTTTGCCGGATTGCTCCGAAGACGAGCGTGTCGAACTGCTGACGCTGGCCGCCGGATCGCCGCTGATGGCGGTCAGTCTGCAGTCTCAGGGCGTGCGCGAGCAGCGTGCGCAAGTGGTCGAAGGCGTTAAGAAGTTGCTCAAACAGCAGCAATCGCCGACGCAACTGGCCGAAGAATGGAAAAGCATTCCGATGCTGCGCCTGTTCGACTGGTTCTGCGATTGGTCGAGCCTGATCCTGCGTTATCAATTGACGCAGGATGAAGCGGGTCTTGGTCTGACCGACATGCGTAAAGTCGTGCAGTACCTGGCGCAGAAAAGTGCGCAAGGCAAAGTCCTCGAGATTCAGGACTGGATCCTCGCCCAGCGCCAGAAAGTCATGAGCAAGGCCAACCTCAATCCGGCGCTGTTGCTTGAAGCATTGTTGGTGCAATGGGCGGGATTGCCTGGTCAAAGATAAGAATGTGTACCTAGACTCTGAGCATCAGCAGTGGAGGTGAGCATGAATGAATCTGTCAGCCCGGGCCCGCGCAACGGTATTTTGTCTCTGACCATCAAAGACAAGTCGGTGCTTTACGCCGCTTACATGCCGTTCATCAAGAACGGTGGCTTGTTCATCCCGACCAACAAGAGCTACAAGTTGGGAGACGAGGTGTTCATGCTGCTCAACCTGATGGACGAGGCCGAGAAGATTCCGGTTGCCGGCAAAGTCACCTGGATCACTCCCAAAGGTGCGCAAGGCAACCGCGCCGCCGGTGTCGGCGTGCAGTTCAACGATGGTGACAACACCGCGCGCAGTCGCATCGAAACCCATCTGGCCGGAGCCCTCAAGTCCGACCGTCCCACTCATACGATGTAAGTAGCCGTCTTTTTATGCTCGTAGATTCCCATTGTCACCTTGATCGCCTCGACCTCGCCGCCCATGACGGTTCGCTGGATGCCGCACTTGATGCAGCCCGGCAGCGCGGAGTAGGGCACTTCCTGTGCATCGGCGTCAGCGCCGACAACGCCGCCGACGTCAAAGCCCTGGCTGAGCGTTATGACGACGTTGATTGTTCGGTTGGCGTGCATCCGCTGGATGTACAGCCGGGCGCTGCGCCTGCGCTGGATTGGCTGTTGCATGAACTCAATCACCCGAAAGTGGTGGCGATCGGTGAAACCGGCCTCGACTATCACTACGAGCCCGAAGCCGCCGAATTGCAGCAGGAGTCGTTCCGCTTGCACCTGCAAGCGGCGCAGCAGACCGGCAAACCGGTGATCATCCACACCCGTGGCGCCCGTGCCGACACCCTTGAGCTGCTGCGCGAAGCGGCGTTGCCTCAGGCCGGTGTACTGCATTGTTTCACCGAAGACTGGGACATGGCCAAAGCGGCACTGGACATGGGTTATTACATTTCCCTGTCGGGTATCGTCACCTTCCGCAATGCCGATGCGTTGCGTGATGTCGCGAGCAAAGTCCCGGCGGATCGCCTGCTGGTGGAAACCGACTCGCCGTATCTGGCGCCGATTCCTTATCGCGGCAAGCCGAACCTGCCGCAGTACGTGCGCGAAGTCGCGGAATTCCTGGCGATGCTGCGCGGTGAGAACTACGAGCGTTTTGCCGAACAGACCACCGAGAACTTCAAGCGGCTGTTCCCGCTGGCGAGTGTTAAATCTGCCCTGTAAGCGCTAGCCAAATCGCAGGCAAAAAAAACCCGGGTTCTGGGGGGTGAATCCGGGTTAAGACCATTAGGAGTAAAACAAAGGCACGCGGTCCCTTGGTACCTTTATCGGCGCGACACTTGGGGGAGATGTCGCCCGACAGTTCAAGTATTGATCAGTCTGGCGTGCAGTCCAGTTAGCCGGTCGGGGTTTTTAAACAAATTTGGAATACGTTCGCTTCAGTTGAGTTCTCATTGCGCCCAAAACGTTCTCAAAATGAACAAGAAACACAGATATGGTCGGATGATCCGTGCATTTTTGCGCAAGTTAGGCATAATACGCGGCTTCGAATTTTGACCCTTCAGACCTTTTCTTATGCACAAAGAACCTCGTAAGGTCCGTGAGTTTCGTCGCCGCGAGCAAGAAATTCTCGATACCGCGCTCAAGCTGTTCCTCGACCAAGGTGAAGACAGTGTCACCGTCGAGATGATTGCTGATGCCGTGGGTATCGGCAAAGGCACGATCTATAAGCACTTCAAATCCAAGGCCGAGATCTATCTGCGCCTGATGCTCGATTACGAGCGCGATTTGAACGAGCTGCTGCATTCGGCCGATGTCGACAAGGACAAGGAAGCGTTGTCCCGCGCCTACTTCGAATTCCGCATGCGCGACCCGCAGCGTTATCGCCTGTTCGACCGCCTCGAAGAGAAGGTGGTCAAGGGCAATCAGGTGCCGGAAATGGTCGAGGAGCTGCACAAGATCCGTGCCTCGAACTTCGAACGCCTGACCCTGCTGATCAAGGGCCGCATCAGCGAAGGCAAGCTCGAAGACGTGCCGCCGTACTTCCACTACTGCGCGTCCTGGGCGCTGGTGCACGGCGCTGTGGCGCTGTATCACTCGCCGTTCTGGAGCAATGTGCTGGAAGATCAGGAAGGTTTCTTCCAGTTTCTGATGGACATCGGTGTGCGTATGGGCAACAAGCGCAAGCGCGATCCGGAAACTCCAAGCAGCTGAACCATTCAGTTGCCTTATTGCGCCATGATTTCGCTACATGACGCAGTACCGCAGGAATATACTCAGGCATAGGGCTTGCTAAAACTTGATTTGTGAGTCAAGTTTTAGCGGCTCGAAATTCTTTCGCCGGAGTGATCATGATCGTTGACCGTCAAGGCAGGCGTTTTCGCAATTTGCGGATCAGTCTGACTTCAGCCTGCAATTACGCGTGTACCTACTGCGTGCCCAACGGCAAGCGGTTGGTGGCTGCGCAGGATGAATTGTCGGCCGAAGCCATGGCGCGTGGCGTGGCGTATCTGATCGAGGCCGCCGGCATCGAGCGGCTGCGCATTACCGGCGGCGAGCCGCTGGTCAGCCCCAAACTTGAATCGTTCATGACCGCCGTCGGCAAGATGGGCCTGGACGACATCAGCCTGACCACCAACGGTCAACTCCTCGCGAAAAAACTGCCGCTGCTGGTGGATGCCGGTCTGCGCCGGATCAACGTGTCCCTCGATACCCTCGACGCCGGCGCGTTCCGCAGCATCGCCCGAGGCGGCGATCTGGCCACTGTGCTCGATGGCATGGATCAGGCGAAAGCGGCGGGGATGAAGATCAAGGTCAATATGGTGCCATTGCGTGGGCAGAACCTTGATCAAGTCATGCCGCTGCTCGATTACTGCCTGGAACGCGGATATGAACTGCGCTTCATCGAGTTGATGCGCATGGGACATCTGGCCAAGGACAACAATGCGTTCCTGCAACAGTTCGTCAGCCTGCAGCAGTTGCTGGAGCTGATTGGCGAACGCTACGAGTACGCGCAAACCGATGCCCCCGTAGATGCCACCGCCGTGCGCTATGCGATTCCCGGCCTGGGCAACTTTGGTGTGATCGCCAACGAAAGCGTACCGTTCTGCCGGACATGCTCACGGTTGCGCCTGTCGTCGACCGGTTGGCTGCATGGCTGCCTGTCGTCGAGCAACCGCCACTATGTCGGCGATCTGCTCGACAAGCCGCGCCATCAGGCCTTGCCAGCGCTGCAGCGTTTGCTGGTCAAAGCGTTGGGCGACAAGCAGGAAGTGGCGTTCTCTGGCGGCGCAACAGTCATGAAAATCATCGGCGGCTAATACCTCTTTTTCGCGAGCAGGCTCGCTCCCACAGGGTTTTTCGCAATCCTGTGGGAGCGAGCCTGCTCGCGAAAGCCATCCATCATTCGACAAAGATCCCGAGCTGGCGCAAAAGCTGCATCCAACGGCCATTCGCCGGTTTTCCGTCACCGGCCTCTGGAGGAATAGGATGCGTAGCCTGGTTTTGCTGCTGGCCGTTTTGGCGCTTGGCGGCTGTATGACTGTCAGCGATATGGCCGAAGGCACTCGCTACCAGATGAGCGACGCGGGCTTGCTGGATCACAGCGACAGCCGTCGGGTGAACAATTTTCGCATTCAGCCGGACTCGTTCATCTACATCGCGCAAGGCGCGTTCGCGCCGCCGGGTGGTTCCTACCCGCGCCCCAACGTCGTGGCCGAAGAAGCCTTCAAAGGTTTCGTCGAATACTTCCCGATGGTCCGCCGTGCCCGTGCGCCGGAAGGTCTCGATCAGGCGATGGGCGAAGCTCGTGACGCCGGCGCGCACTATCTGCTGTACACGCGTTTCGCCAAGGCTGACGACCGCATCGGCAACTCCGACGAATGGCTTGATGAAGAGGCGGTGGATCGTCTCGGCATCGACGGCGGCGTGATTCAGATCATGTTGATCGAGACCAGCACCCAGTATTTGATTGATACTGCACGGATCAAAAGTCGTGGCGGTTTACTGACGTTCCACGACAGCAAGCCCGAAGACCTGATCGGCCCGCCGCTGGCACAGTACGCGCGCAGCCTGTTGGGAGTCGGCGACCAATAATTCAAGGAGAACGCCATGAGCGGCCCGCAAAAAGCCAATGACCTGTTGGGACAGATCCCGAAAACCAAAGGCTTGCCGCCGGTGCACTTGTGGAACCCGGACTTCTGCGGCGATATCGACATGCGCATCGCCCGCGACGGCACCTGGTATTACCTGGGCACGCCGATCGGGCGCAAGCCGATGGTCAAGCTGTTCTCGACGATCATGCGCCGCGATGGCGATGACTATTTCCTGATCACACCGGTCGAGAAGGTCGGGATCAAGGTTGACGATGCGCCGTTCGTGGCGATTGCGGTCGAGGTTGAAGGCGAAGGGGAGGCGCAGCTGTTGCGCTTCACCACCAACGTCGATGAAACCGCCGAGGCCGGGCCTGAGCATCCGATCCGTGTCGAGATCGATCCGACAACGCAAGAGCCGGCGCCTTACGTGCATGTGCGTACCAACCTTGAAGCGCTGATTCATCGCAATGTGTTCTACCAACTGGTGGAACTGGCGGTGAGTCGCGAAATCGATGGCCAGCGCTGGCTGGGGGTGTGGAGCGGCGGCGAGTTCTTCCGCATCGGCCTAGAACCCTGAGACACACATCCCCCCTGTAGGAGTGAGCCTGCTCGCGATAGCGGTGGATCAGTCAATCCTTGTGGTGACTGACACTCCGCAATCGCGAGCAGGCTCACTCCTACAGAGGATTGTCGTTGACAGTTAATCGTATGATGATTAGCTTGAGCACCCATCGCGATCCGCTTTGAGGTGTTCATGTCCAGCAGCTTTCACGCATCCACGGTCGACTGGCTGGGCAGCTGGATCGCCGCTGGCCAGGTCAAACCGGGACAGACCATCAAGGTCGAGGCCGATCTGGGCGAACAGCTCGGCGTCAGCCGCACGGTCATCCGCGAGGCAATCAAAACCCTCGTCGCCAAAGGCATGCTCGAAGTCGGGCCGAAGGTTGGCACCCGCGTGCTGCCGGTACGGCGCTGGAACCTGTTCGATCCGCAAGTGGTCGGTTGGCTGTCGCGCAACGGGCTGCCGGAAAACTTTGTCGATGACTTGCTCGACCTGCGCCGCACCATCGAACCGATGGCGGTGCGCTGGGCCTGTGAGCGCGCGACCCTGGAACAGATTGAAGCGGTGCAACTGGCCTACAACGCCCTTGAGCGTGCGGTCGACAGCGGCACCGATTACAACCGCGCCGATCAGGTCTTCCACGAATGCATCCTCGCCGCCAGCCACAATCAATTCATCGAACAAATGGTCCCGGCGCTCGGTGCGTTGCTCGCGGTGTCATTTGAAGTTTCTGCGGCCGACCCGGATGAACTGCGCCGCACTTTGCCGATTCACAAGGACATAGCCAACGCCATCGCTGCCCGGGATTCCGCGCGCGGCGTGTGGGCGTGCATGACCCTGATCGATAACGCCGACCTGGCGATCAAACGTTTCTACCCGAAAGTCATGGCCGAAAAAAAAGCCGGTTAATACAAATTTCCCTGTGGGAGCGAGCCTGCTCGCGAAGGCGGTGTATCAGGCAACTCATGCATCGACTGACACGACGCTTTCGCGAGCAGGCTCGCTCCCACATTAAATAACAACAAGATCCGAGGAGTTGATATGCCGTGGACCGCCTTGACCCAACACCGCGCCCAACTCGGTGAAGGCCCGTTCTGGGACGCGCCGACCCAGGCGTTGTACTGGGTCGACATTGCCGGCAAACAGGCCCTGCGCCTGATCGGCCAGAACGTGCAGATCTGGCAAATGCCCGAGCATGTCTCCGCGTTCATCCCCTGCGCCAGCGGCGATGCACTGGTGACCCTGAGCAGCGGCGTCTATCGCCTCGATCTCGACTCGCCCGGTCTCGAACCGCGCCTGACGCTATTCTGCGTCGCCGATCCGCAACCCGGCAATCGCCCCAACGAAGCGCGCTGCGATGGCCAGGGTCGTCTGTGGCTCGGCACCATGCAAAACAACATCGGCGAGCAGGGCGAAGACCTGCCGATCACCCGTCGTTCCGGTGGCCTGTTCCGGATCGATCCGGATAAACGCGTCACGCCTTTGCTGCGTGGTCTGGGCATACCCAACACGCTGCTGTGGAGTGACGATGGCACCACGCTGCTGTTCGGTGACAGTCTCGACAGCACGCTCCATCGCTATTTCATCCACACCGACGGCAATCTCGATGTTGCACAAGTCTGGTACGGCCCCGATCAGCAGGGTGGCCCGGACGGCTCGGCAATGGACGCCGAAGGCTACATCTGGAATGCCCGTTGGGACGGCAGTTGCCTGCTGCGATTAACGCCTGAAGGCAACGTCGATCGCAAAATTGATCTGCCTGTCAGTCGCCCGACCAGTTGTGTGTTCGGTGGGGAAGACCTGAAAACCCTGTTCATCACCAGCGCCAAAAGCCCGCACAACCACCCGCTGGATGGCGCGGTGCTGTCGATGCGTGTGGAGGTTGCAGGAAAACTCTGTACGCGCTTTGCGGATTAGATCCCAAAATATGGGATGCAAAATTATATATTGAGATTATTTGGCGGTCGGGTTTATAGTCGGCTGCAGCAGTAACACGCACTCACACTTAAAAAGAACAAAACAGGTGAAGTGATGCAGCGAATGTCTATCGCACTCCCGTGTGGAGTCCGCGTCTCGCAACGGCCCGAAGCCGTCGGTCGCGCCTGCCTGTTTCGTTCAAATCGCCTTCCAGACCGGACATCGGTAGATGCCCGGTTTTTTTGTGCCTGCGAAACAGGAGTCCTGATCCATGGCTGAACCCCTTTCCCTGCCGCCGGTGCCCGCGCCGCCGAAGGGCGAGCGTCTGAAAAACAAGGTCGTGCTGCTGACCGGTGCTGCGCAAGGCATCGGGGAAGCCATTGTTGCGGCGTTCGCCTCACAGCAAGCGAAACTGGTCATCAGTGATATCCAGGCCGAGAAGGTCGAACAGGTTGCTGCGCACTGGCGTGAACGGGGCTTTGATGTGCAGGCGCTGAAGGCAGATGTCTCGCGTCAGCACGATCTGCACGCCATGGCCAAACGCGCCGTTGAGCTGCACGGGCGCATCGACGTGCTGGTCAATTGCGCCGGGGTCAACGTGTTCTGCGATCCTTTGCAAATGACGGAAGAAGACTGGCATCGCTGCTTCGCCATCGATCTGGACGGTGCGTGGTTCGGCTGCAAAGCGGTGTTGCCGCAAATGATCGAGCAGGGCGTCGGCAGCATCATCAACATCGCCTCGACCCACTCCAGCCACATTATTCCCGGCTGCTTCCCGTACCCGGTGGCCAAACACGGTTTGCTCGGTCTGACTCGCGCACTCGGCATCGAATACGCGGCGAAAGGCATTCGCGTCAACGCCATCGCACCGGGCTACATTGAAACGCAACTGAACGTCGACTACTGGAACGGTTTCGCCGACCCGCACGCCGAGCGTCAGCGCGCTTTTGATCTGCACCCGCCGAAGCGCATCGGTCAGCCGCTTGAAGTGGCGATGACCGCGGTATTTCTGGCCAGTGATGAGGCGCCGTTCATCAATGCTTCATGCATCACCATCGATGGTGGGCGCTCGGTGATGTACCACGACTGAGCGAAGGGCTTTTCACACGGACAGGTCCGTTTGAAATCCAATCATCATACGATATGACTATTTTCAACAGGCTTTGCAGGAAATTGCTTTAACGCTTTTCAAACATTGCTCAAAAAAAATAACAAGGAGTCAGCTTATGAAACGTCGTTTCGGGATTCGTACCCTGTGCAGTACCGCCCTGGCGGTCACCGCGTTCAGCCTGAGCAGTGCGCTGCTCGCTGCCGACACCGTGAAAATCGGTTTCCTGGTCAAGCAGGCGGAAGAGCCGTGGTTCCAGACCGAGTGGGCTTTCGCCGAGAAAGCCGCCAAGGACAAGGGCTTCGAACTGATCAAGATCGCCGTGCCGGACGGCGAGAAAACCTTGTCGGCCATCGACAGCCTCGCCGCCAATGGCGCCAAGGGCTTTGTGATCTGCCCGCCGGATGTCTCGCTCGGCCCGGCGATCATGGCCAAAGCCAAACTCAATGACCTCAAAGTGATTGCCGTCGACGACCGCTTCGTCGACGCCAACGGCAAATTCATGGAAGACGTGCCGTACCTCGGCATGGCCGCGTTCGAAGTCGGCCAGAAGCAGGGTAACGCCATGGTCGCCGAGGCGAAAAAACGCAACTGGGACTGGAAAGACACCTACGCGGTGGTCAACACCTACAACGAACTCGACACCGGCAAGAAGCGCACCGACGGCTCGGTGAAGTCCCTTGAAGACGCCGGCATGCCGAAAGACCACATCCTCTTCGCCGCGCTGAAAACCCTCGACGTACCGGGCAGCATGGACGCCACCAACTCGGCGTTGGTGAAGCTGCCAAGCGCGGCGAAAAACCTGATCATCGGCGGCATGAACGACAACACCGTGCTCGGCGGCGTACGCGCCACCGAAGCCGCCGGTTTTGCCGCCGCCAACGTGATCGGTATCGGCATCAACGGCACCGACGCCATCGGCGAATTGAAAAAGCCTAACAGCGGCTTCTTCGGTTCGATGCTGCCAAGCCCGCACATCGAAGGCTACAAGACCGCCGAGATGATGTACGAGTGGGTGACCACCGGCAAAGAGCCGCCGAAGTACACCGCGATGGACGACGTCACCCTGATCACCCGCGAGAACTTCAAACAAGAGCTGGAAAAAATCGGCCTGTGGAACTGATGCCGCGACGGCCCGGGCAGCCGGGCCGTTTTTTGGTGTGAAGAGGTGGCTTTATGCACGCGCAAGTACAAACACAACAACACAGCGCCAGCGGCAGCCTGCGCTTCAACGGGATCGGCAAAACCTTTCCCGGCGTGAAAGCGCTGGACGCTATCAGCTTCGTCGCGCATCCGGGGCAGGTTCATGCCTTGATGGGCGAGAACGGCGCCGGCAAATCGACTCTGCTGAAAATCCTCGGCGGCGCTTACATCCCGAGCAGCGGCGAGTTGCAGATCGGCGAGCAGACCATGGCGTTCAAGTCGACGGCTGACAGCATCGGCAGCGGCGTCGCGGTGATTCACCAGGAGCTGCATCTGGTGCCGGAAATGACCGTCGCCGAAAACCTGTTCCTCGGCCATTTACCGGCCAGTTTCGGTTTGATCAATCGCGGTGCGTTACGCCAGCAAGCGTTGAATTGCCTGAAAGGCCTGGCCGACGAAATTGATCCGCAGACCAAGGTCGGGCGCTTGTCGCTCGGCCAGCGACAACTGGTGGAAATCGCCAAAGCCCTGTCGCGCGGCGCGCATGTGATCGCCTTCGACGAACCGACCAGCAGTCTTTCGGCCCGTGAGATCGACCGCTTGATGGCGATCATCGGCCGCCTGCGCGACGAGGGCAAAGTCGTGCTCTACGTCTCCCATCGCATGGAAGAAGTGTTCCGCATCTGCGACGCGGTCACAGTGTTCAAGGACGGTCGCTACGTGCGCACGTTCGAGGACATGAGCCAGTTGAGCCACGATCAACTGGTGACCTGCATGGTCGGGCGCGACATTCAGGACATCTACGATTATCGCCATCGTCCACGCGGCGCCGTCGCGCTGAAGGTCGCCGGCCTGCTCGGTCCGGGTCTGCGCGAGCCGATCAGTTTCGAGGCGCACAAAGGTGAAATTCTTGGCTTGTTCGGACTGGTCGGGGCAGGGCGCACCGAGCTGTTTCGTTTGCTCAGCGGGCTCGAACGTCACACGGCCGGGCGTCTCGAATTGCGCGGTCATGAATTGAAACTGCGCTCACCGCGCGACGCGATTGCGGCGGGGATTCTGCTGTGTCCGGAAGATCGCAAGAAGGAAGGCATCATCCCGCTGGCCAGCGTCGCCGAGAACATCAACATCAGTGCACGCGGTGCCCATTCAGGGCTCGGCTGCCTGATTCGCGGTCTGTGGGAAAAGGGCAATGCCGACAAACAGATCAAAGCCCTGAAAGTGAAAACCCCGCACGCCGGCCAGCAGATCAAATTCCTTTCCGGCGGCAATCAGCAGAAGGCCATTCTCGGCCGCTGGCTGTCGATGCCGATGAAAGTTTTGCTGCTCGATGAGCCGACACGCGGCATCGACATCGGCGCCAAGGCCGAGATCTACCAGATCATCCATAACCTCGCCGCCGACGGTATTTCGGTGATCGTGGTGTCCAGCGATCTGATGGAGGTGATGGGTATTTCCGACCGCATTCTGGTGCTTTGCGAAGGCACCCTGCGCGGCGAAATCAGCCGCGACCAGGCCAATGAATCCAACCTGCTGCAACTGGCTTTGCCGCGCCACCGCGCTGACGGCGTGGCGAACTGAGAGGTGACTATGATGACAACCCAAAACGAAACCCTGCCCAAAGAGCGCAAACCGCTGGAGATGCGCCGCTTCCTTGATGACTGGGTCATGTTGCTGGCGGCGGTGGGCATTTTTGTCGCCTGCACCTTGCTGATCGACAACTTCCTTTCGCCGCTGAACATGCGCGGTCTGGGCCTGGCGATTTCTACCACAGGGATTGCCGCGTGCACGATGTTGTACTGCCTGGCGTCGGGGCATTTCGACTTGTCGGTGGGCTCGGTGATTGCCTGCGCTGGCGTGGTCGCGGCGGTGGTGATGCGTGACACCAACAGCGTATTTCTCGGTGTCAGTGCAGCGCTGGTGATGGGCCTGATTGTCGGGCTGATCAACGGCATCGTGATTGCCAAGTTGCGCGTCAATGCCTTGATCACGACGTTGGCGACCATGCAGATTGTTCGCGGTCTGGCTTACATCTTTGCCAACGGCAAGGCGGTGGGCGTGTCGCAGGAATCGTTCTTCGTGTTTGGTAACGGCCAATTGTTTGGTGTGCCGGTGCCGATTCTGATCACCATCGTTTGCTTTCTGTTTTTTGGCTGGCTGCTGAATTACACCACCTACGGGCGCAACACCATGGCCATTGGTGGTAACCAGGAAGCGGCGTTGCTGGCGGGTGTGAACGTTGATCGGACCAAGATCATTATCTTTGCCGTGCATGGCGTGATTGGTGCGTTGGCGGGGGTGATTCTGGCGTCGAGGATGACGTCGGGGCAGCCGATGATTGGCCAGGGTTTCGAGCTGACGGTGATCTCGGCTTGCGTGCTGGGCGGGGTGTCGCTGAGCGGCGGGATCGGCATGATCCGGCATGTGATTGCCGGGGTGTTGATTCTGGCGATCATTGAGAATGCGATGAACCTGAAGAATATTGATACCTTCTACCAATACGTTATCCGTGGTTCGATCCTGCTGTTGGCCGTCGTGATTGACCGTCTGAAGCAGCGCTAAGATCAAGAGCCCCTCACCCCAGCCCTCTCCCGGAGGGAGAGGGGGCCGACCGAGGTGTCTGGCGTGATACATCGACCTGAAAGATTGTGTCGATTATGGATTCAGCAAGGCGCTTTCAGGTCGGCGAACCTCCTGAGCATCCCCCATTCAGTCCCCTCTCCCTCCGGGAGAGGGTTAGGGTGAGGGGAAGGGTCGACCGAGGTGATTCGTCGACTGAAAGACCTCGTCGATTATGGATTCGGTAAAGCACTTTCAGGTCGATGTATCTCCCAAATATCCCCCATTCAGTCCCCTCTCCCTCCGGGAGAGGGCTAGGGTGAGGGGCTTTTGATTCTCCCGCCTTTCGTCACTCTCCCTAAATATCCCTTGCCCGCCCACGCTTGTTTCGGGTATCAATTTGTACATGATTAGACAGGTACGATTTGACAAGAAACAACGGGTGGTCGACGAACTCGTCCGGCGCATCGAAAGCGGCCTCATGGAGGACGGCTTTCTGTTGCCTGGCGAGCATCAGTTGGCTGAAGAATTCAAAGTCAGCCGAGGCACGCTGCGCGAAGCGCTGGCCGAACTGAAACGGCGTAACTACATCGCCACGCAAAGCGGTGTCGGTTCCATCGTCACTTTCGACGGTGTCGCCCTCGACCAGCGCAGCGGCTGGGCGCAGGCCTTGGCCGATAGCGGGGCGATGATCAATACCGAAGTGTTGCGTCTGGAAGCCGTGACCCGGCCAGACCTGCTGTCGCGATTCGGCACTGACCAATTCATCACCCTCGACCGTCGTCGCCGTTCCAACGAAGGCACGCTGGTCTCCCTCGAACGCTCGTTGATGCCAGCCACCGGCGGCCTGGAAAGCCTGCCGCGCGTTGGTCTGATCGACAATTCCCTGACCATTACTTTGGCCGCCTACGGTTACATCGGCGAACGCGGCGATCAATGGATCGGCGCCGAACCGTTGAATGCCGAAGACGCCGCACTGCTTGGCCGCCCTGAGGGCACGGTGTTCCTCAAAGCCCTGCGCACCACTTACGACCGCCAGAACCGTTTCATGGAGCTGGTTGAAAGCCTGCTCGACCCGGTGCATTTCCGTCTGCACCTGCAATTTGGAGAATCGAAGTGACCGCGCTCAACCGTGCCCTCGGCGCTTTCTATGGCCTGGCCCTCGGTGATGCGCTGGGCATGCCGACGCAATCGCTGAACCGCGAAACGATCAAGACCCGCTTCGGCCAGATCACTGATCTGCAGGACGCCGGCCCCTTGCAGCCGATCGCCGCGAACATGCCCAAAGGCTCGATCACCGATGACACCGAGCAGGCGATTCTGGTCGGCGAGTTGCTGGTCGAAGGCAAGGGCCGCATTGAGCCGGCGATCCTCGCGCAACGTTTGATCGAATGGGAAGCCGAAATGCAGGCCAAAGGCTCGCAGGACTTGCTCGGGCCGTCGACCAAACGCGCGATCGAAATGATCCTTGCCGGCCATTCGCCGGAAGAAGCCGGGCGCTACGGCACCACCAACGGCGCGGCGATGCGCATTACGCCGGTGGGGATTGCGGCGGATGTTGTCGACCCTGAACGGTTTATTGTGGCGGTGGTCCAGGCCTGCCAGGTCACCCACAACACCACGCTGGGGATTTCCAGTGCGGCAGCAGTGGCGGCGGTGGTGTCTGCCGGCATCAACGGCATGGACCTGGGCGAGGCGTTGAACCTCGGTCAGCAAATCGCTCAGCAAGCCGAGGCGCACGGGCACTGGGTCGCCGGTGGGCGTATTGCCTCGCGCATCAGTTGGGCGCGCACCATCAGTGTCGATAGCGACAAGGCTTTACTGGCGGATCTGCTCTACGACGTGATCGGCACTTCGGTGGCGTCACAGGAATCGGTGGTGGTTTCGTTTGCACTGGCACAGCAAGTGGCGGTCGGTGAGATGAGCGCGTTTGATGCGCTGTGCATGGCCGCCAGCCTTGGCGGCGACACGGACACCATTGCGGCGATTCTTGGCGCGATGCTTGGGGCCTGCCTGGGTCTTGAGAGTTGGCCTGCCGAGATGATCGAGACGGTTAAGGCCGTTAATCATCTGGAGCTTGAGCCGTTGGTGCAGGGGCTGTTGGCTTTGCGCTGATTGGGCTGACGTCTTCGCGAGCAGGCTCGCTCCCACAGGGATTACACGGTACTTGTGGGAGCGAGCCTGCTCGCGATGGCCGCACCGCATATTCGAATATTTAACCCGCAATGGATCGCGCAGACAGGCCGAGGATGGCCGCGATGTCTTGTCGTTTTGCATCATTGCCACAACCACAAAAAAGGCAAACAGGAGCACCTTCATGAGTTCATCAAACGCCGGGCAAAGCGCCGGGCAACTGGAAACCCGCGGCATCGAACCGGTGCCGGAGGCCGAGTGCAACGGCCATCCGCTGCAACTGTTCTGGGTCTGGTTCGCCGCCAACATTTCCATCCTCGGTTTGCCATTGGGCGCCACGCTGGTGGCG
The DNA here is from genome assembly GCF_009866785.1 of Pseudomonas sp. S49. Lineage (NCBI taxonomy): Bacteria > Pseudomonadati > Pseudomonadota > Gammaproteobacteria > Pseudomonadales > Pseudomonadaceae > Pseudomonas > Pseudomonas sp. S49. Next base: position 4,886,293 of record NZ_CP019432.1, on the reverse strand, counting down.
TTTCGCGGGCTGGCGATCTGGCAGGCGATCATCGTCGCGATCATCGGCGCTGCCGGTTCGTTTGCGGTGGTCGGAATCATCTCGATTGCCGGTCGACGTGGTCGTGCGCCGAGCCTGACCTTGTCACGAGCGATCTTCGGCGTGCGCGGCAATATCGGCCCGACGCTGGTCTCGCTGATGTCGCGTCTCGGTTGGGAAACGGTCAACACCACCACCGCTGCATTCGTGCTGCTGTCGCTGTGCTCGATCCTGTTCGGCTCCCCGGTCGAAGCGAAAAGCGCACCGGTATTGACGCTGATCTTCATCGCGATTTTCGTTCTGCTGACCTTGTCAGTATCCGGCCTCGGTCACGCGACGTTGTTGGTCATCCAGAAGTGGGCGACCTACGTGTTCGGCGCGCTGAACATTCTCGTTGGCGGCTTCCTCTGCGCGACCATCGACTGGAGCGCAGTGTTCAACGCGACACCGGCGCCGATGAGCGCAATGATCATCGGCATCGGCACCATGGCCGCCGGCACCGGCATCGGCTGGGCCAACGCTGGCGCCGACATGTCGCGCTATCAGCATCGCAGCGTCAAGGCTGTGCGTCTGGTCGCGTCTGCCGCGTTTGGTGCGGGTATTCCGCTGGTGCTGCTGATCACTCTTGGCGGTCTGCTGTCGGTGGGCAACAACGACCTGGCCTCGGCGACTGACCCGATCGTGGCAATTCGCGACATGCTGCCAACCTGGATGGCGGTGCCGTACCTGATCACCGCATTCGGTGGCTTGCTGCTGTCGAACAACCTGTCGGTGTATTCCGCTGGTTTGACCACGCTGACCCTCGGCCTCAAGGTCAAGCGCGTCTACGCGGTGGTGGTCGATATCGTCGCTATCTTCGCCGGCTCGATCTACTTCATGCTGATCGCCGACAGCTTCTACGGTCCGTTCATTACCTTCATTTCCCTGCTTGCCGTGCCGATCACCGCATGGGTCGGGATCTTCGTCGTCGACCTGATTCATCGTCACTACTACAGCCCGAAGGACCTGCTCGACGTCAGCCCGAGCAGTGCTTACTGGTATCGCGGCGGTATCGAGTGGCGTGCGTTTGGTGCATGGGCGATTGCCATTGTCCTCGGCTTCAGTTTCACCACCATCGGCACCACTGCCGAGAACGTCTGGTTCAAGGGCTTCCTGTCCGACTCGTGGCTGGGCCACAACGGCCTCGGCTGGATCGTGACCTTCGTCGTCGCTGGTGGGATTTACTTTGTACTGGGCGGGGCGAAAGATCGCCGCGCCGCGCAAACCGAGAATGCTCATGCCTAAGATGTTGCACACCGGCCAGGTCATCATCGACCTGGTCATGGCCGTGGATAAACTGCCGCAGATTGGCGGTGACGTGCTGGCGCAGTCGGCCGGTTTCGAAGCGGGCGGCGGTTTCAACGTGATGGCGGCGGCGGTGCGTAACGGCCTGCCGGTGGTGTATCTCGGTCGGCATGGCAGTGGGCGTTTCGGCGATCTCGCGCGTCAGGCGATGAATGCCGAGGGAATTCACATCGGCATCACCGAACCCGCACCGAAAGACACCGGTTTGTGTGTGGCACTGACCGATGCGTCCGCCGAGCGCAGTTTCATTTCCTACATCGGCGCTGAAGGTGAAGTGACTGAGGCGGATCTGAACAGCGTGCCGGCCGAGGCGGGCGATTACGTTTATCTCAGCGGCTACAGCCTGCTCCACGAAGGCAAGGCCCAAGCGTTGCTCGACTGGACGTTGGCGCTACCGGACTCGATCAATGTTGTGTTCGATCCGGGCCCGTTGGTGGAGTCGCCGGACTCGCCGCTGATGAAAGCGTTGCTGCCGCGCATTGATGTCTGGACCAGCAACAGTGTTGAAGCGCTGCGCTTTACCGGCGCTGAGGATATTGGCGCGGCGCTGGATCGTCTCGCTGAACATCTGCCCGGCGATGTACTGATGGTGGTGCGTGACGGCCCGCAAGGGTGCTGGATTCATCAGGTCGGCGAGCGTCGGCATGTGCCGGGGTTTGCCGTGAAAGCCGTGGACAGCAATGGAGCGGGTGATGCCCATGCCGGGGTGTTTGTTGCCGGGTTGGCGCAGGGTTTGTCAGCGCATGAAGCGGCGCGGCGGGCGAATGCGGCAGCGGCGTTGGCGGTGACACGCTGGGGGCCGGCGACATCGCCGGGAGCGGCTGAGGTGGAAGTGTTTATCCGCGAATCTAGCGGCGAATGATCTACCGCTTTCGCGAGCAGGCTCGCTCCCACATTGAAATGCATTCCAATGTGGGAGCGACGGTGCGACGATTCGACCTGCTCGCGAAAGGACCATTAGTTTCAACACAAAATTCAATGCTGGATACCGCTCGCCGCATCGGCAGCGAGCGGCCTCAGGACTACTGCAGATCCAGCTTGCGCGCCGCCTCAACGCCAGCGGCACTGAGCTTGATCGGCAGGTTCAACGAATGTTCGCCAGCCTCGTTGCAGGTCACATGCCCGTGGTGAATCAGTCCACGATCCTGCAAAGCGGCGAGGGCGCTGGCCACGACTTTCTCGCCCCGGTAATTGTCCAGCACCTCCTTGCCCAGTCCACTTGGGTGGGCGTGCAGCAGGCGGGTGAGGACTTCTTTTTCCAGGTTTTTATCGACGTTCATGGTTACCTCTTCATTGGGTTGAACAGGACGCTCGCGTCGGCGAACTACTGACCGGATCCTTCGGAACCGGAGCCACCAGTGGTGGTTTTGGAGCCGACGCCGGGGCCCGCGTTGTCTGGCGTGGCGGGGGCGTCGGGAGTGTTCATACCGCCCTGACGACCCGGGTCACTGCCCTGCGTGCGCGGGTCGGTCCCGGTGGCGGGAGGCTGATTGATCAGGGGCACGCCAGAGCCATCGGTGTTCATTCCGGGGGCACTGTTGATGGCGGGCGCGCGTGGTGGGGTCGGATCGGTAGGGCCGGTGCCCGCAGCGGTGGCGGATGCGGCGAAAACCGCAGGGCAGAGCAGGGCGCTGAATACGAAAGCGGTCAACCTTGACGGGATCATAGGGCGTCTCCAGTGATTGGAATCCTTACCTGTCGTTGGTCTGCCCGGTGAGCGGATTGGTGCCTGATCAGCGACGAACGGTCTAGATGGCCTGCGCCGCTTTCAGACTGATCCGTCGCCAGAGCAAGCGGCCAACGGTAATCAGCCAGTTGGCCAACGCGACGATCAATACGGTCAAAAGCAGCGTGCTCATGCCGTGCTCTACGATGATCTTCCCGGCCAGAAACGGGAAGCCGAACACGCCGATGAAGTAGGCAAGACTGAACAGCAACAAGGCCTGCGACGTGGTGCCGGCCGGTGCTTCGTTGGCCGCCAGTCCGTTGATCACCGAATAGGTCAGGCCATAACCGACGCCGAGCATCACCGCTGCCAGCAGATAACTGAAGCCGCTGTGCACGCCGAACGCGAACAGCACAATCGAAGCCAGCATCAGTCCCGATAGCAGGCACGATGCGCGCAATGGATCACGCTTGACGACATAGCCGGCGATCAGCATCCGACTGCTGATTGCCGCACTCATGAAACCGAGAAAGAACAACGAATAATCCAGCGAGCGCGCCGCCGCGTAACTGGTCTGAAAACTCGACAGACCGCCGAATACGCAGCCGCCGAGACCAACCATGATGATCGCAAACAGCGCTCGTGAACCGAGCACTTGAGTGGTCGCTTGCCAGGTGATTCTCGCGGCAGACGTGGCTTGTGTGCTTTTCAATCGAGCACCGAGATGCCAGAACAGCAGCACACCGATCAGGCTTGCCAGCGCCGCCAGATAAAACGCCGAGGTCACTGGCAACCCCAAGGCACTGGCTGCACGCCCGAGTAATGGGCCGCTGCCAATGCCGGTCATCATGCTGCCCGAGAGCAGCGCGAAGTACTTGGCCCGCTGCGCCGGCGTCACCAGACTGGCGACGATGATTGGCCCCAGGGTGTAGAAAACACCCCAGCCCAATCCCAGTAACAAACCGAAAAACAACAACAGATGACCAAACCCCGGCGTCAGCGCAAAGCCCAGACTCGCCGCGACCAGCAACAGCCCGAACAGTGCAATCGAGCGCGCCGCGCCGAGCCAGTCCGACAGATGCCCGGACATCAGCACCGCAACAAACGTACTGAGCATCGCCGCCGAAATCACACTGCCGGCATCGTGCTCATTGCCGCCGCGAGAGCCGATCAACAACGACAGCAAAAACGTCGAACCATAGGACAGCGACAGCAGATAACTGGCGAGACAGAACAGGCCGAACAGCTTGCCTGACACGGGGGGTGGGGCTTGGGACATGACGCGGTTCCTTGACCGGAAAAATCAGCGTCGTCTGTTTAACATGTCGGGCCGGCGGGTTAGGTCTGAGCTTGGCGAAGTCAGGTTCAGCGCACGCCGGAGTAAGTGGTCAAACGATGCCGATCTCCTCCTTGAATTGCTCCATGAAGCCCTTCAGACGATGATGACGGACCTGCGCCAGACGCTGGCCGGCGGCGGTCTGGAAACCGTCGGCGAGGTGCAGCAGTTTGGTCTGGAAGTGATCGAGGCAAAAACGTTTGTCGTCGTAGTCGCGCTGTTTCGCTTCGGGATCCTGCGGGTCGTACAGCGCCGAGCCCATGCGACCGGCGATGTAGAACGTACGGGCGACGCCGAGCATACCCAGCGAGTCGAGGCGGTCGGCGTCCTGGACGATTTTCGCTTCGAGGGTGCGCGGAGTGATGTTGGCGGAGAAGCTGTGGGCTTCGATGGCGTGGGCGACGGCCGTGATTTTTTCTTCGGGCCAGTTCAGATCGGCCAGCACTGACGAAGCTTTATCTGCCGCCAGCCGCGAAGCCTGCGAACGCAGCGGTGAATTCTTCTCGACGGACACGCAATCGTGCAAGAGCACGGCGGCCAACAGCACCTCAAGATCTCCACTTTCTTCTTCATGCAACGTACGCACGTTGTGCCAGACGCGCTGCAAGTGGGCGAGGTCGTGGGCGCCGTCGTCGGACGGCTCCAATGCGTGCGGCAGCAACTCTGCTGCCAGTGCCGCCACGGGTGTGAAAAACTCAATGTTCATAAGCATCCTTTCAGATTTCGAAGTCCCCTGTGTGGGAGCGAGCCTGCTCGCGAATGCTGTCTGTCAATCAACAATGCAGGTGACTGAAAGGACGCCTTCGCGAGCAGGCTCGCTCCCACAGGGAACTGCAGTGTTTGCAACAGTGCGCAGGGTAGTGTGTGTTTTGCCATGTGACGAGCGCCGCTCACCACCTTAGTATGGCGTTTTCCTTTTCCGACAAGGCCCGTCCATGACGATCGAAATCCGCCCGGCGACCCCCAGCGATGCCCCGCAAATCCTCGCCTTCATCACTGAACTTGCCGATTTCGAAAAGGCCCGCCACGAAGTCATCGCCAGCGTTGCCGACATCGAACGCAGCCTGTTCGGCGAAGGCGCCACCGCACACGGTTTGATCTGCCTGCGCGATGGTCTGCCGATCGGTTTCGCCGTGTTCTTCTTCAGCTACTCGACTTGGCTGGGCAGCAACTGCCTGTACCTCGAAGACCTCTACATCACCCCGGAGCAACGCGGCGGCGGTGCCGGCAAAACCCTGCTGCGTCACCTGGCAAAAATCGCCTGCGACAACGACTGCGGCCGCTTCGAATGGAGCGTACTTGACTGGAACACCCCGGCGATCGAATTCTACAAATCCCTCGGCGCGCAACCCCAGGAAGAGTGGGTGCGCTACCGCATGGATGGCCAGGTCCTGCGTGAGTTTGCCGAGGGCTGATCACAATGATGGCAATCCGGCAGTAATTCGATTGTCGCCAGCGCTCTAGTCCGGCATCCTACGCGCCATTTTTGCGCGCTCACGGACGACACCTGCAATGCCTCTGGCACAACTTCTCCACGCCCGTGGAGCCTTCGCCGCGTCAACGAGTGACCGGCGATGAGCGGACTACGGGCGACAATGCGTCTGTACGGCCTGGTGAAAAACTCAGGCTCGAGCGACAACCCCCAACGTCAACCGGTCGATATTCTCTGTACGACGAACAGCACGGGCGGCACTGCCATTCGTGCGTTCGTGTCGCGCCTCGATGCCGAGTTGATGACGCGCAGTGCCGGACTCGCCGATTACCGCGTGATACCGCTGCGCACCTTCGATCCGACGGCGTTTATCGACGCCCATCAAGGCTGGCTGACGCTGCATGTCTGTTGCGGTTTTGTCGCCCCTGCCGGGCATTCGCTGCTCAAGGACGGCGGGTTGATGCCGATGGGCTGGTACGTCTATTCCGAGATCGGCCAGTGGACGGCCCGGCATCATCTCGACCTCGGCGCACAAATGGCCGAACTGCTGCAATCGACTTACGAGCGCAATCAACTGCGCCACTACAACGCCTGGCTCAACGAACTCGACGATGCGACGCCTGCCGAGCTGGCATGGCAGGTCGACGAAGCCTGGCAGCATCTGCAATTCGCTACACCCCCCGACAGCCGTGAGCATTGTCACGCCCTGTTCGACCCCGTCGACAACCGCTGGCGCTTCGCCGCGACCGACATCGATATTCATCAGCCGCACCCGGAACCCCTGAAGCAAGGAGCTTTGAATTGAGTGGTAAACCCGCTGCACGCGTCACCGACCCGACCGCCTGCCCATTGCCAGGCCATGGCACCAACCCGATTGCCTCCGGCTCGCCCGACGTCTTCTTCGACGGCCTCGCCGCCGCGCGCATGACCGATAAATCGGCGTGCGGCAGTCCGATTACCGGAGCCGTTTCCGGCACGGTATTCATCAATGGCCTGAATGCCGCAACGCTCGACAGCACTGGCGGGCACGGCAATGTCGTGGTCGGTGGTTCAGGGACGGTGATTATCGGCCAAAGTGGCGGCGGGGCGGCGTTTAGCGGATTGCTGCCGATGCCGGTGCATTTCAATGATCGGATGCAGATTGTTGATGAAAACAGCGGTGAACCGCTTTCCTATATTGCCTACGTCATCGAACGGGCAGATGGAACGCTGGAACGAGGCGTCACTGATGCCAAGGGTCATACCCACACGGTCAGTTCGCACCTCAAAGAAACCATCAAACTGTACGTGGAGTAATACCGATGGGAGCTCAATCCGGAGCCGTTCAAGGATGCATCGGGAGACTGGTCGCCAGTCATGAGTTGACGACAAAAGAGGATCAGACGGTCAAACCCGTGACGCTTGCCAGAGAGGTTGTGGCTTTTTTCATTGGCGGTGCTGGCGATTCGGAAAGTTACTACGGAGACGGGCCTAGCAACTACACCTTGCGGGCCATGGAAGCTTTGCAGGTCCGTTTGGGCTCGAGCTATGGCGGCAAATTCCAACCCTATTACATGGGATACAACGATGTAAAAGGGGATGCCGACCTCGAAGAGTTTGTATTCTCCAAGCTGCCTCACAAGTCCGCACATGTCTACATTGTGGGTCATAGTCTGGGCGGGTGGAACGGCGCGCATTTGTCGCAGATTCTCACCGATAAAGGTTATATCGTGAAAATGCTCGTTACTCTGGATCCTGTGGGGGAAGGTGTGATGGTGGCGTTGATTTCGGATATTTACTGGTCGGAGCCAACGCCCAAGGCTGAAACCTGGATCAACGTTCGGGCAGAGCCTGACGAGATGGATCGAACCGACGTAGTCGCTTGGGTGGGGGGCAAGTGGGATATCGAATCCGGTCCCGATGTTATGGGGATCGTCAAATTCAACCATTACTCGGCCTTGAGATTGTATGAGTCCCGCCTGGAGTGCGGGCAGTCGGCATTGGATTTGTCGGCGAGTTCAATTGCTGGTTACTTGAGGGAAGGTGCATGAGATGGGTATTGCTGATCGCTGTGTCGTTATTGTGCGTTGCCTGCGCAAAGTCTCATGACATCACCCCCGCGTCATTGGGCTATGAATCGATTACGCCGCGCTCGAATAGCGTTTTTTTTGAGGTCAATTTCAATTCGGATGTGGAACTGCTGGAGATTTTCTGGCGGGAAAAGAAAGCGAACAGCTTTGATCAGGTGTTTGTTTGTGCCTTGGGTGATGACACGGACTTTTCCATTGAACATACGATATCGAAAGCAGCAATGGGTTTGGTCAGAGAAAACAAGGAGCATTTGAACAAGGCCGGATTCGGATATACCGCGAGCATTGCTTTCAAGGACGTTGGTGAAAAGAAAAGGACCTCGAAGTACTTGAGTCGTGACGCCATAAAAGGCTTGTTGAAAGACAAGCAGATGATTCCGTGCAAAGTGGTGGTTACGGCAACGGGTTATAAGGCGTATTACACCAAATCACTGTTCATCCCCGTTGCAGATGTCTTTTCTGCCCTGTCGGACTACGACAGTTTTCGCTGACGTGCCCAGCAGTTGATTTTTGGAGTGGTAATGGCAAGGTTGCTTTTGGTTTTTTTGTTTGCGTTGTGTTCCTCTTGCATGCACTTGGATGTTCCCCCCGCAAGGCTTGAATTTGTCTCGATCAATCACGAGATGTCTTCCTCTTACGACCTGCGTTTCACCTCCGACCGAAACCTCATTGACCTGTATGAGGATCATGGGCGACGAGGGCAGATTGGTACCTGGATCCATTGCTCGTTGAATGGCGATGCGGATTTTTCCATCGAACATAAAATCGTCCTGGAGGCCTCGGGAATCGTCAGCGGCATGCGCTTGATCGAAGGCGATCGTCGCTATGAGATGTTCGCGAATATCAGTGTCGAGAATCACGCCGTCAATGACGGCCGTAACCACATTAGACCGGTTGAGTTGGTGCAGATCCTCAAGCCGCAGGAATACATTCCGTGCAAGGTGGTGATCACCGCGTTCCCGTTCGTGGCGTATTACTCGAAAGTCATGTACATGCCCACGTCGCGGTTCATTGCTGCAATAGAAAATCCCCGCGTGGCGCCCGCGCGTATTTCGCTTGAACAGTCCGACCGACCGAGGTCGTTGCTGCCTTTTGCCTCAGTGTGCATCGTGCGCTGGCGCTATGACCTGGCGCTGGGATATGACCAGATTGACAGCCTCGGACTCTGTAGCGACGTGCCCTATGCCGGCATGTTGGCTTCGTTTGCACCGAACAACACGAAGCTGAAGGTTGTTTCAGGTTCAGAGGAAAACCCGGCGCCCTTCGCGGCGTACACCATTATTCGCGCTGACGGACGCCGGGAGCCTGGAATAACTGACGACAAGGGCCGCACACATGAGGTGGGATTCAGCGAGTACGAAACAGTGAGGATCCTGATCAACAATAATCTGGATGTCGTTCAGCGTTGGACAAAATGGACTGATTCTGTCCCAGAATATGGGATGTAAAATTACATATTGAGATTTAGCGCCTGAGAGGTCTATAGTCCATCGCACTCACTGCCAAAAACAAAACAGGTGAAGCGATGCTGGCGCAATTGATCGCGCTCGATTGGGGGACGACCTCATTACGTGCTTACAAACTCGCGGCGGGCGGTGTGGTGCTGGAGCAGCGCGCGCTGTCGTCCGGGATCATGCAACTGCCGAAGACTCCGCGAGTCATCAACGGTCGCGAATGCGCCGATGGTTTTGAACTGGCGTTTGACGAGGCGTGCGGCGACTGGCTCGATGCGCAGCCGGATCTGCCGGTGATCGCCTGCGGCATGGTCGGCAGTGCGCAGGGCTGGCGTGAAGCGGCCTACTGCGAGACGCCGGCGAACGTCGCTAATCTCGGAAAATCCCTACAAACAGTTGTCAGTCTGCGCGGCACGGTCGTGCATATCGTGCCGGGTGTGATTCAGCGTTCGCGCCTGCCGAATGTGATGCGCGGCGAAGAAACCCAGGTCCTTGGCGTGCTGCAGAATCTGCCGATTGAGGCGGGTGCTGATCTGTTGATCGGCCTGCCGGGCAGTCACTCGAAATGGGTCGACGTGGTCGATGGCTGCATCACTCATTTCGATACCTTCATGACCGGCGAAGTGTTCGCCGTACTCAGTGAACACAGCATTCTCGGCCGGACCCTGAAGCAGGGTGCGACGTTCGATGCTCTGGCGTTTGACCGCGGTGTGCAGATTGCGCAGTCGGCGGATGGCGAGCTGGGCGTGCTGTCGACCTTGTTCAGTGCTCGCACGCTGGGGCTGACCGGTGAATTGAGCCCGACCGCGCAGGCGGATTATCTGTCCGGCCTGATGATCGGCCATGAACTGGCGGCCCTCGCCACGGTTCAGCGACGTCGTCGCAACAATCCGAATCTTCCTTCGATCATCCTCATCGGCAACGCGCAACTTTGTGCGCGTTACAGCCGCGCCCTCGACGCCTGTGGCTTCGCCAACGTGACGCTGGCCGAGCAGGCCACCGAGCGTGGTCTGTGGCAACTGGCGCTGGCCGCCGGACTGATCGATTCCTCATCCCGTTAACCCTGACTGGAGGCCTGACATGCTCAAGCAAGCATTGGCGCAAAACGGTCTGATCGCGATTCTGCGTGGCCTGCATCCGCAGGAAGCTGCCGCTGTCGGAGAAGTCCTGTATGCAGCCGGATTTCGCGTCATCGAAGTACCGCTCAATTCCCCTTCGCCGTACGAAAGTATCCGCATCCTGCGCAAGACCTTGCCCGCCGATTGCCTGATCGGTGCCGGCACGGTGTTGACGCCGGAACAGGTCGCGTTGGTGAAAGAGGCCGGCGGCCAAGTGATTGTCATGCCGCACAGCGACGCCAAGGTCTTGCGCGCGGCAAAAGCGGCGGGGCTGTACTTATCGCCGGGTGTCGCCACGCCGACCGAAGCCTTCGCGGCGCTGGAGGAGGGCGCGGACATTCTCAAGCTGTTCCCGGCCGAGCAGATGGGCCCGGCGGTCGTCAAAGCCTGGCTTGCGGTGTTGCCGGCGGGGACGGTGCTGGCGCCGGTCGGCGGTATTACCCCGGACAACATGCAGGCGTTTATCGACGCTGGCGTGAAAGGTTTCGGCCTCGGTTCCGGCTTGTTCAAACCGGGCATGACGGCGGAGCAGGTGGCAGTGAACGCCAAGGCCTACGTGGCCGCGTGGAAGGCCCTTCGCTAAGACTTTCTGGCGCTGCGTGCGCTGCATCTAATAAGAGCTGCATTTACAAAAGAGAGCAGAGATGAAAATCACCAAACTCACGACCTTCATCGTCCCGCCGCGCTGGTGTTTCCTCAAGGTTGAAACCGACGAAGGCGTCACCGGTTGGGGCGAGCCTGTGGTCGAAGGCCGCGCGCACACCGTGGCCGCTGCCGTCGAAGAATTGTCCGACTACCTGATCGGCAAAGACCCACGCAATATCGAAGACATCTGGACCGTCCTGTATCGCGGCGGTTTCTACCGTGGCGGCGCGATCCACATGAGCGCACTGGCCGGTATCGATCAGGCGTTGTGGGACATCAAGGGCAAGGCCCTTGGTGTGTCGGTGAGTGATCTGCTCGGTGGTCAGGTGCGTGACAAGATTCGCGTGTATTCGTGGATCGGCGGCGACCGCCCGGCCGACACCGCGCGTGCGGCGAAAGAGGCGGTGAGCCGTGGTTTTACTGCGGTGAAAATGAACGGCACCGAGGAGTTGCAGTTTCTCGATACCTTCGAAAAAGTCGATCTGGCGCTGGCCAACGTCGCCGCTGTGCGTGATGCGGTCGGGCCGAACGTCGGCATCGGTGTCGACTTCCATGGCCGCGTGCACAAGCCGATGGCCAAGGTGCTGATGAAGGAACTCGATCCGTACAAACTGATGTTCATCGAAGAGCCGGTACTCAGCGAAAACTACGAAGCGCTGAAGGAACTGGCGCCGCTGACCAGCACGCCGATTGCCCTTGGCGAGCGACTGTTCTCGCGTTGGGACTTTAAACGCGTGTTGAGCGAAGGCTACGTCGACATCATCCAGCCGGATGCTTCCCACGCCGGCGGCATCACTGAAACGCGCAAGATCGCCAACATGGCCGAAGCCTACGACGTTGCGCTGGCGCTGCATTGCCCGCTGGGGCCGATTGCGCTGGCAGCGTGTTTGCAACTGGACGCGGCTTGTTACAACGCGTTTATCCAGGAGCAGAGCCTGGGCATCCATTACAACGAGAGCAACGACTTGCTCGACTACGTGAAGGATCCGCGGGTGTTCGATTACGACAAAGGTTTCGTGAAGATTCCGAACGGCCCGGGGTTGGGCATCGAGATCAACGAGGAATACGTGATCGAGCGTGCGGCGGTCGGCCACCGCTGGCGCAACCCGATCTGGCGCCATGCCGATGGCAGTTTTGCCGAGTGGTGAGCACTGCCTGACACACCCGATGAGATCGTTCCCACGCTCTGCGTGGGAATGCCTCAATGGACGTTCTGCGTCCGCTTTTGGGACGCAGAGCGTCCCGGGCTGCATTCCCACGCAGAGCGTGGGAACGATCAGGCCTCAGGCCGACCTCAATAAACATAAAAAGAGGCTCTCCCCATGCAACCGCAAACCCTCACCGGGCAGGCGTCTTTAGTCACGCCCAGCCGTAAGCGGTTTTTCATCATGGTGTTGCTGTTTATCACCGTGGTCATCAACTACCTCGACCGCAGCAACCTGTCGATTGCCGCGCCAGCGCTGACCAGTGAGCTGGGCATCGATCCGATTCACGTCGGCCTGATTTTCTCTGCGTTCGGCTGGACCTACGCCGCCATGCAGATCCCCGGCGGCTGGCTGGTCGATCGCGTGCCGCCGCGCATTCTTTACAGCGTCGCTTTGTTGCTGTGGTCTGTGGCTACGGTGATGCTCGGTTTCGCTGCCAGTTTCATCGCGTTGTTTGTATTGCGCATGGCGGTCGGTGCGCTGGAAGCGCCGGCGTATCCGATCAACAGCCGCGTGGTCACGACGTGGTTCCCCGAGCGTGAACGCGCCACGGCCATCGGTTTCTACACCTCCGGGCAGTTCGTCGGCCTGGCATTCCTGACCCCGGTGCTGGCCTGGCTGCAACACGAATTCGGCTGGCACATGGTGTTCGTCGCCACCGGCGCCGTCGGCATCATTTGGGCAGTGATCTGGTACGCGGTCTATCGCGAGCCACGGGATTTCAAAGGTGCCAACGAGGCGGAAATCGACCTGATTCGCGAGGGCGGTGGTCTGGTCGATATTCAGCAGGAGACGGCCAAGGTCAAAGCCAAATTCAGCTGGACCGACTTGGGCATCGTGCTGACCAAACGCAAGTTGTGGGGCATCTACCTCGGCCAGTTCTGCCTGAACTCGACGCTGTGGTTTTTCCTGACATGGTTCCCCACCTATCTGGTGAAATATCGCGGCATGGATTTCATCAAGTCCGGCCTGCTGGCGTCGCTGCCGTTTCTCGCCGCGTTTATTGGTGTTTTGTGCTCGGGGTTCTTTTCCGACTTCTTGATCCGTCGCGGCTACACCGTCGGCTTTGCGCGCAAGTTGCCGATCATTGGCGGGTTGCTGATTTCCACCTCGATCATCGGCGCCAATTTTGTTGAATCGACGCCGCTGGTGATTGCCTTTCTGGCGCTGGCGTTTTTCGGCAACGGTCTGGCTTCGATCACCTGGTCGTTGGTGTCAACGTTGGCGCCGGCGCGGCTACTCGGTCTGACCGGCGGGGTGTTCAACTTCATCGGCAACCTGTCGGCAATTGCCACGCCGATCGTCATCGGCTTCCTCGCCAGCGGCGATTCGTTCGCGCCGGCGATCACCTATATCGCGGTGCTCGCATTGATCGGTGCATTGTCCTACGTGCTGTTGGTCGGCAAGGTCGAGCGTATCGAGTTGTAGTGGTCTGCGTCGGGCGACCATAATGCCGCCCGTTCCCTCGCTCAACGGTAAAAGGCTGGATATGCAGGAAGACGCCCCGGAAAAAACCAAGGACGCCGCGCCCACCGGCACGCAAACGCTGTTGCGCGGCCTCGGTGTGGTGCAAGCGGTGGCCAGTGGCGCCCGTGATCTCAAGGAGATTGCCCGGCTGATCGGCACCACACGCAGCACCACCCATCGTCTGGCCAGTTGCCTGGTCGACGAGCGCTACCTGCGCGTGGTGCCGCAAGTCGGTTATCTGCTCGGGCCGAAGCTGATCGAACTAGGGTTTCAGGCGCGCGAAGAGTTGCCGCTGGTGACGCTGGCCGGGCCGTATCTGGACGAGTTGTCAGCGCTGACCGGCGATACGGTGCACTTGGGCATTCGTGAAGGCGATGAAGTGTTGTATCTGCTGAAGAACCCGGGACGCAATGGCCCGGAAATGCGCTCGCGGGTCGGCCATCGCATGCCGTTGGCGCGCACCGGGATTGGCAAGGCGTTGATGCTCGATGACTCGCCGAAAGATTGGCAGCGTCTGTACGACATCAGCCTGCCGGCAGGTGGGAAAAGTCAGTTCTGGCCGCAGCATCCCCAGCAGTCGTGGGAACAGCTTGAGCAACGCATGACCGAGTACGTCGCCGGTGGCTACGCGTTCGATCTGGAAGACAACGAACCGTCGATCCGCTGTGTGGCGGCGCCGATTCGCGATGCGAGCAAGGGCATTGTGGCGGCGATCAGTATCGCCAGCACCGTGCCATACATGCCGCTGGAAAAAATGGCCGAGCTGATTCCCCTGATCAAAGGGGTCACAGCCCGGCTTTCGGCAGAGCTAGGCCTGAAGGTTTAAACCTTGAGCGTCGCCATGTCGATCACGAAACGGTACTTCACGTCACCGGCGATCATCCGGGCGTAAGCCTCGTTGATCTGGCGGATGTCGAGCATTTCGATGTCGCAGGTAATGTTGTGCTCGGCGCAGAAATCCAGCACTTCCTGGGTTTCGGCGACGCCACCGATCAACGAGCCGGCCAATACGCGGCGGCTCATCACCAGTTTGCCGGCGTGGACCGGTGGATCAATCGGCTCGATCAGACCGACCAGAATGTGTACGCCGTCGAAACGCAGGGTGTCGAGGTACGGGTTGAGATCGTGCTGCACCGGAATGGTGTCCAGCAGGAAGTCGAAGTAACCGGCAGCCGCTTTCATCTGCTCGGCGTCGGTGGAGACGATCGCATGATCGGCACCCTGACGACGACCTTCCTCAGCCTTGCTCGCCGAGCGGGTGAACAGCGTGACTTCGGCGCCCATGGCCTTGGCGAACTTGATGCCCATGTGGCCCAGACCGCCCATGCCGAGAATCCCGACCTTGTCGCCAGCCTTGACGCCGTAGTGCTTGAGCGGCGAGTAGGTGGTGATGCCGGCACAGAGAATCGGCGCGGCGCTGGCCAGTGCGAGTTTTTCCGGGATGCGCACGACGAAGTGTTCGCTGACGACGATGCTGTCGGAATAACCGCCCATGGTGTTGCTGCCATCGACCCGATCCGGGGTGGCGTAGGTCATGGTCGGGCCTTCGAGGCAATATTGCTCAAGGTTCGACTGGCACGCTTCGCAGGTACGGCAGGAGTCGACCATGCAGCCAACGCCGACCAGATCGCCTACTTTATGTTGGATGACATTCGCACCGATCGCGGTGACTTTTCCGACGATCTCGTGGCCCGGCATCAACGGGTAAACGGCGATACCCCATTCGTTGCGCGCCTGGTGGATATCGGAGTGGCAGACGCCGCAGTAGAGAATCTCGATGGCAACGTCGTCGGCGCGCGGGCTGCGACGTTCGAACTTCATCGGGGCGAGGGGGGTGGTGGCCGATTGGGCGGCATAACCGATGGCGGTGTACATGTGAAACCTCGCAAAAGCAGGAACAAGTGAGGCGGCGCATTTTGGGCGTCGACTGACCGGTCGGCCATGACGATTCCTCCGGGTCTCATGCCTAATCCTCCGGCATGCGGGTTTGATCGGTCGCATTGGCAAAAGGATCTGCGATGATGCTTTCATCCCCTATTTTCGTGATTTTTCGTGAAGAACAATTCGATGCAATTGACCCGTCATCTTGATGCCAATGCGCGGCTGGTTTCGCTGATCGAACCGCTGGCGCTTCGCGATGGTTATTCGCCGACCGGATTGCCCGGTGTGCAAGTATTGCGCGCCAGTTGCGACGTCGCCCGTGGCCCGCACATTTATGAGCCGAGCCTGATGATCATCGCCCAGGGCAGCAAACTGGCGTTTCTCGGGCCACGCACCATGGAATACGGCGCCGGGCATTATCTGATTCAGGCGCTGCCGGTGCCGTTCGAATGTGAGACCTTCGCCTTGCCGGATGCGCCGTTGCTCGGCGTGTCGGTGGCGATTGATCGGGTGTTGCTCGGTGAACTGGTGCTGGCCATGGGGCTGGCGCCGGGCCGGCATATTCCCGCGCAGACGCCGGAGTCGATGACCTCAGTGGTGCTCGACGATGAAATGCGTGGCTGTGTCGAGCGCTTGCTCAGTTGCCTGCACGATCCGCTGGAATGCCAGATTCTCGGGCCGGCGCGGGTGCGGGAGTTGTTGTTCACGGCGTTGCGCGGGCCGCAGGCCGATGTGTTGCGGGCGCTGGTCGAGCAGCAGGGGCAATTCGCGCGGGTGGCGGCGTCGATCAGTCATCTGCATGCGCATTACACCGAACCATTGAATGTCGAGACGCTGGCCGGTTGCGCGAACATGAGCGTGTCGACCTTTCATGAGCATTTCAAGCGCAGCACGCTGTTGTCGCCGGTGCAGTATCTGAAGCGTTTGCGGTTGTTGAAGGCGCAGACGTTGCTGGTGGCGGAAGGGCTGGGTGTGGCGCAGGTGGCGCATCGGGTGGGGTATCAAAGTACGTCGCAGTTCAGTCGCGAGTACAAGCGCTACTTCGAGCGTAGCCCTGGAGACGAGCGCGCCGCCTGATCCTGCGCAGATCCCTTGTGGGAGCGAGCCTGCTCGCGAATGCGGTGCATCAATCGACATCATCTTTATATGACACACCGCTTTCGCGAGCAGGCTCGCTCCCACAGTTTTTTTGTGGTGTCAGAGGAATTTTGGGCAACAAAAAGGCCCCCAAATCGGGAGCCTTGATGTTCAGCGGTTCGACTTACATGTTCGGATAAGTCGGACCGCCAGCGCCTTCCGGCGTGACCCAGGTGATGTTCTGCGAAGGGTCCTTGATGTCACAGGTCTTGCAGTGCACGCAGTTCTGGGCGTTGATCTGGAAGCGCTTCTCGCCGTCTTCCTTGGTGATCACTTCGTACACGCCGGCCGGGCAGTAGCGCTGCGCCGGTTCGTCGTACAGCGGCAGGTTCTTGCTGATCGGGATGCTCGGGTCGGTCAGCTTCAAGTGGCAAGGCTGTTCTTCTTCGTGGTTGGTACCGGAGATGAACACCGAGCTGAGCTTGTCAAAGCTGAGTTTGCCGTCCGGCTTCGGATAGTCGATCTTCTTGCAGTCCGCCGCGAGCTTGAGGCAAGCGTAATCCGGCTTGGTGTCATGCAGGGTGAACGGCAGTTTGCCGCCGAAGATGTTCTGATCCAGCCAGTTGAAACCGCCGCCGACAATGGCGCCGAACTTGTGGATTGCCGGGCCGAAGTTGCGGCTGGCGAACAGTTCGTCGTAAAGCCAGCTCTTCTTGAACGCGTCGACGTAAGTGGTCAGCTCTTCAGTGCCGTCCTTTTCCGCGAACAGCGCGTCAGCCACCGATTCTGCGGCGAGCATGCCGGACTTCATCGCGGTGTGGCTGCCTTTGATCTTGGCGAAGTTCAGGGTGCCGAGGTCGCAACCGATCAGCGCGCCGCCCTTGAAGACCATTTTCGGCAGCGAGTTCAGGCCACCTTTGCAGATGGCGCGAGCGCCGTAGCTGATGCGCTTGCCGCCTTCCAGGTACTGAGCCAGCACCGGGTGATGCTTGAGGCGCTGGAACTCGTCGAACGGCGACAGGTAAGTGTTGCTGTAGGACAGGTCAACGATCAGACCGACCACCACCTGGTTGTTTTCCAGGTGATAAAGGAACGAGCCGCCGGTGTTCTCGGTGCCCATGATGTCCAGCGGCCAACCGGCGGTGTGCACCACCAGGCCTGGCTGGTGTTTGGCCGGGTCGATTTCCCAGATTTCTTTCAGGCCGATACCGTAATGCTGAGCGTCGGCATCGCTGTCGAGGTTGTAGCGCTTGATCAGTTGCTTGCCGATGTGGCCACGGCAGCCTTCGGCGAACAGCGTGTACTTGCCACGCAGTTCCATGCCAGGGGTGTACAGGCCTTCTTTCGGGTTGCCTTCGCGGTCGACGCCGAGATCACCGGTGATGATCCCGCGCACCACGCCTTGCTCGTCGATCAGCGCTTCCTGAGCGGCGAAGCCCGGGTAGATTTCTACGCCGAGATTCTCGGCTTGCTGGGCGAGCCAGCGGCACAGGTTGCCGAGGGAGATAATGTAGTTGCCTTCGTTGTGCATGGTCTTGGGCACAAAGAAGTCTGGAATCTTCTGCGCGTTTTCGGCGTTTTTCAGCACGAAAATATCGTCGCGGGTGACTGGCGTGTTCAGCGGCGCGCCGAGTTCTTTCCAGTCCGGGAACAACTCGTTCAGAGCGCGTGGTTCGAACACGGCACCGGAGAGGATGTGTGCGCCGACTTCGGAGCCTTTTTCGACCACGCAGACGCTGATTTCCTTACCGGCTTCGGCGGCCTTCTGCTTCAGACGGCAGGCGGCGGACAGGCCAGCGGGGCCGGCACCGACGATGACCACGTCGAATTCCATGTATTCGCGTTCCACAGGCTATCTCCTACTCAAGGCTCAACAGTTTTTTTTCTAATTTGGAGGTTTGATGTCGCATCCGCTATTCCTTTACGTTAACGTCAAGGGGAATATTGGAGACCGACCTTTCTCTCTAGGCGGCGCATTATATCTACACCACTCCGAGCGTCCAATACAAACGTTTGTTTGAATCGGCTCCAGCCCAGAGAAATCAAAGAAGCGCGGCTTATGAATGGTCATTTTGCTGTATTGACCGGAATAGGCGTTCCGGTCAAGATACGGGCGGTTTTACGCTCGTCGTAGGCAGACTGGCGGTTTCAAGAGCACGTCTAAAGACAGGGCACAGGCAGTAGAAGGTGATGCGCAGCGCAGTCCGGCGCGCAGTTTACACAGCGTGAAGATCAATGACTCGTCGGTCACCCCTGACGAACGGTCGCAGGTCTTCGCACCCTGTAGTCACCAGACACCCGAGTCGGCGTTTTTAGAGGTGCCCTTTTAGCCTGATGAGCATCAACCGCCAGGTTCGCCTAGGCGACTTTCTTTTCACCGGAGAGTAACGAGGAATCCATGAAGGTTCTTGTAGCTGTCAAACGCGTTGTGGATTACAACGTCAAGGTTCGCGTCAAGGCGGACAATTCCGGCGTCGATCTCGCCAACGTCAAGATGTCGATGAACCCGTTCTGCGAAATCGCAGTGGAAGAAGCCGTACGCCTGAAAGAGAAAGGTGTTGTGACTGAAATCGTCGTCGTCTCCATCGGCCCGACCACCGCTCAGGAGCAGCTGCGTACCGCACTGGCTCTGGGTGCCGACCGTGCCATCCTCGTCGAATCCGCTGAAGATCTGACCTCGCTCGCCGTGGCCAAGCTGCTCAAGGCTGTGGTCGACAAGGAACAGCCGCAGCTGGTGATCCTTGGCAAACAAGCCATCGACAGCGACAACAACCAGACCGGCCAGATGCTCGCTGCACTGAGCGGCTTCGGTCAGGGCACGTTCGCCTCGAAAGTCGAAGTCTCGGGCGACAGCGTTGCCGTGACCCGCGAAATCGACGGCGGCGCGCAGACGGTTTCCCTGAAACTGCCGGCAATCGTCACCACCGACCTGCGTTTGAACGAGCCGCGCTACGCGTCCCTGCCAAACATCATGAAAGCCAAGAAGAAGCCTCTCGAAGTGCTGACTCCGGACGCTTTGGGCGTTTCCACCGCCTCCACCAACAAGACCCTGAAAGTCGAAGCGCCGGCTGCACGCAGCGCAGGCATCAAGGTCAAGTCGGTGGCTGAACTGGTCGAGAAACTGAAAAACGAAGCGAAGGTAATCTAAAAATGACTATCTTGGTAATCGCTGAACACGACAACAAAGTGCTGGCCCCGGCCACGCTGAACACCGTGGCTGCTGCGGCCAAAATCGGCGGCGACATCCACGTTCTGGTTGCTGGCCAAGGCGCTGGCGCCGTGGCTGAAGCCGCGGCGAAAATCGCTGGTGTGAGCAAAGTCCTCAACGCTGACAACGCCGCTTACGCGCATCAGCTGCCGGAAAACGTTGCTCCGCTGGTAGCCGAGCTGGGCGCTGGTTACAGCCACATCCTGGCTGCCGCTACTTCCAACGGCAAAAACATCCTGCCGCGCGTTGCCGCGCAGCTGGACGTTGACCAGATCTCCGAGATCATCTCGGTTGAAAGCGCTGACACGTTCAAGCGTCCGATCTACGCCGGTAACGCCATCGCTACCGTACAGTCGACCGCGCCAATCAAAGTGATCACCGTGCGTGCCACCGGTTTCGACCCGGTTGCTGCTGAAGGTGGTTCGGCTGCTGTTGAAGCTGTAGCTGCTGCACACAACGCTGGCACTTCGAGCTTCGTTGGCGAAGAACTGGCCAAGTCCGATCGTCCAGAGCTGACCGCTGCCAAGATCGTCGTTTCCGGCGGCCGCGGCATGCAGAACGGCGACAACTTCAAACACCTGTACGCCCTGGCCGACAAGCTGGGCGCTGCCGTTGGTGCTTCGCGCGCCGCGGTCGACGCAGGTTTCGTACCGAACGATATGCAGGTCGGTCAGACCGGCAAGATCGTTGCGCCACAGCTGTACATTGCCGTCGGTATCTCCGGCGCGATCCAGCACCTGGCCGGCATGAAAGACTCCAAAGTGATCGTTGCGATCAACAAGGACGAAGAAGCGCCGATCTTCCAGGTGGCCGATTACGGTCTCGTGGCGGATCTGTTCGAAGCGGTACCTGAGCTGGAGAAGCTGGTCTAATCCAGCGGCTTCACTTATAAAGAGCCCGGCCTGTTGGTCGGGCTTTTTTTTGTCTCGGATTTGAGTGGGAGCGTTTTGCCATGGATCTGCGTTGCGGATGGTTGTTGGGATTGGCCCTGTTGCCGGGGCTGGCGATAGCCGCCGGCAAATGCGAGCGCCTCGTCGTCACCGGCAGCCCGGATGCGCCGCCATACCTTTGGCAAGACCCACAGAATCCCAAACAGTTGATCGGCGCCAGCGCCGACCTGTTGCAACAAGTGGCCAAAGATCTCGGCATCAAGGTCGAGTTGCTTTACGCCGGCAAACGCTCGCAAGCCCTCGACGAAGTGCGCAGTGGGCGCATGGACATGCTCGCCGACGCGCCGCTGACCTTCACCGAGCTGGAGAACCTCGACTACATCCATCCGCCGCTGCTGGAAAACGACTATCTGGTGTGGACGCGCAAAGGCTCGACCCTGGTCTACAGCGAAGCCAAAGATCTGCACGGCCACGCGGGTGCGCTGTCGGAAAAGTCTCGAATCACCCAGGCATTCGGCACTTTCGCCGAGCAGAATCTGACCCTGACCAAGACAGCCAACCTTACCCAGGCCCTGCAGAAATTGCTCCTCGGTGAAGTCGAATATGTACTCGCCGGGCGCTATTCGGGCATGGCTGCCGCGCAGGCATTGGGGATGGCCAGTGACTTGCTGGCGTTCGAGCAACCCGTCGACCGGCCGGGCCTGTTCCTCGCGGTTTCCCACAACTCTGCCTGCAACGATCCGTGGTTGCGCGGACAGCTAGCCAAAAAGATGACAGAATTGCCCGCGTCCGGACTGACGGAAGCCGCGCTGCAACGCAACATCGAGCGCTGGAAGGCGCAGCAGCAACAGCCGCAACCACCTGTCAGTGCCCCAAAACAGTAGGGATTCTTAGTGAGTATTCGACCTTTTTTCGCGGCTGTGGCCGTTCTGGCTCTGGCCGGTTGCGCGACCGATCCGGCACCCATCGAACAAATGCGCCTGACCGAGCAAGCCATCACCCAGGCCAAGGCTGTTGGCGCTACTGCCGACGAAGTGCCGGAAATGAAACTGGCCGAGACCAAATACAACCGCGCCAAAGGCAACATGGCTGACGAGTCCTACCGGAATGCGCGCATGCGTTCCGAGCAGGCGGAACTGGATGCACGTCTGGCCGAGGCCAAAGTGCTGACGCAAAAAAGTGAAGAACAGGTGAATGTGCTCAATACCCGCATCGTCCGACTGCGCAAGCAACTGGGAGATGCCCAATGAGCTTCAAGTCGAAAGTTGTCGGCGGTCTGATCCTCGCCGGGTGTGTCAGCCTGTACGGTTGCGCCGGTCAACACAGCGAATCCGCGCTGCAAGAAGCCAGCGCCGACTTCCAGAAGGTCAAGGAAGACTCCAACGTGCTGCGCATTGCGCCGAAGGACGTGATCCGTGCCGGTGAGTCGCTGGCCCGTGCCGATCGCCTGTCGACCTACTGGGGCAGCGGTTCCGACGTGATCCATTACGCCTACCTGAGCCAGCGCTACAGCGAGATCGCCCGCGAGCACACCAATCAGGTGCTTAACGAAGAACGTGCGGCCAAACTCGAACTGGAGCGTCAGCGTCTGCAACTGGCCCTGCGTGAATCGAAGCTGCTGAGCGTACAGCAGCAGGGTAAATGGCTCGAAGAGCAGATCGTCGCACTGGCCACCACGCAGACCGACCGTGGTCTGGTGATGACTCTCGGTGATGTGCTGTTCGATACCGGTGAAGCGGAGCTGAAAAACTCGGCCAACCGTGTCGTCCTGAAAATCGTGCAGTTCCTGCAACTGAACCCGAAACGTGTGGTGCGTATCGAGGGTTACACCGACAGCACTGGCGGCAAACAGGAAAACCTCAAACTGTCTCGCGATCGCGCACAATCGGTGGCGGACGTGCTGATGGACCTGGGCATCGACGACAAACGCATTCAGGTCGAAGGTTACGGCGACGAATACCCGGTGGACGCCAACGCTTCCGAGCGCGGACGGGCACAGAATCGTCGGGTGGAAATTGTCTTCTCCGACGAAAAAGGCCAGCTCGGCGCTGCCCGTTAAGGGTTGCGTCTCTGGAAAGCCCGGTCTGTCATGCAGTACCGGGCTTTTTTACGTCTGTCGATCAGCTCGCAAATCAGTACAGTCGGGGGCAGACACCGCACTGTATGGTCGAGTAATGTGGCAACTGTCCCAGTACACTTCTAAACTGTTCCGGTATTGTTTCACACAAGAATAAAATGCCCGTGAAATCGAGTGCTGCGTCATGACCAATCTCTTGCTCTACCAACGTATTGCTCAGCAACTGGCCGAAGATATCCGTCGTGGTGTCTATCAACCGGGGGAGCGCGTGCCTTCGGTACGCAAGATGAGTTCGCAGCTCAATGTCAGCCATGCGACGGTGTTGCAGGCGTACGCCAATCTCGAAGATCAGGGCTTGATTCGGGCGCGTCCGCAGTCCGGTTATTACGTCCACCAGACCCCCGCGCTGACTGCGCCGACGCCGGACATTGCCCGGGTCGAGCGTCCCGGTCTGGTCACTCGCAGCAGCATCATTCAGCAAGTGCTGGTCGAGTCGCGCCGCGAAGGCGTGTTCCCGCTCGGTGCCGCAGTGCCCAGTGTCGACTACTTACCTGTGCGCGCGCTGCATCAGCAACTGGCCAAGGTCACCCGGTTCCATAGCCCGCGTGCCTTCAGCTACATGTTCAGCCCCGGTTTTGAACCGCTGCGCCGGCAAGTGGCGATCCGTATGCGCGACGCCGGTGTGGTGGTCGATCCGTCGGAAGTGGTGATCACCCACGGTTGCGTCGATGCCCTGCAGATGTCGTTGCGTGTGCTGACCCGGCCGGGCGATCTGATCGCCGCCGAATCGCCGACCTATTATGGTCTGCTGCAACTGGCTGACCTGCTCGGCCTGAAAGTCATCGAGATCCCCAGCGATCCGGCCACCGGCATGAGCCTCGAAGCCCTGCAACTGGCCGCCAACCAATGGTCGATCAAAGCGCTGGTGCTGACCACGCGCCTGAGCAATCCGCTGGGCGGCACCATGCCCGAAGAGCGGCAGAAACAGTTGCTGCGTCTGGCCTCGGATTTCGATATTCAGATTGTCGAAGACGATATCTATGGCGAACTGATGTTCGAGCAAGGCAAAACCAAAGCGCTCAAGGCTTATGACCGACTGGATCGGGTGATCTACTGTTCGAGTTTCTCCAAGACCTTGTCACCCGGTGTGCGCATCGGCTGGATGATCGCCGGCAAGTACCAGCAGGAAATCCAGCGCTTGCAGACTTTCAGCACCCACTCGGCGTGTAGCGTGACGCAGATGGCGATCGCCGCTTATCTGGAAAACGGTGGCTATGACCGGCATTTACGGTACATCCGCCAGGAATACCGGAAAAACCTCAGCGCCTTCCAGTTGGCGGTGCAGCAGTACTTCCCCGAAGGCACGCAAATGACCCGGCCCACGGGCGGTTTCATCCTTTGGGTGAGTCTGCCGGGCAGGGTCAATACACAAGAACTGCATGTGCGCGCCTTGCAGCAGGGCATCAGCATTGCACCGGGGCTGATCTTCAGTAATACCGAGCAATTCAACCACTGTATCCGCCTGAATTGCGGGATTCCGTGGAATCGCGAGGCGGAGCGGGCGTTGATGACGCTGGGTCTGTTGGCGACTCAACTGTGTCAGGAAACCGCTGGCGGATTCTGAACGAGCGGTGGGTGATGCTTGTCTTGTGGCGTCCAACAAGCGAGCATATGGCCCTCTGCCGTTAGTGTCGTTGGGTCCATGAAAGCGATTGCTCCTGCTGCTTGGGTTTTGCTGGGTTTGCTGATGATCGGTCAGGCGCCTGGAGTTGTGGCCGCTGCGGTTCAGGAAAAACCGGCTGCGACGAGCCCCACGAAAAAAAATCCGCCCGCGCAGAAGACCGCTACGGCGAAGAAAACCCAGCAAAAAGTCATCAAGAAGCGCAAGCCAGTCGCCTCGAAATCGAAACCCGCCAGTGAAGTGGTAAAAACCAGGTTGCCGTCGGCCAGACTCGATTTGAGCCTGCCCAAGGACATGGTCGAGGAATTGAAACCCAAGGGCACGGTTGAATTGCCCAAGCGCGAGCCGATCCTGCCGCAGATGTTTGGCGAGAAAAACAACGGATTCCAGCTCAACGGCCGCTTGCTCAGCAACGAAATGCAGTTGCAACTGCGCAACGAAGAGCGCCGCGAAGTCGAAGGTGCCGCGCTGGATTTCGAATTCAAACAGTAAAACCAACCCATCTGTGACCCGCAGACCAGACGCTTTGTCGGAGACTGGTCAGTCATATTGAGTTATCGCTAAAAACCCCGGTTCCGGCAATTTGAAACAGCCGTTTTAGCGGTTACTCTGTTCCGCGTCCCTTTTACACATCGCCCGTCGCGAGGAATTGTTCGTCATGAAATGCCGTGAAGGCTGTGGCGCTTGCTGCATTGCCCCTTCCATCAGTTCGCCGATTCCCGGCATGCCTGATGGCAAACCTGCCGGCGAACGTTGCGTGCAACTCTCGGTCGAAAACCTGTGCAGCATTTTCGGCCGCCCGGAGCGCCCGGCAGTCTGTTCCGGCTTCGCGGCTGATGTTGAAATCTGTGGCAGCAGCTCGGAAGAAGCGATCAGGCTGATCGGCTGGTGGGAGCAAATGACCGCGGCGTGATGTGTCAAACGAACGGAACTTCAACAATAAGGAATAAGACTATGGGTTCGCTGCATCGTATCGCTGTGTTGTGTGGTTTGACCGCTGTGCTGGCCACGTCCGTCGCTCAGGCTGAAGACTGGAAAGTCGCCAAGAACGAAGACGGCATCAAGATTTCCCTCAGTGAAGTGCCGGGTTCGGACTACAAGTCTTACCAAGGCATTGCGCTGATGAAAACCACCGTCGCCAAACTGCGCGCACTGCAGGAAGACGTCGCTGGCGCCTGCGCCTGGATTCACGAGTGCAAGACCCAGAAACTGCTCAAGCACGAAGGCGACAAGAGCTGGACCTATAGCCAGTTCAATACGCCTTGGCCGGTAACTCCGCGTGACTCGGTGATCGAAGTCACCACCGTCGAAGGCGCCGACGGCAGCCTGACCCGCAACCTCAAAGGTCTGCCGACGTACGTTCCTGAAGAAAAAGGCTTTGTCCGTGTGCAGCAGGTCAAAGGCTTCTGGAAGTTCGTACCGAAGGGCGACCAGGTTGAAGTGACCTATCAAGTGCACACCGAGCCAGGCGGCAGCGTGCCGGCGATGGTTGCCAACAAGTTTGTCGTCGATGCGCCGTTCAACACCCTCAAAGCTTTGAAAGAACGCGCCGAGAAGTAATCGGCCCGCGTTCAGCGAAACGCCCCGAACAAGTCGGGGCGTTTTGTTTTGTATCTATATTGTGTTTCCAGATATGCGTTGCACGAAATTTTCACAAAGTGTTCCCGACAATTCGCCCGCGCTGTTTGCCAGCTGCCATAAATGAAAGTGTCTGGCGGCGGGGCAGTAATCAATGGCAATGGTGCAGGTGATCGTGCAACATTTGCGCACTGCGCAAGCCCCGGGGTCTGGAATGACCAATAGAGGGCATGGCGCCGCTGTATTTTTGCAACTTCAACTTCCAATGGGTCCTAAAACGACATGGCAAACCCGGACGCCCTGAATCAGCAGCGATCTTCCGCTCGCCTGCTGCAACCGACCGTCAAATCGCATCTGGCCTACACGCTGCTGTGTGCACTGGTCATGATGGTGATGTTTTCCGTGCTGCGCCTCGCGCTGCTGGTCTACAACCGCGAGATGATCCTCGACACCCCGGCTTCGACCTTCCTCGAAGCCTTCGCCAACGGCCTGCGTTTCGACCTGCGCCTGGTGGTTTACCTGTGCATTCCGCTGGTGCTGGCACTGTTCAGTGCGCGCGCCATGGCCGCACGCGGTTTCTTCCGTCTGTGGCTGACCATCGCTTCGAGCATCGCGCTGTTCCTCGGCCTGATGGAGATGGACTTCTACCGCGAGTTTCACCAGCGCCTCAACGGTCTGGTGTTCCAGTACGTGAAAGAAGACCCGAAAACCGTGATGAGCATGCTCTGGTACGGTTTCCCGGTGGTGCGCTACCTGCTGGCGTGGGTCATCGGCACTGTCATTCTGACCCTTGCGTTCAAAGGTGCCGATCGTGCCACGCGTCCGCGCGGGCCTTTCAGCGGCGGTAGCGTCAGCAGTCGCCAAGTCGCGCCGTGGTACACCCGTCTTGCGGTGTTCGTGGTCTGCCTGCTGATCTGTGTGGTCGCCGCCCGTGGCACCCTGCGTCAAGGCCCGCCGATGCGCTGGGGTGACGTGTACACCACCGATTCCAACTTCGCCAACCAGCTCGGCCTCAACGCCACGCTGTCGCTGATCGAGGCCGCCAAGTCACGCATGGGCGAGGATCGCGACAACATCTGGAAAGCCACGTTGCCGCAAGAGCAGGCGCAGAAAGTCGTGCGCGACATGCTGCTGATGCCAGACGACAAACTGGTCGATGCCGATATTGCCGCCGTACGCCGTGATTACACGCCGCCGGCCGACAAGACTCTGCCGATCAAGAACGTTGTGGTGATCCTGATGGAAAGCATGGCCGGTCACTCGGTCGGTGCATTGGGCGCGCCAGGCAACATCACGCCATACCTGGACAAACTGTCGAAGGAAGGTCTGCTGTTCGACCGCTTCTTCTCCAACGGTACGCACACCCATCAGGGCATGTTCGCGACCATGGCCTGCTTCCCCAACCTGCCAGGTTTCGAATACCTGATGCAGACCCCGGAAGGCAGCCATAAGCTGTCCGGCCTGCCGCAGGTGCTCAGCGCCCGTGACTACGACGACGTGTATGTCTACAACGGCGACTTCGCCTGGGACAACCAGTCGGGCTTTTTCAGCAACCAGGGCATGACCAACTTCGTTGGCCGTAATGACTTCGTCAACCCGGTGTTCTCCGATCCGACCTGGGGCGTGTCCGACCAGGACATGTTCGACCGTGGTCTGCAGGAGCTGAAAGCACGCGAAAACGGCAAGCCGTTCTATGCGCTGCTGCAGACCCTGTCCAACCACACGCCATACGCCTTGCCGACGCCATTGCCGGTCGAGCGCGTGACTGACCGTGGCAGCCTCAACGAACACTTGACCGCCATGCGCTACTCCGACTGGGCGCTGGGTCAGTTCTTCGAGAAGGCGCGCAAAGAGCCGTACTTCAAGGAAACCCTGTTCGTCATCGTCGGCGACCACGGTTTCGGCAACGAACGCCAGATCACCGAAATGGACCTGGGTCGCTTCAACGTGCCGATGCTGATGATTGCGCCGGGCATTCAGGAGAAGTTCGGTACCCGTGACCACACCGTGGGCACGCAGATCGACATCGTACCGACCATCATGGGCCGTCTGGGCGGTGAAGTACGCCATCAGTGCTGGGGCCGCGACTTGCTCAACCTGCCGGAAGGCGACACCGGTTTCGGTGTGATCAAGCCATCGGGCAGTGAGCAGACCACCGCTATCGTTACGGCCGACCAGATTCTGGTGTTGCCGAGAGACAAAGACATGGGGCCGAAGATCTGGCAGTACCAGTTGGGTGCGAATCCTCACGCCGAAGTCGTTCCGAATGCACCGCGCACTGCCGAGTTGAAACTCAAGCTGGAAGCGTTCCTGCAAACGGCGACCAAGAGCCTGATGGATAACACCGCTGGTGTGATTCACGGCAAGCCGGATTGATCGCTTGCCGACAGTAAAATCCGCGCAATAAAAAAGAGGCCCTGAACAGGGCCTCTTTTTTTTGCGCTTGAAGCGTTATATCCGACCGAGTAACAGCAGGACCAACAGCACCACCAACACCACGCCGATAATGCCTGAAGGACCATAACCCCAACTTCTGGAGTGCGGGAAGACCGGCAGACCACCGATCAGCAACAGGATCAGGATAATGATTAGAATTGTGCCCATGTCGATTTCCTTGTTGATAGCGTTCGAGAAGTCTTGTGTTCAGGGGGCGACTGGAGACTAAGTAATTCCAGCCGGCTTACAAGTTCCGACTGGCGCGCATGAAAGAAAATTCAATGTTTTTTTAATGTATTTGGATTGCTCGTTTATTTCCTTTACAGCGAAAAGATCGCAGCCTCGTTTCACTCGACAGCTCCTACACGAATCCAAGTAGGAGCTGCCGAAGGCTGCGATCTTTTGATCTTGCATTCAGCAACTTGATGGAGCGTGGGCACGCGCCGATCCTTCGCTACACTCGGCGCATCTTCCCCGGAACAACAAGGCTGTGTGCTATGCAAAATCGCATGATGATCACTGGTGCGGGCTCGGGCCTGGGTCGCGAAATCGCGCTGCGCTGGGCGCGTGAAGGCTGGCAACTGGCCTTGTCCGACGTCAGCGAACCCGGCCTGCAGGAAACCTTGAAAATGGTCCGCGAGGCGGGCGGTGACGGTTTTGTTCAGCGCTGCGATGTGCGTGATTACAGCCAGCTCACCGCGTTCGCTCAGGCCTGCGAAGAGAAGTTCGGTGGCATCGACATCATCGTCAATAACGCCGGTGTTGCGTCGGGCGGTTTCTTCAGCGAGCTGTCGCTGGAAGACTGGGACTGGCAGATCGCGATCAACCTGATGGGCGTGGTCAAGGGTTGCAAGGCGTTCCTGCCGCTGCTCGAACAAAGCAAAGGCAAGATCATCAACATCGCCTCCATGGCCGCACTGATGCAGGGGCCGGCGATGAGCAACTACAACGTGGCCAAGGCCGGCGTGGTTGCACTCTCGGAAAGCCTGCTGATCGAACTGGCGCAGCAGGAAGTCGGCGTGCACGTGGTTTGCCCGTCGTTCTTCCAGACCAACTTGCTCGACTCGTTCCGTGGCCCGACCCCGGCGATGAAAGCGCAGGTCGGCAAGTTGCTGGAAAGTTCGCCGATTACGGCGGCGGACATCGCCGACTACATCTATCAGCAAGTGGCGGCTGGCGAATTCATGATTCTGCCCCACGAGCAGGGCCGGATGGCCTGGGCGATCAAGCAGAAGAACCCGCAACTGCTCTATAACGAAATGACCTCCATGGCGGAAAAAATGCGCGCCAAGGCCAAGCAGAACAACGGCTGACCTTGCCCGTTGCCGGCGGCGTCGTTAGGGTGGCCGCAATGGTCACCCTGTCGAGACGCGTCAATGCTCAATTACTTGTGGTTTTTCCTCGCGGCGCTGTTTGAAATCGCCGGTTGTTTCGCCTTCTTCATGTGGCTGCGCCAAGGCAAGAGTGCCTTGTGGGTGATTCCTGCGCTGCTCAGTCTGACCTTGTTCGCGCTGTTGCTGACCCGTGTCGAAGCCAACTACGCCGGTCGTGCCTATGCCGCTTACGGCGGGATTTACATCGTTGCTTCGATCGGATGGCTGATGGTGGTGGAGCGCGTGCGTCCATTGGGTTCGGACTGGATCGGCGTGGCGTTGTGCGTCATCGGCGCCAGCGTGATTCTGTTCGGGCCACGGTTTTCCGCTGCCTGAATGGGGCGTTTGTGGGAAACGTCTTACGTCTCGGTGTAAGGGGGGCTGTAAGGCAAAACTGATTTGCCTGCCGCGCATTGTAGAGCCGCCTCAAGCCGCGCATCTTCAGGGTTCGCTAACCCTGAAGGACGAATCTCATGCTTGTACTCAGCCGTGTCGTTGGTGAGTTGATTTCAATCGGTGACGACATTTCCCTGCGCGTGCTGTCGGTGAACGGTTCCAGCGTGCGCTTCGGCGTCGAAGCGCCACAAAAGGTCAATGTGCATCGCGCAGAGGTCTATGACCGGATCAAGCGCAAGCAGGCCACCGAAAAGCTCCGCTGAGGATTTTCAGTCGAACAGATGCTTGGGCACATCGTGCTTGAGCATCAATTGGCACTGCTCGCTTTCCGGGTCGAAGACGATCAGCGCCTGGCCTTTGGTCAGTGCCTGGCGTACGCGCAGCACACGGGTTTCCAGCGGCGTGTCATCGCCATTGTCGGTGCCGTCGCGGGTGACGAAATCCTCGATGAGGCGGGTGAGGGTGTCGACTTCAAGTTGGTCGTGGGGAATGAGCATGGGCACCTCGGTCAAATCAGTGTCGGGATGCTACGGCGATTGCGGGTTGCCTGCCAGTTTTGTGTTGCCTGTACCGACTTCATCGCGAGCAGGCTCACTCCTACAGGGAAACGCATTCCAAAGGTAGGCCTTCGCCTGCTCGCGATAGCGGTATTCCAAACAACGATGATCTAACTATCGTTACGCTGCCCCACCAGACTGTCCACCGACGGCACCCGCGTATCGCTCTCCATCTGCGTGTCATGTTCGATCTGATGACTGAAGCGATCCAGCGAAGCATTGGCCGGCGCCGCATCGCTGGCAAACACCGGCGGGCTCAGAATATAAGCGCCGAGCAAACGACTGAGCGCCGCCAGACTGTCGATGTGCGTACGCTCATAACCATGGGTCGCGTCACAGCCAAACGCGAGCAGGGCAGTGCGGATGTCGTGGCCGGCCGTCACCGCCGAATGCGCATCGCTGAAGTAATAGCGGAACAGGTCGCGGCGCACCGGCAACTCGTTCTCGCTGGCCAGTTTCAGCAAGTGCCGCGACAGATGATAGTCATACGGCCCGCCGGAATCCTGCATCGCCACACTCACCGCGTGTTCGCTGGAATGCTGCCCCGGGGCGACCGGAGCGATGTCGATGCCGACAAATTCGCTGACGTCCCACGGCAATGCCGCCGCCGCGCCGCTGCCGGTTTCCTCGGTGATGGTGAACAGAGGATGGCAGTCGATCATCAGTTCCTGACCGCTGTCGACAATGGCTTTAAGCGATGCCAACAGCGCGGCGACACCGGCCTTGTCATCCAGGTGACGGGCGCTGATGTGGCCGCTTTCGGTGAACTCCGGCAGCGGATCGAAGGCAACCACGTCACCGATGCTGATGCCCAGTGAGTCGCAGTCAGCCTTGGTCGCACAGTAAGCGTCCAGACGCAGTTCAACGTGATCCCAACTGATCGGCATCTCATCCACGGCGGTATTGAACGCATGCCCGGACGCCATCAGCGGCAGGACACTGCCGCGAATCACACCGTTGTCGGTAAACAGGCTGACGCGGCTACCCTCGGCAAAACGGCTCGACCAGCAGCCGACCGGGGCGAGGGTCAGGCGACCGTTGTCTTTGATCGCGCGGACGGCAGCGCCGATGGTATCGAGGTGCGCCGAGACGGCACGATCGGGGCTGTTCTTTTTGCCTTTGAGCGTGGCGCGAATAGTGCCGCGCCGGGTCATTTCAAACGGAATGCCGAGTTCTTCCAGACGCTCGGCGACGTAACGCACGATGGTGTCGGTGAACCCGGTGGGGCTGGGAATGGCGAGCATTTCCAGGAGGACTTTTTGCAGATAGTTCAGATCCGGTTCGGGGATTTGCGTGGTCATGGAAACTCCTGATGGGTTGAGCACTGATCGTTCCCACGCTCTGCGTGGGAATGCAGCCGGGGACGCTCTGCGTCCAAAGAGTGGACGCAGAGCGTCCGGTGAGGCGTTCCCACGCAGAGCGTGGGAACGATCAGGAAAGGGTTAAATAGCCGGCTGACTGTGCGGAAACAACAAATCGACAAAGCGTTCCGCCGTCGGCTGCGGCTCATGGTTGGCCAGACCGGCGCGTTCGTTGGCCTCGATAAACACGTACTCCGGTTGATCCGCCGCTGGCACCATCAAGTCGAGGCCAACCATCGGAATATCCAGCGCCCGCGCCGCGCGCACGGCGGCATCAACCAGCGTCGGATGCAGAATCGCCGTGACATCCTCCAGCGTGCCGCCGGTGTGCAGATTTGCCGTACGGCGGACAAACAGATGCTCGCCCGCCGGCAGAATGCTGCTGTAGTCATAGCCCGCCGCGTGCAGGGTGCGCTGGGTCTCGTGGTCCAGCGGAATCTTGCTTTCGCCGCTGGTGGCCGCCTGCCGACGACGACTCTGCGCCTCGATCAACGCGCCCACCGAATGCTGGCCATCGCCGACCACTTCCGCGGGTTTGCGAATCGCTGCTGCCACCACTTCAAAGCCAATCACCAGAATCCGCAGATCAAGCCCTTCATGGAAGCTTTCCAGCAGTACGCGGCTATCAAATTGCTTCGCCGTTTCGATGGCTTGCTGCACCTCTTCGATGCTCTGCAAATCCACCGCCACGCCTTGGCCCTGTTCACCGTCGAGCGGCTTGACCACCACCCGTTGATGCTCATCGAGAAAGGCCAGGTTATCGTCGGCATTGCCCGCCAGTTGCTGCGAGGGCAGATTCAACCCGGCACCTTTCAGCACTTTGTGCGTCAGGCTTTTGTCCTGACACAGGCTCATGCTGATCGCGCTGGTCAGGTCGCTCAGCGATTCGCGGCAACGCACGCGACGGCCGCCATGGCTGAGGGTGAACAGTCCGGCATCGGCGTCATCCACCTGCACATCGATGCCGCGACGATGCGCTTCTTCAACAATGATCCGCGCATACGGATTGAACTGCGCCTCCGGCCCAGGGCCGAGAAACAGCGGCTGGTTGATGCCGTTTTTGCGTTTGATGGCGAAGGTCGACAGGTTGCGGAAACCGAGCTTGGCGTAGAGGTTTTTCGCCTGACGATTGTCGTGCAACACCGACAGGTCGAGATAACTCAAACCACGACTCATGAAGTGTTCGATCAGGTGCCGCACCAGCACTTCGCCGACACCCGGTCGTGAGCACTGCGGATCCACCGCCAGGCACCACAGGCTGCTGCCGTTTTCCGGGTCGTTGAAAGCCTTTTGATGGTTCAGGCCCATGACGCTGCCGATCACCGCGCCGCTGTCCTCATCCTCGGCCAGCCAGTACACCGGGCCGCCCTGATGATGCGGAGTGAGCAGGGTGGCATCGATCGGCAACATGCCGCGCGCCTGATACAACTGATTGATCGCCTGCCAGTCCGCCTCACTTTGCGCCCGACGAATACGGAAGCCGCGAAACACTCGGGTGGCCTGCCGGTAATCGCTGAACCACAGACGCAACGTATCGGACGGGTCGAGAAACAGTTGCGTCGGCTCAAGTCCGAGAATTTGCTGCGGTGCTGCAACGTACAAAGCGATATCGCGTTCGCCGGGCTGCTCTTTGAGCAGTTCCTGCGCCAGCGATGCCGGATCGGGAAAGGTGTGGCCGATCAGCAACCGGCCCCAGCCGCAATGTACGGCGATCGGCTCGGCGGCCAGCGTGCTGCCATCTTCGGCCAGACGTGCCTGCAGGCGTTCATAGGACGGCGTCTGACCGCGTAGCAGCCGTTGGTTGATGGCCGTGGCGTGGGGTTTCATCGATCAGATTCCTTGTTCACTGAGCCACAGGTTCAGGGCTGCCAGTTGCCACAGTTTCGAACCGCGCAACGGCGTCAGTTGGCCTTGCGGATCAGTCAGCAGTTTGTCGAGCATGGCCGGGTTGAACAGGCCACGATCCTGACTCGGATCGAGCAGCAGTTCGCGTACCCAGTTCAGCGTATCGCCCTGCAAATGCTTGAGGCCCGGGACCGGGAAGTAGCCTTTTTTGCGGTCGATCACTTCACTTGGAATGACCCGGCGCGCGGCTTCTTTCAAGACCTGTTTGCCGCCATCCGGCAGCTTGAATTTGCCCGGTACGCGGGCCGAGAGTTCGACCAGTCGATAGTCGAGAAACGGCGTACGCGCCTCCAGGCCCCAGGCCATGGTCATGTTGTCGACGCGTTTGACCGGGTCGTCGACCAGCATCACCGTGCTGTCCAGACGCAGGGCTTTGTCCACTGCGGCCTCGGCGCCGGGCTGGGCGAAATGTTCCTTGACGAAGTCGCCTGCGGCATCGTTCGCGGTCAGCCATTTCGGCTGCACAGTGGCGGCGTAGTCGTCATAGCTGCGGTCGAAAAATGCGTTGCGGTAAGCCGTGTAAGGATCGGCCGCGCCGTCGACTTGCGGATACCAGTGGTAACCGGCGAACAGTTCATCGGCGCCCTGGCCGCTCTGTACCACCTTGCAATGTTTGGCCACTTCACGCGACAGCAGATAGAAAGCGATGCAGTCATGGCTGACCATCGGTTCGCTCATTGCGCGGAACGCGGCGGGCAATTGCTCGATGATTTCTTTCTCGTCGATGCGCAACTGATGGTGCTGCGTGCCGTAGTGTTTGGCGATCAGATCGGAATACTGGAATTCATCACCACGCTCACCGCCGGCATCCTGGAAACCGATGGAAAAGGTCGACAGGTTCTCGACGCCGACTTCACGCAACAGACCGACCAACATGCTCGAATCGACACCGCCGGACAGCAGCACGCCGACATCCACGGCCGCACGTTGACGAATCGCCACCGCTTCGCGGGTGCTGTCGAGCACGCGGTCGACCCAGTCTTCCAGGGTCAGGTTTTTCTCGTCGTCGTGTGGGCCGTAAGGCAGGGTCCACCAGGTTTTCTGCTCGGTGCGGCCATCGGCTTCAACGCGCATCCATGTAGCGGGCGGCAGTTTTTCGATGCCGGCCAGCAAGGTGCGCGGCGCCGGGACCACCGCGTGGAAATTCAGGTAGTGATTGAGCGCCACCGGGTCGAGGATCGGGTTGATGTCGCCGCCCTTGAGCAGTGCCGGCAATGCCGAGGCAAAGCGCAGGCGCTGGCCGGTGCGCGACAGGTACAACGGCTTCACGCCGAGACGGTCGCGGGCGATGAACAGGCGTTTGGCGTCGCGTTCCCAAATGGCAAACGCGAACATGCCATTGAGCTTCGGCAGCAACGCTTCGCCCCAGGCGTGATAGCCCTTGAGCAGCACTTCGGTGTCGCCACCGGAATAGAAGGCATAACCCAGCGCTTCAAGCTCGGCGCGCAGTTCCGGGAAGTTGTAGATCGCACCGTTGAAGGCCAGAGACAGGCCGAGTTGGCTGTCGATCATCGGCTGCGCAGAGCCGTCCGACAGGTCCATGATTTTCAGGCGCCGATGACCCAGGGCAATCGGCCCTTGGGCATGGAAGCCCCACGCGTCGGGGCCGCGAGGGGCCAGGTGATGGGTGATTCTCTCGATCGCTGCAAGGTCTGCAGGTTGTTGATCAAAACGTAACTCGCCAGCTAATCCGCACATAAAATCCTTACCGGTTTTTCCGTTGGGGAGGGGTCAAGCCGTACCTCGCCAGAAGGGCGGGTACTCAGAAACTGACCCGCCCCGGTAAGTGGAGTTTTAGAACGATAAGTTATAAGGCAACAGGTTCCAGCTTGTGCAGCAGAGCGCCGGGTTGTTCGCGCAAATGTTTCTGCACCTCGAACTGCCCGAAGTAGTCGTCCGCCATTTCGCTGTTCATGGGTGCGCCGGGCTTAGCGGAGTCTGTTGTGGCCAAGCGTTTTTTCAGATCCACCAGTCGAGACAGCGCGTCGTGTTTTTCGATGGCGGTCCAACGATCGAGGCTGGCGAAAACGAGGGCCAGCAATTCATCCGTGGCATAAACACGCAAGCGCCTGTTGAAGTCCTCATTCGGGCTGTTGAGATGGGCTGCGCCTATAAGTGACGCCTGACTCTCCCGGCGATTGGCGTAGGCGGCCTCGTCGACATTGGCAACCGCCACCGCGAGCTTCCCGGTATCTGCTGTCAACTTGTCGAGATGGCGATCGAAAAGATGTTTGTACAGGCCTGTCTCCAGCGGGATGAACGCGATGTTTTCTACGAACGAAATGCTTTGCAGGTTCAATGTCCGGAATTCACTTTGTTCGCGGTGGGTCAATTGCGAAATGAACAGCTCTTGCAGTTGTTTACTTGCAACGAAGTTGACGGCCAGGCGATACCTGCACTGGTCTTCACTGTCGTCCTGGTAAAAGCTGTCGCCGGCATCATTGGGGATGTATACGTAGTAGCTGTCTTTCGTCGAGTGATCGGTCTGGCGACAGGTTATCAATACGGCATCTGTCATGTATTTGCCAAATAGCTGTATCGAATACAGCTTGATTCTGGCGTTGTTGAACAGGTCACCATAAACAATATCTTCGTTGCCTTTGGCGAGGTTCAACAGGGTGACAAGCCGATAAAGAGGGAAGTTCGCTTTGCTGAAATATTTTTCGTAGGCGGCGAGCTTCATGTTTGTTTTATGCATGCGCAGGCTGATCAATTCGAGACTTGAGACTCTGAACGTTCTGGAAATGTGTTTCCGGTATTCGCCCCCGAGATCAAGCTGGCGACTCAACAGCGCAAACGCTTGTGCGGTTATCTGAGTAGGCGGTGAGCCGTCGGGCGCTTCTTCGTCGACTTTGGGTAAGGTCTTGCTGTCGTCCGAGAAGTAACCGGCAGCCGCTTCCTGTTCCGTGAAATTCAGCATCGCTGCCTGCAGCAAGGTGTAGGTGTGGGAGCCATCGTCCACGGCTGTCGCGGGTTTGAGCTTGATGCTGTCGTTGACACTGAACCGCCCTCCATACTGTTGCTGCAACGCCTGTCGCAGCTTTCGCATGCAGAAATCCTCCAGCGTTTCCAGGTTGCCCAGCAATTGATCAATGTAGTTCTGGTAGGGCAGCGCCTCATCGAGTAATGCACGGAATTCGCCCAGCCTGACCGGGTCGGCTTTGAGCAATCCGTCGCTGATGAATTGGGCAACGACGGTTGCCTTGTCCCGGTCGCCCATTTCATTGAGCAGTTTTTTCAGCGTGGCTTCATGGGTCAAAACGCTTGCTTGTTGTTGCGTCTGGATAATCATGTTGGAAGTCTCGTGTTGAAGAAGGGACTTGATCCTAGGCCGTCGAAACAAAAAAGAATAACGTGTTTAGTTGATCGCTTGAGCCATGAAGTCAGCGGTATTTTGATTGAAAGATATACATATCTATCGCCACGGAAAGGTCTGAGTGTGTCTGCGGTATTTGCAGGGGAGATGGCACTCTGGGCACCCTGAAGTTGCCGGAAAAATGGTGGTAGATATCTATGTTGTTGGTGCGAGTTGCTGTGGTTTTATGCGTGCAGGAACATGAGGTTTGGGGGGTTGGTCATTCCTCGATTTCGATATGTTAAAACTTCCATTTCGCAATAAAGGACTATTGCCGATGTCAACCAAAGTAAAGCTTCCACAAAAAACAATCCTCAGCACATTGCTCGATGCCACAGAGGATCTCGATACCGCCCGGACTCTGCAAAAAAGCCTGCCGGCGCATTTATTGAAAGCGACGGTGGCCGACTTGTCAGCCCTTGATCAGACAAGCCGTGATCTGCACCAGATTCAGGCGACCGTGGCGGCGGATCTGCTCGCATTGAAGTCCTTGCAGACGTTCTGCATCAATGAACTGAGCGATGCCTTGAGTCGCAAATGGTCGGTAGTCTTTGATGTCGAGAAAGACTTTCTGAGTCTGCCGGGCGTTGATTGCGGTTGCCCTGCGACCTCAACCGACGAGAACGGTATTCAGACGTTCCCGCACGCTACCCCGACGCTGTTGCAAGCGGCGATGCAGAACTTCAGCGAAGACGAGGCCGCTGAGAGCTTTCCGCAAGGCAGTTTTATTCGAGTGCACAGTGCCCCAGACGGGGTCACCGGGCTGACCCCGGCCACGTTTGCCGCTTTTTGCCGAGAGCTGGATTTGGGCAAGCGCTATCAGGAGCATTTCCAGCAGGTGTTCGGCTTGCGCGACAGCGATGACAAGGTGATCGCCACCAGCACCATGACCGCTGATATCGCGAAGATGAAAAAGCTGCTGTTGCAATTCGACCTGCACCAGGCCGCGCTTAAAAGCCATATCACCTTGGCGGGTCAGCAAATGCTGCAGAAGCTGATCGACTTCGATGGCGGGGTGTCAGCGCAAACACTGCGCTATGGCAATCGAACGCTGATCATGCAAGGCATTGAGATTTTCGACAGTTGCGTCTGGGGCGTGGTGGTGTTTTCTGCCCGTTCGGTGGAGTTGTACCCCGATGAGTGGTGCTTGGTGTACATGGCGGGTGAGCCCGAGCGACCGCTGTATGAATACAGCAGTTTTACCGC
The DNA here is from genome assembly GCF_009866785.1 of Pseudomonas sp. S49. Classification (NCBI taxonomy): domain Bacteria; kingdom Pseudomonadati; phylum Pseudomonadota; class Gammaproteobacteria; order Pseudomonadales; family Pseudomonadaceae; genus Pseudomonas; species Pseudomonas sp. S49. The sequence continues at coordinate 4,847,558 of NZ_CP019432.1, read as the reverse complement.
GTTCAAGCAGTACCTGACGCAGCAGTTGAAGGTAAAAAGTTACAAGGATTATTTCGCCAACAGCATTGATGAAGACGACAAGGCCGACTTTTTCAAATCCGTCGCTGACAGCGCTGAGCTGGGCCACATCAAGCAGTTGCCGATTACTGTGGCGCTCTTTGAATTCATGGTGCAAAGCCACGTCGGCAAGTTGCAACTCGATGCGCGCAAGCTGGCCGTGCCGACCGCCGATATTGATGAGGAAGTGCGCCAGAAGCGCCTGCTGGATTTTCTTCAGTTGGGTGTGACCATCGTCTCCGTGGCCGGCTTCGTCGTGCCCGTGCTTGGCCAGTTGATGATGGGCGTTGCAGTCGGGCAGTTGCTCGGTGAGGTTTATGAAGGTGTCGAAGACTGGCGTCATGGCGATCATCAGCAAGCGCTGTCGCACCTGTTGAGCGTGGCGGAAAATATCGCGCTGATGGGCGTCTTTGCCGGCGGGCAAAAAACCTTGGGCGCGCTTGGCAAAAAACTGCTGCGCTCACACCCGGAGTTCTTCGGTGAATTCAGCGCCATTCTCAATAGTGCCGGCAAGCCGCGACTGTGGAAACCTGAACTCTCACGCTATGAGCATTTCCTTCCGGCGGGTTTGACGGTCGCCCCGAGCTCCACGGAGTTTTATCAGATCGGCGCGAAAACCATGGCCCGCGTCGATCATCGATTCTTCGCCGGGCCTTATGATTCCGCCGCGAAAGTCTGGCGTCTGGAACATGCCGAGCGTGCGCAGGCTTATGTTCCAGAGCTTGTCCGGCACGTTGAAGGTGGCTGGCGGCTGCCCGCCGAAGAACCGCAACAATGGGGTAGCTCGGCGTACACGCTCAAGCGTATCGATCCGCAGTTGAGCGAATTCGTCGATACCGATCTGGACATGATGCGCCGCCTCAGCGACACCCCGCACGAAGGCTTGCAACAGGCCTTTACCGACAATCTGAGCTTGCCTGTACGCTTGCGTGAAACCGTGGAGCGCGCGCGTATCGTGCGCCAGTTGCGGCAATTGACCCTCGAACTGCAGAGTGGCGAAACCCATTCCGGCCAGCCTGTCGAAGAGCAGTTGCAGGCCTTGCCGAAAATGCCCGGCTGGCCGACCGACCGCTACATCGAGGTGACCGACGCCGAAGGCAGCGTGACGGCGACCTATCCCCTGACCAAGACCCTCGATGAGTCGCTGGGTGTGGTAGTCAGCGAACAGCAACTGGCGCGCGGGCAGTTGTTGCAAACCGTGCTTGATGGCCTGTACCAGAAAGAGGTCGACGCCTTGCTGGGCAGCAAAGTCGCGAAAAGCGCCGAAGAACCGATCCTGGCAAAGAAACTGGGCGCGGCGCTCAAGGCAGATCATCGCGCAGCTTTCGAGCGTATGTATCAGCGCGTCGATCAGAGTGACGTTGGTGATGTTGTGAAGTTGCGCCAGGTGTTTGCCGACATCCCGGCACGCTATGCGAAAGCGCTCATCGATCGCGCGCCGAGTGCGCAGCGCCTGCATCTGCGCTCGACCGGGCGAGTGCCGCTGCGGCTCGGGCAGCAAGTCAGGGAGGGGATCGATCAGGTGCGTCTGGATCGCGCACTGGCGGGGTTTCATTGGCCGCGGCTTGCCAATGCCGACACCGACAGTCTGGCGATTCAGTTGCTGCCCCGTCTGAGCGGTTGGGATTCCCTGCGTCTGGAGCTACGCGACAAGACGCTCAGCGGGCCGATTCTGCAAGCCATTGGCGACGCGTCGGCGACTTCCGCCGATACATGCTCGCTGGTGAAAACCGTCGAGGGCTATGAAGCGTTTGGCGGCGATGGCAAAAGCCTCGGCACGGTTGCTTCCGGCCCTGACGCCCTGTACGCCGCCATCCTCAAGGCACTGCCGCCACGCCAACGACTAGCCGCCGGATTTCCCGAGCCGGTGCCGGCTGACACGGCACGGCTGCGCAAACAGTTGCTCAACACTGCACTGGATGAGCGTGAGGCCGCGGCACGCACGCTGATCCGCGGCCAATCCGAACCACTGGTCGTCGAGCCTGCCTGTATCCAGGGCGATCATCCGCCGGCGGTGAAGCATCCGCCTGCGCTGATGCGCAAAGTCCGCAAGCTCTATCCGCGTCTGAGTGAAGCGCAGGCCAGTGAATTCATTGACAGTCTGGGAGAAGACCTGTTGACCCGTGCGACACGGGTCAATGACTTGCGCCGGGATCTGCAGAGCCTGCGTGAAGCGCTGTTTCTCTGGAGCGAGGATACCGCCGCCATGAGTACGCTGGGAGGGGATCTGGCGGACGTACGGCACAGTCGCAAGACCATGGCCGAGCTGATCGAAAACGGATTCCGTCGGTTCTACTCCGTCAACAATGAAAATGGAAAATCGGTCGGTGTCTTGCGTCTTGATGGCATGCGCGTCGGCAAGTTGCCGACGCTGCCACCGGGGATCAGTTTTGACCACCTCCAGCAATTGTCCATGAAGGACATGGCGCTGGACGATGATGTGGCGTACTTCCTCAAGTCATTCACAAAACTCGAGTCGCTGGAACTCGACCAGAATGCCATGACTCGTTTTCCTGAAGTGCTGTCGCATATGCCTGATCTGACCCACTTGAGTCTGGCGCAGAACAAGCTCCAGTTGACCGGGCAGACGCTGACAAAACTCAACGGTTTGCGATCGCTGCACCATCTGAACCTCAACAGAAATCCGCTGGGTGCCACACCGGATGTCAGTCAGATGTTCAATCTGCGCCGTCTGTTGCTGCAAGACACTGGCCTCACGGAAATGCCCAAGGGGCTTGCGCGTCTGCTGTATCTGGATTGGGTGGACTTGCGCAGCAATGCCATAAAAAGCCTGCCTGATTGGCTGTTCAAGACTCCGCGACGTTTCAGCCAGGCGCTGGACCTGGGCCTCAATCCTCTGGCCGAGCCGAGCAAAACACACCTTGAGAATTATCGCGACAATTTCGGCGTCGGCATGGGCTATCTGGAAAACGACATGCCGCGACTCGACGAGCAACAGGCACGCTCGCTTTGGCTTTCTGAGGAGACCGGTGAGGTTTGGGCCAGGCGTGAACGGATCTGGAACGCATTCAAGGATGACTCACGCGCCGAGGGCCTGTTTCATTTGCTTTCTGAACTGGGCGATACCGCCGATTCGGAGAAGGTCAGCAAGGACATGCAGCGGCGGGTCTGGGCCGTGCTCGAGGCAGCCGAGTCCGATAGCGCGCTGTGTGATCAGGTACTGAGCGCGGCCGCCAACCCGATCAATTGCACCGACACGGCGGCGATCAATTTCAGTTATCTGGAGGTCGCTGTGGAAGTCGATCGCGTGACCCGGGGCGCGGGTGGCCGGATCAACAGCGCCAAGCCGCTGCTCGAACTGGGGCGCGGTCTGTTCCGCTTGGAACAACTGAACGAAATTGCTCAGGAACATGCCGCCAAGGCCCCGACGGTCGATCCGCTGGAGGTGAATCTGGCCTATCGTGTTGGCCTCGCCAAGGCGCTGGATTTGCCAGGCCAGCCGCAAAACATGCGTTTTGGCACACTGGGTGGGGTAACCGAAGCCGATCTGGAGGTGGCGAAACACCAGGTTGCCACAGCGGAACTCTCGCCAAAATGGCTGAAGTTCATGAGTGAACGGTCATTCTGGAGAGCCTACCTGCAACGCACATTTGCGCGAAAATTTTCCCCTCTCGATGATGTGTATGCGCCGCGCATGAGTGCTTTGGACGCGCAGCAGGACGAGTTGTCCGATGCCGACTATTTGAGCCAGGCGGAAGTCATCAAGGCCGAACGGCAAAGCGCCATAGACGATGTGGTGACGCTTCTGACCACCGATGCGCTGCGCACTGCGGACCTGGGTCTTTGCACCCTGAGCGACGTATGAGCACTACTTGCCACGAATCAGTTGGCGCAACACGAAACGGTTGGGATGACAGGCTTCGGCGACGCTTCTGGGCAGCGGCAGTGGTTCGTTGTCCAGCCAGGCAGCCAGCAGCTCGCCCAATAGCGGCGCGGTGATCAGTCCTCGTGAACCATGGCCGCTGTTGATGTACAGGCCGTCGAGCCATGGACAGACGATGGCCGGCACCTGACGGGCATCTTTGCTCAGCGCCGCATAAGCGTCGAGGAATGCTGCGCGATCGGCCAGCGGTCCGACAATCGGCAAATAGTCAGGGCTGGTGCAGCGAAAGGCTGCGCGGCCCTGCAGCCTTTCGACAGGCTGTTCGCTGATCTGCAGACGCGCGACGAGGTCAGTGGAAATCTCTTCGAGCATCGCCAGATTGCCGGCGTGTTCGGCGGTGGTCGGCGTCAGGTCATCGCTGTTGAAATCGAAACTGGCGCCGAGGGTGTGCTCGCCCAAACGGGCAGGCGCGACGTAGCCTTCGGCACAGACCACCGTGGCCAGCGTCTGACTTTCTACGGTTTCGGCGAGACGCGTGATCTGCCCGCGAATGCGTTTGAGCGGTAACTCGGCACTCTGGGGGAAGCGTTTGATCTCGGCGGCACCGGCCAGCACCACGACCGGCGCGCTGGCGAGCAGACGGTCACCGTCCAGCGCTTGCCACTGACCATCGACCTTGCGCAATTGCAGCGCTTCGCAATGGCTGAGCAGTTGAATGTTTGGCTGCGCCGCTTGCGCCTGACACAGCGCGGGCGGATGCACCCAGCCACCTTCGGGATAGTACAAACCGCCATGGCTCACGCCGACCCCGGCACGCGCCTGCGCCTCGGGTTGCTCCAGCCACTGCAACAGATCTTCCGGGAAGGCTTCAGCCAATTGCGCATGACGCTCGGCTTCCTTGGCATTGAACGCCAGTTGCAGCACGCCGCAATCGTCCCAGTCGCTGCCGCGTTGCAGGGTTTCGAGCAGGCGCCGGGTGTAACCGAAACCGCTGACGATCAGTTGTGACAAGGCTGTGCCGTGGGCGGACAACTTCAGGTACAGCACGCCCTGCGGGTTGCCCGAGGCTTCTTGCGCCACCGCTTCATGGCGCTCCAGCAACGTCACCTGCCAGCCGCGTGCGGCCAGACTGGACGCCGTGGCACATCCGGCCAGACCGGCGCCGATCACCAACGCACGACGTTCTCCGGCAATCGGGGCAGGGCGGGCGAACCACGGCTTTTGCGCAGCAGGCGGCGACACTTGCGCTGGCCAGCCGAGAAATTCGCCCCGGAGGATTTCCCACTTGTGGCCGATGCCCGGCGTGCGTTTCATTTTGAACCCGGCGGCGTTGAGCAAACGCCGTACCCAACCGGTGCTGGTGAAGGTGCTGATGGTCGAGCCGGGTGCCGCCAGTCGCGCCAGTTCGACAAACAGTTCGGCGGTCCACATGTCGGGGTTTTTCGCCGGAGCGAAGCCGTCGAGAAACCACGCGTCGATTTGCGCATCGAGCTGCGGCAGTTGTTCCAGTGCATCGCCGATCAACAGCGTCAGCGTCACGCGGCCGTTGGCCAGCGTGATGCGCTGAAAACCCTGATGGATCGCCACGTAGTGCGTCAGCAACTGATCAGACAGTGGCTTGAGTTCAGGCCACAAGGCCAGGGCCCGGTGCAAATCGGCTGGACTCAGCGGGTACTTTTCGACGCTGACGAAATGTAGCCGCGCTCCTGCCACGGCGTGCTGTTCGAACAGCTGCCAGGCGCAGAGAAAATTCAGCCCGGTGCCGAATCCGGTTTCGCCAATGACCAGCCGCCCGTGTGCCGGCAACGCGGCAAAGCGCTCGGCCAGACGGTTCTGTTCGAGGAACACATAACGGGTTTCCTCCAGACCTGATTTGTCGGAAAAATACACGTCATCGAACACCCGCGAACGCGGGCGTCCCTGGTCATCCCAATCGAGTTGGGCATGGGGCAGTACAGGTTTCATGGCAGGCTCGACAACGACAAGGCGGCCATTCTAGCTGATCGCGCAGGCGTTGCTTGATCCGTGGCAAGGCTTGCCGCCGAGACTGGCGGACAATCCGCCACCCGCGGGAATTTCTGCGCCGCTGCTGTGCCCAATCCGCTAGTCTTGCTGAATCCTGGAAGGAGCCGTCCCATGTTTGAATCCGCTGAAATCGGTCACGCCATCGACAAAGACACCTATGAGGCGGCCGTGCCGGCATTGCGCGAAGCCTTGCTCGAAGCCCAGTTCGAATTGCAGCAGCAGAAGCGTTTCCCGGTGATCATCCTGATCAACGGCATCGAAGGCGCGGGCAAGGGCGAAACGGTCAAGTTGCTCAACGAGTGGATGGACCCGCGCCTGATCGAAGTGCGCACTTTCGATCAGCAGACCGATGAAGAGCTGGCGCGGCCACCGGCGTGGCGTTACTGGCGGATGCTCCCGGCCAAGGGGCGCATGGGGATTTTCTTCGGCAACTGGTACAGCCAGATGCTGCAGGGGCGGGTGCATGGCTTGTTCAAGGATCCGCGTCTGGATCAGGCGATTGCCGGGGCCGAACGTCTGGAAAAGATGCTCTGTGATGAAGGCGCGCTGATCTTCAAGTTCTGGTTTCACCTGTCCAAGAAGCAGATGAAGGCGCGGCTCAAGGCGCTGGCTGATGACCCCCTGCACAGTTGGCGCATCAGCCCGCTGGACTGGCAGCAATCGCAAACCTACGACAAATTCGTCAAATACGGCGAGCGTGTGCTGCGCCGTACCAGTCGCGACTACGCGCCGTGGCATGTGATCGAAGGCGCCGACGCCAATTACCGCAGCCTGGCGGTCGGCAAGATTCTCCTCGAAGGTTTGCAAAATGCGCTGAAGCGTCCGGACGTTCATCCCCACGATGTCAGCGCCGCGCCGTTGGGTACGCCGGTCGATCAGTTGAACCTGCTCGACAGCCTCGACCTGACCCAGCGCCTGGAGAAGAAAGACTACGAAGAGCAACTGATCACCGAACAGGCGCGCCTGTCCGGGCTGATGCGCGACAAACGCATGCGCCGCCACGCGCTGATCGCGGTATTCGAAGGCAACGACGCGGCAGGCAAGGGCGGGGCGATCCGTCGAGTTGCGGCGGCGCTCGATCCACGTCAATACAACATTGTGCCGATTGCTGCGCCGACCGAAGAGGAGCGCGCGCAGCCGTACTTGTGGCGTTTCTGGCGGCACATTCCGGCGCGCGGCAAGTTCACCGTGTTCGACCGCTCCTGGTACGGCCGTGTGTTGGTCGAGCGGGTCGAAGGTTTCTGCACGCCGGCCGACTGGCTGCGCGCCTATGGCGAGATCAATGATTTTGAAGAGCAACTGGCGGACGCCGGGGTGATCGTCGTCAAGTTCTGGCTGGCCATCGACAAGGAAACGCAAATGGAGCGCTTCCAGGCGCGCGAAGAGATTCCGTTCAAACGCTTCAAGATCACCGAAGACGACTGGCGCAATCGCGACAAGTGGGATGATTACCGTGCCGCCGTGGGCGATATGGTCGACCGCACCAGCTCGGAAATCTCGCCATGGACGCTGGTCGAAGCGAATGACAAGCGCTGGGCCCGGGTGAAGGTGTTGCGCACGATCAACCGCGCACTCGAAGAGGCCTTCGAGAAGTCCGACAAGCACGCGAAGAAACACAAGGACTGAGCCGATAGACACGCATACGCGGGGTGAATGATTGTCGCGGTCGTTGATGCGGTGGACTTATGCTCAAGTCCACTCTCAACTGACAACAACAATGAGGTATGCCATGCGTGAAGTGGTGATCGTCGACAGCGTGCGGACTGGCCTGGCCAAATCCTTTCGCGGCAAGTTCAACCAGACCCGTCCCGATGACATGGCGGCTCATTGCGTCAACGCCCTGCTTGAGCGCAACGATATCGATCCGGCCAGCGTCGAGGACTGCATCGTCGGTGCCGGCTCCAACGAAGGCGCGCAGGGTTACAACATCGGCCGCAATGTCGCGGTGCTCTCGCGTCTGGGCACCGGCACCGCCGGCATGACCCTCAACCGTTTCTGTTCCTCAGGTTTGCAGGCGATCGCGATTGCCGCCAACCAGATTGCCTCGGGTTGCAGCGACATCATCGTCGCCGGCGGTGTCGAGTCGATCAGCCTGACCATGAAAAGCGTCAACACCGATCACCTGATCAACCCGCTGCTCAAGCAACAGTCGCCGGGCATCTATTACACGATGGGCCAGACTGCCGAAGTGGTGGCGCGGCGTTATGGCGTCAGCCGTGAAGCGCAGGATCGTTATTCGCTGCAAAGTCAGATTCGCACCGCACAGGCGCAGGCGGCCGGGTTGTTCAACGATGAAATCGTGCCAATGGCGGTCAAGTTTCGCGTCGAGGACAAAAACACTGGCGAGGTGCAGATTCTCGATGGCGTGGTCGATCGCGATGATTGCAACCGTCCGGACACCACCTATGAAAGCCTTGCTGGATTGAAACCGGTGTTTGCTGAAGACGGTTCGGTAACGGCGGGCAACTCGTCGCAACTGTCTGACGGTGCGTCGATGACCCTGGTGATGAGCCTGGAAAAAGCCCTGCAACTGGGGCTCAAACCGAAAGCGTTTTTCCGCGGCTTCACCGTGGCCGGTTGCGAGCCGGACGAGATGGGCATCGGCCCGGTGTTCTCGGTGCCGAAACTGCTCAAGGCGAAAGGTTTGCAGGTGGCGGACATTGATCTGTGGGAACTCAATGAGGCGTTCGCTTCGCAGTGCCTGTACAGCCGTGATCGGCTGGAGATCGATAACGACAAGTACAACGTCAATGGCGGGTCGATTTCGATTGGTCACCCGTTCGGCATGACCGGGTCGCGGCAGGTCGGGCATCTGGTGCGCGAGTTGCAGCGGCGTAATTTGCGTTATGGGATCGTGACGATGTGTGTGGGCGGCGGGATGGGCGCGACGGGGTTGTTTGAGGCGGTACGCTAAACCCTGACCTGTTTGGTGTCTGATCTACCGCTTTCGCGAGCAGGCTCGCTCCCACATGGGTTAAGGGTGTACCTGTTTTTTATGTTCACCCCAATCCTGTGGGAGCGAGCCTGCTCGCGAAGCGATCGACCGGGTCTACCGGTTGGAATCCAATGCTTGCATCCGCGCGATGTAGGCTTTTATTTGCTGCTCAGCGATCTCATGACTGTCGAAAGGCCCTTCAAGGGTATTTTCCCGAGTACTGAAAAACAGTTCACCATTGACCCGGCACACCCGCTCGCTGCGAAAGCGCATGGCGGGGGCGTTGTCCTGCGCGCGCATTGCTAACATGATCGGTGTCCTTGGCTGATGCGCTGAAAGGGATCCAATGAGCTTATGCCTGAAGCACTTGGCGCGCCCGCTGAGCCGATCAACGGCGCCGCGTCAATTTAATGCTGCGACCTGCACAGTTTCATTCGCGTCCTGACCGCAACTGTCCCTGTGTCGCGACCAGTGGCAGGCCTAGAATGGGCGCACTTGTCAGCAGGCTTTGGGGTTCGCATGCACATTTCATCCGGTCGCTGGGTCTACGGTCTGTTCCTGGCCCTGCTGACCGCGTTTCTGTGGGGCATCCTGCCGATCAAACTCAAACAGGTATTGCTGGTGATGGACCCGGTGACGGTGACCTGGTTTCGTCTGTTGGTTTCCGGCGGCTGCCTCTTCATCTACCTGGCGGCGGTAAAACGCCTTCCCAGCCGCAAAGTGCTCGGGCCCAAGGGCGGCTGGCTGGTGCTGATGGCGGTGCTCGGGCTGGTCGGCAACTACGTGTTGTACCTGATGGGCCTCAATCTGCTCAGCCCTGGCACCGCACAACTGGTGGTGCAAATGGGCCCGATCATGCTGCTGATCGCCAGTCTGTTTGTGTTCAAGGAGCGTTTCAGCATTGGTCAGGGGATAGGGCTGGCGGTGCTGTTGATCGGTTTTGTACTGTTTTTCAATCAGCGCCTGGCCGAGCTGCTGACGTCATTGTCGGACTACACCGCAGGGGTTTTGCTGGTGCTGTTGGCATCGACGGTGTGGACCTTTTATGCACTGGGCCAGAAGCAATTGCTGACGGTGTGGAATTCGTTGCAGGTGATGATGGTGATCTATCTGTTCTGCGCACTGTTGCTGACACCGTGGGTGCATCCGCTCGAAGCGCTGAACCTTAGCCCGCTGCAGGGCTGGCTGCTGTTGGCGTGCTGCATGAACACCTTGATTGCCTATGGCGCGTTCGCTGAAGCGCTGGCGCATTGGGAGGCGTCGCGGGTCAGTGCGACGTTGGCGATCACGCCGTTGGTGACGTTTGGCGCGGTGGCGATTGCGGCGGGGATCTGGCCGGAATACGTGCATGCCGAGCAGATCAACGGGCTCGGGTATGGCGGGGCGGTGCTGGTGGTATTGGGGTCGGCGCTGGTGGCGTTGGGGCCTTCGTTGATTGCCGGGTTGAAGGCGCGGCGGATGAAGATGGCCGCCAGTTAGACCGCGTCGCTCCCATTCGCGAGCAGGCTCGCTCCCACAATTGACCGCGATCCCATGTCAGGAATGCGATCGAATGTGGGAGCGAGCCTGCTCGCGAAGACGGACTTTCAGGCGCTACAAATATTAACCCTTGGCGCCAGCCTCGATCATATTCTCCGGCCGCACCCACGCATCAAACTCTTCATCCGTCAGATAGCCCAGCGCCAACGCCGCCTCGCGCAAAGTCAGCCCTTCGCTGTAAGCCTTCTTGGCAATCTCCGCCGACTTGTCATAGCCGATATGCGGGTTCAGCGCGGTCACCAGCATCAGCCCACGTTCCAGATGTCTGGCCATGACTTCAGCATCCGGCTCAAGCCCGGCAATGCAGTGCTGCTGGAAGTTGCTGCAACCGTCGGCAAGCAAGCGAATCGATTGCAGCAGGTTGTGGATGATCACCGGTTTGAACACGTTCAACTGCAAGTGACCCTGGCTGGCGGCAATGCCGATGGTCACGTCGTTGCCCAGCACCTGACAGGCGAGCATCGACAGCGCTTCGCACTGGGTCGGGTTAACCTTGCCCGGCATGATCGAGCTACCCGGCTCATTCGCCGGTAGGCGTACTTCGGCAAAACCTGCGCGTGGGCCGGAGCCGAGCAGACGCAGGTCGTTGGCGATCTTCATCAGCGCCACGGCGAGGGTTTTCAGCGCGCCAGAAAGACTGGTCAGCGGCTCGTGGCCGGCGAGGGCGGCGAACTTGTTCGGTGCGGTGACGAATGGCAGACCCGACAGCGCCGCCAGTTCGGCGGCAATCGCCTCACCAAAACCGTGCGGTGAATTCAGCCCGGTGCCTACGGCCGTGCCGCCCTGAGCCAGTTCACACACCGCCGGCAGTGCCGCACGAATAGCGCGTTCGGCGTAATCCAGCTGCGCGATAAATCCGGACAGTTCCTGACCGAAGGTGATCGGCGTTGCGTCCATCATGTGCGTGCGCCCGGTTTTCACCAGTTTCATGTGCCGCGCCGCCAGTTCAGCTAGGCCGCCGGACAACTCGGCAATCGCCGGCAGCAGTTGCTCCTGCACAGCTTGCGCGGTGGCGATGCTCATCGCAGTGGGGAAGCAGTCGTTGGAGCTTTGCGAGCGGTTGACGTGATCATTGGGGTGCACTGGCGTCTTGCCGCCGCGCGGGTTGCCGGCCAGTTCGTTGGCGCGACCGGCGATCACTTCGTTGACGTTCATGTTGCTCTGGGTGCCGCTGCCGGTCTGCCAGACCACCAGCGGAAACTGGTCGTCGTGCTGGCCGTCGAGCACTTCGTCAGCGGCCTGTTCGATCAGGCGGGCGATGTCGGCAGGCAGATCACCGTTGCGATCGTTGACGCGGGCGGCGGCTTTCTTGATCAGGGCCAAGGCGTGCAGTACCGGCAGCGGCATGCGTTCCTGACCAATGGCGAAGTTGATCAGCGAGCGTTGCGTCTGAGCACCCCAGTAAGCGTCGTCCGGGACCTCGATCTGGCCCAGGCTGTCGGTTTCGATACGGCTCATCGTGCACACTCCTGTTGGTCTGTTTGCGCAGTTTAGGCCGGCTTCGGCCGTGGTGGTTCCATCGAGCCGATTGTTGACCGGTAAAACCCGGCCAATCAAGCGCGGCAAGGCTCGGGGGTTGAGCGACGAGGTTTTTTAGGCGCAGAATGGTCGCCCTTGGGGTTTTACCTCGCCTAGCTGAAAAGGAAACTCGATGACTCGTCTTCGTGCCATCTGCACCGCGGTTGCACTGGTTTGCGCCAGCGGCCAGGTGCTTGCCGATACCGCCAGCCACAACGCCAGTGCTGAAGCTTTCCTGACCCTGGCGCACGCTGACAAGCTGGGCACTCCGGTGTACATGCAAGTGCAGCAAATGTTCGCTCAGCGTTTCGAACAGACCAAAGCCCCGCAAGCCAAGAAAGCCGTCCTGGAAACCTACCAGGCCAAGGCTAACGCCGCGCTGGACCAGGCCATTGGCTGGAACAAGCTGAAGCCGGACATGGTCAAGCTCTACACCACTAACTTCAGCGAATCCGAGCTCAAAGACCTGGTCGCGTTCTACCAGTCGCCACTGGGCAAGAAAGTCCTCGAAAAAATGCCGCAGCTGACTCAGCAATCGGCCCAGATGACCCAGGCCAAACTGGAAAGCGCCGTACCTGTCGTCAACAAGCTGCTCGACGACATGACCAAAGAGCTGGCTCCTGCAGCTGCGCCGGCCAAGAAGAAGTAAGCGGAGTTCGTGATGACCATGCAACAACGCATCGAATCGACGCTGGCGCTGCTTCAGCCCGAACATCTGCAAGTGCTGGATGAAAGCCACATGCACAGTCGCGGGTTGCAGACGCACTTCAAGGCTGTGGTGGTCAGCGCGCAGTTCGACGGCCTGAACCGGGTCAAGCGCCACCAGAAAGTCTACGGCACGCTCGGCGAGCTGATGGGCGAGTTCCATGCGTTGGCGCTGCACACCTACACCCCGCAGGAATGGGCAGAGATCGGCGCCGCCCCGGCGTCACCGACCTGTGCCGGCGGCAGCAAGCATTAAGCTTCGGTTTTTTGCTAGAATCCGCAACGCGCCGCTTACCCGGCGCGTTTTTTTTTGAATCCGGTTCACCCTTTGCGAGGGTAGCCACCTGGAGAAATACCCATGACACAACCGATTGTCGTGGCGGCACTGTATAAGTTCGTCACTCTCGAAAATTACGTCAACCTGCGCGAGCCCCTGCTGCAAGCGATGGTCGACAACGAAATCAAAGGCACCCTGCTGATCGCCGAAGAAGGCATCAATGGCACGGTCTCCGGCAGCCGCGAAGGCATCGATGGCCTGCTCGCCTGGCTGAAGAACGACCCACGCATGATCGATATCGATCACAAAGAGTCGTACTGCGACGAGCAGCCGTTCTATCGCACCAAGGTCAAACTGAAGAAAGAGATCGTCACCCTCGGTGTCGAAGGCGTCGACCCGAACAAAAAAGTCGGCACTTACGTTGATCCGCAAGACTGGAACGCGTTGATCAGCGACCCGGAAGTGCTGTTGATCGACACGCGCAACGATTACGAAGTGTCGATCGGCACCTTCGAAGGCGCCATCGATCCGAAAACCACCAGTTTTCGCGAATTCCCCGACTACATCAAAGAACACTTCGATCCGGCCGTGCACAAGAAAGTCGCGATGTTCTGCACCGGCGGCATTCGCTGCGAGAAAGCCTCGAGCTACATGCTCAGCGAAGGCTACGAAGAGGTTTACCACCTCAAGGGTGGCATCCTGAAGTACCTTGAAGAAGTGCCGCAGGAAGAAACCAAATGGCAGGGCGACTGCTTCGTGTTCGACAACCGCGTGACCGTGCGTCACGACCTCAGCGAAGGCGACTACGATCAATGTCATGCCTGCCGCACACCGGTCAGCGTTGAAGATCGCGCCTCCGAGCATTACGTCGCCGGCATCAGTTGCCCGCATTGCTGGGACAAGCTGAGCGAGAAGACCCGCCGCAGCGCCATCGATCGGCAGAAGCAGATCGAGCTGGCCAAGGCGCGCAACCAGCCGCACCCGATCGGCTACAACTACAAGCAAGCATCCACCGAGGCTTAACCATGTCTGCACGCCTGCTCTATGTGATGGATCCGATGTGTTCGTGGTGCTGGGGTTTCGCTCCGGTGGCCAAGGCATTGGTCGAGCAGGCGCAAGCAGCCGGGGTCGAGTTGCATCTGGTGGTCGGTGGTTTGCGCACCGGCAGTGGCTCGGCGCTGGAGCCGACTACGCGGCGCTACATTCTTGAACACTGGCAAGCGGTCACCGAGGCCACCGGCCAGGCGTTCAAGTTCGACGGTGCGTTGCCCGATGGTTTTGTCTATGACACTGAGCCGGCCTGCCGGGCGATCGTCACTGCGCGCAGCCTGGCGCCGGATTGCGCGTGGAAACTGGTCGGGCTGATCCAGCAGGCGTTTTACGCTGAAGGTCGCGATGTCACCCAGGCCAGCGTGCTGGTCGAGTTGGCAGAAAAGGCCGGTGTGCCGCGCATCGAATTCGCAGCGTTGTTCGATCATGCCGATCAACACAAAGCGACTCAGGCCGATTTCAGTTGGGTGCAGGATCTCGGCATCGCCGGTTTCCCGACCCTGCTGGCCGAGCGCAACGGCCAACTGGCGCTGCTGACCAACGGCTATCAACCGCTCAGCGAGCTGTCGCCATTGCTCGGCCGCTGGCTGGAACGCGCGGCCTGTGTCTGATCTGGCCGATGACACGCCAGCCGTAAAGCGTGTCGACCGGCTGAGCTGGGCAGAAGTCCGGCGACTGGCACTCACTCACAAAAAATCCCTGTGGATCGCCAACGGCGTGGCTGTGCTGGCGACGTTGTGCAGCGTGCCGATCCCATTGCTGCTGCCGTTGCTGGTGGACGAAGTTCTGCTCGGCCACGGTGATTCCGCGCTGAAAGTCATGAACCACATGCTGCCGGGCATGTGGCAACAAGCGGCGGGTTACATCGGCCTGATGCTGGTGGTCACCCTGACGTTGCGTTGCAGCGCCTTGTGTTTTGGCGTGTTGCAGGCACGGCTGTTTGCGCGGCTGGCCAAGGACATCGTTTACCGCATCCGTGTGCGCCTGATTGAGCGGCTCAAGCGGATTTCCCTCGGCGAATACGAAAGCCTGGGCAGCGGCACAGTGACCACGCACCTGGTCACCGATCTGGATACCCTCGACAAATTCGTCGGCGAAACCCTCAGCCGTTTTCTGGTGGCGATGCTGACACTGGTCGGTACCGCGAGCATCCTGATGTGGATGCACTGGAAACTGGCACTGCTGATTCTGCTGTTCAACCCGTTGGTGATCTACGCCACGGTGCAGTTGGGCAAGCGGGTCAAGCACCTGAAGAAACTCGAGAACGACAGTACCGCGCGCTTCACTCAGGCGCTGAGCGAAACCCTTGATGCGATTCAGGAAATCCGCGCCGGCAACCGTCAGGGCTTTTTCCTCGGGCGACTCGGCCTGCGTGCGCAGGAAGTGCGCAATTACGCAGTCAACTCGCAGTGGAAAACCGACGCTTCCAACCGCGCCAGTGGGTTGCTGTTCCAGTTCGGTATCGACATCTTCCGCGCGGCGGCGATGCTCACGGTGTTGTTCTCCGACCTGTCGATCGGCCAGATGCTCGCAGTGTTCAGTTACCTGTGGTTCATGATCGGCCCGGTCGAACAACTGCTCAACCTGCAATACGCCTACTACGCGGCGGGCGGTGCGCTGGCGCGGATCAACGAACTGTTGGCGCGCGCCGATGAGCCGCAGTATCCGGGGGGTGTCGATCCGTTCAAGGGCCGTGACACCGTCGGCATTCAGGTGCAAGGCCTGAGCTTCGGCTACGGTGATGAACTGGTGCTGGATCAACTGAATCTGTCGATTGCGCCCGGTGAGAAAGTCGCGATTGTCGGCGCCAGCGGCGGCGGTAAAAGCACCCTCGTACAGTTGCTGCTCGGGCTATATACACCACTGTCCGGGACCATCCGTTTCGGCGGCTCGAGCCAGCAGGAGATCGGTCTGGATACGGTGCGGGAAAACGTCGCCGTGGTGCTGCAACACCCGGCGTTGTTCAACGACACCGTGCGCGCCAACCTGACCATGGGCCGCACCCGCAGTGACGAAGCCTGCTGGCAGGCGCTGGAAATCGCTCAGCTCGAAACGACCATCCGCGCCTTGCCCAAGGGTCTGGACAGTATCGTCGGCCGCTCCGGCGTACGCCTTTCCGGCGGTCAGCGGCAACGTCTGGCCATTGCGCGGATGATCCTCGCCGAGCCGAAAGTCGTGATCCTCGACGAAGCCACCTCGGCCCTCGACGCCGCCACCGAGTACAACCTCCATCAGGCCATGGCGCGCTTCCTCAATGGCCGCACCACGCTGATCATCGCTCACCGACTGTCAGCGGTGAAGCAGGCTGATCGCGTGCTGGTGTTCGACGGTGGCCAGGTCGCCGAAGACGGCGATCATCAGCAGTTGATTGCCGATGGCGGCCTGTACGCCAAGCTCTACGGTCATCTGCAACAGATCCAGCGCCCTTGAGTTTCGTGCGGGTTTCTGTGCTTAGTGCTTGAATTGCATTGAGTAAAATCACCTCAAGCGCTTCAACAGGCCAGCCATTTGCGCAATCGACCTAGAGGACGGCAGAGCTGTCCCTTTGTTATGTCGAAAATTAGCCTAGGCTGAGCTGTCAGGAGCGGGATTTTCCGGTGTTCATCTGGCAGTGCTTGCGCAAGGGATCTCATGAAGCAAAAGCGGACTCTCGGAACGCCACGGTTGTTGGGCATCGTCTGGCCATTTATTGCCGTCGTGTTGTTTCAAGCGTTACTGGGAGGCGTGAGTCTCTACGTGCTATCAGCCGTTCGCGGTTACGTCGCCGGCGAAAGCCTTTGGTCCAAAGGCCAGAAAGACGCGATCTACTACCTCAATCTGTACGCCGACAGCCGTGACGAAGTCATTTACCACAAGTATCAAAACGCAATCAGTGTGCCGCAGGGTGGGCATGAATTGCGTCTGGCGCTTGATCGGCAACCGCCCGATCTGCAAGCCGCACGTGAGGGTATCCTCAAGGGCGGAAACCATCCGGACGATGTCTCAAGCCTGATCTGGCTGTATCTGAATTTTCGCCATTTCAGCTACCTGGCAACCGCCATCGACCGCTGGACAGTGGGTGATGCCTATCTGGTACAACTCGATGACGTGGCCCGGGAGATGCACCAGCGCATCTTTGACAACGAGGCCACACTCGGTGATATCCAACGCTGGAAAGGTGAGATTCTCGCCATCAACGAGGGCGTGACGCCCGCGGCCAAGGCTTTCAGTGATGCGCTTGGCGAGGGGTCGCGGATGATTCTGCGACTCCTGTTGTTCACCAATATTGCTACTGCACTGGGTTTGATCCTGTTGGCGCTGTTGCGTACGCACAAACTGCTCAAGCAGCGCCACGCTTTTGCCGAGGCGCTGCAACTGGAGAAGGATCGGGCGCACGTCACGTTGCATTCGATCGGTGATGGCGTCATCACCACCGATGTCAGCGGCGCCATCGATTACATGAACCCTGCCGCTGAAGCCATGACCCACTGGAAGGCTGAACAAGCCGCCGGCCTGCCGCTGGCTGCGCTGTTCAATCTGCTCGACGACAACGCTCAGGCTGAAGGCGTGACGCTGATCGAGCACATTCTCAGCGGCAAACTCAGTGGCGGCAGCGAGCATTCGAAACTGATCCAGCGCCTGGATGGCACGACATTGTCGGTGACGCTGGTCGGTGCGCCGATCCGCAATGCCGGCAAGGTCAGCGGCACGGTGCTGGTATTGCACGACATGACTCAGGAGCGGCAATACATCGCCAATCTGTCGTGGCAGGCGACCCATGATGCGCTGACCGGGCTGGCCAACCGCCGCGAGTTTGAATATCGCCTGGAGCAGGCGTTGCACAACCTCATGCGCCATTCCGGGCGCCATGCGTTGATGTTCCTCGATCTCGATCAATTCAAACTGGTCAATGACACTTGTGGTCACGCTGCGGGCGATGAGCTGTTGCGGCATATTTGCACGCTGCTGCAATCGGGACTGCGTGAGGGCGATACGCTGGCGCGGCTCGGCGGTGATGAGTTCGGCATTCTGCTGGAGAACTGCGCACCGGAGGCGGCGGAGAAAATTGCCGATGCACTGCGCCAGACCGTACAGAATCTGCATTTTGTCTGGAAAGGGCGGCCATTCCTGACCACGGTAAGCATCGGCCTTGTGCATATAGCGCAGACACCGACCACGCTCGAGGCCTCGCTGCGCGCTGCCGACATGGCCTGCTACATGGCCAAGGAAAAGGGCCGCAACCGCGTCCAGGTTTACCACGCCGACGATTCCGAGCTGTCGCTGCGCTTTGGTGAAATGGCTTGGGTGCAACGTCTGCACATGGCGCTGGAAGAAGACCGCTTTTGTCTGTACGCCCAGGAAATCGCGCCACTCAAGCCAAGTGACAGCAAGGGCGGGCACATCGAAATTCTGTTGCGTCTGCACGATGAAGCCGGGCGAATGATTCTGCCTGACAGTTTTATTCCCGCGGCTGAACGTTATGGGCTGATGAGTCAGTTGGATCGTTGGGTAGTTCAGAACGTATTCAAGGTTATTGCTCAATGTATTGCGCAAGAACATGAAGGTCCTTTAGCAATGTGTGCGATTAATCTGTCAGGCATTACTATAGGAGATGACGCGTTTTTGCACTTTCTGCGCGAGCAGTTTGTTAACTACGCAATACCGCCTGAAATGATTTGTTTTGAAATTACAGAAACCAGTGCAATTGCAAATCTCGGCAGTGCAATAAGATTTATTAATGAACTCAAAGGCTTAGGTTGCTACTTTTCGTTAGATGATTTTTGCGCCGGAATGTCTTCATTCGCTTATCTGAAACATTTGCCTGTAGACTTCCTGAAGATCGACGGGAGTTTCGTAAAGGATATGCTGGACGACCCGATTAACCGCGCAATGGTCGAAGTGATCAATCACATCGGGCATGTCATGGGTAAGCAGACAATTGCCGAGTTTGTTGAAACAACCCAGATCGAGCAGGCATTGCTTGAAATCGGTGTGGATTACGCTCAAGGGTATGTTATAGAACGCCCACAGTTGTTTACCTGTGACAGTTTGCAAAGTCGGCCCGCCAGACCGCAACCGCTGTTATTCAAAGCGCCTGGCACGTTCCGTTGAAGTCTCTCGCCGATCCTTACAATCACAAATCAAAAGGAGCCGAACAGTGATCGACACATTCAACCGAACCGGACCACTCATGGAAGCTGCAAGTTATCCAGCCTGGGCACAACAGCTCATTCAGGACTGCAGCGAGAGCAAGCGCCGGGTTGTCGAACATGAACTTTATCTGCGCATGCGTGATAACAAGCTCAGCGCCAGAACCATGCGTCAGTACCTGATCGGGGGCTGGCCGGTGGTTGAGCAATTCGCGTTGTACATGGCGCAGAATCTCACCAAAACCAGGTTTGCCCGTCACCCGGGCGAAGACATGGCGCGGCGCTGGCTGATGCGCAATATCCGCGTTGAACTCAATCACGCCGATTACTGGGTGCATTGGAGTCGCGCCCATGGCGTCAGTCTGGAAGACCTTCAGGCCCAGCATGTACCGCCTGAGTTGCATGCCTTGAGTCATTGGTGCTGGCACACCAGTTCAGCCGATTCATTGATTGTGGCCATCGCGGCCACTAACTATGCCATCGAAGGCGCGACCGGGGAGTGGTCGGCGCTGGTCTGCTCCACCGGCGTGTATGCCGCAGCGTTTCCCGAAGAAGATCGCAAGCGGGCGATGAAGTGGTTGAAGATGCACGCGCAGTATGACGATGCCCATCCGTGGGAGGCGCTGGAAATCATCTGCACCCTGGCCGGGATGAACCCGAGCAAGGCCTTGCAGGCTGAGTTGCGACAAGCAATCTGCAAGAGCTACGACTACATGTATCTGTTTCTGGAGCGCTGCATGCAACTGGAGACGTCGGAGCGCTTGTTGGTCAACCGAGAGCGCAGGGCGGTAGTCGAGAGCTGATTTCGGGCTACATGAAACTAATGTGGGAGCGAGCCTGCTCGCGAAAGCGGTCCGTCAGTCAACTCATGGTTGAATGTCAGATTGCATTCACGAGCAGGCTCGCTCCCACACTGTTTTGTGTTGGTTGGAAGGACTTAGCCGGCCATCGCCAGCCGGTTGCGACCTTCACGCTTGGCCACATACAACGCACTGTCGGCGCGGCGCAGCAAGCTGTCGGCTGATTCGCCGGGCAACAACGTCGAACATCCCAGGCTCACAGTCAATTCGATCAACTGCCCATCCGCATAGTATTCGGCCGCCTGTGTCGCATAGCGCAGCCGTTCGCCGACCATGGCCGCAGCTTCGCGGCTGGTGTTGGACAGCAGAATCAAAAACTCTTCCCCGCCATAACGAAACACCATATCGACATTACGCAACTGTGCCTTGATCGTCGCGGCGATGGCTTTAAGCACGTGATCGCCGGCGCTGTGGCCATGGCTGTCGTTGACTCGTTTGAAGTGGTCGATATCGAGCATCAGCACCGAGAGCGGCTGCACATGCCGACGCGACATGTCGATCTCGCGCTGCAAGGTCTGCTCCATGGCGATGCGGTTACCGGCGCCGGTCAACGGATCACGCAGGGCGCTCTGCGTGGCGGCGCGGTAGAGCAGGGCATTGCGCATCGGGTACAGCAGCGACGACAACAGCGATTCGAGGTTGCCCTGATCCAGTTCGTTGAAGCGCTGATTGCGACGGAACACCAGTTCGCCCATGTGCTCGCCTTCGTGGCTCAGGGTATAGCTGATCGAGTGGTGTCCGCGAGTACCGAACTCCAGGCGCAAATCACTGCCCTGGTGCACATAACTGAGCGCGTCCAGCGGCACGAGGCGCTGAACTTCGCGGAAAAACAGACCGAGGATGCGTTGCGGTTCGAGGCTGGTTTGCAGTTGCAGGCTCATTTGCTGGCGCAGTTGCGCCAGGCTGGCCGGTCGCTCCAGAAGGGGCGGCAGTTGACCAAAGCCCAGGCGTTGCAATTTGGCACTGTCAAAGTCAATTGCATTGGTCTGGGAGGGTGATTTCATATGGCGTGAACCCTTAGCAGTAAGTCCGTCTTACAGGCTGGGTGAGAGCGGCTATGGGCTGCGCGTCATACTGATCCATCAGTCCCGTAGGACGTTTGGCGTAAGTTTAGTCTGCCGGATGACGATTAGTAAGCTATCGAAATCGGCTTCGCCCCATTGCCTTCACGCGGCTTGCTTTGAGAAAACTTAGAGCGAAAGTCGTGCCATTCGGTTCGGTTTTATTTAAACCGTTTTGAATCAATGGGTTGGCTAGTGGTTAGGGATGGGTACGCTGGAAAATTGACTGAAATATGACAGTCATCAGCGGCAAATGCATGCCGCGACAGGAATCTGCCGCGGCAACAAATGCGACGTATGGCAGTTATTGCGCGTTGAACGCCTGGCCATTGATGCCGGTACTGTCCGGACCCATCAGGTACAGGTAGACCGGCATGATCTCCTCCGGTGTCGGATTGTTCAGCGGGTTTTCCCCCGGATACGCCTGAGCACGCATGCTGGTGCGCGTACCGCCGGGGTTGATGCTGTTCGAGCGTACTGGCGCCACACCGTCGACTTCATCGGCCAGGGTTTGCATCAAACCTTCAGTGGCGAATTTCGATACGCCATATGCACCCCAATAAGCTCGGCCTTTTCGACCGACGCTGCTGGAAGTGAACACCACCGACGCATCCTGCGACAGCTTGAGCAGCGGCAGCAGAGTGCTGGTCAGCATGAACATGGCGTTGACGTTGACCTGCATGACGCGCATGAAGTTTTCGCCGGACAATTGCTCGATCGGTGTGCGAGGACCGATGATCGAAGCGTTGTGCAGCAAACCGTCGAGGTGGCCGAATTCGCTCTCGATCATCGCGGCCAGCTCATCGTACTGATGGGGCAGGGCGGTTTCGAGGTTGAACGGAATGACCGCCGGTTGCGGATGGCCCGCCGCCTCGATTTCGTCATAGACCTGCGTCAGATTCGCTTCGGTCTTGCCCAGCAGCAATACGGTGGCGCCATGAGCGGCGTAGGTTTTCGCCGCAGCCGCACCAATGCCACGACCGGCACCGGTGACCAGAATGACCCGATCCTTGAGCAATTCGGGACGAGCGGAATAATCAAACATAAAAACCTCATCAAGTCAGATCGTTCCCACGCTCTGCGTGGGAATGCAACCAATGACGCTCTGCGTCAGGTCTCAGCAACTGCAAAGCGCGCTATCGAGCACCTTGCGCAGCTCCGACGGATGATCCACCACCACATCCGCACCCCAATGCCGCGGGTTGTCGTCCGGGTGGATATAGCCAAACGTCACCGCCGCGGTTTTCGTACCGGCATCGCGGCCGGATTCGATATCGCGCAGATCATCGCCCACAAACAGCACCGTCGCCGGATCCAGATCAAGCATCTTGCACGCAAGGATCAACGGCTCCGGATCCGGTTTGCTGTTCTTCACATGATCCGGGCAGATCAGCAGTGCCGAACGCTCGGCCAGCCCCAATTGCTGCATGATCGGCTCGGCAAAGCGCAGCGGCTTGTTGGTGACCACGCCCCAGATCAGATTGGCCTTCTCGATGTCGGCGAGCAGTTCGCCCATGCCATCGAACAGCTTGCTGTGTACCGCGCAGCCGACCAGATAGCGCTCGAGGAATTCCAGGCGCAGCTCCTCGAAGCCTGGCGACTCCGGGTCCATCGAGAACGTCACTGCGACCATGGCTTTGGCGCCGCCGGAGATCTCGTCGCGGATGTGCTTGTCGTTCATCGGCGGCAAGCCGCGATCCGCGCGCATCGCCTGGCAGATGGCGATGAAGTCCGGCGCCGTGTCGAGCAGGGTGCCGTCCATGTCGAAGAGAACTGCTCTGATGGCCATCGGCTTACTCCTCGCGCAGGGTCTGGATCATGTAGTTGACGTCAACGTCGTTGGCCAGCTTGTAGTGCTTGGTCAGCGGGTTGTACGTCAGGCCGATGATGTCCTTGACGGTCAGGCCGGCCATGCGGCTCCAGGCACCGAGCTCGGACGGGCGGATGAATTTCTTGAAGTCATGGGTGCCGCGCGGCAGCAGCTTCATGATGTATTCAGCGCCAATGATGGCGAACAGGTACGCCTTCGGGTTGCGGTTGATGGTCGAGAAGAACACCTGGCCGCCGGGCTTGACCATGCGGAAGCAGGCGCGGATGACCGAGGATGGATCCGGTACGTGCTCGAGCATTTCCAGGCAAGTCACCACGTCGAACTGCTCAGGCATTTCTTCGGCCAGCGCTTCGGCGGTGATCTGGCGGTATTCGACGCTGACGCCGGATTCCAGCTGATGCAGTTGCGCGACCGCCAGCGGCGCTTCGCCCATGTCGATGCCCATTACGGTGGCACCGCGCTGGGCCATGGCTTCGCTGAGAATGCCGCCGCCGCAACCGACGTCAAGGACTTTCTTGCCGGCCAGATTGACCCGCTCGTCGATCCAGTTGACCCGCAGCGGGTTGATGTCGTGCAGCGGTTTGAATTCGCTTTCACGATCCCACCAGCGATGGGCCAGGGCTTCGAATTTGGCGATTTCGGCGTGGTCGACGTTGCTCATGTTGAATCCTCTAAAACTTGAAAAAGGCTGTAGCCCCGGCATTTGCGCCGGGGTGTTTACGATTCGGTGTGGCCGCTGATGCGCTGGCCCCAGGCCCGGGCGGTGGCGCCGAGTTGTTCTTCATCCAGCCGCGTCAGGCGGCGGTCGTCAAGCAGTTGCTTGCCGGCGACCCACAGGTGTTTCACGCAATCGCGACCGGTGGCATAGATAAGCTGCGAAACCGGGTCATACACCGGTTGCTGGGCCAGGCCGGACAGGTCGAAAGCGACGATGTCGGCGGCTTTGCCGATTTCCAGTGAGCCAACCTGCGCTTCGATGCCCAGTGCGCGCGCGCCATTCAGTGTGGCCATGCGCAGCGCCCGATGGGCATCCAGCGCGGTGGCCGAACCGGCGACGGCTTTGGCCAGCAGCGCAGCGGTACGGGTTTCGCCGAGCAGATCCAGATCGTTATTGCTGGCGGCGCCATCGGTGCCGACCGCGACATTCACCCCAGCCTGCCACAAGCGCTCGACCGGGCAGAAACCGCTGGCCAGCTTGAGGTTGGATTCCGGGCAATGGATCACGCTGGTGTTGCTTTCTACCAGCAACGCCAGGTCGTCATCGCTGATCTGGGTCATGTGCACGGCCTGGAAACGCGGGCCGAGCAGGCCGAGACGACCAAGGCGAGCGAGCGGACGTTCGCCGCGTTGCTCCAGTGCTTGCTGGACTTCGAACGCCGTTTCGTGGACATGCATGTGGATCGCTGCGTCCAGCTCCTCGGCAATCACGCGGATTTTCTCGAGATTCTCGTCGCCGACGGTGTACGGTGCATGAGGGCCGAACGTGATTTTGATGCGGTCGTGATGCTTCAGGTCGCCGAACAGCTCGACACCCTGACGAATGGCTTCATCGGCGCTCGCGGCGCCGGGAATCGGAAAGTCGAGGATCGGAATCGCGATCTGCGCGCGAATACCGCTGTTGTGCACGCGCTCGCTGGCGACTTTCGGGAAGAAATACATGTCCGAAAAACAGGTGATGCCACCCTTGATCTGCTCGGCGATGGCCAGATCGGTGCCATCACGGACAAAATCTTCGCTGACCCATTTCGCTTCGGCCGGCCAGATGTGGTTTTCCAGCCAGGTCATCAGCGGCAGATCGTCGGCCAGGCCACGGAACAGCGTCATCGCCGCGTGGCCGTGGGCATTGATCAGGCCGGGGGCGAGCAGCACATCCGGCAGTTCGCGAACTTCAGTGGCGTTACACTTCAATGCTTCGGCGCGCGGGCCGATAAACACGATGCGACCGTCGCGGATGCCCAGGCCGTGCTCTTTGAGCACAACGCCTGCAGGTTCGACGGGTACCAGCCAGGTCGGCAGCAATAATAAGTCGAGCGCAATGGCAGGTTTCGGCATCGAGGGTCGGTTCCAGTGCTTTTGTAAAGGATGGCGAAGTATACCCGAGCGTCTTCGCGGGGGGATCGCTATAATCGGCGGCTTTTGTTCATGAGTGCGGGGTGTGGGATGCGCGATCGACTGTTGGCTGCGGAAAAAGTGAAGGCCATCGATTGGCGTGACGGCGCGCTGCACCTGCTGGATCAGCGTATTTTGCCGTTCGAGGAAACCTGGATCGCCTACACCAGCGCCGCCGGCGTGGCAGAGGCGATTCGCTCGATGGTGGTGCGTGGCGCGCCGGCCATCGGCATCAGTGCGGCCTATGGCATCGTGCTCGCGGCCCGTGCGCGGATCGCCGAAGGTGGCGACTGGTACGCGGCGCTGGAAGAGGATTTTGCCCTGCTGGCCGACTCCCGTCCGACGGCGGTCAATCTGTTCTGGGCGCTCGGCCGTATGCATGATCGCCTCGATCGCTTGAAAGAGAATGCCGATCCGCTGGCGGCGCTGGAAGCCGAAGCCATCGCTATCCACGAAAGCGACCGTGAAGCCAACCTGACCATGGCGCAGCTTGGTGTTGATCTGATCCGCAAGCATCAGGGCAATGCCCAGGCGATTCTGACCCACTGCAATACGGGCGCGCTGGCCACCGGTGGTTTCGGTACGGCGTTGGGAGTGATTCGTGCAGCCTTTATTGAAGGCATGGTCGAGCGCGTTTACGCCGATGAAACCCGCCCATGGCTGCAGGGTTCGCGCCTGACCGCGTGGGAACTGGCCAACGAAGGCATTCCGGTGACCCTCAATGCCGACTCCGCTGCCGCGCACATCATGAAAACCAAGGGCGTGACGTGGGTGATCGTCGGCGCTGACCGCATTACCGCCAACGGTGACGTGGCGAACAAGATCGGCACCTATCAACTGGCGGTCAACGCCATGCACCACGGTGTGCGTTTCATGGTCGTGGCGCCGAGTTCGACCATCGACATGAACCTGGCCAGTGGTGATGACATCCCGATCGAAGAGCGTGACGGTGCCGAGTTGCTGGAAGTCGGCGGCAAGCGCGTCGGTGCCGACGTTGAAGCGTTCAACCCGGTGTTTGACGTGACTCCGGCAGACCTGATTGACGCGATCGTTACCGAAAAGGGCATCGTCGAGCGTCCGGATACCGCGAAAATGGCCCAGTTGACGTGCCGCAAGCGCCTGCATTAACAGGCTTGAATCCCGCGTCGACATCTTCGCGAGCAAGCTCGCTCCCACAGTTTTTGTGAACGCCACAGAACAATGTGGGAGCGAGCCTGCTCGCGAAAGGGCCTTAAAAGTCAATAAACATCCCCAAACCAAGCCTGAATTCTGCATTCAAAGAAGCTCTGAGCCTCTCTCGTCCCCGTTAAGCCTGTCACCGGTCAACTAACTATGCTCCATGCGCATCAGGGGGATAGGTGCGTGGCGGCCTTTGTGATAACATCCGGCGTTTTCCGAGGCAGCTCCACGGAGCTGTCTTTACTGCGCAAATCCGCGATCCAATGTTGATTTGTCGTAAGTCGGCGCATGGCACTCGGCCTGCCCCGACGAGCTTCGTTGCTCCCACATGGATATGACGAAGTTTCACCAGAAAAAGGAATCAGGCTTCTCATGGGCGAACTGGCCAAAGAAATCCTCCCGGTCAATATCGAAGACGAGCTGAAACAGTCCTACCTCGACTACGCGATGAGCGTGATCGTCGGCCGTGCACTGCCGGATGCGCGCGATGGCCTCAAGCCCGTGCACCGTCGCGTACTGTTCGCGATGAGCGAGCTGGGCAACGACTTCAACAAGCCGTACAAGAAATCTGCCCGTGTTGTCGGCGACGTGATCGGTAAGTATCACCCGCACGGTGATACCGCGGTGTACGACACCATCGTTCGTATGGCTCAGCCTTTCTCCCTGCGCTACCTGCTGGTAGACGGTCAGGGCAACTTCGGTTCGGTCGACGGCGACAACGCTGCGGCCATGCGATACACCGAAGTGCGCATGACCAAGCTGGCGCACGAGCTGCTGGCTGACCTGCACAAAGAAACCGTGGACTGGGTGCCGAACTACGACGGCACCGAAATGATCCCGGCGGTCATGCCGACCCGTATTCCCAACCTGCTGGTCAACGGCTCCAGCGGTATCGCCGTGGGCATGGCGACCAACATTCCGCCGCACAACCTCGGTGAAGTCATCGACGGTTGCCTGGCGCTCATCGACAACCCTGAGCTGACCGTCGATGAGCTGATGCAATACATTCCCGGTCCGGACTTCCCGACTGCCGCGATCATCAACGGTCGCGCCGGCATCATCGAAGCCTACCGCACCGGTCGCGGGCGCATTTACATGCGTGCGCGTTCGATCATTGAAGACATCGACAAGGTCGGTGGCCGTCAGCAGATCGTCATCACCGAGCTCCCTTATCAGCTGAACAAGGCGCGTCTGATCGAGAAGATCGCCGAGCTGGTCAAAGAGAAGAAGCTGGAAGGCATCACCGAGCTGCGCGACGAGTCCGACAAGGACGGTATGCGCGTCGTGATCGAACTGCGTCGCGGCGAAGTGCCTGAGGTGATCCTCAACAACCTCTACGCCCAGACCCAGCTGCAATCGGTTTTCGGCATCAACATCGTTGCGCTGATCGACGGCCGTCCACGCATCCTGAACCTCAAGGATCTGCTGGAAGCCTTCGTCCGTCACCGTCGCGAAGTGGTTACCCGCCGTACCGTGTTCGAACTGCGTAAGGCGCGCGAGCGTGGTCACATCCTCGAAGGCCAGGCCGTTGCCTTGTCGAACATCGACCCGGTCATCGCCCTGATCAAAGCCTCGCCGACGCCGTCGGAAGCTAAAGAAGCGCTGGTCAGCACGCCGTGGGAGTCTTCGGCGGTGGTGGCGATGGTTGAGCGTGCCGGTGCCGATTCGTGCCGTCCGGAAAACCTCGATCCGCAATACGGTCTGCGCGAAGGCAAGTACTTCCTGTCGCCAGAACAGGCACAAGCCATTCTGGAACTGCGTCTGCACCGTCTGACTGGTCTGGAACACGAAAAACTGCTGGCCGAGTATCAAGAGATCCTCAACCAGATCGGCGAGCTGATCCGCATTCTCAACAGCGCCGTGCGCCTGATGGAAGTGATCCGCGAAGAGCTGGAAGTGATCCGTGCCGAATACGGCGACCAGCGTCGCACCGAAATCCTCGATGCCCGTCTCGATCTGACCCTGGGTGACATGATCCCGGAAGAAGAGCGTGTCGTGACCATCTCTCACGGTGGCTACGCCAAGACCCAGCCATTGGCTGCGTACCAGGCTCAGCGTCGTGGCGGTAAAGGCAAGTCGGCTACTGGCGTCAAGGATGAGGACTACATCGCTCACCTGCTGGTTGCCAACAGCCACACCACGCTGCTGCTGTTCTCCAGCAAGGGCAAGGTGTACTGGCTCAAGACCTACGAGATTCCGGAAGCGTCCCGCGCCGCCCGTGGTCGTCCGCTGGTCAACCTGTTGCCGTTGAGCGAGGGTGAATACATCACCACCATGCTGCCGGTCGATCTCGAAGCCATGAAGCGTCAGGCTGATGAAGAAGAAGCCGAAGGCGCCGAGGCTGATGTTGAAGAAATCGAAAACAGCAACGAGACCGACGAAGAGCGTCGCGCTCGCATCAAGGCTGCTGACCGCAAGAAAGCACCGTTCATCTTCATGTCGACCGCCAACGGTACCGTGAAGAAGACTCCGCTGGTGGCCTTCAGCCGTCAGCGCAGCGTCGGTCTGATCGCGCTGGAACTGGACGAAGGCGACATCCTGATCTCCGCCGCCATCACCGATGGCGAGCAGGAAATCATGCTGTTCTCCGACGGCGGCAAAGTGACGCGCTTCAAGGAATCCGAAGTTCGCGCCATGGGCCGTACCGCCCGCGGTGTGCGTGGTATGCGTCTGCCGGAAGGGCAAAAGCTGATCTCCATGCTGATTCCGGAAGAAGGCAGCGAGATTCTCACCGCTTCCGAGCGCGGCTACGGCAAGCGCACGGCCATCACCGAGTTCCCTGAATACAAGCGTGGTGGTCAGGGCGTTATCGCCATGGTCAGCAACGAGCGTAACGGCCGTCTGGTCGGTGCGGTTCAGGTGCAGGACGGTGAAGAAATCATGCTGATCTCCGATCAGGGCACTCTGGTACGTACCCGTGTCGACGAAGTGTCGAGCCTGGGTCGTAACACTCAAGGTGTGACGCTGATCAAGCTGGCCAAGGATGAAACCCTGGTCGGACTGGAGCGGGTTCAGGAACCTTCGGAAGTCGAAGGTGAAGAGCTTGAGGGTGAAGAGGGTGAGGAATTCGAAGGCAGCGTCGTGATCGACGATGCTGGCGAAGACCAGCAACTCGACGCCGCAGCAGACGAAGAACCGCAAGAATAAGCGGACAAACGAGGGGGCGGATGAGAATTCGCCCCCTTGTTATTTGTCCCGTTTGAAAATTTGCGACACTGCGCAGGATCGTTCCCACGCTCTGCGTGGGAATGCCGCTCGGGACGCTCCGCGTCCCATGACGCAGAGCGTCATCGGATGCATTCCCACGCAGAGCGTGGGAACGATCATCCGCAGACCAATAGATTTAAGTGACCACCAAATCAGAGCGAGATTGGATGTGAGCAAGCGAGCCTATAACTTCTGCGCCGGTCCTGCGGCGCTTCCTGAAGCTGTCCTGCAACGTGCCCAGGGTGAACTCCTTGATTGGCACGGCAAGGGTCTGTCGGTCATGGAAATGAGCCATCGCAGTGATGAGTTCGTGTCCATCGCCACCCAGGCCGAGCAGGATCTGCGTGACCTGCTGAATATCCCGTCGAACTACAAAGTGCTGTTTCTGCAAGGTGGCGCCAGCCAGCAATTCGCGCAGATCCCACTGAATCTGCTGCCTGAAGGCGGCTCGGCCGACTATATCGACACCGGTATCTGGTCGCAGAAAGCCATTGAAGAAGCTTCGCGCTACGGCCACGTCAACGTTGCCGCCACTGCCAAGCCTTACGACTATTTCGCCATTCCGGGCCAGAACGAGTGGAACCTGTCGAAAGACGCCGCTTACGTTCACTACGCGCCAAACGAAACCATCGGCGGTCTGGAATTCCAGTGGATTCCTGAAGTCGGTGATGTACCGCTGGTGGCTGACATGTCTTCGGACATCCTCTCGCGCCCGGTCGATATCTCGCGTTTCGGCATGATCTACGCCGGTGCGCAGAAAAACATCGGCCCAAGCGGCATCGTCGTCAACATCATCCGCGAAGACTTGCTCGGCAAAGCGCGCTCGCTATGCCCGACCATGCTCAACTACAAAGTCGCAGCGGATAACGGCTCGATGTACAACACCCCGCCGACCCTGGCCTGGTACCTGTCCGGTCTGGTGTTCCAGTGGTTGAAAGAGCAGGGTGGCGTTGAAGCGATCGCCAGGCTCAATGACGTCAAGCAGCGCACGCTGTACGACTTCATTGACGCCAGCGGCCTCTACAGCAACCCGATCAACAAGTCGGATCGCTCGTGGATGAACGTGCCGTTCCGTCTGGCTGACGATCGTCTGGATAAGCCGTTCCTGGTCGGTGCCGAAGAGCGCGGTCTGCTCAACCTCAAGGGTCACCGCTCTGTAGGCGGCATGCGCGCCTCCATCTATAACGCTGTCGACATCACCGCGGTCAACGCGCTGGTGGCCTACATGGCTGAATTCGAGAAGGAACACGGCTGATGTCCGAGCAAGAACTCAAGGCACTGCGCGTTCGCATTGACGCTCTGGACACCAAAGTCATGGAGCTGATCAGTGAGCGTGCGCGTTGCGCCCAGGAAGTCGCGCGAGTAAAGATGGCCTCGCTGGCCGAAGGCGAAGTGCCGGTGTTCTATCGTCCTGAGCGCGAAGCTCAGGTGCTCAAGCGGGTGATGGAGCGCAATCAGGGGCCGCTGGGCAACGAAGAGATGGCGCGGTTGTTCCGCGAAATCATGTCGTCGTGCCTGGCGCTGGAGCAGCCGCTGAAAGTGGCTTATCTGGGCCCTGAAGGCACCTTTACCCAAGCGGCAGCCATGAAGCACTTCGGTCACGCGGTGATCAGCAAGCCGATGGCGGCGATCGATGAAGTGTTCCGTGAAGTGGCGGCCGGTGCGGTGAACTTTGGCGTGGTCCCGGTGGAAAACTCCACCGAAGGCGCGGTCAACCACACGCTGGACAGCTTCCTCGAACACGACATGGTCATCTGTGGCGAAGTCGAGCTGCGCATTCACCATCACCTGTTGGTCGGTGAAAACACCAAGACCGACAGCATCAGCCGCATCTATTCCCACGCACAGTCGCTGGCCCAGTGCCGCAAGTGGCTGGACGCGCATTACCCGAATGTCGAGCGCGTGGCGGTATCCAGCAACGCCGAAGCGGCCAAGCGGGTTAAAGGCGAATGGAACTCGGCGGCGATCGCCGGTGACATGGCGGCAGGGCTTTACGGTCTGACTCGTCTGGCCGAGAAGATCGAAGATCGTCCGGACAACTCGACGCGCTTCCTGATGATCGGTAACCAGGAAGTGCCGCCGACCGGCGACGACAAGACCTCGATCATCGTGTCGATGAGCAACAAACCCGGCGCGCTGCACGAGTTGCTGGTGCCGTTCCATGACAACGGGATCGACCTGACCCGCATCGAAACCCGTCCGTCGCGCAGCGGCAAATGGACGTATGTGTTCTTCATCGACTTCGTCGGTCACCACCGTGATCCGTTGATCAAAGGTGTGCTGGAAAAGATCAGTCAGGAAGCAGTAGCACTCAAAGTGCTGGGTTCCTACCCGAAAGCAGTTCTCTAAGGGGCGGTAGCAAATGAGTGGCAACTTCCTCGCTCTGGCACAGCCGGGCGTGCAACAACTTTCGCCGTACGTTCCAGGCAAGCCTGTGGACGAACTGGCGCGCGAGCTGGATCTGGATCCGGCAAAAATCGTCAAACTGGCGAGCAATGAAAACCCGTTGGGTGCCAGTCCGAAAGCCTTGGCGGCGATCCGTGAAGAGTTGGCCGAGCTGACCCGTTATCCGGATGGCAACGGTTTCGCACTGAAATCGCTGCTGGCCGAGCAATGCCGCGTAGACCTCAATCAGGTCACGCTGGGCAACGGTTCCAATGACATTCTCGAGCTGGTTGCGCGCGCCTATCTGGCCCCGGGCCTCAATGCGGTGTTCAGCGAGCACGCATTTGCGGTGTATCCGATCGCCACTCAGGCGGTCGGCGCGCAAGCCAAAGTGGTGCCAGCCAAGGATTGGGGGCATGACCTGCCGGCGATGCTTGCGGCCATCGATGCCAACACTCGCGTAGTGTTCATCGCCAACCCGAACAACCCGACCGGTACCTGGTTCGGCGCTGAAGCGCTGGACGAATTCCTGCAGGATGTTCCGGAGCATGTGCTGGTGGTGCTCGACGAGGCATACATCGAGTACGCCGAAGGCAGTGATCTGCCGGACGGTCTGGATTTCCTAGCGGCTTACCCGAATCTGCTGGTTTCGCGCACGTTCTCCAAGGCCTACGGTCTGGCAGCGCTGCGTGTCGGCTACGGTCTGTCGACACCCGTGGTGGCGGACGTGCTGAACCGTGTTCGCCAGCCATTCAACGTCAACAGCCTCGCGTTGGCGGCGGCGTGTGCGGCGTTGAAAGACGAGGAATATCTGGCGCAAAGCCGCCAGCTCAACGAATCGGGCATGCAGCAGTTGCAAGCCGGTTTCCGTGAGCTGGGCCTGAACTGGATCGAGTCCAAGGGCAACTTCATCTGCGTCGATCTCGCTCAAGTTGCGGCCCCGGTGTTTCAGGGCTTGCTGCGCGAAGGCGTGATCGTGCGTCCGGTGGCCAACTACGGCATGCCGAACCACCTGCGAGTGACCATCGGTCTGCCGGCGGAAAACAGCCGCTTCCTCGAAGCGCTGCGCAAGGTTCTGGCTCGTGGGTGATGTCACTGCACTGCAATCTGCTGCACCTATGATCGGTCGCCTTGTGGTGGTCGGTCTGGGGTTGATCGGTGGTTCGTTTGCCAAAGGCTTGCGTGAAAGCGGTATCTGCCGCGAAGTGGTCGGGGTCGATCTCGACCCCCAGTCGCGCAAGCTGGCGGTTGAGTTGGGCGTTGTGGATCGCTGTGAAGATGACTTGGCGGCAGCCTGTCAGGGTGCTGACGTAATTCAGTTGGCAGTGCCGATCCTGGCCATGGAAAAAGTGCTCGCGCGTCTGGCAGGCATGGATCTGGGGCAGGCGATTCTGACTGACGTCGGCAGCGCCAAAGGCAATGTTGTACGCGCAGCCAGCGAAGCGTTTGGCGCCATGCCGCCGCGTTTCGTGCCGGGCCATCCGATTGCCGGTTCCGAGCAGAGCGGGGTGGAAGCCTCCAATGCCGAGCTGTTCCGTCGTCATAAGGTGATTCTCACGCCGCTCGAGCAAACCGATCCGGCTGCGCTGGCTGTGGTCGACCGTCTGTGGCGCGAATTGGGCGCGGACGTCGAGCACATGCAGGTCGAGCGTCACGATGAGGTGCTGGCTGCGACCAGTCATTTGCCGCACCTGCTGGCCTTCGGTCTGGTCGATTCGTTGGCCAAGCGCAATGAAAATCTTGAGATCTTCCGTTACGCTGCGGGCGGTTTCCGCGATTTCACAAGAATCGCCGGAAGCGACCCGGTGATGTGGCACGACATCTTTCTCGCCAACCGCGAAGCTGTCCTGCGCACACTCGATACATTTCGCAGCGACCTCGACGCCTTGCGCGACGCGGTCGATGCAGGGGATGGGCACCAATTGTTGGGCGTTTTCACGCGCGCCCGGGTTGCCCGCGAGCATTTCAGTAAAATCCTGGCCCGCAGGGCCTATGTGGACGCTATGAATTCCAACGATCTGATCTTCCTGGCTCAACCTGGTGGCCGCCTGTCCGGTCGGATTCGCGTACCGGGTGACAAATCGATTTCCCACCGTTCGATCATGCTTGGCTCGCTGGCCGAAGGCGTCACTGAAGTCGAAGGCTTCCTTGAGGGCGAAGACGCCCTGGCGACCTTGCAGGCGTTCCGTGACATGGGCGTGGTCATCGAAGGCCCGCATCACGGCCGCGTGACCATCCACGGTGTCGGCCTGCACGGTCTGAAGCCGGCTCCGGGCCCGATCTATCTGGGCAACTCCGGTACCTCGATGCGTCTGCTGTCCGGCCTGCTGGCGGCGCAGAACTTCGACAGCGTTTTGACTGGCGATGCCTCGCTGTCCAAGCGTCCTATGAATCGCGTAGCCAATCCACTGCGTGAAATGGGCGCCGTGATTGAAACCGCGGCTGAAGGTCGTCCGCCGATGACCATTCGTGGCGGTCACAAGCTTAAAGGCCTGACCTATACCATGCCGATGGCCAGTGCGCAGGTGAAGTCCTGCCTGCTGCTTGCCGGTCTGTACGCTGAAGGCAAAACCACCGTGACCGAGCCGGCGCCGACTCGCGATCACACCGAGCGCATGCTGCGCGGGTTCGGCTATCCGGTAAGCGTTGAAGGCGCTACGGCTTCGGTTGAGTCTGGCGGCAAGCTGACTGCAACTCACATTGAAGTGCCGGGCGACATTTCTTCGTCGGCGTTCTTCCTCGTGGCGGCTTCGATCGCTGAAGGTTCGGAACTGGTGCTGGAGCACGTCGGCATCAACCCGACCCGCACTGGCGTCATCGACATCCTGCGTC
Source organism: Pseudomonas sp. S49 (assembly GCF_009866785.1). Classification (NCBI taxonomy): domain Bacteria; kingdom Pseudomonadati; phylum Pseudomonadota; class Gammaproteobacteria; order Pseudomonadales; family Pseudomonadaceae; genus Pseudomonas; species Pseudomonas sp. S49. Next base: position 4,813,015 of record NZ_CP019432.1, on the reverse strand, counting down.
TTATGGGCGCGGACATCACTCTGGAGAACCAGCGTGAAGTTGGCGGCGAGCCGGTCGCTGACCTTCGCGTGCGGGCAGCTAAGCTTAAAGGTATCGAGATTCCTGAAGAGCTGGTCCCGTTGGCTATCGACGAATTCCCGGTGCTGTTCGTCGCCGCGGCCTGTGCCGAAGGGCGCACTGTGCTGACTGGCGCAGAAGAGCTGCGGGTTAAGGAATCGGATCGTATCCAGGTGATGGCGGACGGTCTGTTGGCGCTGGGCGTGAAATGCCAGCCAACCCCGGACGGCATCATCATCGACGGCGGCCAGATCGGCGGCGGCGAAGTGCATGGTCACGGCGATCACCGTATTGCGATGGCGTTCAGCGTTGCCTCGTTGCGCGCCACTGCACCGATCCGCATCCATGATTGCGCCAACGTCGCGACGTCGTTCCCCAACTTCCTCGCGCTGTGCGGGCAGGTCGGTATTCGTGTGGCACAAGAGGCTCAGTCGTGAAAAACATTGCACCGGTCATCACCATTGATGGGCCAAGCGGCTCGGGCAAGGGCACCGTAGCCGGAATTCTGGCCAAGCGTCTGGGCTGGAACCTGCTGGATTCCGGTGCGCTATACCGTTTGCTCGCCTTTGCTGCGCACAACCATGGTGTCGACCTGACCAATGAAGAGCTGCTGAAGAAACTCGCCGCTCATCTGGATGTGCAGTTCATTGCGGCGACCGAAGGTCAGTTGCAGCGAATCATTCTGGAGGGCGATGAAGTCAGTGATGTGATCCGCACCGAAAGCGTCGGCTCCGGTGCTTCGCAAGTGGCTGCATTGCCCGCCGTGCGCGAGGCGCTGCTGCAGCGCCAGCGTGCATTCCAGGAAGCGCCGGGCCTGGTGGCCGACGGTCGCGACATGGGAACGGTGGTTTTTCCTGATGCGCCGCTGAAGATTTTCCTGACCGCCAGTGCCGAGGAGCGGGCGCGCCGTCGATATTTGCAGTTGAAGGGCAAGGTCGAGGGTGTTAGTCTGTCGAGTCTGCTAGATGAGATCCGTGCACGCGACGAGCGTGACACCCAGCGAGCGGTAGCCCCGCTTAAGCCGGCGGCTGACGCCATACAGCTGGATTCCACGGAGTTGTCCATCGATCAGGTGCTTGAACGCATCATGAGCGAGATCGCCATTCGCGATATCGCCGGGTGACCAAGAAGGCCGCAGGGGACCAGTCATAGTCCTGTGGTGCTTCTTTTTAATGAAACTAACCCACACCGTCTGGGGTGTGGAGATGGGCGTATCCTTCGCCCTCATTTACAGGAATTAAAATGAGCGAAAGCTTTGCGGAACTCTTTGAAGAAAGCCTAAAAACCCTGAACCTTCAGGCAGGCTCCATCATCACCGGTGTTATCGTTGATATCGATTACCAAGCTCGCTGGGTAACCGTTCACGCTGGCCTGAAGTCTGAAGCACTCATCCCGCTTGAGCAGTTCTACAACGACGCTGGCGATCTGACTATCAATGTCGGTGACGAAGTTCACGTTGCTCTGGACTCGGTTGAAGACGGTTTCGGTGAAACCAAGCTGTCCCGTGAAAAAGCCAAGCGCGCTGAGTGCTGGATCGTTCTGGAAGCAGCATTCGCAGCTGAGGAAGTGGTCAAGGGCGTTATCAACGGTAAGGTTAAAGGCGGCTTCACTGTCGACGTTAACGGCATCCGTGCGTTCCTGCCAGGTTCCCTGGTTGACGTCCGTCCAGTGCGCGACACCACGCACCTGGAAGGCAAAGAGCTGGAATTCAAGGTCATCAAGCTGGACCAGAAGCGCAACAACGTTGTCGTTTCCCGTCGCAGCGTCCTGGAAGCCGAGAACTCCGCCGAGCGTGAAGCTCTGCTGGAATCCCTGCAGGAAGGCCAGCAAGTCAAAGGTATCGTCAAAAACCTCACCGATTACGGCGCATTCGTCGATCTGGGTGGCGTGGACGGCCTGCTGCACATCACCGACATGGCCTGGAAGCGCATCAAGCATCCTTCCGAGATCGTCAACGTTGGTGACGAAATCGACGTCAAGGTTCTGAAGTACGATCGCGAACGCAACCGTGTTTCCCTGGGCCTGAAGCAACTGGGCGAAGATCCATGGGTTGCTATCAAAGCCCGTTACCCAGAAAGCACTCGCGTTACCGCTCGTGTAACCAACCTGACCGACTACGGCTGCTTCGCTGAGCTGGAAGAGGGCGTTGAAGGCCTGGTACACGTTTCGGAAATGGACTGGACCAACAAGAACATCCACCCTTCGAAAGTCGTACAAGTCGGCGACGAAGTGGAAGTTATGGTTCTGGACATCGACGAAGAGCGTCGTCGTATCTCCCTGGGCATCAAGCAGTGCAAATCTAACCCATGGGAAGATTTCTCTGGCCAGTTCAACAAGGGCGATAAAATCTCCGGCACCATCAAGTCGATCACCGATTTCGGTATCTTCATTGGTCTGGATGGCGGCATCGACGGTCTGGTTCACCTGTCCGACATCTCCTGGAACGAAGTGGGCGAAGAAGCCGTACGTCGTTTCAAGAAGGGCGACGAGCTGGACACCGTTATCCTGTCGGTTGACCCAGAGCGCGAGCGTATCTCCCTGGGTATCAAGCAACTGGAAAGCGATCCGTTCTCCGAGTACGTCTCGGTTAACGACAAAGGCGCAATCGTTACTGGCACCGTGAAAGAAGTTGACGCCAAAGGCGCCATCATCGTTCTGGCCGACGATATCGAAGCGACTCTGAAAGCCTCCGAAATCAGCCGTGACCGCGTTGAAGACGCGCGCAACGTTCTGAAAGAAGGCCAGGAAGTAGAAGCCAAGATCATCAGCGTTGATCGCAAGAGCCGCGTGATCCAACTCTCCATCAAGTCGAAAGATGATGCTGAAGAGAAAGAAGCTATCCAGAGCCTGAAATCGGCTCCGGAAGGTGAAGCAGCTGACACCACCATGGCTGGCCTGCTGCGCCAGGCAATGGCGGCCAAACAGAACTAAGTTCTGATTGGGCAATAAAAAGGGCGACTTCGGTCGCCCTTTTTTGTGCCCGCTATTTAGTGTTTCGAGTCATGCATGAAGGTTTTAGTGAAACCAATCCCGCTTCTGGGCGGTCTGTTTCTTTAATCGGATCAATCGCCTATTCACGACTAAGCTTGGTCTTAAGCGTGTGGTCGTCGGGCAGTTGCCTGGCATAAGGAAGTGGATGAACAAGTTTATTGTCCTCATGGTTGTACTGGTTCTGTCTGGCTGTACGACCAGTGCCAAGACCCATGCCGTGCGTGGTGTCAGTGGTATAGAGGTCGACTGCTCTGGATTGGGCTCTGGCTGGGAGAAATGTCAGAAGCGTGCGGCAAAGGAGTGCAAGGGGGCGGGGTACAAGGTGATTACGCGATCGGATGATGCCAAGGATGAAGATGAGTTTCCTTTTGGCTTCAACCCGGCAGGCTACGTGACACGAACCATGCTGGTGATATGCCGTTAAGCATGCCATGCCCTGTTTGTTGCTGTGATGCCCTGAAAACGGGCGTTTCGACGCGGTGGAAGATATGTCAATCCCTGGGCTGTTCAAAATCTTCCGGGCGTGCTAAAACCTTTCAAGCGCTGATCTAGCTGCTTGAAAAAGAAGGGAAAAATATGACGAAGTCGGAGTTGATCGAACGAATTGTCACCCATCAAGGGCTGCTCTCATCCAAGGATGTGGAGCTGGCCATCAAGACCATGCTTGAACAAATGTCCCAATGTCTGGCCACCGGGGATCGTATCGAGATCCGTGGGTTTGGCAGTTTCTCTCTACACTACCGTGCGCCGCGCGTCGGTCGTAATCCCAAGACCGGTCAGTCCGTCAGTCTGGACGGTAAGTTCGTACCGCATTTCAAGCCGGGTAAAGAGCTGCGCGATCGGGTGAATGAGGAAGAGGAGGAGGGGGTTTGATTTTCTCTACTTATTATCAAGGAGGCGCAAATGCGTAACCTCAAGCGCGTGCTTCTTGGTGCTCTTGTTCTTTTGCTGGTGTTAGTGATTCTGGCCTTTGTGCTGGAGAATCAGCAGTCAGTGTCGCTATTGTTTCTTGGCTGGTCGATGCCCCGGTTGCCGGTTTCTATGCTCGTGGTCTTGGCTCTGTTGGTCGGAATGCTTGTCGGTCCAGTGCTCGGCTGGTTTCTCGGGCGTTTTTCCCAGAGGTCGCGCAAGCATCTTGTTTGATTGCTGCTCTGCGCCAGAGGGCTACCTTGTACCGCAGCCACTGCTATCTCCAGGATTCATGGTGTTGCTTAAGGGGTCGAGCATCTCATTCGTAGAGTTGTGTTCCTCAATCGTAATGGGTCGTTTCTGTCTGGCCGAGGCGGGCTGCAGCTCCTCTCGTTTGACTGCAGTTTAATTTTTTTGATTTCCGAGCTGAACGCTACAAGTGGGATGGCATGACTGTAAAATTACCAAAAGTTGCGGTTTTGCTAGCGGCGTATAATGGAATTCGGTGGATTGAAGAGCAGGTGACTTCGATTCTTGCGCAGTCTGGGGTTGAAGTAACTGTATATATCAGCGTGGACCCCTCGACAGACGGAACTGAAGCTTGGTGTGCGACGCTTGCAACTAACCTGCCGAATGTCATCCTGTTGCCGTCCGCTGGGCGATTTGGTGGTGCATCTCGCAATTTCTTTCGACTGATCCGCGATGTTGATGTCGGCAATTTTGAGTTTTTTGCTTTATCTGATCAGGATGATGTCTGGTACGCGGATAAGCTTCTGCGTGCGGTGTCTCAGCTCGGGCAGCAACGGGCTGACGCATACTCCAGTAATGTTACGGCTTTCTGGCTGGATGGTAAAACAAGGTTGCTGGATAAGGCGCAACCCCAAGTTGCATGGGATTATCTGTTTGAAGCGGCTGGCCCGGGCTGTACCTACGTTTTGACCAAGCGTTTGTTTGAGTCGATTAAGCTGTCGGTGGTAAGCAATTGGGATGCTTTACAGGGCGTCAGTCTGCATGATTGGTTCTTTTACGCATATGCGCGTAGTCATGGGTATCGATGGTTCATTGATCCGATACCTTCCATGGATTATCGCCAGCATGATAGTAATCAAGTAGGCGCCAATACCGGGTTGCGCTCTTTGGTGGCTCGATATAAAACCATTAATAATGGTTGGTGGTTTAGTCAGGTGCAACTAATTGCCAGGGTGGTGGGGGGTGATACTACTGCCTTTGTATCAAGTTGGTTCTCGTTGAGTCGCTCACAATTGTTCAGGCTTTCTTTTAGTGCGTGGTATTGTCGCCGTCGGGTTCGAGATAAGTTACTGTTTTTCATTGTTTGTTGGGTGATGATGTTGGTGGGGAATAAAAACTGACAGTTTGTTTTGGCGGTTAAAGGCAGTTATTTGTTATTGCTGTTGACGATCGAAACTTGTTCTGTATTGGTCTCGTACAGCTCAGTTGCGTACGGGCGGGCGCTTCTATTTTAAGGTTTTTCAAAAGGCGCAGAGATGGCGCAGGTTTAGCTCCTTGGCAGCCGTTAATGTTTCTCTTGCTTGCGCCTCTGTTTTCTCGATGATGGCTATATGGCATCTTTGCAAGGTCCTTTTCTCGCCGATCATCAGCTCTTTACCTGTGGAATCCTGCGCAGTCACCAGGTCCTAATCTTCCGCTTTACATCTCTCGGATGCAGCTATGTCTGGCTCGGCGACGGGCTAGGGCCGCCGTGGCTGTCGTCGCTTTTTTGGGTGTGAGGCGCGTCAATTGATGTAGAATGCGCAATCGGACGGTAAGAGCAAAAGCAAAGATCGGATGTTTTTTTATTAGTGATGGGCGCCTTTTTTGGGCGACGGTTCGTGCAAAGAGGGATTTTGTGACGGTTTCCAGCCAGAGTTTTGGTACAGATAATGCCGTCCAGGTAGCTGGCGAGCATATTGCGAATGTCGCAATTCTTATGTGTACATACAACGGTGCATCATTTCTTGCTGAGCAACTCGACTCACTTGAACGTCAAACGTATCGCAATTGGACGCTTTATGTTTCCGACGATGGCTCTCAAGACAACACCCTGGATATTTTGCAAACATTTCGAATCAAAATGGGTGCGGATCGCGTTCACGTGTCGAAAGGTCCCAAGAGAGGATTCGTAGCCAACTTCCTGTCCTTGGCCTGCCGAACTGATATTGATGCAGATTTTTTTGCCTGGTCGGATCAGGATGACATCTGGAGGGGCGCGAAGCTCGAAAGGGCTCTTGCATGGTTAGAGGGCGTACCCGATTCCATTCCGGCTCTCTACTGTGGCCGCACCGAGCTAATTGGTGAATCGGGAGTCTCGTGTGGGTATTCACCACGTTTTAGTCTTCCTCCACATTTCTCAAATGCATTGGTTCAGAGTATCGGTGGTGGCAACACCATGGTCTTTAACCGGGCAGCCCGCGACCTGTTGCTGGAGGCGGGCGACCGTGTTGATGTCCCATGCCACGATTGGTGGGCTTACCTTCTTGTTTCAGGAGCAGGTGGTGAGGTTCACTATGATCCGGAGCCTATGCTTCTTTACCGTCAGCATGACGACAACCTGATTGGTGGCAACTCCGGTTGGTCTGCGCGCCTGAAGCGCTTACCCTTGATTTTCCAAGGCCGCTTCTGCAGGTGGAACGATCAGATCATCAATGCGCTTGAAGCAATGTATCATCGTCTGAGCCCTGAGCATCAGGTGACTCTGACTCGATTCAAAGATGCACGCACTCAGAAACTCTTTTCAAGAATCCTGGGTTTTCAGCGAGCCGGTATATACCGGCAGACGTTGTTTGGAAATCTGGGGCTTATTCTCGTAGTTCTACTGAAAAAGATCTAAATTTATGACCATCTTAGTCACCGGCGGTGCCGGGTTTATCGGGGCGAACTTTGTACTGGACTGGCTGGCGCAGTCGGATGAACAGGTGATCAACCTGGACAAGCTGACCTATGCCGGGAACCTGGAAAGCCTGGCGAGTCTGGACGGGGATGTGCGGCATGTATTTGTGCAAGGTGATATCGGTGATAGTGCGCTGGTAACGCGTTTGTTAAACGAGCACCAGCCTCGTGCAATTCTCAATTTCGCCGCTGAATCCCACGTCGATCGCTCAATTCACGGTCCGGAAGATTTCATCGAAACCAATATTGTCGGGACGTTCCGGCTATTGGAAGCAGTGCGAGCTTATTGGGGCAGACTCGAGCTGGGTGCAAAAGAGGCGTTCCGCTTCCTGCACGTTTCCACGGATGAGGTTTATGGGTCGCTGGCAAAAGATGATCCTGCGTTCACCGAGACCCATCAGTACGAACCGAACAGTCCCTATTCGGCGAGCAAGGCTGCAAGCGACCACTTGGTACGTGCTTATCACCATACCTATGGCTTGCCTGTTCTGACGACCAACTGCTCGAACAACTACGGCCCGTATCATTTTCCGGAAAAGCTTATTCCGTTGATGATCGTCAACGCCCTTGCAGGTAAGTCTTTGCCTGTATATGGCGACGGCCAGCAAATTCGCGACTGGCTATACGTCAAAGATCACTGCAGTGCTATTCGCCGTGTACTCGAAGCCGGATTGGTCGGAGAGACTTACAACGTTGGTGGCTGGAATGAGAAGCCAAATCTCGACATCGTCCACACCGTTTGTGGTTTGCTCGATGAGTTGCGTCCTCGCGCTGACGGCCAGCCTTACCACCAGCAGATCGCCTATGTTACCGATCGTCCAGGCCACGACCGTCGTTACGCAATTGACGCTCGAAAACTTGAGCGGGAATTGGGTTGGAAACCCGCTGAAACATTTGAAACTGGTATTCGAAAGACGGTCGAGTGGTACCTCAATAATCAGGTATGGGTAGGTAATGTCACAAGCGGGGCTTATCGTGATTGGGTAAGCAGGCAGTACACATGAAGAAAATTGTTTTATTTGGAAGTAACGGGCAAGTAGGCTGGGAGTTACAACGCTCCCTGCCTTTGCTTGGAAACGTTGTGGCTTGCGATCGTAGTAAACTTGACCTGGCCGATATAGATGCTGTGTCGGATTATCTTCGTCAGGAGCGTCCCGACGTAATTGTCAATGCGGCTGCCTATAACGCCGTAGAGTTGGCTGAGACTTGCGAAGAAGATGCACAGGCAATTAATTTTCATTTGGTGAAAGTGCTCGCCGACTACGCAGCGGAGAATGAAGCGTGGCTTGTGCATTATTCGACTGATTATGTGTTTAATGGGAGTTCCGAACGCCCATACAGTGAAACTGATGTCCCTGACCCGTTGAATGCATACGGCAGGTCGAAAGCGTTGGGCGAGGGTGCCGTTGTCGTTAGTGGCTGCAATCATCTTTTGCTCAGAACCAGTTGGGTGTATTCCACGCGTGGGCGCAATTTTGCAAAAACAATATTGAACCTTGCGGCAACCAAGTCAGAGTTCTCGGTCGTTGATGATCAAACTGGTGCGCCTACGAGTGCTTCTCTCGTCGCGGATACTACTGTGCTTTGCCTTTATCGAGTTCTCAACAGTGCGGATGCAGCGTCTCTTAGTGGGACGTACCATTTGGTGTCTTCGGGGTATGCGAGTTGGTATGAATACGCCCGTTATTTAGTGTCTGAGGCGTCGAATCTAGGTATTCCTCTGAATTGCACGGAACACGATATACGTCCTGTGAATGGTTCCGAGTATCCGACGAAAGCAGTCAGGCCGAAAAGCTCAAGATTGAATAATAGTAAAATTCAAAATGTGTTCGATATAAACATTCCAGATTGGAAGACTTGTTTAAAAAGAACGCTTTCTGATATGGCTAGGCAGGGATGATTATGTATCGTAAAGGTATAATTCTAGCGGGTGGTTCTGGTACGCGTCTGCATCCAGCAACACTCGCAATATCAAAGCAGTTGCTTCCGGTTTTTGATAAGCCGATGATTTATTATCCCCTCAGCACATTAATGCTGGCAGGGATCAGAGATATATTGATTATCTCCACGCCACAGGATACCCCTCGCTTCGAGCAGCTTTTGGGTGACGGTGCCAAGTGGGGAATCAATCTGAGTTATGCGGTTCAGCCGTCACCGGATGGCTTAGCCCAGGCATTTATTATTGGCGAGGAATTTCTTGACGGTAATGCGTGTGCTTTGGTGCTGGGCGACAACATCTATCATGGCCATGACTTCCAGGAACTCTTGGCAAATGCCATGCAGCGTGACAGCGGTGCAAGTGTCTTTGCCTATCATGTAAATGATCCTGAGCGCTATGGCGTGGTCGAATTTGACAAGTCAGGCAAGGCTATCAGCCTTGAAGAAAAACCATCGGTGCCTAAATCCAGCTACGCTGTGACCGGCCTCTATTTTTACGATGCAAACGTCGTGGAAATTGCCAAGAGTATCAAACCCTCTGAGCGTGGCGAGTTGGAAATCACTGATGTGAATCGCGTCTATCTGGAGCGTAACAGCCTCTCCGTAGAAATCATGGGAAGGGGATATGCCTGGCTAGATACAGGAACTCATGAGTCTCTGCTTGAGGCGAGCCATTTCATTGCGACCCTGGAAAACCGGCAAGGCCTTAAAGTCGCGTGCCCTGAAGAGTTGGCGTGGCGCAAGGGATGGATATCGGATGATCAATTGCTCGCGTTAGCCATGCCATTAATTAAAAATGGCTACGGAAAGTATCTCAAGCGCCTCTTGGAGCACGAGAGTCATTGATTGTACAAGCGGACCAGGCGCTCTATGGCCGTTCTGCGAAAGATGTAATTGGATAAAAATTTAAACCGCACAGCACTTGTGATTCGAGGCTAAATACATGGCAATTCAACTGTTTGTACCTAAATTTCGTGTCGACGAATGCCTTGAAGGTATTCGTGAATGTCTTGAGAAAGGCTGGACTGGGTTGGGTTTTAAAACTGTTGAGATGGAAGAAGCATGGAAGTCCTATACCGGGCTGCCGCACGCACATTTTCTTTCGTCGAACACCGTAGGTCTGGAGCTGGCTTTCCGCTTGCTCAAGACAAAGAATGGATGGGGCGATGATGCAGAAGTCATCACTACTCCGCTGACTTTCGTATCGACCAACCACGCCATTCTCTGTGCAGGCCTGACGCCTGTATTCGCAGATGTCGATGAGTCGCTGTGTCTGGATCCTGTTAGCGTCGAGCAGCGCATTACCGATAAGACCAAGGCACTGATTTTCGTTGGTATTGGTGGCAACGTCGGTCAGTACTCGAAGATCCTTGAAATCTGCAAAGCACGTAATATCGCTTTGATTCTTGACGCTGCCCACATGTCGGGTACTCGCATCAATGGGCGTCATGTGTGTCCAGAAGCCGACGTTGTCGTGTTCAGCTTCCAGGCCGTTAAAAACCTGGCAACAGCTGACTCGGGCATGATCTGCTTCAAAAACGCGGAAGATGACGAGCGTGTGCGCAAGATGAGCTGGTTGGGTATCAACAAGGATACTTACGCACGTACCGCGTCTCAGGGCGCGTATAAGTGGATGTACGATGTCGAAGAAGTCGGCTTTAAATACCACGGCAACTCGATCATGGCTGTTATGGGCTTGGTTGCGTTGAAGTATCTGGATCGTGATAACGCATACCGTCGTCAGCTCGCCAAGTGGTACCGCGAAAACCTGGGTGGTAACGAAAAAGTACGCTTTATTGAAATTAACCCAGAATGTGAATCGTCGACTCACCTGGTTCAAATTCGTGTCAAAAACCGTGAAGAGCTGATGCTGGCCCTCAATGAGCACCAGGTATACCCAGGCGTACATTACCGTGATAACACGGAATATCGTATGTATGCGCATGGTAATGGCACCTGCCCTAAAGCAGCATTGGCATCTCAGGAAATTATTTCGCTCCCTGTACACATGGGACTAAGTAAAGCCGATGTTGACACCGTATCTCAATTGGTTGCCAAGTACGCAAAATGAAACCTACCCTCCACTCAGCATCTGATGAAGTCGTCGAGATCCGTCTACTAGAGGCGGCTGATTTACAGTCTACCTTGGACTGGAGAAACCGAGACGAAAACCGCCGATGGTTTATTAATTCAAACATCATTGAATGGGACAGTCACGTAAAGTGGTTCGAGTCCTATTCAAAAAAGTCTGATGATTTTGTGTTTGTGATCGCGGCAGATGGTGAGTTGGTTGGGCAATGCGCTGTTTATGGCGTGGATCTGCAGAGAAAGCGCGCCGAAGTCGGACGCTTTCTTGCTGCCCCCGAGGGCGCAGGTAAAGGTTACATCAAGCGAGGCTGCCAACTATTGATTGAAACGTGTTGGCAGCAGCTTGCGCTTGATAGCGTATTTCTAGAAGTTCTGGAAGAAAACGTCAGGGCGATTAAGTTATACGAAAAGCTGGGCTTCAACGAAGTTTCCCGTAACGGTAAATTAATAGTGCTTGAGCTAAATAGGCTTTAGATGATCAGTCAGAATAGTTTTATACCCAATACGCTGAAGTCGCTTCTTGAATGGCGCGTCTGGTTGTATATGGGCCTTCAAGATATTAAAGCCCGTTTTCGCAGGTCGGCAATAGGGCCACTTTGGATCCTGATAAACCTGGCGATGATGGTTTTAGGTGCAGGGATGGTTTATGGGGTGCTGTTAAAGCAGCCGATGGAGGAGTTTCTCCCTTATCTCACATGCGGTTTAATACTTTGGGGGTTCTTGGTTGCTTCCTTTGTTGAAGGCGGCTATGCATTTATAAGTTCTGAAGGGTACATCAAGCAATTTTCATTTCCGAAGCAGATTTATTTGTTTCGTGTACTGGTCTCGCTTTTCTTAATATTGTTGATCGGCGTTGTTGCCTTGGCAGGCACACTGTTGTTTTTTGATCGTTTTAACCCGATAGGTTGGCTATATGCATTGCCCGGCGTTGGTATTCTTCTAGCTGCGGGCTTGGGTCATATTACTCTCAGTGCTTACCTCTCTGCACGCTTCAGAGATCTACCGCATGCATTGAGTGGGATTTTTCAAGTCCTGTTTTTTGTTACGCCGATAATGTTTCCTGTCGCTATGCTTAAAGATCGTGGCTTGGATTTTATATATAAATTCAATCCGTTTTATTATTTGGTAGATGTTATCAGGTTTCCAATACTAGAAGGCACGCTCGCGGTAAAACAAGATTATATGTTTTGCGCGGCTTATCTGGCGCTTCTTTGGGCGGTCTGTATAGTGCTCGGGTCTAAAATGGACAAGAAAGTGGTTTATATGTTATGAGCGATATTTCTATAGTTTTGCGAGACGCAAGTGTTGTATTCACTGGCCAGACAGATCTCATAGGGAGAATGAAGAATACGATATTGCGTCGTCCCTCGGCGTCGAATACTAAAGAATACACAATTAACGCACTTTCTAATGTCAATCTCACTATTTCGCGAGGAGAGCGTGTCGGTTTAATAGGTTTGAATGGTGCTGGCAAAAGCACTTTGCTAAAGGTGATGGCTGGAATCTACCCAACTACTACCGGGGCGGCTCAAACACGTGGTCACGTATGCCCGATGTTTGAGCTCGCCACTGGATTTGAGATGAACCAATCTGGTTGGGACAATATAAAAATTCGAGCGCTGCTGCTCGGACTCAAACCTAAAGAAATTAAAGCGAAGATGCAGGAGATTGCTGAGTTCTCTGAGTTAGGGGAGTTTTTGAACTATCCTGTGCGCACTTATTCGGCAGGTATGTTTATTCGCTTGGCGTTCTCTGTATCAACTGCGATAAATCCCGAGGTTCTCTTGCTGGATGAGGTGATGGGGGCCGGCGACATAAATTTCGCCCATAAAGCGAAAGAACGCATGAAAAAATTTATGGCTCAGGGAAAGATACTTGTTTTTTCGAGTCATTCGCCGGAGTTAGTGAGTGATTTTTGCGAACGTACAATCTGGCTTGAAAAAGGGAAGATTCGTATGGATGGGAAAACTGATCAAGTACTTAAGTCTTATTCAGATAATTACCAAGTAAGCGCCTAAGGTCCGTACATGAAAGTCAAAGAGCTCATTCGCGAAACTCAGTGGTTGCCTGGTAGTTCCTACAATAGTGGTCCGCTTCCAATCGTCTCCGTTCTTCTGCCTACTTTTCGCCGGGCAAAGAGTGGGAAGTTTCGTAAGGCAATCGAATCAGTTTTAAGCCAGACACTGGCTGAGCTCGAATTGATTATCGTGGACGATGCGAGTACCGATGGCAGTGCCGATATTATTGCAGAGTTCATGCAAAAGGATGGACGGGTAAGCTGTCTTCGTCATGTGGAGAATATCGGCCTTCCTGCGATTTCGGAGTATGAGGCGTACTCTAAGTCGCGCGGTCGCTACATTGCATTTGCGTTTGACGATGACATATTCTTTCCTGAGGCGCTGAGCGAATTATACCTACATGCCCAGAAGACACCTGATCAAGTAGTGTACGGTTCAGTTGCGATGAAGTTTACCCAATTCGGGACCGACGAAGAGCAAGTTGTACACTTGGGGTCTGGATTGTCCAATAGCAATATCAATAGTGGAAACTGTGTCGCGAATAATGCGGTTTTAGTGCCTCGCTTTATATTGGATGATATCGGTTTGTATGATCCACATATTCTGATGACGCGTATTTGTGATTGGGATTTGTGGCGGAGAATTTCAAGAAAGTACATTTTGCGTTATGTTGATATTTGTGTTGGAGAGGTAGGCGGTCCTGCGACCAATGACAGCCTTGGCAAAACATATGCGTTAGACAGTTGGGCCGCTGAAGATAGAATCAGGCACGAACGCGATTCGTCCTTACGACCAGAAAACTATGAAGAGAATGATGTTTTCAGTTTGTCGGAAAGTATGTCTTATTGTACGTCTGTTTCTGTAAAAGAAATGGCAGTTGCGCATGCGCGAACGAGAAGCAACTTCAAAATTAGTAACTCTTTAATAACCTCAGAAGATAATCGAAGGATTTTAGTCGTTACGTCTAATCACGATGCCAGCACGACTGTGACTTTTGATTTTTTGCCAGATGAGTGGAAGAGCCGAGTGCGCGTAGTTCATTCAGGGATCGGTTCAATCCTCGAAATTACTCACGCCAGCTGTATTATATTTGTTAGGCAGTTGGACGCATTTGCCGAATGGGTCAATGCTGCGAAAAGCATGCAAATCCCTTGCTATTATTTTATCGATGATAACCTCACTCTTCTTCAGGAGAGTAAGGAGATGAGCTTCACCGAAGATTTTAGCAAAGAAACTCTGCGTACTAAACTCCAAGATTTTGCGGGAGTTTTGAGTAGTACACTGCCTCTACAAGAGTATTTGAAAGAACACCGTATTCATTCCAATGTAGAGCTATTTCCACCTTCATTTCAGAATCTGAAAATTATTACTGCTGAACCGGCCGCTGAGCGCGACCAGTTGGTAATAGCATTCGCAGGCGGGAGTCATCGACTGTCCGCGCTGCAAAACGTCATGTTGCCAGCTTTACTACAATTTATTGAATCAGGTAGGCGTGTTCAGCTAATTGTAGGGGGGGCCAGCGTAGGCTTTTTAGAAGATTTTAAACGGCATGAAGGACTTGAGTTGGTGACTCTGCCGTTTGAGATTAACTGGGAAACTGCTCTTTTACAAATTTCCAGATACAGTCCGGATATCCTTATCCATGCGCCAAGTGATTCGATTAATAATAAATACAAAACGATGAATGTGGCTATGTCCGCAAATGTTTTAAATGCGGTGCTTGTGGTACCTGATTATTTTCCATATTCCGAAGTTAAAAAGCTTGGTATCGGTTATGTAGTCTCTTCGCCATTTAGCGCTAGCTCTTGGTACGACATGTTGAATGGCTTGGATGTTTCCGAATTTTCAGCTGTCAAGCGTAATAATCAGAAATTCTGTCAGGATAGTTTTTCGGGAACTATTAGTTGTAAGGTTCTTGAGTCGATCTCTAGTTCTAGTGCATTTAATGGGTTTACGACTGTAGAAAGCAGGATGAAGCTAATACCCAGAAATCATGTTGGGAACATTTCTGTTCTCGGCAATGATTTGATAAGGGATCCGCGCAAGCTGATTGAGAGTCTGGAAGAGTTGGCTAGACTGAGGCAAGCAACTTCTGTTTCCAAGCGCTTGGGCTTTATGGCTCGGAAACATGATTTGTGGGAAAGTCTGATGCCAGAGTTCGGGGGGATGAAAAATTTCTCTCGGGTGGTTAAGGAAACGAATACAGATATAATTCTGGAGTTGTCCAGGTCGCTACATGATGTTCCCTACCTGGAGTATGAAATAAATGCTTCTGCTAATATCAGATCAATTTCGTTGGCGTTCGCTACTGATGGGCTTCAGGATGGATTGATCGGTATTGAGGTTGTGGGTGCGTCTGGAGCGATAGTCCTCCATAAAGTTGTATCGTTAAATACGGTAGATCTATCGGTGCCGGTTGAATTCGATATTAGTTATATAGCCGGGGGTATGTCGGCTGATTGTAAACTTCGCGTCTTTGCTCGAACATCTCACCCTGTGTATATGTTTGAACTGGTTAGGTACCGCTTTGCCGGTTTAAAGCGTCTTCCGGTATATCCCTTCGTTGAGTTTTTGACTATGTAGGGGGCTTGCGATGAAGTTAGATCTAGGCTGTGGGCCGAATGGCTTGCCGGGATTTGTCGGTGTCGACAGATTCCCGTTGCCGGGTGTTCAAGTGGTAGCGGATCTTGATAAGCCGTTGCCATTCAAGGAAGATTCTATTGAGCTTGTGCATGCGGCTCATAGTTTGGAGCACGTCTCAGATCTAACGTTTACAATGAGAGAACTTTATCGTGTATGTAAGCATAAAGCTCAAATTTGTATTGTCGCACCCTACTACGAGCAGAAGCTTAACTTAGCCAATCCGTATCATCTCCAAGTGTTTAATGAGCATACTCCCAGATTTTGGACGAGTTGTCCTTGGGCACCTATAGATAAAAAAGAATACTACCATCCTCACGCAGTCACATGGGGGCTGTCGCAATCTGATAACTCGAATCCTGGATTGGAAATTCGACTGTTGCGGATGGAGTTTTTTTATTTTCCAAGATTTAATAGTATGGACGCTTCTTGTCTAAGAGAATTACGCCAACACCTGACTGATGTTTGCCACCAGGTTGTATATCATCTGGTTGTTTGGAAGGAAGACAACGAACCTGATTACTTTGCGTTGACTGAAAAACTGGATAGTTATCCATTTTTCGATACGCCCGCACTGCAGAAATCCCGCGCTGATGCCGAGATATCTGGAGAAGAGAAATTTTCTACTGTTGCATATGCGGAGGAAGTTTTAGGTGAGAGGTTGCGAGAGCAGTATGACTATATTGCTGAGTGTGAGCGAAAACTGCTTCGGAACGAAAAGCTGATTGGGTTACTGATATCGGGTCCAGATCTACCAGAATTGCATCTGAAACATTTTGATGAATACCTGGTCGCTAACTACTCTTCTCGCGAGCCAAGAGATTATCGAGTCGGTAAAAACATACCAAGAGAAGGGTATGTTGAATATCAGGTAAGTGGCAGTGGTGAGTATAACTCTATTTCTGTATGTGTATACCTGGCGACAGATACTCAGGAAGGACGACTGGGCGTCGAGTTGGTGGACAAAAGTCATAATGTCATATGGAATTCATCAGAAACGCTTTCGGGAGTAAGCACGCTTGGTGTAGTTGGTTTTTCTATCGATAAGACACTCAGGCAGGAAGATTTAGCTTTTATTCGTTTTTTCGTTCGTGACTTGAGTGTCGGTGTCAAAGTCGTGGAGTGTTCAATTGCGCCTCGTTGGCCTCTTCGCTCCACTAAATTAGTTCCCTACGTATGTTTTTTAAATGATGAATGATGCTGATTACAATGTTGACGTTCTGCTGATTGTCGAAGCGGATATCGCGACAACTCAGTTAACTGAACAGCTACTGTCCGAATGCTCAAGCCTGAGCGTTAGATATAAGAAGGTCTATCTCACTGAGCTTGATGAACAGGTTCTCTCAAGTAATGCACTGCCTTTGTTTGTGAGGACGGCCGATCCGGTTGCTATCTCCTGGATGCAGTGTTTGAGACGCAGTAATATTCCTTATTTCTATTATATTGATGATAATTTTTGGTTGATAGAGGGTGATACGGCTTTAGCGAAATACTATCAGCATCCGATTATTCGGCGATCGCTAAAATTCGCAGTTGAAAAAGCAAATGTTGTAATCACTAATTCAGTTGCACTTAGGGAATTTATACTTCCGAAAAATCGTAATACGGTACTTCTCCCCGCTTTTTTTGACTTCTCATTACTGCGATCTGACGATATCGAGGCGACCTCCGAGTATCGGATCGGTTTTGCCGGAAGCCCATCACGTGATGCCGATTTGGAAGTGCTCAAGGATGTCATTCCATATTTTCTTGCGAAAAGGAGTGATGTGGTTTTTGAGTTTGTCGGCTGTCTTCCGAAGTGGTTGGAGCAATGTTCCAGGGTAAGGTTTTTTGGGCATATGAGCAGCTATGCTGAATATATTGCGTTTCAGGAGCAGCGGGGTTGGAAAATCGGTTTAGCGCCGTTGGGGGACAAAACATCCAACAGGTATAAAACAAATAACAAGTACCGAGAATATTCCGCATTTCGTTGTGCAGGAATATATACCGACTCTGAAAGCTACATTGATTCGGTCGTAGATGGAGTTACTGGCTTGCTAATAAATGACAATGTCGCCGAATGTTGGATAGCTGCGATCGAGCGTTATTTGGATGATGATCAGCAAAGGTTGGCTATTGCTGATCGGGCGTACAATGACGTGCATAGCAGATTTGATATCGTTGTTGTTGCAACTCAGTGGGCTACTCTTTTTCAGCAGGGTGCACGACTGCTGAGCAATAGTAAAACATTGCCTATTCATAGTTCTCTCTGGGATAAGTTTGTCAGAAGCTTGACACATTATTGGTTGTTGGTTGAGATCTCCATGTATGAAGGTGGTATAAAACTCACCCTTTCCCGTGCCCTCAAAAAAATATTTCGGGTTTTTACTCCGAACAAAAAGCGCTAATTGTTGGTGCAATATCCCGGCAGGATTAATGGAGCGCGTCTACATCACGAGTAGTCCTCGCTTCGTTTGATGCTGCACAGTTCATCATGGTCGCACGCACACAGTATGAGGTTGCGCGTGTCGGCCTCCAAATCCCTACGTTATAAGCTTGTCAGAATCTTCTGAGCACGCGTTACAGTAATTTCTCCTGCACGCTTTTCGTGATAAATTGAGGCTCTGCTCCCCCCGAATCGGTTAAAAATGCCAAAAAAAATACTTGTCACCGGTGCGACAGGATTCCTTGGAAGGTCCTTGGTTCAGCATTTTGTCACTTTTCCAGATATTTCCGTGGTGGCTCCACTCCGTAATGTCAGTGATAAGTTACCAGAAATAGTAAAGGTTACTCGTGTATCAGATATCGGTGGCGATACCGACTGGCGCGAGTCTCTAACTGGTGTGGATGTTGTTGTACATGCTGCGGCGCGAGTTCATGTCATGCAAGAAGACTCGGCACAATCGATTGAAGAGTTTCGCGCGGTTAATGTCAGAGGAACACTTTGTCTGGCACGGCAGGCCGTCGCGGCCGGTGCCAAAAGGTTCATCTATATTAGTTCTATCAAGGTTAATGGCGAAGCTACTCTGCTCGGCCATGCCTTTAGTGCCAGCGACACTCCGCTCCCGTCTGATGCTTATGGGATCTCCAAATACGAAGCAGAGCAACAACTAATGCAGCTTGCCCAGACAGGCGCAATAGAAGTTGTAATCATCCGCCCGGTACTAATTTATGGTCCAGGTGTAGGTGCGAACTTTCGTCAAATGATGCACTGGCTCACGAAGGGCATTCCAATGCCTTTCGGATCTGTTCACAACCTGCGAAGTCTCGTTTCACTGGATAACGTCGTTGATTTGGTCAGTACGTGTGTCGATCATCCTCGGGCCGCAAACCAGGTGTTTCTGGTCAGTGATGATGAAGATGTTTCTACAACCCGATTGATGCAACGTCTTCTGACTTTCTTGGGTAGAAAAACCTGGCTCGTCCCCGTTCCTGTTTCGCTACTGAAGTTCTTGGCTAGCCTGGTGGGGCGAGGTGCAGTCGCTCAGCGGCTTTTCGGCTCGCTACAGGTCGATATCAAGAAGAATCGAGAGTTGTTAGGCTGGCGTCCGCCCTTCACGCTGGATGAGGGTTTGAAGGCGACGGCCGAGCATTTTCTGGAGTCTCACAAAAGATGAGTTACGGATATTTCATTCCATTGGTTTTCGGTATTTCTTTTTTGCTGACTGCTGTTTTGCGCCGGTATGCGATATCTCGAAGTCTGATGGATGTTCCCAATGCACGCAGCTCTCATGTTGTGGCTACGCCACGCGGTGGCGGTGTAGCGATTGTTGTTGCATTTATCTTGTCCCTGGGTTTTCTGTTTTTCACGGATTTGATTTCCGCCCGGTTTTTTTTCGCAATGGCAGGTGGCGGTGCTGCCATTGCCCTGATTGGATTCATGGATGATCACGGGCATATCGCCGCGCGATGGCGATTATTGGGGCATTTTGCTTCAGCTTTGTGGTTGTTGGGGTGGATAGGGGGCATGCCACCCGTTGAGTTGTTCGGTACTTCGATCGAGCTGGGTTGGCTGGGCTTTGTGCTGGGTGCTTTTTATCTTGTGTGGCTACTCAATCTTTACAACTTCATGGACGGCATTGACGGAATCGCCAGTGTAGAAGCGATTTGTGCCTGCGTCGGTGCGTGTCTGCTTTACTGGTTGTCGGGATTGGAGAATCTGATCTGGGCGCCTTTGTTGCTCGCTGCTGCCGTTGGCGGCTTTCTATACTGGAACTTCCCTCCGGCACGGATATTCATGGGCGACGCTGGCAGTGGGTTTCTGGGCATCGTCCTTGGCGGATTGTCTCTGCAGGCGGCATGGGTGAGCGCACCGATGCTCTGGGCCTGGATGATTTTGCTTGGTGTGTTCATTGTCGACGCTACGTACACGCTGTTTCATCGCATGCTGAGAGGAGAAAAGATCTATGAAGCACATCGTAGTCATGGCTACCAGTTCGCTTCACGTCGCTTTGGCAAACACTTACCGGTCACTGTTGCGGTCGGCGTGATCAATCTGTTCTGGCTGTTGCCCATTGCCTTTTGTGTCACGAGCCTCGGTTTGGACGGTGCTTCGGGTGTGCTTTTGGCTTACATTCCATTGATCGCTTTGGCAATAAAGTTTCACGCCGGAGATCTCGAGATTCCGGTGGTCAAGAACTAAGCAGTAATTGCCAGGTCATTTAGGTTTAGAGTGATCACGAAATGCCGTTGAGCCGGCACGATGGAGAGTGCTGCTCAAAGGAGTGATCAAGGTAATTGAAGGGTTTATGGATAAAATCAGAGAGTACCTGTTAGGCCTTCCCCGGCGCCGCAAGAGACTGCTTCAGGTTGCCACAGACATCGTGCTCGTCTGGGCCGCGTTGTGGCTGGCCTTTATCGTTCGCTTGGGCCTGGACGATATGTACAACCCTTTCAAGGTGCATTTCTGGCTTTTTGTATGTGCACCTATTGTTGCGATTCCCTTGTTCATTCGCTTTGGCATGTATCGTGCGGTCATGCGCTATTTCGGCAACGATGCGCTGGTCGCTATTATCAAAGCGGTCAGTCTGTCCGCATTGATTCTGGCGCTGGTTGTCTATTGGTATAGCAACCACGAGGCAGTAGTCCCGCGTTCGATTGTCTTCAATTACTGGTGGCTAAGCCTTGTCATCATCGGCGGCTTGCGGTTGTGCATGCGTCAGTATTTCATGGGTGACTGGTTCGCCGGCGCTCAACACGTTCCGTTTTCCAGTCGTGACGATAGCCTTATTAAAGTTGCAGTCTATGGGGCAGGCGTCGCGGGTAATCAATTGGTCGCAGCATTGCGCATGGGGCGAACCATGCGCCCGGTGGCATTTATCGATGACGATCCGAGCATTGCTGATCGGGTAATTGCCGGGCTGCAGGTCTATAAACCCAAGCACATTCAACAGATGATCGATGAAACAGGTGCGCAGGAAATTCTTCTGGCGCTGCCGTCGTCGACACGTGCACGTCGCCGGGAGATTCTCACGCTTCTGGAGAGTTTTCCGCTACATATTCGCAGTGTTCCGAATTTCACTGACCTTGCCAGTGGCCGAGTCAAGGTCGAGGATATTCAGGAAGTGGATATCGCGGATCTGTTGGGGCGTGATTCGGTACCTGCACAACCGGATCTGCTTGAGCGCTGTATCACAGGCAAGACGGTAATGGTTACTGGCGCTGGCGGTTCCATTGGCTCAGAGCTTTGCCGGCAGATTTACTCGCTTGGCCCCACCAGGCTTTTGTTGTTTGACCACAGTGAATTCAACCTTTACAGCGTACTTTCGGAACTGGAGCAAAGAGGAAACCGGGAGTCGGCGTCGGTCCAGCTCTTGCCAATACTCGGTTCCATTCGTCATCCGCATAAATTGCTGGATGTCATGAAGACCTGGAATGTTGAAACTGTTTATCATGCTGCCGCGTATAAACACGTGCCCATGGTTGAACACAACATTGCGGAAGGGGTGCTCAATAACGTCATCGGGACGCTTAATACTGCCCAGGCTGCATTGCAATCGGGTGTGTCCAATTTCGTGTTGATTTCCACGGACAAGGCTGTTCGCCCCACTAACGTAATGGGCAGTACCAAGCGACTTGCCGAGCTGACGCTTCAGGCCTTGAGTCGAGAAATCGCCCCCGTTCTATTCGGTGACAAATCCAACGTATCCCGAGTCAACAAGACTCGCTTCACGATGGTTCGCTTCGGGAATGTGCTGGGCTCTTCTGGTTCGGTCATTCCGCTATTCCACAGTCAGATCAAATCCGGTGGGCCACTGACGGTTACCCATCCGAAGATTACCCGTTACTTCATGACTATCCCTGAAGCCGCGCAACTAGTGATTCAGGCCGGTTCCATGGGGCAGGGCGGCGATGTGTTCGTACTCGATATGGGGGAACCGGTAAGAATTGTCGAACTGGCGAAGAAGATGATTCATTTGTCCGGTTTGAGCGTGCGTTCGGAAAAAAATCTGCAAGGCGACATTTCGATCGAGTTCACCGGGTTACGCCCCGGCGAGAAGCTTTATGAAGAGTTGTTGATTGGCGATAACGTATTGGCGACTGAGCACCCGATGATCATGAGTGCCAGCGAAGATCATTTGCCATGGGATTTGCTCAAGCTTCGTTTGACGGATTTGCTGGATGCCGTCGAGCAGGATGATTATTCGCGCGTTCGCCAGTTGCTGCGTGATACCGTCAGCGGCTACACCCCCGATGGCGAAATTGTCGACTGGATCTATCAGCAACGCCGTCTCGAACCCTGATTGTTTCACATTCTGTAACGCTCGCATTTTTGACATACACCCATCATGACCTACGTTTGGAGAGCAGCTTCGGAAAAGCTGCTTTCTCAAACGATGATGGAGCGTCAAAAATGCGTACCGGTTACTTCTGTTCTCTGATTTTTGCTTTCCTTGCCAGCGCTTCGATTGCCGCGATCGCCGCACCCTTGGCGCCAGCGGAGTCACCCAAAGCGCCTTTGGTGATGGATACAACAGCACCTGCACAAAGCGCAAAAGTCGATCTCAACGATGCCGATGCGGCGACGCTGCAAAAAGAGCTGGCCGGAGTAGGTGAAGCGAAGGCCAAGGCGATTGTTGCATATCGAGAAACAAACGGGCCGTTTTCATCGGTGGATGAGTTGCTGGAAGTGAAAGGTATTGGCAAGGCGATCCTTGATCGCAATCGTGACAAGCTGGAAGTCAACTAAGCTGAGTGTATAAGCCAAGAGGCCGGTCATTGACCGGCCTTTTTGTTTAGCGCAATGCATGGCTCGTGATGACGTGAAAAAGGCGTCGGTCGGACGATTGAAAATTACGGCTATCATATTGCGCCAGGATTATGCCTATAATAATTTGCCGGTTCGTTGAGCCTATGCGACTCAATGACGATTCCCCATCAAGCATTCCAGGAGCACTTACATGAATTCCGCACGATCCAAAGGTACTGCTCTCGTCACCGGCGCATCGTCGGGTATCGGTGCGATTTACGCTCAGCGGCTTGCGGCGCGTGGTTTTGATCTGCTGCTGGTTGCCCGTGACAAGGAGCGTCTGGAGAGTGCTGCGAGCCAGTTGCGTGATGCCCATGGCGTTCAGGTTGAAGTGCTCAAGGCCGATCTCACGCAGAAGGATGACGTGCTCAAACTGGAACAACGCCTGCGCAGCGATTCCAGCATCAGCTTGCTGGTCAATAACGCCGGTGTAGCGGCGGACGGTTTGCTGGCCAACGCCGACCTGGACCAGTTGGAGCGACTGATCCAGTTGAACATCACCGCCGTCACCCGCCTGGCATCGGCGGCCGCCGCCAGTTTCGCCAAGGCCGGTCGTGGCACGATCGTCAATATCGCCTCGGTGGTGGCGTTGTTTCCGGAACGCTTCAACGCCACCTATAGCGCCAGCAAAGCTTATGTACTGAGCCTGACGCAGTCGCTGAACACTGAACTCGAAGGCACCGGCGTGCAGATCCAGGCCGTGCTGCCGGGTGTGACCCGCACTGAAATCTGGGAGCGCTCCGGTATTGACGCCAGTGGCATTCCGGCAGAAATGGTCATGGAGGCGGGCGAGATGGTCGATGCGGCGCTGGCCGGTCTGGACCAAGGTGAGTTGATCACCATTCCTTCACTGCCTGACGCAGGCGAATGGCAGGCATTTGTTGCTGCTCGCCATGTGATGGCTCCGAACCTTTCCCGCAGTTCGGCGGCCCAACGCTACAAGTCCGGCAATTGAATTGATCAGAGGTCTCCACGTTATGGATTCGCGTCGAATAGTCGTCACGGGCATGGGCCTGGTTTCTCCATTGGGTAGCGATGTCGAGGTTGTATGGCAGCGCTTGCTGGCCGGGCGCTCTGGTCTGCGTAATCTGCCGGACTCAGTGATTGCTGATTTGCCCACGCGAGTCGGCGGCGCAGTGCCGACGCTGGAAGAGGATGCTGAAGCAGGTTTCGATCCGGATCGCGCCACGCCACCCAAGGAACAGAAGAAGATGGACCGCTTCATTCTGTTCGCGATGGAAGCTGCCCGGCAGGCGCTGGAGCAGGCTGGCTGGCACCCTTCAGATAGCAAAAGCCAAGAGCGTACCGCAACGATCATCGGTTCCGGTGTCGGTGGTTTCGGGGCGATTGCCGACGCCGTGCGCACAACTGACAGCCGTGGACCGCGGCGTTTGTCACCGTTCACTATTCCATCCTTCCTGGTCAATCTGGCTGCCGGGCATGTATCGATCCAGCACGGTCTGAAGGGGCCACTGGGTGCACCGGTGACGGCCTGTGCTGCCGGCGTTCAAGCGATAGGTGATGCCGCGCGTCTGATCCGGGCCGGCGAAGCGGATATTGCCGTGTGTGGCGGCGCGGAAGCCTGCATCGACCGCGTCAGTCTGGCGGGATTCGCGGCAGCGCGGGCCCTGTCCAGCGGTTACAACGACACTCCGCAGCGCGCCTCGCGGCCGTTCGACAGTGGGCGTGACGGCTTCGTGATGGGCGAGGGCGCGGGCCTCTTGGTGATCGAATCCCTGGAGCATGCCTTGGCTCGTGGCGCGACACCGTTGGTGGAACTGGTCGGTTACGGCACCAGTGCCGATGCCTATCACCTGACGGCCGGGCCGGAGGATGGCAGCGGCGCGCGCCGGGCAATGACATTGGCTTTGGCGCAGGCAGGTATTGCTGCTGATCAGGTGCAACACCTCAACGCCCATGCCACATCGACCCCGGTCGGGGATCTGGGTGAATTGGCGGCGATCAAAAGTGTTTTCGGCGAAGAGAATAAAATCGCGGTGACGTCGACAAAATCGGCCACAGGTCATCTGCTCGGCGCTGCCGGTGGGCTTGAAGCGATTTTCACGCTATTGGCGATTCGTGATCAGGTGGTGCCGCCGACTTTGAATTTCGACAATCCCGATCCGGCGAGCGCAGGTGTAGACATTGTTCATGGCCAGGCGCGGCCGATGTCGATCGAATATGCACTGTCCAACGGTTTCGGCTTCGGCGGGGTCAACGCCAGCGTGCTGTTCAAGCGCTGGCAGGCTTAATCCCGGTTCTTGAGATGATCGCGGGTGACATCGAGGATGCGTTGAGCAAACTCGGTATCCGCGACACTGCGTGACAGCAGCAGCGCGCCGACCAGAGTCGACATGATAACGATGGCGCGATCGGCGCTGTTCTCGCCTTCGAGGCTGTTTTCGATCTGCTCCAGCCGTGCCTTGAGTACGACGTCACTGGTGGGACTCGGTTGCCCGCGCAGCCCCAGTTCGGAAGAAATGGTCAGCAGCGGGCAGCCCTCATGGGGCGACGTTTGATGCCATTCGGACAGATACGTCTCGATGAAGACATCGAGCGGATTATCCTGTGAAAAAATCTCGGCACATAACCCGTCGACCTGGTTGCCGGCCTCCTGCAAGGCCTTCTCCACCAACTCGTCCTTGGACTTGAAATGTGAATAGAAACCGCCATGGGTCAGCCCTAGCGCTTTCATCAAGGGTTGCAACCCTGTAGCGCCGATTCCGTCCTTGCGAAAGCGTGCCGAAGCCTCCTTGATGATGCGCTGATGGGTCTGGGCTTTATGGTCCTGCGAATAACGCATCTGGAACTCTCCGCAACAATGTCCCCATCTTAACCAAGGAAAATTAGATGGTGACTGTACTTCTACTTCTTAAAAGCGTGCGGATAGGTCCAATGGCTATAAAAAGCACAAACCCCGCCGATCAGGCGGGGTTGTGTTCAACGGTCTTGGGCGTCTTTGGCGTCCGCTTCGGCATTGCGTTGGGCAACGCGCTTGCGTTCTTCATCGGTCAGATCGACCTTGTTGGCGGTGTCGCGCAACATCATCAATCCCCCCACGATCGAGCCGATTGCAACGACCAGAATCAACCAGGCATACCAAGGCATAACGGCTCTCCTTAATGGCAGGTCGACGGACGAGGATTTCGCCGTGCAACGCTGCATACCACTTTTGAGCGAAGTGAACTCGCAGTGGTTCCATTCTAGGCCGCTTACACCCGGTACACCCGTAATCCCTCAATTACCTGTCAACATCGCATCGGCCGGTGCGTCGGCACGCAGTTGTCCGGTCAGCAGGAAGTAGCCGAAACCGACCGCCATGAAGCCAAGGAAGATCAAGCCGATCAACGCGTTGAACCACGCCATCGCCACCAGACACACCACCGCCAGCACCAAGGCAATCAGCGGAATCAACGGATAGCACGGCGCGCGGAAAGTACGCTCGAGATTGGGTTCCGATTTACGCAGTTTGAACAGGCTGAGCATGCTCATGATGTACATCACGATGGCGCCGAACACGGCCATGGTGATCATCGCGGCGGTAAGGGTCATGCCGCCGAGGTTGAACAGGCCGTCGCTGTAAATCGCGGCAATGCCGATGATGCCGCC
Organism: Pseudomonas sp. S49; assembly: GCF_009866785.1. NCBI lineage: Bacteria > Pseudomonadati > Pseudomonadota > Gammaproteobacteria > Pseudomonadales > Pseudomonadaceae > Pseudomonas > Pseudomonas sp. S49. Next base: position 4,786,630 of record NZ_CP019432.1, on the reverse strand, counting down.
GACAATAATTGCCCGGTGCGGCGTCTGGAAGCGCGAGAGTTTCGCCAGCGAAGCGGGAAGATAGCCGGCGCGGGCGAGGGCGAAGAACTGCCGCGAGTAGCCAAGAATGATTCCGTGGAAACTCGCCACCAGACCGAACAGGCCGATCCATACCAGCATGTGCAGCCAGCCGGAGTTGTCGCCGACCACGGTTTTCATCGCCTGCGGCAACGGGTCGTTGATGTTGGCCAGGGTGCGCCAGTCGCCGACGCCACCGGCAAAGAACATCACACCCATCGCCAGCAGCACCAGGGTCAGGATGCCGCTGATGTAGGCCTTGGGAATCGTGCGCTTCGGGTCTTTGGCTTCTTCGGCGGCCATGGCGGCGCCTTCGATGGCGAGGAAGAACCAGATAGCGAAAGGAATCGCGGCGAACATCCCGGCAATCGCCGGCGCGCCAAATACATCCGACCCCGCCCAGCCATTGAGCGCAAAGTTGCTGAAGCTGAACGCCGGCGCGACCACACCCATGAATACCAGTAACTCGGCTACCGCCAATACGCAGACGATCAACTCAAAGGTCGCGGCCAGTTTCACACCGAGGATGTTCAGGCCCATAAAGACGATATAGGCGCCGACTGCTGCGTGTTTCGGGTCGAGCGCCGGAAACTGCACATTGAGGTAAGCGCCAATTGCCAGGGCAATGGCCGGCGGAGCGAAAACGAATTCGATCAGCGTGGCCAGGCCGGCAATCAATCCGCCTTTTTCACCGAAGGCGCGGCGGCTGTAGGCAAATGGCCCGCCCGCATGGGGAATCGCGGTGGTCAGTTCGGTGAAACTGAAGATAAAGCAGGTGTACATGGTCGCGACCATGAACGAGGTCACCAGGAAACCCAGCGTTCCGGCCACGCCCCAGCCATAACTCCAGCCGAAGTATTCCCCGGAAATCACCAGCCCTACGGCGATTCCCCACAGGTGCAAAGTGCCCAGCGTGGGTTTGAGTTGTGTGTTCATGCGGTTGCTCCCTGAACGGTTTGGAAAGCTCGGGGGAGGGTGTGTGCAGTGGGCGTGCCATTGCGCTGAAACAAGTCGTAATGAGTTGAATGCTGTCGTATCGGGGATGTTTGTTGGGGGATGGCTGCTTTTTGTGCGCCAGTTGGGTGCGATGTTGCTCGTTATGCCGTCTTCGCGAGCAGGCTCGCTCCCACAGGGGAATGCATTGCAAATTGTGCGAGCGAGCCTGCTCGCGAAGAGGCCCACCCATACAGCGCCAAACCCACCTGTAAAGCCCGCATAAACCCACTCTTTACGCTTTCTTTATGCACAGCCAACACCCTCGCTCTCGTTCCTTTACAGCCTCCTTTCCGACAATGCCTGCACACGCGGCAATACGCCGTAACACGGAGATCTTCCATGAGCGTTCTGGACGGGGTGTCACTGCTGTTGGCAGTGGGGCTGTTCATTTATCTGTTGGTTGCGCTGTTGCGCGCGGATCGGAACTAGGAGCGGCTATGCACAGTTATGACTATTGGCTGATCCTCGCGTTCTTTGCGGTGGTCTTGCTACCGGCGCCGTTCCTCGGGCGCTTCTACTACAAAGTGATGGAAGGTCAGCGTACCTGGCTGACACCGGTTCTCGGCCCGGTCGAGCGCGGTTGCTACCGCATCGCCGGTGTCGACCCCGAGGCTGAACAGAGCTGGCAGAAGTACACGCTGGCACTGCTCGCCTTCAACCTTGCCGGTTTCCTGCTGCTGTTCGCGATTCTGTTGTTCCAGGATCACTTGCCGCTGAACCCGCAAAATCTGCCGGGCCAGGAATGGACCCAGGCGTTCAACACCGCGGTCAGTTTCATGACCAACACCAACTGGCAGTCCTACAGCGGTGAAGCGACGCTCAGCTATCTGAGCCAGATGGTCGGCCTCACCGTGCAGAACTTCGTCAGCGCCGCCACCGGCCTCGCCGTGCTGGTCGCGCTGTGCCGTGGCATCGGCCGCAAATCGACGAAAACCCTCGGCAACTTCTGGGTCGACATGACCCGCGCCACCCTCTACGGCCTGTTGCCGCTGTGCCTGCTGCTGGCGCTGTATCTGGTCTGGCAGGGCGTGCCGCAAACCTTCGCGCAGTATGTGAACGCAGTGACGATGCAGGGTGTTGATCAAGTGATCCCGCTTGGCCCGGCCGCCAGTCAGATTGCGATCAAGCAACTGGGCACCAACGGTGGTGGCTTCTTCGGCGTCAACTCGGCGCATCCGTTCGAGAACCCGACCGCGTGGAGCAACTTGTTCGAAGTCGCGTCGATCATTCTGATTCCGGTGGCGCTGGTGTTCACCTTCGGCCACTACGTCAAGGACCTGCGTCAGAGCCGCGCGATCATCGCCTGCATGCTGGCGCTGTTCCTGATCGGTGGCGCGACCTCGCTGTGGGCCGAATATCAACCGAACCCGACTCTGAACAACGCTGCCGTTGAACAGACGGCACCGCTGGAAGGTAAAGAAGCGCGCTTCGGCACCACTGCGACCGTGCTCTGGTCGGTGACGACGACGGCGGCCTCGAACGGCTCGGTCAACGGCATGCACGACAGCCTCAATCCGCTTAGCGGCATGGTTGCGCTGGTCAACATGATGGTTGGCGAAGTGATCTTCGGCGGCGTCGGTGCCGGGCTCTACGGCATGTTGCTCAACGTGCTGATCGCGGTGTTCCTCGCCGGTCTGATGATCGGGCGAACCCCGGAATACCTCGGCAAGAAACTCCAGGCGCGGGAAGTGCAATTGCTGGTGGTGACCCTGTTGGTGATGCCGGTTGGCGTGCTGGTGCTCGGTGCGATTGCCGCCGCGGTTCCCAGTGCTGCGGCGACCATCAGCAACCCCGGCCCGCACGGTTTCAGCCAGTTGCTGTATGCCTACACCTCGGCGAGCGCCAACAACGGCTCGGCGTTCGGTGGTCTGAGCGCGAACACGCCGTTCCATAACCTGATGCTGGGCCTGGGCATGTTGATCGGCCGCTTCGGTTACATCCTCCCGGTTCTGGCCCTGGCCGGCAGCCTGGCGATGAAGAAAACCGCACCGATCGGCCAGAACAGCTTTCCGACTCATGGCCCGCTGTTCGTGACCCTGCTGACCGTGACCATTTTGCTGGTGGGCGGCCTGACCTTTCTGCCGACTCTGGCGCTCGGCCCGATTGCCGAACATTTAAGTATGGGCTTCTAAGGAATCCATCATGAATATGCACGTTCCTGCAAAACCTGCAGAGCCGACCAAGTCGGCAGAAGCACCGAAAACCGCGATCTCGGCCCTGTGGCGGCCGGCGCTGGTGCAAGCCTTCGTCAAGCTCGACCCTCGGCAATTGAAGCGTTCGCCGGTGATGCTGGTGGTCGAACTGACCGCGATTTTCACCACCGTGCTGTGCTTCATTCCCGACGCCGATGTGCCAACTTTTGTTGCTGCACAAATCGCCCTGTGGCTGTGGTTCACCGTGCTGTTCGCCAACTTCGCCGAAGCCTTGGCCGAAGGTCGCGGCAAGGCCCGCGCCGACAGCCTCAAGGCTGGCAGCGAAGGCCTCAGCGCCCGGCGCAAACTGGCCAACGGCAGCTTTCAAGTGGTGCCGGCAGCGAGCCTGCGAAAGGGTGATGTGGTGCGCGTCGAAGCCGGGGAGATGATCCCCGGTGACGGCGAAGTCATCGAAGGCATCGCGGCAGTCAACGAAGCGGCGATCACCGGTGAATCGGCGCCGGTGATTCGCGAATCCGGCGGCGACCGCTCGGCCGTCACTGGCAACACGCGACTGGTCTCTGACTGGTTGCTGGTGCAGATCACCGCCAACCCCGGCGAGTCGACGCTCGACCGCATGATCGCGCTGGTCGAAGGCGCCAAACGCCAGAAAACTCCGAACGAAGTGGCGCTGGATATCCTGCTGATCGGCCTGACCCTGATCTTCCTGCTGGTGGTCGTGACGCTGCAACCGTTCGCCCATTTCGCCAATGGCAGCCTGCCGCTGGTGTTCCTCGTGGCGCTGCTGGTTACGCTGATCCCGACCACCATTGGCGGTTTGCTGTCGGCGATCGGTATTGCCGGCATGGATCGTCTGGTTCGCCTCAACGTGATCGCCAAGTCCGGTCGCGCGGTGGAAGCGGCGGGCGACGTGCATGTGTTGCTGCTCGACAAGACCGGCACCATCACCTTCGGCAACCGTCGTTGCAGTGCGGTGTATGCCGCGCCCGGTGTGAATGGTCGCGAACTGGCCGAAGGCGCGCTGTTCGCTTCGCTGGCCGACGAAACCGCTGAAGGTAAATCCATCGTCGAATACCTGCGCGGCCTGCATCCGCAACCTGAGCCGGCGCCGGAAACCTTGACCGCTGTGCCGTTCAGCGCTGAAACCCGTTTGTCCGGCGTCGACTATCAGGGCCGTGTCTACCGCAAAGGCGCGGTGGATTCGCTGCTGAGTTTCCTCGGCCAGAAACGTTCGGATCTGGCCCCGGCACTGTCGCGGGAAATCGACAAGATTGCGCAGAGCGGCGGCACCCCGTTGCTGGTCTGCGCCGACGGTAAATTGCTCGGCGCGATTCACCTCAAGGACGTGGTCAAACCGGGTATTCGCGAGCGTTTCGCCGAACTGCGCAAACTCGGCATTCGCACCGTAATGGTCACCGGTGACAACCCGCTGACCGCTGCCGCCATTGCCGCTGAAGCAGGGGTCGATGACGTCCTCGCCGAAGCCACCCCGGAGAAAAAACTCGCGCGCATTCGCCATGAGCAGAACGACGGACGTCTGGTGGCGATGTGCGGTGACGGTGCCAACGACGCGCCGGCGCTGGCTCAGGCTGACGTCGGCATGGCGATGAACGACGGCACACAAGCAGCACGCGAAGCGGCGAACATGGTCGACCTCGACAGCGATCCGACCAAGCTGCTCGATGTGGTGCAGATCGGCAAGGAATTGCTGGTGACCCGTGGTGCGTTGACGACCTTTTCCATCGCCAACGACGTGGCCAAATACTTCGCGATTCTGCCGGCGCTGTTCGCCTCGATTTATCCGCAATTGGGCGTGCTCAACATCATGCAGCTGACCAGTCCGCAGAGCGCGATTCTCTCGGCCATCGTCTTCAACGCCTTGATCATCGTTGTGCTGATTCCGTTGGCACTGCGTGGTGTGCGCGTGCAGGCAGCGAGTGCGGCGGCGTTGTTGCGACGCAATTTGTTGATCTATGGATTGGGCGGGATTCTGGTGCCGTTTGTGGGGATCAAGGCGATCGACATGTTGCTCACGGCGCTGCATCTGGTGTGAGTCTCAGAAGAGCCCCTCACCCTAGCCCTCTCCCGGGGGGAGAGGGGACTGACCGAGGTGCTTGTGGGAGCTACACCGACTTGAGATACCGAGCCGAACTCAGGTTTTGAACTGCACAAAGATCGGCTCCCTTTCCTCTTGTCACCTTCGTGGGAGAGGGGACTGACCGAGGTGTTTACGAGAGCTACACCGACTTGAAATACCGAGCTGAACCCAGGTTTTGAAAAGCACATAAATCGGCTCCCTTTCCCCCTCGCCCCCTTGGGGGAGAGGGCTGGGGTGAGGGGGAAAAGATCCCCCTGGCACCCCACCAAAGTTTGCCCAACGAATTCGAGGATTTTGCTATGTCCACAATGATACGTCCGGCCCTGAGCCTGCTGGTGCTGATGACCCTGGTCACCGGCGTTGCCTATCCACTGGTGGTGACGGGTGTCGCGCAAGTCGCATTTCCCGCTCAAGCCAACGGCAGCCTGGTGCACGACGCCGCTGGCAAGGTCCGTGGCTCGTCGCTGATCGCCCAGGATTTTGTCGGCGATGCCTGGTTCCATGCACGTCCCTCCGCCGGTGCCTTCGCGACCGTTTCCAGCAGCGCGAGCAACCTGGCACCGAGCAATCCGGCGCTCGCCACACGGGTGATCGATGAGGCCAACAAACTGCAGGTTTCGGGTCAAGGTCCGGTGCCATTGGCCTTGCTGACCACTTCCGGCAGCGGCCTCGATCCACACTTGCCACCGGCAGCAATTGCCTATCAACTGGCGCGTGTCGCGACAGCACGCAATCTGCCGGTGTCGACCTTGCAGCAACTGCTCGATGCGCACATCGAGCAGCCGCTGGTGGGGCCGCCGGTGGTGAATGTGCTGGAGCTGAATATGGCACTGGAAAAACTGTAGTCGATGCTCGTTCCCACGCTCTGCGTGGGAATGCATCAATAGACGCTCTGCGTCTGCTTTTATGGGACGCAGAGCGTCCCGGGCTGCATTCCCACGCAGAGCGTGGGAACGATCAATCAGGAAGAGAGAGCATCAAGCATGAGCGACTCCGGCCGCGCCGACGCGCTGTTAGCAGACCTGCCCCGTGACGGCCGTGGCCGCCTGAAGGTTTTCCTCGGCGCCGCCCCCGGTGTCGGCAAGACCTACGCCATGCTTCAGGCTGCGCACACGCAACTGCGCCAAGGCGTGAAAGTCATCGCTGGCGTCGTCGAAACCCACGGCCGGGCGGAAACCGAAGCGCTGCTCGGCGGCTTGCCGCAGCAGCCGCTGGTGCGCTCGGAGTACCGTGGCGTGATGCTCGAAGAAATGGACCTCGACGGCCTGCTCGCCGCCAAGCCGAAACTTGTGCTGGTGGATGAACTCGCTCACAGCAACGCCCCCGGCAGTCGCCACGCGAAACGCTGGCAAGACATTCAGGAACTGCTCGCCGCCGGCATCGACGTGTTCACTACGGTCAACGTCCAGCACCTGGAAAGCCTCAACGACCAAGTGCGCGGCATTACCGGTGTGCAGGTGCGCGAGACGCTGCCCGACTGGGTGTTGCAAGAAGCTTATGAACTGCTGCTGATCGACCTGCCGCCGCGCGAATTGCTCGAGCGCTTGCGCGAAGGCAAGGTCTACGTGCCCGAGCAGGCGCGCGCAGCGATCGATGCGTTTTTCACCCAGACCAACCTCACTGCACTGCGCGAACTGGCGATGCAAACGGCTGCCGCGCAGGTCGACAACGATCTCGCCCAAGGCTATCGCCAACTCGGTCAGGCCGCGCCAGCGGTGCGTGGCCGATTATTGGTCGGCGTTGATGGTGATGCGCAGGCCGAACGCCTCGTGCGCCACGCCAGTCGCGTCGCTCAGCGTCGGCATCTGCCGTGGAGTCTGGTGCACGTCGATAACGGTGCGGTGCGTGATGAGCAATCGCGTCTGCGCCTGCAAAGCGCTCAGCAATTGGCGGAGCGCCTCGGTGGTGAAGTGGTTTTATTGCGCGCCGGTGAGGTGGCGAAAACCTTGGTCCAGCATGCTGCCGAGCGCCGTGCGAGTCTGGTGTTGGTCGGCCAGTCTCGGCCGAGTTGGCGTCGTCGACTGTTCGGCGGTGGCTTGGCGGCGCGTCTGTTGCGTCAGGCCCATGGGCTGGAAATCAACGTCCTCGACAACGATCATGAACACCCGCAGGCGCGCCCGCGAAACCCGCTGACACTGGTGTGGTTCGACTATGCGCTGGCGTTGGTCGCCACCGTGTTGGCCAGTGCCTTGGCGTGGGCAGTGTCGAGTGTGTTGCCGTTGCCGAACATCTCGCTGGTGTTCCTTGCGGCCGTGTTGCTGGTGGCGGTGCGCAGCAGTCTCGGCCCGGCGCTGGCTTGTGCGGCGCTGTCGTTTCTGACCTACGATTTTCTGTTCATCCCGCCGAATTTTTCTTTCAGCATTCAGCGCGAAGAAGATGTGCTGACCCTGCTGTTTTTCCTGTTGATGGCGGCACTGACGGGCAACCTCGCGGCGCGTCAGCGTCGGCAATTGCAGGCGTTGCGCGACACCCAGGAAGAAACCACCGAACTGCTCGACCTGTCGCGCAAACTCACCGCCGCGACCGATCGCCAAGCCGTGGTCAGCGCCGCCGCGCAACACCTCAATGGCTGGAGCGATCTGCAACTGTGCCTGCTCAATCGCGACGGCCAGGGCGGCTGGAAAGTCGAGACCGGCGGGCCGTTGGAGTTTACCGAGTCCGAGCGTGCCGCCGCCGACTGGGCCTGGCAGCACGATCAACCGGCGGGCATGGGTACCGGCACGCTGCCATTCGGGCGCTGGTGGTGGTGGCCGTTATCGGTCGAGGACGGACCGCTGGCGCTGCTCGGTGTCTGCGCCAAAGAAGGCCAGACCTTGAGTGGCCAGCGTCGCCGCTTGCTCACCGCATTGAGTCAGCCGCTCGCACAAGCGCTGGCGCGCGCGCAATTGGCCGATGACCTGGAAGCCGCGCGCCTGCACGGTGAAACCGAACAACTGCGCAGTGCCTTGCTGGCCTCCGTGTCCCACGATTTGCGCACGCCGCTGACCGCCATGCGCGGCAGTATCGACAGCCTGTTGGCCCTCGGCGAGGCGATCCCGCTGGAAGACCGTCGCGAGTTGCTCGAAGGCACCCGCGACGAAGCCGAACGCCTCGACCGCTACATCCAGAATCTGCTCGACATGACCCGGCTCGGCCACGGTGCGTTGAAACTTGCGCGAGACTGGGTGTCGCCCGCCGACATCGTCGGCAGTTCGCTCAATCGTCTGCGTGCGGTGCTGGCACCGTTGCAGGTCAGCACCGATGTGCCGAGCGAGTTGCCGCTGTTGTTCGTGCATGCCGCGTTGATTGAACAGGCGCTGGTCAATGTGCTGGAAAACGCTGCGCGCTTTTCACCCGCTCACGGACGTTTGCAACTCAGTGCGGGAGCTAATGACGAGGAGATTTTCTTCTCGGTCAGCGACGAGGGACCGGGGATTCCCGAGGACGAGCGGGCGAAGATTTTTGACATGTTCTACACCGCTGCCCGGGGTGATCGCGGCGGCCAGGGCACCGGCCTGGGCCTGGCGATCTGTCAGGGCATGGTCGGCGCGCACGGCGGTCGTATCAGTGTCGCCGACGGCATCGACGGACGCGGCACTTGCATCACCTTGCACTTGCCGTTGCAGACGCAACCGGGGATGGACGATGAAGCCTGATTGCGACTGCGCTACTCTCTTGCCACTCTTTTGTGTTGATGTGAATTCATGAGCCAGACCGCGACCATTTTGGTCATCGACGACGAACCGCAGATTCGCAAGTTCCTGCGCATCAGCCTCGCTTCCCAAGGCTACAAAGTGCTTGAGGCTGGCACGGGTGCCGAAGGGCTGGCGCAGGCCGCCTTGAACAAGCCGGACTTGCTGGTGCTCGATTTAGGCCTGCCGGACATGGACGGCCAGCAAGTGCTGCGCGAGTTTCGCGAATGGGCCACGGCGCCGGTGCTGGTGCTGTCGGTGCGCGCCAGCGAAGGGCAGAAGGTCGAGGCACTGGATGGCGGCGCCAATGACTACGTGACCAAGCCGTTTGGTATTCAGGAATTTCTCGCCCGGGTGCGTGCGTTGTTGCGTCAGGCACCGGCGGGGGAGGCGCAGCAGGCGGCGTTGAGTTTCGGCCCGTTGACGGTGGATCTGGCCTATCGGCGGGTGCTGCTCGACGGCGTCGAAGTGGCGCTGACGCGCAAGGAATACGCGGTGCTGGCGCAACTGGCACGGCATCCGGGGCGAGTGATTACCCAGCAGCAGTTACTCAAGGATATCTGGGGGCCGACGCACACCGAGGACAGCCATTATCTGCGGATTGTGGTGGGGCATTTGCGGCAGAAACTGGCGGATGATCCGACGCGGCCGCGGTTTATTGTCACGGAGGCCGGGGTTGGCTATCGGCTATTGAGTGATGTTGGCTGATCTGGCCTCTTCGCGAGCAGGCTCGCTCCCACACTGGATCTGCGTCGTTCACAAATCCCCTGTGGGAGCGAGCCTGCTCGCGAAGGCGGCCTTGAGACAACGGAGAGCTTCAAGGCTCTCTGCTCTGCTCACTGTCATACCGATCCAGCGTATCCCGCGCAATCTCGCGCCCCAACGCGATCAACTCCGGCGCCTTGTAGAACTCGAAAAACCGGCACACCCGCTTCGGTACGTTGATCAGGATGTCCGGCGGATATCCGGCAATCTTGTACTGCGCCAGCGAGGTCTGCATCACCTCGAAACTCTGGTTGATCAAATCCAGCAACGAGGCCGGCCCGACGTTATCGATGATGAACGAACCGGTCGCCGATTTCGGTGCGCCTTCACGCTCGGGCGCGGCCGCCGGTTGTTGACTCTCCGGCTCGGCGCCGTCCAGCCAGGGATTGATGTCCGCCGCTTCGGCGCGCAGCGCTTCCTGCTCGAGTCGCAATAGTTGTTCGGCCTGAGTACGGCGGAACGGCATCTTCGATCCCAGCGAACTGATCAGGCTGTCGAAGCGTGAGCGGAACGCGGCCGGGCGCTGGATGACTGGCAATTTGTAGTGACGCTGGTTGGTCGAGTTGAGATTGACCGCAATGATCAGATCACAGTGGCTCGACACCACCGGCACGATCGGCAACGGGTTGAGAATGCCGCCGTCGACCAGCATGCGATTGCCTTGCATCACCGGCGTGAACAGGCTGGGAATCGCCGCCGAGGCGCGCATCGCCTGATGCAGGCAGCCTTCCTGAAACCAGATTTCCTGCTGGTTGGTGAGGTCGGCGGCGACGGCGGTGTAGGGGATGCGCAAGTCTTCGATGTTGATTTCGCCGACGATCTTGCGGATCTGCCCGAAGACCTTTTCGCCGCGAATCGCACCGAGCCGGAAACTCACGTCGACCAGCCGCAGCACATCCAGATAGTCGAGACTTTCGATCCAGTTCTTGTAAACGTCGAGTTTACCGGCGGCATAGATTCCGCCAACCACGGCGCCCATCGAACATCCGGCAATGCAGGCGATGTCGTAACCGCGTCGTTCAATCTCTTCAATAACCCCGATATGGGCATAGCCCCGGGCGCCACCGGAGCCCAGTACCAGCGCGACACGTTTTTTCATCCAGCGTCCTCCCGACAAGGCTCCACAATGCACCCATCGCCGGGCCGGCTCAATCGCCGAGGTCGTTGAGTGCGCCGGTGACGTCGTTTTTTCGATACTGCATGACCCTTCAGCGCTATCCTTCTCAGTTGCGCGGTTTCACCCGCCGGCAAGGCACTTTTTCGTAGCCAAGCCGTCTTACCTGCACGACTGTTGACCTATTTTGAGGTGTGAGTGATGAAAGCCTGGATCTGTGTGCCGTTGATGGCTCTGGTATTGGCCGGTTGCGCCGGTAAAACCGCTTACCGCGACAGCTGCGGCAGCCAGCTCGACGCGGCCTGGCATGAGCTGGATCTGGCCAAGGCCGAAGGCTTTGCCGGCACCGTCAGCTATTCCAAAGCGTTGTCGCTGCTGACTGCGGCCAAGACCCAGCAGCAATTCGAGGGTTTCGAAGGTTGCAGTAAGAAAGCCGAGAAGGCGCGTTTCTACATTCGCGAATCCCGCGCCGGCCGCTAAGCTGCTGACGTGAAGCAAGGAGGCTGCGTTCACTGGACGGCAGAATGTTCTTCGGAGCCATTTGAATCAGGAGCAAGTGATGTCTGCGTTGGTTGACCGGTTGGTGGCTCATGTCCTGAGTCTGGAGGTGCGGCTGCTGGCCTGTCAGGCGCGATTGACGGCACGTACCGACCCCGAGGCGCTGCATGATCTGCGCACCACGGTGCGGCGCTTGCGCAGCCTGTTGCGGCCATTGCGCGGTTTGCCCGGTGTCGAGCAACTGGAAGACGCCGCTTCGGCGGTCGGCCAATTGACCACGCCGTGGCGGGATCGCGAAGTGTTGGCGGCGTACTTGCTTCAGCATGATCAGCCTGAAGCTGCGCAACGCCGCATGGCGCAAATGGCCGAGGCCTATCCGGCGCTGGCGGCGAGTGCCGAGGTGGCTTCGCTGTTGATGATTCTCGATGCTTTCCCGCGTTTCCTGCGTGCTTCCCAGCGTCAGGGATTGCTCAAGGGCTTGGACAAGCGCATCGAAAAACGCCTCGGCAAGCAATGGCAGAAACTCGACGAGGCGCTGCACGATCCCGCTCACGACCGCCATCGCTTGCGTTTGCTGATCAAACGCGTGCGCTACGGCATCGAAGCTTATCCCGAACTGGACCGCTTGCCCGCCGCGGCGCTGAAGCGATTGAAGTCTGCGCAAAGCGCGTTGGGCGACTGGCACGATTGCTGGCAATGGTTGGCGAAAGCCGAGCTGGAGGCTGATCTTCAACCGTGCGTCGCCACTTGGCAGGCGACCATGATCAAAGCCGAAAGCAAGGCTGATCGCGTGCTGGAAAAACTCAGTTCAGCCTGCTTCAAATAATCCTGAATCACCACCAATCCCCTGTAGGAGTGAGCCTGCTCGCGATAGCGGTCAGACATTCAACAAATGTGTTGGCTGTCAGACCGCTATCGCGAGCAGGCTCACTCCTACAAGGGATCTTCAATGTGGCGGATATAGGTTTAAGGCCTTTCTGTCAGTCTCTTTGACCGGAATAGACGCTGCGGCGCTCTGCAGGTCTGGTTAAGATCCCTGCATTCCTTTCTCGTTTTCTGAGGTTGCCATGCGCTTTAGCGATCTGCTCGATGCGGTCCGCCGCCAACCGGAACTGACCATTCCTGCCGAATGGGGCCAGGGCCGTGCCAGTTTCGGTGGCCTGGTTGCCGCGCTGCAATACGAAGCCATGCGCGCGAAAGTGCCGGCGGATCGTCCGGTGCGTTCATTGGCGATCACTTTTGTCGGCCCGGTCGAGCCTGAAGTCCCGGTGAGTTTCGAAGTGGATGTGCTGCGTGAAGGCAAAGCCGTCAGCCAGGTCATGGGCCGGGCGATGCAGAATGGTCAGGTGGTGACAATCGTTCAAGGCAGCTTCGGTGCTTCGCGGCCCTCGGAAGTCGCCGTGGAAGCGTATCCGGCGCCGGCAATGAAACACTGGGACGAATGCCAGGAGCTGCCTTACATCAAAGGCGTGACCCCGGAATTCATGCGTCATCTGGCGATGCGCTGGAGCGTCGGCGGCATGCCGTTCACCGGCAATCAATCGCGGCTGATGGGAGGCTGGGTGCGGTTACGCGGCGATGTCAAAGAAGAGCCGGTCAAAGAGGCGCATCTACTGGCCCTGGTGGATGCATGGCCGCCCGCACTGCTGCCGTATCTGAAGAAGCCGGCACCGGGCAGCACCTTGACCTGGACCATCGAATTCGTTCAGCCGTTACGCGACTTGAGCACGCTGGACTGGTGCCAATACCTGGCCGACATCGAGTACGCCGCCGACGGCTACGGCCATGTCGCCGCCAAGTTATGGAGCGCAGAAGGGGAGTTGATTGCAATGAGTCGTCAGACGGTCACGATCTTCGCCTGACTCAGTGCCGACGGTGGCGCTCACGCCAGGCGCGCCACCAGCCGCCACTGAGAAAGAAGCGCGGAAAAGTCAGAAACTGCTCGACCAGTAACCGCGACACCGCATCTTTACGATCACTGAACGGCTCGGAGGCTTGCGTCTCCAGGCTGTGGCCGTGACGCTGCAAACCCAGCGCCGCGACGATTCCGATCACGCCGATGGCGACGCTGGCCAGACTCAGGCTGAACACCCCGGAGACAATCAGCAGAAACGCGACGATGAATAACGGCACAGCGATCAGGTGCAACACCAGATTGGTCGGGTGCTGATGATTGCCCGGGTACGCGCGCCATTGCCACGCGGGAAGGTTGGGGTGACGTTTGCCCATGTTTTCTACTCCTCGATCCATGTTGAACTCATGGTTGAAGAATAGGCCCGGGCGCGGAGGGCGGCGAATCAAGGTTGGCTATTGAAGTGATAGGCGTCATCGCAGGATTCGATGTCGCCCCGTCTGACGCCTTCGCGAGCAGGCTCGCTCCCACAAGGGATTTGTATGCGCACCGATCCAATGCGGGAGCGAGCCTGCTCGCGAAGGGGGCGTCAGAGCTTCAATTGACCTATGGCCTTGCTCAACTCCCCAGCCAACGTCGCCAATTCATTACTGGTCGTCGCCGAATCCACCGTTTGCTGCACGGTGTTCTCGGTCACATCGCGAATACTTACCACCGCCCGGTTCATCTCCTCGGCAACTTGGCTTTGCTGCTCGGCCGCCACGGCAATCTGCGTATTGCTTTCGCGCATCTGCGCCACCGCTCCGGTGATCTCCGCCAGCGCCGCGCCGGCCTCTTGCGCCTGCTGCACGCAGTCGTCGGCCTTGTACGAACTCTCCTGCATGAAGTCCACCGCGTCGCGAGTGCCAGCCTGCAAGGCCGAGACCATCGTGGTGATCTCGTCGGTCGAGGTCTGCACCCGTTTCGCCAGATTGCGCACCTCATCGGCGACCACGGCAAACCCTCGGCCCATTTCACCGGCGCGGGCCGCTTCGATGGCGGCGTTCAAGGCGAGCAAGTTGGTCTGCTCGGCAATGCTGTGAATCACGCTGACCACGCCGTTGATCTTCTGACTGTCCTCGGCCAGCCGTTGAATCATCTCGGCCGTCTGCTGCACACCGCTGGACAGCCCGGCAATCGACTGCTGCACCCGGGCGACCACTTGCTGACCGCTGCCGGCGAGGCCGTCGGCGGTCTGCGACAGGTCGCGGGTGGCGCCGGCGTGTTGGGCGATGTGATAAACGGTGGCGGTCATTTCATTGATCGCCGTGGCCGCCTGATCGGTTTCGCTCTGCTGACCGAGCATGCCGTGGCGCACTTCGTTCATGCTCGATGCCAGTCGCGCCGCGCCGACATCCAGTTGCCGCGCGGTGTTGGCGACGGTGGTCACAACGCGCTGGTAACCGGCCTGCATCGCGTTAAACGCATTGGCCATCTGCCCGACTTCGTCTTTGCCGGCCAGCGGTACTCGGGCCGATAGATCGCCGCTTTTTTCAACGTGCAGCATCACGTCTTTCAAGGTGTTGAGCTGGCTGAGCAGGAAACGGATCAGCAGTTGCGAGGCACACAGCATGGCGAACATCAGAATGAACACCGCCACCGCGTAATTGGCGAAACGCTCGCTGAACACCTGACTCAGGCTCGGGCCGTAGGCAATCACCGCAACCTGTTGGCCGTCGGCGCGGCTGAACACCTCAGCGCCCATCAACGGGTTGTCGCCGAACAGCGGCAGGTGATTGATCTCGTTCCAACCGTTGCTTTCCGTGATTTCCAGCAAGGGTTGATCGTTCAGGCGCGGTGCTTCGCCGCGCTTGAAGGTCAGCACCTGATCGGCTTTAGGCAATGGCTGCCCGGCCGGCCAAGCCTTGAGCAGTTGCGCCTGGGCCTGTGCGGAGGCTTGTGAGGCGTGACTGCGCGCCTGTTGTTCGAGCTGCACGGCGTACAGCACCAGCAGCAGGGTGGTGACGAAGGCGACCGCATTGACCGCCCAGAATTTGTACTTCAGCGAGATATTGCTAAGCCAGGCACCCATGGAGGTCTTCTCTGATAGCGGAAACAGTTTTTGCAAGGTGCCAGCATTGTGCCGCTATGCAGGTCGGAGGATCTTGATATGAGTCAACAGGGCGCATTGTTCCCCCTGTGGGAGCGAGCTGCTCGCGAAGAGGACGTGTCAGTCAACATCATTGCCATCTGAACCACCGCTTTCGCGAGCAGGCTCGCTCCCACAAGGGAATTATGGTGTGTCAGGAAGGGCCGGGAGGTTGTAGAACGCGCGGGTGCACGCGGTGGTGTGCGCTGCCAGATCCTCCTCGGTTTCGCCGCGGTGCAACGCCACTTCGCGCAGGACTTCAGTCAGATAGGCCGGCTCATTGCGGCCGTTTTTCGGTTTTGGTCGCAGGGTGCGCGGCAGCAGATAAGGCGCATCGCTTTCCAGCATCAAGCGCCCACGTTTGATCTCTTTGACCAGCGGATGCAAATGCGTGCCACGGCGTTCGTCGCAGATCCAGCCAGTGATGCCGATGTGCAGATCCAGATCAAGGTAGCTGAACAGCGCCTTTTGCTCACCGGTGAAGCAATGCACGACAGCGGCGGGCAGGTGATCACGGAAGCCTTTGAGGATTTCCAACAGGCGCTGGCTGGCATCACGCTCATGCAGGAACACCGGCAATTGCAGTTCAACGGCTAAGGCCAAATGCTCTTCGAGGACTCTTTCCTGCTGTGGGCGCGGCGAGAAATCACGGTTGAAATCGAGACCGCATTCACCCACGGCAACGACGTTTTTCTCTTGCAGCAGGCTGCGCAAACGACGGGCACTGTCCGTGTTCCAGTCACTGGCCGAATGCGGGTGAATACCGGCGGTGGCGAACAGCCGTTGACCGCTCTCATCCAGTTGCTGGCACAGCTCCAGAGCCTGTTCGCTGCCCTCGACGCTGGTGCCGGTCAGCACCAGTTGGCAGACCCCGGCCGCATAGGCGCGGTCGAGTACGGCCTGGTGTTTGTCGGCGAAACTGGGGTTGGTCAGGTTGACGCCGATATCGATGAGTTGCATGGTTGCTACCTCGGGCCGAAGGCCGGAAAGCATACCAGAGCTGTAGATTCATAAGAAAAGCCAAGAACTACAACGAGTTATAGCTGTCTCTTGATGCCGCGACGCAGCCCGGTTTGGCAGAAGTGCCAGTACTGTGCCAGTCTCTCGCACTTTGCCAGCGCTCCAGGCGCTCTGTTTTCGTCGGTGATTTCGAACTCAAAGAGATGAAATCACCCCGTATTCTTTTCGGAGAGTGGATGATTCGTCCCTCGGTTTTGCTGCTGTTGTGTGGATCGTTGTTGCTGCCGATGACGGCGGTTGCGCGCCTGCCCGGGCCGCTGCAAGCCGTGCCGGCGGCCAAGGTGCGTGACTTGTCCGAGATTCGCAGCAGCCGCGTGTTGCGCGTACTGGTCAACCAGAGCCGCAACAGCTCCGGCGAAGTTCAGGGCCAGGCCATCGGCGTCGAATACCATCGCCTGCGTGCCTTCGAGCAATACCTCAATGGCCATGCCCGCGATGGCCAGGAAATCACCCTCAAGATCATTCCCAAAGCCAAGGACCAATTGCTCGGCGCCTTGCAGCGTGGCGAAGGTGATCTGGTCGCACCGGGTGAATTGCTCGATCTGCAATCTGGCTATGCCGTGGCCAGTAGCGAACCGATCGCCAGCAACGTGCCGCTGGTGTTGGTCGGGATCAAGGGTGAGCGCCGCTACACCAAGGTCGAGCAGCTCTCCGGTAAAACCCTGGCGCTGCCCACCGGCAGTGCGGCGGGGGAGGCGGTCAGTCAGCTCAATCAGAAACTGGCGTTGCACAAACTGGCGCCGATCAAGATCGAATGGGTCGATCCGACCCTGGCGGTCGAGGATGTGCTGGAGATGGTTCAGGGCGGTATTTTTCACCTGACCATCGTCGAACAACCGATCGCCGAGCGCTGGGGCAAAATCCTGCCGAAACTGCGCTTTGACCGGCAACTGATGATCAGCGAGCCGGGCGAGGAGTACTGGTTCGTGCGTCGCGACGCTTCGATGTTGCGCGCGAGCATTGACCGCTTCCTCGGTGGTTACAAGAAACCGTCCAACGAAGATGCCGCGTTTCTGCGCATCTATCGCCGTCTCTATCAAGTCCACTATCCATTGGCCAAGGCTGACCGCCAGCGCTTGGAAAAACTGCGCCCGACCCTGCAAAAGCACGCCCAGGCGCAGAACATGGACTGGCTCAATCTGGCCGCACTGGCGTTCAAGGAATCACGCCTGCAACCCAATGCCCGCAGCGGCAGTGGCCCGACCGGGCTGATGCAGATCACGCCTTCCGCCGCTCAGCGAGTCGGCGTGAGCAACATTCAGAATCTCGATGCGAATGTGCAGGCCGGGGCCAAATATCTGGCGATGATCCGCCGCAAGTTCTTCAACAGCCCCAAACTCAATGAGCGCGAGCGCATGGCGTTTACGCTGGCGGCCTACAACATCGGCCCCGAGCGCGTGCAGGGCATGCGCGCCGAGGCCCGACGCCGGGGGCTGAATCCTAACCAGTGGTTCTTCCAGGTCGAGCGCATCGCCATGGAGCAGGTAGGAATGGGGCCGGTCAGCTATGTTAATAGCGTGAACAAGTATTACTTGGCGTTCGACCGGGAGCGGGAGTCGTTGGAGCCCGGGGCGCAAAAAGTCGTCTCACGGAAATGATCTAATAAGTTGATTGTTATGGCGGAATCTTTGCGCTTTTAACATGAAATTTACTGATTAATATAGCGGCCAACCAACACACACAACTTCTCGCAAAACAAGGAATGCCCCATGAGCTCTCTGATCAACAAAGTACTGTTCACCCGCGCTGGCTACGGTCTGACCATCCTGCGCATTGCGGTCGGCGTAATCTTCGCTGCGCACGGTTCGCAAAAGCTTTTCGGACTGTTCGGTGGTTATGGTCTGGCGGGCACGGCGCAGTACATGGACAGCATTGGTCTGCACCCGGGCTACCTGATGGCGACGCTGGCGGGCGGTACTGAGTTCTTCGCCGGCCTGGCCTTGATCATCGGCCTGCTGGTGCGTCCGGCAGCATTGGGTCTGACCTTCCTGTCGCTGGTGGCGATCTTCACCGTACACATCAGCAACGGTCTGTTTATGGCCAACAACGGTTACGAGTTCGCTCTCGCCCTGCTCGGTGGCAGCCTCGCTGTACTCATCGAAGGCGCCGGCAAGCTCTCGGTGGACCGCGCCATCGCCGGTTAACCGCTCTGGCTCAAGGAAAAGGCCCGCATTGTGCGGGCCTTTTTTGTTGCGGCTGATTCTTGACACTCATCGGTCACGTTCTCTAGGATGTTGCCCATGCGCCGATTTAAACAGCTACTTGCGGGGCGCCAGGTGACTTTCAACAGTTGCCGTCAGAAGCCGGAACAGGGCTTTGAAATACCGCTAAAGCGCTGGTTCGGTGTTGCCTCTCACCTGCCATGCAGACTTTTGAGGCAGAGACACGACATGATGAATGCACTACGCCCTCCAGCACGTCCCGCGCCGATCACGGCACATATCACCCAGCGCAACCCGAAAATTCTCCTTGGCGGCAAACATCAGCCGACGCTGTTGCGTTATCTCGATGGCTGGCCACGTCGCAGCGGCGGTCCTGCCGCGTTCCTCATCCAGTTCGTTGAAGACGGCGAGTCGCTGGCGCGTTTCGCCACTGACAGTTTTGATCTGGCAGTGATTCAGGCCCCGACTGCCGAAGATGCACCAGAGATGATCAAACAACTGGTCCGCGTTGCGCGGCAGGGCCTGATCACTCGCCGCTGATACGCTTTACGGATAGTCGATGGCGACGATGTAAACGAACTGTTCACCAGTCGGAGTCTGCACCCGGACTTCTGCATCCAGCGCCTTGCCGATCAAGGCGCGGGCCAGTGGTGAGTCGATGCTGATCAGGCCCAGTTTCAGATCCAGTTCATCCGGGCCGACGATGCGGTAGCGCGATTGCTTGCCGTCTTCGTCTTCGATGGTCACCCAGGCGCCGAAGTAGACTTTGTTCGGATCACTGGGTTTTTCGCTGACGACCTTGAGCGCTTCCAGGCGTTTGGTCAGAAAGCGCACGCGACTGTCGATCTCGCGCAGCATCTTCTTGCCGTAGGTGTATTCGGCGTTCTCCGAGCGATCACCCTGAGCCGCCGCTTCGCTGACCGATTGCGTCACCTGCGGACGGCGCACATGCCACAGCTCATGAAATTCGGCACGCATCCGCGCTTCACCTTCAGGGGTGATCAACGCGGTGCCGGCGGTGCGGGGAGGGCGATAACGGCTCATGGCAACTTCTTGTGATTAAGACCGACTGAGTCTATCAACCCTCACGCAACACTGTCAGTGGACTTGCGTTGAGTGCCCGGCGCGTACCGAACACGCCGGCCCCCCCAATCAGCGCGGCGCCAATCAACGGCAGCACCAACAACCATGGATGCGGGTGCCACGGCAGATCGAACGCGTAGCGATACAACACCAGACTCACCACTTCCGAGCCGATCGCCGCGAGCAATCCGCTGACCGCACCGAGCAAACCGAACTCGATACGCCGTGCCTTGATGAGCAACTGCCGCTCCGCCCCCAGTGCACGCAACAGCGCCCCTTGGCGAATACGTTCATCCAGAGTCGACTGCAAGCCGGAAAACAGCACGGCCATGCCCGCTGCCAAAACAAACAACAACACATATTCCACGGCCAGGGTGACTTGGGCGAGGATGCTGCGCAGCTGTTCGAGCAGCGCTTCGACCTGA
Source organism: Pseudomonas sp. S49 (assembly GCF_009866785.1). Classification (NCBI taxonomy): domain Bacteria; kingdom Pseudomonadati; phylum Pseudomonadota; class Gammaproteobacteria; order Pseudomonadales; family Pseudomonadaceae; genus Pseudomonas; species Pseudomonas sp. S49. Next base: position 4,766,608 of record NZ_CP019432.1, on the reverse strand, counting down.
AGAATGGTCACCGCCGGGAAGGTACGCGACAGTTCGACGATCTGCTGGTCATGGCCCGGCGCCAGATAGAAGCTGGTCAGGTAAGTCGCCGGCAGATCCTTCAACGTGCCGGGCTGGAAGATCATGAAGAAGTTCGGCTGGAAGTTGTCCCAGTTGATTTCGCGCAGGCTGGTGACCTTCGCCTCGCGATTGACCCCGCCGACACTGAACACCATGTGATCGCCGAGTTTGAGCTTGAGGCTTTCGGCGACTTTGCCTTCCACCGATACGCCGGGAACATCGTCGGTCGGCTGATCCTTCCACCATTCACCCGAAGTGAGCTTGTTGCCCGCCGGTAAGTCAGCGGCCCAGGTCAGACTCAAATCTCTTTGAATGGCGCGGTCGCCCGCCGAATCCTTGCTGACGATTTGCTGCACGGCGTCGCCGTTGATGCTGATCAGCCGTCCCGGTACCACCGGATACAGTGGCGCCGCTTGCGCGGACACCTTGATCAGGTGATCGGTGAAGGCCTGTTTGTCTGCCGGCAGAATGTTCAGGGCAAAATAGTTGGGAGCGTTTTTCGGTAGCTGGTTTTGCCAGGTGTCGAGCAGTTCGCCACGCAATAGAGCGATCAAGGCCATCGACAGCAGAATCAGACCGAACGCCAACGACTGACCGGCCGCTGCCAACGGATGGCGCAGCAACTGGCCCAGGCCCAGGCGCCATGGCAGCGAAGCTCGGGCGAGCATCCGCCGCAGGCTTTGCAGCAGCAGCAACAGCAGGCCGCCCAGTACCAACGCGGCGACCACGCCACCGCCGAGCAGGGCGAATGTCAGCAGCAGATCGAGGCTCAGGCGCCACATGATCAGGCCGAGCGCACCCAGAGCGGCGCCATAAACCATCCACGTACTCGATGGAATCGGCAGCATGTCCCGGCGCAGCACACGCAGCGGCGGCACGCGACCCAATGCGGCCAACGGCGGCAAGGCGAAACCGGCGAGTGCGACGAGCCCGGTGCCGATGCCGGCGATGGCTGGAAACAGACCGCCCGGAGGCACATCGCTTGGCAACAAATCATGCAGCAGCGCGAACAATCCCAGTTGTGCCAGCCAGCCGAGCAGCGCTCCGCTGAGTGCGGCGAGCAGGCCGAGCACGGTCAACTGCAAACTGAACAGCACCATGGTTTCCCGGCGCGATAGGCCGAGGCAGCGCAGCAAGGCGCTGGCATCGAAGCGGCGACTGGCAAAGCGGTTAGCCGACAACGCCACCGCGACACCGGCCAACAGCACGGCGACCAGACTGGCCATGTTCAGATAACGCTCGGCCTTACCGAGTGCACCGCCAATCTGCCGGTTGCCGTCGCGGGCATCCTGAATCCGCTGGTTGGCGGCGAGCCCGGGTTTGATCAGCTGTCGATAGGTTTCCAGCGCCTGCGGTTCACCGCGCCACAGTTCGCGGTAACTCACGCGGCTGCCGGGTTGCACCACGCCGGTGGCGGCGAGGTCGTCAAGGTTGATCATCACCCGCGGCGTCAGGCTATAGAAGTTGCCGGCGCGATCCGGTTCGTAAGTCAGCACACGGGTCATTTTCAATGTCTTCATGCCGACATCGATGCTGTCGCCGATCTTCAGATCCAGTGCGGTCAGCAGGCGTGCCTCGACCCAGGCTTCGCCGGGTTGCGGTTCACCGCCGGTTTCTTCGGCGGCGAACGGAGCAGGTGCGCTCTTCAGTTCACCGCGCAACGGGTAGGTGCGGTCGACGGCTTTGATGCTCGACAGCTGAATGCCATTGTCGGTGGCGATGACGCTGGAAAACTCCACCACTTGCGCATGATTCAGACGCAGCTCGGTGCCGCTCCTGATCTGTTCTTCGCGTGCTGGCGAACTTCCCTCAAGCACCAGGTCGGCGCCGAGAAACTCGGTCGCGCGCAACATCATCGCGCCATTCAGTCGGGCGCCGAAATAGCCGATGGCGGTACTCGCCGCCACCGCGACGACCAAGGCGAAAAACAACACGCGCAATTCGCCGGCGCGGGCATCGCGCATGAGCTGGCGAATGGCGAGACTGAACAGACGCAACAGCGGCAAACGTGCCATCAAGGCTCCAGAGGGGCGACCAACAGCCCGGCTTCAAGTCGGATCAGACGCCGGCAGCGATGGGCCAGGCGTTCGTCGTGGGTCACCAGCACCAGGGTGGTGCCGCGTTCCTTGTTCAATTCGAAGAGCAAGTCGCTGATGCGCTCACCGGTGTGGCTGTCGAGGTTGCCGGTGGGTTCGTCGGCGAACAGCACGTCAGGCTCGGCAGCAAACGCACGGGCGATCGCCACACGTTGCTGTTCGCCACCGGAGAGCTGGCGCGGCGAATGGGTCAGGCGCTGGCCAAGGCCGACGCGCTGGAGCAATTCAGTCGCGCGTTCGCGGGCGTCTTTGCGGCCATCGAGTTCCAGCGGCAGCATGACGTTTTCCAGTGCATTGAGGCTGTCGAGCAGTTGAAACGATTGAAAGACGAAACCGACGTGTTCGGCACGAATGCGTGCGCGCTGGTCTTCATCGAGATTGCTCAGGCCCTGGCCGGCGAGGATGACTTCGCCACTGCTCGGCAGATCGAGACCGGCGAGCAGGCCGAGGAGGGTGGATTTGCCCGAACCGGATGCGCCGACGATGGCCAGGCTGTCGCCCTTGTTCAGTTCCAGGCTGAGTTCGTGCAGGATAGTCAGTTCACCTTCCGCGCTGGGAACCACTTTGCTGAGGTTCTTCGCGGTGAGAATGCTTGCGCCCATGGAGAATCCGATGCGTGTGTGGTTTTTGAGTGCTGGCCTGGCCTTGATGTGCATGGCCCAGAACGCAGCGGCGGGTACTGTCCTGATCGTTGGCGATAGTATCAGCGCCGGTTTCGGACTGGATACCCGCTTGGGGTGGGTGTCGTTGCTCGAACAACGGCTCAAACAGGAGGGTTTCGACGACAAAGTGGTCAATGCCTCCATCAGCGGCGACACCAGTGCCGGAGGCCAGGCGCGGCTGCCCGCGCTGCTTGCAGAGCATAAGCCGGAACTGGTGATCCTCGAACTGGGTGGCAACGATGGCTTGCGCGGAATGCCGCCAACTCAATTGCAACAAAATCTTGCCTCGATGATCGACAGCTCGCGTCAGAGCGGGGCCAAGGTGCTGTTGCTCGGCATGCAACTGCCGCCCAATTACGGCAAGCGTTACACCGATGCTTTTGCCGAGGTCTACGGCAAACTCGCCGACGATAAAAAGATCCCGCTGGTACCGTTTTTCCTCGACGGCGTGGGCGGGCATCCGGACTTGATGCAGGCCGATGGTCTGCACCCGGCGGCCGGGGCTCAGGGCAAGTTGCTGGAAAATGTCTGGCCGACGCTAAAACCGCTGTTATGAGGCTTTTCTAGTGGCAGGCTTTCGGCTAATGTGGCGCCCCCTTATTTGGAGCCCCCGATGTCGCGTTCTGCCTGGTCCCTGTTTGCCTACCAACTGATCGAGCCTGACGAGCAGCTGGATCTGTTCGCCTGCCAGGAAGTGCGGGTGCATCTGGTGACCCGTCAACTCGAACTCGGTGGCTCGGCTGATCGCACCTTGTGCGGCAGTCTGCTGCCGGCGCAACCGCGCTGGTCGAGCGTGGATCGCCGGGTGTTTCAGGATCAGCGCCTGTGCTCGTTGTGCCGGGCGATTCTGGAATCGCAGAAGCGTGGCACCTCGCCGATCTGGCCGGAATTGCGTTTCGAGCTTTAAGAGCAAAAGATCGCAGCCTGCGGCAGCTCCTACATGGGTTCGCGTAATCCTGTAGGAGCTGCCGAAGGCTGCGATCTTTTCGCATTCAGCACGGTCCATCGGCGTGGCTCCCCGAATATTCAAAGTGCGGTGTACAATCGCGCTCTTATACCCTTGTTGATCATGCGAAGGATTTTCCGGATGTTGCCGCGCTTTCCTGCCGTCACCCGCTGCCTGTCACTTGCCGCCCTGTGTGTGGCCGGTCCCGTTGCTGCATTGGAGTTTCCCCTGCCACCACCCGGTGAAGACATCATCGGCCAGGTGCAGGTGATCAAAGCCAAGTACGAAGATACCTTCGCCGATCTGGGCACGAAGTACGATCTGGGCTACTCGGAGATGGTTGCAGCCAACCCGGGCGTCGATGCCTGGTTGCCGGGCGCCGGCACCGAAATCGTCTTGCCGACCCGTTTCATTCTGCCGCCGGGTCCGCGCGAAGGCATTGTCATCAACCTCGCCGAATACCGCCTCTACTACTTCCCGAAAGGCCGCAACGTGGTTTACACGTTCCCGCTGGGTATCGGTCGCGAGGGTTGGGGTTCGCCGATTGCGCACACCTCGATCACCGCCAAGACGCCAAACCCGACCTGGACGCCTCCAGCGTCGATCAAGGCTGAGCACGCCGCTGATGGCGATCCACTGCCAAACGTAGTGCCGGCCGGCCCTGACAATCCGCTGGGCCCGTTCAAGTTCACGCTGGGCACGCCGGGCTACCTGATCCACGGCTCGAACAAGAAGTTCGGGATCGGCATGCGTACCAGCCACGGCTGCTTCCGCATGTTCAACAACAACGTGCTGGAAATGGCCGGCATGGTGCCGGTCGGTACGTCGGTGCGTATCCTCAACGATGCCTACAAGTTCGGCAGCAGTGGCGGCAAGGTTTATCTGGAAGCGCACACGCCGATCGACGACAAGGGCAACCCGTCGGTGGTCGACAAACACACCGCAGTGATCAACGCGATGCTCAAGCGTGAAGACGTTACCAGCAACCTGCGTGTGAACTGGGATGTGGTACGGGATGTGGTTGCGGCCGAAGATGGCCTGCCAACGGAAATCGGCACACCGAATACTTCGGCACCGATTGTTGCCAATACACCGATCGACCTGCAGCAGTAAGTCGAAGTCCGGAACCCGTCGATGCGTGAAGCGTCGGCGGGTTTTTTATTGCCTGAACAAAAAGACGGGCAATAAAAAAGCCGACCCGAAAAATCGGGTCGGCTCGATAACAATCCCGAGGGATTATTACTTGCGGCTAGCTTTGTCCAGCATGCGCAGAGCACGCTCGTTAGCTTCGTCAGCAGTCTGTTGTGCTTTTTGAGCAGCAGCCAGAGCTTCATCAGCTTTACGGTAAGCTTCGTCTGCACGAGCCTGGGAGCGAGCAGCTGCGTCTTCAGTAGCGGTCAGACGTGCTTCGGTTTCTTTCGATGCGCTGCTGCAACCGGTAGCCAGAACTGCGGCCAGAGCCAGAGCAGAGAATTTCAGAACGTTGTTCATCGTGTTCCCCTTCAAGGACTTTCAAATTAAGTGGCTGTCTCCTCACGATTGAGGAAATAGCCGGCGTACATACTACCCATTACTTGTAGTAAGTAAACTGACGTAAGGCAAGAAGCAAAAAAAATTGTAGGCGCTGATTCTTTTTCGAGCAACTTTTAACTGCGCTGTATAAAAAATACCCAGCTGCAGGCCCCGCGCAGAGCGAGTTATTGAGAAAAAGTTCCCGTTACTGCCTGCTGTTTTTGCAGTCTTGGATAAGTCTGTCTAGATGAATTCGTCCACACTTTTGTTGCGAATTTGCGCGCTGCTTCGCTTATCTTTGTCCATGTTGAGGTGACTTTAAAAAAGGTCGCACGTCTTAAATCTCAACATCCGGCAATGTGCAGGTGAGCGGACCGCGAAGAACCTCTCGCAAGCTCACCCTGCGTCCATCGGAGCTCCCCCCCCGCGAACTCGCTTGATGACGAGCGTACCTTGAGCATTTTTGCCAATGGTGCCTACTATTTATCAGGTGCCAGGTTGCGCGAGATCGGTGTGGCTCTTCTCGGTGTCCATCAGGCACGGGGTGGCGTAGTTGTTTCTTCGCCGGAAAAACATCGGTAAGGTAGGGGTCAGAATTCAAGACCCGCGAGGAGTAGTGATGAGCGAGGCGTTGTCCATCCACCATGACCAGGCTGGTCATCAGTTCGAGACCAATGTGGACGGTCATCGTGCCTACCTGACCTATATGGATCTGGGGAAACAGACTCTGGATATCTATCGCACGTTCGTGCCCAACGCCCTGCGTGGTCGTGGCATTGCCGCAGCGCTGACCGAAAGCGCGCTGCAGTACGCCGAAGAAATGGGCTACACGGTGATCCCGTCGTGCTCCTACGTCGAGCGCTACATGGAACGCCATCAGCGCCGCGCCGCCAAGATCTGAACCGCACACACAAAAAAACGCCGGGCAATGCCCGGCGTTTTTTTATGCCTGTAAAACGCTGATTAGCTACGCTCGCGTTTCGGCAGAACATCCTTGAGCTTGGCGTGCATGCTGCGCAGGGTGTTCTCGGTGGCAGACCAGTCGATGCAGGCATCGGTGATCGACACGCCGTATTGCAGGTCGGCGAGGTCTTTGGGAATCGCCTGGCAACCCCAGTTCAAATGGCTCTCGACCATCAGGCCGATGATCGACTGGTTGCCTTCGAGGATCTGGTTGGCAACGTTCTCCATTACCAGCGGTTGCAGGGCCGGGTCCTTGTTGGAGTTGGCGTGGCTGCAATCGACCATGATGTTCGGCTTGATCTTCGCCTTGTTCAGCGCCTGTTCGCACAGGGCAACGCTGACCGAATCGTAGTTCGGCTTGCCGTTACCACCGCGCAGCACCACGTGACCGTAGGCGTTGCCTTTGGTGGTGACGATCGACACGCCACCTTCCTGGTTGATACCGAGGAAACGGTGCGGGCTGGACACCGACTGCAAGGCGTTGATCGCCACAGTCAGGCCGCCGTCAGTGCCGTTCTTGAAACCTACGGCCGAGGACAGGCCGGAAGCCATTTCCCGGTGAGTCTGCGATTCAGTGGTACGTGCGCCGATGGCCGACCAGCTGATCAGATCCTGCAGGTACTGCGGGGAGATCGGGTCGAGGGCTTCGGTGGCGGTTGGCAGGCCTTTTTCGGCCAGATCCAGCAGCAACTGACGACCGATGTGCAGACCGTCCTGGATCTTGAACGAGTCGTCCAGATACGGATCGTTGATCAGGCCTTTCCAGCCAACGGTGGTCCGTGGCTTCTCGAAATACACGCGCATGACCAGATACAGAGTGTCGGAGACCTCCGCAGCCAGCACCTTGAGGCGATCGGCGTATTCGTGGGCAGCCTTGATGTCGTGGATCGAGCACGGGCCGATCACTACGAACAGACGGTGGTCGGTGCCATCAAGAATGTTGCGAATGACTTCGCGGCCCTTGGTGACGGTGCGCAGGGCAGCATCGCTCAGAGGGATATCACGCTTGAGCTGATCGGGAGTGATCAGGGTCTCGTTAGAGGCGACGTTTAGGTCGTTGATCGGTAAATCAGCCATCGTTTACTCGTCAGGTCACGGGTGCCGGCCGCCAGCGATCCCCGCGCGGCGGAGCACAGCAGATTTAAGCGCGTCGGGGAGCGGAACCTTAGCGCGTAAAGCGCCTGCTCGACAATGGGCAAAAGGCGCTTTAGTCCAGCGCTGGCTGCGCAAAAGCCTTGCGCACGCTGTCGTGGGAGAACTCGTCGGCGTGTTGCTCGACCCATTGCAGGGCCACCGCCTGAATTTCTTGCAGGTCATCGTGGGTGTCGTGCATGCGGCAATAGCGCTCGATCTGACACACCTGCTCACCCATTCGCGCGCTGAACAGCGTCTGCTCATCGGTGAAGGCGATGCCCACCAGGTAGCCTTTTTTGCGGCGCAGACACCACGCGACATAGCCCGGGTAGCAGATGTCGGCGTTGAGTGTCGGCATGCGTACTTGCAGGGCGGTGCCATGGCGCCAGGCACGGTGGTAATTGCAAGCGATGCCGCCGAGGCTGATAGTGTGCAGCTGTTGCCTGGAAATACACTCAGGCTTGAGCAAGGTTAATTCAACCGGCACCTCGTCCGGATGAGGAATGAAACGTCCCATGAGCACAGACTCCCTGTGTCGGTCATTTGACATTGTTTCCCCCAGTATAGTGGTCGAATCCGAACTGACCGATTTCGACGCCGATCAACGGCTATTGGCGATGAGCGGCGTTTCGCTGGTGATTTTCACCAGCGTCGGTTGCGCCAGTTGCCGTTATGCCCGCGAGGTGTTGCCGGGACTTGATCTGGCCATCGATCAGTTGTGCTGGATCGATGCCGGCGACAACGGCGGGTTGGTCGAGCGTTATCAGGTCTTTCATTTGCCGGCGCTGTTTGTGGTGCGCGACGGTGAGTTCTTTGGGGCATTGCACACGCGCCTGACCGCTGATGCGCTGAACGCGGCGCTGGGACAGGCACTGGGCCGAATTGCAGAGGAGTTGCCATGATGGCGGCAGAGAATAAACCGGGCTTTGATAAACCGGTCGTAGGGATTATCGGTACCGGCGCAATTGGTGGGTTCTACGGTGTGATGCTGGCGCGTGCCGGTTTCGATGTGCACTTTCTGTTGCGCAGCGAATTTTCGGCGGTGGCCGAGCGTGGTTTGCAGGTGAACAGCGCGGTGCATGGCCCGCTGACGTTGAATCCGGTGCAAGCCTATTCGGCTGCCGAAGACATGCCCAAGTGCGACTGGCTGTTGGTAGGGGCGAAAACCACCAGCAACGCCGGTCTCGCGCCTTCCATCATTCAAGCGGCCAAACCGGATGCGAAAGTACTGGTGCTGCAAAACGGTCTCGACGTCGAAGACGGTTTGCGTGAACTGCTCCCCGATTCCCTGCACCTGCTGGGCGGCTTGTGCCTGATTTGCGTACACCGCGAGGTCCTGGACAAATCACCCATCAGGCCTTGGGCGCCGTCAATGTTGGCTATCACAGCGGCCCGGCCATTGATGACGTTGCACGCATGGCGATTGTCGAAGAGGGCTCCGGTCTGTTCCGCGCCGCCGCAATCGATTCACAGGCGATGCCCAATCTGCAGCAGGCGCGCTGGCAGAAACTGGTGTGGAATATTCCCTATAACGGGCTCTCGGTGTTGCTCGGTGCGAGTACCACACCGCTGATGGCCGATGCCGACAGCCGCCTGCTGATCAAGGCGCTGATGAACGAAGTGGTGCAGGGGGCCAAGGCCTGCGGTCACGATATTCCGCCAGGTTACGCCGACTATCTGTTCATGATGACCGAGAAAATGCCCGACTACTGGCCGAGCATGCACCACGATTTTTTACATAAACGACCGCTGGAGCTGGAAGCGATCTACGCTCGGCCATTGGCGGCAGCAAACGCAGCAGGTTGTGAGTTGCCGCGCATCGAAGCGTTGTATCGCAATTTGAGTTTTATCGACCGGCGCAACGTTTAAGCCGGTTGCTTTGGGGGAAAGCATGGCCAAAAACATCGATGACAAACTGGTGCTGGCGATTTCGTCGCGCGCCCTGTTCGACCTGAGCGAGAGCCACAAGGTCTACCTGTCGAGCGGCGTAGAAGCCTACCGGCAATACCAGATCGAACACGAAGACGAAATTCTTGCGCCCGGCGATGCCTTCCCGCTGGTGGAAAAACTCCTGGCACTCAACAGTCGCCTCGGGCGGGCGCGGGTCGAGGTGATTCTGGTCTCGCGCAACAGCGCCGACACCGGTTTGCGTGTGTTCAACTCGATTCACCATTACGGTCTGGCGATTTCCCGCGCAGCGTTTGTCGGCGGGCGCAGTCCGTATCCGTACCTGAAAGCCTTTGGTTGCGACCTGTTTCTGTCGACGCATGCCGAAGACGTGCGCGCGGCACTGGACGCCGGTTTCGCCGCAGCAACGATTCTGTCCGGTGGCGCCAGTCGCGCGGCCAGCGACGAATTGCGCATCGCCTTCGACGGTGACGCGGTGATTTTTTCCGATGAGTCGGAGCGCGTTTATCAGTCCGGCGGGCTGGAAGCGTTCCAGGCCAAGGAGCGTGAGTCGGCCCGCGAGCCATTGCGCGGTGGGCCGTTCAAAGGCTTTCTGGCAGCGCTCAATCTGTTGCAGCGCGAGTTTCCCGATGACGATTGCCCGATCCGCACAGCGCTGGTCACCGCGCGTTCGGCGCCGGCCCATGAGCGGGTGATCCGCACTTTGCGTGAGTGGGATATTCGCCTCGACGAATCCCTGTTCCTCGGCGGCCTGACCAAATCGGCGTTCCTTGAAGCCTTCGCTGCCGACGTGTTTTTCGACGATCAGGCCGGCCATTGCGAACTCGCCCGCGAAGTCGTTGCCACCGGCCACGTGCCGCATGGCATCAGCAACGAACCGTCGGTCTAAAGCCCTGTGGTTCAAGACGTTGCGCCGCACGTCGTACTCGCCAAGGCACTGCTAAGCTGAATCAAATCTCCGCCATGTTGGCTTGCGAGGAGGTCATATGATTCGTTCGATGCTGTATGCCACTGACCTCGGTCTGTACGCACCGTTAGTGATGCAGCATGCCCTGGCGTTGGCGCGAACATTCAATGCCGATTTGTACGTGGTGCACGCGGTGGAGCCGATGGGGCTGTTTGCCGAATCGGTGTTGCAGAGTTACCTCGACGAACAGGCATTGAACGAATTTCACAGCCAGGGTCTGAAAACTGTCATTGCCAATATCGAGCAGCGGGTGCTGGAAAGCTTTCGCGAAGAACTGGGGGATGAAGGCGAGCAGGATCTGCAGCGCATTCGCGCCGTGCGCGTGCTGCAGGGTGATCCGTCGCAGGTGATTCTCGACCAGGTGCAGAAACTCTCGGTCGACTTGCTGATCGTCGGCAGTCACAGCCACGGGGTGGGCGCGGAAACGCCGTTAGGGCGCACGGCGGCGCGAGTTCTGCAATTGGCCAAGGTGCCGGTTTATCTAGTGCCGTTGGTGGAGCGCCGGCGGCGGGGGGATCGCTGAAGCAGGAATAATGGCGCTTTGATAAAAAAGTTCTAGATTTATTATTCAAACCATTAATATAGTTATATACCGTCGCTGATGCCCGTGGCGTCTACCTGCTTTGAGGGATTCATATGAAGCTTCAACAATTGCGCTACATCTGGGAAGTGGCGCACCACGACCTCAACGTTTCCGCTACAGCCCAAAGCCTTTACACCTCGCAACCGGGCATCAGTAAACAAATCCGTCTGCTGGAAGATGAACTTGGCGTCGAAGTGTTTGCCCGCAGCGGCAAGCATCTGACCCGCGTGACCCCGGCCGGCGAGCGCATCATCACCACCGCCGGTGAGATTCTGCGCAAGGTCGAAAGCATCAAGCAGATTGCCCAGGAATTCTCCAACGAGAAAAAAGGCACCCTGTCGATCGCCACCACCCACACTCAGGCACGTTATGCGCTGCCGCCGGTGATCAGCAATTTCATCAAGCAATACCCGGACGTAGCGCTGCACATGCACCAGGGTTCGCCGATGCAGATCGCCGAAATGGCCGCTGACGGCACCGTCGATTTTGCCATCGCCACCGAAGCGCTGGAGTTGTTCGGCGACCTGGTCATGATGCCGTGCTATCGCTGGAACCGCTGCGTGGTCGTGCCACAGGGCCACCCGCTGACCAAGCTGCCGAAGCTGACCCTCGAAGCCTTGGCCGAATACCCGATCGTGACGTACGTCTTCGGTTTCACCGGTCGTTCGAAACTCGACGAAGCCTTCAGCCATCGTGGCCTGACGCCGAAAGTGGTGTTCACCGCCGCCGACGCCGACGTGATCAAAACCTATGTGCGTCTGGGCCTGGGCGTGGGCATCGTCGCTAAAATGGCGGTCGACACCAAACTCGACAACGATCTGGTGGTGCTGGATGCCAGCGAACTGTTCGAATCGAGCATTACCAAGATCGGTTTCCGTCGCGGCACTTTCCTGCGTGGTTTCATGTGCGACTTCATCGAGAAGTTTGCCCCGCACCTTACCCGCGAAGTGATGGCCAAAGCCATTCAATGCCACAACAAGCAGGAACTGGAAGAACTGTTCGACGGCGTCGAACTGCCGGTTCACTGATCAGTTGTTTCAGAGCACCTCGGTGACAGCGAACTGTTGCCGGGTGCCTGCGACCAGGATCTCCACCTCATCACCTTCGAGCTTGCCCAGCAGACTTTTACCCAGCGGCGAGCGCGGTGTGATGACGGTAATCGGCTGACCGACCACATCGACTTTCAGGCCTGCCGCATCCGGCGCCAGAAACAGCCATTGCTCGCGACCCTTTTCGTCCTCCAGGCCGAGCAGGGCGCCGACTTCGATACCACGATTTTCGTCATAGGCCCGCAAGGTCAGGTTCTGGCACAGCGCCAGTGACTGACGGATTTCTTCGACTCTTTTCGCCTGACCCGCCGCCAGATACGACGCCTCAAGCCCCAGCGTGTCGTATTTGTTTTCGGCGATGTTTTCTTCGTGGGTCGCCGTTTCGTAAGCGGTTTGCGCGGCGCGTTCGGCGATGTCGAGATCGATGCGCAGTTTGTCGAGAATCAATTGGTGGACGATGTGCTTGTTCATGATCAATCGCAGAATTGCAAAACGTTGGCGCGGCTCTTCTCGCTCGGAGCGGTTTGATCCTGTTGCAGCCAGAACTGACACTTTGGATTCGACAGATTACGCGTGCTGCCGCGCGCCTGATCCAGCCGTGCCTGCTGCTCGTTCTTGCGCAGGTTTTCTTCGTACTGCTGGAACAATGGGCTTTGCGGCGGAATATCCGGCTGGACCTGAACAGCCGCCGGCGGATTGCCCAGTTGTTGCACCGCTTGGGCAACCGGTGCCAGCTGTTCCTTGAACAGAAAATGCGAAAGCAGCCAGCACGTCAGTGCAATAGCGAGAAAACCCAGCCACATGCCCAGGGCAATGCTGCCGGTCAGATGCAGCGCGCTAAGCTGTACAGGCAAGGGCCGGCGTGTGTTGGGGCGATAGGGCATGGCTGCCTCCTGGCGGATGATTGCGGGCAAGTGGCGATTGTCGCACGAAGATTAATCGCCGTCGGCTCTTCTGCGCGAGGTCATTTATGCGGACAATCGACGCTTTTGCCAACGGGAGTCTTGAATGCCGCAATTGAAAACCCGCTGGGATATTTTCTGCACCGTCGTCGACAACTTTGGTGATATCGGTGTGACCTGGCGTCTGGCCCGGCAACTGGCGGCCGAGCACGGTCTGGCGGTGCGCCTGTGGGTCGATGATCTGCGCGCCTTCGAGCGCATTTGCCCTGAGATCGATATCAACGCGGCACAGCAATCCCTGCAGGGTGTCGAAGTGCGCCACTGGCCGGCTGAGTGGTCGCACACCGACGCCGCCGATGTGGTGATTGCCGCGTTTGCCTGTCAGTTGCCTACTGACTATATGGAGGCGATGGCCGTGCGCGAACAGCCGCCGCTGTGGATGAACCTCGACTATCTCAGCGCCGAAGACTGGGTGATCGGTTGCCACGGGTTGCCGTCGGTCAAATACAAAACCGTGCAGAAGTTCTTCTTTTTTCCGGGCTTTCAGGCGGGCACTGGCGGGCTGCTTCGTGAACGAGGATTGCTTGAGCAGCGTCGACTGTTTCAGCAGGATACCGAGGCTCAGCGCCAGTTTCTGCAAGGTCTGGGGGTCGATCGCGCACCGGATGCGCAGCTGATTTCGCTGTTTGCCTATGAGAATGCCGGGCTGGCGAGTTGGCTTGATGTGCTGGCGGCCGATGCTGCACCGACCCATCTTCTGGTGCCGGAAGGGCGGATTCTTGGCGACGTAGCGCGTTGGCTTGGAGTGGAAACCCTGACGGTGGGCGAGATTAATGTGCGTCAGTCGCTGACCGTGCAGGTATTGCCGTTCGTCCGTCAGGATCAGTATGACCATTTGCTCTGGTGCTGCGATTTCAATGCCGTGCGCGGTGAAGACTCGTTCGTCCGCGCGCAGTGGGCGGCGCGGCCGATGCTGTGGCACATCTATCAGCAGGACGAAGACATCCATCTGGACAAGCTCGACGCCTTCCTTGCGCTCTACACTAAAGGCCTGTCACCGGCCGCTGCCGAGGCGATGAACGGTCTGTGGCGAGCCTGGAGTGCCGGTCAGCCCATCGGCGAACACTGGCTCGCAGTCCGTAATCATTGGCCAGAACTGCAGGAAAATGCCGAAGCGTGGTGTCTGGAACAAGGCTTGCAGGCCGATCTTGCCGCAGCGCTGGTACAGTTTTACCTAAATTGGATATGATACGCGGCCTAGATTTTTGTAAATCCCATCCAAATTCGGATATTCGCAATGAAAACTGGTAAAGAACTGAAACCCGGTACCGTGATCCGTCTCGATAACGATCCTTGGCTGGTTCAGAAAGCTGAATTCACCAAGTCGGGCCGTAACAGCGCGATCATGAAGACCAAGCTGAAAAACCTGCTGACCGGTTACAAGACCGAGATCGTTTACAGCGCTGACGACAAACTGGACGACGTAATCCTCGACCGCAAAGAAGCGACCCTGTCCTTCATCAGCGGCGACACCTACACGTTCATGGACACCACTGACTACACCATGTACGAGCTGAACGCTGAAGACATCGAAGCTGTTCTGCCTTTCGTTGAAGAAGGCATGACCGATGTTTGCGAAGCGATCTTCTTCGAAGAGCGTCTGGTTTCCGTAGAGCTGCCGACCACCATCGTGCGCGTAGTTGACTACACCGAAGGTTCGGCTCGCGGCGACACTTCCGGCAAAGTCATGAAGCCAGCCAAGCTGGCTAACGGTACCGAGCTGCAAGTTGCTGACTTCATCGAAATCGGTGACAAGATCGAAATCGACACCCGCGAAGGCGGTTCCTACAAAGGCCGTGCCAAATAAGCACTGCTTTTTACGGAAAGAAAAAGCCCGACCATTGAGTCGGGCTTTTTTGTGCCTGCGATTTGAGCTTCACACAATCCCCTGTGGGAGCGAGCCTGCTCGCGAAAGCATTCTGTCAGCCAGCACATCACCGGATGACACACCGCTTTCGCGAGCAGGCTTACTCCCACAATGGGATTGTGATTACTTCAAGTGTTGCTTGAGTTCTTCAGATGCCTGCAACATCGCCGAACGCACTGCCGGCACCTGACTGACCACGTTAAGCAAACCGTAATCGTGGATCATGCCGTTGTAACGCACCGACGTCACCGCCACACCGGCCTCATCGAGTTTGCGCGCATACGCTTCACCTTCATCACGCAACACATCGGCGCCGGCGGTCTGCACCAGTGCTGGCGGCAGGCCCTTCAGTTGTGCAGTGGTGGCCCGCAGCGGCGACGCGTAAATCTCGTTTCGCTGCTTGGCGTCGGTGGTGTAGTTGTCCCAGAACCACTTCATCATGTTGCGCGTGAGGAAGTGCCCTTCGGCGTACTGATTGTAGGAACCGGTGTCGAAATTGGCGTCCGTCACAGGCCACAGCAGCACCTGGAACTTGATCGCCGGCGTGCCTTTGTCTTTGGCCATCAGTGCAACCACGGCCGCCATGTTGCCGCCGACGCTGTTGCCAGCGACGGCCAGACGTTTCCCATCGACATTGATTTCTTTGCCGTGCTCGGCGACCCACTTCGTTGCCGCGTAAGCTTGGTTGATCGCCACCGGGTAATGGGCTTCCGGTGAAGGCGTGTAATTGACGAACACCGCCGCCGCTCCCGAACCGACCACCAGATCCCGCACCAGCCGCTCGTGCGTCGGGAAATCGCCCAGCACCCAGCCACCACCGTGGAAGAACATGAACACTGGCAGCTCGCCCTTGACCCCGGCCGGCCGGACGATGGTCAGGCTCAACGGTTGGCCATCGATCTGGATGGTTTTCTCGCTGACGTCCGCTTTGGGCAGCGTCAGCTTGACCCCGGACTGCGCGCCGACCAGCACGGCGCGGGCATCTTTGGGTGTCAGCTGTTCCATCGGTTTGCCGGTACCGGCATTCAGCACATCGAGAAATGCCTGAGTGTTGTGTTCGACATCACCGGCAAATGCACTGTGGATGGACAGGGCGAGAAGGGTACCGGTCAAGACTTTGCTGAAAGTGTGCATGTTCATTTCCTGTTCGGGCCTGAGGTATCAGCAGTTAAACGGTGACGTGCAGACGCACATCGACGTTGCCGCGGGTGGCGTTGGAGTACGGGCAGACCTGGTGAGCAGCGTCGACCAGCGCTTGTGCGTCGGCTTGTTCCAGGCCAGGCAGGCTGATGTGCAGGTCGATGTCCAGACCGAAGCCACCGGGGATCTGGCCGATACCGACGTGGGCGGTGATCGAGGCATCGTCAGGGATTTTGCGTTTGGTCTGGCTGGCGACGAATTTCAGTGCGCCGATGAAGCAGGCCGAGTAGCCGGCCGCGAACAGTTGCTCAGGGTTGGTCGCCGCGCCGCCGGCACCGCCGAGTTCTTTCGGGGTGGCGAGTTTGACGTCGAGGATGTTGTCGCTGGAGATCGCACGACCATCACGGCCGCCAGTGGAGGTTGCGATTGCGGTGTAGATAGTTTGCATGGTGTGAGCCTCATTGGGTGTGGTTGTGTGCGCTAATTGTTTGCGCGCTAAGTAAGTGCGAGGTGAATGTATCGCGCAAATATTTAGCGCGCAAGATAAATTTCTGAAAAAGCTGCACTTCCACGAAGGGGCGGGTATGAGAGGGTGTCTGTAAGGCTTGAGTTAGAGCGGATTGCGCGGTAGATCAGGTGGTGAAAATATTTTGCTGTCGATGAAATCAATGTGGGAGCGAGCCTGCTCGCGAATGCGGTGTATCAGTCACCATTCATATCGACGGACACTACGCATTCGCGAGCAGGCTCGCTCCCATAGGGACTGTGTGGAGGTCAGATCAGGCTTTCCTGCAAGTGACCGCGTAGCGCCTGCAACTCTGATTGCAGCTTCTGCAGGCGTTCCAGAGAGAAGCCGCTGGCGCCGAGAATGCATTGCGGAATGGTCTGTGCCTTGTCGCGCAGCGCACGGCCTTGTTCGGTCAGTTCAACCATCACCACCCGCTCATCCTCACGACTGCGCGTACGGCTGAGCAAGCCTTCGCCTTCCAGGCGTTTGAGCAGCGGAGTCAGCGATCCGGGATCGGTCAGCAACCGCGAGCTGATTTCTCCGACGGTCAAACCATCCTTCTCCCACAACACCATCATCGCCAGGTACTGCGGATAGGTCAGGTTCAAGGCTTGCAGCAGCGGCTTGTAGACCTTGGTCATCATCAGCGAAGTGGAATGCAGAGCGAAGCAGGCCTGGTTGTCCAGCAGCAGGTCGTCGCAGGTGTCGCGTTCGGAAGTCATTTCAAAAGCCTTGTTCGGTAATGGTCATGAATCTAGCGCTCGAATCTTTAATGCGCCAGATAATTTTCCGGCGCTAGTGCCGGCCCAGATCTCGCTGTAACGCCAGATCCCATGGCGGCACCGGACTGAAGCGGGTTTTGAGATATTCGAGCAACAAGCGGCTGCGCGAGTTGGTTTGTTGCTCCATACGCAGCGCGTAAATGCCGGTGGATTCCGGGCTTGGCAGGCCGTTTTCGCAAAACAACGGCAGCAGTTCGCCGCGCAGCAGGTATTCGCTGGCCAGCCACGTCGGCAAATGCGCGATGCCCAAGCCAGCCAAGGCGCCGCAGACCAAGGCTTCAGCATTGTTGGCGCTCATGCGGATGCGCGCCGGGCGGTGCAAATGCATCTGGCCGTCCTGCTCGAAGCGCCAGGCGAAGGGCGGAGCGAGGCCGTCCCAGTCGAGGCCGTCATGCTCGCTCAGTTGCGCCGGACTGCCGGGCACACCACGGCGTTTGAGGTAATCAGGACTGGCGCAGGCAATACGCACCATGCTCGCCAAGGGTGTGGCCACCAAGCGGGTATCAGCCATTTGTCCGGCGCGCAGCACCAGATCGACTTTGCCCAGGTTCGAGCCGCCCATGTCGACGAAACTGTCGATCAGATGCAACTGCACATCCAGCCCCGGATACAGAACGAGAAAGTCAGCGATCACCGGTGCCAGGTGCCGTCGCCCGAAAGCGGCGGGGGCATCGATGCGGATCAAGCCCTCGGGCGCACTGCTCAAGGACACCGCTTCTGCGCGGGCCAGTTGCAACTCGGCGACAATCCGTCGCGCGCGTTCGGCAAACGCCAGACCCGCCGGCGTTGCGCGTACTGCGTGAGTGCTGCGGACAAACAGCTGGCTGCCGACGGCGCTTTCCAGGCTGTCGATTCGTCGGGCGACGGCCGAGGGTGTCAGCGGATGACGGCGCGAGGCGGCGGAAAAACTGCCGCTTTCCAGCACATCGAGAAACAGCCCGAGTTGATCGGTCAATTGATTGGGATTCATGGTTGGCAACGCCTGTGCGAAATCAGCATAGCCATTGTGCGTTGCTGTGCGTTTCCCCGCCAGCCGCGACTGCGTAGGATGAATCGCCTGACGTGAGAGGAATTCGGCTGTGATGGAGTTTTTGTTGTACCTGTTGTTCGGCGCCGCCCTTGGCACACTTGGCGGCATCTTCGGCATCGGCGGCGGTTTGATTGCCATTCCGTTGCTCGGCGTGTGGTTTGGCCTTGATCAACAGATCGCCCAAGGCACAGCGCTGGTCATGGTGGTGCCGAACGTGATGCTGGCGCTGTGGCGTTATCACCAGCGCAATCGCATCGAACTGCGGCATGCGCTGCCTTTGGCGGTAATGGGTTTCTGCTTTGCCTGGATCGGTTCGATCTGGGCGGTGGGCATTGATGCGCAAACCATGCGCATCGGCTTCGTCGCGTTCCTGGTGGTCCTTTCGATCTACAACCTGTTGAAGATGTTCGGCAAGCAACCCGCTGTGACATCCGAAATGCGCTATTCCTGGCCGTGGCTTGGCGTGCTTGGCGCGGCGTCCGGGACCATGGGCGGATTGTTCGGAGTGGGCGGAGCGGTGGTGGCAACGCCGGTGCTGACCAGCCTGTTCGGCACCACGCAAGTGGTTGCTCAAGGCTTGTCGCTGGCGCTGGCCTTGCCAAGCACCGGAGTGACTCTGGTCACCTACGCGGTACACCACGAAGTGGACTGGATGATCGGCCTGCCGCTGGCCATCGGTGGTCTGGCCAGCATCAGTTGGGGAGTGAAAGTCGCCCACGCCATGCCGGAAAAACTCCTGCGCGGGCTGTTCTGCGGTTTCCTGGTGCTGTGTGCGGTGATGCTCGCGTTTAAAGTTTGAAGCCTTCGACGATGTGCTCGGCCAGGCACTCGGTGATCGGTGACGGATTGTTCAGGTTGCGGATCAGCATGATGCTGGCTTCGGGCAGCAATGGCAGATCTTCGGCGGCACCGAGAATGCGCATGTCCGGGGTGATCAGGCTTTCCAGTTGCGCGGTGATCGCCAGACCCGCGCTGACCACGGCCATCAACGCCGAGAGGCTGGTGCTGTTGTAGGCGATGCGGTATTCGCGGCCCATCGCATCCAGCGCATTGCACGCCCACAAGCGGCAGAAACAATCACTGTTGAACATCGCCAGCGGCAGCGGGGTTTGTTCGTGGGCACTGAAATTCTGCGCCTCGGCCCAGACAAAACGCTCCTTGCGCAGCAGTTGGCCGATCTCGTTGCCCGGCTCGCGGGTGACGATCGACAGATCCAGATCGGTACGCTGCAGCAGTTGTTTGGTCGACTCGCAATGCACTTCGATCTGGATCAGCGGATAGAACTGCGCGAACCGCGACAGGATCCCCGGCAGAAACCGCATCACATAATCGTCCGGCGTACCGATGCGCACCGTGCCGACCATGTGCGGCTCGCGCAAGGTGTTGAACACTTCGCTGTGCAACTTGAGGATGCGCCGCGCATAACCGAGCAGCACCTGGCCCTCGGCGGTCAGGCGCACCTGGCGTCCGTCGCGCTCGAACAACTGCCGCTGCAATACGTCTTCTTCCAGACGCTTCATCTGCATGCTCACCGCCGATTGCGTGCGGTTGACCATTTCGCCGGCACGGGTAAAACCGCCCTGATCAGCGATGGCGACAAAGGTGCGCAGTACATCGGTATCGATACTGGGGTAGGCCGACAATTGATGAATCTCCGTGATGCATGCCATCAGAAACATTCGTTGGATTGATCTTAGCGCCGGCGCGAGACTTGAGCCATCCACAAAGGAGGCAACACGATGAAAGGTCAAAGAGAGTATGTAGACGAATCAAAATTTTCCGGCCACGGCCATATCGTTTCCGACCTGCTGCACAAGTTTAGCCGCTGGTACGAACTGCACCGTGAACGCGAATTGCTCGCCAGTCTGAGCGACGAAGCGTTGAAGGACATCGGCGTCAGTCGTGCCGACGTCGAACACGAAGCCGTGCGGCCGTTCTGGGATGACCCGATGCATAAATGACCCCCTGCATAAATGATGAGCAGAGCGCTACACAAACCAACTTCCAGTGAGGTAGGTTGCGAGCAGACAAGGAGATGCTCATGCCCGCAACAGTATCCTTTTCCCTCAAACAGGCGCGACGACTGGCGCTGGCAGCCCAAGGCTTCAACGGGCGCCAGCCGCCGACTGTCAAAGCGCCACACCTCAACCGGCTGATCGAACGACTGGGATTGCTGCAAATCGATTCCGTCAACGCCGTGGTGCGCTCGCACTACCTGCCGCTGTTTTCCCGTCTGGGTTCCTATTCTTCTGATTTGCTCGACCAGGCTGCCTGGAGTTCGGGGCGTCGGCGCACATTGTTCGAATATTGGGGCCATGAAGCGTCATTGCTGCCGCTGTCGATGTATCCGCTGATGGCGTGGCGGATGCAGCGAGCCAGGCGCGGCGAGGATATCTATCAGCAACTGGCGAAGTTCGGTCGCGAGCAGCAGGACGTTGTTCGCCGGGTGTTGAACTCGGTCGCAGAGCAGGGCGCGTTGGGTGCCGGCAGCTTGTCGACTCGCGAAGACAAGGCCGGGCCATGGTGGGACTGGAGCGCGGAAAAGCATGCGCTGGAATGGTTGTTTGCGGCGGGCGAAGTGACGGTAGCGGGGCGGCGTGGATTTGAGCGCTTGTATGATTTGCCTGAGCGGGTAATTCCTTCATCGATTCTGCAACAAGCGTTGCCTGATGAAGCCGAAGCGCAGCGCGGGCTGTTGCTGCATGCGTTACAGGCGTTGGGCGTCGGTACAGAAAAAGACCTGCGAGATTACTTCCGTCTGAATCCGGCGGATGCGCGTCCACGTCTGGCGGAACTGGTCGAGGCGGGGCAATTGCAGATGTGCGAAGTCGCTGGTTGGCGCCAGATCGCTTATTGCCTGCCGGAGCCGAAAGTCCCGCGCAAGGTGTTGGCCAGTGCGTTGTTATCGCCGTTTGATTCGTTGATCTGGGAACGCAGCCGCACTGAGCGTTTGTTCGATTTTCGCTATCGGCTGGAAATTTATACGCCGCAGAACAAGCGGGTTTTCGGCTATTACGTGCTGCCGTTCTTGCACAACGAGCGGATTGCAGCGCGGGTTGATCTGCGTGCCGAACGGGCGGCGGGGCAGTTGGCGGTGCATGCGGTGCACGAAGAGGAAAAGGGACTGGATGAGGAAGGGATGTTGGCGCTGGCGCTGAACTTGCGGCAGATGGCGGATTGGCTGGGGCTTGCGCGGGTGCAATTGAATTGTCAGCGCGAGAGTGCGGCGCGGTTGCGGGTGGCATTGGCGGAGCTTGGTGGTGTCTGAGCCGGCCTCTTCGCGAGCAGGCTCGCTCCCACATGGGTTGTGTGTACGACACCAATCCAGTGTGGGAGCGAGCCTGCTCGCGAAAGAGGCGACGCGGTCTAACGGCGAACTTGTTTGAGGGTTTCAGCGATGAGGAATGCCAATTCCAGCGACTGATCGGCATTCATCCGCGGATCACAATGGGTGTGATAGCGATCCGACAAGCCATCTTCAGTAATCGGCCGCGCGCCACCAATGCACTCGGTGACATTCTGCCCGGTCATCTCGATGTGAATCCCGCCGGCATAACTGCCTTCGGCTTCGTGCACCTGGAAGAACTGTTTAACCTCACCGAGGATCTGCGCGAAGTCACGGGTCTTGTAGCCGCTGCTGGCCTTGATGGTGTTGCCGTGCATCGGGTCTGAGCTCCACAGCACTTGCTTGCCTTCACGCTGCACCGCACGGATCAGCGCCGGCAGGTGATCGCCGACCTTGTTTGCGCCCATCCGCGCAATCAGGTTCAGACGGCCGGGATCGTTGTCCGGGTTGAGCACGTCAATCAGGCGGATCAGATCGTCGGGGTCCATGCTTGGGCCGACTTTCACCCCGATCGGATTGTTCACGCCACGGAGGAATTCGACATGCGCGCCGTCGAGCTGACGGGTACGGTCGCCGATCCACAGCATGTGTGCCGAGCAATCGTAGTAATCGTTGGTCAGGCTGTCGCGGCGCACGAAGGCTTCTTCGTAGTTCAGCAGCAACGCTTCGTGGGCGGTGAAGAAGCTGGTTTCGCGCAGTTGTGGCGAGCTGTCCATGCCGCAGGCGCGCATGAACGCCAAGGTTTCATCGATGCGGTCGGCGAGGTGGCTGTACTTCTCGGCCAGCGCGGAGTTGGCGATGAAATCGAGGTTCCACTTGTGCACCTGATGCAGGTCGGCAAAACCGCCTTGGGCAAACGCGCGCAGCAGATTCAGCGTGGCGGTGGACTGGTGGTAGGACTGCAGCAGACGCTCCGGATCCGGTACGCGGCTTTTCTCGTCGAAACCGATGCCGTTGACGATGTCGCCGCGATAAGCCGGCAGGGTCACGCCATCGATGGTCTCGTCGTTGGCCGAGCGTGGCTTGGCGAACTGGCCGGCCATGCGCCCGACCTTGACCACCGGGCAACCGGCGGCAAAGGTCATGACGATCGCCATCTGCAGCAATACTTTAAAAGTGTCGCGAATTTTTGCCGCAGAGAATTCGGCAAAGCTTTCCGCACAATCGCCACCCTGCAGCAGGAATGCGCGGCCCTGAGTGACTTCGGCAAACTGTCGGCGCAGTTCGCGCGCTTCGCCGGCAAACACCAGCGGCGGATAGCTGGCCAGCGTCTGCTCGACCTGGCGCAGATGCGCAGCGTCAGGATATTGGGGTTGTTGCTGGATCGGCAGGGCGCGCCAGCTGTCAGGGCTCCACGGTTGGCTCATCACGGTCTCTAATTGGTTCTACGCACGGAAGGCCATGTTAGCAGCAATTAGTGCGTGACCTGCTCCCGCCCCATCACCGACAATCGCCGCTTTGCCACGGCGCCACAGCGGTGCCATCGCGTCACCGCGCCCGGTGACCATCAGGAGACGAAATGACTGAGGAGCGCGTCGAGCATCTGCTCGCCGAAGTACAGGATGAGTTCGGCGTGATACGCGTGCTGGAAGTGGCCGATTACCGCTTTCTCGAGTTCGGCGATGCGATCGAGCAGAGCTGCGTGTTCACCGCTGATCCGAGCTGGCTGGAATACGACTACACCCGCGCGATGCTGATCGGTGCGTTGTGCCATGAGCAGCCGGAGAGTGCGCTGTTTCTGGGGCTCGGTGCCGGTACGCTGACGCAGGCCTGCCTCAAGTTTCTGCCGCTGGAAGATGTCGAAGCGATTGAATTGCGCCCGGATGTGCCGCGTCTGGCCATCGAATACCTTGGGCTGGATGATGATCCACGCCTGTACATTCGCGTCGGCGACGCCCTCGAACTGCTGCCGACTGCCGAGCCGGCGGACCTGATTTTTGTCGACCTGTACACCGATGTCGGGCCGGGTGTCGGCCATCTGGCCTGGAGTTTTCTCGGTGACTGCCAGAAACGGCTGAATCCGGGCGGCTGGCTGGTGATCAACCAGTGGGCCACCGATGACGGCAAGCCGTTGGGCGCGGCGTTGTTGCGCGGGCTCTATCACCGGCACTACTGGGAGCTGCCGGTGAAGGAGGGCAACGTCATTCTGATTGTGCCGGCGGATCTCGATCAGGCGCTGGACATGCAGGCACTGACCGCCCGGGCCGAATCGTTGGCGCCGAAGTTGGGGTATTCGTTGCAGTCGTTGATCAACAGTATTCGCCCGGCCACCTGAGGCATCTGGCCTTGCTGGCCCTATCGCGAGCAGGCTCACTCCTACATTGAAATGCGTTCCCTTGTAGGAGTGAGCCTGCTCGCGATGGCGTCATGGCAGGCGCCAAGTTTTTCAGATCCCCTTGAAGACTCCAGGTCGCCGCTCCACCAACGAGCGCACTCCTTCCTTGGCATCTTCACTGGCCAGCAACTTCTTCACCAGCGCCGGCAAACCCTGCGCCGCCGCTGTCTCGCCTTCATACCGAGCCTGCCGCGCCGACATCAACGTCGCCTGCACCCCCAACGGCGCCTGCCGGGCAATCCGTTCGGCCAACGCAATCGCTCGCGGCAGCAGGTCTTCACTGGCCATCACTTCCTGCACCAGTCCCAAGTGCAAGGCTTCGTGCGCATCAAATTCATCGCCGGTCAGCAACCAGCGCATCGCATTACCCCAGCCGGCAATCTGCTGAAATCGCAAAGTCGCGCCACCAAAAGGAAAGATCCCACGCTGTACTTCCATCTGCGCGAAGCGGGTATTGCTCGCACAGAGATTGATATCTGCCGCCAGCATCAACTCGATACCGATGGTCAGGCAGTAACCTTGCGCGGCGACGATCACCGGTTTGCTCACCCGTGGTCCGACGAAAACCCCCCACGGGTCGCAACCGCCGGTCGGAACCTGCCAGCCTTGGGCGAGGGCGGAGCTGGCATTGACCAGATCCAGACCGGCGGTAAAGTGCTCGCCATGGCCAAACACCACCGCCACCCGCGCTTCGCTGTCGGCTTCGAACTCGCCGTAGGCCAGGCTCAGCTCGTTGAGCAGGTCGAGGTCGAAGGCGTTGCGTTTGGCCGCTCGATCGAGGCCAATCAGATGGACGTG
Organism: Pseudomonas sp. S49; assembly: GCF_009866785.1. NCBI lineage: Bacteria > Pseudomonadati > Pseudomonadota > Gammaproteobacteria > Pseudomonadales > Pseudomonadaceae > Pseudomonas > Pseudomonas sp. S49. The sequence goes on along the minus strand of NZ_CP019432.1, from coordinate 4,741,960 downwards.
ACCACGGCGTTCACGGCTGACGCGGCCGGCACAGGGCTGATTCATGGCGAAATCCTCGAGCGGGGAGGGCGGGTGCAGCGACGGTATGCCGCACATCGATGAATCGTTTAAGCGTCATCGCCCGCAGGGCCGGGCCTATGAAAAATAGACCTTGGCGCGATTATCCGCAAAACCCCGTTACACAGCGGTGACACACGCATTCAGACGATAAAAAAAGCTCCCTTTTTGGGCAAAATCCGGTATAGTGCGCGCCGGCCTTTAACCGGGCCGCGTTTAGGTAGCGCAATTTCCCGAAGTCAGCTTCGGCTGCACGTCCGCATTGCGGGCTCTTCCCGGACGATTCTTTTTTTCATTCATTCGTTTTCGCAAATCCCCGCCGACAAAGCTGCCAGGGCGACTCTTGAGTCTCAACACGGCATGCGCAGCTTTGGAGCATGGGTCTTTGCGGATGCACTTAGAGGCAGACCCATGACCCAGGAAACCGGCGGATTCGCCGCTTTTAATCTTAACCCGAATATTCTTGCAGCCGTCGCAGCGACTGGCTACGAAGAGCCTTCGGCGATTCAGCAGCAATCGATCCCGATCATCATGGCCGGCCAGGACATGATTGGTCAGGCGCAAACCGGTACCGGTAAAACCGCCGCGTTCGCACTGCCTATTCTGCACCGCATCGATCCTGCCAAGCGCGAACCGCAAGCCCTGATCCTGGCGCCAACTCGTGAGTTGGCGCTGCAAGTAGCAACCGCTTTTGAAACCTACGCCAAGCAAATGCCGGGCGTTACCGTTGTGGCCGTTTACGGCGGCGCGCCGATGGGCCCACAACTGAAAGCAATCCGTAATGGTGCACAGATCGTTGTCGCCACTCCGGGCCGTCTGTGCGACCACCTGCGTCGTGACGAAAAAGTTCTGTCGACCGTGAACCACCTGGTTCTCGACGAAGCTGACGAAATGTTGAAACTGGGCTTCATGGATGACCTGGAAGTCATCTTCAAGGCTCTGCCAGCGACCCGTCAGACCGTTTTGTTCTCGGCTACCCTGCCGCAGTCGATCCGCGCTATTGCCGAACGCCACCTGCGCGATCCGCAACACGTGAAGATCCAGACCAAGACTCAGACCGTTACCGCGATCGAACAGGCTCACCTGTTGGTTCACGCTGACCAGAAGACTTCGGCCGTTCTCAGCTTGCTGGAAGTGGAAGATTTCGACGCCCTGATCATGTTCGTGCGCACCAAGCAAGCGACCCTGGATCTGGCCAGCGCCCTCGACGCCAAAGGCTACAAAGCCGCGGCGCTGAACGGTGACATCGCCCAGAACCAGCGTGAGCGCGTCATCGACTCGCTGAAAGATGGCCGTCTGGACATCGTTGTCGCGACCGACGTTGCTGCTCGTGGTCTGGACGTTCCGCGCATCACTCACGTGTTCAACGTCGACATGCCGTACGATCCGGAATCCTACGTTCACCGTATCGGCCGTACTGGCCGTGCCGGTCGCGAAGGTCGTGCACTGCTGCTGGTGACTCCACGTGAGCGCCGCATGCTGCAAGTGATCGAGCGCGTAACCGGTCAGAAAGTTGCCGAAGTACGCCTGCCGGACGCTCAAGCCGTTCTCGATGCGCGCATCAAGAAACTGACCAACAGCCTGTCGCCGCTGGTCGCTGACGCCGAATCGACTCACGGTGAGCTGCTCGATCGTCTGACTGCAGACATCGGCTGCACCCCGCGTGCTCTGGCTGCTGCGCTGCTGCGCAAAGCCACCAACGGTCAAGCGCTGAACCTGGCTGCGATTGAGAAGGAACGTCCACTGGTGCCGAACAACGCACCGCGTGGCGACCGTCCTGAGCGCACCGGTGATCGTCCTGATCGTGGTGACCGCGAGCGTCGCGCGCCAATGCCTTTGGGCGAAGGCCGTGCTCGTTGCCGTACCGCGCTGGGTGCGCGTGATGGTATCGCTGCGAAGAACCTGCTGGGCGCCATCCTCAACGAAGGCGGTCTGGCCCGTGAAGCGATCGGTCGCATCCAGGTGCGTGACAGCTTCAGCCTCGTCGAGCTGCCGGAAGATGGTCTGGACAAACTCCTGACCAAACTGAAGGACACTCGCGTTGCCGGTAAGCAGCTGAAACTGCGTCGCTATCGCGAAGATTGATCCGCCCCCGGGCTGATTGATCGAACATAAAAAATCCCCGACTGGTTCGGGGATTTTTTTTGCCTGTTTTTTGCCTTGGTGGGAGCGAGCCTGCTCGCGAAGGCGTCAACCGAAACGATAAATATCCATGCCCAGCGCACCCATCGTGAATCCTTTGTGCGCCACGCTGAACTCACCGCCCGCGCCCCGTGCAAAATACAGCGGCAACAAATGCTCATCGCTCGGATGGCTGCGCACCGCATGCGGCGCCTGCTGGCGATAATCATGCAGCGCCGCCTCATCGTCGGCCGCCAACTTCTCGATCACCCAGTCACGGAAATCCCGCGCCCACGGCTCGACACTTTCCGGGCCGGCGTGCCAGTCGAGTTCACGCAGGTTGTGGGTGATGCTGCCAGAGCCGATCAGCAAAATGCCCTGATCACGCAGACTCGCCAGCGCGCGGCCGACCCGGGTTTGCAACGCCGGGCCAGCGCGACTCGGCAGCGAGACCTGCACCACCGGGATATCCGCTTGCGGGTACATCAGCGACAGCGGCACCCAGACGCCGTGATCGAACGGACGTTGCGGATCGAGACGTGCTGGCAGATTGTTGGCAGTCAACAGATCGGCCACCTCAGCGGCCAACTGCGGATTCCCCGGCGCTGGGTACTGCACTTCAAACAATGCGCGGGGGAAGCCGCCGAAGTCATGCCAGGTTTGCGGTTGCGCATGGCTGCTGACCAGCAGTTCGTGGCTCTCCCAATGGGCAGAGACGATCACGATGGCTTTGGGTTTCGGTAATTCGGCTGCCAGACGCGCCAGCGCCGGGCCACTGGCACCGGGCTCCAGCGCCAGCATGGGTGAGCCATGGGAAATAAACAGGCTGGGAAACATGATGGGTTCCTGAGCGTTAAGATGAGCTCATCTTCAGTCAGATCATTGATCTAAATCTAATATAAGTTTTAACGCTTTTTGATCGAATTATTCGGAGTGATGCATGCAGCCTGAGTTTTGGCACAAGAAGTGGGATTCGGGGCAGATCGGTTTTCATCTGCCCGAGGTGAACCCATATTTGCAGCGGCACTGGGCGGTACCGGCAGCGGGGCGAGTGCTCGTGCCTTTGTGTGGGAAAAGTCTGGATCTGGCGTGGCTGGCCGGGCGTGGTCATCAGGTGCTCGGGGTCGAACTGTCGGAAAAGGCTATCGAGGACTTTTTCAATGAGCATCAGATACAGCCGCAGATCAGCCAGAAGGGCGCGTTCAAGGTCTATCGCAGTGACACCATCGAGTTGTGGTGCGGTGACTTCTTCGCGCTGACGGCGAGCGATGTAGCCGATTGCACGGCGATCTACGACCGTGCTGCGCTGATTGCCTTGCCAGCGCCGATGCGTGAGCGCTATGCGGCGCATCTTCAGCGGATCCTGCCGTTGGGTGTGCAAGGGCTGTTGATTACGCTGGATTACGATCAGGCGCAGATGCCGGGGCCGCCGTTTGCGGTGGGGGATGATGAAGTGCTGCGGTTGCTGGGGGATGTCTGGCAGGTGCAGGTGCTGGAAGAGCAGGATGTGCTGGGGGAGAGCGGGAAGTTCCTGCAGGCAGGCGTGACGCGGCTTGAGGAGCGGGTTTACCGGGTTTCTTCTCGATAGATGTTTGCTGACAGTGCCGGCCTCTTCGCGAGCAGGCTCGCTCCCACATTGGATGGGTGTTTGCAGGGCCCGTGTGGGAGCGAGCCTGCTCGCGAAGAGGCCATCAGCAACAATCCATTATTGGCAGGAACAAAAAAAGGTCCGCATCACTGCGGACCTTTTTTCATTGTTACGCCAGTCGGATCAACCGCGACGACGCAGCGCGTCGATACGCTCTTCCAGTGGCGGGTGGCTCATGAACATGCGGGCAAAGCCCTGTTTGATGCCACCGTTGATGCCAAAGGCGTTCAGGGTGTCCGGCATATGCACCGGCAGGCCCTGTTCGGCGCGCAGGCGTTGCAGTGCGCCGATCATTGCGCTGGTGCCCGCCAGACGTGCGCCGGCTTCGTCGGCACGGAATTCGCGCTTGCGCGAGAACCACATGACGATCGCACTGGCGAGAATGCCCAGTACCAGTTCGGCGAAGATGGTCGCCACGTAGTAGGCGATGCCCTGGCCTTCTTCGTTCTTGAAGATCACTTTGTCGACGAAGTTGCCGATGATCCGCGCAAAGAACATCACGAAGGTGTTCACCACGCCCTGGATCAGCGCCAGCGTAACCATGTCACCGTTGGCCACGTGACCGATTTCGTGGGCCAGTACGGCTTTCACTTCATCGGGCGAGAAACGCTCGAGCAAGCCCTGGCTGACCGCGACCAGCGCGTCGTTCTTGTTCCAGCCAGTGGCGAAGGCGTTTGCTTCGTAGGCCGGGAAAATACCGACTTCGGGCATCTTGATCCCGGCTTCGCGGGACAGTTGCTCGACGGTTTGCAGCAGCCATTGCTCATGCCGGGTACGTGGCTGGCTGATGATCTGGGTGCCGGTGCTCATCTTCGCCATCCACTTGGAGATGAACAGCGAGAACAGGGAGCCGGCGAAACCAAAGACCGCACAGAAAACCAGCAGCTGACTAAGGTCGAGATCAACCCCGTTGGCCGCCATGAACCCGTTGAAGCCGAACAGGCTCAGGGTGATGCTGGCTATCAGCACGACCGCCAGGTTAGTGGCCAAAAACAGCAGGATGCGCATCATGGTTGTAGAAATCTCCTCAAGCTAAAGATGTAGCGTACTGCGGGGTATATAAGGTGCTGCACCGGGCTATTCAACTGAGTGACTATTTCAAACTGTGTCCTACAGCGAATTCTTCGGTGCTCGGCACATTTCCCACGACAGATACCGATAGGGATGACAGCCAGCCGCGACCCGTCGCCATTACCTCAGGCGCAGGTGACTGATACGAATCGCAAGTGTAGAAGGCGTGCGCAGACGCGGAATGCAGAAGTGTTGCTGAATCAGACAGTGCGCAACGTTTGGCCGTTGCGCACTGCTGGCCAGTTACTGGCGGTACGACTTGAGGAAGTTGCCGATGCGGCCGATGGCCATTTCCAGATCGTCGACGCGGGGCAGGGTGACCACGCGGAAGTGATCCGGCCACGGCCAGTTGAACGCCGTGCCCTGCACCACCAGCAGCTTCTCGGACAGCAACAGGTCGAGGACGAATTTTTCGTCGTTGTGGATCGGGCAGACCTTCGGGTCGATCTTCGGGAACGCATACAGCGCACCCATCGGCTTGACGCAGCTCACACCCGGAATGTCGTTGAGCAGCTCCCAGGTGCGGTTGCGCTGTTCGAGCAGGCGACCCTGCGGCAGCACCAGATCATTGATGCTCTGGTAGCCGCCGAGCGCGGTCTGGATCGCATGCTGGCTCGGCACGTTGGCGCACAGGCGCATGTTGGCCAGCATGTCGATGCCTTCGATGTAGCTCTGCGCGTTGTGTTTCGGCCCGGAGATGGCGATCCAGCCGGAGCGGAAACCCGCTACGCGGTAGGACTTCGACAGACCGTTGAACGTCAGGCAGAGCAGGTCCGGCGCCAAGGAGGCGGTGCAGATGTGCACGGCATCGTCATACAGAATCTTGTCGTAGATCTCGTCGGAGAACACCACCAGGTTGTGCGCACGCGCGATTTCCAGCATGCCCAGCAGCACTTCCTTCGAATACACCGCGCCGGTCGGGTTGTTCGGGTTGATGATCACCATGGCTTTGGTGTTCGGGGTGATCTTGGCCTTGATGTCGGCCAGATCCGGGAACCAGTCGGCGCCTTCGTCGCACAGGTAATGCACGGCGTTACCGCCAGCGAGGCTGACGGCGGCAGTCCACAGCGGATAGTCCGGAGCCGGCACCAGCACTTCGTCGCCGTTGTTGAGCAGCGCCTGGAGCGACATCACGATCAGTTCGGAAACGCCGTTGCCCAGATAGATGTCTTCGATGCCGACACCTTCGACATTCTTCTGCTGGTAGTACTGCATCACCGCTTTACGCGCGCTGAACAGACCTTTGGAGTCACTGTAGCCTTGTGCGGTCGGCAGGTTGCGGATCACATCCTGAAGGATTTCGTCCGGGGCTTCGAAACCAAACGGCGCCGGGTTGCCGATGTTCAGCTTGAGGATGCGCTGGCCTTCCTCTTCCAGTCGTTTGGCGTGCTTGAGCACCGGGCCGCGAATGTCGTAGCAGACGTTGGCGAGCTTGTTCGATTTGCTGAACTGCATGGCGATGTGATCCCGAAAATGAACGATCCAGGCGGCGGATGGACAACCGTGCTGGGATTCCTGCGTCTTCACACAGGCGGACGTCTTGAGCCGTGGCTCCCATAATCCGTTTGAATGCGCCCGGTCTGGCTGCCAGACTGGTGCGTGACGAGGCGCAATCATACGTGCCGCCCGATCCGTGGAAAAGGTACAGATCGGGCTTTTTCAGCCGCTGAGGTGTGATGATGGAAAAGTTGGAAAAAACCCTGGAAGAATGGAAAGCCATGCTCGATCCGCAGCAGTACGAGGTTTGCCGCCTCAGTGCGACCGAGCGCCCGTTCTCCGGCAAATACAACGACACCAAGACCGACGGTGTCTACCACTGCGTTTGCTGCAACGAAGCGCTGTTCGACTCCAAGACCAAATTCGATTCCGGTTGCGGCTGGCCGAGCTTCTACGCGCCGATCGGCGAAAGCGCGATGACTGAAATCCGTGATACCACGCACGGCATGATCCGCATCGAAGTGAAGTGTGCGCGCTGCGATGCGCATCTGGGTCATGTGTTTCCCGACGGCCCGCCGCCGACATTCCTGCGTTATTGCATCAACTCGGTGTGTCTGAACCTCGAACCGCGCGCATAAACGATTGAAGGCGACCTTCGGGTCGCCTTGTTATTCGATAATTAAATTGCACACAATTTAATTGCTCGCTATGTTTGGCCTTTCCTGACTGTCTGCGGAGCCCAGTGCCATGAGCGACAACCTGCTGAACATCCCGTGCACCACGATCAAAGGTGAGCAAAAGACCCTGGCTGATTTCGCCGGCAAAGCGGTTCTGGTGGTCAACACCGCGAGCAAGTGCGGCTTCACCCCGCAATACAAAGGTCTCGAAGAACTGTGGCAGACCTACAAGGATCAGGGCCTGGTGGTCCTGGGCTTCCCCTGCAATCAGTTCGGCAAGCAGGAGCCGGGCAATGAGGGGGCGATCAGCGAATTCTGCGAGTTGAACTTCGGTGTCAGCTTCCCGCTGTTCAAGAAGATCGAAGTCAACGGTGCCGGCGCTCATCCATTGTTCGTACAGTTGAAGAAACGTGCGCCGGGCGTACTGGGCTCCCAAGGCATCAAGTGGAACTTCACCAAGTTTCTCATCGGCAAGGACGGCCAACTGGTCAAGCGCTTCGCCCCGGCGACCAAGCCGCAGGACCTGAGCCGCGAGATCGAAGCCCTGCTCAAATGAACAGCCTGCCGGTCGATTCGCTGAAGCTCGACAGCCAGTTGTGCTTCAAGTTGTACGCCGCCTCCCGGGCGGTGATTCGGGCCTACAAGCCGATGCTCGATCAGCTCGGTCTGACCTACCCGCAATATCTGGCGATGCTGGTGTTGTGGGAATGGCAGGACGCCGCGCCGGAGCAACCGACCGTCAAGGCCTTGGGCGAACGCCTGGCGCTGGACTCGGGCACGCTGACGCCGTTGCTCAAGCGCCTGGAGCAGTTGCAATGGGTGCAGCGCCAGCGTTCGACGCGCGACGAACGGGAAGTCCATCTGAGCCTGACGCCCGCCGGGCAAGCCTTGCGCGAGCAGGTCGGGCCGCTCAAGGCCCGACTGCTGTGCGACAGCGGGGTGGATCTGGACCGCCTCAATGACCTGCGCAACGGTCTTGATCACTTGCTGGGCCAGATCAAAGCGCTGTCGTAGTCGGGATCCACTGATCAAGCAGTGCCGCCAGTTCTTCTCGGCGGAACGGCTTGGCCAGATAGTCGCTCATGCCTGCCGCGCGGCAGCGTTCGCGTTCTTCGGACATCGCGTTGGCGGTCAGAGCGACGATGGGCAGGTGCGGCCAGCGCCCGCTCTGACGGATCTGCCGGCTGGCTTCGTAGCCATCCATCACGGGCATGTTGCAGTCCATCAGCACCAGATCGAATTCGTGATACTCCAGTTGATCCAGCGCTTCGGCGCCATGGGCGGCGACGATGACCTCGCAGCCCAGTTTGCCGAGCATGCCTTTGGCCACCAGTTGATTGACCGGGTTGTCCTCCACCAGCAACACCCGCCCGCGGCGCACCGAGGGAGAGGTTTCGAGCTGCGCATCGTTGATTGCAACCACGTCCGGTTGCAGGGTGCGCCGCAGGTTCTGGTAGAGCGCATTGCGCGCCAACGGTCGCGCCTGTTGTTGCAGCGGTGCGAGCGCGGCCGCTTCTTCGCTCGGCAGGAAACTGCCGTAGGCGGTCACCAGCAAAATCGGCGCACCGAGCGTCGGGCGCAGGCCGAACAGGCACTCCGGGCAATCGGTGATCACCACATCCGGGGTCAGGCCCAGCAGCGAGTCATCAATGGTGCGCTGTTCATACGCAAGTCCCCAGACCGGCAGCAGACTCTGCAACAGCTCCGCCAGACCACTGCTCGCTGCGGTGATGGCGAGTATCTTGCCGTGCAGCGGCGCCGGTGCCAGTGCGCGCGTATGGCAGGGCAGTGGCAACTCGGCACAGAACTGACTGCCGAAACCGGTCTCGGAGCTGATGGTCAGGCGGCCCTGCATGGCCTCGCAGAGGTTGTACGTCAGCGCCAGTCCCAGCCCTGTGCCGCCATACTGACGGGTGATCCCGGCGCCCGCCTGGGTGAACGGCTGGAAGATTTTCAGCTGCGCGTCCTGGGCGATACCGATGCCGGTGTCGCAGACCTCGATGCGCACGCCATCCCTGGAGGTCGACAAGCGCACATCCACCCGGCCGAACCGGGTGAATTTCAGTGCGTTGGACAGCAGGTTGCTGACGATCTGCCGAACCCGGGTCGGATCGCCCAATACCAGGGCCGGGAAGTGAGGGTCGATCAGGCAGGTCAGCTCGACGCTCGGCGCGGCATTCTGCGAGAGCAGATTGGCGGTGTCTTCGATCAATGAGCCGAGGTCGAACGGGATGTGCTCGAGCTCCAGTTGCCCGGCATCGAATTTCGACAGGTCGAGAATATCGTTGAGCAACTCGACCAGCACCTTGCCCGAATCGTGGGCGATCGACAGCTGTTGCTGCTGCTCGGCATTCAGCGGGCCGTCGAGTGACAGCGCGATCATCCCCAGCAGGCCGTTGAGCGGCGTGCGGATCTCATGGCTCATGTTGGCGAGGAAGGCCGAGCGGGCCTCGGCCATTTCCAGGGCGGTGCTGCGAGCGACTTCGAGTTCCTGATTGGACTGGCTGAGCCGCGTATTGATCGCCTTGAGTTCGGCGGTACGCGCCGAGACGATGTTTTCCAGTTGTCCGAGATAGTCCGTCAGGCGGTTCTCGGCGTTGCGCCGCTGCTGGATCTCGGTGGCAATGTTCTCGAATTGCTGATTGGCGACTTTGACCAGCACGCCGATTTCATCGTTGGCATGGCCGGACGGACATTCCAGCGTGGTCGGTTCGGCACTGCGCGGGTCGCGTCCACTGAGCTCGCGGATCACCCGCACCAGCGGTTTGGTCAGCATCACGTAGAACAGCGCCAGCAGGAGGCCGGTCAGAATCAGGCTGCGGGCGAAGCCATTGAGCAAGGTAATCTCGGCCCGACGCAGGAAACGGCTGCCAAAGGCGTAGGTATCGACTTCAAGGCTCAAGACGCCCAGCGATTCATTGGGCAGATGATCCAGATACAGACGATCCTCGAACTGGCGCTTGGCACCAAACAGGAAGTCGCTGATCACCCGATAACCGCTTTGCAGTTCCGGGCGTTTTACGCTGGCCAGCACCGTGCTGTTGTTGTCGATCAGTTGCGCAGAAATGATCGCCGGCGAGCGCAACAGCCCCAGGGTCAGTTCCTGCGCCAGCTCGGCGTCAATGTTGTAGGCGATCCGTGACGCCGGGTTATGGCTGATTTCCAGTAAAGACAGGATTTCACGGTTGATAGAGGCGTCTTCACTGGCATAATCGATGCCGATTTGCAGCAGGCTGAGCAGCGTGCCCAGAATGAACCCGACCAGCACGGTAAGCCTGGCTTGCTTGTAAGACAGCCGGTGGGTGAATTTGATATCCATGGGGTGTTGAACCACTTCCGTTTCCCTTCGCTGCTCAAGCATAGTCGATCATGTATGGATACCGAGGTTCCCGAATCGCCTTGTAACAAGGCTTGGTAGGTGAATTCTGATCTGTGTGTCGTCGCTGGATCGTCATCATCACTGTGAACGTGCCCGAGGAGAAGACGTGGATTCCCGATTGAATGCTTTTCTTGAACGCGCCGAGTCGGTTCTGGCGCGGATCGAACCGTTGTTGCCGGCACCTCGGCCGGTGATCGACTGGGGTACTTGTCTGGCTGCGCGCTGGCAGCGCGACGGACGCAGCGGCTACCTGCTGCCACTGGAAGTCAGCCTCGACATGCGCCTGTCCGACCTGATCGGTGTCGACCGTCAACTGGAGCAACTGGGGCGCAATACCCAGCAATTTCTCGATGGCATGCCGGCCAACCATGCGCTGCTCTGGGGCTCGCGCGGTACCGGCAAGTCTTCGCTGGTGCGGGCCTTGCTGGCGGAACACGCCGCCGCGGGCCTGCGCCTGATCGAGATCGAGCGCGATCATCTGGCGGATCTGCCACGGGTGGTCGAGCAGATCGGCAAGCTGCCACAACGTTTCGTGCTGTTTTGCGATGACTTGTCGTTCGAGTCCGGTGAAGGCGATTACCGCGTTCTCAAAAGCGTGCTCGACGGCTCGCTTGAACAGGCGCCGGACAACGTTTTGCTGTACGCCACCTCCAACCGCCGCCATCTGGTGCCGGAGAAGGAAAGCGACAACGAAAACTGGAAACGCGTCGACGGCGAACTGCACCCCAGCGAAGCCGTTGAAGACAAGATCGCCCTGTCGGACCGTTTCGGTCTGTGGCTGTCGTTCTACCCGTTTACCCAAGAACACTTCCTTAACGTCGTCGAGCACTGGATTGGCCAGTTGGCCGCCAAGGCCGGCCTGAGCTGGCAGCGCGACGAAGAACTGGACATCCTCGCCGTGCGTTGGGCCACCGGCCGCGGTAATCGCAACGGACGTTGCGCGTACCAATTCGCCCGTTACTGGGTGGGACTGAAATTGTTGGAGCACAAGGCATGATTGATTTGCAACAAAGCGGCCAGGGCCTCGAAGGCTATGGCATGTTGGCCGCGCAACTGGAATCGCTGCTGGCGGATGAGCGCGACTTCATTGCCAACGCCGCGCAGTTTTCGGCGTTCCTGTACAACCAGCTCGATGACTTGAACTGGGCGGGTTTTTACCTCAACCGCAACGAAGAGCTGGTGCTGGGCCCGTTCCAGGGCCAGATCGCTTGCGTGCGCATTCCCTTCGGTCGTGGTGTGTGTGGCGCGGCGGCAGCCAGTCGGCAAACCCAGCGCGTTGAAGACGTGCATGCGTTCCCCGGGCATATCGCCTGCGACAGCGCTTCGAACAGTGAGCTGGTCGTGCCGTTGGTCAAAGACGGACGCCTGATCGGGGTGCTCGACCTCGACAGCCCGAAACTGGCGCGTTTCGGCGCGCAGGATCAGGCCGGTATCGAACAACTGGCGGCGATTTTCCTGCGTCTGACCGACTGCTGATCACGCGCTGAGGCCAGCCTTGTGCAACAGGCTGGCCGGATCCACGGCGTCGATCTGCGCTGGATCGAGAAAGCGCACGGCGTACTGCATGTACACGCCTTCGCTGATGAACAATCCAAACAGCGGGGCATCGATGTGCGCCTCACGGCACATGGTGGCCATGATCGCCAGTGCTTCACTCAAGGTTTTGGCTTTCTTGTACGGGCGGTCAGCCGCCGTCAGCGCTTCAAAGATATCGGCGATCGCCATCATCCGTGCCGGCAGACTCATTTCTTCGCGTTTCAGGCGTTTCGGATAACCGGTGCCGTCCATTTTTTCATGATGACCGCCGGCGATTTCGGCAATGCTGTCGAGGTGGCCGGGGAAGGGCAGGTGACTGAGCATCATGATGGTCTGGACCATGTGGTGATTGATCACGTAACGCTCTTCGCGGGTCAGGGTGCCACGGCTGATACTCAGGTTGTACAGCTCGCCGCGATTGTATTTGTAGCGCGGCACCTCCAGTTTGAAGCCCCACGGATTGTCTTCGGGAATCAACTCGTTCGGGTCGCGTTCGAGCAAGTGTTCGGATTTGTCTGCCAATAGCTGTTCACTGACCGGCAAGCTCGGCGCCGGCGTGCGCGACTGACGCCGGTTCTCTTCCCAGGACACACCCAGACGGTCATCGAGGGTACGCATCCAGGTGCGTCGAGCCAGATCATCAAGGCGTTGCAGATCCGCTTCGGCCATGGCCTCACTGCCCAGGTTGCAGCGCGCGACAAACGCGAAGTCGTCGTCGAGCGCCGTCAGTGTCGCATCGCGCAGTTCGGCCAATGCTGTCTCATCACCGCCCAGGGCCCGCGCCTGCCAATAGCTGATCCAGGCATCACGCTTGAGTACTTCGAAGCGGGTGCGGATCTCGTGAATACGGTCGTTGATGGTTTCCAGTTTGGTCGCCTTGTCGACCACGTATTCGGGCGTCGTGACCTTGCCGCAATCGTGCAGCCACGCGGCAATGTGCAAGGCTTCCCACTCGTCTTCGCTGGGTTGATAGGCGCTGAAGGCTGGCGCCTGACTGGCTGCCGCTGCCTGAGCAAGCATCAGCGTCAGCTCTGGCACGCGCTGACAATGTCCGCCGGTATAAGGGCTCTTCGCGTCGATGGCGCCGGCGAGCAATTGAATGAAGGCGTCGAGCAACTGCTTCTGGCGGGCTTGCAGACGCTGGCTCTCGATACTCACCGCCGCCGCGCCGGACACGGCCTGGAGGAACGCGATGCGGTCGGGGCGCAGTTTTTCCAGATCGACTGCCGTGCCGCTGTCGTTCACCAGCAGGATCAGCAGACCGATGGTTTCGTCGTGGCGATTGTGCAGGCGGAGGCCGATCAGATGAACGCGTGGCGATTGCATCGCCAGCAGGACTTTCTGCAGATCGCCGGCCTGATCGACGCCGAAGTTGCTCACCACATTGTTGGCGTTGATCAATTGCTCGAACCACGTCGGGCCCTGGTTGTGTTGCAGATCATGGCCCTCAATGTCGAACGCCTCCAGCGTCCGGGGCGTGCCGTCGATGACCAGTCCGTAAGGCTCCATGCGACTGCTATCGCTTTCACGCAGATAGATCAGCCCCGCCTGCGCCTGAGCAATCTGCACCGTTTCGAACAGCACCCGTTGCAGCAGGGGGGCGAAGCGGGTTTCGGCGCCAAGGGTGTCGGTAATGCGGAAAAAACTCGCCAGGGTGTCTTTCATCCGTGCCATCGACACGCTCAATTGGTCGACTTCAAGCACGGGCGAGCGGCGTGCCAACGGAAAATTGAAATCGAAACTGCGGATGGCGTCGGCTTCCTTGACCAGCGCGTGCAACGGCTTGACCAGAATCCGCGAAATCATCCAGCCCAGGGGCAGGCACAGCAGCAAGGTCGCCAGGGTGATCAGCGCACCTTGCCAGCGCAAGCGGTAGGCATCGACCAAAAGTTCGTCTTCCGGTACCAGTAGCGCCAGTTGCAAACCTTTCGGGCCGCCCTCCTGAATGCTGCTGCGCGCGACGATCCATTGCCGGCCGTCCGCCTGCAGGCGATTGCCGGAATGCGCGCCGGACAACAGCGTGTGCAGGCTCGGACTCAGGTCCGCGGCTTTTGCCAGATGTGCGGTGTTGCCATCGACGATCAGCCGCTGGCTGTCGGGATAGGCCACCGCGTTGCCGTCAGCATCGAACAAAGCAATTTCGGTGGACGCGGTGACGACATGTTTGCTCAGGGCGGCAGACAATGCGACCAGCGTCAGGTCAGCGCCGATCACGGCATGCTCGCCGCTGCGTCGGGCCAGCGTGGTGCCGACATTGTGCGTGGAGAAAAACACGTAAGGTTCGGTGGTGATCTGTTCGTTTTGCTGGCGGGCATCGGTGAACCACGCACGGCTGCGCGGGTCGTAGCGGTCTTCGGGATTGTCCTGACGGCTGATCGGCATCAGTGCCTGATCGAAAAACAGTGACTGTGAGTGCATGGCGCCCTGCGCGTCATGCTCGATGCTCCAAACCTGATATGCCGCCGCTTCAGGGGCCTTGAGCAGTGTTTTCAACGCGGCGCTGCGCAGCGGGCGCACCATGAAAAAGTCGCCGTTGGCATAACCCAGATACAGCGAGGCCAGATTCGGGTTGTCGGTGAGCGACTGGCTGAACGGCCTGAGCAAAGGCAAGCGTTGTTCAAGGCGCTCGGCCTGAGCGGCGGGGTTGTCCGCCAGCAGGCTCAGCAGATGCCGGATCGGCTGATAGGTGGCGGACATGTCGAGGCGCACGTCCTGTTCGATCCTTTCGAACAGCTTCTCGCTGCTTGAAAGGATGATCTGCGTGGTCTGGCGGTAATTGAACAATCCCAGCACGACCCCGGTGAGCAGCAGCAGGAATGTGAACATGACGCTGATGTGCACGTGCAGCGGGAACCGGCGTTGCTCCGGGCGCAGTGGGCTGGGCATTTCTGGCTCTCCATGATGGTTAACTCACTGCTCAGCGCCAAGCATAGTTAAGGCACGCTCATTGTGCCTCGATCCGACAACGTCAGTTGTTGCTGAAGGGCCTGCTCCAGTTCGAGCATCGCGCGGTTGCTCGCTTCGCAATGGCGGGCGATCTCGGTTGTCGCCTGTGCCTCGGCGCAGGCCTGCTCGAGGGCATCGCAACATTCGATCACGCGCGTGGCCTGAGCAATGCGCGCGGCACCCTTGATCTTGTGCGCGACCACGGCCAGTGCGCCGCGATCATGTTCGGGCGACAGCGCGAGCAATTCCTGGCGGTCGAGGCGGCTGCTTTTAAGTAATTCGGCCAACAGCCGGCGAGCCTGCGCCGGATTACCACCGGTGAGCATATTCATGTTTTGCAGATTGAAAGCCGGTGCCGTCGACGTCGGCGTGATGCCATCGACCCATTGGCTGAGCAGGCTCAGGCTCAGGGGCTTGAACAGACAGTCGTCCATGCCGGCCTGTTTGCAACGCTGGATTTCCTCAGGTTGCGCATTGGCCGTGAAGCCCAGCACGGTGCACGGCGGGCTGCGTGTCTGCAGTTCATGCTGACGAATGGCGCGAGTCAGTTCATAACCATTCATCAAGGGCATGTTGCAGTCGACGATCACCAGATCGAAATGGCCAGCCGTCCACAGTTTCAGGCCACTGCAGCCGTTCTCGGCAATGCTGAATTGATGGCCGAGAAACTCCAGTTGCTGACACATCAGCAAGCGATTGGCCGGATGGTCATCCACCACCAGCACACGCAGGGGGGAGCAGGATGTCTTGATCGCAGGTTCACTTTTGATCGTATTCACCTGTATCGGCAGTGTTTCCAGGGCCAGTGAGAGGCAGACCTGGGTACCGATGCCCGGCTGACTGCTCAATTGCAGTTGTCCGCCCATCATTTCGCACAGGTTGCGACTGATCACCAGCCCCAGGCCGGCACCGCTTCTGCCTTGTTGACTGCTGTTTTCGGTCTGGGCAAACGGTTCGAACAAGCGTTGCTGATCCTCTGCACTGATACCGACACCGCTGTCCTGCACGGTCAGTTGCAGCAAGGCGCGGGCGGGCGCATCGGTGTTCATGAGATCGAGGGTAATGCGCACATGGCCTTGTTCGGTGAATTTGATCGCATTGCTGACCAGATTCGACAGCACCTGTTTGAAACGCAGAGGGTCCAGATACACATCGACGGCCAGATCCGGCGGATTGAAGATGACTTGCAGGGAAAGATTCTTCTGCCGCGCGAGACCGTCGAAGATTCTCGCCACTGACGTCACGGTGTCGACCAGATTGACCCGTTCCGGGCAAAGACTCAGGCGTCCGGATTCGATCCGCGCGATATCGAGAATGTCACCGATCAACCCCAGCAGATCCTTGGCCGAATGATAGGCCGTGTCGATTGACGAGCGATCCGGATGTTGTTGATCCATGCGTCTGAGCGTCAGCTCGAGCATGCCGATCACGGCATTCATCGGCGTGCGGATTTCATGACTCATGGTCGCCAGAAACGTGCTTTTCGCCCGGTTGGCCTCATCCGCCCGTTCTTTGGCCGTGCGTAGTTCCTCGAACAACTGACGGCGTTCGCTGATGTCGATCCAGCCACCGATGATGCCTTTCACGTCGCCGCTGGAGTCGCGGTACGGCAGGATCCAGTGATAGATGGTCAGGCGCCGGTTACCGATGTGCAGAGGTCGGTCGACGACCATCGGGGTGCCCTCGGCAACGACGCGCTGGTAATCGGCCTGAAAGGCCTGGGCTTCGAACGCGTTGCTCAGGGTGCCCTCGATGACGCTTTTGCCAATGACGTCTTCACGCCTGGCATTGAAAGCTTCGAGGTAGCTTTCGTTGCAACTTTGCAGCAGCCCCTGGCGATCACGAACATAAATCGGGTGCGGCGTGCCATCGACCAGTGAGCGCATGAATTCGAACTGGTCGTTCAGCGCACGCTCGGCGGCCTGGCGTTGTTTGATCTGGTGGCGCATGTAGGCATTCCAGGCCAGGAGCAACAGCAATAGCAGGCAGGCGCCGAAAATCACTTGATAAAACAGGCGCTGGTAGTTGTGCCAGATGTTTTGAGACGCCGTGGAATAACCGCGCCAGCGGCCATTGATCACACCCAGTTCATCGGGTGCGATGCTCAGCAATGCCTTGTTGATGATCGAGGTCAGTTCCGTGTTGTCTCGCGCGGTCGCCAGTGAAAAGGCCGCCTGACCGGTGCCGATGGTGGTGGTGATCTGCAGCGCCTGATTAAAGATCCGCGAGGAAATGAAGTAGTTGGCAATGACCAGGGAGTTCACAGCGCCTTCGACGTGGCCTTCAGCGAGCAGCGAGACCGCACTGAAGGTATCCGCCGTTTCGATCAACTGGATGCGCGGGTACTCTCGGCGCAGGTATTCGACCATCGGATTGCCTTGGGCAATCGCCAGTTGTTTGCCTTTGAGCTGGCCCAGATTGGTCGGGCCATCGGCGCTTTTGCGGGTCAGCAGAACGTAAGAGTTTTCCAGGTAGGGACGACTGAAGTTGAGGGTTTTTTCGCGTTCCGTTGATGGCAGAAGCGCTGCGATCAGATCAGCTTGATGACGGTCTATCTGCTGGATCATTTCCGCGTCGTTGCGGCTGCGACGGATCTCGAAACGCAGGCCGGTACGCAGGCGGACCAGTTCGAGCAGGTCGGCACTGATGCCGCGAAAATTGCCGTCGTTGTCAAAGAATGTCAGGGGCGCGAACGCTTCGTTCACCACCACACTGACAACTGGATGCTGCTTGAGCCACGCTTCTTCGCGCTGGGTCAGTTGCAGTTTCTGGTCAGTGAGCAGCAGATCGCTGCCGGCGCTCCAGCGTTTGGCGATGTTGTCACGCTCACTGGCCGGCACGGCCTTGAGCACGCTGTCGACGATGGCCAGCAGTTGCGGGTTGTTGCGGCGTACGGCGAAGCTGAATCCCTGGGCCTCCTGTTTGCCGAAGTTGGCCATGCGCACGTTGTTCAGGTAGCCCTTGTTGATCATGTAGTGCGTGGAGAGCGTATCGCCGAGAAACACATCGGCCTGATCGAACGCTACGGCATTGATCGCATTCTGGTAGGAGGGGTAGCAGGTGATGAGTGCTTTGGGGTACAGCGCCTTGACTTCGGGCAGCGGCAAATAGTGATAGACCATGCTCAGCCGCAAGCCGGCCAGGCCTTCAGTGAGAGAGCGGGTTTCGTCTTCGCGGGTGACCAGCACAGGTTGGTCAACAGCGTAGGGGGTCGATAACGCAAGGTTGGCGTTGCTCGCTTCGAAGCCGTTCGCGGTACCGAGCAGATCGACCTGGCCGTCGACCAATGCGCGAATGGCCGCACCCCGAGAGGGAAAGCGCTGCACCCTGATCGGCAAACCGGTGGCCTGGCCGAGGAGTCCGGCGTAGTCGGCCGTCAGGCCTTCGTAGTCCTTGCCACTGACCGTCATGTCAAAAGGCGGATAGTCGGGCGCGGAGGTGCCCAGAACCAGTTCGCTACGTGCAAGCAGCCATTGCCGTTGGGACTGTTCGAGCGTGACCTGCACCGGTTCGTTCGCCGACCGGCTCAGCAGCGCATAGTCCGGTGACGTGCCGGGCATGGCGAATACGTTGGTGCTCAGGCAAAGACCTGCACTCAACGCCATTAAATAGTCCTTTAAACGGCTGGGCATGCGGGCTCTCACACGAGTGCGTTTCGTTTGGCCATCTCGATAAGTTCTACAAGGGATTTGGCTTTGAGTTTTTGCATCAGGCGTTTTTTGTAGGTGCTGACAGTCTTGTTACTCAGAAACATGCCCTTGGCTATTTCCTTGTTAGTGCGACCTTGGGCAAACAGTTGCAATACCATCAATTCGCGATCGTTGACGGATTTGAACAGTTCCAGTTCGGCAAAACGAACGTCGTCACTGCGAACCGGATTCAATGCCTGACTGGGGAAATAGTTGTAACCGGAAAGTACCGCTTTGATCGCACTGACCAGTTCGCTCAAGTCTTCCTGTTTACACACATAACCCGATGCGCCGGATTGCATGCAGCGAATGCCGAAGAGGGTCGGACACTGTGCCGTCAGAATCAGGATTTTCAGCGGAGAGCCCATGGCATTGAAGCGGGCCAGCACTTCCAGGCCGTCCAGCTTGGGGATGCTCACATCGAGAATGACCAGATCGGGCATGCATTCGCGCACCATTTGCATGGCATCGACCCCGTTATCGGTTTCACCGACGACCTTGTAACCTTCATGCTCCAGCAGCATTCGAACGGCGAGACGGATGACCGGGTGATCGTCGACAATAAAAACGGAGTTCATAATCAAATCCCATGCAAGCACGAATAAAGCGCGCACCTTAGCTCAGATGAATGAACGCTCGCATGAAGTGACATGGCTCTAGCCACGTTATCGGATTATTCCTACAACTAATAAGGAAACAGACTACGGTCAAACTAGGTTTGACGTAAGGAAGTGCAGGATTTGAACAGGCTTATAGTTTTAGTTGAATGATTTGCAAGTGCTGGCTGTAAATGGTTTTTTATAGCTGTTTAAAGTTGCTGAATCATTGGTTGTCGGCAGTGAGTGCGATGCCTGCGGGCGGCCAATATCAATAGCCGCCCGCGTGCAATGGATCAGTGACTGGAGCGACCGGTCATTTCCAGCGCCATGTCACTGGCGTAGCTGTCGGTCATGCCGGCAATGAAGTCGATCATGCGCAGAAACGAAGTGTGTAACGAACCTTGCGGATCCGGTGCGTTACTGCCCAGCAGATCGAGAATGCGCCGGCTCTTGAACGACGGCGTGCGACCGTTGTGTTGTTCCAGCGCCGCGCCGCAGAACGAGTTGAGCAGGATCTCCAGCGTGGTATAGGCGCCGATCTCATGCAGGGTTTTGCGTTTGTCCTGAAAGATTTTCTTGCGGGCGATGTCCTTGGCATTCAACACGCAACGCTTGGCCGGACCGTGCATGTGTTCGACCAGATCGCCGTGCAGCGTGCCGGCAAGGAGTGCGTCCTGTTGCTCGACAAAGGCTCGCGCGGCGGCGTTGGTCAAATGCTCGATGGCCTTGCCGCGCAGAATCGCCAGTTTGCGTCGACGCGAATCCTGTGGGCCGAGCTGACGATAGGTTTCCGGCAGATCATCGCCCACCAGCCCGAGCAGCAGTGATTCGACTTCGGCATAGTCCAGCAGCTCCATTTCGAGGCCGTCCTCGAGGTCGATCAGCGCGTAGCAGATGTCGTCGGCGGCTTCCATCAGGTACACCAGCGGGTGGCGCGCCCAGCGTTGATCCTCGATTTGCGGCAGGCCCAGTTTGTGGGCGATCTGCTCAAGCAGCGGCAGCTCGCTCTGATAGCAGCCGAATTTGTGTTTCTTGTAGCCCAGAGAGTCGGCGTGGCGCGCGGTCCACGGGTACTTCAGGTAGGTGCCGAGGGTGGCGTAGGTCAGCCGCGTGCCGCCGTCGAACTGGTGGTATTCGAGCTGAGTCAGTACGCGAAAGCCTTGGGCATTGCCTTCGAAATTGAGAAAGTCAGCGCGCTCGGCTTCGCTCATGCCGTCGAGCCAGCCACGGCCGGCCGCCTGCTGGAACCAGTGGCGGATGGCATCTTCACCGGAATGGCCGAACGGCGGATTGCCAATGTCGTGGGCCAGACACGCCGACTGCACCACCATGCCGAGGTCGGCCGGGTCGCACCATTCGGGCAGGGCGCTGCGCAGGGTTTCGCCCACCCGCATGCCCAGCGAACGACCAACGCAACTGACTTCCAGCGAGTGGGTCAGGCGCGTGTGAATGTGGTCGTTGCTGGTGACCGGATGCACCTGGGTCTTGCGCCCGAGGCGGCGGAAGGCGCCGGAGAAAATGATGCGGTCATGGTCTTTGTGGAAAGGGCTGCGGCCAAGTTCTTGCGGGCTGTGCAGCGGCTTGCCGAGACGTTCGCGGTTGAGCAGGGTTTGCCAATCCAAGGCTGATTCTCTCCGTCAGGTGACTGGGGGCGTTGGCCCCTAGCTTCCCGGTTCACGCCCGGCCCTGCAAGCGGAACTACAGTCCTGCGGCGTCGATGTCGATCAGCAGCAAACGCTCGCCATTGTCGAAAAACTGTCCGGCCGTCAGGCAGTACTGATTGCTGGTGGCGTCGCGGTACGTATTAGAGAGCGTCAAACGCCGCTCCTCCCAACCTTCGGCGAGCAAATGATAGAAGTACGGACGCCACGACCAGTTGTGCCCCAGATACCGATTGTCGGCGACCCAGCCGTGCTGCCGCCATTCGAGGTTGGGGGTGAGTTGCGTGCCGTGACGATCGCATTGATAAAAGCGCAGCAACCAGGGGAAGGCGTCCAGTTGTGGCAATGCGCTCAAGGGAGCATGTGCCTGAGCCCAGGCTTGCAGGATCGACATCAGTTCAGCGAGTTGCTGACGCATTTGCATCAGCCGACCGCGTTCCGCGAGTTTTTGCCGAACATAGCGCTGGCGCAGCTCGGCGAAGCGCTGTACGAACGCATCGGTGGGGAAGAAAGCCTCCTGCGCCCGCGCGAACAGGAATCCCTGCACGTAGCGCGAACCGCATTCCAGGGCGAAATTCAATTGCGCTTCGGTCTCGACGCCTTCGGCGATTATCCAGCAGCCGGTCTTTTCGGCCATCTGCGCCAGTGCCTTGACCACATCACTGCTTGGCCCGCCCAGCGCCGCAGCCTGGAACAGGCGCATATCGAGTTTGAGAATGTCCGGTTGCAGCGCCAGCACCCGATCCAGTTGCGAGTAGCCGGCGCCAAAGTCGTCAATGGCGATTCTTGCGCCTGCCTCGCGGTAACGCGCGACGACTTCTGCCAGGCGTTGACCATTGCCACCCAGTTCGGTGATTTCGAAAACAATACGTTGCGGATCGATGTTGTAGCGTGCCAATTGTTTAAGGCTGGGCAAGGCTTGATCGGCGCGCAGGCGACTGATCCAGCGCGGCGACATGTTCAGACTGAGAAACCAGTCTGCCGGCGCTTCGTGCAAGCGGCTCAAGGCGTTATCGCGGATTTGCCGGTCGAGGCGCCGCAGGGCTATGGCGGGTGTGCGCGGGTCGGCGAACAATGGCCCGACCGAATTCAAATGACCGTCAGCCTGGCGCAGGCGCCCCAGCGCTTCGACGCCGGCAATACGTCCCGTGGCGGTATCGATGAAAGGCTGAAAGCAGGCGAGCGGTTGCCCGTCGATCACGGGGCCTCCTTGGTTCTTGTTTTGGTTGAACCCCGCCAGCCGGGTAGGCGTACGGGATTGAACCTCCGGATAAAGAGGTTCATCCCGCCGCTACTGCAAGAATGTAGCCAGATGTATCTGCTTAGCGTTTTGCCGAACTCTGCATCACCAGTTTGATCAGCGGCCCAAGACTGGTGCCGAGTCGGACCAAGCGAGTCAATCCGCCAACGCCGCCGCTTTTCGCGCCTTTGCCGGTGATAAATCCCAGCAGCGTAATGGCAGCCACGCCCCACAATGGCGCGTGTTTGATGCCGAAGCCACCTTGCAGGTTTTGCGACATGCCGCGCATGCGATGCAGAGGCTGCAGCACTTGCCCGGCTTCATGGCGGATTTCCTGGCGATGCATTTCCATGCGCAGGCGGATCAACGCCTTGCGCATTTCCCGACGCGAGCTGTTGTGTGGCAGTTCAGGCAGGCTCATGGCAGCAGGCGCTCCCGGTCGTTGGCCAGCTCTTCGAGCGTGCCGTGGAAAGGTGAGGACTCATCGAAGATCGCCGCCTTGAGGCGCAGCCCGCAGAAGATCGAGGCCAGGGTATAGAAAACGCACAGGCCAATGATCGCGGCCAAGCGGTAAGTGTCCCAGAACACGATCATCACCAATGTCGATAAACCCACCAGCAACAACAGAGCAAAAACCAGGGCCAGGCCGGCGAACAGCAACAGGCTGACGGTACGGGATTTCTGCTCCTGCAATTCGATGCCGAACAATTCGACGTGGCTGTGCAGCAGACCCAGAACGGCGGCGCCCAGGCGTCGCGTGGAAGAGGCGGTGCCCGCAGTCGGGCCGGATTCACCGATCGACATAATCAGCGCCGAGTAGCCAGCAGGCCGATCAGGAAGCCGACACCGGCAGCAATGCCGACGGACTGCCAAGGGTTGGCCGACACGTAATCCTCGGTGGCGGTTACCGCCGCCTGACCGCGGTCGCGCAGGGTTTCTTCGGTCAGTTTCAGGGTTTCGCGGGCGCGCAGCAGGCTGTCGTGGATCTGCTCGCGCAGCTCATCGGCCTGATCGCCGGCCAGGGTGGCGGTGTGCTCGAGCAAGCGTTCGGTGTCGGCGACCAAAGTCTGGAAGTCGTTCATGAGGATTTCTTGAGCAGTCTTTGCCTTGATGCTGGCCATGGGTGGATCTCCGTAAGTGACGTCTGAAGCGTTCGAGTATGAGCCTTGCGCGAAGGTTCAGTACAAATGACTGGTACAACTTTTGCTGTGTCGTGGTGCGTCGCCTGGCCGTTGTGCGCTGTTGCCGGGCGTGCGCCTCGAGAAACCTTATCTCAAACAAGCCCGGTTCGTGTCAGGACATCGACCTCGTGCGCCAAAGCAGTTCGCCGCATCTGCGGATCCGTGACTGCGTGGTCGCAACTTGGTGCATGAAATGTGCGCATGAACCGCTTTGGTGCCTTTTTCGCCTTTAGGTCTGCCTGCTTATGGAAAATCTGCAAAGCGCTGTGGACACCCTGGTTCACAGCTCCAATACCTTGTTCATTCTGATCGGTGCGGTGATGGTGCTGGCAATGCATGCCGGTTTCGCCTTTCTGGAAGTCGGCACGGTCCGTCAGAAAAACCAGGTCAATGCGCTGTCGAAAATTCTCAGTGACTTCGCCGTCTCGACCCTGGCCTATTTCTTTATAGGCTATTGGATCTCCTATGGCGTGACCTTCATGCAACCGGCGGCGGTGCTGAGTGCCGATCACGGTTATGGACTGGTGAAGTTTTTCTTCCTGCTGACGTTTGCCGCTGCGATCCCGGCGATCATTTCCGGCGGCATCGCCGAGCGCGCGCGTTTCGTGCCGCAGTTGTGCGCCACGGCCTTGATTGTCGCGTTCATCTACCCGTTTTTCGAAGGCATGATCTGGAACGGCAACTACGGTCTGCAAGCGTGGCTGACAGCGCAATTTGGTGCCGCTTTTCATGATTTCGCCGGTTCCGTCGTGGTGCACGCCATGGGCGGCTGGCTGGCGCTGGCGGCGGTGCTGTTGCTGGGGCCACGCAATGGACGTTACCGCGACGGTCGCCTGGTGGCGTTCGCACCGTCGAGCATTCCCTTTCTGGCGCTGGGGTCGTGGATTCTGATTGTCGGCTGGTTCGGCTTCAACGTGATGAGCGCGCAAACGCTGCAAGGGGTCAGCGGTCTGGTGGCGGTCAATTCGTTGA
Source organism: Pseudomonas sp. S49 (assembly GCF_009866785.1). Classification (NCBI taxonomy): domain Bacteria; kingdom Pseudomonadati; phylum Pseudomonadota; class Gammaproteobacteria; order Pseudomonadales; family Pseudomonadaceae; genus Pseudomonas; species Pseudomonas sp. S49. The sequence goes on along the minus strand of NZ_CP019432.1, from coordinate 4,717,746 downwards.
TGGCGATGGTCGGCGGCACGATGGCAGCACTGCTTGTCGGGCGCAATGACCCGGGCTTTCTGCACAATGGGCCGTTGGCCGGACTGGTGGCGATCTGTGCCGGCTCCGATCTGATGCATCCGGTCGGTGCGCTGGTGACCGGCGCGATCGCTGGAGCGCTGTTTGTCTGGTGCTTTACCGCTGCGCAGGTGAAATGGCGTATCGATGATGTCCTGGGTGTATGGCCACTGCACGGTTTGTGCGGCGTGTGGGGCGGGATTGCCTGCGGGATTTTCGGCCAGACCGCACTCGGCGGAATTGGCGGCGTCAGCCTGATCAGTCAGTTGATCGGCACTGCGCTCGGCGTCGCGGTGGCGCTGATCGGTGGCTTCGTCGTATACGGCGTGATCAAGGCGCTGCACGGGCTGCGCCTGAGTCAGGAACAAGAGTATTACGGCGCCGATCTGTCGCTGCACAAGATCGGCGCGGTGAGTCAGGACTAGGTTTCGGCATCGTCGCTACCCGGATAAAAACCGTGGAGCAGGCGATAGCGGTCGATGCGTACCTGATCGACTTTTTCCTGCACCTGGTGCGCCGGCAAGCCAAGCATGATCAAGGCGTGGGAGGCGAGCATCAGGCTCGATTCCAACAGCTCCGGCACCACTTCGGTGGCGCCGGCAGCTTTCAATTCGGCCCATTGGCTATCGTCGCGGGTGCGCACCAGAATCGGCACGTGGGCGTTGAGCCGGCGCGCTTCCTTGAGGATGCGCAGGGCAATGTCACTCTGATCCACGGCAACCACCAGCAATCTGGCGCGTAGCAGGCCAACCGCAGTCAGCAGCTCGCCGCGCGACGAGTCGCCGTAATGCACGTCGCTTTCTCCGCTGGCGGCTTCCTGGACCCGGACCGGGTCATTGTCCAGCGCAATATAAGGCTGTTTGGCATTGCGCATGAAACGCCCGATGGATTGGCCGACGCGGCCGTAACCACAAATCACCACGTGCTGGTTGAGGTCGGCGTTGAGTGCGCTGATCTCTTCGATCTGTGCCTCTTGATTGGGTTTGCGGTGCAGCACTGCCGCGATGCGTGGCGCTGCGCGCAGTAACAGCGGCGTCAGCAGCATCGAGCAAAACGTTGCGGCGAGCAGCAGGTCGCCCAGTGCTTTGGGCATCATGCTGTTTTGCTGCATCTGCGCCATCAGTGCGAAGCAGAACTCGCCACCCTGAGCCAACGCCAGACCGCTGCGCCACGCCGTTTCGCTGTCACTGCCGCGCCACTTCACCAGCACGGCCACGACGATGCCTTTGATCACCATCAAACCGACGGTGAGCCCGAGGATCAGCAGGCTGTGACTGACGAACAGTTGCAGGTCGATGAGCATGCCGATGCTGACGAAAAACACCCCGAGCAGGATGTCGCGGAAGGGCCGGATATCCGCCTCGATCTGGTGCCGATAGTGGCTTTCACCGAGCAGCATGCCGGCCAGAAATGCACCGAGGGCAGGGGACAGGCCCAGCAGGTGAGTCAGCCACGCGGTCAACAGCACAATCACCAGCGCCAGCAGTACGAACAACTCTGCCGAGCGTGACGCGGCCACTTCATGAAACAGCCTCGGCAGTAACCAGCGACTGGCCAGCAGCAGACCGACAAACAGCACCACGGTTTTCGCCAGCGTCAGTGGCAGCGCCCAATACCAGGCTTGCTCGCTGCTGCCGGCGAACACTGGCACCAGCGTCAGCAGCAATACCGCGACCACGTCCTGAAACAGCAGAACGCCAACGGCATTCTGCCCATGGCTGCTGAACACCTCGCCGAGGCTGCCCAGCTCTTTGGTCACAATCGCCGTTGATGACAGCGAAAGCCCGGCGCCGAGCAGCAGTGCCGGTGTCGTCGGCATGCCCAGCAGCATCAATAACAAACCGAGCAGCGCGGTACTGATCAGCACCTGCTGACTACCGAGACGGAACACCACCTGGCGCAAGGCGATCATCTTCGACAGGGAGAATTCCAGACCCAGCGAAAACAACAGAAACACCACGCCCAGTTCGGCTACGTCAGGCAAGTGTTCGCTTTCGTTGACCCAGTCGAAGGCACTCGGCCCGACCAGCAGTCCCACGCACAGATAACCCAGAACCGGCGGCAACCGCAGGCGACGGAACAGGGCAATCACCACGAGGGACGAGGCGAGGATGATCAACAGATTGGCAAACACTGGACACTCCGATGTCAGATTCAGGCTTTTCAAGCGTAGAGGCAAAAAGACCGGGAGGATCGCGTAAATGTTTTTTCTGCGGACTGATTTGCGTCAGGGTTTTGCCTGTGAGCCTTTGTTGGCGGGCTGGAGCCTTTGGGCGGCGGTGGCTCGACGGGTTTTCAGGTGCGGCCTAGAATAGGCCCACTCATTTTCTGGTTGAGCAATCATGCCTCCTGAATGTCAGCTGTTCGGCACCCTTGGATGCCATTTGTGTGAAGTCGCCGAGGCCGAACTGATGCCTCTTGTCGAGCATGGCCTGCTGGTTGAATTGGTCGATATTGCTGAGGATGAGTCTTGGTATGCGGCTTACAGCCTGCGAATTCCGGTGTTGCGCCGCATCGACACTGGGGCGGAACTGGGCTGGCCATTCAGTGCTGATGAAGTCGTCGCGTTTCTGCGTTAATCCGCGTTTCTGGTTCATCCCGCCGGTCGCCGCTGCCATCCATTCCTTGGCATTTCGCGGATTGTTCGGTTACTGTATGTGCATACAGTAAATGCTTCAGAGGAATGAACCGTGGTCAATGTCGAACAGTTGAAGAACAGCGTGAACCGGATGTCGGTTGACGTGGTGCGCGAGGCGGTTCTCGAATTGCGCCTGGACGGGCTGGTCACGGAAGGCAAGACGCCCTTCAACAAACTGCATTTCAACACCTGCTTTGCCGAGATCGAGGCCTTGTTTCAGCGTGCCGGTTATCACAAGCAACTGGATGTGGTCGGTTATCAGGGGTTGCTCTACGCCTTGTATGACCCGGGCCGCTGGGAGGCCGTCGAAGTGTTGCGCTGGCTCAAGGAATTCACCGACGCCGCGGCGCTGAAAACGATCCCGGCCTGAGCATTCAATGCTAGGTTCGCTTCCCTCAGTGCTGGATAATGCCGCCCTGTATTGAGGATTCGATTTTCCGTATGTCCATGTCTACATTCTCTGCTGCTCAGAATCAGGCGAGCACACTTTATCTGCCACCCGGTAAATGGCTGACCGTACTCGATTGCCTGTGCGAGCATTTCCGCGCCATTGATCGCGAGCAATGGCTGGACCGGATCGCCCGGGGGCGGGTGCTGGATGGCCAAGGTCAGCCAATCCCGGTGGATCTGCCTTACAAGGAAGGCTTGCGAATTCATTATTTTCGCGAAGTGCCGGACGAGAAGCCAATCCCGGTGGTCGAGTCGATCCTGTATGCGGACGAGCATCTGGTGGTGGCTGACAAGCCACATTTTCTGCCAGTGACACCAGCCGGTGAGTACGTCGAACAAACGTTACTGCGGCGTTTGATCCGACGTCTGGACAATCCTCACCTGGTGCCGCTGCACCGCATCGACCGGCATACGGCGGGACTGGTCATTTTCTCGGCCAATCCGCAAACCCGTTCGGCTTATCAGTCGCTATTCCCTACGCGGCAGATCGACAAACGCTATGAAGCCATCGCCCCAGCGCTGCCGGATCTGAGTTTTCCCTTGGTGCACAAAAGCCGTCTGGTGGATGGCGAACCGTTTTTCCGCATGCAGGAAGGCGAAGGTGCGAGCAATACCGAAACGGCGGTGGAGGTTCGGGAAAAACATGGCGATCTGTGGCGCTATGGATTGTTTCCGGTGACCGGCAAGAAACATCAACTGCGCGTCCACATGACTGCGCTGGGCGCGAGCATCTGCAACGATCCGTTTTATCCGCAGGTGTTGAAAGACGTCGAGGACGATTACGCCAATCCGCTGAAGTTGTTGGCGCAAGGTTTGCGGTTTATCGACCCGGTGACCGGTGAAGAACGCGAATTCGAGAGCCGGATTACGCTGCAGTGGTGATACCGACTTCACTTTTCGAGCGCCCATAAAAAAGCCCGCAATCAATGCGGGCTTTCTGTATCCGGTGTCGAACCAGAGCTTACAGCTCTTTAACGGTACGAACCTGATCCTTGTTGATGCGGGTTTCTTTGCCGTCCAGCTGTTTGAACTCGTAGAAGCCCGAATCATCATCGTATTTCGGGGTGTCGACGGCCTGGATTTCGCGACCGTCATTCAAGGTGATCACTGTAGGCGAGGAGCAACCGGCGAGGGTGGCAAGGCCCAGTGCGAGCATGAAAGTGGCGAGGGTCCGTTGAGTCATGGTGTGTCTCCGAATGGAAATTCTTTTGGTTACTGAGCTTGAGACGTATACAAGGCGTGAGAGTTCCTTGAATAGTGTCAGTCTGACACAGTGTTGTGGGAATTTAACAGTTCGGGGGTGTTGAGGTTGGCCAGTCGCGGGTCGTTGTCCGGGCATTGCAGGGCAGTGGCACCGAGACCGCGCATGACCCGGCCGGGGCTGCGTTCACCGGCGTTCCAGGCGTCTTCGAAGGCCGATAAAAGAGCCACCGGAATTACACACAGCAACGGTTCCCAGTGCTCGTCATGGCGCAACATTAAAGGTTTTTCAGGATTCAGATTGGCGGTCTCACGCATGCTTTGCAGCAGTGCTGCGTCAATTCTCGGGACATCACAGGGCAAGACCAACAGGTGCGTGTGGCGCGCCGCTTTCAGGCCGGCGCGAATGCCGGCCAATGGCCCTGGGAAATCGCCCTCGTCATCGATGACCAATTGATCGGCGAATGGCGCGTAACGCTCGCGATTGCGGTTGCACGAAATGATCAGGTCGTCAGTCATTGCACGAACCTTGCGCTGCAAATGTGCAATCAACGGCTCACCCAGCCACTCCACCAAGCCTTTGTCCTGACCGCCCATGCGTTGGCCGCGTCCGCCTGCCAGGAGCAGAATGGAGCAGGGTGGCAATTGCGTATTCAGGGGCATGGCAGCTCTCCAGAGGGGCGGCGAAGAAATGAGGCGCTGTGATATAACACCGGGCTGTTTCTCCTACAACTGGACGAGCCTATGAAAGCCAAGGCTGATGTACCTTTCGTGCCGCTCAATATTGCGGTGCTGACAGTCAGTGACACCCGAACTCTGGAAACCGACACCTCAGGTCAGGTCTTTGTCGACCGCTTGACGGCGGCGGGCCACCATCTGGCAGAGCGGGTCTTGCTCAAAGATGACCTCTACAAAATTCGCGCGCAAGTCGCCAACTGGATTGCCGACGATGTCGTGCAGGTAGTGCTGATCACTGGCGGCACCGGATTCACTGGCCGTGATAGCACACCCGAAGCGGTCGCCTGTCTGCTCGACAAACAGGTCGACGGGTTTGGTGAGTTGTTCCGGCAGATTTCGGTAGCCGATATCGGCACTTCGACGGTGCAGTCCCGTGCATTGGCCGGCCTGGCCAATGGCACGCTGGTTTGCTGTTTGCCGGGTTCGACCAATGCCGTACGCACTGGCTGGGACGGCATCCTTGGTGAGCAACTGGACGCTCGGCACCGCCCGTGCAATTTTGTCACCCATTTGAAGCAGGCGGCACCTTGTGAATCCCGTGGGTAAGCCGGGCAAAACGGGGGCGCTGATGCCGGTCGAGGTGGCGCTGGCGCGTCTGCTCGAAATGGCTGAAACGTCGGCAATTGTCGAGCATGAGTATTTGCCGCTGGCACAGGTTCAGGGGCGGGTGCTGAGCGAGGACCTGATTTCGGCGCTGGATCTGCCACCCTGGCCTAACAGCGCCATGGACGGTTATGCGTTGAATCTGGCCGACTGGAATGGCCAACCGATGCCGGTCAGTCAGAAAGTGTTTGCCGGGCAATCCCCCGAACCGCTGAAGCCCGGCACTTGTGCGCGGATTTTCACCGGGGCTCCGGTGCCGGCGGGTGCTGACTGTGTAGAAATGCAGGAAAACGCTGAGGTTCAAGCCGACGCAATGGTGCGTTTCCTGGAACCGATGAAAGCCGGGCAGAACATCCGCCCGCAAGGCCAGGAAACTACCGTCGGGGAGCTGATTCTGCCTGCCGGCACTCGATTGGGTCCGATTGAGCAGGGATTGGCTGCATCGTTGGGCTGCGCCGGACTGAAGGTGGTGCGCAAGGTGAGAGTCGCGGTGATTTCCACCGGCGATGAGTTGGTCGAACCAGGCCAGGCACTGGGGCCGGGTCAGATATACAACAGCAATCGGGTGTTGCTGTGCAGTTGGTTGCAACGTCTGGGCTGTGAGGTAGTCGACGCCGGCATTCTCCCGGATGATCTGGCCACTACCCGTGCCCGTCTGGGTGAGTTGCAGGATGTTGATCTGATTCTTTCCACGGGTGGCGTCTCGGTGGGTGAGGCGGATTTTCTGGGTATTGCCTTGCGCGAAGAGGGTGAGCTGGCCCTCTGGAAACTGGCGATCAAGCCCGGAAAGCCGTTGACGTTTGGGCATTTCCGCGGCGTGCCGGTCATTGGTTTGCCCGGGAATCCGGCGTCAACATTGGTGACCTTCGCGCTGCTCACTCGGCCTTACCTGTTACGCCGTCAGGGTGTGCGGGACGTCGAGCCGCTGAAGTTCACTGTCCCGGCTGGTTTTGTCTGGCCGGTGGCAGGCAATCGGCGCGAATATCTGCGTGGTCGTCTGGAGCAAGGACGGGCGACTGTTTACCGCAACCAGAGCTCAGGCGTATTGCGTAGCGCTGCGTGGGCAGATGGATTGGTCGAAGTGCTGGAAGGTCGCACATTGAGCGAGGGAGACGAAGTTGCCTTCATTCCGCTGAGTGACCTGCTGGACTGATCGCAGTCTCGCAAATGCAGGCGTCGGTTGACTCTGGCGGCGCCTGCAATGACTCATTCGTCAGTTGCTGATCAATGTCACAAGCTGGTCGAATCGGCTGTTCGCCACCCAACCCAGCAGTCCCAGAACTACTGCTGTCGCGCCTGCCGAGTAGGCAAGCCGGTGTTTGATCGTTCTGACATCACTGCGGACTTCGTCCATGTCCCGTCGTAGATATTTGAGATGGGTTTCCAGCTCGGTTACACGAGGTTCCATATCAACTTCTCCAGTAGCTCTGGCGCTGTTTTTGAATTCGGACTTGTGATTCGCGCGACTTTCGACGAGAGGGCCGACCGGGCTCACTGGCATTCTTGCTTCATGACTTGGCATGGAAGCATCCACCGGTTGTTTCGAATGTTCGCTTGCTACCTGTTCCAGCTCCCGAACTGACAAGAGCACTGGGGGTGTATCCGCTCATTACATGCACGTCCTTGTGTATTGGATTGAAGATTGATACCGCCAGAACACGGTGACTCAATGCTCGGACCGGGTCAATTAAGCCGATTCCGCATGTTTTGTAAGAAAAAATACCGCTGTGTAGGACGTCCGGGCCGGAAGGCTGAATTAATTGTGATTTCCACGGCTTTTTTGTGTGCGGCAGCGGTCAAGATGTTTCAACCGATTCGATTTGTGGAGTGACGTAATGACTGAACGCCGAGCGCTGTTGATTCTGCATGGCAAGCAGGCTCTCAACGAGGCGGTTCGAACCGCCGTCGAGGACAAGCGTAAACAGGGCTGGGAACTGGCCGTACGCCTGACCTGGGAGGCAGGGGATGCTCAGCGTTGGGTCGAACAGGCATTGGCGGACGGCTACACAAAGATCATTGCCGGCGGTGGAGATGGGACGTTGCGCGACATTGCCGAAGCGCTCGCGGCGCATCCGGGTAAAGCCAGCCTGGTGCTTTTACCTTTGGGCACCGCCAACGATTTTTCTCGCGCAGCCGGTGTGCCACTGGAGCCCGCCGAGGCACTCGAGCTGCTTGATGTACCGCCGCGCAATATCGATCTGGGTGAAGTGGGCGGGCAGATTTTCCTCAACATGGCCACTGGCGGTTTCGGTAGCCAGGTCACGGCCAATACTTCCGAGGACCTGAAAAAGGTGCTGGGTGGTGCCGCTTATCTGTTCACCGGTTTGTCACGGTTCAGCGAGCTGCATGCCGCTTACGGCGAACTTCAGGGGCCGGACTTTCACTGGCGTGGCGAGTTGCTGGCGCTGGGCATCGGCAATGGCCGTCAGGCCGGCGGCGGGCACGTTTTGTGTCCAGAGGCGCTGGCCGATGACGGTTTGCTGGATATCAGCATCCTGCCGGCACCGCAGGAGCTGGTTGGCACGTTGAAGACGCTGCTCAGTGATGGTTTCGGGATCGACAACATGTTTGTACGAACCCGCTTGCCATGGGTCGAAATCAAGGTCGCCGAGGGGCTCTGCATCAATCTTGATGGCGAACCGCTGGAAGGCGACAGCATGCGATTTGAAGTGCGTCCGGCGGCGTTGCGTGTGCATTTACCGGAGCATTCTCCATTGTTGGGCAGCGCCGGATCGGTCAGTCGTCCAGGCTGATGATCTGTTCGCGCACGGCGAACAGCACCAGGCCTGCAACGTCGTAGATTTGCAGGCGCTTCATGATCTGAGAGCGGTGGGTCTCGACTGTCTTGATGCTCAGCCCCAGGCCATTGGCGATTTCCCGGGTGGATTTCCCGCGCACGATCAAGCGCAGGATTTCCAGTTGGCGGGCGGTCAGATTGTGCGAGTCGGCGATTTCCGGCTGCTGCTTCTGGTTGCGCGTCAGGGCCTGATTGATCACGGTATGGGCGATGGCCGGGCTCAAATAGCGCTCGTTGTTGCGCAAGGCTTCCAGCGCATGTTCGAGTTCGGTGGCCGTCGTGTCCTTGAGCAGGTAACCATGGGCGCCGGACTCCAGGGCCTGCATGATCAACGCTGGATCGGTATGCATCGACAGGATCAGCACCTTGCTCTGCGGGCGCACCCGCTTGAGCCGTTGCAAGGCTTCCAGGCCACCGGTTTCTTTCATGGAGATATCCAGCAAGACGATGTCGGGACTCAATTGCTCGACCATTTCGAGCAGTTGCGAACCGTCATTGGCCTCGCCAATCACCGCGTAACCGGGAATATCCAGCACCAGAGCGCGCACGCCGGCCCTGATCAGCGAGTGGTCATCCACCAGAAGTAAGTTGCAAGTCAACGCATAACCTTATTCGTACTGGCCCGCTCGAGTGCGCGAGGCGCCCAGGGGAAGAGTGCTTCGATTTGAGTGCCTTTGCCCGGTTCGCTGATGACGTTCAGGGTGCCACCCAGTTGTTCGATTCGTTCGGCCATCCCGGCCATGCCTCGTTGTCCTTCACGACCCGGATTGACAGCCGGGGCGAATCCCAGGCCGTCATCGCTGATCAGCAAGGTCAGGCCTTTTGGCAGACGTTGCACGCGTATCACCAGGTTTTTCGCCTGTGCGTGACGCAGGATATTGGTAACAGCCTCCTGGGTGATGCGAAAAGCGGCCACGGCCATTTCTTCTGGAATACCGTTAAGGCGCTGCTGGCAATCAAGGCTCCAGTGCACGTTGCTGTTGGTCAAGGTCTTGAGCAGATGCGCACGCAGACTGGCTTCAAGTCCCAGGCTGGTCAATTGACGTGGATTGAGAATGGCCGAAACGTCGCGCACTTTGTTAAGGGTTTCTTCCAGGGTGTCGCACAACGCCGTGCATTGTTCCTGCAAGTCAGCCGGCATGCGTCGTTTGAGCCACTCGCTCTGCAGTTTGGCGGCCGTCAGCAACTGGCCGATATCGTCGTGCAGTTCACGGCTGAGGCGATGGCGTTCGTTTTCCTGGACTTCCAGCAGACGGTCGGCGAGCTCCTGCGGCTGAAACTTGATCGATTTGCGCGACAGGCGATATTGCACCCAGACACACGCGGTAGCCGCAATGTCGAGCAATAGCAATCCAAGGCAAAGTGGAGTCGAAAGACTGTAGGTCAGCAGGCTGCCAAGCGTTGCCGCGATACACAGTATGAGTGTGAACCGGCGTGCATTTTCCCGGGAGGGTGGCCATGTAGTGATTGACTTGAGGCTGGCGTACATAACGGATGGAGCCAATGGATGTTCGCTGCGGGCAGACCGGCCGGAGGCTGGCGGGTCTCTGTCTGAAAATGCTGTGAATTATGTTATTGATTTCAACGCGGTTCAGTGAACGTATTGATCGCCTACTTCAGCGAATAGCGCTCTCTGAAGTCACTGTGCCATTAATTTGAAAGCAGTTAGTGCCCGGCATAATACCACTTAAGATACCGTTGGTCGCGTTTGCTATATATGTCCATTGAGTCAGGAAATAGGCGATATTGGACGCAAGTTCCATAATGGAAAAGCCGATTTATTGTGTGCGGGAGATGTTGGTGTTGCCTGAAAGTGTGCTTGTTTACACACAGGCAAACCCTGAGGCCGGCAGAAAACATTCGTGTCTGTCAAAGCTGATTATTTAATTCGGTTTGTCGCTGACAGGTATGAACTATCCAATTACGACATCAACGTTTGAGTTCAATGTGCCTGCGCGGAGTACTAGGGGCAGTTCAGGCTTGGCCCGAGTAGGGCAGTTGAGGCAAACGTTTGCCCGTCAATGGTGGCTGCAACTGGCTTTGTCCGACCTGGAAGGCGAATGCTTCGATCAGCGATGTCTGTTCGCTTTCATCAAGGCTCAGTTGCCCTGTCTGCTGATCGACCAGTTCCAACTGCCAGGCCATCAGCGTGAAGCAGTCCTGCAACGCTTGCAGCGCTTGTTCGTGCAGGTCGACATGATCCTGGTTCAGATTGAGCAGGCTGTAAATGTGCAGGGAAAACTCGGAAATCGCCTCCAGCGCCAAGGCTTCAGCGCGGCGTGCGAGTTTGAGGAGGGTACTGAGTATGCACTCGATGGCGTCCTTGTCATTGCTGATCAGTTGCAGATGGCTGAGGCATTCTTCGGACTTGGCCAGGAGTTGTTCGGCCTCGACAAGGAATTCGGGGAAGCGTTGTACCCACTCTTTGCGGTCCATTGGCATGCTTATCTCCACCACGTCATGTCTGATGAGGGAATGCCGTGTGTGGCGACGATCATGAATCGTCGGGAGATCGCGCCCAGACGTGCAGGTGCACAGGCTGAGGGGTTCCAGAGGGGGTGTTTCCACTGAACTGCGATCGCACACAATAGCCTGACTCCGTTCATGCAATGAGAATGGCGTCACATTAATGGCTATTGGATATTGCGAATATCAGGTTGGGCCTGATTGTTACTAGGGGAATCCCTTAGACACGGGAACCTACCGTGCAAACCGAGGTCGCGCCGCAGAGAATGTAGCAGATGAAAATCACTGCGCCAGTAAACCATGATGTTAATGTGACATCAATGCCCGATCATGGCATTTTTGCGCGGGTCTGGCATGGCAATCAAGAACCGCCATTTGCCGCCGATAACCTCACATAGTGAAATTCATCAGAACAAGCCCAGGAGTCATTGATGGCCGGCATTCTCGACACGGTAGACCAACGCACGCAACTGGTGGGTGAGAATCGCCTGGAAATTCTCATGTTTCGACTGGCCGGGCGTCAGTTGTTCGCGATCAACGTGTTCAAGGTTCAGGAAGTGCTGCAACTGCCGAAGCTGACCTTGATGCCGCAGCGTCACCCGTTTGTCTGCGGGGTGGTCAATCTGCGCGGTCAGACCTTGCCGGTGATCGATCTGTCGCAAGCGATCGGCATGCGTCCATTGGTGCCGGGGCCGAACAGCACGATCATCGTCACCGAGTACAACCGCTCGGTGCAGGCTTTCCTCGTCGGCGGTGTAGACCGCATCGTCAACATGAACTGGGAAGCCATTCTGCCGCCGCCGACCAGCGCCGGGCGCCAGCATTATCTGACCGCGATCAGCAAGGTCGACGATCAACTGGTGGAAATCATCGACGTCGAGAAAGTCCTCGCCGAAATCGTCCCGTACAACGCCAAGGTCTCGCGTGAAAAACTCGATGATCCGGTGCTCGAGCGCGCCCGTGGCCGTGAAGTGCTGTTGGTGGACGACTCCAACGTGGCACTTTCGCAATTGCGCGACACCCTCGGCCAGCTCGGGGTAAAAATGCACATTGCCAGCGATGGCCTGAAGGCGTTGAACATGCTCAAGGCCTGGGCCGATACCGGCGTCAACATGACCGACAAGCTGCTGATGATTTTCACCGATGCGGAAATGCCGGAAATGGACGGCTATCGTCTGACTACCGAAATTCGCAACGACCCGCGTCTGCGTGGCCTGTACGTGGTGCTGCATACCTCGTTGTCCGGCAGCTTCAACGATTCGATGGTGAAGAAGGTCGGTTGCGACAACTTCCTCTCCAAGTTCCAGCCGGACAAACTGGTCGACGTGGTTCGCCAGCGTCTGATGCTCGACGAAGTTCCAGCCTGATCACACACCCACTGTAGGAGTGAGCCTGCTCGCGATAGCGGTGTGTCAGCCCCGAATCATTACCTGACACACCGCTATCGCGAGCAGGCTCACTCCTACAGTTATTGCTCTTTGATTCCTGATCAAGCTCGTATAGGGTGGCGTTTTTATCCTCCAGGGAGCTGGCCATGCTGCGTCTGAGCGCGCTTTATCGTTACCCGTTGAAATCCGGCAAAGTCGATGTGCTGCAACACGTCGACCTCGACAAGCTGGGCCTTGATGGCGACCGACGCTGGATGCTCGTGGACGAAGCCAGCGGCCGCTTCCTGACCCAGCGCGCCGAAGCGAAGATGAGCCAGTTGTCAGCCCTGTGGAATGTGCAGGGCGGTCTGACCCTCAGTGCGCCGCAGCAGTCTTCCATCGACATCGCCTTGCCGGGCAACGACGCTGAACTGCGGGGCGTGACGATCTGGCGTGACACCTTGCGCGTGCCGGATGCCGGTGATGAGGCTGCCCGGTGGGTCAGCGATTTCATTGGAAAACCGACCCGTCTGGTGCAGGTGCCGCTGGATCGCGCTCGCACCACGCAAGCTGGCTATGGCTACGAAGATGATCAGGTCGCGTTCGCCGACGGATTTCCTCTGCTGTTGATCGGCGAAGCCTCTTTACAGGATCTCTCGCAAAAGGTTGGACGCCCGCTGGAAATGTTGCGTTTTCGGCCGAACCTGGTGATCGAGGGCAGCGAGGCATTCGCCGAGGACGGCTGGAAGCGGATTCGCATTGGCGACGTCGAGTTTCGCGTGGTCAAGCCATGCTCGCGCTGCATTCTCACCACCATCGACCCGCAAACCGGCGAGCGCAGTGCCGATCGTGAACCGCTGGCAACCCTGCAGAAATATCGCGCCGAAGCCGATGGCGCGATGTTCGGCCAGAACCTGGTAAATGACAGCAATGGTCGACTCGAAGTCGGCATGCCGGTGGAGATTCTCGAGTAATCCGCCACTGAAACGAAAATGCCCGTGTCTTTGGACACGGGCATTTTTATGGGTGCAGTACTTCTTTTTTCGCTGCGAGCCTTGGGGTTAGCCGCGGTATTCGCACAGGTAAGCGGTGTCGACCGCCACTTTCAGCTGGAACTTGCTGTTGGCCGGAACGTTGAACTGGCTGCCAGCGGCGAAGGTTTCCCAGTCGCTGCTGTCGGGCAGTTTGACGGTCAGTGCACCAGACACGACGTGCATGATTTCACGCTGAGCAGTGCCGAATTCGTATTCGCCCGGCGCCATGACGCCGATGGTCGCCGGACCTTCAGCGGTGCCAAAGGCGATCGACTTGACGGTGCCGTCGAAGTACTCGTTGACTTTAAACATGGGCGATTCCTCGCAAAGGGCTGAAAAATGGAGGCGGCCAGTATGCACAAGGCGTTCAACGCCGTCACCTGCCCGGCGTCTGTCCAGTGAGTTCTCGAATTGACCCTAGAGTGGCAATACCAGTGGCAACAATCGCGCGGTGTTGCGTGCATCCTCCAGCGCTCGATGCTGTTGACCGCTGAACTGCATGCCGGCCAATTGCAGTGCGCCGTTAAGGCCCAGCGGCCGTTCGAGGCGCCGAGCCTTGGCGAAGCGTTGTTTGAGGTTCATGTGCGGCACTTTGCTCAAGCCACTGTCGATTTGCAGACGCTGCCACTCCTGCAACAACTGCTTGCGGTCGTAATCACCCCAACTGGCCCAGCCTTCGAGACGTGATTGATGCTGCGCGAGCCAGCGTTCGAACGCCGGCCAGACTTCGGTCAACGGCTGCGCCGTGTCGATATTGGCCTGAGTGATGTGCGTGAGCTCACGACAAAAAGGTGTCAGCAATGGCCGCCGCGTCGGTTTGACGAAGCGCTGGAAGTGATCCTGCTCGCGCCCGGCGCGATCGACCAAAGTGGCGCCGATCTCGATAATTTCCATTTCGGTGACCGGCCAGCCACCCTCATCGGTGGTGGCTTCCAGATCTATGACCAGCCAGTGGGGCATCGCAGGGTTCCTGATTTCCGCGTTCTGATAACTCAGAGCGTAGTCAAAACCCGCATTCGCGTGTGGGCGACTACTCGACCTGCAACAGAACCTGACGATTTTTTACCTGATCGCCGACCTTGACCTGCACCCGCTTGAGCACGCCGTCGATGCCGGCCTTGAGCGGGTGCTCCATTTTCATTGCCTCCAGCACCACCAGCAACTGACCTTTGCTGACCGGGCTGCCTTCGCTGACCAGTACGTCGACGATGGCACCGTCCATCGGCGCTTTCAGGGTGCCGGAGCTGACGCTGGTCTGACTGTCGATCACGGCGTGAGTTCGATCCTCCAGGCGCAGGCTTCCGGGGAGGGTGAACAGCCAGAGCTGCTGGCCATTCTGGCGAAAGGCCTGGCGCTGGCGCAGACCGTCGACTTCCAGCGTCACTGAATGTGCGTCGTGGTCGATGAGTTTCAATGCCAGCGTGCGTTCGCCGACCTGCACCTTGAACGCACCTTGCGGCTCGGCGAGCAGTTGCAGTGTCCAGTTCTGTTCGTCGCGGCCAAGACGATAATGCAGCGGCACACTGGCGTTGTTGCGCCAGCCGGAAAGCGGCGCGTGATGGCTGAGGGCGCTGGTTTGATAGAACAGCACTGCGGCGATCGCCAGGTCTTCGACACTCGGCGAGTAACGGTGCAGGCTCGGATGATCGCTGAAATGCTGCGCAATGAAGGCGGTACTGAATTCACCGCTGATGAATTGCGGATGTTGCAACAGGCTGACGAGCAGGCGCTGATTGCTTTGCATGCCCAATAAAACCGTGTCCTGTACTGCGCGCAACAGTTTGCGCCGGGCCTCTTCGCGAGTGGCGCCGAAAGCGATCATTTTGCCGAGAATCGGGTCGTAAAACGGGCTGATCGATTGCCCTTCCAGCAAGCCATGATCGATTCGCGCGCCGTGTCGAAGCGCTGGCGCCCAGGCTTCTATGCGGCCGGTTTGCGGCAGAAAATCCTGTGCTGGATCTTCGGCATAGAGTCGCACTTCGATTGCATGCCCGTTGAGCTGGACCTGATCCTGAGTCAGCGGCAATGGCTGACCTTCGGCAACCAATATTTGCCACGCCACCAGATCCAGCCCGGTGATCAATTCAGTCACCGGGTGTTCCACTTGCAAACGCGTGTTCATCTCCAGAAAGTAGAACTGTCCGCGCGCATCGAGCAAGAACTCCACCGTGCCGGCACCGACGTAATTCACCGAGCGGCCAGCCTTGAGCGCCGCTTCACCCATGGCCTGGCGCAGTTCGGCGGTCATCACCGGGCAAGGTGCCTCTTCGATGACTTTCTGGTGGCGACGCTGGATCGAACAGTCGCGTTCGCCCAGGTAGATCAGGTTGCCGTGTTGATCGCCGAACAGTTGTACTTCGACGTGCCGTGGTTCGAGCAATGCTTGTTCGAGAATCAATTCGTCGCTGCCGAAACCGTTCAAAGCTTCGGAGCGTGCGGTGCGCAGTTGCGCCGGCAGATCAGCGGCGTCGAGCACCAGACGCATGCCGCGTCCACCGCCGCCGGCGCTGGCTTTGATCATCAGTGGATAACCGATGCGTTCAGCCTCGCGCAGCAACGTTGCGTCGTCTTGTTCTGCACCCTGATAACCGGCGATGCACGGCACGCCGGCTTCGAGCATGGCGATTTTTGACTGGCGTTTGCTGCCCATCAGCTCGATGGCTGCGACGCTGGGGCCGATGAAGATCAGCCCGGCTTGCTCGCAGGCGCGAGCGAATTCGGCGTTTTCCGAGAGAAACCCGTAGCCTGGGTGGATTGCGTCGGCGCCGCTGCGGCGGGCGGCGTCCACTATGGCCGAGATGTTCAGGTAGGACTGCTGCACGGGCGCGGGGCCGATGTGTACGGCTTGATCGGCCATTTTCACGTGCAGGGCATCGGCGTCGGCGTCGCTGAAGACGGCGACGGTGCGATAGCCCAAAGCCTGGGCGGTACGCTGGATGCGGCAGGCGATTTCACCGCGGTTGGCGATCAGGATTTTGTGGATGGCGGGCATGGTGATCTTCCTGAATATTTGGCGGTGGATTGGCTGGCCTCTTCGCGAGCAGGCTCGCTCCCACAAGGGGTTTGCGTCGTTCACAAAACCTGTGGGAGCGAGCCTGCTCGCGAAGCTTTTAGCTGGCCCATCGAGGTTTGCGTTTCTGCATGAATGCCATGGTTCCCTCCACACCTTCGTCGCCAGTCACCGCTTCGCTAAACCACTGCGCCGCCTCATCAAGCAATTCACTCGAAGGCTGCCCGGCACTCGCCAACAGCAATTTCTTGGTCATCGCATTCGCCTCCGGCGCGCAACACAACACATGTTGCAGTACCTCATCCAGCCGCTCGGCCAGCGCCTGCGGATCCTGTTCGACAAAGTGCACCAGCCCCAGACGCCGTGCCTGATGCCCGTCAAAACGCGCTGCCGTCAGCGCCAACCGACGGGTTTCGGTCAGGCCGATGCGCTGCACGACAAACGGTGCGATCTGCGCCGGCAGCAAGCCGAGGCTGGTTTCCGGCAGACCAAATTGCGCCTGATGATCGGCAATCGCGATATCGCTGACACACGCCAGACCGAAACCACCGCCGAGTACCGCGCCTTGCAGCACCGTGATCAATACTTGCGGCGTGTGTTGCGCCTCTTCCAGCAAGGCGCCGAAAGCACGATTCAGATCACGATAAGCATCAGAGCCCTGAGCGCGTGCACTGGCCATGTCCTTGATATCGCCACCGGCACAGAAATGCCCGCCAGCACCGCTGAGTACCAAGGCCCGGACAGCACGGTCATCCCGCACAGCCGCCAGCATCGAGCGCAATTCAGCCACCATCTGCAGGCTCATCGCATTACGGCTGTCCGGCCGATTGAGGGTGATGTGCAGCACACCGCCATGCAGCTCCTGCAGCAGCGTCTGGCAATCCGGCAGGCTGCTCATTTCTTTTTCCCGGGCAGGATGCCCATCAGTTTGCAGATGATCCCCAGCATGATTTCGTCGGCGCCGCCGCCAATCGACACCAGCCGCACATCGCGATAGGCGCGGGCCACCGGGTTGTCCCACATGAAGCCCATGCCGCCCCAATATTGCAGGCAACTGTCGCTGACTTCGCGGCCGAGGCGTCCGGCCTTGAGCTTGGCCATCGACGCCAGGCGCGTGACGTCCTGGCCTTTCACGTACTGCTCGGTGGCCTGATAGACCAGCGCGCGCAGGCATTCGATTTCGGTCTGCAATTCGGCGAGGCGAAAGTGGATCACCTGGTTGTCGATCAGCGCATTGCCGAAGGTCTTGCGCTCTTTGCAATATTCGATGGTGCTGTCGACGCAGTATTCCAGGCCTTTGATCATGTTCGCTGCGCCGAACAGACGTTCTTCCTGAAACTGCAGCATCTGCATCATGAACCCGGCGCCTTCATGACCGATGCGGTTGCGCTGTGGCACGCGCACATTGTCGAAAAACACCTGAGCGGTTTCCGAACTGCGCATGCCGAGCTTGTCCAGATGGGAACTGAGACTGATCCCCGGTGTGTTCATCGGCACCATGATCAGCGACTTGTTGATGTGCGGTTTGTCGTCCGAAGTGTTGGCCAGCAGGCAGATGAAGTCAGCGCTCGGCGAGTTGGTAATCCACATCTTGCTGCCGTTGATCACATAGTCGTCGCCGTCCTTGCGCGCGGTGGTTTTCAGCCCGGCCACATCAGATCCGGCGCCAACTTCGGAGACGCCGATGCAACCGACCTGTTCGCCGGTGATCGCCGGACGCAGGAACTCTTCCCGCAGTTCATCGGAGCCGAAGCGGGCGAGCGCCGGGGTGCACATATCCGTCTGCACGCCGATCGACATCGGAATGCCGCCGCAATGAATGGTGCCGAACTCTTCGGCGGCGACAATCGAATAGCTGTAGTCGAGGCCCATGCCGCCGAATTTTTCCGGTTTGGAAATACCCAGCAAACCGAGGTCGCCGGCCTTGCGGAAAATCTCGTGGATGGGAAAGCGGCCAGCCTTTTCCCATTCATCGACGTGCGGATTGATCTCGTGCTCGACGAACTGGCGGACGGTACGGCGCAAGGCTTCGTGTTCCGGGGTGAAGATCATTGTTCTTGTTCTCCGTAGAATCCGTGGCGGTCAGAACCGGCTGACGCCGAAGCTGTTGGGTTGCAACGTGCGAATGTCGGCTTCGTGGCAGATATCGAGCAAATAGCCGAGCAGGGTGCGCGTGTCGCGCGGATCGATCAGCCCGTCATCCCACAGGTTGGCGCTGCCGTAGAGCGCGGTGGACTGGCTGTCGAGTTTCTGCGCGGTGACCTGTTCGAGCATGTCGAGCATCTTCGGGTCTGGCGTCAGACCGTCCTTGAGCTGTTTGGCTTCGGTGACGATGCGCAAGACTTTCCCGGCTTGTGCGCCGCCCATCACCGCCGTGCGGCTGTTCGGCCAGGCGAAGATGAAACGCGGATCGAGACCGCGCCCGCACATCGCGTAGTTGCCGGCGCCGTAGGAACCGCCGACGACCATCGTCAGTTTAGGCACGCGCGCATTGGCCACCGCTTGAATCAGCTTCGAGCCGTGTTTGATCACGCCTTGCTGTTCCGATTCGGTACCGACCATGAAGCCGGTGGTGTTGTGGAAGAACAGCAATGGCGTCTGGCTCTGATCGCACAACTGGATGAACTGTGCAGCCTTGCTTGCACCGTTGGGTGTGATCGGGCCGTTGTTGCCGATAAAGCCGCAGGCGCGGCCCTGAATCTTCAATTGGCCGCAGATGGTTTGCTGATCAAACTCGCCTTTGAACTCGACGAAGTTCGATTCGTCGGCAATGCGCGCGATGATTTCGCGCACGTCATAGGGCTTTTTCGGATCATCCGGAATCAGTCCGAGCAATTCATCGATGGGGTAGAGCGGTTCTTTGTACTGCGGCTCCGGCAACCATGGCAGTTGTTCATTCCACGGCAGCATGCGCAGGATGTCACGCACCTGACGCACGCCATCGGCATCGTTCTCCGCGAGGTATTCGGCGGTCCCGGCGACCTGCGCATGCATCTCGGCGCCACCGAGTTCTTCATCGGTGGCGACTTCGCCGGTGGCGGCTTTGAGCAGCGGCGGCCCGGCGAGAAACAGCTTGGCCTTGCCGCGCACGACCACCACGTAATCCGACAGCCCCGGCTGATAAGCGCCGCCAGCCGTTGCTGAACCGTGCACCACGGTGATCTGCGGCAAGCCCATGGCGGACATTCGCGCCTGGTTGGCAAAACTGCGCGCGCCTTCGACGAAAATCTCGGCGGCGTAGTTGAGGTTGGCGCCGCCGCTTTCGGCGAGGGTGATCACCGGGAGCTTGTTTTCCTGAGCGATCTGTTGCAGGCGCAGGGATTTTTTCAGGCCGCTCGGCGAGATGGTGCCGCCCTTGATCGCGCTGTTATTCGCCACGACCATCGCGCGGATGCCGCAGACATAACCGATGCCGGCGATCAGTCCGCCCCCGGCCGAGCTGCCGTCCTTGTCGTCGTGCAGTTTGTAGCCGGCGAGGCTGGCCAGTTCGAGGAAGGGGGCACCGGGATCGAGTAACAGATTCAGACGCTCGCGGGGCAACAATTGCCCGCGCTTGTCGAATTTCGCCTTGGCTTCTGCGGCTCTGTTCAACAGGTTCTGTTCGAGCTGCTGCACTTGCTCGATGGCCGTGAGCATTGCCGCACGATTACGGGCAAAGGCCTCACTGCGCGGATCGAGTTGGGACTGGATCTGCGACATGACTTACTCCTTGTCCTTGAGGACATCGGGGAGGTAGGCCCGGTGAAAGCCGTTGAACGACTCGCTGTGATTCGCCTTGTGCAGCGGCCATGCACGGCTGCCAAGGCTGGCCGCACCGTCGATTTTCAAGGTGCTGCCGCTGATGAACGCCGCCGCCGGGCTGAGTAGAAACACAATCGCTGCGCTGACTTCCGACTCGGTGCCGATGCGTTTGAGCGGTACATGCTCGCGCAAGGTTGGAATCACCGCTTTGAACGCACCTTCATAGGTGTCCATACCACTGGAGGCGATCCAGCCCGGCGCCACCGCGTTGACCCGCACCCCGGCATAACCCCATTCAAACGCGGCAGTCTTGGTGAAATTGTCCATGCCCGAACGCGCCGCGCCGGAGTGGCCCATGCCGGGCATGCCGCCCCACATGTCGGCGAGCATGTTGACGATGCTGCCGCCGTGTTTGCTCATCGATTGGTTGAACACTTCACGCGCCATCAGAAAACCGCCGACCAGATTGGTGCGCAACACGGTTTCGAAACCTTTCTGATTGATCGAAGCCAAGGGCGACGGGTACTGGCCGCCGGCATTGTTGACCAGACCATGGATCGGCCCATGATCGGCGATCAGTTCCTTGACCAGTTGTTTCACCGCTTCTTCATCGCGGATATCGCAGGCCTTCCAGTGCGCGCGGCCGCCGTCCTCGGCGATTTCGCCGGCGACTTTTTGCAGTTTTTCCGGCTTGCGCCCGACCAGCAGTACATTGGCGCCGAGCGCTGCCAGTTCATGCGCGGTGCAACGGCCGATGCCGCTGCCGCCGCCGGTGACGATGATGGTCTGGCCGCTGAACAGATCGGCGTTGAATATCGACGCGTAAGCCATGCAAACCCTCCTCTAGTCGAGCTGTTCGGCGATGCTTTGCGGCACCGGAATCTGGATTTCCAACAGTTGCTGGGCGAAGGCTTTGCCTTGCGGGTCGATGCGCAGACTGGCCACGCCGCCACCGCCGAGCGCGTTTTCCAGGAGAAAATTCAGGCTGTGGGTGCCAGGCAGATACCAGCGCTCGACCCGGCCGTGGATCGGGTCGAGCACGTGGCTCATCCAGTCGACAATGACGGCCGGGGTCAGCGCTTCGGCGATCCACGGCAGGTATTCGGGTTGGCGCGGCAGGACGCCGATGTTGCTGTGATTGCCTTTGTCTCCAGAGCGCGCCACGGCCAGTTTCACCAGCGCCACGCTGGCATCGGCGCGGCCTTGAGGTTTGTCTGGTTGGTGGGCAATCGGCAAATCGTCACTGTCGAGTGCAACCAGTGAGGGCAGGGCGCAAGGATGGCTTTTACCGGCCATGTCGATTTGCAGGGTGCAGGCACTTTTATCAATCAGGAATGAGAACAGACGGATCAGCGGGTACACCGTTGGCCGTCCGCCGACGATGCCGGTCAATCCCGGCGCCATGGCGGTCGCGGCCTGGGCAATTTCCCGGGAGAACAGGATCAATGCCTGTTTGTTCGGGTGACGCACGGCGAGTTTGATTACCACCTCACGGCTGTCGTGACGCTGACCGTGGGGGCCGTAGGTGGCCTCGCTGCCGAGCAGTTCGATATCGGTTTCGCTGTAGGGCGCCCAGCCACGCTGGCTGAACATCTCCGCCGTTCTGGCGATGATCGCCTGACTGACGCGCCGTGCCTTGTCCACCGCATCGATGCCGGCGATCAGGCAACTGGCGGTGCAGCGAAAACCGTCCGGGTAAGTGGCGCTGACCTTGTACTTGTCGCTGGGCGGCAAGCCTTTGGCGCCGTGCACGTGCACCGCGTTTTTGCCTTGCTGCTGAAGTTTGACCTGAGTGAAATCGCAGACCACGTCGGGCAGCAGATAGGCTTGTGGATCGCCGATTTCATACAGCATCTGTTCGCCAACGGTCAGCGGCGTGATCAGTCCGCCGGAGCCTTCAGGCTTGCTGACGATGAATAGGCCGTCGGCGCTGACTTCCACGATCGGAAAGCCGATGTGTTCGTAGTCCGGCACCTCGCGCCAATCGGTGAAATTGCCGCCGGTGCATTGCGCGCCGCATTCGATGATGTGCCCGGCCAGCGCGGCTTGCGCGAGTTTGTCGTAGTCGTGCCACGACCAGCCGAATTCGTGCACCAGTGCGGCGCTGACCACAGCGCTGTCGACCACGCGTCCGGTGATGACGATGTCGGCGCCCAGACGTAGCGCTTCGACGATGCCCGGTGCGCCGAGGTAGGCGTTGGTCGACACGCACATCGGTGGCAGTGGAGCGCCGCTGAACATCTCGCTGATGCCGCTGAGGTGTTTGAATTGCGGTTGCAGGTCATCGCCAAGCAGTACGGCGATTTTCAGCTTGATGCCGGCCTTGTCGCAAGCTGCTTGCAAGGCATTGGCGCAGGCCTGCGGATTGACTCCGCCGGCATTGCTGATCACGCGGATGTTCTGCTCGGCCAACTGTGGCAGCAGGGGCGTGAGGATTTCGATGAAGTCACTGGCGAAGCCCGCCTGCGGATCTTTCATGCGCGCAGCGGCCATGATCGACATAGTGATCTCGGCGAGGTAGTCGAACACCAGATAGTCCAGCTCGCCGCCTCCCACTAGCTGCGCGGCGGCGGTGGACGTATCTCCCCAGAATGCACTGGCGCATCCGATGCGAACGGTGGTGGGCATTTTTTTCTCCGACTCAGCAACCTGCGACAGAAGTGTCTGGAGGCTACCAAGCAAGCGCTTGGTTTGTAAACAGTTGAAACTATCTTCTTCCCAAGCGCTTGCTTGGTTGCCGCTGGCGGCTTAAATTGCGCGCAACCCTGCGGTTTCAGGGGGCAACAGACTGATCGACTGTAGGAGAGAACGGGTGGACGAGCAAAAAGCCCTGAGGGTCATGCGCGATTTGGTCGACGAAGGCCAGTTGACCGACCCCGACAGCGCCCGTGGCAAATTGCTGCAAGTGGCGGCTCACCTGTTTCGCAACAAAGGCTACGAACGCACCACGGTGCGCGATCTGGCCGGCGCCGTCGGCATCCAGTCCGGGAGCATTTTTCATCACTTCAAAAGCAAGGATGAAATCCTCCGCGCGGTGATGGAAGAAACCATCCGCTACAACACGGCCCTGATGCGCGCGGCGCTGGCCGACGCTGCAGATGTGCGCGAGCGCGTGCTGGCGCTGATTCGCTGCGAACTGCAGTCGATCATGGGCGGCAGCGGTGAAGCCATGGCGGTGTTGGTTTATGAGTGGCGCTCGCTGTCCGAAGAGGGGCAGGCCAAAGTACTGGCGCTGCGCGATGTTTACGAAGACATCTGGCTGCAGGTGCTGGGTGAGGCCAAGGACGCCGGATTTATCCGTGGCGATGTATTTATTACCCGACGTTTCCTCACTGGGGCACTGTCATGGACGACCACATGGTTCCGTGCCGGCGGCAGTCTGAGCCTTGATCAACTGGCCGACGAGGCATTGATTCTGGTCCTCGAAGAACGTTGAAGCACTTTCTATCCAGCCGGGAAACTGGCTAACTGGGCGAAACCGCCTAGCTTGAATGCATTGATCGGTATTTTTTCGGGGAGTGGGGTGTTTTGAAGTCTTTGCCAATTCGGACGGCCGCGGGGTTGATGCTCGCAGCGCTGGCTGCATTCTGGGTATTGCCCGCTCAGGCAGCGCAATTGGTTCGGGTCGGCGCGGCGCATTTTCCGCCTTACACCATTCGCCCGGAAAACGGTGCCGACACCGGCCTCTTGCCGCAACTGGTCGAGGCCCTCAATCGCCTGCAAAGCGACTATCAGTTCGTCCTTGTGCCGACCTCGATCCCCCGGCGTTTCGGTGACTTCAAGCAGGGCCGTATCGACATGGCGATTTTCGAGAATCCGGAATGGGGCTGGAAGGATATCCCGCACACGGACGTCGACATGGGTCTTGAGGACGCGGAGATTTTCGTCGCGCAACGCGAAGACGGTCGTCAGCAGAACTATTTTGCCGACCTCACCGGCAAGCGCCTGGCGCTGTTCAGCGGTTATCACTACGAGTTCGCCAACTTCAACGCTGACCCCAAATTTCTTGCGCAGAATTACAACGCTACGCTGACCTATTCCCACGACAGCAATCTGCTGATGGTCCTGCGTTCGCGGGCGGATATCGCCCTGGTGACGCGTTCCTATCTGTTCGATTACCTGCTGCGTAACGAGAAAGTGCGCGACGAATTGCTGGTGTCGCAGCGTATCGATCAGGTCTATCACCATTACGCCATTCTTCGCCCGACGGCGCCGATTACCGGTGCTGCGTTTGGCAAGCTGCTTAAGGGGTTACGCGACAATGGCGAAATGCTGAAGATTTTCGATCCGTACAAGATTGCGGTTGTGCCGGTGCCCCTTCATTGATGCCTGATTTCCCTTGAGGGCTAAATTTCCCCTCTCGGCTCACGTCACATCGTTGAACTGTCGACGATTATCGTGAGCCCGACCCATGTCCAATCTGAATGACCTCACTGCCCTGGCCTTGCCATCGGGCAGTCAACTGATCGCTGATGCTACCGAAAGCCGTCTGAGCCTGAGCCTGGACGGGCAACCACTGATTCGCCTGCGCCTTGACCGGGAGGCCAAGGGACCGATCCAGCTTGATGAGCGCTTTGCGCTGCCGCCCGGGCAGGCGCTGTGGGCGGCCTGTTACTGGCTGTTCGCGCGGGATCCGGCGTGCCAGCAATTGACCTGGCAACTGGATCAGCCGCCGACCGAGGCGTTGCTCAGTGGCTTGTTGGTGAGCACCGAAGTGGCTGGCGAATATCGCAGCGAGCGCACGCTGTTCTGGCAATTGCCACAACCGTGGCTCGGCACTTCGCTGACCGGCAGCTATCCGCAGCAGATGATCCTCAGCCAAGGCAAGCGTCATCCGCTGCGGCCGGTGAAGCCGCGCGGTGAAGTCTATCGGCGTTTCGATGCGCGTCTGGGTGCGTGGATTTCTCTGCGCACCGTAGAAATCGAAGAAGATCTGCCGCGTTTCAACCGCTGGCAGAACAGCCCGCGTGTCGCCAGTTTCTGGCAGGAAGAGGGCAGTCTCGAGAAACACCGCGAATACCTGGACAAGCTCGATGCCGACCCGCACACGCTGACCTTGGTCGGCTGTTTCGATGATCAGCCGTTTGCCTATTTCGAGGCTTATTGGGCCAAGGAAGATCGTATTGCGCCGTTCTACGATGCCGACAATTACGATCGTGGCATTCACATGCTGGTCGGCGAGGAGGATCACCGCGGGCCGCACAAAGTGGCGAGCTGGTTATCGGCGCTGGTGCATTACCTGTTTCTGGATGATCCGCGCACGCAGCGGGTGGTCGCTGAACCACGCGCCGACAATGCGAAGATGATCGGCCATATGCAGAATCAGTGCTTTCACTGTGAGAAAGAGTTCGACTTCCCGCACAAGCGTGCGGCGCTGATGATCCTGGGGCGTGAGCGGTTTTTTGATCGGTGCAAACTGGCGTGATGATCTGGCTTCAGGATTTCTGTGATCTTGAGGCCGCCTTCGCGAGCAGGCTCGCTCCCACATGGGTTTTGTGGCACTCACAAATTCCATGTGGGAGCGAGCCTGCTCGCGAATGGCTTGACGCAAAATCTGAATCTTAGCGACGACCCGCGATCACCGCATCCCGACGACTGCCCGAGACCTTGCGGCAGTGCACCAGCGCATCACGAATCATGAAGTTGACCAGGGTCGGCGAAACGCCGAGTTCCTTGGCGATGTCCTTTTGCGGCACGCCGTGCAGGCGGTACATCTCGAACGCATAACGAGTGCGACTCGGCAGCTCGGTCAGTGCGTCGGCGATGTTTTCCAGGGTCGAAAAATTGATGTGCGAGGTTTCCGGCGAAGCACCCTGGATGACCACATTCAGCCCTTCCTCTTCAGGGCCGGAGTATTTTTGTTCCAGCGCCTGTTTACGGTAGTGATCGATGGCGAGGTTGCGCACGATCTGGAACAGATAGCTCAGTTGCGCCTTGATCGACGACGTGATCGGTGGCGCCGATTGCAGTCGGAAAAACGCATCCTGCACCACATCTTCGGCGCGCGACCGGCAGCCGGTAATGCGGGCTGCAATCTTGACCAGAATCAGTCGATTGTCGACGAATGCCTGAAGTAGCGGTGAATCGCACTTGCTTGTGGATACTTGTTCCGTCATGGAAATCACCTTGCTGCCAAATAGGTTAGTGGGACGCCTTCGGGGACGGGCCGTCCTACACATCGAGCGACAAATTATGTTGAATGATAATGATTGTCAATTGAGAAAGAGAACTAATGATCCAAATCGGTGCGATGTGAGAACTGCGACACGCCGCCACACCCCGGCCCCGTTGGCGATCCAGCCTGCCGACTAATTATTTCAAGACGTCATCCGTTCTCATTGGTGAATGGTTCCGGGTGAAGCGCCCGGCCAGACAGCATTCCAATGCCTCGCGCGGTCGGCACAGACCGCGCCCTGCATGCCCTTTGAGGGGCGTGACGCAGCAACCCGATTCCACTAGCAAGCCGAATTCAGGCAGGAAACCTCATGACCGACGCGTTCGAACTCCCCAGCACCCTGGTCCAAGCCCTCCAGCGCCGCGCGGCCCTGACGCCGGATCAACTGGCCTTGCGTTTTCTTGCCGAAAACCCAGAGCAGGCTGTGGTGCTCAGCTATCGCGAACTGGATCAGCGCGCGCGCACCATTGCCGCTGCATTGCAGGCTGACGCTGAATTCGGTGATCGCGCGGTGCTGCTGTTCCCAAGCGGTCCGGATTACGTCGCGGCGTTTTTTGGCTGCCTGTACGCAGGGGTGATCGCGGTGCCGGCCTATCCGCCGGAATCCGCGCGTCGTCACCATCAGGAGCGTTTGCTGTCGATCATTGCCGATGCCGAACCGCGTCTGCTGCTGACCAGCACCGACCTGCGCGACGCCTTGCAGCAAATCGAAGGCGCGCCGCCGCTGCTGTGTGTCGACAGCCTCGACAGCGCACTGGCGCAAAACTGGGTTGAGCCGAATCTGCCACCAGACCACATCGCCTTCCTGCAATACACTTCCGGCTCCACCGCGTTGCCCAAAGGCGTGCAAGTCAGCCACGGCAATCTGGTCGCCAACGAATTGCTGATCCGCCACGGTTTCGGTATCGATATGAACCCTGATGACGTCATCGTCAGCTGGTTGCCGCTGTATCACGACATGGGTTTGATCGGTGGTCTGCTGCAACCGATTTTCAGCGGCGTGCCATGCATCCTGATGTCGCCGGCCTACTTCCTCGGCCGGCCATTGCGCTGGCTCGAAGCGATCAGCCAATACGGCGGCACCATCAGCGGCGGGCCGGACTTCGCTTATCGCTTGTGCAGCGAGCGGGTCAGCGAATCGGCGCTTGAACGCCTGGATCTAAGCGGCTGGCGTGTGGCCTATTCCGGCTCCGAACCGATCCGTCTCGACACCCTCGAACGCTTCGCCGAGAAGTTCACCGCGAGCGGTTTCAGCGCCGACAGTTTCATGGCTTCTTACGGTCTCGCCGAGGCCACGCTGTTCGTCGCCGGCACCCCACGCGGCACCGGTATTCCCGCGCTGCGCGTCGACGATCAGGCTTTGGCACAAAACCGTGCCGAGCCGGGCGAGGGCAGCCCGATCATGAGCTGCGGCATCAGCCAGCCCGAACACGCCGTGCTGATCATCGAACCGCAATCACTGGAAGAACTCGCCGATAACGCCGTCGGTGAAGTCTGGGCTGCCGGGCCGAGTATCGCCCTCGGGTACTGGCGCAACCCCGAAGCCAGCGCCAAGACCTTCGTTCAGCACGCCGGCCGGACCTGGCTGCGTACCGGTGACCTGGGCTTTATGCGCGACGGTGAACTGTTCATCACTGGCCGTTTGAAAGACATGCTGATCGTGCGTGGTCACAACCTGTATCCGCAGGACATCGAGAAGACCGTCGAAAACGAAGTGGAAGTGGTGCGCAAGGGCCGCGTCGCTGCATTCGCCGTCAGTCAGAATGGCGAAGAGGGCATCGGCATCGCGGCGGAAATCAGCCGTAGCGTGCAGAAAATCCTGCCGCCGGAAGCGTTGATCAAAGCCATCCGCCAAGCGGTGGCCGAGGCTTATCAAGAGGCCCCAAGCGTGGTGGTGCTGCTCAATCCAGGCGCGCTGCCGAAAACCTCCAGTGGCAAATTGCAGCGTTCGGCGTGCCGCAATCGCCTGGCCGATGGCAGCCTCGACAGTTACGCGGTGTTTCCGTCGAACACGTCCGAAACTCACGGTGCAACAGCCAGCACATCCGAACTCGAAGCACTGATCGGTAAAATCTGGGCCGAGCAACTCGGCGTCAAACAGGTCAACGCCGACGATCACTTCTTCCTGCTCGGCGGCAACTCGATCGCCGCCGCCCAAGTCATCGCCCGAGTCCGCGAAGAACTCGCCCTTGAGCTGAACCTGCGCCTGCTGTTCGAAGCGCCGACGCTGGCCGCGTTCGCCGCTGCCGTGGCGCAACAGCAACAGGACGGCGGTAGCGCTCAAGGCGCAATCACCGCGTTGTCGCGCTCCGAACCAATGCCGCAATCGCTGGCACAAAACCGTTTGTGGATCACCTGGCAACTCGACCCACAGAGCAGCGCCTACAACATTCCCGGTGCCCTGCGTTTACGCGGCGAACTGGACGAAGACGCCTTGCGCGCCAGCTTCCAGCAACTGATCGAGCGCCACGAATCCCTGCGTACGCGCTTCTTCGAGCGCGACGGCGTGGCCTTGCAACAAGTCGATGCCGCCGCCGAATTCAATTTGCAATTGGTCGACATCAGCGACCTGCCGGCCCATGAGCGTGAAGCCCGCGCGCAACAAATCCGCGAAGAAGAAGCACGCACCCGGTTCGATCTGGAAAATGGCCCGCTGCTGTGGGTGACGCTGGTGCGCCTCGATGACGAAGATCATCAACTGCTGGTGACGATGCACCACATCATCGCCGACGGCTGGTCGCTGAACGTGTTGATCGACGAGTTCTCGCGCCTGTACGCCGCCGCTTCGCAAGGCGCGACGGCTAGCCTCGCGCCACTGCCAACCCAGTACGCCGATTACGGCAGCTGGCAGCGCCAATGGCTGGCGCAAGGTGAGGGCGAGCGACAACTGGCCTACTGGAAAGCGCAGTTGGGTGACGAGCATCCGACGCTGGAACTGGCCACCGATCATCCGCGTTCGGCGCAAAAAAATCACAGCGCAGCACGCCACACTGTGCGTCTGGGCGCCAGCCTCAGCGATGCGATCCGCAACACGGCGCAAACGCATCAATCGACGCCGTTCATGCTGCTGCTCTCGGCATTCCAGAGTTTGCTGCAGCGCTACAGCGGTCAGCGCGACATCCGCATCGGTGTGCCGAATGCCAACCGTCCGCGCCTGGAAACCCAAGGCCTGATCGGTTTCTTCATCAACACTCAAGTGCTGCGCGCCGAGATTGATTCGCGCCTGCCGTTTGTTGAACTACTGGCCCAGACCCGCGAGGCCGCCCTCGGGGCACAAGCGAATCAGGATCTGCCCTTCGAACAACTGCTCGAAGCCTTCCCGCAGGCCCGCGAACAAGGCCTGTTCCAGGTCATGTTCAACCACCAGCAGCGCGATCTGAGCGCGCTCAAGCGCCTGCCGGGGCTGCTCGCCGAAGAGCTGCCGTGGCACAGTCGCGAAGCCAAGTTCGACCTGCAACTGCACAGCGAAGAAGACCGTAACGGTCGCCTGACCTTGTCGTTCGACTACGCCAGTGAATTGTTCGACGCCGCGACCATCGCGCGTCTGGCCGAGCACTTCAGCAACCTGTTGCGCGCAGTTTGCGAACGCCCGGAGCAAGCCATCGGTGATCTGCAGTTGCTGACCACCAGCGAGTACGATCAGCAAAAAGTCTGGGGCGTTGCACCCTGCACCCCGGCGCAACAATGGCTGCCGGAACTGCTCCACGAACAGGCGCGCCTGACCTCTGAGCGCACGGCGCTGGTATGGGACGGCGGCAGCCTCGATTTCGCCGAATTGAACAGCCAGTCCAATCGTCTCGCGCACTATCTGCGCGACAAAGGCGTCGGCCCGGATGTCTGCGTGGCCATCGCCGCCGAGCGTTCGCCGCAGCTGTTGATCGGTCTGCTGGCGATCATCAAGGCCGGCGGCGCCTATGTACCGCTGGACCCGGATTACCCGGCCGATCGACTGGCCTACATGCTCAGCGACAGCGGCGTCGAATTGCTCCTGACCCAAACCGAATTGCTCGGCCGTTTGCCGGCCAGCGACGGCGTCAGCGTGATTGCCATGGACGCGTTGCACCTGGAAAACTGGCCGAGCCAGGCACCGGGTTTGCACCTGCACGGCGACAACCTCGCCTATGTGATTTACACCTCGGGTTCCACTGGCCAGCCGAAAGGCGTCGGCAACACTCACGCCGCGCTGGCCGAACGTCTGCAATGGATGCAGAACGCTTACGCCCTCAATGAAACTGATGTGCTGATGCAAAAGGCGCCGATCAGTTTCGACGTGTCGGTGTGGGAATGCTTCTGGCCGCTGATCACTGGCGCGCGTCTGCTGATTGCCGGCCCCGGCGAACACCGCGATCCGCATCGCATCGCCCAGCTCGTTAAAGAACATGGCGTGACCACGTTGCACTTTGTGCCGCCGCTGCTCTCGCTGTTCATCGACGAACCGCTGAGCGCCGAGTGCACCAGCCTGCGCCGGGTATTCTCCGGCGGTGAAGCGCTGCCGGCCGAACTGCGTAATCGCGTGTTGGCGCAGTTGCCAACGGTGCAACTGCACAACCGTTACGGCCCGACCGAAACCGCGATCAACGTCACCCACTGGCATTGCACCACGGCCGATGGCGAACGCTCGCCGATCGGCCGGCCGTTGGGCAACGTGATTTGCCGCGTGCTCGATGCCGATCTCAATCCAGTGCCGAGCGGTGTGCCGGGTGAGCTGTGCATCAGCGGCGTCGGTCTGGCCCGTGGTTACCTCGGCCGACCGTCCTTGACCGCTGAACGTTTTGTCGTCGATCCGCTGGGCGAGCAGGGCGCACGTTTGTACCGCACTGGCGACCGTGCGCGCTGGACCTGCGACGGCGTGATCGAATACCTCGGCCGTCTTGATCAGCAGGTCAAACTGCGTGGCTTCCGCGTTGAACCGGAAGAAATCGAAGCACGCTTGCTCGCACAGGACGGCGTCGCCCAAGCCGTGGTGCAGGTGCGTGAAACTGCTGCCGGCGCGCAGCTGATCGGCTACTTCACCGCCACCGATGCCAGCGAAGATCACGACGATCAAATAACACGCCTGAAAACCGCACTGGCCGCCGAGCTGCCGGAATACATGGTCCCGGCGCAACTGATGCGCCTCGACGCAATGCCCCTCAGCCCAAGCGGCAAACTCGACCGCCGCGCGCTGCCCGAACCGCAATGGCAAGTGCGTGAACACGTCGAGCCGGTGACTGAACTGGAACAGCAGATCGCCGCGATCTGGCGCGAAGTGCTCGGTCTGGCACAAGTCGGCCTGCGCGACGATTTCTTCGCCCTCGGCGGTCACTCGCTGCTGGCCACGCAAATCATCTCACGCAGCCGTCAGGCCTGCGACGTCGAACTGCCGTTGCGCGCCTTGTTCGAACACAGCGAACTCGGTGATTTCGCCGAACAGATCCGCCTGATCCAGGCCAGCGGCCGCACCAACAAACAGCCGCCGATCGACAAGGTTGATCGCAGCAAACCGGTGCCGTTGTCGTACTCGCAACAGCGCATGTGGTTCCTCTGGCAGATGGAGCCGGACAGCCCGGCGTACAACGTCGGCGGCATGGCGCGTCTGCGCGGCGTGTTGCATGTCGAGCGTTTCGAGGCGGCGTTGCAAGCGCTGATCCTGCGCCACGAAACCCTGCGCACCACGTTCCCGAGCGTCGACGGCGTCGCCCGTCAGCAGGTGCATGCCGAAACCGGTGTGCGCATGGGCTGGAAGGATTTTTCAAAACTTGCCGCCGATGCACGTGAGCAAAAGGTTCAGCAACTGGCCGATGAGGAAGCACATCTGCCGTTCGATCTGGAAACCGGTCCGCTGCTGCGCGCCTGTTTGGTGAAGACTGCCGAGCAAGAGCATTACTTTGTCCTGACTCTGCACCACATCGTCACCGAAGGCTGGGCGATGGACATTTTCGCCCGCGAACTCAGTGCGCTCTATGAAGCGTTTGTCGATGACCGTGATTCACCGCTTGAGCCGCTGCCGGTGCAGTACCTCGACTACAGCGTCTGGCAACGCAACTGGCTGGAATCCGGCGAGCGTCAGCGTCAGCTCGACTACTGGACCGCGCAACTCGGCCGTGAACATCCGCTGCTGGAGTTGCCCGGTGATCGTCCGCGTCCGCCGGTGCAAAGCCACCAAGGCGAACTGTTCCGCTTCGACCTGAGCGATGACCTCGCCGCGCGGGTTCGTGCGTTCAATGCGCAAAACGGTCTGACCCTGTTCATGACCATGACCGCCGCACTCGCCACCCTGCTGTATCGCTACAGCGGCCAGACCGATCTGCGCATCGGCGCGCCGGTAGCCAACCGCATCCGTCCGGAAAGCGAAGGGCTGATCGGGGCGTTCCTCAACACCCAAGTGCTGCGTTGCCAGCTCGACGGCATGATGTCGGTCGGCGAACTGTTCGAGCAGGTGCGCCACACCGTGATCGAAGGCCAGTCGCATCAGGATCTGCCGTTCGATCATCTGGTCGAAGCGTTGCAGCCGCCGCGCAGTGCTGCGTACAACCCGCTGTTCCAGGTGATGTGCAACGTGCAGCGCTGGGAATTCCAGCAGAGCCGCATGCTCGCCGGCATGACCGTCGAGTACCTGGCCAACGATGCGCGGGCGACCAAGTTCGACCTCAACCTGGAAGTCACCGACCTCGACCATCGCCTCGGTTGCTGCCTGACCTACAGCACTGATCTGTTCGATGAGCCGACCATCGCGCGCATGGCCAAACATTGGCGCAATCTGCTTGAAGCGCTGATCGCCGATCCGCAACAGCGCCTCAGCGAATTGCCGCTGCTCGATCAACCCGAGCAACAGCAGCTGCTCGACAGCCTTGGCATCGAGCCGGGCGAGCATCGTCTCGACCAGTGCATTCATCACCTGTTCGCCGAACAGGCGCTGGCGCGCAAAGACGCGCCGGCCCTGACCTTCGCCGGGCAGACCCTGAGCTACGCCGAACTCGATGCCCGCGCCAATCGTCTGGCCTGGGCCCTGCGAGAGCGCGGCGTCGGTCCGCAAGTGCGCGTTGGTCTGGCACTGGAGCGCTCGCTGGAAATGGTCATCGGCCTGCTGGCGATTCTCAAGGCTGGCGGCGCGTACGTGCCGCTGGACCCGGAATACCCGCTCGACCGTCTGCATTACATGATCGAAGACAGCCGCATTGGTTTGCTGCTCAGTGATCGCGCGATGTTCAACGCCCTCGGCGATCTGCCGCCAAATGTGGCGCGTTGGTGCCTGGAGGAGGACAGCGCAGCGCTGGCCGCTTACCCGGCCAGCGAGCTGCCGTTTATCAGCCTGCCACAGCATCAGGCGTACCTGATTTACACCTCGGGTTCGACCGGCAAGCCGAAAGGCGTGGTGGTCTCCCACGGTGAAATCGCCATGCACTGCCAAGCGGTGATCGAGCGTTTCGGTATGCGCCCCGACGACTGCGAACTGCACTTCTATTCGATCAACTTCGATGCGGCGACCGAACGTCTGCTGGTGCCGCTGCTCAGCGGTGCGCAGGTGGTGTTGCGTGCGCAGGGTCAGTGGGACGCGGAAGAAATCTGCGGCTTGATCCGTGCTCATCAGATCAACGTGCTCGGTTTTACCCCGAGCTACGGCAGCCAGTTGGCGCAGTTCCTGTCCACGCAAAACGAAATCCTCCCGGTGCGGATGATCATCACCGGTGGCGAAGCGTTGACCGGTGAACACCTGCAACGGATTCGCGCAGCGTTCAAACCGGCGACGTTCTTCAACGCCTATGGCCCGACCGAAACCGTGGTCATGCCGCTGGCCAGTCTGGCGCCGGAGGTGCTGGAAGAGGGCGCCGGCAGTGTGCCGATTGGCAGCGTGATCGGTGCGCGTGTTGCCTACATTCTCGACGCCGATCTGGCGCTGGTGCCGCAAGGCGCGACGGGTGAACTGTTCGTTGGCGGCGCAGGTCTGGCCCAGGCCTATCACGACCGTCCGGGCATTACCGCCGAACGTTTTGTCGCGGATCCGTTCGCCACCGATGGCGGGCGCATGTACCGCACCGGCGACCTGGTGCGCCAGCGTGCCGATGGTTTGGTGGAATACCTGGGCCGGATCGACCATCAGGTAAAGATCCGTGGTTTCCGTATTGAACTGGGCGAAATCGAAACGCGCCTGCTCGATCACGACTCGATCCGCGAAGCCGTCGTGCTCGCACTGGATGCGCCGAGCGGCAAGCAATTGGTCGGTTACCTCGTCACCGATGTCGCTGAGCAAAACGAAGCCAAGCAGGCCGAGCTGCGCGAAGCCCTCAAGTCGCACCTCAAGGCGCAACTGCCGGATTACATGGTGCCGACGCATCTGATTCTGCTGGCGAGCATGCCGCTGACCGCCAACGGCAAACTCGATCGCCGCGCGTTGCCGGCGCCGGATCCTGAGTTGAATCGTCAGGATTATGTTGCGCCGAGCAACGAGCTGGAGCAGGCCCTGGCGCAGATCTGGTGCGAAGTGCTCAACGTCGAACAGGTCGGTCTCAACGACAACTTCTTCGAACTCGGCGGCGATTCGATTCTGTCGATTCAAGTGGTCAGCCGTGCCCGTCAGCAGGGCATTCATTTCAGCCCGCGCGATCTGTTCCAGCACCAGACTGTGCAAACCCTCGCCGCTGTGGCCAGCCGCACCGAACAAGTGACGGCGGAGCAAGGCTTGGTGGTTGGTGAATCGCGTCTGACGCCGATTCAGCACTGGTTCTTCGATACCGATATTCCTGAGCGTCAGCATTGGAACCAGGCGTTGTTGCTGGAGCCGACGGTGACCCTCGAACCCCATCGTCTGGAGCAAGCGCTGCTGGCGGTGATCGAACAGCATGATGCCTTGCGTCTGCGCTTCACCGAGGCCGACGGTCAATGGCAAGCGACGCACCAACCGGTCTCCGATGCGGCGGTGTTGTGGCAAGTGCGCGTCACCTCGATGGACAAGTGCGAAGCGCTGTTCGCTGATGCGCAACGCAGCCTTGATCTGGTAAACGGCCCGCTGGTTCGCGCCTTGCTGGTCGACGGCCCTGAAGGTCAGCAACGCCTGTTTATCGCGATCCATCACTTGGTGGTCGACGGCGTGTCGTGGCGCGTGTTGCTCGACGATGTGCAAACGGTCTATCGCCAACTGACGGCTGAGCAATCGGTAAAACTACCGGCGAAAACCAGTGCTTTCAAGGATTGGACGGCACGCTTGCAGGCCTACGCCGGCAGCGAATCCCTGCGTGAAGAACTCAACTGGTGGCAGACCCAACTGGCCGGTCAGAACGCCGATCTGCCTTGCGAAAATCCGCAGGGCGGCCAGCACAATCGTCATGCGCAAACCGTCAGCGTGCGCCTCGATGCCGAGCACACCAAACAGTTGCTGCAACAGGCGCCGGCCGCCTATCGCACTCAGGTCAACGATCTGTTGCTGACGGCATTGGCGCGCGTGCTGTGCCGCTGGAGCGGTCAGCCGTCGGCGCTGATTCAACTGGAAGGCCACGGTCGCGAAACCCTGTTCGACGAGATCGACCTGACCCGCACCGTCGGCTGGTTCACCAGCGCCTACCCACTGCGTCTGACCCCGCACAACATCGAAGAAGCCGCCGGGCAGGGCGCATCAATCAAAGCGATCAAGGAGCAACTGCGCGCAGTGCCGCACAAAGGTCTGGGTTATGGCGTGCTGCGTTATCTCGCCGACGATCTCAGCCAGCGCAGCATGGCCGCGTTGCCGCAGGCGCCGGTCACCTTCAACTACCTCGGCCAGTTCGACCAGAGCTTCGGTAGCGATGCGCTGTTCCGTCCGCTGGATGAAGCGGTCGGTGCCGCCCACGATCCGCAGGCGCCATTGCCGAACGAACTGAGCATCGACAGCCAGGTTTACGGTGGTGAATTGCTGCTGCGCTGGACCTTCAGCGCCGAGCGTTACGAGGCGCAAACCATCCACGATCTGGCCGACGCTTACCTCGGCGAGCTGCAAAGCCTGATCGCCCATTGCCTGCAAGACGAGGCCGGCGGCCTGACGCCGTCGGACTTCCCGCTGGCCAGACTGACTCAGGCGCAACTCGATGCGTTGCCGGTGCCGGCCGCGCACATCGAAGACGTCTATCCGCTGACGCCAATGCAGGAAGGCATGTTGCTGCACACCTTGCTCGAGCCGGGCACCGGTCTGTACTACATGCAGGATCGCTACCGCATCAACAGCGAACTCGACGCCGAGCGTTTCGCCCAGGCGTGGCAAGCAGTAATCGCCCGTCACGAAGCGTTGCGCGCGTCGTTCTGCTGGAACGTCGGCGAAGACATGCTGCAAGTGATTCACACGCCGGGTCGCACGCCGATCGAGTATCTGGACTGGAGCGCCATCGCTGAAACCGAGCAGGAACCGAAGCTGCAAACGCTGCTGAAAAACGAGCGCGAAGCCGGTTTCGATCTGCTCAATCAGGCGCCATTTCATCTGCGCCTGATCAAGGTCGGCGCGGCGCGTTACTGGTTCATGATGAGCAACCACCACATCCTCATCGATGCCTGGTGCCGCTCGTTGCTGATGAATGACTTCTTCGAAATCTACACCGCACTGGGTGAGGGGCGTGAAGCGCAACTCGCCGTGCCGCCGCGTTATCGCGATTACATCGGCTGGTTGCAACGCCAGAGCCTGGCCGAAGCGCGGCAGTGGTGGCAGCAGAACCTGCGAGGGTTCGAGCGTACTACACCGATCCCGAGCGACCGGCCGTTCCTGCGTGAACATGCTGGCGAAAGCGGCGGCATGATCGTCGGCGACCGCTACACTCGCCTCAATGTCGAGGACGGCGCGCGTCTGCGTGAACTGGCGCAGGCCCATCAACTGACCATCAACACCTTCGCCCAAGCGGCGTGGGCCTTGGTGCTGCGGCGTATGAGCGGCGATCGTGACGTGCTGTTCGGCGTGACCGTGGCCGGTCGCCCGGTGGAAATGCCGGAGATGCAACGTACTGTCGGCCTGTTCATCAACAGTATTGCGCTGCGGGTGCAGATGCCGGCGGACGATGAACGCAGCAGCGTGCGTCAGTGGCTCAGTGGTTTGCTCGACAGCAACATGCAGCTGCGCGAGTACGAATACCTGCCGCTGGTGAACATTCAGGAACAGAGCGAACTGCCGAAAGGCCAGCCGCTGTTCGACAGCCTGTTCGTCTTCGAAAACGCCCCGGTGGAAGTCTCGGTGCTTGATCGCGCGCAGAGCCTGAATGCGACCTCGGACTCGGGCCGTACGCACACTAACTTCCCGCTGACGGCGGTGTGCTACCCCGGTGATGATCTCGGTCTGCACTTGTCGTATGACCAGCGTTATTTCGACGAATCGACCATTGAGCGCATGCTCGGCGAGTTCAAACGTCTACTGCTGGCGCTGGTCGACGGC
This sequence comes from Pseudomonas sp. S49, assembly GCF_009866785.1. Classification (NCBI taxonomy): domain Bacteria; kingdom Pseudomonadati; phylum Pseudomonadota; class Gammaproteobacteria; order Pseudomonadales; family Pseudomonadaceae; genus Pseudomonas; species Pseudomonas sp. S49. Next base: position 4,680,108 of record NZ_CP019432.1, on the reverse strand, counting down.
TTCCATGGCGACATGGCCGATCTGCCGCTGGTGGGCAGTGAAGAACAGGACTTCCTGGTGCACGGTTGCAACCAGAGTGCCCACGATTATCCGCTGGAGCAGAGCTACGTTGCGCTGTTCGAAGCTCAAGTTGCCGCGCATCCGCAGCGCATCGCCGCTACATGCCTTGACCAGCAACAGAGCTACGCCGAGCTGAACCACAACGCCAACCGTCTCGGCCATGCACTGGTCGCCGCGGGTGTGCAGATGGATCAACCGGTGGCCTTGCTCGCAGAACGGAATCTCGATCTGCTCGGCATGATCATCGGCAGCTTCAAGGCTGGCGCGGGTTATCTGCCACTGGATCCGGGCCTGCCGAGTCAACGTCTGCAACGCATCATCGAGCTGAGCCGCACGCCGGTGCTGGTCTGCTCTAAAACATGCTTTGAACAGGCGCAGACCTTGCTGGATGAATTCAGCTGCGCCAATCGCCCGCGCTTGCTGGTGTGGGAAGAGGTTCAAGCAGCGGCGACGTCGGCGCAGAACCTGGGCATTTACAGCGGCCCGGACAACCTCGCCTACGTGATCTACACCTCGGGCTCCACCGGCCTGCCGAAAGGCGTGATGGTCGAGCAGCGCGGCATGCTCAACAATCAGTTGAGCAAGGTGCCGTATCTGCAACTGAGCGACGCCGACGTGATCGCCCAGACCGCGTCGCAAAGCTTCGATATTTCGGTCTGGCAGTTCCTCGCCGCGCCGTTGTTCGGCGCGCGGGTGGACATCGTGCCGAACACCATCGCCCACGATCCGCAAGGGTTGCTGGTGCATGTGCAGGCGCAGGGCATCACCGTGCTGGAGAGTGTGCCTTCGTTGATCCAGGGCATGCTCGCCTCGGATCGTCTGAGTCTGGATGGCCTGCGCTGGATGCTGCCGACCGGTGAGGCAATGCCGCCGGAACTGGCGCACCAATGGCTGCTGCGTTACCCGGACATCGGGCTGGTCAACGCTTATGGCCCGGCGGAATGCTCCGATGACGTGGCGTTCTTCCGCGTCGACATGGCGTCGACGCGCGGCAGTTACTTGCCGATCGGTACGCCGACCGACAACAACTTGCTGTACCTCGTTGATGGCGCTCTGGAACTGGTGCCGTTGGGCGCGGTAGGGGAGTTGTGCGTGGCGGGTACGGGCGTTGGTCGCGGTTATGTCAGCGATCCGTTGCGCACCGCGCCGGTGTTTGTGCCGAACCCGTTCGGTGCGCCGGGCGAGCGTCTGTATCGCACTGGCGACCTGGCGCGGCGTCGCAGCGACGGAGTGTTGGAGTACGTCGGTCGGGTTGACCATCAGGTGAAGATTCGCGGTTATCGCATCGAACTGGGCGAGATCGAAGCGCGTCTGCACGAACAACCGGAAGTACGCGATGGCGCGGTCGGTGTGCAGGAAGGCGTTAACGGTAAGCACTTGGTCGGTTATCTGGTGGCTGCTGATAGCGCGCTGAATCCGGGTGAACGACTGGAGCGGATCAAGCAGCGGTTGCGCGCCGAACTGCCGGAATACATGGTGCCGCTGCACTGGTTGTGGCTCGATCAGCTGCCGCGCAATACCAACGGCAAACTCGATCGCAAAGCCTTGCCGGCGCTGGAGATCGGCCAGTTGCAGAGCCAGGATTATCTGGCCCCGCGCAATGATCTTGAACAGACGTTGGCTGATATCTGGGCCGAGGTATTGAAGGTCGAGCAAGTTGGTGTCCGCGACAACTTCTTCGAGCTGGGCGGGCACTCGTTGCTGGCCACGCAGATCGCTTCGCGCGTGCAGAAAACCCTGCAACGTGATGTGCCGTTGCGGGCGATGTTCGAATGCAGCACGGTGGAGGAACTGGCTGAGTACATTGATGGACTGGCGGCGAGTGACATTACCGAGGAGAAGGTTGATCGGTTGAATGATCTGATGGCGGAGCTGGAGGGGCTTTGATTCTCTAGCGTTTGTACGGGCCTCATCGCGAGCAGGCTCACTCCTACATTTTGGAATGCGTTCCCCTGTAGGAGTGAGGCTGCTCGCGATTGGCGTCCGTACATTCACCTACATTTCCAAGGTTGACGACCAGCAACCGGCAGCTCAGTCTGCCGGTTCTCTTTTTTTGTCGCGGGGGTGGTCGATGCCTTTTTTCACGGTTGACGGACAAGCGCTGCATTACATTGATCAAGGCTCAGGCCCGGCAGTCTTGCTGGCCGGCAGTTATCTGTGGGATCAGGCCATGTGGGCGCCGCAGATTGCCGCGTTATCGCCGCATTATCGGGTGATTGCGCTGGATCTGTGGGGCCATGGCGAATCGGGCCGGTTGCCTGAAGGCACGACATCTCTGGATGACATTGCCCGACAGGCGCAGGCCTTGCTCGATCATCTGGACATCGATCAGGTCACCCTCGTCGGGCTGTCGGTCGGTGGCATGTGGGGCGTGCGTCTGGCGCTGTCGGCACCGCAGCGGGTCAATGGTCTGGTGCTGATGGACACCTTCGTCGGTGTCGAGCCTGAGCCGACCCGCCAGTACTACTTTTCACTGTTTAAACAGATTGAAGAAACCGGCGAAATCTCCGATCAGTTACTCGATATCGTCGTGCCGATCTTCTTCCGCCCGGGCATCGATCCGCAGTCGGCGCTGTATCAGGATTTTCGCGCGAAACTGGCGGCGTACTCGTCCGATCGTTTACGCGAAAGCATCGTACCGATGGGGCGCATCACGTTTGGCCGGGATGATTTGTTGCCACGGCTGGGTGAGCTGAATGCGGCGACCACGCTGGTCATGTGCGGCGATCAGGACAAGCCGCGACCACCGTCGGAAACACAGGAAATGGCCGAGTTGATCGGTTGCCCGTGGGTACTGGTGCCGGAGGCGGGGCATATCTCCAATCTGGAGAATCCGCAGTTTGTCACCGAGGTGTTGCTTACCTTCCTCAGCGCGCGCAACCGTTAAACCGAGTGATCTTCGATCGCGAGCAGGCTCACTCCTACATTTGGAATGCATTCCCCTGTAGGAGTGAGCCTGCTCGCGATGGGGCCAGTCCAGGCACCGAAAATTATTTAGGCCCGAGAATCTTCACCAACTTGTCCGGCGAAGGCGCGCCTTGTTGCTGTTGCAGTTCGCCCTTGTCATCCATATAGAAGATTGCCGGCGTGGCTTGCAAGTCGAGGTCTTCCATCAACTGCATGTTCGCCGCCAGTTTGGTCTGCACCGCCACCGGAATATCTTTCAAGGCCTTGAGCGTGCTGCCCTTGCCAGCCTTCTCGTGATCTTCCAGCGCCTTGGCCGGATCTTTCGCCGCCAGCAACGCGGCCGATTTGCCCGGGCTGTCCTCGCGGATGATGCCGACCATAATGTGCCGCAGTTGCACCTTGCCGGCCTTGACCCATGGTCGAGCCTGTTCCCAGAACATGTTGCAGTACGGGCAGTTCGGGTCACTGAACAGGTACACGGTGCGCGGTGCATCCTTGTTGCCGTCCTGAATCCAGTTGCTTGCCTCGAACTTGGCCCAGACTTCCTTGGCCATCGGCGCGTAAACCAGTTTCTGCAGCGGTTCACTGCTCAAGTCCTTACCGTCGGCGTCGTACAGATTACCGAGTAAAACGTGTTTGCCATCCGGGGTCAGGTACAGCGCCATGCCGCGATTCTGATACTGCGCCGCATAGCCGCGCAGGCCATCGGGGGCGTCGAACTGGCCGACGATTTTCGCGCCTTTGGCTTCGATCTGTTTGATCGCCGCAGGCAACTCTTCAGCAGCCTGCACCGACGGCAAGTGCAGCAGGGCGGTGCCCAGAGTCAGCGTCAGCAGGTGGCGGAGGCGGGGCATGGCAGTTTCCTTGCAGAGGTGGCCGGTGCTGTGGCCGGGTTCGAATTCGGGGGCGGGGTGTCGAAGTTTTCCAGCGCGCGCGCCAGGCTGGCGTTCGATAGCTCACCAAGGTGACTGCTCAGCAACCGACCGTCGGGGCTATAGAACAGCGTAGTCGGCAAGGCCATGGAACCCACGGCCTGGCCCAGCCGACCGCTGCGGTCAAACAACACGTTGTTCAGGCTCAGGCCTTGGGTTTCCAGAAACGTCGCCACGCTTTGCATGCTTTCGGCCTGATTGACGAACAGGAAGGTCAGGTCCGGGCGCTGTTGCTGAGCGTTTTCCAGTACCGGCATTTCGCGTCGGCACGGTGGGCACCAGGTCGCCCACAGATTGATCACCAGCGGGCCACCCTGATAGTCGCTGAGCTGGATGGTTTCCCCAGCCGCATTGCGCAGCGAGATGTCCGGCAGCCGGGTGCCTTGTTCATAGATATTCAGCGACAGCGTCGCCAACAGCCAGAACGTCACGCCGCTGGCCACACCAAAACCCAGCGGGCGACGCAAGCCCGGACGGCGCCAGCCGCGATACAGCGCCACCAGCAGCAGCACGATCACGCCCGGCCAGGCGAGGAAACCACCGTCGCGCAAATCGATGATCTGCCACGGATCATTGCGATAGTGCGACCAATACAGCAACACAAAGGCAACACGCGCTGCGAGCATGCCCAGCAGAAACAGGCTGAACAACGCCGACTCGGGGTTATCGCCGCCACGCTTGGCCACCCGCCAGCCGACAAAGGTCGCCAGCGCCAAGGCACTGATCAGCAGCAGGTGATTAAGCGCAATGGCAAAGGTGCCGAGGGTGAAAGTCAGCATTAATTGGCTTCCCGGGTGGTAGCCCAGCGTTGCAGGAATGTCTCGGCATCGACTTCGCCGGTGATGCGCTGGCTGCGGCGTTCTTCGCCATCCGTGCCGATCCAGACGAAACTCGGGGGCCCCGGCACTTTGTAGCGGCTGAGCAATTCACGGCTGGCCGCGTTGTCAGCGGTGACATCGAGCCGTAGCAGGCGCACGTCGCTCAACGCCTGCATGACCTTGTCCTTGCCGAATACCTGCTTTTCCATGACTTTGCACGACACGCACCAGTCGGCGTAGTAGTCGAGCAGTACCCACTGCCCCTTGGCTTTGGCGGCATCGAGTTCACTTTGCAGTGCCGCCGGATCCTTGATCGTGATGAATGCGTCATGAGCCGAAGGCGCCGCAGTCCCGACACGACCGGCACTGTAGACATGCAACGGTTGATACGGATCATCGCTGCCGCCCGCCGCGCCAATCACCAGCAGACTGCCCCACAGGCCGAGCAACAACGAACTGGCGCCGAACAACTGGGCAACGCGGCCAAAACCTTCGGACTGTTTCCACGCGCAGAACGCGGCGATCAACAGCAATGCACCGCACAGGCCCAGCCACAACGAAGCATCCAGCACCGGGCGCAACATCAACAGTGCGGTGGCGAGGAAGAGGAAACCGAATACGCCCTTGAGCAGGTTCATCCACGCGCCGGGCTTGGGCAGGAAGCGATTGCCCACGGTCACCAGCAACAACAACGGCACACCGATGCCGATGCCCAGTGAAAACAGAATCAGGCCACCATGCAATGCATTGCCGCTCTGCGCGATATACAGCAACGCACCGGCCAGCGGCGCGGTCATGCACGGGCCGACCAGCAGACCGGACAATGCACCGAGGACCCCGGCGCCGATCAGGCTGCCACCGCTGCGACTGCGCGAAGCGTGTTCGAGGCGGTCGCGCAGGGCCACCGGCAATTGCAGTTCAAAGAAACCGAACATCGGCAAGGCCAGCACCACGAAGATCGCGGCGAAGGTGCCGAGCAGCCACGGATTCTGCAACCACGCCTGCAGATTCGCACCAAGCAGCGCAGCAATCACGCCCATCGCCGCATACACCAGCGCCATGCAGATCACATAGCTGCCGGCCAGCGCGAAACCGCGACGCGGGGTGGCACCACTGCCGACCACCATGCCGGCCAGAATCGGCAGCATCGGCAACGTGCAAGGCGTGAACGCCAGCAACAGACCGAGGCCGAAGAACACCAGCAAGCTCCAGCCCAGCGCCCGTTGTTGCAGGCTGCTGGCCAAGGCCTGATCCGGCGCTTCAGTGCTTGCGGCCACCGTGGCTTTGCCGCCCAGATCAATGACCCGGGTTTGCGGTGGATAGCACAGGCCCGCATCGGCACAGCCCTGATAGCTGACCTTGATCTGGCCTGTGGCCGCTGCCGGGATCTTCACCTCCAGCCCTTGGCGATAGACCGGTTGCTCACCGAAAAACTCGTCGCTGTGGGACTCGCCTTCGGGTAGTGCGGGTTGCTGTTCGGCGCTCAGGCCATCGAATTTCAGGCGTTTCTGATACAGGTAATAGCCATCGGTGATTTGCCAGAACAACTGCGTTTCACCGGACTCCAGGCGTTCGGACGTGAGCACGAATGCCTGGTCGACCGGCAGAAACTCCGGTTTGGTATCAAATGGATTGTTCCCGGCCTGGGCCAGACCCGAGATCAGCAGTGCAAAAAAAAGAAAAAAATGACGCATGGAGGAGCCTTGTCCCTGTGCAAGTGGGGGGCAGAATGGGCGGCGGCGATTAACCGATAATTAACCGTATCCTACAAGGCCCCTCTCGATTGGCCAATCAGGCGTCCGGGCAGCCCCGACACGCGTGAAAATGCGCCTGCTTTGTGGGTTTAACCTCGGGAGGCGCCTCGCAACAGGCCCGGCCAATTAGTGTCATTGATGGTGTGCGGGCCTGAGATCAGCCGGTCTGTCTGAATGTTGTAGATCAGGTACTGGTTGTTGGTCAGAAAGATGTACCAGTAGCTGTCGGCGAACGTCCGATCATTTTGGGCGGCTGTGATGATTCGGTCCTTATAAGGTTTCAGCACGCCGAGTTGATGTTCGCCGAAAGGTTTGCGGGTCAGTGTCTTTGCCCTGGCGTTGAATGAGAGATAATGGCCGTCATCAAGAATGAAGCGGAACAGAAACGGATGGCCGGTCAGTTGAAACCATGTGCCGGCAATGATCCGCTCAAAGTACGGCAGTATCGGCTTCCAGATTGAGTCGGCGACTTTCTGGAATCCGGCGACCTTGTCCTTGTCCTGATCGTACTTGCACACCATGGGTGTTGTTCCCTGGTAGAAGAACAACCAGGCAATATCTTCGTCCGCCGAGTTATTGAATCCGAATGAGGTGGTTGTCAGGCCGAAGCGCAAGTCTTTGGTAAACGGATCAAACGAGTCCCAACTGCCGGAGGTCGAGGCAGGATAGTTGTCCGAAACAGTGCGTGTGCCCAGATCGAACCGAGAATAGGTGTCGCTGTTCTTGAAGAAGAAATAAATCCGGTCGGGGCCTGCGCGCCAGTCGATGGCAACGAAGTTTTCAAGTTGTGGCATGTTGATAAAATCCTTTTAGAGAATCCATGTGAAGTTGCAGGTTCAACGCTAAATGACGACGGACCTGTGATATAGGCGAGAATTGTTTCTGTGTCGGTTTTTATATGGGTGAAAGTTTCAGGCAGGCAGCGCTCCTTGCTGTTCGGCCCGAATATCGCGACGGGCTTTTTGTCCCGGCTTCCCGATAACGCCAGTGACGGCCATAATTGCGCCTTAATCCTCGCCTGCTTCACTCACGTTTTTTCTTGCGGAGTTCCCATGCACGTACTGGTTTGCGAAGACGATGAGCTGATCGCCAGCGGTATTGTTGCGGGGCTCAGTGCTCAAGGCCTGACCGTCGAACACGTCAACACAGCATCGAAGGCTCGCGCGATACTTAAAGTCGCTGAATTCGACGTGATGGTGCTCGATCTCGGCCTGCCCGACGAAGATGGCCTCAAGTTGCTGCAACAATTGCGGCAGAGCGGCCTAGAAATTCCGGTGCTGATCCTGACCGCGCGCGACTCGGTCACCGACCGTGTCGACGGCTTGCAGGCCGGGGCTGACGATTACCTGCTCAAGCCGTTCGATCTGCGTGAACTGTTCGCCCGTCTGCAAACCTTGTTGCGCCGGGTCGCCGGGCGCAGCGTCAACCTGATCGAGCACGGCGCGCTGACGTACGATCCGAGCAGTCGCGAAACCACTCTGGCCGGACAACCGGTGGACTTGTCACGTCGCGAGCAATCGCTGTTGCAGGCGCTGCTGCACAATCGCGGCCGGGTGCTGTCCACCGAACAGTTGAAAGACAGTGTTTATGGCTTCAACGATGAGCTGGAAAGCAACGCGCTGAACGTGCACATCCATCACCTGCGCAGCAAACTGGGCAAAGGCATCGTCGAGACCGTGCGCGGTCTGGGCTATCGTCTCGGCCCGGCTGACGGTGGAGATCAAGGCAAGTGATGAGTCTGCGACTGCGCCTGAGCCTGACCTTGGGCGCTGCGTTTGCGCTGATCTGGGCGCTGGCGGCGGCCTGGATGCTCAGTGATCTGCGCAATCAGATGATGTTTTCCCTCGACCAGCGTCTGGTGGCGTCGGCGCGCATGGTCGCCGGGCTGCTGGAACAATTGCCGACTTTGCCGAGCAAAGGCGAGGGCACGCATTTCAGTGCCGAACAACTGAATATCCCCGGTGGCATGGCCTGTCAGGTCAGCTCCTTGCGCGGGGAAATCCTCGCGCGCAGTCACAATAACCCCGAACAGGCGCTGGAAGCCGAGAAAATGGGCTTTCACGATCAGATGATCGACGGTGCGCCGTGGCGCAGTTTCACCCTTGCCCGAGGCGATGTGCGGATTACCACCGCTGACCGGCAGATCGAGCGCGAAGCCCTGAACATGTCGATCCTGCTGGCGGCGTCGGTGCCGGTGGGTGTGGCGTTGCTGGGTTGTCTGTGTCTGCTGTGGCTGGGTATCGGCCAAGGGCTGGCGCCGCTCAATCGCCTGCGTGAAGCGCTGATGCGACGCAACGCCGACTCGCTTGAGCCGTTGCAGATCCAGACCTTCCCCAGTGAACTGAAGCCGCTGCTCGAAACGCAAAACCAGTTGTTCCAGCGCATTGGCAAAACCATCGAGCGTGAACGCCGCCTGACCGGTGACGCGGCGCATGAACTGCGCAGCCCGCTGACGGCGATCAAGACGCACCTGCAAGTCGCGCGCATGACTGAAGGCAATGCCCGCGATCAGTCGCTGGCGCGGGCCGAAGAGGGCGCCGACCGTCTGCATCGCACCCTCGAACAACTGCTGTTGCTGGCGCGGGTCGAGGGCAGTCTGTCGTTCGATGACGGCTCGCAATGCAGCGCCGAACAAGTGGCACGCCTGGCGATTCAGGACGCCACGGGGGGCGAGCGCCTGCGCATCAAATTGCAACTGCCGACCGGACTTTCCGTTGCACCGCTGCAAATGCCGGCCGTGCTGTCGATTGCGGCGCTGCGCAATCTGCTCGACAACGCCCTGCGCCATACGCCCGAAGACTGCGCGGTTGAGCTGAGCCTGGAAACCATTGGCAACCGCGTGCGTTTTGTCGTGCGCGACCATGGCCCGGGGATTGCGCCGGATGATCTGCAACACCTGACCCAACGCTTCTGGCGCAACGGCCAGAGCACCGGATGTGGCCTCGGCCTGGCAATTGTTCAGGCGATCGTCCAGCGTTGCGACTGTGCCCTGCATTTCGACAGCCGACCGGATGGCCTGCGGGTCGAGCTGACCATGCCGTTGCAGCCTGTCTGATTTCAGCACAGCCTGTGGAAGGAAATCGCGCCAGACACATCAAATGTAACTTCTCGGCGTTCGCTATCCGCCAGGGGGAGGGGTAAGGTCAACGCAGCTTTGACTCAATGGATTGAGGGAACTGCGCCATGGAAGCACCCATCTGCATTCGTCCGGCCATCCTGGCCGACGCCGGTATCATCAGCCGCATCATCGAACGTTCGATTCGCATCGGTTGTGCGCTCGACCACCGTAATGATCCGCTACTCGTCAGCCAATGGATCGGCCGGCAATGCGCCGATTTCATCAGCGCTCGACTTGCCGATCCTCACTTCTATCTATGTATTGCTTTGTGGGCGGACAGACCGGTTGGTGTCGGCATGGCCGAGGTCAGTGGCGATATTTCGCTGTGTTACGTGCAGCCAGAGTCATTTCGCCGGGGCGTCGGGCGAGCGTTGATCCAGGATCTGGAAGGCTGGTTACGGATTTGCGGCGCTTCTCATGCTGACCTCAACAGCACGCGTACCGGTCGTGCGTTTTATCACCGACTTGGCTACCGCGAATCTGCGCCTCCCCTCGAATACCAAGGCTTGCAAACCCTGCCCATGCACAAGTCGCTGGCATCGCCGGTCTGACAATTCGATCAAAGGCTAAATCCTCAAGCCCCTTAAGCGTTTCCAGAACAGGAAAACCTGCAAGTGCGCCCCGCGATCGGAATGCGCACCTGTCCGGTGTGCTGTTTTGGTCACTATCCATAGCCAATTGAGGGGTCGAGAGATGTCAGTCGCCACCAGCCTTATCGAAGAGTCGTCGGCCCGGGTCAGCTCGGCGCCGGCCGAAACGCTGTACCAGTTCAATGAGTCGCCATTGCTGGCCCGCCAGGCCCGGCAGGAATCCAACGCTCGCAGCTATCCGCGGCGTATTCCTCTGGCGCTCAAGCGTGCCAAAGGCCTGTATGTCGAAGACGTCGAAGGCCGCACCTTCATCGACTGCCTGGCCGGTGCCGGTACGCTGGCGCTGGGGCATAACCACCCGGTGGTGATCGAAGCGATCCAGCAGGTACTGGCCGATGAATTGCCGCTGCACACCCTCGACCTGACCACGCCGGTCAAGGATCAGTTCGTGCAGGACCTGTTCGGCCTGCTGCCATCGGCCCTCGCGGCTGAAGCGAAAATCCAGTTCTGCGGCCCGACCGGCACCGATGCCGTGGAAGCGGCGCTGAAGCTGGTACGCACGGCGACCGGGCGCAGCACCGTGCTGTCGTTTTCCGGCGGTTACCACGGCATGAGCCAGGGCGCGCTGAGCCTGATGGGCAGCCTGGGGCCGAAAAAGCCGCTGGGCGCCTTGCTCAGCAGTGGCGTGCAGTTCATGCCGTTCCCGTATGACTACCGTTGCCCGTTCGGCCTCGGCGGCGCGGCGGGCGTCAAGGCCAACCTGAGCTATCTGGAAAACCTGCTCAACGACCCTGAAGCCGGCGTGCAACTGCCCGCAGCGGTGATCGTCGAAGCGGTGCAGGGCGAAGGCGGCGTGATTCCGGCGGACATCGAGTGGCTGCGCGGCTTGCGTCGGATCACCGAGAAGGCCGGTGTGGCGCTGATCGTCGACGAGATCCAGAGCGGTTTTGCCCGCACCGGCAAGATGTTTGCCTTCGAACACGCTGGTATTACCCCGGACGTGGTGGTGTTGTCCAAAGCCATCGGCGGCAGCCTGCCATTGGCTGTGGTGGTCTATCGCGACTGGCTCGACACCTGGCAGCCGGGCGCGCACGCCGGCACCTTCCGTGGCAATCAGATGGCCATGGCGGCAGGTTCTGCGGTGATGCGTTATCTGGTTGAACACAAGGTCTGCGAACACGCTGCTGCCATGGGCGAGCGCCTCAGCGAGCACCTGCGCATCCTGCAACGCGACTTCCCGCAACTGGGCGACATTCGCGGTCGTGGCCTGATGCTCGGCGTCGAACTGGTCGAGCCGAACGGCACACTCGATGCGCTCGGCCACCCGCCGGCGTTTGCACGACTGGCGCCGCTGGTCCAGCGCGAATGCCTCAAGCGCGGTTTGATTCTGGAACTGGGCGGTCGCCATGGTGCGGTGGTGCGTTTCCTGCCGCCACTGGTGATCACTGCTGCCGAAATCGACCGCGTTGCGGAAATCTTCGGTCGCGCTTTGGCCGCTGCCACGGCGGCGCTGTAAATTTTTCGCCGCGCCGAACGTTCTTTCTACATACCCGGCTGCATCCTTCGTGCAGCCCACCCTTACAGCGATGGAGAACCAGCATGACGTCAGTATTCGACCGCGAGGACATCCTCTTTCAGGTCGTGGTCAACCACGAAGAGCAATACTCGATCTGGCCGGACTACAAAGCCGTGCCAGAAGGCTGGCGCACCGCAGGCAAGAGCGGCCTGAAAAAGGAATGCCTGGCCTACATCGAAGAAGTCTGGACTGACATGCGTCCGTTGAGCCTGCGTCAGAAGATGGAAGGGCAGGCCGCCGCGCAATAAGCGGCCGGGCAAAAGAAAACCCGCTGTACCGATAACGGTCAGCGGGTTTTTTTATTGCCTTGGATTGGTGTTGTCCGGGCTGGCCTCTTCGCGAGCAGGCTCGCTCCCACATTGGATCTGTGTCGTGCACAAACCCCTGTGGGAGCGAGCCTGCTCGCGAAGAACGATAACGCGGTCCGGCTGAAACTAAGCCCCGCTCAAACCCTTAAGCAGCAAATCCACATTGCCTTCCAGCTCCGCCACCGGATCCGCCGCATCGGTGCTCAGCACCACCAGATGGCTGCCCGACTCGGCAATTGCTGCCTTCACCGCGTCTGATGGCTGCCGATGATGCAGCACCATCGCGACATCATTGTCCTTGAGCGTTGCCGTCAGTTTTTTCAGGTCTTCGGGCGTCCACTCCGCATCAGGCCGTGGATCCTGGCCAACCAGCTCCAGATTCAGACTGCCGATCAGATAGCCGAAATGATCGCTCAAACTCAACACACTCAGATTGTCGGCGCTGGCCAGTCGCGCTTCGCTGTCGGCGCTGAGCTTAAGCAAACGCTGCTTCAACGTCGCCAGATTCGCCTCGATCGCAGGCTTTGCGCTAGGTGCCAGGCGCACCAGATCCGCCGCCATCACGTCCGCCATACGTCCCATGTTGTTGCTGGCCAGCCATGGCTGGCTGTTCAAGCCATCGACCTGCAGACCTGGTTGCACGGCAATGCCCGGCAGGGCGCCGTCGACCGGGCGCGCCGCATCGACTTCAACGATGCGGATATTGCTGCGGCGGGCGATCGGGTACAGCTGATCATCCGGCCACAGCGAGCGCACGCCAATCACGGCATCGGCAGCGGTTGCCAGTTTGCTCAATGCCGGAGCGCCACGTCCCGTGAAGTAGGCGCTCTGACGACTGCCCGGCAGGTTCGCTGGCGCCGCCCGTTCGAGATTGACATCGGTGCCTTTGAGCAGCGCTTCAGCCAAGCCAAAGGTGATGGGCAAGGAGGCCAGCACCCGCAGCGGTTTTGTGTTTTCGGCGGCCATCAACGGCGTGCAGATCACGCCGCAAAGGGTCATGGCCAGGGTCAGTTTGCGCAGTGAAAAAGTCATTTATCCAAGATTCCCTTTCAGGCTCGGGACAACCCCGCGCGCGATGGCGGCGAGGGCGAAAGCGATGCCGGCGACCAGAATGATCGCGGCGCCGGACGGAATCGGCAGATCGAACACAATGGGTGCAAGAATCCCGCACAGCGTGCTGACGGTGGCGATCAGCACCGAGCACCAGAAGAAACCTTTGAGCGACTGGCTGAGCAAACGCGCCGCCGCTGCAGGAATCACCAGCAATGCGCCGACCAGAATCGCGCCGATGACTTTTACCGCCGCCACGGTGATCAGCGTCACCAGAATCACGAACAGATAATCCAGGGTCTTCACCGCTACCCCGCGCACCGCCGCCAGCTGCGGGTTGAAGCTGGCGAGCATGATGCGGTTGTACAGCGGCAAGGCGAGGGCCATGACCAGCGAACCGACAATGGCCAACACCGCCAGATCGTTGCCGTTGACCGTCAGCACTGAGCCGAACAACACGTTCTCGAGAATGTGCACATTGATCTTGCCCGCAAGAATCAGCAGCAGACTCGCGCCCAGTGCCAGCGACACCGACAGGAACACGCCGATCAGCGTGTCCGGTGCCAGACCGGTGCGGTTGCGCAGGTAATTGAGCAGAATGCCGAACAGCAGGCAGTAGCCGAACAGGCTGCCATAGGGGCCGGTGTAAGGTTCGCCGAGCAGGATGCCGATGGCGACACCGGTCAGCGCCGCGTGGCCCACCGCTTCGGAGAAAAACGCAAAGCGCTTGACCACCACCAGCGTGCCGAGGCCGCCGAGCACCGGGCCGATCAGCAGCCCGGCAAGTAGCGCATTGACCACGAAACCGTAGGCCAGCGCTTCCGGCAGATAACCGGACGAGGCCCAGCCTTGCACCATCAAACGAAAGGCTTCGTAACTCATCAGGCAGCGCTCCGTGGATGGGTCGAGAACAGGGTCAGCAGGCGTTCCGGAGTCAGCGCCTCTTGCGGTGAGGCATCGAACAGCACGCGGCGGTTAAGACCGGTGACGCGGCTGGCCAGACGCCCGACCGCTTCCAGATCGTGCTCGATCCACAGCACGGTGATGCCCGCTGCACGCCAATCGCCGAGCAGACGTTCGAACACTTGAATCCCGGCTTCATCAAGGGCCGACATCGGTTCATCCAGCACCAGCAATTGCGGCGCCGGAATCAAACCTTGAGCGAGCAGCACCCGCTGCCGCTCACCGCCGGACAGCGCGCCCATGCGCCGCTTGCGTTTGTCCTGCATGCCGACGCGTTCCAGCGCCTCACCAATGGCGCCGGCGTAACGCTTGCTCAAACCGAGAAACGCCGGGCGTCGCTGGCACATGGCGGCCATGAAATCGTCGACGGTCATCGGCAGCCCGCGATCGAACTCCAGCGCCTGTGGCACATAACCGATGGTGCCGGGTTCGCCGGGCCATTGCAGGCTGAGTTGGCCCTGATGGGGCATTTGCCCGAGCAAGGTTTTGATCAGCGAACTCTTGCCGCCGCCGTTGGGGCCGACCAGCGCATGCACGCTGCCGGGCTGCACCTGGAAGGTGACTTTGTCCAGAATCGTCGTGCGCCCCAGCGTCAGACAAACCTGCGCAAAATCCAAAGTCGGCCCCGAAACCTGTGGGAGCGAGCCTGCTCGCGATAGCGGTGTGTCATTTAACAAAGATGTCGGCTGATCCGGCGCCTTCGCGAGCAGGCTCGCTCCCACAGGGGACTCGGTGTTTTCGGGGGAAAGGTTTTCTCTGGAAGTCATGCGCCAGACTCCTGAATCGCCCGCACCACGGTGTTGAGGTTGCCGGTCATTTCCTTTTCGTACTTGTCGGCGGTGTATTCGCCGTAGGAAATGTGCGAGAGCGGGAACAGCTTCACGCCGGATTCACGCTGAATCGTTTCGACGTAGGTGGAGGGGAAATCCATCTCCGAGAAGATCACTTTCACATCGAGTTCGCGCAGTTGATCGATGGTTTTTTTCAACTGACTCGGGCTCGGCTCAATGCCGTGCGCCGGTTCGACCACCGCGGTCACTTCCAGGCCGAACTCACGCAGCAGATAGTCGTAAGCCGCGTGTACCGTGGCCACGCGCAGTTCGGCGTTTGGCGCTTGAGTCAGTTTGGCCAGGGCATCGGCGCGCATCTGCCGCAGGCGTTTGCCGTAGGCGCGGGCGTTCTGGGTGTAGGTCTTGGCGTTGTCCGGATCGAGCTTGCCCAGTTCGCGCGCGATGTTGTTGACCTGGGCGATGGAGGCGCTGATCGACAGAAACGTGTGCGGGTTGACCACTTTGCCGGCACCGCGGGCGGCGACGCCAGTGGCCGCCAGCAGCGGCACGTTTTCGTTGGCTTCGATGGTTTTGATGTTCGGCGTTTCGCTGGCGGCGATCATGCGGTCGGCGAAGTCGTCATGGCCGACACCGTTGAGCACGATCACATCCAGCCCGCTGATACGTTTGATGTCCTCGGCGCGCGGCTCGTAGGCGTGCGGGTTGAAACCGGCAGGAATCAGCGGCACCACCTCGGCCTTGTCGCCGACGATGTTCGCCACATAGCTGTAATAGGGGTGCAAGGTAATGCCGATGCGCAGGCGCTTGGCCTGATCGGCGCTGGCCAGCGGACTCAGCAGGCAGGCACACAGGCCTGCTAAAAAAAGGCGTAACAACGGACGGCGAGGCGATGAAATGGACATGGGCAAGCGGTCTTCTCTCGGATGAGGGCGAGGAATCAATGGCGATGTTCGCGGGTAACCCCGGCATCGTATTGCGCGACGATCTGTTTCCAGCCAGCGGCGGACAGGGCGGCTTCGGTCAATTCGGTCGGCACTTGCAGGCTGGCATCGCGGTTGAGCCAGATGTCTGGCGCAGCCTTGTCATCGCTGTTCAGCAGCATGACGAACGAACCGGCGATGGCCGGGTTTTGGCTATGGCCGAAATAGGCGGTGTCCGCCAGCAACAGCCAGGCATGACCGCCACGGCTGACCGAACTCGCATCCTGGGCAAACGGCGAGAAGCCTTCATCGGCCAGATTCTGCGGTGTCGGCAGGGCTTGCTGTTCTTCGCGCAGCAAGCGGATTTCGTCGAGGGTCACTCGCAGGTCGGCGTAGATGCCTTGCTCGGAAGCGCTGAGGTCGCGGCGCGCGTCGAGTTGATTTGTCGCCACGGGCTCCGGCTCATGGGAAACCCCGCGCCACGCGACGACTGAGCCAGCGACTGCCAGAATCAACAGGCACAACAGCAGCA
Source organism: Pseudomonas sp. S49 (assembly GCF_009866785.1). Lineage (NCBI taxonomy): Bacteria > Pseudomonadati > Pseudomonadota > Gammaproteobacteria > Pseudomonadales > Pseudomonadaceae > Pseudomonas > Pseudomonas sp. S49. The sequence goes on along the minus strand of NZ_CP019432.1, from coordinate 4,663,789 downwards.
CATTAAGGGTTTCATGACCGGCACCGGCCGGGCGCACGATTTGTGTGGTTGGCGTACTCATGGGGATTCGATGTCCGCTTGGTCGATTTCGACAACGTGGCCTGGGCCTGCGTCGAACAGCACATAGAACTCGGCGCCAGGTTTCTTGAACGTCAGGGTCGAGTCGCTGCCAAGCTTGCCGGGCACCAGTATGGTTTCGTCGTAGCCGATCACATCGAGGGTCACCCCCGGCGCACCGCTGCCGTCGGAAAAGCCACCGGTGCATTTGATCTGTTCGGCATCGATGGCTTTGCATTCGCACATCGGGTTGTGGGCGAGGGCGCTGGCGCTGAAGCCGGCGCTCAGCACCAGCAGCGCAGCACTCAGGTGCCGGCGCAAAAGGCGATAAGAGCAGCTCATGGTTTGGCTCCTTGTTTGTTCAGCCAGGCAATCGTGGCGGGCGATGCCTGACTCAGGGGGATAGAGGCTTGATGCATGCTGCCGTCCCAGCCTTCCATGGTGATCCACAGTTCGGCGTCGGCCGGGGTTTTTACCGGGACCGGCAGTTGCGTGCCCATGCGGTAAGGCGTGCCGAAGAAAATCACCCCGGCGGCGCGCAGGCTGCGCGGTTTGCCGATACGCAGGTAAGTTGCCTTGACCGGTTCGACGCAGGCGGTGCACAGCGCGGCGCTGAAGGCTTTCAGGTAACCGGCGGGACCGTCGGAGCGTGGCGCTTCATTGCGCAGCTCGGCCAGGCGCAGGCTCCACGGCCCGACCTGTATTTCACCGATTTCGCGCTCGCCCAGGCCGGCGTCACCGCGAAACAGCGCCGCGTCGGAGAAGTATTTGGGCATGAACCCCAGCGGGATCAGCAGCAACAGAACGTTGATGTGAAAGCGCCATTTATGCCAGAACACGCTCAGTCGTGAAGGTTGAACGGCGGTGGTGATCTTGCTCACAGGTTGACCTCCGACGGTTCACGGTTGATGAGTGGTTGCGCATTGGCGCGTTGTTTCTTGTTCTCGCGCTTGAGCGCGTTGGCGGTGGCCAGGGCAGTGCGTTTGGTCCAGATCAACAAGCCACTGAGCACCATCATGCTCAGGATCAATCCGAAGAAGAACCAGATCAGCTTGATCCACAGTCCACCAAAATCACCGGTGTGCAGCGGGCGCATGGATTCGGTGACAAATTCCAGCGAGGAGCGGTCGGACAGCACTCGAGAGGACGCCATATCGCCGCTGTAAGGATTGAGTGTTGCACTCTGGAACATCAGGGGGTACCAGCCGCGACCGCGGATATCGAGGTGGCTGTAGGCATTGAACGGCATGTTGATGTCACTGGCTTCCAGCCCGGGGATTTTTTGCTGGGCGATTTCGATGGCGCGATCCAGGTTGATCCGGGCGGGTGGCAGACCATCGGCAGTCAATGGCACGCTGTCACGGGCCATGGCTGGAATGATCGCTTCGCTGGAAATGGAAATGTGGTTATCGGACAGCACCGCTTCAATCAGAAACCAGGTGCTGGTGATGGAGATCACCGCGATGAACCAGATCGACCAGATACCGCTCAGGCGATGAAAGTCACCCCAGAAAATCCGCGCACCGTGACGAAAACGCAGCGTGGGGCTGAAAAAGCCTTTCCAGAACCGTTTATAGACCACCAGCCCGGTAATCAGCGATGCCAGCAGCGGAAAGCTCAGGGCCGATACCAGATACCAGCCCCAGCTATAACCATTGGTGAAAGGCACCAGCCACCAGCCATGCAGCGCGCGGGTGAATGCCTGGAAATCGAATGGCGGTGCCGTACCCTGAATAACACCCGTATACGGGTTGACGTAGGTCACCAACGAACGCCCGTCCGGATAGCTGAGCGTGACATCAAGAGCGAAATGGGATTCGTCCGGGCGGCTGATGCGTTGCACCAGTGCCAGCGGTTCTGCGGTTTTGATGGCCGTTATGATTTCCTCATAACCGAGTCGCGGCGCATCGTCCGCTGGCTGACTGGCGCGCATCTGCGGGTTGGCCAGCCAGACGATTTCCTGACTGACCACCGCCAGGGTGCCGGTGACACAGACGATCAGGACAAAAAACCAGATCGGTAACGCCAGCCAGCTATGAACGAGGAACCACAGTTTGGAGCGGGATTTCTTCGACATGATTGCGCGTCTTGATAGCGGTGAAAGGGCGCGTGGCTACGGGCTTCGCAGCACGGGAGTCCCCGAAAGGCCGGACGTGGCTTTTGCCTACGCGAACGGCCTGCATCTCTATAGGACGGATGAGTGAGGAAAATCCCGAAAGGTGATATGAAAGCAAATGTTTCCCAATTCCCCGATCACCACAAATCCCCTTGTGGGAGCGAGCTTGCTCGCGAAGGCGGACGGCCAGTTGCAACTAATGTGACTGACACACCGCTTTCGCGAGCAAGCTCGCTCCCACAGGGTTTTGCTGCTTGCATGGGATCAAACACGATTCATGATCCACGCCATCACTGTCAGGCAATTGATGGCCGCTGCGCGCTGCCTATGATGGAAATCACCCTGATTGCCTGAGTGAGCGCCTTGATGACCGCCAGAACCCTCTACGACAAACACATCGATTCGCACACCGTGTGCCGGCTCGACGACCAGGGCCATGTCCTGTTGTACATCGATCGCCAGGTGATCAACGAATACACCAGCCCGCAGGCCTTCAGCGGTTTGCGCGCGGCCGGGCGCGACGTTTGGCGGCCGGGCACGGCGCTGGCGGTGGTCGATCACGTCAACCCGACCACGCCTGTGCGCATCGCGGCAATGCCTGATGCGGGTGGCGCGCGGCAAGTGTCGTATCTGGCGCAGAACTGTCGGGACTTTGGCATCGAGTTACTGGACATTCTCGACAAGCGTCAGGGCATCGAACATGTGATCGCCCCCGAGCAGGGTTTCATTCTGCCCGGCATGGTGATCGCCGCTGGCGATAGCCACACCACCACCTATGGCGCGCTTGGCGCCTTCGGCTTCGGTATCGGCACGTCCGAGATCGAGCATCTGCTGGCCTCACAGACTCTGGTCTACAAACGTCTGAAAAGCCTGCGTGTGACTGTCGACGGCGACCTGGCGCCGGGCCTGACCTCCAAAGACGTGATCATGGCCCTGATCGGCCGCATCGGCGCTTCCGGGGCCAGCGGTTACGCCATTGAATTCTGCGGCTCGACCATCGATGCCTTGAGCGTTGAAGCGCGCATGACCATCTGCAACATGGCGGTCGAGGCCGGCGCGCGGGGCGCATTCATGGCGCCGGATGAAAAGGTCTTCGCTTATCTGAAGGGCAAGCCACGGTCGCCGCAAGGTGAGTCGTGGGAGCGCGGAGTGGAGAAGTGGCGCGAATTGCGCAGTGATCCGGGCGCGGTGTTTGACCGCGAGATTCACCTCGATGCCAGCGTGCTGGAGCCGATGGTCACGTGGGGCACCAGCCCCGATCAGGCCGCCGCAATTGGGGCACGGGTGCCGGATCCGCAAGCGGTCAGCGATCCGATCCTGCGTCAGGACATGCGTCGTGCCCTCAACTACATGGGGCTCGAAGCGGGCATGGCGCTCAGCGATATCGTCATCAGCCACGCCTTTATCGGCTCGTGCACCAACGCGCGGATCGAAGACCTGCGCGATGCCGCCAGCGTCGTGCGCGGTCAGCAGGTGGCCGGGCATGTGCGCGCGATGATTGTTCCCGGTTCCAGCGAAGTTCGTGCGCAGGCCGAGGCCGAAGGGCTGGCGCAGATCTTTATCGACGCCGGTTTCGAATGGCGGCAGTCCGGCTGCTCGATGTGCCTGGCGATGAACGACGACGTGCTCGCGCCCGGTGACCGTTGCGCATCCAGCACCAACCGCAACTTCGAAGGCCGCCAGGGCGCCGGCGCCCGCACTCATCTGATGAGCCCGGCAATGGTCGCCGCTGCGGCCATCAGTGGTCGACTCACCGATATCCGCCACTTTGGAGAACGCCCATGAGCCTGCAACCCTTCACTCAAGTCAGCGGTCAGGCCGCGCCGTTATTGGCGGCCAATGTCGACACTGACGTGATCATGCCCAAGCAGTTCCTCAAAGGCATTGATCGCCAGGGACTCGATCGCGGCTTGTTTTTCGATTTGAGGTTTCTGCGCGATGGCAGCCCCAACCCCGATTTCGTTTTGAACCAACCAGCGTGGCAGGGCGCAAGTTTTCTGCTGGTCGGGCCGAATTTTGGCTGCGGTTCCAGCCGCGAACACGCGGTCTGGGGCTTGCAGCAAATGGGTATTCGCGCATTGATCGGCAGCAGTTTCGCCGGGATCTTCTACGACAACTGCCAGCGTAACGGGGTGTTGTTGATCACGCTGGAAGAGGCGCAGGTGCAGCGCATCGGACGGCTTGTCGGTGAGCCTGAAACGGCGCGGATCAGTATCGATCTCGAGGCGCAGCAGATTGGTTTGGCGGATGGCAGCGTAATCGACTTTCAGATCGACACCCTGCGCAAGACGGCGTTGCTCCTCGGTCTGGACGCTATCGGCAGTACCTTGCAACGGCGCGAGCAGATCAAAACCTTCGAACGCCAACACCTGGCCAACAACCCGTGGCTCTCTTGACCCACCATTGATTCCTTGTGGGAGCGAGCCTGCTCGCGAAAGCGGTCATTCAGTCGAGATCAATGTTGACTGACTGGACGCCTTCGCGAGCAGGCTCGCTCCCACATTTGATATCGGTTGTTTCAGCTAAACGGAAAGCCCTTTGAAATGCGCCTGCAAAAACTCCACACACGCGCGCAACTTGCCGGAATGCGCCAGCCGCGTCGGGTACACCGCCCAGACATTGGCGCTCTGGCTGTAATCCTCCAGCACCTGCACCAAGCGTCCTTGTTCCAGCAGTGGCTTCACATCCCACAACGACCGCAACAAAACCCCACGCCCGTCCAGCGCCCACTGCAAAACAATCTCGCCGTTGTTGGACGACAACGGCCCGCTGACCCGCACGTTTTCTTGTCCGCCATCGCGATCCAGATTCCAGATACCGAAGGCGTTGTCGCGTTCCTTGATCACCAGGCAATCGTGCTGTTGCAACTCGTCGAGCGTTTGCGGCGTACCGCGGCGTTGTAGATAACCCGGGGCGGCACACAGCACGCGCCGGTTGCTGACCAGACGCCGACCAATGTGCTGACCGGGAATGTCGTCGCCGACGCGGATCTCCAGATCGAAGCCTTCATTGATGATGTCCACCACCCGGTCAAACAGGTCGAGGCGAATCTCCAGTTCTGGATAACGTTCGGCCAGCAACGACACCGCCGGCGCCACGTGATTGCGACCGAAACCGAAACTGCTGCAAATGTGCAAACGCCCACGCGGGCTGTCGTGGGCGTCGGACAATTCGTCGTGCAGTTGCTGGAAATCATCGAGAATGCGCAACGCCCAGCGCTGCACGCGTTCACCGTCCTCGGTCAGCGAGACGCGACGGCTGGTGCGGTGCAGCAGGCGAGTACCGAGGGTGGTTTCAAGAATCTGGATGCGTTTGCTGACATAGGCCGGTGACAGGCCCAGTTCATCCGCAGCGGCGGCAAAGCCGTTCTTGCGGATCACGGTGAGCAGCACACGCAGGTCTTCGGGCAGGGGCACGGTGTCTTTCTTCTGGGACATGTCAAAACGAACACTGGCGGCAGAAGCCGCCAGCATAGCACCGAGATCTGGCGGCTCGGCTCAGCGCAAAAAGGCCAGTGCTTCGGCGAGCAACAGTTCGGGGACTTCTTCGGCAATGTAGTGGCCGGCGGGCAATGCCTGACCGCTGACGTTGGCCGCCACTTGCTGCCATTCCTCGAGTGGATCGAAACAGCTTCCGACGGTGCCTTCGGCGCCCCACAGCACGCGCAACGGCAGATTCAGGTGATGCCCGGCAGCGATGTCGGCGCGGTCGTGCGCAAGATCGATGCCGGCGCTGGCGCGATAGTCTTCGCAGATGCCACGGGCGCTGCCGGGTTGTCGCAGGCAGCGCAGGTATTCGCCGAAGGCTTCATCGGTAAACGGCTTGAGTCCGGCGCTGCGGCTGCCCATCACGCTGCGTAAATACGCTTCGGGATCGGCTTCGAGCAAGGTTTCCGGCAGCGGCGCCGGGCGGATCAGGAAGAACCAGTGCCAATACGCACGGGCGAAAGCTTCGTTGGTCTGCGCGTACATCGACAGGGTCGGCGCGATGTCAAGCAGCATCATGCGCTGCACGGCGGCGGGGTGGTCGAGCGCGAGGCGATGGGCGACTCGTGCGCCACGGTCGTGGGCGAGGATCGAAAACTGCTCGAAGCCCAGCGACTGCATCAGTTCGACATTGTCGCGGGCCATTTCGCGTTTCGAGTAATTGACATGCTGCTCATCGGCGACCGGGCGACTGCTGTCACCGTAACCGCGCAGGTCGGCGGCGACCACGGTGAAGTGTTCGGCCAGTTGTTCGGCAATCTTGTGCCAGATGACGTGGGTCTGCGGGTGCCCGTGCAATAGCAGCAGGCCCGGCCCGCTGCCGCCGAGGCGGTAGGCGATGTCGACGCCGTTGACATGGCGCTGATCTTTGAGGAATCCGGCAAACATCGGGCTGATCCTTTTTCAGGGTTCTGATTGGATGCATCCTGAAATCGTCCGGCGTTCGCGGCAAGGGGCAAAGCGTGGTGGGCCGGTTCATGAAGTGTGTTCATGAGGCTCGGGTTGCCAGTGCCGGCCCCTTCGCGAGCAAGCTCGCTCCCACAGTAATTTCCGGTGTGACGATTATCTATGCCACCCAACAAAACCCTGTGGGAGCGAGCTTGCTCGCGAAGAGGCCAGTCCAGACACTCAAAATCTCAACCCTGCTGAAACATCTCCATCGCCCGCTGCTTGATCTGCTCTTCAGTCAGATCTTCCTTGCGCGAGGCCAGAAACCACAGATGCCCATACGGATCCTTCAGCGTCCCGCTGCGATCACCGTAAAACTGATCCTTGACCTCGGACACCGAGGTCGCCCCGGCATCCAGTGCTCGTTGAAATGACTTGTCGACATCGGTCACATACAGATGCAATCCAACTGATACGGCTTTATCAGGATTGCTCAAAGGCCCTTGATCGCACGGCGAGCCGAGCATGATCGCGCTGTCGCCAATGCGCAGCTCGGCGTGACCGATGCCGCCGTCAGGCATGGCCAGGCGCATGACTTCGGTGGCGCCGAAGGCTTTTTTATAGAAATCGATGGCTTCGGCGGCTTTGTGGATGCCGAGATACGGGGTAATGCTGTGATACCCCTCGGGAATGGGTTTTACGCTCATGACGTTCTCCCTGAATTGTTGTTCTTTGAGACAGGACTCCACCGGATTTGTGGAAGAGTCACTATAGAACTGTCCTCGCGGTGCAGATTTTTGCCCGACGAGCAGTCAATCCTTGGGAAAGTGCGGTCCCGGTCCCTGTTCGCCCAGCACATCACCCTGATTGCGCAGCGGGCAGGCCTCCATCGACAAACAGCCGCAACCGATGCAGCCATTGAGGCGGTCGCGCAGCAGCGTCAATTGCTCGATCCGCTCATCCAGCTCCCGGCGCCATTGCTGCGAGAGGATTTTCCAGTCTGCCGCGCTGGGTGCGCGATCGTCCGGGAGAATTTTCAGCGCCTCGCCAATCTCCGCCAGCGGAATCCCCAGCCGCTGCGCGACTTTGATCAACGCCACGCGGCGCAGTACTTCGCGCGGATAGCGCCGTTGATTGCCGGCATTGCGCTGGCTCTTGATCAAACCTTTGGATTCATAAAAGTGCAGGGCGGTGACGGCCACGCCACTGCGTGCTGCGACTTCACCGACGGTGAGCTGCTTGTGCACGGTTTCCTTGGTGATCATTGCAAAAATGCTCTTGACCTTGACTTAACTAGAGGTTTTACCCTGCAGGCCTTCGAGTCGCAAGGCTCGTCTTACGTTGAGTGGGGGTTTTCCATGAACAACCGAAGTTTTACCCAATTGATCGAATTTGAAATCGAACCACGCCAACAACCCGCCCTGGTGACCGCGTTATCGATGCAGACCGAGCGCCTGGCCGCGCGTTATGCCGGTTTTGTCAGCGCCAGTGTGCAGGCCAGCGATGACGGCCGGCGCGTGTTGAGTTTTCTCCAATGGCAGACCCGCGAGGCGGGGGAGGCGGCCTTTCGCAGCTTCGAGAGCGGCGAGCAGGACTTCTGGCAACTGATCCACACCCATCAGGCGAAAACCATCACCTTCAATTCGTTCCAGGTGCTGAGCAGCATCGCCCGCAGTCACGACGATGCGCTGCACTGCCATCTGGTCGGTTAGATCGACAGCTGGATCAAACGCTCGCCTTGCAGATTTTCCGTGAGTCGCCGCTTGTTCACTGCCAGTTCGCCGATCTTGATCAGTCGCGTACGGGTGACGTTGCGGCTCAGACCGAGCAATGCGGCGGTGTGCACCTGGTTGTAATGGCAAAAGCGATACGCCGCGCGCAACAAGGCGTCCTCCACTTTTTCGTGCAAAGCGCCGGCTTGTTGCGCAAACAGTTTTTGAAAGGCCTGTTCCAGCAATGCCTCCGGTGAATCGTCGGCGCCGGCATGATCGTCGGGTCGTTCGATGCGCAGGTTCGACAGGCGCAGATCGTCGCGCTCGATCACACCATTGCGGCAGATCAGCAGAGTGTGGTGGATGACGTTTTCCAGCTCGCGAATATTGCCCGGCCAACTGTAAGCACGCAGCTTGTGCTCGGCGCCGGGGCTGATACTCACGCGTCCATAACCGAGGCGCTGACTGTAGGCTTCGATGAAATGTCGCGTGAGCGGCAGGATATCGCCGGGACGCTCGCGCAGTGGGCTCAGTTCCAGATTGACCACGTTGAGGCGGTAATACAGATCCTCGCGGAAATGGCCGGCGTTGATGGCTTTTTCCAGCTGCACGTTGGTCGCCGCCAGCACCCGCACATCGATGGCAATGCTTTTGCGCGAGCCCAGTCGGACCACTTCGCGTTCCTGCAACACCCGCAGCAACTTGACCTGAATCGCCATCGGCAGATCGCCGATCTCATCGAGAAACAACGTGCCGCCATCCGCTTCCTCGAACCATCCGGCCTTGGCGCTCAGCGCGCCGGTGAACGCGCCTTTTTCATGACCGAACAATTCCGCTTCCACCAGCGATTCGGAAAACGCCCCGCAATTGACCGCGATAAACGGCCGATGACGACGGTTGCTGAGGTTATGAATATGCCGCGCTACCAGCTCTTTGCCGGTACCGGTCTCGCCGATGATCAGTACACTCGCTTCACTCGGCGCGACCTGTTGCAAATGCGCGAGCAAGGCCTGGGACTTCGGGTCTTCGAAGACCTGCGCGGTGGCGCGGATCGACGTCGCGAGCGCGGGGGAGGGCGGTAGGGTCAGCAGTTGCATGGGCTCGTCCTTCTTTTTAGTTCAAATGCAGGCAGGTCAGGAATAGAAGGTCGGCACCGGTAGCGACTGATTCAGCGCCCAGTCGCCCAATTCGTGGAGTTTGTAATCCAGCGGGTCGTGCAAAGTTTGCGTGCGCAGGTTGCGCCAGTGACGGTCGAGGCGCAGGGAGGCGTGGGTCGAACGCGCGCCGGTCACTTCGAACAAACGACTGCAAATTTCCAGGCCCTGGCGGCTGGCGGCGACTTTGGCGGTGGCAATCGCGGTGGCGACATGGCCGCGCTCTTCGGCGCTGAGATTGGCGCCTTTGGCCCAAGCCTCATCAAGCAACGCCGCCGCGCGTTCGACCAACAGGCGAGTGCCTTCCAGCGCCACCCAGAAATCGCCGTAATGCGCGAGCACGTAGGGATCTTCGCGCACATCGCGCGCCGTGGATTTGTGCCAGAGGCGGGTTTCGCTGAGGGTATATTGCCGTGCTTCTTCAAAGGCGCCTTCGGCAATCCCGAGAAACATATGCGTGAAGGTCAGTTGCGCAATCAACGGTCGCAAGCAGGCGAACGGCGTGCTCAGTGGGCCGGGATCGAGCAACAGTTCCGACTCTTCGACGCGCACCCGTTCAAACGTGGCGCTGCCGCTGTCGGTCTGACGCTGGCCGATGTTGTTCCAGTCGTTGTGCAGGGTGATGCCGCTGCGTCCGCTGGGAATCGCCGCGATCAGCAACTTGCCGCCGGCGCTTTCATCCACCGCCGAGGCGATCAGCATTTGTGAGTCGCTGGCGCCGGAACAGAAGCTTTTCTTCCCGGAAAACTCGCGCCAGCCACCGAGGTTCTTGACCACGGTACGGGTGTCGAGCGGGTTCAATGCGTTGCCCCAGAACCAGTTCTGCCGCGCGGTCTGTTCGAACCACGGCTGCCATTGTTCTGGCCGGGAAAACAGGCGCACGGTGGCGAGCATCAAATGATGAAAACCGAAAACGTGGGCGATCGAGCTGTCGACCTTGGCGAATTCGCGAACGACCTGCAGGGTTTCGCTCCAGCTCGCGCCGAGGCCGCCGTAGCGGGTCGGAATACTCAAGGCCAGCAGTCCGCTGTCGCGCAGGGCATCGCGCTCGACTTTCGGTGTGCCGCCACGTTCATCACGCTCGACGGCGGTCAGGGCAAATTCGGCGGCCAGTTGGCGGGCGGTCTGCAGCGGGGATAACAAAGTACTTTGTGGTTTGGCGGTCACACCAACACTCCTGAATTCAAACTGCCCATGTAGGAGCTGCCGCAGCCTGCGGCAGCTCCTACACAAGAGATCCGGTTTACGCCGAGGCTTTTGTGGGCAACACATCATTGGCAATCATTTCACCAAACGGCCCGGTCAGATTCGTCACGCCACGCCCGGCCAGACTGGCGTAAGGCTCCGGCAACAGCGGGAACACCAGCTCGGCAAAGCGGTAAGCCTCTTCCAGATGCGGGTAACCGGAGAAGATGAAACTCTCGATGCCCAGATCCGCGTATTCCTTGATCCGCGCCGCCACTTGCTGCGGATCGCCAACCAGCGCCGTACCGGCACCGCCGCGCACCAGGCCTACGCCGGCCCACAGATTCGGAGCGATCTCGAGGTTGTCGCGACGACCATCGTGCAAGGCCGCCATGCGCCGCTGACCCTCGGAATCGAAACGCGAGAAGGACTTCTGCGCCGCTTCAATGGTCTCGTCGCTGATGTGTTCGATCAGTTTGTCCGCGGCTTTCCAGGCTTCTTCGGCGGTCTCGCGCACGATGACATGCAGGCGGATACCGAACTTGACCTTGCGCCCATGCCGCGCCGCGCGCTCGCGCACATCGGCGAGTTTTTCCGCGACGGCGGCCGGAGGCTCGCCCCAGGTCAGATAGACGTCGACCTGTTCAGCGGCCAGATCATGCGCAGCGTCGGAGGAACCGCCGAAGTACAGCGGCGGATAGGGTTTCTGTACCGGCGGATACAGCGCTTTGGCGTTCTGAACCTTCAGGTGTTTGCCGTCGAAATCCACCGCCTCGCCTTGCAGCACACGCCGCCAGATTTTCAGAAACTCATCGGTGACTTCATAACGCTCGGCGTGACTGAGGAAACTGCCGTCGCCACGGTTTTCATCCGGATCGCCGCCGGTCACCACGTTGATCAACAAGCGCCCGTTGGACAGGCGATCGAGGGTCGCAGCCATGCGCGCCGAGACTGTCGGCGAGATGATCCCCGGACGGATCGCCACCAGATAACGCAGGCGTTCAGTCAGCGGCACCAGTGCCGAGGCGATCACCCACGAGTCTTCGCAGGAGCGCCCGGTGGGAATCAGCACGCCGTGGTAGCCAAGACTGTCAGCGGCCTGCGCAACCTGTTTCAGATAATTGAGCGTGACCGGGCGCGCCCCTTGGGTGGTGCCCAGATAGTGGCCATCGCCGTGGGTCGGCAGGAACCAGAAAACATCCATGAACGGCTCCTCAGGCGATTTTCAGCAAGGGTTTGATTTGTGTGGCGAACAGCGGCGCGGCGCGTTCGGCGGCCAGGCGGATGCGCGCCTTCAACAGTTCGCTGGTGATCTGGTAATCGGCGAAGTCGGCTTCGGTGGCGTACACGCCGATCGGCAAGGTCATGGCCTGGAAAAAGCTGAACAGCGGCCGCAACTGGTGATCGAGCACCAGCGCATGGCGTTCGCTGCCGCCGGTTGCGGCAAGCAGCACCGGTGTGTCGATCAGGGCGTTGAGGTCGATCAGGTCGAACAAGTGCTTGAGCAGGCCCGGGTAGGAGCCGCGATAAACCGGCGCGGCCACGATCAACAGATCGGCCTGTTCAATGGCCTGCAACTCGGCTTCAACCTCGGCACTGAGCTCCTGACGCGACAGCGCGCCGCCGAGCGGGCGAGCGATATCACCGAGTTCGATCAAATGGCTTTCGATGGTCAAATGCCCGGCCAATTCGGCGAGCAAGGCCTGGGTCAGTACCAAAGTGCGGGACGGACGCCAGGTGCCGCCGGAGAGGGCGACGACTTTCAGGGGACGCGACATGATCAGTTCCTTTTTTCAACAGTTGCTCAGCGAGCAGTGAATGAGTCACCGAGTCTGAGCAAGCGCTGTACCAATTCCTGTAAGCCCCGGTATACAAGGCGTTGAGCGTTAGCGTGGCGGTCGCGCCTGTGAGCAGCGAGGCGCTTTGTTGAATCGGTGTTGGCTGAGCAACAGTTGCTGGAGCAACAGTGCTCAGCGCATGGATGAAGTTATAAAGGCTGTTTGTTATTCCGTAAAAGAACGTTAATCGATATTTATAGATCGTTCGGAGATATATGCCGGCCCGTGTCGATTTCCTGATAGCCACTATTGAGAGCGTTGATTTCTGCGCGAGCGTGCCCGGGCGTAGCCTTTGTCCATCGACTCCCATTGCTCGCCAGGACGCTCCCATGAATCGTTTACTGACTGTTTCCCTGTTGCTCGCTGTCTCCGTACTCGCCGGTTGTGCCGGACACGTTTCGCCGGAAATGCGCCCCTACACCGATGAGGAATCCCGCGAGTTGGCGATGGAAGCACTGAATCGCAGCGGCTTGTCCTTCGACGAATATCACGCAAAAAAAGCGCAATTGCTCGGTCAGACCCGGTTCGACAAGAAAGCTGAAATGAGTGCCGAACGTGCCGTACAGCTGCACGGTCGTCCTAGCTGAAACCAAACTGTACTGGTAGAAGTTTTACCCAACTGTCCGTGGGCTTGCCGGGCGGTGTGGGATAGGGTCAACACCTGAATGACCCTGATGGATTGCCTGCCATGACCCTCTCGCTTGACCTGCTGTTGGGCTTTGCCCTGTTTGCCCTTGTCACCTCGATTACGCCGGGGCCGAACAACACCATGTTGCTGGCATCGGGGGTGAATTTCGGCTTTAACCGCACCATCCCGCATATGCTCGGAATTACCTGTGGCTTCTTCGTTCTGGTTGTCGCGGTGGGCTTCGGCCTCGGCGCGGTGTTTCAGAACTATCCGATTCTCTATACGGTTCTGCGCTATGTCGGCGCGGCGTATCTGTTGTATCTGGCGTGGAAAATCGCTCACTCGGGACCCGTCGGTGACAGTGCCGAGGGCGAGGCAAAGCCGATCAGCTACCTTGGCGCCGCCGCGTTTCAGTGGGTCAATCCCAAGGCGTGGATCATGGCGATCGGCGCCATCAGCACCTACACGCCGATGCAGGGCTATTTCACCAATGTCGTGGTGATTGCTGCGGTGTTTGCCATCATCAACCTGCCGAGTGTCGGCGTCTGGGCCGCCTGCGGTACGTTGTTGCGCAATGTGCTGAAGGATCCGCGCTGGTTGCGCGTGTTCAACTGGGGCATGGCGGCATTGCTGGTGATTTCGCTGTACCCGTTACTTCTCGAAAGCTTTAGCTGACGCATTGCTTCAACCGCAGGCCGGATGCCTGTTAAGCTCGGCTTCAGGAGCGTTCCTACGCACTTTTAAATGAAGTTGTTCTTCTTTAACGGCATCCGATCAGGTATTGATGACGCTCTCGAACCGACGCGCAGCTCACAAGGCTGCGCCGTACCGTTTGCAGACACGAGCCTCCTGATCCCGGAACACGCTCTGCGAGTCTTTTATGAACACACGTCCGTTGTATTTCGATTACGCCGCCACCACCCCGGTCGACGAGCGGGTCATCCAGGTGATGATCGAGTGTCTGGGGTTTCACGGTAATTTTGGCAACCCGGCTTCCAGCTCCCACGCGTTCGGCCAGCAGGCCCGGCAGACGGTCGAGCAAGCCCGTCGGCAGGTTGCCGAGCTGGTCGGCGCCCGAGCTGAACAGATTGTCTGGACCTCCGGTGCCACCGAGTCCAATAACCTCGCCCTCAAAGGCGTGGCGCAGGCCCGCGGGGTTTCCGGCGGCCATATCATCACCAGCCAGATTGAACACAAAGCCATCCTCGATACCGCCCGCCAATTGCAGGACGCCGGCATCGCCGTGACCTATCTGGTGCCGGACGCCGATGGCCTGATCACGCCGCAAGCGGTCAGTGAAGCCATGCGTGAGGACACCTTTCTGGTGTCGCTGATGCTGGTCAACAACGAGTTGGGCACGGTCAACGATGTTCAAGCGATTGGCGAAGTGGTGCGCAGTCGTGAAGCGTTGTTCCACGTCGATGCGGCACAGGGGGCCGGTAAAGTGGCCATCGATCTGGCGCAATGGCCGGTGGATCTGATGTCGTTTTCGGCGCACAAACTTTACGGCCCGAAAGGCATCGGCGCGTTGTATGTCGGCCCACGAGCGCAGCAGCGGTTGCAGGCGCAGATTCACGGCGGTGGTCATGAAGGTGGTTTGCGCTCCGGAACCTTGGCGACGCACCAGATTGCCGGCATGGGCGCGGCGTTTGCCTTGGCCGCCGAGAACTTCGAGGCCGAGAAAAAAACCATCGTCGCACTGCGCGAACGCCTGCTCGAACAATTGCTCAGCCTGCCGGGCGTTAGCCTGAACGGCTGCGCCACTCAGCGCATTCCGCATACTTTGAGCCTTACGTTCGGTGAGGGCGAATTCAACAGCGCGGCGTTGAGTCATTCGATCGCGTTTTCCGCGACCTCGGCCTGCAACTCCGCCAGTAACACGCCATCGCACGTGCTGTTGGCGCTGGGTCATGACGCACATCTGGCCGGTCGCACCATTCGCCTGAGCCTCGGCCGCTTCACCACCGCCGAAGATATCGACAAGGCTGTTCAACTGATCAAGACCGCCTGCGCCAGTGCTCCGGCATTCTGGGCGACAGGGCTTTAAACGAGCCGACCTCACGGCTACGAACAATAACGATGAAGTGATTAGCAGGAGACATGATGAGTACCCAGACCTCGACCGAAGGATCGGTGCCCCAGCGCCTGGCGCACACCCGCGAACTGATGCGCCGCGAAGGCATTCACGCACTGCTGGTGCCGTCCGCCGACCCGCATTTGTCGGAATATCTGCCGGGTTACTGGCAGGGTCGGCAGTGGTTGTCGGGCTTCCATGGTTCGGTCGGGACGTTGATCATCACCGCTGATTTTGCTGGCGTCTGGGCCGACAGCCGTTACTGGGAGCAGGCGACTAAAGAACTCAAGGGCAGCGGCATCGAACTGGTCAAACTGCAACCCGGTCAGCCGAGCCCGCTGGACTGGCTTGCCGAACAGACACCTGAAGGAGGTGTAGTTGCGGTCGACGGTGCGGTGATGGCCGTGGCCTCGGCGCGTACCCTGAGCAGCAAGCTCGAAGCACGCGGTGCGCGCCTGCGCACCGACATCGATCTGTTGCAGGAAGTCTGGAGCGATCGCCCGAGCCTGCCGAATGCACCGATTTATCAGCATCTGCCACCTCAAGCGACGGTCAGCCGTGGCGAGAAACTCGCCAAACTGCGCGAAACCTTGCAAGAGCGCGGGGCGGACTGGCATTTCATCGCCACTCTCGATGACATTGCCTGGCTGTTCAACCTGCGTGGCGGCGATGTGTCGTTCAACCCGGTGTTTGTTTCATTTGCGTTGATCGGTCAGCAGCGGGCCACGTTGTTCGTAGCGCTGAGCAAGGTCGACGCAGATTTGCGCGCGGTGCTGGAGACGGATGGTGTAACGCTACGTGATTACACAGAAGTCGCTGATGCCCTGCGTGCCGTGCCGAGTGGCGCGAGCCTGTTGGTTGACCCGGCGCGAGTGACCAGCGGTTTGCTGGATAACCTCGACAGCGGCGTGAAGCTGGTCGAAGGCTTGAACCCGACCACGTTGGCCAAGTCGCAGAAAAGTGAAGCCGATGCTCAGCACATCCGCCAAGCGATGGAGCAGGACGGCGCGGCGCTGTGCGAGTTTTTCGCCTGGCTGGAATCGGCCTGGGGCCGCGAACGCATCACCGAACTGACCATCGACGAGAAGCTCACCGCTGCCCGCGAACGTCGTCCGGATTATGTATCGCTGAGTTTCAACACCATCGCCGCGTTCAACGCCAACGGCGCCATGCCGCATTACCACGCCACCGAAGAAGAGCATGCGGTGATCGAGGGTGACGGCTTGCTGCTGATCGACTCGGGTGGACAATACCTCGGCGGCACCACGGACATTACGCGGATGGTGCCGGTCGGTACGCCGACTGAAGAGCAGAAGCGCGATTGCACGCGCGTGTTGAAGGGCGTGATTGCGCTGTCGCGTGCACAGTTCCCGAAAGGCATTCTCTCGCCGCTGCTCGATGCCATTGCCCGTGCGCCGATCTGGGCCGACAGCGTGGATTACGGTCACGGTACGGGTCACGGCGTTGGCTATTTCCTCAACGTCCATGAAGGCCCGCAAGTGATTGCCTATCAGGCAGTGCCGGCACCGCAGACGGCCATGCAGCCGGGAATGATCACCTCGATCGAGCCGGGCACTTACCGTCCGGGTCGTTGGGGCGTGCGTATCGAAAACCTGGCGATGAACCGCGAGGCGGGCAGCAGCGAATTCGGTGAATTCCTCAAGTTTGAAACCTTGACGCTGTGCCCGATCGACACACGTTGCCTGCTGCCGGCGCTGCTGTCGGAGGAAGAGAAACAGTGGTTCAACGCCTACCACGCGCAAGTGCGTGAGCGCTTGAGTCCGTTGCTTGAGGGTGCGGCGCTGGAATGGCTGAACACCCGTACTGCGGCTATCTGATCGGCCGGGATTCAGGCGCTGTGTTCAGCGCCTGAATGATTGCTTAGCCTTGGCGCAAGGCTTCCTCAACAAAGTCGAGCCGATCCTGGCCGAAGAACAGTTGATTGCCGATGAACATGCTCGGCGCGCCGAACACGCCGCGTTTAACTGCGGTCTCGGTGTTGTCCTTGAGTACGGCTTTGACGGATTCGTCACTGCTTAACGCCAGTATTTCCCGTGGATCGAAACCGTGTTTGCTCAGTACGGCGGCAACCGTTTCGGGTTCGTCGAGGCTGCGTCCGTCAACCCACAGTGCTGTGAACAGGCAATTGATAAACGCCTGAAAGCGTTCTGGCTGACGCAACTGGATGCCGGTAACCGCACGCATCAACATCAGTGTGTTGATCGGGAAGTGCGGATTGAATGTCAGCGGCACCCCGTAGCGTTTCGCGTAGCGGTCCAGATCCTCGAACATATACCGACCCTTCGCCGGAATCATCGCCGGCGATGCGTTGCCGGTTGCCTTGAAGACGCCACCGAGCAGCATCGGGATGTAGATCAGTGCACTGTTCGTTTCGGCGCAAATCTTCGGTAACTGGGTGTAGGCCAGATAGGTGGCAGGGCTGCCGAGGTCGAAATAGAACTCCACGGTTTTCGTCATTTTCGCGTCTCTGTCGTTATTGTTATGGCGGGGGGTTACCAGCGTTCGTTCCAGGGGCGCAGATCCAGTTCGAACGTCCAGGCATCCCGTGGCTGACTGTGCAGATACCAGTAGTTCTCGGCGATGTGCTCGGGATTGAGGATGCCATCCTGATCTTTCGTGGCGTACTTCTCGGGGAAACTTTTGCGAATGAAATCGGTGTCGATCGCACCATCGACCACCACATGGGCGACGTGGATGTTCATCGGCCCCAGTTCCCGCGCCATGCTTTGCGCCAGCGCGCGGATACCGTGTTTGGCACCAGCGAAAGCGGCGAACCCGGATGCGCCACGAAGTCCTGCGGTGGCACCGGTGAAAAGAATCGTGCCGCGATTGCGCGTGACCATGCGTTTGGCCACTTCACGGGCATTGAGAAAGCCTGAGAAGCAGGCCATTTCCCAGATCTTGAAATATTTGCGAGCGGTTTCTTCAAGAATGCTGCACGGCACGTTGGCGCCAATGTTGAAGACAAAGGCTTCGACCGGACCGAGGCGGGTTTCGATGTCTTCAATCAAGGCGATGACGTCTTCTTCCTTGCGCGCATCGCAGGCAAAGCCATGGGCTTCGCCGCCTTCAGCCTTGATTGCATCCACCAGTGGCTGCAATTTGTCGGCGCTGCGGCGGGTGACGCAGGCGACGAATCCTTCTTTGGCAAAACGCTTGGCAATCGCTCCGCCCGTGGCATCGCCGGCGCCGACAACCAATACGACCTTCTTGTTGTTCATGGGTGAATCCCTTTATTAAACGATCGTTAAGTGAACGAACGTTATGCTAGGATCCGGGCAACGTCAAGGCAGTCGATTCGAGGGCAAACACATGCGTTACTCCGCCAGTCACAAGCTGGAAACCCGGGAAAAACTCTTGCAGAGCAGTGCGTTGTCAGCAAAGCGATCGGGTTTTTCCACGGTGGGCGTCGATGGTTTGATGAAGGCTATCGGGTTGAGTGGGGCGGCGTTCTACAGTCACTTCTCGTCCAAAGATGCGTTGTTCACTGCTATCGTCGAGCGAGAGTTGGGTCAAAGCCTTGAGCGGTTGGGGGGAGAGGGGGCGCAGGATCGTGAACGACTGGAGCGTTGTCTCAAACACTATCTGAGCATGGCCCACGTAGAACAACCTGAGGCCGGTTGTGCGTTACCAGCGCTGGGGGCGGAAATTGCCCGATCGGATGTGCAGGTGCGCGAACAGGCCGAGCTGTGGATTTGTCGCCTCCAGGAGCGTTGGGCACAGATACTGGAGAGCGAGACCCTGGCCTGGTCGGTGCTGTCGCAATGCGTCGGAGCATTGGTAGTGGCGCGCATGTTGGCCACGCCGGACGTTCAGCAAGCGGTGCTGAAGTCCAGCCATGAAGAGATTGGCCGGCAGATTGCCGGGCAGCGCTGATCTATTTACAGATGACAATCATGCTGCGACTGGTGTAACCCGCAGGATTGAGACCGAACGGGTAATCGCCGGGTTCTTCCACGGCGTCACCGGACTTGGCGATGACCTTGTAGCCTTTCGGCAAGCAGGCATTGGCGGCACTGGCGTAGCACTTGTCCCAGGAGGACGATAGCCCTGAACAGTTGATGTGCAGCCCTTTTTTCCCGCGTTTTACCTGAGTTTCCGAAGTCGCCGCACAACCCGCAACAGCCAGTATGGCGATCAGTATCAAAATTCGTTTCATTACCGTCCTTATAGCGGCCACGAGTCTAACGCTCGGGTTTGCCTGTGTTCGCGTGCGCTCTAAGCTTTTTGAAGTCCCTGTCCGAAAAAATCCATGTCTGGCATTGGGTTACGGGTCTAAACATGGCCTAAATGTGCGCCAATTGCCAGACCTTCGTCAAAACCTCTTTCAATCAGCCGCGATTGCGGGTTTCGCAGCACTGCCCATCGTCATGGTTGCGCCGACGGACGCCAGAATAATGCACAGGATCGCCATCCATTGTGACAGCGTGAGGAATTCATGCAGAAACAACAGTCCTGATAACGCGCCGAAGGCCGGTTCGATACTCATCAATGTGCCAAAGGTGCGTGCCGGCATCCGGGTCAGGGCGACCATCTCCAGCGTGTAAGGCAGGGCGGTGGACAGAATGGCGACACCAATGGCAATCGGGATCAACGAGGGGGTCAAAAGGGCTGCACCAGCATGCACGATGCCGATAGGAGCGACGAACAACGCCGCGATCATCACCCCCAACGCTGCAGTCGTGATTCCGTTATCGGCGCCGGCCTTCTGGCCGAACAGAATATATAGCGCCCAGCAAGCACCCGCTCCCAGCGCATACCCGGCGCCCATCAGGTCGATTCCAGCACTGGTCGCGCCTGTTGGAATCAGCAACATCAAGCCGACAGCGGCCAAGGCGATCCAGACAAAGTCGATGGCACGGCGGGAAGCATAGATGGCGACGGCCAGTGGCCCGGTAAATTCGAGTGCGACGGCAATACCCAGCGGAACCGTGCGCAATGACATATAGAAGAGGAAGTTCATTCCGCCCAATGCCATCCCGTAGACGACGACCGTGCGCAGCGATTTGGCCGTAAGCTTGGCTCGCCAGGGACGCAGGATTAACAGCATGATCACGCTGGCAAAGATCAGGCGCAGTGTGGTGGTTCCCTGAGCGCCGACGATGGGAAACATGCTTTTGGCCAGTGAGGCACCGGACTGGATCGACGCCATGGCTATTAATAGCAGGCCAACCGGGAACAACATTGAGGCAAGAGAGCGTGGCTGGTCATTCATTGCGTGGCATCGTCCGAGGTAAGAACAAGGTTTTGTTTTGTTATTGGGCAATATACTGCGCATTCGTTGCGGTTACGTCTATATAGAGAAGGCTTTTTCCCAGTATCGATAGAAAACTGAAATTAACGGTTGACGGCAGATTTGAGATGTCTATAATTCGCCCCACTTCCGGCGCAGTCGAAACGGAAAACTCCTTGAGATTCAATGAGTTATGTAGGTTTCGGCAGCAGGTTGCTTCAGTTCATCGAAGCCAGAAGGAAGTTGAAAAAGAGGTGTTGACAGCAGCGTGTAACGCTGTAGAATTCGCCTCCCGCTGACGAGAGATCGGAAGCGCAAGTGGTTGAAGTTGTTGAAGAATTCTTCGAAAACTTCTGAAAATAATCACTTGACAGCAAATGAGGCTGCTGTAGAATGCGCGCCTCGGTTGAGACGAAAGATCTTAACCAACCGCTCTTTAACAACTGAATCAAGCAATTCGTGTGGGTGCTTGTGGAGTCAGACTGATAGTCAACAAGATTATCAGCATCACAAGTTACTCCGCGAGAAATCAAAGGTGTAACCAACGATTGCTGAGCCAAGTTTAGGGTTTCTTAAAAACCCAGAGATGTTTGAACTGAAGAGTTTGATCATGGCTCAGATTGAACGCTGGCGGCAGGCCTAACACATGCAAGTCGAGCGGATGAGAGGAGCTTGCTCCTGGATTCAGCGGCGGACGGGTGAGTAATGCCTAGGAATCTGCCTGGTAGTGGGGGACAACGTTTCGAAAGGAACGCTAATACCGCATACGTCCTACGGGAGAAAGCAGGGGACCTTCGGGCCTTGCGCTATCAGATGAGCCTAGGTCGGATTAGCTAGTTGGTGAGGTAATGGCTCACCAAGGCGACGATCCGTAACTGGTCTGAGAGGATGATCAGTCACACTGGAACTGAGACACGGTCCAGACTCCTACGGGAGGCAGCAGTGGGGAATATTGGACAATGGGCGAAAGCCTGATCCAGCCATGCCGCGTGTGTGAAGAAGGTCTTCGGATTGTAAAGCACTTTAAGTTGGGAGGAAGGGTTGTAGATTAATACTCTGCAATTTTGACGTTACCGACAGAATAAGCACCGGCTAACTCTGTGCCAGCAGCCGCGGTAATACAGAGGGTGCAAGCGTTAATCGGAATTACTGGGCGTAAAGCGCGCGTAGGTGGTTCGTTAAGTTGGATGTGAAATCCCCGGGCTCAACCTGGGAACTGCATTCAAAACTGTCGAGCTAGAGTATGGTAGAGGGTGGTGGAATTTCCTGTGTAGCGGTGAAATGCGTAGATATAGGAAGGAACACCAGTGGCGAAGGCGACCACCTGGACTGATACTGACACTGAGGTGCGAAAGCGTGGGGAGCAAACAGGATTAGATACCCTGGTAGTCCACGCCGTAAACGATGTCAACTAGCCGTTGGGAGCCTTGAGCTCTTAGTGGCGCAGCTAACGCATTAAGTTGACCGCCTGGGGAGTACGGCCGCAAGGTTAAAACTCAAATGAATTGACGGGGGCCCGCACAAGCGGTGGAGCATGTGGTTTAATTCGAAGCAACGCGAAGAACCTTACCAGGCCTTGACATCCAATGAACTTTCCAGAGATGGATTGGTGCCTTCGGGAACATTGAGACAGGTGCTGCATGGCTGTCGTCAGCTCGTGTCGTGAGATGTTGGGTTAAGTCCCGTAACGAGCGCAACCCTTGTCCTTAGTTACCAGCACGTTATGGTGGGCACTCTAAGGAGACTGCCGGTGACAAACCGGAGGAAGGTGGGGATGACGTCAAGTCATCATGGCCCTTACGGCCTGGGCTACACACGTGCTACAATGGTCGGTACAAAGGGTTGCCAAGCCGCGAGGTGGAGCTAATCCCATAAAACCGATCGTAGTCCGGATCGCAGTCTGCAACTCGACTGCGTGAAGTCGGAATCGCTAGTAATCGTGAATCAGAATGTCACGGTGAATACGTTCCCGGGCCTTGTACACACCGCCCGTCACACCATGGGAGTGGGTTGCACCAGAAGTAGCTAGTCTAACCTTCGGGAGGACGGTTACCACGGTGTGATTCATGACTGGGGTGAAGTCGTAACAAGGTAGCCGTAGGGGAACCTGCGGCTGGATCACCTCCTTAATCGACGACATCAGCTGCTCCATAAGTTCCCACACGAATTGCTTGATTCATTGAAGAAGACGATAGAAGCAGCTTTAAGCTCCAAGCTGATAGCTCCAAGCTAACAGTTACGCGCTCGAAATTGGGTCTGTAGCTCAGTTGGTTAGAGCGCACCCCTGATAAGGGTGAGGTCGGCAGTTCGAATCTGCCCAGACCCACCAATTTTGTTATGGGGCCATAGCTCAGCTGGGAGAGCGCCTGCCTTGCACGCAGGAGGTCAACGGTTCGATCCCGTTTGGCTCCACCATATAACTGCTTCTGAAAGCTTAGAAATGAGTATTCCATTGAGAATATTGATTTCTAGTCTTTTGATTAGATCGTTCTTTAAAAATTTGGGTATGTGATAGAAAGATAGACTGAACGTTACTTTCACTGGTAACGGATCAGGCTAAGGTAAAATTTGTGAGTTCTCTTAATTGAGAAATTCGAATTTTCGGCGAATGTCGTCTTCACAGTATAACCAGATTGCTTGGGGTTATATGGTCAAGTGAAGAAGCGCATACGGTGGATGCCTTGGCAGTCAGAGGCGATGAAAGACGTGGTAGCCTGCGAAAAGCTTCGGGGAGTCGGCAAACAGACTTTGATCCGGAGATGTCTGAATGGGGGAACCCAGCCATCATAAGATGGTTATCTTGTACTGAATACATAGGTGCAAGAGGCGAACCAGGGGAACTGAAACATCTAAGTACCCTGAGGAAAAGAAATCAACCGAGATTCCCTTAGTAGTGGCGAGCGAACGGGGACTAGCCCTTAAGTGGCTTTGAGATTAGCGGAACGCTCTGGAAAGTGCGGCCATAGTGGGTGATAGCCCTGTACGCGAAAATCTCTTGGTCATGAAATCGAGTAGGACGGAGCACGAGAAACTTTGTCTGAATATGGGGGGACCATCCTCCAAGGCTAAATACTACTGACTGACCGATAGTGAACTAGTACCGTGAGGGAAAGGCGAAAAGAACCCCGGAGAGGGGAGTGAAATAGATCCTGAAACCGTATGCGTACAAGCAGTGGGAGCAGACTTTGTTCTGTGACTGCGTACCTTTTGTATAATGGGTCAGCGACTTATTTTCAGTGGCGAGCTTAACCGAATAGGGGAGGCGTAGCGAAAGCGAGTCTTAATAGGGCGTCTAGTCGCTGGGAATAGACCCGAAACCGGGCGATCTATCCATGGGCAGGTTGAAGGTTGGGTAACACTAACTGGAGGACCGAACCGACTACCGTTGAAAAGTTAGCGGATGACCTGTGGATCGGAGTGAAAGGCTAATCAAGCTCGGAGATAGCTGGTTCTCCTCGAAAGCTATTTAGGTAGCGCCTCATGTATCACTGTAGGGGGTAGAGCACTGTTTCGGCTAGGGGGTCATCCCGACTTACCAAACCGATGCAAACTCCGAATACCTACAAGTGCCGAGCATGGGAGACACACGGCGGGTGCTAACGTCCGTCGTGAAAAGGGAAACAACCCAGACCGTCAGCTAAGGTCCCAAAGTTATGGTTAAGTGGGAAACGATGTGGGAAGGCTTAGACAGCTAGGAGGTTGGCTTAGAAGCAGCCACCCTTTAAAGAAAGCGTAATAGCTCACTAGTCGAGTCGGCCTGCGCGGAAGATGTAACGGGGCTCAAACCATACACCGAAGCTACGGGTATCACCTTCGGGTGATGCGGTAGAGGAGCGTTCTGTAAGCCTGTGAAGGTGAGTTGAGAAGCTTGCTGGAGGTATCAGAAGTGCGAATGCTGACATGAGTAACGACAATGGGTGTGAAAAACACCCACGCCGAAAGACCAAGGTTTCCTGCGCAACGTTAATCGACGCAGGGTTAGTCGGTCCCTAAGGCGAGGCTGAAAAGCGTAGTCGATGGAAAACAGGTTAATATTCCTGTACTTCTGGTTATTGCGATGGAGGGACGGAGAAGGCTAGGCCAGCTTGGCGTTGGTTGTCCAAGTTTAAGGTGGTAGGCTGAGATCTTAGGTAAATCCGGGATCTTAAGGCCGAGAGCTGATGACGAGTGTTCTTTTAGAACACGAAGTGGTTGATGCCATGCTTCCAAGAAAAGCTTCTAAGCTTCAGGTAACCAGGAACCGTACCCCAAACCGACACAGGTGGTTGGGTAGAGAATACCAAGGCGCTTGAGAGAACTCGGGTGAAGGAACTAGGCAAAATGGCACCGTAACTTCGGGAGAAGGTGCGCCGGTGAGGGTGAAGGACTTGCTCCGTAAGCTCATGCCGGTCGAAGATACCAGGCCGCTGCGACTGTTTATTAAAAACACAGCACTCTGCAAACACGAAAGTGGACGTATAGGGTGTGACGCCTGCCCGGTGCCGGAAGGTTAATTGATGGGGTTAGCTAACGCGAAGCTCTTGATCGAAGCCCCGGTAAACGGCGGCCGTAACTATAACGGTCCTAAGGTAGCGAAATTCCTTGTCGGGTAAGTTCCGACCTGCACGAATGGCGTAACGATGGCGGCGCTGTCTCCACCCGAGACTCAGTGAAATTGAAATCGCTGTGAAGATGCAGTGTATCCGCGGCTAGACGGAAAGACCCCGTGAACCTTTACTATAGCTTTGCACTGGACTTTGAATTTGCTTGTGTAGGATAGGTGGGAGGCTTTGAAGCGTGGACGCCAGTTCGCGTGGAGCCATCCTTGAAATACCACCCTGGCAACTTTGAGGTTCTAACTCAGGTCCGTTATCCGGATCGAGGACAGTGTATGGTGGGTAGTTTGACTGGGGCGGTCTCCTCCTAAAGAGTAACGGAGGAGTACGAAGGTGCGCTCAGACCGGTCGGAAATCGGTCGTAGAGTATAAAGGCAAAAGCGCGCTTGACTGCGAGACAGACACGTCGAGCAGGTACGAAAGTAGGTCTTAGTGATCCGGTGGTTCTGTATGGAAGGGCCATCGCTCAACGGATAAAAGGTACTCCGGGGATAACAGGCTGATACCGCCCAAGAGTTCATATCGACGGCGGTGTTTGGCACCTCGATGTCGGCTCATCACATCCTGGGGCTGAAGCCGGTCCCAAGGGTATGGCTGTTCGCCATTTAAAGTGGTACGCGAGCTGGGTTTAGAACGTCGTGAGACAGTTCGGTCCCTATCTGCCGTGGACGTTTGAGATTTGAGAGGGGCTGCTCCTAGTACGAGAGGACCGGAGTGGACGAACCTCTGGTGTTCCGGTTGTCACGCCAGTGGCATTGCCGGGTAGCTATGTTCGGGAAAGATAACCGCTGAAAGCATCTAAGCGGGAAACTTGCCTCAAGATGAGATCTCACTGGAACCTTGAGTTCCCTGAAGGGCCGTCGAAGACTACGACGTTGATAGGTTGGGTGTGTAAGCGCTGTGAGGCGTTGAGCTAACCAATACTAATTGCCCGTGAGGCTTGACCATATAACACCCAAGCAATTTGCGTCGAAAGGCCAGATTGCGGTGTGTGAAGACGAAACGAACCGAAAGTTCGAATCTCACAAAAAACACCGAAAGCTGTCACATACCCAATTTGCTGAAGCGAGGCCACAAGGCCACGACTCAGTACCCGAATTTCTTGACGACCATAGAGCGTTGGAACCACCTGATCCCATCCCGAACTCAGCAGTGAAACGATGCATCGCCGATGGTAGTGTGGGGTTTCCCCATGTGAGAGTAGGTCATCGTCAAGATTAAATTCCGAAACCCCAATTGCGAAAGCAGTTGGGGTTTTGTTTTGCCCGCAGGAAAGTGTTCGCGGGACAACGCTGTCCCAACCGTCGCAAGAAATCGCCATTGGGGAAATTCCTTCTGAAGTGACCGGGCAGTTTTTGGTATGGTGCAGCTCGTTTTTTAACGGACTGATGTCATGCCCACGGATCGGCACTCATTTATGTCAAAGAGTTGCTGTAGAAATGCCTGAACCCATCCCGATCAAGGATCACGAAAAAGAGACGCGTCTGGTCAACAAACGGTTGATCGCCTGCGCCATGTTCGTCTTCGCCGTCAGCTGCGCCCTGGTCGTGCGCCTGTACATCCTGCAAGTGGTGGAGTTCGACTACCACTCGACCATCTCCGAAAACAACCGCGTCCACGTCTTGCCGATCCCGCCGACACGCGGCTTGATCTACGACCGCAATGGCGTGCTGCTCGCCGATAACCGCCCCAGTTTCAACCTGACCATCACCCGCGAACGCGCCACCGACGTCAATCAAGAACTGGACGAAGTCATCAACCTTCTGCACCTGCCAGCAGAAGATCGCACCGTCTTCGACAAGGCCATGAAGCAGTCCCGCCACCCATTCACGCCGGTGACGCTGTTCTATGAACTGACGGAAGAGCAAATCGCCGTACTGGCCGTCAACGAGTTCCGTCTCCCGGGCCTCGATGTCGAGCCGCAGTTCGTCCGCCATTACCCACTCGGCGCACATTTCGCCCACTCGATCGGCTACGTCGGCCGGATCAACGAGAAAGAATCCAAGAGCCTCGACTCGGTCGAGTACCGTGGTACCCAATCCATCGGTAAAACCGGTATCGAGCGTTTCTACGAAGCGCAGTTACACGGCCACGTCGGTTACGAAGAAGTGGAAACCAACGCTCAAGGTCGCGTACTCCGTGTTTTGAAACACACCGACCCGGTCCCCGGCCAGAACATCGTCCTGAGCCTCGACATCAAGCTGCAAGAGGCGGCCGAAGCCGCTCTGGGTGATCGTCGTGGTTCAGTGGTCGCGCTCGATCCTTCGACCGGTGAAGTGTTGGCCATGGTCAGCAATCCGAGTTTTGATCCGAATCTGTTCGTCACTGGCATCAGTTCCAAAGAATATTCGGCACTGCGAGACTCGATCGACCGTCCGCTGTTCAACCGCGTACTGCGCGGGCTCTACGCGCCAGGTTCGACGATCAAGCCAGAAGTGGCAATTGCCGGCCTCGACGCCGGTGTCGTGACGCCGCAGACCCGCGTTTTCGACCCCGGTTATTACCAACTCCCGGACTTCGATCACAAGTACCGCAACTGGAACCACAGCGGTGACGGCTGGGTGGACATGGACGCGGCGATCATGCGTTCCAACGACACCTACTTCTACGATCTGGCCCACAAGCTCGGTATCGATCGCCTGCACGATTACATGGCCATGTTCGGCCTCGGCGAGAAAGTCTCGCTGGACATGTTTGAAGAGTCGCCCGGTCTGATGCCATCGCAAGCGTGGAAGCGCGCAACGCGCCGCCAGGCCTGGTTCCCGGGCGAAACGGTCATCCTCGGCATTGGTCAGGGCTATATGCAGGTCACGCCGTTGCAACTGGCTCAAGCCACGGCGTTGATCGCCAACAAAGGCGTATGGAATCGTCCGCACCTGGCCAAGACCGTCGACGGTGTCGCTCCGGTTGACGAGCATCCGATGCCGAACATTCTGCTCAAGGATCCGCGTGACTGGGAGCAGGTCAACCACGGCATGCAGATGGTGATGCACGATGCCCGAGGCATCGCCCGCGCGGCAGCGGCCGGTGCGCAATATCGCATCGCTGGCAAGAGTGGTACGGCGCAAGTGGTGGCGATCAAGCAGGGCGAACGCTACAACCGTGAGAAAACCCTCGAACGGCACCGCGATAACGCCTTGTTTGTCGGTTTCGCCCCGGCCGAGCATCCGAAAATCGCGATTTCGGTGATGATCGAAAACGGTGAGGCCGGTGGTCGTGTCGCCGGTCCCGTGGTGCGGCAGATCATGGACGCCTGGCTGCTTGATCAGGACGGCCATCTCAAGCCGCAATATGCGGCGCCGACCAAGGCGCCGGGTGACCCGCACGTTTAACGGTTCACAGCCTCGGCTCATGCTGCTTGAGCCGAGACTGTGAGTTGTCCTGCAAAGCCTATTTGCAGCTGTAACCCTCGGGCATCGTGACGCTGTAGTTACGCTGTACGCGCTCCTCAAAGCTCAGGTTCTGCAAACCTTGCTCCACCAGAAACGCTTCGACCTTGGCGGACTGGCAGTCATCGTTATAGGACGAGGCCCGAAGCAGGTAGACCGTGCGTTTGCTGGCTTCATCCCGGGCCGTGGCATTGAATGTACTGAGCGTGGTGTAACCGGTTCGCTCCGAGGTACCTATCGGGCCGTAGGTCGTGTTGGGTGTACTGGTGCAGGTCAGTCGGTCGTCCTTTTTCTTGCTGTTCTTGCACACGGTAGAGGTGCTGGTCGGCACGTGCCCATACTCGGTGGCGGTATAACGATAAGTCACCTGTCGACTGCCAATATCGAGGCTGACCGTCATGTTTATCGGCGCATGGTTCTTTGGCAGGCTGGCGTCGGTGTAGACCTCCCGGTAGCCCCGGTCTTTCAGCGCGTTAACCATGTCGCGAAGATAGTAGCGGGCATTCAGAGAGTTTTCGTCGCTGCCGCCTGCTGATGTCACAAGCACAGTTGCCTTTCGATCAAATTGATAGTCCGGATCAGGTGTCGCATTTAACGCTACGTCCAATTGTGTCGCGCAGCCGCTGATCAACGCTGTCAGCAACAACAGCGCGCAAAGTAAAAACCGGGTCATGACAAAGTCGCCTTACAACCAAGGATTGAATAAAAGGTAAACGGTGGGGACTGGCGGTAATTAACTCGCGTTTATGCGCAAGGCTCAGTCTTTCTGGTATTCCAGCAGATCGCCAGGCTGGCAATCGAGTGCGGCGCAGAGTTTGTCCAGGGTGGCCATCTTCACGCCCTTGACCTTGCCATTTTTCAGTAACGACAGGTTGGCCTCGGTAATGCCCAGCAGCGCAGCTAACTCTTTCGAGCGAATTTTTTGCGTGGCCATGACAACGTCAAGGCGGACGATAATGGTCATTGTCTTGTTCTATATGTATTGACTTTGCTCATCGCTGAGTACTTTTGCGTCACGCATGATAATTGAAAACAAACAGAGCAAAACCCCTTTGATGATCTCGTAGGCCGACGAGGAAGACAGGCCAATCGAGAACTGAAAAATGCGCTCCCCAGGGGGCAGATCGATAGACAGCGTCAAACCTTGCAAGGTCTCTACCAGCGGGTAGGTTGCAGGAGAAATGATGCACAGAATCCCCACTCGCCAAAGAACCCTGATATTGCGCTCGGTCCAGGTTTCACCGCGGGACAAGCGCAGGAAAAACAGGCCTGTCAGCCAGAGCACGTAAGTCGAGAGCAGAACGGGCAGGAAATCCAAAGAGATGAGCAGTGCGGTGACCAGTGGTGAGAGCCATGTGTCGGGCGCAAGTAGTGCGCCTTCGACAAACGGGTCAAGCAATTGCGGTGAGTTTTTAGCAAAGGCGTAAAGCAGAGCCGCGAGCATTTCATCCGTTTTGAAGAACCAGATCGATGCGTTGCCACCGACCTCGGTCACCCCTAAAACCCAGACAAGAATCGCTGCCAGTAATCCGACCCAATGCATGCGCTGCAGTGCCAATCCGTTGTTACGAGTACTCATGAAAAATCCTTGCGGTGCCATTGGGAATGACTAATTCTCGATGTTAAATTATCGAATGGCAATAATAAATTGTTCTTGTTTTGTTAAGAGCACAGGTGGAATCGAGTGCGGGGGCCACAGAGTGAACCTCTGTTTCATCGATCTGGGGGGATTTCAATGTCGATTTGCTCTCGAATTCAAAACAAGTCGAGCGCAGAGGAGGGACGCGATCCACTCGGTGGCCGCTGGTATCGATGAGGGGTTCAGGGATTGATTAGAGCGGGCACACACGCTAGAGGCATGCTTCAGTCGCCCGCTCTTACCGGGGTTACTTGATCTCGGTAACAAAGTTTTCCCGCGAGCGGCGCACCTTTTTCAGGTTGACCAACCAGTCTCCCTCAGTGGCTCTATGCCCCAACGGCAGAATCACCACACTGCGCAAGTTGCGAGCCGAGAGCCCGAGGATCTCATCGATGGCTGCCGGGTCGAAACCTTCCATCGGTGTGGCATCGACTTCTTCAAACGCTGCGGCGATCAAAGCTGAGCCCAAACCGATGTAAGCCTGTCGCGCAGCCGCCTGATAATTGGCTTCCTTGCCACGTCCCGCGACAATACCCAAGAGCATCTGACGGTAATTTTCCCATCCTTCGTTAACCGTCCCGCGTACTTCATTGGTCAGGTCAAACATCATGTTGACTCGCTCCGCAGTGATGTCGTCCCACGCGGCGAACACCAGCAAATGAGAGCAGTCGGTAACCTGCTGCTGATTCCAGCTGACGGCTTTGATCTTTTCGCGAATCTCTGCGTTAGTCACTACGAGCAATTCAAAAGGCTGCAGTCCACTTGATGTCGGCGTTAACCGCACCGCTTCCAGAATGCGCTCGATTTTTTCATCGGACACCGTCCGGGAAGGGTCGTACTTTTTCGTTGCGTAGCGCCATTTCAGCAGGTCTGTCAGTGTGCTCATCATCAAATTCCGTAAAGGTGAAAGATGTTCAGGTGGGTCAATAACGACTGGCTGTCGTGCTGAGCCTGGGCTTATGCTAACGATTAAAGCCAACTTGAAGGTCAAGCAGTTTTTATGAAGATTGGAGAAGTTTCCAAGCGCACCGGTGTTGCCGCTTCGGCCATTCGCTATTACGAGGAACAAGGGTTACTGGAGCCTTCTACCCGTGACGCCAATGGATATCGCCACTACGCCGAGGCAGCTGTTGCACGATTGATACTGGTGCGCGACGCGCAACGGCTTGGTTTTTCTCTCGAGACCATTCGCGGTCTGTTCTTGCAGGATGGCAGTTGTTCGAAATCGCTGACCATCGAGCAAATCGATATCCGTATGGATGAGATACGCCAGATCGAGGCCAACCTGGCGATGCAACGTGAGGGATTGTTGCGGCTACGGCATGTGCTTGAGGAAAGTTTGCGCAGTGGTGCTCCTGTCGTGTGCGCGAGTGTGCACAGGGCCGAGTCGTATCGGCCTGAGCAGAACATGATCACGCGCAACGCATTGCACGGGCGTTGACCCACATTTGAAATGCGTTCCAATGTGGGAGCGAGCCTGCTCGCGAAAGATCCCTCAAAACCGCGGCAAAAATCAGGCCCCGGGCACCGGGCAGCTCATGTCACCTTCTTCACACTTCAAATACTGTTTCAGCGCCTCAACCCGGACCTTGGTCACGCCGGTCAGGCAACTGCTGTAAACCCACGGATAAACGCTCCCGCCCGTTACCCCGGACGATGAAAACTTGCACTCGGCATCCCGAAACCCCAGCCACGCCCGTTGCGCACTGACCAACAGCTTCTTGCCATCCGGGTTGTCCTTCAAACGTCCGGTGATCTGCTGATAAACCGCGTTCAACTCCTTGTCCGCCGCTTTGAAGTCCTGCCCGGCACACTGATTCATTGTCGCCTGGTCGCTGGCATTGGCGCAGTCGACGGCAGCGTGGGCGAGGGGAGTGAACAGGAAGGGTGTCAGGGCCAGAAGCAGGCGTGGGGACATAGTCAAATCTCGCTGTATCAAAGTAAGTGCCGAGCAGTGTAGCGGCTGCGTCGCGCTTATTCAGGCGCGCGCATTCGGGAAGCCGCAAGCAAACGGTCGGCGGTCGCCGCAATCTCTTCAACGTCGTGCAGCTTTTCCAGCCAGTGTTCAGGAATCCCCCGCACGCCGTAATAGGCGCCGGCCAATTGGCCGGTGATCGCGGCGGTGGTATCGGCGTCATCGCCCAGGTTGGCCGCGCGCAAAATGGCCGCTTCGAAGCTGTCCGTGTGGTGAAAGCACCACAACGCCGCTTCCAGCGACTGCACGCTGTAGCCACTACCTTTGATGTCTGCCTCGGACAGACCGAGGAAATCGCCACGCCCAATGGAAGCAACCTTGGGTTGCGAGAAGCTGGCACGTGGCAGCTGACGCAGTTCTGCTTTGCTCGCGCCTTCAAGCGCGCAGGCGATCAACCCGGCCAGCAATTGGCAGCATTCGATGGCTTCAGGTGCTGCGTGGGTGGTTCGCGAACTGTCGGCGGCGAAGCTCTGGATTTTCCGGGCGTCGGGAAAGTAGAACAGCACCACCGGCACCAGACGCATCAGCGAGCCGTTACCGGCGCTGTACGGGTCGGTCGAGCCGGCGAAGGGATCAGCGGTTTGTTGATATTGCGCCAGCGCCTGACTGACGGTCATGCCGATATCGAAACACTCACCGGTCGAGCTGAGATAGCCCCATTGCCACCAGTTGAGGTAGCGGCCCATCTGATCAGCGGCATTGAATCCATTTTTGTTCAGCAAGCTTTCCGCCAGACACAGCGCCATCGAGGTGTCATCGGTCCACTGTCCTGGCTTGAGGTGGAACGGGCCACCGCCGACCATATCGGTCAACGGTTGGAATGATCCCCGTGGTTTGAACTCAACCGTAGTACCTACAGCGTCGCCGCATGCCAGACCAAGCAGGGCACCGCGGTAACGTTCGGCGAGGGATGGCGGCATGATTCGTCCTTGTTGATTCAAATTCGCTGGTAAAGGTAACAGTTTCGTTGGGCGAAGGGGGGGGTGGATCCATCACTGCACCGGTCAGAAAACTGCAGCTTGATGTTTCCTTGCTGATGAATGACTGCACCGCTCTGATACAACTTCACATTGGACATGTGGTCATACAGGCCTAGTGTTCAGAACAGGAGGTGACGTATGAAACCAGTACCCAATAGTTTCGAACGCAAGATCACGCTCAAGGCGCCGCGTTCGCATGTCTGGCGTGCATTGGTCGATGCCGAGGCGTTTGGCCAGTGGTTTGGTGTGGCGCTGGAAGGACGGCGGTTTATTGCTGGTGAATGGACGCAAGGGCAGGTCACGTATCCGGGTTATGAACATGTGTTGTGGAATGTGCTGATCGAGCGGGTCGAGCCGCAGCAGTTGTTTTCGTTTCGCTGGCATCCGTATGCGGTGAACCCGAAAATCGACTACTCCCAGGAGCCGACCACGCTGGTCAGGTTCGAGCTGCAGGATTTCGAGGAGGGAACGTTGCTCAAGGTGTCTGAATCAGGCTTCGCGCACATTCCCGACATTCGCCAGAAAGAGGCGTATTACATGGACAGCCGTGGCTGGGAAGAACAGTTGAGCCGACTCGAACAGTTTCTTGCCGAGAGCGCCAAAGCCAGGGAGCGTGATGGCGGCTGATCTTTTCCAGCCGTGGCTGCAACGCTGGTCATTAGTGACGGACGGCGCACCGATCATCACGCTTGGCAGCCGACTGCTGCCGGTACGCCTGAACGACAAGCCTGCCATGCTCAAGGTGGCGCTGGATGTCGACGAGAAGCACGGCAATCGATTGATGACCTGGTGGGAGGGTGACGGCGCTGCGCAAGTGTTGGCGCACCACGAGGATGGCCTGTTGATGGAGCGTGCCATGGGCCGACGCTCGCTGATGCACATGGCGCAGAATGGCGAAGACGACGAGGCAAGCCGGATTCTCTGTTCGGCGCTGTCGCGATTGCATGCGCCACGTCCGACACAGCCACCGCCGCTGTTGGAGTTGGGGCCATGGTTTGCGTCGCTGCGCATCGCAGCGGCCCGACATGGCGGCCTCTATACCCTGAGCCTGCAAACCGCCGAAGCCCTGCTCGCCGATCCACAGGATGTCGTAGTGCTGCACGGCGACATGCATCACGACAATGTGCTGGATTTCGAATCGCGCGGCTGGCTGGCTATTGATCCGAAACGAGTCAGGGGCGAGCGCGGTTTTGACTACGCCAACCTGATTTGCAACCCGGACTTGCCGACAGCCACCGATCCCCAACGCTTTCGTCGGCAGCTGGCTGTGATTGTCGAGGCTGCCGGACTGGATCGGCGGAGGCTGCTGCAATGGGTGCTGGCGTTTGCCGGTTTGTCCGCTGCGTGGTTTCTGGAGGATGACGCGCTGGAACAAGCTTCAGGGCAGCTGAAAGTCGCGCAGATTGCGGCTTCGATGCTTGATGCCTGACAGGGCTAAGGGTTTTCGGAAGGGTTGCTATGGCGAATGTCTTACACGCACTGGTAGCTTTTACGACTATTGCCGATTGGATCCACTGCGTAATCTACACACATCAACTGAGACACAGGGAGTGTTTCAGGATCACGGATGATCGACCATTTGCAAGGATCGCTGCCGACAGGGAGTCGATAATGGTCTTGGGAAAAACCCGCTTCGGCGGGTTTTTTTTCGCCTGTATGTAGGAGCTGCCGCAGGCTGCGATCTTTTGACTTTGGCTTTTAACAGCAAGATCAAAAGATCGCAGCCTGCGGCAGCTCCTACATTGGTATGTGCGTTACGAGGCGATCAACTGGCGCAGGACGTAATGCAAAATCCCGCCCGACTTGAAGTATTCAACCTCGTTCAACGTATCGATGCGGCACAACACCTCGATTTTCTCCTGACGCCCGTCCTCACGGGTGATTACCAGGGGCAGGTTCATCCGCGGTGTCAGCTCGACGCCGGTCAAACCCTGGATTTCAAAGGTTTCCTTGCCCGTCAGGTTGAGACTCTTGCGGTTCTGATCAAGCTTGAATTGCAGCGGCAACACGCCCATGCCCACCAGGTTGGAACGGTGAATTCGCTCGAAGCTTTCAGCGATCACCGCTTTCACGCCCAGTAAATTGGTGCCTTTGGCCGCCCAGTCGCGACTGGAACCGGTGCCGTATTCTTGCCCGGCAATCACCACCAATGGCGTGCCCGAAGCCTGATACTTCATCGCCGCATCGTAGATCGCCAGTTTCTCGCCGGTGGGAATGTAGATCGTGTTGCCACCTTCTTCGCCGCCAAGCATTTCGTTACGAATGCGGATATTGGCGAAGGTGCCGCGCATCATCACTTCATGATTGCCACGCCTTGAGCCGTAGGAGTTGAAGTCCCTTGGCTCGACGCCTTTTTCGCGCAGATAACGCCCGGCCGGGCTGTCAGCCTTGATGTTACCGGCAGGGGAGATGTGGTCGGTTGTGACTGAATCACCGAGCAGGGCCAATACCCGCGCACCTTTGACGTCCTTGATTTCCGGCAGCGGGCCGGAAATATCATCGAAAAACGGCGGATGTTGAATGTAAGTCGAATCATCCTGCCACACATACGTCGCCGCTTGCGGCACCTCAATGGCCTGCCATTGTTCATCACCGGCAAACACCTCGGCGTATTCCTTGTGGAACATCGCCGTGTTGACCTGACTGACCGCATCGGCGATCTCTTTGCTCGATGGCCAGATATCGCGCAGGTATACCGGATTACCTTGTTTGTCCTCGCCCAGCGGTTCGCTGCTGATATCGCTGCGCACGCTGCCGGCCAGAGCATAGGCGACGACCAGCGGTGGCGAGGCCAGCCAGTTGGTTTTCACCAGTGGATGCACGCGGCCTTCGAAGTTGCGGTTGCCGGACAGCACCGACGCCACGGTCAGGTCGGCTTTCTGGATGGCTTTCTCGATCGGCTCGGGCAGCGGCCCGGAGTTGCCGATGCAGGTGGTGCAGCCATAGCCGACCAGGGAAAACCCGAGCTGGTCGAGGTATTGCGTCAATCCCGCTGCCTTGTAGTAGTCGGTAACCACTTTTGAACCCGGTGCCAGCGAGCTCTTCACCCACGGTTTACGCGTCAGGCCTTTCTCCACGGCTTTCTTCGCCAGCAACCCGGCGGCCATCATTACGCTCGGGTTAGAGGTGTTGGTGCACGAAGTGATCGCAGCAATAACCACCGCACCGTTTTTCAGGCGATAGGTGTGGCCTTCGTATTCATATTCGGTTTCGCCGACCAGATCGGCATTGCCCACCGCGACACCGCCGCCGCCCTCACTTTCCAGGCGTCCTTCTTCTTTACTGGTGGGTTTGAATTGCAAGTCGATGAAGTCGCTGAAGGCTTGCGGTACATTCGGCAGCGAGACGCGATCCTGTGGACGTTTCGGTCCGGCCAGACTCGCTTCGACGCTGCCCATGTCCAGCGCCAGGCTGTCGGTGAAGACCGGTTCCTGACCGGGCAGACGCCACAAGCCCTGAGCCTTGGTGTAGGCCTCGACCAGTTTGACCACTTGCGGCGGCCGCCCGGACAGGCGCAGATATTCCAAAGTCACGTCGTCAACCGGGAAGAAGCCGCACGTCGCGCCATATTCCGGAGCCATGTTGGCGATGGTCGCGCGGTCGGCGAGCGGCAGATCAGCGAGGCCGTCACCGTAGAACTCGACGAATTTGCCGACCACGCCTTTCTTGCGCAGCATTTGCGTGACAGTCAGCACCAGGTCAGTGGCGGTAATGCCTTCCTTGAGCTTGCCGGTCAGTTTGAAACCGATCACCTCCGGAATCAGCATCGACACCGGTTGCCCGAGCATCGCCGCTTCCGCCTCGATCCCGCCGACGCCCCAGCCAAGAACGCCGAGGCCGTTGATCATGGTGGTGTGCGAGTCGGTGCCGACCAAGGTGTCGGGAAACGCGTAAGTGCGTCCGTCTTCATCTTTCGTCCACACGGTGCGCCCGAGGTATTCGAGGTTGACCTGGTGGCAGATACCGGTGCCCGGCGGCACCACGCTAAAGTTGTCGAAGGCGCTCTGGCCCCAACGCAGAAAGGCATAACGTTCGCCGTTGCGCTGCATTTCGATGTCGACGTTCTGCTCGAATGCGCTGGCGGTGGCGAACTTGTCGACCATTACCGAGTGGTCGATCACCAGATCCACCGGCGACAGCGGGTTGATTCGCTGCGGATCGCCGCCGGCCTTGGCCATCGCCGCACGCATGGCGGCAAGGTCGACCACGGCGGGCACGCCGGTAAAGTCTTGCATCAATACTCGGGCCGGGCGGTACTGGATTTCGCGGTCGGAGCGGCGCTCCTTGAGCCACGCGGCAAGCGCCTTGAGATCGGCGCCGGTGACAGTTTTTTCATCTTCCCAGCGCAGCAGGTTTTCCAGCAGGACTTTCAGCGACATTGGCAGCTTGTCGAGATCGCCCAGGCTCTTGGCGGCATCCGGCAAACTGAAATAGTGGTAGGTCTTGTCGTCGATTTGCAGGGTTTTGAGCGTTTTCAGGCTATCGAGGGACGGCATTACAATCACTCCTTTGAATCCGCACGGCTACGGATCGGGGGACGAATAGAGCTTTAAACCTAGCCCTGTTTTAGGTAGCTGGCTAATAACTGGACTCTATGGGCAAGTCCAAGGTTCCGACATCGGCTATCATGCGCCGGTTTTCGTGACAGGCTTTGCTTCAACGCAAGGCCTGAGCATCGCGCAGCGGCCGAATGATCGCCCGCTGCCCAGGAGTAAGAATGAACACCCTATTCATGCATTGCCGGCCCGGCTTCGAAGGCGAAGTCTGTTCGGAAATTTCCGACCTCGCTGCGCAACTCAATGTGGCCGGCTACGCCAAAGCCAAAGCCGCCACTGCGTGCGCCGAGTTTGTCTGCACCGAAGAAGACGGCGCCGAGCGCCTGATGCGCGGGCAGCGCTTTGCCGAACTGATCTTCCCGCGTCAGTGGGCGCGCGGCGTATTTATCGATCTGCCGGAAAACGATCGCATCAGCGTGATCCTCGCGCACATGGCCGATTTTCCGGTGTGCGGCAGCCTGTGGCTGGAAGTCGTCGACACCAACGACGGCAAGGAACTGTCGAACTTCTGCAAGAAATTCGAAGGCCCGTTGCGCAAGGCGCTGACCGGCGCCGGCAAACTGGTGGAAGACGCCAGCAAGCCGCGTCTGTTGCTGACCTTCAAAAGTGGTCGTGAAGTGTTTCTGGGAATGGCGGACGCTGGTAACTCGGCGATGTGGCCGATGGGCATTCCGCGCCTGAAGTTCCCGCGTGAAGCGCCGAGCCGTTCGACGCTGAAGCTGGAAGAGGCGTGGCACCACTTCATTCCGCGTGATCAGTGGGAAGATCGTCTGCACAGCGACATGACTGGCGTTGACCTCGGCGCCGCGCCGGGCGGCTGGACCTGGCAACTGGTCAACCGCGGCATGCTGGTGACCGCCATCGACAACGGCCCGATGGCCGAAAGCCTGATGGATACCGGTCTGGTGCAGCACTTGATGGCCGACGGTTTCACCTTCAAGCCCAAGCAACCGGTGGACTGGATGGTCTGCGACATCGTCGAGAAACCGGCGCGTAACGCCGCGATGCTCGAAGAGTGGATCGGCGAGGGGCATTGCCGCGAAGCAGTGGTCAATCTGAAACTGCCGATGAAGCAGCGTTACGCCGAGGTGAAGCGTTTGCTCGAACGTATCGCCGATGGTTTCAAGGCGCGCGGGATCAAGGTCGATATCGGCTGCAAACAGCTGTATCACGATCGTGAGGAAGTGACCTGCCACCTGCGCCGGCATGACATCAAGAAGCCCAAATCGCGCTGACACAACACAAAACCCTGTGGGAGCGAGCCTGCTCGCGAAAGCGCAATCCGATCCAGCAATGATGTTGGCTGATACGACGCCTTCGCGAGCAGGCTCGCTCCCACAGGGGGTGTGGCGTAACGCCACAGATGACCGAATACCCGGCAATGGGCGACAATGCCGGCCAGTTTCAGGAGTGAATCATGAGTGAAATGATCGATACCCCGGTCGACGGCACGCTCGACGCCACCGGTCTCAATTGCCCGGAGCCGGTGATGATGCTGCACCAGCACATCCGTGACCTGGTGCCCGGCGGCCTGCTCAAGGTCATTGCCACCGATCCATCGACCAAACGCGATATCCCCAAATTCTGCGTGTTTCTCGACCATGAACTGGTGAGCCAGCACGAAGAGGCCGGTACCTACCTGTACTGGATTCGCAAGAAACACGCCTGAACCCCAGGCGAACGCAAAACCAAATGTGGGAGCGAGCCTGCTCGCGAAAGCGGTATCTCAGTCACTGTTGATGGCGACTGACACACCGCATTCGCCAGCAGGCTGGCTCCCACATTTTTTGTCCTGCGTCAGGGTTTAGCCCGCCGAACGACTGATCCGAATACGTTTGCGTGCGCTGCGCGTCAGGCGAATCGACAGCATCAACGCCGCACAGCTCAAGCCAACGATCAGACCCTGCCACAAACCGCTCGGGCCGCGTGGTTCGCCGAGCCAGTCGGTTAGACCGAGGGCATAGCCCACCGGCAAACCAATGCCCCAATAGGCGAAAAGGGTCAGGATCATCGTCACCCGAGTGTCCTGATAGCCACGCAGTGCGCCGGCGGCGGTCACCTGAATCGCATCGGAAAACTGGAACAGCGCCGAATACACGATCAGCATCGCCGCGATGTGAATCACCGTCGGGTCAGCGGTGTAGATCGCCGCAATCGGCTCGCGCAGCAACAGCATCATGCTTGCCGACAGGCAGGCGTAAGCCAGCGCGGTGCCCATGCCGACGCCCGCGGCAAACCGTGCCTCGCGTGGTTCTTCGCGGCCCAGCGCCTGACCGACGCGCACGGTAACGGCCATGCCCAGCGAGTACGGAATCATGAACACCAGCGAGCTGACGTTGAGCGCAATCTGGTGCCCGGCCACTACAGTGGCGCCGAGGCTGCCGATCAGCAGGGCGATCACGGCAAAAATGCTCGACTCGGCAAACACCGCGATGCCGATCGGTAGGCCGATCGCCAGCAGTCGCTTGATCACCGCCCATTGCGGCCAGTCGAAGCGGCTGAAAATTTCGCTCGAACGATAGGCCGGCGCCCAGCGCTCATAACCGGCCAGACCCAGCGCCATCACCCACATCACGATGGCCGTGGCCCAACCGCAGCCGACGCCGCCCATCGCCGGCACACCGAAGTGGCCATAGATGAAGACGTAGTTCAGCGGAATGTTCAGTGCCAGACCGCACAGGCCCAATACCATTGCCGGACGCGTGCGACCGATGCCGTCACTGGTGCAGCGCAGCACGTGATAGAACGCCACCGCCGGCAGGCCGCTGGCGATGCCATGCAGGTATTGCATGCACGGGCCGATCAGCTCGGGATCAACCTTCATCAGGTGCAGCACCGGCTCGGCGGCGACCAGCATCGCCGTCGCAATCAGCCCGACCACCAGTGCCAGCCACAATGCCTGACGGACGAGCGGGCCGATTTCGCTGTGAGTGCCAGCGCCAAAACGCTGGGCGACTTTCGGCGTAGTTGCCAGCAGCGTGCCGGTCATCAACAGGAATACCGGCACCCAGATCGAGTTGCCCAAGGCAACGGCCGCCAGATCCTTTGGCCCGACGCGCCCGGCCATGACGGCGTCGACGAAGCCCATGGCCGTGGTCGCCAGTTGCGCGATGATGATCGGCAACGCCAGGGCGAGCAGGTTCTTGAACTCCAGGCGAATACGCGCGGGGCGGGTGAGGGAGACGGCGACAGGTTGATCAGTTACAGAATTCACGGGCAAAGCGTCCACAGGTGTTGATGCGCAAGGCGCCGCATTCTACGCCGCTGACGCCTTGGTCAGGAAAAATCCTCTGTTGCGGATTTGTAAGCGCAAACCCTGCTGGCCCGGCGACCGATCTGCACCTAAACTGCCGATCCGCCAAAGGAGCCCGCCATGCTGATTGTTGCCGACGAAAATATCCCGCTGCTCGATGCCTTTTTTGCCGGTTTCGGCGAGATCCGCCGGGTGCCGGGCCGTTCCATCGACCGTGCGACGGTCGAGCAGGCTGACGTTTTGCTCGTACGTTCGGTGACCAACGTCAACCGCGCGTTGCTTGAGGGCAGCAAGGTTCGCTTTGTCGGTACCTGCACCATCGGGACGGATCATCTGGATCTCGAGTACTTCAGTGAGGCCGGCATTACCTGGTCCAGTGCGCCTGGCTGTAACGCTCGGGGCGTGGTCGATTACGTGCTGGGCAGTCTGATGACGCTTGCCGAAATCGAAGGTGTCGATCTCACTCAACGCACCTACGGTGTTGTGGGGGCCGGTGAAGTCGGTGGACGGCTGATCAGGGTTTTGAAAGGTCTGGGCTGGAACGTCAAAGTCTGCGATCCGCCACGTCAGGCTGCCGAGGGCGGAGATTACGTCAGCCTCGAGCAGATCATCGAGCAGTGCGACGTGATCAGTCTGCACACGCCGTTGACCCGCAGCGGTGCCGGCGCGACCTGGCATCTGTTTGATCAGCAGCGTTTGCAGCAGCTCAAGCCCGGTGCGTGGTTGATCAACGCGGCGCGTGGTCCAGTGGTGGATAACCTTGCCCTGCGCGAAGTGCTACTGGAGCGTGAAGACCTGCAAGCCATTCTCGACGTCTGGGAGGCCGAGCCTGAGGTTGACGCGGCGCTGGCCGAGCTCTGCGTATTGGCCACGCCGCACATTGCCGGTTACAGCCTCGACGGTAAACAGCGCGGAACGGCGCAGATTTATCAGGCGTATTGCGAATTCAGCGGCCAACCGGCAGTTATTCAACTCAGTGATCTTTTGCCGGCACCGTGGTTGTCTGAAGTGACCCTGCATGCTGACAGCGATCCGGCCTGGGCGCTGGCGATGTTATGCCGTGGGGTGTACGACCCGCGCCGCGATGATGCGGATTTTCGCCGCAGCCTCGTAGGCAATGTCGGCGAGCAGCGAGCGGCGTTCGATGTGTTGCGCAAGCAGTATCCGGTGCGACGCGAGATTGAAGGACTGAAGGTGCGGGTTGAAGGGGAGTCGCCGGCTTTGGCGAAGATCGTGGCGGCGCTGGGGGCGGTGGCCGTCTAGAAACCGGGTCGGCTCTTTCGCGAGCAGGCTCGCTCCCACAGGAGATCTTCAGAGGTCCATGTGGGAGCGAGCTTGCTCGCGAAGGCCGCGCCACAAATACCTGATCTGCAGACAGAAAAAACCCGGCCAAAGGGGCCGGGTCATGAAGACGGTGGCTATATCACTCTTGTTCGGCAGGCTTGACCAATCGCTTTTCCAGTTCGCTGCACGCTTGCTGGATCATTTCTTCAGTGATCGGTACTTCACGCCCATCCTTGTCCAGTATCGAGCAACCCAGAGATTGGCCGGGCTTGGTGCGGATCACTTCAATCTTGTCTTCGCTGCTGTGTTGCAAGGACATGGCCTGTCTCCTCATCAGGTTGTGCGCCTAGGGTAAAACCGCCACGTGACCGGGCTGTGACAACTCCCTGCGGTCTGTCAGTGGGGGCATCTCCACTCAAACAGAAACGACCGCTCGTCTCAACCGGGACTTTAGACCAATAGTAACTATGGCCTAGTCTTTGGGGGCATATTTAACCTGACTCATTGTGATTTACAGAGTTCCGCCGCAAGAAGGTTTACGCTAGCCCTTTCATCAACACGGATGTGTACCTGAATGACCCCGAAGCTTTCTTCCAGGCACCGGCGCGCCCTGCGTCTGACCAGTCGATTTCTGGCCCCTTACCGCTGGCAAGTCATCGCTGCGCTGCTGGCATTGATCGTCACCGCTGCCGTTACGTTGTCGATGGGGCAGGGGATCAAACTGTTGGTCGACCGCGGCTTCATGACTCAGTCGCCGCACCAGCTCAACCAGAGCATCGGCATCTTCATGCTGATGGTGCTGGGTCTGGCGGTCGGCACGTTCGCGCGGTTTTACTGGGTGTCGTGGATCGGCGAGCGTTGCGTGGCCGATATCCGCCGTGAGGTATTCAACCATCTGGTCTATCTGCACCCCGGCTTTTACGAGAACAACCGCAGTTCGGAAATCCAGTCGCGGCTGACGGCCGATACAACGCTGCTGCAATCGGTGATCGGCTCGTCGCTGTCGATGTTCCTGCGCAACCTGCTGATGGTTATCGGCGGCGTCATCCTGCTGTTCGTCACCAACGCAAAACTCACCAGCATCGTGGTGATCGCCTTGCCGTTTGTGGTTGCCCCGATTCTGATTTTCGGCCGGCGCGTGCGCAATCTGTCACGGCTGAGCCAGGACCGGGTCGCCGATATCGGCAGCTATGTCTCGGAAACCCTTGGTCAGATCAAAACCGTGCAGGCCTACAACCATCAGGTTCAGGA
Organism: Pseudomonas sp. S49; assembly: GCF_009866785.1. Taxonomy (NCBI): domain Bacteria; kingdom Pseudomonadati; phylum Pseudomonadota; class Gammaproteobacteria; order Pseudomonadales; family Pseudomonadaceae; genus Pseudomonas; species Pseudomonas sp. S49. The sequence continues at coordinate 4,620,476 of NZ_CP019432.1, read as the reverse complement.
TGAGCACCGTTTTGCGACAACGGTTGAAGACGCCTTCGACACGGCGCGCAAACGCATCTTTCAGCGCTCGTGGATGATCACCATGGTGATCGTGCTGGTGCTCGGCGCGGTGGCAGTGATGTTGTGGGTCGGCGGCATGGACGTGATCGCCGGGCGCATCACCGGTGGCGAACTGGCCGCGTTTGTTTTTTACAGCCTGATTGTCGGCAGTGCGATAGGCACGTTGAGCGAGGTCATCGGCGAACTGCAACGCGCGGCGGGTGCCGCCGAGCGCATCGCTGAGCTGTTGGGTTCGGAAAATATCATTCAGCCGCCCACTACCGGGCTGGTGACCCTGCCGCAGCGCGTGCGGGGTGAACTGCAATTACAGGACGTGCGTTTTTCCTATCCGTCGCGGCCTGAAAGCTATGCCGTCAACGGCTTGAACCTGACCATCCGGGCTGGCGAGACACTGGCGCTGGTGGGGCCATCCGGCGCCGGCAAGTCCACGGTGTACGATTTGCTATTGCGCTTTTATGACCCCGTGGAAGGGCGGATCCTGATTGATGGTGTGCCGCTGACCAGTCTCGACCCGCTGGACCTGCGCCGTCACTTCGCTTTGGTATCACAGTCACCGGCGCTGTTTTTCGGTAGCGTTGAAGAAAACATTCGTTACGGCAACCCGGGGGCGACGCTGGAGCAAGTCAAGGAAGCGGCAAAAATTGCTCACGCCCACGACTTCATCGAGAAAATGCCCAACGGTTACCAGACCCATCTCGGCGATGGTGGCCTTGGTCTTTCCGGTGGCCAGCGCCAACGTCTGGCGATCGCTCGGGCGTTGTTGGTCGACGCACCGATCCTGCTGCTGGACGAAGCCACCAGCGCCCTCGATGCGCAGAGTGAACACCTGATTCAGGAAGCCTTGCCGAGTCTGATGCAGAACCGCACTACGCTGGTGATCGCGCATCGACTGGCCACGGTGAAAAACGCTGACCGGATTGCGGTGATGGATCAGGGCAAGCTTGTGGCCATAGGTACTCATCAGGAACTGATTGCCAGCAATCCGCTGTATGCGCGGTTGGCGGCGTTGCAGTTCAATGATGGCAAGAGCGCTTCAACGAGTCCTGTCACCGACCCTGCCATTCACTAAGTCACCGATCAGGTTGTGTAAATAAAAATGCCCGTATCTTGCGATACGGGCATTTTTCGTTCCTTGGCGTCAGTTGCTTGATCACTGATCGTCGAAGTAGCGCTCATGCCAATCCACCAGCGGCTGTGGCGAGTTGAGCTTCTGGCCGTAGATCACCGAGTACGACAACACGTTCTGCACGTACTGACGGGTTTCATCGAACGGGATGCTTTCCACCCAGACGTCAAAACTCAGGTGATCAGCGCCGCGCAGCCATTGGCGCACACGGCCGGGGCCGGCGTTGTAGGCGGCGGAGGCGAGGACGCGGTTGCCATTGAACTGGCTGTGCACCTGACTCAGGTAAGCGGCGCCGAGTTGAATGTTCTTGTCTGGATCGAGCACTTGCTGCGGCGAGGCCAGCGGGATGCTGAACTTGCGCGCGGTTTCCTTGGCGGTGCCGGGCATCAACTGCATCAGGCCGCTGGCGCCAACGCCGGAGCGCGCGTCGTCCATGAAAGCGCTTTCCTGACGGGTGATGGCAAACACCCAGCTCGAATGCAGACCACGTACCTTGGCTTCACGCACGAGGGTTTCGCGGTGGGCCATCGGGAATCGGATATCCAGATCGTCCCAGTACTGCGCCTGACTGATGGTGCGAATCGCCGGGAAATACCATTTCAGGTCGTAAGCGAGTTTCGCCTGGGCAACCATTTCATCGCGATTGAAATGGCGGCTGACGTGATACCACTCGCGGCGACCGTCGACGATCTGCCCGCGAGCATGGAACTCCAGCGCGCGGCGCACGCCTGGGGTGTTGCGCACCTTGTTGATCAGCGCCTGGCTGAGGACCAGCGGCTTGTTGTTCAGCGAGTAGGGCGATTGCGAGCGGTCGGCGGCAAGGAAGCCGTAGAAATCACGTTCCCGGGCGAGGCCTTTGTACAGCGTCTGTGCTTCCGGGTTTTGCGGCTGGGCCAGTTCCAGACTGCGCGCCTGCCAGTAGCGCCAGCGGTTGGTGGTGGCCAGATCCTGCGGCAGACGGCGGGTCAACTGATAGGCGTCATCCCAACGGGCCAGACGCAAGAGCAGGCGCAAACGCCATTCCGAGACAGTGTTGTCGCGTAGTTCCGGGTCGTACTTGGTCATCACATCCAGCGCGCGGCTGTCGAAACGCCGGGCGAGAGTCAGGCCGATCTCCCGGGCGATCGCAACTTTTTCATCGCGGGAGAAATGCATGCTGCTGGCATAACCGTCGAGCAGCGCCATGGCCTTGTCCGGATCCTGACGAGCGAGGCGGCGCAGGCCAAGGCTGACCACATCGGACATCGGCTCGTCGGCCGGGGTGAAGCGTGAAGGCTGATTGAGCAGTTCCGGCTTTTGCGCCACATCCACCAGTAAACGGCCGCGCGGGGCGAGGGTGGTCAGGCCGTTGACCAGACTGTTGGCCAGTGGATAGTTGCGCGTCTGAGCGGCGAGCTTGGTGCGCTCCCAGCGTTTCTGCTCGGTGAGCTGGCCATCGGCCGCCCAGATGCCGAACAGCGCGTCGCACGCGGCGGGTTGTGATTTGCCGGTCAGCCAGAGTTTGTCCGCGTTGGCGTAACCTTCGGCTTTTTTGTCATGGGTGATCTGGTACTGCGCATTCAGGCAGTCCAGTTCAGTGAAGTTGAGTTTCGGGACGTAGTATTTGACGAAAGTCGCCCAGTCGCCACGGTCGGCGAGCCAGCGCAACCAGCGCAGCTTCATCCAGTTGGCCTGGGGCAAGTCACCGTGCTCGGCGAGAAACTTCTCGATCTCGGCGTTGCTCGCGGTTTTCAGGCGCGCGGTCAGTTCGTCGTAGGCCAGATACGGTTCCAGCGGATAATCGGCCAGCGCCTGACTGTAGCGGAAGTACGGGCCGGTATCGCCCTTGGCCAGCGCGCGCTTGGCTTCATCGTAATACTGGCGTTGGGTGGACAGGTCCACCGCCTGGGCGGATTGAGCGGCAGTGGCGGTAAGTAGCAAACAGGACAAAACACTGAAAAGGCGACTGCGCATGAGACATCCGGGCAGAGAAATCATGACAAGTGCCGACACGAATCAGCACTGAATTGTCTGTAGCTTAGCCTTTTGCCAGCAAGCGGCGAAAGCTTTGCGGGCCTCGCAGCACAAGTTCGCAACAAATGTTGTGCAGAGTGCTTCGACAGACAAATTGCCGGCCTGCTGAAGCCCTAACTCAGGTAGAATGCGCGCCCGGTTTTTGGAGAAGCTCATGACCCTGCTCAAATTCAGCGATGTGTCCCTTGCGTTCGGCGCTATGCCGTTGTTGGACAAGGTGTCCTGGCAGATCGCCCGTGGTGAGCGGGTGTGCATCATCGGCCGCAACGGCACTGGCAAGTCCAGCATGATGAAACTGGTCAAGGGCGACCAGAAGCCCGATGAAGGCTCGGTGTGGCGTGCCCCCGGTCTGAAAATCGGCGAATTGCCGCAAGAATTGCCAGTGGCCGACGATCGGACGGTGTTCGACGTGGTCGCTGAGGGCCTTGATGGCGTGGGCGCGTTGCTCGCCGAGTACCATCACCTTGCGCAGAACTGCGTCACTGAAGACGACCTGAACAAGCTGATGCACGTTCAGCAAGACCTCGAAGCCCGTGATGGCTGGCGCTTGCAGACTCTGGTCGAAAGCACCTTGAGCCGCCTGCAACTGCCGGCCGACAAGACCCTCGCCCAGTTGTCCGGCGGCTGGCGTCGTCGCGTGCTGCTGGCGCAGGCGCTGGTGTCCGAGCCGGATCTGCTGCTGCTCGACGAACCGACCAACCACCTGGACATCGGTGCGATTGCCTGGCTCGAAGAAGCGCTGAAAGATTTCCAGGGCGCCGTGCTGTTCATCACGCACGACCGTTCCTTCCTGCAAAACCTTGCCACGCGCATCCTTGAACTGGATCGCGGCGGCCTGATCGACTGGAACGGCGACTACGCCAGTTTCCTCGTGCACAAAGAAGCCGCGCTGGCCGCCGAAGAAACCGCCAACGCGCTGTTCGACAAGAAACTGGCCCAGGAAGAAGTCTGGATCCGTCAGGGTATCAAGGCGCGCCGCACCCGTAATGAGGGTCGCGTCCGTGCCCTGAAAGCGTTGCGCGTCGAGCGTAGCGAGCGTCGTGAGCGCACCGGCAAGGCCAACATTCAGTTGGACACTGCCGACAAGTCCGGCAAGCAGGTGATGGTCCTCGAGAACGTGAGTTTCGCTCACCCGGGCGGCCCGTTCCTGATCAAGGATTTCTCGATGGTGCTGACGCGCGGCGACCGTATCGGTCTGCTCGGCGCCAACGGTACCGGCAAGACCACCCTGCTCAAACTGATGCTCAGCGGTCTGCAACCGACCAGCGGCAAAGTGGAAGAGGGTACGCGGATCGACGTGGCGTACTTCGACCAGTTGCGCCATCAACTGGATCTGGAAAAGACCGTGATCGACAACGTTGCCGAAGGTCGCGACTTCATCGATATCGACGGGCAGAGCCGTCACGTGCTGAGCTACCTCGGCGACTTCCTGTTCAGCCCGCAGCGTGCCCGCACGCCGGTCAAGGCGCTGTCGGGTGGTGAGCGTGCGCGTCTGTTGCTGGCCAAGCTGTTCAGCAAACCGGCGAACCTGCTGGTGCTCGACGAACCGACCAACGACCTCGACGTGGAGACTCTCGAGCTGCTCGAAGAAGTGCTGCTGACTTTCAACGGCACGGTGCTGATGGTCAGCCACGACCGGGCATTTCTCGACAACGTGGTCACCAGCACGCTGGTCTTCGAAGGTGAAGGCAAGGTGCGTGAATACGTCGGCGGTTATCAGGACTGGATCCGTCAGGGCGGTTCGCCGCGTCTGCTGGGCGTGACCGAAAGCAAATCCGGCAAGGCTGACCTGAATTCGGCTGTGGTCACCGCTGAACCGGCTGTGGCTGCTGCGCCTGCCGCCGCTGCCCCGGCTGCCAAGAAAAAACTGAGCTACAAGCTGCAACGCGAGCTGGAAGCGCTGCCGGGCGATATCGACGCCAAGGAACAGCAGATTGCTGCCGTGGAAGCCGAAATGGCTGAAGCTGGCTTCTATCAGCGCCCTGCGGCAGAAACGGCCAAGGTGATTGCTTCGCTGGAGCAGTTGCAGGCTGAGCTGGATGCGTTGATGGAACGTTGGGCCGAGCTGGATGCCTGATTGATCCGGATGTGAAAAAGCCCGGCGTTCAGTGATGAACGCCGGGCTTTTCATATGCGGGTGGAGACCCAATGTGGGAGCGAGCCTGCTCGCGAATGTGGTGTGTCAGGCGGCATTAATGCTGAATGTGCCGGCGCCTCGCGAGCCGGCTCGCTCCCACAATGATCAGTGCTTCAGCGTTTGACCAGGTGTACCGCTAATACATCGCATGGCGCGCCGTGCAGCACGTCATTGGCGGTCGAGCCCAGCAATAGCGCCAGACCGTGACGGCCATGGCTGCCGACCACGATCAGATCGCACGTTTGTTCTTTGGCGAAATGATGGATTTCCTGGCGTGGCTGGCCATAGGTCAGGTGGCAGTTGGCGCCCTCAAGCTCTGAGTATTTGGCTTTCAGACGCTCCAGGCGCTCCTTGGCCTGATCGAACTGCTGTTGTTGCAGTTGTGACAGATCCATCGGCACGTCGCCGCCGAATGCCATGGCCATCGGTTCGACAATATGCACCAGCGACAGCTTGGCGTTATTGCTCACCGACAGCTCGCGGGCGCGGTGAATCACAGGGTCGCACTCTTCGGTCAGATCTACGGCGACCAGGATGTGGTGGTAGGGCATGAGGTGCTCCTCGTGAGGTTTCAATATTGTTAAGTATGGCTGGTTTCAAGCGCATTGGTTCCAAAGTGACACAATGCGCTCACCGAGAATTGGGAATAGAGATATGACGGTCTGGTTGGTGGTGTCAATCCTGCTGGTGGTTTTAAGTCCGCTGGCGTGGTTGCGCCCATCGCGCGCGCAAAGCGGTCGCATCGCTTTGCGTATGGAGGCACGACGCATCGGTCTGGCCATGCAGCTGGCGCCTCAGGAATGGCCGCACTGGCTGGCGCAAGAGCCGCCGAATCCGTGTGCGCAGTATCATCGGCCACGTCGCAGCAAGCAGCCTGTCTGCTGGACTTACTGGCAGAAATCGCCGGGTATCTGGGTTAATCAGTGGCAGGAAGTCTGTGAAGATCGGGCGCTGCTCAATCATTTCGAAAAGTTGCCGGGCAATGTTTTCAAAATCGAGGCGGACAAGCAGATGATCGCTCTGTATTGGGGTGAGAAGGGTGAAGCGACGGTTTTGCTGGATATCGATGCCACTCTGAAAGCGCTGGCGTGACGCGCGGACTTTTCCCACTGCAACGGTGGGGAAGGTCCGGCAGACGCGCAATAAAAAGCCCGACATGATTCATCGGGCGGGGTTGGCCAGGCAGGCCGGAAATCTTTTCTGATGCAGGTTCAGTCAGCGCATTTTCCTGTCGTCCACCCAGCGTAGCCCTTTAAACAGGGGCTGCGGCGAATTAGGGCGACTTTTCTAACTATTGATTCTATGAATGGCTTTACATGCAGACGCGTGTTGCGGGTCTTCGTCTTACAGAAATGACCGCAAAGTCGCATTTCAACCCGTATTTTGGGCGATTGACAATTGTCGGAAATTCCGTGAAGGTGACGTACCCAAATCAAACGGGCGTATGAATTGAGCGTTTGTCTTACAGACTGCTCCTACAGAATCCCGACTATCGCGTTGGCGGGTGTGCCGGGTGGATTGGCGTCAGCATCGACGAAAAAACGTCCTGCCGAGCCATTCGCCTGCGTCCGACGTGTACTGTTCAGCTTCCATATCGTGGAGATCAGTTGATGATTTACGAAGGTAAAGCCATCACGGTTAAAGCTCTTGAAAGTGGCATCGTCGAATTGAAATTCGACCTCAAGGGTGAGTCCGTCAACAAGTTCAACCGTCTAACCCTGAACGAACTGCGTCAGGCCGTAGACACCATCAAGGCAGATGCTTCGATCAAGGGCGTGATCGTCAGCAGTGGCAAGGACGTGTTCATCGTCGGCGCCGACATCACCGAATTTGTCGACAACTTCAAGCTGCCGGATGCCGAGCTGGTTGCTGGCAATCTCGAAGCCAACAAGATCTTCAGCGATTTCGAAGACCTCAATGTCCCAACCGTAGTGGCCATTAATGGCATCGCACTGGGCGGCGGTCTGGAAATGTGCCTGGCGGCTGACTATCGCGTCATGTCGACCAAGGCCAAGATCGGTCTGCCGGAAGTCAAACTGGGCATCTACCCAGGCTTCGGCGGCACCGTGCGTCTGCCGCGCCTGATTGGTGTCGACAACGCCATCGAATGGATTGCCTCCGGTAAGGAAAACCGCCCTGAAGACGCCCTGAAAGTCAGCGCCGTCGACGCCGTGGTTGCTCCGGAGAAGCTGCAGGAAGCGGCTCTTGAGCTGATCAAACGCGCCATCTCCGGCGAGTTCGACTTCAAGGCCAAGCGTCAACCCAAACTTGAAAAACTCAAGCTGAACGCCATTGAACAAATGATGGCATTCGAAACCGCCAAAGGTTTCGTCGCCGGTCAGGCTGGCCCGAACTACCCGGCGCCGGTTGAAGCGATCAAGACGATCCAGAAAGCCGCGAACTTCGGTCGTGACAAGGCGCTGGAAGTCGAAGCAGCCGGTTTCGTCAAGCTGGCCAAGACCTCTGCCGCGCAGAGCTTGATCGGTCTGTTCCTGAACGATCAGGAGCTGAAGAAAAAGGCCAAGGCCTACGACGAAATCGCCAAAGACGTGAAGCAGGCCGCTGTACTCGGCGCCGGCATCATGGGTGGCGGTATCGCTTATCAGTCGGCCTCCAAAGGTACGCCGATCCTGATGAAGGACATCAACGAGCACGGTATCGAGCAGGGTCTGGCCGAAGCCGCCAAACTGCTGGTTGGCCGCGTTGATAAAGGTCGCATGACGGCTGCGAAAATGGCTGAAGTGCTCAACGCCATTCGTCCGACCCTGTCCTACGGCGACTTCGGTCACGTCGATCTGGTTGTCGAAGCTGTGGTCGAAAACCCGAAGGTCAAGCAAACCGTACTGGCTGAAGTCGAAGCTCAGGTCAAAGAGGACACCATCCTCGCGTCCAACACCTCGACCATTTCCATCAGCCTGCTGGCCAAGGCCCTCAAGCGTCCGGAAAACTTCGTTGGCATGCACTTCTTCAACCCGGTGCACATGATGCCGCTGGTAGAAGTGATCCGTGGCGAGAAGTCGAGTGAGCTGGCGGTTGCCACCACCGTTGCCTACGCCAAGAAAATGGGCAAGAACCCGATCGTCGTCAATGACTGCCCGGGCTTCCTCGTTAACCGCGTACTGTTCCCGTACTTCGGCGGTTTCGCCAAGCTGGTAAGCGCCGGTGTGGACTTCGTCCGTATCGACAAGGTCATGGAAAAATTCGGCTGGCCGATGGGCCCGGCGTACCTGATGGACGTGGTCGGCATCGACACCGGTCACCACGGTCGCGACGTGATGGCTGAAGGTTTCCCGGATCGCATGAAGGATGACCGTCGTTCGGCCATCGACGTGCTGTACGAAGCCAAGCGCCTGGGCCAGAAGAACGGCAAGGGCTTCTACGCCTACGAGGCCGACAAGAAAGGCAAGCAGAAGAAAGTTGCCGATCCATCGGTGCTGGAAGTGCTCAAGCCGATCGTTTACGAGCAGCGCGAAGTCACTGACGAAGACATCATCAACTGGATGATGATCCCGCTGTGCCTGGAAACCGTGCGTTGCCTGGAAGACGGCATCGTTGAAACTGCCGCCGAAGCCGACATGGGTCTGGTCTACGGTATCGGTTTCCCTCCATTCCGTGGCGGTGCGCTGCGCTACATCGACTCGATCGGTGTTGCCGAGTTCGTTGCCCTGGCTGACCAGTACGCTGATTTGGGCGCGCTGTACCACCCAACCGCGAAGCTGCGCGAAATGGCCAAAAACGGCCAGAGCTTCTTCGGTTAAGCGCCCCCAACTAGAGTGAGAGTGAACTTATGAGCTTGAATCCTAGAGACGTCGTGATTGTCGACTTCGGTCGTACTCCGATGGGCCGCTCCAAGGGCGGCATGCACCGCAACACCCGCGCCGAAGACATGTCGGCGCACCTGATCAGCAAATTGCTGGAACGCAACGCCAAGGTCGATCCTGCTGAAGTCGAGGACGTGATCTGGGGCTGCGTCAACCAGACCCTGGAGCAGGGCTGGAACATCGCGCGCATGGCGTCGCTGATGACCCAGATTCCGCACACTTCGGCCGGCCAGACCGTCAGCCGTCTGTGTGGCTCGTCGATGAGCGCGTTGCACACCGCTGCACAAGCGATCATGACCGGCAACGGTGACGTGTTCGTGGTTGGCGGCGTCGAGCATATGGGCCACGTGAGCATGATGCACGGTGTCGATCCGAACCCGCACATGTCGCTGTACGCGGCAAAAGCCTCGGGCATGATGGGGCTGACCGCTGAAATGCTTGGCAAAATGCACGGCATCACTCGCGAACAACAGGACGCTTTCGGCGTGCGTTCCCACCAGTTGGCCCACAAGGCAACCGTGGAAGGCAAGTTCAAAGATGAAATCATCCCGATGCAGGGCTACGACGAGAACGGTTTCCTGAAACTGTTCGACTACGACGAAACCATTCGTCCGGAAACCACCCTGGAAAGTCTGGCGGCCCTCAAGCCTGCCTTCAATCCAAAGGGCGGCACCGTGACTGCCGGTACTTCGTCGCAGATCACCGATGGTGCTTCGTGCATGATCGTGATGTCGGCGCAACGTGCACAGGATCTGGGTATCCAGCCAATGGCGGTTATCCGTTCGATGGCAGTGGCGGGTGTGGATCCGGCAATCATGGGCTATGGTCCAGTTCCGGCTACACAAAAAGCCCTGAAGCGTGCGGGCCTTGGCATCAACGATATCGACTTCTTCGAGCTCAACGAAGCTTTCGCCGCACAGGCTCTGCCAGTGCTGAAAGATCTGAAAGTGCTCGACAAGATGAACGAGAAGGTTAACCTGCACGGCGGCGCGATCGCCCTGGGTCACCCGTTCGGTTGCTCCGGTGCCCGTATTTCCGGCACCTTGCTGAACGTGATGAAGCAGAATAGCGGCACCTTCGGGGTGGCTACTATGTGCATTGGTCTCGGCCAAGGCATCTCCACCGTCTTCGAACGCGTCTAAGCGTCTCGTTGATGGAAGCCGGGGCCAAGTGCCCCGGTTTTTGTTTTTGTGGATTTATTTTGTTTTTATTTTGAAAAAATTTGAGTGAGGGCCAACACATGCCGATACAACCTGGGCTCTACCAACATTACAAAGGTCCGCAGTACCGCGTATTCAGTGTTGCGCGGCATTCCGAGACCGAAGAAGAAGTGGTCTTTTACCAAGCCCTGTATGGCGATTACGGCTTTTGGGTGCGCCCTCTGAGCATGTTTCTCGAGTCAGTCGAGGTTGACGGCGAGCAGGTGCCACGCTTTGCTTTGGTGCAAGCCGAACCGAGCCTTTTTTCCAAGGCATAAGGCGAGTGCGCACAGAACCCTGTGCTTGACCTCACCTTGTATCAACTATATATAGCGGTGCCGCGTCAGGCGCCAACCGCCTTTCACTTCTAGAATTCAGGAATTTTCTGATCCATGGGCAAATCGCTGGTCATTGTGGAATCCCCGGCTAAGGCCAAGACCATCAACAAGTATCTGGGTAACCAATACGTGGTGAAGTCGAGTATCGGCCATATCCGAGACCTGCCCACCAGCGGTTCGGCTAGCGCCAGCAAAGAGCCAGCCGCCAAGCGCGGCAAGGCTGCTGCGGGCGAAGGTCCGGTGCTCTCGCCGAAAGAGAAAGCGCGCAAGCAGCTGGTCTCGCGTATGGGTGTCGATCCCGATCATGGCTGGAAAGCCAAGTACGAGATCCTCCCGGGTAAAGAGAAGGTCATCGAAGAGCTGCGCCGGCTCGCCAAAGATGCTGACACCATCTATCTCGCAACCGACTTGGATCGCGAGGGGGAAGCCATTGCCTGGCACCTGCGCGAAGCCATCGGTGGTGACGACAGCCGCTACAAGCGCGTGGTGTTCAACGAAATCACCAAGAAGGCGATTCAGGAAGCCTTCTCGGAGCCGGGCGAGCTGGACATCGATCGTGTCAACGCACAGCAGGCGCGTCGTTTCCTTGACCGCGTTGTGGGTTACATGGTCTCGCCGCTGCTGTGGGCGAAGATCGCTCGTGGCCTTTCTGCCGGTCGTGTGCAATCGGTAGCCGTGAAGCTGGTGGTTGAGCGTGAGCGCGAAATTCGTGCGTTCAACCCGGAAGAGTACTGGGAAGTGCATGCCGATCTCGGCACCGCCAAAGGCTCGACCGTGCGTTTCGAAGTAGCTCGCGAGAAAGGCGAAGCCTTCAAGCCGCTCAACGAAGCCCAGGCCATGGCTGCGCTGGAGAAGCTCAAGTCTTCCAGCTACAGCATCGTCAAGCGCGAAGACAAGCCGACCAGCAGCAAGCCTTCGGCGCCATTCATCACGTCGACCCTGCAACAGGCTGCGAGTAACCGCCTGGGCTTCGGCGTGAAGAAAACCATGATGATGGCCCAGCGTCTGTACGAAGCTGGCTACATCACTTACATGCGTACCGACTCGACCAACCTTTCGGCTGATGCCGTGGCGATGGCGCGCACCTACATCGAAGACGAGTTCGGCAAGAAGTACCTGCCGGAAACGCCGAACGTCTACAGCAGCAAAGAAGGCGCGCAAGAGGCTCACGAAGCGATCCGTCCTTCCGACGCCAACACCACGCCGAGCAAGCTCGCAGGCATGGAGCGTGACGCTGAGCGCCTCTACGAGCTGATCTGGCGTCAGTTCCTCGCTTGCCAGATGCTGCCGGCGCAATACCTGTCGACCACTGTCAGCGTCGGCGCTGGCGACTTCGAGCTGCGCGCCAAGGGCCGTATCCTCAAGTTCGACGGTTACACCCGCGTTATGCCGCAAATTGCCAAGCCAGGCGACGACGACGTTCTGCCTGATATGGCGCAGGGCGACGTGATGAAGCTGATCAAGCTTGATCCATCGCAGCACTTCACCAAGCCGCCGGCGCGTTACTCGGAAGCCAGCCTGGTTAAAGAAATGGAAAAACGTGGCATCGGTCGTCCTTCGACTTACGCTGCGATCATTTCGACCATTCAGGATCGCGGCTACGTGACTCTGCACAACCGTCGTTTCTACTCGGAAAAGATGGGCGACATCGTTACCGAGCGTCTGTCGGAAAGCTTCTCCAACCTCATGGACTACGGCTTCACTGCCGGCATGGAAGAGAACCTCGATGACGTGGCACAGGGTGAGCGCGACTGGAAAAGCGTGCTGGACGAGTTCTACGGCGATTTCAAAAAGAAACTCGAAGTAGCCGAAAACCCTGAAAGCGGCATGCGCGCCAATCAGCCGGTCATGACCGACATTCCGTGCACGACCTGTGGGCGTCCGATGCAGATTCGGACTGCGTCGACCGGCGTGTTCCTCGGTTGCTCAGGCTACAGCCTGCCGCCGAAAGAACGCTGCAAAGCCACCGTCAACCTGGTGCCGGGCGACGAGATCGCTGCGGACGATGAGGGTGAGTCGGAGTCTCTGGTTTTGCGCGGCAAGCATCGTTGCCCGATCTGCAGCACGGCGATGGACGCTTATCTGCTCGACGAGAAGCGCAAGCTGCACATCTGCGGTAACAACCCGGATTGTGCTGGCTACGAAATCGAAGAGGGCAGCTATCGCATCAAGGGCTACGAAGGTCCGAGCCTGGAATGCGACAAGTGTGGCAGCGAGATGCAGCTCAAGACTGGCCGTTTCGGCAAGTTCTTCGGTTGCACCAACCCTGAGTGCAAGAACACCCGCAAACTGCTGAAAAGCGGTGATGCAGCGCCGCCGAAGATGGATCCGGTGAAGATGCCTGAGCTGAAATGCGAAAAGGTCAACGACACTTACATCCTACGTGACGGGGCCTCTGGTCTGTTCCTGGCTGCCAGCCAGTTCCCGAAAAACCGTGAGACCCGTGCTCCGCTGGTGATCGAGATTGTGCCGCACAAGGACGAAATCGATCCGAAGTACCACTTCCTCTGCGACGCGCCTAAGAAGGATCCTGATGGTCTGCCAGCGGTCATCCGCTACAGCCGCAAGACCAAGGAGCAGTACGTGCAGACCGAAGTCGACGGCAAGCCTACCGGTTGGAAGGCGTACTTCGACGGTGGCAAGTGGACGGTTGAAGACAAGCGTGCGAAGGCCAAAGCTGAGTAAGCGTTAGTCCGACACTGAAAGGCCGCATGAGAACCCTTGGGTTTTCATGCGGCCTTTTTGTTTTGTGCTTGCGGTGGGATCGGCTGATCCACGACACTGTCCGGCCTGTGTGAAGCAATTATTTCGTTGTGGAGAGCGCCGTCATGGCTCACGAACTCTATACCCGCACCAACCAGAAGATCTATTTCGCCGGCCTGTCGCTCGAAGCCTTGGCTCGCGCTGAAGAGGGGCGGGCGATGAATTCTCTGGCGTTGATTCAGGCTGGGCGTGAATCGGCGCTGTTTCACCTGTACGGTGCCTTGCTGGGGCTTTGTCATGAGATCGCGGGTTTCTATCGTCTGCCGCAGGCCAATGCGCCGCGGGCCGAGATGCTGCTGACGCGTGAAGTGCTGGAGTCGATTGCGATTCCCGAACTGGCCGAAATGGTTGAGTTGGCGGGCAATTCTGAAACCTGGTTGGCAAAACTGCTGGCAGCGCATTCGGCGCTGTTTCAACCGCCACGAGTGCCGCACAAGCCGAAGGGTGATGTGACGCAACCGTTGATTCAGGCGATTAATCTGGATGAAGAAGAAGCGCCAGAAGAGTTGAGTCGAGAGGAGCTGGAGAGCTGGCGGCAGAACTTGAAAGGTCTGGCGATACGTTTCCGCGAAGGCTTGAACGAGTGCTGAGGGCGATTGACACGGTGGCAATCTGAAACATGCTGCTGGTCAAGATCCCGAGCGAAGCCTGAATGATGTCTATATAATCCCTGCCTTTCGTGGAGAACAGACCTTTATGCCAACGTCCTTTCTAGAAATTGTCGAGTTACCCGACGGCCGAATTGAGCTGCGCAGGGCCGAGGACGAGGGTTCTCTGGTGACGCTGGATTTCTCCGAGGATGCCAAGGCGTTCCTGCAAGGTCAGCATGTGGAGATCGCCAAGGCGATGTTAAGCGTCGGCGTGCAAATGGCCGGTCGCATGGTCGAAGGCGAGTTTGATAAGGAAGAGGGGCCGCGGGTTCTTCATTGATCCCCGTCTTTTTCTTTTAGCGTTACTGCTTCAGATCGGCTTCTCTGTCCCTGGAGAAGCCCTGCGCTTCACACAGCGCATGTTGTCAGCCAATCAACCCAAACGAATGTTCAGGCTCTGAGCGTCGCCCGTGCGTGCGGCGCTGATCAGTTGTTGCCGCGAATTCGCGCTCAGCGGGTTGAGCCAGGTGACGACGGTGTGACTGCGACCCAATCGTAGAGCTTCGCATGCCAGTTGCTGAGCGCTTTGAGCGCCTCTTGGTTGCAGCAGCAGAATACGCTCGCGATTCAAGCCGGCATCCCGCAGCCATGTCTGGGTCAGACTTGCAGGAGGCGCTATCAGCGTCAGCCAGCGCGCGTCCTGATCTTCACTGAGTTCGCGAAGGATCGGGGCTAGCAGGTTCAGGCAGTTCCCGGCAGCACCCCGCAGTGACAGCTCACTGAATACTTCGGGTTCGGCATTCCATGGGCGCTCGACGACCTCTTTCAGGATCGGCGCCATCGGTTGCGCCAGAAACGCTTCGAATAAAGGCAGTTGTGTTTGCTGAGGGGTGTGTGGGAACTGCATAAAGCCTCCTTTAGCGGCGGATTACGCCGACACTCAAACCTTCGATCACCAGTTCCTGATCTTTCAGGTCGACTTCGATAGGGGCGAACTCAGGGTTTTCGGCAATCAGCCAGACCTTGCTGCCTTCACGCTTGAAGCGTTTGACGGTCACTTCATCGCCGATGCGGGCGACGACGACCTGGCCATTACGCGCCTCGCGGGTGGTGTGCACGGCAAGGAGGTCACCGTCGAAAATGCCGATGTCCTTCATGCTCATGCCGTGCACGCGCAACAGATAGTCGGCGCGCGGATGGAAGAAGGCCGGGTTGATATTGCAGGATTCTTCGATGTGCTGCTGGGCGAGGATTGGCGCGCCGGCAGCGACCCGGCCAATGATCGGCAGGGTGGAGTCGTCGGCCTTGGCTTCGAAGCCGGGAATGCGAATACCGCGAGAAGCGCCAGGGGTCATCTCGATGGCACCTTTGCGGGCCAGTGCCTTGAGATGTTCTTCAGCCGCGTTCGGCGACTTGAAGCCCAGTTCCTGAGCGATTTCCGCACGGGTTGGCGGATAACCGTTGTCTTCGAGGCAACGTTTGATAAAGGCCAGAATCTCGGCTTGGCGTGGCGTCAGCTTTAGCATATTGATCGCTCTGTCTTTTTATACAGTGACTGGGATTATATACAGTGAAGCGCCCTTGGCAATGCCCGTTTTTTTGTCGGCCGCCAGACGGTCGGCAGCCTTGCTTATTAATGCATCGGTCTTGTGTGGTTAAATAGCTGACCGACCATTCCCAAAACGAACCGGCAGGCTTGACAAGGCACAGGCTGAAACGTATGTTTCAAACAAGTGTTTGTCAGGCGGAGTAGCCATGGCCCAGTCGGAAACCGTTGAACGCATTCTTGATGCTGCCGAGCAGTTGTTCGCGGAGAAAGGTTTCGCTGAAACCTCATTGCGTTTGATCACCAGCAAGGCTGGCGTCAACCTGGCAGCAGTGAACTATCATTTCGGTTCGAAGAAAGCCCTGATCCAGGCGGTTTTTTCGCGCTTCCTCGGGCCGTTCTGCATCAGTCTCGATAAAGAGCTGGAGCGGCGTCAGGCCAAGCCTGAAAACAAGCCAACCCTAGAAGAGCTGCTGGAAATCCTTGTCGAACAGGCTCTCGTGGTTCAGCCACGCAGCGGCAACGACCTGTCGATCTTCATGCGTTTGCTCGGCCTCGCGTTCAGCCAGAGCCAGGGCCACTTGCGTCGTTATCTGGAAGACATGTACGGCAAGGTTTTCCGTCGCTACATGTTGCTGGTCAACGAAGCCGCACCACGCATTCCGCCGATCGAGCTGTTCTGGCGCGTGCACTTCATGCTCGGTGCTGCCGCGTTCAGCATGTCCGGGATCAAGGCTTTGCGGGCGATCGCCGAGACGGATTTCGGCGTCAACACCTCCATCGAGCAAGTGATGCGCCTGATGGTGCCGTTCCTCGCTGCCGGCATGCGTGCCGAGACCGGTGTCACCGACGCGGCGATGGCTACTGCACAACTGCGTCCGCGCAGCAAATCAACGCCGGTCGCCGCCAAGGTTTAACCGCGCACGGGTGGGCGTGGCAGCTTGTATCCGCTAAGCTAGCCGCCCATGCCGACTCACGTTCTGAACCCGATCCTCATAGAAATTGCCGACCTGCCGAGCATGGCTCACGGTAGCGATTTCCTGCGGGTCGGGTTTTTCGTTTTCAAGGAATCTCTATGACTGCTGGCCTGCAAGGCTCGTTGATGGTGGACGTCGCCGGTACCTGGCTGACGGCTGAAGATCGCCAATTGTTGCGTCAGCCCGAAGTGGGCGGCCTGATCATTTTCGCGCGCAACATTGAGCATCCGCGCCAGGTGCGTGAGCTCAGTGCGTCGATTCGCGCGATTCGTCCGGATCTGCTGTTGGCAGTGGATCAAGAGGGTGGTCGCGTGCAGCGTCTGCGTCAGGGCTTCGTGCGTCTGCCGGCCATGCGCGCCATCGCCGACAACCCGAATGCTGAATACCTCGCCGAGCAATGCGGCTGGATCATGGCCACCGAAGTGCTGGCGGTCGGGCTCGACCTGAGCTTCGCCCCGGTGCTCGATCTGGATTATCAACGCAGTGCAGTCGTTGGCACCCGTTCGTTCGAAGGTGATCCCGAGCGTGCGGCACTGCTCGCCGGTGCATTCATTCGCGGCATGAACAGCGCCGGCATGGCTGCGACCGGTAAGCATTTCCCCGGCCACGGCTGGGCAGAAGCGGATTCCCACGTCGCGATCCCGAACGACGAGCGCAGCCTCGACGAGATCCGCGCCAACGACCTCGTGCCATTCGCCAAGCTCAGCAAGCAACTGGCCGCGATCATGCCGGCGCACGTCATCTATCCGCAGGTGGATTCGCAGCCTGCCGGTTTTTCCCGGCGTTGGCTCCAAGATATCCTGCGCGGCGAATTGCAATTCGACGGCGTGATCTTCAGCGACGATCTGTCGATGGCCGGCGCCCACGTGGTTGGCGATGCCGCCAGCCGCATCGAAGCCGCTTTGACTGCCGGTTGCGACATGGGCCTGGTGTGCAACGACCGCGCCGCTGCCGAACTGGCCCTGAGCGCCGCACAACGCATGAAGGTCAAGCCGTCCGCGCGCATCGCGCGCATGCGCGGCCAGGCATTCGCCAGTACTGATTACCGGCAGGATCCGCGCTGGCTCACCGCCATCGGCGCGCTCAAAGACGCTCAATTGATCGATTAAGGATTTTGCTATGACGGTTTACGCAATCATCGGTGGCACCGGCCTGACCCAGCTCGAAGGCTTGACCATTCGCCAATCGCTGGCGGTGGACACGCCCTACGGCGCGCCATCGGCCGACGTGCAAATTGGCGAATACGCCGGCAAGGAAGTGCTGTTCCTCGCCCGTCATGGCCACCCGCATCGTTTTCCGCCGCACAAGGTCAACTATCGCGCCAACCTGTGGGCGCTGAAGCAGGCGGGTGCCGAGGCAATCATCGCGGTGAACGCCGTGGGCGGGATCCATTCGGCCATGGGCACCGGGCACTTCTGCGTGCCGCACCAGATCGTCGACTACACCAGCGGCCGCGAGCACACCTTTTTCGCCGATGATCTGGAGCACGTCACCCACATCGACTTCAGCTTTCCCTACAGCGAACCGCTGCGTCAGCAATTGATCGCCGCTGTGGCCGCCGAAGGTTGCGAGTACAGCGATCAGGGCGTGTATGCCTGCACCCAGGGCCCGCGTCTGGAAACGGTCGCCGAGATCGTGCGTCTTGAGCGTGATGGCTGTGACATCGTCGGCATGACCGGTATGCCGGAAGCGGCACTGGCCCGCGAGCTGGATCTGGATTATGCCTGTCTGGCACTGGTGGTGAACCCGGCAGCGGGCAAGACCACCGAAGTGATCACCATGGCCGAGATCGAGCAGGCCTTGCATGACGGCATGGGCAAGGTGAAGTCTTCATTGGCGCGGGTGTTGGCCGGCTAAGGGCTGCCCATGAGCATTTTCATCGAACAGCTCAAGTCGTTGGCCTGGACTCAGGCATTCAGTAGCAAGGCGCTGGCCAAGGCTCGCGCTTATGCCGCCGAGGACCGGGTAGAGATCATTGAGATCAATGACAAAAAGATCGAGGCGTTCTGCGTCGGTTCGGAAAATCAGGCGTATGAACAAAGCATTTACCTGTCCGAAGATCGGCTGGGTTCCGTCAACTTGCGTTGCCTGTGCAGCTGTCCTGTCGTAATCGACTGCAAGCACTGCGCTGCGGTGCTCTATCACCTGCAGGGCAGTGCTGATGATGCGTCTGAAAGTGACGCACAGATCCCTTTGGGGCGGGCGCTGGAGCATTGGCTTTCGACCATTCCCGTGCCGGCCAAGCCTGCTGAAGAAGGCGCGCAAACCGCAGGCACGCGCCTGTTTTACAAGCTCAAGCCAACGCCTGTGAGCGGCAAGTGGCTGCTCGATATTTTCAAGGTTTCCCAGCTCAAGAGCGGCGAGTTACGCGAAGTCAAACCGATGTATTCGCTAGCGGAAATGCTCATGCGTCAGCCCGGCTACCTGTCCGAGCTGGATCTGCGCGTTGCCAGGCTGCTGGTTGCCATGCACTCTCACCACGCCTATTACAGCGGCTATCCGCTGGAAGGCAGCAGCGGCGCCGAACTGCTGGAAATGCTCCTGCGCACCTCGCGGCTGTTCCTCGATTTCGAGGATCTGCGACCGTTGGTGCCGGGCGCGAAGCGCATCGGTCAGTTCGCCTGGGCCGAGCAGGCCGACGGCGGTTTCCGCGCGCAGTGGAGCAGTGCCGAGGCTGCGCAGGAAACTGTGCTGGCGCTGGAGCCGCTTTATTACCTGGATCGTGAACAGCGGCAGATTGGCCCTCTGTTCAATGAGCTGGAAGAAAAACTGGCCAGCCATTTGACTCTGGCGCCGGACATTCCGGCGCGTCAGGCCATGCAGTTCAGCCATCGCATGAGCGCCGCGACGAGAATCCCGCCGCCACACCAACTGACCGAACGAGTCATCGACGACGTACTTCCGCAGCCGCAACTCACCCTCGTCAGCGGTCGGGAGCGCTCGCGCTGGGAGTACATTCTTGAGCACCGCGCCGCTCTGGTGTTTACCTACAACGGCCAGCCGACGGTGGATCGCAACCCGGAAGTAATGATCCTCAACGGTACCGAAACCCAGCGCATTCAACGCCAGCCTGCGGTGGAAAAGAAACTGCGCCAGATCCTGCAAAAGCTCGGTTTCAAAAAAGCCACGCGCAAGAGCTCGCTGGATCGTCCCGGCGAGATGTTCACGTTGCCGGATGATTCCGCCTGGCTCGGGTTTATGCACGAAGGGCTTGCCACGTTGCGCGCCTCGAACTGGGAAGTGGAGATGAGTCCCGGCTTTCATTTCAATGTGCAACCGGTTGAGCATTGGTACGCCGAGGTCGAAGAAGAGGCTGGGCATCAGTGGTTTGACTTGCAGTTGGGTATCGTCGTCAATGGCCAGCGCTATAGTTTGCTACCAATCCTTCTGCACTTGTTGCGCACCCAGCCGCGCTTGCTTGACCCGGTCAATCTGGCACAACGCAGCGATGACGAAAAACTCCTGATCGAACTGAAACCCAGCGGTTTTGGTGACTCTTCGGGCGCCAAGGTCGCGCTGCCGCTGAGTCGGGTCAAGCCGCTGATGGCCACGCTGGGCGAGTTGTACTTGGGCGGTCATCAGGGCGATGCACTGCGCTTGAGTGTCCCGGACGCCGCGCGCTTGAGTATGCTCGATGGCGTGCCGCTGGATTGGCAGGGGGGCGAGCGGCTGCGCACCTTTGCCAAGCGCCTGCAGAATTCCAGTCACTCCCACGTCGCTGCGCCGGCCGGCCTTAACGCGCAACTGCGCCCGTATCAGCTCGAAGGGCTGAACTGGATGCAGACCCTGCGCGAGCTTGAGGTCGGCGGCATTCTGGGCGATGACATGGGGCTGGGCAAAACGCTGCAAACCCTGGCGCATCTGCTCACGGAAAAACACGCCGGTCGCCTCGATTGCCCGGCTCTGGCGGTGATGCCGACCAGCCTGATTCCCAACTGGCTCGACGAGGCCGAGCGTTTCACCCCTCAGTTGAAAGTATTGGCGCTGCACGGCACGGGGCGGCAAAAGGATTTCGCCAATCTGGCTGAGTACGATCTGGTGCTGACCACTTACGCGTTGCTGCCAAGGGATTTGGAGACCTTGCAGCCGCAGACGTGGAGCGTGCTGATTCTCGACGAAGCGCAGAACATCAAAAACCCGATCAGTAAAGCGGCGCAAGCGGCCCGTGACCTGCAGGCCCGCCAGCGCTTGTGCCTGAGCGGCACGCCATTGGAAAACCACCTGGGCGAGCTTTGGTCGCAGTTTCATTTCCTCATGCCCGGTTGGCTCGGCGACAGCAAATCCTTCAATCGCGATTACCGCACGCCAATCGAGAAGCACGGCAATGTTCAGCGCATGCAGCACCTGACAGCGCGCATCAAGCCGTTTTTGCTGCGTCGCAAAAAGGACCAGGTCGCCCCCGAGTTGCCACCGAAAACCGAAATTGTCCATTGGGTGGATCTCAGCGACGGCCAGCGCGACGTCTATGAAACCGTTCGCGTGGCGATGGACAAAAAAGTCCGCGACGAAATAGCCCGCAGTGGCGTGGCGCGCAGTCAGATCATCATTCTCGATGCCTTGCTCAAGCTGCGTCAGGTCTGTTGCGACTTGCGCCTGATCAACATGCCGCTGACGGCGAAGGCGCTGCGCTCCGGCAGTGGCAAGCTGGTGAGCTTGATGGAGATGCTCGAAGAGCTGCTCGGCGAAGGTCGCAGGATTCTGCTGTTCTCGCAGTTCACCTCAATGCTCGCCTTGATCGAGGAAGAATTGCGGCAACGTGACATTGCCTATTCGCTGCTGACCGGTGACACCACGGATCGACGCACGCCGGTGAAGGATTTCCAGGGCGGCAAGGTGCCGTTGTTTCTGATCAGTCTGAAGGCCGGGGGGACCGGTTTGAACCTGACCGCTGCGGACACAGTGATCCACTTCGACCCTTGGTGGAACCCGGCGGTGGAGAATCAGGCAACCGATCGTGCGTATCGAATCGGGCAAAACAACCCGGTGTTCGTTTACAAGCTGATCGCTCGCGGCACGGTAGAGGAAAAAATACAGGCGTTGCAGCAGGAGAAAGCCGCGCTGGCCGGGGCGGTGCTTGAAGGCGGGACGACGGGTGGCTGGAAGCTGGAGCAGAGTGACATCGAGGCGCTGTTTGCGCCGTTGCCGGTTTCCAAGGATTGAGCTTGGGTTTTAACCGTTAGACCGAGGCGCCCTATTCGCGAGCAGGCTCGCTCCCACATGGGAAATGCATTCCAACTGTGGGAGCGAGCCTGCTCGCGAAAGCTATTTAACAGGCGACAAATATCTCAACGCTTGTCGAGCTTGTCCGGTAACGGCGCAAACAGCGCTTCGATATCATCACTCTGCAACTTCCAGTCTCCGGCCTTACGCCCATCCAGCACGCCTGCCGCCAAGTCGGATTTTTCCTTTTGCAGGTGCTGAATCTTCTCTTCCACCGTGCCCCGGGCAATCATCTTGTAGACAAACACCGGCTTTTCCTGGCCGATCCGGTACGCGCGATCGGTTGCCTGATTTTCCGTCGCCGGGTTCCACCACGGATCGTAGTGAATCACCGTATCCGCCTCAGTCAGGTTCAAGCCGACGCCACCAGCCTTCAGGCTGATGAGAAAGATCTGACGCTTGCCGCTCTGGAATTCCTTCACCGGCGTGCGTCGATCACGGGTCTGGCCGGTCAGTAGCGCGTAGGACACGTTACGTTTTTTCAGCTCTTCCTCGATCAACGACAGCATCGACGTGAATTGCGAGAACAGCAGAATCCTGCGTCCTTCCTCGAACAACTCCTCAAGCATTTCCATCAGGCTGTCGAGCTTGCCCGAGGTGCTGCCGCGAGCGGGCAGGGTGGCGTCGTTGACCAGGCGCAGATCGCAGCAAACCTGACGCAGCTTGAGCAGCGCCTCAAGAATGATGATCTGACTGCGCGCCACGCCTTTGCGGGTGATTTCGTCGCGGACTTTCTTGTCCATCGCCAGGCGCATGGTTTCGTACACATCACGCTGCGCTTCGTTGAGATCGACCCAATGGATGATCTCGGTTTTCGGCGGCAACTCGGTAGCCACCTGTTCCTTGGTCCGGCGCAGCAGAAACGGTTTTATCCTACCGTTCAAGTGCTGAAGTCTGACTTCGCTGCCGCGCTTTTCAATCGGCACGCGGTAATCGGCATTGAAGCTTTTCACGTCGCCGAGCCAGCCCGGCAGCAGGAAGTGAAACAGTGACCACAGCTCGCCCAAGTGGTTTTCCAGCGGTGTACCGCTGAGGCACAGGCGCTGGCGCGCATTCAACTCGCGAGCCGCTTGTGCGGCTTTGCTGTTGGGGTTCTTGATGTACTGCGCCTCGTCCAGCACCAACACATGCAGCGGCTGCTTGGCCAGACGCTCGACGTCTTTGGGCAGCAGTGCGTAAGTGGTGAGGATCAGGTCGTAATCCGCCAGATTGTCGAAGTGCTTTTTGCGAGTGGCGCCGTACAGCGCGACCACTTTCAGTTGCGGCGTGAAGTGCGCCGCCTCATCCAGCCAGTTCGGAATCAGGCTGGTCGGCATCACCACCATGCACGGCCGATCCAGGCGTCCAGCGTTCTTCTCGCTGAGAATATGCGCCAGGGTCTGTAGGGTTTTACCCAGCCCCATGTCATCCGCGAGAATCCCGCCGACTTCCAGTTGCCGCAGCGATTGCATCCAGCTCAAACCTTCGAGCTGATAAGGGCGCAGCGTCGCATTCAAGCCTTCCGGCGCTTCAACGCTGAAATCACGAATGTCGCGCAGGCGTTGAGCGAACGTGCGGATCTGCTCACCGCCCTCCCACAGCAGCGGCAGGCCTTCCAGCGAATTGAGGCGCGTGGCGTCGGCCTTGCTCAGGCGCAGGGTGGTTTCGCCCGGCTCCTGCAAATAGAACTCGCCGAGCGTCATCAATACCGGCTTCAGCCGACCCAGTGGCAACGCCACCTGCAGTGGCCCGTGCTCAATGTTGCGTTGCGGGACGTTGACCAGAATCAGCTCGTCATCGCGGCGGCGCGCGAGGCGTTCCGGGTTGAGGATTTCCGCGTGTGAGCGCATCAGGTTGAGCAGAATCGGCAGCAGACTGAGGCGCTCACCGTTGACGATGATCCCCAGCTCCAGATCAAACCAGTCGCGATCCGGCACCTGTTCGACCGTGGCATACCAGTCATCCACGGCGGTCAGATCGAAGCCGAATTCCTCATCGATCTGCAGCTCCCAACCTTGGCTGCGCAGCTTCGGCAGTTCGTTGAGGGTGAACGTCAGCCAGGCGCTGTCATTGACCATCTCGTAGAGCTCGCCGGCACTTTCCGGCAGCGCTTTGCTCTGTCGCGTGGCGATGCGAAAGCCGAGGATTCTTAACTGTTCGCGGTAGGACTGTTCGACTTCCGGGTGACGTTTTATCCGCAGCGTCTGGGTTTCCTGACGAATCAGGATGTCGCTGTTCTTCTGCCCGCTGACGTATTCGTCGAGATAGCTGAACGACAGCGCCGCACGATGCTGGATGTAGCGCTGCATCTTGCCGTTGCGCGGTTCGAAAGCGCTGAACTCGACGCTGGCCAGCCACAGGCGCGGCATCGGCTGCACATTGTCGACCAGCACTTGCGGCGGTGCTTTCGGGCCACGGTTTTCCAGCACGGCCTGGAGTTTCTCCAGCAGCTCGGCGTCTTTGGCGGCGGCGGGGTAGTCGAGGGTTTCCTGGACTTTCAGTAAAACAGCGGCGCAGTGTTTGCAGTTGGTGCGCACCGGGCAGGTGCAGCCAGCGTCCACCAGCAACAAAGTGCCTTTGGCTGACTCGCGAAGATGAATGGTCTGACGGTAAACGTTACCGCCAGAGCCTTCGCAACTGGCGGTAATCGTTGCATCGCCGACCTGGGCGATACGTACCCGGTTTTCCAGGGCGTAGCGGCGGCCACGCTCCAGGCTCTGTTCCTTGAATCGGCTGACCCATGAGGGCGCCAACGGTTTACTCAGCGGCGGGTTCATAAGGACTTCGATCAGTCCGGAATCGCTTCAGGCGCTTCCCGTGGCGCAGGCGCGGTCAGGGAAGTGATCTTGATCAGCAGGGCCAGATGGCCGTTGTCGAGATAGTTGAGCTGGCCATTCTTGGTGTGGCTGTCCTGCTTCAGGCGCTCACTGGCGGTGACCAGGCCATTGGCGTCGATCTGATTGACCCAGAAGTCGGCGTTCACATCGGTGAAGCGCCCGAGCTTCATCTCCAGCGTGCCCTCGATCGGGAACTGACCGAATTGCTCCTGGCCGTCGCTGACCGCGACTTTGGCTGGCGTCTCACCGAGGGTTTGCTGCCAGGCCTTGTGCATCAAGACTGTGTAGTCGCCGCTGGCGGTGAGCTTGGTGACGACGTCATTCAGCGCAGGTGTGCGCTGGCTGTCATCGGCCAGGCGCTGGGCGCCAGCGGCCCAGTCTTCCGGCGCGGCACGGCTGACGATCGCCGGCACGGCGTTCTGGCGGACCAGAATCATTTCGACCTGATACAGGTCATCGGCGAAAACCGAGGGTGCTGACACTGTTATCAAAAGCGAGATCAGCAACAAAGTCAGCGAACGAAACAGGCGCATTGGGCGTCCTTCAAACAGTTTTCGGGAGAAGGCGCTCAAACAGCGCCTCTACAGTATTAAAGCGCTCTTCCGGACGTTCCATCGGTACCTGGAACTTGAACATCGTCGCACCTTCGAATTTGTAGCGTTTTGGCTGGCTCTGGATCAGCTTGATCAGCGTCATCGGATCGACCGGCGTCTGGGCTTCGAACTCGATACGTCCACCTTGCGGGCCGCCATCGACCTTCTTGATGCCCAACTGCTCGGCCTGCAACTTCAATGCAGTGATGCGCACCAGATTTTTCGTCGGTTCCGGCAGCAGACCGAAACGGTCGATCATCTCGACTTGCAGATCCTTCAGGCCTTCCTCGTCGGTGGCCGAGGCAATGCGCTTGTACAGAATCAGGCGCGCGTGAACGTCCGGCAGATAGTCTTCCGGAATCAGCGCCGGCACCCGCAGGTTGACTTCCGGGCCACCGCCCAGCGGTTGATCAAGGTTCGGTTGCTCGCCCTTGCGGATCGATTTCACCGCGCGCTCAAGCATTTCCATATACAGCGTGAAACCGACGGCTTGAATCTGCCCGCTCTGGCCATCGCCAAGCAACTCGCCGGCACCACGGATTTCCAGGTCGTTGGTCGCGAGCACGAAACCGGCGCCGAGATCCTGCGTATTGGCAATCGCTTCCAGACGCTTTTCC
This sequence comes from Pseudomonas sp. S49, assembly GCF_009866785.1. Lineage (NCBI taxonomy): Bacteria > Pseudomonadati > Pseudomonadota > Gammaproteobacteria > Pseudomonadales > Pseudomonadaceae > Pseudomonas > Pseudomonas sp. S49. Next base: position 4,594,660 of record NZ_CP019432.1, on the reverse strand, counting down.
GCGTCCGAAGTGATTTGCTGGCGCGGCGGCGTCAGCAGGTAAGCGTAAGCCTGGTGGTGACTACGGCCAACGCGACCGCGCAACTGGTGCAGTTGCGCCAGACCGAACTTGTCGGCGCGCTCGATGATGATGGTGTTGGCGCTCGGCACGTCGATGCCGGTCTCGATGATGGTCGAGGCGATCAGCACGTTGAAGCGCTTGTGATAGAAGTCGCTCATCACCTGTTCGAGTTCGCGCTCGCGCATCTGCCCGTGGCCGATGCCGATACGCGCTTCCGGCACCAGTTCGGCGAGATCGGCGGCGCACTTCTCGATGGTTTTCACATCGTTGTGCAGGTAGTACACCTGACCGCCGCGCAGCAGTTCGCGGAGCAGGGCCTCTTTGACCGTGCTCTTGTTCTGCTCCATGACGAAGGTGCGCACCGACAGGCGTCGCGCCGGCGGCGTGGCGATGATCGACAGGTCGCGCATGCCCGACACCGCCATGTTCAACGTGCGCGGAATCGGCGTGGCGGTCAGGGTCAGAATGTCGACTTCACTGCGCAGGGCCTTGAGCTGTTCTTTCTGACGGACACCGAAGCGGTGTTCTTCGTCGATGATCACCAGCCCGAGGTTTTTGATTTTTACATCGTCGGACAGCAGCTTGTGCGTGCCGATGACGATGTCGATCTTGCCTTCCGCGAGATCGGCGATCGCCGCATTCACTTCCTTGGCCGACTTGAAGCGGCTCATCACTTCCACAGTCACCGGCCAGTCGGCGAAGCGATCACGGAAGCTGTTGTAGTGCTGCTGGGCGAGCAGGGTGGTCGGTACCAGAATCGCCACTTGACGACCGCCATGCACAGCGATGAAGGCGGCGCGCATGGCCACTTCGGTCTTGCCGAAACCGACGTCACCGCAGACCAGTCGATCCATCGGTTTCGGCGCGAGCATGTCTTCGCGCACGGCTTCGATGGTCGATTGCTGATCCGGGGTTTCTTCGAACGGGAAACCGGCGCTGAACGTTGCGTAATCGGCTTTCGGGTCGGCAAATGCGTAGCCTTCGCGAGCGGCACGACGGGCGTAGATGTCGAGCAATTCAGCGGCAACATCGCGTACCTGTTCGGCGGCTTTGCGTTTGGCTTTCTGCCAGGTCTCGGAGCCGAGGCGGTGTAGCGGGGCCAGGGCGTCGTCGCTGCCGGTGTAGCGTGCGATCAGATGCAGGTTGGCCACCGGTACGTAAAGCTTGGCGTTCTCGGCGTATTCGAGGGTGAGGAATTCGGCTGCCTGATTGTCGATTTCCAGAATGGTCAGGCCCAGATAACGGCCGACACCGTGATCGATGTGCACCACCGGCGCGCCTTCGCGCAGTTCGGTGAGGTTCTTGATCACCGCGTCATTGCTGACGTCACTGCGTTTCTCGCGACGACGACGTTGCATCACGCGCTGGCCGAACAGCGGACTTTCCGCGACCAGTGCCAGCGCCGGGTCATCCAGCAGCAGGCCTTCGTCGAGCGGGGCAATGGTGATCGCCAGACGATCCTTGCTCGCGACGAAGTCCGGCCAGCTGTCGACGGTTTTCGGCCGCAGCTTCAAACGTTCGAGCAACTCCAGCAGCACTTCGCGACGGCCAGCGGATTCGGCGGTGAACAGCACGCGGCCGGGGAATTCATCGAGGAAGGCGGAAAGCGCGGCCAGCGGTTGCGTGGCTTTGGCTTCAATCGCCAGATTCGGCAGTGCTTGTGCGGGAAAGCGCTCACGACCGACGCCGGTTTCCACGTCTTGCTGGCTGGCGACCACACGTGGCCAGCTCTTCAAGCGAGCGAAGCAATCTTCCACCGGCAGGAACAATTCCGCCGGTGGCAATAATGGACGTGAAGGATCGACGCGACGTTCTTCGTAACGATTGCGCACGTCGTTCCAGAAATTCTCCGCTGCTTGCTCGATGCCCGGCAACGAGAACACTTGGGTGTCTTGCGGCAGATAATCGAACAGGGTCGAGGTTTCGTCGAAGAACAGCGGCAGGTAGTACTCGATGCCGGCCGGGGTAATCCCGCTGCTCAGATCCTGAAAGATCGGGCAGCGACGGAAGTCGACGTCGAAACGCTCGCGGAAGCGCGCCTTGAAGCGGGTCACCGCGTCTTTTTGCAGTGGAAACTCGCGGGCCGGCAGCAGCTTGACCGATTCGACCTTGTCGATGGAACGCTGGTTTTCCGGATCGAAGGTGCGCAGGGTTTCGATTTCGTCATCGAACAGGTCGATGCGATACGGCAACTTGCTGCCCATCGGGAACAGGTCGATCAGCGCACCGCGCACGGTGAACTCACCGTGCTCATAAACCGTGTCGACGTAGCGATAGCCACTGGCTTCGAGTCGCGAACGCATCTGTTCAACGTCGAGTTTCTGGCCGACATCCAGTACCAGACTGCTGCCGAGCAGAAACTTGGTCGGCGCCAAGCGGTGCAACGCTGTGGTGATCGGCACCACCAGCACGCCATGTGCCAGCTCGGGCAGCCTGTATAAGCTGGCGATGCGCTGGGAAATGATGTCCTGGTGCGGCGAGAACAGGTCGTACGGCAGGGTTTCCCAGTCAGGGAAATGCAGAACGGGCAAATCCGGGGCGAAGAAACTCAGCTCCTGTTCCAGTCGTTCAGCGCTCTGGCTGTCGGCGGTCAGTAGCAGGGTGAAGCGCTTGGCAGCGCTGGCAGCCTCGGCAATCGCCAGGCTGAGGGCAGCACCGGGCAAATTGCCCCAATGCTGTTTACCTGCCTCGGCAGGGAGTAGCGGTAGACGCAGAACGGGCACGGAAGGTTGAGCTCCAGGCTTTGCGACAAAGTCGGTAATTGTAGCGGCGTCGGGTGCCGCCTGTCAGTTGCAGACTACGTCTATCTTCGCTGTTTGGACGAAATGTAGTGGTAACCATAAAAAGCAGGCGTTTTTTTGTGGTTATGTAGTGCCGAAAGTGGCTGGTGTTACGGAGGGTTACAGACATCGTCTAACAGTCGTCGAAAAATTGACTGCGCTGAAAGCCCCGGTTTTACTGGGCTTGAGAGGGGCGTAATTTTTTTGAACGGAATTTTGTTACCGATTTCGCGACAAGCGCGCATTGCTACAGGAGGTTGTCAGCGGCATAATGTAGCCCCTTTTTTCTGCCCCTACATGTGGAAGGTTACCGTGACTCAGAAGCCCGACCAGTGTCTTGGTGAATGGATCGACCGTGAAGCACTCGCAGAAGCGATGATTCCGCTTATCGGTCAGCTCTACCGCAATAACAACGTGGTGAGCTCGATCTATGGCCGCAGCCTGATCAACCAGTCTGTCATCGCGATTCTCAAAGCTCACCGCTTTGCTCGCCACCGTTCTTCCGACGACAGCGAACTCTCCGTCCACGAAACATTCCCACTGCTCAAAGCCATGAGCGAGCTCAAGCTCGGCGCGGCTTCGGTGGATCTGGGCAAGTTGGCGTTCAAATTCCGCAACGAAGGCAATGGCCGCAGCGCCGAGCAATTCGTTCGTGAAGAAATGGCTGACGTGGTTGGCCAGCAAAACGCTTCCGCACGTAAAGGCACTGACGTTGTGCTGTACGGCTTCGGTCGTATCGGCCGTCTGCTGGCGCGCATCCTGATCGAAAAAACCGGTGGTGGCGACGGCCTGCGTCTGCGTGCCATCGTCGTGCGCAAAGGCGCCGAAAACGACCTGACCAAACGCGCCAGCCTGCTGCGTCGCGATTCGGTACACGGTTCGTTCAACGGCACCATTACCATCGACGAAGAAAACAACACCATCACCGCCAACGGTAACCTGATCCAGGTGATCTACGCGAAGAACCCGACTGAAGTGGATTACACCCAGTACGGCATCAAAGACGCGCTGCTGGTGGACAACACCGGTGTATGGCGTGACGCCGATGGCCTGGGTCAGCACTTGCAGTGCCCGGGTATCGACCGCGTTGTTCTGACCGCGCCTGGCAAGGGCAAGCTGAAGAACATCGTTCACGGTATCAACCACGGTGAAATCACCGCTGAAGACAAGATCGTGTCCGCCGCTTCCTGCACCACCAACGCCATCGTGCCGGTGCTGAAAGCTGTCAACGACAAGTTCGGCATCATCAACGGTCACGTCGAAACCGTTCACTCGTACACCAACGACCAGAACCTGATCGACAACTTCCACAAGGGCGATCGCCGTGGTCGTAGCGCCGCGCTGAACATGGTGATCACCGAGACCGGTGCTGCCACCGCTGCTGCCAAGGCCCTGCCTGAGCTGGCTGGCAAGCTGACCGGTAACGCGATCCGTGTTCCAACGCCGAACGTGTCGATGGCCATTCTCAACCTCAACCTTGAGAAAGCCGCCACCCGTGAAGAGATGAACGAGTACCTGCGCTACATGGCGCTGCACTCCGATCTGCACAAGCAAATCGACTTCGTCAATTCGCAGGAAGTGGTTTCGACCGACTTCGTTGGTTCGCGCCACGCCGGTGTGGTCGACGCTGAAGCGACCATCGTTCAGGACAACCGCGTTGTTCTGTACGTCTGGTACGACAACGAGTTCGGTTACAGCTGCCAGGTGATCCGCGTGATGGAAGACATGGCTGATGTGAATCCGCCAGCGTTCCCGCGCTAAGCGATAGCTGCACATGAAAACGCCCCGGCTTTGGTCGGGGCGTTTTTGTTTGTGTGCCTTTTAGAGCTGTGTTGTCAGTACCGGCCCCTTCGCGAGCAGGCTCGCTCCCACACTGGATCTGTGTCGCTTAGAAAATCCCCTGTGGGAGCGAGCCTGCTCGCGAAAGCGTTCTATCGAGCGCCGCCGGGCACGGCCGCTTGCGCAGTACGTAACTCGTGCTTATTGCCCCGGAACAACACCAGCGTCGCAATCAGCCCCAACACCGCCGCGCCACTGAGCCAGATCCCCGGCGCAGCCTTGTTATCCAGCACATGAATCAGATACGTGCACGCCGCCGGGGTAAACCCGCCGAAGGTTGCCGTTGCCAGGCTGTAAGCCAGCGAGAACCCGGTCGTACGCACTTCCACCGGCATGATCTCGGTCAGTGCCACCACCATCGCGCCGTTGTACGAGCCGTACAGGAACGACAACCACAATTCGACGATCAGCAAATGGCTGAAGCTCGGGTTCGCCACCAGCCACGACAGCGCCGGATAGGCAGTGAGGATCGCCAGAATCGTCGCCGCCAGCAGTAGGGGTTTACGTCCGATCTTGTCAGACACTGCACCCATCACCGGCAACCAGAAGAAGTTCGACAGACCAATACACACCGTCACCAGCAGCGCATCGAAGTCCGACAGGTGCAGCTCAGCCTTACCGAAGGTCGGGGTGTACGCGGTGATCAGGTAGAAAGACACCGTGGTCATCACCACCAGCGCCATACCGGCGATGACGATGCCAAAGTTCTGACCGATCGAGCGGACAATTTCCCGCAGGGTAGGGCGATGTTTCCTGGCCTGGAACTCCGGTGTTTCCTCCAGTGAACGGCGAATGACGAAGATTACCGGCACAATCATGCAGCCGATCAGGAACGGCACGCGCCAGCCCCAATCGCCCATTTGTTCCGGGCTCAGCCAATGGTTGAGGCCGACGCCGAGCAATCCGGCGAAGACCACCGCCGCTTGCTGACTCGCAGACTGCCAACTGACGAAGAAGCCCTTGCGGCCCGGTGTGGCAATCTCAGCCAGATACACCGACACGCCACCCAGCTCCACGCCGGCCGAGAAGCCTTGCAGCAAACGGCCAAACAGTACGAGCAGCGGTGCGGCGACGCCGAGGGTGGCGTAGCCCGGCACGCAGGCAATCAGCACTGTACCGGCAGCCATCAGCGCGAGGGTGATGATCAGTCCTTGGCGACGACCATGGCGGTCAATGTAGGCGCCGAGGAAAATCGCTCCCAGCGGACGCATCAGGAAGCCAGCGCCAAAGGTCGCCAGCGCCAGCATCAGAGAAGCGAAGGCGCTGTCAGTCGGGAAGAAGGTTTTGGCGATGGCCGTGGCGTAAAAGCCATAGACCATGAAGTCGAACATTTCGAGGAAGTTGCCGCTGACAACGCGAAAGATCGCTTTGCCTTTGCCCGTGGTGGAGGACATGTTCAGGTACTCACTATTGGATTTTGTATAAAGATGTTGCAGATCCTTTAATTCATAATGGCCGTCGCGGTTTTGCAGGGAGATGAATAATTGTTCACTGGACGATGGCTTTGGCTTGTGGTGTTGGCAGGTCTTTTGGTGGGCTGCGGCAATGGCGATTCCATGGAGAATTTCGGTGGGCCGACCATGGGCAGCACGTATTCAATCAAGTACGTGCGTCACGCTGGCATGCCTGGGGTGAAGCAGGTTCGCAGTGAAGTGGAGGGCGTCCTCGGCGAAGTCGATCGGCAGTTGTCCACCTACCGCAATGATTCGGACATCGAGCGTTTCAACGCTTTGCCCGCGAACAGCTGTCAGAAAATGCCTGCATCGGTCCTTGAGTTGGTCCGCGTTGGCGAACAACTGTCAGTGCAAAGCGAAGGCTCCTACGACCTCACTGTCGAGCCGTTGATGAATCTCTGGGGATTCGGCCCGCAGGGGCGCGAAGGGAAAGTCCCAGGTGCCGACGCACTGGCCGAGGTGATGGCGCGCGTCGGTCATCAGCACTTGCACATCAATGGTGATCAGTTGTGCAAAGACGCCGCCGTCGAAGTCGACTTCAATAGCATCGCCGCCGGTTATGCCGTCGACACCATCGCGGCCAGGCTCGATGCGCTGGGCATTCACGATTACCTCGCTGAAGCCACGGGTGAGTTAAAGGCAAAGGGTCGCAAGCTTGACGGCTCATCGTGGCGCATCGCTCTGGAAGAACCGCGTGACGATCAGCAGGTCGCCGAGCGCATCATCGATGTCGACGGCTACGGCGTTTCCACCTCCGGCGACTACCGTAACTATTTCCTGCAGGGCGGCCGGCGTTATTCCCACACCTTCGATGCGCGGACTGGCGCACCCGTCCTACACGATCTGGCGTCAGTCACGGTGATTCATCCTTCAGCGTTGATGGCCGATGGACTATCGACGCTGTTGCTGATTCTCGGCCCGGAAAGGGCTTGGGACTATGCCGAAAAACATGACATTGGTGCATTCTTTGTGATTCGTGCCGATACAGGTTTTGTCGTCCGTACCAACACGGCTTTCGAACGCCTCAGTGGCAAGAAAACTGACTGAGAACAATACGAAAGCTGGCGTTGTAGTGCAGGCAAAAGTAGCCTACGACGCGACCAAGGGTTAATGTGCGCGGCGTTGACGCTTCTATAGACTGTGTCCGGGTTCTTGATTGACCCCCAATTGTTCCTTCGCGCCGCCGTTCGGCGTGATTTAGCCGTAGGTGCTGCTGGCACCGCGGCCTGTTCTGAGGAGTACGCATGGCTGTCTACAACTACGACGTGGTGGTGCTGGGTTCCGGCCCGGCGGGAGAAGGCGCGGCAATGAACGCCGCCAAAGCAGGGCGCAAGGTCGCGATGGTCGACAGCCGTCGCCAGGTCGGCGGCAACTGCACCCACCTCGGCACCATCCCGTCCAAGGCACTGCGTCACTCGGTGCGGCAGATCATGCAGTTCAACACTAATCCTATGTTCCGGGCGATCGGCGAGCCGCGCTGGTTCTCCTTCCCGGACGTGTTGAAAAGCGCCGAGAAAGTCATTTCCAAACAAGTCGCTTCGCGCACCGGCTACTACGCCCGTAACCGCGTCGACGTGTTCTTCGGCACCGGCAGCTTTGCCGACGAGCAAACCATCGAAGTGGTCTGCGCCAACGGTGTGGTCGAAAAACTGGTGGCCAAGCACATCATCATCGCCACCGGTTCGCGTCCTTATCGCCCGGCGGACATCGATTTCCACCACCCGCGTATCTACGATAGCGACACTATCCTCAGCCTCAACCACACCCCGCGCAAACTGATCGTTTACGGCGCCGGCGTGATCGGTTGCGAATACGCATCGATCTTCAGCGGTCTGGGTGTGCTGGTCGAGCTGGTCGATAACCGTGGTCAGTTGCTGAGCTTCCTCGACTCGGAAATCTCCCAGGCGTTGAGCTACCACTTCAGCAACAACAACATCACCGTGCGCCACAACGAAGATTACGATCGCGTTGAAGGCGTCGATAACGGCGTGATCCTGCACCTGAAGTCTGGCAAGAAGATCAAGGCCGACGCCTTGCTCTGGTGCAACGGCCGTACCGGCAACACCGATCAGCTCGGTCTGGAAAACATCGGCGTCAAGGTCAACAGCCGTGGCCAGATCGAAGTCGACGAGGCCTACCGTACCTGCGTACCGAACATCTACGGTGCCGGTGACGTGATCGGCTGGCCGAGCCTGGCCAGTGCCGCCCACGACCAGGGCCGTTCGGCCGCTGGCAGCATCGTTGATAACGGTAGCTGGCGTTTCGTGAATGACGTGCCGACCGGTATCTACACCATTCCGGAGATCAGCTCGATCGGCAAGAACGAGCAGGAACTGACCCAGGCCAAAGTGCCGTACGAAGTCGGCAAGGCGTTCTTCAAGAGCATGGCGCGGGCGCAGATCGCCGGCGAGCCGCAAGGCATGCTGAAGATCCTGTTCCACCGTGAAACCCTGGAAGTGCTGGGCGTTCACTGCTTCGGTTATCAGGCGTCGGAGATCGTCCACATCGGTCAGGCGATCATGAACCAGCCGGGCGAACTGAACACGCTGAAGTACTTCGTCAACACCACGTTCAACTACCCGACCATGGCTGAAGCCTATCGGGTAGCGGCGTACGACGGTCTCAACCGGCTTTTTTGACGGGCTCCGGCCGGTGGCCTGAGCCGGCCGGGGAGACCGATTTCAGCAATTCTCGAGGGTGGCAGTGGCCAAACCGGGAAAGTCTGTAATCAGGCTGTCAACGCCGAAGTCGGCGAGTCTGCGCATCAGCGCAGGCTCGTTGACGGTCCACACCGACACATGCAGCCCTTGACGCTGCGCCTTCTGCAGGCGTTCCGGCGTACACAGCGTCCAGTTCAACGCGAGAATCTCACAGCCATAGCTGGCCGCGACCTTCAACGGGTCGAGCCAGGCGTATTCGGCGACCAGTCCGCGTGACACATCCGGCACCAGATCCAGCGCCGCTTTCAGCACTTCCCGCGAACTCGAGGTGATCGTCACCTTGTCGAGCAGGCCATGGCGCTGAGCCATTTCACGAATCGCCAGCACGGTGGTTGCCGCGCGAGTACGCGAAGCGCTTTTGACCTCCAACTGCCAGTGCTCGAAATCACATTTCTCGAACAACTCTTCCAGCGTCGGAATCGGGCACGGCTTGATCCAGCCGGGGCCGCCCTTGCGCGCGTCGTAGGTCACCAGTTCGGCGGCGGTGTGCTCGACAACCTTGCCGCGCCGTTCCGTGGTGCGTTTGAGGGTCGGATCGTGAATGACCATCAACTCGCCGTCCTTGGACAGGTGCAGATCCAGTTCGCAGCGGCGCACGCCGTGCTTGAGACATTCCTGAAAACTGCTCAGGGTGTTTTCCGGTGCTTCGCCCTTGGCGCCGCGGTGGCCGTAGATGAGGGTCACGGTGCTTCCTTAAGTTAAATGCCAGATTCGTTCTGTTCGCGGGCCAGACGTCGTTCCTGGGCCTGCTTCTGCAAGATATAGCGGGCGAGCAACTGGCGCTGGGCGTCGGTCAAGTGTTCGAACTCGGTGCCGACGTCATAACCCTCGCCCTTGCGGTCGCAATGGGTGACACGGGCGCGCAGCAACAGGCCCAGCGCTTGCGGCATCAGCACCAGTTTCACCGACAGGTGTGCACCGGTGGCAATCGGCGTCGGATACTGAAAGTCGATCCCGCCTTCGGAGATGATCACCGGTTGCGGCTCGCCGATATGGCCGAGCACGGTCAGGGCGACCACCTGGCTGAGCAGGTCGATGCGTTTGTTCTGCGATTTCAGGAACGCGGCGATGGCCCGATCGCGCTCGCTGATCTGGCGCAACAGGTGCTGCGACTCGAATTCGCTCAGGTGCAGTTCGCTGAGCAGGTTGAACAGTGGGGAAGCATCCTGCAACACTTCCTGGCCTGCGGCTTCGGGAGCGGACAGGGGCCGAATTTCCAGTGCGATCGTGTCCTCGATACGGTAGTATTCGCGGCGATCTTCTTCATCTAATGTCGACATGGCGAACCCATGGTAGCGGCGGTGGTCTGAGTGTAAAGCTGGTTATCGACCCCCGCCACAAGGACGTTCCTTTTCCCTCCGAACAAGCCCCGACATGTTCAGACCTCTCTTCGTATTTATTGGCACGCGTTATACCCGTGCAAAGCGTCGCAATCATTTTGTGTCATTCATTTCCCTGACTTCGATGATCGGGCTCGCCCTTGGCGTGGTCGTGATGATCGTCGTGCTGTCGGTGATGAATGGCTTCGATCATGAGATGCGCACCCGTGTGCTGGGCATGGTGCCCCACGCGACCATTGAATCCACTGAGCCGATCAACGATTGGCAAAGTCTGGCCAACAAGGTCAAGCAGAACCCGCAGGTGACGGCGGTTGCGCCGTTTACCCAGATGCAGGGCCTGCTGACCAATAACGGTCAGGTGTCCAAGGTGCTGCTCAATGCCATCGACCCTGCGCTCGAGCGCAATGTGTCGATCATCGACAACTTCATGAAGCAGGGCAAACTCGACGATTTGACGCCGGGCAGCTTCGGCATCGTCATCGGCGACAAGGCTGCGACCAAGCTCGGCGTGGGCATCGGTGACAAAGTCACTTTTGTCGCGCCGGAGGTCAGCGTGACCCCAGCCGGGATGTTCCCGCGCATGAAGCGCTTCACCGTGGTCGGCATTTTCCATGTCGGCGCCGGTGAGCTCGACGGTTATCTGGGCGTCACCAACCTGCAGGATCTGGCGAAGATGCACCGCTGGAAGCCTGATCAGGTGCAGGGCATTCGCCTGAAGTTCGACGATCTGTTCCAGGCACCGCGTGTGGCATGGAACATCGCCCAGCAACTCGGCGAAGATCATTACTACGCCCGCGACTGGACCCGCACCCACGGCAATCTGTATCAGGCAATCCGCATGGAAAAAGCCATGATCGGCCTGCTGTTGCTGCTGATCGTCGCCGTCGCAGCGTTCAACATCATCTCCACGCTGGTGATGGTGGTGAACGACAAGAAGGGCGACATCGCCATTCTGCGTACGTTGGGCGCGACGCCGGGCACGATCATGCGCACGTTCATGGTGCAAGGCACGGTGATCGGTGTGGTCGGCACAGCGATTGGCGCGGTGGTCGGCATTTTCGCTGCGCTTAATGTCAGCGCAGCGATCTCGGCACTGGAAGGCCTCATCGGCCACAAATTCCTTAATGCTGACGTGTATTTCATTGATTATCTTCCGTCGCAGGTGCAGAGCCAGGACGTGGTCATGGTCTGTGCCGCGGCGTTGGTTCTGAGTTTCCTCGCCACCCTGTATCCCGCCTGGCGTGCCGCGCGCACCCAGCCGGCGGAGGCGCTACGTTATGAGTGAGTCGGGCATGAGTGAACAAGCAATCTTGAGCTGCCGCAACCTGGGCAAATCCTACGAGGAAGGCCCGGAATCGGTAGAAGTACTGGCCGGCCTGCAACTGGAGTTGCACCCGGGCGAGCGCGTGGCGATCGTCGGCACCTCGGGTTCGGGCAAAAGTACGTTGCTCAACCTGTTGGGCGGTCTCGATACGCCGACCAAGGGCAGCGTCTGGCTCGACGGTGAAGAGCTGTCGGCACTGAGCGAGAAGAAGCGTGGTTTGCTGCGTAACCGTGCGCTCGGTTTCGTGTATCAGTTTCACCACTTGCTGCCGGAATTCACTGCGCTGGAAAACGTCTGCATGCCGCTGCTGATCGGCAAGACGCCGATCCCCGAAGCCCGTCAGCGCGCCACGGCATTGCTGGAACGCGTCGGCCTCGGTCATCGTCTGGAGCACAAACCGGCGGAACTGTCCGGTGGCGAGCGTCAACGTGTGGCCATCGCCCGCGCCTTGGTGAACAAGCCGGGTCTGGTGATGCTCGACGAGCCGACCGGCAACCTCGACTCGCACACCGCGCAAGGCATTCAGGATTTGATGCTGGAACTCAGCACCTCCATGCGCACCGCGTTCCTGGTGGTGACTCACGACATGAACCTGGCCCGCCAGATGGATCGCGTATTGCACCTGCAAGAAGGTTGCCTCACGCCTATCTGATTGGCTGAAACCCGGCGTCTGTAAAGGCGTCGGGTCTTTTATTTTTATACGGTGCCCCAGCGAATGTTCAGACCGTTATCGATCTTTATCGGCACGCGCTATACCCGCGCCAAGCGCCGCAATCGCTTCGTTTCGTTCATTTCGATGACCTCGATGATCGGCCTCGCCCTCGGCGTGCTCGCAATGATCGTAGTGTTGTCGGTGATGAACGGCTTCCAGCGTGAAATGAGCTCGCGCATCCTCGGCATGGTGCCGCACGCGACCATCGTTGGCGTCAAGCCGATCGATGACTGGCAGCCCGTCGCCGCCGCTGCAATGAAAAACCCCGAAGTGACTGCCGCCGTGCCGTTCACCGAAATGGAAGGCATGCTCTCCTATAAGGGCCTGATGCAGCCGATCCAGATCAGTGGCGTCGATCCTGCGCAGGAAGGCAAGGTGTCGATTGTTGCCCAGCACATTGTGCAGGGGCGTCTGGATGCCTTGAAACCCGGCGAGTTCGGCGTGGTGATTGGTGAAATCACCGCACGACGTTTCCGCCTCAATGTCGGCGACAAGATCACTTTGATCGTCCCGGAAGTCAGCACTGCGCCGGGTGGCATCACCCCGCGCATGCAGCGGCTGAACGTGGTGGGCGTGTTCAAGGTTGGTGCTGAACTGGACGGCTCGATGGGCCTGATCCACGTCGCCGATGCCGCGACCATGCAGCATTGGGAACCGAATCAGGTGCAGAGCGTGCGTCTGGCGGTGAAAGATCTGTACGCCGCACCGAAAGTCTCCTCGGACATCGCTGCCGGGTTGGGCGCCGATTTCAAGGCTGACGACTGGACCCACACCCAGGGCAGCCTGTTCAGCGCAATGAAGATGGAAAAAACCATGATCGGCCTGCTGTTGCTGATGATCGTCGCGGTGGCGGCGTTCAACATCATCGCAACCCTGATCATGGTGGTGAACGACAAGGGCGCGGACATCGCGATTTTGCGTACCATCGGCGCCACGCCACGGCAGATCATGGCGATCTTCATGGTGCAGGGCACGGTGATCGGCATTGTCGGTACGATCATTGGCGGCGTGTTGGGCGTGATTGCGGCGTTGAATGTCAGTCAGATCGTGGGCTGGATCGAGCGAGTCAGTGGGCAGCATATCTTCAGTTCTGACGTGTACTTCGTCAGCAATCTGCCGTCGGAATTGCAGGGTGGGGATGTGCTGTTGATCTGCTCGGCGGGCTTTATTCTGAGCTTCCTGGCGACGGTATATCCGGCCTGGCGGGCGGCGAAGATCGAACCGGCTCACGCCCTGAGATATTCGTAAACGACTCCATGCTCGTTCCCACGCTCTGCGTGGGAACGCCTCAACGGACGCTCCGCGTTCGGCTCTGGAAGGGACGCGGAGCGTCCCGGGCTGCATTCCCACGCAGAGCGTGGGAACGATCAGGTTCGAGGCAACTCAATCACAAACCGCGTCCATCCTTCTTCAGATTCGCAATGAATCTGCCCACCATGGGCGCGGACGATGGATTGAGTAATCGCCAGCCCCAACCCTGCATGCTCACTGCTGCCTTCCTGCCGCGCCGGATCGGCCCGATAAAATCGATCAAACAGGCGTGGCAACAACTCCGCAGAAATCCCTTCGCCACTGTTTTCGACTGAAATGCGTACCGCGTTCGGTTGATCAACGATCCGTAAGCTCACGTAGCCCTCGACCGGGGTAAACCGCAGCGCGTTATCGAGCAAATTCGACAAGGCCCGGCGCAACATGCTGCGATCACCCTCGATCCGCGCGTTGCCTCCTCGACTCAGCCTGACCCCGGCGTCCTCCGCCAGCGGCGCAAAAAACTCCAGCAACACATCGGTCTCGTCCGCCAGTTCCAGCGGCTCGCGCTTGGGCATCAGCAAACCGTGGTCAGCCTTGGCCAGATACAACATGTCGTTGACCAGTTGCGCCATCCATTGCAGTTCTTCGAGGTTGCTGTGCAGCGCTTCGCGGTAATCCTCGATCGGCCGTGGGCGGGTGAGGGTGACCTGAGTGTGGGTCAGCAGGTTCGACAGTGGGGTGCGCAGTTCATGGGCGATGTCGGCGGAAAACGCCGAGAGCCGCTGAAACGAGTCGTCGAGGCGTGCGAGCATGGCGTTGAAGCTGTGGGCCATTTCTGCAAGCTCGGGTGGCATTTGCGCTTCCGGCAGTCGGGCGTTGAGCGATTGTGCGGAAATCCCACGAGCAACCGCGCTCATGCGCCGCAACGGACGCAACCCGCTGCGTGCAGCCCAGGCACCGAGCAAAGCGGTGGCCAGCGCTGACAGCCCGACCGTCAGCCAGATCAGATGCTGCATGCGTTGCAGGAAGTGCTGGTGATGGGTGATGTCCAGCAGCATTGTCAGTTGCGGGGAATCGGCTTTTTCCGGGTAGAGCGGGGCGTTGAGCACGCGGTAATCGGTGCCGTCATGGCTTATGGTCGACAGGCCGGATTGTTGCGGCAAATCCTTGGGGATTTGCGTCGAACTGTCATACCAGCGCTGGCCGTCAGTGCCGGTAATGCGCAACGACAGATCGGCCTGACGGCTCAGCTCATCCGCCAGCCGCGCCTCACGTTGGCCAGGCTGAAGATCCTGCAAGGCGCGGCGCAGGCCAATCAGCTTACCGTCCAGTTGTTGCTGGTCGAGTTCGATAAAGTGCGCCTCGCTGGCGCGGTTGAACAACAGCCCGGCGAACAGCGAAACCACAGCGGTGCAAGCGGCAAACAACAAGGCCAGGCGCGAACTCAGGGACAAACGACGCATCAGGCGCCACGCTCTTCGAGCACGTAACCCATGCCGCGCACGGTGTGGATCAATTTGTTGGGAAACTCGTCGTCGATTTTCAGACGCAAACGGCGGATCGCCACTTCGATGACGTTGGTGTCGCTGTCGAAATTCATGTCCCAGACCTGTGAGGCGATCAGCGATTTCGGCAGCACCTCACCCTGACGGCGCAGGAGCATCTCCAATAACGCGAATTCTTTGGCGGTCAGGTCGATGCGCTGGCCACTGCGCTCGACCCGGCGGCGGATCAGATCCAGACGCAGGTCGGCCAGTTGCAGACTGGTTTCCTGGGTTGTAGCGCTGCCGCGACGCAACAGGCTGCGCACCCGCGCCAGCAGTTCCGAGAAGGCGAAGGGTTTGACCAGATAGTCGTCGGCGCCGAGTTCGAGGCCATGAACCCTGTCTTCCACGGCGTCTTTGGCCGTGAGAAAAAGTACCGGCGTATCCAGCCCGGCGCTGCGCACCGCTTGCAGAATCTGCCAGCCGCTGCGACCCGGCAGCATCACGTCGAGGATCAGCAGCGCGTAATCACCGCTCAAAGCCAGTTGCTGACCGCTGTTGCCGTCGGCCACCAGTTCGGTGTTGAACCCGGCCTCGGTCAGGCCCTGGCGCAGGTATTGGCCGGTTTTCGCTTGGTCTTCGACGATCAACAGTTTCATGGGCGACTCGGGTGGGTTCGGGGGTGTTGTAGTCACGAAAGCTTTATACCGTGAGCGCTGGCGACAAACGCCAACCTGACAAAGTTGTAATCTCCCTGTCAGGTAGATGCCAGCGCAGGCCGGCTAAAGTTTCCCATAAGCTGAATCTTATCTTGTTGGAGAACGACCATGTTTTTACGCCAATCCCTGACGTTGGCTGCCTGTCTGTTGGCGCTGAGTTCACCAGTGTGGGCCGCGCCGGCACACAATTACGACTTCGGCCAGCCAGCGCCTGCCGCCAAAGCCACGCGCAGCATAGAAGTGGTGATGGGTGATATGTCGTTTGATCCGAAAGCCATTCAGATCAAGGCCGGTGAGACCGTTCGTTTTGTGCTGGTGAATAAAGGCCAGTTGTTGCACGAATTCAACCTCGGCGACGCGTCGATGCACGCCAGACACCAGCAGGAAATGTTGCAGATGCAGCAAAGCGGCATGCTTACGCCTACCGGCATGAAGGAAATGTCCCACGATATGGCCGGCATGGATCACGCAGCGATGGGCCATGGCATGAAGCACGACGACCCCAACAGCGTGCTGGTCGAGCCAGGTAAAACCGCCGAGCTGACCTGGACCTTCAGCAAGGCCACCAGCCTGGAATTCGCCTGCAATATTCCCGGGCATTATCAGGCGGGCATGGTCGGCAAACTGACTGTCAGTCAGTAAGCACTCAAAGGCGCGGGCAAAGGCTGGTAGAATCCGCTGATTATTCAGTCAGGTTTCCGCCATGCATCCCGCAGCCGAACACTCGCCGCTGGGCAAATCCAGCGAATACATCGCCACGTACACGCCGTCCCTGCTGTTCCCGATTCCGCGCACCGCGAAATGGGCCGAGCTGGGTCTGACCGCCGAAACCCTGCCGTATAAAGGTGTGGATTTCTGGAACTGCTTCGAGCTGTCGTGGCTGTTGCCGTCGGGCAAACCGGTGGTGGCGATTGGCGAATTCAGCATTCCGGCGGACTCGCCGAACATCATCGAATCGAAGTCGTTCAAGTTGTATTTGAACTCGCTGAACCAGACCGCGTTTGCCGACGTTGCCGCATTGGAAGCAACACTGGTCAAGGATTTGTCGGCCGCCGCCGGCAAACCGGTGGGCGTGCGGGTTCGCAGCCTGAAGGATGTTGAAGCGGAGGGCGTCGTGGCGCTGCCGGGCGTGTGCATCGATGATCTGGATATCAGCGTGAGCAACTATGAGCATCCGCGCCCGGAGCTGTTGCGTTGCGATGAATCGCGGGTTGTCGAAGAGACGGTCTATAGCCACCTGCTCAAATCCAATTGCCCGGTGACCAGTCAGCCGGACTGGGGCAGCGTGGTGGTGGAATATCGCGGCTCGGCGCTGGATCATGCCAGTCTGCTGGAATATATCGTCAGCTTCCGCCAGCACTCTGACTTCCATGAGCAGTGTGTGGAGCGGATTTTCCTTGATCTGCAACGACTGCTGAAGCCAGAAAAGCTGACGGTATTTGCCCGTTACGTGCGTCGCGGTGGTCTGGATATCAACCCGTATCGCAGCACCGAAAGCGTACAGCTGCCGAATCACCGCCTGGTGCGCCAATAAAGATCCAGAATGTGCGATGTCCAATGTGGGAGCGAGCCTGCTCGCGAATGCGGTGTGTCATTCAAGGATGATGTCGATTGACACGACGCCTTCGCGAGCAGGCTCGCTCCCACAGGGGACTGCATTGCAAATCGTAGACATGAAAAAGCCCTGCCAACGATGGCAGGGCTTTTTTTGTGTGGCGGGCAATCAGATCCCCATGCTGCCCAGCGCGTTGACGATATTGCGCAGGGTGCCGGCAATCGCTGGGTGTTCGACTTCGAAGCGTTCAACCGCCAGATTCACGCCATCGGCGATGCTGGCGTCTTGAGTGGCATTTTCCAGTTGAATTTCGGATTCAATTTGCGCCATCAGCACACGCAGGTCTTCACGTTCGACTTCCGACAGCGGCGGATTCTGCTCCAGCTGCTCGCGCAGGGTATCGAGCTGTTTTTGCAGTTCTTGGGCGGGCATGGTGTTTTCCTTTTATCAATAGGCACTGGCATTGACCGCAGCCGCGCGCCAAAGGTCTATGGCTGACCTTTAGATTAATCCACTCCCGGCAAACCTGCATGATCCCGATCAGGGCTTTTCGCCTTTGAGCCGGCGCAGGCTGATGTCGGCGAGACAGGTGTCGAGCTCGCCCAAGTGATCGATCACCGAATGCACGCCGAGGCCGAATAGCTGCATCGTCGCCTTGCCACGCAGTTGTTCGCGTTCTCTCTGGCTCAGCGCTTGCCATTCGCCCGGTGCCAGGCCGCACAGCGAGCCGCAGGAGGCGAGGCCGATGGTCCACAGCCCGGCGTTCAGGCCGGCCTGCAGCAGGCGCGGTTCGCCACTGACCAGCACGCAGCCGTCCAGACAACCGACGTTCAGGTCCATCAAGGCTTGCCAGCAGGCATTCGGCGCAGGCCACGGATTGAGTGTTGCCGAATGTTGCGCGGGTTTGATTGACGCCGGCAGTGAGGCCGACAACGATTGGGCGAGGGCAGGGGGCAGTTCATCCAGCCAGGCACAGGGAATCTGCTGGCGCTGCAAACTGTGCAGACTGTCGAGCGCGCCCGGCGTGGCCTCGGCATATTCGGGACGGGCGACGGTATTCAGACGAGCGCGAGCACCGAAATCCACCAGACAACCGCTGAGTCCAAACAGTACGGCGGTCAGGCTGGACGCGGCGACGGGCAAGGTTTCGGCGTGTGTCATGGCAGCGTCCCTGAAATAGCGACAAGGCTAGTCATTCAAGGTGACAGTTGCGTGACGGCTATGTGAACCGCGGCGTGGGAGGGGTCCTACAACTTTGCACAATTGGCCGACTGCCCAAACGGGCTTTTGCGCTTATACTAGCGGCCTTAATGCCCGGGCCCCGATGCCCGCGACAGTACATATCCAAGGAGTTTTTCTATGCGCTGGAGCTATCCGCTCGCTCAGCTAAGTGTATGTGCCGGCCTGTTGCTGGCGCCGTTCGCCACTCAGGCGGCAACGGAAGAAGACCCTTGGGAAAGCGTTAACCGCCCGATTTTCCAGTTCAACGACTTCGTTGACACTTACGCGCTGAAGCCATTGGCCCAAGGCTATGAGTTTGTCACGCCGCAGTTCCTCGAAGACGGCATCCACAACATGTTCCGCAACGTCGGTGATGTCACCAACCTTGCCAACAACATCCTGCAAGCCAAACCGGCTGCCGCTGGCGTCGACACTGCACGTCTGATCTTCAACACCACGTTTGGTCTGCTCGGCTTCTTTGATGTCGGCACCAAAATGGGCCTGAACCGCAGCGATGAAGATTTTGGCCAGACGCTCGGTTACTGGGGCGTTGGTAGCGGTCCGTACGTGATGCTGCCGCTGATGGGGCCGAGCACTTTGCGTGACGCACCGTCAAAATACGTCGACAGCTACACCGGCATGTACCGCTACATCGACCACGTACCTACGCGTAACTCGATCTTCGGTCTGAACATCGTCGACACCCGCGCCAGCCTGCTGTCGAGCGAAAAGCTGATCAGCGGCGACAAGTACACCTTCATCCGCAATGCTTACTTGCAGAACCGCGAGTTCAAAGTGAAGGATGGCCAGGTCGAAGACGATTTTTAATCTCGACCGGTAAAAACAAAGGCGACCCCAGGGTCGCCTTTTTTGTGTGTAGCTATTTCATTTCCAGAATAGTCAGGCCGAGCTTCTGGCCGCCGCCATCTTGTGGCTTGATCCAGACCACTTCGGTCTCGGCTTCAAGCCCACTGAGCGCCGCGTGTTCGGAATCGATGCGCACGCTCAAACGGTCGCCGACCGCGAACTGGCGCGGCGCTGCGACCTGCATGCCGCTGCTGGAGAGGTCGATGCACACCCCTGAAACCTCATCCCCTTCATGAATCAACACGACATCGGCATCGACCCGCATGCGGATGAAATCGCGCTTTTCGCTGTAGTCCCGACTGGTTTGACTCATAGGTTCGTCCTTCCATTGGGTTACGGTTTGAGCTGTTCTTATAACTCTCGGTGATTTGACAAGTAAAGTCGTCAAGCGACCATCGGCGCATGCTTGAAACGCTCTGCGGATGGGAGTACCGTCTGCGCCTTAGAAGGGCACCTCTGGTGTAACCGCGTTTGCAGCCAATGCTCGAAAGCGGTGCAGCAGAGAGGCTAGAAAGCGAATCCAGTAGTCTGCGCAGGGCCCGATGCCCCGCCAACTACGCCAACCTAATTCTGGCGCCGTTTGCCCACATGCCAAAAACCAGTGCCACGCTGCTGATAATCGATGATGACGAAGTAGTGCGCGCGAGCCTCGCGGCCTATTTGGAAGACAGTGGTTTCAGCGTCCTGCAGGCCAGCAACGGCCAACAGGGTCTTCAGGTATTCGAGCAAGACACGCCCGACCTGGTCATCTGCGATCTGCGCATGCCGCAGATGGGCGGTCTCGAACTGATCCGTCAGGTCACCGAGCGGTCACCGCAGACGCCGGTAATCGTGGTGTCGGGTGCCGGCGTGATGAACGACGCGGTCGAAGCCCTGCGCCTGGGCGCAGCGGATTACCTGATCAAGCCTCTCGAAGATCTGGCTGTGCTCGAGCACTCTGTGCGCCGGGCCCTGGATCGTGCGCGCCTGCTGCTGGAAAACCAGCGCTACCGCGAGAAGCTGGAAAAGGCCAACCGCGAGCTCGAGGCCAGCCTGAACCTGCTCCAGGAAGACCAGAACGCTGGTCGCCAGGTACAGATGAACATGCTGCCGGAAAGCCCGTGGAGCATCGACGAGTTCAAGTTTGCCCACCAGATCATCCCGTCGCTGTATCTGTCGGGTGATTTTGTCGACTATTTCCGTGTCGACGAGCGCCGGGTCGCGTTTTACCTGGCGGATGTCTCCGGTCATGGCGCCTCTTCAGCCTTCGTCACCGTGCTGCTGAAGTTCATGACCACGCGCTTGCTGTTCGAATCCAAGCGCAACGGCACATTGCCGGAATTCAAGCCTTCGGAAGTTCTTGGTCATATCAACCGGGGGCTGATCAGTTGTAAGCTGGGTAAACACGTCACAATGGTCGGTGGAGTCATCGACGAGGAGACCGGTTTGTTGACCTATAGCATCGGCGGCCATCTGCCGTTGCCTGTGTTGTACACGCCTGACAGTGTTCGTTATCTCGAAGGGCGTGGTCTGCCGGTGGGCCTCTTCAATGAAGCCACCTACGAAGACCACGTGCTTGAGCTGCCGCCGACGTTCAGCCTGACGCTGATGTCCGATGGCATTCTGGATCTTTTGCCAGAACCTACGCTCAAAGAAAAAGAAGCCGCTTTGCCTCAACGGGTGAAGTCGGCGGGCGGCAGCCTGGATGGTCTGCGGCAAGTGTTTGGATTGGCCACGCTAGGGGAGATGCCGGATGATATCGCCCTGTTGGTGTTGAGCAGGAATCTTTAATGAGTACCGGTAGAATCCAGTTCGCCGAGCAGGACGGCACCTTTGTCCTGAAGTTCGTCGGTGAAGTTCGCCTGACCCTGTGTTCGGCGTTGGATGCGACTATTGAGAAAATCTTCACCGCGCTGAATTTCAACGCGATCGTGATCGATTTGACCGAAACCCGCAGCATCGACAGCACGACGTTGGGCCTGTTGGCCAAACTGTCGATCCTGTCGCGGCAGAAGGTCGGCCTGCTGCCGACCGTCGTCACCACCCACGAAGACATCACCCGTCTGCTGCAATCGATGGGGTTCGAGCAGGTGTTCAACATCGTCAACCACCCGGTGCCGTGCCCGGAGTGCCTGGACGATCTACCGGATCAGGACCAGTCGGAAGAAGTGGTGCGGATCAAAGTGCTCGAAGCGCACAAGATCCTCATGGGCCTCAACGATTCCAATCGTGAAGCGTTCCATGATCTGGTGAATGCCCTCGAGCGGCATTGAGTGATGCCGGCCGGACGGGCCTCTTCGCGAGCAGGCTCGCTCCCACACTGACGCGGCGTCGATCACAAATCCCACTGTGGGAGCGAGCCTGCTCGCGAAAGCGGTCGCAAGAACACTGAAATTATCCAGCAGCCATAAAAAAGGGCGAATCCACCAGGATTCGCCCTTTTCGCATTTCCCTAACTCAAATCACAGCTTGGCCTGCAACAGCGCCTCAAGCTTCTCCTGGTCGCGAGCGAACTGACGGATGCCCTCAGCCAGTTTCTCGGTGGCCATCGCGTCTTCGTTGGACAACCAGCGGAATTGCGCTTCGTTGAGGCTCAGACGGGCTTCACCGGCGTTGCCCGGGGCGAGTTTGCGCTCCAGCTTGCCGGTGTCGGCCGCCAGTTTGTCGATCAGGTCCGGGCTGATGGTCAGGCGGTCACAGCCGGCCAGTTGCTCGATCTGGTTGAGATTACGGAAGCTCGCGCCCATGACCACGGTCTTGTAGTCATTGGCCTTGTAGTAGTTGTAGATGCGGGTGACCGACTGCACGCCCGGATCATCGGCGCCGGTGTAGTCGTTGCCGTTGGCCTTCTTGTACCAGTCGTATATGCGGCCCACGAACGGCGAAATCAGAAACACGCCGGCGTCGGCGCAAGCGGCAGCCTGAGCGAAGGAGAACAGCAGGGTCAGGTTGGTCTGGATGCCTTCCTTCTCCAGCACTTCGGCGGCGCGGATGCCTTCCCAGGTCGAGGCGATCTTGATCAGTACGCGATCACGGCCAATGCCGGCCTTGTCGTACAGTTCTATCAGGCGATGCGCGCGCTTCAGCACGGCATCCTTGTCGAACGACAGGCGCGCATCCACTTCGGTGGAGATGCGGCCCGGAATCACTTTGAGAATTTCCTGACCCACCGCAACGCCGAATCGGTCGCTGGCCAGGCCGACATCGCCCTTGCAGTCGCTGACGCAAGCGTTCAGCAGCTCGGCGTACGCCGGAATGGCCGCCGCTTTGAGCAGCAGGGAAGGGTTGGTTGTGGCGTCGACCGGTTTGACTCGGGAGATCGCTTCGAAGTCGCCGGTATCGGCAACAACGGTGGTGAATTGTTTGAGTTGTTCCAGCTTGGAAGTCATGGGCGTGCTCTATCCTATGGGTCTGATGACATTACCCGAGCGCTGACGGTCACTCAAGGGCGTGTACGTGTATCGATGGCCCCTGCGGCAACAACCTGAAAACGATTGTTTGAAAGGTGGGGCGGGCTATCGATGAATACGATGCCAAAACAGCCAACAGGTTCAAAGCAACCGACCTGCGAACAGGCCGGTTGTATCTGTGCTACTGGGCGTTCAACAGGGCTTCGACCGACATGCGCGCCGGTTTCGGTTGCCCGTCGGACATCAGCAGGCCGAAGTTCTTCTCACGTTCATTGCTGCCCGTCTCGCTGTTCTTCCATTCGTAGATGGAGGTCAGCGGGATGTTGAGTTTTTTAACATCGCCGATAAACGCATTGATCTTGCTCGCCTGACCTTCGGCACCGCCGTTGGACGCGAGTGCCGAGATTCCCCATTCACTGATGACGCCCGGCAGATGGAAGTTCTGCTGAATAAACGCCTGCGCGTTGCTGATCTGCGCGGCCGTCATGCCATACGGGTGATAGGACACGGCGCTCAAGCATTTCGGGTATTCGCTGACGATGCGGTTCAGTGCCACGGTGGAAGCCGAGCCTGCGCTGGGTGGCCGGGCGAAACCGTAGCCGATCACCGGCGTCGATGGCGGTTGTCCTTGCAGCGACTTGCACACCGCGCTCATGAACGGCACAAACGTGGTGTCGAACTTGCCCGTCGGCCAATAGGTTTCCAGATCGGGTTCATTCCATAGTTCGATCGCTACCAGTTGCGCGCTGTACGACTGTTGCAATCCGGTCACCGCTTTGCCAAAGCCTTCACCGGCCGTGGCCAGATCGGCAGTAGACCCGGCGGGCAAGGGTTTGATCGCGCGAACCGTCAGCAGAACCGGCAGCCCGGCGGACCTGGCCGCCGCAAAAGCATCGCTGACTTGTTGCTGATAAGCCTTGGCCGTCAGGCTGTCGCTCCACACGCCGAAGCGGACAAAACCGAAGCCGGCCGATTTGATCTGCGCGGCGTCGGCAGCCGTGAAGTTCTGGATCTTCACCTGAACGCCGATGTTCTTCGCCGGAAGGTTTGGAAACGTTTCGCTGGCGTGCAGCGGGGTTGTTGCACCCATTGCCATCAGCGCCAGCGCGCCGAGTCGTTTGAGATGTGCTGATTTCATGTCTGCTCTCCCGAAGAGAAGTGACAACTACGAATATTGATCTCGTTACCCGGTTTTCGAACAAGATGATGGCACTTAGTGCGTGAATGTTATTTTTTGTCGGAAATCAAACAGCCGAAAATCACAGTTATTTTTAGTCCGCTAATTGTGGTTGGGGTACTTTTAGACGCTGTGGTACTTAATGCTCCAGTACTAACAGGGCGAATCTATTTCTGAGTGCAGGAAGATCTTGAGGGTTCATTCAAATGCTCTCGGGATGTTGGCCGTTTGACATTACACAGGAAAGTAAAACCTTGTTCAGAAAGATCCTTGTTGTTTGCGTTGGCAATATATGCCGGAGTCCGACGGCAGAACTGTTATTGCGCAATGCGCTGGGCTCCTCGCCCATCACCGTGGCGTCCGCAGGGCTTGCTGCCCGGGTCGGCGAAGGTGTCGAGGCTTCGGCCCGGCAGGTCCTCGAAGATCACGGACACAGTGCCGAAACGTTCCAGGCACGGCAACTCACAGCCGACATTGTCAATGAATCGGATTTGATTCTGGTGATGGAAAAACAGCATGTAAATCAGGTGCTGAAAATTGCCTCTCATGCCCGAGGCAAAGTATTTCTGCTCGGTAAATGGCAGAGCGAGCGCGAAATACAAGATCCGTATCGTCAAGGCAAGGCCGCTTTTATTCATGCCCATGCATTGATTGAAGATGCTGTCAGCTCATGGGCACAACGCCTCGCGCGTTGATGAATATTCTTCAGATCAATGAATGGTAAGAACAGACTTATGCAGTTACCGTCCGTAATCGGCACCCGCGACAATGATCAAGACAGTATTGATCTGCTCGGTATATTCGGCAGTTTGATCGACCAGAAATGGTTGATCGGCGCACTGACCGGGGCCTTCATGGTCACCGGTGTGGCCTACGCGGTATTGGCCACGCCCGTGTACCTGGCGAATGCGCTGGTGCAGGTCGAGCCGAAAAAGAACGACATGCTCGGTTTCTCCGACCTCAACAGCATGCTCGGTGGGCAATCGCCGTCGGTGACCGAAATCGGCATCATCAAATCGCGCGCGGTGATCGGCAAAACCGTCGACGACCTGCGCCTGGACATCGATGTCACCCCCAACACCTTCCCGATGATTGGCGGCTTTCTCGCCCGGCGTTATCGCGGCGAGACCGAAACCAGCGTTGCTGCGCCGCGTTTCGGCCTGAACAGCTATGCGTGGGGCGGCGAGCGCCTGGAGTTTGCCCGGCTCAATCTGCCCAAAGAACTGCTGGGCAAGAAACTCACCCTGATTGCCGGCGAACAGAAGCACTTCCAGTTACTCGATGACAACGACAACCTGCTGGTGGAAGGCGTCGCCGGCGAAGCGTTCGCGCAGGACGGTGTAGAAGGGCAGATCACCCAGTTGTTGGCCAATCCCGGCACGCGTTTCGAAGTGGTGCGCAACCCACGGATCGTGACGATTCAGGGTTATCAGGACGCACTGGATATCTCCGAGCAGGGCAAGGAATCGGGGATTATCAAACTGGCGCTGGCCAGCAGCGACGCCGCTGAAGCGGTGAAGATTCTCAACAAGATCGCCGCGCTTTATGTCGATCAGAACGTGCGCCGCACCTCGGCGGAAGCGGCGCAAAGTCTGGCTTTCCTGCAAAGCCAGTTGCCGCAGGTCAAGCGTGATCTGGCCAAGGCCAGCGATGCGTTGAACGCCTATCAGACCCACGGCAAGACCGTGAACATCTCGCTGGAAACCCAGTCGGTGCTCGGTCAGTCGGTGGCGCTGGAAACGCGGATTTCCGAGCTGAAAATGCAGCAAGCGGAGATGGACCGCAAATTCACCAAACAGCATCCGGCCTATCGCGCGTTGATGAGCCAGATCGGCGAGCTGACCCAGCAACAGAAATCGCTGGAAGGCAAAGTCGGCGATCTGCCCGCGACACAGCAGGAATTGCTCAACCTGACCCGCGATGTCGAAGTCGCTTCGCAGATCTACACGCAGTTGCTGAACAAATCCCAGGAACTGGACATCGTCCGCGCCGGTGCCGTCGGTAACGTGCGTTTGGTCGATGCAGCAGATGTCGATCTGACCAGCCCGGTCAAACCGAAAAAAGCCCTGATTGTGCTGATTGCTACGTTCCTAGGCGCCTTTGTCGGCGTGGCGCTGGTGCTGCTGCGCAAATCCCTGAGCCGCGGTCTGGAAGGCCCGGAAGCCATCGAGCAACTTGGCTTGCCGGTGTACGCGTCGATTCCGTACAGCGCCTTGCAGGATGAAGAAGACAACAAAAAAGGCCGCGCCCGCGACGGTGTCGACAAACCGGCGTACCTGTTGGCCCTGCGTAATCCGACGGATCTGTCGATCGAATCGATCCGCAGCCTGCGCACCTGCCTGCACTTCGCCGGGCTCGATTCGACCAACAACCGCATCATGATTTCCGGGCCGAGCCCGCAGGTCGGCAAAACCTTCGTCTCGTCCAACCTTGCCGCCGTCATGGCCCTGAGCGGCCAGCGCGTGGTGCTGATCGATGCCGACATGCGCAAAGGTCACCTGCACAAAACCCTCAACACGCCGATCACCAACGGTTTGTCCGACCTGCTGGTCAAGCGCTGCAGCATCGATCAGGCGATCAACAAAATTGAAGTCGACAACCTGCACTTCATCAGTCGCGGCCAGGTACCGCCCAATCCCTCCGAGCTGCTGATGCACGCCAACTTCCGCGATTTGCTCGCCGAACTGAGTGAGCGCTACGACCTGGTGATCATCGATACGCCGCCGCTGCTGGCGGTGACCGATGCCGCGATTGTCGGCCGTGAAGCCGGGATCAGCCTGATCGTCACGCGCTTCGGGGTGAACCCGGCCAAAGAGATCGAACTGACCATTCGCCGCTTCGCGCAGAACGGCATCGAGCTCAAAGGCGCGGTGTTCAACGGCGTCGAGAAGCGTGCCGCCAGTTATTACGGCAACGGCGGCTACGGCTATTACAACTACGAATACGCGTCCGACAAATCCTGACTGTCAGCGACTGTTTTTTCCTGTTTGAAGTGGGTGATTTGTGAAGAAAATACTGCACGTGGCAGAGACGATCAAAGGTGGCGTAGCGACGGTGATCCGGACGATTTCGGCTTCGCCTGAAGGCGATGCGGCGAACTACGAGCTGGTGTATCTGGTTCCGGATGATCAGGCCAAAGAGTTGCACGGCATCGGCGCGCAACAGATCCGCACCTTCCCGCGTACCGGGCGCAATGTGCCGTCGCTACTTCGTTTCGCCTGGCGCCTGACCCAGGTGATGCTCAAGGAAAAACCCGACGTGGTGCATTTGCACAGCACCTTTTCCGGGGTGATCGGGCGGTGCGTGTGTGTGCTGCTGCGACCGTGGCGCAAGCCGAAAATCGTCTATTGCCCGCACGCGTTTTCGTTCTTGATGGAAAGCTCGCCGACCAAGCAGAAAGTCTATGCGTGGATCGAGCGGGTGCTGCAGAAAGTCACCGACGTGATCATTTGCGTCAGCCAGTACGAACTCGACAAAGCCGCGCGCTTCGGCATCGAGCGCAAGCGCATGACGCTGATCTACAACGGCATTCATCGCAAGGAAGACGCGCAGAAAGCGGTTGGCAACGAGCCGATTCATCTGCTGTTCGTTGGTCGCCTCGATTATCAAAAGGGCTTCGATGTGCTGCTCAAGGCTTACGCCAAGGTGCAGCGCAGCGACATGAAACTGACCGTGGTTGGCAGTGCCGTCAATGAGGACGCGGTCGAGTGCCCGCCGATGGATGGCGTCGAGTACCTGCCGTGGGTCACCCCGAGCGAAGTGCAGGCGCTGTATCAACAATCCGATGCGCTGATCGTGCCGAGTCGCTGGGAAGGTTTCGCCATGGTGCCGCTGGAAGGCATGGCCATGGGCTTGCCGGTGATCGCCAGCAATTGCACGTCACTGCCCGAACTGGTCACCAACGAAGTGTCTGGCTACGTCTTTCCGTCCGGTGATCACCAAGCGCTGGCCGATGTGCTGACGATTATCCAGAAGCCGCGTTTGCTCGACCTCGGCAACCAAGGACGCAGCATTGTCCGCGAGCGCTTCAGTGCCGCGTTGATGATTCGCCAGACCTACGACCTGTATCGCGCTCCCACTTTTTAAGTAGAACTCAAGCATATGAACGTAACGATTTTGCATGGCTACAGTGCGTCCAACTCCGGTGACGGCTTGCTCGTCGATCTGGCCATCGCGCTGGTGCAGCGCAATTTTGGCGAAGACACCGCGATCAGCGTCGTGGCCTCCGACCCGGAATCTTTCAGCTACTTGCCGCACCCGCGTTTCGACGCGCCGGTGATGGCGGCCAAGGGTTTGGGCCGGGTCAAACAAGCGGTGTTCCTCAATCAGTCCTACGCCGGGCTGGCGGATCTGCTGAAGAAAACCGATCTGATCGTCGGCGTCGGCGGCGGTTACATGCGCTCGAAAAGTGCCTTCGAACACATCAAGCTGAAACTCGGCCACGCCAAGCAACTGGAAACCGCGATCCTCAGCAAAGTGCCGTCGGTGTACCTGCCGCAAAGCATCGGCCCGTTCCACGGCGAGAGCAGCAAGATCGTCGAGCACTACGCTAGCGCCGATGCGGTATTCGTGCGTGACAATCGCTCCTCGGCGATTTTCGATGCCTGTGCAAACGTCTACCGCGCGCCGGATCTGGCGGTGCAGTCGTTGGCGAGCAAAATCCTCCAGCAGGCAAAATTCACCCGCTGCGCGTCTTCGCCAGCCACCGTGTGCGTGGTACTGCGCAAGCCGCCGGAGTGGAGCAAGGAAAAGAAAGTCGCTTACGTGGCCAATCTGAAAGTGCTGCTGCAGCGTTTGAAGAACAAAAGCAAAGTGGTCTGCGCCGTACAGAGCGCGGTACGCGGCAACGATGACGGCGCGTTCTATCGCGAACTGGGCATCACCGAAGACCTGTTGTCGCTGAAGGCGACGATTGCCAAATACCAACCGGATCTGGTGATTTCCGTACGCTTGCACGGCGCCATCGAGTCGCTGCTTTCCGGCGTGCCGGCGTACCACATCAGCTATGAACGCAAAGGCTTCGGCGCCTATCAGGACATGGGGGTCGAGGACTGGGTGATCAACGGCGGCGACATCAATGTCGACACCATTATCGAGACGGTTTATGCGCCGAATGCGCTGTCGAACTTCGGCAAGCGCCTGACCGATACCTGCCGAGAAATCGAAGCGAAAACCGTGGCCATGGACGAGATCATCAAAGGTGTCGTTCGATGATATTTCGGCTGCTGCTTCGCGGCGGAGCGTTGGGCGCGAAGTTTTTGCTGGTGTTGGCGATCACCCATTACCTCGGTTATGAGGCGCTGGGCTTCTACGGCGTGGTGGTCGCGGCATCGCTGATTGCGTCGAAGTTCTACAGCGTCGGTTTCAGTTCCGAGATCAATCGCTTGATCAGCGTCGGCGGCAGTTCGCGCCGGGTGGTCGATAAAGTCCTGCTGCTGTATCTGGCGGTGGGGTTGTTGTTGTCGGTAGCGACGGTGCTGATTTATTCACTGTTCCAGACAGTTGAAGCGCCGGCCGCGCTGATCCTTTGCGTGACGCTGGTTTTGCTCACTGAGCACCTGTCGTTCGAGATCAACTCTTTCGTGTTTTCTGCGCAGAAAGCCACGGCGGGCGCATTGCTGTTCTTCATCAAGACCGGCCTGTGGGCGCTGTTGGCGGTGGGCGGGATGATGCTCGATTGGGTCTCGGGAATCGCCAGCGTGCTGTGGCTGTGGGTCGCTGCCAACGTGCTGGTGATCATCGCCGGTTATCTGATCGTGGTGAACGTGCACAAGGGCCGGGTTGCCGGGACGCTGGCCACGGGCACCGTATGGAAGGCCGGCTTGCCGTTCTACCTCGGCACCGGGCTGATCGCGCTGAGTCAGTACGCCGAGCGCTTTCTGATCATCGACCTGGAACCCTACGCCAGCCTCGGTAAATACGTGTACGCATGGTCGGCGGCAAACACTTTGCAGGCGTTGTCCTATGCGGTGGTGGCGGTGGTCGGGATTCCGGTGCTGGCCAAGCGTTTTCAGGCTGAGCAACAGGCGTTCACGGTCAAGCAACTGTTCATCAACAAGTGGGTGATGCGCTCGCTGCTGGTGTCGGCGGCGGTGGCGGTGGCGATCTATGTGTTTTTCAACGTGGTGCTCGATTACGTCGCCACCAGCGTGCCGCGTCCGGACAATGCGATCCTCGGCGTACTGATTTTCTCCTTCGCCTTGCGCGCGATTGGCGACATCGTCTGGGGTGGTCTGATTGCTTCGAAAAACAGCCGGGTGTCATTGGCCAGCGCTGCCATTTGCTTGTTGGTTTCGGTGCCGGTCAGCTATCTGTTGATCAAGCACTATTCGATCTACGGCGCGGCGTGGGGCAACGTCTTCGCGATCATCGTGCAGCTCGTGGTGATTGCCGTGCTGACTCGCGCAACCGCTGCGAAAAAGGCTGCGTTGTCATGGGCCTGAAACTGCCGTGCATCGAGTTTCGTGGCAAGAGACTCGATTCGTATGTCTCGTTCCTGATCCTTTTCACCGGGCTGTTTCTGTCGGTGGCGATGCCGCTGCTGATTCCGCGTGATCCAGGCCCGGATGCGATGACCTTGTGGTCGTCCTACGCCCGTGCCGATAACTGCAACTTCTGGAACCCGTTCTCGCCCGATCGCTCGTCCTACGAGTGTTCGGCGTTCCTGCTGCGGCCCACCGGGATCAACCTGACCAATGCCTGGGCCTACGGCA
The DNA here is from genome assembly GCF_009866785.1 of Pseudomonas sp. S49. Classification (NCBI taxonomy): domain Bacteria; kingdom Pseudomonadati; phylum Pseudomonadota; class Gammaproteobacteria; order Pseudomonadales; family Pseudomonadaceae; genus Pseudomonas; species Pseudomonas sp. S49. The sequence goes on along the minus strand of NZ_CP019432.1, from coordinate 4,564,055 downwards.
TGTTTTGCAACTTTTTCCTCACGGCGATTCCTGTGGTGGTGTTTCGGCGCATGCCGTTGGCGATCTTCGGCACGCTGTGTCTGTGGGGGATTGTGCGCTCGTTCTTCCTGGAGAATCTGACCAAGGAAATCATTGTGTCGGTGGCGGTGTTGAGCATTTTGCTCAGCTCGCTGACGCGTAAATATCGCGGTGGTTTTTTCCTTTCCGCGGTGATCTACGGTGTGCTGATCCGGCCTTACTGGATTCTGTTTTCGCTGTCGTGGGTCGGCGTCTGCGTGATGAAAAAGTATGTGTCGCGCACGACGTTCTTTCTGATGCTGTTTCTGTTCTACCTGGCGGTAGCCATGTCGATTCAGCTCGCACTGGGCTTCCCGGTGTCGTCGATTCGCGCCAGTAACAACGAACTGCGCACGGCGGGCGAGGAGGGCTCGAAATCCTTGATCGTGTCGTGGCTCAGCGGCAGCGACTTCGTTTCGCAGGCGCTGGACTCGATGATCATTTTCTTCCGCTTGTCATTCCCGGTGGAGCTGATTCTGCTGTCCGGCCCGGGTCAGGTGATCTTCGTGGCGTTGATGATCATGACCGCGTTGCTGCTGTTCAAAGTCATCACCTCGACCGATTACAAGGGCGCGCCGATCCAGACCAAACCCAAGGAACTGATCGCCATTCCGCTGGCGTTTCTGCTGGTGCAAGGGCTGTTCGAGCCGGACTTCGGCTCCTTCGCCCGACACTTCTCGATGGTGGTGCCGGTGTTGTTTGTCGGCCTGGGCTTGATGCTGCGGGCGAACAAACCGGTGCAGGTTGAATCAAGAATTCTGAATTGAGGCAGGTGCTTTATGTCGAGCAAGAAAAAGTCCCTGGAGATTGAAACCCTGCGTGGCCTGGCGTGCCTGTTGCTGGTGCTCTATCACGTCATCGGGCCGTTGGGCGGCGGGTTGAAGATCGATATCGGCTCGCCGTTCCGGGTCATCGCCGACTCGATGGTGTACGTGCGTATGCCGCTGTTCACCTTCATTTCCGGGTACATCTATTCGATCTACAAAATTCGTGGCAACGACTTTTCCGCGTTCTTCAGCGGCAAGGTGCGCCGCTTGATCGTGCCGCTGTTTTGCGTCGGTGTACCATTCTCGGTGTTGCAGGCTGTCGGGCCGGGGGTGAACAAGGATGTCGGTGTGATCGACGCGTTGTTGTCGTTCTGGGTGCCGATCAACCACTTCTGGTTCCTGCAGGCGGTGTTCATCATTTTCATGTTCGTCGGGCTGCTGGAGTGGCGCGGGATGCTGCGTTCGGCGACGCGGCTGTATGGGCTGTTTGCGTTTGCGGCGCTGCTGTTTTTGTTGTCGCCGTTCAAGTTCGATGCGTTCGGGATCAACGGGGCGATTTACCTGTTGCCGTTTTTCGTGGCGGGGATGATTGGCCAGGAAAATGTCGACGTGTTGAAGCAGCGCTTCAAGGTGATCGGGCCGCTGGTGTTTGTGCTGATTTCGCTGACGCTGTTGTATGTCGCGGCGATTGATCGTGAGCTGATTGTCGATCGTCGCAGTCTGATCGGGTTGACCGTGGGTTGCGTGTCTTGCATCGCGTTGCTGTCGAGTGATGTACGGTCGAAGGCGCTGACGTGGCTCGGTGGTTATTCGTATGCGATTTTCCTGTTTCATGTGTTGTTTGCGGCGACGTCGCGGTTTGTGCTGGGACGGTTGGGAGTGAAGGATGAAAGCCTGCTGGTACTCGGTGGCTTGAGTTGTGGCTTGCTTGGGCCGGTGGTGTTGTCGATGGTTTTCAGCCGGTTCAATTTCACTTCGGTGTTGTTCCTTGGGGAGCGGGCGGCGAAGAAGAAACCGGCGGTGCCCATCACCCCGGTGCCGCAAACCCAAAGCAGCTAAGAGCTTCGCGAGCAGCGGATCTTTGTCGAACACAATCCCTGTAGGAGTGAGCCTGCTCGCGATAGCGGTGGGTCAGGTAATGAAATGCTGACTGACAGACCGCTATCGCGAGCAGGCTCACTCCTACAGTTGATCTCTGTACACCCAAGCATTCAGTGGGCCATTTCAGACTGAAGGAAATTTTGCATGTTGGCAGTAGATGACGCTCAACCCGTCGCGGCGTCGGTGGTTCAGGTGGGCGATGCCCGCGAGCGTTTTGCGCAGTGGCGTGAAGGCAAGTCTGGCAAGGTTTTGTCGGTCTCGGTGATCGGCGACAGCTACAGCGCCGGGCAGGATTTTTACCTGAACAAACTGGTGCAGCGCGTGGCCGGGGAAGTGGGTTTTGCCGGGCCGGGTTACGTCGGTTTCAACCACGGCGCGGCGCTGGGCGGCACCCATTTCAAATACACCCGCAGCAGTGACAAGTACTTTGGCGGCGACTGGAAGGTTTCAGACCTGGGCCAGGCGAGTCCGGACAGTCGCACGGTGACAGGCCGGCCCGGCGCATGGTTGCAAGTGGATGCGAGTCCGACGCCGCGCATCGATACCGCTGTCACTCAGGCGAAACTGCTTTATCTGGGCAACGGCGAATCCAGCGAGATCCGCTATCGCTGGTCTCCCGCGCAAGACTGGCAACCCCTGAAGCTTGAAGGTTCGGGCGTGCAGGAAGTACCGCTGACAGGCCTCTCGGCAGCGAAAGACTGGTCCTTCAAACTGGAAGTGGTGAAGGGCGCGCCGACGTTGTTCGGCCTGTGGATGAGCAACGATCAGAATGGCGTGCGGGTCTCGAAGCTCGCGGCATCGGGTGCGGCTTCTGCGGATTTCTATCACCAGGATCCGCAGTGGCAGGTGCAGTGGAAAGCTGCCGTGTCGAAGATCCCCGCGGATGTTTACCTGATCATGCTCGGTGGCAATGATCAGGGCTTCGGCGTGAAGCCCGCGCAGTATCTGCAGAACGTTCAGGGGCTGGTGGGCATGCTGCGTGAGATTCAGCCGCAGGCGAGCATCAACCTGATCATGCGTCAGGACACCACGCGCTCCAGTGCGTATCCGATGTCGGCGTACGCGCAGGTGCTTGAACCGTGGGCGCTTGAGCAGCGTCTGGGGTATGCCAATCTGCAGTGCGCGTTCGGGCCGGACGTCAAACGCTACGCCGCTGCGATGATCGGCCCGGACAAGATTCATCCGGTACCGGCCACGGGCGGGAAGGTGATTGCTGACTACTTCTATGGCTGGATCACCGGCGCCAAGGATCGTTGCGACGCCTCCCCTAAATAACACGCAAACCCCGGGCGGTGATCGTTCCCACGCTCCGCGTGGGAATGCCGCCCGGGACGCTCCGCGTCCCTTCGCTGGGTGACGCAGAGCGTCGCTGGATGCATTCCCACGCAGAGCGTGGGAACGATCAGGTGAGGGGAGTTATTCGAAGGCGTCGACCTGCTCGAGCAATTCCGCAATCTTCTGCGGCATCAGCCGCGTATCGCACCGAGTCTCAACGTTGATGATGATCGCCGGGTCATTGCAGCAGATCCGCACCCGGAAGCGCCAGTCGCTGAAGATCACCTTCAGACCATCGCGATCATCCATCTCCAGCGCCTGCTCGCCATAGAGCGTTTTCAAATGCGCAAGCAGCGGATAGGGATCACGCAGCGGCCGGCGGATATCACCGGACGCCGGAAACACGCCAATCCGCTCCACCAGCAGAATCGTGCCCAGCCAGGTTTCGTTGGCGCTGGGCAACGGCTGATGGCGGGACAACCAGCTCATCACCCCGAGGTTACCCACCTCGCGTTCAATCTCTACGGAATGTTGTGCAATGTTCATGGTGGCCTCGTTGGGTGAAGGGAGCCGTCTCAGCGGCCCTTGAGATAGACGTTTTCGTAGCAGAAATTGGTCGCCTGCAAGTAACCCTCGGCGTCACCGCAGTCAAAACGCAGGCCTTTGAACTTGTAGGCCAGCACGCAACCGTTCTGCGCTTGTTTCATCAACGCGTCAGTGATCTGGATCTCGCCACCCTTGCCCGGTTGGGTGTCGGCGATCAGGTCGAAAATATCCGGGGTGAGGATGTAGCGGCCGATGATTGCCAGGTTCGACGGCGCGTCTTGCGGGGCCGGTTTTTCCACCATGTTGTTGACCCGATAGATGCCTTCGGACATCAGTTCGCCGGCGATCACACCGTACTTGTGGGTCTGGTCGGCCGGGACTTCCTGGATGGCGACGATCGAGCAGCGGAATTTCTTGTACAGCTCAATCATCTGGGTGAGCACGCCGTCACCTTCCAGGTTCAGGCACAGGTCATCGGCCAGCACCACGGCGAACGGCTCATCGCCGATCAGTGGACGGCCACTGAGAATCGCGTGACCCAGGCCCTTCATTTCCACCTGACGGGTGTAGGAGAAGGTGCAGGTGTCGATCAGTTCACGGGTGCCGGCGAGGAATTTCTCTTTCTCGGTGCCACGGATCTGGTGTTCGAGTTCGTAGCTGATGTCGAAATGGTCTTCCAGCGCACGCTTGCCGCGACCGGTGACGATGGCCATGTGTTGCAGACCGGCGTCCCGCGCTTCTTCAACGGCGTATTCGATCAACGGCTTGTTGACGATCGGCAGCATCTCTTTCGGCATGGCTTTGGTGGCCGGCAAGAAACGCGTGCCATAGCCGGCAGCGGGGAACAAACATTTACGAATCATAAAAGTATCCTGGACAGTCATGGAACACAGGCGACGGATGCGCGCACTAATACAGGGCGTGCAAGTTTCAATGTGGGATTGAAGGCTTACTTTAATACCCGAGTCAGGTTATTAATGGCAAATGCCAGTGACGGTAAAACACGACAATGTTATGAGATGTCGGTTAGTTGCTTGATAGTTATTTTTAGTCGGTATCTGATGATAGTGATGAGTGCGCGGGGAGTGCTAATAAGTAGCGGACAATACAGTCTGACCTGCAAAAATATTTATTGCCAGTCATTGAACTAGTTTTGTTTTCGGTTGTTGTCGCCTCGTTTGTGTGGATTGTGACACATATCTATTCAATAAGGCTTGACACGCTAACTTGTCACTTATCCAAAGACGGACCGCGCTATGAAGATTCTGGTAACGGGTGGTGCCGGCTATATCGGCTCGCATACCACACTTGCATTGCTTGAAGCAGGTTATGAAGTTGTCGTGCTGGATAATCTTTGCAACAGCAGTGAAGCCGCGTTGCACGCCGTTGAAACCATCTGCGGCAAGAGTGCCTGGATGATCCGCGGCGATGTCTGCGACCGCGCACTGCTCGACCGGATTTTCCGCGAGCACAACATCGAGGCAGTGCTGCATTTTGCCGGCCTGAAAGCGGTCGGCGAGAGCGTACGCAAACCACTTGAGTACTACGAGACCAACGTCAGCGGCAGCATTACGTTGTGCCAGGCAATGGCGGCGGCGGGGGTGTTCCGCCTGGTGTTCAGCTCGTCAGCCACGGTGTATGGCGAGCCTGAGCAGATGCCGATCCGCGAGGATTTTCCCACTGGTAATCCGACCAATCCCTACGGCCAGTCCAAGCTGATCGTCGAAAACGTGTTGCGTGACCTCAGCCAGGCCGAGCCGCGCTGGAGCATCGCCTTGCTGCGCTACTTCAACCCGATCGGCGCCCACGCCAGCGGCCATATGGGCGAAGACCCCAACGGCATTCCGAATAATCTGGTGCCTTACATCAGTCAGGTGGCGGTCGGCAGCCTGCAAGAGCTGTCGATCTTCGGCAATGATTACCCGACTGTGGACGGCACCGGCGTGCGCGATTACATCCACGTCGTCGATCTGGCGGACGGGCACTTGAAGGCGTTGCAGTCGATCTCCGGGCGTACCGGCATTCACACCTGGAACCTCGGCACCGGCGATGGCTACAGCGTGCTGCAAGTGCTTCACGCTTTCGAACAGGCCTGCGGGCAACCGGTGCCGTACCGGATGATGCCGCGCCGTTCCGGGGATATCGCCGAGAGTTGGGCCGATGCTTCCAAGGCTGCTAAGGAACTTGGCTGGAAAGCCACGCGCAACTTGCAGGACATGGTCACCGACACTTGGCGCTGGCAATCGAACCATCCCAAAGGCTACTTGCGATGATGGCCATTTAACCCAATGTTATTTTCAGTCAGCTTGTTAGATAACGTCGGGAAATTACACTGGCAATGCCTTTTGCAAGTCCGTAGATATAAACCTGCCGTTCGACTTTTATCAGTTGGGTAAGACTGTGAAAGAACAACGGATCTTGTTCGCGCTTTTTGCGGACTTGAACTCACCACCGCTAACTCAGGCCGGTTTTTTAACAGGTCGAATGTTAGAAAGGAGTTGATATGAAAAAAGTGATGGCAGTTGCCCTGTTGACGATGTTGAGCAACTGGGCTGCCGCCGCTGAAGCACCGCTGACAGCGGTAACCAATGTAGGTGGCAACGTGGCGGCTTCTCAAGCGCCCGCAGCCAGTACTGCAATGGTTGCCAGTGCTGTAGCGGCGTCTAACAGCGGTGGCAGTGCCAACGGCGGTACCACCGGTACGACGGGTACCACCGGTACAACCGGCACGCATAACTAACAGGAAGTTCTGTTAGTGCAGTACAGGGTCGCCCGACGCAAGTCGGGTGACTTTGTTTTTGGATTCGCCCTTGAATAGCGTAGTGCCATTATGACTCGTAGTGTTTATCTTTTAATGTTGGCAAGTCTCGCTTTGCAAGGTTGCATGTTTTCCCCCGGTCAATACCTCAGCACCAGCAGCATCACCCGTCAGGGTGCCAGCGAAAGCAGCCGGGTCGAGCTGATTCCGATCACGCCCAAGCTGATCGCCATGAATCGCTCCACGCAAAAGCGTGAGTCGCTGCCGCCGGAGCTGTTGGCGACCCCGGCCGAATACCGCATCGGCAACAACGATGTTCTGTACATCACCGTATGGGATCACCCTGAGCTGACGGCCCCCTCCGGCGCGCAACAACAGATCGATGCCAACGGCCGTCTGGTGCGTTCCGATGGCACGCTCTATTACCCGTTCATCAAGGAAGTCCAGGCCGCCGGCCGGACCATCCAGCAACTGCGCTCGGACATTGAACAGCGGCTGTCGGCATTCATTGCCGAGCCGCAGGTGGATGTCGCGGTGTTGCGTTTTGCCAGCCAGAAAGTCGTGGTCACTGGCGCGGTGGCCAAGGCCGGTCCGCAAGCGATTTCCACCAACCCGCTGAGCGTGGTCGAAGCCCTCGGTTCCGCCGGTATCGATACCAACAACGCCGATCTGTCCGGGCTGCTGCTGACGCGTAATGGCCGCACCTATCCGCTCAATCTCGACTCGCTCAATCAGCAGGATTCCGAGTTGCAGAACGTCTTCCTCAAGGGCGGCGATCAGCTGTACCTGCCGTACAACGACAACAAGCGCATCTACGTGATGGGCGAGGTCAACCAGCCGCGTGCGCTGAGTTTCAAGACCGCGACGATGAACCTCACCGACGTGCTCGGTTCGGTCGGTGGCTTGAGCCAGACCACCTCCAACGGCAACGCGGTGTACGTCATTCGCGGCGTAGAAAACCTCGATGTCGAACCGGCGAAGATCTACCAGCTGGAAGCCGAGTCGCCGACTGCCATGGCGCTCGCGTCGCACTTCGAAGTGCGTCCTCAGGACGTGGTGTACGTCGGGCCTGCCAACGTGACTCGCTGGAATCGCTTGATCAGTCAATTGGTGCCGTCGGCATCGATTGTCGGCACTGGCGCTTCCGCTGCGAAGAACTGGAGCGAATACAGTAACAACAGCAAATAAGGCCGCCGACTTTGAATATTTTGAAAGTTGGCGTCTGCCTGATGGCGGCCTCGTTGCTGTGCGGCTGTAACCCGTTGATGAGCGCTTCGTTGAACAACCTTAAAGCGGCGGTCGTCGGCCCGGATGAAGTCGACGTGTCGGCGGCTGAAGTCGCCGGGGTCAATTACCCGCAAATGAAACTGACCACGCCGTCCGGCTCCGGGGTGCTGGCGCTGGTGCGCGAGCGTGAAGACCTGCAGTTCTGGGTCGCCTCGGGCAAACAAGTGCTGTTGCTGCGCAATGGCCTCGCCGTGCGCACCATTGGTCTGGGCCTGGAAGGCGATCTCGATGGCACGCGGCTGGCCGATGACTCGCCGTTCAAGCAAGGCCTGCACCACGTCGCGGACGGTTTTACCACGCGGCGCTGGATCGACCTTTACAAGGGTCAGGAAGTCGGGGTGATCGTCAACAGCCGTTTCTCCCGTCGCTCGGAACAGACCCTGACGATTCTCGACAAGGAATACACGGTGCTGCGTGTCGATGAACACATTGACGCCCCGGCCATTGGCCTGAGCGCGACCAATCGTTACTGGGTCGACCCGCGTGACGGTTTCATCTTGCAGAGCGAGCAGCAACTGACGTCGCAGTTGCGCGTCAAGGTTGTGCAACTGACCCCTGATCGCAGGCACCTGCCGTGATGCGCCTGAAAATGTTGTCGGCGAGTTTGTTGCTGGTCGCGAGTGTGAGTCAGGCGGCCGTCACGGTGTCGGGTGATGTCGCCAATCCCGGGCCAGTCCCGTTGCCACCGGGCGGACGCTTGCTCGATGTGATCAGCGAAGCGGTGCCGAATGCCGAAGGCTATTGGCTGGCGGGCGGCTTGCTGCGGCAGTCGCTGATTGAGCAGCAGACACGGCTCAAGGTCGGTGTGCTGTTTGATCTGGATGTGCTGCAACGCATGTCGATGCTGTTCGACCGGCCGAGTCGGGCGGCACTGGCGCAGCGCATTGCCGAACAAGTGCGGCAGATGCCGGTGACTGGACGGCAGATCGCCGACCTCGATCCGGTCGCGTTGGAGGTTGGCTTCGCGCGCAACATTCGCCTCGATGACGGCGATCGTCTGATCTACCCGAAACGTGTCGACGAAGTGCAAGTGCTCGGTGCCGTCGCCGAGCCTTGCCACTTGCCGTATCAGCCGTTGCAGGAGGCCCGTGAGTATCTGCAAGGCTGTTCGATTCTGAGCGATGCCGAAGCCGATTATCTGTGGCTGATCCAGCCCAACGGCGCTTCGCAACGTGTCGGCATCGCCCACTGGAATCGCGAGAGCGGGCACTTTCCCGTGGCCGGCAGCAAGATTCTGGTGCCGTTGAAAAATGATGATCTTGATCCGCCTCTTCCTGAACTGAATCAGCAGTTGGCCGAATTTATTGCCACGCAGCTGGCCGAGGTGGTTCGTTGAAGTTACGTTTTGCAGCTGTGTTGTTATTGCCCTGCGGTCTGGCGCATGCCGAGCCGCGCATTACCCAGAATGACTTCGGTGGCACCGGTCTGTTGCAGACGCCAACCGCGCGCATGGCCCCGGCCGGCGAGTTGAGCGTCAACGCCAACCGCACCGATCCGTACAGTCGCTACAGCGTGTCGTTGCAGCCGCTGGACTGGCTCGAAGGCTCGTTTCGCTACACCGCGATCACCAACCGGCCGTACGGCTCGGAGGCCCTCAGCGGCAGCCAAAGCTATAAGGATAAGGCGGTCGACGTCAAAGTCCGGCTGTGGCAGGAAAGTCACTGGCTGCCCGACGTGGCGCTGGGCTTCCGAGATATCGGTGGTACCGGTTTGTTCTCCAGTGAATTTTTCGTCGCCAACAAGCGTTACGACAACTTCGATTTCAGCGCCGGGATTGCCTGGGGTTATCTCGGTAATCGCGGCGATATCGACAACCCGTTGGGCTACGTCAGCGATCGCTTCGATACCCGTCCGGCGCTTGAAGGCACCGGTGACGTCAACTCGGGTTCGTACTTTCGTGGGCGGCCGTCGTTCTTCGGTGGCGTGAGTTATCAGACGCCGTGGGATCGCCTCAGCCTGAAACTCGAATTCGAAGGCAACGACTACAAGCATGAGCCGAAGGAAAACGAGATCAAGCAGGACTCGCCGATCAACCTTGGCGCGGTGTTCAAAGTCACCGATTCGGTCGATGTCAGCGCGGCGTGGGAGCGCGGTAATACGGCGATGTTCGGCGTGACCTTTCACACCAATTTCGTCAGCCGCAAGGCACCGGCGAAGACTTACGATCCAACCCCGGAACCGCTGCCGGCGAAGGCTCCGGCCACGGCGATGGATCAGGTCAACTGGGCCAACGTCTCGCAGCGTTTGCAGCAGAATGCCGGCTACAAGGTCGAGCGCATCACGCAGCGTGATTCCGAGCTGATCGTCTATGGCGAGCAGCAGCGTTACTTCCATTCGTCCAAGGCTGTGGGGCGGGCGAGCCGGATTCTCGACAACAGCGTCAACGACGACATCGACTGGTTCACCGTGGTCAACAAGCGCTACGACTTGCCGCTGGAAGAAACCAGCGTGCCGCGTCAGACCTTCCGCGAGGTGATCAACAACGAAGAGCCACTTGAATCGCTGCACCGCACCACCGAGATCAACCCGGCGATGCCGCACAACGAGAAGACCCTCTACACCGAAGCACCGCAGCATTTCAGCTATGGCGTGGGGCTGGGCTTCAAGCAGAACGTCGGTGGCCCGGATGGCTTGCTCTATCAATTGAGCGCCGATGCCGACGCCGAATATCGCTTCAACCGCAACACCTGGTGGAGCGGTTTGCTCAGCGCCAACCTGGCCAACAACTTCGACAAATTCACCTACGACGCGCCGAGCGGTTTGCCGCGTGTGCGCACGGATTTGCGTCAGTACCTGACCACGTCTAACACCACCATGCCGTTGTTTCAGATGAGTCATGCCGAGCAGTTGGATAAAGACTGGTACGGCATGGTGTATGGCGGTTATCTGGAATCGATGTTTGCCGGTGTCGGCGGTGAAGTGTTGTTCCGCCCGACCGGTGAGCGCTGGTCGGTGGGCGCGGATCTGAACTGGGTGCGTCAGCGCGATTTCGATCAGGGTTTTGCCCTGCGTGATTACTCGGTGGTGACCGGGCATATCACCGGTTATACCGATCTGCCGTTTGATACGCTGGCGGCGGTGAGCGTCGGGCGTTATCTGGCCGGTGACTGGGGCGGCACGCTGGACATCTCGCGCGAGTTTTTCAATGGCGTGCGTTTTGGCGCGTGGGCGACGATCACCACGGCGGGCAGTGCCGAGTATGGCGAAGGTAGTTTCGACAAAGGCATCTACCTGTCGATCCCGTTCGACGAAATGATGAGCATGTCGACCATGCGCCGCGCCAACCTGGTCTGGGCCCCACTGACCCGTGACGGTGGTGCGCGACTGAGCCGCAGCTACCAACTGCACTCGATGACCGATAGCCGGGAAGGGGATATGTTTTATCGGAATTTCGAGAAGATTACGGAGTAAGCGCGGATCTCCCGAACACCCTGGAACCTGTAGGCCTTCGCCTGCTCGCGATAGCGTCCGACCAGTCGACATCACTGTTGCCTGACCCACCGCTTTCGCGAGCAGGCTCGCTCCCACATTAGCTATCTGTCACGCCACAAATCCCGAGCCAACCATAAATCCCTGTGGGAGCGAGCCTGCTCGCGATAGCGTCCGTACAGTTGACCCCCCGCCATCGCGAGCAGGCGAAGGCCTACATTGGATTTTCATCACGCCACAAATCCCGAGCCATCCACAAATCCCTGTGGGAGCGAGCCTGCTCGCGAAGGCGTCAGCACATCCAGCATCAATGTTGCCTGACCCACCGCTTTCGCGAGCAGGCTCGCTCCCACATTGGATATCTGTCACGCCATAAATCCCGAGCCAACCACAAATCCCTGTGGGAGCGAGCCTGCTCGCGATAGCGTCCGTACGGTCGACATCCCCGTTGCCTGACCCACCGCCATCGCGAGCAGGCGAAGGCCTACATTGGTTATCTGTCACGCCAAAAATCCCGATGCCATCCCAAATCCCTGTGGGAGCGAGCCTGCTCGCGAAAGCGTCAGCACAGTCAGAATCATCATTGCCTGACCCACCGCTTTCGCGAGCAGGCTCGCTCCCACATTAGCTATCTGTCACGCCATAAATCCCGAACCATTCCCGAATCCCTGTGGGAGCGAGCTTGCTCGCGAAGGCGTCAGCACAGTCAGCATCATCGTTGCCTGACCCACCGCTTTCGCGAGCAAGCTCACTCCCACAAGTTCTTTGCATCCCTCCACAATCCACTCTCGCTCCCAAATCCCAGGCACAAAAAAGGGGACTTTCGTCCCCTTGCGGTATGCAGCTTCGAACCTCAGTAAATATCCTTCGACAGCAACGTAAACGGCGTCTTCACCAGGATCTTCAGATCCAGCCACAACGACCAGCTGTTGATGTACTGCAGGTCAATCTCCACACGTTTCTGCATCTTGTCGATGGTGTCCGTCTCACCACGGCAGCCGCTGATCTGGGCCAATCCGGTGATCCCCGGTTTAATCCGGTGACGCGCCATGTACGCGAGGATTTTCCCCGAGTAGTAGTTGTTGTGCGCGACGGCGTGCGGGCGTGGGCCGACCAGAGCCATATGCCCCTGCAACACGTTGAACAGTTGCGGCAATTCGTCCAGCGAAGTACGGCGGATAAAGCGACCGACTGCGGTAATGCGCGAGTCATTGCGGCTGGCCTGCTTCACATCACGGTCATCGTGAACACGCATCGAGCGGAACTTCCAGACCTTGATCACCTTGCCATTCCAGCCATGACGATCCTGTTTGAAAAACACCGGGCCGGGCGAGTTGATCTTCACCGCTAGCGCGATGATCAGCAGGATCGGACTCAGCGCGATGATCGCCAGAAACGCCACGGTTTTCTCGACCAGACTCTTGCTCAAAGCAGCAGTAGGGCGGCTGGTCAGCGGGCTCTCGTTCAAGTAGATCGCCGGCAGACCGTCCACGACCTTCACCGAGTGATTGAGCAGGGTCAGACTGTTCAAGTCCGGCACCCACACCACATCAACGTTGGCCCCTAGCAAGTCACCATAAATCGCCTCGATTTTCGCTGCCTCACACAGCGGCAGGGTGATGTACAAACGACGAATGTCATGCGCCTCGATCAGCTCCAGCAACTGTTCCTGATCGCCAACTACACGCGGTGCATCCGAACCCAGCGCAGACACATCACCATTGCTGACCAAACCTACCAACGGCAGATTTTCCAGTTGGCTGAGCTTCTTCGCCAGACCCAATGCCAGTTCGCCGGTGCCGACGATCAGCGTCTTGTGCTCGCTTTTACGCGACCGTTGGTAGTACTTGGAAAACGCATGCAGCGGAGCGTACAGAAACGCCTGACCGAGGAAGCCATACACCGCCCAGCTCAGAATCACCTGCCGCGAAAACAGCTCATCGGCCTGGCAGACAAAGGCGATGCACGCCAGCGCTGCCATGGTCATCGACCAACCCATGAACAGCCGACCGAGACCGGTCAGGTAATTGTCACGCTTGCGATACACACCGCTAAACGTATAAGCCGGCACCGACGCCAGTACCGCCAGCGTCGCACACATACGGTAGTAGAACGCGACCGTCCCGGTGTGCTGCTCAGCGAGTATGAACAACAGCGTCACGACAAAGCCCTGTGCCAGCGCCCATTGGCCCCAAAAGGTCAGTCCCTTGAGGCCTGTGCTTCGATTGATACTTAAAGAAAGATCCATACGGTATCCCCAAAAGACGTCCATTCAGGTTTCAACAGTTGAAAGCCGAGTTGTTATCCAGACTTATTGTTTTTGTTGTAGCGAGTGCCCTGAGGTAACAACATCGATATGCCGAACTGTCGTCAGTCAATAGACTAAGTTATTGCCGGGAATGGTGTCTGACGAGTTCTAACAAGATGGCACAGTGCCAACTTTTTAATAATTAAATATAAGACTGTTAGAAAAGGTCGCAGAGGAGGGGGTGAATTAATGATGTTGTATTTGTTACTGTTGGAGGGGTGGAGGCAGGGAGTTTTTGATTTCAGGGAGGAAGATGAAGCCAAACAGAGTGCTCTTGTTGTTTTTGTAATCGCACTTTTATCTGTTTGTTCTGTTCGTGGAGGTTTTCGTGGTTATGCGACGATTTCCTGAATCAGGCAATAACCGCGGTTTCTGACGGCACGAAACAGTCGCTCACCTTGACTGGCGCTTTTGAATTTATCTTGCAAACGACTCAGGCACATTTCCAGGCCGCGATATTGTTCAGGCTCGCGACCGATGCTGAGAATCAGCTCGTCACGGCTGACAACACGCTCTTCATGGCTGAGCATTTTCCTGACCAGTGCTGTTTCCAGGCCCGTCAGACTGATCTCGACACCTTCTTTCATCAATGCACCCTGGTCAGGGTCAAGATGCCAGGTTTCATTGCCAGGCATATCACCTTCAACGGCAGGAGGCATGTTGCGGGTTTCACCGGTAATGGCCGGGACATTCTGGAAAGGATTGGCCGATTGCGCTGCCAGCCACTCGGACTCAAGCGTGGCCAATATTCGCTGAGTATCGTGTTCGATACTGCGCGCGACATTTTTCCGACTAATGCCTGGATATGTGAACTCCATCACCATTGGAGCGGAAGAGGGCGAATCAACCCCTTCAAACGAATTGAAACGTTCACTGGACAGCATGCTCTCCAGTTCGCGTTGCGACGTTGTACTGTGAGTCACGACAACAAAATATTTCCTTGGGAGGGTTGTACTAGTTTCCATGTCTCTCTCCTAAATACATACCAAAATTGGCTAAAAGAAAAATCGGCAGGCGAGCAATGACTTCCTCGGAAGTAATCGATAGGCAGGGTCTGGGCCCAAGAATGGCCCTCGATAAATTCCACTCGAACTGCTGCTATGTTATGGAGTTTTATTGTTATGGGTCGTGTTGTCGCGCTCATTCAATTGCTTGATTTCAAACAGGCGTGAAGCAGAACTGGAGCTATATGGTTGCATCAGACGATCCTTCGTACGTATGCAAATGGGATGGCTGCCCGAGAGTCAGGCAGTCGATATCAGACCCCGCAGCAGGCGATAGCCATAGCCGCGAATACTCTGAATCGCGTTTGTACCATACATCTCCTTGATTTTTCCACGCAAGCGACTGATCGATTTTTCCAGTGCTCGAGGGTCGTAGAAATTGCTGTTGAGGCCCATGATGCTGGCGATTTCATCATGGCTCAGAATGTGATTGCTGGTTTGCGCGAAGGCTTCGAGGATCTTCATTTCGGCAAACGAGATGTCGAGTTTCCGGTGGGTGTCCATCAGGCAGATGCGCGTCGGATCAAGCGTCAGGTTGATATCGCGTTGCCATTCTTCACTGTTGAAGAACTCGCCCAGCAACTCGGCGCCATCGTCGGAAAGGGTATTGAGCTTGATACAAACATCCGCGCCAGCCAGATAATATTTGATCTTGTTGAAGGCGCCACGACCGGTGATGACCGCACAAATGATCGGTTTCAAGTTGTCGCTGCGCAGATTCTCGACCAGTGCAAGATTGTCTTCGAGGGCCTGTGGGCTGTCGATCACCAGGAATATCGCTCGATACGAACCAGACTGTTCATTCAACTGATATGAACTAGTGTACGCATCGGCTTCGAGCGCCATATCAGTGCATAAATGCTGGGCGACTAGCGCTTTGAAATGTTCAGCCACGCCACGGGTACGACCCAGAGTAAGAACACCAGGTTCGTCGTTTGTCGGGCGCGGACTTCTAGTCGCTAAGTTCCCTGAGAGCATCATGCATTGACTCGAATTAAGTGCTGACATCGGGATGTTAAAGCACCGGTTCTCATCTGTGACTGACAATTGGTAACATTTGCGCGGATTTTAGACGTGTCTCGCGAGTTTTCTAACAATAATTAAGCTTTTCAAGCTTTTAGTTGATTTTCTCGGAGGGGTGAACTACTGCTTAGATGGTGGCGATATGCAATGGTGCCACTATTTTGAGCTTATTGCGATGGCTTTGTCTATGTCTATCTGCCACTGTCTGGCCATCTCAGGATAATGTGATATTGATCACACTTTATTGTCGGAGCAACTTTTTTCTGCAGAAGGACTAAATATTTCCTGCGTAGTTCGTCAGCCGACGATTATTAACATGGCTTGAGTGTGGCAATTCATAAGACCTATTCTTTGAGATCAAAAGATCGTCCGATCGCGGCCCGAACCTTCGGCAGCTACTACATTTGAAATGCATTCTCCTGTAGGAGCTGCCGAAGGCTGCGATCTTTTGATCTTCATATACGCCAATTGTGTAACTTCAGATACTCAACCCCTGAGTGTTATTACCCGGTCGCTCGCCAAGAGCGCTCTGACGGAGGATTAATGGATTTCTGGACCCTTTTCCAGGTGTTGATATTAGGTGCGGTAGAAGGCTTGACCGAGTTCTTGCCGATCTCGAGTACCGGCCACCAGATCATCGTAGCCGACTTGCTGGAGTTCGGCGGCGAACGCGCCATGGCCTTCAACATCATTATTCAACTGGGTGCCATTCTTGCCGTTGTCTGGGAGTTTCGACCGAAGATCTTCGAAATCATCAAAGGCCTGCCCACCGAACCTAATGCACAACGCTTCACCGTCAACTTGCTGATCGCCTTTCTGCCCGCCGTGGTCCTGGGCGTGTTGTTCGCCGATGCGATCCACGAATACCTGTTCAACCCGATCACCGTCGCCGTGGCACTGGTCGTCGGCGGCATCATCATGTTGTGGGCCGAACAGCGCAGCCATGTGATCAGCGTCGAACACGTCGACGACATGCGCTGGTCTCACGCACTGAAGGTCGGTTTCGTACAATGCCTGGCGATGATTCCCGGCACCTCGCGCTCCGGTTCGACCATCATCGGCGGCCTGCTCTTCGGCCTGTCGCGCAAAGCCGCCACCGAGTTCTCGTTCTTCCTCGCCATGCCGACCATGGTCGGCGCCGCCGTGTACTCCGGCTACAAATACCGCGACCTGTTCCAGCCCAACGACCTGCCAGTCTTCGCCCTCGGCTTCGTCACCGCGTTCATCTTCGCGATGATCGCCGTGCGTGGCTTGCTCAAGTTTATTGCCAACCACAGCTACGCCGCGTTCGCCTGGTACCGGATCGCGTTTGGTTTGTTGATTCTGGCAACGTGGCTGTTTGGCTGGGTGAACTGGACCGCAGCAGCGGCCGCCTGATCACTGAGCGCTGATCAACGCCGCAACGGCGAGATCGTTTAACGCCGAATCCGGCGACTCCTGGCGATAGCGCTGCAAGGCCGACGTGAAATACGCAGCCTGCAGCATGCCGTCGCTGGCGAGATAGAGTCGCGCATCTTCTTGCTCCTCGGCGGAGTAAACGCGTTTAAAGCTTTCCGTGGTGTTATTGGTGGCAGAGAAGGGCGTCAGCAACAGCACCATGATCGACAGGCCGGAAAACTGCGTCACCTCCCACGGCGTATCGGTACGGCCCATGCAAAAGCCATCGCAGTGCGCATAAACGTCGGAAGTGAAGCTGAACAAGGCAAGAAAGGCGTAACGCTTGAAAGCAGAAAAACTAAACGCGGGCATAAACGAAAGACATCCTGTCAGTACAACAAAACAGCGGGCAACACTCATGCGTCGCCCGCACACTCAAAACTTCAATCAACGACCTTCAAGCAACTCAGCCGCCTGATCCAGCAACGCCAACGGATCCTTGGCCTTGTGAATATCCACCGACAACAACTGACGGAATTTCCGCGCCCCCGGGAACCCCGTGCCCAGGCCCAACACATGCCGCGTGATGTGATGCATCGCGCCACCGGCCAGCAAATGCTCGGCTATATAAGGACGCAACTGCGCCAACGCCTCAGCCCGACTGATCACCGGCGCTAAACTACCAAACAACTGCTGATCCACCTCCGCCAGCAAATACGGATTGTGATAAGCCTCACGCCCCAACATCACACCGTCGAATGTCTGCAAATGCTCATGGCAAGCCTCCATCGTCTTGATCCCGCCATTCAGCACAATCTCCAACGCCGGAAAATCCGCCTTCAGCTGCGCCGCCACGTCATAGCGCAACGGCGGAATGTCACGATTCTCCTTCGGCGACAACCCCTCCAGAATCGCAATCCGCGCATGCACGGTAAAACTGGTGCACCCGGCATCGCGGACGGTGCCGACGAAATCACACAGCTCCGCGTAACTGTCCCGACCGTTGATGCCGATGCGGTGCTTTACCGTCACTGGAATCGTCACTGCGTCTTGCATCGCCTTCACACAATCCGCCACCAGTTGCGGATGACCCATCAGGCAGGCGCCGATCATGTTGTTCTGCACACGATCGCTTGGGCAGCCGACGTTCAGGTTGACCTCGTCGTAGCCGTGTTCCTGAGCCATGCGCGCGCAGGCTGCCAGATCCAACGGAACGCTACCGCCTAACTGCAACGCGAGAGGATGCTCGGCTTCGTTGTGACGTAGGAAACGCTCGTGATCGCCGTTGAGCAGCGCGCCGGTGGTGACCATTTCGGTGTAGAGGAGCGCGTTCTTCGATAGGAGGCGTAGGAAGAAACGGCAATGGCGGTCAGTCCAATCCATCATCGGAGCGACGGAGAAGCGGCGGGAGAGTGGGGCGGGTGTGGCGATGATAGGGGGCATTGGCGGTTCTGGTGTTAGTGGAGGCAGGGTGGGGAGTTTATCAGAATGAGCACGAGTACTCAGATGAGTCTTGCAACTGGATTTGCTGATGATTTTAGGAAAACCTGATGGACCGACCCATACTTTGAAGAAAATATTTATTCTTTAATTTTCAATGAGATATATTTCAATTAGATTTTTAAGTATAAAAGCTGCTAGCTTACACAGGGATGATGTCGTGGTGACATCGCGTGTGCAACTGAGTTGCAAGGAGCAAAGAATGGATGTGGTTGCGGTTATTAATTATAAAGGTGGTGTTGGAAAAACAACGGTTACATCGAATATAGCGGCAGAGTTGGCTTTCAAAGGAAAGAAGGTGCTCTTGCTTGATACGGATGCGCAGGCAAGTTTGACGTTTTCATTTGTTCAGCCGGATGTATGGGATGAAAAATACAAAGAGTCTCTTACTATTAAGTCTTGGTTTGACGCAATTTCTCAAGGAAAAGAGCCTCCTCCTCTAAATAAATTTATTATTTCACCTCCGCATGTAAATGCATACTTGAAACGTGCCAGATCTACTGGGCAGATAGATTTAATATGTTCGCACTTGGGCTTGATTAATGTTGATTTGGAGCTGGCAACCCTACTGGGAGGCGCTAATCTTCAACAGTCTAAGCTGAACTATATAAAGGTTCACGGGAAGTTGCGTGACGCGATCGAAAGATTGGAGCGGGAATCAGATTACGACGTTTTGTTAATTGATTGCCCTCCCAATTTTAATATTGTAACAAAAAATGCGATTGTGGCTAGTCAGAAAATATTGATTCCGGCGAAGCCAGACTATCTGTCAACGTTAGGTATAGACTATCTTCGCCAAAGTGTTGATCAGTTGGTGCGAGAGTTTAATGAATATGCAAACATGGATTCGAAGGTTGGAAATATTTCGCCGGAAATACTTGGTGTTGTTTTTACAATGATTCAAATTACAAGCGGTATGCCAATATCTGCTCAGCGTCAGTATATTGCTCAGACGAAACGTTCTGGTATTTTTACGTATGAAAAATTTTTCAGAGAAAACAAGACAATGTTTGCGAGTGCGCCTGAAAGCTTGATTCCTGCAGTGCTGCAATATCATTCTGCTGGAACCTATGCGAACATAGTTGAGGAGTTGGGGCAGTTTGTTGAAGAGTTTGAGGGTACTTTGGAGGAGGTGTAAGTAATGGTGAAGGAGAGATACGATTTAGCATTTGCATTACGTCGTTATGCAGAGGCTATAGCATCTTTAAGTGACGACGATTTGCTCAAGCTTGCAGACGAAACGTATTCCGTGGAAGTGAAGTTTTTGCGTCGTCGAGGTAAAGGGGCTCCTGAAGTCGAAGTTTCAAAAGAGAATATTAGGGATTTGGCTGAAAAGCTGATTTCTACCGAGAGTAGAGATCAGGCTCTGGCATTTCTAAATTCCAATTTTAGAACTAAAAAAAGCTTAGATAGTATCGCACGACTTTTGGATGTTCCCGTCTTAAAGACCGATAAGGTTGACGGATTGGCCGAGAAAATTGTAGAGGCTACAGTTGGGGCGAGAAAAAGATCAGAAGCAATTCAAGGTTATAGAAAACATAGCTCCGTAGCTCTTGCGGCTGAGCCATCAAAAGATAGTTCTGACTGATTGCAATTCTGATTGAGACGGTTGCAGCGTTTAACTGTGACCGTTTTAAAAAAGGCAAAAGGTGACGGATTTATTTAGATGGATGGGGCTTGGCAGTAAACAAATCCGTCCCCCCTTTTTCAATAAAAGGAGCCCAACTCCGTTAGTGGTGAAGTTGGGCGCCTTGTTATGTTAATACTTTCTTGTATGAAGTGGGCGCCGGCAGATGGTCATGGAAGGGGTGCTTTTTATGAGAGTTCCGAAACTGCAAGTATTACTGACTCAGAAATAAAGCGAAGAAGCGGAATTTCTTTAACTAAAAATCGTTCATCTCGGAAAGGTGTGTATTTCGCTCTATCCCCATCTTTGCTATGAACTAATGCATTTCTTGTTGAGTATATTCGGCCGGCTAGATTTTTTATTATTGTTTCGTTTTCGGTAGAACTAAGGTTGACTTTGGATCCATTTGAAAAATTAACTTGTTCGTTCTTGTAGTATTCTACGAGTGAAGCATCATATTCATTGAGCTTATCAACGATTTCTTGCTTTTCCATGAATCTTGTCAGCGTGATGCATAGCGCTTGAAACTCGCTAAAAGTTATGGTTTCACTACGAATTTGCAAGTTTTTCTTGATGGTGGTAACCAGTCCTGCAATATCTTTTTTTCTTTTGTATGAGAAGCTAGGTTGTGTTATTGCTGTTTTTATGTTTTCGATTAGTTCGTCGTTGAATACGGATTCAAAGAAGTGCTCTAAAACATGATAGAAAGAAAGGAATTGTACAGTTGGGTTGTCTGTAGAGATTCCCAATACATAGTGATTGACTAGATCTTCATTGTATACGCGGCGGGGTGGATCCATTTCACTTATGGCTGAGCGCCGCATGCGAGTAATTCGGCCACGTCTAGATATTTCTAATAAAAATCTTTGTGGTACTACAGCTAGATCTAGGTTGTAGGCTAGATGGAACAATAGTGAGTTTGACAGAGACTGAAAACGTTTGATGTTTGTTTTGTGGGTTGACTGTATTTTTAAGGTTAATTGGCGTCCTAAGACTGTTCTTAGGGCATCTAGCGCACTTGTGTCGTCTGAGAGTCGGATCAACCTATCTCGACCAAGGGGGCCTGATATAAGATCGCGTAGTGATCCGCTCTTGTTCGCAGAGCAAATAAGCCAGATTAGATATTCTTCGCTAGATCCGGAAATTTCATATGTAACCTGAGTGTCGGTGTCTTCTAGTATTAAAGGCTCGCTGCGCATTGAAAAGGGCTGCGGGCTTTCGACGTGGACTATAATTTCATATTCGTTTTCTGAATGAAGTGCTGTTTCATCGCTCACAGATTTTTTTGCAATTGAAGTCATGGCTGTAACGATTGAGCTTAAAGGAAGTATATATTCACGATCTCTAATTTTGTATGTGGCATTACCGCTCTCAATTGCTACCTCGCAGCGAAGAGTAATGGCGATAAGCTCGGCAATTTCAAGTTCGTTGTAATCGAAAATATTCATTTAGTGCTCACAAATATAAATTCATATCGGCTCGAACGAGGTGGTATTTGATGAATCGGTTCGGCCGGAGAAATAGATTGTACGGATCTGGTGATATCTCAGGATGGGTAGCATTTTGCCTTCTTAAGGCACATCAGGCGACATCTATTGTTTAAAAAGTAAGAGATTTAGAGCGTTGGCGGTGCGGAAATGGTACGGCTATTTCAAGATGTGGCTGGATGCCTTATAAATCAAGGCCTATAAGAGAAACACGTCCAATCCATCATCGGAGTAACGGGCAGCGCTTGAAAACGGAACGCAGTGCTCTTTGCACAGTTTTGAATCGATCACCTTGCTCGTAGAGCCTTTCCAAACAGAAAAAACGCGTCTGTTTAAATTAAGCCTGTTGCTGCAGTCCTGAGCCTACACTCCCTTGCGCCACCCCCTACACCTAAGACAGAATCCGCCGGCTTGTGCGTCTAGCCCGCACGTTCTATCGTCCCCACATCACTGAAACCCAGTGATCGGGTTTGGTAGCCCGCTTCGTGTCTAGATGCATCGCATCACCAATTTCAGTCGCTTCCCTAGGACTCGGATTTCATGGTGGTCATGCGTGGGGCCCATTCGTGGGCGCCGGGTTCTAGTGCGACCGGTCTACCAACCCGCGTATGGCCGCCACCCATCGTTTGGTAGCGTGGGTGATGGCTCCTTTTAGTAATCGCGCTAGAGGTTCCATCTATGTTCAAAGTAACGCCCAACCCACCAGAAACCGATCCCGCATCCCCCTACGAATCCCTCAACTCCAAAGAACTCCACGAAGCCGCCGAGCGCGCGCTCGATCACTATCTCCTTCCCACCAGCCACATCATGGCCAGCGTCAACGAGCCCGAGCGCATGTATCTCGCCAACCCCAAGTACGACTCCGAATCCCTATTGGCCAATGCCAGTGAAACGCTGAGTTCCGCCTCGGAAATGCTCAACAACTTCGCCGCAGTACTCGATCCCTCACACCGCAAAACCGCGCTGGGGATCGCGCAGGTGGTGATGTTGGGGGAGCTGGCGGTGAATCAGGCGTTGGATAACGTTGAGGTGAAGGCGTGAAGCCTGTCCCGCCATGGGCAGGTGAAATGCTCGTTCACTGAAAACAAAAAGCCGTCACTTTAGGGTGACGGCTTTCGCTCGCAGATCTAACCAAACTGACCCGCCGACTCAACCGCAGACTTCGGCTTCCTCAACCGCGTCAGTTGATAAGCAATCCCCAACCAAACAAACCACCCCGGCATGACCATCAACGCAATCCGCGTATCAGGCCTCAACGCCAGCAACCCCAGCACAAATCCCAAAAACGCCAACGAGAACCAAGCCATCGGCACGCCGCCGGGCATCTTGTAAGCCGACTTCGCATGCAGATCCGGACGTTTTTTCCGGTAGGCGATGTAAGACGCGAGGATGGTCGACCAGGTGAAGATCACCAGAATCGCCGACACGGTGGAGACGATGGTGAATGCGGTCATGACTTCCGGCACGATGAACAGCACCAGCACGCCGACCAGCATCAACAACGTGGTGAACGCCAGGCTCAGCAGCGGCACGCTGTTGCTCGACAGTCGGCGGAATATGCCAGGTGCGTTGTCCTGGTTGGCCAGTCCGAACAGCATGCGGCTCGATGAAAACACCCCGCTGTTGGCCGAGGAGGCCGCCGAGGTCAGGACCACGAAGTTGACGATGCCGGCCGCAGCGGGGAAACCGGCGACGAGGAACAGTTCGACGAAGGGGCTTTTGACTGGGGAGACCTGTTGCCACGAGGTCACGGCAATAATGCAGGTCAGCGCGAGGACGTAGAACAGGATGATCCGCAGCGGAATCGAGTTGATTGCTTTGGGCAGGGTCTTCTCTGGCGAGCGGGTTTCGGCGGCGGCGGTGCCGATCAGTTCGGTGCCGGCGAAGGAGAAGATCGCCATTTGAAATCCGGCGAAGAAGCCGAACAAGCCGTTAGGGAACGCGGCCTGTTTGTCCACCAGGTGACTCAGGGACGCGGTGACGCCACTGGGCGAGACGAACGAGCTGGCAATCAGCACGGTGCTGACGCCGATCAGGGTCACGACGGCAATGATCTTGATGATCGCGAACCAGAATTCCACTTCACCGAACAGCCTGACGGTCAGTACGTTGAGGGCGAACAGGGTCGCCAGCATGCCGACGGCGGGTATCCACGCCGGTACGTCGGGGAACCAGTACTGGAAGAATCCGCCGACCACGACGGCGTCGCCGATCACCGCGACGCTCCAGCTCAGCCAGTACGACCAGCCGAGGAAGAACGCCGCGCGCGGGCCGAGGTAGGCGCCGGCGAAGTCGGCGAAGGTTTTGAAGTTGAGGTTGGACAGGAGCATTTCGCCCATGGCGCGCATGACGAAAAACACGAACAGGCCGATGATCATGTAGATGAGGATGATCGACGTCCCGGAGAGGGCGATGATCTTCCCGGAGCCCATGAACAGGCCGGTGCCGATGGCACCGCCCATGGCCATTAACTGGATGTGACGATTGCTGAGCGTGCGCTGCAGCGCGGGCTGTTCAGGCAGCCCGGAAGGGGTCGATTTCATTGCAAAACCTCTTGATTTTATGTTTTTGAGTTTTGGCAGAAAGTAGGTGTCGAGCGTTCTTGTTAGAGGTGCTGCGGCTAATCACAAGGTGAGTCGCCCCCTGTGGCTTGGGGGCGGTCATTACCCATCAACTGACGGTCCGCAGACGCGAGGCTTTGGTGGGTTGCGGATCGAGCAGTTGGAAGAGGTTTTTGATGTTGGCTGGCGTCGGCACCAGGTGGATGCGTTGGCCGATTTGCTGCGCCTGAGCCAGGTCGTTGAAGTAGCGCAGTGAGGAAAAGTCTTCCAGGGCAAAACCCACCGAATCGAATACCGTCACCTGCGCATCGTTTTCGCGTCCGGCGACTTCGCCCTGCACAATGCGGAAAAACTCGACCACCGGGGAATCGCCTTCCAGTTGCTGAATGTCGCCTTCAATGCGCGTTTGCGGCTCGAACTCGACGATGACCCGGGCGTTGCGCAGGATGTCGGCGTGCAGTTCGGTTTTACCCGGGCAGTCACCCCCGACCGCGTTGATGTGCATGCCGGGCTCGATCATCTCCGGCGTCAGAATGGTTGCGTAGGCTTTGTCGGCGGTGACCGTGGTGACGATGTCCGCGCCCTTGACCGCGTCCTTCACCGAGCCGGCCAGAATCACTTCGATGTCCGGGAACGCCGCGAGGTTGTGCTTTAACTTGAGTGAAGCGTCGCGATCGATATCGAAGATGCGGATTTCGTTGATGCCCAACATTTCATGAAAGGCCAGCGCCTGAAATTCACTTTGCGCACCGTTGCCGATCAGGGCCATCGAGGTCGAATCCGGGCGAGCCAGCGATTGCGCCACCAGCGCGGAGGTGGCTGCGGTGCGCACGGCGGTGGTCAAGGTCAGTTCGCTGAGCAGCGTCGGATAGCCACTCTGCACATCCGCCAGAAGACCGAAAGCCATGACCGTGAGCAAATCCTGCTGGCCGTTGTTCGGGTGGCCATTCACGTATTTGAATGAGTACTGCTGGCCGTCGTCGGTGGGCATCAGCTCGATCACGCCGTCCGCCGAGTGATTGGCCGTGCGCGGCGATTTATCAAACTGCGCCCAGCGTGCGTAGTCCGCTTCGATGTAGCCGGCCATTTCGCGGATGGCGCGGCGGATACCGACTTGGGTGAACAGGCGTGCAGCCTCATCGACATCAATAAAAAGCGTCATGTTCTTGTTCTCCGATCCAGTCATTGAAAGGTTGTAGAGCGCGGGCTCGCTCAGCTGCGTTTGCTCTCGAAACCGTGCAGCACGTTGACGGCATTGATGCCGATTTCATCGACCATGTAGCCGCCCTCCATGACGAACAGGGTCGGGCAGCCGACGCTGGCGATCAGTTCACCGATGCCGATGAAGTCCTCGCTTTCCAGCAGGAAATGGCTGATGGGGTCGTCCTTGAACGTGTCGACACCGAGGGAAATCACCAGCACTTCAGGCGCAAACTGCTGGAGTTTTTTGCAGGCGTGGAGCAGGGCGTTGCGATAGCTCTCCCAGGTGGTGTTTTTCGGCAGGGGATAGTTGAGGTTGTAACCCTCGCCGACACCCGCGCCGACTTCGTGGCTGTAACCCGAGAAGTACGGATAGGACACCGCGGGTTCACCGTGCAGCGAGACGAACATGACGTCGCTGCGCTGGTAAAAAATGTTCTGCGTGCCGTTGCCGTGATGGAAGTCGACATCCAGCACCGCGACACGTTTGGCGCCCTGGGTGATGGCTTGTTGCGCGGCAATGGCGGCGTTGTTGAGGTAGCAATAACCACCCATGTATTCGCGTGCGGCGTGATGGCCGGGCGGGCGGCACAGGGCGAAGGCGCTGTCGTGGCCTTCATCGAGCAGGGCCAGGCCGGTGAGGGCGATGTCGGCGCTGGTTTTCACCGCTTGCCAGGTCGTCGCGGTGATCGGTGAGCCGGCATCCATGGCATAGAAGCCGAGCTTGCCGTCGATGAACGTCGGCACCTCTTCGTTGGCCAGATCGCGCACCGGCCAGACCAGCGGCAAGGCGTCGTGAGTGCGACCGGTTGCGCACCATTCGCCCCAGGCAGTTTCGAGAAAACTGACGTAGCGCTCGCTGTGTGCGTTGACGTAGCACGAGCGGTCAAACGCGCGCGGTTCGACGATCTGCCCGAGGCCGACCTGTTTGACCCGGTTGTGCACGGTGTCGGCCCGACTCGGTTGTTCGAACGAGGGTTTGAGCACGCCGTCCTTCAATTCGGTGCCGTGGTGCAAACGGTGGGAATCACTGAAAACTGTAAACATTCTGCGCATCCGTTATTGTGAGCCAGTGCAAATATTCTGTTCCGGCTTGGCTGCGCTATCTTTGCTTTGTGTTCGGGATTCAGTGGATTATTCGGGCGTTTTTACTCAGGAATGGCGTCGTGCAGAAAAAAATATCCAAACGCATCAGTCTCGACGAAACCGACCTGGCGATTCTTGAGTTGTTGCAGGAAGACGCCAGTATTTCCAACGCTGAACTCAGTGAGCGGCTGTCGCTGAGCCTTACGCCGTGCTGGCGACGGCGCAAGCGCATGGAGGAGGCCGGGGTGATCAAGGGCTATCAGGCCAACCTTGATCGGCGAATGCTCGGGCTGGATATCATGGCGTTCGTGCACATTCGTTTTTCCACCCACGCCGACCACGCACCGGACGCCTTCGAGGCGGTGATTGCGCAATTGCCGCAGGTGGTGGCCTGTCACAAGATCACCGGCGATGCCGATTATGTGTTGCAGGTGCTGGCGGAGGATCTTGATAGCTACAGCGACTTCATCGAGCAGGTGCTCAGGCGTCAGGTGGGGATTGCCTCCATTCAGTCCAGCCTGGCGTTGCGCGAGGTCAAGACCGGTAGCCGGATTGCAATCCCTAAACCGGGAAAGGATTGAACGGGCGGGCAATGCTGAACCGCTGCTGTCGATCAGCAAAGTTTCATCTTGCCGCGTGCGAAGCAGGCCTAGTCTGCTGAGACAAGATCGTCGCTGTTCATCCCGAGGGGAATCGTGCCATGCGCCTGAATGTCGTCAAAGTGCTGTTGATCGCTGCTGCAGTATCGGTGTTGAGTGCCTGTTCCGGCGCGGGTGGTTTGACCACCACCCGTTGTTTCTCCAGCGACTGTCAGTCGCCGGAGGGGCGCAACGCCAATACGTTGAAGTTCGGTGGCAACAGTATCGGCAGCAGCCTCAATCAGTACAGCTCCGGCATGCTGCATGACGATTAAGGATTACTGCGCGGCAGGTACGGCGATCCATTCGCTCAGGGTTTGCTGATACTTGCCGGTGACTTTGCTCAGATGCAGCCACTGATCGACATACAGTTTCCAGCTGATGTCATCGCGCGGCAGCAGGTAAGCCTTCTCGCCATATTGCATGTACTGATGCGGATTCACCGCACACAAGCCCGGTTTGAGTTTCTGCTGATACAGCGCTTCCGAGGCGTCGGTGATCATCACATCGGCTTTATTGTCGAGCAGTTGCTGGAAGATCGTCACGTTGTCGTGCAGGGCCAGTTGCGCCTTGGGCAGGAAGGCGTGGACGAAGGCTTCGTTGGTGCCGCCGGCGGGTTCGACCAGGCGTACGTTGGGCTGGTTGATCTGTTCGACCGTCTGGTACTTGCTGATATCGGCGCAGCGCACCAGCGGGATCTTGCCGTCGGTGTCGAGGGTGTTGCTGAAGTAGGCTTTTTTCTGCCTTTCGAGGGTCACCGAAATGCCGCCCATGCCGATGTCGCATTTGCCGGCCTGCATGTCCGGCATCAGGGTTTTCCAGGTGGTTTGCACCCATTGCACTTTGACGCCGAGGCTGTCGGCCAGCGAGCGCGCCATGGCGATGTCGATGCCTTCGAAATCGCCGTCGGGGCGTTTGAAGGTGTAGGGCTTGTAGTCGCCGGTGGTGCACACGCGCAACTGGCCTTGTTGCTGGATGCTGTCGAGGTGCGAAGGGGTTTGCTCGGCATGGGCGCCGGCGGCCAGGGTCAGCAGGCCGCAGAGGATCATCGTGCTTTTTAGTGTTGTCATTGCGATCGGGGCTTCTGAGAAGGACGGTGGCCCAGTGTAGTGAAAGGCTTTCCCGGGTGTCACCCTGCTTCCGGGCTTAACGTGCCTAGCCACGCCACCAGCGCCACGATCAGCAGTGCGATTGCCAGTTCAACGACAACGCTGCGTCTTAGCGCATTTGCCGCGATGACAGAGTGTCCATTGCTCAACGCTTGCGCCAACGCCGGACCAAGATGAAAGCGGTTCAACGCCGCCAATACCAACATCCCGGCAAACAGTAAAACCTTGATCGCGAGCAGCACCCCGTAAGTGCCGAGCAAGACTTCATCCAGCCTCGGGCCGACGATGAACAGATAATTCACCACGCCGCTGATCGACAGCGTCAGCACAATCGCTGCACCGATCCACTCAAAGCGCCGAACCGCAAACGCCAGCGAACGAATGCGAGCTTCATCGAGCGGCCCCCGCGCCATCAACACCAGCGCCAGCATCGCACCCAGCCACGCGCCCGCCGCGAGCAGGTGCAGAATGTCGCTGAGAAAATGCCAGAACCGCAGTGTTCCTTCGTCCATCGCCCCGTGTCCGCTCCAGGCCAAAGAGGCGAGGGCGATGGCGCCAGCCACCGATGCGAGCCACGCGCCCGGCCTGATCAACACCACGATCAGCGCGATCATCCGCACTGCCCACGCCAGCCCGACGTCGGTTTCCAGCAGCATCATTTGCAGGTGCGGCCACAGCGCCGCGAGCGCCGTTTCGCCGCTCATGGCGCGGGTCATCAGCACCAATCCCGCCACTGACAGCAGCGCCCCGATCAAGGCCATCCCCCGCAACAGCGGTCGACACCGCAGCAACGCATCAGCGCTGTACAGCGCAAACAACGCCAGCCCGAACACCAGCAGCAAATCCACATACAACGCAAACCGCAGGACGATGTTGATCAGGTCAGCCATCGCTCACTTCACTTTGAAGGTGACGTTGCCGGTGATCGGATGCGTGTCGGAAGACACCGCGCGCCATTGGACTTGATAGGTGCCGGCGGGCAGCGGTGCGAGCGGGGTGATCAGCATGCTTTTCGGGTCGCTGCCGGCGCTGACTTTGGCTTTCATCGGCATCGGCGAATGGGCCATGCCGGGCATTTCGGTCATGACCAGTTTGGCGCCGGAGAATTTTGTCAGCAGGTTCTCGGAAAAATGCAGTTCGATCTTGCCGGGCGCGGCGCCGTCGGCACCTTCGGCCGGGCTCGACGAGAGCAGTTTCGGGTGGGCTTGGGCGAGGCTGCTCAGGAGCAAGCCGCTGGCGAGTACAAGGGTGATGTTCAAGGTGCGCATGCAAGAGCTCCGGTTTTTTTTTAGGGGATTCAGAACCACAGCCGCACGCCGAGGACGAGGCGCGCTTCGCTGCGATCCTCGCCTTCTGCGCGGGCGTAATCGGCGGTGTTGCCGTAGGTACGGTTCCACGTCACGCCGATGTACGGCGCAAATTCGCGGCGGATTTCATAGCGCAAGCGCAAGCCGACTTCGCTGTTGGAAAGCCCGGAACCGATACCGCGTTGCGCATCGTTTTTGCCGTAGACATTGAGTTCAGCGGTGGGCTGCAGGATCAGGCGATTGGTCAGCAGGATGTCGTAGTCACCCTCGAACCGCAGCGCGCTCTGGCCACCTTCACCGATAAACGCCGTGGCCTCGGCTTCGAAGTTGTACAGCGCCATGCCCTGCAGGCCGAACGCGGCCCAGGTCTGTGGTGCGCCGGGTTTGAAGTCCTGACGCACGCCGCTGACCACGTCCCACCACGGCGATATCGCATGGCCCCAGAGTGCTTGAATCTCGGCGTCTTCGGTCTTGCCGTTGCTGCGTTCACCTTCGGAGCGCAGCCACAGGCGATCAATGTCGCCACCGATCCAGCCGGACAGATCCCAAGCCAATGCGCTGCCGTCATCGGCGTCCTGCCATTCGAGTTTGTCGGCGAGGAAGTACGTGTTGATCGCGTTGTCGTGGACTCGATGACCGCCGGGGCTGGTGAACACGGCGGCACGGTCGGCGTCGGTCAGTGGCGGGATCGGCGTGCGGCTTTCGGTCGGCGCGGCGGGCTGCATCATGCCGTCGTCCATGCTTTGCATCGCGGAATGATCCATGCCGGACATCTGGCTGTGATCCATGCCCGGCATGTCGCCGGCGGCCATTGCCGAACTGCCGATCAGCAACAAGGAAAAAGCGGTAAATCGAGTCATCAGCGGCCCCTTCATTCTTCCACCCGCACTTCGCGGAACATGCCCGTTTCCATGTGGTACAGCAGGTGACAGTGATAGGCCCAGCGGCCGAGTGCGTCGGCGGTGACGCGATAACTGCGGCGCGTGCCGGGCGGCATATCGATGGTGTGTTTGCGCACCTGGAAGTCGCCTTTTTCATCTTCCAGATCGCTCCACATGCCGTGCAGGTGAATCGGGTGGGTCATCATCGTGTCGTTGACCAGCACCAGGCGGATGCGCTCGCCGTATTTCAGGCGTAAAGGCTCGGCGTCGGAGAATTTGATGCCGTTGAACGACCAGGCGAATTTCTCCATGTGGCCGGTCAGGTGCAGTTCGACCGTGCGGCTCGGATCGCGGCCATCCGGGTCTTCGAAGGTGCTGCGCAGGTCGGCGTAGGTGAGCACGCGACGGCCGTTGTTGCGCAGACCGAGGCCGGGATCGTCGAGTTTTGGCGCGGTGGTCATGGCTTGCATGTCCACCAGAGGATTGTCTTTTTCGCTGTCGGGATGGGATTGCATCGGGCCCATCGTCGAGTGATCCATGGCGCTCATGTCCATCGAACCGTGATCCATGCCGCCCATGCCCATATCGTCCATGGTCACCAGTGGGCGCGGGTCCAGACCCGGTACGGGCGCAGATAACCCGGCGCGAGGGGCGAGGGTGCCACGGGCATAACCGGTTCGATCCATGGCCTGGGCAAACAGGGTGTACGCCTCGGCATCCGGCTCGACGATGACGTCGTAAGTCTCGGCCACGGCGATGCGCAGTTCATCGACGCTGATCGGTTTGACGTGCAAGCCATCCGCCGCGACCACGGTCATTTTCAGTCCGGGAATGCGCACATCGAAGTAGGTCATCGCCGAGCCGTTGATCAGGCGCAGACGCAGTTTTTCACCGGGACGAAACAGGCCGGTCCAGTTGTCGTCCGGCGCGTGGCCATTCATGAGAAAGGTGTAGGTGGCGCCACTGACGTCGGCAATGTCGGTGGGATTCATGTTCATTTCTGCCCACATCTTGCGATCGGCAACGGTGGCGCCCCAGCCTTTCTCGCTGACATCGTTGATGAAATCGCCGACGGTGCGTTTGTCGAAGTTGTAGTAGTCGGACTGTTTTTTCAGGGTCTTGATCAGGCTGGTCGGGTCTTCGTCGCTCCAGTCGCTGAGCATCACCACGAACTCGCGGTCGTACTGGAACGGCTCCGGTTCCTTGGCGTCGATCACCAGCGGGCCGTAAACGCCGGCCTGTTCCTGCAACCCGGAATGGCTGTGATACCAGTAGGTGCCGTTCTGCCGCACCATGAATTGATAGACGTACACGCCACCCGGTTCGATGCCGTGAAAACTCAGGCCGGGTACGCCGTCCATGTTCGCCGGCAGCAGAATCCCGTGCCAGTGAATCGAGGTGCTGGCGCTGAGCCGGTTGCGCACCCGCAGCGTCACCGTGTCGCCTTCGCGCCAGCGCAGCAGCGGGCCGGGCAGGCTGCCGTTGATGGTCATCGCCGTGCGTGGGTTGCCGGTGAAGTTGACCGGGGTTTCGCCGATGAACAGTTCGAAGTCGCTGCCGCTCAGTTCATGCAATTGACCGGGCGCATTCAGCGCCCAGACCGGCGTGCGCCACAGGCCGAGGCCACCGAGCAGGCTGCCGGCGGCGAGGCCTTTGACGAAGGTACGTCGTGATGGGTTGGAAGGCATGCGCTGGAAATCCCCGTTTGACTCATGACGGGAAGGCTAACCAGCGCCGGCTTTCAGTTGGCTGAGGCGGGGATTACAGTTTTGACAGGTTTAACGCGGCAAACGTCCCGAGATCCATGCACATTCCACCCTCGGACTTCCAGTTGGAAGTGCTCGCTTTGGCTTTGTGTAACAGCGGTAGCCATTCGTGCAGCGCTCCCAGGTTGTTTTTGAAACCTGGAATATGACTGGCGCTCACATACTGCATGAACTCGGGTTGGCCGGCAGCCGAGTAAAAGACGGGTTCATTGGCACCGTCCTCTTCAGCAAAACAGAACTGCTCCCCATCGTGATGGAAGCTGATGAAGTGTGCATTCTGCGGGATATCGCTCCAGCTCTCCCAGCCAAATGCTGGTTGCCCCAGTTCCTTCGACTTTTGCGCCAGAGCCTTTTTGCCTTTGGTGGACATATCGTGAATGTCGACAGTGACAAACCAGCGTTCTGAGCCGAAAGCTTCAGGGTTTTTAATTGCCGCCGCGATCAGCGAGTCAGGCTGGGTGTCTTGCACCTGCCGGAATTTTTGCCGAGCTGCCCAAGCCGCTTCGACACGTTTGAAGTAGTCACTGCCGACATCGATGGTCCGCGCCTCAGACCAGCGTTCACTGAACCAGCGCTTGGCGTCCTGTAACGCCACTGTATCGTCTGTGAGGATGCCGAGTTCAATCCAGTGATTGGCTGCCTGACCCTCAATGCCCAAGCCATTGGCTGACGCATTGGCGCTCCCTGCGATCAATTCGTTTTCGCCAATATAAGCCTTGGCATGGAGTCGGGGGAGGCTGCGAACTTTCTCTGGATGCAGTTGGAGCAGATGTCTTACCACTGCGGGGTTGGTTGCCCCCGCGGACAGATCAAGCAGAATACGGACGTCCCCCTGGCGTTGATCAAGACCCAGTTCCGAAATGGCGCCTTCGCCCCAAAAGGCTACGGCAATATCCAGTGAACCTTTGACTTCGCGCGCCCATTGAGCGAGTTGTTGCTGGTTTTGAATCAATCGTGTCATCAGTACAACTCTGAGAGGGTTAAAAGAAATTCTGCCGGAGTTGTTGACCCTAGAGGCCAAGCCCTTCCTGCACTACCTGCAACAAGTTGTTCTCGGTCAGCGCAATCGCATCCAGCTCCTGACCGGTTTCGACGGTTTGCAACCACCAGTGGCTCTCATGGTGTTCATCAACGGTGCGCAGCAGATAGGTGTTCCTGTCTTCCAGGGTGATCTGCACCCGGCCGGCGCCATCCTCGGTAAACCGTGCGATGGGATCAAATGTCAGGCTTCGATCATTGGCTTCGATCACCAGTTGGTCGATGGCGTAATCGTGAGGCTCACCATCGGGTGAGGTTTCGCAAACGTGGGTCGGATTGCGGCGAATCTTCAGGCCGACTTCGGTGACCGGCTGCAACCACGCCTCGATGCGGTGGTACAGGTCGTACACCTGCGCCGGCCAGCAATCGATCTCCAGCGCGGCATCCGCGTGGGTGTGCCGGGTTTGCTTGAGTTTGGCGGCGAGTTCGTCTGCTTTACTCATTTCGAATCCCTTGGTTTGATGTCTGCCTGTTAATCGTAGACCTTTCAACTGTGTACGGCGTTGCCTTGCGTCATGCGCTTGCAACACAAGCGTGTCGAAATCAGCGCTGGCCAAGTCGGGTCAGGATTGAAAACCACGGACGCAGGCGTCCCAAGGAGCGGGTAGATGAAAAAGCTGTTTACAATTTTGGCAGTGATTGCGCTGACGGCCGGTAGCATCGGTTTGAGTTCGGCGCGCCAATCGCAGTCGAGCAAGGCCCAGGCGGAATCGGTGGCGGGGGTGTTCGATTACTACCTGCTGGCGTTGTCCTGGTCGCCGACCTTTTGTCTGACCCACAAGGACGACTCGCAGTGCACGGGCAAGGGCTACGGCTTCGTGCTGCACGGTTTGTGGCCGCAATACGCCAAGGGCGGCTGGCCGGAATCCTGCCCACCGCTGACCACGCTGAACGCGGCGCAAACCAGCCAGGGCCTGACGCTGTTCCCGACGAAAAAACTGCTCGACCACGAATGGGCCAAGCACGGCACCTGCAGCGGCCTCGGCGCGATGGGCTATCTGGATGAAGCGGACAAAGCCGTGGCGGCGGTGAAAATCCCCGATGAACTGCAACCGTTCAGCAGTTCCTATTACTTCGAAGCCCAGGAAATCGCCGACCTGTTCCGCAAGGCCAACCCGGGCATTCCGGCGGATGGCATCGCTGTCATTTGCAGTGGCCCGGAGTTGTCGGAAGTACGCGTGTGCATGGGCAAGGATCTGCAGTTCGGCGCCTGTGGCAAGGGTGTGAAAACCCAGTGCCGCGCGGGGGATATCCGGGTGCCGCCGTCGCGTTGATCTGACTCGAGGTCGAAAGGACCACACTGACTCTGTGGCGAGGGAGCAAGCTCTCTCGCCACAGGGGTTTCGACAAGCCTGAGCTATCAGGCAAATCCAGCGGCATCCACCCCCAACTCCCCACGCAAAAACTCCACCAGACCGCGCTGTAACCCGCTTAACACACCCTCACGACTGACCAACGCCAATTCCGTCGGCGCCAGTTCCGGCAGATCCGTACACACCAGATGCTCAGGCAACACCGCCGACATCGGCAGCACCGACACTCCCAACCCTGAGGCCACCGCTGCTTGAATCCCGGTCAGGCTGTGGCTGCCGAACGCGACCCGCCAGGGGCGCTGGGCAACATCGAGCAAACGAATGGCGCGCTGCCGATACAGACAGCCTTGCGGAAACAACGCCAACGGCAACACGCCAGTGGACGAATCAAACTCCGCACCTTTGACCCACACCAGTCGTTCCGGCCAGGTCGCCCACGCGGGGCCGCTGTCGGGTTCGCGTTTGATCAGAGCGATGTCGATGTCGCCGGCATCGAGGCGTTGGCGCAGATCGAGGCTCATGCCGCTGAGGGTTTCCAGCCGTGCTTGCGGATGGCTGCGGGTGAAGCCAGCAAGGATCAGCGCCATGCGCCGCGCGTCGAAGTCTTCCGGCATGCCGATACGGAGGATTTCCAGGTCGAGGTCACTGGCCAGCGCTTCAGTGGCTTCTGCCGAAAGCGCCAGCAAACGCCGCGCATAGTGGATCAGCAGTTCGCCGTGTTCGGTGACGGCGACATTCAGCCCGGTACGGTCGCGCAGCAGCAAAGCGTGGCCGACCAGCTCTTCGAGTTTGCGCACCTGCTGGCTGACCGTCGACTGGGTGCGGTGCACGCGATCGGCGGCGCGGGTGAAGCTGCCTTCGTCGACCACGCAGACAAATGTTTTCAGCAGTTCCAGATCCAGCATGGCGGTGCTCTCGATAGTGGTTATTCAACTGACGATTGGCTATTTATTTAATTTCACACTATCACCGGGCGCTCATAAGCTGAAGTCCTTACCCCGGAGGACTCGACCAATGACACTGACTCACACACCACGCCCGCAATGGCTGACCTTCGATTGCTACGGCACGTTGATTCAATGGGACGAAGGCCTCAAAGCCGTCGTCGGGGAAATTCTCAGCGAGAAGGGCGAGCATCAGATCGATGTCGGGCAGCTGATCGACGTCTATGACCGCCACGAACATCGCCTCGAACAGACCCCGCCGCACCGTTCGTTCCGCGAGCTAAGCACCCTCGGCCTGCAATTGGCCCTGGAAGAATTGGGCCTGCCCAGCCTGCCCGAAGACAGCCAGCGTCTGGCCGCCGCCATCCCGAAAATGCCGCCGTTTGCCGAGGTGATCGAGACCCTGGGTGAATTGAAAAACATGGGTTTCAAACTGTGCATCGTCTCCAACACCGACGACGACATCATTGCCGGCAACGTCGCGCAACTCGGTGGTTACATCGACCGGGTGATCACCGCACAGCAGGCCGGCGCCTACAAACCGGCGCCACGGCTGTTCGACTACGCTCATGAGCAGTTGGGCGTCAGCCGCGCAGAAGTGGTGCATATCTGTGCCAGCCCGATGCTCGACCACACGGCCGCGCGGGACATGGGCTTTCGCTGTGTGTGGATCGATCGCGGCACCGGTCGCCAGTTGCTGCCGGACTATCGCCCCGACGCGATCCTCAACAGCCTCGATCAAGTGCTGCCGCTGTTCAAATCCCTCGGTTGGTAATCACGGAGAATCGTCATGGCTCACACCCTGACTGCCAGTGCTCGGGCATCACGTCCGACAGCGCTGAACCTCGACACGGAAGCGATCATCACCGCCCGCAACGAACTCGCAGCGTGCTTTCAACTGGCCGCGCTGCACGGCCTGGAGGAGGGCATCTGCAATCACTTTTCGGCGATGCTACCGGGGCATGATGATCTGTTTCTGGTCAATCCCTACGGTTATGCCTTTGCCGAAATCACCGCGCAGAACCTGCTGGTCTGTGACTTCGAGGGCAACGTGGTGGCGGGCGAAGGCCAGCCGGAAGCCACGGCGTTCTACATTCACGCGCGTCTGCATAAGCAACTGCCCCGGGTGAAAGTCGCGTTTCACACGCACATGCCCCACGCCACGGCGTTGTGTCTGCTGCAAGGTCCGCCGCTGTTGTGGTTGGGGCAGACCGCGCTGAAGTTCTATGGGCGCACGGCGGTGGACGAGGATTACAACGGCCTGGCGCTGGACGAATCCGAAGGTGACCGGATTGCCAAAGTCATGGGCGACGCCGACATTCTGTTCCTGAAAAACCACGGCGTGATCGTCGCCGCCCCGACCATCGCCGAAGCCTGGGATGACCTCTATTACCTGGAGCGCGCCGCCCAGGTGCAACTGCTGGCGATGGCCACGCAACGGGAACTGAAGCCTGTGCCTCATGCCATTGCGCAACGGGCCTGTGAGCAGATGCGCGAGGGCGATGCGCAAAGTGCGCGGGCGCATCTGCACAGTGCGATACGGCGCCTGGCCCTTCACAACTGACTAACCCTAAAGAGGCAATCGAAAATAAATCGACGAACAGCGATCATCCTATCTCGCTGCGCGCCGATATAACTGGGCGGGACCAGGGCGTTTGCCCCGTACATCCCGGTGGGCTACGCTCACAAACATAAGGGTTTACCCGCTGGCGCCCTTGTCGTACCTGCCCAGGACTTGCTTTTGCCTATCCCCATTCACGACCCGCATCAGGCCCCCGGAGGCACTCTTAAACGCCTGCCGCTGCGCAAAGCGGCGGTGCTGTTTATCGTTGCGGTGGGGTTGTGCCTGTCCGGTTTGCTGTACCTGCAACTGGAGCAGTCGCGAAGGCAGGATCTGGCAGTGGCGAAAATAGCCTCAAGCAATCTGACCCGGGCCATGGCGCAGCAGGCCGAGGACACGTTCCTCGCCGCCGATCTGGTGATGACCAGCCTGGTCGACTGGATTCAGGACGACGGTTACGGCGCCGCGCAGAAGCCACGCTTGCAGAGAACCTTTGCCCGGCGCGTGCAGCAACTCGATCAGTTGCACGGTATTTTTCTCTTCGACACGCAGGGTCAGTGGATGATTACTTCGTTTGCCGATCTGCCCCGTGGCAATGGCGTGGCGGACCGCGAGTACTTCAAGTTTCACCAGCAGAACGTCTCGACGCTGGCGCACATCGGACCGGCGATTCGCAGTCGCGAGAACGGTGAGTGGATCATCCCGATTTCGAAACGCATCAATGATCATGCGGGCAATTTCCAGGGCGTGCTGCTGGCCGGGATCAAGATGTCGTACTTCGACCGCTTTTTCGAAAGCTTCAGCCTCGATGACCAAGGCATCATGTTCCTTGGCCTGAGCGACGGCACCTTGCTCGCCCGCCGACCGTTTGATGAAAAGCTGATCGGCACGTCGCTGGCGCAAGGGCGGATTTATCGTACGTTGCTGCCCGAGGCCGCTGCCGGCACGGCGATGATCGATTCGGTGGTCGATGGCGTGGTGCGTCTGTACGGTTATCGACGCCTTTCGGCGTATCCATTGGTGGTGTCGGCGGCGACGTCGCGCGATACGATTCTCGAGGGTTGGTACGCACGTGCATTCCAGTCGAGTGTGATTGTCGCGCTGGTGATTCTCGGTATCGGCCTGTTTGGCTGGGTGTTCATTCATCAGGTGCGCGATGGCGAGCGCATCGAGAAAAACTTGCGCAAGGCCCAGCGCACGCTGGAGCAGATCGCGACCCACGACAGCCTGACCGGGCTGGCCAATCGACGTTTGTTCGAGCGTTCGCTGGAGGTTGAATTCGCCCGTGGCGCGCGGCAGGTCAGTCCGGTCAGCCTGATCATGCTCGATATCGATTTCTTCAAGCGCTACAACGATGCCTATGGTCATGTCGCCGGGGATCACTGTCTGACTCAGGTCGCACAGGTACTGCAGACGTGCTGCCAGCGCAAGTCTGATTTGGCGGTACGTTATGGTGGCGAGGAGTTTGCGGTGCTGTTGCCGGACACCGACATCAACGGCGCACTGGCGATTGCCGGGCAGATCCGCCGTAGCGTGATCGACAAGCACATCATCCACAGCGGCTCGCCGACCGGTTACCTGACGGTGAGTCTGGGCTGTTATTCGTTTATCCCGAGTGGCAATGACAGCCCGGAAGTGTTTATCCAGCGCGCCGATGCGGCGCTGTATCAGGCAAAAAATGCCGGGCGCAATCGCGCGGCGGTGTTGTCACTGGATAGCGGTTTGGCCGAGTTGATGCGCTCTGATCGCTAACCCAAACGCTGACACAAAACCTGTGGGAGCGAGCCTGCTCGCGAAGAGGTCGTGTCAGGCGAATAAAGGTTATCTGACACAACGCCTTCGCGAGCAGGCTCGCTCCCACAAGGGACCTTGTCTAATCGGGATGGCTCTTGTTCGTTCAGCCGCCCGTGCCACCGCCCGCACCGCCAGTGCCGCCGCCGGCCGATCCGGTACCGCCGCCAGCCCCCGAGCCGGAACCACTGGCGCCACCATTGGTGCCGGTCCCGGATCCCATACCCGAAGAACCGCTACCACCCGAAGGCGCGCCCGGGGTGTTGTCTGGCGGCGTGGTGGTGCTGGTCGGGCCACCGGATTTGGTGCCGGTGGCGTCAGCGCCATCATTGGCAGCGAAGCTGGCGGCCGATGCCGTGGCCAACAGGCCGGCGAGCAGTAACGAGGTGAGTTTGCGCGTGATCATGATCCGTCTCCACAAAGGGTCTGTACCTGATATTGGTCTGACGCACAGAACCCTTGGTGCCCAGTGGCTGACGAGCGGTCAGCGGGGAAACCGAGTGGCCTCCTGATCTTCTGGAATATTGGCTATTTGCCGAACCGGGTGCGAGGACTAACGTAGCCACACCTTCACTTGCTGCCCGGAGCCACCATGCAACCTCGTACCGATTTCTACACCGCCTCCCCAGACGCACTGAAAGCGATGATCGCGCTGGAAACCGCCGTTTCCAAACTGCCGCTGGAAAAAAACCTGATCGAACTGGTCAAGCTGCGCGCCTCGCAAATCAACGGCTG
Organism: Pseudomonas sp. S49; assembly: GCF_009866785.1. NCBI lineage: Bacteria > Pseudomonadati > Pseudomonadota > Gammaproteobacteria > Pseudomonadales > Pseudomonadaceae > Pseudomonas > Pseudomonas sp. S49. The sequence continues at coordinate 4,524,579 of NZ_CP019432.1, read as the reverse complement.
CGCCTTTTGCATCGACATGCACACCACCGATGCGATCAAGGGCGGTGAAACCCCGCGTCGCTTGTTCGCGGTCACCGCTTGGCGTGAAGCGCCGTTCTTCAGCGACCGCGAACGCGCCGCGCTGCTGTGGACCGAATCGCTGACGCAACTGAGCCTGACCCATGCCCCGGACGAAGATTACGACGTGGTTGCGGCGCAGTTCACGCCGAAAGAAATGGTCGACCTGACCGTGGCGATCAACACCATCAACAGCTGGAACCGTCTGGCCGTCGGTTTCCGCAAAACCCCACAGGCTTAAGCCTCAACGCTTAACCCCTGTGGGAGCGAGCCTGCTCGCGAAAGCGGAGTGTCCGATAACAACCATGGTGACTGACACGACGCCTTCGCGAGCAGGCTCGCTCCCACAAGGGAAATGGGTATGGCCAGAAAATAGTGATCAATGCCCATCCGCACTCGGCGCCGCCGGTGGTTGCACCTTGCGCATCAAGGGCACCATCGCGGTGGCGATGACGAAGCACACGCCGATCATCAAAAAGGTGTCGCCGTAGGTCTGCGTCTGCGCCTCGCGGTAGGTCAGCAGCCACAACTGGCGCAGGCTGGCAGTGACGCCGACGTCGCCGCTCTGGCCCAGATTCGCCAGGTTGCCGCCGACCTGCGCCAGCCACTGATTCATCGCTTCATTGCGGCTGTTCAGATGCTCGGCCAGCCGCGTGAAATGCAGATTGGTGCGGTCATTGAGAATGGTCGCGCAGGCCGCAATACCAATCGCACCGCCCAGATTACGCATCAGGTTGAACAGGCCGGAAGCATGCTTGAGACGTGCCGGTGCCAATCCGCCCAAGGTCAGCGTCACCGCTGGCGGCACCGCCAGTTGCTGGGCAATCCCGCGCAAGGCTTGCGGCAGCATCAACTCGCCGGCACCCCAGTCGTGGGTGATCGGGCTGAACTCCCACATCGACACCGCGAACAAACCCAGACCGATCATCATGATCCAGCGCAGGTCCATGCGATTGGCCAGAAAGGCATACAGCGGAATCGCCATGATCTGGAACACGCCGGTGGAGAAAACCGCCAGACCAATGTCCAGCGCGCTGTAGCCGCGCACGCGGCCGAGGAACAGCGGCGTCAGGTAAATCGTCGCAAACAGGCCGATGCCGGTGACGAACGAGAAGAAGCAGCCGAGGGCGAAATTGCGATCCTTCAAAGCGCGCAGATCGACGATCGGATTGGCCACGTGCAAGGTGCGGCCAATGAACGCCAATCCGGCGAGGCCACTGATCCACGCCGTGGTCAGAATGGTCTGGTCGCTGAACCAGTTCCAGCGCGGGCCTTCTTCGAGGGTGTATTCCAGGCAGCCGAGAAACAGCGCGAGAAACACCATGCTCAGATAGTCCGCGCCCTTGAGCAGAGACAATTCCGGCTGGTCGATTTTCACCAGCATCGGCACCGCCACGGCGACGAAAATTCCTGGCACCAGGTTGATGTAGAACAGCCAGTGCCACGAGGAAATATCGGTGATCCAGCCGCCGATTACCGGCCCCAATGTCGGTGCCAATGACGCGACCGCGCCGATGGTCGCGGCGGCGATTACCCGTTGTTTGCCGGTGAAGAAAAAGAACGCCGTGGTGAACACCAGCGGGATCATCGAACCACCGAGAAAACCTTGCAGCGCCCGAAAGGCGATCATGCTCTGGATGTTCCAGGCCACGCCGCAGAGCAGGCTGGCGAGGGTGAAACCGACCGCCGAAGCGCAGAACAACCAACGCGTCGAGAACACCCGTGACAGCCAGCCCGACAACGGAATCACGATGATTTCGGCGATCAGGTAACTGGTCTGCACCCACGCGGTTTCGTCGGTGCCGGCGGACAGTCCACCGCCGATATCACGCAGCGACGCCGAAACAATCTGGATATCCAGCAGCGCGATGAACATGCCGATGCACATGGTCGCGAAGGCGAACACTTTGGTCGCGGTCGCCATATCGGCGGCGTTGAACGGCTGCGCCGGGGCGGCGAGGGCGGAGCTCATGGCGCGACGGCCACGGCAGTGGTTTCCGGTTGCGCGCGGGTGTCGACTTCCGCCGTCACCGACAGCCCCGGACGCAAGTGACCGAGCACGCCGTCGGCCGGGTCGAGGAGGATCCGTACTGGTACGCGCTGGACGATTTTGGTGAAGTTGCCGGTGGCGTTTTCCGGAGGCAGCACGCTGAACTGCGACCCGGTGGCTGGCGCAAGGCTGTCGAGGCGGCCGTGGAATTCCTGACCGGAAAGGACGTCGGCGCGGATGCTCACACGTTGCCCGGGTTTCATCCGCGCCAGTTGGTCTTCCTTGAAGTTGGCATCGACCCACAAACCGCTGGCCGGCACCACTGACAGTTGTTGTGAACCGGCCTGGGCATAGGCGCCGACCCGCGCGCGGCGATTGCCGACCACCCCATCGACCGGCGCGCGCAGTTCGGTGTAGCCGAGGTTCAACTGCGCCAGATCACGTTCGGCGCGGGCTTGCTGGAGGGCGGCGCGGGCCTGTTGTTTCTGGGTGTCGATCACCGCCAGTTGGCGTTGCGCGGCGAGCAGTTCGGCCTGGGCGCGGGCGCTCAGGGCTTGTGCGGTTTTGAAGGTGGCGTCGGCGCGTTGCGCGCTTTCTACCGACACGGCATTGGTGGTGACCAGGCGCTTGTAGCGCGCATTGTCATCCCGCGAGCGCGCGGTTTCCGCTCCGGCGGCATCGATGCCGGCGCGAGCCTGACCGATCACCGCTTGCTGCAGTTGTTCGGTGGCGTCGAGGTTGGCCAGCAACGCTTCTTCGGCAGCGACGGCGCCTTCAGCCTTGGCCAGATTGGCGCGATAGTCGCGAGCGTCGAGGCGGATCAGCACGTCGCCGGCCTTCACGTGCTGGTTGTCGCTGACCAGCACTTCGTCGATGTAACCAGCGACTTTCGGCCCGATCACCGTGACGTCGCCACCAATATAAGCATCGTCGGTCTCTTCGAGAAAACGCCCGGCGCCCCACCAATGTACGGAGTAGACCCCGGCGAAGATCAGCGCGAGCAATCCGGCGCCGGGAAGCAGCAAGCGTTTAAGCAGCGGCGGCTTGGTCTTCACCACAACAGGTTCGAGGGTGGGCATGCTGGTCATGGCGGATTACCTGAGTCAACGGGGCGTTATTACGGCGGTAATATGACGTAGGTAATATTTAGTCGCAAATGATTTCTGGTGCCGATCGTCAGTTGCTTGATTGAACGAGGACGGCTCGTGCTGGGCTCGGGTTTTGGAGCGTGGGGCACCAAGCATCTATCAACGGCAGAAATCAAGGTTTGCCTGACCCCCGTCAGGGCGGACTGACGCTCGTCGAAGGCTCTCAGGCCCTCGGGGAAACCCTGATAGCGTGCAGCGCCGTGGCCTTGCTGCTGACAATAAAGCCAGGCAAAGCAATTGTTTAAGAAATGTAAGCGCTGTAGGAAGCGTCTTGCATTTGTGTAGGAGGGCTCCGACTATCACGGTTATTGATGACATGGCATTACGCCATTTGATGATCGCAAGGATGTTGCGTGCCGTTTCCGTTTCGCGCTGTTTTTCGCCGTCGTTCCGCGCTTTGCCCGCTGCTGTCGGCCTTTGTGTTGAGTGTGTGTGCCTCCTCGATTGAAGCGGCCGAACCTGCCGCGCCGGGTCAGGAAGTGTTGCGCCAGCAACAACAGCAACAGCGCGATCTGCAACAACTGCAACTTGAGCAAAGAAAACGGCAATTGGAGCGCGGTGCATTCGGTCCGACGCCGATCACTCCGGCCATCCCGCAAACCGTCACCCCCGATGATCGTTGCTGGCCGTTGAGCGGCACGCGCATTGGCGGCGTCACGCTGGTCGACAGCGACAAGCTCAACGCCCGGATCAAACCGCTGCTGGCACCGTGCATGGGCGTCGGCCAGATCAATCATCTGTTGGCGACCATCACCGCGATCTACGTCGACAAGGGCTACATCGCCAGCCGCCCGTATCTGCTCAGCGCTCCGGCCGCCGGGCAGTCGCTGGATATCCGCGTTGACGAAGGTTACATCGAGTCCATCGAACTGGCTGATCAAAGTCTGCCGGTTTCGTTGGGCGGCGCGTTCCCGGGAATGCTCGGCGAGCCGCTGAACCTGCGCGATCTGGAGCAGGGCCTCGATCAGTTGAATCGCCTGCGTTCGATCGATCTCACCGCTGATATCGCCCCCGGCAGCCAGCCCGGCGCCTCGCGAATCATCCTGCGCTCGCGCAGCGCTGCGCCGTCACGCTGGGCCCTGAATGCCGGGGTCGACAACCTCGGCAGCGCCAGCACCGGACGTGATCGCGACACGATCAGCCTGAGCCTCGACAGCCCGCTGCAACTCAACGACCTGCTGAGCCTCAGCGCCAGCGACACGCTCAATCAGGGCGACCGCTACAGCCGCAATGCCAGCCTGTATTACGCGATCCCCTACGGCTACTGGACCTACAGCGTGTTCGCCAGCCACGCCGAATATCGCGCGCCGTTCAAATTGCCGAGCGTGACCTTTCACAGCACCGGCATTACCGATCAGGTCAGCCTGCGCGCCGACCGCGTGTTGTGGCGCGATCAGAGCCGTCAGCTCAGCGCCAACCTGCAACTGGCGCACAAGGATGTCGACAGCTATCTGCAAGATGTTCGCCTCGGCATTCAAAGCCCGACCCTGACCGTGGCCGAAGCCGGACTCAATCTGTTCTGGCTCGACCGCGCGGTATGGAACCTCGACGTCAATTACGCCCAGGGTCTGCGCTGGTTTGGCGCCGACGACGACTCGCAGCATCAGATCAACAATCTGCCCAAGGCGCAGTTCCGCAAGTACCGCGCCGGCCTCAGCCAATGGCGCAACGGTCAGTTCGGCGCGCAGGCCTGGCAGTGGCAGAGCCAGCTCAATGTGCAGTACAGCCCGGATCCGCTGCCGGCCATCGAACAACTGCTCGGCACCGACGATTCGGCGGTGCGCGGCTACCGGGTCAGCAGTGCCTCCGGCGCCAGCGGCGCGATCTGGCGCAACACCTTGCGCCTGCCACTGCGCCGCGAATGGCCGGTGCAGATCACCCCGCGCGTGGGCCTCGACCACGGCTGGATCAAGGCTGATCACGGTGCTCAGGGCCAGCGCCTGAGTGGTGCCAGTGTCGGCCTGAATCTGGGCTGGAAGAATCTGCAAGTGGACGTCGATTACCAGCGCGCCCTCAACACCCCGAATGGTCTGCAGCACGAGCCTGAAACCTGGCTGATGCGCGTGGGCCTGCAAATCTGAACAACGCAGTGAACAAACAGCCGTCGGATCTGAGCGCGTCAGCCACGGCCAAGACTAAACGCGCGACGTGATGCCGTACTCACATGGAGACGTTTTTATGCCAGCACACACTTTTGCTTTTCATCTTTCGCCTCGGGGCAAATTGCGCTGGGCGATTGCCAGCCTGTTCTTCGCCGTGCACCTGCCGAGCGCGCTCGCCGGCGGTGTCGTGGTCGCACCGGGACCCGGCGGCACCGCGCAATTGCAGACCCAGGGCGGTGTGCCCATCGTCAACATCGTCGCGCCCAACGGTTCGGGCCTGTCGCACAACCAGTTCCTCGACTACAACGTCGACCGTCAGGGCCTGGTGCTGAACAACGCCTTGCAGGCCGGGCAATCGCAACTGGCCGGGCAACTGGCAGCCAACCCGCAACTGCAAGGCCAGGCGGCGAGCGTGATCCTCAACGAAGTGATCAGCCGCAACCCGTCAGCCATCAATGGCGCGCAGGAAATCTTCGGCCGGCCCGCCGATTACGTGCTGGCCAACCCTAACGGCATCTCGGTCAATGGCGGCAGTTTCATCAACACGCCGAACGCCAATCTGGTGGTCGGTCACCCGGAATTGAATGACGGCAAACTGCAAAGCCTGAACAGCCGCGACGCCAGCGGTCAGTTGCAGATTCAGAGCGGCGGCCTGCGTAACGGCGAGGGCTCGATCAACCTGATCGCTCCGCGTATCGACAGCCAGGGCGCGATCACTGCACGCGATCAATTGAATCTCACGGTCGGGCGCAATCAGGTCGATTACGCCAGCGGCCAGGTGAAAACTGTTGATCCGGCGGGCAACACCGGCGATCAACGCATCGACGCCAGCCTGTTCGGCGCGATGCAGGCCGGGCGCATCAATATTGTCAGCACCGCCGAAGGTGCCGGCGTACGGGTTGGCGCGGTGCAAGTGGCCGGGCGTGACGGCGTGCAGATTCGTTCCGCCGGTGACTTGAGTGTCAGCGGTGAGGCCGTGGCCAACAGCCTCGACGTGACCCGCGCCGGTATTCGCAGCAGTCAGGGCGATGTCGCTTTGCACAGCGGCAAGGACCTGACGTTGGCGGCTACCGATGTCAGCGCTCGCGACGTCGCCGTTGACGCGAAACGCAACCTGACCCTGTCCACGGTCGAAAGCCGCAAGCTTCAGGAAAAGCGTGAAAACTGGAACAACAGCACCATCGGCATCACTTGGGAAACCTACGACCGTACCCAGACTGACAGTGAAACGCGTCAGCATGGCAGCCAGATTATCGCCAGCCGCGACGCCAAACTGTCGTCCGGCAAAGACACCGATTTGACAGCCGCCAAGATCGAAGCCGCGAAAAATCTCGATGTGCACAGCGGCGGCGATCTGCGCCTGACCGCCGCCACCGAAAGCCACACGCAGACCGATCAAGGCAACCACCGCAAGCACCTGTGGAAAGCCGACTGGAACAGCAGCAGCGAGGAACAGCGCAACATCACCAGCCAGTTGAAGGCCGGTAACATCGCCCTGCAAACCGCCGCACTTTTGCGCTCCGAAGGCGCCGAGTTGAGCAGCGCGGGCGACGTGCAACTGGCCGGCAAACAGGTGGAAATCACCACCGCCACACGGACCAATAGCAGCAGCGACAACCGTTACTCCGGTGATCTGGTTGGCGGTGGTTTCTTCGGCAAGACCGGTGATGCCGACAAGGGCAAGACCCTGCATCAGGGCAGCAAGGTCAACGCCAGTGGCAAACTGATCGTCAAGGCTGACGATGTGCGCATCAGCGGCAGTCAGGTACGTGGCGGCACCGACGCCAGCGTGATCAGCGACAAGGGTTCGCTGGTGATCGACGGCGTGCAGGACACCTCGCACAGTAACAACCACGACAAGGACAGCAAGTTCTTCGGCATCACCAAAGACGAGTCGCGGCAGAACAGCAAAGACAGCAGCACTGTGCGCAGCGAACTGGTGTCGGACAGCAACCTCAAGCTCAAGAGCGCCAAGGACATTGCTGTGGCGGGCTCGACCGTTAAGGCTGATGGTGCGTTGACCGCCGATGCAGCGGGCGACGTCAACGTGTCCACCGCGCAGAACACTCACGACAGCACTGACACCACGCAAATCCGTGGCTTCGATGCTTATGCGAAAGAGCAAACGCCGGAGCAGTATCGCGCCGGGATTCACTACCAAGACAAACAGCAAACCGTCACTAGCAACGACGTCACTCAACAAGGCTCCAGCCTCAGCGGCGGCAGTGTGCAGGTCAAGGCTGGCGGTGATGTCACGCTCAAAGGCGCGGAGGTGAAATCCACTGCTGGCGACACGACGTTGAGCGGTAAAAACGTGTCGTTGCTGGCTGAAGCAGACAACCACAAAACCGCCACCGACACCTCCAGCACCGGCGGTGGTTTCTACTACACCGGCGGCCTCGACCGTGCTGGCAGTGGCGTCGATTTCGCCCATAGCACGGCGCAGGATTCGACCAGCAAAACCACCGCACAAACCACCAGTGTGCAGAGCAGCGGTGGCCTGACGATCAATGCTGACAAACTCGCCACTGAAGGTGCGCAACTCAAGGCTGGCAACGGTCTGAACGTCGCCGCCAACGAGATCGATAATCGCGTGGCCAGCAACAGCGAAAGCAGCACGCACAACGACAGCAACTGGTCGGCGGATATCGGTGCCAACGTCGAGTACAAGGACATCGCCCGGCCGATCGCGGGCGCAGTCAAGGACGTGCTCAACGACAAGGTGCCGGACAAGGACTCGCTGGCCAATCTCGGTCAGCCGAACGTCGGTATCGACGTTGCGGTGGGTCACGGCAACGCCAGCAAAACCGAGCAGAGCAGCAACGCTGTGGTCAGCCGTTTTGACGGCGGCACTGTCGATGTGAAAACCACCGGCACGCTGCACGACCAAGGCACCCGATACAACGCCAGCGCCGGCCAAGTGAACATCAGCGCTGACAAACTGCTTGCCGATGCCGCCAGCAACACTCACAGCAACAGCGCTAACGCGGTGGACGCCAAGGTCGACGTGCGCGTCTACACCAAGACCGGTGAAGACGTGAACGTCGCCGGCAGCGGCGCGGGTGGCAGCAGTGCCTCGAGCAAGGACAGTTCCACCGCCGTGGTCGGCGCTTATGCCGGCAGCCAGGGTGTGAACATCAAGGTCGGCGGCGATGCGCAGTTCGTCGGCAGTCGTTTCGACGGCGGGCAGGGCGGTGTGAGCATCAACACCGGGGGGGATCTGGCGCTGAATCAGGCCAATGACCGGCAGAACAGCAACGACAGCAGCCTGCGTGGCAGTGGCTCGCTGACGGTCGGCACCTTGCCGGGCACCGATGGCACCAATGTCGACCTCGGCGCCGGGTTCCAGCTCGATCACACCGGCAAGCAGACCACTGATACGCAGGCCCACGTTGCCAACATCTCAGGCAACGGTCCGCTGCAGTTGCGCAGCGGCGGCAATCAGGTGCAGCAAGGCACGAAAATCGACAGCGCTGGCGGCATCGATTTGCACGCCGACGGCAAGCTCGATCTGCAAGCAGCCACCGACACTCACACCGCCACCGGCAATAATCTCGGCGGCGGCTTGAAGGGCGGCGGCAGTAAAACCAGCAGCGAGAAGAGCCGCGATCAGGGCGGTAATCTGAGCGGCAATTTCAATATCGGTCGGCTCAACGAGGAGTCGAAAACCCTCAGCGGTGGCCAGCTCAACAGCCAGAACGGCATCGCGCTGAGCGGTGATTCGATTCACCTGCAAGGCACGCAAGTCAGCGCACCGAACGTCAGCATCGACGCGCAGAAGGGCGGTTATGTGCAGGAGTCGGCGCAGTCCACCGACAACCGCAATAACTGGAATGTCGCGCTGAATGCCGGCGGCAACCTGAGCCGCAAAACCCCGACCGCCGCTGAGGAGAAGGCCAGCAGCGATCACGGTTTCAACGCCGGGGCCAAGGTGGGCGTGGATTACCTGCAAGGCAGCACCCAGCAGAACAGCCAGATCAAGGCTGACAGCGTGGTGTTGAACAGTGCCGGTGATGCACAGCTGGCGGGGGCGCGGATCGACGCTAAAGATGTCAGCGGCAAGGTCGCGGGTGATCTGACCGTCGAAAGCCGTCAGGACTCGAGCAACCACGCCAAGGTCGATGTCGATCTGGGCCTGACCGCGAAGAAAAATCCGCCGAGCGACAAGGAAAAACTCGCCGGCACCGACTACAAGCCAACGCTGACAGCACAGGGCGAATATGCGCACAAGGACAGCGTGGCGCAGGCGTCCGGAATCAGCGCCAGCCAAGGCGTGAACCTTACGGTCGGTGGTGCCACGCAGCTGACCGGTGCACGCATTTCGGCAACGCAAGGCAACGTTGATCTGGGGAACTCGAAGGTCGTCAGCACTGACCTGAGCAACCTCGATTACAGTGTGAAGGCCGGGTTGGACCTGCCACAGAAGAAGGAAGAAAACGCACCGAAGGTTTCCCTTGAAAACGGCAACCTGAAGGTCGGCCCCGTCACGCTGAGCGGGCATCTGCACGGCCAGTCACTGCAAGCGGGGATTGACGACCGAGGCTAAACCCGAGGGGTGGTGGTTGCAGGCGAATCGGCATCCACCACCAAACCCTGCAGGAGCGGGTAAGCCCGACGCCCACATAAGCGTGGTGAGCTCACCCTGCGGCAGTGTTCATGACGTGCATCCGTGCCAGTTGCGAAGTTCAATGACACAGAATAGTGTGGCGACTCAGAGCAGCTCCAGGGACAGGAACGTCAGGATGGCATCGGAAACGGATTTCGCACTGCAGGAACAAATGATCGGTTGGCGTCGCTGGCTGCATCAACATCCGGAAGCGGGTTTTGCCGAGCGCAAGACCAGCGCCTTCATCGCAGAAATATTGCGCAGCTTTGATTTGCAACCGCATATCGGCATCGGCGGTACGGGGGTTGTCGCCACCATCGAAGGCGAGCAACCAGGTATCGAGATAGCCCTGCGCGCCGACATGGATGCGCTGCCCATCCAGGAAGAAAACACCTTCGCCCATCGCTCAGTCCACGACGGCTGGATGCATGCCTGTGGCCACGACGGCCATAGCGCCATGCTGTTGGGCGCTGCCAGCCGACTGGCGGCAGATCGCAGTTTCGCCGGCAAGGTTCATCTGGTGTTTCAGCCGGCCGAGGAAATCGGCACGGGTGCGAAGGCGATGATGACGGCGGGCCTGTTCGAGAAATTTCGCGCTGAGTGCGTCTACGGTCTGCACAACTGGCCCGGTCTTGCGACCGGCCGATTCGTGGTTCATCACGGTGCGGCGATGGCGGGGGCGAGGCCGTTCGAAATGGTTGTCAGCGGTTGTGGTTGCCATGCGGCGATGCCTCACCAGGGCGCCGATCCGTTGCTGGCCGCGGCCCATTTGGTGACCGCGTTACAGAGCATCGTCTCGCGCAATATCGACCCTGCCGATGCGCTGGTTCTCAGTGTCACTCAGTTCCACTCCGGCGATACCCACAACATTGTGCCCGACACTGCACGGCTGGGCGGCACCATGCGTTACTTCCGCCCCGAGGCCGGCGAGATCGCATCGCGTCGAATGGCCGAGATGGTCGAGCAGTTGGCCGCCGGGATGGGGGTTCGAGCGTCGCTGAAGTTTTTCGAGTTTGGCTCGCCGCCGCTGATCAACAGTGCCGAGCACGCGGACCATTGCGTGGCTGCCGCCAGTGCTGTGGCGGGCCGCGAAAACGTGGGTACCGGGGTCGCACCGAGCATGACCGGAGAAGACTTCGCCTTCATGCTCGAGCGCAAACCCGGCGCTTACATCTGGATTGGCAATGGCTCCGCTGAAGGCGGCTGCTCGTTGCACAACCCGCGTTATGACTTCAACGACGAGATCATGCCACTGGGCGTTGCCTATTGGGTCGCGCTGGCCCGCCAACGCCTGCAGCCCGTCGAACGTTAACGAACTGCAAGCCCGGCCCTGAGGCGCAGCAGGGCCTGGCGCATGACCGGTTCCTGATGAACCAGTGCAATGCGCACGAACGCTTTGCCGGGGTTGCTGCCCTCGGCGTCTTCATGACACAGGTAGCGACCGGGCATCACGCGCAAACCCTGTTCGCTCCAGAGTCGGCGCGCGATCCCTTCACCATCGCCGACCGCCAGCCACAAGAAAAAACCGGCATCGGCGCGCCGGTAATCGGGCACTGCGGCGAGGTACTCATCGGCCAGGTCCCAATTGCATTGCAGTGCCTGTTGCTGACGCTGCACATGCTTTTCGTCGTGCCAAAGCGCTGCGCTGGCGCTGCACGCCGGCCAGGCCAGCGAGACCCCGCAACTGCGATTGAAGCCGGCATAAGCGGCGACGCTGGACGGATCGCCGGCAATGAAACCACTGCGCAAACCCGGCGCCGCCGAGCGCTTCGACAGGCTGTGTAAAACCACGAACGGGCACGGCGCAACTGCATCGGCTTCCACCAGGCTGAGATAGCCGGGGGGGGGGGAGTGCGGGACGAGATCGGTGTAGCACTCGTCGACCAATAACGTCGCCTGGGCGTGGAAGGCCATGTGGCTGAGGCTGATCAATGTGCTTGCAGGCAGTATGTTGCCAAGCGGATTGCCGGGGTTGCACAGCACCAGCGCCGCGATGCTGTCACCGGCCTGATCCAGTTGGCGGGCGAGGCTGGCCAACAGGTCAGCGTCGTTCACGTCATAAAACAGTGCTTGCGCACCGGCGGCATCAGTGGCGGCGACATAGGTCGGGTAAAACGGATTGGGCAGGACCACCACCGGTGCTTTTACGCCACGTGCCCGTGCGCGTGTCACAGCGAGGGCGATGCAGGTCGCGACGGCCTGTTTGGTGCCGGGCGTAGGCTCGATAGCAACACGCTCTTCATCGAGACAGGCGCCAGCGCCGAAGCGACGCCGTAGCCAGCCACTGTAGGCTTCGCGCAATTGGGGAGTGCCAGGCAGAGGCGGATAGCGCGTCCACTGCTCGAGTTCGCACAGTGGTGCCAGCAGTGGCGTCGGGTCGCCAAGCCGGGTTTCGCCCAGGTGCAGGGCGATGACCGGCTGCCCGGTCGCGGGCGGCAGGTCATCCAGCAGGCTTTGCAGTCTGGCGAAGGCATTGCCTGCGGGGGTCATCGGCTGAGCTCTCTGACCAGATCGTTGAGTGAGGTTTTTGATCGAGTGCGCTCATCGACATATTTCACGATCACCGCACAGGCCAGGGATACTCCCGGCAATTTCGGGTCGGCGCGGTTGCCGGCGATCACCACTGCATTGGCCGGGACTTCGCCAAAGCGCACGTCGCCGGTTTCGCGATCGATGATCGGGGTCGAGGCACCAAGATAGACGCCCATGCCGATCACTGCACCGTTGCGCACGATCACCCCCTCGGCGACCTCGCTGCGGGCACCGATGAACACGTTGTCCTCAATGACCACGGGGTTGTTGCCGATCGGTTCGAGCACGCCGCCCAGACCCACGCCACCGGAGATATGGCAACGTGCGCCGACCTGAGCGCAGGATCCGACGGTCGACCAGGTATCGATCATGGTGCCTTCGCCGACATAGGCGCCGATGTTGATGAAGCAGGGCATCAGCACCGCACCTGGAGCAATGTATGCGCCCGCCCGGACCACCGCGCCGGGCACTACGCGGATACGTGCATCGCGGAACGCGGCATCATCCCAGTGCTCGAATTTGAGGGGCAGTTTGTCGTAGCTTTTCGGCCGCCATGGAGCGGTTTCGCCCACATGATTTTCGCGGGTGAGGAACGACAGCAGGATGAGTTTCTTGACGAACGTATCGGCGACCCACTGGCCTTCTTCCAGGCGCGCTGCGCGCAGTTCACCGCTTTCCAGTCTGGCGAGGCCGTCTTCGATGACTGGCATCAGCGCCAGCAGCTCGGCAGACGTCAGTTGCGAACGCCGTTCAAAGGCTTCTTCAATCAATGCACGGTTACTCATTTAACGATCCTTGTGAGGGTTGAAGACGTCGACGGGTTGCCATTGAACCGGGCCGGTATGGTCGTCGAAGGTTTCCGCGCGACGGATTTCCACGACATCGCCGTTGTCAGTCAACATCAGTTCTGCCGGGCGCAGCCGGCCGTTGTAGGTAAAACCCATGGCATGGCCGTGGGCGCCCGTGTCATGAATCAGCGCCAGGTCGCCGATGGCCGGCGTCGGCAAAGGGCGATCGATGGCGAACTTGTCGAAGTTTTCGCATAGCGCGCCCACCACATCGAACACGCCTTCGCGGCGTTGGCCGGCGAAAGGCAATGTCAGGTGGTGGTAGGCGCCGTACAGTCCGGGACGCATCAGCGCGGACATCGAGGCGTCGAGACCGACGATTTCCCGGCCTTTGCTGCAGCGGTTGATCACCCGCGACACCAACACCCCATGCGGGCCGGTAATGAAACGGCCCAACTCCATCAGAAGTTTCGGCGTGTTGCGCGGGAAGGCTTGCTTGAGCGCCTGTTTCAGCGCGGCGGCGTAGGCGTCCAGATCCAGTGCCTGGTCATCGGTGCGGTAAGGAATCCCCAGGCCTCCGCCTATATTGATGTACTCGAATTCGATGTCGGCTTCGCGCGCTACACGCGCAGCCACTTCGATGACTTGCACACCGGCCTGCACTGCAGCCTCCAGTGACAGCTCATTGGCGCACATCATGCCGTGGATCCCGAAACGTCGGGCACCGAGGTCGTAGGCCTGGCGATAGCTTTGCACCAGATCGGCATCGGGCACGCCGAATTTCGATTGTTGCGCATTGCCCATCTGTGACGAGCGGGCGATGACCCCATGAGGTGAGACGCGAAACCCGACAATTTCGGGCAAGGTCTTCACTCGGTCGAGCATGCTGCGGTCATCGAAGGTAATCAGGGCTCCGGCGTCCAGCGCCATCTGGTACTCGCCGAGCGCCGTATTGTTGGAGGTGAAGACAATGTCGTCGCCCCGCGCACCCAGTCGCTCGGCCAGCATCAGCTCGACCGGCGAGGAGCAATCCAGCCCGCTGCCCTCTTTGAGCAACAGGGCCAGAATCGCCGGAGTAGGCAGCGCCTTGACCGCGAAGTACTGACGAAACGCGCTGTCGGCGAAAGCCTGCGCGACGCGTCGATGAGTCTGGACGATGGCGCGCTCATCGTAGAGATGAAAGGGCGTCGGGTAACGTGTCGTCAACTCATCAAGCAGGGGGAGCAAACGTCGGGCAAAGCTTTCGGATATTGGCACAGCAGGTTTCTCCTCGCGGCGCAGGGGGTGGACGGGTTCAGGGCACCAGAGCGACGCACATGGTGCGATTGCGCAGGCCACTGATCGGACGCGTGTAGGGAAAGTAGTACGACTCCTGGATCTCGAAGCCGGCCTCGATCAGCGCATCACGCAGATAGTCCCTGGAAATGAACCAGAAGCCATCGACCTTATCGTGGGCCGCAAACAGCGCCTCGGGATCGCGTGGCGAGTCATTGGAGAACACCAGAACCGTGCCGGAGTCCAGGTTCAGTTCCTTGAGCTTGTCGAAGGTCGGCTTGAGTTCCAGTTCGGGATGGAAGAGGTGGCCCAGCAAGCCATCGGCGTAGACCGACTTGACCCCGGCTAGGGAGCCGGGCTCCAGCTTGAAGAAGTCAACCTTGTGCGCATCGACGCCTTTTTTGCGACTCAGGATCACGGCTTCGTCATTGAAGTCGATGGCTCTGACCTGACGTCTGGCCTCCACCAGATCGCCCTCGACAAATCCGTTGCCGCAGCCAATGGAGAAAATCGTTGCACCTTCCTGGGTGAGCGATTTCAGCTTGAGACCCAGGTGCGAGCGATATTCCGGGCTGTAGGTAGAAGGCGTAATCGAGTCGTTGAAGGCCCCACCCTGTTCCCATATCTCATAGATGGTGGCGTTGCTGTCGCCAAACTTGCGGGCGGTGCCGTAGTAATCTGTCACCTGTTGGAGGTCCTGCATCGGCTTCGTCATCTCTGTCTCTCCTTGTCTAGAGTCGGGCTTGCGCGCGAGTTGCGTCGCAGTCCGTGGGTACACGCACAGGCTCTTGCACGTATTCGATGGACTGCGCCGGCGCGTTGGCCAGCGCAGCAACCAGTGCCTGCAACGGCTGGGGCCGTGCGGGTCCGTAGCACTGGTAAAAGGCAACGGCGGCATCAGGGTCGCCGCCGAGCAGGGCATCCGCCAGCACTCTGGCCAGCGAACGCAAACCGGCCAGCAGGGCGCCGTGATCGACCACCAGTTGTGGATGTTGCGGGTCGTCCTGGCGCAGGGTCAGGGCACCGAGCTGGACGAAGTACGACAGCTGCAGGTACATGCCGTCGCAATCGGGAAAAAGGCCAAGTCCGCGGTTGAGGTAGCGCAGACATTCGCCCAGGTAGTACTCGAGCACCTGCTCGGGCGGAATCTGCAGGGCAGGCGCCCATACCTGGGCAAGAATGAGGATGCCATAGACATCCGCTGCCACCTCTTGCAGCACCACCGATGCCCAGCGGTCAAGGGTGTTCAACGGGCCGTATTGAGTGGCCGGGCGATGGACGAAATGGCCCAGCTCATGGCTGAGCACGCCCAACGCAGGAATGCGTCGCAGGTGTTCGCCAGTCGGGTCATAGTGTTTGCCGGTTGACAGGAACTGCCGGGCCAGCGGCGCCGCCAAATGCTCGACCATGGCCGCGTGGGTATTGGCGAAGTAGTAGGTTTTCTTGAACGGCGAACGTTTGACGCCTTCATCTTCGGGCAGGAAGTAGGCGACATGCTTGGGGTGCAGATTGCCTTCACCGGCCATGAAAAAAACATCAGTGGCGGCGAAGGCCGGCAACTCCCCCAGGCGCAGGTTGGTGTGCAACTGCTTGAGATAGGCGGGGATCTGATCCACCAGGCTCATGGCCAGTTCCACGTCCTGTTGTCGCGCCGGATTGCGTCGGCAGCCAAAGGCTGTCGGCAGTCCTCCCGGTTGCTTGCCGTACCAGGTAGCGATCTGCCCGGCGACCAGGGAAACCTCTTCTTGCAGGCCGGCCAGGGTCTTGAGTATCTCGTCGCTGTAGCCGTATTCGATGGCCTTGGCCCTGAGCTGTACAGCTTGGCGATCATGAGCTCGCTCGAGGTCGTTTTCCAGCGCGCGCAGGGCTTGCGCCACGGCGCCGGGGTTGCTGAAACGTGTGCGTTCTGCCACGCCATCGAGCTTGGCGCTGCGCCATTGCTCATCGATGGCGGCCTTCAGCGCGTCCAGTCGTTCTTGCCAGGCAGCGTCTTGACGAGGGTTCGTCGGCGCAAGATCAAGCAGGGTCAGGTTGTAGTTGCTCGCCGGCGGCCAGAAAGGGCTGCGATAACCGCGGTAGGAGGTGGCCTTGGCAAGATTGCCTGAATAGTCGAACCGATTCACGCTCATTACTCCCTCTACTTATTGATGTACGGCAGCGCCCACTCAGCCTGCAAACAGGCGCAAGTAAGCACGGACTCAGTAACTGGACGATGTTCCGGGCGGGCATGACTAATAGTCGCGGCGCATGTCGGTAACAGCGCGCCAAGTGCGTTGATTAGTTAGGCTTGACCTGGAATGACTGGCTGATCGATAGCCGTGCTGGCACTAACGTCCAGGTGCAATGGCAACTGGACGGCGCAGCAATAAAGACGGGTAGATGACCGGCAGATGAATATCCATATACATTCCTTGAATCACATTCCATGTGAAGGTGTGGCACACAGGGCACCACGCTGCTTGCCGTGGAGCATAACAGCGAATTTTTTTTTACGACAAGTAGGGAGAACTAAAAAAAACTCAAAGAGCCGAAAGAACGGCGATGGCGAAACTAAAAACTCTATAGATTTTATGTAGTTGGTTACTGAATAATATTTTTATTGATTTGTTTTGAGCCCTCGGGACAGGCTGTGTTACGCGCGTCCGGATGATAAGGAGCGAAATAACAAGGGTGCTTAGTTGTGCGCTTTTTTAGTGCGTCAATCTAGGTGGTGTGGCTGTTTTGCGCCGTTCTGGTGCGCCTGCGAGTTGCTTTGAGTTTGCGCAAATTACATTAGGTAATAAGCACCTTCAATTAGGTTATTTGTGATTAACAAGGCACTTGTCAGGGATGTATTGCTTGAAGTAGCTTGTGCCCCGGCTGAACAGAGATATTAAAAACGAAGCATGAAATTGCTTTAGTCAGTCCAGGCGGCACATTGATCTACATGGAACAGGTTTCGCCAATAAAGGCGTTGCCCGTAGGTAATTCGACAAGGAGTGTTATATGAGCGGCATGGCCGGTTGGGTCGACCTGCGTCACGGTGTTGGGCAGCAAGCAAACATTCCTCGTTCGAAAGTCGCCGAAATTGTCTCGGCAATGATCGTTGCGATGTCCGGGCGTGGACCGGACGGGCATGCGGTATGGCTGGGGCCTGAGGTTGCACTGGGACATTGCCGTACAGTCACTTCGCGTTATGACTGGGACGAGCAACCGTGGATTGGCGAGATCCATGGTGCCACCGTGGCTATCATGTACACCGGACAGTTGTACAACGCTGCGCAGTTGCAGCAGCAACTCGCTGGCCTGGGTCCGGCACCTGATCGCTGGTCCTACGCTGAAATCATTCGCCGTGCCTATGCCCAGTGGGGTGTCGGGTTCGTTGAACGCCTCGAAGGCATGTTTGCCATCGCGATCTGGGACGGCCAGAAGCGCCGATTATTGCTGGCGCGAGACCGCCTCGGCTTGCAACCGCTTTACTACACCCTGCGTGACGGCGGCGTCATTTTTGGCAGCGTACCTACCGCCATCAAAGCCCATCCCCACTTTACCGCCCGGCTGGACACGAGCGCGCTGGCCATCGTGCTTCAGCCGCGCATGGCGCTGCCTGGCGAAACCCCGTTGCAAGGCTTGCACGAGTTGCCTCCCGCGAGTGTGCTGACCTTTGACGAACGTGGGCATGAATTGCATCGTTACTGGAAACTGGAAAGCGCCGCGCATACCGATGATTTCGAGCAGACCAAGGACCGCGTCCGCGAACTGCTTGAAGGCGTCGTGGCGCGCCAGTACGTGCATGAAGTGCCTTGCGCGGCGATGTTGTCCGGCGGTATTGATTCCACGTCGGTCGCCGCGCTGGTCATGAAGCAACTGGCAAGCCAGGGCGGCGGCGCAGCACTCGATACCTTCTGCCTGAAGTTCGACAGTGACGAGGATGCCTTTACCTCCACTGAACTGCGGCCTGACATCGATGCACCCTTCGCCGCGCTGGCCGCCGAATACATGGGTACCCGTCACACGACACTCAGTGCAACCATGCAGGATCTGCTCGGCGTCATTCCGGCTACGCGCAAGGCCCGCGGCCTGCCTGGCTGGGGGCAGTTCGATGCCTCGATGTACCTGCTGTTCGAACGCATGCGCGGCAATTGCTCCGTGGCGCTGACTGGCGAGGCTGCCGACGAGATCTTCGGCGGCTACCCTTATTATTTCAAACCCGAGCTGCTGGCCCGTCCTCAGTTTCCGTGGCTGGGCGATGGCCCGAAGCTGGCCCACTATCTGTCGCCGAGCCTGATCAGTGCACAGCGCGTGGCAGAGGACGAACGTGCCCGTTACGACTATTGGCTGAGTCAGGTGCCACGCCTGCCTGGCGAAAGCGGCGACGCGGCGCGCATGCGCGAGGTGCTGTTCCTCGGCATGTCCGGCCCGTTGTCGGTGATCCTGGATCGCAAGGAACGCATGAGCATGTCGCAAGGCCTGGAGGTGCGCGTGCCATTCTGCGATCCGGAACTGATCCAGTACGTATGGAACGTGCCGTGGGAAATGAAGTCCCGTGGCGGCGTGAAAGGTTTGCTCAAGGCTGCCATGCACGACATCCTGCCGCCGACTACCTTGAATCGGAAGAAAAGCGCGTACCCGCACATTCAGGACTCTGAATATGACCGGGCACTCATCAGCGAAGCGCGCTGGATTGCGACTGATCCCAAATCGCCGATTGCCTGGATGTTCGATACCCCGCGTCTCAGCGCACTGATCGAGCAGATCGCCGCGAACCAGCTCAATGCTTCGATGCTGCCGGGCGGCGCCAGTCCCGCGCATCTGCTGATCCAGTTGGTGGAGATGAATCGCTGGATCGTCGACAACGATATCGCGGTGTAAGACACGGTCAGCACGGAAGTCTGATCCCAAGAAGACCAAGGAGGCAGCATGCTTGAGTTAGTCCCCGTTACTGAGTTTATCGGCACCGAAGTCCGTGGCATCGACGTCAATGCCAGGCTCAGTGACGACACGATCGAAGCGCTTTACAACGCCTGGATCAGCAGCACCATCCTGCTGTTTCGTGGCCAGTCGATGAGTCCTGATCAGCAACTGGCGTTCAGCCGCAATTTTGGTGAGCTGGTCAGCTATACCCGCTCGCAGTTCAGCGAACAGACCCAGCCGGAAATCCTCATCCTGTCGAACATTACCAAGGATGGAAAACTGATCGGCTCGCCGGTCAGCGGTCGGGTCTGGCACACCGATGGCCATTATCTGGACGTGCCGCCAGCCGGATCGATGCTGCATGCGCTGGAAATCCCGCCGGAAGGCGGCGACACGTGGTTCGCCAATATGTTTGCCGCTTATGAAGCATTGCCGGAAGCGGTCAAGGATCGTATCGAACACCTCAAGGTGGTCATCAGCCGGACTCAGTCACGGCCCTACAACTACCCCGACCGGCCTGCGCCATCTGCCCAGGAACTGGCTGAGTGGATCGACGTGCCGCAACCGCTGGTGCGTCGCCATGAAGTCAGTGGGCGCAAGGCGCTGTATGCCGGCGGCAACGTGCCGTGGCGGATCGAAGGTTTGCCGCTGGAGGAAAGTGCGCCACTGGTGACGTTCCTGCAGGAGTTCTCGGTGCAGCCGCGATTCACCTATCGGCATCGCTGGACCCCGGGCGACATCATTCTTTGGGACAACCGCAGCGCCATGCACAAGGCCACGGTGTATGACGACAAATATCGTCGCCTGCTGCATCGCACCACCATCGGTGCGCGCACCGCCGACAATCAGGACAGGAACCGACGGGCATGAGCGAGTATGACTACATCATCGTCGGCGCCGGCGCGGCTGGCTGCGTATTGGCTGCACGCTTGAGTGAAGACCCGGCGATCAAGGTACTGCTGCTGGAGGCGGGGGCCGAACGCCGCAGTCCATTGTTGTCGATCCCCGTCGGTGAAGTGCTGCTGATGGGTAATCCGAAATACGACTGGTGCTTCGAGACCCGCCCGGACCCGACGCTGGGCGGACGCCGTCTGCAGATTCCACGGGGGCGCCTGTTGGGCGGATCGAACCTGATCAACGGGATGATCTTTGTCCGGGGTCAGCGCGAGGACTATGACGAGTGGGCCAGTCAAGGCAACCCGGGCTGGACCTGGGACGAAGTGTTGCCGTACTTCAAACGCCTGGAGTCGAGCGTGGACGTCAGCGGCGAGAGTCGTGGCCAGGACGGGCCGATTCATGTGGCATTGCCACGCGAATATGACGAGTTGTGCGATGCCTTTCTGGCGGCAGCCGGCGAAGCCGGGTATCGACGCAATCGCGACTACAACAGCGGCGATCAGGAGGGCTTTGGCTATTACCAGGTCAACCATGATCAGGGCCGTCGTTCCTCGGCTTATGGCCGCTACCTGTTGCCGGCGCGCAAGCGGGCAAACCTGACGGTGATTACCGAGGCCGCGGTGCAAAAACTGCGTCTGGAAGGCAAGCGCTGTGTGGGTGTGGAGTACCTCAAAGGCACGTTGCAATCGGCCACGGCCCGGCGTGAGGTGATCCTCAGTGCCGGTGTCATTCAGTCGCCTCAGTTGCTCGAGTTGTCCGGCATTGGTGCGCCAGCGGTACTGGCGAAGGCCGGCGTGCCGCTGCGACATGCGCTGCCTGGCGTGGGTGAGAACTTTCGCGATCACTTCGCGTCCCGACTGAAGTGGCGCATTCGCCAGAAAATCACCTTTAACGAACGCACCCGTGGTTTCGCGTTGTTCAGGGAAACGCTCAACTACGTCTTTCGCCGTCGCGGCGTACTCAGTTTGCCGATTGCTCTGGGCCATGGCTTCGTCAAATCACGCGAGGAAGAGCCACGGCCGGACTTGCAGTTTCATTTCGCCCCGGCCAGTTACGGCCCTGGTTCCAGTCGTCGTCTGGACACCTTGCCCGGCATGACCGTGGGCCTGTATCCGTTACGGCCCGAATCCACCGGCAGTATTCACATTTGCTCCAGTGACCCTGGCGAGGCACCGGTCATCGAGTCGCGCTTCCTTGAACATGAGGATGATCGCCGGCGGATGATTGCGGGCATGCGCATTATCCGTGACATTGCTGCCCAAGCGGCCCTGCAGCCCTACTGTGATCACGAGTTGTCCCCCGGCACCCAGGTCGCCAGCGATGAAGAATTGCTGGCGTATGCCCGTACTCAGGGCGACACCTCTTATCACCCCGTGGGTACCTGCCGCATGGGCAACGATGAGCTGGCCGTGGTTGATCATCGGTTACGCGTGCGCGGTCTCGACGGTTTGCGGGTGATCGACGCGTCGATCATGCCGACGATGGTGTCGGGCAATACCAACGCCGCATCCCTGATGATTGGCGAAAAAGGCGCTGCCATGGTGCTGGAGGATTACGCATCGCCGCCGGCCACCGGGCAGTCTGGCTACAGCATCGACGAGGGTGACCCCGAGGAATTGCAGACCGCCGAGCTGCTTCAACGCTCGGAAGATTACGCACGTTCCCTGTACCCGGATGAAAGCGTGCACATGCTCGACGTCGCACAGCTCAAGGCTCCGGGGGTGAGCTTCGTGGTCGCCCGCGAGCTGGATAGCGGCGAAGTGCTGGGTTGCGGAGCGGTGGTGGCGATCGGCGAAGGGCAGGCAGAACTCAAGCGCATGTTTGTCGCCGACAATGCCCGTCGACGTGGCGTGGGTGCGCGGTTGCTCAAGCGGCTTGAACAGCTCGCCCATCGCAATGGTGCCCGTACCTTGTTGCTGGAGACCGGGGTCAGCCAGCCGGAGGCTATTTCGCTCTACCGCCGCGCAGGTTTTCGCGATCGCGGCCCGTTCGCTGATTACCGGGAAGACCCGCTGAGTGTATTCATGGAGAAGACCGTCAATGAACAAGCCTGAAGTCAGCCTTAGTGGCATGGCTACGCCTGTCAGCCGTGGTGTGGTGCGGGCCGGCATTCTGTATGTGGCGGCCTTTCTGATTCTGGCCAACGCCAACGCGGTGTTCTCGGGCAACCTGCTGCAGCAACTGCATCCGTTCACCTTTCTGTTCTGGAGTTTTGTAATCACCAGCGGCTTCTTTCTGTCGCGGTTATTGCTGAGTTCCGGTACCAAAGGCCTGGCAATCGGTGCCGATGCTGCCGGCCCGCTGACCGTCCTGAACTTCACCAGCGCCCTGAACTGGATCGGCTACTTCTATGCCCTGCGCTACATCGAACCCGCCATCGTCAGCGCCATCATGGGCGGGCTTGGGCCGGTGAGCACGATTCTGCTGGAGCGCATCGTTCGGCGGCGTCAGTTGCCGCTTTACACCTACGCGGTCGCGGCGGGCATTCTTTCCGGCACAGCGTTGCTGGCGTGGGCGTCCCTGGTGGGGTTGGCGGGGATTCGCCCGATCAACTTCAGCGACACGGTTATCGGCCTCGCCGCCGCCGCGGCCGGCGGTGCATCGCAAGCGCTGAACACCATCGCGACCAAACAATTGGGCGAGCGCAGTTGGACTGCCACACGGATCATGGCGCATCGGTTCTACTTGCTGATCATCGTCGCGGCGGTGCTTGCCTGGAGCGGTCCCGGCTTCGCGTTTGCCTCAAGTACGCAATTGGGTGGCCTGGCCATTGCCACGCTGCTCGGGGTCATCATTCCGTTGTGGCTGCTGCAGCGCGGCATCCTTCTTTCCGAACCCTTTACCGTGGCGGCGTTGCTGGCGTGGGCGCCGTTGCTCACTTACGTCTTTCAAGTATTTGATGCCCGAATCCAGTGGTCGATGACCTCTGCTTTGGGCTGTTCCGTGATCGCTCTGGTTACGGTGTTTGGCACATGGATGAAATTCAAGGGAGACAGCAAATGACACAAGCCAAGGAAAAAATCCTCGTTGTAGTCGATGGTTATTCATCAGGCTCACAATTGCCGGCGCTGATGGCCGAGTCTGGCTGGAAGTGCATTCACGTGAGCAGTTCACCCAATCCGCCGGAGTACTACCTGCGCACCTACCACAAGGACGAATACATAGCGCACTTCGAGTACCACGGTGATATCCAGCGCCTGGCCGATGAAATCAACGCTTTGCACCCGAGCGCCGTGTTGCCGGGCACCGAGAGCGGGGTGATTGTCGCTGACCTGCTCGCCGCGGCCTTGCAACTGCCGGGCAACGATCCGTCCACCAGCCTGGCGCGCCGCGACAAATACACCATGCACGAGCGCCTCAAGGCCGTTGGCCTGCGCAGCATGGATCACTATCTGGCCCGTGACCGCGATGGGCTGAGTCAGTGGGCCGCCAGTGGCAGCTGGCCGGTGGTCATCAAGCCTCAGGCCAGTGCCGGGACCGACTCGGTGACCTTCTGCGCCGATCAAGGTGAACTCGTCGACAGCTTCGACAAGCTCTTCGGCACGGTCAACCAATTGGGCGAGCGCAATGATGCGGTGCTGGCGCAGCGCTTGCTGGTAGGGCCGGAGTATTTCATCAATGGCGTCAGCGGCCATGGCAAGCATGTGATCACCGAGATCTGGCGCGCCGACAAGCTGCCGGCACCGGACGGTGGCTGGATCTATGACCGTGCCGTGCTGTTCGACCCGACGTCTCCTGAAATGAAGGAGATCGTCGAGTACGTTCACGGCGTACTGAATGCCTTGGGTATCCGCTACGGTGCCAACCACACCGAGTTGATCGTGACCGAGGCAGGCCCGACCTTGATCGAATGTGCCTCGCGTCTGTCGGGGGGACTCAATCGTCCGGCGGCCAACTACGCGGTCGGTGCCAGTCAGCTGGATCTGGTGGGCAAGCTGGTCAGGGAAGGGGAGTCGGCCATCGACTCCATCGTCGATGCGCAGCAGGGTCACCATTACCCGCTGTGGCAGGTGCAGTTCATCTCCAGCCAGGAAGGTGTTGTCACTCGTTCCTCCTACGATGAGTTGCTCAAGACCCTCAAGAGCAAAGCCTGGCTGCAGCGTGCGCCAAAAGAAGGGGACGCCGTGGTCAAGACGGTCGACTTGTTCTCCAGCCCTGGCATCGTCTTCATGAGCCATGCCGACAGCAATGTGCTCCATGCTGACTATCAGACCGTACGCGAATGGGAGCGCACTTCGCGCCTGTTCAGCGTCCAGTAAGCCTGCGGGAGTGACCGTGCACCAGGCCTGAACGGGTCTGGTGCTCATCCGCACCCAAGCATTCCGTGCGCGCGGGCCTGCGCGTCTACGTCTGGAAGAGCATCGCCATGAAGCATACGGATTCGCCGCGGCAGCAGCGCAGGATACTGCTGGCTGTAGGAATAGGCACGACCCTGGAATGGTTCGATTTCACCTTGTTCGCGATCTTTTCCCTGCACATCGCCAAGACTTTTTTTCCCGCCCAGGATCAACTGATGTCGCTGCTGGCGACCTTCGTCACCCTGGCGGTGGGTTTTGTGGCGCGACCGCTTGGTGCGTTTCTCATCGGCCGCTACGCCGATCGCCACGGACGCAAGAAAGCGTTGATCCTGACCATGAACATGATGGCTGTCGGCACTGTGCTGATTGCTTTTTGTCCTGGCTACAGCGTGCTGGGCTATGGCGCCACGGTGCTGCTGGTGGCGGCGCGGGTTGTTCAAGGGCTGGCGGCGGGTGGCGAAATTGGCAGCGCGCTGGCCTACCTGTGCGAATCGGCACCGGCCTCGCGGCGAGGCTTTTTCACCTCGATCCAGCAGGTGGCACAAGCAGGCTCGTTTTTATTGTGTGGCCTGTTTGCAAGCATCCTGGCGACCGTTTTGACGCCTGAGCAGTTGGGCAGTTGGGGATGGCGTGTGCCGTTTGTCCTGGGGGTGCTGATCTACTTCGTCGGCGTATACGTGCGTCGCACCATTGATGAAAGCAGCGCATTCCAGGCTCACGCCCGACAGGGGATCGAAGTCCCCGCGAAAGAAATCCTCCAGCATTGGCGCAGCCTTGTGTTGGGCATCGCATTCGTTGCCCTGTGGACGGTGTGCACCCAGTTGATCAACTTTATGCCGGCTTACGCCCAGGCCATGCTCAATCTTGATGCCGGCAAGGCTTATTACGGCATTACCCTGGTCGGTTTCATTACCTTGCTCAGCCCATTGGGCGGCTGGTTGTCGGATCGTTGGGGGCGGTACAACGTCATGCTGCTCGGGGCGCTGGGGGTGTTGTTGTTGGCGTATCCGGCATTCCTGGCGCTCAAGCAGAATCCGCAGGACAGCGGATTGATGCTCTTGCAGGCGGGCCTCGCGATGTTAATGGTGCTGTACGCCGGACCGGCATCGGCGGCATTGGCGGAGTTGTTCCCGGTGGCCGTGCGCTCGACCGGGATCAGCGTGGCCTACGCCAGTTCGGTGGTGCTGTTCGGCAGTTTTACCCCGACATTGGTGACCTTGCTGTATCGCCACACCGGTGACCCGATGATGGCGGCGTACTACCTGCTGGCGGCGGCACTGGTGAGCTTTGTCGCGTTGATGGTTGCGCGTCAGCGACAGGCAGCAAACAGCGCTCGGGATTTCCACGACCAGGCCGCCTGAATGAGAGAGCATGCATTGCTTATCCGACCTTTGGTTGCCGAGGAATGGAGGGTGGCGAGGAAAACACCGCACCAGTGCCGGTTGGCCTGCTGAGTGCTTGCGGTGATGGGGGCGACCAGGTGTAACGATTCCGATTGTTTTCGCCCGTTCGCAAATCCATGCGAAAGCCTCTTGCCTCTTTGGCAATGAGGCTTTTATTGGTTTGAAAGGCTCGCGCCGTTAAGGTTTACAAGAATCCTCACACCCGCGAAGTCGTCGAAACTAAAGGCGGCAATCATAAAGCGCTGAAGGATTGGAAAGCAGAGCATGGCTCCGCGACTGTTGAGTCCTGGCTGAAGAAGTGATTTTGGGTTGAGTGCAAAAGGGCCCGAGAGGGCCTTTTTTGTTGAGGGTGTCCCGTCCTGAATAAGGTTTACACCTGTTTCAGGACTAGACAGGGATATTCGATGCGAGTGATCGATACTTGCTCTCTGAGAAAGATGTGTATCTCTGCAGGTTTCTGCCGGGCATTACTCTGACGGTCTACGCAAAATCTTGCCGGCCTTCACTTCGTCTGCGTATTGAGACATTCGATCCGCTTCGACATGCAACGCCTCAATTTTCTGCATGGCTGCAAGCAACTCGGCCTCACCGTACTGCTTGGCCATTTTGAACATGTCTTGAGCTGCGTCTTCGAGTGCTAGTGCAACGCTTTTCAGATCACGGCGCAAATCCTGATTTGTTTTCGTCAGCCCCATGCGGATTGCGTCCATCAAAATTTCAGCCGTTGATGTGTTGGGGGAGCTTTTTTGAAAGTGCGCAACTTCTTGCGCACTTGTTCCGCATATTTGGCTCGATAAATCGCTGCAGCCCAATCAGGTCGCGGTCTGCAGCAAAGTGCGCAACTTCTTGCACACCACTGCGCAACTTCTTGCGCACTCTTCGATTATTTCCGCGGATTTAACCCGGCTTTCGCGAGGAAATTTCTCGCAAGCCCCGGTTTATAAGGCCCGAAAAAAGTTGGCATGTAATTTGGTGGCAAATAGCCGCCTCCTAGGTGATTTCACCTATGACTCATCCGCTGATCCAGCAAGGAGCACCTCCCATGGCAACACCAGCGTACATGTCGGTTACCGGCGAAAAACAAGGCCTGATCACTGCAGGCGCATTCACCGCTGACTCCGTAGGCAACACCTACCAGGAAGGCCACGAAGACCAGGTTATGGTTCAGGCTTTCACCCACGACGTGATCATCCCGCGTGATCCACAATCCGGTCAGCCAACCGGTCAGCGCGTGCACAAGCCAGTGGTGATCACCAAGGTCTACGACAAGGCTTCGCCTCTGCTGCAAGCGGCGCTGACCTCCGGCGAGCGCATGAGCGAAATCGTTATCCAGTGGTTCCGTACTTCTGCTCAAGGCACCCAAGAGCACTACTACACCACCAAACTGGAAGACGCGATCATCGTCGCCATCAACAACAAAATGCACAACTGCCAGGATCCAGGCAACTCGCACTTCACCCACCTGGAAGAAGTGCAGTTCACCTACCGCAAAATCACCTGGACCCACGAAGTATCCGGTACTTCGGGTTCCGATGACTGGCGTGCTCCAGTTGTTTAATCACGGCTGATGGTTGTACCGCCTCGACCGGTTATGCCGGTCGAGGCACCTTCATTACTTAAAGAATTTACGTTGCCGGCTCCTTTAAGCGCTGGCGACCGTCGCAGCACTGCGCGAGGAACAAGGGATGTTCTCACCGGCCAACCAGCCTCATTTCAACCTGACCGTCGATGGCGGCGATAGCGACTTTCAAGTGCTGTCGTTCACCGGTCGCGAGGCACTCAACACGCCGTTCGAATTCGAGCTGGAACTGGTCAGCGAAAAGGCCTCGATCAACCTCGAAAGCGTGCTGCACAAACTGGCGTTTCTTCAGCTGTCGCCAACCGGCACGGGCATCCACGGGCTGGTCTACAGCATCGCCCAGGGCGAGGCGGGCAAACGCCTGACGCGCTACAAGATTTCCCTGCGCCCGCAACTGGCCTACCTCGCGCATCGGGTCAACCAGCGCATCTTCCAGCAGATGACGGTGCAGCAGATCATCAGCCAGGTGCTGGAAGAACACGGCATCCTTGCCAGCGATTACCACTTCCAGCTCAGCGCGATTTATCCCGAGCGCATTTACTGCGTGCAGTACGACGAGTCGGACCTGGATTTCATCCAGCGCTTGTGCGAGGAGGAGGGGATTCACTACCACTTCCAGCACACGTCGAGCGGGCACAAACTGACCTTCGGCGATGACCAGACGGTGTTCCCGAAACTCGCGCCAGTGGCCTATCAGCAGGACTCCGGACTGGTCGCCGACAAACCGGTGGTCAAGCGTTTCGGCCTGCGTCTGGCCACCCGCACCAGCCGCACCACGCGGCGTGATTACGACTTCGTCAAACCGAAGATCGAGCTGGAAAGCGACGCCAAAAGCAGCGCGCAACCGGACCTCGAAGACTACGATTACCCGGGCCGTTTCGTTGACCGCGAGCGCGGCAAGCATCTGGCCAATCGCGCGCTGGAACGCCATCGCAGCGACTATCGTCTGGCCGAGGGCAACAGCGATCAGCCGATTCTGGTCAGCGGGCATTTCCTCGCCTTGACCGAGCACGCCAACCCGACGTGGAATGACTTGTGGCTGCTCACCGAAATCTGCCACGAAGGCAAGCAACCGCAAGTGCTGGAGGAGTCGGTGACCAGCGACACCACCGACCTCAAGGACGATTTCCACCAGGGCTACCGCAACCGCTTCAGCGCCATCCCGTGGGACGTGCCGTACCGTCCGCCGCTCGATCACCCGAAACCGAAAGTACTCGGCACCCAAAGTGCCGTGGTCTGCGGCCCGGAAGGCGAAGAGATCTACTGCGACCAGTACGGCCGGGTGAAAGTGCAGTTCTTCTGGGACCGCGAAGGCAAACACGACGACATGACCAGTTGCTGGATGCGCGTCGCGTCGAGTTGGGCGGCGGAAACCTTCGGTTCGATCAACATTCCACGGGTCGGCATGGAGGTGTTGATCACCTTCCTCGAAGGCGATCCCGACCAGCCGCTGATCACCGGTTGCCTGTACCACGGCGCCAATCTGCCGCCGTACAAACTGCCGGATTTCAAGACCCTGGCCACGGTCAAGAGCAAGGAATACAAGGGTAGTCGCGCCAACGAACTGCGCATTGACGACACCACCAGCGAGATCAGCATCGCGCTGCGCAGTGATCACGGCGCGAGTGCGATCAACCTTGGTTACCTGACCCATCCGCGCCCGAGCGGCGGTCAGCCGCGCGGTGAAGGTTTTGAGCTAAGAACCGACCGCCACGGTGCCGTGCGTGCCGGTGCCGGTCTGCTCATCACCACCGAGCCGCGGCCGAACGAATCCAAACACCACAAGGACTTGCCGGAAACCGCCGAGCGCCTAGCGACGGCCAGCGATCAGCAAGACGGTTTTGCCGTTCAGGCCAAAGAGTTACAGGCCCAAGAGGCTGGCGATCAGGACGACGTCGCCAAAGCACTGCACGCCCAGCATCAAGGCGTACTCGGCAGCGGACCGGCGAACCTTACCGCCAACGAATTCCCGGAATTCACCGAGCCGCATCTGGTCCTCGCCAGCCCGGCCGGCATCGCCCTGACCACGCCACGCTCCAGCCACATTGCCACCGGCGAACACCTGGCGCTGAGCAGCACCGGCCACACCAGCCTGTCGATCGGCAAACGCCTGCTGGCCAGCGCCAGTCGTGGCATGCGCCTGTTCGTGCAGAGCATGGGCTGGCGTCTGGTCGCGGCGTCCGGCGACATCGATGTGCGTGCGCTGAAGGACAGCATCAACCTGCTGGCCAAACTCAACATCACCGCCAACGCCGATCGCATCACCATCACCGCGAAAACCGAACTGGTGATCCAGGGCGGCGGCAGCGCCACGACCTACAACGCCGGCGGCATCACCCACGCCACCAGCGGCCCGTACACCGCACACGCGGCGAACTTCGCCTACACCGGCGCGAAAAGTCTCGCCGGGGTATTCCCGGAACCGCCGAAACCGGGCAAGGGCAATCTGGAATTGTTCAACCAATACGCCGGGCGCCAAGGCATCAAGGAGGGCGATTACGAAGTCATCGATGCCCTGGGCAAAAGCATCAAAGGCAAGCTTGATGGCAAAGGTTTCGCCAGCGTCGCCGGCGCTGCACCGGGGCCGGCGCGCGTGCTGTTCGGCAAGGATCCAGCAGACACCTGGAGCGATGGCAGCTACATCGGCAAGCCTGAATGGCCGTTGAATCCGCCGGGGGCCGAAGACGTGCCGAGTCAGGTGCAGGCGATGGTCGCGCAGGTGTTGCCGAGCAAGAGTTGGGACATGTTGGAGAAGGGCAAGGACATGGCGCAAACAGGGATGAGTGCGATGCAGACCGCGCAAGGTGCGATGCAAACGGCGCAGCAAGTGAAAGGCGTGGTGCAGGGCGGGGTGGCCGGGTTGCCGAAGCTGGCGAGTGCGGCAATGCCAAGTGCGTCGGGGGTTCTTGGGGCGGCGAGCAAGGCGGGCAACTTGCCGAGCCTGCCTGCACCGAGTCTGCCTAAACCTTCCTTGAAAACCCCGGGCCTGTTGGCGGGTGAGATGCTGTCATGACTAATGAAGTAGCTGCTGTAAAACGTGAACCTCAGGTTGCCATCGTTCCACTGAACGCCATCGACATCAAGGATGTCGGGCGCGGTGCCGCCAGGTTCGACGCCTGGCTGCAATCGATCAGTGGAGGTGTAGTCACGCTCGAACGGGTCAAGAACGTCGCTGGGGCGCTCCCGGTAGTCGGCAATATCATGGCATTGGTTGATGCGCTCGGGGACGTTGTCACCCTAGCCAAAAGCAAGCAACGTCAGATATTGGACTGGGTCAGTCTTGGCATCAATCTGATCGGCGTATTGCCGGCTCCACCGACGATGGCCTCCGCGCGGATGACCTTGCGTCCGACGTTGTCCCTGGTGCGTCAAGAACTGCGCAACAGTGCGAAAATGTTGTTGGGTGATTCGCTGATTGAAGTCCTGATCGGACACTTGAATGCCACCATCGTCGGTACGATCGATGACTTTGTCGAACAGGCAAAGCCCAAGCTTGCCAGCATTCTGGACGACGCCGGCGAGCTCGGCCAAAAAGCGGTAAACGAGATCGCCAAAGGGCTGGAGACGGTGGTCAACGGCAAACTCGACGCGAAAGGCGATATGCATGCGGCGAGCGTCAAGATGAGTGCCGCCGGCGGGCAATTACTGCACGATCCGAAGGCAGCCATCAGTAATATCTTTGGCGCCGCTTTCAGCGCGTACAAAGCAGCCGGCAAAGGTGTTGCCAACAGCGCGGCGAAAAACCTGCTGCCGGAGAGTGCCAAGGCTTTGGTGCTGAGCAACACGTCCATGCTTCGCACTTTGGGTGTGGATCTGAAAGTCCAAATGAAGAAGCTCGGCGATCCGGGCGTGCAGCACTCCATCGGCTGGCTGCTGCAGATGCTCGCAGGTTCTGTTGTGACGTGGCGCAAGCGTAAAGGGCACGGTCAGGGTACCAGTGTCAAGCCTGATGCAACGTCCAAGGCTCAACATCTGGCGGCTGAGGGGCGTCTGGAAGTCACAAGTCAGCAAGCTCCCGCGACCAATCACTGTGAGGAATGCAAGAACGGAGTTATTGCCAGCACTGAGCGCAGCATCAGCTTCGCGCTTGGCTCGGAGTCGGTCAGTCATACTGACTTCAGCCTGCCTGGTGCATTTGCGATTGAGTGGACACGTACCTATTGCTCGCGGCTCGATGCCTACGATCACAGTGAGTTGGGCTCTCGGTGGATCACGGCGCTGACAACCCGTTTTGACTGCCGTGATGATGGGTTGATGTTCCATGACGCTGACGGTCGCACCCACGTCTTTCCATTACCGAAGATTGCGGGGCTGCACTACAACGCCATTGAAAACATGACGTTGACGCGAGTCAGTGATGATCGGTTGCTTCTGTCTCGTGGGTTCGAGCGCCATGAGACCTACTTGCGCCGAGGCAAGTACTTTGTACTGATTCAAGTGGTGTTGCGTAACGGTGCGGGGATCATGCTGCATTATGAGCATCGCCATGGTGAGCGACCGGTCTTGTCCGACCTCATCACCTACCAGGACGATATTGCTGACGTTAAAACCCATCTAGGGACTCTGATTGATGAACATGGTCGATTGATGGGGCTCTGGGAAATTCGTGAAGGCGAACCCCAGCGTCAGCTCTGCGCTTACCAATATGATGTTTCTGGCGATCTGGTCCAGGCTCAAGACGAAAATGGTGCAGCCTGGAGATATCAATACCAGTCGCACTTGATCACCCGTTACACCGACCGTACTGACCGCGGCATGAACATTGAGTGGCAGGGCCAGGGTGCGGATGCCAAGGCTGTACGTGAATGGGCCGACGATGGCAGCTTCGATACCCGGCTGGAGTGGGATGAGAACATTCGCCTGACCTATGTCACGGATGCTTACGGCAATGAGACGTGGCATTACTACGACATCCTCGGATACACGTACCGTATTCGACATCCGGATGAACGTTCTGAGTGGTTTTTCCGCGATGAGGCGAAAAACCTGATACGCCATGTTCATGCTGATGGAACGACTGATCGTTACAGTTATGACGAGCGCAGCAACGTTCTTGAGCATATTCGTGCTGACAACAGCGTGGTGCACTTTGCCTACGACGATCAGGATCAACTGATCAAAATCAGTGATGCAGAGGGTGGTCAGTGGCAACGCGCTTACGATGATCACGGCAATCTGGTGGAAGCCATCGATCCGCTCGGTAATAAAACCGAGTACGCCTATAACGCGGCGGGTTTGCCCACGGCAATCAAGGATGCCAACGGCAACGAACAAACCCTGGATTACAACGATGCTGGTCAGTTATTGGAACATGTTGACTGCTCGGGCAAGACCAGTACCTGGGAATACAACTCGCTTGGACAGGTGAGTTGTTTTACCGATGCCGCCGGACACTGCACTGAGTACCAGTACAGCTTGGGCCAACTGGTATTGATCAAGAACCCGGACAAAACGCAGGAGCGTTTTGAGCGCGACGCCGAGGGGCGTCTACTGGCGCATACCGATGGCCTGGATCGCTGCACAACCTGGAGCTATACGGCTGCGGGTCTGATCGCCGAGCGAGTCGATGCCGCTGAACAGACACTGCGTTACCGCTGGGACAAACTCGGTCGGTTGGTTGTACTGGAAAACGAGAACGAGCGACGTGCACATTTCCACTATGACCCGTTTGGGCGCTTGCTGGAGGAGACCGGCTTTGATGGACACGGCACTCGCTATCAGTACGATTCTGAAACAGGGCGATTGTCCAGTGTTCTGAACGATGATCGTGTCATTGCTGTGAGCTTCGACCCAATGGGGCGCCTGATAGAACGCTGCGCCACATCGGGCGGTCAGTCACAGAGCGAAACTTTTGCCTATGACGCAAATGGCAGCCTGATCATGGCCGGCAACGCCGATAGCCGGTTGCAGTGGTTTCATGATCCGGCGGGCAACGTGCTTCAAGAGCACCAGTATTACCTGCGTCTGGAAAAACCGCTGGTTGCCGTCTGGAGGCATGAGTACGACGCACTTAATCAGCGTGTTGCCACGATTCGCCCCGATGGTCATCGTGTCAGCTGGTTGACCTACGGCAGTGGTCATCTGGCAGGACTGCGTCTCGACGAGCATGATCTGATCGGCTACGAGCGGGACGACCTGCATCGCGAAGTCGCTCGGCATCAGGGTAATCATTTGCTGCAAGCTCAGAAATGGGACGCAATGGGGGGCCTGCAGGAGCAGTTGCTGTCACGTAGTGGCGATAAATCAACGCTGTTCAAGCGTGATTACCAATACGATGCCGCAGGCCAGTTGACCCAAACCAGTGACACCCGTCGTGGAGAGCGCGAGTATGCCTATGATCCCGTAGGACGATTGCTCAGCGCGACGACCCGTTACGGGATCGAAACATTTTCCTTCGATCCCGCCAGCAATCTTCTTGATGAAAAACATGCAGAGGTGCGTCGTCCGCTGGATCAGGCACCCTTGCGAAGCCGACGGCTCGATAATTTGTTGCGCGAGTACGCGGGTACTCACTACGAGTACGACGGGCGTGGTAATCAGATCCAGCGCTGGAAAAATGGCAGTCGCTGTCGGATGCGTTGGGATCTGTTCGACCGCCTGGTGCATTTCGAAGATGCGCGCCTATCGGTGGAGTTTGCATACGACGCCTTGGGGCGCCGCATTCAAAAGCATTCGCAGGCGCATCATCAGGCCCGTCCGGAAGCGGGTTCTCAGTGGAACCGTAACGAACACGCTCGCATACAGCGTGAGATTGGATGTGGTTTTACCCTGTACGGCTGGGACGGTGACAATCTTGCCTGGGAAAGCAGTCCCGGTCAGATTGACGGCAACCTTGGGTGCACGGTGCATTATGTTTATGAGCCCGGTAGTCATGTCCCGGTGGTCCAGGCTCATCGCAATGCCGCGATTGTTCTCAGTGGATTGCCTGAAAACCGAGGCGAATACAACGTCGACGACGACCCGCTTTGGGCTTACAGCCCCAATGTGCTGCCGATCGATGGACTCGCCTGGTATCAATGCGACCATCTGGGTACGCCATTGGAACTCACCGACCAGAATGGCGAAATCGCCTGGAGTGGCCAGTACAAGGCTTGGGGCGAGATACAGGAGCAGCGTTCGGTTTCGGCGCAGCAGCATGGGCTGACCAATCCGTTTCGTTTTCAAGGGCAATACCACGATCACGAGACGGGCCTGCACTACAACCGATACCGATACTATGACCCCGCGGTTGGCCGTTTCCTCAGCAAGGATCCGATCGGTTTCAATGGTGGACTGAATCTTTACCAATACGCCCCCAACCCGATTGAATGGGTCGATCCGCTGGGGCTGGCGAAGAAGAAAGGTCCATGGACCAGTCCGGGAGGGTTGGTCTATGAATCAGGTTCTGTAGACGGACATCGTAAAAAACACGTATTGGCCCATGAGAAGGTCGATACAACCAAACCTAAACACTCGGTATTCAAGTGTAAGACCGGCGAATCGCTGGCGATTGTCGACGAGGCGTGGGGTAAGCGGGGAGCTGCGACGCCGTCTGGTAAAAACGATGTATACCACGCGAACATGGGACGGGTAGTCGGAACTCAGGGCGAGACGAAAGTCAGGATCGTTACAAAGCACAACACCAACAAAGTCATCACTGCTTTTCCAGTGAAATAGGAACTGATATGCAATGTCCAACTTGTGGCGAGTACGGCGATCTGGCCATCGTTAAAGTGAAAAAAACAGGCGAAGAAGTCCTCGTCTGTACCGAGTGCGATTCACTGTGGAAAACAGTTGAGGCGGAGCCTCTCGGCGAAACATTTCTGGACGTCTCCGACTTCCTGACAGAGCGTAATCTTGAGCCGGATTGGGACGAGCTCGAGCTAGTGCGCAGGGTCTGACGAGGGACTGCTGAATACGAGTCGCCAGCTCGTCGACCGTGCTGATGGCTTGAGCCATCTGACAAGTCAAAGGAGTGACAACATGAAAGACGCTATTCGCTTGGGCGACTCCACCACTCACGGTGGAAAGGTCCTCGAAGCGTTCTCCCGGACCGACCTCAACGGCAAGCCGATTGCCGGGGTCGGTCACAAGGTGAGTTGCCCACTTTGCAAGGGTGTTTTCCCTATTGCTGAAGGCAGCAGCACCTACACCGTTGATGGCACGCCCATCGCTCTAGACGGTATGAAAACCGCTTGTGGTGCTGCGCTGATTGCAAGCGGCCCGAAAGGCGCAGTGATCAGTTGATCATCTGATTTCATCTTTGGCCCCATTGCCTCGGTATGCGACTAACTGTCTCATTCCGAGTTGGCAATGCAGTGGTCTAATGAAACCGGACACCCATTCAGGCGAGAATGCTCGCCAGATAGAGGTGTCTGATGACCAAACAACGTCGTTCCTTTTCCGTTGAATTCAAACGCGAGGCCGCAGGCCTCGTGCTCGATCAAGGCTATAGCCATACCGAAGCAAGCCGTTCGCTTGGAGTGCTCGAGTCCGCGTTGCGCAGTCTTTGATGTCACTCGTTCGTGTGACTACGCCCACCGCCTCAGGCGAAATCCCGACGTTGAGCGGCTTCGGTTGCGCAGCCGGGTTAACGAACTGTTTACGCAAAGTCGAAGCGCCGCCGGTAGCCGCAGCATCGTGTCGATGATGCAAGAAGACGGCGAGCAAATGGGGCGGTTCAAGGTGCGAGGCCTGATGCGGGAACTGGAGTTGGTCAGCAAACAACCTGGATTACATGCCTACAAACAAGCGACGGTTGAGCGGCCTGACATTCCGGCAGATTTTTATTAAGTGTTTATCGATAGGGAAATGCGCAGTGCACACACCTATTCGTTACTCATCCAAGTAGCCGTTCAGGTTAGATGGTTCGTTTTTTAGGTCATCGGTTATGTTGAATCCCCTTTCCAGCACGCCGCAGGAGCATGCTTTCGCATGTTTTTTTGCATTTCGGTAATAGGATTTCGATAGAAAAAACAATTATTTAGCGAATCTGTATGGATCATTTATTTGCCATTTTTGTAATTTTTCTTGAAACACTACATCGTCGGTACGGCAAGGAATGCATTGCCTTGCCTTAATACGAAGCATTACTATTCACGCCCTTTTCTCAGCACGCCGCCCAAACCCCCATGCGTCCCCGCAGACCCGGCTTTTTCGAGCATTACGAAGAGTTGATCGGCACCTGGACTCGCCGTCTGCGCAATCGCGCGCAGGCCGAGGATCTGGCGCACGACACCTTTGTGCGGGTCCTTGAGTCCGATTCGGCGGCGGTGCAGCAGCCACGGGCGTATTTGCACCAGACCGCGCGCAATATTGCGGTCGACGGTTATCGGCGTGAGGATCGGCGCGGCGCCATGGAGTCGCAGGCCCTTGATCACAGTGAGTCGTCGTCCGGCGACCCGGAGCATTACATGCATGCGATCCAGTTGGCCGACTCTATTGAACGAGCGCTCGCCGAGCTGCCGGTCAACTGCCGCAAGATCTTCGTCTGGCAGAAGATCGAAGGCCTGACCCAGGCGGAAATCGCCGAACGCCTCGGGCTGTCCAAGAACATGGTCGAAAAGTATATGATCCGCACCCTGCGGCATCTGCGTGATCGGCTGGACGGGTTGCAATCGTGAATGTGCGTCATGGCAAAAGGATCGCAGCCTTCGGCAGCTCCTACAGGGGGCTGTGTGTCTTTATATTCCCGGCCAGACAGGACATTCCATGATGGATACTCATGATTGCGCGTGCGGGCAAACAACGGTGCGCGATGACGCGGCTCGCTGGTTTGTGCGTTTGCAGGAGCCGGCCATTGATGCCGACGAGCAACAGCGCTTCGACGCCTGGCTGAATGAACATTCGCAGCACCGTGACGAATTCCAGTTGCTGCAAGGCTTGTGGTCGGCCGCCGATCTGCTCCCGGCGCCACGCCTCAAAGCCCTTGTTGAAACCCCGCCAAACCGCCGCGAACGCCGTCCATTGCTGCGTTATGCCGTGGCTGCCAGTGTGCTGGCGGTCGCGCTCGGGCTGGGACTGTTCAGTGGCTTGAATCATCCGGGTGGCTACAGCGCCGAGTTCGCCACGGCGCTGGGCGAACGTAAACATGTGGCGCTGCCGGACGGTTCGGTGATCGATCTGAACAGCCGTAGTCGCTTGCAGGTGCGCTATGAACAGGATCGTCGCGTCATCGAGCTGACCGAAGGCGAAGCGATGTTCAGCGTTGAACACGACACCTCGCGACCGTTCGTGGTCGAGGCGGGCAACGGCACAGTCACGGTCACTGGCACGCGTTTCGATGTGCGCCGCGACTTCACGCAAACCCGCGTGGCGGTGGAGCAGGGCACGGTGAAAGTGCAGGGGCGTGATGCAGCGGATGATCAGTTCATCAGCCTGACCGCGGGCCTCGGCACTCACGTCGATGCGCAAGGCAAAGTCGCCGCAGTCTATGCAGTCAACCCGACGCAACTGACGGCGTGGCGCAGCGGCAAACTGGTCTTCAATAATGCCAGCCTCAGTGAAGTCGCAGCCGAAGTGTCGCGTTATCGCGACAAACCGTTGACCGTCGCCAACCCGGCCGTGGCCAGTCTGCGCCTGACCAGCGTGTTCAAATCCGACAACACCGACGCCTTGCTCAAAGCCTTGCCGAGCATCCTCCCGGTGGCCGTTCGCACCCTTGCGGATGGCAGTCAGGAAATAATCGCAAAATAAAATTCAGGTTTTTTTCGAGTTCATCGTCTTCCTGTTCAACTGCAACTGGTTTGCATTAACAGCCGCACACTCTTGCGATCCACAGGACTACGTACGACGTGAAAAACACCCCTGCCAACAACAAAAAATCCCCTTGGCTGCCGCTGGCCCTTGCGCTGGCGGTCAACGCAGCCATGCCACTGGCGTTCGCCGGTGAAGCCATTCATATCCGTGCGCAGCCATTGGGCCAGGCCCTGAGCGAACTGGGCCAGCAGACATCGCTGCAAGTGTTTTTCAGCCCGGACCTGGTCGCCGGCAAACAGGCGCCGGCAGTCGACGGCGATATTTCGCCGGAGCAGGCGTTGCGCCAATTGCTGCAGGGCAGCGGTCTGGATTATCAGATCAACGAAGGTTCGGTGACCCTGTCGCCAGCGGCAACTTCCGCCGCCAACAATGGCCCGCTCGAACTGGGCGTGACCGACATCAAGGTGGTCGGCGACTGGCTCGGCGATGCCAATGCCGCCGTGGTGCAGAACCACCCCGGCGCGCGCACGGTGATCCGCCGCGAAGCGATGGTCGAGCAGGGCGCGATGAACGTCAGCGACGTGCTCAAGCGTGTGCCGGGCGTGCAGGTGCAGGATTCCAACGGCACCGGCGGCAGCGATATTTCCCTCAACGTCGGCGTGCGCGGCCTGACTTCACGTCTGTCGCCGCGCTCCACGGTGTTGATCGATGGGGTGCCGGCAGCGTTTGCCCCGTACGGCCAGCCGCAACTGTCGATGGCACCGATTTCCTCGGGCAACCTCGACAGCATTGACGTGGTCCGTGGCGCTGGCTCTGTGCGTTACGGGCCGCAGAACGTTGGCGGCGTGATCAACTTCGTCACCCGCGCAATTCCCGAAAAAGCCACCGGTGAAATCGGCACTACCCTGGAAACCACTCAGTACGGTGGCTGGAAACACATCGACACCGCGTTCCTAGGCGGCACCGCCGACAACGGCATGGGCGTGGCGTTGCTGTATTCCGGCGTCAACGGTAACGGCTACCGCGAGCGCAACAACGGCAACGACATCGACGACGTGCTGCTCAAGACTCACTGGGCACCGACCGATCAGGACGATTTCAGTCTCAACTTTCACTACTACGACGCCACGGCGGACATGCCCGGCGGTCTGACGCAAAAGCAGTACGACGACAAACCGTATGACTCGGTGCGTGACTACGACCAATTCACCGGTCGGCGCAAAGACGTGTCGTTCAAATGGATCCGTCAGATCGACGAACGCACCCAGGCGGAAATCCTCACCTATTACACCGACAGTTTCCGTGGCAGCACCATCGCCGCCCGCGATCAGAAAACCCTCAGCTCTTACCCGCGTTCGTATTACACGCTGGGCATCGAGCCACGGGTGTCGCGGGTATTCGATGTCGGCCCGACCACCCAGGAAGTCAGCGTCGGTTACCGTTACTTGAAAGAGGCGATGCACGAATCGTCGAGCCGTGTGGCGCTGGTCAACAATCAGCCGGTGCTCACGCCGACCTCCGACGGCCATGTGTTCCAGGACCGCACGGGCGGCACCGAGGCCAACTCGGTCTACCTCGACAACAAAATCGACGTCGGCAACTGGACCATCACCCCTGGCATTCGCTTTGAACATATCAGCACCGACTGGCATGACCGCGCGGTGCTCGACACGGCCGGCAAACCGGTGCAGGCGAAAAACCGCAGCATCGAAAGCAACGAACCGCTGCCGGCGCTGAGCGTGATGTATCACCTGTCGGACGCGTGGAAACTGTTCGCCAACTACGAAACCTCGTTTGGCAGCCTGCAGTATTTCCAGCTCGGCCAAGGTGGTTCGGGTGATCAGACCGCCAATGGTCTGGAGCCGGAAAAGGCCAAGACCTACGAGATCGGCACACGCTACAACGACGATGTGTGGGGCGGGGAAGTGACGCTGTTCTACATCGACTTCGACGACGAACTGCAATACATCAGCAACGACGTGGGTTGGACCAACCTTGGCGCGACCAAGCACCAAGGCATCGAAGCGTCGGTGCACTACGACATGGCGGCACTGGATCCACGCCTCGATGGCTTGACCGCCAATGCTGGTTTCACTTACACCCGTGCGACTTATGAGGGCGAGATTCCGGGCTTCAAGGGGCGTGATCTGCCGTTCTATTCGCGGCAGGTGGCGACCGTCGGTTTGCGTTACGACATCAACCGCTGGACCTACAACCTCGACGGTTTCGCCCAGTCGAAACAGCGCTCGCCGGGTACCGGTGTGAATGCCGATGGCAGTTTCAACGGCAACTACATCACCGAAGGCACGGCGGACGGGCAGTATGGCGACATTCCGGGTTACGTGACCTGGAACGTGCGTGGGGGTTATGACTTCGGGCCGCAGGTGTCGAACCTGAAGCTGGGCGCCGGGGTGAAAAACGTCTTTGACAAGCAGTACTTCACCCGCTCCAGCGACAACAACTCGGGGATGTATGTGGGCGCGCCGCGTACGTTCTTTGTGCAGGCTAGCGTCGGTTTTTGATAAACCGCGGCGCCTTCTTCGCGAGCAGGCTCGCTCCCACATGGATCACTGAAATCCTGTGGGAGCGAGCCTGCTCGCGAAGCTTTTAGACTTTAAGGACTTTGCCGCCAATGGCCACCGCCACCAACAACACCGCCATCAAGCCAAAGGCAAAACTCAGACTGCTGGCATGCGCCACAAAGCCGATCACCGCCGGACCGGCCAGAATCCCTGCATAACCGAGCGTGGTAATCGCCGGTACCGCGATACTCTCCGGCATCACCGTCTGCTTGCCCACCGCCGTGTACAGCACCGGCACGATGTTCGAACAACCTGCACCGACCAGCGCGTAACCGACCAGTGCCGCTTCCCAGCTCGGCGCAAATGTCGCCAGAAACAAACCGGCCGCCGCCAACAGACCACCAAACAGAATGATCCGCGTTGCACCGACCAGCCGCACAATCCGATCACCCATCAAACGTCCGGCCGTCATGGTCAATGCAAACGCTGCATAACCCAATCCCGCGTACGCCGTGTCGATCCCGCGTTCCTGCGCCAGAAACACTGCGCTCCAGTCCAGCGCCGCGCCTTCGGTCAGGAACACGATGAAGCACATCCCGCCGATAAACAGCACGATCCCGTGAGGGATGGCGAACGCCGGGCCGGAGCTTTCACTGCCGTAAGGCAACATGTGCGGCACGCACTTGAACAATGCCGCGATCAGCACGACGACCACTACCAGCATGGCGGTCAGAGGCGTCAAACCAAGGCCGAGCAAGGCACTGACCCCCGCCGCGCCGACAATCCCGCCCAGACTGAACAAACCGTGGAAACCCGACATCATGTTCTTGCCGCTGGCGCGTTCGACGATCACTGCTTGCAGGTTCACCGTCGAATCCACCGTGCCCAGGCCGGCGCCGAACATGAACAGTGTGGCGATCAACGCCGGTATCGACGACACCGTCGCCAGTAACGGCAGCGCCGCGCAGATCAACAAGGTGCCACCGGTGGCGACGCGCCGGCAGCCGAAGCGCGTGGCCAGAATCCCCGCCAGCGGCATCGCCAGAATCGAACCGACGCCGAGGCACAACAGCAGCAACCCCAACGTGCCTTCGTCGAGTCCGGCACGGGCCTTGGCGTACGGCACCAAGGGCGCCCACGCGGCGATGCCGAGTCCGGCGATGAAAAAGGCGATGCGCGTGGACATCTGTTGCAGGCGTCCGGGGACGAAGGTGTCTTGAGGGTTGAGGCTGGTCATATCGATCCTTGGCAAAAAACTTCGCGTCCCCGAAGGACAGTGATTCAGCGATGAGGTTCGATCGCGGGTGTTCGGGGATGTGCAGACGACATCCTAACCTGTGGGAACAGAGACTCACCAATAAGCGGTCATGCACATCCCCCTGTGGGAGATTCTATGGTTGAGGGGAAGCCCTCAACTGACTTTTGTCTGATATTCGCTTTGCCCTTTCAGCAAGGCGAATACCACCCGAGCAAGTTTGCGAGCCAGCATCACCAACGCCTGCGTGGTGCTGAAACCCCGTGCTCTTTGGGCTTCGTAAAACCCTTTCCAGGCTATCGTACGGCTAGCCGACATCGCTGCGTTGTGCAAAAGTCGGCGGGCCTCGGGGTCTCCGCGCTTGGTCAAGCTGCGGCGACCGTCCTTTTGCCCTGATTTCGATACCCGTAAATCCATGCCCAGGAAGGCGATAAACGCATCCGCGTTGCTAAATTCCCCCCGCTGAAACGCCGTGAGCAGGCGCGCTCCGGTCAGAAATCCAATGCCCTCAACTTTCAGGCAACGCTTCAATTGGCCGAGCAAACCGGCTTGTTTGAGCTGATCGTTGATCGTCTTTTCGATCATCGTTTCAAGCCGCTGCATGGATTTTATTTGTTCAGCAAAAGCTGCCTTCAACAGCGGCTCATTCGACCAGCTCTGCACCAGGCCGACCCTTGCCTGGACCAAAGCCGCGCGGCGGCGGAAAAGGCTCAGGAGCTGGCGGTACAGCGGTGATGGCGGGGTCCAGGGGCGCAACTCCTCGGCTTCGTTCTTCAGGTAACGGGCCAGCAACTTGGCGTCCAAG
The DNA here is from genome assembly GCF_009866785.1 of Pseudomonas sp. S49. Classification (NCBI taxonomy): domain Bacteria; kingdom Pseudomonadati; phylum Pseudomonadota; class Gammaproteobacteria; order Pseudomonadales; family Pseudomonadaceae; genus Pseudomonas; species Pseudomonas sp. S49. The sequence continues at coordinate 4,481,752 of NZ_CP019432.1, read as the reverse complement.
GCGTCGGTTTTGGCGCGGATCTTCACGCCTTCGCGGTAATGTTTGAGTTCATAGCCGCCCACCATGTAAATCGTGCAACCGGCCGCATAGGCCAAATCAGCGAATTCCAGGTGGTAGATGTTGGTTGCCTCAATGGCAATAGACACGGGGCCGAGCAAGGCCTTCAGCCACTGCTTGATGGATGTTTTGGTGTTGGGAATCGCTTCAAGCAGATCGCTATCGGCCTGATAAATCACCAGTTCATTTTTGGCGACATCCACGCCAACGATCGGATTTGATAGAGCGACTGGCATTGCCACAGGATTTCCTCCGGGATAAGGTTTGAGCACTTGAAGGGCTCACCCAGAGGCGCAGGCTTGTTCCTATCGTCGGTCTAGCCAGATGCATTCTTTATCGGCGCTTGGGTGAAAGGAGGAGGGGCGAAATCTCCCACGGTCTGTGCTGCGTCAACAGTCAGAATCGAGCCTTGTCCCTCCTCCTCCCTTCAAGTCCTACCATACAAGCGAGCCTGCTCGCGAAGGCGGAGTGTCAGCTGAAAAATATATCGACTGACACACTGCATTCGCGAGCAGGCTCGCTCCCACAAGGGATTGCGTTTTACAGTGGCCTTCTTCGGTGACAGGGGCAAACACGGATGACTCAGTTCTACGATGCACGGGGCAATATTTATGGCGTGGTTTCTCCGCAAGCGCTGCGCTCAGAGGGCATTGCCTTGCCCGCCAGCGCCACCGAATGCGCCTCGTCGCGTCAGTCCTGGAGCGCAGCGGCAATCAAACTCTGCTGCGACTGGCCCGAAGGCCAACGTCCGGCGAACAGCAAATCCCACCGCAGCGATGGCCTGCTGATCGGCCCGTTCCAGACGTCGGCGCCGTTCGACGTATTGATCGTCAACACCGACGGCACGCTCGCCGAGCGCAGTGGCAATGGCCTGACGATTTTCTCGCAGGCACTGACCGAGCAAGGATTGATGCCGGAGGAGGGCGCCTTGTTACGCGTGCATCATGACAGGGGCAACGCGGTGGAAACCTCAGTAAAACCGGCTGTTGTCGAAGGCGTTCAAGGCTTCTGGCTCGATCTCGGCCAACCCGGTTTCGGGCCGGATGCCGTCGCTGCGCAGACGGTTCAGGGCATTGAGTTCAACACTCGAGACGTGAGCCACGTCCACCCCTTGGCACAACTTGATCCCGACTGGGCGCACAGCCAATTCGTACGCATTGGCAACCCGCATTGCGTCACGCTGCTCGGTGATGCAGCGGCGTTGCCAAGCAATGAACAGATGCGTGAATCGCCACTGAACGAAGGCCTGACCCAAATTGCCTACGCCACACCCGTCGGTGCCGGTGATCCATGCCCGGCAGGCGTCAATCTGCAATGGGTCGTGCTGGAGTCACCGCAGAGGGTCCTCGCCCGGGTGTTCGAGCGTGGCGAAGGGCCGACGGCCTCATCCGGCACCAGCGCCAGTGCCGTGGCATCGGCGGCGTGGCGGGTGGGTTGGGTTGTGGCCGGAGAAGTGCAGGTGGTCATGCCCGGCGGTACGGCGCCGATTTTGCTCGAAGCAGCAGACGGTGAATTGCTGAGGGTCAGATTGTTCGGTACGGCGCGGTTGATGGGCTGAATTCAAACACGCCATCGCTGGCAAGCCCGGCTCCCACAGGGTTTTGTGTTGAATACAAATATCATGTTCAAACACCGAACCCTGTGGGAGCGAGCCTGCTCGCGAAAGCGCTATGTCTGAGGCGGTGATGCCGGATCTGCCAACCTCTTCGCGAGCAGGCTCGCTCCCACATTGGATTTACGGGGCGCCTCTCAGCTCAGCTCACCACTGAATTCCACCACCGGCATCTGCCGCTTCATCAACACCTTGCCGCCGCGAATCGAATACAACGGCAAGCCCTGACTGCGGATCACCTCGTAATCGCTGTCCGCCGACAGAATCAACAGATTCGCCGGACGCCCCTGTTCCAGGCCATATCGCTCACCCAGGTGCATGGCTTTGGCGCTGTTATCCGTGACCAGATCCAGTGCACTTTGCAGGTTACGGTAACCGAGCATGTGGCAGATATGCAGTCCGGCTTCGAGCACCCGCAGGATGTTGCCGTTGCCCAGCGGATACCACGGATCGACAATGGAATCCTGACCGAAACACACGTTCATCCCGGCTTCGAGCAATTCATTCACGCGGGTCACGCCCCGGCGTTTCGGGAAGTTGTCGAAGCGCCCTTGCAAGTGAATGCTTTCGGTCGGGCAGGAGACAAAACTGATTCCGGAATGGCCGAGCAGACGAAACAGTTTCGCGCAGTAGGCGTTGTCGTAGGAGCCCATCGCCGTGGTGTGGCTGGCGGTGACGAGGGCGCCCATGTCGCGGCTGCGGGCCTCTTCGGCGAGCACTTCGAGAAAGCGCGAATGCGGGTCGTCGGTTTCATCACAGTGCACGTCGACCAGGCAACCGGTGCGCTCGGCCAGGTCCATCAGGAACTTCACCGAACTGACACCCTGATCGCGGGTGTACTCGAAATGCGGAATCCCGCCGACGACGTCCGCGCCCATGCGGATCGCTTCCTCCATCAACTCGCGGCCGTTGCGGAACGACTCGATGCCTTCCTGCGGGAACGCGACGATTTGCAGATCGATCAGGTGACGGCTTTCCTCGCGCACCTCGAGCATGGCTTTGAGTGCGGTGAGTTGCGGGTCGGTGACATCGACGTGGGTGCGCACGTGCTGGATGCCGTGGGCGGCCAGCGCCTGAATGGTTTTCTTCGCGCGGGTCTTGGTGTCTTCTTCGGTGATGGTGACCTTGCGCTCGCCCCAGCATTCGATGCCTTCGAACAGCGTGCCGCTCATGTTCCAGCGTGGCTCGCCGGCGGTGAGGGTGGCGTCGAGGTGGATGTGCGGTTCGACGAAGGGCGGCACCACCAGGTTGCCGCCGGCGTCGAGGTCATCCGGGCCGAGGGTGGGCGCTTCGGTCTGCCGGGCGATGCTGCGGATCAGGCCGTCTTCAAGGTGCAATTCGTGCAAACCGTCCTGGTTGCGCAAACGGGCGTTGATGATGTGCATCAGGCGAATCCTTTTTTATAAGTCTTGTAGTGGCGCGCTCGCGCTGCGAGCGCCGAGCACGCCGGTGACGATGACATACGTTAGCGCGGCAGCGGCGATCCCTACCAGTGGCGCGACCCACGGCGAGTTGAACGCGGCGACGGTGCCGACCGCATAGGCCCCGAGCCCCGGCCAGTTGAACGCCGGCAACCGTGCGTCGGCCAGACGCGGATAGTGCCCGCGCCAGCGGTAGAAAAAGTCCGCCATGATCACCCCGCCAATCGGTGGAATCACCGTGCCGAGCAGAATCAGATAGGGCACCAGCATGTCGTACATGCCCAGCAGCGCGAGCAGAGTGCCGATCACCGCACCGGCGAGGGTCACGGTTTTGCGTCGGCCGGTGCGCAGCAGGTTGCAACCAGCGACGGCGAAGTTGTAGATGGTGTTGTCCTGAGTGCTCCAGATGTTCAGCAACAGCATGGCCATCGCCGCCATGGCGAATCCTTGCAACAGCAGCACTTCAACCACGTCCGGTTGCTGATAGACGATGGCGCCGTACGCGCCGATCAACACCATCAGACCGTTGCCGATGAAAAATCCGATCAGGCTGGCCAGCACCGCGACCCGCGCCGAACGCGAGAAACGTGTCCAGTTGGTCGCCTGCGTGGCGCCGCTGACGAAGGTGCCGAACACCAGGGTGATTGCGGTCGACCAGTCCAGCGAACCGCTCGGCACCACGCTGAGCAAGCCTTCGAAACCACCGACTTTCACCGTCGCCACCCACATCGATAGCATCAGCAGCAACATCATCGCCGGCACGGCGATGTACGACAGAATCTCCAGTCCGCGATAGCCGACATAGGCCGTGGCGCAGAACACCAGACCGAACAACACCATCAGCCCGAGCACCGTGCCTTCGTCGAGATCGAAGTATTTGCCGAGCACCACCGCTGCAGTCGCGGTGCCCCAGGCGTACCAGCCGATCTGGGTGAAACCGAGGATCAGGTCGCTGAGCTTGCTGCCGACTTCGCCGAAACAGAAACGGCCCATCAACACCGAGTTGAGGCCGCTCTTGAAAGCGATGTAACCCAGGCCCGCCGCATACAGACCCAGCAACAGATTGCCGACGATGATCACCGCCATCATCTCGCCGAAGCTGAACGCCACACCGAGCTTGCCGCCGGCAAACATGGTCGCGGTGAAAAACGTGAAGCCCAGTAACACCATCGCCGTGGAGGCCAGGCCTTTGCGCGCATGCATGGGGACTTCGCTGAGGGGGTAATCGTTGCCGGGATCGTTCTGCGTCATGGGGCGGTCCTTGCTGGAAGAGAGGAGACGCGGGGGAGGGTTGCAGCGGTCGTGCCAAATGCCGTGTGGCGCGGGTTATGTATAGACGAGTCGCGCGGATTGGCGCGAAAGCGGTGCACCTGAATACACCCAAGCCCAATGTGGGAGCGAGCCTGCTCGCGAAGGCGTTCTGGTAGATCGTTCCCACGCTCTGCGTGGGAATGCAGCCCGGGACGCTCCGCGTCCCACTCCAAAGCCGAACGCGGAGCGTCCGTTGAGGCATTCCCACGCAGAGCGTGGGAACGATCAAGGTGAGAGAAATCGCATCAGGGCAGCGACGATGGCTTCGGGGGCGTCTTCCTGGACGAGGTGGCCGGCGTTGGCAATCGGGTGGAATTGTGATCCCGGGATCATTTGATGTAACGCTCGACCACGTTCGATGGGAATCCACTGATCGTCTTCGCCCCAGAGAATCTGTACCGGACAGCGGATCGTCGGGTACAAACTTTCGGCCTCACGGGTATAGCGCTCGTCCATCTGCGCAATCTGCCGATAGAACGCCGCTTGCCCGGGATCGCCGAGCCATGGCTGCACGTAGGGTGCGAGTTCGTCGTCGGGGATATCGCGGTGAATCGCCCCGCGAATATAGGTCGGCACGATGGCGCGCTGGATGTAGTCGGGCAGGCCGCTGAAGGCCGCTTCATGCTGACGCACATGCTGCACGAATGGCGAACCCCACGGCGTCAGCGCCACCGGGTCGATCAGGGTCAGGCTGCGGTAATCCTTGCCGTTGAGCAGATGCGCGCGCAGCACGGTGGCGCCGCCGAAGTCGTGGGCCACCACGTCCGGGCGTTGCAGATTCCAGTGATCGAGCAGTTGGGCCAACAGTTGGTTCTGCACACCGAGAGAGACGTCGGCGTCGGGTTGTTCGGAGCGTCCATAACCCAGCAGGTCGAAGTAATGCACGCGATGCGTGGCGAAAAAGTGCGGCGCGATCCGATGCCACACGTATGACGAAAACGGCGTGCCATGCACGAACACCAGCGGCGGGCCATCGCCGCGCACGGCGTAACGAATGTGGTGCCCGTTGAAGTCAAAGACCTGATCCAGCAGCCAGTCCGTCATGGGCCTGTCCTCTTGGCGGGTGGGAGCCAAAAAGCATAGGCGTAAAAAACAGCCGTGAAGGCTGTTCTCTGGCAAATCACTGTTTCCTTGTGGGAGCGAGCCTGCTCGCGAAGAGGGCGTATCAGTCGATATCAATGTCGGCTGACACACCGCTTTCGCGAGCAGGCTCGCTCCCACAGGGATAGTTGGGGTGTCAGAAGTTACTCACCGCGATAGATACAACCGCTGGTGCAGGTCTCGTGAATACGGATCGCGCTCAGTTCCGGCAGCAACGGCTTCATTTCATTCCAGATGAATTTGGCCAGTACTTCGCTGGTCGGGTTTTCCAGACCGGGAATGTCGTTCAGGTAGTTGTGATCGAGACGCTCGTACAGCGGCTTGAAAATCGCTTTGATTTCGGAGAAATCGCGGATCCAGCCGGTGTGCGGATCGAGGTCGCCGCTGAGGTGAAGCGCCACTTTGAACGAGTGACCGTGCAGACGCCCGCACTTGTGGCCGTCCGGGACGTGCGGCAGGCGGTGGGCGGATTCGAAGGTAAACTCTTTGAAGATTTCCACGGTATTTTTGGCTCTGTTCAGATGGCGTTCGCCGCAGCGATTCGGGCAGGCGGCGAGTTTACCAGCTTGTGTTTGGCCGTGCTGACTAAAGGGTCAGCAAGCGCTCGGCGAGGCGACCATTGGCAGTCAGTTCAAGGAATTCATCGCCAAGGCGACGGCTCTCGTCCATCGCCGCGTGCCAGTATTTCTGCCGGCCCGGCGCATCGCCCATGAAGCGTTTGAAGTCATTCCGGTCGGGCAGTTTGCCGTAGGGCAGGCGCGCCAGATATTCCTTCGATGGCGCGAGCAACAGCACGTCCTGCAAGCGTTCCACTGAGGCCTTGCGCCATGGCAGGGTCTTGTCGAACCAGCCCGGAATCACCCGATCGGTGAAGTGCGGATAGAGCACGATGCCGTCGCCGCTGTACGGCAGGTCGAGGTGATAATCGAGCAGACCGCCATCGCGGAACGTGCCGGCACCGGCGCCCGGCAGATCGCGCACGCCTTCCATGACCATCGGGATCGAACCCGAGGCGAGCAGGGCCTGGCGCAGGTTGCCGGTGTTCAGGGCGACGAAGCGCGACGGGAAATCGTTCAGCGCATTGACCGGCGGGGCGAGGCGCGGGTCGTGGATGATCAGGCGTTCGAAGTGCCGCGACAGCCGCGCGCGACCGCGCAAGTTGTCGGCAATCACCGAGCCCAGCGCCAGACCGAGGCGCCCGCGATGGTCATCGGCCAGACGCCCCTGACTTTTCACCACCATGATGTTCAAGCGGTAATGGGCGTTGTCGAGGATGCTCGCGTCGCGGTCGTCGAGCAGGTCGTTGAGCATGCGCTGCGAGCTCTGACTGATCTCGGCCATGGTCACGCCTTTGTTGAAGTTCTGCTCGGCGTACAGATGACCGAGACGGCGGATGCCTTCGGCGGCGTCCGGCAGGCAGGCACTGGCGAAGCGCCAGGAACCGACCGAGGCGCCGATCAGCGAGCGTTCACGCGGTGCGCTCGGCAGCCATTCGCCGAACAACGCCAGATCCAGCCCTTGAATCCCCAACGCCTTCGGCCCACCGGCGGCGCCGGGCAGGGTGCCGACGTCGGCAGCGTTCAGGCCTTGCGCACGAATACGCGCCATGGCGCGCGGGCCGGCCTTGAGGGTGAGGGCGGGGAATTTGATGTGGATGGCGGTCATACCGGTCTCGATCGTTAGCAAGCGAAGGATTATAGAACCACTGCGGCCATCTGTGGGAGCGAGCCTGCTCGCGAAGAGGGCGTGTCAGTCGATATCAATGCCGGCTGACACACCGCTTTCGCGAGCAGGCTCGCTCCCACAGGAGTTAATGTGTTGAGCTGGAGCAATGATGGCAATTCAGTTTCAGTTAAGTTCATCCCGCTAAGGTGCCCACCGTAAGCAACACATAAAAATACGGAGACTCCATGAAAACCCTGACTGCCCTGTCCATTGCCTCGATCATCGGCTGCACCGCCAGCCTCGCCCATGCCCGCGATCTCGGCCCTGACGAAGCCCTGCGTCTGCGCGACGCTGGTACTATCGTCTCCTTCGAGAAGCTCAACGCCGCCGCGCTGGCCAAACATCCGGGTTCGACGATCACCGACACCGAGCTGGAAGAGCAGTACGGCAAGTACATCTACCAGATCGAAATGCGCGATGCGCAGGGCGTCGATTGGGATCTGGAATTAGACGCGGTGACTGGGCAGGTTCTCAAGGATCATCAGGATAAGTAATGAAGGTTAATGTTCGCGCCACTAGCCGTACGGCATTGGCGCTGGTGATTTTCTGCTCGGCAGCAATGGCCCGCGACCTCGATCAGGACGAGGCCCTGAGTCTGCGGGAGAAGGGTGTGATCCTGCCGCTGGAGCAAGTGCTGCAGCAGGCGATGGATCGCTATCCCGGCGCAAAACTGCTGGAAGTCGAGCTGGAAGAAAAACACGACGTCTACATTTATGAAGTCGAGCTGCTGACCGTCGAAGGTGTCGCCCGTGAGCTGCACTTGAAGGCCGATACCGGCGAACTTGTGAAAGACAAGGAAGATTGATCGATGCGTTTGCTATTGGTGGAAGACCACGTACCGCTGGCCGACGAACTTCTCGCCGGCCTGCAACGCCAGGGTTACGCGGTGGATTGGCTGGCGGACGGTCGTGATGCGTTGTATCAGGGCAGCAGCGAGCCCTATGACCTGATCATTCTCGACCTCGGCCTGCCCGGTGTGCCGGGGCTTGAGGTGCTGGCGCAGTGGCGTGCCGGCGGCCTGGCGATTCCGGTGCTGATCCTCACGGCGCGCGATTCCTGGGCCGAGCGCATCGAAGGCCTGAAGGCCGGTGCCGATGATTACCTGACCAAACCGTTTCACCCCGAAGAGTTGCAGTTGCGCATTCAATCGCTGTTGCGCCGCTCCAAGGGCCAGTCCAATCAACCGACCTTGCAGGCTGCGGGGCTGCATCTGGATGAAGGCCGTCAGTGCGTGGTTCGCGATGGCGCCGACATTCAACTGACCGCCGCTGAATTCCGCCTGCTGCGCTATTTCATGCTGCACCCGGAACAGATCCTCTCCAAAAGCCACCTCGCCGAACACCTCTACGACGGTGAAACCGAACGTGACTCCAACGTCCTCGAAGTGCACGTCAATCACCTGCGCCGCAAGCTCGGCAAAAGCGTGATCGAAACCCGTCGCGGCCAGGGTTACCTGTTCGGCGGGCAAGCTTCGTGAGGTCAATCCAGCGCCGCTTGAGCCTGGGGTTGATCAGCGTCATGGTGATCGTCGGCGTGGTGCTGGCGCAAACCAGTCTGTGGTTGTTCGAAGTGGGTTTGCAGCGCTATCTCGAAGCGGGTCTGCGCAACGACAGCGAAAGTCTGCTGGTGGCATTGGTGCGCGGACCGCAAGGCTTGCAACTGGATGAGCGGCATCTGTCGCCGGCCTATCAGCGACCGTTTTCCGGGCATTATTTCCGTATCGATTTTGCCGACAGCCATTGGCGCTCGCGTTCGTTGTGGGATCAGGATCTGCCGTTGCTCGACCATCCCGGGCTGCACAGCAATCTGCAACTGGGCCCGGACGGTCAGCAGTTGCTGGTGCTGCGCTCGGATTATCGACGCTTGGGCCAGTCGATTTCGATCAGCGTCGCGCAGGATTACACGCCGGTGCGCGAGAGCTTTCAGCGCATGCGTCAGATCGGCCTCGGCCTCGGTTTGGCGGCATTGTTGTTGATTCTGTTCTTGCAGCGCTTGACCGTGCGCCGCGCGTTGAAACCGCTGGAAAGGGCTCGCGAACAGATCGCGCAGTTGCAGCAGGGCCAGCGTTCACAACTCGATGATCAGGTGCCGGTGGAGCTGGAACCGCTGGTGGCGCAGATCAACCATTTGCTGGCGCACACCGAAGACAGCCTCAAGCGCTCGCGCAATGCCTTGGGCAATCTCGGGCACGCGTTGAAAACGCCGCTGGCGGTGTTGTTGAGCCTGGCGTCCAGTGAAAAACTCGATGCTCATCCTGAGTTGCGCAAGGTGCTCAAGGAACAGCTGGAGCAGGTGCAGCAACGGCTCAATCGCGAACTGAACCGTGCGCGGCTGTCCGGGGATGCGTTGCCGGGCGCGCTGTTTGATTGCGACGCGGAACTGCCGGGGTTGCTCGCTACGTTGAACATGATTCACGGCGAGCATCTGGCGTTGAGTTATGTCGCGCCGGCGGGGTTGCAGTTGCCGTGGGATCGTGAGGATTTGCTCGAATTGCTCGGCAATCTTTTGGACAACGCCTGCAAATGGGCGGATGCCGAGGTGCGCCTGAGTGTGATCGAACGCACGGATGGCTTTGCCTTGAGCGTGGAAGATGACGGCCCGGGGATTCCCGAAGAACAGCGCGCTCAGGTATTCAGTCGTGGCACGCGGCTGGATGAACAGACTCACGGGCATGGCTTGGGATTGGGGATTGTGCGCGACATCGTCGACACTTGGGGCGGGTTGCTGGTGTTGGGCGAGAGTGAGTGGGGCGGGTTGAAGGTGGTGATCGAGTTGCCTCGGCGGTGAGCCTTCTAGAAGCCCCTCACCCTAGCCCTCTCCCGGAGGGAGAGGGGACTGACCGCGTTGTTTGGGAGAGGTACGCCGACGTGAGATACCGAGTCGAACTCACGCTTTGAAAGCATCCTCGTGATCTGAAATACCGAGCCGAACTCAGATTTTGAAAGCATCCTCGTGATCTGAAATGCTGAGCCGAACTCAGGTTTTGAAAGCATCATCGTGATCTGAAATATGGAGTCGAACTCAGGTTTTGAATGACATGGAGATCGGCTCCCTTTCCCCCTCGCCCCCCTTGGGGGGAGAGGGCTGGGGTGAGGGGGGAATCCAACTGACACCCCACAACCTTCGAATCACACCCGAAACTGATCCATCAAACTCTGCTGCTGATTCGCCAGACTATTGAGCGACTGACTCACCCGCGCCGACTCATTCGCCTGCCCGGACAGCGACTCGGTGACATCGCGAATCGTCGCCACGTTGTTGTTGATCTCCTCGGCCACCGCACTCTGCTCCTCAGCGGCGCTGGCAATCTGCAGGTTCATGTCGCTGATCACCGTCACCGCATCACCAATCTGACGCAGCGCAGTCACTGCCTGGCCAACCTGTTCAACGCTACCCTGAGCCTGACGATGGCTGTTGCCCATCGAACCGACCACATCCTGCGTACCGCTCTGCAACTGCTCAATCACCTGACGGGTTTCTTCCACCGACTCTTGCGTGCGGCGGGCGAGGTTGCGCACTTCGTCGGCGACCACGGCAAAACCACGGCCGGCCTCACCGGCACGGGCCGCTTCGATCGCGGCGTTGAGCGCCAGCAGGTTGGTCTGCTCGGCGATGGCGCGGATGGTTTCCAGCACCGCGCCGATTTTCTCGCTGTTGGCGGCGAGGCCTTCGACTTGCACCATGGCTGCGCTCATGTCGGCGGCGAGGGTGTCGATGCTGGCGGTAGTGCGGTCGATCACGGTCAGGCCCTGACGGGTAGCGCGATCAGCATCCTTGGCCGCTTCGGCAGCCTGTGCGGCGCTGCGGGCGACGTCTTGCGCGGTGGCGCTCATTTCGTGAGACGCGGTGGCGACCTGATCGACCTGACGGTATTGTTGTTCCATACCTGCGCTGGTCTGGGTCGCAATCGCTGAGGACTGGTCGGCGGTGTTGCGCGCATCCTGCACCGAACGCTTCACTTCGGCGATGATCGGCTGCAACTTGTCGAGGAACTTGTTGAACCAGCCGGCCAGTTGACCGAGTTCGTCCTTTTTGTCGTAGGCCAAGCGACGGGTCAGATCACCTTCGCCGCTGGCGATGTCTTCGAGCATGTGCGCCACGCCGAGGATCGGCTTGGTCACGCTGCGTGCCATCAGCCACACCAGCAGCAGGCCGATCAATGCGGCCAATACGCCCAGGCTCAATTCGATCAGCGTGCCGGAAGTGTTGCTGGCATCCAGTTGTTGCTTGAGCGCTTCGGCACGGCTGACCAGCACTTTCTCTGGCACATCGAGCAAGACGCCCCACGACGGGCCGCCGGGAATCGGCGGGAACGGCGACAGCACTTTCAACTGACCTTTGCTGTGCAGGCTGCTCACGCTGGAAGTGGACGCGAGTTTGCTCAGCAGTTCGGCGCCGCTGATCGTGTCCACGGCATCCAGACGCTGGCTGAGTTTGCCGGCATCCGGGCTGTAACCGGCGAGCAGGCCGGCGGGGCTGATAATGCTCACGGCGGTCTGGCCGTCATAGAGCTTCTTGCTCGCGCCTTGACTGATCGCTTGCAGGCTGTTGAGGTTGATGTCGACCGACAGCGAGGCGATGACTTTACCGTTGACCATCAGCGGGAAGACGATGCTGGTCATCAGCACCTTCTGCCCGTCGATCACATAGAAGTACGGTTCGATCACGCACGGCTTGAGCGTGGCGCGTGGGCAGGTGAACCAGGCGTTGGCCGCCTGACCGCTGGGGCCGGTGCTGGTGTCGGCCATGTCGCTTTCCGGCAGGGCCATCGAGGTGACTTTGCCTGGGGTCGGTTGCGACCAGTACAGGGCGAAGCGGCCCTTGTCGTTGCTGCCCAGTTCAGCCTGATCGGCGAACAGTTCATCCTTGCCGTCCAGTGCGTTGGCTTCGAACACCAGCGACAGGCCGAGCAGCTCCGGGTTGGCTTGCAACGCCGATTTGACCTGACGGGTCATGTCTTCACGCAGATCGAAAGCATCGAGAAAACGCTTCTCGGCCTGCTCGCGCAGGAACAAAACCTGGCGCGAGAAACCGTGGCCGTACTGATAGGCGTCCATGAACTGCTGGCGGATGCCGGCAGCCTGCACTTCGCCTTGCGACTCGATGCGCGCTTGCGCCGACTCGGTGAGCATTTCCATGCTCGAAGCTTTCACCAGTGCAGAACTGTGCTCCATGCGATACAGCGAAAGACCGACCAACAGGGTCACGATACCGGCCAGGCAGAGGCCGGCGAGCAGGGTGATTTTCCATTGGATGGAAAGTTGTCTGAGCGACATGGAGACGTCCTTATTCGATAAATATCTGAGACTTTGCACTGTAACGGCCGCGTTTCGGCATTCTTTATCCTTGAAACACAATATGACCAATTGCCGCATCCGGGGGCTGGAAACCCTGTTCTTGATCGTTCCCACGCGCAGCAAAGGAATGCAGCCCGAGACGCTCCGCGTCCCAAAGCGGACGCAGAGCGTCCATTGAGGCGTTACCACGCAGAGCGTGGGAACGATCACTGGAGGCGGTGTCGGCTTTGACAAGGGAAGTTCGCTGCGGCACAGTGCGCGCCCTTCTAATAAGACCCTCTTTGCAAATCCGCCAATCAAACGCTGGCGGACTCATCCTGTCTGGCGGTGTGTTTTCCACCGCAGTGTTTTTTGAGGTAGTGAAATGAATGCAGTCATAGCGGCAGTCGGCGTCATGCTGATTCTCAGCCTGTCCCGCGTGCACGTAGTGATCGCCTTGATCGTTGGCGCGCTGGTCGGCGGCCTGACCGGTGGTCTGGGCATCGAAGCCACGCTCAAGGCGTTCAATAGCGGCCTGGGCGGCGGGGCGACGGTGGCGTTGTCCTACGCGTTGCTCGGCGCGTTCGCCGTGGCGATTGCCAAGTCGGGCCTGGCCCACGCTCTGGCTGACAAGGCGCTGGCGATGGTTGATCGCCAGCATGCGACCGGCGGTGGCAGCGTCAAATGGCTGCTGATCGGCTTGCTGTGGGTCGTGGCGATCGCTTCGCAGAACATCCTGCCGATCCACATCGCGTTCATTCCGCTGCTGGTGCCGCCACTTCTCTATGTACTGACCAAGTTGCAACTCGACCGCCGCCTGATCGCCTGCGTCATGACCTTCGGTCTGATCACCCCGTACATGTTCCTCCCGGTGGGTTTCGGTAACATTTTTCTCAATGAGATTTTGTTGGCGAATGTTGCGCGCAGCGGCGTCGACATCAGCGGCATCAATGTCACCCACGCCATGGGCATTCCGGCGCTGGGCATGTTGGTGGGCCTGGGCATTGCGTTTATCAGTTATCGCAAAAAACGCGTTTACGACCTGGCGAAGATCGAGCAGGTTGAACAGGTGGCGGTGCAGTACAACCCGCTCAGCCTGATGATTGCCGGTGTGGCGATTGCCGCCGCGTTCATTATTCAGTTGTTGCTGGACTCGATGATTATCGGGGCGCTGGCTGGCTTCCTGATCTTCTCGGCGTCCGGCATCGTCAAGTGGCGTGAGACCGACGATCTGTTCACCGAAGGCATGAAGATGATGGCGATGATCGGCTTCATCATGATCGCGTCTTCCGGTTTCGGCGAAGTGATCAAGGCTACCGGCGAAGTGCAGACGCTGGTGCAAACGTCGGCGGCGTGGATCGATCACAGCAAGGGCATCGGTGCCTTGATGATGTTGCTGGTGGGGTTGCTGGTGACCATGGGCATTGGCTCATCCTTCTCGACCGTACCGATTCTGGCGGTGATTTTCGTGCCGCTGTGCGTGCAACTGGGCTTCAGCCCGATCGCTATCGTGTGCATCGTCGGTACCGCTGGTGCGCTGGGCGACGCCGGTTCGCCGGCCTCGGATTCGACTCTCGGTCCGACCTCCGGTCTGAACATCGACGGCCAGCATCACCACATCTGGGACACCGTGGTGCCGACGTTCCTGCACTACAACCTGCCGCTGCTGGCGTTCGGCTGGGTGGCCGCGATGGTCCTCTGAACCCCGCCGGTGATCGTTCCCACGCTCTGCGTGGGAATGCCTCTTGTGACGCTCTGCGTCACGTTGTTGGACGCGGAGCGTCCGGGGCTGCATTCCCACGCAGAGCGTGGGAACGATCCTCATATCGAAGCTCAACTTTTGATCTGGCGTGCCGTTAAAGCCTTTAACCACGCCAATAAAACCAAAAGAGTGAGCCCCAAAAATGCGCCTGAGCCTCAAGGCTAAAGTCCTGTCCCTCGCCGTTCTCCCGGTGTTGCTCTTTGCGCTGGTCATCAGCCTGACCACGCTGTTCATCCTCCAGGAACAAGCGCACAAAGAGGTCGAACAGACCCGCGAGCGCCTGCTCGGCGATGCCAAAGCCACCCTGCAAAGTTACGTCGCCGTGGCCATGACCACGATCAAACCGCTGTACGACGCGGCCGCGCCGGGTGACAACGAGGCGCGGGCGCAGGCGATCAAGTTGCTTTCGGGTATTCGCTACGGCAAGGACGGCTACTTCTTCGGCTACGACTCCGAGACCGTGCGCCTGTTCAAGGCCAATGACCCCGAAGGCGTGGGCAAAAGCTTCAAGGACAACCGCGACCCGAACGGCGTCTACGTCAATCTCGGGCTGGTGAAAGTGGCGAAGGACGGCACGCACTATCTGCAATACAGCTCGCCGCTGCCGGGTAACGCGCAGGTGCTGGTGCCGAAACTCGGTTACACCGAATATCTGGCGAAATGGGACATGGCGGTCGGTACGTCGGTCAACCTTGACGGCATTGAAGCGCAAGTCGCACAGGTCGAAACCCAAGTGCAGGAACGCATGCAAGGCGTGGTGCTGAGCATCGTCGGCGTGGCCGTGGTAGTGCTGTTGGTGATCGCGGCGGCGGGAATGCTGCTGGCCAATACCATTTTGCGTCCGTTGACCCTGATGAAAGCCAACCTCGATGACATCGCGGCAGGCGAGGGCGATCTGACCCGTCGACTGAATATCACCAGCCAGGATGAACTCGGCGAACTGGCCGGCTCGTTCAATCGCTTCGTCGACAAGATCCATGGCCTGGTGCGACAGATCACCGAGATGACCACGCAACTGACCGGGCTGGTGACGCAGGTGTCCGATCAGGCCCAGCGTTCCGATCAGGCGATGGAGCGTCAGCGCCATGAGACCGATCAGGTCGCCACGGCGATCAATGAAATGTCCGCCGCCGCACAGGAAGTGGCGAAGAGCGCGCAGAACGCCGCCGTCGCCGCCCAGCAGACTGACGAAGAAGGCCAGAGCGCCAAGCGTGTGGTGGCGGGCAGCATCAAACAGATTCATGCCTTGGTCGATGACATTCGCAGCAGCGGCGTGTCGCTCGATAGCTTGCAGCAGGACGTGACCTCGATTGTTGGTGTGCTCGGGGTGATTCGTTCGATCGCCGAACAGACCAACTTGCTGGCGCTGAACGCCGCGATTGAAGCGGCGCGCGCCGGTGAAGCCGGGCGCGGCTTTGCCGTGGTGGCGGATGAGGTGCGGGCATTGGCCAGCCGCACGCAGATCAGCACTCAGGAAATTCAAGGGATGATCGATCGCTTGCAGGCGGGCACGCAGTCGGCGGTCGAGGCGATGCGCCGTTCCAGCGAGGCGGGTGACGGTACTTCGCAACAGGCCAATCAGGCCGGGGCGTCGCTGGATGCGATGGCATCGTTGATTGCGACGATCAACTCGATGAACGCGCAGATTGCCAGTGCGGCGGAAGAGCAAACGGCGGTGGCCGAAGAGATCAACCGCAGCGTGCATCAGATTGCGGTGGCGGTGGACAGCGTGGCCGATGAAACGCAGTTGGGTGCGCAGACTTCGCGCAGTCTGGCGGAGTTGGGGCAGCGGCTGGGCAAACTCGTGGGTCAGTTCCGGATCTGACAGCCTGAAAAGGCCCTCACCCTAGCCCTCTCCCGGAGGGAGAGGGGACTGACCGAGGTGTCTTGCGTCATACATCGACCTGAAAGATTCAGTCGATTATGGATTCGGTAAAGCTGTTCCAGGTCGGCGTAGTTCCACAGCATCCCCCAATCAGTTCCCGCTCCCTCCGGGAGAGGGCTAGGGTGAGGGGCTCTTGATCTTCAGCCCCTCAAGGTCGATCCCAGTAGGGCACTTCACCAAAGCATTCGACAAAGAAATCAATCACCGTCCGCACCTTCACCGACAACCTCCGGCTCCCCGGCCACAACACCGCAATCTGCTGCGGCTCCAGACTGTTCGACACCTGATATTCCCCCAACACCGGCACCAGCGTGCCGTCGCGCACCGCTTCACCAATCAGCCAAGACGGAAACATCACCAGCCCCAAACCCTGTTCAGCGGCTTGGGTGAGGGTGTCGGCGTGGTTGCCGGTGATCGGGCCTTTGACCGAATAGGGCGTCCAGTCCTCGCCGTCGCGGCGGAAAAACCAGCGTTGCTGGCCGGTCGCGCCTTTGTAAGCCAGGCATTGGTGTTGCGCCAGATCTTCGGGTTTTTGCGGCGTACCGTGGCGCTTGAGATACGCCGGGCTGGCCGCGACCTGAAAGCGATGCGGCGCGAGAATCCGCGCCTGCATGCTCGAGTCGTGCAACGGGCCGATGCGGAACAGCAGGTCGGCGCCTTCCTGCAATGGATCGACGTAGTGGTCGGTCTGCTGGATATCCAGTTGCAGCTTCGGATAACGCGCACACAGCTTGCCCAGCCATGGCGTCAGATGCCGCTGGCCGAACACCACCGGGGCATTGATGCGCACCAGACCGGTGGGTTCGCTTTGCTGTTCCTGCAACGCCTGTTCGGCTTCTTCCAGTTGCACCAGCACCAGCCGCGCATGATGGCCGAGCATGCGCCCGGCTTCGGTCGGCGTGACGGCGCGAGTGTGGCGGTAAAGCAATTGCTGGTTCAGCGCCTGCTCCATCAACTGGATCTGCCGGGAAATCGACGAGGGCGCCACGCCTTCGCGACGGGCGACTTCGGAAAAACTGCCGTGGTCGAGTACCGCGACAAACAGCCTGAGTGCCTTGAATCCGAGTTCGTTTAGCCCGTGCATCGTTCGTCCTGCTGTGCGACTTGCGCAAAAGTGTTGTCCGGATGCTCCCATTTATCGCACAGCTTCGCCAGCCGATAATCCGCGCCATCGTTTACTTGAGTGGAAGGTTGTTTATGCAGACGTTGGATGAGGTCGCCGTTGCGGCGCCGGTGAAGAAGGCCGGGCTGCGCCTGTTGTTACTGCCGCTGGTGATTCTGGCGGGCATGGGGTTATCGGTGGAGGCGGGGTTGCTCGGGCCGTTGGGTGTGCAGGTCGGGAATCTGTGGGCGACATTGAGCATCTTCGGGGTTGGCTCGGCGATTCTGTTTTTGCTGCTGTTGTTCGCTGGCCCGCAAAAAGGCCCGGCCCTGACTGATCTGCCGCGCTGGCAGTTGATCGGCGGGTTTCTGGGGCCGATGTATGTGGTGGTGTTGACCCTGGCAACACCGCATATCGGCATTGCGATGACGATGATTGCGATCTTGTCCGGGCAGGTTGGCAAGAGTGTGTTGATCGACCATTTCGGTTGGTTCGGCGCGACTCGCAAGAAGGTCAATGCCGAGCGGTGGCTGGCGTTGGGGTTGATTGTGGTGGCTTTGGTTTTGATTGCGCGGGGGTGAGTGATGAGTCTGATTATTTTGTTGGCGGTGGTGGTGTTGGCCGGTGCGGTGTTGAGTGTGCAGGCGGCGATCAATGGGCGTCTGGGCGAGAGCGTCGGGGTGTTGCGCAGTAGTTTGCTGACATTCGTCGTTGGTGCTGTTTCGACGGGGTTGTTGATTCTGTTTTTTGAGCCGGCGCATGCGGTGAGTCTTTTGGATGTGCCGAAGTGGCAGTTGACCGGGGCGTTGTTTGGCGTGGTCTACATGATGGTGATGGTGGGGGCGGTGCCGGTGGTGGGGACGGCTGTGGCGACGGTGGCGGTGATTGTCGGGCAGTTGGGGATGGGGATGTTGATTGATAATTTTGGCTGGTTGGGGAATCCGGCGATTGAGCTGTCTGGTTCGCGGATTTTGGCGATGGTGTGTTTGGGGGTGGCTTTGGTGTTTATGTATAGGAGTTCGCGTCAGGCTGGGTGACCTGGGTTGATCTGGGTTGAGTGCATATCCGTTGCTGCGGTAACGGCTGCTTAGGGTTTCGCCCTTACGGCGACTCACTTTTTTTACAAACGCCTAAAAAAAGTAAGCAAAAAAACGCTTGCTCCTGCGTGCGGCCCGCTCGCTGGGGCTCGGGGTTCCTTCGCTGCGGGATCGATCCGGGCGCAGCGCCTACGGTTTGCTTCGCTGCACCTCCTCTCGCTGTGTTTGGCTGCGCCAAACGGTCGCTACGCTCCCACGCCCGGATCAATCCCTCCACTCAGCCTTCCGACGTCGCCCGTGGGTCAAGATCAAGAGCAGGCGAGCTGACACTCGGCCTATTGAGTGGTGAAGAGCGGGGCGTGGTCGGCTTTGGATTTGTGGTGGTGCTTCCCCTCACCCCAGCCCTCTCCCGAGGGAGAGGGGGCCGATTTTTGGGCTTTTCAAAGCTTGAGTTCAACTCGGTATCGCACGTCGGCGTAGCTCTCCCAAACACCTCGGTCAGTCCCCTCTCCCTTGGGGAGAGGGCTAGGGTGAGGGGCTCTTGATCTGGTTTTTGATCCTGCTTTGGCTTTGGCTTTGGCTTTTGATCTTTTGCCCCTTCGGCAGGCCGAGCGAAGGTGTTCATCCGGGGGTAGGCGCGTAGCGCCGTGCGGCGAAGCCGCACACATCGAGAGGAGGTGCAGCGAAGCAAACCGTAGGCGATGCCCCCGGATGGACACCGTAGCGAGGGAACACTGAGCCTCAGCGAAGTGCCGTACGCCGGGGCAAAGCCTTTTGGTTCCTTTTTGGCGTTTGAAAAAGGGACTCGC
Source organism: Pseudomonas sp. S49 (assembly GCF_009866785.1). Taxonomy (NCBI): domain Bacteria; kingdom Pseudomonadati; phylum Pseudomonadota; class Gammaproteobacteria; order Pseudomonadales; family Pseudomonadaceae; genus Pseudomonas; species Pseudomonas sp. S49. The sequence continues at coordinate 4,462,654 of NZ_CP019432.1, read as the reverse complement.
TGTAAGAGCGAAACCGCCAGCGGCAGCACCCGCAGCAACGGATATGCCCCCACCCCCCAAATCTCCGGCAGCTTCTACACTGGTTATCACGGCTTGCCCTTCAAGCCCCAGACAACCCCCACCCAAGGAGTCTGTCCCATGCCCGATAGAAAATGCGATTGTCCCAACTGCAAATGCACCATCAAGGAAGGCGATCATTCCTACGCAGTTCACGGCAAACACTATTGCTGCGAGGCCTGCGCTCACCACCACAAGAGTGGCGAAGAATGCTCAACCAAGGGCTGTAAATGCGCCCCCGGATGACGAACGACGCATAAAAAAGTGGAGCCTAATCAGGCTCCACTTCCAGTTTCATACTTTCATCATCCAGCCGCTCTGTATGCCTCACGGTGCCTTGCAGCCGTCGCCCTTCAACCCTGACCACGACGGTTTTCGCCTGGTCCAGATCTTCAGGCAGCGGCGCCGGCACTCGCAAGGCAAAGCGAAACGGGTCACCTTCGACCGCCTCCAGCCCGACGCGGCAATCCACGCTTTTGGTAATACGCCCGAACAGCGTATCGAGGCCGTAGTCCAGATGCGCCGGGCTGATGATGTTGGTCATGGTGCATTCCCCCGAATGATGCCGATCGCTGGGCAGAGCTTAGCTGGTGGTTCGCCAGACCACGTTTTCGACGCCGAATTTTTCCGCCATCGGTTTGCTGGTTTTCTGTACTTTTTCACGGCCAAAACGCGGGATGCGACCGACGCCGGCGTCGCAGCTCGCCCAGTGCCACGCCTCAGCGTTGTCCATCTTGTCCGAGCGGATAATGAACGACTTGGGCGTGCCGTGAAGGGTGTATTCGATGACATAGAGTTTTGCGTTGTTCATAAAGCCCGTATTCCTCCCTGTGGTAATAGAGGGATCGCGGCGCACCGGGAAAATTCATTCGGATTGTCCGACGGTCTCTATCGTTGGCGACGCCGTGGCGCACTGGTTACCATGGCGTTCCCGCCAACCCCAATGAATGCTCGCCATGGCCCTTGCCGCACCGCCCGATCTCAGTGATACCGATGTGCCCGTGCAACGTGTGGCGCGTACCTATCCGCGTGGCTTGTTTATCGAGCCGCATGAGCATGTCTGGGGCCAGTTGCTGTATGCGATGAGCGGGGTGATGTGGGTCGAGACGCCGCACGAAGCGTTGGTGGTGCCGCCACAGCGGGCGGTATGGTTGCCGCCCGGCGTGCCGCACGGGATTCGGGTGGTGTCGGATCTGCAGATGCGCAATATCTACCTGCGCCCGGCGTTGGCGGCGACGCTGGACACGACGGTGCAGGTGATCGAGGTCGGCGGTTTGCTGCGTGAGTTGATTGTCGGGCTGGTGGAGCAGGGTGATAGCGGTGATCCGGCGTATTACGAGGCGTTGGTCGGGTTGGCGTTACTGGAGCTGAAACGCGCAAGGCGTTCGCAGTTGAAGATCCCGCTGCCGGACGACTCCGACCGGCGCTTGATGAATCTGTGTCAGGCGGTGATGGCGGCGCCGTCGCTGGAGATTCCATTCGAGCAACATGCGGAAAATGCCGGAGCCAGCGTGCGCACCCTGGCGCGGTTGTTCAAGGACAGCCTCGGCATGGGTTTCGCCGAATGGCGGCGGCAGGTGCAACTGGCGACAGCGGTGGCGGAGTTGATTCAGGGCGTGGCGGTGAGTGTGATTGCCCGGGAGCTCGGCTATTCACCCAGTAGCTTCAGCGACATGTTCCGCCGTGAATTGGGTGTCGCCCCCTCACAATTCGTAGTGGAACAGGATTAATCAAACCAGCGCAGATCCAATGTGGGAGCGAGCCTGCTCGCGAATGCGGTGGGTCAGCTGACTCATCCTTCACTGACACACCGCGTTCGCGAGCAAGCTCGCTCCCACAGGGTTCTGTGGTGTGCATCCGATACTTGTCCGAAATTCAGAAGTCCTTGGCCGATGCCATCCCGGCCGGTTCCCTAAACTTTGCCCATTCCTTTCAACGGGCGGAGTTACTCCCCATGAACTACCTGATTTCGCTGGCCATTGGTCTGGGCGTCGGCCTGTTGTACGGCGCGCTGGATTTTCGTTCTCCGGCGCCACCGGCCATCGCGTTGGTCGGTTTACTCGGCATGTTGGCCGGTGAGCAGCTGTGGCCGATGGGCCGGCAACTGGTCGCGGGCTGGTTGTCCTGAATTCCCTTTTTCTCCTTCGGTGGATGTGTCCATGAAAGCTTTGCAATTCGATAAAACCGGCGACCTGTCTTCCTTGCGCTACGTCGATGTACCGACCCCGGTACCCGGCGTTGACGAAGTGCTGGTGCAGATCAAGGCGGCCGGCCTCAACCCCAGCGATGTGAAAAACGTCCTCGGCCGTTTTCCGTACACCACGCTGCCACGGATTCCCGGCCGCGATTTCGCCGGCGTTGTCGTCGAAGGCCCGCAGGCCTTGATCGGTCAGGAAGTCTGGGGCACTGGCCGTGAGCTGGGCTTTTTCGCCGACGGCACTCACGCGCAATTCGTCAAACTGCCGGCCAATGGTGTGGCGCACAAACCGTCGCACCTGAGTTTTACTCAGGCCGCCAGCCTCGGCGTGCCTTACACCACAGCGTGGGATGCGCTGGAACGCAGTCTGGTGACGGCCGAAACGCGTTTGCTTGTGATCGGCGGCGGGGCAGTAGCGACCGCAGCATTGGCGCTGGCGAAGGTGCGTGGTGCGCAGTTGCTGGCGGCGGCGCGGCGCCCGGAGCAGATCGCGGATTTGCAGGCACAGGGTTATCAGACGATTCAGCTGGATAAGCCGGAAGACCTCGGTGCGCAAGTCAATGCGGTGTATCGCGGCGGCGCCGATGTGATCTTCGACACCACCGGTTTCTGGCTGCCGGCGTCGGTGGCGGCATTGGCCACCTTCGGACGGATCGCGATCATCGCCGCGCCGGTGGACGGGCATGTGCAATTGCCGGCACTGGCGCTGTATCGCAAGGGCGGTTCGGTGGTCGGGATCAATTCGTTGCTGTATGGCGTAGAAGCCTGTGCGGCGATGCTGGAGCAGTTCGGGCGGTTCTTTGATGAAGGGTTGTTGCCGTTGCCGCAAGGGCTGGTCGAAGCGCCGTTGACCGAGGGACTACAGCGTTATGCGGATGTGAATCAGGGCAGCGGCGACAAGGTCATCCTAATTCCCTGACCCACCGCAAACCCGTGTAGGAGTGAGCCTGCTCGCGATAGCGGTGTATCAGTCACTCATGATTAAACTGACACACCGCTATCGCGAGCAGGCTCACTCCTACAGTAGATCGGTGTCGGGCTCAGGATTGCGGGACGCCGTTTTCCCATGCCGACCAATGCTTGAGGATGTTCTGCACCAGCGGATTACCCGCGCGATAGAGGTTCTCCAGCGCCGGCACAAAACCGCCCTGATCGGCGTACTTGAGCAGGTTGTCCACTTCACTGCCACCCGGCTCCGGGCGGTCAAAGTCGGAGCCGGCACGCACCACGGCGAGGCGTTGCACATCGACCAGACCTTCACGACTGGCACGCAGCAACGCCTCATAGGTCGAGTTGTCTTCCTGCTGCGTCGTGCAGTATTCGCCCTTGTTGTCGGTCAGCAGTTTGGTCCAGACCTCGGCCCGTTCGCTCAGGCGCGTGCCGGAAAACCAGGTGTTGCCCGCCAGTGTGTCGCAGCGCGTCACCACCGGCGGCTGGTTGGCCGGGGCCGCCGGGTATTTCAGACGCCACGCGGCGGACTCTTTGCTTTCGCTCAGCTCGACCTTGTGGCTCAGGGCGAAGGCCTTGGCCTGCAATTTCGGGTTGAGTTCGAAGACTTCGGTCTTGTAGTCCAGCGGCGGTTTTTCGTTCGGACCCTTGGTGTTGATGCCCAGATACCCGGTCGGCCAGCTCGACGGCGCATCGCGCGAATCGATCTCCCATTGCGTGCCGAACTCCACCAGATAATGCGCCCACGCAGCCGTGCCGATGGTCCCGTGTTTCGGGCTGATCCCGGCAATGCCGGCGATCAGGAAGTAACTTTTGCGCAGGTCGAATTTCGGCGACAGCGCCAACGCCAATGTCGAAGCGGCCGCGTTGGTCTGGCCCATACCGGTGGTCAGCAGGCAGACCTGCTGCGTGTTGCAGCGGATGCTCGGGTACTCGGCGGACAGGCCCGGCACGCGGATTTCCTGCTTCAACTCCAGGCGATCAATCCAGTTTTGTGCCTCGGGGGCGAACATGGTGATCAGCATGACTTTCGGTTGAATCGGCGCCTCTGCGGCCCACGCGGTGGAAGAGAGCAGGGCCGCGCCGGCCAGGGTCAAACGCATCATTGCTTGCATGGAAAACTCCTCGATTCAGAATTGATAACCGACGCCGGCGTAGTAACCCCAGCCGTTTGAACGCGCACGGAAATTGCCATCGCCAAAATTCAGCTCGCTGCCGTCCTCCCAGTTGCCGCCGTTGTGGAAATAACGGCCGACCAGGGTGAAGCGCAAGTGGGTGAACGAGTAGAGCAGGACGTTGGTCGCCACCGTCGCATTGGCCGTGCGTGCCGGGTTGTCTTTATGGATGTCCGAGCCGAAATCGAAGTTGGTGAAACCGATGTAGGTCAGCGAAGCGCCGTTGCTGAATTTGTCGATCGGCACGATGTACTTGAGCTGCGCGCGGTAGCCGTCCCACGAATATTCGTTGCTGGCGCCGTAGTTTTCCCACTGATAGCGCCCGTACAGGTTGGCCGACAGATTGACCCGCGAGTGGGTGTCGATGTCGGTGCCGAAGCCGCTGTATAGCGTGTTGGCGCGGTTCTCCTTGCGGCTGCCGTGGTCGTAGATCCAGTCGAACGCGACGTACCATTCCTTGAACGGACCGATGGCCAGGCTGCGGCCGGCGAGGTAATCAATGGAGATACGCGGTTCGTGCTCCATGAACACTGGCGAGCCGTGATCCCACACACCTTTGTCGTGGCTGTTGCCGATGTTGAAGATCTTCGGAATGTCGACATAGCCGTACAGTTCGAACGGACCTTTGCGGCCGAAGTACTCGTATTCCAGATAGATATCGTCGGCCGGTTGCGGGCCGAAGCTGATGTCCTTGCTGCCAATCAACATCAGGTCCTGGTTATACCAGTCCGACAGATAGGCACCTTTTTTCGGCGGACTGGCTTCGGGGCTGAGGGCTTCGCCCTGGGCGGATTCTTCTTTGGCTGCCGGTTGCGCCACAGCGCTGTGGCTGAGAAGTCCGGTAACGCCAGTCAGTAGCAGGGAAACAGCAAGCGTGCGCGCAAACGGTGCGCGAAAAGGGCATGCGATGGGCATTCAAAGTCCTTTTTTTGCGGATCGAGGCCCGTGTTCCGTGGGCTTGTACGGTTTTGTTACGAAAACGTTGGTATTGACGTTACGCAAACGTTTGCACAAGGCGTACCAGTTTTCTCAATGCTCTGAAATTTCGAAGGTTTCGCAGCATTTGCTGATGGGGCGGTCAGGTACGGTTTTGCGCACCCCAAGCCCCCTGTGGGAGCGAGCCTGCTCGCGAAGGCTGAATATCAGAAAAGTAGCTCTCAGCTGACCCACCGCTTTCGCGAGCAGGCTCGCTCCCACAGGTTTTGTATCGCCCTCAAGACCAGTGCTGGCTGGCTGAAACACCGATTCCAGACCCCTCTAGTATTAAAGTATTAACACCATTTAATCCGTGCCCCATTGCCGGGCGTCTACTAGCGTTGTCCCCAATAACGCGGTTTTGTGATGACCGTCGCAGTCTTGATTCGCGTGTGGAATAAGCACGGTTCTGCGCGCCCTCAAGGAAGAAATTGGCCACGACAAGGAGTAGCCCGTGGAAGCAAGGTTTGGTGTCGCCCTCGTTTCGCGCTTTTCCCCTCTTTCCCTTGCTGTGCACTTGAGCGTCGCCGGGCTGCTGTTCGGCGGGGTCAGCGCACCTGCGCTGGCCACGTGCTCCACGGCGGGTTCGACGGTGACCTGTACCGGCGTGCCGAGTCTGCCGCTGTTTCTCAACAACTTCTCCAGTGCCACCAGTGGCCTGACGGTCAACGTCAACAGCGGGGCGCAGATGAACGCGACCCTCGGCGGCCACGTGATGGACCTGACCGGGGTGAATATCTCGCTGAACAACTCCGGGACGATTGACCCGGCGCTGCTGGGTCTGGTTTCGGTATTGAGTGGCGGTGCATTCATCGGCACTGGCGCAACAAGCACGGTCAGTGTGCTCAACAACGCCAGCGGAATCATCCGTGGTACGGGCATGCTGCTCGGGCTCAACCTGACCAGCATCGACGGCTTGGCCCTTTCGGTTAACAACGCGGCAACCGGCACCACCAGCATCACCAACAACGGCACCATCACCTCGACCGGACTCTCGATCGGCGGCATCACGTTGGCGGATACCCCGGTGATAGGCGTTTACGGTGGCTCGCAGGTCAACATGACCAACAGCAGCACCGGTGTGATCAACGGCCGGATCGCGTTCGAAACCTCGGCGGCGGGCAACACCTTCACCAACGCCGGTGCGATTACCGGCGGTGTGTCGATGGGCGCGGCGAGCACCAACACCTTCACTGCGGTGACCGGCTCCAGCGTCAACGTCGGTGACGGTGTACAGATCAGCGTCGGCCTCGGCGGTTTGATCGGCATCAACTTGACCTTCGCCCCGACCGGTACGGTCGATGGCGGTGCGGGCGGCACCAACAGCCTGATCCTGCAAAACCCGGCTGGCGTCGGCGGCGGTATCACCGGGACTGGCACGGCATCGAGCGCCACCTACATCAACTTCAACAACCTGACCCTCAACAGCGGCACCTGGACCTTGCAGGGGCCATTGGTCAGTGGCGCGACCACGCTCAACGGCGGTATCGCGAATTTCAACAACAACGCCACCTTCGGCAGCGGCGTAATCACCTCCAACGGCGGTACTCTGCAGGCCAGCAATGCCGGGTTGAACATCAGCAATCTGATTTCCCTCGGTGCCGGCGGCGTCACCGTGCAAGGCGGCAACGCCACCACCCTGAGCGGGGTGATTTCCGGCAGCGGCGGTTTCACCAAGGCCGGTACCGGCCAGCTTAATCTCAGCGCCGCCAACACCTATCTGGGCAACACCACGCTCAATGGCGGCACCGTGCAGTTGGGCAACAATCAGGCGTTCAGTACTGGCACCCTCAACGTCACCGGCGCGACGACACTGAGCGCGCCGGGCACCATCAGCCTGGCCAACGCCATCAGCCTCGGCGGCACCTTGACCGCCGGTGGCACTGGCGCGCTGACCCTCGGCGGCTTGATCAGCGGCAGCAGTGGCCTGACCAAAACCGGTACTGGCAGCCTGACCGTCAGCGGCGCCAACAGCGGTTTCACCGGCACCACCACGTTGAGCGCCGGCAGCCTGCTGGTGACCAACAACAACTCGCTGGGCAGTGGTGCGCTGAATACCGCCGCCGGCACCAGTCTGGACAGCACCGCCAACGTCACCCTGGCCAATAACATCGCGATGACCGGCGCACTCAACGTGCTCGGCAGCAATGCGCTGACCCTCGGTGGCGTGTTGTCCGGCACCGGCGGGATTACCAAATCCGGCAGCGCCAGCCTGACCTTGAGCGGCAACAACACTAACAGCGGCAACACGCTGCTCAATGCCGGCAGCCTGTTCGTTGGCAGCAACACCGCGCTGGGGACCGGCGCGCTGAATGCGGCGGCTGGCACCACACTGGATGCGACCACGGCGGTGACCCTGGCCAACGCCGTCGCGTTGGCAGGCGATCTGACCCTTGGCGGCACGCAGGCATTGGGCCTGAGCGGCGTCATCAGCGGCACCGGCAATCTGATCAAAAACGGCACCGCGAACCTCAGCCTCAGTGGCAACAACACCTTCTCTGGCGGTACTGCGCTTAACGCCGGTACGCTGATTGTCGGTTCCAACACCGCGCTGGGCACGGGTGCCTTGACCACGGCGGCAGGCACTACGCTGGATGCCAGCACGGCGGTGGCGCTGACCAACGCGGTTTCGCTCGGCGGCAACCTCACCGTCGGTGGCAGCGCCAACCTGACCCTCGGCGGCATCGTCAGCGGCAGCGGCGGGCTGACCAAAAACGGCGCGGCCAACCTGATTCTCAACGGCGCCAACACCTTCCTCGGTGCCGTCGCGTTGAACGCTGGCACGATCACGGCGGGTGCCAACGCGGCGCTCGGCAGCGGCAATATCACCGTTGGCGGCGTGGCCAGCCTCGACAGCAATGCGGCGGTGACGCTGAACAACGCGGTCATTCTCAACAACAGCCTGGGGATCGGCGGCAGCAACGCGTTGACCCTCGGCGGGGTGATCAGCGGCGCCAGCCAACTGGTGAAAAACGGCGCCGCCAACCTCACGCTCAACGGCACCAACACTTACAGCGGCGGCACCACGCTGAATGCCGGCAGCCTGACGGTCGGCAACGGCGCGGCACTGGGCACCGGCGCCTTGTCGGTGGAAGGTGCGGGCACGCTCAACAGCAGTTCGGCCGTGACCCTGAACAACAACGTGATTCTCAACGCCAACCTCACCGCTGGCGGCGCCAATGCGCTGACCCTCGGTGGGGTGATCAGTGGCGGCAACGGTTTGATCAAGACCGGCGCATCGAGCCTGACCCTCAACGGCAACAACACCTACACCGGCACCACGGCGCTGAATGCCGGTTCACTGATTGTCGGTTCCAGCACCGCCCTCGGCACCGGCACACTGAACGCCTCGAACGGCACCTCCCTCGATGCCAGCGCCGCCGCGACGCTGGCCAACAACGTCAACCTCGCCGGCACCTTGACTGTGGGCGGGACCAATGCGCTGACCCTCGGCGGCGTGGTCGCCGGTATCGGTGGACTGACCAAGAACGGCGCTGCCGACCTGACCCTCAATGGCGCCAACACTTATTTTGGCAACACCGCGTTGAACACCGGCAAACTGACCGTCGGCAGCAACACCGCGCTGGGTTCCGGTACGTTGAACGCGGCGGCCAACACCACGCTGGACGCCAACACGGCGGTCAGCCTGAACAATGCCGTGGCACTTGCCGGCGCCTTGAACATCGGTGGCACGGCGAATATGACCCTGACCGGTCTGGTCAGCGGCGCCGGTAGTCTGGTGAAGGACGGCGCGGCCAATCTGATTCTCAACGCCGCCAACAATTACCTCGGCGGCACCACGCTGAACGCCGGCACCCTGACCGTCGGCAACAGTTCGGCGCTGGGTTCCGGTGCATTGACCGTCGGTGGCGCCGCGACACTGGACAGCAACTCGCCGCTGGTCAGCCTCAACAACGCCGTCACCCTCAATGCGGCGCTGACCGTGGGTGGCACGCAGAACCTGACCCTCGGCGGCGTCACCAGTGGCACCGGCCAGTTGATCAAGGACGGCGCAGCCAACCTGACCCTCAACGGCAACAACACCTTCAGCGGCGGCACCACGCTCAATGCCGGTACGCTGACTCTGGGCAATGCCAACGGTCTGGGCAGCGGCACATTGATCGTCGGCGGTGCGGCGACTCTGGATAACAGCGCCTCGTTCGGCATCGGTAATGCGATCACGCTCAACGCCGGCCTGACCGTCGCCGGCAACAACGATTTGAGCTTGAACGGCATCATCGACGGCGCTGGCAGCCTGACCAAAAATGGTCTGTCGGATCTGACCCTCGCTGGCAGCAACACCTTTACCGGTGCGCTGAATATCGTGTCCGGTAGCGTCACCACGCTCAACAGCAATGCGCTGGGCAGCACTTCCGGGGTCAACATCAGCGCCGGCGCCGGGCTGAATCTGGGCAGCGATGCCAGCCTCGGCGCGCTGACCGGCAGCGGCAGTGTGCAACTGACCGGCAGCAATACCCTGACCGTCGGCAGCGGCAACGTCACCAGTACGTTTGACGGCGATCTCAGCGGCAGCGGCGGCCTGGTCAAAGTCGGCACCGGCACCTTGAACCTCACCGGGATCAACGGCATTACCGGCAACACCGCGATCGATGGCGGTATCGTGAACCTCAGTGGTTCGCTGGGCAGTGCGCAAGTCAACGTCAATACCGGTGGCACGCTGACCGGTACCGGCTCGGCGCTCGGCGCGGTCAACATCAACAACGGTGGGCATCTGGCGTTGTCGTCGGGCAACACCTTGTCGGCGAGTGCTCTGACGCTTGGCGCCGGCAGCAACGTTGATGTGGCACTGGGCACACCGTCGACCGCGTCGCTGATGAATGTCGGTGGCAACCTCACCCTCGACGGCAATCTTAATGTCAGCGATGCCGGCGGTTTCGGCGTCGGCGTGTATCGCCTGTTCAACTACACCGGCGCCCTGACCAACCTCGGTCTGGACGTGGCCAGCGTGCCGGTCGGTTATGGTCTCGGCGATCTGCTGGTACAGACCGGCGTGGCCAATCAGATCAACATTCAAGTCTCCGCGCCGAACAGCAACATCCGTTACTGGGACGGCAGCCAGACCATCGCCAACGGCGTGGTCGATGGCGGCAGCGGCACGTGGAATGCGGTCGGCACCAACTGGACCGACGCCAATGGTTTGGTCAACCAGCCGTGGGCGGGTGATTTTGCGGTGTTCCAGGGCACCGCCGGCACGGTGACGGTGAACGGCACGCAAGCGTTCACCGGCATGCAATTCCTCACCGACGGTTACAACCTGGTCAACGGTGCAGCGGGGCAACTCACAGCGGTCAACGGCACCGGCGGCACCACTTCGTTGCGCGTCGATCCGGGCGTGACGGCGACCATCAATGCCAATATCGATGGCAGCGGCATCCTCAATAAACTCGACGCCGGCACCCTGGTGCTCGGTGGTGCCAACACCTATACCGGCGGCACGCAACTGGACGGCGGCAAAATCATCGTCGGCAGCAACACCGCACTCGGCACCGGAACGTTGACGGCGAATGCCGGTACGCAACTGGACAGCAACGCGGCGGTGACACTGGCCAACGCCGCGACGCTGAACGGCAACCTCACCGTGGTCGGCAGCAATGCACTGACCCTCAACGGCGTGATTGGCGGCACCGGTGGCCTGATCAAAACCGGCACGGCCAACCTGACCCTCGGCGGCAACAACGCCTTCCTCGGGCCGGTGGCGCTGAACGCCGGCGGACTGATTCTGGCGTCGAACTCGGCGCTGGGTTCCAGCACGTTGAACGCGGCGGGCGGCACCACGCTGGATGCGAGCACTGCGGTTTCGGTAAACAACGCGGTCAACCTGGCCGGCAACCTCGGCGTCGGTGGCACGGCGGATCTGACCCTGGCCGGTACGGTCAACGGCGCCGGCAGCCTGAGCAAAAACGGCGCCGCCAATCTGACCCTCAGCGGCAACAACAACTTCCTCGGCGGCACCACCCTCAACGCCGGCACCCTGACCGCCGGCAGCAACTCGGCGCTGGGTCTGGGCAACCTCACCGTAGCCGGCGCCTCGGCGCTGGACAGCAACAGCGCGCTGAGCCTGGGCAACAACGTCGTGCTCAACGCCAATCTGAGCAACACCGGCAGCAACAACCTGACCCTCGCAGGTGTCGTCAGCGGCGCGGGCGGGCTGATCAAGGACGGCGCGTCGAACCTGACGCTCAATGGCATCAATACTTACTCCGGCGGCACCACACTGAATGCCGGTACGCTGACCCTTGGCACTGGCGGCGCTCTGGGCAGCGGCGCGCTGACGGTGGCCGGCGCTTCGACCCTCGACAACTCCGCGCCACTGGTGCTGGCCAACAACCTCAACGTCAATGCCAATCTGGCCCTGGCCGGTAACAACAACCTGACCCTCGGCGGCGTGATCGCCGGCGCCGGCACGGTGACCAAGAACGGTCTGGCCGACGTGACACTGAGCGGCAACAACACCTTCAGCGGCACCTTCGATGTGGCGTCCGGCAGCCTGACCACACTGAGCGGCGCGGCGCTGGGCAACAACGCCACGGTCAATCTCGCGGGCGGCGCGGCGTTGAATCTCGGTGTATCGGGCAGCCTCGCCAGCCTTACTGGCAGCGGCACGGCGCTGATCGGCACGGGCAATACGCTGAGCCTCGGCGGCAACAATGTCAGCAGCACCTTCGCCGGCATCCTCAGCGGCGACGGCAGCCTGAGCAAACTCGGCAGCGGCACCCTGACCCTCAGCGGCATCAGCGACCTGACCGGTGACACCAACGTCAACGCCGGCACCTTGCAGGTCAACGGCTCACTGGCCAGTGGCAACGTGCTGGTCAACAGCGGCGGCAATCTCGGTGGCAGCGGCACCTTGACCGGTGCCGTGACGGTGGCCGATGGCGGTCATCTGGCGGGCGTCACCGGTAGTACGCTGAGCGTCAGTTCGCTGCTGTTCAACGGCAATTCCAACTTCGACGTCGGCCTCGGCACACCGGTGTCCGGTGGCGGCAATGCGCTGGTCAATGTCGGCGGCAACCTGACCCTCGACGGCACCCTCAATGTCAGCGACATCGGTGGTTTTGGCAGCGGCGTCTATCGCCTGATCGACTACACCGGCGGCCTGACCGACAACGGCATGCTCTTCGGCACGTTGCCGGGTAGCGTCAGCCCGGGCGATCTGCAACTGCAAACCGCACTGGCCAATCAGATCAACCTGCTGGTGACTGCACCGGGCGTCACCGTGCAGTTCTGGGACGGCAATCAACTGGTGGCCAACGGTTCGGTGGAGGGCGGCAGTGGCACCTGGGGCACCGGCACCACCAACTGGACCGACGTCAACGGCACCACCAACCAAGCCTGGACCAACAGCTTCGCGGTGTTCCAGGGCGCGGCCGGCACGGTCACTGTCAACGGCGCACAAACCATCACTGGCATGCAGTTCGTCACTGACGGCTACAGCTTGGTGAATGGCACGGCGGGCTCGCTGAATCTGGTCAACGGTTCGCTGGGCAATGCCACGGTGCGGGTTGACCCGAACGCCACGGCAACCATCGGCGTTGCGCTCAACGGCAGCGGCACGCTGGGCAAATACGACAGCGGTACGCTGGTGCTCAACGCGGCCAACGGCTACACCGGCGGCACGGCGCTCAATGGCGGCAAGATTGTGGTCGGCAACAACGCGGCGCTCGGCACTGGCGTGTTGACTGCTGCCGACGGCACAGCGCTGGACAGCAACGCGGCCGTCAGCCTCAGTAACGACGTGGTCGTCAACGGTGGTCTGACCGTTGCCGGCTCCAATGCCTTGACCCTCGACGGCGTGGTCAGCGGCAGCGGCAGCCTGATCAAGGCCGGCGCATCGAGCCTGACCCTCAACGGCAGCAACACTTACAGCGGCGGCACTCAGCTCGCTGGCGGCACGCTGGTTCTTGGCAACAACAGTGCGATCAGCAGCGCTGCGCTTAACGTGACCGGTGACGGCACGCTCGACAGCACCTCGGCGCTGCAACTGGCCAACGCCGTCAACCTTGGCGCGCAACTGACCCTGGCCGGCAATCAGAACACCACGCTGATCGGTGCTCTGACCGGCACCGGCAGTCTGGTGAAAAACGGTGCCGGCGATCTCGTGCTCAGCGGCGCCAACACCTACAGCGGCGGTACCACGTTGAATGCCGGCACTACGCGCGGTGACACCAGCAGCCTGCAAGGTGCGATCGTCAACAACGCAACGCTGACCTTCGAACAAAACGCCGACGGCAGCTACACCGGTAACCTCACCGGTACCGGCACGCTGAACAAAACCGGTACCGGTGAGTTGCTGCTGGCTGGCAACAACAGCTTTACCGGCAACACGTCGGTGCAGGCCGGCAACCTGATCGTCAATGGTGTGCTCAACAGCGCCAACGTCAGTGTCGCCAGCGGCGCGAGCATCGGCGGTGGCGGTCAGCTCGGTGGCGCTGTGCAACTGGCTGACGGTGCGACGCTGGCCGGTGGCGGCACCGCGACGCCGTTGTCGGTCGGTTCGCTGGCACTGTCCTCAGGGACCAATCTGGACTTCAGCCTCGGCTCGGCGGCCAGTTCGACCACCGTGGTCAATGTCGCCGGCAATCTGACCCTCGACGGTACGCTGAACATCAGCAACGCCGGCGGCTTCGGCACCGGGGTTTATCAACTGTTCAGCTACGGCGGCAGTCTGACCGACAACGGTCTGGTGTATGGCAGCCTGCCGGTGTCGGCGGCCAATCTGACCCTGCAAACTGCGATTGCCAATCAGATCAACCTGCTGGTGCAAGGCACCCCGGGTGAGGTGCAGTTCTGGAACGGTGGCACCACCAATCCAGACGGCAGCATCGGTGGCGGCAGCGGTGTGTGGGGACCGGACACCAACTGGACCGATCCGAGCGGTACTCAGGCCCTGGCTTCAAATGGGCAGTTCGCGGTGTTCGGCGGTCAGGCAGGTACGGTGACCGTGCAGGGCAATCAGAACTTCACCGGCCTGCAATTCCTCGCCGGCGGCTACAGCCTGGTTCCGGGGGCTGGCGGTACGCTGACCCCGGTCAACGGGACGGACGGCAGCCTCGCACCGGTGCGCGTCAACGCCGGCGCGAGTGCGGAAATCTCCGCGCCGCTGGTGGGCACTGGCGGGATCGAGAAACTCGACTCCGGCACGCTGGTGCTCAGTGGCGCCAACACTTACAGCGGTGGCACCACGGTCAGCGGCGGTACGCTGGTCGGTAACACCACCAGCCTGCAGGGCAATATCCTCAACAACGCATCGCTGCTCTTCTTGCAGAACTTCAATGGTCAGTTCAATGGATCGCTGCGCGGACTTGGCGCGATGCTCAAACGCGGTACCGGCACCTTGCTGTTGACCGGTGATAATCCGTTCAGCGGCACGGTCGCGGTCGATCAAGGTGTGTTGCAAGTCGGCAGCCTTGCGGCGCGCGCTTCGTTGGGTGGGCAAGTCACCGTGGCCAACGGCGCCGGTCTGAGCGGCAACGGCAGTGTCGGCTCGGTGGTCAACCATGGCGTTGTCGCCTCGGGCTCCGAAGCGGGCACCCTGAGCGTGGCCGGTAACCTGACCAACGCTAGCGACGGTGTGCTGGCCTTGACCGTCAGTTCGCCAACCGCGACGCCACTGGCAATCGGCGGCACCGCAAATCTGGGCGGCGCCTTGCAAGTGAACTCGCTGGCACCGTTCACCGGCAACACCACGTACTCGCTGATCACCGCGGGCGGTGGCGTGAATGGCACCTTCAGCGCTGCGGATCTGCCGCAATACGCGTTCCTCAATACCGCACTGGTGTATGACGCCAACGCAGTGAATCTGGTGGTCAGCCGCAACGGCAATTCCTTTGCCGATGTCGCCGCCACTGACAACCAGTTCAGAACCGCCACCGCGCTGTCGAACAACGGCCCGGCCGGCGCGGCGTTGCAGAACGAGATCGTCAACCTCAGTGTCGCCGGTGCGCGTAACGCCTTCGACAGTCTGTCCGGTGAGATCCACGCCAGCACCGCCAGCGCCATCCTTGAGGATTCGCGCTACGTGCGTGACGCGGTCAACGATCGCATGCGCCAACCGTCATGCAGCGCGGCGGATGATCCACGCCGCGCCCTGGCGCCAAGTGGCAACCAACTGAGCAGCAACGGTTGCCACGGCGAAATGGTCGGCTGGGCCCGTGCACTCGGCGCATGGGGCGAGTCGGATGGCGACAGCAACGCGGCGAAGCTCGACCGCAACCTCAGCGGCTTCATGCTCGGCACCGACAAGCAACTCGATGACCAGTGGCGCGTGGGCATGGCCGCCGGTTACACCCGCAGCGACCTCGATGCCCATGACCGTCGCTCGGATGCCACCGTCGAAAGCTACCACCTGGCGGCGTACCTCAACTCGCAGTTCGATGCCCTGGCGGTGCGCCTCGGCGCGGCTTACAGCTGGCACGACATCGAGACCAAACGCAACGTCAGCGTCGGCAGCTACAACGACCGCTTGAAAGCCAACTACGACGCACGCAGCGCGCAGGTGTTCGGTGAAGTCGGTTACACCATTGAAGCCGGTGGCATTGCCCTCGAGCCGTTCGCAGGGCTCGCCTACGTCAACTACGACACCGACAAAGCCAAGGAGAAAGGCGGAGCAGGGCGCCTGGAGGCCGATGCCGACCAAGACATCACCTTCTCGACCCTCGGCGTACGTGCCGGCAAAGTCATCACCCTGGCCAACGGCGGGCAATTCACCCCGCGCGCGGCCATCGGCTGGCGCCATGCCTTCGGCGACACCAAGCCTGATGCTGATCTGACCTTCATCGACGGCGGCGCCTCGTTCAGCACCCAAGGTGTGCCGATCGCCAAGGACAGCGCCATCGTTGAAGCGGGAGTCGACTTCCAGATCAGCCCGACCGGCAAACTCGGGGTCGGCTATTCCGGACAACTGTCGAACGACAGCAATGACCATGCGATGACCATCAGCTTCAGCCTTGGCTTCTGATTTAGGGTCGAAGCACTTTTAGCCGCCCGTAAGGGCGGTTTTTTTTGGGGTTCAAAACATCGCATGGTTTGCTATGGCGTGACGGGTGCCGGTCCGCAGTTCGTGGGGTTCTGCTTGGCAGCGGCAGGAGACGCGTCGGCAGAAATTTTTTCGTCAGTGCACGCTTGCGTCTTCGTATCCGAGTGGTCAGCCGCCTTAGCCTTGCTCAATGCGTCATTCTCGGCGGGCACTGGATCTTTTTCTTTCATTTGCACTTTCAGTTCGATTTCAACGCGACGGTCCACTGCCAGACATTCCTTCTGTTCGGGAATACTTATATTTCGCGGACATTCTGACTTGGGTTGCAAAGAACCTTGACCCAACATTTTCACGTGAACATTTTTGTCTGCGTTAAACAGATCTTTGATTTCCATATACACGCTGTTAGCGCGACGCAGGGAGAGAGCGACATTGGAATCGTTTTCCTTTAGCACTGGTAGCCTGTCGGTGTGACCAGTAATGGTGGCCGACAGTATTCTCAGATGATCGGTTTCAAGCTTGTTTCTTGTATCCGTAGCGAATTCACCCAGCCGGGCTTTTCCATCGTCGCTGATTTTGTCTACATAAATGTCAAAAAGAGTATCGGTATTGAGTGTCACGCAGGTATTGAAACTGTCGTTCTTGTTTTCTTGCGTCAATACCTTCACGCCGCTGCGATCAAGCTCGATTTTTGCAACTTTTTTATCCCATTTTTGGCTTTCGTTATTGTAGGTAAGCAACTGGACCAAGCTGCGTTCTCCCAATCCATGCCAAAGAACATTGAAGTGATGAACAATGTTGGTTTGGTTGCCGTCTTTCGTACAGCCATACACTGAAAGATTAAGCTCTTTTGCGACATCGCTTACAATTTTCTGATTGTCTTCACTTAGCACGAGGGAAACATTTTTTTGCTGCACACCAATGAAGCCAAAAGTGCCATCAATGAATTTTCCCAGAAGAGGAGGCACCAATGCTGCAGGTATGATGAACGCCAGGAAAAACACAAGCACTCTTTGCCATGTTCTTTTTCGCTTGGTAGCCGCGTCTTCACCTGGTAAGTCGGATTTCCACAAATTGATAGAAATGTGCAGCATAAAGCCGCTTGCAGCGGATGCTGCGAGTGCCGTCCAGTCAGCGAGAAGATAGGCAACGAGTCCCAGTGCGGCAAAAAATATGAAGCTGAAGATTGCAGCGAATATTTTTTCGAATCCGTTTTTTTCTTTTATTGCTGAATAGGCAAAATTAAAAGCCAGAAAGCTTGCTCCTAGCCAGTAGGAATACAAGAAGCCAAATCCTAAAGCAATAAAGATAAAGACAAGACTGTCGGCAAGATTAAGTCCGGTAGGGAAGAAGTTGATAAGAAAAGCGCAATATCCCCATGTAATGAAAATTCCAAGTGCGATGATGAGCTTGACTGAAAACGAACCGGCTTTTGCGAGATTCTCAATTAGTTCGGACACGTATATCCCTGGATATATTTATAAGGTAGTTGGATGGTTACAACTACCTTGTGGTGGATGGTGTACTTCACCACTCTTTAAAAGAAGGCGTTAGCTACGTCTTGGATCAAGTCGCCAGACTGCTTTCCAACTCAAGCAGCAACCGGTCATTTTCTTCCATCGCCTGCGCCAGACTCCGGTCAAGCCTTTCACCCACCTCGACGATTTCGCGGTCGCGGTTCACGCCTAGAGGATCAAGCCTGTCCACCAGGTAAACAACAAAAGTGCTGGCCAGCCCTGTCAGTGCGCCGACGATGACCGCAGACAAAATCGCCCCCACAGTGCCGAGCCCGGGAATCAGCAGCATTTGTTTTTCGATGACTTCTTCAAGTGCGACACCGGCAATGATCACACCTCCGGCGCAAGTGATCTTGATCGCCTCGTGTGCTGCCTGACGCAGGGTGAGTCCCTCAGGAGGCAGCAACAGTGTCTTCAGTGCCTTGAGCAACGACAGGAATCCTTCACGGAACATGCGCACAGCACGTTTGCCCGTGGTGACAAAGACGTTGATCAGGGTGGTGACCAGGTTGGCCAGTACGCCGGCCACGAAGCCTGCGCCACCGGCAGCCAGCGCCGTTTGCCATTGATTGCCGACTCGTTTGGCAACGCGCCCGAGGCGCGCGCGTAGCTCCGGGACCAACGATTCGTGGCTTCGGCCATGGCGGTACAGGTCCATCAGTTCGTCGAACGTTGCGCTGAAAAACTCGATCAGCATGACGCCGAAGGCTTGCTGAAACGCCATTTTGCCGCCTTCCTTGAGGCTGGTCCTGGCAAGGTCCGCTTTGAACTTGTCGCTTTTGTAATAGGCGTCGTTGAGTTTCTTTTCATACTCGGCACGTGCTGCCTTGTCCTTCGCCAGCAGCAGATCAGGGTTCTGCGCGATGGCTTCATGCTGTTTGAGCAGATTGAGGCGATTTTCTTCTTTAGGCGTCAGTTCGGTTTTCTCCGACAGCCGCTGCATTTCCTCCCGACGACTGACCGACTGCGTCTGCAGCTTTTCAACAAGTTCGGTGGCACTCAATTTACCTTTTGACTGGTTAAGCGCTTTCTTCGTCGGATTCAGATTGGAGTCGACATTTGCCAGTTTCGGTGCATCGAGATCGGCCAGCACTCGTCCCGGATCGGTATAAATTTCATTGGCTGAAATGGTGTGGTCGAGGTTGCGCGGATCCTGCTTCTTGTTCTGGCCGAAGGTCTCGTTTGTGTAGGCGTCCTTGAGGGTGCCCGATTGCTGAGCCAGCGTGTCTTTGGCGTTTTTGTCGGTGTAAGCCTTGTCCTTGTGAAATTTGTCCGAATCATAAGCAGGCAAGTCGGTGTACTTCCTGGCAGCAGCATCGCTGGCGTACACCTCATTCCTCGCGTTATTGATGGTGTCGACGTTGCCGCCTTTTTTATCGTAAACCGCGAGCACTCGACCCAACCCGAAAGGTACCGCAATAGCCTGCAACACCTCGCGTCTACTGTCCCCGATGAGTTGCTCGAAACGTTCCTGATTGAACGCTTGCGAGTAGCCTTTGAGCGCTTCCTGGGCTTCATCATCCGTGACGTCAAGCTCCACCGAAAAATCAGCGGCAAGAAAATCGCCCTCCAACAGCAGAGGGCTCAGGGGCTCCTCAAGCAATTGTCGAGCAAGGTCAGCCTCGGGCAACCCGACGAGGCGGGTCGCACTGGCAACCGTTGCTTGCTGGCGTTGCCGGGCTTTGAAACGTTCGATTCGATCCGTCATGGCAGTTCTCCTTTCAAGCAGCGGCAGACAACTGCGCCCATCCCGAGCGAAACGCTTTCTGCGGCTCACTCATTTCACCGTTCAGCGTCGTGACGAAATCGATGATTTCATCGAACAACGCTTGCGCCTCAATTCCGGTTTTTCGCGCTCGGATGAAAGCCTCCTTGAGCGTCGGAGGATTGCTAGCGAGCAGATTCATCGCTGCTTGAACTTTGGCGGGCAGGAAGTCGCTACCCATGCCCAGCAGGAACTCATTGATTTGCTGCTTATCCTCTTCACTGGCGCCGCCATTGCACGCGGCGCTCGCCTGTGCAACGGCTTGCATGGCAATCAGCATGCGGAAATAGGCTTCATGGCTGTCAATGCATGCCTTGGCTTTTGCGAGCGCCTCGCAGAAGCGCCTTTCCCTGACCTCACTCTTCGCCTTTTCGCGGTTCTCGCCGCGAGTTTCAGCATTTTTTTCCTTGCGCTCTTCCAGTTCTTTTTTGGCATTCCAATAGGTCGCCATCGAGGTTCCGAAGTCGGCTACATAGTCCCGGGAACTGTCGTAACCGCTGGTGATGGTTTCGCGGGTGAAATCGTAAGCATCACTCAGGACATCGCCCACTTTGTCAGCAGCGTCCACAACGGATTCAACGGCCGCGGTGTAAACGTCTGCCACAACGTCGGCGGCGTTGGAGGCGGTTTCGACAGTGGAGTTGTAGGCATCGGATACGGCATCGCCAACCTTTTCGGCTGCTTCAGTCACGACGTCAGTCACCGCATCGGCGGCATCGGAAATCGTTTCGACGGTGGCGCCATACAGATCGCCGACTTTGTCTCCAACGATGTCAGCGGCTTCTGCAACGGTCTCGCGGGTCGCATCGAATGCGCGGCCGACCGCGCTGGTGATAGAGGAGAAAATAAATGTCGTGTTGAAACTTTCTGGACAAAAGGGCTCGGGTTCGCGTCGCCAAGAATCGATAAAGGAGCCAGTTTCGGTTGGTTTGGAGGCGCGTTGTTTCATAGTAGTCCCTGACTTTGAATGAAGCGTTGCGCGATTCTCCCTGGTTGAAGGGTGATGTCAATATGCCTTCAGTTATCTTAAGAGGGATTGACACCGCCGGACTGATTTGGACCTCTGCTAGAATCGCCCCCATCAACAGCCTGAGACTCCCCCATGAGCGAGCCGATTCGTCTGACCCAATACAGCCACGGCGCCGGTTGCGGCTGCAAGATTTCCCCGCAGGTGCTGGAAGTGATTCTGGCCGGCAGCGGTGCGCAGAACCTTGATCCGAAACTGTGGGTCGGCAATGCCTCGCGCGATGACGCGGCGGTGTACGAGATCGATGCCGAGCGCGGCGTGGTGTCGACCACGGACTTTTTCATGCCGATCGTCGATGACCCGTTCGATTTCGGCCGCATTGCCGCGACCAACGCGATCAGCGACATCTATGCAATGGGCGGTGATCCGCTGATGGCCATCGCGATTCTCGGCTGGCCGGTCAATGTGCTGGCGCCGGAAGTGGCGCGTGAAGTGATTCGCGGCGGCCGTGCCGTTTGCGACGCGGCGGGCATTGCGCTGGCGGGCGGGCACTCGATCGATGCGCCGGAGCCGATCTTCGGCCTCGCCGTCACCGGACTGGTGGAAAAGCGCCACATGAAGCGCAACGACACCGCCACCGCCGGTTGCCTGTTGTACCTGACCAAACCGTTGGGCATCGGCATCCTCACCACCGCCGAGAAGAAGGGCAAATTGCGTGTCGCTGATGTCGGCGTGGCCCGCGACTGGATGTGCACCCTGAACAAACCCGGCAGCCGCTTCGGCAAACTCGCCGGTGTCACGGCAATGACCGACGTCACCGGTTTTGGCCTGCTCGGGCATCTGGTGGAAATGGCGGACGGCAGCAAGCTCACCGCACGCATTGCCTATGACCGGGTGCCGCGTCTGGACAGCGTCGAGTATTACCTCGATCAGGGCTGTGTGCCCGGCGGTACGCTGCGCAATTTCGACAGCTACGCGAGCAAGGTCGGCCGTGTGCAGGAGCTGCATAAACGCGTGCTCTGCGACCCGCAAACCAGCGGTGGTCTGCTAATCGCCGTGACGCCTGAAGGCAATGAAGAATTCCTTGCTGTCGCCGCCGAACTGGGCCTGAACCTTGCGCCAATCGGCGAACTGGTTGAGCGACAGACGAACGCAGTCGAGGTGATTTGATGCTCCGCGACTGCACTGACTACCGTGACATTTTTCTCAACGACCGGCCAATGATGGACGCCCGTGCGCCGATCGAGTTCTCCCACGGTGCGTTCCCCGGGGTAGTCAATCTGCCGCTGATGAACGACCGTGAACGCGAACAGGTTGGCACCTGTTACAAACAGCATGGGCAGCAAGCCGCGATAGCCTTGGGTGAGCGGCTGGTGTCCGCCGAGATACGGGAGCAACGCATTCAAGGCTGGGTCGAGTTTGCCCGTAACAATCCCGATGGTTATCTGTATTGTTTTCGCGGCGGCCTGCGTTCGCAGATCGTCCAGCAATGGATCAAGGATGAGGGTGGCATCGATTACCCGCGTGTCGGCGGTGGCTACAAGGCAATGCGCACGTTCCTTCTGGAGACGGTCGATCAGGCTGTGGCCGAATGCGACTTGGTCTTGCTCGGTGGTATGACTGGCACGGGCAAGACTGAGGCGCTGGTGCAGTTGAGCAATAGTCTCGATCTGGAAGGCCATGCCAATCACCGAGGCTCGAGTTTTGGCAAGCGTGCCACCGGGCAACCGACGAACATCGATTTCGAAAATCGCTTGGCCGTTGATGTGCTGAAAAAACGTGCCGGCGGGATCAGGCAATTTGTCCTGGAAGACGAGAGTCGGGTGGTCGGTAGCTGTGCTTTGCCATTGTCACTTTATCGGGGCATGCAAGCGGCGCCTCTGGTCTGGCTAGAAGACAGCCTCGACAATCGGGTCGAGCGGATCCTGCAGGATTATGTAATCGACCTGCATGCCGAGTTCGTCGCTGTGCATGGCGAGCTCGGTTTTGCTTTGTATGCGGAACGATTGATTTCCAGCCTGAACAATATTCAGCGACGACTGGGTGGCGAGCGCTATCAACGCATGTATTTGCAGATGGAAGCGGCGCTGTCCGAACAGGCGCGCAACGGTTCGGTCGAGCTCTTCCGTGAGTGGATCGGTGTATTGCTGCGCGACTATTACGACCCGATGTATGTGTTTCAGCGTGAGAAGAAGGGCGGGCGGATCGAGTTTGCCGGGGAGCGTGAGGCGGTGCTTGAGTATTTGCGTGAGCGGGTGAATCAGACGCTTTGAGGTTGTAGCGGCGGGCCCCTTCGCGAGCAGGCTCGCTCCCACATTGGATCTGCGTGAAATACAAATCCCCTGTGGGAGCGAGCCTGCTCGCGAAAGGGCCGGGCCAGGCCACACAAAACTCAGGTCGGACAGGTATCTTTGCCGTTATCCAGCCCCTGCTTGTAGCTGTGGCTTTGCAGACTGGCCTTGCCGTTGTGCCAGGTCAGGGTCAGTACATACAGCGAGTCAAAGTCGTTGCCCGCCCAGTCCTCGGTGATGTTCTGCTTCTCGCCGACTGCTTTGCCCGCCACCTTGTTGATCAACTCTGGCAGATAGCCGTGCGACCAGGCGGTGTAGATCGTCGAGTTGTGATACTTGTCTTCCAGCAGTTCGCGGGCCAGATCGCTGGTGTCATTGGCCGAAAACTCGATGTTCACCGGCAGACCGAGCTTGATCGCCGCCGGGCTGATGGTCATCAGCGGGCGGATGTAGCTGTAGGAGTTGTCCAGCTCACCTTCCTCGACATTGCGCGTCGGATTGGCGGCAAACACGTAATCGGCCTTGCCGAATTTTTCCGGCAGCAGGGTCGACAGGTCGATGGCGCGGTTCAGGCCCTGACAGTTGAGCTGACCAAGACCGCCCTCGGGTTTCTCTGCGTGGCGCAGGAACACCAGCGTCTGGGTGCCGTCCACCGGTTGCGCACGGCTTTCGCTGGACTCAAGCGACAGGAACAGCGCACTGACAGCCAGCAGGGAAGGCAGGGCCACATACGCGCGATGTTTGAAGCGTTTGGCGAAACGCATAAGGTTCGTCATGAAATAGAAAGTTCTTCAGCTGATTCAATTAAGGCTGACAAACCTTTACACCACGGGCTCCCAGCACCGGGTGTTTTCCCTGTCGTGAACGGCTTCCTTTGCAATAAAGGCATAGCTCAGAGTCCCCTGAGGGCCGTTTGGTTCGATCGTCAGAGTGCGCAGCACTCTAACGGCTATGTTCAGCGGCCTGGTGGCAGGTTAACGACAGGATGTTACGGTTCATGGAGGCGCTGGCGCAGGCTGCGATTTTTTGCAGGCTGCAAAGGCTCAAGATCAAAAGATCGCGGCCTGCGCGGCGCCTACATTATGATCAGCCCTTAATTTGTGACTGGATGCTTCCCATGACCGATCTGTCCGCGTTCCCGATCACCCAGAAATGGCCGGCGCAGTACCCAGACTGGATTCAGCTCTATTCCTTGCCGACGCCCAACGGCGTCAAAGTCTCGATCATGCTCGAAGAAATCGGCCTGCCGTACGAGCCGCACAAGGTTGCTTTCGATACCCAGGATCAGTTGTCCGCTGAGTTTCTCTCGCTGAACCCGAACAACAAGATCCCGGCGATCCTCGACCCGCACGGCCCCGGGGACCAGCCACTGCCGCTGTTCGAGTCGGGGGCGATCCTGATTTATCTGGCCGACAAAAGTAGTCAGTTGCTGGCGCAGGAAGGCGTGCTGCGCTACGAAACGATCCAGTGGCTGATGTTCCAGATGGGCGGCATCGGCCCGATGTTCGGCCAGCTCGGTTTCTTCAACAAGTTCGCCGGCAAGGACTACGAAGACAAACGTCCGCGTGATCGTTATGTCGATGAAAGCAAACGCCTGCTCAAAGTGCTCGATGGCCGGCTCGAGGGCCGTGACTGGATCATGGGCGAGCGTTACACCATTGCGGATATCGCCACGTTTCCGTGGGTGCGTAATTTGATCGGGTTTTATGAGGCCGGTGATCTGGTGGGCATCAGCAACTTCCCGAACGTTACCCGTGTGCTGGAGCGATTCCTCGCGCGTCCGGCCGTGGTTCGAGGCCTGACCATTCCTTCCTGACTAAACACAAACCCCATGTAGGAGTGAGCCTGCTCGCGATAGCGATGTGTCAGTCAACATTGATGTCGAATGACACATCGCTATCGCGAGCAGGCTCACTCCTACAAGGGAATGTGCAAAGTCCGAGGGATTATTACACCCCCGGTAATGCACTCTTGATTGATCCAGGTTTGTACGCCAGCCCCCGCAAGGCATAAGCTTCGCCCCTACGACTTTCGTCTCATCTGCCGTTTTCAGGAAAGGCCCCATGTCCAGTCAGTTCCCCGAAGCACGTCCCCGCCGTCTGCGCCGCAATGCGAGCCTGCGCAGCCTGTTCCAGGAAACCGAGTTCAGTCTGAATGATCTGGTGCTGCCGATTTTCGTCGAGGAAGAAATCGACGACTTCGTCCCGATCAAAAGCATGCCCGGTGTGATGCGCATTCCCGAGCGCAAACTGGCCAGCGAAATCGAGCGTTATGCCCGTGCTGGCATCAAGTCGGTGATGACCTTCGGCGTGTCCCACCATCTGGACAGCAACGGCAGTGACACCTGGCGCGAAGAAGGCCTGGTTTCGCGCATGTCGCGCATTGCCAAAGACGCAGTGCCGGAGATGATCGTGATGTCCGACACGTGCTTCTGCGAATACACCGATCACGGCCACTGCGGCGTGATGCACAACCATGAAGTCGACAACGACCAGACCCTGATCAACCTCGGCAAGCAAGCCGTGGCGGCGGCGCGTGCCGGTGCTGATGTGATCGCGCCGTCGGCGGCGATGGACGGTCAGGTGCGGGCGATTCGGCAGGCGCTGGATGCGGCCGGGTTCACCCAGATTCCGATCATGGCTTACTCGACCAAATTTGCTTCGGCACTCTACGGCCCGTTCCGCGAGGCCGGTGGCAGCGCGCTGAAAGGCGATCGCAAAAGCTATCAGATGAACCCGATGAACCGCCGCGAAGCCCTGCGCGAATCGCTGCTCGACGAGCAGGAAGGCGCCGACGCGCTGATGGTCAAACCGGCCGGTGCGTACCTCGACATCATCCGCGACATCCGCGAAGCCTCGAACTTGCCGTTGTCGGCGTATCAGGTCAGCGGCGAGTACGCGATGATCAAGTTCGGCGCACAGGCCGGTGCGATCGATGAGGATCGTGTGGTGCGCGAAAGCCTGGGCGCGATCAAGCGTGCGGGTGCTGATTTGATCTTCACTTACTTTGCGATGGATCTGGCATTGGCCGGGATCTGACGACCAACGTGTTACCCCTGTGGGAGCGAGCCTGCTCGCGAAAGCGGTTTATCAGCTGACATTAGTGTTGACTGACACGACGCTTTCGCGAGCAGGCTCGCTCCCACATTTGATTTGTAGTGTGTCAGGGGCAGTTGAAGTAAGGCCGGATGCCGTGATCGCGGAAGTAGCGTTCGATGACTTTCGGGTCCGCGCTGTTCTCGGCAATCGCCACATAGGTATCCGGGCGCAGCAGATAAAAGCCATTACGCCCCAACCCCGCCGTTTCAAACGCCGGGCGCCAGTCGAACACATGCAGCGGCAAATGATGTTCCTGGCACCAGGCGATCATTTCGTCGCTGGTGTCACCGTACACATGCACCTGCCAGCATGGCTGTCTGAGCGGTTCGTAATTGTCTCCCTCACCATCATGCGCCCACGGCAAGCGGTCGCCGCCGTGGACGTGGCCGGCCGCGCCCTGGCTCAACGGCATGCCGCGATAGTTGAGGGTGACCTGCGAAACGGTGCGAAAAAGGAACTCGCGACTGGCCTCGAACGAGGCCATTTTCGGAATCAGAAACGGTGCCACGCGCATGCGCAGCAGATCAGCCATACGCCCTTCGGCGGTGACGAAACTGAAGACCTTGTCGGTGGTCGACACCAGTCGACGAGCGAAGGCAATGCGTTCGGTTTCGTAGCTGTCGAGCAGGCGTGGTTCGGCTGCGCCGCTGAGCACGGCGGCGAGTTTCCACGCCAGATTAATCGCATCGCCAATGCCGGTGTTCATGCCCTGACCGCCGGCGGGGCTGTGCACATGCGCCGCGTCGCCGAGCAGAAACGCGCGGCCACTGCGAAAATGCTCGGCCACGCGGTGATGCACGCGGTAGGTAGAGAACCAGTGCACGTCTTCGATGTGCACCTTGAGATGTTCGATGGCGCGGCTGCTGACATCGGAAAATTCCAGGGTTTCGGCGCGATCCGCACGTTCGTCACGCACGGTGCCGATCAGCCTTGCGCGGCCTTCGCCAGCGAGAGGAAACACGGCGAGAAAGTCCGCCTCATCCAGATCCAGGTGCAACTCGCCGTTCATCGCCGGGCCGCTGGCCTTGACGTCGGCCACGTAGAAAATCTGCTGATAAGTGCCGCCGGGGAAACCGCTGTCGAGGGTTTTGCGCACGATTGAGCGGGCGCCGTCACAGCCGGCCAGATAACAGGCTTGGCAGATTTCCTGCTCGCCATCGGGCAGGCGCAAATGCGCGGTGAGGCCGTCGCCGGTTTCTTCGAAGCTTTCCAGCGTGGTGTCGCGTTCGACCGTGATGCCATAGTCCTCGAGACGCTCGATCAGCAGCCGTTCATGTTCATCCTGCGGGAAGATTTCGACGAACGCATAGGGCGTCAGGCCTTCGCCGATGCGGTTCAGCGGTAACTGTGCAACCGGTTTGCCGTTGACCCAGAAATTCGCTGCGGCCACCCGATGGCCGTTGCGCACCACGGTGTCGGCGAGGTCCAGTTGCCGGTACAACTCGAGGGTGCGTGCCTGCACCGCCAGCGCTCGCGAAGTGGTGCCGGGC
The DNA here is from genome assembly GCF_009866785.1 of Pseudomonas sp. S49. Taxonomy (NCBI): domain Bacteria; kingdom Pseudomonadati; phylum Pseudomonadota; class Gammaproteobacteria; order Pseudomonadales; family Pseudomonadaceae; genus Pseudomonas; species Pseudomonas sp. S49. The sequence goes on along the minus strand of NZ_CP019432.1, from coordinate 4,435,178 downwards.
GCGGAGGTTTTATCGATGATGCGCACGCGCACGCCGAGTTTGCTCAGCCACAGGGCCAGTACCAGTCCGGTCGGGCCGGCGCCGATGATCAGAACGTCGCTGCGGTTCATGGGCCTGTCCTCCGTTTGCTGTGCAGCAAGTATGGATCAGAAGGAGAGGGTGGCCAGTTGATCGGCCAGACGGAAAAGGCCCCGCAGCGGTGAGGCTGTGGGGCCTTTTTCGGGTGTTCGGCTGGGGGGCTTTTGCGTGGCGTAGATCCGGGCCCCTCACCCCAGCCCTCTCCCGAGGGAGAGGGAGAGGGAGAGGGAGCCGATTTGTGTGTTTTTTAAGACCTGAGTTCGACTCGATATTTCAGGTCGGTGTAACTTGCAAGAACACCACGGTCAGTCCCCTCTCCCTCTGGGAGAGGGCTAGGGTGAGGGGCTTTTCAGCTTTAAAAATCAATGGTGCCGGACAACTTGGCAACCCGCGGCTCACCCTGAGTCAGATACCCACCCTGAGCCGATTCCCAGTACTTCTTGTTCGCCAGATTCTCCACGCCCAGACGCACGGTCACGTCCTTCTCCGACACCTTGAACGCATAACGCGCACCGGCATCGAAGCGGTTCCAGGTCGGCAGGCTGAGGTTGTTCGCCGCGTCAGCGTATTGACCGCCGGTGCGCAGCATCCGCGCATTCAGCGCTACGCCTTGCAGGCCCGGCACGTCCCAATCCGCACCAGCGTTGAACTGGAAGGTCGGCACGCCGATCGCACGATTGCCGTCGTTCGCGCCGTTGAGGGTGTTCTTCAGCTCGGTGTCCATCAGGGTCAGGCCGCTGATCAGGCGCAGGCCCTGGATCGGCTCGCCGAACACGTTCATTTCCACGCCTTTGTTGATCTGTTCGCCTTCACGTACGTAGGTGCAGGTGGTGGCGCTGTCGATTTCGCAGTAACCATCGCTTGGCTGTTCGATGCGATAGACACCCAGGCTCGCGCCGTAAGTGCCCATGTCGACTTTCACCCCGGCCTCGGTTTGCTTGGAGCGGGCCGGTGCGTAAACCTCGTTGCCGTTGGTCACACGGAAACCACCGGAGCTGGTCGGCGAGGTCGGACCCTGGGCCAGGCCTTCGATGTGGTTGGCGTAGAACGACACATGTTCCCATGGCTTGAACACCACGCCGTACACCGGCGTAGTGATCGACTCGTCGTAGCTCGAGGAGCGCGGGCCGCTGCCATAACTGGCGTAGCTGTAACCTTGGACCACCAGTTGCTGACGGCGCAGGCCGGCGGTGACCAGCAGGCGATCATCGAAGAAACCGAGGGTGTCGGAAATCGCGATGCTGCGGTTGAAGGTCTTGCCGACGATCCCCGGATCATTCAAGTCGCCACCGGCAAAGTTGCCCACCGGCGACGGCGTCTGCACCGGGTGGTAGATGTTGTTGGCGTATTGGGTCAGGTCGAAGTCATAGGCACTGCGCTGTTCGGCCCAGATACCGGTCAACCCGAAATTGACCTTGTGACTGATCGCGCCGGTATTGAATTTGCCGTTGAGGCCAGCCATGACGCTGGTGTTGTCTTCATCGTGGGGGACGAACGAACCCGTGGTGAACGACGCGCCGCTGTTGCCAACCAAAGTGGTCGAGTTGTAGCGCCCGACTTCGCGGGTGTGCTTGGCGCCGCCGGCCGCGTAGGCGGTCCAGTTGTCGTTCAGGTCGTACTCGGCGCGAAGCATGCCGAAGGTGTCTTCGATGTCGGTGTAGCCCCACTTCGGCGCGTAGTTGGTGTCGGCTGACGGCGCATCCGGGATGTGCGTGGCGGTGCCGAGGTTGACCGAGCTGCGGCCACCGTTGACGCGCTCTTTCTGGTAGGCGAAGTCGCCGGAGATGCGCAGGGCGTCACCGCGATAGTCGAGGCCGATGGCAAACAGTTTCGAGCGTTGATTCTCGTGATCGATACCGGTGTCGCCTTCACGCTGGGACAGGTTGATCCGGGCGCCAAAGCGGTTGTCTTCACCGAAACGCTGGCCGATGTCGAAGTGATGACCGATACGGCCTTCGCTGTTGATATCGGTGGTGTAACGCCGCAGCGGCACGTCGCCGGCGCGTTTCGGTTGCAGGTTGACGCCACCGCCGATGCCGGAACCGGTCGGGGTCACGCCGTTGATAAAGGCATTGGGGCCTTTGAACACCTCCACGCGCTCCAGGGCGTCGGTGGAAATGATCTGCCGTGGCAGCACGCCGTACAGGCCGTTATAGGAAATGTCATCGCCGTTCAGCGGCAGGCCACGGATCATGAAGACTTGCGCCTGGTTGGAGAAACCCGAGGCCTGACGCACCGACGAATCGTTGAGCAGCACGTCGGCGACGTTTTCGGCCTGCTGATCCTGAATCAATTGCTCAGTGTAGGAGGCGGCGCTGAACGGCACGTCCATCATGTCCTGATTGCCGAGCACGCCGAGTTGCCCACCGCGGGCTACTTGGCCACCCGCGTAAACCGGGAGCAGGGCGTTGGGCGTCGGGGCCTGGGCATTGACGTTGACGTCGTCCAGCACCAGCGCCTTGTTATCGCCTTCGGCGGCGTGAGCGGTGACAGTCAGGGAGCACAGCAGGGCGAGAAGCGTCGGGCGAAACGGGACGGCGAGTCGAGCTGGAGCGGGCATGTAGATACCTGGAGGCGCACGGCCGGTGAGAAAAATAAGGGCGGCGCGGGAACTCCTTGCGCAAATGCGACTCCAGGCACAAATGATAGATTTTCTCAGTAACGTTTTGCAATCAGTTTGTCATCAGTCGTCGATAGCTCTATTTCGGGGTAATTGGCGATACAGGGGAACAGGGCCAGAACACCGCAGTCCTAGCCTGCGCCACACCATTGAACGTATGGTGAACCCGGCACAACGGACTGGATGAAGTTTCATGCACAACTTTCGATTACCGATCTCGCTCGCCGCACTGCTGGTGCTCGCCGGTTGCGCGGGGCAGCGCGGCCAGGAACCGGTGCCCCGTGCGCCCGCTGAGGTGAAGGCCGAGATCGTGCGGCTGATGCCGGCCAAGACTGCAGATCGCCAAGGCTGGGCCACCGATATCTATGCAGCATTCGCCGCGCAGAACATCAGCCCGACCACGCAAAACCTCTGCTCGGTGCTGGCCGTTGCCGAGCAGGAATCCACCTTCCAGGCTGACCCCACGGTACCCGGCCTGGGCAAAATCGCCCGCGACGAAATCGATCGCCGCGCCGCCAAAGTGCATATTCCCAGCCTGTTGGTCAGCGGCGCTCTGCAAGTGCGTTCAACCAACGGCAAGACCTACAGCGAACGCCTGAATGCGGCGCGCAGTGAAAAAGAACTCAGCGCGATCTTCGACGACTTTATCGGTCGTGTGCCGATGGGCCGCACACTGTTCGGCGGCTTCAACCCGGTGCACACGGGCGGGCCGATGCAGGTCAGCATTGAATTTGCCGAACAGCACGCCAAAGACTATCCATACCCGGTAGACGGTACGATTCGCCGCGAAGTGTTCAGCCGCCGTGGTGGCATGTATTTCGGCATCGCGCATTTGCTCGGTTATCCGGTGAGTTATCGCGAGCCGCTGTACCGATTTGCTGATTTCAATGCCGGCTGGTACGCCAGTCGCAACGCGGCATTTCAAAACGCGGTGAGCCGCGCCTCCGGTATTCCGCTGGCACTCGATGGCGACCTGATCCGCTACGACTCGATCATGCCCGGCGGCACGGAACTGGCGGTGCGCACCCTCGGCAAGTCATTGGGCATGCGCAACCCGACCATTCGCGATCAGCTGGAGAAGGGCAAAACCGTGGAATTCGAAGAGACCAGACTCTATCAGCGGGTGTTTGAACTGGCGGAGCAAGCGGAGGGGAAAAAACTGCCGCGTGCGGTGTTGCCGGGGATCGTGCTGCAGAGCCCGAAGATCACCCGAAAACTCACCACAGCCTGGTTCGCCAAGCGCGTGGACGAGCGCTACAAGCGCTGCATGGCCAAGGCGAGATAAAACACACAGACATAAAAAACCCGGCCAGGGCAGCCGGGTTTTTCTGGGGTGTTGCGCTTACAGCCAATCATCAGGCAACGCGACGTTCGATCAGACGATCCGAACCACCTTCGGCAACGCGACGTTCGATCAGACGATCCGAACCACCTTCGGCAACGCGACGTTCGATCAGACGATCCGAACCACCTTCAGCAACGCGACGTTCGATCAGACGATCCGAACCACCTTCGGCAACGCGACGTTCGATCAGACGATCCGAACCACCTTCGGCAACGCGACGTTCGATCAGACGATCCGACCCGCCTTCAGCCACACGGCTTTCGATCAGTTTGTCCGAGCCGCCTTCGGCGATCAGGGTGTGGGCCGGGGTAGCGGCGAAAGCGTTGATAGCGAAGACCGAGAAAGCGATACCGAGAAGAGTCTGGCGTTTCATGATTGTGTGCTCCGGGGTGTTGTTGGTTGGTATGGAGCAGATGTTACGCCCGGGATTTTTTATGAGAACTTCATTGCCGTGATGGTGAACATCGATGCCGATGATGGTAGCCAGGAGCCGCAGAGCAGAGCCTTACAGCACCTTCACCGCGCGCCCGATCGCCTGAATCGGCCCGGTCGGTTTGCCGATCGGCGAGCCATTGGCGCCCTCAAGTGTCAGCTCGAACAGCTGATTGGGTTGCAGCGGCGGCAGCTTGTCCAGCGGCACCGATAAAGCTTCGCCTGGCTTGACCAGCCCCAGCGACACCGGCCCTTGCCAGCCGTCAGCCTTGGTCCAGAATTCCAGTGCCTTGTCGGCTGGCACTTCGACCACACCGAGCGGAATCAGCTGAATCTCGTGCGAATTGCTCGCCTGAATCACCCAGCCCGGGGCTTTGTCTTGCGGCGCGACCAATACCACTAGATAACTCGGTTTCGGCGTGGTCTGAGTCAGCAGGACCGAGCCCAAAATCAATGTGGCGGCCAGTCCGGCCGCACTCAACCCGCGCCAGAGTGGCAGCAGATTCCACCATGAGGTCGATGACGTTTTTGGCGCGAATCGTTCAAGGCTGCGTTCGATCCGTGGCCACAACAGCGCCGAGGGTTGTTGCACGGGCGCCAGCTCGGTCAGCTCCAGCAGACGCCGTTCCCAGGCATCCACCGCTGCACGCAATTCAGGATCATTCGGCAAGCGTCGTTGCACCTCGATCCGTTGTTCAAAAGAAAGCGTACCGAGCACATATTCGCTGGCCAATTCATCGCGGTCTTGCGCTGATTCGCTGGTCATCCCATGCACTCCCGCAATGCGTTGAGGCTGCGTTTGATCCACGCTTTGACCGTGCCCAGCGGCGTGTCTAAACGCGTGGCAATCTGCGCGTGGCTGTAGCCGTCGACATAGGCATGCAGGATGCAGTGGCGGCGTTGTGGCTCGAGTTGTTCGAGGCAACGATGAATGCGTGCCGAATGCGCATGGGCCTCGAAGTCGTCTGCATCCCCGACTGTTTCGTGCTCAACCTCGAGCGACGTTTCACGACCCTGATCTCGCAGCAGATTCAGCGCCAGATGCCGGGTCACACTGAACATCCAGCCACGCGCCGAACCGCGCGCCGGGTCGAAACCCGCCGCGCCGTTCCAGATCTTGATGAACGCCTCATGAACGATGTCCTCCGCCAGCGCCGTATCGCGCACCAGCCGTTTGGCCACGCCGAGCAGACGCGAGCCTTCCTGCACATACAAATCGCGCAGGGCCGCGCGCTCGCCTCGGGCACAGGCTGCGAGGCGGGCTTCGTAATCGAATGTGGATTCGGCTAAAGGCATGTCGTGCAATCTAGCTTACATTCCGCAAACATCCACACAATCCAGTTCCACCCTGTGGGAGCGAGCCTGCTCGCGAAGGCGGCGTGTCAGCCGATACATCCTTCTCTGACCCACCGCCTTCGCGAGCAGGCTCGCTCCCACCTTGGATCTCGGTAAGTCCGGAGATCAGTTCGCCGCCCAGAAAATGTAGTCGGCCTGATATTTCACCACTTCCTGCTTGCCCTTGTTCGCCGCTGTGCATTCGCTGCCCGGCGCCACGCCGCCCTTGAGTGCGACACGCTGGATGTAACTCACGCCACTCATCGCGCCTTTGCCTTCTGCGGGATTGGCCTTGACCAGTTGATAGGGCAGGTTGCCCGGGCTTGATGGCGCCACGGCCAATTGCGTGCCGGTGACTTTCGAACCGTCCTTGGCTTGCCAGGTGGCGGGCGGGCCAAAGTAGGTGCCAACCTGCTTGCCACTGCGATCATTGAGCACCGCTTTCGGGCCGACAAACGTCCACTCGGTCTGTCCGGGGGTATTGGCTTTGTCACGGCATTCGTAGGTGATCTCGCCGACGCCGGTGGTTTCCATCGCAATCTTGTGGCCGTCCGGGACTTTGATCGCGTCGGGATAACTGGTTTGGGCGAAGGTTGTCGAGGACAGGGCGAGCAAACCGGTGAGGCCAATCAGCTGGGTGATGTTCATCAGTGTTATCTCCGAAAAGGGTAGACCGCTGACAGCCGAAGAGGGCTGTTACAAGGACTACCCGTGGTGGAGGCGTTTGGATGCAGTGCCTGAAAAATAAATTTCAAACCCGACGATAACCCCTGTGGGAGCGAGCCTGCTCGCGAAGGCGTCGGGTCAGCCAGCACTTATGTGACTGACACACCGTATTCGCGAGCAGGCTCGCTCCCACAGGGATTTTTATCGGGCTTGAGGCCGGAGGCGTTCAGGAGTTCCTGGGTGTAGGGATGTTGCGGCGCGGCGAAAATCTCGCGCGACGAACCCTGCTCAACCACCTTGCCATCCTTGATCACCATCAAGTCATGCGCCAACGCATGCACCACCGCCAGATCATGGCTGATAAACAGATACGTCAGCCCATGCCTGACCTGCAATTGCCGCAACAACTCGACGACCTGCTTCTGCACCGTGCGATCCAGCGCCGAGGTCGGCTCATCGAGCAGAATCAGCGCCGGTTCCAGCACCAGTGCGCGGGCGATGGAAATACGCTGGCGCTGCCCACCGGAAAATTCGTGGGGATAACGATGCCGGCTCTGCGGGTCGAGGCCGACTTCCTCCAATACGCGAATCACCGCCGCCTCACGCTCGGCTTCAGTGCCGATGCCATGGGTCAGCAACCCCTCGGCAATGATCTGCTGCACCGACATCCGTGGGCTGAGGCTGCCGAACGGGTCCTGGAACACCACCTGAATCTGCCGGCGCAACGGTCGCATCAAGCGCTGATTGAGCAGGCTCAGTTGCTTGTTGCCGAAGCGGATATTGCCCTCGGATTCGACCAGTCGCAGGATCGCCTGACCCAGCGTCGACTTGCCTGAACCCGACTCGCCAACAATGCCCAAGGTCTTGCCCCGTTGCAGGGTGAAACTCACGCCGTCCACCGCTTTGATGTAATCCTGCTGGCGACTGAACAACGCCTTGGGCAGTGGAAACCACACCTTCAAATCATCGACTTCAAGCAAGTTGTGCTCGTACTCACTGGGCACCGGCGCGCCGCTGGGTTCCGCCTCTATCAACAAGCGACTGTAAGGATGCTGCGGCGCACCAAACAGCGTTTCGCAATCGGCCTGCTCGACGATCTCGCCATGGCGCATCACGCACACCCTTTGCGCAATGCGCCGCACCAGATTGAGGTCATGGCTGATCAGCAACAGCGACATGCCAAGGCGTTGCTGCAACTCGATCAGCAGCTCAAGAATCTTCTGCTGCACCGTGACATCCAGCGCCGTGGTCGGCTCATCGGCGATCAACAGTTCCGGCTCGTTGGCCAGCGCCATGGCAATCATCACCCGTTGCCGCTGCCCGCCCGAAAGCTGATGCGGATAGGCTTTCAAGCGCTGCAACGGCTGGCGGATGCCCACCAGCTCCAGCAGCTCCAACGTCCGCTCACGTGCCGCGCGCCCCTTCAAACCTTTGTGAATCTCCAGCACTTCGCTCACCTGCTTTTCCACCGTGTGCAACGGATTGAGCGAAGTCATCGGTTCCTGAAAAATCATCGCAATGCGGTTGCCGCGCAAGCCGCGCATCTGCTGCTCGCTGGCGTGCAATAAATCCACGCCGTTATAGCGGATCGCGCCGCTGCTGCTGACGTTCTTGCCCGGCAACAAACGCAGAATCGAATGCGCGGTCACCGACTTGCCCGAGCCGGACTCTCCGACCAGTGCCAGGCATTCGCCACGGCGAATATCCAGGTTCAATCCGTGCACCACTTCCTGCCCGGCGAATGCGACGCGCAGATCGCGAATTTCAATCAGGTTGTCGTTCATGTCAGCTCCGGGGATCAAATGCATCACGGCAAGCCTCACCGATGAAAACCAGCAAAGACAAAATCAGCGCCAGGGCAAAAAACGCCGTCAGCCCCAGCCACGGCGCTTGCAGATTGCGCTTGGCCTGACCGATCAATTCGCCCAGCGATGCAGTACCGGCCGGCATGCCGAAGCCAAGAAAATCCAGCGCAGTCAGCGTCGCAATCGCGCCAGTCAGAATGAACGGCAGGTAGGTGAGGGTGGAGGTCATCGCGTTGGGCAGGATGTGCCGGCACATCAGCTCGTTGTCGGTAAGGCCCAGCGCTCGCGCGGCTTTGACGTATTCCAGATTGCGTCCACGCAGAAACTCGGCGCGCACCACATCGACCAGCGCCAGCCAGGAAAACAGCGCCATGATCCCCAGCAGCCACCAGAAACTCGGCGAGACAAACCCGGACAAAATGATCAGCAGGTACAGCACCGGCAACCCCGACCAGATCTCCAGCACCCGTTGCCCGAGCAAGTCGACCCAACCGCCGTAATAACCCTGCAACGCCCCGGCAACGATGCCGATCAACGCACTGATACCCGTGAGGATCAGCGCAAACAGAATCGAAATCCGCGTGCCGAAAATCACCCGCGCCAACACGTCGCGCGCCTGATCGTCGGTGCCCAGCCAATTGCTCGATGACGGCGGACTCGGCGCCGGTTCACTGAGGTCGTAATTGACCGTGTCATAGCTGAACGGGATCGGCGGAAACAACATCCAGCCGCCCTGATCCTCAATCAGCTTGTGAACATAGCTGCTGGCGTAATCCGGCTGAAACGGCAGCTCGCCACCGAAATCGGTTTCCAGGTAATCGCTGAGGATCGGGAAGTAAAAGGCGTCGTGGTAACGGATCACCAACGGCTTGTCGTTGGCGATCAACTCACCGCCCAGACAAATCAGGCACAGACCGATAAACAGCCACAGCGACCAGCGCCCGCGCCGATTGGCCTTGAACTGCGCAACGCGACGTTGACCAAGGGGAGAAAGAGTGAACATCAGGCAGTCCTCGCCGAGAAGTCGATGCGCGGGTCGAGCAGGGTGTAGCAAAGGTCGCCGATCAGCTTGATCAACAGGCCGAACAGGGTGAACAGGAACAACGCACCGAACACCACCGGGTAATCCCGCGACACTGCTGCCTCGTAACTCATGCGCCCGAGGCCGTCGAGGTTGAAGATGGTTTCGATCAGCAGGGAACCGGCGAAAAACACCTCGATCAGTGCCGACGGCACACCGGCCACCACCAACAACATGGCGTTGCGAAACACGTGGCCGTAGAGCACGCGCCTCTCGGTCAGACCCTTGGCCCGCGCGGTGATCACGTACTGGCGGCTGATCTCGTTGAGAAAGCTGTTCTTGGTCAGGATCGTTAGCGTGGCAAAGCCGCCAATCACCAGCGCCGTCACCGGCAACACCAGGTGCCAGAGGTAGTCGCCGACCTTGCCCAGCGTGCTCAGGCTGTCGAAGTTATCCGACACCAGCCCCTGCACCGGAAACCAGTTGACGTAGCTGCCACCGGCAAACACCACGATCAACAGAATCGCGAACAGGAACGCCGGCATCGCGTAGCCGATGATGATCGCCGTGCTGCTCCAGACATCGAAGGCGCTGCCGTTCCTGATCGCTTTGCGAATGCCCAGCGGAATGGAAATCAGGTAGGTGATCAACGTCGCCCACAAGCCCAGCGACAGCGATACCGGCAACTTCTGCACAATCAGATCGGTGACCTTGGCGCCGCGAAAGAAACTGCTGCCCAGATCCAGCTGCGCGTAGTTTTTCAGCATCAGCCACAGGCGTTCGTGCAGCGGTTTGTCGAAGCCGTAGTGGTGTTTGATCTCCTCGATCAGCGCCGGGTCGAGGCCACGGCTGCTGCGACCCGCGCCGCCAACCGCAGCAACCTCGCCACCGCCGCCCATGCTGTGACCGCCGAAACCTTGCAAACGAGCGATGGCTTGCTCCACCGGCCCACCCGGCGCGGCCTGCACGATGAGAAAATTCACCACCAGAATGCACAACAGCGTCGGGATGATCAGCAGCAAACGTCGACTCAGATAACGCAGCATGTCACTGGCTCCCCGCGAGCTGGCTGTGCATCTGCTGGGTGGTCAACGCCTTGGCCGATACCTCCCACCAGGTGTTGAGGCCTTCGTCGTACGCCGGTTGCACGGGCGGCATGCCGAAGCGGTTCTGATACACCGTCGGCGTGCCTTTGGAGTAGTAGTTGGGAATCATGTAGTAACCCCATTGCAGCACCCGGTCGAGGGCGCGGGCGTAATGCACCATGGCTTCGCGGCTGTTGGCCTGGACCAGTCCGTCGATCAGTTGATCGACCGCCGGGTTGGCCAGCACCATCGAGTTGGAACTGCCGACTTGCGTGGCGCTTTGCGAGGCGTACAGGCTGTACAACTCGCGGCCGGGAGAGACGATCGGATCGCCGCTGCGCGGGAAAGCGACGACGATCATGTCGTAGTCGCGGGCGTTGAGGCGGTTGATGTATTGCGCCGAATCGATCCGGCGCAGATTGAGCGTGATGCCGATCTGCGCGAGGGTGCGTTTGAACGGCAGCAACATGCGGTCGAAGCCGCCCTGACCGTCGAGAAAGGTGAACTCCAGCGGCTCGCCCGCAGCGTTGACCAGACGATTGTGTTGCGGCGTCCAGCCAGCTTCGGCGAGCAGCTTCAGCGCTTGCAGTTGTTTGTCGCGGATGTAGCCACTGCCATCGGTTTTCGGTGCCTCATACACCGTGGTGAAAACCTCGTCGGGAACCTGCCCGCGCAGCGGTTCGAGGATCTTCAATTCTTCAGCGTCGGGCAGGGCGGTGGCGGCCATTTCGCTCTTCGGCCAGAAGCTGTTCTGGCGCACGTAGAAGCCGCGCATCATCTGTTTGTTGGTCCACTCGAAATCCCACAGCAGGCTGATCGCCTGACGCACGCGGCGATCCTTGAAGAACGGGTTTTGCAGGTTGAACACGAAGCCCTGAGCGGCAGTGGGTTTGTCCGGGGCGAGGATCGACTGCTGCAAGCGACCGTCACGCAGTGCCGGGCTGTCGTAGCCGACCACGTAACCGGACGAGGAGAACTCGCGGTTGTAGTCGAATGCGCCGGCCTGCAGCAGTTGCCGGGCGACGTCGGTGTCGCCGTAGAAGTTCACCGTGAGTGTGTCGAAGTTGTACATGCCGCGACTGACCGGCAGGTCTTTGCCCCACCAGTCCGGATCGCGTTGAAAACTGATGCTGCGCCCGGCGTCGACCTTGCTCACCCGGTACGGACCGCTGCCCAGCGGTGGCTCGAAACCGCCGCCATTGGCGAAGTCGCGGGTTTTCCACCAATGCTCGGGGACGATGCGCATCGTCGCCAGGTCCAGCGCCAAGGTGCGGTTGAGATTGTTCTTGAAGGTGAAGCGCACCTGCCGCGGGCCTTCGATCAGCACGTCCTGCACATCGGCGTATTGCTGGCGATAACTCAGACTGCCCTTGGTCATCAGCAGGTTGAAGGTGTAGCGCACGTCTTCGGCGGTGATCGGCGTGCCGTCGGCGAAACGTGCTTTTGGATTGAGGGTGAAACGCACCCACAAGCCTTCGGGGTCGCGCTCGATCTGTTGCGCGACCAGTGCGTAAACGGTGTACGGCTCGTCGAGTGAACGGAACGCCAGTGGCGAATACACCCAGTCATTGACCTGCACCACGGAAATGCCCTGATCGGCATACGGACTGATGTAGTTGTACTGGCCGATCTCCATCGACGCGCGACTGAGTGAACCACCCTTGGGCGCCTTCGGGTCGACGAAATCAAAGTGCTGGAAGTTCGCCGGATACTTCGGCGCCTCGCCGTACACCGTCAGCGCATAACTGCCAGCGGCCAGCGCCGAGGTGCCGGTGCACAGCAGCGCACTGCCGAGCAGCAGGCCAGCCATATTGCGCAAAAAACTCATGAAGTCACTCCTGAAAATCCCTGAAAGTCCACGGACCCAATGTGGGAGCGAGCCTGCTCGCGAAGGCGTCTAGTCAGCCGACATCTCTCTTGCTGATCCACCGCTTTCGCGAGCAGGCTCGCTCCCACAGGGGGATGTGTTCTGTTTCCGGTTAGAAGTGGTAAGTCATGCGCGCAAACAACGTGCGGCCCAGCGGGTCGGTGTAGCGCGGGTCATAGCCGCTCTGGAAGTTGTAGGCCTGGTTGGAGAATGGCGGGTTGCGGTCGAACACGTTCTTCATCCCGGCATCGACATCCAGCACCTTGTTGAAGGTGTAGCCGGCCGACAGATCCCACACCGAATACGACGCCACGCGCGCGTGGGTGTCGCGGTCGTAGTCGTTGTAACCCGTGGTGAAGCGGTTGGTCAGCGCCGCCCGCGCCGCGCCGAAGGTCCAGCTGCCGGTGAGGTTGTGCTTCCAGCGGGCGATCACGCCGTCACCCTGAAAGTCGCCGACCTTGTCGGTGAACGGGCCTTTGATGGTGCTCTGGAAGTCGTACTCGTCAACATAGGTGCCTTGCAGGCCCAGACCGAACTGACCGTACGGCGTGTTCGGGAAGCGATAGTCGAGCGACACATCGACACCGTTGGTTTCCACGATGCCGAGGTTGGCGTTGCCGGTGACGATGTAGTTGAGCGTACCGTCGGCGTTGCGCACGAAGCGGTCCGGGTAGGAACCGGCCTGATCAAACACGGTGGATTCCGGGAACGGCTGGATCTGGTTGGAGATGTGAATCCACCAGAAATCCAGACCTACCGAGAGGTTGTTGATCGGCTGATAGACGAAGCCGAGGGTCACGTTGCGCGCCTTCTCCGGGGCCAGATCTTCGTTGCCGCCAATCTGGTTGAGGAACTGCTGACCGCAATCGCGGCCGCCGTTGCCGCCCGTTTGCACCACACCGCCGGTACACAGCACCGGGTCGTTGTAGTAACCCTGGGTGAAGGTGATGCTGCGCGGCGAATACAGCTCATATAGCGATGGCGCACGGAAGCCTTCGCTGTAGGCGCCACGCACCACCAGCTCTTTCAACGGCTGATAACGGAACGAATATTTCGGGTTGGTGGTGCTGCCGAAGTCGCTGTATTTGTCGTGGCGCACGGCGGCGGACAGTTCGAGGCTGTCGAGCACCGGCACGTTGATTTCGGCATAGGCGGCTTTCACGCTGCGGTCGCCTTCGACGCTGCCCGCCGGGTCGATACCGAGGCTCTGAATGTCGCCAGCGAACGACTCGAAATCCTGGTGGAATTTCTCTTTTCGGTATTCACCACCCAGGGCCAGACCGGACGGGCCGGCGCCGAACCAGTCGCCGATTTCGCGGCTGATGCGTCCGTCAAAACCGGCCACACGGCCAACAGCGGTGGAGTAGGCGCCGTGGTACGCCGCGTCGTCGATGTACTGCTGACCGGCCGCAGTTTGCGGGCCGAACGGGTTGAGCAGACCGCTGGCCAGACCGGCGATCATCGCCTGATCGCTGACATAGCCACTGGTGACGCTGGAGACGATTTTGTTCTGGTTGTACGAGGCGCCGACGTTGTAATCCCAGCCGCCAACCAGACCATCGAAACTGAGCAGGAAGCGCTGGCTGGTGTTCTGGTCTTTCGATTCACGCGGGCCGGCCGCGGTTTCACGCCAGTTGACGTCCACCGGTTGCGTCGGGTCGAGGGCGAAATCGGTGGGCGCCGGGGTGATGCCGTTGCCGGGGTAGTAGGGCGACGAAGAATCGAGGCTCAGGCCGGTCAGTGGCGCCGGGCCGATCGCCGTGGCGTTGTTGTTGCGCGACCAGAAGTATTCGAGGTTGACGTTGTGATCGTCGCCAAGCTTGCCGGTGGTTTTGCCGAAGAACGAGGTCTTTTCGGTTTGCGGCACCAGATCGATGTATTCACGGGTGCTGAAGCGGCACAAGCCGTCGCGGGCGATCAGGTTCGGCCCGTTGCAATTGCTGTTGGCCAACGGGTTGGTCGCGTTGCCGTTCTGGCTGTAGTTGCCGGGGAACGCGGTGCCCGAGGTCTGATCGAGACCGCGACCAGGCGCGTAGTCAGTTGCAAAAGAGCGGTCGTTGGCGTCGAGGTTCTGCTGCTTGTTGTAATTGAACACGCCGAGCACGTTGAAGCGGTCTTCCTCCAGGTCGCCGTAGCCCCAACTGGCGCTCATGTCTTTGGTCGCGCCGCCACCGCTGTGGGTCGGGGTTTCGCCGCCGAGGGTCAACTGGCCGTCGGTCAGGGATTTCTTGGTGATGAAGTTGATCACGCCGCCGATGGCGTCGGTGCCGTACAGGGCCGAGGCGCCGTCACGCAGCACTTCGACGCGCTCGATGGCGGCAAACGGGATCATGTTCAGATCCACCGCGCCGCCGGCCGAGTTGGTGCCGGACAAGGCGTTGTTGGCCAGGCGTCGACCGTTGAGCAACACCAGCGTCTTGTTCGCGCCGATGCCGCGCATATCGGCGAACGAGGCGCCGCCAGTGGCCGCGCCGACCGAGCCTGCGCTGTTGTTGATCGACTGGCTGCCAGTGATGCGCTGCACCAGTTCGGCGGTGGTGGTCACGCCCTGTTTGCGCAGCTCATCGGCCTTGAGAATGGTGATCGGCACCGCCGTTTCCGCATCGACCCGGCGAATCGCCGAACCGGTCACTTCCACCCGTTGCAGTTGCGTGGTCGGCGCCACCACCGCCGCAGCTGCCGGGACGGAAGCGTTGTCGTCCTCGGCCGCCTGCACAGTCCCGGCGCCCATCCCCATGGCCACCAGATACAACGGAACAAAACGGTGGCGAGAAATCGTTGCCACCAAGGGTTTGAGCGTGAAGCGTGGAGTGTTCATCAGCATGGTTATTTCCGACTTTTTAGACGTTATCGAATTGGCCTTGTGAGCCCCTCATTGCTCCGCTATCGGTGATACCGCGTGCGGAAAACCACTTTCTTCAAGCAAGCCGATCCCCTCCGAAGACGCGTGGCGTTTTTTCGGTCGGCTGATTGCGACAGGATTCAGCGAGCGGTAGCGGGCGTGTCCCTCAAGGCGCGCCCGCCACCGCACTCAGTGGGTGGTCATCACCGATATTTTGGTAATACCCGAGCGTTCGATAGACGCCATGGCCTTGGCCACCTGGCCGTAATTGACGGCGGAGTCGGCCTGCAGCTGCACGCGGACTTCGGCGTCCTTGGCCTTGACCTCTTTGAGGCTGGCTTCCAGCGATTCCGGCGCCAGCTCGGTCTTGGCCAGATAGAACTTGCCGTCCTGATCGACGCTGACCACCACCGGGTCTTTCTTTTCGGCGGGGGCGACGGCATCGGTTTTCGGCAGGTTGACTTTGATCGCGTTGGTCATCAGCGGCGCGGTGACGATGAACACCACCAGCAGCACGAGCATCACGTCGACCAGTGGCGTGACGTTCATTTCGCTGAGCACTTCATCGCTGTCTTGGGTAGAAAAAGACATCAGCTGGCCTCCCGCACGGCGGCAGTGGTTTTGCTGGCGATGGCCTGACGGCTGATGGAAAACGCGCTGCGCGAGGCGAGGGCGTCGAAGTCGTGGGCGAAGTCATCCATGTCTGCCGAAGCGAGTTTCAGACGACGCAGGAAGAAGTTGTAAATCAGCACCGCCGGCACCGCGACGGCGATACCGACGCCAGTGGCGATCAGCGCGTGACCGATGGGCCCGGCCACTGCTTCAAGGCTGGCGGAGCCGGTTTCGCCGATGCTTTTCAGCGCTTCCATGATGCCCCACACGGTGCCGAACAAACCAATGAACGGCGCGGTGCTGCCGATACTGGCGAGGATCGCCTGGCCGTTTTCCAGCGAGCGGCGTTCCTTCTGGATCTGCTGGCGCAGGTTGCGTTCCAGGCGATCCGAACGGTTGATGGTATGCGCCAATTGCTGCGTGGTGCGCGGCGAATCTTCCACCAGCAGCGCTTCGAAACCGCTGCTGGCGATGCGCGCCAGCGAGCCCGGATACTGGCTGGCGTGTTCGGCGGCGGTGAGCAGATCCGGCGCGCCCCAGAAGGCTTTGGTGAATTGTTTGTTCTGCGCTTTCTGCCGCAGGTACTGCGCCGACTTGACCAGCAGGATCGCCCAGCTGACCACGGAAAACAGCACCAGACCCCAGAGCACGCCGGGGACAATCATCGAAGACAAATCGTTCATGGTGATACCTCGCTTGCGTTATTCGGTTGTGCGTTGATTGAGCATTCGGTTATTGCGGCAATTTGAAATCGATGGTCTGGGTGGCGAAGCCGTCGATCGGCGTGTCACCGCGTTTGGCCGGAATGAATTTCCAGTTCTTCACGGCGGCAACAGCCGCGTCATCCAGTTGCGGTTTGCCGCTGGATTTGGTCACCGTCACTGATCCTGCGCGACCGTTGGCCAGCACTTGAATGCGCAGCACCACGCTGCCTTCCCAGTTGCGCCGCAGGGCTAGCGACGGGTATTCCGGCGGAGGGTTGCCGAGGCTGGCGAGCCCCGAGATCGCTGCCGACTCCTTGACCGGACCCGGTGCAGCGGCAGGTGCCGGCGGTGCGCTCGGGGTGGCCGGGGCAGCGGGTGCAGCGGGTGCAGCGGGTGCAGCGGGTGCAGCGGGTGCGGCCGGGGCCGGTGGAGCTTTCGGCGGCTCGACCTTTTTCACCGGTTTCGGCTTCTCGACCGGTTTCGGTTTTTCGATCGGCTTGGGCTTCTCCACCGGTTTTGGCGGTGGCTTGACCGCGTCCTCGTCTTCCACCGGTTGTTCAGGTTCCGGCGGTGGTGGCGGAGGAGGCGGCGGCGGTTCCGGGGTGGGTGGTGCCGGTGGCGTCGGGCTGGTCAGCTCGACGGTCATTTCCGGAATCTGCGGCGGCGTTGGCAGTGGCTCTGTTTTGGATTGCTGGAGAAACCACCAGGCGCCGCCATGTATCAGCGCCGACACAGCCACCAGCAACACCATCTGCTGTTTATTCAGACCGCCGGGTTGCGACGTGTTGGCTTTAAACGCCAGCCTGCCCGGTGGCGGCGGAACTGGAGCTTCCCGCAACGGCCCCGGCAGGGTTCTGTGCTTTACCGCATCGTTCATTAAAGCTCCCTCGGGTGGATGAAGGGCAATAAGGTGCCGTCCGAACATCCGGGGGATGTTCGAGTGGGTGGGTGCAACTTTCTTCAAGGTGAGCAGAAGCCGATAGTTAGTTGAACTATCCGGTTAACAAGGCTTGTGCAAACTTACGGGCTTAGCGCCATCGACTTTCTACGTTCATTAGCCATTCCCTGGTGTTGTTCTATGTAGGAGCTGCCGAAGGCTGCGATCTTTTGATTCTGCCTTTAAAGATCAAGATCAAAAGATCGTCCGATCGCGGCCCGAGCCTTCGGCAGCTCCTACAATTGATTACTCGAGTTCTGTTTTGCAACGGCTGTGCCAGATATTGCCGAAATGTAGAGCGATTATTTCATCAGTGTTACCCATGTCGCATTTATATAAGTTTTGCCATCGCCGTGGTTTTTCTCTGGCACACGGATTCCCGTTACTCCGGTTAACGGAGCTTTTTCAGAGGCGAGTCAGGCTGTACGCGGTATCCGGCTGATTGGCGGGATAGAGCGGCTGCGTGGCTTGCGGCCTGGGCACTTGCTGGTGCGCGGCGGACCGATTTGGTGCGGGTCAATGTTTTAGCGGGTCACGGGGCATGTTCCTTGTTCTTGTTTAAATGAAATCAATGTCTGCAATGCTTGATAGTTGAAGTCGCTGGAGCGGTTCTGGTGCATTTGCAAAGTCATTGGAAGTTATTGTTCGACAATCCTCTTTTCGCTCGTTTAATACAGAGGCTGGGCAATAATCTTTCGAGTCATATTTAAAAAATAAATAGCACGCGGCTGTCGGCGAATACGTCATCGCCGAATACAGTGCTTGGTGGCTGCGTCAGGTAATAAAGTAAGTGCGTTGGCCGCCGGGACTGTTCAGATGAACTCGGCGTTGTGCACGAAGAAGCAAAGAGAGGGGCGTACGGCAGAGCGTTTGAAGATTCACGCGGTGAACTCCTTGTTGCCAGCTCGGATACGCGAACTTTTGGTTCGGTATCGCACCTTACAAGAACGCGGATAGCGTTCGATGATTGCTCTTGGTGCGGGATGGGCACCGTCAGCGCTGTTTTGCGAGGTTTGAATTCGCAAGTCGCGAGTGCATGGGAAAACCGTGCCAAAACCGATACACAGGCAGAATTTTTCTACATCCACGCTACAGCCATCTACCCTGTGGCAATGGTCTTTTCGGGGGGATTGGATATGTACCAGCTCTATGGGCACAGAAATTCGGGCGCAGCCGCCATCGAAGCGGCGCTGGAGCTGTGCCAGATCGCTTACCGTTTCATTGATATCGAGGCCAGCACCGAAGCAGCCGAGGCGTTGGCCCAGCTCAATCCACTCAAACAGATACCGACCTTGCAACTGCCCGATGGCAGCGCCATCACCGAGAGCGCGGCGATCCTGATTCATCTGGGCCTGACGTTTCCCAAGTCCGGCCTGCTGCCGACCAAGGCGGATGACCGTGATCAGGCGATTCGCGGTCTGGTCTACATCGTCAGCAACTGTTATGCGGCGATCGGCGTCATCGATTATCCGGAGCGCTGGCTGCTGATGCCTGACGAAGCCTCGCGGCAGAATCTGGTGGCCGGAGCGCGTGAGCGATTGCATTGGAGTTGGGAGGTGTTTGCCGACCAGTTTTCTGCCGAGCTGTATCTGGATGACGAAACGCCGGGGGCACTGGATGTGCTGGCGGCAGTGGTGACGCGCTGGGCGGGCAGCCGCGAGCATTTGCGTCAGACGCGACCGGGGTTTTATGCGTGGTTGCAGCGGATTGACCGGCATCCGGTGCTGGCGCCGGTGTTTGCCCGGCATTGGCCGTCCTGACCGAGGTGATTGTTCCCACGCAGAGCGTGGGAACGATCATGAGGAGGACGGGATTTATTCCCCGCGAATGTACTGCTCCAGCTGTTTGATCAGCTCCGCCTGTTCGGCAATCGCTTCCTTGACCAGGTCACCGATCGACAGCAAACCGATCAACTTGCCGTTCTCGACCACCGGCAAGTGGCGCAGGCGTTTGTCCGACATGATGCCCAGGCAGGTGTCGACGGTTTGATGGGTGTCGACGGTGATCACGTTCGCCACCATGATGTCGCGCACCGGCGTGCCTACGGATGAGCGGCCATGCAGCACCAGTTTGCGCGCGTAGTCCCGTTCGCTGATGATGCCGACCACTTTTTCGTCTTCGACCACCAGCAAGGCGCCGACGTTTTTCTCGGCCATCTTCATCAGCGCTTCGAGCACCATGTGATCAGGCTTGATCTGGTGCACTTCCTGATTTTTCTGATCTTTGAGCTTGAGCAGTTGGGCGACGGTCTTCATGGCGGTTACTCAGGTGTTGTCGTTGTTATCCAAGCATCGTAGACGCAAGCGCGCAGGGCAAGGTGGCAAAGCGGCAGATAACACGCAAAAAACGTCATTTGCCGGGTTTTTCCGTGGCGGGTGGCTATTTATCGCCAGAGTCATCCCAGGCAATGCCGCGTAGAATGCCTCTCTGATTCAATTCCTGAGGTTGCAGTGGTGGATTTACCGCAGGGCTTCGTCCTGACCCGGCATTGGCGCGATACCCCGGCCGGCACCGAAGTCGAGTTCTGGCTGGCGACCGACGCCGGGCCGCGCCGTGTGCGCCTGCCGCATCAGCCGTCGGTGGCGTTTATTCCTGCCGAGCAGCGCGAAGCGGCCGAACGCCTGCTGCACGACGAAAAGAATGTAGAACTGCGCCCGCTGGCCCTGCAGGATTTCGAACATCGCCCGGTGCTTGGTCTGTATTGCCAGCAACACGGCCAGTTGATGCGCCTGGAAACCGCGCTCAACCGCAACAGTGTCGACGTCTTCGAAGCCGACGTTCGCCCGCCGGAGCGCTATCTGATGGAGCGCTTTATCACCGCGCCGGTGCGGTTCAGCGGTACGCCCGATGCCGACGGCGTATTGCTCAACGCCCAGCTCAAACCTGACCCCGATTACCGACCGACGCTACGGCTGGTCTCGCTCGACATCGAAACCACCGAAACCGGCGAGTTGTATTCGATCGCCCTCGAAGGCTGCGGCGAGCGTCAGGTGTACATGCTTGGCGCGCCGAATGGCGACGACAGCATCGTCGACTTCGACCTCGAATACTGCGACTCGCGCACGATCATTCTGAAGAAGCTCAACGACTGGTTCGCACGCCACGACCCAGACGCAATCATCGGCTGGAACGTCGTGCAGTTCGATCTACGCATTCTCCACGAACACGCGCGACGCCTCGGTGTGCCGCTGAAAATCGGCCGTGGCGGCGAAGAGATGCAATGGCGCGAACACGGCAGCCGCAATCACTACTTCGCCTCGGCGGCGGGGCGACTGATCATCGATGGTATCGAGTCCCTACGCTCGGCGACCTGGAGTTTCCCCTCGTTCAGTCTGGAAAACGTCGCGCAGACCCTGCTCGGTGAAGGCAAGTCCATCGACAACCCGTACCAGCGCATGGACGAAATCAACCGCATGTTCGCCGAGGACAAACCGGCGCTGGCCAAGTACAACCTCAAGGACTGCGAACTGGTCACGCGGATCTTCGCCAAGACCCAATTGCTGACGTTCTTGCTTGAACGCGCCAGCGTCACCGGATTGCCGGCGGACCGCAGCGGCGGCTCGGTGGCGGCGTTCACGCATTTGTATATGCCATTGATGCATCGACAGGGCTTTGTCGCGCCGAACCTGGGCACCAATCCGCCACAGGCCAGCCCCGGCGGTTTCGTTATGGACTCGCAACCGGGCTTGTACGAGTCGGTGCTGGTCCTTGATTACAAGAGCCTGTACCCGTCGATCATCCGCACCTTTTTGATCGACCCGGTCGGGCTGATCGAAGGTTTGCAGCACCCGGATGACGCCGACTCCGTGCCGGGCTTCCGTGGCGCCCGATTCTCGCGCACCCGCCATTGCCTGCCGTCCATCGTTTCGCGCGTCGCCGAAGGTCGTGAGACCGCCAAGCGCGAACACAACGCACCGCTGTCGCAGGCACTGAAGATCATCATGAACGCCTTCTACGGCGTGCTCGGCTCCAGCGGTTGTCGCTTCTTCGATACGCGGCTGGCCTCATCGATCACCCTGCGTGGCCACGAAATCATGCTGCGCACGCGCAAGCTGATCGAAGAGCAGGGCCACGCGGTGATCTACGGCGACACCGACTCGACCTTCGTCTGGCTGCGTCGCCCGCACGGACAGGAAGAGGCGGCGAACATTGGTCATGCGCTGGTCAAGCACGTCAACGACTGGTGGCGCGCGCATGTGCGTGATGAATACGGACTGGAAAGCGCACTCGAACTGCAATTCGAAATTCACTACAAACGCTTTCTGATGCCGACCATTCGCGGTGCGGAGGAGGGCAGCAAGAAGCGCTACGCCGGCCTCGTCACCCGCACCGACGGCAGCGATGAAATGGTCTACAAAGGCCTGGAGACCGTGCGCACCGACTGGTCGCTGCTGGCCCGGCAATTTCAGCAGGAACTCTACGAGCGGATCTTCCAGCGCAAGCCCTATCAGGATTACGTGCGCGACTATGTGCGTAAAACCCTCGCTGGCGAATTCGACGATCGACTGGTCTACCGCAAACGCCTGCGCCGCACTCTCGACGATTACGAGCGCAACGTGCCGCCGCATGTGCGTGCGGCGCGGCTGGCCGACGATTACAACGCGCAAAACGGGCGACCACGGCAGTATCAGAATGGCGGCTGGATCAGCTACGTCATCACCCTGGCAGGTCCCGAGCCGCTGGAGGTGCGCCGCGCCGCGATCGACTACGACCACTACATCACCCGGCAACTGCAACCGGTGGCGGACGCGATTCTGCCGTTTGTCGACGACGATTTCTCAACCCTGATCGGCGGGCAACTGGGCCTGTTTTGAGTCGAGCAGTTGCAGCGTCCATTCGTCGAGAATGCCGTGGAAGTAGCGTTCCAGCGCCTGATTGAACACGCTGTCTTCAGCGGCAAACTGGGCGAACAGAGTCATTGAGGAATGGAATTTCAGGTCATCGGGATGGCCGAAAATCTCCGCAATCGAACGCTGTTGCACCTTCAGCACTAACTGCGTGCAAGTCCGCAGGCGTGCGCCGAGCAGTTCATGAGCCAGATAAGCCCGGACCTCCTCGGCCGAACCGATGGCGAAGCGCCGGGACATTTCACTGCCGCCCAGACCGGCGAACTGCGGAAAGACAAACCACATCCAGTGGCTGCGCTTGCGGCCCTCATCGAGTTCGCGTTGCACGCGCTCGAATACCGAATCCTGGGCCTGGACAAAACGTTGCAGGTTGAACGGGTCGTACTGATCAGTGCTTCTCATCGCGAAGCCCTCGCCAGCCGCTGGCTCAGACCATGGCCAGCCGCTGCTTGCGTTGTGGCGCTTGAAACACCTGGTCCAGCGCCGCCAGATCCCCGGCCTCCAGTTGCAGTTGCGCGGCGTGTGCATTGAGTTGCACGTGTTCCGGTCGCACAGCCTTGGGAATCGCAATCACCCCATCCTGACGCAGAATCCACGCCAGCGAAACCTGTGCGGGGGTTACGCCATGACGAGCGGCAATGTCTTTCAACACCGGCTCGGCGAGCAGGGCACCGCCCTGGCCAATCGGACAGTAAGCCATCAGCGGCATGCGCTGGTGTTGGCACCACGGCAGCAGATCGAATTCGATGCCGCGCTCTTCGAGGTTGTAGAGCACCTGATTGGTCGCGCAGACGGAACTGGAGAGTTCTTCGAGATCATCGACATCGAAATTCGACACGCCCCAACTGCCGATCTTGCCGTCTTCGCGCAGGCGTTCGAAGGCTTCGACGGTTTCTTCCAGCGGATACTGGCCGCGCCAATGCAACAGATAGAGGTCGATGTAGTCGGTGTCGAGCCGCCGCAGGCTGCGCTCGCAAGCTTGCGGGATGCCCTTGCGGCTGGCGTTGTGCGGGTAGACCTTGCTCACCAGAAACACCTGATCGCGCAGGCCGGCAATGGCTTCGCCTACGACGGATTCGGCGCCGCCCTCGGCGTACATTTCCGCCGTGTCGATCAGGCTCATGCCCAGCTCGATCCCTGTGCGCAGCGCCGCCACTTCACGCTTGTGCGCCGAGCGGTCTTCGCCCATGCGCCAGGTGCCTTGGCCAATCACCGGCACCTGCACGCCGGCCAGTTCGAGGGTACGCATGCAAACCTCCTTGCTGAATGTGTCGATACCTTTTAGTGGGCAGCAGGATAGCTCAGGGGTTCAAAAAGCAAAAAGATCGCAGCGTGCCGCAGCTCCTACAGGAAAACGCTTAACTGTAGGAGCTGCGGCACGCTGCGATCTTTTGATCTTCGTTTTTACTTGGCGGAGAACTTCAACACCACGCTGTGGCTGTAAGTCTGCCCCGGATCAAGCCGAGTACTCGGGAAGTCCGGCTGATTCGGCGAATCCGGATAGTGCTGAGTCTCCAGGGTAAACGCGCCCCAGTGCGGATAGACCTTGCCACCCTTGCCCTTGACCGTACCGTCGAGGAAGTTGCTGGTATAGAACTGCACACCCGGTTCCGTGGTGAACAACTGCAGCACGCGACCGGACTGCGGGTCACTCACCTCAGTCGCTACTTTGCCGATATCGCCCTTGGTATCCAGCGCCCAGTTGAAATCGAACCCACCCTGTTTCGGCTCGGCAAATTTCAGCTGCGGATGATTCGCTTTGATGTGCGTGCCGATTGCGGTTGGCTTGGTGAAGTCCATCGGTGTGCCGGCCACGGGTGCCAGTTCGCCGGTCGGGATCAGTTTGGCGGTGACCGGGGTGTAATAGCTGGCGTGCAGGGTGGCGACCTGTTTGAGAATGTCGCCATTGCCGGCGCCGGCGAGGTTGAAGTAGCTGTGGTTGGTCAGGTTGAGCACGGTCGGTTTGTCGGTGCTGGCCTTGTAGTCGATGCGCAGCTCGTTGTTGTCGGTGAGGCGATAGGTCACCTCAGTGGTGAGGTTGCCGGGGAAGCCCATTTCGCCGTCCGCCGACAGATAGGTCAGGGTCACGCCGACTGAGTCCTTGTCCTTGGTTTCCTGGGCTTTCCAGACTTTTTTGTCGAAGCCCGATGTGCCGCCGTGCAGCGCGTTGGTCTTGTCGTTCTGCGGCACTTGATAGCGCTTGCCGTCGAGTTCGAACGCACCTTCGGCGAGGCGATTGCCGAAGCGGCCGATGGTCGCGCCGAAGTAGGCGGTGCCTTTCTGGTAACCCTGTACATCATCGAAGCCGAGCACGACGTCGTCGAACTTGCCGTGCTTGTCCGCCACTTTCAGCGATTGCAGGGTCGCGCCGTAGGTGATGACGGTGGCCTGCATGCCGTGGCTGTTGCGCAGGATGTATTGCTCGACGGGCGTGCCGTCATTGGTCTTGCCGAAGGCTTTGTGTTCGGCGCTGAGGCCGGCCGCGTTGGCGGAAAGGGTGGCGATCATCAGGGACAGTCCGAGGCCGGAGAGCAGGTGACGGGATTGAAGCATGGTTGACCTTCCTTTTTGTTGTTGTTTTTGAAAGCGGCGTTCTATCGGTATGTTAATCACCGAAAAAACAAAGTAGTCATACTAAATGCTCAGCAAGTGAAAATTTATAGCTGATTAGTCGTTTATTTCAACAATAAAGACAGACTAAATTGCAGGTCGGGGTTGGTCGAAGGACGACCGGGCATTCGGCGCACTGCACTTTTTCGCAATCGGCGGCTCTATCCATGGCCAGGATGCGGTGACTCCCGCCGCACAGGAATGTGCCTGTTCGAGATTTCATGCCGAGAGTTTTTGCCCCGATCGCTGCTTTTTTCCGCCGCCCGTGCCTGTTGCTGGCCTGTCTGTCGTCGCTGCTGTTCAGCGGTTGCAGTCACCAGGACGGCAACGGTTTCTTCAACCAGATGCGTGAGGGGAAGCCGCAGGAGTTCTTGCAGACCAGCGTCGACCGCATGGCCACACTGGCGATGCGCGACAACCTCAGCAGCCTCTATCGCTTGCAGGGCAAGCTGTACTTGCGCAACCCGGACGAGCTGCGCAAGTCAGGCTTTCTCAATATCCATGCGGCCGTGAAACAGGTACGCCAGGCCATTGAGCAGCAACAACCGCTGCCGGTGCTGGGCGGGCGCAAGGATCTGGCAGCGCTGAGCTATGCGATGAGCCCTGAGTTTCTCGGTGACCGCGTCGGCGCGTTCATCTATGCGATCGGCAGCATGCTGGTCACCGCCCACGGCAATCGCACCGAGTTCTACATGACGGACGCGATCAACCCGACATTCGTTCACAACGCTGCACGCAATATCGAAAAAGCCACGTGGATTTTGTCCCAGCGACAGAACAAGGAAGGTCAGCCGCTGCTGTTTTCCAATGAGATCTCGGAGGAGGGCACCAACCTGAGCTTCGCCACCGAGTTCAGCAAGATCGTTGCGCGCCTGGATCTGCTCACGCAGATGCTTGACGAGCGTTACCGGCGGATCGGCCTTAACTACGCGCAGAGTTTGCTGTTCCTGAATTTCTTGCCGGTGCAGTGAGTGCACAGCACCAATGTGGGAGCGAGCCTGCTCGCGAAAGCGGTGGATCAATCAACACTTCAGTGGCTGAAAGACCGCATTCGCGAGCAGGCTCGCTCCCACATTGATCGAATAGTGAAGGTTGTTTTTGTATACAATCCGTCACCGCTATTGATCAAAATGGAGCCGCACCCGTCATGACCGACCCCGCCAGCGCCGATTTCAGCCGCGTCGACCGCACCGCCCGTGCGGACAAACTGCCCTATGCCGCGTTGCTGGCGTTCGCCATGACCGGCTTCATCGCCATCCTCACCGAAACCCTGCCCGCCGGGCTGCTGCCGCAAATCGGCGCCGGGCTCAACGTCAGTGAAGTGCTTGCCGGGCAACTGGTAACGCTGTATGCGCTCGGTTCGATTGTCGCGGCGATTCCGCTGACCGTCGCCACGCGGGGCTGGCCTCGGCGCCGGGTTTTATTGATGACGGTCGGCGGGTTTCTGCTGTTCAACACTGTCACCACCTTCTCCAGCCATTACGGCCTGACCCTGGCTTCGCGTTTTCTCGCCGGGATGGCGGCGGGATTGTCGTGGGGGATCATGGCCGGTTATGCGCGCGGCATCGTGCCGGTGCATCAACAGGGGCGGGCGCTGGCGATTGCCATGCTCGGCACGCCGGTGGCGTTGTCGTTGGGCACGCCGGCGGGGACGTGGCTGGGCAATCTGATCGGCTGGCGCGCGTCGTTCGGGATCATGTCGGCACTGGCGCTGGTGTTGGCGGCGTGGATTGTCATTGCGGTGCCGGATCGTCCGGGGCAAACCAGCGAGGAGCGTCTGCCGCTGCTCGAATCGCTGCGTCTGCCCGGCGTGCGGCCGGTGCTGTTCGTGGTGCTGACGTGGATGCTCGGGCACAACATTCTTTACACCTACATTGCACCGTTTCTGATGCAGGCCGGGCTGGCTGACCGGGTCGATCTGGTGCTGCTGGTGTTTGGTCTGTGTTCGCTGGTGGGGATCTGGATTATTGGCATGCTGGTGGATCGCTGGCTGCGCTGGCTGACGCTGATCAGCCTCGCGGTGTTTGCGCTGACGGCATTGGCTCTGGCGTTGGCAGCGCCGTCGCCTCTGATCATTTACGCCTGCATGGCGGTGTGGGGATTGTCGTTTGGCGGCTCGGCCACGTTGCTGCTGACCTCGGCGGCGGACTCGGCCGGTGATCACGTCGACGTGGTGCAGGCGATGCTCACCACTTCGTGGAACGTGGCGATCGCCGGTGGCGGCTTGTTCGGCGGCTTGCTGCTGGATCGGGCAGGGGCGATGTCGTTTCCGTGGGCGCTGCTGATTCTGTCGCTGATCGCGCTGGCCACGGTGTGGATCAACAAAACCCACAGCTTCAAACCGGGACGGCGGGTGCACTGATCCATCAGCCACCCCATAACACCTGTGGGAGCGAGCCTGCTCGCGAAGACGTTGTGTCAGTCGATAAATATGTCGGATGACCCACCGCATTCGCGAGCAGGCTCGCTCCCACATGGGGGAAAGGGTATTGAGTTCGATATGGCATAACGATAGACCGCATCGATATATGTGGTTATAAGAAAAATCGCTATGCTGCGGGCCAGATTTTTCCTGTCGTTTTTCTGGACGTGTTAATGGAATTGGCGAATTTCGGCCTGGTGATTGCCGGGCTGGTGGTGGGTTTTATTGTCGGCATGACCGGTGTCGGCGGTGGTTCGTTGATGACGCCGATCCTGTTGTGGTTCGGCATCAACCCGGCAACGGCAGTGGGCACAGACCTGCTGTATGCCGCCATTACCAAATCCAGTGGTGTCCTCGTTCATCGCAAAAACAAGAACATCGACTGGGCCATCACTGGCTGGCTGACCCTCGGCAGCGTGCCGGCGGTGGCCATGACCCTGTGGTTCCTCAGCACCCTGCACACTGCGCCGGACGCGATGAACGCCATCATCAAACAGGCGCTGGGCTTCGTCCTGTTCGCCACGGCACTGGCGATCTTCTTCAAGAAACGCTTGCTCGAGTTCGCCCACAAACGCGCCGGCGGCAACTATAACCCGAGCGGTTCGCGCCTGAACGTGATGACCGTGATCACCGGTCTGGTCCTCGGCACCATGGTTGCGCTGACCTCGATCGGTGCAGGCGCCCTCGGCACTGTCGCGCTGTTCATCCTTTATCCGCTGCTGCCGACCCGTCGCCTGGTTGGCACCGAAATCGCCCACGCCGTGCCGCTAACGCTGGTCGCCGGCCTCGGCCACGCGAGCATGGGCAACATGGATTGGGGCGTGCTGGGCTTTTTGCTGGTCGGCTCGCTGCCAGGCATCTGGCTCGGCAGCCACCTGACCGGACGCATTTCCGACGAAGTCCTGCGCCCGTGCCTGGCGACGATGCTGGTGCTGATCGGTTACAAACTGGCGTTCTGATCCGACTTCAATTTCTGCAACGGAACATCAAGCTGTGGCGAGGGAGCAAGCGCCGTCGCCACACGGGTCAGCGTTGGAAGGTGTATTTCATCACCGTCACCGGCAACTCTTCGTACACCAGTTCCTCAACCACTTCCCAACCCAGCCGTGCATACAGCGACTGCGCCGCATCGGTGTACAGATACAACTCAGGCACACCCAGCGCCGCCGCTTCTGCAACCACGCGATTGACCAGTTGCGAAGCGATCCCGCGACCGCGTTCTTCAGCCTTCACATAAACCCCGGCCAGCCATGGCGTCAGATTCGGGCGCAGCTTCAGATCACTTTCGATCAGCAGCGCGCCGCCCAGCAGTCGCGAACCCTCCAGCGCTACCACGACACTCGGCACTGCACCCTTGCCGCAGGATTCGCGCATGTGTTCGATACGGTCCTCGACGGTTTGCCCGGGACGAAACTCGCCCCACTCCTCGAAGTTGAGCGTGGCCAGTTCTTCGATCAATTCGGGGTGATCGCACAGGTAATCGATGTGCATGCGGGTGAACTCCATTTTATGGGCAGAACCGCCACCCTAATGCGGTCATAAAAGGTAATCAAATCCGCGTTGCGATCAGGTCGGATATGTTGCGCAATGTCGCGCCTGTCCTAAGCTTCTGACTAGGCGGAAGATATTTGCCGGGTTGTCCCGGAACAATCGCCACGATGCGCAATCATTAGAGCGTGGATATCAAAAGGAGATGCGCATGCTCATCAGGTCACTGACCCTGACACTCTTGCTGGCGATTGCCGGCCCCTTGTTCGCCGCTGACAACGATTCGCCCATCGCCGGGGATATGGGCCGCGCCCGACCGCTGATCGTGATCGCACAAAGCACCGTCGACCCCGTCTGGGTAGCCCTCAAGAAGTCGCTGGAGGATCCCGCCAACAAAAAGGGCGTCGCCGACCGCAACATCAAGGTCTACACCATCCTCAACATGGCCGGCCAGCTCGACGGCAAGGACATGGGCCAGCAAGACACCATGGCGCTTTTGCGTTCGCTGAAGCTGGGTGCCGGGGCGTATCCGAAAGTGTTCCTGGTGGGCAAGGATGGCGAGACCAAACTCTCGGCTTCGGGGGATGAGGCGAAAGCGGTGGATTTGAAGAAGATCTTTGACACCATCGATGCCATGCCTATGGCCGAAAAGGAAGCGGCCGCTGCGGCTCAGGCGCCGGTTGCTGCTACGCCGGAACCGGCGAAAGGTGCCAAGAATGCCAAGCCGACCAAGCCTGCGAAACCGAGCAAGCCACCGGAAATGCCGGATGACTGATCGCGCAGTCACTGAATAAAACGCGTCCCCTGTAGGAGTGAGCCTGCTCGCGATAGCGGTGTATCAGTCACCATCAGCGTTGACTGATACACCGCTATCGCGAGCAGGCTCACTCCTACAATGTTTATCCCGTTGCCTGCAGATTTGCGGACACCGACGCCCTCACCGCAACTTGTCTACCCACGGCTATCGCCCTCATCAAGCAGGTAAACCAGCACACCTTTGGTATCACTTATGACCAATGGAGAATGCGTGGTCAGCACGAACTGGCAATTGGGAAAGGTCGTACTTAATTGTGCAATCAGACCGAGCTGCCATTGCGGATCCATGCGCAATTCCACCTCGTCGATCAGAACAATGCCGTCGCCGTGCAGTGGGTTGTCCATCGACGGGTTCATCATCGCCAGACGCCTGGCCATGTCACCCACCAACGCAATCATCGACTTTTCGCCAAGCGAGAGCTGAGTGACATTGAATGTCGCGCCATGTTTGTCGACTGCCATATGCAGATGTGGTTTGCGTTGCACACGCAGGTTGGAGAAATCCGGCATGAACACGGCGATGGCCGAACGCACGGCAGTCAACTGGCGGTCGCGGGAGGAGGCTTTCACGTTGGCGAGCGTTTTATAAACGTCGCTGTCAGTACCGAATTTTTCCGCGACTTCGGCCAGTGCGGTATCGGAAATCCCGTCCTCGTTTTCGCTGTCCTCACGTTCACGAAACCATTCGAAAAAACCGCGAAAGTCCGCGCCACCGTTGAAGCTGGTGTCGTAGCCGTCGAGTTGATCAGAGGCTTGTTTGCTGGTGATTTCAAGCGGGATGTCGAGAACGCAACGTTCGGCTGGGTAATAAGCGATCAGCGGGAGTGAGGCCCTATCGTCGGCGGTGAGTTGAGTGCGGTAGTGGTCTGCAAGCAGTCTGACTTCGTTTAAATATCCACGGCCCGAGACTGCACCTTCTTGGCGACTTCGGGCAGCGCCCCATACGAACAATTCGCTTTCGGAACCCGCATCACTGTCAGTTGCGCGCGGGTGCGAAACGTCTGTGATGCCAATCGAAAGGACGGCTCCTGAGGCGCCGTTGCGAATGTCTTCATCGACAAGGTATTTGCCATTGCCTCTATTGGAGCGAATTTTTGCTATCAGCCAGCTCAGACAAATATTCAGGGATTCAAGAATGGTGGTTTTTCCGCTGCCGTTGTTTCCCACCAGCACCGTGATGTTCGAGCGGTGTGTCAGGGTAGGGGCAAACTGAATATCCATGTCGCCAAAGTGTCCGACATCCGTAAGCTTCAAACTTTTGATTTCCATCATTGTGCTCTTCGGATGACGGTTTCTTTGCCCGACGCCATCCTCGTCCAAAGATTGATTCGATGCAGTGTAGATACAACGAATTCATTCGCTAGCACAAAGTCGTTGCAGCATATGCCGGCCGAAATGTCTTACACAAAGCTCCTTCAGACCCCGCGGATTTTTCCTGCAAGTCGCGGCGGCGGTGGTGAACTGGTGGGTTTGGGGGAGGAGGGATAGTCTTCTTGGGCCGCTGCAAAACACAGTGGTCGGGTGTGGAAGTCCGGTGTTGGTCGTGAGCGCATGTGCGCCTGTGAACACATGTTGGCGGTTTTTATGCCAACATTGTTTGCTTATGGCAGCGATGCGCAGGAGCACTCTCGAGTGCACCGGGTCTCTCGACCTCCCCGGACTTCCACCCCTGCGCAAAGCTGCCACCCTCTCGTGGAAGTGAGTTTGGCAGTTTTTCTCCCATGTTTAGAGGTCATTTACTTATGAAAAAACACACGCCAAACCCTCCCGAATCCCCCATGGATTCAGGATCCTTCGACGCCAATAACCCCCGCTTACGCAACCCGTATCACCCTGATCCCATCAGCCACGTCTTCACCATCTTCCCCGATATCGATACGCCCACGCTGCTCTGCCACGCTTGCGAAACCCTCGCCTCACTCAACGTCCTGACCACTGACCTCGCCGCAGAACTGCAGGGTTCACCGCGCAGTCTCGCCTTGTCGATTCAGCAGTTGGCAATCCTCGGCGAGTTGCTGGTCAACCGCGCGCTGGACAATCTCGACCCGCCGGCGGCGACGCAACATTGAACAGGGAGGTTCAACTATGGCTCGATACATACCCATAACCGGCATCGACTGCACCATTCCCTGCCTGCTGATCGACCGCGAAGCACCGGTGGATGTGCTGCATGGCACGGCGGCTTACCGTTTGCGCTGTGTCACGCAATTGATGGAGACTCTGGCGCTGGGTGAGGGCAAAGGGCACGACGCCTTGCTGCTGCAGGATTTCGCCCGGGTGATGGCGATCCCGTTGCGTGACAGTTGCGACTTGATGGATGTCATCGGCTGGAAGTTGCAGGCGCAGCTTTAAAGACAAAAGATCGCAGCCTGCGGCAGCTCCTACATTGACCGAGTGAAAACCCGATCTTGTAGGAGCTGCCGCAGGCTGCGATCTTTTGATTTTCAGTCAGCGACAGCGCTGAGGATTTTGTGGGCGATTTTCACCCGCTCTGGAATCGGGAAGTTCTTGTTGGCCATGATCACGATGCCCACGTCCTTGCTCGGCACAAACGCTACGTAAGTCCCGAAGCCACCCGTCGAGCCGGTCTTGTTGATCAGCACGTCATGCGGTTGAGGTTGCGGCGGATTCAGCCACTGCACCTTGTGCGCATGCATGGCCATTTCTGTCGAGTTGCCCGCCAGCAAGCGATCAAGGCTGATCGGGTAGCGGTACATTTCCCAACCCAAACCCTGAGTCATATCGCCGACCGTGTAGTAACCGGTGTGGGTGTTGGCGATGGTTTTTTGCAGGGAGGCTTCCAGCGTTTCAGGTTTCAGGTTGGCCTGAACGTAACGCAGCATGTCCACGGCACTGGTTTTCACGCCGTAGGCCTGTGAGTCCAGCGCACCGGGGGTGACGCGCACCGGTTTGTCGTTCTTGTCATAACCCTGCGCATAAAGGCCCATTTGCGCGGCAGGCACGCTGAGGTAGGTGTGCTGCAAACCGAGTTTCGGCAGCAAGGTTTGCGTCATCGCCTGATCAAACGGCTGGCCGAGGCTTTTTGCGGCCAGATAACCGAACAGGCCCAGACTCGGGTTGGAGTATTGGCGATGGCTGCCTGCCGGATACACCGGTTTCCACTGCTTGAAATAGCCGAGCATCTTGTCAGACGAATCCGCGTTGCCCGGGAATTGCAGCGGCAAACCGCCGGCGCTGTAGGTGCCCAGTTGCAGCACACTGATGTTGTCGAAAGCGCTGCCTTTCAATTCAGGCCAGAGCTGACTGGCCTTGGTCGACAGATCGAGTTTGCCGGTCGCTTGGGCGTAACCGGCGAGGGCGGCGGTGAAGGTTTTGCTCACCGAGCCGATTTCGAACAAGGTGTTTTCGCTGACTTTCTGTCCGGTGTCTTTCGCGGCAACCCCGTAGTTAAAGTAATGCGGTTGGCCATTAATGGTCAGCGCTACGGTCAGGCCGGGAATGTTCTGTTGTTGCATTACTGGCGTCACAGCGTCGTTGACCAGCGCCTGTAACTGCGCGTCGGTTGGCGCGGCGGCCATGCAGGACGAGGCACCGAAAAACAGGCTGAATGCGGCGCAGGAAATGAGTTTGCTCGATTGAATGGATGACATGAATGAACCACTCTCCATGAGTGTTGCTAGCGTTATCCCGCTACACTGCGGGCGATTTCTGTGTTGGGCGACTGATCAGCGCCGCCAATTTAGTCAGCGCGGTGCCAACCGACAAACGACGAAAACTCGCACGAGCCATTAGAAAAATTTGGGACTGGGCATGATTCGACCGCAATTGCCGCTCAACGCACTGCGCGCCTTTGAAGCGTCCGCGCGTCATTTGAGCTTCACCCGCGCTGCCGTGGAACTGTGCGTCACCCAGGCTGCGGTCAGCCACCAGGTCAAAAGCCTCGAAGCGCAACTCAACGTCACGCTGTTCAAACGCCTGCCCCGTGGGCTGATGCTGACCAGTGAAGGCGAAACCTTGCTACCGGTGTTGAGCGCCTCGTTCGATCACATCGCGCAGATTCTCGAACGCCTCGCCGGTGGACAGTATCGCGAAATGCTGACCGTCGGCGCGGTCGGTACGTTCGCCGTGGGTTGGCTGTTGCCGAGGCTGGCGGACTTCCGGTCGAAACATCCGCTTATAGATTTGCGGCTGTCGACCAACAACAACCGCGTCGATGTCGCGGCAGAAGGGCTGGATTACGCGATCCGCTTTGGCGCCGGGGCGTGGCATGGTATCGAAGCGACGCGGTTGCTTGAGGCACCGCTGTCGGTGTTGTGCGTGCCGGAAATTGCTCGGCAATTGCATTCGCCGGGGGACTTGCTGCAGCAGACGCTGCTGCGTTCCTATCGTACGGATGAATGGCCGGAGTGGTTTCAGGCTGCCGGGTTGGCGACTCAAGCGGCACCGCCGCAAAGCATCGTTTTCGACTCGTCGCTGGCGATGATGGAGGCGGCTTTGCAGGGCGGTGGGGTGGCATTGGCGCCGCCGCTGATGTTCGCCCGGCAACTGGCGGCGGAGGCGATTTGTCAGCCGTTTGCGATCGAGATTACGACGGGGAGTTATTGGTTGACGCGGTTGCAGTCGCGGCCGGAAACGGCGGCGATGACAGCGTTCAAAACCTGGCTGCTGCAAATCTCTGGTTAATGCAAAACCCTTGTAGGAGTGAGCCTGCTCGCGATAGCGGTGTGTCAGTCAACATTTACATCAACTGACACACCGCTATCGCGAGCAGGCTCACTCCTACAGGGACCGTGGTGGATTGGAGATCAGGTTCAGCGCACCAGACACGGCCGCTTGTTATCGAACTTCCACCCCGGAATCAGAAACTGCATCGCCACGCTGTCATCCCGCGCGCCGAGGCCCATGCCTTTATACAGTTCATGAGCCTTGGCCACCTGGTCCATGTCCAGTTCCACGCCAAGCCCCGGCTTCTTCGGCACCTGCACCAGACCATCGACAATTTGCAGCGGGGCCTTGGTCAAACGCTGGCCATCCTGCCAGATCCAATGGGTGTCGATCGCGGTGATCTCGCCCGGCGCAGCAGCGGCGACATGGGTGAACATCGCCAGCGAGATATCGAAGTGGTTGTTGGAATGCGAGCCCCAGGTCAGCCCCCATTCATGGCACATCTGCGCCACGCGCACCGAACCCTGCATGGTCCAGAAGTGCGGGTCGGCCAGTGGAATGTCCACCGACTGCAACTGGATCGCATGGCCCATCTCGCGCCAGTCAGTGGCGATCATGTTGGTGGCAGTTTTCAGCCCGGTGGCACGACGGAATTCGGCCATCACTTCGCGGCCGGAATAACCGTTTTCCGCACCGCACGGGTCTTCGGCATAGGCGAGCACCTGATGCTGGTCGCGGCACAAACGAATGGCTTCTTTCAGTGACCACGCGCCGTTCGGATCGAGGGTGATGCGCGCATCAGGAAAGCGTTCGGCCAGCGCTGTGACCGCTTCGATTTCGGCATCGCCGCTGAGCACACCGCCCTTGAGCTTGAAGTCCTTGAAACCGTATTTCGCATGGGCCGCTTCGGCGAGGCGAACCACGGCTTCGGCGGTCATGGCCTTCTCGTGACGCACGCGGAACCAGTCATTGTCGGCGTCCGGTTCGCTGCGATAGGCGAGGTCGGTTTCGCGTTGATCACCGACATAAAACAGATATCCGAGCATCTTCACTTCATCGCGTTGCTGGCCTTCGCCAAGCAGCGCCGCCACCGGTACATCAAGATGCTGACCGAGCAGATCGAGCAGGGCGGCTTCGAGGCCAGTCACCGCGTGAATGGTGATGCGCAGATCGAACGTCTGCAGGCCACGACCGCCGGCATCGCGGTCAGCGAAGGTCTGGCGCACTTGATTGAGGATCTTCTGCCAGGTGCCGATCGGGCTGCCGACTACCAGACTGCGTGCATCTTCGAGGGTCTGGCGAATGCGCTCGCCACCGGGCACCTCGCCGACGCCGGTGTGGCCGGCGTTGTCCTTGAGGATGACGATGTTGCGGGTGAAAAACGGCCCGTGGGCGCCGCTCAGATTGAGCAGCATGCCATCGTGGCCGGCCACCGGGATGACTTGCATGTCGGTGATGATCGGGGCTTTGGCGGTGTCGTGTGCGGTCATGTTCTTATCCTTTCAATACGCAATCTTTAAAAATGGACGTCAGGCGTGCTTTGGCGCGGCATCGGCCACGGCTATGTCAGCAGCAGGTTTCGGTGTGGTGCGCGCGAAGAAAACAATGATGGCGGCAATGATCGAGGTCGCGGCCAGGCCATAAAGGCCGCCCTGAATTGAGCCGGTGTGTTCTTCGAGCAGACCGAAAGTGGTCGGCGCCACAAAGCCGCCAAGGTTGCCGACCGAGTTGATCAGCGCGATCACCGCTGCCGCGATGCGTGCATCCAGATAGGCCTGCGGGATCGGCCAGAACAGCGACGAAGCGGATTTGAAACCCAGCGCGGCAAAGCAGATCGCGACGAAGGCGAAGATCGGCCCGCCGGTGGTGGACATGAACATCCCCGCAGCGGCGATCAACAGTGCGGTGGCGACCCACGCCTGCTGGTGTTTCCACTTGGCCGAGAACGAAGCGAAGGCGTACATGCCGATGATCGACAGCAACCACGGAATCGAGTTGAACAGGCCGACCTGGAAGTCGCTCATCTCGCCCATTTTCTTGATGATGCTCGGCAGCCAGAATGTAGCGGCGTAGATGGTCAGTTGAATGAAGAAGTAGATCAGGCAGAACAGGATGATCTGGCGATCCTTGAGCAATTTGCCCATCGATGGCCGGATCGGTGTCGCGGCTTCGCGGGCCTTCTGTTCCGCGTCGATGGCGTTGACCAGTGCGTCCTGTTCGGCGCGGCTCAGCCATTTCGCGTCGTGGGGTTTGGCGTCGAGCCAGAACCAGACGAAGACGCACAGGCACACCGAAAACATCCCTTCAATGAAGTACATCCATTGCCAGCCGTGCATGCCCAGCCCGTTGATTTGCAGGAGCAGGCCGGACAACGGTCCGGAGATCAACGAAGCCACGGCGGAGCCGCTGAGGAAGATCGCAATCGCCTTGCCGCGTTCGGCGCCGGGCAGCCAACGGGTGAAGTAGTAGATCACCCCGGGAAAGAACCCGGCCTCGGCCACGCCGAGCAAAAAGCGCAACACGTAGAAGTGGGTTTCGTTCTGGATGAACGCCATGCCGGCGGCGACCAGTCCCCAGGTAAACATGATGCGGGTCAGCCAGATGCGTGCGCCGACTTTCTGCAGGAGCATGTTGGACGGGACTTCGAACAGCGCGTAACCGATGAAGAACAGACCGGCGCCGAAGCCGTACGCGGCGGCACCAATACCGAGGTCATGTTCCATGTGAGTGCGGACGAAACCGATGTTCACCCGGTCAATGTAATTGACGATGAACATGATCACGAAAAGCGGCAGGACGTGGCGTTTCACTTTCGAGATGGCGGACGCGAGTGTCGAATCGACGCCCTCGTTCATCCCGGAGACGGAGGTTTTCACTTGGTTTTCTCCCACTGATTATTTTTATGCGGGGTAGGGCAGGTGTGGCGTTGTTGCTAGACATCATACAACTGAGAATTTTTTTCCTACAAGTGGGGAGGAGTGATTAATTTTCTATGAGAGGTCGTGTTTTTATGCTTTTTCGTATTTTTATCCAGTGTTTGCTAGGGTTTGTGGCTGGCGGTGCGTGATTTGTTTTTACGGTATACCGGTTCAGATCGCCAGAAAGGTATGAAACTATCGTGCTCTAATTTGAGTGTTGTCATACAAGTTGTGGCGCTAGAATCAATCTCGTCCGCTCTCGCACAGTGCTACGATCCGCAAGCCCCGATCACCGGAACCGACCATGCAAGAAGACCTCGACGCTCCTGCTCGCAAACGTGCGCATAACCTCGCCCATGACCTGGTCGAGAAGCTCACCCAGAGCATCCTGCTCGGCCAGTTGTCGCCCGGCGACAAGCTGCCGTCGGAGAATTCCATCGTTCAGGAACACGGCGTCAGCCGCACCGTGGTGCGCGAGGCGATTTCCAAGTTGCAGGCTTCGGGACTGGTGGAGACGCGCCACGGCATCGGTACGTTCGTCATCGAGCGCGCGCCTGAGCAGGGCTTGCGCCTGAATGTCGACACAGCGCTCGGGGTGCGCAGCATTCTTGAACTGCGCCTGGGCCTGGAAACCCAGGCAGCGGCACTGGCGGCACAGCGGCGGAGCGAGCAGCAATTGCTGCAAATGCGTCAGGCGCTGGATGACTACCAGCGGTTACTGGACAACAACGACAGTTGCGTCGAAGCCGATCGACGTTTTCATCTGCTCATCGCCGAGGCCACCGGCAACGTCTGCTTCAGTGAAATCATGCAGCACCTGGGCAGTGCGATGATTCCGCGTAACCGGCTCAATGCTGCTGAACGTGGTGCGGCGGATCTGAGCAAGCTCGGGCAACTGGCTCATCTGGAGCACGAGGCGATCTTGAACGCGATCAAGCGTCAGGATGCGGATGCCGCGCGGGCGGCCATGTGGCTGCACCTGACCAACAGCCGCGACCGCTTTTCCGCGCAGGGTTGAACGCCGTTGGTCTGTTCGATAGCACGCCGTACACAGGGCTGATTCCAAGTTGTACGGCCCGGGTATTCCGGACCTCCTGAGTGAGGTGCGTCATGGCTAACGATTTGCTGTTTCAGGGCGGTGTGCTGCCGACCGATCCAACCCGCCCGCTGCCCGGTACCGATGAACCAACACTGGCCGATCATGATGCACCGCCGGGGATGAACCCGGGGCGTGATCCGTTGAGCGATGCTGATCGGCCGGAGGATTGGCAGGATCCGCCGGCGGATGATGAGGACGTGCTGCCCGCGGATGAGCCGACGCCGTTGTCGGATGATCGGCGCTGAGCCTCGGCTTTGTGGTGGATTCGCTGGCCCCTTCGCGAGCAGGCTCGCTCCCACATTGGAACGCATTTCCCTGTGGGAGCGAGCCTGCTCGCGAAGACGGCATACGCTTCAAAACAGATTTCAGATCAGATCCGGGCTGTCCTGACCAGACCAATCTGCCGCTCCAGATTCAACGCCAACACACTGATCAACACCACCACCGACCCCGCCAGCATCAGCAACGTCGGCCGCTCGCCCAAACCAAACGAAGCAATCCCCATCGCCGTCGGCGGTATCAAATACAACGTCATTGTCGCCCGGCTCAAATCCACATGCTTGAGCACAAAGCCCCACGCCAGATAGGCCAGTGCACTGGGAAAAACGCCCAAGACCAACACCGCCCACTGCACCCGCAACGGCGCATTCATCACGGCGTGCGTCAATCCCGGCAGATAAATCAGCAGCATCAACGTCCCCGACCACACCGCGTAACACGCCAGACTGAAACCGTCGTAACGCCGCGCGTGGTGTTTTTGCAGGGCGAAGTAAACGCTCCATGAAACCGCCGCCAACAGGATCAGCAGTGCGTGCGCATCGATATTGCCCAAGCCCTTATCACCGCTGACCACGATCACCACGCCGACAAACCCGAGCAACACACAACTCCAGCGCCAGGCGCTGACCTGATCCTTGAACACAAACCGCGCCAGCAACGTGCTGAACAACGGGCTCGATTGCGCCAACACGCTGGAAGCCCCGGCACTGACGCTTTGCTGGCCGATGTTCAGTGCGACGTGATGCAGGCTGACGGCGAAAAAACCCAGGGCGAACAACAGCGGCACATCGCGCCAGTGCGGCAGGCGAATGCCCTTGAACGCCGCGATCAGCGCCATGAACAGCGAGGCCAACAAAAACCGCAGCAACGCCAGATGCCCGGGGTCGTAGGCTTGCAGTCCGATGTGAATGCCGGTCGGCGAATACGCCCAGCAAGCAACGACGAAGGCCATCGCCAAGAGGATTTTCAACGGGGAAGGGTGCGGCATGATCAGGCGCTCGTTGCTGTCGATGCGCCGAGTATCCGGGTTGCCAATCATTCGCCACAACTGACTTATACTGCGCGTAATGTTCACTCAGAGTGATGGATATGGAGCTGGCGCAAATCCGTATGTTCAAGACCGTGGCCGAGCTCGGCAGCATCGCGCGGGCGGCAGAAAAGCTCTGCTGTGTGCCGTCGAACATCACCGCGCGGATCAAGGCGCTGGAGGCAGAGTTGGGTGTTGCGCTGTTTCTGCGTGAGGGCCGCGGGTTGCGCATCAGCCCGGCAGGGCAGACGTTTCTCGCCTATGCCGAAAAGATTCTGGCACTGACCGCCGAGGCCAAACGCGCGGTTGATCCTTCGTCCGAACCGTCCGGGCCGTTGCGCATTGGCGCGATCGAATCTTCGGCGACCGGGCGCTTGCCGCGCTTGCTGGCAAAGTTTCACCAGCGCTATCCGCAGGTGGCGCTGGAACTCACCACGGGCACTTGGGCGCAGTTGCTCGACGACACTGTCAGCCATCGCCTCGATGGGGCGATTGTTGCGGTGGATGTCGAGCGTTCGCAGCTCAAGCGCACGCCGATGTATCGCGAAGAGTTGTTGTTGATCGCATCTACCTCGTTCGGGCCGGTGCGCGGCATTGATGATCTGCAGGACAAAACCGTGTTCATGTGGCCGCAAGGTTGCCCGTATCGGGCGGCGCTGGAGCATTGGCTGTTGCGTCAGGGGTTGTCGCTGCCGATCGTCAGTCTCGCCAGTTATGGGGCGATTGTCGGTTGTGTGAGTGCCGGGGCGGGGGTGGCGTTGGTGCCCAAGGGCGTGTTTGAGCAGTACGCGAAAGGAGCTGGGTGTGTGGGGTATGAGTTCGCTGAACTGACGGCCGTCGACAACTTGTTCTACTGGCATGAAAACGCCGGGGTGCATCCGGCGCGGGAGGCGTTTGTGGCGATGTTGCGGGAGGAGTTTGTTGCGTAGGAAAAGCTTTCCCTCATCGGAACGCCGCCCGCCCAGCCCTCTCCCGGAGGGAGAGGGGGCCGACCGAGGTGTCTCGGGTTATACGCCGACCTGAACAATCGAGTCGATTATGGATTCGGCCAAGCTGAACGAGCGAGTCGATTATGGATTCGATCAAGTCCAGTGTGCTTGATCGGAAGAGTTGATTATGGATTCGGCGCAGCACGGTCAGGTCGGTGAACTTCTCCAATATCCCCCAATCAGTCCCCTCTCCCTCTGGGAGAGGGCTAGGGTGAGGGGCTTTTCAGACACTACCGATATCCCGCATCAACAACCCAAATCGCAAATCCACCCCCTCCGGAATCGGCACATAAACCGTATGCCCATCCCCCGGTGCCAAGTCGATCGCCTCACCCTTAACACTCTGCAACTCATGCAAATCAAAATGAAAATTACCCGTGGGCGTCATCAACTCCAGATGATCACCACGACCAAAACGATTCTTCACCTTGACCTCGGCCAGCCCCTCACGCCGCTCGCCGGTCAACTCCCCCACAAACTGCTGACGCTCCGACACCGAGCTGCCGTGCTGATAATTCTGATACTCGTCATGCACATGCCGACGCAGAAA
Source organism: Pseudomonas sp. S49 (assembly GCF_009866785.1). Lineage (NCBI taxonomy): Bacteria > Pseudomonadati > Pseudomonadota > Gammaproteobacteria > Pseudomonadales > Pseudomonadaceae > Pseudomonas > Pseudomonas sp. S49. The sequence continues at coordinate 4,394,158 of NZ_CP019432.1, read as the reverse complement.
ACCCTCGGTGTAGCCGCGCTGCGCCAGTGACTCCAGGTCCGTCATCAAACTGCGATCAAACTCGCGCCCGGCCACCGCGTCATCAATCGCCCGGCGATAAACCTGGGTAGTGCGCGCGCAATAGAAGTGCGATTTGGTCCGGCCCTCGATCTTCAGAGAATGCACGCCCATGCGCGTCAGACGCTCGACATGCTGCACCGCGCGCAGGTCCTTGGCGTTCATGATGTAAGTGCCGTGCTCGTCCTCGAACGCCGGCATCAACTCGTCGGGGCGGTTGGCTTCCTGCAGCAGGAACACCTGATCGGTGGGCGCGCCGAGGCCCAGGGTCGGCTCGGGCTGGAAGGTCTGGACGATGTCGCCGAGCTGGTTTTCCGTGGCCTCTTGCGCCGAGTATTTCCAGCGACAGGCATTGGTGCAGCTGCCCTGATTGGCGTCGCGTTTGTTCATGTAACCCGAGAGCAGACAGCGCCCGGAATAGGCCATGCACAGTGCACCGTGGACGAATACTTCCAGCTCCATGCCCGGCACCTGTTCGCGGATTTCGCCGATTTCCTCCAGCGACAATTCCCGCGACAGAATGATCCGGCTCAAGCCCTGTTGCTGCCAGAACTCGACGCTCGCCCAATTCACCGTGTTGGCCTGCACCGACAGGTGAATCCGCATCTGCGGGAAATGCTGGCGCACCAGCATGATCAGCCCCGGGTCGGACATGATCAGTGCATCCGGCGCCATCTCGATGACCGGCGCCAGATCCTTGAGAAAGGTCTTCAATTTGGCGTTGTGCGGGGCGATGTTGACCACCACGTAGAAGCGCTTGCCCTGCGCCTGGGCTTCACCAATGCCCAACGCGAGATTGGCGTGGTCGAACTCGTTGTTGCGCACCCGCAGGCTGTAGCGCGGCTGGCCGGCATAGACCGCATCGGCGCCGTAGGCGAAGGCGTAACGCATGTTTTTCAGGGTGCCGGCGGGGGCGAGCAGTTCGGGAGCGGCGAGGGTCGGGGTCATGGCGGTGTCGGTCGCAAAAGCGCGGCAGGGTAAGTCAGGTGCGGTGAGGGTTTGTTGATCTGGATCTATGCTCCATGAATAAAGATGGCACTCGTGCGCGCCGCGGCTGACTAAGGAGCGGGGCGTGCATGACGCCTGACTGACATGGACCGGACATGAACGAAAAAAGCCTTCAATTCAAATCCCTGACGGTGCTGCTGGTGCTGGTCACGGTGGCCTTCATCTGGATTCTGTTGCCGTTCTACGGTGCGGTGTTCTGGGCGGTCATCCTCGGCATTCTGTTTGCGCCGATGCAACGCAAATTGCAGGCGAAATTCGGCTGGCAACGTAACCTGACATCGCTGTGCACATTGAGCATCTGTCTGGTCATCGCGATTTTGCCGGTGATCATCGTCAGCGTGTTGCTGGTGCAGGAGGGGGCGACGGTTTACAAGAATATCGAAAGCGGTGAGCTGGACATTGCCGCGTATCTGGCGCAGTTCAAGCACAGCTTGCCGCCATACTTTCAGCACTTGCTCGACCGTTTCGGCATGGGCGAACTCAACGGCCTGCGCGAGAAAATCGTCAAATCGGCGATGCAGGGCAGTCAGGTCCTGGCCACTCAAGCGTTCAGTTTTGGTCAGGGTACGTTCGAGTTCGTGGTGAGTTTTTTCATCATGCTGTATCTGCTGTTTTTCTTTCTGCGTGACGGCGCCGAACTGGCGCGCAAGGTGCGGACCGCCGTGCCACTGGAGGAAGGCCACAAGCGGCGCTTGCAGTTGAAGTTCAACCGCGTGGTACGGGCGACGGTGAAGGGCAATCTCGTAGTCGCGGTGACTCAAGGCGCGCTGGGCGGAGCGATTTTCTGGTTTCTCGACATCCCCAGCGCATTGCTGTGGGCGGTGTTGATGGGGTTTTTGTCGTTGCTGCCAGCAGTCGGCGCGGGGATTGTCTGGGCGCCGGTGGCGGTGTATTTCCTGCTCAGCGGGATGATCTGGCAGGGCGTGGTGCTGGGCTTGTTCGGGGTTTTCGTGATCGGTCTGGTGGACAACGTGCTGCGACCGATTCTGGTCGGCAAGGACACCAAAATGCCCGATTACCTGATTCTGATCTCGACCCTTGGCGGTCTGGCAGTGTTCGGCCTCAACGGTTTTGTGATTGGGCCGCTGATCGCGGCGTTGTTCATGTCGAGCTGGGCGTTGTTCGCCGAGACCAAGCCCAAGGTGCAACTGCCTTAAGCGTGGAACGGCTCGCTGACGATTTTTTGTGACAGTGCCTGCGCGGCGGGCAGCGAAGTGAGCGGGCCGCTGATCGCTTCGCCGTCGCGCATCAGATACCAGCAGGCGAGCAAGCCCGAGGCCCTGAGCGAAGCGGGAACGGCGCTGCCGATAACGGACATGATTTGAACCTGAGCCATGACGAGTTCCTCCATCTATCAATGGAGCTACCTTAGAGATTCGCCGGTTCTACGGACAATCAACGCTTTCGATAGTGGTCATTGACGCCGTTGAGGGCTGGCTCAGTCGACCACTTGATCAAGCATGTGCATGACTTCGCGCTCATTGAGCAAACCCTTGTGCACCAGGTTTTCCGCCAGCAGCGAGAGAAATTTCGCGCAGCGATGGCCTTCCAGGTGCTTGAGTTCTGTCAGCGCGCTGTACACCTTGCTGGAGGTGCACAGGCCGACGATGCGGTGCGGGTTTTGTGTTGGCATACAGTCGTCCTTGTTGTTATCAACCTGTTGTTTACGGACGGATTCAGATTGCAGCTCCGTCATGACAAAAAAGTGACCGTTTTGTGGAAATCTACATAGCGGTCATTCAATCATGCCGACTTTAGCCGGTGAAACTGTCCTCACAGCGACCTTGGCGAGATTTTTTCAGACGTTTGCCGACCAACGGTCATAAAAAAGCCCCGCTATAAAAGCAGGGCTCAGTGTTGCGATTACCAGCGTGGGCCACCGTAGTAGCCATGTGGCCGGCCGTAATAACCGCGAGGCGGGCCGTAGTAGACGGGGGCCTGTTGGATGTACACCGGTTGTTGTACATACACCGGTGCCGGCTGGTAGTAGACCGGTGGTGGCGGCTGCTGCACGTAGACCGGTTGTGGCTGCACATAAACCGGCTGTTGTTGCACGTACACCGGCCGATCCTGATTGATCAGTGCCGAGCCGATGATGGCCGAGCCGACGATCGCGCCAAACACCGCAGGGCCTTGCCAGCCGTGGCCACCACCGGCTTCTGCCTGACCTGTGACCGCAAGTGCGCCAATCAACAAGGCCAGAATGGGGAGTTTACGAATCATGATAAGTCCTCGGTTCTTCGACCCGGCGGCAGGGCCTGCACCAGGCCCACAGTTGTCGCGGGGATACTTCTAAGACAGCGAAATTCTGAAAATCAGCACAGCCGCTGGGTAAATTTTGTGTAAGGTCTGTACCGGCTTCTTTACCGGGCCAGGCAAGGGCCAAAAGACACCCTTAAAACAGGCCTCAATGATCGTTCAGAACCCGATGGGCTGGCTAATCCCGTCTATCCGAAAGTGCGTTTGAAGGAGAAGTTTCATGCAGATGAACCCGAACAAAGACACTCAGCTGTGCATGTCCCTGTCAGGGCGCCCAGGCAATTTCGGTCTGCGTTTTCATAACCATTTGTATGAGCAGTTGGGCCTGAATTTCTATTACAAGGCGTTCAGCAGTCAGGATCTGACGGGTGCCGTGGGCGGCATTCGCGCTTTGGGCATTCGCGGTTGCGGCGTGTCGATGCCGTTCAAGGAAGCGTGCATTGCGCTGGTCGATGAGCTGGATGCGTCGGCGGCAGCGATCCAGTCGATCAATACCATCGTCAATACCGACGGCCATCTGAAGGCTTACAACACCGATTACATTGCCGTCGCGCAGTTGCTGGAAACCCACGCGGTGCCCAAGGATTCGACCTTCGCCCTGCGTGGCAGCGGCGGGATGGCCAAAGCGGTGGCCAGCGCCTTGCGCGATGGCGGTTACAAAAACGGTTTGATTGTCGCCCGCAACGAGCGTGCCGGGCGTGCATTGGCGGATTCGCTGGGTTATCGCTGGCAGGCGGAACTGGGCGAGGAGCGTCCACAGATGCTGATCAATGTGACGCCAGTGGGCATGGATGGCGGGCCGGAGGCGGGGCAGTTGGCGTTCGAGCCTCAAGTTATTGCTGCGGCTGAGACGGTATTTGATGTGGTCGCGATTCCGTCGGAGACGCCGCTGATCGTGCGTGCTCGGGCCGAAGGCAAAAAGGTGATTACCGGGCTTGAGGTGATAGCGATTCAGGCGCTGGAGCAGTTTGTCCTGTACACCGGCGTGCGCCCGAATGAAGCTCAGTTTGCGGCGGCGGTGGAGTTTGCCCGGAGCTGATGGGTTGTGGTGGCTGGGCGGGCCTCTTCGCGAGCAGGCTCGCTCCCACAGTTGAATTTTTGTCATACACAGATTGTGTGCTCGCTGTAGATCCCCTGTGGGAGCGAGCCTGCTCGCGAATGCGGTGTGTCATTCAAAAATGATGTAGCTGACAGAACCTCTTCGCGAGCAGGCTCGCTCCCACAATAAAACGGTGGTGGTTATTCGAGGCGGGCCAGGCGCTCTTCCAGCGCTGCGATCCGCGCTTCCAGTTCTTCAATACGCTCAACCGAAACACCGCTGCTCGCACCGCGATCCGACGGATTCTGCCGTGCCGCCATGATCGCCTCGATGTCCGCCGGATCACCCAGCGCATGGGTGTAACGATCTTCACGTTGCCCGGCCTGGCGCGGAATCAACACGGCCAACCCGCGCGCAATCAAGCGCTCAAGCTGATGCACCACTTGCTCGGTGTCTTCAAATTCATGCATGCGGCCACTGCGGGTCAGCAGCTCATTGACGGTCTGCGGGCCACGCAAAAACATCAAACCGCTGAGAATCACCTGCGCCGGCACCAGTTCCAGTGCCTTGTCGACCTTGTGCTCCCAGCGGTCGGCGCGACTGCCCATCACCAGTTTGGCGAAACCGCGACCTTCCAGTGCGCGCAAGCTCTGCCCGACCTGACCTTGAGTCAGGTTCATCACCGGTTCGCGGCTGGTTTTCTGGTTGCACGCCGTGACCAGCGCATTAAGGGTCAGCGGATAGGTTTCCGGACTGGTTGCCTGTTTCTCGATCAACGAGCCGAGGATGCGGATTTCCGTGGCATTGAGCCGTGGCTCGTCGAAGGTGGATTCTGGTTCAGTGGTCATCGCGCGTTCCCTTTGCAGTCGAAGGCGCCTAGCCTAATCCTTGCCAAACAAAAGGCAAGCCGTGTGGTCATCAAGCATGGCTATAATCGCCTCCTTGTTCCACCCAGCAACTACTCGAGACTGCCATGACCATTTCCCTGTACGCCGCATCCGTCCCGGTTTTTCAACAGATGCTCAACGCCCTGAGCGATGTACTGAAAAAGGCTGAAGCCCACGCCACCGAGAAAAACATCGACCCGAACGCCTTCCTGCAGGCACGTCTGTACCCGGACATGTTCCCGCTGACCCGCCAGGTGCAGATCGCTGTCGACTTCGCCAAGGGCGTTTCCTCACGTCTGGCTGAAGTCGAAGTGCCGAAGTACGACGATACCGAAACCACCTTCGCCGAGCTGCAAGCCTTGATCGCCAAGGTGCTGGCCTACATTGGCGAGATCAAGCCAGAGCAGATCGACGGCAAGGAAGGCATCGAAATCGTTACTCGTCCGGGCACGCCGAAAGAGAAGCGCTTCAGTGGCCAGTCGTACTTGCTGACTTATGGCTTGCCGCAGTTCTTCTTCCACGTCACCACCACTTATGCGTTGCTGCGTCATAACGGTGTTGAAGTGGGCAAGCGTGATTACATGGGCGCGTTCTGATTTTTCAAGAGCCCCTCACCCTAACCCTCTCCCGGAGGGAGAGGGGACTGATCGCGTTGTTTGTTCGGGATACGCCGACCTGAAATATCAAGTCGAACTCAGGTTTTGAACAGCACTCGGTCTGCCCCCTTTCCCCCTCGCCCCCTTGGGGGAGAGGGTTGGGGTGAGGGGGAAAAGATCTCAGTCACAAAAAAGCCCGCCAAGGTTCACACCATGGCGGGCTTTTGATTACAGCGAATATCAAGCCGTGCGTTGGGCTTTCGCTTCTTCACCCAGGCAAGCCGCAGCGGTAAACAGCACATCAGTCGACGAGTTCAGCGCGGTCTCTGCCGAATCCTGCAACACGCCAATAATGAAACCGACCGCCACCACTTGCATGGCAATCTCGCTCGGAATCCCGAACAAGCTGCACGCCAACGGAATCAGCAACAGCGATCCACCCGCCACACCCGACGCGCCACAGGCGCAAATGGCGGCGACAACGCTGAGCAAAATCGCCGTAGGAATATCCACGGCAATACCCAATGTATGCACGGCCGCCAGGGTCAGTACGGTAATCGTGATCGCCGCGCCGGCCATGTTGATGGTCGCGCCCAGCGGAATCGACACCGAGTAAGTGTCTTCATGCAGGCCAAGGCGCTTGCTCAACTCCAGATTCACCGGAATGTTCGCCGCCGAGCTGCGGGTGAAGAACGCGGTGATACCGCTTTCACGCAGGCACTTGAGGGTCAGCGGGTACGGGTTGCGACGCAGCTTCCAGAACACGATCAGCGGGTTCATCACCAGCGCCACGAACAGCATGCAACCGAGCAGCACGGCCAGCAGGTGCGCATAACCGATCAGAGCGCCGAAACCGGAGGTGGCCAGTGTCGAAGCGACCAGACCGAAAATGCCCAGCGGTGCAAAGCGAATCACCACACGCACGATCAAGGTCACGCCGTTGGACAGATCGCCCAGCACTTCGCGAGTGGTGTCGCCGGCATGGCGAATCGCGACGCCCATGCCGATCGCCCAGGCCAGAATGCCGATGAAGTTGGCTTCGATCAGCGCCTTCACCGGATTGTCGACCACGCTCAGCAACAGACTTTGCAACACTTCACCAATGCCGCCGGGCGCAGTGACCGCAACGTTCTCGGTGGACAGCACCAGGTGCGACGGGAACGCCATGCTGGCAACGACGGCCACCACTGCTGCGGCGAAGGTACCCAGCAGATAGAGGAACAGAATCGGGCGGATGTGGGTTTCCTGGCCGTGCTTGTGGTTGGCAATAGAGGCCATTACCAGCACGAACACCAGAATCGGCGCGACGGCTTTCAACGCCGACACGAACACTTTGCCAATGAACGCGGTGTCTTTTGCCACTTGCGGGGCGAACATCGCCAGAGCGATACCGGCAATCAGGCCGATCAGGATCTGGGCGACCAGGCTCAGGTTCTTCAGGCGCTGCAATAGAGAAGGGGACGAAGCAGTCATAACGGCATCTCTGATTTTTTATAGGGTGCAAGGTGCCGTGAGGGCGGTGGACATCGGGGGCAGACCACCGTCACGCACCGAAAGGGCTGACGCGAGATCAACGCCAATAAACCGGTCGTTGAATAAGCTGTACGTTTTTCAGGGCGCGGACTTTATCACAGCGTGGGCCTTATCCTTCAGGCCTGTGACGATCTGCCACCGGATCAGGCAACAAAGTCGACAGGTTTGTGCAAGTCAGCCCGGACACACTCTGTTAAGATTGCGCATCCTTATTTTCAAACTCTGCCAGCGGGCCTCCGGGTCAACGCTGGTGTCGTCGTTTTGCTGGAGTTGCGCATGCTGTTGCCCATTCTTCTGTTGTCCGCCGCCGGGTTCACGGTGCTGACCACGGAATTCGTCATCGTCGGCCTGTTGCCGGCGATTGCCCGAGACCTTGAAGTCACCATCCCGCAGGCCGGGTTGCTGGTGACGCTGTTCGCTTTCACCGTAGCGATGTTCGGGCCTTTCCTGACCGCATATTTCGCCCGCTTCGAGCGGCGCAAACTGTTTATCAGCATCCTGATCATGTTTGGCCTGGCCAATACCGTGGCCGCTCTGGCGCCGAACATTTGGGTGATGGCAATTGCCCGCTTGATTCCGGCCTTGGGGTTGCCGGTGTTTTGGGCCTTGGCCAGTGAGACGGCAGTGGACATCGTCGGCCCGGATTTCGCCGGTCGCGCCATCGCCAAGATCGGCTTCGGCATTGTCTGCGCCACGGTGTTCGGCATTCCGGTCGGCACGCTGATTTCCGACGCCTTCGGCTGGCGCAGTGCCTTCGGCATTCTCGCGGTGATCGCATTTGCCAAGGCTTTGTTGCTGTTTGTCTACTTGCCGAAAACCAGCCTGCACCAGCATCAGGTCAGCTTCCGCTCGCAGTTCAAGATCCTGCGCAGCCCGTTGATGATCGGCCATATCCTGCTGTCGATTCTGGTGTTCAGCGGCATGTTTACTGCTTACACGTATCTGGCCGACATTCTTGAGCGCCTCGCCGGCTTCAACGGCACCGTGGTCGGTTGGTGCCTGATGGCCTTCGGCGCGGTCGGGTTGATCGGCAACTCGCTGGGTGGTCGTGCGGTCGACCGCCATCCGTTGGGGGCATCGGTGTTGTTCTGTGCGTTCATGATTGCCGGCATGGTCTCGCTGGTGCCGAACATTCATTCGCCGCTGGGGCTGGCGGTGGCGATGGGGATCTGGGGTATCACCCAGGCCGCGTTGTTCCTGGTCAGCCATGTGCGCCTGATGAAAGCCGCGCCGGAAGCGCCGGCCTTTGCTGCTTCGCTGAACATCGCCGGGGCCAATCTGGGGATCGGTCTGGGCGCCATTGTCGGTGGCCGGGTCATCGACAGTGCGGGTCTGGGCTTCCTCGGCTTTGCCGCCGCCGGCTTCATTCTGCTGTCGGTGTTCCTCGCCATGGTGTTGATGACGCTCAAGCCGCGCGAAATGTGCGCCGAGGCCTCATAACGCAGTAAACAGCTCGCGTCGGGCACCTTCGGTAATCGCAACGATGCCGGGGTGCTTGACCTTGCGCTCCACCGAAATGGCATAGAACGACTCGGTCACCGCGTCGGTCTGGCCAATCAGCTCGACGCCGTACTGGCGCTTCACTTCATCGGCAATCACGCTCGGGCCGATAAAAATCCCGCTGCCGGATTGGCCGAACGCCTGCATCAAGGCACTGTCATCAAACTCGCCGACGATTTGCGGCTGGATCTGCTGCTCGGCAAACCAGCGCTGCAAGCGGCTGCGCACCACGGTTTCCGGTCCGGGAATCAACAGCGGCGCGCCATGCAGGCTGCGCGGGAAGTCCTGACCGTATCTGGCTGCCAGTTCCGGGGTGGCGAAGAAACTGATCCCGCATTCGCCGAGCTTCTGGCTGTAGCCCTTGATGTCGAGATGCGAGGGCATCGGGCTGTCGGAGATCACCAGATCCAGACGCTGGATGGCCAGATCGGCGAGCAAGCGTTCGAGTTTGTCTTCGCGGCAGGTGATGCGCAGCGGCTCGTTCAGCTCCATGGTCGGCGCAATCAGGCGGTAGACGATGGATTTCGGCACCACATCCGCCACGCCAACGCGGAACAGAATCTGCTGTTCGTTGGGCTGGGCGCGCAGCATCAGTTCCAGTTCGCCGCCGAGCTGGAACATCTGCTCGGCGTAGGGCAGGGCTTGTCGCCCGGCTTCGGTCAACTCCAGTTGCCGGCCTACGCGTCTGAATAACTCGATGCCATAAGTCTGTTCGAGCAGGGAAATCTGCCCGCTGATGGTCTGTGGTGTCAGGTTCAGTTGCTCGCAGGCGCGCACGATGCTGCCGGTCTTGGCCACGACCCAGAAGTAATGCAGTTGTCGGTAGTTGAGCATGACGGTCTACAGTTCGTGAAAACCGAAGTATAGCCGCTAAAAATACGAATTTTCCTGAAGTGTTTGTCTCCCTAGAATGCCCAGCCATCGACGGCCGGTCTGTGAGCCTGTCTGTTCATTCGAAGGAATCCCCATGAAATACACCCTCCCAGCATTGATGTTTACGTCTTTACTGCTTCTGGCCGGTTGCGATCAGGCCGAGAAAAGCGCCCAGCAATTGATGGGCAAGGCTGCCGAAAGCGCCAAGCAAGCGATCGACGACACGCACAAGGCCGCCGAACAAGCCCTGAGTGATGCCACCGGCGGGTTGATCGAGAAGAAAGAAACACCGGAAAAAGACGCGGAAAACTCCGAATCTTCCTCCAAGACCATCTAATTCGTCTTACACAGAGTCAGGACTGACCCATGGAATATCTGTTACAGCTCGCCGCCAGCCCCACCGCTTGGGTTGCTTTGGCCACATTGGTGGTGATGGAAATCGTGCTCGGCATCGATAACCTGATCTTTATCTCGATCCTGACCAACAAATTGCCCAAGCAGTACCAGCAGAAGGCGCGCCGGATCGGTATCGGCATGGCGTTGATCCTGCGTCTGGCGCTGTTGAGCACCATCGCCTTCATCGTGCAGTTGACCGCTCCGGTGATCGAGATTCTTGGCCAGGCCTTCTCCTGGAAAGACATGATCCTGATCGCCGGTGGTCTGTTCCTGGTCTGGAAAGCCACGACCGAGATCCATCACAGCATGGACCCGGCACCGGAAGATCCGAAGTCGGCGACCTCGACGGTTACCCTGGGTTTCGCTGCCGCTATTGGCCAGATCCTGATGCTCGACATGGTGTTCTCGATCGACAGCATCATTACTGCCGTCGGCATGACCGAACACTTGCCGATCATGATTATCGCGGTGGTGGTGTCGGTGCTGGTGATGCTGTTTGCCGCTGAACCGCTGGCGAAGTTCATCAACGACAACCCGACGGTGGTGATGCTGGCTCTGGGCTTCCTGATCATGATCGGTATGACCCTGATCGCCGAAGGCTTTGGCGCCCATGTACCGAAAGGTTATGTGTATGCAGCGATGGCGTTCTCGGCAGCGATTGAAGTGCTGAACATGATGTCTCGCAGGGCTAGGCAGAAGAAGTTGGCTGAGCAGGTGTAACTGCTGAAAGTACAAAAACCGCCTGAACTCTTAGGGATCAGGCGGTTTTTTTTGATTCGAGATTTGCCGTGTCGAATAGAACCAGCCCCTCACCCCAGCCCTCTCCCGAGGGAGAGGGAGCCGATCTGCGTGGTTTTTAAACCTGAGTTCGGCTCGATATCTCAGGTCGATGTACTTCTCAATAGCGACTCGGTCAGTCCCCTCTCCCTCGGGGAGAGGGCTAGGGTGAGGGGCTTTTCGCTTTTGATGTTGAACCTCAGTGCGCAGTAGCATGCCTCACGCGGTGTTCCTCGGCTTTCTCAGCCGCAGCAGGCTGAACCGGATGGTGGTGGCGCCGCGAAACACGCAACACCCCCCACAACATGGCGGCAGCCACGGCCAGCCAGCCGGCAATCAACATTAAGATAGTCATGGTCAGGCTCATCAGTGCCTCCTCTTCGCCCTGCATCGGGCGCACACTTTTTTCAATTCGCTCTGTTTCAATGACAGTCTAGACAATGGGGTGTTTCAGGCTATTGACCAAAGGTCGGTGGTGACCAATCAGTTTGCTCTATGCAATCGAAGTGTCTGCCGCTTAAGGCTATACCGCAGCCTGGCGCGGCCCTATGATCGCAGGCGTTGCCGGAACACGATGACCGGCGTCTGAACAGAGAGTGACGATGGTGCAGGTATTTTCTCGAATTCGTGCGGCGCTGCTGGTGGCCGGTTGCGCGGCGGTGTTGGCCGGATGTGCAGGCAGTGTGGCGCCCGAGGTCAAGCGTCTGCCGGAGCGAGTTGAACTGAGCGGTACGTTCTATCGCGGCGAAGCCAATCAGAGCGGGCCGCAAGTGCTGGCCAGTCTCCTGTCGCAGCAAGGCATCGTGATCACCCCGGGCTTGCTGGAAAAACCACTGCACCTGCCGGGCGCCGAAGACAAACTGCAGCAGAATATCCAGAACCTTGCCCGCGACTACGGCATGGTGGTTTATCCCCTGGACAGCAACCTTCCAGCGCTGTTGACGCAAGTGGCGGCGGGTTATCCGGTGATGGTGCGTTTCAGCGAGGGTTCGGCGTTCTGGGCCGAGTCGCGGTACGCGATCCTCTCCGGCTACGATCGCAATAAACAGAAGGTCCTGCTGCGCGCTGGCATGAACCGCCGCGAGCTGATGAGTTTCAGCTCCTTTGAGTCGGCGCTGGAAAAGTCCGGTGGCTGGGCGATCCTGATTCAAAAACCGTCGCAGATCCCGGCCGCCGTCGACCGTCAGCGCTGGCTCAAAGCGGCCGACGAGCTGGCTCAGGCTGGTCAGGAAAATGAAGCCGCGCAGGCGCGCAAGGCCCTGACGGCGCACTGAGTTCCCGTTCGTCATCTGCCGGGCACCACGGCGCCCGGCACGCCTCCTATCTATAGAGCCCGTTGTTTGCGGGTGAATCAGGAGGCGAACATGGCAGATTCCCCATCCCCGAAAGGGCCGCATTCGACCGAACATTCTTCGGGTCATGATCTGGGCTTTGACCCGGATTCGCCGGATGTTGACGATCCGCAAGTCGACCCGGTTGGCCCAGCCAAAGCGCCGAAAGACGTGAAGCCTGGTGAGGACGACAAGAAACCGGCCAAACCTTATGACCCGTTAGCCAATCTGAAACCTTGATGTGAGGTGCGTATGAGTACCGATTCAAGCTTCGATGACCAAAAACCGGACAGCGTACCTACAACGCCGGAGCCAGAGATTGATCCGGTGCTGGACCCGGACAGCCCGATGCGTGACCCGATGGCTCGGCCTAATGTGCTGACACCCGAGCCTGCACGGGATCCGAGTGCAGGCGATGGCATTCCCGATGACGACAAGATGCCGCTGCCCAATGACTGATTTACAGGTGAAAAAAAGCCCCGATGATTCGGGGCTTTTTCTTGGGTGGCGGGTTACTTGGAGGCTTCAACCACGCCGCTCTGGCGCGACTTGAGGTTCTTCTCGGCCTTGTATTGTTGAGCCACCGCAGGAACGTTGGCGCTTCGGCCGGTTTCCACCCAGCTGCGGATGCGGCTGGCATCGGCGAAGTGGGTGTACTTGCCGAACGCGTCGAGAATTACCAACGCGACCGGGCGATTGCCCATTTTCGTCACCAGCACCAGGCAATGACCGGCGGGGTTGGTGAAGCCGGTTTTGGTGATCTTGATGTCCCAGTCGGCTTTATTGACCAAGTGATCGGTATTGCGGAAACCCAGGGTGTAATTGGGTTTGCGGAACGACACGGTCTTTTCCTTGGTAGTGCTGAGTTCGCTGAGTAGCGGGTACTTATGCGCGGCCACCAGCAGCTTGCTCAGGTCGCGGGCGGTGGAAACGTTACGCTCCGACAGGCCTGTCGGCTCGACGAAGTGCGTACTGGTCATGCCCAGTGCCTTGGCCTTGGCATTCATCGCCGCGATAAAGGCGGCGTAACCGCCCGGATAGTGGTGCGCAAGGCTGGCAGCCGCGCGGTTCTCCGAAGACATCAAGGCGATCAGCAACATCTCGCGACGCGGCAGTTCACTCTTGAGTTTGACTCGGGAGAACACACCCCTCATTTCCGGTGTGTTGCTGATATCGACATTGATCCATTCGTCCATGTTCTGCCGGGCTTCAACCACAACCAGTCCGGTCATCAACTTGCTGACAGAGGCGATCGGCACGATCACGTCAGGGTTGCTGGAGTAGATGACTTTGTTGGTCTGCATATCCATGAGCAGTGCGCTGCCGGAGGCGATCTTCAGGGTCGAAGCGTCACGTGGGGCAGCGGTGGTTTCCGCAGCGTTGATCGTTGGCGTGATGAAAGTGCCTGAAACTGCAAAAAACAGGCTCAGAATCGAGAGACGAATTTTCACGCGGGCGAACTCACAAAGGTTGGATATTCCGTTAGTTTGTAACGGGTTATTTCTTCAAAGCGTCGCATTCTAGAAGTATGGCTGAAGATCTGTCGATGGTTGTTTGAGTGACCTGAAAATCTCGTGAAAAGGCCTGTAAAAAGAGGGGTTTCCGGCGAACGGTTACAGTTTTTTCTCAGGCATGAAAAAACCCGCACAAGGCGGGTTTTTCTTATTGCTGAAAGTACCGATCAGGCGTGCAGGGTTTCCGCCGCATAAAGGGTGTTTTCCAGCAGGCAGGCACGGGTCATCGGACCGACGCCGCCCGGCACCGGAGTGATCCAGCCAGCGCGGGGCAGGGCGGTTTCGTAAACAACGTCACCGACCAGTTTGCCGTCGTCCTGACGGTTGATGCCGACGTCGATCACGATCGCGCCTTCCTTGATCCACTCGCCTTTGACCAGGCCCGGCTTGCCGGCGGCCACTACCACCAGATCGGCACGACCGACGTGGCCGGCCAGATCCTTGGTGAAGCGGTGAGTCACGGTCACGGTGCAGCCGGCCAGCAGCAATTCCATCGCCATCGGGCGACCGACGATGTTGGAAGCGCCGACAACCACTGCGTCCATGCCATAAAGATCAGCACCGGTGCTTTCCAGCAGCGTCATGATGCCTTTAGGCGTGCATGGGCGCAGCAGCGGAATGCGCTGGGCCAAGCGGCCGACGTTATAAGGATGGAAGCCGTCGACGTCTTTGTCCGGGCGGATACGCTCCAGCAGTTTGGAGGCGTCCAGGTGCTCGGGCAGCGGCAACTGAAGCAGGATGCCGTCGATTGCAGGGTCGTCATTGAGGCGATCGATCAGATCGGTCAACGCGTCTTGCGTGGTGTCGGAGGGCAGGTCGTAGGCTTGAGAGAGGAAGCCAACCTCTTCACAGTCTTTACGCTTGTGCGAGACATAAACCTGAGAGGCAGGATCGCTGCCGACCAGGATCACCGCGAGGCCGGGAGTGCGCAGGCCTTGCTGGCGACGCTCGGCAACTCGTTGGGCGATCTGCTGGCGCAGGCTGGCGGCGATCGATTTGCCGTCGATTAGTTGTGCAGTCATTGCGCGTGATTAACCATCGAGAGGGGAAAAAATGAGAACGCATTCTCGCATGTCGAGCGGTGAGGGCAAAGGCGCTTGGTCAGCAAATTCCTCTAACTCCTTTAATTAAATGAATTTTTTTCAAAAAGGATTTGACGACCTTCGGAGCGCTCTATACTATTCGTCGCACTTGTCGGGCACAGCCTAGCACTGGTTAAGAAGGTGAAGCGGAATCAAGGTTCTGCGACACTGGAAAGCACTTAGTTTGTAGTCCTTTAAGAGTACAGATTAATAAGGCGCCCGTAGCTCAGCTGGATAGAGCATCCGCCTTCTAAGCGGATGGTCGCAGGTTCGAGTCCTGCCGGGTGCGCCATTAGGCAGCTTTGGCACAAGTAACGCGATATGGTGGGCGTAGCTCAGTTGGTAGAGCACGGGATTGTGACTCCCGTTGTCGTGGGTTCGATCCCCATCGTCCACCCCATATTTCGAAAGGCGCCAGATGTAACAGTCTGGCGCCTTTGCTTTAAAGCTTCACCTGCGGATGTGGTGGAATTGGTAGACACACTGGATTTAGGTTCCAGCGCCGCGAGGCGTAAGAGTTCGAGTCTCTTCATCCGCACCAATTAAAGCTTCATTCATGTCTTCGGGCTGGTGAGGTTTCAACAAAGAAGTTGTTTGGCTTTTTTGTTACGCAATATGGTGGGCGTAGCTCAGTTGGTAGAGCACGGGATTGTGACTCCCGTTGTCGTGGGTTCGATCCCCATCGTCCACCCCATATTTCGAAAGGCGCCAGATTTAACAGTCTGGCGCCTTTTTTGTTTTAGCGGTTCTGAAAACCGGCGATTGTCGGTTTCCAGGCGCAAGGGCAGGGCGCTTCGTCGTATTTATGTTGCTCGATGATGCAGCGCTGCTCGCCGGGCTTGCTTGCAAGAACGGCCGTCAGGGAGTGATTGGCAGTCTCTTCTATATATAGAAGCGGTTGGCGCAGAGCCCTGGCGAGATTGGTTGTATTCGCCTGTGGGGCGCGCTGCACTAGTGTGGCGGTCCCGATAAAATGCCTGCTGTTTTTTTACCCGTTTTCAGTAGGGTGACTTCTTGAGTTTGACCCACTAGAATGCATGCCCTTGATTCTGGGGTCGGAAACGGCCGGCTAACGTCTGTGCAACGAGGAATATCCATGCAAGTTTCTGTTGAAAATACTACTGCTCTCGAGCGCCGCATGAGCGTCACCGTGCCGGCTGAGCGCATCGAGACTCAGGTCAACAAGCGTCTGCAGCAGACTGCCCAAAAGGCCAAGATTGCTGGCTTCCGTCCAGGCAAAGTGCCAATGAGCGAAATCAAGCGCCGTTTCGGTGCTGATGCTCGCCAGGAAGCTGTAGGCGACGTGATCCAGTCCTCCTTCTACGAAGCTGTGGTTGAGCAGAAGCTGAACCCTGCTGGTTCGCCATCGATCGAGCCTAAGTCGCTCGAAGCTGGCAAGGATCTGGAATACGTTGCTGTATTCGAAGTGTTCCCTGAGTTCACCGTTGCCGGTTTCGAAGGCATCACCGTTGAGCGCCTGAGCGCTGACGTGGCTGACGCTGACCTGGACAAAATGCTCGACATCCTGCGCAAGCAGAACACTCGTTTTGAAGTGGCCGATCGCGCTGCCCAGAACGAAGACCAGCTGAACATCGATTTCGTGGGCAAGGTAGACGGCGAAGTCTTCGCTGGCGGCTCCGCCAAAGGCACTCAGCTGGTACTGGGTTCCGGCCGCATGATCCCGGGCTTCGAAGAAGGCCTGGTTGGCGCCAAAGCCGGCGAAGAGCGCGTTCTGAACCTGACCTTCCCTGAGGACTATCAGAACCTGGACCTGGCTGGCAAAACCGCCGAGTTCACCGTGACCGTCAACACTGTGTCCGAGCCTAAGCTGCCAGAGCTGAACGAAGAGTTCTTCGCTCAATTCGGCATCAAGGAAAGCGGCATCGACGGTTTCCGCACCGAAGTTCGCAAGAACATGGAGCGTGAACTGCGTCAGGCGATCAAATCCAAGGTCAAGAATCAGGTAATGGACGGTCTGCTGGCCACCAACCCGATCGAAGTGCCTAAGGCTCTGCTGTCCAACGAAGTTGACCGTCTGCGCGTGCAGGCTGTTCAGCAGTTCGGCGGCAACATCAAGCCTGATCAGCTGCCGGCCGAGCTGTTCGAAGAGCAAGCCAAGCGCCGCGTCGTGCTGGGTCTGATCGTTGCTGAAGTGGTCAAGCAGTTCGACCTGAAGCCTGACGAAGCTCGCGTTCGCGAAATGATTCAGGAAATGGCTTCGGCTTACCAGGAGCCTGAGCAGGTTGTGTCGTGGTACTACAAGAACGAGCAGCAACTGAACGAAGTGCGTTCGGTTGTGCTGGAAGAACAAGTTGTGGATACTGTTCTGCAGAAAGCTAGTGTGACCGACAAAGCGGTCTCTTACGAAGAAGCAGTCAAGCCGGTAGAAGCTCCAAAAGCCGACTGATTGATTCCGCGTTAAGAAGTACACACCATAAGCCAGCTCTCGAGCTGGCTTATGCGTATTCAAGACATAACTATTTGGGAGCGACTGCAGAGCATGTTCCGTAATTCTTATATTCAGCAGAACTCTGATATCCAGGCCGCCGGCGGCCTGGTCCCGATGGTTGTCGAGCAATCTGCTCGTGGCGAACGCGCCTATGACATCTATTCGCGCCTGCTCAAGGAGCGAGTGATCTTTCTGGTTGGTCCGGTAGAGGACTACATGGCCAACCTGATCTGCGCGCAACTGCTGTTCCTTGAAGCGGAAAACCCGGACAAGGACATCCATCTCTACATCAACTCTCCGGGCGGTTCGGTGACAGCGGGCATGTCGATCTACGACACCATGCAGTTCATCAAGCCGAACGTATCGACCACCTGCATCGGTCAGGCTTGCAGCATGGGCGCGTTCCTGCTGACTGCAGGTGCCCCGGGCAAGCGTTTCTGCCTGCCGAACTCGCGCGTGATGATTCACCAGCCACTGGGCGGTTTCCAGGGCCAGGCGTCGGACATCGAAATCCACGCCAAGGAAATCCTCTTCATTCGCGAGCGTCTGAACACGCTGATGGCCAAACACAGCGGGCGTACTCTGGAAGAAATCGAGCGCGATACCAATCGCGACAACTTCATGAGTGCAGAAGCTGCGAAGGAATATGGCCTGATCGACGAAGTGATCAACCAGCGCCCAGCTTAAAATAAGCAGCTCAAAATAGGCTTGGTCGGCTTGTCTGATCAGCGGCGGGCTTGAAAAAGCCCGCAATAGCCTTCATCTTGTGTTGCAAGCCTATCGGATTTGGATCGAACGAATGACTGACACCCGCAACGGCGAGGACAACGGCAAGCTGCTCTATTGCTCCTTCTGTGGCAAAAGCCAGCATGAAGTGCGCAAATTGATTGCCGGCCCCTCGGTCTTTATCTGCGACGAGTGCGTCGACCTGTGCAATGACATCATCCGTGAGGAGGTGCAGGAAGCCCAGGCCGAAAGCAGCGCGCATAAATTGCCTTCGCCTAAAGAAATCAGCGGCATCCTTGACCAGTACGTCATTGGTCAGGAGCGTGCGAAAAAGGTTTTGGCCGTAGCGGTGTACAACCACTACAAGCGCCTGAACCAGCGTGACAAAAAGGCTGACGACGTCGAACTCGGCAAGAGCAACATCCTGCTGATCGGCCCGACAGGCTCCGGTAAAACCCTGCTGGCCGAAACACTGGCCCGCTTGCTGAACGTTCCGTTCACCATCGCCGACGCAACCACCCTCACCGAGGCGGGTTATGTAGGTGAAGATGTCGAGAACATCATTCAGAAGCTGCTGCAGAAGTGCGATTACGACGTAGAAAAGGCCCAGATGGGTATTGTCTACATCGATGAAATCGACAAGATTTCCCGCAAGTCCGACAACCCGTCGATCACCCGGGACGTTTCCGGTGAGGGCGTGCAGCAGGCCTTGCTCAAGTTGATCGAAGGCACGGTCGCTTCCGTACCGCCGCAAGGTGGCCGCAAGCATCCGCAGCAGGAGTTCCTGCAGGTCGACACCCGTAACATCCTGTTCATCTGTGGTGGTGCGTTCTCCGGTCTGGAAAAGGTTATTCAAAACCGTTCCACCAAGGGCGGCATCGGCTTCAACGCAGAAGTGCGCAGCAAGGAAGAAGGCAAGAAAGTCGGTGAATCCCTGCGTGAAGTCGAGCCTGACGATCTGGTCAAGTTCGGTCTGATCCCGGAATTCGTCGGTCGTCTGCCGGTCCTCGCCACGCTGGACGAACTCGACGAGGCTGCGTTGATGCAGATCCTCACCGAGCCGAAAAATGCTTTGACCAAACAGTATGCCAAGCTGTTCGAGATGGAAGGCGTGGATCTGGAGTTCCGCACAGACGCGCTGAAATCGGTCGCCAAGCGTGCCCTGGAGCGTAAAACCGGTGCCCGTGGCCTGCGTTCGATTCTCGAAGGTGTACTGCTCGATACGATGTATGAAATCCCCTCGCAGTCCGAGGTGAGCAAAGTCGTGATCGATGAAAGCGTGATCGAAGGCAAGTCCAAGCCACTGTATATCTACGAAAACAGTGAGCCGACGGCCAAGGCAGCGCCGGACGCGTAAGCGTCCAGTCTGCTGGAATAAAGAAGGGGCCTTCGGGCCTCTTTTTTTTTATGTCGTTTTTTACATCCGCTTTGCGCTTGTTTTTTTTCAAGGCAGCCCCCATCTTGGTTTCAAGCTCAATTCCATCTGATTACGGCCATATGGCCGCCGTAGAGGCGAAATCATGAAGACAACCATCGAATTGCCTCTCCTGCCATTGCGTGATGTCGTGGTTTATCCGCACATGGTTATCCCGCTGTTCGTGGGGCGCGAGAAATCCATCGAAGCCCTCGAGGCTGCGATGACGGGCGACAAGCAGATCCTGTTGCTGGCCCAGAGAAACCCGGCGGACGACGATCCCGGTGAAGACGCTCTCTATCGCGTAGGTACCATCGCTACCGTTCTGCAACTGCTCAAGCTGCCTGACGGCACCGTCAAGGTGCTGGTTGAGGGTGAGCAGCGCGGCACCGTCGAGCGGTTCAGCGAAATTGACGGCCACTGCCGTGCCGAAGTCTCGTTGATCGAAGAAGTCGACGCCGCCGAGCGCGAATCTGAAGTGTTCGTGCGCACACTGCTGTCGCAGTTCGAACAATATGTACAGTTGGGCAAGAAAGTCCCGGCTGAAGTCCTGTCGTCGCTCAACAGCATCGATGAGCCAGGTCGCCTGGTCGACACCATGGCGGCGCACATGGCGCTGAAAATCGAGCAGAAGCAGGAAATCCTCGAAATCATCGATTTGTCGGCCCGGGTCGAGCACGTTCTGGCGCTGCTGGATGCCGAGATCGATCTGCTGCAAGTCGAAAAACGCATTCGTGGCCGCGTCAAAAAGCAAATGGAGCGCAGTCAGCGCGAGTACTACCTGAATGAGCAGATGAAGGCCATTCAGAAAGAGCTCGGTGACAGCGACGAAGGCCACAACGAAATCGAAGACCTGAAAAAGCGTATCGACGCTGCCGGTCTGCCGAAAGACGCGCTGGCCAAAGCCACTGCCGAGCTGAACAAGCTCAAGCAAATGTCGCCGATGTCCGCTGAGGCCACCGTGGTGCGCTCGTACATCGACTGGCTGGTGCAGGTGCCGTGGAAGGCTCAGAGCAAGGTACGCCTGGACCTGGCGCGTGCAGAAGACATTCTCGATGCCGATCACTACGGTCTCGAAGAGGTCAAGGAACGTATCCTTGAATACCTCGCCGTGCAAAAACGCGTGAAGAAAATCCGAGGTCCGGTGTTGTGCCTGGTCGGTCCTCCAGGCGTGGGTAAAACCTCGCTGGCCGAGTCGATCGCCCACGCGACCAACCGTAAATTCGTGCGCATGGCCCTCGGTGGCGTGCGTGATGAAGCGGAAATTCGTGGTCACCGCCGGACTTACATCGGTTCGATGCCGGGAAGATTGATTCAAAAGATGACAAAGGTTGGCGTTCGCAACCCGCTGTTCCTGCTCGATGAAATCGACAAAATGGGCAGCGACATGCGTGGCGATCCGGCGTCGGCGTTGCTGGAAGTGCTCGATCCAGAGCAAAACCACAACTTCAACGACCACTATCTGGAAGTCGATTACGACCTCTCCGATGTGATGTTCCTGTGCACCTCGAACTCGATGAACATCCCGCCGGCGCTGCTCGACCGCATGGAAGTTATCCGTCTGCCGGGCTACACCGAAGACGAGAAGATCAACATTGCCGTCAAATACCTCTCGCCAAAACAGATCGCCGCCAATGGTCTGAAGAAAGGCGAGCTGGAATTCGATGCAGAAGCGATCCGCGACATCATCCGTTATTACACCCGTGAAGCGGGTGTGCGTGGCCTCGAGCGTCAGATCGCCAAGGTCTGCCGCAAAGCGGTCAAAGAGCACGCGATGGAAAAACGCTTCTCGGTGAAAGTGACAGCTGACCTGCTGGAACATTTCCTCGGTGTGCGCAAATTCCGTTACGGTCTGGCCGAGCAACAGGATCAGATCGGTCAGGTGACCGGCCTTGCCTGGACTCAGGTGGGCGGCGAATTGCTGACCATCGAAGCCGCTGTTGTGCCGGGTAAAGGTCAGTTGATCAAGACCGGTTCGCTGGGCGACGTGATGGTCGAATCGATCACTGCCGCGCTCACCGTGGTGCGCAGCCGCGCCAAGAGCCTGGGCATCCCTCTGGACTTCCACGAGAAGCGCGACACCCACATCCACATGCCGGAAGGGGCGACGCCGAAAGACGGCCCTAGCGCCGGTGTAGGCATGTGCACGGCGCTGGTGTCGGCATTGACCGGCATTCCGGTGCGCGCTGATGTCGCCATGACGGGCGAGATTACGCTGCGTGGTCAAGTGCTGGCGATTGGTGGTCTGAAGGAAAAACTGCTGGCGGCTCACCGCGGCGGAATCAAGATCGTGATTATTCCGGAAGAGAACGTGCGTGATCTGAAGGAGATTCCTGACAATATCAAGCAGGATCTGCAGATTAAACCGGTTAAATGGATTGACGAGGTCCTGCAAATTGCGCTGCAATACGCGCCGGAGCCCTTGCCGGATGTGGCTCCGGAGATAGTTGCCAAGGACGAAAAACGTGAGTCTGACTCTAAGGAAAGAATTAGCACGCATTAATATGCTTTTGCCTGGGGGGCTTCCTTGACAGTTTTTTAGAGCCCTTGTTATAAAGCGGCTCTTAAGTGTCTGTAGGCCATTCAGCACTCGTTTTTGCTTTCACCAAAAAACTTAGAATCATCTCAAAATAGATATAAGGGGACTTAGAGTGAACAAGTCGGAACTGATTGATGCTATCGCTGCATCCGCTGATATCCCGAAAGCTGCTGCTGGCCGTGCGCTGGACGCTGTAATCGAATCCGTCACTGGCGCTCTCAAGGCTGGCGACTCCGTTGTTCTGGTTGGTTTCGGTACTTTCTCCGTGACGGACCGTCCGGCTCGTACCGGTCGTAACCCTCAGACCGGCAAGACTCTGGAAATCCCGGCTGCCAAGAAGCCAGGTTTCAAAGCCGGTAAAGCACTGAAAGAAGCTGTTAACTAAGTTTTCAGGTTTTTACCCATCCGGGTCGGGGTCATGCCTGACTTGGCAGCGGAGCGGTAGAGCAGGTCGCTGAAACAGTGGCCTGTAACGCCGGGATCGAGGGTTCGAGCCCTGTCCGCTCCGCCAGTTACGAGAAGGCGCATCCTCGGATGCGCCTTTCTTCTATCCGGATTCTACCCACGCTCCACGGTTGCCTAATTTTGAAGTTCAACCGTTTCTGGGGGACGCATGCTGCAGAATATCAGGGACAATTCACAAGGCTGGATTGCCAAGACCATTATCGGGGTCATCGTTGCACTGATGGCTCTGACCGGTTTCGACGCCATTTTCCAGGCCACGACTCACAAGAATGAGGCGGCCAAGGTCAACGGTGAAGAAATCAGCCAAAACGAGCTGAGCCAGGCCGTTGATATGCAACGCCGTCAGTTGATGCAACAGCTGGGCAAAGACTTCGATGCTTCTTTGCTCGACGAAAAAATGCTGCGCGAATCGGCCCTCAAAGGTCTGATCGATCGCAAGTTGCTGCTGCAAGGTGCCGAACAGGCGAAGTTCGCGTTCTCCGAAGGCGCACTGGATCAAGTGATCCTGCAGACCCCTGAGTTTCAGGTGGACGGCAAGTTCAGCTCCGAGCGTTTCGACCAGGTAATCCGTCAACTGGGTTACAGCCGTATGCAATTCCGCCAGATGCTGGCTCAGGAAATGCTGATCGGCCAACTGCGCGCCGGTGTGGCGGGCAGCGGTTTCGTCACCGACGCCGAAGTGCTGGCATTTGCCCGTCTGGAAAAACAGACCCGCGATTTCGCCACCCTGAACGTCAAGGCTGACCCGGCTGCGGTCAAGCTGACCGACGACGAGGTCAAGGCCTACTACGACGAGCACGCCAAGGAGTTCATGACTCCGGATCAAGTGATCATCGATTACGTGGAACTGAAGAAGTCTTCGTTCTTCGATCAGGTCGCGGTCAAGGACGAAGACCTGCAGGCGGCGTATCAGAAAGAGATTGCCAACCTGTCGGAACAGCGTCGTGCCGCGCACATTCTGATCGAAGTGAACGACAAGACCACTGAAGCTCAGGCCAAGGCGAAGATTGACGACGTCCAGGCGCGTCTGGCCAAGGGCGAGAAGTTCGAAGCGCTGGCTAAAGAGTTCTCGCAGGATCCGGGTTCGGCCAACAATGGCGGTGACCTCGGTTACGCAGGTCCTGGCGTTTATGATCCAGCGTTCGAAAAAGCCCTGTACTCGCTGTCGAAAGACCAGGTGTCCGAGCCGATTCGTACCGACTTCGGTTACCACCTGATCAAGCTGTTGGGTGTGGAAGCGCCGGAAGTGCCAACCCTGGCCAGCCTGAAAGACAAGCTGACCCGCGAGCTGAAAGCCGCGCAGGTCGAGCAGCGTTTTGTCGAGGCGACCAAGCAACTGGAAGACTCGGCGTTTGAAGCGTCTGACCTGGCTCAGCCAGCGGCGGATCTGAAGCTGACCGTGCACACCTCCAAGCCGTTCGGCCGTGAAGGTGGCGAAGGTGTTGCAGCCAACCGTGCTGTGGTCACCGCGGCATTCAGCACCGAAGTGATCGACGAAGGTGCCAACAGCACCGCCATCGAGCTGGATCCGGAAACCGTGATCGTGCTGCGTTCCAAGGAGCACCTGAAGCCTGCGCAACTGCCATTGGAAAGCGTGAATGCGGCGATCCGCACTCAGTTGACCAAAGAGCATGCCAGTGCTGCCGCCAAGACCAAGGCCGAGAAGCTGATTGCTGATCTGCGTGACGGCAAGGCTCCTCTGGACAAGGCGGTTGACGGGCAGAGCTGGAAAGCTACCGAAGCGGCCACTCGTGGTCAGGAAGGTGTTGATCCGGCGGTGCTGCAAGCGTTGTTCCGTATGCCGAAGCCGGCTGCCAAGGACAAGCCGACGTTCACCAGCGTGACCCTGCCGGATGGTAGTTTGATGATCGTGCGTCTGAACGGCGTTAACGAAGCGGCTGCGCCGACGGATGAAGAGAAGGTTCAGTACCGTCGCTTCCTTGCTTCGCGTGAGGGGCAGCAGGACTTTGCGGCGTATCGCAAGCAGTTGGAAGCTCAGGCTGAGATCAAGCGGTTTTGATGGTTGATTGAGTTGTAATGTGGAAGCCCCGGCCTGTGTAGGTCGGGGCTTTTTTTTGGGCGTTGCGTAGTGGCGGCCTTTGGGCCGACCATGTTCTTGGGGTTTTGGGGGGATATCCGTTGCTGTGGGTGTTGCCGCTGGCGGTTCCGCCCTTACGGCGGGTCACTTTGGCAAACGCCCCAAAGTAACCAAAGGTCTGTGCCCTGACGTTCGGCCCGCTCGCTGGGGCTCGGGGTTCCTTCGCTCCGGGATCGATCCGGGGGCATCGCCTACGGTTTGCTTCGCTGCACCTCCTCTCGATGTGTTCGACTTCGTCGAACGGTCGCTGCGCTCCCACCCCGGATCAATCCCTCCACTCAGCCTGCCGACGGGCCTTCAGATCAAGATCAAGAGCTGCAGCCGAGCTAACGCTCATCCTGTTGAGTGGGGCGGCTTTGCCGCGTGGGCCGCACACGAATTAAACCTGTGGGAGCGAGCCGGCTCGCGATGGCGGCCTGACAGCCGGCCAATTTTCTGTCTGCTGTACTCAATCCAATTGTGGGAGCAAGCCTGCTCGCGAAGACGGCCTTCCAGCCGACCAGTTTTCTGTCTGATGTACTCAGTTCCATTGTAGGAGTGAGCCTGCTCGCGAAGACGGCCTTCCAGCCGGCCAATCTTCTGTCAGATGTACTCAATCCAATTGTGGGAGTGAGCCTGCTCGCGATGGCTGCCTGTCAATCGACGGGTTTTCACCTGTCTGGCCTCAATCCAACAACTCATTCGGTCTCATTCGGCTGTTGGAAAACCGTGGCTCCGAGCTTTGATCGCTACTGACAGGGTCAGTACCAGCAATCCTGCAACAATCCACGGGAATGCCCCCACCCCAAGGTTCCCCAGCAACAAGCCTCCGACCAAACCACCCCCCGCAATCCCGACATTCCACAGCGTAACCAACATCGATTGCGCCGTATCGGCAGCCTCCTTTGCGGTTTTCGCCGAGGCGGTTTGCAGCAGCGATGGCATTGCCCCAAACGCCAGTCCCCAAACAGCAGTGGCGATGTACACCGCGCTCGGCGATTCGCGCCACAGGCCCAGCGCTATCGCGGACAGCATGAACAACCCGGCACTGGTCAACACCAGTTCGCGCAGCCAGCGGTCAATCAGGCTGCCGACGATCCATAGGCTCAGCACCGAGGCGAGGCCGAATACCAGCAATACGCGGTCGACATTGGCGTCCAGCCCGGACGGTTGCAGGAAGGGGGCGATGTAGGTGTACAGCAGGTTGTGCGCAACGACGTAGGTGAGCGTGACAAACAGGACGGGTCGCACGCCGGGCAGGGTAAATACCTGACGCAGTGGCAGGCGGCTTCCCGCGCGTTCGCCGGCGAAGTCCGGTACTTGCCAGTGCACCCAGATCACCAGCACAACGGTCAGTCCGCTCATGATAGCGAAGCTCAGGCGCCAGCCGACCAAGGTGCCGAGCAGGGTGCCTGCGGGTATTCCCAGCGACAGCGCCAGTGGCGCGCCGAGCATCGCTACCGTTATGGCGCGGCCTTGCAAGTGCGGGGCGACCATGCGGCTCGCGTAACCCGCCAGCAGCGCCCACAGCAATCCGGCAAATACGCCGGCAATAAGCCGTGCAATCAGCGTCAGCCAGTACCATTCCGACAGGGTTGTGATGCTGTTAGCGATGGCAAAGCCTGCGATGGCGGCCAGCAGCAGAGGTTTTCTTCGCCAGCCGCGGGTGGCGATCGTCAGCGGTATCGCTGCCAGGATCGAGCCGATCGCGTACAGCGTGACCAATTGCCCGATCAGCGCCTGGGAAACATTCAGTCCGCTGCTCATCTGTGGTAACAGGCCGGCGGGCATGGCTTCGGTCATGACCGTAATGAATCCGGC
Organism: Pseudomonas sp. S49; assembly: GCF_009866785.1. Classification (NCBI taxonomy): domain Bacteria; kingdom Pseudomonadati; phylum Pseudomonadota; class Gammaproteobacteria; order Pseudomonadales; family Pseudomonadaceae; genus Pseudomonas; species Pseudomonas sp. S49. Next base: position 4,367,815 of record NZ_CP019432.1, on the reverse strand, counting down.
GGTGGCCAGTGCGAGGAGCGCGGCGAGGGGTAATCGCTCACGGCGATCTGCGGGTTGTTCAAGTGCGGGGCAACCGAGTTGGGCATCGTTCATGAGCCGGCATCCTTGTGCAGTGTTGACGAGGAGCACAGGGTAGGGCGCTGCACATCGGCGAAAAACGGGTTAAGGTTCCGAACATATCGGACACGGATGTCAGCAATGGGAGGGTGGTATGGATAGCCTGGGCAGTATTTCGGTGTTTGTTCAGGTCGCCGAGACGCGCAGTTTCACTGAGGCCGGCCGGCTGCAAGGGGTGTCATCGTCGGCGGTGGGCAAAAGCATTGCGCGGCTGGAAGCGCGACTGGGCGTGCGTTTGTTTCAGCGCACCACGCGCAGTGTCAGGCTGACCAGTGAAGGGGCGCTTTTTCTCGAACGCTGTCGCAAGATCCTCGCGGAAGTCGAGGCGGCGGAGTTCGAACTGTGCGATGCCGCTGCCAAACCCCACGGCAAATTGCGCATCAGCCTGCCGCAGGTGCATGGTTTGGTGATGCCGGTCATGACTGAGTTTCTGGCCTTGTACCCGCAGATCGAGCTGGATCTGGATTTGACCGATCGCATGGTCGATGTGGTTGAAGAAGGTTTCGACGCCGTGATCCGCACCGGCAAACCGCGGGATTCACGACTGATGGCGCGACCGTTGGGCGAGTTTCACATGGTGCTGGTGGCCAGCCCGGCGTATCTGGCGCAACGCGGTGTGCCGCAGACGCCCGCCGATCTGGCGGCTCACGCGTGCCTTCGGCATACGTTTCATGCCACCGGCAAACTGGAAACCTGGCCATTGATCCGCGAGGAGGGCGCCGTTGAGCCGACGTTGCCGACCCGCTTGGTCAGCACGTCGATCGAAGCGGTGAGTCATGCGGCGCTGGCCGGCATGGGCATTGCCTGTCTGCCTGATTTCATGACGCGTGAGGCCGAGGCGCAAGGCCGCTTGCATCGGGTGCTCGACGCGCATCTGGAGCACACCGGGCAGTTCTGGGTGCTATGGCCATCGAGTCGCCACGCCACGGCGAAGTTGCGCGTGTTTATCGATCATCTGGCGTTGCGACTTTTTCCCGCAACCGAGGGTCGATAGAGTTGTAACTGCTTTAAGACACTAATCCATGCGCAGCGCGGCAGCGATCTGTTGCACAATACGCCCCGGACTGTTTTCTCTCAGGATGTTCAATGTTGATTTCCACTCCCATGCGTGTAGTCGGGTTGGCGCTGTTGTTGACCGCTGTAGCCGGCTGTTCGAAAGACAAGCCGATGTATGAGCATGAGAACTTCGATGACTCCGGTACGTTTTCGCGCAATTACCCGGTGACCGACTCGGTCAGTTGCGAAGCGGCCCGTCGTGCGTTGCTCAGCCAGGGCTACATCATTACCAGCAGCGACCCGAAACTGGTCAGCGGCCACAAGAGTTTTCAGCAAACCGGCGACACCCACATGGAGATCAGCTTCAACGTGGTCTGCGCCGATGACGGCAGCGCCGGGCACCATGCGACGATGTTCGCCAACGCTTTGCAGGATCGTTACGCACTGAAGAAGACCAACAACTCGGCCAGTCTCGGCGTGGGTGTGCTGGGCTCGGTGTCGATGCCGATCGGCTCGTCCGACGATTCGATGGTCAAGGTTGCCAGCGAGACGGTGACGTCGCAGAAGTTCTATGAGCGCTTCTTCACGTTGGTGGAATTGTTCCTGCCGGCGGATGCGAAGAAAGCGGCGCATATCGAAGAGAAGCCGAAGGCTGATCTGGGTGTCCCTGAGGTGAAGGCTGCTCCGGCAGCGCTGGCGCCAACACCGACGCCAGCACCTGCGCCCGCCGCAACGCCTGCACCTGCTGCCGAGCCGGCTCCGGCGCCTGCTGAGGTCGCTCCAGTGACGTCGGAACCGGTCGCACCACCCGCAGAGGCGGCGCCGATCACTCCGGCACCAGGCGCTGAGCCGGCACCGGCCACCGAAACCATCACGCCACCGGCCAACCCGGACATCCCGCCGCCATCCGAGCCGATTCCGGCGATGCCTGCGTCCGGCCAATAACCAGCCTGAACCCAAATCCCCGTGGGAGCGAGCCTGCTCGCGAAGACGGACTTTCAGTCACCTGTGTGCTGAAGGGTCCGACGCCTTCGCGAGCAGGCTCGCTCCCACAGTGGTTTTTGGGTCGCCTTAAATTTCGTTACATTCCCCGGACAAAAGTCCCGCGATAAATTCCTGACCGTCTGCTACGTTTTATTCATGAAGGCCGGGTTTCACTTTTCCTTCACACGAGCACGTTAAGCTCGAGGCACTGGGCATTTGCCCAGGCCCATTCAAGAGAGCAGCAGGGGGATTACACGATGGATGAATATCAAGAAGAGCTGCTCGAATACCAGGCCTTTGAACTGGATCCTCTGGAACCCGCTGAAGACGCCACCGAGCTTTGACTTGCAGCTTGAAGCTTGTAGCTGCTTTTAAGCCGTTTTGCGATGGCTGCGGCGGAATTCGCCGGGCGTCTGGCCGCTCCAGCGTTTGAAGGCTCGCTGGAACGCTTCGGCTGAAGCAAAACCCAGCAAGTAGGCGATTTCGCCGAAGGCCAGTTCAGTGTCGCGGATATACGTCATGGCCAGATCCCGGCGCGTGTCGTTGAGGATCGCGCGAAACTGTGTGCCCTCCTCGGCCAGTTTGCGCCGCAACGTCCAGGTCGGCAGCTTCAGACGTGCCGCCACTTCTTCCAGGTCGGGTTCCCGGCCACCATTGAGCAACGGCCCCAGTAGCTGAGTGATGCGTTCACGCAGGCTGCGGGTTCGGGTCAATTGCTCCAGTTCCCGCTCACACAACTGCAGCAGATGCCGCCAGGTACTCGGGCAATGCTCGGGGTTTCGCAGTGCGAGGCTGTTGAGGTTCAGGCGCAGTTGATTGCGCTCGGCACCGAACTGGATCGGGCAATCCCCCAGTACGCTGTAAGCCTCGCGATAATCCGGCGCTTCGAATTCGATGTCGATGCGTTCAGCGCGTAGCGGTTCGCGGCTGACACTGGAGAGCTGGTGCAGCCATCCGGCGATGATCGAATCCACGACAAAACGGTTATAGGCGTTGTACGGGCTGATCGAATAGAAACGCAGCCACGCGCCATTGGCATCTTCGTGAAAACTGGACTGACCACGGTAGTTGGAACCGTACAGCGCCTCGAAACGGATCAGACAGCGCGCGGCTTCGCGAACGGTTGGCGCCTGTGCGGCGGTAACGCCGGCCAGTCCGGCCTGGCTCAGGCGACTGAGCTGACCCATGCGCAAGCCCAGCGCCGAGTCACCGGTCAACTGAATCGCCGCGTGGCCCAGGCGCATGTAACGCGGAATCGACAAGCGCGCCCCGGCCTCGGCCAGCCGCGCGGCGTCGAGGCCATATTGCTCCAGCAACGGCTGCGGATCGGCTGCATGACTGCGCACCGCGTCGGCAAGGCTGTGCACAAAGCCCACCGACAGATCCCCGAGGCGCATCGGCAGGGGCTTCATGGCTTACAACCAGATGTTCAACAAACGCGCGCCACGGGCCTCGCCATCGGCGAACTGCTGGCCGTTGCTGCTGAGGAAACTCTGACCGGCACTGGCTTTGTCCCAGAACTGCCCGCGCAGGAACACGCTGATGCCGGCAATCGCCCGACTGCTCGGCGGTTGTGCGGTCAGCGTCAGACGATGCCAGGCCTGTCCTTCGGTGACTTCACCGGGCTTGAGACTGACCGATCCCGGTGTACTTGAACCTTTGTAGCCGCGCCAGGGTTGATTCCACGCACCCTGGCCGAATACTTGCGCCGGCACCGCGACCAATTGCGCGCCTTGCTCGTCGAGTGTGCGGTAGTTGTCCGGGTACCAACTGTCGCTGCCAATCAGCACGCCGAGGCGTCCGGCCGGGGTGTCGACCACGTTGATCTGGTGTTTGCCTGCGCCTTCGATCACTTCACGCTGATCGAACACCGGGTGCATCTGCCGCTGTGGCTGGCCAAGCGGCACGCCGTCGCGGCCGAACACCACGCTGCTGTTGAACAAGGCGCCGCTGCCGGGTTTCAGCCGGCCGTCACGGATGCTCGGTTCCGGCAGCACGATCGAACCGGCCACCAGTGTCACGTGAAACTCCTTGGCCAGGCCGCCGAAGAGGGCTTGGTAATCCTTGGCCATCGCCTTGGATTTCATGCGCAGGTACGCGTCGTTGAGGCGGTCGCTGCCGTTGGCGCTGAGCCAGGCGCGGGCGAACAACAACGGATTGCTCGCCGCCAGCCAGTTCATCGCCTCGGCGAGGGACGGCGCCTGATACAGCTCGTCTTTCTCGCCACTGAGCAGCAACCAGGTGCCGACGTTCTCTGGCAACACCACCACGGTTTTATCGTTCAGCAGGCCTTGGTCTTGGGCCTGCTGCAAATACGCCGCGAGTTTGCGGTGCAAGCGTTCGGGGCTTTGATAGTCAGTGGGGAACAGTTCGGGCTGGATACCCAGCAGATTGCCACGGTCGCCGGGCGTGCCCTGATCAACCGCCACTTTTATGCGCAGGTCCGACAGGTAATGCCCCGCCGGCCGGTCCGCCGCCCACATGGCATAGGTAGTAAGGACAGCCACCAGGGCCATGGAAAACGTCAGGTACAAAAGTTTGCGCATGAAAACCAACAACAACCGGGTACAGGGTGTGGCGACTAGGGTAGGGCCCATGGCTCCGGTTGCCAAGGGGCGCTGCGCATTTGGATCAATAAGTTGTCAGTTACGGTCATTGAGTGACAGCGATGCGACTCTTAGTCTGTGGCACATGACTGACGGGGGCCGCAGAGCGCCCGCAACTTTTTCCGTGATCGCTCGTTGTGGAGTTACCGATGACCGCCGCTCATTACCCGCACCTGTTGGCCCCGCTGGACCTGGGATTCACCACGCTGCGCAACCGCACCCTGATGGGCTCGATGCACACCGGCCTGGAAGAGAAACCGGGTGGCTTCGAACGCATGGCGGCGTACTTCGCCGAGCGTGCCCGTGGCGGTGTCGGCCTGATGGTCACCGGCGGCATTGGCCCGAACGACGAGGGCGGGGTTTACTCCGGTGCGGCCAAACTGACCACCGAGGAAGAAGCGCTCAAGCACCGCATCGTCACCCGCGCGGTGCATGAGGCGGGCGGCAAGATCTGCATGCAAATCCTTCACGCCGGGCGTTATGCCTACAGCCCGAAACAGGTCGCACCGAGTGCGATTCAGGCGCCGATCAACCCGTTCAAACCGAAAGAGCTGGACGAAGAAGGCATCGAGAAGCAGATCAGCGATTTCGTCACCTGTTCGGTGCTGGCGCAAACCGCCGAATATGACGGCGTCGAGATCATGGGTTCGGAAGGTTATTTCATTAACCAGTTCCTCGCCGCGCACACCAACCACCGCACCGACCGTTGGGGTGGCAGTTACGAAAACCGCATGCGCCTGCCGGTGGAAATCGTTCGTCGCGTTCGCGAAGCGGTCGGCCCGAACTTCATCATCATTTTCCGTCTGTCGATGCTCGATCTGGTCGAGGGCGGCAGCACCTGGGACGAGATCGTCACCCTGGCCAAGGCCATCGAGCAGGCCGGCGCGACCATCATCAACACCGGTATCGGCTGGCACGAAGCGCGGATTCCGACCATCGCCACCAAAGTGCCGCGCGCGGCGTTCAGCAAGGTCACGGCCAAGTTGCGTGGCTCGGTGAAGATCCCGTTGATCACCACCAACCGCATCAACACCCCGGAAATCGCCGAGCAGATTCTCGCCGAAGGCGATGCCGACATGGTTTCGATGGCGCGGCCGTTCCTCGCCGATCCGGATTTCGTCAACAAGGCTGCTGAAGGCCGCGCCGATGAAATAAACACCTGCATCGGCTGCAATCAGGCGTGCCTCGACCACACCTTTGGCGGCAAGCTCACGAGTTGCCTGGTCAACCCGCGTGCCTGCCACGAAACCGAACTCAACTACTTGCCGGTGCAACAGATCAAGAAGATTGCCGTGGTGGGCGCTGGCCCTGCGGGTCTGTCTGCCGCAACCGTGGCGGCTGAGCGTGGCCATCAGGTGACCTTGTTCGATTCGGCCAGCGAAATCGGCGGCCAGTTCAACATCGCCAAACGCGTGCCGGGCAAGGAAGAGTTCTTCGAAACCTTGCGTTACTTCAAACGCAAGTTGCAGACCACGCATGTTGAGGTATGCCTGAACACCCGCGTCGATGTGGCGAAACTGGTTGAAGGCGGTTACGACGAAATCATCCTCGCCACCGGCATTGCGCCGCGTCTGCCAGCGATTCCGGGTGTCGACAATGCCAAGGTGCTGAGCTATCTGGACGTGATCCTCGAGCGCAAACCGGTTGGCAAACGCGTGGCGGTGATCGGCGCCGGCGGCATCGGTTTCGACGTCTCGGAGTTCCTTGTTCACGAAGGCGTAGCGACCAGTCAGGATCGTGCCGCGTTCTGGAAAGAGTGGGGCATCGATACGCAACTGGAGGCTCGTGGTGGCGTGGCCGGGATCAAAGCCGCACCGCATGCGCCGGCCCGCGAAGTGTTCCTGTTGCAGCGCAAGAAAACCAAGGTCGGAGATGGTCTGGGCAAAACCACCGGCTGGATTCACCGTACCGGTCTGAAGAACAAGCAGGTGCAGATGCTCAACAGCGTCGAATACCTGAGCATTGATGACCAGGGCCTGCACATTCGTATTGGCGAAACCGGCGAGCCGCAAGTGCTGGCGGTGGACAACATTGTGATTTGCGCGGGGCAGGATCCGTTGCGCGAACTGCACGATGGCTTGGTTGAAGCGGGGCAGAACGTGCACCTGATCGGTGGTGCCGATGTTGCGGCGGAGCTGGATGCCAAGCGTGCGATCAACCAGGGTTCGCGCCTGGCCGCGGAGCTCTAAAAAACGCCGCTTAACCTGTGGGAGCGAGCCTGCTCGCGAAAGCGGAGTGTCAGCCAATACACATGTCGACTGACACGACGCCTTCGCGAGCAGGCTCGCTCCCACAGGATTTGTGCACACTGCGAACCTTGTGAGCCTGCTCGCGATGGCGGCTTGTGAGCGACTAGAATGCCGGCTCTGTCCAGATCGAATCGCCGCCTATGCTTTTGCCTCCCTCCGATTGGCTACCCCAAGCCCCCCTCGAACACTTTCATCTGGACTGGCTGAACGCTGCCGGCATTGAAGTCGCCATCCTGCGCCTCGACCAGATCGACCCGCTGATCAGCGGCAACAAATGGTTCAAACTCGTCGAGCACTTCAAAGCCGCGGATCGCGCGGGTGCCGAAGGCATCATCAGTCTCGGTGGTGCTCACTCCAATCATCTGCACGCGTTGGCGGCGGCGGGGAAACGGCTGGGCTTCCAAACCGTGGGGCTGCTGCGCGGGCATGCGCAGGAAACGCCGACCGTGCAGGATCTGCAAGCCTTCGGCATGCAACTGCATTGGTTGGGTTACGGCGGCTATCGCGCGCGCAATGAACCGGGATTCTGGGCGCCTTGGCACGCGCAGTATCCGCAGTTGTATGCCGTGCCCGAGGGCGGTGGCGGCTTAACGGGGGCGCTTGGTTGTGCGGCCATCAAACAGCAGGCGCAGGCGCAATTGCACACACTGGGCTGGAGTGATTATCACGCTTGGTGGCTGGCCTGCGGCACCGGCACGACATTGGCGGGATTGGTGATCGCCGAAGCAGGGGCGCACCCGGTCTATGGTGCGCTGGCTGTGCCGGACGACCACGGCGTGGCGCCGCAAGTCGAGTCGATCCTGCAAACCGCAGGGCAGGGCAACGGGAGCTATGAACTGATCGACGCCAGCCGTGGCGGTTTCGCCAGGGTTGATCCGGCGTTGCATGAGTTCATCGAACTAACCGAGCAGGCCAGCGGCGTTCCTCTGGAGCCGCTGTACACCGGCAAGGCATTGCTGGCGCTCAAGCAGCAAGTCGAGGCGGGCAGATTCGCAGCTGGCACGCGGCTGATCTTCATTCATACCGGTGGTTTGCAGGGGCGGCGCGGTTTTATCGGCAACCCCTGAAATTCAACCGCGCTTGGGCATCATCCGCAGCAGGGTGTTATCGCGCACCACATAATGGTGATAGATCCCCGCCAGCGCATGTAGCCCGATCAGCCAGTAGCCAATCGTGGCAATGAGCACATGCCAGTACTCGACCTGTTTGGCGAAATCCTTGTTCTCCGCGACCAGCAGCGGCAGATCAAAACCATAGAACATCACCTGATGCCCTTCGGCGCTGGTAATCAGCCAACCCAGAATCGGCATGCTGATCATGAACAGGTACAACGCCCAGTGCATCAGCCGCGCCAGCACGGTCTGCCATTGCGGCGACGCGGGAAAGATTTTCGGCGCCGGGCCAATGCTGCGTGCGAGCAGGCGAAACCACACCAGCACGAACACGGTCAGGCCAAGCATGTAGTGCACTTCGCGGATCAGCGTGCGCCCGCCGCTGCCTTTGGGGAACAGGCCGCGTAGCTCCATGCTGGCGTACACCAGCACCAACAACACCAGCATCAGCCAGTGCAACAGGACCGATACGGTGCTGTAACGCGATTCTGAGCTTGTCCACGGCATAAGAAATTCCTCGGGATCGGAGTGCAATCAGGCCATCGTCACGGCACTTGTTTCACTGTAAACCTGCCGGGATGTTTTTGCCCGGAGCTCGTGATGTTTTTTGCAAGAAAGAAAAGTATTCAATGCCCGGTTTTGATTTGCTTGTTACTTGAAGTTAAGTTTTGTATGTGGTTTTGGCAGGTGTGACGTTGTGTTGTTTATATCTTGTGTTTACTTTTGGTTTGAGTGGTTTGTTTTAAGTGGTTATTGTCGGGTCGAATCTTTATTGGGTTGTTAAAGATTAAAAATATATTTTTAAAGTTGAGTATTAATATGAAAAAACCGATTTCGAAACCTCGCCCTTCTACTACAGTGCCAAAGCCAGTAGTTCCAACCAGGCCGGTTGTGCCGACCAAACCGGTAGCACCGACTAAACCGGTGCCACCGACCAAGCCAGTTGCGCCGACCAAACCGGTAGCGCCGACCAAACCGGTGGTACCGACCAAGCCAGTTGCGCCGACCAAGCCAGTGGCACCGACCAAACCGGTGGCACCGACCAAACCGGTGGCACCGACCAAGCCAGTGCGTCCGACCAGTCCTGCCACGCCGACCGAGGCCAAGCGCCCGCCAATGCCATGGCCGACCATTAACGTCAACGTCGATCCGGTGGCATTGATAACGCTAATCCAGACACTCGGTGCGACAGTCAATGTCGATAGTTCGACCACACTGCCTGACGGTAGTGTGATTGACGCCGATAGAACTTTAATCAAGCGTCCCGATGGCATCATTCAATATGAAGATGGCCGGGTAGAGTATCCGGACGGGCGAATCATCTGGCCGGATAATACCGTTGAATATCCGGATGGACGTATTGTTTGGGAAGATGGAACTGAACAGATGCCGGATGGAAGTATTAAACATCCCGATGGCCTGGCGTACGATGCAGAGGGCAATCTTGTTTCGGAGTAATTAATTGCCGAACGTTGTCCTGGGTTTATACAGCGCAAAAAAAACACCGCTGATTGTCATGCATCAGCGGTGTTTTCGTTTTCTGCCTCAAGCGTTTTGCGGCATCTCGCCGTTGGCCAGGCGCTTGTTGATGTCAGCAATCACTTCTGGCAAATCGGTGATGGTGTCGATCATGTAGTGCGGGCGCGAGCCTTCGAACAGCGCGTGAATACGCTTGCGTTCGCTGGCCAGCTCATCGCTGCCCAAAGCACGGAAACCGGCGTAATCCAGGCCCAGCGCATTGCCCGAGCAAATCAGCGCAACCGTCCACATCCCGGCGCGGCGGCCTTCAAGGATGCCCGGCACGGTATCGTCGATCTTCACGCACGCCGCGACATCGTCGATGCCCAGCGCGATCACGTTGGCCAGCGCCTGAGCCGGCCACGGGCGACCGTTCGGTACTTCGTCAGTGGCAACCACGTGGTCAGCGACGTAGCCGTTGCTGGCGGCCAGTTCGACGACCTTGTCCATCACTTGCTTCGGGTAGCCGGAGCAGGAGCCGATCTTGATGCCTTGCTGGCGCAGGTTGGCGATGGTTTCCAGCGCGCCGGGAATCAGCGCCGAGTGTTCGGCGATCTTTTCGATCTGCAGCGGCATGAAGCGGTTGTAGATCGCGGTGACGTCGTCATCGGTCGGCGTGCGGCCGAACGCCTTGCGATAACGCTCGGCCACTTGCGGCTGATCGCAGAGCGTGCGGATGTGATCCCACTTGCCCATGCCCATTGGGCCACGAGCTTCTTCGATGGAGACCTGCACGTCGAACTCGGCGAAGGCTTCGACGAAGATTTGCGTTGGCGCGAACGAGCCGAAATCGACCACGGTGCCGGCCCAGTCGAGGATCGCGGCTTGCAGCTTGTTTGGGTTTTCGTAGTTCATGGCAATCAAATTCCTGAGTTGAAATGCAATTCAAAAATGTGGGAGCGAGCCTGCTCGCGAAGGCGTGGTGTCAGTCGACATCTATGTTGTATGTGCGACCGCTTTCGCGAGCAGGCTCGCTCCCACAGGGATCGTGGTAATTCAGATTTCGAGGACTTCCATTTCGCGCAGCACTTCGCCGACCGCCGCCACGGCCTGGCGCATTTCGTCCGGGCTGACATGGCCGATGCAACCGACGCGGAAGGTTTCGACCTGGGTCAGTTTGCCCGGATAGAGGATGTAACCCTTGGCCTTGACCCGCTCGTAGAAATCCTTGAACTGATAACGCGGATCTTGCGGCGCATGGAACGTGGCAATGATCGGCGCCTGAATCGCCGCCGGCAGGAAACTGCGCAAACCGAGTTTGCCCATCTCCTCCATCAACGCCTGACAGTTGGCGTCATAACGCGCATGCCGCGCCGGCAAGCCACCTTCTTCGTTGTATTGCAGCAGCGCTTCGTGCAGCGCCGCGACCACGTGGGTCGGCGGGGTGAAGCGCCATTGGCCGGTTTTCATCATGTAGGCGTGCTGGTCGTACAGGTCCATCGCCAGCGAATGCGAATTGCCAGCGGCAGCGGCCAGCGCCTCTTTACGTGCGAAGACAAAACCCATCCCCGGTACGCCTTCCAGGCATTTGCCGGACGCGGCGATCAGCGCGTCGAACGGCACTTGTTGCGCATCCACGGGCAGTGCGCCAAAGGAACTCATGGCATCGATAATCAGGCGTTTACCGTGTTGCGCGACGACCTGGGCAATCTCCGGCAGCGGATTGAGAATCCCGGTGCTGGTTTCGCAATGGATCAGCGCGACGTGAGTGATGTCGCTGTCGGCGCGCAGCAGACGGTCGACGTCGGCGGCGGTGGTCGGTTCGTCTTCAGCGGTTTCGAAGGTGCTGAACGAGCGGCCGAGTACTTCGCAGATCTTCGCCAGACGCTTGCCGTAGGCGCCGTTGATCAGCACCAGCACTTTGCCGTCACGTGGCACCAAGGTGCCGATCGCCGCTTCAACGGCGAAGGTGCCGCTGCCCTGCAATGGCACGCAGTGGTGAGTGGCGGCGCCGTTGAGGATCGCCAGCAATTGTTCGCAAAGGCTGGCGGTCAGTTGATTGAAACGGTCATCCCATGACCCCCAGTCGACCATCATCGCCTGGCGGGTGCGGGCCGAAGTGGTCAACGGGCCGGGAGTGAGCAGGATGGGTTCGGCGATACTCATTCGTGTGTCCTCGGATTGCGCTGTGGGATGAAGCTACGGGGCATACGTTGCAATTCGCCGTTGCATCAATCAAATTGTTTGTTGTTATGCCAGCCATCAGCGAGAGTTATTCATGAACCTGTTCCAGCTTCGCGCGTTCGACGCCGTGGCCCGTGAAGGCAGTTTCACCCGGGCCGCCGCGCGCTTGTTTATTAGTCAGCCGGCGGTCACCGGGCACATCAAGGCGCTGGAAGAGCACTATCAGATCACCCTGCTGCGGCGCACCGCGCGACGGGTGGAACTGACCGAGGAAGGCACCAAACTCGCGGCGATCACCCGCGCGATGTTTGGCCTCGCGGAAGAGGCGCAGACGATGCTCGAGGCCAACCGGCAGCTGTTGACCGGACGGCTGGAAGTGGCGGCGGACGGGCCGCACATGGTCATGCCGATGCTCGCCAGCCTGCGCGCGCGGTATCCGGGGATCACGGTGAATCTGCGCTTGGGCAATGCCCAGGAAACCCTCGCGGCGTTGTTGTCGGAACACGCCGATGTGGCGGTGTTGACCGAAGTCGAACCGCGCAAAGGCCTGCATTTGCAAGCGTTGAGCGAATCGCGGATTTGCGCGCTGGTGCCGGCGGGGCACCCATGGGCGATGCGGGTCGGTGAAGTGAAGCTCAAGGAACTGGATCAGGTGATCATGGTGCTGCGCGAGCCGAGTTCGATCACCCGGCGTACGTTTGATCAGGCGTGCGCGCAGGCGTCGATCCATCCACGGGTGTTGCTGGAGCTCGATAGCCGTGAGGCGGTGACCGAAGCCGTCGCGGCTGAGTTGGGCGTTGGCGTGGTGTCATCGGTTGAGGTTAGTCATGACCCGCGGGTGGTGGCGATTCCGATTGTCGGGGCTGGGCTGGTGAATCGGCACATGATCGGCTGCATGGAACGGCGACGGGAATTGCGCCTGATTCAGGCGTTCTTTGGCCTCGCGCCAACCTGATAAACCGTGGTGCTCCCTTCGCGAGCAGGCTCGCTCCCACAGGGATATGCATTCCAAATGTGGGAGCGAGCCTGATCGCGAAGGGGCCATCATGGTTCACACGAGACTGTCGCGAACCATATCGAGGAACGTCGACACCACCCGTCGATTGCTCTGCTCACGCAAACACACCAGCGTTTCCGTCAGCCGTCGCGTGCAGTCGATAATCGGCAACGCACACACCCGCGAATCCGCGCCAAACTCTGCTGCCGAAACCACGCCGACACCAATCCCGACCACCACCGCCTCGCGCGCCGCTTCCCGTCCTTCGACCTGAATCGCCGGGCGAATGCGAAACCCGGCCCGGGCCATTTCCTCTTCCAGCGTCTGCCGCGTCACCGAACCGTGTTCACGCAGCACCAGCGGCGTGTCATCCAGATCTTGCAGGCAGATCGATTCGCGCTCGGCCCACGGATGATTGCGCGAAACGAACGCCACCATCGGATCGTTACGCAATGGAACGCACAGCAAGCGTTCATCGCTGACATCACGCCCGAGCAACGCCAGATCGGCCTGATAGTTGAACAGGCGAAACAGCGATTCGTCGGTATTGCCGGTCTCGATCTTCACGCTGATCCCCGGATAACGTTCGCAGAAACGCGCGATCTGCGGCAGCACGTGCACCGGCGCATCCACTGCCAGAATCAGGCTGCCGGTTTGCAGGGCCTGGGATTCCTGCAGCAATTCCTGCGCTTCTGCTTCGATCACGAACAGGCGTTGGGTGATCGCCAGCAAGCGCTCGCCGAGATCGGTCAGGCGCACGGAACGTTTATTGCGGTGAAACAGCAACACGCCAAAACGCTCCTCGAGTTTGCGCACTTGGTCGGATATCGCCGGTTGCGTGAGAAAAAGGCGCTCGGCGGCTTTGGTGAAGCTTCCATGCACGGCCACGGCGTGGAAGGCTTTGAGTTGGGCGTGGGACACCGACATGAAGTCACCTGATCGATAAGTCAGTAACAAGCTGAGCTTATGTGTGAAATACGATAAATCGATTTTATTTATTAAACAGTAATTGCTTTGATCGCTTCACGCCATCGCTGACTGCCCGTTCGGGCAGCGCGGTTGGCCATGAGCCTGGGCGTGCAACAGCAGGACTCATCTGACCGGTATCGCCGTAGGGACGGGGTGATATCGCAGTGCTCAACAATAAAAACACAGGCGTTTTTCTTAACGATTCTGCCGGCACACTCACACCCTGAGGTCAGAACCACCATGAACAAGCACATCGGCACCATTGCGCGTTGGCGCGTGCAGATTTTCGCGATTACCTGGCTGGCGTACGCCGCTTTCTACTTCACCCGCAAAGCGTTTTCGGTGGCCAAACTGGGCATCGCCGAAGACCCGACCTTCATGCTCGACAAGATGGCCATGGCCAATCTCGATGCGATCTATCTGGCGGCTTATGCCCTCGGCCAATTCACCTGGGGCATGCTTGCCGACCGCTTTGGCCCGCGAGTTGTCGTGCTCGGTGGTTTGTTGATTTCCGCAGCCGCGGCGTTGGTGATGGGCAGTTTCGCCACGCTGCCGATCTTCGCTACGTGCATGTTGATTCAGGGCTTGGCGCAGTCCACCGGATGGTCGGGATTGTGCAAAAACCTCGGCAGTTTCTTCCCGTCCCAGCAGCGCGGGCGGGTGCTCGGGCTGTGGAGTTCCTGCTACGCCTTTGGTGGTCTGGTGGCGTCGCCGTTCGCCGGCTGGTGGGCGTACACCTTGATGGGCACCTGGCACGCGGCGTTCATTTCCAGTGCGGTGGTGGTTGCCGTGGTGGCGGTGTTGTTCTTTATCTTCCAGCGCAACAAACCGGAAGACGTCGGTTTGCCGGCAGTCGAGCCGGAACCGGAACTGACGGCGGAAGAAACTGAAGCCAATAGCAAGCTCAGTGTCTGGGAGCCGTTAAAGGAAATCCTGCGTAACCGCACGGTGCTGGTGCTGGGCCTGGCATATTTCATGTTGAAACCGGCGCGTTACGCGATTCTGTTGTGGGGCCCGGTGATTGTCTTTGAACAGATGCCCAGTGTCGGCAAGGTCGGCGCGGCGATCATTCCCACTTCGTTCGAACTGGCCGGGTTGCTCGGGCCGATCCTGATCGGGCTGGCCTCGGACAAACTGTTCGGCGCCCGCCGTATGCCGGCCTGTGTGTTGAGCCTGTTGGCGCTGACCGTGACGCTGGCGCTGTTCATGGCTGCGTTGCAGAGCGGCAGTGTGTTGCTGGTGGTCGCATTGTTGTTTGTCATGGGCCTGACCCTGTACGGCCCGGATTCGATGATCAGCGGCGCTGCTGCGATCGACTTCGGCAAGGCCAAGGCTGGGGCCACCGCTGCCGGTTTCGTCAACGGCTGTGGATCGGTGGGTGCGGTACTCGGTGGTTTGCTGCCGGGTTACTTCGACTCGGTGACAGTGTTCATCGTCTTCGCCGGTTGTGCGCTGTTCTCGGCGCTGGTGCTGATTCCGCACTGGAACAGCCGCCCGGTCGGCGTGATGGAACCGCGTGCCTCAATCCCCAATTGCCCGCTGACGATCAAACCCCTGCGTTCCTGAAACCCTGTGCCTCGCGGCTTGCTGCGACGCTCGCGGCAAGCTGTGCCGTGGCCAACTGACTGGAGAAACCCCATGAGACCGTTTTGGCTGGAGCAGGCCTTGCAGGCCGATACGTCTGAACCCTGCCCGCCGTTGCAGGGCGAGGTCCGCACCGATGTGTGCATTGTCGGCGGCGGCTATACCGGGTTGTGGACGGCAATCATGCTCAAGCAGCAGAACCCCGAACTCGATGTGTTGTTGATCGAAGCGGACATCTGCGGCGCCGGCGCCAGTGGGCGTAATGGCGGTTGTGCGCTGTCATGGTCGGCGAAATATTTCACCCTTGAGCGCTTGTTTGGTGTTGAGGAGGCGGTGCGTCTGGTCAAGGAATCGGAACGCAGCATTCACGCGATCGGCGAGTTCTGTGAGCAGTATGGCGTCGATGCCGATTACCGGCTCGATGGCACGCTGTACACCGCGACCAATCGCGCGCAGGTCGGCTCGACCGACGCCGTCATCGCCGCACTGGAACGCAATGGCATCAACTCGTTCACCCAGCGTCCGCTCGCCGATGTGCAGCGCATGGCCGGTTCAGGCAAGCATCTGGAGGGCTGGTTTTCGCCGGCAGCGGCCAGTGTGCAACCCGGCAAACTGGTGCGCGGCTTGCGTCGGGTGGCGCTGCAGCTGGGCGTGAAGATCCACGAAAGCACCGCGATGACCGGGCTGGAGGAGGGCCGTCCTGCGCGCCTGCAGACGCCAAACGGCAGCATCGTTGCCGATCGCGTGGTGCTGGCGATGAATGCGTGGATGGCCCGTGCCTTCCCGCAGTTCGAACGCAGCGTGGCAATCGTTTCCAGCGACATGCTGATCACCGAGCCGCGCCCGGATCTGTTGCAGGAAATCGGCCTGACCAGCGGCGTGACGGTGCTCGATTCGCGGATTTTCGTGCACTACTACCACAACACCCCGGACGGTCGGATCATGCTCGGCAAGGGCGGCAATACCTTCGCGTTTGGTGGGCGCATGCTGCCGGTGTTCGATCAGCCGTCGCCGTACGCCGGCCTGCTCAAAAGCAGCCTGGCGGACTTCTTCCCGGCCTTTGCCGACGTGAAAGTCGATGCCACCTGGAATGGCCCGTCGGATCGCTCAGTCACCGGATTACCGTTCTTCGGCCAGATGAGCAGCGCGGGCAATGTGTTTTACGGTTTCGGTTATTCGGGCAGCGGCGTCGGCCCGTGCCACATGGGCGGGCAGATTCTTGCCGCCCTGGTGCAAGGTCTCGACAACCCGTGGACGCGCTCGCCGCTGGTCAACGGGCCGCTGGGGTATTTCCCGCCGGAGCCGATCCGCTACCTCGGCTCGTTGATGGTGCGCAACGCCATCCGCCGCAAGGAGCGCGCCGAGGATCATGGGCGGCGACCTCGGCACCTGGATGTGCGTCTGGCGAAATTCGCCGCAGCGGCGGGCAAGGCTGACAAAGCCTGAAGCACTGCTGACTGATGCAGGAGCAGCCGCAGGCTGGATCAGCGGGCGTCGCTATTGAACAGCCAGTCCAGCAATAAGCTGTTGTCGCGCGCGGGCGGTGGCTCGCGAGGCGTAGGGTTGCGTGAGTTGCCCAGGCACAGAATCGGTCGGTCTGGATCGCTGTCGAGGAAACTCACCCACACTTCGCTGCCGGTGCAGGGCAATTCGTCCTGTGCGATTCGGCGATGGGTCCGGGTCATGGCGATGGGCAGCCAGATCGCGTGGTGATCAAGCGTGTGCTCGGTATCCGACGGCCACAGGCGCACGGCGACTCGGCCCTGGTCATCGAGTTGCGCCGGTTGCCCGGCAGGCCCGAGCACCCGGGCCAGGTGATAGCCGGCGACGCTGGGCCGGGGTTGTCTGAGCGCCGGGCGAAAGTCGGATGACCAGGGCTGGGCGCTGAAGTCGTTGTGGTAACGATGGACGTTTGGGCCAGGGTCAAGAATCGACGGATGCTGCCCGTGATGGCGCAGGGCGGTGAGCCGCCATTGTTCATTGAAGTGGCTGACCGGATGCGCCGACACTTGTAGCAGGTGCCCACTGAGCAAACCGACCCGGTCACTGCGGCCGTTGATCGTCCGATGCTGACCGCGTTGCCTCTCCAGATGTCGACGGCTGCGTTGTTCGTGGTGACGTTGTTCGAGGGAGGGTATTGGCGGCAGGGCGGTCGCCGTGCCGTGGTTGGCGGCATCGTCACGGCTTGTCTGCTGCCCTCGATTGCGCACGGTATGCAGCGTGGCGATGGGCGCGGCGTGATGGTGCTGAAACAGCGCACTGACGCAGGGTGACGGTGTTTGCTCGCACACTTTGAACGGCAGCAGCGCCGGCATTTGCGGCAGGCTCAGGCTGTCATCGGCAAACACGACAACGTGACCGTCGACCCGGTGTTCGAAGTGATAGTGAATGCCTTCTTCTTCACAAAGCCTGTCCAGCAGCGCCAGATCGCTTTCTTCGTACTGGATGCAAAACGGCCGGGCCGGGTATTGACCGACGGTCATTTCAATCCGGTAACCATTAATGGGCAGGGCATTTTCCGTGAGCAATTGCTGGAGAATCTGCGGCACGCTCAGGTGCACAAACACCCGCCGCTTGCTCGGTTGGGCCAGCCTTTGCAGACGTGGCACCAAGGTCAGTCGATAGCCGATCCGGTGCGTGCCGCGATGTTCGCAACTGGCACTGTCGATCATGCCGTGAACCCCATGATGATCGTCCAGACGCAAAAAGGCCGGTTGGTGCAGGAATGTACCCGGCGCCATGGCGGGCGCGAGGCCGATCAGTTCGATGTCGAAACGGTAAGGCTGGTTGAGCGCTTCTTCGCCTTGAAAACGCAGCACCGGCAGGCTCAGGCCGCTGTCGGTCAGGGTCAGGGTAAAAGGACTTTCCTTGTCATTGAGCATTCGAACAGGCTCTGTCAGGCAATACGGGCCTGAGAGGGTACGAAACCACAGCGCTGAATGGTCATGTCAAAGCCGTTTTTCAGAATCCCCCTACAAGCTCTAGTGAAGATGTCGATTCTGCATTGCATTTTTTTGGTCGATTGCCGACTTTAGGCCGTATAAACTTGGCGCCACGCGTCGGCCAATAGATGTCTCGGCGCCACAGATCAAGAGAGTGAGTAATGGGCGCACAGTGGAAGGTTAAACACAAAGAAGCGGCAGCTAACGCCAAGGGCAAGATCTTCGGCAAACTGGTGAAGGAAATCACCATCGCTGCCCGCAACGGTGCCGATACCACCACCAACGCACACCTGCGTCTGGTGGTCGAACAGGCCAAGAAAGCCTCGATGCCAAAAGAAACCCTGGATCGCGCGATCAAGAAAGGCGCCGGTCTGCTGGGTGAAACCGTGCAATACCATCGCGTCACCTACGAAGGGTTCGCCCCGCACCAGGTGCCGCTGATCGTCGAGTGCGTGACCGACAACATCAACCGTACCGTCGCCGAAATCCGCGTAGCGTTCCGTAAAGGCCAACTGGGTGCCTCAGGCTCCGTGGCCTGGGACTTCAACCACGTCGGCATGATCGAAGCCTCGCCGGACACCCCGGACGCCGATCCGGAAATGGCCGCGATTGAAGCCGGTGCTCAGGATTTCGAGCCGGGCGAAGACGGCGCGACGCTGTTTCTGACCGATCCTACCGATCTGGATTCGGTGCAGAAGGCGCTGCCAGAGCAAGGTTTCACCGTGCTGTCGGCCAAGCTGGGTTACCAGCCGAAGAACCCGGTCAGCGGTTTGAGCGATGAGCAGATGGCTGAAGTTGAAGCGTTCCTCGAAGGCCTCGACAACCATGATGACGTGCAGGACATGTTTGTCGGCCTGGCGGGCTGATCTGTTTCTCCAGTGATGCCTCAGCGCTGGCAGGCTAGCTCCCACAGGGGATTTGTGAACGCCACAGATCCAGTGTGGGAGATTCTATGGTTGAGGGGAAGCCCTCAACTGACTTTTGTCTGATATTCGCTTTGCCCTTTCAGCAAGGCGAATACCACCCGAGCAAGTTTGCGAGCCAGCATCACCAACGCCTGCGTGGTGCTGAAACCCCGTGCTCTTTGGGCTTCGTAAAACCCTTTCCAGGCTATCGTACGGCTAGCCGACATCGCTGCGTTGTGCAAAAGTCGGCGGGCCTCGGGGTCTCCGCGCTTGGTCAAGCTGCGGCGACCGTCCTTTTGCCCTGATTTCGATACCCGTAAATCCATGCCCAGGAAGGCGATAAACGCATCCGCGTTGCTAAATTCCCCCCGCTGAAACGCCGTGAGCAGGCGCGCTCCGGTCAGAAATCCAATGCCCTCAACTTTCAGGCAACGCTTCAATTGGCCGAGCAAACCGGCTTGTTTGAGCTGATCGTTGATCGTCTTTTCGATCATCGTTTCAAGCCGCTGCATGGATTTTATTTGTTCAGCAAAAGCTGCCTTCAACAGCGGCTCATTCGACCAGCTCTGCACCAGGCCGACCCTTGCCTGGACCAAAGCCGCGCGGCGGCGGAAAAGGCTCAGGAGCTGGCGGTACAGCGGTGATGGCGGGGTCCAGGGGCGCAACTCCTCGGCTTCGTTCTTCAGGTAACGGGCCAGCAACTTGGCGTCCAAGGCGTCGGTTTTGGCGCGGATCTTCACGCCTTCGCGGTAATGTTTGAGTTCATAGCCGCCCACCATGTAAATCGTGCAACCGGCCGCATAGGCCAAATCAGCGAATTCCAGGTGGTAGATGTTGGTTGCCTCAATGGCAATAGACACGGGGCCGAGCAAGGCCTTCAGCCACTGCTTGATGGATGTTTTGGTGTTGGGAATCGCTTCAAGCAGATCGCTATCGGCCTGATAAATCACCAGTTCATTTTTGGCGACATCCACGCCAACGATCGGATTTGATAGAGCGACTGGCATTGCCACAGGATTTCCTCCGGGATAAGGTTTGAGCACTTGAAGGGCTCACCCAGAGGCGCAGGCTTGTTCCTATCGTCGGTCTAGCCAGATGCATTCTTTATCGGCGCTTGGGTGAAAGGAGGAGGGGCGAAATCTCCCACGGTCTGTGCTGCGTCAACAGTCAGAATCGAGCCTTGTCCCTCCTCCTCCCTTCAAGTCCTACCATACAAGCTAGCCTGCCAGCGATTGACCGCGCAGCGGTCACAGATCTTCAAGTTGCTTCATGACCTCAGCAAACCCCGGCCGCGCCAGCACATCCGCCTGACAGCAACGTCGCTCCAGTTCCTCAAGAAACCGACGCCGCTCATCACTCAACCCCGAGTCGATGCGCGCCAGCAATTCCCCGAGCAAAATCCCGAACGCACGCACTTCGATGCGTTGCAACGCGCGCGTTTCTACTGTGTCGGCGACTGCATGGAACGACGCCCCGCCAAAATCCCCAAGCAGGCAATCGCCGCGCTCGTTCAGCAGAATGTTGTGCCCGTAGAGGTCGCCATGGGTGATGCCTTGCTGGTGCAAGTGATCGGCTGCCGAAGCGATGCCTTTGGCAATGTTCAGCGCAACATCGGCGCCGAATCGGCAATCATCGGCATACACATCTCGCGAGCAGGATGCCAGGCTTGGCAGATCGGCGAGGTTGCTGAACGACGGATCGATCAGTTGCATCACCAATCCCTGCTGGCCCTGGGGATGGTCACTGATGCGCCCTTCGATGCGGATCAGATTGGGATGAAGACCTGCGGTGATGCAGGCATTCATTTCGTGCAGCGGCGAGCCGTCGCTGGTCATTTCACCCTTGTACAGTTTCACCGCGACCGGCGTCACTGAGCCATCGTCGCGCTGCCAGCTCGCCCGGGAAATCACCCCCGAGGCGCCTTCACCCAAGCGTTGCTCCAGACGCAGCGCCGACCAGGGGATTTGCGCCGTCGCCTGCAGCGCGGCGGCGTCCGCCTCGGTTTCCAGCGGGTTACCGGCGTAGGCCAGCCAGCTCAGGCTCGGCAGCGCGAGCAGCCACTGCGGCAGTTCGGTCAGGCGGTTGGCGGAAATGCGCAGCAGCTCCAGCCTATGGCTGTTGCTCAGGGAGGGCGGCAGCGTTTGCAGACGGTTGCCGGACAGCATGAGTTTCTGCAGGGCAGGACGTTCACCCAGTTCGTTCGGCAGGTGTTCGATGCAGTTGTCGGTCAGGATCAGCCAGCGCAGCTGTGGCGGCAAGGCAGCACCGGGTACGTTGACGATGCGATTGGCCCTGAAACCGATCATCGTCAACGCCGCGCATTGGCCGAGGCAGGCCGGCAGTTCAGTGAACGGGTTGTCGGAACAGAACAGCACGCGCAGGCGCGTCAGACGGTGCAAGTCATCCGGCAGACTGCTCAGGGCGTTGCCGCTGAGGTTGAGGATTTCCAGCGTGTCGGCCAGGTCGAAAATCTCGCGCGGGAATTCGGTCAGGCCACAAGACAGGTCCAGTCGCGTGATGCCCGACAACTCGCCGGCGCGTAATTGAGCAAGGGTGTGCATGTTGGTGTTCGCTATTGATCAGTGGAGCGACGCTGGGGCGCTGAGGATGGGCGACATGATAACGGCAATACCCGGATTTGAAATTGGGTAGGTGGCGAAACTTCAGATGCCTTTTGTGGGAGCGAGCCTGCTCGCGAAAGCGGAATGTCGGCCTCTTATGTATTGACTGACACCCCCGTCTTCGCGAGCAGGCTCGCTCCCACATGAGCTGTGTGGTCAGTCGTTATCGTGTATCTCTTGCAATTGCCCCAACCGGCTGCGTGTGCGCGCCAGGTCAATGGCATGGCCGTCGAGGCTTTCACGCAACGGCAGTCGACCGAGCAGCGTCAGGTGTTTGTCCTGGTCGTACAGCACGTCGATCAGGTTGATGAAGCGTTGTTGCGCAGCGATCGAGCACTCTCCCAGCTCGGGTAGATCATCAATGATCCAGCGGTCGAAACGTCGACACAGTTCCAGATAATCCATGACCGCCGTCGGCTGTTCGCACAGATCGCTGAAGGTAAAACCGACACGCCGTGCGTCACACAACCGCGCCTGAAACTGTCGGGTGCCGACCGCTAACCTGATGGCTGGCGCATCTGCAGGCGGCAGCTCCAGCGCGGCGCGTTGTGCGGGCGTGGCGGGCCACACGTAATGCCCCTGAGTGAATATCTGCTGCGCAGAGTGGCGTGTGTGACTGCGGTAATCATGCGGGCCGCCGACTTCCATCACTTGCATGTGCGCGTTGATCAGCTCGATCACCGGTTTGAAACGGGCGTGATAGAGCGGATTGGGTAGCAGGCCCTCGGGCGCATAGTTGGAGGTCACCAGCAGCAGAATCCGCCGTTTGAACAATGCCTTGAACAGCCGGGTGATGAGCATGGCATCGCCGATGTCATGCACATGAAACTCGTCAAAACACAGCACCCGACAATCCTCCAGCAGTTCGTCGAGGGTCACGTCGAGGGCATCGTCCTGCGCGCGATGGCTGAACATGCCTTGATGCAATTGCGCGAAGAACTGATGGAAATGCAGGCGTCGTTTCTGGGTGATCGGCAAGGCATGAAAAAAACCGTCGAGCAGCCAGCTCTTGCCACGTCCGACGGCACCGAACAGATACAGGCTCGGCGCGGTTCGGCTACTGGCGCCAAACAGCAGACTGGCCTGTTGCGCCATGCAATCGATGACGTGCTGCTGGCTGTGGCTGAGGGTGTAGCCCTGAGCGCTGGCTTTGTGCCGGAAGTAATCGCGGATCGACTGGGCACTGGCGTCATGCCCGGCGCTGGCTGGTAAACCCTTGCCGAACCAGCGGCGCAACGCCGGCCAGCGCTGGGTCAGTCGCGATCGTTTCGGCGGTTGGGCAGGCACTGTGGGCGTCTCCGTATTCGTAGAACCGGCTCCCGGAAGCGCGGCGACGTAGTGTAACCAGACGCCGAGTTCGCCAGCCACCGCGACGAATCGAGAGTGGGCGGTTATTGGACGATTTTGTCTGGTGCGTACAGCTATTTTTAGCGAGTTGGCCCGACCACTTGCCAACCTTTCGAAACATATCCCGGGCGATCCATGGATCCAATCGACTGGCGGAATCGTCGACCGTTGCTAACCTCAATCACAGAAACGACGTCGCAAGCGATCGCTGACAAGGAACGGCGCAGTGAAAGTACAGGTGGTCATGGGATTGCTGGGTGTGCTCGTTGCGCCCGTCTATGCGGCGGATCTTCAGGTCGAAGTGCGCGTTGACGTGCAGCGTGGCTGCCAGTTGATCGGCCAGCAGCGTGGCGCCGGCATCGAGCAACTGGGTGTGCTCGACTTCGGCAGCACCTCGCGCCTTGACGACCCGGCCGGGCCATTGGGCGCGGCGTTGACCAATCAGCGCCTGCCACGGCTGGAGTGCAACCCGGACACGCCGTACCAGATGCGCGTCGACGGTGGTTTGCATGGCGGGGTCGGTGAAGTCCGCTACATGGCTGGTTCGACGGGCAGCAAGCCGATTCCGTACCGCTTGTATCAGGACGCGGCCAGGCGGGTGCCGCTGGTGGTGGATGTGCCGGTCAGCGGGCGGGTGCCGGACAGCGGCACCGTGGAATTACCGTTGTACGCGCGGATCGAGCCGCTGGCCGAAGTGCCACAGGTCAGCCGTTACTCGGATCTGGTCAAGGTGACGGTCACCTGGTGATCACGGTTTCAACAGGCACCCGGTGGACGCGGGGCGTGCAAGGAAGGCGTTCGATGACGAGCGCGGTGGATGAGTCACCATCAAGGAGCAGGGACGGACGCAATGACAGGCAAGCTTTGGATGGTGGTCGTAGCAGGGACGCTGGTATTGCTCGCCGACGACGCGCAAGCGGCGATGAGCGGGCAGATCAATGCGCGGCTGATCCTGATTGCCGGTTGCGAAGTCACCAACAACAGCAGTCCCGCCAGCCCGGTCAGCAACCTTGGTACCCTCGATTTCGGCCTGCAGGGGCCCACTTGGAACGCGCCGATCAAGGCCAGCCTCGATGGCGACAGCAGCGGCAAGCTCAACGTCGCCTGCAATCCGTCGGTCACCGGTTTCACCGTCACCATCGATGGCGGCACCCACGGTGACGGCAACACCCGGCACCTGAGCAACGGCCGCCAGACCATTCCCTATCAGCTGTTCGTCGATCCCTCCGGCGCCCGGAGCTACAGCATCGGCCAGCAACACAATTTCGCTGTCACCAGCGCTGCGCAGATACCCATTCCGGTATTTGGCTCGGTGGTGGCGAATACCCGCGCGGTGCCGGCAGGGGTCTATACCGACACCCTGACGGTGACGCTCGACTGGTAACCCCGTAGAGGACGGACACCATGCGTACGTTTGCATCAAGGATAGGTTTGTCACTGTTCGGCCTGGCGCTGGTTTCCAGTGTCAACGCCGCCACCACGGTCACCGGCCAGATCACCTCCAGCCTGATTCTGATCAGCAGTTGTCAGGTTAACGGTGCCGGCGGTTCGACCGGGCTGAACTTCGGTGCGTTGAACTTCGGCACCGCCAACAGCCTGTTCACCACCGCCACCGGGCAAGTGCTGGGCGGTGGCGGCGGAGCGCTGTCGATTCTCTGCTCCAGCGGCACTACGCCGACGGTCAAGGTGCGCGCCGGTTCCCATGATGGCATGTCGCCGGGCGGCACCCGAGCGTTGTACGACGGGGTGGCCAATTACGTGCCGTACGACTTGTACACCGACGCCGGGCACTCGCAACTGCTGGCGATTGACGGGACGATCAACCTCGCCGCCAGCACCGGCGTTGCGCAGACGGTGAACCTCTACGGTCAGGCGGTGGGCAAGGCCGGTTTGCCAGCGGGGACTTACACCGACACCGTCGCTGTTGAACTGACGTTCTGATGCCATGCGTCGTCATGGCTGTGCCGCGCTGCTCCTGCTCTGTGCGGGGAGTGCGCCGCTGCCGCTGACCGCCGCGACCAGCCAGAGCTTTCAGGTCAGCGCCACGGTCACCGCGGGATGTCTGGTGGTGGGCGGGGTGTCGAACTACGGCGGGCTGAATTTCGGTTCACGTTCAGCGTTGGCCACCGGCACGGTGCAGGTCGCGCTGACGGGGGGCGTGCAATTGCAATGTACGCCGGGCGTGACCTTGAACATGAGCGTCGATGGCGGCCAGTACAACAACAGCGGCCGGCACATGCAGGTCAACAGCGGCAGTGCGCGGGTGGCGTATGCGCTGTTTCGCGATGCGGCCTACAGCCAGAGCCTGGGCATTGGCCAGAGTGTGGCGGTGGCTTACAGCGATGCGAACAATATCAGCCTGCCAATCTACGGTCAGGTGCAGTTGCCGGGCAATCAGCCTGGGGGGACGTACAGCGATGTGTTGCAGGTGCAACTGTCGTGGTGAGGCGAAGTCAGGATTGCCGACAAGGAGCAGGTTTATGCAGTGTTACACGTCAGGGCGTTCGCTCGGGGTTTGCGCGATAGCGGCCTTGCTCATGCTGGGGATGAATTCTGTAAACGCTGCAAGTTCGGTGCTGATCTGGCCGATCGATCCGGTGCTGGAAGCTGATCAACAGGCCAGTGCGCTGTGGCTGGAGAACCGCGGCAGCGAAACCGCCAATCTGCAGATCCGCGTATTCGGCTGGAGCCAGAGCGGTTTCGCGGAGCAGTACCAGAATCAGCGCGACGTGATCGGCAGCCCGCCAGTGGCGAAGATCGAACCGGGGCAGAAGCAATTGGTGCGTCTGACCCGGACCAAAGAGGTGCCGCCGGGGCAGGAACTGGCCTACCGGATCATCATCGATGAAATTCCTTCCGCACAACCAGCGAGCGCTGACGGTGGCAAAACCGCTGCGGCGATCCGTTTCCAGATGCGTTACTCGGTGCCGCTGTTTGCCTATGGCGCCGGGCTGTGGAGCAAAGAAGACAGCACTCGCGCACGAGATCCCAAAGGCGTGGGCCTGCCGCAGTTGAGCTGGCGCACGGTGGCCGTGGACGGCAAGCCTTATGTCGAGGTGCGCAATCAGGGCGCGGTGCACGCGCGGCTGACCGACGTGGCCATCAAACAGGCCGGGCAGAGCAAACCGTTGGCCGAAGGGCTGTTGGGCTACGTGCTGCCGGGCGCAGTGATGCGCTGGCCGGCACCGGCGGCGCTGTCGAATGAGTCGGCGTTGCAGGTGCGGGTCAATGGTGCGGCGCAGGTGCAGAGCATTACGCCGGCCAAGTGAGTGAGTCGTCGCGCCAACATCTGGCGGCGGCTAAAGCGGTATCAGGAGGATTCAGTCCATTGACGGACGTAAAACGTGTATGAGCCCGGGATTGGCTCGCCGTATTCAGCGTCCGTTGTGGTTCATCACCGGCGCGTGTTGCCTGATGTTCGTTCAACCATCCGGGGCCGGCGATCTGCCGCCGCCGCCCAGCGGCATGGAGGCCGTGAGTGATGCACAGTTGTTTCTGGAACTGGTGGTCAACCAGATGAATACCGGACGCGTCGTGGCAGTGCAGCAGCGCGACGGGCGCTTGTTTGTACCGGCGACGGCGTTGCGCGAAACCGGCATGAAACTGCCCGACAACCTCGCCGTCGAGGTCGATCTCGACAGCCTGCCGGGGCTGCACAGCGACTATGACAGTGTCGGTCAGCGCCTGCTGCTGGACGTGCCGCCGGACTGGCTGCCGGAACAGTTCATCGGTAATCGCCAGGCTTACCCGCGCACTCCGGCATTGAGCAGTTTCGGCGCGCTGTTCAACTATGACTTGTACCTCAACGACACCGACGATGCCGGCACTTATCTGGCGGCGTGGAACGAAGTGCGGCTGTTCGACAGTTGGGGCACGTTGTCCAATACCGGGCAATACCGGCGCACCTTGTCCGGTGATTCACTCAACACGCTGAACAATGGCTACCTGCGTTACGACACCACCTGGCGTTACTCCGATGACGAGCGAATGCTCACCTACGAGGCCGGTGACGTGATCAGCGGTGCGTTGCCGTGGAGCAGTTCGGTGCGTTTGGGCGGCGTGCAGTTCTCTCGGGATTTTGCGGTGCGCCCGGATCTGGTGACCTATCCGCTGCCGCAATTTGCCGGTGAAGCAGCAGTGCCGTCCTCGGTGGATCTGTTCATCAATGGCTACAAGTCCAGCAGCGCAGATTTACAGCCTGGGCCCTACACGCTGACCAACATTCCGTTCATCAACGGCGCGGGCGAAGCGGTGGTGGTGACCACCGATGCATTGGGCCGGCAGGTGTCGACCACGGTGCCGTTCTATGTCACCAGCACCTTGCTGCAAAAGGGCTTGAGCGATTTTTCCGTGGCCGCCGGTACGTTGCGCCGCGACTACGGCTTGAAGGATTTCAACTATGGCCCGGGTGTCACGTCCGGCAGCCTGCGTTATGGCGTCAGCGACAGTTTTACTCTGGAAAGCCATGCCGAAGCAGCCGACTCGCTGACCCTCGGTGGCCTCGGTGGCAACCTGCAACTGGGCAATTTTGGCGTGCTTAACAGTGCGTTGAGCCAGAGCCGTTTCGACGGTGAGGGCGGTCAGCAAATCAGTTTGGGCTATCAGTACAGCAACCAGCGTTTCAGTTTTTCTTATCAGCGCCTGCAACGGCATGATCAATACGCCGACCTGACCGTGGTCGACAGCCCTTATATCAGCCTGAGCCGGCGCAGCGAACAGGCGACCTTGAGCCTCAATCTCGACCGCTGGGGCAGCCTCGGCGCCGGCTATTTCGATGTGCGTGCAGCGGACGATTCACGCACGCGTCTGCTCAACCTGAGCTGGAGCAAACCGCTGTGGCGCAACAGCAGTTTCTACCTCTCGGCCAACCGCGAGATCGGCGACAGCAACTGGGCTGTGCAGGCGCAACTGGTGGTCCCGTTCGATCTGCGCGGCAGTCTGGCGATCAGCACCGAGCGCAGTAAAACCGGGCAGAGCCAGCAGCGGGTCAACTACAGTCGTGCGGTGCCGACTGAGGGTGGCGTAGGTTTCAATCTGGGTTACGCCAAGGGTGATGGCGCCGATTATCGTCAGGCTGACGTGACCTGGCGCCTGCAGTCGGTGCAATTGCAGGCCGGGGTCTATGGCACTTCCGACGCCGAAACCCGTTGGGCCGACGCCAGTGGTTCGCTGGTGTGGATGGATCGCCAGGTGTTCGCCGCCAACCGCATCGACGATGCGTTTGTGGTGGTCAGCACCGAGGGTTTCGCCGACATTCCGGTGCGCTACGAAAACCAGCAGGTCGGTCAGACCGACAAGAACGGTCATTTGCTGGTGCCGTGGAGCAGCGCGTATTACCGCGGCAAGTATGAAATCGATCCACTGAATCTGCCGGCCAACGTGCGCAGCCCCAACGTCGAACAGCGCATTGCCGTGCGCCGAGGCAGCGGTTATCTGCTGGAGTTTCCGCTGAGCCGGGTGATCGCCGCGAGCATCGTGCTGGTCGATGCGCAGCAGCGCGAGCTGCCGCTGGGCGCGGGCGTGCTGCATGAGCAGAGCGGCACGCGGACGGTGGTCGGTTGGGATGGGCTGGTTTATCTGGAGAACCTGCAGGCGCAGAATTCGCTGCTGGTCACGCTGGGCGACGGCAAGACCTGTCGGGCACAGTTCAGCGTCGACCTGAATCAGGATCAGGTGCCATTGCTCGGGCCGTTGGTGTGTCAATGATGTTCAGGCGATGGCTATTGATGCTGGCGCTGATGCTGCCGGGGGCGGTGCAGGCCGCGTGCTCGGTGGTCAGCACCACACCGGCGGCGTTCGGTACGCTCAGTTCGATTGCCGTGCGCACGACTTCGCAGCCCAGTTCCACACTGAATGCGGGTTTGAGTTGCACCGGTTCGCTGCTGTCCTTGCTGACCAGTAACGACCACTTCTGGGGCACTGTGTCTTCGACTCAAGGGGGGCTGGTCGGGCCGACCGGCGATGTCATCAGCTACACGATCTACGCCAACAACAGCACCAGTTACCCGCTGACCCGCGGCACGGCCTATGACTTTGCGCGCAACGGCATCATCGATGCCCTTGGCCTGCTCAATGGTACGACGCCGAAAACGGTGCCGCTCTACCTCGGTACAACCATTGGCAGCAACGTTGCCGCCGGGGTGTATACCGAGACGCTGAGCATTTTCTGGAACTGGAATTACTGCTCTGGGATCGGCATTGGCGCTATCTGTCTCGGGCGCGATATCGCCAACGGCACGACTTCGCTGACGGTGAATCTGACGGTGTCCAATGACTGCACGATTACTGCGCCGAACATCGCGTTCGGCAGCGCGCCGGTGGTCAGCGCGTTCACGCCGGTGACCGGACAGACCATCAATCTGGCCTGCACCAAGGGCAGTGCTTATACAGTGGGATTGAGCGACGGGCAGAATGCGGTGAGTGTCGGCGGCCGGCGACGGATGATTTCCGGGAGCAATTATCTGGCCTACGACATTTTCAAAAGCGCCGGCACTACGCGCTGGGGCAGTGTCGGCGCGGCGCGGCGGGCGAGTACCGATGCCGAGGTCAATCCGGGTAACGGGTTGGGCACGGGCAGCCAGATCTTCAACTACAACGCGAAGATCTACACCGACCAGACCACGCCACCGGCGGGCACTTATCTGGATAATGTGGTGCTCGACGTAGGTTTCTGAGCCTGACGCTGAACCCTTGTGGGAGCGAGCCTGCTCGCGAATGGGGATGTCAGTCGACAACAGTGTTGCTGATCCACCGCATTCGCGAGCAGGCTCGCTCCCACATTGGAGTCCTCACTGGATTCAGAATTGCAGTGATTGCTTGAGCTGTTGCGCCGCCGGCGTATCAACCGGGCTGACCATCGCATAGTTGTACCCGTCGCCCGACCAGTACTGCGCCTGCAAGTCTCCGTCACTGCGGCTGCCACGGGGCAAAAAGGTGTTCTTTGGCCCCGGCGGGCGCACGTAGAAACTCACCTTATGCCCGCTGCCATCCTCATACATGACCATCGCCGCCGGGCCTTCGTCAGTGCTGAGCAAGCGTCCGCTGACCGGTTCGAACCCGGCCGCCTTCAGGTCCGGTAAACGACTGGCCCGGTTGAAATAACGATCGAGCCAGCGTTGCATGTCGCCGTCATTGTCGACCTTGTAATCGGCCGGCAGCATCCCTTGCTGGGCGATCAGGCGATAGGCTTGCAAGGCGTCGGTCATCGGTAACATGGATGGGCGCACGAGAGTCATTTCGCGAGCCTGCCAGCCACTGAAGCCTCCGATGCTCACTGCGATCAGCAACACCGCGGCGCTGGCCAGATGACGCCGTGACTGACGCTGGCGGCGCTGACGGATCATGGCAGGGTCAAGGGCCGGATTGGCCGGTTGCTGCAACGCACCGCTGAGTGCCGCGCGCAATTGTTGGGCATCCTGTTGCCAGGCGCGAACCTGCGCCGCTTCGTCCGGATGGTTGGCCAGCCAGGTCTCCAGCACGCGCCGGTCGGTGTCGCTGAGTTGGTGGTCGACGTAGGCGTGCAAGTCACGCTCGTTGGGAGGCAGGCTGATCATTTGAGTATCCGCAAAGAAGGGCTGCTGATTTCGCCGTCGCTGAGCTGGCGCAAGGCCTGGCGGGCGCGGGACAGGCGCGACATCACGGTGCCGATCGGGGCGTCGAGAATCGCGGCGACCTCTTTATAGGAAAGGCCTTCCACCGAGACCATCAGCAGCAGGGCGCGCTGTTCGGTGGGCAAGCGGTCGAAGGCTTGCAGGGTCGATTGGGCGATCACGGTGCGTTCCACCGAGGGTTCGGCATCGTCGCGTCCGGTGAAGAACTCGAGCATCCGCGCGTAGCGTCGCGAGCGGCGATGGGCATCGAGAAACTGCCGATAGAGGATCGCAAACAGCCAGGCACGCAAGTCACCTTCAGCGCGTTTGTCGCCCCAACTCGACAGCGCCCGCTCAAGGCACGCCTGCACCAGATCGTCGGCGCTGCTGCTGTTGCGTGTCAGTGACACGGCAAAGCGGCGCAATCTGGGAATGATTTCTCTCAACTGTTCGTCGAATTCGCTCATGAAATTCTGCTAGTCACTACGCTGTGGACTAGGGAGACGTCCGTCGTTGGAGGTTATTCCACGTTCGGAAAAATAAATACCGAGGCGGGGAATAAATCCACACGAGGTGCGTCTTGCTGATTCTTCCTACTTGTGGCCGATGGCCCTGGAGTCTTTCATGGTTGATCGTTCATCACCCGATTCTGCACCGCCCGGCGGCCCACAGCGCCCGCCACTGAGTGCGGCGAGCCTGGTTCTGCGTCTGGGCGGCATTGCCGTGGTAGTCGCTGCAGTGGCCGGGGCGTTTGCCTACGTTCACGGTAACTTCGACCCACAACGCCTGACGCCAAAAGCGCTGGTCGATGTGCTGGAGAAGAACAACGGCGTACACCCCGGGTTTCGCCGTAACCATGCCAAAGGCGTGTGCGTGATCGGGCATTTCGAGAGCAGCGGCGAGGCGCGGGTGTTTTCCACTGCGCAAGTGTTCAACGAGCCGCAGACTCCGGTGGTTGGGCGATTCGCGCTGCCGGCGGGCAATCCGTATGCACCGGACAGCAGCGTGCCGATTCGCAGTCTGGCGCTGCGGTTCACCCAGGCCAACGGGCAGCAGTGGCGCACCGGGATGAACAGCATGCCGGTGTTCCCGGTCGGTACGCCTGAGGCGTTTTATCAATTGCAGCAGGCACAGTCGCCGGACCCGGCCACGGGTAAACCTGATCCGAGCAAGGTCCCGGCCTTCTTTGCCTCGCACCCGGAAGCCGTGCCGTTTCTGACCTGGGTGAAAACCGCCAAGCCGTCGGCCAGTTATGCCACCGAAACTTACAACAGCGTCAACGCGTTTTATCTGGTCGACGCCAGCGGTAAAAAGCAGGCCGTACGCTGGAGCATGACACCGTTGGCACGGGACGCTGCGGGCGCCACTGCGCCTGAGGGTGGCGATTTTCTCGAGAAGGATCTGGTGCAACGTTTGGCCTCAGCGCCGCTGCGCTTTCAGTTGAACATCACCTTGGCCAATCCTGAGGATCCGGTGAACGACGCCAGCAAGACCTGGCCGGCCGGGCGCAAAGTGTTGAACGCGGGCACGCTGGTGCTGGAAAAGACCCAGCCGCAACTGAGCGGCGAATGCCGTGATATCAACTACGACCCGCTGGTGTTGCCGGCCGGGATTCAAGGTTCCGACGACCCGTTGCTCGCGGCCCGTTCCGCCGGTTACGCCAATTCCTACCTGCGTCGCACCAGCGAAGTCAGTCAGTTGCCCGCCGCTAAACAGGAGGCTCGTCCATGAGAACTCAACCGACGCATTTCGCCCTGTTGGCGCGACTGCTGCATTGGCTGATGGCGCTGATGATCATTGCCATGTTGTTTATCGGTGCAGGTATGGTCACCTCGGTGTCCGAGCGGCATGAATGGCTGATCCATCTGCACAAACCGCTGGGCATCGCGATTCTGGCGTTGGTGATTTTGCGTTTGCTGGTGCGGCTCACCACGCGCCAGCCACCGTTGCCCGCGGATCTGCCAGGCTGGCAAGTGCTGGCGGCCAAGGCTTCACATCTGTTGTTGTACGCGTTGATGCTGGTGTTGCCGTTGCTGGGCTGGGCGATGATCAGCGCCTCGGGTGAGCCGGTCATGCTCAGCACAACGTTGCAGTTGCCATCGATCGTCCCGGCCGATGCGCAGTTGTTCGCGTTTTTGCGCAAGGCTCACGGGTATCTGGCCTATCTGTTGTTCCTGACGGTGCTGCTGCATCTGGCGGCGGCGTTGTTCCATGGCTGGGTGCGCCGTGACGAAGTGCTCGACAGCATGTTGCGTGGTCGCGATCGCAGTTAACTCATCGGAGTGGCGCATCGTGCCGGTGCGCCGCTTTTCAGGGTCAACCACCAGTAAGCCAGCGCCACGGCGTTGATGCCGGCGCCGAGCAGGCACACGCCGATCCAGCCGGCCCACGCGTACATCGCGGTCGAACCGATGGAGCCGAGTGCGCTGCCGATCGAGTAGAACAGCATGTAACCGGCAGTGAGGCGGCTTTGTGCTTCGGGGCGCACACTGTAGATCATGCTCTGGCTGGTGACGTGCACGGCTTGCAGAGCCAAATCGAGGGTGATCACACCCAGCAGTAATGCCCACAACGAGGATTGGGTGAGGGCGATCGGCAGCCAGGAGGCGAGCATCAGTAACAGCGAAAGTCCGCTGACCCATTGGCCGAGGCCGCGATCAGCCAAGTGTCCGGCCCGTGCGGCGGCCAGCGCACCTGCTGCGCCGGCCAGACCGAACAGACCGATTTCACTGTGCGACAGGGACAGTGGCGGCGCGGCCAGTGGCAACACCATCGGCGTCCACAGCACCATCGCGCTGGCGAAGGTCAGCAGGGCGAGGAATGCGCGTTGGCGCAGTACCGGTTCTTCTTTGAACAGACTGAATACCGAGGCGATCAGTGCGATGTAGCCAGTCGCCGGTTGTGGAGATTCGCGCTTGGGCAGGACGCGAAACAGCAGCAACGCCATCAACAGTGTCAGCCCTGCTGACAGAAAGTAGATTGCACGCCAGCCGGCCAGATCGGCCATGCCGCCGGCGACCGTGCGTGCCAGCAAGATGCCGACGACGATACCGCTGGTGACCACACCGACCACGCGCCCGCGTTGTGTAGGGATCGCCAGTGTGGCGGCGTAAGCCACCAGCACCTGCGTCACCACGGCGAGCAGCCCCGTCAACGTCATGCCGAGCAGCAGCCAGACACTGCTGGGCGCCAGCGCGATCATCAACAACGCCGCTGCCGACAGCAGGGTTTGAGTGACGATCAATCGGCGTCGATTGAGCAGATCGCCGAGGGGCACCAGTAACACCAGGCCGATGCCGTAACCGATTTGCGTCAGGGTGATGACGATGCCGATAGTCGCCGGCGACATCGCAAACGCTTCAGCCATGGCGTCCAGCAATGGCTGGGCGTAATACACGTTGCCCACGGCCAGACCGCAGGCCACAGAGAAAAGCAAAACGGCGCTGCTGTTGAGAGGTTTCATATCCCGCATCCTTTTAGGTTTCAAAATAAAACCTTGATCACGGTATTGATTCAGGTTTTATTTTGCAACCTGTTTGCACGAAAGTACGAATGGCAGAAAGCAAAAGATCGCAGACAAGCTGCGATCTTTTGAGGGACGGAGGAGGGGATCAGCGCAAGGTATCAACCATGTCGGCGATGGTGGTCAGCACGTCTTTGCCCAGTTGTTTCGAGCGTTTGCCCGACCAGCCGGTTACCTTGTCGGGATGGTCGTCGTGATCCTTGAACGGCATTTCCAGGGTCAGTGACAGGCAGTCGTATTTCTGTCCGACGCTGTTGCACGCCAGGGTCATGTTGGCCTGGCCCGGTTCGTCGCGGGTGTAGCCGTACTTGGTCTGGAAGTCTTTGGTGGTGTGTTTCAGGTGGCTGCGGAAATGCTCTTCGAGCTTTTCGATGCGCGGTGTGTAACCCGGATTGCCTTCACAACCGGCGGTGAATACGTGGGGGATTTCTTCGTCGCCATGTACGTCGAGGAACAGATCGACGCCGTACTTTTCCATTTGCTGTTGTACGAAAAGTACCTCGGGGCTGATGTCCTGACTGGCGTTCTGCCAGGCGCGGTTCAAGTCCTGGCCCATCGCATTGGTGCGCAGGTGACCGTGGAAGGCACCGTCGGGATTCATGTTCGGCACCAGGTACAAATCAGCGCTGGCCAGCAGTTTGTTCAGCACAGGATCGTCGTGTCTTTCCAGACGTTCGATGACGCCTTCCATGAACCATTCAGCCATGTGTTCGCCGGGATGCTGTTGAGCAATGATCCAGATTTTGCGCTGACCTTCGGCGCCGGTGCCTTTGCGCAGCAGTTGAATATCGCGACCTTCGACGCTCTTGCCGGTGGCCAGCAGTTCGGTGCCGGCCTTGCTCAGGGCCTGATCGATCAGCCAGTCGTGACGGCCACGGCTGTAGGGTTCGAAATACGCAAACCATGCATGGGTTTGCTCCGCCTCAAGGCAAAAACGCAGGCTGTCACCTTCAAAACTGGTTGGAATGCGGAACCAGTTGACGTGGTCGTAGGAGGCGACTGCCTGATAGCCGGTCCAGGCTTTGTTATAGGAGGACTGGCTGGCGTTGACCAGGCGAAACCAGTGTTCCTGATGAACATGCAGGCCGCTGGCCTTGAAGTGGAACCACTGAAAATGGGCGCTGCGGGTATCCGGGCGAATGGCCAGAACCGGATTGAGCGGATTGCTGATGTCGATGACTTGGATGTTGCCGCTGTCGAAGTTGGCACTGATGTCGAACGAGGATTTGGCCACGGTCATAATCGATTCCTGAATATGATTTTTATGGCCGTTACTTTACACGCAGGCAGGTCTGAAACCGAGGGGAATTGCGGGGTGTGGCGGGGGGCGTCCTCCATGACGCGGATGCAGCTTAGAGACTGTGCGATTGATTCTCAAGTGCTAATTGTCATTAGTTTGCCCCAATGTGGCCGGGCTCGGCTTGCCAAGCGATATTCTTTTGATATTATCCGCGCCATCGAATTCGCAACACCTAAAGACTTCATTAGCCTGAAGACACAAGCCCGAAAAACGGGCAAAAAAAGACCCGGCAAAAAGCCGGGTCAAAAACCGTGATTAGCCTGATGAGGAGATAGTCCAGAAGACCGACCTAAGGTCTCTGGTCCATCGACTGATCTCGCGACCAGCTGCATGCAATAATAATCATTATCATTTGCAAGTCAAATGTTTTTATCTGCGCGATTGGAAAATTCTTTCCTGTCCGTCCGCTGTCCCGTTGCTCAAGCTTCATCGCCATCGAGCGAATGGTCGACCATTGCCCGCGCCATATCCACCATGTGCACCACTGAAAACGCCAGATCGCGACTCGCGCCTTGCAGGTTTTCGGCTGCCTTGAACGCCGTGGCTGCGGCACAGCGCAACAGATCCGAGGCGTGCACCAGGGCTTCTTCGCCGCTCAGATGGCGCCTGACATCGAAAAAACGTTCGTCGACCTCGGGTTCTGACACAGCTGGTTTCAAGTAATAGTCCAACGCTCGCTGCGCCGCTGCATTGCCCTGAGGCGAGGTGAAGGTGGTGTCCATTTGCAGATCGGGCAAGTCTTTGCTGCTGATATTCATGATGAAGAGGCACTCCTTGGTCGATTGAAAATCCGTGTCTTCAGAATAGTACTTTGTGTAGTTGTGACCAGAATTTAAATACTACAATATGTGTTTTGCTGGCCGAAGGCGTCGACGTAAGGTGCTGCACATGGATAAATGGATTGAGTTGGTCAAGGCCAAGATGAGTGAACTCAAAATCACTCAAACAGAGCTCGGAGAGCGCGTCGGCATGTCCCAGGGCGGGATCGGCCATTGGCCGAACAAGCGTCGCGAACCCGGCATCACGCAAATGAATCGCGTGCTGCAAGCGCTGGGCATGGATTTTCTGGAAGTGGTGCTGGTGATCCGGGAACCGCAAATAACACCTGACGACGACATGCCGCTGGCGCAGAAGTACAACCCGTATTTCCGTTACCCGGTCAGCGATTGGCAGACGACGTGCGAGGTGCGCGAGAGCGACGCCACGTCCTACGCCAAGCCTTCAGGCAAACAGCGCTTCGAACTGACGGATTACCACGCGCGTGGTCCGGCGTTCTGGTTGACGGTGACGGGGGATTCAATGACCGCCCCCAGTGGCCAGAGCATTGCCGAAGGCATGCTGATTCTGGTTGATCCGGCGGCCGAGGCGGTGCCCGGCAAACTGGTAATCGCACAATGGCCCGACAGCCCTGAAGCGATCTTCCGCAAGCTCGACGAAGAGGGCGGCCAGCGTTACCTGGTACCGCTCAATCCGACGTGGCCAAAGGCGCTGCTGACCGATGAGTGTCGAATCATCGGCGTTGTGGTTCAGGCAACGGCGCGTTACTAGTCAGATCGATCCTCGCCAGGCGTAGGATCGATCCTCATATTCACACTGCTTCCAGTTCAACCAAAGCGCTGCCTTCGCCGACCATTTCACCTTCCTGGCAATACAGCGCTTTGATCACCCCGGCATGCGGCGCACGGATGCTGTGTTCCATCTTCATCGCTTCCAGCACCACCAGTTGCGCACCGGCCTCTACCGATTGCCCAGCCTCGACCAGCACACGGACAATGCTGCCGTTCATTGGCGCGGTCAGTCCGCCCTGATGGCTGTGGCTGGCTTCGACGGCACTGATCGGGTCGTACGTCTCGATGCGCCGCAACTCGCCTTCCCATTGCAGATAGAGCGCATCGCCCTGGCGAATGGCGCGCAACGTACGACGGACGCCGTCGTGCTCGACGATGAGTGTTTCACCCGACAGTCTGGCGTGATCAGCGGCATTCAGCGTCAAGGCGCGATCCTGGCCCTCGCAACTCAAATGCAGGGTGATTTCCAGTGGCAGACCTGCACGTAAACCACTATTGAATGACCACGGCGAAGCAGGGTCATCCTGACGCACAAGCTGGGGCAGGCTTTGCGCCACCGCTTGAGCCGCCGCTTTCCAGAATTCATCGCTCAACGTGCCGGGAGCAGGCAGCAATTGCTCCTGATAGCGCGGAATAAATCCGGTATCCAGCTCCGCCGCCGCGAACGCCGGATGGGCGATGATCCGCCGCAAAAAGTTGATGTTGGTCTTCAATCCGCCAATCGCGAATTCGTCGAGCATGCTCAACAGACGCAGGCGCGCCTGCTCACGATCCTCGCCCCAGGCAATCAGTTTGCCGAGCATCGGGTCGTAGAACGGCGAAATTTCATCGCCTTCTTCAACCCCGCTATCGACCCGGCGCCCAGGCCCTTCAGCCGATTCGCGATACAACGCCAGACGCCCGGTCGCCGGCAGGAAGTCATTCGCAGGGTCTTCAGCGTACAAGCGCACTTCAATCGCATGACCGTTCAACGGCACCTGCGCCTGGGTGATCGGCAGCGCTTCACCACGGGCTACGCGGATCTGCCACGCGACCAGGTCCAGACCGGTGATGGCCTCGGTCACTGGATGCTCTACTTGCAGGCGCGTATTCATCTCCATAAAGAAGAACTCACCGCGCGCATCCAGCAAAAATTCCACAGTACCGGCGCCGACATATCCGATCGCCTGCGCCGAGCGCACAGCCGCCTCGCCCATCGCCCGACGCAGTTCCGGGGACAAGCCCGGGGCCGGAGCTTCTTCGACGACTTTCTGATGGCGCCGTTGAATCGAGCAATCACGCTCGTTGAGGTACAGGCAGTTGCCATGTTGATCGGCGAACACCTGGATTTCCACGTGACGCGGCTTGAGCAGATATTTTTCCACCAGCATCCGCGAATCGCCAAACGATGACTGCGCTTCACGCTGTGCCGAGGCGAGGGCTTCGGCGAGTTGGCTGACGTCCTCGACCACTTTCATGCCTTTGCCGCCACCGCCGGCCGTGGCCTTGAGCAGCACCGGATAACCGATACGCTCGCAAGCATCGCGGAAGGTCTCGAGATCCTGCGCTTCACCGTGATAACCCGGCACCAGTGGCACGCCAGCGGTTTCCATCAGCGCTTTGGCGGCGGATTTGCTGCCCATGGCATCGATGGCCGAAGCGGGCGGGCCGAGGAAAATCAAACCGGCCGCTTCGATAGCTCGGGCGAAACCGGCGTTTTCCGAGAGAAACCCGTAACCCGGATGAATCGCCTGCGCGCCGCTGGCCTTGGCCGCCGCGATCAGTTTGTCGATTTGCAGATAACTGTCGGCGGCTTTGCTGCCACCGAGATCGACGCGAATGTCGGCTTCACGGCTGTGCCGCGCTTCACGGTCGGTGGCGCTGTGCACGGCGACCGCGGTCAGGCCCAGCGCTTTGGCGGTGCGCATTACGCGACAGGCAATTTCGCCACGGTTGGCCACCAGCAGGGTGGTGAGAACAGGTGCGCTCATCAACGCGGCTCCTTGGTGGTGGTTGCGGCTTGCCAGCTCGGCGGACGTTTTTGCAGAAAAGCGCGCAGACCTTCCTGGCCTTCGGGGCTGACGCGGATACGGGCGATGGCGTTTTCGGTATAACGGCGCAGTGCCGGGGTCAGCGCGCCGTTGCCGACTTCACGCAGCAAATCCTTGCTGGCACGCATCGCGGCGGGGCTGTTGAGCAGCAGGTTGTTGATCCACTGTTCGACTTGTTGTTCCAGTTCAGCGGCTGGATAGCTGTCGGACAACAAGCCGATTTCCCGAGCGCGTTGGCCGCCGAAACGTTCGGCGGTCAGCGCATAGCGCCGCGCAGCACGTTCGCCGATGGCCTGCACCACGAACGGGCTGATTACCGCAGGGGCCAGACCAATGCGCACTTCCGACAGGCAGAATTGCGCATCATCGGCGCCAATCGCCATGTCGCAGCAACTGATCAACCCCAGTGCACCACCGAACGCCGCGCCTTGGACCACGGCGACTGTGGGAATTTTCAGCTTGGCGAGGTTGTACATCAGCTCCGCGAGTTCGCGGGCGTCGTCGAGGTTGGTGTGGTAATCGAGCTCGGCCGATTGCTGCATCCACGCCAGATCGGCGCCGGCGCTGAAATGCTTGCCACGGCCACGCACCAGCAAGAAACGCAGGCTGGCGTCGCTGGCGACTTTGTCGAGGGCAAGGATCAACTCGCGGATCATTTCGGCGTTGAACGCGTTGTTCTTTTCGGCGCGGTTAAGCCACAGCGTCGCGAAACCCCGTGGGTCGGTTTGCAGTTCGAGTGTATTGAAGTCGCTCATGAGATTCTCCCGATCACATCCGGAACACGCCGAAGCGGCTCGGTTCGATTGGCGCGTTCAACGACGCGGACAAGGCCAGGGCCAGCACATCGCGGGTCTGCGCCGGGTCGATGACGCCGTCGTCCCACAGCCGTGCGCTGGAATAGTAGGGGTGACCCTGCTCTTCGTACTGGTCGAGAATCGGTTGCTTGATCTCGGCCTCCTGCTCGGCGCTGAAGGCCTGACCACTGCGTTCAGCCTGTTCGCGTTTGACCTGCACCAACACGCCCGCTGCCTGCTCGGCGCCCATCACGCCGATCCGCGCGTTCGGCCACATCCACAGGAAGCGTGGATCGTAAGCGCGCCCGCACATGCCGTAGTTGCCGGCGCCAAAGCTGCCGCCGATGATCACGGTGAATTTCGGCACTTTTGCGCAAGCAACGGCGGTTACCAGTTTTGCGCCGTGCTTGGCGATGCCGCCGGCCTCGTATTTCTGGCCGACCATGAAACCGGTGATGTTCTGCAAAAACAGCAGCGGAATGCCGCGCTGGCAAGCCAGTTCGATGAAGTGCGCGCCTTTCTGCGCGGCTTCGGCGAAGAGGATGCCGTTGTTGGCCAGAATCGCGATCGGGTAACCGTGCAGATGCGCGAAACCGCAGACCAGCGTGGTGCCGAACAGCGCTTTGAATTCATCGAACACCGAACCGTCGACCAGTCGCGCAATCACTTCGCGCACGTCGAACGGTTGCTTCGCATCAGCCGAAACCACACCGTACAACTCGTCGCTAGCGTACAGCGGCGCAATCGGTGCGCGCTGTTGCACTTCGCCGAGCTTGCGCCAGTTGAGATTGGCAATGCTGCGGCGGGCGAGGGCGAGGGCATGTTCGTCGCTCTCGGCGTAGTGGTCGGCGACCCCGGAAATTTTGCAGTGCACATCGGCGCCGCCCAGATCCTCGGCGCTGACCACTTCACCGGTCGCGGCCTTCACCAGCGGCGGCCCGGCGAGGAAAATCGTCGCCTGATTGCGCACCATGATCGCTTCGTCAGCCATCGCCGGCACATAGGCGCCGCCAGCAGTGCAGGAGCCCATGACCACAGCGATTTGCGGAATGCCCATCGCGCTCATGTTGGCCTGGTTGAAGAAGATCCGCCCGAAGTGCTCGCGGTCCGGGAACACTTCGTCCTGACGCGGCAGGTTGGCGCCACCGGAGTCCACCAGATAGATGCACGGCAGGCGATTCTGCTGCGCGATGGTCTGCGCGCGCAGGTGTTTTTTCACGGTCAGCGGGTAGTACGAACCGCCCTTAACCGTTGCGTCGTTGGCGACGATCATGCACTCGACGCCTTCGACACGACCGATCCCGGCGATCACACCAGCGGCGGGTACGTCTTCGCCGTAAACCGCGTGGGCGGCCAATTGACTGATTTCCAGAAACGGCGAACCCGGATCAAGCAAGCGGTTGATGCGCTCCCGCGGCAGCAATTTGCCGCGCGAGGTGTGGCGCTCCTGAGCTTTCGCGCCGCCGCCTTGCGCCACTTGGGCGAGCAGGGTGTGCAGCGCGTCGACCTGTTTGAGCATCGCCGCGCTGTTGGCGGCGAATTCCGCCGAACGAGGATTGAGCTGAGTGTGCAGAATCATGGCTTACTCCGTAAGCAGCTACGAGGTGCAAGCTTGGAGCGGCAAGTTAAAGCGGTTCTCTTAAAGGTTGAAACTTGCGGCTCGCAGCTGACGAAATTCATTTCGTTTCGTTGAAGAGTTCGCGACCGATCAGCATGCGCCGGATCTCACTGGTGCCGGCGCCGATTTCGTACAGCTTGGCGTCGCGCAGCAGACGACCCGCCGGGAATTCGTTGATGTAACCGTTACCGCCGAGAATCTGGATCGCGTCGAGGGCCATTTGTGTGGCGCGTTCGGCGGTGTAGAGGATCACGCCGGCGGCGTCCTTACGGGTGGTTTCGCCGCGCTCGCAGGCCTGGGCGACTGCATAGAGGTAGGCGCGGCTGGCGTTGAGTTGGGTGTACATGTCGGCGACTTTGCCCTGGATCAGCTGGAATTCGCCGATGCTCTGGCCGAACTGTTTGCGATCGTGGATGTACGGCACGATCAGATCCATGCACGACTGCATGATCCCTGTCGGGCCGCCGGAGAGAACCACACGCTCATAATCGAGGCCGCTCATCAGCACTTTCACGCCGCCGTTGAGGACGCCGAGGATGTTTTCTTCCGGCACTTCGACGTCATCGAAGAACAGCTCGCAGGTGTTGGAGCCGCGCATGCCGAGCTTGTCGAATTTGTTGCTGCGGCTGAAGCCTTTCCAGTCGCGCTCGACGATGAAGGCGGTGATGCCGTGCGGGCCTTTTTCCAGGTCGGTCTTGGCGTAGATCACGTAAGTGTTGGCGTCAGGGCCGTTGGTGATCCAGGTTTTGCTGCCGTTGAGGACGAAGCGGTCGCCGCGTTTGTCGGCGCGCAGTTTCATCGAGACCACGTCGGAGCCGGCGTTTGGCTCGCTCATCGCCAGCGCGCCGACGTGTTCGCCGCTGATCAGTTTCGGCAGGTATTTGGTTTTTTGTTCATGGTTGCCGTTGCGGTTGATCTGGTTGACGCAGAGGTTGGAGTGCGCACCGTAGGACAGCGCTACAGAGGCCGAACCGCGGCTGATTTCCTCCATCGCCACCACGTGTGCCAGGTAACCCAGCCCAGCGCCGCCGTACTCTTCCGGCACAGTGATACCGAGCAGGCCCATGTCACCGAACTTGCGCCACATGTCGGCGGGGAACAGGTTGTCGCTGTCGATCTGCGCCGCGCGCGGGGCGATCTCCTTGGCGACAAAGGACTGAACCTGATCGCGCAGCATGTCGATGGTTTCACCGAGGGCGAAGTTCAGGGATGGATAGCTCATGGGTCACCTTTTGGCTTTTTTGTAGGGTGGGGAGGGCGGTCACTCGGCTCTCACCTTTACGTTAACGTAAGCCTGTGACGGATGGCTGTCAATCACCCTTTACGTTAACGTCAACTTGAGCGAGAGTAGGGGCAGTTCAAGATTGAAAGCTGATTGGTTTTTTTAGGAGTGAGCCTGCTCGCGATCGCGTTGTGTCAGTCGACGTAAATGTTGACTGATGGATCGAGATCGCGAGCAGGCTCACTCCTACAAGTGATCGTCGGCAACCCATAAATAAAGACAATAGGGGTCGTCATGGATCAACCCAGTGCAAACCCGCAGCGCAGCTACACCCGTGGTTCTCAGGACAAAGCCTTGCTGGCGATGACCATCGGGCAAAAGTTCGATCAGACTGTTGCGCAATACCCGGACGGTGAAGCGCTGGTGGTGCGCCATCAGCAGTTGCGCTACTCATGGCGGCAACTGGCCGATGCGGTAGACCTGCATGCCAGAGCGTTGCTCGCTTTGGGTTTGCAGGCCGGTGACCGCCTCGGTATCTGGGCACCGAATTGCGCGCAATGGTGCATCAGCCAATTCGCTACGGCGAAAATCGGCGTGATCCTGGTCAACATCAACCCGGCCTATCGCAGTTCCGAACTCGAATACGTGCTCAAGCAATCCGGCTGCCAATGGCTGGTCTGCGCCGGGGCATTCAAGTCCTCGAACTACCACGGCATGTTGCAAGGCCTGGTGCCGGAACTGGCCGAACAATCCATCGGCCAATTGCGCAGCGAGCGGTTGCCAGAGTTGCGCGGGGTGATCAGCCTCGACGCGCAGCCACCGTCAGGTTTCCTGTCGTGGTCGCAATTGTCCGACATGGCAACCAGTGTCTCTGAAGAACAACTACAAGAACGCAGTGACAGCCTGCACTTCGATCAAGCGGTCAACATTCAGTACACCTCCGGCACCACCGGTTTCCCCAAGGGCGCGACCCTCAGTCACTACAACATCCTCAACAACGGTTACATGGTCGGCGAAAGCATCGGCCTGACCCCGCGCGATCGCCTGGTGATCCCGGTGCCGCTGTATCACTGCTTCGGCATGGTCATGGGCAACCTCGGCTGCATCACCCACGGCAGCACGATGATTTACCCCAACGATGCCTTCGACCCGTTGCTGACCCTGCAAACCGTCGCCGAAGAAAAGGCCACCGGCCTCTACGGCGTACCGACCATGTTCATCGCCATGCTCGACCAGCCGCAACGCGGCGAATTCGATCTGTCGAGCCTGCGCACCGGGATCATGGCCGGCGCGACCTGCCCGATCGAAGTGATGCGCCGGGTCATCAGCGAGATGCACATGAGCGAAGTGCAGATTGCGTATGGCATGACCGAAACCAGCCCGGTGTCGCTGCAAACCGGGCCGAACGATGAACTGGAGCTGCGCGTGACCACCGTCGGCCGCACCCAGCCACAACTGGAAAGCAAGATCATCGACGAGGTCGGCAACCTCGTGTCGCGCGGCACCATCGGCGAACTCTGCACCCGTGGTTACAGCGTGATGCTCGGCTACTGGAACAATCCGCAGGCCACCGCCGAAGCCATCGATGAGGCGGGCTGGATGCACACCGGAGACATGGCGAGCATGAACGAGGAGGGTTACGTCAACATCGCCGGGCGTAACAAGGACATGATCATCCGTGGTGGCGAGAACGTTTATCCGCGTGAGCTGGAAGAGTTTTTCTTCACCCATCCGGCGGTGGCGGACGTGCAGGTGATCGGCATTCCGTGCTCGCGTTACGGCGAGGAGATTGTTGCCTGGATCAAGTTCCACCCCGGCCACAGCGCTTCCGAACTGGAACTGCAAACCTGGTGCAAGGAGCGCATCGCGCACTTCAAGACGCCACGGCACTTCAAGTTCGTTGAAGAGTTTCCG
This sequence comes from Pseudomonas sp. S49, assembly GCF_009866785.1. Classification (NCBI taxonomy): domain Bacteria; kingdom Pseudomonadati; phylum Pseudomonadota; class Gammaproteobacteria; order Pseudomonadales; family Pseudomonadaceae; genus Pseudomonas; species Pseudomonas sp. S49. Next base: position 4,323,186 of record NZ_CP019432.1, on the reverse strand, counting down.
ATGACGGTCACGGGCAAGATTCAGAAATTCCGCATGCGGGAAATAAGCATCGAAGAGCTACGCGAAAAGCACGCCTGACGAGGATTCAATGTGGGAGCGAGCCTGCTCGCGAATGCAGTGTGTCATTCAGGGCAGATGTGTCTGATACAACGCTTTCGCGAGCAGGCTCGCTCCCACAGGGGATACGCAGTGAAAACACAAATCACAGAAAGCACAAAGGGGAGCCGAAGCTCCCCTTTAATTTTGTCGTCGCGTGCTCTTTTTTATTATTGAGGGTCGGTCTGTTGTTGTTTTTGGCAACCGTTGCCCTTTACCGCTGTTTTTGGCGACCCCCATCCGGGGTCAAGAGCAAACGTATTTTTTTGAGCGCTGATCTGCTTTCTCGTTAAACGATCCAACCGATTCGGGAGCTACCTGAAGGTAGTTTTATTGTTCTCTGCCCGGTTGCGGGTCACTCCTGAGAGCACCCTGAAAAGCACACCTTCTCCAAAAAAATCTGTTAGCTGCGTCTCTGCCGTGTTGTTTTTGTTATGTCAGAGTCGGTACGTCTTATTTTTATTGGTTTGCTGCTTTTTATTCTTGTTATGCCATAGAGATAGCAGAAGCCGTGCCAACTTTTAAAAATCCTTATAAATCAATGATTTGAGAATTTCAGCAAATTTTCACTCCAGCGAAACCAGACAATTTGTTTCCGTGTTACTCGCTTGAGCCCCACATTCCAGACTCAGCGGTAACACCTTTCCCCTTCACTGTGCGCTACGAGCCTTGGCCACGCGCGAACCGCTCGGGCGGCCGAGCACCGCGCTGATCTGCTGACCCGCGGCAATCAAGGCGTCCAGGTCGATTCCGGTCTTGATACCCAAGCCATTGAGCAGGTACACCACGTCTTCGGTGGCAACGTTACCGCTCGCGCCTTTGGCGTACGGGCAGCCGCCGAGGCCCGCGATAGAGCTGTCGAATACCGAAATGCCTTCGAGCAGGCTGGCGTAGATGTTGGCCATGGCCTGACCGTAGGTGTCGTGGAAATGCCCGGCCAGTTTTTCTCGTGGCACTTGCGCTGAAACCACTTCAAACAAGCGGCGAGTCGCGCCAGCAGTGCCAGTGCCTATGGTGTCGCCCAGTGAAACTTCGTAGCAGCCCATTGCATACAACTCGCGCGCGACCATCGCCACTTGTTCCGGCGCGACCGTGCCTTCATATGGGCAACCGAGCACGCAGGACACGTAACCGCGCACGGTAACGCCGTGCTGCTGCGCGGCTTCCATGATCGGCGCAAACCGCGCCAGGCTTTCGCTGATCGAGCAGTTGATGTTGCGTTGCGAGAAGGCTTCGGAGGCCGCGGCGAACACCGCGACTTCCTTGACCCCGGCAGCTATGGCGTCTTCGAAGCCGCGCAGGTTCGGCGCCAGTGCACCGTAGGTCACGCCGGGTTTGCGCTGGATCTGCGCGAACACCTCGGCAGAACCGGCCATCTGCGGTACCCATTTGGGCGAAACGAAACTGCCGACTTCTATATAGCCGAGGCCGGCGGCGCTGAGAGCATCGACCAGTTGCACCTTGTCGGCGACGCTGATCGGTTGGGCTTCGTTCTGCAGGCCATCGCGCGGGCCGACTTCGATCAGGCGTACTTGGGAGGGGAGGGACATGGCGGTTGACCTGCTCTTTTGAATTCGTGGAGAACCCCTGTAGGAGTGAGCCTGCTCGCGATAGCGCAGTGTCAGTCAGCATTTATTTCGACTGACACACGGCTATCGCGAGCAGGCTCACTCCTACAAGGGGATTTGTGTTGTTGGCTAAATGGCCTGCTGGCTCTTGAGCGTCTGCTCCAGCGCCTGCACGCAGCGCTCTTCGGCGGTATCGAGTTCCAGCTTCATCTGTTCGATATCCAGCAACTGCTGCTCAAGCTGCTCGCGGCGCTCGCTGATTTTCGCCAGCATGCTGTTGAGCTGTTTGGTGTTACCGCTGGAGGGGTCGTAAAGCTCGATCAGTTCGCGGCATTCGGCCAGCGAAAAACCGATGCGCTTGCCGCGCAGGATCAGCTTCAGGCTGACTTTGTCGCGCGGCGAATAGATGCGTTCCTGGCCGCGGCGCTCAGGACTGAGCAGGCCTTGCTCTTCATAAAAGCGGATCGCCCGGGTGGTGATGTCCAGCTCGCGGGCGAGGTCGGAGATGCTGTAAGTCTGGCTGCTCATGGAAGCGCTCGGAAAAAGGTCTTGGCGCTAAGCTAATGGCAGGTTGACGTTTACGTCAAGCGGGATGATTTTTGTTGTATTTGATGGCCCCTTCGCGAGCAGGCTCGCTCCCACAGTGGATCTGTGTTGAATACGGATTTGTGTTCGACCGAGAACCTGTGGGAGCGAGCCTGCTCGCGAAGAACGAAGACGCGGTAAAAAGCCCTACACCTTATCGAGCTTCTTCTCCTGCGCCGTCACCTGCTGGCACAACTCGATCATCTGCTCACGCATCCAGCGATTCGCCGGGTCCTGGTCAGTACTCTCATGCCAATACAGATGCGTCTCCACCGGCGGCACATCATTGACCGGCAGATTAAACGCCTGCAGTTCATGCCGACGGGCAAAGCGCTCCGGCACGGTCATGACCATGTCGGTCTGCTGCATCACTTGCGAGGCCATCAAATAATGCTGCGAACGCAGGGCGATCTTGCGCTGAATGCCCATTTTGCCCAGCGCCAGATCAACATAACCCAAACCACTGCGGCGGCTGGAAATGTGGATATGGGTCAGCGACAGATAGTCATCCAGCGATAGCTTTTCTTTGCCCGCCATCGGATGTCCCTTGCGCATCGCGCAGACGTAACGGTCTTCCATCAGCTTGACGTGGCGCACCTGCGGGTCGGTGTTAAGCGGCGCATCGACGGCAAAATCCAGACGCCCGGCGGCCAGTTCCTTGGTGGTTTCCCGGCGTTTGGACAGAAAACTTTCGATGATCACCGTCGGCGCCAGACGGCGCAGGCGCTGGAACAGCGGAGGCAGAATCACCGCCTCGGTGAGGTCGGTCATGCTGATGCGGTAAGTCTTGACTGCTTGTGCCGGGTTGAAAATGCGGCTTTCCTGAACCGACACGCGCAGCAGCGACAGGGCGTTGCGCACCGGGCCGATGATGTTCTGCGCCATCGGCGTCGGCACCATGCCCTGCGCGGTGCGCACGAACAGCGGATCGTTAAAGGTCTCGCGCAACCGTGCCAATGCGTTGGATACCGCCGGCTGAGTGATGCCGACAATCTGCCCGGCGCGGGTCAGGTTGGCTTCGGTGTAGATCGCGTCGAAGACGATGAAAAGGTTGAGGTCGACCTTGCTCAGATTCATAACGCGGCTTCTCTTGTTTTTAAGGGCTGGCGATCACTGGATCATATATCGGTGATGAATGTTTATACACGCCGAGAATAGGCTAGGTAAATTATCAGCGCTGTTCTAGCATCGATTGCATGACTTAAACAACCTCTGCCCAAGAAGGTAATTGATCATGGATTTCGCTTATTCGCCCAAGGTGCAAGAACTGCGTGAGCGCGTGACCGCGTTCATGGACACTTACGTTTACCCGGCCGAGGCCGTGTTCGAGCGCCAGGTCTCCGAAGGCGATCGCTGGCAGCCGACGGCGATCATGGAAGAGCTCAAAGCCAAGGCCAAGGCCGAAGGCCTGTGGAATCTGTTTCTGCCGGAATCGGAGCTCGGTGCCGGTCTGACCAACCTCGAATACGCGCCACTGGCGGAAATCATGGGCCGCTCGCTGCTCGGGCCGGAGCCGTTCAACTGCTCGGCGCCAGACACCGGCAACATGGAAGTGCTGGTGCGCTACGCCAACGAAGAACAGAAACAACGCTGGCTCGAACCGTTGCTACGAGGCGAGATCCGCTCGGCGTTCGCCATGACCGAACCGGATGTGGCTTCCTCCGACGCTACCAACATGGCGGCCCGCGCCGTGCGTGATGGCGACGAGTGGGTGATCAACGGCAAAAAATGGTGGACCTCCGGCGCCTGCGATCCGCGCTGCAAGATCCTGATCTTCATGGGCCTGAGCAACCCCGATGCACCACGCCACGCCCAGCACTCGATGATCCTCGTGCCGGTCGACACTCCCGGCGTGAAGATCGTCCGTCCGTTGCCGGTATTCGGTTACGACGACGCGCCACACGGCCACGCCGAGGTGCTCTTCGACAATGTGCGCGTGCCGTACGAAAACGTTCTGCTCGGTGAAGGCCGCGGTTTCGAAATCGCTCAGGGTCGTCTTGGCCCAGGCCGGATTCACCACTGCATGCGCTCAATCGGCATGGCTGAACGTGCATTGGAATTGATGTGCAAACGCGCGGTGAGCCGCACTGCCTTCGGCAAACCGCTGGCGCGTCTGGGCGGTAACGTCGACAAGATCGCCGACTCGCGGATGGAAATCGACATGGCACGTCTGCTGACGTTGAAAGCCGCGTACATGATGGACACCGTCGGCAATAAAGTGGCGAAGAGCGAAATTGCGCAGATCAAAGTCGTCGCACCGAACGTCGCATTGCGGGTGATCGACCGGGCGATCCAGATGCATGGTGGAGCCGGTGTGTCGAACGATTTCCCGCTGGCCTACATGTACGCCATGCAACGTACTTTGCGCCTGGCCGACGGCCCGGACGAAGTGCACCGCGCGGCGATCGGCAAGTTTGAAATCGGCAAGTATGTGCCAAAGGAGATGCTGCGTAGCGAACGCTGATCCACCTGATCGTTCCCACGCTCTGCGTGGGAATGCATCCCGTGACGCTCCGCGTCACAGTGGACGCGGAGCGTCCATGGCGGCGTTACCACGCAGAGCGTGGGAACGATCGGGTAGGGCTAATACACCCAAACCTCAACCCGCCGATTCTTGATCCTGCCCTCATCCGCATTGTTCGCCGCCACCGGCATCAACGCACCAAAGCCGCGAACTTCGCGCAACACCACGCCGTTCTTCACCAACTCACGCCGCACCGCCATCGCCCGCAGCTTCGACAGCAAATCCGCCCGCGCCGGGTCATCCTTGGCATCACCAAACCCGACCAATGTCACCGCGCGCTCGGTCTTGTCGTGGCGCTTTATATAGTCGAACACTCGCGCCAGATCCTGACGCGCCTTGTTGTCGAGGTTCGCGCTGCCTTCTTCAAAACGGAAGTTCACCGTCAGACGCTGGGCGTGGCGGCTGAGGGATTGATAACCCTCGGGCATCAGCGCATTCGGCGCGACGCTCATGGCGTGCACGGTCTGACTGATGAACCCATTGGCGGCGACAATTGCCTGGCCCTGACGACTTTGCGCAAACGTCACCAAGGCCTGCGCCCATGGATTCTTGCTGTCGGGTGGCAGATAGAAGAACAAACGCCGCGACAGCGGATAGTCTTCCGTGGCGATCAGGCTGTTCAGCGGCAACATCGATTGCGACGCACCATCGGCAATGGCCACCGCTTTGGCCTGACGCACGTAAGGCAAACCGATGAAGCCGATGCCCTGAGGATCCGTACTGACTGCGTCGGACAATTGCTCGCTGGACTCAAACCTTTTCGCGTTGCTGCTCAGACTTTTCCCACGACGACTGAGGACCAACTCCTTAAACGTGTCGAACGTGCCGGACTGATCATCGCGTGCATATAAATGAATCGCACCGCCACGCCCGCCGAGGTCTTCCCAGGTTTTCACTTCGCCACTGAAGATCCGCGCCAGTTGCTCGGTGTCCAGTTGCTGGAGGGGATTATCGGGATGAAGGATGATCGCCAGGCCATCGATAGCGATGACTTGTTCGGCGGCAGGACTTTTCAGATCGCCCAGTGATTGCAGGGTCTGCAGCTCGCTGTCCTTGATCTCGCGGGAAGACGCGGCCAGATCGGCGCTGGCGTTTTTCAACGCAGTGAAACCGGTGCTGGAACCGTGGGCGGCGACTTCCACGACCACGCGTTTGCCTTCGCTGGTCTGGCCGACGATGCGCAGTTCGTTGGCGGTGTCCGGGGTTTCGCGGTGGATTTTCAGCAGACCCTGTTCTTGCAACAGGCCTTCGACCAGTGCCGGGCCGAGTTCGGCGCCGATGGTGTTGGAGCCTTGAATGCGCAGCGCCGGGCCGTTTTCAGGGAGGGGCAGGGCGGTGGCAGAAACCGACAGCCACGCACTCAAGAGAAAAACGCACAGAACACGCAGGGTCATGCCGGCACCGAATCAAGCCAAGGGGATTGCCGGGGAGATTAAGTCAGAAAAGTTACTTGGAGATGACAGCGATCTAAATGTGGGAGCGAGCCTTCTCGCGAAAGCGGTGTGTCAGTTACAAGAATGTTTCTGATACACCGCTTTCGCGAGCAGGCTCGCTCCCACAGGGGGGATTTCAGGCGATTCGAAGATCAGGCCAGTTCAAGCCAGATCGGCGCATGATCGGACGGTTTTTCCATCCCGCGCAATTCATAGTCGACACCCGCAGCCTTCACCCGCGGCAACAAACCATGCGACGCCAGAATCACATCGATGCGCAGCCCGCGCTTCGGTTCATCTTCAAAACCACGGCTGCGGTAGTCGAACCAGCTGAACATGTCGGTCACGTCCGGGTTCAAGTGGCGATAGCTGTCGGTCAGGCCCCAGTTCTTCAGGCGTGCCATCCACTCGCGCTCTTCCGGCAGGAAGCTGCATTTACCGGTTTTCAACCAGCGCTTCATGTTGTCCGGGCCGATGCCGATGTCGCAGTCTTCCGGGGAAATATTCACATCGCCCATCACCACTACGGGCTGTTCATTGTGGAACTGGCTTTCCAGCAGCGCTTGCAGATCGCTGTAGAAACGCTGCTTGGCGGGGAATTTGGTTGGGTGGTCGCGGCTTTCGCCCTGTGGGAAGTAGCCGTTCATGATCGTCACCGGCACGCCATTGGCGTCGGCGAACGTGCCCCAGATAAAGCGGCGCTGGGCGTCTTCTTCATCGGTGGCGAAACCTTTGTGGATCGCAATCGGTTCCTGACGCGAAAGCATCGCTACGCCGTAGTGACCTTTCTGGCCGTGGAAATACACGTGGTAACCGAGGGCGCGGACTTCTTCGAGCGGGAACTGGTCGTCGTGGACTTTGGTTTCCTGCAGGCCGATGACGTCCGGCTGGTGTTTTTCGATCAGCGCTGCCAGCTGATGCGGACGGGCGCGCAGTCCGTTGATGTTGAAGGAAACGATCTTCATGGTCGGCAGTCCTGGCAAAAGGGCGATGCTAGCTGACATGTGGGATGGGGGCCAGTGTGGGGTGGGAGAAATCAATTTTGTCTGTGGGATTTGTGTTGTCAGCAATGGCGCCATCGCGAGCAGGCTCACTCCTGCAGGGGGAACGCATTCCAAAATGTGGGAGCGAGCCTGCTCGCGAAGAGGCCAGCAAAATCGATGAAGATCCCGACTTGGTCTATACCTGTGGGGAACCACGCCACCCGCAAAAGGTTCGTACCACCAAGAGCGCCGCCATTTGAACGCGCCCCGGGGAGAATCACCGTCATGCCTGAAACCCAGACCGCCATCGCCGACATTCATATGCTCGACCGCGGCTATTCCCGCGAAGCCCGCTCGCTGCTTTATCAGGCGTATCGCCACGAGCCGACCTTCGGCTACCTGTTTGAAGCCGAACGCCCCGGTTACGAGCAACGTGTGCGGGCGACAGTGCGCGAACTGGTCAAGCAACACTTTCTGCAGGATCTGCCGGCCATCGGCCTGCTGGTCAACGATCGCCTGATCGGCATCGCCCTGATCGCGCCGCCACAACGCCGTTTGGGCATCACCGAAAGTTGGGCGTGGCGTTTGCGCATGGTGCTCAGCACCGGTTTCCGCTGCACCCGCCGCTATCTCGATTACCACGACGCCGTCACCGCGTGTGTGCCCAGTGATTCGGTGCACATGCTGCCGCTGCTGGGCATCCACCCACAATTTCAGGGCAAGCACTTTGGCGAGCAACTGCTGACCGCCGTACACAACTGGTGCGCGGTGGACGAAACCTCGCAGGGCGTGGTGCTCGACACTGGCAACCCACGATATCTGGAATTCTATAAAAGGCAGGGTTACGAAGAGATCGGCGAAGTTGCCGTCGGCCCGGTGCGCGAACACGTATTTTTCCACGCCAATCCGCAGGTGTTACAAACTGCAACAGCATGACAATCGAACTTCTTGGGAAATTTCCTGTTCTATCACGCTCCCAAGCCCGTGATAGCATCCGCGCCTATGAAGTTTCCAGGAAGATTTACCAGTGGCGTGCTCCTGCTGTTAACCAGCTGCGCGGCGCTGGCGCAAAGTGAATTGGATGTGCGGATCAAACCGTCCAACGATGAACTCAAGGCCAATATAGAAGGCTATATCGGCAGCCTCGGCGATCGTGACGAAGAAGCCCTGCAGCGCTTCAGTCGCGGTGCCGAAGAGCAGGCGCGCAAAGCGGCTCAGGCGTTGGGCTACTACCAGCCGCAGATCGAAAGTGACGTCAAGGGCGGCAAAAAACCGCGTCTGGTGCTGAACATCGATCCCGGCGAGCCGATTCGCCTGCGCAACGTCACCATTCGTGTCGACGGCCCGGCTGCCTCCCTCAAATCCTTTCGTGTACCGAAAAGTGACGTGCTCAAGTCCGGCGCGGTGCTCAATCATGGGCGTTACGAAGACGCCAAAAGACTTATTCAGAATCAGGCCTCGCGCTTCGGTTTCTTCAGTGGCCATTTCACCAGTCAGAAACTCCTGGTCGACCCGCGCGCCGGTGTCGCCGACGTCGAACTGATCTACGAAAGCGGCCCGCGTTATGCGCTGGGCAGAGTCAAATTCGAAGGCGACACGCCGTTCGACGAAGACCTGCTGCAACGCATGGTGCCGTTCAAGGAAGGCGAACCGTATGACTCCGAGCTGATCGCCGAGCTCAATCGCGATCTGCAATCGAGCGGTTATTTCGAAGGCATACGCGTCGATGCCGCACCGACCACCGCGAAGAACGACGTGATCCCGGTGGACGTCAAACTCGACACGCGCAAGCCCCGCACCATGGGTCTGGGCCTCGGTTATTCGACCGACGTCGGCCCGCGCATCAAAGCCAACTGGACCCGCCACTGGGTCAACCCGCAAGGCGACAGCTATGGCTGGGAAGCCGAACTCTCGGCGCCCCGACAAAACGTCGGGCTGTTCTACGACATCCCGCTCGACCCACCACTGACCGACAAACTGCGTTGGGCCGGCGGTTATCAGTTCGAAGACATCGACGGTTCCGACACGCTCAGCAAGCTGCTGACCTTCGGCCCGGAATGGCACAGCAAATTACCGAGCGGCTGGCAGCGGGTGATCTCGCTGAAATGGCAGCGTGAAGAATATGAACTCGGCGATGACTCCGGCCTGAGTACCTTGCTGATGCCCGGCATCAGTTACTCGTACCTGAAAAGCGACAACCGCATCGACCCGCACAACGGCTATCGCCTGAGCTTCGAAAGCAAAGTGGCGAAGGAAGGCCTCGGCTCCGACAACAACCTTTTATATGGCACCGCGCTGGTCAAAGGCCTGACCACGGTGTTCGACAAACACCGCTTCCTCGGTCGCGTGCAGGTCGGTGGCAGCGCCACCAACGGCTACAACTCGGTGCCGCCGTCGCTGCGCTTCTTTGCCGGCGGCGATCAGAGTGTGCGCGGCTATGACTACCAGAGCCTGTCCCCGGAAAACTCCAAGGGTGATCGCATCGGTGGCCGCTACATGGTCGCCGGCAGCGTCGAGTATCAATACTCGATCGCCGAGAAATGGCGCGTCGCGACCTTCGTCGACCAAGGCAACTCTTTCAACAAACTCGAACTGCCGAACCTCAAGACCGGGGTCGGTATTGGTGTGCGCTGGGTCTCGCCGGTCGGGCCGATCCGCCTCGATCTGGCCCACGCACTCGACGACGATGGCGGCATCCGGCTGCACTTTTCCATGGGGCCTGAGCTGTGAAGCGTGGTTTGAAAATTACGGCGCTGGCGTTGTTGGCGCTGGTGTTGTTGATTGTATTGAGTGTCACCGCCGTACTCGGCACGGCGGCCGGCAGCCGCTGGGTGCTGGGCCTCGTGCCGGGGCTGACGGTGGAAAATTTTCAGGGCCGTCTCGGCGGGCAATGGAGTGCCGATCATCTGCTGTGGCAGCAGGACAGCAGTCGCGTCGAGCTGAACAAGGCAATCTTCGCCTGGTCACCGCTGTGCCTGACACGCATGACCTTGTGCATCGAACAGCTCAAGGCTGATCAGGTCATTTTGCAATTCCCGCCGAGCGAAGAAACCACCGAGAGCGGCCCGATCAAACTGCCGGATCTGCAATTGCCGGTGGCCATCGAACTGGGCGACGTGCAGGTTGGCAGTCTGCTGTTCAACGGCAGCGAACAACTCAAGGGCTTGCAACTGGCGGCGCACTGGACCGCTCAGGGCATGCAGATCGACAGCGTGAAATTGCAGCGCGACGACCTCAGCCTGAACCTGTCTGGCACACTCACGCCGACCGGCAACTGGCCGCTGAACATCGCCGGAGACCTGACGTTGCCATCGCCGGGAACGGGGCCGTGGACACTGGCGTTGAAGATCGACGGCGACCTGTTGAAAACCCTCAACCTGCACGCCGACAGCGGGGGTTACCTTGACGGCCAGTTGAGCGGCGAACTGCAACCGCTGGCGGAAAACCTGCCGGCGAAAGTGCGCATCACCTCCGAGGCGTTCAAACCGAGCGCTGATTTACCGGACACCCTGCAACTCAATCAACTGGTGTTGACCGGCGAAGGCGACCTGAAAAACGGCTACCAGCTCAACGGCAACGCCACGCTGCCCGCCGACAAAGGCCCGGTGGCGCTGTTGCTCAAAGGTAAAGTCGACGCCAGCGGCGCGCAGATCGCCGGCCTTGATCTGACAGCCAACGACAAGCAAAGCCTGAAACTCACTGGCAGTGTCGATTGGAGCAAAGGCCTCACCGCGCAAGCCAATATCAACTGGCAGGATTTCCCGTGGCATCGGCTCTATAACGAAATCGACGAGCCACAAGTCGCCTTGCGTACGTTTACTGGCGAAGTCTCCTACACCGACGGCCAATACCTCGGCAACTTCGCCGCCGCAATGGATGGCCCGGCGGGTGCGTTTACCCTGAGCAGTCCGTTCAGCGGCAGCCTGAAACAGGTCGCCTTGCCGCAACTGAAAATGGAAGCCGGGCAGGGCAAGGCTGAAGGCCATGTGAATGTGCAGTTCGCCGACGGTATCGCCTGGGACACCGCGCTGGAACTGTCGGCGCTCAACCCGGCGTACTGGGTCGCCGAGTTGCCGGGCACGTTAGCTGGACCGCTGAAAAGCCAAGGCGAAATGAAGAACGAGCGCCTGAGCCTCACCGCCGACCTCGACTTGAAAGGCAAACTGCGCGGGCAACCGGCAATCCTCCAGGCCAAGGCTGACGGCGCTGGCGAGCAGTGGAATCTCAACGCCCTGCAAATCCGTCTCGGCGACAACAGCATCAGTGGCAAGGGCAGCCTGCAACAGAAACTCACCGGGCAGATCGACATCAAGCTGTCGCGTCTGGCCCAGCTCTGGCCGCAACTGCGCGGGCAGGTCACCGGTCAGGTCAATGTGGCCGGTACGCTGCAAGCGCCTCAGGGCAAACTCGGCCTGCAAGGTTCGCAATTGGCGTTTCAGGACAATCGCCTGCAAAGCCTCAACCTCGACGCCACACTCGACAGCGCGCAACGGGCGAAGATCGATCTGAAAGGCGCTGGCATTCAGGCCGGTGACACCAACCTGGGCGTGTTGACCGCCAGCGCTCAGGGCGACATCAAGAGCCAGAAACTCAACCTCGACCTGATTGGGCCGAAGCTGAAACTGGCCCTCGGTCTGGACGGCAATCTCGACAAAGGCAACTGGCGCGGACGCTTGGCCAGCGGCGATATTCAGGCCGGTGGTCAGGACTGGAAACTGCAAAGCCCGGCCAAGCTCGAACGTCTGGCTGACGGCAAAATCAACTTTGGCGCGCATTGCTGGATGTCCGGCAATGCCAGCCTGTGCGGTGAAGATCAACGGCTGATGCCGGAGCCGAAACTGCGCTACCACCTCAAGCAATTTCCGATCGAAAGTCTGGCGCAATGGCTGCCGAAAGACTTTGCCTGGAAGGGCAAGCTCAACGCCGATCTGCAACTGGATCTGCCGGCCAGCGGCCCCAATGGTGTGGTCAGTGTGGACGCCAGCGGCGGCACCTTGCGCATGAAGGAAAAGGATCAGTGGCTGGATTTCCCCTACCAGACGCTGAAACTCACCAGCAAACTCACGCCCAAGCGCGTCGACACCGAACTGAATTTCGTCGGCGGCAAACTCGGCGAACTGATGGTGCAGGCGCAGCTCAATCCACTGCCGAAAAACAAGCCGTTGAGCGGCTCGTTCCGCCTCAGCGGGCTGGATCTGTCGGTGGCGCGGCCGTTTGTGCCGATGGTTGAAAAACTCACCGGGCGCCTGAATGGCAGCGGCACGATTTCCGGTGGATTGCTCGCGCCGCTGGTCAACGGCACCGTGCAACTCAGCGACGGTGAAGTGTCCGGCGCCGAGTTGCCGATGGAACTGCAGAACCTGCAACTCACCGCGCTGATTGCCGGCGAATCGGTACGCCTCGACGGCGGCTGGAAAAGTGGCAAGAACGGGCAGGGCAGCCTCAACGGCAACGTCGCCTGGGGGCAGGCGCTGGTGGTCGATCTGGCGTTGAAGGGCACGCAATTGCCGGTCACCGTCGAGCCCTATGCCAAGCTCGAAGTGGCGCCGGACCTGAAGATTTCCATGGCCGGCGACGAGCTGAAAATCGCTGGCAAAGTGCAGGTGCCCAAAGGCGAAATCACCGTGCGCGAATTGCCGCCATCAACGGTGAAAGTCTCCGATGACACGATCATCGTCGGCGCGCAGACCGAAGAGGGCAAACCGCCGATGGCGATGAAAATGGACATCGACGTGGTGGTCGGCGAAGACAAACTGGCTTTCGCCGGTTTCGGCCTGACCGCCAACGTGAAAGGCCATGTGCACATCGGCGACAACATGGACACCCGTGGCGAACTGTGGCTCAACGACGGCCGCTACAGTGCCTACGGCCAGCGCCTGCAAGTGCGCCGTGCGCGTCTGTTGTTCGCCGGCCCCCTCGATCAGCCGTATCTGGACATCGAAGCGATTCGCCAGACCGACGACGTGATCGCCGGTATTCGCCTGAGCGGCAGCGCCGAGCAGCCGACCACGCAGATCTTCTCGGAACCGGCGATGAGTCAGGAACAGGCGTTGTCCTATCTGGTCCTCGGTCGACCGCTGAGCACCAATGGCGAAGACAACAACATGCTCGCGCAAGCAGCGTTGGGTCTGGGCTTGATGGGCAGTTCCGGGGTCACCAGCAGTCTGGCCAAGGATCTGGGGATTCAGGACTTCCAGCTCGACACGGCAGGCAGCGGCGATGCCACCAGTGTTGTGGCCAGCGGCAATATTACTGAGAAGCTCAGTTTGCGTTATGGCGTTGGCGTGTTTGAACCGGCCAGCACCATTGCGCTGCGCTATAAGCTGAGCAAGAAGGTTTACGTCGAAGCGGCCAGTGGCGTGGCCAGTTCGCTGGATATTTTCTACAAGCGCGATTTCTAGATCGCGCTTTCTCCTGAACCGAGTCGCTTCAATCGCTGGCAAGCCAGCTCCCACAAGCTTCTGTGGCGTACATGATTGTTGTGTGCGCCAAGGACTTTGTGGGAGCTGGCTTGCCAGCGATGGCGTCTTCTCAGTCAGCCACTGGCGCGCGGCACACCAGGGAGGCCCGCTCGTAGTTCAACGCCTTGTCCCGCTCGGGCAGTGCATACGACGCCTCGCAGCGCTGGCCTTGCCAATTGATGGTCAGGGTGCCGGCGTCGTCCGCGACCAGCGCCAGTGCCTTGCCGCTCGGGTCGGAGATCGCCAGTTGTTTGCCGGCGGCGTCCTCCAGTGCGGCGCCAAACGGGATCGGCTGGTGGTGCGCGTCGAACAGAGAAAACTGCACCCGGCGTCCGGTTTTGCTCGCGTAGCGCGCTAGCACCACGGCACCACGGCGCGGTACCACTTGCTGGGTGGCGTTTTCAATTTCAAAGTCGCCGCCCAGGTCGCGGGTGTCGAGGCTGATCCAGTTGACCCGATACGGCTGCGCATTGGACACCACAGCGAATCCATTACCGGCGGTTTTCGCGCCCGAGAAACTGGCAATCTTCACGTCTTTGACACCGTCGACCTGCGCCAGCGCAAAAGTCTCACCGACGGTCTGCCCCAGGTTGATCCCGCCCGCGTGGCCGACAATCGATCCGGCCACGTTGAGACTCTGCGAGTTGTAGCCACGGCCCTGACTGTAGCCGGCGCTGATGTCCATCACTGGGGTTCGCGTGCTGAGGTTGGCCGACCCCGTACTGCCGCCGGTGCGACTGTTGCCTCCCTGCACTGAGTAATAGGTGTCGCTGTCTTCGGACAGGTAACCGTTGATGCCGACCTGGGTGCTGCTGTCATCTTTCTGCGTGCTGGCCGAAACGAACGCTCGCGGCGCGCGGGGCTTTGAGCCCAGCGGAAACGACACTGAGAGATTGAACAAAGTGTCGTTGTTCGCCGGGCCGTAGTTGCCGACATCCTTGGTGTAAGTCGCGCTGAGGTTGTAGCTGACGTCAGCCCAATAATTGCTGTAACCGGCCGACAGGCTCTGCGAACCGCCGCGGCCCCAATAGCGCTGATCACTGGCGTTGAGGTAGATGCTGCCGAACTGCTGATTGCGCCCCAGGCTCTGGTTGACAGTGAGGTCGGTGCGGGTTTTCGAGTTGCCGCTACGCTGCTCACCCTCACGGCTTAGCTCTTCGACGTGTTCGCTCAAGGTGCGATAGCCCTCGGTCGAATAGCGATAAGCGGCGAGGGTGAAGTTGGTGTCAGTACCGGTAAAGGTCTTGGCGTACAACGCGCGCAGGCTGTTGCCCTTGAGCGTCTGGCCGAAGGTGCGACTGCTGGAGTGGGTCAGATCGAGCGAGATCGCCCCGATGGCAGTGTTGCGACCGGCGCCGATCGACAGTGCCTGAAAATCCTCGGTGGCCTGAGTGCCGACAATCGCCGACAGGTTACTGCTGACGCCATAAGCCACGGTGCTGCTGATAAATTCCGGCGTTTGCTGGTCATCGCTGTTGCTGTTGTAGCGGCCCGCCGAAACGCTGTACTTCAACTGGCCTTCGCGCACCATGATCGGCAGGCTTGAAAAAGCCTGCACCGTGACCCGGCGCCGGCCATCGGCTTCGATTACGGTGATTTCCAGATCGCCGTTGGAGCCGCTGGGGTAAATGTCGCTGATCTCGAACGGCCCGGGCGGTACGTTGGCGGTGTACAGAATGTAGTTGTTCTGGCGAATCTCTACCGTGGCGCTGGATTGCGCAATGCCGCGAATCACCGGCGCATAGCCGCGCTCACTGTCGGCGCGCATGCCGTCGTCGGAGGCCAGTTTCAGGCCGCGATAACGCACGCTGTCGAACAGGTCGGCGTCGGAGAAAATATCCCCGGCACTGAACTGGCCCTTCAGCGCGGTGACGTCATGTTGCAGGTAGCTGCGGTTGCTCTTGAACGTACTTGGCTGGCCGGTGCTGCTGTTGAAGTTCGACTCGTTACGCAGGCGCCAGCCGCCAAGGTTTATGCCGTTGCGCAGGCCGACGTTATTGGCAATCGTGGTCTGGGCATCGGTGCTGTTGCGGTTGCTGCTCACCTGATAATTGATGAACGCTGCGGGTACGCCTTCGTCCCACAGCGCCGGATCGACATAACCACGGCGGCCACGCTCCATGGCACTTTGCGGCACGCTGACCAGCAAACGCAGGCGCGGCACGTCATAGCGCACGGTGGCATGATCGATCAGCGCGGGCAGGTCGAGGCAGGCATCCGCATCGGCGACGTCGAGTTTGCCGCTGGCTTGCAGCTTGCCAATATCCACGCCCAGTTGCTTGAGCATGTCCAGAGTCAGACAGGCTTGGACCTTGTGACTGTCGGGGAGACGCCGAAAGGCGATATCGCGGCGGCCCACCAGCATATCGTTGCCATACAGATCGACCCGGTAAGTGCCGGGGAGCACGCGGCTGCCGGCGAGCAGCGATTGCAGGTCGATGGCAGACGTCGCGCCTTGCAGAAACGAGGTATTGAATTGCTCTTCGGCGTCAGCCAGACAGGTTGTGCTGAAGACCAGAGCAACCGAAAACGGTGCCAGGCCATCGCGCTTGAATAAAAACATGCAGGAACCCTATATCACCTCCGATACGAACTAACGGAGCGAAGAGAAATACAGTGAAAGTGCGGCTGTTAAAGCAGCACGCGAGTCATGGCGATTCTTTATCCAGGCTGGCGCTTACTGCGGCGCTGCCGGAAAGTTGCGCGACATAACGGTCTCTGGCGCCGTAGTCGTTGATGCTGCTGAACAACAGGCGCGGGGAACCTGCCGTGTGAAGTTGTTTGAGAACAAACTCTTTTTCTTCGCCAGGGGCGATCATCATCGAGTCGAACGGATGCTCGCGTGTGGCGCCGGATTGCACAGTGATGTCGGCAATCGAGACGTGATAAACCCCGGGATTACTCACCACCAGTACGCTCTTGCCGGCGCGCTCGGTCAGTCGCCAGGTCAGCTCGGTCGGGGCCTGATAAGCGTTGTTGTTCAGGCCGCCAGGGCGGAAGAACACCTTGATCCGTTGGCGCACCGCCAGTTGCAGGGTGTTCGCGGTTTTCGCCGACTGCGGGATCTCCTGCACGTTCAACCACACCACCGACTCGCGGTCTTTGGGCATACCGGTGCCTTCGTAGATGACCCGCAGAATCTGTTGTTCTCCGTCGCTGACGCGCACCAGCGGTGGAGTGACGGCAAAGGGCACAGAGGCTTCGTCGCTGTCGGTATCGACCCAGGACTGAATCAACACGTCTGCACCGCTGTTGCGCACGGTGATGCCGGCTTCTTTGTGCTTGCCGTCGAATATCAGTCGAGTGCTGCTCAGGGAAATGCCAGCCATGGCCTGATTGACGGCGAGCAGGCCCAGAAGGCCGACGCAAAGGGACAGGGAAGGACGTAAAAACATGAAGAATTACCGCGCAGAGTGAAAGAAAGTGCGGGACCGTTCGGCCCCGCACAGTGCTCGATGAATCGCGCGATTTATTCGTATTGCAGGGTGAACGGCAGGGTCGCGTCGCCACGGCCGGCAACGGCCAGTTTCGGATCGACGGTGGTCACGTAGGCGGCCGAGAATTTCAGCGTGGTGTTGCTGTCCTGCAGGGTGTTTTCGATGCGCGCGGTAGTCGGCGAAGTCAGGTCGATTACTGCACCGTTGGCATCAAGCAAGGCGATACCGATACCTTTTGCCGAGCCCAGGCCGTCGATCAGTTTCAAGACCTTGGTGCCGGTTTCGATACCCGAGCCTGCGCCCTTGGTTGGTTCGAAGATCATTGCCACTTTGGTGCCAGCGTTGCAGTTGATCTTCATGTCGAAGTTCTCGACGCTCAGCGTGCCGTTGCCTTTTGGCGCGGTGGCGGTGCCCATGTCCTTGATCGACACTTCGCCCATGTTCACCGAAATGGTCTTGTCCTTGCCGGCGCCTTCGACCGAGCAGGCATCGTTGTTGATGGTGCCGGTGAAGTTGATGGTGCCGCTGCCAGCCTTGGTAGGCACAACCGGATCGGCCGCCAGGACATTAGCGGCAGCGAAGATCGACAGGGCGAGAAGCGTGCGAGACAGCTTTTTCATGTTGCTTTTCCATTGGTGGGGTAAAGACAACACGATAAAACCCGGTTGGGCGCTGCAACATCAGACAATCCCTAGAAACCAGCAAGTTGCGAGGGGCAACAGTCTGTCAATTGAACAAGTTGCGTTCGATGCAGTAAGTCAGCAGCTCCTGATCACTGCTGACATCCAGTTTGCGCATGGCCGAAATCTTCTGCGTGCTGATTGTCTTTGCACTTCGATTCAGACCTCGGGCGATTTCATTGACGCCTTGCCCCTGAACAAACAAGCGCAGGATTTCATGTTCCTTGGGCGATAGACGGGAGAAACGTTCATCGAGATCGGCGCCATCGTCCAGCACCGAAGTCGGCGTCGTTCGATGGCCGCTTATGCGCTTGCCCTTGGCGATGGCTTTGAGCGCCACTTCTATTTCAACGTGCAACTGGCTTTTCTGAATGACTGCAAGTACGCCGAGTTCTTGCAGGCGGGTCAGGATCAACGGGTTGGAAATCATGGTCAGCACCAGCACCCGCACTGCGGGAAAGTGTCGGGTCACGTACTCCACCAGTTTCAGGCCATCACCGTAGGGCGAGTCACCGGGCATGTTGAAGTCGGTGATCAGCAGATCCACCGGTTGTGACCTCAGCAGCTTGATCAAACCATCGGAACACGCGGCCTCGCCGACTACGCTGAAGCGCCGGTCGCGCTCGACCAGTTCCCGCACCCCCAGCAGGACGATGGGATGATCATCGGCGATGACAACGTTGAAGGTTTCCATGAGTGCTTTATCCAGAGTGAAATTATTCAAGGGCGTCGAGCAGGTCAGTCAGGCGCGCCAGTTGTTGACGAACCTCTACGGCCAGCGCGGGAGTCACCGACATGCCGGTCAGGCGGCATTCCAGTGCAACGAAAGCTTGGGCCAGCGCCTCGACCTGCACCGCACCCAACGCACCGGCCATGCTGTGCAGTTGCTGCGCGACGCTGTTGGCGTCGGCGGCATCCAGCGCGCTGAGGGTGGTCTGAATATCCTTGTGCAGTGTCGAGACAAACAGCTCGCGCATCTTCGGCGATAGCGCTGGCGGGATGTCAGCGACCTGCGCGATCGGAATCTGGCAGTGGCTTTGCAGTTGCGCGCGCAGCGTCGCCAGGTTCAGCGGTTTGACCAACCATGCGTTCATACCCACAGCGGCGCAGCGTTCGCCTTCTTCGCGCAAGGCGTTGGCGGTAACACCGATGATCGGCAGCGTTGCATCCTGTTCGCGCAAGGCTGTGGTCAGCTCATAGCCGTTCATGATCGGCATGTTGACGTCGGTCAGCAGCATATCGAAGCGCCCCGGCGCCCATCGCTCCAGCGCCTGTTCGCCGTTGGTAGTGACAACCACCGAGCAGCCTAGTGCCTCCAGTTGTTCCTGGATGACCGCTGCGTTGATCACATTATCCTCGGCCACCAGCACGCGCAGGTTCAGTGCTCGGGTATTTTCCTGCTGCTCGGGTACGCGCCGCTGATGGGCGTCGTGCCTTGCCAGCGCGATCGCCCAGCCAATCGCGCGCACATCGTCGGCATCGACCTGCCAGCCGCTGCCGCTGATCTGTGCCGGGTTGGGGCCGCCCGGTATTGCGACGATTCGCTGGCCATCGAAAACCGTGGCGTGGGTCAGCGGCGCAAGATCCACCAGCAGCGCGGAAGACGACGGCAACTCGTGCGTCACCAGACGGCAATCCAGACCAAAGCGGTGCAGCCAGCCGAGCAGATGCTGCGCCAGTTCGGCGACCGGTGCGCGCACGTAAACGGCGGCGCTGCCGGCCTCGAAGGCCGGGCAATCGGCGAGCCTGCCCGGCGCGCAATCCAGCGCCAGTTGCAGGTTGAAGCGACTGCCCAGGCCCGGTTCGCTGACCACATTCAACTCGCCATGCATCAACTCGCACAGCCATTTGCAAATGGCCAGACCGAGACCCGCACCGGCATGACTATCGGCTTCATTGACTTGATAGAAAGGGTCGAACAATTGCTCTTGCTGTGCCTGGGAAATACCCACGCCGGAATCGCTGACCTGCCACTGCACCTCGGCGCGGCCGCCAGTGCTTTGCAGCACCACAACGCGCACCACAACGCGCCCGTTATCGGTGAACTTGATCGCGTTGCTCAGCAGGTTGTTGAGGATCTGGCGAATGCGTTGCGCATCACCGAGCAGTTGATCCGGCAATGCCGCATCAATGCAGGCGTACAGTTGCAGACCTTTGCCTCGGGCAAACGCGCCGTAGCTGCGCACCACGTCTTCGGTCAGCTCCAGCGGGCAGAACGGCTGAAGCTCAAGGTTCATCTGCCCGGCCTCGATTTTCGACACATCCAGCACGTCGCTGATCAGTTTGAACAGGCTGGCGGACGAGCGCTGAATGGTTTCCAGATAGGCCTGCTGACGCGGCGCGAGATCGGTCAGGCCAAGCAGTTCCAGGGTGCCGAGCACGCCATACAGCGGCGTGCGGATTTCATGGCTCATGGTTGCCAGAAAACGGCTTTTTGCCTGATTGGCCGAATCGGCCGCCTGACGGGCGACTTCCAGTGCCGCTGCATCTTCGACATGGCGGGTGACATCGTGCAGCGCACACAGCCACGCGTCCTGGCCCTGATAACGGGTGGCGATGAAGGCCACGTGCAAATGCCGGCCGTCGATCTCAAGCTCCGCGTGGCCATGGCCGGTCGCGCCTTGTTGTTCGAGCAGGCTGATCAATTCCTGGGTGTCGTGCCATTGCTGGGCGCGCTGGTTTTCCAGCAAGACCTGATGATCACGACGGCTGATCACGCACAGGCCGGTCGGTGCGGTATCGATGACCGCACGGCTGAACGCTTCACTTTCGGCGATGCTTGCGTGGGCACTTTGTGCGGGCAAAATCACCCGTTGCGCGTACCAGCGATTCAGCGCTCGGCCACTGCCGAGCACTACCAGCACCAAGCCCAGCAGACACAGCAATGGCCATAATGCGTAATCGAGAAAACTCTGCACGCTGATCACATAGATCGCCGTCCAGTGCCGTTCACCGGGGCTGCTCAGCTTGAACACCAGACCGTCGCGGGTCAGGTTTGCGCCTTCATTGAGCACCCGATCAGGCTTGAGTTCGCCGATCAACACTGTGCCGCTGGGCGTGATCAGGGTGAAGTCATCGTAGATCGACCATTTCATCAAACGCTCGATATTGTTGACTTGCGAGAGCTTCAGCAGCGAGCCGAGCACTACCCAGGAATTCGCCCCTTCAATGGTCAGCGTCGGTTTGCTCAGGTTGATCCGTACATAAGCGAGCAGGCTCGGCGTCACGTTGTCGTCCGCAGCGAACGGGTAGGGCGCCCACTGCACTTGCGCTGAAGTCTGCGCGCGCCGTTGCAGATTCTTCTGGGTCATGATCTCGACGAAGGTGCTGATTTGCGTTGGCCCCGCACCTCGCAGACGACCGGCGGCGGGCACGGCGATATCGAAATTGTCCGGGCCGTTGAGCAGGATCACCTGCGGCGACTGGTAATGCGAGGCCGCCCAGAAGGCGCTGTAATACGCTGCCAGATAGCTGCCGAGGGCAAACACCTTGGGGTGTTGGCTGGGAGCGATTCGCTCGGGATCGATCTTGACGCTGAATGGCAGCGAGAACGGCAGCCCACGGCCTTCATAAATGTTCGGCCCTTCTTCGGGCAAACGCTTTTGCACCACCGGCGGCGCCACGGTTTCCGGGAAGTACTCGCCCTTGTCGCTGGCCCGTGAGATATCGCCGAGAAACGCTTCCTGCTCGCGAATGTTTTCCATCAGCCGGGCGAAGTGGAACTGCATGGTATCGCGCTGTTCTTCGACCATGCGCTGCACGCCGAGATAGCTGATGCCCAGCAACAGCAAAACCAGCGCGCCGAGGATCAGCAAGCCCTTGTTCAGGCGCAGTGAACTGCTGGCGAGTTTTTCCAGCAAGGCATTGGGATGCGGCATCAACACGCCCGGTCAAAGAAAGTGATTACGCGAGTGAACATGGATGGCCTCGATGGCAAGTGGTGATTGTCCACTGCATTGTGCCGGTCACCAGACATTCGCCGGGCCGTCGTGGCTGAGCAACTGCTGGAACTGCTCCGAAGACACTGCGTGGGAAATCAGGAAACCCTGAACCTGAGTGCAGTCGATCTTACGCAACAGAGCAAGTTCTTGCGCGGTTTCCACGCCTTCGGCCACCACCGTCAGGCCCAGTTGCCGACCCAGGGTGACGATGCTGGTCAGCGCTTGCGCCAGTTCGGCGTTGCTGTTGCAACCCTGGACCAGTGCACGGTCGATTTTCAGCTCGGTAAACGGCGCCGACACCAGGTTCATGTAGGCGCTGTAGCCTTTGCCGAAATCATCCTGAGACAAGCCGAAACCCTTGATCCGCAAGCGACAGGCTCCGGCGTAGAAATTGCTGATGTCGTCGGGCACCGAGCATTCCATCAGCTCGAAACAGATCCGCGCCGGCAGACCGTTGTGTTGCAGGACAAAGGCGAGGATGCGATCGGGCAGGTCGTGGCTGTTGAGCAAGTGCGTGGGCAGATTGATCGACACCGGAATGTCATAGCCTTGCTGGCGCCATATTGCCTGGGCGGCAATCGCCTGTTCCAGCATGCGCCAGAGCAGATGTTCTTCAAGGTCGTGGGCGATCAGCACCGGCAGAAATAACCCCGGTAACAACATGCCATGTTCGGGGTGCACCCAGCGCACCAGTGCTTCGGCGGCGACGATGCGGCCATTGTCCAGCGCCTTCTTGGGTTGAAACCAGGCTTGCAGCTCACCGTTGTCCAGCGCGCGCAAAATGCTCTGCCGATCAATACCGGTATGCGCGGCAACAGGCGCGTCCTGACGCAACGCCTGCAACTGCTCGATCAGGCAGTGCAATGCCGCGCTGTTGACCGGTTTGGAAATCAGCCCGATGACCTTCACCTGCAGATTGCTCGCCACCAGGCTCGCACCCATCAGCATGCGCCGCGAGGCGGCGCTCATGATCGCCAGTGCCGGGCGCGATTTCTGCATCGCGAGGCCCTGAATGAACTGCACGCCGTCCATGCCCGGCATCAACAGATCGGTAAGCACCAGATCGAATTCGCGATTTTGCAGGCGGTGCAGGGCTTCTTCGCCGTCCCGGGCAAATTCCAGATCGAACACGCCCAGCGCATTGAACAGGTTCTGCAAGTACAGATGCTGAAATGGGTGATCTTCGACAATCAGTAGGCTAGAGGACTTCATCGGCGACTCGTTGGTAGGGAGCCAGTGCGGTCGACAAGGCTCGCAACGTGAAAGGTTTGATCAGGCAGTGATTCATGCCGGCGGCCAGGCACAACGCCTCTTCACCGCGCAGGGCGTTGGCGGTGGCGCCGATGATCGGCGTGGTGCAGCCCAGGTGTCGCAGGGCCTTGGCCAGTTCGTAGCCGTTGAGATGTGGCATGTTCACGTCAGTCAGGACGACATCGAAGCTGTCGTCCTGCCAGAGTGACAAGGCTTCTTCGCCATCGCTGGCCAACGTCACCGTGCAGCCCAGTTCCTGCAATTGGTCACGCAGGATCAGTTGGTTGATCGCATTGTCTTCGGCGACGAGGATGTGCAGGTGTAACGCCGCCAGCACCTGGGTTTGAGCGGGGTGTTGATGCTCGATGACGGGACCGCCCTGCGCTTGGCACACCGCCTGGCGGATCGCGGCCAGATCGTTCAGGTTGACGAGCCAGCCGTCGCCTTTGCTCAGCGACTCCCACGCGCCATCGCCGCTCGCCAGAATACGTGGCCCTGCCCAGCGCAGTTCTCGGCGCTGTTCCATCGGCGCAGGCCACAACTCAAGCAACACGCCATCGTCGGCACCGTCGTGGCTGGCCGGTGCGCCGATATGCGGCAGAGCGCCCCAGCGGCGCAACCAGCCAGCGAGGCTTTCGGCCAGCTCGCGCACTGGCGACACCACGTAAACGGTATCGGCCGCGAGCTTCGCCTTGCCCTCAGGCTGCGCATTACCCGAGCGCTGCTCCAGCGGCAAGGTCAGGGAAAAACTGCTGCCCAGCCCCGGCTCGCTGACCATGCGCAGGGTGCCATCCATCAGATGGGTCAGGCGCAGGCAAATCGGCAGGCCCAGCCCGGTACCGGCAACCTCATGGCTGTTGCCTTGGGTCTGGTAGAACGGTTCGAAGATGAAGGCCTGATCCGCGTGGGCAATCCCGCGCCCGGTGTCCGAGACCTGCCATTGCACGCAAACGCGTTCGCCTTCGCGGGTCAGCACTTTGACCCGCAACACCACGCGCCCGGAATCGGTGAATTTGACCGCGTTACTCAACAGATTATTGAGGATCTGCCGTAAGCGACTGACATCGCCGATCAAGCTGTCGGGCAATTGCGGGTCAAAGCAGGCGTACAGCTGCAAGCCTTTGCTCTGTGCCGCCGCCGCGTATCCTTGAACGGCTTCTTGGGCGAGCGCCACGACGGAAAAATCACTCAGTTCCAGCGCCAATTGCCCGGCCTCGATTTTCGACACATCGAGCACGTCGCAGATCAATTGCAGCAGGGTCGCCGACGATCCTTCGATCGCTCGCAAGTAACCTTTCTGCTGAGCGTCGAGCCGGGTCCGAGCGAGCAACTCCAGAGTGCCGAGCACGCCATACAGCGGCGTGCGGATTTCGTGGCTCATGGTCGCCAGAAACAGGGTTTTCGCTTCGTTGGCGGCATCGGCCGACTGGCGCGCCTGCTCCAGCGCCGCTTCGATCTGTCGGCGTGCGCTGATGTCGCTGAAGGCGCAAAGCAACACGTCTTCGCCCTTGTAGCGGGTCGGCGCGCAGCTCAGGTACAGGTGGCGACCGTCGGCGGTCTCGAAGTAGTCGGTCAGGCATGGCGCGTTTTCCGCGAATGCAGCCCGGATCCAGCCGGGGCCGAGTTGTTCGCTGCAGGCGCCCAGCCATTGCTGCGCGAGGGTATTTTCCAGCACCACTTGAGCATCGCTGCGGCGTAATACGCAGAGCGCCACTGGCGCGGTCTGGATCACGTCGCGGCTGAACAGCTCACTTTCGACCAACGCTTGAATGCGTTGCAGGGTCGGCATGATGAAGCGATGTTCCAGACGCCGGATCAGCAGCCAGACCAAGCTGATACTGGCCACGCAGAAGGCCAGCGCGCCAAGCATCTGTGGCCACAACGCCCACAACACTGCGAGCAAGTCGATGGAATAGGTCAACTGCCAGTCCGACGATTTCAGCTGTTTGCGCAACACCAATTGCTCGGGCAGCCAGCCGTCTCCGACGAAGCCGAAGAAATCCTGTTGGCGCAACAGCGGCAGATCCTGCCCGGGCGGCGGCTTGTGGCTGTTGCTGAAGAGTGGCATGCCTTGCGAGTTGAACATGGTGAACTCGCCGGCGCTATGGTCGCTCAATGCGCTGGAGACTTCGCGGTCGTCCATTTCCAGACCGAGCCAGCCGGAATCGAGGTCGCGATCATCCAGACGAATAAAAATGTACAGCTGCGAGTGCCCTTGCGAATTGTGGGTCAGCCAGATTTCTTTGAGGGCGCTGGTGTTGTCACGCTTGAGGGTTTCCAGGCGATCAAGCATCGCACGCGGAAAATCGCCGGCCATGGGCGTCGTGTTGTACAGACGCCAGACCTGCACCTTGGCGCCGCTGCTGACGTAGAGCAGGTTCAGTTTGCGCGCCTGCAGGTAGTCGCGCATGCGCTGGGTCAGCCAGATGCTCCATTGCTTGCCCGGGGGTTGTCCGAGCAACAGTCGAATTTCCTCTTCGGACAGCGGCGCGCTTAACGCAGTCTGCCGAGTCGCCGACAAACTCAGGCTTTCCAGCAGCGCCTCGCGCGTAGTGAAAAACGTATGCGCCTCGGCAATGGCGCTGCTCATGTAGCTGCGCCGCTGGGAGATCTCATTGTTGAAGGTGAACAGCAGAAAGCTGTACACGCCACCGAGGATGCCCACCAGCAACACCCACGCAAAAATGCGCAACAAACGTCGCGCAGCATGGGGCGTGGACAGGACCGGGCTGATCTGGTGGAGGTAATTCTTCAATCGCATGCCGGCACAGTAGGGGTGGCCGGGGGCGGCGAAAATCAGACGATTCTTAAAGACTTCACAAGTAATTGACGATGAAAGTCACTTCGGTATTGGCGCTGCCCGCGCTGAGTTCTTCATTGCCCAGGCGGTAATAAGCGGCTGACAACGGGATCTTGAAGTTGAGCCCGGTGGTGTTGAAAGCATCGAACGGGTAGGTCGTGTCGAAAGCGATCGGCTGGCCCGCTTCATTCATCACTTGCAGGCCGATGCCTTTGGCGGTGGACCCGGCATTCAGTGCGACGATGCCCTTGGTCGCGTCGATCACTGGCGTGTTGGCCTTGAGCGAATAGGTGACTTTCTTGATGCCGGTCTGGCATTGGTTCAGGGCGATATCGAAGCGCACCGTGCGCGGCTTGGCGCCGGCTTCGCGAAATTCATGAAGTTGATAATCGTCGCCCATGGCCACCGGGACGGAAGGTGTCTCGCAGGAGGCGGCGTTCAGTACGATGGGGTTCATCAGGTTGAGTTTTTTCAGGATCAGATCATCGTCCTGCAGGCTGCCCAGATACCCCGCATCGATGTTGACTTTCGACGCCAGCTCGCCGGTCTTGACGATTTCCAGGCGCACCGAGTTTGCACCGAAGCCATAGCTGGTGTTGGGCGCGATGGCCTGCGGCGCTGATTGGTAGCGGTCTAGCGCGGCAAACCAGACCCGGTAGGAAAGCCCGCTTTTGCCTAACGGAAAAAGAGTTTCCGTACCGCTGGCGGTGCCTAACTTCGGATTCATCAGAATGCCGAACATGGACGTCTTTGAGCAGCTCCAGATGTGAGCGGTCGACTGCACGGTGTCCTGATAAACCACGGTGCCATTGGGTGTGTCGGCAGGAATGGTCAGGGTTGAACTGGCCAGGCTGGCGCCGAAGTTGAGCGTGTCGAGTTTTGAGTCGACTACCACACAACTGCCGGCCATCGCGTTCGAAGCGCAGGCAAACAGAGTGACTGCGATAGAGAGCAGGAGCGGGCGGTGGAGTTTGAAACGCTTCATTAGTAGGGCTTTACGTGTCGGCCGATGAGCGGCGTACGTTAGCCACGGCACTCGAGCCTGGACATCAGGCGATTCCTAGAATGCGGTCGCCCATGCAACACAAAAACCCACTCCACTGGTCAACTAACTACCAAGCCTCCTAACTATTGCGTTGACATTCGCTGCCTAGGCAGTAACATCTCGACATACATTCACTGCCTAGGCAGTTATTAGGTGAGCAAATGAAGCATTTCACCCCGGACGAATTCAAACACTGCCATCTCGGCCTGTTGCTTGGCCGTGCTGCGCTGCTCAAGGACCGGATCATCGACACCCACATGGAACCCCACGGCATCACCGCCGCGCAGTTCAAGGTGTTGATCATCATGGCCCAGTTCGGCGTCGATACCCCGGCCGAGCTGTGCCGGCATCTGTCGCTCGACAGCGGTTCGATGACGCGCATGCTCGATCGTCTGGAGCAGAAAGGCTTTCTGGCTCGCCAACGCAGCGAAGGCGATCGCCGTCAGGTGCAGTTGAAACTGACCGAGCAAGGCCAGCAACTGGCCGATCGCCTGCCGCACATCGGCGCCGACGCGATGAATGAACTGGCCGGCGCCGTCACTCCGGACGAGTTGAAGACCCTGGAATACATCCTCAAGAAAATCCTGCTGGCAGCCGGTGACCCGATCACCATCCAGCGTTTAGGTGAACACAATGAGCGGTAAAACCTTGCGCAGCAGCCTGACCCTGGTGCTGTCGGCGATGATCCTCGCTGGCTGCGCCAACTACAGCGGCCTCGACACTTCGGGCGCGAGCCTTGATGCAAAAAGCCTGGAAGTCGGCCAATCGCTCAACGGCGTGACCCTGTCGCCGGCCGCGTGGCCGAAGAGCGACTGGTGGACCAGCCTCGGCGACCCGCAACTCGACGGCCTGATCCGCGAAGCGCTGCACGACAGCCCGGACATGCAGATCGCCGAAGCGCGCGCCCATCAGGCCAGTGCGGCTGCGTATGCCGCCGACGCCGAGCGTTATCCGACCCTCGACGCCAGCGCCGGCATCAGCCGTTCGCGCCTGGCTCGCGATCAGGATCCGCTGGGGCAGGGCGGTGCTTATTCGACGGTGCGCAATGTCAGCGCCGGTTTCAATTACAACTTCGACCTGTGGGGCGGTCAGCGTGATGCCTGGGAAGCTGCACTCGGTCAGGCCCGCGCGGCTGAAGTCGACCGTCAGGCTGCACAGTTGACCCTCGCCGCCGACGTCGCTCGTGCCTACAGCGATCTCGGTCAGGCGCACATCGTTTATGACCTGGCGAACGAAGACCTCAAACGCACCAGACAAATGCTCGACCTGAGCCAGCGTCGCCTGAGCTCCGGGATCGACAGCCAGTACCAGTTCCAGCAAACGCAAAGCCTGGAAGCCAGTTCCGAAGCCAGCCTGATCGACGCGGAAAAACGCCTGAACAGCGCCAAGATCGCTTTGGCCGTGCTGCTCGGCAAAGGCCCGGATCGCGGCAACGAAATCGCCCGACCGAAAGTCCTGCAAGCCAGCGCTGTCGCCGTGCCGTCGGTATTGCCGGCGGAACTGCTCGGTCGTCGCCCGGATCTGGTTGCCGCCCGCTGGCGCGTAGAAGCGGCGAGCAAGGACATCGATTCGGCGAAAACCCGCTTCTATCCCAACTTGAACCTGTCGGCCTCGGCCGGCGCCGAGTCCTTGTTGGGTGACGCGATGTTCGGTTCGGCCAGTCGCTTCTTCAACATTGCCCCGACCATTTCGGTGCCGATCTTCGACGGTGGACGCCTGCGCGCAAACCTCGATGCGCGCGACGCCGATTACGACCTGGTGGTGGCGCAGTACAACAAAAGTCTGGTGAAAGCACTGGGCGATGTCAGCGACACGATCAACCAGTTGCGTGACATCGGCCGGCAGATCGGTGCGCAGCAACACGCCACCGACATCGCTCAGGATTCTTACAACACCGTCGTCCAGCGTTACGGTTCCGGCATCGGCAACTACCTGGACGTGCTCAGCATCGAGCAGCAATTGCTGCAGGCCCAGCGTCAACTGGCCACCCTCAATGCCGAGCAGATCGACCTGTCGATTCAACTGATGCAAGCGCTGGGCGGCGGCTTCCAGGGGCAAACCCTGACCGCAGCCAACGCCAGCCCAGCCACGCCGCACAACTAATTCAAGGTAATTGTCATGGCCACTGCCGAAAACACCCAAGCTCAAGGCAACACCCCGGACACCGGCAACCCGCGCAAGCGCAAAGTCATGCTGCTGGTGCTGGCCGTTGTGGTTGCACTCGCCTGCGCCGGCGTCTGGGCGTATCACGAATTCATCGGGCGCTTTAACGAAAGCACCGACGACGCCTACGTCAACGGTAACGTTGTCGAAATCACTCCGCTGGTGACCGGCACCGTGGTCAGCATTGGCGCTGACGATGGCGATCTGGTTCACGAAGGTCAGGTGCTGATCAACTTCGACCCGAACGACGCTGAAGTCGGCCTGCAAAGTGCGCAGGCGAAACTGGCGCGCACTGTGCGTCAGGTGCGCGGCTTGTACAGCAATGTTGATGGCATGAAAGCCCAGGTCAACGCGCAACAGGCCGAAGTACAGAAAGCCCAGGACAACTACAACCGCCGGAAAAACCTCGCGCAGGGCGGGGCGATTTCCCAGGAAGAACTGTCCCACGCTCGCGACGACCTGACCTCGGCGCAAAACGCCCTGGCCAACGCCAAACAGCAGTTGAAAACCACCAGCGCGCTGGTCGATGACACCGTGGTGTCGTCGCATCCGGATGTGATGTCCGCCGCCGCCGACCTGCGTCAGGCTTACCTGACCAATGCCCGCAGCACCTTGATCGCGCCGGTCACCGGTTACGTGGCCAAACGCACCGTGCAGCTCGGTCAGCGCGTGCAGCCGGGCACGGCGTTGATGGCAGTGATTCCGCTGGATCAGCTGTGGATCGACGCCAACTTCAAGGAAACCCAGTTGCGTGACATGCGCATCGGTCAGCCGGTCGACATCGAATCCGATATCTACGGCAGCGATGTGAAGTACAGCGGCACCGTCGACAGCCTCGGCGCCGGTACCGGCAGCGCGTTTGCTCTGCTGCCTGCGCAGAACGCTACCGGTAACTGGATCAAGATTGTGCAGCGTGTACCGGTGCGGATTCACATCAACGCCGAAGAACTGGCCAAGCACCCGCTGCGCGTCGGTCTGTCGACCAATGTTGAAGTGAACCTGCACGACCAGAGCGGTCCGGTGCTGGCGCAGCAGCCGCCGCAAAAAGCCTCGTTCAGCACCAACGTCTACGACCGTCAACTGGCCGAAGCCGACGCGATGATTGCGCAGCTGATCCACGACAACAGCGCTGCGGTCAGCAAAACCGCGCAACGCTGATCCCTCACCCTGTGGGAGCGAGCCTGCTCGCGAAAGCGGTGTGTCATTCAGCATTTATTTGTCTGAAAGGCCGCCTTCGCGAGCAGGCTCGCTCCCACAAAGGGCCCGGCGCTAATCAGGTTTCATAGGATTCACAATGAGCAATAACGCCTCTTTCACGCCGCCCAGCCTGTTGCTCAGCACCATCGGCCTGTCGCTGGCGACGTTCATGCAAGTGCTCGACACCACCATCGCCAACGTGGCGCTGCCGACGATTTCCGGCAACCTCGGGGTGAGCTCGGAGCAGGGCACCTGGGTGATCACTTCGTTCGCCGTGAGCAACGCCATTGCGCTGCCACTGACCGGTTGGCTTAGCCGTCGGTTCGGCGAGGTAAAGCTGTTTCTCTGGGCCACGATTCTGTTCGTGCTGGCCTCGTTTCTCTGCGGTATCTCGACGTCGATGCCGGAACTGATCGGCTTCCGCGTCCTGCAAGGTCTGGTTGCCGGGCCGTTGTACCCGATGACGCAAACCCTGTTGATCGCGGTCTATCCACCGGCGAGGCGAGGTATGGCCCTGGCGTTGCTGGCGATGGTCACGGTGGTCGCGCCGATTGCCGGGCCGATTCTCGGTGGCTGGATTACTGACAGCTACAGCTGGCCGTGGATCTTCTTCATCAACGTGCCGATCGGCATCTTTGCGGTGATGGTGGTGCGTTCGCAACTGGCCAAACGTCCGGTGGAAACCAGCCGTCAGCCGATGGATTACGTCGGTCTGATCACCCTGATCATCGGTGTCGGCGCGTTGCAGGTGATCCTCGACAAGGGCAATGATCTGGATTGGTTCGAGTCGAACTTCATCATCATCGGCGCGGCGATTTCGGTGATCGCGCTGGCGGTGTTCGTTATCTGGGAAATGACCGACCAGCATCCGGTGGTCAACCTGCGATTGTTTGCGCACCGTAACTTCCGCATCGGCACGTTGGTGTTGGTGCTGGGTTACGCCGGGTTCTTTGGCATCAACCTGATCCTGCCGCAGTGGTTGCAGACGCAAATGGGCTACACCGCGACCTGGGCCGGTCTGGCCGTGGCGCCGATCGGCATTCTGCCGGTGCTGCTGTCGCCGTTTGTCGGCAAGTACGCGAACAAGTTCGACCTGCGGTTACTGGCCGGGCTGGCGTTTCTGGCGATTGGTCTGAGTTGCTTCATGCGGGCCGGATTCACCAATGAGGTCGACTTCCAGCACATCGCGCTGGTGCAGTTGTTCATGGGCATTGGTGTGGCGCTGTTCTTTATGCCGACCTTGAGCATTCTGATGTCGGACTTGCCGCCGAGTCAGATTGCCGATGGTGCCGGGCTTGCGACTTTTCTGCGGACGTTGGGCGGTAGCTTTGCGGCATCGCTGACCACGTGGATCTGGATTCGTCGGGCGGATCAGCATCATGCGTATATGAGTGAAAGCATCAGTACCTTTGAACCGGCGACTCGCGAGACCTTGCATTCTTTGGGTGGGGCGAGCCAGTCGGCGTATGCGCAGATGGATCAGATTTTGACGAGCCAGGCGTACATGCTCTCTACCGTGGATTACTTCACGTTGCTGGGCTGGGGGTTTATGGGGTTGATTCTGATTGTGTGGCTGGCGAAGCCGCCGTTTGCTGCCAAGGCGGGGCCTGCGGCTTCAGGACATTAAGGTCAAAAGCCCCTCACCCTAACCCTCTCCCCGAGGGAGAGGGGACTGACCGAGTTGATTGTTCGAGGTACACCGACTTGCAATACCGAGCCGAACTCAGGTTTTGAAAAGCACAGAGATCGGCTCCCTTTCCCCCTCGCCCCCCTGGGGGAGAGGGCTGGGGTGAGGGGGTAGCGATCTTCAGCCGTGCGGCAAAGCCAGTGGCGGGGCGAAGTCGAACGGCGCCAAGGCATACCCGCTCTCATCCACCTGCAACGCCCAACCCTGCCGATCCCAATCCCCGAGCACAATGCGCTTCGCCGCTTGCTCACCGAGCTGCAGCTTATGGATCGCCGGGCGATGAGTGTGCCCGTGAATCAGGGTTTTCACCCCATATTCCTGCATGATCCGCGGAATCTCCTCCGGCGTGACATCGACAATGTCATTGGCCTTCATCCGCGTTTGTGCCTTGCTTTCGCTGCGCAGTTTGCGCGCCAGTTTATGGCGGCTGCTCAAAGGCAGATTGCGCAGGATAAACAGGGTGATCGGATTACGCAGGTAACGACGCAGCTTCATATAGCCGACGTCGCGGGTGCAGAGGCTGTCGCCGTGCATCAACAGCACCGGCTCGCCATAGAACTGCACGACACTCGGGTCCTTCAACAACGTACAGCCGGCCTGCTTGCAGAAGGCCTTGCCGAGCATGAAGTCGCGATTGCCGTGCATCAGAAAAATCGCCGTGCCGCTGTCGCTGAGTTCGCGCAGGGCCTGGCAGATGGAACGCTGGAAGGGCGTCATGGCGTCGTCGCCAATCCACGCTTCGAAGAAGTCGCCGAGAATGTACAACGCACTCGCCGAGCGGGCGCGTCCGGCGAGCAAATCCAGAAACGCCCGGGTAATGTCCGGGCGCTCCTCTTCCAGATGCAAGTCTGAAATCAGCAATATCACGCTTCGATGATCTCGGCTTTCTCGATGATCACGTCGTCTGCTGGTACGTCCTGGTGGCCGGCCTTGGAAGTGGTCGAAACACCTTTGATCTTGTCGACAACGTCGGTGCCGGCGGTCACTTTACCGAATACCGCGTAGCCCCAGCCCTGCACGTTCTTGCCGCTGTGGTTGAGGAAGGTGTTGTCGGCAACGTTGATGAAGAATTGCGCGGATGCCGAATGCGGCTCCATGGTGCGGGCCATGGCAACGGTGTATTTCTCGTTGGAAAGACCGTTGTCAGCTTCGTTCTGGATGCTTGGACGCTTGTCTTTCTTTTCTTTCATGCCTGGTTCGAAACCGCCGCCCTGGATCATGAAGTTACCGATGACGCGGTGGAAAACGGTGTTTTCGTAGTGACCGGCGTTGACGTATTCGATGAAGTTGGCGACGGTGATCGGCGCCTTTTCAGCGTTCAGTTCGATGACGATGTCGCCATGATTGGTGGTCAATTTAACTTGAGTCATGATCGCTACTCTTTATAAGGAATTCGTGGGTAATGGGACATTTCGGCCCGTTACCGGTTCAGCCCGTGGGCCAAGGTGCGCAGTTTAGCGTGACAGGCGCGAATTTCGAGGCTGTTTTTTGAAATCAGGTGCATTAAACGCACCTGATTTAAGGCCGTGCTCTGTCAGCCCCTTGACAGCATCGGCTATGATAGCGGCTTTGTTTTGTCTGGCCCCCTCTGCGGCCGCGCACATGTAAGTCAAGGATCCTATGAGCAAGCCCACTGTCGACCCTACCTCGAATGCCAAGTCCGGCCCTGCCGTGCCGGTCAATTTCCTGCGGCCGATCATCCAGGCAGACCTGGACTCGGGCAAGCACACCCAGATCGTTACCCGTTTCCCGCCTGAGCCTAACGGCTACCTGCACATCGGCCACGCCAAGTCGATCTGCGTGAACTTCGGCCTGGCCCAGGAGTTCGGCGGCGTCACGCACTTGCGTTTCGACGACACCAACCCGGCCAAGGAAGACCAGGAATACATCGACGCGATCGAAAGCGACGTCAAATGGTTGGGCTTCGAGTGGTCCGGCGAAGTGCGCTACGCCTCGCAGTATTTCGACCAGTTGCACGACTGGGCCGTCGAGCTGATCAAGGCCGGCAAAGCCTACGTCGACGACCTGACCCCGGAGCAGGCCAAGGAATACCGTGGCAGCCTGACCGAGCCGGGCAAGAACAGCCCGTTCCGCGACCGTTCGGTTGAAGAGAACCTCGACTGGTTCGCCCGCATGCGTGCCGGTGAGTTCGCGGACGGCGCCCGTGTGCTGCGCGCGAAGATCGACATGGCCTCGCCGAACATGAACCTGCGCGACCCGATCATGTATCGCATCCGTCACGCCCATCACCATCAGACCGGCGACAAGTGGTGCATCTACCCGAACTACGACTTCACCCACGGTCAGTCGGACGCCATCGAAGGCATCACCCACTCGATCTGCACCCTTGAGTTCGAAAGCCATCGTCCGCTGTATGAGTGGTTCCTCGACGCGTTGCCAGTGCCGGCGCACCCGCGTCAGTACGAGTTCAGCCGTCTGAACCTCAACTACACCATCACCAGCAAGCGCAAGCTCAAGCAACTGGTCGATGAAAAGCACGTCAACGGCTGGGACGATCCGCGCATGTCCACGCTGTCGGGCTTCCGCCGCCGTGGCTACACGCCGAAATCGATCCGCAATTTCTGCGAAATGATCGGCACCAACCGTTCCGACGGCGTGGTCGACTTCGGCATGCTCGAATTCAGCATCCGTGACGACCTCGACCAGACCGCACCGCGCGCCATGTGCGTACTGCGTCCGCTGAAAGTGGTCATCACCAACTACCCGGAAGGCCAGGTCGAGAACCTCGAACTGCCGCGCCACCCGAAAGAAGACATGGGCGTACGCGCGCTGCCATTCGCTCGGGAAATCTACATCGACCGTGACGACTTCATGGAAGAGCCGCCGAAGGGCTACAAGCGCCTGGAACCGGCCGGTGAAGTGCGTCTGCGCGGCAGCTACGTGATCCGTGCCGACGAAGCGATCAAGGACGCCGATGGCAACATCGTTGAACTGCGTTGCTCGTACGACCCGGAAACCCTCGGCAAGAACCCGGAAGGCCGCAAGGTCAAAGGCGTGATCCACTGGGTGCCGGCCGCGGCCAGCGTCGAGTGCGAAGTGCGTCTGTACGATCGTCTGTTCCGTTCGGCCAACCCTGAGAAGGCTGAAGACAGCGCGAGTTTCCTCGACAACATCAACCCTGATTCGCTGCAGGTACTCACCGGTTGTCGTGCTGAGCCATCGCTTGGCAATGCACAGCCGGAAGACCGTTTCCAGTTCGAGCGCGAAGGCTACTTCGTTGCCGATTTGAAGGACTCGAAACCAGGTCAGCCGGTATTCAACCGTACCGTGACCCTGCGTGATTCGTGGGGCCAGTGATTCAAGGGATTTAACGTGCTAACGATCTACAACACGCTCACCAAGAGCAAAGAAGTCTTCAAGCCGCTGGATGGCAACAAGGTGCGCATGTACGTCTGCGGGATGACCGTGTACGACTACTGCCACCTCGGCCACGGCCGCAGCATGGTCGCGTTCGACCTGGTGACCCGCTGGTTGCGGTTCAGCGGTTACGACCTGACCTACGTGCGCAACATCACCGACATCGACGACAAGATCATCAACCGCGCCAACGAGAACGGTGAATCGTTCGAAGCGTTGACCGAGCGCATGATCGCCGCGATGCACGAAGACGAAGCGCGCCTGAACATCAAGAAGCCGGACATGGAACCGCGCGCCACGGATCACATTCCGGGCATGCACGCGATGATCCAGACCTTGATCGACAAGGGTTACGCCTACGCCCCGGGCAATGGCGACGTGTACTACCGCGTCGCTAAATTCATGGGCTACGGCAAGCTGTCGCGCAAGAAAATCGAAGACCTGCGCATCGGCGCGCGCATCGAAGTCGACGAGTCGAAACAGGACCCGCTGGACTTCGTGCTGTGGAAAGCCGCCAAACCGGGCGAGCCAAGCTGGGAATCGCCATGGGGCGCCGGGCGTCCGGGCTGGCACATCGAATGCTCGGTGATGTCCACCTGCTGCCTCGGCGAGACCTTCGACATTCATGGCGGCGGCAGCGACCTCGAGTTCCCGCACCACGAAAACGAAATCGCCCAGAGCGAAGCGGCCACCGGCAAGACCTACGCCAACGCGTGGATGCATTGCGGCATGATTCGCATCAATGGCGAGAAGATGTCCAAGTCCTTGAACAACTTCTTCACCATTCGCGACGTGCTGGAAAAGTACCACCCGGAAGTCGTGCGTTACCTGCTGGTGTCGAGCCACTACCGCAGCGCGATCAACTACTCGGAAGACAACCTCAAGGACGCCAAAGGCGCACTGGAGCGTTTCTACCACGCGTTGAAAGGCCTGCCGAACGTCGCACCTGCTGGCGGCGAAGCCTTCGTCGAGCGTTTCACCACGGTGATGAACGACGACTTCGGTACCCCGGAAGCGTGCGCGGTGCTGTTTGAGATGGTGCGTGAGATCAACCGTCTGCGTGAGAGCGATCTTGATGCGGCGGCAGGTCTGGCGGCGCGTCTGAAAGAGCTGGCGAGTGTGTTGGGTGTGTTGCAGTTACAGGCGGATGACTTCCTGCAGGCGGGCGCTGAAGGGCGTGTCGATGCGGCAGAGGTTGATGCGCTGATTGCGGCGCGTCTGGCGGCACGTGCGGGTAAGGATTGGGCTGAGTCCGATCGTATCCGTGATCAGCTGACGGCGATGGGCGTTGTGTTGGAAGACGGTAAGGGTGGGACTACCTGGCGTTTGGCTGACTGATAGCTGTGTTTCGCTTCAAAACAAAACCCGCCTTGTGCGGTTTTTTGTTTGGACGCTGGAAAAGCCCCTCACCCTAGCCCTCTCCCAGAGGGAGAGGGGACTGAATGGGGGATGCTGGAGAGGTACGCCGACTTGAACGATGTTTGCCGAATCCATAATCAACTCGGTTTTTCAGGTCGATGCACAACGCCAGACACTTCGGTCAGCTCCCTCTCCCCCTGGGAGAGGGCTGGGGTGAGGGTTGCTTTTGACGTTCGCGTAGGTCTTGATGTCGGCAACGCGTTCAGCAGGATGCTGAGCGGCGACGAATATCGAATGGAGACACCATGGCTAATCACTATCGCGAGCTGCTGGCGACCCCCGGTGCCACCGGGCTAGTATTCGCGAGCTCTATCGCCCGCTTGCCGCAGGCAATGATCGGCATCGGCATCATCACCATGCTGGTCCAGCAAACCGGTGTGTACTGGCTGGCCGGCGCCGTCGCCGGGACGTTCACCCTGGCCAATGCGCTGCTCGGCCCGCACATCTCAAAACTGGTCGATCAACATGGCCAGAGCCGCGTGCTGCCCGTCGTCACGGCGTTCAGCATTGTCATGTTGCTGGCGCTGATCATCGCCGTCTACTTGCGCGCTCCAGCCGCATTGCTGTTTGTGCTGGCGGCACTGGCGGGAACGATGCCGAGCATGCCGTCGATGATTCGCGCGCGATGGACGCAGTTGTTCCGGGGTAAGCCTCAACTGCACACGGCTTTCTCGCTGGACACCGTCCTCACCGAAATGGCCTACATCGTCGGCCCGCCACTGGCGATCGGTTTGAGTGTGAGTTTTTTCGCTGAAGCCGGGCCACTGGTCGCGGTCGGATTGCTGGCCGTCGGGGTAACGGCGTTCCTCCTGCAACGCCAGACTGAACCTAAAGTTGTCGTGGGCCACGCCAGTCATGGCGGCTCAACCCTGCTGATTCCCGGTGTACGCACCATTGTGCTGGCGCTGTTGGCGATGGGTGTCATTGGCGGAGCAATCGATGTCGCCGTCGTCGCGTTCGCCAATGCGCAGGGCTGGCCAGCGTCGGCGACCTTTATCCTCGCCGCCTATGCGTTCGGTTCACTGGTGGCGGGTTTGACGTTCGGTGCAATGAGGGTTTCGCTGGCGATAGAAAAACAGTTCCTGATCGGGATCCTGGTCACGGCGTTGACCGGGGTGTTGCCGATTTTTGCAGCCGACGTGTATGTCCTGTCAGCGACGCTGTTCATCGCCGGGATCTCGTTTGCGCCAACGATGGTCATCGTAATGAAGCTGGGGACAATCATCATCCCGCCGTCGCGGATCACCGAAGGGCTGACGTGGATGACCACGGGGATCAGCATTGGCGTTGCGCTGGGCGGCATGTTGGCGGGGCTGGTCATTGATGCCTGGGGCGCGCGGGCGGGTTTTGGCGTGGCCATTGGCGCTGGGATCATGATGGTGGTTGTTGTGCTGGTCGGGTTGCGCACATTGGAGGCGGCTTCGGTTGCGCATGTTGAGCCGGAATTTTCGCCCTCACCCTAGCCCTCTCCCCCAGGAGAGGGGACTGATTGGGGGATGTTCACGAGATACAGCGACCTGAACGGGATGCTTTGAATCCATAATCGACTGGTTTTTTCAGGTCGATGTACAACGCCAGACACCTCGGTCGGCTCCCTCTCCCTCCAGGAGAGGGGACTGAATGGGGGATGTTCGAGAGATACGCCGACCTGAACGTGCTGCTTTGAATCCATAATCGACTGGTTTTTTCAGGTCGATGTACAACGTCAGACACCTCGGTCGGCTCCCTCTCCTTTGGGAGAGGGGTGGGGTGAGGGGAACGGGATTCACTCAACCTTCAATCTGCCGCAACCGCTTGTAGAGCGTATTGCGGCTAACACCCAAGCGTCGGGCCAAGTGCGAAATATTGCCCCCGGAAGCCTTCAGCTCCCGGTTCAACGCTTCAACATCATTCAGATCCAGCCCCAACGGCGCCGCGCTCTCAACCGGCTCCATCTCCAGATCAACAAAAAAATCATCCGGCAAATGCTCAGGCCTGACCGGTTGCTCCTCAGCCATCGCCAGCGCCACCTGCATCACGCTACTGACCTGACGCAAATTCCCCGGCCACGGATGACGACTGAACAGTTCCAGCACCTCCTGACTCAATCCCGCCCACTGCGTCGGCTCACGATGCTGCTCCCACAGTCGTTTAAACAACGCCTCCTTATCACTGCGCTCCCGCAGCGGCGGCAGTTCCAGGGTCAAACCACCAATGCGGTAATACAAATCCTCACGAAACCGCCCCAGTTGCACTTGTTCACGCAGCGAGCGGTTAGTCGCCGAGATAATCCGCAAATCCACCGCAAACAACTCGCTGCTGCCTACCGGTTGCACGCAACGCTCCTGCAAAACCCGCAACAACCGCGCCTGAGTCGGCAACGGCATGTCGCCGATTTCATCAAGAAAAAGCGTGCCTTTATCAGCCTTGCGAATCAGCCCGATACTGCCTTTCTGATTGGCACCAGTGAACGCGCCTTTCTCGTATCCGAACAATTCCGACTCGACCAGTTCGGCGGGGATCGCCGCGCAGTTGACGGCAATGAACGCCTGTTTGTTGCGCGAACTGGCCTGGTGCAGGGCTTTGACGAAGACTTCCTTGCCGACCCCGGTTTCGCCATGGATCAGCAACGGAATGTCTTTCTCCAGCAAACGCTCAGCCTGCCGCACGGCTTTTTCCACGCGAGCGTCGCCGAAGTGCAGGGTGTTGAGGCTGATGGCGGTGGGCGCGGCGGTTTTGGCTTCAACAGCAAAAACGCGCGGCTGAATCGACGCCTGCTTCGGCCGCTTCAACAAACACTGAAAACGGTTACGCCCGGACGTCTGCAAGGCAAACGGCAAGCCGTCCGGCTGATTGATCAACTCCAATAACGACACTTTGAACAGGCTCTCAACGCTGACCCGCGACAAACGCACGCCCAGCAGATTATCGGCACGGCGATTGGCCGACAGCACTTGTCCGCTCTCATCAAAGATCAACAACCCCGCCCACTGACTGTCGAGGTTGTTCAACCCGGTGTTGAAGGTCAGTTGAAAATGCTGGCCATGGAACAGATTGAGGATCAGCCGGTTCTCCACGGTCTGGCTCATCATCTTGACCATGCCCAGCGTGTGCGAGGGCGGCAGGTAGCTGTCGCTGGATACATCAAGCACCGCGATGACTTTGCGCTCGGCGTCGAAAATCGGCGCGGCGGAACCGGTCATGAAGCGGTTGGCTTTCAGAAAGTGTTCATCGTGTTCGATATGCACCGCTTGTTCACACGCCAGTGCGGTGCCGATCGCATTAGTGCCGCTGGTGCGTTCCACCCAACTTGCACCAGCCTGAAAACCCCGCGCCAGATTCGGCTCGATAAAGCGCTGCGTACCCCACGAGGTCAGCACCTGGCCTTGATTGTCGGCGAGCATGATCAGGCAGTTGGAGTTGCTGAGGATGTTTTCGTAATAAGGCAGGACTTCCTGGTGAGTGGTCTGCACCAGCGAGTGATGGCTGTCGAGCAACTGCGCGATGCCAGCGGCGGGCAGTTGATCGAAGGCGGGCGTGCTTTGGTGGTCGAGACCGAACGCGCGGCAACGTTGCCAGGAAGTCTGGACGATCGCGTCGTGGGACAGCGGCGGGGCAGGTGCGGCCATGGCAGTGGGCCTCTGATGCAGCGATTTTTATTGTTGTTATGAACCCGAATCGTGAACAAAACACAGATCCCCATGTGGGAGCGAGCCTGCTCGCGAAAGCGGTCTATCAGACAGAATTGCATCGACTGATACACCGCTTTCGCGAGCAGGCTCGCTCCCACAGGGGATCTCTATCGCATTCAAGATCGGGCAAAAAGCGCTTATAGAGTGTTGTTCACTATTGTTCATTGTCAATCGCCCGGTTGTTCAAATGTGTTCAGCAATGAACGCCTGTTCCCCACGCTTTCAACGATTTTCACGCCAAATCAACCACTTGCCATTTCTGGCACGAAACTCGCTCCCGTGCACAGGTCGCTTGACTCCAATAATAAAAAGGCCGAGCCATGTCACTCACCCTGGAGCACGTCAGCCGTACCGTCGAGGGCCAGACCTGGATCGACGATGCGTGCCTGAAATTCGAACCCGGTTCGTTCAACGTTTTGCTCGGCCGTACGCTGTCCGGCAAAACCAGCCTCATGCGTTTAATGGCCGGGCTCGATAAGCCTGACAGCGGGCGCATCCTGATGAACGGCGTCGACGTCACCCAGCGCCCGGTGCGCCTGCGCAACGTGTCGATGGTCTATCAGCAGTTCATCAATTACCCGACCATGACCGTGTTCGAGAACATCGCCTCGCCGTTGCGTCAGGCTGGTGTCTCGAAAGAAATCATCCATAGCAAAGTGCAAGAGACGGCGAAGATGCTGCGCATCGAAAAGTTTCTGCAACGCTATCCGCTGGAACTCTCCGGCGGCCAACAGCAGCGCACCGCCATGGCCCGCGCACTGGTCAAGGATGCCGAGCTGATTCTGTTCGATGAGCCGCTGGTCAACCTCGATTACAAACTGCGCGAAGAGCTGCGCCAGGAAATGCGCGAGCTGTTCAAGGCGCGCCACACCATCGCCATCTACGCCACCACCGAACCCAACGAAGCGCTGGCCTTGGGCGGCACCACGACCATTCTTCACGAAGGCCGGGTGATTCAGAGCGGCCCGTCGACCTCGGTGTATCACCAGCCGCAAACCGTGCTCGCCGCCGAATTGTTCTCCGAACCGCCGATCAACCTGATGCCCGGACGCATCGCCGGCAATGAAGTCAGCTTCGCCAACTTTGTGCACTTCCCGTTGAACGTCGATCTGCGCCCGGTGGGCGAGGGCGAGTTCCGTTTTGGCGTGCGCCCCAGCCACATCTCGCTGGTGCCAAGCAACGATGATGACCTCGAACTGGCAGTCACCGTCGAAGTCGCCGAGATCAGCGGTTCGGAAACCTTCCTGCACGTGCGCAACGAGCATTTCCTGCTGGTGCTGCACTTGCCCGGCGTTCACGAATACGACGTCGATGCGCCGATCCGCATTTACATCCCGACCCACAAACTGTTCGTTTTCGATGCGCAGGGCCGTCTGGTGCAAGCACCGGGCCGGCGTGTCGCGAGGGTTGCCTGATGGCCGAAATCCGTTTGCAGCACCTCGCCCACAGCTACAGCAAAACCCCGAGCAGCGCCGAGGATTACGCGATCCGCGAGATGGATCACGTCTGGGAGCAGGGCGGTGCTTACGCCTTGCTCGGGCCGTCGGGTTGCGGCAAATCAACTTTGCTCAACATCATCTCCGGCCTGCTCAGCCCTTCGCAGGGCCACGTGTTGTTCGACGGCAAAGCGGTCAACGACCTGACGCCGGAGAAGCGCAACATCGCCCAGGTTTTCCAGTTTCCGGTGGTCTACGACACCATGACCGTGTTCGACAACCTGGCTTTCCCTCTGCGCAATCAGGGCATGGCCGAGGCGAAAGTGCACAGCAAGGTGCAGGAAATTGCCGAAGTGCTCGACCTGCAAAACCTGCTGAGCAAAAAGGCGCGCAACCTCACCGCCGACGAAAAACAGAAAGTCTCGATGGGCCGTGGCCTAGTGCGTGACGACGTTTCCGCAATCCTGTTCGACGAGCCGCTGACGGTGATCGACCCGCACCTGAAGTGGAAACTGCGGCGCAAGCTCAAGCAGATTCACGAGCAGTTCAACATCACCATGGTCTACGTCACCCACGATCAACTCGAGGCCTCGACCTTCGCCGACAAGATCGCGGTGATGTACGGCGGCCAGATCGTCCAGTTCGGCACGCCACGGGAACTGTTCGAGCGGCCGAGCCATACCTTTGTCGGCTATTTCATCGGCAGCCCCGGGATGAACCTGATCGACGTGCAGCCACAGCCCGGTGGCGTCGGTTTCGCCTCGACGCACCTGCCGTTGTCCGACGCCATGCAGCGCCATATCGAACACGGCCAGTGGAAAAATCTGAAGGTCGGCATCCGCCCGGAGTTTATTCATGTCTGGGACGAGCCGTTTGATGACGCGATGCAGGCCAGGGTCGTACACGTCGAAGACCTCGGCACCTACAAAATCATGACCCTCGACCTCGACGGCGCACCGCTGAAAGTGCGCCTAGCCGAAGACAAACCGGTTCCCCAAGGCACGGCGTACATCAGTTTTCCGGCGCAGTGGCTGATGGTCTATGCCGATGAGTTTCTGCTCGAAGCCGATGAAGAGGTGCAGCCATGAACAAGGTGCAGAACAACAAGGCCTGGTGGCTGGTGTTGCCGGTGTTCCTGCTGGTGGCGTTCAGTGCGGTGATCCCGATGATGACCGTGG
Source organism: Pseudomonas sp. S49 (assembly GCF_009866785.1). NCBI lineage: Bacteria > Pseudomonadati > Pseudomonadota > Gammaproteobacteria > Pseudomonadales > Pseudomonadaceae > Pseudomonas > Pseudomonas sp. S49. Next base: position 4,280,253 of record NZ_CP019432.1, on the reverse strand, counting down.
TCAACTATTCGGTGCAGGACATCTTCGACCAGTCCAGCCGCTACTTCGTCGGCGCTGACTGGTACAAACAAGTGCTGCTCGATCCGCGTCTGCACGACTCGTTGCTGCGTCAGTTCATCTACTCGGCGTGCGTGTTGTTGATTGAAATCCCGCTGGGTATTGCCGTTGCGCTGACCATGCCGACCAAGGGCCGCTGGTCGTCGGTGGTGCTGATCATTCTGGCGATTCCGCTGCTGATTCCGTGGAACGTGGTCGGTACGATCTGGCAGATTTTCGGCCGCGCCGACATTGGTTTGCTGGGGTCGAGCCTCAACGCCATGGGCATCAGCTACAACTACGCGGCCAACACCATGGACGCCTGGGTGACGGTGCTGGTGATGGACGTCTGGCACTGGACTTCATTGGTGGCGCTGCTGTGTTTCTCCGGATTGCGCGCAATTCCCGACGTGTATTACCAGGCCGCGCGCATCGATCGCGCCTCGGCCTGGGCGGTGTTCAGGCACATTCAGTTGCCCAAGCTGAAGAGCGTGCTGCTGATCGCGGTGATGCTGCGCTTCATGGACAGTTTCATGATCTACACCGAGCCGTTCGTGCTCACCGGCGGCGGGCCGGGCAATGCCACGACCTTCCTGAGTCAGACGTTGACCCAGATGGCCGTAGGGCAATTCGACCTCGGTCCGGCAGCGGCGTTTTCGCTGGTGTACTTCCTGATCATCCTGTTGGTGTCCTGGCTGTTCTACACCGCCATGACGCACTCCGACGCCAACCGCTGAGGCCCGGCCATGAGCAAAAGAAAGCTTATTCCGTTGCTGGTGTACATCCTGTTCCTGTTGGTGCCGATCTACTGGCTGCTGAACATGTCCTTCAAGAGCAACACCGAAATCCTCGGTGGCCTGACGCTTTTCCCACAGGCCTTCACGCTGGCGAACTACAAGGTGATCTTCACCGATCCGAGCTGGTACACCGGTTATCTGAACTCGCTCTATTACGTGAGTTTGAACACGGTGATTTCCCTCAGCGTGGCGTTGCCGGCGGCCTATGCGTTTTCCCGCTATCGTTTTCTCGGCGACAAGCACCTGTTCTTCTGGCTGCTGACCAACCGCATGGCGCCGCCGGCGGTGTTTCTGCTGCCGTTCTTCCAGTTGTATTCGTCGATTGGCCTGTTCGACACGCATATCGCCGTGGCGTTGGCGCATTGCCTGTTTAACGTGCCATTGGCGGTGTGGATTCTGGAGGGCTTCATGTCCGGCGTGCCGAAAGAAATCGACGAAACCGCCTACATCGACGGCTACAGTTTCCCCAAGTTCTTCGTGAAGATTTTCATCCCGCTGATTGGCTCGGGCATCGGCGTCACGGCGTTTTTCTGCTTTATGTTTTCCTGGGTCGAACTGCTGCTCGCGCGGACGTTGACCTCGGTAAACGCCAAGCCGATTGCAGCGGTGATGACGCGCACGGTTTCTGCATCGGGTATCGACTGGGGTGTGCTGGCGGCGGCGGGGGTGTTGACCATTCTGCCGGGCATGCTGGTGATCTGGTTTGTTCGCAACCACGTGGCCAAGGGCTTTGCCCTCGGTCGGGTCTGAGGAGCTGATGATGGAATGGATGAGCTGGACCACGCCTACCGCAGCATTCTTCATCGTCATCGGCCTGATTCTGGTCGGCATGACCACGTGGGAATTGCGTTCGCCGAGCATCCTGCGGCGAGGTTTTCTGCCGATTGCCACCACCCGTGGTGATCGTTTGTTTATCGGTCTTCTCGGCAGCGCCTACCTGCATTTGCTGGTGATCGGCGCCACCGACTGGAGCATCTGGGTGGCGTCCGCGTTGTCCCTGGTGTGGCTGTTGGCTGTGATGCGTTGGGGCTAGTCGAGTCGTTCGGCAACGCGGCTCCACAACTTAAACAGGAGGTCTCTATGTTCGACAAAAACAATAAGCTGCGACATAGCATTTCATTGGCAGCCATGCTGGCACTCAGCGGTTTGAGCGCATCCGCCTGGGCCGATGCCTACGAGGACGCGGCGAAAAAATGGATCGGCAGTGAATTCAAACCGTCGACCCTGACGGCCGAGCAGCAACTCGAAGAACTGAAGTGGTTCATCAAGGCGGCCGAGCCGTTTCGCGGCATGGACATCAAGGTCGTTTCCGAGACCCTGACCACCCACGAATACGAGTCGAAAGTGCTGGCCAAGGCCTTCAGCGAAATCACCGGGATCAAACTCACCCACGACCTGCTGCAAGAAGGCGACGTGGTCGAGAAAATGCAGACGGTGATGCAGTCCGACAAGAACATCTATGACGGCTGGGTCAACGACTCGGACCTGATCGGTACGCACTTTCGCTACGGCAAGACCGAATCGATCACCGACCTGATGGCCAACGAGGGCAAGAACTTCACCTCGCCAACCCTCGATATCAAGGACTTCATCGGCATCTCGTTCACCACCGCGCCGGACGGCAAGATCTATCAATTGCCCGACCAGCAATTCGCCAACCTCTACTGGTTCCGCGCCGACTGGTTCGAGCGCGCCGATCTGAAAGCCAAGTTCAAGGAAAAGTACGGCTACGAATTGGGCGTGCCGGTGAACTGGTCAGCCTATGAAGACATCGCCAAATTCTTCAGCGAAGACGTCAAGGAAATCGACGGCAAACGCGTTTACGGGCACATGGATTACGGCAAGAAAGACCCGTCGCTGGGCTGGCGCTTCACCGATGCCTGGTTCTCCATGGCCGGTGGCGGTGACAAGGGCATCCCGAATGGTTTGCCGGTGGACGAGTGGGGGATTCGCGTCGAGGATTGCCACCCGGTCGGCTCCAGCGTGACCCGTGGCGGCGACACCAACGGTCCCGCCGCCGTGTTCGCCACCACCAAGTATGTCGACTGGTTGAAGAAGTACGCGCCACCGGAAGCGGCGGGCATGACCTTCTCCGAGTCCGGGCCGGTGCCGTCGCAGGGCAACATTGCTCAGCAGATCTTCTGGTACACCGCGTTCACCGCCGACATGACCAAACCGGGCCTGCCGGTGGTCAACGCCGACGGCACGCCGAAATGGCGCATGGCGCCGTCGCCGCGCGGGCCGTATTGGGAGGAGGGCATGAAGCTCGGTTATCAGGACGTGGGTTCGTGGACGTTCATGAAATCCACGCCTGAAAAGCAGAAACTCGCGGCTTGGCTGTACGCGCAGTTTGTGACCTCGAAAACCGTGTCGCTGAAGAAAACCATCGTCGGCCTGACGCCGATTCGCGAGTCGGACATCAACTCGCAGGCGATGACCGATCTGGCGCCGAAACTCGGTGGTCTGGTCGAGTTCTACCGCAGCCCGGCCCGCGTGCAATGGACCCCGACCGGGACCAACGTGCCGGACTACCCGCGTCTGGCGCAACTGTGGTGGAGCCACATCGCCGAAGCAGCGAGCGGCGAGAAGACCCCGCAACAGGCGCTGGATGGTTTGGCCAAGGATCAGGACGCGATCATGACGCGCCTCGAACGCTCCAAAGCCCAGGCCGTTTGCGCACCGAAGATGAATCCGGAGCGCGACGCGCAGTACTGGTTCGATCAACCGGGCGCACCGAAACCTAAACTGGCCAACGAGAAGCCGAAGGGCGAGACCGTGAGCTATAACGAACTGCTGAAATCCTGGGCGGATGCGCGTAAGTAACAGCTGAAATGTGAAAGGCGAACGGCACCGGAAGGTGCCGTTTTTTTTGGCGTCTGATCTACCGCAATCGCGAGCAGGCTCACTCCTACAGGGGATTGAGGCGTACGCATCGCTTGTGAACGACACAAAAACCTGTAGGAGTGAGCCTGCTCGCGATAGCGGTGTGTCAGACGAAAAAGATATCGACTGACCCGCCGCCAGCATTGATGTGTGCCGGTACTGGATGTGTCTTGATCAGACCAGAACAGCCAGATCTGTGTAACGAGCAACCAAAGCATCAGCCGTGAGTAACTTCATCGGTTCGGTCATTGCTGTGGCCACGATAATGCGGTCAAACGGATCGCGATGATGGTGCTCAAGATCCTTCACGGCGATGGCGTGCTCTGCAGTCACTGGCAGTTCGATAAAGCCACTGTCGAGACAATATTGGCGGACTTCTTCCAGATCAACATTCAGCTTGCCGAGCCCGACCTTGATTGCCATTTCCCAGAAAGTGGCGGCGCTGATGTAGATTTCGGCGGCGTTCTCAATCAATTTTCTGGCTTTGCCGGACAATCTGGCGTCATCACTGAGCGTCCAGAGCAAAATATGCGTGTCGAGCAGAAGCCTCATGCTTGAGTGCCCTCAAATGTATCAAGCATGTCATCGGGCAATGGTGAGTCGAAATCGTCGGGCAACACCAGTTTGCCTTTCATTGCGCCAATACGCTGAGCGCTGGGTTTTCCTACGGGAACGAGGCGAGCCATCGCCCGCCCATGCTTGGCAATCGTGATGACTTGGCCAGCAGCGGCATCATCGACGAGTTTGGATAAATTGTTTTTGGCTTCAGCCAGCGGAACGATGATCATCAGCTCACCCCTGTATTCTGGACAAATATAGCCAGAATATTTCAACGCTGCCAAACCATAGACTTCCTCAGCCCATTCGCAAACGATATCCCTGTTCATTTTTAGCCTCTCGTCGGTATTCCATCTGCCAAGGCCTCCACCATAGAGCTATCTACTCAAAACTGGCTGTAGGACAAAACGGAGGTTGCGGCGAGAGCTTTCGGCGTTTGTGTGGGGACGGGAGCAAATCGGTAAAAAATCGTACAAAAATATCGACCGACACGATGTCCGAAAATCTATGTAGGAGCTGCCGTAGGCTGCGATCTTTTGATCTTGATTTAAAAACAAGAGCAAAAGATCGCAGCCTGCGGCAGCTCCTACACGGATGATTCGGGGGTGGGGAAGCCCAGCCGGAACACGGTCATCGCCCCCGGCAAGCTCTTTACCTCCGCCACACCCTGATGCAGGCTCATGATCGAGCGTACGATTGCCAAGCCCAACCCGGTGCTGCCCTGCGACCTGGAGCGGCTGCTGTCGACGCGGTAGAAGCGGTCGAACAGATACGGCAGATGCTGCGCCTCAATCCCGGCACCGGGGTTGCTGACCAGCAGCGACGCCTGCGCTGCACTCTGCTCAATCAGCAACGTCACGGTTTTTCCGTTCGGGCAATGACGCAACGCGTTGGACAGCAGATTGGAAATCGCTCGCTGAATCATCAACCGGTCGCCCAGCACCGAGGCACTGCCAAGCACATTCAAATGAATATCCTTGTCCTGCGCCGACAACGAAAACATCTCCGCGACCTTCGCCACTTCAACCTCCAGCGCCACCGTTTCAAACGGCGCCAGCGCCGACGGATGACTCACCTGCGCGAGAAACAACATGTCCGAGACAATCCGCGCCACGCGCTCCAGCTCCTCGGTGCACGACACCAGCACATCCTTGTATTCCTCAACCGAGCGCTCGCGCGACAGCGTGACCTGCGCCTTGCCCATCAGATTGTTGATCGGTGTGCGCAGTTCATGCGCCAGATCATCGGAAAACTGCGACAACTGCTGCACCCCGGCATCCAGCCGATGCAGCATGAAGTTGATGCCTTGCGCCAGTTCACTCAACTCCTGCGGCATGTTCACCACGGACAATCGATGTTCCAGGTCCTGGGTCGAGACCATCGCCGCCACTTTGCGAAATTCGCGCAGCGGTGCCAACCCACGCTGCACCGCGCCCCAGGCCGTCAGGCCGATGAATACCAGCAGCAACGGCAAGGCAATCAGCGTCGAGCGCAGGTAGGCGCTGAGCAAAGCCTGATCGTGGGCGTTGTCCATCGACAGCAGCACCGGCACGCTGCTGCCGTCCTTGAGACGAATCAGCTTCGAAGCGGTGAGGAATTTCGCGCCTTCAGCATCCAGGCTGTCGGAATACGCCAGTTGATCAGTGCTCGCGCGCACTGCTTTCAATTCAACCCGTGGATCAGTCAGACCGCTACCGGATTTGAGCAGCGGCGAGCGCAGGTTCAAACGGTCATAAATCGTCAAAGTCAGGTTGTCATGGCCCATGACCTGATCGAGCAGGATGTGCGGTTTACCGCTGATTTCATTGGCATCGATGTACAGCGACAGGCTGTGCTCCACCTGCGCCATCTTCTTTTCCAGGCTGTCCCGAGATAGCGCGTTCAGTTCATGGGTCAGAGCGAAATAGGCGAGGATCGCCAGAAACACCACCAGCAGCGCGCCGAGAATACTCACCGTCAAACCGAGGCGCATCGACAGGCTGGAGGGCTTCATTCCCGCGCCTCCAGCACATAGCCGACACCGCGCAGGGTGTGGATCAGTTTGCTGTCGAACGGGTCGTCGATCTTCGCCCGCAAACGGCGGATCGACACCTCGACCACATTAGTGTCGCAGTCGAAATTCATGTCCCACACCAGCGAGATAATTTGTGTGCGCGTCAGCACTTCGCCGGACTGGCGCATCAGCAGGTGCAGCAGGGCGAATTCCTTGGTGGTCAGGTCGATACGCTGTTGCCCGCGAAACGCGCGATGGCGGCCCGGATCGAGTTCCAGATCGGCCACTTTCAACACCTGCGGCACCGGGATGTTTTCGCTACGGCGCATCAATGTGCGCACCCGCGCCAGCAGTTCGGGAAACTCGAACGGCTTGACCAGATAATCATCGGCGCCCAGATCAAGGCCACGAATCTTGTCGGCCAGACGCCCGCGCGCGGTGAGCATCATCACCCGCGTCGAATGGGTGCGACGCAACTGTTCCAGCACACCCCAGCCGTCGAGTTCCGGCAGGTTCACGTCGAGAATGATCAGGTCATAGGCCTGCTGTTGCGCCAGATGCAAACCATCGGCGCCAGTGGCGGCGTGGTCAACGACATAACCACTTTCGGTCAAACCCTGATGCAAGTATTCGGCAGCTTTAAGCTCGTCCTCGACGACAAGGATTCGCATGATCTATCACCACTTTTATTTAATGGATATTTAATTAAGGTGGCCGGGAAAGTTATTGTTTTTGTAGGGGCTTCCGGATGGCGTTGTCTGTCTTGCAAGTAATCTCCTACAGGGATTTCTCACTGCGCAGGCGTGCACGGTAAAGGCTGAAGTGGCTACAGAGTCAACGCGTGATGGCTTTAAATCGGCCACTCGCGACAGTCTGTCGCAGCAGAAAAGCCAAAACCTGCGTGGCTTTGATCCCGGCAAGTGCTGTTCAGCGGATAACTACGGTGTATTTGTTTCGATGTATTACGGCAATGCCCTTTGCACTTCGCATCCTAGAGCAAAACAACTTCTGCAAACCGTGGATAACGGATTTGTAATGTTTCAGTCACCTTGTCGATAAGTTCAAAACCCTACCGTGGCGGCATCAAAGATTCTTCAATAAAGGAAGTCTTCCATTGCCCGGTTTAATTGAACGGACGGCGCGATCACGCCTGCAAAAAGCCGTCAGCGGCATGCTCTTGTTGGCCAGTGCGAGCCTGGCCAGTGCCTCGACCCTGACTCTCGATCAAGCCCTGCAAAGTGCCTTCGCCGGCAACCCGGAACTGGCCGCTGCGCAATGGGAAATCGGCATCGCCGAAGGTGACCGCCAACAGGCCGGCCTGATCCCCAACCCCGAAGTGTCGTGGGAAGCCGAAGACACTCGCCGCGATTCGCGCACGACCACGGTAATGCTCAGTCAGCCGATCGAACTGGGCGGCAAACGCGGCGCACGGATCGACGTCGCCAGCCGTGCGCAAGATGCCGCCGGGATTGAACTGGAGCGCAAACGCAATGCCTTGCGTGCCGATGTAATTCAGGCGTTCAACAGCGCGCAAACCGCGCAGCAACGTTTGCAGCTGTCCCGGCAATCCCTGCAATTGGCCGAGCACGGTTTGCGGGTGGCGCAAGGACGGATCGAGGCGGGTAAATCGTCGCCGGTCGAAGGCACGCGGGCGCAAGTGCAGCTCTCGGAAGTGCGCCTGGAGCTGAGCCGCGCCGAACGCGATCAGGCCAATGCCTATCAGCAGTTGGCGCAAGTCATGGGCACACCGTTGCCGACATCGACCAAGGTGCAGGCACCCACGCAAAGCATGCCGGCCGTTCCTCCACCGACAAGATTGCTCGAGCGTCTGAACGAGACCGCCGAGCTGCGTCTGGCCAAGTTGCAGATCGATCAGCGCGAAGCGTCATTGGGCCTGGAAAAGTCCCAGCGCATTCCTGATCTCACCGTGAGCATCGGCAGCCAGTACAGCGAAACCGAGCGCGAGCGGGTCAACGTGGTCGGGCTGTCGATGCCGATTCCGTTGTTCAACCGCAATCAGGGCAACGTGCTCGCCGCCGCTCGCCGAACCGATCAGGCGCGGGATCTGCGCAACGCCACCGAGCTGCGTTTGCGCACCGAAATCCAGACCAGCCTCGAGCAATGGCAGACCGCCAACGGCGAAGTCACCGCGTTCAACCAGACCATCCTGCCCGCCGCGCAAAGTGCGGTCGACAGCGCCACGCGCGGGTTCGAAATGGGCAAGTTCGGCTTCCTAGATGTGCTCGATGCGCAACGCACGTTGATCAGCGCCCGCAGCCAGTACATCCAGGCCGTCAGCGAAGCGACCGACGCCCGCGTACGCATCGAACGGATCTTCGGCGACCTCAGCGTCCGCCCTTGAATTTCACTTTTCAGACAACTGCGCGCAGGCACGGCGCAGAGGAGTTTCCATGGATAAAAAACTGATGGTGGTCGCGGTGGCGACATTGGCACTGGGTATTGGTATCGGTTCGATGTGGCCGGGCAATGCAAGCATCGATGCCCACGCCGATGAGGCTGCCGAACATGCCGATCACGCTGAAGAAGGCGCAGCCGCGGACGGCGAACATGGCGAAGAAGGGCACATCGAATTGAGTGCCGAGCAAATCACTGCCGCCGGCATTCAACTGGCCGAAGCAAAGCCGCAAAACATCAGCCGCGGCCTGCCATTCCCCGGCGAAGTGCGCTTCGACGAAGACCGCACCGCCCACGTCGTGCCGCGCGTGCCGGGCGTGGTCGAGGCGGTGGCGGTCAACCTCGGGCAAACGGTGAAAAAGGGCCAGTTGCTGGCGGTGATCGCCAGTCAGCAGATCTCTGATCAACGCAGCGAACAAGCCGCCGCGCAACGTCGTTTGGCCTTGGCGCGTACCACCTACGAGCGCGAGAAAAAACTCTGGCAGGACAAAATCTCCGCCGAGCAGGATTTCCTCCAGGCGCGCCAAGCACTGCAAGAGGCTGAAATTGCTGTGAGCAATGCGCGGCAAAAGATCAGCGTACTCAGCGGCAGCGTGGTCGCCACCGGCGGCAATCGCTACGAATTGCGCGCACCGTTCGACGGCGTGGTGGTGGAAAAACACCTGACGCCGGGCGAGGTGGTCGATGAAACCACCGCGGCATTCACGCTCTCGGATCTGTCGCGAGTATGGGTCACTTTCGGCGTTTCACCGAAGGATCTGAACAAGGTTCAAGTAGGCAAAACGGTCACCGTCAGCGCCCCGGAATTGAACGCGGAAGTCACCGGTAGCGTGGCTTACGTTGGCAGTTTGCTCGGCGAACAGACGCGCACCGCAACCGTACGCGTGACGCTGGAAAACCCGCAAGGCGCATGGCGCCCCGGTCTGTTCGTCACCGCGCTGGTGGCTACCGACAGCCGCGAAGCGAGAGTCGCCGTGCCGGAATCCGCGATCCAGACCGTCGAGGACAAACCCACGGTTTTCGTGCGTACCGACGATGGCTTCGAAGCCCGCGCGGTTGAGCTGGGCAGTCGCGCCGCCGGCCACGTGGAAATCACCCAAGGCCTGGAAACGGGCGCGCAAGTCGCCAGCGCTGGCAGCTTCGTCCTCAAGTCGGAGCTGGGCAAAGCCTCAGCCGAGCACAGCCACTGATCTGGAAGACTCCCATGTTCGAACGCCTGATCCAGTTTGCCATCGAGCAGCGCATCATCGTGCTGCTCGCCGTTCTGCTCATGGCCGGCCTCGGCATCGCCAGTTATCAAAAGCTGCCGATCGACGCCGTGCCCGACATCACCAACGTCCAGGTGCAGATCAACACCGGCGCCGCCGGGTTCTCGCCACTGGAAACCGAGCAGCGCATCACCTTTCCGATTGAAACCGCGATGGCCGGTTTGCCGGCACTTGAACAGACACGTTCGCTGTCGCGCTCCGGCCTGTCGCAGGTCACGGTGATTTTCAAGGACGGCACCGACCTGTTCTTCGCCCGCCAATTGGTCAACGAGCGTCTGCAGATCGCCAAGGAGCAATTGCCCGAGGGCGCGGAAGCGCTGATGGGGCCGATTTCCACCGGCCTCGGCGAGATCTTTTTATGGACCGTGGAAGCCAAGGAGGGCGCGCTCAAGGACGACGGCACAGCCTACACGCCGACCGATCTGCGGGTGATTCAGGACTGGATCATCAAGCCGCAATTGCGCAACGTGCCCGGTGTCGCCGAGATCAACACCATCGGCGGTTTCGCCAAGGAATATCAGATCGCGCCGGACCCGAAACGGCTGGCCGCGTACAAGCTGACGCTGACCGATCTGGTCACCGCGCTCGAGCGTAACAACGCCAACGTCGGCGCCGGTTACATCGAGCGCAGCGGCGAGCAATTGCTGATCCGAGCGCCGGGCCAGGTGGCGAGCACCGAGGACATCGCCAACATCGTCATGGCCAATGTCGACGGCACACCGATTCGGGTGAAAAACGTCGCCACCGTGGAAATCGGTCGCGAGTTGCGCAGCGGTGCGGCCACGGAAAACGGTCGTGAAGTGGTGCTCGGCACCGTGTTCATGCTGATCGGCGAGAACAGCCGCACCGTCTCGCAAGCGGTGGCCAGCAAGCTGGAACAGATCAACAAGTCTTTGCCCCAAGGCGTGATCGCCGTGCCGGTGTACGACCGCACGCACCTGGTCGACAAAGCCATCGCCACGGTGAAAAAGAACCTCATCGAAGGCGCGATTCTGGTCATCGCGATTCTGTTCCTGTTCCTCGGCAACATTCGCGCGGCACTGATTACCGCGATGGTGATTCCGCTGTCGATGCTGTTCACTTTCACCGGGATGTTCAGCAACAAGGTCAGCGCCAACCTTATGAGCCTCGGTGCGCTGGACTTCGGCATCATCGTCGACGGCGCGGTGGTCATCGTCGAAAACACCCTGCGTCGCTTGGCTCATGCGCAGCAGCATCACGGGCGTTTGTTGACCCGTGCCGAGCGTTTCAAGGAGGTGTTCGCGGCGGCGAAGGAAGCGCGGCGACCGCTGATTTTTGGGCAGTTGATCATCATGGTCGTCTATCTGCCGATTTTCGCGCTCAGCGGCGTCGAAGGGAAAATGTTCCACCCGATGGCGTTCACGGTGGTCATCGCTTTGCTTGGCGCGATGTTGCTTTCCGTGACCTTTGTGCCGGCGGCGATTGCGTTGTTCGTAACCGGCAAGGTCAAGGAAGAAGAGGGCGCGGTGATGCGCGGCGCACGTCGCGTTTATGCGCCGGCGCTGGCCTGGGTGATGAGTCATCGTACTGTCGCGGTGGGCGCTGCTTTGGGTGTGATTGTGCTCAGCGGTGTGCTCACCAGCCGCATGGGCAGCGAATTTGTGCCGAGCCTCAGCGAAGGCGATTTCGCCTTGCAGGCGCTGCGCGTGCCGGGCACCAGCCTGACGCAATCGGTGGACATGCAGCAGCGCCTGGAGACATTGATTCTGGCGAAGGTGCCGGAAGTCGAGCGCGTCTTTGCCCGTACCGGCACCGCTGAAATCGCGTCCGATCCGATGCCGCCGAATATCTCCGACAGTTACGTGATGCTCAAACCGAAAGATCAGTGGCCAGACCCGGGCAAGTCCCGCGAAACCCTGATGGCGGAACTGCAAGCCGCCGCCGCGACGCTGCCGGGCAGCAACTATGAACTGTCGCAGCCGATTCAACTGCGCTTCAACGAACTGATCTCCGGGGTGCGCAGTGATGTCGCGGTGAAGGTGTTCGGTGATGACATGGACGTGCTCAATGCCACGGCGGCGAAGATTGCTGCGGCGATGCAGAAGGTCAAAGGCGCATCCGAGGTCAAGGTTGAGCAGACCACCGGGCTGCCGGTGCTGACCATCAACATTGATCGCGACAAGGCTGCGCGATATGGGCTGAATGTCGGTGATGTGCAGGACACCATCGCGGTCGCGGTGGGCGGGCGGCAGGCCGGGACGTTGTATGAGGGCGATCGGCGTTTCGACATGGTTGTGCGTTTGTCCGATGCCATGCGCAAGGACATCGATGGGCTGTCGGCGTTGCTGATTCCGGTGCCTGCGGTCAATAGTACGGCGAATCAGATCGGTTTCATTGCGCTGCAAGAAGTCGCCAGTCTGGATATGGTGCTCGGGCCGAATCAGGTCAGCCGCGAGAACGGCAAGCGTCTGGTGATCGTCAGCGCCAACGTGCGCGGGCGTGATATCGGCTCGTTCGTCAGCGAGGCCGGCGAAGTGATCGAACGTGACGTGCAGGTTCCGGCCGGTTACTGGACCAGTTGGGGCGGCCAGTTCGAGCAACTGCAATCGGCGGCCAAGCGCTTGCAGATTGTCGTGCCGGTGGCGCTGCTGTTGGTGTTCGGATTGCTGTTCATGATGTTCAACAATCTCAAGGATGGCTTGCTGGTGTTTACCGGGATTCCGTTTGCCTTGACCGGTGGGGTCATGGCGCTGTGGCTGCGCGATATTCCGCTGTCGATTTCGGCGGGTGTCGGGTTTATCGCGTTGTCCGGTGTCGCGGTGTTGAACGGCTTGGTGATGATTGCCTTCATTCGCAATTTGCGCGAGGAGGGGCGTTCGCTGTCCGATGCCATTCACGAAGGTGCGCTGACGCGTTTGCGGCCGGTGTTGATGACGGCGTTGGTGGCGTCTCTGGGTTTCATTCCCATGGCGCTTGCGACCGGCACAGGCGCGGAGGTGCAGCGGCCACTGGCGACCGTGGTGATCGGCGGAATCCTGTCCTCGACGATCCTCACGCTGCTGATCTTGCCGGCGCTCTACCAACTCGCCCATCGCCGGGATGAAGACGCGGTTCCAGCTAAATAGGTAATCCCCTCTGTAGGAGTGAGCCTGCTCGCGATAGCGGTCTATCAGTCAGATCTACATTGACTGACCCACCGCTATCGCGAGCAGGCTCACTCCTACAGGTTTTGTGTTCGACCTCAGAAGTGTGTCCGGGAGATAACGGATATGTAATTTCCCCGCCACCGTGACGATAGGTTCGGATTGTTACCTTGATCCCGTCAGTTACTTAAACGAGGAATCAAAGATGAAAATCGTACAGATGGGTACTTTTGTTGTGGCGTTGGCGATCTCTTCCGTGGCCTTGGCCGAAGGCGGTGGCGACCGCACATTCGAGCGGATGATGACCAACAACGACCGTTCCATGGAGCTCTTCGTCGCCAAGGAAAAAGCCGCCGGCAACCCGGTGGTCGTCAACGACAAGAAAGATGACAAGACCCGCGATCTGTAAGCCTGCTGCATCTGAACAAGCCCGTTATCGCGCATCGATGCCGGGCTTTTTTTCAAGCCCGGACGGGAAGGAAATGGATATGAAAGTACTCAAGTTGATCGCATTCGCCGCTGTCATGGCGATGTCTGTGAATGTGCTGGCTGAAGGTGGCGGTGACCGGACCTTTGAACGCGCGCTCAGCGCCAACAGCAAAGCCATGGAACAGTACGCCGCCAACCAGGGCAAAGCGCCGCCGGTGGTGAAGGATTACGCATATGGCATGAAGCTGGACGTGGTCAAAGTGGTGAGCGTGGTGAAGCCACAAGCTGCGTGCAATGTCGTGCCCACCGCGATGACCTACGAGGATTCCAAAGGTCAGCTCAACACCATCAAGTACAACGTGATGGGCGTGTGTCGTAACGGCGGCAGCTGAATCTATGGGGGCCAATGTTCAATATCACGATGCGTATTTCAATTCGTGATGTTTAAAGGTTGTGTGGGAAGTGCGGAACCTTCCCACAATGTTTTCAGGTTGTCCGTCGGACGTCAGCTCTCTAGCCTGTACGGGTCGCTGCCAATTCAGCGATCGGGATTGGAACCCCGGAGAACGTGTCAGCGCCAAAGCGTCTTTCATGACGTATGCTTGCTCACCTTCATGGTGTGCAGTCTGTTATGGCGGCTGTGCGCGGGAGACTTTCGAGTCTGCCGGGTTTCTCCGTTCCCCGGGTTCCAACCTGCGTACAGCTGCCACCCCTTCGCGTGGAACCGAATGGATCAGCTTCAACGTTATGAAGGAGAAATATCATGAAAAAGCCAACACCCAATCCCCCCGAAACAGACGCAATCCCGGACGCCAACTCAACATCCCCCTACGCCTCCGTCGACACCCGAAAACTCCACGAAGCCGCCGACCGCGCCCTCGATTTCTACCTCAAACCCTCAGCCGCCATCATGTCCGCGCCATACATCCCCAACCAGATGTTCCTGGTCAATCCCAAAGCCGATACCGAATCATTACTGGCCAACGCCAGCGAATCGCTGTCTTCTGCCACAGTGATGCTCGGTGACTTCGCGGCGATGCTGGAAGGCACCCATCGCAAGACCCTGCTGGGTATCGCGCAGGTCGTCATGCTCGGCGAACTGGCGGTTAACAAAGCACTGGATAACGTAGATCCAAACGCGTAGTTATCAATGGCCAGTTTTTAGCCGTTGTTTTTGCGTTGACCTCAAAATCCTGCCCCCTCACCCCAGCCCTCTCCCCCGAGGGGGGCGAGGGGGAAAGGGAGCAGATCTTCAAGCCCTTCAAAATCAGAGTACGCCTAGGTTCTTCGGGTCGATGTATCTTCGACAACCAACTCGGTCAGTCCCCTCTACCTCTGGGAGAGGGCTAGGGTGAGGGCCGGGCCTGAACCTGGAAAACATAACCACTGCACAACGCCGAGCAAAAAAAGGCGCCCGAAGGACGCCAATAGATTCATCTCTTACCAAAGGAGCAAGGCGCTTCTAAAGGTGAATTTGCATCAACCGCAACGGCCGGCACGGGCGCGGCCTCATGGTTCAGTTTGCGTCGGGCAACCTCTGCGCCGCGCAGACGCAGCGGCGTTTCGATAAAGCGGTAATTGAGTTCACTCAAGATCACCAGCACAACCACCGACGTGACGATCAGCTCAAGGGTAAAACGCCCATCCAGCGGCACGCCCTGACTGGCGGCTACGCGCGTCCAGATTTCGGTGCTCAGGTGATTGGTAAACACGTGGATCACGTACAGGCCATACGACCGCGAGCCGAGCCACTGCATGAAACCGCGCATGAACTGCGGGCAATAGATGTAGCCTTTCTGGTAACTCGCCAGCCAGACAATCACGACCGCGATGATCGCGACCATGCCCACGGCAATCGGCAGAGCAATCAGTTGTATGGCCACGGCGCCGAGCATGTAGAGCAGAAACAGCGTGCACAGCAGCGGCTTGAATGGCCCCTGAGCCAATCCGAGCGGTTCTATCTGCTGATAGAGGCGGCTACGTGTGAACAGGCACAGGAGAATTCCCCAGAGCATGGCGTCGAGGCGGAAGTTGGTGAGCATGGTGCTGGCCGGGGTACCGAACGGGTTACGGTCCAGACCGAACTGCAAGGCAATCAGCGCGAACAGGGCAATGACCCGCCAGCGCGGCGCCGTGATAAACAACAGAAAAAACGGCAAGACGAAGTAGAACTGCTCCTCAAGCGCCAGACTCCAGTAGTGCGGGCTGGAAGCCAATAGTGAGCCGTAACCATGTGCCAGGTTTGCGCTGAAGGTCGCAACAGCGGTGAAGCTGCGCAGGTTGTCGAACCATGAACCGAAGGCGTTCGACTGGTTGAAAACGAGAGAGAAGCACAGCGGTATGAGCATCCACAGCCAGGCTGTGGGCAAGAGACGGTAGGCGCGCCGCAACCAGAAACACGCGGCGGCCAGACCAAACTGACCCTGCGCGCGGTGCTTGTCGAAGTAGTCCAGATAAGCCTTGCTCACCACGAAACCGGAAATGCAGAAGAACAGGTCCACCCCGGTCCACGGCATGAAAATCGAGAACATCCTCAGCAGCGTGTCGGTATGGAACGGCAGCATCATGGTGACATGGCTGAAAAAGGTCAGGCCGACGGCCGCGCCTCGCAGGTACTCGATTTCCAGGTTCTTGCGGCTACTCATCGGTCCCTCGTTATTCTTGTTGTTCAGCGCAGGTGAAGATGGCAGGTGGCCGGCGCTGCGGTCAAGCCAACGATGGCTTTGTGCAGAGCAAAAAAAAGCGCCCCGAAGGACGCCAAAAGATTCACCTCTTACCAAAGGAGCAAGGAGCTTCTAAAGGTGAATTTGCATCGACCATGCAGTCAGAGAATGGTCAGTGGGTACTCGACAATCACTCGCACTTCCTCCAGGTCCGACTCGAACGCCGTGGCGCGGGTGGTGGCCTGGCGCAGGCGCAGCGAGAGGTCTTTCATCGAACCGCTCTGCACCACGTATTTGACTTCCACATCGCGCTCCCAGCGCTTCTGATCGGTCAGCGGATTACCCTCGGCATCGCGGCGCATGTACACGGCGTTGGCGTTGGAATAATCGGCGTCGGTGCCGCGCGCGTAACGGGTCATGAACGACAAACCCGGCACGCCATAAGTGCTCATGTCGAGGTCATAACGCACCATCCACGAACGTTCTTTCGGCGAGTTGAAGTCGCTGTACTGGATGGAGTTGTCGAGGAAGATCGAGTCGGACTGGCGCAGGTAATCGAAGTCGTCATTACCGTTGTTGCGCTGGTGGGAGAGGGCGACGGAGTGGGCACCAAGCTTGACGCCAACGCGGCCGCTCCAGATGTTGTTGTCGAACTCGCCGAGCAGTTGTTTGCCCTCATCGACGGCTTTGTAATAGTTCAAACCACCGAACAGCGACAGGTCTTCGGACAGCGGATAGGTCCAGGCGGTGCCTGCGTAGTACTGATTCCACGCATCCTTGAGACGGCTGGAATACACGCTGAAACTGAGATTTTTGTTCAGCACGTAATCGCCGCCACCATAAGCGATCCACGGCGAGTTGACCGGGCCTGCGTAGAACGTCGCGAAGTTCTCGCGCATGTCGCTGGACACCGGTTGGCTCATCGCGTGCAATCGACCGCCCTGCACCGACAAACCTTCAATGCTGGTGTTGGTCGCCGTCACCCCGCGAAAACTTTCCGGCAGCAAGCGCGAGTCGCCCGCCGCGACCATCGGGTTGGCCGGGAACACATCACCGACCTTGACCACCGTATCGAACGCCCGGATTTTCGCAGCGCCGCCGACCTTGGTGTATTCGTCCCGCGCCTCGCCGTCGCTGTTGACCGGCATCACATCAAACGAACTGCGCCCACCGTTGCGGCCGTCACCGGTGTCGAGTTTCAGCCCGATCATCGCAAACGCATCGACACCGACCCCGACGGTGCCTTGGGTGAAACCGGATTCGAACTTGCTGATCACTGCATGCGCCCAAGCCTCGGAGTAACCGTTGCCGGTTGGGCTGGACTGGTCGTTGCGATGATCACGATTGAAGTAGAAGTTGCGGTTGAGCACTGTCAGGCTGCTGCCTTCGACAAAGCCTTCAGGCTTGTCTTCAGCAAACACCGTGGACGGCCCGGCGCCGACCACCACCGCTAAAGCGGCCATCGATATTTTTGTAGGGTTAACCATCAAACACTCCTTGGGTTCGGCAGAACGGGAACGTGCTTCGGCGTGGGTTTTATTGTTCGACGGGGCAGGGCCCGCCGGCATTGGTCGCCGGGTGACATCGTTGCAAGCTGCGGATAACGCCAAGGTGATGAGGGAATTACAATTTCGTCATGTGGTTATATGAATTGAGTGAACGCCACACAAACCTGTGGGAGCGAGCTTGCTCCGGGCGGCGTTCCGACGAAAGCGGAGTGTCAGCCAATCAAGATGTTAAAAGTGCCTACGCCTTCGCGAGCAGGCTCGCTCCCACAATGGTTTTTGGGTGTGCCCGGAGTTTGTGAGCGACGCACAAACCTGGGGAGGCGGGCGCGCCTGCGATGAGGCCAGCGCAAGTGTTCAAGATGTTAAATCCCGCAAAAACAAAAACGGCACCCGAAGGTGCCGTTTTCATTTCTAGCCAGCCAAGCAATCAGCCCGCCAGACCCGCCTGCTGAACCAGAGTCAGCAATGGCTGCGGGTACACACCCAGGAAGAACGCGACCAGGGCGATGGCCAGCAGCATTACGCCGCCTGCCTTCTGTTCCCAGTGCAGCTGGGCGTCGTGGCGACGCAGGTTTGGCTCGATCAGGTACAGGGTGACCATCACGCGCAGGTAGTAGAAGACGCCGATGGCGCTGCCCAGTACCAAGGAGCCGACCAGCCACCATTGGTGCGATTCAACACCGGTAGCGATGATGTAGAACTTGCCGATGAAGCCTGCGGTCAGCGGGATACCCGCCAGCGACAGCATCATCACGGTCAGCACGGCGGTCAGGTACGGGCGGCGCCAGAACAGGCCGCGGTATTCGTACAGGGCATCCGCGTCACGGCCGTTGTACGGCGAGGACATCAGGGTGATCACGCCGAAGGCGCCGAGGCTGGTGATTACATAAGTCACCAGGTACACGCCGATGGCTTCCACCGCCAGCCCCTTGCTCGCCACCAGTGCGATCAGCAGATAGCCGAAGTGCGCGATGGACGAGTAACCGAGCAGACGCTTGAGGTTGCTCTGGGTCAGGGCCAGCAGGTTACCGAACAGGATCGAGGCGATGGCGATAACGGTCAGCACGTCGCTCAGTACGCCACTGCTCGCAGCAGGGGAGATCTGGAACAGACGCACCATCACCGCAAACACCGCAACCTTGGAAGCGGTCGCGAGGAATGCCGCCACCGGTGCCGGAGCACCTTCGTAGACGTCCGGCGTCCACAGGTGGAACGGTACCAGCGACAGCTTGAACGCCAGACCGATCAGCATCATGCCCAGGCCCAGTTGTGCCAGCGAGCTAGGCAGGCCGGTTGCAGCCAGTGCCTGACCGATACCGACGAAGCTCAGCGAACCCGAGTCGGCGTAGAGCAGCGCCATACCGAACAACAGGAACGCGGAACCGGCGGCCGACAGCACCATGTACTTGATGCCGGCTTCCAGCGAACGCTTGTTGAAGAAGGCGTAAGCCACCAGACCGTAGACCGGTACCGAGAGCAGTTCCAGACCGATGAACAAACCGGCCAGGTGCTGCGCGCTGACCAGAACCAGACCACCGGCGGCGGCCATCAGGATCAGCAGGTACAGTTCTTCACGGTTGCCCGGGTAGCCCGAGCCGCCATCACCCAGATAGGCGTGGGCGAGGGTGACGCAGGCGAGGGTGGCGACCAGGATCAGCGCCATGTACAGGCAAGCGAAGGTGTCGATCTGCAGCAATGGGGTCACGGCCAGAGGCGCGACTTTCAGGGCTGGCAGGATCGACAGCAAGGCCAGGTTCAGACCGGCGACCGAGATCAGGAAGGTCTGCGAGTGGTTGCGGCGCCAGGCGATTGCCAGCATCACCACGATAATGGTGAGGCTGGTGATCAACAGTGGCGCAAGCGCAATAAAGTGTTGAATCGTGAATTCCATAGCGCTCTTACCGGGCCGAAGCGAGTTGAGTGAAGGCGGTGCCGAGCCACTGCTGCACGCCATGCATCGTGGCGGCAGAAGTATCGAGGAACGGTTGCGGGTAGACGCCGAGGTAAACCAGCAGCACCGCAAGGCCCAGCACCATGATCAGTTCGCGAGCGTCCATACCGTGCAGGATCGAATCCGATTTCGACGGACCGAAGTAGGCACGGTGGATCATGATCAGCGAGTAGACCGAACCGAACACCAGACCGGAAGTGGCAATCGCAGTGATCCATGGCCAGCTTGCGAAGGAGCCGATCAGGATCAGGAACTCACCGACGAAGTTACCGGTACCCGGCAGACCCAAGGACGCGGCTGCAAAGAACAGGCTGATCGCCGGCAGGTAAGCGATACGCGACCACAGACCGCCCATCTCACGCATGTCACGAGTGTGCAGACGCTCGTACAACTGACCGCTGAGGATAAACAGTGCCGCCGCCGACACACCGTGCGCCAACATCTGGATCACTGCACCTTGCAGCGCCAGTTGGCTGCCGGAATAGATGCCGATCAACACGAAACCCATGTGGGAAACGGACGAGAAGGCAATCAGACGCTTGATGTCGGTTTGTGCGAAAGCGAGGAACGCGCCGTAGAAGATCCCGATCAGACCGAGGGTCATGGCGATCGGCGCAAACTCGGCCGAAGCATTCGGGAACAGCGGCAGAGCGAAACGCAGCAGACCGTAGGCAGCGGTTTTCAGCAAGATACCGGCGAGGTCGACGGAACCGGCGGTCGGCGCCTGGGCGTGGGCATCAGGCAACCACGAGTGGAACGGTACGACCGGCAGCTTGACCGCGAAGGCGATGAAGAAGCCGAGCATCAGGATGTACTCGGTGGTCATCGACATCTTGGTTTTCAACAGGTCGGCGTAGTTGAAAGTAATCACGCCAGTGTTGTTGAAGTTGACCAGCACCAGACCGAGGATCGCCACCAGCATGATCAGGCCGGAAGCCTGAGTGAAGATGAAGAACTTGGTTGCCGCGTAGATCCGGGTTTTCTTGCCGTCCGAAGAACTGTGACCCCAGAGCGCGATGAGGAAGTACATCGGCACCAGCATCATTTCCCAGAAGAAGAAGAACATGAACAGGTCGAGGGCGAGGAACACGCCGACAACGCCGCCCAGGATCCACATCAGGTTCAGGTGGAAGAAGCCAACGTGACGTTGAATCTCTTTCCACGAGCAGAGTACCGAGAGGATACCCAGCAGACCGGTCAGCAGGATCATCAACAGCGACAGACCGTCGAGGGCCAGGTGCACGTTGATGCCGAAGCGCTGGATCCAGACATGCTTGAACTCAAGCGCCCAGGTCGGATCGGCGCCAGGCGCCGGCGCAAATGAATAGTCACCGTGGGCCCACAGCCAGAGGCCGAGGGCGAGTTCCAGGGTCATGGTCAACAGCGCAATCCAGCGCGGGAGGGTAGCGCCGAAGCGCTCACCCATCCAGCACAGCAGGCCGCCGATGAAGGGGATCAGGATTAGCCAAGGCAGAATCATGACGGGCTCGTTTCCTTTCGCAAATTCGCAAGGTTCATATCAGACCGCTACCAGCACGATGGCGCCGATCACCAGCACGGCACCAGCAGCCATCGAAGCAGCGTACCAACGCAGTTGACCGGTCTCGGTGCGGCTCAGGGCGGTGTGACCCCCCTTGGCCATACGCGGGATCAGACCGATGGTCTGGTCGAGCGGGTCTTTGCGCAGTACGTGGCTGATCGCAAGGTAAGGCTTGACGAACAGTTTGTCGTAGATCCAGTCGAAGCCCCAGGCAGCGAACCACCAGGCCGAAAGGAAACGGCCGATGCCGCTGTTGGCGATCGCCGTGACGAAACGACGCTTGCCGAGGAACAGCAGCGCTGCCAGCAGGATACCGGCCAGGGCGATGGCGCCCGACGCGATTTCCAGACTGTGCTTGGCTTCGCCGCCAGCATGGCCAACGCTTTCTGGCAGTACGCCGTGCAGTGGCGGAACGATCATCGCGCCGATGGCGGTGGACAATACGATCAGCACCGACAATGGCAGCCAGTGAGCGATGCCGTGACCGGCGTGGGCTTCAGTCTTGGCTTCACCGTGGAACGTGATGAAGATCAGGCGGAAGGTGTACAGCGACGTCATGAACGCGCCGACCAGACCTGCGTAGAGCAGACCGTGGTTGCCGCTGGCGAACGCTTCCCAAAGGATTTCGTCCTTGGAGTAGAAGCCGGCGGTGACCAGTGGCAGAGCGGCGAGGGCAGCACCACCAACGATGAAGCTGGCATAGGCCAGTGGCAGTTTTTTCCACAGACCGCCCATCTTGAAGATGTTCTGCTCGTGGTGGCAGGCAACAATCACCGCACCGGAAGCAAGGAACAGCAGGGCCTTGAAGAAGGCGTGGGTCATCAGGTGGAAAATCGCGCCATCCCATGCACCAACGCCCAGCGCCAGGAACATGTAGCCGATCTGGCTCATGGTCGAGTAGGCGAGGATACGTTTGATGTCGGTTTGTACCAGTGCGGCGAAACCGGCCAGTACCAGGGTCACACCACCAACGATGCCGACCAGGTGGAGGATTTCCGGCGCCAGGGTGAACAGACCGTGGGTACGGGCGATCAGGTAGACACCGGCAGTAACCATCGTCGCGGCGTGGATCAGTGCCGACACCGGAGTCGGGCCAGCCATCGCATCCGCGAGCCAGGTTTGCAGCGGCAGTTGTGCCGATTTACCGACCGCACCACCCAGCAGCATCAGAGTCGCCAGGGTGATCCAGAAGTCGCCGACCTGGAATTTCTGCGGTGCCAGCACCAGCAGTTCCTGGATGTTCAACGTGCCCACTTGCTGGAACAGGATGAACAGGCCGATGGCCATGAACACGTCGCCGATCCGGGTCACGATGAAGGCCTTGAGTGCGGCGTTACCGTTGTTGCGGTTGCTGTAGTAGAAACCGATCAACAGGTACGAGCACAGGCCCACGCCTTCCCAGCCGAAGTACAGGAACAACAGGTTATCGCCGAGCACCAGGAACAGCATGCTGGCGATAAACAGGTTGGTGTACGAGAAGAAACGCGAGTAACCCGCTTCGCCGCGCATGTACCAGGACGCGAACAGGTGGATCAGGAAACCCACGCCCACCACCACGCCGAGCATGGTGATCGACAGGCCGTCGACGTAGAGGGCGAAGTCAGGCTTGAAGCCTTCGACCGCCATCCACTTCCACAGTACCAGCGTGTAGTGACCGCCTTCGGGTGGTGCGACGTTGAATTGCCAGATGACGTAGGCGGCGACGATCGCCGACAAGCCAATGGAACCCACGCCGATCAGCGCCGAGAGGTTTTCCGACCAGCGTCCACGTGAGAACGACAGGAGCAGGAAACCGATCAGAGGGAATACGAAAGTCAGAAAGATAAGATTCATCCGCGCATCTCACTGGCAGCGTCGATATCGAGCGTGTGGAAGCGGCGATACAGTTGCAGCAGGATCGCCAGACCAATACTGGCCTCGGCGGCTGCAAGGCTGATCACCAGGATGAACATGATCTGTCCATCCGGCTGGCCCCAACGGGCGCCTGCAACAATGAACGCCAGTGCAGAGGCGTTCATCATCACTTCCAGACTCATCAACACGAACAAAATGTTGCGGCGGACCATCAGGCCGACCAGACCAAGGCAGAACAGGATGCCGGCAACCGCCAGACCATGTTCGAGAGGGATAGCAGGCATGTCTTACTCCTTCGCCTCGTTACGGCCCAAATGGAACGCCGTGACGGCTGCGGCGAGCAGCAGCATCGAGGCGAGTTCGACCACCAGCAGGTACGGACCGAACAGGCTGATGCCCACGGCTTTCGCGTCTACGGTGGTGTGGCCGATGGCCTGACCGCTCTGGTGAGCGAACAGCACATACAGCAGTTCGGCCAGCAGCAGCGCGGCGAGTATCACCGGGCCAGCCCAGATACCTGGCTTGAGCCAGACGCGTTCTTGCTGAACCGAGGCCGGGCCGAGGTTCAGCATCATCACCACAAACACGAACAGCACCATGATGGCGCCGGCGTAAGCGATCACTTCCAGCACGCCGGCGAACGGTGCGCCGAGTGCGAAGAAGGTCATGGCCACGGCGATCAACGAGATGATCAGGTAGAGCAGGGCGTGCACAGGGTTGGTGTTGGTGACTACGCGAAGCGTGGACACAACAGCGATACCCGATGCGAAATAGAAAGCGAATTCCATCGTTCTTCCTTAAGGCAGCAAGCTCTTCACGTTGATCGGTTCGGCTTCGTTCTGCGCGGAGCCTTTCGGCTTGCCAGCGATTGCCATACCTGCAACACGATAGAAGTTGTAATCAGGGTTTTTGCCGGGGCCGGAGATCAACAGATCTTCTTTCTCGTACACCAGGTCCTGACGTTTGAACTCGGCCATCTCGAAATCCGGTGTCAGCTGGATTGCGGTGGTCGGACAGGCTTCCTCGCAGAGACCGCAGAAAATGCAGCGCGAGAAGTTGATACGGAAGAAGTCCGGGTACCAGCGACCGTCTTCGGTTTCAGCTTTCTGCAGCGAGATGCAACCCACCGGGCAAGCCACGGCGCAGAGGTTGCAGGCTACGCAGCGCTCTTCGCCATCGGGGTCACGGGTCAGGACGATACGACCACGGTAGCGTGGTGGCAGGTAGACCGCTTCTTCCGGGTATTGCAGGGTGTCGCGCTTGCGAAAGCCATGGCCGAAGACCATGACCAGGCTGCGCAACTGGGTACCAGTACCCTTAACGATGTCGCCAATATATTTGAACATGGGTCAAATCCTCACTGAACCGCGACTGCAGGCGTGTTCCACAACACGACCGCAGCGGTCACCAGCAAATTGATCAGGGTCAGTGGCAGGCAGAATTTCCAGCTGAAATCCATCACCTGGTCATAACGCGGACGCGGAATGGAAGCGCGCAGCAGGATGAACAGCATGATGAAGAACGCGGTCTTCAGTGCGAACCAGACGAACGCCAGTTGCGGCAAGATGCCGAACGGACCGTGCCAGCCACCGAAGAACAGGGTGACCAGCAGCGCCGAGATCAGGATGATGCCGATGTATTCACCGACGAAGAACATGCCCCATTTCATACCGGCGTATTCAATGTGGTAACCGTCGGCCAGTTCCTGTTCCGCTTCCGGCTGGTCGAACGGGTGACGGTGAGTCACGGCGACGCCAGCGATGAAGAAGGTACAGAAGCCGAAGAACTGCGGAATGATGAACCACAGGTTCTGCGCTTGGTACTCGACGATGTCGCGCATGTTGAACGAGCCGACCTGGACCACGATGCCCATCAGGGCCAGGCCCATGAACACTTCGTAGGACACGGTCTGCGCCGAGGCACGCAAGCTGCCGAGCAGGGCGAACTTGTTGTTACTCGACCAGCCGGCGAACAACACCGCGTAGACCGACAGACCGGCCATGGCGAAGAAGAACAGCAGGCCGATGTTCAGATCCGCGACGCCCCAGGTCGGGGTGATCGGGATGATCGCAAACGCGATCAGCAAGGCCGACATGGCCACCACCGGTGCCAAAGTGAAGATCACCTTGTCGGCAAACGGCGGGGTCCAGTCTTCCTTGAAGAACATCTTCAGCATGTCGGCGGCGATCTGGAACATACCAAACGGACCAACGCGGTTCGGACCGTAACGGTCCTGCCACCAGCCCAGCAGGCGACGTTCGACAAAGCTGAGCAACGCGCCCGCGACCACTACGGCCAGCAGAATCACGATGGCTTTGACGACCGAGAGGATCACATCGATCACTTCAGGGGTGAACCAGGTCATTGCGCTGCCTCCTGCAGACCGTCGACGGATACGCCGGCGAATGCCGGTGGAATGCCGGCGATGCCCGCAGGCAATGCCACCAGACCGGCGCCCAGTTCTTCATTGATGCGCAGCGGCAGACGCAGGGTCTGACCGGCCACGTTCAGGCTCAGCAGGGCACCGTCGTTGACGCCGAGACGATCCGCTTCGGACTTGGCCAGTGCCACGTATGGAGCCGGAATACGCTCTTGAACCGGCGCGGCTTTCGAAGAGTTTTCTTCGCTGCCGAACAGGTGGAAGAACGGCACGGCTTGCCAGGTGCCCGGCGCCGGATTGAATGCGCGCGGTGCTGCAGCGAACCAGTTCAGCGAGTCGCCAGTGCTTTCGATCAGGCGGGTGCCTGGGTCGCCAGCGCGGATGTGACCACCGACTTCGTCCTGGAACTTGTTCCACGCTTGTGGCGAGTTCCAGCCCGGCGACCATGCAAATGGCACTTGCTGACGCGGTTCGGCAGAGCCCGAGTAACCTTCCATGGAGAAGGCAAACGCGGTGTCTTTGTCTTGCGGGGTGCGCGGTTCGTGAACGCTGATGTCGGCGCGCATCGCGGTGCGACCGGAATAACGCAGCGGCTCACGCGCCAGTTTCAGACCCTTGATGCGGAACGCCGCCGAAGGTGCAGCGTCGACGATACGCGCCAGTTGCTCGGTGCTCGAAGCAACGGCAGCGGTGACGTGGTCGAGTTGCGTCCAGTCGATCGGCTGGTTCAGCAGGGTCGCGCGCAGGGCGTGCAGCCAGCGCCAGCCTTCGTGAACCAGGATGCTCGCATCCATGTATTGCGGGTCGAAAACCTGGAAGAAGCGCTGGGCGCGACCTTCCTGGCTGACCAAAGTACCGTCGCCTTCAGCGAAGCTAGCGGCTGGCAGAACCAGGTGCGCGCGGTCGCTGGTAGCGGTTTTCTGATGGTCAGCAACGATCACTACTTGCGCAGCGTTCAGTGCGGCATCGACTTTTTCTTTGGCAGTGCGGGTGTACAGATCGTTTTCCAGCACAACGATCGCGTCGGCTTTACCGTCGATGACAGCTTGCAGCGCAGCATCCACCGACTCGCCACCGAGCATGGCCAGACCGAGGCTGTTGGCTTCCGGCACGATCAGGCTGATCGAACCGTTTTTCTCGCGCAGCTTCAGTGCCTTGGCGATGTTCGCGGCGGCTTCGATCAAGGCTTTGGAGCCCAGCGAAGTACCGGCGATGATCAGCGGACGTTTTGCAGCGAGCAGGGCGTCAGCGATGCGCTGAGCCAGTTGCAGTGCTTCGGCGTCCAGACCTTCAACGGCCGGGGCGCTGGCATCCAGCGCGTGAGCAACGGCGAAGCCGATGCGCGCCAGGTCGTCAGGAGCGGCGTGTACGCATTCTTCAGCGATGTCGTCGAGCTTGGTTTCCGCCAGGCTGGCGATGAACAGCGGGTTCAGCGCGTGCTGACCGATGTTCTTCACCGCAGCGTCGAGCCAAGGCTGGACGCGCATGGCTTCGGCCATGTCTTCAGCCTTGCCTTTGACCGATTGACGCAGCGACAGCGCCACACGGGCGGCGGTCTGGGTCAGGTCTTCACCGAGGACGAAAATCGCGTCGTGGTCTTCGATGTCGCGCATGTTCGGCACTGGCAGCGGGCTGTCTTTCAGCACTTGCAGGACCAAACGGATGCGCTCCAGTTCGGAGGCTTCGATACCCGAGTAGAAGTGCTCGGCGCCCACCAGTTCACGCAACGCGTAGTTGCTTTCAAGGCTGGCACGCGGCGAACCGATACCAACGATGTTGCGACCGCGCAGCAGATCAGCCGCTTTATCCAGTGCAGCATCCAGACCGAGCTTGGTGCCGTCGGCCAGCAGCGGCTGACGTGGACGGTCGGTGCGGTTGACGTAGCCATAACCGAAACGGCCACGGTCGCACAGGAAGTACTGGTTCACCGAACCGTTGAAACGGTTTTCGATGCGACGCAGTTCGCCGTAACGCTCGCCCGGGGAGATGTTGCAACCGCTCGAGCAGCCATGGCAGATGCTCGGCGCGAATTGCATGTCCCACTTGCGGTTGTAGCGCTCGGAGTGAGTCTTGTCGGTGAACACACCGGTCGGGCAGACCTCGGTGAGGTTGCCGGAGAACTCGCTTTCGAGCACGCCGTCTTCAACGCGACCGAAGTACACGTTGTCGTGGGCGCCGAACACACCGAGATCGGTGCCGCCAGCGTAATCCTTGTAGAAACGCACGCAGCGGTAGCAAGCGATGCAGCGGTTCATTTCGTGGGAAATGAACGGGCCCAGTTGCTGGTTCTGGTGGGTGCGTTTGGTGAAGCGATAACGGCGCTCGTTGTGGCCGGTCATCACGGTCATGTCTTGCAGGTGGCAGTGACCGCCTTCTTCGCACACAGGGCAGTCGTGCGGGTGGTTGGTCATCAGCCATTCAACAACACTGGCGCGGAACGCCTTGGATTCTTCATCTTCGATGGAGATCCAGGTGTTGTCGGTGGCCGGGGTCATGCAGGACATGACGATGCGACCACGGGTGTCGTTCTCGTCGGTGTACTGCTTGACCGCGCACTGGCGGCAAGCCCCGACGCTACCAAGCGCGGGGTGCCAGCAGAAATAAGGGATGTCGAGGCCCAGCGACAGACATGCCTGTAACAGGTTGTCTGCCCCGTCGACTTCGAGCGCTTTGCCGTCTACGTGGATAGTGGCCATGGTTCAAAGGTCTTCGTTGGCCCGGTGTCAGCGGGCGTGGCTAATGGAATCTTGTTATCCGTGCGAATCAAACCAGCCTCGAAAGGCGTCATCGCAGGAGGAGAAGGGCCCAGGCCCTTCACCTGTTAAGCGTTTACGCGCCGATTACGATCGGCCTTGCCAGAGGCGGGACGGCGGCGCTGACTGGCGCGATACCGGCTTCGAACTCTGGACGGAAGTATTTGATGGCACTGCCCAACGGTTCCACGGCACCCGGTGCGTGAGCACAGAAGGTCTTGCCCGGGCCGAGGAAGTTGACCAGACCCAGCAGGGTCTCGATGTCGCCTGGCTGACCGCGACCTTGTTCGATGGCCATCAAGAGCTTGACGCTCCATGGCAAACCATCGCGGCACGGGGTGCAGAAACCGCACGACTCGCGAGCGAAGAACTGCTCCATGTTGCGCAGCAAGGAGACCATGTTGACGCTGTCATCCACCGCCATGGCCAGGCCGGTACCCATACGGGTGCCCACTTTGGCGATGCCGCCGGCATACATTTGCGCGTCGAGGTGTTCTGGCAGAAGGAAACCGGTACCGGCGCCGCCTGGCTGCCAGGCCTTGAGCTTGAAGCCGTCGCGCATACCGCCGGCGTAGTCTTCGAACAACTCGCGACCGGTGACGCCGAATGGCAGTTCCCACAGGCCCGGGTTTTTCACTTTGCCGGAGAAGCCCATGAGCTTGGTGCCCATGTCTTCGCTGCCTTCGCGGGCCAACGATTTGTACCAGTCCACGCCGTCGGCAATGATCGCCGGCACGTTGCACAGGGTTTCCACGTTGTTCACGCAAGTCGGCTTGCCCCACACGCCGACGGCGGCAGGGAAGGGCGGCTTGGAGCGCGGGTTGGCGCGGCGGCCTTCGAGGGAGTTGATCAGCGCGGTTTCTTCACCGCAGATGTAACGCCCGGCGCCTGTGTGGACGAACAGCTCGAAATCGAAGCCGCTGCCCAGAATGTTCTTGCCCAGCAGGCCCGCTGCCTTGGCTTCTTCCACGGCACGGTTGAGGTGCTTGGCGGCGGTGGTGTATTCGCCGCGCAGGAAGATGTAGCCACGGTAGGTTTTCAGCGCGCGAGCACTGATCAGCATGCCTTCGATCAGCAGATGGGGCAGTTGCTCCATCAGCATGCGGTCTTTCCAGGTGTTCGGCTCCATTTCATCCGCGTTGCACAGCAGGTAGCGGATGTTGATGGATTCGTCTTTGGGCATCAGGCCCCACTTCACGCCAGTGGGGAAGCCTGCACCGCCGCGCCCTTTCAAGCCTGCGTCTTTCACGGTCTGGACGATAGCGTCCTGATCCATATCGGCGAAGGCTTTGCGCGCAGCGGCGTAACCGTTCTTGGCCTGGTACTCGTCGAGCCACACGGCTTCGCCGTCGTCACGCAGACGCCAGGTCAGCGGGTGAGTCTCGGCCGAACGCTGAATGCGGTTGGCAGGACCGAAAGATGTCAGGGTCATACGTAGCCCTCGAGCAGTTTGGCGACGCCAGCAGGCTGCACATCACCAAAGGTGTCGTCGTCGATCATCAGCGCCGGTGCCTTGTCGCAGTTGCCGAGGCAGCAGACCGGCAGCAGGGTGAAACGACCGTCGGTGGTGGTCTGACCCAGGCCGATGCCCAGATTGTTCTGGATTTCGCTGACCACCGACTCGTGGCCGCCGATGTAGCAGACCATGCTGTCGCAGACGCGAATGATGTGACGGCCAACCGGCTGACGGAAAATCTGGCTATAGAACGTCGCCACACCTTCAACGTCGCTGGCCGGGATGCCGAGGATCTCGCCGATCGCGTACAAGGCGCCATCCGGCACCCAGCCGCGTTCCTTCTGAACGATCTTCAGGGCTTCGATCGACGCCGCGCGCGGATCTTCGTAGTGATGCAGCTCGTGCTCGATGGCCGAGCGCTCGGTTTCACTGAGGGTGAAACGGTCTGTCTGGATAAGCGTGCTGTTCATGCTTAGCGGTCCACGTCGGCCATAACGAAATCGATACTACCCAGGTACGCAATCATGTCCGCGACCATGCTGCCTTTGATCACCGAAGGGATCTGTTGCAGATGCGGGAAGCTTGGAGTGCGGATCCGGGTACGGTAGCTCATGGTGCCGCCGTCGCTCGTCAGGTAATAACTGTTGATGCCCTTGGTCGCTTCGATCATCTGGAAGGATTCGTTGGCCGGCATCACCGGGCCCCACGAAACTTGCAGGAAGTGCGTGATCAAGGTTTCGATGTGCTGCAGCGTGCGCTCTTTCGGCGGCGGCGTGGTCAGCGGGTGATCCGCCTTGTACGGGCCTTCCGGCATGTTGCGCATGCACTGGTCGATGATCTTGATGCTCTGGCGCATTTCTTCGACGCGAACCATGCAGCGATCATAGGCATCGCCATTGGCGGCCAGCGGCACTTCGAACTCGAAGTTCTCGTAGCCGGAGTACGGACGCGCTTTACGCAGGTCGAAATCGCAACCGGTCGAACGCAGGCCAGCACCGGTGACACCCCATTCCAGGGCTTCTTTGGTGTTGTACTGGGCGACGCCGATGGTACGACCCTTGAGGATGCTGTTCTGCAGGGCAGCCTTGGTGTATTCGTCGAGGCGTTTTGGCAGCCATTCAACGAAGTCTTTCACCAGTTTTTCCCAGCCGCGTGGCAGGTCGTGGGCGACACCACCGATGCGGTACCAGGCCGGGTGCAGACGGAAACCGGTGATGGCTTCAATCACCGTGTACGCCTTCTGGCGGTCGGTGAAGGTGAAGAACACCGGAGTCATGGCGCCGACGTCCTGGATGTAAGTCCCGAGGAACAGCAGGTGGCTGGTGATCCGGAAGAACTCGGCCATCATGATGCGGATGACGTCGACCTTCTCAGGCACCTTGATGCCGGCCAGCTTCTCGACCGAGAGCACGTACGGCAGGTTGTTCATCACGCCGCCGAGGTAGTCGATACGGTCGGTGTACGGGATGAAACTGTGCCACGACTGACGCTCGGCCATCTTCTCGGCACCACGGTGGTGGTAACCGATGTCCGGCACGCAGTCGACGATTTCTTCGCCGTCCAGTTGCAGAATGATGCGGAACGCACCGTGCGCCGAAGGGTGGTTCGGGCCGAGGTTGAGGAACATGTAGTCCTCGTTCGGGCCGGAACGCTTCATGCCCCAGTCTTCAGGACGGAAACGCGCGGCTTCTTCCTCAAGCTGTTGCTTGGCCAAGTTCAGGCTGAACGGATCGAATTCGGTGGCGCGCGCCGGGAAGTCCTTGCGCAGCGGGTGACCTTCCCAGGTCGGCGGCATCATGATGCGCGACAGGTGCGGGTGACCTTTGAAATCGATACCGAACATGTCCCAGACTTCACGCTCGTACCAGTTGGCGTTCGGCCAGATGCTGGTGACGGTCGGCAAGCTGAGGTCGCTCTCGGACAAGGCGACCTTGATCATCACGTCACTATTACGCTCCAGCGACATGAGGTGATAGAACACGGTGAACTCAGCGTCGCTCGGCAGCCCTTGGCGCTTGGTGCGCAGACGCTCGTCCACGCCGTGCAGGTCATAGAGCATGACGTACGGCTTGGGCAGGTTGCGCAGGAAAGTCAGGACTTCAACGAGCCTGGCGCGCGCGACCCAGAGTACCGGCATGCCGGTGCGGGTCGACTGAGCGGTGAACGCTTCGGCGCCAAAACGGTTGTTCAATTCAACGACCACATCCTGGTCGTCTGCCTTATAAGGCGGGATGTACAGAGCACTGCCTGTAGTCATGGTTATTTTTTCGCTTTCGGTCAACGTAAAGAATGAAGCCAGCTTCTCGTTTCTTTGTCAGAACAGATCTGGATCAGACTTCGTCAGGGCTGCGCAGGTTGGTGACTGCGATTCGCTGTTCGCGGCGCTCTTCCTTCTGCGAAGGCATGTCGGCGCGATAAACGCCTTGATCGCCAACGACCCAGGAAAGCGGACGACGCTCCTTGCCGATCGATTCCTGCAGCAGCATCAAGCCTTGCAGAAATGCTTCCGGACGGGGAGGGCAGCCAGGTACGTAGACGTCCACGGGCAGGAACTTGTCCACCCCTTGAACCACAGAGTAGATGTCGTACATGCCACCGGAGTTAGCGCACGAACCCATGGAGATAACCCACTTCGGCTCGAGCATCTGCTCGTAGAGACGCTGGATGATCGGCGCCATCTTGATGAAGCAGGTCCCGGCGATAACCATGAAGTCGGCCTGACGCGGCGATGCCCGGATCACTTCGGCGCCAAAGCGCGCGATGTCGTGGGGCGCCGTGAAGGCGGTGGTCATTTCCACGTAGCAGCACGACAGGCCGAAGTTGTACGGCCACAGGGAGTTCTTACGTCCCCAGTTGACCGCGCCACTCAGCACGTCTTCCAGCTTGCCCATGAAAATGTTTTTGTGGACTTGATCTTCTAACGGATCGGAAACGGTTTCCCGTTCGCCAATCGGATACTGCTCGTTAGGAGCATCGGGGTCGATCCTGGTGAGATTGTATTGCATTGCCAAAGCCTCATTGTTTCAGCTTCGCCTGCCGCTTGCGACGAGCTTCCGGAGCCCAGTCAAGGGCGCCCACTCGGAACAGGTAGACAAGACCTGCCAACAGAATTGCTATGAAAACGAGAGCTTCGACGAATCCGGTCCAGCCGCTTTCGCGGACGGACACAGACCATGCAAAGAGAAAGAGGGCTTCGATATCGAAGATCACGAAGAGCATCGCGACCAGATAGAATTTGGCTGAGAGCCGCAAGCGGGCGCCACCGGTAGGTAGCATGCCGGACTCGAACGGTTCGTTTTTGCTGCGACCCCAGGCTTTTGACCCAAGGAGGCTGGAGACGCCAAGCATGAAGGCACACAGGCCGACGACACCCAGAAGGAAAATGGCAAAGCCCCAGTTGTGGGCCATGAGTCCTGTCGCTTCGGGCATGCTGGTAATCCTTAACAGAGAGCAAAGGTCTCTGAGCTTGATAAAGAAATAGGCAGTGACGATATGTCGCAGCAATCAATCGCGCTGATTTTATGGCTAAACACCCTGCAAGTAAAATTCCTATAGCGAAATTATTTATTGGAATAAGGGCATAGCGCATCTCCAATGCCCTGCAGCCCATGCGTTGCGGGCATTAGGCGGGTTTATGCAAATAATGTTTTGTAGGGAATGTAACGAACATAGTTGTGGCTAAATGATAATTAATATCGTTTGCGGGTGTTTTGTAACTGTTTAACGGGATGTCAGTTGGGAAGTTGTCTTACTTGCACGTTACTGCAAGTAGCGACGGCGCCCGTTTTAGCGGATTTTTCTGACGGATGTACCGCGCTGGATCAATGTTTTGTCTCGCGGGCTGAAGAGAAAACCTGTGGGAGCGAGCCTGCTCGCGAATGCGGTGGGTCAGTCGCCGCATGTGCAAGCTGGCACAACGCATTCGCGAGCAGGCTCGCTCCCACAGGGGATTGATGGTGTCTGGGAGATTATCTCGAGCAAAAAAACGCCCCGAACCAGTCGGGGCGTCAGTTTTGCGGCTCTGCGGTTAGCTTTCTATACGATCCGCAAAGGCCGTTTGCTCAGCGAAGCCGAATCAGTGGAACTGTTCTTCTTCGGTCGAACCGGTCAGTGCGGTGACCGACGACGAGCCACCTTGAATCACAGTGGTCATGTCGTCGAAGTAGCCGGTGCCGACTTCCTGCTGGTGAGCCACGAAGGTGTAACCCTTGGCGGCGTCAGCGAATTCCTGCTCCTGCAGCTTCACGTAGGCAGTCATGTCGTTGCGGGCGTAGTCGTGCGCCAGGTTGAACATGCTGTGCCACATGTTGTGAATGCCGGCCAGGGTGATGAACTGGTGCTTGTAACCCATGGCGGACAGTTCGCGCTGGAACTTGGCGATGGTCGCGTCGTCCAGGTTTTTCTTCCAGTTGAAGGAAGGCGAGCAGTTGTACGACAGCAGTTGGTCCGGGTATTCCTTTTTGATCGCTTCGGCGAAGCGACGAGCCTCGTCCAGATCCGGCTTGGCGGTTTCGCACCAGATCAGGTCGGCGTATGGCGCGTAAGCCAGACCACGGGCGATGGCTTGATCGAGGCCGGCGCGAACCTTGTAGAAACCTTCCTGAGTGCGCTCGCCAGTCACGAACGGCTGGTCGTACGGGTCGCAATCGGAGGTCAGCAGGTCAGCAGCGTTAGCATCGGTACGGGCCAGAATGATGGTCGGGGTACCGGCAACGTCAGCCGCCAGACGCGCAGCGGTCAGCTTCTGTACGGCTTCCTGAGTAGGAACCAGTACTTTGCCGCCCATGTGACCGCATTTTTTCACGGAAGCCAGTTGGTCTTCGAAGTGAACGCCGGCGGCGCCTGCTTCGATCATGCTCTTCATCAGCTCATAGGCGTTCAGTACGCCGCCGAAACCGGCTTCAGCGTCAGCCACGATCGGCGCGAAGTAGTCGATGTAGCCGTCGTCGCCCGGGTTCTTGCCGGCTTTCCACTGGATCTGGTCAGCACGACGGAACGAGTTGTTGATGCGCTTGACCACGGTTGGCACCGAGTCCACCGGGTACAGCGACTGGTCCGGGTACATGGATTCTGCGGAGTTGTTGTCCGCAGCCACTTGCCAGCCCGACAGGTAGATCGCCTGGATACCGGCTTTGACCTGCTGAACAGCCTGGCCGCCGGTCAGGGCGCCCATGCAGTTGACGAAATCTTTCTCAGGACGGAAGGACGGCTTGGCACCCTGGGTGACCAGGTTCCACAGCTTGTCGGCGCCCATTTTTGCAAAGGTGTGCTCAGGTTGAACCGAGCCACGCAGACGGACGACGTCAGCAGCGGAGTAAGTGCGTGTCACGCCTTTCCAGCGCGGGTTTTCAGCCCAGTCTTTTTCGAGGGCTGCAATTTGCTGTTCGCGTGTCAGTGCCATGGAGATAAACCTCGTCGCGTCTTTTATGAAAAGTTGTTCTGCGGTGGAAAATTCCTGCGCTCGCTGACCAGAAGCTTAGGTGGTCAAGACGGATTCGGCGGGGTAGGCGACGGGATGAACGATGGGCTCGAGGGGAAGTGAGCAGGTAGTGGCGGACTGCGGGCGCATTCGGGCGTCGTGGGCCTTTATACGGTCTACAGTGTGAAGCCGGGTTACCTAATTACGCTTCCGTCCCTCGGGACAACTTCGTTCCAGTCGGCAACCTCGTCAAACACACCTTGTGGGCGGTACAGACACGAAGCGGTTCGCGGGGTAGGTGCGAACATCGCTTCGAAGGCCCTTGCCAGGGCCTCTGATTAGCGGGAGCGAGGCCATCATGCCTTCGCTTTTTTACCCCGTCAAACGTTTTGTAGTGCTTTTTTTCAAGCACTACATCTTTCGTCTAATACGACTAATCAGTCAGTTTTTGGTGCTTTAGTCCAGAGCGTCGACTTTCACCCTCAAGGTCATGTCATCCCGGCCTTGAGTCGAGTAGCTGCGGGTCAGGCCCTGTTTGTCGGCCTGAGTCTGGCGATTGACGCCGGCGAGGGTGATCCATTCACCGAGGCGCCCGCTGACAGTTGTGTCGGTGCTTTGCACGTTCACTACATCGGGACGTTCCTGGCTCATGCGGTCACGGTTGGTACTGATCGCCAGGTGAACGATATCGCCGGTGACGCTGGCGGTGACATAGAAACCCTGGGTGACGTTGCGGTATTGCGTCTGGCTGTTGTAACCGCCGTAGGAATCGCTCTGAACATTGGTGAGCGGCACGCTTTGGCCGACTTGAATCAGCGCTGGCATGCCATCGGTGGCCTGAACCTGCTGCACGCCGCCTTCGCGGCTGGTGGTGCTGCGGCTGATGATACGGGTCTGATTCGGCTGAGCGCCGTTGACCGAATAGCCTTCGTCGCCACGGCCATTGTTTTCATTGGTGTCGACGCTGATCAGCAAGCGCTTGGGCGCAGTGTCCAGTTGGGTGATCAGCGCCTTGAGTTCCTGAATCTTGTCCGGCTCGGCCTTGATGATCAGCTGGTTGCCGTAGGCGCTGACCTGACCGTCCTTGCCGAGGAAGTCTTGCGCCATCGGCAGCATGTCGGTGCTGGTGCGGTAATTGAGAGGCACGATTTCTGTGGCTGCCATCACCGAAAAACTGCAACCGAGCAGCAGGGTGGTGAGCAGGGTGCGTAGGGACATGTCCGTTATCTCCGCTTTCGAAAGGCTTGATATTGCCAGTTTGTCGGCCTGGGGTGGGGCAAGTTGAATCGTAGACAGCAAAACGCCCCGGCATCGGTTGATGTCGGGGCGTGATCGTTCCCACGCTCTGCGTGGGAATGCAGCCAGTGACGCTCTGCGTCACATGCCGCAAGGGACGCGGAGCGTCCCGAGAGGCATTCCCACGCAGAGCGTGGGAACGATCAGGGCGGGTCTCAGGCCGAATGGCGAACCATGTCGACATGCGGAATCCCGGCTTCGAGGAATTCCTCGCTGACCAGGCTGAAGCCCAAACGCTCATAGAACGCGGTGGCCTGAACCTGCGCGCTGAGCATTTGCTGCTTCAATCCGCGTTCTTCAGCTTCAGCAATGACCGCTTGCATCAGCGCATCACCGACTTTCATGCCGCGCCAGTCTTTCAGCACCGAAACCCGGCCAATGTGCCCATCAGGCAACAAGCGCGCAGTGCCAATCGGAAAGTCGCCTTCAAACGCCAGAAAATGTACGGCGGTCGCGTCATCCGCGTCCCATTCCAGCTCAGGTGGCACCGATTGTTCGGCGATGAACACCGTTTCACGAATGCGCCGGATCTCGGCGATGTCCTTCTGCCAGTCTGCGACACGTACGCGAATCTTATTCATCGGCGAACCCCAGGCTCCCTTGCTTGACCAACTGGCACAGCAGGCCGCAAGCGTCTTCGTCGTTCAGCCACTCACCGAGGTTGTCAGTGTGCAGGGCGTCAGCGGCGCAGATCAGCTTCAACAGTTCGCGCAGCTTGCCCGGCAGGTAACGGCTCTGGCCGCTGGCGAACAGCAGCAGGTCGTCATCGACTTCCGACCAGGCCAGGCGCGCACTCGGATTGCGGATCAGAATGGCGCCATCCTGCAGGGCGGCGAGGAAGTCTTCTTCTTCGATTTCTTCCGGGCCGGCCACCAGTTCCGGATAGCGTGGCTCGGTCATGTACTGGCCGAACCAGGTCAGCAGCAGGCGTTCGTCGCTCATGTGCTCGGCGAGCAGGGCTTTCAGGCGATCCAGTGCATCGTGCTGAATCTGATGCGGGTCGGCTGCAGGCTGTGCGTCGGCGTCGGTGTAGCGCTCTTCGTCAGTCAGGAACTGGCTGAGGAAGTCGGTGAAGTGAGTCAGCACTTCGGAAGCGCTTGGTGCGCGGAAACCGACCGAGTAGGTCATGCAGTTATCGACCGCGACGCCGCAGTGAGCCAGGCGCGGTGGCAGGTAGAGCATGTCGCCCGGTTCCAGCACCCACTCTTCGGTCTCGTGGAATTCGGCGAGGATGCGCAGATCGGCGTGTTGCAGCAGCGGGCTCTCGGAATCGCACATCTGACCGATTTTCCAGTTGCGCTTGCCGTGGCCTTGCAGCAGGAACACGTCGTAGTTGTCGAAGTGCGGACCAACGCTGCCACCCGGGGCGGCGAAGCTGATCATCACGTCGTCAACGCGCCAGCTCGGCAGGAAGCGGAAGTTTTCCAGCAGTTCGCTGACTTCCGGCACGAACTGGTCAACCGCTTGTACCAGCAGAGTCCACTCTTTTTCCGGCAATTTGCTGAACTCGTCTTCAGCGAACGGGCCGCGACGCAGTTCCCAAGGGCGCTCGCCGTGCTCGATCACCAGGCGCGATTCGACTTCTTCTTCCAGGGCCAGGCCGGCCAGTTCGTCGGCGTCGATCGGGCTTTCGAAATCAGGAATCGCCTGGCGGATCAGCAATGGCTTTTTCTGCCAGTAGTCACGCAGGAACTCGCGTGCCGTGATGCCGCCCAGAAGTTGAAGAGGAATATCGGGATTCATATGTAACCTATTGAAAAAAAGCACTTTTCAGACGGGAATAAAAACGCCCGGCGCGGCCGGGCGTCTCAAACGGATCAAGCGGTCGATCAGATGCGTTTGGCTTGCGCTACAGCGTTGCCGATGTAGTTGGCCGGAGTCAGTTGCTTGAGCTCGGCTTTCGCTTGCGCTGGCATGTCCAGGCCGTCGATGAAAGTCTGCAACGCTTCAGGGCTGATGCCCTTGCCGCGGGTCAGTTCTTTCAGCTTCTCGTACGGGTTTTCGATGTTGTAGCGGCGCATCACGGTCTGGATCGGCTCAGCCAATACTTCCCAGCAAGCGTCGAGGTCAGCGGCAATCTTCTGCTCGTTGAGCTCCAGTTTGCTGATGCCTTTGAGGCTGGCTTCGTAGGCGATCACGCTGTGGGCGAAGCCGACACCGAGGTTGCGCAGTACGGTGGAGTCGGTCAGGTCGCGCTGCCAGCGGGAAATCGGCAGTTTGCTCGCCAGGTGCTGGAACAATGCGTTGGCGATGCCCAGGTTGCCTTCGGAGTTTTCGAAGTCGATCGGGTTGACCTTGTGCGGCATGGTCGACGAACCGATTTCGCCAGCGATGGTGCGCTGCTTGAAATAACCCAGGGAGATGTAGCCCCAGATGTCACGGTCGAAGTCGATCAGGATGGTGTTGAAGCGCGCAATTGCGTCGAACAGCTCGGCGATGTAGTCGTGCGGTTCGATCTGCGTGGTGTACGGGTTGAAGCCCAGGCCCAGTTCGTCTTCGATGAAGGCGCGGGCGTTGGCTTCCCAGTCGATCTGCGGGTAGGCCGACAGGTGCGCGTTGTAGTTGCCGACAGCGCCGTTGATCTTGCCCAGCAGCGGCACGGCAGCGACTTGAGCGATCTGACGCTCGAGACGGTAAACCACGTTCGCCAGCTCTTTACCCAGAGTGGTCGGGGAGGCTGGTTGGCCGTGAGTGCGCGACAGCATCGGCACGTCAGCAAAGCGGATGGCCAGTTCGCGGATGGCGTTGGCGGTCTGGCGCATCAGCGGCAGCATCACGTCATCACGGCCTTCGCGCAGCATCAGGGCGTGGGACAGGTTGTTGATGTCTTCGCTGGTGCAGGCAAAGTGGATGAACTCGCTGACCTTGGCCAGCTCCGGCAGCTTGGCCGCCTGCTCTTTGAGCAGGTATTCGATCGCTTTGACGTCGTGGTTGGTGGTGCGCTCGATCTCTTTGACGCGCTCGGCGTGCTCCAGCGAGAAGTTTTCAGCCAGTTCATTGAGAACGGCGTTGGCCTCGGCGGAGAAGGCTGGCACTTCAGGGATGCCCGCGTGGGCGGCCAGGCGCTGGAGCCAGCGCACTTCAACCAGAACACGGGCACGGATCAGGCCGTACTCGCTGAAAATCGGGCGCAGGGCCTGGGTTTTGCCGGCGTAGCGGCCGTCAACAGGGGAAACCGCAGTGAGCGAAGAAAGCTGCATGGGGTGTTCTCGGACAGTCGGGCAACGAAATGGGGCGCGTATCATACATGAAAAAATCCGCCGGTCCGTTGCCAACTGACCGGCGTATTACGCGTTACAGACTACAAAGCTTTTATTGCAGGGCGAATTACTCGCTGCGCATCAACGGATACAGCTCTTTGAGCAGCTTGCGCCGGCTGATCACCAACTGCCAGCGATGGCCGCCGAGCTGCCGCCACAGGCGCGCTGAACGGATGCCGGCAAGCAGCAGGGCGCGGATCTTCGAGGCGTTGCTCGGTTGCTGCAGGTTGCGCATGTCGCCGTGCACCTGAATGCGTTGGCGCAGGGTGCTCAGGGTGTCCTGATACAGCGCGCCGCAAGCCGCGACCACGTTTTCGTGGGCCGGGCCGAAATGCTCGACCTGCGACTGGATCTGCGGCAAACGCTTGCCGATGATGTCGAGCATGTCGTTGCGCTTGGCCAGTTGACGCTCCAGGCCGAGCATCGACAGGGCGTAGCGCAGTGGCTCGCGTTGCAACGTGCTCGGGTCGCGTTCCAGTGCACCGATCAGCGCTCGATAGCCTTCGCGCAGATTGAGGTCATCGCCACCGTACACGTCCAGCGTGTCCTTCGGGTCGCGCACCAGCAGGCTGCCGAGCATGCAACTAAGGCCAGCTTCGCTGGTCTGGCCGGTCTTGGCGATCCGGTCGACCAGCACGGCGGCGAGAAACACGCCGCCCAGCGCCGTCAGTTGTTCCTGAGTCGGGCTCATGCCTGGCCGCTCCACGGCTCGGCGACTTCGATCACGCCGCCACCGAGGCAGATTTCACCGTCATAGAAAACCACCGATTGGCCCGGCGTGACCGCGCGTTGCGGTTCGTCGAACACGGCGCGGTAACCGCTGGCGGTTTTTTCCAGGGTGCAGGCCTGATCGCTCTGGCGATAACGCACTTTGGCGGTCAGGCGCAGCGGTTGGCTCAGGTCGATCGGGTTGACCCAATAGATTTCCGAAGCGAGCAGGGCGCCGGAGAACAGCCACGGATGGTTGTTGCCCTGGCCGACGATCAGCTCGTTGGTGTCGAGATCCTTGCGCAGCACGTACCAAGGCTCGTCGCCGGCGTCTTTCAAACCGCCGATACCGAGGCCCTGGCGCTGACCGATGGTGTGGTACATCAAACCGTGATGACGGCCGATGACTTCGCCTTCGGTGGTCTTGATCTCGCCCGGTTGCGCTGGCAGGTATTGCTTGAGGAAATCGCTGAAGCGACGCTCGCCGATAAAGCAGATCCCGGTGGAATCCTTCTTCTTGGCGGTCGCCAGCTCGTATTTCTCGGCAATTGCGCGCACTTCCGGCTTTTCCAGTTCGCCGACCGGGAACAGGGTCTTGGCGATCTGTTCACCGCCGACGGCGTGCAGGAAGTAGCTCTGATCCTTGTTCGGATCGAGGCCTTTGAGCAGTTCGGTGCGGCCATCGATGTCACGGCGGCGCACGTAGTGGCCGGTGGCGATCAGGTCGGCGCCGAGCATCATGGCGTAGTCGAGGAACGCCTTGAACTTGATCTCGCGGTTGCAGAGGATGTCCGGGTTCGGCGTGCGTCCGGCCTTGTACTCGGCCAAAAAGTGCTCGAACACGTTGTCCCAGTACTCGGCGGCGAAGTTGGCGGTGTGCAGCTTGATGCCAATCTTGTCGCAGACAGCCTGAGCATCCGCCAGGTCGTCCATGGCGGTGCAGTATTCCGTTCCGTCGTCTTCTTCCCAGTTCTTCATGAACAGGCCTTCCACCTCGTAACCCTGCTCGATCAGCAGGAGAGCGGAAACGGAAGAGTCCACGCCGCCGGACATGCCGACAATGACGCGCTTCTTGGATGTGTCAGAAGGGGCTGGATCACGCATAGGGATTCAATGAGTGTCTTGAAAAAGGACGCGATTCTAGCAGGCTCGCGGCCTCAAGGCTAAAGAGAAGGGCGGATCAGTTCGAGGCTGAAGTGATGGCCGGCCAGATAATCGTCGATGCAACGGATGATCAGCTCACTGCGCCAGTTGTCGCGTTGGGCGATTAATTCTTCGCGGGTCAGCCACTTGGCACCGACGATGCCGTCGTCGAGTTGATAATCCGGGTGGTGTTTGACGGCTTTGGCGCTGAAGCACACGCGCTGGTAAGTCACGCCGTTGCTCGGCGCGGTGTACAGGTAAATGCCGATGACGCCGGTGGGTTCGACGTCCCAACCGGTTTCTTCGAGGGTCTCGCGCACGGCTGCATCGATCAGGGTTTCGTCCGGGTCGAGATGGCCGGCGGGCTGGTTGAGCACATTACGCCCGGCCTTGTGTTCTTCGACCATCAGGAAGCGACCGTTGTCCTCGACGATGGTGGCGACGGTGATGTGGGGGAGCCATTCCATAAAACCTTCCTCAATCTATTGGTTGAAACCCAATCCCATGTAGGAGTGAGCCTGCTCGCGATAGCGGTGTGTCAGCCGCCATTAATGTTGAATGGTATACCGCTATCGCGAGCAGGCTCACTCCTACAGGGGATTTGTGTTGTATTCAGAAACACAAACCCCGACACAAGGCCGGGGTTTGTGATGTTCCCTTTACAACCTTAAACCAGCGCAGCAATCGCCGCGTTGAGGGTTGCGCTTGGGCGCATGGCCTTGCTGATCAGCTCGGCATTGGCGTGGTAGTAACCGCCGATGTCGACTGGCTTGCCCTGAACGGCGTTGAGCTCGGCAACGATGGTTGCTTCGTTCTCGGTCAGGGTTTTTGCCAGAGTGGCGAATTGCGCTTGCAGTGCAGCGTCTTCAGTCTGGGCGGCCAGGGCCTGAGCCCAGTACATCGCCAGGTAGAAGTGGCTTCCGCGGTTGTCGATGTTGCCGACTTTGCGCGATGGCGACTTGTTGTTGTCGAGGAACTGGCCAGTGGCCTGATCCAGGGTTTTCGACAGTACCAGTGCTTTCGGGTTGTTGTAGTTCACACCCAGATGCTCAAGGGACGCTGCCAGTGCGAGGAACTCGCCCAGCGAATCCCAGCGCAGGAAGTTCTCTTCAACCAGTTGCTGCACGTGCTTCGGAGCCGAACCGCCGGCGCCGGTTTCGAACAGGCCACCGCCGTTCATCAGCGGCACGATCGACAGCATCTTCGCGCTGGTGCCCAGTTCCATGATCGGGAACAGGTCGGTCAGGTAGTCGCGCAGTACGTTGCCGGTCACCGA
Organism: Pseudomonas sp. S49; assembly: GCF_009866785.1. NCBI lineage: Bacteria > Pseudomonadati > Pseudomonadota > Gammaproteobacteria > Pseudomonadales > Pseudomonadaceae > Pseudomonas > Pseudomonas sp. S49. The sequence goes on along the minus strand of NZ_CP019432.1, from coordinate 4,237,563 downwards.
AATGGTGTCCTTGCCTTCGCGGGTGCGCTGCAGGGTGTACTTCATCGCGTCGACCGGTGCCATGATCTGGATGTCCAGACCGGCCGTGTCGTGATCCTTCAGGTAAGCCTGAACTTTCTCGATCACTACGCCATCGTGAGCGCGCATTGGGTCCAGCCAGAAGATCGCCGGGGTGCTGCTTGCGCGAGCACGGTTGACGGCCAGTTTGACCCAGTCCTGGATCGGCGCGTCTTTGGTCTGGCACATGCGGAAGATGTCGCCGGCTTCAACAGTCTGTTCCATCAGCAGGTTGCCCTTGCTGTCGGTGACGCGAACAACGCCGTCAGCCTTGATCTGGAAGGTTTTGTCGTGCGAGCCGTACTCTTCGGCTTTCTTTGCCATCAGGCCAACGTTTGGCACGCTGCCCATGGTGGTCGGGTCGAAAGCGCCATTGGCTTTGCAATCTTCGATCACAGCCTGGTAGATGGTCGCGTAGCAACGATCCGGGATGACCGCCTTGGTGTCGTGCAGCTGACCGTCGGTGCCCCACATTTTGCCGGAGTCACGGATCATCGCTGGCATCGAGGCGTCGACGATCACGTCGCTCGGCACGTGCAGGTTGGTGATGCCTTTGTCGGAGTTGACCATCGCCAGCGATGGGCGAGCAGCGTAGACCGCGGCCATGTCAGCTTCGATCTGAGCTTGCTGCTCAGCCGGCAGGGCCTTGATGCGCGCGTACAGATCGCCGATGCCGTTGTTCAGGTTGAAGCCGATTTCGGCCAGCACGTCAGCGTGCTTGGTCAGGGCGTCTTTATAGAACTCGGCAACGATCTGGCCGAACATGATCGGGTCGGAGACCTTCATCATGGTCGCTTTCAGGTGAACCGAGAGCAGCACGCCCTGGGCCTTGGCACTTTCGATTTCAGCAGCGATGAACGCGCGCAGGGCGTTTTTGCTCATCACGGCGCAGTCGAGGATCTCGCCGGCCTGAACGGTGGTTTTTTCTTTCAGGACGGTAGCGGTACCGTCCTTGGCGATCAGCTCGATCTTCACGGCGTCAGCGGCGTCGATCAGGGCAGCTTTTTCGCTGCCGTAGAAATCGCCGGTGCTCATGTGAGCGACGTGGGACTTGGAGTCTTTGGCCCAGGCGCCCATTTTGTGCGGGTGCTTGCGCGCATAGTTCTTCACCGACAGCGGTGCGCGACGGTCGGAGTTGCCTTCGCGCAGAACCGGGTTCACGGCGCTGCCCTTGACCTTGTCGTAACGCGCCTTGGCGTCTTTGTCAGCGTCGCTGGTCACGGTTTCCGGGTAGTCCGGCAGGTTGTAACCCTGAGCTTGCAGCTCTTTGATCGCGGCTTGCAGCTGTGGCACCGAAGCGCTGATGTTCGGCAGCTTGATGATGTTGGCTTCAGGCGTAACGGCCAGGTCGCCCAGTTCGGCGAGGTGGTCGGCTACGGCTTTGTCGCCCAGTTGCTCGGGGAAGCTGGCCAGAATACGTGCTGCAAGAGAGATATCGCGGGTTTCCACGGCGATATCGGCCGAAGCGGTGTACGCCTCGATGATCGGCAGCAGGGAATAGGTGGCGAGGGCTGGAGCTTCGTCGGTGAAGGTATAGATGATCTTCGAGCGGGTGGGCATATTCGGATTAACTCTCTCTTCTTTGCTAAAGCGTGCGCAGAAACTCGAGGGGCGCCGGGTAAGCGCGTTCGTTCAAAGTCATCCATGAACCGAATGTCGAGATTCTTCGCGGTGATGTTGGGTGCATCAGTAGAGCGTCAAGCAGTCAGGCTGCGGTAACAACCCGACCAATCAGGCGGAAAGTCTCGTGCTAGAGAGGCCAGCCGTCGTGACCCTGTGGTCAGCGGGCGGCATTATACATAGGTAGCTGGCAATCTGCCGATGGTTCATATGCAACGATTCTCGTCCATTGGTCTAAAGGTCGCAGGGCGGGGTCGGGCGTAGAGTCGTCGCGAATGCTTGAGTTTGGCGCTTTTCCCTTTGCTTTCAGGCTTGTACGAAACGAGATGTAGCCGCGCCACGAACAGAGGGTTTGCGTGTTGATTTAACTGGGTTACGCTCGAACCAAGCCAGGTGTTCAATCCAAACAATGGAGTTCAGCATGGGTTACAAGAAGATTCAGGTTCCAGCCGTCGGCGACAAAATCACCGTCAATGCAGACCATTCTCTCAATGTTCCTGATAACCCGATCATCCCCTTCATCGAAGGTGACGGCATTGGTGTCGACATCAGTCCGGTGATGATCAAGGTTGTCGATGCTGCAGTTCAAAAGGCATACGGCGGTAAGCGCAAGATTTCCTGGATGGAAGTCTACGCCGGGGAAAAAGCCACTCAGGTTTACGATCAGGACACCTGGCTGCCTCAGGAAACCCTCGATGCAGTCAAGGATTACGTGGTTTCCATCAAAGGCCCGCTGACCACCCCGGTCGGTGGCGGCATCCGCTCGCTGAACGTGGCCCTGCGTCAACAACTCGACCTGTACGTCTGCCTGCGCCCGGTGCGCTGGTTCGAAGGCGTACCAAGCCCGGTGAAAAAGCCTGGCGACGTCGACATGACCATTTTCCGCGAGAACTCCGAAGACATCTATGCGGGCATTGAGTGGAAGGCCGGTTCGCCGGAAGCCACCAAAGTCATCAAATTCCTTAAAGAAGAAATGGGCGTCACCAAGATCCGTTTCGACGAAAACTGCGGCATCGGCGTCAAGCCGGTTTCGCTGGAAGGCACCAAGCGCCTGGCGCGCAAGGCTCTGCAATATGTAGTCGATAACGATCGCGATTCGCTGACCATCGTGCACAAAGGCAACATCATGAAGTTCACCGAAGGTGCCTTCAAAGAGTGGGCCTACGAAGTGGCCGCTGAAGAATTCGGCGCGACCCTGCTCGACGGCGGCCCGTGGATGCAGTTCAAAAACCCGAAAACCGGCAAGAATGTTGTGGTCAAAGACGCCATCGCTGACGCCATGCTTCAGCAGATCCTGCTGCGCCCGGCCGAATACGATGTGATCGCGACCCTGAACCTGAACGGCGACTACCTCTCCGACGCTTTGGCGGCGGAAGTGGGCGGTATCGGTATCGCGCCGGGTGCCAACCTGTCCGACACCGTGGCGATGTTTGAAGCGACTCACGGTACTGCGCCGAAGTACGCCGGCAAGGATCAGGTCAACCCGGGTTCGCTGATTCTCTCGGCCGAGATGATGCTGCGCCACATGGGCTGGACCGAAGCGGCGGATCTGATCATCAAGGGCACCAACGGCGCCATTGGTGCCAAGACTGTGACCTATGACTTCGAACGTCTGATGGACGGGGCCAAGCTGGTTTCGTCTTCGGGCTTTGGGGATGCGTTGATTTCGCATATGTAAAACGCGGGCACATAAAAAACCGCCTGCCTCGATGAATTGAGGCAGGCGGTTTTTTTATGGCTGAAGGTTCTGAGGCGTCAGCTGGATACCGTTTGCGCTGCGGGGGCGGCCGGGGTCGCTTCGTTGACCACGTCTGCCGAGCAGATTTTCACCGCGTGAAGGCCTTTGGGGCCTTGCACGATCTCGAATTTCACTGCCTGACCCGCTTTCAGGGTTTTATACCCGTCCATCTCAATGGCGGAGTAGTGCGCAAAGAAATCAATATCTTTGCCATCCTCATCGCGGCCTTCGCGGGCTTCGGTATTGATAAAGCCGAATCCCTTGGCATTGTTGAACCATTTCACCTTGCCGACAGCCATGCTCAAATCCCTCTGCAACAGACTCCATCGCTGGAGTATCATCCAATTCATCCGCAATCTGATCCGTTAAAAGGATTGACTCCGCGGATCTTTTTTACCCACTGTGGGCTCTATTGGTTGTAACACCGTTTTCCCGATAGTCAAGGTGACCGGGCAGTCGGAGTTGAAAACGTGGACAACCGCCCCCACCACTGTATTTGCACAACTGACGAACCTTTCTTTCCATGCATGCAATCAGCCAGATTCGACTAACATTCAATCAGGATCGCCCGCTTCTCCAAAAGGATCTTCCAGAGGAGCACGACGACGATTCGGCAGGCGTTGCTGTTCAGGAAGCAAAGCCTGCGTTACAGGCGCCGCCGATGTACAAGGTGGTTTTGTTCAACGATGACTACACACCGATGGATTTCGTCGTCGAAGTGCTCGAGGTGTTTTTTAACCTGAATCGCGAGCTGGCGACCAAGGTCATGCTGGCCGTCCACACAGAAGGACGGGCAGTATGTGGAGTGTTTACCCGCGACATCGCCGAGACAAAGGCCATGCAGGTCAACCAGTACGCCAGGGAAAGCCAGCATCCGCTACTCTGTGAAATCGAGAAGGACGGTTAATCGCCGACCACTTGGGTATGAGGTGAAGCTATGTTAAACCGCGAGCTCGAAGTCACCCTCAATCTAGCCTTCAAGGAGGCTCGTTCGAAACGTCATGAATTCATGACCGTCGAACACCTTTTGCTGGCCCTATTGGACAATGAGGCTGCCGCCACCGTTTTGCGTGCCTGCGGCGCAAACCTCGACAAACTCAAGCATGACCTGCAGGAGTTCATCGACTCCACCACGCCATTGATCCCCGTTCATGACGAAGATCGCGAAACCCAGCCAACCCTGGGCTTCCAGCGTGTACTGCAACGTGCTGTTTTCCACGTACAGAGCTCGGGCAAACGCGAAGTAACCGGCGCTAACGTGCTGGTTGCCATCTTCAGTGAGCAAGAGAGTCAGGCAGTGTTCCTGCTGAAACAGCAGAGCGTTGCGCGCATCGATGTCGTCAATTACATCGCACACGGCATTTCCAAAGTGCCGGGGCATGGCGATCACTCTGAAGGTGAACAAGATATGCAGGACGACGAGGGCGGTGAGTCTTCTTCTTCAGGCAATCCTCTGGATGCTTATGCCAGCAACCTCAACGAACTCGCGCGTCAGGGTCGAATAGATCCGCTGGTCGGCCGTGAGTCGGAAGTCGAGCGTGTCGCGCAGATTCTCGCGCGTCGACGCAAGAACAATCCGCTGCTGGTTGGTGAAGCAGGCGTGGGTAAAACCGCGATTGCCGAAGGCCTGGCCAAGCGCATTGTAGACAACCAGGTGCCGGATCTGTTGGCCAACAGCGTTGTTTACTCCCTCGACCTCGGTGCCCTGCTCGCGGGCACCAAGTATCGCGGTGATTTCGAGAAGCGCTTCAAGGCGTTGCTCAATGAATTGAAAAAACGTCCGCAGGCGATCCTGTTCATCGACGAGATCCACACCATCATCGGTGCCGGCGCTGCGTCCGGTGGCGTAATGGATGCCTCGAACCTGCTCAAACCGCTGCTGTCGTCTGGCGACATTCGCTGCATCGGCTCGACCACGTTCCAGGAATTTCGCGGCATTTTCGAGAAAGATCGTGCCTTGGCACGTCGATTCCAGAAGGTTGATGTTGTCGAACCGTCGGTGGAAGACACCATCGGTATTCTGCGCGGCCTGAAAGGGCGTTTCGAGCAGCACCACAACATCGAATACAGCGATGAGTCGTTGCGCGCCGCTGCTGAACTGGCCTCGCGCTACATCAATGATCGGCATATGCCGGACAAGGCCATCGACGTGATCGACGAGGCGGGCGCCTACCAGCGTCTGCAACCGGTAGAAAAACGTGTGAAGCGCATCGAAGTGCCACAGGTTGAAGACATCGTCGCGAAAATCGCGCGGATTCCGCCTAAGCACGTCACCAGTTCCGACAAGGAGCTGCTGCGTAATCTGGAGCGTGACCTGAAGTTGACGGTGTTTGGTCAGGACGCGGCCATCGATTCGCTGTCGACTGCGATCAAGCTGTCGCGTGCCGGCCTGAAGTCGCCTGACAAGCCCGTCGGTTCGTTCCTGTTCGCAGGCCCGACCGGTGTTGGTAAAACCGAGGCTGCGCGGCAACTGGCCAAGGCGTTGGGGATTGAGCTGGTTCGCTTCGACATGTCCGAATACATGGAGCGTCACACCGTATCGCGTCTGATCGGTGCGCCTCCGGGGTATGTCGGCTTTGATCAGGGCGGTCTGTTGACCGAAGCGATCACCAAGCAGCCGCACTGCGTATTGCTGCTCGATGAAATCGAGAAGGCGCATCCGGAAGTCTTCAACCTGCTGCTGCAGGTGATGGATCACGGTACGTTGACCGACAACAACGGGCGCAAGGCGGACTTCCGCAACGTGATCGTGATCATGACCACCAACGCTGGTGCCGAGACGGCTGCTCGCGCTTCGATCGGTTTCACCCATCAGGATCACTCGTCTGATGCGATGGAAGTGATCAAGAAGAGCTTCACGCCGGAGTTCCGTAACCGTCTGGACACCATTATCCAGTTTGGTCGCCTCAGTCATGAGGTTATCAAAAGTGTGGTGGACAAGTTCCTTACGGAGCTTCAGGCGCAGCTGGAAGACAAGCGTGTGCTGCTTGAGGTCACTGATGCGGCGCGTAGTTGGCTGGCGGCGGGTGGTTATGACTCGGCGATGGGGGCGCGTCCGATGGCGCGTCTGATCCAGGACAAGATCAAGCGTCCGTTGGCGGAGGAGATTCTGTTTGGCGAGCTGGCCGAGCATGGCGGTGTGGTTCACATCGACATCAAGGATGGTGAGTTGACGTTTGACTTCGAGACCACCGCAGAAATGGCCTGATGGCCTTGGATCAAGAGGGCGCCTTCGGGCGCCTTTTTGTTATTTGTTGTTTGGGGTTTTTGGGTGAATATCCGTTGCTGCGGTGATGGCTTATTACGGTTTCGCCCTTACGGCGACTCACTTTTTTTCAAGCGCCAAAAAAAGTAAGCAAAAAACGCTTGCTCCTGCGTGCGGCCCGCTCGCTGGGGCTCGGGGTTCCTTCGCTCCGGGATCGATCCGGGCGCAGCGCCTACGGTTTGCTTCGCTGCACCTCCTCTCGCTGTGTTTGGCTGCGCCAAACGGTCGCTGCGCTCCCACGCCCGGATCAATCCCTCCACTCAGCCTTCCGACGTCGCCCGTGGATCAAGATCAAGAGCAGGCGAGCTGACACTCGGCCTATTGAGTGGTGAAGAGCGGGGCGTGGTCGGCTTTGGATTTGTGGTGGTGCTTCCCCTCACCCCAGCCCTCTCCCGAGGAAGAGGGGGGCCGGTTTGTGTGCTTTTCAATATCTGAGTTCAACGCGGTATCGCACGTCGGCGTAACTCTCCCAAACACCACCGTCAGTCCCCTCTCCCTCCGGGAGAGGGCTAGGGTGAGGGGCTCTTGATCTGGCACTTGATCTTGCTTTGGCTTTTGATCTTTTGCCCCATCGGCAGGCCGAGCGTAGGTGTTCATCCGGGGGGTAGGCGCGCAGCGCCGTGCGGCGTAGCCGCATACATCGAGAGGAGGTGCAGCGAAGCAAACCGTAGGCGATGCCCCCGGATGGACACCGTAGCGAGGGAACACTGAGCCTAAGCGAAGTGCCGTACGCCAGGGGCAAAGCCTTTTGCTTACTTTTCGGCGTCTGGAAAAGTGAGTCGCTGTAAGAGCGAAACCGCCAGCGGCAACACCCGCAGAAACGGATATACACACAAAACCAACAAAGCGCAGACACAAAAACGCCCGGCATAAACCGGGCGTTCTGTATTGACTTGATTAACGAGCGCGGTAAGTAATGCGCCCTTTGCTCAAGTCATAGGGCGTCAGCTCGACGCGCACTTTGTCACCGGTAAGAATACGAATGTAGTTCTTGCGCATCTTGCCGGAAATATGCGCGGTTACGACGTGCCCATTTTCCAACTCCACACGAAACATGGTGTTGGGCAGGGTGTCGACGACAGTGCCTTCCATTTCGAAGCTGTCTTCTTTCGACATGCAGTAAAGCCCTCGGTATCCAATGAATGGCCCGGTGCAACTGCGCCAGGCAAAAGCGGCGTGCATTGTGCCCGAAAAATGGTGTTTACGCCAAGGGGTTTACGGCTTGGGTTTAGTTGAGGATGACCCAGCGCTGATTAATCAGCAATTCGATGGGTCGGTATTGCGTCTTGTAGTTCATCTTTTTGCAGTTCTTGATCCAGTACCCGAGGTACACCGCCTCAAGCCCGAGGCGCTGTGCCTCGGCGATTTGCCAGAGAATGGCAAATCGGCCAAGACTACGGCGCTCTTCGTCGGGTTCGTAGAAGGTGTATACCGCCGACAAACCGTTCGGCAGTAAATCGGTCACCGCCACGGCGAGCAACCGTCCGTCGAGTCGGAACTCGTAAAAGCGCGAGAAGGGCAGATCGCGTACCAGAAAAGTCGAGAATTGATCACGGCTTGGCGGGTACATGTCGCCGTCGGCGTGGCGTTGTTCGATGTAGCGCTGGTACAGATCGAAATATTCTTCGCTGAACTGCGGTTTGGCCGGGCGCACCTGCAAATCCGTATTGCGTTTGAAAATCCGCTTCTGCTGGCGATTGGGTGTGAACTGCGCTACCGGGATGCGCGCAGGCACGCACGCATTGCAGTTCTGGCAATGCGGGCGGTACAGATGATCGCCGCTGCGACGAAAGCCCATTTCCGACAGGTCTGCGTAGACATGCACATCCATGGGCTGACTCGGATCGAGAAACAGGGTCGTGGCCTGCTCCTCGGGCAGATAACTGCAAGAGTGAGGCTGAGTGGCATAGAACTTCAAACGCGCCAACTCGGTCATGATCAACCCTCGGGATAAGCTGGTGAATTAAGTGTAAGCCACGCGCGCAAAAGTCGCTCAGCAAACCCAGGTGGCACGATTGGGTTGATCCAGGTGATTTGCCAGAAAGTCGGCGAATTGCTGACGAGGAATCGCCCGGGCGCCGAGGCTGTGCAGATGATCGGTCGGCATCTGGCAATCGATCAGCACGAATCCCGAGTCTTGCAGATGGCGCACCAGGGTGGCAAAGCCGAATTTGGAGGCGTTGTCGGCGCGGCTGAACATCGATTCGCCGAAAAACAGTTGGCCCATCGCCAGGCCATACAGGCCGCCGACCAGCTCTCCCTGGTCCCAGACCTCCACCGAATGGGCGAAGCCGCGACGATGCAGTTCGACGTAGGCGTCCTGCATCGCCTCGGTGATCCAGGTGCCGTCGGCATAATCCCGTGGTGCGGCGCAGGCGCGGATTACCGCATCGAAGTCCTGATCAAAGGTCACTTGATAGCGTTCCTGGCGCAGTAATTTGCCGAGGCTGCGCGAAACATGCAGTTCGTCGGGAAACAACACCGTGCGCGGATCCGGCGACCACCAGAGAATTGGCTGGCCCTCGGAAAACCACGGAAAGCAGCCATGGCGATACGCTTGAATCAGCCGATCGGCCGACAGATCGCCACCAGCGGCGAGCAATCCGTTGGGGTCGCGCATGGCCTTTTCCAGCGGTGGAAAAGTCAGTGAATTACGTTGTAACCAAGTCAGCATGGCATCCAGGCTTGCAGAAGGGGAGGGCGGTGCGGGCTGTTCGGCCCGCAATAAAGTGTGCCGTTAAATGACAGGAATGTCGTCCAGATACTTCTCGGCATCGAGCGCGGCCATGCAGCCGGCGCCTGCCGACGTCACCGCCTGACGATAAACGTGGTCGGCCACGTCGCCGGCGGCAAACACCCCGGGAATCCCGGTGGAGGTCGCGTCGCCGTCACTGCCGCCCTTGACCTGCAAATAGCCGTCGCGCATCGACAACTGGCCTTGAAACAGGTCGGTGTTGGGTTTGTGGCCAATGGCGATGAAGACGCCGGCCAGTGCCAGTTCGCGGGTTTCGCCGGTATGGCTGTCACGCAGTCGCGCGCCGGTGACCCCGCTGGCATCGCCGAGTACTTCGTCGAGATTCTGGTTCCAGTGCAGGCGTACGTTGCCGTTGGCGGCTTTCTCGAACAGTTTGTCCTGGAGGATTTTCTCCGAACGCAGTTTGTCGCGGCGATGGATCAGGTGCACCTCCTTGGCGATGTTCGACAGGTACAGTGCTTCCTCAACCGCCGTATTGCCGCCGCCGACCACGGCGACCACCTGATTGCGATAGAAAAAGCCGTCACAGGTCGCGCAGGCAGAAACCCCTTTGCCGGCGAAGGCTTCTTCCGAAGGCAGCCCCAGGTATTGCGCCGAGGCGCCGGTGGCGATGATCAGCGCATCGCAGGTGTAAGTGCCGCTGTCGCCAATAAGCTCGAACGGGCGCTGCTGCAACTTGGCGGTGTGGATGTGGTCGTAAACGATCTCTGTGGCAAAGCGTTCGGCGTGCTTCTGCATGCGCTCCATCAGCACCGGGCCGGTGAGGCCTTCGACGTCGCCGGGCCAGTTGTCGACCTCGACGGTGGTGGTGAGCTGGCCACCGGCCTGCAGGCCGGTAATCACCACGGGTTTGAGGTTGGCGCGGGCGGCATACACGGCAGCGCTGTAACCGGCCGGGCCGGAGCCGAGGATGATCAGGCGTGAATGCTTCGCTACGTTCATCAAATACCCCTCATAAGCCTTTGTCACAAAAGGTAATGCATGCTCAAATTGGCCCACAGGTCTTGTGTGCTTGACTATGCTTGATCCTGGGGTTTGAAGCATGGCATCGGACGCACAAACCCGTACAATGCCGGGCTGTTACAGAATATTCGCGGTGCGCTGTATTCATGGCTGTGTTTATAAAACCGGCAGCACAGTGTTAAAAGTAGTCTCAGTTGCGCTCGTTCACTTTTTTACCTGCCTGGATTGGGCAGTTTTTTATCGTCATTCAATAGATGGACGCGCCTCGGGCGCAGGAAAAGAAGCGTTTTGAAGAAATCCACCGAAGCACCAAAAACAGTCGTTCCGCTCTGGCGCCAACAATTGCACTACCGGCTCAAGGAAGGTGCATTGATCGCCATTGGCGCCTTGTGCCTGTTCCTGATGATGGCTTTGCTGACCTACGGCAAGGACGATCCGGGCTGGAGCCACAACAGCAAGATCGACGATGTACAGAATTTCGGCGGCCCGGCGGGCTCCTACAGCGCTGACATCCTGTTCATGGTGCTGGGTTATTTCGCTTATATCTTCCCGTTGCTGCTGGCGATCAAGGCCTACCAGATCTTTCGCCAGCGCCACGAGCCGTGGCAGTGGAGCGGCTGGCTGTTTTCCTGGCGCCTGATCGGTTTGGTGTTTCTGGTGCTGTCCGGCGCGGCGCTGGCACATCTGCATTTCCATGCAGCGTCGGGTCTGCCAGCGGGGGCCGGTGGCGCGTTGGGCGAAAGCCTCGGCAATCTGGCGAAAAACGCGCTGAACATTCAGGGCAGCACGCTGTTGTTCATCGCGCTATTCCTGTTCGGCCTGACGGTGTTCACCGACCTGTCGTGGTTCAAGGTGATGGACATCACCGGCAAGATCACCCTCGATCTGTTCGAGCTGTTCCAGGGCGCGCTCAATCGCTGGTGGTCGGCGCGTACCGAGCGCAAGCAACTGGTCGCGCAACTGCGTGAAGTCGATGATCGTGTGCATGACGTGGTCGCGCCGACGGTCACCGACAAACGTGAGCAGGCCAAAGTCAAAGAACGCCTGATCGAACGTGAGCAAGCCCTCAGCAAGCACATGTCCGATCGCGAGAAACAAGTTCCGCCGGTCATTGCGCCAGCTCCAGCCAAAGCGCCTGAGCCAAGCAAACGCGTGCAGAAAGAGAAACAGGTGCCGTTGTTCGTCGACAGCGCCGTGGAAGGCACGTTGCCGCCGATCTCGATTCTCGATCCTGCGGAAAAGAAACAACTCAATTACTCACCGGAATCCCTGGCGGCAGTCGGCCATTTGCTCGAGATCAAGCTCAAGGAGTTCGGCGTCGAAGTCACGGTGGATTCGATCCATCCTGGCCCGGTGATTACCCGTTACGAAATCCAGCCTGCCGCCGGGGTAAAGGTCAGCCGCATCGCCAACCTGGCCAAAGACCTTGCACGCTCCCTGGCCGTGACCAGCGTACGTGTGGTCGAGGTGATTCCGGGCAAGACCACCGTCGGTATCGAGATTCCCAACGAAGACCGGCAGATCGTGCGCTTCTCCGAAGTGCTGTCGACGCCTGAGTACGACAACTTCAAATCGCCGGTCACCCTGGCACTCGGTCACGATATCGGTGGTAAACCGGTAATCACTGACCTGGCGAAGATGCCGCACTTGCTGGTGGCCGGTACGACCGGTTCCGGTAAGTCGGTGGGTGTGAACGCGATGATCCTGTCGATCCTGTTCAAGTCCGGCCCGGAAGACGCCAAGCTGATCATGATCGACCCGAAAATGCTGGAACTGTCGATCTACGAAGGCATTCCGCATTTGCTTTGCCCGGTTGTGACCGACATGAAGGACGCCGCCAACGCCCTGCGCTGGAGCGTTGCCGAGATGGAGCGCCGTTACAAGCTGATGGCGAAGATGGGCGTGCGTAACCTGTCCGGCTTCAACGCCAAGGTCAAGGAAGCCCAGGACGCCGGCGAGCCGTTGAGCGATCCGCTGTACAAGCGCGAAAGCATCCACGACGAAGCACCATTGCTGCAAAAACTGCCGACCATCGTTGTAGTGGTCGACGAATTCGCTGACATGATGATGATTGTCGGCAAGAAGGTTGAAGAACTGATCGCCCGTATCGCCCAGAAGGCCCGTGCGGCCGGTATTCACTTGATCCTCGCGACCCAGCGGCCGTCGGTGGACGTGATCACCGGTCTGATCAAGGCCAACATTCCGACCCGTATGGCGTTCCAGGTATCGAGCAAGATCGACTCCCGAACCATCATCGATCAGGGTGGCGCCGAACAACTGCTCGGCCACGGTGACATGCTCTACATGCCACCGGGCACCAGCCTGCCGATCCGCGTTCACGGTGCGTTCGTTTCCGACGATGAAGTACACCGGGTGGTCGAAGCGTGGAAACTGCGCGGCGCACCGGAATACAACGACGACATCCTCAACGGTGTCGAAGAAGCCGGCAGCGGTTTTGAAGGCAGCAGCGGTGGCGGCGATGGCGATGATCCGGAAGCCGACGCGCTGTATGACGAAGCCGTACAGTTCGTACTCGAAAGCCGTCGTGCCTCTATTTCCGCTGTACAGCGCAAGCTGAAGATCGGCTACAACCGTGCCGCACGGATGATCGAAGCCATGGAAATGGCCGGGGTCGTCACCTCGATGAACACCAACGGTTCCCGTGAAGTCCTGGCCCCGGGCCCGGTACGCGACTGATTGCAAACGCAAGAGGCGGGACAATGATGTGCCGCCGCTCTCCCAACGAGTATTCAAGAGGACTCCCATGCGTCTTATCCGCATGCTGCTGCCAGTACTGGCGCTGACCACTCTCACGGCCCACGCCGATGACAAGGACGTGGCGCGTCTGACCCAATTGCTGGAAACATCCAAGACCCTGAGCGCGAACTTTTCGCAGCTGACCCTCGACGGCAGCGGCACGCAGTTGCAGGAAACCACCGGCAACATGACCCTGCAGCGTCCGGGCCTGTTCTACTGGCACACCAACGCGCCGGCCGAGCAGACCATGGTCTCCGACGGCAAGAAAGTCACCCTGTGGGACCCGGATCTGGAACAGGCGACCATCAAGAAACTCGACGAGCGCCTGACCCAGACCCCGGCACTGCTGCTGTCCGGTGATGTGTCGAAGATCAGCCAGAGCTTCGACATCAGCGCGAAAGAGGCGGGCGGCGTGATCGACTTCACCCTCAAGCCGAAAACCAAGGACACCCTGTTCGACAACCTGCGTCTGTCGTTCCGCAACGGTCTGCTTAACGATATGCAACTGATCGACAGCGTCGGCCAGCGCACCAACATCCTGTTTACCGGGGTCAAGGCCAACGAGCCGGTGTCGCCGTCCAAGTTCAAGTTCGACATCCCCAAGGGTGCTGACGTGATCCAGGAATAAACACGAAACCCTTTGTAGGAGTGAGCCTGCTCGCGATTCGATTTGTCAGTCACATCTTCATCGTCTGACCCACCGCTATCGCGAGCAGGCTCACTCCTACAGGGTCAATGATCGGCAAAATAGAGGTTTCAACGCTACGTGATGGATCTGTTTCGCAGTGCACCGATTGCCCAGCCACTGGCCGCGCGTTTGCGTGCGACCAATCTGGATGAGTACGTCGGTCAGGAGCACGTGCTCGCTCGCGGCAAGCCTCTGCGTGAGGCGCTGGAGCAGGGTGCCCTGCATTCGATGATCTTCTGGGGCCCGCCGGGCGTGGGTAAAACCACCCTTGCACGATTGCTCGCCGAAGTCTCCGATGCGCACTTCGAAACGGTCTCTGCGGTGCTCGCCGGGGTCAAGGAGATCCGTCAGGCCGTTGAAATCGCCAAGCAGCAGGCCGGCCAGTACGGCAAGCGCACGATTCTGTTCGTCGATGAAGTGCACCGTTTCAACAAATCCCAGCAGGACGCGTTCCTGCCGTACGTTGAAGACGGCACGCTGATCTTCATCGGCGCCACCACCGAAAACCCTTCGTTCGAGCTCAACAACGCTCTGTTGTCGCGGGCCCGCGTCTACGTGCTGAAAAGCCTCGACGAAGCGGCGCTGCGCAAACTGGTGCATCGCGCACTCACTGAAGAGCGTGGGCTGGGCAAGCGCAACCTGACGCTTAACGACGAAGGCTTCCAAATGCTGCTGTCCGCCGCCGATGGCGATGGCCGACGTCTGCTCAATCTGCTGGAAAACGCCTCGGATCTTGCTGAAGACAACAGCGAAATCGGCACCGAGCTGCTGCAAAGCCTGCTCGGCGATACTCGTCGACGTTTCGACAAGGGTGGCGAAGCGTTCTACGACCAGATATCGGCGCTGCACAAGTCGGTACGCGGCTCCAACCCCGACGGCGCGCTGTATTGGTTTGCGCGGATGATCGACGGTGGTTGCGATCCGCTGTACCTGGCCCGCCGTGTGGTGCGCATGGCCAGTGAAGACATCGGCAACGCCGACCCGCGCGCCCTCAGCCTGTGCCTCGCGGCGTGGGAGGTGCAGGAACGCCTCGGCAGTCCGGAAGGCGAGTTGGCCGTGGCCCAGGCCATTACTTATCTTGCCTGCGCGCCGAAAAGCAATGCGGTGTACATGGGCTTCAAAACCGCTCTGCGTGCCGCTGCTGAAAACGGCTCGCTGGAAGTGCCGCTGCACTTGCGCAACGCACCGACCAAACTGATGAAACAATTGGGCTACGGTGACGAATACCGCTACGCCCATGATGAGCCGGACGCTTACGCCGCCGGCGAAGACTATTTCCCGGAAGAGCTCGAACCGATTCCGTTCTACCAACCGGTGCCGCGCGGCCTGGAATTGAAGATCGGCGAGAAGCTCAACCACCTCGCTCAACTCGACCGTTTAAGCCCTCGGCAGCGGAGAAAATAGTGCTTCCATTGATTGTTGCGGTCTCCGTCGGCGGTGTCGCCGGCACCTTGTTGCGCTTCGCCACCGGCAATTGGGTCAACGCCAATTGGCCGCGGCACTTCTATACCGCGACGCTGGCCGTTAATATCGTGGGCTGTCTGTTGATTGGCGTGTTGTACGGCCTGTTTTTGATACGCCCGGAGGTGCCGATCGAGGTGCGTGCCGGGTTGATGGTCGGCTTCCTCGGGGGGCTGACGACTTTTTCATCCTTTTCACTGGATACGGTGCGCCTGCTGGAAAGCGGGCAAGTGCCGCTGGCCCTGGGCTATGCGGCACTCAGCGTATTCGGCGGGCTGCTCGCGACGTGGGCTGGCCTGTCTTTGACCAAACTTTGATAACGAGAAACCGACATGCTCGATTCCAAACTGTTACGTAGCAACCTTCAGGACGTAGCGGACCGCCTGGCTTCCCGTGGCTTTGCCCTGGATACCGCGCGCATCGAAGCGCTGGAAGAACAGCGCAAGACCGTCCAGACCCGCACCGAAGCACTGCAGGCTGAGCGTAACGCGCGTTCCAAATCCATCGGTCAGGCCAAGCAGCGCGGCGAAGACATCGCGCCGTTGATGGCGGACGTCGAGCGCATGGCGGGCGAACTGAGCGCCGGTAAAGTCGAACTGGACGCGATCCAGACCGAACTGGATTCGATCCTGCTCGGCATCCCGAACCTGCCACACGAATCCGTGCCGGTCGGCAAAGACGAAGACGACAACGTCGAAGTGCGCCGTTGGGGCACGCCGACTGCATTCGATTTCGAAGTGAAAGACCACGTGGCGCTGGGCGAGAAGTTCGGCTGGCTGGACTTTGAAACCGCCGCCAAACTGTCCGGCGCGCGTTTCGCCCTGTTGCGTGGCCCGATCGCCCGTCTGCACCGCGCACTGGCACAGTTCATGATCAACCTGCACGTCAACGAGCACGGCTACGAAGAGGCCTACACGCCTTATCTGGTTCAGGCCCCGGCGCTGCAAGGCACCGGTCAACTGCCGAAGTTCGAAGAAGACCTGTTCAAGATCGCTCGCGAAGGCGAAGCCGATCTGTACTTGATCCCGACTGCCGAAGTGTCGCTGACCAACATCGTTGCCGGCGAAATCGTCGACTCGAAACTGCTGCCGATCAAGTTCGTTGCCCATACTCCGTGCTTCCGCAGTGAAGCCGGCGCATCGGGTCGTGACACTCGCGGCATGATTCGTCAGCACCAGTTCGACAAGGTTGAAATGGTGCAGATCGTTGAACCGTCGAGCTCGATGGAAGCGCTGGAAGGCCTGACCGCCAACGCCGAAAAAGTCCTGCAACTGCTCGGCCTGCCTTACCGCACGCTGGCGCTGTGCACCGGCGACATGGGCTTCAGCGCAGTCAAGACTTATGACCTCGAAGTGTGGATCCCGAGCCAGGACAAGTACCGCGAAATCTCGTCGTGCTCGAACTGCGGCGACTTCCAGGCCCGTCGTATGCAAGCGCGTTTCCGCAACCCGGAAACCGGCAAGCCTGAGCTGGTGCACACCTTGAACGGTTCCGGTCTGGCGGTTGGCCGTACTCTGGTGGCCGTGCTGGAAAACTACCAGCAGGCCGACGGTTCGATCCGTGTGCCGGACGTGCTGAAGCCGTACATGGGTGGCCTTGAGGTCATCGGCTAAATGAAATATCTGCCGCTGTTTCACAACCTGCGCGGCAGTCGTGTGTTGGTCGTCGGTGGGGGGGAAATTGCCTTGCGCAAATCCCGCCTGCTGGCCGATGCCGGTGCGCTACTGCGGGTGGTCGCACCTGAAATCGAAACGCAACTGCGTGAACTGGTTACTGCCTCTGGCGGTGAATGCCTGTTGCGCGGTTACGTTGAGGCGGATCTTGACGGTTGCGGGCTGATCATTGCCGCCACCGACGATGAGACGCTGAACGCACAAGTTTCCACCGATGCTCACAAGCGCTGCGTGCCGGTCAACGTGGTCGATGCGCCTGCCTTGTGCAGCGTGATCTTCCCGGCGATCGTCGATCGCTCGCCGCTGATCATTGCCGTGTCCAGCGGCGGCGATGCGCCGGTGCTGGCGCGGTTGATTCGCGCCAAGATCGAAACCTGGATTCCGTCGACTTACGGTCAGTTGGCCGGACTCGCCGCGCGTTTCCGTAATCAGGTGAAAAGCCTGTTTCCGGATGTGCAGCAGCGTCGTGGCTTCTGGGAAGACGTGTTTCAGGGGCCGATTGCCGATCGCCAACTGGCCGGACAGGGCGCCGAGGCCGAGCGTCTGCTGCAAGCCAAGATCGATGGCGAAGCCATGGTCACGACTGGCGAGGTGTATCTGGTTGGCGCCGGTCCGGGCGATCCGGATCTGCTGACCTTCAAGGCTTTGCGCTTGATGCAGCAAGCCGACGTGGTGCTCTACGACCGTTTGGTTGCACCTGCGATTCTTGAGCTGTGTCGTCGTGATGCCGAGCGGGTCTACGTTGGCAAGCGTCGGTCTGATCACGCCGTGCCGCAGGATCAGATCAACCAGCAACTGGTCGATCTGGCCAAGGCCGGCAAGCGCGTGGTGCGGTTGAAGGGCGGCGATCCGTTCATCTTCGGCCGTGGCGGCGAAGAAATCGAAGAGCTGGCCGCTCATGGCATTCCCTTTCAGGTCGTGCCAGGTATCACAGCGGCCAGCGGTTGTGCGGCGTATGCCGGGATTCCGTTGACCCATCGTGATTACGCGCAGTCGGTGCGTTTTGTCACCGGGCATTTGAAGGACGGTTCCACCGATCTGCCATGGGCCGACCTTGTCGCCCCGGCGCAGACGCTGGTGTTCTATATGGGTCTGGTCGGCTTGCCGGTCATTTGCGAACAACTGATCAAACATGGTCGTTCAGCGGATACCCCGGCGGCGTTGATTCAGCAGGGTACGACGGTCAATCAGCGGGTCTTTACCGGCACGCTGGCCGATCTGCCACGATTGGTGGCGGAGCATGAAGTGCATGCGCCGACACTGGTGATCGTTGGTGAAGTGGTGCAACTGCGCGAGAAGCTGGCTTGGTTCGAAGGGGCTCAGGCGCAAGTCTGAAAACCGAGTCGCCCCATTCGCGAGCAGGCTCGCTCCCACATTGGATCTGTGTCGTGCACAAATCCCCTGTGGGAGCGAGCCTGCTCGCGAAGAGGTCTTCAAAAACGATGCAGATCTCAGCCCCGGCGCCAAACCCCTTTGCCGCTCAACCGCGCCCGATCATGGGCCGCGGTGAAATCCTGCTCCGGCCCCTTCGGCACAACCCCCGTCGGATTGATCGTCTTGTGACTGCCGTAGTAGTGATTCTTGATGTGCTGGAAATCCACCGTCTCGGCAATCCCCGGCAACTGATACACCTCACGAAGCCAGTTCGACAGATTCGGGTAATCGGCAATTCGCCGCAGGTTGCACTTGAAGTGCCCGTGATACACCGCGTCAAACCGAATCATTGTAGTGAACAAGCGGATATCGGCTTCGGTCAGGTACTCACCCGACAAGTAGCGATTGGCGCCCAGCACCCGCTCCAGATGATCCAGCTCGGCAAACACCTCATCGAACGCTTCTTCGTAAGCCTGTTGCGACGTAGCGAAACCAGCGCGGTACACGCCGTTGTTCACGGCCGGATAGATTCGATCGTTCAACGCGTCGATTTCAGCGCGTAAGGGCGCCGGGTAGAAATCCAGATCGTTGCCGGTCAGATTATCGAACGCGCTGTTGAACATGCGGATGATTTCCGCTGATTCATTGCTGACGATGCGCTTCAGTTTTTTGTCCCACAGCACCGGCACAGTAACGCGGCCGGTGTAATCGGCCGTGTCGGCGGTATAGCGCTGGTGCATGAAGTCGAAGCCGTCGAGCTTGTCGCCGGTTGAGCCGAGCGCCGTGTCGAAGGTCCAGCCGTTTTCCAGCATCAGCCAACTGACCACCGAAACGTCGATCAGACTTTCCAGACCTTTGAGCTTGCGTAGGATCAGCGTGCGGTGCGCCCACGGACAGGCTAGCGAAACGTAGAGGTGGTAGCGCCCGGCTTCAGCGGCAAAACCGCCTTCGCCGCTCGGGCCGGGCTGGCCATCGGCGGTGACCCAGTTACGGCGTTTGGCCTGTTCGCGCTGAAACGCGCCGTCCTTGCTGCTTTCGTACCACTTGTCCTGCCAGCGGCCATCGACGAGTAAACCCATGATCAAGACTCCGTAAACCAATATTCGTTGGAGCCGAGTCTATTCCGATGAGTTCGAACAAAAAGCGCAAAGATCGGGCGCGAATGATCGGTTAAATCGATTTGTTCCGCGCAGTCCAGTATTGCTCGGCGGTGGCGAAGGCTTGTTCGCGGGGTTGGCCGAGGCCGCGCAAGGCCAGGGCCATGGTCGCAATCAGGGCCATTTGCGGGTAACTGTCGACCACCTCACCACGCCACACGGCTTTCAGATGTTCAACGTCCAGGGTCGCCGGTTTGACGTGGCGTTGCGCCGACAATTGTGGCCATTCCTCGTCCCAGCTCTCGCCATCTGTGGTGCCGTAGAGGTGACTGTCGGCATCCGGGTTGATTTCGATTTCGCCGCCATCGCCCTTGACCACTATCGCCGTGTCGCCGAGCAGACCGCTGGCATCGCGATGCACCGCCTGATAGCCGGGGTGGAAGATGCTTTGCAGGCCGCAGCGTGCGCCCAGCGGATTGAGAATCCGCGCCAGGGAATGAATCGGCGAACGCAGGCCCAAGGTGTTGCGCAGGTCGATCATGTTCTGCAACTGAGGCGCCCAGTCCACCAGCGGCATGAATGCCAGTCCGCCGTTGTCCAGTGCTGTGCCGACCTGCTGCCATGTGCGGCACAACGGGATGTTCAACTCACCGAGCAGCTGCTCGCTGTACAGACGCCCGGCGGTATGAGCGCCGCCGCCGTGCATGAAGATGCGCACACCGTTCTGTGCCAGACACTTCGCCGCCAGCAGATACCACGGCAGATGGCGCTTCTTGCCGGCGTAAGTCGGCCAGTCCAGATCGACGTTCAACGTGGGTGCCTGCAAACGTGCGCGCAAGGCTTCGGTGAAGCCGGCCATTTCCTCGGCGCTTTCTTCCTTGTGTCGTAGCAACATCAGGAACGCGCCGAGCTGGGTGTCCTCAACCTTGTCGTCGAGCACCATGCCCATGGCTTCCCGGGCTTCTTCGCGCGTCAGGTCGCGAGCGCCACGTTTGCCTTTGCCGAGGATGCGCACGAACTGGGCGAAGGGATGCTCGGCGGGCGTTTCGAGAGTCAGCGCTGGAAAGTCGGTCATAAGCAATTCGTCGGTTTGGGCAGGCCCGCCAGTTTCGCGGCGAGTTTGGCAGGGGTGCCTTTGAACAGTCGGTTCAGGTGCAGGCTGTTGCCTTTGTCCGGGCCGAGTTTCAACGCGGTGTACTTGATCAGCGGCCGGGTGGCCGGGGACAGCTGGAATTCTTCGTAGAAGCTGCGCAGCAGTTCGAGGACTTCCCAGTGCTCGGGCGTCAACTCGATGTCTTCGGCGGCGGCGAGCGCACTGGCGACATCAGCCGACCAGTCACTCAGGTCGACGAGGAAGCCGTCCTTGTCCAGTTCGATGGCGCGGGCGCCGACGGTCATGGCCTTCATAACCAGCTGTTGACCTTGTCGTGATGGAGCGACAGCTCGACGAAGGCCGGGTAATCGATGGCTTCGGCCCAGTCCGGCACTTCGATGGCGCGCGCCTGTGCATCCTCGGCCAGAACGAACAATTTGATCTGGCGGCTTTGCAGTGCGCTAAACGGCGCAGTGCCCGCTTGCAACGCATAGACCGCGTCGCCGGACAGCAACAGAGCATCAGTACTGCCGATCAAGCGCAGGCAACTGGTCAGACGATCGTCGCCAAAAGGGGAATGAGACAACACATGCAAAGTCGACATCAGAGAGTGATCACCTGGTCGTAACGGTCAATAAGGGCGGTGATTTGCTCGGCGGTCAGCGGCTGTGCTTCGTCCAGCGACAAGTTGTCGAGACCGCGAGTGATGGCGCTCTCAGCGCAATAGAACAGCTCTTCTACACCAAACATCGGCAGCGCCTGCAGGTTGGCGCTGAGGTCTTTCTGCTGCAGGGCCTTGGCGTTTTGCCCGGCGCTGAGTTGCAGCACGCCGTCATCGAGAAACAGCAAACCGATCGGTAGATCAAAGGCGCCGCCGGCCAGCACGATGTCCAGTGCTTCGCGGGCGGCAGGGCCTGACCATGGCGATTGGCGGCTGATGATCAACAGGGACTTGGCCATCTCACGCACCTCCGAAGCAGATCAAGCGGTCAGCATCTTGCACTGCGTCATGCAACTGACCGAGGCCGGACAATTCCCACGGCGCGCTGACCGAAATCGCTTCACGCTGATAACGCTTGGCCTCTTCAGCGTTCAGCGCACCACGGCGCAGGGCGGCGGCGATACACACCACGCCATCCAGCTTCTGCTCGCTGATGAACGTGCGCCATTGTTTGGGCAGGTCCAGTTCGTCCTGCGGGGTGACTAGCGCATCCGAAGCGTTATAAACGCCGTCCTGATAGAAAAACAGCCGGACAATCTCATGCCCACCGGCCAGCGCAGCCTGCGCAAACAGCAGGGCGCGGCGCGAGGAGGGCGCATGGGCGGCGGAAAACAGCGCAATGGCGAACTTCATGATGGACTCG
Source organism: Pseudomonas sp. S49 (assembly GCF_009866785.1). Taxonomy (NCBI): domain Bacteria; kingdom Pseudomonadati; phylum Pseudomonadota; class Gammaproteobacteria; order Pseudomonadales; family Pseudomonadaceae; genus Pseudomonas; species Pseudomonas sp. S49. Next base: position 4,215,658 of record NZ_CP019432.1, on the reverse strand, counting down.
ATCAGCAAAACTGCGGCCATGATAAAGCTTTATCGAAGCCGCCGCGAAACCCAAGTTGTACTCAGGCCCCTGTGGGAGCGAGCTTGCTCGCGAAAGCGGTGGGTCAGGCGATAAAAATATTGAATGTGCCGGCCTCAATTAACGCGGCATATAGCCCAGTTGCCAGCGTCGTGGAATTCTCAGGGAGAGAAGCCCAATCATCGCCGCCAGCACTCCGCTGACAAACATCGCCTTCAGTCCCAAATGATGTTCCAGCACCGCCCCCAGAATCGCGCCGATAAACATCCCGCTCCAGGGCACAAGTTGCACCCGCCAGCCGCTACGCCGCTCGCCGAGCATCCAGCGACCCAATCCACGGCCGAATCGCGACAATGCGCCAGTCACGTAAGTGAGCCCGACCGGCAAGCCGTTTACCTCTTCGACCGCCGCATTGAGCATGCCCATCGCAATAATCGCCGCCATCAGCGCCGGCAGTTGGGTGTCGAATGGCCAGACCGCTGCCGCGCACAGCAGGGTAGCGATACATAGCAGCAGCGGCAGCGCCCGGCGTCCACCCAAGCGCGCAACTACAACACCCAAAGCATTACCGACAACGAAAGTTGCGACGAGAATCACCAGACGCACGGTCAGCCCGACATCGCCATCACTGATCGCCACAGCGAGTCGAGTGGTGTTGCCGCTCATGAACGAGACGAAGTCGCCGCTGGCCATAAAGCCGATGGCGTCGGTCATTCCGGCCAGTACCGAGAGGCTGGCCACCAGTGCCAGACCCACCCGCCCGCGCCACTTCTGCGTGTGCAGATGGCCGGGGCTGGCGCGGTGAGTCGAGGCGGATGGCAGCATGAGTGGCGGTGTCCTTTCGCGGTGGTTACGGTTCTATGCCATACAGATCGCAATATTCCAGCCAATCCATACCGGCCATTTCTGCGACTTCACGGTGAACTTCCAGACGCTGCGCCTGATACTCCTCAGGCGAATCAGCGGTCAGTTGCAAGGTCAACTCCCAGGCGAACAGACCGAGACTTTCCGCCTCGGCCTCAAACGCTTCATGCAGTCGTTCTTCACGATACTGCGCCTGCGTTTCGCCTTTGGCCTGGGCCAGCAACGGGTTGAGGTGGTCGAGGGTATCGCGCAGTTCGGGACGCGCGTCGAGAAACACTTTCAGGGCATGTTCATGTCGCTGGTCGGTAGGCGCCATGTGTTTTCCTTGTGAGGCTGATGACCTTAGGTTGCCGCAGCGGCCTGCGCGTGTCGCGCTATAAATGCAGTAAAGCAGAACGATTTCTGCTGCTGAGGTGATACAGTCCGCTTTTTTCTGAATGAGCGAATGCAATGCGAATTCTGATGGTAGCGCTGGCGGCGACGCTGCTGGCCGGTTGCGCAGGCTCGGTGATGGACGATGCTCGCACCAAAACCCCCTATAAAGTACTGACTTCGGACAAAGCCGAAAAAGTCGTGGCGCAGTGTGTGCAGTTCGGCTGGCAGGACGAGGCGGTGTTCGGCGTCGATGCGGCGGCGTATCTGGAACCGCGCAAATCGGGCGGTACGACGGTGTATACCCGTTCGGCGGAGTCGTTTGTCGACGTGATCACTGAAGCTTCGGGCACGACGCTGAATTACTACGCGCAGAAGGATGACTTTGTCGCCAAGCGCCGGTTGGCGGCTTTAGCGACCTGCCTCTGATCATGCGTTGACGCGGCTGCCACCTTCGTCGGAACGCCGCCCGGAGCAGGCTCGCTCCCACATTTCGCAATGCGTTCCAATGTGGGAGCGAGCCTGCTCGCGAAGGGGCCGCAACATTCAACCAATCAGTCGCTTCTGGAAGAAATGCCGCTTATGCCCCAAGGGGTAATCCAGAATCTCTCCGCATTCGCTGAATCCAAGCTTCTTGTAAAACTCCGGAGCCTGGAAGGAGAAGGTGTCGAGCCAGATGCCAACGCAGTCTTTTTCCCGTGCCAGATCTTCCGCCCTCTGCATCAACTGCGAGCCGATACCTTTGCCGCGACCCTGTTCCGGCACGGCCAATAACTCAATGAACAGCCAACGATAGAACGTGTGGGCATACAAACCTCCGAGGATCGCGTCGTGTTCATCACGCACTAACAGAGCGATCGGCTCGAAGGTCGACGGTCCGGCGTTGGCAACGTTGTGCGCACGCAGCGGCGCGAGGATGGCTGTGCGTTCTTCTTCGGTCGGGTTTTGTGACAGCTCGATGCGCAGGTTCATGCATGACTTCCTTGTGGTTTGAATTTGCAGCCTATCCTGCCCCGAAGCCATCTTCCAAGCCCTTCTTCAACCCGGTGGAACTGCCGCTCTCGCGTCGGGGTCTAGCCTTTACAGCGTCATTCCAGCACGCGGTTGATGAGGATCCCCCATGAATATTTTCGAAGCCCTTCGCGAAAGCCATGACCGCCAGCGTAGCTACGCCAAAACCCTGATCGAAACCAGCGGCGATACGCCGGAACGGGTCGAAGCTTACAAACAGCTCAAGGCAGAACTCCAGGCTCATGAAACTGCTGAAGAGCGCCATTTCTACATTCCGCTGATGGAGCTTGATGACGGTGTCGATCTGAGCCGCCATGCCATCGCTGAACACCATGAAATGGACGAGATGATGGAAGAACTCGACGAGACCGAGATGTCCAGTCCGGCGTGGTTGGCAACCGCGAAGAAGCTGTCGGACAAGGTTCATCATCATTTAAAGGAAGAAGAGCAGAAGTTCTTCCAGATGGCCGGAAAATTGCTCAACGAGAAACAGAAAGTACAACTCGCCGGGCAGTACGAAAAGGAGTTCAAGGCACAGTTGCCGTGAGTACTGAATGGCAGTTTTTGCAGCATTGGCGTGTAATCTTTTGTCGTCATCTCGGGTGGGCGTTATCGTAATTGACTGTATATACATCCAGTATTTTCAGTGTTTTTACGTCTTGAGGCCGTCGACTGCGACAAAACCGCCGATGGACAAAAAATCCGTCTCCGTTAGCTTGAAGGCCTCTCCTCGGAAAGGAGAGTTCTTAAATCAACGGAGTGAAAAACATGAATCAACCACACGCACAAACCCAACTGCGACACGGTCGTGTCATCTCCCCTGCGAGCCGCGGTGCGGTGGCGATCGAGCAAGGATTGCTCGGCGCCTGGCAGGTCAACGAAATGGAAGGCGGGAAGAATTTCCCGGCACTGGCAGCGGGGCCGTTTCCGGCCCCTTACCAGAGCGACTCGGACAGTGTCACGCCACCGGCCGACGGCTACATTCTCAGCGGCGGCAAGAACGATGCCCGCGATTGCGTGAACTTCACCAATGAAGAAATGAGCAAGAAACTCGCTCGCCCGTTCACCTGGCCGCTGCTCAATGTCACGCCGGGGCAGACCCTCGAAATCAAATGGGAATACACCGCGCCGCACACCACCCGCGGCTACCGCTGGCTGATCACCAAGGATGGCTGGGACCCGAAACAACGCATCAGCCGCGCGCAACTGGAAGCGCAACCGTTTTTCGAGGACTTCTACACTCAGGTGCCTTATTACAGCTATCCGAATGAGCTGAAGGCCAAGGTCAATCACGCGGTGAAACTGCCAGCCAACAAAAAGGGCCATCACGTGATCGTGCTGATGTGGATCGTTGCCAACACCGGTAACGCCTTCTATCAGGCCTTCGACGTCGACTTCAAATAACGGCGCTGCGTCGTCAAATCCACACGTTCTGAAGGATTAGAACATGTCAAATATCGACTTTTCTTTAATGCAAAACCCGGCGAGCGATGCCGCTTCGCTGATGCCGAGCATTGCCGGCAAAAAGATCCTCATGGGCTTCTGGCACAACTGGCCAGCGGGGGCGAGCGATGGTTATCGCCAGGGCCGCTTTGCCAGCCTCTCGCTGGAGGAAGTGCCCAAGGAGTACAACGTCGTTGCAGTGGCCTTCATGAAGGGCAGCGGCATTCCGACCTTCAAGCCGTTCAACGTGTCCGATGCCGAGTTCCGCCGCCAGGTCGGCGTGCTCAACAGTCAGGGTCGGGCCGTGCTGATTTCCCTCGGCGGTGCCGATGCGCACATCGAATTGCGCAGCGGTCAGGAAGAGCCGCTGGCCAACGAAATCATCCGTCTGGTGGAAACCTATGGCTTCGATGGACTGGACATCGATCTTGAACAGAGCGCGATTGATTTCGCTGCCAACAAGACCGTCCTGCCGGCCGCGCTGAAACGGGTCAAGGATCACTACGCAGGCCAGGGCAAACACTTCATCATCAGCATGGCCCCGGAGTTCCCGTATCTGACCAGTACCGGCAACTACGTGAGCTACCTGCAGGCACTGGAAGGCTACTACGACTTTATCGCCCCGCAGTTCTACAATCAGGGCGGTGACGGGGTATGGGTGCCGGAAGCCAACAACGGCGCGGGTGCGTGGATTGCGCAGAACAACGATGCGCTGAAGGAGGATTTCCTTTACTACCTGACCGAAAGTCTGGTGACCGGCACTCGCGGCTTCACGCGGATCCCGGCGGACAAGTTCGTCATCGGCCTACCGGCCAACAACGATGCGGCGGCCACCGGTTATGTGATCGACAAGACCGTGGTCGGTAACGTTCTTAAGCGTCTGGCTATCAAGGGGCTGCCGATCAAAGGCTTGATGACCTGGTCGGTGAACTGGGACAACGGCACCAGCAAGGATGGCGTGCCGTATAGCTGGGAGTTCAGCCTGCGTTATGGGCCGTTGATTCACGGGGTCTCTTTCACCGGGCAGGCTGTCGATGACACGCGCTCACTCATCGCTCGGTAGTTGCAAATAAAGAAGCCCGGTAGCGCTGCCGGGCTTTTTTGTTGGTTTGGAATGCGTGTGGGTATGTTTTTATTCGGTTTTAACCAGGACATAAAGATTGTCATTGATCGACATCTTTTCGATTCTGTTTAAATAGATAAGCTCTTTGAATTCTTTTTCGAGTGTTTTCTTGTCGCAGTATTTTTCATATGTAAGCGGCCTGTCCGAAGCGTAAATGTAAAGGCGCCATACGTCAAAGCCGTCGATTCTGCTGTTCGAGCCGTAATCGAAGTCCACTGATTCTGATGGGAAATGAATGGCGCACCCTACGCCGTGCAGTTCATATTGAATTTCATCAGTTATTTCACCGCAGCGTTCGATTTGCTTGCTCCGCCAGAGTCTTAAAATATTCCGAGTGCCAAATTTTTTTAGTAGTAGTTCTGTTCCACTTTCAACTTTTGAAAGAAAGTCAGTTATTAGGTCTTCAAGATTTTTATCGACTGTTTTCATCTTCTTCTGTGATGCTCCAATCGGTCGTATCCGACATTGTTAGCTGATTCAATGACTTCTTCGATCGTATTAAGTTGTCCTTTATGCTCTCTGATATTTGTGATCAATTTTATAGTTATTGGCGTTGCTGTTTGTTTTGCAGCTGCTGCACGGTGATGTCCATCTAGAATATAGAAGGTGCCCTGATGTTCTGCTACGTCTATGGGGTAGCTGACATCGTAGCCATCCGCTCGCATTTGATCCCTTATTTTTTCGACGTCTTTAGTTGATTTTTTTCCCATAATTGCATGCGTTCGCTTCACTGAATGTGGGTCAATGCCATGGATTAAGTCCGGTAATTGTGGTTCACCCTCATCAACCTTGGCCCCGTCAATCCCACCCGGCACCTCACACCCAGGTTTATTCGGCGGTGGGCAGTTGGAGTTCAACCCCAACGGATCCACCCATCCCGTCGGATTCGGCACGTACTGGTACTGGTTCAGCCCACCCGCCAACTTGATCGGATCCGGCGTCAGATATCGCCCCAGCCTCGGGTCGTAATACCGGTGGCGGTTGTAATGCAGGCCGCTTTCGCCGTCGAAGTACTGCCCCTGAAAACGCAGCGGCTGGTTCAGGTAGTCGTCACCGGCCAGGCTCAGTGCGGCGACTTTGCCGTAGGCGTCGTATTGCGCGGACCAGACGATGTCGCCGCTGTAGTCGGTGAGTTCCTGCGGGGTGCCGAGGTGGTCGAGTTGGTAGTAGAACGGGCAGGCCTTTTTCGGGCCTTTGCCGTCGAGCAGCGCGAGGGGGCGGAAGGTGCCGGGTTCGTAGACGTAGCTGCGGTATTCGCTTTCGCTGCTTTCGGCGACGAGGTGGTCGCCTTGCCAGAAGAACTCGGTGGTGGCGTCGCCGACGGTTTTGCGGATGCGCCGGCCGAAGGCGTCGTATTGGTAGGACGCGGTCTGGCCGTCCGGACGGGTCAGGCCGATCAGGCGGTGCTGGCAGTCGTAGCGGTATTCGGTGACGAGTGTCTGCGCGCGGCCGCGGCGTTCGCGGATCAGGTTGCCGAAGGCGTCGTAGTCGTTATGACGGTCGCCCTGCATGAGCAAGCGATTGCCCTGGATCTGGCTCGGGCCGGGGCGGTCCTGCATCAGCAGGTTACCGGCCGGGTCGTGGGCGAAGGATTCCGGCAGTTCGTCGCGTGAGTGGCGTACGCGGATCAGCCGGTCGAGGGCGTCGTAACCGTAGGTGCGTTGGCCGTGGCGGCTGTCGGCAATGTGCGCGAGATTGCCGTTGGCGCTGTAGGCATAATCGCGGCGGTACAGCGAATCGCGTTGATGACCTACGGCGTGGGCGAGTAATCGTCCTTGATCGTCGTAGGAGTATTCGCTGAGTAGCAGGCCCTGCTGGCGTTGCAGTTCGCGACCGGACTTATAGACGTGACGGGTCAGCGGCGCGCCGTTGAGATCGATGTCGGTCAGCGCGCCGCCCTTGGCGTGGCGGTAATCGAGAATGCTGTTGTCCGGTAGGCGCATGCGTTTGAGCTGGCCGCAGGCGTCGTAGCGGTAACGCAGGGTGCCCCAGCCCTGATGCTCGGTGATCAAGCGGTCCTGGCGGTCGTACTCGAAGGCCAGCGGGTGTTGCTGGCCGTCATCAACACCGATCAGTCGGCCGAGACGGTCGTATTGATAAACAACCTTGAGGCCGTCGGGCAGGGTTTTGACCAGAAGACGTCCGGCCGCATCGCGCTCATAAGCGGTGAGCAGACAAGAGCCGTCATCACCGAACTCGGTCTTCTCCAGCAGATGCCCGTTGAGGTCGTAGGCGTACGCCGTGCGCCGGCCGTCAAAACCGCTTTCCTGACGAATCAGCCCGGTCGGCGTGTAATCCAGCCGGTATTTTTCCCCGGACTCGTTTTCGATCTCGGTGAGCAGTAGCTGCGCATGGTCGTAGCGGTATTGCACCCGCGTGCCGTCGGGGTTGATCCGCCGCGAGACCAGGTGCAGATCGTCGTCGTATTCGTAACGAGTGATGCGCCCCAGTTCATCCCGTTCGGCAGTGACCTGATCGTAGGCGCCGTAGCTGTAGGCGCGGGTGCTGCCGGTAGGAAAAGTCGTCTGAATCAGTCGGCCAACGGCGTCCCAATGCTGACGAGTGACTGCACCGTGTTCGTCGGCGGTTGTGGTCCGCCGACCCAGTGCGTCGTAGGAAAAACGCCGCACGCCACCGTCGGGCAGGGTTTCTTCGGTCAACTGGCCGAGGGCATTCCAGACCAGCCGATGCCGGCTGCTGTCCGGGTAGCGGATCGACAGCAACTGACCCCGGGTGTCGTAGTAGTAATGGGTGACCTGACCGTCGGGGTCGACCGCCTCGGTGACATCGCCCTCGGCATTGCGCCGGTAGATCCACACCGCATCGCCGCGCGAACGCCGAAACAGGAAACCGTTGCGATACTCGTAGGACGTGGGCGCCTCATCCGGCGGAATCAGCGCGATCAGCCGTCCGACCTCGTCGTAGCGGTATTCGGTGACCGCGCCCAAGGCATCCTGCTCGGCAATCAAACGCCCCGAGGAGTCATAAGCCTTGAGCTGTTCGCCACCGTCCGCCGAGACTTTACGCACCAGCCGCGCACGCTCGTCGTGGACGTACGTTTCTTCAGTGCCATCGACGTAATGCACCGCCACGCTGCCGTCGTCATTCCAGACGTAACGGGTGTCCATCTGCGAAAACGACGCCCAGTGACGCACGCAACGCGCGGCTTTCCCCGACCGCTCCCACTCCCAGAAAAAACTCGCGCCGCCGGCCAGTTGCCGCTGCAGGATTACGTGAGCGTCGTCGTAGTCGTAACGCTCGCTGTCACCGACGGCGTTGCTGGCCTCGATCAGGTGTTGATAAGCGTCGTAGCGGTAGCTGACCAGCGCCTGTTCGGTGCTCCAGGCACCGTCGCGAAACACTTGGTAATCAACACCGAGCAACTGCGCGCGGTCATACCGCAACAGCAGCGAGCGCCCGGCGCCGTTGTCCAGGCGCTGCACCCGGTCAGATCGATCGCGCTGCACTGTCAGACGATTGCCATAGGCATCGCTGATCGCTGTCAGCCGTCCTGCACGAAAGTGATAAAACCGCGCCGCGTCCCCGGCCAGTGCGAGGATCAGCTCTTCCGGTTCATCGCCCAGGAAAATCGCCGCCCGCGACAGGCTGTTGTGAATCGCCGGGCGCGAAACGCCAGGAAGCGGAAACCGTGTTCGACGGTTTTCATGGTCGACCCAGACAACAAAGTCACCCTCAAACGCGAGCCGATGCGCCAGCGAGTGACTCCAGCCAAACCCCAGCCCGACATCGATCTCAGCGGCACTAGAGCGATACAACCGCGTGAACTCAAACGGCAACACGCCATCAAGCACCCCATCAGTCAGGGTCAGCAGTTCTTCGCCAGTGACCATCGACACCGGACAACCGTTGGTGCAGGTGCGCGGCACGCAATCGGCGCTGTCGCCGTTGGGGTTTTTCGCCTGATCCGACGAGTCGTCATGCGGCTCATGCCGCTCGATCCGGCTCGAACCGCCAGACTTGTCCCGCACAACAGGCGCCGGATTCGGCACCGTCAACACCAGCGAGTCGGCCTGACGAATGTTCAGCGGTATCGCCGGTGTCGGTTTCAACTCAACGTCGCGCACATTGAGCATCAGCGGTTTCAAAACGCTGGCGTGCCGCGTCAGATCCGCCGAGGACGTCAGTTCGGCCAAGCGCAAAGCCGAAGCCGCCAACCACTCCCGAGCGCGTGGTGACTTGACCTTCGCCAGCACTTTGCTGCTCAGGCGCACCGGCACGCCGACGCCACCTGACAACCCCATCAACAGAAAGCTGATCAGCAGTTCGACCCGCACCTCGGCCACCACTTCAGCCAGATACTGCGGCGGTAGCATCTTCAGCCAACTGGTAAACGCGGCCAGATGAATAAACAGAAGAGGTTCGTCACTGAGGATCAACAAGCCGTTGGCAATGGCGTCGCTGGAGCCATTCAATAACGCCTCAAGCTCGGCCTCGCTGAGGTATTCCAGCAATTTTTCGCTGTTGGCCTGCAGATCGGCGAGCAGGGCGAATACCTGCTTGATGTCATCCCAAACACCATTAAGTGCTTTCTCGAATCCACGCCAGTCGGCCTGTTGCAACTGACCGTAACGCTGAAGAAACCCGGCGCTGGAAAACTCCGTCCACTGGGGTTGAAACCCTGCCCACTCAGCGCGCAGCCAGCCTTCCAGGCCTGCAATGACACTTTCATAAGAGGCATACAGCGCACGCACATGGTCGGTGGACACATCGGGAAAGAAGGTGATGCGATAACGCTGGCCCCGATCGCAGTCGGTCACCTGCAGAATGCCGCTGGGGCCGATGGTGTGATGCAGCGGTTCGCCGAAAGTCAGCACGCCACCGACATCGGCAAGCACCGGTTCGAGCGTCACCGGCGTATCGCCGATCGGCACGAACCGCGCGGCCTCGAACATATGCACCAGCGTCAACGCTCCGCTGGCCGGGCACATGACCACCGATGAACTGAGCGGTTGACGCGACTTGATCGGCGCGCTGAGGCGCACGTCGTTGCCGACAGTGAACACCTGCTCGATATCCAGCGCGGTGCCTGTCCAGAACTGCTCTGCCCAGGCCTCGTAGTTGTTCAGACACAGGCGGAACTCGTAGATCAGGTTGTCAAAATCCGGCTCATCGGGATTCAAAGCAGCAACGACGAGCAGGCCGATGCTGTTGTTCAGGGCCAGCAGCCGATCGGTTGGAAGCATTCGCAGTCTCTCGCGCACATCAAAAAGGTGCGCGGACTTTGCGGGGGATCAAACAGGAAAGAAGTCGGGCGAGTAGGTGATGTATGTAGGATGTTTCGACATAGTTTGTGGGGCGGTATACGGTTTCATTTTTTCGTTCACAAAAATGGGCTTTTACCTACCCGGGAGCCTTCAATGACAAAAGGATCAGACGTCATGTCCAACACAGCCGAGCGGGTCAACATCGTCGACACTCAGGTGTTGTCCCATGACTGGTATTTGCTGAAGAAAATCACCTTCGATTATCACCGCAACAATGGCGAGTGGCAGCGTCAGACCCGTGAGGTCTACGACCGCGGCAATGGCGCTGCGATTCTGTTGTTCAACCGCGAGCAGCGCACGGTGGTGCTGACCCGGCAGTTCCGTTTACCGGTGTTCGTTAATGGTCATGATGGTTTGCTGATTGAGGTGGCGGCCGGGTTGCTCGAAGGCGCGGCGCCGGAGCAACGGATTCGCGATGAAGCTGAGGAGGAAACCGGTTATCGCGTGCACGATGTGAAGAAGGTGTTCGAGGCCTACATGAGTCCCGGTTCGGTGACCGAGAAGCTGCATTTTTTCATTGCCGAATACGACGCTGCATCGAAGGTCAGCGACGGTGGCGGTCTGGAAGAAGAAACCGAAGAACTGGAAGTGCTGGAGTGGAGCTTCGACGAAGCGTTGGCAGCGTTTCAGCGCGGTGAGATCTGCGACGCCAAGACCATCATGCTGTTGCAGTATGCGGCGATGAATAACTTGTTTAACTGATAAATCAAAAGATCGCAGCCTTCGGCAGCTCCTACAGGAAAATGCATTCCAAGGTAGGAGCTGCCGAAGGCTGCGATCTCTTGATTCGTATTAACTGACTAAAACAAATCCCCGGTTTTGCCAATCTGCAACCAGTCGCCACCTTCAAGGGTCAGCAAGCGCTCTTTCGCCTCCAGCCCACCGGCAAACCCGGTCAGCTTCCCCGAGGCGCCGATCACCCGATGACACGGCGCGACGATGGAAATCGGGTTGCGTCCGTTGGCGGCTCCCACTGCCCGCACGGCGCTGGGGTTGCCGATCTGTTCGGCAATCTGGCTGTAGGTCCGCGTCTCGCCAAATGGAATGGTCAGCAGCGCCGCCCAGACCTTTTTCTGAAAGTCGGTGCCAGCGAAATCCAGTTCCAGATCAAAACAGTCACGCGTCCCGGAAAAATATTCTTCAAGTTGTCGAGCCGTTCGAATCAGGATCGGAGTGTCGGGTGCCTCGCTCATCGGTCCGAGGCGCACGCGGTTCGGTTTGTCGTTTTCCCAGAGGATGGCCGCCAGTCGTGAGCCGTTCGCGACCAGCTTCAGCTCACCGACGGGCGAGGGCAGGGTGATGAACGTATAGGGCATGACGGCAGACTCCGGATCAGGACAGCAACAGTGCCCAGCATACTGCCTGATCGGGGAGGCGCAATACGCAAAGCCGACCATACTGCTTGATGCTCTTGAAGCGTTCCGCCTCTGTTTTGCACAGACCCTGAAAACAAAAAAAGAGATCGACTCATGAAGTACGAACCTTTGGCCAAATCGCTGATAGCGACCTCACTGGCACTCAGCTGTCTCATGGCTCACGCGGCGTCAGTCGCACCGGTTGCCGCCGAAAACGGCATGGTGGTCACCGCGCAACATCTGGCCACCCATGTGGGTGTCGACGTACTGAAAAGTGGCGGTAATGCCGTCGATGCGGCAGTCGCCGTGGGTTACGCGCTGGCGGTGGTGTATCCCGCAGCAGGCAACCTCGGCGGTGGCGGCTTCATGACCATTCAACTGGCGGACGGGCGCAAGACCTTCCTCGATTTCCGCGAAAAAGCGCCGCTGGCGGCCACCGCGAACATGTACCTCGACAAGGAAGGCAACGTCATTCCCGACTTGAGCACCCGTGGCCATTTGGCGGTGGGTGTGCCCGGCACGGTCTCTGGCATGGAACTGGCGCTGAGCAAATACGGGACCAAGCCGCGCAAGGAGATGATTGCCCCGGCGATCAAACTGGCGGAAGACGGCTTTGCGCTGGAGCAGGGTGACGTCGAGTTGCTGGAGTACGCCACCGACGTGTTCAAGAAGGACATGCGCGATTCCGGCGCGATCTTCCTGCACAACGGCGAGCCGATGCAGGTCGGGCAGAAACTGGTGCAGAAGGACCTCGGCAAAACCCTGCGGAGCATTTCCGATAAAGGCGCCGACGGCTTCTATAAAGGCTGGGTCGCCGATGCCATCGTGACCTCCAGTCAGGCCAACAAAGGCATCATCACTCAGGCCGACCTCGACAAATACAAGACCCGCGAACTGGCGCCGGTGGAGTGTGACTACCGTGGTTATCATGTGGTCTCGGCGCCACCGCCAAGCTCCGGCGGCGTGGTGATCTGCCAGATCATGAACATCCTCGAAGGCTATCCGATGAAGGATCTGGGCTTCCATTCGGCTCAGGGTATGCACTATCAGATTGAAGCGATGCGCCACGCCTATGTCGATCGCAACAGCTACCTCGGCGATCCGGATTTCGTCAAAAACCCGATCGAACACCTGCTGGACAAGAACTACGCGACCAAACTGCGCGACGCTATCCAACCGAACAAGGCCGGCGTGTCGGCTGAACTCAAGCCCGGCGTAGCGCCCCATGAAGGCAGCAACACCACCCACTATTCGATCGTCGACAAGTGGGGCAATGCCGTGTCGGTGACTTACACCCTCAACGACTGGTTCGGCGCGGGCGTGATGGCGAGCAAGACCGGGGTAATCCTCAACGATGAAATGGACGACTTCACCTCCAAGGTCGGCGTGCCGAACATGTACGGTCTGGTGCAGGGCGAAGCCAATGCGATAGCGCCGGGCAAGGCACCGCTGTCATCGATGAGCCCGACCATCGTCACCAAGGACGGCAAAGTGGTGATGGTGGTCGGTACGCCGGGTGGCAGCCGCATTATCACGGCGACTTTGCTGACCATGCTCAACGTCATCGACTACGGCATGGGCCTTCAGGAAGCGGTCGATGCGCCACGCTTCCATCAGCAGTGGATGCCGGAGGAAACCAACCTCGAGGACTTCGCCGCCAGCCCCGATACGCGCAAGATTCTCGAGAGCTGGGGCCACAAGTTCGCCGGCCCGCAGGACGCCAACCACATCGCCGCGATTCTGGTGGGGGCACCTTCGCTGGGCGGTAAGCCCGTTGGCAAAAACCGTTTCTACGGCGCCAATGATCCGCGCCGCAACACCGGCTTGTCACTGGGTTACTGAGGGGCGTAAAAAGGGGGCGGGCTCACGTCCGCCCCTGTCTCAAGGACTGATCAAGGAAGGCTCATCATGACCACCGCATTACTGATCATCGACGTCCAGCGCGCCCTCTGCTCGGGCGAATATCAGTGCCATGACATTCACCGGGTGATCGACACCATCAACGGTCTCAGCACCCGGGCGCGCAAGTCAGGTGTGCCAGTGGTGCTGATCCAGCATGAAGAAAAGGACAGCCCGTTGGCCCTTGGCGCCGAAGGCTGGCAACTGGCCGAAGGGCTTGAGACATCGCCTGAGGACTTGCGCGTACGCAAGACCACGCCGGATTCGTTCTACCAGACAGACTTGCGCAAACTGCTGCCGAGCGAAGATTTCGAAAAACTGGTCATCTGTGGTCTGCAAACCGATTACTGCATCAACGCCACCGTGCGTCAGGCCCATCAACTGGGTTATGACGTGGTGCTTGTGGCCGACGCGCATTCCACGGTCGACAACGGCAACATGAGCGCCGAAGACATCATCGCCGAACACAACAAGGATCTGGCGCACCTGACCGGCTCCGTGGCGCGGATCGACGTCATACCCGCAGCCGACATCACGTTCTGACAACCCACACAAAACCTGTAGGAGTGAGCCTGCTCGCGATAGCAGTGTGTCAGTTGGCGCAGCATCGTCTGACAGAACGCTATCGCGAGCAGGCTCACTCCTACAGTGGGGATTTCCGGCAGCAGCACTGGCATACTGCGCGCCGTCCGAAGAATGGAATCTCTCGATGTTCGCCATCTCCCTGCGTCATGCCTTGGTGCTGATGTCCGTTGCGTTTGCCTCTGTTACCCAAGCCAGCAGTTTCGATTGCGCCACGGCCAACAGCAAAACTGAAAAAGCCATTTGTGGTGACCCGCAGATTTCGCTGCTCGACGAGACGCTGGGCAAGCTGTGGCATTCGACATTGGCTAATGTCCCCGATGCCCAAGCTCTCAAGACGGACCAGCGGCAGTGGCTGAAAAATCGCAACGCCTGTGGTGAGCAGACGGCCTGTTTGCGCCGCCAGTACCTGATGCGCCTGACCGAACTTGAACACGCCACCCAGCCCTTCAGTTGGGACGCGACCTGGCAGCTTGTTCCGCCGGGGACTTCAACCTCGGCGACGGTGATAACCCAGCGCCGCGATGCTACGCACATCAGCATCGACATTACGGCAGCTGAGGGCGCCAACTCCGGTGATCTGGATGGCATCGCCACACTCAAGGACGGTAAGGCCGTTTACTCGGAAGACGAGTGCACCCTGTCGTTCACTCCCATCAACGGTGTGCTGGATATTTCGCTCGTGGGCGCAGGCGGATATTGCAGTGCCGGATTGGGCGTCTACTACACCGGTCGTTTTGTCGCCTCGCAGCAACCGCTGATGCTGGATTACGACATGCTCAGCCTGGGCCTGGCGCAAACACCGGAAGAGAACCAGGCACTGCACACCTTGCTCAAAGGTGATTATCAGACACTGGTGGAAAAGTCCGGCTCCCTGATGACGGGTGAGCCAGGCACCGATGTGCCGGGCAGTCAGGTCTGGGAGATGTGGATGCGCGGCCTCGGCGGTACCGGCGTCGTGATGCGGTCAACCGCTGGCCATTTCTGGGTGCTGCTGGTGACCTGTGACAGTACCGGCCACTCGCGTCTGCGCTATTACACTAATGCTGCGAAATGGAAAAAACGTCTACCCGACGCCTTGCACGACTGGAACGAGCGCATGAAAGATCATCTGGAACTCCCCGTAGACTTCATGCCCTGATCTGCGCAGCAGCCCTCCCTCAAGTCGCAAACAAAACCCCACGAATCTCGCCGACTCGCGGCGCTACGACCACGCCCTCCAGCACCATCCGCGTGATCGTCTGCGCCGCCGTTTGATAGTCCTCATCCTGCGGCACTTCAAGCCCCATGATCCGGCCCATCTGCCAGCCAATATTGGTGTACGTACGCGTCGCTGACCAAATGAACAGCATCAAATGTTCCGGATCCACCGGCGCGAGCAAACCGCGCTCGATCCAGCTGCGCAGGCATTCAACATTGCGCCGCGCTTCGGCCTGCAACAGATCTCGGCACTCGTCGGGCAACTGTCGACCGCCCAGCAGCAATTCGCCGCTGAACACCTTGGCAATCGCCGGATGCTCGCGGGCAATCCGAATCCGCGCGGCAATGTAGGCGCGCAGCCCCGTCAGCGGATCATCGCTTTCACGCAGCGCCGCTGAGGCTTCCAGCAGCGGTTCGACAAAACCCAGCAGTACTTTGCCGTAGAGGTTTTCCTTGGTCTGGAAGTAGTAATACAGATTGGCCTTGGGCACCCCGGCACGTGCCGCGATGTCGCGAGTCTGGGTGGCGTCGAAACCGTTGGCGGCGAATTTTTCGCTGGCGGCGGCGAGGATCAACTGCTCGTTGCGTACGCGGATGGCACTCATGGACACACAGGTTGGCTGGACGGCATGGAAAGGTTCTGGCGATTTCGGTTTCGCAATATACAAAACTATATAGCGAGGAGGCCAGCATACTCGAAGGGCAGCGCTATGCTGTTTCGATCATTGATTGGAACGGAGCGGGCGTATGACTCTTCAGGCCGTGCGAGCCGACGCGACACATCTGGATGCGGTGGCGGCGTTATTCGACGCTTATCGAGGTTTTTACCAGCAGCCGGCGAACCTTGTGCAATCGCGAACCTTCATCGCTGAACGCATGGCTGCCAGCGAATCGGCGATTTTTCTTGCTCAGGATGAACACGGTGAAGCGCTGGGTTTCGTGCAGCTGTATCCGACATTCTCGTCCATCGATGCCCACCGCACCTGGCTGCTCAGCGACCTGTTCACTGCACCCGCCGCCCGTGGGCGCGGGGTTGGCCGACTGTTGATGAACACTGCGCGTGACTTTGCCTTGGCAACCGGTGCCAAGGGCCTGGTGCTGGAAACCGCCACGGACAACTTCAAGGCGCAAGGCTTGTACGAATCCCTCGGTTACGTACGCGACAGCGGGTATTACACCTACATCCTCGACTTGCGGCAGGGCTGAGCAATTTTTTTGCCGATTTCGCCAATTCAGGCTTTCGCTGGAAGGCCTCTCTCTCTAGAATCCGCCCGGCCTTCGCAATGAAGGCTCAATGCCATCATTTGGTCGTGTACACATAGGGACGGACATCATGCAATTCGGGAAAATTCTGGCGCTGGGGCTGGTACTTGCGCTGGGCGGTTGTGCCAGTTTCACCAAAGACGAAGTGGCGCCGGTGACCATGCCGTCGATGGCCAGCTACGCCAACAAGCCAAACGTCTACGTCGATTTCGATTTCTATCAGGGCGAGCCGAAAAGTGGTTCCGCCGTGGAAGTGCCGCAGGCACGTGATCAACTGAAACCACAGCTGCAAAAAATCCTCACTGACTCGGGCCTGTTCGGCCGTGTCACTCTGGACGAGTTCCAGAAGCAGCCGGGCGACTACAGCCTGCGTCTGAAAATGTACAACCATCCGCCGAATGCAGGCTCCATGGTGCTGGCCTTCATCAGCGGCTTCAGCATGATGGTAATCCCGGCGTACGGCACCGATCAGTACACCTTGAGCCTGGAAGGCTTGGATGGCCAAGGTCAGGCCCTGACCACCGCGAGCAACCACGATGCGATCGGCACCTGGATCGGCATCTGGTTCATTCCGCTGATGGCCAACACGCCTAAAGACGCGGTGAATGACACCTTTACCCGTCAGGTCAACGCGTTGCTCAAGCAAATGGTTGATAACAAAAACCTGAAGTACTCGGCGCTCGAAACCGGTATTCCACGGGTTTGAAGCGAAAAAAAAGAGCCGCAATCGCGGCTCTTTTTTGCCCTTACTTCAGGGCCTGAATGAACTGTGGATCGCTGTACAGTTCCTTCAGCAGGTCACGCACCATCGGGTTGTAAGCGTTGACCGCGTTCGGGATCGCAATGAAACCGAAGAAGCTGCTGCTCCACTGGCTGCTGACATTCTTGGTCGCGTCGTACACCACATCGTTGCCATTGAGCAGGGTGAAGCGAGCAGCCAGTTTGCCGTCGCCCGTGCCCATGCCGGCGGACAGTTCGTTCTTCACCACCAGCACTTTCAACTGACGCTGAGCCTGCGGATCGAGCAGACCGGCCTTGCGCAGTTCTTCGGTGATCGCGTCCTGAATGTGCGCCGGGATGCTGCCAGACGGTGAGCGAACCGGATTGGCACGCACCACCAGCGAACCTTCACCGGATTCGGCGGTAACCTGAGGGTTGCTGATCGCATGCAGCGGCGGGGTTTGCTTGAGCTTCTGAACGTTCTCGAAACTCGGCTCGTAGCGGGTCATGGTCATGCCACACCCTTGCAGCAGCAGAGCCAGCATCGGGATCAACAACAGCGACTTCTTCACGGCAGTTCCTTGCGTGGGAATAGAGGAGGGCGCGAATTATGGGCAGAGTGCCATCATTGAGCAACCTCGTTCGTCGGCGCTTTGAGCAATTGCTCGATCTGCGCCAATTCCCAGGTACTGAGCAGGCTCACCGGGTCGGTGCCAAAACGCTGCCAGCGCTCTAGCGAGCCTTCTTGTCCATCGTCGCTGCGGGCGTGTTCACAGTGATGTAATCGCCCCCCGGCAAAATCCAGCAGCAGGCGCCAGCCGTCGATATCGACTGTGACCAGCCCAGTCTCGGCAGGTGCTTCGCAGACTGTGAACGCGAGCACACCGAGCGCCGCTTCACGCAAACGCTGGCACACTTCGCGGGACGTCAGAAATGCAGACATGTCGAACTCGATGAATACAGGAGCGCGCCAGCATAAAGCCCGAGCCGACAGGTGTCAGCGTTCACTGGCTCGATCCGGAACAATTCCGTAACATCCGCAACCCTCTTTTCCCCGAACACCCGCGGCCGCGCTCGTCGGCCGCTCAGTCAGGTAAGCCATGAAACCGATTCGTCTGCGCGCCGATGTCCTGGCCGGACTCACCACCTCGTTTGCCCTGTTGCCCGAATGCATTGCGTTCGCGCTGGTGGCGCACCTCAATCCGCTCATGGGCTTGTACGGCGCTTTCATCATCTGCACGCTGACGGCGTTGTTCGGCGGCCGGCCGGGCATGGTCTCCGGCGCGGCGGGTTCGATGGCGGTGGTCATCGTCGCGTTGGTGGTGCAGCACGGTGTGCAGTATTTGCTGGCGACGGTGTTGCTCGGCGGTTTGATCATGATGGCGTTCGGACTGCTGCGCCTGGGCAAACTGGTGCGCATGGTGCCGCACCCGGTGATGCTCGGTTTCGTCAACGGCCTGGCGATCATCATTGCCCTGGCGCAACTGGAGCATTTCAAGAGCGGCGAAGACTGGCTCAGCGGTACGCCGCTGTACCTGATGGCCGGGCTGGTGCTGCTGACCATGGCCATCGTCTACATTCTGCCGCGTCTGACAAAAACGGTGCCGCCGGCACTGGTGGCGATCCTCGGCGTCGGCCTGCTGGTCTATCTGTTCGGCCTGCCGACCCGCACCCTTGGCGACATGGCGCACATCGCCGGTGGCTTGCCGACCTTCGCTTTGCCGGACATCCCGTGGAATTTCGAAACCCTGCGCATCATTGCGCCTTACGCGATTCTGATGGCGCTGGTCGGTCTGCTGGAAACCCTGCTGACGTTGAACCTCACCGATGAAATCACTGAAACCCGTGGCTACCCGGATCGCGAGTGCGTGGCGCTCGGTGCGGCGAATATGGTCTCGGGTGCGTTCGGCGGCATGGGCGGTTGCGCGATGATCGGCCAGACCGTGATCAACCTCAGTTCCGGCGGGCGTGGGCGTTTGTCCGGTGTGGTCGCTGGGGTGCTGATTCTGTTGTTCATTCTGTTCCTGTCGCCGCTGATCGAGCGTATTCCGCTGGCGGCGCTGGTCGGTGTGATGTTTGTGGTGTCGCAGCAGACTTTTGCCTGGGCGTCGTTGCGGGTGGTGAACAAAGTGCCGCTCAACGATGTGCTGGTGATCATCGCTGTGACCACTATTACGGTGTTCACTGATCTGGCCACTGCGGTGCTGTGCGGCATCATTATCGCCGCGCTTAACTTTGCCTGGCAGCAGGCCCGTGAGCTGTATGCCGATGAGCATCTGGAGGCTGACGGCAGCAAGCTTTATCGTCTGCATGGCACGTTGTTTTTTGCCTCGACTGCGCCGTTTCTCAATCAGTTCGATCCGGCCAATGATCCGGCTCGGGTGACTTTGGATTGTCGGCATTTGAGTTTTGTTGATTATTCGGCGATTGCTGCTTTGAAGACTTTGCGCGAGCGCTATGCCAAGGCGGGTAAGCATTTGCAGGTGTTTCATTTGTCTGAGCGGTGCAAGAAGTTGTTGAAGCGGGCGGGTGAGGAGCATCACTGATTATCTGGCTGACCGGGTACATATCCGTTGCTGCGGTCACGGCGGCTTAGGGTTTCGCCCTTACGGCCCACTCAGCCTTCCGACGTCGCCCGTGGATCAAGATCAAGAGCGGCAGCCGAGCTAACGCTCATCCTGTTGAGTGGGGCGGCTTTGCCGCGGGGGTTGTACGCACGTTAAAACTGTGGGAGCGAGCCTGCTCGCGATAGCGGTGTGTCACTCAAAGATGCTTTGAATGACACACCGCTATCGCGAGCAGGTCAGCTCCAACAGGTTTTGTGTGGCCGGACTCAGATGGCGGGGAAGTCAATATCGGTCAGCGCCGCGTTGTTCAGGTAGTTGGTCAGGCTCTGCACGGCCACCAGTGCAATCACTTCAATGATCTTCACGTCGTCGATGCCGGCAGTGCGGGCGGCGGCGATCTGTGCATCGCTCAAATGGCCGCGACTTTCGGTCAGCTGACGGGCGAGGGTGGCGTAGGCGTTGAGTTCGCCTTGGCGGGCGGCGACGATGTCCTGTGCCGAGAGCCCGGCCTTGCCGGCAAACAAGGTGTGGGCCGCCAGGCAGTAGTCGCAACCGTTGACCTGGGAGGTGGCGAGGTACACCGCTTCTTTTTCCTGGGCGCTCAGCGAGGTTTTGCCGAGGATCGCCGAGGCTTGCACGTAGGTTTCGAGGGCCACCGGCGCTTTGGCCAGGGTGGTGAAGACGTTGGGCAGGAAACCGATTTTCTTTTTCACGCCTTCCAGCACAGGGCGGGTGGCGTCGGTGGCGGTTTCGAGGCTGATTGCGTGGATGCGGCTCATGGTGATTCTCCGAAAGTCCGGTGCGTAGTGCGCCGGGGATGGAGGCCATGTTATTGAGCGAGGCTGGTGGATTGGCGGCAAATCGTCGAGGATATGCGGCAGATCGTCCAGATATGCCCTTGGAGTCGTCCATGGATCGCCTTTCAACATTGCTCAGCCATTTCGGTGTGACGGCCGGCACTTTTCACAGCGGCACGTTCTGCGGCGTCGCGGTTCATGAAAATGAACCGGTCGGCCATGTGCATTTGTTGCAGGCCGGCGAGTTGCTGCTCAAGCCGGGCAGCGAACGCGAGATCCGCCTCAGTGAGCCGTCGCTGATCTTCTTCCCCAGACCCTTCGCCCATCGCATGTTTGCCGACGAAGCCATGGACACTCAGGTGGTTTGCGCAACGCTGATGTTTGATGGCGGTTCCGGTAATGCACTGGCGGCGGCACTGCCGGATTACCTGGTGCTGAAACTGACGGACATTCCGGAGCTGGCCAACACCGTCGAATGGCTGTTCAAGGAAGCGTTCGAAGGGCATTGCGGGCGCGTGGCGGTGATGGATCGACTGTTCGAACTGCTGGTGATTCTGCTGTTGCGGCATTTGATCAGCAGTCGCGAGCAGCAACCGGGGATGATCGCCGGGCTGGCCGATCCGCGTCTTTCCCGCGCCTTGAACCTGATGCACGAGCAACCGCAAAAGCCCTGGAGCGTGGCGGATCTGGCGTCTGTCGCCAACCTGTCGCGCGCCGGATTTGCCGAGCAGTTTCGCCGGGTCGTCGGGCAGACTCCGGCCGATTATCTGCTGAGCTGGCGGGTCAGTCTGGCGCAGAAACGCCTGCGTGAAGGCAAAGCGATTGCGCTGATTGCCGAGGAGGTCGGTTACGAAAGTCCTTCGGCGCTGGCCCGGGCGTTTCGGCGCAAGACCGGGCTCAGCCCTCGCGAGTGGAAGGCCGGCGCCTGAGGATCATTTGGCGAATTTCTTCGCCCCGGCGACACACAGGATCACGCCCAGCGTCACGGCGAGCATGCCGAGGCTGACCTGTTCATGCAGCAGCGTCGCCGCCAGCGCCAGACCGAAAAACGGCTGCAGTAATTGCAACTGACCGACCGCCGCAATCCCGCCCTGAGCCAGACCGCGATACCAGAACACAAAGCCGATCAGCATGCTGAACAGCGACACATAGCCCAGACACAGCCACGCCGACAGGCTGATCGTGCTGAACGAGGCGGGCGCCAGCCACAGACTCAAAACAGCCATCACCGGTAGCGACAGCACCAGTGCCCAGCAAATCACCTGCCAGCCGCCGAGGGTTCGCGACAGTTTCGCACCTTCGGCATAACCGAGACCGCAGGCCAGAATCGCCGCGAGCATCAGCAGATCGCCGGTGGGCGAGGCAGTCAGACCTTGTGCCAGCGCGAAGCCGACCACCAGCGCGCTGCCGAGAATGGAGAAAATCCAGAACACCGGTCGCGGCCGCTCACCGCCGCGCAGCACGGCAAAAATCGCCGTGGCCAATGGCAACAATCCGACAAACACAATCGAATGCGCTGATGTCACGTGTTGCAGCGCCAGGGCGGTCAGCAGAGGAAAACCGAGCACTACGCCCAGCGCGACAATCAACAGCGACAGCCACTGATCGCGCGCCGGGCGCCGTTCGCGAAATAGCCACAACAGCGCGACAGCCAACACCCCGGCGATGGCAGCGCGGACCACGGTGAGAAACACCGGATCGAACTCCAGCACCGCCAGACGCGTGGCCGGCAGCGAACCGCTGAAGATCACTACGCCGATAAAACCATTGATCCAGCCACTGGTTTTTTCCAGTGCCGGGGTCGTCAGATTCGAAGTCCGTTCCATAGCAGATCACGCTCAGAAGTGGGTTGCGTTGCGGTCATGCTAGAGCCGAGAATCAGCACAATCAAAGAATTGTCATGGATACATCAGGCATGCCACGTTCGCGCTACAAGACCATCGTCGATGCCTATGCTGCCGACATTCGTTCGGGGCAGTTGCCGCCGGGTACGCGGTTGCCAACTCACCGGCAACTGGCTGCTGAGGAAGGGCTGGCGCTGGTCACGGCCTCGCGGGTGTATGCGGAGCTGGAGGCCATGGGCCTGGTCAGCGGCGAAACCGGGCGCGGCACGTTTGTCCGCGAAACCTCGCTGTCGCCGGGGCAGGGCATCGATCAGAAAGACGTGGCGGTCGGCATGATCGACCTCAATTTCAATTACCCGTCGTTGCCCGGTCAGGCCGATTTGTTGCGCAGCGCGTTGCGCCAATTGGCGTTGTCGGGCGACCTGGAAGCGTTGTTGCGTTATCAACCGCACGCCGGCCGTGCCCACGAACGTGCGTCGGTCGCTCGGCATCTGTTGACGCGCGGGGTGACTGTCGACGCTGAGCAAGTACTGATCGTCAATGGCGCCCAGCAAGGCCTCGCCGTCACGTTGATGGCATTGCTCAAACCCGGCGATGTGATTGCTGCCGACGCCCTGACCTATTCCGGCTTCAAGGTACTGGCCGAAGCGCTGCATCTGGAAGTCGTGGCGATTCCGTTCAGCGATCAGGGGCCGGATCTCGCCGCGCTGGACAGACTCTGTCGCAGCCGCTCGGTGCGTGCCGTATACAGCATGCCGACCTTGCACAATCCGCTGGGCTGGGTGATGCCGTTGGCGCAGCGCGAGCAGTTGGTGTCTATTGCCCGTTGTCATGATCTGACACTCATCGAAGACGCGGCCTACGCATTTCTGGTGGAAAACCCACCGCGTACGCTGATCGATCTGGCGCCGGAGCGCACGGTGTACGTCTCGGGCCTGTCGAAAAACATCGCAACCGGCCTGCGCGTCGGTTTCATTGCCGCCCCGACCGACGTGGTGCCAGCACTGGAACGCATCATCCGCGCCACCACCTGGAACACGCCGGGCGTCATGACCGCCATCGCCTGTGGCTGGCTCGACGACGGCACAGTGACGTTGCTCGAGGAGCAGAAACGCAAAGATGCCAAGGCGCGGCAGGCGCTGGCGGCCGAAGTGTTGAAAGGATTGCCCAGTGTTGGCCATCCGGCGTCGTATTTCCTGTGGCTACCGTTGCCGGAGGATGTGCGCGCCGACCAGATTGTCGTCGAGCTGATGCACGAGCAGATTTCCGTCACCACCGCCGAGCCGTTTTCGGTGTCGGGCCATGCGCCGCATGCGATTCGGCTTGCGCTGGGTTCGGTAGAGATGGATGTGTTGCGCCAGGCATTGATCAAAATCAGCAGGATCATTGGCGCTTACCGGTAAAAACAAAATGCTACCCTTGCGCCGCCCGATGCAGACCGACCCGGAACCCTCGATGAAAAACACCGCTGCACTGTCACTCGCTCTGATGCTCGGCTCCAGCCTGTTCAGTACGTTCACCCTCGCCGCAGGCGACCCCGAAGCTGGCGCGAAAATCTTCCCGCGCCTGTGCGGGGGCTGTCATCAGGTCGGCGAATCGGCCCGTCCCGGATTCGGCCCGCAACTCAATGGCATCATCGGGCGGCCCGCCGGTACCTCGGCTAATTACGTGTATTCCGAGGCGATGAAGAACTCGGGGGTGACTTGGGATCGTGAAACGCTGATTGCCTATCTGAAGGATCCGAAAGGCGTGGTGCCCGGCACGCGGATGATTTTCTGGGGCCTGAGTGACGAAGAAAAACTCGACAACCTGTTGGCTTATCTTCAGACCTTCTCGCAATGACGGCAGGAGCTGCCGAAGTCCCTGATTGAAAATGACATGAAAAATCTATTCGGCGTTGTTGCTGCCTTCAAGGAACCCACCATGAAATTTTTGCTATTGGCAACACCGCTGCTGCTTGCCACAGGACTGGCCCACGCGAGCATCCCCATGTTCAACGCCACGTGCCCGGGCAAGATCGAAGTGCACGCCGATCAAGGCGGGCCGATCTACATCAATGGCAAGGAAGGCCAGTTGAAGAAATTCAACGACAACTACTTCGAAGCAAAAGGTGCGGGGGTGACCATTTCCCTGAGCATCAATCCCGACGGTTCGCCTGCGGTGTCGTACACCGGGAAGAACAGGGCCAACGGGATTTGCGAAGTGAAGAAGGGCTGATCACGCCACCTGATTGCGACCCGCCGCTTTGGCTTGATAGAGCTGCTGATCGGCGCGTTTGATCAGTGCGCTGTGGCTGTTGTCGGCCGGGTCTGCCAGGCCGACACCGATGCTCACCGTCACATTTCCGACCGCAGGAAAACCGGCCTCGGCAACCGCCGCGCGAATCTTCTCGGCGACGACTTCCGGGGTGTCGGGTTGGGCGATTTCCGGCAACAGCACGGCGAACTCTTCGCCGCCGTAACGAGCGACGAAATCGGTGGTGCGCAAGCTGCTCTGAATCAGTTGCGCCAACTGTTGCAGCACCTCATCACCCACGGCGTGACCGTGGCTGTCATTGATTCGTTTGAAGTGATCAGCATCGATCAGCAGCAGGGAAAACGGACGTCCGGTGCGGCGGAACAGCAGTGTGTATTCGGTGAGTTTCTCGTCGAAACGGCGACGGTTGTAAACGCCGGTCAAACTGTCGTGGGTCGCCAGACTCAGCAATTCGGCATTGGCCTGCGTCAGCGCAGCGGTGCGTTGCGCGACGGTTGCTTCCAGCGAGGCATTGGCCTCTTGCAGTTCGCGCTCTTTGCCGAGCAGTGATTGCGTCATTGCATCGATGGACTGGCCGAGCTGAGCAATCTCTCGCACCGGGTGTTGCAGCGGGAATTGTGCGCCGGGCTGTTTGTTCTGGACTTGTCTGGCCGAATGCGCGAGCTGTTCGATCGGTCGGCTCAGATACAGCGCCAGGTAGTAGGCCACCAGGCCAAACAGCACGGCCGCGACCACGCCCAGTATCAGCAGTTTGTAGAGCAGCAGCCGCGCCGGTTGCAGCGCAGTTTCCAATGGCTGGCGCACGGCAATCGACCACGACAGCGCCGTACTCGATGGCGTCGGTACGGTGACTATGCTGGTGAGGAAGCCGTTGCCCGCCGTCCACCCCTGCAATTCCGAGTCCGTCGCCGCCACTTGCTGACCCGCCAGCGCTTCCGGATAGAGAATCTTGCCATCGTGATCGATGATCAACGCCTCGATATCCGGTGTTGAGTTTTTATGTGAAAACGCCGCTGACTCAACAATGCGTGTCACCCAACTCCAGTGCGCGTGTGCGCCCAGTACGCCAGTCACCTGGCCGTCGGCGTTATGGATCGGCGCGGCGAAATCGATGAAACGCAGTGGTTCACCGTTCGGCAGGCCCGGGAGCATTTTCGCCAGCAGCACCGCCTCATGGGGATCGCCGGTGTACTCCCCGCGCAACCCGGCCTGGAACCACGGCCGTTGTTGCACCGATTGACCCACCAGCAAGCCGTTCACCGCTTGATGCACCTTGCCCTCGGCATCGGTGACGCCCATCCACGCATACTCGGCGCGGGCCTGGGTACGCAATTGCATCGATTTCAGAATCGCCGGGTTGTCCAGATCGCCCCGCTCCAGATGCGGCGCGCGGCTTAGCAGATAAACCTCCAACTGGCGTTCGCGCAGTTGCTCGCCCAATAACGATGCCGCCGAGCGCGCGGTGTTGAGCAAGGCATTGCCGCTGGCCTGCTTCATCTGTTCCGTGGCGATGTGGCCGACATAGAAGCCCACGCTGAGCAGCGTCAGCAGGGACAAACCGGCAAACCAAAGGGTGAGGTGGCTACGCAGACTGGCTTTGAGCATGGGCAGGCGAGGTCTGTTTTGAAGTTGTGGCCGCATGGTATGCGCAACGGGTGGTGGGTGACCAGTCGGGGAATGGATGGTTGCGGGCAGGAAAAAGCCCGGCTGATCAGGCCGGGCTTTTTCTTGGGGTTGCGATGAAGCCAGTGGTTTAGGCGACGCGGCGTTCGATCAGGCGATCAGCGCCACCTTCGGCAACGCGGCGTTCGATCAGACGATCGGAACCACCTTCGGCAACGCGGCGTTCGATCAGACGATCGGAACCACCTTCGGCAACGCGGCGTTCGATCAGACGATCGGAACCACCTTCGGCGACGCGGCGTTCGATCAGACGATCGGAACCGCCTTCGGCAACGCGGCGTTCGAGCAGACGATCAGAACCGCCCTCAGCAACACGACTTTCAATCAACTTGTCCGAGCCGCCTTCAGCGACCTGGGTATGTGCCGGGGTGGCGGCAAAAGCGTTAATGGCGAAAACCGAAAAAGCGATGCTGAGAAGGGTTTGGCGTTTCATGATCGTGTGCTCCAAGGGGTAGTTGTTTGTCTGGAGCCGATGTTACGCCGTGGATTTTTTATGAGAACTTCATTGACGTGATGGTGACTATCGACGCCAGCAATGTATGCCCGAGCCCCCGTTTCATGGGGTGGTTGATCGCACGCACAGCTCACCGGTCGCCCGCGTCAAAGCCAACTCATGCAACGCATCGTGGGTCAGGCCACTGCGCGCCTTGGCCAGCCACGCCGGGCAATTCGCGTCATGGCGATAGGGCGCGAACTCGGCGTATTGCTGCAGCAGACGGGTTTGCAGTTCATCCAGACGCGGGCGGATCTGTTTACCGAGGTCGGGGCGCGGGGTGTCTGGTGCGGCAGCGGCCGCCTGCCATTGTGCGAGCAACCCGTACTGCACTAATTTGTTCGCCTCCATTTGCGCCGCGATCAGTTGCGCCACGTCTTCAGGGTCGAGCTTGTGCTCGGCGGCCAGCGCTCGGGCATTGGCAATGACCTGCGCCTCACGCGGGCTGTCCTGAATCGGCTTGCCACTGTCCCATTTGGTCAGCGCGACGAGGTCGCCGATGTTCAGGCGTTCGTTGAGTGTTTCCAGCAACGGCTTCAACGTTTCGGCGGGCGCGGCGGCGTGAGCGCTGGTGGCGAGCAGGGCGAGTAGGCTGGCGGTCAACAGATTGGCAACGTGCGGCATGAACAGAGCCTCAATAAGAAAAATGGGCGAGGGCTGTTGTTTACCACAGGCGTTACCTGACACCTACAGATCCGCGCCAATTACACAGACGTGACCACCGGTAATAAACACCGATTTGAAATGTTAATTGCACCCCGCGAGCAACTCACCGAAGCTATCCTCAATCAGCCCTCCCGCCGTCGAGATGGACCTCTATTCAATGCAAGCCGTCGCCCAACGCCCACTCTGGCACACCTACCTGCTGTTCCTCGCGCCGATGGTGCTGTCGAATTTTCTGCAATCGATGTCGGGCACGGTCAACAGCATCTACATCGGCCAGATGCTCGGCACCCAGGCACTGGCGGCGGTGTCGGGGATGTTTCCCATCGTGTTCTTCTTTATCGCACTGGTGATCGGCCTCGGTGCGGGCGCCGGGGTGTTGATCGGTCAGGCGTGGGGCGCGCGCGAACCGCACATGGTCAAGGCGATTGCCGGGGCGACGCTGTTGCTGGGCGTGTTGATCGGCCTGGTGGCCGCAGTATTGGGCAGCGTGTTTGCGCGACAGGCATTGGCGGGTTTGGGGACGCCAGCGGATGTGCTCGACGATGCGGTAGCGTATGCCCACGTGATGATGTGGATCTTGCCGTCGTTGCTGGTGTTCGTATTGTTCACGCAATTGTTGCGCGGGGTCAGCGATACGCTGTCGCCGTTGCTGGCGCTGGTGGTGTCGACCTGTGTCGGGCTGGCCCTGACCCCAGCGCTGATTCGCGGCTGGTTCGGCCTGCCGCAACTGGGCATTCAGAGTGCGGCGTACGCAGGGTTGGCCGGCAACCTGGCGGCAATGGCGTGGCTGGCGTGGCGGCTGATTCGCAAGGGCCATCCACTGGCGCCGGATCGCGAGTTTTTTGCCGCGCTACGGCTCGACGGGGCGATTCTCGGCAAAGTGTTGCGCATCGGTCTGCCGACCGGCGTGCAGATGATTGTGCTGTCGCTGTCGGAGCTGGTGATTCTGGCGCTGGTCAACCAGCACGGTTCGCAAGCGACGGCGGCCTATGGCGCAGTGACACAGATCGTCAACTATGTGCAGTTCCCGGCCTTGTCGATTGCGATCACCGCGTCGATCCTCGGTGCGCAGGCCATCGGCGCCGGGCGACTGGAACGCATGGGGCCGATTCTGCGCACCGGGCTGCTGATCAACGTGTGCCTGACCGGCGGCTTGATCGTGCTTGGTTACCTGTTGTCGCACTGGTTGCTGGGCCTGTTCCTGACCGAGGATTCGACCCGGGCGATGGCTGAGCATCTGCTGCACATCATGCTGTGGAGCCTGTTGGTGTTCGGCTTCCAGGCAATCATTGGCGGGATCATGCGCGCCAGCGGTACGGTGTTGGTGCCGGTGGTGATTGCGATCATTTGCGTGGTCGGCGTGCAACTGCCGGCCGCGTACTGGCTGGACGGGCAGTACGGTTTGCAGGGTGTATGGATGGCGTTTCCGGTGGCATATCTGGGCATGCTGGTGTTGCAGACCCTGTATTACAAACTGGTCTGGCAGCATCAGAAGATCGAGCGGCTGGTTTAGGCGCTGGCGTAACGCGTGGATGTTTGCTTAAGTCAATCGAGGCCCTCGACGGCCAGCCCCGCCCGGAGAATCCCATGTCGATCCGATTGCTGCTGGCTGCCGCGTGTTCGCTGTGCGTCGTTTGTGCCGCGCAGGCTGTCGAATACACGCGGGTCAACACCACCGCCAGCCAGATCAGTTTTACCTACAACCAGATGGGCTCGCCGATGTACGGCACCTTTGGCAAGTTCGAGGCGACGCTGGACTTTGATACCGACAACCTCGCCAACGCCCGTACCACGCTGCACATTGACCTCAACAGCATCGATGCCGGCAGTGAAGACGCCAACACCGAGCTGGTGAAACCGGCGTGGTTCAACACCGAAAAATTTCCCGTGGCGGTGTTCGAATCCCGACGTTTCACCCAAGTGGCCGAGCGTCGCTATCTGATCGACGGACAACTCACCCTCAAGGGCATTACCCGCGAAGTGCAGGTGCCGGTGGAATTGAAACCGGGCAGTGCCATCGGCATTTTCGACGGTGACCTGATACTCAAGCGCGACGAGTTCGGCCTCGGCGCGGGGGAGTGGGCGGACACCGTGGTGTCCAAGGACATCGCCATCAAATTCAAAGTGGTGGCGCCGCAGCAGTGACCTCGCCAGTCAATAAAACCGGTCCTGTTCTTTCATCGCCTGAATCTGCCAGAACGTTCTGCCGGAGATCAGCAGAAACAGCAGTGCGAGCAACACACCGCCGGTCATGATGCAGAAGCTCGTACGGTAACTCTGCAACTGGCTGGCGATGCAGCTTTTATCTGGCATCCACGGCGACACCAGCAGGGTGATCGGGCCGTCGACTTCGTACTGGGTATGCTCAACGTAGCGTTCGTCGGCGTGTTGCCCTTCATGGGGCTGGCCTTGGGCATCGGTGTATTGATAGTGAATGACCTTGCCATTGGCGTTCATTGGAATCTGCTCCAATGCCGTGACGCTGCCACGGGTTTCCACACCGTTGAAACTCAGCGCCCCATAGAGCATGCCCGACTTGTGAGCCATTGCAGCGAGCAGCAGCACCACGCAGCAAGCAACGGTCAGCATGACGATACGGTTGTAGAGGTGATCCTTGGCAGCTTCGCGCGGGTAGTACATGGCCGATCCCTGGTGGTGACATTGGTAGGAGACCGTTACATCGGCGCTCGGAACAGGAACTTTAGACGTCCGCCGGGTCGGTCACGGTATGATGTCGCGGCTCGTCGACCGCTGCGGCTGTCGGCAACGCTTTTTACCGTCGGAGTTCGTCATGCCACGCATCACCCACTACAAAACCCCATGCCCCGAAGGCGTCAACAGCCAGATTCTGCAGATGGTCGTCGATTACCTGACCGACATCAGCGCGGTCGGTCTCGGCCCGAGCAACCTGCTATACAACGTCTATCAGTACGCGGTCGGCTATGAGGTGCATCTGTATCTGGAAGCGTTGAATGGCGAGAAGGGCACCGACGTCGAGTTGCTGGTCGCCACCGACGAGGATGATCCGGAGCAAGTGATCGGTTTTCTGTTGTACCTGCCGGTGCAGGGCGATTGGGAAGCCTGCAGCGTGGCTTATATGGCGGTGCGCGAAGGGCATCGGCGTCAGGGCGTGGCGCGGGCGCTGATCGGCGAAATGGTCGGGCGTTATCCTCATGCGGAACTGGCCTGCACCGTGGGTAAAGTCCCGTACTTCGAAGCCTTGGGTTTTGAAGTGATCGGTTCACGGGAAACGCAGGTATTGATGAGCACCCGGCATTACCGCAGCAACGGCTTGCGCGGATTTATCGACACCACACCGATCTACCGGTCGCTGGAAGTGCAGCAGATTCACACCTATCTGCTGCAGAAGAACGGCAAGCGCGCGATGCTCGACGCCGAGAAACAGCGCGACCGACACCTCGATCAGACCACTCGCCATGTCGAGGAGTTTGTCCGCCAGCGCCTGACCTTGCACTGACCTCACATCGCTGAAAAAGCCCTTGCTGTGAATGCCGCAGCAAGGGTTTTTTTGTGTCCCCGATTCAGCCGAGTTTGACGTTCATGGTGATCCGCGCCGTGAACACGTGCTTGCCCTCGGTGTCGCGGATATCCACGGTGACGATCTTGTCGCCTTCGCTCTGCCAATCCACGCCTTCACCACTGGCCACCGCCGTCACATCGGTTTTTGCCTTGGCCAGATATTCCACGGTCATGCCTTTGGGGATCCAGCGTGCGCCGGCCGGGATCGACACATCGGTCATCATCCCGGCGGCGAGTTCCGCCGCGTTGCACATGGCAATCGCATGCACGGTGCCGAGGTGGTTGGTTATCTCACGACGGAACGGTACTTGTACCGTCGCCGAGTTCGCACGCAACTCGGTCACCAGTGGGTTGATGGTGCTGAAGTACGGCGCGACCTGGCAGGCCATCTGGCTGAACGCTTGCGGGCCTGCGCTGTTGAACATGCTGAGAAACTGACTCATGGAAACGCCTCGCGGAAAGTGATTTTGCAGAATGATGTTCCGTTACAGAATAATGTTCTGTAACTGAACGGTATTCGGTCTGCGGGAAATCTGTCAACCTGTGCGTGTTTTTTCATGGGCACGACGTGTGCCTTTCAATCCCGATTTTCAGGCAGTGAGCCGCATGGACACCGCAGATCTACTTGAACGCAGCTACCCCGGCCGCCGCGCCGAACTCAAGCGCGATATCTTTCGCAAGGCGCTAAGCCTGTTCAACGAGCAGGGGATCGAGGCCACCACCATCGAGATGATTCGCGCTGAGTGCGACACCAGCGTCGGGGCGATCTATCACCATTTCGGCAACAAGGAGGGCTTGGTCGCCGCGTTGTTCTTCACCGCGCTGGAGGATCAGGCGCGCCTGCGCGATGCCTATCTGGATGCAGCGCAAACCACCGAGGAAGGTGTGCAGGCGCTGGTGTTCAGCTACGTCGATTGGGTCGAGCGTCAACCCGAATGGGCGCGTTTCCAGTACCACGCGCGGTTTGCTGTGACCAAAGGGCCGTTCAAAGACGAACTGGCCGAGCGCAACAAAACCCGCAATCTGCGTCTGCGCGACTGGCTGGCCGAATCAGGGCGAGTTACCGAACTCAAGGCGCTGCCCGCCGAACTTTTGCCGTCGTTGATCATTGGTCAGGCCGACAGTTACTGCCGTGCCTGGTTGGCGGGGCGGGTGAAGGGCAGCCCGGCGGATTATCGCGAGTTGCTGGCACAAGCGGCCTGGCGCTCGATTCGCGTCGATGCGCTGCCGGACTGCTGATTTACGCAGACAAAAAAAGAGCCTCAAAGCTCTTTGATGGGGAGGAAGTAGAGCCCTCGAGGCTCAAGATGCGCATGAAGCCAGACACGGGCTTGATTGGGGTTCAGAGCACCCGTGCCTACGCAGCGCTCGATAGAGCGGAGCCACTGCGTGATTCCATCCTAGGAGTGTGCAAGTGGCGGCTCAAGTACCGCCAGTCGCCCGGGCGGCGGCGAGAACTTGGTACACAAATACTGACGTGATCCTGTGTAGGAGTGAGCCTGCTCGCGATCGCGGTGGGTCAGTCAAATCAACTTCGACTGACAAACCGCGATCGCGAGCAGGCTCACTCCTACAGGGGAAACGCGGTGTCAACGGGCGCCGGGCCAACCTGATTTTTCGAGGGCTGCGAGCAGGGTGTCGGCGTCGAGTCCCGGCACTGAATGCCCGTTGCCCTCGGTGCTTTCGCTGGCCAGCAAAGCATTGATGATCGCCTCTTCAACCGCCTCGGTCGCGGCGAGAAACAGCTCGCTGATGTGGTCATTGTTGACCATGCGCAAGCCGTCACAGGTCGGCGCGCCTTTGCCTTCGTAGGCGGCGGGCGGCACGTGATCGTTGCCGGTGGCGAAGGCGATGAAAATGTCGCCGCTGTGATCCTCGTTGCCACCGCCGGTGCGCGCCAGACCCAGGCTCGCGCGCTGTGCCAGACGTGTGCACTGATGCGGCAACAGCGGCGCATCGGTGGCCAGACACACAACAATCGAACCCATGCCCGGATGCGGCAACGCTGCGCGCAAGAACGGCGAATCTTTCTGTTCCATGTAGCGCCCGACCGGGTAGCCATCGACCCGTAACTCACTGCGAATGCCGTGATTGGCCTGCACGATCGCGCCGACGGTCCAGCCACCCTGAGCACGGCTCAACCGCCGCGACGAGGTGCCGATGCCGCCCTTGAATTCATGGCAGATCATGCCGCTGCCACCGCCGATCGCGCCCTCGACGACGGGGCCGTCGACGGCTGCGCTCAACGCTTCGGCGACGTGTTCAGGCTGGACGTGGAAACCGTTGATGTCGTTGAGCAAACCGTCAAAGGTTTCCAGCACCACCGGCATGTTCCAGTAGAGGCGACCGTCGTCGGGTTGCTGCTGGCGATCCAGAGCAATCAATGCATCGCGCACTACACCAAGGCTGTGGGTGTTGGTGAAGGCAATCGGGCTGGTCAGCAGACCCGCCTCGCGAATCCATTCAAGGCCGGTGGCGTCGCCATTGCCGTTGAGCACATGCACGCCGGCAAAACACGGCTGCTGATTGGTCGAGCCCGGGCGCGGTTCGATCAGTGTGACGCCGGTGCAGATGTCGCGCCCGGCGCTGCTGCGTCCGCGCACATTGCTGTGGCCGACGCGCACGCCGGGTACATCGGTGATGGCGTTGAGCGGGCCGGGCGGCAGTTGGCCGATGCGGATGTTGAGGTCACGGGCACGAGGTTTCATTGATTTCTGTCTCTCAAAAAAATGCTGGGTTGTGCACTGACCCTGTGGGAGCGAGCCTGCTCGCGAAGGCGTCCGCACTTTCAACACATCAGTGCCTGACCCACCGCTTTCGCGAGCAGGCTCACTCCCACAGGGTTTTGTGCAATGTTCAAAAGGCTTTATTGGCCGTTCTTGACCTTGCTCCACACCCGCGTGCGCACTCGCTCGGTGGCTTTCGGCAACGGTTCAAGGGTGTACAGCGTGGCCATTGCCGTAGCAGACGGATAAACCGCCGGGTTGTCCCGCGTGGCTTCGGCCACCAGCGGTGTCGCCGCACGATTGCCATTCGGATAAGAAAGGTGATCACTGACCGGCGCGATCACTTCGGGGCGCAGCAGATAGTCGATAAAGGCCAGGCCTTGGGGACGATTCGGTGCGTCCTTGAGCAGCACCAGCGTGTCGAACCACACCGGCGCGCCTTCCTTGGGCAGGCTGTAGGCGATCTTCACGCCGTTGTTGGCTTGCTCGGCATTGGTCTTGGCCTCCAGCATCGCGCCCGACCAACCGACCGCCACGCAGATGTTGCCGTTGGACAGGTCGCTGATGAATTTCGACGAGTTGAAGTAAGCGATGTGCGGGCGCAATTTCAGCAGCAGCGCTTCGGCTTTTTTATAGTCTTCGGGATCGGTGCTGTTCGGTGGCAGCCCCAGATAATGCAGGGCGACCGGCAGCATCTCCGACGGCGAATCGAGCATCGCCACACCGCACTGGCCGAGTTTGGCGAGGTTGGCTTCGTTGAACACCAGATCCCACGAGTCCACCGGCGCCTTGTCGCCCAGCGCCGCGCGCACTTTATCGATGTTGTAACCGATGCCGTTGGTGCCCCACAGATAAGGCACTGCGTATTGATTGCCGGGATCGTTGTTGGCCAGCTTCGCCAGCAGGTCGCTGTCGAGATTCTTCCAGCCCGGCAGTTGCTCGCGCGGCAGCGGGGCGAGGGCGCCGGCCTTGATCAGCGTCGGCAGGCTGAAGTTGCTTGCCACCACCACGTCGTAGCCGCTGCGGCTGGTCATCAGTTTGCCTTCGAGGACTTCGGCACTGTCGAAGGTGTCGTAGACCGGCTGGATACCGCTGTCGCGCTGGAAATCGTGGAGAGTGTTCGGACCGATGTAGTCGTACCAGTTGTAGACGTGCACGCTCGGCGCGTCGGCAGCCAAGGCGATCGAGCTGGCGCCAATTCCGGCCAGCAGGCCCAGTTTAATGCTGAGGTTGATACAGCCACGGCGACGACGCATGATGCGGCACTCCTGGCCTGTACAGGCCGGTGATGAACAAGAGTGGTCAGCCTATCGGGCCGGCCAGGCCTGACCCATTCCCATCATGGGTTACTCAAAAGGGGTAGTGCGTGGACGCGTTGCTGCAGGAACTGCCAGTGCATCAAAGCCTGGCGCGGGTATTTGCCGCTGTCGGTCAGGCTGGTTTCTGGCGCGCGCTGGTGGACACCTTGCGATTGCTGGTGCCGCTGGACAACGCGCTGGTGGCGCTGATGCAAGCCGGGCAGGCGCCGCAGTTGCTGATCGACTTCGACAGCCAGGGCCGCGCCGACGAGCAAGAGGAACTGGCCGGATACTGCGCCGGGATGTACTTGCTCGATCCGTTTTATCAAGCCGCCTCGACCGGCATTGCTGACGGTTTGCACAGCCTCGCCTCGGTGGCGCCGGACCAGTTTCTGCACAGCGAGTATTACCAGAGCTACTTTCGTTTGATGGTCGGTGAAGACGAGTTGCAGTTCATGATCAACGTCGAGGGCGGCGTGCTCGGTTTGTCATTGGGTCGCTCGACGCCGTTCGACATGGCCGAGCAGGGTCGGCTGCTGTGCGTGCGCGACTGGGTGCTGGCGGCGATGCGTCGGCATGTGCAGTTGTTGCCGCCGCAGGGCGCGGTGGCGCAAACGGTGGTCGGTGATCTGGCGACGTTGCTTGACCGCTTCGATGCGCGGCTGACGGTGCGTGAGGTCGACACGGCACGGCTGATCCTGCAGGGTTTCTCCAGCAAGGCGATGGCCCAGCAGATGGGTATTTCGCCGGAGACGGTCAAGGTGCATCGGCGCAATCTGTATCACAAGCTCAATGTCACCGGGCATGGTGAGTTGTTTGCTTTGGTGCTGCGCCCACCAACTCCCTGACCCAACACAATCCCCCTGTAGGAGTGAGCCTGCTCGCGATAGCGGTGTGTCAGATATCACCTATTTGACTGATAGACCGCTATCGCGAGCAGGCTCACTCCTACAAGGGATCTTCGGGGTGTCAGATAGTGCGCTGGAAGATCAGGGCCTTGAGACCGCTTTCAGGATCAATGTCCGGAAACTCCGGCGGATTCTCCAGCCGCTCTACAAAGCGCAAACCCGGCGCTTCCTGCGTCACGCCATCGATCAGAAAGTCCGAACCGAACGCCGGATCGTTCATGCACGCCAGCACCGTGCCTTGCGCCGTGAGCAATTCCGGCAGACGACGCAGCACGCGCTGGTAGTCCTTGGTCAGCAGGAAACTGCCTTTCTGAAACGACGGCGGATCGATGATCACCAGATCGTAGGGGCCGCTGTTGATCACCTTGCCCCAGGACTTGAACAGGTCGTGGCCAAGGAAACTGACTTTGCTCAAGTCATGGCCGTTCAAGCGATGATTGTCGCGACCCCGGCTCAGAGCTGCGCGCGACATGTCCAGATTGACCACATGGCTGGCGCCCCCTTCGATGGCCGCCACGGAAAACCCGCAGGTGTAGGCGAACAGGTTGAGGATGCGTTTGCCGTCGGCCTGTTCGCGCACCCAGTTGCGCCCGTAACGCATGTCGAGAAACAGCCCGGCGTTCTGCTTGCGACCCAGATCGACGCGGTACTGCAAGCCGCCCTCGACGATGCTCATTTCGTCGATTTCATCGCCCTGCAACCATTCGGCAGTGCTCTGCGGCAAGTAGCGATGCTGGATCAGCAAGGTGTGCGCGCCGGACTGTTTCCATTCGGCGGAACCGGTGAGTTCCAGCAGCAGCGCCTTGAGATTGTCCAGCTGCTCAGGCGCTGGTTCCTTGAACAGCGACACCAGTACCACGCCTTGCAGCCAGTCCACGGTCAACTGCTCCAGCCCCGGCCAGCAGCGGCCGCGCCCGTGGAGCAGGCGGCGGGTTTCGCTCGGCGCTGCTGCGAGGGCCGGCAGCAGATGGGCGTGGAGGGTAGCGAGGGCTTCAGGGTTCATCGGTCAGGATCGGCAAGCAAAAGGGTCGGCATTTTAACCACAAATACACCGTCGCGAACGATTGCCGCTGACGGGCAAAAACGCCGTTTCGCAAAAGACCTGTATCAAAAATGAATTTCTGCAGAGCCCGCCGCTCATACCAGATAAGCAGCGGATTCAAGCCGCTAAATCGTTAATGCAATTCAGGGAGTGCAGTTCCATGTGCCCAACACCGACGGCGGATGCGCACCTTCCTGGCGGGTTGATTCTGGTAGTCGAGGACGATCCGTTGATTCTGGAGTTTCTTTGCGAAATTCTTCAGGAGGAAGGTTTCAAGGTCGAGCCGCACACCAGCGCCGACGCCGCATCGCAATATCTCGAGCAACACGCGCCGGAAGTGGCGCTGCTGCTGACCGACATCACCATGCCCGGCACCCTCAATGGTGCTGATCTGGCCAACCTGGTCGGCGACCGCTGGCCGGACAAGCCGGTGATGGTCATGTCCGGCTACGAAACGCCAGAGACCTCCGGGGTCAAGCATTCGGTGGCGTTCATCAAGAAGCCCTGGGCCATCGGTCAATTGCTCGACTGCGTCGACAGCGCGTTCAAATCCAAGGCCCCGCGCCTGCACTGACACGCTGGGTGAATCGGGCGGGCAAGTGCTACATTGCCCGCCCGATCTTTTGCCAGAGGATGCGACCCTTTGTCTGCTCACGATGCTGTATTTGATCGCGCGTTCGGCGCGTTTCTGTTCGACATGGACGGCACCGTCCTCAATTCCATTGCTGCCGCCGAGCGGATCTGGTCAGCCTGGGCCGTGCGCCATGGTGTCGATGTGGAAACCTTTTTGCCGACCATTCATGGCGCGCGAGCCATCGACACGATCAATCGCCTGAACCTGCCGGGCGTGGATGCCGAGGCGCAAGCGGCGTTCATCACCGAGGCGGAAATCGCAGACGTTGAAGGCATTGTCGAGATTCCCGGCGCGGCGAAATTTCTCAACAGCCTGCCCAAAGATCGCTGGGCAATGGTGACCTCGGCACCACGGGATCTGGCGTTACGGCGGATGGCGGCGGCGGGGATTCCAGCGCCGGCGGTGATGATCACGGCTGAAGATGTGAAGGCCGGAAAACCTGATCCGGCCGGCTATTTACTGGCTGCGAAACGTCTTGGCCTGGAAGCGCGTGATTGCCTGATCTTCGAAGACGCCACTGTCGGTATTCAAGCGGCCGAAGCGGCTGGCGCGGCGTTGATGATCATCACCACGACGCATCAGCATCCGCTGGAAACGGCGCACGCGACGCTGGCCAGTTACGTTGACATCCGCGTTGCAGTCGACAGCGACGGCCTGCACCTGCAACGCAACTGACAAACACAATCCCTTGTAGGAGTGAGCCTGCTCGCGATAGCGGTCTGTCAGACACATGGATTTGACTGACCCACCGCTATCGCGAGCAGGCTCACTCCTACAGGGGGACGGTGTTCGCAAATCAATAAACCCCAGGCAGCAACCGCCAACTCCGCGCGCAATAAGCCTCGTACTCCGCCCCAAACTGCGCACGCAGCAGGGCTTCTTCCGAATGAATCCGGGCAATCAACGGGATCAACGTCAGCGCCGCGAGCAACAATCCCACCACCGAACGAAACGCCAGCGCCCAGCCCACGGCATTGATCACCAGCCCCAGATAACTCGGGTTGCGCAGGTGCTGATAGATGCCATCCGTCACCAGGCGATGCCCCGGCTGTATCGCCACCAATCCACTGAAGCGCCGCCCCAGCACAAACACTGGCCACAGTCGCAGCGCGCCGCCGACGATAAACAGCAAAGCGCCGAGCCAGCGCACGCCTTCACCACCAAACGTCCAGAAGTTCATCCGGTCGCAATAGGCTGGCAAGAAACCACTGACCAGACCAATCACACCAAAGGCCGGAATCACCCAGCGATTGGCGCGATCTTCACGTTCGCCAGAACTGAGGTTGACCTCACTGAACAGTGAAGCAATCACCATCGCCACCGTCGCCAATGCCACGATCACCAGCGAACCGTGGGAAAAGAACATCGCCACACCGCCAATGCCCCACACCGCCAGACCCAGCCAGGCGAGGGTGGCGAGTACCGCGACGACGGTCATTTGTGCAGACATTTTCAT
Source organism: Pseudomonas sp. S49 (assembly GCF_009866785.1). NCBI lineage: Bacteria > Pseudomonadati > Pseudomonadota > Gammaproteobacteria > Pseudomonadales > Pseudomonadaceae > Pseudomonas > Pseudomonas sp. S49. Next base: position 4,176,613 of record NZ_CP019432.1, on the reverse strand, counting down.
GGCGTTCTCACGGCGGGGTGCTGATCCGTTGAGTGTAGATCCGCCACAAAACCTGTGGGAGCGAGCCTGCTCGCGAAGGCGTTGGATCAGTCAATTTTGATCCTGGATGTGCCGGCCCCTTCGCGAGCAAGCTCGCTCCCACAGGGATCTGCGTCGTACACAGAATGCGAGATCACATCTGAACCTGTGGGAGCGAGCCTGCTCGCGAAGGCGTTGGGTCAGTCAAATTCGATGTTGGATGTGCCGGCCCTTTCGCGAGCAGGCTCGCTCCCACAGGGATCTGCGTCGTACACAGAATGTGAGATCACATCTGAAAGTGTGGGAGCGAGCCTGCTCGCGAAGGCGTTGGGTCAGTCAAATTCGATGTTGGGTGTGCCGGCCCTTTCGCGAGCAGGCTCGCTCCCACAGGGATCTGCGTCGTACACAGAATGCGAGATCACATCTGAAAGTGTGGGAGCGAGCCTGCTCGCGAAGGCGTTGGGTCAGTCAAATTCGATGTTGGATGTGCCGGCCCTTTCGCGAGCAGGCTCGCTCCCACAGGGATCTGCGTCGTACACAGAATGCGAGATCACATCTGAAAGTGTGCGAGCGAGCTTGCTCGCGAAGGCGTTGGGTCAGTCAAATTCGATGTTGGATGTGCCGGCCCCTTCGCGAGCAGGCTCGCTCCCACAGGGATCTGCGTCGTACACAGAATGCGAGATCACATCTGAAACTGTGGGAGCGAGCCTGCTCGCGAAGGCGTTGGGTCAGTCAAATTCGATGTTGGGTGTGCCGGCCCCTTCGCGAGCAGGCTCGCTCCCACAGGGATCTGCGTCGTACACAGAATGCGAGATCACATTTGAACCTGTGGGAGCGAGCTTGCTCGCGAAGGCGTTGGGTCAGTCAAATTCGATGTTGGGTGTGCCGGCCCCTTCGCGAGCAAGCTCGCTCCCACAGGGATCTGCGTCGTACACAGAATGCGAGATCACATCTGAACCTGTGGGAGCGAGCCTGCTCGCGAAGGCGTTGGGTCAGTCAAATTCGATGTTGGGTGTGCCGGCCCCTTCGCGAGCAAGCTCGCTCCCACAGGGATCTGCGTCGTACACAGAATGCGAGATCACATCTGAAAGTGTGGGAGCGAGCTTGCTCGCGAAGGCGTTGGGTCAGTCAAATTCGATGTTGGATGTGCCGGCCCTTTCGCGAGCAGGCTCGCTCCCACAGGGATCTGCGTCGTACACAGAATGCGAGATCACCTTCTGAAACTGTGGGAGCGAGCTTGCTCGCGAAGGGGCTATGTCAGTCAGCAGATACCTTGTCGTCAGTCAGGACTTTGCGGAAGGTTTCGACCAGCGGCCGCAAATTTATCCGGTGCCATGCCGCCCACAATGGCGTAGTCAGCGTCAGCCACGGCAGTTCCCGCAACACCACACCGGGCGGTGCGTTATGGCTCAAGCCTTTCTGGATCATCGCAATCCCCAGCCCCGACGCTACCAAACCCAGCGCGGTAAAAGGCTCGGTCGCCTGCATGCGCACATCCGGGGTGAACCCCGCGCGGATGCACGCGCTGACAAACTGATCGTTGGCATCCTGACGCGGCTGCACGCCGATCCATTCCTGCTCGGCCAGATCCTCGGGGTTCAACGCCGCTTGCTGCGCCAATGGATGATGCTCCGGCAACGCCAGCAGCATCGGATCATCCAGCACCTGAAAGCTCAGCAGATCAGGATCGTCATCGGTCGGCGGCTCACTCACCAAGGCAATATCGAGACTACGCTGTCGCAGGCCTTCCAACTGCTCGGCGGAACTGAGGTTGTATAGCGCGACATGCACATTCGGCCGATCGGCGCGCAACACGCGCAAGGCATTGGGCAGGACGCCGGCGTGCATGGCGTTCTCGATATAGCCGATGCACAAACCGCCTTCTTCGCCGCGACCGAGGCGCTTGCCGAGGGATTCCAGGCGATTGGCGTGGGTCAGCAGGGCGCGGGTTTCGGCGAGGAAGGTCTGACCGTCGCGGGTCAGGCGAATGCGTTGCTGGCTGCGCTCGAACAGCGTCAGGCCCAGGCGCTCTTCGAGCTGGGCGATCTGTCGGCTCAGCGGCGACTGGGAAATATGTAGCCGTTCGGCGGCGCGGCCGACGTGTTCTTCCTCGGCGACGACCACGAAGTAGCGCAATTGGCGGATGTCGATCATGTCAGACCTATAGGGACTCAAGTGCTGCGCATTATGTCTTGGACGGTCTCGGTGTCGCAATCTAGGATCTGCTCAACGGTCACACCGACCCAGAACCTACGAGGAAAATCCAATGAGCTTGAAAGACAAACTGCCCGGCCAACTGGGCTTAGGCACCGCGCCCCTGGGCAACATGTTCCGCGCCATCCCGGAAGCCGAAGCGCAAGCCACCGTGCATGCCGCGTGGGATGCCGGCGTACGTTACTTCGATACCGCGCCGTTCTACGGTTCGGGCCTGTCGGAAATCCGCCTCGGCGAAGCACTGAAGCAATACAAGCGCGACGACTATGTGCTCAGCAGCAAGGTCGGCCGGGTGATTCTCGATGAAGTCGAAGACGCCGCTGCCCGTGATCTCGGCGAGAAAAGCGGCGTATTCGAACACGGTCGCCCGAACAAGATCGTCAATGACTACAGCGCCGACGCGACTATGCGTTCGATCGAAGACAGCCTCAAGCGCCTGCAAACCGATCGCCTCGACATCGTCTGGGTGCACGACATCGCGCAGGATTTCTACGGCGATCAATGGCTGGAATACTTCAATCAGGCCCGCACTGGCGCATTCAAAGTGCTGACCCGCTTGCGCGAAGAAGGCGTGATCAACGGCTGGGGCCTGGGCGTGAACAAAGTCGAGCCGTGCGAATTGACCCTTGACCTCAGCGAAGCGCAGCCGGACGGTTTTCTGTTGGCCGGTCGCTACACGCTGCTCGATCACGAACGCCCGTTGCAACGCTTGATGGATTCGGCGCTGGCGCTGAACGTTGAGATCGTCGTCGGTGGCCCTTACAGCTCGGGCATTCTCGCCGGTGGCGCGCACTTCGAATACCAGAAGGCCAGCCCTGAAGTCATCGCCAAGGTCGAGCAGATCAAACGCATCGCCGCTGCTTACAACGTCGATATCAAAGCCACTGCGCTACAGTTCTCGCTGGCCAATCCAGCGGTTGCGGCGGTGATTCCCGGCGCCAGCAAACCCGGCCGAATTGCTGAAGACGTCGCCGCATTGTCAGCCGTTATTCCTGCCGGTTTCTGGCAGGCCATGCGCGACGCCAGACTGGTTTCCGAACGTGCACCATTGCCAATCGATGAGGTGAAAGCATGAAGATTGATCTGAGTGGAAAACTGGCCATTGTCAGCGGCAGCACTGCTGGTATCGGCTTGGGTATCAGCCAGTCGCTGGCCGAAGCTGGCGCCACGGTGGTGGTGATCGGCCGCGACACGGGCAAAGTTGAACAGGCGTTGGCGAGTATTCGCGAGAAAGTCCCGGGTGCGCAGTTGCGTGGTTTGGCTGCCGATCTGGGCACCGCGGAGGGCGCGCAGAAGCTGTTCGCTGCTGAACCGCGCGCGGACATTCTGGTGAACAACCTCGGCATCTTCGACGCCGTGGATTTCTTCGACGCGCCGGACAGCGAGTGGACGCGCTTCTATGAGGTCAACGTGATTTCCGGTGTGCGTCTGGCGCGGCATTATGTGCCGGCGATGGTCGAGCAAGGCTGGGGCCGAGTGATCTTCCTGTCCTCGGAATCCGGCGTGGCCACGCCAGCCGACATGATCAACTACGGCGTGACCAAAAGCGCCAATCTGGCGGTGTCCCACGGTCTGGCCAAACGTCTGGCTGGCACCGGGGTGACGGTCAATGCGATCCTGCCGGGACCGACCTTCACTGATGGCCTGCAAGACATGCTCAAGGATGCCGCCGCCGAATCCGGGCGCAACCTGCGCGATGAAGCCGACGCTTTTGTGCTCAAGGCCCGTCCGACTTCGATCATCCAGCGTGTCGCCGATGTTGAAGAGGTCGCGCACCTGGTCACCTACATTGCTTCGCCGCTGTCCTCGGCCACCACCGGCGCAGCCTTGCGCGTCGATGGCGGCGTGGTCGACAGCCTGACGATCTGAATTCCCGAGAGAGACGTTTATCTATGCCTACAGCATCAGCAACCATCGACATCCCGGCCTCGGCCGATCAGGTCTGGCAATTGATCGGCGGCTTCAACACGCTGCCCGATTGGCTGCCGTTTATTCCCAACAGTGAACTGAGCGACGGTGGGCGCGTGCGCACCTTGCAAACCGCTGACGGCGGCGTGGTGGTCGAGCGTCTGCAAGCGTTCGATAACACAGCGAAGACCTACAGCTATTCGATTGAACAGGCGCCGTTTCCGGCCACGGATTATCTGGCGACGATCAAGGTTGAAGCCCAAGGGCAGGGCGCACGTGTAACGTGGTCGGGGCGCTTCAATGCCAAAGGCGTGAGCGATGAGGAAGTGGTGGCGCTGTTCAGCGGCATCTACCAGGGTGGCCTCGAAGCACTCCGAGCCAATTACCCCGCCTGAGCTGATGATCGTTCCCACGCTCTGCGTGGGAATGCAGCCCGGGACGCTCTGCGTCCCATTCGCAAGCTGGAACGCGGAGCGTCCCTTGAGGCATTCCCACGCAGAGCGTGGGAACGATCATGTCGAGAATCAGGAATTTTCGATCAGGCTCTGCCGACAATCGAGCACCAGTTTCGCCCCGCCCAGATCACTGCTGCCGACTTCAAGACTGAAGCCATGCAAGCTGACAATCGCCGCGACAATCGACAGCCCCAAACCAAAGCCACCCTGCGGCTGCCCACCTTCGGCGCGATAAAAGCGCTGGAACACCGCTTCACGTTCGGCCTCGGGAATCCCCGGCCCTGAGTCGTGCACTTCAATCCGCGTCTGCCCACCCGCGTTGACTCCACGCAGCATCACCGTGCCGCCCGGTGGCGTGAACTTGATCGAGTTGCTGAGCAGATTCGCCAACGCCTCGAACAACAGCGCCCGGTCGCCATTCAGCGCCGGCAATGTTTCCGGCATGTTCAGCTCGAAACGCAGTTCGCCTTCTTCGGCCAGCGGGAGGTAAAACTCATGCAGTTCTTCCAGCAGTTGCACCGGGTCGAGTTCGACAAAACCCGAGCGACGCTGACGATCCTCCAGTTCGGAAATCCGCAACAACCCGCGAAAGCGCGCCATCAGCGTATCGGCTTCTGCGAGCACCAGATCCAGCTGCGCCGCTTCCTGCGAGCCTTCGCCAGCCTGCTGCTGCATGCGATACAACTGCGCGCGCAGGCGCGTCAGCGGCGTGCGCAAATCATGGGCGATGTTGTCGCAAACGCCTTTGACTTCATTCATCAAACGCTCGATGCGTTCGAGCATGGCGTTGACGATCGCGGCGAGCATGTCCAGTTCATCGCGGCGATTGGACAGCGGTAATCGATGAGTCAGATCGCCGGCGACAATCGCCTGGGCGCTGTCCTGAATCGCTCGAATCCGCCGCAACGGTCGGCGCCGCAGCAAATGCCAGCCGGCAATGCCCGGCAGAATTGTCAGCGACACGCCCCAGAACAACGCATGCAAAATGATCCGCGTGACGGCGAATAACGAGCCGTTGTCGCGCAGCAACACCAGCCAGCGGCCGTCGCGGGTTTGCGTGGCCACTGCGTCGCAGCTGTCATTGGGCAAGGTCGGATCATCGGAATTGGCGCAGTCGGCGAGCATGTGGATCTTGCCGTCCAGCGGCAGACCCTCGGGGATCTGCTGCAACGCGCCGCCGAGGTAAACGCCGTCGGCATCGAACAAGCCATAGGCGTCGATGCCGCGAATATCGAAAGTCATGCTGGCGGCGAGCGCGTCTTCCAGCTGTTCGCCGCGAAAGTGCGAGAACAGGTGCTGACGTTGCATCAGCGAATGTTTGGCGAGGTTGTCGAGGTAGCCGGAGACTTCGTAATACATGACCCCCATGAGGATCGCGCTCCAGGCCACAAACAGCGAACTGTACAGTGCCAGCAAGCGGCTGCTGGAGGAACGCCAGCCGTCAGACGGGTTCGGCAATGACATAGCCGGAGCCCCGTACCGTGCGGATCAGCGGCACATGGCCGACGGCGTCGATCTTCTTGCGCAGACGGCCGATGTGCACGTCGATCAGGTTGGTGCCGGGGTCGAAGTGATAACCCCAGACCTCTTCGAAAATCATCATCCGCGAAAGGATCTGGCCGCTGTTGCGCATGAGGAATTCGAGCAACTTGTACTCGGTCGGCAACAGCGTCAGCACTTGTTCGGCACGGCGCGCTTCGTGGCTGATCAAGTCCAGTTCGAGGTCGGCTACCTGCAGGGTCGTCGCTTGAGTCGCGCCGCTGTTCTGCCGACGCAGCAACACTTCAACCCGTGCGGCCATTTCATCGGTGGCGAACGGCTTGGTCAGGTAGTCATCGCCGCCGGCCCGCAAGCCGCGTACGCGCTCGTCGACATCGGAGAGGGCGCTGATCATCAGAATCGGTGTGGCCACGCCCATGGTGCGCAGGGTGGTGACGATGGCCAGGCCATCGAGTTCGGGCAGCATGCGGTCAAGGGTGATCAGGTCGTAGTTGCCGCTCACGGCGCGGTCGAGGCCTTCGCGGCCATTGTCGACCCAGTCGACGTCGAGTCCGTGGCTGCTCAGTTCGGCGACGATTTCCCGTGCGGTCACGGCGTCGTCTTCGATGGTCAAGATACGAGTCATAGGCAGGCCTGCTGATCGGTTCAAACGGAATGGCAGCATTTTGCCAAGAAAATCCGCTGACGCTTTAAATTAACTTTCATGTTCACCTGTCACAAACGCAAATTTCGAGCGTGATGGGTATTCAAGGCCAATGCATAAAACCCGCTGTTATCCGGCAGTTGTTGCAATTTGCAAGGTTTTCGGAAGTTCATTCTTTATAACTGGCTGAAATTAAACGACTTATTTAATTATCGCGACTGGCACGGTCACTGCAATTCCTCTGATGACGAGTTGTAACACCATTTTTCATGCCTGGAGCAGAACAACAATGAATAGATCCCCTGATGGGTTTTATCCCGCCGTTGAAGAGTCGAGCAGCGTTTCGGGCGTGTCCTGGGGCGCGATTTTCGCTGGTGCCGCGGCTGCCGCTGCACTGTCGATGATTCTGGTCCTGCTCGGATTCGGTTTGGGTTTCTCTGCCGTTTCACCGTGGGCCGGAGAGGGCGTCAGCGCCAAGGGCCTGGGCATTTCAACGATAGTCTGGCTGGCGGCGACGCAAATCATCGCTTCCGGTATGGGCGGCTACATCGCCGGTCGCCTGCGGGTGAAGTGGGCGAACATGCACGGTGACGAAGTGTATTTCCGCGACACCGCGCATGGCTTCCTCGCCTGGTGTGTGGCGACGTTGGTCACCGCCGTTCTGGTGGTTGGCTCGGTCAGCAGCGTCATCAGTGGTGGTGTCCAGGCCGGTGCCAGTGTGGCTGGCGGTGCTGCCAGCGCGATGACCCAAGCGGCCGGCTCTGCTGCTGCGAATACCGACAGCAACCAGTACGGCTACTACATCGATAGCCTGTTCCGCGATGACCGCCCAGCCTCCGTCAGCGATGACGCCGCGCATGGCGCCGTAGCCCGCATCTTCGCGCAAAGCCTGGCCAACGGTCAGTTGAGTGCCGAAGACCGTACCTACCTTGCGCAACTGGTCGCCCAACGGACCAACCTGACTCAAGCCGATGCCGAGCGCCGCGTCGATGAGATCTACGCCCGCACTCAGAAAGCCCTGGCCGACGCCAAGCTGAAAGCTCAACAAGCCGCCGACACCGCTGCGAAAGTCGCTGCCTGGACCTCGCTGTGGATGTTTATCTCGCTGTTGGCCGGTGCGTTCTTCGCCAGCCTCGCGGCTACTTATGGCGGTCGTCGTCGGGATGCCGTCGAGTACGTTGAAGTCGACACCTACACCACGACCACTCCAGTCCGTTAAACAAGGAGCATCACCATGCGCTCACTTCTGCTGTTTTTCCTCGGCGTACCGATCCCGATCATCATCCTGATCGCCCTGTTCGTGCACTGATTGCTCCATTGAGGCCCATGCCTCGGCCGCTTCCACCTTCGGGTGGAAGCGGCTTTTTGCTTTCTCCGGGGGCAAAAGCGAGAATCGCCGCCGGAAGTGGATTGGCCGCTTTTACCTCTCTTTAAGGATGAACACGTTGGACAAGAAGGAAATCAAACGCCAGTTGGTTGAGATGCTCGAAGCGGGGCGCTCGAAAACCGAAACGTTCAATGCGTTGTCGGGCGGTGCGGTCAAAGATCGCGTGTTGGCGGCCTGGATCGGCGGGCGTCCGGATCCGGCCCTCAGAGCAAAGCATTCACTCAAAGTCACCCTGCTGATCGTGTTGACCTGCATTCAGGCATTGATCGGCTCAGTCGTCGGTTTCTTCCTGTTCTACGACGCAAGCGCCGGTCTGGCACTGACCATGTTGCTGATCGCTGGTGGCATTCCGTTGTTGTTTGCATGGGGCTTCTACAAGAACGTGGCGGCGGCTTACACCGTTTACGTGCTCCTCACCATCAGTCAGGTGTCACGCATGTTCAAGGGCTATGAGGAAGATCCGCTGTCGACCGTGATTGCCGTCGGCATCACCCTGGCCATAGTGTTCTACGCCGCCTGGATCAAATCCCTGCTGTTCCCGGACCTGGGCTTCATCGGCGCGAAGAAGATCAAAGGGCAGTTCGTCTTCTCCAACTGATCGTTGGACAATCCAACTGCTTTCACTGGCCTGGATCAATATTTCGAGCGGCGAGATCGCCTAACGTAAATGATCCCGGCCTTTGCTGAGGTATGAACTACAGTGCTTCACGCGCACCTTGTTGCGCTGACGGAGTACGCGTCGACGCCCCAATCACAGCAACAATAAACGCGTCGACACGCTGTAGTGCAGCAAGGAGCTGACACCACCTCAACCGAACCTTCACGGATGAACATTGCAATGCACTGCCAACCAAGATCTTTTGATATCCAGCCTTTGGCGCAGGCGGATATGACCGTTCACATCAACGGCCAAGCGGTCACCGCCGCCATCGGCGAAACCGTACTCAGCGTTATCCAGTCCATCGGCGTGCGTCAGATTGCACGCAACGATCACAACCAGATCACCGGCGCCTATTGCGGCATGGGCGTGTGCCAGTGCTGCCTGGTGAAAATCAATGGTCGGCACAAACGCCGTGCCTGTCAGACCGTCGTGCGCGACGGCATGCAGATCGAAACCCAAGTCAACCGCATCACCGCGCAGGAGGTGATCGTATGAGCCTGCAACCGGTGATCGTCGGCGGCGGCCCGGCAGGGATGGCGGCAGCCATCGAACTGGCGCGCCACGGCGTGCGCTGCACCCTGCTCGAAGAAGCATCGCGGCTTGGCGGCGTGGTATATCGCGGGCCGCTGCGTGACGGCGTGCAACTGGATTATCTCGGCCCGCGTTACTCCGAAGCGCTGGGCAAACTGCACGGTGATTTTCAGGAGCAGGCCGGGCTGATCGACGTGCGCCTCAACCATCGCGTGGTCGGCGCCGAAGGCACCCGCGCCTTGGTGGTGCTTGATGGCGACGAGCAACTGCACGAAATCGAGTACCCGCAATTGCTCTTGGCCGCCGGTTGCCACGAACGCAGCGTGCCGTTTCCGGGCTGGACCTTGCCGGGGGTAATCATGCTCGGCGGTCTGCAACTGCAAATCAAAAGCGGTGTGGTCAAGCCGCAAGGGCCGGTGATCATCGCCGGCACCGGGCCGCTGCTGCCGCTGGTGGCGACGCAGTTGCATGCTTCGGGCGTCAGCGTCGCGGGTGTGTATGAGGCTTGTGCGTTCGGCAAAATCGCCCGCGAAAGTCTGGCGTTGCTGAACAAGCCGCAATTGTTTCTCGATGGTTTGAGCATGCTCGCCTACCTGAAACTGCACGGCATCCCGATGAACTACGGCTGGGGCGTGGTCGAAGCCCACGGCGAGGGCGAGCTGAAAAGCGTCAGCGTCGCGCCGTACTCGGCCACTTGGGAGCCGGACATGTCCCGCGTCGAGCGCTTCGAAGCCAAGACCCTCGCGGTCGGTTACGGCTTTATTCCGCGCACGCAACTGAGTCAGCAGATGGGCCTGGATCACGGCTTCAGCGACGACGGTTACCTGCGCGCCAACGCCAACGTCTGGCAGCAAAGCAATGAACCGCACGTGCATCTGGCCGGCGACATGGGCGGGATTCGCGGTGGTGAAGCGGCGATGCTCGCTGGCAAGATCGCGGCGACCTCGATTCTGCTGCAACGCGGCGTGCTCGAAGAAGAGCTGGCGCGGGTTCGTCGTGACCGTTACCTGAGCAAGCTCAAAGCCATCGTGCGCTTCCGTGCTGCCGTGGATCGCTACACCGAACGCGGCGTTGGCCAGACCGCATTGCCTGCCGCCGACACGGTCATTTGCCGTTGCGAACACGCCACCCGCGCTGACATCGACCTGGCGCTGGAGCAGGGCGTGCAAGACATCGCCAGCCTGAAAATGCGCACCCGCGTGAGCATGGGCGATTGCCAGGGGCGCATGTGCGTCGGCTACTGCAGCGACCGCCTGCGTCAAGCGACCGGACGCAAGGACGTCGGTTGGCTGCGCCCGCGTTTTCCGATTGATCCGATTCCTTTTTCCGCGTTCCAGTCTGTCGGCACGGAGGCCGCTGCCCATGAGTAAGTTCTATGACGTGGTCATCGCCGGTGGTGGCGTGATCGGTGCGTCTTGCGCCTATCAATTGTCCAAACGCAAAAACCTCAAGGTCGCGCTGATCGATGCCAAGCGCCCGGGCAACGCGACCCGTGCTTCGGCCGGCGGTTTGTGGGCGATCGGTGAGTCGGTCGGCCTCGGCTGCGGGGTGATTTTCTTCCGCATGATGTCGGCCAACCGCAAGCGCGAAACCCAGGGCGCGGCGGTGGCGGTGGACGCGAGCACGCCGCATATCCTGCCGGAGTCGTTTTTCGATTTTGCCCTGCAGTCCAACGCGCTGTACCCGGCGTTGCACCGAGAGCTGAAAGACAATCACGGCATGGATTTCAAGTTCGAAAAGACCGGGCTGAAATTCGTTATCTACGACGACGAAGACCGGCTCTACGCCGAGCACATCGTCGGCTGCATTCCGCATCTGGCCGACCAGGTGCGCTGGCTCGATCAGGCGGCGCTGCGCGAGTCGGAGCCGAGCGTCAGCCATGAAGCACGCGGGGCGCTGGAGTTTCTCTGCGACCATCAGGTCAGCCCGTTCCGCCTCGCCGACGCCTACATGGAAGGCGCGCGACAGAACGGCGTCGATATTTTCGTCAACACCAACGTCACCGGCGTGTTGCATCACGGCAGCCGCGTCACCGGGGTGCAGACGGCCGAGGAGGGCGTGTTCCACTGCAAGACGCTGATCAACGCCGGCGGTGCCTGGGCGGCAGATTTGAGCGAATGGGCGACGGGCATTCGCATCCCGGTGAAACCGGTGAAGGGTCAGATTCTGCTGACCGAGCGCATGCCGAAAATCCTCAACGGCTGCCTGACCACCAGTGACTGCTACGTGGCGCAAAAGGACAACGGCGAGATCCTGATCGGCAGCACCACCGAAGACAAAGGCTTCGACGTCACCACCACCTACCCGGAAATCGCCGGGCTGGTGCAGGGTGCGGTGCGGTGTCTGCCGGAACTCAAGGATGTCAACCTCAAGCGTACTTGGGCGGGGTTGCGTCCGGGGTCGCCGGATGAGTTGCCGATTCTCGGGCCAATGCGTGGGGTGGAAGGGTATTTGAATGCCTGCGGGCACTTCCGCACCGGGATTCTGACCTCGGCGATTACTGGCGTGTTGCTGGATAAGCTGGTCAACGATGAACCGCTGCCGCTGGACATCACGCCGTTTCTGGCAGACCGGTTTGCAGCAGCCCCGGTCAAGCAAGTGCTGGAACTGGAACTGGTCTGACCTTGGCAAGATGATCGTTCCCACGCTCCGCGTGGGAATGCCTCAAGGGACGCTCCGCGTTCCAGCTTGCGAATTGGAACGCAGAGCGTCCCGGGCTGTATTCCCACGCGGAGCGTGGGAACAATCGGCAGGTTTTGTGCGGGGCTCAGGTTTGGCGGGATTCTTCTTCGAGTTGATCCGATTCGAACAACCGCGCCAGTTCCGCCCGGGCTTCCTGGGCGGTTTGCAGGACTTTGGCCGCGTCGTCGTAGATCGCGTGCTGTGCCTCCAGCACTTGTTCGTCGTGGTGCTTGAAGCGCTTGATCCGCGCATCGGCCTGGGCCTGGGTCAAACCGAGGCCGACCAAGGTGCGCCGGCTCATCTCCAGACTTGAGTAATACGTCTCACGAATCGCCTCCGCGCCAACATCCACCAAGCGGTGCACATGCTGACGGTTACGTGCCCGGGCGATGATCTTCATGTGCGGATACAGCTTGCGCACCACCTCGGCGGTCTTGATGTTGGTGTCTGGATCGTCCGTGGCAATCACGAAATATTCCGCCTCGCCAACCTTGGCCGCATTGAGAATTTCCGGGCGCATCGGGTCGCCGTAGAACACCGGCACACCGCCGAAACTGCGCGACAGTTCGATGGTTTCCACCGAAGTGTCCAGTGCGACGAATTTGATGTTCTGCGCACGCAGAATCCGCGCGACGATCTGGCCCATCCGGCCCATGCCGGCGATCACCACACGCGGGGTGTCAGTGTCGATCTCACGGTATTTTTCCGGCACTTCCACCGGCTGCACTTTCGGGCTGACCAGCCGCGCGCAGATCAGCAGCAACAACGGCGTCACCGCCATCGACAGGGTGATGGTCAGCACCAGCAAGTCATACAGGCGCGGTTCGAACAGACCCTGATCACGACCGATCTTGAACACCACAAAGGCAAATTCACCACCCGCCGCCAAGACGATACCGAGGCGTATTGCACTGACCTTGTTCAAGCCACCGGCCAGACGTCCGACGACGAACAGCAGCGGCAATTTCAGACCGATCAACAGCAGCGTCAGGCCCAACACGGTGATCGGCGCGCTGAGCAGCAAACTAAGGTTGGCGCCCATGCCGACACTGATGAAAAACAGCCCGAGCAGCAAACCTTTGAACGGCTCGATCTGCGCTTCCAGCTCATGGCGATATTCCGAATCCGCCAACAGCAAACCGGCAAGAAACGCCCCCAGCGCCATCGACACACCGACCAGATCCATCAACCACGCCGTGCCGATCACCACCAGCAACGCCGTGGCCGTCGACACTTCCGGCAGACCGGTTTTCGCCACCACGCGAAACACTGGCCGCAACAGATAACGCCCACCGACCACGACCACGGCGATACCGCCGAGCACTTGCAGCGCGTGATTCAGACTTTCGGCATTGCTGGTGTCGTGTGCACCACCGGCCAGCATCGGCACCAGCGCAATCAACGGGATCGCGGCGATGTCCTGAAACAGCAGAATCGCAAACGCCAACCGCCCGTGGGGGCTGGTCAGTTCCTTGCGCTCGGCCAGACTTTGCAACCCGAATGCCGTCGAGGACAGCGCCAGGCCAAGGCCAAGCACAATCGCGCTGTTCAGCGGTTGGCCAAACACCGACAAGGCCAACACGCCAATCACCGAAGCCGTCAGCAGCACCTGCGCCAGACCGACGCCGAACACCGATTTGCGCATCACCCACAAACGTCGTGGCGACAGCTCAAGACCAATGATGAACAGCAGCAACACCACACCCAGTTCGGAAATGTGCGCGACGCTTTGCGGGTTGCCGATCAGGCCCAACACTGAAGGGCCGATGATTACCCCGGCAAACAGATAACCGAGCACGGCGCCCAGTTGCAGACGTTTGGCCAAAGGCACGGTGAGCACGGCCGCGAACAGAAAGACGACGGCGGCTTGCAACAGATTGCCTTCATGGGGCATGGGGGGTTACTCCTGACAACGGTACGGCGGGGGGTGACAAGGATAAGGGCTACAGCGACTTTTCATCCACCGAAGATCCCCTGTGGGAGCGAGCCTGCTCGCGAATGCGGAGTGTCAGCCAGCATAGTTGTCACTGACAGAACGCATTCGCGAGCAGGCTCGCTCCCACAGGGATCTTGGTTTTAACCTGTAATAATTTGCATCAATTAGTTACATTTATAACCTCTGCGTATCAATCCCCGAGTCCCGTCATGGCCATCAACTTCGACCTCAACGATCTGCAAGCCTTTCGCGCCGTGGTCGAGCAGGGCAGTTTCCGCAAGGCCGCCGACACTGTGCGCCTGTCGCAACCGGCGTTGAGCCGGCGCATCGAAAAGCTCGAAGACGCCCTCGGCGTCAAACTCTTCGAACGCACTACACGCAAGGTCAGCCTGACCCAGGCCGGGCGCGGTTTCATGCCCAGCGTTGAGCGTTTGCTCGATGATCTGGATGTCGCGTTGCTGGGCATCAGCGAAGTCGCTTCGACCCGTTTGGGCCATGTCACCGTCGCTTGCGTGCCTTCGGCGGCGTACTACTTCATGCCCCGCGTGATCGCGCGCTATCACCAGCAATTCCCGCGCATCAAAGTCAAAGTGCTCGACTCCAGCGCGCACGATGTGTTGAGTGCGGTGGTCAATGGCGAGGCGGATTTCGGTTTGAGTTTTCTCGGCACGCAGGATGCCAAAGTCGAGTTCGAACCGCTTGTGCAGGAGTGCTACGTCGTCGCTTGTCGCCGCGATCATCCGTTGGCCGAACGCAGCAGTGTGAGCTGGGACGAGTTCTATCAGCAGGATTACATCTCGCTGGACAAGACCTCCGGCAACCGTTTTCTGCTCGATCAGGCGTTGAGCACGGTGGTGCCGCAGCGTTCGAGCATCTGCGAAACCCGGCATGTGACAACGATGATCGGTCTGGTGGAGGCGGGGTTGGGTGTGGCGGCGGTGCCGCTGATGGCGATGCCCGGGCCGGATCATCCGATCCTGACGCGGGTGCCACTGACCGATCCGCAAGTGATGCGCAGTGTCGGCATCATCAAGCGCCGGGGTCGTACGCTGACCCCGGCGGCATTGGAACTGGAGCGGCTGGTGATAGAAATGAAAGTCCAGCCGCCTACGATCAGCGCTTGACCGAATCCAGTCCGGTGGCCTGCACGTCAGCTTGCGCGGCCGGCGCGGCGAGGTAAGCGAGCAGCGCTTTGGCTTCTTCAGGATGCTGTGCGCCGACCGGAATCCCGGCGGCAAAACGCGTTACCGACTGCACTGATTCCGGAATTTTCGCGACGAAGCTCACGCCCGGCACCGGCAGCAATTCGCTGACCTGCTGGAAGCCCAATTGATAGTCGCCAGTGGCAACCACCGAGCCGACCGGGATTTTCGCGATCATTTTTGCCTTCGGTTTCAGCTGATCTTCGATGCCCAGTTTCTTGAACAACTGCTGCTCGATGTACACGCCGCTGGCGCTGTCGGAGTAAGCCACCGACTGTGCGTCGAGCAAGGTTTTCTTCAAGGCGTCGACGCTGCTGATGTCCGGTTTCGGCGCGCCTTCGCGCACCACCAGGCCAATCCGCGAATCTGCCAGCTCAACGCGCGAGGCCGGGTCGACCTTGCCTTGCTTGATCAAGTCATCGAGGGCGTAGCCGACCATGATCACCACGTCGGCGTGTTCACCGCGGGCGAGGCGATTGGGGATTGCCTCCGGCGCCTTGCCCATCGACGGGCCGAGGCTGGTAGTCAGCGTGTTGCCGCTGGTGGCAGCGAATTTCGGCCCGAGAATCTTGTAGGCAGCAGTGAAGCCGCCGGAGGTCATCACGCTCAATTCTTCGGCCTGGGCCGCGAGGTTGAACGCGAGACCGGCGAGCAGGGCGGTGACAGTAAACAGTTTTTTCATGGCGAGTTTTCCTCAGGCCGCGACAGGTTGCAGACGACCACCGGCACGGCGGTACAGATAAAGAGTGGCGCACAAGGCACACAGCGCACCGATGCTCATCCAGTAACCCGGCGCGGCTTTGTCGCCGGTGTACTGGATCAGGAAGGTCGACATCGCCGGGGTGAAACCACCGAAAATGGCGGTGGCCAGGCTGTAGGCGAGGGAGAAACCGGCAACGCGCACCTCGACCGGCATGATCTCGGTCAGCGCCGGAATCATCGCGCCGTTGTACAAGCCGTAGATAAACGACAGCCACAACAGCGACAGCAGCATGTGGCTGAAGCTCGGCGCCTGCACCAGATACGACAGCGCCGGATAAGTCGTGGCCAAGGCCAGCAGCGACATGGCGATCAGCACCGGACGACGGCCGATACGGTCGGACAACAGGCCGCCAATCGGCAGCCAGAAGAAGTTCGACACCCCGACCAGCAAGGTCACCAACAGCGCGTCCGAAGTACTCAGATGCAGCACGGTTTTGCCGAAGGTCGGCGCGTACACGGTGATCAGGTAAAACGCGGTGGTGGTCAGCGCAACCATCAGCATGCCGCCAAGTACCACGCCCCAGTTCTGGCCGAGGGTGCGGAACACTTCGCCCATGCTCGGGCGGTGTTTGCGTGCAGCGAATTCTTCGGTTTCCGCCAGGTTACGGCGCAGGAAAAAGATGAACGGCACGATCATGCAGCCAACGAAAAACGGAATCCGCCAGCCCCAATCGGCCACCACCTCCGGCGCCATCCACGCGTTCAACGCATAGCCCAACGCGGCGGCGACAATGATCGCCACTTGCTGACTGGCCGACTGCCAAGCGGTGAAGAAACCTTTGCGGCCCGGCGTGGCAATCTCGGCGAGATACACCGACACACCGCCCAATTCCGCCCCGGCCGAGAAGCCTTGCAGCAAGCGCCCGATCAATACCAGCGCTGGCGCAAACAGGCCGATGCTTTCGTAACCGGGCACCAGCACAATCAAGATCGTGCCGCTGGCCATGATCGACAGGGTAACGATCAAACCTTTGCGTCGACCGACATCATCGATGTACGCACCGAGCACGATGGCGCCCAGCGGACGCATCAAAAAGCCTGCGCCGAACACCGCAAAGGTCATCATCAGGGAAGCGAACTCACTGCTCGCCGGAAAGAACACCGCCGCGATCTGCGTGGCGTAGAAGCCGAACAGAAAGAAGTCGAACTGTTCGAGGAAGTTGCCCGAGGTCACCCGGAAAATGGCGCCGGCCCGCGAGCCGTTGTGTGGGATTGAGGCTGTCATAGAAAAGTACTCCACCGCTTTTATGACGTGCGCGACGGGAGGGCGGCGCACGGTTTTTATTGAGGCGGATGGTGGCTCAGGTGTAACAGGATGTTAATTGCATTGTTGGCATGGATTGATGTGCAAAGTGGATCAATTCGTCTATGTCGATACCGCGGACCATTGTGGGAGCGAGCCTGCTCGCGAAAGCGGTGGCCCAAACAATGAAGATGTTGAATGTGCCGGCCCCTTCGCGAGCAGGCTCGCTCCCACAGGTTTTCGTGGCAACTGCAAATTCTGCTTACACCACGGAATCTGTAGGCCTGCGCCTGCTCGCGATAGCGGCCCAACTGACAACTACAATCCCCAGCCAGCCCAGGCAAAAAAACAAGGAATGATTCCCGAACCCGGCAGTCCGAGTTCAGGTAGCACACATCTCAGGAGGTTCACCGATGAACAGCAAAACCCTAATCGCCAGCCTGGCCCTCGTCGCCGGCATTGCCGGGATCAGCCCACTTGTTCAAGCGGCGCAAACCTCAAATGAACAGGCCGTGCAATCGCCGACCAGCGATCGGGAGTTGAAGGTCAACGACCGTGCGCCTGAAATGTATCAGCGCAAGGACAAGGCCCTGCAAAACTGGAAAGCCAAAGGTCTGAAAGCACCCATCGATCAGGCCCAATGGGTGCAGATCAACGACAAGTACGTGATGGTGATGATTACCAACGGGACAATTGTCGAGATGCAACCGGTCGAGCGTTAACCCCGGTCATAATTGGCCACGGATGGCCGATTGCATTCGAACGCCGTTCCTGTAAAACAGCGGACCTCTGGATAAGGGGCAAGGGATTGGACAAGAAACCGCTTTACCGCAAAATCAACACTCGCACCTGGGGTGTTCGCCGCAATGATTTGGTCGCCCGTTACCGCGATCAACGCAATACCAAAACCGCAAGCCGCAGCGAAGCCATGCGAAGTTCGATGCATCCAGGCAAGCAATACGGAAGAGACTACACCCCGCTTTTTCGCTTCTTGTTGTCTCGCGTTGGCGGTCAATGGGATTCCATTTTCAGCGAGGCTGTCGCGCGACTTGATCAATCGGCCCCAGTGTTCTGGATGGTTGCCATCGATGAAGAAGATCGTCAGGAAATCGTGCGATTGGGTGAATCCAGTTATTTCAGTGGGCTGTATGTCGACGAGCAGAATCGCCTGCAAATGGTCAATCCGAATCTGAAGGCGCAGGACATGACGCCGCGTTGCGAGTGCTGTACGCATACATTCAACGGTGTTGTTTTCGGCCAAACGGAAAGCTTTGGCCCACGCAAATTGCCAGGTGTCGGTGCAGAAGACTCGCCTGCATGAATCACAGCAACTCCCCCTTGTCCCACAAATGCACCAGATCCCCCGGCGCCCGATCCTCCGGCACCTTCAACACCATTTCCCCGGACTGATAGCGCACTTCTATCTGATAGAAGCGTTGATCCCCACGTCCGGATTCGCTGCTGTCCAATGGCAGGCAGCCCTCCAGCACCGAGCAGATCCTTGAACGCTGACTGATGTCGCATTGTGCAAATTCGATTTCACGTGGGCGGCTCAGGCTGTGAATCGCTGCAACGCCACCCTGGCGAGATACGCGCAAAACGGAATCGTCATCCAGCTCGGGTAGCGTTTTCATACAGCCTCCTCGAATTATTCGATGCCGACCTGCGCCCAGGCTTGCTGCACTGCGTCGGTTGCTTCAGCGCCAAAGCGCTGGCCCGCGTGGTCGATGGTCAATTTTGCGAACGCGTCAAACGTTGCGTCCTGGCTCAAGCGGTTATCGCAAAGCGTGTCGTACCAGATTCGTCCGGCCTTTTCCCAGGCGAAGCCGCCAAACGCTCGGGCTGCCAGATAAAACGCGCGGTTGGGGATTCCTGAATTGATGTGCACGCCGCCATTGTCTTCGCTGGTGATGACGAACTTGCGCATGTGCTCCGGTTGCGGATCCTTGCCCAGCAACGGGTCGTCATAGGCCGTACCGGGGTGCGACATCGAGCGCAGACCCTTGCCCTGGATCTTCGGCATTAGCAGGTCGGCGCCGATCAACCAGTCTGCCTGTTCGGCTGTCTGGCCGAGAGAGTATTGCTTGGTCAAGACGCCGAACACATCCGAGAGCGACTCGTTCAACGCGCCGGACTGGTTGGCATAAATCAGCCCGGCCTCGCTTTCGGTAACGCCGTGGGCCAGTTCATGGCCGATGACGTCGAGCGAGCGGGTGAAGCGCTGGAAGATTTCGCCATCGCCGTCGCCAAACACCATTTGCGCGCCATTCCAGAAAGCGTTTTCGTAACCCTGGCCGTAATGCACGCTGCCGATCAGGGCAAAGCCCTGATTGTCGATCGAATCGCGACCGAACACTTTCCAGAAGAAATCATAGCTGGCTCCCAGCGCATCGTAAGCCTCGTCGACCGCCGCATCGCCACTCGGCGGCTGACCTTCGAGGCGCACGAGCTGGCCCGGCAAGAGCATTTTGTTCTGCGCATCGTGCACGCTGCGTTCGGCCAGGCCGGGCTTGCTCTTCTCGGGCAGGATCGTCCGTGCCGGGGGTTGTGCGGGTGCGCCTGGATTGGGCAACAGGCTGCGTACATGATTGAGCGTGAGCATCGCTGCCGTACGTTGCGGCGCTGAACCGTGAGCGATGATGCGGTTGAGGATGTAGGGTGGAATAAAACTGCGCAGTAGTGAGTCGGTCATCAGAGCTTCCCTGGCTTAATGCGATGTCGATAAACATGTGAGCAGCGACGCGAGTTTCGGTTCCATGGATTGCCATTGGCAACGGATTCTGCGAAAAACGCCAACCGCGCCCGACCGGGCCAACCACAAAGAGTCCACGAACATGACAGATGAACTGCAGGTAATCGATCTTCAGGTCGGCGAAGGCAAAGCCGCCGTCAAAGGCGCACTGATCACCACCCAATACACCGGATGGCTGGAAGACGGCAGCGAGTTCGATTCTTCCTACAGCCGTGGCAAACCTTTTCAGTGCGTGATTGGCACCGGGCGGGTGATCAAGGGTTGGGATCAGGGCTTGATGGGCATGCAGGTGGGGGGCAAACGTAAATTGCTGGTGCCGGCGCATCTGGGATATGGCGAGCGGACGATGGGCAAGATCCCGCCGAATTCGAATCTGGTGTTTGAGATTGAGTTGTTGGAAGTGCTGACGCGGGAGGATTGAAACCGGGTCTTTTTTACGCTTGGGAATAAATGCGATGGATGTGTGGCAGGTGGTTTCACAAGTTGCCGATTGGCTGGTTGAGAGGCATGCGACTCGCAGGGGATCGACCTACAACTATATGTTGTTCGTTTCCGCTGCCGCTGCAGTTGGCAGCTGGGTAGTCGCGAAAGAACTGCTCGCCAAACGCAAGGCTCTCAAAGCAAACGTGTCTGAAGCTCTGCAAAATGAAACGTTACGTGCGATGTCCTTTGCCCAGGAGGATGGGCGGCCGGTCAAACGCACTGCGACGTTGGTCCGACAGGCAGAAACCTTTTTCGTCACGGTCATTCGCCATGACGATGAAGAATGCGTGGAGTCATCCAGTGAAGCGTTGCACTCGCTGGACGATGTCGACGTTTACTTGCGTGACCACACACCCTTTATCCTCGCGGATTTTCGAGCGTCGTGACTCACGCGTCCGATGTAGAAAGAACGCTTTCGCGAGCAGGCTCGCTCCCACATTGGCACGGCGGTGTACTCAAATACCGCGAGCAACCGCGAACAACTGTGGGAGCGAGCCTGCTCGCGAAGAGCGATCACGCGGTCAATCAGGCTGCGTGCGCCATCTCGGCCAGTGTGTCGGCCACGGTTCTTTGCAGTGAGGGGAACCGGCGGGTGACGCGGCGCAGTGCGGGTAGCACGGCGTCGATTTCCAGTTCATCGAGTTGGGGAAGGACGGTGACGGCGGAGGCGACGATGGATTCTCGTTCGCTTTCGAACAGCACCAGGCAGGCGTTCTGTGCCCAGCGTCCGTCCCGTTCGTTGAAACCCATCGCCACCAGTGCCGCGACGACCTGTGCATCTGTTTTATTGGACATGATTATTGCCTCAGGGCGGGGTCGATTTTGTCGAGGGCGCGGTTGACCGCGAGTTCGCCGAGCATGACCACTTGCTGGATGCCGAGCACGGTGTTGCGGTAGGGCGAGTCGAGCAGGGCTGCGAAATCGCTGAGCATGACGCTGGCCGAAGCCATGGATTCGCAGGCGTGGGCCATGAGGTCTTCGGCGCCGGTGTTGGGGTCGACGAGGAACATGGTGCTGGGTTTGCGTGGAGGCGCTGGGGGCGTGGGTTTCAGGTAGTGGTCGAGGGCGCGTTCGGCGGCTTCGTGGAGTTTTCTGGAGCCCGGTGTGGAATAGGGGGACGTTGGATTTGGATCGATTTCTGCGTCTGTTTCGGGCGGATTTGGTGTGATTTTGAACATGGTGTAGTTTTCCAAAGTGATGCTGACACCACCTCGCGACTAAACGAAAAGGTGGCAGCTATACGCAGGTTAGTCGACCGGGAACTCCACCAAAACCGGCGCACCCGAAGGCGCCCTGCGCACAGCTACCATTGAGTGAGGTATCGAAATACCTACTGTCTGGAACGTTGTACAGTTTAAGTAGATTACCGAGCGACTAAACCCGATCACTGAACATTCAGTGACGCGAACCAAGTTACCGGCAGCCCCCAAGCCGCACAAGCCGGCGGATTCTGGCGTAGTTGTAGGCAAAGGCGCAAGGCGCTGTAGCCTCATGGCTGATGTCTAAATGATGCTGCGTTTTACCGGGTGCTTTAACGTTTGCCCAATCCGACATTCGCATCTTTTCCGCTCCCGTGGATTGTCCATCCAGACCGACCATCTGTCGGAAAACCTTTCCTACCTGTCAGATCTGTCAGTACCCCTCGTCGATAAATTCCTTTCTGATAGCTCAAGCGTTTCGGCCGACTGCCGCCCGTCCATCACGAAGGAGCGTCACCATGAACACACCCCTGGCTGAAAACCAGCCATTGGCCTTGAGCCCACCGCATATCACCGGCAGAACCAAGTTGCGAACGCCGGAGCATTACCACGGCGGTATTCCCATTCGCGCGGTCGAGGGGGATTTGCAAGTCATCGTTGACCCGTGGCTGGTGATGAGCATTGGGGACAAGTTCGAAATGTTTCTGGGCAATTTGACGGTCGCGGTGTGGAGCAAGGAACTCGACGCCGAAGATCTCAACAAGCGACTGGTGTTCAGGATTGCTAAAGGTTTTGTTCTGGAGGGCGAGGTCAAGGCGTTTTATCGCGTAAAGCGAGTTGGACAGGCGTTCCAGGACTCCAAGCCAACGTTGATTCTGCTGGCCAAATTCCAGCGCCCCGGCGGCTTTGATAACGACCCCGAAGAAGGTCATTCCGGTCTCACGTACACGTTGATACCGGACCTGACGCACGGGGTCACTCCGGATATAGCCAGAGACGGTGTTCAGATGCATGTTTTCCCCTACGAAAACATGGCTGCTTTCGATTACATCTTGTGCCGCTGGGGTAGTCAGGAGGTGTTTCATTATCCGGTGACTCAGGAGCAGGTCGACGACCCCGTGAACCATCCGATTCTTATCACTTTCAAAAAAGACGTGATCGAGAGCGCTGGCGATGGCCCGGATGTAGCGGTGACTTTTCAGGTGATCGACCGCGTTGGCAACTATCCGGATGAGCGCGCGCCTTGGGCGAAAATCACTCGGGTATTGGTGAGAACGGAGGGCACCTGGCTCACGGAACCGAGAATCCTGGTCAACAATAAGCCCGTCACAACGGTCGATCTCGAGCAACTGGGCGACAACGATGTCATCGTGAGTGTTTACACGCGGGCAGACCACTTCGAAGTAAACGACAAGATTGTGGTGACGTGGAGCGGTATGCCAGCGCAAGGCAAACCGATCATCGTCACGCCTGCGGAGCAATGCGTCGAATTTACCGAATTTACCTATTACTTCGTGATTCCCAATGCCTCGGTCCGCGCTCTTGCCAAGGGCTCGGCCTCGGTCAGGTATGAGCGGATCAGAGAGGGGGAGGTGGCGGTCCCATCGTTGGTCGCTAGCGTCAATGTGCAAGGGGAAATCAGTCAACTGGCGGCGCCCACCGTGATCGAGGCATCTGGCGGTTTTCTGGACCCTGAGGCGGATTGGGCAACCAACGAAATTCCTTGGTATGCGGGGCGCAAGAACAGCGACCAAGTGACTCTGCGCTGGGAGGGCGATCGTCCTGACGGCAGTACCGAGTATTACTCCGACTCGCGTTCGGTCGGCAATCAGCCGGAAAACACGCCGGTTCTGCTCACCGTAAAAAACGTCGATATCCGCCGGTTCAACGGCTTGCGGGTGAGGGTGAGTTACACGGTGGCCAACGACGACGCGATGCTGCAAAACGTGCGTGATTCGTTGCCGTTGTTCCTGCAGGTGGGACAAGCGTTACCGCGATTTGAAGCGCCGCAAGTGGAGGAGGCGCAGGGCGGTACGCTCGACCCCGAACGCGTGCCGCCCGCGGGTGTAACGTTGATCGCGCCACACGAAGGCACGTCTGCCGGCAATCGCGTGACCTATCACTGGCGCGGATCAGGCAGTGGCGGCAGCACCAGTGACTTCGTCGACCTGACGACCCACACAGCGGGCAAACCCGTCAAATTCACGGTAGCCAAGGCGTTCGTCACTGCCAACCTCAACGGCAAAGTCGTGGTGACTTACACGATTGTGCACGGCGGCGTGTTGTTGGGGACGTCCGGTGAACTGACGCTGAGCGTCGGCAACGCGCAGGCCGAAGTGCCACCGCCCACTGTCATCGAAGCTCCGGTTTACGTCCTCGATCCCAACCAGTATCAACAGGGTTTCACCGTGCGCTTCGACACTTCGATATTGAAGCCTGAGGACGAAATCGAACTGACGGTCATCGGCCGTCCCGGCGATGGTTCGACGGCGCCAGTGCGCAAGGGTGCGAGCGGCCAGCCTTATCTGGATTTCAATATCGCGGCGGCCATCACCGGCGCCAATCTGGGACGCGATGTGGCGTTGAGCTACAGGACGTTTCAGGCCGGGCAACCTGCTCCTGGAGAAACACGGCCGCTGACCATTGGTGTTTTGTTGCAGAAAAACATGCCGCAGCCGTTGATCGAAGGGATGACCGGGGAGGTTTTGGATATTGGGTTGATCGAGGACGATACCAAAGTGCTGTGCGACAAATGGCCGTTTCAGCGTTCGGGCCTGCCTGTGTGGTTGAGTTATGTGGAAACCAGAACGGATGACAGTTCACGCACCAAAGAGCAGTTGGTGGGGGTGACGCATGATCAGGGAAGTGGATTGATTTACACGACTGAAGTGCAGTGGTTGCGTGAATGCAAGGCGGGTTCGACAGTGACGATTGTGTTGAAGGTGGGGTTGTTTGAAGGGGGGGATTTGGTTGATGCGGTGGATTGTCAGCGAAGGGTTTATTCGGTGAGAGTCGGGTTTGATTATCTTACGACTTTTGACTTGTTCAATTGGGATGGCTGGAAACATCACCCACAATATCCGTCGTCTATTATTCGTTCAGGAGAGGAATATTTTGCTCAATCCAATAATAAAGATAATCACACTCACATGACGAAGTCTTTCAGTGATATCGAGAATAATCAAGAGTACGAATTAAGCTTCATCTATCAGTGTCCAGATGCTTCAACGCTCGTCATAATGATCGACAACACCCCATACTATCATGCAAAGATTCCTCGTGCGTATGCTTGGGAGAAAATTTTGACAACTTTCACGCCGAATAACATATCTCCTGCATCTCCGAGAGTATTGACAATTTATTTTGGCGCTCATTATTACAACTATGGACCGTCAAAAATTGATGATATTCGCTTAAAATGGAAAGCGAAGCTTTAGCATAGGAATCGCATTCATTGATCATTTCGAGCAGAGTTCGGAATGATCAATTTGGTTTGGCCCGTTGTGTCTGCGAGATCACCTTTCCTCGACGAAAACCCAATCAGGCCTTCGCCATTTTTTCTCTGCTCCAGCTCGTCCATTCAAACAGACCATCTGTCGGAAAACCGTGCTGACCTGTCAGATCTGTCAGTACCCCTCGTCGATAAATTCCTTTCTGATAGCTCAAGCGTTTCGGCCGACTGCCGCCCGTCCATCACGAAGGAGCGTCACCATGAACACACCCCTGGTTGAAAACCAGCCATTGGCCTTGAGACCACCGCATATCACCGGCAGAACCGAGTTGCGAACGCCGGAGCATTACCACGGCGGTATTCCCATTCGCGCTGTCGAGGGGGATTTGCAAGTCATCGTTGACCCGTGGCTGGTGATGAGCATTGGGGACAAGTTCGAAATGTATCTGGGCAATTTGACGGTCGCGGTGTGGAGCAAGGAACTCGACGCCGAAGATCTCAACAAGCGACTGGTGTTCAGGATTGCTAAAGGTTTTGTTCTGGAGGGCGAGGTCAAGGCGTTTTATCGCGTAAAGCGAGTTGGACAGGCGTTCCAGGACTCCGAGCCAACGTTGATTCTGCTGGCCAAATTCCAGCGCCCCGGCGGCTTTGATAACGATCCCGAAGAAGGTCATTCCGGTCTCACGTACACGTTGATACCGGACCTGACGCACGGGGTCACTCCGGACATAGCCGAGAAAGGCGTTCAGATGCATGTTTTCCCCTACGAAAACATGGCTGCTTTCGATTACATCTTGTGCCGCTGGGGTAGTCAGGAGGTGTTTCATTATCCGGTGACTCAGGAGCAGGTCGACGACCCCGTGAACCATCCGATTCTCATCACTTTCAAAAAAGACGTGATCGAGAGCGCTGGCGATGGCCCGGATGTAGCGGTGACTTTTCAGGTGATCGACCGCGTTGGCAACTATCCGGATGAGCGCGCGCCTTGGGCGAAAATCACTCGGGTCCTGGTGGATGCGAAGGGAACGCGGCTTCCCCAACCGAGAATTCTGGTCAACAACAGACCCGTCACAACCGTCATTGATCTCGAGCAGTTGGGTGACAAGGACGTCATCGTCAGTGTTTATGCACGTGAAGAACACTTCGACGTGGACGACCGGATCAAAGTGACCTGGACCGGTATGCCGGCGCAGGGTAAACCGATCATCGTTATCCCCGCGGAGCAATTCGTCGATTTTACCGAGTTTGCCTATGAGTTCGTGATTCCCAATGCCTCGGTCCGAGCCCTTGCCAAGGGTTCGGCCTCGGTCCGGTATGTACGCACGAGAACAGGCGAGGACGAGGCCTCTTCGATGGTCGCCAGCGTCAATGTGCAAGGGGAAATCAGTCAACTGGCGGCACCCACTGTGATCGAGGCGCCTGGCGGTTTTCTGGACCCTGAGGCGCCATGGGCAACCAACGAAATCCCTTGGTATGCGGGACGTAAAAGCGGCGATCAGATCGACCTGATCTGGGAAGCCGCGCTGCCTGGCGGCGGTGTGGAGTATTACTCGGATCCGCGTCCGGTCGGCAATGTGCCGGAAAATACGCCGATCCTGCGTACTGTCAGTCATGCAGTCATCCGCAGGTTCAACGGGTTGCGGGTGAGGGTGCATTACACGGTGGCCAACGACGATCTGCTGCTGCAGAACGTGCGCGATTCGTTGCCGTTGTTGCTGCAGGTAGGTGTGGCGTTGCCGACGTTCGCCCCGCCAGAGGTGGAGGAAGCCCAGGACGGCACGCTCGATCCTGAGCAGGTGCCGCCCGCAGGTGTCACGTTGACTTGTCCGCATCTGGGCACATTGGCGCAAGATCGCGTGACGTATGTCTGGCGCGGCTCAGGCAGTAACGGCAGCACAAGTGATTTCGCCGACCTGACCTCGCATTCGGCGGGCAGTCCGGTGAAGTTTACTGTGGCTAAACCCTATGTGACGGCCAATCTCAACGGAAAAGTTGCAGCGACTTACACCATCGTGCGTAACGGCGAACTGCTCGGTACATCCGGTGAACTGACGCTGAGCGTCGGCGAGGCGCAGGCCGAAGTGCCACCGCCCACTGTCATCGAAGCTCCGGTTTACGTCCTCGATCCCAACCAGTATCAACAGGGTTTCACCGTGCGCTTCGACACTTCGATATTGAAGCCTGAGGACGAAATCGAACTGACGGTCATCGGCCGTCCCGGCGATGGTTCGACGGCGCCAGTGCGCAAGGGTGCGAGCGGCCAGCCTTATCTGGATTTCAATATCGCGGCGGCCATCACCGGCGCCAATCTGGGACGCGATGTGGCGTTGAGCTACAGGACGTTTCGGGCCGGGCAACCTGCTCCTGGAGAAACACGGCCGCTGACCATTGGTGTTTTGCTGCAGAAAAACATGCCGCAGCCTTTGATCGAAGGGGCGACGGGGGAGGTTTTGGATATTGGGTTGATCGAGGACGACACCAAAGTGCTGTGCGACAAATGGCCTTTTCAGCGTTCGGGCCTGCCTGTGTGGTTGAGTTATGTGGAAACCAGAACGGACGACAGTTCACGCACCAAAGAGCAATTGGTGGGGGTGACACATGATCAGGGCAGTGGATTGACTTACACGACTGAAGTGCAGTGGTTGCGGGAGTGCAAGGCGGATTCGACAGTGACGATTGTGTTGAAGGTGGGGTTGTTTGAAGGGGGGGATTTGGTTGATGCGGTGGATTGTCAGCGAAGGGTTTATTCGGTGAGAGTCGGGTTTGATTATCTTACGACTTTTGACTTGTTCAATTGGGATGGCTGGAAACATTACCCACAATATCCGTCGTCTATTATTCGTTCAGGAGAGGAATATTTTGTTCAATCCAATAATAAAGATAATCACACTTGCATGATGAAGTCTTTCAGTGATATCGAGAATAATCAAGAGTACGAATTAAGCTTCATCTATCAGTGTCCAGATGTTTCAACACTCGTCATAATAATCGACAGCACCACATACTATCATGCAAAGATTCCTCGTGCGTATGCTTGGGAGAAAATTTTGACAACTTTCACGCCGAATAACATATCTCCTGCATCTCCGAGAGTATTGACAATTTATTTTGGCGCTCATTATTACAACTATGGACCGTCAAAAATTGATGATATTCGCTTAAAATGGAAAGCGAAGCTTTAGCATAGGAATCGCATTCATTGATCATTTCGAGCAGAGTTCGGAATGATCAATTTGGTTTGGCCCGTAGCAAACTAAAGATTGCAACGGGCCTTAATCTCAAAAAGCCTGACGCGGAATGCATTACCCTTGCTCGTTAAAGGGCCTTCAAGATTCCCTCAGGAACCGACGGCCTTCACCCCACGCCCAAACCGCTCCCGATACACCGACGGCGGCACCCCCACCACACCACGAAACGCCACACGAAAACTCTCCACCGACCGATAACCGCAACGCTCGGCAATCTGCTCGGTGTTATGCGGCGTACTCTCAAGTAACTCCCGCGCCCGCGCCAACCGTTCATGCTGCAACCACGCCTTCGGCGACTGCCCACTGGCCTCGGTAAACCGCCGCAGAAACGTACGCTCACTCATCGCTGCTTCACTGGCCAGATCACGCACTTCCAGCGGTTCATGCAAACGCTCGCGCGCCCATTGCATCACCCGCGACAGATCGTTGCGCGGCGTCGGGCTGACCGGGGTCGGAATGAACTGCGCCTGACCGCCGGTGCGTTGCGGCGACATCACCAGACGCCGCGCCACCGAGTTGGCGACCTGCGTGCCGAAGTCCCGCGCCACCAGATGCAGGCAGGCATCGATCCCGGCAGCGCTGCCGGCCGAGGTGATCAACTGACCGGAATCGACATAAAGCACATCCGGATCGACGGCAATCGCCGGGAAGCGCTGCGCCAGTTCCGCCGTGTAACGCCAGTGAGTGGTGGCGCCGTGGCCGTCGAGCAGGCCGGTGGCCGCCAGCACAAATACACCGGAGCAAATCGACAGCAACCGCGCACCCCGGGCATGGGCCTGACGCAATGCATCGAGCAGTTCATTCGGCACCGCCGCGTTGCGATCGCGCCAGCCGGGAATGATGATGGTGCGCGCCTCGGCCAACAATTCCAGGCCGCCATCGGCCAATACCTGAATCCCGCCCAAGGCGCGCATCGGGCCTTGATCGACTGCCGCGATGGCGTGGGTGTACCACGGGAAATCGAACTCCGGCCGGGTCAGGCCAAAGACCTCCACGGCGATGCCGAACTCGAATGTGCAGAGGCCGTCGTAGGCCAGAATCGCGACCAGACCTGGTGATGTCGGCATTTGGCGGAAAATTCCCGGTGAGTGTCTTGTGCGCCACTGTAGCCGCAAGCGGCCGCTCGATAAAGTCTGTTCACACCCGTTCAGATAAAGGAGCAACACCCATGGTCAGTCTGGTTCGCGACATTCCTGCCGCACCGTCGGCAATCGCCCTGATGCACTTCAGCAATCGTCTGACTTTCGAAACCGATTGTTCCGACGTCTTCAGTAGCCAAGAGGCTGGCGAGATTGATTTCGTCCTGGTCGACGTTCGCGGCCCGCTGGCCTTTGAGCGCGGGCATGTGCCGGGCGCGGTCAATATCCCGAACCGGTTGCTGACGGCGGTTGAACTGGCCAGCTACCCGAAAAGCACGCTGTTCGTGGTCTATTGCGCCGGCCCGCACTGCAACGGCGCGAACAAGGCGGCGGTGAAACTGGCGGCGCTGGGTTATCCAGTCAAGGAGATGATCGGCGGCGTTACCGGATGGCTGGATGAAGGTTTTCAACTGAGCGTTGAGCAAGCCGCCAAAACCGCCATCGGCTGCGAATGCTGATCCCCTTGTAGGAGCTGCCGAAGGCTGCGATCTCTTGATCTTGATGGTTAAAAAAACAGATCAAAAGATCGTCCGAACGCGGCCCGAGCCTGCGGCAGCTCCTACAGGGAAATCAGCGATTTTCTGCGCTGGAAAAGCGCTTGTCCTACAGCCTTTGCACCACGACGGCGCACCCGTTGACCCCGGTCAATCGGTGCGCCGATCTTTCATAAGTATTTGTCGCTTAAACACAATTTACCCTGTGCGCGCCGCCATAGACTGCCGGCCACTTCGGTGTTTGTGGCCAATTGGCCATGACCGAACGCTGAATCGAAAGCTGCCAATAAAAGCCTCCGCCCACAGGAGTTATAAATGAAGAAGCTAGTGATGTTCGGTGCTCTGGCACTGTCGATGTTGTCCCTGACCGCTGTGGCCGAAGACGCCAAGCCGATCCGCATCGGTATCGAAGCCGGTTACCCGCCATTCTCGATGAAAACCCCTGACGGCAAACTCACCGGTTTCGACGTCGACATCGGCGATGCGCTGTGCGCGCAGATGAAAGTCAAATGCACCTGGGTCGAGCAGGAATTCGACGGCCTGATCCCGGCGCTGAAAGTGAAGAAGATCGACGCGATCCTGTCGTCGATGACCATCACCGATGATCGCAAGAAGAACGTCGATTTCACCATCAAGTACTACCACACCCCGGCGCGCTTCGTGATGAAGGAAGGCTCCGGTGTCAAAGACCCGTTGACCGAGCTCAAGGGCAAGAAAGTCGGCGTGCTGCGTGCCAGTACCCACGACCGTTACGCCACCGAAGTGCTGGTTCCGGCCGGGATCGACCTGGTGCGTTACGGCTCGCAACAGGAAGCCAACCTCGACATGGTTTCCGGGCGTATCGACGCGATGCTGGCTGACTCGGTCAACCTGAGTGACGGTTTCCTGAAAACCGACGCCGGCAAAGGTTTTGAATTCGTTGGCCCGACCTACGAAGACGCCAAGTACTTCGGCGGCGGCGCTGGCATTGCGGTGCGCAAGGGCGATACCGCGCTGGCCGAGCAATTCAACAAAGCCATCACCGAAATCCGCGCCAATGGCGAGTACAAGAAAGTCCAGGACAAGTACTTCGACTTTGACGTGTACGGCCATTAATACGCCGTAGAAAAAAGTGGCCCCGTTTGCGCGGTGGCCACTT
Source organism: Pseudomonas sp. S49 (assembly GCF_009866785.1). Taxonomy (NCBI): domain Bacteria; kingdom Pseudomonadati; phylum Pseudomonadota; class Gammaproteobacteria; order Pseudomonadales; family Pseudomonadaceae; genus Pseudomonas; species Pseudomonas sp. S49. The sequence goes on along the minus strand of NZ_CP019432.1, from coordinate 4,145,567 downwards.
TTTTTGCGCTCTAATAAAACCACAGAACCTTGTGGGAGCGAGCCTGCTCGCGAAAGCGGTTTAACATTCAACATCTTTGTTGTCTGGCACACCGCCTTCGCGAGCAGGCTCGCTCCCACAGGGGATCAGTGTGATCCGGAAATTGAGGAGATTTTCCCATGCAACGCATCGACCATGTTCTGCCCTGGAGCCACTTGGGCAGCGAGCGCTCGCTCAGCGTGTTTCGCTATGGCGCGGGCACCCGCAAGGTGTACATCCAGGCCAGCCTGCACGCCGATGAACTGCCGGGCATGCGCACTGCGTGGGAACTCAAGCAGCGCCTCAATGCGCTGGAACAGCAAGGCCGTTTGCAGGGCGTGATCGAGCTGGTGCCGGTGGCCAACCCGATCGGCCTTGATCAACACGTGCAAGGCGCGCACATGGGCCGCTTCGAACTGGGTAGCGGCAAGAACTTCAACCGCGCCTTCGTGGAACTTAGCGCACCGGTCGCGGCGTTGATCGGTGAGCGTCTGGGCGCGGATGCCGAAGCCAACGTCGCGCTGATCCGCCAAGCGATGGGCCAGGTGTTCGATGAATTGCCGGCACCGGTCTCGCAACTGCAAGCCTTGCATCGTTTGTTGCTGCGCCATGCCTGCGATGCCGACATCACCCTCGATCTGCATTGTGATTTCGACGCAGCGATTCACTTGTACGCGCTGCCGCAGCACTGGCCACAGTGGCAATCATTGGCGGCGCGTCTGAAGGCCGGCGTGGCGCTGCTGTGTGAAGATTCCGGCGGCAGTTCGTTCGATGAATCCTGCTCGACGCCGTGGTTGCGGCTGGCGCGGGCATTTCCTAACGCTGCGATTCCTGCGGCGAATCTGGCGACCACGCTGGAGCTGGGCAGTATGGGCGACACCCGGGTCGATCAGGCGCAGGCCAATTGTGAGGCGATTCTGGGCTTCCTCGCCGAGCAGGGTTTTATCAGCGGCGAATGGCCGGCGGCGCCGGGCGAGTGCTGCGAAGGTCTGCCGTTCGAGGGCACCGAATATCTGTTCGCGCCGCACCATGGTGTGGTGAGTTTCTTGCGCAATGCCGGCGAGTGGGTGGAGAAGGGTGATGCGTTGTTTGAGGTGGTGGATCCGTTGCAGGATCGTGTGACCACCGTGCGCTCCGGTACTAGTGGCGTGTTGTTTGCGCTGGATCGTGGGCGTTATACCGAGCCGGGGATCTGGCAGGCGAAAGTGGCGGGGCGGGTGGCGTTTCGGACGGGCAAATTGACTAACGATTAATAGATCTTCACTGGATTCACCGGCCCTTTCGCGAGCAGGCTCGCTCCCACCTTTGAAATGCGTTCCCCTGTGGGAGCGAGCCTGCTCGCGAAGGGGCCATCAGCAGCACCCAACATGTTGATCCACGCCGCAGGATGTTAGGCTCCCCCCGAACCCGACACTCCGTGAAGGAAGGCTCTATGTTGAAGGTCTTTGCTCTGTTGACCCTGCTGGCGTCCAGCGCTGTGCAGGCGCAAACCACTCTGCAATCCGATCTGCCGCTCAAGTACATTGAACAGGTGCACGCCGACGCCGAGGCGCGGCCGCTGGTTATTTTCCTGCACGGTTACGGCAGTAACGAAGCCGACCTGATCGGCATGAAATTCCAACTGCCGGCGCAATACAACTACCTGTCGGTGCAGGCGCCGCTGTCATTGGGTGAAGGACGTTTCCAGTGGTTTCGCAAGAAGGGTGAAGGCGCCTACAACGGCGAGACCGATGATCTGAAGGTCAGTGGCCAGAAGCTGCGCGACTTTATCGCGCAAGCGGCGCAGAAATATCACACCACCCCGGACAAGGTGTACCTGATCGGCTTCAGCCAGGGCGCGATGATGACCTATGAGGTCGGGCTGCGGCCGCCAGTGGCTGTCGGCGGGATCGCGGCGTTGAGCGGGCGTTTGTTGCCGGTGTTGAAGAGTGAACTCAAGGTCGAGCAGCAGCCGTTGCCGCTGAGCATCTTTATCGGCCACGGTACGGCCGATGATCCCGTGCCGTATAAAAACGGCACCGAGGCCAACACGCAACTACAGAAACTCGGTTACAAACCGCAGTTCCATGCCTATCCCGGCGTCGGCCACAGTATCAGTGCGGCCGAGTTGCGCGATTTGAATGGCTGGTTGCAGCAGCTCAATCCTTGAGGATGGTTTTCACCAGCGCATCGTGACCTTTCTTGTCGCTGGCGCGGGAGATCACCTGCACCAGCGCCATCTTCGTGCCGGAGCCGGCCATCAGCGTGGTGTTGAGGGTCTGGCCACCGCCCTGGGTCGCGGTGCTGTCGACCTGACGCAGGCCCAGGCCGGTGCCTTTTTGGGTCAGGCTTTTTTCGCTGAGTTTGTTGAAGTCAGGCAGGGCCTTGCGCTGATCTTCGATGAAACTCGACACGCTGCCATCGAGGAACTGCCCGTCGTTGTCCTTGACGTGCTGGCCTTCGGGAATCTTGTTTTCAGCGGTAATGACCACGGTTTTTGTGGCCTCGTTGGTGTACATCGTGCCCGTGGTCCCGCTCGGGCTGGTCGGCAGCGGGTCGGCGACGAAACCTTTTGGCAGCACAAACGTGAACTTGCCATCGAGCATCGAGACTTTCTCGGTGCCGGCATTTTTCTTGGCCGCTTGCGCGTGGAGGGCGCCGAAACCGGCGAGGGCCGCCACCAGCAGGACAACGGCTTTTTTGCTCAACAATGACATGTGAATCTCCGGTGGATGGTCGCGCGAGGCGGGCGATCATCCCACGGAGGGGGGCGGGCGTTCCAGCGCGAATCATCCGAGCGGTTACTGCGCCTGCGCTTTCGCCAACGGACGGGCCAACAGGCGTTTGGTCACGCCGAGCATGGCCACCGACACCGCGACGCCGACGGCAAATCCGCTCAGGCCCATGGTTGGCAAGGTCAATGCCGAGATCAGACAAAACGCCGAAAACGAATACATGCCGGTCGCCGTCGCCCGTAACAATGCGGCGGTAAATGCCGGGCCGCGCGTCTGTTGCGAGAACACCGCCATCACGCTGCCGAGCACCGGGAACACCGCGAGCAAACCGCTCCAGCGCTCGCCGACGGTGCTGGCGAGCATCGTCACCACCAGGGTCAACGCGGCGCCGGCGATCATCCGCCAGATCAGTCTGTCCGACTTCGGCGCCGTGCCGCTGAGCACCGGTTGCACCGTGGGAAACAGGTACGGCGATGCCAGCAACGCAATCGCCGCCGCCGCGACGGAAAACGGCAGCGACGCCGGGATCAGCGACAACACCCCAGCGATGACGGCCCACACCGACAACGACGCGGCCAACGCCAACGGCCAGTTCGCTCGTTGCGCGACCTGCGCGTAGGTGATGCAGAACGCAATCATCGCGAACATCGCCGATAACGCCGCCACCGCCGACTGCGCGGCAAACGCCGGACCCTGCTCGATGGCGAGGAAAAACAGAATCGGCCCGACCACCACCGGCAACCCCGACAACCACCCGGCCACGCTTGGCCCCCAGCGTTTGCCCGCCAGGGAAATCAGCAGCAGAAATCCGGGAATCAGCAGCAGTTTGAGGATCAGCACGCAGGAGTCTCCATCCGTTGAAGGTTCGCCACGTTAGCATTGTCGATCGGCGATTGCTGCCTATGTGCGCAGATTTTGTATACAAAGTGCTGGCGACGATACCCGGCTATGCTTTGACTATCAGGGCTTGCCGGAGTCGATACCGCGATGAACAGAACACCCAAGGTGTTACGGGGATGTTGCGGCATCGGCTTGTGGGCGCTATTGCTGACACCAACCTGGGCCAATTGGCAGGACGCGGTGCCCGGCGCGCAGATCATCGGTACCGGCGATTACAGCGTGTTCGGTTTCGATGTCTACAACGCGCGCCTGTGGAGCGCCGCGCGGCCCTTGGCCGAGGGCCAGCCGTTTGCGCTGGAGCTGATCTACCGCCGCAGCATTTCCCGCGACGACCTGGTCAAGGCCAGCGTTGACGAAATCAAACGCCTGGCCGGCCCCCGCGTCAGCCCGGCGCAATTGGCCAGTTGGCAGGTACAGATGCAGCAATCGTTCGTCGATGTACAGGCCGGCACGCGGATTACCGGCGTGTATCTGCCGGGGCAGGGCGCGCGGTTTTTTGTCGGTCAGCAGTTGCAGCATGAGATCGATGACCCGCTGTTTGCCCGCGCGTTTTTCGATATCTGGCTTGATCCGCGTACGCGCAGTCCGGAGTTGCGCGAACAGTTGTTGGGGGTGAGTCGATAAGAGCAAAGATCGCAGCCTTCGGCAGCTCCTACAGGAGAGTGCATTCCAATGTAGGAGCTGCCGAAGGCTGCGATCTTTTGCGCTTCAAGGCTGTGGCGGAAACCTCTAAGCTGCGTCTTTCCGACTTGTTTCTGGATGTGTGCGTGAAATTCAGTTTGCCCAAAATCGCCACCGCGCCGTTTTGTCCGCCGGAAGTGGCTGGCAGTGTTGCGGTTGATCCCAATGCGTCGTTCTTCAAACGCGTGCTGCGTTTTGCCGGTCCCGGGTTGCTGGTGTCGATCGGTTACATGGATCCGGGCAACTGGGCCACCGCCATCGAGGCCGGTTCACGCTTTGGTTACAGCCTGTTGTTTGTGGTGTTGCTGGCGAGTCTGGCGGGCATGGTCGTGCAATGCCTGTGTTCGCGGTTGGGCATTGCCACCGGGCGCGATCTGGCGCAGCTGTCCCGTGAGCGCTACAGCACACCGACCGCGCGCCTGCAGTGGGTGTTGGCGGAAATCTCGATCATCGCCACCGATCTGGCCGAAGTGCTTGGGTGTGCGCTGGCCTTTCACTTGCTGCTCGGTTGTTCGCTGACCTTCGGCATTGCCCTGACGGCGTTCGACACCTTGCTGGTGCTGGCCTTGCAAAATCGCGGTTTCCGCAGGCTGGAAGCAATCATGCTGGTATTGGTCGCGACCATTGGCGTGTGTTTTTTCGTTGAACTGTTGCTGATCAAACCGTACTGGCCGGATGTCGCCCAAGGCTTCAAACCGTCGCTGGCGGCGATCAGCGAGGCGGCGCCGTTGTACCTGGCCATCGGTATTCTCGGTGCGACGGTGATGCCGCATAACCTCTATCTGCACACCTCGATCGTGCAGACGCGGATGATCGGCAAGGACCTGGCGAGCAAGCAGGACGCGGTGAAACTGGCGCGTATCGACACCATCGGTTCGCTGGCGCTGGCGTTGCTGGTCAACGCGGCGATCCTGATTCTTGCGGCAGCGGCGTTTCACCAGTCCGGGCACACCGAGGTGGTGGACATTCAGGACGCCTACCACCTGCTCGATCCGCTGGTCGGCGGTGCGCTGGCCAGCGTGTTGTTCGGCGTCGCGTTGCTCGCGTCGGGGCAGAGTTCGACCTTCACTGGCACCATCGCCGGCCAGGTGATCATGGAGGGTTACCTGAACCTGCGGATTCCGTGCTGGCAGCGACGCTTGATTACTCGCGGACTGGCGTTGATTCCGGCGTTTATCGGCGTGTGGCTGATGGGCGATAACGCGATTGGCAAGTTGCTGGTGCTGAGTCAGGTGGTGCTCAGTCTGCAACTGCCGTTTGCCCTGTATCCATTGATTCGCATGACCAACGACAAACAGCTGATGGGGCCGTTTGTGAATCGCTGGCCAACCCGGGTATTGGCGTGGGGGTTGTTTGTGGTGATCAGTGGCGCTAACAGCTGGTTGATTTTGCAGTGGGCGGCTTGAGCCATATTTTGCAGTGACTGGTTGGGCCCCTTCGCGAGCGAGCTCGCTCCCACAATGTTCGAGGTGATCACAACAGTGTGTACACCCCAAAACCCTGTGGGAGCGAGCTTACTCGCGAAGACGGACTGTCAGGCGCCCGAGTCGCTGAACACAGGAATGCGCCCATTGAGCGAAGGCCTGTAGTGCCAGTTCAGGCGATTCAGATCGGTGCCGTTTTTGAGTACTTCCCGCACCGTCGCCCCGGCAATACTCATCGCCAACGCTTGCCCCGGACACTCGTGCCGACCACTGCCGAAACTGAAACTGCGGCGGTTCTCGCGCTGCACCAGAAACTGCTCAGGCTGTGCGTTAAGCGCCGGATCACGATTGGCGGAGGCCAGTAAAACCAGAATCACATCACCTGCTTCGACCCGCACACCAGCAATCTCGCAGGGCGCGGCGACAAAGCGCCGGGTGTTCTGCACAGGCGGGTCGAAGCGCTGGACTTCGCCAAGCATTGCTTCGATGGATTCGCCGCGCAACGCTGGCTGACGACGTAACGCCAACAGCGTGTTGCCGATCAGCCCGGCGCAGGCTTCGAACGTCTGCGAACAGAGGCCGATCAGGTTGGCGATCAGGGTTTCTCCATCGCCGGCAAAACGCTGCTGGATGGCTCTCAACAAATTGCTGGCAGGCTCGGCGAGTAATTCGATGAAGTAGCCGCGCAGTTGTTCGGCCGCTGCATCCGCTGCGGCCAATTGCAGGTCATCGCTCAACGGTGACAGGCAAGCGACGAAGTCCGCCGTCAGCTTGCTGACTACCCGCGCCTGCGCGGGCGTGAATCCCAAAAGCGCCGCGACCACGCACACCGGGCCACGAAACATTGCCTTGTACACACCGTCGGCGTCCGCTGTGATCAGCCGTGCGGCGACCAAAGCATTGATCGTCTCAAGGTCCAGCGCTGCCAGCTCAGGCTCGATGGCCGAACGCGGACAGCGCTGGCGTTCGCCGTCATTCATCCGCATCAGCTGGCCAAAGACTTTGCCGGCCATCCTGCCGGCAATCGCTTTGGGCACGGGCTCCTGCGCCGGACGCACCCGGCAATCAGCGTGGGCCAACACCGCACACACCGCACGAGCGCTGCTGGCGACCCACAGTTTCAGATCCGGATGAAACGTCAGTCCACCTGCTGCGCGCAGTTCGGCGTAGTAGGGATAAGGATCGGCATGCGTTGTGGCGCTGATCGGGTTCATGGTTTGCATCCTTGTCGGCAGGGAAAGTGTTGCTACTATCTCCACTGCGCAACGACGACGATTCGTCCGGGAGCGAACTATGCACGCAGAACATCAAGACATCGGTGTATCGCAGGTGGCCGCCGCCATCGCTGAGCCGGCGCGGACAAAAATCCTCTGTTCGCTGATGGACGGCCACGCCCGCACCAGCACGGAGCTGGCGACGATCGCCGAAGTCAGCGCCTCGACCGCCAGTGCACACCTGGCGAAACTCAAGGATCTGGCCCTGGTGCGCCTGCACGTGCAGGGCCGCCATCGCTATTACAGCCTCGCCGATCAGCGGGTGGCGCAGGCGCTGGAAGCGCTGATGGTGATTGGCCAGAACGCCGCCCCGACGTTCAAGGCGCACACCCCGGATCGCCTGCAATTCGCCCGCACCTGCTACGACCACATGGCCGGGACGCTGGCGGTGTTGCTGCATGACCGTTTGATCGCAGGTGGTTGGCTGGTGGCAACCGACGAGCAGGCATATCGCTTGAGTGAGACGGGCGAGGCGTTGTTTCTCGGTCTGGGCATCGAAGTGGAGGATTTGACGACCCTGCGCCGCAAATTTGCCTGCCCGTGCCTGGACTGGAGCATGCGCCGGCCGCATCTCGGGGGGTCGCTGGGGGCGGCGCTGTTGCAGACCGCGTTGAAGCGCAAGTGGGTGACCCAGGATCTGGACAGTCGGGCGTTGGCGTTGACGGCGGTGGGGCGCAAGGAGATCGGTGCGCGGTTTGGTGTTGAGTTGCCGATTGAAAACCACAAGATCAAAGGATCGCAGCCTTCGGCAGCTCCTACATGGATTGGGTAGGGCTGAGATTTATTGGGTGTACGCGACTCCTGTAGGAGCTGCCGAAGGCTGCGATCTTTTGATTTTCAGCTTCTGACCGACGAGGGGCGCATTTGCCTCCTTGTGTCACCGCAGTCGACTCTATACTGTATATGCAAACAGTATAGGGCCCGCGCCATGCAAATCATCGACAAGCTGAGCATCCTCGCCGACGCCGCCAAGTACGACGCCTCCTGCGCGAGCAGCGGTGCGCCCAAGCGCAGCTCCGAGGGCAAGAGCGGGCTGGGTTCGACCGATGGCATGGGCATCTGCCACAGCTACACGCCGGACGGGCGCTGCGTGTCGTTGTTGAAGATTCTGCTGACCAATTTCTGCCTTTACGATTGCCAATACTGCGTCAACCGCCGCTCCAGTGATGTCCCGCGTGCCCGTTTCACTCCCGAAGAAGTCGTGGCGCTGACCATGGATTTCTACCGGCGTAACTGCGTCAGCGGATTGTTCCTCAGTTCGGGGATCATTCGTTCGGCGGACTACACCATGGAGCAACTGGTGCGGGTGGCGAAGCTGCTGCGCGAAGAGCATGAGTTTCGCGGGTACATCCATCTCAAGACCATTCCCGAAGCCGATCCGGCATTGATCGAAGAGGCGGGGCGTTATGCGGATCGCCTGAGCGTCAACATCGAATTGCCGACCGATGCCAGCCTGCAAGTGCTGGCGCCGGAAAAGGACATCACCTCGATCAAACAGGCGATGAACACCATCTACACCGGCGTGCAGACGGTTTTGAACGAACCGCGCTCGGCGAAGTTCGCCCCGGCCGGGCAGAGCACGCAGTTGATTGTCGGCGCCGACGACACCGATGACAGCACCATCCTCCACAGCGCCCAGGCCTTGTACGGCAACTTCCGTCTGCGCCGGGTCTACTATTCGGCCTTCAGCCCGATCCCCGACAGCCCGAAAAGCGTGCCTCTCGCTGCGCCGCCGCTGATGCGTGAGCACCGTTTGTATCAGGCCGATTTTCTCTTGCGCAGTTATGGCTACAGCGCCGATGAGTTGCTCAAGGGGCCGGGCAATCTGGCGTTGGACATCGACCCGAAACTGGCTTGGGCGTTGCAGAATCGTGAAGTGTTCCCGCTGGATCTGAACCGTGCCGAAGCGTCTCTGATCGCGCGTATTCCCGGTATCGGCCTGCGCACCACCGAACGTCTGGTCGAGCTGCGCCGACAGCGGCGAATCCGCTACGAAGACGTCGCGCGTATGCGCTGTGTGCTGGCCAAGGCTAAGCCGTTCATCATCACCAGCGACTACCATCCGCAGCAGGCCGAGGTCACCAGCCACTTGCTCTATCAGCAACTGCGCGACCGGCCAATGCCGCAGCAGATGGGGCTGTGGGGATGATCAATCTCGATTGCGATGATCTGTTCGATACTTGGCGCCAGCAGGCGCGCTGGTTGCTGAGCCATGAAGTCGACCCGAGTCTGGTGAGCTGGGCCTCGGAGGGTGTCGGTGATCTGTTTGCCAATGATGAGCCGGTACCTGAGGGGCAGGGGCCGTTTCAGGCGCGCATTCCGCGAGCGTTGCTCGACACACTTGAGCAAGCCTCGCGCTATCGCGGCGATCAACGCTGGAGCCTGTTGTATGAAGTGTTGTGGCGCGTTAGCCATGGCGATCGCACGGCGATGATGGCCGGGGACAAACTCGGCAGTGAACTGCAGCGACGGATCAAACAAGTCAATCGCGAAGCCCATCATCTGCATGCGTTTGTGCGCTTCATCGAACGCCCTTCATCCAGCGCGGGTCCGCAATATGTGGCTTGGCATGAACCGGCCCATGACATTTTGCACAGCGCCAGTGAGCATTTCATCGGGCGAATGGGCCGTCATCGCTGGTTGATCGCCACGCCGCGCGACGGGGTTTATTACGATGGCGAGCAACTGATCCATCAACGGCAATGCCCGGTGGAATGGCAGGAGTTGGCGCAGAATGTCGACGATCCTCATGGGGATCTGTGGCTGACTTATTACAGCCACATCTTTAATCCAGCGCGGTTGAACGAGAAGGTCATGCAGGGGCATTTGCCGGCGCGGTTCTGGAAGAATCTGCCGGAAGGGGAGTTGATTCCCGGGTTGATTACGCAGGCGCGGATGGGTAAGCAGCAGAATGGGCAGGCGAGCGGGATTGCCAGTCGCGCAGGTAAACGGATTGCCTTGAAGAGCTAAGAGCTTACCCTCACCCCAGCCCTCCCGAAACGTCGGACCGCCCGTAGGGAGAGGGGGCCGACCGAGGTGTTCTCGCGTACTACATCGACCTGAACGATCAAGTCGAACTCAGGTTTTGAAAAGCACAAAAATCGGCTCCCTTTCCCCCTCGCCCCCCTGGGGGAGAGGGCTGGGGTGAGGGGGAAAGAATCTCAAGCACGCCACAAATACTGCGCCAAGCGCCATAAAAAAGCCCCCCACCAATCACTCGGTGGAGGGCTTTTCTACATAAGCAGCCGTCAGATCAAACCTTGACGATCCAGCCCGCTGGCGCTTCGATGTCGCCGGTCTGCACGCCAGTCAGCTCTTTGTAGAGCTTCTGGGTCACAGGACCCACTTCGGTCTCGCTGTGGAACACATGCAGATGATCGTTGTAGCTGATACCGCCGATCGGGGTGATCACCGCAGCCGTACCGCAAGCACCGGCTTCCTTGAAGTCCGACAGTTTGTCGATCAGCACGTCGCCTTCAACCACTTCCAGGCCCAGACGCGATTTCGCCAGTTCGATCAGCGACAGGCGGGTGATGCCTGGCAGCACGGACGGCGAGTTCGGGGTGATGAACTTGTTGTCGTGGGTGATCCCGAAGAAGTTGGCCGAACCGACTTCTTCGATTTTGGTGTGGGTCATCGGGTCCAGGTAGATCGCGTCGGCGAAGTTGGCTTTCTTCGCTTTCGAGCCCGGCATCAGGCTGGCCGCGTAGTTGCCACCGACCTTGGCTGCGCCGGTGCCTTGTGGGGCAGCGCGGTCGTAGCTGGAGATCTGGAAGTTGTGCGGGGTCAGGCCGCCCTTAAAGTAGGCGCCGACCGGGATGCAGAAGATCGAGAAGATGAACTCGGGTGCCGTGCGCACGCCGATGTTGTCACCCACGCCGATCACGAACGGACGCAGGTACAGCGCTCCGCCGGTGCCGTATGGCGGTATGAAGCGCTCGTTGGCGCGAACCACGGCTTTGCACGCTTCGATGAACTGCTCGGTGTCGACCGTCGGCATCAGCAGACGCGCGCAGCTGCGTTGCATACGCAGGGCATTCTGGTCCGGGCGGAACAGGTTGATCGAGCCGTCCTTGCAACGATAGGCCTTCATGCCTTCGAAGCACTGCTGGCCATAGTGAAGGGCAGTCGAGCCTTCGCTGATGTGCAGCACGTTATCTTCGGTCAGGGTGCCTTTGTCCCACTCGCCATCGCGAAAGTACGACAGATAGCGCTTGTCGGTCTTGATGTAGTCAAAACCCAGCTTGTCCCAATTGATGCTTTCGTTACCCATGACACCCTCTATCACTGAACAACCGCCGAAACGGTTCAAGGCTTCTGACGTTTTTTGGATGGGCACAACAATACTTCATTCTTGAGCGGTTTCGCAGCCGGAATTCGCTCCACTGATCGTTCCCACGCTTGATCGTTCCTACGCTCTGCGTGGGAATGCCTCATCGGACGCTCCGCGTTCGGCTTTTGGGACGCAGAGCGTCCCCGGCTGCATTCCCACGCAGAGCGTGGGAACGATCAACGCAGCTACAGGTGCAACGCATGCCCGAGGGCACGCAGCGCCGCTTCCTGCACCGCTTCACCCAGTGTCGGATGCGCATGAATGGTGCCTCCGATGTCTTCCAGCCGCGCGCCCATTTCCAGGCTTTGCGCAAACGCCGTCGACAACTCGGAAACCCCGACGCCCACCGCTTGCCAGCCAACAATCACATGGTTATCCCGACGAGCGACCACGCGCACGAAGCCGCTTTTCGATTCCAGCGTCATCGCCCGGCCATTGGCGGCGAACGGGAAACTGGAAACAATGCAGTCCAGCCCCGCAGCCTTGGCTTCGTCCGGAGTCTTGCCGACCACCACCAGTTCCGGGTCGGTAAAGCACACGGCAGCAATGGCGGTCGCGTTGAATTCGCGGGTTTTGCCGCTGATCAACTCGGCAACCATTTCGCCTTGAGCCATGGCGCGGTGGGCCAGCATCGGCTCGCCGCTCAAATCGCCAATCGCGTAGACATTGCGCATGCTGGTCTGGCAGCGGCTGTCGATCTTGATCGCCGAGCCGTTCATATCCAGATTCAGCGCTTCAAGGTTCCAGCCCTGGGTATTCGGTTTGCGACCGACGGCGACCAGCACCTGATCGGTTTCCAGATTCAGGGTTTCGCCTTCCGGATCGCGCACCTGCAAGGTGCCATCGAAACCCAGCACGCTGTGCTTGAGGTACAGCTTCACGCCCAGTTGCTTCAGTGCGTCATGTACCGGTTGCGTCAGTTCCGCGTCGTAGGCCGGCAGGATGCGATCCTGCGCCTCGACCACGCTGACGTCGGCGCCAAGCTTGCGATAAGCAATGCCCAGTTCCAGACCGATGTAACCACCGCCAACCACCACCAGACGTTTCGGCACGGATGTCGGTGCCAGCGCTTCGGTGGAAGAGATGATCGGCCCGCCAATCGGCAGGATCGGTAGATTGACGCTGGTCGAACCGGTGGCCAGCACCAAGTGCTCGCACTGGATGCGCGTGTCGCCGACGTCAACAGTTTTACCGTCGATGACTTTGGCCCAGCCGTTGATGACCTGAACCTTGTTCTTCTTCAGCAATGCGGCAACGCCGGTGGTCAGGCGATCAACGATGCCGTCCTTCCACTCGACGCTTTTGGTGATATCGAGCGTCGGCGCGGCAACGCTGATGCCCAGCGCCGAATGCTGGCTGTGATGCTGCGTCTGGTGAAACTGCTCGGCCACATGGATCAGCGCTTTCGACGGGATGCAGCCGATGTTCAGGCAGGTGCCGCCCAGCGATTGGCCTTCGACCAGAATCGTCGAGATGCCCAGTTGGCCGGCGCGGATCGCCGTCACATAACCGCCGGGGCCGCCGCCGATGATCAGCAGCGTAGTGTTCAGAGATTGCATGCGCGCCTTACTCCACAAACAAAGTGGCAGGTTGTTCGATCAAGCCGCGAATGGCCTGGATGAAGAGTGCCGCGTCCATGCCGTCGACCACGCGGTGATCGAAGGAGCTGGAAAGGTTCATCATCTTGCGGATCACGACCTGGCCTTTGACGACCATTGGGCGTTCGACGATTTTGTTCACGCCGACGATGGCCACTTCCGGCAGATTCAGCACTGGCGTGCTGACGATGCCGCCCAGTGCACCGAGGCTGGTCAGGGTGATGGTCGAGCCGGACAGCTCATCGCGGCTGGCCTTGCCATTGCGTGCGGCGTTGGCCAGACGCGAGATCTCGGCGGCGCTGTCCCACAGGCTGCGCGCCTCGGCGTGACGCACCACCGGCACCATCAGGCCAACATCGCTTTGCGTGGCGACGCCGACATGCACCGCACCGAGGCGGGTGATGACCTGCGCTTCATCGTCGTAACGGGCGTTCATCTGCGGGAAGTCGCGCAGAGCAACGACCAGCGCGCGGACGAGGAAAGGCAGCAAGGTCAACTTGCCACGACTGGCGCCGTGTTTTTCATTCAGATGCGCACGAAGTTCTTCAATCGCGGTAACGTCGATTTCTTCGACATAGCTGAAGTGTGCGGCACGCTGGGTAGCGTCCTGCATGCGCTGGGCGATCTTGCGGCGCATGCCGATCACTTGAATCTGTTCTTCGTCAGTCCGTTGTGCGTACGCGGCAGCAACCGGTGCCGAAGCGTTCGACTGACCTTGTGCCAAGTAGGATTCAAGGTCTTCGTGCAACACACGACCGGCCGGGCCGGAACCGCGCACCAGACGCAACTGAATACCCAGATCCAGCGCATGTTTGCGCACGGCCGGCGAGGCGAGCGGACGTTCGTCTGCTTCGCGGGCAACCATCGGGCCTTGGCAAACCGCAGCAGGGCGCGGGGCGGCTGGAGCAGGTTTACTCTCAACGACTGCTTCAACCTTCGGCGCCGCAGGTGCTTCTTTTACCGGAGCAGGAGCCGCCGATTCCTTGAGGTTGCCAGCACCTTCAACCTCAATGCTGATCAGCACACTGCCAACCGCCATCACTTCACCCGGCTGGCCGCCGAGGGCAATCACCTTGCCGTGTACCGGCGAGGGAATATCGACCATCGCCTTGTCGGTCATCACGTCCGCCAGCACCTGATCTTCAACCACCAGATCGCCAACCTTGACGTGCCATTGCGACAGTTCTACTTCTGCGATGCCTTCGCCGATGTCCGGCATCTTGATAACGTGCGTGCCCATTCAGACCTCCATGACCCGTTTCAACGCCGCGCCCACTCGGGACGGCCCTGGGAAATACGCCCACTCCTGCGCGTGCGGGTAGGGAGTGTCCCAACCGGTGACGCGTTCGATCGGCGCTTCCAGGTGATGGAAGCAATGCTCTTGCACCAGCGACACCAGCTCGGCGCCGAAACCGCAGGTGCGGGTGGCTTCGTGAACCACCACGCAACGGCCGGTTTTCTTCACCGATTTGACGATGGTTTCCAGGTCCAGCGGCCACAGGCTGCGCAGGTCGATGACTTCAGCGTCAACGCCGCTTTCTTCGGCAGCGACCTGCGACACGTACACGGTGGTGCCGTAAGTCAGCACGGTCACGTCCTTGCCCGGACGAGTGATCGCAGCAACGTCCAGTGGCACGGTGTAGTAACCGTCCGGCACCTGGGCTTGCGGGTGTTTCGACCACGGGGTCACCGGGCGGTCGTGGTGACCGTCGAACGGGCCGTTGTACAGGCGTTTCGGCTCAAGGAAGATCACCGGGTCATCGTTCTCGATGGAGGCGATCAGCAGGCCTTTGGCGTCATATGGGTTGGACGGCATCACGGTGCGCAAGCCGCACACCTGAGTGAACATCGCCTCGATGCTCTGGCTGTGGGTCTGACCGCCATAGATGCCGCCGCCGCATGGCATGCGCAGGGTCATCGGTGCGGTGAACTCGCCAGCCGATCGATAACGCAGGCGCGCCGCTTCGGAAATGATCTGGTCGGACGCCGGGTAGACGTAGTCGGCGAACTGGATCTCGGCGACCGGACGCAGACCGTACGCGCCCATGCCGACGGCCACGCCGACGATGCCACTTTCCGAGATCGGTGCGTCGAATACGCGGGAGGTGCCGTACTTGGTCTGCAGGCCCTCGGTGCAACGGAACACGCCGCCGAAGTAACCGACGTCCTGACCGAACACCACCACATTGTCGTCACGCTCAAGCATCACATCCATGGCCGAGCGCAGGGCCTGGATCATGGTCATGGTGGTCGTGGTCATGGCGGTTTCCAACTGAATATTGTTGTTGTGATCGTTCATGTCAGATCCCCAACTGCTGACGCTGGCGCTTCAAGTGCTCCGGCATCTCTTTGTAGACGTCTTCGAACATGGTCGCGGCGCTTGGAATCTGGCCGCCGGCGAGGGTGCCGTACTGTTCGGCCTGTTTCTGCGCGGCAATCACTTCGGCTTCGAGCTCGGCGCTGACAGCGGTGTGCTCTTCTTCCGACCAGTGGCCAACCTTGATCAGGTGCTGTTTGAGACGGGCGATCGGGTCGCCGAGCGGGAAGTGGCTCCAGTCATCGGCCGGCCGATATTTCGACGGATCATCGGAGGTCGAGTGCGGGCCGGCACGGTAGGTGACCCATTCGATCATGGTCGGGCCGAGGTTGCGGCGGGCGCGTTCGGCAGCCCAGGCAGATGCCGCATACACCGCGTAGAAGTCGTTGCCATCCACGCGCAGCGAGGCGATGCCGCAACCGACGCCGCGTCCGGCGAAAGTGGTGGCTTCACCACCGGCGATGGCCTGGAAGGTCGAAATCGCCCATTGGTTGTTGACCACGTTGAGGATCACCGGCGCGCGATAAACGTGGGCGAAGGTGAGGGCGGTGTGGAAGTCCGATTCGGCGGTAGCACCGTCACCGATCCACGCCGAGGCGATTTTGGTGTCGCCCTTGATCGCCGAGGCCATGCCCCAGCCCACGCCCTGAATGAACTGGGTGGCGAGGTTGCCGGAAATGGTGAAGAAACCGGCATCCTTGACCGAGTACATGATCGGCAACTGCCGGCCCTTGAGCGGATCGCGCTCGTTGGACAGCAGTTGGCAGATCAGGTCGACCAGCGGCACATCGCGGGCCATCAGGATGCTTTGCTGGCGGTAGGTCGGGAAGCACATGTCGTCGATGTTCAACGCCAGGGCCTGAGCACTGCCGATGGCTTCTTCGCCAAGGCTCTGCATGTAGAACGACATTTTTTTCTGACGCTGGGCGACCACCATGCGGTTGTCGTAGATCCGCGTCTTGAGCATGGCGCGCATGCCTTTTCGCAGGATCTCGACCGGCACGTTTTCAGCCCATGGGCCGAGGGCGTTGCCCTGATCGTCGAGCACGCGAATCAGCCCACGAGCCAGGTCGGCGGTGTCGGCAGGTTCGACGTCGATGGAAGGTTTGCGCACCGTACCGGCATCGGTCAGATGCAGGTAGGAAAAATCGGTTTTGCAGCCTGGACGGCCCGAGGGTTCAGGGACGTGCAGACGCAGCGGTTCATACGCTTGGGTCATGGCTTCTACGCTCGATCTTGTGAATTTCTTGTAGTGAGCTGGCAGTCATTCTTCGGTAGAAGAAATCTTGTCCTACAACAATCATAGGCCCGGGCAAGAAGAATATTTATCTCTGTTTCGTTGCGCTGGAGACGATTTGCAGATAGAAATTCTGCATAAACATAAAAAACAGGTGGTTTTGTCTCATGCGCAAACTGGACCGTACCGACATCGGCATTCTCAACAGCCTTCAGGAGAACGCGCGCATCACCAACGCCGACCTCGCGCGCTCGGTGAACCTGTCGCCGACGCCGTGCTTCAACCGGGTCAAGGCCATGGAAGAATTGGGGCTGATTCGCGAGCAGGTCACGCTGCTGGATGCCGATCTGCTGGGTCTGCACGTGAACGTGTTTATTCACGTCAGCCTGGAAAAACAGGTCGAGGAAGCGCTGCAGCATTTCGAGGAAGCCATTTCCGATCGCCCGGAGGTGATGGAGTGCTACCTCATGGCCGGAGACCCGGATTACCTCATCCGGGTCCTGGTGCCGACCATTCAGTCGCTCGAACGCTTCATGATGGACTTCCTGACCAAAGTGCCGGGTGTGGCGAATATCCGGTCAAGTTTTGCGCTGAAGCAGGTGCGCTACAAGACCGCGCTGCCATTACCCGCTAACGGTTTGACGCTGGGCAGTTGAACGTCAGATGTACTCATAGCGGTAATCGAGCTCTGTGGTGAAGAGGGTTTGCTGGACGGTAAAGGTTTGCTCCCAGGGCGCCAGTTCGTTGGCGGGGTGAAAGATCAGGACGGTTTCATTCATGTCTGTCGAGCCGGCCTCATTGGTAAAGCCGGGAGTGCCAGGATGCTGGTGTTTCCAGCGCTCCCACAACAAGTCGAGGTAGCAGTGGTGCAGGAAGAATATTGGATCATTGGGTGAGGAAGCTTCCCCCATGCTGCCGCCTATCCACGCATGCACCGGATTGTGCAATTCGATTTCCGAGACGTTTTCCCAGCCACTCCCATTCATCCAGTAAGGCGCCCTGTTGAGCGTCGATATGACTGTCTCTGCGCTGGGCAGTGCGCCGATTGCCCCGAGATTTCGACGAATGCCCGTGTTGCCCAGGCCTTCGTCCCAGACCCTTACATCGAATTGCGATTGTTCCCTGGAAAACGGGCCGCTGGTGACACGCTGGTCTTGCAGGTTGTCACCGTTCGAACCCATGAAGTGCGAGGTGAAGGGGTTGTCGGCCCCGGTCAGTTGCCAGTTCCAGTAAGGCAGGGTGATGGTCGGATCACTGGCGGCGGACTGCAGGGCCAGTTCGAACTGGCGGATCAGAATGCGATGCCACGGATAGAACAAGGGGCTTCGATGTGGATTGGGTACCAGCGGACTGGCCCCGCCCATCGAATTCTTGTGGATCTGGACGAAATCATCATAGCGGCATTGCTGCCCGGGTCGCAGGACGCTGTCGACGTTGTTCTTCAGCCTCAGGATGGCATCGATGAATGCGGATTTCTGTTGCGGTGTCATGTCACGGTGATTACGACGAATATCCATATTGCGAAAACTCCATTGAATGTTTGCCCAATGGAGTCTGCTCGCTTACAGGATTTTCACCAGTTCATCACCCTCGACAGCGTTCGTAGGAAAAATAATCCAGTGGCCGGTCGAGCGGTTTTTTCCTATAGGGAATTGAGCGGAATCTTCAGGTAAACCACACCGTTGTCCTCCGCTGGTGGCAGATGTCCGGCCCGGACATTCACCTGAATCGCCGGCAGCAACAGCGTCGGCATACCCAGCCCGGCATCTCGCTTGGTGCGCATTTCGACAAACGCTGCCTCATCAATCCCGTCATGCACATGAATATTGCTTTTGCGTTGTTCGCCGACCGTGGTCTGGCACTGCGAGGCGCGACTCTCCGGTGGATAGTCGTGGCAAACGTAGAGTTTCACGCTGGCGGGGAAGGCTAGCAGTTTGTGGATCGAGGCAAACAGCTGATGGGCATTGCCGCCGGGAAAGTCGCAGCGCGCCGTGCCGACATCGGGCATGAACAGCGTGTCACCGACCAGAATCTGCTCGCCATCGATCAAATAAGCCATGTCCGCCGGGGTGTGGCCGGGGACGTGCAGAGCGGTGGCCTTGAGGTTGCCGATGCGGAACGACTCGTTCGGCGCGAACAGGTGATCGAACTGCGAGCCGTCGACGCAAAACTCCGGCTCCAGATTGAACAGCGTCTTGAACACGTTCTGCACTTTGCTGATCGATTCACCGATGGCGATTTTGCCACCCAGTTCCCGGCGCAGGTAAGGCGCGGCGGACAGGTGATCGGCGTGGGCGTGGGTTTCCAGCAGCCACTGCACCTGCAGGTTGTGCGCGCGAACGAAGGCAATGATCTTGTCGGCTTGGGCGGTGCAGGTGCGTCCGGCGGCGCCGTCGTAATCGAGCACCGGATCGACGACCGCGCACTGCCCGCCATCGGCTTCATAGACCACATAGCTGTAGGTCGAAGAGGCGGGGTCGAGGAAAGCTTCAATCTGCGCGGGCATGGACACCAACCTGAACAAGGGAAATGGGTTGCAACACTTTATCTAAAAACATAATGTTCGCAGCTTAAGTGACCTTGAAGGCATCGTGCAAATGCAATCCAGTCTGACCGAATGTGAAGTTGCCCAACTCCGTGCCTCGGCCTCCAAGGCCTGCGCGTTGCTCAAGGCCATGGCCAATGAGGATCGCCTGTTGATCCTGTGTCAACTGACTCAGGGTGAGCGCAACGTCGGCGAACTGGAAAAAATGACCGGTGTGCGCCAACCGACGCTGTCCCAGCAACTGGGCATCCTGCGTGATGAAGGGCTGGTCGCGACCCGTCGTGAAGGCAAGTACATTTTTTACTGCCTTGCCAGTCCGGAAGTCATTCAGGTGATGAAAACGCTCTCCGGATTGTATTGCGGAGCCGTGCTGAAAAGTCTGGGTCATCAATAAATGCCAGCCATGCCACTGGTTCAATGTGGGAGCGAGCCTGCTCGCGAAAGCGTTAGGTCAGGCAATAGTTGCATCGACTGACACGCCGCCTTCGCGAGCAGGCTCGCTCCCACATTGGGATTTGTGTGCTGGCTCGAACAATCCTTGCGTGCAGCAAAAGGAACAAGCAATGAACGATCAACACTGGGGCCCATCCATCAGTGCAGACATCGTGGTCATCGGCGGCGGTACGGCCGGTATCGGTTTCGTCGCCAGCCTGCTCAAGCGTGATCCTGCGCTGAAAGTTACCGTGATCGAACCCAGCGCCCAGCATTACTACCAACCGGCGTGGACGCTGGTCGGCGGTGGTGCCTACGACGTCAAAGACACCGCACGGCCGATGAACAAGGTCATGCCCAAGCAAGCGAACTGGCTGCAAGCGGCAGTCACCGCAATCGACCCGGACAAGCGCCAACTCACCCTCAACGATCAACGCACGGTCAGCTATCAAAACCTGATTGTCTGCCCCGGCCTGCGTCTGGCCTGGGAGAAGATCGAAGGCCTGCAGGAAAGCCTCGGCCAGCACGGTGTCACTTCCAACTACAGCTACCAGCATGCGCAATACACCTGGGATCAGGTGCAGAAACTGCGCGGCGGCAAAGCGCTGTTCACTCAACCGGCGATGCCGATCAAATGCGCCGGCGCACCGCAAAAGGCGTTGTATCTGTCCTGCGATCACTGGCTTAAAACCGCCGTGCTGAACAACATCAAGGTCGAATTCAATCTGGCCGGCGCTGCACTGTTTGGCGTGGCGACGTTTGTGCCGCCGTTGATGAAGTACATCGAAAAGTACAACGCACAGTTGGCGTTCAATTCGAATCTGGTCAAGGTTGACGGCCCGGCGAAAACCGCGTGGTTCGAGATCAAGGACGCTGAAGGCAACGTCACCCGTGTGGCGAAAACCTTCGATCTGCTCCACGTCGTGCCGCCGCAGGTTGCGCCGGATTTCATTGCCCAGAGCCCGTTGGCCGACGCTGCCGGCTGGTGCGAGGTCAACCCGCACAGCCTGCAGCATCCGCGCTTTCCCGAGGTGTTCGCACTCGGTGATATCTGCGGCACCAGTAACGCGAAAACCGCCGCAGCGGTGCGCAAGCAAGTCGTGGTGGTCGCGGAAAACTTGCTGGCCCTGCGCAAGCAACAACCGCTGCCGCTGAAGTACGACGGTTATGGTTCCTGCCCGCTGACGGTGGAGAAGGGCAAGGTGATTCTCGCCGAGTTCGGTTATGCCGGTAAGTTGCTGCCGACTTTTCCAATGGACCCGACGGTGGCGCGGCGTTCGGCGTGGTTTCTCAAGGCGTCGCTGCTGCCGTGGTTCTACTGGAACGGCATGCTCAAGGGCCGCGAGTGGCTGACACGTCTTTCCAAGGTCGGCTGAGAAAACCCTATGTTACTGGCAAGTCTGTTTGGTGTGGTGATGGGGTTGGTTCTCGGCTTGACCGGGGCCGGCGGCGGCATTCTTGCGGTGCCGGCGCTGGTGCTCGGGTTGGGCTGGACGATGACGCAGGCAGCGCCGGTGGCGTTGTTTGCGGTCGGCAGTGCGGCGGCGGTCGGGGCTATCGACGGTTTGCGTCATGGCCTGGTGCGCTATCGCGCGGCGTTGTTGATTGCCGCTTTGGGGGCGGTGTTTTCGCCGTTGGGCATTTACTTCGCGCACCAGTTGTCGGAGAAAATCCTGATGGTCCTGTTCAGTCTGCTGATGGTCATGGTGGCCTGGCGCATGCTGCGCCGCGAGCGCCAGCAGGAGGGGCCGAGCGATCACGGTCACGCTAGCTGGGGCCAGAAGAACTGCATGCTCAATGAAGACACCGGGCGCTTCGACTGGACCGCCAAATGCACCGCTACATTGGCGGCGCTGGGCGCAATTACTGGCGTGGTGTCCGGTTTGCTCGGCGTCGGCGGCGGCTTTTTGATCGTGCCGGCATTCAAGCAACTGACCGATGTGCAGATGCGCGGGATTGTCGCCACGTCGTTGATGGTGATCAGTCTGATTTCGGCAATCGGGGTGATCGGCTCGTTTCACGCCGGCGTGCGGATTGACGGGCAGGGCGCGGCGTTTATTGTCGCCAGCATTGTCGGCATGATCATCGGTCGCAAGCTCTGCGCGCGGGTGCCGGCGCGGGCGTTGCAGGTGGGGTTTGCCAGTGTCTGTCTGGTGGTGGCGGGGTATATGTTGTTGCGGGCGTGAGGTTCTGAAGAAATCGCAGCCCATCAAGGGCTGCGATCTTTCTATCGGCTTACAACACCAAGTGCGGCAACCACAGCGAAAGTGCCGGCACGTAAGTCACCAACATCAACACCAGGAACAGCACGGCATAGAACGGCAGCAGCGCTTTCACAGTGCTCTCGATACTGACCTTGCCTACCGCCGAACCGACAAACAGCACCGCACCCACCGGCGGCGTTATCAATCCGATCCCAAGGTTCACCAGCATGATCATGCCAAACTGCACTGGATCCACGCCGATGCCGAGAATCACCGGCATCAGGATCGGCGTCAGGATCAGGATCAGCGGCGCCATGTCCATCACCGTGCCGAGCAACAGCAGCATGACGTTGATGCACATCAGGATCACGTAGCGGTTGTCCGACAGGGTCAGAAATGCCGTGGTGATCTTCGCCGGAATCTGCATCAGGGTCATGATGTAGCCGAAGCTCGCCGCGAAACCGATCAGGATCATCACGATCGAAATCGTCCGCACCGTACGGTGCATCAGTTTCGGCAGTTCGCTCCACTTGTAGTCGCGGTAGATGAACATGGTCACGAAGAACGACCACAGCACGGCGATGGCCGCCGACTCGGTAGCGGTGAAAATGCCGGACAGGATGCCGCCGAGGATGATCACCATCGCCATCAGGCCCCAGAGGGCTTCGCCGACGATTTTCAACGCCTGGCGCATCGGGATCACTTCACCCTTGGGATAATCGCGTTTTCTCGCGAAAATCAGACACAGCACCATCAGGCAGGCACTCATCAGCAAGCCCGGCACGATGCCCGCCATGAACAGCGAGGCAATCGAAACCGTGCCACCGGCGGCCAGGGAGTAGAGCACCGAGTTATGGCTGGGCGGGGTCAGCAGGGCTTGCACCGAACCGCTGACAGTCACGGCGGTGGAGAAGTCCCGTGGATAGCCCTTGCGTTCCATTTCCGGAATCAGCACCGAACCCACCGACGCGGTGTCGGCCACCGACGAACCGGAGATCGCGCCGAAAAAGGTCGAGGCGACAATGTTGACCAGTGACAGGCCACCGCGGACAAACCCCACCAGCACCCCGGCACACGCCACCAATCGACGCGACATGCCGCCCTCGGCCATGATCGCACCGGCCAGCACGAAGAACGGAATGGCCAGCAGCGAGAATTTGTTCACCCCCGAAGCAACCTGAATCATCACCGCCTGGAACGGAATGTCGATCCACCATGCACCGATCAGCGCGGCCGCGCCCAGCGCGTAGGCGACCGGCATGCCGATCAGGATCAAAGCGATAAAACTGCCCAGCAGTATCAGAGCGTCCATTAAGCGGCACCTTCACTTTCTTCAACCAGGTCGAACTGCACGACGCGCCGTTTGCTCTGGTCACCGAGCAAGAGTTTTTCCAGCACGAAAATCAGCGTCAGCAAGCCGCCCACGGGAATGGGCAAGTAGGTCACGCCAACGCGCAGATCGGGCAGGGCTGCCATGAACTGGTTCCAGGTGGACATGCACAGCTTGGCGCCCCAGATCGTCATGAAGATGCAGATCGCCGCCATCAGCAGCTGGGAAAAAATCGCCGCCGCGGATCTCACGTGCGCTGGCATGCGATCGGTGAGCATGGCCACGGCCATGTGCGCGCCGGCGCGGTAACTGGCGGCAGCGCCGATGAAGGTAAACACCATCATCAGCAGGATCGCCGTGGGCTCGGGCCAGCTCGAACCGGTGCCCAGGACGTAGCGGGCGAACACGCCCCAGGGAATCATCAGGGAAATCGCCAGGACGGAAAGGCCGGCGACCCAGATGCACGTCATGTAGATCTTGTCGTTGATACGCAGCAGTAGATTCTTCATCGGGTTCCACCGTAACCGGGCGCGCCGCAGTCATCGGGCGCACCGGGCCTTGTTCATGAGGACGGAGCGGGAGGCGTTACTGAACGGCTTCGATTTTCTTGATCAGGTCGGCATACTTCGCGCCGTACTTTTCCCGTACCGGTGCGGTGGCGTCGTAGAAGGGTTTTTTGTCGACCTCGATGAACTCGACGCCGGCGGCCTTGAGTTTTTCTTCACTGGCAGCGGACTTCTTGTCCCACAGCACGCGCTCTTCGGCCTGGGCAGCCTTGGCGGCTGTCTTGACCAGCGCCTGTTGATCCGGGGTCAGTTTTTCCCAGGTGATTTTCGACATCACGATCGGCTCTGGCAGGATCAGGTGACCCGTGAGGCTGTAGTACTTCGCATTCTGGAAGTGGTTGTGTTCGAGCAGGGTTGGCGGATTGTTTTCCGCGCCGTCGATCACGCCGGTCTGCAGGGCACTGAAAATTTCACCGGTGTCCATGGCGATGCCGTTGCCGCCCATGGCGTTCATCATGTCGATGAACATCGGGTTGCCTTGCACGCGGATTTTCATACCCTTGAGGTCTTCGAGCTTGCGCACCGGTTTCTTGGTGTAGACGTTGCGCGTGCCGCCGTCCATCCAGGCCAGGGCCACCAGGCCGAACTCAGAGTTGGTGATTTTGTCGAGGATCTCGTCGCCCACTGCGCCGTCGATGACGTTACGCATGTGTTGATGATCGCGGAAGATGAACGGCATGTTGAACACGTTCACGTCCGGGACCACGGGGCCGACGATACCCAGGCTGACGCGAGACAACTGTACGGCGCCGACTTGCATCTGCTCGATGACTTCCTTTTCGGAGCCCAGCACACCGCCGGGGAAGTATTGGAAGGTCAGTTCGCCGTTGGTCTCCTTGGTCAGGGTCTTGCCCATGTTTTCTTCGGCCACCACGGTTGGGTAACCGGCGGGGTGAATGTCAGCGAATTTGAGTTGCAGTGCCTGAGCGGCGCCAGTGAAGGTAAACATCAGCGGGAGTGCAGCGGCCAGCAAGGTGCGTTTGAAGTTCATGGGGGTGAGTCTCCAGTCTTGTTATTTTTGTGTTCAAGGCGCAGCGGTGCAGCAGAGGCGGGTGTTACAGGGAATCGTCGAGCAGCGGTTCTTCCAGGCCTTTGACGCCGGGGTTGAGGGCGAACACGCCGCCGGCGAGGGATTGCGGGTCGTGGTCGTCGCCGGGGCGAATCGAGGTCACGAAGAGGGTGTCCATCCGGCTGCCGCCGAAGGCGCACATGGTCGGTTTTTTTACCGGCACGGCCAGCGAGAAGTCGAGTCGGCCGTCCGGCGCGAAACGGTGGATGAGGCCGGCATCGTTGGCGCAGATCCAGTAGAAACCTTCGGCGTCCACAGCAGCACCATCGGGCCGGCCGGGGAAGTGGTTCATGTCGACGAAGACGCGGCGGTTCGACGGTGTGCCGGTATCGGTGTCGTAATCGAACGCCCAGATCAGTTGCACGTCGGGGTGCGAGTCGGACAGGTACATCGTCTTGCCGTCGGGGCTGAAACCGAGGCCGTTGGGCACGATGAAGCCGTCGAGTTGCGCTTCGATCACGCCAGACTGCCCGGCGCCGTAGCGGTAGAGCCGGCCTTCGGTCGCACTCAGGCCCATGTTCAGCACCATGCTGCCGGCCCAGAACCGGCCTTGACGGTCGCAACGGCCATCGTTCAGACGCATGTCTTTGCGGCCGTGCTCGACGCTGACAAGTCGCTCGCTGTCGAGGCTGCCGTCGCTGTGCGGATGCAGATGAAAGAAACCGCTCTCCATGCCGGCGACCCAGCCGCCACGGCTGTGGCGGGCGATGCAGGCGAGCATTTCCGGGGTTTTCCAGGCATGCACATGGCCGGTGTCGGCGCTCCAGCGTTGCAGGCCGCCGTTGGGAATATCGACCCAGTACAGCGCGTTTTCCTGTGGTACCCAGACCGGGCTCTCGCCCACGGCGTTGCGGGCATCGACGATCAGTTCGGCTTGCATACTCAATCCCTTGTGTCGTTATCAGAGTGATCAGTCGCCGAACGGTCCGGCGGCGACAAACGCGCCGCCCTGATAGATTCGCGCCGGATCATCGGCGGCCGGCATCGGCTGCGCTTCGACTTTTTCGCGGAACACTTCGGAGCTGTCCTTGGCCTCGAAGCCGAGATGACTGGCGAAGCGGTTGTCCCACCAGACGTCTTTGTTGTCGGACATGCCGTAGACCACGGTGTGGCCGACGTTCGGCGTGTACAGCGCGCGTTCGAGCAGTTGCGTGAGGTCATCGAAGCTCAGCCAGGTGTGCATCATTCGACGGTTTTGCGGCTCGGGGAACGAGGAGCCGATGCGGATGCTGACGGTCTCGATGCCATAGCGATCGAAGTAGAAACTGGCCATGTCTTCGCCGTAGGACTTGGACAATCCGTAATAGCCATCGGGGCGGCGCGCGGAACTGGCGTCGAGCGGCTCGTCCTGTTTGTAGAAGCCGATGACGTGGTTGGAACTGGCGAAGATCACCCGCTTCACGCCATGCCGGCGCGCGGCTTCGTAGATGTGAAACACACCGCAGATGTTGGCGCCGAGGATTTCTTCGAACGGCCGCTCGACGGAGACGCCACCGAAATGCAGGATTGCGTCGACGCCTTCGACCAGTTGATGCACGGCGTGTTTGTCGGCGAGGTCGCAGACCACGATTTCTTCGCGATCATCGACAGCCGGGGCGAGGGCGGCGATGTCCGACAGGCGCAGGACATTGGCATAAGGGCGCATCCGTTCGCGCAGGACTTTGCCCAGGCCACCGGCGGCGCCGGTCAGCAGCAGACGGTTGAACGGAGCGCGGGGAGTAGAGGTAGACGTCATGGCAATCCCTTACACGTTGTTATTAGGTTTGTTGTAGGTTGTCGTATGACTGCGCTGAAGTATCGGTAGGGTTTCCGGAACTTGTCAACGCGACTTTTGGTGTAAATGACGGAAGGGGCTGATTCACTTTTCGATCACCACAATTCCTTGGTTGCAATGCAATCCCCTTGTGGGAGCGAGCCTGCTCGCGAAAGCGGTATGTCATTTCGAAGTGATGTTGACTGACACGCCGCCTTCGCGAGCAGGCTCGCTCCCACAGGGAAACTCGGTGTGGCGACTGGCTTTACAACAACGAAATCGGATAACTGATAAAGATCCGGTTCTCGTCAAACTCGTTGGTGCTGAAGTCCCGGCGTATCGTCGCGTTGCGCCATTTCACGTTGAGGTTTTTCAACGGGCCGCTCTGCACGGTGTAGGCCAGTTCCGACTCGCGACCCCATTCCTTGCCGTCATTGGTGGTGGCGGTGTGCACGTTGTCGCCGCTGATGTAGCGGTTCATCAGGGTCAGGCCGGGAATGCCGAGGGCGACGAAGTTGTAGTCGTGGCGCAGCTGCCAGGAGCGTTCCTTGGCATTGTCATAACTGGCGTTGTAACTGTCGTTGGCGAGGGTGCCGCCGCTGGTGCCGTTGACCCGCATCCACGCGTCGTCGCCGCTGAGTTTTTGCAGGCCGACATAGAACGTGTTGCCGCCGTATCTGGCCGAAAGCAGAGCGAACGCAGTCTTGTTGTCGAGGTCGCCAGCCTGGGCGCTGCCGTCTTCCTTGCCGGTGAAGAAACCGAGGTTGGCACCCAGCGTCCAGTCGCCCAACGGCTGGCTGTGGCTGAGGTTGAAATACTGTTGCTGGTAGATGTCGCTGAGTTCGGCGTACCACACACCGACCAGGGTGCGTTTGTCGTTGAAGGTGTATTCGCCGCCGCCGAAGTTGAAGCGGTCGGAAGTGAACGCGCCACGGCCGTTCATCGACATGTCTTCCATGCTCGCGTCGTTGCGCGGGCTGTTGCCGCGGAACTGGCCGCCGTAGACGGTCAGGCCATTGATCTCGGTGGAAGTGATCTGGCCGCCACGAAAAGTTTGCGGCAGGGAGCGGCCGTCGTCGGAGCGCAGGATCGGCAGCACCGGCATCCATTCACCCACCTTGAGTTCAGTCTTCGAGACCTTGGCTTTCAGCGCTACGCCGAGCCGTCCGAAATTGTCCGCCGGGCGTCCGTCATCGTGGATCGGCAACAGTTGCGTGCCGCCCGTGCCTTTGCCGCCATCGAGCTTCTGCGAATACATCCCCAGCAGATCGAGGCCGAAACCGACGGTGCCCTGAGTGAAACCGGATTTGGCGTCGAGGATGAAGTTCTGCGTCCACTCTTCAGCCTTGCCCTGCGGGTAGGCGGGGTTGACGAAGTTGCGATTGAAGTAGGCGTTGCGCAGGTTCAGCGTGGCTTTGCTGTCTTCGAGAAAGCCTTCGGCATCGGCGCTCATCGGCATGGCAAGGGCGAGGCTGCTGCAGCCGATCAGACTTAAAGCGGTACGCGGGCGGGTGACGGAAAGACGGGAAGGGCGGACGGAATTGCAGACGAGTGTGCTCACTGTGACGCTCCCTGTTTCGTTTGTTGTTTTTATTATTTGTTATACGTCGTCGTACAACATGGGTGCGGATATTTCCTAGGTTTTACGGGAATGTCAACAGCAAGTTATGCGATGACTTCCTGCCATCACCCAGATCCCTTGTGGGAGCGAGCCTGCTCGCGAATGCGGACTTTCATCCGACAACGTTGTCGACTGACACACCGCTTTCGCGAGCAGGCTCGCTCCCACAGGGGAAAAGTGTTTTAGCAATGAATTTGCGGCAAACTTCACCCACTCTCCGTACAAGGCCTTGCAATGGATCAATACGCCCCGCGCAACTGGCAGCCCCACGAAAAGCCCAGTCTGCCCGGTTCCCCCTCGACGCCGTTGCACTCCAACCCCAAGCGTCTGGCCTATGCGCTGGTCGGTTTGCTGGTGGCGGTGACCGGTGGCTTGGGCAACTCGCTGGTGGTGGCCAACCTGCCTTATCTGCAAGGAGCACTCGGCGCGACCACGGCGGAAATGGCCTGGTTACCGGCGGCGTACGTGATGACCAACGTGTCGATGAACCTGCTGCTGGTGAAGTTTCGCCAGCAGTTCGGTTTGCGCGCGTTCACCGAAGTGTTCCTGGTGTTGTATGCGCTGGTGACCTTCGGCCATTTGTTCGTCAATGACCTCAATTCGGCGGTGGCGGTGCGCGCGGCCCACGGCATGGTCGGCGCGGCGCTGAGTTCGCTGGGCCTGTATTACATGGTCCAGGCGTTCCCGGCGAAGTGGCGGCTGAAGGCGCTGGTGCTTGGCCTCGGCACTTCACAACTGGCGCTGCCACTGGCGCGATTATTTTCCGAAGACTTGTTGCAGATCGCCGAATGGCGCGGCTTGTACCTGTTCGAACTGGGCATGGCACTGCTCTCG
This sequence comes from Pseudomonas sp. S49, assembly GCF_009866785.1. Classification (NCBI taxonomy): domain Bacteria; kingdom Pseudomonadati; phylum Pseudomonadota; class Gammaproteobacteria; order Pseudomonadales; family Pseudomonadaceae; genus Pseudomonas; species Pseudomonas sp. S49. Next base: position 4,116,717 of record NZ_CP019432.1, on the reverse strand, counting down.
CTAGGCTGCGTATTGATGCTCAAGTTGCCGCCGGGCGACCGCTTCAAAACCTTCGAAAAACTCGACTTTCTCACCTTCGCCATTCTCGCCACCGGCGTGGCGCTGCTGTGTGCGGTGTTGTCGCTGGGGCGGATTGACTGGTGGCTGGAGGCCAACTGGATCGGCTATGCGCTGGCCGCCTCGATTGCCTTGATCCTCGCCGGTCTGGCCATCGAACATAACCGCAGCAACCCGCTGCTGATGACCCGTTGGCTTGGCAGCGGGACGATGATCCGCCTGGCGCTGGCGGTGACCCTGATTCGCATGGTCACCTCGGAACAGTCCACCGGTGCCGTGGGTTTTATGCAGAACCTGAACATGGGCTATGAGCAGTTGCACAGCCTGTACGTGGTAATGCTGATCGGCAGCGTCGCGGGGTTGTTGACCAGCGCACTGACGATCGACCCCAAGCACCTGCTGATGCCGTTGATCATCTCGCTGGGTCTGATGGCCACCGGGTCGGTGATGGACAGCTTTTCCAACAACCTGACCCGGCCGGAAAACCTCTATTTCAGTCAGTTTCTGCTGGCCTTCGGCAGCACGTTTTTCCTCGGCCCGACCATGGTTTTCGGCACCCGTAACGTGCTGACCAATCCGCGCAATCTGGTGAGCTTTTCGGTGCTGTTCGGGATCTGCAATAACCTGGGCGGCCTGCTGGGCGCGGCACTTCTGGGCACTTTTCAGATCGTCCGGGAAAAATTTCATTCCAGTCAAATCGTTGAGCACCTGACGCTGTCTGACCCTTTGGTGGCGGCACGCGTGCAGAGCGGCGGCTCGGCGTACGGTTCGCTGTTGGCCGACCCGAGTCTGCGCAACCTTGCGGGGATTCGCAGCCTGGCCAATGCCGCCACGCGGGAGGCCAACGTGCTGGCCTATAACGATGTGTTCATGCTGATCGCCGTGATTGCGGTGTTGACCATGATCTGGCTGTCCATTCGTGCGCTGTGGCTGATGAGCACCACCAAAGCCGTCGCCACGGCGCCATCCACACCTTCTAGCGGTGCCACTTCTTCATGACCGAACCGACCACCACAACCACCAATGCCATCGCTGCCACGCCCGAGGGTGAGGCGCCGCCGTCATCGCCAAACACCGAGCCACGTTCGCTGCGGGTGCGGATTATTTCCTCGCTGGGGTTTGCCGCGATTGCCATCGTTGGTGTGCTGATCGTGCTGTATGCCTGGCAATTGCCGCCGTTCAGCAGTGCGGTGGAAACCACGGAGAACGCGCTGATTCGTGGCCAGGTGACGATCATCGGCCCGCAACTCGCCGGTTATGTCTATGAAGTGCCAGTGCAGGATTTCCAGTATGTGAAGGCCGGTGATTTGCTCGTGCGCCTCGACGACCGCATCTATCAGCAACGCCTCGATCAATCGTTGGCGCAACTGGCGGTGCAGAAAGCTGCATTGGCCAATGTGGTGCAGCAACGCAACAGCGCCGAGGCGACGATCAAATTGCGTCAGGCCGTACAGGCTGACAGCGAAGCGCAGTTGCGCAAGAGCGAGGCGGATCTGCGCCGTAATCAGGAATTGGTGCGCGACGGTTCGGTGTCCAAGCGTGAGATGGATGTAGCGCTGGCGGCGAATGCGCAAAGTGTTGCGGGGGTGGCGCAGGCCAAGGCCAATCTGGAAATCGCCCGGCAGGATCTGCAAACGGTGATCGTCAATCGCGGCTCGCTGGAAGCAGCGGTGGCCAGCGCCGAAGCGGCTGTGCAACTGGCGCGGATCGATCTGTCGAACACCCGCATCGTCGCGCCGCGTGACGGTCAGCTTGGGCAGATCGGCGTGCGCCTCGGCGCCTACGTCAACTCCGGGGCGCAGTTGATGGCGTTGGTGCCGAACCAGAAATGGGTGATCGCCAACATGAAGGAAACCCAGATGGATAATGTGCGGGTCGGGCAACCGGTGCGCTTCACTGTCGATGCCTTGAACCACCGCAAATTCACCGGGCATGTGCAGCATATTTCCCCGGGGACGGGGTCGGAATTTGCCTTGTTACAGGCGGATAACGCTACTGGCAACTTTGTGAAAATTGCTCAGCGGGTGCCGGTGCGAATCACCATTGATGCGGATCAGCAGGAAGAGGAACGGTTGCGGCCGGGGATGTCGGTGGTGGTCAGCATTGACACCGCAGCAGGCGACACCCAACCCCACTGACCCAATGCATAACCTTGTGGGAGCGAGCCTGCTCGCGAAAGCGTCGTATCAGTCACATTTCTTTATCTGACACACCGCTTTCGCGAGCAGGCTCGCTCCCACATTTGAACTGTGTTTATCCAGCGGTCATCGGGGGCAGGGTGCCGAGCAGGGAGACGGCCGCCACCGCGCCAATGCCCAGCAGCCATTCGAGCATCACACTGCGCCTGAGCGCGCCCATGCGCTGTTCGCAATCATCAATCCTCAAGCGATTGAACAGCGCCAGCCCAAGCATTCCCAGCACGATCAGCGCCTTGATCAACAGAATCAACGCAAACCCGCTGAACAACGGCGTCGGCCACCACTGGCCGGTCAGCACGCGCACATTGATCAAACCGGTGATCAGCAACCCCGCGACCAGCGCATAACCGATCCCGCTGAAGCGCCGCAAAACATCACGCATCGGCTCCGTCGGCTGACGCAAAATCAGCACCAGCATCAACAACCCGCCCAACCACGCCGCCACGCAGGTCAGATGAACGATCTGGTTGAGAATCAGCAATTGCCCGCTCAAACCATCGAGCATGGCGCCATGCCCGACCGGTGCGAGGGTCGCCAGCAGCAAGCCGCTCAAGCCCAACCGCAACGGCATGCTCGAGCGCCAAGGTGTGAACAACAAGGCCAGCAGCGCGGCATTGATCAGCAGATGCCAACGCCACACCTGACCAAAAAACGTATGGCCCAGCACCAGCGCAACCGTGTCCGGATCAAACGCCGCCGTAGCCGAGCCGGCCATGCTCGCAGTTATCAAAAGTGCCCAGACAATCCCGCTGAGCAGCGCCACGACAGCCAGCCAACGCGCCAGTCGCGCCAGGTGCCGGTCCACTTGCAGCGCTTCATCCTTGAGCAGCAACGGCCTGAACAGCCAGGCCCCGAACAGCATCAACACCACGATGAAATGCACAAAGCGGCACAGCACCAGCGCTTCACTCATGAATTACTGACCCACCTTGAACTGATAGGCGCCTTCGCTGTTGTGCGTATCCACCGACACCGCGCGCCATTCGACTTTGTATTCGCCGGCCGTCAGTGGTGCGACGGGGGTGACGATCAGGGTTTTCTTGTCGCTCTCGGTTCTCAAGGGTTTGAGCACGACCGGTGCGCCATCGTGTGTCACGGTGACTTTGGTTAACTCGACTTCCACGCCTTCGGAAAAGGTCAGGCGCAAATCGGCGGGTGCGGCGACGGTGCTGTCGGCCGCCGGGGTCTGGCTTTTCAGGTGGGCGTGGGCAAATACCGAAGATGCGGCGAACAGCGAAGCGAGCAGGGCAGTGGCAGTCATGGCGTTCTTGAACAGCATCGCAAATACCTCTGAGGCAGGATCAAAGAGTCGTCAGTTTAGCCATCCGCTCACGCCAGTACGAAGTTTTGTTTGCAGCGGTCGCCCGCGGACCAGAGCGGATGCTAGTCTTGGGCAACGCTGTTGTCAGGGAGCCCTCATGGGCAATCACAAGATCGAGATTCGTCGCAATAACGTCGAGAAAATCCTCCTGGCGGCGGAAAAAGTCTTCGCCGAAAAAGGCTTCGGCGGCACCGCCATGGCGGACATCGCCGCTGAAGTGCAATTGCCGCGCTCCAACCTGCATTACTACTTCTCAACCAAGAGCGAGCTGTACAGTGCGGTGCTGTTCGACCTGCTGGAAGTGTGGAAACAGGACGCGCTGTGCTTCGAAATGTTCGACGATCCGCGCGTGGTGCTGAGCAGTTACATCCGCGCCAAGATGAATCACTCGCGCAGTCGGCCGTATGGTTCGAAAGTCTGGGCCAACGAAATCATCCACGGTGCGCCAACGTTGGGCGAGGCGCTGGATGTCAGCCTGTATGACTGGGCGAAGATGAAGGAAGCGAAGATTCGCCAGTGGGTCGAGGATAAACGGATTCTGCCGGTGGAGCCGTCGAGTCTGCTGTACATGATCTGGGCGTCGACCCAACACTATGCCGACTTTGATCATCAGGTGAATATTCTGAATGAACATCAGCCGTTGTCGGACATGCAGTTTGAGCGGGCGGTGCAGACGGTGACGAGTGTGATTTTGCGTGGGATCGGGCTGGAGCCCTAGAAGCAGACCCTCACCCCAGCCCTCTCCCGGAGGGAGAGGGGGCCGACCGAGGTGTCTTGCGGGCTACGTTGACCTGAAAAATCCAGTCGATTATGGATTTAAAGCCTTCCGAGTTTGTGCCCTGTATCGATTATGGATTCAGAACCGATCTTTCAGTCGGTGCATCTCGCCAATATCCCCCAATCAGTCCCCTCTCCCTTTGGGAGAGGGTTAGGGTGAGGGGGCTGTTGGATCAGTCGGCAATCTAGACCGCAACGTGATATGGATTCCGCGGATCATGATTCCAGTCCAGAAACGGCTTGCCAGTCTCCATCGGCACCATCTCGATGCAATCCGCCACCGGACAAGTGATCTGGCACAAGTTACAACCCACACACTCCTCATCAATCACTTCATATTTATGCGTGCCGTCCGCCTGCTTCAGACTGCCGATCGCCTGGTGTGAAGTGTCCTCGCAAGCAATGTGGCAACGCCCGCAACCAATGCACGCCTCCTGATCAATCTTCGCGATCACCTGATAGTTGATGTCGAGGTACTTCCAGTCCGTGGTATTGCCCACTGCACGCCCGGAAAATTCAGCGATGCTGGCGTAACCCTGACTGTCCATCCACCGCGACAGCCCGTCCTTCATCTCCTCGACAATGCGAAAACCATGCAGCATCGCCGCCGTGCACACCTGCACTGCGCCGCTGCCCAGCGCCATGAATTCCGCCGCATCGCGCCAACTGCCGATGCCGCCAATGCCGCAGATCGGCAGGCCCTGCGTCTCTGGATCGCGGGCGATTTCGGCGACCATGTTCAGCGCAATCGGCTTCACCGCCGAGCCACAATAACCGCCATGGGTGCTTTTGCTGCCGACGGTGGGCAGGGCGACCATGTGCTCCAGATCGACGCTGGTGATCGAGTTGATCGTATTGATCAGCGACACCGCGTCGGCGCCACCGCGATGGGCGGCGCGGGCGGCGACGCGGATGTCGGTGATGTTCGGCGTCAGTTTGACGATCACCGGCAGCGAGCAATAGGTCTTGCACCAGCGCGTCACCTGCTCGACGTACTCCGGCACCTGACCGACCGCCGCACCCATGCCGCGTTCAGGCATGCCGTGCGGGCAGCCGAAGTTCAGCTCGATGCCGTCAGCACCGGTGGCTTCGACCAGCGGCAGGATGTGTTTCCACGACTCCTCGACGCACGGCACCATCAGCGAAACAATCAGTGCGCGATCCGGCCAGTCCTTCTTCACCTGAGTGATTTCGCGCAGGTTGATCTCCAGCGAACGGTCGGTGATCAGTTCGATATTGTTGATGCCCAACACTTCACGGTTATTGCCGTAATGCGCCGAATAACGCGACGACACGTTGACCGCGGCCGGGTCCTCCCCAAGGGTTTTCCAGACCACGCCACCCCAGCCCGCTTCGAAAGCGCGGACGACGTTGTAGGCTTTGTCGGTCGGTGGCGCGGAGGCCAGCCAGAACGGATTCGGCGCTTTGATGCCAGCGAAGACAATCGACAGATCGGCCATTTACGCAGCCTCCACGTTAAGCATCAGTTGAACGTTGATCGCCTCGGCGGCGCGTTTGCCGTGCTGCACGGCTTGCACGGTGAGGTCTTGATCGAGGCTGGTGCAGTCACCACCGGCGTATACGCCGGGGATGCTGGTGCGCAGGTTTTCGTCGACCTGAATGCGCTCGCCCTGGCGCTTGAGTTCGCGGGCTAGCGGGTCGGCGAGGGCGCTGCCGTCGAAGGACTGGCCGATGGCTTTGAAGATCGCATCGGCGGCCAGTTCGAAGGTCTCGCCGGTGGTTTGCAGGCGACCGTCGACCAGATCGGTGCGGGCGAAACGCATGCCGCGCACGTGGCCATGATCGTCGAGCAGCACCTCTTCCGGTTGCGCCCAGGTCAGCAGGCGTACCTGATTGGCTTTGGCGATGTCTTGTTCATGACCGGTGGCGCCCATGTCCGCCGCGCCACGGCGATACACCAGATTGACGTCGCGAGCACCGAGGCGAGCCATTTGCACGGCCATGTCGATCGCCGTGTTGCCGGCGCCGAGCACGATGCAGCGCTCGGCCAAAGGCAGTTGCGTGAGGTCATCGGCCTGTCGCAGTTCGCGGATGTAGTCGGTGGCAGCGAGCAGGCCCGGCGCATCTTCATGGGCCAAACCGAGCTGCTTGCTGGCGTTGAGGCCGAGGCCGAGGAACACTGCGTCGAACTGTTGATGCAGTTCGCTCAGCGTCAGATTCTCGCCGAGCTTCTGCCCGTGACGAATCTCGATGCCGCCAATCTGCAGGAGAAAATCCAGCTCCTTCTGCGCGTAGTCGTCGACCAGTTTGTACTTGGCGATCCCGTACTCATTGAGACCACCAGCCTTCTCCCGTGCTTCGAAAATCACCACGTCATGCCCGTGCATGGCGCTGCGATGTGCACAGGACAAACCGGCCGGCCCGGCGCCGACCACGGCAATGCGTTTACCGGTAGCGGCGGCGCGCTGGAACGGATGTTCGGTGAAGTGTGCGTTGTCCACGGCGTAGCGTTGCAGCAGGCCGATCAGCACCGGCGCGCATTCCTGAGCGTTGTTGCGCACGCAGGCTTGCTGGCAAAGGATTTCGGTCGGACACACTCGGGCGCAACTGCCACCGAGGATGTTCGCCGAGAGGATTTTTTGCGCCGCACCCGGAACGTTGTCCTGATGGATATTACGGATGAACGACGGGATGTCGATCTCGCTCGGGCACGCATTCACGCACGGCGCGTCGTAGCAATACAGGCAGCGCGCGGCTTCCAGATGCGCCTGCCGATCATTGAGCGGCGGCGCCAGATCGGTGAAATGCCCGGCGAGGGCGGCCGCGCTTTCGTGCGGGTGGGGGAGATGGTTGAGGGTCTCGATCACGGTTTTGTGCCTCACGGTTATTTGAGGTGCTGCCTCTGATGGGCATTGGTTTTTGATCGTTCCCACGCTCTGCGTGGGAATGCCTCTAGGGACGCTCCGCGTCCAGTGACGCGGAGCGTCACGGGCTGCATTCCCACGCAGAGCGTGGGAACGATCATCTTCTGGGGATCAGCGTTTCACAGCAGTGGGCCGGTGCAACTCAGCCCGCTTGCTCAGCAAATCAAACACCGCCGGGTACGCCGGCCGTTCGATATACCGCCCGGCACCGCGCTCGGCGCGCAGGTCGCCATCGGCCCAGACCACCCGGCCCTGGCTGACGGTATGGCTCGGCACGCCGCGCACGGTCTTGCCTTCGAAGATGTTGAAATCCACCTGCTGATGGTGGGTCTTGGCGGAAATGGTGCGGGTGCCTTGCGGATCCCACAGCACCAGATCGGCATCGGCGCCGATGCGAATCGCGCCTTTGCGCGGATAGAGATTGAAAATCTTCGCGGTGTTGGTGGAGGTGAGGGCGACGAAATCCTGCATCGACAAACGTCCACTGTTGACGCCTTCATCCCACAACACCGCCATGCGATCTTCGATACCCGCCGTACCGTTGGGAATCTTGCTGAAGTCATCGCGCCCGGCGGCTTTTTGCTCGGCGCAGAAACAGCAGTGGTCGGTGGCGGTGGTGTGCAGATTGCCGTTTTGCAGCCCGTGCCACAGTGCTTCCTGATGACCGCGCGGGCGGAACGGCGGGCTCATCACGTAACCGGCAGCGGTCTGCCAGTCCGGGTGTTGATAGACGCTGTCGTCGAGCAGCAAATGCCCGGCCAGCACTTCGCCGTACACCGGCTGACCCTTGCTGCGCGCATAGGTGATTTCGTCGAGGGCCTCTTTGGTCGAAACGTGCACCAGGTACAGCGGTGTGCCAATGGTTTCGGCAATACGAATCGCTCGGCTCGCCGCTTCACCTTCAACCTGCGACGGACGCGACAGCGGATGCGCTTCCGGCCCGGTGATGCCTTGGGCCATCAACTTGCGTTGCAGGTGATAAACCAATTCACCGTTTTCCGCATGCACGGTCGGCACCGCGCCGAGTTCCAGGCAGCGCTCGAAACTCGCCACCAGCGTGTCATCGGCAGCCATGATCGCGTTCTTGTAGGCCATGAAATGCTTGAAGCTGTTGATGCCGTGATGGCTGACCAGCTCGGCCATTTCCTCACGCACCTGCTCGCTCCACCAGGTGATGGCGACGTGGAAGCCATAGTCGGAGGCGGACTTTTCCGCCCAGCCGCGCCACTGATGAAACGCTTCCATCAATGACTGCTGCGGATTGGGAATCACAAAGTCGATGATCGACGTGGTACCGCCGGCCAGACCGGCCGCTGTGCCGCTGTAGAAATCCTCACTGGCCACGGTGCCCATGAACGGCAGTTGCATGTGGGTGTGCGGATCGATGCCGCCGGGCATCAGGTATTGGCCGCTGCCGTCGAGGACTTCGGCGCCGGCGGGAACATCAAGGTTTTCACCGATGGCTTTGATCACGCCGTCGGCGCAATAGACGTCGGCGCGATAACTTTCATCATGGGTAACAACGGTGGCGCCACGGATCAACAGAGACATTCCGAGTTCCTCGCAGGCATTGACCGACTTGTGCCGGTTCTAGATGTTTTATTGATGTACAGCGTTACAGGTCGTATTCCTGTCAGCGCTGTCAGGAATAGAAGCTAGTCGCAGATTTGCAATAGATCAAGATTATTTTTTATAAGCTTATGACTGTTTTAAGTGTATGAAAAATAACGATAAAAACTGTAAATCACCAAAATGGTGAGGCCGTTCACCATTTTGACGCACTTGACAGGATGGAAATATGAGCAAGATTTCCTATGTGAAATCAGCCGCTTGAAGTTGAGCTGCGGTTGCTCGCTCACGATGAAAATAAATGCAGTGCACCAGATTGAGTCCTGTCTGTTCGGACAACTTGCCAAGTGTTTAGCCTGAGCACCCAGACAAGTTTCCGCGAACTCATCCGGTGAATAATTAAAACTGATGAATATCAGAAAGTTGCACAGCGTTTGAAACACCGCCCGATGCGCTAGCGGGTTACCCGGCACGTTTATTGATGCCGCCGCTGACACCATGGCCGGTGCGCGAAAGTTGTCAGTTCCTCCGGCCATCGTCCGGCTCGCACCCTCGTGTGCAAGCCGCCTGATGAGCAAAAAAATAATCAGAAGAACAGTGGAGCGGCCATGCAACAGATCAGATCGCAAGTGACCGAGCGCGACGGCTTGTTCGAGCTTGAAGCCGGCAGCGACGTCCTCGACAGTCCCCGTTACAACCACGACATGGCACCGACCAAGGTGCGCGAACGAACCTGGAACAAATGGCACATCACCGCGCTGTGGGTCGGCATGTCGATCTGCGTGCCGACCTACACCCTCGGTGGCGTGCTCACCGCGTACTTCGGCCTGACTGTTGGTGAAGCGCTGCTCGCAATTCTGTTCGCCAACATCATCGTGTTGGTCCCGCTGACGCTCAATGCGTTTCCCGGCACCAAGTACGGCATTCCATTTCCGGTGCTGCTGCGCTCGTCGTTCGGCATTCTCGGCTCCAACGTGCCGTGCCTGATCCGCGCACTGGTGGCGTGTGGCTGGTTCGGTATCCAGACGATGTTCGGCGGGTTGGCCATTCACCTGTTTCTCGGCTCGATTTTCGAGGGCTGGAAATCCCTCGGCGGCACGGGGGAGGTGATTGGCTTCATGATCTTCTGGGCGCTGAACCTGTGGGTGGTGATTCGTGGCGCCGAGTCGATCAAGTGGCTGGAAACCTTGTCGGCGCCGTTGCTGGTGGCGGTCGGCATCGGTCTGCTGGTGTGGGCGATGCCCAATGTGTCGATGACCGAACTTTTGGCGATTCCGGCCAAGCGTCCGGAGGGCGCCAGTGTGGTGAGTTACTTTGCCGCCGGGTTGACCGCGATGGTCGGTTTCTGGGCGACGTTGTCGCTGAACATTCCGGACTTCAGCCGTTACGCCAAAAGCCAGAAAGATCAGATCCTCGGGCAGATTTTCGGCCTGCCGCTGACCATGTTTCTGTTCGCGTCCCTCGGCGTGATCATGACTGCCGCGTCGGTGAAACTGGTCGGTGTGACCGTCTCCGATCCGGTCACTCTGATCGGGCATATCCAGAGCCCGGTGTGGGTGGCGGTGGCGATGGCGTTGATCATCATCGCCACGCTGTCGACCAACACCGCCGCCAACATTGTTTCGCCGACCAATGACTTCCAGAACATCGCGCCCAAGGTCATCAACCGCACCAAAGCGGTGTTGCTGACCGGAGTTGTCGGGCTGTTGTTGATGGGCCATGAACTGCTGAAAAAACTCGGTTTGATCGTCTCCGATGTCAGCCTGGAAACCGTGTATTCCAATTGGCTGCTGGGTTATTCGAGCCTGCTCGGGCCGATCGCCGGGATCATGGTGGTGGACTATTTCCTGATCAAGAAACAGCAACTGGACCTGGCCGGGTTGTACCGCGACGACGTCTATCCAGCGTGGAACTGGGCCGGGTTTATCGCGTTCGGGGTGCCGGTGGTGCTGACCTTGCTGTCGCTGGGCAGCGATGCGTTCAGCTGGTTCTACAGCTATGGCTGGTTCACCGGCTCGGCGCTGGGCGGGATTATTTATTACGGGTTGTGCGTGATGCGCGCGCAGCCCTCTGCCGTTAAAACAGCGGTGTAACACATGATCGTTCCCACGCTCTGCGTGGGAATGCAGCCCGGGACGCTCCGCGTCCCAACAGCGGACGCGGAGCGTCCATGGATAATTTCCCACGCAGAGCGTGGGAACTATCGGTATCAGCACTGAGGAGATCCCCATGAACGCAGCCGTAGACGTTCTGCAATCGACCCATCAGCACATCAACCGCGACCGCTTATGGGCGTCGCTCATGGAACTGGCCAAACTCGGCGCCACGGTCAAGGGCGGTGTCTGTCGCCTGGCCCTGACCGATCTCGACCGCCAGGCCCGCGACCTGTTCGTGCAATGGTGCAAGGACGCCGGTTGCAGCGTCACGGTCGATGCCGTCGGCAACATCTTCGCCCGTCGCCCCGGGCGCAATCCCAACCTGCCACCAGTAATGACCGGCAGCCACATCGACACCCAACCCACCGGTGGCAAGTTCGACGGCTGCTTCGGCGTGCTCGCCGGTGTCGAAGTCCTGCGCACCCTCAACGACCTCGGTGTAGAAACCGAAGCGCCGCTGGAAGTGGTGGTCTGGACCAACGAAGAAGGCTCGCGCTTCGCCCCGTGCATGATGGGCTCCGGCGTGTTTGCGGAGAAATTCACCCTCGAAGAAACCCTCGCCAAAGTCGATGCTGACGGCGTGACTGTGGGTGAAGCGCTCAATGCGATCGGCTACGCCGGTTCACGCAAGGTCAGCGGGCATAAGGTCGGCGCGTATTTCGAGGCGCACATCGAACAAGGTCCGATCCTCGAAGATGAGCAGAAAACCATCGGCGTGGTTCTCGGTGCATTGGGGCAGAAGTGGTTCGACCTCAAGCTGCGCGGCGTCGAGGCGCATGCCGGCCCGACGCCAATGCACCTGCGCAAAGATGCACTGGTCGGCGCCTCGGTGATCGTCGGTGCGGTCAACCGCGCCGCCCTTGGCCACCAACCGCATGCTTGCGGCACCGTCGGCTGCCTGCAAGCCTATCCCGGGTCGCGCAACGTCATCCCCGGCGAAGTGCGCATGACCCTCGATTTCCGTCATCTGGAACCGGCGCGTCTGGACTCGATGATTGCCGAGGTGAAGCAAGTCATCGACGCCACCTGTGAAGAACACGGTCTGACTTATGAACTGACCCCGACCGCTGACTTCCCGCCGCTGTACTTCGAAAAAGGCTGCGTGGAAGCCGTGCGCGGCGCGGCGAAAGGGCTTGGCTTGTCGAATATGGACATCGTCAGCGGCGCCGGCCATGACGCGATTTTCCTCGCCGAACTCGGCCCGGCCGGGATGATTTTCGTGCCGTGCGAAGGCGGCATCAGCCACAACGAAATCGAGAACGCCGCGCCGGATGATCTGGCGGCGGGGTGCGCGGTGTTGTTGCGGGCGATGCTGGCGGCTTCGGCGATGGTCGCGGGAGGGCAGCGGGCGGCTTGAAGATCAAAAGATCGCAGCCTTCGGCAACTCCTACAGGGAAACCATCAATCCTGTGCAGGAGCTGCCGGAGGCTGCGATCTTTTTGCCGTCACCACAGCGTCATGAAAATGTGATGGGCCGCGATAGCCGTTGTATCGCCGTCAATATTGCGCAAGGAAGACCTGAAACCGGGGCTTGTGCGATCAATCACTGCGCACCAAACACCATCGTCCAGTAAACCCCTTCATCACTGCGTGCCTCACTGGCAAACCCGGCGCCGACCTGGGTAAACATCGGGTTCATCAGATTGGCGCAATGCCCGGGGCTGGCCAGCCATCCGGCCATGGCCTTGCCCGGTGAACTCTGTCCGGCGGCGATGTTTTCGCCAATTTGCCGACCGCGATAGCCGGCCGCGCGGGCGCGATCGGCGGGCATGTCGCCGTCCGGATCGCGGTGGGCGAAGTAGTTGCCGTAAGCCATGGCTTTGCTATGCCCCTGTGCGGCGGCGCCCAGCGCGGCGTTCCAGCTCAATGGCCGGGCGGCGGCGAAGCGCTGGCGTCCGCACATCCGTGGCCGGGCGCGCGCGGCATTGACCTCAGCGAGCAAGGCCTTGCCGACGCTGCGGTTATCGCCAACGCGGCTGTCGAGCACCGGTTGCGCCAACACCACTTGCCATTCATTGCGCGAACGACTGACGCCGATGTCGGCGTAGCTCGCATCCAGCAGCGCGGCGCAGTGCTCGTCTTGCAGCAGGTCGAAAGCCTCTTCGGCGTCCTCGGCGCCGATCACACGAATACTGCGCACCGCCACGGCGGAATAACCGGACGACTTCAACGCTTCGCGCATGCCCCCGGCGTAGCGATAACCGATCGGCAAGGCCAGGTTCGACTTCAGCGCCAACGGTGCGAGCCGTTGCGCCGGGCGTCGATCACAGCGTTGCGGATGGGCACGGTAGTCGTTGATGGCAGCCACCAGTTGCCGCTCCGCACCGGCAAGGGCGGTTTCAGCGAACAGCGGCGAAAGGATCAGCAGGCACAGCGAAACCAAGCGAGACGAACGAACGGCGTGGCGCATGAGACGGGCAGCTCTGAAGGAGGACAGCGCAAAAGTTGAGTGAACCGCAGAAAGCGGCGCGAGTAGGACTGGGGAATCGGGACTTGGTTCACCGATTCAACACATCCCCCATCCACTGCAAATACTGCGCACGATCCGAGATCGAGTTATGCCCCGAATCCGGCACCACCCTGAGCACCGCCACGCCTTGCGGGAAGTTCTCCAGCAAACGCTGCGTGCTGGCGCGCGGAATCACCTCGTCGTCACTGGCCGCCAGCAGCAAAGTCGGCACGCGGATATGCGCGGCGTATTTGCCGGATTCGAAGCGATCCTTGAGCAACCATTTCACCGGCACCCACGGATATTGCTGCGCCGCGATTTCTTCGAGGCTGTTGTAAGGCGTCACTAGAATCAGCTGTTGCACCGGTCGCTGACTGGCCAGACGCACGGCGACGCCCGATCCCAGGCTGCGGCCAATTAGCGAAATCTGCGGGTGGCTGGCGTACACCTGATCGAACAGCGCCAAGGCATCCTCGGCAATCGCCGCTTCGGACGGTGAACCACTGCTGCCACCAAAGCCGCGATAGTTGAGCAGATACACCGCGTATTTCGGAAATGCCTCGGCAAACTCCGGCAGATTGTGCGACACGTCCTCGGCATTACCACCGAAATAGATCAGCGCCCGCGGCCCGACACGCTCGCGGGTGACCACCGAAACCTGCGCATCCGGCATCGACAGGGTTATCCGGGAATCAGCGGTGTTGACGGCATTGGGCTGCGGAAAATAGATCAGCGAGCGCTGAAAAAAGAACAGCGCCGCACACAGCACCAGGTACACGGCAACGATCAATGCGACGAGTGACATCAGGGTTCGGGACATTCGGCTACTTTTAACGGTGTGTGAAGGATCGCTGTCGCAGTGTAGTCCAGCCCTGCAACCGGGCCGCTCGCACACACAACAGGCAACAGATCCACGCAGCAGGGGAACCAGCATGAGCCACACTGAGGGTTACTCCCGTCGCCGATTGCTCACGCTGGCTGCCGGGGTTTCGGCGGTCTTCACCTTTGATCGGGCGTTGGCCACCGCGACGACGCCCGCGACCACCGGAGGCCACGCCATGCAGACCCGCGCCATCCCGTCCAGCTCCGAATTGCTACCCATCGTGGGCTTGGGCACCTATCGCGGTTTCGATGTCGCCCCCGGTGATCCGGCTTATCGGCAACTACCGGCAGTGCTCGATGAGCTGTTCACCAAGGGCGGCACGCTGATCGACAGTTCACCGATGTACGGCCGTGCCGAACAGACCACCGGCGAACTGCTGTCGATCCACGAACCACGCTCGCCGGCGTTTCTGGCGACCAAGGTGTGGACGCGCGGGCGCAAGGAAGGCATTGCGCAGATGGAGCAGTCGTTCAGCCTGCTGCGCACCGAACGCATCGACCTGATGCAGATCCACAACCTGCTCGACTGGCAAACCCACCTGCCGACCCTGCGCGACTGGAAAGAACAGGGGCGTATCCGTTACATCGGCATCACCCATTACACGCCCTCGGCCTACGAGGAAGTCGAAGCGCTGCTGAAGGCCGAACAACTGGATTTTCTGCAAATCAACTACGCCCTCGATGATCGAGGCGTGGAAAAACGCATTCTGCCTTTGTGCCGCGAACGCGGTGTAGCGGTGATCTGTAATCGGCCGTTCGGCGGCGGGGGACTGCTGGCGCGGCTCAAAGGCAAACCGCTGCCGGGCTGGGTGTCGGATGTGCAGGTCAACAGCTGGCCGCAACTGGCGTTGAAGTTTCTGCTTTCGCATTCGGCGGTGACTTGCGTGATACCCGGCACGGGCAATCCGCGTTACATGGCCGACAACGCCAAGGCCGGGTTCGGGCCGATGCTCACCGATGCGCAACGGCATCAGTTGATTGCGTTGCTGGGTTGATCGATCTCGTAGACGGTGCTCAACCGCGATAGCGCAACGCCTCCAGCAACAACGCAAACGCCGGTGCCGCCTGGCGCCGGCTCGGGTAATACAGGTGATAACCGGCAAACGTCGGGCACCAGTCTTCCAGCACTTGCAGCAGACGGCCATCCGCCAGATACGGCGCGACGATGTTTTCCGGGATGTAGCTGAGCCCGAAACCGTCCAATGCGGCATCCAGCAACGGGTAGACGCCGTTCAAGGTGATCTGTCCGGCGACCCGCACTTTCAGGCTTTCGCCATCCTTCTCGAACTCCCAGCTGTACAACCCGCCATTGGTGGGCAGGCGCAGGTTGTTGCAGGCGTGCTCGGTCAGGTCGCGTGGCGTTTGCGGCGGGGTTCGTTTGGCGAAATAGGCGGGTGAGCCGACTACAGCCATGCGCATGTCCGGGCCGATGCGGGTGGCGATCATGCCTTGCGCGACGTCTTCGCCCAGACGCACGCCGGCGTCGAAACCCTGGCCGGCGATGTCGACGAAACCATAGTCGCAGCTCACCTCGACGCTGATGTCCGGGTACTGGGGCAGAAAGGTTTTGAGCACCGGGCGCAGCAGCCAATCCAGCGAATGGTCGGTGGCGTTGAGGCGGATCTTGCCGGCCGGGGTGTCGCGCAGGTTGCTCAGGGCGGCGAGTTCCACTTCGATTTCTTCGAAGCGTGGGCCGATGGTTTGCAGCAGGTGTTCGCCGGCTTCGGTGGGCGAGACGCTGCGGGTGGTACGGGTCAGCAGGCGCAGGCCCAAACGCGCTTCGAGTGCGCGGATGGTATGGCTCAGTGCCGATTGAGAAACGCCGAGTTTGGCGGCAGCTTTGGTGAAACTGCGTTCGCGGGCCACGGCGAGGAAGGCGAGCAGATCGGTGGCGTTTTCCCGAAGCATTGATGAGTGTCCTGCATAAGTTTTTTTGAATTCTAGTCGATTATCGGAAGAGTTTGGCTGGGTAAAGTAGTGGCATTGATTATCTGGAGGAATTGCCATGAACCCGATTGCCGCTTCTGCGTTGACCCTTTCCCTGCTGGCAGGTGAGGTGCAGGCCAATGAATCCCCGCGTGTGACGGTCACGCCCAATGGTTCGCAACCTTCGGCCAAAGGCCCGGCGGACTGGTTCGTTGGCACTGTCCGTGTCGATGGGCCGTTCAAAGGCACTGAAGACGCGCGAGTCAGTGGCGCGACGGTGACGTTTGAGCCAGGGGCGCGTACAGCGTGGCATACCCATCCGTTAGGGCAGACATTGATCGTCACGGCCGGTTCCGGGTTTGTGCAGGAGTGGGGGCAACCGGTGCGTGAGATTCGCCCTGGCGATACGGTGTGGATCGCGCCGGGAGCCAAGCATTGGCACGGGGCAGCGCCCACCACGGCGATGAGCCATATCGCTATCGCTGAAGTACTGGATGGCAAAGTAGTGGATTGGATGGAGCAGGTGAGTGATGAGCAGTTGCAGTGGTCAACTAATTCCGGACACCTCGATAGGTGTTTTTGACGCCATCGCTCGCTCATAAACGGTCGGTGGCAGATATCCCAGTTTCGAGTGCAGCCGTTCGTTGTTGTAAAACCCAACGATGTACTCGGTGATGTCGCGGATCGCTTCAGCGTGGTTCGCGTAGTCACGGCGCCATACCCGCTCCATTTTCAAACTCAAAAAGAAGCGCTCCATCACTGCGTTGTCCCAGCAATTACCTTTACGGCTCATGCTCTGCTGCATGTCGTTTCTTGCCAGTAATTCTCTGTAAGTTGCACTCGCATATTGGCTACCCCGATCTGAGTGGGCAATCAAGCCTGGCGGCGGTTGACGCTGCGCGATAGCCAGTTGCATCGCGGTGCACACCAGCTCTGCCGGCATGTTCGGAGCCATCGACCAGCCCACTATCTTGCGCGAGAACAAGTCCAATACCACGGCCAGATACAACCAGCCACTGCGGGTGCGGATATAGGTGATGTCGGCTACCCAGGCCTTGTTTGGCGCTACTGGATCAAATTTTCTGTTCAGTACATTCTCTGCAATCGGCAGGTCATGATTACTATCGGTTGTGTGTACAAACTTGCGCTTCCAGGCTGAACGCAGTCCGTTAGCCCGCATCAATCGACGGATTTTATACAGCCCGACAAGCATGCCTTTACCGCGCAAAGCGTCGCGCAAAGGGCGGCTGCCGTAGCAGCCTCCACTCTCGGCGAAAGACGCCTTGAGTTGCACAAGAACAGGACAACTCTGCCGAACAGGCGCATCAGCACGCTTCTGAGACTCATAGAAGCCTGAACGACTGATGCTCAGCAACCGACAGACATGTGCCACTGAGTAAGCCTTCTGTTGCAGCTGCCGAACCAGTCGATACCTTACTTCAGCTCGCGGGCAAAGAAGGCGGTAGCCTTTTTTAAGATGTCGTTGTCCACCTTGAGCTGCCGATTTTCCTGTTCCAATTGCCGGATGCGCTGTTGCTCTGCCGTCAATGGCTTGCCGATTCCGGCCTGCCCCAGTTGCTCTGCCTCGTATTGCTGAACCCAGCGTCGAACGGCTGTCTCACCAATGTTCAGATCCTGGCAAACCTGCACAACAGTCAGTCCCTGATCCTTGATCATCTTCACGACTTGCAGCTTGAAGCTGTCGTCGAATGCCCTGCGTTTTTTAGTCATGAATAACTCCTCGATAGATGTATTTTCCACCTATCGGGGTGTCCGGGGAAATTAGACCACTGCAAGTATTCGCGTTCCGAGTGAAGCGCTTCCCTCACCCCAGCCCTCTCCCGGAGGGAGAGGGGGCCGACCGAGGTGTCTTGCGCTATCCATCGACCTGAAATGGCTGTGTCGATTATGGATTCACAGCAGGACGTTCAAGTCGGCGCAGCTCCTGAATATCCCCCAATCGGTCCCCTCTCCCTTTGGGAGAGGGCTAGGGTGAGGGGCTCTTTTCAGGCGTTTAGATCATCTCCGGCAGTGAAGAGAGGATTTTATCGAGGGTGATCGGATACTCCCGCACCCTAGCCCCCGTAGCGTTGTAAATCGCATTCGCCACCGCCGCACTGACCCCGCAAATCCCCAATTCACCAACACCCTTGGCCTTCATTGGCGAAGACACCGGATCGGTCTCATCAAGGAAAATCACCTCCTGATGCGGGATGTCGGCATGCACCGGCACTTCATACCCGGCCAGATCATGATTGACGAAAAAGCCGAGTTTCTTGTCCACTGCCAGCTCTTCCATCAACGCCGCACCGACGCCCATGGTCATCGCGCCGATCACCTGACTGCGCGCCGCTTTCGGGTTGAGAATCCGCCCGGCCGCGCACACCGCCAACATGCGACGCACACGCACTTCACCGGTCGCGGCATCCACCGCCACCTCAACGAAATGCGCACCAAAGGTCGACTGCTGATATTTCTCGGCCAGATCACCGAACTCGATGCTGTCCTCGCCGACCAGTGCGCCGCCTTCAGCCGCATTGCGCAACGGCACGCTCTTGCTGCCGAGCCGTACCTGACCGTCGACAAACTCCGCCTGATCCGCCGCCATACCCAACTTGCCCGCCACCGCTTCACGCAGTTTCATGCACGCGGCGTACACCCCGGCGGTCGAGCAGTTGGCGCCAAATTGCCCGCCGGAGCCTGCCGACACCGGGAAGCTAGAATCGCCCAGATGCACGCTCACATCCTTCAAGCCAACGCCCATCATTTCGGCGGCGGTTTGCGCGATGATCGTGTAACTGCCAGTGCCGATATCGGTCATGTCGGTTTCAACAGTGATTTTGCCATCGCGCTCCAGCCGCACCCGCGCACCGGACTTGACCAGCAGGTTGTTGCGGATTGCCGCCGCGACACCCATACCAATCAGCCAGCGACCTTCTCGACGTGTTCCCGGTTGCGCATTGCGCTTGTCCCAGCCGAATTTCTCGGCACCGGTCTGCAGGCATTCGATCAGGCGCCGCTGCGAAAACGGCCGCTCGGTTTTCACCGGGTCGACTTGTGTGTCGTTGAGAATGCGGAACTGGATCGGATTGAGTTTGAGCTGTTCGGCCATCTCGTCCATGGCAATTTCCAGCACCATCAGCCCCGGGGTTTCGCCGGGCGCACGCATGGCGTTGCCTTCGGGTAGATCCAGCGGCGCCAGACGCATGCTGACCTGCCGGTTCTCGGCGGCGTACAGCAACTGACTCGGTTGCGCCGCGACCTCGACCTTGCCTTCAGCCAAGTTGCCCGACCAGCCCTCGTGGGCAATCGCCGTGAGTTTGCCGTCCGCTGTCGCGCCCATGCGAATGCGCTGAATCGTCGCCGGGCGGTGGGTGGTGTTGTTGGCGATCTGCGGGCGGGCGAGGGCGACCTTCACCGGCCTGCCAGCCATCCGCGCACCGAGGGCGGCAAGGATCGCATCGGCGCGCACGAACAGTTTGCCGCCGAAACCACCGCCAATGTAGGGCGAAATCAGCCGCACCTTTTCCTTGGGTAAGCCGAGCGTCGTGGCGATGTCACCGACGCTCCAGGCGATCATTTGATTGGATGTCCACAAGGTCAGTTGATCGCCTTTCCACGCCGCCAGTGTGGCGTGCGGCTCCATCATCGCGTGGGACTGATCCGGCGTGGTGTAGGTCTGATCGAACTGCACCGGCGCGGCGGCGAACGCTTTGGCGAAATCACCGTGGCTGACGTCGGGCAATTCGTCTTTCGGCTCGACGCCTTGGTCGCGCACGCTGGCCAGATCGAATTCGCCCTTGGCGGCGACGTAATCGACCTTGACCATCTGCGCAGCCGCACGGGCTTGCTCGAACGTCTCGGCGACTACCAGTGCGACAGCCTGGTGGTAGTGCTGAATCTCCGGCCCGGCCAATAAATGTGCGGCGTTGTATTTACCTTTGCCCAGTTTGCCGGCGTTGGCGGCGGTGACGATGGCCAGCACGCCGGGCGCGGCTTTCGCCTGTTCAAGATCAATGTTGTTGATCCGGCCTTTGGCGATGGCTGAGCCGACCATAAAGCCGTAAGCCTGATTGGCCACCGCTTCATGTTGTTCATAGGCGAATGGCGCCTGACCGCTGGTTTTCAGCTGTCCCTCAATGCGGTCGGTGGGTTGGCCGATGACCTTCAACTGGTCGATCGGGTTGGTGGTGGCGGGCGTGTCGAATTTCATGCTTCATCCCTCGCTTGCGCCAACACCGAACCGAGCGTGCGCTCGACCAGGGTCAGTTTGAATTGGTTGTCGTGGGTTGGCGTGGCGCCGTCGAGCAGGCGTGCGCTGACGGCTTTGGCGCCTTGGGGCAGCAACGCTTCGGCGGCTTCAACCCGCCACGGCTTCGGCGCGATACCGCCGACAGCGATGCGGCCGCTGCCGTCCTTTTGCAGGATCAGACCGACCGACACCAAGGCGAACGCGTAGGACGAGCGATCGCGCACTTTGTGATAAACGTGGCTGCCGCCAAGCGGTGCGGGCAGCGTCACCGAGGTGATGAATTCGCCGGGTGTCAGGCTGGTTTCGATGTTCGGCGTGGTGCCGGGCAACTGATGGAAATCGGCCATGGCGATGCTGCGGGTCGTGCCATCGGGTTTTACCGTTTCAATCTGCGCATCGAGGGCGCGCATGGCGATCGCCATGTCACTCGGGTGCGTGGCGATGCACGCGTCGCTGACGCCGATAATCCCCAACTGCCGACTGACCCCGCCAATCGCTGCACAACCGCTGCCGGGTTGGCGTTTGTTGCAGGCTTGATTTGTGTCGTAAAAGTACGGGCAGCGCGTGCGTTGCAGCAGGTTGCCGGCGGTTGTGGCCATGTTGCGCAACTGCCCGGAAGCCCCAGCGAGCAAAGCGCGGGAGAGCAGGGCGTAGTCTTTTCTGATCCTCTGATCAGCCGCCAGATCGGTATTGCGCACCAGCGCGCCGATGCGCAGTCCGCCTTCTGGCGTGGCTTCGATCTGATCCAGGCCGAGGTGATTGACATCGATCAGGTGCAACGGCGTTTCGATGTCGAGTTTCATCAGATCGAGCAGGTTGGTACCGCCAGCGATAAACCGCGCACCTTCGACCTGCGCAGCTTGTGCGGCGGCCGCGGCGGGGGAGTCGGCGCGGCTGTAATTGAACGGTCTCATGATTGCACCTGCGCGACTTCAGTGATGGCTTCGATGATGTTCGAGTAAGCGCCGCAGCGGCAGATATTGCCGCTCATGCGCTCCTGAAACTCACTGGCAATCAACCGTGGCGCCTCGGTGAGGCTTTCACTGACATGGCTGGGAATGCCATCGCGGATTTCCTTGATCACCGCCACTGCCGAGCAGATCTGCCCCGGCGTGCAATAGCCGCACTGATAGCCGTCGTGCTTGATGAACGCGGCCTGCATCGGGTGCAGCTTGTCGGGCATGCCGAGACCTTCGATGGTGGTGATCTCACTGCCTTCGTGCATCACCGCCAGGGTCAGGCAGGAATTGATCCGTCGACCATCGGCGATCACCGTGCAGGCGCCGCACTGGCCGTGGTCGCAACCTTTTTTACTGCCGGTCAGGTGCAGGTGTTCGCGCAAGGCATCAAGGAGGGTGGTGCGGGTGTCGACGTCAAGCGCACGCGGCTTGCCGTTGACGTTGATCGTCACTTTGCTCATGGCCGGTTGCTCCAGATTGGCCGCGTAGGCCTTGAGGCTGATAAACGGCGGCATCGCGAAGGCGGTGGCGGTCACGGCGCCGAGGATCAGAAATCTGCGTCGGGAAATCGTCATGGTTCGATTCCTTTTCTCTCTTCATCAGGGCAGCAGGGTCGTAGAAGGCCCAAGCGGGCAGCCAGCGTCATCGCCGGTCTCGTTAAGGAGTGACTACTGGAGAGAGGAAAAGGTTTTTGCGGATTTGCGCTATAGAGTTATGCAAGCAGCTCATTAATCGCTTGGCCAACACAGAACCACTGTAGGCCTTCGCCTGCTCGCGATAGCGATAGACCAGTGAGCAATGTGGCGATTGACACACCGCTATCGCGAGCAGGCGAAGGCCTACAGGGATCTGTGTGGTAACCACCATTTCATTCACAACTTGAAACCTGTGGGAGCGAGCCTGCTCGCGAAGAGGCCGGCACAGCCAACATCTTCACTGGCAGACCGGACGCCTTCGCGAGCAGGCTCGCTCCCACATGAGAATGTGTTCGGCCGCCCTAATGCCCGCCAACCACCATATGCGTAAACGGCGCCACATACGCCTGCAACGTCACCAGTCCGCCGACCAGAATCGCCAGCACAATCGAGTGGAAGAACACATAGCGCAGAATCTCGCCCTCATGCCCATACCAGCGGGTGGCGGTGGAGGCGACCACGATCGATTGCGCATCGACCATTTTGCCCATCACCCCACCCGAACTGTTCGCTGCCGCCATCAGCACCGGACTGATCCCGAGCTGCTCCGAGGTCACCCGCTGCAAGCCGCCAAACAACACGTTTGACGCCGTATCCGAACCGGTCAGCGCCACGCCGAGCCAACCGAGCAAGGTGCCAAACATCGGATAGAAAATCCCCGTCGCCGCGAACGCCAGGCCCATGGTCGCGTCGAGTCCCGAGTAGCGCGTGAGAAACCCCAGCGCCAGCATCGCCGCAATGGTGATCAGCGAAAACCGCACTACCCACAACGTGCGCAGGTATTGCTTGATCAGTTGCGGAATCGAATAGCCCATCAGCAAACCGCCGACAATCGCCGCCAGCAGAATCCCGCTCCCGGTGGCGGTGAGCCAGGTGAATTTGTACACCGCTTCTTCCGCTTTCGGCGCGGCAACCACGGGCGGCACTTTTTCGATTTGCAGGTGCAGGCTGGTGAACGTCACGGCCGGGGCGAAAATCGGGTTGGCCTCGCGCAGCGGTTTGCCGGCGGGATCAAGCTTGGCCGATTGAGTGACCGGATCAATCGCCGGACGGGTGTCGAACATATTCTTGAAGCCCTGCGTGCCCCAGGCAAACACAAACACGGTGAGGATGATCCACGGCATCCACGCACGCATCACCGCCGGGCGCGCCTGATCGCTGAACGCGGCGCTGGCGGTGACTTTTTCCTCCTCGACTTTGGAGTTGTCGACGCGCCCAGACAGCGCTGCCGAGGTGTGAATGGTCGCCGGTTTCCACACCTTCAAAAACAGCGTCAGACAGGCCATGGAAATCAACGCGGCGATCACGTCCACCAACATTGGGCCGTGGTAGTTCGACACCAGAAATTGCGGGATCGCGAAGCTGACGCCGGCCACCAGAATCGCCGGCCAGATCTCCAGCATCTTGCGCCACCCGGCGAAGGCCCAGATCAGCCAGAACGGCACTAGCACCGAGAAAAACGGCAACTGCCGACCAACCATCATCGACAGTTCCATTTCATCCAGCCCGGTAACTTTGGCCAGCGTGATGATCGGCGTACCGAGTGCGCCGAATGCGACTGGCGCGGTATTGGCGATCAGCGCCAGACCGGACGCGGCCAGCGGCGAAAAACCGAGACCGATCAGAATCGCCCCGGTCACCGCCACCGGCGTACCGAACCCCGCCGCGCCTTCGAAAAACGCACCGAAGCAGAACGCAATCAGCAGCAACTGCAAACGGCGATCATCAGTGATGCGCGCAAGGGAATCCTGCAGCACTTTGAACGAACCGTTCTCGGTGGTCAGGCGATGCAGAAAGATGATGTTGAGGACGATCCAACCGATCGGCAATAAGCCATTGGCCGCGCCAAACAACGCCGCAGAGCCCGCCATGCTCGCTGGCATGCCGAAGGCAAAAATCGAAATCAGCAGGGCGGACGCCAGCGCCAGCAGCGCCGCCAGATGCGCTTTGACATGAAAGAACGCCAGCGCCGCGAGCATCACCACCACCGGTACGGCGGCCATGAGCGTGGAGATCACCGGGTTACCGAACGGATCGTAGATTTGCTGCCAGACCATGGTCCACCTCTGCTTGTTGTTATTGAGGGCGCAGATCCATTGCGTGGTGCTTGGTTGCAAGCAGTATAGGTGGCAATACGCCGCCGTTTGGCTGCGGCGGTCGGGGCGACAAACGGTCGCTAGTGGCCACTGAATCAACGGCGTTTTACCCGGTCGTATTTGCGGCTGCGCGCACCGCGTTCTGAAGGCGCGGGCAGCGTGGCCGATTCCGTCGTCAAGACCTTGGTTTTAGGGAAGTGTTGAATGAAGCGCGCAACAACGATGCTGCTGACCGTGACCGCCGCCGTATTGCTCGGCGGCTGTGTCGCGGATTTTGATGATGACCACCGCCATGGCCGGCATTACGACCGCGATCATGGCCGCAATTACGACCATGACCGGCGCTGGGACGACCGCGATGATCGTCGCGACGGGCGTCGTTACTACCGTGATCGGGATGATGATTGACTGAGTTCTGCGCGCCCCATTAGCAGAACAGTCGCGCAGACGCGGGGGAGTGGACGCAATGATGGCAATTAAGTAGCATCGCCGTTTTTTTTGCCCCTTCTCCCCCAAGGATGATCATGTCTGTGGCTTTGCTGTCGCGCCGTATACCCGTTGTTATCAGTGCAGTTCTGTCGGGCCTGCTGCTGTCGGGGTGCACCCAGTTGGGAACCTATCAGGATTCGGTCGCACCTGATGCCGCCAAGCTGCGCTTTGTCGCCAGCACCGATAACGCGTCGGTGGATTATTACGATGCAGAGCATTGCGATGGCCAGACCACCGGCTTGCTCAACAACCTGTTCATCGTCGACAGCGCGCGCCGGGTCGGCATGAGCGTGGCGCCCCCGGAAAAGGCCAAGAGCTACCTGGAAATCAAGCTGCCGCCCGACAAGGAAATGTACCTGAAGGTCAACACCCAGACCGGTTATGCCGTGTGCGGGTCGGGTTTCAGCTTCAAACCTCAGCGCGATACAGAATATGAGCTGACCTTCGACCTCAAGGGCCGCCAGTGTTCGACGCTGATGCAGCGCGTGCAGCGCATCGATGGCAAGGACGTACGCACGCCGCTCCCGATGAAACGCGAGGGGCTGGCGGCCTGTGCCGGGCGCAACCCGATCTTTCCCAAGCCGCCAGTGCTGCTGCCGGATACGCCGGAGCGGACGGTCATGATCGACCGCATCGTCAATGGCAGCCTCTTCGTGGTGTTGAAGTCCGACGCGAAGACGCGCGCCGCGACGACGTTTACGCCGGAAAAACTCGATTCGCTGGTCAGCGAGCGCAAGGCGAAAATGGGCTTTGAACTGCCAGACGATTACTGGACGCTGTACCGTCAGAATCTAGACGCGTTCAACATTGAGGGTTCCGCGATTTCCAGCGAGGCGATCACCCGGTCTAGCAACGAGTATCGCAAACGTCTGCGCAGCATCGACGACAAGCGCTTGAAAGAATGGTCCGCCGTCGATGGTACTTCCGGCAAGCGTGGCAATGCGGTGCAGGCCGACATGGAAACCAGCATGATCACGTACTACTTCCAGTCGTCCAAGGAGGTCATGGGCGAAACCGTCATACGCCATCTCGACCGTATGGCCAAAATGGATGCGCAGTACAATGTCTGCTCGCGTTACGCTGAGTGCTGGAAGCGCTGAACGGCGCAATCCTGATGTGAAAAAGCCCACTGCGCCGATACGGCCAGTGGGCTTTTTTGTGCGTGTTGCAATTAAAAGTGAGCGCTCGCCCGGACGCTGGATCGCGCAGGCACGGAGGCCTCGATGTCCAGCAAATGGGTGGCGAGAATGTCGCTCAGAAAACGGAACTGATCGTTGAGGCCGACCACTTCATTGCTGAAATGATTGCTCGCGGCGGGCATCAGCAGATCTTCGAAATCTTCGTTGAACACCAGTGCCTGTGCCTTGTGCGACACGGCGTGCTGGTCGTAATAGTTGCTGCCGAACACCGGGAAACTCACGGAGAGTGTGACGTGGGTGTGAATCATGTTGTGAACTCCTCGTTGTGTTTCGGATGAGTCAATCGTGCCTTTGATGGGCGGTGGGCGGAAGGCAATCGTGGCGATGGTGAATATCGATGGCAGTGATGGTTGGGTTTTTTGGGGTGTTGCTGATGGCGCCTTCGCGAGCAGGCTCGCTCCCACGTTGAAACGCATTCCCCTGTGGGAGCGAGCCTGCTCGCGAAGGCGCCAGACCAGCCAAAACCGGACAAGCGGCCCTGCGCACACACCTATACTCAAATCTGCTTCCGTCCTTTTAAAGGAAACCTCAACCGTGAACCCGCGTGCGCTGCTCGTCGCCGCAGTGTTGTTGCTGGCCGGCTGCGCCACCTCGGCGCGGGCGCCGGTGTCGGCGCCGCAGGCCGTGTTTGTCTCGCCGGCCACTTGGCAGCAGATCGACCGGGAAATCGTCAGCGCTTCGCAGCAGTCCACCGAGCAAGTCAAAGTCTTCGCCCGTGGTTCGATGGAACATTGGCGCACTCGGGTCTATCAGCAAACTGAAGAAAATTTCATCCCGTGGTTCAGCAGCTACTGGACCCAGGAATGGCTGTCGATGAAGGTCAGTTGGTACACGATCAATGCCGGTGGCGAGCAGGACGCGTCGGCCAAGCGCCTGGCGGCGTATCTGCTTGAGCAATATCAGGAAAGGGTGCTGGCGCCGGTGGCGGTGGAGATCGATCCTGATGCGATTCTCGGCCAGGCGACGGCGTTCTATGCGCAGTTGATGGCGCAGCAGATGCCGCTCATCGCCCAGCGCCATGGTGTGCCCGTTGGTCAGCTCAACGGACGCTTGCAGAAAGTCCCCGCCATTGCGCTGGGCCCGCCGCCGGCGCGCAATGCTTCGCTGTATCAGGTCATCAGTACCGAGCCGCTGAACACGCTGCCGGCCTATGCCGCGCTGATCGACAAGATTCACACCGAAGGTGGCGCCAAGGGCATTGCCTCGACGGACGCCGGCATGGCGCCGGTGGCCAAACGCGCCAGCCAACGGATGGAAGCGGAAATGGCCCCGCGCGGGGCTGCCAGTGCGGTCGCTGCCGCCGCCGGAAAACTGGCTGGCGGCCTGATTTCGGTCGGTGTGGCGGGTATCCGCGCGATCATCCAGGCCAATGACCGGCCCGACAGTGAGGCACTGATCCGCAGCAGCCTGGGCAGCACCTTCGACAAGGCGTGGTTGAAGCTGGTGCAGAACCCGACCACCGGCGTCATGGCCGGCACGCTGCACATCGCCGGGCAGGTCGAGCGCAATCTGGGTGGGGACGATGAACCGTCGGTCGGGTTGGGTGTGGATCGTGTCGAATGGCGGCCACCGCAATCGACCAATCAGCAGATCGAACCCAACGTGCAAGGAGAGTGATCATGGCTTACATCGATATTTTCGTAGCGCCGGTGCCAACCGCCAATCGTGAGCAGTACAAAAAGCACGCCGAAATTGCCGCCGTACTGTTCAAGGAGTACGGCGCCCTGAGCGTTGCTGAATGCTGGGGAGATGACGTGCCGGACGGCAAGCTCACCTCGTTCCCGATGGCGGTGAAGCTCAAGGAAGGCGAAACCGTCGCCTCGGGCTGGCTGATCTGGCCGGACAAAGCCACCCGGGATGCCGGCATGGCAAAAATGATGGAGGACCCGCGCATGCAGCCCGATGTGAACCCGATGCCGTTCGATGGCCAGCGGATGATCTACGGCGGCTTCCAATACCTCATCGAGCCCTGAGGCCAGCGCAAATCCGGGTATGGGCAAAAAAATCATGGTTCGCCACGAAACCCTGTGGGAGCGAGCCTGCTCGCGAAAGCGGTGTATCAATAAACTTTTTGTCGCCTGACACACTGCCTTCGCGAGCAGGCTCGCTCCCACAGGGTGAGTGAAAAATGCCTGTGTTCACTCGGATGAGGGGGTGATGCGGCAGCTTTTGCGGTTGCGAATCTGCTCGTCCGTCGGGCGTTCGCGGACAAACTCGAAACGCGGCTCACCCTCGCTGTAATGCACCAGCCAGCCCCATTCCAGTTCGGTTTCGTCCTGTCCGGGTTGCGGCGGTCGGGCCCACCACGGTTCTTTGCTGAGGACCTCGCGCATGGCGGCCTCCGGTTGATGGCAATCCTTGAACTATAGCTTCCTGTCACGAGTCGTCAGATCAGGCTGTGTAGAATCCGGCGGATCACTTTGAACAGGGGAGCAGGGCCATGACCGATGAAGCGAAGCGGCTGTTTTTCGCCCTCGACTGCCCGTCGGCGCAACGCAAGGCGATTGCTCAATGGCGCGGGGAGTTGGGGTTGCGAACCGGCAAACCGGTGCCGGCCGACAATTTTCATCTGACGCTGCTGTTTCTCGGCGCGGTGCCATTGGCGCAGATCAACGAGGTCTGCGAGGCGGCCGGGCAAGTGCGTACGCCAGGAGAGGCGTTGAAGATTTCGCTGGATCGTTTGCAGGTCTGGCATCGCGCCGGGGTGTTGTCGCTGGCGCCGGAGCAGGCTCCGCAGGCGTTGCTGCGCTTGGTCTACGGGCTGGAACAGGCGATGTTGCCGTTTGGCTTTGAAGAGACCCCCCGCGAGTTTCGCCCGCACCTGACGTTGGCTAGAGACTACCGCGCGCCGGAGCCGGAATCCGCTACGCCACCGGAGTTTTTCCTGCGTGCCGAACGCTTCGCCCTGTTCGAATCACACAAGGGCCGCTATCGGATCCTGCAGGATTGGCCGCTGATCTGAAGGCACAAAAAAAGGCGCCCGAGGGCGCCTGAGAATTCACCTGAGCCGAGGGAGCCAGGTGAGGCCGTTCATAGCAGGGTGCAGCGGTGGTAAGGCGCTGCGTGAACGGGAAATTTTTACACTGATCGTTCCCACGCTCTGCGTGGCAACGCCTCTTGTGACGCTCCGCGTCACGCTTTGGGACGCAGAGCGTCCCGGACTGCGTTCCCACGCGGAGCGTGGGAACGATCATCGGCTCACTTACCGAGCTTCACCCGGGTCCAGCCACGGGTCATGATTCGCTGCGTAGCAATCGGCTGATCCGGCACCGCATACAACGTCGCCATCACCGCTTGCGACGGATACGAACCCGGGTCGTTGCGGATCGCTTCATCCACCAATGGCGTGGCCGCCGCGTTGGCGTTGCTGTAGCCGTTGCTGTTGGTGATCTCGGCGATGATGTCCGGACGCATCAGGAAGTCCATGAACAGGTAAGCGTTCTCGACGTTCGCCGCATCGCGCGGGATCGCGACCATGTCGTAAAAGCTGCCGGCGCCTTCCTTGGGAATGCTGTAATCGATCACCACATTGTTGCCCGATTCCACGGCGCGGGCCTTGGCCTGCAGCACGTCACCGGAGTATCCGACCGCCACGCAGATGTTGCCGTTGGCCAGATCGGAGATGTATTTCGAGGAATGGAAATACGCCACGTTCGGGCGGATCTTCATGAACAGCGCCTCGGCTTCCTTGATGTGTGCGGTGTCCTTGTCGTTCACCGGGTAGCCCAGGTAGTGCAGGGCGGCCGGGATCATTTCGGTCGGCGAGTCGAGGAAACTGATGCCGCAGGCTTTCAGCTTTTCAGCGTTTTCCGGCTTGAACAGCAAGTCCCAGGAGTTGGTCGGGGCGTTGGCGCCGAGCACTTCCTTGACCTTGGCCGGGTTGAAACCGATGCCGATCGAGCCCCACATGTACGGGAACGCGTGGGCGTTGTCCGGATCACTGGCGGCGGCGTTTTTCAGCAGCACCGGGTTGAGATTCTTCCAGTTCGGCAGCTTGGATTTGTCCAGCGTTTGATAGACGCCGGCCTTGATCTGCTTGGCCAGGAAACTGTTTGACGGCACGACCAGGTCGTAACCGGATTTGCCCGCCAGCAAACGTGCCTCAAGGGTTTCGTTGCTGTCGAAGACGTCGTAGGTCACGCGGATGCCGGTCTCGTCTTCGAACTTCTTGACGGTGTCCGGCGCGATGTAATCGGACCAGTTGTAAACACGCAGCACCTTGTCGTTGGCCTGGGCGCCCATGACCATTGCGCCCATTAAGGACAGTGTCAGCAGAGTCCTGCCAAACATTTTCATCGGTACAACTCCATTCTTTTTATTCACGTTACGCAAAGCCCCCTAACCCTCTCCCGGAGGGAGAGGGGACTGACCGAGGGGCTGACTACATTTTTGTAGTAGCTGCGGCACGCTGCGATCTTTTGATCTTCAAAAACAACGTCAAAAGATCGCAGCGTGCCGCAGCTCCTACAGGGTCAGGCGGTGGCGGCTTGTTGCTGTGGTTGCCACGACTCGTTCGCGGTCTGATCCATCGCTTCCTGAATCGCTTTTTTGCGGTTGGCTTCTGCCTTGCGGCCGAAGTACCAGACCAGGAAGGTTACCAAGGAAACCGCCAGCAGAATCAGGCTGGCTACGGCATTGATCTCAGGCTTCACACCCAGACGCACGGCCGAGAACACTTCCATCGGCAACGTGGTCGAACCCGGGCCGGAGACGAAGCTGGCCAACACCAGGTCATCCAGCGACAAGGCGAACGACATCATCCCGCCCGCGGCCAGCGACGGCGCAATCATGGGAATGGTGATCAGGAAAAACACCTTGAACGGCTTCGCACCGAGATCCATCGCTGCTTCTTCGATCGACAGGTCCAGTTCGCGCAGGCGGGCGGAGACTACCACCGCGACATAAGCGGCACAAAACGTGGTGTGGGCGATCCAGATCGTGACGATGCCACGCTCCTGCGGCCAGCCGATCAACTGCGCCATGGCCACAAACAGCAGCAACAGCGACAGACCGGTGATCACCTCAGGCATCACCAACGGCGCAGTGACCAGACCACCAAACAGCGTGCGACCCTTAAAGCGTGTCACTCGCGTCAGCACGAAAGCGGCGAGGGTGCCCAACGCGACCGCAGCAATCGCGGTGTAGCAGGCGATTTCCAGCGAGCGCACCACCGAGCCCATCAGTTGCGTGTTGTCGAGCAAACCGACGTACCACTTCACCGACCAGCCGCCCCACACCGTCACCAGTTTGGATGCGTTGAACGAGTAGATCACCAGAATCAGCATCGGCAGATAAATGAACATCAGACCGAAGATCAGCATGAACTTGGAAAAACCGAAGCGTTTCATCCCCGTGCCTCCATCTCTTTGGCCTGGCTGCGGTTGAACAGCAGAATCGGCACAATCAGGATCAACAGCATCACCACCGCCAGCGCAGACGCCACCGGCCAGTCGCGGTTATTGAAGAACTCTTGCCACAGCACGCGACCGATCATCAGGGTCTCCGGGCCACCCAGCAGTTCCGGAATCACGAACTCACCGACCACCGGAATGAACACCAGCATGCAGCCGGCAATAATCCCGTTCTTGGCCAGCGGTACGGTGATTTTCCAGAAGTTGTTGAAGTTGCTCGAACCCAGATCCTGCGCGGCTTCCAGCAAGCTACCGTCGTGCTTGACGAGGTTGGCGTACAGCGGCAACACCATGAACGGCAGGTAGGCGTAGACCACGCCGATATAGACGGCGGTGTTGGTGTTGAGGATCTCGATCGGGTGATCGGTGAGCCCCGTCCACATCAGAAACCCGTTGAGCAAACCGTTGTTGCTGAGGATGCCCATCCACGCATAAACGCGGATCAGGATCGCGGTCCAGGTCGGCATCATGATCAACAGCAGCAGAACGTTTTGGGTTTCCTTGCCGGTCTTGGTGATCGCGTAGGCCATCGGGAAACCGATCAGCAGACACATCATCGTGCTCAGCGCCGCGACCTTCAGCGAACCGAGGTAGGCCGACAGGTACAGCTCGTCTTCGCCGAGCATGGTGTAGTTGCCGATGTTCAGCAGCAGCTGGAATTTCTGTTCGGCGTAGGTGTAGATCTCCGAGTACGGCGGGATCGACAGCGCGGCTTCCGAGAAGCTGATCTTCATCACCAGAAAGAACGGCAGCATGAAGAACAGGAACAGCCAGATGAACGGAATGCCGATCACCAGTTTTCGCCCGCTGGGCACCAGGCGCAGGAATTGCTGATTGAAGGTTCTCATGAGCGCAGTACCACGCCGCTGTCGTCTTCCCACCAGACGTAGACTTTGTCGTCCCAGGTCGGACGCGCGCCACGGCGTTCGGCGTTGGCCATGAACGACTGGACGATTTTGCCGCCGGGCAATTCGACGTAGAACACCGAGTGACCGCCGAGGTAGGCGATGTCATGCACCTTGCCTTCGGACCAGTTGTAGCGGAACTCGGGTTGGGTGGTGCTGACGAGCATTTTTTCCGGACGGATCGCGTAGGTGACCGACTTGTCCTGCACCGAGGTGCTGACGCCGTGACCGACGTAGATCTTCTGCTGCAAGTCCGGGCTGTGGATGATCGCGTGACCTTCAAGGTCTTCCACCACGGTGCCGTCGAAGGCGTTCACGTTGCCGATGAACTCGCAAACCATGCGGCTGACCGGTGCTTCATAAATGTCGACCGGGCTGCCGATCTGGGCGATCCAGCCGAGGTGCATGATCGCGATGCGCTCGGCCATGGTCATGGCCTCTTCCTGGTCGTGGGTGACCATCACGCAGGTCACGCCGACGCGTTCGATGATCTGCACCAGCTCAAGTTGCATCTGCGAACGCAGCTTTTTGTCCAGCGCACCCATAGGCTCATCGAGTAGCAACAGCTTCGGACGCTTGGCCAGCGAGCGGGCGAGGGCGACGCGCTGACGCTGGCCGCCAGACAACTGGTGCGGACGGCGTTTGGCGTATTGAGTCATGTGCACCAGACGCAGCATTTCATCGACACGGGCGTCGATTTCGCTGGCGGGCAAACGGTCCTGCTTGAGGCCGAAGGCGATGTTCTGCGCGACGGTCATGTGTGGGAACAGCGCGTAGGACTGGAACATCATGTTGATCGGCCGCTCGTACGGCGGCATGTCGGTGATGTCCACGCCGTCGAGCAGAATCCGCCCTTCGGTCGGGCGCTCGAAACCGGCGAGCATGCGCAGCAGGGTCGATTTGCCCGAACCGGAGCCACCGAGCAGGGCGAAGATTTCGCCCTGATGGATCTCCAGGGACACATCGTCCACGGCCACGGTTTCGTCGAACTTCTTGGTGACACGGTCGACTTTCACCAGCACCTTTTTCGGTTGCTGATGGCCTTCAAGTGCCTTCCTGTAAGTGCTGGAGGCGTTTGCCATGTGAAACTCCCAACAGGTTTCGTTCGCCGGGCCAATGTGGCCGGGCTTAAGTGGATTGCAAGCCTGTACGGGATGCCTGTCAGCTATGGCGCAGAACCTGTGGGAGCGAGCCTGCTCGCGAATACGGAGTGTCAGTCGACATCATTGTTAGCTGATACACCGCTTTCGCGAGCAGGCTCGCTCCCACAGGGGAAATGCGTTTACCTGACTGGCATTACCCGTACCGATCCGGCTTGTTCGGCGCCGCCGTCCTGGCTGCCTGGGTCGTACTTGTTGTTATTACGGGTGTTGCTGTTCACGAATGACGGATGTGCGCAGGCACACCCGACGTCCGTGGGGGCAGTAAATCGTTATGGATTCTTGGGTTGAGTCAGCGTTTGTTGCGCCGCGCCGCCCGTTGCCGGCAAGCCTCGCCGAATGCCTGGAAAATCTTCAGGTAGTTCGGGTTATCGAGCACTTGCCATTCCGGGTGCCATTGCACGCCGAGGGCGAAGGTCGGGCTGTGCTCGACCGAGACCGCCTCGATCAAACCGTCCGGCGCCACCGCTTCGGCACGCAGGCCGGGGGCGAGGCGGTCGATGCCCTGGCTGTGAATCGAGTTGACCTGGAACTCGCCCGGCAACTCCAGTGCTTCGAACACGCCGCCGCTCAATACCGTCACGGCATGGGCCGGTGCGTATTGCACGGCCACATCAGGGCTATCGGCTTCACGGTGATCGAGCATGCCCGGCAGCTCATGCACCTTCTGATGCAGGCTGCCGCCGAACGCCACGTTCATTTCCTGGAAGCCCCGGCAAATGCCAAGCACCGGAACGCCCGCCGCGATGGCTGCACGCAATAAAGGAAGGGTGGTGGCATCCCGCGCCGGATCGTGATCCGTGCCGGGTTCGCTGGCCGGGCCTTGATAGTGGAAAGGTTCCACATTCGAGGGCGAGCCGGTCAGCAGCAGACCGTCGAGTTGACCGAGCAGGTCTTCGATTTCAGTCAGGTTGCCAAGGGAAGGAATGACCACTGGCAGCCCGTTAGCGCCAACGCTGACAGCACGTACGTACTTGTCGCCGCTGATGTGATAGGGGTGCAGGCCAATCTGTTTGACGCACGCTGTAACGCCGATCAATGGCTTGAATGCCATTTTTATTCACCTCGAAGTTTGACACTTGAACGAGCTTTTCCGGAGCTTAGCCTCGTTGATTTTAATTAACAACTGCCATGTAAAAAATTCTAAACGCCGTTCATCATATCTTCATGATTTCCGGGGCTGCGGCGCCTGTATTGGCACGCAAGTGTTAAAAAAAGCCCGAAAAATAAACCCTGAGCGGCCATCTGTTCGCTATTGACTTCACTTTGCCGTTCGGGTTGACTGGCTCGGCGAAACAGCAGTGAACATAATAATTAACAGCTAAATAGGTGCATCATGTCGGTCCCTCTGCGTACCGTTCAACTCAACGAAGCAAACGCATTCCTTAAGAAATATCCTGAGGTTTTGTACGTCGACCTTCTGATTGCGGATATGAACGGTGTGGTGCGCGGCAAGCGCATCGAACGCACCAGTCTTCATAAGGTTTACGAGAAAGGCATCAACCTGCCGGCCTCGCTTTTCGCCCTCGACATCAATGGCTCCACGGTGGAAAGCACCGGCCTGGGTCTGGACATCGGCGACGCTGACCGCATTTGCTATCCGATTCCCGGCACCCTGAGCATCGAGCCGTGGCAGAAGCGCCCAACCGCACAACTCTTGATGACCATGCACGAAATCGAAGGTCAGCCATTCTTCGCTGACCCGCGTGAAGTGCTGGCCAACGTCGTACGCAAATTCGATGACCTCGGGCTGACCATCTGCGCAGCATTCGAACTCGAGTTCTATCTGATCGATCAGGACAACGTGAACGGTCGTCCGCAATCGCCACGTTCGCCGGTGTCCGGCAAGCGTCCGGTATCGACTCAGGTGTACCTGATCGACGATCTCGACGAATACGTCGACTGCCTGCAAGACATCCTCGAAGGCGCGAAAGAGCAGGGCATCCCGGCTGACGCGATCGTCAAGGAAAGCGCCCCGGCGCAATTCGAAGTCAACCTGCATCACGTCTCCGACCCGATCAAGGCGTGCGACTACGCCGTCCTGCTCAAGCGTCTGGTGAAGAACATCGCCTACGACCACGAGATGGACACCACCTTCATGGCCAAGCCGTATCCGGGTCAGGCGGGCAACGGTCTGCACGTACACATTTCGATCCTGGACAAAGAAGGCAACAACATCTTCGCCAGCGAGGATCCCGAGCAGAACGCCGCACTGCGTCACGCGATCGGCGGTGTGCTGGAGACCCTGCCTGCGCAAATGGCCTTCCTCTGCCCGAACGTCAACTCGTACCGCCGCTTTGGCGCGCAGTTCTACGTACCGAACTCGCCGAGCTGGGGCATCGACAACCGCACCGTGGCCGTGCGCGTACCGACCGGTTCGCCGGACGCCGTGCGTATCGAGCATCGCGTTGCTGGCGCTGACGCCAACCCGTACTTGCTGATGGCTTCGGTGCTGGCCGGTATTCACCACGGTCTGACCAACCAGATCGAGCCGGGCGCACCGGTGGAAGGCAACAGCTACGAGCAGAACGAACAGAGCCTGCCGAACAACCTGCGCGACGCATTGCGCGAGCTGGACGACAGTGAGGTCATGGCCCGCTATATCGACCCGATGTACATCGACGTGTTTGTCGCGTGTAAAGAGAGCGAGCTGGCCGAGTTCGAGAACTCGATTTCAGACCTTGAGTACAACTGGTATCTGCATACGGTGTGATGGGTTGAGGCCCTCAAAAGCCGAAGAGCCCCTCACCCTAACCCTCTCCCGGAGGGAGAGGGGACTGACCGAGTTGTCTTGAGATATTCGGCGACCTGAACGATCCAGTCGATTATGGATTCGGCAAAGATTTTTCAGGTCGCCGGAGATTCTGAGCATCCCCCGGTCGGTCCCCTCTACCCCTGGGAGAGGGCTAGGGTGAGGGCAGCCATCTCAAGCCAGACCCAACACCCCGACACCCCCAATTCCCCTTGTCGAGCCACAACAATGACAACGACCCGCAACGACTGGGAACAACGCTTCCAGTCCCTGACCATCGAAGCCCGCGCGTTCATCAACGGTGAATACCGCCCGGCCATCAGTGGCGACACGTTCGAATGCCTGAGCCCCGTCGACGGCCGTTTCCTCGCCTCTGTGGCGAGCACCGATGAAGCCGATGCCAACCTCGCTGTTGAAGTCGCGCGCCAGTCTTTCGAGTCCGGCATCTGGGCGAAAAAAGCCCCGGCCGAGCGCAAGCGCATCCTGATCCGCTTCGCCGATCTGATCCTGCAGCACCAGGAAGAACTGGCGCTGCTGGAAACCCTCGACATGGGTAAACCGATCAGCGATTCGATGAGCATCGACATCCCGGCGACCGCCAACGCGATCCGCTGGAGCGCCGAAGCCATCGACAAGATCTACGACGAAGTCGCCGCCACACCGCACGATCAACTCGGCCTCGTCACTCGCGAACCTTCCGGCGTGGTTGCGGCCATCGTGCCGTGGAACTTCCCGTTGATCATGGCCAGCTGGAAATTCGCTCCAGCACTGGCGGCGGGCAATTCGTTCATTCTGAAACCTTCGGAAAAATCGCCGCTGACCGCAATCCGCATCGCTCAACTTGCGCTGGATGCCGGCATTCCGAAAGGCGTGTTCAACGTTCTGCCAGGCTTCGGTCACACCGTCGGCAAGGCGTTGGCGTTGCACATGGACGTCGACGTGCTGGCCTTCACCGGCTCCACGGCGATTGCCAAGCAACTGATGATTTATGCAGGCCAAAGCAACATGAAACGCGTCTGGCTCGAAGCAGGGGGCAAGAGCCCGAACGTGGTGTTTGCCGACGCACCGGATTTGCGCGCGGCAGCACAAGCAGCGGCCGGCGCCATTGCGTTCAACCAGGGCGAAGTGTGCACGGCGGGTTCGCGCTTGCTGGTCGAGCGTTCGATCCGCGAGCAGTTCATTCCGCTGTTGGTGGAAGCGCTGCAAGCGTGGAAACCGGGTCACGCACTCGATCCGGCAACCACCGTCGGTGCCGTGGTCGATCAGCGTCAACTCGACAACGTGCTGCGCTACATCAGCATCGGTCGCGAGCAGGGCGCCGAGCTGATTGCTGGCGGACAACGCACCCTTGAAGAAACCGGTGGCCTCTATGTGCAACCGGCGCTGTTCGACGGCGTGACCAACGCAATGACCATCGCCCAGGAAGAAATCTTTGGCCCGGTGCTGTCGCTGATCACCTTCGACACTGCTGAAGAAGCACTGCAGATCGCCAACGACAGCATCTTCGGCCTCGCCGCCGGCGTCTGGACCAGCAACCTCAGCAAGGCGCACACCTTCGCCCGAGGCCTGCGCGCCGGCAGCGTCTGGGTCAACCAGTACGACGGCGGCGACATGACCGCACCGTTCGGTGGCTTCAAGCAGTCGGGCAACGGCCGCGATAAATCGCTGCACGCGTTCGACAAGTACACCGAGCTGAAAGCGACCTGGATCAAGCTCTGAATCTATTACAGCGGTGGTCGCCGTTTATTGGCGGCCCTCGGAGAAACGTATGAAACAGCAACACGTAAACAGCTACTACGCCGCCACCCGCAACGAAGTCATCGACTTCCCGGTTCTGGAAGAGTCGGTCGAGTGCGACGTCTGCATCATCGGCGCGGGCTACACCGGCCTGTCCTCGGCGCTGTTCCTCACCGAAGCCGGCTACAAAGTGACGGTGCTGGAAGCGGCGAAAGTCGGCTACGGCGCCAGCGGTCGCAACGGCGGTCAACTGGTCAATTCCTACAGCCGCGATGTCGACGTGATCGAAGAGCGCTATGGCGACAAGACTGCAGAAATTCTCGGCAGCATGATCTTCGAAGGCGCCGACATCATCCGTTCGCGCATCAAGGAATACGACATCCAATGCGACTACCGCCCGGGCGGTATCTTTGCAGCGATGAACAAGAAACAACTCAACGGTCTGGCCGAGCAGAAGCGCGGTTGGGAACGTTACGGCAACCGCAATCTGAAGATGCTCGACGCGGCTGACATTCGTCGCGAAGTCGGCTCCGATGCTTACGTTGGTGGTCTGCTCGACATGCAGGGCGGCCACGTTCACCCACTGAACCTGGCGCTCGGTGAGGCGGCTGCGATCACGCGTTTGGGCGGCAAGATCTACGAGCAATCGGCGGCCGTGGAAATCAAATACGGCGAGCCCAACGTCGTGCGCACTGCCAAAGGCCAGGTCCGCGCCAAGTACTTGCTGATCGCCGGCAACGCTTATCTGCCGCAAGGTCTGGATAACCGCGTGACCGCGAAAAGCATGCCGTGCGGCTCGCAGATCGTCGTCACCGAACCGTTGACCGAGAAACAGGCACGCAGCCTGATCACCAACAATTACTGCGTCGAAGACTGCAACTACCTGCTGGATTACTACCGTCTGACTGCCGACAACCGTCTGCTGTACGGCGGCGGCGTGGTCTACGGCGCGCGTGAACCGGACGACATCGAACAACTGATCCGCCCGAAGATCCTCAAGACCTTCCCGCAACTCAAAGACGTCAAGATCGACTATCGCTGGACCGGCAACTTCCTGCTGACCATGTCACGCATGCCGCAATTCGGCCGCATCGAAAAGAACGCCTATTACATGCAAGGCTACAGCGGCCACGGCGTCACCTGCTCGCATCTGGCCGGCAAACTGATCTCGGAAATGATCCGCGGCGACGCCGAACGCTTCGACGCCTTCGCATCGCTGCCGCACATGCCAATGCTCGGCGGCCGCACGTTCTCCGCGCCACTGACTGCCCTCGGCGCCGTCTACTACTCGCTACGCGACCGCTTCGGCCTCTAAGTTACCTCCCCGGCGGCGGTCCCCAAGACCCCGCCGGTTTTTTAATGCTGCAGCAACACCACCGATGTCACTGACACCCAGATATCCAACTGTGGGAGCTGGCCTGCCAGCGAAGAGGCCAGCAAAGGCAACATCAATCCGACTGAAACACCAAAGATCAAATTGTAGGCCTTCGCCTGCTCGCGATGAGGCCAGCCCAGCCACCATCCCTCCCACAGAAACATCACATACTCTGTGGGAGTCTGGCTTGCCAGGGATGGCGGCCTGACAAACTCCACAAAGCCAACTGACACAAAAGAGATCCAACTGTGGGAGCGAGCCTGCTCGCGAAGAGGCCATATCTGCCAACATCCCCGTCGCCTGACACACCGCTTTCGCGAGCAGGCTCGCTCCCACAGTGCCCGCATTACCAAGGCAAGAAGGACTTTTACCCCACCGTCCATCGAACCTGCTGAGCAACACCGGCAAACGTGATTTAATAGCCGCCTTTCACGGTTCCGGGACACGGGAGCAACGTGACCCGCGCCCCTCGCGCGGCACCCGCCACCCACCCCCATTACCCTTAAGTACTACTCACATAAGGCTGTCATGGATACGGGTTCTCGACTCAAACTAGTACGCGAAAGCTACAAACTCTCCCAGCGCGAGCTGGCCCGGCGTAGCGGCGTGACCAATGCCACCATTTCCCTGATCGAACAGAATCGCGTCAGCCCCTCCGTCAGCTCCCTGAAAAAGCTGCTCGAAGGCATACCGATGTCCCTGGCCGACTTCTTCACCTTCGACCAACCCCCGCGCGAACACCAATACGTCTTCCGCGCCAACGAACAACCTGACCTCGGCCGCCACGGCCTGCGCCTGCTACTAATCGGCGCCTCCGTACCCAGCCGCCAGATGCGCCTGCTGCGCGAGCAATACGCACC
Source organism: Pseudomonas sp. S49 (assembly GCF_009866785.1). Lineage (NCBI taxonomy): Bacteria > Pseudomonadati > Pseudomonadota > Gammaproteobacteria > Pseudomonadales > Pseudomonadaceae > Pseudomonas > Pseudomonas sp. S49. The sequence continues at coordinate 4,076,607 of NZ_CP019432.1, read as the reverse complement.
GGGTGCGAGCTCCGGGGAAGAGCCGATTGTGCATGCGGAAGGCGAGGAGTGTGGGCTGGTGACGCGGGGTACGGTTGAGTTGACCGTGGATGGGTCGGTGAGTGTGTTGAATGCGGGGGATGGGTATTATTTTCCGACGACGCTGCCGCATAAGTTTCGGAATATCGGGGCGGATGAGGCTGAGATTATTAGTGCGAATACGCCGGCAAATTTTTGATTTCAGTTCCATGCAGTGGGCATAATCGCTGCAATGAATTAGATAAGTTGTTTTTTTGGGGTTGAATTATTTCAATAGGGAGGTTGTATGGATATTTTTAGTGTGGTACCCCTTGCGTTAATTACTGCGGTGTTGTCTGCAGTGATCGCATTGACAGGTGTTTTTATATCTAATCGTAGTAACTTGAATCGACTGGTTATTCAGTTGGACCACGATTCTAAAGAAAAATCTAAAGAGCGTGCAGGGAAGCTCAGGCAAGAAGCTTATTTGAATATAGCGGAGGAGCTTACCAGGATAAATACTAAGTTGGGTTCACTTGCATTTAAGGAGGCTGGCAGTGTCGCTGATGATAATGATCTCAGCGGGCTAATGTCTGCCACGATAAAATGTCAACTTGTTGCTGAGCAAAAAACCGCTCACCTGATCAGTTCGCTATCGCAGGCGTATGCGGAATTGACTGCGTATAGTGTAGAGAAACTGACGCCACTTAGATTTTGCAATGTAAACATAAAATTTGCAGATGAAGGCCACCGCACTGCAAGTGAACAGGCAGACAATATTGTAAAAGAAATTACAAGTCTTGATGGGCGAGAGGCTGCGGAATCTGAAAAACTTGATAGGCTTTTTAAGAAATTAGAGGCGTGTGAAGCTAGAGCTATGCAATGTAGGGATGAGCGAGAACAACAATACGTCCGCAGAGAGCAGTTGCTTGAAATATTTGTCTCTGAAATGACTGAGCGTTTGGCTCCTGTTGAGAAGTTGTACTCTAAGACAATTCTTGCGATCAGAAGTGATTTAGGATTTAGTGTCTGATTGACATATGTTTCGACGCGGCGACAGATCTATTTTGTTAGTGATCTGTCACCAGTGCGGATTATTTCTTTCTAGGTTTACCTGCATCACTTCGCTTGTCGCTAACTTGACCATCATTGTTTCTGGAGCGAGGCTGCTCACCACCGCCTGGCTTGGGTACAGTCACGTTTGGGTTAAAAGGTCTTCTATCTGTCATTTTTTCTTCCTTACATTAATTGAAGGGATACATGAAAAAACACAGCCTTGATTCACTAAATACTCGGTAATTTAAATTTCACCGAACTACTGATGGCCAATGGCTGATCCGAACGCTATTAAATCGCTATCACTATTTCCATCCCTTCATATGGAAAGAATGGCTATCGAAAAAATATGGTGGCGGAATGACCTCCACTTTCCGCACCTGCTCTTTCTACGATGCAGGCTCAAATCCCCCGCTGCTCAATCACTCGGAACACATCACTCACATCCTGCACCATGATCCTGGCGATATTGGTGACGGTGTTGATGTCATGCTCCGCGTGATCGGCGAGGCGGGTACAGGCGATGAGGTCAAGGTATTTGAGAACGGCGTTGAGGCGTTCGGCGGCGCAGGCGTGGAGGTCGCGTAGCGGGGCGTTAGTGTCGATAAGGAGAACGGGGTGGTCGGTGGCGGGGTGGGACATGTGGGCGTAGTGGTGGAGCGGTGTTTTGATCGTCATAGGTTGCACTCTTCAATGGGTCAGGAAGTGCCACCTTTCTGCTGCGAAACAAATGGGTGGCAGCTGTATGCGGGTTCGCAGACCGGAGAAGAGTCAAACCGGCAGACCCGAAGGTCTCCCACACACAGCCGCCATAAAATGAAGCGGTGGCGGATTTTGCCACAGTTGTCATTTGGCGGTGTGTGTCACTTCTGAGGGCTGCGAAACCCATCGCTGACTGCGGTCGGCGACAACCTCACTCTAGGCAGCAATTTCAGCCGCCACAACCGACCTGTAGGACGTGAAACCTGTAACCGTGGCGAGACAGCTTGCTCCCGCTCGGCGACGCATCCGTCGTAATTCGGGGCGTGCGGTATCTCTGGGAGAAGCGGACTATCCGGTTTTGGCGCAGCTTCGCAGCCCAGCGGGAGCAAGCTCTCTCGCCACCTGGGGTGTTTTCCTACGAAGTTTTCAGACATCGAAATGGTGCGAGCCTTTTGGGCGATAACCATTCGTCCGACACGCCGCACCTTCGCCGCACACCTTCTTCCAATGCTGTAACTCACCACGCAAAGGAAGAGCCACCATGCTGAACCATAAAATTGCGGTGTTAACCCTCGCGGCGTTGCTGTCCGGCAGTTCGCTGTACGCGATCGCGGCTGGCGAAACGCCGACTCCGACAGCCAACGACGGCAACAGCCAGACGCGTGAACCGGCGTCTCCAGCCACCAATGCCGACCCGGATGCCAATTCGCTGCCCAAGGGTGGTGATGGTGGCAAGACCGACAATGGGCCGGTGCCTTCTGCCTCCAAACCCAGCCCAGCGGGTCAACCGTCCGGTAGCAGCAGTGGTGGTAACGGCGGTGGTTAAGGGATATTGCGCACTAAGAAGCCCGGTTTTTTAAGCCGGGCTTTTCTTTGTCTGTCGCAAGCATGGATATCAGTCGTTTACTTGGTTTTCCAATGCCCGCCACCATTCTCACAATCAATCCGCGCCTGGGCCAAATGCTCCACGTCGTAGTAATACGTGGTCACTTGGGCTTTGTCGGGGATGTTCAATGCCTTGGCATTCTTGTCTTTGCTGGTGGAGTGCGGATTGGCCAGGGATTCCTGGGTTATGGTGGCGATGCACGTGGCCTGGTAGTGATCGGCACAGTGTTCGACCTTGGTTTTAGTGCTGCTGAGCATGTCTTTGCTTTCGTTGCTGCACGACCAGTCGATTGAGTTGACCGGCATGCCTTCGTATTCATAGCAGCTGTGGGTTTCCACCGCTGGCACCGAGGCGCTGGAGGATTGGGTCTGGACGTCGCAGCCTTCGGCCATGACGCAAGTGGGAATGACGGCGAAGCTGGCGATCAGAAACAGGAAGCGAATGTTCATCGGGGTTTCCTCTCCAATGGCGCCGTGTCTGATCGGTGATTTGGCGCTGATACAGATTCGAGATTCTGTGGAGGAGGGAGGTTCCATCGGGTTTTTGATTTGCTCCCGTGGCGTACACTGCGAAACAATCGGAAACATTCAGCGCCCAAGGATTGGAACATCGCCATGATGGTTATCGGCAGCCGCAACAACGCTCCCACACCGCAACATAAAACCCACGACGTTTACATTTTCAGCCTCGACCTGTCCCGGCCGGCTACGCCTTTGTGTTTCGAGCAGTCAATAGGTGGCGGGCATGCCGAGCAGGGCGGTGCGCGGTGGCTGGCGCTGGATGAGCTGGACGCCTGGCCCGGTGAGTGGCGTGAGCATCTGAACAAAGCTGATTGCACCTGGGTTGCCGAGTTGATCGATACCCATCCGAAAGCCGATCAGGCCACATTGGTGTCGTTGATTCTTCAGCGTCATTCCGGACCAGCCAAACCAGTCGGACGGCTGAAGGCAATCGGCAACTGGCTCAAACGCAACATCCACGTCGGCGGCCGCTACGGCGTTTAACCCTCGGAGAATCCCATGACCCAGACCCTCGAACGTGCTATCGCCATCGCCGCCACGGCCCACGCCGGGCAGGTCGACAAGGGCGGTGCGCCGTACATTCTGCATCCGCTGAAGGTTATGTTGCGCATGAGCACGCTGGAAGAACGCATCGTCGCCGTGCTGCACGATGTGGTTGAGGATTGCGGTGTCAGCCTCGATGACTTGCGCAAGGAAGGTTTCAGCGAAGAAGTGCTGATGGCGATTGAGTCGGTGAGCAAAGTGCCGGGCGAGTCCTACGAGGATTTCGTCGACCGCGCCGCACAGAACCCGATCGGTCGGGTGGTGAAGCTGGCGGATCTGGAAGAGAACAGCGACCTGTCGCGGATTGCCTCGCCGAGCTGGGAGGATCTGGAACGGGTCGAAAAATACCGCCGGGCAATTGGACGGTTGCGCGGTTAACAGGGGATTGCCCGCTCAGGTCATTTCCCGATCGATTTACTGCCATGCAAGGCACAGAGGGAGGAACCAAGGATGGAGTTTGCAACGATCGTTCAGCTACTGACGGTAATCGGAGTCGTCGCTGCTGCGACAAAGGTGATTCGCGAATTATCGTTTATGGGCAAAAGCCGGCTTGCGGAGGAGTACCGGGTCGCTAAAGAGGTGTTGAAGGATATTGAGCAGAATCCTGATTTACCTCTTTTGGTCAGGGAGCGCGGCTACCTGGCTATCGCGGGTACTTCGACGATCAATCCCGCCGATGTCGCGTATCTGATTTCCCTCGTTAATCCGGCCAGAAACCTCAGGGACTATGTGCTTTCCAGAAAGTACGTTGAGCTTGATGTCGAGCGCCACAGGATTGATTTCCGCCCGAAGTATAGAAAGCGTTTTTCCAGGATCTGGAGAAAAGCCTGGAGTTTCACCCTGTATATCGTGTGGTCCGCTATTGCGATGTCTCCACTCCTGTTGATCCAGCCAATGGGGCTTGAACCGAAATTCGCCTTTTGGATGGGTATCACCGTGCCGGTCGCGGGTTTCTTTGGTGTCAGCTCGTTGCTTGAATGCCTGAAGATTATCAAGGGCGAGAAGCTGGTTCAGTCACAGGAACAGCACACCCGCAGAATACTGGTTGCGCAAACACCGAAGAAACCATCGATCACGCGCCATGAAAGTACATCCTGACTCATTGGTTCAGACGACGTAAGTCACACTTTCAAGTCGATGGAGGATTGATGAAATCTATTCTGTGTTTGTTGATTGCGGCTGGTTTCGGCGCACTGTTGCAGTTCGAAGGCGTACCCCATGGCCTGCTGCTGGGTTCGATCGTCGTTACCGCATTGTTTGCCAGTAAAACCGGTATCGCCCCGGCAACCCCCTATGGACTGGGCTACATCCAGGTCACGCTGGGCATCGCCACCGGGCTGATGTTCGAAGCGTGGGACAGCGAGACGGCCTCGACGATGTTGCCGAGCCTCGGCGTGTTGCTGATTTGCCTGGCAGTGCAGATCGCATTGGCCGGATGGTGGCTGACGCGCGGCGCGGGCTGGAATCGCACCGATGCGCTGTTGGCGGTTTATCCCGGTGCGCTGGCAGCGGTGTTTGATTTGCTCGAATCGGAAAAGGCGTCGAGCAAGGTCATCATCGTGCACCTGATGCGCTTGCTGCTGATTACCGTGCTGGTGAGTTTCCTGATTCCCGGCCAAGCGGCCATCGCGGTTGCCGACGGCGATCCTTTGACGACGGGCATGGCGCTGACCGCGTGTTCGGTGATCGCGCTGAGTGTACTGCTTGGACGCTTGCTGCTGGTGATCGGCGTACCGGCGCCGTTCATGCTCACCGCGATCATCATCACGGCGGTGTTTGTGAAAGCGGGATGGCTGCACGGTTTTCATATGCCGGACTGGAGTTTGAATCTGGCGGCGCTGATTCTCGGCGTGCGGATCGGTTCACGTTTTCAGGGGCTGGGTGTCGCGGAGCTGGGGCGTCACGGCCGCACGGCGTTGGTCTCGGTCGGTTTGATGATCGTGGTTGCTGCAGTATTTGCTGAAGTCGCAGCACGCTGGTTGGGCAGTGATCCGCTGTCGCTGTGGCTGGCGTACATGCCAGGTGCGATTGAGACGATTGCGATTGTCGCGTTTGGTGGTGGGCTGAATGTGGTGTTTATCCTGACTCATCATTTGAGCCGGATGGTGTTGCTGCATTTTGCGCCGGCGTTGTTGGTTCAGGTGCGGCGGGCGCGCGAGGAAACATGACTCGAGCTGATGACAATGTGTTGCGGTGTGTCAGTTAGATCCATCCCCCTCACCCCAGCCCTCTCCCCCAGGGGGGCGAGGGGGAAGGGAGCCGATTGTGGGCTGTTCAAAAATTGAGTTCGGCTCGATACCCCAGGTCGGCGTAGCTCGAAAAAAAACCAGCCCTCTCCCCCAGGTGGGCGAGGGGGAAAGGGAGCCGATTGTGGGCTGTTCAAAACTTGAGTTCGGCTCGATATACCAGGTCGGCGTAGCTCGAAAAAAAACCAGCCCTCTCCCCCAGAGGCGCGAGGGGGAAAGGGAGCCGATTGTGGGCTGTTCAAAACTTGAGTTCGGCTCGATATCCCAGGTCGGCGTAGCTCGAAAAAACAACCCGGTCAGTCCCAGGGGGGGCGAGGGGAAAGGGAGCCGATTGTGGGCTGTTCAAAACTTGAGTTCGGCTCGATATCCCAGGTCGGCGTAGCTCGAAAAAACAACTCGGTCAGTCCCCTCTCCCTATGGGAGAGGGTTAGGGTGAGGGGCTTTTGCTCTACGTGGTCGATGCGGCACTAGCGGATGTGTGCGTCGAAGCCTTCGCTATCCGGCGCGATATCGCTCTTCAACGTCAAAGCAGGGATTTCATACTCCCCCGCATTCTGCTGCCGAAACCCGATCGGCCGCGCACTCCACAACTCATCCAGCCGCCGCCCCAATTCATCACAAGTCTCGGCATACCGCGCAGCGTCCATCCGACTAGTCCGATACACCACAAACGGTGGCACCACTTCAAAACCGGGGTAGTACAAAATCCCGTGTTGAATCGGAAACAGCAAATCATCAATCGGCCCGTTGATCCCACGCGCCGCGTAATGCGACTCCCAGCCGCCAGTGGTGACCATCAACATCGCCCGTTTGCCTTTCATTTTCCCTTCGCCATAACGCTCGCCCCAACGACTGTCGGAATGTTCGCCGACGCCATAGGCAAAGCCGTATGCATACACCCGATCAACCCAGCCTTTGAGAATCGCCGGCATGGTGAACCACCACAGCGGAAACTGCAGGATCAGCGCATCCGCCCACAACAGTTTTTCCTGCTCGCGAGCGATGTCAGCGGCTTGGGTGCCTTCGGCGTAAGCGATTTTCGAGTCGAGGGAGGCGTGGAACGGTTTCGTCGCATCGCGCTCAGGGGCGTCGTCGGCGTCGAGGCTGGCTTTCCAGTTCATCGCGTAGAGGTCGGAGACCTGCACGGTGTGGCCGGCGGCTTGCAGGCGCTGGACGCTGAAGTCGCGCAGCGCGCCGTTGAGGGAAGTCGGTTCTGGATGGGCGTAAACCAGTAGCACGTTCATGTTGAAGCTCCGTTAGCTGAGTGACTGCAGGATCGGCGTTCAACCGGTATATTGGAAATGAATGTCTGATATGTCTGGTATAGCCATGAATAATTTGAGACGGCTGGATATCAATCTGTTGCTGACCCTCGATGTGTTGCTGTCGGAGCATAACGTCACCCGCGCGGCGCAGCGCCTGAACCTGTCGCAGCCTTCGGTGAGTGTGCATCTGGCCAAGTTGCGCGACATCTTTGGTGATCCGCTGTTGTTGCCCGGGCCGCGCGGCATGCGCCCGACGGCGCGCGCCGATGAATTGCGTGAACCGTTGCGCGAGGCATTGGAAGCGTTGGAGAGGGCGGTGGCGCCGGCCAGTGCGTTCGCCCCGGCGCTGGCGACGCACACCTGGAAAATCGCCGCGACCGATTACGGCGAGTCGACGGTGGTGTTGCCAGCGCTGGGCGGTTTGCGTGAACAGGCGCCGGGCACGCGGCTGGCGGTGATCGATCTGACGCCGGCGCATCTGGTCAAACAGGCCGAGCAGGGCGTGTTCGATCTGGCGCTGCACATCAGCGAAGACGCGCCGCCGGAGCTGCATCGACGTCCGCTGTTCACCGAGCGTTATGTGCTGGCCGGTAGAGTCGGGCATCCAGGTTTGATGCAGGCGCCGAGCCGCGAACAGTTCTGCGCGCTGGAGCACGTGATGGTGTCGCGCGAGGGCGGGGGCTTTTTCGGGGTGACCGACCGGGCGTTGGCCGATGTTGGGCTGATGAGAAAAGTGGTGTTGTCGGTGCCGCACTTTCTGATGGCGATGTCGGTGTTGGCGAGCACCGATCTGGTGGCGATGCTGCCGTCACGCCTGGTGCGCGGCAACCCGGCGTTGCAAGTGGTCGACGTGCCGTTGGAGGTGCCGGGCTACGAGATGGCGATGTTCTGGGGTGAACGTTCGCACCGCGATCCGGCGCATAAATGGCTGCGTGAGCATTTGTTGGCGTCGGTCTGAGGCACTGTCAGGCGTGGCCGAGGGCAATCGCAAACGACACGACGATCATGCACGCAAACGCAAAATTGAGATTCATGAGGTGTTCATCCTGAGCCTTTTAGAGTGGGGTCATTCTGAACAGGTTGAAAGCAAAGAAAAAATTCGCCTTGTTGATTCCAATGATCGAAACAATCGATACCTGCCGATTTGTGTTTGCGCGAGGCTTTGGTTAGTCTCGCCAAACCTGCAATTACAAGCACAAACAGGCATAACCATGCACGATCATTCTGCGGCTGAACTGCCGTCCCTGCGTCGACAGAAAATTCTTTTGCTCCTCGAACGCGACGGCAAAGTCATGGCGTCCGAGTTGAGCCAGCACTTCGCGGTGTCCGAGGACACCATCCGCCGCGACCTCGCCGAACTGGACAACGCCGGGCTGGTGCAACGCGTGCACGGCGGGGCGCTGCCGCGTCCGAAGGATTCCGGAAAGGATTACTTCACGCGGCTGGACGAGACGGATGAGGTCAAGATCCGTTTGGCGCAAAGGGCGGCGCAGGAGATTGAAGACGGGCAGATTGTGCTGTTCGATTCCGGCTCGACCACGCTACAAGTGGCGCGCTCGTTGCGTGCAGATATCAGCATCACGGCGGTGACGGCTTCGCCGATGACAGCGATTGCCTTGTCTGAATTCAAGGCTGTGAAAGTGATTCTCGCCGGCGGCCAGTTGAACCCGCGAACGATGGCGGCGGGTGGGCATGAGGCGCTGCGGCTGCTGGCCGGGATCAGGGCGGACCTGGCGATTACCGGCGTCTGTGCGATTCACCCGGAAGTGGGGATTACCTCGCTGCATTTCGATGAAGTGCCGGTGAAGCAGGCGATGCTCGATGGCGCCGCGCGAGTGATTGCGGTGACCACGGCGGATAAGTTGGGGGCGGTGGAGCCGTTTGTGGTGGCGCCGTGTTCGCGCCTGCATACGCTGATTACCGAACGGCATGTGGCGTCGGGGAGTGTCGAGGATTACCGGCGGTTGGGGATTGTGGTCGAGCAGTTGCCGGATTGAGGTTTTGTGGTGGGCCTGATGGCCTCATCGCGAGCAGGCGCACTCCTACAGGGGATCGCATTCCAAAATGTAGGAGTGTGCCTGCTCGCGATAGGGCCAGTGCAATCACCGCAACTTTTCGAGCATCTGGTAATACCACATCCCGGCAGCCAACAACGGGTTACCGAGCAAATCCCCCATCGGCACGCGTATGTGCTGGCACTGGGCAAACGTATCGAACTGCTCCATCTGCCCGGTGATCGCCCGGCTCATGATTTCACCCATGATGTGCGTCGTTGCGATGCCGTGCCCCGAGTAGCCCTGGCAATACCAGACGTTGTCCGAGAGCTTGCCCAGTTGCGGGATGCGGTTGATCACGATGCCCATCGCGCAGCTCCACTGGTAGTCGATCTGCACGCCTTTGAGCGCCGGGAAGGTTTGCTCGATGCACGGGCGCAGTTCGGCGGCGATGTCCCGTGAATCCTTGCCGCTGTAATTGGCGCCGCCACCAAACAACAGGCGGCCATCGGCAGTGAGTCGGTAGTAGTCGAGGACGAAGCGGCAGTCGTACACCGCCAGATCTTCCGGGTTGATCTGCTTGGCCAGATCGCCGAGCGGCGCGGTGGTGACGATGCCGCCCATGGCCGGGAAAATCTTGCCTTTGAGCTGACCGGGTTCGAGCTTGTGATAGACGTCGCCGGCGAGCATCACTTGCTTGGCGTCGATCTGGCCGTGAGCCGTGCGAACGCCCGGCGTAGCGCCGTGAATGATCTCCAGCACTTCGCTGTTTTCGAAGATCAGCGCCCCCAGACCTTCCGCCGCCCGCGCTTCGCCGATGCACAGGTTGAGCGGGTGTAGATGCATGTTGCGCGTATTCTTGATTGCGCCGTGGTAGAGGTCGCTTTGCAGCAGGTCACGCACTTGGCTGCGGTCGAGCAGGCTGACTTCATCACCTAATCCGCGCCGTACGGCTTCTTCATAATCCTTGCGCAAGTCAGTCATGTGACTGGGCTTGTACGCCGCGTGTAAATGGCCGTGTTTGAGATCGCATTGAATGCCGTATTTCTCGACGCGTTGCTGGATGATTTCATGCCCGCGCCAGCGCAGGTGCCAGATGAAATCATCGACCTCGTCGCCGAGTTTCGAACGCATCTGTTTGCGCATCGCACCGTCACCGGAAAGGCTGCCGGTGACTTGGCCGCCATTGCGCCCGGTGGCGCCCCAGCCGATCTTGTGGCTTTCGACGATAGCGACTTTCAGGCCTTTTTCGGCGAGTTCGACAGCGGTGGCGACGCCGGTAAAGCCGCCGCCGATGATCACCACGTCGACCTTGTGCCGGCCTTGCAGGGTCGGGTAGTCGGTTTCCTGGTTGAGGGTGGCGGTGTAGTAGGAATTGCAGCGTTCGGTCATGTCAGTGTCCACACAAAATTCGGGAGTCGGAGTGCAATCCCCTGTGGGAGCGAGCCTGCTCGCGAAAGCGGCGTGTCAGTCACCCAACATGTTGAATGTGACGACGCCTTCGCGAGCAGGCTCGCTCCCACAGGTTCGGTGTCGGATCGTTAAGCCTCGGTGAGATACCAACGCCAATCCTGCTCACCCACCTCGGCCATGAACTGCCGGTACTCGGCACGCTTCACCGCCAGATACACCCCGAGAAACTCCTGCCCCAAGGCGTCCCGCGCCCACACCGAATTCTCCAGCGCCTGCAGCGAGGTCAGCCAATCGGTCGGCAGTAACTCCTTCGCCTGCGCATAACCATTGCCTTCAACCGGCGCACCCGGATCAAGGTCTTCACGAATGCCACGATGAATCCCGGCAAGGATCGCCGCCGCGGCCAGATACGGGTTGGCATCGGCGCCGCAGATGCGGTGTTCGATGTGCCGGGTGTTGGCCGGGCCGCCCGGTACGCGCAGGCTGACGGTGCGGTTGTCGACACCCCAGGTCGGCGCCAACGGTGCGTAGCTGTTGGCCTGGAAGCGCCGGTACGAGTTGGCGTTCGGGCAGAACAGCAGCAGCGAATCGAGCAAGGACGCGAGCATGCCGCCAATCGCCGTGCGCAACAGCGGCGTGCCGGCCGGGTCTTCGGAGGCGAACAGATTGTGCCCCGCGCCATCGGCCAGACTCACGTGCATGTGCATGCCGGTGCCGGCCAGATCATCGAACGGCTTGGCCATGAAGGTCGCCTGCATGCCGTGCTTGTGGGCGATGGCTTTGACCAGACGTTTGTAGCGCACGGCCTGGTCCATCGCCTCCAGCGCGTCACCGTGTTCAAGGGTGATTTCCACCTGACCCGGCGCGTACTCGGAGATCGCCGTGCGCGCCGGAATGCCGTGCAGTTTGCAGGAGCTGTAGAGGTCGGCGAGAAACGGTTCGATCTGTTCCAGCTCACGCAAACCGTAAACCTGAGTGTGTCGCGGTCGACCACCGTCGGCGTCCAGTGCCGGTTGCGGGCGGCCGTTGTGATCGCGTTTGGCGTCGAGCAGATAGAACTCCAGTTCACACGCCATCACCGGGTAATAACCCTCGGCTTTGAGGCCGTCGATGACCTTGATCAGCAAGTGCCGAGGGTCGGCGATGCTCGCTGGCATGCCCTCGGTCGGGTGCATGCTGACCTGCACGGCGGCGGTCGGAATCTGCCGCCATGGCAGGCGCACCAGACTGCCCTCAAGGGGATAGGCGCGGCAGTCGATATCGCCGACGTCCCAGACCAGACCGGAGTTCTCGACGTCTTCACCCTGCACGGTCAGACCGAGGATGGTGCTGGGTAGCGGCCGACCGCTTTGGTACACGGCAAGCAGTTCTTCGCGGTGCAACAGCTTGCCGCGTGGCACGCCGTTGGCGTCGAGGATGAACAGCTCGATCATGTCGATATCGGGGTTCTGTTCAAGGAACAGGCTTGCGTCTTCAAGGGCTGCGAATTTCATAACGATCACTCACGATGGCGCCGCACAGGCGCGCAGATTCGGGCCGGACACGACGCGGCAATAGGCGTGGCTGTCCTGGCAGGGATATCAAGAAGCAGGGGGCTGTCGCGGTTTTTTAACGGACGCGATCAGACAGACCGGGTGATATCCGGCGGGCGTGCGGAGTGACGCAGCTTGGAACGGCGCAGGGCCATGGGGAGATTGACGATACGATTCATACGCCGCCCCTGTGAGAGAGGGCGCGCAGGGTAGAGACGTTCAACGATTCTGCTTGTTGTAGTGACGTACTCATAACGCGTGTTTCCGTTGGCGGAAAACGTCGGTGGCGGGCTGAGCCGCCGACCGGTGTGCCCGGATAGTAAGGGGGAATTCCCGGGCGTGTAAACGGGAGATTCGCAGGCCACGCTTCAGCGCATCAGGTGAAAGCCCAGCCCGGCGAGGGCGCAAACGATCAACACACTGATCACGCCGCGTTTGAAAACGAACAAAGCCAATGCTGCCGCAACCGCCAGCATCAGCGAAAACACATCCAGCGCCCCGGCAAAACCGTTTGGCCACAACACGTGATAGGCGAAAAAACACGCCAGATTCACAATCACTCCGACCACGGCGGCGGTGATCGCCGTCAGCGGTGCGGTGAACTTCAGTTCGTTGTGCGTCGATTCCACCAACGGTCCACCGGCGAGGATGAACAGAAACGAGGGCAGGAAGGTGAACCAGGTCACCAGCGTTGCCGCCAGCGCCCCGGCGGCAAAGGCATGTTCGGGGCCGAACGCCGGTTGCACGTAGGCACCGACGAAACCGACAAACGCCACCACCATGATCAGCGGGCCCGGCGTGGTTTCGCCGAGGGCGAGGCCGTCGATCATCTGCGTTGCCGTCAACCAGCCGTAATGCCCGACGGCGCCCTGATAGACGTAAGGCAGCACCGCGTAAGCGCCGCCAAAGGTAAGCAGCGCGGCTTTGGTGAAGAACCAGGCCATTTGCGTGAACGTGCCGTCCCAGCCGAACAGCACCGTCAGTAACGCCATCGGTAAACACCAGAGCACTGCGCCGATCAACCCCAGACGCAGCAACTTCGGCAGACTGAAACGGGCGTGTTCGGGCGCCGGCGTATCGTCGTCGATCAACGCCGCGCCGAAGGATTTCTCGCTGTTACGCGCACCTGCGTTGCTGAACCGCTGCGGCGCGAATCGTCCGCCCAGATAGCCGATCAACGCAGCCCCGAGGACGATCAAGGGGAAGGGCACATTGAAGGCGAAAATCGCCACGAACGACGCCCCGGCAATCGCCCACAGCCAGGCATTCTTCAATGCACGCGAGCCGATGCGATGCGCGGCGTGCAGCACTATCGCGGTGATTGCCGGTTTGATCCCGTAAAACACCCCGGCCACCGCTGGCACATCCCCGAAAGCGACGTACAGCCAGGACAAGGCGATCAGAATGAACAACGACGGCAACACAAACAGCACACCAGCGATGACTCCGCCCCAGGTGCGATGCAGCAGCCAGCCGATGTACGTCGCCAATTGCTGAGCCTCGGGGCCGGGCAGCAACATGCAGTAGTTGAGCGCGTGCAGGAAACGCTTTTCAGAGATCCAGCGCCGGCGCTCGACCAGCTCCTGATGCATGATCGCGATCTGCCCGGCCGGCCCGCCGAAACCGATGCAGCCGAGTTTCAGCCAGAAACGCCAGGCCTGGCGCAGGGTGACGGGATCGGGGCGGGGCAGGTTGTTCGGCGCTGTGCTCAAGCGAGACTCCGGAGTTGAATCCTGGCGGAGTGGCTATCTAACCAGACTTTCAACCCTCACCCCAGCCCTCTCCCAGAGGGAGAGGGAGCCGACCGAGGTGTCTGGCGTTTTACATCGACCTGAAAGATCGAGTCGATTATGGATTTGATGGTCACCCGAAGGGGCCGATCGAGGTGTCTGGCGTTCTCCATGACCGGAAAGATCCCATCGATTATGGATTCACCACAACTCCTTCACGTCGGCGTACTTCTGCAATATCCCCCAATCAGTCCCCTCTCCCTCGGGGCGGTCCGACGTTTCGGGAGGGCTAGGGTGAGGGGCTTTTGCTCTTCAGGCATGCGCCAGACTCCAGCGCAACGCCGCATCCCGATCGCTCTCACGGCCCTCGACCCAGTGCGAACCCTCAGGCGTAGTCTCGCGCTTCCAGAACGGCGCGCGGGTCTTGAGCACGTCCATGATGAACGCGCAGGCCTCGAACGCCATATGCCGATGCTTGCTGCTGACCCCGACAAACACGATCGGCTCACTCACCGACAACGCACCGACCCGATGCACAATCTCCACCCCCAACAGCGGCCAGCGCTCGCGGGCCTCTTCGGCGATCTGCTCGAGGGCTTTTTCGGTCATCCCCGGATAGTGCTCAAGAAACAGTTCATTAACACTCTGACCAATATTCAGATCACGCACATAACCAATGAAATTCACCACCGCGCCCACCCGTGGATTGCGCGCGTGCAGATCAGCAGTCAACTGGCCGACATCAAAGCTTTTGTGCTGGACTCGAATCGTCATCATCAACCCCCGGTGACCGGCGGAAAAAACGCGATTTCATCAAAATCCTCAATCACCTGACTCGGCTGACACAGCTCCTGATTCACCGCGCACATCAGGTTGCTGGCACCGAGCACTTCGCGCCACAACTCACCGCGCTGCATAAGCATTTGCCGCACATCTTCAACGCTGCCCAAAGCCTCAGTCAGCGGGATTTTTTCACCACCGAGATTGAGCCGGTCACGGTAGCTGGCGAAGTAGTTGATCAGGATCATTGCGCGTCCTCCCATTGAAAGTGGCCGGAGCGTCCGCCCTGTTTGCTGAGCAGGCGGATGTCGCCAATCACCATCGCCCGGTCCACCGCTTTGCACATGTCGTAAATGGTCAGCGCGGCGACGCTGGCGGCAGTCAACGCTTCGAGTTCGACGCCGGTCTGGCCGGTGAGGCGACAGGTGCTGGTGATCTGCACCCGGTCAGGTTCGCAGGCCTTGAGTTCGACGTGAATCGAACTGAGCAACAGCGCATGGCACAGCGGGATCAGTTCATGAGTGCGCTTGGCCGCTTGTATTCCGGCAATCCGCGCCACCGCGAAGACATCGCCTTTCGGATGACCGTTGGCCTGAATCATCTGCAGGGTTTGCGGGCGCATCTGCACCCAGGCTTGCGCGCTGGCTTCGCGGTGGGTCGCGGCTTTATCGCTGACGTCGACCATGTTGGCGCGGCCCTGATCGTCGAGGTGGGTGAGGGTGTGGCTCATGCGGAATACTCCTGGATCGGGCTGTAAATTCGCGGGGCGTTGCGGTGTGGCACATGGATCAGATTGAGTCGATGCTTGAGCGCCCAACGCACGGTCAACGCGGTAGGCGCGGACAGGCTGACGAGGGTGCCGAGGCGCGCGCGCACGGCTTTGTGGATCAGTTCGAGGCTGCAACGGCTGGTGACTAAGACGAAGCCTTCAGCCACATCGGTGGCGTCGATCTGCATCGCGCCGATCAGCTTGTCGAGGGCGTTGTGGCGGCCGATGTCTTCGCGGCACAGCAGCGCTTCACCGTTGGCGTCGAAGTACAGCGCTGCATGCAAGGCACCGCTGCTGCGCGCCAGTTGTTGAGCGGCTTCGATGCGTTGGCGAATGCCGTCGAAATGCTCTGCTGGCGGCAGTGCCGACGGTTGCAGAATTTGCAGTTGCGGCAGCGCCTGCTCCAGCGCTTCGACGCCGCAGATGCCGCAGCCACTGATGCCGGTCATTTGCCGACGATGATCCTTGAGGGCCCAGAACGCCCGGCTGGAAATCTGCACCTCGGCCTGACAGGCCTGATCGAAATGCGTGAGGCGGATGTCGTAGATCTCGTCGACGCTGTCGATGATCGCGTTGCTCAGGCTGAAGCCACGGATGAAGTCTTCGAGGTTGCCGGGCGAGACCATCATCACTGCCTGGCTCAGGCCGTTGTAGCTGATGGCGAGGGCGATTTCCGAGGCCAGCGCTGCGTGGGAGAGGGCGGCGTCCGGCAGGTATTCGCGAAACGCCACCTGCGCCGGTTGCGGTGCTGGGGCGTTGGGTTCGCTGGTGGATTCTGTGACGGTTTCGACTTGGCAGAGCATCTTGAAAGTCCCGAGGCGCTGAAGAGTGTTCAGGCTACGGGGGCGTTAAAAATGCGTCCAATCGCTTGTTCCGATGTGGTGATTGCTTTGGTCGATCAACCAAAATATGTGTTGTCGGGTCAGGCCCCATCGCGAGCAGGCTCACTCCTACATTTGGAATGCGTTCCCCTGTAGGAGCGAGCCTGCTCGCGAAGGCGGTCTGACATCCAACATCAATTATTCAGCGGGCACTTCTACCCCAAACAACTTCCGCGCCTCGGCAAAACACTTCTCGGCAATCGCCGAGCGCGGTTCGGTCTTGCGCATCACCAGCCCCAGCGGTGCGAGCACACTGGCATCGGGCAACTGCATGAACGACAGGTGCTCGATCGGTTCTTCCAGGCCACTGTCCAGCGGCATGATCGCGCAGCAGAAGCCTTGGTGAATCGCCTGCAACAGCTGATAGGTCGAATCGCTTTCCATGATCGGCTGTGGACTGAGGCCACGGCTGCGGAAACTCAAATCGATGGATTTACGATAATGCATGCCGGCGGTGATCATCCCCAGCGGCAATTCGGCGGCGTCTTCCCAGCTCATTTCCGAGCCTTCGAAATGGAAATGGCGGTTGTCGTAAAGCAAGCCGACGCGGGTTTCGCCGATCTCGAAAAAATCGAAATAGTTCGGGTTGACGTGATCGAGGTAGCACACGCCGAGATCAAGCTGATTGTTGCCCAGCCCGGCAATGATCTCGTCGGAACTGAGCGACGACAGGCTGAATTTCAGCTCCGGATAAGTGCCGGACAAACCCTGAATGTAATTGACCGGGTTGAAGCTGCTCAGCGGCACCAGACCCAGACGCAGGCTACCGACCAATTGCCCGCGACACGCCGCCGCTTCGGCGAACAGACCGTCGTGAGCTGCCAGCAAGGTGCGCGCCCAGGCCAGCACACGCTCGCCGGCCTGGGTAAAACCTTCAAAGCGCTGGCCACGGTTGACCAGCACCAGATCCAGCTCGTCTTCCAGATTGCGCAGGCGCATCGACAGCGTCGGTTGAGTGATGTGGCAGCGTGCGGCGGCCTGGCCGAAGTGGCGGGTTTCGTCCAGCGCGATCAGGAACTTGAGTTGTTTGATGTCCACGATGGCACCTGCTTGATGAGGATTTTTTGATTGAGTATTGACGCAGATGCGCGAGGCGCACGAAAAGCGCAGGGTGCGACGATCTCATCTGAACGGTTGTTCGTCCAATCGGAAGTGTTTAAGGGACTATCGATCGGCTCTATCAGGCCCGGTTTCACTGGCCCTGAACAACCTGAAAGGCACCGATAGAGGCGGTCGATAATGTGGTTGGCCAGAGTGATTAGACAGTACTCATAAGTGGCACTTAGGCTGCTCGGCAATGTTGATTGACTGCTGCCGGAGAACTGCCATGAGCGCCAAAGCCGATGCCCTGTTTGTCCCCCTGAATATTGCCGTACTGACGGTCAGCGATACGCGCGACTACGCCAGCGATACGTCGGGCCAGTTGCTGGTCAGTCGCTTGCTGGAGGCCGGTCATACGCTGAGCGAGCGCAACCTGCTTAAGGACGATCTGTACAAGATCCGCGCTCAGGTGGCGAACTGGATTGCCGACGAAGGCATTCAGGTGGTGCTGATCACTGGCGGCACCGGGTTTACCGGTCGCGACAGTACACCGGAAGCGGTGGCTTGCTTGTTCGATAAGCAGATTGATGGTTTTGGCGAACTGTTTCGCGCGATCTCGATTCTGGATATCGGTACCTCTACCGTGCAAAGCCGCGCGCTGGCCGGACTGTCGAACGGCACGCTGGTGTGCTGCCTGCCGGGTTCCACGGGGGCTTGCCGGACCGCGTGGGAAGGCATTCTTGCCGAGCAGCTGGATAACCGTCATCGCCCGTGCAACTTCGTTCCGCACCTGAAAGCCGTGCAGGCCTGCGGCACTCGCGGATGAGCCGGGCACCGTTGATGCCGGTCGAGGACGCACTCGACCAGTTGCTCGGCATGGCCAATGAGCAACGTCTGGCCGACAGCGAACTGCTGGCGCTCGACGATGCGCGTGGGCGGGTGCTGGCCAGTGATCTGGTGGCGACCCTCGACTTGCCGCCGTGGCCGAACAGCGCCATGGACGGTTACGCGCTCAATCTCGCCGATTTGCACCGACAGCCGTTGAAGGTCTCACAGAAGGTTTACGCCGGGCTGGCGCCGGACACGTTGCTGCCCGACACCTGCGCACGGATTTTTACCGGCGCACCGCTGCCGCCCGGCGCTACCTGCGTCGAGATGCAGGAGAACGTCGAAGTGCTGGAGGACGGCCGCGTGCGCTTCTTGCAGCCGCTGAAGGCGGGGCAGAACATCCGCGCGCAAGGTCAGGAAAATCGCGTCGGCGACATCCTGCTGCGCGCCGGCAAACGCCTTGGACCATTCGAACTGGCAGTCGCCGCCGGGCAAGGGCTGGCGCAACTGCACGTGGTGCGTCGCCCGCGTGTGGCGCTGCTGTCGACCGGTGATGAACTGGTCGAACCGGGTCAGCCGCTGCGCCCCGGCAGCATCTACAACAGCAACCGCGTATTGCTCGGCCACTGGTTGCGGGAGTTGGGCTGCGAGGTGATCGACGCCGGCATCCTCCCGGATCGCCCGGCGCAGACGCGGCTCAAACTTGAGCAACTGCAAGTGAGCGCGGATCTGATTCTGACCACGGGCGGCGTGTCTGCCGGCGATGCCGATTGCCTGGGGCAGGTGCTGCGCGAAAACGGCAAACCGCTGTTGTGGAAACTCGCGATCAAGCCAGGCAAGCCACTGACGGTCGGGCATTTCGGCACGGTGCCGGTGATTGGTTTGCCGGGCAATCCGACGTCGGCGCTGGTGACGTTCGGGTTGTTGGCGCGGCCGTATCTGCTGCGCGTACAAGGTGTCGAAGACGTCACGCCGCTGAGTTTTACGGTCAACGCGGGCTTCGATTGGCACAAGGCTGGCAGCCGTCGTGAATACCTGCGGGTGAAGCTGGAAGCAGGGCACGCAGTGCTTTATCCCAATCAAAGCTCCGGCGTCCTGCTCGGCGCCACCTGGGCCGATGGCCTGGTGGAAATCCCCGAGCACAGCACGCACAACCTCGGCGACCCGCTGCGCTTTATTCCCTTCAACGAACTCTCCTGACCTCACCACCAATCAAAACTGTGGGAGCGAGCCTGCTCGCGAATGCGAAGTGTCAGTCAACATTGATTTTGGCTGATAGGGCCCCTTCGCGAGCAGGCTGGCTCCCACAATGGATTTGGCGCTCATCAATACTCGGGTGTGAATGCAAAACCTGTAGGAGTGAGCCTGCTCGCGATGGCGGAGGGTCAGTCGACGAAGATATTGACTGGGCCGGCGCTATCGCGAGCACGCTCACTCCTACAATGGTTTTGTGAAGCTCAACAATATTCGGGTGTGAATGCAAAACCTGTAGGAGTGAGCCTGCTCGCGATGACGGAGGGTCAGTCGACGAAGATGTTGACTGCACCGGCGCCATCGCGAGCAAGCTCGCTCCCACAGGGTTTCGGGGTGTCTGGAGAGAAGGATCAGCTCAGCACATAGTCAACCGGCTTCAGCGCCGGCGGTACGTCTGCGCCCAGTTCGCTGAGGATATCGCGTTCGATGGTGCGCACCAGTGCATCGGTGGGCAGGTCGTTTTCATCGCGGCCGAACGGGTCTTCCAGCTCATCGGCAATCGCATCCAGGCCAAAGAACGTGTAGCTGACAATCGCCGTGAACAGCGGCGTCAGCCAGCCCAGCGGTTCCGCCATGGCGAACGGCAGCAGGATGCAGAACAGATAAATCGTCCGGTGCAGCAACAGCGTGTAGGGAAATGGTAGTGGCGTGGTTTTGATCCGTTCACATACCGCTTGCGCCTGGGTCAGGCTGGTCAGGTGATTGGCCAGCAACATGTAGCGCCACTCAGTCAGTTCACCGTTCTGATGCAAATCGGAACACTGCTGGCCGACCGTCTGCAAAATGCGTCCGCTGTAGTCCGGGGTCTGCGGATCAGGTTTCGGCATGATCCATTGGCTGCTCGCATCGGCCTCGCTTTCCTTGCGTAATCGCGCGTTCAACGCATGGGCAAAGCCGCACAGGTTGAGCAACAACGGCTTGCGCTCAGCCGATTCACGAATCACATGGGTTTCACGGATCACCGAGCGAATGTGCACGATCACTTCGCCCCAGGCCTTGCGCGCCTCGTACCAGCGGTCATAGCAGGCGTTGTTGCGAAAATTCATGAAGATCGACAGCGACAAACCGAGCAACGTAAACGGCGTGGCGTTGACCTTGGTGAAGTTGCTTGGATGGAGGATTTCCACCAGCACGATGGCCGAGGCGAGCAGGGTGACCATCAACGTGCGCATGGCAATGCGCTTGGCGATCGAACCCTTGAGGGTGAAGAGAATGGCGAACTGGTTGACCTTGGGTCTGATGATCATGCTGTGCGGTTCCGATAACCCTTGGAAGGGGCGGTCTAGCCGCCCGTCATGTTCATGAAGCGCACGACCTGAACATCATCGTTCACTTCGAAATTATGTCGATACGGCTTGAGTTTCATCGCCTCGACAATGGCTTTCTCCAGCCGCTGCGGTTGCCCCGGGTGGGCGCGCAGCAGCGCTTTCAGATCCACCGAATGCTCGTTACCCAGACACAGTAGCAGGCGCCCTTCGACGGTGAGCCGTACGCGGTTGCAGGTGCCGCAAAAGTTGTGGCTATGCGGTGAGATAAAGCCCAGGCGAATCTCCGGCGCTTCCGCCAGCCGCCAGTAGCGCGAAGGGCCTTGCGTCGACTCCGCCGAGTCGATCAGGGTATAGCGCTCGGCAATCTTTTCGCGCACCTGGGCGCTGGAGAAAAATGACTCGGCACGGCTGTGTTCGCTGATGATCCCCAGCGGCATCTCTTCGATGAAAGAGACGTCGAGCTGACGGTCGATCGCGAAGCTCACCAGATCGTTGATCTCTTGATCATTACGGCCCTGCATCACCACCACGTTGAGTTTAGTGCGGGTAAAACCGGCCTTGCGCGCGGCATCGATGCCGTTGATCACCTGCGCCAGATCGCCCGTGCGGGTCATCTGTTTGAAGCGCTGCGGATCAAGGCTGTCGAGGCTGATATTCAGGCGTTTGACCCCGGCGTCGAACAGCGGCGCAGCGAGTTTGCCCAGTTGCGAGCCGTTGGTGGTCATGCACAACTCGCGCAGGCCGGGCAGGGCGGCGATCTGCTCGCACAACTTGACCACGCCCGGACGGATCAGCGGCTCGCCACCGGTTAGGCGAATCTTGCGCGTGCCGAGCGCCACAAAGCTCTGTGCCAGTTGATAGATCTCTTCCAGCGTGAGGATTTTTTGCCGTGGCAGGAACTGCATGTCTTCGGCCATGCAATAGACGCAGCGGAAGTCGCAGCGGTCGGTCACCGACATGCGCAGATAGTCGACGCGGCGGTTGTAACCATCGATCAAGACACGCTCTGACATGACAGCCTCGCAGGAATGAAAATCCCGGTTGAAGGGATTCGGTCAGCGCAGGTTATGGCTAACTTTCAGTGGCGTCCAATCACTGTTAATGAACAGCTGATTGATGCCGTCGATGATGAATTATTTTTCGTGGAAAGTTGCTCCGTTAGTTTCGCAAGGCCCCGTAAATAAAGGGTTTTTAGCCGTGATAGATGCTTTCGATAAGGCGGTCATTAATAGCGATTAGACAACGTTTTGTAACGGTTCATATCCTTGCCCCGGCAAACCCAACGACCGCTTTGCAACCTTGAAAGTCGGCCGTCGCTGTTTAACCGAATCAGGTTCATGCCTGTGTGCATCGTCATGGAGAGTCCCATGTCACAAGTCGACCGTTACAAACCCTACAAAGGCGCCGCTGCCGGTTGGGGTGCTGTCATCAGCCTGACCAAGAGCTGGCTGGGCAGTGAAAACGCCCTGAAAAACATTCGGGCCATGCTCAAGACCAACCAGAACGGCGGCTTCGACTGCCCGGGTTGTGCCTGGGGTGAAGCGCCGGGTGCGAGCATGTTGAAGTTCTGCGAAAACGGCGCGAAAGCGGTGAACTGGGAAGCGACCGGGCGTTTGGTCGACCCGGCCTTCTTCAACAAGTACACGGTGTCGAGTCTGGCCGAGCAGAGCGACTACTGGCTGGAATATCAGGGGCGTCTGACCCACCCGATGCGCTACGACGCGCGGGTCGACCGTTATGTGGAAATCAGCTGGGACGACGCGTTCACGCTGATTGCCGATCACCTGAAAAACCTCAAGTCGCCGCACGAGGCCGAGTTCTACACCTCCGGTCGTGCGAGCAATGAAGCGGCGTTTCTCTATCAATTGTTCGTCCGTGCGTTCGGTACCAACAACTTCCCCGACTGCTCGAACATGTGCCACGAAGCCAGTGCGGTGAGCATGATCGAGACCCTCGGCGTCGGTAAAGGCACCGTGGTCTACGAGGACCTGCATCACGCCGACGCGATTTTCGTCATCGGCCAGAACCCCGGCACCAACCACCCGCGCATGCTCGAACCGCTGCGTGAAGCGGTAAAGCGCGGCGCCCAAGTGGTCTGTATCAATCCGCTGAAAGAGCGTGGCCTGGAGCGTTTCCAGAACCCGCAGAACCCGCTCGAAATGCTCAGCAACGGCTGGGAAGCGACCAACACCGCGTACTTCCGCCCAGCCCTGGGTGGCGACATGGCGATGATTCGCGGCATGGTCAAATTCCTCCTGCAGTGGGAACGCGAAGCGCAAGCGACTGGCGGCGAACCGGTGTTCGATCATGCCTTCATCGCCGAACACACCGCGGGCCTCGACAGCTATCTCGCTGAAGTCGATGCGACCACCTGGGAGCACATTCTCGAGCAGTCCGGCGTGCCGCTGCATGACATCGAACTGGCCGCGCGCATGTATGGCCGCGCCAAGAGCGTGATCATGTGCTGGGCCATGGGCCTGACCCAACATGTGCATTCAGTGGCGACCCTGCAGGAAGTCATCAACCTGCAACTGCTGCGCGGCAACGTCGGCCGTCCGGGCGCCGGGCTTTCCCCGGTTCGCGGCCACAGTAACGTGCAGGGCGACCGCACCATGGGCATCAACGAACTGGCGCCGAAAGACCTGATGGACGCGCTGGAAAAACGTTTCAACTTCGACGTGCCGCGCATGCACGGGCACAACACGGTGATGGCGATCGGCGCCATGGAGCGCGGCGAAGCCAAGGTGTTTATCGGTCTGGGCGGCAACTTCGCCCAAGCCACGCCGGACACCCCGCGCACCCACGCGGCGATGCGCAAACTCGACCTGACCGTGCACATCGCGACCAAGCTCAACCGCAGCCATTTGGTCACCGGTCGCGACGCGCTGATCCTGCCGTGCCTCGGGCGTACCGACATCGATATCCAGGCTGAAGGCCCGCAAGGCGTGACCGTCGAAGACACCTTCAGCATGGTGCATTTGTCGTTCGGTCAGTTGAAGCCGAAGTCGGCGCAGTTGAAATCCGAGCCGGCGATCATTGCCGGGATCGCCGCCGCGACTTTGGGCAAACACCCGATCGATTGGGAGTGGGTGGTGGGCGACTACGGGCGCATCCGCAACCTGATTGCCGATGTGATTCCGGGCTTCGAAAACTTCAACGAAAAACTGCTGATTCCAGGTGGTTTTCACCTCGGTAACGACGCTTCGGATCGGGTCTGGAACACCGCCAGCGGCAAGGCGCAGTTCACCCCGTGCGTGCTGCCCGAGCACTTGATCAGCGAGGGCGTGCGCAACCTGCCGGTCAAGCCGCATCTGATTCTGCAAACCATGCGTTCCCACGATCAGTACAACACCACGCTGTACGGCCTCGATGACCGGTATCGCGGGGTCTATGGCATGCGCGATGTGATCTTCGCCAACGAGCAGGACATCCAGCGCCTGGGTTTTGAACCGGGGCAGAAGGTTGATTTGGTGGCGCTGTGGGATGACGAACGTGAACGTCGGGTCAGCGGTTTTACTTTGATCGCCTACGACATTCCCGCAGGGCAGGCAGCGGCGTATTACCCGGAGACCAATCCGCTAGTGCCGCTGGAAAGCTACGGCGAGCGGACGTACACGCCGACCTCCAAATTCGTGGCGATCCGCCTCGAAGCCGCGAAGGTCAGCAACCTGATCCCGTCGTCGGTGGCGTAACCCGCGACTCATAAAAACCATAGCAATTTGACTGGCTGCAGGCGTTCGCGTCTGGCGGTGGCCCGGGTTCGTGCTGCCGCTTTTCAGCCTGGATGAGGACATCATCATGTTCAATCTGGAGGCACTGGACCTGGCGCGAATTCAATTCGCGTTCACGGTTTCGTTCCACATTATTTTCCCGGCGATCACCATTGGCCTGGCGAGTTTCCTTGCGGTACTCGAAGGTCTGTGGCTGAAAACCCATAACGACACGTACCGCGATCTCTACCATTTCTGGTCGAAGATCTTTGCGGTCAACTTTGGCATGGGCGTGGTTTCGGGGCTGGTCATGGCGTACCAGTTCGGCACCAACTGGAGCGGCTTCTCGGATTTTGCCGGGAGCATCACCGGGCCGCTTTTGACCTATGAAGTGCTGACCGCATTCTTCCTTGAAGCCGGGTTCCTCGGGGTCATGCTGTTCGGCTGGAACCGGGTTGGCCGTGGCCTGCACTTCTTCGCCACGGTGATGGTCGCCATCGGCACGTTGATCTCGACCTTCTGGATTCTTGCGTCCAACAGCTGGATGCAGACGCCGCAGGGCTTCGAAATCGTTGACGGGCGGGTGATGCCGCTGGACTGGCTGGCGATCGTGTTCAACCCGTCATTCCCGTTCCGTTTGGCGCACATGGCGATTGCCGCTTTTGTGGCGACGTCGTTCTTCGTCGGTGCGTCGGCTGCCTGGCATTTGCTGCGCGGCAATAACACGGCGCCGGTGCGCAAGATGTTTTCCATGGCGTTGTGGATGGCCCTGATCGTTGCGCCGATTCAAGCGGTGGTCGGTGACGCCCATGGCTTGAACACGCTGGAGCATCAACCGGCAAAAATCGCCGCCATCGAAGGCCACTGGGAAAACGCCGACAACGGTCCGACGCCGCTGGTGCTGTTCGGCATACCGGACATGGACGCGGAGAAGACCAAATATGCGTTGGAAATCCCGTACCTCGGCAGCCTGATCCTCACCCACAGCCTCGACAAGCAGATCCCGGCGCTGAAGAGCTTCCCGAAAGAGGACCGGCCGAATTCGACCGTGATCTTCTGGAGCTTTCGCGTCATGGCGGGGTTGGGGATGTTGATGATTCTCGTTGGTTTGCTCGGTCTGGCGTTGCGCCGTGGCGGCAAGCTTTACCGGCATCGCGGCTTCCAGCGTCTGGTGTTGTTGATGGGGCCGAGCGGCTTGATTGCGCTGCTGGCCGGTTGGATCACCACGGAAGTCGGGCGTCAGCCGTGGGTGGTGTATGGCTTGCTGCGCACCCACGATGCCGCGTCGCATCACTCGGTGGCGCAGATGAGTACGTCGCTGGCGCTGTTCGTGGTGATCTATTTCACAGTGTTCAGCGTGGGCATCGGCTACATGATGAAACTGGTGAAAAAAGGCCCGCAGCCGCACCACGAACATCCGCCTGCGGGCGATGAATTGCAGACGCCGCGTCGACCGATTTCGGCGGCTATCGCCCCTATGAAGGAGCATTGAGTTATGGCTATTCAGGGTATCGATCTCTCGTTGATCTGGGGAGTGATCATCGCCTTCGGGGTGATGATGTACGTGATCATGGACGGCTTCGATCTGGGCCTGGGGATTCTGTTTCCGCTGATCCCGGACGAGCAAGAACGCGATGTGATGATGAACACTGTCGCGCCGGTCTGGGACGGTAACGAGACGTGGTTGGTGCTCGGTGGCGCGGCGTTGTATGGCGCGTTTCCGCTGGCGTACGGAGTGATTCTCGAGGCGTTGTATCTGCCGCTGATCCTCATGCTTTGCGGTTTGATTTTCCGCGGCGTGGCGTTCGAGTTTCGCTTCAAGTCGTCGCCGCAAAAACGTCATTGGTGGGATAAGGCGTTTATCGGTGGTTCGCTGCTGGCGACGTTCGCCCAAGGCGTGGTGATCGGCGCGTATGTGTCCGGGATTCCGGTGGTCGATCGGCAGTTTGCCGGTGGCGGTCTGGACTGGTTGGCGCCGTTTCCGCTGGTGTGTGGCGTGGGCCTGGTGATCGCGTATGCCTTGCTCGGCAGCACCTGGCTGCTGGTCAAGACCGAGGGCATGCTGGAATCGCGGATGCGCCTGTTCACCCGGCCGCTGGCCTTGCTGTTGATGGCGATGGTGCTGGTGATTGGCGTGTGGACGCTGCAACTGCATCCAGAACTGGCGACACGTTGGTCGACGCACGGGCATCTGCAGGTGTTCGCCGGGTTGGTGGTATTGGCGTTGCTGGCGCTGTTCGGGCTTTTGCGCACGTTGCGTCAGCGGCATACGCACTGGCCGTTCGTGTTCACGCTGGTGCTGATGCTGCTCGGTTACATCGGCCTGGCGCTGAGCATCTGGCCGAACATCATCCCGCCGTCGGTGAGCATCTGGGCCGCCGCGTCACCGCCGTCGAGCCAGTTGTTTGCGCTGATTGGCGCACTGTTCATCCTGCCGGTGATCCTGATGTACACCTTCTGGAGCTACTACGTGTTCCGCGGCAAAGTGAGGATTGGCGATGGCTACCATTGATTCGCGAGAAGTGAAATCCAGCCGCTGGTACAAGCGTCTGGGCTGGCTGTTGTTGATCTGGCTGGGCAGCGTGGTGTCGCTGGCGGTTGTCGCCAGCGTGCTGAAACTGGCGATGTACGCAGCGGGCATGAGAACCCACTGACCCCAAGAAAAACCGGAGCCAGGCTCCGGTTTTTTATTGCCGCCGATCTTGAGGTCACTGACTACCCCCTGTAGGCCTTCGCCTGCTCGCGATTGCGGTGGATCAGTCAATGGAGATATTGACTGTGCCGGCCTCATCGCGAGCAGGCTCACTCCTACAAGGATTTGTGGTAGCTGGAGAATATGTAAACATCGCCGAACCCTGTGGGAGCGAGCCTGCTCGCGAAGGCGTCAGGTCAGACAACATCGGTGTTGAGTGTAATGGCCTCTTCGCGAGCAGGCTCGCTCCCACATTTGATCCCGGTTCAGCCGAAGATCTAATGATCAACCCTATCCCCTGTGGGAGCGAGCCTGCTCGCGAAGGCGTCAGGTCAGACAACATCGGTGTTGAGTGTAATGGCCTCTTCGCGAGCAGGCTCGCTCCCACATTTGATCCCGGTTCAGCCGAAGATCTAATGATCAACCCTATCCCCTGTGGGAGCGAGCCTGCTCGCGAAGGCGTCAGGTCAGACAACATCGGTGTTGAGTGTAATGGCCTCTTCGCGAGCAGGCTCGCTCCCACATCTGATCTCGGTTCGGCCGAAGATCGAATGATCAACCCGATCCCCCGTGGGAGCGAGCCTGCTCGCGAAGGCGTCAGGTCAGACAACATCGGTGTTGAGTGTAATGGCCTCTTCGCGAGCAGGCTCGCTCCCACATTTGATCCCGGTTCAGCCGAAGATCTAATGATCAACCCTATCCCCTGTGGGAGCGAGCCTGCTCGCGAAGGCGTCAGGTCAGACAACATCGGTGTTGAGTGTAATGGCCTCTTCGCGAGCAAGCTCGCTCCCACATCTGATCTCGGTTCGGCCGAAGATCTAATGATCAACCCGATCCCCTGTGGGAGCGAGCCTGCTCGCGAAGGCGTTAGCTCAGACAACGTTAATGTTGACTGTAAAGGCCTCTTCGCGAGCAGGCTCGCTCCCACAGGTATTGTGGTGTTTTTGCGATTGGGCTTACTGGGCGCCGAACATGGCGGTCCAGTAAATGCCGGCACTGCTTTTAGGATCGGTCGCGTAGGCTGCGCCGAGTTCCTGGTATTGCGGGTTCATCAGGTTGGCGCAGTGGCCGGGGCTGGCGAGCCAGCCTTCGACGACTTTGTGCACGGTGTCTTGCCCGGCGGCGATGTTTTCGCCGACCTGTTGGCCGCTGTAACCGGCGAGTTCCGCGCGATCGCCGGGGGTGCGACCGTCGCGGTCCTTGTGGTCGAAGTAATTGTTGTTGGCCATGTCGCGGCTGTGATCCTGGGCGATCGTGCCCAGTGTCGTGTTCCAGGCCAGCGGTGCGGCAGCGGCAAAAGCCTGACCCCCACACTGTCGTGCCTGACTGCGGGCGACGTTGAGTTCACTCAGCAATTTCTGCCCCTCACTTTGCGCATCCCCCAGCTTGGCCGACAGCAGCGGCCGCGCCAGCACGATGCGCCAGTCACGGTCGTCGCGGCTGACACCAACATCGACAAACTGCGGATCGAGCACCACCTGACAGAAACTTTCTTTGATCGCCTGCATCGCCGACGCCGCATCACGTGGGCCGTTGAGCGTGATCGCCTGCACATTGACCATCGGATAACTGGCGCTGGCCATGGCTTGCTGAAGATCGACAGCACCGGTGGCGCGTAATCTCAGCCGTGGATCAGCCGACAGCGGCGGCAGTTCATTCGACGCCTGCGACCCGCAACGCTGCGGTTGGCTGCGGTAGCTGTTGATCGACTCGATCAACTGCGACTCATCGCCGGCCAGCGCCGGAATGGCAAACACAACGCCCACGGACAACGCGGCACAACGCAAAACGAATGGCATGAAGCGCATGGAAATCTCCCTTGAGCTGAATGCGCCCATGATGCGCGAAAGGCCCCCGGTGAGTGCAATGTCTTTTTTCTTCATTCAGTGGATTTTCTGCGCAACTTTGCCTCTGTATTTGCCGTCTACACTCACCGAAGGCCCCGGAAACCGGGTGTCTCCCCGACGTAACACCTTGCCCGACTCGGGCGCTGCCGGAAGAACAGACATGGGATTGAAAGGCTGGGCTGGTTGTCTTGTATTGACCCTGTTGGCAGGCTCCGTGTGGGCCACCGATCAGGCCCCGATCAAAGCGAAGGCTGAAGAGAAAGCCCAAGTGCTGGAAGAGAAAGCAGCGGACAAAATCAGCGCCGCACCAGCACCGAAAGCCGAGGCCATCACCCCGACCGAAGTGCAGGCGGTCGACCCGGCCGGCGCGGCGCCGCTGGACGATCCGATCACCTGTCTGGCGCGCAGTATCTATTGGGAAGCCAAGGGAAAGGACACGCCGGAAATGGAAGCCGTGGCCAGTGTGGTGATGAATCGCCTCGGCCACGAAGGCTTTCCCGACACGGTGTGCGCTGTCGTCAAACAAGGTTCGGAAACCAAGAGCTGCCAGTTTTCCTGGTGGTGCGACGGGCGTCCGGATCAGGTCAAGGAAGATGCCGAATACACGCTGGCCAAGGATATCGCCCGCAAAGCGCTGAACCGCCAGCTCAAGGATCGCACCAACGGCGCGCTGTATTTCCACGACCGCAACGTGCATCCGAGCTGGGCCAAGGAGTACCGCAAGACCGCCGAAACGAAAAAATTCCTCTTCTACAAACCTGCCGGTGGCGACGCGCGTTAAGCGCAGACCTGCCGCACACACTCGCGCAACCAGCGATGCGCCGGGTCGGCATCCATGCGCGGATGCCAGAGCATCGACACGCTGATGGCCGGCATCGCGAAGGGCAGGGCGAAACTGTGCAGGCCCGTGCGCAGTTTGCTGGTATGACGTTGCGGGACCGTGGCAATCAGGTCTGATTCACGCACCAGCGTCAGCGCCGCCGAGAATCCACCGAATGAGGTGACGATGTCTCGTGTCAGCCCTAGCGCGAGTAACGCTTCGTCGACCGGGCCACTGCTGCGCCCGCGTCGTGAAATGAGAATGTGCTCGCCGCCGGCAAAGCGCTTGCCAGTGATTTTTCCCGTGCTTAAGGGATGCCCCTCACGCACCACGCCGATCCATTGATCCTGAAACAGGATGCGGCTGTGCAGCGTCGGGTCGGTGCTGTCATCGACCACGCCGGTTTCCAGATCGACGCGGCCTTCGCGCAGTGGCGTGCTGTCCTTGTCGGCTTTCTGCACAAAGCGCAGGCGCACGCCGGGTGCTTCTTCGGCGATACGGGCGAGCAGGGCGGCGGCGAAGGTTTCGACAAAGCCGTCGGTGTTGCGCAAGGTAAAGGTGCGTTGCAAGCGGCCGGGATCGAGTACTTCGGCAGGCCGTAAAACCGCCTCGGCGTCCTGCACCAGATGACTGACCCGTTCGCGCAATTCCAATGCGCGCGGCGTTGGCACCAGGCCACGACCCGCTCGCACCAATAACGGATCGCCCGTGGTTTCGCGCAGACGGGCGAGGGCGCGGCTCATGGCTGACGGGCTCAACCGCAGGCATTTCGCGGCGCGGGCGACGCTGCCTTCACGCAGTAACACATCGAGGGTGATCAGCAGGTTCAGATCCGGAGTGCTCATGACATGGCGTTCCGTGCAGGTATCGAGTGCAAAGCATGCGTCTTGCGCCGTGTCTTGTCGAGGCTCAGGCTATGGCAGATCACTTTTGCGCTGCGAGCCTCCCATGTCCCGAGACCCCCTGAGCACTCCCGCCCGCTGGGCGCTGACCAGCCTGGCCTTGTCGATGTTGATGCCGTCACTGGACACCAGCATTGCCAACGCCGGGTTGCCGATCCTCGCGACCGCATTCGAGGCGACGTTTCAGCAAGTGCAATGGATCGTGCTCGCTTACCTGCTGGCAATCACCACTTTGATTGTCAGTGTCGGGCGTCTGGGCGATGGCTTCGGTCGGCGTCGATTGCTGTTGATCGGGATCGGCATTTTCACCAGCGCTTCGTTGGCTTGCGCATTGGCTCCGGGACTCGGTTGGCTGATTGGCGCACGGGCGGTGCAAGGTGTTGGCGCGGCGATCATGTTCGCCTTGACGGTGGCGCTGGTGTCAGAAGCAGTGCCCAAATCGCGGGCGGGCAGCGCGATGGGTTTGCTGGCAACGATGTCGGCGACGGGCACCAGTCTTGGGCCGTCGCTGGGCGGGTTGTTGATGACGCATGTCGGCTGGCAGGCGATTTTTCTGCTCAACGTGCCGTTGGGCTTGCTCAATATTTGGCTGGTGTACCGATTTTTGCCAGCGGATCGGGCCGCCGGACCGCGAGTCGCGTTCGATTATTCTGGCAGCGTGGTGCTGGTGTTGACGCTGGCGGCCTATGCGCTGGCAATGACCCTTGAAGGTTTCACCGTGCCGTTGCTGTTGGCCAGCCTGTGCGGCGCAGGATTGTTCATCGTGGTCGAGATGAAGGCCAAGTCGCCGCTGATTCGTTTGTCGCTGTTCAGCGACGCGCGACTGAGCAGCAGCCTGACGCTGACGTTGCTGGTGACAACGGTGATGATGACCACGCTGGTGGTCGGGCCGTTTTACCTGCACCGGGGGTTGGGCCTCAGCAGCACAATGGTCGGAGTAGCGTTATCGATCGGACCGTTGTTGTCCGCAATGAGTGGGGTACCGGCGGGACGTTTGGTGGATCGCTTCGGCGCACGACGGATCGTGCCGGGCGCGTTGCTCGGGATGGCCGGCGGTTGCAGCTTGCTGGCACTCCTGCCCATGAGTATGGGACTGCCCGCGTACGTACTGCCGATCATGGTGATAGCTGTCGGTTACGCGTTGTTCCAGGCGGCCAACAACACCGGATTGATGGCCGGGGTCAGTCAGGATCAGCGTGGCGTGGTTTCGGCGATGCTCGGGCTGGCGCGCAACCTTGGGTTGATTACCGGCGCGGCGGTTATGGGCGCGGTGTTTGCGCTGGCGGCGGGGGATCCGACACAGGCGCCTGCAACGGCGATTGCCAGCGGATTGCACATCACTTTTGGCGTCGCGGTGGCGTTGATGCTCATGGCGTTGATCATCAGCCGAGCGCAGTTCAACGGTGGGAGCGAGCCTGCTCGCGAAGAGGTCCGCACAACCAACATCTCCGGTGACTGACACACCGCTTTCGCGAGCAAGCTCGCTCCCACAGGGGGGCGGGTTGATCAGTAGGTCTCCGGCCGAACCGCGATCAAATGTGGGAGCGAGCCTGCTCGCGAAGAGGCCGGCACAGCCAACATCCCCGGTGACTGACACACCGCTTTCGCGAGCAAGCTCGCTCCCACAGTGGATCGGGTTGATCAGTAGATCTTCGGCCGAACCGAGATCAAGTGTGGGAGCGAGCCTGCTCGCGAAGAGGCCGGCACAGCTAACATCCCCGGTGACTGATACACCGCTTTCGCGAGCAAGCTCGCTCCCACAGTGGATCGGGTTGATCAGTAGATCTTCGGCCGAACCGAGATCAAGTGTGTGCGAGCCTGCTCGCGAAGAGGTCGGCACAGCCAACATCTCCGGTGACTGGCACACCGCTTTCGCGAGCAGGCTCGCTCCCACAGGGGGGCGGGTTGATCAGTAGATCTTCGGCCGAACCGAGATCAAGTGTGGGAGCGAGCCTGCTTGCGAAGGGGGCGGTACAGCCAATATCTCCGGTGACTGACACTCTGCTTTCGCGAGCAGGCTCGCTCCCACAGGGGAGCGGGTTGGTCAGTAGATCTTCGGCCGAACCGAGATCAAGTGTGGGAATGGTGTTGATGTTCAGTCCCGAGATTGCCGGGCGGGGAAGAACAGTTCGAAGCAGGTGATGCCATCGGCACTGCTGGCGCTGTAGCGGCCCTGATGCAACTGCATGATGGTTGCCACGATCGACAGGCCCAGACCGTTGGATTGCGCCGAGCGCTCACGGGACTGATCGACACGGTAGAAACGTTCGAACAGCCGCGCCAAGTGTTCAGGGGCAATGGTTGTGCCGTGGTTACGCACCCGCACATAACTGCCATCCGGCTCGGCAATCGCCTCCACCTGCACCGTCGAATTCGCCGCACCGTACTTGATCGCATTGGCACACAGGTTGGCCAACGCGCGGCGCAACAGCATCGGTTCCGCCCAGATCACACCGCTACCACTGGCCTCGATACTCACCCCGACATCAGCCGCCAGGCCTTCAAAGTAATCGGCAATGCGCTGCATCTCATCCGCGGCATCCAGCTCCTGGCGCTGGCTCAAGGCGCTGGCCGGATCGGTGCGGGCCAGAAACAGCATGTTGTCGAGCATTCGCGTCAGCCGTTCGAGCTCTTCGACGTTGGAGGCGAGCAACTGTTGATACGCCTCGCTGCTGCGATTCTGCTGCAGCGCGACCTGGGTTTCGCCGAGCAGATTGTTGATCGGCGTGCGCAACTCGTGGGCCATGTCGGTGGACACCTGACTCAACTGCGCAAAGCCCTTGGCGAGTCGATCAAGCATGGCATTAAAGGCTTCGATCATAGGCTGCAATTCTCGCGGCGCACCGCTGCTGGCAAGGCGTTCGCCAAGGTTGCCGACGCCGATGCCATGAGCGTGTTTCGCCAGTCGCCGTAACGGCAGCAACCCGCGATACACCAGCAGGCAGCCGACCACCGCCAGCACCAGCGCTGCCAGCGAGGCGAGGCCATAAACACTCAAACGGTAGTTGGCAAGCATCGCCGTGCGCTCGCTCATCAGGCGCCCGGTGGTGACTTGCAGATTGCCCAGCTCACCGGAATCGATACTCGCCGCCACCGCCGAAAACGGCACACCGTCGACACTCGGCAGGTGCTGCACGTCTTCCAGCGTCATCGCCTGGTCGATGGGCACCGCCGGCAACGTCGGCGTGCTCAGATTGCCCGGGTTGACCACCAGCAGCGGCGGTTGCCCCGGCGCACCGATGGTCAGCAGCGCTTCGCGGTTGCCAAGCATGTTCTGGAACAGTGCCGGTTTGTTCTTGATCAGCTCCAGGGTGTTGCTGTCGTTGAGGAACGTGCGCAGTTGATCGACGCGGCTAACCAGTGAGATGTCGTCGCGGCGGGTCAGCTGTTCTTCCAGTTCGCCATACAGCGCCGCGCCGAGGCCGGCCAGTGAGGCGAACGCGAGCAGGGCGAAGGCCAGCGCCAGGCGCAGGGTCAGTGAATACGGGCGATGGGGGCTCATGGCTGCGTATCGAAGCGATAGCCGATGCCACGCACGCTGTGGATCAGCTTGAGCTGGAACGGGTCATCGATCTTCGCCCGCAAGCGGCGCACGGCGACATCGACGACGTTAGTGTCGCTGTCGAAATTCATGTCCCACACCCGTGAGGCGATCAGCGAACGCGCCAACACTTGCCCGGTATGCGTGGCGAACAATTGCAACAACGCAAACTCCTTGTTGGTCAGGGTGATGCGCACCCCGGCGCGGCTCACGCGGCGTTTGAGCACGTCGATCTGCAGATCAGCAACCTGCAGCTGTTCGTCTTCATGGATCGGCCCGCGCCGGGTCAGGGTGCGCAGGCGCGCCACCAGTTCGGCGAAGGAAAACGGCTTGATCAGGTAATCGTCGGCGCCCAGTTCCAGGCCTTTGACGCGGTCAGCGATATCGTCGCGGGCGGTGAGGAACAGTACCGGCGTGTCGGCCTCCTTGCGCAACCGGCGCAGGACTTCCCAGCCATCCATTTTCGGCATCATCACATCGAGCACGATCACATCGAAACTGTGTTCCAGCGCCAGGTGCAGCCCGTCGGCACCGTCGCGGGCGAGGCTGACGCTGTAACCCAGTTCCTGCAAACCGTTGAGCAGGTAATTGCCGGCCTTGGGTTCGTCTTCGACAACCAGAATATTCATCGATCAGTCTCAATGGTCATTGATGCAGCCGCTGCCTTGTACCTGATAGTCCAGCACATGTTCGCGGCCCTGATGGTCGAGGTAATTCAATTGCGCCGGGACCACGCCGCACGCTTGTGAAATATCGGTGCTGGACAGGACTTTGTCGACATCCAGATTGACGTAGAAGCCGGATTTGTCATGAATCACGGCGGTGTCGGGCATGTTCGCGGCGAACACGCTGCCAGTGGCGAGGAGGGCGGTGAAGGCGAGCAGGAGGGTTTTCATGGTCAGTCACTCAGTGGTCGAAGTTGATCGGCATTGGCGCCGGGACAACTTCAGGCTACCGAGCGATCCGCACGGCAAACCGACAGCTGAATGACAAAGTTGTAATGAAACATGGGGCTGACAAGGATCAAATGTAGGAGTGAGCCTGCTCGCGATAGCGGTGTGTCAGGCACCATCTGTGTTGGTTGACACACCGCTATCGCGAGCAGGCTCACTCCTACAGGGGATTTGGGGTGGTCGGTCAGCTCGCGTGGGTATTGAGAATGCTCGCCACCTGCTGCGGCTGGCAGTTGAGGTACGGCGACGATTTCAGCCAGCGCTGATCCGGGTACCACGAAAACATGAACTGGCCATTCTTCAGGCGGTCGATCACCTGCTTGGCGATCTGCGGTCGTACCGCCGGGCAACCCTGGCTGCGGCCGATACGTCCTTGTTTCTTGCTCCACAACGGATTCACATAACTGGCGGCGTGAATGACGATCGCACGATCGCGGGCCATGTCATTGAAACCCGGCTCCAGACCGTCCATGCGCAGCGAATAACCGTGGGTGCCGCTGTAACTTTCCTGGGTGCGGAACAGGCCGAGGCTGGACTGGTAACTGCCTTCGACATTGGAAAACTGCGTGGCGAAGTTTTCCCCGGAGTTGGAGCCGTGGGCGACCAGATCGCGCAGCACCAATTTCTTTTTGCTCAGGTCGAAGATCCACAGGCGGCGTTCGGTGGACGGTTGCGAATAGTCGATGATCGCCAGATGGCGGGACGGCTTCGCACCGTTGTTGACCGCGCATTGCATGGCGTTCAAAGCACCTTTCAGCGCTTGGGGATTGAGTTCTGGCGCGGCGTGCGCGAGGCTGGTGAAGAGAACCGGCGATGGTTTGCCGGCGGCAAAAACTGGACTGGTCACGACGATAGCGGTGGCAGTCAGCAGAAGTCGGCGCAAAAACGTCAACATTTTATAAAGTGTCCTCACTTGCTACATATTTGGCACTTTGGCTCCTGACTCCCAGTCAATACCCGCAAGCCCGTTGATCGAGCCTGACTCTCAAGCGCACCTGATGTAAGGTTGGCCATCATCTGGACGGCCATGGATTGGAGTAAAGCAGTTGTTCAAAAAGTACGCATGCTACTTGAGCATTTGTTTGCTCGCTGCGCCGTTTGTCGCTTGTGCCGATGAGCCGTTGCCGCCGCTGGAGACATTGCCAACGCCACCGGCCGAGATGCCGGTCGAGCCGCAAAGTCCCTTGCAGGCTGTAATGATCAGTCTGCCGCAGTCGTGCCCGGCGATTGCCGCGCATCTCAACGGCCCGGCGCTGACGCAATTGCAGGCGTTCTACCAGCAGCAGGACTGGATGCCGGTGTGGGCCAGTGAATCGGCACGATTGCCGGTGTTGCGCGCGCAATTGCAGCTGTTGGCCGATGATGGTCTCAATCCAAAACGCTATCCGGTCGCAACCACGGCGCCTCAGGATGGCGAGTTGTGTGCCGACATCGACATCAGCCGCAACTACCTCCAGGCCCTGCAGGATCTGCACTTCGGAAGCCTGCTGCAATCACACTTCGAACCGCTGTGGCATGCCGACGCCAGCCCGCGTGACCGTCAGGCGGAATTGTTGGCGATCGCCGTACCGGGCATGCACGACATTCCCGCCGCGTTTGATCTGGCCCGTCCGCGCCTGGCGCAATATCAGGACCTGCGTCAGCTCTACGCGGCGCAACGGCTCAAAGCCTTGCCGCAATGGCAGTCGGTCGGCAGCGGGCCGCTGCTGCGCCCGGACATGGAAGACAAACGCGTGCCGGAACTGGCTCAGCGTCTGTACAGCGAAGGCTATCTGACTCAGATCATTGGTACGTCCGGCAATGCGTATGACGGCGTGCTGGTCGACGCCGTGAAGAGTTTTCAGGCCAATCATTCGTTACAGGCCGACGGTGTGGTCGGGCCGGGCACGATTGCCGAACTCAACATCAGTCCGCTGACCCGCCGTGAACAATTGCGCGTGAACCTTGAGCGTTTCCGCTGGATGGCCCAGGACATAGAGCCCGATGGCTTGCTGGTCAATGTCGCCGCCGCTGAGTTGACGCTGTATCAGGGCGGCGTGCCGGTGTGGCAGACCCGCACCCAGGTCGGTCGCGCGGAGCGCCAGACGCCGCTACTGAAATCGCGGGTGACGCGCCTGACCCTGAACCCGACCTGGACCGTACCGCCGACCATCTGGAAGGAAGACAAGCTGCCGGAAATCCGCAAGGACCAGACCTTCCTCAGCCGCCAGAACCTGCAAGTGCTCGACGCCAACGGGCAGCCGTTGGCGGCAGCGGATATCGACTGGGACAACCCCGGTAACATCATGCTGCGTCAGGACGCCGGGCCAC
Source organism: Pseudomonas sp. S49 (assembly GCF_009866785.1). NCBI lineage: Bacteria > Pseudomonadati > Pseudomonadota > Gammaproteobacteria > Pseudomonadales > Pseudomonadaceae > Pseudomonas > Pseudomonas sp. S49. The sequence goes on along the minus strand of NZ_CP019432.1, from coordinate 4,039,126 downwards.
GTAATCCGTTGGGGCAAATGGTCATCCGCTTCCCCAATCCGTTCTCGGTGTACCTGCACGACACGCCAAGCAAGGCGCTGTTTGAAAAGGGCCCGCGTGCCTTCAGCTCCGGCTGCGTGCGGGTCGAGCATCCGATGCAACTGCGTGATCTGCTGCTCACCCCGGCGGAAAAGGCCCGCACTGAAACCCTGCTGGCCACCGGCACCACCCACGAATTTCGCCTGTCGGCGCCGGTGCCGATCCTGATGACCTACTGGACAGCGCAGGTCGACAGCAGCGGAAACGTGCGTTACGCGCCGGATATCTACAGCCGTGACAGCGCCTTGCTCGTCGGGCTTGACCGGGCGCATTGAGTCTCAGCGGGTGGTTCTGTTCCAGAACACCCGCGCCAGCCACGCATCGACACTCAATTTGCCAGCCCCGGCGAACACCAGCGGCACTAGCGCCGCCAGGTAAATCGCCGGCAGCTTGAAGTTGCCGAAGCCTTTGTTGGTGATTGCATAACCCTGCGCCAGCTCGCTCAGTGACGACCAGTCGGCCGGCCAGTGCACGGCAGCGGTGGCGACGACCGTTACCACCATCAGCGAAATCGCTGAGATCCGTGTCCCGAAGCCCACAAGAATTGCCAGCGCGCAGATCAGTTCGGCCCACATCGACAGTTCCCAGTTCAACGTTGCCGGCAGGTGATCGAAGGGGAAGGGGAATTTGTCCTGAATGTCTTCGAACCAGTTCTGCCCGTTGAATTTCTCCAGCCCGGATTCGAAAAATTCCCAGGCGATGAACAGACGCAGGGTCAGAGGCGCGAGCCAGGTACCGGCGCGGTCGAGGTTCAGGTGCAGGCCTTTGACGGCGCTTGAAAGGGTGGTGGTCATGCTGCAGCTCCGGTGAGTTGAGTGAAATCGACCGGGGTATTTCAGCGTCGGGGTGTATCGGGGATGTGTCGGCGGGGTGGGGGATTGTGCTTTTGGTGTGTCTGCGGCTTCGGGGTATACAGTGCGATACAGTCAGAGGCCCCTCGACTGACCGAGGTGTCTTGCGTCATCCATCGACCTGAAAATCCGAGTCGATTATGGATTCACCCAAGCACGTTGAGGTCGGCGTACATCCTCAATATCCCCCGATCGGCTCCCTCTCCCTCCGGGAGAGGGCTGGGGTGAGGGCAACAGGGCTGGACGCAGACCCACAGCCCAGTCAGCATGGCCAAAAAAACGGACCAGCCCCCCATGCGACGACTTCCCTCACTGGCCGCCCTGCGCACCTTCGAATGCGCCGCCCGCCACGCGCATTTCGGCCGTGCAGCCGCCGAACTGTGCGTCACCGACAGCGCCGTCAGCCATCAGATCCGCCAGCTCGAAGAGCAACTTGGCGTGCCGCTGTTCATCCGCGAAGGTCGGCAAATCCGCCCGACCATCGCCGCCGGGCGCTTGATGCAGAGCCTGCAACAGGCCTTCGAACTGATCGGCGATGCCTGCGATGAATTGCGCGACCCATCCTCGCTGGCGGTGCTCAGACTGGCCGTCACTGCGGAGCTGGCGCAGAAGTGGCTGATGAGTCGCCTCAGCGATTTCTATGCGCGCTATCCGCACATCACCTTGCACCTCTACGAACAACCGATCGACGCCAGTGCACCGGGCGAAGACATCGACCTGGCGATCACCTACGGCACCGGCCCGGTCGACAGCAGTGCCTACTTCGTGCGGCCTCTGCCAGCCCTGCAGTTCTTCCCGGTGTGCAGCCCCGGTCTGTTCAACCAGGGCACCTTGAAAACACCCAAGGATCTGGTTCGCCACTGCCTGCTGCACGACGATCAGGACGGCAAGACCTGGACCGCGTGGCTGACCAGCCACGCTGGCGATTTACGCCCGCAGCGTCAGCTGTATTTCGCCCACGCCGGTCTGGCGCTGGAAGCGGCGGCGCAAGGGCAGGGCGTGGCCATGGGCGACAACCTCACCGCGCAAGAAGATCTGCAAAGTGGCCGGCTGGTGCGGCCCTTCGCCTCCAGTATGACCGCCCTCGGCCAATACGCACTGGTCTGCGAACGGCTGCGGCTGGAGCGCCCGGCGGTGGCGCAGATGCTCGAATGGTTCAACGATCAACTGGTCGATTGATGAGTTGAATTCAACTATTCCGTAATAATCATCGTTGGCGGGCGCAGTGCGCGCGCCCTTAGCCTGTGGTCATTCCAATCCCATCGCGAAGACGAGGTTTGACCATGGCACGTTTGCTCGACTCCACCCCCAAACACGACGGCTTCCGTCTGCCCGGCGAATTTGAAGCCAAGTCTGGCTGCTGGCTCGGCTGGCCGGAGCGCACCGACGTGTGGCGCAACGGCGCGAAACCGGCGCAGAAAGTCTGGGTGCAGATCGTCACCGCCATCTCCCATAGCGAACCAGTCACCGTGTGCGCCTCAGCCGCGCAGTTCGCCACGGCGCGTCGGCAGTTGCCGCCACAAGTGCGCGTGATCGAGATGACCTGCAACGACACCTGGTTCCGCGACAGCGGCCCATGCTTTGTGGTCAACGATCAGAGCGGTGAAGTGCGTGGCGTCGACTTCGAATTCAACGCCTATGGCGGTCTTGACGGCGGCCTGTATTACCCGTGGGACAAGGACGACCAGATCGCCAGCAAGATCCTCGAAATCGAGCGCTTCGACCGCTACCGCGCGCCGCTGATTGCCGAGTTGGGCGGCATCCAGAGCGACGGTCAGGGCAGCATCCTCACCACCGAACAATGCCTGCTCAACCGCAATCGCAACCAGCATCTGGGCAAGGACGAAGTCACCCGACGCCTGACCGATTACCTCGGCGCCGAGCAAGTCATCTGGCTGCCACGCGGCTGCAAGTTCGACGAAACCGACGGCCATGTCGACGACCTCGCCTGTTTCGTGCGTCCCGGTGAAGTGGTGCTGCAATGGACCGACAACCGCGACGATCCGCAATGGGAAATCTACCAGGAGGCCTACGACATCCTGCGCAGCACCCGCGACAGCCGAGGGCGCGAGCTGATCGTGCACAAACTGCCGCAACCGGATGTGCTCGAGTGGACCGCCGAAGAAGCCGACGGCCTCGATCAGCAGGACAGCACCCACACCCGTCAGGCCGGCACGAAAATCTGCGCGTCGTACATCAACTATTACGCCGGCAACAGTTCGATCGTGGTGCCGCTGTTTGGTGATCGCAACGATCAAGTGGCGCTGGCGACGCTGGCCGAACTGTTCCCGCAGCACAAAATCGTCGGCATCGAAAACTCCCGGGAAATCCTCCTCGGTGGCGGCAACGTCGCGTGCATCACCATGCCGCAATACGCCGGCAAAGGAGTGTAATCATGGGCCTGCACAAACTGACTCAAGCGTTATTGCTGGTGCTTGCACCCCTGTGTGTGCAGGCTGCTGACTCCGCCAAACCGGTGGTTAATCTGTACATCTGGGGTGAGTACCTGGCGCCGGATACGCTGAAGAATTTTGAGGCAAAGACTGGTATTCATGTGGTCGCCGATCACTTTGATTCGCTGGAAACCGTAGAGACCAAACTGCTTACCGGGCGCAGCGGTTACGACCTGGTGTTAACCGCTGGCCAGCACCTGTCGCGCGCCATCGAGAGCGGCGCGATCCAGCCGCTGGACAAGGCCCGGGTGCCGCATTTTGTCGGGGTTGGCGAGGAGTTTCGTCAGCACATGGCGGTGTTCGATCCGGGCAATCGTTACGCCGGGATTTACGCTTGGGGCACCACTGGCGTCGGCTATCAGGAAGAGGCAATCAAGCACCGTGCGCCCGATGCACCGACGGACAGTTGGGCGATGTTGTTCGATCCGGCGGTGGTGGCGAAATTCGCCGATTGCGGGGTGAGTCTGCTCAACGATCCCAACGAGGTATTCGCCGCTGTCATGAAGTACATGGGGCTGGACATCAACCGGCAGAACCTCGATGACTTGAAACTCGCCGAGCAGCAACTGGCGAAGATCCGGCCGTATATTCGTTACTTCGATAACGACCTGAATATCAGCGATCTGGCCAACGGCAACACCTGTGTGGCGATGTCGTGGAACGGCAACGTCGCCATCGCGGCGGGGCAGGCGGAAGCGGCGAAGAAGCCGTTCAAGTTGAGTTACCGGATTCCGAAAGAGGGTACGTTGATCTGGTTCGATGCCATGGTCGTGCCCAAGGACGCACCGCATCCCCAGGCCGGGTTGGCGCTGATGGATTATCTGATGACGCCGGAAGTGATTGCGCCGATCACCGACACCATTCATTACGCCAATGCGATCACAGCGGCGGATGGTTTGGTGGACGCGTCGATTCGTAATGATCCGGGGACGTATCCGTCCGCGCAGGTCAGGGCTTCGTTGTACAGCAAGAATGACAATGGCAAGGCGTTCAATCGGGCGTTGATCCGGGCGTTCAGCCGGTTGAAATCCGGGCTTTGAAAAGCCGACCCTCACCCCAGCCCTCTCCCGGAGGGAGAGGGAGCCGACCGAGGTGTCTTGCGTTATACATCGACCTGAAAAACCGAGTCGATTATGGATCTAAGTCTTGGCGATCATGGATTCAAAGACGCTATTTCAAGTCGGTGTAGATCTCCAATCTCCCCCAATCAGTCCCCTCTCCCTCCGGGAGAGGGCTAGGGTGAGGGCAGCGGTTTAGGCACCCGCCACAAATACCACGCCGCCACCGTCCGATACGGCCTCCACGCCAACCCGATCTCAACCATCTGCCTGCGCGTTGGCTGCACCTCCAGCCCCTTCAACCGCCGATACCCCTCGCGAACACCAAAATCATCCGCCGGCAGAATATCCATGCGCTCCAGGCTGTAGATCAGCAACATCTCCACCGTCCAGCGACCCACCCCGCGCAAACTGACCAAACGTTCGATCAGCGCCTCGTTATCCATCGCCAGCGCGGTGGCGTAATCCGGCACCACACCCTCCAGCGTTGCCTGGGCAATGCCCTGAATCGTCGCAATCTTGCCAGCGGAAAACCCGCAACTGCGCATTCGCTCGAAATCCGTCGCAAGAATCTGCTCGGGCCGCGGAAACGACTGCCCGGGAAACAACCCCACCAACCGCCCGACAATCGCATCGCCAGCCTTGGCATGCAGTTGCTGATAAGCAATCGCCCGCACCAGCGATTCGTACGGATCACGCGCCGGATGCGGTTGATGCAGGCACGGGCCGACCGCTGCGATATGGCGCTGCCAATCTGCATCGAGCGCGGCCAGAAACGCGCTGGCCGCTGGATAGGCGTCGGCCATGTTATTTCAGCAAACCGTTGACTTCGCCGTAGCTGAACGCCTTGAGGTCATGGGTATCGAGCTTGCCGCTGGCCAGAAAGCTTTTCACCAGCCCACCCATCGCGCCATAGAGGAATTCGGCAATGCCGGAACCCGCGCTCAAGCGGCGCACGCCCAGCGCTTGCAGTTCTTCAGGCGAAGGCAGGCAAGCGAAACCAAGGACATTGACTGGCAGCGCAGTGCCCTTGCAGATGGCCTCGATTTCATAGGCCGACGTGACGCCCGCCGCGAACAAACCATCAGCGCCGGCCGCTTGATACAGCGCCGCCCGATGCAGGGTTTCGGCGACGCGATCCTCGGCTGGCACAAGGCTTTTCAGATACACGTCGGTGCGCGCATTGATGAACAGCTGCACATTGCGTTTGTTGGCAACCTGTCGCGCCACTTCGATCTTGCGCGCGAGCAATTCAGGATCCGCCGAACCATCCTCGATATTGATGCCGACGGCACCCGTCGCGATCACCGCATCGAGCACTTCGGCCACGCGCCCGAGGTCATCGGAATACCCGGCCTCGACATCCACGGTCAACGGAATGCTGATCACCCGGGCGATGGATTCCACCGTCGACACCAGACGTTCGAGGGGCAGGGTGTTGCCGTCCGGATACCCGTGGGCCCAGGCCACCGCCGCGCTGCTGGTGGCCACGGCTTTACCGCCCAGATGCTCGACCAGTCGCGCCCCGGTGGCGTCGGCGACATTGGTCAGCATCAACAGGCCTTGCTGGTGCAACTGGTGAAACTGCGTAGCGAGCGCGTTCATCAAAAATCCTTCTTGTCAGTTGATGAGGTTGGTCAGAATGCCAGTTGTTGGGTGAGCTGCACGGCGGCGTTTTCCAGCCGCAGCAGAAACGCTTTGCGCGGCTGCCCACCACCATAGCCGGTGAGCGAGCCATCCGCGCCGATCACCCGATGGCAGGGCACCACAATCGATAACCGATTGTGCCCGTTGGCCAGACCGACCGCGCGACTGGCGCCGGGTTTGCCCAAACCGGCGGCGATGGCGCCGTATGTACTGGTGTGGCCGTAGGGGATTTGCAGCAACGCCGACCAGACCTGCCGGGCAAACTCGCTGCCGGGCAGATGCAGAGGCACGGTAAAGGTATTTAGTTGGCCGGCGAAATACTGCGCCAGTTGCTGCTCGATCTGCTGCAAATGCGCGTTGTGCCCCGGCGCGACCGCGTAGCCATAGCGGTTCTGCAGTTCCTCGACTTCGCGTGTCAGCGCCGGGCGATCGAGAAACTCCAGCAACACCAGCCCACGGCGTTCGGCCATGGCAATCATCGGCCCCAGCGGCGTGGTCAACCGAGTGAACAGCAGCGGCTCGCTGTGTTCGACGCGACCGGGGGTGATGTGGAAGGACTTCTGAAAGGCATCACGAAAACCGCTGAGCGATTCATAACCCGAATCAAACGCGGCGTGATCAATCGAGGTGCCTTGCTTGATCCCGCCCAGCGCCATGCCCAAGCGGCGCGTACGCAGCCACGCATGGAAGGTCATGCCGAAATGCTGCTTGAACCAGCGCCGCAGCTTCAGTGGCTCGATACCTTCGGCGAGCAACTGCGCATCGCTCCAGCGCAGCTCCGGATCGGCCTCTACGGCTTTGAGCAGGCGCTGCACCCAGTCCGGCGCGATGGCCGCGGCGTCCAGCGGCTTGCAACGCAGGCAGGCGCGATAGCCGGCAGACAGGCATTCGTCGGCATGGGCGAAGAATTCGACGTTCTCCGGTTTCGGCTTGCGCGCCGTGCAACTGGGGCGGCAGAAGATCCCGGTGGTTTTCACCGCCGTGAAGAACACGCCTTCATAGGCAGTGTCGCGTTCGAGCATGGCGCGAACCATCTCGGCGTGGGGCGGCAGGACAGCGGTTTGTATGTTCATGGACTGAGAGTAAAACCAGTTTGTCGATGGCTCCACCGAAAAATCGACAGTGAATTTTCAAATCCCCTGAACTACCGTGTAGGAGCTGCCGCAGGCTGCGATCTTGATCGTTACCACGCTCTGCGTGGGAATGCAGCCGGGACGCTCCGCGTCCCAAAATCCACAGATCGCCGCTATCGGCAGCTCCTACCGTTTGTTGAGGTGTGCCCGATGCATCCGTTTTCCATCCAACACATTGATCACATCGTCCTGCGCGTCGCCGATCTGCAACGCAGCATCGACTTCTACAACCAGGTCTTCGGCGCCGAAGTGGTCAAGCGCAACGAGCCGCTGGGCCTGATCCACCTGCGCGCCGGCACTTCGATGATCGACCTCGTCGACCTGCAAGGCGAACTCGGCCGCAAGGGCGGCGGGGCGGCCGGGGCCGAGCGGCGTAACGTTGATCATTTCTGCCTGCGCATCGAACCGTTCGATGAAGCAGCGCTGATTGCACACCTGCAAACCTTCGGCCTGACTGTGGCAAAAGCCGAATCACGCTTCGGCGCCGAGGGCAAAGGGCTGTCGCTGTATTGCTTCGACCCGGATGGCAATCAGGTCGAACTCAAAGGCCCGTCCGAGGCTTAAGCACGTTTCGCCGTCAACAGCACCGATGCCGCCGCCGACAGCAGGCCTGCGCAGCAACGATTGAAGATCCGTTTGCCGCGCGGCTCGGCGAACCAGCGGCGCATGTGCAGGCCCATCCACGCGTAGGCGCTGATGGCGATCCACTCCAGCAACAGAAACAGCACGCCCAGCACCGCGAATTGCGCCGGCACCGGGCGCGCCGGGTCGACGAACTGCGGCAGAAACGCGGTAAACAACAGGATCGCCTTCGGATTGCCCGCCGCCACCAGAAACTCCTGCCGCGCCAACGCAAAGAAACCAACGGTCGCGCCCGTTACCTGTTGCTCGGCCTCAGGATTGGCCCGCCACAACTGCCAGGCCAGATACAACAGATACGCCGCGCCAATGATCTTGATCGCATGGAACAGCCATACCGAGGTCTGCAGCACCACCGACAGGCCCGCACCGGCCAGCGCAATCATTCCGGCGAACGCCAGAATCCGCCCGATGCCCGCCGTGCACGCGCGGCGAAAGCCATAACGCGTGGCGTTGCTGACCGACAGCAGATTGTTCGGCCCAGGGGCCATGTTCAGGGCGAAACAGGCCGGAAGAAACAGGGTGAGGGTGGCGAGATCCATGGCGGCACTCCAGTAACGAGAACGATGTTTTTATCACAGCCCCCACGCGCTCAGACCCATACAGTCACGCAGCGCTGCCGCGGTACAGCGCCCGGCGCTGTTGGGCAACGCGGTCGAACTTTTTGCAGATGCCTTCACTCTGTATCAGTCACAGGGTGATGGTTTCGTCAGAAAAAACTATCCATCCGGTCAGATACGGCGATAGCCGTGTAAAATCTCGCCGACGTTGTACCCACCCCGTTTGGCCCCAGGCGGCCCCACCAAGAGCGATCTACATGCAAGCAAAGGCCCGTGAAGTTTATGTGCCACCGGTGCTGCAAGATCTGCGAGCCGGCACTGCCGAACTGCACATCGCACTGGAAAAACGCCTTCCTTTTTTCTCCGATTTTCTCGATACGCAGGCTTTTGTGCGGCTGATGCAGGCTTATTACGGCTTCTATCTGCCGCTGGAAAACGCTTTGCTACGCAGCGATGCAATGCCTGCCGATTTTGAACTGACGCCTCGACTCAAAGCGCCAACCTTGCGCACTGATCTGCACGCGATGGGCGTATCTGCCGAAGCGCTGCAAAGCCTGCCGCAATGCGAGCAGTTGCCGGTCATCGATTCAAGCGCTGCCTGCCTGGGCGTGCTCTACGTGCTCGAAGGCGCGACGCTCGGCGGGCAGATTCTGCGCCGGGAAATCTCCACCCGGTTAGGCCTGGAAGCCGATAACGGCGCGGCCTTTCTCGATATCTACGGCGCCGCCACGGGCCGGCGCTGGCGGGACTTTATCGAATACCTCGGCAGTCGGCCGATGAGCCCCGTCGAGCGCGCCGCTGTCGTCACGGCAGCACAAACCACATTCAGCTGTTTCGAGCGCTGGCTCGAAAGCCGGGAGGTACTGGCATGAACCCGCAAGACAAAGAAGCCTTTGAAGAACTGCTGGCCAACTGTGCCGACGAGCCGATCCGTTTCCCCGGTGCGATCCAGCCCCACGGTTTGCTGCTGACCCTGAGCGAGTCTGAGCTGGCGATCATTCAGGTCAGCGCCAATGTCGAAACGTTGCTGGCCCGAGAGCCGCAAAGCTTGATCGGCCAGCCGCTGGCAAGCCTGATCGGCGATGCCGAAGCGGCAAAAGTGCGCGAAGCCTTGCTGCAACCGTCGCTGTCCGACTTGCAGCCGCTGCGCTTCCGGCTCAATGGCACCGCGTTCGAGGGCCTGCTGCATCGCCATCAGGGCGTGCTGATTCTGGAGCTGGAAATCCACGTCGAGAATTTCCAGCCGCGCAACGTCGCCGGCAACCAGACCCATCTGGGGCGCATGCTCCAGCGTCTGCAAGCGGCCACCACCTTGCAGGCGCTGTACGACATCAGCGTCAAGGAAATCCAGGCCATGACCGGTTACGACCGGGTGTTGATCTACCGTTTCGAAGAGGAGGGCCACGGTCAGGTCATCGCCGAAGCCTCGGACCCGTCGATGGAAGTGTTCAACGGCCTGTTTTTCCCGGCGTCGGACATTCCCGAGCAGGCGCGCGAGCTGTATCGCACCAATTGGCTGCGGATCATCCCCAATGCCGATTACCAACCGGTGCCGCTGCTGCCAAAGCTGCGCCCGGACACGAACACGCCGCTGGACCTGAGTTTCGCCACCCTGCGCAGCGTTTCGCCGATCCACTGCCAGTACATGAAGAACATGGGCGTGCTGTCGTCGATGAGCATTTCCCTGCTCAAGGGTGACAAGCTCTGGGGCCTGATCAGTTGCGGCAATCGTCAGCCACTGCACGTGCCGCATGAGTTGCGCGCCGCATGTCAGACCATCGGCCAGGTGCTGTCGCTACAGATCAGCGCCATGGAAGCACTGGAGATCAGCCGCCAGCGTGAAGAGAAAGTCGAGGCCTTGGCGCTGCTCAATCAGGCGATGATCGACTCGCCGCAGAATGTCTTCGACGGACTGGCCAACCAGCCGCAGACCCTGATGGCGCTGACCAATGCCGGCGGTATTGCAATCATCGAAGACAAGCAGCTGCACCGTTACGGCAACTGCCCGGAGCCGGAAGAAATCCGCGCCTTGCACAAGTGGTTGCAGGACAGCGGCGAGGCGGTGTTTGCCAGTCATCACCTGGCCAGCGTCTACCCGCCGGCCGCGCAGTATCAGCAGGTGGCCAGCGGTGTGCTCGCCATGAGCTTGCCGAAACCGGTGGACAACGGTGTGTTCTGGTTCCGTCCGGAGGTCAAGGAAAACATCAATTGGAGCGGCGATCCGCGCAAGCCGCTGGACCTGGAAAACTCCGACGCCGGCCTGCGTTTGCGCCCGCGTACCTCGTTTGAAATCTGGAAAGTCGAGATGGCCGGGATCTCCACCAAGTGGAGCCACGGTGATCTGTTCGCCGCCAACGATCTACGGCGTTCGGCACTGGAAAATGATCTGGCGCGGCAAGTGCGTCGTGAGCAGGAAGCGGTGCGCGCCCGCGATGAGCTGGTGGCCGTGGTATCCCACGATCTGCGCAACCCGATGACCGTGATTTCGATGCTCTGCGGCATGATGCAGAAGGCTTTCAGCTCGGACGGCCCGCACACTTCGCGGCGCATCTCGACGGCCATCGACACCATGCAACAGGCTGCCGGCCGCATGAATACGCTGCTGGAGGATTTGCTCGATACCTCGAAAATCGATGCCGGGCGCTACTCCATCATCCCGCAGAAACTTGACGTCGGGCAGATGTTCGAGGAGGCGCAGGCACTGCTCGCGCCGCTGGCGCTGGACAAGGACATCAGCATTTCCTTTGCCGCCGATCCTGATCTGCGCATCCACGCCGACCCGGAGCGGCTGTTTCAGGTGCTGTCGAATCTGGTCGGCAACGCGATCAAGTTCACTCCGCGTCTGGGCAGGGTGGGCGTGCATGCGACGTCGGTCGGCGATGACATTGTCTTCACCGTGCGCGACAGTGGCGAAGGCATTCCCAAGGAGCATCTGCCGCACGTGTTCGACCGTTACTGGACGGTGAAAGAGGGCAACCCGACCGGCACTGGTCTCGGTTTGTACATCACCCAAGGCATCGTCGAAGCCCACGGCGGTCGGATCTTCGCCGAGAGCGAGCCGGGGCAGGGCAGCGAGTTCCGCTTCACCGTGCCGCGTTTGGACTGAGCGTCGATTTTCATGTGGGAGCAAGCCTGCTCGCGAATGGGATTGTTTGATCGTTCCCACGCTCTGCGTGGGAATGCCTCAACGGACGCTCTGCGTTCGGCTCTGGAAGGGACGCGGAGCGTCCCGGGCTACATTCCCACGCAGAGCGTGGGAACGATCAGGATCACAGGGGCATTTTCTTCAATACCCAGGATCGGGCGCTCGATACCGTGAGCACCTTGTTCCTCGATTTGAAGCAGGTGTGCGATGAGTCTGATTGTTTCCATGGCGGCGTTTGCGTTGGCGGCGTCGATCACGCCGGGGCCGGTGAACATTGTGGCGTTGAGTTCCGGGGCGCAGTTCGGTTTTCGCGCCAGTCAACGGCATGTTGCCGGGGCCACGTTGGGGTTTGTGTTGCTGCTGGTGCTGATGGGGTTGGGTCTGCACGAGGTGCTCAAGCTCTGGCCATTCATGACCCGCGTGGTGCAACTGGCCGGTGTGGCGTTTCTGCTGTTCATGGCGTGGAAACTGGCCGTGGATGACGGGCAATTGAATGCCCGTGAATCAGGGCGAGCGCCATCGATGCTGTATGGCGCGGTGATGCAGTGGCTTAACCCGAAAGCCTGGCTGGCCTGCGTCGCGGGTATGGGCGCGTTTGTCGCCGATGGCGAGGCGCGGCTGGTGTGGCAGTTTGCGGCGGTGTATCTGGTGATCTGTTATCTGTCGGTGGGTTGTTGGGCGTATGCCGGGACGTTTTTGCGTGGGTATCTGAGCAATGCGGCGGGGATGCGCTGGTTCAATCGGAGCATGGCGGGGTTGTTGACCGTCAGCGCGATATACCTGCTGCTACCGTAAACCCTGTAGGAGTGAGCCTGCTCGCGATAGCGGCGTATCAGTCAATATAGATGTCGACTGATACGCCGCTATCGCGAGCAGGCTCACTCCTACAATGGATCGCGGGTAGCCGAGAGATTGTTCGTCACTTTCCGGAGCTAGTCGAACGGCTGCTGAAAGGCGCCGCCCTCAATGTGATACACCTTCGGCTCTTCGGAAAAATATTCCTCCAGACCCAGCATGAACAGCCGATGGTCCTCACTCGCTTCAAACCCCGGCGTGTGATCCTCAAGGGATCGCCAGCGCACAATCAAATTGAACACCCCAGGCGTTTCAATTCCCTGCGCAAGCAAGTGCCCGCCGTAACCCTTGGCGCGTTTGAGCAACGGCTCGACCTTGGCAAACGCCTGCCGGAAGGCTTCGGTTTTCCCTGTGTGAACGGGCAGTAAAGCGATCTCATAAATCATGATGTTCTCCTCGGAACTGAGTTCAGCGATTGGCGAGTTCGGGCGACGGCGCGACGGCAATCGCGATTTTGCCTTGGACGCCGTTGTTAGGCGTTTCCAGCAAGGCATGGGCGAGGCCGATGTCGGCCAGTGGATAGACTGCGCCAACGTGTGGACGCAACTGACCGTTTGCGATCAAGGCGCTCAGTTCATCGAGCTTGCCGCGGTTTTGCCGGGTGAACACGAAGTGATAACTGGCGTTCTTGCCCCACGCCTGAATCAGGTTTTGTGGCTGGGCAAGGTCGACGATCGACACCACGCGACCAAGCTGTGCAAGCGCGTCAGGGCTGCGTGACAAGGCGTTGCCGCCGATGGTGTCGAACACCACATCGACGCCGCGCCCCTCGGTCTCGCGCAGGATCGCGTCGACGTAATCCTCCTTTTCATAGTCGATCAGCACATCGGCGCCCATGCGCCGTGCGAACTCAAAATTGCCTTCACGCACGGTGGTGAAGACCTTCGCGCCGATGGCTTTGGCCAGCTGGATCGCAACATGGCCGACGCCGCCTGCACCGCCGTGGATCAGAATGCTTTCGCCGACCCTGAGCGCGGCCCGCACGACCAATGCTTCCCACGCGGTTCCGCCCACCAGGCTCAGGCTGGCCGCTTCGAGGTGACTCAACGCGGGCGGCTTCTTGGCGACAATGCTTTGCGCCGCAACGTGGTACTCGGCATAACTGCCCGGGCCGGCAAATATTTGCGGGGTGTACCAGACCTCGTCGCCCGGTACGAAGGCCGTCACCCCCGGCCCAACGGCTTCGACAACGCCAGAAACGTCGTGCCCGGTAATGGCGGGGAGGGGCACCAGATCGGCATAGTCGCCACGGCGAACCTGATAATCCAGCGGGTTGATGGAGGTGGCGTGCACCCGTACCAGGACTTCGCCCGCTTGTGGCACTGGCTTGGGCACGTCGCGCAGTTCGAACGATTGCGCGCCGCCAAATGAAGTAAGGATCATCGCTTTCATTGCATTGCCTCGTTTCGGTAAAAAGGGATATCGGGAATTCTCGATATAATGGGGTAAAAAATTACAGCTCGCTGCCGATGATCTCGGCCAGCGCACTGATCGCTGCTTCGTTGCGTTTGTAATAGGTCCATTGGCCGATGCGCCTGACTTCCACCAGGCCGGCGCGTTGCAGCGTCGCCAGATAATCAGACACCGTCGACTGCGACAGCCCGACGCCTTCCTGAATACTGCTGACGCAAACACCCACCGTGTGCACGTCACCCTCATCCTGGGGCGGAAAGTGTTTCTCGGGATCCTTCAGGCCTTTGAGGATTTCCAGGCGCGTACGGTTCGAGAGGGCTTTGAAGATTTCGAGTAGTTCCATGCCGCGACGATATCGGAATTTACCGATATGTCAATATCTGAATGTGTTGGCCAGCGATTGATCTTTCCCATGCTCCGCGTGGGAATGCCTCATCGGACGCTCTGCGTTCGGCTCTGGAAGGGACGCGGAGCGTCCCGGGCTGCGTTCCCACGCGGAGCGTGGGAACGATCAATCGGGGCAAGCCGTCAGCCGCGATATTGGCCGGGCGTGGCCGCCAGGTGCTGCTTGAACGCCCGCTGAAAATGCGCCTGATCGGCAAACCCTGCCTCAAGCGCCACATCCGCGATCAACTGGCCGTCGCGCAAACGCTCGCGGGCAAACTGGATGCGCTGGTTGACCAAAAAGGCGTGGGGCGTCATGCCGTAATGCTGTTTGAAGGCGCGGATCAGGTACGACGGTGAAAGCTGTGCAGCGGCGCAGATGTCGTCGAGGTTCAGCACTTCGGTGCAGTGCTCGCGGATGAAATCGGCAGCGCGTTCCAGTTTGAAATTTGGCTCGCGCTGAGAGTGGCCGGCGGGGTTCAAACGCAGTTGCAGACCGCTGAAAAACTCCACCGCAGCGCTTTGCTTGCGCAGCACATCCTGTTGCGGGTCGACCAACGTTTGATACAGCCCGTTCAGCTCGTTGAACAGCTCAGCGTCATCAAGGTGTGTGGTGGAAAAGCGCCGAAACTCAAGATCACCGGCGAACCCCAACTGATGCTGCAGATCCGTCAGCCACGGCGTCTCGACGTACAGCATCACATACGACCAAGGCTGGTCATCAATCGGATTGCACGCATGCACATCACCGGGATTCATCAGCACCACGGTGCCCGCCGCGACATCGAACTGCGCCTGTTCATGCACATACGTGCTGCGCCCGGCGGTGATTGCGCCAATGGAAAAGTGCGCATGGGAATGCCGCGCATAGCAGACCTCGCGACCATCGGCGATGGCCCGCGCTTCAATGAATGGCAGCGCCGCGTCGCGCCAGAAGCGCGGGGCTTTTTCAGGGTTTTTGGCGGCAGCGTGTTTCATCGTTGTTATTCCCGGCAGGCCAGGGCGCCAGTGTATTAGCTCTGGCCGGCAAAGGCCCGTTCGAGTTCGGCAATATCGAGTTTTTTCATTGTGAACATGGCCTGCATCGCTCGCTGCGATTTGCTGGTGTCGGCATCGAGCATCATGTGCATGAACGCCACCGGGACGATCTGCCATGACACCCCGAACTTGTCCTTGAGCCAGCCGCATTGCTGGGCCTCGACAGGGCCGCCCTCGGACAGATGGCCCCAGAAATGGTCGACTTCTTCCTGATTCTGGCAGTTGACCTGAAACGAGATCGCCTCGCTGAATTTGAACATCGGCCCACCGTTGAGCCCGGTGAAGGTCTGGCCGTCGAGCTCGAAACTGACGGTCATCACTGCACCTTCCGGCTTGCCGTGAAATTCCTGACCGACCTTGCTGTAGTGGGTCAGGCCGGTGATTTTCGAGTGATCGAAGATCGAGCAGTAGAACTTCGCAGCGGCTTCGGCCTGATCGTCGAACCACAGGCAAGGGGTGAGTTTTTGAAAGCGTTGCATGGCAGTCATCCTCGGCAGGTTAGACACGCAGGATTAACAGCGTAGTCAGTCCCTGGTCGATTGCCGGTGCCGTAGATCGACAAGTTGCCGGGGTCAGAAATCCCAGCGCGCCGTCAGTTGCAGGTTGCGCGGTTCGCCGTAGAAACCGGTGCCGAAATTGCCAAGGCCCGTGTAGTAGCTCTTGTCGAAGAGGTTCTTGATGTTGAGCGAAGTACTCAGGTGCTCGTTGAAGCGATAGCGCGCCATCGCGTCGACCAGGTAGTAACTGTCCTGCGTGATGCGCGCGTTCTGCTTGGCGCCGGGCTGGAATACGTTGCCGAAAAATTCACTCTGCCAACTGACACCGCCGCCCAGGGTGAGGTTTTGCCAGGCGCCGGGCAGGCGATAGCTGCTGAACAGCCGCACCAGTTGCTCCGGCGCCGTGGTTTGCAGGATCGAGGCGTAGACCGGATCACCCCTGGCATCGCGGGTGTGGTTGTAGGCGTAGCCGGCGGAGAGGTTCCAGCCTTCGGCGATTTCACCGGCCAGTTCGAACTCGAAGCCCTTTGTAGTCGCACCTTGCACGGCGCGGTACACCGCCTGATTGTCGAAGCCGCTGACCTGTTCGGCGACGTTGTCCTGCTCGATGCGGAACACGGCGAAACTGGCGTTGAGCCGGCCGTCGAAATATTCGGCCTTTATCCCCGCTTCGTAGCTGTCGCCCTGCACCGGGTCGAGTATCTGGCCCGTGGCGTCCTTGCTCAGTTGCGGTTGATAGATGCGCGTGTAACTGGTGTAGAGCGAGTACGTGTCATCGAGGTCGTAGACCACACCGGCATACGGTGTGACCACCCCGGTCTGGCGGTAGCCGTCGCGAACATTGGCCGTATTCGGGTCGCTGTAATCGAGATGGTCGCTGCCCCTGAAATCACTGACGCGTGCGCCGAGGATCAGCGCCAGATCGTCGCTGCCCCTGAAGCGCGTCGAGAGGTATGCGCCGGTCTGGCGTTGGCGGATGGCGTCCGTGCCGATCTGCGGGATATCCGGTTTGGCGAACTCGCCATGCCAGTCGAAAATACTGCCGTTGAGCGGCGGGTACACCGAGCCGTAAACCGGGTTGTCCTGGCGCGTGTTCATCGACATGAAACCGACCAGCAACTGATGCTCGCGACCGAACAGGCTGAACGGCCCGCCGAGGTTGATATCAAGATTGTCCTGCACCTCGTCGCCCTTGAATTGGCCCATGTACAGGAACATGCCGTCGCCGCTCACCGGATCCGGATTGCCGCCACTGGCGGAGCCGAGGAGGGTGTCGTGTTCGCGGTGTTTGCGGTCGTAGCTGATTTTCAACGCCCAGTCGTTTTGCAATAGCCGGGTGACGGCGGCAAACAAGGTCTGGTTGATAAAGTCGCGGCGGCTCCAGTCTGTGGCCGGGTTGAACGAGCGCGAGAAATTCGTCCGCGAACCGTCGCTGTAGAACATCGGGAAACCGGTCCAGGTGGCACCGCGTGAGCGGGTGTTCTGTTGATCGAAACCAACGGTCAACAGAGTGTCCGGGTTCAGATCGGCTTCGACGACGGCGTAGGCGATGTCCTTGCTGTTCTGGTAGTGATCGGCGTAAGCGCTGCGTTCCTGATGGACGCCGACGAAGCGTGCGCGCAGGTTGTCGTTCAGCGGGCCTGCAATGTCAAATTCGCTGCGATAGTTGTCCCACGAACCGACGCTGCCGCTGAGTGCGGCTTTGAACGCGGGCGTCGGGCGTTTGCGGATCAGGTTGACCGTGGCCGACGGGTCGCCCGAGCCGGTCATCAGGCCCGTGGCACCCTTGATGATTTCCACGCGATCGAAGGTCGCCATGTCGGTGCTGGTGGTGCCGTAATCGTAGACGCCGTCGTAGTCGGTGTTGACCCCGTCATACTGGAAATTGGTGATCGGCGTGCCACGGCTGGAAAATTCCCAGCGCTCACTGTCGTAGTTCTGCACGCTGATACCCGGTGCGCGGCGCAGGACGTCGGCGATGCCGTTGGCGCCCTGATCGTCGAGTTGCTGGCGGGTGATCACCGTGACCGATTGCGGGGTTTCGCGCAGGGACAGCGGCAGGCCAGTGGCGGAGGCGCTGAGGCCGGTGGTGTAGGCGTGAGTGTCCTCGGTGATGGCGCCGAGGGTTTTGCCGCTGATGGTGGTGGCGTCCAGTTGCAGTGGGGCTGCAGAGGCTGTGCTGCGCAGGACGTAACCGCCGCCGCTTTGCCGCTGCGCTTGCAGACCGCTGCCATTGAGGAGGATGTGCAAAGCCTGTTGCGGGGTGTAATCACCGCTCAGACCGGCGCTGCGGTTGTCTGCCGCCAGATCATTGTGCCCGGCGATAAACACGCCGCTCTGCTCGGCGAAATGGTTGAGCACTGTGACCAATGAGCCGGGAGCCACTGTGTAATGCTGCCTCTGCACATCTGCCAGCGCCATCGACACGCACAACCCCGGCACGGCAGATGCCATGGCCAGAGTAAAACGACAGCGGGCGAAGGTGGCGCGCAACATGGAATTTCCGGGGGCAATCAACGAAATGAGGGCTGCTGAGGATTAACCGAATGGACAAGCGAAAAGGGAACCGTGAGCTGAAAAAATCCTCAGCCTTTCGGCCCGACACTGACCCACCAGTTGAAGGTTTTTTCGACGCGGATCGGCAGCGCCGCTTCCAGTAGACGCAAGGCCTGATCAGTGTCCTTGAGCGGGAACGAGCCCATCACCGGCAAGTCCGCCACCGCCGGATCACAATGCAGATGCCCCGGGCGATAACGGCTGAGTTCTTCGATCAGTACGCCCAGCGGCAGGTTATCGGCCAGCAGCACGCCCCGGCGCCAGGCTTCGCGCGCTGGATCCGCTGCGGACGCGGTGTACAACCGGCCGGCGCTGAATACCAGTTGCTGACCGGCCTGCACCACTTGGCTTTCGCCTTGGTGGTTAGTGGCCTCAACGGCACCCTCGTAGACATTCAGCAGCGTGTTGCGATCCGTCTGGCGCACGCTGAAACGCGTACCCAGCGCACGCATCCGGCCCTGCTCGGTCTCGACCCAAAAGGCGCGACCAAGGTCTTTTGCGGTGTCGATCAGCACTTCGCCGGCGCGCAGTTGCAGCAAACGCTGGCGGGCATCGAAACGCACATTCAAGGCGCTCAAGGCGTTGAGCCAGATTCGACTGCCATCGCTTAGCGTGGCTTCGCGGGTTTCCCCGGTGCCGGTCGAGAGGTCGGCGCTTAAGCGTTCGACCGAGTCCAGCAGCGGCGTGTTGCGCCCGACCGCCCAGCCCGCCAGCCCGGTCGCCGCAAGAATCAGCAGGCCTTTGAGCGATTGACGGCGGCTGATCGAACTGCGCGCGCTGTTGCGCAGGGTGTGGCTGACGGCTTCGCTTTCGTTCTGCAACGGCGCGAAACGCTGGCCGACCCGCTCGACATAACGCCACGCGGCCTGATGCTCGGGGCTTTGCGCCAGCCACGCCTGCCAACGCAGACGCTCAGGCTCGGCGACCTGCTCGTCATGCAATTGCACGTACCAGTTGGCGGCCTGTTCAAGGCTGGCATGGCTGAGTTTGTTCACGGGGCTATTCAATCAGCAACCCGTCGAGTTCAGCTTCGAGAATCGCGCAATGCATCATCGCCTGCGCCAGGTACTTCTTGATCATCCGCTCGCTGACACCGATCTGTTCGGCGATCAGTTTGTAAGGCATGCCGTGCAGTTGCGCGAGGATGAACGCCTCGCTGACCCGTTGCGGCAAGCGCTGGAGCATGGCGTCCACTTCGTGCAGGGTTTCGACGATGATTGCCTGTTGCTCGGGCGAGGGCTGCAAGGCTGGTGGGCGGTTGGCGAGCGTTTCCAGCCAGGTTTGCTCCAGTTGCCGACGGCGCCAGTGATCGACGCACAAACCCCGGGCAATGGTCGCCAGATACGAGCGCTCATGCACTTCGCCATTGAAGGTTTGCGGACGCTTGAGCACGCGGATGAAGGTGTCGTGGGCGAGGTCGGCGGCATCCATCGCGTTGCTCAGGCGTCGACGCAATAGCTCGTGCAGCCAGCGATGGTGGCTGAGGTAGAGATTGTGCACGAGCGAGGCATTGGCGACGGTCATCAGCGCAAGCGTCCAGGGCGACCGTTATCGGTCTAAATAAGAATGGGTCGCGATTAAAGCAAAAGGACGGAGGGTGCGCAAATGATATTGGTTTGCTTTTAGGCGGAGGGTTTCTGATTTTTTATTGGGTGTAGTCCTAATGACAAGGTGCAGAGTCAAACTGACTTCATTTCGTTTGTGTCAAATTGACTCGACTCTCTTCAAGTGACTGATTCTTCTGGCTTGAAAATCTGGCACGGGACTTGAAGTACTCAAAGTACACAACGAACCGATCAGGAGTACGCCACCATGCTCACTTTCTTCGAAAGCCCGCTGAACGTTCTGCACCTGTCGAGCAAAGTCCTCGTCGCCGGCCTGATCATGCTGCTGGCCGGCATCTACGGCGCCTACCTCTACAACGGCCAGATACCGATTGCGTTGCTGGTGGCGATGCATTCGCTGACCGTCCTCGGCCCGACCCTGATCAAGATCGGCTACGTCATGCGCCTGCTGGCGCAATACCGCATCCGTGGCCCGCGGATGATCCCGCAAACCGCATAGATCCCTGTGGGAGCGAGCCTGCTTGCGAAGGCGTCAGCACAGTCGGAGTCTACGTTGCCTGACACACCGCTTTCGCGAGCAGGCTCGCTCCCACAGTGGGCCGCAGCGTTCCCTGGATATGTGGTCAACGCAAAACCCTGTGGGAGCGAGCCTGCTCGCGAAGACGTTGGCACAGTCTGAATCTGTATTGCCTGACACACCGCTATCGCGAGCAGGCTCGCTCCCACAGTGGGCAGCAGCGTTCCCTGGATATGTGGTCAACGCAAAACCCTGTGGGAGCGAGCCTGCTCGCGAAGGCGTAGGAACAGTCTGCATTTGTATTGCCTGAAATACCGCTATCGCGAGCAGGCTCGCTCCCACAGTGGGCCGCAGCGTTCCCTGGATATGTGGTCAACGCAAAACCCTGTGGGAGCGAGCCTGCCCGCGAAGGCGTCGGATCAGTCTGCATTTGTATTGCCTGAAATACCGCTATCGCGAGCAGGCTCACTCCTACAATGGATGGTGGAAATTCTGAAATCTCAGCGGCGCTCGGCAACCATCAGCAATGACTGCGGCAGCGGACTTTGCGGGTGTTGTGGCTCTTGCAGGCTGGCCAGTTGGAACCCGGCCATGTCCAGCGCATTCAGCCAGCTCGACAGTGTGCGGAAATACCAGGGCATCGGCTGCCACTGGCCTTTGAACCCGGCGAAGGATTCTTCGCGCCAGCCATCCTGATAATCCCCAGCCGCCACAGCCCACGGATGCAGTGTCTGAATGACTAAAACCCCGCCGGGAACAAGCAGCGTATTCATCGCCGCAAGCAACGGAATGATGGCCTGATGCAGCAATGAAAAATTGGCGCAGATCAGGTCATAGTCGCGACCGATGTCGATCTTGCCATCGACCAGCGCTTCATAACTGGCAACATGCACCTGCGCCGCCCCCGCCAGACGCGCCGCTTCAATAAGCCGCGCATCGCCATCCACCCCGACGGCATCAATCCCGCGATCCGCCAGCGCCCGCAACAACCAGCCTTCGCCGCAGCCAAGATCAAGCACTCGCTGCGGCTGCCGGCCCATGATCGCCAGCAGAATCGCTTGATCGGTAACCTGCTGGCGGCTTTCGATGGCGCCGCTGCGGATCACTTCGATCCAGGCATCAGCGTTGTCGTGCCAGCTCTGCAAGAGGCTGGATTCGGGGGAGGGCATGGCGGTGTCCCGACTTTTGAAAAACTACAGTATGGACGATGATCGCAGGTGAGCCGCCAGGGCTTTTAGATCAGCGCATCCACCACAACCCGAACGCCGATTTTCTTTGAAGAAAATCGACATCAAGTCAGTTTTCGGTCAACTTTTCGAAGCCGCCAAAGCGTCTTTCAGCGCTGCATTTGCACGTTCGGCAGTCTGCGCATCCCCGTGTTTTTTCAACTGCTCAGTGACCTCGCCCAACTGTGCCGCGCTGAGCCCGACGCGCAGGCTCGCCGCCATATGCGCGCGCAGTTGCGGTTCCACGCCCGGCGTCGCTGCCAGCGCTCCGACAGTGGCCAGTTCACGGCTTTGCCAGTCGAGGTTGTCGCGCTCGAAGATGTCGCCGAACAGGTGGGTTTGCAAAAACTGGTTAATCACTGGGGCGAACTCGAACACAGGGCCTTTGACCGGAGCGCCCGAGATCTTCGTTTGATTCGCGGTGCCGGCGGCCAGCAGTTCATCCCCGACTGGAATCGCCCGGCCCGGCTCACGCCCCGGCGCATCTTCGATGCCGCGTTGTTGGCGCGCCTGCACCACGGTCATGAGCTCATTCAAGGCATTGAGGCTGCGCGGGAAGCCCACATAGGCGTAGAGCTGCACGAGAATTTCCCGGGTTTCGCTGATCGTCAGGCCAGCGTCCAGTCCTTGGTTGAGGGCCGCGTTGAGGTTGGGCATGTCGCTGGTCGCCATGAACGCAGCAATCAGTGGAATCGTCTGTTGTTTGCTCGAAAGGGCTTGTCCGGTGGTTTGCGGGGTGGTCATGGATTTCGGTGCCTCGGCTGCTTGGGTGGTAAGGCTGAACATCGCGCCAACGCTCAGGCAGAGCGCCATGAGTGCGGGGAGGGCAGCGCTGCTGCGTGTGTCAGTGGCCATCGTGAAAGGCTCCGTCCACTGTGGTTCTGCGATTCTCTGGGTATCCGTGGTCGGGCCATAACCACGGCTCAGGCCCATGCAGCCAAAGCCGAGGGCGGATACTTCGAGTGAACGGATGCCGAGTGTGTGCTTGTGCATGTCGATCTCCCATTGGGCGTGGAGGAAAGACTAAGCGAGGTGACTGGTGGGGACTAGACAGTTAAATCGGGATGGCTTGATGAGTTCTGCTCATCAATCTGCGGGAGGCGGCAAAGCGAAAGTGAGGGTGTGACCCCTCACTCATTCCGTGTGTTGGCTACTGCGGGATGCGCAGCTTGTCCAGCAGTCGGTTGACCAACAGCTCGTTGAGCATGATCACCTGTTGCAGCGCCAGCAGCGGTTTGCGCTCCGGGCCGCCTATTGAGTTGGCGATGTTACCGGCCATGGAGTGGGCGTAGGAAAGCGACTCACAGGCTTCGACCAACAGGGTTTCTTCATCCAGCGTGGGGTCGACCAGATAGACCGGGCGAAACGGGGGCGAGCTTGGTGGAGCGCCCAGTGCTTCGGGGCGAAGATAGTAGTCGAGGGCGCGGTCGGTGGCTTCTTTGACCTTTTGCGGGTCAAGCGCGGGGTCGTGAGGGATTGGGTCGGTGGGCGGTGGATTTGGCGTGATTTTGAACATGGATGAAACTCCTATCGCAGTTTAAGGAGCCATCACTCTCGCTACCAAACGAGTGGGTGGTGGCCATACGCGGGTTGGTAGACCGGCTGCAATAGGAACCCGGCGCTCACGAGTGAGCCCCACGCATGACTACCATTGAACTGAGCCTCCACAAAGACACAGCACTGGGTGTTGTCACACGGCTATTACAGACGGGCTACCAAACCCGATCACTGTTTTGCAGTGACAGGCCAACGATATAGCCCGGCCCATAGCCGTGTAAGCCGGCGGATTCTGGCGTACGCGTAGGTAACGACGCAAGGTGTTGTAGGGAGGATGGCGTAACGGTTTGTGTGCTTTAAACGTGATCACGGCCTTCGTGTTTATTGATGGAAATACTGGATGGCGGGGGCTTTGGGTTTTGCGGTGTGTCAGTGCGATTCCCCCCTCACCCCAGCCCTCTCCCCCAAAGGGGGCGAGGGGGAAAGGGAGCAGATCTCCAGGCCTTTCAAAACCTGAGTTCGACTCGGTATTTCAAGTCGGTGCAACTTGCACATTCAGCGCGGTCAGTTCCCTCTACCTCTGGGAGAGGGTTAGGGTGAGGGCTGTCGCTAATTTCAAATTCTGAAGAGGAGGTGCGACATGAATCGATTGACTGGCGGTTGCCTGTGCGGCGATGTCCGTTTCGAAGTGACAGGTCAGCCCTACCGCGTCGGCATCTGCCACTGCCTCGACTGCCGCAAACGCCACGGCGCGCTGTTCGGCACCTCGGCCATATTCCCCGAGAATGCGTTGAAGGTCACCGGCGAAACCCGCGACTACAACGGGCGTTTTTTCTGCCCGCGTTGCGGCTCTCCGGTGTTCGCGCGTTCCGAAGATGAAGTAGAGGTCAACGTCGGATCGCTCGATGAGCCTAATCAGTTCAAGCCCACCTATGAACTCTGGACTATTCGCCGCGAGTCTTGGCTACCGGCGCTCCCACTGGCTCACCACTACGAGCGTGATCGCGAAAACACTGGCCGAACCGAAGATTAATTGCAGCCCATAATCTGCCTGTGTAGGAGCTGCGGAACGCTGCGATCTTTTGATGTTGATTTTCAAGGCGCAAAATCAAAAGATCGCAGCGTTCCGCAGCTCCTACATTGTTCAGCCGCGAATAAAGGCCAGCAGATCCGCGTTGATCGTCTCCGCCTCCGTCGTCGGCATCCCGTGCGGGAACCCCGGATACGATTTCAGCGTGCCGTTCGGCAGAAGCTTCGCCGACAGCGGTCCCGAGTTCGCATACGGCACAATCTGATCATCCTCACCATGCATCACCAGCACAGGCACCGTGACCTTTTTCAAGTCCTCGGTGAAGTCTGTCTGCGAGAACGCCACGATCCCGTCGTAGTGCGCCTTCGCTCCGCCGATCATGCCCTGACGCCACCAGTTGGCAATAATCCCTTCCGATGGCGTGGCTCCTGGCCGGTTGTAGCCATAAAACGGCCCGGTCGGAATGTCGCGATAAAACTGCGCGCGATTCGCCGCCAGTTGCGCCTGAAAATCATCGAATACCGATTTCGGCAGCCCGCCAGGATTGCTCTCGGTCTGCACCATCAACGGTGGTACCGCACTGATCAACACGCCCTTGGCGACGTTGGCCTGACCATGCCGGGCGATGTAATGGATCACCTCACCGCCACCGGTCGAGTGGCCAACGTGAACAACATTCTTCAGGCCCAGATGATTGACCACCGCCAGCGTATCGTCGGCGTAATGATCCATATCGTGGCCATCCCAGACCTGGCTCGAACGCCCGTGCCCACGGCGATCATGGGCAACCACCCGGAAGCCTTTGCCGAGGAAGAACAGCATCTGCGCATCCCAATCATCGGAACTCAGCGGCCAGCCGTGGTGGAAGTGGATCACCGGCGCGTCTTTCGGGCCCCAATCCTTGTAGAAAATCTCGACGCCGTCTTTGGTGGTGACAAATCCCATGTTCGCAACTTCAGACCAATCTGATGGGTAACCCGCGCGGTCAGCGCGGACCGGTTTCGCTCATGACGAGTTTTCCACTGCGATGGCTCAGTGCGAGCCGTTATCAACTGTAGGATTAAAGTCGACATCTGCATGACCGGTGGTCGCAACGTCTGGCTTCACGCGCAAATTAGGCTTTGCTGAAAGGGATAAGCCGAGGCGCGCGTAGGCATTGATGGCCACAGCGACGCCCCTTCAGAACACCGTGAGTCTGAGGAATTTTCCCGATGCTGACCTTGAATATCAATGGCAAGGATCAGGAGCTCGATGTCCCCGCGGACATGCCGTTGCTCTGGGTCCTGCGCGATGTCGCGCACCTGACCGGTACCAAATTCGGCTGTGGCATGGCCCAGTGTGGGGCCTGCACTGTGCACGTTGACGGGGCGCCGTTGCGCGCCTGCATCACCCCCGCAACAGCGGTGGCCCACGGCCAGAAAATCCTCACCATCGAAGGTCTGTCCACCGACGGCTCACACCCGGTGCAGCAGGCCTGGGCCGAACTCGACGTGGTGCAGTGTGGTTATTGCCAGTCGGGACAGATCATGTCTGCCGCAGCCTTATTGGCGAAAATCCCCAAACCCACCGACAGCGATATCGATCAGGCGCTCTCCGGCAACATCTGCCGTTGCGGCACCTATCCCCGCATTCGCGCAGCTGTGAAGCGTGCATCGGAAATCGGCTGATTCAATCTGTGGGAGATAGGTGATGAACAGTCCTGTATCGCGTCGGGGTTTTCTCAAGGGCAGTGCCGTGTTGGGCGGCGGGCTGGTGGTGGCGTTTGTCGTCCCCGGCGGCCACAAGTTTGCCTATGCAGCCGAAAATGAAGGCAAGGTGTTCGCGCCCAATGCGTTTTTGCGCATTGCAGCAGACAACAGCGTCACCGTGTTGCTCGGGCATTCAGAGATGGGCCAGGGCATCTGGACCGGCCTGACCATGTTGATCGCCGAGGAGTTGGACGCCGATTGGTCGAAGATCCGCGTCGAACACTCGCCGGCGTCAGCGGCGGATTACGGCATGCCGGGGTTTGGCGGCATGCAGATTACCGGCGGCTCGACGTCGACGTGGATGGAGTTCGACCGTTATCGGCTGGCAGGCGCGACCGCGCGGCAGATGCTGGTCGAGGCGGCGGCGAAGCGCTTTGAAGTGGCGCCATCGACGATTCGCACCGAATCGGGCGTGGTGATCGCCGGCGACAAACGTGCGACTTATGGCGAGCTGGCAGATGCTGCCGGGCAACTGCCGGTGCCGGATCCGAAGTCGATCACCTTCAAGGAGGCAAAAGACTGGAAAGTCATTGGCAAACCGACCAAACGCCTCGACACGCCGGAGAAAATCACCGGCCGCGCCAAGTTCGGCATGGATGTGCAGTTTGAAGGTTTGATGACCGCAATGGTCGCGCGCCCACCGGTATTCGGTGCCAGCGTTAAATCCTTCGAAGGTGCTGAGGCGCTGGCGGTGCCGGGCGTGCACAAAGTGGTGCAAGTGCCGACGGGCGTTGCGGTGATCGCTGATCATTACTGGGCGGCGAAACTGGGCCGTGATGCGCTGAAGATCGATTGGGATCTAGGTCCGCATGCCGATCTGAGCAGTGAAAAGCTGCTGGAAAGTTTCCGCAAACTGGCCGCGACACAAGGCACCTCGGCGAGTCAGGCCGGTGATGCCAAGGGCGGTTTTGGTAAAGCGGCGAAGAAAATCGACGTCGAATACAGCGTGCCCTATCTGGCTCATGCGCCGATGGAGCCGCTCAACTGCACGGTGAAGATCAGCGCCGAGAAATGCGAAATCTGGACCGGCACGCAGTTTCAGACGCTGGATCAAATGGTCGCCGGCAAGATTACCGGGCTGAAACCGGAGCAGGTCGAGATTCACACCGAATTCCTGGGCGGCGGTTTCGGGCGCCGGGCCAACCCAACGTCAGACTTTGTCGCCGAAGCGGTGCAAGTGGCTAAAGCCGCCGCCATGCCGGTGAAAACCGTGTGGTCGCGGGAGGACGATATTCGTGGCGGTTACTACCGTTCGATGTTCCTGCATCAGGCGCGGATCGGGCTCGGTGCCGATGGCCTGCCGTCGAGCTGGCAGCATGTATTGGTCGGGCAGTCGATCATGGCCGGCACGATGCTGGAAAAAACCATGGTCAAGAACGGCGTTGATGCAACCTCGGTCGAAGGCGTTTCCGACAGTCCTTACGTCAAAGGCCTGGCCAATCATCAGGTCGATCTGCATTCGCCGCAAACCGGCATCAATGTGTTGTGGCTGCGCTCGGTGGGCCATAGCCATACCGGTTTCGTCATGGAATCGCTGATAGATGAAATGGCCACAGCGGCAGGCAAGGATCCGGTCGAGTACCGACGAACCTTGCTCAAGGATCATCCTCGGCATTTAGGTGTGCTCAATCTGGCGGTGGAAAAGGCCAACTGGAAAGCCCCATTGCCGGATGGCCATGCGCTGGGCGTGGCAGTACACGAATCGTTCGGCAGTTACGTGGCGCAGGTCGCCGAAGTGTCGCAGGACAATCTGGCGATTCGCGTGCACCGCGTGGTTTGTGCGGTGGACTGCGGGATTGCCGTGAATCCGCAGAGCATCGCTGCGCAGATGGAGTCGTGCATCACTTTCGGTCTGGGCATGGCGCTGCACAGCAAACTGACGCTCAAGGATGGCGCGGTCGTGCAGTCCAACTATCACGATTATCAGGTGCTGCGGCTCAACGAGATGCCGGTGGTGGAAGTGCACATCGTGCCCAGCAGCGACAAACCGGGCGGCATCGGCGAAGCCGGTGTGCCGCCGACCGCGCCAGCCGTGGCC
The DNA here is from genome assembly GCF_009866785.1 of Pseudomonas sp. S49. Taxonomy (NCBI): domain Bacteria; kingdom Pseudomonadati; phylum Pseudomonadota; class Gammaproteobacteria; order Pseudomonadales; family Pseudomonadaceae; genus Pseudomonas; species Pseudomonas sp. S49. Next base: position 4,011,198 of record NZ_CP019432.1, on the reverse strand, counting down.
AACGCGGTGTTCGCCCTGACCGGGCAACGTCTGCGCGAGTTGCCGCTGCAACTGTCGGGGGTGTGAGATGAAACGACATCTAGTGTTGGGTACGGTGATTTTGCTGGGGCTGGGCGGTTATGCCTCGGATCTGTTTGCCGATGATCAGGAAGCGCTGAAGGCGTTCGGCACGGTGCAGAAAGTCTTTCAAAGTCCGCGTTGCCAGAATTGCCACATTCCCGGTGATTCGCCGTTGCAGTTCGACGCCGGCATTCCCCACGCCATGAGCGTGGTGCGCGGCATGGACGGCAAGGGTGCCGCCGGTTTGCCGTGTGCGACCTGTCACGCGGAAAACAATCCGCCGGCCAGTTACGGCCCGCATGCACCACCGGGTGCGCCGCATTGGAGCCTGCCACCGGCGGCACACAAAATGGCCTGGATCGGCCTGCCACCGGACAAGCTCTGCGCGATGATCAAGGATCGCTCGAGCAATGGTGATCGCGACTTTGCCGCGCTGATCAAACACGTCAGCGAAGACAAACTGGTGCTGTGGGGCTGGAACCCCGGAGCAGGGCGCGCGCCGGTGCCGGTGCCGCACGATATTTTTGTCGCGCAGTTCAAGCTGTGGGCCGATGCCGGCGGGCCGTGTCCGGTGGCGGGGATCTGATGAGAGGAACCCACGCGGATTTAACGCTACGCTGAAGAGCATTGATGCCAACGGAGTGTGCGAATGCTGGTTCCAGGAAAACCCGCCAATGAGGCTACGCGTCTTCAAGTGCTGCACGGCCTTGACCTGCTTGACTCGGCGCCGGAGGAGCGGTTCGACCGACTGACGCGACTGGCCAAGCGCCTGTTCAACGTGCCGATTGCACTGGTGACACTGGTCGACAAGGATCGGCAATGGTTCAAGTCCTGTGTGGGCCTGGATGCCACTGAAACGCCGAGGGATGTTTCGTTCTGCGGCCACGCGATACTTCAGAACGACCTGCTGCTGGTGCCCGACGCCAGGGAGGACGTGCGTTTCCATGACAACCCGCTGGTGACCGGTGCGCCGAATATCCGCTTCTATGCCGGCTACCCGTTGACCGTGCCCAACGGCAATAAAATGGGCACGCTGTGCCTGATCGACACCAAGCCCCGCGACCTCGACGAGGAAGAACGCGCGCTGTTGCGTGATCTGGCGGAAATGGCCGAGCAAGAGTTGGCCGCTGTGCAGATCGCGAGCATGGATGAATTGACGTTGTTGTCCAATCGCCGTGGTTTCAAGCAGTTGGCGCAGCATGCATTGGACGCCTGCGCGCGGCTGGAACGCCCGGCAACCTTGCTGTTTTTTGATCTGAATGATTTCAAGCAGATCAACGATCTGTATGGCCATGCCGAGGGCGACAGTGCGCTGAAGACCTTTGCCGATGTGCTGCGCATTGCCTTTCGCGAGAGTGATGTGGTCGGGCGCTTGGGCGGGGATGAGTTTGTCGCGCTGCTCACAGGTTCCAGCCATGTCGAAACCACGACGATCATGGCGCGGCTCAAGGACATTCTCGAAGAGCGCAACGCCACGTTGCACCGGGGTTATGCGATTCGCTTCAGCGTCGGCCAGATTGAATACGACGCCAAACGCCATGAGACCGTGGATCGGCTGTTGGCGGATGCCGATGGCGCGATGTATGCGCACAAGCAGGCCCTGAAGCGCTGCTAGCGAATGCACCGCAGATCCCCTGTAGGATTGGCGGTGAATCCAGGCATCACCTGTTCGATGACGCCGATGCACGACACGGCATTATTTGGGCGGAGTCAGGGTTGCATAAAACTTCAGCCATTGGTCCTGACTGTCATCGGTATCCTTGAGCGCCGGTGCGATCAGGGCGTGTTGCAGTGCCTGGCTTTCGTAGGCATCGAACAGATGCCGGACCGCGGTGCTGGCGATGGCGTCGACCTTTTTCGAGGAGAAAGTATCGGGAACATCGCTGCGCGTCTGCTGCGGCACGGGTGCACCGTGAACCTCGAGGCGGGTGATGAGTGCGTTGCACGTGGCGTTGGCGTTGGGCAAGGTTCCGTTGCTATAGGCCTGGGCATCGAAAGGCAGCGATTTCGCCTTCGCGTTCATAGCAGACGGTGTCAGCAGGGCGATATCGATATCGCGCCTAAGGACAACCTCTGACCGTCGGGTGAAAATTTCGAACACCCTGTGCGTCGTTCCGCGTAACAGAGCAATGATGGCGAACGGTGCGGTGTCGCCAGCGGGTTTTATTTGTCCCGCAAGGTTTTTTGCTGAGGAGGGCAGTGGCTGCAGGGCGAGCAATTCCACGGTGTTGTCTTCGATGTCGAGCCGTTGCGCCAGCGGCAAACGGCAGAAGGCTTCCTTGATCAGGGTGATATGGGCGTCTTTCATCTGCTTGAGGCGAGCAGCAAGTGCCGCATGAAAGAGCGTCGGCACGTGACGAAGCCTGGCAAATGATGCGCTCATTGATGTCAACGAGACTTGCGCATGGTTCGATTGCCAGGCCTGCATATCAGTGGATAGCCTGGCGGCCAGATGCATTTCGATCAGCGAGTAACAGTCATTTCTCGCTGCTGGAAGGAACAGGGCCTTGTCCTCCAGATGCGCATTATCGACGAAGACCTTGCGCAGATCATTCAGGGCGACCGTGGCGGGCGTCGGGAATGTCGCGATAAAAGCCCGGCGGTAAAACTGGCTCATCTGTCGATTGTGGTTGCGAAAGGCAATATCGGCGCGCTTCAGCGAGACGGCGTCATAGAGGGTCGTCGAGCTTTCGGATTCGCGCTGGATCAAGCCTCTGACCACTGCCCAGTCCAGCACAGCCGAGGCGCAGGCATCACTGCGCAGGAACGTGTAGAAGTCAGCCGGGACCGGCCCTTTGGTCAGCGCGGACAATTGTTTGTACGTCATCAGGCGTGCCACGCCCGGAAAACGGTTTTCGATATAAAGCACGATCTGTTTCAACCTGACCCAGCGCACGCAACTCATGTAATTGATGTTTGCGGGAATATCACGGATCAAAAATTCCGGGGCGAGGCCGGACAACAAAAGATGGGTGGCCAGTGTCTTGTTTTTTACCAACGTCAGACCGAATTGGTGATCGATAAAGCGTCGCACCTCCTCGTAACTCTCGCCCCAGAAGAAATTGTCATTCAAGGGCTGGCCGATGATGCGGTCCAGATGCTCACCCGCCGTCGTGTCGAGGCTGAGAATCAGCGCCGCGATGAGCAGGCGCTCGCGATTGGTGGCCAGAAGTGCCTTGGTGTGAGCAGGCGCGGCAAGTCTGTCGAGTAATTCATTGCCCAATGCCTGGGCTCGCGCTGTGATCAGAATCCGGCTGATCAGATAATCGGCTTTGGCCTTGAGGGTGGCGAGAGGCAGATCGGTATCGACGCCTTCGCTCAGATAATCGATCAATGGTGCCGAGTCCTTGGGCAAGAACGCACGCGTGGTCTCAACGATGATTCGCCGTTGCTCGGCAGTGAAACGCTCGGTCTGCTTGCCGGGCTGACCTAATAAATACCAGTGATTCATGTGCCCGGGGCGCATGTGCAGGTTTGTCCTCTCCCATTTGGCGATGAGCAGTGCTTGCTGCACCGTTTTGGGCAGTGATATCTGGTAGAAACCCAGCATTTGCGCGAGGCTGACCTGGCCGCTGACCCGCAAAGCACCACCGGCTTCACGTGCCTGGGTCCTGAGTCGATCACGATAGGATTTCAGGCCGGCGTGTTTTTCCACTTGCGGTGTCAGCGTTACCCAGCCGTGCTCGCTGGACGTACCGACGTGACCGGTACTGGTCAGCAGCAGTTGACTGTCCGCAGGCAATTTGTGTTGCTGCAAAATAGCCTGGAACGCCGGTTCGGACCGCAGCTTGAGCAATTCACGCTGGCCTATTGCGATACGTTCACCCAGCGCCGAAACCGTAATCGGTTCACTGAGTTCTTCCAGATCAATTTTCGCCGTGGGTGTCTTGTTCCAGCTCAGGTCTTCCAGACGCCGGACGATATGCCGACAGTCTTCGATATCGGCGAATTCATCCTGATAGTGCTTGATCCGGATTCCCGTCTGTACATATTCGCTGACGTAGGGCAGCGGCGGCCAGTTGTGCTGTCGCAAGCGTTGCGCAAGCGCCCGAGCCTCCTCGACATTTTCCGGTTGAGGCCATCCATAGCTCGCCAGAAGCTGACCGAGCTTGAGACGCGGGCCGCCGCGCGTGGCCAGGACGGACGCCGATTTGAGTGACACGGGAGTGTTGGCGAGGCTGCGTTGCTCGAACGGATCGCTGGTGCGCACCACTTCATCGATGGTTTCGGCGATGACTTTAATGTCCTGCAACTGCGCGGTACGTTCCTTGACCACCGCAGAGGTGGTGTTGCCGTTTTGATCGATTCCAGCAAGTCCGACAGCCTTCAGTTCGGCGACGATCATTTTGGCCTGAAGCGCGTTTTGCGGCTCCGGATACCCGTAAAACGCCAGTACCACTTCACGGGGAAACCGATACAGCGGATTGGCGGATTTACCACCAATGTAGGGCAAGCCGAGTCTGCCGGGGTCGATGTGCTGGGCGATGGACAATAACATCGGCGCCATCTGCCACCAGCCGGAGTCATCTTCCAGCGTGAATGTGCGCAGGCTCGTGGTGCCGTTTGACGGAATCTGCGCTTGCAGGGTGTCGCCCTTGAGACGCAAGGTATCGAGATCGATGTGGAAGCGGCTGGCCCAGTCCAGAAACTCGGGACGCTCAAGGGCTGCCCAGTAAAGCTCCATCCATTCGCGCAACAGGCATGCGCGAGGGATTTCAAGCGTACGCGAGGGGGCGCCGGGCGTAACCACGGGGGCTGCGGTCAGCTCGGCAATAAGGTTTTGAATCAGGGTCTGTTGCGGGGGCAGGGTGGGTGGTGTGTCGCTCATCTGTGCTCTCCTTGGCGGCTGACAGGCATCAAGCGCCGATTATCGAGCGAGGGACAGCAGACCGGGCGGTACATATGTAGTGCAGGGGCGGTTTATCTCAGGCATAAAAAAACCCGCCAGATCGGCGGGTTTTTTATTGGCTAAGCGAAGATCACTCTTCGATGTTGCCCATGGCGGTGGTGTTGAAGCCGCCGTCGACGTACATGATTTCGCCGCTGATGCCCGACGCCAGGTCGGAGCACAGGAAGGCGCCGGCGTTGCCGACTTCGTCGATGGTGACGTTGCGACGCAGCGGGGTTTGCGCTTCGTTGGCGGCCAGCATCTTGCGGAAGTTCTTGATGCCCGAGGCTGCCAGGGTACGGATCGGGCCAGCCGATACGCAGTTGACGCGGGTGCCGTCCGGGCCCAGGGAGCCGGCCAGGTAACGGACGCCAGCTTCCAGCGAAGCCTTGGCCATGCCCATCACGTTGTAGTTCGGCATGGTGCGCTCGGCGCCCAGGTACGACAGGGTCAGCAGGCTGCCGTTGCGGCCTTTCATCATTTCGCGGCCGGCTTTAGCCAGGGCCACGAAGCTGTAGGCGCTGATGTCGTGAGCGATGCGGAAACCGTCACGGGTGGTGGCTTCGGTGAAGTCGCCGTCCAGTTGGTCGCCCGGGGCGAAACCAACGGAGTGGACGATGCAGTCCAGGCCGTCCCACTTCTTGCTCAGTGCTTCGAAGACCTTGGCGATTTCTTCATCGCTGGCCACGTCGCACGGGAAGCACAGCTCAGGGCTCGAACCCCAGCCTTGGGCGAATTCTTCAACACGACCTTTCAGTTTGTCGTTCTGATAAGTGAAGGCAAGCTCAGCGCCCTCGCGATGCATGGCGGCAGCGATGCCGGATGCGATGGACAGCTTGCTGGCGACACCGACGATCAGTACGCGCTTACCGGCGAGAAAACCCATGTGTTGCTCCTCTTTCAGGTTATTGCGCAGTGGCTGGTGCCAGAAAAGCGGCTTCCAGCAACTGCTGTGTATACGGATGTTGGGGGGCGGCAAAAATACTTTGCGCGTCTCCCTGTTCGACCACTTGGCCATGCTTGACCACCATCAACTGGTGGCTCAGCGCTTTGACGACAGCCAGGTCATGGCTGATAAACAAATACGTCAGGTTGTACTTGGCTTGCAGTGAACGCAACAGCTCCACCACTTGCCGCTGCACCGTCCGGTCGAGCGCCGACGTCGGCTCGTCCAGCAGGATCAGCGCCGGTTTCAGCACCAAAGCCCGGGCAATGGCGATTCGTTGCCGTTGCCCACCGGAAAATTCGTGGGGGTAGCGGTGCCGGGTTTCCGGATCCAGACCTACCTCCTTCAATGCCGCAATAATCGCCGCCTCTTGCTCCTCGGCGATGCCCATCTTGTGAATCCGCAGGCCTTCGCCAACGATATCGCTGACGCACATGCGCGGGCTCAGGCTGCCAAACGGGTCCTGAAACACCACCTGCATCTCCCGACGCAACGGGCGAACCTCGTTCTGCGTCAGGCAGTCTAGCTGCTTGCCTTCAAAGCGGATCGCGCCTTTGCTGCCGATCAGCCGCAAAATCGCCAGACCCAGCGTGGATTTGCCGGAACCGCTTTCCCCGACAATCCCCAGAGTCTGACCCTGAGGCAGGCTGAAATTGATGCCGTCCACTGCCTTGACGTGATCCACCGTGCGTTTGAGCAGGCCTTTCTTGATCGGGAACCAGACTTTCAAGTCCTCGACTTCGAGCAACGGCGCACCGATTTTATTGCTCGCCGGGCCTCCGCTGGGCTCCGCGCCGAGCAATTCCCGAGTGTACGGATGCTGCGGCGAACGGAACAGCTCTGCGCACGATGCCTGTTCGACGATGCAACCGCGCTGCATGACACATACACGATGCGCAATTCTTCGCACGAGGTTCAAATCGTGACTGATCAGTAACAGCGACATGCCCAATCTGGCCTGCAATTCCTTGAGCAAATCGAGAATTTTCAGCTGAACGGTCACGTCCAGAGCGGTGGTCGGTTCGTCGGCAATCAGCAGTTCAGGCTCGTTGGCCAGGGCCATGGCGATCATCACCCGTTGGCGCTGACCGCCAGAGAGTTCGTGGGGCAGGGCCTTGAGGCGCTTGTGCGGCTCGGGGATGCCGACCATCTCCAGCAGCTCCAGCGTTCGCTTGGTCGCGACTTTGCCGGTCAGGCCCTTGTGGATGCCGAGGACTTCGTTGATCTGCTTCTCGATCGAGTGCAGAGGATTCAGCGAGGTCATCGGCTCCTGAAAGATCATCGCGATGCGGTTGCCGCGAATGTGCCGGATGGTTTTTTCGCTCAGCCCCAGCAGGTTTTGCCCGGCATAGTTGATGCTGCCGGCCGGATGACGGGCCATCGGGTAGGGCAGCAGGCGCAGGATCGAGTGCGCGGTCACCGATTTGCCCGAGCCGGATTCGCCCACCAGCGCGAGGGTTTCGCCGCGCTTGATGTCGAAACTCACGCCTTCGACGACCCGGTGTACGCGCTCGCCGAAACCGAATTCGACGGCGAGGTCGCGCACTTCGATCAGATTGTCCTGATTCATTTCACTTCCTCGGGTCGAAGGCATCGCGAGCGGACTCGCCGATAAACACCAGCAAACTCAACATCAGCGCCAGCACGGCAAACGCGCTCATGCCCAGCCACGGCGCTTGCAGGTTGGATTTGCCCTGGGCGACCAGTTCACCCAGCGACGGACTGCCGGCCGGCAAACCGAAACCGAGGAAGTCCAACGCGGTGAGGGTGCCGATGGCGCCGGTCAGGATGAACGGCATAAACGTCATGGTCGAAACCATCGCGTTGGGCAGGATGTGGCGGAACATGATCGCGCCGTTCTGCATACCCAGTGCCCGCGCCGCACGCACGTATTCGAGGTTGCGACCACGGAGGAACTCGGCGCGCACCACGTCGACCAGACTCATCCACGAGAACAGCAGCATGATCCCCAGCAGCCACCAGAAATTCGGCTGGACGAAACTGGCGAGAATGATCAGCAGGTACAGCACTGGCAGCCCCGACCAGATCTCCAGAAAACGCTGCCCGGCCAGATCGACCCAGCCGCCATAGAAACCCTGCAACGCGCCGGCAATCACGCCAATGATCGAACTCAACACGGTCAGCGTCAGCGCGAACAGCACCGAAATCCGGAAGCCGTAAATCACCCGCGCCAGCACATCGCGACCCTGATCGTCGGTGCCGAGCAGGTTGTCCGCCGAGGGTGGCGCCGGCGCCGGGACTTTCAGGTCGTAATTGATGCTTTGGTAGTTATAGGGAATCGGCGCCCACAGCACCCAGGCATCCTTGGCCTTGAGCAGTTCGCGGATGTACGGGCTCTTGTAGTTGGCTTCCAGCGGGAATTCGCCGCCGAACGCAGTTTCCGGGTAGCGCTTGATCGCCGGGAAGTACCAACTGTTGTCGTAATGCACCACCAACGGCTTGTCGTTGGCGATCAGCTCGGCGCCGAGGCTCAGGCCGAACAGGATCAGAAACAGCCACAGCGACCACCAGCCGCGCTTGTTGGCCTTGAACAGTTCGAAGCGGCGGCGGTTGAGAGGGGACAGGTTCATCTCAATGCTCCCGGCTTTCGAAGTCGATGCGCGGATCGACCAGGGTGTAGGTGATGTCGCCGATCAGTTTCACCACCAGCCCCAGCAGGGTGAAGATGAACAGCGTGCCGAACACCACCGGGTAGTCGCGGTTGATCGCCGCTTCGAAACTCATCAGGCCCAAACCGTCGAGGGAGAAAATCACTTCCACCAGCAGAGAGCCTGTGAAGAAAATGCCGATAAACGCCGACGGGAACCCGGCAATCACCAGCAGCATGGCGTTGCGGAACACGTGGCCGTAGAGCACGCGATGACGGGTCAGGCCTTTGGCTTTGGCGGTGACCACGTATTGCTTGTTGATCTCGTCGAGGAAGCTGTTTTTGGTCAGCAGGGTCATGGTCGCGAAGTTGCCGATCACCAGCGCCGTCACTGGCAGCGCCAGGTGCCAGAAATAGTCGAGGATCTTGCCGCCCATGCTCAGTTCATCGAAGTTGTTCGAGGTCAGGCCCCTTAGCGGGAACCAGTCGAGATAACTGCCGCCGGCAAACACCACGATCAGCAGGATCGCAAAGAGGAACGCCGGGATCGCATAGCCGACGATGATCGCCGAACTGGTCCACACATCGAAGTGGCTGCCGTGCCGCGTGGCCTTGGCGATCCCCAGCGGGATCGACACCAGGTACATGATCAGCGTGCTCCACAGCCCCAGCGAGATCGACACTGGCATCTTTTCCTTGATCAGGTCGATGACCTTGGCGTCGCGGAAGAAACTGTCGCCGAAATCCAGCTGCGCGTAGTTCTTGACCATGATCCACAAACGTTCCGGGGCCGACTTGTCGAACCCGTACATGTGTTCGATTTCCTTGATCAGCGCCGGATCCAGCCCCTGCGCGCCGCGATAGGACGAGCCGGCCACCGACACCTCGGCACCGCCGCCGGCAATCCGGCTGGTAGCGCCTTCGAAGCCTTCGAGCTTGGCAATCATCTGTTCCACCGGGCCACCGGGCGCGGCCTGGATGATCACGAAGTTGATCAGCAGAATGCCGAACAGGGTCGGGATGATCAGCAGCAGTCGCCGAAAAATATACGCCAGCATCTGATTACTCCGTGCCCGCAGGGTCGGTTTGCAGTTTGGTTTCGACTTCTATCGCAGGTTTCGCGTTCGGCTTGACCCACCAGGTACTGATGCCGATGTCGTATTTCGGTGAGACCTTCGGGTGGCCGATGTGATTCCAGTAAGCCACGCGCCAGGTCTTGATGTGCCAGTTGGGCACTACGTAATACCCCCATTGCAGCACACGATCGAGTGCGCGGGCGTGGGCCACCAGGCTTTTGCGCGAGTCAGCGTTGATCAGGTTCTCGACCAGTTGATCGACGATCGGGTCTTTCAAACCCAAAGTATTGCGGCTGCTCGATTTATCGGCAGCGGCGCTCATCCAGTATTCGCGCTGCTCGTTACCTGGCGAGTTGGACTGCGGAAAACTGCCGACCATCATGTCGAAGTCCCGCGAGCGCACGCGGTTGATGTACTGCGAAACGTCGACGCGGCGGATCACCAGATCGATGCCGAGGTCGCTGAGGTTGCGCTTGAACGGCAGCAATACGCGCTCGAACTCGGTCTGCGCCAAGAGAAATTCGATCACAACAGGTTTGCCCGTGGCGTCGACCATTTTGTCGTCGACAATCTTCCAGCCGGCCTCTTGCAACAGTTGGTAGGCCTCGCGCTGCTGGGCGCGGATCATGCCGCTGGCGTCGGTCTTGGGATTGTCGAACGCTTCACTGAACACCTGCGCCGGCAGCTTGCTGCGGAACGGCTCAAGGATCGCTCGTTGATCGGCGTCGGGCAGGCCGGTGGCGGCCATTTCCGAGTTCTCGAAATAGCTGCGGGTACGGAAGTAGGCACCGTTGAACAGTTGTTTGTTGGTCCATTCGAAGTCGAACAACAAGCCCAGCGCCTGACGCACGCGCACATCCTGAAACACCGGGCGGCGCAGGTTGAAGACGAAACCCTGCATGCCGGTCGGGTTGCTGTTGGCGATCTGTTCCTTGATCAGGCGGCCTTCAGTGACGGCCGGAATGTTGTAGGCGTTGGCCCAGTTTTTTGCGGCCATCTCCAGCCAGTAATCGAACTGGCCGGCCTTCAAGGCTTCAAGGGCGACGGTGTTGTCGCGGTAGTAATCGGTGGTCATCGTGTCGAAATTGTAGAAACCGCGATTGACCGGCAGGTCCTTGCCCCAGTAATCCTTGACCCGCTCGTAACGCACCGAACGTCCGGCCTTCACTTCGGCGACCTTGTACGGGCCGCTGCCCAGCGGAATCTCCAGGTTACCCTTGTTGAAATCGCGATCGGCCCACCAGTGTTTCGGCAGCACCGGCAACTGGCCGAGGATCAGCGGCAACTCGCGGTTGTTGCTGTGCTTGAACTTGAACAGCACCTTGAGCGGATCTTCAGCGACGACTTCGGCGACATCGTTGTAGTAACCGCGAAACATCGGCGAGCCTTCCTTGGTCAGCGTGTTGAAGCTGAACACCACGTCGTCCGCGCGCACCGGGTGGCCGTCATGGAAACGTGCTTCGGGGCGCAGATAGAAGCGCACCCAGCTGTTGTCCGGGGCTTTTTCGATTTTGCCGGCGATCAGGCCGTATTCGGTGAACGGCTCGTCAAGGCTGTGCTTGGTCAGGGTGTCGTAGATCTGCCCGAGGTCATCGGCCGGCACACCCTTGCTGATAAACGGGTTGAGGCTGTCGAAGCCGCCGAAGCCGGCCTGACGGAACACGCCGCCCTTGGGCGCGTCGGGATTCACGTAGTCGAAATGCTTGAAATCGGCCGGGTATTTCGGTGGCTCGTTGTACAAGGTCACGGCGTGTTGCGGGGCGGCCAAGGCCAGCCCGGCGAACAGCAAGCCGCTGGCCTGGACGAGCAGGGCGCGGATCGGTTTCATTGATCTTTCTCCGAAGACTTCAGCCACCATGCGCTCAGGCCCAAGGTGTAGGGCGGCGTGGTGACGAAGGCCAACCGGTTGCGGTAGGCCAGACGGTGATAATTGAGGTACCAGTTGGGAATGCTGTAGTGCTGCCAGAGCAGCACGCGGTCGAGCGCCTTGCCGGCGGCGACCTGTTCGTCGCGGGTGCGCGCGGCGAGCAATTGTTCGAGCAGGTGATCGACCACCGGATTGGCGATCCCCGCGTAATTCTTGCTGCCCTTGACGTTCACCTGACTGGAGTGGAAGTACTGCCACTGCTCAAGGCCTGGGCTTAAGGTCTGGTTGAGCGTCATCGAGATCATGTCGAAATCAAATTGATCGAGGCGCTGTTTGTACTGCGCCCGATCCACGGTGCGCAGGCGCGCGTCGATGCCGATGCTGTTGAGGTTCTCGATGTACGGCTGGTACAGGCGCTCCAGGTTCGGATTGACCAGCAACAGCTCGAAGCGCAGCGGTTGGCCGTCAGCATTTTGCAGGCGCTGACCGTTGAGCTTCCAGCCAGCTTCGGCGAGCAATGCCAAGGCTTTGCGCATGGTTTCCCGGGGAATGCCGCGACCGTCGGTTTTTGGCAGAGTGAACGGCTCGGTGAACAGCTTGGCCGGCAGTTGTTCCTTGTACGGCTTGAGCATCAGCCATTCCCCCCCGACCGGCAGGCCGGAGGTTGTGAATTCACTGTTGGGGTAGTAACTGGTAGTGCGCTTGTAGGCATCGCTGAACAGTGCGCGGTTGGTCCACTCGAAGTCGAACATCAGGCCCAGCGCTTCGCGGGTTTTCACATCGGCGAAGGTGGCGCGGCGGGCGTTCATGAACAGACCCTGACTTTGGGTCGGGATCTGATGCGGGATCTGCGCCTTGATCACGTCGCCACGGCGTACGGCGGGGAAGTTGTAGCCGTTGGCCCAGTTCTTCGCCTGATGCTCGATGTAGATGTCGAACTCGCCGGCCTTGAACGCTTCGAAGGCCACATCGCTGTCGCGGTAGAACTCGACTTCCATGCGATCGAAGTTGTACTTGCCGCGATTGACCGGCAAGTCCTTGCCCCAGTAATCCTTGACCCGCTCGAAGATCAACTGCCGACCCGGCGTCACCGATGTGATGCGATAGGGGCCGCTGCCCAGTGGCGGTTCGAAGGTGGTGGCCTTGAAGTCGCGGTCTTTCCAGTAGTGCTGCGGCAGCACCGGCAATTCACCGAGGCGCAGGATCAGCAGCGGATTGCCCGAGCGCTTGAGCACGAAGCGAATGCGCTGTTTGTTGAGAATGTCGACCCGCAGTACTTCTTGTAGGGCAGTGCGGTACAGCGGATGGCCGTCCTTGAGCAGCGTTCGATAGGAGAAAGCCACGTCATAAGCGGTGATCGGCGTGCCGTCGTGAAAACGCGCTTCCGGGCGCAGATTGAACACCACCCAGCTGCGATCTTCGCTGTACTCCACCGATTGCGCGATCAAGCCGTAACTCGACGCGGGCTCGTCGCCGGATGGCGAATATTGACCGGTGCCGACCATCAACGGCTCGTTCAGCTCATTGATGCCGTATTGGAGGAAATTCGCTGTAGTGACCGGGCTGGTGCCCTTGAAGGTGTACGGGTTGACCGTATCGAAGGTGCCGAACGCCATCACCCGCAACGTACCGCCCTTGGGCGCTTGCGGGTTGACCCAGTCGAAGTGGGTAAATCTGGCCGGGTACTTGAGCGTGCCGAACTGCGCATAACCGTGACTTTCGGTAATCGTCGCGCTTGCGGTTGAGCTCAAGGCCAGGCTGATCAGGAGCAGGAGGAGGGGACGCTTCAAGTCAGATCCGATCCAGGCGGCTTGGGCTTAGTGGGCCGTACAGTAACAGCTTGTCTGGACTGGAAAAAGATGGGAGTTAATGCGCGGTTAATCGTTTGCGCGAAGAGCCCCTCACCCTAACCCTCTCCCAGAGGGAGAGGGGACTGACCGAGTTGTTTCTTCGAGCTACGCCGACCTGAGCTGTCGAGTCGAACTCACGTTTTGAAAAGCCCCTCACCCTAACCCTCTCCCGGAGGGAGAGGGGACTGACTGCGGTTGCAATACCGAGCCGAACGCAGATTTTGAAAAGCCCCCGATCGGCTCCCTTTCCCCCTCGCCCCCTTGGGGGGAGAGGGCTGGGGTGAGGGGGATGGATCTAAAGCACACCACAAAAACGTGATGCAAAAAAAAGCCCCTGCAAACTCAGGGGCTCTTCCATCAGTGCGGCTGATAAACCGTGAGCATCTGCCCCGGCTTCAACGCTTTACCCGCACCCGGGTTCCAGCGCTTGAGATGCTGCATCTCAACGTTGAAGCGCTTGGCCACGACGTACAGCGTGTCGCCGCGCTTGACCTTGTACTGGGTCTGCTGCGCGCTGTCGTCCTTGCCTTTGCTCTTGCTGTTGGCCGCAATCACTGTATTGACGCGCCCAGACTTGCGAACTGGCGCACGCTTGGTGGTGTCTTGCATCACCAGGGTCTGGCCGACCTTGAGGTTCTTGCCGGTCAACTTGTTCCAGCGCTGCAGATCCTTCACTTCAACCTTGTTGGCCTTGGCGATGGAGCCGAGGTTGTCGCCACGCTTCACGCGGTAAGCACGCTTGAGTTTTGCCACCTCGGAAGGATCGGCACCCTCGAACACCGGCTTCAGCGAACGCGGGCTGATCAGCTCGTCAGGCCGCATGGTCTGCAGGCTGGCGGTCAGCAGTTGCGCCTTCGACGTTGGCACCAGCAAATGCTGAGGGCCATCGATGGTGGTGCGTTGCTTGAAAGCCGGGTTGAGCTGGAACAGTTCGTCTTCGTCGATATTGGCAACCGCGGCGACCTTGGACAGATCCATGCGCTGGTTGATTTCGACGACCTGGAAGTACGGTTCGTTGGCGATCGGGTTGAGGTTGACCCCGTAGGCTTCCGGCGCCAGTACCACTTGCGACAGCGCCAGCAGCTTCGGCACGTACGCCTGGGTTTCTGCCGGCAGCGGCAGGTTCCAGTAGTCGGTTGGCAGGCCAAGCTTTTCGTTACGTTCGATGGCACGGCTGACCGTACCTTCGCCGGCGTTGTACGCCGCCAGAGCCAGCAGCCAGTCACCGTTGAACATGTCGTGCAGGCGGGTCAGGTAGTCCATCGCTGCGGTGGTCGAGGCGGTGATATCGCGACGGCCATCATAGAAGCGGGTCTGACGCAGGTTGAAGTAACGCCCGGTGGACGGAATGAACTGCCACAGCCCTACAGCATCGGCCCGGGAATAGGCCATCGGGTTGTAGGCGCTTTCAATCACTGGCAGCAGGGCCAGTTCCAGCGGCATGTTGCGTTCTTCGAGGCGTTCGACGATGTAGTGAATATAGAGACTGCCGCGTTCGCCGGCATTCTCGAGGAAAGAGGGATTACTGGCGAACCACAGGCGCTGTTGCTCGATGCGCGGGTTGACGCCGAGACCTTCCTGCAGCTGAAAGCCCTGGCGCATGCGTTCCCAGATGTCCTGGGGAACCTGTGGGCTGGGCTTTTCGGTCAGCCAGATCGGCTTCTGCTTGGCTCGCGCAGCAATGTTCGGCGTATGGGTCGCTTCAGTCTGCGGAGCATGGCTGGAACAGCCCGCCAGCGTGGCGGACACAGCCACCGCGATGGCTTGCGCCAGGCGGGTCAATGCGTCTGAATTGACGGACTTACGTATGGATGACGACATTGGCTGGAAGTAAGTTCCGGGCAAAAATGTCGGGCGATTCTAGAAAGCGCACCCCTTGCGGTCAACCATTCAGAATTTTTGTACCAGGCAGCGGGGTGCTTAGAACTTATCTTTCCAGGCCCGCAGAGCCGCAAATACCTCACTCGGCGCCCGGTTTTGAGCGCCTGCCCGTTCGTCCACTTTTTGTGTAACTAATGTTTCAGTGGTACGCAAAAACGGGTTTGTGAGTTTTTCCAGAGCGAGGGTCGAGGGCAGGGTCATCACGCCGTTTTGCCGTTGCTGGGTGACTTTTTCCAGACGGGCGGCAATGTCCGGGTTGCTCGGTTCGACGGCGGCGGCAAACTTCAGATTGCTCAGGGTGTATTCATGGGTGCAGTAGACCAGCGTATCTTCCGGTAACGCGGCG
The DNA here is from genome assembly GCF_009866785.1 of Pseudomonas sp. S49. Taxonomy (NCBI): domain Bacteria; kingdom Pseudomonadati; phylum Pseudomonadota; class Gammaproteobacteria; order Pseudomonadales; family Pseudomonadaceae; genus Pseudomonas; species Pseudomonas sp. S49. The sequence continues at coordinate 3,995,676 of NZ_CP019432.1, read as the reverse complement.
AGTCGCCCGAGCGAGTGGTGCATTTGCTCCGGTGTGCCTTCGAACAAGCGGCCGCAACCGGCAGCGAACAGGGTGTCGCCGCAGAACAGCAAGCCGTGGTGGTAATAGGCGATGTGTCCCAAAGTGTGACCGGGCACCGCATAGACGTCGAAATCCCAGCCGAGCACGCTGACGCTGTCGTTGTCCTTGAGCGCCACGTCGCGCCCGGGGATGTTTTCGCTGGCCGGGCCGTAAACGGTCGCGCCGCTCGCGGCTTTCAGGCGTTCGACGCCGCCGACGTGATCATGGTGATGGTGGGTGATCAGGATGTCGCTCAAGACCCAGCCTGGGTGCGCTTCGAGCCATGCCTGCACTGGCGCGGCATCGCCGGGATCGACCACCGCGCAGCGCTGGGTACGGTGATCCTGTAACAACCAGATGTAGTTGTCGGTGAACGCGGGCAGGGCACTGATCTGTATCATCGTCGGAATTCGCCAAGCGGAAAACATTGGCGCATCTTAGTAGTTCCTGGCGCTTTGGAGAATGCGATGAGTGATAAAGCGTTCGCACAGGCTGATCCTGACTGGCTGGCCCTGATCGGTGCAGCCCGTGAATGGCTGTCCGGCCCGCTTGGGCAATTTCTGCTCGATGAAGAGCGGCGCATGCTCGAAGACGAGTTGGGCCGGTTCTTCGGCGGTTATCTGGTGCATTACGGTCCATCGGCCGAAACCCCGCCGGCGGCGCCGCAAGTGCAGCGCAATGTGCGCCTCGGTGCGCCGTTGCCGGGGGTCGAGATTGTCTGCGAAGAGCAGGCCTGGCCGCTGAGCGAGCACGCCGCCGACGTGGTGGTGATGCAGCACGGCCTGGATTTCTGCCTGTCGCCCCACGGTTTGCTGCGTGAAGCAGCGAGCAGCGTGCGCCCCGGCGGGCATTTGCTGATCATCGGTATCAACCCGTGGAGTACCTGGGGCTTGCGCCATGTTTTCGCCCACGACGCCTTGCGTCAGGCGCGCTGCATCTCACCGTCACGGGTTGCTGACTGGCTCAATCTGCTGGGCTTCGCGCTGGAGAAACGCCGCTTCGGGTGCTATCGTCCGCCGCTCGCGTCGCCCAAGTGGCAGGCCCGCCTGGCCGGCTGGGAACGCAAGGCCGGTGACTGGCAACTGTCGGGCGGCGGCTTCTATTTGTTGGTCGCGCGCAAGATTGTGGTCGGGCTGCGACCGTTACGTCAGGAGCGCCGCGAGCCGATGGGCAAGCTGATTCCGCTGCCGATGGCCAAGGTCAATCGCCGGCGCATCGAACCGTAAACCTTCTTTTATTTGTGGCCGGGTTTGTCCCGGCCTCGGTCATTGTCGATCCGTGATCGGCAAGACAGGCATTTTTCTGGATAGAGTGGCATGAGCGAAAGCGTTGAAAGCGTCGACACTGTAGAACTGTTCACTGACGGCGCCTGCAAAGGCAATCCCGGCCCGGGCGGCTGGGGCGCCTTGCTGGTGTGCAAGGGCGTCGAAAAGGAACTGTGGGGCGGCGAAGCCAACACCACCAACAACCGCATGGAACTGCTCGGCGCGATCCGCGGCCTCGAAGCCTTGAAGCGCCCGTGCGAAGTGCTGCTGGTGACCGACTCGCAATACGTGATGAAGGGCATCAACGAGTGGATGGCCAACTGGAAAAAACGTGGCTGGAAAACCGCGGCCAAAGAGCCCGTGAAGAACGCTGATCTGTGGAAAGAGCTGGACGAGCAGGTCAACCGCCACAAGGTCACCTGGAAATGGGTGCGTGGGCACATTGGCCATCACGGTAACGAGCGGGCGGACCAGTTGGCGAACCGTGGGGTGGATGAGGTTCGCGGTTACAAGCAGAGCTGATTTCGCCTCTGAACCGTGGTGCGGCCATTCGCGAGCAGGCTCGCTCCCACAGGGAAATGCATTCCTGATCTGATGCCCCTTCCCTGAATTGGAATGCATTCCAATGTGGGAGCGAGCCTGCTCGCGAATGGGGCGCCACGGTCTGACTGAAACACCCCACCGAGCGTGTTAACATCCGCGTTTTTTGCAAGATCGACCCGTTGAGAGCTGAACACTGATGGCCACCAGATCCGTTGTACTCGATACCGAAACCACCGGCATGCCGGTGACCGATGGTCACCGGATCATTGAAATCGGCTGTGTCGAACTGATCGGCCGACGCCTGACGGGCCGGCATTTTCACGTTTACCTGCAACCGGATCGCGAGAGTGATGAAGGCGCCATCGGCGTCCACGGTATTACCAACGAGTTCCTGGTTGGCAAACCACGGTTTGCCGAAGTGGCCGATGAGTTCTTCGAATTCATCAAGGGCGCACAGCTGATCATCCACAACGCGGCGTTCGACGTTGGCTTCATCAACAACGAATTCGCTTTGATGGGCCAGCACGATCGCGCTGACATCACCCAGCACTGCTCGATCCTCGATACCTTGATGATGGCCCGGGAACGTCACCCGGGGCAGCGCAACAGCCTCGATGCGTTGTGCAAACGTTATGGCGTCGACAACTCGGGCCGTGAACTGCACGGCGCCTTGCTTGACTCGGAGATTCTCGCCGACGTCTACCTGACCATGACCGGCGGCCAGACCAGTCTGTCGCTGGCGGGTAACGCGTCTGACGGTAATGGCACGGGGGATGGCGCAGACAACTCGGCGACCGAGATTCGTCGCTTGCCTGCGGATCGTCAGCCAGCGCGGATCATTCGTGCGACGGAAGATGAATTGGCGGCGCATCTGGTGCGGCTGGAAATCATTGCCAAGTCTGCCGGTGGCCCGGCGTTGTGGACGCAGATCGCCGAGGCGGACGCTCAGGCTTGAAGATCAAGAGATCGTCCGATCGCGGCCCGAACCTTCGGCAGCTCCTACATTGGAATGCGATCCTCTGTAGGAGCTGCCGAAGGCTGCGATCTTTTGTTTTTGGCGGTATGAAGCCAAGTGGCCACCCTCGCCACTTTGCCTGCAACCCTCTACCCTGAGTGCATTGGCCGATTCAATTCTGCCGCCTCGGGACACTGAGCCTCATGTACAAAGATTTGAAGTTTCCGGTGTTGATCGTCCATCGCGACATCAAGGCCGACACGGTCGCCGGTGACCGTATCCGTGGCATCGCCCGGGAGTTGGAGCAGGAAGGGTTCAATATCGTTTCGGCTATCGACTACACCGAAGGGCGGTTGGTGGCATCCACCCACCATGGCCTCGCCTGCATGCTGATTGCCGCCGAGGACGCCAGCACCAACTCGCATCTGTTGCAGAACATGGCCGAACTGATCGGTCTGGCGCGGGTGCGCGCACCGGATCTGCCGATCTTTGCCCTCGGCGAGCAAGTCACCCTGGAAAATGCTCCGGCCGATGCCATGGCCGAGCTCAATCAACTGCGCGGCATTCTCTATCTGTTTGAAGACACCGTGCCGTTCCTGGCCCGGCAAGTCGCGCGGGCGGCGCGCAAGTATCTGGATGGTTTGCTGCCGCCGTTTTTCAAGGCGCTGGTGCAGCACACCGCCGACTCCAATTATTCCTGGCACACCCCCGGCCATGGCGGCGGTGTGGCCTATCACAAAAGCCCGGTGGGGCAGGCGTTTCATCAGTTCTTTGGCGAAAACACCCTGCGTTCGGATTTGTCGGTGTCGGTGCCGGAGCTTGGCTCGCTGCTCGATCACACCGGGCCACTGGCCGAAGCTGAAGCGCGCGCGGCGCGCAATTTCGGCGCCGATCACACCTTTTTCGTGATCAATGGCACCTCAACAGCTAACAAGATTGTCTGGCACTCGATGGTCGGCCGTGACGATCTGGTGCTGGTCGATCGCAACTGCCACAAGTCGGTGTTGCACGCGATCATCATGACCGGCGCGATCCCGTTGTACCTGTGCCCGGAGCGTAATGAACTGGGAATTATCGGCCCGATCCCGCTGAGCGAATTCAGCCGCGAATCGATTCAAGCGAAGATCGACGCCAGCCCGCTGACCAAGGGCCGCGCACCGAAAGTCAAACTCGCGGTGGTCACCAACTCGACTTACGACGGCCTCTGCTACAACGCCGAGCTGATCAAACAAAGCCTCGGCAATAGCGTCGAAGTGCTGCATTTCGATGAGGCCTGGTACGCCTACGCGGCGTTTCACGAGTTCTTCGCCGGGCGTTACGGCATGGCCACCTCGCGCAGTGACGACAGTCCGCTGGTGTTCACTACCCATTCCACGCACAAACTGCTCGCTGCCTTCAGTCAGGCCTCAATGATTCATGTGCAGGACGGCGGCGCGCGGCAACTCGATCGCGATCGTTTCAATGAAGCGTTCATGATGCACATCTCGACCTCGCCGCAGTACAGCATCATCGCCTCACTCGATGTTGCCTCGGCGATGATGGAGGGCCCGGCCGGGCGTTCGCTGTTGCAGGAAACCTTTGATGAAGCGCTGAGTTTCCGCCGTGCGCTGGCCAATCTGCGCCAGCACATTGCCGCCGATGACTGGTGGTTTTCGATCTGGCAGCCGCCGGGTGTCGAAGGCATTGATCGCGTACAGACCGAGGATTGGCTATTGCAACCGGATGCCGACTGGCATGGTTTCGGCGAGGTCAGTGACGATTACGTCTTGCTTGATCCGATCAAGGTCACGCTGGTGATGCCGGGGCTGAATGCCGGCGGTGCGCTGAGCGAGAAGGGTATTCCGGCGGCGGTGGTCAGCAAGTTTCTATGGGAACGTGGCCTGGTTGTTGAAAAAACCGGTCTGTATTCATTTCTGGTGTTGTTCTCCATGGGCATTACCAAAGGCAAATGGAGCACATTGCTCACCGAGCTGCTGGAGTTCAAACGCAGTTACGATGCCAACGTACGCCTCGATACCTGCCTGCCGTGCGTGGCCCAGCAAGACACCGCGCGTTATCGCGGCATGGGCCTGCGCGATTTGTGTGATCAGTTGCACGCCTGCTATCGCAGCAATGCCACGGCCAAACACCTTAAACGCATGTACACCGTGCTCCCGGAAATCGCCATGAAGCCGGCTCACGCCTATGATCATCTGGTGCGTGGCGAAGTCGAAGCGGTGCCGATCGATGAGCTGGAAGGCCGGATTGCAGCGGTCATGCTCGTACCGTATCCGCCGGGGATTCCGCTGATCATGCCCGGCGAACGCTTTACCGAATCGACCCGCTCGATCATCGATTACCTGAAATTTGCCCGCACGTTCGATAGCAGCTTCCCCGGTTTTGTCGCTGATGTGCATGGACTTCAACATGAAGATGAAGGCAATGGACGGCAGTACACCGTCGATTGCGTCAAGGAATGAGGACTTTTCCCAGTATGCAACCGGTCATGAATCCGAAATACCCAGGGCTGTCGGTGCGTGTCGCCGATGAAGGCTTTGCGCCGTATATCTGGGGCAGCGACTTCAGTTTCGAAGTTGCGGCTTATGGAGCCGCCGTGATTGGTCAGCCCGTTGAGCAGTGGCGGGTCACGCCGATCGTGCCTTATCGCAAGTGCTACGGCATCGATCCGGAGGAGTTCAGCGCCTTTCACAATGCGCCCGACAGCGCGATTTTCATGGCGTATCTGGACGATGAACCGGTCGGCCATCTGGTGATCAGCACCAACTGGAATGGGTTTGCGCATATCGACGAGTTGGCGGTGCACGCGCCGGCGCGTCGGCATGGTGTGGCCAAGGCACTGCTCGATGTCGCCCAGTTCTGGAGCCGCAAGAAAAAGCTGCCGGGGATCATGCTCGAAACCCAGAACAACAACCTCGGGGCCTGTCGATTGTATGAACGCTGCGGTTATGTGATTGGCGGAGTCGACCAATTGCGCTATCGCGGCATCGACCCGAACACCGCCGAAGTGGCGCTGTTCTGGTATCGATTGTTCGATAATCCGCTGGAAAACCCGCTCAGCTCGACAGCATCGCCTCGGCTTGTTCCGTGATGATCGTCAGTAACGTCTGAATCGCTGATGACGGCGCGGAGTGCTTGAAGGTCAGGGCATAGAGGCTGATCGGCACGGCCGGCGACAGCGGGCACACGTCGAGTCCGGCGGCGCGCGCGCCCAGTGCGGTGAACGGGTCGACGATGGCCAGGCCTTCGCCGGCCTCGACCATGCTGCGCATCATCTGATGGGTTTGTACGCGGGTCTGGATGCTCGGCGCCGGACGCAGGGCCTGGAGCTTGTTTTCCAGCGCCGGGCTCAGCGGGTCCTGGCCTTCAAGACCGACCATGGCCTGACCCGCCAGATCCTGCAGGGAAATGTATTTCTGTTTCGGTTGCAGCCAGCCGTGGGGCGCGAGCAGTTGCAGCTTGCCCTGGGCCAGTGGCCGGCAATCAATGTCGGGATGTTCGGGATCGTGCAGGCTCAAGCCCAGATCAATTTCGCGCAATAACAGGCTGCGGACGATGTCGCGGGTCGGTGCGCTGAGCAGGCTGCACGGTGCATCGGGCAGACGTCGGCGCAGGGCGGCGAGACTGTGTGGGAGTAATTGCTGCGCCAGCGGCGGGGTGCCGATGATGCGCAAGGGCGGGGCGAGGTATTGCTTTAGGCTGCTGGCCAGACGCTGCACCGGCTCCAGCGCTTCGTAGACATGAGCGATTTCGACCTGCAACGCCCGTGCTTCGGGCGTCGATTGCAGGCGTCCGCGCACGCTGGAAAACAGCATGAACCCCAACTGACTCTCGGCTTCGCGCAAACGCTCTTCGACCTCGGCCACCGGCAACTGCAGCCATTCGGCGGCAGTGCCCAGGTGACCGGTCTGCAAGAGCGCCTGAATCACTTCGATATGACGTAAACGCATGCGTGAAGTCCATGTTCAGCAGGTGGGGTCAGTGGCTGAATCCTACCCCAAGTCTGCGCATATGACTTCTGCTCATAACGGCCAGTTATGAAGCGACGGTTGGCTCAGGTTCGCGGATCAGGGTGATGCCTGACTGAACCAGAAGAAACTCGCTCTCACTGACCTTGTTGACGCGATCGCCAATGGCCAGTTTGTAAATCGGCTCCGAGCCAGTGGAACCGTCTGCCGACGGGTTGGATTCCTGGAACTCATGCACGGAATAAACGCGGCCTTCCGCATCTCTTGCATGGAACTGACCGACGAGTACTGCTGCCATCTGCTTAGAACCTCTGGAGATAAAACGCTTGATTTGCGGCTTGGTAGACCGCCATCAAGGCCTGTAAGTTTTCCTACAGGAAAAAAATAATCAGCTCGCGGGATTTTCCCATCGGGTGCTGGTGGAATCGTCACCGGATCATCTATAACTACTGGCTCCTCCCACGGACCATCGAGAGTCTTCCATGAGCAATGTCTACAACGTCGCTGTAGTGGTCGGTAGCCTGCGCAAAGCATCGATCAACCGCAAGGTCGCTCTGGCACTGGCAGAGCTGGCCCCGGCCAACCTCAAGCTTGAGATTGTCGAAATTGGCGATCTGCCACTTTATAACGAAGACATCGACGGTGATTCACCGCCGGCAGCCTACAGCACTTTCAGGCAAAAAGTGGCGTCATCCGACGCGGTGCTGTTTGTCACCCCCGAGTACAACCGTTCGGTGCCGGCGCCGTTGAAGAATGCCATTGACGTTGGATCGCGGCCTTATGGCAAGGCTGTCTGGAGTGGCAAACCGGGGGCGGTGATCAGTGTATCGCCCGGTGCAATCGGTGGTTTCGGCGCGAATCAGCATCTGCGCCAGTCGTTCGTGTTTCTCAATGTGCCGTGCATGCAGCAGCCGGAAGCGTATCTGGGCGGCGCGGGTTCGGCGTTTGATGAAGAGGGTAAGTTGAGCGAATCGGTGAAACCTTTTCTGCAGAGTTTTATCAATGCGTACGGACAATTCGTAGAGCAACACAAGAAGTAAGCTCACCGAAATCCCTGGCACAACAGAGATCCTGTGGGAGCGAGCTTGCTCGCGAAGGGGCCATCAGCCACACATCATGAGTGACTGACAGTCCGCCTTCGCGAGCAAGCTCGCTCCCACAGGTTTTAGTGTTTAGCTCTTCTACTTAATTTAAGGCTGTTGCGGATGCTCGCTGCGTCACTGATTTTCCTGCTGACCATTACCCTTGTCATCTGGCAACCCAAAGGCCTCGGCGTCGGCTGGAGTGCGACGCTTGGCGCAGTACTGGCGCTGATTTTCGGTGTCGTCCATCTCGGCGATATCCCGCTGGTGTGGCAGATCATCTGGAATGCCACTGGCACTTTCGTCGCACTGATCATCATCAGCCTGCTGCTCGACGAGGCGGGGTTCTTCAACTGGGCCGCATTGCACGTGGCGCGCTGGGGGCGGGGCAGCGGGCGCAAGCTGTTTGCCTTCATGGTGCTGCTCGGCGCGCTGGTGTCGGCGCTGTTTGCCAACGACGGCGCGGCACTGATTCTCACGCCGATCGTGATTTCGATGTTGCTGGCGCTGCGCTTTTCCCCGGCGGCAACCTTGGCCTTCGTGATGGGCGCGGGATTTATCGCCGATACCGCGAGCCTGCCGTTGGTGGTATCGAACCTGGTCAACATTGTTTCGGCGGACTTCTTTCACATCGGCTTCAACCGCTATGCGGCGGTGATGGTGCCGGTCAACTTCGTTAGCGTAGCGGCGACGCTGGGCATGTTGCTGTGGTTTTTCCGCCGCGACATTCCATCGACGTATGACCCTGAGCAACTCGAGCATCCAGAGACCGCGATCCACGACAAAGCCACGTTTTATGCCGGCTGGGCGGTGTTGGTGATCTTGCTGATCGGTTGCTTTGCGCTGGAGCCGCTGGGCATCCCGATCAGTGCGATATCCGCGGTGTGTGCCGCGTTGCTGTTGGGCATCGCCGCTCGCGGTCACAAGATATCCACGCGCAAGGTGATGAAAGAAGCGCCGTGGCAGATCGTGATTTTCTCGCTGGGCATGTACCTGGTGGTGTATGGCCTGCGTAACGCCGGGCTGACCGGGTATCTGGCCGGTTGGCTGGATGTCTTCGCCGGTCATGGCGTCTGGGGTGCGGCAATGGGCACCGGGGTGCTGACGGCGTTGCTGTCGTCGATCATGAATAACTTGCCGACGGTGTTGATTGGCTTGTTGTCGATCGATGCCAGTCAGGCCAGCGGAGTGGTCAAGGAGGCGATGATCTATGCCAACGTGATTGGCAGTGACCTGGGGCCGAAGATTACCCCGATTGGCAGTCTGGCCACGTTGTTGTGGCTGCATGTGCTGGAGCGCAAGGGGATTCACATTGGCTGGGGCTATTACTTCCGGGTCGGGATTGTGTTGACGGTGCCGGTGTTGTTGGTGACGTTGGCGGCTTTGGCTGTGCGGCTTTCGCTCTAGACCGAGGTGGCCCATTCGCGAGCAGGCTCGCTCCCACAGGGGGATGTATCGCCTCTCTTTACATTTGAAATGCAGTCCAAATGTGGGAGCGAGCCTGCTCGCGAAGAGGCCGGGTCAGGCACTAAAAACTTCAGGCCTGGCCGGGGACATTTGGCCAAAGATCCGAGACCAGAAACAACCGCTCCGCTTCTTCCCATTCCCCCCGGGCATTCTCGATCAGGCGCACCATCAACTGCGCCGGGGCCAGCGGTTCAAGATCATTCAGCCAGATACGTAAATGCTCCAAAGTCCAGGTCTGATCAGCCGGGTAATGCGCCGGTGCCAGCCAGGCATGCCGGGGCAGGGGTTGCCAGCGCCCGGCCGGGCGTTGCGCGACAAACGCCGGCCAATCCTTCTGATGCAACCAACTGCCGCGCAAATGCTGCGGATGTGCGCCGCTCGGTGATTCAGCCTGTCCCGGCCACGGGTACAACAAATAACCACCGAGCCACAGTTGCGCGCTGAACACCTCGATATCCAGCGCCGCCAGCACTTCGCGACTTTCCGGACGGGCCGAGATCGGCAACTGATGCTCGGCCAAGTGCGCTAGTTTGCGATCGAGCCGATCGTGGCAACCCGGCCCCAGCCACTGCGCCGGATCACGGCCGTCGCCATTCTGCGGGCCGAGGTAGAGCTTGATCGCCAGCTCCAGGTGATGCACGCCGTCGCGGTCACGCAACAACATGTCCAGTTCACCGAGGGTGTGGCCCTCGCGGCGGATCGGCAGATTGGCCGCGATCAGCTCAATACCCGGCGCATGCTCCACGGCAAACTGCCACAGCCGCTCGTAATACAGGCCTAGACGTCGCGTGCGTGCCTGCGACAGCCAATGCAGCAAGCCATAGCTGTCACGGTCGAGCTGACGCAACCAGTGTTCCAGGCGTTCGGGATCGTGCACCCAGTCGCTGCCCGCCAGCGGATGACGCTGCGGCCACGGTGTGGTGGCGAGCATCGGCGGGGCGAGGATCACCCACGCCAGATCGCGCACTTCCGGGTGGCGTAATTGGTGGGGCAACTGCAGCAAGTCGGGAAATAGGATCATCTTGCGAGCATAGCCGTAAACACGAGCGCACCCTTGAGGCTGAAAGGATTTTGTCTAACCGGCGCTTTCGCCCATAATCGGGTTTTTCGCGTTTTCGATTGTCCGCAGAGGTCCCATGGAGCAATTTCGTAATATCGGCATCATCGGTCGCCTGGGCAGTTCCCAGGTGCTGGATACCGTCCGCCGACTGAAACGGTTTCTGCTCGATCGTCACCTGCATGTGATCCTCGAAGACACCATCGCTGAAGTGCTGCCGGGCCACGGCCTGCAAACCTCGTCGCGCAAGATGCTCGGCGAAGTCTGCGACATGGTCATCGTCGTCGGCGGTGACGGCAGCCTGCTTGGCGCCGCGCGGGCGCTGGCCAAACACAATATTCCGGTGCTCGGTATCAACCGTGGCAGCCTCGGTTTCCTCACCGATATTCGCCCGGACGAGCTGGAAGTCGAAGTCGCCAAGGTGCTCGACGGCCACTATCTGGTGGAAAACCGCTTCCTGCTGCAAGCCGAAGTGCGCCGGCATGCCGAGGCCATCGGCCAGGGCGATGCGCTCAACGACGTGGTGCTGCACCCGGGCAAGTCGACGCGGATGATCGAGTTCGAGCTGTACATCGACGGCCAGTTCGTCTGCAGCCAGAAGGCCGACGGCCTGATCGTCGCCACGCCGACCGGTTCCACCGCGTACGCGCTGTCTGCCGGCGGGCCGATCATGCACCCCAAGCTTGATGCCATTGTGATCGTGCCGATGTACCCCCATATGTTGTCCAGTAGACCAATTGTGGTCGATGGCAACAGTGAGCTGAAAATCGTCGTGTCGAAAAACATGCAGATTTACCCGCAAGTCTCCTGCGATGGGCAGAACCATTTCACCTGCGCGCCGGGCGACACCATCACCGTCAGCAAGAAAGCGCAGAAGCTGCGCCTGATTCACCCACTCGATCACAACTACTACGAAGTCTGCCGCACCAAGCTCGGCTGGGGCAGCAAGCTGGGCGGTGGAGGCGACTGATGCTCGATCCCGCGCGCAGTTATGACCTGATTGGTGACGTGCACGGATGCGCCCTGACCCTCGAACACTTGCTGGACCGTCTCGGTTATCACAAGCAGGGCGGGGTCTGGCGGCATCCATCGCGCATGGCCGTGTTCGTCGGCGACATCATCGACCGAGGCCCGCGCATTCGCGAGGCGCTGCACATCGTCCACGACATGGTCGAGGCCGGTCAGGCCTTGTGCATCATGGGCAACCACGAATTCAACGCGCTGGGCTGGAGCACGCCCGCGCTACCGGGCAGCGGCAAGCAGTTCGTCCGCGAACACACGCCGCGCCATGCGCGTCTGCTGCACGAAACCCTGACCCAGTTCGAAGACCATCCCGGCGACTGGCACGATTTCCAACGCTGGTTCTATGAGCTGCCGCTGTTTGTCGACGCCGGGCGTTTCCGCGTCGTCCACGCCTGTTGGGATGCCGGCCTGATCGAACCGCTGCGCGCGCTGTTCCCCAATGGCTGTATCGATGAACACTTCCTGCAGGCCTCGGCGGTTCCGGACAGTTTCGCCTGTACCGTATTCGACCGCCTGTTGCGCGGCACTGACATGCGCCTGCCGGATGGTCTGACCATGACCAGCGGCGACGGTCTGGTTCGCTCGTTCTTCCGCACCAAGTTCTGGGAAGACGATCCGAAAACCTACGGCGATATCGTCTTTCAGCCTGATGCACTGCCAGACCCGGTGGCGCAGAAGCCGCTGACCTCCAGCGAAAAAAACAACCTGCTGCGCTACGGCGTCGACGAGCCGTTGCTGTTCGTCGGCCACTACTGGCGTAGCGGCAAACCGGCGCCGATCCGCCCGAATCTCGCGTGTCTGGATTACAGCGCGGTGCTCTACGGCAAACTGGTCGCCTATCGTCTGGATCAGGAAACACGTCTGGATCCGCATAAATTTGTCTGGGTCGATGTCGAGCGGCCGGAGGTGCTGCAATGAGTGCGGTAGCGGTATTGCGTCTGCCGTTGGCGGTGGACTTGAGTGGTTTCGTCAAGCTGCTGCAACGCATGCAGGTCCCGCATCGGGTCAGCGAAGAGGCCGGCGAACAAGTGCTGTGGGCACCGGCGGAAATCAGCGAAGACGTGCGCTCCTTGTACGAACGCTTCCCGGCGGGTGATCCCGATCAGCAAATGGACATCCCCGTCGCGCCAACCTTCAAGCGGCCGAGCTTCACCGAGCAACTGAAATACGCCAAGGCCACCGGGTTCATCCTGTTGCTGTGCCTGATCGTTGGCGGGCTGACGTACCTCGGTGAGAACCTGCAAACCCTGCGCTGGCTGACTTTCCTCGATTTTCAGGTAGTCGGCGAGTACATCCATTTCACACCATTGGCCGACAGTCTGGCGGCAGGGCAGTGGTGGCGTCTGGTCACGCCGATGCTGATCCACTTCGGCATCCTCCACCTGGCCATGAACGGCATGTGGTACTGGGAGCTGGGGCGGCGCATCGAGTCGCGCCAGGGCAGCATCAACCTGATCGGCCTGACGCTGCTGTTCAGCCTCGTTTCCAACTACGCGCAGTTTGTCTGGAGCGGCGCGACCTTGTTCGGTGGTCTGTCCGGCGTACTTTACGGCTTGCTCGGGCATTGCTGGATCTTCCAGCTGCTGTCGCCGAACCCGGCCTATCGTCTGCCGCGTGGTGTACTGGCAATGATGCTGATCTGGTTGTTGGTGTGCATGTCCGGGCTGATCTCGGTGATCGGCTTCGGCGAAATCGCCAACGCCGCGCATGTCAGCGGGTTACTCATCGGATGCTTCACCGGTTTGTTGGGCGGTTTGTATAACCGCCGTAAACTGGCCGCCTAAAATTTCAGTAGATAAAGAGCACGGAGACCCTGATGTCCTCTTTTAACGACATGATCAACAACATTACCCCGGACATCTACGAGAGCCTGAAACTGGCCGTGGAAATCGGCAAGTGGTCCGACGGCGGCAAACTCACCGCCGAGCAGCGCGAGCTGTCGTTGCAGGCGATGATCGCCTGGGAAATCCAGAACCTGCCGGAAGACCAGCGCACCGGTTACATGGGTCCGCAGGAATGTGCGTCGAAGTCGATCGAAGTGCCGAACATCCTGTTCAAATCGGATGCCATCCATTGATCGAGATTGGCCGCGGTGCAATCAGCAAAATGTCGGCGCGCCTGGACGGGCCGAACGTGCAATACGCGTTTCGTCTGGATGACGTCGAGGTGCCGGTCAACCCGTTGATCGGCACCACGGTGCGTCTGGAATACCTGGGGGCGATCCACTGCACCCATTGCGGGCGCAAGACCAAAACCAGTTTCAGTCAGGGTTACTGCTACCCGTGCATGACCAAACTGGCGCAGTGCGACCTGTGCATCATGAGCCCGGAGCGCTGCCACTATGACGCCGGCACCTGCCGCGACCCTGCGTGGGGCGAGCAGTTCTGCATGACCGATCACGTGGTTTACCTGTCCAATTCGTCGGGCATCAAGGTTGGCATTACTCGTGCTACGCAACTGCCGACTCGCTGGATTGATCAGGGCGCATGTCAGGCATTGCCGATCATGCGCGTTGCCACGCGGCAGCAATCGGGTTTCGTCGAAGATTTGTTCCGTAGCCAAGTGGCGGACAAAACCAACTGGCGCGCGTTGCTCAAGGGCGATGCGGCGGCGGTCGATCTGGCGCAGGTACGTGACCAGTTATTCGAAAGCTGCGCCGAAGGCCTGCAAGGTTTGCAGGAGCGATTCGGCCTGCAGGCGATTCAGACCATTGCCGATGTCGAACCGCTGGAAATCCGCTATCCGGTCGAGCAATACCCGGCCAAAATCGTCAGCTTCAACCTGGACAAGAACCCGATTGCCGAAGGCACGTTGTTGGGGATCAAGGGCCAGTACCTGATCTTCGATACCGGCGTGATCAATATTCGCAAGTACACGGCTTATCAGCTCGCCGTGCATCAATAAGGACTCCAGCATGCGCACCGAACAACCGAAGATGATTTACCTGAAGGACTATCAGGCGCCCGAGTACCTGATCGATGAAACTCACCTGACCTTCGAGTTGTTCGAGGATCACAGCCTGGTGCACGCGCAGTTGGTCATGCGCCGCAACCCGGCACGTGGCCCGGGCCTGCCGCCGCTGGTGCTCGATGGTCAGCAGCTGGAGTTGCTCTCGGTGACCCTGGCCGATAAAGAGCTTGGCGCTGCTGACTATCAATTGTCCGAGAATCATCTGACCCTGCAGCCGACCGCCGAAACCTTCACGGTCGACACCAGCGTCAAGATCCACCCGGAAACCAACACCGCACTGGAAGGCCTGTACAAATCCGGCACGATGTTCTGCACCCAGTGCGAGGCCGAAGGTTTCCGCAAGATCACCTATTACCTCGACCGCCCGGACGTGATGAGCAAGTTCACCACCACCGTGGTCGCCGAACAGCACAGCTATCCGGTGCTGCTCTCCAACGGCAACCCGATCGCCTCGGGCCCGGGCGAAGACGGCCGGCACTGGGCAACCTGGGAAGACCCGTTCATGAAACCGGCGTACCTGTTCGCGCTGGTGGCCGGTGATTTGTGGTGCGTTGAAGACAGCTTCACCACCATGACCGACCGCAACGTCGCATTGCGCATCTACGTCGAACCGGAAAACATCGACAAGTGCCAGCATGCGATGACCAGCCTGAAGAAATCGATGCGCTGGGACGAAGAGGTTTACGGTCGCGAGTACGATCTGGACATCTTCATGATCGTCGCCGTCAACGACTTCAACATGGGCGCGATGGAGAACAAGGGCCTCAACATCTTCAACTCCAGCGCCGTACTGGCCCGCGCCGAAACCGCGACCGACGCCGCGCATCAGCGCGTTGAAGCGATCGTCGCTCACGAATACTTCCACAACTGGTCGGGCAACCGCGTGACCTGCCGCGACTGGTTCCAGCTGTCGCTGAAGGAAGGCTTCACCGTGTTCCGTGATTCCGGCTTCTCGGCCGACATGAACTCGGCCACGGTCAAGCGCATTCAGGACGTGGCTTATCTGCGCACCCATCAGTTCGCTGAAGATGCCGGCCCGATGGCTCACGCCGTGCGCCCGGACAGCTTCATCGAGATTTCCAACTTCTACACCCTGACCGTTTATGAAAAGGGCTCGGAAGTGGTCGGCATGATCCATACCTTGCTCGGCGCTGAAGGTTTCCGTAAGGGCAGCGATCTGTACTTCGAGCGCCATGACGGCCAAGCGGTGACGTGCGACGACTTCATCAAGGCCATGGAAGATGCCAACGGCGTCGACCTGAGCCAGTTCAAGCGCTGGTACAGCCAGGCCGGCACACCGCGTCTGGCGGTGAGCGAGTCTTACGACGCTGCCGCGAAAACCTACAGCCTGACCTTCCGCCAGAGCTGCCCGGAAACCCCGGACAAAGTTGAAAAACTGCCGTTCGTGATCCCGGTCGAACTCGGCCTGCTCGACAGCAAAGGCAACGAGATTGCCCTGCGTCTGAGCGGTGAAGCGTCGGCGCAAGGCACTACTCGCGTGATCTCGGTGACTGAAGCCGAGCAGACCTTCACTTTCGTTGACATCGCTGAACAGCCACTGCCATCGCTGCTGCGCGGCTTCTCGGCGCCGGTGAAACTGAGCTTCCCGTACAACCGCGATCAACTGATGTTCCTGATGCAGCACGACAGCGACGGTTTCAACCGCTGGGATGCCGGTCAGCAACTGTCGGTACAGGTCCTGCAAGAGCTGATTGGCCAGCAGCAGAAGGGCGAGAGCCTGAAGCTTGATCCGCGTCTGGTCTCGGCACTGCGTACGGTGCTGTCGGACGAATCGCTGGATCAGGCGATGGTCGCGGAAATGCTCTCGCTGCCGGGTGAGGCGTACCTCACTGAAATCAGCGAAGTGGCTGATGTGGATGCGATCCATATCGCCCGTGAGTTCGCGCGCAAGCAATTGGCCGAAGGGTTGTTCGAGGCACTGTGGCTGCGTTATCAGGCCAACCGTGACCTGTCGAAGCAAACGCCGTACGTCGCCGAAGCCGAGCATTTCGCCCGTCGCGCGCTGCAGAACATTGCGCTGTCGTACCTGATGCTCAGCGGCAAGCCGGAAGTACTGGCGGCGGCGCTGGAGCAATTCGAAAGCGCCGACAACATGACCGAGCGCCTGACGGCGCTGGCGGTGTTGGTGAACTCGCCATTTGAAGAGCAGAAAGCGTTGGCGCTGGCCAGTTTCGCCGAGCACTTCAAGGACAATCCTCTGGTCATGGATCAGTGGTTCAGCGTGCAGGCCGGCAGCACTTTGCCAGGCGGTCTGGAGCGCGTGAAAGCGTTGATGCAGCACCCGGCGTTCAACATCAAGAACCCGAACAAGGTGCGTGCGCTGGTCGGCGCGTTTGCCGGGCAGAACCTGATCAACTTCCACGCGGCGGATGGCTCCGGCTATCGCTTCCTCGCGGACCTGGTGATCGAGCTGAACGGCTTCAACCCGCAGATCGCTTCTCGCCAATTGGCGCCGCTGACTCGCTGGCGCAAATATGACGATGCGCGTCAGGCGTTGATGAAAGGCGAGCTGGAGCGGATTCGGGCGTCGGGGCAGTTGTCGAGTGATGTGTATGAGGTGGTGAGCAAGAGTCTGGCTTGATGGTGGATTGGAGTCGGTGTTCCAGCTGTGGACTGGCCCTCACCCTAACCCTCTCCCAGTGGGAGAGGGGACTGACCGAGGTGTCTTTGCGCTATACGCCGACCTGAAAGTCCGAGTCGAACTCAGGATCTGAAAAGCCCCTCACCCTAACCCTCTCCCAGTGGGAGAGGGGACTGACCGAGGTGTCTTTGCGCTATACGCCGACCTGAAAGTCCGAGTCGAACTCAGGATCTGAAAAGCCCCTCACCCTAACCCTCTCCCAGTGGGAGAGGGGACTGACTGAGGTGTCTTTGCGCTATACGCCGACCTGAAAGTCCGGAGTCGAACTCAGGACTTGAAAAGCACGAAGATCGGCTCCCTTTCCCCTCGCCCCCTTGGGGGAGAGGGCTGGGGTGAGGGGGTAAGATTTATGCATCAACACAACTCCCCAAGCCGTACGCACAAAAAAACGCCGCATTAATCAATGCGGCGTTTTTATTGACTAAAAGTTACTTCAGGTCGAAACGGTCGAGGTTGGTGACCTTCGTCCACGCCGCAACAAAGTCCTTAACGAACTGCTCCTTCGCATCCGAACTGGCATACACCTCAGCCAACGCCCGCAGTTGCGCGTTGGAACCAAACACCAGATCAACCCGCGTCGCCGTCCACTTCACGCTGCCGGTTTTACGGTCGCGCCCCTCGAACTCATCCGCATCTCTCGAAGTTGGTTTCCACTCCACGCCCATGTCCAGCAGGTTGGTGAAGAAGTCATTGGTCAGCGCCTCGGTCTGCGAAGTGAACACGCCATGCCGGCTCTGCCCGACGTTGGTGTTCAACACCCGCAAACCACCCAGCAGCACAGTCATTTCCGGCGCCGTGAGAGTCAGCAGTTGTGCCTTGTCGATCAGCAGCGCCTCGGCCGACACGGTGTATTTGCCTTTGCTGTAGTTGCGGAAACCATCGGCAATCGGTTCAAGGAAGCCAAACGAGTCAACATCCGTTTGCTCTTGCGAGGCGTCCGTACGCCCCGGATTGAACGGCACGGAGACGGAGTGCCCGGCGTTTTTCGCTGCTTGCTCAATCCCGGCATTGCCCGCCAACACGATCAGGTCTGCCAACGAGACTTTTTTGCCAGCGCCGCCGCCATTGAACTCGCCCTGAATGCCCTCGAGGGTTTGCAGCACTTTGGCCAGTTGCTCGGGCTGGTTGGCCTGCCAGAACTTCTGCGGCGCCAGACGCAGGCGACCGCCGTTGGCGCCGCCGCGTTTGTCTGAACCGCGGAACGTCGAGAGTGCCGCCCAGGCGGTGGAGACCAGTTGCGACACCGACAAACCCGAGGCAAGCACTTTGCTTTTCAGCGCAGCCGCGTCGCTGTCGTCGATCAACGGGTGTGTGACATCAGGAATCGGGTCCTGCCACAGCAGCTCTTCGTTCGGCAGTTCCGGGCCGAGGTAGCGCGACAACGGGCCCATGTCGCGGTGGATCAGTTTGTACCAGGCGCGGGCGAAGGCGTCGGCCAGTTGATCCGGGTTGGCGAGGAAGCGCCGCGAGATCTGCTCGTAAGCCGGGTCGAAACGCAGCGCCAGGTCGGAGGTGAGCATGGTCGGCGAAAGCTTTTTGCTCGGATCATGGGCATGCGGAACGGTTCCGGCACCAGCGCCGTTCTTCGGAATCCACTGATGCGCACCCGCAGGACTTTTGCTCAGCTCCCACTCGAAACCGAACAGGTTTTCCAGGTAGTTGTTGCTCCACTTCGTCGGTGTGGTCGTCCAGGTCACCTCCAGACCGCTGGTGATGGTGTCGCCACCCTTGCCGGTGCCGAACGCGTTGCGCCAGCCGAGGCCCTGTTCTTCGAGGCCGGCCGCTTCCGGTTCCGGCCCGACGTTATCGGCAGGGCCGGCGCCGTGGGTTTTACCGAAGGCGTGACCGCCGGCGATCAACGCCACGGTTTCTTCATCGTTCATGGCCATGCGGCCAAAGGTTTCGCGGATATCGTGGGCTGAAGCGACCGGGTCAGGATTACCTTCCGGGCCTTCAGGGTTGACGTAGATCAGGCCCATTTGCACCGCTGCGAGCGGGTTTTCCAGATTGCGTTCGCCCTGATCGGTGCGGCTCTCTTCTTTGCCGTGCAGATCCGGCTCAGCCACCAGCGTGCCGTCACCGGGCTCCTGCATGGCGGACTTGTCTTTGCCATAGCGGCTGTCGCCACCCAGCCATTCGTGCTCGGACCCCCAGTAGACGTCCTCATCCGGCTCCCACACATCGGGGCGGCCACCGGAGAAACCGAAGGTCTTGAAGCCCATGGATTCCAGCGCGACGTTACCGGTCAGAACGATCAGGTCGGCCCAGGAAATATTGCGTCCATATTTCTGTTTGATCGGCCACAGCAGGCGGCGGGCCTTGTCGAGACTGACGTTGTCCGGCCAGCTGTTCAGCGGCGCAAAACGTTGCTGACCGGAGCCGGCGCCACCACGGCCATCGGCGGTGCGATAGGTGCCGGCGCTGTGCCAGGCCATGCGGATGAAGAGGGGGCCGTAGTGGCCAAAGTCGGCCGGCCACCAGTCCTGGGAGTCGGTCATCAGCGCATTGAGGTCTTGTTTCAGGGCTTGAAAGTCGAGGCTCTTGAAGGCTTTGGCGTAGTCGAAGTCCTTGCCCAACGGATCGGACTTGGGCGAGTGCTGACTCAGGATTTTCAGGTTGAGTTGATTCGGCCACCAGTCACGGTTCGTCGTACCACCACCGGCGGCGTGGTTGAACGGGCATTTCGATTCGTTTGCCATGTTCGGGTCCTTATCAGGTCTGCTACGGCCGGCTCGTGCCGACTTCGGACTAGTAAGGCTAGACCCGACTTGGAGAGTCAGCTAATAGGCCGACTATTGGAGGCTGATAGGCAAAGTCTTTCAGCGTTTTTCGGAGCACTTCACGGATCAGCCGATAGCGGCTGCCTGCTTGAAACAGGCGTTTTTGAGCCTCTGCAAAAAAACAAAAAGTGAAAATCGGGATGACAGGAAGAAATGTTATTGTATAACATAAAATTCGTTTCATTCTGTTTCTACCAGCGTTAAAGCAAAACGCTGGCAGCGATTCTCACTTTTCAGCGCATGGAAATTCTGCAATGCCTGCCCGTTCTAAACCCTTGCAACGACGCCTCAATCCGTTGGCCGCCGCGCTGCTTTTTGCATCCCCGGTGTTCGCCGCTGAAACCCTCGAACTGCAACCGCAAGTCATCACCGGCAATCCGCTCGGCAGCCAGACACTCGCTTCGCCCTCGACCGTTCTCAGCGGCGACGACCTCACCTTCCAACAGAAGGGCAGCCTCGGTGAAACCCTGAACAAGCAACCCGGCGTGTCCTCGTCGTACTTCGGGCCTGGGGCGAGCCGGCCGATCATTCGCGGTCAGGACGGTGATCGCATCCGTATCTTGCGCAATGGCGTCGGCGCGCTGGACGCCTCGTCGCTGTCTTATGACCATGCCGTGCCGCTGGACCCGGTCAACGTCGAGCGCGTGGAAATCGTCCGTGGTCCGGCAGCGCTGCTGTACGGCGGCAGTGCCATTGGCGGGGTGGTCAACACCTTCGATAACCGCATTCCGACCGAGGCTATCGACGGCATCCATGGCGCCGGTGAGTTGCGCTACGGCGGTGCCGACACCACGCGTAGCAGCGCCGGCAAACTCGAGGCCGGTAACGGACAATTCGCCCTGCACCTGGACGCCAGCGCCCGCGAGTTCAATGATCTGAAAATCCCTGGTTACGCGAAAACCGCTGGCGAACGCGCAAACGACGACGGTGACTCGAAAAAGCATCGACTGGCCAACAGCGATGGTCGCCAGGACGGCGGCGCGGTCGGCGGGTCGTATACCTGGGATGACGGATACGCTGGCCTGTCCTACAGCAACTACGACTCCAACTACGGTTCGCCCGCTGAACAAGACGTGCGCATCCGCATGCAACAGGAGCACTACGCCTTCGCCTCGGAGATCCGCAATCTCGATGGGCCATTCAGTTCGATCAAGCTGGATGCGGGCTACACCGATTACGAACACCGCGAAATCGAAGGTGGCGAGGTCGGCACGACGTTCAAGAACAAAGGTTACGAGGCGCGGGGCGAGGCTCGGCACCAGCCGTTGGGGCCGTTCAACGGTGTAATCGGTGCGCAGGTCAGCCGCAACGAGTTCTCGGCACTCGGCGAAGAAGCATTCGTGCCGCAGACCGATACCGATGCCGCTGCGCTGTTCATTCTGGAAGAGTGGCAAGCCACCGCCCGACTGCTGTTCACCCTCGGCGGACGCCTTGAGCACACCACGGTCGACCCGGACGCCAAGGGTAACGAGCGCTTCGCCAACGCCGATCGATCCAGCAGTTTCACCGCTGGCAGTCTGTCGTCCGGTGCGGTGTACACGCTGACGCCGATCTGGTCGGTGGCCGCGACGCTGGGCTACACCGAACGTGCGCCGACATTTTATGAGCTGTACGCCAACGGAGCTCACGTCGCGACCGGCACTTATGAAGTCGGCGATGCCGGGCTGTCGAAAGAAAAAGCCGTGTCCAGTGACCTTGCGCTGCGCTTCGACAATGGTACGCACAAGGGCAGTGTCGGTGTGTTTTACAGCCACTTCTCCAACTACATCGGCTTGCTCGGCACGGGCCGAACGCTGAATGACGAGGGCGAAGAGGACGCCGACGGCATCCCTGAATACACCTACTCCGGCGTGCGGGCGCGCTTCAGCGGCATTGAAGCCCAAGACCACTGGAAACTCGGCGAAGGCGCCTACGGCAAGTTTGCCTTGGAGTTGTCCGGCGATTACACCCGAGCGAAGAACCTCGACACCGGCGAAGACTTGCCACGCATCGCGCCGCTGCGGTTGAACACCGGGCTGCTGTGGGAGCTGGACAAGTGGCAGGCACGCATCGATGTCGAACACGCCAGTTCACAACATCGCGTGCCGGACAATGAAAGCAGCACTGACGGCTACACCACACTGGGCGCCAATGTCGGGTATCACTTCGATGTCGGTCAGAGCCAATGGCTGGCCTTCGTCAATGCCGAGAACCTGACCAATCAAACCGTGCGTTATGCCAGTTCGATCCTGCGCGACATTGCGCCGGCAGAAGGGCGCAGCATTCAGGTCGGCTTGCGCACGACGTTCTGATAATCACTGAAGGCTGCGATCTTTTGATCTCTATTTTAAAAGCAATAGATCGCAGTCTTCGGCAGCTCCGACACGGGCGTGATCAGGTGGATTGAGCGGTGTCATCCTCCGGCACGTCGTCAAGAATGTCCTCTTGCCCCGGCAATTCAGTGATCACACTGAAGTCCGTCACTTCAACTGCGCCCAATCCATACCCCAGCAAATGGAAAGAAAACGCTTTGCGCTCTTGCGGGTTGTCGAAGCTGAAGTTCATTTCCAGTGGTTGGTCGGCGGTTGCGACCATCTCCTGCGGCAGACCGATCTGCACGTCCTGTTCAAACTCCTTGGCCTTGAGCTGAATGTACGCTGCCTGTTGCGGATCGACTGAACGTACGGTCAGACGCACGCGGGTGTGCGAGCCTTTGGGCATTTCCAGGTACTGCGCGCCGATCAGGTTGTCGGCCCAGTCATCCTTGATCTGCGCTTGCAGCGGGATGACGTTGGTGCTGCCGAACTGATAGCGATGATTGAGCGGCGTGCGCAGCAGTGACAGGTCCAGCGCATTGGCGCGAGCAGCGATATGCCGGGCCGGGTGGCCGCTGTAGTTGCCTTTGTACGTGGCGCTTTCGGCAATGAAACCGGCGCTTTCGTAGTAGCGGCAGCGGCGCGGCATGTCGCACTCGGAAAAGATCCCCTGACCGTTGTGATAACGCAGCTTGCCGTTGGTGAACGACATGATTTCGCGGCCGCTGTCATAGTCGCGAAACAGCGAACGACCGCTTAGCGCGGAAGGCACCGGCAGGTCGAAGTAGTCGAGGATCGAGGTGCTCAGATCGACGTGACCGTAGACGCCTTTGTTCAGTCGCGGCAGCTGTTCATGCTCCGGCGCCAGGGTCAGATTGAAGCCCCACGACGAGGCCAGTCGCACGCCGTCGATGCCGTGGGATTCGTCCGAGGTGATCACCACCAGCGTGTCTTTCAGAACGCCCTGACGCTCGAGGCCGCTGAGGAACTGTTGCAGCGCATCGTCGAGATAACCGACAGCGGCCTGTTTCGGCGTTTCGTAGCGCTCCAGATATTCCTCGGGCGCGGAGTAGGGCTGATGGGTGCCGACGGTCAGCAATGTCAGCATCCACGGCTTTTTCTGCTTTTTCAGTTGGCCGACGTAATCGAGCGCGCCCTCGAAGAAGGCCTTGTCATCCTTGCCCCACGGGAACTCCAGATAGTTGCTGTTGCTGAACCACTCCAGGCCATGAGTCGCATCGAAACCGATGTGCGGCATGATCTTGTCTTTGGCCATGAAGCGCAGGCCGGCACCTTGCAGATAGTGCGTGCTGAAGCCGTGCTCACGCAGTTGCGCCGGCAGGCAGGCCTGATTGCGCTCGTTGAGGGTGAGCATCTCCACGCCTTTGGGCGTGCCGTTGTTGAGCTTGTCGTAATCGCCGCAGAGCATGGAGTACAAACCGCGAATGGTCTGGTGCGTATGCAGCACGTAATCCGGGGTGTTCATGCCGCGCTCGGCCCAGCGGCTGAGGTTGGGCATCAGGTCTTCCTGATAATGACTGCCGATGGCTTCGCGGTTGGCGCGAATGTAGGCACCGGGAATACCTTCCAGCGCGATGATCAGCACGTTGCGCGCCTGCCCCGGCGCGGCCAGCAGTTGCTGCCCGTTGAGGTCGACGTCGGTGAGACCGGCCATGGCTGGAGCGGGTTCTTCGACATCGCCGTCCAGCCATTCCTCGGCCTGAATCTGCAGATCGGCGACTTCGGTGGCCAGCAACTGGTGCGGCAGGTTGTACTGGCGCCACGGATCCGCTTCGCTCGGCCACAGGTTTTGCGCGCCCCAGTGCGCGGCGAACAGTACCAGCGGCGCACCCCAGACCGCTCGGGGCAGGGGCGGACGCGGCATGCCACGGCCGGCAAATTGGGTCAGCAGCCAGAACCCCAGAGCCAGCAGCAAAGTGATGCCCAGCGCCGGGTGCGCCAGCCCGCCACCCGTGGAGTTCTCCACGAACTGCGGATCGATCAGATAATGAATATCCGAAGGCGTCGGCAGACGCCCGACGGCGCTGACCAGTTCAGCGGTCGCCACGGCCAGCAAGCCCCAGAACACCAGCACCGGCAAGGCCAGCCACCACGCCCGGCGATGCAGCAAAACCACCAACAGACTGCCGATAGCCAGATCCGACACATAGCCCAGCGGCGTTGACCAGCCCAGTGCCGCACGCAGGCACACCGGCACAATCAGCACGAGAAAGATCAACGAAAAGAGGCGGGCATGCGGCTGCCGCAACCGGTTAAAAAGAGCGCTCACAAAAAAGACCTTCCAGCCATTAAATCGTCATAAAAGTGTGCGCGATGATACCAAGGGTGGGCTGTCTGATCGCCCTTTTAAACGCTCAACTGATGCGCCGGTGCGCGAGCTTTCAAAGGTGATGTCGCGTCTGCAGCCCTGACCGGCCCTCGGGTCAAACGGCAATCGGCGATATTGCCACCGACGGATTTATTGTTTCAGGCTGTTTAAGCCACCAAACCATCACCGGTATCCAATGGAGGAGTTGCGCAACGCTGCGATCTTTTCAAACCTCAGAATCAAAAGCCCGCCGCCTCGGTTCGCTCAACAACCCGTGCTATCGATATGCGATAAAGATATTTAATTTATGTTTTTTATATCTATAAAGTCAGGCCTTTCAGCAAACCACCCCATGCTGCGAGGTTGTCATGGCCACACCGTTCAAACGTTCCGCACTGACTCTGTTGGCCGCTTCTCTCGCGGCGAGTGCCTTGTTCAGCACCGGCGCTCAGGCCGAAGGCAAGATCAGCATCGCCCAGCAATTCGGTATCGGTTACCTGATTCTCGATGTAGTGCGCGATCAGAACCTCATCGAAAAACACGGCAAGGAGCAGGGCCTCGATATCAAGGTCGACTGGAACAGCATTTCCGGTGCCACGGCGATGAACGAAGCGCTGCTCACCGGATCGCTCGACGTGGTGTCTGCCGGTGTACCGCCAATGCTCACGGTGTGGGACCGCACCAAAGGCAAACAGAACGTCAAAGCCATTGCCGCGCTGGGTTCGATGCCCAACTATTTGCTGACCAACAATCCGAACATCAAGACGCTCAAGGACTTCACCGACAAGGACCGCATTGCCGTGCCGGCCGCCGGTGTCGGCTTCCAGTCACGCACCTTGCAGATCGAAACCGCCAAGGAGTTCGGTGACGCGCAATACAAGAAATTCGACGACATCTCAGTCAGCCTGCCGCACCCTGATGCAACGGCCGCGCTGATTGCCGGCGGCTCGGAAATCAACTCGCACTTCTCCAGCCCACCGTTCCAGTATCAGGCTCTGCAGAATCCCAACGTGCACAAAGTGTTGAGTTCCTACGACGTGCTCGGCGGCCAGGCGACGTTCAACGTGCTCTACACCACAGAAAAATTCCACGACGAAAACCCGAAGACCTACAAGGCGTTCTACGACGCTTTGGCTGAGGCTGAGAAAATCATCAAGGCCGACAAACCGGCGGCGGCTCAGGCGTACATTCGTGTCGAACAGTCGAAGTTGCCGCTGGCTCTGGTCGAGCAAATCGTCAAGGACCCGGAAATCGATTTCACCGTGGTGCCGCAGCGCACCTTTATTTATGCCGAGAAATTGCAGGAACTGGGCGTGCTGAAGAACAAGGCCGACAGCTGGAAGGATTACTTCTTTGAAGAGGCGCATGGTGGGGCCGGTAGCTGAAGAACCCGGCCCGGTGCAGGGGATTTCCGGAACTCAACCGGCAGGCTCGATCAGTCGCGTAATAGGGTGATCGTGCCCCTCGACGTGCCATTTCACCCACAACCGATTGCGCCCGTCGGAACTTTTATCTGGCTCGACGGACAGCCAGTTACGACTGGCAATCAGGCAATTTCCGTCGTATCCAATGGCTTGCATCTCGGCAGTAAGGTCGGTGTCGATCTTTTCCCGGGTACCGGTGATTGTTTCCAGGCTTCTGATCGTCAGCACAGGCAGAGGAGGATGGACGATGCCGGTTGAAATCAGCTGATGGATGACTTCTGCACCATTGTCGATATGCCGGGGGTTGGCCGAACGAATGACGCTGGCGGCCGCTACATGCACATCCCCGGAGACAATGGTGACTTTGCACTTCGCCAACTTGGCGAAATCGAGCAATCCATTGATCAGTTGCTTACGCTCGTTTTTGTGCGGCTGATGGCGCCAATGGTCCCGGAAATCATCCTCCGGCCCGATCTCCCCCGGAATCCATCCGATCAGGGCCTCAAGCAGCGCAAGGTTGACGAACGATACCGGAACGCTGGAGATGAACAGCAGGTGTGAAGGTTTGCTGGCCGTCAGGCTTTTGATCCAGGTAAACATCTGCGAGATGCTTTTTTGCGACATGATTTGCGTGGGCTGTTTGAGCTGGCCGTTTCTGCCTTTGATGTCGGGCGCACGTTCAGACCTGAGGTCGGGAACGACAATGGCGAGGCCACCGAGGCCTTCAAAAGCGAAGGTATGCCCTTGACGAGTAATCGCTCCCGGGCGGCTCTCGGTTTCGTCAACCTGTAATTGGTAGAGACGAAAATAATAACTGGCAATGCGGAACAGCCCCTGGTGTACGGGACTTTCATGCAGGGCCTGGGGATAGGATCCCCAACCGTCGATGATGTCGTGATCGTCCCACATCATCAGGGTCGGAACGCTACTGAGCATGTTCAGTATCTGAGGTCTGGCCCAGTATCGCGGATAAACACTGGCGAAAAACTCGTCTGCCTGAATCTCCATTTCGTCAGTCCACAGAGTGTCATCGCGATTCCAGGAGAACTGTTTGTACCATTCATTCAAGGGGCCTTGAGTCTGTAACAGTTCATCGCTGTAAATCTGATCGCCTCCCATGACCAACAGATGGTACTCGGCTTGTTTGTGGGTCTGCGCGAGATGACTCCAGCGTTCGGCATAGCGATCTGCCAGCGAATTCAGGTATTTGACGTCCGACACACCGTTGCACGAGGTGTAAGCGATGCGGGGAGCCTGATCCAGAGGCGGGACGTGAAATGAGCCCGACACATCTCCCAAGTCATAGTCGATCTTCAACTGCGTTTTACTTTGCTGGATCTGCATGTCCAGTCGCCAGACGGCCATGCGCGGTTTGATCAAAGGAATCCGGGCAATCCGTTTGATCGTCGGATTGTGTGCCTGCGCGACCTGCGTAGTGGGTGCCGGTGCGTTGAGGTCTTGCACCAGCAGGGCAGATACACAGTATTTCTGATTCTGAATACCGCGAAAGCTCAAAACCGGGCCAAAGGGACTCATGTTGTCGTCCTCGCTGACAATAGAAAAACGGATGCCACGCAATGCCGTGGTGTCACCGAGCGTAGTCCGTTTTTGCAAGTAGCGAGGACGCGAGGGGAGCGTTTCAGTTCATGCCATCATCAAAAATGCTTTCGATTGATAACTCGAACGCCCGGGCAATCTGAAAGGCCAGTGGCAGACTCGGGTCGTAGCGTTCGTTTTCTATAGCGTTAATCGTCTGACGCGATACGCTCAGGCGTTCAGCCAGATCGACCTGCGACCATTTGCGCTCGGCGCGCAATTCCTTGAGGCGGTTTTTCATTGGTAGCGGCGCCGCGCAA
This sequence comes from Pseudomonas sp. S49, assembly GCF_009866785.1. NCBI lineage: Bacteria > Pseudomonadati > Pseudomonadota > Gammaproteobacteria > Pseudomonadales > Pseudomonadaceae > Pseudomonas > Pseudomonas sp. S49. The sequence continues at coordinate 3,967,944 of NZ_CP019432.1, read as the reverse complement.
TGTGCAGGCCGACAATCCACATCAGCCCCATCACCGGCCACACACACGTCCACGGAATATGTGGGGCGCCAACGTTTTCCAGAAAACCGTAGCTGAAGGTCAACAATGCCGAGGCGGCGAAGGCAAATCCCAATGCTTCGAACTGGATGCGCAGATGCATTTCGTCCATGCGCCGCATGTTGCGCACGATGGCCCAGCACATCAGTCCCGCCGGAATGACCGGCGTCAGTGCGACGGCCGAGCGCAGCACGATGGGGGCGTCCATCAGGTATTGCGAGGCAATCAATGAGGCTGTCAGTACCAGCATGTAGATGATTAATGCTGCGCCCAATTCGAGGTAGTAGCGGTTCATTCTTTACTTCCTATGTAAAAGACCCTTTACATGGTCGCCGAAGATTTGTTCGATGTAAAGCACGCTTTCCATCATGGCTGGTAGCCTCGAACAGACTCATGCCGGAGGATTTCGTGTAGGTCTGCAGCTTTGGGGCACACTTTCTGGACAGCGTAATAGCCACTCAGTAGCATTCGAGCCCAACGGATTATCCCTTCGCACGTCGTCCGACGTGCAACGCTCAAGGAGTCGGCATGCGCGACACCCCCATCGACCAAAAACGAACGGTCGTGACCCAGGTCAACGGCGAGATTCACTATGAAGCCCAGATCAGTTTCAGCTCCATGTCGCTTGTCGATGGCGAAATTCGGGTGCATCGTGCTCAGGGCAATGAGCTAGACATTCCGGTGCCCGGGGCGGACTTCGCGCTGCGCTTTGATCTGGACGGGGTGCATAGAATGCCGGTGACGCAGCAGGCCGCGGTTGAACCGGTTGAATCGCTGCCTGCCGATGACAGTCTGAAGTTGTTCAACTCGAAAACCGTGTGGATCACACTGGCGCTGTGGTTTTTCGTCAGTTCGGTGTTCGGTTGGCTGGGGATTGTGGTGGCGGGCGGATATTTCGCTTACCACTGGCGTCAGGTGGCACAACGCAAGGAACAGTTGGCCAAGGCGCCCATAGATAAAACCGTGACCCGTTCCGGCTCGGGGATGTCACGGGAAAGCGTACGCAAGGCATTGGCCCGCAGGCGTTAATACTGCGCAGATCAAATACAAAAAAGGGGCGGCCTGATCATCGATCAGGCTGCCCCTTTTTATTGCCGCTCAGTGAGATCAGTGCATTTTGCTGTGATCGTGACCTTCCATGTTGGTCAGCGCACGAACCGGTGCCTTCACTTCGATGGTCTCTTTTTTGCCTTTGGCGTTTTCCACGGTCAGGGTCAGCGGTACGCTTTCGCCTTCCTTCAACTGACCGGTCAGGCCCATCAGCATCACGTGGTAGCCGTTCGGATCAAGCTTGACGGCTTTGCCGGCCGGCAGCTCGACGAACTTCACCGGGCCCATGCTCATGACGTCGTTCTTCATGGTCATTTCGTGGATCTGCACGTCTTTGGCTGCTGGCGTCGCGACGCTGAGCAACTTGCTGTCGCTGTCGGCGGTCAGGGTCATGAACGCGCCGCTGGCGGACTGGGTCGGCACGGTGGCACGGACCCAGGCATCGTCGACTTTGGTCGCTGCGGTCGCCTGGAATGCCAGACCCAGCAGAGACAGACCGATGACAGCGCGTTTGAGGTGGTTCAGAACAGGTTGCATCAGCAAACCTCCATAACAGTAAGCAAATCTTCCGTGCATTGTTCTGCCGAAAGCGAGGTGGACAGACCCAGGCGCAAGCCGCCGTTGGAGTCGTAAACGTAACTGGTGGCAGTGTGCGAGATGGTGTAGGTGTCGCCGGCCGGGACTTTCTCGTAGAACACGTCGAATTCCTTGGCCGTGGCCGCGGTTTCCTCAAGCGTGCCGTACAGCGCAACGAAGGTCGGGTCGAAGGCTTTCATGTAGGCGTCGAGGATTTCCGGCGTGTCGCGCTCGGGATCGAGGCTGATGAAAATCACCTGCAAACGGTCGCCATCAGCGCCCATCAGCTTCTTGATTTTGGCCGCGCGGGCGAGGGTGGTCGGGCAGACTGCCGGGCACTGGGTGAAGCCGAAAAACACCATCGGCATCATGCCGCGAAAGCTCGACAGCGTCATGGTTTCGCCGTCGGTGTTCTTCAGTTTGAAGGTACGTCCCATGATCTTGTTACTCAGATCCTTGCCGTACTTGTACGACAATTGGCCACGGGTGTCGCAGCCGGCGAGCAGGCCGAGCCCGAGCACGCCCATTCCCGCAAGCACCTTGCGGCGAGTCAACAAAGCCGTCATCTAATACCGCCTTTTGCAGCCCGTCAGTCAGCAGGACTGGCAGGGGGTTAACCGTAAAAGCGGCGCATGATACCAAACTGAGGGCAGAGGCCGGCCACGGATTGCCGCACGGTGCAGGATCGAGCGACAAAAGGTGTAAGAAAAAGTGACGACGGACTCACTGCACCCGCGAATCCTCAACGCTCCAGCCGCCGCCCAGCGCGGTGTACAGATTGACCTCGGCGACCAGTTGCGCGAGGCGATCGGTGATCAGACCCTGTTGCGAACTGAACAGCGATCGCTGCGCATCGAGGAACGTCAGGCTACTGTCGACACCGTTCTGATAACGGTTCTGCGCCAGGTTGTAATAGGTCTGCGTGGCCTGGACCAGATTGCGCTGCGCCTGCAATTGCTGCTGATACGTGCTGCGTGCGGCGAGACCATCGGCAACTTCCTGAAACGCGGTTTGAATCGATTTTTCGTATTCAGCCACCGCGACGTCTTTCTGCAACTTCGAATAATCCAGGCTCGCGCGCAGGCTGCCGGCGTTGAAGATCGGCAGGCTGATCTGCGGCTGAAAGGTCCACGCGCCCGAGCCCGCGCCGAACAGTCCGGACAGGTCACGACTGGAGGTGCCGGCATTCGCCGTCAGGCTGACACTGGGGAAAAATGCCGCCCGCGCCGCGCCGATGTTGGCGTTGGCGGCTTTGAGTTTGTATTCGGCCTGGAGAATGTCCGGGCGCCGTTGCAGCAGATCCGAAGGCAGCCCGGCGGGCAGTTGTTGCACCAGATCGCTGGCCAGCGGACGGCCGGGCAGGGCCTCGGGCACTGGCGCGCCGACCAGCAACGTCAGGCTGTTCAAGTCCTGCGCGACCTGCCGCTGGTAGCGCGCCAGATTGGCCCGTGAGCTGTCGACGCTGGTCTGCGCCTGGGCCTGCTCCAGCGCCGACGACTTGCCAGCCTCGCGGTTGCGCGTGGTCAGGTGCAGGCTCTGCTCATCGGCGGCGAGGGTGTCGCGGGTCAGTTCCAGCAGTTCCTGATCGGCGCGCCAGGTCAGGTAGGCGTTGGCGACGTTGGCCACCAGACTCAACTGCGCACTGCGCCGCGCCTGTTCGGTGGCCAGCCACGTTTGCAACGCCTGTTCGCTGAGGCTGCGCACGCGACCGAAGAAGTCCAGTTCATAGGCGCTGATGCCGAGGTTGGCCGAGTACGTCGAGTTGATCAGCGCTTTACCCTGGGTCACGCTCGGCGGCATCCGCTGGCGTAACTCGTTGGCGTTGGCGGACACCGCCGGGAGCAGGTCGGCGCGCTGAATGCGGTATTGCGCCTGAAAGGCTTCGACGTTGAGAGCCGCCACGCGCAGGTCGCGGTTGTTGACCAAGGCGCTTTCAATCAGCTGTTGCAGCGCCGGGTCGGTGAACAGCGTGCGCCAGTCCTCGTTGCTCGTGGCCGCTTGCGTTGCTGTCGGATACTGCGCGGCACTGGGTGAAACGGGCCGCTGATATTCGGGAATCAATGAACAACCGCCCATCAGCACCGCGATGGACAGCAGGGAAAGTCGCAACGTCAACATCGAACTGCCTCATGCATATAAAGAGCGTTGTGCTCAGGCCCCGGCCATCCATTTCGCCAGACCATGGCGGCCACTGACGCCGAGTTTGGCGGTGGCGCGCTTGAGATACGTCTCGATCGAGCTGTTTTTCACCCGCAGCTTTTCCGCCATTTGCGGCACGGTGCCGCCGGTCAACAGGCCGAGGCAGACTTCTTTCTCGCGCACCGACAGGGCGATGTCGCTGAGCGCCAATCGCTCATCGAACACTTGCGCCAGCGGTGCCTGATCCAGTTCGGCCAACGGTTGGCGGGGTTGACGGGCGAGGATCTGCCGGCTGATCTGTGCGTGGCGTTCGATCAGTGGCAGCAGGGTGTCGGACAGGCTTTTGAGAAACGACAGCTCCGGCAGGGAAAACACCCGTTGCGTATGCGGTCGGTAAAACGAAATCACGCAACGGCGGTTGGACGTGCGCGAGACCAGATTGCACTGGTGGGCGCTGTGTTGCGGATGCCGAGGCTGCAGCGAGGCGCGTAACTGAATCAGCAGCGAGTCGTTCATCTCGATCATTTTCTGCAACAACGGATGGTCGTCGGGGCTTTCCAGCGGATCGGCCGGTGCGCAGGTCTGCGTCAGACCGGCGCTGCCCAACGGTTTGATGTCGACCACGCTGGCCTGACGCTCATCCAGCGTCCACTCACTGAGATCTACCCGGTTGACCGGCACCAGCGTGTCGACCAACTGGAACATGTTCGTGGCGAAGTGATCATCGCCGGTACTGGCAATCAGCTCACCGAGTTGCCAGTAGAAGTGTGGGTTTTCCATATTGCGAATACTGCCGCTCAGATTCATATCCTTGTCATCCCTGGTTCAGAACCATCACTGAATCGTCTGCCGATTATGCAAAAGCCACCCACGCCGTCATTTCTCCTTGAACACGATCTGGAGCGGGATTTAAGCCTATGGATTTGTCCTACGTCTGTAGGGGAAATCGGGGACACAAAGTGCCACTATTTCTGATTGTTGGCGCCGGGGTTCTGACGGTGTTGATCACTGGCATATCGGCGAGCGTGACTGTTCAGTCACGCTAAAGCCCCGAAAACCCGGGCGATGGTCAATTCTGATCGGCAGCGCTCGGGCAAATGGCGGCGCTGGTATGTGGTTTTTTTCCTACAAGCTTTTCAGTATTTCCTCTCCGAATTTTTAGACGTTGCCTGCGATAACCACGCCCATGGCGCCTATCAGGGTGGTGGTTGTCCGGGTTTCAGGTGTCATGTCGGCGCGGGGGCCGATGCTTGAATACCGGCAAAATTACATGAGAAGGATCTTATGCAGCCTACTTCTGCCAACGTGGCGGACGATCTGTCCGTGCCTGTCGAGACATTCCCGCTGACTGCCGCTCAACGGGATATCTGGCTGGACCAACTGAGCCGCGGAGATTCGCCGCTGTATAACATTGGCGGTTACGTCGAACTGAGCGGGCCGCTGGATCCGGCATTGCTGCAATCGGCGCTTGAATCTCTGGTTGAAGCCAATGATGCCTTGCGCATTGTTCTGCGAGCGGACGTTGGTCGCGACGGGCTGCCGTTGCAAGGTTTTGCCCAGGCGCTGCCCGTGGCCATGCCGCTGTATGACTGCAGTGGCCACCCTGACCCACAGTCGGCGGCGCGGGCGCTGGTCGAAGCGCAGATGGCGCTGCCCTTTGTATTGAGCGGGCAAGCGTTGTTCCGCTTCTGTCTGATTCGCCTCGATCGCCATCGCCACTGGTTGGCAGCCCAGGCCCATCACTTGATCATCGATGGCTGGGCGTTCGCGCTGCTGTTCAAGTCGGTGGGCGAGATCTACAGCGCGTTGTGCCGTGGCGAGCGCCCGCGCAGGGCGGCACCGTCCTATGTCGGCTTTATCGAAGATGACGCGCGCTACCATCAGTCACTCCGCTATGAACGCAATCGACGCTACTGGCTGGACAAGTACCGTAGCCTTCCCGAGCCCTTGTTGACGTCCCGCCATCACGAATCCCTCGACGCTGAATCGGCGCCAAGCCGCATCCACGTCGAGGCTTTTCCTGCCGTGCTGCACGAGCGCATGAAAGACTGCGCGCTACGATTCGGTGGCTCGGCCTTTCATGTCTTGCTGGCGGCGCTGCATGTGTATTTCAGTCGCACCGCCCAGCGTGACGAGTGGGTGGTCGGCTTGCCGATTCTCAATCGCTCCGGCGCCCGCTTCAAAAGCACTTTGGGCTTGTTCACCCAGGTCAGTGCAATGCGCATGGGCTTCGGTCGAGCGATGTCATTCGCTGAATTGATCAAGGCAATCGGCGATGGTCTGAAGCAGGATTTTCGTCATCAACGCTACCCGCTGAGCGAGATGAACCGCGCGCTCGGCCTATTGCGTGAAGACCGCTCGCAACTGTTCGAGCTGTCGGTGTCCTACGAACAGGACGACCATGATTATCGCTACGGTGAGGCGTCGGGACACTCGGTCAAGGTCTCCAACCAGCACGAGGCGACTCCGCTGGCCATTCACCTGCGCAGCAACCGTTACACCGACAAGGCCTGGTTGCATCTGGTGTACTCGCCGGCCTATTTCACGGCTGACGAGATCGCGTCGTTCACCGAGCGCTTGTTGCTGATACTGGAGCAGGGTCTGGAATGCCCGGAACTCGCGATCGCCGATTTCAACCTCAATAGCCCGGCAGAACTGGCCCTGCTCGATGAGTGGAACAACACCCGCGTCAGTTATCCGCAAGGCCCACTGATTCATCAGCGATTCGTATCCCGAGTGGCCGAACAACCGGACGCCGTGGTCGCGACGTATCAGGGACGAACCCTGAGTTATGCCGAACTGAACCGGCAAGCCAATGCGTTGGCTCATCATCTGCTGGGCCTCGGCGTACGGCCCGATGACCGGGTTGCGATCGTTGCCCGCAGAGGCCTGGAGACGCTGGTCGGGCTGCTGGCGATTCTCAAGGCTGGCGCCGCTTATGTCCCGATCGACCCGGCGCATCCGCCCGAGCGCCTGAGTTATCTGCTCAGCGACAGCGCTCCGGTGGCGTTGCTGACGCAAAGCGATCTGCGTGATCGCTTGCCCGCCACAGCGCTGCCAGTGATCGAGCTTGATCGGCGCGAATGGTCGCTCGACAACTTGACCGATCCCGACGTGCCGGAGCTGAACACGAGCAACCTCGCGTATGTGATTTACACCTCCGGCTCAACCGGGTTGCCCAAAGGCGTCATGGTCGAGCACCGTACGCTGGGCAATCTGCTCGACTGGCACTGCGAGGCATTCGGGCTCAGCTCCGGGCAGCACACTTCGAGCCTCGCCGGCTTCGGTTTTGACGCGATGGCGTGGGAGGTCTGGCCGGCGCTGAGTGCCGGAGCGACGCTGCATTTGTCACCCGCGAGCGAAGGCAGCGAAGACATCGACGCGCTGCTCGACTGGTGGCGTGCCCAGCCGCTGGACGTCAGCTTTCTGCCAACGCCGATTGCCGAATATGCCTTCAGCAAACAACTGGATCACCCGACCTTGCGCACCTTGCTGATCGGCGGTGATCGCCTGCGCCAGTTCAACCGCGCGCAGGGTTTTGCGGTGGTCAACAATTACGGGCCGACCGAGGCCACGGTGGTTGCTACCTCGGGGCTGATCACTCCAGGGCAGGCGTTGCACATTGGCAAACCCGTGAGCAATGCCACGGCTTACCTGCTCGATGATCAGCAGCGCCCGGTGCCGATCGGCATCATCGGCGAGCTGTATGTCGGCGGCGCCGGGGTTACCCGGGGTTATCTGAATCGCCCGGAGCTGACCGCCGAACGCTTTCTTGACGACCCGTTCAGTGCACAGCCGGATGCGCGTATGTATCGCACCGGCGATCTCGCCCGTTGGCGCGCCGACGGCAATCTTGAGTACATCGGTCGCAACGATGACCAGGTGAAAGTCCGCGGTGTGCGTGTCGAACTGGGCGAAATCGAAGCGGCACTCGCCAGCCATGCTGCGGTGCAGGAAGCCGTGGTGCTGGTGCGTGACGGCCAACTGTTGGCGTGGTTTACCGAGCGCGAAACGCTGGACATCCTGCACTTGCACGCGCACCTGACATCGCGTTTGCCAGCCGCGATGCTGCCGGCCGCCTACATCCGCCTGGCGACGCTGCCGCTGACGGCCAACGGCAAGCTCGATCGCCAGGCCTTGCCGGCGCCGGGGCCGGAAGCGTTGATCCGTCGTCAGTACGAGGCGCCGCGAGGTGACGTCGAAATCGCTTTGGCGCAGATCTGGGCCGAGGTCTTGCAAGTCGAACGGGTAGGGCGTCACGACCACTTCTTTGAGCTGGGCGGGCACTCGTTGCTGGCTGTGGGCTTGATCGAACGCATGCGCCAGATCGGCATGAGTAGCGATGTTCGCGTGCTGTTCAGCCAGCCAACACTGGCGGCGCTGGCTGCAGCGGAGGGCAGCGGCCGCGAAGTCGAGGTGCCGGCCAATCGCATTCCTGTCGACTGCACGCACATCACGCCTGAGCTGCTGCCGCTGGTGCAACTGGATCAGCCAATGATCGAGCGTATCGTCGCCACCGTGCCGGGCGGTGCCGCCAATGTGCAGGACATCTATCCGTTGGCGCCGTTGCAGGAAGGCATTCTCTATCACCACATCACCGCCGCGCAGGGCGATCCGTATCTGCTGCAATCACTGCTGGCGTTCGACAGTCTTGAACGGGTCGAGGCCTTCGCCGCTGCGCTGCGTCAGGTCATGGCGCGGCACGACATCCTGCGTACGGCGGTGGTCTGGGAAGGGCTGACGTCACCGGTTCAAGTGGTGTGGCGCGAGGCAATTCTGCCGGTGCAGGAGGTCGAACTGGATCCTGCCCACGGCGAGATCATCGATCAATTGCACCAGCGTTTCGACGCACGGCGCTATCGCCTCGACGTCAGTCAGGCACCGCTGCTGCGCCTGATGTATGCCCGTGATCCTGCGCACAACCGGGTGGTTGGCATCCTGCTGTTCCATCACCTGGCGATGGATCACATCGCGCTGGAAGCGATGCGCGAAGAAATTCACGCCAGCCTGTCCGGGCACTCGGAGACGCTGGCGCCGCCAGTACCGTATCGCAACTACGTGGCGCAGACGCGATTGGGTGTCAGTGAACAGGAGCATGAAGCGTTTTTCCGCCAGATGCTCGCTGACATCGATGAGCCGACCTTGCCGTTCGCTTTGCAGAATGTGCAGGGCGACGGCAGCAACATCGAAGAAGCCGAGCAAACCCTGGCCAGCGGTCTCTATCAGCGCTTGCAGCAGCAGGCGCGTCTGGCCGGCGTGAGTGTCGCCAGCCTGATCCACCTCGCCTGGGCGCAAGTGTTGGCGGCGACATCCGGCCAGCCAAGCGTGGTGTTCGGCACGGTGTTGATGGGGCGCATGCAGGGCGGCGCGGGGGCCGACCGGGCGCTGGGGGTGTTCATCAACACCTTGCCGCTGCGGGTCGATGTCGGCGAAGGCGCACGCGCGGCGGTGAAGTCCACGCATGCCCGCCTGACAGCGTTGCTCGCCCATGAGCACGCCTCTTTGGCGCTGGCTCAGCGTTGCAGTGGCGTCGCTGCGCCGGCGCCGCTGTTCAGCGCCTTGCTCAACTATCGGCACAGCGATGACGTCGAGCAAAAAACCTCCCGGCAAACCTGGCAGGGCATCGAGACTCTGGCCAACGAGGAACGCACCAATTACCCGTTTACCCTGAGTGTCGATGACCTCGGCACGGGCTTGCGCCTGACCACCCGAACCTTGTCGACCATCGGCGCGCAACGGATTTGCAGTTATGTGCAGTCGGCGCTGAACGGTTTGGTCGAAGCGCTGGAGACCACGCCGCAGCGGCCGCTGAATAGCCTGCCGTTGTTACCACCGGAAGAACTGCAACGGTTGCTGATCGAGTTCAACGCCACCGCCGTCGACTGCCCGATGGACCAGCCACTTCAGGCGCTGTTTGAACAACAGGTGCAGCGCAAGCCGGATGCCATCGCCGTGCAATTCGCCGAACAGCGCCTGACCTATCGCGAGCTGAACGAGCAGGCCAACCGCCTGGCCCATCATCTGCGTGGGCTCGGCGTACAACCGGATTCGCGGGTCGCGATCTGCGTCGAGCGCGGGCCGGAACTGGTGATCAGTCTGCTGGGCATTCTCAAGGCGGGCGGTGCTTATGTGCCGCTCGATCCCGATTATCCGGCGCAACGCCTCAACTACATGTTGCAGGACAGCGCACCGATCGCGCTGCTGGTGCATGCCGCAACGCGTGATCTGCTCGGCGACCCCGGCCTGCCGCTGCTCGATCTCGACCTCGGCACCTGGCAGGACCAGCCACACGACAATCCGCAGGTGCCGGATCTCGGCGCGACGAATCTGGCCTACATGATTTACACCTCCGGCTCCACCGGTACGCCGAAGGGCGTGATGATCGAGCACCGCAGCGCCTGCAACATGGTGCACTGGGGTTCGCAGTTGTCACCGCCGACTGAACACGGGGCGCTGCTGCAAAAGGCCCCGTACAGTTTCGACAGTTCGGTGTGGGAGATCTTCTGGCCGCTGTGCTCGGGCATGCGTCTGGTGCTGGCGCGGGCCGATGGCAATCGCGATTCGGCTTATGTGACGCAAGTGATCCGCGAACAGAACATCACTGTGGTGAAGTTCGTGCCGGCGTTGTTGCAGCAGTTCATCGAACAGGATGATGTCAGCCAGTGCACCAGCCTCACCGACGTGCTCAACGGTGGCGGCGAGTTGACCGTTGCGCTGGCTCGGCAAGTGCGCGAGCGCCTGCCGTGGGTGCGCCTGCACAACGTCTACGGGCCGACCGAAACCACGGTCGACAGCAGCGGCTGGACCCTGGAGCCCGGCGAGCCGGTGCCGCCGACACTGGTGCCGATCGGCAAGGCGCTGAGCAACACGCGCCTGTATGTGCTCGATGCCTGCGATCAGCCGGTGCCGTTTGGCGTGTGCGGGCATTTGCACATTGGTGGAGTGGGCGTGGCGCGCGGCTATCTGGGCCTGCCGCAATTGCAGGCCGAACGCTTTATCGACAGTCCGTTCGTGGCCGGTGATCGCTTGTATCGCACCGGTGATCTGGTGCGGTATGGCGCTGACGGCAATCTCGAGTTTCTCGGTCGCAATGACTTTCAGGTCAAGCTGCGCGGGGTGCGTCTTGAGCTGGGCGAGATTGAGGCGCGCTTGCTTGAACACCCGGCCCTCCGTGAAGCGGTGGTGCTGGTGCGCGATGAGCGGCTGGTGGCTTATTACAGCGTACGGGCCGAGGTCACTGCGCCCACGCTGGAAGCGTTGCGCGCGCATGTGTTGGCGCGGTTGCCGGAGTTTATGGTGCCCGGTGCCTACGTGATGCTGGCGGCGTTGCCTTTGACGCCCAACGACAAAATCGATCGCAAGGCGTTGCCGGAGCCGGGAGCGGAGGCGCTGCTCAGTCGTCCTTACGAGGCACCCGAAGGTGACGTGGAAACAGCCTTGGCGCAGATCTGGGCGCAGGTGCTCAACGTCGAGCAGGTGGGGCGGCACGACAACTTCTTCGAGCTGGGCGGGCATTCGCTGTTGGCGGTGAGTCTGGTCGCGCGCATGCGTCTGGCCGGTTTGCATGTCGATGCGCGCACGCTGTTCAGCCAGCCGACACTGGCCGCGCTGGCGGCACAGACCTCGAGACAGGCCAGGCAGGTCGAGATCGCCCAGACCACCATCCCGAGCCTCAATCGCAAGCGCCGTCTCTGATCCTCGGACACAAACCCTGTGGGAGCGAGCCTGCTCGCGAAAGCGTTGGTTCAGTCAATGATGATGTCGACTGACCCACCGCTTTCGCGAGCAGGCTCGCTCCCACAGGGGGCTTGCGGTGCTCAAGCCGGCGGCTTGTCCCCGCTTCCCATGTCAGACAGCCACGCCCCGATGTTTTAGTTTTTCCAGGCTGCGCGCCGCGTGCACGGACTCGCTGCTGCGCGCTCCTTTTTTCCGCATTTACAGCAGGTTACCTCATGCATTTCAGCGAACTGATGGCTGTTATTTCCACCCATGCGATCCGCCTTCAACAGGAAGATGAAGACCTGGTCATTCTGGGCAGCGACGACGCGCTGGATGACGCGTTGTGGGACAGCCTCGCGGCGCACAAGGCGCAACTGCTGGAACTGGTCGCCGAACATGGCGGCGACTGGCTGAGCCCTGCGTTTCGCATCACTCCGGACATGCTGCCGCTGGTGATGCTGAATCAGGACGCGCTTGACCGCATCGTCGCCACGGTGCCCGGTGGCGCCGCCAACGTGCAGGACATCTATCCGTTGTCCGCGTTGCAGGAGGGCATGCTCTATCACCACCTCTCGGCCGCTGCCGGTGACCCTTACATCTCGCAGGCGCGCTTCGTGTTCGACAGCCAGGAACGGCTGGACGCCTTCGCCGAGGCGCTGCGCTGGGTGGTCAAGCGCCACGATATTTTGCGCACCTCATTTGTCTGGGAGTACCTCGACGAGGCGGTGCAAGTGGTCTGGCGCGAGGCGCCGCTGGTGTGTCAGGCAATTACCGTCGACAGCGACCGAGACGTGCTCACGCAACTGCTCGAACGCCACGACCCGCAGCACTTCCGCCTCGACATGCAGCAAGCGCCACTGCTGCGCATGGTCTATGCGCAGGATCCTGCGCAGGGCCGTGTCGTTGCGCTGTTGCTGTTTCATCACATGATCATGGATCACGTGGCGCTGGATGTGCTGCGCCGGGAAGTTCAGGCCTGCCTGCTCGGGCAGACTGCGCAAGTGCCAGCGGCGGTGCCGTATCGCGATCACTTGGCCAAGGCACGCGGTGCCGGTAACGAGCAGGCGCAGGAAGCATTTTTCCGCGAAATGCTCGCCGACATTGACGAGCCGACACTGCCGTGTGGTTTGCAGGATGTGCAGGGTGACGGCCACGCCATCGAGGAGTCTTCGTTGATGCTCGACAGCCGCTTGAGCCAGAATTTGCGCGAGCAGGCGCGGCAGCTCGGCGTGAGCGTTGCGAGCCTGACGCATCTGGCGCTGGCACGTGTTTTGGGGCAATTGTCCGGGCGCACGGCAGTAGTATTTGGCACGGTGCTGCTGGGGCGGATGGACGCGGGCGAGGGCGGTGAACAGGCGTTAGGGATGTTCATCAACACCTTGCCGCTGCGCGTTGATGTCGGCGCGCAAAGTGTGCGTGCCGGCGTGCTGGCAACCCACCGGCGCCTGACCGCGCTGCTGGCGCACGAGCAATCCTCGCTGGCCTTGGCCCAACGTTGCAGCGCAGTGGCCGTGCCGACGCCCCTGTTCAGCGCGATTCTCAACTACCGGCACAGCAGCGTCGAAGAAGTCGCGGACGTGGTCGACATTGCCCCCGGTGTGCAGGTGCTCGGCGCGCGTGAGCGCACCAACTACCCGCTGACGATCAACATCGATGACCTCGGCGCAGACTTGCGCATCACCGCGCTGGCGGATGTAGCGCTCGGCGCCGAGCGCATGGCCGCGTACCTGAACACGGCGCTGGAAAGTCTGGCGGCGTCCCTGCAATCCACCGCTGATGTGGCGCTGCAAGAGCTGACAATCCTTCCCGCCAGCGAACGCGAACACCTGCTGCACGGCAGCAATTTGCCGCTGGCGCAGTTCCCTGTAACCACGCTGATCCACCAGCAATTCGAAGCCCATGCGCAGGCCCGACCTGACGCCACGGCGTTGATCTTTGAAGGGCAGACGCTCAGCTACGGCGAACTCAATCGTCGCGCCAATCAGGTCGCCCATCATTTACTGGCGCTGAACATCCGCCCCGATGACCGTGTCGCCATCTGCGTTGAGCGCGGCCCGCAAATGATCATCGGCCTGCTCGGTGTTCTCAAGGCCGGCGCCGGTTACGTGCCGATCGATCCGGCCTATCCGTTGGACAGAATCAGTTTCACCTTGCAGGACAGCGCCCCGGCGGCGGTGCTGATGCAGGCGGCGACCCGCGATCGTGTGGCCGCTCTCGAGGTGCCGCAGATCGACCTCGACAGCGCTCACCTCAAGGCCGAACTCGAGAGCAATCCGCAGATTCCCGAGCTGACGGCGGCGCATCTGGCGTACGTGATCTACACCTCCGGCTCCACCGGTCTGCCCAAAGGCGTGATGGTCGAGCACCGCAACGTGGCGCGGCTGTTTTCTGCCACCCATGACTGGTTCCAGTTCAACCAGCAAGACATCGGGGTGCTGTTCCATTCCTTCGCGTTCGACTTCTCGGTCTGGGAAATCTGGGCCGCGCTGGCGTTCGGCGGGCAACTGCTGTTGATCCCGCAAGCCGTCAGCCGCTCGCCGGACGACTGCTATGCGCTGCTGTGCGAAACCGGCGTCACCGTGCTCAACCAGACGCCGAGCGCATTCCGCCAACTGATCGCCGCCCAGGGCCGCAGCACCTTGCAGCATTCCTTGCGGGAAGTGGTTTTCGGCGGCGAAGCGCTGGAGCCGGGCTTGCTCAAACCGTGGTATGCGCGGGTCGGCAATGCCGGAACACGGCTGGTGAATATGTACGGCATCACCGAAACCACGGTGCACGTGACATATCGGCCGTTGCAGGCCGCCGACGCGCAGTTGCTTGGCGTCAGCCCGATTGGCGTGCGCATTCCCGACCTGCAACTGTATGTCCTCGACGCTCAGTACGAACCGGTTCCGGTCGGCGTGATTGGCGAGTTGTACGTCGGCGGGGCCGGGGTGGCACGCGGTTATCTGAATCGCGAAGCACTGACGGCCGAGCGTTTTATCAATGATCCGTTTGGCGAAAACGCCGGTGCGCGCTTGTATAAAACCGGCGACCTTGCGCGTTGGGCGGCGGACGGCAGCCTCGAATACCTGGGGCGTAACGACGATCAGGTGAAGATTCGCGGTTTCCGCATCGAACTGGGCGAGATCGAGGCGCGCCTGTCTACCTGCGAAGGCGTGCGCGAAGCTGTGGTGATCGCTCGCGAAGACAGCCCCGGCGATCAGCGTCTGGTCGCGTACTGGCTGGCCGACGAAGGTGCGGCGCCGGATGTGGCGCAATTGCGTGATCATCTGTTGGCAGTGTTGGCTGACTACATGGTGCCGAGCGCCTTCGTGCGTCTGGACGCTTTGCCGCTGACCACCAATGGCAAGCTCGACCGCAAAGCCTTGCCGGCACCGGACAGCGATGCATTCGCCCGGCGTGGTTTCGAAGCGCCGGTTGGTGCCGTGGAAAACCTGATTGCCGGACTCTGGCAGACGTTACTCGGTGTCGAGCAGGTCGGTCGCCATGACAACTTCTTCGAACTCGGTGGTCATTCGCTGTTGGCAGTGAAGCTGATCGAACGCATGCGCCAACAGGATCTGCACTGTGACGTGCGCGTACTGTTCGGTCAGCCGAGCGTGGCCGCGCTGGCGGCGACCCTGAGCAGCGAACGCGTCATCGTCGTTCCCGACAACCTGATCGAACCGGGTTGCACGCGCATTACTCCGGCGATGCTGCCGCTGGCCAATCTCGATCAAGCAGCGATCGACCGTGTCGTTGCAACTGTGTCGGGTGGCATCGCCAATGTGCAGGATATCTATGCTCTGGCGCCGTTGCAGGCGGGGATTCTCTATCACCATCTGGCCACCAGCGCCGGTGATCCGTATGTGTTGCAGGCGCAATTTGCCTTCGACGGTCTGGCGCAGATCAAAGACTTTGTTCGTGCCTTGAACGGCGTGATCAAACGCCATGACATTCTGCGCACCGGCATCGTCTGGGAGGGGCTCGAAGAAGCCGTACAGGTGGTCTGTCGTGAAGCGCCACTGGCGCTGGAACGCGTCGATGCCGACGAACTCGACGGCGACGTGCTCGAGCAGATGCAGGCGCGTTTCGATCCGCGCCACTATCGTCTCGACCTCAATCGCGCGCCGCTGATGCGCTTTGTCTACACCGAAGATCAGCCGCACAACCGCTGGATCGGCATTCTCCTGCTGCACCATATCGTCCTCGATCACACCGCGCTGGAAGTGCTGGTCGCGGAAATGAACGACGTCATGCTCGGCCGCAGCAGCGACCTGCCGCCGCCGGTGCAGTACCGTAATTTCGTCGCGCAGGCGCGGCTCGGTGCCGATGATCAGGCTCATGAAGTCTTCTTCCGCGAGATGCTTGCTGACATTGACGAACCCACCGTGGCCTTCGGTTTGCAGGACGTGCACGGCGACGGCAGCGCGATCCTCGACAGTCATTCCGAGCTGGACGCCAGCCTTGGCCAGCGTCTGCGTGAGCAGGCACGGCGGCTGGGTGTCAGCGTCGCGAGTCTGGTACATCAGGCCTGGGCTCAGGTCTTGGCGCAGGTTTCCGGCCAGCAAGACGTGGTGTTCGGCACCGTATTGCTCGGACGCATGCAAGGTGGAGAGGGCGCGGATCGGGCGTTGGGCATGTTCATCAACACCTTGCCGTTGCGCGTCAGCGTCGGTACGGATTCGGTAGAGAGCGGCGTGCGTGCCGCCCATGCGCGCCTGGCGCAGTTGCTCGGCCATGAGCAAGCCTCGCTGGCGCTGGCCCAGCGTTGCAGTGGTGTCGCTGGTTCGCAAACGCTGTTCAGCACTTTGCTCAACTACCGCCACAGTGCGCCGCAATCGGCGGCTGTCATGTGGGACGGCGTGCAGATTCTCAGCTCGCGCGAGCGCAGCAATTATCCGCTGGTGGTCAGTGTCGACGACCTTGGCGAAGGTTTCCGCTTGAGCGTGCAAGCGGTGCCGCAGGTGGATGGCGCACGGGTCTGCGACTACTTGCAAACCGCCTTGCACAGTCTGGTCACGGCGCTGGAGTACACACCGCAGGCGCCGTTGCAGCAACTGACGATCGTGTCGCCGGGCGAGCGGCAACGGGTGCTGGTCGGTTTCAACATCAGCGGTCGTGAATATCCTCCCGCACAGACTGTGCCGCGCCTTTTCGAAGCACAAGTGGCGGCGCATCCCGAGGCGCTGGCGGTGGTGCAGGGCGAGCAACAGCTCAGCTACCGCGAACTGAATCAGCGCGCCAATCGTCTCGCCCATCACTTGATTGGCCTCGGCGTTCAAGTCGACGACCGCGTCGCGCTGTGCCTGCGTCGCGGCCCGGACATGCTTGTCGCACTGCTGGCAATTCTCAAGGCCGGCGCGGGTTATGTGCCGATTGATCCTGATTACCCGGCAGAACGCATCGCCTACCTGTTGCAGGACAGCGACCCGATCGCGGTGCTGGCGCAGGCCTCGACGCGCGACCTGCTCGGCGCTGTCCCCGTGATCGATCTGGGCACCAACGACTGGCGGCACTTGCCTGAGCACAATCCGCAACTGCCGAAGTTGACCCCGGCGAATCTGGCCTACGTGATTTACACCTCGGGTTCTACCGGGCAGCCGAAAGGCGTGATGGTCGAGCACCGCACTCTGGAAAACCTCGTGCACTGGCACGCCGAAGCCTTTGATCTGCACGCCGGCAGCCACACCGCCAGCGTCGCCGGTTGCGGTTTCGATGCCATGGCCTGGGAAGTCTGGCCGGCGTTGTGCGTCGGCGCGACCGTGCATCTGCCACCGTCCGCGATCGGCAATGAACACCTCGACGAACTGCTCGAGTGGTGGCGCGCGCAGCCGTTGCAGGTGAGCTTTCTGCCGACCCCGGTGGCCGAATATGCCTTCAGTCGTGAATTGGGCCATCCGACCCTGCGCACATTGCTGATCGGTGGCGATAAATTGCGCCAGTTCCCGCGAGATCAGACGTTCGATGTGATCAACAACTACGGCCCGACCGAAGCCACGGTGGTGGCGACGTCCGGGCGCATCGAGCCCGGGCGGCTTTTGCACATCGGCCGGCCGATCGCCAATGCGCGGATTTATCTGCTGGACCGCCAGCAGCAGCCAGTGCCGACCGGTGTGCAAGGCGAGTTGTATGTCGGCGGCGCCGGGGTTGCACGGGGTTATCTGAATCGTCCGGAGCTGACCGCTGCGCAGTTCCTCGACGACCCGTTCAGCGACGAGCCGCACGCACGCATGTACCGCACCGGCGACCTCGCGCGCTGGCTGGACGACGGCAATATCGAATACCTGGGGCGCAACGACGATCAGGTGAAACTACGGGGTGTACGCATTGAACTCGGCGAAATCGAAGCCGCGTTGAGCGCTCATGACGCGGTCCGCGAATGCGTGGTACTGGTGCGCGACGGGCGTCTGGTTGCGTGGTTCACTGACATCGAGCAGGTCGAGATCGGCGACTTGCACCGCCACCTGCAAGCGCGACTGCCGGACACTTTGGTGCCGGCCGCCTATGTGCGACTGGACAGCCTGCCGCTCACGGCTCACGGCAAACTCGACCGCAAGGCCTTGCCCGAACCGGATCAGGACGCGTGGCTCAGCCGTGAATATGAAGCGCCACAAGGCCCGGTCGAGATCGCGTTGGCACAGATCTGGGCCGACGTGCTGAACATCGAACAGATCGGCCGTCACGACAACTTCTTCGAACTCGGCGGCCATTCGCTGTTGGCGGTGAGCCTGATCGAACGCATGCGTCAGGCCGGTCTGAACGCCGATGTACGGGCGCTGTTCAACCAGCCGAGTCTGGCCGCGCTGGCGCGTGCCTTGGGCAGTGGCAGGGAAATCGCAGTGCCGGCCAATCTGATTGCGGCCGATTGCACGCACATCACCCCGGACATGCTGACCCTGACAACACTGGATCAAGCCAGCATTGATCGTATTGTTGCCACGGTGCCGGGCGGTGCTGCGAATGTGCAGGATATCTATCCGCTGGCACCGTTGCAGGAAGGCATTCTTTATCACCATCTGAGCGCCGAGCAGGGCGATCCGTATCTGCTGCAATCGCGTCTGGCGTTCGACAGCCTCGAACGTTTACAGACCTTTGCCGCGCACTTGCAGCAGGTCATCGCCCGCCACGACATTCTGCGTACCAGCGTGGTTTGGGAAGGCTTGCCCAATCCGCAGCAGGTAGTCTGGCGCGAGGCACAGATGGTCGTGCAACAGGTGCCTCTGGAGGGCCGTGACGGCGACATCCTCGAGCAGTTGCAGGCGCGTTTCAATGCGCGGCATTTCCGCCTCGACTTGAATCAGGCACCGCTGATCCGCATGGTCTACGCCGAGGATCCGGCGCAACAGCAAGTCATCGCCATTGTGCTGTTCCATCACTCGATTCTCGACCACACCGCCATGGACGTGATCGGTCGGGAAATGCACGCATTGATGTTCGATCAGCTCGACACGCTGACGCCGCCGATGCCTTACCGCAATTACGTGGCGCAGGCCCGCTTGGGCGCCGATGAGCAGGCGCACGAAGTGTTCTTCCGCGAGATGCTTGGCGATATCGACGAGCCGACCTTGCCCTTCGGTCTGCAGGATGTGCAGGGCGATGGACGTGGCATCGAAGAAGCGTTGCAACCGGTCGATGCGGCGCTCAATCTGCGCCTGCGCGAACAGGCGCGGCAGTTGGGCGTCAGCCCGGCGAGCCTGATGCACATGGCCTGGGCGCAGGTGCTGGGTGTGGTCTCCGGACGCCGCGACGTGGTCTTCGGCACCGTGTTGATGGGGCGCATGCAGGGCGGCGAGGGTGCCGACCGCACGCTGGGGGTGTTCATCAACACCTTGCCGTTGCGGGTTGATCTAGCTGAAGGCGTGCGCGCCGGGGTGAAAACTACTCATGCGCGGCTGACAGCGCTTTTGGGTCATGAACACGCATCACTGGCGCTGGCTCAACGATGCACTGGCATGGCCGGTTCCGCGCCGCTGTTCAGCGCCTTGCTCAACTACCGGCACAGCGCCGCCGCACAACAGCCGCGCGACGGCCAGGGTATCTGGCAGGGCGTGCGCATGCTCGGCGGCGAGGAACGCAGCAATTATCCGCTGACCCTGTCGGTGGATGATCTGGGCGAAGGGTTTGTCCTCGACGTGCTGGCGCTCGCCGAGATTGGTGCACAGCGGATCTGCAGTTACATGCACACCGCACTGGAACATCTGGTGACCGCACTGGAAGAAGCACCGCAACGCCCGCTCAACCGTTTGCCGGTGCTTTCGGTGGCGGAATACGAGCACTTGCTGGTCGGCTTCAACCAGCACTCAGCAGCCTACCCGCGTGGCACGACGATTCAGCGGATGGTCGAGGCTCAGGCCGAGCAGCAGCCGGAGGCACTGGCCGTGCTGCAGGGCGATCAGCATCTGACCTACGCTCAGCTCAATCAGCGCGCCAATCGCCTGGCCCATCACTTGCTCGGGCTCGGCGTGCAGCCCGATGACCGTATCGCCGTGTGTCTGCGCCGTGGCCCGGACATGCTCGTCGCGTTGCTGGCGATCCTCAAGGCCGGCGCCGGTTATGTGCCGGTCGATCCGGCGTATCCGGCGGAACGCATCGCCTATCTGTTGCAGGACAGCGCGCCGATGGCGGTGCTGGCGCAGGCTGCGACGGCCGATTTGCTCGGCGCCGTGCCGCTGATTGATCTGGACAATCCCACTTGGCAGCAGTTGTCCGAGAGCAATCCGCAACTGCCGGCGCTGACCCCGGCGCATCTTGCCTATGTGATCTACACCTCCGGCTCCACCGGCCAGCCGAAAGGTGTAATGGTCGAACACGCGACGCTGGAGAACCTTGTGCACTGGCACTGCGAGGCCTTCGACTTGCGCGCCGGCAGCCACACATCGAGCGTCGCCGGATTCGGTTTTGATGCGATGGCGTGGGAGGTCTGGCCGGCACTGTGTGTCGGCGCGACCCTGCATCTGCCACCGCAAACGGTGAGCAACGAGCACCTCGACGAGTTGCTGGAATGGTGGCGTGCGCAGCCGTTGCAGGTGAGTTTCCTGCCGACGCCGGTGGCCGAATATGCGTTCAGTCGCGACCTAGGCCACCCGACCTTGCGCACGCTGCTGATCGGTGGCGACAAGCTGCGCCAGTTCCCCCGCGAGCAGACCTTCGCGGTGATCAATAACTACGGCCCGACTGAAGCCACGGTGGTTGCGACTTCTGGCGCGGTCGAGGCCGGGCAGGTGCTGCACATCGGTCAGCCGATGGCCAACGCGAAGATTTACCTGCTCGACGATCAGCAGCGCCCGGTACCAATCGGCGTCGCTGGCGAGTTGTATGTCGGCGGCTCCGGTGTGGCGCGCGGGTATCTGCATCGCCCCGAGCTGACTGCCGAACGCTTTCTCGACGACCCGTTCAGCGACGAACCGCAGGCGCGCATGTACCGTACCGGCGACCTCGCGCGCTGGCTGGCTGACGGCAACGTCGAATACCTGGGACGTAACGATGATCAGGTCAAACTGCGCGGTGTGCGCATCGAGCTGGGGGAAATCGAAGCGGCGTTGAGTCGTCACGCGGCCGTGCAGGATTGCGTGGTGCTGGTGCGCGACGGCCAGTTGCTGGCGTGGTTTACCGAACGTTTGAACGTCGAGATCGAGGATTTGCGCAGTCATCTGCAAGCGCAGTTGCCGCAGGCCCTGGTGCCCGCCGCTTACGTGCGCCTGCAAGCACTACCGCTGACTGCCAACGGCAAACTCGACCGCAAAGCGCTGCCGGAGCCGGATCAAACGGCGTGGCTGAGCCGCGAATATGCCGCACCGCAAGGCTCGGTGGAAATCGGCCTGGCGCAGATCTGGTCGGACGTCTTGAACGTTGAACAGGTCGGCCGTCACGACAACTTCTTCGAACTGGGCGGGCATTCATTGCTGGCGGTGACGCTGATCGAACGCATGCGTCAGGTTGATCTGAGCACCGATGTGCGCGTGCTGTTCAGCCAACCGACATTGGCCGCGCTGGCGGCCGCGGTGGGCAGTGGTCGCGAGGTTGCAGTGCCGGAGAATCTGATTGCGGCCGACTGCACGCACATCACCCCGGACATGCTGCCACTGGTGCAACTGGATCAGGCCAGCATCGAACGCATCGTCGCCACGGTGCCGGGTGGCGCGGCCAACGTGCAGGATATTTATCCGCTGGCGCCGTTGCAGGAAGGGATTCTGTATCACCACCTCAGCGCCGTGAAAGGCGATCCGTACCTGCTGCAATCGTGTCTGGCGTTCGACAGTATTGAACGTTTTCAAGGGTTCGCTGCGGCGCTGCGTCAAGTCATGGCGCGCCACGACATCCTGCGCACTTCGATTGTCTGGCAAGGACTGGCGGCGCCGGTGCAAGTGGTCTGGCGGCGTGCCGAGCTGCCGGTACAAGCCGTGGCGCTGGAGCCTGCGCAGGGTCAAGCCATCGATCAGTTGCGTGCGCGCTTCGATGCGCGGCACTGGCGTCTGGACCTGGATCAGGCACCGCTGCTGCGTTTGGTGTATGCCCTCGATCCGGACAATCAGCGTGTCGTCGCCATGCTGTTGTTCCACCACATCGCCATGGACCACACCGCGCTGGCGGTGGTCAGCGCAGAAATGCAGGCGATTTTGCGCGGCGATGAACGATTGCCGGTAGACGCTGTGCCGTACCGCAATTATGTCGCGCAGACCCGCCTTGGCGTCAGCGAACAAGAGCACGAAGTGTTCTTCCGCGAAATGCTCGGCGACATCGACGAACCGACGCTGCCGTTCGGCTTGCAGGACGTGCACGGCGACGGCAATGACATCGAGGAAGTCAGTCAAGCGCTGCCCGCCGTGGTGGCGCAGCGTCTGCGCAGTCAGGCACGGTTGCTCGGCGTCAGCGTCGCCAGCCTGTTCCATCTCGCCTGGGCGCGGGTGCTGGCGGCAACGTCCGCTCAGGAGCGGGTGGTGTTCGGCACGGTGCTGCTTGGCCGCATGCAGGGCGGCGCGGGCGCGGATCGCGGGCTGGGCATGTTCATCAACACCTTGCCATTGCGTGTGGATGTCGACGAAACCGAGGTGCGCGCCGGGGTCAAGGCGATCCATGCGCGGCTCAGTGCGCTGTTGGCCCACGAACATGCTTCGCTGGCGCTGGCCCAGCGTTGCAGCGGTGTCGCGGCGCCGTCGCCACTGTTCAGCGCAATGCTCAATTACCGGCACAGCGACAATGAAACCCGACAAGAGGCCAAGCGTGAATCCTGGCAGGGCATCGAATCCCTTGCCGGTGAGGAACGCACCAATTACCCGTTGACCCTCAACGTCGACGATCTGGGCAGCGGTTTTGAACTGACAGTGATGACGCCGTCGCGCATCGGCGCAGCACGCATCGGTCAGTACATGCACAACGCGCTGACCGCGCTGGTTGAAGCCTTGGAGCACACCCCACAGCAAGCGTTGAATCGCCTGACGGTGTTGTCGGACGAAGAGCGGCAGGCGTTGCTGCTCGGCCTCAACGACACCGACGTCGATTACGATTTGCAGCAGACGTTGCACGGCTTGTTCGAAGCGCAGGTGCGACGTACGCCACAGGCTGTCGCCGTCGTCGCCGGCGAACAGGCATTGAGCTACGCGCAACTGAACGAGCGCGCCAACCGCTTGGCCGGGCATTTGATCAGCCTTGGCGTGCAAGTCGATTCGCGGGTGGCGATCTGCGTCGAACGCAGCCTGGAAATGGTCATCGGCCTGCTGGCGATCAACAAGGCCGGCGCCGCTTATGTGCCGCTGGACCCGGCCTATCCGCCGGAGCGCCTGACCTACATGCTCGAGGACAGCGCGCCGGCCGTGGTGCTGGTGCACGGTGCTACCAGCGGGTTGCTGGGGGATGTCAAAGCGGCAGTGGTCGATCTTGACCAGAACACCTGGCAATCCCTGTCCACCGACAATCCGCAAATCCCGGCGCTGACACCCCAGCACAGCGCGTACGTGATCTACACCTCCGGCTCGACCGGTCAGCCAAAGGGCGTGGTCAACGAACACACCGGTGTGGTCAACCGCTTGCTGTGGATGCAGGACGCCTATCAGCTGACGGCGGCCGATTCGGTGTTGCAGAAAACCCCGTTCAGTTTCGACGTGTCGGTGTGGGAATTCTTCTGGCCGCTGATGACCGGTGCGCGACTGGTCATGGCGCGGCCCGACGGGCATAAGGACCCGCAATACCTCACTGAAGTGATCGAAACCGAAAACATCACCACGTTGCACTTTGTGCCGTCGATGCTCGACGTATTCCTCGGCAACAGCGACACCACACGCTGCGACGGCCTGCGGCAGGTGATGTGCAGCGGCGAGGCGTTGCCGGGCAGTCTGGTGCGACGCTTCAAACTGCAATTGCCGGGCAGCGGTTTGCATAACCTGTATGGCCCGACCGAAGCGGCCGTCGACGTCACCGCTTGGGATTGCGAAGGCTCCATCGAGCAGACCCCGGACAACACGCCGATCGGCAAACCGATCGCCAACACCCGCCTGTACATCCTCGATGCGCAACAGCAGCCGGTGCCGCAAGGCGTGATTGGCGAGTTGTACATCGCTGGTGTGCAGGTGGCGCGTGGTTATCTGAACCGGCCTGAGCTGAGTGCCGTGCGCTTCCTCAACGATCCGTTCCAGCCTGGCGGGCGCATGTACCGCACCGGCGACGTCGCGCGGTATCGGCCGGACGGCAATATCGAGTACCTGGGGCGTAACGATGATCAGGTGAAGATCCGCGGTCTGCGTATTGAACTGGGTGAAATTCAGGCACGCCTGGCCCGGATCGACGGTGTGCAGGAAGCCGTGGTGGTGGCCCGTGAAGACGTGCCGGGCGACAAACGTCTGGTCGCCTATTACACCGGTGAACGGTTGGACATCGACCTGCTGCGCAGTCATTTGCTCGAGCACTTGCCGGACTACATGGTGCCCGCCGTGTTCGTGCATCTCGAGGGTTTGCCGCTGAGTCCCAACGGCAAGCTCGACCGCAAGGCCCTGCCGGCGCCGGATCAGCAATCGTTGAAAACCCGCGAATACGAAGCCCCGGTCGGCGACGTCGAAATCACCCTCGCACGGCTCTGGGCCGAACTGCTCAACGTCGAACGGGTAGGGCGTCACGATCACTTCTTTGAACTGGGTGGTCACTCGCTGCTGGCGGTCAGTCTGATCGGCCGGTTGCGTCAGGAAGGCATGGAGGCCGATGTCAGGGCGTTGTTCGAACAACCGACCCTGGCCGGCTACGCCGCAATTACGGAAAGAATGGAGATCGTCCTGTGAACGTGATCGAACTGTTGGCCACATTGAAGGCTAAAGACATCCAACTGGCGGTCACCGATGATCAGCTGCGGGTGAACGGCAACAAGCAGGCCTTGAGCGATCCGGCACTGCTGGCGGCGCTGCGCGAGCACAAACCGGCACTGATCGAACTGATCAAGGCCGGGCAATACTCGGCCACCAAGGCCGGTCAGGTCGAAGTCCCGGCCAACGGCATTCTTCCCGGCACCCCGCACATCACGCCCGCGATGGTGACCTTGGCTGAAGTCGATCAGCCGACCCTTGATCGCTTGCTCGCCGAGGTACCGGGCGGTGCCGCCAACGTGCAGGATATCTACCCACTGGCGCCGTTGCAGGAGGGGATTCTCTATCACCACGCGAGCAACGAGCAGGGCGATCCCTACGTCATGCAATCGTACTTCGCGTTCAGCAGCCATGAGCGTCTGCAGGACTTCGCTCAAGCTTTGCAAAAAGTCATCGATCGCCACGACATCCTGCGCACGGCGGTGCATTGGGAGGGGCTGGACGTGCCGCTGCAAGTGGTCTGGCGTCAGGCACAGTTGCCGATCGAAGAGGTCGTGCTGGCAGACGGCGCAAGCGCTGCGCTGCAGCAACTGCACGAGCGTTTCGATGCGCGGCATTTCCGTCTGGACGTCCGGTGCGCGCCGATGATGCGTCTGGCCTACGCGTGGGACGAGGACGGTCAGCGCGTGGTCGCGACGTTGCTGTTCCATCACATGGCGCTGGACCACTCGGCACTCGATGTGGTGCGTCATGAACTGCTCGCCTGCCTCACCGGCCAGGATCAAGCGCTCGGGCGCCCGGTGCCGTTTCGCAATTACGTGGCGCAAGCGCGGCTGGGCATCAGCGAGGCCGAGCACGAGGTTTTTTTCCGCGAGATGCTCGCTGACATTGCCGAGCCGACGCTGCCCTACGGTTTGCAGGATGTGCAGGGTGACGGCCTCGGCATCGCCGAACTGAGCCTGCCGATCAACCCGTTGCTCGGCCAGCGTCTGCGCGCGCAGGCGCGGCAGCTCGGCGTGAGTGCCGCGAGCCTGTTTCATCTGGGCTGGGCGCAGGTACTGGCGGTGCTCACTGGCAAGCAAAACGTGGTGTTCGGTACGGTGCTGATGGGGCGCATGCAGGGCGCCGAAGCCACCGAACGGGCGCTGGGAATTTTCATCAATACCTTGCCGCTGCGGGTCGATGTCGATGCGCAAGGCGTGCGTGCGGCGGTGGAGGCGACCCACAAACGCCTGACCACGCTGATGCGCCACGAACACGCGCCGCTGGCCCTGGCACAGCGTTGCAGTGGTGTGGTCGCGCCGACGCCGTTGTTCAGTGCCTTGCTCAATTACCGTCACAGCCACACGGCGGCGACGGCCAGTGCCGAGGTGCTTGCCGCCTGGGAAGGCATCAGCACGATCAGCTCCGAAGAACGCACCAACTATCCGCTGACCCTGAGCGTTGATGATTTCAGCGATGCGTTCAGCCTGACCTTGCTGGCTACCACCGAGGTCGATCCACAGCGTATCTGCGATTACTTGCACTGCGCCCTGGAAAGTCTGGTGCTGGCACTGGAGCAGGCGCCCGATACCGCAATCAACCAGTTGCCGATTCTGCCGGCGGCCGAGCGCGAGCAGGTGCTGTTGGCGTTCAATGCCACTCAGGCCGACTACCCGGCAACGTTGACCATTGCCCAACGTTTCGAGGCGCAAGTGGCGCAGCGACCAGAAGCGCTGGCAGCACAGTGCCTGGGTGAGCAATTGAGTTATGCCGAACTCAACCGGCATGCCAACGCCTTGGCCCATCACCTGATCGCGCTTGGGGTGAAGCCTGATGATCGCGTCGCCATCGTCGCCCGCCGTGGCCTCGATACGCTGGTCGGGCTGGTCGCCATTCTCAAGGCCGGCGCCGGTTATGTACCGGTCGACCCGGCGCACCCGGCCGAGCGTCTGCACTACTTGCTCAGCGACAGCGCCCCCGTCGCCGTGCTCACCCAGAATAATCTGCGGGACCGCTTGCCGGCGCTGCAGGTGCCGGTGATCGATCTCGATCCGCTGACCTGGCCGCTGAGCGAAACCTCTGATCCGCACGTGCCGGGCCTGACCGCCGCGCACCTGGCCTACGTGATCTACACCTCCGGTTCCACCGGTCTGCCCAAAGGCGTGATGGTCGAACACCGCACTTTGTCGAATCTGGTCGACTGGCATTGCTCAGCGTTTGATCTGTGCGCCGGGCGCCACACTTCAAGCCTTGCCGGGTTCGGTTTCGACGCCATGGCCTGGGAAGTCTGGCCGGCGTTGTGTGCCGGCGCGACCTTGCACCTGGCACCGACTCACGAAGGCACCGAGGATATCGATGCGCTGCTCGACTGGTGGCGTGCGCAGCCATTGGACGTCAGTTTTCTGCCGACGCCCGTCGCCGAATACGCCTTCAGCCAGAACCTCGAACACCCGACGTTGCGTACGCTGCTGATCGGTGGCGACCGCTTGCGCCAGTTCAGCCGCAATCAGCAATTCGATGTGATCAACAACTACGGCCCGACCGAAGCCACCGTGGTTGCCACCTCTGGACGCATCGAGGCAGGCGATGCCTTGCACATCGGCAAACCGGTGACCAATGCCACGGTGTACCTGCTCGATGAACAGCAGCGTCCGGTGCCGATTGGCGTCATGGGCGAGTTGTACGTTGGCGGTGCCGGGGTCGCTCGCGGCTATTTGAATCGCGCCGACTTGAGCGCCGAGCGCTTCCTCCATGACCCGTTCAGCGCCTTGCCGAATGCGCGCATGTATCGCACCGGCGACCTCGCACGCTGGCGCGCCGACGGCACGATTGACTACCTGGGGCGTAACGACGATCAGGTGAAAATCCGTGGCGTGCGCATCGAACTCGGCGAAATTGAAACCCGCCTCAACCAGTTGCCCGGCATTCAGGAAGCGGTGCTGCTGGCGCGCGAAGATGAACCCGGTCAGCCGCGTCTGGTGGCGTATTTCACCGAGCAGAGCCAGGTCGAACCGCTGGCCGTGGCCGAGTTGCGCGCGCACCTGTTGACTCAGTTGCCGGAGTACATGGTGCCGGTGGCCTTCGTCAGACTCGACGCACTGCCGTTGACCGCCAATGGCAAGGTCGACCGCAAAGCCTTGCCGAAACCCGAGCGTGCGGCGTTGTTCAGCCGCGAATACGAGGCCCCGCACAACGAACTGGAAAGCGCCTTGGCGCAGATCTGGGCGCAGGTGCTGCAGGTCGAGCGAGTAGGGCGTCAGGACCACTTCTTCGAACTCGGCGGCCATTCGTTGCTGGCCATGCGCATGGTGTCCCAGGTTCGCCAGCGCCTCGGCGTGGAACTGGCGCTGGGCGATCTGTTTGCCAACGCCGAGCTGGCCGCGGTTGCCGAGGCGGTAGCGCAGGCCGGGCGCAGCACGCAACCGGAGATTGTCGCGGTGGCCCGAGACGGCGCCTTGCCGCTGTCGTTCGCCCAGCAACGCTTGTGGTTTCTCGCGCAAATGGAAGGCGCCAATACCGCGTACAACATTCCCGTGGCCCTGCGTTTGCGTGGCCGCCTCGACGACGCTGCGCTACAGCGTGCACTGGCGCGGATCGTTGCCCGCCATGAAACCCTGCGCAGCCGTTTCGCCCAGTTCAATGATCAGGCACAGGTGCTGATCGCTCCGGTCGACAGCGGCCTGTTGCTGCGCATCGAAGACCTGCGCCAACACCCGCAACCCGAGCAAACCTTGCAGGCGCTGATTCAGGGCGAAGCCTCGGGGCCGTTCGATTTACAGGACGATGCGCTGATTCGCGGACGGCTGGTCCGCTTGGCCGACGATCATCACGTGCTGTTGCTGACGATGCATCACATTATTTCTGATGGTTGGTCGATGGGCGTTTTGACCCGCGAACTGATGGCGCTGTATCAGGCGTTCAGCCAGGGTCAGGCGGATCCACTGCCGCCGCTGCCGCTGCAATACACCGATTACGCGGTGTGGCAGCGGCGCTGGCTCAGCGGTGAGGTGTTGCAGCGCCAGAGCGAGTTCTGGCAGCAGACGCTGGCGGGCGCTCCGGCGCTGTTGCTGTTGCCGACCGATCGCGTGCGGCCGGCGCAGCAGGACTATGCCGGCAGCAGTGTCGACGTGGTGCTCGATGAACGTTTGAGTGCCGGCCTCAGGGCACTAGGCCAGCGCCATGGCGTGACGCTGTACATGACGCTGATGAGCGCCTGGGCGATGCTGCTCAGTCGTTTGTCCGGTCAGTTTGAGGTAGTGATCGGCTCGCCTGTGGCCAACCGCAGTCGTGCCGAGATCGAAGGCTTGATCGGCATGTTCGTCAACACTCTGGCCTTGCGCATCGACACCTCGGGCGAACTCAGCGTCGAAGCGCTGCTGGCCCGAGTCAAGGCGCTGACGCTGGCGGCGCAGGCGCATCAGGATCTGCCGTTCGAGCAGGTGGTGGAAGTTACCCGGCCACTGCGCAGTCTGGCGCACAGCCCGGTGTTCCAGACGTTGCTCAGTTGGGACGGT
The DNA here is from genome assembly GCF_009866785.1 of Pseudomonas sp. S49. NCBI lineage: Bacteria > Pseudomonadati > Pseudomonadota > Gammaproteobacteria > Pseudomonadales > Pseudomonadaceae > Pseudomonas > Pseudomonas sp. S49. The sequence goes on along the minus strand of NZ_CP019432.1, from coordinate 3,938,636 downwards.
CTGCAAGGCCCGGCGCTGGCCCTCGGTGATTTGACCCTGGAAGGCGTGGCGGAGCCGAGTCACTTCGCCAAGTTTGATGTGTCGCTGAACCTGAGCGAGTGCAACGGTGTGATTCGTGGTTCGCTGGAGTACGCCACGGCGCTGTTCGACGAGGCGACGGTGCTGCGTTTCGCCGGCTATTTCCAGCGTCTGTTGCAGGCGATGGTCGCCAATGATCAAACGGTGCTGGAACACGTGCCGCTGCTGGCAGAGAACGAACAACAGCGCCTGCTGAATGATTTCAATGCCACGGCAGTGGATTACAACCTTGAGCAGACCCTCCACGGTCTGTTCGAGGCGCAAGTGGCGCGCACGCCGCAGGCTCCGGCGGTGGTCGCCGGTGAGCAGCGCCTGACCTATGCCGAGCTGGACGCCAAGGCCAACCAACTGGCGCGGCACTTGCGTGGCTTGGGCGTGCAGGCGGATTCACGGGTGGCGATTTGCGTCGAGCGCGATCTGGACATGGTTGTCGGTCTGCTGGCGATCCTCAAGGCTGGCGGTGGTTATGTGCCGCTGGACCCGGCGTATCCGCTGGAACGTCTGGCCTACATGCTGGACGACAGCGCGCCGCTGGCGGTGCTGGTGCAAGGTTCCACTCGCGGGCTGCTCGGTGACGTCGCGGTGCCGCTGGTCGATCTCGATCAAGCGCACTGGCAGTCGCTGTCGAGCGACCCTCTGCCGACCGCCGAGTTGACCCCGCAACACATGGCGTACGTGATCTACACCTCCGGTTCGACCGGCCAGCCAAAAGGCGTGATCAACGAACACACCGCGGTGGTCAACCGCTTGCTGTGGATGCAGGACGCCTATCCACTGACAGCAGCGGACACGGTGTTGCAGAAGACACCGTTCAGTTTTGACGTGTCGGTGTGGGAGTTTTTCTGGCCGTTGATGACCGGCGCACGTCTGGTCATGGCGCAGCCCGGTGGGCACAAGGACCCGCTGTATCTCAGCGAAATCATCGAGCAAGAACGGATTACCACGCTGCACTTCGTGCCGTCGATGCTCGACGTGTTCCTTGCCCATGGCGACAGCGCGCGTTGCTCGGGGCTGCGTCAGGTGATGTGCAGCGGTGAAGCCTTGCCGGGCAGTCTGGTGCGGCGGTTCAAACGGCAATTGCCGGGCAGTGAGTTGCACAATCTCTACGGCCCGACCGAAGCCGCCGTCGACGTGACCGCGTGGAATTGCGCCGGGCCGCTGGAGCAAACCCCGGACAACACGCCGATCGGCAAACCGATCGCCAACACCCGCATGTACATCCTCGATGGCCAACAACAGCCGGTGCCGCAAGGCGTTGTCGGTGAGTTGTACATCGGCGGCGTGCAGGTGGCCCGTGGTTACCTCAACCGACCAGAACTGAGCGCGGAACGCTTCCTCGATGATCCGTTTCAGGCCAATGGCCGTATGTACCGCACCGGCGACGTTGCCCGCTATCTGGCCGACGGCAATATCGAATACCTGGGGCGCAACGACGACCAGGTGAAAATCCGTGGCTTGCGCATCGAACTGGGTGAAATCCAGGCACGCCTGACCCAGATCGAGGGGGTGCAGGAAGCGGTGGTGCTGGCCCGCGAAGACGTGCCCGGCGACAAGCGTCTGGTCGCGTATTACACCGGGGAGCGGCTGGACATCGAAGCGCTGCGCAGCCATTTGCTGGAACATCTGCCGGACTACATGGTGCCTGCGGTGTTTGTGCACCTCGATGCGCTGCCACTGAGCCCGAACGGAAAACTCGATCGCAAGGCATTGCCAGCGGCGGATCTGGCGGCATTGGTCGTGCGTGAATACGAGGCGCCGGTCGGCGAAGTGGAAACCCTGCTCGCCGCGCTCTGGGCCGAGTTGCTCAACGTCGAACGGGTAGGGCGTCACGACCACTTCTTCGAGTTGGGTGGGCACTCGTTGATGGCGGTGAATCTGCTGGCGAAAATGCGTCGTGCCGGCCTCAGCGCCGACATTCGCGTGCTGTTCAACCAGCCGACACTCGCCGCACTGGCGGCGGCCGTCGGTGGTGAGCCGCAAGCCGAGGTCCCGGCCAACCGCATTACGCCGGACTGCACGCGTATCACGCCGGAACTGCTGCCATTGGTGACGCTCGATCAAGCGACCCTTGACCGCATCGTCGCCAGCATCCCCGGCGGCACGGCCAATGTGCAGGACATTTATCCGCTGGCGCCGTTGCAGACGGGCATTCTGTTCCATCATCTGTCTGCTGCTCAGGGTGACCCTTACGTATTGCAGGCACAGTTTGCGTTCGCCGATGAACAGCGCCTGAACACCTTCACCGAGGCCTTGCAGAGCGTCATCCAGCGCCACGACATTCTGCGCACCTCGCTGTTCTGGGAAGGCCTCGAAGACCCGGTGCAAGTGGTTTGGCGCCAGGCGTCACTGGCCTGCGAAGGTATTGCACTGGAGGACGTGAACGGCGATGCACTGGCGCAGTTGCGCGCTCGCTTCGATGCCGGTCACTACCGCATGGCCGTCAACCAGGCGCCGCTGATGCGCGTGGTCCACGCGTGGGACGCGGTCAATCAGCGGGTTGTCGCGTTGCTGCTGTTCCATCATCTGGTGATGGACCACGTTGCGCTGGAGGTGCTGCAACAGGAAATGCAGGCCTTCCTCAGCGGCCAGCCACAACGTCTCGCCGAGCCGGTGCCATATCGAAACTACGTGGCGCAGACCTTGGCCGGAATGAGCGATGAGCAGCATGAAAGCTTCTTCCGCGACATGCTCGGCGACGTTGGCGAGCCAACCTTGCCTTACGGCCAGGCCCCGGCACAGGAAGGGCTGGCTGAGCAGGCGCGGTTGACCCTCGACCTCGGTCTGAGCCGCGACATCCGCCAGCAGGCGCGGCGTCTGGGTGTCAGCGCCGCGAGCCTGATGCACTTGGCCTGGGCGCAGGTGCTCGGGCAGTTGTCGGGCCGCGATGACGTGGTATTCGGCACGGTATTGCTCGGCCGCTTGCACGGCGGTGAGGGTGCCGAGCGTGCGCTCGGGGTGTTTATCAATACCTTGCCGCTGCGCATCGATCTGACCGCGCACAGCGTCAAAGGCGCGGCATTGGCTACCCATCGACGGCTGAGCCAATTGCTCCAGCACGAACACGCGCAACTGGCGCGCATCCAGCATTGCAGCGCGATGGCGCCGACCACGCCGCTGTTCAGCACTTTGTTCAACTATCGTCACGGGGCTGCGGCGACGAATGCCTCTGCCGAGGCCGCATCGGCGTGGCACGGCATGCAACTGCTGGAAGCCGAGGAACACAGCAGCTATCGCCTGACCCTTAGCGTTGACGATCTTGGCGAAGGGTTCAGCCTCAGCGCATTGGCCGGTGCCGGCATCGACGCGCGGCGTACTTGCGACTATCTGCAATGTGCCTTGCACAGCCTTGTGCAAGCGCTGGAACAGGCACCGCATCAAGGCTTCGAACGCTTGTCGATCCTGTCGGCCGCTGAGCGGGAGCAGCTATTGATCGGCTTTAACGCCACCCGCGCCGATTTCCCTCAGGGGCTGACCATTGGCCAGCGTTTCGAGCAGCAAGTGGCTGAGCGACCGCACGCGCCGGCGGCGATTTTTGCTGGTGCGCGCCTGAGTTATGCCGAACTCGACCACCAAGCCAACGCCTTGGCGCATCACCTGATCGAAGCGGGTGTGCGGCCTGATGATCGTGTGGCCATCGTTGCCCGTCGCGGGCTCGATACGCTGGTCGGACTGGTAGCGATTCTCAAGGCGGGCGCCGGTTATGTGCCGGTGGACCCGGCGCATCCAACGGAGCGGCTGAACTATTTGCTGGAGGACAGCGCACCGGTTGCGGTGTTGACCCAAAGCACACTGCGCGCACGTCTGCCCGAGCTGCAAGTGCCGCTGATCGACCTCGATCTGCGCCAGTGGCCAAGCAGCAGAATCGACACTCCGTCAGTGCCGGCGCTGACGCCGCAACACTTGGCGTATGTGATCTACACCTCTGGCTCCACCGGGCAGCCCAAAGGCGTGATGGTCGAGCACCGCACCCTGAGCAATCTGCTCGACTGGCACTGTGCGGCGTTCGATCTGCGCGCCGGCAGCCACACTTCAAGCCTCGCCGGCTTCGGTTTCGACGCCATGGCCTGGGAAGTCTGGCCGGCGTTGTGCGTCGGCGCGACCCTGCATCTGGCGCCGGCCCACGATGGCAACGAAGACATCGATGCACTGCTCGACTGGTGGCGCGCACAGCCGCTGGACGTGAGCTTCCTGCCAACCCCGGTGGCCGAGTACGCCTTCAGCCAGGAGCAGGCGCATCCAACCCTGAAAACCCTGTTGATCGGCGGTGACCGGCTGCGCCAGTTCAACCGCAACCAGTCCTTCAAGGTGATCAACAACTACGGCCCGACCGAGGCCACGGTGGTTGCTACGTCCGGGTTGATCGAGGCAGGGCAAGTGCTGCACATCGGCAAACCGCTGAGCAATGCCAGTGTTTACCTGCTCGATGAACAGCAGCGTCCGGTGCCACTGGGGGTGATGGGCGAGCTGTACGTTGGCGGTGCCGGCGTCGCCCGTGGCTATTTGAACCGCCCGCAAATGACCGCCGAACGTTTTCTGCGCGACCCGTTCAGCCGTTTGCCGAACGCGCGGATGTACCGCACCGGTGACCTTGCGCGCTGGCGCGAGGACGGCACGCTGGAATACCTGGGGCGCAATGACGATCAGGTGAAAATCCGTGGTGTGCGCATCGAGCTCGGCGAAATCGAGACCTGCCTCAATCAGTTGCCAGGGATTCAGGACGCCGTGCTGCTGGCCCGTGAAGATCAGCCCGGCCAGCCGCGACTGGTGGCGTATTTCACCGAAACCGCGCAAGGCGAAGCGCTGAACGTCGGCGAGCTGCGTGCGCATCTGCTGGGGCAACTGCCGGAGTACACGGTGCCAGCGGCTTTTGTCCGGCTCGACGCTTTACCGCTGACGGCCAACGGCAAAGTCGACCGCAAGGCGTTGCCGAAACCGGATCTGGCCGCGTTGTTCACCCGTGAATACGTCGCGCCGCTAGACGAAATGGAAGCTACGCTGGCGCAGATCTGGGCCGAGGTGTTGCAGGTCGAACGGGTAGGGCGCCATGATCATTTCTTCGAGCTCGGCGGGCATTCGTTGCTGGCGATGCGCATGGTTGCACAGGTCCGGCAACGGTTGGGGCTGGAGCTGGCGTTGGCGGATCTGTTCGCCAATGCCGAACTGGCGGCGGTCGCTGAGTGCCTGGCGGGTGCCGAGCGCAGCACCCAGCCGTCGATTGTGCCGGTAACGCGTGACGGCACCTTGTCCTTCGCCCAGCAACGCCTGTGGTTCCTCGCGCAAATGGCGGGCGGCAACTCGGCGTACAACATCCCCATCGCCCTGCGCTTGCGCGGTCGACTCGACATTGATGCGCTGCAATCGGCGCTGGCGCGTATCGTGGCCCGCCACGAAACCCTGCGCAGCCGCTTCATCAGTCGCGATGACACTGCGCAGGTGACGATTGCGCCGGTCGACAGCGGCCTGCTGCTGCGTGTGGAAGATTTGCGCCAAGAGCCTCAGGCCGAGGACACCTTGCACAGGTTGATGGCGAAGGAGGCCTCGACGGCGTTTGATCTGCAGAACGACCCGCTGATTCGCGGACAGCTGGTGCGTCTGGCCGACGATCACCATGTGCTGTTGCTGACCGTGCATCATATCGTCGCCGACGGTTGGTCGATGGGCGTGCTGACCCGCGAGCTGATGGCGTTGTATCAGGCATTCAGCCAGCGCCAGCGCGATCCGCTGCCGGCGCTGACGCTGCAATACGGCGACTACGCGGTGTGGCAACGACGCTGGCTCAGCGGTGAAGTGCTGCAACGGCAAAGTGATTACTGGCAACAAACCCTCGACGGTGCTCCAGCGCTGTTGACGCTGTCCACCGATCGTCCGCGCCCGGCGCATCAGGATTATGCTGGCAGCAACCTCGAAGTGGTGCTGGACCAACACCTGAGCGCCGGACTCAAAGCCCTGAGCCAGCGGCATGGCGTGACCCTGTTCATGACCCTGACGAGTGCCTGGGCATTGCTGATGAGTCGTCTGTCCGGGCAGGCCGATGTGGTGATCGGTTCGCCAGTGGCCAACCGCACCCGCGCGGAAATCGAAGGCTTGATCGGCATGTTCGTCAACACCCTGGCGCTGCGCATCGATACCTCGGGCGAGCCGAGTGTCGAAACGCTGCTGGCACGGGTCAAGGCGCGGACACTGGAGGCGCAGGCGCATCAGGATCTGCCGTTCGAGCAAGTGGTGGAAATCACCCGACCGTCGCGCAGCCTGGCGCACAGTCCGCTGTTCCAGACCACGCTGAGCTGGGACAGTCACATTGGGCCGCAACTGGCGCTGGGCGAGCTGACACTGGAAGCGGTGGCCGGCGCGGACGAGGTCGCGAAATTCGACCTGACGCTGACCCTGGGCGAGGTCAACGGCGTGATTCGCGGCTCGCTGAACTACGCCACGGCGCTGTTCGACGAATCGACCATCCGCCGCTTTGTCGGTTACTTCCAGCGGCTGCTGCAAGCGATGGTCGGCAATGATCACGCAGTCCTTGAACACCTGCCGTTACTGGCGGCGGAGGAACGTCAGCGCTTGCTCGTCGAGTTCAACGCCACCGCGCGTGATTACCCGCAGGCCCTGACCGTGCACGGGATTTTCCAGCAACAAGCGGCGGCGCATCCAAAGGCTGTGGCGGCGGTGCATGGCGCGCAATCGCTGAGTTATTTCGAACTGAACGCGCAGGCCAATCGCCTGGCTCATCACCTGATCGGCCAAGGCGTGCAACCGGGTGATCACGTGGCGATCCTGCTGCCACGCTCGCTGGAACTGCTGGTGGCGCAACTGGCGATTGCCAAGTGCGCGGCGGCCTATGTGCCACTGGACATCCACGCGCCGAGCGAGCGTCAGGCGTTCATGGTCGAGGACTGTCGCGCGGCCGCGCTGCTGACCCTGAGCGGCGAAGTCATCGATTACGCCGCGCCGCGTATCGATCTGGACAGGCTGACCCTCAACGGGCAACCGACACACAACCCTAACCTGGTGCAGTCTTCCGAGTCGCTGGCGTACATCATGTACACCTCCGGCTCCACCGGCACGCCGAAGGGGGTGATGGTGCCGCACCGTGGCATCGGCCGCTTGGTGCTCAATAACGGTTATGCCGATTTCAATGCGCAGGATCGCGTGGTGTTCGCCTCGAATCCTGCATTCGATGCCAGCACCATGGACATCTGGGGGCCGTTGCTCAACGGTGGTCGCGTGGTGATCATCGACCATCAGACCCTGCTGGATCCGCAGGTCTTTGGCCGTGAACTGAATGCCAGTGGCGCGACGATTCTGTTCGTCACCACGGCGTTGTTCAACCAGTACGTGCAATTGATCCCGCAAGCCCTCAAAGGCCTGCGCATTCTGCTCTGTGGTGGCGAGCGCGGTGATCCGGCGGCTTTCCGCACGCTGCTGGCCGAAGCGCCGCAACTGCGCATCCTGCATTGCTACGGACCTACCGAAACCACCACCTACGCCACGACGTTCGAAGTGCGGGAGGTGGCGGAAAATGCCGAGAGCGTGCCGATCGGTGGGCCGATTTCCAACACTCAGGTCTATGTGCTCGATGCGCATCAGCAACCAGTGCCGATGGGCGTGACCGGTGAGCTGTATATCGGCGGGCAGGGCGTGGCGCTGGGTTATCTGAACCGAGCCGATCTGACCGCCGAGAAATTCCTCCGCGATCCGTTCAGCGATAAACCCGGCGCGTTGTTGTATCGCACCGGCGACCTCGCGCGCTGGCTGGCGCCGGGGCAACTCGATTGCGTCGGGCGCAACGACGATCAGGTGAAAATCCGTGGTTTCCGCATCGAACTGGGTGAGATCGAAAACCGCCTGCTGAACTGCGCGGGGATCAAGGAAGCCGTGGTGCTGGCACGCCGCGACGCTCAGGAGACCCCGCGTCTGGTCGCCTATTTCACCGCGCACGATGGACAACTCGACAGCGTTGAACTGCACGCGCAACTGTCGACGCGTTTGCCGGAGTACATGCTGCCGACGGCCTGGGTGCAACTGGAAGCGTTGCCGCTGAACAACAACGGCAAGATCGACCGCAAGGCGCTGCCGGCACCGACCCAGGCCGCCATGCTCAGCCGGGTCTGTGTCGCGCCGGTCACTGCGCTGGAGGAAAACCTGGCGCGCATCTGGGCCGGGTTGTTGCAGGTCGAGCAGGTGGGACGACACGATAATTTCTTCGAGTTGGGCGGGCATTCGTTGCTGGCGATGCGCATGCTGTCGCAGGTTCGCCAACAGCTGGACGTGGAGCTGACCTTGGCCGAGCTGTTCGCCAATCCCGAGTTGGCAGCCGTGGCGCAGGTGTTGAGCCGGGCCGCGCGCAGCACGTTGCCGGAGATTGTGCCGGCAGCGCGTGAGCAAGTGCTGCCGCTGTCGTTCGCGCAACAGCGCCTGTGGTTCCTGGCGCAAATGGACAGTGGCAACACGGCGTACAACATTCCGTTGGGCCTGCGTCTGCGCGGGCGGCTGGATGAAGACGCGCTGCAGCGGGCACTGGCGCGTATTGTCGAGCGCCACGAAACCCTGCGCAGCCGCTTCACCCAGATCGACGATCAGGCGCAGGTACTGATCGTGCCAGCCGAGGCCGGTCTGTTGCTGCAAGTTGAAGATTTGCGCCAGCACCCGCAGGCCGATAACGCCTTGCGTGGGCTGATCGAGGAGCAAGCCAGCGCACCGTTCAATCTTGCCCGCGATTCGCTGATTCGCGGGCGACTGGTGCGTCTGGCCGACGATCACCATGTGCTGTTGCTGACGCTGCACCACATCATCTCCGATGGCTGGTCGATGGGCGTGCTGACCCGTGAGCTGGCGGCGCTGTACCAAGCTTTCAGCCATGACCAGCAAGACCCGTTGCCAGCGCTGGCGCTGCAGTACAGCGATTACGCGGTGTGGCAACGCCGTTGGCTCAGTGGCGAGGTACTGCAACGGCAGAGCGATTACTGGCAGCAGACCCTGGCCGGTGCCCCGGCGTTGCTGACCCTGCCAACCGATCGTCCGCGTCCGGCGCAACAGGACTTTGCCGGCAGCCATATCGACGTAGTGCTGGGCGCGCCGCTGAGTCGCGGACTCAAAGCGCTGTGCCAACGTCGCGCTGTGACGCCGTACATGGTGATCCTCAGCGCTTGGGCGATGTTACTCAGTCGCTTGTCCGGGCAGACCGACGTGGTCATCGGCTCGCCGGTGGCCAACCGCACCCGCGCCGAGGTCGAAGGCTTGATCGGCATGTTCGTCAACACCCTGGCCCTGCGCATCGACACCTCGGGCGCACTCAGCGGCGAAGCGTTGCTGGCGCGGGTCAAGGCGCAAACCCTGGCGGCGCAGGCGCATCAGGATCTGCCGTTCGAGCACGTGGTGGACATCAGCAAACCGCTGCGCAGTCTGGCCCACAGTGCGTTGTTCCAGACCCTGCTGAGCTGGGACAACAATGACGGCCCGAGCCTGCAACTTGGCGAGCTGACGCTGGAAGGCGTGGCGGGGGAAAGCCACTTTGTGAAGTTCGACCTGTCGCTGAGTCTCGGCGATAGCGCCGATGGCGTTCGCGGCTCGCTGCGTTATGCCACGGCGTTGTTCGATGAATCGACGGTGCGGCGTTTTGTCGGTTACTTCCAGCGCTTGCTCGCTGCGCTGGTGAGCGATGAACAAACGCTGCTGGAGCAGGTGCCGTTGCTGGCGCAGGACGAACGTCAGCGCCTGTTGCACGACTTCAACGCGAGCGAAGTCGACTGCCCGCTGGAACAGCCGTTGCACTGCTTGTTTGAAGCGCAGGTGCGGGTTAAACCCGAGGCTATCGCCGTGCAGTCCGAATCCGGGTGCCTCACCTATCGCGAACTCAATGCACGGGCCAATCAACTGGCTCATCACTTGCGCGAACAGGGCGTGCAGCCGGATTCACGCGTGGCGATTTGCGTCGAGCGCGGGCTGGATCTGGTGGTCGGTCTGCTCGGCATTCTGAAGGCAGGCGGGGCGTATGTGCCGCTGGATCCGGGGTATCCGGCGGAACGTCTGGCCTACATGCTCAAGGACAGCGCGCCGGTCGCGGTGCTGGTGCAAGCGGCGACGCGTTCGCTGTTCGACGCGCCTGCACTGACCTTGATCGACCTCGATCAAGGTCATTGGCAGCAGCCCGATCACGATCCGCAGGTGCCGGGCCTGAGTGCCGCGAACCTCGCCTACATGATCTACACCTCCGGTTCCACCGGCCTGCCGAAAGGCGTGATGATCGAGCATCGCAGCGCCTGTAACATGGTGCATTGGGGCTCGCAGATCAGTGCGCCGACCGAGCATGGCGCACTGTTGCAAAAGGCCCCGTTCAGCTTCGACAGTTCGGTGTGGGAGATTTTCTGGCCGCTGTGTTCCGGCCTGCGTCTGGTGCTGGCACGGCCCGATGGCAACCGCGATTCGGCCTATGTGGTGCAGGCGATTCGCGAGCACCAAGTGACTGTGGTCAAGTTCGTGCCGGCGCTGCTGCAAGACTTCATTGAGCAGGCCGATGTCAGCCAGTGCACCAGCCTCACCGATGTACTCAACGGTGGCGGCGAACTCAGCGCGGCCTTGGCGCGGCAGGTGCGCGATCGCTTGCCGTGGGTGCGTTTGCACAACGTTTACGGCCCGACCGAAACCACGGTCGACAGCACCGGCTGGACGCTTGAACCGGATCAGCCGGTGCCACACAACGCGGTGCCGATCGGCAAGGCGCTGAGCAACACGCGTTTGTATGTCCTCGATGCTTACGATCAACCGGTGCCGCAGGGTGTCAGCGGCCAGTTGCACATTGGCGGTGTGGGTGTGGCGCGCGGTTATCACCGATTTCCGCAGATGCAGGCCGAGCGTTTCATCGACAGCCCGTTCGTGACCGGTGATCGGCTGTACCGCACCGGCGATCTAGCGCGCTACAACAACGACGGCGACCTGGAATTCCTCGGGCGCAACGACTTCCAGATCAAGCTGCGCGGCTTGCGTCTGGAACCGGGGGAAATCGAAGCGCGGCTGATCGAACATCCGGCGATTCGCGAAGCGGTGGTGATGGTGCGCGATGAACGCTTGGTGGCCTGGTACACGTTGCGTGCAGGGATCGAAACGCCAAACCTGGAGGTCTTGCGTGCCCATGTGCTTGAGCGTTTGCCGGAGTACATGGTGCCCGGCGCCTACGTGTTGCTCGACGCATTGCCGCTGACCCCCAACGACAAGGTCGACCGCAAGGCCTTGCCAGAGCCGGGCGCCGACGCGGTGATCAATCGTCCTTATGTGGCGCCGCAAGGCGAGGTGGAAACCGCGATGGCGCGTATCTGGGCCGAAGTGCTCAACGTCGAGCAGGTCGGTCGTCACGACAACTTCTTCGAGTTGGGTGGGCATTCGTTGCTCGCGGTGCGGCTGGTCAATCTGCTGCAACGCGGCGGAATGCAGGTGTCACTGGCCGAATTGTTCCAGCACCCGAGCATCGAGTCGGCGGCAGCGTTGCTCGCTCAGGATGAAATGGCCGGACTGCCGGAAGGGCTGGTCGTGGTGCGAGCCGGAGATACCGGTACGCCGCTGTTCCTGGTGCATGAATTCAGCGGCCGCGACGTGTATTTCCCGACGCTGGCGCAGCACATTGGCGGCGAATTTGCGATTTATGGCCTGCCCGGCGTGCCGTTTGGTCAGCCACAGCTGCGCACAATCGAATGCATGGCCACGAGGATGGCCGGGATCATCCGTTCGGTGCAGCCACACGGGCCGTATCGTCTGGCGGGCTGGTCGTTCGGCGGGGTGCTGGCCCATGAGGTTGCCCAGCAATTGCTGGGTCAGGATCAACCGGTGGACTTCATCGGCATGCTCGACAGTTACGCGCCCAACTCGCTGGCCCAGGACAAGGCGATGTGGAGCGGCAAGGATCTCGACAAGCGCCAGTTGCTCGGGCATTGCCGGGGGCGTGCGCTGATGCTCGGTGCTGAGAGTGCCACCGCGTTGGCGTCGGTCGAGGCTCTGGAAGCCCAGATGGAGCAGTTGGATTTCCACGCGCTGTTCCAGCGTTGCCAGGTGCAGCAACTGACCGATCCGGAACTGGCCACGGTCAGCGCAGCGGATGCCTGGCATTACTTCGATCGCGAGGCGGCGCATCGCTTGGCCTTGGCGCATTACCAGGTCAGCCCGGCGAGCCAGACGATTCATCTGTTCCGCGCGCAGGCGCTGATGGACGGGCAGTCTGTGCCAAGCCCGACACGCGGTTGGGAGGAACGCTTCGACAGTCGTCTGTTGCAGTGCATCGATATCCCCGGCGATCACCGCAGCATGATGAAAAATCCGCATATTCAAGCGTTGGGGCAGGCCATCACTCAGGCACTTGAGGCGGTAGTCGCGCCCGCCACGGCGGTGTATCAGCCGCTGCTGACGATCCAGACCGGGCACGTGGGGCATGCGCCGATTTTCTGCGTGCCGGGGGCAGGTGACAGCGTCACCGGGTTCATTCATCTGACCGAAGCGATCGGGCCGGAGTGGCCGATCATCGGCCTGCAACCGCGCGGGCTGGACGGCAGCAGTGTGCCGCACAGTCAGGTCGAGGCCGCTGCTGCGTTTTATCTGCAGGCGATCGCGCAGGCTTACCCGCAAGGCCCGGTGCACCTGATCGGCCATTCCTTCGGCGGTTGGGTGGCGCATGCCATGGCGGCGCAGTTGCAAGCGGCCGGGCGCGAGGTGGCTTCGTTGACGTTGATCGACAGCGAAGCGCCGGGCGGCAACGGCACGGCAGGCAAGCCGTACACCGGTACGGCGGCGCTGGAACGTTTGATCGACACCCTGCAACTGTCCAGTGGCAAGTCGCTGGAGATCGATCCGCAGGTGTTTGCCGACGCTGATGACGCCACGCAAATGCGCTTGCTGCATGCCGGGATGGTGCACGCGGGCGTGCTGTCGGAGCGCGCCGCACCGGATGCGATGCATGGCCCGGTCCGCACCTTCGCCACAGCCTTGCGCACGGTCTATCAACCGCCACTGGCCTACACCGGGCCGGTGCGGCTGGCGCTGGTCGATGACCCGACGCTGGATGCCTGGGGCAATCAGCGCGAGCAAGCGGCGATGGTCGAAGGCTGGCAACGGCAGGTTGCGGATCTGGCGGTGTGGTACGGGCCGGGCAACCACTTCACGATTCTCAAGGCGCCCAACGTCTTCAGTCTCGCGGCGTGGTGGCATGACGGCCTGAAAGTGCCGGCCGGGCAAGTGGTTTCCTGATTGTTGTTTATCTACCAGAGCCCGGCCGCTGGCCGGGTTCACCCCTGAACGGACTTGTGGTCATTTATGGAAAAGTCGAAGTTGCGCAAAGTCGGTATGGGTTTGGCGTTAGTGGCAGTAGCGGGATTGGCGTTCTACGCGGTGCAGGCACCGGCCGAGGCGCCGCAATACCTGACCGCGCCGGTGGAACGCAGTGACATTGAAAACGCGGTGCTCGCCACCGGGTTGCTCGAAGGCATCAAACAAGTGGACGTTGGCGCGCAGGTGTCCGGGCAATTGAAGTCGCTCAAGGTCAAGGTCGGCGACAAGGTGAAGAAGGGCCAGTGGCTGGCGGAAATCGATCCGCTGGTGTTGCAGAATACGCTGCGTCAAGCCCAGGTCGATGAGGAGAACCTGCAAGCACAAAAACGCGCGACCCAAGCTCAACTCAGGCAGACCAAAGCGATTTACGAGCGCTACAAAAACTTGCAGGACGACGCCTCGATCTCCCGTCAGGATTTTGAAACCGCCGAGTCGAACTATCAGGTGCAGCAGGCCAATCTGATGTCGCTGGACGCGCAGATCAAAAGCGCGCACATCCAGATCGACACTGCCAAGGTCAATCTGGCGTATACGCGCATCGTCGCGCCAATCGATGGCGACGTGGTCGGCGTGGTCACTCAAGAAGGGCAAACGGTGATCGCCAGCCAACTGGCGCCGGTCCTGCTGAAACTGGCGGATCTGGACACCATGACGGTGAAAGCGCAGGTGTCCGAAGCCGACGTGATTCACATCGCCCCGGGGCAAGAGGTGTATTTCACCATTCTCGGCGAGGACAAACGCTACTACGCGAAACTGCGCGGCACGGACCCGGCGCCGCAGAACTTCCTCGAAACGCCACCCGCCGGCACGCCGAAGCAAAGTAGCGCGGTGTTCTACAACGCCTTGTTCGAGGTGCCGAACCCCGACCATCGTTTGCGCATTTCGATGACCGCGCAGGTGCGCATTATCCTCGACACCGCCAAGTCGGTGCTGACCGTACCGGTGGCGGCGCTCGGGCCGCGCAATGCCGATGGCAGTTTTCCGGTACGGGTGCTGGACGCCAAGGGCCACGCGCAGTCGCGCAATGTGCAGACCGGGATCAACAACAACGTCAAAGTGCAGATCAATGGCGGCCTGGCTGAAGGTGATCGCGTGGTGATCGGAGATCCGCTGACCAATGTGGCGGGGGCCTGAGCATGACTGAACCACTGCTACAGCTCACCGGCATCACCCGCAGTTTCACCGCCGGTGACCGCGAGTTTCTGGCGCTGAAGAACATCAACCTGACGATCAATGCCGGGGAAATGGTCGCGATTATCGGCGCCTCGGGTTCTGGCAAATCGACGCTGATGAACATCCTCGGCTGCCTCGACTATGCCACCGCCGGCAGCTACAAAATCAACGGCCAGGAAACCCGCGATCTGGACAATCAGGCCCTGGCCGAGCTGCGCCGCGACTACTTCGGTTTCATCTTCCAGCGTTACCACTTGCTGCCGCATTTGAGTGCGATGCACAACGTCGAGATGCCGGCGATTTACGCCGGTACGCCGCAGCTTCAGCGCCATGCCCGCGCCCGCGAGTTGTTGGCGCGACTGGGCCTGGAGGGCCACCTGACGCATCGGCCGAGCCAGCTCTCCGGCGGCCAGCAGCAGCGGGTGAGTATCGCCCGGGCCTTGATGAATGGCGGCGAAGTAATCCTCGCCGATGAGCCGACCGGCGCCCTCGACACCGCCAGCGGCAAAGAGGTGATGCGCATCCTCCTGGAGCTGCACGCGGCGGGGCACACGGTGATTCTGGTGACCCACGACCCGAAAGTGGCGGCCAACGCCGAGCGCATCATCGAAGTCAGCGACGGCGAAATCCTCAGCGACCGGGCCAACGAACGCGACACCACGCACCTGCTCAGCGAAGAACCGGTGGCACCGAAAGCCACCGCCTCTCGACGTCTTGTTGCCAGTCTCGGGCTGTTCAAAGAGGCGTTCGCTATGGCGTGGGTGGCGTTGATTTCCCATCGCATGCGCACCTTGCTGACCATGCTCGGCATCGTCATCGGCATTACTTCCGTGGTGTCGATTTCGGCGGTTGGGGAGGGCGCTAAGAACTATGTGCTCAAGGACATCGCCGCGATTGGCAGCAATACCATCGATGTCTATCCCGGCAGCAGTTACGGCGACAAACGCGCAGCAGCCATCGAAACCCTGACGCCTGCAGATGTCACCGCGCTGAATCAGCTGTACTACGTCGACAGCGCCACGCCAATGATTGGCCGCAGCCTGTTGCTGCGCTATCGCAATATCGATCTGGATGCGCAGGTCAACGGCGTCAGCGATCAGTACTTCAAAGTGCGCGGGATCAAGATGGCCGCGGGCATTCCGTTCAGCGAGAGCGATGCGCGACGCCAGGCGCAGGTGGTGGTCATCGATCACAACACCCGGCAGCGCCTGTTCGGGCAAGACGTCGATCCGTTGGGCCAAGTGATCCTCATCGGCAACCTGCCGTGCACGGTGATCGGTGTGGCCGCGCAGGATAAAAGCCTGTTCGCCTCGGGCAAGACCCTCAACGTTTGGGTGCCCTACGAAACCGCCGCCGGGCGGGTGTTGGGCCAGCGTTATCTGGACAGCATCAGCGTGCGCATGAAGGACGGCCAGCCGAGCAAAGTGGTGGAAGAGCACGTCACTCAACTGCTGCTGCAACGCCACGGCACCAAGGATTTCTTCACCAACAACCTCGACAGCGTCTTGCAGACCGTGCAGAAAACCAGCCGCTCACTGGCGTTGCTGCTGTCGCTGATTGCGGTGATTTCCCTGGTGGTGGGCGGTATCGGGGTAATGAACATCATGCTGGTGTCGGTGACCGAGCGTACGCGGGAGATCGGTATTCGCATGGCGGTGGGCGCGCGGCAGTCGGACATTCGTCAGCAGTTTCTGGTGGAGGCGGTGATGGTGTGTCTGTTGGGCGGGGCGATCGGGATTTCCCTGTCGTATGCGATCGGGCATCTGTTTTCGGTGTTTATCAAGGAATGGGAGATGGTGTTTTCGCTGGCGTCGGTGCTGACGGCGGTGGTGTGTTCGACGTTGATCGGGATTGTGTTCGGGTTTGTGCCGGCGCGGAATGCTTCGCGGCTTGATCCGATTGAGGCGTTGGCGCGGGATTAAAAGCGAACCCTCACCCTAGCCCTCTCCCAGAGGGAGAGGGGACTGACCGCGGTGTTCTTTCGAGGTTCGCCGACCTGAAATACCACGTCGAACTCAGGTTCTGAAAAGCACAAAGATCGGCTCAAAAGTCGAACTCAGTTTCGAATTCAACCGAGATCGGCTCCCTTTCCCCCTCGCCCCCTTGGGGGGAGAGGGCTGGGGTGAGGGGGGGAATCTCACTGACACAACCAAAAAAGCCAAGCCTTCACTAATCCCGGTGTATCACGCCGCACTCGACGCCAACGCCTCCAGCGGCGAATACATCCAGCGCATCAACGAATGCCGTCCGCTGATGCCCAACTTGATCGCCGCCCGTTTCAGATAGCTCTCAACGGTGTTGACCTTCAGCGCCAACTGCTCGGCCAGTTCCGGCGCCGTGCGCCCGGCGAGCAGGCCGACACACACTTCGGTTTCGCGGTTCGACAGACTCAGCCCCAGTTGCTCCAGACGCTCGTCAAAGCGCAAGCGCAAGGTTTCCAGGCCGCTGCCTTCTGCGGACTCGGGTGGGCTTTGTGGATCAGGGCTGGCCGGTTGCAGGGCGTTGATGTGTTTTTCCACCATCGGCAGCAGCACCGGGGAGATGTCCTGCAACAGGCTGCGCTCCTGCGCGGAAAAGCGCTGCGACTCGCCGTTGCGGTACACCGAAATCACGTAGCGGTAGCCGTCCTTGCGCCGGGTCAGGTGCAGTTGCGAGGCGTCCGCGCTGGTCGCGGCCGGCGGATTCTGTAAGTGGTGGGCCGCCGCACTGTGTTCGGAAAACACCGTTTCGGCGAGCAGGGCCGGCTCTTTCAGCGGCTCCGGCTCACTGCGGCTCGACGCGCGGCCCAGCGGTTCGACACGCATCTGCCGGATGTGCGTGGCGTCTACCGCCAGTTGCGTCAGGATCAGGTCATGCAGCATGCGCGGAAAGTGTCGGCTGCCGGTGCTGGCGATGACCTTGCCGATGTGGGGGAACAAGTGTGAATTCATATGCGTGTCATCCCTGAGAGGCGTTAATTCAAAAACGTCTGCAGCACTGTCGACGATCTCCTTGGTCGACGAAATACCGCAGACTTGGATCCTATCCTAGTACAACGTTTGAGCGACGGTTTAATGAAGGTGTTATTAGCTCATAACCGCGATGTCGGGTTGTTTGCCCTGTGAGCACCAGCGATTACGGCCCTGTTGCTTGGCTTGATACAGGCAGGTATCGGCTGCTTTCAACAGGATCGCCGGGGTTACCGTGTCATCGACCGGGTGCCGTGTGGTAATTCCGGCGCTGGCGGTGACATAGCCCAATGGATGTCCGGCGTGCTCCAGTTGCAGCATACGGATGGCTTGCAGAATGTCTTCGGCAACCTGAATGGCGCCGGCATTGTCGGTGTTGGGCAGCAGCACGGTGAATTCTTCGCCGCCGTAGCGCACCGCGAGGTCACTCGGTCGTTTGACCGCTTGCTGGATCGCCTGCCCGACGGCGCTCAGGCAGTCATCGCCCGCCGCATGGCCATATTGGTCGTTGTAGCGTTTGAAGTGGTCGACATCGAGCATGATCAATGACAGCGCCGAACCCTGCCGCCGCGCCAGACGAATTTCGTCCACCAGCGCATTGTCCAGACGGCGGCGGTTGCCCAGCCCGGTCAGGCTGTCGGTCAGCGCCATGTCACGCATGGTCTGGTGCGCGTAGCGAATTTCCCGCTCCATGGCCATGCGCTGGCGCAACTGGTGCAGCACGACCAGGCCGAAACCGCTGAGCACCAAAATCAGAAACACCAGCACGAAGCCGTTTTTCAGCAAATCCTGCTGCCACGGTTCGATGATCGATTCCCGCGAAAGCCCGGCCTCGACTACCAGCGGATAGGTGGTGAGCGCGCGATAGCCATACAACCGCTCAGTGTCGTCGACCACCGCGCGCACTTGCGCAATGCCGGCGTTGGCGTTGGGCAGGTAGACCTTGAAGATCTCGCTGTTGGCCAGGCTTTTGCCGATCACCGAGGCGATGAACGGCCGGCGCACGAGAATGGTGCCGTCGCGTCTGGCCAGCACCAGTGCGCCTTTGTCATCGATTCTGAAGTCACCGTAATAGTCGACAAAGTAGCTGACCTTGACCGTGCCCAGCAGCACCCCGGCGAACGAGCCGTCGGGATTGTTCAGACGACGGGAGACGGGAATGATCAGGTCATGGGTCGATCGGCTTTCCACCACATCACCGATGCGCACCTGTCGATCATCATGACTGCGGTGATATTGAAAGTAATCGCGATCGGCGTTGTTGGCGGTCTCGGGCGTGACCTCCTTGTCGGTGACGATCCACTGCCCATCAGCGCCGTAAATGAACAAACCATGCAACTGCGGCATGATTTTCGATTGCTGCACCAGCAATTTGTGGATCCGCGGCACGTCGAGGTTCTGCAGACCGTCGCCTTCGACCCGTTCACTCAGCGCTGCGGTCAGCACGTCCATTTGGCGGATGGTGTCTTCGGCATGCTGTGCGGTGGCGCGGGCCAGGTTGGTTACCGAATCGCGCGCGGAGGCGAATGCAGCGCGATAGTCGCGCCAGGTGCGCCAGCTCTCGACCGTCAGAAAGGCCAGTACCACCACCAGCATAAAGCTGACCGTCAGGCGGAATGTCGAGCCGGCGCGCACGGCGTTGCGGGCAGAGGCGGCTCTGCTTGAGTCTTCGGTGTTCGGCTCTGGCGGACGGCGTCCGAGCATGAACCTCTCCTTTTTTCATACGTAATGCATCGCAACAGTATGACAAGGATCGCCAGAAAGTTCGGCGCGGAGCGTGTTTTATTGCCTGATTGTCCTGTTCGAGTTGACGGTGAAACGCCTTTCAGCCGATTTATCCCGTCCCTGTGCGTCAGTAATCTGTACCCAACTTGAACGCAACAACAAATTCAAAAACTCAAAAGGGACGCAGACCATGACCACTCCAACCTACAACCGCCTGAACAAAGACGACGCCATTGTGCTGCTGGTCGATCACCAGACCGGCCTTATTTCCCTGGTGCAGGACTTCTCGCCGAACGAGTTCAAGAACAACGTATTGGCCCTGGCCGATCTGGCCAAGTTCTTCGAACTGCCGACTATCCTCACCACCAGTTTCGAACAAGGCCCGAACGGCCCGCTGGTGCCAGAGCTGAAAGAGATGTTCCCGGACGCGCCGTACATTGCTCGCCCAGGTCAGATAAACGCCTGGGACAACGAAGACTTCGTCAAGGCGATCAAAGCTACCGGCCGCAAGCAGATCATTATTGCCGGTGTAGTGACCGATGTGTGTGTAGCGTTCCCGACCTTGTCGGCGCTGGCGGAGGGGTTTGATGTGTTTGTGGTGACTGACGCCTCCGGCACCTTCAACACCACCGTGCAACAAGCCGCGTGGAGTCGCATGACCCAGGCCGGTGCACAGATGATGAACTGGTTCTCGGTGGCGTGTGAGTTGCACCGCGACTGGCGCAACGACATTGAAGGCTTGGGTAATCTGCTGTCGCAGCGGATCCCGAATTACCGCAACCTGATGAACAGCTACTCGGCGCTGACCGCTCAGCAGAAGTAAGCCTGCGCGACCAAACAAGAGCCTGCCCTGAAAGCAGGCTTTTGTCGTGTCTGTACGTTAAAGCTGAACAGCAGGGTACGTTCAGGATTCTGCAGCGGCCTCGACCATTCCGGTTTCAGCCTGACGCCCAGCGCGCTGGGTTTCTGGCACCCCGATACCGAGCAGGACAACCGCTACTGCTGCAATACCGGCCAGTGTCAGAAACGCCGCGCTGTAACCGGCCTCTTGCACAACCAACCCGGCGAGACCGTTGCTCAACGCGGCGCCGAGTCCGAAGGCAGTCGTCAGTGCGCCGAGGCTGATGTTGAAGTGCCCGGTTCCTTGCGTGAGGTCTTTGACCATGATCGGAAACAAGGCGCCGAACAGGCCTGCGCCAACACCGTCGAGCATCTGCACCGCGACCAGCCAATAAGCATCGTCCGACAGCGTATAGAGCACACCGCGCAACGGCAGGATCAGAAAACCGGCCAGCAGCAGCGGTTTGCGTCCCCACACATCGGCTTTCGCTCCGACCAGTAACGCCGCAGGCACCATGACCAACTGCGCGGCCACGATGCAGGCGGAGGTCAGCGGCGTGGCCATCTGCAAATTGGTTTGCGCGAGTTTTTGGCTTACCAGCGGCAACATCGCCGCATTGGCGAGGTGGAACAGCGCACAGCAAATGGCGAACAGCAACAGCGAGCGGTTGCCCAGCAGCACCGATAAACCGGAAGGCTGACGATGGCCAGCGTCGGCCGGGTCCAGTCCGCGGGCCTGATCATGGTCGATCGCGTCTGGCGACACGCAGGCAATGGCGATGACACTGGCCAGGGCCATGGCCGCCATCAGATAGAACACCGCCACCGGGCCGAACAGATACGCGAATACCCCGGCCAGCAGGGCGGCGCAGGCATTGCCGGCATGATTGAAGGTTTCGTTGCGCCCGGTTCGGCGGGTAAATGCCCGTGGCCCGGTCATGCCCAGGGTAATCGCGCAAATGGCCGGGGCGAATATTGAAGCGGCCATCGCACTCAGGGTTTGCGTCAGCGCCACCCAGGTGAACGACGTCACGAACGGCAGCAGCAGGCAACTGCCGGTCACCAACAGCGCGGCGATCGCAATCAACGCACGTTTGCGCCGGCTGTTGTCGACCCAGGCACCGGCGGGTGTCTGGGTGATCAGCGCGGCGACCCCGGCGATGGTCATGACCAGACCAATACTGGCCGGTTCCCAGTGATGCACCGCCAACAGGTAAATGGCCAGATAGGGCCCGAGACCATCACGCACGTCGGCGAGGAAAAAGTTCAGGCTGTCCAGTGACAGGTTATTGCGGCGATCGAGGTCAGCGGCCACGGCAGTGTCTTCAATAGTTGAGGTTTGCGGATGGATTCAACCTCAGCAAGCCTAATGACCTGCGGCCACGAATATAAGTTGCAGGCCGCCGCCGTGTCGTTGCGAAACAACGCCAAGGGGCTGAAAACGACGTTCCGTCATACGGTTGCTGCACGTTCGACGCGCTACTTGTATCCTTGCGCCGGTCGAGGACATACGACCGCTGTTATTGCCTTGAATCAGTAACGGCCGGAACGGGAAACCGGACTTTCCATTAGGTACTTTCGTGAAGCGTGATACCCACCTCGTCATCCTCTTGCTGCTGGTCATCGGCTGCTCTCTGGCGTCGCTGACCATCTGGAAAGTGCTGTCCTCGCGCGATCGCGCGCTGGAGGAAGTCAACGTGCACGGGTTGAACCTGACCCAGGCACTCGAGACCTATTCCGAGGGCATTGTCCGGCAAAGTTCGCTGCTGCTGCTCGGGCTGGTCGAGCGCCTGGAGACCGAAGGCAGTGGCCCCGCGCAGATCCAGCGCTTGGGTGCGCTGATCAACCGCCAGCAGCCGTTGATGCCACAAATGAGCGGGATCACCATCTATGACCGTCAGGGTCATTGGCTGATGTCGTCCAATCGACCGATCCCGGCGGGGGCCAACAGCAGTGATCGGGCCTACTTCATTCATCATCGCGACGACCCGAGCCGCGAACCCTTTATCGGGCCCCCCATCCGTAGCCGTTCCAATCAGGAGTGGGTGATCACCGTCAGCCGCCGTTTCAATGATGATCACGGTGAGTTTGCCGGGGTCGTGGCCGTGACCTTGGGCGTGGAAAACTTTCTGCGTCTGTTCGGCAAACTCGATATCGGCCAGGACGGCGCCATAGGCTTGTCCTATACCGACGGCACATTGCTGGTTCGCTATCCTTTCCGCGAACAGGACATGGGCCGCAACTTTTCCAAGTCGCCGATCTACGCCAAGTACCTGGTCGATCAATCGGTCGGTACCGCGTCGTATACCTCCAGCCTGGATGGCGTCGAACGCCTCTACGCCTTTCGCAAAAGCGAGAAATTGCCGCTGATTACCACAGTCGCCATCGGCAAGCGTGAAGCGCTCACGGCGTGGCGAACCGAGGCGCTGTTGTCGGCGGTGGTGGTGGCGGGGCTGTTGGGGCTCACCGGTCTGATTGGCTGGTTCTTGATCCTCGATATCCGTCGCCGGACCCAGGTTGAAGGCGAACTGCGCATCGCTCAGCAGCAGTTGCTCGGCTCCAATCGGCAGCTGGAACTGTTGGCCATGAAGGATGCGCTGACCGGGCTGGCAAATCGGCGCTGCTTCGACGAAACCCTGGCCACAGAGGCGCGGCGGGCACAGCGCGACGGCTCGTCGCTGGCCTTGTTGATGATCGATATCGACTATTTCAAACGGTTCAATGACGCGCTTGGGCACGTTGCCGGTGACGCCTGTCTGCAGGCCGTCGGTCACGTGCTGGATGCGTGTGTGCGACGGCCGTCGGATCTGGTGGCGCGCTACGGTGGCGAAGAGTTCGCGGTGATCATGCCCGACACGGACATTGAAGGTGCTGCGGTAGTGGCGCAGCTGATTCTTCAGCGCTTGCAGCAGGAAAACATTGCCCACCCCACCAGTCCCGTGACCCGCGTGAGCCTGAGCATCGGCATCGCCGCTGCGCGTGGTTCACATCTGGACCCGGTGCAGGGGCTGATCGAGTTCGCTGATCAGGCGCTGTATCAAGCGAAGACTGCAGGGCGCAACAGGTTCATGAGGTTCGCTGCGCACCCTTCAATCGAAGTCGATGGTCAGCAGACCACTTACCCGTGACACCAACGTGTCGACGGCAAAGGGTTTGGTCAGCACCTGCATGCCCGGACCGAGCTGACCGTTGCCGATCACCGAGTTTTCCGCGTACCCGGTAATGAACAAGGTCTTGAGCTTCGGTCTGATTTGCCTGCCCGCATCGGCCATCTGCCGGCCGTTCATGCCGCCCGGCAAACCGACATCGGTAATGAGCAGATCGATGTGCGCGCTGGAGCGCAGCACTTCCAATCCTTCAACGCTGTCGCACGCTTCGAGCAAGTCGTAGCCGAGGTCGCTCAACACGTCCTTGAGCAGCATGCGGACGGTGGGTTCGTCGTCGACAATCAGGATGGTCTCACCGGCCTTGGCATGAGGCGTTGCCGAGCTTTGCGCGTCATCGTGATTGCGCTGCGTTTCGCCGAGATAGCGCGGCAGGTAAACGCACATGGTGGTGCCTTGACCCACAGTCGATTGCACCCGCACCTGCCCGCCGGATTGCTTGGTGAAACCGTAGATCATCGACAGCCCGAGCCCGGTGCCCTGGCCCAACGGTTTGGTGGTGAAAAACGGGTCGAAGGCCTTGGCGATCACTTCAGCGCTCATACCGGTACCGGTGTCGGCGACCGACAAGCACAGGTATTGCCCTTCGGGCATTTCCCGTACGCGCGCTGATTCAGCATCCAGGGTTCGATTGGCGGTCTCGACGGTGATGCTGCCGCCATCGGGCATCGCATCGCGGGCGTTGATGCACAGGTTGAGCAGGGCGTTTTCCAGTTGGCTGGCATCGACCAGCGCCGGCCACAGATCGGCGGCGACGACCGTCTTCAGGCGAATGCTCGGGCCGACGGTGCGCTGGATCAGTTCGGTCATGCCAGCAATCAGCGCGTTGACCTCAGTTGGCCGTGGATCGAGGGTCTGCCGGCGGGAGAAGGCCAGCAGGCGATGGGTCAGGGCGGTGGCGCGTTTGGCCGCGTCCTGAGCGATCAGCATGTATTTGTCGATGTCGTTCAGACGGCCTTGGCCGATGCGTTTTTCCATCAGTTCAAGGGAGGCGCAAATGCCTGCCAGCAGGTTGTTGAAGTCATGGGCCAGACCGCCGGTGAGTTGCCCGACCGCTTCCATTTTCTGCGATTGGCGCAGCTTCTCTTCGGCCTGCATCAGGTCTGCGGTGCGCGCCGAGACCCGTTGTTCCAGTGTGTCGTTGAGGGCTTTCAATGCGGCGGTGACCCGGTCGCGCTCGGCTTCGACGTTGCGCCGGTCTTCGACATCGATGAGCACGCCGGGAAAGCGTACAGGTGTGCCGTCTTCAGCACATTCGACGCGGCCGTTCGCTTCAATCCAGGTGTATTGGCCATCTGCGCCGCGCACTCGGTATTGGTGCGAATAGGCACCTCCACGGGCAATGACTTCGTTGATCGCGGCTGTGAGTCCTTCCCTGTCATCCGGGTGAACGGTCATCACCACTTGCTCCAGGCTCAGACCGTCGAGGCCCCAGGCCGGGTCGAGGTCGAACACCCGCGCGAAGGCTTCATCGACGCTGAAGCGATCGCTGGGCAAGTGCCAGTGCCAGGTGCCGATAATGGCGCCGGCGGCCAGAGCGAGCTGGACGCGTTCGACGTTTTCCCGGGCGACGGCCTCGCTGATGCGCAAGCGTTCTTGCGCGTCGCGGCGCTCGGTGACATCGCTGAAGAAGATCGCAATCTGCCGATCGGCCGGGTCGCCGACACGCACGGCGCGCACATCGAACCAGCGTTCGAAGGTATTGGCGTAGTTCTCGAAGTTTGCCGGCTCGCCGGTCTTGGCCACATGACCGTAGGTTTCGAACCAGAATTTCTCCAGGTTGGGCGCAAACTCGGTGACCCATTTGCCACGCAGATTGACCCCGGCCTGACGTTCGAACGCCGGGTTGGCCTCGACGAAGTAATAGTCGATGGGGTGGTCGTCGGCGTCGAATTTGACTTTGACGATGGCGAACGCCGCCTCGATGGTCTCCAGAATGGTGCTGAAGCGCTCTTCGCTCTGGCGCAGTGCGGTTTCGGCACTGCGTGAACGGGTCAGGTCGAGCATCGCACCGATCATGCGTTCGGCTTTGCCGTCGGCATTGCGGATCAGATGTCCGCGATCCAGGACTTCGGCGTATGAGCCATCGTGGCAGAGGAAGCGGTACTCAGCGCTCCAGGTCGTGCCAGAGCCGTCAATGGCCGAGCGAATCGAGGTTGTCACGCGCGAGCGATCCTGTGTGTGAATCTGCGCAAACCGCCAGTCACACGTCGGTTCTATGGCCGTTGATGCGTAGCCATACGCCTGTTGCAGCGAGTCGTTCCAGATGACCTGGTTGGTTTGCAGATCCCAGTCCCAAACGGCGTCGCAGGTCGCCTTGACGGCCAGACGCAGGCGCGTGACTTCGGACTCAAGCTCCTCGCGAGTAAGCTGTTTCAGGATGTTCACCCTTCATGCGTTGATGGTTGGCTTGCGTTCAATGGGTGTGTTTCAAGCCCTCTGCTTCACAAGCTTTGTGAGCCATTGACCCGGGGCCTCATGGTTAAGTTGCACGGGGATCAAGGCTCGCGCGCTTTCATAGCGATTCGCCGCGATCCAGTCTGTCGAGCAGCCCTTGCCCGCGGTGCCACAAAGCCTGCTGTTTTTCCGGCGGCATGCGATCGAGGTTTTTGTACATCATGCCCATGCGCTGATTGCCGCGCAGAAGGTCACCGTGGCGCATCAGAAAATGCCAGTACAAGGCATTGAACGGGCAAGCGTTGTCGGCCGTGGTTTCGCGCACCGAGTAAGCACAGTCGCGACAGTAGTCGGACATCCGGTTGATGTACTGGCCGCTGGCGCAATAAGGCTTGGAACCGAGGTAACCGCCATCGGCGTGCATGACCATGCCGAGGGTGTTGGGCAGCTCGACCCAATCGAAAGCGTCCATGTAAATGGCCAGATACCACTCACAGATCTGGCTTGGCGCGATGCCGGCGAGCAGGGCGAAATTGCCGGTGACCATCAGGCGCTGAATGTGATGGGCGTAGGCGTGTTTCAGGCTTTGGCCGATGGCCTGGCGCATGCAGTTCATTTTTGTATCGCCGGTCCAGTAAAACTCTGGCAGGCGCCGCGTGTTACCGAAGGCATTGCCCTCGGCGTATTCCGGCATGTGCAGCCAATAAACGCCCCGCACATATTCGCGCCAGCCGATCAGTTGGCGGATGAAGCCTTCGGCGGCATTCAGGGCAATGTTGCCTGACCAATAGGCCGACTCCACGTCACTGCAGAGTTGACGCAGATCGAGCAAGCCAATGTTCAGCGCCGCGCTGATGCGCGCATGGAACAGATACGGTTCGTCGCTGGCCATCGCGTCCTGATAATCGCCGAACCCGGCCAGACCGTAATCGAGAAACCAGGCCCACAGGGCCTGGGCATCGGCGTGGGTCACCGGATAGTTGAAGTCATCCAGACTGCCGTAGTGACTGGCGAAGCGATCCTTGACCAGTGCGAGGACTTCAAGGGTGATTGCATCGTTGGTAAAACCAGCCGGGTAGGGCGCCTTTACCGTTTTCGGCAAGGGTTTGCGGTTGTCGGCATCAAAGTTCCAGGCGCCGCCGACCGGCGTGCCATCGCCGTTGAGCAGCAGACGACTTTTGCGGCGCATCTCGCGGTAGAAGAACTCCATGCGCAGCTGCTTTTTGCCAGCGGCCCACGTACGAAACTCATCGCGGCTGCAGAGGAAACGGTT
Source organism: Pseudomonas sp. S49 (assembly GCF_009866785.1). Lineage (NCBI taxonomy): Bacteria > Pseudomonadati > Pseudomonadota > Gammaproteobacteria > Pseudomonadales > Pseudomonadaceae > Pseudomonas > Pseudomonas sp. S49. Next base: position 3,911,730 of record NZ_CP019432.1, on the reverse strand, counting down.
GTCGGCATGCCAATGGATCGGCAAGCCACATTCCTTGAGCGATTGCTCCAGACGCCAGTCGCCGCATTCAGTCATGTGCAATTCGTTGGCCTGCAGCAGCGCCTGCCAGCGCTTTAATTCGCCGGGCACCGAGCCGCTGTTCTGCGGGTCGTCGAGGGTCACGTACTGCACCTGGAAGCCCTGGTTCTCCAGCGCCTGAGCGAAGTGACGCATGGCGCTGAAGATTAAAGCGATCTTCTGCGGATGATGGGCAACGTGGCTCGCTTCCTCCATGACCTCGACCAGCAGCACACGATCCTGTTCGCGATCCAGGCCTGCCAATGAAGCCAGATCAAACGATAACTGGTCACCCAGAACGAGGCACAGCCGATGGGTTTTGTTCATTTCACGGATTCAGCGTAATGAGCAGCAGGCTGCCGAGTGGACGTTTAAACATCAAGTCCAGATAGTTGTACAGATTATAGTAGTTGTATAGGTTTTTGTGCGGTGAATATTCACATCCCCCTGTGGGAGCGAGCCTGCTCGCGAAGGCGTCGTCCCATTCAACATTTTGGGTGACTGACACGCCGCTTTCGCGAGCAGGCTCGCTCCCACAAGGGTTTGCACTCCGACTCGGATAAACGCTCCCGATATTTCGGAAGCGTTTATTTTGTCTTGAATGGCTTAGCCGGGAAAAACGGGGTAGTCGGTGTAGCCCTCGGCGGTGCCGCCATACACCGTCGCCGGGTTCAACGCATTCAACGGCCAGTCATTGGCAATGCGCGCCGGCAGATCGGGATTGGCCATGAACGGGCGACCGAAAGCGACGAAGTCGGCCAATCCGGATTCAAGCAGTTGCGCACCGGATTCTGCGGTGTAACGCCCGGCATAAATGATCGCGCCGCTGAAGGTGTCACGTACTGCCTGACGAAACGTGAGGGGCATCGCCGGGGCGTTGTCCCAGTCGGCTTCGGCAATCGACAGATAGGCGATGCCCACGTCCTGCAGCACTTTGATCGCTTCAATGTAAGTGCTGTGCGGATCCTCTTCGACCATGCCCAGGTAAGTGCGCGCTTCATCGGTGGTGGTAAACAGCGGCGCGAACCGTACGCCGACTTTTTCCTTGCCGATGCACTCGGCGACGCCGGCGACTACTTCCTTGAGAAAGCGCAGGCGGTTGTGCAGCGAACCACCGTACTGATCGTCGCGCAAATTACTGTGGGCGGAGATGAACTGGTTCACCAGATAACCGTTGGCGCAATGCAATTCGATGCCGTCGAAACCGGCGTCCATGGCGTTGCGTGCGGCCTGGATGTACAGCTGAACCAGTTCCTGCACTTCATCGGTACTGAGCGCCCGAGGTGCCGACGGCGGCACCAGTTCACCGGCACCGGGCGCGGTTTCGATAAACACGCTGACCCGATCTGTAGCCACGGCGGAGGCCGAAACCGGCGCTGCGCCGTCGGGTTGCAGCGCGGTGTGGGAGACACGGCCGACGTGCCACAACTGGGCGAAAATTACCCCGTCCACGGCATGCACCGCCTCGGTGACTTTGCGCCATCCGGCGATTTGCTCAGGCGTATGAATGCCCGGCGTCCACGCATAACCCTGGCCACGGGGTTCGATCTGCGTGCCTTCGGTGACCAGCAAACCCGCGCCGGCGCGCTGTTGGTAATACTCGGCCATCAGCTCATTGGCGACGTTGCCCGGTTGGGTGCTGCGCTGGCGGGTGAGGGGCGGCAGGACGATGCGGTTTTTCAGGGTGTGATGGCCGAGAGTGGCGGGGGTGAAGAAACGGCTGTTGTTCATGTGTGACCTTTTTGCGACTTATTAGACCAGTCGTCTATTGATGGGGTGAAAAAATAACGCCGGGCAATACGCACCCGGCGTTAGGAAGGTTGGAAGCGAGGTTTTAGCCCAGCATCTCCAGTAGTTTTTTCGCGACAGCGGCCGAGCTGGCAGGGTTCTGGCCAGTGACCAGTTGCCCGTCGGCGACCACATGAACCTGCCAGTCAGCCACTTTCGAATAATGGCCGCCGAGACGCTGGAACTCGTCCTCGATCAGGAACGGCACGACGTCCGTCAGGCCGACGGCCTCTTCTTCGGAGTTGGTGAAACCGGTGACCTGGCGATGCTGGACCAGCGGTTTGCCGTCAGCGTTGAGGGCGTGACGCAACACCCCCGGCGCATGGCAGACAAAACCGTGGGGTTTGTTGGCGCGGTCAAACGCTTCGATCAACGCGATCGACTGCTTGTCTTCGGCCAGGTCCCACAGCGGGCCGTGGCCGCCCGGGTAAAACACCGCATCGAAATCATCGGCGCTGACGTCGGCCAAGCGCCCGGTATTGGCCAGTGCCTGTTGCGCGGCGGAGTCTTTGCGGAAGCGATCAGTCTCGGCGGTCTGCGCATCGGGCTCATCGCTTTTCGGGTCCAGCGGCGGCTGGCCACCGGCCGGCGAGACCAGTGTGACGTCGGCGCCGGCGTCCTTGAAGGCGTAGTAGGGCGCGGCGAACTCTTCCAGCCAGAAGCCGGTTTTCTTGCCGGTGTTGCCGAGTTGATCGTGGGAAGTCAAAACCATCAGGATTTTCATAGAGCACCTTGAGTCGATCAGGTGTCTTCGATTGAGCGAAGGATTCGCACATCGGCCACACCGGTCAGAAAACGTTTGTCGGGGCGCAGCATAGATTCCAATTAGACCAGTCGTCTAGTAATTTTTTATCCGGCGGTTTTTCATCGACAGGTATGGCAAACTTCCGTTCCTCGAAATATACGACTGGTCTATTGCCTGGTAATGTGCGCCCGATGAAACCGACCTACGACGACACCCGCCAACATTTGCTCGACACCGGCCACCGGATGATGGCCGAGAAGGGCTTCACCAGTGTCGGCCTCAACGAAATCCTGCAAACCGCCGGTGTGCCCAAGGGTTCGTTCTATCACTACTTCAAATCCAAAGAGTTGTACGGTCAGGCCTTGCTGGCGGATTACTTCGTCGGCTACCTCGCCGACATGGAGCGGCGCCTGACGCTGCCGGGGCTGAGCGCCTACGAGCGGCTGATGGATTACTGGCAGGGCTGGCAGAACCGCTGCACCCTCGAAGGGCACGGCGATGAGTGTCTGGTAGTCAAGCTCAGCGCCGAAGTCGCCGACCTGTCGGAGTCGATGCGTCTGACCTTGCGCGATGGCGCCGAGCAAGTGGTGGCGCGCATCACCCTGTGCATCGAGCAGGGCCAGGCTGAAAACAGTCTGCCCAAGGGCGATGCCCGGCATCTGGCGGAAACCTTGTATCAGTTGTGGTTGGGCGCCAGTTTGCTGAACAAGCTGCAGCGTACCGGGCAATCCCTGGATACTTCGATGGCAATGACGAAACAGCTTTTGCACGTTTGACCAAGGTTTTTTGTGCGATGCAATGGATGACACGCGTACTGGCACGCGGTCCGCTCAAACATACGAATGGGAATAAGTTTCAATAACGGAACACTTGGTATACCATCCGCGGCGCTTTGCTGGCGGTTTTACCCCTCGTTCTGGCCTATTCGTAAGGTTTTCATTTCATGCGTCGTACTCTGCTTTCAATTTGCGTGCTGCAGGCGTTGTCTTCTTCCTCATGGGCCGAACAGGCCGATTCAACATCCTCAGCGCTAGAGCTGGAGGCGACCGACGTGGTCGGCACGGCGGATTACGAACGAGCCGACGGCCCGGTGCAGGGTTATCGCGCGACACGTTCTGCCAGTGCCACCCGTACCGACACCTCGATCCATGAAACCCCGCAATCGATCAGCGTAGTGACCAAGGATGCGGTCGAAGACCTCGGCGCCACGCGTCTGCAGGATGCACTGGACTATGCCGGCGGCGTCGGCCGGGCGAACAATTTCGGCGGGCAGGGCCTGACCACATTCACCGTGCGCGGCTTCACCACCGGCGAGTTCTACCGCAACGGTTTCCCGATCAATCGCGGCTACCCGAACATGCCCGACGCCAACACCATCGAGCGTCTGGAAGTGCTGCGCGGGCCGGCGACGATGCTCTACGGTCGTGGCGATCCCGGCGGCACCTTCAATGTGGTTTCCAAGCAGCCTTTGGCCGAGCGCACGGTCACGCTGGGCAGTCAGTTGAATGATCAAGGCATGAAACGCGGCACGCTGGACGCTTCCGGCCCACTGGATGAAGACGGTCGCCTGGCCTATCGATTGAACGTCGTGGGTGAGGGCGGCGATACCTTCCGCGATCACGTCGAGACCGAGCGCTACGGCATCACGCCGGTGCTGACCTGGCAGGCCAGCGATGCCACCCGAGTGATCTTCGAGGGTGATTTCATGCGCAACAATCATCCACTGGATCGCGGCGTGACGCGTTACGCCAAGCAGATCGGCACCGCCTCGCGCGACACGTTTTTCGGCGAAAAAGACGCCGGCAAATTGCACAACGACAACAACATGGCGCAACTGCGCTTCGAACATCTGCTCAATGATGACTGGACGTTGGGCGGTGGTTTCCAGTGGCTCGACGGCTCGCTTGAGGGCAACGCGATCGAAGCCAACGGCATTGCCGATGACGGTCGAACCCTGGGGCGCAACTTCAACTACCGCAAACTGGAGTGGACCGACAAGGACACCCAGCTCAATCTGACCGGGCATTTCAGCACCGGTGGCTTGCAGCACACCTTGCTGACCGGCATCGAATACGAAGATTACGATTACAAGTCGATCATTCAGCGCTCCAGCGGCGCGGTCGGCGCCTACCCGATCGACATCTTCGATCCGGTCTACGGCCAGCCGCGTCCGGCGCTGACTCGCACGCCGACTCACGACAAGGAAAACCTCAAGACCTATGCCGCGTTCGTGCAGGATCAGGTGGCGTTGACCGAGCGTCTGAAGGTATTGGCCGGGGCGCGTTTCGAGCGTTTCGAGCACGACTATGAAACCTATGTGCCGGGCGGAAAAAACTGGCAGGCCAGCGACAACGCGGTGACGCCACGCCTCGGCGTGACCTACGATCTGACCGAGACCTTGGCGATCTATGCCGACACTGCACGTTCGTTCAAGCCCAACACCGGCGCGAGCCGCGTGGGCGGAGGCTTTGCACCGGAGAAAGGCAAGTCCTACGAAATGGGCGTCAAGTGGGAAGCGCTGGACCATCAGTTGAGCGTGGATGCAGCGATCTATCAGATCGAAAAACGCAACGTGCTGACCACCGACCCGGTGGACTCGACCTTCAGCGTGGCGGCCGGGGAAGTGCGCAGCCGTGGTTTCGACCTGAACGTCGCCGGCAACCTGACCCCCGAATGGCGGGTGATCGGCGGCTACGCCTACGTGGATGCCGAAGTGACCAAAGACAATGTGATCCGCTCGGGCACACGGTTGATGAACATTCCGCAAAACAGCTTCAGCCTGCTCAACGTTTACGAATTTCAGGACGGTGCATTCAAAGGCCTCGGCCTGGGCACCGGACTCAAGTACGTCGACGAGCGTGCTGGGCAAACCGCTAATACTGCGTTCTCGATGGACAGCTACACCGTCGTCGATTTGCTCGGCTTCTATAAGGTCAACGAGAAGGTGCGGCTTAATCTTGACGTGAAAAACCTGTTTGACCGGGATTATGAAGAGGGCGCGTTTGGTAATGTCTACGCCTATCCGGGTGCGCCGAGAACGGTGCAGGTGGGGATTTCCTATACCTTGTAAGCCGAGCTCGACGCTGCAACGGCTGCCCCTCACCCCAGCCCTCTCCCTGAGGGAGAGGGGGCCGACCGAGGTGTCTGGCGTTATGCATCGACCTGAAACATCGCGTCGATTATGGATTCATCGGTAATGCCTGACGGTAGTGGATTCACAGGCGCTATTGCACGTTGGCGCACATCGCCAACATCCCCCAATCGGTCCCTTTCCCTGCGGGAGAGGGGGCCGACCGAGGTGTCTTGCGCTATGCATCGACACGAAACATCGCGTCGATTATGGATTCATCGGTAATGCCTGACGGTAGTGGATTCACAGGCGCTATTGCACGTCGGCGCTCATCGCCAATATCCCCCAATCGGCTCCCTCTGCTGGGGGGCGAGGGAACCCACTGAGATGTCTTGCGCTATGCATCGACCTGAAAGATCGCGTCGATTACGGGTTCATCCGCAATGCTTGGCGGTCATGGATTCACAGACGCTATTGCACGTCGGCGCTCATCGCCAATATCCCCCAATCGGTTCCCTCTCCTGGGGGAGAGGGCTAGGGTGAGGGCAGCTGTTTCGGCACCTGCCACTTAACCAGTGACACAACCCTGCGGCGTCTTCCCGGCAAAGCTGTCCAGCAGACTCGCCACCACCATTTCTCCCATCCGCGTGCGCGTCTGCAATGTCGCGCTGGCGCGGTGCGGTTGCAGCACCACTTGCTCATTACCGAACAAGGCTTCCGGCACATTCGGTTCATCGACAAACACATCCAGCCCCGCACCGGCGATCTCGCCGGCAGCGAGTGCTGCCACCAAATCAGCCTCGTTGACCAGTTTGCCCCGTGCCACGTTGATCAGATAACCGTCCTTGCCCAAGGCCTGTAGTACGGAAGCATCGATGATGGCTTCAGCCTTGTCGGCAGCGGCGGCGAGAATCAGCGCATCGCTGTCGCGGGCCAACTGCTTGAGGTCGGCGACGAAAGTGTGGGGTGTATCGCTCATCGGTTGCAGGTCGGTGTAACTGATCGGACAGCCGAACGCCGCCGCTCGACTAGCCACCGCGCGGCCCACCCGGCCCATGCCGACAATACCGATACGCATGCCGGACACCTGACGCGCCAGCGGCAGCGGCGCCAGCGGTGTGGCGCTATGCGGCCATTGGCCCGAGCGTACATAGCGATCACTGGTACACAACCCGCGACACACGGAAATCAGCAGTCCGATGGCGAGGTCGGCGACGTCTTCGGTCAACGCGCCAATGGTCGCCGTCACGCGGATGCCGCGATCCCGAGCGTAAGCCAGGTCCACCGCATCGGTGCCGACGCCGTTGACCGCCACCACTTCAAGTTTCGGCAGTTGCGCCATGACGGCTTGGGTGATGCCGGTATGGCCACCGGTGATCACCCCGCGAATATTCGCGCCGTGCTCCTGTAAATACGCCTGTTTGTCCGCCTGCTGGAAATAGCGTCGGACCGTGAACAATTCGTCGAGACGCGTGTTGATTTCAGGAATCAGGATCGGGCTGAGCTGCAAGACTTCTGGCTTCATGTAAACCTCTCTTACCGAATAAAAAGGCCGGCTTAACCGCGGCCGGCAAACGGCATGGCGGTGGCCATGACGGTCATGTTCAGAACGTTGGCCGACAGCGGCAGGCCGGCGATGTAGCGCACGGCATCGGCGACATGCTTGACGTCGACCATCGGCTCCACGGCGATGCTGCCGTTGGCCTGACGTACACCTTTGGTCATGCGTACCGACATTTCGGTCAGGGCGTTGCCGATGTCGATCTGGCTGCAGGCGATGTTGAATTCGCGACCGTCCAGCGCCAGCGATTTGGTCAGCCCCAGCACCGCATGTTTGCTGGCGGTGTAGGCGCTGCTGAACGGGCGCGGAGTGTGTGCCGAAATCGAACCGTTATTGATGATGCGTCCGCCCTGTGGCTGTTGCCGGCGCATGAGGCCGAAGGCGCCACGGGCACACAGGAAAACCCCGTTGAGGTTGGTGTCGATCACGTTGCGCCACTGCTCGAACGTCAGTTCGTCCAAGGGCACAGCGGGGGCATTGACCCCGGCATTGTTGAAGACCACATCCAGACGCCCGTAGACCTCGGCAATGGTTGCGAAGAGCGCGTCGACACTGGCCGGGTCGCGCACATCGGTCGGCACCGCCAGGGCTTCGTGCCCCTCGCTTGCCGCCAGTTCGACCAATGCTTGCAACGGTTCCGGCCGGCGACCGGCAAGCACCAAAGTGTAACCGTCGGCTAGCAGGCCAAGCGCCACGGAGCGGCCGATTCCGCTGCCAGCGCCGGTGACCAGCGCGACTTTCAAAGGATGTGTGATGGACATTTTGTTGTTCTCCTGTCTTCAAATCACTGCGGCGTTCAGGCCCGTGGGCCGACGCGCATTTCCAGTTGGCCGATACCGTCGATGCCGGCATTGATCACATCGCCCGGTTGCAGGCCGTCGACGCCGGCGGGGCTGCCGGTCATGATCAGGTCGCCGGCCCTTAGCGCCACTGACTGGGAGATCCGGCTGATCACTTCAGCGACCGACCAGATCTGGCTGTCGAGGCTGTCGCGCTGACGCTCCTGGCCGTTGACGTTCAGCCACAACTCACCTTCGGGATGGCCTGCGCGGGTCACTGGCACGATGGCGGTCATCGGTGCGGCGCCGTCGAACACCTTGGCACCTTCCCATGGCAAACCGTTGCCCTTGGCGGCGCGCTGAACATCCCGACGGGTCAGGTCGAGGCCGGCGGCGTAACCCCAGACATAAGCCAGCGCCTCGCTCTCCGGAATATTCGCGCCACCTTCACCGATGGCCACCACCAACTCGATTTCGTGGGCGAAATCCTCGGTCAGCGAAGGGAATGCCACTTCACCGACGGCGTCGACGACGGTGCTCGCCGGTTTCATGAAAAACACCGGTGGCTGGCGCGACTGGCCGACGGCGTCTGGCCACGGGTAGTTGCGCCCGACACAAAATACCCGGCCAACGGGAAAACGTTGCTCACTGCCGACAACGGGCAAGGTCACGGGCAGATCCGGGGTGAAGACGTATTCAGTCATGTTCATCCTGTTATGAGTCCTGTTGGTAGCTTCAGCGTACGGCGGCAGTCGTTGGTGAAGTTGGACGAAAGCCGCCTCTAGTTGGAGAAAACGGTGCTGTTGGCGTCAGCGCACTTTCAATTCGATGCGGTACAAGCGGCCGAGCAGCAGTGAGTAGGAGAGGGTGCCAATCAGCGCCACGCTGCCAATGAACCAGAAGGCCCAGGCGAATGAGCCGGTCGCATGCACAATCGCGCCAATCACGATCGGCGTGACGATGCCGCCAATGTTGGCGGCGAGGCTGGTGACCCCGCCGGTCAAGCCGATCAGTTCCTTCGGCGCCACTTCCGACACGGCGGCCCACGAAGAAGAGGCGATGCCTTGGGCGAAGAACGCAATGGTCAGCACGGCGATGCAGATCGTGTTCGAGTCGGTAAAATTCACCAGCACGATGGACATGCCCAGCATCGAGCCGATCACCAGCGGCAACTTGCGAGCGAAGGACATCGAATAGCCACGGCGGATCAACAAGTCCGACACAATGCCGGCGAGAAGGATGCCGACCGTCGCGCCGACAAATGGCAGAACTGCGAAGATCCCGGCCTTGATCATGGTCAGCTGGCGTTCTTCGATCAGGTAGGTGGGGAACCAGGTCAGAAAGAAGTACAGCGCCGAGGTGCTGGCGAACTTGCCGATGCAAATCGCCCAGATTTGCCGGTAGCTGAACAGCTCGGCGATTTGTCGCCAGTTGAAGCGGGTACGTTCCTGACTGCTTTTGACCAGACCACCGCCGGCTTCGATGTACTTCAACTCTTCTTTGCTGACCTTCTTGCAGTTCAACGGATCGCGATACAGGTACAACCACAGCACGCCGAAGACGATGCCGAGCAGGCCGGTGCTGTAGAACACGTGACGCCAGTCGAAGGTGGTCGCCAGCCAGAGCAGCGCACCGGTAAACAGCGCCGTGCCCAGGTATTGCCCGCAGACGTAGATACTGCTGGCCAGACCGCGCTCCCGCGCCGGGAACCACACCGTCACCGCGCGACTGTTGGCCGGAAACGCCGGTGCTTCCATCGCACCGACCGCCAGACGCAAACCGAACAAGGACGCGAAGCCCGTGGCAAAGCCCTGGCACACGGTCACCGTTGACCAACTGATCAGCGACACGCCGTAAGTGAAGCGCGAACCGAAGCGGTCAGCGATAAACCCGGCAGGGACCAGAGCCAGGGCATAGGTCCAGGCAAATGCCGAGAAAATCAGGCCCATTTCAATCTTGTCTAGACCCAGGTCTTTGGCCATGAATGGCGCGGCAATCGAGATATTGACCCGGTCGATGTAATTGATGATCGTCGCAATCAGCAGCAGCGAGAGCATGAACCAGCGTCGCCGCGAGGGCAGGCGTTGCGGCAGGACGGCGTCTCGGGCGCCGTCTATCACCGGCGGCACGGTGGCTTGGGAAGCATGTGAATTCGACATGGAGAGACCTCGTTATTGTTAGAAGAATCGAGATGTTTTCGCGCAGCCGAAGGCGTTGCCCGCGATGGTCGGGGCATAGCAATCGATACTGGAGCGAACGGTGCGAGTAGCCGGCGTCAGACGTTTAGAAACGTCTTCCAGTCGGCGTGATCGGGACAATGTCGGGAGGGGCGGCGAGGGGGAAAAATTGAATCATGACGTGCACACCTGTGATTGTTTTTGGAAGAGGTTGGGCTGCGTCGGCTAACAGTGGTCGTACAACATCGGTAAAGCAACCGAGGAGTTAGAACGTTTTTTTTCTATGGCAGTGGCGTTGCTAAACCTGTCCAAGAAATAAATGGGTTAATCTCCTGATGAATTATTTAGATGTGTCGATTAATTAGTTGATTATTAACGATAAAAAATCGTAATTGTTTTTCGGCGGTTTTGGACAGGCTAAACGCCATATCGAAGATGAAAAATCCTTGGAGAGGCAGGTCGTCGTATGACTGCTTGCGTGCACTGCGTACATGTCTGCAAGATGACGGTCGTCAGTTCACTGCAAAATACCTGTCGAGGATTCCGCGCAGATGTCGTCACCCAGCCGTATTCCCACCTATGTCATGCAGCAGCGCAGCGAATTGACCGACTTCTACATCCGCGACAAAAAGGGCCGGCGCGCCGAGACCAGTCCCCATCGGCACGAGTATTTTCAGATCCAGATCAACCTCGGTGGCGACACCGTGCAGCACATCGGCAACGTCGAGCGCCCGTTCCCGCGCAATACCCTGGCATTCATCCTGCCGCACCGGGTGCACGTAATCCCGCATCCAGCGGACAGCAATTTCATGGTGATCAATTTTTCCCAGACCTTTCTGTTGCCGCATTTGCAGTGCGACCCGATGGACCTGGAGGAGGTGTCGATTCTGCTGGCGCCGGAGTTATCGCCATTCCGTTTTCAGGAGCATCTGGATTTTATTCTCGGGGATGAGGACTTCGCCAAGGTCTGTGCCTTGATCGAGCAGATGCGCACGCTGGACGAGAACCGTCAGTTTGGTACGCGCGAGATGCTCAAGGGCTTGCTGCTGCAACTGATTGGCAGCGTGTGTTTCCTTTACGCCGAGCCACTCAAGCGTTTGGCCGAGGAGAATGCGGCCGAGGTCAGCCGCCGGGATGCGCTGGGCCGCATGTTCGAATACTTGCGCAAGAACATTGCCGACCCCGATCTCAATCTGATCAAGGTGGCTGCGGCGACGTACCTGTCCCCGACCTATCTGACGCACTGGTTGCGCAAGGAAATCGGCAAGACCTTCACCGAACTGGTGCTTGAACGCAGGATGCACGCGGCACGCAATTTCCTGCTCAACAGCACACGCTCAGTGGGTGAGGTGGCGCGGTTGTGCGGCTTCGCTGACGAGGCGTATTTCTCCCGACGCTTTCGGCAGATTCACGGCCAGCCGCCGGGACAGTTTCGCCGCCGGCAACTCAATCCGGATACGCCGCAATCGCCGTTGGACACATAAGGGCTTGGGACACTAAGGCTGGAGCATCAAGGGCCGCCAGACGACAGGCGCAGTGCTGAGCGTGGCGGTCTGCTGCACAGGTTCGGGCGGTTGGTGATTTGCTTGTCCACTTTCGTGGTTGTTCTGCGTTTCGTCCTGTTCGCTGGCAGGGCGCTCTTCGGTATTGCAGGAAACGTTATCCATGGTTTTTTCGCCAACTGATGACAGGCATTTCGCTATTTGATCCGAACGATCACTTTGCCTTTTGCACGACCTTGCTCAACGTAGTTCAGTGCTTCGCCAGTCGACTCGTAGGCGAAGATGCGATCCAGCACCGGCGTGATGTGGCCGGCCTCGATGAGGGAGGTGATTTCTTGCAGCTGTGCACCGTTGGCCCGCATAAACAGGAAGCTGTAACGGACATCCTGCTTGCGCGCCTTGCGCCGAATGCTCAGGCTCAACAAGCGCATGACTTGCCGCAGCGGCCAGGCCAGGCCCTGCGCCTTGGCGAACTCGGCAGTTGGCGGGCCTGAAATGGAAATCAGCTGACCACCCGGTTTGAGTACCTTGAGCGAGTTTTCCAGGACGTCGGTGCCGAGGCTGTTCAGCACCACGTCGTAGTCGCGCAATTCGCGCTCGAAGTGCTGCTGTTTGTAATCAATCACCACATCTGCGCCTAGCGCTTTAACCCATTCGACATTCGCGGTGCTGGTGGTGGTCGCGACAACAGCGCCGAGGCGCTTGGCCAGTTGAATGGCGATTGTTCCGACACCGCCGGAACCGGCGTGAATCAGGACCTTCTGCCCCTTTTGCAAACGGGCGATGTCGACCAGCGCTTGCCAGGCTGTCAGGGCAACCAAGGGAATGCCGGCGGCTTGCTCCATACTGAGGTTGACGGGCTTTAACGCCACGGCGTTTTGCTCGACGGCGATTCGCTCGGCGAAGGTGCCGATTCGCTGTTCGGGCACGCGTGCATACACCGCGTCGCCGGGCTTGAAACCTTTGACCGCTGCGCCAACCTCAATCACCACGCCGGCACAATCGTTGCCCAGCACCAAGGGGAATGAGTACGGCAGAATCAGTTTGAACTCGCCGCTGCGAATCTTTGAATCGAGTACGTTGACGCTGGCTGCATGGACTTCAATCAGCACGTCATGGGCGCCGGATACAGGCTCGCAGACATCGCCAATACGCCCGTTCTGCTTGCCGTAACGATCGATAAAATAAGCTTTCATGGTGGATACGGCTCTCACTGTTTGGGGAAGGGCTGCGTTGCCTGAGCGGATTACCTCAATGGTCGAGAAACGCCTGCGCCTTGCTGACAAAGTCAGCGTAGTTCTGGAAAATCGCGCCGTGTCCGGCGTCTTCATAAATGATCAGTTGCGCGTAGGGAATCCGCTTCGCCAGGTCAATCGAGTTGACCGTGGGCACCATGATGTCGCTGTCACCGTTGACCACCAGCGTCGGGATTTGCAGGCCGCCAAGGTTCTGCGGCGTCTGTTTTTCCCATGCCTTGATGGCTCTCAACTGCCGTAGAAAAGCGCTGGGTGTCGGGCGCTTGTCGCGGTCTTTGCGGCGTTCTTTCAGGCGTTGCAAAAAGTCTGTCGCGGCCCGGCGTCCGTTGGCGGTTGTGGTGAAAAACAGGTGGAACTTGGGATCGCGCAGGGTCAGCAAACCCTTGAACATCAGTGGCCAGGAAACCGCACCGACCTTGGCGATACCGACTCCGCCAGCCGGTCCGGTGCCGGTCAGAATCAGGCGCCGCACCAACGCGGGCGCTTTGAGCGCGATGTCCTGAGCAACGAATCCGCCGAGGGAAAAACCCAGCAGATCGACGCTGGTGAATTCCAGCGCAGCGATCAGGCTGATGACGTCGTCGGCCATCTGCGCGACGGTCAGGGGCGCGGTGCCGCCTGAGCCACCGACACCGCGATAGTCAATGGCGAGCACGCGCCGGGTTCGCGCCAGACCATCGACGATTCGCGGGTCGAAGTCGTCAAGTGCCGCGCCCCAATGATTGAGCAGGATCAGCGGCACCGCCGATTTCGGGCCGAGGTCGCGATAGGCGAAGGCCGTGCCGCCAACCAAAATCGATTGGTTGGCGGCGTTGACGAAAGGCATTTGTTCCACTGTAATCACGCCAGATAGCGCTGGGCGACTGCCGACTGGCGGATCTGTGCCAGCAGGCCCTGCCGCGCGGTCTGCAAGGCATCCCAGCGCTCACCTTCATGCAGCGGTGGAATGGTCACCGGTTCGCGACGATCGAAACCGACCAACGCTGCATCGACCAGATCGGTGACTTCCATGATCTCGCTCAAGGTGTTGATATCGATGCCTGCGCGATCCCAGATCTCGGTACGCGTCGCGGCCGGCAGCACGGCTTGTACGTAGACGCCCAACGGCGACAGTTCCAGACTCAGGCCCTGAGACAGGAACAGGACAAACGCTTTGGTCGCGCCGTAGACCGACATGCCGAACTCCGGGGCCAGACCGACCACCGAGCCGATGTTGATGATGGCGCCGTCACCGGCCTTTGCCAGACGGGGAGCGATGGCGCTGGCGAGCCGCACCAGTGCCGTGGTGTTGAGGGCGACCAGATTGGCCACTTTGTCGGTGCTCTGCTCGATGAAGTTGCCGGACTGCGCGGCGCCCGCGTTATTGACGAGGATGCCAATGCGCGCATCGTCGCGCAGGCGCGTTTCGACGGTGTGCAGATCGCTGAGTTGGGTCAGGTCGGCCTGCAGCACATCAATGGCGACGCTGTATTCGCTGCGCAACTTCGCGGCGAGCGTTTCCAGGCGCTGAAGATCGCGGGCGACCAGCACCAGATCATGCCCGCGTTGGGCGAAACGTTCGGCGTAAACCGCGCCGATGCCGGTCGAGGCGCCAGTGATAAGAACAGTAGGGTGGGCGTTCATAGGGTCATCTCTTTTCACAAAAACGATTAAGGAGAGGCAGTAAATACGCTGGTGCTCGGCTTACTGAGCACTAGCGCTCCATTCAGCCAAGGTCGGATAGTCGATGTAGCCTTCCGCACCGCCGCCATACAGGGTGGCGGGGTTGAAACCGGCCAGCGGCGCACCGGCCGCCAGGCGCTCGACCAGATCGGGATTGCCAATGAACGGGCGACCGAAGGCGATCAGATCGGCGTGGTCCTCGGCAATCCGCGCGTTCGCCAGCTCGAGGTCGTAGCCGTTGTTGGCGATGTAGGTGTTTTTGAATCGCTGGCGCAGAGCGCCGAAATCGAACGGCGCGACATCGCGCGGCCCGCCGGTTGCGCCTTCGACCACATGCAGATAAACGATGCCCAGCGCATCGAGTTGCTCGACGATGTAATCGAACTGCCCTTGCGGGTCGCTGCTCGACACCCCGTTGGCCGGCGACACCGGCGAGAGGCGAATGCCGGTGCGATCTGCGCCAATCTCGGCGACGACTGCTGCCGTCACTTCCAGCAACAAGCGCGCACGATTTTCAATCGAGCCGCCGTAGGCATCGGTGCGCACGTTGGCGCCATCCTTGATGAATTGATCGAGCAAATAGCCGTTGGCACCGTGGATTTCCACACCATCGAACCCAGCGGCGATCGCGTTGACCGCTGCCTGGCGGAAATCGTTGACGATCCCCGGGAGTTCGCTGATCTCCAGTGCTCGTGGCGCGGAAACGTCTTCAAAACGGTTGTTGACGAACACTTTGGTCGCCGGGCGTATCGCCGAGGGCGCTACAGGTGCGGCGCCGTTTTCTTGAAGATCAACATGTGAAACACGACCGACATGCCACAGTTGCAGAAAGATCTTCGCGCCTTGTTCGTGCACCGCAGCGGTCACCTTGCGCCAGCCATCGATCTGCGCCTGCGTGTAAATCCCCGGGGTGTCCTGATAGCCCTGGCCCTGTCGGGAGATCTGCGTCGCTTCAGAAATCAGCAGGCCAGCGGAGGCGCGCTGGCTGTAATAGGTGGCTGCGAACTCACTGGGCACAAAGCCTTCGCCCGCTCGATTGCGGGTCAGCGGCGCGAGAACGATGCGATTCGCCAGCGTCAGGGAGCCAAGCGTGTACGGCGTGAACAGATTTTGATCGGTCATGGGGTTTGATCCGTGCCTGTGGATGAGCAGCGATAACTTCTGTAATTAGGATGATGATCGAAATCTAAACTGTCAACGGTTTTGATTATGGCCGACATCTATGTATCATCTGCGCATGATTTTTCAGCGGAGGTATTGCACGTGAGAGTGACCAAAGCCCAGGCGCAGGCAAACCGCGAGCACATCGTCGAGACCGCTTCGGTGTTGTTCCGTGAGCGAGGTTTTGACGGTGTCGGCGTTGCGGACCTGATGGCGGCGGCCGGATTTACCCATGGCGGTTTCTACAAACACTTCGGCTCGAAGGCCGACCTGATGTCCGAAGCCTCGGCCAACAGCCTTGCGCGCTCGTTGGTCGGTGCCGAAATGGTCGATGTTCAAGGTTTCATCGACGCTTATGTCTCGAAAGAACATCGGGACGGGCGGGGCAGCGGTTGCACCATGGCCGCTTTGTGCGGCGACGCAGCGCGTCAGTCTGACGATGTGAAAACGGCGTTTGCCGAGGGGATCGAACGCACGCTGCAGACGCTCGGCGACAAGTACCCGACAGGGCCCGACGCGGCATCTGGTGAGGGGCGAGTGAAAATGATCGACATGCTGGCGCGGGCGGTGGGCGCGATTATTCTGTCGCGTGCCTGCCCGGATGATTCAGCGCTGGCCGATGAAATCCTTGCGGTATGCCACGCTGAAATGACCGCGTCATTGCTGATATCTGCCGACAGTGCAGAAGTGCCTGGTTGATCGGTATTGTCCTTTTTGAGTTGACGGTGAAACGCTTTTCAGCCGATTTATCCCGTCCCTGTGCGTCAGTAATCTGTACCCAACTTGAACGCAACAACAACTTCTAAAACTCAAAAGGGAAGCAGACCATGACCACTCCAACCTATAACCGCCTGAACAAAGACGACGCCATCGTGCTGCTGGTCGACCACCAGACCGGCCTTATTTCCCTGGTGCAGGACTTCTCGCCAAACGAGTTCAAGAACAACGTGCTGGCCCTGGCCGATCTGGCCAAGTTCTTCGAACTGCCGACCATCCTCACCACCAGCTTCGAACAAGGCCCGAACGGCCCGTTGGTACCGGAACTGAAAGAGATGTTCCCGGATGCGCCGTACATCGCTCGTCCTGGTCAGATCAACGCGTGGGACAACGAAGATTTTGTGAAGGCAATCAAGGCCACCGGGCGCAAGCAGATCATCATTGCCGGTGTGGTCACGGATGTCTGCGTAGCGTTCCCGACCTTGTCGGCGCTGGCGGAAGGATTTGAGGTGTTTGTGGTGACTGATGCGTCCGGCACCTTCAACACCACCGTGCAACAAGCCGCGTGGAGTCGCATGACTCAGGCCGGCGCGCAAATGATGAACTGGTTCTCGGTGGCGTGTGAGCTGCACCGCGACTGGCGCAACGACATTGAAGGTCTGGGTAATCTGCTGTCGCAGCGGATCCCGAACTACCGCAACCTGATGAACAGCTACTCGGCGCTGACCGCACAGCAGAAGTAAGCCTGCGCGATGTAAACGAAAAGCCTGCCCTGAAAAGCAGGCTTTTTCTGTTTTCTGCCGCTGCGCCTATCAGAACGGCGTTTCTAGACGGTCGACGGCATCCCTTCCTTTTCGCCGCCACGGCTTTTGAACGCCAGTGCGAAACACAGCAGAACCACCACCGAAAATCCTGCCGGGAACAGCCATATACTTCTCCAGTCGTGGCCGTTTTGCGCGGTGAAGTGGTCAGTGATCTGACCCGCCACCCAGAATCCGATCAGCATGCCCACACCGTAAGTGGCCAAGGTGATCAGGCCCTGAGCCGAGCTGCGGAAGCGCTCGGGCGCTTTGGCATCGGTGTAGATCTGCCCACAGACGAAGAAAAAGTCATAACACACGCCGTGCAGTGCAATACCGATCAGCAGCATGAACGCTTGGTCACCATTGTTGCCGTAGGCGAACAACACATAGCGCAAGGCCCAGGCCAGCATCCCGACCAGTAAGGCAATCTTGATGCCGAAACGCTGGATGAACAGGGGTAGCAGAAGCATGAACAGCACTTCGGAGACCTGACCCAGAGCCATCTTCGCGGTGGGGTTGGTGACACCGATTTCGGCCAGAAACGGATTGGCATTCTGGTAATAGAACGCCAGAGGAATGCAGATCAGGATGGACGCGAGAAAGAACACCAGATAACTGCGATCCTTGAGCAGGCCCAATGCGTCCATCCCCGCCATCTGTTTGATACCAGGTGTATCGGTGGTGGATTTCAACGGTGCGGTTTTCGGCAGGCTGAAACTGTAGAGGCCCAACACCAGCGAGGCCACGGCGGACATCAGGAACGTGTTGCGCAAACCGCCTGCAGCAATCGTCTGTTGAGCGTCCCAGGCAAAGCCGAAACTGATCACGATGCCGGCGACGATCCAGCCAACGGTGCCCCACACGCGGATGCGGGAAAACTCCCGGGCCGGGTCTTTGATCTGTCTGAAGGCTACCGCGTTGACCAGGGCCAGCGTTGGCATGTAGACCAGCATGTAGGCCAGCACATAGGGATAAAACGCGCTGAAATCAGTTGCCCGATAAAGCTGAAAGAGCAGCACCGCGCCCAGCAGGTGCAGCACTGCCAAGATGCGTTCGGCATTGAAAAAGCGATCAGCAATCAGACCAACGACAAACGGCGCAATGATCGCGCCCCACGACTGCGTGGAGAACGCCATTCCCACCTGGCCGCCGCTGGCTGCCAGTGTCGTGGTGAGAAAGGTGCCGAGGGTGACGAACCAGCCGCCCCAGATAAAAAACTGCAGAAACATCATGACGCTGAGTCGCGCATTCATTACGTTCATTTCAATCACCGTATTATTTTTATGTCGGTAACAGCGTGGTAATCAGGGTTCGCCAAGGCCCAGCAGACGCCGGTTGGATTGCTCGTCAGCACTCACACTGGCGAAATCGTCGAATGCCTTGCGGGTTCGGGTGATCATGTGTCGCTCGATGAAGGCCGCCCCTTCGGCAGCGCCTTGCGCGGCGTCTTTCAGACAGCATTCCCACTCCAGCACGGCCCAACCGTTGAAGTCGTATTGAGTCAGTTTGCTGAAGATCGCTTTGAAGTCGATCTGGCCATCGCCCAATGAACGAAACCGCCCCGGGCGATCAACCCAGCCCTGATAGCCGCCGTAGACGCCGGATCGCGCGTTGGCGTGAAACTCCGCATCCTTGACGTGGAACATGCGGATGCGCGCGTGGTAGCGATCGATGAAGCCCAGGTAGTCCATTTGCTGCAGCAACAGATGGCTCGGGTCATACAGAATTGCCGCGCGCGGATGATGATTCACCGCTTCAAGGAATTGTTCGAAAGAGGCGCCATCGTGCAGGTCTTCGCCGGGGTGGATCTCGTAGCAGAGGTCGACACCGGCCTCATCGAAGCATTCGAGGATCGGCAACCAGCGTTTCGCCAATTCGGCAAAGCCCTGTTCCACCAGGCCGGCAGGGCGTTGCGGCCATGGGTAGACGTAGGGCCAGAGCAGGGCGCCGGAAAAGGTCGCGTGGGCGGTCAACCCCAAGCGCTGACTGGCGCGCGCCGCCAGTTTCAACTGGTTGATCGCCCATTCGGTGCGTGCTTGCGGATTGCCACGCAGCGCTGCCGGGGCGAAGTCATCGAAGAGTGCGTCGAACGCCGGATGCACCGCGACCAGTTGGCCTTGCAGGTGCGTCGACAGCTCGCTGATCACCACGCCGGCCTTGGCGCATACGGCGATGAGTTCGTCGCAATAATCCTGACTGTCGGCGGCGCGTTCGAGGTCGATGAAGCGCGTGCCGAGGGTTGGCAACTGGATGGCTTTGTAGCCTTGAGAAGCTGCCCATTGCGCGATGTTGGCCAAGGTATCGAAAGGCGCTTCGTCGGCGATGAATTGGGCGAGAAAGATGCCGGGGCCGCGCATCCCGCTCGGGCGTTGTTGATTAAAGTTCATTGGCGGTTGCTCCATTGGCAAGGTCAGGTATTGCAGTCCATTTGGCTTCGCCACAATGATTGGCGATGGCGGTCTCGATGAAGGCCATGCCGCGCAGCCCGGTGGCTATGCCGGGAACGCCCGGTGCGTCAGGGCCGCTCGCACCCTGGAAAATGGCCTGCGCGAGGTCACCGTAGAGATTGGCCATGGCCTCGAGGTAGCCTTCCGGGTGCCCGGCGGGCAAGCGCATGCGCCGCGTGGCGTTTGCGCACAGCCAAGGTTGACCAAGGCCCGAGCGCAGCACGCGCATCGGCTCATTCAAGGGGCGATGGATCAGACTGGCGGGCTCTTCCTGACGCCATTCCAGCCCGCCCTTGTCGCCATACAGACGAATCTTCAGCGGGTTCTCTTCGCCGGCGCACACTTGGCTGGCGATCAATACGCCGCTGGCGCCGTCGGCCATTTTGAACAGCATCGAGGCGTCGTCATCCAGTTGGCGACTGCTCAAATGCGACCCGAGCATCGCGCTGATGAACTGGATGGGTTGACCGGCGACAAACTCCGCGAGGGAAAACGCGTGCGTGCCGATGTCACCGATGCAGCCACCGATGCCGGATTGTTCAGGATTGTCGCGCCAGCCCGCCTGTTTGTTGCCTTGGCCAGCCACATCGCTGCTGAGCCAGCCTTGCGGGTATTCGACGAGGACTTTGCGCAGACGCCCGATTTCACCGTTGGCGACCATCTCGCGTGCCTGCCAGACCATCGCATACCCCAGGTAGGTATGTGCCAAGGCGTAGATCCGCTGGCTGTTGTTGACCACGCGGGCCAAGTCCTGCACTTGCGCCAGATTGAGCGCAGCGGGCTTTTCACTGAACACATGGAAACCCGCACTCAGTGCTGCACTGGCGATAGGGGCGTGCAGGTGATTAGGCGTGACGATCACCAGCAGTTCCATGCGCTGATCGGCCGGCAGTGCGTGCTCGGCGGCCAGCATGTCTTGCCAGGCGTCATAGCAGCGTTGCGCAGGCAGCCCAAGCGCCGCACCACTGCGTTGATTGTTGTGGGCGTCGCGGCTGAACGCACCGCAGACCAGTTCGAAGCGTCCATCGAGGCCGGCGGCTTGCCGGTGTGCCTGGGCGATGAAGGCGCCTTCACCACCGCCGACGAAGCCCATTCTTATTTTTCTACCTGCTGCAATCATGGCAATTGTCTCAGTGGATTCATGCGGAACATTGATGATGTAACCGGTTACATCGTCGGCGAAATCTAGGCCTGAAATCAGCGAGTGTCAAACCGTGTCTGACGAATGCCAACGTTTCGGCGTGTGACGCTGTGCGGTAAGCTCGACGGCCGATTTGATTGAAAGAGCGAGGCAGTCTTGTCCAATATCCGCGAAGTGGCACGGCTGGCGGGTGTCTCGGTAGCAACGGTGTCGAGAACATTGAAGTCCCCCGAGCGTGTGCTGCCCGATACCCGCGAGCGGGTCATGGCCGCCGTCCAGCAAACCGGCTATCGACCGAATTTGATGGCGGTGCAGTTTCGCTCGCGCAGAACGGGCAACCTGGTGATTCTGGTCCCGACTATTGCCAACACTTTTTTCGCCAAGGTGATCAGCGGCGCACAGAAAGCCGCGCAGGCCGCCGGATACCGGTTGCTGTTGTGCGACACCCAGGGCCAGGCATCACTTGAGCGCCAGTTCGCTGATCTGGTGTACGCCCATCAAGCCGATGGCGTGATTCAGTTGCGTGCCTTTGATCCATTCGATGAATCCGCCGCCGAGCCAGTGCTGACCCCGATCGTCAATGCCTGCGAAGTCATCCGGCACGGACGGCATCCAACGATCAGTCTGGATAACGTTGCGGCGGCCAAAGCCATGACCGAGTACCTGATCGCGATGGGGCATCAGCGCATCGGACTGATCAAAGGACCCAAAGGCAGCCCGCTCACGCGTGATCGTCTGGCGGGGTATGAGGCGGCCCTGCGCGACGCCGGTCTTGCGCTGGACAACACGCTCATCTGTCACGGCGATTTCACCCTGGACGCTGGCTATTCGGGTGCCGGGAAACTGCTCGCGCTCGACAACCGACCGAGCGCGCTGTTTTGTGAAAATGACGAAATGGCCATCGGCGCGCTCAAGAGCATTAAAGAGCAGGGGCTGCGTGTGCCGGAGGATATTTCTCTCGCCGGATTCGACGATATTCCAATGGCCGCGTACTGCGATCCACCGCTGACGACCATTGCCCAGCCCGCCGAAATGTTCGGCGAGAAGGCCGTGGAAATGCTGATTGCGCTGATCGAGAAACAGCCGTTGCCGCAACGGCATGTGGTGTTGCCGTTCACATTGACGAAGCGCGACAGCACGGCGCGGGGACCTGCAGCTGATAAATGACCCCGTGACTGCTCCGCGCAGGTTTGTCAGTGGTGCCAGTTTTTCAGACTCACCGGCAGCCGGAAAATTGTCCTTTTTGAGTTGACGGTGAAACGCTTTTCAGCCGATTTATCCCGTCCCTGTGCGTCAGTAATCTGTACCCAACTTGAACGCAACAACAACTTCTAAAACTCAAAAGGGAAGCAGACCATGACCACTCCAACCTATAACCGCCTGAACAAAGACGACGCCATCGTGCTGCTGGTCGACCACCAGACCGGCCTTATTTCCCTGGTGCAGGACTTCTCGCCAAACGAGTTCAAGAACAACGTACTGGCCCTGGCGGATCTGGCCAAGTTCTTCGAACTGCCGACCATCCTCACCACCAGCTTCGAACAAGGCCCGAACGGCCCGTTGGTACCGGAACTGAAAGAGATGTTCCCGGATGCGCCGTACATCGCTCGTCCTGGTCAGATCAACGCGTGGGACAACGAAGATTTTGTGAAGGCGATCAAAGCTACCGGTCGCAAGCAAATCATCATTGCCGGTGTGGTCACGGATGTCTGCGTAGCGTTCCCGACCTTGTCGGCGCTGGCGGAAGGATTTGATGTGTTTGTGGTGACTGACGCCTCCGGCACCTTCAACACCACCGTGCAACAAGCCGCGTGGAGCCGCATGACTCAGGCTGGTGCGCAGATGATGAACTGGTTCTCGGTGGCGTGTGAGCTGCACCGCGACTGGCGCAACGACATTGAAGGTCTGGGTAACCTGCTGTCGCAGCGGATCCCGAACTACCGCAACCTGATGAACAGCTACACGGCGCTGACCGCACAGCAGAAGTAAGCCTGCGCGACCACACAAAAGCCTGCCATGAAAAGCAGGCTTTTGTGTTGCGCCGATTCAATCAGCGTCAACCGCCCACTCATCACGAAACTGCAACAGAAAGTCGACAAACGCCCTGACCCGTTGCGGCACATACCGTCCATGCGGATACAGCAAGGTGTAAGGTCGCGAGCGCCCGGCGTACGGCTTAAGTACCTCGACCAAGCTGCCGTCCGCCAGCTCCTTTTCGACAATGAACTTGTACGTCTGGAAGACCCCGGCACCATGTCTGGCCAGCGTGACACCGCCGAGCACGTCATCGGAGCAGGAGTAACCGCCGTCGGAAATCACTTCGCGATCGTGGCCGTTTTCCTGGAACAGCCAGGAAATCCGCCGCCCGCTGCTCGGCAGTTCGAACTGAATACATTCGTGTTGCACCAGATCCTCAAGCGTCTGCGGTGTGCCAGCCTTTTTCAGATAGTCGGGGGAGGCGACCACCACCAGTTTGGCATCCTCCAGCAGCCGCGCGACCATGGTCGAGTCCGGTTGGGCGCGGACGCGGATCGCCAGGTCGTAGCCTTCGCCGACGAAGTCGATATTGCGGTTGCCCAAGTGGATGTCGACGGTGACGTCAGGGTAGAGCGCGCGGAATTTTGGCAGCAGCGGCAGAATGCGGTGGTGCCCGTAAGTGGTGGGCAGGCTGATGCGCAACTGACCGGACGGTGACGACTGTGCGCCCATGACTTCTTGTTGCGCTTCGACCAGTTGCGTCAGCGCCTGGCTGCACTGGACGAAAAAGTTTCTGCCCGCTTCGGTCAAGCGAATGCTGCGGGTAGTTCGGGCAAACAAGCGTGAACCCAATCTTTTTTCGAGGCGAAGAATCGACCGGCTCACCGCGGCCGGCGTCACACCCGCAAGCTGCGCGGCGGCGGTGAAGCTGCCGGCTTCAGCGGCGAGGCAAAAGAGTTCGATGCTGCCTAACTGCAAGTCTTCAAAGTGGCGCTTCATGGAATAAGCCTGAGGATCAACTGACGGTTCATTCTCAGGTTTATCTCATGAAGCGGCACCGCCGGTACACACCGGCAGTGCCGTGGGGAGGTGTCAATGGCCAGCGCTTTGACCACCGTCGACATGGAGGATTTCGCCGGTCACGAACTTCGCACTGTCCAGGTAAAGGATCGCTTGCACGATGTCGTCGATCTCACCCATATGCCCAACCGGGTGCAGGCTACCGAGGGCGGCGTGAGTCTCTTCGCCGTGCATCGGTGTCTTGATGATGCCGGGCGACACCGCGTTGACCCGAATGCCGCGCTTGGCGTACTCGATGGCCAGGGATTTGGTCGCCGCGTTGATGCCACCTTTGGTCAGCGACGCGAGCACCGACGGTACGCCGTCAATCGCATGATCGACCAAACTGGTGGTGACGCTGACGATGTGGCCGCTGGCGTTTTTCTCCATTTCGGCAATGGCCAATTGCGAGATGTGGAAGAAGCCGCTCATGTTGGTCGCCACCACTTGTGCGTAGTCTTCCTTGCTGTACTCGGTGAAAGGCTTGGCGACGAATATCCCGGCGTTATTGACCAGCGTGTCGATGCGCCCGAAACGAGCAACGGCTTCGCGAATCACACGTTCGGCGGTCAGCGGGTCGGCGATGTCACCGGCGACGGCGAGAACATCCGCGTCAGTGGACGGTTTGATCGAACGGGAGGTCGCGACAACCTGATAGCCGCGTTCACGGAAACCCTTGACCAGGCCTGCGCCAATGCCTTGCGAGGCGCCGGTGATCACTACAACTTTTTTGGACGTGCTCATGATGTTTCCTCATGCAATCTGAATGGTTTGAAAAAACGAAGTTCGGGTGTCAGGCGTGAGCCGCAATCTGCGCGGCTTGACGTAACGCTTGCTCGTAATAAGCGACGGACTGGGAACCGGGGATGACCTGTTTGTCATCAAGGACCATGGCCGGAACCGAGTCGATGCCGCGCTGCTGGTAAAACCGTTCAAGTTCGCGCACGGCCTGGCTGAACTCTGCATTGGCCAGAACCTCTTGCGCACGCTGACTGTCGAGCCCGACTGCGCCTGCCAGCATCACCAGCGTGGCGTGGTCATTCGGGTTCTTGCCGTCAGTGAAGTAGGCCTTGAGCAAGGCTTGCTTCAACTCACGCTGACGTCCTTGTGTGGCGGCCCAGAACAGCAGTCGATGGGCATCGAAGGTGTTGTGGAAATGGCTGCGTTTTTCCAGGTCGAAGTGAAAACCGATCTGCTCGCCGCGTTCGATGATCATCGCGTTGCGATCTGCCACTTGCTCAGCGCTGCGCCCGTATTTGCGCATCATGTGCTCGATGGCGTGTTCACCTTCGGCGGGCATGTCGGGGTTCAGTTCGAACGGTTTGTAGGTCAGTTCCACGTCGACTTCGCCCGCCAGATTCCGGATCGCTTGCTCCAGAGCGGTGGCGCCCAATGCGCACCAGGGGCAAACGACATCCGAGACGAAATCGATTTTCACGGCCCGGCTCATGACTGCGAGTCCGCCAACTGTTGGCGATATTCGGTGGTGGTGATGCCGGCGTAACCCCAGTTATCGGTGTCGACTTCCTCGATCACGATGTGGGTGAGTTTCGGGTCCTTGTGCAGCACCCGCTGCATCGTTTCGGTGATTTCCTTGATGACCTGGGCTTTCTGTTCCCGGGTCACGCCGTCACGGGTGATACGTACGCTGATGAAAGGCATTTGGGGTATCTCCAGTCGCTGGCCCGTCGGAGTGATGGGCGGCTGTTGGAGAGGACTTTAAGAGGCAGGAGAGAATTGATAAATGGGGCTTGGGGTACATCATTTATGATGTGGTGTATCAAATGAGGGCGCGCGAGCAGTCATCCTGTGCACGCGTTTTCTCAGTGCGAAACGCTGGCGCTCAGGCCAGCAGCTCGGTAATCCAGCGTGTCTGTTGCGTCAGGTCTTGCACCTTTCCATCCGGTAAACCCTGCTGCGCATGGGCGAGTTGGCTCAGCGTCTTCTGCTTATGGTGAAGTTTGTGCTGCCATTTGCGCAGAAACTCGGGGCTGCGGGCCTGCATCTGCAAGGGGCCGAAGTACAGTTCCTTGTCGGTATAGATCACCGGTTCAGCGCGTTCGGCGACGATGATTTCGTAGTCGAAGCGGTTTTCCCGCAGCAGCTCTTCGCTGAGGATGCGGTAGCCGTTTTCCATCAGCCACTGGCGCAAGGGTTGTTCGCCGCCGTTGGGTTGCAGGATCAGACGTTCCTGGCCGTTGAGGTGGGCCTTGCCGCTGTCGAGGATGTCGCGGATGGTTTCACCGCCCATGCCGCAGACGCTGATGGCGGTGATGCCGTCGTCAGGTTTGATTGCTGCCAGACCATCGGCCCGGCGCACACTGATTTGCTGCTGCAGATCATTCTCGCGCACGGTGCGTTCAGCCGCGTGGAACGGCGTCGACGCGACTTCGCCAGCCACGGCCGCGCTGATCAGACCACGGCGCATTAGCGCCACCGGCAGATAGCCGTGATCCGAGCCGATATCCGCCAATCGCGCACCGGCAGGTACGTGGGCAGCCACCCGCTCAAGGCGCATGGACAATGTCTGTTCGTTCAACGGCAACCCCTTGATGGCAGGCAAAGGGGTGCGACTCTGGCGAGCAACGCCGGACCTGTCAAATCCCGGCGACGGAATTCAATGGCCCATTGGCCGCGCTGAACGGCCAATGGGCGCTGAGGCTTAGCCGGCCAACGTTGCGTTGTCGATCACGAAACGATATTTCACATCGCCCTGGAGCATGCGCTCGTAGGCGTCGTTGATCTGGTCGGCGCGGATCAGTTCGATGTCGGAAACGATGCCGTGCTCGGCACAGAAATCGAGCATTTCCTGAGTTTCGGCAATGCCGCCGATCATCGAGCCGGCAATCGTGCGGCGCTTCATGATCAGGTTGAACACGTTCGGCGAAGGATGCGACGTCGCAGGCGCGCCGACCAGCGTCAACGCACCATCGCGCTTGAGCAGCACCAGGAATGCATCGAGATCGTGCGGCGCGGCGACGGTGTTGAGGATCAGGTCGAAGCTCTTGGCGTGTGCGGCCATTTCTTCGGCATTGCGCGACACCACAACCTCATCGGCGCCAAGCGCTTTGGCCGCTTCGCGTTTGGATTCAGAGGTAGTGAATGCGACAACGTGGGCGCCCAGAGCGTGAGCCACTTTGATGCCCATGTGGCCGAGGCCACCGATGCCAACCACGCCGACTTTCTTGCCCGGTCCCGCATTCCAGTGACGCAGCGGCGAGTAGGTGGTGATGCCCGCGCACAGCAGCGGTGCGACGGCGGCCAGTTGCGCTTCAGGATGACGGATGCGCAACACGTAGCGTTCATGCACAACGATGTTTTGCGAGTAGCCGCCCAGCGTCCAGCCCGGCGCATCCGCGGTCGGGAAGTTGTAGGTGCCGATCATGCCGTCGCAATAGTTTTCCAGACCGCTTTCGCAGTCATCGCAATGTTTGCAGCTGTCGACGATGCAACCGACGCCGACCAGATCACCGACCTTATAGTCCGACACATGTGCGCCGACGGCGGAAACGCGACCGACGATTTCATGCCCCGGTACGCATGGGAATTGTGTACCGGCCCATTCCGCGCGCACCTGGTGCAGATCCGAATGGCAGATGCCACAAAAGGCGATATCGATCTGCACATCATGGGCGGCCGGCGCGCGGCGGTTTATCTGCATCGGTTCAAGGGGTTTGTCGCCCGCGTGGGCGCCGTAGGCTTGTACAAGCATGGGAACATCCTCGATCGGTTTGTCGTAAGGCATTGTTTCTTTTCCGGCGCTTCGGGCACTAGTGCATTCCTGTGCAATCCTTGCCTGATCCTGTGCGTTGTTGTGACATTGCGCGGACAGACGCTCGTGGCGTTTACAGGTAATCTCCCGGTTCACTGACGACAACAAAATCAAAACAGGAGTCATTGATGCAACCAATCCGTCTCGGTCTGGTGGGCTACGGCAAGATTGCCCAGGATCAACACGTCCCGGCGATCCTCGCCAATCCCGCTTTCCAGTTGGTCTCCGTCGCTACCCAAGGCAAGCCTTGCCCCGGTGTCGAAAATTTCCGTTCGTTGAGCGAGCTGCTGGAAAACGGTCCGCAGGTTGACGCGATTGCCTTCTGCACGCCGCCACAAGGTCGCTTTGCATTGGTGCAAGAGGCGCTGGCTGCCGGCAAACATGTGCTGGTGGAAAAACCACCGTGCGCCACGTTGGGCGAAGCGCTGGCGCTGGTCGATCAGGCTGCCGGGCAGGGCGTCAGCGCGTTGTTTGCCTGGCATTCACGCTACGCGCCCGGTATCGAAGCGGCTCGCGACTGGCTCGCCTCGCGCACTTTGCAAAGCGTGCAGATCGACTGGAAAGAAGACGTGCGCAAATGGCACCCCGGCCAGGCCTGGATCTGGCAACCCGGCGGCCTCGGTGTGTTCGATCCGGGGATCAATGCCTTGTCGATCGTCACCCATCTGCTGAAGCTGCCGCTGTTTGTCGAATCCGCTGAGCTGCGCGTACCGAGCAACTGCCAGTCGCCAATTGCTGCGTCGATCAAAATGGCGGATGCGCGTCAGCTTGATGTGCGGGCGGAGTTCGATTTCGACCATGGGCATGATGAGCTGTGGAGTATCGAAGTTCGTTGTGCCGAGGGTGTTCTGCGTCTGGAAAACGGCGGGGCTCTGTTGAGCATCGATGGCGTGCGTCAGGCCGTGTCGGAGGAGGGCGAGTACGCGGCGGTGTACAGACATTTCCAACAGTTGATCGGCGACAAGGCCAGTGACCTGGATGTGCAGCCGTTACGGTTGGTGGCGGACAGTTTCTTTGTCGGCAGTCGGGTTTTGGTTGAGGCGTTCTACGATTAGCGTCCGGCTGGCCCGGCACGATTATTTTAATCGCCAAGCGAAAGCCTGCCCTGAACGGCAGGTTTTTTTCGTTGGAGCACCGTTCGTCCAGTGCTCGGCACTTGCGCTGTGCCGTTGCCTCTCACGTTTAAGCGCGGATATCCCGCGTACAAGAACGGAGAAGCAAGCATGGACATCGATGAAAATGCACCGGGCAACCGGTCACAGCAAGACGTGACACGGACGACGGACAATGAGACGGGGCATGATCCGAAACGCAACCCGCCTGAGGTTCCATTGCCCGCCGATGAAGAGTCGCCGGTCGATGAAGACATGACGGATGTGGCGGCCAACAACTCGGTGTCGAGCGAGCATCCTGAGTCGCGATGACCGGATTGAATAAGTGTGGGGGGCAGGCCATGAGCACGTCATTCAAGGTTGGCGACGCGGTTCACTGGAACAGCGAGGCCGGGGAGATTCGCGGCAAGGTGCTCAAGGTGCACACCCGGGATGTCGAGTTCATGGGCCGCCATCGGCCTGCTTCCAAGGACGAACCGCAGTACGAAGTCAAAAGTGACAAGACCGGACATCTGGCGATGCACCACGGCGCGGCCCTTCATCCCGCGAAATGACCGGTCTAGTGCGACGATACGAATTCGGAAGGCGTTGTCGGCGGCGGCAATGAGTACGTCGCCTTCATCCATTCAATCTCCGCCTGCGGCGTGCGGCCGAAAAATCGCTTGAACTCGCGACTGAATTGCGAGGCGCTTTCATAACCGACGTCGAACGCTGCCGCCGATGCGCTCATCGCCTGGCGCAGCATCAGCAGCCGCGCCTGATGCAGGCGTGTCGACTTCAGGTATTGCATCGGCGAGGTATCGGTCACGTTGCGAAAGTGCAGGTGAAAACTCGGTACGCTCATGCTCGCTTCGTGGGCCAATTGCTCGACGTCGAGGCGCTGCTGATAACAGCTGTGAATCTTGCGGATCGCCCGGCTGACCTTGCCGAAATGCCCGCGACGGTGCAGCGCGGCACGCATTGATCCACCTTGCTCGCCGGTGAGAATGCGGTAATAGATCTCACGCACCAGCGCCGGCCCGAGAATTTGCGCTTCACCGGCGACGCTCATCGCCTCGAGAAAACGCAAGGTCGTGGTGCGCAGCGCGTCGTCCATCGGCGAGGCGTACATGCCTTTTGGCTCAGCATCGCTGACGCCATGCACCTCATCCACTTGCAACATCAACTCGCTGGCCAACTGAAAATCCAGTTGCATGTAAATCGCGAGCATCGGCTCGGCTGCCGTGGCGTCGGTCTCCATGGTGAAGGGGATGGGCACGGACACCACCAGATAATGCTGCGCGTCATAGACGTAGGTGTCCTCACCCAGATAACCGCGCTTGCGACCCTGACAGAGGATGACAATGCCGGGGTCGTACAACACTGGTGTGCGGGTCAGTGGGCGGTTCGAGCGCAGGAAGCGCACGTCATCGAGCGCGCTGAGGTTGTAGCCCTCGACCGGCGCGAGGACTTTCATCAGTTGCACCATGCGCGCGGTGCTGCCATCGGCCGGCGTCATTGTTTTCTCTCTCAGTGATCGGTGGAGCAGCTCAGCGCTTGCCATTGATCAATCTCGTCGAGCGCCCGTTGCAGTCGGTCACGCACCAGCCCCAACGCATCACTGCCGAGTAACAAATGGGCGGGCGGCTCGGGACAATCGATGATCTGCAGCATCGCTTGCGCAGCCTTTTGCGGGTCGCCGAGCTGTTTGCCGCTTTTTGCTTCCCGGGCTTGGCGGATCGGGTCGAAACTGGCGTCGTAGTCGGCAATGCTGCGCGCGGTGCGTTGCATCGAACGGCCGGCCCAGTCGGTGCGAAACGAGCCAGGCGCCACCGCCGTGACGTAGACATTGAAGGGACGCAGCTCTTTGCTCAGGGTATCGGAGATCCCTTCAAGCGCAAATTTGCTGCCGCAGTAATAGGCGATGCCGGGCATCGTGATGGTGCCGCCCATGGAGGTGATGTTGAGGATGTGGCCGGCGCGACGCTGGCGGAAGTAGGGCAGGAAGGCTTTGGTCATGGCGACAGCGCCGAACACATTGACGTCGAACTGACGGCGCATGTCCTCCAGCGGCGATTCTTCAAAAATGCCTTCGTGACCGTAACCGGCATTGTTGACCAGCACATCGACAGGACCGTGAGTGGCTTCCACTTGCGCAACGACGCTGCCGATCCGCTCAAAATCAGTAACGTCCAGCAGCACGCCGTAAGCGTTGTCCGGGGACAGCGCCTGGAAGTTTTTCAGGTCGCTTTCATTGCGCACAGTACCGATCACGCGGTGGCCGTTGGCAATGGCTTCCTTGGCCAGTGCATGGCCGAAACCGCTGCTGACGCCGGTGATGAACAGGGTTTTGCTGGGTTTCATGACGGTCTCCAATGACTCGGGTGTGGTGTCATGGTAGCCATCCCCCAACCGGTGACCTATGCCGGTTTGTCTTGGAGACTTGCCTATTCCTATCAGGCGCTCGTGATGTGCAGATAAAACGGTGGCAGCGCCGCTAAGCACGCTCACGGTCGATCTTGCTGTTCTGTGGCCGTCAGAAACGTGCCAATCGATAGGGCGCGCCACTTGGCAAAGCCGTTGCCGGGATTGCATCTGCGCCCGTCATCCGCACCACCATCTCCGCCGTCACCGCTGCCTGTGTCAGCCCCAGATGCTGATGCCCAAACGCAAGCAACACCTTGCCCTCACAAACCTGATCAATCACCGGCAATGAATCGGGCAACGATGGTCGAAAACCCATCCACGGCGTCGCTGCGTCAGCGCTCAGATCCTCGCGAAACAAGCCCTGACTCAACCGATGCAACTGCCACGCGCGCTCCATGCTCGGCGGTTTTTCCAGTCCGGCGAATTCGACAGTGCCGGCCAGGCGCAAGCCTTCGGACATCGGCGTCATGATGAATTTGCGCTCCAGTGAGGTAACGGGGAAGGGCAGTCGGTCGTGTTCCTGCGGCAGCATCAGGTGGTAACCGCGCTCGGTGTCCAGCGGTACTTTTTTGCCGGTGAGGGCGGCGGTGAGTTTCGCTGAGTGCGCACCACAGGCGATCAGCACCCGGCTGGCCGTCAAACCACCCGATCCGGTGATCAGCGAAACACCGTGCTCCTCTACATAGCCGCCCTGAACCTGTTGCTGGACAAAACTCACACCACTGGCCTTGGCCGCTTCGACCAATTCACACACCACGCGGTAGGGATCGATGAAATGCCCGGTGCGCGGGAAGAACAAGCCGCCCTGAATCTGTTGGCTGAGTTGCGGCGCCGTGTCGCGTATGGCACCGGCCTGCCAGTAATCGACCGGCACCTGCTGCTGATGCAGTCGAGTCTGTAATGCCTGGATTGCCTGACGCGATTCGGGTCGTTCGAACACCAGTAGCGAACCATCGATCTTCAGCAATTCCGGCCGCTGGATGTCGGCGAGCAAGCGCTGCCAGGCCTCTAGACTGCTTTCATTGAGCGCGCGCAAACCTGCCACGGTGTTCTGAAACGGCGTCGGGCGCAGGTTCAGCAACAAGCGCGTAAACCACGGCAAGGCGCGCGGCAGGTATTTCCAGTCCAGTCGCAACGGTCCCATCGGGTCCATCAGCATCGCCGGCAGGCGCTTGAGGATGGACGCGTCGGCAATCGGAAACACCTGCTCGGTCGCCAGATGCCCGGCGTTGCCGAACGAGGCGCCGTGGCCGGGTGGCTGCTGATCGATCACCACCACGCGCAATCCTTGGCGAGCCAGACGCAGTGCGCAGGCGACGCCGATGATGCCGGCGCCGACCACGGCGATGTCGTGGGAGACGTTATTGGCCATGGTGCAGAGCTTCCCTTTGTCCATCGAGCAGACGACGCAATTGCAGCGGATTGCCTTGTTTCAGTGCGGTCGGCAACAAGCTGTCGGGGAAGTCCTGATAGCACACCGGGCGCAGGAAACGCAGGATCGCCGCTGTACCGACGGATGTCGTGCGCGAGTCGGATGTGGCCGGGAACGGCCCGCCATGCACCATCGCGTCACACACCTCGACCCCGGTTGGCCAGCCGTTGACCAGCAAGCGACCGGCCCTGCCCTCGAGCGTCGGCAGCAATGCACGCGCCTGTTCCAGGTCTTGGTCATCCAGATGCAATGTCGCGGTCAACTGGCCTTCCAGATGTTCGGTCACCTGACGCATTTCAGCCTCACTGCTGCATTGCACGATCAGCGCCGCCGCGCCGAATGCTTCCGCTTGCAGCCTGTGATCGGCGAGAAAGTCGGCCGCTTCTGTGACGAATATGTGCGCCTGACACTGGTTCGGGCCGTTGCCGCTCTGACCAACACCCGCGATGTTCGCACTGGCATTCTCGGCCAACGCATTCACGGCCGATTCGTAAGTGCTGAAAATGCCCGGTGTCAGCATCGTCTGCGCCGGGCTGCGTTGAATGATCTCGCGGGTGGCGCTAATGAACCGGTCCAGCACCGGCCCTTTCAAGGCAATCACCAAACCCGGATTGGTGCAGAACTGACCCGCGCCCAGTGTCAGCGAAGCCACAAACCCTTCAGCCAACGCCTGTGTGCGATTGTCCAGCGCCGCCGGAAACAGCAGCACCGGATTGATCGAACTCATTTCCGCGTACACCGGAATCGGTTCGGGCCTGGCTTGCGTCGCTTGAATCAACGCCAGACCGCCGTTGCGCGAACCGGTGAAGCCCACCGCTTTGATCCGTGGATCAGTGACCAGCGCAATGCCCACTTCGCGGCCGGAACCGTACAGCAACGAGAACACGCCTTCCGGCAAACCACAGGCTTTTACTGCCCGCGTCACCGCGTGACCAACCAGTTCGCTGGTGCCGGGATGCGCGCTGTGCGCCTTGACGATCACCGGGCAACCGGCGGCCAATGCTGACGCGGTGTCACCACCGGCCACGGAAAACGCCAGCGGAAAATTGCTCGCACCAAATACCGCGACCGGCCCCAGTGCAATCTGCCGTTGACGCAGATCGGCACGCGGCAGCGGTTGGCGTTGCGGCTGCGCGCTATCGACGCGCACATCCAGCCACTCACCGGCGCGCACGGTGCGGGCGAACATTCTTAATTGTTGGCAAGTACGCCCGCGTTCGCCTAGCAAACGTGTACGCGGTAGCCCGGTTTCGGCGTGGGCACGCTCGATCAGTTCATCGCCGAGCCCTTCGATTTCTCCAGCAATGCTTTCCAGAAATTCGGCGCGGAGACTCAGTGCTGTCTCGCGATAAACATCGAACGCTGCCCAGGCCAGCGCGCAGGCCTGTTCGACATGCTCCGTCGATCCTCCGGCATACGCCGGTTCCAGCGCTTCATTCGTGGCCGGATTGATCCCGCGAACAGCCTCGCGATTGCCCGCAATGGATTGCTGTCCGATCAGCATGTGGCCCGTCAGAGTCATGGTGTCTTCCTGATAAAAAGGGAAATACCTGCCGCGTAGCACAACGCTTCGCGGCAGGTGAGGGGGGAGTCGATCAGGCGAAATTCTGTTCCGCCGACCAGTTCTCGTACCAGTGACGGAACAGCGAGTACTGCTTCTCGGCATAACGCCGCTGCGAGTCGCTCAGCGCATCGGTCTCGTTGAAATGCAGGGTGTATTCCTTGTCGCCGTTGAGCACCATCAGGTGCTTGTAATACAGCACCAGATCGCAGCCTTCATCGAACGACGACAGCACTGCCAGCGCCG
Organism: Pseudomonas sp. S49; assembly: GCF_009866785.1. NCBI lineage: Bacteria > Pseudomonadati > Pseudomonadota > Gammaproteobacteria > Pseudomonadales > Pseudomonadaceae > Pseudomonas > Pseudomonas sp. S49. The sequence goes on along the minus strand of NZ_CP019432.1, from coordinate 3,877,299 downwards.
ATTCCAGCTCCCGCGCCTGACGACGGGCCTTGGCATCTCCTTGTGCGGCCTTCTTGCTCAGCGCCACCAATTGCAGCACTTCGCGGGGCAGGGCGTTGCCGATACCGGTGATCGCACCGGTGGCGTTGCAGTTGACGAAACCGTGCACCACTTGCGTGTCGACGCCGACCATCAAGGTCACATCATCGTCCTTGGAAGTGATGTTTTCGGCGGCGTAACGCAGGTCAGCACCACCGCCGAATTCCTTGAAGCCGATCAGGTTCGGGTACTCGCGACGCAGTTCGAAGAACAGATCAGCGCGGGTGGCGAAGCCGTAGTAAGGGCTGTTGTAGATCACTGCTGGAAGGTTCGGTGCGGCTTGCAGAATCGCTGCGAAGTGGGCTTTTTGCGCAGTCGCCGAAGCACCACGGGACAGTACGCGCGGTATCACCATCAGACCCTGCGCGCCGACTTTCGCCGCGTGCGCTGCATGGGAAACCGCTTCGCGTGAGTTCACTGCGCCGGTGCCGACGATGGTCGGAATCCCGGCAGCGACCAGACGCGCCACGCCTTCCTGCCGTTCAGCCTCGGTGAGCAACGGCCAGTCGCCCATCGAACCGCAATAAACCACGGCGCTCATGCCGATATCGATCAGCTCGCGACCCTTGGCCACCAGGGCATCGAAGTCCGGTTTGCGCTGGGCGGTGCACGGGGTCATCAGGGCCGGCATGCAACCGGTGAAGATGTTGTCGCTCATTGTTTTAACTCCTTGGCACATCGTTCAAATTGAGGTGAAAAGTCAGCGCGGTGGCTCATATGCCCCACGCGAACGGGTCTGCTTCGTCGATCAGTAATTTGCTGTCGGCGGTCATGTAAGCGCGGCCGGTGATGAACGGGCGGACTCGTTCGCCGTCCCATTCGAAGCGGCCTTCGAACTGGCTGCCGGTGATGCTCGCCTGCACCCAGGTTGCGCCGGGTTGCAGCTTGTCGTCGGCGGCCAGACAGGCGAGTTTGGCGCTGGTGCCGGTGCCGCACGGCGAGCGGTCGTAGGCTTTGCCGGGGCACATGACGAAGTTGCGGCTGTCGGCAACGGCGTCGTCTGCGAACAGTTCGATGTGATCGATGACGGCACCGTCCTCGCCGTAAATGCCCTGATCTTCGAGGGCCTTGAGCATCGCCCAGGTGTAGGCGGTGAGGTGTTCGACGTTGTCCATCGTCAGCGTCTGACCGTGCTCGGAAACGAGGAAGAACCAGTTGCCGCCATAGGCGATGTCGCCCAATACCTGACCGAAGCCCGGCACGTCCACCGGCACCTGTTTGCGGTGGCGGTAGGCTGGGACGTTGCCCAGGGTGACGGTTCCGTCGTCATGTAACGTGGCGCTGACCGGGCCGACCGGGGTGTCGATCTTGTGGATGCCCGGTTGAATTTTTCCCAAGTACTGCAACGAGTTGATCAGGCCGATGGTGCCGTGGCCGCACATGCCCAGATAACCGGCGTTGTTGAAGAAAATCACCCCGCAAGTGGCGTCCGCCGATACTGGTTCGCAATACAACGCGCCGACCAGCACATCGTTGCCGCGTGGTTCCAGCAGGCAGGCGCGGCGCCATTGATCATGCTCAGTGCGCAGCGCATCGCGTTTCTCCACCATGCTGTTGCCGGGCAGATCGGGGAAGCCGTTCATCACCAGGCGCGTCGGTTCACCGCCGGTATGGGAATCAATGACGTGTAGTTCTTTCATGAATAGATCCCTTTAGGTGATTTCAGTAGGCGCCGGCAGGGCGTGCAGAAACGGTTGAGGCAGGGGCGGTGACTTCGCTTTCCTCGTCGTCCTCTTCCAGACGCAGCAGGTGCGCCGGCACACCGGTCGCGGCGCCCCAGTAATAAATGCCGGTGGCGCAAGCAGCGACGACGATGGTGTCGAACGGGTGAGCGAGGATGCCGAGGCCACCAAAGGTGCCGAGTTTCGACAGCACGATGGTCACCGCATAGAAGGCGATCAACCATGCCGAGGAACGCACTTGGCTGGCCAGATTCAGGTGGCCGGTCGGCACAAAACGACCGCAGAGCAGATAGACGACGAACATCAGGATTTGCAGGCCGATCAGCCACGACACAGTGTTCCAGCCCGACCAGTAGACAATCAGCGCGGCGATGATGAACGACACCGGCCCGAGCACGCCCATGCACTTGACCCGGAACGGCCGTGGCATGTCCGGCGCATTGCGGCGCAGTGCGGCGACTGACACAGGTGCCACGGCGTAGCTCAGCACCAGCGCGGCGGAGACCACGTTGATCAGCGCTTCCCACGACGGAAACGGCAGGGTCCAGAACACCGACAGGGCAAAAGTCAGCCACAGCGCCGGACGCGGAATCCCGGACTTTTCATCGATGTGGGTGAAGACTTTGAAGAAGGTCCCGGTCTGCGCCCAGCCATAGATCACGCGGGGGGTGGCGTTCATGTAGATGTTGCCGCAACCGCTCGGCGAGATCACCGCGTCGGCGACCACCAGCCAGGCCAGCCAGCCCACGCCCAGTGCCAGCGCGATGTCACGGTACGGCAGGGCGAACTCCTTGCTGATACCGGCCCAGCCATTGGCGAGCATTTCCGTCGGGATGCTGCCGAGAAAGGCCATTTGCAGCAGCACGTAAATCAGCGTCGACAGCAGCACCGAGAGGATCAGCGCGATGGGAATGGTACGCTGCGGATTCTTCACTTCGCTGGCCACCGAGATGATCGGCGTCAGACCCAGATAAGCGAAAATGATCCCGCCCGCCGACACCGCCATTTCCACACCCGACAGGCCGAACGGGGCGAAACCCTGTACCTCGAAATTGGCCGGTTTGAAGAAGGTGAACAGCACGCCGATCACCAGCAGCGGCACGATGAACTTGAACACGCTGACCAGATTGTTGGCCTTGGCGAAGGTTTTCACGCTGCGGTAGTTGAGCAGGAAAAACACGCACAGCAGGCCGAACTGCACCATCCAGCCGAGGATCGTCGGATCGCCAGAGCCAGCCTTGGTCAGCTCGGGAAACCACGCTGCCGCGTATTGGCGCGAAGCAACCACTTCGATCGCCACCAAACTGGAAAACGCAATCAGGGTGATGAAGCCCATCAAGTAGCCGAGCAGCGGCCCGTGGGAGTAAACCGGGTAACGCACCACACCACCGGCACGCGGTAATGCCGCGCCCAGCTCGCAGTAAACGATGCCCAGCAACAACACCGCAAAGCCGCCCAGCAGCCAGGAAAAAATCCCCGCCGGCCCGGCAATGGCGGACACATGACTGGCTGCGAACAACCAGCCGGAACCGAAGATCGCCCCGAGCCCGATAAATGTGAGGTCGATCAGTGAAAGCTGTTTTTTGAACTTGCCTTGGCCTGACATGGCATCGCCTTCTTGTGAGTTATTGGATAGGCAGTTGTGTCACTGGGACGGCCAGACTTTGAACTTATCAACGGTGGGGCGATTGATGTTTTGCGGCGGCTTCGATGACGAAATCAGCACAGTCGCGCTGGCGAAACGTGGCCCTCGACAGGTCTTGAGCGATGCTGCAATCTGCACGCGAAGACCGCATGGCGGGCGCTTCGTCCATCCACGTTACGAGAGGAATCTTTGATGCAACAGGCGTTTTCGATCCTGTCTCAAGGCATTGATGGGCATCGTCCGCAAACACTTGAGGAGCTCTTGGCTGGCGCCGCGCTGTTGTTGCCGATGCTCGATGTGATCCCTAATGCGGCGATTTTCATCAAGGATGTGCAAGCCCGTTACGTGCTCGCGAATCGCACGCTGGTGCAACGCTGTGGCTTGAAGGATTTGCGCCCGTTGCTCGGGAAAACCAGTGCGCAGGTGTTCCCGGCACAACTCGGACCCGGCTACACCGAGCAGGATCGCAAGGTACTGGAGGAGGGCTTTGTGCTGGAGGATCAGCTCGAACTGCATCTGTACGGCAGTCGCGAACCGGGCTGGTGCCTGACGCACAAGCAGCCGCTGTACAACCGTGACGGGGTGATCATTGGCCTGGCGGGGATTTCCGTGGACCTGCAATCGGCCAGTGAAACGCACCCGGCATTCGAGCGGCTGGCGGCTGTCGATGAGCATATCCGCGCGAACTTCAATCGCCGCGTGACCCTCGGTGAACTGACGCGAATCGCCGGTATTTCAGTCGCGCAACTGGAGCGTTACTGCAAACGCGTGTTCCACCTGACGCCACGGCAGATGATCCAGAAAGTGCGCCTCGAACACGCGCACCGCTTGCTGCACACCGACTTGCCGATTACCGATGTGGCGTTGCAATGCGGCTATACCGATCACAGCGCCTTCACTCGGCAGTTCAAGGCGTCGACCGGGTTTACGCCGCGTGAGTACCGGCAGGCCACCTCACCCTGATGAAATGGTATTGAAGCGCTATGTAGGAGCTGCCGAAGGCTGCGATCTTTTGATCTTGATCTTAAAAAACAAAATCAAAAGATCGCAGCCTTCGGCAGCTCCTACGAGGGCGTTAAGCCAGGACAGTTAGCCATGCCGAGAGCAGCAATAACAACGCCAGTGCCGTGTTCATCCGCTTGAACGCTTTCGGCGATCCCATCAATCGCGCACTGCCCACACCCAGCAACGCCCAGAACGTCATGCATGGCAACGACACCAACAGAAACGCCAGCGACAACACCAGCAGTCGCAGGGTCTTGTCGCCACCGCCGACAAACACGCTGACCACCGCTACAGCCATCATCCATACCTTGGGATTGACCAGTTGCAGCATGGCGGCGCCCAGCACGTTGAAACTTTCTTCCTGTGTATCCGTAGGGTCCAGCGATGGCGGCGTGCTGCGATAGATCTGCCACGCCAGCCAGCTCAACCAAAGCACGCCGCCCCAGGCCATGGCTTGCTGCACGCGCGGGTAGCGCAGCAAGGTTTCACCGGCACCGAGGCCGACCACCAATACAATCAGTGCCGCCGCTGCGCAGGCGCCAAAAATGATTGGCAGCGTGGCGAGCAAGCCTTGGCGCGAACTGTGGCTCAACACCAGAATATTGGTCGGCCCCGGCGTGATCGAGGCAACGAAAGCAAACAGCAGGAAGGGCAATAATGACGCCACGGGCGGATTCCTTGGAAGTAAACACAGGAAGCCATGATCGCCAGTCGTTGTGGATCAGTCTGGAAGGTTTGAGCAGCGCTTGCGGTAGTCGGCGGGGGTGAGTTGATAGGCGCGGCGGAACCACCGCCCCATGTGACTCTGATCAGCAAAACCGAGCACGCTGGCGACCTGCGCCGGCGTTTCACCCCGGGCCAGTAACTGCCGCGCCTTGGCCAGGCGCAACTGGATCAGGTACGCGTGGGGCGCCAGGCCAAAAGCCGACTTGAAGGCGCGGCTGAGACGAAAACGGTCGACCCCGCAGACCCGCGCGAGATCATCGAGACCGATATCTTCATAGGTATGCGCGTGCAGATAATCCCGCGCCAGTTGCGCCACCAATGGCAGGCGCGGATCGAAAACCTGGCGCTTGCGCCAGTCGAGATGGCGCGTGAGCGAGCTCAGCAAACCATCGACGGCGGTCTGCCGGACGATGCGCAGATCGCCGTCATGCAACGCATGGAAAGCGTGACTGATCGCTGTGGCCAGACGCGGGTCCTGACTCAGCGTGTCGGCAAAACCGGGCTGGCTGTCGGACGGTGCGTCTTCGAACAGCGCATGCAGTTCACGCTCCAGCCAGTGCGGATCGAGGTAGAGCATCGAATAGGTAAAACCTTCCTCGGTCGGCGCTTGCCCATCGTGGATTTCCCCCGGCTCCAGCAGGAACACGTTTCCCGGCGTACTGCGATGGCGCACGCGGCGGCAATTGAACTGCTGCACACCTTGCTCGGTGACGCCGACGAGAAAGCTGTCATGCCAGTGCGGATCGTAGGCATGCCCCTCGAAGTGAGCACGAATCGATTCAATCCCGGTGTCGACATCCTGGGACAGCTCGATCCAGTTGCGTTTATCCACGAAGGCTCCAGTGTTCGCCATTGAAAGGTGCGGCCCCATAAAATACCGCGCAATGGTCATCGACGTTTAGAAGATTTGTGCAGGTGAGAGGGCTAGACTCAGCAGGTTACGACCCGTTTTGGCGGCAGGTGAAAAACGATGCTCAACCGATGCACGCTCTGGGGCATGCTTACCCTGATCGGCCTTAGCCTGACGCTTAATGCAGGTTGCTCCAGCCGAAAACACTATCCACCGTCGGGTGTTGGCGACGCCTGCTACGCGAAAGCCTTGCCGTCGGTCGGCGAGGGCGGTCTGGCCTGGGGCTCCAGTCTGAACATGGCCCGGCAGAAATCGATGAACAACTGCATCCGTTATGCCGGGCGCTCCGGGGGCACGCCGGACACCTGTCAGGTGGTGTTGGCCAAGTGTCGATAGCTTTCTGTTGACATGGTTGCTTTAGGCAAATATATAGTTGCTTTAAGCAATTAACTGAGTATCTGCCATGTCCAGCAGCCATCTCCTCGAGCAAGCCGACGTTGTGCGCGGCTTCAACCGCTTCTACACCCATCAGATCGGCGTATTGCAGGAGCATTTGCTGCAAAGCGACTACTCGCTGACCGAGCTACGCATCTTGTATGAATTGGCCTCGCGCGGTGACCTGACCAGTGCCGACCTGCGCCAGATGCTCGGCCTGGACGCCGGCTACATGAGCCGCATCATCAGCGGTTTCGAGAAGCGCGGCTTGATCCAGAAAGTCCCGTCGCCCACGGACGCTCGCGCTGCGCAATTGCACTTAACCGATTTGGGCCGTGAAATCCTGATTCCGCTGGAAAAGGCCTCCCGCGAACAGATCGTCGCCATGCTCGAGCGATTGCCTGAACCGCAGCAGAAGCAACTGATCGGCGCCATGACGTTGATCCAGGCACTGCTGCAAGGCAACAAAGACGCAACCTACGTATTACGCGATCCGCAGCCCGGCGACATGGGCACGGTGATGCAGCAACAAGCGGCCCTGTATTCCCGTGAGTACGGTTGGAATTCGGAGTTCGAGGCGCTGGTGGCCGAGGTGGTCGCCAAGTACCTGCGTGATTACGACCCGACGAGCGAGCGCTGCTGGATTGCGGAAAAGGACGGCAAGGTCATCGGCTCGGTGTTCATCGTCCGCCAGGATGAAACAACCGCCAAACTGCGCATGCTCTACGTCGACGCCAGCGCGCGGGGCTTGGGCATTGGCAGCCGTCTGGTCGAGGAGTGCCTGCGCTTTGCCCGGCAGATCGGGTACCAGAAAATGACCTTGTGGACGACCAGTAACCTGACCGCTGCGCGCAAGATTTATCAGAAGGCCGGTTTTGAATTGGTGGAGGAGGAGGCGGTTCACAGCTTTGGCAAGGATCTGGTGAGTCAGACGTGGGCGCGGACGTTGTGATCTGTTTTTCGTCGTCGAGTGCAGTGAAAAGGCAGACGAAAAAAAACCACCTTAGCGGGGTGGTTTTTTTAACCTCGGTTTGCGGCTGAGGTTTGTTGCTTCACTAGCTGCTTTGACATGTGCTCATGGTATGAGTCTTTGCGTCCCCTCGCAACATTAATATTCTGTTTCAGGTGGATGCATACGTTATCCAATGTTGAAAAGAGCAATGCTGGCAGAAATAACGTTTTACAAAGCCGATGAATTACCTGGTCATGTATCGTTCTATTGAGGGTTATGATGCCGACGCTCACATGTCTAAGCAGCGACGAGGTTTGGCTGGCAACTCAACGATTTCATTCCCTCTGACACGGTTTTGCACCCGTGCCGGAATGATACTTCGGAGGGCTTTCAACCGGCCGCCTCATTGGCTGCTTTGACATGCATGCTGAAGGCAAGCATGATCCGGTAAGCTTGCTGGAGGTTTGGCCCCCAGCCCTGGAGGCCAAAACGTATGAAGCTTTTGCTGCGTACGCTGAGCCTTGTATGGAGATTGTTTAAAGCCTTTCGCTTTTACGAGTTCCTGCGAGACCACTTTGACGACCTGAAGTAACGGCCGTTGAGGTGGGAGAAGCCCGTTTCAGTTTCGACTGAAACGGGTTTTTTTTTGTTTTATAAAGCTGTCATAAGTAGGATTTTTCTGTGTCGGGTTTTTTTGGCGTGTAGGGCATTTCTTCGGCAAGTGTAGGCGTTGTTCAAACCACTCTGTAGTCCGCAAAAAGCGTTCGATTATCGAGCACCCAAACCTTCGTCCAATTGCCCACTCTGACACTCCGGCGTACTGTGGCTCGTGATGCCTGAATCCCCGTGATCCCAAAAATAACGACAACAACGAGCAACGCCCCATGGACAGCCATCTGCTGAGCGATCGCAGCAGCGTGTTCCGTCACGCTGACCCTTATGCCGTCTCCGACTACGTCAATCAGCACGTCGGCCAGCACTTCATTGGCCTGTCCAGAACCACCCACCCGCAAGCCAGCCTCAACCATCGCAAACTCGCCGATCTCGATCTGGCCCGCATCAGCTATGGCGGCAGCGTGCGCGTGACCTCCGTGGCGCTGGAGACCGTTTACCACCTGCAAGTGCTCTTGCAAGGCAATTGCCTGTGGCGCGGGCACAAGCACGAACAGCATCTGGTGCCTGGCGAGTTGCTGTTGATCAACCCGGATGATCCGGTTGATCTGACGTACTCGGAAGACTGCGAGAAATTCATCCTCAAGGTGCCGGTCAGCGTGCTCGAATCGGTGTGCGACGAGCAGCGCTGGCAGCACCCCTCCAGCGGTATCCGTTTCCTGCGCAATCACTATCGGCTCGATGAGCTGGAAGGTTTCACCAACCTGCTCGCGATGATCTGCCAGGAAGCCGAGGCCAGCGATCCGTTGTTACGGGTACAGGAGCATTACGCGCAGATCATCGGCAGCAAACTGATCTCACTGATGAGCACCAATGTCAGCCGTGAGTGCCTGAGCGCACCGAACGTCAGCTTCGAGCGCATCCTCGATTACATCGAACGTAACCTTAAACTGGATTTGCCGGCCGAACATCTGGCGGCGCAGGCGAGCATGAGCCCGCGCTCGCTGTACGCGTTGTTCGAACGCCAACTCGGCGTCACGCCGATGCAATACATCCGCCAGCGCAAGCTTGCGCGCATTCACACCTGCCTCAGCGACCCAAGCTGCCCGGTACGCAACCTCACCGAACTGGCATTGGACTACGGCTTCCTGCACCTGGGTCGTTTCTCCGAAAGCTATCGCCAACAGTACGGCGAACTGCCGTCGCAGACCTTCAAACGCCGCCACTAAAACACTGCGCTAAACCCCCCTCTGAAACACGCCGAATCATCTGCCGCGCCATCCTGCACAAAACGGATAGCGATCTGCAGGATTCGGCTATTGCCCCGTGCATCGCCTCCCTAACCTGACCTGGCCTGAACAATAACAATGGAGGCCCCGGCCATGTCCCTGGGAATCGACTACCTCAATGCCATGCTTGAAGAAGACAAGGAGAAGGGCGCCTACCGCTGCAAGCGGGAGATGTTCACTGATCCGCGTCTGTTTGAACTGGAGATGGCGCACATCTTCGAAGGCAATTGGATTTACCTTGCCCACGAAAGCCAGCTGCCCAACAACAACGATTTTCTCACCACCACCATGGGGCGCCAGCCGATTTTTATCGCGCGCAACAAGGACGGTGTGCTCAACGCTTTTCTCAACGCCTGCAGCCATCGCGGCGCCATGCTGTGCCGGCACAAGTCCGGCAACCGTTCCAGCTACACCTGCCCGTTTCACGGCTGGACGTTCAACAACAGCGGCAAACTGCTCAAGGTCAAAGACCCGAGCGAAGCGGGTTACCCGCAAGGTTTCAACTGCGAAGGCTCTCACGACCTGACCAAAGTCGCGCGTTTCGAGTCCTATCGCGGCTTCCTGTTCGGCAGCCTGAATGCCGATGTGAAATCCCTCACCGAACATCTGGGCGAGTCGGCAAAAATCATCGACATGATCGTCGACCAGTCGCCAGAAGGTCTAGAAGTACTGCGCGGTTCCAGTTCCTATATCTACGAAGGCAACTGGAAACTCACCGCCGAAAACGGTGCCGACGGTTACCACGTCAGTTCGGTGCACTGGAACTACGCCGCCACCCAGAACCAGCGTCAACAGCGCGAAGCAGGTGAGGCGATCAAGACCATGAGCGCTGGCAGTTGGGCGAAGAAGGGCGGCGGTTTCTATTCCTTCGATCACGGCCACCTGCTGCTCTGGACCCGCTGGGCCAACCCTGAAGATCGTCCCGCCTATGAGCGTCGCGACGAACTGGCCCGGGATTTCGGCCAGGCCCGCGCCGACTGGATGATCGAGAACTCACGCAACCTGTGCCTGTACCCCAACGTGTACTTGATGGATCAGTTCAGCTCACAGATCCGTATCGCCCGGCCGATCTCGGTCAACAAGACCGAAATCACCATTTACTGCATCGCTCCCAAAGGCGAGAGCGCCGATGCGCGCGCCAAACGTATTCGGCAGTACGAAGATTTCTTCAACGTCAGCGGCATGGCCACGCCGGATGATCTGGAAGAGTTCCGCTCATGCCAGACCGGCTACGGCGCCGGGCGCGGCTGGAATGATATGTCCCGTGGCGCCACCCATTGGGTTGAAGGCGCGGACGCAGCGGCCGAAGAAATCGACCTGAAACCGCTGCTCTCCGGCATGCGCACCGAAGACGAAGGCCTGTTCGTGCTGCAACACAAGTACTGGCAGGAAACCATGCTCAAGGCCGCTGCCGCCGAGCCACAGTTGATCCCCGTGGAGGCCGTGTGATGAGCAACCTCTACGACAGCGTGCGCGATTTTCTCTACCGCGAGGCGCGTTATCTCGATGACGGCCAGTGGGATCAATGGCTGGAACTGTACGCCGCCGATGCGACCTTCTGGATGCCGGCCTGGGACGACAACGACACGCTCACCGAAGACCCTCAAAGCGAAATCTCGCTGATCTGGTACGGCAACCGTGGCGGCCTCGAAGATCGCATCTTCCGGATCAAGACCGAGCGCTCCAGCGCGACCATCCCCGACACCCGCACCTCGCACAACCTGAGCAACATCGAAATCGTCGAGCAGAGCGCAGACCAGTGCCTGGTGCGCTTCAACTGGCACACCCTGAGCTTTCGCTATCAGGTCACCGACAGCTACTTCGGCAGCAGTTTCTACACCCTCGATCTGCGTGGCGAACAGCCGCTGATCAAGGCCAAGAAAGTCGTGCTGAAAAACGATTACGTCCGTCAGGTCATCGACATCTACCACATCTAGTCGACACGGCGAGGTGCACCATGAATTTCCAGATTGCGCTTAATTTTGAAGACGGCGTCACCCGTTTCATCGAGGCTGGCGGCCATGAAACCGTGGCCGATGCGGCGTATCGCCAAGGCATCAACATCCCGCTGGACTGCCGCGATGGCGCCTGCGGCACCTGCAAATGTTTTGCCGAGGCCGGGCGGTACGACATGGGCGACAACTTCATTGAAGACGCCTTGAGCGACGACGAGCTTGCGCAAGGTTATGTGCTGACCTGCCAGATGCGCGCTGAAAGCGATTGCGTCGTGCGAGTGCCGGCCGGCTCACATGTGTGCAAGACCGAACAGGCGAATTTCCAGGCCTCGATCAGCGCTGTCCGGCAGTTGTCCGAGAGCACCATCGCGCTGTCGATCAAGGGCGAAGCGCTGAGCAAACTGGCGTTTCTGCCGGGGCAATACGTCAACCTGCAAGTGCCCGGCAGCGAGCAGACCCGCGCTTACTCCTTCAGCTCATTGCAGAAGGACGGAGAAGTCAGTTTCCTGATTCGCAACGTGCCCGGTGGCCTGATGAGCAGCTTCCTAACCGGGCTGGCCAAGGCTGGCGACAGCATGAACCTGGCCGGGCCTTTGGGCAGCTTCTACCTGCGCGAGATCAAGCGGCCGCTGCTGTTGTTGGCGGGCGGCACCGGCCTGGCACCGTTCACCGCGATGCTGGAAAAGATCGCCGAGCAGGGCAGCGCGCACCCGGTGCATTTGATCTACGGCGTGACCAACGATTTCGATCTGGTGGAACTCGATCGTCTCGAGTCCTTTGCCGCACGGATCGCCAATTTCAGTTTCGGTGCCTGCGTGGCCAACCCGCAGAGTGCGCATCCTCTGAAGGGCTACGTCACCCAGCACATCGAGCCGCGCCACCTCAATGAAGGCGATGTCGACGTCTACCTCTGCGGCCCGCCGCCGATGGTCGAAGCGGTCAGCCAATACATCCGCGAGCAGGGCATCACTCCCGCGAATTTTTACTACGAAAAATTCGCCGCAGCGGCTGCCTGAAACCCTTCTTTCGAGGTTGTCATGAACAACAGATTCTCCAACAAGGTCGCGCTGGTCACTGGCGCGGCGCAGGGTATCGGCCGCCGTGTGTGCGAACGCCTGTTGCGCGAAGGCGCGCAAGTGGTTGCCGTCGACCGCTCCGAGCTGGTTCACGAGCTGCAAGGCGAGGGTGTTCTCGCGTTGACCGCCGACCTTGAGCAATACGCCGAGTGTGCGCGGGTGATGGTCGAGGCGATCAACACTTTCGGCCGACTCGACATCCTGATCAATAACGTCGGCGGCACGATCTGGGCCAAGCCCTTCGAGCATTACGAAGTCGAACAGATCGAGGCTGAAGTGCGCCGCTCGCTGTTCCCGACCCTGTGGTGTTGCCACGCCGCGCTGCCATACATGCTCAAGCAAGGGGGCGGCGCCATCGTCAACGTTTCATCGATTGCTACCCGCAGCGTCAATCGCGTGCCGTACGGCGCGGCCAAGGGCGGTATCAATGCGCTGACCGCGTGCCTGGCATTCGAGAACGCCGAGCGCGGTATTCGCGTCAACGCCACCGCGCCGGGTGGCACCGAAGCACCGCCCCGGCGCATCCCGCGCAATGCCGCCGAACCGTCGGCGCAGGAGCAGGCCTGGTATCAGGAAATCGTCGCGCAAACCCTCGACAGCAGCCTGATGAAACGCTACGGCAGCCTTGATGAACAGGTCGGCGCGATCCTCTTTCTGGCTTCCGATGACGCCTCGTACATCACCGGCGTGACCCTGCCGGTCGGTGGCGGCGACCTTGGTTGATGACTTTTCGAGGGACATTGAAATGCAGCGAATTCTGATTGAAAACCTGACGACGATCATCGTCGACCTGCCGACCATTCGCCCGCACAAACTGGCGATGCACACGATGCAGAAGCAGACCCTGGTGATTCTGCGCCTGCGCTGCAGCGATGGTATTGAAGGCATCGGTGAAGCCACCACCATCGGCGGCCTCGCCTACGGTTATGAAAGCCCGGAAAGCATCAAAGCCAATATCGACGCACATCTGGCCCCGGCGCTGGTTGGCATGGAGGCCAACAACATCAACGCCGCGATGCATCGGCTCGACAAGATCGCCAAGGGTAATACCTTCGCCAAGTCCGGCATCGAAAGTGCACTGCTCGATGCTCAAGGCAAGCGCCTCGGCCTGCCGGTCAGTGAACTGCTCGGTGGCCGCGTGCGGGACAGCCTCGAAGTGGCCTGGACCCTGGCCAGCGGCGACACCGCGCGCGACATTGCCGAAGCCGAGCAGATGCTTGAAGCGCGTCGCCATCGCATCTTCAAATTGAAGATCGGTGCCAACCCGCTGGAGCAGGATCTCAAGCACGTGGTGGCGATCAAAAAAGCCTTGGGCGAGCGTGCCAGTGTGCGGGTTGACGTTAACCAGTATTGGGATGAGTCCCAGGCGATTCGTGGTTGTCAGGTACTGGGTGACAACGGCATCGACCTGATTGAACAGCCGATTTCGCGGGTCAACCGCTCCGGGCAGATTCGCCTGAACCAGCGCAGCCCGGCGCCGATCATGGCCGATGAATCGATCGAAAGTGTCGAGGATGCTTTCAGTCTTGCTGCTGACGGCGCTGCCAGTGTGTTCGCCCTGAAAATCGCCAAGAACGGCGGCCCGCGTGCTGTGCTCAGAACCGCGCAGATCGCTGAAGCAGCAGGCATCGCGCTCTACGGCGGGACCATGCTCGAAGGCTCCGTCGGCACGCTGGCCTCGGCGCACGCCTTCCTCACGCTCAAACAACTGACCTGGGACACGGAGCTATTTGGCCCGTTGTTGCTGACCGAAGACATCGTCACCGAAGCGCCGCAGTACCGCGATTTCCACCTGCACATCCCGCGAACCCCGGGCCTTGGCCTGACGCTGGACGAAGAGCGTCTGGCGCGTTTTCGCCGCCACTGAATCAGGAGAACCAGCATGTTGTTCCACGTAAAAATGACCGTGAAATTACCCGTCGATATGGACCCGTCACTGGCCACCCGGCTCAAGGCAGACGAGAAGGAATTGGCCCAACGGCTGCAACGCGAAGGTGTCTGGCGGCACCTGTGGCGCATCGCCGGGCATTACGCCAATTACAGCGTGTTCGATGTGCCGAGCGTTGAGGCCCTGCACGACACGCTGATGCTTTTGCCGTTGTTCCCCTACATGGACATCGAGGTCGATGGCCTCTGCCGGCATCCGTCGTCGATCCACAGCGACGATCGCTGACCCAACCCGGTCCCTGTAGGAGTGAGCCTGCTCGCGATAGCGGTGTGTCATTCAGCATTGATGGTAACTGGCAGACCGCTATCGCGAGCAGGCTCACTCCTACAAGGGACGGTGCTGGAACTCAAGAACTGCGTCGACAAAACAACAAGATGAGGTAACCACCATGACCGTGAAAATTGCCCACACCGCCGAGCTGCAAACATTCTTCAAAGAAGCCGCCGGTTTTGCCAACGACGACGGCAACTCCCGGCTGAAAACCATCGTCCTGCGCATCTTGCAGGACAGCGCCAAGATCATCGAAGACCTCGAGATCAGCGAGGACGAGTTCTGGAAAGCGGTCGACTATCTCAACCGTTTGGGTGCGCGCTCGGAAGCAGGATTATTGGTCGCGGGGCTGGGCCTCGAGCATTTTCTTGACCTGCTACAGGATGCCAAGGATGCACAGATCGGCTTGACCGGCGGCACACCGCGCACCATCGAAGGCCCGCTGTACGTGGCCGGCGCGCCGCTGTGTGAAGGCGAGTGCCGCATGGATGACGGCAGCGAGGAGGGCGTCGCCACCGTTATGCACCTCGAAGGCCAGGTGTTCGATCTGCAGGGCCAGCCGTTGTCCGGTGCCACCGTTGACCTGTGGCACGCCAACACCAAGGGCACCTATTCGTTTTTCGACCCGAGCCAGTCCGAGTACAACCTGCGCCGCCGCATCATCACTGACGCCGAGGGCCGCTACCGCGCTCGCAGCATCGTGCCGTCCGGCTATGGCTGCGACCCGCAAGGGCCGACCCAGGAATGCCTGAACCAGCTCGGCCGCCATGGCCAGCGCCCGGCGCATGTGCATTTCTTCATCAGCGCACCGGGGCATCGGCACCTGACGACGCAGATCAATCTGTCGGGTGATCAATACCTGTGGGATGACTTCGCCTATGCGACCCGTGAAGGTTTGGTCGGGGAGGTGGTGTTCCGCGAGGACGCGGTTTTGGGGCGTTATGCCGAGCTGAAGTTCGACTTCCAGTTGCAGCAGGCACCGGACGCCAGTGCCGAACAACGCAGCCAACGGCCGCGTGCGTTGCAAGACGCTTGATACCGAGTCGTCTGGTTCCCTCACCCTAACCCTCTCCCGGAGGGAGAGGGGACTGACCGAGATGACCTTGAGCGCTACGTCGACCTGAACGTTTTGTACCGAATCCAACCCGGTCGTTCAGGTCGATGCATAACGCTAAACAACTCGGTCGGCTCCCTCCGGGAGAGGGTTGGGAGGATACTGACCGAGGCGATATTTAGTGCTACGCCGACCTGAACAGTTTGTGCCGAATCCATAATCGACTCGGTCGTTCAGGTCGATGTATCGCGATATACACCTCGATCGGCTCCCTCTCCCTCCGGGAGAGGGCTGGGGTGAGGGGAAATCAGGCCTAAGGTAATGCGAAAAAGATATTGGCTACGTATTTTTAAGATCGTTTAGTTTTGTCACAACGACGAATCAAAACGCATCAAACCGATAGACCCCCGATTGCCATGACGGCACACGCTGAATCGATCACAGGTTCTTCAGGTTTGATTCACACGGGAGTGAATCATGCCGCATACCCTCGACATCACCGCATTACCGACGCTGGACCTGTCGCTGTTCGAAGGCACGGCGCAACAGCGCTACGAATTTCTTGAAAACCTGCGCCACGCCGCCCGTGACGTCGGGTTCTTCTACCTGACCGGGCATGGCATCGACAGCGCTTTGCTCAAGCAGGTACAGGCCCACGCTCGGCAGTTCTTCGCTTTGCCCGACAGCGAGAAAAACGCCGTCGGCATGATCAACTCACCACACTTTCGCGGTTACAACCGTGCCGCCTCGGAGATCACCCGTGGCCAGCCCGATCAGCGTGAACAGTTCGATCTGGGCGCCGAGCGCGAGGTGTTGCCATTAGACGCAGACAGCCCGTTCTGGGCGCGGCTGCAAGGCCCCAACCAATGGCCGGCGGCACTGCCGGAACTGAAACCTTTGCTGCTGGAATGGCAAGAGGCGATGACGCGCATGTCGTTACGCCTGCTGCGTGCGTTCGCTCAGGCACTGTCGCTACGGGCCGATGCGTTTGATCAGCTCTACGGCGACAAGCCCAACGAGCACATCAAATTGATGCGCTATCCCGGTCAATCCAGCGAGTCAAGCCATCAAGGCGTCGGCGCGCACAAGGATTCCGGTTTCCTCAGCTTCCTCCTGCAAGACCAGCAGGCCGGTCTGCAGGTCGAAATCGAAGAGGGCCGCTGGATCGATGCATTGCCGCGCGAGAACACCCTGGTGGTGAACATCGGCGAACTGCTCGAACTGGCCAGCAACGGTTATCTGCGGGCCACGGTACATCGCGTGGTTTCGCCACCGGCGGGTAGCGAACGCCTGTCTGTCGCGTTCTTCCTTGGCGCGCAACTGGATGCCGTGGTGCCGCTGTATCCGCTGCCCACCGCACTGTTGCGCGAGGCGCGCGGGCCGGCGAGTGATCCGCTCAATCCGCTGTTTCGCGATGTCGGCTGGAACTACCTCAAGGGGCGTCTGCGCTCGCATCCGGATGTCGCGCAGCGCTTCTACGCCGATGCGCTGCTGCCGCCACCGCCTATTCGTAAATCCGCCTGACTCATCACTCGCTCAAGGACTCCGCACATGATCAAGAAAGCAGGTTTGACCCTGGCCGTGCTCGGCGCGCTGGTGACGTCGTTCGGTGCGCAAGCGCTGGAGCCGTTGCGCGTCGCCGCTGACCCGGTGCCGCACGCGCAGATTCTGGCGTACATCCAGAAAATCGATCCGCAGCTGAATCTTAAAGTCATCGAGATCCCCAACGGTGTGAACTCCAACGAACTGTTGGTGCACGGTGACGTCGACGCCAATTACTTCCAGCACTTGCCGTACCTGAAATCCCAGGAAAAGGCCCTCGGCGAGAGACTTGCGGTGGCGGCCACGGTGCATATCGAACCCTTGGGCATCTACTCGCACCGGCACAAAAGCTTCGCCGACGTGCCGGTAAAAGGCACCGTCGCCGTGCCCAACAACGTCACCAACCTGAGCCGCGCGCTGTACCTGTTGCAGGACAACGGCCTGATCAAACTCAAATCCGGCTTCAACGACCCGGCAGCGGACCAGGCAACGCCCAAGGACATCGCCGAGAACCCGAAACAGCTGAAGATTCTCGAGATCGAGTCGCCGCAGATTCCGCGCTCGCTGGACGACGTCGATCTGGCCGTGATCAACGGTAACTACGCGCTCGACGCAGGCCTGGTGCCGGCCAAGGATGCCTTGGGTCTGGAGAAAGCCGAGCACAACCCCTACGCCAACATTCTGGTGACCACGCCCAAGCTCGAACACGACCCGCGTATCGCGCAACTGGCCAAGGACCTGACGTCGCCCGAGGTCGCCAAATACATCACCGACAACTTCGCCGGTTCGGTGATTCCGGTGGCGGGCGGCAAGCCATGATCGCCATCGAGCAGTTGAGCAAGACTTATCCTTCGGCCGCGCAACCGGCACTCGACCAGGTCTCGCTGAGCATTCCCGACGGCGCGGTCTACGGGATTCTCGGGCGTAGCGGCGCGGGCAAGTCGACGCTGCTGCGTTGCCTCAATCTGCTCGAACGACCGGACAGCGGACGCATTCTGCTGGATGGCATCGACCTGACGACGCTGTCGGTCAGCGAACTGCGCCAGCAGCGCCAGCGCATCGGCATGATCTTTCAAGGCTTCAATCTGCTGCATTCGCGCACGGTGTTCGACAACATCGCGGTGCCGCTGGAGATCGCCAAGGTCGGCAAGCCGTGGCGTCATGTGCGGGTTCGCGAACTGCTTGATCTGGTCGGTTTGAGTGACAAGGCGCAGGCCTTTCCCTCGCAACTGTCCGGCGGCCAGAAACAGCGCGTCGGCATTGCCCGCGCTTTGGCCGCTGAGCCGGCGTATTTGCTCTCGGACGAGGCCACCAGTGCGCTCGACCCGGAAACCACCGAATCGATCCTGCAATTGCTGCGCGATATCAATCGGCAACTGGGCGTGACCATCGTGTTGATCACCCACGAACTGGACGTGGTCAAGTCGATCTGCGACCACGCCGCGTTCATGGCCAATGGACGCTTGGTCGAAGCCGGGCCGGTGCCACGGCTGCTGGCCGATCCGCAATCGCAACTGGGTGCTTCGCTGCGGCCGACCTGCGGTCTGCCGCTGGGCCACGCTGAGCCGGGCCTGAGTTTTCTAAAACAATACGGCGTACGGGCGGCGCACTCATGAACCGCACGGTCAATTGGGATGAAATCCTGCAACTGGTGTTCAACGCCACCGGTGAAACCCTGTACATGGTCCTGCTCGCAGGGCTGTTCACGCTGCTGATCGGCTTGCCGCTGGGCGTGCTGCTGTTTATCAGTCGACGCGATGGACTGCTGCCGATGCCACGCCTCAATGCCGTGCTGGGTGGCGTGGTCAACCTCGGCCGTTCGCTGCCATTCGTGGTGATGCTGATCGCCCTGATCCCGCTGACGCGGCTGGTGGTCGGCACAACGCTGGGCAGCACCGCCGCTGTGGTGCCGATCACCATTGGCGCGTTTCCGTTCTTCGCGCGCATCGTCGAAAACGCTCTGGACGAAGTCGACAAGGGGCGCATCGAAGCGATCCTCGCCATGGGCGGCGACATCGGTCATGTGATCTTCAAGGTGTTGCTACCCGAAGCGCTGCCGGCGTTGTTGGCCGGGATCACCTTGACGCTGGTGATGCTGATCGGTTTTTCCTCGATGGCCGGCGTGATCGGCGGTGGCGGGCTCGGTGATCTGGCGATCCGTTACGGCTATCAGCGGTTCAACAATGAAGTGATGGTTGCCACGGTGGTGGTGTTGGTGATCCTCGTCCAAGGCGTGCAAAGCCTGGGTGATCGATTGGTTCGTTCGCTGGCGCATCGCCGCTAAGGAATTGTATGAGTGTGCCGGTCGCCGTCGTCCGCGAACCGCTGATTCGTGTACGTGAGTTGAGCAAGATATTTGGCGCGAGCCGGGCGCTGGACGCGGTCAGCCTGGACATCTATCCCGCCGAAGTGGTGGCGCTGCTCGGCGCCAATGGTGCGGGCAAGTCGACTCTGGTGAAGATCCTCGCGGGCAGCCAGACTGCCGACGCGGGCGAGATCTGGCTGGAGGGCGCGCCACGCCATTTCAGTTCGCCGCTGTCGGCGCGACGCTTCGGTATTGTCGCGGTGCACCAACAGATCAACGAGGGCATCGCACCGGGTCTGAGCGTCGCGGAAAACCTCCTGCTCGATGAACTGTGCAAGCCAGACGCTGACTTCTGGCTCAATCGCCAACGCCTGCTGGAACGCGCTGCGAGCATCGCCGCCGGGCTGGGATTGACCTTGCCGCTGGAGCAGCCGATCGAGCATCTCGGTCAGGCCGAACGGCAATTGGTGGTGCTCGCTCGAGCCTTGGCTTTGCAGCCGCGCCTGTTGATTCTGGATGAGCCGACCGCCGCGCTCTCCGATGCCGAGGCGCAGCGGCTGTTTGGATTGATCGACACCTTGCGCACTCGCGGAGTGGCGATTCTGTACATCTCCCATCGACTCTCCGACCTGCAACGCGTGGCGGATCGCGCCATCGTTCTGCGCGATGGCCAGTTCGCGGGCGAGTTCACCGCTCGGCAATTGCCGGAAGCGGTGAGCGCCATGCTCGGGCAGGCGCTGGCCGAACATGTTTACCAGCTGCGCGTGACCGGGCGCGAGGTGTTGAAGCTCAGCGCCATGCAAATCCTGCCGCGCTCCGCCGCGTTCGATCTGAGCCTGCACGAGAATGAAGTGGTGGTGCTGACCGGGCTGTTGGGCGCCGGTAAAAGCGAAATCGCCGAGGTGCTGTTCGGTCTGCGTAAAGCGGCCTCGGGCAGGGTGCAACTGGGTGGCGCGGACTGGTGTGCGGACTCACCGCGCCAGGCCATTCAAAGCGGGGTTTTCTTCGCAGCCGAAGATCGCGCCAGTCAGTCGCTGATACCTGATTTTTCTTTGCGTCGCACCCTGACTTTGCCGTTTCTTGAACGCTTTACCCGCGGCGATTTCATCCGCAACCGCGCCGAAGCGGCAGCGGTCGAGGCACAGGTGGCGGCGCTGGGGATCAAGACTGCCGGTATCGATGTGCCGATGAGCGCGCTGTCGGGCGGCAATCAACAGAAAGTCGTGCTCGGCCGCTGGCTGCTCGGCGAAGGGCGGGTATTGATCCTTGATGAGCCCTTCCAAGGCGTCGACGTGCGTGCCCGCCGCGACATCGGCCAACTGTTGCGCGACAGCGCCAGGGGCCGGGCGACGCTGGTGATTTGCGCCGACGTCGATGAAGCCCTGGAGATTGCCGACCGCATCCTGCTGGTGCGCGATCACGCGGTGGTCGCCGAGTACCCGCGCGCCGGCCTCAATCGTGCTGATCTGGTCGCTGCACTGGCCGGCAGCGACGTCACCGAACATTCCCCTCAAGCCACGCCAAGGAGCAGAGCGAGTGCCTGATTCAAGTTCACTGTTATCGATCGAGCCGGCACGCGCCGAACGTCTGCTGCACGGGTTGATCCGCTACGGCCTGTTGTGGCTGCTGGCGCTGATCGTGGTGTTTTTCAGTGTGGCCGAGCCGGCATTCCTGCGCGTCGGCAACCTGTTCAGCATCCTGCAATCGG
Organism: Pseudomonas sp. S49; assembly: GCF_009866785.1. Lineage (NCBI taxonomy): Bacteria > Pseudomonadati > Pseudomonadota > Gammaproteobacteria > Pseudomonadales > Pseudomonadaceae > Pseudomonas > Pseudomonas sp. S49. The sequence continues at coordinate 3,856,167 of NZ_CP019432.1, read as the reverse complement.
TGTCGATTGTCGCGCTGCTGGCGCTGGGGGTGACGCTGACCATGGCCGTCGGCGGCCTCGATCTGTCGATTGGCGCGGTGGCGGCGATGAGCCTGATGATCGCCAGTTACGTGATGGTCGTGCTCGGCTGGGGTGCGGTGCCGGCGGTATTGATCAGTCTGGCCGGTGGGGCGCTGGTCGGCCTGCTCAACGGTTGGCTGATCGTCAAACTGCGGGTGCCGGACATTCTCGCGACGCTGGGCAGCATGTTTCTGGTAATCGGCGTGCAGCTGATTCCCACTGGCGGGCGCTCGATTGCGGTAGGCATGACTTTGCCCAGTGGTGAGGAAACCGAAGGTACCTTCAGTGCTGCGTTTCTGGCGCTGGGGCGTGGGCGGTTGTGGGAGGTGGTGCCGATTCCGGTGTTGATCACGGCGGTGGTAGCGGTGGCGGTGTGGCTGTTTCTCGAACGTACGCGCATTGGTCGTTTGTTCTATGCCATCGGCGGCAACGAGCAAGCCGCACGACTGGCCGGTGCACCGGTGCAGCGCTTCAAATTATTGGCTTACGTGCTCTCGGCGTTGCTCGCATCGCTGGGCGGATTGTTGCTGGCGGCGCGCTTGGGCCGTGGTGACGTCAGTTCCGGTAACGGTCTGGTGCTGGATGCCCTCGGCGCGGCGCTGATCGGGTTTGCCGTACTCGGCGCGAAGAAGCCCAACGCCTTTGGCACCTTGGTCGGCGCGCTGCTGGTGGCGGCGTTGCTCAACGGTCTGACCATGCTCAACGCGCCGTATTACGCACAGGATTTCGTCAAGGGACTGGTGCTGGTGCTGGCCCTGATGTTCACCTTCGGCCTCGCGCATCGGGCGCGTTGAGCCGCTTCATTCAAGGATGTTGTATGCACGGTTCAATCACACAGTTCGCCCGTCATTGCCTCGCCGGTGCGTTGCTTTCGGCGATGGCACTGAGCGCTCAGGCCAAAGCCTTGCCCGGCGCACCCGCACCGTTCGACAAAGGTCAGGTGCAGATCGCGCTGGTGGGGTATTTGTTCTCCGGGGACTTCCCCGAGGCGTATTTGCGCGGCGTCGAAAAACAGACCGAAGCACTGGGTGCCAACCTGCGCGTATTCGATGCCCGGCAGCAGGCGGCGAGTCAGGGCGAGATGATCGATCAGGCGATCGATCTGGGCGTCGACGGCATCATCGTCCAGCTCGGTTTGGCCGAAACCCTGAAAGCACCGATTGATCGCGCTATCGCCAAAGGCATCAAAGTCGTCGCTTTCGACGTCGATCTGAACACCCCGCAAGTGACTCAGGTCGAGCAGGATCACCATGCGCTGGCGCGTCTGGCCCTCGATCAAGCCGTCAAGGACAACGGCACGAAGTTCGATGCCGGCTACGTGTACATCAGCGGTTTTACGCCGATGGAGCGCCGCGACGAGATCTGGAGTCAGGTCAAGAAAGCCAATCCGGGCATCGTCGAGAAGGCACGCTTTGGCACGCTGAATCCGCCGATCGCCAATTCGGTTGCGGATCAGGCCAGCGCCGTGCTTCGCGCCAATCCGGGCATCAGCGTGATTTTTGCGCCGTTCGATGAGTTCGCCAAAGGCGCGAAAATCGCCGTCGACGAGGCGGGGCTGGCGAGCAAGGTGAAGATCTACAGCGCCGATATTTCCACTGCCGATATTCAAATCATGAAAGAGCCGGACAGCGCCTGGGCGGCGACGGCAGCGGTCAATCCGCAAGTGGCCGGGGCAATCAGTGTGCGCAGTCTGGCGATGTTGATTGCCGGGGAAAATCCGGGGCATCAGGTGCTGGTACCGCCGACACTGATTACCCGTCAGCAGTTGCTGGATCTGGACGTGAAAAACGTTCGAGATCTGGCGCAGAAACTCCCGGCCTTCGGTGATACCGCGAATGTCGCGCGGGCCCCGTGGATTCCCGTGGCCAACTAGAACATTTGCCACGACATTGCCCATGTGGGAGCGAGCCTGCTCGCGAAGAGGTCTGATCAGTTGATATCTCTGTTGATTGACCCACCGCTTTCGCGAGCAGGCTCGCTCCCACAGGGGTAACGCGTAGTTGCGCAAACTGAGGGAGTTCTGGAGCTTACATGCACAACAAAGCTGACCGCTTACGCAAAAGCCGTTCCCCGAAAACCGATCCGGCGCTCGGTAAACGACTGCCCCCAGGCCAAGTGCTGACGGAGCGATTTCCAATTCTCCACGAAGGCGAAATCCCGGACTACGACCTCGCCAACTGGTCGCTGCGCCTGTTCGGCACGCTCGCACAGCCTATCGAATTACGTTACGCCGACCTGCAGGCACTGCCGCAACGACAACTGCGCTGCGACATCCATTGCGTGACACGCTGGTCGAAGTTCGACACCGAGTGGAGTGGGGTGCATCTGCAGGATTTGTTGCAGGCGTTCGATATCCAGCCAACCTCGGCGTTCGTCATGGCCCATGCCGACCACGATTACCAGACCAACTTGCGACTCGATGATCTGTTACACCCCGACAGTTTGTTGGCCACCCACTACGCCGGCCAGCCGCTGAGCGCGCAACATGGCTGGCCACTGCGGCTGGTGGTGGCGGGGCGGTATTTCTGGAAGAGCGCGAAGTGGTTGCGCGGGCTTGAATTCGTCGAACAGGAACAAGCGGGTTTCTGGGAGCAAAACGGCTTTCATCTGCACGCCGATCCGTTTGCCGAACAGCGATTCAGTGGTGATGAACTGGATATTGCCGAGGATGCCTGGCTGGAAAAAGAGTTCGACTAAGTAGCGTCTGATGCAGATCAAAACTGTAGGAGTGAGCCTGCTCGCGATAGCGGTGTGTCAGTTGACAACTTTCTTACTGATATACCGCAATCGCGAGCATGCTCACTCCTACAGGGAACCGTATTTCAGTCTAAAAATTGTTTTTAGTTGGTTGAAGTGTTGGCTCAGCAACACTTCTGCTGAACTAAGAACACTCCTTTGGAGCGATCTAACCTAAGCGTTATTGGTTCTTTTACGAGTTGCGGCAGCTTGTCTAGCATCGGCTTTCAAGGGGAAACGTCTCACGCTGGGGAAACTGCAACTCACCGTAAAAAAGCTTTACTGCCTTCCAGAAATCCAAAACTACAGCAGACATTGCCGCGCATTGCTTGCCGAACTTTATTGTCGGTAACGGCCGGGTATTAACTGCGATTCAAGGAGCTGTTATATGCATTACCGTTCCCGTTCATTACTGGCGGCCGCTGTCGTGTCCGCTATTTGGCAACTTCCCGCTAACGCCGAAGAAACTTCCGTCAGCGCCGACAGCGAATCCCGCCTCGGTACCGTGCTGGTCACCGGCACCCGTGGCACTTCGCGCACCGTGCTCGATTCGCCGGTGCCGGTCGACGTGCTCACCGCCGAAGACCTCAAATCCGCCGGCGCCGCTGATGGTGAACTGGGCGCGGCGTTGCAGACGCTGTTGCCATCCTTCAGCCTGCCGCGCCAATCCAACTCCGGTGGCGCTGACCACGTGCGCGCGGCGCAACTGCGTGGCATGAGCCCGGATCAGGTACTGGTGCTGGTCAACGGCAAGCGCCGCCACACCTCAGCGGTGGTCAACGACTCGTCGAAGATTGGTCGCGGTACTGCGCCGGTCGACTTCAACTCGATCCCGCTCAGCGCGATCAAACGTATCGAAGTGCTGCGTGACGGTGCCGGCGCGCAGTACGGCTCAGACGCGATTGCCGGGGTGATCAACATCATTCTCGACGACGCCCCCGAGGGCGGCGAAGTGTCGACCAGTTATGGCGCTTATCACACCCATCAGGACGCTATCGACAAGACCACCACCGACGGCCAGAACAGCGTGACCACGGCGAAGATCGGCACGCGCCTGGGCGAAGAGGGCGGGTTTATCCGCGGCGGCACCGAATACAAAGATCGCAACCCGACCAACCGCGCCGGTTTCGACGGTTTTGCCGACACCCCCGGCCAGCGCAACTATGTGATGGGCGACGGCGTAGCGCGAGACGTCAACCTCTGGTTCAACAGCGAACTGCCGCTGGCCGGCGGCAAGGCTTACAGCTTCGGTACTTATAACCAGCGCCACACCACCGGCGCCGAGTTCTATCGCTACCCGTATGAACAGCCGCAGTTCTACCCCAACGGCTACTTGCCGCAATCGCTCGGCGACAACAAGGACATTTCCGCCACCGCCGGTTTCAAAGGCCTGCTCGGAGACGAGTGGGATTTCGACAGCAGCATCACCCACGGTCGCAACCGCTTCGATGGCTCGACCCGGCAGACGCTCAACGCCAGCCTCGGTGAAGACTCACCCACGAAGTTCGACACCGGCGATTACGAACTGCGCCAGACCACCACCAACCTCGATTTCAGCCGCGAACTGCGTCTTGGCGAGCGCTCGTTCGTACTGGCGGTCGGCGGTGAATACCGCTACGAAAACTACCTCACCTATGCCGGTGACGAGGCCTCCTACATCGGCTCCGGAGCCGACGGCGCCAACGGCCTGCGCCCGAGCGAAGAGTCGGATCTGGATCGCAACGTGTTCGGCACTTACGCCGAGTTGTCCGGCGATCTCACTGATCGCTTCTTTGTCGACGCCGCCACCCGCTGGGAGCATTACGACGATGCCGGCAGCAAACTCACCGGCAAACTCAGCGGTCGCTACAAGCTCACCGAGCAATGGGCCTTGCGCGGTGCGGTATCGAACAACTTCCGCGCACCGTCGCTGGCCCAAAGCGGCTTCCAGAACACCACCAGCAACTTCGGCGATGGCGGCACGCTGACTGACATCCGCGTGCTCTCGGTCAACGACCCGATCGCCCGCGCACTGGGCGCCGAGAAGCTTGATCCGGAAACCTCGAAGAACTTCAGCCTCGGCCTGACCTTTCAGTTGAACGAACGCTTCGACGCCTCGCTGGACGTGTTCCGCATCGACGTCAAAGACCGCATCACCCTGTCGCAACGCATTGGCAGCGATGCGCTGGAAAACTACATCAATGACAACTTCGGCGTTGCTGGCGTGCACGACGTCAACTTCTTCACCAACGCCGCCGACACCAGCACCGACGGCGCCGAACTGGTGCTCAACTACCACCAGCCGTTCTACGAAGGGCAACTGGGCCTGACCACCGCGTACACCTACAACCACACCAAAGTCACCAGCACCAAAGGCACGCCGTCGCAACTGACGGCGCTGGGCATCGGCAATGATGCACTTGTTGGCGTCGAAGAAACCAACACCCTGACCGACGCAGCGCCGAAGGATCGCTTCATCTTTTCCGCCAACTGGGCCAGCGAACACTGGGGCCTGCTTGGGAGGTTGACGCGCCAGGGCGAGACCACCCGAGTCTTCGATTTCGGCGATTCGCAACCGGAGCAAACCTACGGTGCCGTGTGGCAGCTGGACGCCGAAGTGGCTTACAAATTCACCCCGAAATTCAACATTGCCGTGGGCGGCAACAACCTCACCGACAACTACCCGGAACGCTCCGGTTCGGCGATCAACTACGGCGGCAACCTGCCGTACGACGTGCTCTCGCCGATCGGCACTAACGGCGCCTACTACTACGCCCGCGCCACCTATGGTTTCTGACGCGGGACCGGGGCGGCATCTGCCGGTGTTTCAGGCGTTGCTGATCACGCTGGGCATGGTGATCACCACCGATATTCTGAAAACCGCGCCGACCGTGGCCCTCAACGTCGGGCCAGAGCATTTCTATCTGGTGTGGGTGCTGGGCGGTGTCGCGTCGATGATTGGCGCACTGTGTTTTGCCGAGATGGCCACGGCGTTTCCGCACCCGGGCGGTGATTATCACTTTCTGCGCACGGCGTATGGCGAGCGCATGGGATTCCTGTTCGCCTGGTCGCGGTTTTCGGTGATGCACACCGGGTGGATTGCTTTGTCGGCGTTCATGTTTGCCGATTACGTCAATGCGGTGGTGCCGCTGGGTCAGTACGGCTCGGGGTTGTTTGCCGGGACGGTGATTGCGGCGCTGGTACTGCTCAATCTCACTGGAAAGCACATTGGCTTTCTCACCCAAACCTTGTTGGTGGGGTTGCTGGCGCTAGGTTTTTTGAGCATTGCCAGTGCCGGCGTTTTTTTGGCTTGGCAAGGCATCGAAGCGCCTGCGCCGAGTCTTGCGCCCGTCGCGCAAAACACCGGCATGGCCGGATTTTCAGCGGCGATGATTTTCGTCTTTCTGGCATTTGGCGGCTGGAGCGATGCGGCGACGTTGTCGGCGGAAGTGCGTGATGGCCGGCGGGGGATTTTCATTGCCATGCTCGGTGCGCTGAGCGTGTTGATGGCGATCTATCTGGCGCTCAATTGGGCGTTCGTTCAGGGCCTGGGATTCGTCGGACTGGCGGCCAGCAATGCGCCGGCGGTTGAGTTGTTGAACCGTGCTTTTGGTGCACCGGGTGTCATGCTGATTTTGCTGATGGTCGGCATCGCGGCGATTGCGACCATCAACTCGACGCTGCTGGTCGGCGCTCGCACTACTTACGCCGCCGCGCGTGATGTGCCGCAGCTGCGCGGTTTCGGCGAATGGGACGACCGCCATGGCATACCGCGTAAAGCGCTGCTGGCGGAAGGTGCGGTGGCGTTGTTGCTGGTACTGTTTGGCAGTTTTACCCAGAGCGGTTTCAACACAATGGTCGAGTACCTGACCCCGGTGTATTGGTTGTTTTTGAGTTTGAGCAGCGTGGCGCTGATCATCCTGCAGCGGCGTTTTCCCGAGGTGCCGCGGCCGGTGAAGGTGCCGTTGTATCCGCTGTTGCCGCTGCTGTTTTTCGGGTTGTGCCTGTACATGCTGTATTCCAGCGTGACGGTGGTGGGGGTTGGGGCGTTTTTGGGGATTGGAGTGTTGCTGGTTGGTGCCGTGCTATTGGCCGGGTTGAGCCGTTTAAAAGCGAACCCTCACCCCAGCCCTCTCCCGGAGGGAGAGGGGGCCGACCGAGTTGTCTTGCGTGATACATCGACCTGAAAGACCGAGTCGATTATGGATTCAGTGAAGCAAATACAGGTCGAAATCGATTATGGATTCAGTGAAGCACGTTCAGGTCGGCGTACTTCTTCAATATCCCCGGATCGGTTCCCTCTCCCTTTGGGAGAGGGCTAGGGTGAGGGGCTTCTGATTCTAGAAGGACACCTCCGCCGGCTGCGACAACCGCAGCACCGACAAGTCCCCGGTAATACGCTTGTAAGCCAGGCGAATCGCTTCGATGTTGCCCGCATTCTTCGGGCTGTTCTCATGCAAAATCACAATCACCTTGGTGCTCAAGCGCTCAGGCTCCTTCGCGCCCTTATCCCGCCACTGCCCATATGCATCAAGCACACTGAATCCATCAGGAAACCGCGACGTCACCTCCTGATCAAGAAACTCACGCCAGCGCGCCGGGCTGACTGCACCGTCCTTGCCATCGATCGAACCCACTGAGAAGTACAACTCGGTGCGAATCCACTGCGCCTGCGCCGGTCGCGAGGCATCTCCTTGCAGGGTCGAACTGGCGGGATCATGGGTGTGCACGGACGCAGGAGGAGGGCTGGCGCAACCGGCGACTGCGATGAACAGTGCAGCCAGTAGAAGACGTCGAGGCATGGAACATCCTTATTGAACGATGAGTAAACCGCTCGAGTATAAGGTTGCGCTCTGACCGCCAATAAAGACCTAAAAGGCAGGCATATAGGCGCTTCGGGAATAACCCTTCACCGCGCAAAAAATGTGGGAGCGAGCCTGCTCGCGAAAGCGATTTTTCAGACAGCGAAAATATTCCATGCCAGAGCCTCACCGATTCATTACGCACCCGCCGGTGGTTTCGCCAACGCAATCTCTGCCGCACCCAGCCGCTTGAGAATCTCGAACAGCAAATCACTTTTGGTCACCCCGACAATCCTCGGACTGCCCACATAACCGGTCACCGACAAGGTAATCCCGTCCGGTGACAATTTGCTGAAGCGCACGAACGGCGCCGGTTTATCAAGGATGGTTTCGTTCTCCCGGTAGGTGTTGAGCAACAGCTCTTTGACCTCTTCAGGATCGATGTCCAGCGGGAACACGAGTTCCAGTCCCGCCACGCCTTGCGCGCTGCCGCCCAGCGTCACGTTGCGCAGGTTCTGCGAGATCAGTTGCGAGTTGGGCACGATGACGATCGAGCGGTCGCTGAGCTGGATTTCCGTGGCGCGCACGTTGATGCGGCGGATGTCGCCTTCCACACCACTGATGCTGATCAAGTCGCCGACCTTAACCGGCCGTTCCGTCAGCAGAATCAGACCCGAGACAAAGTTCTTCACGATCTCCTGCAAACCAAAGCCGATGCCCACCGAGAGCGCACTGACGATCCACGCCAGATTGGTCCACTGCACGCCCAGCGACGACAGCGTCAACAGAATCACAAAGGCATAACCGATGTTGGAAAACAGCGTGCTCAGCGACGCACACATGCCCGGGTCCATGTCGGTCTTGGGCAGGAACTCATTGTCGAGCCAGCGGCGCAGGGCGCGGATCAGCCAGATACCGATCATCAGCGCCAGCACGGCATTGAGCAGGTGGCCGGGGACGATGTTCAGCTTGCGCAGCCCGGCACCGCCGAGGATCGCCATGATGTTGCTCGCCAGTTGCCCGAGCGTGGTGCCGATGCCGCCGACAAACAGGGCGATGACCGCCAGCAACAGCAGCGCTGCCCGACTGAAACCCGATAGCAGAATCTCGATCTGATCAAGCCGTCGATCACCAATGCCGAGCAGCTGTTTTAGCGCCTTGCCGCTCGCATGGCGGGGTGAAAACACATGCTCACAGACGTCCTTGACCAGTTGAATCAGCAGGTAGAAACCCGACAAGACAATGTACGCCCACACCAGCTCATAACTGATGAACCGTGCCAGCGATACATAGCCGGCGAGCAGGGCAATCGCCGAGACGAACATCGAGACGCTGGCCAGGGTGTAAATCACCCCGGCAAACGTACTGTTCGCCGCCTCCGCGTCATTGGCCGCGACCAGCGCCTTGCGCACTTTGCCGACGCGCAACAGCAGGATCGTCACGATCATCAGCACGACGATCGAAATGACCCCGCGCCCGGCAATCACGATCTGGCTGCTCATGCCGGTGGCGTTGCTCACCTGCACCAGCGTCACCAGCACCAGTAACGTGCAGGACAGGATGCGCGGGTAGGGCCTGAGCGCCAGCGCCACCTGATCGGCAATCGCCGGCAGGCGCCACGAAGGATGTTCGGTCGACAACAACGCGCGGCTCAACCCGGTGAGCAGGACGCAGGCATACACCACCTTCTCGAATTCTTCGGAGAAGGTTTCCAGCACCGGCGGCAACGGTTGGTGGCGGGTGCAGGCATAGAACAGCAATTGCAAGGCAATGCCGGTGGTGACGATGGTCGCCAGCGCCGAGGCGAACGCCAGCGCACTGCGGCGCAGGCGTCCCTCGGGCATGCGGTAAATGCACACCCAGGTCAGACCGCGTTCGGCCAGCCTGCGGCCGAATGTCCAGATGATCAGCGCCAACGCCATCAGCACACTGGTGTAGGCGCGTTCGCCTGGTGCCCACACGGTGGCCCAGGTGTCGCGCACCTGCGCGACGAAAAAGCGCAGACGCTGACGATCATCCTCGGTCGGACTCACCAGTGGCGACCAGAAACTCGGGCTCAGCACGCTGTCAGTGCCCAGCGTCAGCTCACTTTCCAGCAGTGTGCGACGGATGCCGGCGATCTGCGTAATCAGATCCGCTGCGCTCTGCTTCAGCGCCGCCAGACTCTTCAGCGTGCCGTCGACCTTGTTCTTCTGCTCGGCCAGCGATGCCCGTTGCGCGACGATGTCTGCCTGCTCCGCCGCCAGATCAGCGTCCGGCGCGGCCCCCAGCACCCCTAACTGCACGGCCAACTGCGCCTGCTGCGGCAACAACGCCGCCGACAACCGGTCGACATCCAGAATGAACGCCTGCACCCGATCCTGCGGGCCCTCGAGCTGGTTATAGTTGTTCGCGGCGGAAATCTGTTGTTTGAGGCCATCGAGGCGCAGTTGCAAGGCCTGCAGATCGCTTTGCGAAATCACCGGCAACGGCGCGGCAGCGGTGGTTACCGGCGCCGGCAAGTCGGCTGCCCACAGCGGCGGACTGCCGCCAACCAGCAGCATGAACACGACAAAAAACAACGACTTCAATGTGTTGCGCATGGATGAGGCGGCTCGAATGAATCACACAGTCTATGAGGTTAGGTGATCGAGCCGATCGAGGAGGAAAACTTTCCGGCAGAGCAGGGCAGGTGCGCAGCGCTGCCAAACGAAAAAAGCCCGACGGGTAAGGTCGGGCCTTTCTTCGGTGACTGCGCTGAAGCGCTGCATTCAGACGGCGCGGCGTTCGAGCAGACGGTCTGAACCGCCTTCGGCGACTGCGTCGCTGAACAGTGGGTCGGTCTGGGTGGCGGCGGCTACTGCGTCGCTGAACAGCGGATCGGTCTGGGTGGCAGGTTCAGCGGCAAAAGCATTCAGGGCGAACAGTGAGAAAGCGATGCTGAAAAGGGCTTGGCGTTTCATGAGTGTGTGCTCCGTGGGGTAGTGGTTAGGTCTGGAGCCGATCTTACGCCGCGAGCCTGATAAGAGAACTTCATTGAATCAATGGTTGTTATTGATGCGGTTAATGATTGTTTTTTGAAGGCCTCACTCATACCCCATCTTCACCTGAGCACTGATCAGTTCAGCCAGCATCCGCACAGGTTCTGTAAAAGTCTGCCGCGACCGGTGCACCAGTCCGATATCACGGTGGAAAGTGTGCTGCCCGAGGTCGAGCACCCGCACACCGGCAGGCCATGCAAAGTCGGGCGCCGTTTGCGGCACCAACGCCACGCCGACACCGTTTTCGACCAGTTTGATAATTGCTTCCAGCTCATCCAGTTCGCAGACCTCACGCAGTGTGAAATGCATCTGCCGCAAAAAGCGGTCGACCTGCCTGCCGCCAAAGGAAGATCGGTCATATCTAATGAACGGCTGGCTGCACAGCAACTGGGACCAGTCATCGCCCGGCACGTCACGGGGCACGATCAATCGGTAAGGCTCCAGTGCCAGCGTTGTCCAGCGCAGGTCGCTTTGCAGTGAAAAGGGTGGGCGGATGATCACGGCCATGTCGATCTCGCCAACATCCACCAGGTTGACCAGTTCCATCGACAAGCCCGGCACTACCCGGGATCGGCATTGCGGGCAGTGCTGGTGAAACTTTGCCAGCGCGTCAGGCAAGTAAGAGCGCTGCACCGAAGCAATCGCGCCAATGTTGACCAGCACGCTGGGCGGCAATCCCACCGTTGTCGAACCGAGGCTGTCGTAGAGCCTGAGCAGTTCTTGCGCCTGCAGGAGGATCTGCTGGCCCATTTTGTTGAGGTGTGCCGAGCGCCCCTTTCTGTCGAAAAGCTCGAAGCCGAGTTCTGCTTCCAGGCGCTGGATCTGTGCGCTGACGGCGGCCTGCGTGAGGCCGATTTTGTTGCCTGCTGCAGCGAAAGTACCTTCGCGAGCGACGGCGATAAGTGTCTTCAGTTCTTTGATCATTCACAAATATTAATTGTGTTTCTAAGAAATATATATTGATTTTTATGTTTGGTTTTCCGTCCTAGGATGTTTCCCATACCCCGGCAGCGGCTGAACCCAAGGCGCCGATGACGGTAGGAATGTTCGCCAACCCACAACAATATGATCGGAGTTCTGATGAGCCTCTCGCCTTTCCACCTCGCTATCCCCGTTTACGATCTGGCTGCAGCGCGCACCTTTTACGGTGAAGTCTTTGGTCTTGAAGAAGGGCGCTCCAGTACTCAGTGGGTCGACTTCGATTTTTATGGCCACCAACTGGTCATTCACGAACACCCGAAAACCGCGTCCCAGGAAAGTGTTCACAGCAACCCGGTCGACGGTCACGACGTTCCGGTTCCGCACTTCGGCATCATTCTGGGCTGGCAACAGTGGGAAGCCTTGGCCGAACGCCTGAAGTCCTTTGGCACCGAGTTTGTGATCGAACCGTACATTCGTTTTCAGGGGCAGGTTGGCGAGCAAGCCACCATGTTTCTCTTTGATCCATGCGGCAACGCTCTGGAATTCAAGGCTTTCAAGGATATGAGCCAGCTCTTCGCCAAGTGACAAACGTCATGGCACAACCCGGTTGTGCCATTCGGTCTCAAGTGAGCTGGAAGCTCATGACTCTAGCAACTGCCCTTAGCGCAGACCTTTCATTCCAACAAGAAGGCTAGACATGAAACGTATTCCCCTGGTGTGGCAAATCGTTGCCGGGCTGTTGCTTGGCGTGCTCGTCGGTTGGTATTTCAATACCCATCCGCAGTATCAAACGTGGGTGAGTGTGGAGATCCTGAAGCCTCTGGGCGACATCTTTATCAAGATGATGAAGATGGTGGTGGTACCGATTGTGTTCTGTTGCATGATTCTGGGCATTGCCGGCGGTGGCGATAACAAGTCGTTTGGCCGCATGGGCATCAAGTCGCTGGGGTATTTCTTTGCGATAACCGCGCTGGCGATTGTGGTCGGCCTGTGTTTCGCAAATATCTTCGAGCCGGGTACCGGCACCGATATTTCCGGCCTGTCCCACGGCACGGCGTCGATCAACATGGAGCCATCAAAAGGCGCACTGGTGATCCTGCAGAACATCGTGCCGGACAATGTTCTGGTGGCGATGTCGGAAGCGAAATTGCTCTCGGTGCTGTTCTTCGCCGTGCTGTTCGGCCTCGCCCTGAATGCGCTGCCGAGAGAGAAAAGTGCACCTGCAATCGCGCTGGTTCAGAGCATTTCCGACGCGATGTTCAAAGTGGTCTCAATGGTCATGGCCTACGCGCCGATAGGTGTCTTCGGCATGATCGGCGCGACTGTCGCGACGTTTGGGTTTGCCTCGCTGTTGCCGCTGCTCAAGTTGATTGGTGTGGTTTACCTGGCTCTGGTGGTCTTCGCCTTGGTGATACTCGGTGGCATTTGCTACTTGATTGGCGAGAACATTTTCAAATTGATCCGCTACTTTCGCAGTGAATTGATTCTGGCGTTCTCGAGTGCCGCATCGGCCGCCGTCATGCCGCAGTTGATGACTCGGTTGGAGAGTTACGGTGTACCGCGTCGGATTGTCAGTTTCGTGGTACCGGTCGGGTATGCCTTCAATCTGGACGGTGCCTCGATTTTCCTCGGCGTGGCGACGATTTTCGTGGCGCAACTCTATGGCATCGACCTGTCCCTGTCGCAGCAGATCCTGCTGGTGGTGACGATGGTGCTGACCTCGAAAGGCGCGGCGGGTGTGCCCGGGTTTGCCATCATCATCCTCTCCGCAACGTTGGCTTCAGCCGGTCTTCCTTTAGAGGGTGTGGCGTTGATCGCAGGTATTTTCAGGATCATCGACAGCGGCACGACCACGCTGAATGTATTGGGCAATGCCATCGCACCGCTGGTGATTGCCAAGTGGGAAAGGGCTGCGCTTGAACCCTCACGTGCTCGTACCGCAGCCGAAGTGTGAGTTTTTCGCGGACATTCGCTTTTGCAATCGCACTTTTGACGAGTGCACGCCCGCTGGCACAGGGGCGTTTTTTTGGGTCTTTTTACTAGACGACCGGTCTATTGATTTGGAGTGCTTATGATTGATAACGCTGGTGATACCGACCTTTTTTCGCCCATGGCCATGGGCGCGCTGCAGTTAGCCAACCGGATTGTCATGGCACCGGTGACCCGCAGCCGGATGGCCGAAGACGGCGTGCCGAATGAAATGCACGCGACGTACTACGCCCAGCGCGCCAGTGCAGGCTTGATCATCGCCGAAGCGACGAACATTTCCGCTCAGGGGCGCGGCTATGCGATGACCCCGGGAATCTGGTCGCAAGAGCAGGTCGCCGGGTGGAAGAAAGTCACCGATGCTGTACACGCCGCGGGTGGAAAAATCGTCAGCCAGTTGTGGCATGTCGGGCGTTTCTCCAGTGTCGAGTTGCAGCCCAATGGCCAGGCACCGGTCGCGCCTTCGGCGATCAAGGCTGAGGGCAGCACGTACACCGAGAAAGGTTTTGTCGAAGTGTCGATGCCGCGTGCGCTTGAGACCTCGGAAATTCCGGGAATCATCGAGCAGTACAAACTGGCTGCCGAGAACGCCAAGCGCGCCGGTTTCGACGGTGTGGAAGTGCATTCTGCCAACAGTTATCTGCTCGACCAGTTTCTGCGCGATTCGACCAATCAGCGCACCGATCGGTATGGCGGCTCCATCGAAAACCGTGCGCGGCTGACGCTGGAAGTGACTGAAGCGGTGGTTTCGATCTGGGGCAGCGACCGCGTCGGTATCCGCCTTTCACCTGTAACGCCCGATGCCGGCAATACGCCGCCCGACAGCAACGTCATGGCGACATACGGGTACCTGATCCAGCAACTCAATCGATTCAATCTGGCCTACCTGCATTTCGTCGAAGGTGCCACTGCCACATCTCGAACCGTGCCCGCGGGCGTGGACCTGGACGCACTGAGTGCGCAGTTCGAAGGCGCGTTCATTGGCAACAACAACTATGACCTGGCGATGGCGCTTGAGCGTCGGGCGCAGGGCCGCATCGACGCGGTGGCGTTTGGTCGCCTGTTTATTGCCAACCCCGATCTGGTGGAACGTCTGCGGCGCGGTCTCGAACTGACCATTGCGCCGCGTGAGAGTTACTACGGCGGAGGCGCCAAAGGCTACATCGACTGGCCCACCGCAAACGCATGAATGACTGCCCGGACGCAATCGCATTCACTGTAAAGAGGAACGGAACATGAACTATCTGCACAACAAAGTCGCCATCGTCACCGGCGCATCGTCCGGTATCGGGGCGGCAACCACTCGTGCGCTGGCAGCACACGGCGTTCGCGTCGTTGCTGCCGCGCTGGATGAACAGGGTCTGGCAGCCTTCGTCGCCGAGTTGCGTGAAGCCGGTCACGACGTGGCCGCTTTTACCACTGATGTGACCCGGCCGGATCAAACCCGGGCGCTCGCCAGATTCGCGCAGGACACCTATGGCGCTGTCGACATTCTGGTGAATAACGCCGGGCTGATGCTGTTCTCCAACTGGGTCGATCTGGCTGTGGCGGATTGGGACAAGATGATCGACGTCAACATCAAGGGCTATCTCAATGCCACAGCAGCCGTGCTGCCAATGATGCTCGAGCACAAGTCCGGGCAGATCCTCAACATGGACTCGGTGGCCGGCCATCAGGTCGGGCCGGCGGCGGGTGTTTACAGCGCCACCAAATTCTTCGTGCAGGCCATGACCGAGTCCATGCGCAAGGAGTTGGGCGTGCAGCACGGCATCCGCGTCAACACGGTCAGCCCCGGCGTTATCAATACCGGCTGGGCGGACAAGGTCAGTGATCCAGAAGGGCGCAAGGCCGCCCAGGAACTCAACCGCATCGCCATTGCGCCTGACGATATCGCCCGTGCCGTGATCTACGCGCTCAACCAGCCGGAAAACGTCACCGTCAACGACCTGATCATTTCGCCGACGCGCCAGGATTGGTGAACGTCGGTTACTCCCGCTGCCGAGTGCCAACCCCGGCTCCCGGCAGCCTTTGTCACTCACCCCCAACGATAGGAAACAACCATGTCCAAGAACATCAAAGCCGTACCGACGGCTGAATACAACGCTGTGATCGCGACCGCCAATCAATACGTCGAAGGCCTGCGCATTGGCAGCGCGCAAGGCGTCGCTCAAGCCTTCCATAAAGAGGCAGTGATGTACGGTTTCACCAACGGCGAACTGCTCGGCGGCCCGATCAAGAACCTGTTCGACTTTGTCGAGAAGAACGGCGCAGCCCCCGAAATCAGCACGCGACTCGACGTGCTGGCGATCACCCCGACCACTGCGGTGGTACGTGTGGACATGGAAACGGATGCAATTGGTGCCGACTACAACGACTACCTGACCCTGATCAAAATCGACGGTGTCTGGAAGGTCATTGCCAAGGTGTATCACCAGTTCGAGGTCTGAATACCGACCGCTCCCGGCAGTTCGCTGCCGGGGATCAACATAAGAGGATTTATGTCATGCCGATGGTTGAGTTTGACGCTGTCGTGGACGGCGATGCACAAAAGATCTGGAACGTGTTGAAGCAGTTTGGCCAGATTCAGAACTGGCATCCTTCGATCGTGAGCAGCCAGATCGAAGGCGGTGCAGCGCAGAGGGTGGGTTGTATTCGCACCCTCACGCTGACCGATGGCGCGGTTGTCAGAGAACGCTTGTTGGCGCTTGATGACTCAGCATTATCGCTGTCCTACCGCTTTGAAGAGGCACCTTTACCGCTGGATAACTACGTGGCCAGCGTGAAGTTGGTCGCTTTGACGGGACAGAACAAAACGCTCATCAGTTGGTCGGCAAGTTTCGATCCTCAAGAGCTGAATACCGCTGAGCACTATCAGGCACTGATCCAAAGCCTGATCGTTGAGGGTCACAATGGGCTGCAGGCATTGATCGCTCAGCATTGACATCACACCGTTTACACCCCGCATTCCCGTAAGGAATGCAGGGCATAAAATTAATGAATTTTTCTTATCTGATGTCTCGGCGTAGTTTCTTCTGAAACAGAAAGGAGTCTCGTCGTGAACCCAACATCAGCAGAAAAATTCGACACCTTGCGCGCCAGCGAATACGCCCGGCAAAGCCGCATCGCCCTGGCCGGCTACGACGCCTGCCACGATCTGGCGGCCTGCATGTTGGCCGCCAGTCTCGGTTCGCGCCCGGCCAACATACTGGTGGTCGGCGCGGGCGGTACGGCGCAGGAAATCATTGCGATGGCGGCGCTGGAACCGCAGTGGCGTTTCATCGCGGTCGATCCTTCCGCGCCGATGCTTGAAGCCGCCGTGCAGCATTTGGAGGCCAACGACTTGCTGCATCGGACGCAGGTTCATCTCGGGCATGTCGAGGACTTGCCGGCCGATGGGCAATTCGACGCGGCGACTTTGATCGGCGTGCTCCATCATCTGAACGGTGACGATCCCAAGCGCCAGATCCTGCAAACGATTCAGGCACGTCTCAAGCAGGGCGCGCCGCTGATTGTCGCGGGCAATCATTACGCCTATACCAGCCAACCATTATTGCTGCAGGCATGGGGGCAGCGTTGGCGCCAGCAGGGTGCCAGTGCGGAGGAGGTGAAGGCCAAGCTGGGCAAGATTCTGCAAGGCGCCGATCCGCCGCATTCCGAGGCGGCAGTTCAGGCGCTGTTGCGCGAGGCTGGATTTGGCGAGGCGACGCGGTTTTTCAGCAGTCTGTTCTGGGGCGCGTGGCTGACGTGTAAAACGGACGCCTCTAAAAGTAGCGACTCGGCACTTCCCCCAACACTTGCTTGAACACCGTCGCAAACGCACTGGAGCTGCTGTAGCCCAAGTCCATGGCGACCTGTGTGACCGACTTACCTTTGCCGAGCATGACAATCGCCGCCAGCAGACAGGCTTGCTGGCGCCATTCGATATAGCTGATACCGGTGTGCAGCCGAAAGTGTCGGGTGAAGGTGCGTCGGCTCATGCCCGCCCGTTGCGCCATGTCGTCGATACCGACCTCCAGCGAAGGCTGCTGCAGAAACGCGCGGCACACCATTGCCAGTCTAGGTTCCGCCGGCAATGGCGCATTGAGCGAAAGCACGGGCATGCTGGCGATTTCGTGCAGCAGCAAGCCCATCAAATGGCCGTCATGCCCTTGCGTGGAATAGCGCGCCGGTACATCGATGGCTTTCAACAGCAGATGACGCAACAACGGCGACACATCGAGCACCTGGCATTGCCCCGGCAGTCCGAGGCGCTGCGCCGCTTGCTGGCGGATGTAAGTGTTGTGCAACGTGACAGGCCCACGCATTTGCATGGAGTGGCGCAGTCGCGCGGGAACCCAGATACCGCGTTGCGGCGGCACGACCCAGTTGCCGTCATCGGTAAACACGGTGATGACGCCGCTAGCGGCGTAGGCGAATTGGCCACGCTGATGATCGTGCAGCGGGAACAGCGTGCCGTCCGCGTAATCAATGGCGGTCACGACGGCATCGCGTGGGGTGTTCTGGTAAGTATGACGGGTCATTTCTCGCATGGCCCGATTCTAATGAAGTTTGGCCTGTGACTGAAAGCAGGCCAGGCCGATTGCCGGCATATTTCTCCGCGCCCGAGTACTTCCGCTCGGCGCCGGGAAAGATTGACCATGCAAAAGAAGCATCTTGTACTCGCCGTTCTGGTGACGGCTGTCTGGGGATTGAACTTCCCCGTGACCAAACTCGGACTGGCCGCTATCGACCCGCTGCTGCTGACCGCACTGCGTTTCACGTTGGCCGCATTGCCCTGGGTGTTTTTTGTCGAGCGTCCTCGTGTGGCGTTCCACTGGCTGGCTGC
The DNA here is from genome assembly GCF_009866785.1 of Pseudomonas sp. S49. NCBI lineage: Bacteria > Pseudomonadati > Pseudomonadota > Gammaproteobacteria > Pseudomonadales > Pseudomonadaceae > Pseudomonas > Pseudomonas sp. S49. The sequence goes on along the minus strand of NZ_CP019432.1, from coordinate 3,837,838 downwards.
TTACGGATTGATTTTCGGCGTGGCGATGTGGGCGTTGATCAACCTTGGTATTGCTTGGGGCGTGCCCCCCGGAACGGCATCGCTGCTGATCCAGTTCAGTGCGTTTTTTACCTTGGGTTGGGGCGTGGTTTTTTTCGGCGAACGTCTGGGCCGGTTGCAATGGCTTGGCACTTTGTTGGCCGCCGCGGGCCTGATGGGCATCGTATTGAGTCGCCCCGGCGACGCATCGGTGGCGGGTTTGGCACTGGTCATTGGCAGCGCCCTGGCGTGGAGCATTGGCAACGTCGTGATCAAGGTCTCGAAGGTGCGTGAGATTTTCGCGTTTGTGGTGTGGGCGAGCCTGTTTCCACCCATCCCGCTCATGCTGCTGACGTGGCTGTTGCATGGCTCGGCACCGTTCTCGGCATTGCCGTCGCAGCTCAATGCGATGACGGTGTTTTCGCTGGCGTTTCAGGTCTATGCCGCGACGCACTTCAGTTATTGGGGATGGAACCTGCTGTTGCGCGAATACCCGATGTCGCGCGTGGCACCGTTGTCGCTGTTGATCCCTGTGTTCGGGATCTTCAGCTCGATGGCGATCTTCGGCCAATTCCCAAGTCCGGGCGATTGGTTTTTGATTTTGCTGGTGTTACTGGCAATCGCCTTGGGATCAGGGCACCTGCACGCAATGTTTCTTCGCCTTCGTGTGCGGCATTAACGTTCAGTAGTTGATGCGACCCATTGTGCCTTGGACAGACCGTTGGAGAATGCAGAGGATTTTCGCCAGGCGAGAGAGATTTCAGCTTTCGCTGGTTTCGACTGGCTCTGCGGCTTCAGCTTCCAGTTTCGCCCGATCAGCCTTGCTGATGTATTTAGGCTTTTTCGGCGCGAGTTTGGCGCTGGCCTTTTTGGCCTTTTCCTTGAACAACTGCTTGAGTTTCTTTTGGCGATTCATGTTTTCTACCCGGTCTGCAAGTTTGAATATCGGTTAGCGAAGGGCGTGAACGTACGCATCAATGGACGAGCCACGAGATAGGCTGCACTTTGCCCTCGAAAAGGGGCGAATCCTGACGTAAGCCTCCGTCCAAGGCAATGCCATTCCTTACATTGCGATGAAGTCGCGCACCGCCTTGATGGTCGGCGCCGGGGCTTCTTCCATCAACCAATGTCCCGCCGCCGGGATCGCCACTTCGGTGACGTTGTCCGCGGCATTGCGCATGACTATCGCTTCATTGTTGCCGAAGGACTTTTCACCGCCCACGGCCAGCACCGGCATGCTCAAGTGTTTCTGCAGGACGGGAGCGTTGTCGATGGCGTCCTGACGAATGCTGCGAAATTGCGCGAAAACCGCGTGCATGGCGCCGGGCCGGGCGTAGAGCTTGGCGTAGTGCTGACGGGTGCCTTCATCGACTTTGGCCGGGGTGCCGGCGAACTCGTTCCAGAAGCGGTCGAGGTAGATGCGCTCACGTCCGGCCACCAGACGCTCCATGTCCGCAAGCACAAGCTTGTTCAAGGTCTTTGACCAGTACGTCGATGTGGCTGAACTTTAAATCCTTGAAATAGCTCCTGTTGGGCGGTGTCGATGGGCTGGGCTGTAATCGACGATCGGTCAGCCGGAATAAACTAAGCTGATGTGTAACGTCAAGTTGACACAGGAGCAACTCACCATGAAAGCGCGCCGCATGTTGAAGTCACGTACGTTGATTGCAATGATTTCGTCCCTTGCGCTGGTTTTCAGTTCGGCGATGGCATTGGCTGATCCCGGTAATGGGAAGGGTCAGGGCAATGGCAATGGCAATGGCAAGGGCAATTCGCAGAACGTGCAGGGGCACGGTAACCAGAAAGGCAATGGCGGCAACAAGGGCAACAACTCCGGTGGTGACTGGAGTCATGGCCCAAGCATCGATCGCGGCAATGTGCTCGGGATTGTTGGCGGCTACCGCGACTACTGGAGCCCGGGCCCTTCGCTGCCACCGGGCATTCAAAAGAACCTTGCGCGCGGCAAACCGCTGCCGCCCGGGATCGCGAAAAAGCTCGATGGACGTCTGGTCGGTCGTCTGCCGCATTACGATGGTTATGAATGGAAGCAGGTGGGCACGGATCTGATCCTCGTCGCGCTGGCAACCGGGCTGATTTATGAGGTGCTCAACGGGGCGTTTGATTAAGGCGCCCCTTGGCAAATGCTGCCGTTTGCCATGGGCTTTTGACTGCCGGCAGTGGCCTGTGCCGATGGCGCGAGTGGCAGCAGATTTCCTGCCTGCACCACTGCGCGCCACCCACCTTGATCAAACGATTTTCAAAGCACTCAGCACGATCAGCGATTGCTCGGCAAAAGCCTGAGCCTGTTCGGTCAGTGCGGCGATGTTGGCTTCGGCGGTGGTCAGCGTTTTGCCGTCCTTGACCAACACTTCGTTTTGTTCGGCGATGACGCTCCACGCCAGTTGCGCCCACTCCGCCGGGTGCTGCTTGCCCTGACGGATCGCAATCAGGAACAGTTGCTGGAAACGACTGACGGTGACGCCGCCACCGGTAACCGGGCTGCTCAGCACCTGAATGTCGGCATTGAACAGCGCGCGTTTGCACAGTTGCAGGTTGAACGCGGCGCAGCGTTCGTACACCAGCGCCTCGGCGGCTTCGCTCTGGCAAGGGGCTACCGCGCCCATACTGACCAGGATGGCGATGGCCTGTTCCAGATCGTCGTAGGCCATTGGTGACACCGCATCGAGCAACTGCTGCATCGTTTTGGCTTCGTAGGTCTGGCCGGCGAGTGCATCGAGGACCGGGCCGTAAATTTCCGCTTGCAGTGACGCTTCGCCAGCGGGGCCAGTGACGCTGGACGCTACGTTTTCTGTCGGTTGCATCAGCACAAATCGCGTATTGAGCATGCGCGACCGGCGCTCGGTCGCGCTGAGTCGGTTGGCACCGCGCACGTACAGGTCGCGACGGAAAGCCTGGTTGACGAAGTAGTCACGCGCCTGCTCGCGCATTATCGGGTGCTCGATACCGTCGAGAAAGGCCAGGCCTTCGGCGCTCAGGTTGAGTACGTCGACCGAATCCAGCGGCACCGCCGTCGTGACGTAATCGAGCTTGGCCGGGGCCAGCGCATCCACCATGTCGGCGAAATACATGCAGTTCCAGTCGCGATTGAAATATTCGTGAGCGACGTATTGGCGGTCCTGACCTTTGATGGTCTGCAGCCGGGCGCCCAGACTCGGCGCGGCGATGGCGTACTTGGGGTTGGCCGCCAGCAGCGCTTCGGAAAACTGCAACGCGGCATCGATGCGCTGATCCGCCCGCGTCGAGTGACTGGCAAAGCGGTCGTGCAGGCTGAACAACTGGCGCAACGGCGCTGAAGGCGACCAGCCCGGGAATGCGTTGTAACTGACGTACAGATGACCACCCGGTTTGAGGTGGCGGCGGGCGAATTCGACGATCAGTTTCTGGTTGTCGCGGCTGACCCAGGTCCAGATGCCATGCAGGCTGATGCTGTCGAATTGCGGCAAATCATGGCGCGCCAGCAGTTGCTCGAAGCTGTCGTCATAGAGTCTTGCGCCGTTGTTGCTGAGTTCCGCCAGCTCAATCGCGTGAGCCGCCTGACCGGGGTGGAAGTCCGTACCGACGAAACCGGCAGGGCTGGCTGTGGCGTGAATATTGATTGACACACCCTGACCGAAACCGAGTTCGCAGTGGTAACCGTCGGGATTGTCCAGCCCGGCAAAGCCGCGCAACAACAGGCAGTAACGCTGGAAAACCGGATTGATTTCCCGGCTATAGCTGTAGGTGTAGCCTTCGTCGGTGAAATAACCTTCGTTCCAGGCGTTGCTCATGGGTGCAGCCTCTTGAATCGTAATAGGAAGTGGCACTTACAGGGAGGTGGACTGGCGTCGTGAAAACCTCTCGGTGTCCATCAGAATGTTGTCGGCAGGATGGCAGCATTCGATAGGGGTCATGCGGATATTTCGCAGAGGTTATTGATGATCGGACTTGTCCGCTGCTGACAAACGCACACCCATCTCAAAGGCGCGGGTCTCGAACCCGAACTCGGCATACATGCGCACCGCGCGCTCGTTGAATGGCCATACCGTCAGGCGCAAATCCTGCGCATCGTGCGCGATGGACCAGTCCTTGACGCGTTGAATCAGCGTACGACCGATACCTTTACCCCAGAACGGTTCGGCGACACACACCGAACCAATGCGCACCACGTTCTGCGGCTGCATCAACGGCCCGGAACTGGCGGAGAGGGTGGCCGTAATGAACGCCACGGGCCGTTCACCGGCGCTGGCGATAAAGACGATCTGGCCTGCCTTTTCAAATACCCCGGCCCAGTGCGGCAAATCTCGGGTGAAATCTTCGGTGGCGGCGGCGTAGATATCGGGGCGGGCGGCGTGGTGAACCGAATTGAGCAATTGGCCCAGTTCGCACATCGCCGGCGCATCTTCGGCGGTGGCAGTTCGGTAGGTAATGACTTCTTCCATGAATGGCGCTCCTGTGTTGTTCGGCAATCGTAGCGTTGCGTCAGGGTAAAGCTCAAATTGCTCGTTCACCCAAGCGCTCTACCAGTCTGACCAGATACCCGTCGGGATCCTGAACGATGAATTCGCGCTGGCCGACTTCAATGTTGTCAGCGCGATACCAAGTGTCTTGGCAATCACGGTAAAGCGAAAAACCGGCCTGCCCGAGATGACGGATGATCGAAGCGACTTCGGCAACATCGATCTGCAGGTTGATGCCGCGTCCGAAGGGCTTGCTCAGCGGTGCCGTCAACCATTGGCCGGCATCTGGATCAACTTGCTCGAGCATGACCTGTGCGCCATTCAGATTCAGGTAGGCGAAACCGTCTTCGGGCCGCTGATAAGCGATGCTGAATCCCAGGCAAGACACCCAGAACCGCAGGCTGTTTTGCAGGTTGGTCACCATCAATTCCGGGACCAGTCTGTTGCGTTCGAGCATGAGGTGACTTCCGTTTCGAGTTGTAAGCCGTGATCAAAATCGATCGGTTGAATCCTTCGTAAGCTTCGTATCCTGCGGTAAACGGCTGAATAAAACATCCAGGCTGCTATCGGCATTTCACCGAGAACGTCCGAAGCAGGGTGCACGTGGGTCGCTTTTTAAGGCAAATCTGTGCATTGAATGTTTTTACCTCAGGCGAATAATCGAGCGCTCGAAACCTTTGGAATTGAGCACTGTATGAAAGATTTTCGCGTTGATTTCGGCGACATTTATCGTTTACGGACGGCTGCCTCAAGGAGCCGCCCATGAGCCTGCATACCCTCACCAAACGCCTGACCGTGCCGCAACTGGTCGCCATGAAAGGCCAACAGAAAATCGTCTCGCTGACGGCGTACTCCAGCAGTATCGCCAAACTGATCGACCCGATCGTCGACTTCATTCTGGTCGGCGACTCCACGGCCATGGTCGGTTATGGCCGCGCCTCGACGCTGAGCATGCAGCTCGAAGAAATCATCGGCCACACGCGGGCTGTGGTCGATAGCACGCGTCTGGCCTGTGTGGTGGCCGACATGCCCTTTGGCAGTTATCAGGAATCCCACGAGCAAGCCTTTCGTAATTGCGCTCAGGTATTGGCGCGTACCGGTTGCGACGCGGTGAAGCTGGAGGCCAACAAGGCCTTGGCACCAACGGTCGAGTTTCTGGTGGCACGTGGTATTCCGGTCATGGCCCATGTCGGGTTAATGCCGCAGTTCGTCAATGTCATGGGCGGCTTCAAGGCCCAGGGCCTGACCGCTGAGACCGGCGCAGTGATTGCCGAGGATGCCCGGGCCAATCTCGAGGCAGGCGCCTTCAGCCTGTTGCTCGAAGGTGTGGCGGAGGGCGTGGCGCGGCAGATTACCCTGGAGTCGAAAATGCCCACCATCGGCATCGGCGCCTCACCGGCTTGCGACGGGCAGGTGCTGGTCACCGAAGATGTGCTCGGCCTGGGCGGTGAGCATCTGCCGCGTTTCGTCGAACGCTACGCCGATGTTGGCGCGGTGATCAGTGAGGCCTGCGCGCAGTTTGCCGACGATGTGCGCCATGGCCGGTTTCCGGAAGCGCGGCATTGTTATGGACTCTAATTACGCGTGATGTTCTGCGCCGATAGCCTGCGCCAGTCGTTGCACCGCATGGCCGATGTCCTTGTCCCAATCGAGGGTGTAACTCAGGCGCAGGTACTGCTTCCAGGCGCCTTGCTGGCTGAAGATCTCGCCGGGGGCGATGGCGATTCGCTCGGTCAGCAAACGCTCGAACACCCGTTGCATGTCGATTGGACGCACAGCCTTGAGCCAGAAGCTCGCACCGCCCTGTGGGGCGACTACCTGCCACTGACCGTTACCGTGTTCTTCCAGCAAGGTCTGTAGCTGTTGCATGCGCTTGCGCAACAGTGCTCGCAGGGTGGTCAGGTGCTGGTCGATGCGCCTGGAGCTGTAGAGTCTGGCAATCGCTTTCTGCCGAATGGGCGAGAGGCGAAACCCACGCTGCATAAACAATCGATGAAATTGCGGTGCATGCTGGCGGCACAGCACATAACCATACGGGGCTTCGCCGCCAATGATCTTGTCGAACGTCGAGAACACCAGCAGCTTGTCCGGGTCGGCAAAATCGCGATAGCGCGCGGGTGAATCGGAGAAACACAACTCGCCCCAAGCATCGTTTTCGAACAGCCAGACATCGCGCTCGGCCAGCCAGTGACAGATCTGCTGTTTATCCTGTGCTGGCATCAACTGGCCTTGGGGAATATTCACCGTGGAGGACAGCACCGCGAGGCGCACCGGTTCGCGCGTGAGCAGTTCGTTGAGCGCAGACAAGTTGAAGCGGCCGTCATCGCCGAGGGGCATTTCGATGACGCGGATATTGGCCGCCTGCAACTGGCGCAGAATCGCCCACGAGCAGGGCGACTCCACCAGCGCCACAGTGCCACCGAGATTCAAGGCACTGAGCGACAACTCCAATACGCTGCGCAGCTCCGCGCCGATATACACCTGCTCGGCCTGCCAGTGGTTGTGAGCGGAACGGGTGTAGCGTTCAGCCAGGGCGGCGCGTAATTCCGGCTCGCCGAGTGGCTGATAGAGCGGTGCATTCGAGGGCGGGTATTGGCGAGTCAGCTCACGCTCCATCAGCAACAACGGCCCCTGCAGCGACAGCAACATCGCCGGCGCATCGCTGCTCAACGCCAGCATGCCGGGCTGACGGGCGCTGGCGAAGACGTGGTCCAGAAGATTGCCGGAGCTGGCTGTCACAGTCGCTGCCGGCATCGACCGGGTGAAATAGCCGAACCTGGGTTTGGCGTGGATTCTGCCTTCGTCCTCGAGCAGTGCGTAGGCGTATTTGGTCGTTGAGACCGAAACGCCGAGGCGCAGGGCCAGTTGTCGCAGGGATGGCAGTTTCTGCTCAGTCGTGCCACTGGCCGCCTCGATCAGGCCGACGATGTAGTGATAGACCGCTTGATAGGCGAACGCGGTGTGCTTGGGGGCCGGCAATGTTGTTCTCCTTTTCACTGCGATTTTTCGCTGTCCGAGTTGCGCAAAATGACCATGCGTTGCTGGTGCGCATTCCTTGCTGCAAGACGTCGGCGAGTCTAAATCAAGCATCGCCCGAGTTCTTGAAAAAGCGCTGAGGACGGCACGGCACAAGGGCTGCAGATGACTGGCGATCAAGGATTTCTTCACTGGCGAGGCGCCCGACGATTGCCGCCAGCGTTACACCGGGATGCATCGCACAAACGTAAACTCCGCCGACGCCGGGCAGGTAACCGACCACGGGGATGCCATCAGCGGGCATGGGCCGGATTCCGATGGCGACGGTTTGCGGCTCAATCAAAACCACCCCGTGAAGTTCTTTGCGTATGGCTTCGGCGGTTTGCCGTGCGATGTCCGTCGGCGAGTTACCCGGCGTTTCTCCCAGATAATCTTCAGCGGCCAGCAACGTGCCGTCGGCGCTTTGCCGAATTTCCATTTCGGGGCTGGAAATGATGCCTTTGACGAGGCCCGGTTGGGTCTTGTAGCGGATGAAAATGGCCGGCGAGGCGTCGATGGGCAGGGAAACGTTGAGCATCTGTGTTAACTGCCGGGTGCCAGTCCCCGCGGCAAGCACAACAAGGTCGGCCTCAAACGTGCCCGCTGTGGTTTCAACGCCAGTGACATCTGCGTTGCAGGTTTTGAAAGCGGTCACTCGGGTTTGCGTGAGCAATTGCGCCCCCAGCGCCCGGGCGCTGGCAATCAAGGCGTGGGTGGTCTGCACGGCGTCGAGCGCACCTTCGTCAGCGCAAAATAACGCGCACGGTGGGGGATTTTTCAGATTGGGTTCGCGGGCAAGCACCTCGGCAGACGATAACAATGTCGCCGACGCCGGATACTCTGCTGATTCGTTGTACGACAAAGCCCCGGTCCAGCGAATCTGCAAATCCGGCAGCTCGGTTTCGAGTCGTCGATATGCTTCTATGGCCATACCGCGCAACTGCGCAATCGGATCAGCGCCGGCGTGCGTGGCAGTGATCCAGGCGAAAGAGCTTGCCGTCACGCCGCTCGCGATCTCGTCAGCCTCGATCAACGTGACCTGCGCACCTTTACCGGACAGGTGATACGCAAGGGAGGCGCCGACGATGCCTGCACCCACCACCACAATTCGTCCACATGCTTTCTGATCCATTTCAACATTCCCTGTTGTCGACGGCTGATCCTGCAACAGGGTGACGATGGGAGCAAACAGAAAAGAGCCCGGCCAAAGCAGGGCTCGTAAACCTGCAACGGGTTAAGCGGCCATATTTCCCGCGGGCATTTGGCATGCCAGTCCGTGACGGATGCTCAGTCGCTATGGATCAAGAGTCAGGTTACGACGCCGAATGCCGACTGACATGCTTGGGCCCCGCCAACGCCCAGGCAATCAAGCCGAACAACGGCACAAACACGATCAGCACAATCCATACACCTTTGTTGCTCGATTTCCCCTGACTCTTGCGCACCCGATTGATGGCCCAGAGTTCGATTAGCAGAAGAACTGCCGCCAGTACGATCCACACGGTTTCGATTTGCATTGGCTACCTCCTGATGGTCTGTTCGTTAGGTAGCGTACGGTGCGGCGGGTTCATTTATTTTTGTCCAGCGCGTTGAGTTGGCGGGCCAGTTGCAAGGCGACGCGGCCGCTGTTGTAGGTTGGCAGCAGGTGGGTGAAAGGGATCTCGATGATGCGGTTCTCGCGCACCGCGCGCAGTTGCGAGAGGACCGGGTCGTGGGTCAACAGGTAGCGTTTGCGGCGGGCGGGCGACCATTCGGCGTCGGCCAGCAGGATCACGTCCGGGTCGCTGGCCAGCAGGGTTTCGCTGTTGGCGGTGACTCGATACAGGTTGATGTCGGCGAACACATTGCGTGCCCCGGCAGCCGCCAGCAGCGGAGTGACAAATCCGCGTCGGCCTTCGCTGTCGAGGCTTTTGACTTCGCTGTCGAGATAGAACACGGACAACGGTTTACCCGTGCCGGCCAAGGCTCGGGCGCCGGCAATGTCCTTTTCCATGGAGTCGATCAATGCTTGGGCTTTTTGCTGCTGGTGCAGCAGCTTGCCCAGCGTCAGCAAGTCATTGCGTACATGCGCGAAATAATCCAGCGAGTGCCCGTTGCAGGCGGATTCCAGCAGATACGAACCCACGCCATTGCGCGCCAGTCCCGAGCGGGAGGTCACCCCGTCGCCGAACGCCGTGGCAAAACCGCCGATCACCAGATCCGGCTTCGCAGCGTAAAGCACTTCGCTGGCCGGGTATTGCCGCGCGATCACCGGCACACCGAAATACTCGGCTTGGCGCTGCCCGGCACCGGTGTCATCCAGATAAGCCACGCCGACCAGCGCTGGCCCGGCACCCAGTGCCAGCACGAGATCCGCCGCATGCTGATTGAGCGCGACGATGCGTGAGGGCGCAGCGGCGCGCCAGTCTTCGCCGCAATTACGGTAATGGTCGGCGTACGCGGGGGCCGCGCAGAGCAGGGCACTCAATAACATCCACAACCTGTTCATGGCCGCGCCTTGATCAGCAAGTTCGCAACCACTTCACCGTCCACCAGATGCCCCTCGACCAGCCGCTGCACATCTTCATGGCTGCGCACGCCATACCAGCAGCGCTCCGGATACACGGTCACGATCGGCCCCTGATTGCACGGAAACTGGCAGTGCGTGCGCGTCAGCAAGACGCCGCCCGGCTTCTCGATGCGATCGTGCGCGAGTAAATGCCGGCGCAAGGTTTTCCATAACTGCAAGGCGCCGCGTTGGGTGCAACGCGGGCCGGTGCAGAGGAACACATGGCGTGCGTGCTCGGGCACGTGCGACCAGTCCGGGTGCGTGTCGACGCCGTCGACGGTTTTGATGTCACTCATCAGAAGCGGTACGTGTAGCGTACTTCGGAGGTGAACGGCCGGCCGAGGTTATCGACGTTGCTCGAACGGCTGGTGACGTAATCGCGGTCGAAGAGGTTTTCCACCAGCAGGCTTACGCGGTGTTGATGAGCGTTGTCGAAATAGCGATAAGCGTCGGCGTCGACCACCGAATAGTTGCCGTACTCGACCTGCTTTGAGCTTTTGATGTCGCGAATGTAGCGAATCGCACCGCCAACGCCCCACAGGCGATTTTCCGACTCATAACCCACGCGTGAACGGGCGAAGAAGCTCGGGATGTCGTTGATCGTCACACCGGTGCGCGACTCGGTGAGGTTGCGGGTCATGTCCGCTTGCAGGCTCCACTGATCGTTGAGCGCCAGTTTGGCGTCGGCCTCGAAACCGCGCATCTGGATCGTGCCTTCACCGTTGACCCACTGAATGTCATCGAGGGTGATCAGGTCGTCGATCTTGCGTTTGAACAGGGTCACGCTGGCGCTGAATTCGCGGTCGAGCAGAAAGCCTTTGTAGTCGACACCCAGTTCGGCGTTGCGGCTTTTTTCCGGTTTGAGATTGCGGTTGCCGATCTCGTCGCCCGGCTCGTTGACGAACAGTTGCTCGGCGTTCGGCAGTTTGTAGGCGCTGCCGTACTGACCGCGCACCGCCCAGTTGTCATTGAGGTCATACAGCGAAGTGAGCATGCCGACCGTGGCACTGTCGCCGCCGCTCATGGCCTCGTGACGCACGCCGATGCTCGGGTGCCAGTCGGGCAGGGCGTCGATCTGCGGGCGCAGTTGCGTGTAGAACGCGTGCGCTTCAGCCTTGTCGTTGTCGATAATCAGCACATCGTCCTGGCCCTTGAACCATTGGTTGTCGGTGCCGAACACCAACACATGGCCACCGGGCAATTCTGCTTTGCCTTCGGCCTGCACGCCCCAATCGGTGAAGCCCCAATAGTCGTTGTGGTTGATGACTTTGGTGCCGCCGCCGGCGACGTTGTTGACCCGGGTGTAGCGCGTGTCCCAGTCGTTGATATGGCCTTTGACGAAGTAGCTCAGACGCTCATTGATGGTCTGCTCGAAAGTCGCCGTGGCGATCTGCTGCACGCGGTCGTTGGTGGTCTTGTGATTGTCGACCGGACGGGCGAAGTCGAGGTTGGCGTCGGCGTATTGGTAGAACAGTTCCAGCCGTGCATCCTCGCCAAACGACTGAATCGCCTTGCCGCCGAAGGTGGTGACTTCGTAGGCGCGGTTCTTCTCGCTGACGTTTTTCATATCGCGGTTGCGATAGGGCTGGTAACCGTCGGAGACGTTGTGGCTGACGTACGCGAGCAAACCGAGATCGCCGAAACCGTTGCTGAAGATGTTTTCGACCCGAGCGTCTTCGGTGGTGCCGCCGAAGCTGTCGACGCCCAGATTCACCTCGCCGGAGGCTTTGCGCGATTGCGGGCTGCGGGTGACGATGTTGATCACCCCCGACACCGCCTGGGTGCCGAACAACAGGCTCTGGCCACCCTTGAGCACTTCGATGCGCTCGATGGCGTTGGCCGGCAGGGTGTCCAGATAGAGGCCGCCGTACAGGCGATTGTTCAGGCGCACGCCGTCGAGCAGGATCAGCGTGTCATCGTTGCGCCCGCCCAGCAGCGAATAGGTGCCGTAGTCGAACGGGCCGTTTTTCGGCGCCACATACAGGCCGGGAATAAACATCTGCATGACGCGGCTGACATCGGCGCTGGGCCCGGCGCGTTCGATCTGCTCACGGGTGACGATCTCGACCTTGCTGCCGAACTTCGCCATCTCGGCGACCGTGGTCGACTCCACCGACGGTGCGGAAACGATTTGCTGATTGAGTTCCAGCGGCGTGTCATCTGCCAGCAGCAGGGGACTGAACAAACAGCCGAACAGAAGGGTTGGAGCCGAGGTGTAGAAAGGTCGAATCATTGTCTTCTCGAAAAGGATCTTCGCAGAAGAGCATGCAGGAGAAGGCATCGCGCACAGCCAATACCGGCCCATGCCCGCCCACCGCAGGATTTTGCCAAACAGCAATTCAGGCCGGTCTCCGGGCTCGCGCGTATCGAGGCTTTCACCTTCCCATGGCCGTGCGGCCACAGTGGTGTATCGAAAGCATCACGCGCATACCGTTGCGGGGGCAGCACCGGACTTGTTCGAAAAGAACGTACCGGTTTCCCGTTTCACCCCATGCACGGCGGCATGGGACACCTGAAACTGGGCGGCATCTGAACATTCGAATGACCGTTCGTCAACTCGTCAATCCAGGTCCTCGACCCGCGAATTACCAACTTTCGAAATAACTACTAAGGTCTATAGCGGTCATCACAACGCAATATCGCGCGGCGTCGACAGGCGTGAGGGATACGCCTGGCACGCTGAACAGGGAGGTTCTCATGCAAGGTGCCAGCGGCCATCCTCACGGCGGGCACGCCCCGCATTTCATTCGTAACGCTTTACTGGTCGCCATGGCCAACACCCTGATGCTCGCAGACGTTCAGGCCGCGTGCGGGCCTTTGGCGGCGGGTGCCTACAACGTCTCGCAAACCTGTTTGCCTGCAGCCGGTGTCGATGCGTCGATCAGCACTCAGACGGGCACCACCATTACCACCACAGCCGGCTCTTCATTGAACAGTCGCGGCAACAACGCCAACGCGCTTACGGCGTCGGCGCCTACTGGACACACTTCGGCCCCTCCGGCTGGTATCTGGACGGCGTGTTGCAGGTCAACCGCTTCGACATCGAAGCCAAACCCAACGACCTGGCCAAACTGAAAACCCGTGGCTGGGGCTACACCGCGTCGCTGGAAAACGGCTACCCGTTCGAAGTCGACAAAGACTGGTACATCGAGCCGCAATTGCAGGCGATCTACAGCTACGTCGATCTGGACAGCAGTGATGACGTCGGCGCGAAAATTCGCTTCAAGGACGTGGATTCTTTGATCGGCCGCGCCGGCGTACGTATCGCCAAGGACTGGGACACCGAGGGCGTCGACAAGAGCGCACGGCGCACCAATGGCTGGATCCGTCCGAGTATCTGGCATGAATTCAAGGGGCAACCGAAAACCGAGTTTTCCTCTGAATCGGGGTACATCCCGTTCGAATCCGACATTCAGGGCACGTGGGGCGAGGTCAATGTGGGGGTGGATTACCAGGCTAACCGGCGCACCACGTTTACCGCTTCGGCTGGCTATCGGCAGGGCTTTGATGGCGACAGCCATGGGTATGACGCGATGTTGGGGTTCAAGATCAATTTCTAGTCCTTACGGGTAAAACGCACTCCTACAGTGGATGGCTTGCTGACGTTCAGCCCTATATCCTGCACGCCTGTTTGATGGATTGATTTAGGGAAGAATTGCATGCCGTTCAGGGTGATGGTGGTCGGTGGTTACGGAAACTTCGGCAGCATCGTGTGCCGGCACCTGGCGCTGATGCCGGACATCGGGCTGGTGCTGTCGGGTCGTGACCCGCGCAAGTTGCAGCGCAAAGTTGATGAGCTGAACAGCCAATCGGGCAACGTCTGCGAAGGCTGGTGCGGCGACGCCATGGGCGAAGAGTTCGAAGCCGCATTGCGTGCGCTGAACATTCAGTTGGTCGTGCATACCGGCGGGCCGTTTCAGGGGCAATCCTACGCCGTTGCGCAGAGTTGCATCGACGCTGGCGTGAACTACTGCGATCTGGCGGACTGCCGCACCTTCGTCAACGGCATCCACATTCTCGACGCGAGAGCGAAACTGGCCGGCGTGGCGATCCTCAGCGGTTGCAGCTCGGTGCCGACGCTGTCATCCGCGATCATCGATGAACAGCGCCAGCGTTTTTCACGCATCGACTCGATCGAACACGGCATTTCCTCATCGGCGAAAATGCCGGGTCTGTCGACCATCGAAGGCGTACTCGCCTATGCCGGCAAACCGATCAAGCAACTGAAAAACGGCAAGGTGCACGAAGTGTCCGGCTGGCTGGACCTGACCTTGCGCAAAATGCCGCAGATGGGCACGCGGCTGCTGGCCAATGTCGATGTCCCGGACATGGATATCTTCGCCAGGCGTTATGGCGCGCAGACCCTGAGTTTCAAGGCGGGCGCCGGGCTCAAGCTCGGCGGTATCGCCAATGGTCTGCTGGCTCAGGCACTCAAAATCGGACTGGTGCGTGACCATGCTTTGTGGGCCGCAAGATTGCATCGCCTGGGCACGCGCTTCGAGCGTTTCGGCGATGGCAAAAGCGCGATGTACATCGACGTGCAGGGCCTTGGCGTTGACGGTAAACCGCTGTCCATGACCGCGCAACTCACCGCCCTGAACGACAAAGGCCCGGAAATCCCCAGCTGCGCCGCCGTAGCACTGGCGACGAAAATGGCCCAAGGCTACGTGCCGACCGCCGGCGCCCGACCTTGCGTGGGCGAAATCAGCGTCGCCGAGTACATGGCCGCGATCAACGACCCGGCCAACCTGAGCCTGGCCGTGAACTTCTCGGACGGGCAGCGCTGACATGCTCTATCTGTGCCTGAAGTACCTGCACATCATCGCGGCGATTTTCCTGTTCGGCTTCGGCATGGGCTCCTACCTCTACCTGATCGCCGCCAGTCGCACGGCCAACCCGCAAGTGATCGCGCATGTCGCACGCATGGTCGTGCGCTTCGACACCTGGATCACCACACCGGCCGGGTTCGTGCAGATCATCAGCGGTTATCTGCTGATGCGGCTTTCAGGCTTGACCATGAGCACCGAGTGGGTGCTGACGTCGTTGATCATTTTCCTCTGCGTCGGCTCGCTGTGGCTGCCGGTGTTGCTGTTGCAGAAGCGACTGTATGTGATGGCGACGAGTGCGAGCGAAGCGGGGGCGGGGCTTGATGAGCATTATCAGGCGGTTTACCGCAAATGGTTCTGGATGGGCGTGCTCGGTTTTTCCGGGATGTTCGTCATCGTGCTGATGATGGTGACGAAGATGACACCTGTGCAGTTGTTCAGTTTTCTGATGTAGACGCCGCTGCTTTCAGAAAGCGCTGTTCGTGGTCTGGAGTGGGCAGCAGGCAGGTGTCGTATTTGCCGAACAGACGATAGCGATTCAGCGCAATGCGGTCGTAAGCCCAGTCGCGCAGGCCCCGGGGGAAAATGCGCAGCAGTCGCAACGGCTGCCAGCGGGCGGGCAATTGGCGGATGACTTCGAGAAATGCGTCGGAACGTTCCCAGTAGTGGCGGTCACGGATAACGGCCATGGTGTCGAATTGATCTATGGGCAGACCGGCCCACGCCAGAAGCTCCTGACCTTCGGGCGATTGCACGGCGGCCAGACGCACGCGGCGTTGGTGGTCGTGGCGGATAAGGAAGCGTGCCCAGCCGTTGCAGAGTTTGCACACGCCGTCGAACAAGACCACGGATTCGCCGGGGTTGAGGAGCGGGGCGGGGATTGGGCGGGTTTTTGAGGTGGGCATGGGGTTGGGTTCGGGAGAGGCTGGAATGTTGCGATCATAGCCTTAGAAGTTGCTGTCTGCGAATGGCCGTACTTGGCAGGAACCGGCTGAGGTGAGAACTCACCGTTCGGTGACAAACATCAAGTCGGGCCAAGTCTCACGCCACGCCTTGGCTCGAATGCGATCCAGAAACATGGCATGTTTTTCGATTCTGAATCGTTCTGTTGGCCGTACCACCAGCGAGAACAGATCATCCAGCCCCAACGGCGCCGAAACCTCTATCTCGTCTTGACGATCAAGTCTGACAGCAACGGCAGTTGCCGTTTCGGGCCAACAGGTCATCGCATCGGCAGCGGAGCGATAGGGAGCATCGGCGTTGCGCAAGTGCATTCGAGCCTGATTCTTTACAGACCAGTTCACTTCACTGCAGAGGCTCGAGAGTGTGCTTTCCAGCGCCGAATCGGTTTGCGCACTGGCACGTGCCGGGTCGAACCAGATGACATCGATGTCTGCGGGCAACGCTGATGGCTGGCGCTGATGCAGGTGATCCCACACCAGGCTGCGCACGAAGCCGGCGCCAATCCAGCAATCCGGCAAGTTCAGCTCGCGAGCCATGCGCAGGATTTTCATCCTTACAGGATCCTGAGTGAGCAGGGTTTTTAGCTGTGTTTCGTGCTGCATTGGGTGTTTCTCATTGCGCTTGGTCATGTGGATCTTGGCAAAGGTATCCACAATCGTGACATTTGATGAATGCTTTCGACTGTTTTCAGATTGAAGCGGATCGTCGTGAATGTCTGCTTTCGGCCAGAAGCGGACGTTCGATTCGTCTGATAACGACTCTGAGTTGCCCTCAGTGGTCGACAGCAGTCAGCCAAAAACAGCACTGATCGCCCAATAATGGCTAAGAAACCCGATCAGCCATCACTATGATAGATACTCCGAACGTTACGCCAGATAGCCGGGTAAGCTCAGCCAACGGCCGTAAAGGGGTAGGCAAATCGTCAAGTGTTAGTGGACTTAATGGACGGTATTGTAGCTCATACCCGTTCAAGGCTTGGCTTGCAGCGCGATGGACGTCCGACCAGTCATAGGCAAAGAGTCCACGCTTGGCAAAGGCGACGAAAGCGTTTGCGCCAGACATGGAAGTGACTGAATTTACATCGGACACCTCCGACAATGAAAGGACCCATTCTTCGCAGTCCTCGGTGGAGGGAAGTGCGGAGTCAGGAATCGGACCCCGACCAGCCGTAGTGAACAACGCAATGTGCCCGATGGCGTCAGTAGCGATCCATCCAACATCAAAGCCCTCAACATCAAGGGGAGTAACCATCGGCACCTACTTTAAAAGGCAGCTAGTTGATTTTTAAACTTTCGTTTTCCAGCTCTGAGAATGTAAAGGCGTGTCCGCAAATTGCCAAATAGGGAAGAAAAACGACGGATCTATCATACCTGCTCTAAATGTCCGCTTTTGGCCGAAAGCAGACGCCCAATGCAATCTTGATCCCTTTGTGACAGCAGCCAGACCGCCGCCACAAAGGGATGTCCCCTCAATCCACCGGCACAACTTTATCCAGTGCTTGATTCACCGCCAATTCCCCCAGCATCACCACTTGCGCAATCCCCAGCGCAGTTTTGCGGTGGCCTGGGTCCAAGAGGGCGGCGAAGTTGCAGAGCATTTCGGTGGCTGAGCTTAGGGACTCGCTGGCGTTGACGAGCAGGGACTCGCTGTCGTAGTCGGCGTTGGCTAGAAACATGGGGGCGTGTTTTTTGTCGCTGCCCATGATGCGTTGGGTTGGTGTGAGGTAGTAATCAAGGGCGCGTTCGGCGGCTTCGTGGAATTTCCTGGAATCGGGAGATTCGTACGGGGAGGCCGGATCTGTCTCCGGCGGGTTCGGCGTGATCTTGAACATGTTCTTCTTTTTCCTGTGGTGTGGCCGCCGCACCGAGCTACTAAACAAGGGGTGGCAGCTGTACGCAGGTTAGTAGACCGGGGAAAAGAAGAAAGCCGGCGCGCCCGAGGGCGCCCTACGCACAGCCGCCATCAAGTGCAGGTACGTAAATACCTTTTGACGGACGCTTGTGCACTTTCATTTACCACGGGCTACTAAACCCGATCACTGGGAATCAGTGACGCGAACCAAGTTACCGGTGGCCCTTGAGGCGCACAAGCCGGCGGATTCTGGCGTAGTCGTAGGCAACGGCGCAAGAAGTTGTAGCCTTGAGCCGGTAACGCGACGTGTCTTTTAAACAACCACAAAAAACTCCTAAACACGCCTCATCAACACGCCGTTCAAAATGACATTCGTCGGCCCGCCCTCCAGCTCAGGCAATGGCCTGGAACCCTCACGCCCGGGCACGCACCAACACTAAGTTGCATCCCAAAAAGACGAGGAAGGATACCCATGTCAGTTCATCCGATTTTGTTTCTGGGTGGCTCCGGCGCCATCGGCCACCGTTCTGCCGAAGCGTTGCGCGCCGCGCATCCTGACGTACCGTTACTGATCGGCGGCCGCGACCTGGCCAAGGCTCAACAAGCCGCGCAAGAAATGGGCGGGGCGCAGGGCGTAGTCATTGATCCTGCTGCCGATGACTTGGGGCTGGGTGATCGCCCGATCAGCGCTGTGGCGGTTTTCTACATGGATCATTCCCTGGTCGGGCTGCGTTTTGCGCAGCAGCGCAAGGTACCGCATCTGAGCATTTCGTCCGGCATTTTCGAGATTGCGCCGCAAATCGCCAGTTACATCCATCGCCCTGACGCGTCCCCCATCGTGCTGGGTTACGAATGGATGGTGGGCGCGACGACGGTGGCGGCGCTGCACATTGCTGAGGCGTTTGCCCGGGTGCGCGATATTCGCATTGATGCGTTGGTTGACGAGCAGGACGGCGGCGGGCCGACCGTGGCTAAAGATTTTGAACACTTGAGCAAAATGCTGCCCGCCGCCCTGACGCGGCGCGATGGCAATTACGTCTGGCGTGAAGGTGAGGAGCAGAACGTCAGCTTCCGGGCGGTGGACGGCACGTCGATGCAAGCCTCTGGCTTCTCGTCCATTGATGTTACCGGACTGGCTGCCGCCACCGACGCGCCAAATGTGCAGTTCAATCTGGCCAGCGGGGTGAGTTCTTCGCGACGCGCGGGTCGGCCGATGTCGACCGAGATCCTCATCGAAATGGTCGGCGAGGATCGCAAGGGTCGGGCGTTGCACACACGGCATGCCGTCGTTCACCCGGCAGGTGCCGCAGCGTTGACAGGGCTCAGCGTGGCCATGTTATTGGAACGGCTGCTTGGGCTGGATGGCAAACCACCCACTCCGGCAGGTCTGTACTTCCCTTATCAGTTGCTCGATGCCGGTGCGTATCTAGAGCGTTTGAGTAAAGAGGGCGGTGAGCTGCTGGAATTACGAGTGCAGTAACCGTCCTGCGCAACACCGGCGACTTGCCGCTCATTCAGGTCGGCGGTGATGGACATTCACTCAACCGTTGAAACGTAAAACCGATCTGGTAAGCGTGAACTACTCAGCGAATTATTCCGAGAGCAACTTTTTACAGTCCAATAGCAAGTCACCCAGGAATGGATGGATTTCCGTCGACTCCATTAAAGCCAACAACTCGGTGGCGCGTGTCCTGATGGGCATCCATTCTTCATGCTCAAAGATCAGGCGATCATGGCAATGAAGTGCTGCCTGGGTAAGGCTATTGCATCGCTGCCAAATGTCTTCCAGCCGGCTCTTCACGTCCTCCGGTAGCCCGCTGCCGCAGATTGAAAGTACCTTCTCTATCGGAAGAATCATCTCGGACCAGACTTCACAGGCGGGGCAATCCGGGATAGTTGCCTGCTGTATGTCCGAGGGTTGGGCCAGAAACCCAAGCGCTTCGATTACTTCGCACGCGGTAAGAACCTGCTTGTACTCATTCTGGCCGTACCAAGCCCATAGCGTGGAGGAGAACCCCATATCAAACTCCAGAAAAATCCAGCCCCCGAGACCTCACATTTTCTATCGCTTCGAAAAGCTGGCCGTCGAAGTACTCGGAGCCATCTCTTTCGCGCACTTCGATGCGCTCCTTTGCCTCGATCAACAGCTGTTCGGGAGCGATATCCTGATTCAAGAAAGTAGCGACCATGAGATCGCTCAAATGCACTAGCGGTGTATCCCATGACTCCTTGCAGCGTTGCATCAGCCCGGTATGGGCATCCCCGTGCCATGGCCCTAAAAGATTCGAGATTGCCAATTTTGAGGTCATAAACTTCCTGAAGTCTGGCTAACGGGCCAGGCCATTCGCTCTGTTCGGAGGAGATGAAACTCACCCCTCAATCAAATGAGCTTAACCCAGTCACATTAACCACAGGAATCTCACGGCGACTGCCAAGCCCCGCCATTCGCCACCGGCACCTCACCCAGATCGTAAGGATTAACCCCTTCAAGGCAGCCAACATTGAAACCAAACTCCTGCGGATTGGTACTACGTCGGTGATGGGTGTAAATGCCGCAATTCCCGCAGAAAAAATGCTCTGCCACTTGCTGGCCAAAGCTGTACTTCAGCAACGCAGACTTACCGCGGATCACTTTCAGGTCAGCCGCCGGGACTGCGGCAACAATTGCGCCTCGGCGTTTGCAGAACGAGCAGTCGCAGCGGTGGGGCGTGGGCAGGCCTTCGGGCAGGTGGATTTCTAGAATGACGGCGCCGCAATGGCAACTCGCGCGGTGGTCACGGCGGATCAGCGTGTTGCCTATTTGTTTGAGCATGACTAAGCCTCCATCCAGTCCACCGTCGCCGTTTCGCGCCATTTCACCTCGGTGATGCCAAACCGTTCGGCCTGGGGTTTGGAGATGACTTTCAACGGTGGCTTGCCGGGTTTGGGAATCGGCGCGATGCCGGCGTCGCAACTCGCCCAATGCCATGCGTCGGCGTTGCGCATGGTTTTTGCGCGGATGACGAATGACTTTGGCTGGCCGTGAAGTTTGTATTCGATGACGAAGATGTCGACGTTGCTCATGCGTTCCTCCTTACGCTCATACGCAAATGAGTTTTGCCGACGGAAAAAATTCAAAGGATTTTCGGGGTTTGTTTCAGGCTGCTGACAATTGTTTTGCTTTGAACGGTTGGAACCGGCGGCGGCCTAAAGATCAAGCCTTTGCCAAGCAGACAGAACACGAAAAATCCCCTCGATTTCAACCCCGGAGGTACCCGGTGAACAAGACGATCAGCGCCAGGGATTTGAACATTCAGCTCAAGCACAACGATGACGCTGCACTGTTCAAATGGCTGCTTGCCAGTTTCCTGATGGGCAAGCGGATACAGGCCGAAATAGCCGCCGAAGCCTATCGGGTGATTGCCGATAAACACGGGCGCGATACACCGCGCAAACTGGCTGCGTGCAGCCATCGTGAGCTGGTCGCGATGCTCGGGGAGGCGCATTACGTGCGTTACGACGAGACCACCGCCGTGCGGCTGCACGCCTTGGCACGCAAGCTTAACGACGAGTACGCGGGCACGGTCAGCCATATGGTCGAGGTCAGCGCTGATCGCCCGGCGTTTGAGAAGCGACTGGCGGAATTCGACGGCATCGGCCCGAAGACCGTGGAAATCTTCATGCGCGAGGCAAACGCTGTGATCAGCCTTTGATCGTGGGCCGTGACGAAAAGCGCTCACCGCCCAGGTCGTGCAAAGCCTATTTGACTCGACGGCCAGAACGATTGATCGCCAACAGGCACAGCCCGACCAGCAATGCTGCACCTGCAACCAGGAGCGCCGAAGGCTGCATCGGCTGTCGAAAGCCAGTGGCTGTACGTCGCTGAGATATCGCCAGTGGTCGGGTTTCAATGGTCGCTTTGTCAGGCGTCTGGAATGGCGCAACGGCTTCTGCCTGAAACGGTATTTCATCGATGCTCATACGCAGGCCATCTGACAGTTCCAGTGTCCGCGCGGTGATCGTGCCGACGATTCTGTCCGGATAAACCGGGTCGCCATTGGGATCAAGTTGGTCATACAGGAAATGCTGCCCTTCGAGCCAGCCAACGGCCGTCTGCAACTCGGGGCCCAGGTAATACTTGCCGTCGAGGAAAAACCCAGGAAATTGCGGCGCGCGCTCGACGCTTTCAATGCGATAACGCTCACCCGGTTTCATACCGGTTTCAGGGGCAATCATGGTCAATCCCTCCGCTGTAGGTTCAGCGGTAGAGAACAAGGATCGAGCGTCGTTCCATGTAAAAGAGGAAAGGTAGCGGTTGTCCCGGAACGGATCTGTAACAGGCGAAAACAACTTCGCCCGACCAAGGCCGGGCGAAGCGGTGTGGCGCTAGCTCAATCAGTAATCCCAGATCGCCGGAATCCAGCGGAACGCCTCGCCATTGACGGCAACGCGGCCGACCGACGGGAAGGGCAGGTGTGTGGCGACAAACAGTTCGCCACTGGCGGCGGCTTCCTGCAGCAGGCGCACGCGCACGCGCACGGCTTCATTTGGGTCGTGCTCGAAGCCGTTGTGCCAGTCCGGGTGGTCGAAGGCCACCGGGAACAGGGCGTCGCCGGCGAAAGTCAGGCGTTCGGCGCCGGAGGTCACGTAGACCACGCAGTGGCCCGGGGTGTGGCCACCGGTGATTTTGGCGACTACGCCGGGGGCGACTTCGAACGCGTCTTCGAAGATGCGCAGCTTGCTTTGGTACTGCTGGATGAACGCATTGGCGGTCGAGCGCAGCACGTCCGGCACCGGCGCGGGCATGTCGGTGCTGGTGAAGTCCGGCGAGGTCCAGAAGTCGACTTCGGTGGCGGTGACGTGGATGCGCACGTCGTCGCGCAAGCGGTTTTTCACCGTGTCGACGAGCAGTCCGCCGATGTGGTCCATGTGCATGTGGGTGATGACGATATCGGTGACGTCTGCGAGGTCGATGCCGGCCGCCGCGAGGCGTTTGGGAAACTGCCCGGCGCGGGGGAAGCCGGGGAACTGGCCGCCAAGTCCGGCGTCGACAAGGATCACCTGTTCGCCGCTGCGTACCACCAGCACATTGAGTGCCCAGTCGAACGCGTCGGGGCCCAGATACATCTCTTTGAACCACTCAGCGCGGTCGGCGGGATCGGCGTTGGTCGACATGGTCTGGGTCGGCAGCGGCAGAACGCCGTCGCTGATTACCATCACGTCGATGTCACCGAGGCGCAGCGCGTAGCGCGACGGCACCAGCTCTTCGGTCGGGGTTTGCAGGGTGGCGCTGTTGGCGGTGAAGGAATCCAGATGCATGGTCATGGTGTTCTCCTTTTTATCAGGCAAGACATCGGTTCTTGGGCGCTCGGGGCAGATCAGGCCACCGGAATCGCAGGGTCGGCAGCGGCTAGAGCGGCGCTACGCTCGGCGACCGGCGGGTAGATCCATACGCTGTTGATTTGCGTCTTCAGTTCCTTGGCTTCGTCTTTCACCAGTTTCAGCTGGCGATCCCAGCCCTCGGTGTACACCGCGCCCCAGGCGCCCAGGTCGAGGCAGGTCACGTATTTCGGCTGACGGTAGGTGGTCGGTGCCAAGCCGAGCAGATCGGCGACGGCGTTGTTGCCGGCGTGACGGCCGAGGCTGATCGCGTGCTGGCAGGACATCACCGAAAAATTACCGACGTCGTCGGTGGCGGCGCGGGCGACATCACCGGCGGCGAACACGTGTTCAAGGCCTTGCACTTTGAGGTTGCCGTCGACGTGCAGACGACCCTGGCCATCGCGCTCGGCATTGAGCTGTTCAGTCAGCGGGCTGGCGCGGAAACCCACGGTCCAGATCACCGTGTTGCTCTCGATGTGACGGCCGTCGGCGAGGGTGACGCCGTTGGCATCCACGGCGGCAACGCTGGCGTCGACGATCCATTCGATGCCCAGTGCTTTTGATGCTTCGATGATGGATGGGCGGATGCCGTCGCCCATGGTCGCGGCGATGTCTTTGCTGCGGTCGACGATGATCACCCGGACGTCTTGATCGTCACCGAGAATGGCGCGCAGACGGCTCGGCATTTCGGTCGCGGTTTCGATACCGGTGAAACCACCCCCGGCGATGACCACGGTATTGCGGGCCTTGCTGACCGGTTGACTGGCCAGCGAATGGAGGTGGCGTTCCAGGCGCGCCGACGATTCGATCTGGTCGACGTCGAACGCATGCTCTTTCAGCCCCGGCACCGGCGGACGGGCCAGTTGGCTGCCGCTGGCCAGCACCAGTCGATCGTAAGAAAGCTCACCCGGACGACCGCTTTCATCACGATAACCAACGCGACGTGCCTGGCCGTCGATGCTCTCGGCGGTGCCTTTGACGAAACGCACACCGACGGCAGCGAACAGTGCATCCAGCGGCGCGTACATGCTGTGCACATCGGGTTCGTAGAAACGCGGACGGATGCGCAGTTCGGCTTGCGGGGCGAGCAGTGTGATTTCCACATCGTTGCGGTCATGCATATCCAGCAAACGCGCGGCGCTCAACGTGCTCCATAGCCCACCGAACCCTGCACCGATCACCAATAATTGCTGTTTCATAATGTGCTCCCTGACGCTGATGGATGGATAAAACCGGGTCGTTTCGACCTTGGCGTGACGATCACTGGCCGCCGCAAACTGCTTGCCGTACTGCATGGCGCTTAATCGCCCGCTGTCGAAAGCAATGCTATGGCGTGGGAGGCGCGGGCGCAGTTGTCCATCGGTGTGCGTGGATTACGCATGGGTCGAAGGGAGGTATACGAAGGTATCGAACTGCTGGAGCTGCCGAAGGCTGCGATCTGTTGATCTTGCTTTTAAAAGGCAACATCAAAAGATCGCAGCCTTCGGCAGCTCCTACACGGGAGGGGTTCTATTCAGGGCTTGTTTGATATGGCTGAGCAAGTCATCGGCCTGGAAGGGCTTGGGCAGGCAAGCCACCACTCCGGGGACTCGGGTGTTCACGTCATCGGGATGAGCAGTGACGAAAATCACCGGGATGCGCCAGCCTTGCGCCTGCAACGCCTCATTGAGTTGCAGGCCGCTCATGCCGGGCATCTGGATATCGGAAATCAGGCAGTGCGCCTGCTCAGGCCCTGTTGATTCAAGGAAGGTGCGGGCGTCGGGAAAGGTCCGTACCCGATAACCGCTGGCGCGCAACAAGCTTTCCAGCGCACTGCGAATGGCCTCGTCGTCGTCAACCACTGCAATGACAACCGTGTTGTGCATAGGGCTCCCTGACCGGATGGGCAAGCGTGACGACTCCTGTCGTTCTTGCACCATACGCCGTCCGCGCTGGCGCAAAACTATACCTAGGTATAGCGCGTCGAGACCCTTTGATAGTCAGCGCTTCCGGCGATCAGCCTTCACGAGTGAAGCGACTACGGTAATCACGCGGAGAAATCGACAGGTGACGCTGGAAGCAGGCGCGCAGACGCTCTTCATCACCGAAACCGCAGAGGCGCGCGACCTTGTCGATGTTGTGCGCCGAGTTTTCCAGCAGACGCTTGGCCGCTTCGAGGCGGAACAGTTCGATGGCTTTGGATGGCGTGCGGCCGGTGTTCTGTTTGTAGACCCGGGTGAAATTGCGCAGGCTCATTCTGGCCTGCTCGGCGAGACGCTCCACACTCAGTCTGGGATCGCCGAGGTTGTCCATCAGCCACAGGTGCAGCGGCTCGAACAACGGGCTGTCCTGCACCTGCGCTTGCAGCAACGTGCTGTATTGCGCCTGACCACCGGGGCGTTTGAGGTACACCACCAGCTCGCGGGCTACCTGCAAGGCCACTTCGCGGCCGGCATCCGCCTCGACCAGCGCCAGCGCCAGATCGATACCGGCCGTGACCCCCGCCGATGTCCACACCGCCCCTTGCTGGATGAAAATCGCATCGGCATCCACTTCGATCGTCGGGAAGCGTTCGCGCAACGTCTCGCACATGGCCCAGTGCGTTGCGGCGCGACAGCCGTCGAGCAGGCCAGCCTTGGCCAGCAGGAACGCGCCACTGCACACCGAGACCACGCGTTGCGCGCTCGGCGCCTCGCGACGCAGCCAGTCGGTCAGTTGGCCATGCTCGTCTAGGGTCTGGCAGATGTCCGGGGCACCGGGGACGACGAGGGTATCCAGTGCGGCCATGTTCAGATCGCGTAGCGCGCGGGTGTCGACGGCCAAACCTTCGACGGTGTGCACCAACCCGCCTTCAAGGCTGGCGGTGTGCAGTTGATAGCCCGCTTGACTGCGTTCGGACATTGCTTTGCTCGCGGCCCAGAACACCGTTTGTGCACCGCTGAGGTCGAGCAGGCTCATTCGCGGGTAGGCGATGAAAACCACGTCGCGTGATTGCGCGGTTGAAGTGCCGGGCTGCGGGGAAACGCTGGGCATCGAAATCTGCCTGTTCAATCGGCTGAAGTGGGACGGTTGCGGCATGGCCGATATTCAGGGTTTTCTGGCCTGTCGGCAACGTGCGCCGACTGCTAGCCTGCTGCGCGACCGTTTGGCTGGCATCTGGCTGCGGTTGCCATCATGGACTAGATTTATTCACCTGCACATCGCACGCGTTGCGATCTCGCCGAGGACTCACGATGACTCTGTGGTCGCATTCCAGCCCCAGCGCAAGCCCGCCCGTGCTGAGGGAACCGGTGGTTTATGTGGTCGACGACGACGCCTCCATGCGTCAGGCTCTCGACGGTTTGCTGCGTTCGATCGGCCTGCAGGTGCAGACCTTCGAAACCTCCCAGGATTTTCTCGCATCGGCCAAACGCGATGTCCCCGGTTGTCTGGTGCTCGATGTGCGCCTGCGGGGTGAAAGCGGCCTGACCTTTCAGGAGCAGATGGAAAAGACCGGCGTGCGCATTCCCATCGTATTCATGACCGGTCATGGCGATATCGCCATGACCGTCAAGGCGATGAAGGCGGGTGCAGTGGACTTTCTCGCCAAGCCGTTTCGCGATCAGGACATGCTCGACGCCGTGGCCAGCGCGCTGGCCCGGGACAGTGCGCGGTTGCTTGCCGAGCAGTCTGGCGCGGTTATGCGTCTGGCTTACGAGACGCTGACCGTGCGTGAGCGTGAGGTGCTGGGGTTTGTCATCGCAGGGCTGATGAACAAGCAGATCGCCGCGCAACTCAACCTCAGCGAAGTGACGGTGAAAGTCCATCGCGGCCAGGTGATGAGAAAACTGTCAGCCCGCTCAGTGGCGGATCTGGTGCGTATAGCCGAAGCCCTGGGCATCGAGCCCGCGCGCCGCAACGGTTGAGCAGCAACCCATTGACGGTGTCGACACATATGGCCAGCAAAAAGCAGATGTTGTGGGACGACGGCGAACGGGTGTTTGCTCGCGAACGCGACCAGAGGGAGGGCCGTCACAGTGTTCTGGTGATGCGCCCGGCCCTCGCTCAGCCGCTGCCTGCGACCCTTGATCGCCTGGCGCATGAATACAGCCTCAAGGACGATCTCAACGCTGAATGGGCGCTGCAACCGCAAGTCCTTGAACGCGCAGGCGCAACGACATGCCTGGTGTTCGACGACCCCGGCGGTGAGCCGCTGTCGCGCTTGCTGACTGCTCCGCTGGACACCGAGACCGCCCTGCTGCTGGCAATCAATATCGCCGTGGCGCTGGGCCGTCTGCACCAGTGCGGTCTGGTGCACAAAGACCTCAAGCCGCAACACATTCTGGTCAATTGCAGCGACGGCCAGGCACGGCTGACCGGCTTCGGTCTCGCCTCACGTCTACCCCGTGAACGGCAGGCGCCGGAGCCACCGGAAACCATCGCCGGCACCCTGGCCTACATGGCGCCTGAACAAACCGGGCGGATGAATCGCTCGATCGATTCGCGCAGTGATCTGTATGCCTTTGGCGTGACCCTTTATCAAATGCTCACCGGTTCGCTGCCGTTCAGCGCCAATGACCCGATGGAGTGGGTGCATTGCCATATCGCGCGGTTGCCGATGCCGGCCTGTCAACGGGTGGCCACCGTGCCGGTGATGCTCTCGCGGGTGGTCATGAAGTTGCTCGCCAAGACCGCTGAAGAGCGCTATCAAACCGCTGCCGGTGTCGAGCATGACCTGCGCCGTTGCCTGGACGACTGGCGACGCGACCGGCACATCGAGACATTCACGCTGAACGAGCAGGGCGCCATCGATCGCCTGCTGATCCCGGAAAAGCTCTACGGTCGCGAGCGCGAAGTGCAAACGCTGATTGATGCGTTCGCCCACATGGTACAAACCCAATCGCCGAAAATGGTGCTGGTCTCCGGTTATTCCGGCATCGGCAAGTCCTCTGTGGTCAACGAGTTGCATAAAGTGCTGGTGCCCTCGCGCGGCTTGTTTGCCTGCGGCAAGTTCGACCAGTACAAGCGCGATATTCCCTATGCGACGCTGGTTCAGGCCTTTCAGGGGCTGGTGCGTACGCTGCTGGGCAAGCGCCGCGAAGTGCTCGTTGAATGGCGCGCGGCGCTGTTGCAGGCACTGTCACCGAACGCGCGTCTGATGACCGAACTGATCCCCGAATTGAAACTGATTATCGGCGAGCCGCCACCGGTGCCGGAACTTGAACCGCAACAAGCTCAGCAGCGGTTCATGCGGGTGCTACAGCGTTTTATCAGCGTCTTCGCCCGACCTGAACACCCGTTAGCGCTGTTCCTCGATGACCTGCAATGGCTGGATGCGGCGACACTGGATCTGCTCGAAGATCTGCTGACCCGCGCGGAGGTTGGCTATCTGCTGCTGGTTGGCGCCTACCGCAATAATGAGGTTGATGCCGACCATCCGCTCAGCGGCAAACTCAAAGCCATTCGCAATGCCGGCGCGCACATCGACGAGATTCGCCTGAACCCGCTCGCCGGTGTGCACATCGAACAACTGATTGCCGAAGCCCTGCGTTGCCCACCCGCGAGCATCGTCACTCTGGCGCGGCTGGTACTGGACAAGACCGGCGGCAATCCGTTTTTCGTTATCCAGTTTCTCCAGGCTCTCGCCGAGGAAGAACTGCTGATTTACGACCATCAGTTCAACCGTTGGCGCTGGGATCTGGAGTTGATCAACGGCAAAGGTTACACCGACAACGTTGTCGATCTGATGGTCGGCAAGCTGGCGCGTTTGCCGTTGGAAACCCGCCAGGCCCTGCAACAACTGGCGTGCCTGGGGAACGTCGCGCGGATCGATACGCTGGCCACTGTCCTCGATCTGTCCACGGCTCGCGTGCACGCGGCGTTGTGGCCGGCGGTGCGCCAGGATCTGGTTGAACGGCTGGACGGCGCCTGTGCGTTTGCACACGACCGTGTGCACGAGGCGGCTTACTCGCTGATTGCCGAAGCCGAGCGCGCGCAGACGCATTTGCGCATCGGCCGGCTGTTGGCGCTGCAAACGCCGGGCGAGGGCCGCGAAGAGGCAATCTTTGAAATTGTCGGCCAGCTCAATCGCGGCGCCAGCCTGATCAGCGCCCGGTCCGAGCGTGAGCAGTTGGCCGAATTCAACCTGCTCGCCGGTCAGCGTGCCAAGGCTTCGACCGCTTACACCTCCGCGCTGACCTATTTGGGCGCGGGCGCGACGGTGCTTGGCGAACAAGGCTATGACAGCCGCCATGAGTTGGCGTTTGCCCTGGAGCTGAACCGCGCCGAGTGCGAATTTCTTACCGGACAATTTGCGCTGGCCGACTCCCGATTGCAGGTTCTGGCCGAGCGCGCGGCAAACACAGTGGAGCGCGCCGCGGTGACGTGTCTGCACATGGATGTCTACCTTTTGCTCGATCGCAGCGACCGCGCGGTTGCCGTCTGCCTGGCCTATCTGCGCCAGGTTGGCATCGACTGGACGGCACATCCGGACGATCAGCAAGTGCGCCGGGAATACCAGCAGATCTGGGTGCAACTGGGCGAACGCAGCATCGAACAACTGATCGACTTGCCGTTGATGGAAGATCCGGCCTCACTGGTGACGCTGGATGCGTTGAGCAAACTGTTCGCTCCGGCGTTGCAGTCAGATGCGAACCTTGCCTGCCTTACCATTTGCAAAGCCGTCAGCCTGAGCCTGCAACAGGGTAATTGCGACGCCTCTTGCGTGCTCTACGCCAACGTTGCCCGTGTCGCCGGGCGGCGCTTCGGCGACTATGCCGCTGGCTACCACTTTGGCCGTTTGGGGTGTGATCTGGTCGACCGCCGCGGCCTGACACGCTACGAGGCGAGCACTTATCTGTGCTTCTCGATCTTCGTGGTGCGCTGGATGCGCCCAGTGCGCGAGTGCCGCGAATTGCTGCGCCGTGCACTTAGCGCCGCGAACCGCATCGGCGATTTGCCCTACGCGGCCTATGCCGGCAACAGCCTGATTTCTGACCTGCTGTTTATTGGCGAGCCGCTGGCGGAGGTGCAGGTTCAGGCCGAGGCGGGGCTGGCCTACGCGCAGAAAATCCGCTTCGGGTTGGTGGTGAGCTTCATGAGTTGCCAACGAGCATTGATCCGCATGCTGCGCGGGCAGACTGTGGAATTTGGCAGTTTCAACGATGAACAATTTGATGAAACGCGCTTCGAGACGAACCTCGCTGCGCCTGATCTGGCGTTGGCCCGTGGCAAATATTGGGTGCGCAAGTTGCAGGCGCGCTATCTGGCCGGGGATTACGCGGCAGCGGCTGAATGCGCGGCCCAGGCCCGGGAATTGATGTGGGTAATTTCTTCGTTTTTCGAGGAGGCCGAATACCACTTCTACGCAGCGCTGACATTGGCTGTTCATGGCGACGCCGATACCGATCCACTGCAACGCTTGGCAGAGCACCACGATCAACTGCAAATCTGGGCACAACAGTGTGCCGAAACCTTCGCCAGTCATGTAGCGCTGGTCGGTGCCGAAATCGCTCGGGTTGCGGGGCAACCGATCGAAGCAGAGTTGCTGTACGAGCGGGCGATTCAATTGGCGGTGGATAGCGGCTTCGTTCACATTGAGGCTTTGGCCAACGAACTGGCGTCGCGTTTCTACGGTGCTCGCGGTCTGGCGAAAATCGCCCGCGTCTACCTGCAAGACGCGCGCTACGGTTACCTGCGTTGGGGGGCCGATGGCAAGGTGCGGCAACTGGAGCGGCGGCACCGTTTTCTGCGCCAGGAAGACGCGCAGCCGAGCGCGACAGCGACCATCATCACCGCCGTTGAGCATCTGGATCTGGCCACAGTGCTCAAGGTGTCCCAGGCCGTGTCTGGCGAAATTGTTCTCGACCGCTTGATTGAAACGGTCATGCGCACCGCCATCGAACAGGCCGGCGCCGAGCAGGGTGTGCTGATTCTCACCGAAGGCGAGACGCCGTATATCGCCGCGCGAACCCGCATTGGCGACAGCAGCACATTACTCTGCAATGAGCCGATCAACGCAACCGCGCTGGCCGAATCGGTGCTCTACCAGACCCTGCGCACCGGCGAAAACCTATGTCTGGACGATGCCGTCGCCGATCCGGCATTCGCCGCTGATCCGTACATGCAACAGCACGGCGTCCGCTCGATCCTGTGCCTGCCATTGATGAATCAAGGTCGGGTCGCTGGGGCGCTGTACCTGGAAAACAATCTGTCGGCCGGCGTGTTCAGCCCGGCGCGCATTGCCGTTTTGCGGCTGGTCGCTTCACAAGCGGCAATCTCGCTGGACAACGCGCGGCTGTATCGCGACGTCGCCGAGCGTGAAGCAAAGATTCGCCGGCTGGTCGACGCCAACATCATCGGCATCATTGTCTGGAGTGTCGAAGGAGAAATCATCGAGGCCAATGACGCTTTCCTGCGCATGGTCGGTTACCAACGCGATGATCTGCTCTCGGGAAACGTGCATTGGCGCGACATGACCCCGCCGGCACGACGCGCCGAAAGCGAAGCGGCGCTGGCGACGGCGATCCGCACCGGGCGCGCCCAGCCGTTCGAGAAGGAATACATCCGCAAGGACGGCAGTCGGCTGCCAGTGATTGTCGGTCTGGCCGCGTTCGAAGCCAGTCAGCAACAGGGCGTGGCATTCGTGCTTGATTTAAGCGAACGCAAACAGGCGGAAGAACAAGTGCGCGAAGGCGAACGCCGGTATCGCGAGGTGCAAGCGGAATTGGCCCACGCCAACCGCGTGGCGACCATGGGCCAACTGGCGGCGTCCATCGCTCACGAAGTCAACCAGCCGATCGCCGCCACCGTGACCAATGCCAACGCCGCGTTGCGCTGGCTCGGCGCACAACCGCCGAACACCGATGAAGTCGAACTGGGGCTCAAGCGCATCATCAACGATGGCAACCGCGCAGCCGACGTGCTCGGTCGCATCCGCGCGCTGATCCGCAAGACACCACCGCAACGGCAAGCGCTGGATCTCAATGCGGTGGTGGATGAGATGGTCGGGTTTACGCGCAGTGAGGCGACTCGATATGGGGTCGTGGTGTCCGTGCAACTGGCCAGCGACTTGCCGGCGGTATTGGCCGACCGGGTTGAGTTGCAACAGGTTCTGCTCAACCTGATCGTCAATGGTTTGGAGGCCATGGCGGTGATGGAGGAGGGCGAGCGTCGGCTGTCTATCACCAGCGATCGTGCCGGTGGAAACGTGCGGATTACCGTCAGCGACTCCGGGCCGGGATTCGCCTGCAATCGGGTGGAGGAGGTCTTCACTGCGTTCTACACCACCAAATCCACCGGGCTGGGGATGGGGCTGTCGATCTGCCGGTCGATCATTGAGGCGCATGGCGGACGCTTGTGGGCGGAGGTGAATGCGCCTTGTGGGGCGCGGGTTGTGTTGGCGTTGCCGATGGGGGAGGGAGAGATGTAGATCTGAAAATCCCATCTGTCTCAAGATCTGATGTTTATGACAGATCAACAGCAGAGAAATAGTTGGGGTTCGATTATCGTCATGCTGGTGCACAGCAGGACTTCAACGGAATAAATTCCTGGAGGAGCAGCTCCGAAGGCGAGACTGTCAGTCTTACTGTCAATGCGTATGCATACTCGCCTTCCGTTCTACAGGTCATCCAGGAAAAGGACGGTGGCTCCGCTAGCTCTGGATGAGCGGTGCGGAACATTGGATTGCGGTGCCGTGGCATGGCGCGCTTAGAGCTCCGGGGGGAGAATCCCACCCGATCAATGCACCGCCGCGCGCAGTTACGATTGTATGCTCACAAGTCGCCAAAATATCGCCTCTGGGAATACGGTCGCCGGGAGTTATCAAATTCCAGTAATAGTGATCCCAGTCCGCATGGTTGTGAAGTGTCACACCTTGCGATGTCGGATGCCGGACTGCCGCTTTGCCGTGTTTGTTTCCCGGGCCGAACGAGTATGCCAGCCGCTTGTAATTCACGTTGCTTGGTGGTTTAGGGATGGGGCTCTTGCTGTCCAGATCGGCGCCATGATGCGGTGCAACCATACCCACGGGTGGTAACGGGCTCAGTTGTTTAACGAAGTGCAGATAGTCGCAATCACCAGTAAGCAGCCAGCTTCTTGCAGGGATATTGTCAGGCTCTTCCACTGCCATGACGATCCCGGTGCCATTGCGGTCTCTGCCTTGACCGCACATAAATCTGATACGCCGTTGTTTCGATAGCTTGGCGTTACCGATCTGCCCGGGAAGCGGGGAGTAGATGAGAAATTCTCCACCGTTATTGATGACGTCGTGGGCAAACGCGATGTGCAGAGGACCGACCTCTTGAAGTGGTGCAATCCACTTGCGCTTGAGCGCGGGATAATTGTTGTTGATGTTAAGCGCGTAGGCTCCAGCCCAATGATCGGCGTCCCAATGGGAAAGTATGATCGACGGCGATTGGGTGAAACAAAACGCTAGCGGGTGAGGCGTTGTGTGCTTGTTTCTGTAAACGCCAGCGCCAAGGTCGTAATAGTGTGTCGGTAACCCAACAGGGAACTGTTCAGTCGACATCAGCGCATTTGCATTGCCTTGTCCCACGTCATACACCGCTAAAAGGTCGGCAGTGGCGCTGGAAAGCTCAATTTCCATCTGGCCCGTGGAGATGGTCGGCAGACGGTTGAGGGAAAAAACGGTGGACAGGGATTTATTCTTTCGCGCTTTTGGCATTTTTCCCTTTATATATACTTGGACGGGGTTAGCGAAGAGTCCGGGATAAAGCTGTGCCACTTCGAGTCCCTGTCCGCGCTGATTGTAAATTTCCAGCTCAAACCACAGCCTCTCAATATCTCCCGCTGCGTTGCGTAGGGCGCGTAGATCATTTGTCGAGGGGAGTGGTGGTAATCCAAAAAATCCACGTCCGTCAGACAGTTCGAATTCCAACCGATACATTGGCATGGCTTCGAAAGGATTGGGGGCTTGGTGCAAAGGAAGTTGTTTCCAGTTACTCCACGCCTTTGCAACCTCGTTGGGTTGCTCGACATTGAGTAACGGGTTTTTTTGTCCTTCCTGGTCCAGCCATTCTCCATCGACCAAGTCGAATGCCAGCAGGACAGAGTTGGTACCCGAGATGACCTCGAGGTGATCGAAGCGGGCGTATGCACGAGTGGGAAGCCTGGTAACTGGATAATCTTCGTTGGGAGGGGTAGGGCGAAAATGATTGTTCATTGTTACGGTCCTTTGGATTCCGCGACAGACATGTCATATGTCTGAATGGTTTCTACTCTTGCAATGCGCTATTGGCGTTCCTGAAATACATGCTGTAAGTGAGCAGAATCTGATTTCCAAATACGTTCTGCCTCTTGAAATTTTTCCACTCGGCCTCAAGCGGAGACTGGATATCTAACCACAAGTCCCATTCGTTACGGGCGTTTCCTCGAACACGCGACAAACTACGCAGCAGGCATCGTAAAGCAGCCTTTGTTACGCTGGCACCTCAATTGCTTCAGGACCTCCGGCACATGGAAATTG
Source organism: Pseudomonas sp. S49 (assembly GCF_009866785.1). Taxonomy (NCBI): domain Bacteria; kingdom Pseudomonadati; phylum Pseudomonadota; class Gammaproteobacteria; order Pseudomonadales; family Pseudomonadaceae; genus Pseudomonas; species Pseudomonas sp. S49. The sequence continues at coordinate 3,803,356 of NZ_CP019432.1, read as the reverse complement.
CCCCGAATTTCATCATTCATGAAACCGAACACTGGATCATCAATCACCATCTGGCGAGCACGCTTCCCGGCTATCTGATGCTGGGAACAAAGGTCGAAACCACATCGCTGGCCGAGTTGTCATCCGATGCCTTGAGCGAGTTGGGCGGTTTGCTTGCCAAAACCCAGCAAGTCATCGAGCGACAACTCACGCCAAAACACCTCTACATCGGTCGCTACGGGCATCAGCCGGGTTTACCGATCCACTTCCATTTCATTCCGGTTTATCACTGGGTCGAAGCGCTGTTCTGGCAGGACACGCGATATCGACTCCTCGAAACGTTTGCCCACGCTGAAGGTGCTGCATCAGCGACTGACGGTGCAGAGCTGACGTTATTCGTCTGGCGGGAGTTTGGTGAAAACCCGATACCACCGGAGGCGCACGGCCCTTCCATTGAAGAAGTGATCAAACATTTGCGTATTGCGTTTGGCTGATTGTTGGAACAAGGCGCAACTAACCCGCAAACTATTCTGCGACTTCTCGCTGACTGGTTGGTGTCGATCCAGACCGTTCGGTCTTTGCATGTCGATATCAGACACAACCATGGCGCAATCAGGCTATTGAGTGGTCCGGCAGGCCGGGTAAGGTGATGCGTCTTCACATCAAATAACCCCATCCAGATCATGGGGTTGATAAGAACTGCGGCGGTTGGACGGGCTTCTTTCGGGAGGTTCAGCAGGCAACGATCGTGCTCGTTTGCCCAGTCAACTTGCTTGAATGTCGATCAGCAGAGAATAAAAAAACCAATGATCAGCCCGAACTCCATGGATTCGAGTAGCCAATTGGCGCAGGGCTTCAAGCCTCGTCACGTCACTATGCTGTCCATCGCCGGGATTATCGGCGCCGGATTGTTCGTAGGTTCAGGGCACGCCATTGCAGCGGCGGGGCCGGCGGTTCTGCTGGCTTATCTGTTCTCGGGTCTGCTCGTCGTGCTGGTCATGCGCATGCTCGGCGAAATGGCGGTCGCCAATCCGGACACCGGTTCGTTTTCCACTTATGCCGACCAGGCTATCGGACGCTGGGCCGGCTTCACCATTGGCTGGCTTTACTGGTGGTTCTGGGTTCTGGTCATTCCTATCGAAGCGCTCGCCGCCGGGCATGTGTTGAACCAATGGTTTCCGCAGGTCGATGCCTGGCTGTTCGCCTTGGGCTCGATCATTGCGCTGGTGGTGACCAACCTGTTCAGCGTGTCCAAGTACGGTGAGTTCGAATTCTGGTTCGCCATGGCCAAGGTTGTGGCGATCATCGGTTTTATCGGTGTCGGTTTTGCTGTGTTGATGGGCTGGGTGCCCGATCGCGAAGTCAGCGGCTTGACCGGGTTGATGGCCGAACATGGCGGATTTGCGCCTAACGGTTTGTCGGCGGTTGTCGGCGCGTTCATCACCATCATGTTCAGTTTCATTGGCACTGAAGCGGTGACCATCGCCGCCGCTGAATCGAACGATCCGTCGCGAAACATTGCCAAGGCCACGCGCTCGGTGATCTGGCGCATCGGCGTGTTTTACCTGCTGTCGATCTTCGTGGTGATCTCCGTGGTGCCCTGGAATGATCCGTTGCTGGCCTCGGTCGGGTCTTATCAGCGCGCCCTGGAAATCATGAACATTCCCCATGCCAAGTTCATGGTCGACGTCGTCGTCCTGATCGCCGTGGCCAGTTGCATGAACTCCTCGATCTACATTGCCTCGCGCATGCTGTTCTCGCTGGGCCGGCGCGGCGATGCGCCGAAAATGCTGAAGGCGACCTCCTCGGCAGGCGTGCCCCGCGCAGCAGTGATTGCCAGTACCGTGCTCGGCGCGTTGATCACCGTGTGGAGCTACTTCATGCCCGCCGGGCTGTTTCAATTCCTGCTGGCCAGCTCCGGCGCGATTGCCTTGCTGGTGTACCTGGCCATCGCAGTGTCGCAGTTGCGCATGCGCCGGATTTTGCGTCAGCGCAACGTTGAACTGACGTTTCGCATGTGGCTGTTTCCGTGGCTGACCTGGCTGGTGATCGTGTTCATCTGCGCCGCGCTGGCGGTGATGATGATCACCCCGGAGCACCGCACCGAAGTCACCACCACCATTGGCCTGGCGCTGGGGATTTCCTTTATCGGCCTGGTGACTTCGCGTCATCCTGCGCCGGCGGCAAGGGTCACGTCGGCGGGTTAGGCGTTGGCGTCGAACCTGAGACTCCCTTCGCTAAGGTCGGAGGGGCAGGGTGCACGCTTTATCACTGCAAATTCCGCATCCGTATAGTTCTTGCCCCGTTACGCGATTGCCCATAAACCCTCCAACTGAATCGAAGTATTCAGGTCAATGACGCCGGTGAGTCGCCGGCACACGGAGGGACCATGGACGCCACCGCAATTCCCGAAGGATTCACCCCATTTACCCGCAGCAGTCCGTTGCTTGATTTGCTGGGCCCGATCTACGCGAGGGGCAGCGGCCTGCAACTGGAACTGGGATTGCTGACCGACTCCCGCCATGCCAATGGCCGGGGTACCTTGCATGGCGGTGTACTGGCAACGTTGGCCGATGTCGGTATGGGTTACGCCATGGCCTTTTCCAGCGACCCTCCGCAGCCATTGATCACCGCGAGCATGACCCTGGATTATCTCGGTGCCGTAAAAATGAACGAGTGGCTGGAAGTGCGCCTCGAGTACTCGAAAAAAGGACGCCAACTGGCGTTTGCCGCTGTCAGCCTGCATGTCGGGGAGAGAACGGTGGCGCGGGCCAGTGCGGTGTTTGCTGTGCCAATGGGTTGAAAAGGCATGGCCATCAAGGCGTTGGTCCGCAGACCACATCATGCTGCTGATTGAGTGAGTGTTGCCCCGTTGAATGACGGCTTGTAGCCGGTAGTGGCTTGCTAACGACTGCTTTCGGCCAAGCGCAGACATTCGATTTAGTGTTTCTTCGAACCAACCTGCCGATCTTCACCTAGCGATTGCAGCTTTTCTAGCTACGCTTGCCAGCAAGAGATTGGCGTAAGTGCGCCTGCTCTTGAATTGCGCACACGGGAGCCAACATACATGGATAGCATGCAGGACGTTTACCCATCAGCTACCGTTCTGGTGGTCGACGATACACCCGATAACCTGATGCTGATCGCCGAGTTGCTCAAGGACAAATATCGGGTCAAGGCCGCCAACAGCGGCGAAAAGGCCCTGCGCCTGCTACAGGCAGACCCGCTTCCCGACCTGATCCTGCTGGACATCATGATGCCGGGCCTGTCCGGTTATGACGTTGCCGAGCAGCTCAAGCTTGACGCTCGCATTCGCCATATCCCGATCATTTTCCTGACCTCGATGACCGCTACGGAGGACGAGATTCGCGGCTTGAGCCTGGGCGCTGCGGATTACATCACCAAGCCGATCATTCCCCCGGTTCTAATGGCCAGGGTCGAGACTCAGATCAAGCTCAAGGCCGTTGCCGATTTCCTGCGCAATCAGAACGATTTTCTGGAGCAGGAAGTGCAACGGCGTACCCGCGAGGTGATCGCCATCCAGGATGTCACGATCCACGCCATGGCTTCGCTGGCCGAAACCCGTGATAACGAAACCGGCAACCACATTCGCCGCACCCAACACTACATCAAACGCCTGGCTGAACTGTTGCGCAATCACCCGCGCTTCCGGGACTTCCTCGACGAGGACACGATCAAACTGCTCTTCAAATCGGCACCGCTGCACGATATCGGCAAGATTGGCATTCCTGATCGCATCCTGCTGAAACCGGGGCGGCTGACCGCCGAAGAGTTCGAGATCATGAAAACCCACACCACATTGGGACGCGACGCCATCCAGCACGCCGAGGATCAGTTGGGAATAAACGTCGACTTCCTTCATCTGGCCAAGGAAATTGCCTACGGCCACCAGGAAAAGTGGGATGGCAGTGGCTATCCGCAAGGTGTGGCCACTGACGACATCCCGATCAGCGCCCGATTGATGGCCGTGGCGGATGTCTACGATGCGCTGATCAGTCGCCGCGTGTACAAGCCCGGCATGCCCCACGAGCAGGCGGTGAAAATCATCCGCGAAGGCCGGGGCTCGCATTTTGATCCGGACATCTGTGACGCGTTTCTCGCCAATGCCGAGCAGTTCCGCGCAATTGCCGAGCGATTTGCCGACAGCGACCAGGACATGGCCAGGCAGTTAGCCCTGCTTGAACAAATTGCTGATCGTCCCTGAGCCCCGCGCATCACTCTGCACATCCAGTTGAAAGAGGCCGTTTATGAACAGACTGTTCGAGATGCTCGAGCGCCTGTCCCTGCGCAGCAAATTGATCATCGGCTTCGCGGCGTTGATGACATTGATCCTGATACTCGGCGTGCAAAGCCTGCGCACCCAGTATTCGCTCAGAAACGAAATGCAGCAGTTGTACCAACAGGATCTGGTGGGTATCCAGCATGTGCAGGAGGTTCGGGTGCAGTTGCCGCATCTGTTGCTCGCCATGCAACGTGCAATCGCTACCAACAACGCGGACATCCGTATCAGCGCCAGAGCCCAGATGGATGTCGCCCAGGCGCGACTCCATGAAGCGCTGGAGCAGGTTCGTCCAACTCTGCGCAGACAGAGCAGCATCAGCAGCCTGTTGGAATTCGAACGGGTATTACAGCGTCTGCAAAAAGATGGCGATGAAGCGTTGGAGTTCGCCGGCAAGGGTTCCTTGGGTCAGGCCTTGATGTTGCTCAACAGTAAGGATTTTCTTGCGTTGGAACAGGGCGGCGACGGGCTGCTCAACCAGATCGAGAAAAACAAGGAAGCCGACATCCACGATACGGCGAAGAACCTCGCAGAGTACGCCCAGCGCAGCAGCATGATCACCTATGTCTTGCTGTTGGGCGGTTCAACGTTGGCTTTGCTGTTGACCTGGCTGGTCAGTTATTCCATTCGTGTGCCGCTCAACCGCGTCCGCGTGGCGGTTGATGAATTGGCGTCGGGCAAGCTGGACGGCCAGATCCCGCACACCGACCTGCGCAACGAAACCGGCGACCTGGCGCGGGCCATTGCCACGCTGCAAGTGGAGGCTTGTCAACTTGAACGCCAGCGTTGGGTGAAAGGCCATGCCTCGCTCCTGCAAGTGGATTTGCAACAGGCTGAGACGCCACAGCAGTTGGCCCAGGCTTTTTTCAGCCGCATCGCGCCCCGTTTGGGCATGTGCCAGGGGGCGCTTTACGTGCTCTATGAGGGCGCGTCGCGCCTGCAATTAGTCGGCGGTTATGCGGTGGACAGTGAGCACCCGTTGCCCGCCGAGCTTGAACTCGGTGAGGGGTTGCTTGGCCAGTGCGCACTGGATCGCCAACCCCGTCAGCTTGAGGATCTGCCCGAATCGTTCTGGCATGTGCGCGCGCAGTTGGGCGCAGCAGCCGCCAGCCATCTGATGGTGCAGCCGGTGCTGCGTGGCGAGCGCCTGCTCGGGGTTGTGGAAATGGCTGGCTTTCACTCGCTGGAGGAGAAAGAGGCGTTGCTCTTGCAAGAAGTCCTGCCGAGGCTGGCCGGTGCAATGGCCATTATGGAACGCAGCGAGGCAGCCCAGGCGCTGCTGCAGGAAACACGGCGCCAGGCTGACGAAATGGGCGCGCAAACCTTGCTGCTGGAACACCAGGCCAGAGAGCTGGAGGCCCAGCAGGCCGAACTGCGCGCCACCGAGGCCTGGTACCGCGGCATCATCGAGGCAGCCCCGGACGGCATGCTGGTGCTGGGAGCCGACGGCCGCATCCTGATGACCAACCCGCAAATGGACACCTTGTTTGGTTACGCCCCCGGCGAGCTGATTGGCGCCAGTATCGAGCGTCTGGTACCGCAGGCTGCTCGCGAGCGGCATGTCAGGTTACGCGACGGCTTCATTGCCAGCGGCGGAACCCGGCAGATGGGCGGCGATCTGGACGATTTGAGCGGAGTACGCAAAGACGGCAGCCTGTTCTCCGTGGAAATCGGCCTTTCCCATTTGCCCCGCCTCGAGGGTCGTGGCGTCTGTGTGTGCGCCTCGGTGCGCGATGTCAGTGAGCGCCGGGCGATGGAAGCCAGGCTGCGAACTGCCAGCGATCGCCTGAACCTGGCACAAGAGGCCGGTGACATCGGGTTGTTCGACGTCGATCTGGTCAGCGGCACCAACTATTGGACTCCTCAGCTTGAAACGCTGTTCGGACTTGAGGCTGGCGGCTTCGGTGGCTCGTTGGTGCACTGGAAAGCGCTGGTGCATCCCGAGGATGTGGCGCGAGTCAGCAGCACGTTCGAGAACGCCGTTCAGAGTGGCGATGATCGCGTCGAGTTCGACTTCCGGATCGTGCGTAAAAACGATGGGCAGGTGCGCACGTTCCGCTCGCTGAATCGCTTCTCACGCACGCCTGACGGCAAGCCATTGCGCGCAACCGGCATCAACATCGACGTCACCGCGCTGGCAGAGGCAAGGGCTGCGGCGGAAGAGGCCACGCTGGCCAAGAGCGAGTTCCTCGCCAACATGAGCCATGAGATCCGAACACCGATGAACGCCATCATCGGCATGAGCCACTTGGCGCTGCGTACAGAACTGGATAAACGCCAGCGCAACTACATTGAAAAGGTCCACCGATCAGCGGAGAACCTGCTGGGAATCATCAACGACATCCTCGACTTCTCCAAGATCGAGGCCGGCAGGATGAGCCTCGAACACGTGCCTTTCCGCCTGGAGGACGTATTCGACAGTTTCACCTCGATGATTGGCCTGAAGACCGAGGACAAAGGCCTTGAGTTGTTGTTCCAGATCCCGCCCGACTTGCCCACGGCACTGCTGGGTGATCCTCTGCGGTTGGGGCAAGTGCTGATCAACCTGGGCAACAACGCAGCCAAATTCACCGAGCACGGCGAAATCGTGGTCGGAGTGGAAGAAGTGGGGGCGCACACGGACAGTGTGCAACTGCATTTCTGGGTGCGCGACACAGGCATTGGCATGACCGTCGAGCAGTGTTCACGCCTGTTTCAGTCATTCAGCCAGGCGGACAGTTCGATCACCCGCAAATACGGTGGCACCGGGTTGGGGCTGTCTATCTCGAAGAAACTGGTGGAGCTGATGGCCGGCCGAATCTGGGTCGAAAGTGAACCGGGGATCGGCTCTACATTCCATTTCCAGGTGCAACTCGGCGTGCAGCAAAACGTGCAGCCGCGCCGTATGTTCAAGGCCGGCGAACTGCTTGGTATGCGGGTACTGGTCGTGGATGACAACACCAGTGCCCGTGAAATTCTCTCGGGTATGGCGCGCAGCTTTGGCCTGGAAGTGGATGTCGCGCAGAGCGGTAGTCTGGCGCTGCGCATGTTGGCCGACGCCGAGCACAAGGTATTGCCTTACGATCTGGTCTTGATGGACTGGCGAATGCCCGGCATGGATGGCATGGAAGCCGTAAGCAGAATGCATTCCGCCAGTCTGATGCGCACACCATCGGTCATCATGGTGACCGCTTTTGGCCGTGAGGAAGCTCGCGAAGAAGCCGAACGCCAGGGCCTCCAGTTGCCGGTGATACTGACCAAACCCGTCACGCCGTCCTCGTTACTCGAAGCCATCGGTGTCGTGCTGGGCAGAGACACGCACAGCGATACTCGGGCTGGCGAACGCTCCCAACAGAATGCCAGTACCGTAGCCAGTCTCAATGGCGCGCGGCTGCTTCTGGTCGAAGATAACGAGCTGAATCAGGAATTGGCCAGCGAGCTGCTGGAAAGTGTCGGAATACGCTTGCGACTCGCCACGCACGGCCAAGAGGCCTTGGATATCCTCGGCGAGGATGACGACTTCGATGGCGTGCTGATGGATTGCCAGATGCCAGTGATGGATGGCTACACGGCCACCCGGCAAATTCGCCAGCAACCGCGCTTCAGCACGCTTCCGGTGATCGCTATGACCGCCAATGCCATGGACGGTGACCGCGAGCGAGCGCTCGAATGCGGCATGAACGACCATATCTCCAAGCCACTGAATGTCGAAACGATGTTCGCGACAATGGCAAAGTGGATTAAACCAAGAGCCGCTCAAGCACCGCTGAACGCAGGCTTCGCCGATGGCTTGCCAGATCGTCTTGAGGGCATTGATCTGGCGGCGGGTCTCGCCACCTGCATGGGGCGGCGGGATCTCTACTTACGTCTGCTCTGCAAGTTTCGCGATACTCAGACAGACTTTGCCGAGCAATTCCAGGCCGCACGAATCGATCCGGATCCTGCTGCCGCCGGGCGGCTGGCGCACAGTTTGCGCGGCACCGCCGGCAACATCGGCGCCAAGGCCGTGGCGCAGGCTTGCACGTTGTTAGAACAGGCCTGCCAGAACGGCGAGCCGGCTACGGTAGTGCAAGCGCTAGCGATGCAGGTCGAGCATTGCTTGCTCCCGACCCTGGCGGCTCTGGCCGACCTTAAGGCAAACACACCGGCCTCCATGGATGGCTACCCGCTGGACGACTCGGCAATCAGCGAGCAACTGAACAGGCTTATTGTTCTTTTGGAAGAAGGTGATACGGCGGCTTCGGACGTGCTGGTGGCACTGCGCAATATGCCACTCGATCGAGCGTTGGCAGAACGGCTGGCACTCGCCGCGGCGCAGGTGGAACTGTTCGACTTTGATCGCGCCTTGCAGCTCATTCAGGATAAATTCCACTGATACAAGGCAGGCAGTCCATATCTTGTATCACTCTGATTAAGGTGCGCAGTGTTGCTGATGGATCGAGTGTGATCGACATTGCATGGCTTTGCAGATCATCCCCCGCATGAACGCTATCTCGATCAATGGGAATTACCAACATGACGGCTCCTTTTTAGGGTGTGCTGTCACCAGATCGATCAACGTAGAGACCTCAGCGGCGACCTGTCTACAGTCCGCTTCTGGCCGAAACAGGTCGTTCGTGAGTGGCCGCTATTGGCCAGAAGCAGACATCCATGAGAGGTAACCTTCAGCTCGAAGTAGCCTGCAGAGCGGTAGTTACACCAACTTTTCAATGGAAATCGAAGTAGCTTGAATTGCGATATCTCCAAAATCACCCTCAAGGAATAAAACATTATCAACGATGTTTATCCCTTCAAGCTCTCCGAGCTCGCTTGCATTTTGAACGTGAAGCGCACCAAGTCTGATAGCTAGCTCTGTGCCGTCCGCGTTCCATGCCATCAGTTTGTTTTTGGTCCCGTCATCCAGTCTCACAACCATCTCGAAGTAGAGATGGGCTTGGTCCAGCGTGATCGACAAGACGCTGCTTTCTTCAAGTGCGCGAACATCCATTTTGAAGCTTCTTTCGATTAAATCCGTATCCTACTACAGGCCAGTTTCGGCGAATGCATGCGACTGAAGCCAATGTCCGCTATTGGCCGAAAGCAGTCGCTTATAAACAACTGCTCCCCACCCCATACCCTCAAGCCTGATCCATCGCCGCCGCCACACCCTGTTCCTCACCCAGAAACCCACCGCTCTGATGCTGCCAGAGCCGCGCATAAATGCCGTTTCTGTGCAGCAATTCAGTGTGTGTCCCCTGTTCGATAATGCGCCCCTCATCCATGACAATGAGTCGATCCATCGCCGCAATCGTCGACAGCCGATGGGCAATGGCGATCACGGTTTTGCCCTGCATCATTTCATCGAGGCTTTCCTGAATGGCCACTTCGACTTCAGAGTCCAGCGCGCTGGTGGCTTCGTCGAGCAACAGGATCGGCGCGTTTTTCAGCATCACGCGAGCGATGGCAATGCGTTGGCGCTGGCCGCCGGAGAGTTTGATGCCGCGCTCGCCGACCAAGGTGTCGTAGCCGCTGTGGCCTTGCTTGTCGCTCAGTTGGCTGATGAAGCCGTCGGCCTGCGCATTGGCGGCGGCGCGGCGGATGTCTTCGTCGGTGGCGTCCGGGCGGCCGTAGGTGATGTTGTCGCGTATCGAGCGGTGGAGCAGGGACGTGTCTTGCGTGACCATGCCGATCGCGCTGCGCAGACTGTCTTGCGTCACGTGCGCGATGTTTTGGCCGTCGATGCAAATCTTGCCGCTGTCGACGTCATAGAAGCGCAGCAGCAGATTGATCAGCGTCGATTTGCCTGCACCGGAGCGGCCGACCAGACCGATTTTTTCGCCGGCACGGATGTTCAGGCTCAGGTTGTCGAGGACCTGGCGTTCGCCGTTGTAGTTGAAATTGACCTTGTCGAATGTCACCGCGCCGCCCGCCGGCACCAGCACGCTGGCGTTCGGCGCATCTTGCACCTTGGGGCCACGGGTGAGGGTGGCCATGCCGTCCTGCACGGTGCCGATGTTTTCGAACAGCGACGTCATCTGCCACATGATCCAGTGCGACATGCCGTTGACGCGCAGCGCCATGGCGGTGATCGCCGCCACCGCACCGGTACCGACCTGGCCCAGGTGCCACAGCCACAGCGCGTAGCCGCCGGCGCCCAGAATCAACCCGACCACCAATGCCTGATTGACGATTTCAAACTGGCTGACCAGACGCATCTGGCGAAAACCGGTGAGCTTGAAATCCTCCATGGCCGCACGGGCGAAATGCGCTTCACGTTTGGAGTGCGAGAACAGTTTCACCGTGGTGATGTTGGTGTAGGCGTCGGCAATGCGCCCGGTCATCGACGAGCGCGCATCGGCCTGTTCCTGGCCAACCTTCCCCAGGCGCGGCACGAAATACAACATGGCCAGCCCGAACAGCGCGAGCCAGGCAATGAACGGCAGCATCAGTTTCAAGGCAAAACCGCCGGCCAGGGCGATGATCGCAATGAAGTAAACGCCGATGCCGGGTGCGATTTCGATCAGGGTGAACAGGACTTCGCGCACGGCCAGCGCGGTCTGCATGACCTTGGTCGTGACCCGTCCGGAGAACTCGTCGGAGAAAAACGAAAGGCTTTGCCGCAGCATCAGCCGATGGAAATCCCAGCGCAGCCGCAGCGGCAGATTGATCGCCAATATCTGGTGCTGAACCATGGTGCGCAACGCCACCAGGCCAATGCTGATGAACAGCACGATACCGATGCCCCACAGCACGCGACTTTCTTGCGCGTTGACCCCGCCACCGGCCTGCCACGTCGAGAGCAGATCGACGACTTGGCCGAGAAAGGAAAACAGCCAGGCTTCGTAGATCGACACACCGGCACTGAGCAGCGCCAATGCGAGGATATAACCGCGAGCGCCGCGCGTGCAGGCCCACAGGAACCGCATCAGGCCGACGGGCGGAGGTGGTGCTTCGTCGGGAGGAAATGGGTCGAGCCGTTGTTCAAACACGCGAAGCATTTTGGTCTCCGAAATGATCAGGGTCGGGGGATTTTGCCACTTAATGGCGGCTTTGAGGGATCGCACGTCACCGGCGTGTCCCCACTAAGTGTTATTGCCCGGAAGCACTGCGGTGCAGAACCCCAAGGATCCCGGGTACATGCCGATCAGCTAAGCTGTCTGCTCAGACGACTTGAGCAGTGCACGATGCAGCGAACAAATCCGGTTTCATGTTGGGAGTCGACGGGCAAAGGAAATGTTTAATTTCTTTTTGACGTTTTTGTTCGTGTTGATCCCCACGGCGTCTCTGTCACTCGACAGTTATCTCCGTTACCGAGTCGCCAGAAACAAACCGGTGAGCAATGTCTGGAAGGGCTGTAATCATTTGCTTTCCATCCTGCTGCTCATGCAGTTGCTGGGTTTGGCGCTGTACTTTTTCTACATCGCCTGAGCGCGGCGGTTGTCGGCCTTCCAGAGAGAGGAAACCTATGCCTGAAAACCGACACCTATCCTTGTGCAAGCACTTCACGCCTGACCTGCAAAGCAATCACAGCAAACCCTTGGCCAGTGCCGCGCTCGGAAGCCGTATAATTCTGATGCGCCGAGACATCCTCCCATTGGCTTACGAACTCAACGTGTTGATGGTCACTGTCGGTGTCAATTTGAAACGCTATGAACCGTTCCGCTTGATCGAGGATCAAGCCATACAGGCGTGGCATTCCAGGGAAGTCGACTTCAAGATCGATTACGACCGTTCCTGACCAATCAATACCTTGGCGCTCGCCGAAACGTGCCAAGGCCTCGGGAATACAGGCATCACGCCAGAATCGAGCGGTTTCCGTCAGGCGATGGGCAGTCACCGCATTCTGTTCCTGCACATTGAGTTGCCGCTTCTTCAGCAGACGATCTATTTCCATGTCGCGCATCCAGTATTGCTCACGCCCAGAAACACCCTCTTTGAATTCTCGCTGATGTGAGCGCCATAAATAGCGCCTAACGCACCCCTGCGAGCGTGACGTCCATGGCCGAGCGGTCATAGTCCAGCAGGTATTGATTGTGCCGCTCGTAGAGTTGCGAAAGCAGTGGTGCATTAAGGCCGACGACATCCATGCCTCTGTCGTCGTAGGGGAAGACCATGACCTGTTTCGGCAGATTGAACAGATACACATCACAGTGGGGATTGGGCTCAATAGCGCCAAAATCTTTAGCCAATGCACACCAGAGAAATGCTTGAAGGCTTGTGATCGGTGCTTCGAACGCGATGTTGATCCAGTACTCAGGCTCTTCTTCGCAATACCATTCTTCGACATCTATCTCCTCACTCCAGACTGAGCGTTCAGGAGGAATATCAATGCCGGCAGATCGAAATGCGCGAATCGCGGCCCGATGCATAAATCCATGGCTGCCTGAGTGAGTGCGCAGACACACCACAAACGTTTCTGCATCAGCAAAGATATCGCTGCAGATCGTTGTCGATTTTCGTAGGGCAGTCAGGAACTGCTCGATGATCCCGCCCGTTTCGGAGAGCTCGAAGCGCAGTCCTCCGGGGCAGGAATAGAAAAGAGGTCGGGCGAAGGCTTTGCCTTGAAAAGTCCTCTCGATTTTATCTCGTAGGTTCACGTTATCCCTTCGTATTCATTCGCCTGTCTCCTCGGCCAAGGAGCTGCGGACAGATCTTACTTTAACCCTGACGCTTGAGCTAAGTCGGTGATTCAACGAGACGCTGCAGCTGCTGGCGTTTGTGGCGAACCAACGGCCTCGACACGCGCCGAAATCCATTGTCGACTGTAGGCCAGAACGCCCTGAGCGATCGCCGTGGGGAAGTGGATAAAGCCGTGGGGCGAGGAGGGCAGCAGGTACATTTCGACCGGCGCCGATTGCGCCCAGCGTTTGGCGATGTCGAGGGTATCGTCGCGCAGCGGATCGAGTTCACCGGCAAACAGCAGGGCGGGCGGGAAACCGCTGAAGTCGCCGTACAGGGGGGATAACGGTGGCTGGCGGCGCTGTTCGTCAGTCAGTTCCGGGGTGAGCAAGCGCAGTGCCTCGACGATGCCGGGGCCGTCCAGCACCAGTGTATCGGCAGGCGCGCTGCGTACGCTTGGGGTTCCCGTCAGGTCGTAGACGCCGTAATACAGCAGCGCGCCGCTGATGCGTTGCAGCAACTCCGGCCACTGCTTCAGCGCCAGCAACGTCGCCGCCGCCAGATGACCGCCCGCCGATTCACCGACCACTACGACGGGCAGACCGGCAAATTCGGCATCACTCAATACTCCGCGAGTAGCGTTGAGGCAGTCCTCCAGCAGACCTTCAAGCGGCGTCGAGACCGCTAATCGATAATCGACCGAGATCACCGTCACTTGGCAGGTGTTGACGATGGCGATGTTGAAATTGTCATCCATCTGCGCATTGCCGATCACCCAGCCGCCACCGTGAAAGTCCAGCACCACGCCTTTTGTCTTGCCTTTGGGCCGGATGATCCGCACAGGCACGTTACCGATCAGCTTCTGCTCAGCCGTCAGGCCATGCGTGCGCAACTTCCCCGCGCCGCCGACCTGACTGACGCGCAACAGCGCCTGAATCAAACGCGGCGTCAGGCGATTACGGACCTTGAAACGCGGCAGCCAAGCAAGCTTCCGGTTGAAGGCGCGCACCTGCGCCAATTCACGCTCGCCCTGCGGCCACGGTGTTGCAGTACCCCAATTGGCATTGCTCATCAGCGGTTCTTGATCAGGATGGAAAAATTCAACGCCGCCGCCACGCACAGCCACGCCAGATAAGGAAACAGGATCAACCCCGTGATCAGATCCAGTTGTATCGCCAGCACCACCATCGCCGCGACCACCAGCCACAACACGGTGAGAATCACCATCGCTGCCAGCACCTGATGCGCACCGAAGAACACCGGCGTCCACAGCGTGTTCAACGCAATCTGCGCCGCCCATAGGGCTAGCACGGTCTGGCTGCCGGGGATCAGGCTCAAGCGGTAACCGGCCCAGGCCAACAGCAGATAGATAATCGTCCAGGCCACGGGGAACGCCCAATTGGGCGGGGTAAAACCGGGTTTGTTCAGCCCTTCATACCACGGCCCCGGTTTGAACATCACGCCGGTGGTTGCCGCTGCTGCGCAGGCCAGAAGAAAAATGAAAAAGGTCATCGCCAGTCCTTGGCTGAAATCAGCCGGTAAGGGGTTTAAGAAAAGGACGCCCCGGCGCGCGAAAAGTTTGCCATGAATTTCAGAATGGCCGGAGGGGCTATTCAATTTGAACTAAAAACTGACCATTGCGTCAGGATAATCAGTTGCCTTTTCCTACTGACGCGGATGACATCATGTACACCTATCACATCGAATATCGATTCAACGACGAGCCGCGGACTTTTCTGCTTGAACTCAAGGAACAGCAGTTGGCCGAGCATGAGGCCGCGATGCATCTGCTGGAACTGCACTTGGGCGACGCGGAAAACGGCCTGATCATGCCCACCGCAGATTCGACACACGAGCAGATCCTCGAACATGCCAAGCGAGTAGGGATCACGCACATCAAGGTGGTCAGCCAGACCAATTGAAACGTGATGCAAACGTTGGCAACGGCGGCGATCCATCGCATGCTGCGCGCACACTTCACTGTACGCCCGGAGGACACGCCTTGCCGACCCTGAGCCGCGCTGATCTTGCTTACGTTCTGCAAATCCTGGAGCAAGATACGATTCACGACTTGAGCCTTATTTGTCAGGCTGTGCAGATGAGTCCTCGCGACCTGTTGAATCAGGTCGCGATTGCCATGGCCGATCAGTTTCTTAGCGGTGCACGCGACTTTCACGCATGCGACGAGGTGATGAATCTGTTGTTCGGCGATATCGTCAACCTCGGCATGGATGCCGAAATGCCCGAGCCGGCTTTTTCCATCTACCTCGCGTTTGATTCCGGAGAGCACAGGCACACCGGTGATAACGAGGAGGTCGTACCGTGGGAAAAATGGACGCGACCTGAACTCGTGCAGATTCTTGATCGGCTGACGGGTGGCTTGTCCGGGGCTCGTCGATAGTTACACGTTTTCTAGCGCTGGGTGGTCGACAAGCAGGTTTGCCCGCTCTTGATAGAAACGCAAAAACTCCTCCGCCGGCATCGCTTTGCCAAACAGCCAGCCCTGACCAAACTGCACACCGTGATCGCGCAGGTAATCGCGCTGGGCTTCGGTCTCGATGCCTTCGGCGACTATCTGCAGGCGCAGACTCTTGGCCATTTCGATGATGTGGCCGGTCACTGATCCAGTGGCTGCGTCCTGATCGATGTTGTCGACGAACGACTTGTCGATCTTCAGCACATCCAGCGGCAATTGCTGTAAATGCTGAAGACTGGAAAAACCGGTGCCGAAATCATCGATAGCCGCTAGATAACCCAGCTCGCGGGCATGGTTGACCGTGGCCCGCGCGGCGTCGATCTCTACAAAACCGCGCTCTGTCGCCTCCAGCCAAATCTGATGCTGCTGCACATTGGCCCGGTTCAGCGCGGCTTCCAGCTTCGGCAGAAAGCGGCCGCTGCTGACGTCCTTCGCCGCCAGGTTGATCGCCACGTGCAAGCTGCGCTCCTTGGCCAGCAACGGGCCGAGGTCGCGCATCACATTGTCGATGACCTGATCGGTGATCGGCAGAATCAAACCGCTGTGCTCGGCCAGCGGAATAAATGCATCGGGGCATACCCGCGAGCCATCCGGATGCTGCCAGCGCACCAGAGCCTCTGCGCCGACGCAGGCACCGTCGCTGAGGCGGATGATCGGTTGATAGTGAACAACGAACTCGCGATTGCGCACCGCCAGTTGCAGTTCCGCCAGCGGTGACAGACGTTGCCGGGTGCGGCGCACGATCAGCAACACCAGCACCCCCGCGAGCAAACCACCGATGGGCAACAGCAGTAATTCCCGGCGGATCAAGCCTTGCATCAGCTCATGGCGCGACAGCGCGGCGATGGCGACCCAGTCGCCGCTGTGCACGAGGGTGTAGAGATAGCCGTCGGCAAGGCCCGAATGCGGGCCGGAATGCACGCGAGCCAGGAAGTGTTCCGCACCCGGGCGCGAGGTGCTGATCAATTGCCCGGACGCGGTGCCGACCGCCAAGTGCAAATCCTCATCAAGCATCACATGCAGAAACTGCTCGGGATCGACCAGCACGTTGAACGCCGCATACTGCAGCGCCATCATCGGTTTCGCCGCAACGATGCGCGACTGCACGCCGAGCGACACGCGCACGCCGTCCGAGGTGGTGAAGTCCTCGCGCCATGGCGTCGCGTGCTGCCCGACCGGTCCCCAGGAGCCGCAGGCGTAAATCTCTTCTTCGACGTAACCGATCGACTTCACCGAGAGGGTGTTGATGGTCAGCAGACGCATCTCGTCGATGCTTTCCGGCGTGCACGGCGCGAGACGCGAACCCGCGATGGATTTCAGGGCGCTGGCCGCTTCACTGAAAGTCCCGTGGGCGCGACTGGAGGCGACGGAAGCGAGGGTTTCCAGACGTTGTTGAGCCGCTGCCAGATTCAACATCCAGGCGACGTAACCCATCAAAAGGAGCGGAAGCAAGACACACGGAAGGCCCAGGAGCACGCTCCCCCAGACAATGCGTTTTTTGTTCATGGCGCCACCTTGGCCACAAGGCCTGTGACGTGCGCACAGCACGGCTGTTTTCAGCCACTGCAGAATAACGCCGCTGTGTGGGGCAAATATTGCTGTAGATCAACCCACCTGAGTGCGCGGGTGGTTATGTTCAATCGGCGATTCTGCGCACACCACGTACCCGTGTAGGAGCGAGCCTGCTCGCGATGGCGGTGGGTCAGGCCGTTGATGTGCGAAATGACACCCTGCTATCGCGAGCAGGCTCACTCCTACAAAATTTGTGTCAAATCCAGGATATCCAGCACTCCCGAGCTCCTACAGTTTTTGGGTGAAAACCGAGATATCCAGCATCCCGAAGAACCCTGTGGGAGATTCTATGGTTGAGGGGAAGCCCTCAACTGACTTTTGTCTGATATTCGCTTTGCCCTTTCAGCAAGGCGAATACCACCCGAGCAAGTTTGCGAGCCAGCATCACCAACGCCTGCGTGGTGCTGAAACCCCGTGCTCTTTGGGCTTCGTAAAACCCTTTCCAGGCTATCGTACGGCTAGCCGACATCGCTGCGTTGTGCAAAAGTCGGCGGGCCTCGGGGTCTCCGCGCTTGGTCAAGCTGCGGCGACCGTCCTTTTGCCCTGATTTCGATACCCGTAAATCCATGCCCAGGAAGGCGATAAACGCATCCGCGTTGCTAAATTCCCCCCGCTGAAACGCCGTGAGCAGGCGCGCTCCGGTCAGAAATCCAATGCCCTCAACTTTCAGGCAACGCTTCAATTGGCCGAGCAAACCGGCTTGTTTGAGCTGATCGTTGATCGTCTTTTCGATCATCGTTTCAAGCCGCTGCATGGATTTTATTTGTTCAGCAAAAGCTGCCTTCAACAGCGGCTCATTCGACCAGCTCTGCACCAGGCCGACCCTTGCCTGGACCAAAGCCGCGCGGCGGCGGAAAAGGCTCAGGAGCTGGCGGTACAGCGGTGATGGCGGGGTCCAGGGGCGCAACTCCTCGGCTTCGTTCTTCAGGTAACGGGCCAGCAACTTGGCGTCCAAGGCGTCGGTTTTGGCGCGGATCTTCACGCCTTCGCGGTAATGTTTGAGTTCATAGCCGCCCACCATGTAAATCGTGCAACCGGCCGCATAGGCCAAATCAGCGAATTCCAGGTGGTAGATGTTGGTTGCCTCAATGGCAATAGACACGGGGCCGAGCAAGGCCTTCAGCCACTGCTTGATGGATGTTTTGGTGTTGGGAATCGCTTCAAGCAGATCGCTATCGGCCTGATAAATCACCAGTTCATTTTTGGCGACATCCACGCCAACGATCGGATTTGATAGAGCGACTGGCATTGCCACAGGATTTCCTCCGGGATAAGGTTTGAGCACTTGAAGGGCTCACCCAGAGGCGCAGGCTTGTTCCTATCGTCGGTCTAGCCAGATGCATTCTTTATCGGCGCTTGGGTGAAAGGAGGAGGGGCGAAATCTCCCACGGTCTGTGCTGCGTCAACAGTCAGAATCGAGCCTTGTCCCTCCTCCTCCCTTCAAGTCCTACCATACAAGCGAGCTTGCTCGCGAAGGGGCCCTGTCAGCCAACATCACCTTAGCTGACCCACCGCATTCGCGAGCAAGCTCGCTCCCACAGTGTCGCCGCTCAAACTCCACCATCCGACCCGATGGACAATTCACGCACGCCACGGACCATTCGCGCAGGCATTTTCGCGCTACGCGAATTTGTCATATTTCGTGTCAATTCAGTGCAGATAGTAGGCAGCCCAACGCTAACCGAAATGAGGCTGCACTGTGTTTCAACGTCTTCTGTGTTCGCTGTCCGTACTGAGCCTGTCCATCGCCGCCGCCCATGCTGCCGAGTCCGTGCCGCTGGACACGCCGCGCCTGCAAGGCATCGACAACTTTCGTGATATCGCCGGCATCACCACCGCGTACACCACGGCCCACGACGGCACGATGCGCAGCGGCGTGTTCTACCGCTCCAACGCGCTGACGCCGACGGCCAGCGATCTGGCGACCCTCAACAGCCTCGGCATCAAAGCCATCTACGACCTGCGCACCCCGAGCGAAATCGCCGCCACCCCGGACACAATGATCAGCGGAGCGACCTACGAGAACATCGACATCATCGGCAGCACCACCTCCGGCGCGAACATCACCAATATCTCCTTCAAAAGCGCCGCCGACGCCATCGCGATGATGGAGCAGACCAACCGCGCCTTCGTCATTGACGCCGGCATGCGCAGCCAGTTCGCCGTACTGTTCAATGAACTGGCCAGTGTCGACGCCGCGCAACTGTTCCACTGCACCGCCGGCAAGGACCGCACTGGCTGGACCGCCGCCGTATTGCAGAGTATCGCCGGTGTCGACGATGTAACCATCATGGCCAACTACCTGGCGACCAACGACTACACCGCCGCCCGCGTCGCTGCCACGCTCAAAGCGCTGCCGCCGAGCATGGCCGCCATCTACGAGCCGCTGCTCGGTGTGCAGGCCAGCTACCTTCAGGCCGGCCTCGACGAAGTCACCGCCGAATACGGCAGCATGGACAATTACCTCAAACAAGGCCTCGGCCTGTCGCAAGAAACCATTTACGTCCTGCGCGGCAAACTCGTCGAATACAACAGCCTGCCGGGCCAGGCCGGGCTGATCGGCAACGCCGCCGCCGGCGCCGAATTGCTTCGCGAATTGCAGAACACCAACCTGTCCGGCACCTACAGCGCCTACAACTACTACCTGCAATCGGCCATCGACGCCGGCACCCTCGGCGGTGTCGAATCCCAGGTCGGCGGCCAGGTGCACGCCGACGCCGCCAGCTACCTGCTGCGCCAAAACGCAATGATCGAGCAAGCCGCCGCGCCGTTCGCCAGCGGCACTGACCTCAAGGTCGGCCAATACCGCCTCTGGACCACCGCGCTCGCCGGCTACCTCGGCACCGACGGCTCGGCCCATGCTGAAAGCAGCAACGAACACAGCCAAGGCCTGATGGTCGGCATCACCCAGCGCTTCAGCGAACAACTCAGCGCACGCGGCGGTTTCGGCTACAGCAAAGGCACGGTCGGTGGCGCGGGTGGCGAAGCCGATACCGACTTCACCTTCGTCAACGTCGGCGCCCGCTACGGTTTCACTCGCCTGGAACAAGGTCTGTTCGTCGATGCCAACGCCAGCACCGGCTACGTCGACTACGACAGCAAACGCGACCTCGGCGGCGGCCTCGGCACCGCGAAGGGCGATACCCACGGCAACCTCAGCGGCGCCACGCTTGCACTTGGCTACCGCGCCCAAATCAACGGCGTGACCTTCGAGCCAAGCCTCGGTTTCCGAGTCAGCCACCTCGACCTCAACAGCTTCAAAGAGAAGGGCAGCGAACTGGCCCTCGACGTCGACGACAACAGCGCCACCCGCCGCAGCGCCGTCGCCAACCTCAACGTCGCCTTCGCCCCGGTGGCGATGGGCGCATGGCAACTGGTGCCGGGCGTGCAAGTCGGTTACGAACGCACACTGGGTGACAACCAGGTCGACAGCCAAAGCCACCTGCTCGGCCTCGACATCGAACAACGCGCCGCCTTCGACAACCGCGACCAATTCAGCGGCGGCGTCGACCTCATGGCCAGCCTCGGCGCCCTGAGCCTGGGCGCAGAAGTGGGCGCCAATGGCGGCGGCGACAGCCACGGCTTCAACGGCGGCCTCAAAGCCAGTTACGCGTTCTAAAAGAAAACGGGGTCAAGGAAGACCCCAATCCAACAAACACCCCAAAACCCAATGTGGGAGCGAGCCTGCTCGCGAAAGCGCCAGACCAGTCAACTTCAAATCGACTGACCCACCGCATTCGCGAGCAAGCCCGCTCCCACACATTTGATTCCATCCAATAGCAGCCAATCAAAAGCCCCTCACCCTAACCCTCTCCCGAAGGGAGAGGGGACTGACCGCGTGGATTGGAAGAGTTACACCGACGTGGAATACCGAGTCGAGCTCAAATTTTGAAAAGCCCACCAATCGGCTCCCTCTCCCTCGGGAGAGGGATGGGCGGGCGGCGTTCCGATGAGGGGCAGCCCCACCACAAAACCTGCGAGTGTCCCTTGCGCTTGTATATGAAGTTGTGGGAGAGGGGACTGACCGAGGCGTCTTGCGTCATGCATCGACCTGAAAGATCGAGGCGATTATGGATTCAAAGCAAGACTCTCAGGTCGGTGTAGATCTTCAATATCCCCGGCTCGGTTCCCTCTCCTTGGGGATAGGGCTAGGGTGAGGGGAAAGCAGTTACCGCAAAATCAACTGGCCAACTCGGTCAAACGTCTCCGCGCCCACTCCTCGATCAACCGCGCCGGCGTGCCATCCCCACGCTTAGCGACCCATCGGCGCGGTGCGACGTTTAGCTAAATCTTCTCACCACAAGTTACCTTGCAAACCTGTTACCCAATCACCCCCGAGCCCGAAACTCCGCCGGACTCATCCCATAAGCCCCCTGAAAATACCGACAAAACCGCCCCACATTGCTAAACCCGAACCGCAACGCCACCTCCGTCACCGACCCCGAACCCCGCTGCTTCAAAACCTCATAAGCCCGCTCCAGCCGCACCTGCCGCTGATACGCCACAATCGACATCCCGACAAACCGCCGAAACCCCTCCTGCAACGCCCGCTGACTGACATGACTCAACCGCGCCAGATCCACACCGCTAACCAATTGCTCCGGATGCGCCTGAATAAACTCCACCGCCAACTTCACATGCCGCGGCGCAACCATCGCCGTGGGCCGGCGCAACGCCTCGGAAAAGTTATGCGGCCAAGCCTCCAGCACCGCATCAACCAACATCTCGCGCAACCGCGACGGCATCAACGTCCCGCTGTTGATCAACAGATCAAACTCCGTCCCCGTGGCCAGATCAATCAACGCCTTGATCCCCTGAAACGCTGCCGTCTCCAGATCCACACTCGGCTCAAAAACAATCTTCTGCAGAATCGGTTTATCCAATAGCGCCGATAGCCGCTCGGTGAGCTGAAGACGATTGATCGACATCCCGTGATGCGCGTGATCATCCAGAAAGCGCATCGAACGGATATCCGCCTTATCGATCGCCAGCCCCACATGCGACACACCGATGGACTCAGTAGCGTGGTTGAAAACGATCTTGCCCGCCGTGGGAATCACAAACGTGATCTCATCCTGTGGATCGGGGAAAGCCACGGTGAAATCACCGTGATAATGCATCCGCCGAAAACTCACGCCATCGTGCCGCCCGTAGACGCCGCCGATAATGATGTTCGACGGCAGCGGCGGATTGTCGGCATAACGATTGCCAAACAATCTGGAAAACAGTGCACCGAAGTCATCGGAACGGAGATTGTCGGAGCGCAGGATGATTTGCTGGCGAACTGGAGTCGGAAACACCTTGGCGGCACCTTCGGTTGGGGCTCTAGAACTGGGGTGTAGGGCAGGGCGCCGAGGAGATTAGCAGAGGAAATATGACGAGTTTGTGACAGCCAGAAACATGCCGTTACAGCGCCGCACCACGTTTAGGAACAAGGACACTCGGCAGGCAAAGGCCAACATGGCAACCTGCTCGCAACTGTACTCAGCAAACAAATAGCGGCGATGCACTCAGCGCTTGGCCCTGTTTGACATGACCTGAAAGCATTCAAGTTAATTGGAGCGGCAATGCAAGCCAACACACAAACACTCCCCATCACCCTGACCCCGGAACTCGACTTCGACCAAAACGCCGCCAGCGCTTTCGGCGAATCACTGACCCACGAATACACCCAAGCCACACCATTCCCGCACATCGTCATCGACAACTTCCTGCAAGCAGACGTCATCGCCAGCATCCGCGAACACTTCCCGGTCGAACCGACCAACAACGAACAAATCTACGAGCGCGGCTACAAAGGCCAACTCAAACGCCAGATAAGCCCCAACGCCTGCAGCCCGTACCTGAAGAACGTCTTCAACACCTTCAACTCCGCACCCATGCTGGAATTCCTCGAAAAACTCACCGGCATTCAAGGGCTGATTCCTGACCCTTATTTTGCAGGCGGCGGATTGCACGAAACCAAAACAGGCGGCTTTCTGGGCGTGCACTCGGATTTTCGGCTGAACAAAAAACTCAATGTTGAGCGGCGGCTGAACGTGATCATTTACCTGACCGAGGACTGGCAGGAAGCGTACGGCGGCAACCTGGAGCTTTGGGATGTGGGGATGAAGAAATGCCTGAAGAAGGTACTGCCGATTTATAACCGGTGCGTGATTTTCAATACGGATAAGGATAGTAACCATGGGCATCCGGAGCCGTTGACTACGCCGGAACACATCACTCGGCGGTCGATTGCGCTTTATTACTACACGGCGAGTGGGGTGGGCGGGGAGCCGGGGCAGAGGAATAAAACGCACTATAAGCCGCGGCCGAAGGATCGTGTCAGTTTGAAGTATTACTTGAATAAATTGTTTAAGAAGAAGGGGTGAGGAGGCCGCGTAATCAGGGAAGCAGCCGTTTTTTGGACTGGGTGGTGAGCAGCTGGTGCAGTTTACGGCAAGAAGGAGACGTTCAAGCCACTAGCCCAATACACTATCGCGAAGATCGTACTCAAAATTTTGGTGTAACTGTTCAGGCAGGAAAAAGAGAGGATTCATGAGTCTTGATCTGTGCTTGGAAGCTGATAGTACACTCACAATTACAGCGCTGAAATGCGCCGTTGAGAATGCGGGGGCTTGGGAAATAGAGGTGGCGGGTAATGGCTTGTCCGCTGTATTTGCCTCGGGGCTTAGATTGAATGGCGGTGATGTAACAGATGACTCTACGATCTATGCTGAGAATACAAAGGGACTCGACTTTCCTGTCGCTTTGCGTTGCACCATCAGATTAAAAGGCCCCGAACCTGAGGGGGAATCGTCTATGGAAGATGTGGATAAAATCGCTCAATCCATATCTCAGTCGTGTTCGGCCTTCTTTCTTATTAGCTTCCAATTCGAAGAAACCTTGTACTGGCGAGATGCTACAGGGCTGCATCGTCTTTGAAGTCGGTGCCTGCGCGTCCTCGTTCGTCCATTTCTGAATGGTTTTTACGGACGGAATACCCCTGAGCTGGGGTGGGCTTCAATTATTTCAATGCACTTCACAGGAGCGATGCGTGATCGATCTGAGTGAAACTATCAGGCTCTTTTCAATGGAAGGGGCAACCCATCTCTACTCGAGCCTTCCATCGATGCTGACGCCGGCAGACCTTTACCATATAAAGGACAATCCAGTTCATAAGGCCGCGCTCGCCGGCTCCAACATTTATCTCATCGTCAGTCGTCATCGCATTTACCTGAATCCTGAAAGTCTATCTCGCAATGGACGGATCGTTTTGGGTGAGTTTTTGGTATTGCGCGAACACGGGGTGACGCGGGTCCCCTTTACTTATGAGATTCGTCTTCCAACAACTGCGGGTACCGCAGACATTTTAGGTGTCGCCGTTGCCGCCAACGGATCATCGATGGTCGTGATGACTTCCGAAGGAGATCAGATGATTGCCGTCAGCGTCATCGTTGCGGCTGCCGAAAGTGAATTGACGCGTCCCGACACGGATATGGAAGTGCTCTATGTTGGCCAGAGCATCGGACGAACGAATACCCTGACTGCTTTGAATCGCTTGTTGTCGCATACCAAGTTTCAGCAAATTCTCGCCGAGAACTCGACACATTCCCCGGAGCGCGAGGTTTTACTTTTGCTCTATCGGTTCGAGCATCGGAGGACAATCATCAGCAATGGAGGCGACTTCAATGTGGAAGCTCAGGCCACTGATGCGCAAGATTCTGCCCATTTCAATCGTCTTAGGGATGTCCGACTGCAGCGACATGAGGTGGTATCCCTGGCAGAAGCGGCGTTGATTAATTATTTCAAGCCGCGCTACAACACCCTACTGAAAAAAACGAATTTTGCTGCAAGCGAAAAGCTTAGAGTGCTACAGCAGTTGATGAAAAAAGGCGTTGCCGGATTGGTCGTGGAGCTTTGCTCGGTAAACATACGATCTCGTCTAGGCTCGGCTAATGCGATACCCATTGAGCTTGTGGATTTGTTCTCAGAAGAGGTGCTTGAAGGGCGAAACATCCAAGAGCTGGAAATCAAGCAGCAGTGGCAAGAGGAATTGAACGTGATCGCCCATTCGCATTGGGCCCGATTTGCGCTGACCACTACGCAGGAGCGTAATACGTTCCTGCATGGTTCGAAGTTTATGGGGCAGACTGAGCAACCATGGGCTTGGTAATCACGGGGTGAAAAAGGGACGGTGAAAAAGGGGGACGGATTAATTTTCAGTCTTGGTGCGTATATCTGATCCTCCTCCATGACGGCATCCTAGCCGTCATGGAGGAATTTTCATTGCTCCGTCGGCACCACGTTATCCAGTGCCCGGTTCATCGCCACAGCACCGGGCACTTCGCCAACTAACGACTACACTGATTTACGGTTTTCGACTACACGCTTATTCAAGGAGCTTCACATGATCTGCTGGAATGCAGTTGTCGAAAGAAAAGTCAAAGCCGGCGTCGTCATAAAAAACATGCTTGACGGGAGCGAAGCACTGATCCCGTTTACGACACTAAAACTGGCAGTTCTAGACCCTGTCAACAAGTTAACCGATTGGTTGATAGGAACGCCGTGGGTCGCAGAAACCGAAAAAGAATCGGTCATTGTCGGGCGAGCATTAATTGTATTTTTCAAGCAAAAGGAAGAAAAGCTGGTGCCTGCTTATGCCGCTTTTCGCGGGGATTTCAAATTCAGAATTGATGAGGAAGAGTTCGTCGATCCTTATCAGCGTGAAATAGTGGTGATCTACCACGATTTTTCAGAAGAGATCAAAAAGGGCAACTCGGGCAGTGCTTTTGCTAAAGGTGTCGAGAGCTATGTTGAGACGTTTTCAGGCGTGTCGCACCTGGTTCATGCCGATGGCACATATGAAGAGCTGGTTGTAAAACTGACCAGCGTGGCAGAGGTGGCTGACGGTTGGATCGACACTGTACTGATCGTCACACATGGTTATATCGGGCAGATGTGGCTGGGTAATGCGGACGAAATATTTGTAAAGAGAAATTTTGCTGCAGTGTTGGGCCGGTCTGAATCCGGAAAGGATTTTATCAATCCGGAATCATTTGGCGTGCTGTTGAAGAAACTGTTTGGCCCTAAATTGGGTATTGGCATTTACGCCTGCAACTTTGCGTGCTCGCCCGGAGGCGATGAAGTTGCCATAGCGATCAGAGGGGCCGCTGAAGCGAGAGTTGTTGTCGCAGGTAAAGCGGATGTTTTCCTCAAGCCCAATTCAAAAGGCCACCGCCCGGTCGCAGAGTGCAAAGGGGCGGTGGCGTTCTACTCAGAACATAAAATTGAAATCAAAGGAGGTCAGGTTCCGGTATTTCCGATCTAGCGGTTGGATAGAGGTGGATTCGGCGTGCGCCTCTTGCGCGAACCTTCGTGGCTGTTGCACTGCATTCCTGCTCTTGGCCATTCGAACCTGCGTCCGATCACTTCGGAGCCCGCCAAAGCCTGAAAACCAGGAAAACACCACATTGCCGTTGTGCCCTCTGTATTCGGCTTTCGCCCTGAGTTGCTAACGGCAATAAAACGAGAATAAAGGGGGCTGATTTATTTTCTGTCTTGGTGGGTCTGTCTGGTCTGCCTCCATGACGACATCCCGACCGTCATGGAGGAGTTCTCGTTACTCCGTCGGCACTACGTTATCCAACGCCCGATTCACCGCTAACTCCCCAAGCATTACCACCTGCGCAATGCCTTGCAGTGTCTTGCGTGCCGGTCCGTGAACCAGACCGATTACATCGCCCAACATTACAGAGGCCGAGCCGAGCGATTCACTGGCATTCACCAGCAATTCCTCAGTCTTGGTGTTCGGGTTGGCGATGAACATCTTGTTGGTTTGGTACGGGGTGAGCATGATTTCCGGGGCAGGGCCGAGGTAATGGGAGAGGGCGCGGTCGACGGCTTCGTTGAATTTCTTGGTGTCGGGGGATTCGTCGCCTGAGATTGGATCGGTTTCTGGTGGATTCGGCGTAATTTTGAACATAGATGAAACTCCAGGATGAAAAATGGAGCCATCACTTTCGCTACCAAACGAGGGTGGTGGCCAAACGCAGGTTGGTAGACCGGTCACCTGGATACCCGGCGCGTCCGAAGACGCCCTACGCATGGCCACCATAAACAGCGGACGAAGACGTCCGTGCAAATAGATCTGCGATGCGACAGGTAAGCCGGGCTACCAAACCCGATCACTGCTATTCAGTGACCGACCCACGATAGAACCCGCCCACCCGGCGCACAAGCCGGCGGATTCTGGCGTAGTCGTAGGCAACGGCGCAAGGCGTTGTAGCCTGTCGGACGTATCTCGGAACGTTTTTAAACCAGTCGTTGAAATGCCGGCGTGTGAGGCCTGGCATCCTTAAACAGCGTCGATCATCACCGCGCATCAAGTCCCGGTTTTACTTACACACGGCATCCGCCACGCAATAACCATCCACCATCGGTGCTTTGCTCACGTCCAGTTCGATGCGGCAGCTCTGTATGGCTTTTTCGCCCCATTTCATTTGGTAGACCTTGCCTTCACCCACCGACAGCATGCAACCCTGATGGGCACCGAGTCTTGAGCAAATTGATCGACTGAGTCTGAAAGGCAGCGGCGGCTAATTCACCGCTTAACCCAAGCGTTTGCGCACCGCTTTCAACACCGCTTCGATGTACCAGGTTTCGACGCCGATGGCGACGGCTTCACTGGCATCAGGCACTAACTCGATTTGAGTGATGATGCCTTGCTCGCCAAGCAGTCGCTGTGCGTCTTGCAGACGTCTGCGTGTACCCGTGAGCCATAGCCGTTGCGGGCCCGTCAGCAACGCGAGGGTTTGCGGGTAGGTGCACTGCAGTTTTCGGCGCAGATTGATCAGCGCGGGTTTATTCGCCCGGTCGAGTGCCGGGGTCAGTACATACTGTTTGCCCGTCGCCGCGGTCAGGTCGTATTTGTCCTGTAGATACTCCTCGACACTGAAGCAATTGGCGACCGTCTCGCGCTCGCCGGTCACCACATTGATCAAGTGCGCATTGACACCGACATAACAGAACTCTGTCATGCCGTGGACGACGTAGTCCTCGCTGTTGCTGCGAATGACCCAGTAATCACCGTTGGCGGACAGCTCACAGTTCTGAATGACAAACCGCTCGGGTTTGCCATCTCTCATCACACCGTCAAACAGCGCGAGCACGATTGCGCACGCCTGATCTGCGGTCAGTTTGGGGTTGAACTCGGTCACGCTTTACCAAAACCAAACAATGAACGCAGTTTGCTGCCCAACGTCCGCTGATAGAACGGAGTGGTTTGTGTAAAGAAGTAATCGCTCAGGTCCTGCTCACCTTCCTGAATGCGATACAGGCCAACGTCTTCGCCATCGGGTGCGGTGTCCCTGGCAACTTGACTGGCTTCGCGCAAGATCAATTCAATATCGCCGTCCGCTTCGATGCCAACCACCAGGTGAGGCTTTTCATCCGTCGTTACGTTGTACATAAGCGCCAGAAACCCACGCTTGATGTTGCGATGTTTGGCGAATAGCTGCGTGAGCGCGTTAACCATTTTTGTTGGATATTGCGCGGGCTGCCCGAGTTGCACGTGGGCGTCTTTTTCCAATGTGCGTTGTGTTGTCCGGCCAATCTCGGCGGACAGCAGGCTTTGCACTTCTTCCGGGAGAAACTCTTTGCCATAGGGCGACTTCGGTTCCAGGAAAAGCGGAGTGCCCAGCGTCATTTCAAACAGGGATCTGGCCGGAATTTCCAGGTAGGACTCGCCACGAGCTATGGACTGCTCCAGCGTTTGCAGCGAGGTAAAAAACGGGATGACTGCCGTGCCGTCCTGCTTTTCCCAATGTGCGATGCTGATTTGGCTGCCAGCCTCAAGGTCAATGTGTCCCTTGCCCGCGCCGGTCGAACCCGGGACATAAACCATTGAGTTCAACAGCGTCTTGAAAAAATCAGGTCGGCGGGCAGGTTCTTTCGCAGCCAACTCGAGCGATTGTTCTAGTGTGTTTTCTTCCTGGGTATTGCTGATGTCCATCGGTGGTTCCATAAAAACAGACAAAAATGAATGGCAAAGAGTGGGTCAGTCGCTAGTGCACCCTAGCAGGATCCAGCGTTTCCCTTGAGCGTGTACGTCGTAGGCAAACTCCCAGAAAACCGAATAACCCGGGCGCCCCTTTACGTATCTGAAGGCGCTTATCTGGTCAGCCTCATTGACATGTGCAGGTCGCATCATCTCGCTGGCAAGTTGCGTGATTTCTTCGCGTTTAAAACTTTCATACGCCTCCATTGTTGTAACGGCTTGCCCGGCAGAATCGTGAGCAGGTTTTTACGCGCCTGTGAAAACGTGAAGAAAAGCGTTCTGATAAATCTGAAATTTGATGGGGTAGGATGCTCACACACTGGAATAGCCTTCTTCATCAAGGACGCGACATTTATGGAAACTCTCTTTTCTCAAGTCAGCGAACGTTTGCATGATCGCCAATTCGCGGTAGCGGATAACACGCAGGGGCTGTCGGGTAGCGGGACGGTGTTTCATTACCGTGTTGAGGGTTCGGGCATTTCCAGCACTTACCAAGGCGGGCGGATTCGTATGGGGCATCAAGTTGGCCGCGTGACTGGTCCTGACACCATAGAGTTGCTGTTTCATTGCCTGACGACTGAGGACGAGATTTTGTCCGGTTGGTCCCGTGGCATTGTCGGGGTGGACGACGGAGGGCGAACGACGTTGAGCTTTGTGTGGGGGTGGTTGTCCGGTGCTAGTGGAGGCGGGGAGTCGAGTTACGTTGAGGTATACCCGGATCGTGTGTCGGCATAGATCCGGTCTTGTTTAGCCCGCTGATTTGGGCGTCTTTTCAGTAATAAAGCGCTGTGCCTCAGCATGGGCAATGACATCATGCCTATTTCCGGTGAGGGCATAGGGCCGACTGTCTGCAAGGAATAGGGTAGGGATATTTGATGAGCAAACTGTCAGCAATGATCGCGCAAGCGAGTGCGGGGCTGTCCGTGCAGCAGCGTATTTCGGATGAGAAGTGGGCGGCAATTACGCAGCAGTGTGGGGACGAAGAGGTTGCTGAAATACGCAGTCGCATTGACGCGCTGAGGACCGAGTTGTCGACGGTTGAGGATTGGGATGGCGACACTCAGGATGAGATTCATCTGGCGATTGCTCAATTCGCCAGAATGCTCGAGCTCGCGTCTAAGGCTGTCTAGCCGGTGAATGTACTGTTGTTATCACTTTTGTCTCTTCAGTACCCGCGATGAGCGCTGCGACCTGCTCTTTCGGATGGGGAGAAAGTTCGGGGTATTCGTCGATCAGGTATTCGATAACGGCTTGGTCATCCCAAGGGCCGAGCGATGTGATGTAGTCAGGGTACTGATTCTGAATTTCTCTCCATGAGGCGTAAGGGTGTCTGGAGAGCAGCACCTCGGTGTGGGTGTAAATAACGTGGATTTGCAATGGCTGGTTTTCCTTATGCTGTTTGAGCATCCAGACGCCTTTCATGCCTGTTCTGGTGCAGGTGCGGTGGTACGGGCCACATCCCAAGTCCGCATCACCTGCGTAATCGCCGCATCAATACTCTCAATCGGCGTGTCATCCCGAGCAAGGATGGAAATCCCCTGCAGGAAACTATCGAACACCGTCGCCATCGCGGCTGCGTTCGTGTCGTCCGCTAACAGCCCTTCACTCACACCACGCTCGACACACGCCACAATCCCCGCGCGGGTTCGGGCTCGGGAATGGGTGAGGGCTTGAGCGACGTGGGCGTTTTCCGGACTCGGCGCGCTCATGACGCCGAGGGTGACCATGCAGCCTTTCGGGTGGCCGTCGTCGCATTGCATGCGTGCCGATTGGCGCAGGGCGGTTTCGATGGCTTGGCGTGGCGGCAGGTTTTCATCCCATAGGCATTCGGTGACTTGGGCGAAGGTCGTGAGGTAACGCTGTACGCACTCATCGAACAAGGCTTCCTTGGAGCCGAAAGCAGCGTAAAAGCTTGGCGCGGAAATGCCGCCGCCCAGTTCAGCCTTCAACAGTGAAAGGGATGTCGAGTCGTAGCCGTGTTGCCAGAACAATTGCATGGCCTGGTCGACGGCGTCGTCGCGATCGAATGCGCGGGGGCGGCCGGTTCTGGCCATAGCTGAAACTCCTCGGAAAGTGATTTGGATACTAGTCGATACATAAGTCGTTGACAACGTGCCTCGGCTGCCGCCAGTATTTTATATCGATCGGTATTTAAGTCTGACATTCTGCTCACAAGGAGTTTCCCGTGACACCTTCATTGACTCTATCGGCGGCGCCCAAACGCCTGCCCATCGGCGCGCTGTTGGCGCTGGCCATGACCGGTTTTATCTGCATTGTCACCGAAACCTTACCCGCCGGACTGTTGCCGCTGATCAGCGAAGGCCTGGCGATTTCGCCTTCGATGGCCGGGCAGATGGTCACCGCGTATGCGCTGGGCTCGGTGCTGGCGGTGATCCCGATGACCATCGCCACGCGCGGCTGGCGTCGGCGCAATGTGCTGTTGCTGACCATCGTTGGTTTTCTGCTGTTCAACTCGATCACGGCGCTGTCGTCGCACTATGGTGTGACGCTGGTGGCGCGGTTCTTTGCCGGGGTTTCGGCCGGGTTGGCGTGGAGTTTGTTGGCCGGTTATGCGCGGCGCATGGTTGAGCCTGATCAGCAGGGCAAAGCGTTGGCACTGGCCATGGTCGGTACGCCGATTGCCCTGTCACTAGGCGTGCCGCTCGGCACATGGCTCGGTGGCCTCGTCGGATGGCGCACGACGTTTGGCCTGATGTCGGCCCTGACGTTGATACTGATCGTTTGGGTGTTGGTGAAGGTGCCGGATTATCCGCCGCAGCCTGCGCATCAGCGTCTGTCGTTGCGCCGCGTGTTGACCACGCCGGGTGTGCGGCCGGTGCTGGCGGTGGTGATCAGCTGGATGCTGGCGCACAACATTCTCTACACCTACATCGCACCGTTTGTGGCGCCGGCGGGGCTGGCGGATCGTGTAGATCTGGTGTTGTTGGTGTTTGGTCTCGCAGCGTTGGCGGGGATCTGGCTGACCGCGAAACTGGTTGAGCCGCTGTTGCGCAAGACAGTGCTGGTGAGTCTGGCGACGTTTGCATTGGTTTGCGTGGTGTTTGGCTTTTGGGGGCGTGTACCGCAGGTGATTTACCTCGGCGTGTTGGTGTGGGGATTGAGTTTTGGCGGCGCGGCGACTTTGTTGCAGACGGCACTGGCGGATGCTGCCGGTGACGGCGCCGATGTCGCGCTGTCGTTGAATGTGGTGGCTTGGAACAGCGCGATTGCTGGCAGCGGGGTGGTCGGCGGGGTGTTGCTCGACCGCTGGGGCGTCGCCTCATTTCCCTGGGCCATGGTGGTGCTGGTGAGCGTAGGGTTTGCCATTGCCTTCGGCGCGCGGGTGCATGGGTTCAGATCGGGGCCGCGTGTTGCTGGAGCGGTTGGGGTTGCCGGGCACTGATGCCCGGATGCGCGCACTGCGTGAGCCTCGAGGGCGACCATGGCACGCTTAGCGCTTTTGACCTGAATCTGAATGTCGTCAACGTCGACAACCGGCCAGAAGCGTCTCATCTAAAACCGTGGCTTTGCAGCCATGTTATGGTCTCAAACCAAAAGAAAGCCCACGGAATTCAATCATGGAACTGGTTCGACTCACTCCCGCGGAATATCACACCGACGACAGCTACTGGCGACTTTTCAAGCTCGCAGATGGTTCTGTCTACATCCTCGTTGAATGTGAAGCGTCTTTTGTGGGGTACCAGTCCATGATCAAGCTCAATGCTGAGGAGATGCGTGACTACCACGGTTTGGGCTGGTTATCGATGCAGTATCTGGCTAACCGAATCAATTACTTTGTCAGTGATTACAGCGGCCGAAGGATTACGGGTTCTTTGCTCGAGGAAGCCAATCAGGTTTCAGCGCGTCAGTAGTTCTATTGGCTCAGCCCCTTGGAATCCGCCAACCCGCCCTCATAACCATCGCTATACCCAACACCCCGAAGAGGAACGACACGCCATGACCACTCAAACCGAAACCGCCATCCTCGCCGGCGGCTGCTTCTGGGGCATGCAGGATTTGCTGCGGCGCTATCCCGGCGTGTTGCAGACTCGCGTCGGTTACACCGGCGGCGACGTGCCGAACGCTACTTATCGCAACCATGGTGACCACGCCGAAGCTATCGAAATCACCTTCGATCCGGCGGTGATCAGCTATCGACAGATCCTTGAGTTTTTCTTCCAGATTCACGACCCGAGCACGTCAAACCGTCAGGGCAATGACCTCGGTCGCAGCTATCGCTCGGCGATTTATTATCTCAACGAAGCGCAGCGCGATATCGCTGAAGACACCGCTGCCGACGTGGATGCTTCAAAGCTATGGCCTGGCCGAGTGGTCACCGAGATCGAACCGGCGGGGCCGTTTTGGGAAGCGGAGCCGGAGCATCAGGATTACCTTGAGCGTATTCCGAATGGCTACACCTGCCATTTCATTCGCCCGAACTGGAAGCTGCCGAAGCGCGCGTGAGAGGTGCACGCCGCTCATTCCGCGCTACTTCAGTGGTTGCGAGGCTGAATGAGTTTCCGACTTCGCGGGCAAGCCCGCGAAGCGGCGAGTGCCTATGGCGCCGTTTTAGCCCTGCGCTTCATCCTTCAAATCATCCAGCGCATCGATGATCGCCTCATCGCTGTCGGCCATTGCATCTCGCATATCTTTAGCGAGGGTGCTCTGGACGGCCATGAATTTTTCGGCCAGATCGCGGCCCTTTTTCGAACTCTGGATGATCGTCATCGCCTGCTCGGGATGCTGGTTGGCGCGAGTCAGCAGGTCAAGCTCATCGTTGTTGAAGTGATTGGCATAGATTTCCACGACCATGCCCTTCAGGTCGTCAGGATCGATGTTCTCTCGTACAACGTTGCGAATTTGCTCGTGTTCGAGCATCGGGTAGCGGGAGGCATAACCGCTGGACGCGGTCTCGACCATGCTGGCGTATTGCTTGGTCATGCCACTGGACTCGACGAACGCCTGCGCCTTGTCCTTGTTACCCCCACAACCCGCCAGCGCCGCTGCGGCCAATACAGCCAGCATAATTTTTTTCATGCTCATGAGCATTTTTCCTTGAATGATCTGTAAGTGCAGAGAGCGCCACAAGTGTCCCTGTCTCTCACTCCAAACACCGTTTAGGGGTCATGCGGATTTCCCCGGACGGGTCGGCACTATTGGCCCCCTCGGCACTGCGCGCAGGCTCTTTACGACCGCTCCATTCGACAGGATAAGGTCCGCTGGGTGCCAACAGCGTCTGCATCCGGTTCATGAAATCAGTGTCACTTCGGGCGTAGAAGATCCACTCCCGACGGTGTTCTCCAGTGACCGTGCACACCCACTTCGCGAGCCCGTCATCCGCCGCGGCCGACAGTAAAAGGGCCTCCATCTCATTCATGCGTACAAGATCACGAGGTCGCGGCAGGAGTTTCCTGGAGGTGTAATTCCAGCGGACTCTCATCTTGAACGGTAGCGCCTGCTGCTCCGTCGCGGAAATTGAGCGAGCAGTCCGGTAACTCATGGGGCTGGGGGTGTCCGGATAGTCGGACTTCTGGAAAGTTTCCTCGCCCGGCTCGGCTAGGCGCGTTTGTGTGTAAAGATCAGGGGCATCGCCCAGAATGGCTTTGAGTGCAGCATCACTTGCGTCCTTACGGTCAGCCACGCAGTCATCGTAAGCCGCACTGTGGAGTGGGCCTTCATCCAGGCAGGGGTCGCGTTCGATCGGTGGCGGGGGGTGGGAACAGCCCGTGTTAAGCAGAGCTGTCGATGCCAGTAGCAAAAACAGCGGCCAAGCGCGATTCAGGGTATTTCGATTGTCGGGTTTGACGTCATTCACAACATGCCTTCCTTGGGAGGGGCGAGGACTGGTTTGGAGTGGAAGTGATCGAGCAGTGTCGCCATTAATGCCGGCTGACCTGCTTGAGCCAGTTCCAGAAGGGGTCGTTCGATTCGCTCACATCCATGCACGCTGTACCGCGGACCAGATCCGCTGCTCGCGCCGGTATGCTCAGCCCGAGCGTTCGCTCGACGTGGCTTCGCAACAGAAGAGGCGGAGGAGGGTAATCGTCTTCGGCGTATTCTTTTTCGCGTACTTGATCCGGGGTCAGTTGAAATTGCTCCGGCCAGCAGAGCTCGTCGTAACCGATAGCCAGCAGCCTCAACAAGTCTTCAATCGTGTCGGTCAGGACGCAAAGCATCGTTGACCCGGACCCTGATCCCAGATGGACGAATCGCTGTTGCCCGCTGTCGTCCAGCCACAGCCCGGCCCACGAGCCGTCCCCACCGGTTCTGAGGAATAGGGTCAGGCGCTGGTTTACGTCAGGATCATCGCTGTTAGTCCAGCGGGCGGTGTCGGCAGGTACTGGCAGGTAAAAAGCGGTTGTCGCCACATCGCTGTGTGCGGGGTCCGGATGCAGCGTCATATAGCGCGTGCCATCGCGGTGACTGCGCACGCAGCCATGCTCTTCCAACAACTCAAGTGATTGGCGAAGGCGTGCGGGTATCGGATTGCCCGCAGGAAAAGCGGCCGCCATGTCATCGGTGAAGTTCATTCATTTCCTGACTCGGTGGGCATTGGAGAGGGTTGTGTTCCGGTTCAAACGTCGTCGTTTTATCAAATCACCGACTCTCTGAAATCACACGACTCATGTATTGATTCAAGTCGCGAAAGTCCTGAACGCTCCAGGCGTGCGGCTCGATTTTTATGCCGTTGTCCCGCAGGGTTCTTGGAATCAGATCGCCATTGGGGCGAAGAATGATCGAGGAGACGATGACGCCTGGATAATCATGCAGTCGCTTCTTGAAGGTGGCTGTTGTCAGGTCAGGCGTCGGCGGTTGGCTTTTATTCGCCAAGGGGCCTGTTGCCTTGATATCTGCTCCATGGCACACCGCACATCGCTGTAAAAAAAGATTTTTGCCATTGGCGTTATCGGCGAAGGACAAAGATGTTTGAGTTATCGACAAAATTGCAAGCGAAGCGATGAGCAATACTTTCATTTTTCACGGTCCTTGTGGCGGACCGGTCAGCCCGGTCCACATTTTACGATCACTCAGTTTTCCAGCGTGAATCCGTGTTTCCAACCCGGACTCATGGGATTTGCGATCGCTCGGTTTTGGCAATCGCCGCGATCAAATCAGCAAGTCCGGCCGTGACCTCGGCGGTCTCGTCCAGAACCCAGGGTCCCGGTGCATGTTCAATCACGCTTTACCAAACCCCAGAAAAGAACGCAGTTTATTGCCCCACTTGCGCTCATAGAAGGGCGTGGTTTCCCTGAGAAAGTAATCACTCAGGCCGGCTTCGCCTTGGGACACACGGCACAAATCAACCGGCTCGCCCTGCGGCGCGGTATCCCCGGCAACATTGCCCGCCTCACGCATAACCCGCTCAATATCGCCGTCCGCCTCAATGCCCACGATCAAGTGCGGTTTTTCGTCCACCGAGGTGTCATGCATCAATGCCAGAAACCCGCGCTTCACATTGGAATGTTTGGCGAACAGTTGCGTGAGCGAGTGGACCATTTGTGACGGGTATTCGGCAGGCTGGCCGAGCAGCACGTTGGTTTCTTTCTCGACCGTGCGTTGCGTGGCGGTCTGGCCAACGGCATCGGCGAGCAAATTGTGCACCTCTTGCGGGAAAAACTCTTTGCCGTAAGGCGACTTCGGATTCAGACAGAGCAGGGCGCCCAGTGTGATTTCGAACAACGATCGGGCGGGTATTTCGAGGTAGGTCTGCTCGCTGTCGATGGACTGTTGCAGTGTTTGCAGGGACGAGAAAAACGGGATGACCGGGGTGCCATCCGGTTTTTGCCAATGGGCGATGCTGATGTTGCTGCCGGCTTGGAGATTGACGTGGCCGTCTGCCTCTCCGGCGGTGCCGAGAATGTAAACGTTCGAATTCAACAGAGTGTTGAAAAACTCCGGACGATGTGCCGGTTCGTCGGCGGCCCGTTTGAGGCTTTTTTCCAGCAGGTTTTCTGGTTGGGAATCCATGGTGTTCATCCGTGACTCGTTCTGAAACAGGGCGTAGAACATTTACATCGACGCGTGTTCGGCTGACGCCTTCGCGTGCAAACCTGTTGCCACAGGTTTGTGTATAGATCACAAAATTCGGGTACAGCGCAAATCACTGTGTGAGCTTGCCTGCAAGCGATGACGGTAGGTCAGTTAGCTTCTTTGCGACAGATTCGCCGCCATCGCCAGCAGGCTGGCTCCCACAGGGGAGGTGTCAGAGCAAACTCCACGAAACCCCGACATAAACCCCCATCCCTTCACCCGGAGTAGACCGCGCCGCATCCAGTCCCTTGTCGTCATACCCCGGTGTGACCGTTGCTGCGTAGTGTTTGTTGGTCAGGTTGCGCATATCCACCCACGTCTGCCAGTCACCCTTCGGCGCGTTGTAACCCAGCGTCGCGCCGAACAGTGCATACGGATCGGCGTAGTAGCTGTTGGCGTAATCCACCGCCACCTTGGACACCAATTGCGTATTCACCGCCGCAAAGAACCCCTGCGGCCAGTCGTAACGCAGCTCACCCTGGTAGTAGTGCATCGGCAGGCCGGGGAGTCGGTTGTCGCTAAAACGATCGTCATCTCGATAGTGGAAGTCGCTGAAGGTATACGCCTGACGCAAGCTCAATTGGCGGCCATCGGCCGCCGACCAGAGTTTGCTGTTCAGGCTCGCTTCAACGCCTTGGTGCACGGTCGGGCTGGCGTTGAGTTCGTAAGGGGTGACGGCGGTGGCATCCGGCAGCACCGACAGCAATTCATGCCGCACCTGCGCGTAATACCACGCCAGACTCCATTCGCCGACAGCGCTGTCGCCACGGCCGCCGAGTTCCAGCGTGGTCGCGGTCTGGTTCTGCAATTCGATCGGGTCTTTCTGCGTGCCGGTCGCGGCGCCGCTGCCAGCCGGGAAGCGCACATTGGAGCTGTAGATCAGCGACCACGGGTGTGGTGCTTCAACCGAGCGGCTGAGGTTGCCGAACACTTGCAGGTCCGGGGTGATCTGGTAGCGCAGGCCGAGGCGTGGCGCGTAATCCCAGTCGTTCATGCTGGTTTTGCCGCCGCTTTGCGGGTAGGTCACGTCGCTTTCGCGGCGGGTGTAGATGGCGGCGAGCCCCGTAGTCAGCCACAGGTCGTCGGCGATTTCCAGATCGTTGCCGAAGTGCAGAACGGTGTCCGAGCCCTGATAGGTGAAGTTGCGCATGCGCGTGCCGGGCACGTAGCTGGCGGTGTTGCCGCTGGGGATGCGCACGAATTCGCTGGCGCCGTCGTTGGGCAGGTGTTTGGTCACGCGCAGGCCGACGTTGCTGCGGCTTTCCATGCCGAAAATCGTGTCGCGGCGTTTGTAGTCGAAGGTGCCACTGACGTCGGTGTAGGCGACCTTCAAACGGTTCGGACCTTCGCGCAGGTCCATCGGGTAGTCGTGATAAACGAGGCCGGTCTGGATGCTCGAATCGTCGTCGATGTAATAGGTGGTCTTGTTGCCGATGAAGGTGCTGCCCGGCTGTTTGCGGCTATCGTCGCGCGCCACGTAGGACGGATTGGCCGCGCGAGGCGAGTGTTCGATGGAGTGCTTGGTTACGCGGCCGGCGAGGTCGTTGTCGGTTTCGCGGTAGCGGATATAGAAGCGGGTTTCCAGGTTCGGGTTGAAGCGATAACCGAAGTTGGCGATCAGGCCTTTGCTCTCGCTGGCGGTGTGATCCTGATAGCCGTCGGCGTTGGAATCGGTGAGCGACACGTAGTAATCGAAATCGCCGAGCACTTGCCCGGAACTGACCTGACGCTGCTGATAGCCGTGGCTTCCAGTCGCGTAGCGCACTTGCAGTTTCGGCGCGTCGTAGCCGGTGTGGCTGACGTAATCGATGGCGCCGCCAAGTGCCAGCGAACCGCGATCAAAACCGTTGGCGCCGCGCAGCACTTCAACGTGATCGACCCACAACGGCTCGAGCAATTCGTAAGGCGTGCCGCCCGGGCCGGTCAACGGCAGACCGTCGAGCAGGGTGTACAGCCCCGACGCGTGAGCGCCCGGTGCCCGGTTGATGCCTGAGCCACGCACCGAGATTTTCACGCCTTCGTTGCCCGCCGACTGCGCATAAACCCCCGGCTGATACGCCAGCACATCCTGATTGCTCGCCACGCGGCCCTGCAATGGCTGGCGCATGTCGACCACGCTGGTGCCGCCGGGCACCTGTTCGAGGCGGGCCTTGGCTTCCTCAACAGAGACATCACTACCGTTGCGATCCTCGGCCGAAATCAGTACTTGCCCCAATTCCAGACCTTGAGTCTCGGCCATCGCCGGGCAGGCGAGCGCCAGGCCGAGCAGGGCGGTGGGCAGGGATTTGGACGACGGCATCGAAAAACTCCAGGCAGGCAAGAACGGGCAATGAACAGTGCGACGTAACAAAGAACGAACGAAACACATGGCAATTTGGCTTTTTGCCCGGCCATGGCAAACGGCACGTCATGAACTAACCTCACGTGTCTGGTGTATCCCGTCAATCAACACTCTGTTTCTGCATTTATTGGAGAGAGGCCAAGGTCATGGCAAAAGGCAAAAAGAAGGCCGCCACGGCGCCTGAAAGTCCGAAATTGAAAAACAAGGATTACCTCGAGCATTTGCGCAAACTGCACGTCGAACTGGTCAAGTTGCAGGAATGGGTGATTGCCAAGGGCGTCAAGGTCTGCATCGTTTTCGAAGGCCGCGACGGCGCTGGCAAGGGCGGGACCATCAAGGCATTGACCGAGCGCGTCAGCCCGCGTGTCTTTCGCGTGGTGGCGCTGCCGGCGCCGACCGATCGCGAGAAAAGCCAGATGCACGTGCAACGTTATCTGCCTTATCTACCGGCGGCAGGCGAAGTGGTGATCTTCGATCGCAGCTGGTACAACCGCGCCGGTGTCGAGCGGGTGATGGGCTTCTGCACCGACGAGCAGGCCGACAAATTCCTCAAATCGATTCCCTGGGTCGAACACGCCATCGTCCAATCGGGAGTGATCCTGCTCAAGTACTGGCTGGAAGTAAGCCCTGAAGAGCAAACCCGCCGGCTTGAGGCGCGAATCAACGACGGGCGCAAGACCTGGAAACTGACACCGATGGACCTCAAGTCCTACAGCCGCTGGTACGACTACTCACGGGCGCGGGACGAAATGTTCAAATACTCCGACACTGAACACGCGCCGTGGCTGGTGGCCGACTCCAATGACAAACGCCGCGCACGGCTGAACATCATCTCCGATGTGCTCAGCCGCATTCCGTATGAGGAGGTGAAGCGCGAGCAAATCGAGCTGCCCAAACGACAGAAGCCGGGCAAGTACCGCGATCCGGATTATCCATACCGGCGCGTGGCCGAGAAGTTCTGACAAACTGCCCCAATCCCTGTGGGAGTGAGCCTGCTCGCGATAGCGGAGTGTCAGCCAACACATCCGCCATAGACAATCCGCTATCGCGAGCAGGCTCACTCCTACAGGGTTCGGTGGTGTATCCATCATTGCTGATCAGCGCAAACCCTGTGGGAGCTTGCCTGCAAGCGATAGCGGTGGGTCAGCCAATATCTTCGGTGCAGACAAACCGCTTTCGCGAGCAGGCTCGCTCCCACAGTATTCGGTGGTGTATCCATCATTGTTGATCGGCAAAGCGCTTTAGAAGCAAAAAGTCCATCCGTCGACTGCGCTGAACCACCGCGATCTCGTTTCTTTCTATCGAGAGAGTCCTTCACGAGAGATGCCCGATGTTTGATCAGCGCAAACAAGAAAAACTGGCGGCATGGCGAAAACTGGCGACGCAATCGCAGATGCGTCTGGACCCGGAGCAGCAGTACGACGAACTGCTCAAGGCAGCCGATGAAATGGAAGAGGAGGGGTTGATCACCAGTGCCGAGTGGCGGCAGTTGGTGCGGGATGCGGGCAATGTATTTACCAATGACTCAGGTTCAACACGCGGTTGAAGGTGCCGCGAACGGCTACAGCGGTCGCTCCGCCGTGTAGCCGTTCAAGTCACACGACCTTTCTTCGCTTTCAAATGTGCACCTCTGGAATCTTGCAGCAACCGCGCAAACGCGACTTTGTCGATCGGCCGACTCATGAAATAACCCTGCACCTCATTGCACTGATCGACCCCGAGAATATCCAGTTGCTCTTCAGTCTCGACCCCTTCGGCGGTGACAGTCAGGCCCATGGCTTTGCCCAGGCCGATGATCGCCTGCACCACCGCGCGATCATTGGTGCCGCTGCTGATCGAGGCGATGAAGCGTTTGTCGATCTTGATCCCGTCAAAAGGATAAGCGCGCAGGTAACCGAGCGACGAGTAACCGGTGCCGAAGTCGTCCATGTTCAGGCGCACGCCGAGTTCTTTCAGGGCATTCATGGTGGTCAACGCGCCGTCGGTGTCGTTGAGCATCACGTTCTCGGTGATTTCCAGTTCCAGGCGACTCGCTGGAAAACGGGTTTGCACCAGAACCTCCCGAATATCCTCGACCACATCGCTGACGGCAAACTGCGCGGGCGACAGATTCACCGACAGCAGAATGTCTTCCGGCCAGCCCAGCGCGGTTTCGCAGGCTTCACGCAACACCCAGCGCCCGAGCGGCACGATCAGATCGGTCTGCTCCGCCAGCGGTATGAACAGGTCCGGGCCGAGCAGGCCTTTGGTCGGGTGTTGCCAGCGCACCAGCGCTTCGACCGAAACGATGTGCTTGCCATCGATCTTGTAGCGTGGTTGATAGTGCAGGATGAATTCGTTGTGTTTGAGCGCATGGCGCAGGTCGTCTTCCATCTGCCGGCGGGTCTGGATCTGGTCGCTCATGTGCGCTTCGAAATAGCACCAGGTGTTCTTGCCCTCGGACTTGGCCTGATACAGGGCAATGTCGGCGTAACGGATCAGGTCGCTGGGTACGTAGCCGTGGCGGCGACTAAGCGAGATGCCGATGCTGGCGCCGATGTGCAGCGGATGATGTTCGAACACCACCGGTTGATGCAGGCTGCCGATCAGGCGGGTGCAGAACTTGTCGATTTCGTGCGGACTGTCCATGCCGTTGAGCACCACGATGAACTCGTCGCCGCCCAGACGCGCGACGATGTCGTGTTCGCGGGTGCATTCACGCAGGCGCGTGGCGACTTCCTGCAGCACGGCATCACCGGCCGGATGGCCGAGCGAATCGTTGATCGGCTTGAAGTTATCGAGGTCGATCATCAGCAGTGACAGTGGCGGCGCGTGCTCTTTGAGCAGCAGCGCTTCATCCAGATAACGCGCAAGTTTGTTGCGATTGGGCAGGCCGGTCAGGGCGTCGTGCATCGACAGATGTTGAATCTGCGCATGAGCAGCAACTTCGTCGGTGATGTCGCTGGCGGTACCGCGATAGCCGATCACCGCGTGTTTGTCGAAGATCGGCCGGGCGGACAACCGACAGTGGTGTTGCTGGCCGGAGTGGTCACGGTAGGTGCAACGCAAATCACTGGCGCTGTTCTCCTCGGTGAGGTTTCTCAGCCACAGTTCCAGTGGCGTGGTGTCACAACTCAACAGTTGGCCGATGTCCTGCCCCAGCCACAGGGTTTGCGGGTAACCGGTCACTTCGCTGAAGCGCGCCGACAGGTACGTCAGCGCCAGGTGGCGGTCGACTTCCCAGATCCAGTCGGACGCGGCTTCGGCCACGGCGCGAAAGCGTTCTTCACTGGCTTCCAGCTCCCGGTTGGCGTTTTCCAGTGCTTGATTGGAGGTTTGCATGACGGCAAAACTCTGGTCGACGTACTGCGATGAGCGCAAGGCGTGACGGAAGAAGTACGCGGTCAGCAGCATCAGCACCACAATCGTCGCGCCGAGTGGCGGCAGCAATGACCACAGTAAATGTTGCCCGGGTCGCTCCAGATCAGCGATCAGGCTGTAACCGGTGCTGTCCAGCGGCACGCGAGGGCGTTTCGGGTCGAGCGTATCGTCCAGTGCCAGGGTCAGGTTATTCAAGCCGTAACCGCTGCCGATCAGGCGCAATTTGGTCGGCGTGAGTTTGTCGACGAACACCAGCACCGAAGAAGTCTGCGGATCGCCGAGTGGTCGTTCATCGTTGGGAATGATCGTCGCCGCCGACACCAGCGCCGGCCAGCCTTCGAACAGTGAATAGCGGCTGACTGGCTTGGTCAGATCACCTTGGCCCAACACTTGATCCAGTAACTCCGTGGCGCTGACCTGAACGAACGCGGACAGCTCGGCATCGACCATTTGCCCGCGCACCACCGCGTAACGGGTGCCTTCGGGGTTGAGGACGAACACGCCGTCATAGCCGTCACTGGTGAACAGGGTTTTGCCGAGGTTCTGCTCGGTGTAGGCCCAATCGGTATCGACCTGACCGCTCAAATGCTCGTAGGCGGTGGTCCAGTAGGCGTAGCTGGTGATGTAGTTTTTCGAGGCAGTGATGCGGTTTTCCAGCGCGCGAGCCGAGTAAAAGCGGGTTTTGGTGAGCTCTTCGCTGTCCAGGCGCTCGGCGATACCCAGCAAAGCGACCGCCGCCGCAATCACGCCACTGACGAACAGCGCTCCGACCGCGAAGGCCAGGCGGCGAGTGACGGCGCTCTGGCGCGGTGGAAGCGGGGCTGCATAGCTGGAAAGGTCCATGTGCTCGTCCTTGATCCGCTGTCTTCTGAATCTAGAACCACGGCGTGGGCGCAATGTTCAGATTGTTCTCGGCGACTGCTCTGAAAGCGTAGTGAACCCCGCGTGATTTGTCTTCCCAAGTGCAGGACGCCGATCAGCGGCCAATCCCGAAAGGGCAAGACTTCCCGCGCAAAAACCGGATAATGGCCGCCATTCGTTTAGCCGTATTCTGGTAATCCCGCATGGAAATCAAGGTCAACTTTCTCGACAACCTTCGACTTGAAGCCAAGTTCGACGACTTCACGGTGATCGCCGATCAGCCCATCCGCTACAAGGGCGATGGCTCGGCACCGGGGCCGTTCGACTACTTTCTGGCATCGTCGGCGTTGTGTGCGGCTTACTTTGT
Source organism: Pseudomonas sp. S49 (assembly GCF_009866785.1). NCBI lineage: Bacteria > Pseudomonadati > Pseudomonadota > Gammaproteobacteria > Pseudomonadales > Pseudomonadaceae > Pseudomonas > Pseudomonas sp. S49. The sequence goes on along the minus strand of NZ_CP019432.1, from coordinate 3,759,455 downwards.
GAAGTTGTACTGCGACACCCGCAACATTCCGACTGAGAACATTCGCCTGTCGCAGAACAACATCGTCGACCCGGAAAACCGCTACAACCAGATCTTCAAGATCCAGGTCGAGTTGCCGGCGGACATTTCCGAGAAAGATCGTTTGGGCATCCTGCGCTCGATCGACCGCTGCACGGTGAAGAAGGTCGTGCAGACCGGCCCGGAATTCATCATTGAAGAAGTCGAAAACCTCGACGCCGATGCTCAGGCGTTGTTGATGCCGGTGGCCGGTTCCGACGCAGGCACCTTCATCGCCGGCAAGGACCTGCCGCTGGAGCAGACCATCGCCAACATGTCGGGCATTCTCGCCGACCTCGGGATGAAGATCGAAATCGCTTCGTGGCGCAACATCGTGCCTAACGTCTGGTCGCTGCACATTCGCGATGCGCATTCGCCGATGTGCTTCACCAATGGCAAGGGCGCGACCAAAGAGGGTGCACTGGCCTCGGCATTGGGCGAGTTCATCGAGCGCCTGAACTGCAACTTCTTCTACAACGACCAGTTCTGGGGCGAAGAAATCGCCAACGCGGAATTCGTCCACTACCCGGACGAACAATGGTTCAAACCGGGCCCGAAAGACGAGTTGCCGAGCGAGATTCTCGACGACTACACCCTGAAAATTTACAACCGTGACGGCGAATTGCGTGGCTCGAACCTGTTCGACACCAACTCCGGCAACACCCAGCGCGGCATCTGCTCGCTGCCGTTTGTGCGCCAGTCGGATAATGAAGTGGTGTACTTCCCGTCTAACCTGATCGAAAACCTTTACCTCAGCAACGGTATGAGCGCCGGCAACACCCTCGCCGAAGCGCAGGTGCAGTGCCTGTCGGAGATCTTCGAGCGCGCGGTCAAACGTGAAATCCTCGAAGGCGAAATGGCCCTGCCGGACGTGCCGCAAGCAGTGCTGGAGAAGTATCCGAGCATCCTTGCCGGCATCAAAGGCCTGGAAGAGCAGGGCTTCCCGGTGCTGGTCAAGGACGCGTCGTTGGGCGGTGAATTCCCGGTGATGTGCGTGACCTTGATGAACCCGCGTACGGGCGGCGTGTTCGCCTCGTTCGGCGCGCATCCGAGCCTGGAAGTGGCGCTGGAACGCAGCCTCACCGAATTGCTGCAGGGGCGCAGCTTTGAAGGTTTGAACGACTTGCCGCAGCCGACCTTCTCCGGTCAGGCGGTTACCGAGCCGAACAACTTCGTCGAGCACTTCATCGACTCCAGCGGTGTGGTGTCGTGGCGCTTCTTCAGTGCCAAACCGGACTTCGAATTCGTCGAGTGGGACTTCTCCGGCCAGGGTGAAAACTCCAACGCCGAAGAAGCCGCGACGCTGTTCGGCATCCTCGAAGACATGGGCAAAGAGGTCTACATGGCGGTCTACGAGCACATCGGTGCCAAGGCCTGCCGCATCCTCGTGCCGGACTACTCGGAAATCTACCCGGTCGAAGACCTGATCTGGGACAACACCAACAAGGCCCTGCAGTTCCGTGCCGACATCCTCAACCTGCACAACCTGAGCAAAGTCGGCCTGCGCAACCTCGCCCAAGGCCTGGAAAACAGCGAGCAGGACGATTACACCGAGATCACCACACTGATCGGCGTCGAGTTCGACGACAACACGCCGTGGGGCAAGTTGACGATTCTGGAACTGCGCTTGCTGATCTGCCTCGCCCTGCAAAAGTACGAACAGGCCAAAGACCTGGTCGAGGCTTTCCTGCAATACAACGACAACACCGTCGAGCGCGGCTTGTTCTATCAAGCGGTCAACGTGGTGCTGGAGATGGAGCTGGACGAGGATCTGGAACTGGAAGACTACGAGGCTAACTTCCGTCGTATGTTTGGCGACGAGCGTATGGATGCGGCGATTGGTTCGGTTAACGGCAGCGTGCGTTTCTACGGTTTGACGCCGACCAGCATGAAGCTGGAAGGGCTGGATCGGCATTTGCGTTTGATCGAGAGCTATAAAAAGCTGCATACGGCGCGGGCGAATGTGAAACAGGTTTAAGCCTGTTTCACATTGGGTTCGGTGGTGAATTCACCCCTCACCCCAGCCCTCTCCCCTAGGAGAGGGAGCTAATTTGTGGGCTTTTCAAAATCCTGGTTCGACTCGATATCTCAGGTCGGCGTATTTCAACCAGACGCCTCGGTCAGTCTCCTTTCCCCAAGGAGAGGGCTGAGGTGAGGATTTTGCAAAACCCGAGTTCGGCTCGATATCTCAGGTCGGCGTATTTCAACCAAACACCTCGGTCAGTCCCTTCACCCTGAAGAGAGGGAGCTGATCTGTGAGCTTTTCAAAACCAGAGTTCGATCCGATATTTCAGGTCGGCGTATTTCAACCAAACACCTCGGTCAGTCCCCTCTCCCTCTGGGAGAGGGCTAGGGTGAGGGGCTTTGGCTTTTCCGCCCATGCGCCGCATTCGCCAATTGCCCGGTATCCACTCGCACAAACACCGAATCACCCACGGCGGTGAGGACGTCACCGGCAAACACTTCACAAATCACCCGCGTCTTGCGCCCGACTTCACCTTCGACTTTCGCCCGTAAAACCAGCGGCACACCCATCGGTGTCGGCTTGATGAACTTGATGCCGAGGTTGCCGGTGACGCAGTCAATGCGCGGCAGGCTGCCAGGTTCGCGGTTTTCTGCCCGATAGTGGTAAGCCATCGCTGTCCAGTTGGAATGGCAGTCGACCAGCATCGCGATCAGGCCACCGTAGACCAGATCCGGCCAGCCGCAGTACTTGGCCTCCGGTAGGTGTTCGGCAATCACGTGCACACCGTCTTCGTGCCAATGGCTTTTGACGTGCAGGCCGTGCGGGTTGCGGCCGCCGCAGCCGTAGCAAACGCCTTCGGGCGCGGCGAGGTCTTGCAGAGGCGTATCGAGGCTGGACATGGTTTTTATTATCCTGGAGTGGTGAGCCCGGTTAGACGCAAGCGATTGCGCCCGCCGCGTTTCGATTCGTAGAGGGCGGCGTCGCCTTGTTCGATCAGTGCCGTCAGGTTGGCGGGCGGGTTGTCGAACAGGCTGGCGCCGATGCTCAGGGTGACGGCGGCAGTGGTGGGGAATGTCTGCGAAGTGGTGCTGAGAAACTGCTCGCGCAGCGTGTTGCCCAGTTCCATGACGCGCTCACTCGAAGCACTGTTGAGCAGAATGACGAACTCGTCACCACCCAAACGGGCTGTCAGCGCATTACGCGGCAGCACCGAGCGGATCATCTCGCTCAGGGCAATCAGCAAACGGTCGCCGGCGGTGTGACCGTACTGGTCGTTGACCAGTTTGAAGTTGTCGATGTCGATCAGCAGCAGGGCGCCGGGATGCTCGGGCGATACCTGTTCGAGCAGGCGCGGCGCACGTTTCTCGAGTGCGCGGCGGTTGTACAAAGCGGTCAGTGGATCGCGCTCGGCAAGCCGGGCGATCTGTTTTTCCCGGCGGTAACGTTCGGTGCCGGTCATCGACAAGGCGATCAACATGATTGCCATCGCGCCCTCGACCAGAGAAATCTGGATGATCTCGCCACGAAACGCCGCCAGATCGATCAGCGTGCCGGGGATCACCACGGTCAGGGCTTTGGCCACGTAGAAAATCCCGTGACCGAGCAGCACATAGCGCAACTGCACCGCGCCGACGCTCAACGATTTGCCGTGGGGGCGCAGCAGCGAGCTGGCCTTGAGGGTCGACAGCGCCACCAGCAACGAATTGGCCGCCAGCATCACCTTCGACCACAGCGGCCCGTCCGGCAACAACAGCATGACCAGCCAGGTCACGAAGATCAGGTACCAGGCCGACGACAGGCGTATCTGGGTGAAGCGCGCCACGCCGAGCAGGAACAGGAAATGCGCGGTCACCAGCAGCCCGTTGGCGAACCAGATGCCGATCAGCAGAAAGCCGCTGCTGCGCAGCAGGGCCAGGGTGGAACCGACGGTGATGGTGGCGAAACCGGCGCTCCAGAACAGTAGCGATGGCTCACGAATGCTGCGCCATTCGATCGCCAGATACAGCGCGGCGGCGGCTGCGAGGGCGATGGAAATGGTCAACATCGTAGGTGGGTCGAGCGGCATTTCTTGATGCGCCTGTCTGATTGGCAGTGAGACCGGCGATTGTAAGCGTTCGGGCGGTTTTTTCGCAGAGGTCGCGTTGCCGCGCAGACCACTGGCAGCGGGGAGGTCGCGGTTGCTCGCCGCCGCCCCAACCACTGCGCGGATCGGTCATTGCTCCGGCGCGAGCCAGGTGTCGACGACTCGACGATCCAGTTCTTCCCAATAAGCCATACCCAGCACGCGGGTGGTGTTCAGCCCGCGCAGGTAACCGCGTAACTGATTGGCGGTGTCTGTGATCAGTTGCGGGTCGGTGAGGTTTTTGTCCAGCAATATGCTTTCGTACTGGACCAGGTACTCGGCCACGCGCTCGCGGAAGTCGGGCAGAACGGCGTCTCGGATCAGGTCAAACGTTCTCAAGGAAGGTTCCTCATGGGTCTTTTTCTACTTGTATTGAGTGTGTATCAGTCTGCACGTCGCGCAACTATTGCTAGAAGTAATAGTGACCATCAAGAAACGCAAGTTCTGCTTTGTCGGCAATCGGCGGAAAATCGCCTCCATCGAACACGCAGCTCAAGGAATTTGCGCGATGAACACATTGACCCGACTGGCTATGGTCGCCCTGCTGACGGGCGGAGCACTCTTCACTGCACCGACGTTCGCAGCCGACGCCGGGTCGTGTCACTTCCAGACTCTCACCGGCAGCAGCGCGACATTGCAGCATTCGCAAACCGTCGGCGTGTTGCTCAGCGAGAACACCCTGGACAACCTGCAATACCTTGAGCGTTACCACGACATGGCGGTCAACGGCGCGAAAGATGCGCTCGACTCGCGGATTCGTGAAGCCTTCGTCAGCAGCTCCGATCCGGAACTGGCCATCGACTGGCTGGTGAGTTCGCTGCAACAACAGTTCTTGTCGGTGACCGTTTACGACAACCTCGACGCATTGGTACAGGCGCATCCCGACGTGGTGGTGAAGCTCGACACCTTCAATCGCTTGCTGACGCAGCAAAACAGCCTGGTCGAAGCGCGCTTCACCGCACGTTTCTACGACGCCGACCTGCAATACATCGGCAAGGCTGAAGGTGCCGTCGAGAAACAGCTGCCTTCGGTGTGGGTGCATAACCAGGCGGCGCCGGCCATTGCCGCGCAGATCGACAAACAGCGTGACCTGCAACTCAACGCTTTGAGGCAATTCGATGTGTCGCTCAAGGCGCTGGTGGCGTCGAGCTGAACACTTAAAACATAAATGGCGACGGCGGCTCCGTGAGGCTGAACCGTTGCCGGTTGAACCGAACCTTTATTTTCAGGATGACACCGATGCGTCTTTTATTCGTGCCTGCCATGGCTGTTGCTTCCTTGCTGCTCGCCGGTTGCGCTTCGGCGCCGAACAATCCGAGCCTGACCTTGCAGACCAGCAAGACGCCTGCGCAATACGCTGATTGCGTGGTGCCGAAGTTGCAGGGCAGTGCGTTGAACCCGACGGTTTCGCAGACTCAGCGTAGTTACCGGATTGTGGTGCCGAGCAAGGTTTCGGCTGACAACGTGCTTGAGGCTTACAAGGCTGGCAATGGCGGCAAGGTGTTTATCTACGAGCGGCATTTGTTGGCTTCGAATCTTTTGCCTTCGAGTTTTGAGCGGGCTGCGCAGGATTGCATCTGATTTTCGCTTTTGTACGTATTTGACTGAGCTCCTTTGGTTGGCCGCAACCAACCAATTTTTTGCCCCGCGCCTTTCATTCGGTTTGCGGGGCTTTTTTTTGTTTGGGCTTGGCGGCCTATGGGCCGACCATGCTCGGGGTGTTCTTTGTGAATATCCGTTGCTGCGGTGATGGCTTATTACGGTTTCGCCCTTACGGCGACTCACTTTTTTTCAAACGCCAAAAAAAGTAAGCAAAAAACGCTTGCTCCTGCGTGCGGCCCGCTCGCTGGGGCTCGGGGTTCCTTCGCTCCGTGATCGATCCGGGCGCAGCGCCTACGGTTTGCTTCGCTGCACCTCCTCTCGCTGTGTTTGGCTGCGCCAAACGGTCGCTGCGCTCCCACGCCCGGATCAATCCCTCCACTCAGCCTTCCGACGTCGCCCGTGAATCAAGTTCAAGAGCGGCAGCCGAGCTAACGCTCATCCTGTTGAGTGGTGAGGAGCAGGGGGTTCGGCTTTTGATCTGGTTCGGTCTTGAGTTCAACTGGGTATTTCATGTCGGTGTATTTCTCGCAAATCACCTCGGTCAGTCCGCTCTCCCTTTGGGAGAGGGCTAGGGTGAGGGGCTTTTGGTCTGATCTGTTACTGAGCTTGAATCCAGCTCGATATTCCACGTCGGTGTATTTCTCGCAAATCACCTCGGTCAGTCCGCTCTCCCTTTGGGAGAGGGCTAGGGTGAGGGGCTTTTGGTCTGATCTGTTACTGAGCTTGAATCCAGCTCGATATTCCACGTCGGTGTATTTCTAAAAATCACCTCGGTCAGTCCCCTCTCCCTTTGGGAGAGGGCTAGGGTGAGGGGCTTTTGGTCTGATCTGTTACTGAGCTTGAATCCAGCTCGATATTCCACGTCGGTGTATTTCTAAAAATCACCTCGGTCAGTCCGCTCTCCCTTTGGGAGAGGGCTAGGGTGAGGGGCTTTTGGTCTGATCTGTTACTGAGCTTGAATCCAGCTCGATATTCCACGTCGGTGTATTTCTAAAAATTACCTCGGTCAGTCCCCTCTCCCTCGGGGAGAGGGCTAGGGTGAGGGGCTTTTGATCTGGGCTATGCAGCCGGTTGTTGTAAGATGCGGCAACTTCAACCTTGCGAGTAGCGAAAATGGATTCTCACTCGATATTGACCTTCACTCTGGTCGCCGCAATTGCCATCGCCAGCCCGGGACCGGCGACGCTGATGGCGATCAATAACAGTCTCGCGCATGGGCAGCGCAGCACGATCTGGTCGTCGCTGGGTAATGCCAGCGGTCTGTTCTGTCTGTCGGCGGCGGCGATGTTGGGGTTGGGGGCGTTGTTGGCCAGCTCGGAAATCCTGTTTAACGCAGTGAAGATCATCGGTGCCGGGTATCTGTTCTACCTCGGCGTCAAGCAGCTGTTCAAGAAAGGCCCGATGCTCCCGGAGGCTATCGAGGGGGAGGCGAGCAAGGGGCGGCCGACTCGCGGCAAGCTGTACAAGTCGGCGTTTCTGACGGCGGTGACCAATCCCAAGGCGACGATGTTTTTTACCGCGTTGTTCCCGCAGTTCATCGATCAGGGCGCCGCACTGTTGCCGCAATTTCTGATCCTGACCTCGATCTTCATGGCGTTGTCGGTGTCGTCACTGAGCGTTTATGCCGCGCTGGCCTCGCGGGCCAAGGGCGTGTTGACTCGTCCGGCGTTGTCCCGTTGGGTCAGCCGGGTGGTCGGGTCTACGTTTATCGGTTTTGGCGCGGCGATTCTGACGATGCGTCGGCAGACCGCTTAAACCCATTTGAACCGGGCCGGGAATCTCGCCACGAAGCAGGTTCCCGACTCGGCGCTTGAGGTCACGCTCAAAGTGCCGTTGTGTGCCATCGCTATCTGCGAGGCGATGTAAAGCCCCAGTCCCAAGCCCTCGCAACGTTGCCCGGCTTCGGCGCGGGAGAAGGGTTCGAACAGCAGCGGCATCAGCTGCGCTGAAATCGGTGTGCCCTGATTGGTCAGGGAAATCACGATCTCGTCGTTTTCTGCACAGGCTTTGAGGACGATCGGTGTGCTGTTCGAGCCGTGGGTAACCGCATTGCCCAGCAGATTGGAAAGCAACTGGCTGATCCGCAGCGCATCGCAATAGACGCCTGCCGGCACATCCAGTTCATGGATGAAATTCGCCTGCGGATGGGACGCCTGAACCTCGGCAAGGGTCAATTGCAGGGTGTGCTGCAAGTCATCCACCAGCTTGCGCTGCACCGGAATTCCGCCGCCCAGTCGTCCTCGGGCAAAGTCGAGGATGTTTTCGATCAACACGCCCATGCGCACCGAGCTGTTGCGAATCGCCGCAATCAGGTTGAGCGAACGTTTGTCTTCGGTTTTGCTTTCCAGCAAGTCGGCGCTCATGCGCACCGCACTTAGAGGTGTGCGCAGGTCATGGCCGAGTACGGCGATGAACTGCTCGCGCAGGCGCCCGAGTTCATTGGCGTTGTTCAGCTCGATCTGGGTCGCTTCCAGATGACGGTGCGTGTCCAGGTTCATGGCGATCAATTGAGCGAACAAGGTGAGTGTTTTGGTAATGGCCGGTTCATCGATATTGGCCGGGACCGAGTCGATGGCGCACAGCGTGCCGAAGAACTCGCCGTTGGCTTTGACGATGGGAATGGAAATGTAGCTTTCCAGCCCATAGGTTTTCGGCGTGTGGTGCAGCGAAAAGACCGGGTGCGTACTGGCATGACCGAAGATCACCGGCTGCTGATGCTGGCGGATCTCGTGGCAGATGGTTGATTCGAGCACCAGTTCGCCACCGGGTTTGAGCCCGAAATCAATCGAGTCATCAACGGCGCACGCCACCCAGTTGCTTTCGGTGACCCGTGCCACCGCGGCGAAACGCATGCCGGTGAGGTGTTTGACCATGCTCAGGATGACCGGCACCGAGTCAATACTGCGAATGGCTTCGATGTCGGGTGCAAAGTCCGGGTTGGTCATGGGCGATGCTTCGAGATGAGTTCGCTTAGAGACTATCTGGTATTGCCGTTCATGACTAATGCGGCGGGCGGAAAAAACAAGGGCGCCGCGGATTTCCGGGCGCCCTTGGTATTGGTTGCGCAATTGATCGTCTGTAACTCAGAACTTGTACTTGGCAGTCAGCATGTAGCTGCGTGGGTTGCCATAGTTATCGTTGGAGCCCCACGTGACATTGGAGCCAATCGCGGAGTAATAGACGCGGTCAAAGATATTGTTCGCATTGACCTGCAGATCCAGGTGTTTGTTGACTTCGTACCCGGCCATCAGGTCGGTGACCGCATAGCCACCCTGTTCCAGGCGGTAGCTACCGTTATTGGCGAGGGCGACATCGTTGTACATGCGGCTCTGCCAGTAAACGTTGCCACCCACGCGCAGGTGTTGCAGCGGACCCTGGAAGCGGTACACGGTGGACACTTTGAACAGATGCTCTGGCGTGTCGGTTTCGAAACGCTGATTGTTGTTGGCCGGATTTTCGTCCTTGATGTAGTGCGCGCGGGTGTAGGTGTAGCCGGCGCCGACCTGCCAGTTGTCGGTCAGGGCGCCTTGCAATTCCATATCGACGCCTTGGCTGCGCACCTTGCCCGATGAGTTGTAGCAAGTCATGACCGGGCAGCCGAACTGGTTGTCGGCCAGAGTGGAACGGCCGGTCTGGTCCATCTGGAACACTGCCAGACTGGCGTTGAGGGCGCCGTTGAAGTACTCGCCCTTGATGCCGACTTCGTAGTTTTCACCGACGATCGGGTCGAGCACTTTGCCGCCGAGATCCTTCTGGGTCTGCGGGGTGAAGATATCGGTGTAGCTGGCGTACACCGAGTGGTGGTCGTCAAGTTTGTAGATCAGGCCGGCATAGCGGGTGAGGTTGCGGGTGACCTTGTTGTCGCCATCGCCGGAGCGGTCATCGTAGTCATACCAGTCGAGACGGCCGCCGAGGATCAGCGTCAGTGGATCGGCCAGGCTCAGGCGGGTGGTCAGGTACACGGCATCCTGGGTGGTGACGTTGCGGGTTTTGCCGTCCCGCACGAAGTCAGGTTTGGGTGCGCCAATCGGCCAGGCGGTGGTGTACGGGTCGTATTCCTTGGTGGTCGCGTCATACACCCGGTTGCTGGCGCCGACGACCAGTTCGTGGCTGCGGCCGAACGCTTCGAACGGGCCACTGGCGAACACATCGAGCGAGCGCTGCTTGTCAGTGTGATGGGATTGATAGGCCGTGGTTTCCAGCGGGCCGGCGTAACGCGACAGGTAAGTCCCGGAGAACTCGCCGTCGAGGGTTGAGGTCGAGCCGGCAACGTGCAGTTTCCAGTCGTTGTCGAAACGATGTTCCACTTCACCGAACACGGTGTCGATTTGCAGCTTGCGGTTTTCCCAATCGGTGCCCGGGTAGGTAGAGCGGGGCAGATCGAGGTGATGGCCATTGGTGCCGATCGGCAGGCCGCCCCAGAAATAGTTGGTTTGTTCATTCTGCCGCGAGAAACCGAGGGTCGCGGTGGTGCTGTCGCTCAGGTCGGCTTCACCGATGGCGTAGAACAGGCCATGGTCGTTCTCTTCTTTGTCGCGGAAACTGTCGGCGCCCTGATAGGAGCTGACCACGCGACCACGCAAGGTGCCGCTTTCGTTCAACGGGCTGGAAGCGTCGATCTCGCCACGGTAGTCATCCCAACTGCCGGCGGCACCGGTGAGGGTCACGCGTTGATCGGCCGTCGGGCGTTTGCGCACCAGGTTGATCGCCGCCGAAGGGTTGCCGGCACCGGTGACCAGGCCGGTCGCACCACGGACGATTTCGACGCGGTCGAACATCGCCAGGTTCGGTTGCACCGCCATCGAGAACGGTGAGTACGAACTCGGCAGGCCGTCGTACATGATGGTGTCGATGTCGAAGCCGCGCGAACTGTAGGTCTGCCGGCCCGGGCCGCTGGCCTGGCTGAGGAACAACCCCGGCGTGCCTTTCACCACGTCGTTGATGCTGGTCATGTTCTGGTCGTCCATCCGTTGACGGGTAATCACCGTCACCGCCTGAGGCGTTTCGCGCATGGTCAGCGACAGTTTGGTCGCTGTGCGCATCGGACCAGTGGTGTAGGACTGGGTGTCTTCGGTGGTGCTGCTCATCTGGGTGGCGCCGATTTCGGTCGCGTCCAGCTCCAGCGTGCCGGTCGCCGCGGCTTTTTCAGGCGTGGCGGGCGTTGTTTCATCGGCCAGTGCAGGTGCGACGCTGGCCATGCAAATGGCGAGCGCCAACAGGTTGGGCGAGAGGTCTGCGCGGCGGTGTAGGGTGTGAAACGACATCAATCTGCTTCCCCAAATGATACGAAAACGAATTAAGTGCGAGTGCTTGTAGGAATTATTCGCATTAGTGTGTCAGATCATTCCGGGTGAAGAAAGCCGTACGGCTCAGTTAGTTAATGAATTTTTCACAATTGACCGGAGGCTCTACCCCGAGGGATTGGCAGGGAAGTGGAGTTTTCGGGGGCGTGCGAGGGGTGAATCAAAGCGCAGCGGCCCGGCGCAAAAAAAACTGCGCCGGCGCTGCTGATGGGGGACGCTCAGCGGATGAGCGTGAGGTGAAAAGGGCTCAGTTCAGATCTTCGGCCTGGTGCCGCTCGGGCACTTGAGTCGCCTCATCGCCCCACGTGCGATTGACGCGTTGCCCGCGAATGACGGCCGGCCGTTGGGCGATCTCCTCTGCCCAGCGCTGCACATGCGTGTATTCGTGAGCCGCGAGAAATTCGGCGGCGGAATAGACATTGTTGCGCACCAGTTGCCCATACCACGGCCAGACCGCGATGTCGGCGATGGTGTAACGGTCACCCGCCAGGTAAGTGCTTTCGGCCAGACGTCGATCAAGCACATCCAGCTGCCGCTTGGCTTCCATGGTGAAGCGGTTGATCGGGTACTCCATCTTCTCCGGCGCATACGCATAGAAATGGCCGAAGCCGCCGCCCAGATAAGGCGCTGCGCCCATCTGCCAGAACAGCCAGTTCAACGTTTCGCTACGGCCGGCCGGGTCTTTCGGCAGAAAGGCACCGAACTTTTCCGCCAGATACAGCAGGATCGAACCCGATTCGAACACACGGATCGGTGGCTCGACGCTGCGATCCAGCAGCGCCGGGATTTTCGAGTTCGGGTTGATCTCGACAAACCCGCTGGAAAACTGATCGCCCTCGCCAATGCGGATCAGCCACGCATCGTACTCGGCAGCGTTGTGCCCCAGCGCTAACAGCTCTTCCAGCAGAATCGTTACTTTGACGCCGTTGGGCGTGGCCAGTGAATACAGCTGTAACGGGTGCTTGCCCACCGGCAGGGTCTTGTCATGGGTCGACCCGGCAATCGGCCGATTGATACTGGCGAACTGGCCACCGGACGGGGCTTCGTTTTTCCAGACCTGGGGCGGAACGTACGGCGCTTTGCTCATGTAAGGGGCCTCATCGTTGGCGAGTGGAAAAATACCTGCTGAGAATGGACAGGACACCACAGAACCCGCTTCCTGTTCCAGAGCGCGATGGATTTCTGTGCTTGCAATTGCCCACGGCACTGAGACTGGCCAAATCACCACGGCCGTTTGAGAACTGCGCCAATAGCACAGCCTTCAGGACATGGCTGAGCGAAGCAATGAGCGCTTGCTCGCGTCAGCTCGACGGTGATCTGCTGTGCGATTGAGCGGCCGCGTCATTCATTTCGCGCGCATATAACGTACCCATTCGCTGGCTTTTCTGAAGCCATAAAACCCCAGGATCGAGACGGCGATGACGGCGATCATCGGCCCGATCACACCCAGCCCTGTGGTCATCTGGGTGTAGGCAGCGAGGGACAGGCCAAGCACTGCATAGCCGGCGAGGTACTTCCTGTAGGCGATCAAGAGCATTGGCACCATCAGGATGACAAACAGATGAGTGGCGATGGTGATCAGTATTTCTGCGATCAATTGAACAGGCACGCTGCCCATTGATGCCTGCGCCATGGTTATTTCGGCGTCATACAGAAACATCTGCAGCGCAATGACAGGTATCGCGGCCATTACCAGCGCAGGGAAAGCCGCTTTTTTTGAGAGTTTCATCTGATCTCGCGTTTCCAAAGGGTGAAGCAACGTCTGGCGAATGAATCTTTCAGGCTCAGCGCTGCGGCCATTGATCCTTGATTTCAAACCACGGCGCCTTCGACGTCACTTCGACGTGCTGCTGTTTTTCCGTGGTGAACGTTGTGTCCAGCGTGCCCAGGGCTACCGAAATCCAGTCGCGGTACTCACCCTGACTGTTTGCCCAGAACAGCGACGAGCCGCAGTTCAGGCAAAACTGGCGCTGTACCGATTGCGAAGACTGATAGGCCTTGAGCTGTTCGGCGCCCTCCAGCAGTTCCAGGTTCTGGCGCAGCACGCTGCCATAGCTGGCAAACGCTGCGCCGTGGCTTTTGCGGCATTGGCTGCAATGGCAGTGCGAAAGCGCTTTGGGCCGTGAACGGATCTGGTATTTCACCGCTCCGCACAGGCAGCTGCCCCGGAAGGTCTGAGGGGAGGGCGTGAGCATTGTTATCGGGGATCCTGGTAAGTGATGGCTGGTTTCAAGCGGTCAGGTGAAGGCGCCAGAAACCCGGTAATCAGGGAAATCACCTGTTGCTGGATCTCTGTGCGTGGGCGGCCGCCCTCGCCATCGGTGCAGATGATGCTGTCGCCCGGTACATCCTCGTCGAGCATGGCCACGGCGCCAGGTTTGCAGATTGCCATGAAACTGAAGTGACTAGCGTCGCTGATCTCGACGAAACGCGATGAGGTTTTTGGCAGGCGTTTGGCGAGGTCGACGGATTCCAGTTGAGCAGGCAGCTCTTTCGATGGTACGCCGGCAGCGATCACCAGGATCGGCACGGGGTAGTTTGCCAGGCTTGCATCGGTCATTCCGCGCGAAAGACCCAGGTCCAGTGAAACAACGGCATTGACGCGCTTGTCGCGCCAATCGGCGGCCAGTCGGGCTTTCGATTGCGCAGTGCTTGCAGTGTTCATCTGTAGGTACGCCGTGCAACTGGCCAGTTGCGGATGGACTTTGCAGTCTTCGGCAAAGCGCTCGGGGTCGAAGCGTGCACCTCCGGCTTCGAGCACGGTCCAGCCGCCGAGAGAATGGCCGACGATGGCAATGCGATCCTTGGCCACCGCGCCGAATTTTTCCGGTTGCGCCGTCACCGCGTCGATGGCGCGGCTGAGGTCGACGGGGCGCTGCCACAACTGAGAGGCGGCTTGTGGGCTGCGATCGCGGCTGGTGGTGCCGGGATGGTTGACTGCCGCGACGATGTAACCCTGATGCGCCAGCGCACTGGCCAGCCAGGTCTGGTTGATCCAGCTTCCGCCATTGCCGTGGGAAAGCACTACCAATGGATGCTCGCCCTTGGCGGCTGGGGCGTCGAGCACCGCAGGGGCGCCGACGAATACCGGGTTGTCGCCGAACAATTGCGGCGTCGCATCGGTGGCCGCACTCGGGTACCAGACGACCATTTCCACCGAGCGCTCATTGCGCGGATCCGCCAGCGTGGCGTACTGGAAACCAACGGGTTGAGCGTCAGCGAATGCGTGACTGCTCAAGCTGATCAGAAGCAGCGCGCCGAGAGACTTTTTCATTGTTTTTATCTTCCGTGATGGGCCGAATGGGCGAGGTGGACTTTGACTGATTTCGCGCGCTTCAGCGAGCCTCTTTGAGCCCTGCGTCTTAAACATTTTCCATTGGCCAGCGCGTGGCCAGATGCGCCGTCAGATAGTCCAGAAAGGCTTTGACCTTGGGCGTCATCGCCGCGCGTTCCTGTACGCAGGCGTAGATGTCCATGGGCTGGACGACGCTGTGTTCAAACAGCGGCACCAATTGCCCGCTCGCCAGGTAAGGCGCCGCAACAAACTCCGCCAGTCGCGTGACCCCGGCGCCGTGCACAGCCATTTGCGCCAGGGCATCGATGTCATCACTGATGGCGGTGGCATTGATAGGGGCGTCGAAACGCTGGCCGTCGCGAACAAAACTCCAGCGCAGAAAACGCCCGTCCAAGGGATAACGAAAGGCCAGGCAGGCATGGTTTTGCAAATCATCCGGCGATTTCGGCCACCCAGCGCGCTGAAGATAGGCCGGTGCGGCGCACATGATAAAGGGCAGTGAAACGATCTTGCGCGCGACGATGCCGTCCTCAAGTTGCGGCGTGATCCGCAGGCTCAGATCGATGCCGTCCTGGATGTGGTTGATCTTGCCATTGGTGGTCGAGAGTTCGATCAGCAGGCGCGGGTGCAGTGCGCCAAAACTGGCGATCAGGGATGCCAGCACATGGCGGCCGAACGCTGAGGTGGAGGCAATGCTCAGCCGGCCTTGCAACTCGGTTTCATCGTGGCTGATCGAGCTTTGCGCGGCCTCCAGATCGGCGGCGATGCGCCGGACTTTCTCGTAGTACACCGCGCCGTTTTCGGTCAGCGCCATGCTGCGCGTGGTGCGTTGCAACAGGCGTACGCCGAGGTGCGCTTCCAGTCGATTGATCGTCTGGCTGACCGCCGCTGCACTGACGCCGAGAATTTTGGCGGCGCCGACAATCGAGCCGGCTTCGACCACTTTGATAAAACTGGCAATCGCCGCTAACAGATTCATCCATGTCCTGCCGAGGGTGGATTCGTAAGATCTGCTTTATAAAGTACCTGCGGTTGAGCGTCTAGTTGCGCTGGGTCGGCTTTGCTAACGTGCGGTCTCCCTGTCAATGGATGGAAAAGCCATATGAATCAAAGAACCAACGCCGAAGCCTTGATCATCGGTCGCCGCAAGCTGGCGCCGCGTGCCACGCCGTATGTGTTTGCGTTGTACATGGCGACGATCATGGCCTTTCTGATGTCGCTGGTGATCACTGCCGCCAACTCGGGCATTGATAACGACTACCTGAGTAATGCCTTACACGCCTACAAGCTGGCGATGCCGGTGGCGTTTCTGTGCATCCTGGTCGTGCGGCCGATCGTGATCAAACTGGTGGCGTGGACGGTGCATCCGCATTGTTGAAAGGCCCCGTCTCAGCAGTGACTGTTCTGACGTCTTCGCGAGCAGGCTCGCTCCCACATTTAGACCGCGATTCCCTGTGGGAGCGAGCCTGCTCGCGAATGGCCTCACCGCAGACCGAGAGGTTTTGTGGGGTGCCTCAGAAAAACTCGTCGAGCAACTGATAAAAGGCGATCCGCTGCTGATCCGGTTCCACACCATAGACCTCGAAAAACAGCGGCAGCCACTGCGCGCCGAGGTTGTCCGTGATGCTGTGGGCGGCCAGCGCCAAATCCTGATAACGGTCAGCGACGCCCAGTCGTCCACAGTCGACAAACCCACTGAAGCGGCCATTGGCGGCGAGCAGGTTGGGCAGGCATGCATCGCCATGAGTCACCACCAGATCTTCGTGCTCGGGGCGTACGGCGAGCATCTGCTGGAACACGGCTTCGGCGGATTGGCCAATGCGCGAATCGTCGAAGTCTTCTTCGTCGATCAATCCGGCGAGCAGGTGTTCGCGGGCCCGTGTGATCTTCTGCTCCAGACTGTGATCGAACGGGCAACTGTCGATCGCCACCGCGTGCAATGTGCGCAATGCCTGCGCCGCGAGCGCGACGATCTGCTCCGGCGAAAGGTGCTCGCTGCTGGCAAGATCCCGACCTGGCACGGCGGTCATCAACAGCCAGTTGTGTTGCGCTTGGGTGGTGGTGTCGAGCACACGCGGCGCCGGTAAATCCTGAGTCGCCATCCAGCGTAAGCGTTGCACTTCACCGGGCAACTCGCCCCAAGTCATCACTTGTTCGGTTTTGACGAACTGCGGCGCCGCCCCGGCAGGTGTAATCCGCCATACATCAGCGCGCGACTCGCCAATGGTCTGCTGTTCAATGGCCGCACCGGCAAATTGGCTGCGCCATGCTGCGGGGAAATCCATGTCTTTTGTCCTTGCGATTATCGAAGCGCGCATTGTGCCGCTCTGGCGGTTTGGTGCGCAAACAAGGATCGGTTCAGGGAAATCAATCGAAACTTCGCCGACAAGCCGACTGTCCAGACCCTTACAGCACACGGCGGATGTTCTGCCGGGACAGTTTCATGCAGCGGAGAAAGACGAGGATCAAGATGACGATGACCGTAGGAGATTTTCTGGTTGAGCGGCTCAGCCAATGGGGCGTCACGCGGATTTTTGGCTATCCGGGTGACGGCATCAACGGCGTGTTCGGCGCGCTCAGCCGGGCCAAGGGGAAAATCGAATTCATCCAGGCACGCCATGAAGAAATGGCCGCGTTCATGGCCTCGGCGCATGCCAAGTTCACTGGCGAGTTGGGTGTGTGCATCGCCACTTCCGGCCCCGGCGCTTCGCACCTGATCACCGGCCTCTACGATGCGCGCCTGGATCACATGCCGGTGCTGGCCATCGTCGGCCAGCAAGCACGCACCGCGCTGGGCAGTCACTATCAGCAAGAGCTTGATCTGGTGTCGATGTTCAAGGATGTCGCCGGAGCATTCGTGCAACAAGCGTCAGCGCCTTCGCAGGTTCGGCATCTGCTCGACCGTGCAGTGCGCACGGCCGTGGGTGAGCGTCGGGTGACCGCGCTGATTCTGCCCAACGATTTGCAGGATCTGAAATACGAAGCACCCGCGCGCGCCCATGGCACTGCGCATTCCGGTGTGGGTTATACGAAACCCAAAGTGTTGCCTTATGACGCCGATCTGCAGCGTGCCGCCGACGTTTTGAACGCGGGCGAAAAGGTCGCGATTCTGGTTGGCGCCGGGGCATTGCAAGCGACTGATGAAGTCATCGCGGTGGCGGAAAAACTCGGCGCCGGCGTCGCCAAAGCGCTGTTGGGTAAAGCCGCGCTGCCGGACGATTTGCCTTGGGTCACCGGCAGCATAGGCCTGCTCGGCACTGAACCGAGCTACAAGCTGATGAACGAATGCGACACCTTGCTGATGATCGGTTCGGGCTTTCCCTACGCGGAGTTTTTGCCCAAGGAGGGTCAGGCCCGTGGCGTGCAGATCGATTTGCAGCCCGACATGCTCAGCCTGCGCTATCCGATGGAAGTCAATCTGGTCGGCGACTCGGCGGAAACCCTCGCGGCGTTGTTGCCGCTACTCGAACAGAAAACCTCGAACAAATGGCGCAAGAAAGTCGAAGGCTGGCGCGGGAGCTGGGAGAAAACCCTGGAAAAACGCGCGATGGTCAAAGCCGACCCGGTCAACCCGCAAAGGGTGTTGTATGAGCTGTCGCCGCGCCTGCCCGATGAGGCAATCGTCACCAGCGATTCGGGGTCGTGCGCCAATTGGTTTGCCCGTGACCTGAAAATCCGCCGTGGCATGCAGTGCTCATTGTCCGGCGGACTTGCGTCCATGGGCGCTACGGTGCCTTACGCGATTGCCGCCAAATTCGCCTACCCCGAGCGTGCAGTGATCGCACTGGTGGGCGACGGTGCGATGCAGATGAACAACATGGCCGAGCTGATTACAGTCGCCAAGTACTGGCGCCAGTGGGCGAGCCCCAAGTGGATCTGCGCGGTGTTCAACAACGAGGACCTCAATCAGGTGACGTGGGAGCAGCGGGTGATGGAGGGCGATCCAAAGTTCGAAGCCTCGCAAAGCATTCCTGACGTGCCGTATCACTTGTTCGCCATTTCTATCGGCCTGAAGGGCATTTTTGTCGATCGCGAAGAAGACGTCGCCGCTGCCTGGGAAAAGGCACTGGCCTCGGAAGTGCCGGTGGTGATCGAGTTCAAGACTGACCCGAACGTGCCGCCCTTGCCGCCGCACATCAAGCTTGAACAGGCGAAGAAGTTTGCCACGACGTTGCTCAAGGGCGATCCGGATGAGGCCGGGGTGATCATGCAAACCGCCAAGCAGGTGCTCGGCTCGGTATTGCCCGGGAAAAAATAACCGGTTAGCGAGCAGGCTTGATCGTTCCCACGCTCTGCGTGGGAATGCCTCTAGGGACGCTCTGCGTCCAGTGACGCGGAGCGTCACGGGCTGCATTTGCTGCGCGTGGGAACGATCAGCGCATACAGGTGAGGAGGTGTGTTTTTGATTTTCATTGGCTGTGCAGGCTGGAGTCTGGGGCGTGAGCATTGGCCGGCATTTCCGGTGGAAGGCTCGCACTTGCAGCGCTACGCCGGGCGCCTCAACGGCGTGGAAATCAACAGTTCGTTCTACCGCCCGCACCGTCGGCAAACCTATGAGCGCTGGGCCGATGGCGTACCGGAGGCCTTTCGCTTTTCGGTGAAAATGCCCAAACACATCACCCATGAATTACGCCTGGCAGGCTGCGAGGTGGCGCTGGACAAGTTTCTGGCTGAGTGCGGCGGGTTGGGCGAGCGCCTGGGCTGCTTATTGGTGCAATTGCCGCCATCGCTGGTGTTCGAAGAAGCCAGCGCCTACGCCTTTTTCACGACGTTGCGTCAGCGGTTTTCCGGCCCTGTGGTGCTTGAGCCACGGCATGCATCGTGGGTCAGCGCTGAGTCAATGTTGAAGACTTGTCAGATCGCCCAAGCGGCCGTCGATCCCTCGCGCATCAGCAGTGATGCAGCGCCCAGTGGCTGGGCAGGAACCCGATATTGGCGCCTGCACGGTTCACCGCGCATCTACCACAGCGCCTATGATTCACTTTACTTGCAAAACCTCGCACAAGCCTTGCAGTCAGCGGCTGCTGCAGGTGCGGCGACCTGGTGTATTTTCGACAACACCGCCAGCGGCGCAGCACTGAGCAACGCCTTGACGCTTGCGCAGATTCGCGCGGCCGTGAAACTCAACTTGGCGAAGTAGCCCTCACCCTAACCCTCTCCCAGAGGGAGAGGGGACTGACCGAGGTGTTTGTGCAAGTTACGCCGACTTGAAAGACCGAGCTGAATGCAAGATTTGAAAAGCACACAAATCGGCTCCCTTTCCCCCTCTCCCCGCGGGGAGAGGGGACTGACCGCGTTGCTCGAGCAAGTTCCGTCGACTTGAAAGACCGAGCTGAACGCAAGATTTGAAAAGCACACAAACCGGCTCCCTTTCCCCCTCGCCCCGTGGGGAGAGGGGGCTGACCGCGTTGTTTGTGCAAGTTACGCCGACTTGAAAGACCGAGTTGAACGCAAGATTTGAAAAGCACACAAACCGGCTCCCTTTCCCCCTCGCCCCCTTGGGGGAGAGGGCTGGGGTGAGGGGGTAGAGCCAGCAGACGGTTGCGATCGCCTGAAAAAACACTAATTACCGTCGGCCACTTTGCGTTCTATCTCATCGATCTTGCGCTGCAGCGTCTCGGCGTCCTGTTCCTTCACCCTTGTGGACGAAGGCGTGATGACTTCATCCACGGCTTCGCTGTCATCGTCCCGGTCTTCAAGATCGCGCTCGACTACGTTCACCGGTTTGCCGGACGTATCGGTGGGCGGGGCGTTCGGGGTTTTATCGTCGCTGTTCATATTGGTGACCTCCAGTGGTGTAAACATTGGAGGCAGGCAGTGCGGCAGGCGTTCGATATTTTTGCCGGGTTGTGCCGAATGGCGCCCTCCCGCGAGAGGGCGCGCTGACGGTTTTCAGTCCTTGAGAATGTCGCGATCCTTGGTTTCCGGCAGGAAGAACGTGCCGAGTACCGCCGTCATCACCGCGATCACGATCGGGTACCACAGCCCGTAATAGATATCCCCCGTGGCGGCGACCATGGCGAACGCCACCGTCGGCAGGAAACCACCGAACCAGCCGTTACCAATGTGATACGGCAGCGACATCGAGGTGTAGCGGATACGGGTCGGGAACAGCTCGACCAGCCACGCCGCAATCGGGCCGTAGACCATGGTTACGTAGATGACCAGCACGGTGAGCAGGAGCAGGACCATCGGGTAGTTGGTTTTCGCCGGGTCGGCTTTCTCCGGATAACCGGCCTCCTTGAGTGCTGTGCCGAGGGTCGCGGTGAACGCATCATTGCGCGTCTTGAAGTCGGCGGCTGGCAGGGCGCTGCCTTCGAAACTCTCGACGACTTTGTCACCGATGCGCACTTGCGCGACGGTGCCCGGCTCCGCAATCACGTTCTCATAGGGAATCGCCCGTTTTGCCAGCAAGGTCTTCGCCAGGTCGCAGGAACTGGTGAATTTGGCCTTGCCCACCGGGTCGAACTGGAACGAGCACTGGTCAGGATTGGCGATGACTTTGACCGGGTTCTTCTCCTGGGCGATGAACACGTCGGGGTTACCGTATTGGGTCAGCGCATGAAAGATCGGGAAGTAGGTCAGCGCCGCCAGAATGCAGCCGACCATGATGATCGGCTTGCGCCCGATACGATCAGAGAGGCTGCCGAAAATCACGAAGAACGGCGTGCCGATCAGCAGTGAACCGGCGATCAGCAGATTGGCGGTCTGCGGGTCGATCTTCAGCGTTTGCAGCAGGAAAAAAAGCGCATAGAACTGCCCGGTGTACCAGACCACCGCTTGCCCGGCCGTGCCGCCAAGCAGCGACATGATCACCACTTTGAGGTTGTCCCAGCGCGCGAAGGACTCGGTCAGTGGCGCTTTCGACGCCTTGCCTTCGGCCTTCATCTTCTGGAACACCGGTGATTCGCTCAGTTGCAGGCGAATGTACACCGAGACGATCAGCAGCAGGATCGACAGCAGAAACGGAATCCGCCAGCCCCACGCTTCGAAGGCTTCGGTGCCCAGTGCGGTGCGGCAGGCGAGGATCACCAGCAACGAAAGGAACAGGCCAAGCGTCGCAGTGGTTTGAATCCACGAGGTGAAGAACCCGCGTTTGTTGCGCGGCGCGTGTTCGGCCACGTAGGTCGCAGCCCCGCCATACTCGCCACCGAGCGCCAGGCCTTGCAATAGACGCAGGGTGATCAGGATGACGGGGGCGGCGACACCTATGGTCGCGTAGCCAGGCAATATACCGACAATGGCTGTCGAGATGCCCATGATGACAATGGTGATGAGGAATGTGTGTTTGCGTCCGATCATGTCACCGAGCCGGCCGAACACGATCGCCCCGAACGGCCGCACCGCGAAGCCGGCGGCAAAGGCGAGCAGGGCAAAGATGAACGCGGTGGTTTCGTTGACGCCGGCGAAGAAATGCTTGGCGATGATCGCCGCCAGTGAGCCGTAGAGGTAAAAGTCGTACCACTCGAAAACCGTGCCCAAGGACGAAGCGAAGATGACCTTGCGCTCCTCCTTGGTGATGCCGCCGCTGCGCGGTGGACTGCCGGTGGATGCTGTGTCGATTGTGGGCATGGGTGTTCTCCGTCGTGCTTATTGTCGTAGGCCGGAGTCCCCCGTTACCGCTTATCGCACTCTGGCCTTGTGGCGTATGCCGCAACTGCTCTCGCGTGAAACTTGCACAGTCTGACCGCCTCGCATCGCTGCCAGGTTTCCTGAAGCATAATCAGCTTTTGCCAGATATCCACCCGCCGGCCCGTGCATCAGGCCTTGACCCAGCGCTGACGACTCCACGCACTCAGCCAGTCGACCACAAACACCAGCACCAGCATTGCCAGAATCACCGTACTCGCCTGCGCTTCCTGAAACAGGCTGAGACTCACATAGAGCATCTGCCCAAGCCCGCCGGCACCGACAAAACCCAGCACGCTGGCCATGCGGATGTTGTTTTCCCAGCGATACAGAATGTAGGCGAGCAGTTGCGGCGCAAGGTTCGGCAGCGTGCCGTAACAGAAGGCAAGGAGCGGATTGCCGCCCTGCAAACGAATGGCTTCGGCCGGTTGCGGCGGCGTATTTTCCAGAGCTTCGGCAAACAACCGGCCAAGCACGCCGGTGGTGTGCAGGGCGAGGGCGAGGGTGCCGGCGTTCGGGCCGAGGCCGGCGGCAAGCACCATCAGCGCCGCCCAGACCAGTTCCGGAATCGCCCGCAAGGCGTTGAGCAGCAAGCGCGAGGCACTTTGCAGCGGCCAGCCGAAACGCCCGGCGGCGGGCAGCGCCAGGGCGATGCCGAACACGGCGGCGAGCAGGGTGCCGAGGGCCGACATGGCCAACGTTTCCAGCGAACCGTGGAAGATTGCCTTGAGGTAATCGGCGCACAGATCCGGGCTCAGAAAGCGCTGCACATACGCGCCCATCTGCTTGAGGCTGGTGGCGCTGCCCAGTTCGCCAAGATCCAGCCCCAGATAAACGAAGGAAGCGACAACCGCCAGCGCAATGCCCGCGATCAGCAGCAGGTTGAGCAGGCGATTCATGTCAACCTCCAGCGCAGCAAGCGGCTGAGTTGATCGGCGGCCAACACCAGAATCAGGAAGCACAGCAGAATACTGGCGACTTCACCGCCGGCGAACATGCGGATCGACAGGTCGATCTGCTGACCCAAGCCTCCGGCGCCAACAAACCCCATCACCACTGATGCGCGGATCGCGCATTCCCAGCGATAGACCGTATACGACAGCAGCTCCGACGCGACATTGGGCAACGTGCCGTAAGCAAACGCCGCCAACCGGCCGCTGCCGGCCTGCAACAACGCGTGTGCCGGACGCTGATCAGTGGATTCGAAAATCTCCGCGTAGACCTTGCCGAGCATGCCGCTGTATGTGATGGCGATGGCCAGCACACCGGCCGCCGGTCCCAGCCCGACGGCGCGGACAAACAACAGCGCCCAGACGATTTCCGGCACGCTGCGCAAAAAAATCAGCAGCCCGCGTACCGGCCAGCGCAGCAGGCGTCCCAGTCGGCTCGGTACGCCACCGCGCGAGGCAGCGGACAGCGACAGCGCGCGACTGGCAATCAGCCCTGCGGGTATCGCCAACAACAGCGCCAATGCCATGCCGGCGGTGGCGATGGCCAAGGTTTGCAGGGTGGCTTTGAGCAGTAATTGGAGAAACGCTTGGTCGTGTGCAGGTGGCCAGAATTGCGCGACAAAACGGCCCATTTCATTCTGGCTGTCGGGCAGCAGCACGCCCAGATTCAGTTCGCTGAGCTGAATGCCCGGCCACAGCAAGGCAATCGCCAAGAGCGTCAGCAACAGCCGTGGCCACGCCGCGGGATCCCGTGAATCGGCTTTCAGCATCGGGGGATCTGCACAGTCAGAGGCGCCACTGCAGCGGTCGGCGATTGCAGTTTTTCGTTGGCGTACAGCGCATCGAGCATTTCATGGCTTACTTGAGCGGAAGGGCTGTCGAACAGAACCTGCCCGTCGCGCAGACCGATTATTCGTGGGAAGTGCGACAGCGCCAGATCGACCGCGTGCAGGCTCGCCACCAGCGTGACGTTGTGCTCGCGAGCGTGGCGCGAAAGGATCGACAGGGTGTGCCCGGCCATCACCGGATCCATCGCCGACACCGGTTCATCAGCCAGCAGAATCTCCGGCGCCTGATACAACACCCGGGCAATCCCGACGCGTTGCAACTGGCCGCCAGACAGTTGCTGACAATGCGCGAACAACTTGTCGCCCAGATCCAGCCGCGCCAACGCCGCGCGCGCACCCGCCACATCCAGTGGATGCAACAGGTTCAGAAGACTTTTGCCCAGACTCCATTGGCCGAGCTTACCGGCCAGCACCGCTGTGATCACGCGCTGACGTGGCGGCAACGGCGGTGCCTGATGCACCAGACCGATTCGCGCACGCAGGCGTTGGCGTTGGCGGGCGGACAAGTGCCAGGCGCGTTCACCCAACACTTCAATTTCACCGCTGCTGGGCCGCAACGCGGTGGCCAGCAGGTTGAGCAAACTCGATTTGCCAGCCCCGGACGGGCCAATGATGGCGACCTGTTCGCCAACGCCAATCTGCAAGTCGACACCGCGCAGGGCGTCGACTCCATTGGCGTGGCGCAGGCTGCCCTGGTTGAGGCTCAGGGTCATTTCAGCAGTTCGGCAGCGCGGGCGGCTTCCTCGATGCCCTTGTAGTTCTCAGGCTTGGTGTCGATAAAACGGCTGGCGGCTTGCAGATCAAGAATCTTCTTTTGCTCAGGGTTGGCCGGGTCCAGATCGAGGAAGGCTTTCTTGATCTTCGCCGCCAGAGCCGGATCGAGGGTGCCGCGCACGGTCCAGTTGTAATCGAAGTAGGTCGGCGTGGTGGCGAAGACTTTGACCTTGGTGGTGTCGACCTTGCCGGCGTCGACCAGTTTCTGCCAGACGCTGGCGTTCAGTACACCGGCGTCGACCTTGCCGGCCTGCACCCAGGCCACGGTGGCATCGTGCGCGCCGGAGTAGGCGACACGGCTGAAATACGCCTCAGGCTTGATGTTGTCGTTTTTCAGCATGAAGTAACGCGGCATCAGGCTGCCGGAGGTCGACGACACCGAACCGAAAGCGAAGGTCTTGCCTTTCAGATCCGCCAGGCTTTTCACGTTCGGGTCAGCAGTGATGAATTTGCTCGTGAACTGCGCGTCCTGTTCGCGCTGAACCAGCGGAATGACTGGCGTCGTTGCATCAGTCTTTAAACGCGCCTGCACAAAGGTAAAACCGCCGAGCCAGGCCATGTCGAGGCGATCGGTCGCCAAGGCTTCAACCACTGCCGGGTAATCGGCCACCGGCACGAACTGCACCTTCATGCCCAGTTGCTGCTCCAGATAGGCACCCAGCGGCTCGAATTTGCGCAGCAGTTCGGTCGGCGCTTCATCGGGAATCGCGCTGACGCGCAAAACGTCGGCGGCTTGCACCATCAAAGTCGAAAAGGACAGGGCCAGGCCGGCGGTCAGTGCCAGTGTTCGTTTGAGCATGGAATTCTCCGTTTCGTGAGCGTCAAAAAGTGTGAAGAGCTGAATCAGGGCGCTACGTGAGGGTAGACGAATCGGCGAGGTTATACGTATTCCCACGCGCAAAGGCCAGCGCCATCAAGGCCTGAGTGGTCAAAAGCGTTCGTCGAGTATCGCCGGCAGCGTGAGCTCTTTGACGTAGCTGGCCGAGGACAGACTCAGGATCATGTGCACCACCTGAACGACATCGTGCACTGGAATCAGCTGACCCTCGCCACGCTGTGCTGCCAGATCTAGCGGGGTGCTCAGCGGGTCCTCGGTGTTCAGATACACCAGGTTAAGGCAGGTGACCGCCAGACGTTGATGTCGGTAGCCTTCGCGCAACGTATCGGCGATCCCGCGCAGGGCGAATTTCGAGGCGCCGAAAGCGACTTCCGGGCGCCCGCTTTGTGACAGGCCCGAGGTTGATCCGGTGAGGATGATTCTGGGTTGGGCGCTTTTCAGCAGCAGAGGGAGCAGACGTTTGATCAGCAGGATTGTTGAGGTGATGTTGCAACTGACGATGGCTTGCACTTCCTCGTCCGGGGAATCGAGAAGCGCATAGGCTGGATCGAAGGCCAAGGTTTCCCAGATGCCGAGGTTGTAAATCAATGTATCCAGACCATCCTTGGCGACTGCCTGCTCAATGGTATGCGCCGCTTTCGCCGCAAACATCAGGTCGGCCTCTACCCAGCGTACGTTGCGCTCGGCATCGACGATCAAGTCCTCGGGGCGCGTGCGGGAAACACCGATCAGCGTGTCTCCCGCGTTCCCCAAACCATCAATCAAAGCTCTACCCAAGCCCTTGCTGGCACCGACCACCAAAATGTTCATCGATCGTCTCCCTGATCTGAATGCTGATGTGGGACAGCATGCAAGCAGACGACCTCTGAAATGGCAAACGAATGGGTGTGTCCGGATATTTACGGCAGTTTGGCGATCACCTTGATCTCGAAATCAAAGCCATACAGCCACGTCACACCAATCGCGGTGGCAGTCGGGTGCGGCGCCTCGCCCCAAAATTCCGTCAGCACCAGATTCCAGATAGTTTCGAACTTCGACTGCGGATCAACGATGAACACGGTGACGTCGACCACGTCGTCGAACGTGCAACCGGCTTCATTGAGGATTGCATTCAAATTGGTGAAAGCCTGACGCACCTGGTTCTCCAGGTCCGGCTCGGGCGTGCCGTCCTCGGTGCTGCCGACTTGTCCCGAAACAAACAGAAAACCGTTGGAACGCACCGCCGGCGAATAACGATGGCGCTCGTAAAGGGCGCGGCGGGCAGGGGGGAAAACAACATCGCGCTGGGTCATGGTGTGTCTCCATCAGTGAGTTGATGGAGCCACTGTAGGTATTTGCAGACGGGCGATAAACGCGCAAGCTTGGCGTTCACTGTTTGTGAAATCCAAACAATCGAGGGCGCACCTTGGACCGTTTTGACGCAATGCAGGCGTTCGCCCGGGTGGTCGAGGCCGGAAGTTTCACCAAAGCCGCCGAAACCCTGCACATGAGCAAAACCACCGTGACGCAACTGGTTCAACAGTTGGAGGCACGGCTGCGGGTCAAGCTGCTCAACCGCACAACGCGCAAGGTCAACGTCACCACCGATGGCGCGGTTTATTACGAGCGAGTGATTAAGTTGCTGGCGGATATGGACGACGCCGAAACCAGCCTGCCCGGCGCGGCGGCGTTGCCCAAGGGGCGGCTACGCGTGGACGTACCGAGTCCGCTGGCACGGCTGATTCTGGTGCCGGCCCTGCCTGAGTTTCACGCGCGTTATCCGGATATCCAGATCGACATGGGCGTCAGCGACCGCATCGTCGACATTATTGATGAGAATGTCGATTGCGTGGTGCGCGGTGGCGAGCTTATGGACTTGTCGCTGATGGCGCGCAAGGTCGCCGATCTGCAGTTGGGTGTATTCGCCGCACCGCAATATCTGGCACGCGCGGGCACACCTGCGCATCCACGGGAGCTGGAAGGCAGCCATCATCGGGTGGTCGGTTTCCTCTGGGCACGTACCGGCAAACCGGTGCCGTATGCCTTGCACAACGCCAGTGAAAACCTGCAAATCAAAGGCCGTCACGTGCTCGCGGTCGATGATGGTAATGCCTACCTCGCGGCAGGTCTGGCGGGCCTGGGCGTGCTGTGGCTGCCCAAATACATGTCTGCCGAACACGAGGCGCGCGGCGAACTGGTGCCGCTGTTCGAGGACTGGAAACTCGAGTCGATGCCGCTCTACATCGCGTATCCACCGAACCGCCATGTCAGCCTGAAACTGCGAGTGTTCATCGACTGGATTGTCGAGGTGATGGCGCAGCATGACCCGTTGATCGATCGGCTGGGGGTGCGGTCAACGACAGGTGATTGACTCTGACGCCATTCGAGCCAACTATCGGCGCACAACAACATGACCGATGGACCCGAACTTGATCGAACGACGGCAATTCAGCGGAGGCATGAAGGGGAAAAACCTCCGCTATCTGAATGAGCAAGGCGCGGATGACACGCGCCTGACCCGCACCGGTTTTCTGCTGCTCGAACACTTTTCACTGCCGGCTTTTACCCAGGCGCTGGACACCGTTGTCACTACTAATCTGCTGCGCCCAGGATTGTTTTCTTCGCGCACGTTTGGTTTGGGCGACGGCGAAGTCATCAGTGATCTTGGGCTGGTGATCCGGCCCGATGCACGTCTGGATTTGGCCGCGCTTCAGCAACTGGATCTGCTGGTAGTGTGTGGCGGGTATCGCACCGAACTGCGCGCGAGTGATGAGTTCATTCATTTGCTCAAGGCTGCGGCGGAGCGGGGCATCGGTCTGGCCGGGTTGTGGAACGGTTCGTGGTTTCTCGGCCGGGCCGGGCTGCTCGACGGCTATCGCTGCGCGATCCACCCGGAACACCGCCCGGCGCTGACCGAGATCGCCAAAGCCACCCACGTCAGCAGTGAGCCTTACGTGATCGATCGCGACCGGCTGACGGCTTCGAGTCCGTCCGGGGCC
Organism: Pseudomonas sp. S49; assembly: GCF_009866785.1. Classification (NCBI taxonomy): domain Bacteria; kingdom Pseudomonadati; phylum Pseudomonadota; class Gammaproteobacteria; order Pseudomonadales; family Pseudomonadaceae; genus Pseudomonas; species Pseudomonas sp. S49. The sequence goes on along the minus strand of NZ_CP019432.1, from coordinate 3,731,093 downwards.
TTTCACATGGCACTCGACTGGATAAAAAGCCTGCACGGCAAAGCCTTGGTCGAAGGCATCGAAGACATTCTGGCTTTTGAGGAATCGCGCTACCGCCGGATCAAACCGGATGAAAACCTCTGCGTCAGTGCGCCGCTGCGTGAAGTGGTGAAACTGATGGATGCCAATCTGGAGGAACCGCTGGAGCTGGAGCAACTGGCCGTGTACGCGGGGCGCTCACGTCGCCAGTTGGAGCGCTTGTTCAAGGAGCAACTGGGCACCACGCCGCAGCGCTATTACCTGGAACTGCGCATCACCGAAGCGCGGCGTTTGCTGCAACACACGGAGCTGTCACAAGTGGAAGTGCTCGTAGCGTGCGGCTTCGTTTCCCCAAGCCATTTCAGCAAATGCTACAGCTCGTATTTCGGCTACAGACCCTCCAAAGAAAAACGGCTGGTCAAATAACACCAGCCGTCACCCACCTGAATTCACCTCAATATCCCACGTCGGCGTACCTCCCCCAAACACCTCGGTCAGTCCCCTCTCCCTCTGGGAGAGGGCTAGGGTGAGGGGCTCTTAAATACCATCACCCACACACGTTTAACTTACACGCACTGTTACGCCATAACGGCTACAACACCTTGCGCCGTTGCCTACGCGTACGCCAGAATCCGCCGGCTTACGCGCCTTGAGGCGGGCTGTATCGTTTCCCTGTCACTGCAAAACAGTGATCGGGTTTGGTAGCCCGTTTTCTAAGCGTTATGCGCCGCTATATGCAGTCTCTTTTCGGGGCTCGGTTTTATATGGTGGCCATGCGTGGGGCTCCTTCGGGAGCGCCGGGGTTTACTCGCTTAGACCGGTCTACCAACCTGCGCAATGGTCACCACCTCGTTTGGTAGCGTGAGTGATGGCTCCTTATTTTTTGCTAAGCGAGTGTCATCTATGTTCAAAATTACGCCAAACCCGCCAGAAACCGATCCAATCCCCTACGACGCCGCACTCGAACCTCGAAACATCAAAGAGGCCACCGACCGCGCGATCAACTTCTACCTCAATCCCTCGGCGCTGAAGACTTCAATCCCCACCCGCAAAACCGGCAAGATCTACCTCATCGACCCCACGGTTGATAACGAAACCCTGCTCGTCGAAGCCACTGAAACATTGTCCTCAGCCACTGACATGGCCCGTGAACTCGCCGATTCGATTGACCCTTCACAGCGCAAAAAGATGCTGATCCTGCAACAGGTGATCATGCTCAGCGAACTGGTGGTCGGTCGAGTCCTGGATAACCAGCGCTTGCCGCACTAGTCGCGGTGCAGATGGGTGAGGGGCTCGCTCCCTCATTGCACAGAAGCGTCCGTAATCGCGGCGCTTCACGCCTTCGATCAAAGAGCCGCAAAACGGTTCTTGTCTGGAGTTTCAGCAGATGTCTCAGCCACCCGAACCACCGGTCACCGACCTGGTATCCCCGTACGCATCGCCCAATTCAAGAAAGCTTCACGAAGCGGCAGAGCGTGCGCTTGACCATTACCTGTTGCCTGCCGCGATCATGGCCACACCCTATACGCCCAGCACGATGTTCATGGTTAACCCGCAATCCGACGTCGAGTCTTTGCTGAGTAATGCCAGCGGTTCCCTCGCGTCTGCCACGGTTATGCTCGGCAATTTTGCCGGGGTGCTGGAGGGATCGAACCGCCATACCCTGCTGGGTATTGCGCAAGTGGTCATGTTGGGGGAGTTGGCGGTGAACAAAGCGTTGGATCTGGTTGTGCCAACCGAGTGATCGTGCACGTTAGTTGGGATTGAGGGTGTGTGGTCGGGCGTGATCGCGAGCAGGCTCACTCCTACAAGGGGAACGCATTTCAAATGTAGGAGTGAGCCTGCTCGCGATGGCGTCCGTTCAGGCAAAGCATCTGCAAAAAGTGACCATCCCTCCACCCTCAAATAATCAAGCAGTCAGCCATTGCGGCTGACTGCTTTTTTGTTTCTACAGGTGATCGGCGTCGATCACGGCTTTGGCAAACGCCTGCGGATCTTCCTGCGGCAGGTTGTGCCCAGTCCCGCCATTGATCAAACGGAACTGATACTTGCCGGTAAAGCGCTTGGCGTAATCCTCCGGCGCCGGATGCGGCGCACCGTTGGCGTCGCCTTCAAGGGTAATGGTCGGCACGCTGATCGACGGCGCGGTGGCGAGTTTCTGCTCCAGCGCGGCGTATTTCGCCTCGCCCTGAACCAGGCCCAACCGCCAGCGGTAATTGAACACGGTGATGTCGACATGATCGGGGTTCTCCAGCGCCTTGGCGCTGCGGTCGAACGTGGCGTCATCAAACTTCCACTGCGGCGAAGCGGTCTGCCAGATCAATTTGGCGAAGTCGTGGGTGTTCTTCTCATACCCGGCACGGCCACGGTCAGTCGCAAAGTAGAACTGATACCACCACTGCAATTCCGCCTTGGGCGGCAGCGGGTTCTGCCCGGCGGCCTGATTGCCGATCAGATAACCGCTGACCGACACCAGCGCTTTCACCCGTTCCGGCCACAACGCCGAAACGATGCCTGCCGAACGCGCACCCCAGTCATAACCGCCGAGCACCGCTTGCTTGATCTTCAGCGCGTCCATGAAGTCGATGACGTCACTGGCCAGCGCCGCCGGTTGGCCATTGCGCAGGGTGTCTTTCGAAAGGAACTGCGTATCGCCATAACCCCGCGCATACGGCATCAACACCCGATAACCCTTGGCTGCGAGCAACGGCGCGACTTCGTCGTAGCTGTGAATGTCGTAGGGCCAGCCGTGCAACAGGATCACCACCGGGCCATCGGCAGGGCCGGTTTCGGCGTAGGCCACGTCGAGTACGCCGGCCTTCACATGTTTGAGCGGGCCGAAGGGCGAGGGCGCGGAATAGCTGGCGGCGGCGGGTTCAGCGGTTTGCGCCTGAGCGCTGCCAAAAGCGAACAACGACAAAGCCAGAATCGACAAACCGAACGCGGTTTTGCGGATGTGCAGTGCCATCTTCATGGTGACGTCTCCTTTGCGAGCCTTTGGCCAAGGGTTCTGAATGAACACCTGAAACCTTGAGTGCATTTGAGCGCGGAGACGTATCTGGGCTGTGTCGAAGAACGGCTTTATCGAAAGTCGATGTGTCGCGGTGGGGTTCGTACACAGTGTGATACACAGCGATAAACCGACTCAGCCTGGACCTGATTCAGGCCAAAATAATAAGTCGCTGTTTTAAAACAAAAAATATTTCATTCCGCGCTTCACAAAGCGGAAAAACCTTGGTAAATTGCGCCCCGTTCTCACAGCGAACCTAACGGAGTAGCTGGAAAGAGCAGTAGGGGCGTCGCCAAGCGGTAAGGCAGCAGGTTTTGATCCTGCCATGCGTTGGTTCGAATCCAGCCGCCCCTGCCATATTCGAAAAAACGCCAACTTCGCAAGAAGTTGGCGTTTTTTTATGCCTGCGATTTGGCCAGGCTTGGTAAAGAAGGTGTGCGCGGCGCCGAAGCACCGCGCACGCCGTCCACTCAGTGCGGTGCGCGCGGAATGGTTTTCATCAGGTCTTCAGGACTGATATGGCCGACCACGCTGCCCGGTTGCGGCAGGTTGAGGATGTGGCCTTTCATCTTGCCGATGATGTGCATTTCGCACGGCTTGCAATCGAACTTCAGCGTCAGCACTTCATCGCCGTGGATCAACTGCATCGGCGCAACTTTGGTGCGCACGCCGGTCACGCCTTTCGCCTGTTTCGGGCACAGGTTGAAGGAGAAACGCAGGCAGTGCTTGGTGATCATCACCGGCACTTCGCCCGGCTCTTCGTGAGCTTCGTACGCCGCGTCGATCAGCTTGACGCCATGACGGTGGTAGAAGTCGCGCGCCTTCTGGTTGTAGACGTTGGCGAGGAACGTCAGGTGCGAATCCGGGTACACCGGCGGTGGGCTGGTTTCGGCTTTACGGCCGCCACGCGGGTGAGCGGCGACACGGGCGGCGGTCAGGTTCTCGATCACTTCACGGCGCAGGGATTTGAGCTGCGAGTTGGGGATGAAGAACGCCTGTGGCGCATCCAGTTTGATATCGGTGGCGTGGTACTGCGTGGTGCCGAGCTGGCCGAGCAGATCGCGCAATTGTTCCAGCGCTTGCTCAGGCTTGTTGGCCACACCGAACGGACCGGCGAGGGTGACGCTGGCGCTGATGCCTTCTTCACTGGTGGCGGTCACTTCCAGCTGTTCTTCACGCAGACGAGCGACCCAGCTCAGGGCCACGCGACGCTCCGAAGAGGTCTTCTGTAGCGCCTGCTGCCAGTTGTGATCGAGGTTGCGATTCAACGGATGATTCGGGCGCAGCTTGTACAGGCCTTCGGGCATCTCGTTCGGCTCGACGCGATAGCGGTAGCGCTTCTCGCCGTCTTCTTCGAATTCACCTTTTGCTTCGGCGATGTTGGCGCGGAAACCGACCACTTCGCGTTTGACCAGCACGTTCAAGCCGTCGCCGTTGGACAGCGGCTCCTGGGTGACGACCTGCATGTCGCGTTTGCCGACTTTCTCGACTGTGCCCACTGGCAGACCGGTGAAGGTAGGCGAGTCGAAGGCGCCGATGTCGATCTTGCGATCAGTGACAAAGTAATCGGTGCTACCCCGGTGGAAAGTCTTTTCCGGGTCCGGCAGGAAGAAGTGCGCGGTGCGGCCGCTGGAGGCACGGGCCAGATCCGGGCGGTCTTCGAGCACGTCGTCGAGGCGCTGGCGGTAATAGGCGGTGATGTTTTTCACATAGCCCATGTCCTTGTAGCGACCTTCGATCTTGAACGAACGCACACCGGCTTCAACCAATGCGCGGATGTTGGCGCTCTGGTTGTTGTCTTTCATCGACAACAGGTGTTTTTCGTAGGCGATCACGCCACCCTTTTCATCTTTCAGGGTGTACGGCAAGCGGCAGGCCTGCGAGCAGTCGCCACGGTTGGCGCTGCGCCCGGTCTGCGCGTGGGAAATGTTGCACTGGCCGGAGAAGGCCACGCACAACGCGCCATGGATGAAGAATTCGATGGCAGCGTCGGTTTCGTCGGCGATCGCACGGATTTCCTGCAGGTTCAGCTCACGGGCCAATACCAGTTGCGAGAAACCGGCCTGATCGAGGAACTTCGCCCGCTCCAGCGTACGAATGTCGGTCTGGGTCGAGGCGTGCAGCTCGATCGGCGGAATGTCCAGCTCCATCACGCCCAGATCCTGAACGATCAGCGCGTCGACACCAGCGTCGTACAACTGATGGATCAGCTTGCGCGCCGGCTCCAGTTCGTTGTCGTGCAGGATGGTGTTGATGGTGGTGAAGATGCGCGCGTGATACTTGCGGGCAAATTCCACCAGTTCGGCGATTTCGCCGACTTCGTTGCAGGCATTGTGGCGCGCGCCGAAGCTTGGGCCGCCGATGTACACGGCGTCAGCGCCGTGGAGGATCGCCTCACGGGCGATGGCCACATCGCGGGCAGGGCTGAGCAATTCCAGATGATGCTTGGGCAAGGACATAGTTTTTTTAGTCAGGCTGTCACGGTTAGGCGCGCATTCTACCCGTGAAACGCGCGCCCGGCACGCCTGTGCTGCCCGATGGCAGCTGACACTGCACAACCCCCTGTGGGAGCGAGCCTGCTCGCGAAGGGGCCATCACATTCAGCATCAATGGCGCCTGAACTGAAGCCTTCGCGAGCAGGCTCGCTCCCACAGGGTTTGGCGGTGTGAGGTCAGGCCTTGGCCGCCATCGCAGTCACTTCCACACGCATTCCTTCAACCGCCAGCGAGGCCACACCCACTGCCGCACGCACCGGCCACGGCTTGGCAAAGAAACGTTTGTAAACCTCATTGAATGCGGCGCGATCGGCCATGTCGGTCAGGTAAATGGTCAAGTGCATCACCCGATCCATCGAGCTGCCGGCACGTTCCAGCGCAAGCTTCAGTGCTTGCAGGGTGCATTCGCTTTGCAGGGTGATATCGCCCAGTTCCAGGCTGCCGTCGGCGCGGGTCGGGATTTGCGTGGAGACCATGATGCCGTTGAACGTGGTGACGTCCGAAGAGATCGAGTCTGCGTCCGGGTCCGGAGTGAAAATGATGTCTTGGTTGGCCATGCTGATCCCTTGTTTGAGAGAGTGAAGATCGCGGCAGTTTACAGCTTCAGGGACGAGATGGCCCGCTCGATGCCCTGATGATGTTCAGACCGGCAGCGTCGCTGCTTCCGCCGCCGTCGCTGCAATTACGCAGGGGCGGGCGGCGATGCGACGACTATAGGCGGCAAGGGCGGGCCAGGCTGAGATGTCGATGTAGAAGACTGGCAGCCACGTCAGTACGGTAAACAGATAGGCATCGGCGATGCCGAATGTGCCGGTGAGGTAGTCCTGATTCGCCAGTTGCCGATTCAGGTAGTCCAGGCGCTTGAACAGCCTGTCCCGGAAGATCGCTTTCACCGATTGCGCGATGTCGGCATTGAACAGCGGTGCACTACCACCATGAATCTCCGAGCTGATGAAGTTCAGATGCTCCTGCAGACGCGTGCGCTCCCAGGTGCCCAGCGCGGGCGCCAGTTTGTTGCCGGGCACCTGATCGACCAGAAACTGCAGGATCGCCGGGCCTTCCGTCAGTACCTCACCGTTATCCAGTAACAGCGCGGCGACATAGCCCTTCGGGTTTATCTCTTGAAAGTCACGCCCGTCGGCGGTGCGTTTGCTGTGGTTGTTGACGCGAACCAGTTCGAAGGGCAAACCCAGTTCCCGCAGCACAATATGCGGGGAAAGCGAGCAAGTCATCGGCGCGAAATACAGTTTCATGGCACTTCCTGGCAATGTGAGAGGCGCCACAATCGTTTACCCGCGCAGCTTTCGCAAAGGTCATTTACGGTGCTAGCGTATGACAAAATCTCATGAGTACCATCAACTCCATGACTGTTTCACTGCCCTCACTCAACGGATTGCGAGCCTTTGAAGCCGCTGCCCGGCACATGAGTTTTACCAAGGCTGCCGAAGAACTCAACGTCACCCAAACGGCTGTCAGCCACCAGATTCGTCGACTCGAAGCGGAGCTGGGTGTTCATTTGTTTCTGCGACTCGCCGAGGGGGTGGCGCTTAGCGAAGAAGGGCAGGCCTATCTGCCGGGCATTCGTGCGGCGTTTCAGGAGCTGCGCTATTCGACTGAGCAATTGCTTGAAGGACGCCACAAAAGCGTACTGACTATCAGCACCCTGGTGTCCGTGGCATCGAAGTGGTTGCTGCCGCGACTGCCGTCCTTTCAGCAGGCGTTTGCCGATATCGATGTGCGGATCAGTGCGTCCACTGAGCTGGTCGATTTTCGCAAGGGCACTATCGATGCGGCGATTCGTTACGGGCGTGGTGACTGGAAGGGCTTGCAGGCCGACTTTTTGATGTCCGATGAAATCTTTCCGGTGTGCAGCCCCGCATTGGCGAAGACGCTGAGCACGCCCGCAGATCTGGCCAGGCACACAATGCTGCAAGTCAGCGGCGTGACGGCCACTGACTGGAGCACCTGGCTAAGCGCTGCGGGCCAACCGCTGCAGTTGGCCGAGGGACCACGGTTGACCTTCGATCTGGCGATGATGGCGGTGCAGGCAGCGGTTGACGGGCAGGGCGTATGCATTGGCCGCTCGACCTATGTCGAAGACGATCTGCGGGCCGGGCGTCTGGTCGTACCCTTCGATCTGCGCTTGAAAGATCAATTGGGTTTTTATCTGGTGACGCCGCGTGAAACGGCACAGGTGAAGAAAATCGTCGCCTTCAGGGCATGGCTGTTGGCGCAGCCGCTAGCCAGAGAAACCTTTGTATAAGCGTGTATCAATCTGCCGTGGATACACACGTGAACAATAAACCCGGGGTTTACGACACATCCTCCCTACATGACCCGCTCAAAGTAGAGGCCACCACACCACTACGTTCGAGAGGGCAACACCATGCATCGTCCACTGTTACTGGCCAGCGCCGCGATACTCGCTTCAATGATCGGCATCACCCATGCGGCTGACGCACCGGCCAAGAGTTGGCAACAAGGCTTGAGCCGCACGGACCTGGTTCGCCAGGATCTCGGGGCCGCCGAGCGCGAAGTGATTCAGGCACGCGTCGATTTCGAACCGGGCGTGACCTCGCCAAGACACGCGCATCCCGGTGTTGAGGTCGCGTATGTGATCAGCGGTACTTTCGAATATCAACTGGAGGGCAGGGCGCCGGTGACGCTGAAAGCGGGGGATTCGTTGTTCATTCCGCAAGGTGTGGCGCATGTCGCCAAAAACGTGGGTGCGGACAAGGGTTCGGAATTGGCGACTTACATCGTCAAGAAGGGTGAGCCGTTGCTGATCCTCAAGCCTTAGGCCCTTGGCTCAATGGAGAGTCGCCGCTCGGCGACTTTCTCCAATCCTGATTCGATCGAGCGCCCGGTTCAACGCATCGAGCGCATCGAGCAGGGCTTTGGCCTCGGCCTCTCGACCTTCGCCCCAGAGGCGCTCGGCCATTTTGTTTAAAGCCTGGATCGAGCGCTCGATGTCGGCGGCGGTAGCTTTGTTTTCAGGGGGCGGTGGATTCTTCGGCATTCAGGGTTCCTCTGCTGACGGCAAACCACCATACCGCTACGGCACCCAGCAGCATAGTCAGCACGGCCAGAATCAGGATCACCCCTTGCGTACCCACGCTTGAGGCCAGCAACGCCACCAGCAACCCCGCCAAAGGTTGCGAGAGGTTGTTGAGCAAGGTGATCACGCCCACGGTCTTGCCGAAGTCCTTGGCCGGAATCACCCGCTGGCGGATGCTGCGCATGTAGATGTTGAACATCTTGTCGAAGCCGACGATCAGCAGGAATCCCAGCACATAGCCGGCCAGATTCGGACTCAGGGCGCTGACCAGCGCACCTGCGGCAATCATTGAATAAGCGAGCCCGCCGAGTATCCGTTGCGGCAGTTCAACCCGTGCGAGGAAGAACAGAATGATGATGGTGGTCACCGCGCCCGCTGCCTGTAGCCCGGCATAGGCATCCTTGCCGGCACTGAACTCGCCGATCACCATCGCTGCCGAAGTAGCGAGAGTGACGCCGACGATCAGGTTGACCCCAACCGCCAGCAGGATGATTTTCTTCAGTTCCGCCAGCTCGCGGATGTGACCAAAAGCGATACGCAGCGGTTGCAGCCAGATGTCCTGATGCTGCTCGAACACTTCCAGCGTGATGCGGCTGAGGCGTTGCCAGACCAGCATGCTCAGGTCCGCCAGCAGGAAGAGCCCGGCGACCCACAGCACCACCCAATGCCACGCCCAGACTTCCAACAGCAATGCAGCCACCAGCGGCCCGAGCACCAGCCCGGTCTGATCGGCGATCTGCGAATAGGACAAGGTCTTGGTGTAGCTGTAGTGTTGGAAAATGTGTGGCATCAGCACCTCTCGGGCCATGATGCCCTGAGTGGTCAGTACGCCGCATAGCGCTGACAGCACGACGACCCAGGCGATACCGCCGAAGAGGGCAAACATGCCTACTGCCAGCAGACAAAGCAGCGCACGGTAAACCTGGCTGATGTGCAGAATCCTGATCGGCGAAAACTTGTCGCACAGGGCTCCGCACAGCGGAAACGCGAGAAAGCGCGGCAGCGATTCGACGAAAAACGCCAAACCCGCCCAGGAAGCACTGTTGGTAGTCTGGAACACCACCAACGGCACGATGAACAATAGAATCTGATCCGCTAGTCGCGAGAGGAACAGCGAGGTGAAAAATGCCAGGTAATCCTTGCGCAAAGTGAACTCCTTGTTATTGACAGTCAGGCGCGCGGCCAGCTGTGCTTCAGTATGCCGATCCTAGGCTGTCATTGAGATTATGCCGCTCATCCCCGCGCTTGGGCGGGTTGAATACGCTGGCGAGGATCAGGTCTTGCTCCTTGCTCCCGCGCAGGTAATGACGATCGTGTTGGTCGAGTACAAGAAAAAAACGTCGGTTGAGTGACTGCAATTTTGACGAGCTGTTTGCCGGCGGCTGGCCGATATTTGCCGTGTTTCAGGACACTTTCAAGAATGACGCCAAGGAAGAGCAGAATGCTTAAAGCAATAACGGTCTGTTGTGCTGTGTTTTTTTCTTCTTCTCAGGCGGGAAAAGCCCAGACGCATCCGGGCCCTTAATGGAAGGATTCAGCGCGAATTCATGTCTTTTGCGATCTTGACGGTCGATCTTTCTCTGCGCCTCCGAAGCCAGCTAAAGAGCGCATGCACCGGGTGCAAAAAAGCCGTAAGCACGCCTATGAGCATGATGACAAAGATGATGATTAGCGGGACGCTTTCGTGCGAGAACATGGTGGGTTACTCCTGTAGTCACTATGTCGGAACCCGCAGCCTAGACGCATCGAGCCTTGTTTTCGATGAACGTATGTTCATTCTCTGGCTCTTGAATTGTGATACGGCGCCGCAGAGAAGATTTTCAAAGCGTACGAGTTCGCAATGCAAAGCCAGTGAGCTGTTTTTGAACCTATAGGGGCACAGCGTCTCCACAGGAATTGAGGGCTGATGGGCCGTTGCACACCTTCACCTCATCACTTTCGAAGTTGAAGATTGACCTGCTGATAGTGCCCAGCAGATTCCCGTTGCCGATCTGAACGACGTTATAGGTCGAGGCGCCGCGGTAGGCATTCGTGACGTGTAATCACCGACCTATAGCCTCGGAAAACAGCCTGATTTGTGGGACGGCGCAGTGGGAGTCCTTTACAACTCACAGGCGGGAACGCATCTGGCACGACAGAAATTTTTCAGAACGCCAGAAACGACAAAGCCCTGAATAATCAGGGCTTTGTCGGTACCAAATATGGCGGAGGCGATGGGATTCGAACTCATGGACCTGTTACAGTCGACGGTTTTCAAGACCGTTGCCTTAAACCACTCGGCCACACCTCCGTTGCGTTGCGGGCGCCATAATACCTGAATGAAACACACTGTCAAACTCTCTGCATGGCTTGTTACAGAGCGTCTGTTATGATCTTTGCGACTGAACGTTTCAAACCAACAGGAGTGTCGCCATGCGCGAACAGGATTACGCAGTTAATAACAGCGTGCAGGCTGAGCAGCTAGAGGTTAGCCGCGTCCTGCGCAACACTTACGGCCTACTGGCTCTGACCCTCGCATTCAGCGGCGTCATGGCTTTTGTTGCCCAGCAGATGCGTGTTGGCTACCCGAACATTTTCGTGGTGCTGATCGGCTTCTACGGGCTGTTCTTCCTCACCAACAAACTCCGTGATTCCGCGTGGGGCCTGGTGTCCGCTTTTGCGCTGACCGGTTTCATGGGTTTCCTGCTCGGCCCGATCCTCAACCGTTACCTGGGCATGCAGGGCGGCGCTGAAGTGGTCAGCTCGGCGTTCGCGATGACCGCGCTGGTGTTCGGTGGTCTGTCGGCCTACGTGCTGATCACCCGCAAGGACATGAGCTTCCTCGGTGGTTTCATCACCGCTGGTTTCTTCGTGTTGCTGGGTGCAACGCTGGCAAGCTTCTTCTTCCAGGTCAGCGGCCTGCAACTGGCGATCAGCGCAGGTTTCGTGCTGTTCTCGTCCGTGTGCATCCTGTTCCAGACCAGCGCCATCATCCACGGCGGCGAGCGTAACTACATCATGGCGACCATCAGCCTGTATGTATCGATCTACAACCTGTTCATCAGCTTGTTGCAGATCTTCGGCATCATGAGCCGCGACGACTGATCGCTGGCTGTGAAATAACAAAAAACCCGCTTCGGCGGGTTTTTTGTTGTCTGCAGGAAAGCGGTTCTGTCCCGTGCCCGGGACTATTCAGTTGATAACGATGCTGCCGTCAGTCTGTTGTTTGTAAATGGTGTAGGGCAGCAACAAGGTGTCGAGCACCCCGGAAGCCACGGCATCAATCGCCCAGCCGGGCAGGGCTGCGTTGTACTTGTTACCTTCGTCTATCGGTGCATGCAGACTGCAGAAGTCATACATCACGCCGCTGTAGATTCGTGGTACCGCCCCGCAATAGGATTTGTTCGATTTCAAATCGTCTATGGCAACCTGGTCGTCGCGCACGACCGTCTGCACTGTCCCGCAACCACTCAACACTAATGCCATCAGCATCATTGCCTTAACTTTCATACCGCCAATCCTTCGCCGGAAAAACTTCAATCTACGCCGAACGTGTGGAAAAAGCACTTAGGCCATCGGCGGCAAACGACGCTTCACCGGCGTCTTCTTGACGATCGCGGTGTTGGTTTCGGCCAAGGTATTGAGGCGGTCGAGCAGGGTGTCCAGCTGTTCCATTGAGCGCACATGCAAGCGCGCGATAAAACAATCCTCGCCCGTCACCTTGTCGCACTCGGTGAATTCGGGAATCGACAGGATCTGCCGCTCCACCTCCTGTAACTGCCCCGGCAGCGGGCGTACCCGTACGATCGCCTGCAATTGGTAGCCAAAGCATTTCGGGTCGATCTCCACGGTATAGCCCTTGAGCACACCGCGCTCTTCCAGTCGACGCAAACGCTCGGCCACGCTTGGTGACGACAGTCCACTGATTTGTGCCAGGGCTTTGAGCGAGCGCCGTGAATCCTCCATCAATGCGCCGATGAGGATCTGATCAATATCGTCAGTCATGAAAAAACTCCAGCATTAGGCAATTGATGAAAACTACCCACGATAAAAAAGGCAGATTGCGAGTTTAGCCTGCTTTTTGCTCTGGAGCGTTTGCGTGTTCGCTTGACATACTTTTCACACACACTCAGGAGATAGATGATGGACAACACACTCCGTCACGGCTCATTCGAAATGACCGCTGCCATGCTGATATCCGGGACAATCGGCTGGTTCGTGCTGGTCTCCGGGCAACCGGTGCTCGACGTGGTGTTCTGGCGCTGTGTATTCGGGGCCGGCACCTTGCTGCTGATCTGTGCCGCTTTCGGCTTTCTGCGCCCGGGCATTCTGACCCGCACCACATTCCTGCTCGCAGTGCTGAGCGGGATGGCGATTGTCGGTAACTGGGTGTTGTTGTTTGCCTCGTACTCCCGCGCCTCGATTGCCATTGGCACGGCGGTGTACAACGTGCAGCCGTTTATGCTGGTCGGGTTGGCGGCGCTGTTTCTCGGCGAAAAAATCACCCTGCAGAAGCTGTTCTGGCTGGCGATTTCCTTCACGGGCATGTTGGCGATCGTCGGTGCCCACGGAACTCAGGGCGAGAGCGGCAACGACTATCTGATGGGCATTGCGTTGGCGTTGGGTGCGGCGTTTCTCTATGCGATTGCCGCGCTGATCATCAAACGCCTGACCGGCACGCCACCGCATCTGATAGCGCTGATTCAGGTGTGCACCGGAATTTTGCTGCTGGCGCCGTTCGCGCATTTCAGCGCATTGCCGCAAGCACCGAGTGCCTGGGCCAGTCTGGTGACGCTGGGCATCGTTCACACCGGCCTGATGTATGTGCTGCTGTACGGCGCCATCCAGAAATTGCCGACCGCATTGACCGGCGCATTGTCGTTCATCTACCCGATTGCGGCGATCTTCGTCGATTGGTTCGCGTTCGGCCATCGCTTGGAAACCCTGCAATGGGTCGGTGTCGCGGCAATCCTGCTGGCCGCCGCCGGCATGCAACAGGGCTGGGGCCTGAAGTCCCGGCGGCTGGCCGCGCAGTAACCCTCAGATGTTCCAGTGCGGCGCGGTTTTCGCCAGGCGCTGGCGCATCTCGCCGATGTTCGCCACCAGTTGCCGGGTTAGCAGTCGGTAGCCATCCAGCGTGCTGTAAACCGGCGCATCGAGGTTGGCTTCCGGCAACTCCAGTGGCTTGTCCAGGCGTTGCGAAGCGCCGGTTTTCAACGCCCGGGCCATGCCGATCAGTTGCACGCGAATCTGCCGGTGCTCGGCCTTTAGCGCTGATTGCAGATGCGCCATGGCTTCTGGATCGTTGGCATCCGGTCGCGTGTTGCCGAGGATCTCCAGCGTGCTGATGCACATGCGCAGATTGCGCTGGATGGCATCGAGTTCGGTCATGGAAATCTTCACTTCCTTGGACACTGACGGCATCAGTGAACGCAACTGCACCATCACCGCGCCGAGACGGCCCATTAATTTCAGATGCTCATCGGCGCTGACCGGTTGGCTGCCGATGATCCGCCCATACACCGTAGCGCAATCACGCAGGGCATCGGCGAGGTTGTAGCGCCACGAATACACCGCGTAGAGCGGCAGGGCAAAAGAGAAGGCCAGAGCGAGGGCAATCCCGATGAGAATATCGACGCCGCGCCACAAGCCGTCGGTGATCGGGTTGTCACCATGTCCGGCGACAATGAACACGGTAATCGCCGAGAGCAGGGCAGTGTAACCACCCTTGCCAATCGCGTGATAAGAGAAGAAACCGCAGACCACCGCCATCGCAAAATACGTCAGCCACGGCATGCCAAGCCACGCCTGCTGCGCCACCAGCAGCAAACCGACGCCGGCACCGATCAAGGTGCCGGTGGCGCGTTCGGCGGCTTTTTTGCCGATGTTGCCGTGATGCTGCAAACCGCCGATCACCACCAGCATGGTCACCGAGGCCCATTCGCCGTGGGGCAGATTGATGCCGGTGGTCAGCAGGATCGTTGCCAGCAAGCCGAGGGCCACGCGCACCGCATGGATCAGCCGCGCGTGCCGGTAACGTCGATAGGGATCAAGCAACGGACGCAGGACACGGCGCAGCAAGGGCGGAAGTCGATGGGTGCTGTAAGTACTCAGTGCGGGCCTCTCGTGATTGGGCTTCAGGTCAATGGAAAGGGAAAATGTAATTCATCCATGCTGCCATACGCAGGAGGATTTTGCGCATCGTGCCAATGTGATGGAAGTGCTGACTGTACAACGCGGCCTGCCCGTAAGCACCGCCCGGCATCAGCTTGCTGTACTGGGCGAAGGCCGGATCGGTGATTTCGATGATCACCGGCACACGCCCGGCCGGCGGCGAACCGGTATAGCCGATCAGTGTGCCGGAAGGCTGCACCTGGCCTTCGGCAATCACACCGATGACGTTTTTCACCCGGCCGGCGAACACCTTGCCGGGAATGCCGTCGAACGCGACTTCTGCCTCATCCCCGACGGTCAGGCGCAGCAGGCTGTTCTGGCGCATCCACGCGGCAAAATATTGGCCTTCCTCGGGAATGAACACCATCGACGGACGCAATGGCAACTTGCTCGCCATCATCCCCGGCCGCAAGGACACGTGAGTGACGAAGCCTTTGCTCGGCGCGCGAACGGTGGTGTTGTCTAGCTCAAACTGGGCGTTGTCCAGCTGCGCCTGCAGATCATCGGTGCGGGCGATGGCCGCATCCAGTTCGCGCTGGGTGCCGAAGTTGCGTCGGATCAATTCGGTGATCCGGTAGCGATCACCCTTGGCGGCGATCAATTGCGCCTTGAGCGATTTCACCCGGTTTTGAAACGGCGTAGGGTCGATGCGAAACAGCACGTCGCCTTTTTCCAGCGGCTCGTTACCCTTCACCGGCACGTCGATCACCTGGCCGCTGACGATGGGAATCACCGGCACAGACACGAAGTACGTGCGCGCCACCTCAGAGTAGGGATGGTTGTAGTTCATGGTAAAAATCAAGGCGCCGATCATCAGGATGCCGCCCAGTACGGCGGTGGGCACCGTCCATTTGTTCAGCGGGATACGGAAGATCTTGAATACTGCGACGCAGATCGCGGCGTAAGTCAGGATAAGGAGCAGATCCATGGTGTTCAGCCCTCCCGGTTGTGGGGAGCAGTGGCATTCAGCGCTTCGAGTCGTTCGAGGCGTCCTTGCAGTTCGACCACCTGTTGCTCCAGGCGAACGACATGGTTTTGCACGGATTTACCGTCACCGAAACCCCAGCCGCGATCTTCTCGATAGGCCATCGCCCAGATCCACAGGAAAGGCCAGAGCGCATGCAGCGTGAACAGACTAACCCAGCCAGTGGCATGGATCGCATCCTGATGCGGGTGTTTACGATGAACGGCAATCTCATAGGGAATGTCGTGCAACACGATGATCCCGTAAAACAGTACGAGCCCGGCAAACACCAAAACCCCTAGCGCAAAGTAATCCAGCATGGTCAAGCTCCCGGCATCCAGCACAGTGCTGGCATCAGTGTAGCCACTGATTTGCCGGGCGCTTGGCGACTTTGGATCAGAAGCGGATGCCGTCGTCTTTTTGCTTATTCACGATTCCGGTGACAGTCGATCAGAAGATGTAATCGGTGGTCAGGAAGCTCGAATCACGTCCGCGAATGATCTCGCTGATCAGGTCCTTGTTGCTGTCCTGGAACTTGGTCGCCACCAGCGTACGGATCGAGAACACCCGCAACGCATCGTGTACCGACAGCGTGCCTTCCGCCGAATTCTTGCGGCCATTGAACGGATAGGTGTCCGGACCGCGTTGGCATTGCGCGTTGAGGTTGATCCGCCCGACCTGGTTGGCAAAGGTGTCGACCAGACGGCCGACCGCCACCGGGTTGGTGCCGAAGATGCTCAGTTGCTGGCCAAAATCCGACTCCAGCACATAGTCGATCACGGTATCGAGATGGCGGTAAGGCACGATCGGCACCACCGGGCCGAATTGCTCTTCCTGATAGACGCGCATTTGCGGGTTCACCGGGTACAGCACCGCCGGGTAGAAGAACGACTCTCGTGATTCGCCGCCATTGGGGTTGACCACTTCGGCGCCTTTGCTGCGCGCATCCGCCACCAGACCATGCAGATAATCGACCTTGCCCGACTCCGGCAACGGCGTCAGCGACACACCGCTGTCCCACGGCATGCCCGGTTTCAGCGTGGCCAGTTTGGCGTTGAATTTTTCGATGAAGCTGTCAACCACGTCTTCGTGGACGAAGAGGATTTTCAGCGCGGTGCAGCGCTGGCCGTTGAACGACAGTGAACCGGTGACCGCTTCGCTGACGGCGTTGTCCAGATCGACTTCCGGCAAGACGATGCCGGGGTTCTTCGCATCCAGCCCCAGCGCAGCGCGCAAGCGGTGAGGTTTCGGGTGGAGTTTCTTCAGGTCGCTGGCGGCCTTGTTGGTGCCGATAAAGGCGAAGATGTCGATCTTGCCGCTGGCCATCAAGGCGCTGACGGTTTCCCGGCCGCTGCCGTAGATCACGTTGATAACACCGGTCGGAAAGCTGTCGCGGAACGCTTCCAGCAGAGGACGGATCAGCAGCACGCCGAGCTTGGCCGGTTTGAACACCACGGTGTTGCCCATGATCAATGCCGGGATCAGCGTGGTGAAGGTTTCGTTCAGCGGATAGTTGTAAGGGCCCATGCACAGGGCGACGCCGAGCGGCACGCGGCGGATCTGCCCGAGGGTGTCCTGTTCCAGCTCGAAACGGCTGGAGCGGCGGTCGAGTTCCTTGAGTGCATTGATGGTGTCGACGATGTAGTCACAGGTGCGGTCGAACTCTTTTTCCGAGTCCTTGAGGTTCTTGCCGATCTCCCACATCAACAGCTTCACCACGGCATCGCGCTGTTGGCGCATGCGGCCAAGGAAGGCTTCGACGTGCTGGATGCGTTCGGCCACGCGCATGGTCGGCCACAGGCCCTGGCCACGGTCGTAGGCACGTACGGCGGCGTCGAGGGCGGTGAGGGCGGTGTCGGCATCGAGCAGCGGCGTGCTGCCGAGAATCACTTGTTCGTCGCCGTTGTCACCTTTCAGATAGACCGGGCTGCGCACGGTGGCAAGCGGGCCGTCCCAACGGCGCAACTGGCCGTCGACCAGATATTCGCGTTGCTCGACCTGAGCGTCGAGGCGGTATTTTTCCGGGATGTCGCTGACAGAAGGGAACAGGTTGCCAAGGATGTTTGTTGTGGTCATGTCGCTACCCCGTGTTGATGTCCGTATGCAGATCAAAAAGCCTTCACAGGTTATACGCCTGAATGCGCCGGAATTTAAACCCGCAAATGTCACCCGAATGTCACGCAGAGGCGCAAAACAGAGCTTTAAGGAGAGCACGAAACCGCTGGCCTGATCGTTCCCACGCTCCGCGTGGGAATGCAGCCCGGGACGCTCTGCGTCCCATTGGAACGCGGAGCGTCCCTTGAGGCATTCCCACGCAGAGCGTGGGAACGATCATCGGGGGAGAGGGCTGGCCCCGTTTGCCCCCCTCGCTGTCCCGCAATGCCCTCAACCCGTAGCAGCCGCTGCCTTAAGGTGTGAGCACAACAATAAGCGAGGCCGTTATGCGGGCAATCCGACTCACTCTACTGCTGGCGTTGGCCGTGGCGCTGCCCGGCTGCGGCGAAGACCCCAAACCCCCGGCCACCATCCACAACAACGCCATGCCCAAAGACCCGGCACTGGCGCAGATCTACACCAACAGCTGCCAGCTCTGCCACGCCAACCCGGCGGCCAACGCACCACTGACCGGCGACCGCAAAGCCTGGGAACCGCGCATCCGGCAGGGCGCCGACACGCTGCTCGACCACGCCATCAACGGCTACAACGGCATGCCGCCGATGGGCCAGTGTGTCGAGTGCAGCGAAGAGCAATTCCTGCAACTGATCGGCTTCATGGCCGACCAGCCCCTCCCTCAATAAGGTGCCCGGCATGACGATGGATCTGACACGGCGTCAGTTGTTGCAACGGGCAAGCATCGTCGGTGCGTTCAGTGCGTTGGCGAGCCACCCGGCATTGGGCCAATTGATGCGTGCGCCGCGTTTGATTCCGTGGCGCAACTGGTCGGGCGGGCAGAGTTGCCTGCCGGCGGCGCGACTGGCGCCGAAGAATCTTGATGAACTGGTGGCCGCTATCCAGCAGGCGCAAGGCAAGATCCGCCCGGTCGGCTCGGCGCACTCGTTCAGCGCTTTGGTGCCCACCGACGGCACACTCTTGTCGCTGAGTTACTTCACCGGCCTGCTCGATCATGACGCGAAAACCTTACAAGCCGAATTTGCCGCCGGTACGCCGATGTCACGCATGGGCCAGCCGTTGAAAGACATCGGCCAGGCCCTGCAAAACATGGCCGACATCGATTATCAGACCCTGGCCGGCGCGATTGCCACGTCGACCCACGGCACCGGCAAAAACTTCCAGTCCTACTCGGCGCACGTCTGCGGCATGCAACTGGTGACCGCCAATGGCGAGGTGCTCGACTGCGACAGTCAGCGTCATTCTGAAGTCTTCAATGCCGCGCGCGTGTCCCTCGGTGCCCTCGGTGTGGCAACAAAAATCCGTCTGCAAAACCGTCCGGCCTATCGCCTGCGCGAGCGCCAATGGATCGCCAAAACCGAAGAACTGCTCGAAGACCTCGACAACAACACCCGTGAAAACCAACACTGGGAAATGCTCGTCGTCACCCATTCCGATTACGCCTTGTCCATCGCCCTCAACGAAACCGACGACCCGGCCACGCCGCCGATCAGTCCGGAAGAAGAGGGCGGCAACGAGTTCGTCACCCTGATCGAAAAGATCGACAAGTACGGCAGCGACTTTCCCGACCTGCGCCGCACGCTGCTCAACAGCCTGCGCCATCTGGCCAGTTTCGATGACCGCGTCGGCGACTCGTTCGACATCTACGCCAACGTGCGCACCGTGCGTTTCAACGAAATGGAATATTCGGTACCCGCCGAACACGGCCCGGCCTGCCTGCGCGAAATCCTCAAGCTGATCCAGGATAAGGATCTGCGCACCTGGTTTCCCATCGAGTACCGCTACGTCAAGGCGGATAACATTGCGTTGAGCATGTTCGAGGGCCGCGACAGCTGTTCGATCTCGGTGCACCAGCATTATCAGATGGATCATCACAACTTCTTTGCGGCGGTCGAACCGATCTTCTGGAAGTACAACGGCCGGCCGCACTGGGGCAAATTGCACACGCTCAACGCAAAGAACCTGCAACCGCTGTATCCGCGCTGGCGCGAGTTTGTCGACGTGCGCCAGGCGCTGGATCCGAGCGGACGCTTTCTCAATGCGCATCTGGCGTCGATTCTGGGGGTGAGTTGATGGCGGTCAATCGACGTAACTTTCTTCTCGGTACGTTGGGTGTCGGCGCTCTCTTGGTCGGTGTTGGCGCGTGGTTGCGCCCAGGGGATCACGGCGCGCCGTACAGCGACTATTTCCGCGCGCTGAACAAAGAATTGAAGGACAACGGGCCAATGCGTCCGGTGCTGCTCATCGATCTCGATCGTCTCGATCACAACATTGATGTGGTGATGCAATCGGTCAAGCGCGGCGGCAAACAATTGCGTCTGGTGGAGAAGTCGCTGCCGTCACCGGGGCTGTTGAGCTACATCGCACAACGTGCCGGAACGCAGAAGCTGATGTCGTTTCATCAGCCGTTTCTCAATCACGATGCACAGGTTTTTCCGCAGTCCGACATTCTGCTCGGCAAGCCATTGCCGGTGCGTTCGGCAGAGCTGTTTTATCAATCCCACAAAGGCCCGTTCGATCCCGCGAAGCAACTGCAATGGCTGCTCGACAGTCCTGAACGTTTGCAGCAATACCTTGCGTTGGCGCAGGGCTTGGGCACACGGATGCGCATCAACATCGAACTGGATGTCGGCCTGCATCGTGGCGGCGTCAGTGATGTGAATGTCCTTGGGCAAATGCTCACGCTGATCAGCGCCAACCCGCAGCATCTGGAATTCGCCGGGTTCATGGGTTACGACCCATTCGTGGGCATGGGCGTGCCGGGAGTTCTCGGCTCGCCCGAGGAGCTGTTCGCCAAGGTCATGGTGATTTATCAGCGCTGCGTCGATTTCACCCGGCAGCAATTTCCCGTGTTGTGGCATGACGGTTTGTGCCTGAACACCGCGGGCAGCCCGAGTTATCGCATTCACGAAAACGAGAAACTGAGTACCGAGGTTTCTGTGGGCACGGCGATGCTCAAACCGACGCACTATGATTTGCCATCGCTCACCGCGCATGTGCCCGCGACCTACATCGCCACGCCAGTTCTAAAAAGCACGGGGGCTGTGAACATCCCGGCGCTGGATGACAAGTCAAAACTGTTCTCGTGGTGGGACGCGAATCAGCGTCAGGCTTTCTTCATCTATGGCGGCAACTGGATGGCCGAGTTCGAATCGCCCGCTGGTCTGCAAAGCAACGGCGTGTATGGCCGCAGCTCCAATCAGGAAATGGTCAATGGCTCCAGCGCCGTCGGCCTGACCATCGAAGATCAAGTCTTCCTGCGCCCGACCCAGACCGAAGCCGTGCTCCTGCAATTCGGCGATCTGCTCGCCGTGCGCAACGGCAAGATCGTCGACACCTGGCCCGTCTACACCTGACTTCCAACCACAAACAATCCCCTTGTGGGAGCGAGCCTGCTCGCGAAAGCGTCCCGTCAGTCACCTTCTAATTGACTGGCACACCGCTTTCGCGAGCAGGCTCGCTCCTACAGGGTTTTGTGTTGTCTGTTAAATCCCGATCAATTCTGTAATGAAGCTTTTATGACAAAAGTTCGGTAGCACATCGCCAGTCCGGTCATGCCTATGTAACGCGCTTGAGGGGCCCAACAGGGCGCTTTTCACAAGCCGAGGCGGGACGCCGGGAGTGAGGCAATGGGGACTATGGAACGCTACTCGAAAGTGGGCATGCAGGAACTCGATCAACGCCTGTCGAAGATCGTCGAAGCCGCGCGCAAGAAGCCGGTTTCGGTGTATCGCTACGGCGCGCCGTGGGTCTGGATTGTCTCGCAGGATGACTGGCAGGGCGCCTTGAAAGAGGTTTCCAGCTACATCCCGCCGGGCCATTCGCTGGTGTTGCTGCGCCCGCAGATCGACGACTTGCTCGATGCCCACCGCGAGCTCCTGCACGACCTCAATGCCGAACCCGGCATGCTGATCCCCGCGCAAACGGTGATGCACATCCTGCTCCTGCAACTGCTCTATTCGGTGCCCAGCGAACAGCAACTGTATGAACAGCTCAACTACAACCTGCTGTTCCGCTGGTTCGTCGGTCTTGGCCTGAACCAGAAAGTCTGGAGCTTCAACGCCCTCAGTCGCGACATCGCCACGCTGCTCAACGAGCCACGGGCGGTGCTGCTCATTCAAAAAATCATTGGCGAAGTGTTCTGCGGCGCGTTGCTGCAAATGCCCGAGTTCTCGTTGAACTTCGCGCTTTTGCACACGTGGCTGGGCAAGCACGCCTGTGCCTCGACAGCCAGCAATTGACGCCATACACGCGGCGTTCGAAACGCCAACAGGTCATCGCGAATTCAGGGGGTAGTGTGGAACCGATTTTCAAGTCACGGCTGGCGCTGTGGGGCTGGCTGCTGGTGACGGCGGGCGCGCAGCCGGCATTGGCCGAAGAGGCCGCCAACAACGCGGCGGCCCAGCGTCTGGTCGACGTCAACGAATACTTCGTGCGCGGCAACACCGTGCTCGATGCGCGGGCCATTGAAGAAGCGGTGTACCCGTTTCTCGGCCCGCAAAAAGCCCTCAGCGATATCGAAGGCGCGCGGGACGCCTTGCAGAAGGCCTATCAGGAGCGTGGCTATCAATCGGTGTTCGTCGAGCTGCCGGAGCAAGCGGTGGCCGACGGCATCGTCTACTTGCAAGTCAGCGAAACCAAGGTCGGCCGGGTGCGCGTGGTCGGCGCCAAACACTATTCGCCGCTGGATATTCGCGACGACGTCCCGGCGCTGAAAGAAGGCGAGGTACCGGACTTCGCCAAGGTTCAGGGCGAACTGGCCCAGTTGAACAAAACCCCGGGCCGGCAAGTGATGCCGCTGGTGCGCGAGGGTCAGCGCCCCGGCACCATGGACGTCGATTTGCAGGTAGAAGACCAGAACCCGTGGACCGCCAGTGTTGGCCTCAACAACGATTACAGCGCCGACACCGAGAAGCTGCGCACGGTCACTAGCCTCGGCTACAACAACCTCTGGCAACTCGGCCATAGCGTCAACCTGACGTTCTTCACTGCGCCGCAGGAAACCGACAACGCCAAGGTCTGGTCCGGCTCCTACACCGCGCCGCTGACCGATCGCTGGAGCGTGCAGTTCTCCGGTTACCAGTCCGACAGCAACGTCGCCACCATCGGTGGCAGCAACGTACTCGGCAAGGGCCATTCCTATGGTGTGTCGGCGATTTACACGCTGCCATCGAGCGGCAACTGGTCGAACTCGCTGTCGGCCGGCATCGACTTCAAGGACTTCGACGAACGCCTGACCCTGTCCGGTGAGAGCGACAAAGTCCCGTTGCAATATGCGCCGTTCACCTTCGCCTACAACGGCTATCGCTACACCGAGAAGAGCCAGCTCGGCCTCGGCCTGAGCCTGGTCGCCGCCACTCGCAGCATTTTCGGCTACGGCAGTTCCGACGAAGATTTCGACTACAAACGCTACCGCGCCAAACCGAGTTTCGCCGTGCTCAAGGGCGATACGAATTACACCTGGACCTTCGACAGCGACTGGCAAAGCGCAAGCAAAGCAGCATTCCAGTTGGCGTCCGGGCCATTGGTTTCCAACGAACAATTCTCCGCCGGCGGCGCCACCTCGGTGCGCGGCTATCTGGCCGCCGAACGCACCGGCGATGACGGCTTGCTGCTCAGTCAGGAAGTGCGCACGCCGTCGCTGGCCAAGTACGCCGGCACGTGGATACAGGACTGGCGTTTCTACGCCTTTGCCGAAGGCGCACAACTTTACCTGCGCGACGAACTGCCGGATCAGGACGCCAATTACGCCCTGGCCAGTGTCGGCCTCGGCACCCGCGCCAGCCTGAGCAAATGGCTGTCCGGCAGCCTCGACTGGGGCTACCCGCTACTCGAAGGGCCGAACACCTCGAAACAGGAATCGCGCCTGCACTTCAACCTTCAAGCCACTTTCTGACAAGGAGCACGTTCATGCAGCGCCTCTTCCTTTCGTTGTTGATCTGCCTGGGCTTCGTGCTCCCGGCCACGGCTCAGGCCTGGTGGCAGGACGACTGGCACTACCGCAAACAGATCGCCGTCGACACCACGCCACAAGGCGCGGCGATCAATCAGGCCCTTGGCCGCACCGCGCTGCTGGTGCGCCTGCACACTGGCAATTTCACCTTCGACGGGGTGAAAGAGGACGGCGCCGATCTGCGCTTCGTCGCTGCCGATGACAAGACTGTGCTCAACCACCAGATCGAAAGCTTCGACGCGCTGATGGGCATGGCGCTGATCTGGGTCGATGTGCCAAATGTCGAGGGCGGTCAGCGCCAGGACATCTGGATGTACTACGGCAATCAGAAGGCGCCGGCGACCGGCAACGGCCAACTGACCTTTGATCCGAATTACACCGCGCTGTATCACTTCGACGGCGCCACCGGCACCCCGGCCAAAGACACCACGGCCTACGGCAATACCGCGCAAAGCGCGACCGGTGCGGTGATTGACGGTGTAGTAGGGCGCGCGTTGCAGTTCAGCAGCCAGCCGTTGTTGCTGCCGGCCAGTCCTTCGTTGCAACACAATGCGGGCAGTGCGTTCACCTTCAGTGCCTGGTTGCGTCTGGATCAGGCTAATGGCGAGCAACTGATTCTCGCTCGCCGCGAAGGCGCCAACAGTTTGCTGATCGGCGCCAACCAAGGCGTGCCGTTCGTGGAAATCGATGGCCAACGCGCTGTCGCCACGCAAGCGCTCAATCCCGGCCAATGGCAGCACGTCGCGCTGACCGCTGAAGGCGCGAAAGTGACCCTGTTCATCAACGGTCGCGAAGCGGCCACGCTCGCCCAGGCGATGCCGGCCTTCAACTCGGTCATGGCCATCGGTGCTGACGTGCACGAAGGTCCGTTCCAGCCGTTTGTGGGCGCTATCGATGAATTGCGCCTGTCGAAGGTTTCACGCCCGGCAGCGCTGTTGCTGGCCGACGCCACCTCGCAAGGCGCCGAGTCGAAACTGGTCGCTTACGGCGTCGATGAAGAGCAATCCGGGTTCGGTTTCGGCAGCCTCGGCTTCCTGCTCAACGCGGTGCCAATCGACGCCTGGGTGATCATCGCCGTGCTGGTGCTGATGATGTTCCAGTCGTGGATCATCATGCTGCGCAAGAACCGCAGCCTCAGTCGCGTGTCTGCCGCCAACGAAGACTTCCGCGTGCAGTTCGCCAAGGTCGGCACGCGTCTGGAAATGTTCGCCGACGATGCGCAACTCGCCCAGCGATTGCAGCATTCGTCGCTGTGGCGCCTGTACCTGGTGGCGGTCAAAGAAATCCGTACCCGTCGCGAGCAGGGCGCCGATACCTCCTCGGTTTCAGCGGCGACCATCGAAGCGATCCGCTGCTCGATGGACGGCGTACGTACCCGGGAAAACCAGCAACTGAGTTCGAAACTCTCGACCCTGTCCAACGCCATCGCCGGCGGCCCATACATCGGCCTGCTCGGTACGGTGCTGGGGATCATGGTGGTGTTCCTCGGCACGGCGATGGCCGGCGACGTCAACATCAACGCCATCGCTCCCGGTATGGCCGCCGCGTTGTTGGCCACGGCAATGGGCCTGTTCGTCGCGATCCCGGCGCTGTTTGGCTACAACCGCCTGATTACCCGCAACAAGGAAGTCAGCGCTGACATGCGCGTGTTCGTCGATGAGTTCATCACCCGTCTGGCGGAGATGCACGGCGAGAGTCAGTTCAGTGAGTCGTCGCATCGCGGCCATCACGCCAACCACTCTCTACCGGCCTGAGGAGCACTGACATGGCGTCCGTAAATGCCTCCCACGACGATGATGAAGATGCAGCAGTGGACAGCATCAACATCACCCCGCTGGTCGACGTGCTGATGGTGGTGCTGGTGATGTTCATCCTCACCGCCACCGCGCAGGTCTCGGGGATCCAGATCAACCTGCCCAAGGCCAGCGCCTCCGTGTCGCTGTCCGAAGCCAAGACCAAGGCGATTTCGGTGAATGACGGCGGGCAGGTGTTCCTAGACGCCTACCCGGTGACGCTGGCCGAACTGGAAGAGCGCCTGCGCATCGAGAAGGCGCAGAGCCCGGATTTCCCGGTGATCGTGCGCGGCGACGCCACGGTGCAATACCAGAAAGTCATCGAAGTGCTGGATCTGTTGCGCCGGCTCGAACTGTCCCAGGTCGGTCTTGTGACCGGCAAACCGAGTCAGGGCTGAGTCATGACCGCACAACTCCCGATCGAGCCGCTGCCGGTGAAAAAGCCAGCGCTGCGTTATGCGAAGTGGGGCGCCGGATTGCTGATCGGCGCGCTCGCTGCGTGGTTTTTGTGGCAGTGGGCCAATGACATGAGCGGCATCCGCCGCGAAGCGCCGAAGGTGCCGACGATCATTCCGTTGCCGCCACCGCCACCTCCGCCGCCGGAAAAACCACCGGAGCCGGAAACCCCGGTGGAAGAGAAAGTCGTCGAGCCGGAGCCAACGCCGGAGCCGGAAGAGGTCAAGCCCGAGGAAGAAGCGCCGCCATCACCGGCGGACGATCTGGCCAACCCGATGCAAATGGACGGCGATGCTCAAAGCGGCAGCGACGCCTTCAACATCGGCGCGGGCAAGGGTGGCGGCATGGCCGGAGCTGGCGGCGGACGTTTGGGCACGGGGACGTACAGCCAGTTTCTGGCGTTCACCTTCCAGCGCTTGCTGCGTGAAAACCCCGAACTGCGCAACCTTGCGTTTTCGCTGCAGGCCGATGTCTGGCTGAGCAGCGTTGGCGAGATCACCCGGGTCGAGCTGATCAAGTCCAGCGGCAACCCCGAAATAGATACCCAGGTGCTGGCGGCGCTGCGCGGTGCCCCGGCGCTGAGCGAACGGCCACCGGCCTCCATCACGTTGCCTGTGCGCCTGTCCCTGCAAGGGCGGCGTCCGGGTTAATTCACTTATTTACGCTTTGCCAAAAGGAGTTGTGTGCAGATGATTTCCAACGTGAATCGATTGTCCCTGGCGGTCGGCATGGTCATTGCGACCCTGGTCGGTCAGGCCGTGGCAGCGCCTGCGCCCTCGGAGAACGCCACGATCAATCTGATCCGCTTGCTGGTCGAGCAGGGCATTCTGAAGCAGGACAAGGCTGACGCACTGATCGCCCAGGCGCAGAACGAAGCGGCGCAGGCCAAACAAGCTGCGGCATCCACCGCCGTGGCGGCCGGGCCAGTGGCGGCGCCGGGCGATGTCCGTGTGCAATACGTGCCGGCAGCGGTGCGCGACCAGATCCGCGACCAGGTCAAAGCCGAAGTCATGGCCACTGCCAAACAGGAAAACTGGGCCGCGCCCAACAGCTTCCCGGAATGGGCGGCGCGCATCAGTTTCGACGGCGACATTCGCTTGCGCAATGAATCGCGCTACTACTCGGACAGCAACAGCAACGAGATCGTCGACTTCGCCAAGCTTAACAACAACGGCCCGTACGACGTAAACCCCAACAGCAGCACCAATCTGCCGCCGTTGCTCAACACCCGCGAAGACCGCACCAACCAGTTCCGCATCCGCGCACGGCTGGGCATGAAAGCCGAGATCTCGCCGCAATGGACTGCCGGTATTCGTATCGGCACCGGCTCGGACAACAACCCGGTGTCGACCACGCAAAACCTCGGCGGCGGCTTCGCCAAGAAGGATATCTGGCTCGATCAGGGCTACCTCAACTGGAAGCCTACGGATGAATTGACCCTGACCGGTGGGCGCTTCGCCAACCCGTTCATGTCCACCGACATGCTCTATTCCAACGACTTGAATTTCGACGGCGTGGCGGCGATTTTCGACCACAAACTCAATCGCGATTGGGGCGTGTTCGGCACCGTCGGCGCGTTCCCGGTGGACTACACCAACGACACCGCCAGCAGCAACGGCTTCGACAAGGAAGAGAGCGACAACAAGTGGTTGTACGGCGCGCAGATTGGCGCCAAATGGGCGATCAACAGCAACAACCGCTTGAAAGGCGCGCTGGCTTACTACCGTTTCGACGACATTCAAGGCCAGCGTTCCAGCCCTTGCGAACCGTGGGCCGGCGCACCGGGTTGCGACAGCGACGGCAGCCGTGCGGCATTCATGCAGAAGGGCAACAGCGTGTTCCTGCTGCGCGACATCACGCCGAACCCGCTCAACCCGACCACCACGCCGCAACCGCAGTTTGTTGGCCTCGCTTCGGAATTCAACCTGCTGGATCTGAACGTGGTGTGGGACGCCGACCTGCCAGAAGACTTCAAGCTGCGCAGCCAAGGCAACTACATCCACAACCTCGCCTACGACGAAGGCGACATGCGCAAGCGCTCGGCCGGGCAGATCGTCAACAACCTCGACAGCAACGGCGACATCGAAAGCGGCGCCAATGCGTGGATGGTGCAGTTCACCCTCGGCAGCGCGCTGGACCTGAAAAAGCAGGGCGACTGGAACATGTTCGCTGGCTACAAGTACATCCAGCCCGATGCCTTGCCGGACGGCTTCAACGACTCCTCGTTCCACCTCGGCGGCACCAACGCCAAGGGTTATTTCATCGGCGGCAACTACGGTCTGGCGAAGAACGTTTATGCCACCGGTCGCTGGATGAGCACCGAAGCGGTGTACGGCGCGCCGTTCGACATCGACGTCTTGCAGCTTGAGATCAACACGCGCTTCTAAGGCGCCGGGAGAGGGTTATGAAAACGCGTTTGTTGTGGCTGAGCCTCGGCTTGTTGTGCGCTACCGGTGCGAACGCCGAAGGCATGGAAGAACGCCTGCGCACGCAATTGCGCAGCACCACGCAACAGTTGCAGGCCCTGCAAAGTCAGCAGGCCCAGGCCAGCGCCGCGCAATTGGCGGCGCAAAACGAAGCCAAGGCTGCGCAGGCGCAAATCAAGCAATTGACTGCCGAACTGGCCAAGGTCAAAGGCGTTGCCGAGCAGCTCGCCGGGCAGCAACAGAGCCTGCACAGCCAGGCGCAGGCACAAGTGGCGGCCAGCGCCGAGCAGACCGGCAAGTTCAAAAAGGCCTATGACGAGTTGCTGGTCATGGCCCGTGCCAAAGAGGCAGAACGGTCTAAGCTTCAAGCGCAATTGGCTGAACGTGACACACAAGTGCAGCAATGTTCAGTCAAGAATCAGCAGATGTACGGCGTCGCCAAGCAGATCCTCACTGCCTACGAAAACATCGATGTGGCCGAGGTGATGAAGATCCGCCAGCCCTTCGCGGGCAGCGCCCGGGTCAAGTTCGATGAACTGGCTCAGGGGTTCGGTGACGAGCTCTACAAGACTCAATTCGACGCGCCGCAAGCCGCGCTCGCACACTGATGAACAAGGAAGAAACAATGACTCAATTGATCAGCCACGTATCACCAAAATCCCTGACCGAAGTCCTGCAAGCTGCGGGTTATCGCGTCAACGAAACCGAGCAGAACGGTATTGTTCAGTTGCTCAGCGCCAGCCAGGGCATCGGCTACGCCGTGCGCTTTGGTAATCCGGCGGTGGAGCAGGGCAGCTACGTCGATTTCACTTTCAGCTGTGCGCTGCGGGTGCAGGGTGAGTTGCCACAGGGTGTGGCCGAGCAGTGGAACGCCAGCCGTCGTTTTGCCCGGTTGTCGTTGCAGGGCGAGTTTCTGGTGATGGAAATGGATGTGGTGGTGGCGGCGGGCGTGAGCAACGATCACCTGCGCGGCAACCTCGAATTGTGGGATCGCCTGTTGCAGGAGTTCATCGTTTATCTGCGTGACTTCACCCAGAACGGCGGCGCGCAGACCGCCAAAGTCGCCGTTGCCGAGCAAGAGGAAGTCGCGCTGTGAAAAAGCCTGCCATGGTGATCAGCGCCGCTGCGGTGGCGCTGTTGGTGGTGGCCGTGGCGCTGGTGGTGCGGCCGGGCAGTGACCCGGTCGCCGCCCAGCAATCGTCACCGCTGGCGACGGTTGCAACGGGGCCGGCGGTGGCGCGCTTGGGCAATCAGCAAGTAACCCCTGCGGAACTTCAGACGTTGCTGGCGACGGTGCCAGCGGAGACCCGCGAGCAACTGCGCGGCAATCGTGAGGCACTGGAACGCTGGATTCGCACACGTCTGGCCGAGAAAGCGGTGCTGGAGCAGGCCGATGCCCAAGGTTGGGCGCAGCGCCCGGACGTGGCACGGCAGACCCGTGCGGCGACTGAGCAGATTGTGTTCCGTGATTACTTGCGTTCGGTCAGCCAGGTGCCGGCGGATTATCCGAGTGCAGCGGAATTGCAGCAGGCTTATGACGCGGGCAAGGCAAGCTGGCAGACCCCGGCGTTGTATCGGGTCAGTCAGATTTTCCTCGGCGTCAATGATCCGCAGAATCTTGAATCGGTGCGCAAGCAGGCGCTTGACCTGAGCAAAAAAGCCCAGGCGACGCCTGCGGAATTTGCCGCGCTGGCGACTCAATATTCGCAGGATCGCGTCACCGCTGAACGCGGCGGCGATAGCGGTCTGCAACCGTTGCAGCAATTGGTGCCGGAAGTGCGAAGCGCCGTGGCGCGGCTCAAGGTTGGCGCAGTCTCTGATCCCGTCCAAAGTGCCGCCGGGTTCCATGTGATCAAGCTCACCGAGCAACAACCCGCCCGTACCGCAACCCTCGATGAACTGCGCGATCAAATGACCCAGGCCTTGCGTGCGCAACGCCAGGAGCAAATCGCCCAAGCCTATCTGGACGGCATGCTCAACACCGCAACACTGAGCATCGACGGCGCTGAACTCAACAAAGTCCTCGAGGAAAAACACTGATTTCACCTACACCACAACCCCCCTGTAGGAGTGAGCCTGCTCGCGATAGCGGTGGGTCAGGTTAGTCAATGTCAACTGACCGGACGCTATCGCGAGCAGGCTCACTCCTACAGGGAGCTGCGTAAGACAAATACAAAGATCGACAGGGAGTCATCGATGTCATTCACCGAACCCGCAGGACGACAGGGCAACCCCGATTACCACTGGCCACACGACAACAGCGAACCGTGGCTCGCACACGCCGCGACCATCGACGCCGACGTCGTCCAATACTTCCTGGTCAGCGCCCGCTGCGGCTGTTTCATGCAAGCCGCACGCAGCCTCAACGTGCGCTCGACCTTGCTGCGCAAACAACTCGCGCAGCTTGAGCATTTACTGCAACACACGCTGTTCAGCTTTCAAGGCAGTGCCCTGAGCCTGACCCGCGAAGGCCAGCAATTGCAGGCCAAACTGGTGACGCTGGCCAACGAACGCAAACACCCGGTGATCGAACAACCATTGATTCGCCTGGCTGTCGCCGAATCGATCCTGCACGACATCCTCGGCCGCGACCTCATCGCACTGCTGCGCCGCAACGCCAGCGTACGTCTGGAAATCATCGCGCTGGACAGCGAACTGTCCCTGCGCGCCGTCAGCGCCGACATCGTGCTGTGGCTGGCCCATGGCGAAACCCCGCACCCCGGCCCGACCTTCGCCACCAGCGAACCGCAAGCGCTGGCGCGCCTCGACTACCTGCCACACATCGCCAAACGCTACTCCCGCGTCACCGCCCGCCCGGACACCCCCGACGACCTCGCCGATTTCATGCTCGTGCAATGGCAGCACGATCGGCAGATCGACAGCTTTCGTCCGTGGAATGAACTGGTTGAACAGCGTCTGGCCGGCGTGGTGCAAATGCAGTCTTATGAATTGATGCTGGAGATGATTCGCTGCAGCGCGTGCATAGGTTTGCTGCCGGCGTATATGAGCCGGTTTGATCGTGGTCTGATTGCGCTACCCGGATTATTCGCCGAACCCATGCAATTGCAGGCGTGGCTGGCCGTCAATGCTGACTCACAGAATGTGGCTGAAGTGCAGACCCTGACTGACCTGATCCACCACACCTTCAACGAACGCCACGAATGGTTCCAGCCCTGAGCGAGATTCCCGTGGAAACCAGCCTGCTGGCGATGACTATCATCACTGATGAGATGTGGGCACACCGCGAACCCTGTGGAAGCTGGTTTGCCAGCGATGCCAGCCTGACAGCCGACGCATCGACAAACTCGACACAAAAACAAAACCGCCGCCCCGATGAGTCGGAACGGCGGGTTTCGTTTGTCTGAAGATTGCTGCGCCTGTCATTCAGCCTGCGGGGGCAAGCCCGTTCCCACACATTCTGCGGTGCAAACGCAGCTGTGGGAACGATCATCGGGAGGAGGCGCTACTGCGGCAACTCCAGATTATCCATCACCCGATTCACCGCCGGTTCGCCCAGCATGATCAGTTGCGCGATCCCCAGTAGCGTCCTGCGCTGTGACGCGGGTATGAGGTGGGCGAAGTCATGGGCGATGGTTCTGGCGCAAGCGAGCGTTTCGCTGGCATCGGCCAGCAGTTCTTCGTTTTTGAAGTCGGCGGTGACGGCGTACATCCGGCGGGTCTTGCGCGGTGGCGGCGTGGAGCCGGGTGGCAGAGGTAGTGATCGAGGGCGCGGTCGGCGGCTTCGTGGAGTTTTTTCGAATCGAGGGATTCGTAGGGGGAGGTGGGGTCGGTTTCGGGAGGGTTGGGTGTTGGTTTGATCATGGTGAAGCTCCTTGATTGTTGGAGCCGCCACATTTCGCTGCGAAACGAAGAGAGGTGGCAGCTGTACGCAGGTTCGCAGACCGGGAATCAAGGTACCCGGCATACCCGAAGGTATCCCGCGCACAGCCGCCATGAAGCACCGTTGCATAAATCTTGATAGCAACGATTGGGAGCGCTGTGCGCCTTGATTGGTCCGGGCTGCGAAACCCGATCGCTGATTCGTCAGCGACCGCACCACAATAGAACCCGACCCCAAGGCGCACAAGCCGGCGGATTCTGGCTTGGCTGTAGGTAACGGCGCAAGGGTTTGTAACCTGGAGACCGTATCTGCAAGTGTCTTTTAAACGCCTTCGTTTAAATCAAAGAATTGCGCCAAACCTGACGACCCTTTCGCGAGCAAGCTTACTCTCACATTTGGAATGCGTTTCCCTGTGGGAGCGAGCTTGCTCGCGAAAGGGCCATCCCGTTCAGCAGAAAAATCCCGATCAAGCCCCGCTGTTTAAATCACTGGTTAAATAAATCCGTCCCCAAATTACGTGTCCAGATATCAGACTCTCCACAGAATGCAAACTGGTCAAACCTTAAATCTCTATGACACTTATCGTGTTTTCACCGTAATTGCAGACGTAGAGTCGACTACCGTCTTTGCTATGAATGAGTTGGCGAGGATCAGTTCCGACCGTTTTGGCAGGCCCCAACACACCGGATGGAAGGCTGATGGTCCTCACAGAGTTATTAGCTTGGTTACAAACACTTAAAGACTTTCCATCTGGGCTGACCGATATACCCCAGCCGCCAACATCTTCAATGAAGTTGATTTGTTTTTGTTGTTTAGTGTCAATTACCGCGACGCCAGACGTAGTGACGGCATAAGCAAAATCGCCGTCAGGACTGAATGCTATGTCATGACTGGTTGCCGCTATAGCAATAGAGGTTGCCAAGCCGGAATCGGTATTTATTGCAGATATAAAGTTACTTTCCGTATTGCTTGCATAGACATAAGCTTGATCCGGACTCATAGCCAGTTTTCTTGGGGCGAAACCTACCGTGACGTGAACGGACTTTAAGTCATGCAAGGTTATTATACTTATGCTGTTGCTTGATCTGTTGCAGGTATAAAGTTTGCTGTCGTCCGCGCTCAAGATAACGTCGGTAATCAGTTTTTGGGCGGAAATTACTTTTGTATGTGCGCCTGAGTGTAATTCTAGTTGAGTGACAGAGTTGTGGGCGAAATTGCCGATATATGAATATCGTTCGTTTTTATCTAACGCTATTCCGCGATTGCCTGTCAGGTTTGCATGTTTTTTAATGGTTTCGTAGTTTGATGTGTCAATCACAAACAGTGAACCGCTATTGCCAGTGGTTATGTAAAGTCGCGTGCCGTCGTCGCTCAGGGCCAAACCCCATGGTTCTTTTTCCAAAACTATTTTTCTTGCTTCGCCAAGTTTTGTTACCGTTGTTGTGGCCGCTGCTTTTAGTTTTAGTCTTTCGGCAGTCAGCGAGAAGTCTCCACTGATTATGGGGGCTTTAATTGACGAAATAGTCAGGACTCCATCTGAGCCAGTGCTGAACTCGCGCTCGCCACATCCTCCATCAGCATAAAGAAACCCATCAGGTAGTGTTAGGGTGACTATTCCCGTGACGGGGTTGTCACCAACCACAGTGCGTAGTTGTAGCTTGATATCCTTGATGCGTCCTGCAGGAGCCGCAGTGTAAGGTGCATTTTTGAACGTTAAATATTCTTCTGGTATCACTTCAAAGTTATACGCTGTTGAAGTCGGATTGCTGCCGTAATCTCCTTGAGCAGTAATTTTGTGATTTCCCACGCCAGCTGTATATGAAGTCGACCAGATGCCTTCTGCGTCGACAGTAAGGGTGTCCTGAAGAGTATTGTTATCAAATAAATGGATTGTTTGGAGTTTGCTTGCCATGCCTTTCAGTGTGAGTTCAGTCTCAACAGTTATGTCACCATCGAGGATGTCGTCGTTGCTTAGAGTGCCTTTGACCGAGTCAATGGTGGGCACTATATCCTCCACGGCCCTGATCGTATAAACCTTCACCGGCGCATCAATCGCCTCAGCCTCCTCACGACTCAACGTCAGCGCCGCTTTGAAATGCAACTCCAGCCGACTGCCATCCGCCAGATCCTTGATGGCGTTGTACGCCAGCGTATGTGTGTATTGACCGCTGTTGAACCAGTTTTGATTAACGTAGGAGGAGGGCCACGGCCATACCACGTGATGGAAGGCATCGCCGTTACTCTTCGTACCTTTGAGGTTCAGTCCTACCCGCTGATTGGCGGCTATAAACGCCCAGACGCCAGCGAGAATCGTTGCGCCCAACGTCACCTTCGATAGATCCAGCACCGTGCCCTCGGCTTGTTCAATGCTGATCTTGTCCAGCTCTGTCGCAGGCAGCGGCGTGACGCTGACGGTCAAAGGCAAAGATGGAATTGTCTGGCCTGCCGTGACTTCGTAGCTGAGTGTGAAGGTTTTGGTTTCATTGCCGATGTTGGCCGCAATGGCTTCGGCGGGAATCAG
Source organism: Pseudomonas sp. S49 (assembly GCF_009866785.1). Lineage (NCBI taxonomy): Bacteria > Pseudomonadati > Pseudomonadota > Gammaproteobacteria > Pseudomonadales > Pseudomonadaceae > Pseudomonas > Pseudomonas sp. S49. Next base: position 3,696,275 of record NZ_CP019432.1, on the reverse strand, counting down.
GAACTCGACGCTGCCGCTGGCGACGCCCGGTTTGGCGGGGATTTCCGGTGAGCCGACGCCGGGTGTCCCGAGCATGCTCAGTTTGATGTTATGTGTTTCGTTCATGCCGGTGTAGGCCACGATCACGCGGGCGCCCGCTTGGGCGTCGAGTGGCGCCAGGGTCACACTGGCACCATTGCCTGTGGCTTCCGGCATTTGTGGCAATGGCAAGGGGTTTTCCAGCGCCACCCCGACACTGAACTCCAACGGCTCGGCATAACTCGTCCGCCCATCCGCACGTTTGATTTCGTACCTGGCGATCACCGTCCCGCCTTCATTGCCCTTGATCTCCTCGGCCGGGATGGTGAACGGTACTTCCTTACCGGCGGTGAATTCGTTCAGCTTGATCGAATCGGGGTATTCGCCGGTGATCGAGCCGATCCAGAACATGAAGACTTCATCGCCTTTGACCGTTTCGGTGTACGGCACGGTCAGGGTTGTGCCGGCGGTGTCGGCTGGCAGAACGCCGTCCACCACGCCGGCCACCACCGGTTCAGGTAGTTCCAGGCGTGGTTCGCCGACTTGCAGTATGTCGGTGTGGATCGACTCGCGAATGGCGCGGGTGGCTGCGTACTTGTCCAGCGTGGCGAGTACCGCGTCCGCGAGCAGTTGCTGGTAGTAGAACTCCGCCGTGCCACCGTTGACCGGGGCCAGGTGTTTGCCGTCGATGCTGTACGACAACGGTTTGGCTGCGACGATGTCGTTGCGGGTGATGAGGCGAAGAGGCAAGTCAGGCAGGTAAGGTTTGAGACCAGGCGTCGTGCCGAGCATGAATATCTTGAGGACCTGGCCTTCGGCAAAGGATTTGTCGAAGGGGATCTCGAGACGCACCTGGGCCAGCGTCGGGTCCAGCGCCCCGGAGTCCTCGTCCAGCATGATCGGCGCGGCCAGTCGCTGGACTTCGCCGATGGCGCGGATGAATTGGCTTTTCGATTTCAGATCGGCGGTGCCGTCGGCTTTTTTCAGACGGTATGACAAAGTGATCTGCGACTTGGCCAACTGTCGCAGCACGGCGTTGGGGGCCTTGATTTCAATAATGCTCGGCACGCTGGTCAACGCCGCGCCTTCTACTTCCAGATCAATCGGCGCACCTTCGACCGGCGTGCCCTTGATCCTGATAAACGGGATGTCACCGATTTCGAAGCTGGCTTTGTCTGTGGCGATAATTTGCACGGTGCCGTCAGCGTCGCCCAGTTGGTCGACATCCAGCACGTTGTTCAGCGTTTCCTTGAGCAACGGCGCGATCAGCCGGGTCGCATCAACGGCCACTACCACACGCTGTTCGGGGCTCCAGTCCTCGGAACGGTTGAAGACCTTGTCGTACACCTCGAACACCACGGCTACGCCGGGCGCATCACCGGCCTCTTTGATGATCGCTTCCGTGATGCTGATGATGATCGGGGCCTTGCCTTCGGCCTGTTCCTGAGTCAGCGGCTCACTGAGCACGAAGATCCCGCCCCAACTCACGCGACAAATATCGCCGGCTGCGGCGTAGGGGTAGGGCGGTGTGCCATCGGCCTTGCCAATGCTGATCGGCACGCCTTTTTTCGCAATCTCCTCGTCGATGCCACCGTCAAGAATGTCTTGGGGAATGATCATGATCAGCTTGGAATGCCCGCCGTCACCGTTGTTATCGTGCCCGCCCGGGCGCGTCAGCTTGACCAGTACCTGCATGACTTCAGACGGTTGATCCGTGCCGCCCAACGGCTTGACGACATAGGACACCGCGAACTGACCATCGACCATGTGCCGGGAAGGCACGAACATGCGCAATTGCGTGTCGACCTCGTCCTTGAGGACGGTCTTGCCCCCCGCGTCCAGCCCGGTGCCCCAAAAGATCGTCAACCTGTCGCCACTCGCCATATTCCCCCATGGGCCGGCCTGGCACTGCAGGCCATGCAGCGGAAAGTTGCCCAGCGCGGCGGCGATGTTGATGCCCCAGACATCGGGATCCTTCGACACCGGGTCCTTGCTGCGACCCGGAATGCCGAGTTCCGCGAGTAGCAGGGGTTTGTTGGGGTTGGCCATGGCAACGACTCCGGTCGGGAAGGTGACGGAGTGATTGAACGGCTAAAAGCGAGATTGCGCACCTGTCAGATCTGACAGGTGCGGGCTGAAATCCGACATACGGTATGGAGTAGGGGCGGCAACCGTTTTCGTCCAATCAATGAAACCGGCGACCGAACGATCACTTTCGCGAGCAGGCTCGCTCCCACCATTTTCGCTCTCGCCAGGCGGGTGGCGTGCGGTTTAGAGTGGTCAGCCACACATCGATCCAGGAAGGATCCGCCATGCCCGATCACAACGCCGCCATTCACATCGAACGCTTCAGCGAGTCGCACATCGAGGCTGTCACTGCGCTCTACAACGAGCGGGCCGTCACCCGGCAGGTGTTGCAGATGCCGTTTCAGTCCGTCGACGTCTGGCGCCAACGACTGCTGGCGGAAAATGAACGGGTGTTGAAGCTGGTCGCGCTGCATCAGGGTCAGGTCATCGGCCATCTGGGGCTGGAAAACTATTCGCGGATTCGTCGCAGCCACGCCGGCAGCGTCGGTATGGCAGTCGCCGTGGCGTGGCAAGGCAAAGGCGTGGGTTCGATGCTGTTGGCGGCGGCGCTGGACGTCGCCGACAACTGGATGAATCTGCACCGCGTCGAACTCTCGGTTTACGCCGACAATGAGGCAGCCATCGGCCTCTACCGCAAATTCGGTTTCGAGGACGAAGGCCTGTTTCGCGATTACGCGGTACGCGACGGGCAGTGGGTGGACACCCTGAGCATGGCCCGTTTGCGCAGTCGTCCGAAGACCTGAATCAGTCGCCCAAGGCAAACGCCACCGCCGACTGCGCATGCAGTTCGGTGGTGTCGAGCAGGGGCAGGGCGCTGTGTTCGGGTTTGATCAACAGGCCGATTTCCGTGCAACCGAGGATGATCGCCTGCGCGCCGCGTGCGGTGAGGGATTCGATCACTCGTTGATAGATTTGCCGAGACTGATCGCTGATCACGCCGACGCAGAGTTCGTCGTAGATGATCCGGTGTACATCCTTGCGCTCTGTTTCGTCCGGCACCAATACGGTCAAACCCTTGGCGACCAGGCGTTGCTTGAGGAAATCCTGTTCCATGGTGAATGCGGTGCCGAGCAAACCGACGGTGCGAGCATCGATGTCCAGAGCTGCCTGCGCGGCCGGTTCGGCAATGTGCAAAAACGGAATGTTGATCGCCGCCTGAATCTGCTCGGCGACCTTGTGCATGGTGTTGGTACACAGCACCACGCATTCCGCGCCGCCCGCTTCCAGCCTGCGCGCAGCATCGACCAGAATCGCCGCCGCATCGTCCCAGCGCCCGGCGTGCTGGGCCTGTTCGACGGGGCCGAAATCGACGCTGTGCATCAGCAATTGCGCCGAGCGCAACGGGCCGAGACGATCACGGACTTGCTGATTGATGAGTCGATAGTATTCGGCGCTGGATTCCCAGCTCATGCCGCCGATCAGGCCGATGGTGCGCATTGAATGTCCTCAGGCAAATGACAGTGTCGAGTGTTCAGGTCTGACGGGAGTTTCCTTTTCTTCACACTTCGATACCAGCAGCAAGTGACTGTACCGCTGATCTTTCACGCAAGTGTCATGGTGCTTTGTCGGGGCGGGTGCAGGTTAAACGTACGCCGGGGCTGGTATCTGCCACTATCGACCTTTGCAGGTCCTTTCCGAGGAACACCGCTATGGACGATGTACAACAACTGGGCGAGATGCTTCGTCATTACGCCGAGAGCGAAGCGCACAAGAAGCAACTGTTCGAGACGCAATCGGCGGCTTGGGCTACACGGATTACCGCGTTGTTCGGTGATATTCAGCAATGGCTGGAACCGGTGCAGGCGCCGAATCTGCTGGAGGTGAGTCGTGAGGCGTATGTTGCATTCGGGCCGAGCACGCCGGTGGAGACCTCGACCTTCAAGACAGAGAAGCTGAGCATTGTGATTGCCGGTAAACCGGTGGAGTTTGTGCCGGATGTGATGGGCAGCGCGGGACAGATCTCGCTTGCGGTGATGGGGCTGACGGCGGCGCGTTATGGCAGCATTTCGCTGGTGGGATTGGCGAATGGTGAGTGGCAGTGGCGCAAGACCAATGGTTTGAAGGATCCGGATACGTTTGTGTTTGATGCGAACTTTCTGGCGCAGCAGTTGCAGAGTCTGATTCCTCGCGAACGCGGTTAAGATCAAGAGCTTACCCCCTCACCCCAGCCCTCTCCCCCAAGGGGGCGAGGGGAAAGGGAGCCGATCTTCATTGGTTTTGAGATTGCATTCACCTTGGATATTTCAGGTCGGTGTAACCCGAATAATCAGCTCGGTCAGTTCCCGCTCCCTCTGGGGCGAGGGGGAAAGGGGGCAGACCGAGTGCTGTTCAGAACCTGAGTTCAACTTGATATTTCAGGTCGGTGTAACCCGAACAAACGACTCGGTCAGTTCCCTCTCCCTCCGGGAGAGGGCTAGGGTGAGGGCAGCCCACCTGACACCCTCACATATCGAGATTGACCCACCCCGGCTTCGCCACCTCCGGCGCCACCGCTTTCACGGTTTTACCGGTGGCCAGCTCCACCCGCCGCGCCACCTCCGGGTCATCGGCAAACGGCACCATGCTCGCTTCATCCAGACTGTCCGCCGTCTCCCGTCGCAAGCAGTACTCCACCGCCAGCCACAGGAACACCACGCCCAACACATCAAAGAAAATCTCCATCACGAGCGGCTCCCTGCCTCAGGCGATCTGCGCTTCACGTTGGGCCAGTGCGACGTCGGCGACCCGCACCGTACGCCACACGTTGTAAGCCATCAGCAACATCCCCGTGAGGAAGAACACCCCGCCGGCAAAGCGCACGATGAATCCCGGATGACTGGCCTGCAGCGCCTCGACAAACGAATAGGTCAGCGTGCCGTCCTCGTTGATCGCCCGCCACATCAGGCCTTGGGTGATGCCGTTGACCCACATTGAGGCGATGTACAAAACCGTGCCGATGGTCGCCAGCCAGAAGTGCAGATTGATCAGCGGCGTGCTGTACATCTGCTCGCGACCAAAGACTTTCGGCACCATGTGATAGGTCGCGCCGAAGGTGATCATTGCCACCCAGCCCAAGGCGCCGGCGTGCACGTGGCCGATGGTCCAGTCGGTGTAGTGGGAGAGGGCGTTGACGGTTTTGATCGCCATCATCGGCCCTTCGAACGTCGACATGCCGTAGAACGCCAGCGACAGCACGAGAAAGCGCAGAATCGGGTCGGTGCGCAACTTATGCCAGGCGCCGGACAAGGTCATCATGCCGTTGATCATCCCGCCCCAGCTCGGCGCGAGCAGGATCAGCGACATGGCCATGCCCAGCGACTGCGCCCAGTCCGGCAGCGCGGTGTAGTGCAAATGGTGCGGGCCGGCCCAGATGTACAGGGTGATCAGCGCCCAGAAATGCACGATCGACAAGCGATACGAATACACCGGGCGATTGACCTGTTTCGGCACGAAGTAATACATCATCCCGAGAAACCCGGTGGTCAGGAAGAAGCCCACCGCGTTGTGCCCGTACCACCACTGCAACATGGCGTCGGTGGCGCCGGAATACACTGGATAGGACTTGAACCAGTCCACCGGAATCGACAGGTGGTTGACCACATGGAGCATGGCGATCACCAGAATGAACGCGCCGAAAAACCAGTTGCCGACGTAGATGTGTTTGGTCTTGCGTTGCACCACGGTGGTGAAAAACACCACGGCGTAGGCGACCCAGACCACGGCCATCCACACCGCGCCGGAGAATTCGATCTCGGCGTATTCCTTGGTGGTGGTGTAGCCCAGCGGTAGGGTGATCAGCATGATCACAATCACCGATTGCCAGCCCCAGAAGGTGAACGCGGCGAGTTTGTCCGAATACAGCCGCACCTGGCAGGTCCGCTGCACCGCGTAATAACTGGCGGCAAATTGCGCGCTGCCGGCGAAACCGAAAATCACCAGGCTGGTGTGCAGCGGGCGCAAGCGGCCGAAGGTGGTCCACGGCAGATCCAGGTTCATCTCTGGCCAGACCAGTTGCGAGGCGATAAACACGCCCATTGCCATGCCCACCACACCCCAGAAAATTGTGGCGATGACGAATTGGCGGACGACCTTGTAGTTATAAGCCTGTCCGATTGTTGCTGTACTCATGGTCAGTTCATCCACGGTTGCAAAGTCTTGCCAGGCCACCCGGTCTGGCATGAGCTGCACTGTAGAAACCCCGTCAGAAACAAAACAGGCTCAGGAATCTTTCATTTATGCGGATCAGATTGAAGGGCTGACTGCGGCGTTCTGCCGCGCCCTGATATGGTTTTTATCGCCTCAGGTGAATCTGTAACGTGCTGCGCTGCTTCGTCATAGTGCTCTGAAGAAAACTGTGGGAGCGAGCCTGCTCGCGAATGCGGTGTGTCAGCCAACAATGCAGTTGCCTGACACACCGCATTCGCGAGCAGGCTCGCTCCCACAGGAATAACTGATGAGGTGGCGGCATGTATCAATACGATGATTACGACCGGGCGCTGGTGTTCGAGCGCGTTGCGCAGTTTCGAGATCAGGTCGAGCGCTTCATGGCCGGGGAACTGAGCGAAGAGGAGTTTTTGCCGCTGCGCCTGCAAAACGGCTTGTACATGCAAAAGCACGCCTACATGCTGCGCGTGGCGATTCCCTACGGCACCTTGAGTGCCGAACAGATGCGCACGCTGGCGAGCATCGCCAGTGATTACGATCGCGGTTACGGCCACTTCACTACGCGGCAGAACATGCAGTTCAACTGGATCGAACTCGCCGAGGTGCCGGACATCCTCGAACGTCTGGCGCAGGTCAACATGCATGCGATCCAGACCTCCGGCAACTGTGTGCGCAACATCACCACCGAGGCGTTCGCGGGGGTCGCGGCGGACGAGTTGATCGACCCGCGTCCACTGGCCGAGATTCTGCGGCAGTGGTCGACGATCAACCCGGAATTCCTGTTTCTGCCGCGCAAATTCAAGATTGCCATTTGCTCGGCGAAGCAGGATCGCGCGGCGATCATGATGCACGACATCGGCCTGTATCTTTACCCCGGTCGCGACGGGCAGATGCTGCTGCGAGTGATCGTCGGCGGTGGTCTGGGGCGCACGCCGATCCTCGGTTTGCAGATCCGTGAGGGCTTGCCGTGGCAGCATTTGTTGTCCTACGTCGAAGCCGTGCTGCGCGTGTACAACCGTCACGGTCGGCGCGATAACAAGTACAAGGCGCGGATCAAGATTCTGGTCAAGGCGCTGGGCATCGAGGCGTTTGCCAAGGAAGTCGAAGAGGAATGGCGGCACCTCAAGGACGGCCCGGCGCAGTTGACCGAGGCCGAATATCAACGGGTCGCCAGCGCCTTCGTGCCGCCGGTTTATCACACCCTGGCCGACACCGATCTGGACTTCGGCACACGCCTGGCGGAAAGCCCGGCGTTTGCCCGTTGGGTCGCGCGCAACGTGCAGCCGCACAAAGTGCCGGGTTACACCAGTGTGGTGTTGTCGACCAAACCGGGCATGGCGTCGCCGCCGGGAGATGTCACCGGTGTGCAGATGCTGGCGGTGGCCGACTGGTCGCAGCGTTTCGGTTTTGGCGAGATTCGTATCGCCCATGAGCAGAACATCGTCCTGCCCGACGTGGCGAAAACCGACCTCTTTGCGTTGTGGCAACTGGCGTGCAAACACGATCTGGGCAGCGCCAACGTCGGCCTGCTCACCGACATCATTGCCTGCCCCGGCGGCGATTTCTGTGCACTGGCCAACGCCAAATCGATCCCGATCGCCCAGGCGATTCAGGCACGTTTCGATAATCTCGATTACCTACATGATTTGGGCGATATCAGCTTGAACATCTCCGGCTGCATGAACGCCTGCGGTCACCACCACATCGGCAATATCGGCATCCTCGGCGTCGATAAGAACGGCAGCGAGTGGTATCAGATCACCCTCGGCGGCGCCCAAGGCAAGCACAGCGCGCTGGGCAAAGTCATCGGCCCGTCGTTCAGCGCTGCCGAAGTGCCGCAGGTGATCGAGCGGATCATCGGCACGTTTGTGCGCTATCGCGAGCACGAAGAGTTGTTTGTCGACACCGTGGCGCGAATCGGGATGGAGCCATTCAAGGAGCGGGTCTATCCGAAGACGCTGGAGGCCACGGCATGAATAATCTGTTGCGGCTGGAGCAGGGCGTGGCGCGGATAGTGACAGACGATCCGTGGACGTTGGTGCGTGAGCCATCGACGCCAAGGCCTGATGGTTTGTTGATGCTGCCGCTGGGGCATTGGCTGGAATCGCCGTCGACCCACGCCGTGTGGCTGGGCCCGGACGATGACGTTGAAAGCCTGGTGCCGTGGTTGCGATCGTTGCCGCTGATCGCGCTGGACTTCCCGAGTTTTCGCGACGGCCGCGCTTACAGCCAGGCGTATCTGCTGCGCAGTCGTTTCGGCTGGGCAGGGGAGTTGCGTGCGATTGGCGACGTGTTGCGTGATCAGCTCAGCCATATGCGCCAGTGCGGGTTCGACAGTTTTGCGGTGCGCGAGGACAAATCTGCCGAGGATGCGCTGAAGGGGTTGGCCGGCATGAGCGTGTTGTATGGGCGTTCGGTGATCGAGCCGCGTCCGCTTTTCCGTCGGCGTTGACGGTTAAAAAAGATCGCAGCCTGCGGCAGCTCCACAGTGGATCGCGTGTAGGAGCTGCCGCAGGCTGCGATCTTTTGATCTTCGATGTACACCGGGGAAACCCCTAGAAACCTGACGAATCAGGCATTTTCCCTTGGGTCGATGGTGGCCTTTTGGTAGAGTCGCCGTCGCCAGCGGGTTTTCGGCTGGACGATGGAACCGAAGAAGGGAGTCTGATCAGTGAGTCCGGGCAAAAAAATCCTCGGCCTCACAGCGTTGCTGTTGATGGTGACGCTGTGGGCCAGTTACTTTTACGTATTCAAGGAAAACCGCAGCGGCCAGCTCGGCGGTGTCGGCGAAAGCACCGCGTGGTGCGGCACGCCACCGTCCACGGAAGCGGCGTTGCTGGGCAAGGACCAACTGACCTTGCGCGTGACCAATAACCTGCGCGGCGAGTTCATGCTCAGCGGTTCCCTGGTGGTTTCGGAGCGCACCTTCAACCGTTACGACCTGGGTCGCAATGAACTGCGCCTGCGTCTGGAACCCTTGCAGTGGTCCTACGGCGTCACGCCGATCTTCCTTGAGCAGGTCAAGGTTCAACCGCTGAGCCGTAACCTGTCGGCCACCAACAAAAGCGCCTACGCCGAACTCGAACCACGCCCGATCGGCGTGCAGGGTCAGGTCACCGAATTCCCTTTCGACACCTATCGCTACGGCTATAAACCGGTGCTCTATTACCTCAAGGGCAGCGAGCGCGTAGACCTGCGCTTCAAGAACATCACCACGTTGATGGAGATGTCCAACACCTTCACACCGATCCAGAAGTACAACCGCGTCGACTACATCAACGAGAACAACTCGATGATCCGCGATGACGACTACAAGGCTTACGGCCCGCACGAATGTGCGTTTAGCGTCGAGCGCAAAGGTTCGTTCAAGGTTGTCGTGTTGTTGCTGCTGTTGGTGCTGTGCCTGCCGTTGCTGCTGGTGTTTTACCGTAATGAGCCGGGGATCGACTTCCTCGCCACGCTGTTGGGCGCTGCGATCGTGCGGGTGCTGCTGATCGGGCCGGTGCAGGACTTCCAGTTGTACAACATCGATTTCCTGTTGGGGGCGGCGATCTTGCTGGTGGGCACGGTGTCGCTGATCAAGGCGATGCACATCAACAGCCGGCGCGAGATGGCGTTGCGTAGTGGTGAGACTTCGTCCTGGTAAATCGGTTGAACCTTGAAAAGCCCCTCACCCTAACCCTCTCCCGGAGGGAGAGGGGACTGACCGAGTTGTCTGGCGAGTGACACCGACGTGAAAAACCGAGTCGATTATGGATTCAAAGCCAATCGTTCACGTCGGTGTATTTCTTGAGTATTCCCCAATCAGTTCCCTCCCAGTGGGAGAGGGGACTGACCGAGTTGTCTGGCGAGTGACACCGACGTGAAAGACCGAGTCGATTATGGATTCAACGCCAATCGTTCACGTCGGCGTATCTCTTGAATATCCCCCAATCGGTCCCCTCTCCCTCTGGGAGAGGGCTAGGGTGAGGGAAGCCAATCTCCAGCCAATCACTTAAGCGCCGGATCCCCCATATTCATCTTCTTCCACCCCTGCAACAGCACCTGCGCCTTCGGCTCCTGCCCGCTGTCGAGATACCACTGAATCAGCGACAACCGCGCATTGCGGTTCGCCGGTTGAGCCTTGAGCAAACCTTCGAGCACCGCACACGCCTCATCGACCTTGCCACTTTCATGCAGCGCCACCGCCAGCACATAACCGTATTGAGCGTTCTGCGGCTCCAGTTGCGCGGCTTTCTTAAGTGGTGACATGGCGTCGCCAGCCTTGCCAGCGCGGATTAGCGACAAGCCTCGAGTGTGCTGCAACAACGCCGCGTCCGGATGCTGCTTGAGGCTGTCATCCAGCAGTGTCTGCGCCTCTTGGCCACGGCCATTGGCCTCCGGCCACTGCACCAGCGTCACCAGCGCCGGGTAGAAATCCGGGTCGCGCTTGAGTGCCGAGCGCAGCAGACCTTCGACTTCCGAACCTCGGCCACTGGCCTGATACAGCATCGCCAGATTCAGGTTGGCCTCGGCACGCTCCAGCAGACTCTTCTGTACCGTTTCGTACTCGGCAATCGCTGCATCCCAGTTGGCTTGCGCCGCACCGAGCCCGTTATTGCGCGCAACGCTCAACAAATCCCGCGCGGCAACGATTCGCACGGCTTTCACCGGATCGCCCAGCAACGGCGCCAACAACGGTGCGCGCTCTGGCGGCGGCAGGAATGCACTGATCGCCCGCACCGCACTTTCGCGCACCTGAGGCGCCGGGTTCTTCAGATCCAGCGTGGCCAGCTTCAAGGCCTGTTCGCTCGGATACAGCGGCAACTCCGCGAGCAACGTCGCCCGTTGAATCGCTGGCAAATTGCTGCGCTGCAACTGCTCGTACAGCGCATCAGCAGCCCCCGGCTGGCCATTGCGGATCAGCCACAGGCTTTCGTCATAGCGCGGAGCCTGGGTTGCGCTTGAGGCGCTCCACAACTTGAACTGCGCGGTGACCTTGTCGCCAGCCTTGCCCTGATGACAGGTCAGGCAAGCATCCGGGGTGCCGAGTTTCTGCGCTCGCTCCGGGTTGGGGATGCTGAAACTGTGGTCATGGCGGAAGTCGTTGCCCATGTAGAACTTGCCCGGCATGTGGCAATCCACGCACTGCGAGCCAGGCTGACCCATGGTGTGGCGGGTGTGTTCGATGGAGTCGTAGTTCTTCGCCTGCAAGCCCTTGCCATCAACGCCCTCGACCGAAGTCTTGCCGGCGGTGTTGTGGCATTGCAGGCACACCGCGTTGCCCGGGGCTTTCAGTTCGCTGCTGTGCGGGTTGTGGCAGTTGCTGCAACGCACGCCCTTGTCGAACATTTTGCTTTGCAGGAACGAGCCGTGTTCGAAGACCTCATCCTTGATCTTGCCGTCCAGCGCATACAGTTCGCGGGTGAGGATGCTCGGCAGGTAGTCGTCCATCAGGCGCTTGCCGACGGTGTAGCCATCGCCCAACGGCGCACGGCGCGCGTGGCAGCGGGCGCAGGTTTCGATCTCGACGGTGGCGTTCTTGTCCTTGAGGTCGACGTCAAAACCCTGATGGATCAGATCGGTTTTTTTCTGCGTCCATTCCAGATGGTTCGATGCTGGACCATGGCAGGCCTGGCAACCGACGCCGAGGCTGTTCCACTGACTGTTGAAGGTGTTGCTGGCCGCATCGAAATTGCGCTTGAAACCGGTGGTGTGGCACTCGACGCACATGAAGTTGGCGTTCTGGCTTGGCTTGCTCCAGTGCAGCGGATTCTTGAAGTTGACGCCTTGGCCGGGATAGAGATGAAACCAGCGATGTTTCTCGGTATCCCACGCCACGCCGAGCGCCTGCAAACGACCTTCGCCGACCTCGATCAGGTATTGCTGCAACGGCGCGATGCCGAAGGTGTAGGCGACTTTGAAGTCGGCGTTCTTGCCATTGATGCCAGGGGTATTGACCCAGAATTCATCGCCCTTGCGCGAGAATCGTGTGGTCTCGCTTTCGGCTTTGAATGTGACGTTATTGAAATCGCCGAGCATCGTTTCAGCGCTCGCCGGCTGCATCGCCAACTGGTGATGTGAACCTTGCCAGTCCTTGACCTGTTCGCTGTGGCAGCCCTGGCATTGTTGTTCATCGACCATCGTCGCCGGTTTGTTCACCACAACAGGCTGCGGCTTTACGGCTGCTGACACGCTTATTGGCGCAGGTTTTACGGGGGCGGGCGCAGGGCTGAACAGAAACCAGCCGATCCCTGCCACGGCGGCCAGCAGCACGCCAATGGTGATCGGGAACAGATATTTTGAGAGTGTAGATCGAGGCGAATCAGGGTCAGGTTGTGCTGTTTTATTTTTATGCTTGGGCATTGCGACTTCCGTAGTCCAGGTGCATTTGCCGTCGGGCGTGCGTTCAAGCCCGGTGCAGCTTTGCCGGATGACCGGTGTCTGTCAAATGACCGTTGTGATGCGCCGCGCAGCGTTGCGTGAATATTGTGCTTTGCAATCGCAATTACTGAGGTTTTAGCTATACCTGTAGTTCCCCCGGGCAAAGTTTTCGGCCTTCTGACAGGAGTTACAGCATGAAGCTAGCAGTGATGATGGGCACACTGTGTTTTGCCACCCTCGCAGTGGTAGGTTGTTCCAGCAAAACCGTCGACCCGAAAGAGTACTCCGGCTTCCTCAAGGACTACAGCCAGCTCAAAGAGGCCAAATCGCCCTCCGGTGCCGAGGTCATGCGCTGGATCGATCCGAAGGTCGACGTCAAGAAATTCACCAGCGTTTATATCGAGCCGACCCAGCTCTACCCGAAACCGCAGCCGACCGCGAAGATCTCCCAGCAGACCCTCAATGGCATCACTTCCTACTACGATCAGGCGCTCAAGCGTGAGATCGGCAAAGACCTGCCGTTGGCCACCGGCCCAGGCCCTGGCGTGATTGTGGTGCGTGCGGCGATCACCGCCGTGAGCAGCAAGACCGAAGGCCTGCACGCGTATGAGGTGATTCCGATTGCCCTGGTGGCAGCAGCGGTCAGCACGGCCAGCGGTATTCGCGATCAGGAAACTACGTTGGCCACCGAAGCGGTGTTCCTCGATGGCGCGAATAACAAGGTCGTCGCGCAAGTGGTACGCAAAGGCACCGGCAAGCCACTGGAAAATGATTCGCAGGCGATGACGGCCAATGATGTCAAACCTGTGATCGATGGCTGGGCCTCAGACCTGCGTCAGTCGTATCTGAAGCTCAAGGCTGCCAAGTAAACGCACGAGGCCGGAGGTCCGCGAGGATTCTCCGGCCTGTGCACACCCTCAGAAGTCGGCGCGCGCCCGGCGGTTGTAGTGACTGAGCAGGACGTCGTAACCGCGAGTGACGGCGTAGTAGTCGTCGCTCAAGCGTTGCGGTTCGGCGTGGTTTTGCCAGTCCTCGTGCAGGGTTCTCAACGCGTCGAGATACGTTTGCGAGGGCGCGCGGATGTAATCCCACAAGTCACGCGCGTCATCGTCCTTGTTTCGCAAACCACCCAAACGAAGGCCCATGAGCGGTTCGTGGCGATCCCACGCCTGTTGCAGATCGGCGGTGGTGTCGGCCACGGCTTGCGGGGTCAGCGTGCGGTGTTTCATCCCGTCTTCGAGCAGGTCCAGTGTCTCCCGGGCCTGAATCATGTACGCCAGCAGAGACCAATGAATCTCCTTGCCTACCCGCGCTTCCAGCAGCTTGAGCTGCTCGGGGCGCTGAGCCACGTCCAGTGGCAGCAGTTCCTCTCGCAAGGCTGTCGATGCATTGATGTAGGCATTGCTGGCGGCCTGGATTTGCCCCGAGCCCTGGGACAACCGGGCGAGCGGCGTGGCATAAAAATTCGCACTTCTGTCGAGTCGCTCCGGCGTAAAGATCACCGCTGCTCCCTGCAGTGCTTGCGCGTAGTCACGGACTTTTTGTGAAAGCACTGGCTGATAGGCCAAGAGTTCGAGTTTTTCGTTGATATGACTGAGGCAGAGATCCTTTTGGATGTCCTGCACGGTGTACGCATCCGTGTTGTCGAAATCCCGTGCCTCAGCAAGATAATGCCCGAATGCATCACTTGTTGGCCGCGGACGTTCGAATTTGTCGTAGGCGTTGCGCCAGTGCACATCGACACGGTTGACGCATGCAATGATCGGACTCAACGCGTTGGCCTGCGCGGTCACAGGGGATTCGCGCTGATCAAGCCACAGATCGAGTTTCAGGAACGGCCGGGTCGCGCTCGACAGCCCCATCACCACCAGAACGACCACTACGCCGCTGACAAACATGAATCTCGACGTCATGGCCGTGCCTCCGCGGGATACCACTGTTCACGGGTGGCCGGAGCGCCGCAATCGAAAGAACTCGCCGGCAACCGGCTACACAAACGCTCCGCCCAGGGTTGTAGCCCCTGATTGCGATTGACCGTGCCTTGACTGGCGGCCACTTTGAACACGCCCAGCACCAGCACCAGGGCGACAACGCCGAGTAGCGTCAGGCCGACTTTCGCCGGCAGGTTGGTCTTTTCCCAGGACGTGTGTGGCTTGACCTGACGGCGACGGATCAAACCCACGCAGGCCAGTGTGGCGGCATAGACGCCGCCAGCGATGGGGCCGAAAAACCAGCTGAGCCCAGCCACCATCAATGCGCAGGGAATCAGATCACGCAGTATGCCGAACGGTGCAGCGTCCTTGGCGTCCCCCGGCCACAACCGTGCGCTGAGGCGGTCATCCAGCAGCCAATGGGTGTGCGCCAATTCGTGAGTCAGCCAGTTGATGCCCGCAGCGATCACCCCAAACACGATCGTTGAGGTCATGACGATATTGAACAGCCCGGTGACGCGCAGCCCCAGCGGGATGAAATGAGTAAACGCGCCGATCAGACAGGCCAGCACCACGCCAAGGTAGGTCGGCCATTCGCCACGGCTCAGCTCCCAGTCACGCCAGAAAAACGCGGTGCCACCGGGCAACTCTGCACAGACCTTCGGATGATTGGCATACAGCGCCGAACTCAAATGTCGGCAATGCTCCCAATCTTTCTCACGCAGGCGCCGGGCCAGCGCGCGACGCTGGCTGAACGGGCCGCTCCCGAGCAACAGGCGCGCGGCGCGATGTTCGGCAGTGGCGGGCGGCTCTTGCGCGAGTTGACGCTGTTGCGCGATAAAAATCGGTGCCTCATGGCGCGCGACCAGACGCTTCCATTCATCTTGCGGGCAACGGTTGGCCGGGCCGGAATGCCAGCCCTGGCCCGCACAAACCTGCTCGAAAACAGCGCAGGACCAGTGTTCGCTGTCCAGTAGCAATCGACTCAGGAACAGGTTGAACCACAGCCGGTGTACTTCAGCGTCGAGCCACAGACATTGGCCGCACTGTGCGTAGGCCTGCAAAAAGGCCGCACTCTCCTCACGATCGAGGGCATCACGCAGCGGTCGAGTAATGCGTTCGCGCTGCTGATCGAGCAAATGTTCGATGGATTCCTCATCCAGTTCCAGGCGCTGCCAGGCACTGAACCAGTGATAGGTCTGCACCGCCCAATCGACCATCGGCGCCGATGTTTGCGGGTTTTCGATGCAATGCTGCAGCAGGGTCTCTTCGAGGATATGCGCGCAACCCTGCTCAACGGCGAGGGCATGGCGTTGTTGCAACTGCGCAAGGCTGGTGCCTTGCAGCGAGCGAGTTGCCTGTTGCAAGGCATCGACTTCGACCACGGTCAGGCCGGTCAAATCCCAGCTGTCGTTTTCGCTCTCTGTGTCTTCGTTGGCCTGCGCCCATTCCTTGTAATTCAGGGCTTGCTCATAGGCGTCACGCAGGCGCTGGAAGCCCTCGGCGTCTTCGTCCGGACGGGTCTGTTTGAGCAGGGCAGCGTATTGGCGTTTGATACTGCGCGTATCGGCGTCGGCCGTAAGGCCAAGGACGGTCCAGCAACTCATTGCGTGTACAACTCCATTGAAAACCTGCGACGCGGTCCAGTGATGGCACTTTGATTTTGCGCACCCTACCTGTTTCGCGTCGAAAAGTCCTCAGCCGTCGTTTATTTGCCGACGAACCAGCGGAAATAGGGGTTGCCACCATCACTGCGCATCACCCGCCAACTGACTCTGCAAGGGGACGGCGCACTGGCGACAGGAGCAGTCGAGTGACACGAGGCTGCGATCTTTTAATCTTGTTTTTTAAATGCAAAATCAAAAGATCGTCCGATCGCGGTCCGAGCCTTCGGCAGCTCCTACCTGTGCGTATTTCAATTCGGGATGTTTAAGCGTTGTTTGGAATTTGCGGAACGTTCCCACAAGGTTTTCAGGTTGTCCGTCGGACGTCGGGTCTCTAGCCTGTGTTCGTCGCTGCCAAATCAGCGACCGGGACTGGAAACCCCGACGGGTATTAGTGGCGCGTACACGCCTTTCATAACGTATCCTTGCGCACTTCGAATGTGTGCACTCCGTTATGGCGGCTGTGCGCGGGAGACCTTCGGGTCGACCGGGTCGCCGCTGCCCGGGTTTCCAACCTGCGTACAGCTGCCACCTCTTCGTCCGGAAACCGAATGGGGCAGCTCCAACTTTCCAGTGGAGTTACACCATGAAAAAACCAACACCCAATCCCCCAGAATCAGACGCCGACACCACATCCCCCTACGCCTCAGTCGACAGCAAAAAACTCCACGAAGCCGCCGACCGCGCCCTCGATTTCTACCTCAACCCCTCCGCCCACATCATGTCCAGCGCCAACGAGCCGGAACCCATGTACCTCGCCAATCCCAGGTACAACACCGAATCCCTGCTCGCCAACGCCAGCGAAACCCTCGGCTCGGCCAGCGAAATGCTGATCAACTTCGCCGCCTCGCTGGAAACCTCGCACCGCAAGACTGCACTGGGGATCGCACAGGTCGTCATGCTGGGGGAACTCGCGGTGAATCAAGCCCTGGATCACGTCGAACTCAAGAACTGATCTCTCTTGAATGATCGTTCCCACGCTCTGCACGGGAATGCAGTGCCTGACGCTTTGCGTCTAATCCGCAAGCTGGAACGCGGAGCGTCCCTTGAGGCATTCCCACGCAGAGCGTGGGAACGATCAAGACAAATCGTAATGCTGGTGAACTCGCGGTGAATCATGCCCTGGATCACGTCGAACTCAAGAATTGATCTCTCTTGAATGATCGTTCCCACGCTCTGCGTGGGAATGCAGCCCTTGACGCTCTGCGTCAAATTCGCAAGCTGGAACGCAGAGCGTCCCTTGAATGACGGTTAGGGATAGCCTTGACAATTGCAGGAGCAAAGGTTTGATAGGAAAAACATTTACAAATAGACGACTGAGCCTATGGCTGGCGGCAGTTTTATCCGTCAATGCAGTTTTTTTGGCTTTTCTGATTTTTGGTGATATCGGGAAAGGGCACGACAGGAAAATGATCAAAACCAAAGAGCCGTTGCTGATTGAAGGGCCAAATGGCGACCAGAACTACTATGTTCTGCCTTTGGGCACTACGCTTTATCACGATAAAAGCTTTCCTGAAGGGCATGACCGTTATGTGGTGTATCTCAACCATAAAGGCGCAATTGCACACGAAGAAATTCCCATGAAGCCTGAATATGGCGGTTCATCTATCGATCCGCTCTGGCTGGACAATGTTGATGAGGAAACCTTGAAAGAAACTTTCAAACGTTTTCCGCTTTCCAGAACAGATGTCGCCGCTGCGATCAAGGCCAATGAAATAACCAAAGATGATCTGGCTGACATCATCCGCTCTATGCCCGACTGATCGACTCTTTAGCTGTCGAGTGAAACGACGCTGCGATCTTTTGATCTTGTGTTTTAAGAACAGAATCAAAAGATCGCAGCCTTCGGCAGCTCCTACATGGGATGTCCGGTTCAGCTGTTTTTCTTGGCTTGTTCGCGAACGCGTTCTTCTTGCGCACGTGCTTCGGGGGTGAATTCGGCGCCGAAGTCTTCGGCGGAGAATATCTGGCGGATTTCAATATCGGACTCGCCCGGCATCGGGTTAGGGCAGCGCTTGACCCATTCGATGGCTTCTTCTTTCGATTTCACTTCCCAGATCCAGTAACCCGCCACCAACTCTTTGGTCTCGATGAACGGCCCGTCGATGACCGTGCGTTTGTCACCGGAGAAATGCACACGCGCACCTTTGCTGCTCGGGTGCAGGCCGTCGGCGTCGATGAGAATGCCGGCTTTGACCAGCTCTTCGTTGAAGTTGCCCATCGCGGTGATCAGTTCTTCGCTGGGCATGATGCCGGCTTCCGAATCGGCGCTGGCTTTGACAAGGATCATGAATCGCATGGCGGTGACTCCGAGGATTGTGGGGATTCGTTGTTTAGTCGAACGAGCCAGCGGTGAATCGACAGGGATCCTAAATAAAAGACCAGTAACACCACAGAATCCAATGTGGGAGCGAGCCTGCTCGCGAAGAGGTCGTCACATTCGACATTTATGCTGACTGATCCAGCGCCTTCGCGAGCAGGCTCGCTCCCACAGTGGGAATAGCGGTAGTTTTGTATACAATTTTTCGCGCAGGCACCCAACAATTTCATCAAAGGGCATAGGTGCTTGAAACATTTCGTGGTTAACTTCGGCCTCTTGCATGCTTTCCAATCAAAACATCAGAAGGACTCAAGTCATGGCTCAAGTCACCCTTAAAGGCAATCCGGTTCAAGTCAACGGCCAGTTGCCACAAGCCGGTTCCAAGGCGCCAGCCTTTTCTCTGGTTGCCGGCAATCTGTCCGACGTGACCCTGAAAGACTTCGCCGGCAAGCGCAAAGTGCTGAACATCTTCCCAAGCGTCGACACCCCGACCTGCGCGACTTCGGTACGCAAGTTCAACGCTCAGGCCAACGAAGTGGCAAACACCGTGGTGCTGTGCATCTCCGCTGACCTGCCGTTCGCCCAAGCGCGTTTCTGCGGCGCTGAAGGCCTGGAAAACGTACAGAACCTGTCGACCCTGCGCGGCGCCGAGTTCATCGAGAACTACGGTGTGGCCATTGCTGACGGCCCGTTGAAAGGCCTGACCGCCCGTGCCGTGGTGGTTCTGGACGAAAACGACAACGTGCTGCACAGCGAACTGGTCAAGGAAATTGCGGAAGAGCCTAATTACGACGCTGCTCTGGCCGTCCTCAAGTAAGCTCTGCCACAACGCTTTACAATTGTTAACGGCCTGGCCCTGTCCAGGCCGTTTTCATTTGTGTATCAGTGTTTTGCCTCACACCTTGAAACGTAAGGTGTAAGTAAATTGCCGGTAAAGCTGCTTTGCTAATTCCCCATCAGTGCTTATCGTTCAGCCTCCCGTAATAGAAGCCCACGCGCCCAATGGTTAATCACTCCATGCAATCGTCCCCCCGTAATTCCCGTCGCTGGCTGATCAGCCTGCTTGTCTTGTTGGTGATCGCCGTTCTGTGCTGGAAATTCTGGCCCGCCGGTTCAGCCCACAAGGAGGGCGCTGACAAGGCTGCAGCCGGGCACACCGGGCGTTCGGGAATGATGCGGCCGGGCTTCGGTGGCGGCGCCGGGCCGATTCCGGTGCGCGTGGCGCCGGCGGTCACCGGCGACTTTCCGCTGTACTACAAAGCGCTGGGTACGGTGACGGCGCTGAACACCATCAATGTGCGCAGCCGGGTGGGCGGCGAACTGGTGAAAATCAATTTCGAAGAAGGGCAGATGGTCAAGGCCGGCGACCTGTTGGCGGAGATCGATCCACGTCCATACCAGAACGCCTTGCTGCAGGCTGAAGGCACGTTGCTGCAGAATCAGGCGCAACTGAAAAACGCCCAGGTCGACGTCGAGCGTTATCGCGGTCTGTACAAAGAGGACAGCATCGCCAAACAGACGCTGGACACCGCCGAAGCACTGGTCGGCCAGTATCTGGGCACGGTCAAGACCAATCAGGCCGCGGTCAACGACGCCAAGCTCAATCTCGAATTCACCAAGATCCGCGCGCCGATTGCCGGCCGTGTCGGTTTGCGTCAGGTTGACGTCGGCAACCTCGTTACCGCTAACGACACCACCTTCCTTGCAGTGATCACCCAGACGCAACCGATCAGTGTGGCTTTCACCTTGCCGGAAAACAGCCTTGAAACCGTGCTTGCGCGTTATCGCAGCGGCGCCAAGCTGCCGGCCGAAGCGTGGGATCGCGGCGACACCAAACTGCAAGCCACCGGCGTACTGCAAAGTCTCGACAACCAGATCGACGTCGCCACCGGCACCCTGAAGTTCAAGGCCCGCTACGAAAACCGCGATCAGGCGCTGTTCCCCAACCAGTTCGTCAACGTGCACTTGCTCGCTGACACGCTGAAAGGCGTGGTACTGGCACCGTCGGCAGCGATTCAGTTCGGCACCAACGGCACCTTCGTCTATGCGCTGGATGGCGACAAGAAAGTCACTATTCGCCAACTGAAGATTGGCGCCAGTGATGGCGAAAACACCGTGGTCACTGAAGGTCTGGCCGCTGGCGACCGCGTGGTACTGGAAGGCACTGACCGCCTGAAAGAAGGCAGTGAAGTGGAAGTGGTCAACGACAGCAATAAAGTGCCAACCACCCCGACCGAACACCTGCAAGGCAAGTCCGCCGCCCAGACGCCAGACGCTGCGGTCACTGACAAGGCCAAGAAGGGCGCATGAACATTTCGCGGCTGTTCATCCTCCGACCGGTAGCTACCACCCTGAGCATGCTGGCCATTGTTCTGGCCGGCCTGATCGCTTATCGCTTGCTGCCGGTATCGGCGTTGCCACAGGTCGATTACCCGACCATCCGCGTCATGACCTTGTATCCCGGCGCCAGCCCGGACGTGATGACCAGTGCCGTGACCGCGCCACTCGAGCGCCAGTTCGGGCAGATGCCGGGCCTGACGCAAATGGCCTCGACCAGTTCCGGCGGTGCGTCGGTGCTGACCCTGCGTTTCAGCCTCGACATCAACATGGACGTCGCCGAACAGCAGGTGCAAGCCGCGATCAACGCCGCGACCAATCTGCTGCCGACCGATTTGCCAGCGCCGCCGGTGTACAACAAGGTCAACCCGGCGGACACCCCGGTGCTGACCCTGGCGATCACCTCGAAAACCATGCTGCTGCCCAAACTCAATGACCTGGTCGATACGCGCATGGCGCAGAAAATCGCCCAGATCAGCGGCGTCGGCATGGTCAGCATTGCCGGCGGTCAGCGTCAGGCCGTGCGTATCAAGGTCAACCCGGAAGCGTTGGCCGCCAATAGCCTGAACCTGTCGGACGTGCGTACCTTGATCGGCGCTTCCAACGTCAATCAGCCGAAAGGCAACTTCGACGGCCCGACCCGAGTGTCGATGCTCGACGCCAACGATCAACTGACCTCGCCCGAGGACTACGCCAATCTGATTCTCGCCTACAAGAACGGCGCGCCGTTACGGCTCAAGGACGTGGCGGAAATCGTCGACGGCGCCGAGAACGAACGCCTCGCTGCATGGGCCAACCAGAATCAGGCGGTATTGCTGAACATCCAGCGTCAGCCGGGTGCCAACGTGATCGAAGTGGTCGACCGCATCAAGGCACTGCTGCCGAGCATCACCGACAACCTGCCGGCCGGCCTTGATGTCACTGTGCTGACCGACCGTACGCAGACCATCCGCGCCTCGGTCACCGACGTGCAACACGAACTGCTCATCGCCATCGCCCTGGTGGTGATGGTGACATTCCTGTTCCTGCGTCGCGCCAGTGCCACGATCATTCCGTCGGTGGCCGTGCCGCTGTCGCTGATCGGCACCTTTGGCGTAATGTACCTGGCCGGGTTCTCGGTGAATAACCTGACCCTGATGGCCCTGACCATTGCCACCGGTTTCGTGGTCGACGACGCCATCGTCATGCTCGAGAACATCGCGCGCTTCATCGAAGAGGGCGACAGCCCGATGCAAGCCGCGCTCAAGGGCGCCAAGCAGATCGGCTTCACCCTGATCTCCTTGACCCTGTCGCTGATCGCGGTACTGATTCCGCTGTTGTTCATGGCGGACGTAGTCGGGCGCTTGTTCCGCGAGTTCGCCATCACCCTGGCCGTGGCAATCCTGATTTCCCTGGTGGTTTCGCTGACCCTGACGCCGATGATGTGCGCGCGTTTGCTCAAGCGTGAGCCGGAAGCACATGAGCAGGGCCGTTTCTACCGTGCCAGCGGTGCTGTCATCGACTGGATGATCGCCGAGTATGGTCGGATGCTGCGCTGGGTGCTCAAGCATCAGCCGCTGACCCTGCTGGTGGCTATCGGCACACTGGCGTTGACCGTGTTCCTCTATATGGTCGTGCCAAAGGGCTTCTTCCCGGTACAGGACACCGGGGTGATTCAGGGCATTTCCGAAGCGCCGCAGTCGATTTCCTTCGCGGCGATGGGCGAGCGTCAACAGGAACTGGCGAAAATCATTCTCGAAGATCCGGCGGTGCAGAGCCTGTCGTCCTACATCGGCGTCGACGGCGATAACGCCACGCTAAACAGCGGGCGCTTGCTGATCAACCTCAAGCCCCACGGCGATCGCGATCTGAGCGCCACTGAAGTGATTGCGCGCCTGCAACCGCAACTGGACAAACTGGTCGGTATCCGTCTGTTCATGCAGCCGGTGCAGGACCTGACCATCGAGGACCGCGTCAGCCGCACGCAATATCAGTTCAGCATGTCCTCGCCGGACTCCGAACTGCTCAGCCAGTGGAGCGGCCGTCTGGTCGAAGCGTTGGCCCAGCGTCCGGAACTGACCGACGTTGCCAGTGATTTGCAGGACAAGGGTTTGCAGGTGTATCTGGTGATCGACCGCGATGCGGCGTCACGCCTTGGCGTCTCGGTGGCGAACATCACTGATGCGCTGTACGACGCTTTTGGCCAGCGCCAGATTTCGACGATTTACACCCAGGCCAGCCAGTACCGCGTGGTACTGCAAGCTCAGGCCGGGGAGAAGATCGGCCCGCAGGCGCTGGACCAGATTCACGTCAAGACCACCGATGGCGCGCAGGTACGCCTGTCGAGCCTGGCCCATGTGGAAGAACGTCAGGCGCAACTGGCGATCACCCATATCGGCCAGTTCCCGGCGGTGATGATGTCATTCAACCTGGCGCCCGGTGTAGCGCTGGGGCATGCGGTCGACGTTATCGAGCAGGTGCAGAAAGACATCGGCATGCCGGTTGGCGTGCAGACCCAGTTCCAGGGTGCGGCCGAAGCCTTCCAGGCCTCGTTGTCGAGCACCTTGCTGCTGATTCTGGCGGCGGTGGTGACCATGTACATCGTGCTGGGCGTGCTGTACGAGAGCTACATTCACCCGATCACCATTCTCTCGACCTTGCCGTCGGCGGCGGTCGGTGCCTTGCTGGCGTTGCTGCTCAGTGGCAATGACCTGGGCATGATCGCGATCATCGGCATCATCCTGTTGATCGGTATCGTGAAAAAGAACGCGATCATGATGATCGACTTCGCCCTCGATGCTGAACGCACCCAAGGCATGGCGCCGGAGCAGGCGATCTATCAGGCCGCGCTGCTGCGCTTCCGGCCAATCCTCATGACCACGCTGGCGGCGCTGTTTGGCGCGGTGCCGTTGATGCTTGCCACGGGCTCAGGTGCTGAATTGCGCCAGCCGCTGGGTCTGGTGATGGTCGGCGGTCTGCTGGTGAGCCAGGTGCTGACGCTGTTCACCACGCCGGTGATCTACCTGTACTTCGACCGCCTCGGGCGACGCTTTGGCAAGACCAATGCGGATGCTGAAGAGGTGTCGGTATGACTTCGCGAGCATCACACATCCCTTGTGGGAGCGAGCCTGCTCGCGAAAGCGGCCTATCAGGCAACATCATTGTTGAATACAAGATTGCATTCGCGAGCAGGCTCGCTCCCACAGGGATCTGCGGTGAAGGCGGAGATCGCGTTCGATGAACCTCTCCGGTCCTTTCATCAAGCGCCCGGTAGCGACGATGCTGCTGAGCCTGGCGATCATGCTGCTCGGCGGTGTCAGCTTCGGCCTGCTGCCGGTGGCGCCGCTGCCGCAAATGGATTTCCCGGTGATCGTCGTGCAGGCGAGCCTGCCCGGTGCCAGCCCGGAGGTCATGGCGTCCACCGTGGCCACGCCGCTGGAGCGCTCGTTCGGCGCGATTGCCGGCGTCAACACCATGAGCAGCCGTTCCAGTCAGGGTTCGACCCGGGTCATTCTGCAGTTTGACCTCGACCGCGACATCAACGGCGCCGCGCGGGAAGTGCAGGCCGCGATCAACGCGTCGCGCAACCTGCTGCCGAGCGGTATGCGCAGCATGCCGACCTACAAGAAGGTCAACCCGTCGCAAGCACCGATCATGGTGCTGTCGCTGACCTCCGATGTGCTGGAAAAAGGCCAGCTCTACGATTTGGCCTCGACCATTCTGTCCCAGAGCCTGTCCCAGGTGCAGGGCGTCGGCGAAGTGCAGATCGGCGGCAGTTCGCTGCCGGCGGTGCGTATCGAACTCGAACCGCAAGCGCTGAACCAGTACGGCGTGGCGCTCGACGATGTGCGCAAGACTATCGCCGATGCCAACGTGCGCCGGCCCAAGGGTTCGGTCGAGGACGGTCAGCGTCTGTGGCAGATCCAGGCCAATGACCAGCTGGAAAAGGCCAAGGATTACGAATCACTGATCATCCACTATGCCGACGGCGCGGCGTTGCGCCTCAAGGACGTGGCCAAGGTCAGCGACGGTGTCGAGGACCGCTACAACAGCGGTTTCTTCAACGATGACGCGGCGGTGCTGTTGGTGATCAACCGCCAGGCTGGCGCCAACATCATCGAGACGGTCAACGAGATCAAAGCGCAGTTGCCGGCCCTGCAAGCCGTGTTGCCGGCCAGCGTGAAGCTGAATCTGGCCATGGACCGCTCACCGGTGATCAAGGCCACCCTGCACGAAGCAGAGATGACGCTGCTGATTGCCGTGGCACTGGTGATTCTGGTGGTGTTCCTGTTCCTTGGGAACTTCCGCGCCTCGCTGATTCCGACACTGGCCGTGCCGGTGTCGCTGGTCGGCACCTTTGCGGTGATGTACCTCTACGGATTTTCGCTGAACAACCTGTCGCTGATGGCGCTGATTCTGGCCACCGGTCTGGTGGTGGACGACGCCATCGTGGTGCTGGAGAACATTTCCCGGCACATCGACGAAGGCGTCAAACCGATGCAGGCCGCGTACCTCGGGGCCAAGGAAGTCGGTTTCACCTTGCTGTCAATGAACGTTTCGCTGGTCGCGGTGTTCCTGTCGATTCTGTTCATGGGCGGCATCGTCGAGAGCCTGTTTCGTGAGTTTTCCATCACCCTGGCGGCAGCCATTGTCGTCTCGCTGGTGGTTTCCCTGACGCTGACGCCGATGCTCTGCGCCCGTTGGCTCAAGCCGCACACGCCGGGGCAGGAGAACCGTCTGCAACGCTGGAGCCGCCGCACCAACGACTGGATGGTTGGCAAATACGCCAGCAGCCTCGACTGGGTGTTGCGCCATCGTCGTCTGACCTTGCTCAGTCTGCTGATCACCGTTGGCGTGAACGTCGCGCTGTACGTGGTGGTGCCGAAAACCTTCATGCCGCAGCAGGACACCGGCCAGTTGATCGGTTTCGTGCGCGGTGACGACGGTCTTTCGTTCAGCGTGATGCAGCCGAAAATGGAAATCTTCCGCCGTGCTGTGCTCAAGGACGAAGCAGTGGAAAGCGTCGCCGGGTTCATCGGTGGCAGCAACGGCACCAACAACGCCTTCATGCTGGTGCGTCTGAAGCCAATCAAGGAGCGCCAGCTCAATGCGCAAAAGGTCATCGAACGCCTGCGCAAGGAAATGCCCAAGGTCCCTGGTGCACAATTGATGCTGATGGCGGATCAGGATCTGCAGTTTGGCGGCGGCCGCGAACAGACCACCTCGCAGTACAGCTACATTTTGCAAAGCGGTGATTTGAGCGAGTTGCGCAAGTGGTACCCGAAAGTGGTTACCGCGTTAAGGGCCTTGCCGGAGTTGACGGCCATTGACGCCCGAGAGGGAGCGGGCGCCCAGCAAGTGACGCTGATTGTCGACCGCGATCAGGCCAAACGCCTCGGTGTCGACATGGACATGGTTACCTCGGTGTTGAACAACGCCTACAGCCAGCGGCAGATTTCGACGATCTACGACAGCCTCAACCAGTATCAGGTGGTGATGGAGGTCAATCCGAAATACGCCCAGGACCCGGTGACGCTCAAGCAGGTGCAGGTGATCACCGCTGACGGTGCGCGGGTGCCGCTGTCGACCTTCGCTCATTACGAAAACAGCCTGGAGGACGACCGCGTCAGCCACGAAGGCCAGTTTGCCTCCGAAGACATTTCCTTCGACATGGCCGAAGGCGTGACGGTGGAGCAGGGCAGTGCTGCCATCGAGCGGGCGATTGCCAAGCTCGGCCTGCCGGAAGACGTCATCGCGAAAATGGCCGGCACCGCCGACGCTTTTGCCGCGACGCAGAAGAGCCAGCCGTTCATGATTCTCGGCGCGTTGCTGGCGGTGTATCTGGTGTTGGGCGTGCTGTATGAAAGCTACATTCACCCGCTGACGATTCTGTCGACCCTGCCGTCGGCCGGTGTCGGCGCGTTGCTGTCGATCTATGCGCTGGGCGGCGAGTTCAGCCTGATCTCGTTGCTCGGGTTGTTCCTGCTGATTGGCGTGGTGAAGAAAAACGCCATTTTGATGATCGACCTCGCGTTGCAACTGGAGCGTCATCAAGGCCTGTCGCCGCTGGAGTCGATCCGCAGCGCCTGCCTGCAACGCCTGCGGCCGATTCTGATGACCACGCTGGCAGCAATTCTCGGTGCCTTGCCGTTGCTGCTCAGCCGGGCCGAAGGCGCGGAAATGCGCCAGCCGCTGGGCCTGACCATCATCGGCGGGCTGATTTTCAGCCAGGTACTGACGCTTTACACCACGCCTGTGGTTTACCTCTATCTCGACAAGCTGCGCCATCGTTTCAACAAATGGCGTGGCGTGCGTACTGACGCCGCTCTGGAAACTCCGCTATGACTGACCGTTCGCTTTTCAATCTGGCCACTGTGCGCGGCTCGCGTCTGCTGAGCCTGTCGCTGTGCGTGGCGATGCTCAGTGCCTGCGCTGTCGGCCCGGACTACCAGCGTCCGCAGACCGCTGAAATTGCCCAGTACAAGGAAGCCGAGGGCTGGACCCAGGCCAACCCGAGCGACTCGCTGGCCCGGGGTGCGTGGTGGGAGTTGTACGGCGATCAGCAGCTCAACGGCTTGATCGAACGCCTGAACAATGCCAACCAGACCGTCGCGCAGTCGGAAGCCCAGTACCGGCAAGCGCAGGCTTTGGTGCGTAGCGCTCGCGGGGCGTTTTACCCGAGTGTCGATCTGAGCTTGGGTAAAACCCGCTCCAGTCAGGGCACCGGCAGCAGCAGTTCAAGTTTGAGCAGTTCCTCCAGCGGCATCCGTGATACCTACAACGCTGAACTGGGCGTCAGTTGGGAAGCCGATGTGTGGGGCAAGTTGCGCCGTGGGCTTGAGGCTGACGAGGCCAGCGCCCAAGCCAGTTTTGCCGATCTGGCGGCGATGCGTCTGAGTCAGCAGTCGGAACTGGTGCAGAACTACCTGCAGTTGCGGGTGATCGATCAGCAGAAACGGCTGCTCGAAGCCACGGTTGCCGCTTACGAACGCTCGCTGAAAATGACCCAGAACCAATACCGCGCGGGCGTTTCCGGGCGGGATGCGGTGGCCCAGGCGCAGACGCAACTGAAAAGCACCCAGGCCGATCTGGTTGACCTGATCTGGCAACGCGCGCAGTTCGAAAATGCGATTGCGGTGCTCACGGGGCAAGCGCCGGCGGATTTCAACATTGCCGAAGTGCAGACCATTCCGAAGTTGCCGCAGGTGCCGTTGAGCCTGCCATCACAGTTGCTGGAGCGTCGCCCGGACATTGCTTCGGCGGAGCGTTCGGTGATCGCCGCCAACGCCAACATCGGTGTGGCCAAAGCAGCGTATTACCCGGATCTGAGCCTGAGCCTGAGCGGCGGTTACAGCAGCAGTACCTCGCAGAACCTGATCAGCCTGCCGAACCGCTTCTGGTCGGTCGGGCCGAAACTGGCGTTGCCGCTGTTCGACGGCGGCATTCGTTCGGCGGAAGTCGATCGTACCGAAGCGGTGTATGACCAGACCGTGGCCAAGTACCGCCAGACCGTGCTCGACGGTTTCCGCGAGGTGGAAAACTATCTGGTGCAGCTCAAAGTTTACGAGGATGAAGCGGCGGTGCGCCAGGAAGCCCTCGATGCTGCCCGCGACTCCCTGCGCCTGACGGAAAACCAGTACAAGGCCGGGCTGATTGCCTACATCGATGTGGTGGTGGTGCAAGCCACGGCGTTGAGTAACGAGCGCAGCGTGCTGAACATTCTGCAAAGCCGCTTGATTGCCAGCGTGCAATTGATTGCCGCGCTGGGCGGCGGTTGGGATGGGCAACTGGAGGTCAGCGATAGCACCCGCTGAAGGCTGGCTTCACTGATCGTTCCCACGCAGAGCGTGGGAACGATCGTGTAAGGGCGTGAGCGCCGGGCCAGAGCCTTGTCGGACGATCGAACAAGCGTTTCATCGGCTTGATGGCCAATTGCTTACTTTGTCAGTGCGTTCTTCTGTGCAATCAGTACAATCGCCGCATTTGCCCGACCGGGAACGGACGCAATCCGCGTTGGGTGGTCACGAGAATCCCCATGCTCATCGGTAGTTATTCCTCCACCCTGGTTTTCATTTCGTTGTGTGTGGCGATTCTCGCTTCGTACACCGCGCTCGACCTCACCGGTCGCATCGCCACGGCCAAGGGCCGTGCCGTGCATTTCTGGACGGCGGGGGGAGCGTTCGCCATGGGCATCGGCGTCTGGTCGATGCATTTCATTGGCATGCTCGCCTTCAAACTGCCGATTGATCTCGGCTATGACATCAGTCTGACCGTGCTGTCGCTGCTGATCGCCGTGTTGTCCTGCGGGTTCGCGCTGTGGCTGGTCAGCCAGCCGAAACTGCCAATGCTGCAACTGGCATTGGGTGCGTTGATCATGGGCAGCGGGATCAGCGCCATGCATTACACCGGCATGGCGGCGATGCGCATGACGCCCGGCATTGATTACGACCCGACGCTGTTCGGCGCCTCGTTGCTGATTGCCGTCGGTGCGTCGGCGGCGGCGCTGTGGATCGCCTTCCGCTTGCGTCAGCATTCTCCCTATGTGCGTCTGATTCGTGGCGGCGCGGCGATCATCATGGGCATCGCGATTGTCGGCATGCATTACACCGGCATGGCTGCTGCGCAATTCCCTGATGGCAGTTTCTGTGGTGCCACCGTCAATGGCTTGAAAGGCAATGGCCTCGACAGCCTGGTGTTGATTACCACGTTGGCGGTGCTGTCGATTGCCTTGCTGACCTCGATTCTCGACGCGCGCCTCGAAGCGCGCACCGCCGATCTCGCGCACTCGTTGACCATGGCCAACCGCGAACTCACCCAGCTGGCCCTGCACGACACCCTGACCGGGCTGCCGAACCGCATGCTGCTGGACGACCGCATTAATCAGGCAATGAAAAAGGTCCATGAGCAGGGCGGCTGTTTTGCCTTGATGTTCATCGATCTGGACGGCTTCAAACCGGTTAACGATGCGTTTGGTCATCACATGGGCGATCAGTTGCTGCGTGAAGTGGGGTTGCGTCTGCGTGAAGACTTGCGCGGCCCGGACACGCTGGCGCGGATCGGTGGCGATGAATTCGTGTTGTTGGTGCGCCTCACCGAACCCAATGACGCTTTGGGATTGGCGGCCCGTCAGGTCGGCTTGATCGCGCAATCGTTCCGCGTCGCCGAGCATGACTTGCAGATCTCCGCCAGCGTCGGCATCGCCCTGTATCCGGGCAATGGCCAGAACGCGCAGGAACTGCTGATGAACGCCGACGCAGCGATGTACCACGCCAAGGGCGGCGGCAAAAACGGCTACAGCTTTTTCGATGCCTCGATGAACAACAACGCACGCAAGCAGTTGCAGTTGTTGCAGGACCTGCGTGCGGCACTTGAGCACAGCCAGTTCAGCTTGCACTACCAACCCAAGTTCGATGCCGCCAATGGCCGTCCGGTCGGCGCCGAAGCGCTGTTGCGTTGGCAGCACCCGACCCACGGCATGCTGATGCCGGACAAGTTCATCGAACTGGCCGAGAAAACCGGTCTGATCATTCCGATCGGTGAATGGGTGCTCAACGAAGCCTGCCGGCAGATGCGCGAGTGGTACGTGCTCGGTTACACCGATTGGCGCATCGCGGTGAATCTGTCGGCGTTGCAGTTTTGCCACACAGGGCTGGTACGCAGCGTGGCCAAGGCGCTGGCCACCCACCACTTGCCGGCCAACAGCCTGACCCTGGAAATCACCGAAACCACGGCGATGAGCGATGCCGATGCGAGCATGACGGTGTTGCAGGAGTTGTCGGACATGGGCGTCGATCTGTCGATCGATGACTTCGGCACCGGTTATTCCAGTCTGATGTATCTCAAGCGTCTGCCGGCCAATGAGCTGAAGATCGACCGTGGGTTTGTGCGCGATCTGGAGCATGACAGCGACGATGCGGCGATTGTCTCGGCGATTGTTGCGTTGGGGCAGGCGCTCGGTTTGCGCATTGTCGCGGAAGGCGTGGAAACCGGCGTGCAGCAGGAATTTCTGACGCAGTTGGGTTGTGATTCGTTGCAGGGGTATCTGCTGGGGCATCCGATGCCGGCGGAAAAATTCATGCAGGATATTGCGCGGGGTGAGCAGTTAGCGGTGGTCTGATCGACCGCGTTATCGTTCTTCGCGAGCAGGCTCGCTCCCACAGGGGGGCGGCGCGGAGCACAAATCCAGTGTGGGAGCGAGCCTGCTCGCGAAGGCGTCTGCCCAGACACCACAGACTCCATGCAAAACCCGCCAATGGCGGTTATTCTTCCCCCCGACTGTTACGTGTGCATTTGGGGGAAAGGCCAGCATGGATAAAGTCATTGTGATCACCGGTGGCGGACGCGGAATTGGCGCCGCGACGGCGCTGTTGGCTGCCGGGCAAGGCTATCGGATCTGCATCAACTATCAGTCGGATGAACAGGCTGCGCAAAGCGTGCTGGAGCAAGTCCGTGCCTTGGGTGCACAGGCCATCGCGGTGCGGGCCGATGTCAGCATCGAAGACGAAGTGATCGCGCTGTTCCAGCGGGTCGACAGCGAACTGGGCCGCGTCACCGCTTTGGTGAACAACGCTGGCACCGTCGGACAAAAGTCGCGAGTCGACGAAATGTCCGAATTCCGTATCCTCAAAATCATGAAAACCAATGTCCTGGCGCCGATCCTCTGCGCCAAGCACGCGATCCTGCGCATGTCGCCCAAGCACGGCGGGCAGGGTGGCAGTATCGTCAACGTGTCGTCGGTGGCTTCGCGTCTCGGCTCGCCGAACGAATACGTCGATTACGCCGCGTCCAAAGGTGCACTCGATACCTTCACCATCGGTTTGTCCAAGGAAGTGGCGGGCGAGGGAATTCGCGTCAACGCGGTGCGTCCGGGTTACATCTATACCGATTTCCATGCCTTGAGCGGCGATCCGGATCGGGTCAGCAAGCTGGAGTCGGCGATTCCAATGGCCCGTGGCGGCCGGCCGGATGAGGTGGCGGAGGCGATTGTCTGGTTGTTGTCGGATAAGGCGTCGTATGCGACCGGGACGTTTGTTGATTTGGGGGGCGGGCGTTAAGCCCTGAACATTTCGTTGCCAGGTCGGCCCTCTTCGCGAGCAGGCTCGCTCCCACATTGGTTCTGTGTCCGGCACAAATCCAAGGTGGGAGCGAGCCTGCTCGCGAAGGCAATAGCCCAAGCAACACAGGACTGTCAGAACGACCGCACAATCCGCCCCAACGTCTCCATGGCCTTCTCCGAATCCTCAGTCCAAGGGCTGCCATAGTTCAGACGAATACAGTTCCTGAACCGCTGCGTCGGCGAGAAAATCGGCCCCGGGGCAATGCTGATGCCTTGCGCCAGTGCCATCTGAAACAGCTTCAATGAATCCATCTGCGGTGGCAATTCCAGCCACAGGAAGTAACCACCTGCGGGTTGGCTGACCCGCGTCTGCGCCGGGAAATAACGGGCAATCGCGGCGAGCATCGCGCTTTGCTGTTCTTCGAGGGCGTAACGCAATTTGCGTAAGTGACGGTCGTAGCCGCCGTGTTGCAGATAGTCGGCAATCGCTGCCTGCGCGGGCATCGAGGCACACAGCGAGGTCATCAGTTTCAGCCGTTCGATTTTCTGCGCATAACGCCCGGCGGCGACCCAGCCGATGCGGTAACCGGGGGCCAGGCTTTTGGCGAACGAGCCGCAATGCATCACCAGGCCTTCGGTGTCGAAGGCCTTGGCCGGTTTCGGTGCCTGTTGGCCGTAATAGAGTTCGGCGTAGACGTCGTCTTCGATCAGCGGCACTTGATGGCGACGCAGCAGTTCGACCAATTCCTGTTTCTTCGCCTCGGGCATGGTGGCCCCCATCGGGTTCTGGAAACTGGTCATGCACCAGCAGGCCTTGATCGGGTGGCGTTCGAGGGTTTGCGCGAGCACGCCGAGATCGATGCCGTCGCGCGGGTGCACGGGGATTTCCACGGCTTTGAGCTTCAGCCGTTCCAGTACTTGCAGGCTGGCGTAGAACGCCGGGGCTTCGATGGCCACCAGATCGCCGGGCTCTGTCACCGCTTGCAGGCACAGGTTCAGCGCTTCGAGGGCGCCGTTGGTGATCAGCAGTTCTTCCATCGGCAACATCAGGCCGCCGACCATGTAGCGCAGAGCGATTTGCCGGCGCAGTTGCGGATTGCCCGGCGACATGTCGGTGACGACCATGCGCGGATCCATCTCGCGGGCAGCGCTGGCCAGCGAGCGCGACAGGCGTTGCAGCGGAAACAGCGTCGGGCTGGGGAATGCCGAGCCGAAGGGGATCGTGCTCGGATCTTTGATCGAATCGAGTACCGAGAACACCAGTTCGCTGACGTCGACTTCGGTGGAATCGTTGACGTGGCTACTGATCACCGGCTCGGAAAACGGGCTCGGGGCATGGGTGTTGACGAAGTAACCGGAGCGCGGCCGCGCGCGGATCAGGCCGCGGCGCTCGAGCAGGTAATAGGCCTGGAACACCGTGGACGGGCTGACGCCGTAGGTCTGGCTGGCGTAACGCACCGAAGGCACGCGCTGGCCGGGGCCAAGGACGCCGGAGCGGATCAGTTCAGCGATGTCGTCGGCGAATTTTTCGTAGCGTTTCATCGAGGAGCCTTGGTGCTGGTTGATGATGAGGTGTGTCAGGAGAACTGCCCCTCACCCTAACCCTCTCCCAAAGGGAGAGGGGACTGATTGCGGGATGCTTGTGAACTACACCGACCTGAAAGTACTTTGTTGAATCCATAATCGACTCGGCCGGAAAGTACTTTGTTGAATCCATAATCGACTCGGTCTGTCAGGTCGATGTATAGCGACAGACACCTCGGTCGGCCCCCTCTACCCCTGGGAGAGGGCTGGGGTGAGGGGAAAAGATTCTAACGGCTCAGCGATTCATCGGCGCCACAAACCTGCTCTTCGCCACGCTATAAACCTCAGGCTCATCGCTGTCGGCAATCTTGAAACTCAAGGTCTGCGAGCTGCTGGCCGGGCGTTCCGTGGTCATCGCCACCGACACCGGCACATCGACAATCTCACCCGGGGCCAGGCTCAGCTCGGTCTTGCCTTGCAACTGGAAGCCGTCACCGTCGACCAGGCTCAGGTTGTAGTCCTGGCGTTGCTGGGTCTTGTTGATGACTTTGAGGCTATAGATGTTTTCGATCTGGCCTTGACCGTTCTCGCGGAACAGCCCGCGGTCTTTGGTCACGTCCAGCGAGACCATCGGCCGCTCCACCAGCGCCAGTGCCAATGCGCCGATCATCGCCACCAGCACCACGCTGTAGCCAATCAGTCGGGGGCGCAGCAGATGGGTTTTGCCACCCTGCAATTCGCGCTCGGAACTGTAGCGGATCAAACCGCGCGGGTAGTTCATTTTGTCCATGATCGAGTCGCAGGCGTCGATGCACGCGGCGCAGCCGATGCACTCCATCTGCAAGCCGTCGCGGATGTCGATGCCGGTCGGGCAGACCTGCACGCACAACTGACAGTCTATGCAATCGCCCAGGCCTGCTTCCAGCGGTTTCACGTCGCGTTTACGCGGGCCACGGTTTTCGCCACGGACCACGTCATAGGAAATCGCCAGGGTGTCCTTGTCGAACATCACGCTCTGGAACCGCGCATACGGGCACATGTGCATGCACACCGCCTCACGTAACCAACCGGCGTTGATGTAGGTGGCAGCGGTGAAAAACAGCACCCAGAACAGACTGACGCCACCAATTTGCAGGGTCAGCAATTCTTCGGCCAATGGCCGGATAGGGGTGAAATAACCGACGAAGGTCAGGCCGGTCAGCACGCTGATCGCCAGCCACAGGGTGTGCTTGGCCGCACGGCGCGCCAGTTTGTTCAGGTTCCACGGCGCGGCTTGCAGTTTGATCCGTTGGTTGCGTTCGCCTTCGGTGATTTTCTCGCACCACATGAAGATCCACGTCCACGAACTCTGCGGACAGGTGTAGCCGCACCAGACCCGGCCGGCAAACACGGTGATGGCGAACAGGCCGAACGCGGCGATGATCAGCAGCGCGGACAGCAGGATGAAATCCTGTGGCCAGAACGTCGCGCCGAAGATGTGGAATTTACTTTCGGAAAGATCCCAGAGCACTGCCTGACGCCCGCCCCAGTCCAGCCACACGGTGCCGAAAAACAACACGAACAGAAAACCCGCGCCGCTCATGCGCAGGGTGCGGAACAGGCCAGTGAAGCTGCGGGTGTGAATCTGGTTGTCGCTGGACCTGGCCGTCGCCTTCATTGGGCGTGCGGGCACACTTTTGATAGTTGGAGATGCTTCTACGGTTCGGACGGGAATTTGTTCGCTCATGGTTATTCGCTCATCAGCCTCCATCAGGCCAGAGCACTATGAGCGCCGATCTGTTTGCATAACAGACTCAGCTATTTCAATAAAAAGCGGATCAGATGCGTTTCTGCGCAACGCCTGCGACAACTTGAAGCAGCCCGCAGACACGGGCGCAAACGCCTATCGTAGGCGTTTGCGCGGGGTGTTGATCAAGGTCAGTCAAATCACCGAACCACTCTCGTCGGCCTTCAAATGCTTGCGGCCGTCCTTGGCGCCTGCGACGGTCAATTCGTCGGCTTCTGCCTCGGTGATGTAAACGCGGCGGCCTTCTATTTCCACGAATGACATGGATTTTTCGCTGTCCGTCCTGACTTCCAGGGTGTCGCAAATGCGAATTTCCTCGCCGTGTTCGACGGTGAAAAAACACACTTTTTGCTCGGGGTTGGATTCATCGACTCGAAGAGGCATAGGAGCAGTCCTTTTTTCAGGGAGGTCTGCAAGGTTAGGGCGCACGCTGCGCCGATCGTTCTGCGCAACTGATTAATGGTCGCCGCTGTCCATCCTCTATAGACCCAATAACAAGGACTGCACGATGAACGCGTGGTGGCATGAAGTGTGGGAAACCCTGCAGGCGGAGTTCGCCGACGTTGGCGATGCTTCGCAATTGACGCGCATTACCGTGCGCCTGCTGATGGCGGCGATTCTGGGCGGCATTCTCGGGTTCGAGCGTGAGCACAAGGGCAAGGCTGCAGGGGTGCGCACGCATATGTTGGTGGCGCTGGGGGCGGCGTTGTTTGTACTGGTGCCGCAGACGTCCGGGGCCGAGTCCGATGCGATGAGTCGCGTGGTGCAAGGGGTGATTGCCGGGATCGGCTTTCTCGGTGCCGGGACTATCCTGAAAAACAAGGAAGGCGATGAAGGCCATGTCAAAGGCCTGACCACGGCTGCCGGGCTGTGGATGACGGCGGCCATTGGTGTCGCTGCCGGCCTTGGCCGGGAAGCCACGGCGCTGCTCAGTACCTTACTGGCGCTGGGGATTTTCAGCGTGATGCCGCGCATCGTAAAACTCTTCGAAAAAGAAGAGGAGAAGACTGATGATCACTGACTGATCGTTGCCACGTTGATCGTTCCCACGCTCTGCGTGGGAATGCCTCAATGGACGCTCCGCGTCCGCTTTGGGACGCGGAGCGTCCCGGGCTGCATTCCCACGCGGAGCGTGGGAACGATCAGTCAGACGATGACTGGTGGCATCGTCGTTGGTGGTTCTTCTTTCGGCGGTGGCGTGGTGCCAGGTGGTTCCTGCTCGGGAACCGGTTGCGGCTCAGTCTCGGGCAAAGTGGGTTTGTCGATGTTCGGATCGGGCGTTTCCGCCGGGATCGGGATGTTCATCTGATGACCTCCGTGTGGCACATGGCGTGAGAAGTGCTTAAGTGGATTGACCACCCTGCGCGCAATTCGATCCGCTTTTCTGACACGGCAATTTCATCTGAACTTTTCCCGGCGCCGGTCGCTCGGAACCTAAGTGAGTTCATTTCGGGGCAGGTGCTTCGTTGTGAACACTGATCCGGCACAAGAGCGTCCTTGGGGCGTTAAGGAGAGATGCTCAATGACTGCTGAAAAACCTTCGGAACTGAGCTACAACCCGCACATGCCGCTGTCGCAGGCACTGCTGCTGCCGCGCATTGTCATCGAAAACACCATGCCGACGCTTGATGGCGGGCAGTTCGCCGTGAAGTCGATTGCCGGCCGCGAAGTGGTGGTCACCAGCAAGGTGTTTGCCGACGGCCACGACAAACTCGCCGTGCGCATCCGCTGGCGCGAGGAAGGCGAGGAGACCTGGCAAAGCGAAGTGATGGCCGATCAGGGCAATAACGGCTGGCAAGGCCAGTTCCGCCCTGAACATCAGGGGCGCTACCTGTATTGCATCGAAGCGTGGATCGATCAATTCGCCAGTTTCCAGTATGAACTGGAGAAGAAGCACAACGCTGCCGTGCCCGTTTCGCTCGAGCTGCAAGAAGGCCGCAGCATGGTGCAACAGGCCGCTGAACGCAGCGAAGGCCAACTGAGCGAGCAGCTCGCAGCGTTGCACCATGAACTCTCCGGGCTGCTCGAAACCGAGCAAGTTGCGCTGTTTCTGCACTCGCGCAGTGCGCAACTGATGGCCGAGGCCGATCATCGGGCTTACTTGAGCGTCAGCGCCGAATTCCCCATGGACGTCGAGCGCGAACTCGCCGAGTTTGCCAGTTGGTACGAACTGTTTCCGCGCTCGATCACTGACGATCCCCACCGTCATGGCACCTTTAACGACGTGCACTCACGTCTGCCAATGATTCAGGACATGGGCTTCGACGTGCTGTACTTCACGCCGATCCACCCGATCGGTCGCGCCCATCGCAAGGGCCGCAATAATTCCCTGACCGCCGGCCCCGATGATCCGGGCAGCCCTTATGCGATTGGCAGCGAGGAGGGCGGGCACGAGGCCATTCACTCGCAGCTCGGCACCCGCGACGACTTCCGTCGATTGGTCGCCGCTGCTGCCGATCACGGCCTGGAAATCGCCCTCGACTTCGCCATCCAGTGTTCCCAGGATCACCCGTGGCTCAAACAGCATCCGGGCTGGTTCAACTGGCGCCCGGACGGCACGATCAAATACGCGGAAAACCCGCCGAAGAAATACCAGGACATCGTCAACGTCGACTTCTATGCGCCGGAGGCGATTCCGAGTCTGTGGATCGAGTTGCGTGACATCGTCATCGGCTGGGTCGAGGAGGGCGTGAAAATCTTCCGCGTCGACAATCCGCACACCAAACCGCTGCCGTTCTGGCAATGGCTGATCGCTGATGTGCGGGCGCTGTACCCGGAAGTGATCTTCCTCGCCGAGGCCTTCACCACGCCGGCAATGATGGCGCGGCTGGGCAAGGTCGGGTACACGCAGAGCTACACCTATTTCACCTGGCGCAACAGCAAGGCTGAGCTGGCGACGTATTTCACTGAACTGAATGAATCGCCATGGCGCGAGTGCTACCGGCCGAATTTCTTTGTGAATACCCCAGACATCAACCCGGCGTTTCTGCACGAGTCAGGCCGCCCCGGCTTCTTGATTCGCGCGGCGCTGGCGACCATGGGCTCGGGGCTGTGGGGCATGTATTCGGGGTTCGAATTGTGTGAGGCGGCCCCAGTGCCGGGCAAGGAGGAATACCTCGACTCGGAGAAATACGAGATCCGCGTCCGCGACTTCACCGCGCCCGGCAACATCATTGCCGAGATCGCCCAGCTCAACCGCATTCGTCGGCAGAACCCGGCGTTGCACACGCACCTGGGCCTGAAGGTCTACAACGCTTGGAACGACAATATTCTGTATTTCGGCAAGCGCAGTTTTGACGGCAGCAATTTCATTCTGGTGGCGGTCAGCCTTGATCCGCACAACGTGCAGGAGGCGAATTTCGAACTGCCATTGTGGGAAATGGGCCTGCCCGACGACGCGACGACCCATGGCGAAGACTTGATGAACGGGCATCGCTGGGACTGGCATGGCAAATACCAGTTCATGCGCCTGGACCCGGCGTATCAGCCGTTCGGCATCTGGAGAATCACCGCTACGTAATGATCGTTCCCACGCTCTGCGTGGGAATGCATCCCGGGACGCTCCGCGTCCCAGAAACGGACGCAGAGCGTCCATGGCGGCATTCCCACGCAGAGCGGGGGAACGATCATCGTGGGGCGCTTTTAAAGCATTCAGCAGGAGTTTCACATGGCGAAGAAACCCAAGGCAGCCACCTTCATCAAAGACCCGCTCTGGTACAAGGACGCGGTGATCTATCAAGTTCACGTCAAATCGTTTTTCGACTCCAACAATGACGGGATCGGCGACTTTCCCGGCCTGATCGCCAAACTCGATTACATTGCCGACCTCGGCGTCAATACCATCTGGCTATTGCCGTTCTATCCCTCGCCGCGTCGCGATGACGGTTATGACATTGCCGAATACCGAGGCGTACACAGCGATTACGGGACCATGGCCGACGCCAAGCGCTTTATCGCCGAGGCGCACAAGCGCGGCTTGCGGGTGATCACCGAGCTGGTCATCAACCACACCTCCGATCAGCACCCGTGGTTCCAGCGTGCGCGCAAGGCCAAACCCGGCTCGGCGGCGCGGGACTTCTATGTGTGGTCGGATGACGATCAGAAGTACGACGGCACGCGGATCATTTTTCTCGACACGGAAAAGTCCAACTGGACCTGGGACCCGGTCGCCGGCCAGTACTTCTGGCACCGTTTCTATTCGCACCAGCCCGATCTGAATTTCGACAACCCGCAAGTGATGAAGGCCGTACTGTCGGTGATGCGCTACTGGCTGGACATGGGCATCGACGGTCTGCGCCTCGATGCCATTCCATACTTGATCGAGCGCGACGGCACCAACAACGAAAACCTGCCCGAGACCCACGACGTTCTCAAGCAGATTCGCGCGGAAATCGACGCCAATTATCCCGACCGCATGCTGCTCGCCGAGGCCAACCAATGGCCGGAAGACACCCAGCTGTACTTCGGTGACACCGATGCCGCTGGCCTCAACGGTGATGAATGCCACATGGCGTTTCACTTTCCGCTGATGCCGCGCATGTACATGGCGCTGGCTCAGGAAGATCGCTTCCCGATCACCGACATTTTACGCCAGACCCCGGAAATCCCTGCCAACTGCCAGTGGGCGATCTTTCTGCGCAACCACGATGAGCTGACCCTGGAAATGGTCACTGACAAGGAACGTGACTATCTGTGGAATTACTACGCCGCTGACCGTCGTGCGCGGATCAATCTCGGCATTCGTCGGCGTCTGGCGCCGTTGATGGAGCGCGACCGCCGCCGCATCGAGTTGCTCAACAGTCTGCTGCTGTCGATGCCCGGCACGCCGACGTTGTATTACGGCGATGAAATCGGCATGGGCGACAACATTTACCTTGGCGACCGCGATGGCGTGCGTACGCCGATGCAATGGTCGATCGACCGCAACGGCGGCTTCTCCCGCGCCGATCCGGCGAGTCTGGTGCTGCCGCCGATCATGGATCCGCAGTACGGCTATCTGTCGGTCAACGTCGAAACCCAGTCCGGCGATCCGCATTCGCTGTTGAACTGGACGCGCCGTCTGCTGGCGGTGCGCAAACAGTCCAAGGCTTTTGGCCGTGGCACCTTGAAAATGCTCTCGCCGAACAACCGTCGCGTGCTGGCTTACACCCGCGAATTCACCGATGTCGACGGCAAACACGAAATCATCCTGTGCGTGGCCAACGTCTCGCGCAGTGCGCAAGCGGTGGAACTGGACCTGTCGGCCTATGTCGGCATGGTGCCGGTGGAGATGCTTGGCGGTAATGCGTTCCCGCCGATTGGCCAGTTGAATTTCCTCCTGACCCTGGCGCCGTACGGTTTCTATTGGTTCGCCCTGGCGGCGGAAAACCAGATGCCGAGCTGGCACGTGGAACCGGCGCAGAGCCTGCCGGACTTCACCACGCTGGTGCTGAAAAAACGCATGGAAGAACTGCTCGAAGCGCCGTCACGGACGACGCTGGAGCAAAGCATTCTGCCGAGCTGGCTGCAGAACCGGCGCTGGTTCGCGGGCAAGGATGCGGCCATCGACAAAGTGCATCTGGCCTACGGCGTGCGTTTCGGCGATGCGCAGCATCCGGTGCTGCTGAGCGAAATCGAAGTCACCAGTGGCGGACAGACCAGTCGCTATCAACTGCCGTTCGGCTTTATTGCCGAGGATCAGGTTGGCCCGGCGTTGCCGCAGCAATTGGCTTTGTCCCGTGTACGCCGTGTACGACAAGTCGGTCTGATCACTGACGCGTTCAGCCTCGAAGCGTTTGTTCGCGCAGTGCTGCAAGGCATGCAGAACAACACGGTGCTGGAGTCGGCTGAGGGCGAAATCCGCTTTGCGCCGACGCCGCATCTGGAAAAACTCGGCCTGGGTGCCGAGTCGGAAGTGCGTTATCTGTCCGCTGAGCAATCGAACAGTTCGGTGGTCATTGGCAACAGTCTGGTGCTCAAGCTGATACGTAAAGTCGCTTCTGGCGTACACCCGGAACTGGAGATGAGCGCTTACCTGACCGAGGCCGGATTTGCCAATATCTCTCCGCTGCTCGGCTCGGTGATCCGTCGCGATGGCAAGGGCGAAGACAATCTGCTGATGATCGCTCAGGGTTACTTGAGCAATCAGGGCGATGCGTGGGAATGGACGCAGAACAACCTCGAACGGGCGCTGCGTGATGAGCTGGCCGACGCCATGTCCGAGCAGGAACAGCATTACAACGCCCTCGGTGAGCTGAGGGATTTTGCCGGCATGCTCGGTCAGCGTCTGGGTGAGATGCACAAGGTGCTCGCCGCGCCTACCGACAATGCCGACTTCGCGCCGCAGGTGTCGACGGCCAAGGACATGCAGGCGACGGGCAAGGATGTCGTGGCCCAGGTCGAGCACGCCTTGAAACTGCTCAAGCAGCATCAGGGCGAACTCAGCGCAGCGGATCAGAAACTGGTGAAGAGGCTGGTCGACGAGAAGAAAACCATTCTCGCCCACGTGCAGGATCTGGCGAAAAAAGCCGTCGGCGGTTTGCGCATTCGCGTCCATGGCGATCTGCATTTGGGCCAGGTGCTGGTGATCAAGGGCGATGCCTATCTGATCGACTTCGAGGGTGAGCCGGCGCGGCCATTGAGCGAGCGCCGTGGCAAACACAGTCCGTACAAAGATGTCAGCGGCGTGCTGCGCTCGTTCGATTACGCGGCAGCGATGACCATCAACGTGCACAACGTCGACCACAGCGCTGAGTCTGAAACTGCGCGGCGTCTGGTCGCCGAGCGTTATCTGCGTGAGGCCCGTGAGGCATTTGTTCAGGCATATCGCCGTGCGGCAGCTAGTCTTGATCATGCCTGGCAAGATCCTGAAGGTGCCGACGCCGCTTTGGCGTTGTTTGGCCTGGAGAAGGCGGCCTATGAAGTGGCCTATGAAGCCGAAAATCGCCCCAC
Source organism: Pseudomonas sp. S49 (assembly GCF_009866785.1). Classification (NCBI taxonomy): domain Bacteria; kingdom Pseudomonadati; phylum Pseudomonadota; class Gammaproteobacteria; order Pseudomonadales; family Pseudomonadaceae; genus Pseudomonas; species Pseudomonas sp. S49. Next base: position 3,654,136 of record NZ_CP019432.1, on the reverse strand, counting down.
GTGGCTGCCCGTGCCGTTGCACGGTTTGTACGGGTTATTGACGGGGCTTAAACCCTTTTCCGATCTTGGTGGAGAGTAGTCATGAGTTTCTCGAACAAGGAACAGGGTCAGGTCAAAGAAGCACTGCTGCCCTCGGCGAAAGATATCGACGCCTTGGTCCGCGCTGAACATCACGATCCTTTTTCCATTCTTGGCCCGCACGGCGATGGCGCTGGCGGGCAGTTCATTCGCGCCTATCTACCGGGTGCGTTGAGTGTCGTGGTGCTGGACAAGGACAGCGGCGAAGAACGCGGTCCACTGGAGCAGACCGAAACGCCGGGGCTGTTTGTCGGTCATTTCGATCAGGCGCGGCCGTATCAGTTGCGCACGCGCTGGGCCGGCGGCGAGCAAGTCGCCGAAGACCCGTATAGCTTCGGTCAACTGCTCGGTGAAATGGATTTGTATCTGTTCGCCGAGGGCAATCACCGCGACCTCAGTGCGTGCCTCGGCGCCCAGCTGAAAACCGTGGATGGTGTCGACGGCGTGCGTTTCGCCGTGTGGGCGCCGAATGCCCGACGCGTGTCAGTGGTCGGTGATTTCAACGTCTGGGACGGGCGTCGCCATCCAATGCGCCTGCGTCACCCGTCGGGGGTCTGGGAGTTGTTCATCCCGCGCCTGCAAGCGGGGGAGTTGTACAAATACGAGATTCTCGGCGCTCACGGGATTCTGCCGCTCAAGGCCGACCCGATGGCGCTGGCTACCAGCCTGCCGCCGGATACCGCGTCGAAAGTCGCTGAGCCGCTGCAAATCGACTGGCAAGATCAGGACTGGATGAGCAGCCGACGCGACCGGCAGAAACACTCGGCGCCGCTGTCGATCTATGAACTGCATGCCGGTTCCTGGCAATGCGAGCTGGACGATCTGGGCGAAGTGGCGCGCCAGTACACCTGGCCGGAACTTGCTGAAAGGTTGATCCCGTACGTCAAGGAACTGGGTTTTACCCATATCGAACTGATGCCGATCATGGAGCACCCGTTTGGTGGCTCCTGGGGTTATCAATTGCTTTCGCAATTCGCGCCGAGCGCGCGCTATGGCTCCCCGGCGCAGTTTGCCGAATTCGTCGACGCCTGCCACCGGGCGGAGATCGGTGTGATCCTCGACTGGGTGCCAGCACATTTCCCCACTGATACTCACGGTATGGCGCAGTTCGACGGCACCGCGCTGTACGAGTACGGCAATCCGCTGGAAGGCTTCCATCAGGATTGGGACACGCTGATCTATAACCTGGGTCGTACCGAAGTGCACGGCTACATGCTGGCGTCGGGGCTGCACTGGTTGAAGCATTTCCATGTCGATGGTTTGCGCGTCGATGCGGTGGCTTCGATGCTCTATCGCGACTATTCGCGCAAGGCCGGCGAATGGGTGCCCAATCGTCATGGCGGCCGGGAAAATCTCGAAGCCATCGACTTTCTGCGGCACTTGAACGATGTGGTTGAACTGGAAGCGCCGGGTGCGCTGGTGATCGCCGAAGAGTCCACCGCGTGGCCGGGTGTCAGCCAAAGTACGCAGCAGGGCGGCTTGGGGTTTGCCTATAAATGGAACATGGGCTGGATGCACGATTCGCTGCATTACATCCAGCAGGACCCGGTGTACCGCGCGCATCATCACAACGAGTTGAGTTTTGGCCTGGTCTACGCTTGGTCCGAGCGGTTCATCCTGCCGATTTCCCACGACGAAGTGGTGCACGGCAAGCATTCGCTGATCGACAAGATGCCTGGTGATCGCTGGCAGAAATTCGCCAACCTGCGCGCCTATCTGAGTTTCATGTGGACCCATCCGGGCAAGAAACTGTTGTTCATGGGCTGCGAGTTTGGCCAGTGGCGCGAGTGGAATCACGATCAGCAGCTGGACTGGTATCTGCTGCAGTACTCCGAGCACAAAGGCGTGCAGAAACTGGTTGGCGATCTCAATCGGCTCTATCGCGAGGAGCCGGCGCTGCACGATCAGGACGACGCGCCGCAGGGTTTCCAGTGGCTGATCGGCGACGATGCGATCAACAGCGTTTATGCCTGGCTGCGCTGGAGCAAGGACGGTAAACCGGTGCTGGTGGTGGCTAACTTCACGCCGGTGCCGCGTCAGGCCTATCGCGTCGGTGTGCCGTTTGCCGGGCGCTGGACTGAATTGCTCAACAGCGATGCCGACACCTATGCCGGTTCCAATTACGGCAATGGCGGCGGGGCGTTTACCGAGGAAGTGCCGAGCCATGGCCAGTCGTTGTCGCTGGAACTGAATCTGCCGCCGTTGGCGGTGTTGATCCTCAAACCGGAGGGTTGATCCGAGACCGCGTCGCTGCCTTCGCGAGCAGGCTCGCTCCCACAGGGTAAATACATTCCAAATGTGGGAGCGAGCCTGCTCGCGAAGGCGCCAGTTCAGACACCTTCAAAATCCGGCTCAGCGCTCACCAACGCATCCGCACTCCAAGGCTGCCAATGATCCCGTTCAAATCATTGTCATCGACATCACTGCTGTAATCGGCACTGACATACAGACTCACCGCCGGCGTCACCCGCGCCACCAGGCCCAATCCCAACTCAACAGTGGATGATTTGCGGCTGCTGCTGATCTTGTCGACCTGATCCAGGGTCACGGTATTGCCGGTGTAAACGGTGTGCCAGAGGTTGGTGCGCACATAGGGTTCGACCGGCAGACCATTCAAATCGTAACTGCCTTTCAAGCGTGCGCCGACGCGGCCGCTCCACGCTGTCAGATCGGAGGAAGAGGCATTGCCCGAACCGGCGTAGGGCGTGTCGAGGGTGATGCGCTGATTGATCAATTGCGCCTGCGGTTCCACCACCCAGTTTTCACTCAAGCCAATCGGGAAGCCGCCTTCGACCGAGAAGGTCATGGCACTGCCTTCGGTGGCTTGCCGCGCGCCTTGGCCGTTGCGACTGAAGCCGCTGACCCGGCCGCCACTGGCGGATAAATCAACGTGCCAGCCCTGGGCGCCGATCAGGCTGTAATAGGCGCCAAGGCTTTGGCCTTGCAGATTGAGGGTGTCACTGTTCGGGTCTGCGAGGGCGCGGCTGGTAAGCGGGCCGTTGCCATTGGCTTGAATCTGGTTGAGACCACCAATCAGGCCGATTTTCTGGGTATGGCTACCACTTTGCAGAGTCAGCACGGCGGGGCCTTTGAAGTCGCCGCTGCCGGGTGTCGCGTAACCTGACGACAGCACGTCGGTCTGTGCCTGCCGGGCGCTTCTGCCGTACAACTCATCCCAGGCTGACGGAGCGAGGTCTTCGGTGATCAGGCGCGTGCCTTGCAGATCGGGGCGTGGACTGAAGCGTTGCGGGCCGGGCGTAATGACGGTGGCGGGCAAGGTCATGACCGGCACGTCCGCGCGATACCACGGGGTCGTTTCATCCGCCGCAGAACCGGCCTGCGCCTCCATGGATGAGCACAGCAAGATTGAACTCGACACTGTGCAGAAAGTGATTTTGATCTCGCGTGGGCTTATTGAAGTTTTCATGGAGGTCTACCTTGCAGGCGCATGCATTCTCTCTGTGTGGCGTCTCTCCTACCCCGAACGAGGGGCGACCGAATGGAGCGGGGCGAACTCTGACCGCTCGATTTCGCGAGTGTCCGAAGGCTCGTCCCGGGTAGTGATTCCGGGGGTAGTAAGGTAGAGATAAGAAGAGTCGCGCGTGCCCGTCAAGAAATTGAACGATGAGCGGTAGTGGCAAAACGGGCTTTGCAAGCGTTTGTTTTTCTGAACATAACTAAGTGGTTGTTTGTATGGAAAAACGCAGCCTAAGCCCCGACACAGAGGCATTCAGTTACCGACAGATGGTCTGTCGGTAACTTTCAACCAACGAACGAGCTGCCTCATTGCGTCCTGCATTGCTGTCACTATTGCGGCTACAGGTGCACTTCGACGGCCAGCGGCAGATGATCGGACAGATGCGTCCACGGCTTGTTACCGAGGATCTGTGGGTCATGACTGCTGGCATTGCGCAGGTAGATCCGGTCCAGTCGCAGTAATGGAAAACGCGCCGGGTAAGTCTTGGCCGGGCGCCCGTGGTGACGCTCGAAGGCTTCGTGCAGATAATCGCGACGGGCGAGGGCGACATTGCCCTGCAGCTGCCAGTCATTGAAATCGCCGGCGATGATCACCGGCGCATCATCAGGCAGGGATTCGAGCAACTGACAAAGCAGTTGCAGCTGCAATTGCCGATGGCTTTCCAGCAGACTCAGGTGCACACAGATCGCGTGGACCTCGGCGTGCCCCGGCACATCGAGCACGCAGTGCAGCAGGCCACGGCGTTCAGGGCCGGTGATCGACACATCGAGGTTGCGGTACTCACGGATCGGGTATTTCGACAGCAGCGCATTGCCATGATGGCCGTCGGGGTAGACGGCGTTGCGCCCATAAGCGAAATCGCTCCACATGCTGTCGGCGAGAAACTCGTATTGCGAGGTTTGCGGCCATTCGTTGTAACGACTCGAATGCCGCTCGTGTTCACCCACCACTTCCTGCAGAAACACCAGATCGGCCGAAGTGCTGCGCACCGCTTCACGCAGTTCCGGCAGGATGAAGCGCCGGTTGAGCGCGGTGAAGCCCTTGTGGGTGTTGACCGTCAGCACCCTGAGACGATGGATGACGGGCGCGTCGACAACATGACGCTTGGGATCGCTGGACACGTTCACTCCTCTGGATTGCGGGCCACTTGTTCATGCGACTGACGGGGAGGGGCGGCAGTTCCTTGCAAATCATGGTTGATGACAACCCAATTCCTGTGGGAGCGAGCCTGCTCGCGAAGGCGTCGGCAAATCCAATACATGAGTTGGTAGAACCACCGCGTTCGCGAGCAGGCTCGCTCCCACCCGAAACGGCGTCAGACAAACACGATTTCGTAGGGCAGGCGCATTCTTTCGAGAATCACCGGCGGCAGCATCGGCGCAATGCCGATCGCCGGTTCACCGTTGAGCTGGCTGGCGTAGGCGTGAGTGGCGTGGCTTTTGCGCGCGACGGTCCAGGTGTCGAGGCGCAGTTTGCGCGCGCGTTCCCAAGGGATCAGTTGCTGGTCGCGTTCAGGCCAGTGCCAGGCCCACACCGGTACATCATGAAAGGTCGCGCCGGCCTGTTCAGCCGCTTGCGCACTGGCCCGGCCCACGGCTTCATGGTCGTCGTTGCCATCGCCGCGCCAGGTGCTGAACACCACGTCGCCGGGGCGCAGGTAGCGGCTGATGAATTCGGTCACTTGCGCCTGTTGTTCGCACAGGGCGTTGTCAGTGAAGCCACCGCGCACCCATTTCAGGCTGTGCATCGGCAGGCCGAGGCGGCGCAGGGCTTCGACGCTTTCCTGTGGGCGGAATACGCTAAGGCGCTTTTCCGACCATTGCCGCGAACCCGGATGGCTGGCGCTGCCGTCGGTGATCGAGAGCAATTGCAACGGATGACCGAGGCTGGAGAGCAATTGCAGCAGACCGCCGCAGGTGACCACTTCATCACCCGGATGCGGCGCGATGACCACGGCGCGGGCACCGTCGGGCACCAGACTGCGGGTATTGATGACGGGGATGTTGTCCAGTTGCGCGGCGCTGTTCCAGATTTGCGCCGACGAACTGCTGTCGCTGAGGGTTAACGGTTTCATGATATGACGTCCTTGTGTTGACTCGCCCTCAGTCGTGCGCGTGACAGTGATTGCCCGACGCTACCGACCCGTGAAGGCTGGTTGATTGCCCTGCGACGCTCCGAACCCTGGATTGCCGCGCAGCAGAGTATTGCTCATGAAGAGAAGTTCGTCGCGTCACAGATCAATCTGATCCGCTTTTTTTTGCTCCATCTGTGCCAGATTTCGCAGATAGTCACCGAAGCCTCCGCGCGCACGGCTGTCGAAGCGCGCGCTGGTCAGCACTTGCGGGCGATGGCTCCAGGCGATGTTGGCGCCGTCGAGTTCCAGTTCCCGCACCAACTGCACATCTTCGTCGCACGCCAGCGGTTTAAAGCCTCCGGCCCAGCGATAGGCATCGGCGCTGATGCCCAGATTGGCACCGTGGATATGCCGATGGCCATCGCAGGCCCGGTAATGCCGGTGGTAGCGGATTTGCGCCGCGGCATCGAATGACTCGTGCCAGTGCTCGACGGTGACGGTACCGCAGACTGCGTCTGCACCCAACCCCAGTTGTGCCACCAGCCAGTCATCGGCGACGCGGCTGTCGGCGTCCGAGCAGGAGATCCAGCGCGCGCCGCGCTCCAGCAACAGCTGTGCGCCAGCCGCGCGGGCCTGACCGACATTGCGCGCGTCGATGTGCAGGCTCAGCACCGGATAGCCGCTGACAATCTGCGCCGAGCGATCGGTGCAACTGTCGAGCACCACCAGCACTTCGACGCGCTCGCCGGCCAGCAAGCCATGCCGGCTGGCGCGCATGGCCGCGCTGAGGCATTCGTCGAGCAGGTCTTCTTCGTTGTGTGCCGGGATCAGAATGCCGATCATCGCAAACCCTCCAGTGCCGCCACCGAGCGCGGTTCACGGCTCCACACCTCAAGAATGAAGTCCGCTTCCTGATGCAAAACCAGCCGTGGCAGCTGCAGTTTTTCGTGAATCAGGTCGTGAACCTGCCGGGCATTCAGCGGGCAGCCGTCGATGGGCGGACGCCAGTGACAAGCGAGGAACTGGCCGTCGGCAGTCAGACAATCACTGGCCCGACGGATCACTTCTGTCAGATCTTCGCCGTCGAGGTAGTAGCCGATCTCGCTAAATACAATCAGGTCGAATTTTTCCTCCGGCCAGTCGCCGGGAAGACGGTTTTGCCGCACTTCGGCGTGTTCGAACAGACTCAAACGCGTGCGCGCCAGGGTCACTGCGGCACTGGCAGTGTCGCAGCACAGCAAGCGATCGCAACGGGCGGCGAGTTCGGCGCTCAACTCGCCGTTGGCGCAGCCCGGTTCGAAGATCGCCCGATAGTGCGGACGCGGCAGGGCGGCGAGGGTGATCGCGCGTTTGCGTTGCTCGTACCAGCGCTCACGGAACGCCCACGGGTCGTCGTTACCGGCAAACAGGCCGTCGAAATAGCGATCCTCGACACTCATAGAAACACCACTTCGAAAGGCTGTAAGAGGCGATCGAGCACATACGGCGCGAGCACCGGGCCAAGTCCGGCGTCAGGATCGCCTTCCAGTTGACTGGCGAAGGCGTACACCGCGTGGCGCTTGCGTGCGACTTGCGCTGGCGTCAGGAGAATCTTGCGCGCCCGTTGCCACGGTACGAAGGCGTCTTCCGGGGTCGCCCAGTGCCACGTCCACACCGGCAATTCATGGCAGCTCGCACCGACCCGGCGCGCGGCTTCGGCACTGGCGCGGCCGACGGCTTCGTGGTCGCAATGGCCGTCCTCGCTCCACGTGGTGAACAGCACGTCGTCCGGGCGCAGATGACGTTCGATAAATTCGATCAACTCGCTTTCCTGCGCCGCGACCTGAGTGTCGGTGAAACCGCCGCGCAGCCACTTCACGCGATGCATCGGCAGACCGAGTCGGCGCAGCGCTTCGGCAGATTCCTGTGGGCGCACCACGCTCAGTCGCTCCACCGGCCAGCGACTGGAACCAGGGTGACTGGCGCTGCCGTCGGTCACCGAAATCAATTGCAAAGGCCGGCCAGCAGCCGCGAGCAATTGCAGCAAGCCACCACAGCCGAGCACTTCGTCGTCCGGGTGCGGCGCGACAATGACTGCCCGTGCGCCCGGTGGCACCAGACTGAGGATGTCGATGCTGTCCAGCTCCGCCAGATGCCGCGAAGCCTGCCATTGATGCAGGCTCGTGCCCTGACCGACAATCGGATTGATTTTCATAGCGCCCATGCCTCCGCGGATTGCCCGGCAACCATTTGCCCGAGCGCCGCCAGATCACGTTCGGCATGACTCTGACGCAAGAACACCGGCAGGTCGGCGCTGAGCCGAGCAAAGTGGCGATCCTTGCAAAACGGCCCGGCGCCGAGCGCGCGGCCGACCTCACGCATCACCTGTTCGGCTGACTGCTCGACCACCGCACGGGCCCGACGGGCGAGCAATTCGGCGTTGTCCTCGGGGTGTGCATCGATGTGCAGGGCGCTGAAACGCAGCACATCGGCGGCCGCCTGCAAGGCACTGTCGACTGCGCCGAGATGGGCGAGGGCGTGGGGTTCCGGGCGTTGCCCACAATGGCGGCGCAACGCTTCGGCGATTTGCCGCGCGGCGCCGTACCAGCATGCAGCAATGCCGATCCCGCCCTGCCAGAAACCCGCACGTTGCAGATAGTCGCCGGGGTTGCCGATGGCCTGTGCTTCGGCGCCGTCGAACAGCACTTCAACGCTGCCGGTGGCGCCCATGCCCACGGCTTGCCAGCCTTGCTCGGTGATGGTCACGCCCGGTTGGTCGAGGGCGACGGCGACCAGTTGTTGCTGATCATCGGCATCCCACGCGGTGAGCAAGGCATGGCTGAGCACGGCGGCGCCGGAGCACCACGCCTTGCGTCCGTGCAGCGCGACCATGTGCCCGGCCGGACTGACCTTGACCCGCGCTTGCGGCGGTTCCGCTGCCCACATGCCCCAAGTGCTGCCCGGTGTCGGCGTACCGCCCAATTGCTCGATGATCGCCAGTGCGTCGGTGTGGCCTTCGAACAGTTTGCACAAGCCCAGATCATGTCCGCCGACCTCCGCCAAACACTGAAAACGCTCCAGCGTGTGGCCACTGCCCGGTAGCGGCAGGCGATCCAGCCCGGCCTCGACCAGCGCCCGCAGGCAATTGCCGAGGGCTGCGGTGTGCGGATAATCCGCTGGACGTCGGGTCAGATAACTGTGCAGATCCATATCAATCTTCTTCATCACGTTGCAGTTCGAACAGCAGCAGCGAGCGCCCGGTGACCGAGTATTGGTGACCGAACTCGAAACGTTCCTGACCGCGAATCGACGGCTGATTGGTGTCGACCATGCATGTCCAGAATCCACCGTCGGGTACTTCCGGCAGGGTGAAGTTGACGATGTCGTGATGCGCGTTGACCACCAGCAACAGCGTCGCATCCGCGCCTTTGCGACGAATCCCGGTTTCCTGGGCGCGACCATCGAGCAGCATGCCCAGGCAACGGTTGTGCGCGTCGTGCCAGTGTTCGGTGGTCATCTCGGTGGCGTCCGGCGCCAGCCAGGTGACGTCCTTGACGCCGATGTCCTCGTTGTACTCGCCGACCAGAAAACGCCCGCGCCGCAGGATTGGGTAAGTCAGGCGCAACTTGATCAGGCGCTTGACGAATTTCAGCAGCGCCTTGCCGTCCTCGCTGAGGTCCCAGTTGACCCAACCGATCTCGCTGTCCTGGCAATAGGCGTTGTTGTTGCCGTCCTGAGTGCGGGCAAACTCGTCGCCGGCGACGATCATCGGTGTGCCTTGGGCGAGCAGCAAGGTGGCGAAGAAGTTGCGCATCTGCCGGTGGCGCAGGGCATTGATTTCCGGATCGTCGGTCGGGCCCTCGACGCCGTGGTTCCACGACAGATTGTTGTTGCTGCCGTCCTGATTGTTCTCGTCGTTGGCTTCGTTGTGCTTGTCGTTGTACGAGACCAGATCGTTGAGGGTGAAACCGTCGTGGGCGGTGATGAAGTTCACCGACGAATACGGCCGCCGCCCACGCTGATTGAACATCTCGCCGGAGGCGGTCATGCGGCTAGCAAAATCGGCGACCTGACCGTCGTCGCCTTTCCAGAAGGCGCGCACGGTGTCGCGGAACTTGTCGTTCCACTCGACCCAGCCCGGTGGGAAGTTACCCACCTGATAGCCGCCGGGGCCGCAGTCCCACGGCTCGGCAATCATTTTCACCTGACGCAGCACCGGGTCCTGGCGGCAGGCGACGAGGAAGCTGTGACGTTCATCGAAGCCATCGTGATAGCGGCCGAGAATGGTTGCCAGATCGAAACGGAAACCGTCGACATGCATCTCACTGGCCCAGTAACGCAACGAGTCGGTGACCATTTGCAGCACGCACGGGTGGCTCAGGTCCAGCGTGTTGCCGGTGCCGGAATCGTTGATGTAGAAGCGCTTGTCGTCGGGCATCAAGCGGTAGTAGGAGGCGTTGTCGATGCCGCGCATCGACAGGGTCGGGCCTTGTTCGTTGCCCTCGGCGGTGTGGTTGTAGACCACGTCGAGGATCACTTCGAGATTGGCTTCGTGCAGGTGCGCGACCATCTCCTTGAACTCGGCGATCTTGCCGCTGGCCAGATAACGTGGGTCCGGGGCGAAGAAGGCGATGCTGTTGTAGCCCCAGTAATTGGTCATGCCTTTGTGCAGCAGATGCTGGTCGTTGACGAAGGCGTGGATCGGCAGCAGCTCGACCGTCGACACGCCGAGCTTGCGGATGTGTTCAAGCACATCGTCGACCATCAACCCGGCGAAGGTGCCGCGCACGTTCTCCGGTACAGAAGGGTGGCGCATGCTGATGCCGCGCACGTGGGTTTCATAAATGATGGTCTTGTCCCACGGCACGCTGACGCGGTGGTCATTGCCCCAGGTGTGCGCCGGGTCGATGACCTTGCATTTGGGCACAAAAGGCGCGCTGTCGCGCTCATCGAAACTGAGGTCGGCGTCGGGATGGCCGATGGTGTAGCCGAACAGCGCTTCCGACCATTTCAGTTCGCCGACCAATTGCTTGGCGTAGGGATCGATAAGCAATTTGTTGTGGTTGAAGCGGTGACCGTTGGCCGGGTCGTACGGGCCGTAGACACGGTAGCCGTAGATCAGCCCCGGATGCGCATCGGGCAGGTAGCCGTGGTAGATCTCGTCGGTGTATTCCGGCAGTTCGATGCGTTCGAGTTCGACTTCGCCGGCGTCGTCGAAGATGCACAGTTCGACTTTGGTTGCGTTGGCGGAAAACAGCGCGAAGTTGACCCCCAACCCATCCCAGGTCGCACCGAGCGGGAAGGGCAGGCCTTCACGGATTCTCGACGGCTCGGCGTGCGCGGTGGGCTCGGCTTTTTTTGGACGGGTCATGATTGCTCCTGCAAAACGGGTAATTTCTGGGCTTACACATCCCCCTGTAGGAGTGAGCCTGCTCGCGATAGCGGTCTATCAGGCGACATCAATGTTGAATGTCAGATAGCTATCGCGAGCAGGCTCACTCCTACAGGGGATTGGTGGGTTTCTTGAGGACGAACGCGCCCTCGGTGGCGAGCGAACCCGCCACACATTCATTCAGTTCAATAATCCGGTTAGCGTCAGATCGCCGAAGGCTTTCGCGGCGCTCGGGGCTTTTTCTCGGCGGCTTTTTCGCCCGGGGGAATCACTTTGGCGGCGCTGGCCGGTTTGGCCTTGGCCGCCGGTTTCGGTTTGGCGGCCGGTGCTTTGACCTCGGCAGTCTTGCCCGCGGTTTTGCTGCCAGCGGCTTTCGGTGGCTTCTTCGGCGCCAGCGCTTCTGCTTCAGCCAGTTTGCGCGCCATCTCCCAATGGCGTGCTTCCTGACCGTCGGGCTGACCTTCCGACTCCCAGATTTGATAGGCGAATTCGCGAATGCGTTTATCGTCGGTACTCATCGCAATGCTCCTGAACTGAACTCGTGCTTACGTTAAGTGTTGGATAAAGAGATTGACCGGGACATCCCCCAGCGCGTCGCTGATATTCAGCTCCCTGTTTTTTGTGACTGCTGTGCTTGAAAAAAGTCCCTTCAGGTTTGTCTCAGAGGCGGCGAACGGTAAAGCCACCCGCGTATCGCCCCAGCGCAGCGCATCGACCTGAGGTACAGCACCGTTTTCCAGCAAGTTTGCGCAACGGATCGGCACGATCACGATGGCCTGCTTGCCCTCGTGCTCACGGGCAAACGCGAGCACGTTGTGCGCCTGACTGCCGAGCACTTCCAGGGGCTGGTAGCTGCCCCGGCGAAACAGCTCGGCATGCTCGACACGCAGGTTCAACACCTCGGCGATCAAGGCTTGCTTGATACGCCCGTCACGCCAGTTCGCCAACAACTCCGCAGGTGGCAATGGCGCCTCCAGTGCGTGCTCGCGAGCGGCGTAATCCACCGGCCGGCGGTTGTCCGGATCGACCAGACTGAAGTCCCAGAACTCGTTGCCCTGATACAGATCCGGCACCCCCGGCACGGTCATGCGCAGCAAGGTTTGCGCCAAGCCATTGAGGGCGCCGGCGGCGGCGATGCTGTTGACGGTCTTGCTCAGCGCGGCGCGCAGCAGTTCGCCTTCCTCTCCGGTGAGGAGTTTTTCGGTGAACGCCTGCGCGGCGTTTTCATAGGCTTCGTTCGGCGCGCTCCAACTGCTTTGCAGCTTGGCCTCACGCAGGGCTTTCTGCTGCCATTGCCAGATACGTTTGGCGTAGTCGGCTGCTCCTGCCTGATCGTCATCGCGCAATTGCAACGGCCAACTGCCGAGCAACGCTTGATAGAGGATCAGCTCATCGCCGGTCGAAGGCATCTGATCGTCAACCCGAACAGGACGGGCGAGGGCGCGCCACAATTCGATCTGCTCCGCATACCAATGACTGCGCTCGCTGAGCACGGCCAGACGCGCGCGAGTGTCTTCGCCGCGTTTGTGATCGTGGGTGGCGGTGGCCAGCAAGTTGTCGGGAAACTCGTTCAGCCGTTGCTGATTGACCGCGTGAAAGTCACTGACCGGGGCACTGAACTGCTCAGTGTTGTAGCCGACGTCATTGCGCGACAACAGCACCGCCGAGCGATACAGCGCGGTGTCTTCCACGGCTTTGGCCGCCGCCGGTGAAGTCAGTTGCTGAAAGCGTACGCAGGCGTGTTTGAGGATTTTGCGTGAACGCCCGCGCGGTTTGTGCCGCCATGGCGTGCCACCGAGCCACGCAGCGACACAGTCGAGTACCGGCCAATCGGCTTCGCTGAGGGTTTGCCGCGCACCGTCCATGGCCTGCTGGAAAAATCTTTCGTCCTGTTCGGAGCGACCCATCGCGCTGATGTAGGTGCGGTATACCGGGAAATGCACGATCAACGCCTGCAACACCCGGCGGATCGCGCCGAGTGTCAGGTCGCGAGTCATCAGGTCATCGCGGGCGACTTGCAGCAGCGCTTGGGCGACGCTTTCGCAATCGCTGGCCAACGAACCGTTGAGGATCTGCTGGCGCGCCAGTTGCGCTTCCTCGATGAAAGCAGCCGGCCGTTCGGTGCGGCGTTGCCAGAGGTCACCGAGTACGTGTTCGCCATCGGGATCGTGCTGCAGCAGCGACAGCTGATTCATGAATTCATAACCGGTGGTGCCGTCCACCGCCCAGTCGCGGTGCAGGGTTTCGCCGGCGCCGAGGATCTTCTCGACGTAGATCGGCAAGTGCCTGCCGGGTGCCAGCAGATCGACACGCCGGCGCAGTTTGCGGCAATAGCCACGCGGGTCGGCGAGGCCGTCGATGTGGTCGATGCGCAAGCCGTCGATCAGCCCTTCAGCGATCAACTGAAAGATCTTGCCGTGGGTGGCCTCGAACACCGCCGGACGTTCAACGCGCAGTCCACCGAGTTCGTTGATGTCGAAGAAGCGCCGCCAGTTGATGTCATCCGCTGCGGTGCGCCAACTGGCCAGGCGATAGCTCTGACGCTCCAGCAACTGATGCAGTTTGTGGAAGCCTTCTTCGCTGGTTGAGTCGTAATGCTTCAGGTTGTTTTCAATGGCTGCAGCGATTGACGGATCCGTCGCCAGTTGCCGCAATTCTTCTTTCAGCGGCATCGCCAGCGAGTGGGCATCGGTCTGATAACTGAGGGTGCTGAAGCGATCGGCCAGCGGTTTCAGCACGTCTGCGGATTTGAGCAACTCACCGTAGTCATTCGGGCAGATCGGGAAGTGATGGTCGTAGTGCTCGACGTAAAAGCTGCCAGTGTGTGGGTTGAACAGCAGTTTCAGAGTGCCGTCCTGCAGCGCGACGCCGTAATCGCTGCCAAGAAACGGCAGCAACAATTGGCCTTCCATCAACGGGTCGGGCGAGTGCCACTGAATATCGAAGAACTCACCGTAAGGGCTCAGCCGCCCCCACTCCAGCAGATCGAGCCACCACGGGTTGTCGCTGCCACCGACGGCCATGTGGTTGGAGACGATATCGAGGATCAGCCCCATGTTGTGTTCGCGCAGGGTGCTGACCAAACGCCGAAGCGCCGGCTCGCCGCCAAGCTCCGGGTTGACTTGGGTCGGATCGACCACGTCATAGCCGTGCATGGAACCGGCCCGCGCCGCGAGTAGCGGCGAGGCATAAATGTGGCTGATGCCGAGCCGGGCAAAGTACGGCACCAACGGCACCGCTTGTTCGAGGCTGAAACCTTTATGAAATTGCAGCCGCAGGGTCGCCCGCAGGGGCTGGATAAGCGTTTGATTCATTGGTCACGCTCGGCAGCCTGGAGACGCGCACAGGCCAGCAACTCCAGACGTCGCGCCGCATCGGCGCCGTCGAGCAGCGCCTCACTGGTGCCGGGCAAGCGCCGCGACCAGTTTGGATGGGTGTCGATGGTACCCGGCAGATTCGCCTGTTCGTTGATGCCCAGCGCATCTTCCAGCGGCAACAGCACCAATGGCGCGCGGGTGTGGCCGAGGAAGCGCACAGCGGCATCGACCACTTGATCGGCCTCGTGGGATTCCTCGCGAAAGTTTTGCGGGTCTTGGCTCAAGGCGCTGCGCAAACCTTCGCGCTCGCGCTGACGATGATGCCGCCATTCGATTTCACCGTTGGCGTCGACAAAACCCAATCGAGCATTCCAGTCGATATCGCGGCCATGCCACCAGCCGTTGAGCGTTGGCAGATCATGGGTACTGGTCGTTGCCAGCGCGTTGTCCGGCCAGTCGAGAATCGGTTTGAAATGGGTGTTGTCCTGCTCGAACAGCAGCACGCGCATGCCGAGCATGGAGCGGGCGATGAGCTTTTCGCGCAGACCATCAGGCACGGTGCCGAGGTCTTCGCCGAGGACGATAGCCTGGTGGCGATGCGACTCAAGGGACAGCAACCGCAGCAAGTCATCGACCGGGTAATACAGATACGCGCCATCGGCAGGTGCCGAGCCGTTGGGAATCACCCACAGCCGTTGCAGGCCCATGACATGGTCAATTCGCAAGCCGCCAGCATGGGCGAAGTTTGCCCGCAGCATGTCAATGAACGCACGGAAACCATTACGGATCAGGCCTTCCGGCGAGAACGCGGAAATCCCCCAGCCTTGCCCGGAGCGATTGAGAATGTCCGGCGGCGCACCGACGGTCAGCGAGGCGAGCAGTTCATCCTGAAAACTCCAGGCCTGACTGCCGGCACCGTCGGCACCCACCGCCAGATCGGCGATCAGGCCGATGCCCATACCGGCGCTGCGTGCGGCGGTTTGCGCGCGTTCCAGACAACGGTGGATCAGCCATTGGCAAAAAGCGAAGTAGCCGATGCGCTCGGCGTATTCCTCGGCAAACGCTTCCAGCGCGGCACCGCGCGGGTCGTGCCAGTGTTCCGGCCACTGACGCCAGTCGAGGTTTTCGCCACGGGCGGCGCGCATTTCCTGAATTGCTTCGAAACGGCAGTGGTTTTCCAGTGCTTCACCGCCGGCATGGCGGAAACTGGCGAAGTCCGGGTGCAGCGGGTGGTCACCAGCGATGAAGCCTTCGTACAAGGCTTGCAGGAGTTTTTGCTTGGCGTCGGCGGCGCTCGGCCAGTCGATCAGTTTCAGGTCTTCGAGTTGCGCGAACTGTTCAGTCAGACCTGCCGCGTCGATCGCATCACGCAAGGCGCGTTCACCGAGAATCGCGCCCGGTGCGGCATACAGAGAATTGAGGAACAGCCGACTGGACGGCGAATAAGGGCTGTAGCGTCCGGTATCGGCGCTGAACATCGCGTGCAACGGGCTGATCGCCACGGCATCGGCGCCGCGCTCACCGGCCACACGGACCAGGTCTTCCAGTGCTTGAGTGTCGCCGAAACCGCCGTCACCGGCGCGGCGCAAGGCATACAGTTGCGCACTCAGGCCCCAGACGCGGGGAATCGGATTATCCACCGCATCGCCGACGCTGAAGCAGCGCTCCGGGGCCACGGCCAGGGTGAAATACTGATCGCTGATGTGTACTTGTTGATAGCCGACCGGGATCAGCCCCGGCAACACGGCTTCGCTGTCCAGTTTGAGGTTCAGGCGTGAACCGTCTTCAAGGTGAATTTCACACGGGGTTTCAGGCGCAAAGTAACGCCCCAGATCAAGGCCGACCCCGACATCGCTGGTCAACAGCGGCGGCAGGTGGCGGTCTTGTTGAACGGCTTGCAGTTCCAACAGGCTGGCGTCGATTTCCTGCGCCGTGCTGGCAGGGTGACCGAGGCCGATAAGCACATTGCGCAGCACCGCCGGAGCGACTTTTTGCGGGCGGCCGTTGGCGTCGATCCAGTCGACGGCAAGGCCGGCGCGGCTTGCGAGAATTTCCAGTTGCGCATCGCTCATAGGCGCTCTCCATCCAGAGGTTGCAAAGGGGTTGCGGCCGTGAGGCTGACAAGCGCGCAATACGCGGGCAGTACGCCCGATTCCGATAGATCGACGGTGGGTGGCTGCTGAAACAACCACACGGCCTCGGTCTGTGGAGGGTTGACCACTGGCGTGTCGCTGAGGTTCAGGTCAATTCGCAGCTCACTGCCATTGCCCAGGCGCCAGCGTGCACTGACCGCGCCATAACCGAGCATATGGGCGCCGAGCGCTTGCGTGCCGGACAGATGGGGAATGATGTATTGATGGCGAAATTGCAGAAGCTTCTGGTACAGCGCGAGGCTTTCCTGCTGTTTTGCACTGCCATGGCCAATCAACCTTGGCTGCGAGGTGTGGAAGGTTTTTTCGGCATTCGGGTCGGGAATCCGTTCACGCTTGTGCGGATCGGTGAAGGCACTGAACGCGGCAAATTCGTTGCGCCGGCCTTCGCGTACCAACTCCGCCAGTTCGCCGTGGTGACTGGTGAAAAACAGGAACGGCTGCTCGGCGGCGAATTCATCGCCCATGAACATCAGCGGAATCATCGGTGACAGCAGCAATAGCACCGTCGCTGCCTGCACGGCGCGCGGATCGGCCAGATGATGCAGGCGCTCGCCGAACGCGCGGTTGCCGATCTGATCGTGGTTTTGCAGAAACAGCACGAACGCGGTCGACGGCAGGTGTTCGCTGGGTTCGCCGCGTGGTTCGCCATGGCGGGTGATGTGGCCCTGGAACACAAACCCCTGACTCAGGCAACGCACCAATTGTTCGGTGGGTTGCGCGGCGTAGTCGGCGTAATAGGCGTCGGTTTCGCCGGTGAGCAAGACGTGCAGGGCGTTATGGCCGTCGTCGTTCCACTGCGCGTCGTAGTCGTATTCGAGCAGGCTCGACTGGTTGAGTTCGTTTTCCACGGTCAGCCAGACATGCCGGCTCGGGTCGATCTGCGCGCGGATGCGCTGGGCCATTACCGTGAGGAAGTCCGGGTCTTCGATGGCATGCACGGCGTCGAGGCGCAGTCCGTCGAAGCGATACTCGAGCAACCACATCAACGCGTTTTCGATGAAAAATTCGCGCACTTCGTCGCGGCGGAAATCGATCGCCGCGCCCCACGGCGTGTGTTTGTCCTCGCGGAAAAAGCCTTTGGCGTAACGGTGCAGGTAATTGCCGTCAGGGCCGAAGTGGTTGTAGACCACATCAAGAATGACGGCCAAGCCATGGCCGTGGGCGCTGTCGATCAGGTGCTTGAGTTGTTCCGGCGTGCCGTAGGAGGCTTGCGGGGCGTAGGGCAAAACACCGTCGTAGCCCCAATTGCGGTCGCCGGGGAACTGCGCCAGCGGCATCAGCTCGATGGCGGTGATGCCCAGACCCGCGAGGCGCGCCAGATGTTGTTCGACTTCAGCGAAACCACCGAGCGCACCGACGTGCAACTCGTAGATCACCGCTTCGCTCCACGGCCGACCGTGCCAGGCACTGTGGCGCCATTGATAAGCCAGCGGATCGACCACCACGCTGTGGCGGTCGAGGTCACCATCCTGTGCTCTGGAGGCCGGGTCGGGCACCTCCAGTTCGCCGTCGATGTTGTAGCGGTAGCGGGTGCCCGCCGGACAGCGGGCCTTGATTACAAACCAGCCGTCGGCCTGAGACAACATCGGCAGAGACTGGCCGTTTTCAAGTTCGACACTGACGTAAAAAGCATCCGGCGCCCACAGCGCGAACTGTGTGTGTTCGGCGTCCAGCATGATCGCGCCGTGGGGCCAGGTTTCAGTAGACCGTAACGGCATCGTGGTGAACCTCCCTGGTTATTTGTGGTGAGCTTTACCCAGCGCCTTGGCCACCAGTTGTTCGTAGAGTTCGGCGTACGGTTCAACCGCTTTGCACCAGTTGAACGGTGCAGCCATCGCCCGGCAACGCATTGCATTGAGCAGTTCGGGGAAAGCAAAGACCTTGAACGCGCGGCTCAGGGCTTCCTGGTAGCTTTCGGCGGTGGATTCATCGAAGAGGAAACCGGTGACGCCGTTTTCAATGGTGTCGGCCAGCCCGCCAGTGTTGCGCGCCACCGGCAGCGAGCCGAAACGCTGGGCGTACATCTGGCTCAAACCACAAGGCTCGTAACGCGAGGGCATCAGCAGGAAATCGCTGCCGGCGAACATGCGGCGGGCGTCGGTTTCATTGAAGCCAATGCGCACGCCGATCTGCCCGGGAAAGCGCAGCGCCAGTTCACGCATGGCTTGTTCCTCTTCCGGTTCGCCACGACCGATGATGGCGATCTGGCCGCCGTTTTTAACGATGTACTCGGATACCGCTATCGTCAGGTCCAGACCTTTTTGATAAACCAGTCGCGACACCACGGCGAACAACGGGCCTGCTGAGTCATTCAATTCAAATAGCTCACGCACATGCGCGGCGTTGACCGCTTTGCCTTCCCAGTCACCCATGGCGAACGGTGCGAACAGGTGCGGATCGGTGGCGGCGTCCCAGCTCTCGTCGATGCCATTGGGGATACCGCTGAGCAAGCCTTGCTGGGTCTTGGCGGCGAGAAAGCCGTCGAGGCCGCAGCCGAAATCCGGGGTGGTGATTTCCTGCGCATAAGTCGCGCTGACCGTGGTGATGTGGCTCGAATAGGCCATGCCGGCCTTGAGGAACGACATCTTGCCGTAGAACTCCATGCCTTCCTGTTGCAGGGCATGGTTGGGAATCCCCAGTTCAGGGCAGGAACCGAGGCTGGTCACGCCTTGGTAGGCGAGGTTGTGAATGGTGAACAGGGTCGGCGTGCGCTGCCCGCGCCAGTGCATATAAGCCGGGGCGAGGCCGGCCGGCCAGTCATGGGCGTGCACCAGATCCGGGCACCAGTGAATCTGTGCGAGGTTGGCGGCGATGTCGGCAGCGGCCAGGCCGAGGCGGGCGAAACGAATGTGATTGTCCGGCCAGTCGCGACCGTTGTTGGCGCCGTAGGGCGAGCCTTCGCGCTCGTAGAGTTCAGGGCAGATCAACACGTAGATGACCAGACCGTCCGGCATGTCCATGCGCCCGATCTTGCACGGTGGCAATGCGGCGTGGCCGCCGAGTTCGCCGATGATGTGGATCGGATTCTCGCTGTGCATCACTTGCGGATAACCGGGGATCAGCACGCGAACATCATGCAGATGGGCCATCGCGCGGGGCAGGGCAGCGGAGACGTCGCCCAGACCACCGGTTTTCACCAGATCGGCGATTTCCGAAGTCACGAACAACACTTTTTTCTTGTTGGGGTTCTGGCTCGCTACCGGAGTCAGCGTTTTGGTGCCGGGGACGTTGATCTGTCGGCTGCCGGGAACACTGACGGTGCTCGATTCACCAACCGCCTGCTGAGCACGCTCTCCCTGAATATCCAATGCCGCACTGATCATATGAATCTCCCGTATCGTTGATCTGATTCTTGTCTTGAACAAGCGATGTCCATGGCCAAATCCTGTGGCCGGGCGCAAACGCGCCACGCATCGGTGAGCAAACGCTACCCAACACGCGCAAGCAGAATGGGTGAACGGGCCGTTGCAAGGATTGCACCAGTCGCTTTGGCCCTGCCTTTCAGATGACCCGCCGCTTTGCGCAAAAGTTTCGAGTTTTTTTCCGCAATGTGACCGACAGGTCGTACCCCGAAAAAACCAGTCTAGGCCAGATCCTAGAGCGGGCCAGAGCAAATGGGTAAATTGTTCGACAATCGGTTGGCTGTCGGTGCAAACCGTACTTTGGTGGGGCAAACGCACCGACGAAGTGCAGGTTTTTCTGCGAGGGAGGGCCAAAACGGTGACTGGGTGGTCACGATTTTGTGCTAGCGAGGAGGGCGGTTGCACTGTTGTGGTGCGGGCAGTTTGTTGATGGGGTGACTGTTATGACGCTATCGCGAGCAGGCTCACTCCTACAGTTGAAATGCGTTCCCCTGTAGGAGTGAGCCTGCTCGCGATAGCAATAGTGACTTCACCCTCTATTTGCAGAGAAGGGTCAGTTCAACAGGCGAACCGGATCCCCAGCCGCCCAAGCCTGAACATCCTCGATCATCTGCGAAAAGAACTGCTCATAGTTTTGCCGACTGACATACCCGACATGCGGCGTCGCCAACACATTGTCGAGTGTGCGAAACGGGTGCATGGCCGGCAGCGGTTCCTGCTCGAATACGTCCAGTGCGGCCCCGGCGATGTGCTGTTTCTGCAAGGCCTTGATCAGCGCGGCTTCATCGACAATCGGCCCGCGCGCGGTGTTGACCAGCAGGGCCGTCGGTTTCATCCAGCCCAGCGCCTGCGCATCGACCAGCCCGCGACTGCGCTCGCTGAGCACCAGATGCACCGACAGTACGTCAGCCTGCTCGAACAGTGCCTGCTTGTTCACGTACGTCACGCCCACCTGTTCAGCCCGTTCGACGGTGAGGTTTTCGCTCCAGGCAATCACCCGCATGCCGAACACCTGACCGAACTGCGCGACGCGCTGGCCGATGCTGCCCAGACCGAGAATCCCGAGGGTCTTGCCATGCAGGTCGCCGCCCAGACCCTGTTGCCAATGGCCTGCGCGCAGGGAGTTGGCCTCATTCACCAGATTACGCGTCGCTGCCATGATCAGCGCCCAGGTCAACTCCGGCGCGGCATGCTTGTAGCTGTCGGTGCCGCAGACCTTGATGCCCAGTTTTGCGGCGGCCTGCATGTCCAGCGCCGCGTTGCGCATGCCGCCAGTGACCAGCAATTCGAGATTAGGCAAGCGCTTGAGCAGGTCTTCATCGAACCGTGTGCGCTCGCGCATCACACAGATCACCTGATACCGGCCGAGACGCTCGGCCAATGTGGCGTTGTCGGCCGGGTAATCATGCTCGAACGTCACTTCACCAAGGCTATCGAGTACTGACCAGTCGACCACATCGCGGGCCACGTCCTGCCAGTCATCGATTACTGCAATCTGCACCGCCATCAGCCTTACCTCATCAACGAACGGGATTGGATGTATTCAGCCAGTCGAGCAGAGCTTTGTGGAACTGCGCCGGTTCTTCCATTTGCGGCGCGTGGCCCATGCCGGGAAATTCCACCAGCGTCGACTGCGGAATCAGCTTGGCCACTTGTTTGCCGAGCACTTCGTAATGGCCGATTTTCGCTTTTACCTCAGGCGGCGCGAGGTCCTTGCCGATGGCGGTGGTGTCGGAGGTGCCGATCAGCAGCAGGGTCGGCATCTTCAGGTCCTTGAACTCGTAGTACACCGGCTGGGTGAAAATCATGTCGTAGATCAGCGCCGAGTTCCACGCGACCTGGGTTTTGCCCGGGCCTTTGCTCAGGCCGGCGAGCATGTCCACCCAACGGTCGAATTCCGGTTTCCAGCGGCCGTCGTAATAGGTGGTGCGTTCGTAATCACGAATGCCCTGGGCGCTGACTTTCAGTTCGCGCTGATACCACTGATCCACGGTGCGATAGGGCACGCCGAGGGCTTTCCAGTCTTCCAGGCCGATCGGGTTGACCAGCGCCAGTTGCTCGACCTGTTCCGGGAACAACAAGGCATAGCGGGTGGCGAGCATGCCACCGGTGGAATGACCGAGCAGCGTGGCTTTCTGAATGCCCAGCGCTTTGAGCAATTGTTGGGTGTTGGTCGCTAATTGCTGGAAGCTGTATTGATAATTGTCCGGTTTGCTCGAGGTGCAGAAGCCGATCTGATCCGGCGCGATCACCCGGTAACCGGACTCGCTCAAGGCCTTGATCGAACTGTCCCAGGTGGCCGCGCAAAAGTTTTTGCCGTGCATCAGCACCACGGTGCGGCCATTGGCCTTGCCGTGAGCGGCGACGTCCATGTAACCCATTTGCAGGGATTTGCCCTGAGACTGAAACGCAAAGTGTTTAAGCGTGTAAGGGTATTCGAAGCCTTGCAGTTCGGGACCGTAGGCCGGGCCTTCAGGCGTTGCTTCGGCTGGCGCGGCAGCCTGCGCAGACAAGGGCAGGGCGGCGCAGAGGAACAGGGAGGGGAGCCAACGGGAAAACGTGACAGACATAAGGTCAAACTCCGTTTGAAATCGGCCGATGCTGGAACGGCTGGATTATGGCGACGTTAAACACAGGCAATGCCTGCGCCTGATCGTTCAACCGAGCCAGCCCAGGGTCAGCACGGCCAGCACGCCATAGCGTGCACCTTTGGCCAGGGTGACGATCAACAGAAACCGCCCGAGCGGCTCGCGCATGACACCGGCAATCAGCGTCAGTGGATCGCCGATGATTGGCAGCCAACTGAGCAGCAACGACCAATGCCCGTAGCGCTCATAGTGTTTGCGCGCCTTGGTCATGTGCGCGGGGCTGACCGGAAACCAGCGCCGATCCTGAAAACGCTCGATGCCACGGCCCAGCCACCAGTTGACCAGCGAGCCGAGTACGTTGCCCAGCGTCGCGACGGCCAGCAATCCCCACAGCCAGTAGCGATCACTGGCGATCAGCCCGACCAGAAATGCCTCGGACTGCAGCGGCAACAAGGTCGCTGCACCGAACGCGGCAAGGAACAGCCCGAAGTAAGCCGCGCCGATCAATGGGCCGGGTAGTCCGCCACCACGACATCAGCGCCATCCTTTTTCAGGCCGATGACCTGATAAGCATCGCTCATGCCGTCCATTTCCATGCCCGGCGAACCCATCGGCATGCCCGGTGCGGCCACGCCGAGCAGGTCGTCACGCTTGCTCAGGGCCAGCACTTGTTCTGCCGGCACATGGCCCTCGACGAATTTGCCGTTGATGATTGCGGTGTGGCACGAGGCCAGACGCGGCGGAACGCCATGTTGTTGCTTGAAGCTGCTCATGTCGCTTTCTACGTGATCGTCGACTTTGAAACCGTTGGCTTCGAGGTGGCTGATCCATTTTTTGCAGCAGCCGCAGTTGGCATCGCGGTGCACTTCGATCGGGATCAGATCGGCGGCCTGGGCCAGGGAGGAAATGAACAGGGCGCTCAGGGCGACCAGACGCAGGTGGGTTCGCATAGCGGATCCTCGGCTCGGGTGACGGTCAAAAAGAACGCATTTTGAACGGTTTTTTCCGCCAGGCATCAACGCAATGTTTCCAGTTGTTGCAAGGCAGGCTGGCAGGATGATCGTAGATCAAGGCTGACAGGTTGCTGAGCGCGAGATGACAAAGTTGTCAGGTGGCCACATCTGGCGATGGTGTGAACGCCGTCGAACCCTGTGGGAGCGAGCCTGCTCGCGAAGGCAGTGTGTCAGGCACTGGATGCAGTGACTGAAAGGACGCTTTCGCGAGCAGGCTCGCTCCCACAGGGGTTATCGGGTTGGCAGAAATTCCTGCATGAATCAGCGGACTTTGAAACGCCCCATGATCGCGCTCACCCGGCTATTGGCTTCGAGCAATTGGCGGGTATTCAGTTCGCTGGCTTTGCCGCTCTGCACCAGCTCATCGACCATGTGACGGATCTGCACCATGCTGCGGTTGATCTCTTCGGTCACCGCGCTTTGCTGCTCGGCGGCGGTGGCGATCTGGGTGCTGAGGCTGTTGATATGGCTGACCGAACCGGCCATTTCATCCAGACCCGAGTTGACCCGTGCGGTGGCATCGGCGGCGGACTGGCAACTGGCCTGGGTGTTTTCCATGGCGCTGACCGACGAACTCACGCCCTGCGTCAGACGCGTCAACATCTCGTTGATTTCCGAGGTGCTGGCCTGCGTGCGCGCGGCGAGGGCGCGGACTTCATCGGCAACCACGGCAAACCCCCGGCCCTGTTCACCGGCGCGAGCTGCTTCGATTGCGGCGTTGAGCGCCAACAGGTTGGTCTGGCCGGCGATCGCGCCGATCACCCCGAGTATTTCGGTGATGCGTTGAGCGTCCTGCTGCATGTTTTCAACTTTGTGTGTAGCACTGGCCACTTCATCGATCAGCGCCACGACACTGTTGGTGGCTTCGCCCACGACCACGCGGGAACGGTCGGCGTTTTCGTTGGCGCGCTGTGTGAACGCTGCGGTTTCGGCGGCATTCTGCGCAACGCTTTCTGCGGTCGAACTCATCTCGGTGATAGCGGTAACGGTCTGGTCGGTTTCCGAGGCGTGACGCAGGAGGATCTGGCTGGTGTGCGCCGAGGTGCGTTGCAGGTTGTCGAGGCTGGACGCCATGGCGCCGGTGGCCTGGGTGACTTCGCCGATCATGTTTTGCAGATAGGCGATGAAGGTATTGACCGAATGGCCGATGGCGCCGAGTTCATCTTCGGCACGAATGGTAATGCGTCGGGTCAGGTCGGCATCGCCACTGGACAGCAAGTCGATGTTGGCTTTCAACGCTTTCATGCGCTGCACCAATTGACGAATCGCGTAGACCTGCAACAGCACCAGCAGGATCACCAGCGGAATCTGCAACAGGCTCAGGGTGCTGAGGACGTCATCACGCTGGGCCGTGAGCATTTTTGTCGGCAGGGCGGTGGCGAGGAACCACGGCGTGCCTTCAATCGGGCGCATGAAGAAGGTGCTGGCATCACCGTTGTTGTCGAACTCGACGCGCTGAGCCTGATCGCGGTTTTGCAGGCCGGCTTTGACCTGGCTGGCAAAGGTTGAAGTGCCGGCCAGTTCGCTGATGTTCTTCAGCACGATCGGGCCACTGATGCGTGAACTGTTACTGATGATCTTGCCGTCGGCTTCAACGATGAGCATTTCGGCGTTGAGGTCTTTTTCCTTGCGCGCCACCAGATCGTTGAAAAAGCCGAGGGTGACGTCGATGGTCGACACGCCCCAGGCACTGCCGTTTTTCTGGATGGCCATGGCGCAGTTGGTGCGCGGCTCGGCACTGGCGTCATCTTTGTATGCGGCCGCCCAGGCACATTGGCCGCGAGGTGTGGCCATACCGCCCTTGTACCAGCTCTGGTCGTAATAGTTGGGGGCAGCGTCGCTGTTCCAGAATGTATTCACCGCCAGTTTGCCCGAGGCATCGCGGTGCCAGAACGTGCTGAATTTGTTGCGCCCAGCCTCACGCTGCCCCGGCAGCGGCCAGATCCCGCCGCCGAACACCTTCAACTCGCCGTACTGATCGACCAGGCCTGGCAACACCGTGTCGATGGCGGCGCTATCGAGCAACGGAATCGTCTGGGTGATGCTGCGCTGTTGCGCCTGCACTTTGTTCAACTCGCCCTGAATCTGCTCGGCCACTTCGGCGATGCGGTTGAGGACCACCTGTTCTTCGGTCTGACGCAGTTTGGGGGCAACCAATTGGCTGATGCCGACCACGGTCAACACCGACAGCAGCAGGATGAACAGAACCAGAAACAGCGTGTAGCGAGCCGAAATAGTACGGAATGCGGGCATGGAGACCGGTCCTTGAGCAGCGTTTCTTATTAGGGGGCAGGGGTAAAACAGTGCGGGTATCCACAGCGTATCGTCGATGTGCCGGGAACCTTTAGGTACTGGCGTCCTAAAAAACACCGGTGCCGATGACTGGTCGGTATCAGACCCGATACAGGTGCTGTGGCTAACGTGCCTGATCGCGGGAAAAAGTCATTTTCGTTGCATTGGCATGACAGCTCTGGGTCACGGTTTACGGGCTGTTTTGCTTTTGTATCGAGAATGTACAAGAATTGTAAAAATGTGCAGAAAGAGGTTGGTGCCATCAGTTCGCCCGCTGATACTCGCCGCCATTGATGGCATTGCCCACGGAATTTTTATGGTTTTTCACAGGGAGTCTTCTCATGACGATCGGTAACGTTGGCGGCTGGCAGGCCAAGGCAGGACTTCTGGTACGCGACACCGGCGCAAAGAAACAAGTCAGCCAGAGCGTCAAAGTGCAGCAGATGCTCAACATGGTCGGCAACGATCCCAACGCGCTGAACACTGCCGAAATGGACAAGCAGGGTATGCGCAAAGCGATCAAGGGCTTCGATCCGGCGAATGTTTCGGTAAAACAATTGGGTAATCTGAGCGAGATGCTGCGTAGCCGCGGGTTGATCTCCGAGGTCACTTCGTTCACGTTGAAAGCCGCCGGGGACAAGTTCGACCGTTTTGGCGTGACCAAAGACATCGACGCCAAATTCAACGCACTGGAATATTTCGCCACCCAACTCGACGCTATCCAGAACAATGGTCTCAATGGCAATGCCTACGGCAAAAACCTGATTCCCGAGTTCAAGAAAGCGATCTACGTCCTGCAGAACCTGAAGAACTATGGTGATGGCAACGCGCCTAAACCGGTCGATCAGGGCGTCAAGGCCAAGGCGTAAGCTGATCAGTTGTCGCCCGTTCCTGGTTTGAACGGGCGACACCGATGGGCCGGCCGTTGCTCAAGCCGGCGGCGACGCCTCCTTGGCGTGCGCTGCGATTTGCGATTGCGCCTGATCATGCAAACGCTGCATGTGCGGGCAATGTAACTTCAGCGAGCGCGGGCGATAGCCCCGATGAAACAACGCCAGCCAACCCGCGCAGCGGTCATTCGGGGCAATCCCGGTGAAGGTGAAACCCATCGCCGTCAGGCTCTCCACGGCACAGGCAAATCCGTTTGCAAGTCTTAGCCGAATCGAGATCAACCAGTGGGCAGGCAGTCGTTGAAGCTGCTTGAGCAGACTGCTGTCGAGTTTTTTCAGCATGACGTCATAGCGCCCGGTACAGGGCTCGACATGGATCTGCGGCCCCACCCAGGGCGGCTCTTTGTCCTGTGTCCCGTATACCCCGCACAAATGCTCCATGAACCTGGCACAGCTTTGCGGCCATGGCAGTGCCGGGAGCGGTCGTCGGTAGCCATCAATCGGCGTGTAGCCGATGACGATGGACTCCGGCAGCGGTTCGCCAAACGGCGAGGGGCAATAGTCGAGCAGCAAGCCGCTGCTGCAGAAACCGAGCCTGTCAGCCATGCGCTGTGTGTAGGGATGCTGCGTCACCTGTTTGATCGTCACGCCATGGCATCCCAGCGCCTGGGCATGGATCAATAGCCGAGAGCCCAACTGCGTGGCGATGTTCTGCCCGCGGGTCGACGGATGGACCACGCTCAATGCCAGTTCCGCCGTGGACGATCCGGGGTTTCTGCATAACGTGGCGTGACCGAGGATTTTTTTGCCGGACTGCGCCACCAGTGAATGCCAGCTCCCATCGCCATGGTTCTGGTTGATCATCAACGGCAAATACACGTGGGGCTGCACGTAGTGATCACCATAGATTTCCCGGAACAGGCGGCTGACAGCTCCGGCGTCGGTGCTTCGATAGCTGCGCAGCGTCAAGTCGTCCATGGGCGTTGCTCCGGGCGTTGGGTGTCGTAGATGCGCAGGTCGACGATTCGTTGCCGCTTGCCGGAGCGCGGATGTCGAGCGAGTTCATCGGTTGTGCAATGGACAACCTGCAGTTCAAGTTGGCCCTCAACGCACAGTTGCGTAATCAGCGGGTAATGCTCGATCAACTCACGGTGCAGCGTTTTTCCGGCGTCAGTGCTTTCAGCGTTGAGCCCGTCGGGCACCCACTTCAGACGCAGGATATCGACGTTTGCCGATTGGCTGATGACCAGTTGCCAGTCGTCGCTGGCGGTGCTGCGCTGGACGATTCTGGTGATGTCCTCGACCAGCAGAGTCAGGCTGCTTACTCGCACGCGCTGACTGCTTGCGCTGCGGCCCAGCAAGGCAAACTTGCGCATGGCCGCCGTGGCCGGCTCTCGCCAACAGGCGAGGTCGCCCACGGGGTAGCGAATCAATGGCATCAGCCGACGGGTGAGGTTGGTGATCAGCAGTCGCCCGCTGCGGTCGCATTCTTCGATCACTTCTCCGGTGTGTTCGTCGACGATTTCCAGCAGGCTGTGGCTGGCCAGCATCCGGTGTTCACCCAAGGCGCAATCGCGGCTTGTGGCGCCGATGAAACCAGCGTCGACACTGGCGTAGCCGATGGAGGCGATCCGCGCGTTGGGAAACACCCGCTGCAATAACTGCAATTGACCGGCGAACAGGCTTTCTCCGCCATAAAGTATGGTCTCGACTTCAACCAGCGTTTGCGCCTGGCGCTCCAGCACGCCGGCGAACGCCAGCAATTGCGCGGGCACACCGGCCAGCACGTTGATCCGGTGCTGATGGATGGAATCTGCCAGCACAAAAGGGTCGACATCACCGGTAAACGGGTACTCGGTGACACCCGCCGTTTCCTGCGCCAGTGCGTCATGGATAAAAATGAAACTGGCATACAGATCGCCAACAAAGAACAGATTTGCCACCCGGTCTCCGGGATTCAATTGATTGCCGAGATGGCTGCCAAAGTCTTTTACAAGTGTCTGCCATTCTTCGCGGGTAAATGCCGAAAGTTTACCGGCGCTGGATGTTCCTCCGGTCTTGAACACCAGTGCGCGCTCAACCGTTGATGTCAGTACGGGCCATTGGTCGAAGTTCTGGCTGGTTGCCCAGTAGTGTTGCGGATCGATGACCGGAAGTTCATCCAGTGTGCTGACCTGCGCTGTAACGTGATGCAAATGTCTGGCGTAATACTTTGAATGTTCACGGGCAAAAGCGACCAGCGCGTTTAACTCAAGTGTTGTGTTCATGATGTTGTCCTGGATGATGGCCGCCGTAGGCGATAGTGCTCTTAACGGCGCGCGTCGATGACTGACGGGATTTTTCCGCTGTGTCGGTTTCTGCAGAACTGCTGCGGCTCGCAAGTTTGCGCTTCAACCGTGAGCAGTCCGGTGCGCTGCAGAACGGCCAGCGTCGAGTAGTTCAGCAGTCGGCCGAGGATGTCGGCAGGCTCGCCGGAGCTGCGAATCAGCAAGCGCTCCAGACCATCAGGGGCGTGATCGAGGTGCAACTGAAACGGTGCTTGCAGGTGCCCGGCGAGTTCATTCAGGCAAATGAAATCGGTGCCGATGCGCAACAGTCGGCCGTGCCGTTGCAGCAGTTCGAAGCGCGGCGAATTCAGTCCGCATGCGCAGGCGCCGGGCAGCCATCGACCGGTATCGCCGACTTCATAACGTTGCACCCGTTGGCCCTCGCGTGCTTTTGAGGTGAACAGCAAGCGGCCAATTTCATTGCCGGCGACCGGAACGTCCTCCTCCAGGGCAACGATTTCCAGATGCTGGATGGTGTCCATCAGATGAAACACACCATCGCCGGTGGCGACGCAGGCATGCCCGAATGGCCCCGCATCGACACTGCCGTACACCGCCGAGCGAATGCTGGAGACGCCGCAGCGTTGCAATAGCTCACGACACTGATCACTGATGTGTTCACCACCGAGAAACACTTTTTCAATCGCGCCATAACGGCTCAGACGCTGCTGTTCGTTAAGGAACAAGCGATGCAGGGTGCTGGGCATGCCGATCAATACAGTCACACGCTGCTCAATGATTACTTGTGCAATATCGCTGTAGTCATCATCGGCGGGGGCGCCCATGGGCAGGTGGGTGGCGCCCAGCAGTTCGAGGACTTTGGCAAAACTGAAAAAGCCGCCATACAAACCGCCACTGAAAAACAGGTTCATCACCTTGTCGCGGGCCGGATCGAGCCCCGCCGCGAACAACCCGTCGGCTGTCGCCTGCATTTGCCGTTGAAAATCGTGGTAACTGAATCCCGACAACGCCGGTGTGCCGCTGCTGCCGCCGGAGCGGAAAAACAGCTGCGCCGCCGCTGTCGTCGGTCGTGCGATAAACGCTTCTTTGTCGGTGATCGGCACGTTCGTCGGGTGCAGCGCACAAGGTGTTCGATCAAGGGTCATGTGGCTGGGCAGTTGCGTCGCCGCGACGCTCACCGACACACGGCGGCTCAGGCGTTGCAGCGCGTAAACGCCGTCGTGGGGTTCGCCGTCATAGCCGTCATGGATCGCCTCGATCGGTGCAATTCGGCTGACGCCCGCCGCAATCAGTGTCCGCGACAGTTCTGCGATCTGTGCTTCGCTGCACACCAACGCACAGCTCTGCAACACGTTGCGCCAAGGCAGCAGGGTTTGCGACAGGCGCTCGCGTGGCAGCGGCTTGAGCAGCAGCGTGCGAAACAGCGGCGAGGGCGCGAGCAACTCATTGTGGCTCCAGACAACGCGCCAGCCCGGCGCACTCCAGACCTGCGCCGTGACTCCGGAAAAACTCCTGCTCAAACGCGTCATCATGCCGTGGCTGCTGATTTCGCTGGCTTCCTGCACGGTCGGGACCAGCGCCGGCCAGTGCTCGGCACGCCGCTCGAACGCTTTGGCCAATGCACAGCCGATGTCCTCAAGAACGATAGGATCATCGCTATCGACCAATAGCCACTGCGGGCTGGAGCAGGCCTGTTGATCCAGTCGACAAACCTCATCGACGATCGCCTCCAGTGCCTGCGGCGAGGCTGCGTCCGGCGTCAGATAGGCAAAACTGATGCGGTGCCCCCAGTCGATCCAGCGACAACCGGGTGGCAGCTGTTGGCGGATCGCTTGCAGCGCCGCTTCGCCACCCCACGCCGATACGCCGTTGGCCATTTTGCACAAACGACCGATCTGCTCGGTTGCCACCGGCAGCACGGCGACGTGATAGCGCAGCTGATCGCTGGGGTCGCATTGCACTAACGCGTGCAGCACCCGCGCCGTCAAACCGTGGTCGCTGCGGCTGGGACGCAGCCAATTGATGTTGCCGGCCAAGAGGCTTTCGATCATCGCGCAGCACGCCAGCAGTGGCGCGTTTGCCGGTGTGACATGGACCACCAGACCCAGCGGACTCCAGCGTTCAAAGTGCGATTGCCGATAATCGAGACGCCGCAGGGTTGCGGCTTGATCGCCCAATTCTCTTTCAAGCTTGGTTTGCAGAGTGCGAGGCTGGCAGAAGTCGATCAGCGCCTGGCGTTGCGCGTCATCCAGCGGCAACTCGGCGCTGCGCAGATGTTGGGCAAAGTTGGCGGTTGCGGTCAGTACGGTGGCGCTGTCCAGCGGCGTGTTCAGGTGTTGCGGCAAGGTCTGATGCAGCAGTGCCAGTGCATTGTCGAGGTCGACGTCCGCGTGCAGTTCTCCGTTGATCAGGTACATGTCAGTGACTCCCCAGTAATTGCGCTGCGGCCATCGCGCAGCTTCTGCCGGCAGTGGTGCCCGCGCGGCCATGCAGTTCGAACCAGTCACAGGCAAGGCCACAGCCACAACTTGCGCCGGGGTGCAGCGTTGCCAGATCGCTCATCACTACCGCGTGCGCCGGGCTGGATGAAATGTAGGGTGAGACGAATCCCAGCAAGCCTTGCTGGCCGTAGGGCTGCACGGAGAAATCCAGCGGATTTCGCACGTACGCTTTGGCGTAAACCGGAACGTGAAAATGATGGTGGGCACATTCGATGTAAGGCACCGCGTGCTCGACCGCACCGTAACCGTCTCGACAGCGCGCTGTCGGGATGCCGAGTTGCCGGGAGATGCGCCCGTACAGTTGAAGTTTGGGGATTTCCTCGCTGGTGCGGGTTTTCCAGCCGCCGCCAAAAAACACCAGCGAATCGTCCGGCAGCTTCAACTCAGGCACGCCGTTAGCCTGCATATGCTGCAAGGTCTGCCAAAGGAATGCCGGGAAGCCGAAAATGCGCACCGGCAAGCCTTCTTCGGCGAACGATTGCAGGGCCGCGATGACCCCGAACAGATCGAACTGGTGGCTGTCACCGGTGCAGCGCAAGGCGTAGGCGACGCGATTGACCGGGGCAAACCGGCAGAGGAACTGGTCGGTGTATGACGTCCCCAGCGTGATGGCGCCCTGCGGCTCATAGCTCAGCAGCAGGTAGTTGCACGGCGTATCGGCGGAGTTCCAGCCGTAATGGCTAAAAATTCGTTCGACCATGAATTGCGCGCCGGACAGACTGCGCGGGTCATAACGCATGCGACTTTTCTGCCCACTGGTGCCGGACGATGTCAGTTCCAGGGCGTTCTCCCCGGTCGGGCTGAGCAACAGTTGCTGTTTGAAAAAATTGGCCAGAATCGGTGGCAGTTGCGACCAGTCTTGCAGGGCGTCGAGCTCTTCCACGTCGAGACCGTTGGCATTCAGCCAATGGGCGTAACCGGGAGTGTGCTGGCAATGGTATCGACTGATCTCGGTCATGGCCCGATCGAACAGGCCCGCAGGCACCGAGTCCGGGCAATAGGGGTGTGGCAACGCGCAGAGCGCATCGCTGGCGGGAAACTGATTCATTTCAATATTCCTTTATTGAGCGGCGGTGGAATCGGCGTGTAAGCCTTTTAATAATCCCTGCACCAACGGCAGGCTCAACAGGCCGCTGAACGCGGCGAAGAGCGCGAAGAGTTCGAGGCGCGCGCCACCGCCGAGGGCAGCAATCAGCAAACCGCCGACACCCATCACGGCAATCGAAATCATGCCGACCAGCGCCGAGACCAGGCCTTTGCTGTCATCGCTGGTAAATAACGCCAGCCGATAGAGTGCGGCATTGCTCATGCCCAAGCCGACGGCGTACAGCGCCAGGCTGGCGACCACCGGGCCCAGGCCAGCGCCAGACAGCGCGCTGCCGATCAGCGCCAGCAGCCCCAGACAAAATGGCCAGAGCGCCAAGCGGATCAACTGGGGCAAAGAGTGAGTCGCGAGCAAGCGGTCGAGGATCAGGTTGCCGGCGATCACTGCAGAAAAAACCGGAATCTGCCACAAGCCATATTCAACCGGCGACAGCCCGAGCAACTGCATCAGCAGCAACGGTGACAGGCCGATCCAGGCAATCAATGGCAAGCTCATCAGCCCGAGCGCGAGGCTGGCAGCGAGGAATCGGCCATTGCCGAACAAGACGCGGTAGCGCTGGCAGGTCTGGCGCCAGGAAAAACGTACCGCGGGTTGCAGCTGTCCATCGCGGCGCGTAACCCCGACCGTTTCCGGCATGTAGACGAACAGTCCCAGCCAGACCAGCGACGCTACAAGGCCCAGGCCCAGGAACAGTTCGCGCCAGGACAACCATTGCAACAACAGAATGCCCAGCAGCGGCCCCACCAGCGGTGACAGCAGGGCGATGTTGCCGAGCAGCGCCATCAAGCGCACCGCATCGGCCTCGCAGAAGACCTCTTGAAGGGCCGGGTAACTGACCGCGACCACAAAACCCAAGCCCATGCCTTGCAGCAGTCTCAGTAGATTGAAGGCTTCAATACTCTTCGTGAAAAACGCAGCGGCGCAGGCCATTGCGAACAATGCGCAACCGCTCAGCAATACCCGCCGTCGCCCCCATTGATCGGACAATGGCCCGATCAGCCATTGCAGGCAGATACCGCCAATCAGATAAAGGTTGAAGGCGTTGGGAACATGCCGCACATCGGCCTGAAGATCAGTTGTCACGCTCAGCATGGCCGGCATGATCAAGTCGCTGGCCATATACGTCAGAAGTTCAAAAGCGCTTAGCGCAAAACAAAATCCGAGCACTTGTCGCGGCCCGATTTGTATCAGTGTTCTCTGCATAAACGTCCCTGTTAGTGAGTGAAAGGAAAGTTGCCAGAGACTAGTTGCAGGGGCTTGCATGACCTATTTTTTTGCTGCGACATTAGATTTCAAATGCTTGCAACTTGTTTTGTGGGTTCCGAGTTGCCGCTAAGCGCTAGTTACGAGTGCGTGGCAGCCGCCACGGCAAAAACAGAAAAGCCCGCAACAGGGCGGGCTTTGTTTGAAGTTGATCGGACTTGTTGATTTCCTGCCGCCATCTGCTTATCGGCAAGCGGGCAGGGCGAACAATCCTGTTCTATCGATGTTGGTAGTAGCCAGGGCCACCCTGGTAGTAACGGTGGTGATCGTCATGCCAGCCACCGTGGGGGAAGATGATGCAGCCACTCAGGGTCAGCAGGGCAAGAACGGGAATCAGCCAGGTGATTCGACGCAGCATTTTGAAAGTTCCTCATGGTTACGCCGTCATGAAGCCAAAACTCTTCATCGGCTGTAACATGAGACCCCGATTGCCACGATGCATCCCCGTAGAACGGTAAGTGCATGGCATGCAAGCGGATACAAAGCAGATACATTTCAACGTTTCAGGAAGCCGCAATGACCCACAAGCAACGCTTGATTTATTCGATTCTGATTGCCGTGTCGGTGCTGGCGATCATGCTTGGCCTGTCCTGGCTGCAAAACGCCGGAATGATTTCGGAGAAGACATTCCAGTTCGTCGCCATCGGTGTAGCGGTGATCGTGGTGGTGATCAACGGCGTGATGCGCCGCAAGGTCAAGCCTTGACGGCGTTTGCCGCACGCTTCAATCGTTGTTGAGGACGGCCGCAGCCTGTGGATGCAGGCTGTAGCTCTTGTCATCATTGAAGGTGATCACACCTTCGGCGCACAGCCGTTTGAGCACTTCGCGCACACTGAGGAAGGACAGCGGAATATCCAGATCCAGCAATTGGCTGTGGACACCGCGCACGCCCAGACGTCGCTCGCTTTGTGCGGCAACCAGCAGGGCGTCGATGACTTTCAGACGAATCAGGCTGGTGCGCAGGCCGAAACTTTTCAGCAGCAGCCGGATGCGTTCGTTGCCGTGACGCTCGACGCGTTGCCCGAAATCGCTCGCGTGGGGGCTCATGGAAACTCCTTTGGGTGCCTGGCTACCGTCCGTTGGTAGTTGCGAGTTGTACATGCGATTACTCCTTTTCAGAGCCTGATCGGGATGGTTTTTTTGCGCTCTCTAAGACAAGACGTATCAGCACGACAAATCATGAAAGAAAAGATGTAGAAAATTTGTCGGGGGTTTGTCTTTTTCTTGTGATTGTCGATTGCAGTTGCTTTGGGCTTGGCGGCCTTTGGGCCGACCATGCTCTTGGGGGTTTGGGTGAATATCCGTTGTTATGGGTGTTGCCGCTGGCGGTTTCGCTCTTACAGCGAGTCCCTTTGGCAAACGCCCCAAAGGAACCAAAGGTCTGGGCCCCGGCGTTCGGCCCTCGCCGTGGCTCGGGTTCCTTCATTCCGGGATCTATCCGGGGGCATCGCCTACGGTTTGCTTCGCTGCACCTCCTCTCGATGTGTTCGACTTCGTCGAACGGTCGCTGTGCTCCCACCCCCGGATAAATCCCTCCACTCAGCCTGCCGAAGGGGCCGGCAGATCAAAAGCTGCAGCCGAGCTAACGCTCATCCTGTTGAGTGGTTAGGAGCGGGTGAGGGGCTTTTGATCTGGTTCATTGAGTTCAACTTGGTATTTCAGGTCGGCGTAGCTCTGGCAATCACCTCGATCAGTTCCCTCTCCCTCCGGGAGAGGGCTAGGGTGAGGGGCTTTTGATCTGGTTCATTGAGTTCAACTTGGTATTTCAGGTCGGCGTAGCTCTGGCAGTCACCTCGATCAGTTCCCTCTCCCTCCGGGAGAGGGCTAGGGTGAGGGGCTTTTGATCTGGTTCATTGAGTTCAACTCGGTATTTCAGGTCGGCGTAGTTCTGGCAATCACCTCGATCAGTTCCCTCTCCCTCCGGGAGAGGGCTAGGGTGAGGGGCTTTTGATCTGGTTCATTGAGTTCAACTCGGTATTTCAGGTCGGCGTAGCTCTGGCAATCACCTCGATCAGTGCCCTCTCCCTCCGGGAGAGGGCTAGGGTGAGGGGCTTTTGATCTGGTTCATTGAGTTCAACTCGGTATTTCAGGTCGGCGTAGCTCTGGCAGTCACCTCGGTCAGTTCCCTCTCCCTTTGGGAGAGGGCTAGGGTGAGGGGCTATTGATCTGGTTCATTGAGTTCAACTCGGTATTTCAGGTCTGCGTAGCTCTGGCAATCACCTCGATCAGTGCCCTCTCCCTCTGGGAGAGGGCTAGGGTGAGGGGCTTTTGATCTGGTTCAGTATTGCGTTCAAATCGGTATTTCAGGTCGGCGTAGCTCTGGTAATCACCTCGATCAGTGCCCTCTCCCTCTGGGAGAGGGCTAGGGTGAGGGGCTTTTGATCTGGTTCATTGAGTTCAACTTGGTATTTCAGGTCGGCGTAGCTCTGGCAGTCACCTCGATCAGTGCCCTCTCCCTTTGGGAGAGGGCTAGGGTGAGGGGCTTTTGATTTTGCGTTTGGGGGGTCGTTTGGAGGGTCTAAATTTTTTTCTTTGACTTCGTTTCTTCGACAGGCTCATTGCGCGTGGACGCGTGGGTGTTTCCAGGGCGGGTCCGCGTTAGCACCGGATCCGCTCTTTGGCATGTCGATCAGGAGCGAGCGTGATTATTTCCAGACAGTTAACCGGACTGACCTTGGCCGGCGTGGTTTTTGGGCTGAGTTGTTCGGCTCATGCGTTCAGCCCGGCCACGGATGTCAGCGCCGATATTCGCCGTACTGCTTTTGGCGTGCCGCATATTCGTGCGCAGGACGAGCGTGGGCTTGGGGTCGGTATCGGTTATGCCTATGCGCAGGACAATCTGTGCCTGTTGGCCAACGAGATTGTGACGGTCAATGGCCAGCGTTCCCGTTACTTCGGCCCGGATCAGTTCACCGTCGAGCAGCGCGAAAACCGGGTCAGCGATGTGTTCTTTACCTGGCTCAATACGCCTGAAGCGGTCAAGGCATTCTGGCAGGCGCAACCTGCGCAGGTGCGTGATCTGGTCGAAGGCTATACCGCCGGTTACAACCGTTATCTGGCCGAGCGTCGCCAGCAAGGTTTGCCGCAACAGTGTCAGGGTGAGTGGGTGCGTGAGATCGCACCGGAAGATCTGGTGAAGCTGACCCGCCGTCTGTTGGTCGAGGGCGGCGTTGGGCAGTTTGCCGAGGCTTTGGCCGGCGCCACGCCGCCGCAAGCGACAGCCGGGATCGAACACGACGTGCAGGCTTATCAGTTGGCCGATGCGCGTCAGCAGCGCTTTGCACTTGATCGAGGCAGTAACGCTGTCGCGGTGGGCAGTGAGCGCTCGTTCAACGGGCGCGGGATGTTGCTGGCCAACCCGCATTTTCCTTGGGTTGGCGGTATGCGCTTCTATCAGATGCACCTGACCATTCCGGGCAAACTCGATGTCATGGGTGCTGCCTTGCCAGGCTTGCCGATGATCAATATCGGCTTCAATCAGCATCTGGCCTGGACGCACACGGTCGATTCGTCGAAACACTTCACGTTGTATCGGCTGCAACTCGATCCGAAGGATTCCACACGCTATCTGCTCGATGGCAAATCTCTGCCGTTGAACAAACAGACCGTCACCGTGCAGGTGAAACAGGCTGACGGGCAAGTGGTGCCGGTTTCGCGGGATATCTACAGCTCGCAGTTCGGGCCGATTGTGCAATGGCCGGGCAAGCTCGACTGGGACAATCGGTTCGCCTACAGCCTGCGCGATGCCAACCTCGACAATGATCGGGTGCTGAATCAGTGGTACGCGATGAATCAGGCGTCCACGCTTCAGGAACTGCAGGATTCGGTGCACAAGATTCAGGGTATTCCGTGGGTCAACACCCTGGCCGTCGATGACAAAGGCCAGACGCTGTATATGAACTTGTCAGTAGTGCCGAACGTCAACGCCGAGAAACTGGCCAAGTGCAGTGATCCGCGTATCGGCACAAAAATGATCGTGCTGGACGGCTCCAACAGTGCCTGCGCGTGGGACATTGACCCACAAGCTGCGCAGAAGGGCATTTATGCCTCCAGCCAATTACCGCAACTGCTGCGCAAGGACTTCGTCCAGCACTCCAACGATTCGGCGTGGCTGGCCAACCCGGCGCAACCGCTCACCGGTTTCTCGCCACTGATCAGTCAGGACGGCCAGCCGCTGGGCTTGCGCTCGCGGTTTGCGCTGGATCGTTTGGGCACGCTGAGCAAGAAAGGCCCGCTGGCGGTGAAGGATCTGCAACAAATGGTGATGGACGATCAGGTGTACCTGGCGACTCAGGTGATCCCGGATCTGCTGAAGTTCTGTGCCTCTGACCTTGGCACCGACGCGCAGGCGCTTAAGCCGGTTTGCGTCAGCCTCAAG
Source organism: Pseudomonas sp. S49 (assembly GCF_009866785.1). NCBI lineage: Bacteria > Pseudomonadati > Pseudomonadota > Gammaproteobacteria > Pseudomonadales > Pseudomonadaceae > Pseudomonas > Pseudomonas sp. S49. The sequence goes on along the minus strand of NZ_CP019432.1, from coordinate 3,615,985 downwards.
GCATGGGATGGCCGCGCCAATCTCGATTCAGGCCTGGGCCTGGTGCATTTCCAGACCATCATGCAGGCGCTGCAGGCTTCGCCGGACGTCTGGCGCGTGGCGTTCGATCCTGAAGATGCGCAACACACGCCACGTGGACTGGCGGTCGAGCAGCCGGCGGTGGCCAAGGCGCTGCGTGAAGCCATGTTGGCGTCGGTCGAGTTGAGCCAGAAAATGGGTTTGAAGCCGCAAACCCGCTGGGGTGACATCCAGGTGGTCAGCAGTGGCGGGAAACAGACGCCGATTCACGGCGGCCCGGGTACGCTGGGAATTTACAACGCCATTCAGAGCGTGCCGCGTGAAGACGGCAAACTTGAAGTGGTCAGCGGTACCAGCTACCTGCAAGTCGTGACCTTCGATGAGAAGGGCCCGCACGCCCAAGGGTTGCTGGCGTTCTCGCTGTCGAGCGATCCGGCGTCGAAGTATTCGCGGGATCAGACCGAGGCGTTCTCGAAGAAACAGTGGAGTGTGCTGCCGTTTACCGAGCAGCAGATTCAGGCTGACCCGCAATACCAGGTGCAGACTGTTCGCGAGGCGTTGGACAAGGCGGGGAAAGTCGCCGCTCAGTAAGCCCGAGCATTAAAGGCATCAAGCCTGAAGGCCGCATCCTGCAAAGGGTGCGGCCTTCAGCTTTTTGGCGGTTGTTGCGGTATCGAGTTGATCACCGGGTTACCTTCCTTGTTACGGCTCAGGCAGACCGGCAGTACCTTGGGCAGGCTGTTGGCCAGGTTGTTCAGCTCTTTGATGTTGTAGATGCCACCCACACGAATCGTACCGGTACTGTTGTCAGCCAGTTCCAAAGGATTGTTCAGATAGCGATTGATCAGTGGCAGGGCCTCGCTCAGCGCCAGGTTGTCCAGCACCAGTTTGCCGTTGCGCCAGGCCAGTGACGTGTCACCGGAGTAGGTCTGGCTGATCTGCGGTATGTAGTCGCCGTGTTTGTAGCGCGCCTGCATCGATGGACCGAGGCGCAGGCCATCGCCCGGCAATGAGCGATCGCTGGTGACCAGCACGGAGCCTTCGATCAGGTTCACGCGCACTTGATCCTGATACATCCAGACATTGAAACGCGTGCCCGTGACGCGAATTTTGCCTTCGCCTGCACGAACGACAAACGGGTGGGACATGTCGTGGCTGACCGTAAAGAACGCCTCGCCTTTTTTCAGGGTGACGCGGCGTTCGTCCTTGTAATTGCTGAAGGTCAGATCGGTGTTGAGGTTCAGTTCGAGTTGGCTGCCATCGCCCAACGTCACCTGTCGGACATTATCGGTGGCGGTAAAATGCTCGTAACTGTCGGGCAGCCAGCCCAGGTTCCAGCCGGTGTAGGCTGCCAATGGCAGAGCAAGCGCACACACGCCTGCTGCTACAGCAAACTGGCGCCACGAGCGCGAAGGCTGCTGCGCGGGCCCGTGCGCCGGGAGGGCGGTGGCCGATGCGGGGCGTGGCAAATGTTCGGCCACGTTCCAGATTTCCAGCATGGCTTCATATTCGAACGCGTGCAGCGGATGGGCGTCGTGCCATTGCTTGAATGCGCGACGATCTTCATCGGTGCAGTCGGCGGCGTGCACACGCATGCACCAATGCGCGGCGGCATCGGTGATCGCATCGTATTCGGCTTCCGAGAGAGTGTCTTGGGTCATTGACTCGTCCTGATTTCGCACATTCTAACCTTGTCGGGAAGTTACCGAGAACATTCGTCATGGCAATTGCCCATCAAAGTGGAACTTATTTTTCGCTCCGGCACCCAAAAAAGCAGGATGCAAACGACTACTATCCATAAATGGAGTGAAAAAATGATCAAAAAGACAATCGCAGCGCTAATTGCCACTGCCGGCTTGCTGAGCGCAGGCGCAGCGCTGGCCGATCGGCCGGGCGCAGGCTGGATCACCATCGAAAAAGCCATCGAGATCGTCAAGACCAAGGCCGGTTATGTCGAGGTCTATGAGATCGAAGCCGACAACAATGGCTATTGGAAAGGCGAAGGGCGCAAGGCTGACGGTGTTGTCTACGAGTTCCGCATCGACGGCGCTTCAGGCAATGTATTGCGGGATCAGAAGGATTAACCACCCTGGTTACGCGTTGTAAAACATACGCCGGCTGCAAGCCGGCGTATGTCTGTTGCGGTTGTTACGGCAATGCTGGCGAGGATCCTGTCTGGCTTGAGCCTGGCGCCGGTAAAGGTATCGGGGCCGGAGGAGGGTCCAGCACCCTGCCCAGTTCGCTGATGAACAGTGCGATCGAGTCAGCGTTGGCCATTTTCACCTCGATGCGTGCGTCGGCAGAGACTGGATCGCGGAAGGCTTTACGTGCATCTGCAAGGTTTCTGGTTTTGGTCAGTTTGAGAATTTTTTTGTAATCTTCGGCCCGTGCTGGCACCTGGTCCATGTCTACCCACACCCCATTCTTGCTCTTCTCCGCAAACAAGCGCGTAGGCGCAGCAGAGCGGGACAAGGATTTGCGCTCACGCTCCAGACCCGCTTGGAGAGCCGCACCTTCAGCGGTTGTCGTGTTTATAAGGTCAGGGTATGGACTCATCGCCTCCACGAAGTCGAAGTCTTCGGCATCGCAAACCAAATGAGAAAGCTCGTGGATCAGCGTGACCGCGCGAGCATGGGAGTCAACATTGAATCTGGGAGGCAGGAAAGCGGTGTAGGGATCCAGGCGCGGATTAAAGAAAAGTTCGGTCAGGTGGACTATCTTCCGCCGGTCTTGTTTGAAGACAAATGCAACCGTATCGTCGCCATAGCGCGCATTCAAGCCAGCGAAAAAGCGCTCCGTATAGAGCAGATCATCTGCTGGGTCCGTCAGCTCGCGGCAGATGGGGATTATCACCTGTTCTACTTTTCTGAGCAGCGTGGGCGTGACTTGTAACACGTCGAAAAAATTTCTGAGTACGGCTTCCACGCGAGTGCCGCCCAGATTGTCGCGATGTATGACGAAGTTATGCAGACAATTCAGCGCGTATTCTCTTGCCCGAGCGACAGCTTGCTGGATCACGAAGGCTCTGGCCGGATAGCGCCGATTGATTTGTGCCATCCCTTGAGCCTGGATATACATGAGTATCGAACGGCTGCGTTCAACGTCAGCTTGCACACGGTTGCGTTTGGATCGACAGCGATGAACAGGCTGACCCGCGGGTGCCAGTACCAGCCTTGAGTTTTTCTGTTCAAGGGTTGGTCCTTGTCCGCCGTCTTTCTTGCTCAAATACCAGACCTTTTCATCCTTGACCACCGGGTAGACCTTGCCAGCGATCGCCGCAAACTTTTGCGTGCTCGACGAACTGCCATAGACAAGTTTATTGGTTTCAAGCTTGAAGTTTTCCAGCGCTGTGGTGGTTTCAAAGGGCTGCAGATTAACGCGGGAGGGCGTAGCTGGTGGGACTTTCGACCAGAGCGGCGGGGCCGTGGCTGCCGCGTTTGCGTCGCTAGCCTGCGCCTGGACAGCAAATTCGGCCGTTTCACTTTCCGCCGCTGTTTCCCAGGAAAAACGACCCAGACTGAACAGGGAAATCGCCCCCGAGATAAAGCTTTTCAAGGCATTTGCCCAATGATGTTGCTGAAGCTCCTCGGCAGACTCTTTGAAATCCTCGTAGCTTTTCCAAAGAAAAACCAGGGAAGCGAGTTTCCCCGGCAAAACGTGCGGAACCAGACGGACACCGTGACTGAATAGAAACTTTGCCGCTTCCCAGTCCGCTTGCGCATTGATCTGCGATTGGCAACCGAGTAATTGCGGCAAAAGGCTGAGCGTATCCTTGTGCAGCCGCTCCAGCACATTGCCGGAGATGGGCGTACTTTGCAGTTTGATTTCACTGGTTTTGCCAATCGTCGTTTTCAGCAGGTTTTTGAACGCGGACTGCTCGCCGGCGGGCAGGCGCCGGATGATCAGGTCCTGGAAATGTCCCGGTGTATTCAATGCATCGATCAACTGCGCTTCATTCTCGAACTCACGAAAAACGTATTTGGAGTAGGGGGCATACAGCACCTGTGGCCCTGTCTGCCCCGCGCCGGGCCCGATGAGATAAAGCCCGAGGGTATCGACCAGGTCAGCCCCCGTGGTCTTGATCAATGACAGTGGACTGGCAATGGCGTGAGCGCCCTCTACCGTTGCACGCGCCACTCCGTCCGGCATGTCCAGAACCTGACAAATGAAGTCGTAGCCGGTTTCTGACAATTGTTGCTGCAACTTCATCGCGTGCGCATGCTGCATCAACTGCCAGGGCAACTGACGTAAAAACCGCTCTTTGCTGGTGCGCGCAGACTCACTGTCAGCTGACAGCGCCTCGCTCACTTTCTGCGTGTAGGTGGTGCTGATATCGAGGGATTGCAGCAGTTGGCGGACGGCGGACTGATTGAGTTTTGCCGGCAACCCTGCGGTGGTATTCGAGGCAACCTTGAACCCGGTGCCCTGCACAATGTTGTAGTGGTGCAGAGCAAATTCGAGCAGGTTGCAGGCAGGACCGGCCAGCGTCAGATTCGGCGTGATGCGGATGTCTTGTGGCTTGAGGCCGTTGTTCGGAAATCTGCTGTCGAGCAGCGTTTTCAAAGTCTGCTCGACGTGGCTGTCCAACGCGGGCACACCCTCGAGAAAATCCTTGCCATCGATAAAGCAGCGGCGCAACTCATCCAGCAGTGCGAGCTGGGTACGCTGTTCCGCGACCGGGGCCATGCGCAGCCAATCGGGGAAATCCAGATGACGGGCAACAGTCCTGGCAAGCTCAACGGCCCGGCGCAGATTGGTCTCGATGACCTTGTTTTTCAGTTTGTCGAGAAAACCGGCGAGTGAGTCCTCATCCTTTATGCAAACGCGTAACGCCTCGCAATGGTCCAGATAGTGGTCAATGGCCGATTGCATACGGTCGTTCAACACGTTGCCCTCAATCAATTGAAAGGTGCCCAGCGTGTATTGCTGATCCAGCCGATGTTGCGTCTTCGGCAGGTTTTCCAGCAGCGTCTGGCTCTGGTTGTTGTCGTTCAGGCGCTGTTGCAATTGTTTTTGCGCAATCGCTATGTTGTCGAACGATTCCAGGCCGATGGCGGGCGTCCACAAGATGGCGCGCCCGGAGTGCGCTACGTCCATGCCTCCGCGCTCGGTCAGCAACACACAGTGAGCGAGTGACAGCACGCCACTTCGGCCCTCGCAAGTGAGGTTGAGCGCCCACGCATCCGGCCGGAAACCGTTGAGTGACTGGCGGTCCATGCGTGTTGCGTGTTTTGCGTCGAATACGGTATCGACGATTTTTCGTTCCGCTGCAGGCCAGGAGTCGCCGAGATTTCTCATGTGCGCTTCACCGCGCACTCCATCCTCGAAAGCCTGCGCCAGTTTCCATCGAATGCCTTCGAGAAAGACCCGTTGTTCAGCGCTGCTCGCGGTCGGCTGGCCCTTGAAGTTGTCGGTGAGATTTTCCAGTGTTCGTTCTAACGTTGTCGCCAGTTGCGCAGCTTTGTCGGCCTGGACCAATGACGAGGGCGGTGCGCTGGAGAACAGCGGGCGGGTGCTCCAGCGCTCATTGACGTCTAGCCTGACCAAGCGCTCGTGAATCATCGAACGGATATCCAGCGCCTTATCGAAAAATGCATGAATGTCAGTACGGCGTTCGCTTTGGCGAAACAGCTGCAAGGCGAATTCAACGCTCTGGCGTTGCTTGGTGATAATCGCCTCCATCAGTGTTGCCATGATATCGCCGGCTATGTTTTCGCCGGACACCTGAGCATTGGCGAAGCCCAGGTAGCGATTGCGCTCCTCCAGGTTCATGAGCCCGTACAGCTCATCTTCATGTCCGGCGGCATTGAGTTTGGCGATCAGCGTTTGGCGCAGGTCGGCGTAGTCGGTGAGTACTTGCACGCCTTGGGTGGGGGTGTAGAGATAAGCCTTGTCATGGTTGATCATCAGCGATCCAGCCAACTCGACATAGGTGGTTTCTTCGCCCAGGCATACCGTTTCGAAGGTCGGACGCCGCACGGCGCTGTCCGGCTCCCGTATCAAGCTGTGAAGGGCTTCGAATTCCTTCGCCTCGAGGATGTCGGTTTCGCGCTTGAGCAGTAAGTCTGCACGTGCTTGATCGAGCAACGTCCGGCTGAAGAATGTGCGTCTGGGGGAACCTTCAAAAGCGGCGGCATTCCAGTAAACCTCGAGCTGTCGAAACAACAGCATGGTCAGCTTTCCCGAGGCGGACTTGATTGCATCCGCCCATATTGCCTGGTCAGCATCTGTGCCGGAGCGAGCCGGATTGGAAAATTCGGCTGTCTGACCATGCGGCCAGCCCTGGCGGCGGAAGTGCAGCAGCAGTGCCTCACTCAGCGACAGCGAATCGACCCACTGCCGTACATCCCCGGAGAGGGGCGCGGTGTCGGCGAAAAAACTGACGCGGGTGCGTGACTGTTGCAGACCCGCGAAGTGAGGTTCGAGCAGTTCGTCGAGAATCTTTTCCAGCAGGGTGGTGAGCGAAGGCAGACGTTTGAGCTCATCCAGCAGGTCGCGCGTGGACAAATCCTGTGACGTGTTGATCGCCGCTTTTTGATCCTCGAACACGTCTCCTTCGATCGTTTCAAGGGTCAGACTGATTCCGCGTTTTTCCACCAGTTCCTTGCGCAGCGAGACGCTGAGGAACGCCAATAGATCATCCTGTTCGTCAGCGTTGTCGAGGCGCGTCTGCAACGCTTCGAGCAGCGCTTGCTGATCGCTGTATTTCTTCAGGCCGTCGTAGGGGGTGTAGAGGAACACACCGCCATCATCCGGCCCGGCGCCGAGAGTAAAACTCCCGGCCAGCGGCACCGCCAATTGCCTGTCGGCGTTAAGCAGAATGCGCTCGGCCAACATCGGCGGGGTTTGTTCACTGCGCAACGTGTGAGTCGCGAGTTCCACATGCGCAAGCCAGCTGAAATCTTTGCTGTTGAGACCCTGCGCGGTAGCCAGGTCAGCGTGCTGGTCGGGAGCTTTGAGAACATCCGGAAACAGGAGTGGAGCAAGGGGCGTAGACATCATCGAGACTCGGAGCGGAGGCGTTGGGGCCGGGGAGCGCAAGAATAGAGACGTGACTGGGCGCACTGGCGGTAAATAGTTACCGCACGCACCGAGTCGAAATGTGCCAGGACAGCGATGCCAGTCATGGCTGAGCAATCGAAAGGTTGACAGCCGGCAGCTGAGCCATGGTTAATCGGTGAGCTAGTCGTCCATACGCTGTTGTTCCCTCCAATAATCATTCTGGAGCTTCAGATGTCTGCGCCACACGATCATGTGTCCTCTGCTGTTTCGTCCTCGTTGTCTCTCGAAGCGCTGACGCAACTGCTTGAAACGATTTTTCTGCGCCACGGCACCTCCGCTGAAGTCGCGCAAGTGCTGGCCGCCAATTGCGCCGGCGCCGAGCGCGATGGTGCCCACAGTCACGGGGTTTTCCGCATTCCCGGTTATGTCTCGACCCTGGCCAGCGGCTGGGTCAACGGGCACGCCGTGCCGCAAGTCGAAGATGTTGCCTCGGGATTTGTCCGTGTCGATGCCGGTAACGGTTTCGCTCAGCCGGCATTGGCCGCCGCTCGGCCGCTGCTGGTGGAAAAGGCGCGGCACGCCGGGATCGCCGTGCTGGCGATTCGTAACTCGCATCACTTCGCCGCATTGTGGCCGGACGTCGAGCCGTTCGCTGACGAAGGTCTGGTGGCGCTCAGTGTGGTCAACAGCATGACCTGCGTGGTGCCCCACGGCGCCGACCGGCCGCTGTTCGGCACCAACCCGATTGCCTTCGCCGCGCCACGGGCCGGCGCCGCACCGATCGTCTTCGATCTGGCCACCAGCGCGATTGCCCATGGCGACGTGCAGATTGCTGCGCGCAAAGGCGAACGGCTGCCGGTCGGAATGGGCGTGGACAGCCTCGGTCAGCCGACTCAGGATCCCAAAGCGATTCTTGAGGGCGGGGCGCTGTTGCCGTTCGGTGGCCATAAAGGTTCGGCGCTGTCGATGATGGTTGAGCTGCTGGCTGCAGCATTGACGGGAGGCAATTTTTCCTTCGAGTTCGATTGGTCCAATCATCCCGGGGCGAAAACGCCGTGGACCGGACAGTTGTTGATCGTCATCGACCCGAGCAAGGCCGCCGGGCAGGGTTTTGCCGAACGCAGTGGTGAACTGGTGCGGCAGATGCACAGCGTCGGGCTCAAGCGTTTGCCGGGGGATCGTCGGCATTGGCAACGCAGTAAATCGTTGGCTGAGGGCATTGTGCTGGAGGCGCAGACATTGGCGCAGTTGCGCGAATTGGCGGGGGTGTGAGCAAAGAGCAAAGGCCCCTCACCCTAGCCCTCTCCCGGAGGGAGAGGGGACTGACCGGGGTGAATGGGAGATGTGCGCCGACGTGAGAGATCGAGCTGAACTCGGGTTTTGAATGCCCAGATCTGGTTCAAAACCGGCAAAAACATGCAGGCATAAAAAGGCGAACCCAGTGGGTTCGCCTTTTTAGTATGCGTTTGACTCAGCGACGGCCGAGCAACAAGCCGACCACCAGACCGAAACCGGCGGAGATCGCCACGGTCTGCCATGGATGACCGCCGATGTAGCTTTCGGTGGCATCGACTGCCGGTTTGGTGCGGTCACGTACGCTCGAGACCGAATCCAGCGCCTGCTGCAGTTTCAGGGCGATCTGTCCGCGCAGCGTTTCCGCTTCTTCGCCGACCAGTGAGGCGCTGCTCTTGAGCAGTTTGTCGGACTCTTCGATCAGAGCCTGAAGTTCGCTGAAGGCTTGATCCTTGATTTGATCTTCGGCGGCTTGCACGGCGGATTTGCGGGCCATTGGATGACTCCTTGCAGTTGAATGGACAGTGATCAATGGAGTGTGGCGCTGAGCAAAAAGTTGCACTGAATTTAAGCCAGAAAGAAAAACCTGCGCGGGAGATTTCCGTCGAGCGTGTAAGATGTCGCCATTTTATGCAGCAGGATAATTCCCGATGAGTTTCAATCTGGCCGACAAATCACTCGCAGAGCGCGCCGCACTGGAGGACGAGAAGTCCCGTCTGTTCGAACTCTGGCAAAACAACCTCGGCAAGGCCAAAGGCGAAGCCGCGCGTTTGTTCGGCGAGCGTGGCAAGCGCAAGGGCAAGTGGGCCGAGTGGGTCCGCGCCGAACTGGACGGCATGTCGCCGCCGGAGTTCGCCAACATGGTGCGCAGTGAAGTCAATCGACTGATGGCCGCCAACAAGTAATGCCTCAGGTGAAGGTCGCGACAATCACCTCGCGAACCTTGACCACCACCGGATCGATCTGCGCGCTGGTGCGCCAGCCCAGTTCGATCGGATAACGCGGCAATTTCAGCGGGCAGGGCAGCAGCGCCAGGCCGCTGAGTGCCGCGATGCTCTCGGCGGCATGCGCCGGAATCGTCGCCACCGCCCGACTGCCCTTGAGCAGATACGGCAGCGCGGCGAAATGCGTGGTCGAGGCGCACACCCGTCGGCTCAGGCCCAGCGCCGCCAGACCTTCATCGGTAATCCCGATAAAACCGCCGGACGACACCAGAATGTGCTCGCGGGCGACGAACTCCTCAAGATCGATCTGCTGCTGGCCGGGCGCCAGGCTCGCCGGATCGACCAGACACGCGTAGCCGCCTTCGCCCAACACCTGACGACTGAGCAAACGTTCGGCAAAACCACCGGCGGTGATCGCCAGGTCGATGCTGCGATCCATCAAGGCGCGAGCAACGATCTGGCTGTGGGTCTGGCGAAAGATCAGGCGCAACTTCGGTGCGCTGCGAGCGATTTCCCCGATCAGCCGGCGACCGTAGGCAATCTCGAAGTCGTCCGACAGCCCTACGGTAACCGAGCGACCCTCGTATTGATTGGCTGCCGGGTCGACCATTGCCAGGCTTTGCCGACACTTGTTCAGCGCTTCACTGACCACCGGTTTCAATTGATTGGCCTTGAGTGTCGGTGCCAACCCGCGCCCGGTACGTACGAACAATTGATCGCCGTAGACATCGCGCAACCGTCGCAGCGCCGCACTGACCGCCGATTGCGTGACGCCCAGACGCAGCGCTGCACGGCTGGCGCTGGATTCTTCATGCAGGGCTTCGAGGACTTTCAGCAGGTTGAGGTCGATGGTGGTGATATTCATTTGGCTCATATCATTCAGCAGTGAACGGGGCTTTATTCATGATCGCGTGGCGCCGCAGAATCGGCAACCACTGAACCTGATGGAGTTACCGCGATGGCCAAATCAATCGTTGCTGCGCTGCAAATCGGCGCCTTGCCCGAAGGCAAAGACGCGACTCTGGAACAGATTCTCAGTTGGGAAGGCGCGATCATCGAATCCGGCGCTGCGCTGGTGGTGATGCCGGAAGCACTGCTGGGCGGTTATCCGAAAGGCGAGGGTTTCGGTACGCAACTGGGTTATCGCCTGCCAGAAGGGCGCGAAGCCTATGCCCGATACTTCGCCAACGCGATCGATGTGCCGGGCGCGGAAACGCAAGCGCTGGCGGCAATGTCGGCGCGAACCGGGGCAAACCTGGTAATCGGTGTGATCGAACGCGGTGGCAGCACGTTGTATTGCACAGCGCTGTATTTCGACCCGCAGGGCGGGCTTGTCGGCAAACACCGCAAACTGATGCCGACCGGCACCGAACGGCTGATCTGGGGCAAGGGTGATGGCTCGACCTTGCCGGTGTTTGACACCCAGGTCGGCAAGCTCGGCGCGGTGGTGTGCTGGGAAAACATGATGCCGCTGCTGCGCACGGCGATGTACGCCAAGGGCATTGAAGTCTGGTGCGCGCCGACCGTCGATGAGCGCGAGATGTGGCAGGTCAGCATGCGTCATATCGCCCATGAGGGCCGTTGCTTTGTGGTCAGTGCGTGTCAGGTGCAGGCTTCGCCTCAGGCGTTGGGCGTTGAAGTCGCCAATTGGCCGGCGGATCGGCCGTTGATTGCCGGTGGCAGCGTGATTGTCGGGCCGATGGGGGATGTGCTGGCGGGGCCGTTGCGCGGCGAGGCGGGGTTGCTCACTGCTGAGATCGACACCGATGAGCTGGTGCGGGCGCGCTATGACTACGATGTAGTCGGCCACTATGCGCGGCCGGATGTGTTTGAACTGAGTGTGGATGAGCGGGCCAAACCGGGTGTGCGCTTCAACACTTAACCCACTGGCTGACACAAAACCTGTAGGAGTGAGCCTGCTCGCGATAGCAATCTGTCAGTTAACGATTATGGTGTCTGGCAGACCGCTATCGCGAGCAGGCTCACTCCTACAATGGATCGGTGGTGTGTCTGGAAGTCAGTGGCGCTGCTGCCATTCTTCACGGGTGATTTCCCACAGCTCCCGAGGGAAACGCCCACCGACGAAATCGCCTTCATCGGTTCGGATCAAGCGCATCCCCGCGCGCTCCGAGAGCTTGCGCGAGCCAATGTTCGGCGCCGCTTTCGGCACGCGCATCACTGGGCGTTGCAGAACGTTGAACCAGTAATCGGTCACCACCGCGCAGGCTTCCGTCATCAAACCCTGACCTTGCCACGCCGGTGCCAGCCAGAAGCCGCGGTGGTTGTCCGCTTGATCCATCAGGCTGATCTTGCCGATCAACAGTTCCGGTGCCGATTTCAGGCGAATCGTCCACGGCCATTCCTTGCCCGCCGCAACCGCTGGCAAGGCAACGTCGCGCAGATAGGCGAGGGCACCGTCCTCCGGATACGGCCATGGCACGGCTGCGTTCAGATAACGCACCACGTCCCAATGCGGAAATTCGCGCTGCACGGCTTCGGCATCGGCCAGTTGCAATGGGCGCAGGATCAGTCGTTCGGTGTACAGCGTCGGTATGTCTTCCATAAACCTGCAGCCTCCATAAGTGTCTTTAAGGAACGAGGCAGGCTAGCGCATTTTTACCAGGTTGCGGCACTGGCCTTGGGCAGGCTGAGCTTGCCGCTGTCGACAAAACGCATGGTGCCAAACAGACCGCCGGCAAGCTTGCCGCGCAGCACATAGGGCAGGTTATCGAGGGTTTGCGTCTGACTCAGGCCCAGCGTCTGGCGTAATACCGAAAACGCCGAGATGCTGACCGGAACGCTAACAATGGCCTCGGAAAACCTTGGGATTGAACCGCTCTGATCGCTGACACCCGAGGCCAGTGAATGGCCGTTGACTTCAAGATCCAAAGCGATGCCGTTGTAGTCGATGGCCGTTTCATTAGGGTTTTGCACGCGAATCTTGATGGCGAAACGCACTTCCAGATCCTGGCTTGGCAACGGCTCCAGGCCGACCACGTTGATGTTCACCGGGTCTCGGTTGGGGAACAGCGCACAGGCGCTGAGGGACAGCAGAAGCAGTGACAGAATGACGGCTTGGAAGCGGCGCATAAACGGTCTCTCAACAAAAAAGGGCTGAACCGTCACCGGCTCAGCCCTTTCTATCAAAGGCCAGACGTTAGCGGTTCAACTGTGCGACAGCCGCCGCTGGGGCAGGTTCACCTTTGGCCGGCATGTCCGGATTTTCCATGACCTGAAGAATCGAGGCTTCCGGGTCGAAATCGTCTTCTTCCAGCTCGATGAATTCTTCTGGCAGGAAGATATTCAGCACGATAGCGCACAACGCGCCGACGGTGATCGGCGATTCGAAGATGTTGCGCAGCGCTTGCGGCAGCTCGCGCAGAACTTCCGGCACAGCGGCGATGCCCAGGCCCATACCCAGCGAAATCGCCACGATCAGCATGTTGCGCCGATGCAGACCTGCTTCGGCGAGGATCTTGATCCCGGCCACCGCGACGGTGCCGAACATCACCAGTTCAGCGCCGCCGAGTACCGGTTTCGGCATCAACTGCAGCACCGCGCCGATCATCGGGAACAGCCCGAGCAACACCAGCAAACCGGCGATGAAGAAGGCGACGTAGCGGCTGGCCACACCGGTGAGTTGAATCACGCCGTTGTTCTGCGCGAAGGTCACCATCGGCATGCTGTTGAACACCGCCGCCATGGCCGAGTTGAGGCCGTCGGCGAGCAGGCCGGATTTGATTCGGCGGATGTACAGCGGGCCTTTGACCGGTTGCCGCGAGATCATCGAGTTGGCCGTCAGATCACCGGCAGCTTCCAGCGGCGACACGAGGAAAATCACTGCCACCGGCACGAACGCCACCCAGTCGAAGTTGAAGCCGTACTTGAACGGCACCGGCACGCTGACCAGCGGCACTTCAGGCATGGAGGCGAAATCCACCGTGCCCATCAGCCACGCGACCACGTAACCGAGGGTCAGACCGATGACGATCGCGCCCAGGCGCAGGAACGGTACGTCGACGCGGTTCAACACGACGATGGTGCCGATCACCAGCGCTGCGAGGAAAATGTGGCTGGCCGCACCCAGATCAGGCGCGCCGAAACCGCCGGCGATGTCCGTCATCGCCACTTTGATCAGCGACAGGCCCATCAGCGTGATGATCGTACCGGTGACCACCGGGGTGATCAGCATGCGCAGTTTGCCGATGAACTGGCTCAGCACCACTTCGATGAAGGCGGCGAAAAAGCACACGCCGAAGATCGTCGAGAGGATTTCATCGGTGCCGCCACCGCGCGCCTTGACCATGAAACCGGCGCTGAGAATCACGCTGATAAAGGAAAAACTGGTGCCTTGCAGGCACAACAATCCCGAACCGACCGGGCCGAAGCGCTTGGCCTGGACGAAAGTACCGAGGCCGGAGACGAACAGCGCCATGCTGATCAGGTAAGGAATTTCACTTTGCAGACCGAGGGCGCCGCCCATGATCAGGGTCGGGGTGATGATACCGACGAAGCTGGCCAGCACGTGTTGCAGTGCGGCAAACACGGTGGCAGTCAGGTGCGGGCGGTCGTTGAGGCCGTAGATCAGGTCGTTGTTGCGCGGGGCTTTTTCAGAGGCGGTCATGGTGTTTTGCGCGCCGCAAGGCGGGGCCGGGTCAGAAAATGGAGGCGCAGGATGCCGGAAGAGGGCGGCGAGGGCAACGAGCAATAACTGCCTGAAAGGTCAGGTTTTATTGGTCGCTATCGGCAAACGCCCGTGTAGGAGCTGTCGAGTGAAACGAGGCTGCGATCTTTTAAGATCAAAAGATCGCAGCCTGCGGCAGCTCCTACAGGGAGATGTATCAGGAGAAGGCCGCGAGCAGATCTTCCTCGAAGGCTTTTTGCGCATCCCCCGGCACCTGCGCCCGATGCCGGGCCAGATGAAAGGCTACTTCGAAACTCAACTCGCCCTCACGAATTGGCCGCAGCAACCCCTTTTCCTGCCAGCTCCGCGCATAGTGATCCGGCAAATAGCCGACATGTTTGCCGGAGAGAATAAACGTCAGCGTGCCTTCGACCTGCTCCGATCGCGCCGAGCAGAGCTTGCCCTGAAACGGCTCGTCACTGCGGAAAAAACGATAGGGGTGATCGACCCGGTCGCAGGCCTGCAACGCGGCGTCGCTGGGCGTCTCGTCGTTAAACAATGGATGGCCGGCGGCGCAGTACAAATGCTGGGTTTCGCTGAACAACTGCTGATAGTCGAAGGCACTTTGCACTTGCGAGAAATAACCGATGGCCAGATCCAGCCGCTGTTGCAGCAGCAGCCGTTCCATTTCGCCGGGTATGGCACTGATCAGCTCGATACGCACCGACTCATCGCGCTCGCGAAAACGTCGGATCGCCGCAGCTACCCTTTGCAGCACCGATTGATCGACCGACTCGGAAATCCCCAGGCGCACTTCGCCGATCAAGCGTCCGGCGACGCCGTTGGATTGATGGCGGAAGGTTTCGATCGATTCAAACAACGTGCGCACCGCGATCAGCAACTGCTCGCCCTTGGGCGTAACGCTGAAGCCAGCCTTGCCACGGCTGCACAAACGGTAGCCGAGGCGGGTTTCCAGTTTGGCCATTTGCTGGCTGATGCTCGACTGGCTCAGGCCCAGATCACCCTGGGCAGCGCTGAAGCCGCCACACTCGACCACTCGCACAAACAGGCGCAGCAGTTGCAAATCGACATCGTGCAGTTGACCCAACATCACATTACTCCGGCGTAAAGTCAGGATGATTATTCGGCTATTTTTCTAATGTATCCGACGGCGCATCCTGCAACCACTTCCTCCGGTCAGGTGTTCGTCATGGCTCCCGTGTTCAAGCTGTGTTTCCCCGTGCTGCTGTTGTCCGTGGCTGTTCAGGCTCAGGCCGAGGACAAGACCCTCAATCTCTACAGCTGGGCCGACTACGTGCCGCCGTCAACCCTGCAACGGTTCGAGCAGAAAACCGGCATTCATGTGCGTTATGACACGTTCGACACCTCCGAGGTGCTGGAAACCAAGTTGCTCACTGGCGGCAGCGGGTATGACGTGGTGGTGCCGTCGTCCAGCGTGCTGGCGCGGGGGCTGGCGGCCGGCGCCTTGAAAGAAATCCCTCACGAGGGCCTCAAGGGTTACGCCAATCTTGATCCGGATTTACTGGAAAAAATGGCCGCGGTCGACCCCGGCAATCGCTATGGCGTGCCGTACACCTGGGGCACGTTGGGGCTGGGCATGAATGTCGAGGCGGTGAAGCAGCGTCTGCCTGATGTGCCGCTGAACAGCCTCGACCTGCTGTTCAAACCGCAGAACGCCAGCAAGCTCAAGGACTGCGGCATCGCCATTCTCGATTCGCCGCAAGAAGTCATCGGTCTGGCCCTGCATTATTTGGGCAAGGATCCCTACAGCACCGACAAAAACGACCTGGCCGCCGCCGAGGCGTTGTTGCAGAACCTCCAGCCATCGGTGCTCTACGTCGCCACCGGCCGGCAGATCAATGATCTGGCCAGCGGCAACGTGTGCCTCGCGCTGACCTACAACGGCGACGCGAGCATGGCCGCAGATCAGGCGCGCAAAGCCAATAAAGCGTTCGAAGTGGCGTACCGCATTCCCAAGGAAGGCACGCTGGTATGGCAGGACAATCTGGCCATCCCCAAAGACGCGCCGCACCCCGAGGCCGCGCGGGCGTTCATCGAGTTCATGCTGCGCCCCGACTCGGTGGCCGAACTGACCAATACCTTGTTCTTTGCCACCGCCAACCAGGCCGCCACGCCATTGGTGGACGAGGCGGTGCGCAACGATCCCGACATCTATCCGCCGAGCGACGTGCGTGCGCGGCTCTACGCCGACCGCAGCATGAGCCTCAAGGACATGCGTCAGCGCACGCGTCTGTGGACCACTTTCCGTAGCCATCAATAACAACAGGAGCACCACGATGGATGTGCCCATGCAGAACGATCAAGCCATGACCCGTGACAGCCTTTATGGCACTGCCGCCGAAAGTACCTACGCCGGCATCACCAGTTTCATGCGCCGGCGCTACAGCCGTGACTTGCGCGGCGTCGATGTCGCGGTCAGCGGCGTGCCGTTCGACACCGCTACCAGCAACCGCCCCGGCGCTCGTTTCGGGCCACGGGGGATTCGTGCGGCTTCCACCGGGATCGCCTGGGAACGCCACTGGCCGTGGACGTTCGACCCGTTCGAGCATTTGGCGGTTATCGATTACGGCGACTGCGACTTCGATTACGGCTCACCCCACAGCATCCCGGAAAGCATCGAAGCCCACGCCGAGCAGATTCTCAACGCCGGCAGCGCGATGCTGACGTTTGGCGGTGATCACTTCATCAGCTACCCATTGCTGAAAGCGCATGCACGCAAGCACGGCACGCTGTCGCTGATCCACTTCGATGCGCACAGCGACACCTGGCCGGACGAGGAGGGCAAGCGGGTCGACCATGGCACGATGTTCTGGCACGCCGCTCGCGAAGGGCTGGTTGATCCGGCGCGCTCGGTGCAGATCGGTTTGCGCACCACCAATGACGATCACATGGGTTTCCAGGTGCTGGATGCGCGGCAGGTCCATCGGCGGGGCTGTGAGGCGATTGTCGAAGCGATTCGCGCGCGGGTGGGTGATAATCCGGTGTATCTGACGTTCGACATTGATTGCCTGGATCCGGCGTTTGCACCCGGAACCGGAACGCCTGTCTGCGGCGGTTTGAGCACCGTACAAGCGCTGGAAATTCTCGGTGGTTTGCGTGGGATCAATCTGGTCGGGATGGACGTGGTGGAAGTCGCCCCGGCCTACGACCACGCCGAGGTCACCTCATTGGCCGCCGCGACACTGGCGATGGAAATGCTCTGCCTCTACGCCGCCCGACACAAGGTCGATCGCTAAACCGGCCGCCAATGATCGTTCCCACGCTCTGCGTGGGAATGCAGCCTGGGACGCTCCGCGTCCCCTCTAGGGCCGAACGCGGAGCGTCCGTTGAGGCATTCCCACGCGGGAGCGTGGGAACGATTATCCCGTGGCGACGCGAGGCGGGTCAGGCTACCGGGATGATCGGCAGGTCCAACGTTTGCGGACCGGTAAAGCGAGGCGCGGCACTGGTAATCGTCTCGTGCGGTACACCCGCCGGCACGGCACTGCTGTCTTCAAGCCGCGCCATGTGTTGTTCGTTCAGTTGCACGTCGAGTGCGCCAAGGGTGGCGTCCAGTTGTTCGCGGGTGCGCGAGCCGAGGATCGGGATCAGCGCAGTCGTCGAACGCCGGGCTTTTTCGCGTAACCAGGCGATGGCGACGTGGGTCGGACTGGCGCCGATTTCTGCGGCCACCGCCAGCAACGTATCGAGCAGGGCGGTTTCGCGGGCGCTTTTTTCCGCGTGCACCAGCATGCCGAGTTTGCTCGCACGGTTATTGTCATCGCCGCCGCGATATTTGCCCGTGAGGAACCCACCCGCCAAGGGTGACCACAGGGTTGCCGCCAGTCCAAGTGCTTCGGCCATTGGCAGCAACTCGCGCTCGGCGCTGCGTTCAGCGAGGCTGTATTCGACCTGAATCGCGACTATCGGCGCAAAGCCGCGCAGCTCCGCCAACACGTCAGCGCGGGAAACGCGCCACGCCGGGAAGTTCGACAAACCGGCATAGTGGATTTTGCCCGCGCGCACCAGATCATCAAAACCGCGGAGAATTTCTTCCATCGGCGTCACGCCATCGGTCACGTGCGCCCAGAACAGATCAATGTGATCGGTGTTCAAGCGTTTAAGGCTTTCTTCTACCGCGCGAACCATGTTTTTCCGGCTGTTGCCGGTGTGGGAAATGCCGTCGGCCGGGGTCGTGCCCATGCTGTATTTGGTGGCGATCACCAGGCGATCGCGCTCCGGGGCAATGAATTCACTGAGCATCGATTCCGACTGTCCGCCCTGATAACCATTGGCGGTATCAATGAAATTGCCGCCGGCATCGAGGAAGCCATCAAAGATGCGCTTGGCTTCGTCACGTTCGGCGCCGTGGCCCCAACCGGTGCCGAAATTGCCGGCGCCCAGCGCCAGTTCAGAAACACGCAGACCGGTTTTGCGACCAAAAACCTTGTAATGCATGGCAACGCCCTCGGTGGAAATTCATCAGTTGTAAAAATTACGTTCGAAATATTTGGTCAATATGATGTCGATAATATTCACTGTCAAGACGCTTGCCGCTCAACGGTAAAACCAGCACATCAGCCTCGCCACGCTCCTGCCATTTTCTGACACCAGCCTCTGCTAAGCTGCGAGCACTTTCCCTGCTGAGCCTGGCCATCGTGTCGCGTACCACTCGTCTTTTGACTTTGCTGCAAGTGCTGCGCGGCAAGAAACGCCCGGTCACGGCGGCAATCCTCGCCGCCGAGCTGGAAGTGTCCGAGCGTACGCTCTATCGCGATATCGCTGAACTGACCGCCCTCGGCGCGCCGATCCATGGCGAGGCGGGGATCGGTTATGTGTTGCGCAGCGGCCTGTTTCTGCCGCCGCTGATGCTCAACGCCGAAGAGACCGAAGCCATCGTCCTCGGTTTGCGCTACGTCGATCAGCGCGGTGACGAAGTCCTCGGTAAAGCGGCGGCGGATGCGCTGGCGAAAATTGCCGCCGTACTCGATCCGCAGGCCCAGGAAGCGCTGCGTAATCCCACGGTGATGCCGGGGCCGCCGGGCTATGGTTTTCCGCAAAACGCCGTGCCGTTGAACGTGTTCCGCCACGCCATCCGCGACCAGGCCAAACTGCACATCGATTACGCCGACGCGCAACAGGTGCCCAGTCAGCGGCTGATCTGGCCATTGGCGCTGGGCTTTCTCAATGAGGTGCGGATCATTGTTGCGTGGTGCGAATTGCGCGGCGCCTACCGTACATTTCGCACAGACCGGATCAGCGCCGCCAGGCGTCAGGGTGATGGTTATCCGGGGCGCCGCAGCGACTGGTTGCGCACCTGGCGCGAGCAGATGCAACTGGATGAAAGCGGGCGATTCACTCCTGACAAAAACTGACGCAACGCTGCTTTACGATGACGGCAGAACCACACAAAAGGAGCTGCAATCATGTCTCATCCCGCCTCTACACTGGCCCCGGCCATCGCTGCGTATATCGATGCGGCCAACGCACGTGACACCTCGCGGGTCGCCAGTTTTTTTGCCGAGGATGCCAACGTGTTCGACGAGGGCCAGCATCAGGTCGGCCCGCACGCCATTGCACAATGGATGCAAGACACCGGGCAACGCTATCAGCCTCGGGTCGAAGTGCTGGAGGTCCAGCAACGCACCGGCAAAGTGCTGGTGCACGGACTGATTTCCGGGACATTTCCCGGCAGCCCGGCCCAGCTGCGTTATACGTTCCGCTTGAACGAGCAGGGCAAAATCGCCCGCCTGGATATTTCCCTGTAAGCATCGTGGCATACTGCCGCGCATGACTTTCGACTCCCCCCTCAGCGCCTGGCAACACGCCGTTCAACACAAGGGCTTCATCCAGGATGAAGCCCAGGAACACGCGGTCTGGGCGCTGCAAAAATGCCACGAAGCCCTGCACGCCGGTGCCCGTTCGGTCACCGGCGTTTATCTGTGGGGGCCGGTCGGGCGCGGCAAGACCTGGCTGATGGATCAGTTCTATCAGAGCCTGCGGGTGCCGGCGCGACGCCAACACTTTCATCACTTCATGGGCTGGGTGCATCAGCGCTCGTTCCAGTTGACCGGGATTGCCGATCCGTTGCGCGTGCTGGCCAAAGAGCTGGCGGCGGAGGTGCGGGTGCTGTGCTTCGATGAGCTGTTCGTCAACGACATCGGTGACGCGATCATTCTTGGTCGGCTGTTTCAGGTGATGTTCGACGAAGGCGTGGTGATCGTGTGCACGTCCAATCTGCCGCCGGATGATCTGTACGCCGACGGCTTCAACCGCGACCGTTTTGTCCCGGCGATTGCCGCGATCAAGGCGCATATGCAGGTGGTCGCGGTGAATGGTGCCGAGGATCATCGACTGCATCCGGGCGCAGGTCTGCAACGTTATTTTGTGGCCACGTCCTCGCTCAGTGCGCTGGACGAAGTGTTTCAGGCTTTGACCGCCGGGCAACCGGCCAGCCGCGAACCGGTGTCGGTCGGGCATCGCCAGTTGAACGTGGTGCAGGCCAGTGAAACGGTGTTGTGGTGTCGCTATGCGGATCTCTGCGAGCAACCGTTCGCCGCCATGGATTTCATCGCACTGTGCGACCGTTACACGGCTATTCTGTTGAGCGAAGTACCCAATCTCAGCGCACAGAAACGCGAGGGGCGCATCGCGCGTGGCACCGAAGACGGCGCGCAGCGAGTGGTGGCGGGTGACCGCGAGTTGCCGCAACTGTCGGTCCACGACGACGGCGTGCGACGTTTCATTGCGCTGGTCGACGAGTGCTATGACCGCAAGGTGCCGCTGTACATCGAGGCGCAAGTGCCAATGGATGCGCTGTACACCGAGGGTTATCTGGAATTCCCGTTCCGCCGGACCCTCAGTCGCTTGCAGGAGATGCAGCTGCAGCGCTTTGCCGAAGCTTGAGTGAAGAGGGCGCCGACATGAGCCAACCGCTTTCCCATCATCTGCTGACGATGGCTTACCAGAATGCCTGGGCCAATCATCGTCTGGCCAAGGCCTGGAGCCAGCTCGAAGCGGCAGAGCTGGCCGCGCCCCGGGTGAGTTTTTTCCCGAGCATTCGTCTGACCCTCAATCACATCCTCACCTGCGACTGGTTCTACGTCGATGCATTGGAACGCGAGTTGCGCGGGGACGAGCCGCATCCCGACTGCTATGTGTTTTTCAATGCGGATGAGCCATTTACCGACGGCCCACCACTGCGCGAAGAGCAGGCGCACGTTGATCGGCGCCTGATCGCCTATTGCGAGCAACTGCGCGATGCCGATCTGGGCCGAGTCGTCACTATCGCCCGCGACGCGCCGCAGCACGACAGCCGTTTGCGCATGCTTTCGCACCTGTTCGAGCATCAGCTTCATCACCGCGGCCAGGTGCACGCGATGCTCAGCGACACGTCGGTGAAACCGCCGCAACTGGATGAGTTCTTCTGTGTCGGCGAAAGTGCTCTGCGTGCCGAAGATTTCGCCGAACTCGGCTGGACCGAGGAACTGATCTGGGGGCATTGACCAAGCAAAGGATCGCAACCTTCGGCAGCTCCTGCATCTGATTACCTGCAGGAGCTGCCGAAGGCTGCGATCTTGCGGGTTGCCCGCCGGATCATCCCCGCGCTAAGGTCAGACAGCCTTTCAGTGCGCACTTTGCGTGATGGGGCTTTTGTGTGTTCGGGGATGGAAATGGATTCCACAGAGATTCTTGTACTTCAAGCCAGCTACAGCAATCCAGCGCACGCCGAGGCCATCGGTATTGTGCTCAATCATTATGCTGAAGACCCTATGGGCGGCGGTCATTCGCTTGACTCTGATCTGCTGCGTCGTCTGCCTGAAGAACTGGCCCGGCGACCGCATGCGTTCAGCGTGCTGGCCTTTGTCGGTGGCGAGCCGGCGGGGCTGGTGAACTGCTTTGAAGGGTTTTCCACGTTTGCCTGCAAACCGCTGGTCAACGTTCACGACGTGGCGGTGGTGGGCCAGTTTCGTGGCCTCGGTCTGAGCCAGAAAATGCTGCAGAAAGTTGAAGAGATTGCCCGCCAGCGCGGCTGCTGCAAGATTACCCTCGAAGTGCTGGAAGGCAACGCCGTCGCGCAGAATGCTTACGGCAAATTCGGCTTCGCGCCGGGCATGTTCGACCCGAATTACGGGCGCATGCTGTTCTGGATCAAGAATTTGCAAGCCTGAAAGCCCCTCACCCTAACCCTCTCCCGGAGGGAGAGGGGACTGACCGAGGTGTTTGGGCGAGGTACGCCGACCTGAAACATCGAGCCGCACTCAGGTTTGAAAAGCCCACAAATCAAACGCCAAACCGGCCTACAGGCAAACGGCGATCCTGAAAACACCACAAAACAGCTCCCTCTCCCTCGGGAGAGGGCTGGGGTGAGGGGCGAATTCACCACAAGTCGAAAGCCGGACACCCAATCCTGATTAATCAACAGAATGACCACAAAAAAAAGGCGCCCCAATCAGGGCGCCCAACTGTCTTCTCCCAGGCCAGAGCGGAGCCACGGGAGGTCCATCGGTTGCTCGGTCAATCTCAGTCGCGATAGGACTCGGTCACTTGCGCGGTCTGGTCGGCGGGAACGCGAATTTCTTTCGCGTTGGCGTCGCTCTGCTGCGCGCTCTGGGCGTGGTGAACCGGGAAGTTGTCGTAGTAATACCGCATGCGCTCAGCGCCGCCTTCGGCGAAGACGCTGGCAGAACCCAGGGCAAACAGCCCGGCAAGGATTACGGTAGCGATTTTCATGGTGCCTCCTACTGAACAAGTGGGAGCCGTTTCATCCATGAATCAGAACTCGAGAGGAGTCTCTCCCGTGTGAATTAACACGGGGTTAACGCTCGTTCAGTGTAGGTTTTGCAGCAGGTTGCAGAGCGATATCTGACAGACGCGGCGCCCATCGATCCAGGCGCACCGCGTCAGAGGGGGACGGGTCAGAGCTTCCAGTCGAGACTCACCGTTAGCGTGCGCGGATCTCCCCAATACACGCCGTCGTAGAAGCCGACGTTGTCGTAATATTTCTTGTCGAACAGATTGTTGACGTTCAGCGATGCTGACAGGTGCCTGTCGAACTCATACCGCGACATCAGGTTGACCACGGTGTAGCCGCTCTGGTTGATGCGTGTCTCTTCGGTGCCGAGGCCAACCGGTCGGGGCGCGGTGCCATACATATCGCTTTGCCAGTTCACCGCGCCGCCCACGGTCAGCGCCTGCCATTCGCCCGGCAGACGATACGCGGTGGACACACGCAACAGGTTCATGGGCTGATTGGTGTTGGTGCGCTCGCTTTCGCCGTCGACCGAGTGTGTGTAGGTGTATCCGGCAGTCATGTTCCAGCCACGAAGAATTTCCCCGGACACTTCAGCTTCAAAGCCGTTGACCTTGTTGCCCTTGCCACCGGACTTGTAGAACTGTTCGCGGGTAACCGGATCCGCCGGCACCGAATTGTCCACTTCAGCGACATTATCCTGCTTGCTCCAGAACAGCGCTGTGGACAGATTCAGGCGTTCCTCGAGCAAACTGCCCTTGAGGCCCAGCTCATAGTTTTTACCCACCACCGGGTCGATGTACTTGCGATTCTTGTCGCGATTGCCCTGGGGTTTGAAGATGTCGGTGTAACTCACGTACACCGTGTATTCCGGGGTCAGGTCATACAGCAGCCCGGCGTAAGGCGTCCAGACGTCATTCTGTTTCTGGCTGGTGTAATCGACTTTGGTCAGCTGTCGATTGGCGTTGTAGCTGTTGGTGGTGCTGGAGGCTTGCCAGCTGCCGTAGCGACTGCCCAGCACCGCGTGCAGTTCATCGGTCAGGCTCAGGCGCGTGGCGATGTATCCGGCTTTCTGCCGGGTATCGTCCTTGGCGCCGGTGAGATCGGTGACGGTGTCGCTGAATTTGGCGATATCGCCCATGTATTTCCAGTCGCGGATAGTCCCGTAACCTCTGGGGCGTGGGCTGGCGATGGTGTACGGAGAGTTCGAGCGGCGCTCGGCCTCTCCGTAGCCGAACATCATTTCGTGCTCGCGGCCCAGCAGCGAGTAGGGGCCGGAGACATTGAAGTCATACGCCTGCATTTTCTGCGTGCCGATCATGTGCGAGGTGTAGGCGCTCATGCCGCTGCGGTCGGGCTCGGGATATCCGGTGCCAGCGTAATAGACCTTGCCGTCGGTATTGCTGTCGCGGTGGGTGTACGCCGCTTTCAGGCGCCAGCCGCCGGCCAGTTGCTGATCGAGAGTAGCGAACGCGGTTTTGTCCTGCAGCGGCCAGGAACTCCACGACGTCGCCATGTTGGTCGAACGTCCCAGACCGGCCTTGCTGCCATCGGCATTCCAGTAGGGCACGGTGCCCCAGGACGAGCCTTGCACATGCTTGTTCTGATAGTCGTAACCGACCGCCAGCACGGTGGAATCGGTCAGATCCGCCTCGAGCACGCCATATCCGACTTCCCGTTGCAGCGCGTACTTGTCTTTGATCGACTGGTTGTCGCGATAGGCCAGCACCGTGCGTCCGCGAAGACGACCGTCGAAAGCCAACGGCCCGCCGACATCGACGTAGCTGTAGTAATTGTCGTAGCTGCCGCCACTGACCCCGGCCAGCGCCTGCCACTGCGTAGTCGGGCGCTTGCGCACCATGTTGATGGTCGCCGATGGATCACCGGCCCCCGTGGTCAACCCGGTGGCACCGCGTACTACCTCGATACGGTCGTAAATAATCGTGTCGGAATCGGACTTCATGCGATCGAAGGTATTGAGCATTCCGTCGATCTGGAAGTTGTTGATCGCATAGCCGCGCGACGAATAGCTGACCCGATCCGAATCCAGATGCTGCACCACAATGCCCGTGGTCTGACGCATGGCCTCGGTCAATGTACCGAGCTTGAAATCATCCATCTGCTGACGCGTGATCACCGAGACCGATTGCGGGGTTTCCTTGATCGACAGGTTCAGGCGAGTAGCGGTGCTCATCGCGCCGGTGGTGTAGGACTCGGTGTTTTCGGTGGTCGTGCCCAAGCCTTGCGCACTGACGTTGGTCTCGGCCAGCTCCAGCGCTGTGTTGCTGGGTTTCAGCGGCTTTTCGGCTTCGGTTTCAGCCAGCAGACCGGCGCTGAATGCAGCGCTGCACAGACCGAGGGTGAGGGTCATGGAACGGGTAATGGGCGCGAACATCGCAGCCGACTCCTTGTCTTCGAGGGAAAAAATCCGTTTGTTCAAAGACGAGGCGTGGGGCGGGGATTTAGTGTCAAACGAGAAATATTGTTATTTGAAAGTGTTTCAGAGGTTGGCTCGACCACGGTTCAAACGTAAAAGATCGCAGCTTTCGGCAGCTTCTACCGGGATCGGTGTAGGTGCTGCCGAAGGCTGCGATCTTTTGATCTTGCCGATATCAGACCCGCAAACGAATCTGCCGGCCCAGCACATCCATCACGTCACAGCCATCACGCAACAACATCGCCGCTGCATGGGCCAGTTGCTGCACATCGGCGCCTTTGGCGGACGAGATATCCAGACTGGCCAGACTTTCCATCATCTGCGTCACCGCCAAAAAGCGACTGGCCGCGCTAGCGTGCAAGACATCCAGTGGTGCTTCGGTGGAGACCAGTAACACCGGAATGCTGTCCTCGTTGTGGGTCATCGAAAGGTGCGCTTTCATACGTCACCTCTGGTCTGAGCGGTGTGCTGACTGGCGATGGAAGCCAGGACCAGTGCGCGGGCGTTGGCGAGCATTTGCTGGCTGGCCCAGCGCAGCGAGCTGCTGTGATCCGGGCGAGCGACGCTAGGGGCTTGGTGAGCGAGGGCTTCGGCGCAGTTGAGGTAGACGGCCGCGTGTTCGAGGGCGTCGAGGAGCGAGAGGTCGGGACGGACGCGGAAAGGGTGGTGAGCGATGTGGTCGCAGGGAGTCGAGGCTGTGTTTGCTTGCTTCATAAGTGAGGTATCTCTTTCAGAGTTAAAGAGAGCTGCCACTTGATCGCCGTCAAACGAATGGGTGGCAACTGTGCGCAGGTTGACGGACCGGTCCTCACAAACCCGGCGCATCCGAAGATGCCCCACACACAGTCACCATAGGCAATGAGCGGGCACAAAAGTGCACGAGCAGAGAAAGGCTATGCGCGTAGTAAGGAAGTCCGAGCCGTCAAACCCGATCACGAATGAGTCGTGACAGGCGCGAGGATAGGGAGTGAGGGCAGGGCAGTCAACCGCTGCAGTCTGCCGGAGTTTGGCGGGATTCGTTGTAGGGGAAAGGCTACGGGCTTTGACAATCTGTCAGGCTCCTCCTGACAAAAGAGATCGCAGCCTGCAGCAGTTCCTACAATGAATCGCTTAGGAGTTACTGAAGACTGCGATCTTCGATCAGAAATGCAGATAACGTGGTCTGTCCCCGTTTAATTCCCGTTTAATTCGCGGAAGCAGCGGAGACTGGGAAACATTGGAGAAAGCTCTGCGTGATGAGGTGCATCATCAGGCACAGATCTTGGAGTAGATTTGTGGGGATCCCTCAGGGTCTGTCCCTGATAACGATAACGTTCCTAAGTTTTGCCCCTATTGAAATATCAAGAAACCGAGAGCCGATCAACTGCGTAAACAAGTCATTCTTTGAATTTGAAGGAGTCTATCACTAGTCCTGTTGCAAAATCGCCGCCATTCACGGCTTCAATCTTTAGGCTCTTTATTCCAGGTGTTGTGAAAACTATTTGAGTTACCCCCTTAACTGCACTGTGTAATTTTGATTCTAATTCAACTCCTTGTGCGTCATAAACAATAAATTTATAAAGCAATGAATAATTATATACATTATTAAACCAGAAACTTATTTCTGAGTAAGTTGCTTTGAAGTCGTATTTTAGGATGTTTTTATAATTGGCGGACAGATATAACGCGCTGCCTTCAATTTTTCCAGGGACTAGATAAATCGCTGGCCATATAGAGGCAGGATTTAAGTCTGATACTGCTCCTGAGATCAATGCAATTGTTCCGCTGGGAAGCTCATAAGGTTCATGGAGTTTTGAAAAAAGGTGCTTTCTATCTCCAAAGTCTTCACCCGATACAGCTTTAATCACGGTCACCGTCCTGGGCGCCGACACTTGCTCGCTTCCATACAGAGCTTTAGCCGTATAACTGTGATTTCCCTCGACCAAGCCCGTTAGCGTATGAGTCCAGATACCCGTCCCGGGTTGCGCGGTGGTTTCGCCCTTGCTGTCGGCGTAGTCAAAGATCTCCACCATCTGGCCCATGGTGGCGCTGCCAATGAGTGTCACTGTGGTGTCCAACGTATCGCCCCCTGGCAGAACTTCAGTACCCTTGGAATCTTCGACCCGGGTAATTTCCGGTTTCACATCCTCAACAGCCTTGACAGTATAAGTCCTGACCGGAAAACCGACCGCTGTACTCGCATCGGCCACCTTGTCAAAATTCAATTTGAAGGTAATCGTCAGCGGCAGTCCATCTTTGAGTTCTCTTAACCAGGCAACCTGTGCCGGCGTTACCAACCCTTCTACCTGTTGATGCGCTTCTCCTGCCCAGAAGGTTTTTTCTACGGCGTCACCGTTCTTGTTAGTTCCGTCGTAACGCAGCCAAATACACTGATTCGAAGCCTGCAACGGCCATTTTTCGATCCTTAGTTGCGCACCTTCCGCCAGTTCCATCACTTCCAGGTCATCGCCTATCGCCCCGTCGATGGCTGGCGTCGGAAGATTCGTATCGCCATCAGTAATCGATAGCACAGTCAGATCCAATTCATCCGAATTCTGCGGTACGGCATTGCGGATGACGGTGTAAGTCACTTTCACCGGTTTGCCTAGATTGAACGCGACCACTGAGTTCGGCAGCGCCACTTCCTTGTCTGCTTGCGCGTTCACCTCGAAGGGGCCGGCCGTTGCGCTGCCCTCACCGGGCGTGCCGCTCCAGGTCACGCTGACCTGGGTCCCGATCATGTTTGTGTAAGCCGGAATAACAGCGGTCAGTGTGTCGCTGGCCGCGAATGGATCGAGACTGTCGTCACTGGCTTCCTTGATACGAGGCTCTTTCAGATCGAGGGCCCTGATCGTATAAACCTTCACCGGCGCATCAATCGCCTCAGCCTCCTCACGACTCAACGTCAACGCCGCTTTGAAATGCAATTCCAGCCGACTGCCATCCGCCAGGTCCTTGATGGCGTTGTACGCCAGCGTATGTGTGTATTGACCGCTGTTGAACCAGTTTTGATTAACGTAGGAAGACGGCCACGGCCATACCACGTGATGGAAGGCATCGCCGTTACTCTTCGTACCTTTGAAGTTCAGTCCTACCCGATGATTGGCGGCTATAAACGCCCAGACGCCAGCGAGAATCGTTGCGCCCAACGTCACCTTCGCCAGATCCAGCACCGTGCCCTCGGCTTGTTCAATGCTGATTTTGTCCAGCTCTGTCGCAGGCAGCGGCGTGACGCTGACGGTCAAAGGCAAAGATGGAGTTGTCTGGCCTGCGGTGACTTCGTAGCTGAGTGTGAAGGTTTTGGTTTCATTGCCGATGTTGGCTGCGATGGCTGTGGCGGGAATCAGGAACTCGACGCTGCCGCTGGCGACGCCCGGTTTGGCCGGGATGTCCGGTGAGCCGACGCCGGGCGTGCCCGCCATGCTCAGTTTGATGTTATGTGTTTCGTTCATGCCGGTGTAGGCCACGATCACGCGGGCACCCGCTTGGGCGTCGAGTGGCGCCAGGGTCACACTGGCACCATTGCCTGTGGCTTCCGGCATCTGTGGCAATGGCAAGGGGTTTTCCAGCGCCACCCCGACACTGAACTCCAACGGTTCGGCATAACTCGTCCGCCCATCCGCACGTTTGATTTCGTACCTGGCGATCACCGTCCCGCCTTCATTGCCCTTGATCTCCTCGGCCGGGATGGTGAACGGTACTTGCTTACCGGCGGTGAATTCGTTCAGCTTGATCGAATCGGGGTATTCGTCGGTGATCGAGCCGATCCAGAACATGAAGACTTCATCGCCTTTGACCGTTTCGGTGTACGGCACGGTCAGGGTTGTGCCGGCGGTGTCGGCAGGCAGGACGCCGTCGACCACGCCGGCCACTACCGGTTCGGGCAGTTCCAGGCGCGGTTCGCCGACTTGCAGGATGTCGGTGTGGATCGACTCGCGAATGGCGCGAGTGGCGGCGTACTTGTCCAGCGTGGCGAGTACCGCGTCCGCGATCAGTTGCTGGTAGTAGAACTCCGCCGTGCCACCGTTGACCGGGGCCAGGTGTTTGCCGTCGATGCTGTACGACAACGGTTTGGCTGCGACGATGTCGTTGCGGGTGATGGGGCGAAGAGGCAAGTCAGGCAGGTAAGGTTTGAGACCAGGCGTGGTGCCGAGCATGAATATCTTGAGGACCTGACCTTCGGCAAAGGATTTGTCGAATGGAATCTCCAGGCGTATCTGGGCCAGCGTCGGGTCCAGCGCCCCGGAGTCCTCGTCCAGCATGATCGGCGCGGCCAGCCGCTGAACTTCGCCGATGGCGCGGATGAACTGGGTTTTGGCACGTAGATCAGCAGAGCCATCGGCCTTTTTCAGGCGATAGGACAGGGCGATCTGGCTTTTTGCCAATTGGCGCAGGAGGCTATTGGCGATTTTGGTTTCATGGGTGGTCGGCACGCTGACCAAGGCTTCCCCCGGCACTTCAATATCAACCGGCGGGCCTTCTTGTGGTGTTCCCTTGATTGTCAGGATGGGGATGTCGCCGACCTTGAACGAGGAGCCTGACACCCAGACCTGCGCTGTGCCGTCGGCGTCGCCCAGTTTGTCGACGTCCAGCACATTGTTCAGCGCTTCCTTGAGCAATGGCGCGACCAAGCGCGTTGTGTCCACTGCCACCAACACCCGTTGTTCGACACTCCAGTCCGACGATCGATTGTCGACCAGATCGTAAACCTCGAAAACCACAGCCAGACCCGAGTCGTCGGAGTCGCCGGCCTTGCGGATTTTGCCTTCCTCGATCTTCACGGTGATTGAGTCCGTGCCATCAGCCTGCGCTTGGGTCAACGGGGCGCTGAGTACAAATACGCCGCCCCAGCTAACCCGGATCACATCGCCGGCCGCGGCGAATGGATAGGGTGGCTTGCCATCGGCGTTGCCGATGGTGATCAGTACGCCAGCGGCGACGTTATCCTCGTCGATACCCCCCTTGAGAATCTCCTCAGGGATGGTCATGACCAGATCCGGATGCCCCGGCTCTTCGCTATGATCCTCGCCACCTGGGCGGGTGAGCTTGACCAGCACCTGCATCTCTAGCGAATGTTCGGCCGTCCCGCCCTGCCGGGTAACGCTGTAGGACAAGGTGTATGTGCCCTCGGTGATATGCCGCGCCTCCACGAACATTTGCAGCTCGGTGCCGACTTCGTTTTCATCAACGGTTTTTGGCAATATCTCCTGGGTCTTGTCCTTGTAGATCACCAGCTTGTCGAGGCGATTCATCGGCGCCCAAGGCCCGGCCTGGCACAACAGACCCTGACGCGGAAAATTGTCCAGCGCCGCGGCGCGGTTGATGCCCCAGACCTTGGGCGTTTCGGACACTGGCCCGGTACGGCCGGGGATCTTGAGTTCATTGAGGATCAGTGGGGCGTTGTCAGGCTGGTCTTTGGCGGACATGGGAGGGGGACTCCGTGGCGGAAAGTGACGGAGTGATTGAACGGCTAAAAGTTAGTTTGCGCACCTGTCAGATCTGACAGGTGCAGGCTTGAATCCGACGGATGGTGATTTTGGGAGAGGTCGAGTCGCAGCTGAAAAAGCCTTAGAGATTGATCGTTCCCACGCGCAGCAAAGGAATGCAGCCCGGTGCGCTCTGTGCCCCATCCAGAGCCGAACGTGGAGCATCCGTTGAGGCATTCCCACGCGGGAGCGCGGGAACGATCATCGGTGGGGGTGCGCTATTGGGGTAAATCCAGATTATCCATCACCCGATTCACCGCCAGTTCGCCCAGTATGATCAGTTGCGCGATCCCTGAAAGCGTCCGTCGCTGGAAGTCATTGGCGATGGTTCTGGCGGAGGCGAGGGTTTCGCAGGCATCGGCCAGCAATTCCTCGTTTTTGAAGTCTGCGGTGACGGCGCACATCCGGCGGGTTTTACGGGGTGGCGGCTGTACGCAGGTTAGCGATCCGGGTCACAGAAATCCCGGGTAGACCCGAAGGTCTCCCACGCACAGCCACCATGACGCCAAGTGCAGACAGACAACGCTGCAATTGAGACTGGGGATTGAGCGTCTGCAGGGTATCGGATCGCTAAACCCGATCGCTGATTCGTCAGCGACCGATCCACGATAAGGCCCAACCCCAAGGCGCACAAACCGGCGGATTCTGGCGTAGCTGTAGGCAATGGCGCAAGGATATGTAGCCTTGAAGGCGTGTCTTGAGGTGTCTTTTAAACGCACGAGTTTAAAAGGCAAAAAGTATCTGGAGTATTTTGATCGCATCGGCCTGACAAGGCGCCTCGGTGAATCCTGCCAGATTCGCCCCGACAACGCGCTGGCCCACGTCGACGCACAATGATTTCAAGGAAGGCAATCGCGCCGGGTGGCGCGGCAGGGCTTCAAACCCGGTCGGGCAGGGCATCCGTTCCCGGGCAGGTTCGATTCCGGCTGTCTTCCGCCAGTTCTTACAAATCAAAAGATCGCAGCCTTCGGCAGCTCCTACTCACATATCTGTAGGAGCTGCCGAAGGCTGGTGATCTTTTAATTCGAAATGCTGGAAAAACGTAGTCTGGGCCCGTTTAGTCCCAGCCTGCAGCAGTTCCTACAATGAATCGCTTAGGAGTTACTGAAGACTGCGATCTTCGATCAGAAATGCAGATAACGTGGCCTGCCCCCGTTTAATTCCGTTTAACTGTAATTGTAGTTATTTATATAGTCGAATGTGATCGATCTGGTATTTAAATGAAAAGCCTCCGGTCATATTTAGCTCTATTGCATTGAAAAAATCGGATGACGCTATTTCGCAGAGATTTGGAGTAAGTTCAGAGCCGCTAACTGTTAGTTGTCCTACGTTGGTTGTGCCGTTTTTAAGGATGATATGCCCATATACGCTTCTGTCTGATTTTATCCAGAATGATATTTTTCTGTATTGATTTTTAAGGTTTATTATGTATGATTTTCCGTAGAAGTCGGTGTAAAAGTGACTGATAAACAGCACTTTTCCACTTATTTTTTCTGGGTAAAAATCATCAGTGTTGCAAATTGCTGCATAATGCTGAGGGCCGTCACCACCAAATAATTTTTTAATAGTCATTAGTGGAGTTTCCATTGTTGCATTTAAATCGACAATTCTTTGATCTACTACGTTGTCGAAGTTTTCTTCTATATAAGGCTCAACTACCCTTAAGGTTCTCGGAGGATTGGATGACATCTCACTGCCATACAACGCCTTGGCGGTAAAGCTGTGTGCAGCCACAGCCAGGGCACTGACGAGCAGCGTCCAGACACCGGTTGTGGGATCTGCAGGTGCCGGACCTTTGGAGACTGCGCCGTCAAAGATTTCGACTTTCTGGCCTTTGGCAGCGATGCCGCTCAGGGTTACGGCCGTTTCCTCCGTTTCCCCGCCTTGAGGGATTTCAACATTGCTGGGAGAGCCTATCACCGCATCGATAGTTGGAGCAGTTGCCTGGCCAACTCCCAACGTCAACTCCCGCGAATGCCCCAGCGTTTCTCCCCCCCGCTGAATACTGTAATCCGCCACCACCGTGCCGTTACGATTGGCAGTCACGAATGCCTTGCCCACCGTGAACTTCACCGGTTTACCCACCGTGGCCGGAATCATGTCCAGATAATCGCTGGTGCTGCCGCCGCTGGCCGAGCCGCGCCAGCGGTAGGTCACGCGGTCCTTGTCCTGGGTGCCGAGGAAGGGCGCGACCAGCGTTGCGCCGGTCGGCGACACCTTGTCCGGATCCAGCACGTCATCGGCGTCTGCTTCTTCGACTTCCGGGCGATCAAAGGTCGGCATTGGCACGCCCACCTGCATGATGAATGGCAGCGATTCGCGCACGCTCAGCAGCAGGTTGTCTCTGTTGGTGACGACGTAGTAGACCTTGACGCTCAGGCCATCGAAACGCTGGATATCGCTCTGGGCAACGGCGCGCAGGACGGGCTCGCCATCCGCTACGTTGCCGACTTGGCGCGGGTCCTCGTAGTAAACAGGGTCGCCGCCGGGCGCCTTTGCTTCCCAGATCAGGTTCAGCAGATCACTGCCGTTGCGACCGACGTACCACGGAATACTCACCGTCGCCCACGGCGTATCGACTGGCAACGTCCCGCCAGGTGCCTCGGCGACGCCAGGCGCGAGCAATCGGCTGATGTCGCCGACGACGCTGACGCTCGCGTTTTTCGAGGGGCGGTCGGATTCACCCTCGCGGCGCCGGACAAAACCCACCGACGCACTGCCCTTGGCGATGGCGCGCACGGCTTCGTTGGGGATGGTGAAGTCGAGCTGAAAGGGCACGAACTCCACCGGCATCGATAACGGGCCGACGATGATTTGCGGGCCTTGGGCGGGGGTGCCGGTCCAGGTCAGGAGCACTTCATCGTTCACGGCAAAGTCTTTAGTCGGCGTGTACACGCGAACGATGACGTCGTCGTCACCCAGTGTGTCGAGGTCCACCCGATCGGTCGGCTTGCCTTGGACCAGCACCAGTGGTGAGTCCAGTCGGTCGCCGTTCATGTCCACCAGCACCGACTGTAGGGCTGACCACGGCGCGCGCTCGTCGGGGTAGTTGCCGCAGCGGTCGACCACCTGAAACGCCACGGCCACCGCTGAGCCATCGCCGGCGGCCTTGATCAGCTTGTAATCGAAAGTGATGTCGATGGGGTTTTTCAGCGGATCCGCCGCTTGTTCCGGGCTGACGAGATGCAACACTTGCTGGCTGCCCCAGCGGGCGTGGATGCGGTCGAAGCGGGTCAGGTTGCGGTAGGGGGTGATGCGCATCGTCACCACGTCGGTTTCCAAAAAGTCCTGGTCGATTTCGTAGCGGTCGAGGGAAAAATTGAGGTCGGAGTGGCCGTCATCACCGGGGATGTCGTCGTATTCGCCGGGGCGGGTGAGTTTGACCAGCAGTTTCAAGCGGGGTCTGGATTCTTCGCCGGGATGGTTCTTGCCGGTGATCTTGTAGTAAACGTTGGTGGCATCACCGTCGAGCACAAAATCCTTGGCCAAGGTGAAGGTCACATCCCGATTGAGTTCGGACTCGTATTGAATGGTCTTGCTCCACACTGCCTGCGTGGCGTTGTTCCAAAAAACATCGACCCGGTCGCCAATGCTCATGGAGAGCCAGGCAGGCACAGTGCCTTGCAACCCGTTTTCCACGCCACGAATGGGGATGCCGCCATCGTAGTCTTCCGCTGGGTCGAGCGGGTTCAGGGCGGGGAAGTAGAGGGACTTCAGGGCATCCGGTGTTGGGTTGGACATGGGGGCGTGCTCCGTTCGGTGAGGTGACGGAGTGATTGAAAGCGGATTGGTGGAATTGCGCACCTGTCAGATCTGACAGGTGCGGGCTGAAATCCGACGTGCGGTAGGCGTTTGCACAATGGATCGTTCATCGAACGATCCGGATTTCCGAAGGCATAAAAAAGCTCTGCATCTTTCGATACAGAGCTTTTCAACGATCAGGCAGAGCGCTATTCAGTTGCTCTCATGCCTGCACATCCAACGCAACGTTATTGCTCCACGGCGTCGGCGACGGTTGCGGTGGGCTTCTTCGGCTTCATCAAACTGAAGTCGATCAGTGCACGCTGATCGGTCTGATACGGGTCGCCGATCAGCAGTGGCCGCACCTTGAAACTGTCACTGACCAGGCTCTTGCTGCGGTCGAGCTCATCGAAACTCAAGCCGGCGAGGTCGGCCCAGGTGTGGATCAAGTGCGAGCTGCTGTACGGGCGATCCAGATCGCCGGCAAAGTTCCAGTCATGGTTGGCCTTCCACTTCGGTGACGCCCAGGCCATGAACGGGATGGTGTACATCGGCGCGGTCGGTTTGTTTTCGTTGCGACCCAGGGTCTTGTGGCCCACTGAGTCGAACACGTCTTCACCGTGATCCGAAAGGTACAGCAGGAAGCCGTTCGGATCGGATTTGGCGTAATCCTTGATCAGGCTCGACACGACGAAGTCGTTGTACAGCACGGCGTTGTCGTAGCTGTTGTAGGTCGGTACCTGGTCGTCACGCACGCCGGGCGGCACGCCGTTGCGGTCCTGGAACTTGTCGAACGTCGGCGGATAGCGGTACTGGTAGCTCATGTGTGTGCCGAGCAAATGCACAACGATCAGTTTGCGCGGTGCCGCATCAGTCAGGGCCTTGTTAAAGGGCTCGATGACGTCGCCGTCGTATTGCGCGGCGTTCTGGTTGCGGTTGTTGTTCAGGTACACCTGCTCGTCGGCCTGTTCGGAGAACGTGGTGAGCATGGTGTTGCGCTTGGTCATGGTCTGCTGGTTGGTGATCCAGAAGGTCTTGTAGCCGGCCTGTTTCATCATGCTGACCAGCGACGGCGTGGACAGGTACAGATCCGGGTTTTCCTCGTCGGCAAAGGTCAGGACCTGCTGCAGCGCCTCGATGGTGTACGGACGTGGAGTGACGACGTTGTCGAACACCGCCAGTTGATCCTTGAGCTTGTCCAGTTCCGGCGTGGTGTTGCGCTGATAGCCATAAAGGCTCATGCGCTGACGGTTGGTCGACTCACCGATGACCAGCACCAGGGTCTTCGGCTGATCGGCCGAGGCATCCTTGAGATTTTTCAGCGGCGGAATCTTGCTGACGTTGTGCAGCATGCCCTGCATGTCGGCGAGGGTTTCCTGGTAACGGTGATAGGCCACGACCATCTGCCATGGCACCGCTGGCTCGATACGGGTTTCGAATTTCTCGAAGCCTTGGGCGAAGGTGCCCATGCGCAGGGTTTGCTTGACCAGCGGATAACCGATCACTGCAATCAGAATGGCCATTGCTGCGACGAATGCGCGGCCACGGGGCATGTACACCGGGCGCAGGCGAGTCCACAGGAAGTAAGCGAACGCGGTGTGCGCGAGGAACGCCGGCACCATCCACCAGGCAAAGTACTGGGTCATGTACTCGCCGGCTTCGGACACGTTCGACTCGAACATGATGAAGATGACGCTCTGGGAGAATTCCTGCTCATAGATGAAGAAGTAGCCCAGGCTGGCCATCGAGCAGGCCCACAACACCACGCCGATGATGGCGGCGAGCAGTTTGGTGCGTTTGGGGAACAGCAGCATCGGCGCCAGCCAGATCGCGCTCATGACGAACGCCTGACGGAACCCGGTGAAGCCGGAAGTGCCGGTCAACTGGATCAGCAGTTGAGTGATACCCGAGAAGTACCAGAAGAATACAAACAGCCAGAGAAAACCGGCCCAATCGAAACCTGTCGCAGTCGTTTTGCTGCGTTTGAACAATGCCATTCGGCGCTCCAGCTCACTCGTTACAACCACCGCCGGAACATCCATGAAGCCGACGAACGGAGGCCGTACACGCAGGTACGGCCAGAATGGGGCGGAGTATTACGAAGAGAATGTGAAAGTTTTGTTAAGCGGCGCTTTTGCCGTGGGGCATGCAGCCAGAGGGTAGTGCGTCGGGAACAGCCGCTGCCGTTCCCGAATCAGGCGGGGTATCAGGCGTGGGGATGACGCTGAACGACCGGCAAAGGTTGCGGTTGCGCACCCTGGGTCAACAGGCGCAGTTGCGCCAGCTCCTGCTTCAACTGGTCGCGTTCGTCTTTCAACTGACGCAATTCATCGCGACGAATCGTCACGTACAGGGTTTGTGGCGGCATTGCTGTGTGTACTGTGCCCATTGCTCACCTCGCAAATGGCGTGCATCAACTGTAAGTCGTCCCCGTTTGCGGGTACTGACTTGCTATCGGCGCCGATTTTGATTTCTTTTGCCTGTGAATGGAACTTTTTTATTTTTCATGGTCGGTGTGTCTTCAGCAGGATTCGGGGCGTTATCAGTCTGGATCGGGCACAATGCCCGGAAACTTCATCGCAACGCTCTGGACTAACCTCCATCAGTCGCGTTGGGCTATAACCAATGACACACATTTATTTGTAGTAAGGAGCATCAGCACATGCAACTCGGGATTATTGGACTGGGCCGCATGGGCGGCAATATTGCGCGACGTCTGATGCTCAACGGTCACACCACCGTTGTTTACGACCGCAATACCGCTTTCATCGATAACCTGGTCGCCGAGGGCTCCACCGGCGTCGCCGACTTGCCGGCACTGGTTGCCGGCCTGGCCAAACCGCGTGCGGTATGGGTCATGTTGCCGGCCGGCGCACCCACCGAAGACACCATCAACACCCTGAGCACTTTGCTCGAAGCCGGCGACACCATCATCGACGGCGGCAACACCAACTATAAGGATGACATTCGCCGGGCCAGGACTTTGGCCGAAAAAGGCCTGCACTACATCGACGTCGGCACCTCGGGCGGCGTTTGGGGCCTGGAGCGCGGCTATTGCATGATGATCGGCGGCGACGCTGAAACCGTGCAGCGCCTCGACCCGTTGTTCGCTGCTCTGGCGCCGGGCATGGGTGACATCCCGCGCACCAAGGATCGCAAGTCTGAAGATCATCGTGCCGAGCACGGTTACATCCACGCCGGTCCTGCCGGTGCCGGGCACTTCGTGAAGATGATTCACAACGGCATCGAGTACGGCATGATGGCCGCGTTCGCCGAGGGCTTCGACATCCTCAAGACCAAATCCAGCGAGCGCCTGCCGGAAGATCAGCGTTTCGACCTGAACGTGGCCGACATTGCTGAAGTGTGGCGTCGTGGCAGCGTGGTGTCTTCGTGGCTGCTGGACCTGACCGCCGATGCGCTGGCCAGCGATCCGAAGCTCGACGGTTTCTCCGGTTCCGTCGCTGACAGCGGCGAAGGTCAATGGACCATCGAAGCGGCCATGGAACAAGCGGTGCCGGTACCGGTGCTGTCGAACTCGCTGTTCTCGCGCTACCGCTCGCGCGGCCAGGGCACCTTTGGCGACAAGATTCTTTCGGCCCAGCGCTTCGGCTTCGGCGGCCACGTGGAGACACCGAAGAAATGACCCATACGA
This sequence comes from Pseudomonas sp. S49, assembly GCF_009866785.1. Lineage (NCBI taxonomy): Bacteria > Pseudomonadati > Pseudomonadota > Gammaproteobacteria > Pseudomonadales > Pseudomonadaceae > Pseudomonas > Pseudomonas sp. S49. The sequence goes on along the minus strand of NZ_CP019432.1, from coordinate 3,578,036 downwards.
TCCGCAGAAAATCCAAGGCAGAACCCGCACCACCGACCACGCTGTTTTTGTTCGGTGCCCACGGCGACCTGGTCAAGCGCTTGCTGATGCCGGCGCTGTACAACCTCAGTCGCGACGGCTTGCTTGACGACAATCTGCGGATCGTCGGCGTTGACCACAACGCCATTACCGATGAGGCCTTCGCGCAAAAGCTCGAAGACTTCATCCGTACCGAAGTGGCGGCGAAAGTCGGCAAGGGCGATCAGATGCTTGATCCGGCCTTGTGGGCCAAGCTCGCCAAAGGTATCAGCTACGTCCAGGGCGACTTTCTGGACGACAGCACCTATTCAGCGCTGGCGGCGAAAATCGCCGACAGCGGCACCGGCAATGCGGTGTTCTACCTGGCCACCGCGCCGCGTTTCTTCAGTGAAGTGGTGCGCCGACTCGGCAGCGCCGGTTTGCTTGAAGAAACCCCGCAAGCGTTCAGAAGGGTGGTGATCGAGAAGCCGTTCGGCTCCGACCTGCACACCGCCGAAGCGTTGAACGCCTGTTTGCTCAAGGTGATGTCCGAGAAGCAGATCTATCGGATCGACCATTATCTGGGCAAGGAAACCGTGCAGAACATTCTGGTCAGCCGGTTCTCCAACAGCCTGTTCGAAGCGTTCTGGAACAACCATTACATCGACCACGTACAGATCACCGCCGCGGAAACCGTCGGTGTCGAAACCCGTGGCAGTTTTTACGAACACACCGGTGCACTGCGCGACATGGTGCCCAATCACCTGTTCCAGTTGCTCGCCATGGTTGCCATGGAACCGCCCGCGGCGTTCGGCGCTGACGCGGTGCGCGGCGAGAAGGCCAAGGTGGTCGGGGCGATTCGTCCATGGACGACCGAAGAAGCCCGCGCCAACTCGGTTCGCGGCCAGTACAGCGCCGGCGAAGTCGATGGCAAGGCGTTGAACGGCTACCGCCAGGAGCCCAACGTATCCCCTGACAGCACCACGGAAACCTACGTGGCGCTGAAGGTGATGATCGACAACTGGCGTTGGGTCGGCGTGCCGTTCTACCTGCGCACCGGCAAGCGCATGAGTGTGCGCGATACCGAGATCGTCATCTGCTTCAAACCGGCGCCTTACGCGCAGTTCCGTGACACCGAAGTCGACGAATTGCAGCCGACTTACCTGCGTATCCAGATCCAGCCGAACGAAGGCATGTGGTTCGACCTGCTGGCCAAACGGCCGGGGCCAGCGTTGAACATGGCCAACATCGAGCTGGGTTTTGCTTACAAAGACTTTTTCGAGATGCAGCCGTCGACGGGGTACGAAACCTTGATCTACGACTGCCTGACCGGCGATCAGACGCTGTTCCAGCGTGCCGACAACATCGAGAACGGCTGGCGCGCTGTGCAGCCGTTCCTTGATGCCTGGCAACAGGACGCGAGCGTGCAGGCCTATGCCGCGGGTGAGGACGGCCCGCAAGCTGCCGAAGATCTGCTGACTCGCGATGGTCGCGTCTGGCATGGCCTCGGATGAGTGATGTGCCGAAACAACCCATCCGTTTTCTGCTCAGCGACATGGACGGCACACTGTTGCTGCCGGATCACACGCTGAGCCAACGCACCATCGACGCGGTGCGTTCGCTGCGGGAGGCGGGCGTGTTGTTCAGCCTCGCCACCGGCCGGCCACCGAAAGCCATGCTGCAACAAATTGAAGCCCTGGGTGTTGATTTGCCGACGGCGGCGTTCAATGGCGGCACTATCGTCAACCCGGATGGCAGTTTACTGGTCGCGCATTACCTGCCGGCTACCACCGCACTGATTGCGCTGGCGCTGTTCGCTGATCAACCGGACGTTGAAATCTGGGTGTTCAGCGGCGGCGATTGGCTGCTCAAGGATCCGCACGGGCCGATGGTGCCGCGCGAACAGCACGGCCTCGGTTATCCACCCGTCGTGGTGGAGAGTTTCGAGCCGTATCTGCAGCGCATCGACAAGATTGTCGCGACCAGCAACAACACGGAACTGTTGATCGAACTGGAAGCTCTACTGTTGCCGAAAGTCAACGGGATGGCGCAGGTGTCGCGTTCGCAACCGGTTTATCTCGACGTGACGGCGCTAGAGGCCAACAAGGGCACCGCACTGGCGACTTTGGCCGAGCACTTGGGCATACCGCTGGAGCAGACCGCTGCGATTGGTGATGGCGGTAACGACCCGGCGATGTTTCATTGCGCAGGCCTGTCGATTGCCATGGGGCAGGCGGAGGAGGCGGTGAAGCGCCAAGCCGACGTGGTCACCGCGCCGAACACCGAAGACGGCGTGGCCCAGGCGATCGAGCAATACATCCTCCCTCACTGACTCCACCCAAAAACCAATGTGGGAGCGAGCCTGCTCGCGAAAGCGGTGTGTCATTCAACGAATCTGTTGTCTGACACTCCCTCTTCGCGAGCAGGCTCGCTCCCACAGGTTTATTCAGTGTTTGTCAGAGCGGTAGCCCAAGCGATCGAGAAATACATCCTGCCTCGCTGAAAGCACGCATAACCAAATGTGGGAGCGAGCCTGCTCGCGAATGCGGTGTGTCATTCAACGAATCTGTTGTCTGACACTCCCTCTTCGCGAGCAGGCTCGCTCCCACAGGTTTATTCAGTGTTTGTCAGAGCGGTAGCCCAAGCGATCGAGAAATACATCCTGCCTCGCTGAAAGCACGCAAAACCAAATGTGGGAGCGAGCCTGCTCGCGAAAGCGGTGTGTCATGCAACGAATCTGTTGTCGGATACTCCCTCTTCGCGAGCAGGCTCGCTCCCACAGGTTTATTCAGTGTTTGTCAGAGCGGTAGCCCAAGCGATCGAGAAATACATCCTGCCTCGCTGAAAGCACGCATAACCAAATGTGGGAGCGAGCCTGCTCGCGAAAGCGGTGTGTCATTCAACGAATCTGTTATCTGACACTCCCTCTTCGCGAGCAGGCTCGCTCCCACAGGTTTATTCAGTGTTTGTCAGAGCGGTAGCCCAAGCGATCGAGAAATACATCCTGCCTCGCTGAAAGCACGCATAACCAAATGTGGGAGCGAGCCTGCTCGCGAAAGCGGTGTGTCATTCAACGAATCTGTTATCTGACACTCCCTCTTCGCGAGCAGGCTCGCTCCCACAGGTTTATTCAGTGCTTGTCAGAGCGGTAGCCCAAGCGATCGAGAAATACATCCTGCCTCGCTGAAAGCACGCAAAGCCAAATGTGGGAGCGAGCCTGCTCGCGAAAGCGGTGTGTCATTCAACGAATCTGTTGTCGGATACTCCCTCTTCGCGAGCAGGCTCGCTCCCACAGGTTTATTCAGTGTTTGTCAGAGCGGTAGCTCAAGCGATCGAGAAATACATCCTGCCTCGCTGAAAGCACGCAAAACCAAATGTGGGAGCGAGCCTGCTCGCGAATGCGGTGTGTCATTCAACGAATCTGTTGTCTGACACTCCCTCTTCGCGAGCAGGCTCGCTCCCACAGGTTTATTCGGCGCTTGTCAGAGCGGTAGCCCAAGCGATCGAGAAATACATCCTGCCTCGCTGAAAGCACGCAAAACCAAATGTGGGAGCGAGCCTGCTCGCGAAAGCGGTGTGTCATTCAACGAATCTGTTGTCGGACACTCCCTCTTCGCGAGCAGGCTCGCTCCCACAGGTTTATTCAGTGTTTGTCAGAGCGGTAGCCCAAGCGATCGAGAAATACATCCCGCCTCGCTGAAAGCACGCAAAACCAAATGTGGGAGCGAGCCTGCTCGCGAAAGCGGTGTGTCATCAACGAATCTGTTGTCTGACACTCCCTCTTCGCGAGCAGGCTCGCTCCCACAGGTTTATTCAGTGTTTGTCAGAGCCAGTAGCTCACCGCATACCAGCCCAGCAGCCCCATCACGAAGGTGTACGGCAACGCCATCCACACCATCCGCCCGTACGACAGGCGCACCAGCGGCGCAATCGCCGAGGTCAGCAGGAACAGAAACGCAGCCTGACCATTCGGCGTCGCCACACTTGGCAGGTTGGTGCCGGTGTTGATCGCGATCGCCAACGTCTCGAAATGCTCACGACTCATGTGCCCGGCGAGGAACGCCTGCTTCACTTCGGTGATGTAAATCGTCGCGACAAACACGTTGTCACTGATCGCCGACAGCAAACCGTTGGCAATAAACAGCATGCCCGGTTGTTGTTCGACCGGCAGGGCCAGCACCCACTGGATCAGCGGTGCAAACAGCTGTTGATCGTGAATCACCGCGACCACCGCAAAAAACACCACCAGCAACGCGGTGAACGGCATGGCGTCCTTGAACGCGCTGCCCAGACGATGCTCGTCAGTGATACCGGTAAACGCGGTGATCAGCACAATGACCATCAAGCCGATCAAACCGACTTCAGCGATGTGCAAGGCCAGGCAACCGATCAGGATCAGGGCCGCAGCGCCTTGCACCAGCAGTGCCGCGCGTTGGCGCGCCGTGCGTTCGGCGTTGTCTTCGGCGGCATAGTTGGCCAGCACGGCGCGAACATTGTCCGGCAGCAGCGTGCCGTAACCGAACCAACGCAGCTTTTCCAGCAACACGCAGGTGACCAGACCCGCTGCCAGCACCGGCAGCGAAACCGGCGCAACCTTGGTGAAGAACTCGCCGAAGTGCCAACCCATTTCGTGGCCGATCAACAGATTCTGCGGCTCGCCCACCAATGTGCAGACACCGCCCAGCGCCGTACCGACCGCACCGTGCATCAACAGGCTGCGCAAGAATGCGCGGAACTGCTCCAGATCTTCGTGATGCAGTGTCGGCAGGTTCTGGTCGTCAGCGAATTCACTGTCCTGGCGCGGATCATTACCGGACGCGACGCGGTGATAGACAGAATAAAAGCCGACCGCCGCGCTGATGATCACCGCTGTCACCGTCAGGGCATCAAGAAACGCCGAGAGAAATGCCGAGAGAAAACAGAACATCAACGCCAGCGCCGCTTTTGAACGTACGCCCAGCAGCAGGCGCGAGAACAGAAACAGCAACAGATCCTTCATGAAGTAGATGCCGGCCACCATGAACATCAGCAGCAGGATCACCGGAAAGTTGTGCACCAGTTCATCGTACAGCGCCTGCGGCGTGGTCATCTTCAGCAGCAACGCTTCGATCAACAGCAAGCCACCGGGCATCAGCGGATAGCACTTGAGCGCCATGGCCAGAGTGAAGATGAATTCGATCACCAGCAACCAGCCGGCCGCGACCGGGCCAACCGTGAACAGCACCAGCGCATTGAGGATCAGAAAACCGACGATGGTCGCCTTGTACCAACGTGGCGATTGCCCGAGAAAATTGTGCGCGAACGCCTGGGCCATTGAACCGGACATCGGTTGCTCCTTGTTTTATTGAAGCGCGCAAGTTGCCGGATGTGCGATGCAAGTTCAAGGTGTAACTGGGTTTGACGCAAATTTGTAGTAGCCAGGCTTTCTGGCACTGAACACACAACGCCCCTGCGACGCATGTCTCGGCGGGGCGTTGTTTGATCGTGCGGGAAATGAGTTACGGCAATTTCGAGTAAATCACTATGACCACCCATGGCGCTGAGACACGCCCCAAATCGGATCTTAGACTGAAGCTATGACGCCCTGCTGCCAAGTTCCGAAAAGTTGTGAAGTAGACACCGCTTTCATTTGCTGCGAAGGGTTCGGCAGCGTTCGCACTTGTGACGACCCAGCCCTTTTCATTGGGGTTCGCCGTGCCAACTATGGTCACTACCTGATCCGTCGTTGCACCGTTATTTTCTATTAGCTGATAATTTTCCTGGCCCAGTACAAAGCGAATACTGAGCGGTGCCGGTTTTTTGATCAGGACGCGCCAGACAGCTGATTCCTGACCCTTTTGCCCTCGAGCCATGAATTCGTGGCTACCTGTCGACAGTTCCTTTACATTGCCAAACCAGCGTTTCATTTCATTTACAGCAAACGTTTGTACGACCACGCCGTTGTCCAGCAGCTCGATCTTCTGACCCGCTTCGCCTTGGCCAACAAAATCCAGCTCGCTAAACAGAGTGCTACCGTTGTCCTCGATCATCTGACCGTCAGGACCTGTTATCCAGTCGATAGATACCGCGTCAGTTATATCCAGAGTGATCACCCATGGCGCTGACTCGTAACCATTACTGTCTTTTACACTGTATTCATGATCACCCGATCGTTGATCTGTCAGATAAAAATTGAAGTCACCATGTTCTGTAACGTAAACGGGATGATAGACGGGAATACTCTTATCCAGTAGTTCCACAAGTTCACTACGCGGGGCCTTCCCCTCAAAATAAAGTTGATTGCTTTTAGTGAACCCGGGGTTCTGGACGGGGTCACCGTACTGATCGGTAACTGTAAGAATTCGGGGAAGGGTTCTCGCGTTATAGTCTGAAGTCTTGGCAGATGGATTTTGTTTTTGCAGTGCCTCTTGCTCGCTCATTTCAAAACTCCCTTATCAGATGACGGCGCATGATTCATGCGCGCCCTGCTATCTGATGCCCGATCAAGATTGGTGTCTACTGTCAGAAATTACAGGTACAGGCGCATTCCGGACGAACGGTGAATGCCTTTGCTCTAACGCTGCCGGAACGAAAAAAATCCGCCGAGTCATGACTCGGCGGATTTGTTTTGCTTATGTAAGGAACCTAATTTTTTGGCAATTTCGACGAAACCACCTGGATTACCCAAGGCGTTGAGATTCGACCCAGATCGGATCGGAGTCTGAAGTTGTGAACCCGATTTTCTTCCAGGTCCTTGATTGTCGCGTAGTAGACACCCTGCTCATTTGCAGTGAAGGGCACCAATTCACGGCTGTACTCGACAATCCAGCCTGATTCACCAGGAGTTGCAGTGCCAACCAAAGTCACCGATCTATCGGACGTGGACTCGTGATTCGCGATCAGCTGAAAATTTTCATTGCCCAAGACAAATTGAATGCTGATCGGTGCAGGTTGCTTTATCAGGACCCGCCATGGCGATGATTGCTGTCCATTGGTTTCCCGAGCGATGAAGTTTTGGGTACCTGTCACGAGGTTCTCGAGAATGGCGCTCCAATGCCCGTTGTCAGCGACATTCAAGAGTTTTAGCACCGTACCGTTATTCACCAGCTCCACTACTTTGCCTGGCGTGGCCGTGCCAATAAAATGCAGCACATTATGGAAAGTGCTTTCACCTCTTCCGACGGGCCTGCCGTCAGGTTCGTATACCGAGTCGATTGAGAGCGTTTCGCTCACATCTACATTGACAGTCCACGTCGCTGACTCTTGACCATCAGCTGTTTTCACACTGTATACGTGACGGCCTCGTTGCTGATTGAGCAGCAGGGCGCTGAAATGACCCGCTGCGTCAACATTCACGGGAGGGTGTGCAGGAATACCATGGTCCAGTATCTCGGCTAATTGATTCGGCTCCGCCGAACCGACGAAAGACAGATCACCGTTCGTGGTTGTACCGTCAGGTGGAATAACCTGGTTGTCACCATTGGTGATTGAAATGAGCCGGGGAGCTGCAAGCTCAGCGCTTCCACCGAAAAGCTCAACCGATGTCCGATGTTTGGACGGTGTCACTAGATCGTTCATATCAAAATTCCTTTTTCTGAATGGGCGCGCCGCTTTCTGCGCCCTGCTATCTGATGCCCGATCAAGGTTGACGTCTACTGTCAGAAATTACAGGTACAGACCTGTTTTCGACGAACGGTCAGTCCCGCCTGCCTATTGATTCAGATACCGCGCCACCATCGCCCGGTAATTGCCATCCAGTGAATAACCGCCCACGAGAATGGCGTCATCCGCTTGCACGGCCAGCGAATTGGCTGTGTCCAGGCTGCGGCCCAAGCGCGTGCGCAGCCAGCCTTTACCGTCGGCAAAGCTGTGATCCAGGCCGCCATCACTCGAGTAGCGGGCTACGATAAAGTCCGCTTCGATTCCACCAATGGTTGCACCGACCGCGATGATGCGGCCGTCCGCCATACGTTGCGCGGCGCTCCATTGGCAGCCGCTGGGGCCGATTTCCAGCAGTTGGGGTTGGCCGGCATGGTTGTGCAGGTTCGGGCGGCCATTGGTGTGCAGGCTGTACGCCATACAACGAATCGGATCGCGGCTGCTGCCGAAACAGTGCAGCGCGTCGGCGGACTCAAGGACCTGACTGACCAGAGCGCTTTTGCCGTGCGCCTTGAACGCCATGAAACCATCCACGGCGAAGCGTTCGTCGAGGCGACCATTGGGCAGGTAGCGCGCCAATAAACCCTCCTGCGGGAAGTCGATGGAGCCTGCCACCACAATACGCCCATCCTTCTGCACCAGCAGACTGCTCAGCCAGGTGTTGAGCAGCAAGTGGCGAATCATCACAAAACCGCGGCCATTGAAGGTTTCATCGAGGCTGCCGTCGGGCTTGAGGCGAATCAGCATGCCGGCATGGTCGGCGAGTTCGAAGTGGTGATTGGCGATCAACAGAATATGGCCGTCTTCCTGGACGACAAAATCGCAGGCTTCGGCGCCCGGTACGCCCGGCGGCAGCCAGGCATCACGGCTGCCCATGGACAGATCGCCGGGCAAGCGCACCACCTGACGACCATTGTCGCCAAAGCGCAAATCCGGTTTGCCCTGAGCGTCGAACAGGGCCAGTGCGGGCAGGGTGCGATGAGCGTTTTCATAATGCAGGCCGGCGAGCAGGATGCGCCCGTCGGGCAGTGCCTGGACTTTACCGGCCGTGGCTTCGAAGCCTGGGGCAAACGTATCGATCACGCTGCCTTTGTCGCCAAAGGCCAGATCAGCCGAGCCATCGGCGAGCATTCGTGCCAGTCCGAATCGATTGCCGGCAGCAACGCCGACTTTCGCCGCGACGAGGATCCGCCCCTGCGCATCGAGGGCGATATCCTCGGTCAGGCTGGACAGGCTGTCAGCGAAATACACTTGGGCGATGCCGGTGGTGGCAAATGTTTTATCGAGTTGACCGGCAGACGTCGATAACGCCGGCAGCGCAAAAGTGTTCAGAGTGGACATGCACGCATCTCCTTGCGAGTTGACCTTTACCGGAACCGGGTGGGTAACTGCATGAGCGGAACATTCAATCCCTGAACCGGGAGAAGTACAACTGTAAGAACTAACAGGTGGAGGGTCGCACTGTGCCAGAACAGTGTCTTTTTGAACCAATAGCAAGCCGGCCAAGCAGTTAAGCCTGAGCACCTTGCAAAGAGTTGTACAAAAGTATCGGGTGTTTAAAAGATTACAACTAAGCGAAGAGGGCGGATGACCTGAAAGTCATCCGCATCGCCCGGCTGTTAGTGCGGCATCGACCACGATTGCAGGCTGTAACCTTCTTCGCTGAGCTCAGCGCGAGCCTGCTGCAGTAGTTGCTCGAGTTGCGCTGGATCGGAGTAGGCGCTGCTTGGGATCTGTTTGCGACCGATGTGCGAATTGGTTCGGTCAATGACGGTAAGGCTCAGTTCGCCATTGCCGTCTTGTGGCGCCCAGGCCACGCACTGGAAAGGTTTGAACGCGTGGTTGGCAATCAAAAGAGCTTCGTTGATACGGAGCGGGGCGGTCATGGGTTGTTCTCTCTATGGTGCCCAATCAAGTGATGTGCCGTCGGTTGGGCTTACCGTTCGGCTGGTACTTGTACTGATGCACCGAACCCGCAGGCAGGTCACACATGAAACAAAGAAATTTCAACTTTCTTTCATGGCGTTGCTTTACCGACAGGTTTTTGAAAGCTCCCTGAAAGGTTAAGGCTGGGATTAGTCGATAGCTCACTAACAACTTTGCTTCTTATAACGTGATTGCTTGTACACCTATAAGCAATCGATACAAGGCCCTGTCAAAATCTTGCTAATGTTACAGTCGGGTCTGCCAAATGACTGTTTTTACAATCATTTCTAATAATTTGGCGCCAAGGAACAGTCATGAGCGAAGCGCCTGCGTTACGACGTTTACTGGTGGTCGATCCGTGCGACGACTGCCACCGCTTATTGCCCGGATTACGCGCCGTAGGTTGGGATGTTGATAGTTGTACCCTGGAAAACGCTGCCGATCGCAGTTGTGACGTCGGCTTGTTGCGTTTGCAGCCGTTTCACCTCGAACGTCCCGAAGCCGTCAAAGAACTGATCAGCCGCAGTGGCACCGAATGGATCGCCGTGCTCAATCAGGAAGTGCTGCGATTACAAAACGTCGGTGACTTCGTCTGCGAATGGTTTTTCGATTTTCACACCTTGCCGTTCGACGTCTCGCGCGTGCAGGTGACGCTCGGGCGCGCGTTCGGCATGGCGCGTTTGCGCGGGCAAGGCACGATCCACGTCGATCAGCCCGAACATGAACTGCTCGGCGACAGCAAGCCGATCCGTGAACTGCGCAAACTACTCAGCAAACTGGCACCCACCGAATCGCCTGTGTTGATCCGCGGCGAAAGCGGTACCGGCAAAGAACTGGTCGCGCGCACGCTGCACCGCCAGTCCCAGCGTCACAGCAAGCCGTTTGTGGCAATCAATTGTGGGGCGATTCCTGAGCATTTGATTCAATCCGAGCTGTTCGGCCACGAGAAAGGCGCCTTCACCGGCGCGCATCAACGCAAGATCGGGCGCATCGAAGCGGCCAATGGCGGCACGCTGTTTCTCGATGAAATCGGCGATCTGCCGCTGGAACTGCAAGCCAATCTGTTGCGTTTCCTGCAGGAACGGCACATTGAACGTGTCGGCGGCAGCCAGCCGATTCCGGTGGATGTGCGGGTTCTGGCGGCGACTCACGTCGACCTGGAAGCGGCCATTGAGAAGAAGCGATTTCGCGAAGATTTGTATTACCGGCTCAACGTGCTGCAAGTGGTCACTGCGCCTTTGCGCGAACGCCACGGCGACCTCTCAATGCTGGCCAACCATTTTTCCCATTTCTACAGCCACGAAACCGGTCGACGCCCGCGCAGCTTCAGCGAAGACGCGCTGATTGCCATGGGCAAACATGACTGGCCGGGCAACGTCCGTGAGCTGGCCAACCGTGTGCGGCGCGGGCTGGTGTTGGCCGAAGGGCGGCAGATCGAGGCCCGAGACCTGGGGCTGATCAGTCAGCATTCGATCGCGACACCCATGGGCACGCTGGAAGACTACAAGACCCGCGCCGAGCGCCAGGCACTGTGCGATGTGTTGAACCGGCACAGCGATAATCTCAGTGTGGCGGCCAAAGTCCTGGGGGTGTCGCGGCCGACGTTTTATCGCCTGCTGCATAAACACCAGATTCGCTAGATACCTGAAGATCAAAAGATCGCAGCCTTCGGCAGCTCCTACAGGGATTACACAAATCCGATGTAGGTGCTGCCGAAGGCTGCGATCTTTGGCTTTTGCCTAGAAGTAATACGGGAATTTCAGGCTGAAGGAAAAGTCCGGGGCATCATCCGTCATGCCGATGGACAGGTTGGGTACGATGGTCAGGTTATCGGTGGCCGCAATGGTCATGCCGACGTTGAAGTAACCGGCGTTGGCGTCGCTGGACACCACCGATTCCCAATCCCCGCCATCCTGTTTCAGCTTGCTCTTGCGCTGCACCAGGTCAGACACCGAGAACGACATACTCATCTTCTCGTTCAGTGCAAACGCAATACCGGCGCCGATCTGGAAGCTGTCGCCGATCTTTACCTTGCCCGGGTTTTTCTGGTTGACCGTCGAGCTGATGTCGTCAAACGACTCCTCCAGGTTGTGGGTGTAGGACAAGCTGCCGAACAGCACCGCCGGGTCGAACGTCTTGACCAGCGAGATGCCCGGCGTGATCGACCAGACGCCGTTACCGGTGGGCAAGGTGTCAGGTACAAACAGATTGGAGTTGGCATCGGTCTGGCGCAGTTTGATCCCGAACGGATCCTTGCCGGTTGGCGCCTTGACCCGCAAGGTGACGACCGCGTCCGGTGTATTGACCGACTCGTCGAGGAACTTGTAGGCGATGCCGAAGTTGACGTCGCCAATGGTGGGATCCTTGGTGACGGTTTCTTCTGTAGTGACACCGGCCGCGCCCTCATTGCCGCCGCCCGACTGATAAGTCGATTCGCGATAGACCACGGGCACGTTCAGGTCGAACTGCCAGCGGTTGTCGAAGTTGTAGCGGCCGGTAAGGTCGAGGGTCCAGGTGTCAGCCTTGATCCGGTCAAGGTTGATGTTGCCAAGAAAGATCGAATCGAGTGCGAGGAACCCGTTGAGAATCAGCTGACGGGTGTCATAGCGCGAGTAGGTGATGCCGGTTTCGACACTGAACTTGCCGCCGCCGAAGAAGCCGCTGGCTTCGTCGTACAGGTTGGAAACGCTCTGCGCCGGTTGTGAGTCGTCCGCCAGTGATTGCCCGTAAGAAGCGCCACTGCCCCCGGCGGCGCCTCCTGATGCTGCTGCCGCACCGGTGCCGGTGGCGACGCGGTTGCCTTTCATGTCCGACGGCGATTTTGCCAGCCGTTTTGGTGGTGGGGCGGCGGGTTGTTCTTCAACCTGGCGGACTCGTTGTTCGAGAACCGCCAGGGCCTTTTGTTGTACTTCGTATCGTTGTTTCAGCTCCAGAAGTTCCTGTTTCAGGGCCTGTACATCTGCATCCGGTGCTGCTTGCAGCATCGCCGCAGGAAGAAGAGTGCTCAAACACACTGCGGCACGCAGTGATACTGATCGATACATGAATAAGCCGTCCCTTTAAGCCCAATGATCGAGACTCAGCGTAGTTCAATATCCAATACTGCGTAGGGCCCCGAGTTGAGTCAGGTTGCAATCCAGTGCGCCGGCGCTTCTGCCGTTATTATTGAGTACGACATTAAGTTGAGTCAGGTTATTGACCACGTTGGCACTGCCGAGCAGGCGGGTGTTCTGCAGTAAGCCGCTGGAGGCGACCTGTTGCAGCGCCGAACCTTGATTGCCACTGGCTTGAATCGCCATTTGCACGCCACCCGTACCGGTTGCCGACACCGCGACATTGCCGGCGGCATTGCTGCCGGAAATGGTCTGGCCGGCCAGCAGGGCTTGGCCCTGTGCGGGTGCGAGTGCTGGCGCCTGATTGGCTTCCTTGACGTTGATGGCGACGTTGTTGTTCGCCGTGTTGCCATCACCTGCCGCGCGTACGCTCTGCGTCACGCCCGACGATGAGTTAAGACCGGCACCGCCGATAATCGATCCTGTGCCCAGTTCCGGCGTACTGCCGTTGCCCATCTCCTTGATGGTCGAAACGTAGAATTCTGGTTTGATTGTGGCCTGTTGCACCTGCATCGAGGCAGACGCTCCGATCAGGTCTCCGCTGGCGTTGCGCCAGGTACTGCTCATGACAATGCCGAAGCTGATAATCCGCCCCGGCATGACATAACGACCACGTAGCTCGGCGAGCTCCTGGTCCTTGATTTCTATGGGTTTGAATCCTGCATTGGCATAGCCTGACGCACTCGCTGCCAGGCAGGCGGCGGCCAGCCAGTATGAGGTTTTCATCTGCTGCTCCCGGGACATCCAGTCCCATTTTCTATAATCGGCGATTAAAAGAAGTCGCTCTGAATGAACCCGAAATCCATCAATTCAGCATCTTTGACCGGGTTGAAACCATCCAGCTTGTTCTTGGCCGTCAAGGGCACCGGAGGGCTGCGCAAGGCGTTGGCCTTGTCATATCCGGGACCGACGATGGCGAAGACAATGCCGTTCCAACCTTTGACAAAGTCATCATGTTTGTAGCGTTTATGGCCGAGCACCGGGTCTCCGATGTAAACCCAGTCCTTGTCCGAACGCTGCAACACGACGAAATGCTTGTAGCCGCGAATTTCCATCAGTACCACCACCGGGATCGTTACCGCTTCGAGCTTTTCCGGTGGAATCTTGTAACCCCTGGCGCGCATGCCGATGCTTTCTATGTAGCGCTTCATGTCGAGCATGGAAAAACCTTGAGTACGAACAAGGTCCTGGTCAGCGTTGACCAGCATGCCTTTGATGATGTGCTCCTCATCGACGTCGAGCCAATAGGCCTGGCGTAATACCGTTGCCAGTGCAGCGGCGCCGCAGCTGAAATCGGTTTTCTGTTCGACGATGTCGGCAAACTTGCGCTCACGAATGCTCTGCACGTTTTTGTAGACGAGCGTGCCACCCGGCAGGGCAGCCACGGGCATCTGACCGGCCTGAGTCAGGCCACAGACGAAAAGCAGAGCGAGGAGGGCAGTCTTACGCATGATCGATACGCCTTTGCGGACTGAGGAAAAGCCCCGTTTCCGGGGCTTTCGTTCGATCGCGATTACAGGCAGGCTCTGCAGCCAGCAGCGATGGACAGCGAGTTGCTTTGTTGGTTGCCCACACCCGCCGAGACGTTGGCTCCGCCGTTGCCGGAGAAGTTGTTCATCGAGTTGGTCATGTTGGCATTGTTGACCACAGGGGCTTTCCAGCCGTCTTTGGTCATCACTTGCTGAGTGGTTACGCCAGCGAGGCCAAAGGTACCCACGGCTTCGAACTTGGCTTTCTGGTCATCGTTGCCGCCGTGGCCGCCGCCACGATTGCCATAACCGCCGTGGTGGTCATCATCTTCGATGGTTGCAGTGCCTTTGGCTTTGAACACGCCAGCAGCGGCATAAGTGCCGGTGAGGGTGTCGGTTTTGTAGGCCTGCACGCCTTTGTTTTCTACAACCAGGCCAGTGGAAGACTGGTTGGCAGAAGCAGCAGCCTGAGCTACGCGGCCACCGGATACGGCGATCGCCAGGTTGTTTTTCTGCTGGTTGAAGTTGCCGGCAGTGACGTTGATGCCGATGTTGCCGGAACCATTGTTGCCTGCGTTGTTGAGCGTAGCGTTGTTGAAGGTGGACGAGTTTTTCACATAGTTGTTGTTGTTGACTTGAGTTGCACTCGAAGCAGCAACAGCGTTACCGAAGATGAAGCTTTCGTCAGCTGTGGCCAGCGCAGCAGCGTTGTCCTGCTGGTTGCCGTCGCCGGCTGCAACGTTGGCGCCCATGTTGCCGTTGGAACCGTTGAGCGAATCACTGGCATTAGCGTTGTTCAGAGTGCCCTGGTTTTTCACCACGTTGCCGTCGCTGTCTTGCACGTCAAGCACAGCGGCACCAGCGCCTGCGGTGATTTGCAGCAGTTGTTCCAGGGTTGGGCCTTTAGGCTGGTTATTACCATGGCCGTTACCGTGCCCGTTACCGTGACCATTACCATGATCGTCATCACGACCGCCTGCCTGTGCTGCGATTGCCATCACTGCTGCAAGTGCGAAAACCAGTGGTTTGAGAGCCATTGTAGGTTTCATGGTGTTTCTCCATCGTGCTTATTAGTTGGTTAAGTGTTGGTACTTTCTAATTGCACTGCTTTTGTTGTTTGGGTCAGTCAGCGACCCGGATGCTCAGGGTGTTAGCCATTCGGTTCCCCACCCCGGCACTCTGGTTCACCTGGATTACCCCGCGGCTGCCGGTGAAGGCCTGATCACTTGTCGTGACCTGGCGACTGCCGGGTGAGGTACCAGTTGCTCCTGAGCTCGGTAAAAGCGCCACGTTCTGTTGCGAAAGGGCACTGTCGTCAACGCTCTGCGGGGCAGCACTGATGCTGACGCGCGTCACATTGGCCATCTGGTTGTTGGCCCCGGCACCCTGGTTCACGCCCAGGATCCCGTTGCCATTGCTGAAAGAGGTGCCGCCGATGGTTGCGCTGGCGTCCATCGAGCGCGAGGCAGGTGTATCGATTTTCTGCATGACGCTGGTAGTGGCGTGGGATTCGGTGCCGATCGCCACAGCCTTGACGTTGGCCTGTTGCATTTGATCGCCAGCCGCCTGGTTGACGTTGAAATTGCCGCGGTACTGAACCCCGGAATCTTGAATGTTGGCCTTGTTCACTGAACCAGGTTCAGCAGCCATGGCAGTGGTGCAACCGAGCAGGGCAAGCAGAAGGAGTGAACGATTCATCTCATTGGCCTCCGGCCATGCGGGTCAATGGCGCAAGGCCGGAACTCATGGCGCGGTTGATCGTGCCGGAAATCGCGCCACCGGAACCGCCGCCGTGTCCTGCGCTCATGCCGGGCATGCCATTGGGATTGGTGACGGTATTGAGGCCTGGCAGATTGCTGCCGGCCTGGACATTGTTGACGGTGCGGAACGCGCTGCCGCTGGCGACACCGGCGAAGTCGCCGTCGCTCAATTCGGTGCTGTTCATGGTGGAGTTGATGCGTGCGGACGGATTGGCATTGACGGTGGTCGGGTAGGGGTCTTTGCCGCCATTGCGACCAATCGGGATCGGCTGGACATCGCGGTTGAGGACGATGACGCCATTGCCTTCTGCGTGGACATTGAAACTGAGCAATGTGCTGGCTGCTGATCCGATCAGCAGAAGGCAGGTCAAACCTTTTTGGATATTCCCCACGGCTGCAATTCCTTCTTCAGTGGGCTGGCCCGAGTCAGCGTTGTGAAGGAGAGAGCGAAAGCTGTGCCGCTTTTTAAATGTCGTTTGGTTTCAGATGCTTGCAAAAATCAGCCGCGCAGCTGATACACACACTGTTTCAGGATTGATACACGCGTGCGCGCGCCGACCTGTCTATTGGCTGAACAAAGCTCTGGAACGAGGGTTTGCGACGATGTGTTTCAACCGTGAAACAACGGCGATGACAAAACAGTGAACAGTGCTGAGACGGGCACTTTGCACCTCACGGAGTGTTTCAGGATCGGACACTTTGCCCCCAAAACAGGGGGGATCATTGGGGAAACTGACCCGTTGGCCGGGTCACTCCGCCAGCAGTTGCTCGACGGCGGCAAAAGCCTGTCGTTGGCGTTCGGCCCAATTGCCCTGAATGATCAGAAAGCGCTGATGGTGGGTTTCCAGCCAGTTTTGCGTGGACTGGTAAAACGCCAGACGCTCGTCCAGATCCGGTTGGCAGCGCTGACCGTCATCGGTCCAGTCGACCTGTTCCGGGGACAAGAGAAGGTGCAGGTCGTAATGCCGGGTCAGCAACTCGGATGCCAACCAGTCCGGGCAGTCACCGAACAGCGTCTGGCTCCACAGCATGTTGCTCAATAAGTGAGTGTCGAGAATCAGCAACGACGGCTGTTGCGCCCGCGCTTCATCTTCCCGTTGCAACTGGCCCCGAGCGATGGCAGGGATGTCGGCCAGGCAGGTGTCACGGGGATTGAGTTCGATAAAGCGGCGCACGTATTCATCCACGCGCACACCGCCAAAGCGTTGTTGCAGGCCCGCCGCCAGCCAGCTCTTGCCGGTGGATTCAGGCCCGGTCAGCACCACGACCTTCATGTGCGCAACGCCGGGTCAGCGCGCCATTCGCGAAAGCCTTGAATGGCCAGCAGAGTGAACAGACCGTACAGCGCAGCGGTCAGGTACAGCCCTTTATAGATGAACAAGCCGACAAAGATCACATCGAGCACAAACCACAACGCCCAGCATTGCAGGCGTTTCTGCGCCATCCACAGTTGCGCAACCAGGCTGAAACCGGTGAGCGCGGCATCGAGCCACGGTTGCGCGGCGTCGGTCCAGTGGGCCATGGCCGCGCCGAGCAGCAGGCTGCCGACCGCGCCAGCACCGAGGCCGATCAGGATAGAGCGTTGATCGAGGCGGGTGACCTCGCGGCCGTCATGCATCGTCCCGGCGCGAGTCCATTGCCACCAGCCATAGACTTGCAATGCGGCGTAAATCACTTGCAGCAACATGTCCGAGTACAGCTTCACTTCGAAGAAGATCCAGCTGTAGAGCAGCACCATGATCAGCCCGATCGGCCAGCACCACGGATTCTGTTTGACCGTCAGCCACACGGCGATCACGCCAAGGGCGGCGGCAAACAGTTCAAGCCCGGACATGGGGGTTCCTTGGGGGAAATTGAGGAGGGGGCGGATTGTACTGCATTGGGCCAAACCCCTCACCCTAACCCTCTCCCGGAGGGAGAGGGGACTGACCAAGTTGGATGTTCGAGATACGCCGACCTGGTCTTTCTGCGTTGAATCCATAATCGACTCGATTTTTCAGGTCGACGTATAGCTTGAGACACCTCGGTCGGCCCCCTCTCCTCGGGGAGAGGGCTGGGGTGAGGGGTGGGCTCACCAGAGTTACACGGGTCAGACGCGGAACTGGCGCAGGAGGGCGTTGAGTTGTTCGCTCAACTGGCCGAGGCGCAGGCTGGCGGCACTCGACTGCTCGGCCGCGATCGCCGTGCTGTGCGAGAGGCCAGCAGCCTGCGTCACGTTCTGATTGATGTCCTCGACCACATGCGCCTGCTGCAACGTAGCGCTGGCAATCGACGCATTCAGGCCATTGAGATTGCGCAGCGCCTGGCCGATGGCATTCAGACTGGCACCGGCCAGCCCGGCTTGTTCAATGGTCAATTGCGACGCCTTGCTGCTGTCACCGATCACCTTCACGGCCGCCTCGGAATGGTTCTGCAGGCGCTCGATCATCGACTGGATTTCCGCTGTCGACTTCTGCGTGCGCTGCGCCAACAAGCGCACTTCATCCGCGACTACGGCAAACCCCCGACCTTGTTCACCGGCACGGGCGGCTTCAATCGCGGCGTTGAGTGCGAGCAGGTTGGTCTGTTCGGCAATCGAGCGGATCACTTCCAGCACGCTACCGATCTGGGTGCTTTCGGCCGCCAGGGTGCGAATCACTTCAACCGCTTGATCGATGGTGCCGGACAGCTTGTCGATCTGCTGCAAGCTGCCGTCGATGTTGATCTGGCCCTGTTGCGCCTGCGCTTCGGCGTCACGCATTTCGGCGGCGGCATGCTCGGCGTTCTTCGCCACATCTTGCACGCCATAGGTCACTTCGTTGATCGCCGTGGCCACCAGTTCCATCTGCTGCGATTGCTGCTGGCTGCGTTGCTGGGCCTGCGAGGCGTCGTTGCCCAGTTCACTGGACGATTGACCCAAGGCGCTGGCCGACACCTGCAAATCGCCGATCACCCGTCGCAGTTTGGCGGTGAAGGCGTTGAAGTGATGCGCAAGCTCGGTGACTTCATCCTTGCCATGGGTATCGAGACTGCGGGTCAGGTCGCTTTCACCACTGGCAATGTTGGCCATGGCGTTCACGGTTTCTTGCAGCGGACGCACAATGCTGCGTGCGATCAGGATCACCAGCAGCGCCATGATCAGCGCAATCGCCAAGCCGATGACCGAAGCCTTGATCATTTGGCCCTGGAATTCCGCCTGCACATCATCGACATAAACCCCGGAGCCAAGCACCCAGCCCCAAGGTTCGAACAGTTTGACGTAGGAAGTCTTGGCCACCGGCTCACTGGCGCCGGGTTTCGGCCAACGGTAGTCGACCATGCCGGCACCTTTGGCCTTGGCGATGGCAACCATTTCGTTGAACACCGCAAAGCCGTCCGGATCGCGGATCGCCGAGAGGTTCTGGCCTTCGAGTTTCGGATTGGTCGGGTGCATGACCATCACGGGCGTGAGGTCGTTGATCCAGAAATAATCGCTCTGGTCGTAGCGCAGGCCGCGAATCGCCGTCAGCGCCTGCTTCTGCGCCGCGTCTTTGCTCAAAGTGCCGGCGGTTTCGAGGTCGTGGTAATAGGTCAGCAGGCCGCTGGCCGTCTGTACCACGTGCTGGGTTTTCTGGGCCTTGGCGTGATACAGGTCGTCGTGGATCTGCTTGAGCATCAACACGCCCAAGGTCAGCAACATGACCACCGCCACAATCAAGATGAGCCACAAGCGTCGGCTGATCGACACACTGCGCAAGCTGTTCATAACGCTGTCACTCCGGATTCTTTTTCTTGTAATAAACGACCGCCAGCATCCAACCACGATTTCGTGAGCGGGCATACGCGACCCAAGTCGTATAACGCGGCAGCGCTATTAAGGCTTGTCTGTTAGGATTTCGGCCCCGCGCGTGAAAACCTGAATCCAAATTGATATTTCACGGAATTTTGACCGTTTCGTGTGGATCCTGTGCGCGCGGAATCGGTACAGCCACAACCAGCTACGCTGATCGCAGTGAACGTAAAAAAATACTATCGGGGCATGCCGGCGCGCATCGCTCTTTGGGGGATTGATGGATCTTTGGACGGCCTTGCAGGCACTGATACTAGGAGTTGTAGAAGGGCTGACGGAGTTTTTGCCCATTTCCAGTACCGGACACCAGATCATTGTTGCCGACTTGCTCGAATTCGGCGGCGAACGAGCCATGGCGTTCAATATCATCATCCAGCTCGGCGCGATTCTTGCGGTGGTCTGGGAGTTTCGACGCAAGATCTTCGATGTGGTCATCGGTTTGCCGACCCAGCCAAGCGCACGGCGTTTTACCGCCAACCTGCTGATCGCGTTTCTGCCCGCTGTGGTGCTGGGCGTGATCTTCGCCGACCTGATCCACGAATACCTGTTCAACCCGATTACCGTTGCGACAGCACTGGTGGTGGGCGGCATTATCATGTTGTGGGCGGAAAAGCGTCAGCATGAAGTGCACGCTGAGACGGTCGACGAAATCACCTGGAAAGATGCCTTGAAAGTCGGCTTCGCCCAGTGTCTGGCGATGATTCCTGGCACCTCGCGCTCTGGCTCGACGATCATTGGCGGGTTGCTGTTCGGCCTGTCGCGCAAGACCGCCACCGAGTTTTCGTTCTTCCTCGCCATGCCGACCATGGTCGGTGCGGCGGTTTACTCGGGCTACAAGTACCGCGATCTGTTTGTACCGGCAGACTTCCCGGTGTTCGCCATCGGTTTTGTCACGGCGTTCATCTTCGCCATGATCGCCGTGCGCGGCTTGCTCAAGTTCATCGCCAGCCACAGCTACGCGGCGTTCGCCTGGTATCGAATCGTGTTTGGTCTGGTGATTCTGGCGACGTGGCAGTTTGGCTGGATCGACTGGGCGGCGGCCAAACCATGAGTGATTCCCGCGCACGCCGGCCCGAAGGGCGACCTTCGGGCGGCAACATTCAGCACCTGAAATTGAAACTGCTGGTTCTGCTGATCGTCTGCGCGCTGCCGCTGTTCGGCTCGTTGTCGATGTGGCTGCGCGGGATTTCGCTGGTGCCGCTGGCCGCTTACGGGATCGTCAGCGTGCTAGCGTTCTTCATGTATTGGGCCGATAAGCGCAAGGCGCAGACGGCTGCCTGGCGTACACCGGAGAACATCCTGCATGCCGTAGAGCTGGCGGGCGGCTGGCCGGGCGCGTTGATTGCCCAGCAGGTGTTCCGGCACAAGACGCGCAAGGTGTCGTTTCAGGTTCTGTTCTGGGTGATTGTCGTGCTGCACCAAGTGTTCTGGATCGACCAGTTGTTTCTTGGCTCGAACCTGCTGACGCTGTTCTAAAGAACTGCAAAAAACCAATGTGGGAGCGAGCCTGCTCGCGAAGAGGCCGTGTCAGACAACATCATCGTTGAATGAAAGTCCGCTTTCGCGAGCAGGCTCGCTCCCACAGGGGGGATTGGGGTTAGAGCAATAATCCCACCTGGGTCTTTTTCGGCAACTTGCTCACCACCAACTGATGCGAACGCTGCAACAACCCGCGTAACTCCTCAGCACCCAGCGGGTAGGGCGGATGCATGATGATCCACTGCGCCCGCGCCAGATACGGCGCCGGATGAATCCCCGGGCGGTCGCAATGACCGAGAAACAGATCCTTGTCGACCTTGAATGCCAGTGAATCCCCGCGCAGCCCCTGCAAGGCAAACATCTTGTTGCCGGCAATCGAGAACACCCGCACGCCACCCCATTTGTAATCTTCCCGAGCGCCCGGCAGTTCCAGGCAGAACGCCGCAACGTCGGCTTCGCTCATCTTTCCCTTGCTCATAACAACCGCTCCCCACAGGCATTGAACGACTCGACCAGATGATCGATCCACGCGCGCACCGCCGGCATCACCCCGCGCCGATGCGGATACACCGCTTGCAGCCAGCCGCCGGGCAGCGACCACTCTGGCAGCAACTGCACCAGGGTGCCGTTTCTCAGTTCCTCTTCGCAGTACATCATCGGCAGCAAAGTGAAACCCTGACCCGCCAGCACGCAGGCTTTGCGCACAATAAAGTCATCGATGCCCAGGCGCGCTTCCATGTTCAGTTCAAAGCTATGGCCCTGCTGATCGAGCAAGCGCACATGCACCATGCGATCCGCCTCCAGCGCGCCGAGCACGGGCAGGCTTTTGAGGTCTTGCGGATGGTTGATCGTTTGCCCATCGATAAATGCCGGACTGGCCACCACGACCATTTGCGCCTGGCGCAAACGCCGGGTCACCAACAACGGATCTTCGTCACCGTGCTCGCGCACACGCAGCGCGACATCAAAACCTTCGCCGACCAGATCGACCCGGCGATTGAGCAATACCACTTCCAGTTGCACCTGCGGAAATTTGCCTAAAAATTCGCTGATGACCCACGGCAACATTTCCCGGGCCAGACCGGTGGGGCAGGAGACCCGCAAACGGCCGCGCGGCTCGCTGGACATGCTCGCCACGGCCTCATCGGCCATTTCTGCTTCCAGCAACATCGCCTGACAGTGACGCAGATAGCGTTCACCCACCGCCGTGAGGTTGAGTTGTCGGGTGGTGCGTTGCAGCAAACGCGCGCCGAGGCGTTCTTCCAGTTCGGCTATGCGCCGTGACAGTCGTGACTTGGGAATGCCCAGCAAGCGCCCGGCCGCCGCGAACCCGCCGGCCTCGACGACTTTGGCGAAATAGTAAAGATCGTTGAGGTCTTGCATAGGGAAATCCACTGTTCTATCAGTGGGACAAACTATCGCATTTCAGGCGGCTAATCATCCATTGGTTTCTTGCGTAGGATTGTCTCCATTCCGTCGCCATCGGCGATTCATTCCAGGAGATTCCACATGAAACTGCTGCATATCGATTCGAGCATTCTGGGCGACAACTCGGCTTCCCGTCAGTTGAGCAGCGAAGTCGTCAAAGCCTGGCAAACCGCCGAGCCAAACGCTGTCGTGACCTACCGCGACCTGGCCACCGACGCCATCAGCCACTTCTCGTCGACCACACTGGTCGCCGCCGGTACCACCGCTGAACTGCGCAACGCCGCACAACAGCACGAAGCCGAACTGAGCGCTTCGACCCTGGCCGAATTCATTGCTGCCGACGCCGTAGTGATTGCAGCGCCGATGTACAACTTCACCGTACCGACTCAACTCAAGGCGTGGATCGATCGCGTTGCGGTTGCCGGTCAGACCTTCCGTTATACCGAAGCCGGCCCTGAAGGCCTGTGCGGTGGCAAGAAAGTGGTGATCGTTTCGACCTCCGGCGGTATCCATGCCGGTCAGGCCAGCGGCATCGCTCACGAAGAATACCTGAAGCTGGTTCTGGGCTTCCTCGGCATCACCGACATCGAAATCGTCCGCGCTGAAGGTCTGGCGTATGGCGAAGAAGTGCGCAACAACGCGATGACCGCTGCGCAAGCGAAAATCAGCGAGCAATTGTTCGCCGCGGCGTAAGGCTTGCGTAAAGAACAGCTGATGTTCAGGTAACACCCGAAAAACTCTGTATTCTGGTTCCGCAAGGGGCGAATACGGAGTTTTTTGTTTCTGACTGTTACATAATCTGGCCCGGGTTATGCAGTCAGACAATCAGCATCTGAGTGCGATGTCGTACCGAAACACCGAATCCCCGGTGGTTCTGGCCCGCCACGCAACGGATCTTTCGATTGAGTAACAACAGGGTGGGGCATCCCATGATGCGTCTTTGTGCAACGTTACTGATTTGCCTGCTTGGCAGCCTTAACACAGTGCATGCTGCGCCTGGGCGACACCCTGTGTGGAGCGTCGGCTATCACGAGATGACCTTCCTCGATCCTTTGGATCTGCAACCGATGCGCGCCATCGCGTTTTATCCCTCCAGCGATCGCGAACACATGAGCCTGCTCGAGGGCTACTCAGTCGAGGCCGGCGAAGACACCAAAGTCGCCATCGGCCGCTTTCCGATGTTGATGCTCTCCCACGGCAACACCGGCACGCCCCTGGCGCTGCACGACCTTGCCACCTCGCTGGCACGCAAAGGCTTTGTCGTGGTGGCGGTGATTCACCCCGGTGACAACTCCAAAGACCACAGCCGACTCGGTACCCTGAGCAATCTGTACGGGCGGCCGATCCAGATTTCCGAAGCGATCACTGCAACCCTCGGCGACCGCATGCTCGCGCCGTACGTCAATGCCGAACAGGTGGGCGTGATCGGTTATTCGGCGGGCGGCGAGACGGCGTTGATTCTGTCCGGGGCGCAACCGGACCTCGATCGCCTGCGTCGTTATTGCCAGGAACGTCCGGATGATCGTGACGCCTGCAATACGCAGGGTGAATTGATCGTCGATCGCGATGACCTGCAACCGGTGGCCGATCCGCGCGTGCATGCGTTGCTGCTGATGGCGCCGCTGAGCCTGAAGTTCGGCCGTCACACCCTGGCTGATGTGCATGTGCCGGTGCTGCTCTACAGCGGCGACGGCGACAAACTGGTGGCCTTCGACAAGAACGCTGCCGCGCTGGCGCGCAAACTGCCGACAGCGCCGGATTTCAAGCTGCTGGCCGGGGCAGGGCACTTCGTTTTTATGGCGCCGTGTAATGAAGAGCAGATTCGCGCGATGCCGGCGCTGTGCACCGATGCTGATGGGGTGGATCGCGAGGATATCCATCGCAACCTCATCTCCGAGGCCGGGCGGTTCTTCTCGCATATACTGGGCAGACCAACCCGGGCCGGCATGCAAACCGCGGATCAATAACCCCGCAAATCCCCTGTAGGACTTTAGGTCGTCGCCCGGCGCTGGAGCAGCAGGGTCAGGCCCAGCCCGATCACCGACAACAGCGCCGCACTGAAGAATATCCACGAATACCCCAGATTCAACGCCACCGCGCCCATCAGCGGCCCGGCAATCGCCAGCGCCAGATCGAAGAACACCGCGTAAGCGCCCAAGCCCGAACCGCGACTGGAACTCGGCACCTGTTTGATCGCTTCGACGCCCAGCGCCGGGTACACCAGCGACAGGCCAAACCCCGCCAGTCCCGCGCCGATCAAAGCGAAAGCGGTGGACGGTGCCAGCCACAACATCAGCAGCCCGACGGTTTCGATGGTCATGCAGGCGATCGCCGATTTGAAGCCGCCGAAACGGCTGATCGCCGAAATAAACAGCAGCCGCGACAGAATGAAACATACGCCGAACACTGTCAGGCAATACGCCGCGCCGCTCCAGCCGCGATTAAGGTAATAAAGGGTGATAAACGTGGTCAGCGTGCCGTAGCCGATCGAGGCGAGGGTCAGGCTGGCGCCATACGGCGCGATCCGCCCGAACACGGCCCAGAACGGTAGCCGCTCGCCACGGATCACCGGCACCGACGGTTTGTTGCGGATCAGCAGCAGTGCGCCGGCCGCAAGGACCGCTAGCGCGATGCCGAGGCTGGTGAAACCGTAATCGGCGACCATTACCACACCCAGCGGCGCACCAATGGCAATCGCGCCATAGGACGCGATGCCGTTCCAGCCGATGGATTTCGCCGTGTGTTCGACCCCGACCTGGCCCATGCACCAACTGATCGTGCCAACGCCAATCAGCCCTTGCGCGATGCCGAGCAGCAAACGCCCGATAATCAAGATGATCAGGCTGGTCAGCGCAAAGTCCTGTAGCAGCGTAGAGACCAGCGTCAGCAAGCCGCTGAGGACAATCCCCCACAAGCCATAAATGATCGCCCGTTTGGTGCCGAGTGTATCCGACATGCGCCCGGCCATCGGCCGGCTGAGCAGGGTGGCCAGATATTGCGAGCCAATCACCAGCCCGGCGATGACCGCGCTGAAACCCAATTGTTCGTGCACATAACCGGGCAACACCGCGATCGGCAAACCGATGCAGAGGAACGCAATAAAGGTGTAGAAAACGATGGAGACGATCTGCAGGGTGATCGCCATGGAGCTTTGCGGTGGCAGTTGCTGCGCAGACATGAGGACTCGTTCGCGGGCGGCGGTGGGAGAGTTCGCATCATGGCGTGGGCTTGAGATAAAAGAAAGCAGGCTAACTACTTCCCTGAGGATTGATGTAGCTGCTGATGGCCCCTTCGCGAGCAGGCTCGCTCCCACAGGGGAATGCATTCCAAAGGTGGGAGCGAGCCTGCTCGCGAAGGTAGCCGCACCAGCAAATCCCTCACCCTGAAATGCAAAAAGCCCCGTCACATGGACAGGGCTTTAGCTTGAAGCTAACAGCTCAACACTAGAAGCTGCTTTTTAGAACACCACACCCTGACTACGCAGGTAGTCATCGTAAGTGCCGCTGAAGTCAGTCACGCCATCCGGGCTCAGCTCGATGATGCGCGTGGCCAGGGACGATACGAACTCACGGTCGTGGCTGACGAAGATCAGCGTGCCCGGGTAGTTTTCCAGCGCCAGGTTCAGCGCCTCGATCGATTCCATGTCCAGGTGGTTGGTCGGTTCGTCCATGATCAGCACGTTCGGCTTTTGCAGGATCAGCTTGCCGAACAGCATGCGACCTTGCTCACCACCGGAAATCACTTTGACCGACTTGAGGATCTCGTCGTTGGAGAACAGCATGCGGCCCAAAGTGCCGCGAATCATCTGCTCGCCCTGAGTCCACTGACCCATCCAGTCGAACAGCGTAACGTCGTCTTCGAAGTCGTGCGCGTGGTCCTGAGCGTAGTAGCCCAGTTCCGCGGCGTCGGTCCACTTGATGGCGCCGGCGTCCGGGGTCAGTTCGTTGACCAGGGTACGCAGCAGGGTGGTTTTACCGATACCGTTCGGGCCGATGATCGCCACGCGCTCGCCGGCTTCAACCTGGAAGCTGAAGTCTTTGAACAGGGGTTTGCCGTCGAAGCCTTTGGCCATTTTTTCGACGATGACTGCCTGACGGTGCAGCTTCTTGTTCTGATCGAAGCGAATGAACGGGCTCACGCGGCTCGAAGGCTTGACCTCGGCCAGCTGGATCTTGTCGATCGCCTTGGCGCGAGAAGTCGCTTGTTTGGCTTTCGAGGCGTTGGCCGAGAAGCGGCTGACGAACGATTGCAGCTCGGAAATCTGTGCTTTCTTCTTGGCGTTGTCCGACAGCAGTTGCTCGCGCGACTGGGTCGCCACGGTCATGTACTCGTCGTAGTTGCCCGGGAACAGACGCAGCTCGCCGTAATCCAGGTCAGCCATGTGCGTGCACACGCTGTTCAGGAAGTGACGGTCGTGGGAGATGATGATCATCAAGCTGTTGCGCTGGGTCAGAACGTTTTCCAGCCAGCGAATGGTGTTGATGTCCAAGTGGTTGGTCGGTTCGTCGAGCAACAGCACTTCCGGATCGGAGAACAGCGCCTGCGCCAGCAATACGCGCAGTTTCCAGCCCGGCGAAACTTCGCTCATCGGGCCGAAGTGCTGCTCGATGCCGATACCCAGGCCCAGCAACAGTTCACCGGCGCGGGATTCGGCGGTGTAGCCGTCCATTTCGGCGAATTCGGTTTCCAGCTCGGCCACGGCCATGCCGTCTTCTTCGCTCATTTCCGGCAGCGAGTAGATGCGATCGCGCTCGGCCTTGACCTTCCACAGCTCTTCGTGACCCATGATCACGGTGTCGATCACGGTGAATTCTTCGTAGGCGAACTGGTCCTGGCGCAATTTACCCAGACGCACGTTCGGCTCGAGCATGACCTGACCACCGGACGGGTCGAGGTCACCGCCGAGGATTTTCATGAAGGTCGACTTGCCGCAACCGTTGGCGCCGATCAGGCCGTAGCGATTGCCCGCGCCGAATTTGACCGAAACGTTTTCGAAGAGCGGCTTGGCGCCGAACTGCATCGTGATGTTAGCTGTAGAAATCAAGAGTTATTCCTGCGAAGCATTCTTAAAAAGCGAGGTGCGGCTGGAGCGCTCGGCCCGAGTCAAAGTGCGCTGAAGCGGGAGAATCCCGACATCAACCAAGGGGGCGCGTAAAGTTTGGCGGCGATTGTACTGGTCTGGCTCTTTAAACGATAGGGCGAAGACGCCACGATCGCCGATTGGCATGATCGCGGGACAGTTTTTCACAGATGAAGGTTCACTATCGGTTACAAACTGTGGCTAAAATGCCACCTTTCACCGAGCGTCCGGTAACGGCGCGGGCCAAGGACGTGCCATGTGTATTCAGACCACTGCTTAAGACGCGGGGCTTCAGGCCGCCGGCGCGCAGTTTGTTCACTTCTGACGTGTGACGATTTCCGTGAAACTCATCATTGCTGCTATTTATGTCATTTCAATTGCATACGTTCATCTTCGTGGCCGTGTGCGCCACAAACTCGGCCGACAGCTCAGCGACCATTCGACGTTCCTCGCGCCGATCAACTGCTTCTTGTATCTGTTCTCGAAAAAGCCGAACAAGCCTTACCTCGACCCGGCTGATTTTCCCGACTTGAGCCCGCTACAGGCGCACTGGGAGGAAATCCGCGAGGAAGGGCAGAATCTGCTGCGTGCCGGCGAGATCAAGCGCTCTAACCAGTACGACGATGTTGGCTTCAACTCCTTCTTCAAGAGTGGCTGGAAGCGTTTCTACCTGAAGTGGTACGGCGAGAGCCATCCGTCGGCCATGAAGCTGTGCCCGCGCACCACCGAGCTGGTGCAGAACATCGGTTCGATCAAGGCCGCGATGTTTGCCGAGCTGCCACCGGGTTCGAAGCTGGTGCGTCATCGTGATCCCTATGCGGGCTCCTATCGTTATCACTTGGGCCTGGACACGCCGAACGACGCCGGCTGCTACATCAATGTCGATGGCGAGAGCTACCACTGGCGCGATGGCGAAGCGGTAATGTTCGACGAGACGTTTATTCATTACGCCGAAAACACCACCGACAAGAACCGCATCATCCTGTTCTGCGACATCGAGCGGCCGATGAAGTACCGCTGGGCCGCAGCGTTCAACGCCTGGTTCAGCCGTACCGTTATGTCGGCGGCAGGTGCGCCGAACGATGCTGGCGACCGTACTGGCGGGATCAACCGTTTGTTTACCCGGATCTACAAGATTCGCCTGCGTGGTAAAGAGCTGAAAAAACGCAATCGCAAGCGTTACTACATGGAGAAGTGGGCGATCTTCGGTGGTTTGCTGGCGATCTTCATTCTGATCTGAATTTTTGCATTGGTTTGGCTGGCGCCTTCGCGAGCAGGCTCGCTCCCACTTTAGTCTTGAGTGATAGCAATTTTTGCATTCGACTCAGAACCCTGTGGGAGCTACCCTGCTAGCGATGACTCTCTCAAATACAACCTGTCAGTTGCCTGACGATCCTTGGATTGTCATTCACCAGAGGCCTTCTTTGTCCTCTTGGCTGGCGCAGCCTTGGTGGCGGCCTTCGCTTTTGGCTTCGCCGGCGCTTTCCCGCCCAGACTGCGTTTGAGCAGCTCGGTCAAGTCGATCACATCAGCAGTTTTGCGTTCTTCCTCGCCACCCACCGTTTCGACATCCTCGATCTTGCCTTCATGGGCCTTTTTCTCGACCAGGGCCATGATCTTGTCTTCGAACTCATCCTTGTAATCCTCGGGCTTCCAGTCCGCGCTCATGTCCTGCACCAGCCGTTTGGCCATGTCCAGCTCACCCTTGGCCAACTGCGGTTTGGTCACTTCGCTGCCCAGTTCCAGCTCGTCGAGGCCACGTACCTCCTGCGGCCAACGCAGTTTCACCAGCACCAGTGCAGACTCCAGCGGCATCAACGCCGCCAGGTACTGGCGCGTATGCAGGACCACACGGGCGAGGGCGACTTTATTGGTTTTGCTCAGGGTTTCGCGCAGTAGCGCATAGACCTTGCCACCGCGTTTGTCGGGTGCCAGATAGTAGGGCGTGTCGATGTTTTGCAGGGGAATCTGTTCGGCGTCGACGAAAGAAAAAATGTCGATGGTCTGCGTTGAAACCGGGTGCGCCGAGCGGATTTCCTCTTCGCTGAGTACCACATAACGGCCTTTTTCATAGGCCACGCCTTTGACGATGTGCTCCTTGGTGACTTCCTTGCCGGTGACCTTGTTCACCCGTTTATAACCCACCGGGTCCATGCTGCGGCTGTCGAGCCAATCGAAATCCACGCCCTGCGACGACGTCGCCGAGACCAGTGCGACAGGGATGTGCACCAGTCCGAAACTGATTGCGCCTTTCCAGATTGCCCGAGCCATGGTGAGTTCTCCGAGTGATGATCGGATGACCTGTGGCTGTGACTGAAAGTTTCCCCGGAATGCACGGGGTTTCGGGGACTCGGTCAAGTCGTGTTACATGTTGTTTAAGGCTTGTGGGTTAACAAATCCGAACCCTCGGCGTAGCGTGGACTCGAAGGCTCTATCCCCGGCCCCATCGAGAGGCAGTGTCATGAACCGAATTCTGCTTGGCATCGTCGTCCTGACCCTCAGTGGCGGTCTGGTTCATGCCGACGTCCTGTTGGCGCAAAGCCCTACCGGCAACAGCAACAACCCCTACAACAGCCCGATCCGCCGGGCCAACCCCAACAGCATGCAGGGCACCCAGCCCAGCGCTCCGCCCATTCGGGGGCCGAACACTGTGCCGACGCCACGTCAGCCTACGGTCGAGAACCGAGGCATTGGCAACGGCCAGCCGATCCGCCCGGTGCCGGGCACACCACCCACGTTCATTCCCAATCCACCTTCGCGCAGCGGAGACAGCAACCGTTGAGCGGCAGGACTGAGGTTCTGCCGGCCATTGCAAACGAACAAAAGGAATCGTGCATGTTGCGTAAAACTCTTCTAGCCACACTGTGTGCCGGAGCGCTGATCAGCGCTCCGGTATTCGCCGCCGCCCCTAAAAAGCTGCAAAGCGAACAGGGCACCCTCGAAGTCACGACCATTTCCGCGGGGCTCGAGCATCCGTGGGCACTGGCGTTTCTACCGGATCGCCAAGGCATGCTGGTCACTGAGCGTCCCGGCAATCTGCGTGTGGTGGGCGCTGACGGCAAACTGTCGGCGCCGATCTCCGGCGTGCCACAGGTCTGGGCCAAAGGGCAGGGCGGGTTGCTGGATGTCGTGCTGTCGCCGGATTTCAAAGAGGATCGCCTGGTCTACCTGTCGTATGCCGAAGGCGGTGGTGCCGGTGACAAGGCCGGCACCGCCGTCGGGCGTGGTCGGCTTTCGGATGACTTGAAGACGCTGAAGGATTTCAAAGTGATCTTCCGTCAGGAACCGAAACTTTCGGTCGGCAATCATTTCGGTTCGCGGCTGGTGTTTGACCGCGACGGCTATCTGTTCATCACCCTGGGTGAGAACAACGACCGGCCAACGGCGCAGGATCTCGACAAGTTGCAAGGCAAGGTCGTGCGCATCTACCCGGACGGCAAGGTGCCGGATGACAACCCCTTTGTTGGTCAGTCTGGCGTTCGTCCCGAGATCTGGGCCTACGGCCTGCGCAACCCGCAGGGCGCAGCACTCAATCCTTGGACCGGTACGTTGTGGGAGAACGAACACGGCCCGCGCGGTGGCGATGAGGTGAACATCATCGAACGCGGCAAGAATTACGGCTGGCCACTGGCGACCCACGGCATCAATTACTCGATGCAGCCGATCCCGGAAGCCCAGGGTAAAACCGCCGAAGGCACGGTCGCGCCGCACCATGTCTGGGAGAAGTCGCCGGGCGTCACCGGTATGGCGTTCTACGATGCCGATCGCTTCAAACCGTGGCAGCACAATGCGTTTATCGGAGCCTTGGTGACTCAGGAATTGATTCGTTTGCAGTTCGATGGCGACAAGGTTGTGCACGAGGAGCGCTTGCTCGGTGAACTGAATCAGCGGATTCGCGATGTGCGGCAAGGTCCGGATGGTTATTTGTATGTGCTGACCGATGAGGAGAAGGGTTCGCTGTACAAGATCGGCCTGAAGCCCACACCTTGACGGGTATTCCCCTGTAGGAGCTGTCGAGTGCAACGAGGCTGCGATCTTTTGACTTGTTTTTCAGAATCAAAAGATCGCAGCCTGCGGCGGCTCCTACATGTGCAGGCTCACGTTTCGCGGGAATACAGCACCACCGCAGCACGCAATTTGCCCCGGCCAAACCGGCACATTTTCTCGAACTCACCATGGCTCACCGGCACATGCTGGCAATCCATGGGCTGTCGATGCTGGCTGTGATCGACATCCGGGTCGTGCAGGTAAACGAAATCTTCGTCGCAATCGGTCACGACCACCCAGTGCGGCGATTTAGAGCGCGTCAGTCGATAGCTGCTGATCAACACCAGTGGCTGCCCACCGGCGTCCAGCAGTCGCGGCAGATCCAGAGACGCACCGATCAAACACTCAACATCGGTCTCCTGCAATTGCGCGGTGAACTCTTCGTGTACCAGGCGCATGACGTCTTTTTTATGCGCATCACGCACACCGTCAAGGAATAACGGCCCGGCCAGACTCAGCTGCAAACCCACCCTGTAACCCCGACGCCATGCCGCCAACGCCAATCCCTGCGGGCTGCAACCGCCATGGCCGGAGGTCATGAACACCGTGGTCGCCTCACGCCAGATCTGCAATTCTTCGCGCCGCTCCAGCAAGCGTTCAGATTGTAGTGCGCCCATGGCCATCAGCAGACACGCCGGGCCGCAAGTGAAATCGGTGGTTTGCGGGTAGTAGGGCACCTTGATGCTGCGCGAGTCGCGGTGCTGAAGAATGCGTTTCTCCAAGCGCAGCGCATCCGCGTGGTCTTCGTAGTAATCGTGAATCAGTGCAAAGCGCCGGTAGCCATTGCGTTCATACAGCGCAATCGCGGCGGGATTGTCTAAGCGAACCTCCAGGCGCAGATACGCGCAGTCGTGTTCGAGCGCCAGCGCCTCAATGCGTTGCAGCAATTGTTTGCTCAGGCCGGTGCCGCGCGCCTCGACGGCGAGTGCGATGGAATACAGCCGCGCGAGTGAAGTGCCGCGATGGAACAACACCAGCGCGTAACCCAGCAATTGACCGTTGGACTCGGCCACCAGCAACCGGCCGTGAGCGCGGGTGATCATCCACTGAAAGCTGCGACTGGTGAGCCGGTCCGTGGTGAAACATTGCATTTCCAGTACCAGCAGCGCCGGCAAGTCCTCAACTACCGCCAAACGAAAAACAGCCTTCATATGACCACCGTAAAAGTTGCGTAACGAAACGAGACTTTCAAAAAACTTCGTGCTTAATAGAAAAGGTCTTGTTCTCCAACGGATCAATCTCTATGTCAGCGGTACAGGGTCATTGGCGCGAAGTATCCGAGCAAAGTTTGCCGGCGGCAACTCTTTTAAGTTCAGCGATTAAAGCCTCCAGTCAAGTGTTGATTATTGTCGAGCGCAAGGAAGACTGGGCTTCATACTTCCCCAGCGAAGACATCGTGACCGCCCAGGAATACCTCGAACACAGCTGTGACAGCGAGTCGGGAAAACGCGTGCAGGTGATCAATCTGTGCCGCAGCTACAAGTACCTGGGCCATGGCTACTACTGCTCGTTGCTGGCCGAAGCACGAGGGCACAAGGTGATTCCGTCGGTGCGCACCATCAGCGAGTTGACGAAAAAATCACTGTACGGTCTGGCTCTGGATGATCTCGATAAAACCCTGGAAAAAGCCCTCAGCCATCACCTCTACAGTGATACCGAAGGTTTTACCCTGACCCTGTATTTTGGCCGAACCCATATCGAGCCCTTACAGGATCTGGCCCGGCAGTTGTTTGAAGTATTTCCCTGTCCGATTCTGTTAGTTGAGTTTCGACGAACTAACGGCTGGCACATCGAAGGGATAAAGTCTGGCGCTTTGCACAAGTTGCGCGATGATCAGGAAGATCAGTTCGCCAATGCGCTGGACGGTTTCAGCCGTAAAGTCTGGCGAGTACCGCGTTCTCCGCAAGTGGCGCGCTACGACCTGGCGATTCTGCACGATCCGCAAGAAGCCCTGCCGCCGTCCAACGCCAAGGCACTGGCGAATTTCGTCCGGGTCGGCAAAACCATGGGCATCGATGTTGAGCTGATTGAACGCAAGGATTACGCACGTCTGGCCGAGTACGACGGCTTGCTGATCCGTGAGACCACCAGCGTCGACAATCACACCTATCGCTTTGCCAAGAAAGCCGAGAGCGAAGGACTGGTGGTGATGGATGACCCGACATCGATTTTACGCTGCACCAACAAGGTCTATCTGACCGATCTGCTCAACAGCCATCAACTGGGTATGCCCGCCACCGAGATCCTTTACAAGGAGCGACCCGAAGACTTCGAACGGGTCGGCGAGCGGCTTGGCTTTCCGCTGGTGCTGAAGATTCCCGATGGCTGTTTTTCCCGTGGGGTGATCAAGGTCGAAAGCCAGCAGGCGCTGCTCGAAGCGACCGCCGAACTGTTCGAACACTCGGTGTTGCTGCTGGCTCAGGAGTTTTTCTACACCGAGTACGACTGGCGCATCGGCGTGCTCAACCGCAAACCGATCTTCGCCTGCCAATACTTCATGTCCAAGGGCCATTGGCAAATCTACAACCACAAGGCCAAAGGCCAGGACGTCAACGGCGAATGCCGCACGATGGCAATCCACGAGGCGCCGCGCGCGGTGGTGGAGTTAGCGGTGAAGACCGCCAATCTGATCGGCGACGGCCTTTACGGTGTCGATTTGAAACAGGCGGGCGACAAAGTCGTGGTGATCGAAGTCAACGACAACCCCAACCTCGACGCCGGCATCGAAGACGCTTATTTGCACGACGATCTGTATTCACTGGTGCTGGAAGAATTCGTGCGCCGTCTGGAACTCAAACGTCGCGGTCAGGCCTGGTGAGGCGCCGATGATCAACAGCTTTGCACTGAGCCACGGCGCTTTGCAGCGGGTCGAGCGGCTGGACGCCGAGGTCATGTTGTTCAGCAACCCTGATGCTGCCGAGCGCGATTTGCTACACAGTCATTTCAAGGTCGATGAGCATGCACTGGCGTCAGCGCTGGACCCGGACGAGGTCTCGCGCATCGAGTTTCATCCCGACCATCTGTTCCTGATCTGGAAGCGTCCGGAAAACTATTCCGGTGGCGGCAGTCTTGCGTTTGAAGTGTCGTCCTGCGGATTGCTGTTCGCGCCGGGGCAATTGCTGGTGATCGCCACCGACGACACACCGCTGCACGGCCTCGGCACTCGCCAGCCGCTGAATACGCCGCTGGATGTCTTGCTCGATCTGCTGTTCAACAACATCCATCACTACCTCGGGCACTTGAAGGTGATCAAACTGGTCGCCCGCGAGTTGCAGCAGAAATTCAACGCCTCGATGCAGAACCAGCATCTGGTGCAGATGTTCAACCTCAGCGAAAGCCTGATCTATTACATCAACGCGCTACACAGCAACGGCGCGGTCCTCACGCGCCTGCGCAATCATGCCGAGAAGCAGCATTTCGGCAGTGAGGCGATCGGCCTGATCGACGAC
Source organism: Pseudomonas sp. S49 (assembly GCF_009866785.1). Lineage (NCBI taxonomy): Bacteria > Pseudomonadati > Pseudomonadota > Gammaproteobacteria > Pseudomonadales > Pseudomonadaceae > Pseudomonas > Pseudomonas sp. S49. The sequence goes on along the minus strand of NZ_CP019432.1, from coordinate 3,542,842 downwards.
CTGATCATCGAAAACAACCAGTGCTACAAGCAGGCGGAGATCTACTCCACGGTGTTTTCCGGACTGATCGATGCGCGCGGCAATCTGATGAACAACAGCATGAACAACCTGCTGCGCAAACTGACGTTGATCAACGTGGTGTTTCTGCCGTTGAACCTGATTGCCAGTATTGGCGGGATGTCGGAGTTCAGCATGATGACGGCGGGGACGCCGTGGTGGGTTTCCTATCCGCTGTTTCTGGCGGCGATGTTGCTGGGGGCGGGGGGGATGTTGTTTGGGCTGCGGCGATTGGCTCGATGAATCAGGTTGTCTGATCCGGCGCCTTCGCGAGCAGGCTCGCTCCCACATTTTGAAATGCATTCTCCTGTGGGAGTGAGCCTGCTCGCGAAGAGGCCGGCACGGGCAAAGTAAAACTCAGGACAGTCCCGCAATTGGCCGAACCGCCACCGTGATGCCTTGTTATAGTTCGGGCCTCATTTTCAGCCCGGTAAAGGATCACTGCCATGACTCAATACTCCGCCTTCAGCGTCGAACTGGCCGACAACATCGCCCATGTGCAGATCAATCGCCCGGAAAAAATCAATTCGATGAACGCCGCGTTCTGGAGCGAGATCGTCGAGATCTTCCAGTGGATCGACGACACCGACGAAGTGCGCGTGGTAGTGCTCAGCGGCAACGGCAAACACTTTTCCTCCGGCATCGACCTGATGATGCTCGCCGGCGTCGCCAATGAACTGGGCAAGGATGTCGGCCGTAATGCGCGCCTGCTGCGTCGCAAGATTCTGACCCTGCAAGCCTCGTTCAACGCCGTCGATAACTGCCGCAAACCGGTGCTCGCCGCCATTCAGGGTTACTGCCTGGGTGGCGCCATCGATCTGATCGCTGCCTGCGACATGCGCTACGCCGCCGAAGACGCGCAATTCTCGATCAAGGAAATCGATATCGGCATGGCCGCCGATGTTGGCACTTTGCAACGGTTGCCACGGATCATCGGTGACGGCATGCTGCGTGAGCTGGCTTACACCGGTCGCACTTTCGGCGCTGACGAGGCGCGCAGCATTGGCCTGGTCAACCGCGTCTACAGCGACAAGGACGCGCTGCTCGAAGGTGTGATCGACATTGCTCGTGAGATCGCTTCGAAATCGCCGATCGCGGTCACCGGCACCAAGGAAATGATCAGCTACATGCGCGACCATCGCATCGACGACGGCCTCGAATACGTTGCCACCTGGAACGCCGCCATGCTGCAATCCACCGATTTGCGCGTGGCCATGGCCGCCCATATGAGCAAACAGAAACCCGAATTTCTGGACTGAGAAACCATGACAGCTCGCTGGACCACTGCAGTACTGGACACCGATCAACCTGGCGGCTGGGCCGTGGCGCGCAGCCCGGAAGGCTTTCTGTTCGATGACAACGGCGCGTTATTCCCTCGGGAATGGCTCAAGCGGCAGGACTTGTCAGTCCTCGCCGAACACGGCATTGGCCATCTCGATGGCGAGCCGGTGTACCTGCTCGAACTGCGCAGTACCAGTGAGGTGCCGGGTTGCAACTGGAAAGGCCTGCGGGCGTTCATGCTCGACGGCGATCACACGATCTACAAAGTGCTCGGTTACGCCGCGCAGATCGGCACCTGGGCCCGCGAACATCGTTTCTGCGGCAATTGCGGGCAAGCCATGACGCAAGTGCCGCGTGAACGGGCGATGTATTGCCAGCCGTGCGATCTGCGCAGTTATCCGCGTATTTCGCCGAGCATGATCGTGCTGATCACCCGTGGCGACGAGGTCCTGTTGGCGCGCTCACCGCGCTTCGTTACCGGGGTGTACAGCACGCTGGCGGGGTTCGCCGAGCCGGGCGAGTCAGCCGAGGATTGCCTGATTCGGGAAGTGCGCGAGGAAGTGCAGATCGAGGTGAAGAATATTCAGTATCTGGGCAGCCAGTGCTGGCCGTTCCCGCATTCGATGATGCTCGGCTTCCATGCCGAATATGCCGGCGGCGAGATTGTCTGTCAGGAAGACGAGATCGAAGACGCCCAGTGGTTCAACGTGCACGACCTGCCGCCGTTGCCGGCGTCCAAGTCGATTGCCCGTTACCTGATCGACGTCTACGTGGCGCGGCGCTTAGGCCACGCTGAACCAGTGCTGCCAGGCTAGGCGCACGGTCAATCCCAGTACCACGGTGATGAACACCGGGCGAATGAACTTGGCGCCGCCGCTGATCGCGGTGCGCGCGCCAAAGAACGCGCCGACCATCACCGACAGGCCCATGCTCAGGCCGATGATCCAGTCCACCTGTCCGGAAAACACGAACACCGACAGCGCCGCAATGTTGCTGACGAAGTTCATGCTGCGCGCTACGCCGCTGGCCTTGACCAGGTCGATCGGGTAAAGCAGCAGGCTGCTCACCGTCCAGAACGCGCCGGTGCCCGGACCCGCCACGCCGTCGTAGAAACCGAGGCTGAAGCCCTGGGTCGACTGCCATTTCTTTTTGATCGGCGCATCGCTGTCCAGCGGTGCTTTTGGCGTGCCGCCGAACAATAGATACAGGCCGCAGGCGAAGACGATTACCGGAAGCATCTTGTTCAGCCATTCGGCCGGCAGGTAATGGGCGACGATGGCGCCGGTCAATGCGCCGACCAGCGTGCCGACAATCGCGTGCACCCACTGCCGAGGGTGGAACAGTTTGCGGCGGTAAAAGGTGAAACTGGCGGTGGCCGAACCGAAAGTCGAACTCAGCTTGTTGGTGCCCAGCACCAGGTGCGGCGGCAGGCCAGCCGTCAGCAGGGCCGGTGTGGTCAACAGACCGCCACCGCCAGCGATGGCATCGATGAAACCGGCAATGAAAGCGACGAGGGCCAGAATGGCCAGGGTGGTGAGGTCAACGCTGAGTTCGAAAGGCATGGAATCGGCTTATTCGGCAGGGCGCAGATTTGGCTGCGGGGAGGGCGGTCATGTTACCTGTATCCAACTGTTGCGGCGACCCGTCTGACGCCTTCGCGAGCAGGCTCGCTCCCACATTTGGAATGCATTCCACCCTGTGGGAGCGAGCCTGCTCGCGAAGGCGGCTTTCCAGCCACTGCAAAATCTACTGTTGCCCACTCAACATCCAGCCAACAAATCTCCCCTCTACAAAACATCTATCCAACGCCGAACACCAATAAAACCAGGCATTTCAACCCTGGCACGCTTGCTGCTCTACCACCCTCATCTCCGCAAACGTCCCGAGGACACGCCAATGAGTCAGCAAGCCGTGAAATTTGCCTACTGGGTGCCGAACGTCAGCGGTGGGCTGGTGGTCAGCAAGATCGAACAGCGCACCGATTGGGGCATCGACTACAACCGCAAACTGGCGCAGCTCGCCGAGGCTGCCGGGTTCGAATACGCGCTGACGCAGATCCGCTTCACCGCCGGTTACGGCGCCGAGTTTCAGCATGAGTCAGTTGCGTTCAGCCACGCGTTACTCGCGGCCACCAGCAAACTCAAGGTGATCGCAGCGATCCTGCCCGGCCCGTGGCAACCGGCGCTGGCGGCCAAGCAACTGGCGACGATCGATCAACTCACCAACGGCCGCATCGCGGTGAACATCGTCAGCGGCTGGTTCAAAGGCGAGTTTCAAGCCATCGGCGAGCATTGGCTGGAGCACGACGAGCGTTATCGTCGTTCCGAAGAGTTCATCCGTTCATTGCGCGGCGTGTGGAGCGAGGACAACTTCACCTTTCGCGGCGACTTCTACCGCTTCGACAATTACAGCCTGAAACCGAAACCCTTGGGCCGTCCGGAGATCTTTCAGGGTGGCAGTTCGCGTGCGGCACGGGACATGGCGGCGCGGGTTTCGGACTGGTATTTCACCAATGGCAACAGCGTTGAAGGGATCAGGGCGCAGGTCGACGATATTCGTGCCAAAGCAGCGGCGAATAATCATTCGGTGAAAGTTGGCGTCAACGCGTTTGTCATCGCCCGTGATACCGAAGAAGAGGCGCGGGCCGTGCTGGCGCAGATCATCGATCAGGCTGACCCGGAAGCCGTGAACGCCTTTGGCGACGCGGCGAAACAAGCGGGCCGGGCATCGCCGGAGGGTGAGGGCAACTGGGCGAAATCGACGTTTGAGGATCTGGTGCAGTACAACGATGGCTTCAAAACCAACTTGATCGGCACGCCGTTGCAGATTGCCGAGCGGATTGTGGCGCTGAAGGCGGTGGGGGTGGATCTGGTGCTGGCGGGGTTTCTGCACTTTCAGGAAGAGGTCGAATATTTCGGGCGGCGCGTATTACCGCTGGTGCGTGAACTGGAGGCCGAGAAGACCGCCGCCGTCGCCTGAACACCGAGGAGCCAATGTGGGAGCGAGCCTGCTCGCGAAAGCCGTGTGTCAGCAACAACTACATTGACTGATACGACGCCTTCGCGAGCAGGCTCGCTCCCACAATTGAACTCACTGTGAAATCAGAGACCGAGGTCAGACAGGCTTGGATGATCATCCGGGCGCCGGCCCAGTGGCCAGTGGAACTTGCGTTCGCTTTCCTTGATCGGCATGTCGTTGATGCACGCGTAGCGCTGGAACATCAGGCCCTGTTCATCGAATTCCCAGTTTTCATTGCCGTAAGAGCGGAACCAGTTACCCGAATCATCGTGCCATTCATAGGCGTAGCGCACGGCGATGCGGGTATCCGAGTAGGCCCAGAGCTCCTTGATCAAGCGGTAGTCCAGTTCTTTCGCCCATTTACGGGTGAGGAAGGCCTTGGCTTCTTCGCGATTGTTGGCGAACTCGGCGCGGTTACGCCACTTGGTGTCGAGGGTGTAGGCCAGCGATACCCGTTCCGGGTCGCGGGAGTTCCAGCCATCCTCGGCCAAACGAACTTTTTCGATCGCCGATTCACGGTTGAAGGGCGGCAATGGCGGACGTACCTGGGCTGCAGTAGACATGTTCAGTCTCCCGATCTAATTAATAATTGAACAACAAGTCCGGCTTATTAAGGCGTTACAGGTCCAATAACTTTCGCGCCATGCATTGCGCATTATCGGCGGCACTGTGATCACCCATCACAAGCGCTACGGTAATGGCACCGTCAATCAGGATCAGCAGCTGTCTGGCCAGCAGTTGCGGATCCTCGGCGCCATGTTCGGTACACAGCTCGCACACATAGTCGAGCAGCTTCTGTTTGTGTTCTTTGGCGACCAGGCGCACCGGGTCCTGCGGGTCGCCGGTCTCGCCGCTGGTGTTGATGAACGCGCAGCCACGGAAACCTTCCGAGGCGAACCAGCTCTTGAGCACGGTGAACAGGTTGAGCAGGCGATCGGCCGGGGTTTCGGCTTGATCGACAGCGCTTCGGTACCAGTGCATCCAGCGCACGTCGCGGCGTTGCAGGGCGGCAACGGTCAAGGCGTCCTTGTCGGCAAAGTAACGGTAAATACTTTTTCTGGAGACGCCGGCGGTTTTCACCAGAAGATCCATGCTGGTGGCAGCGATGCCACTTTTGTAGATCAGCTTTTCGGTGACATCCAGAATGATGTCTCGTGTGTCGTTGCTAGTGATTTCGTTCATGTGGCGAACAGTAGAACGATTGTTCTCCTTTGGCAATGGTTTTTTAGGATCAAAAGATCGCAGCCTTCGGCAGCTCCTACATTGGCCCGTGTAGGAGCTGCCGAAGGCTGCGATCTTTTGATCTCTTTACGGGCACTAACAAGACCCGAAGGATGCGATGGTGTAAGCTCTCGGGTTCTTCGGATTCGACCCATTGCGAGCCCTATGCCGTTGCTTTTCAAACGTTCCCTGCTGCCTAAACTGCGCAGCTTTCCGCTGACCGCCGAGGCCGTGACCATTCTGTCCGGCGCCGCCGAGTTCCGTCGTTGCCTGCTGGAAAAAATCGCCACGGCGACCCAGCGCATCTACATCGTCGCGCTGTATCTGCAGCAAGACGAAGCCGGTCAGGAAATCCTCGATGCTCTCCACGCGGCCAAGCTTAAGCGCCCCGAGCTGGAAATCGCCGTGGTCGTCGATTGGTTGCGTGCCCAGCGCGGGCTGATCGGCGCCGGAAAGCAGCCGGGCAACTCGGCGTGGTATCAGGAAATGACCCGCACGCACCAGAGCGAAGTGCCGGTGTACGGCGTGCCGGTGCAGACCCGCGAGTTGTTTGGTGTGCTGCATTTGAAAGGCTTCGTGATCGACGACTGCGTGGTCTACAGCGGCGCGAGCCTGAACAACGTTTACCTGCACAAGTTCGACAAGTACCGTTTCGACCGTTATCACGTCCTGCAAAGTCGCGAACTGGCCGATTCGATGCATCACTTGGTCAAGCACGGCCTGATCGAATCGAAAGCTGTGCATCGCCTCGATCTGCCAAACCTGCCGACTACGCGTAGCCTGCGCAACGACATCGGTGATCTGCGCAGCCGTCTCAAATACGCGACGTACGATACCGCCACCGGCAGCACGGCCAGAGAAGGCCTGTCAGTCACTCCGTTGCTCGGCGTCGGCAAGAACAACCCGTTGAACCGGGCGATTCTTGAGTTGATCGCCAGCGCGCAAAAGCAACTGACCATCTGCACGCCGTACTTCAACCTGCCGCTGGGCGTGATCCGTGAGATCAACCGCGCGCTGGCTCGTGGCGTGAAGATCGATATCGTCGTCGGCGACAAGACCGCCAACGATTTCTATATCCCGCCGAGCGAGCCGTTCAAGGTGATTGCGGCGCTACCGTATCTGTACGAGATCAGCCTGCGCCGCTTCGCCAAACGGCATCAGCGCAACATCGACAGCGGTCAGTTGAACCTGCATCTGTGGCGTGATGGCGACAACACCTATCACCTCAAGGGCATGTGGATCGACCAGCGCTATACGCTGCTGACCGGCAACAACCTCAATCCAAGGGCGTTCCGACTGGACCTGGAAAACGCGCTGCTGATTGATGACCCGAAAGGCGAATGGCTGGAGCCGCGAGCGAAGGAGCTGGAAGAGATTTTCCGCCATACCACGCGGATCGACAGCTTTCAGAGTCTGGAGACGCTGCCAGAGTACCCGGCCGGGGTGGCCAAGTTTCTCAAGCGCGTGAGCCGGGTGCGGATTGAGCGGTTGCTCTATCGGATTTTGTAAGGCTTTGAATTTGTAGCGGTCATACAACCGCTATCGCGAGCAGGCTCACTCCTACAGGGGAACGCATTCCTAATGTAGGAGTGAGCCTGCTCGCGATAGGGCCTCAACAGGCGCTACAAAACTTAATTCAGACCCAACTTGCCACGCAACGTGGACAGGTCTTCCGCCAGTGTATTCACCGGCCCAACCAGCGCTTTACGGTCGTTATCCTTCACCTTGTCATAAGTCTCGAAACCACCATCCTTGGTCTTGTACTTGGCCAGAATCTTGTCGACCGTGGCAAAGTTCTTGTCGACCTTCGCGACAAACGCCTTGTCCTGTTCTTCAATTTGCGGACGGAACAGATCAACGATTTTCTTCGCACCGTCGATATTGCCCTGGAAGTCATACAGGTCGGTGTGGCTGTAGCGATCTTCTTCGCCGGAGATCTTGGTCGCGGCGACTTCTTCCAGCAGCGCAGCAGCACCGCCGACGACTTTCTCAGGCGGGAAGGTCAGGCCGGCGACGCGGGTTTGCAGGTCTTTGACGTCGCTGTTGAGCTTGTCTGCCAGCGCGTTCAGGCCCTGAGTGCTTTTCTCCGAGAACAGCGTGTATTCGATGCGGTGGAAACCGGTGAAGTCCTCGGCTTTCACGCCTTTCTCGTGGTCGTCGACACGGGAGTCGATGGACGCATCAAGGTCACTGAACAGCTCGGCAATCGGCTCGATCGACTCGTAGTAAACGCGGGTCGGTGCGTAGAGCTTTTGCGCGGTGGCCAGGTCGCCTTTCTTCACGGCGTCGGTGAATTGTTGGGTGTGGCTACCCAGTTCATCCAATTGCTCGGTGACGTAAATCTTGTAGTCCGAAACCGGCCCGACCAGATCCAGCGGCGCTGTCGCGGCAAACGCCGACAGCGGGGTGTTGAGCAAACCAAGGGTCAGCAATAACGCGAGTGGCGTCTTTTTCATGGGGGCGGCTCCAGTGTCGAGATTGTTTTATGCAGCGGTTTTCGGTTGTGTGGCGTTGAGCAGCGAGCGGCCGATGAAGTCCTTGTCGCCGGTGACACCCGGCAGGGTGAAGAAGTAGCCGCCGCCGACCGGTTTGAGGTATTCCTCCAGCGGCTCGCCGTTGAGGCGGGTCTGCACGGTGATGAAGCCTTTTTCCAGATCAGCCTGGTAACAGATGAACAGCAGGCCCATGTCGAGCTGGCCGTTCTTGTTCACGCCGTTGGAATAGTTGAACGGCCGGCGCAGGATCAGGTTGGCCTGAGTCGCAGCCGTGCGCGGATTAGCCAGGCGAATGTGCGCGTCGAGTTTGGTCAGTTTGCCCGCCGGGTCCTTGCTGTAATCCGGGACCTCGCTTTCATGCTGGCCACCCATCGGTGCACCGGTGGTTTTGACCCGGCCAAGGATGCTTTCCTGCTCCTGCAACGGCGTGCGATCCCAGCGCTCGACGAAGTTGCGGATGATCCGCACGGCCTGATAGCTGCCGTGGGCAGCCCAGGCCGGTTCATCGCTGCCCGGTTGCACCCAGACCAGGCGATCCATGGCTTTGCCATCGTTGGAATCCGGGTTGGCCGAGCCGTCGCGGAAACCGAGGAAATTGCGCGCCGATTGTGCCGGCACGCCCGGTTTCGCCGGGGCTTGCGGCGGCACGCTGCCTTCCTGTTTCCAGCGCACCAGCAGCAGATCGGGCAGGTTTTTGACGATGTCGCGCAGGGCGTGAATGTTGGTGTCGGCGGTGTTCGAGCAGAACTGCAGGCTCAGGTCGCCATGGCAGCAGTCGGCGTCCAGCGCATCGTTGGGGAAACCGACCATACGGATCAGCCGTTTGGGTTTGGCCTCGGCCAGACCGAAGCGCTCGTCGAACAGCGACTCGCCGACGGAAACGGTGATGGTCAGGTTGTCCGGGGTTACGTTCGGGCCGAGGATGCCGGAATCTGGCGGTGGCAGTTTCGGATCGATCTGCGCGACGGGGCCACCCGTCATCAGAAACGCGATGCGCTCGTTGAGCGTACGGAACAGCCGCTCGAGGTCTTCGCGATCACTGGCCAACACATCGAATGAAACCAGCATGCCCGAGGCCGGACGCGGGGTGACGATGCCGGTCTGGTGCATGCCGTGAAAATCGTGGCGGTCTTCGGTCTTGTCGCTGCTCGGCGCTTCGGTGACTTGCGCCGGCGCGGCGGCCATGGCCGGGCAGCTCAGGGCGGAACCAGCGAGGGCGACACCGGCGGCGCCCATGCCCATCAGGACACGGCGACGTTGCAGGTTGAGGTTTTCTGAATCTTTCATCGGGAATGGGTCTTCTGCTTACAGGCCGGAAAGGCCGAGGGCGGGATCGATGCCATCCAGTGCGTCGGCCAGAGCCTGAGCCTTGTCGGCGATCTGCTTGCGTTGTGCGCCGCTGATGGAGTCGTAGCTGGCGTAGCCGTCCTTGATCTTGTAGCTGTCGAGTTCGCTGTCGAAGTCCGCCAGTGCCTTGTCGATTTTCGGCAACAGGTCGGCGGCAGATTTGCTCAGCATTGGCCGCAGCAGATCGACGACTTTGCGCGCGGTTTGCGCATTGGCGGCGAAACCGTTGAGGTCGCTGTGGCTGTAGCGTTCCTCTTCACCGCTGGCGGCGCGGACGTCGGCCAAGGTGTTGAGGTTGCGCACGATGACGTTGACCAGTTGCTCCGGCGGCAGCGACTGCGCGAGCAATTGCTGTTTGAGCGTGGTGACATCGCTGAGCAGACGCTGGGCGACCGGCGTCAGATCGTCGAGTTTGCGCTGTTGGAACAGGCCGAATTCGAGACGGTGGAAACCGACGAACGCTGGATCCTGCTCGCGTTTTTCGAAGTAATCGGCGCGGGCGTTGATGCTGTTGTCCAGTTCGGCCAGACGCTGCGCGGCCGGGGCCAGATGTTGATAAGCGACACGTGCGGGCAGATACAGCGCCTGAGCCTGAGCCAAATCGCCGCTTTCAATGGCTTGATTGAGCGCCGTCATGGCTTTGATCAGCACGCTGCTCTGGCTGGCCAGGTACACACGGAACTCCGACAACGGCCCGATGAAAGCGACCATTGATGGTTTGGCTTTGGCGGCAGCGTCGGAGGCAGCGGTTGGCGTCACGTGCAAGGTGCCGCGCGGGTTGCTCAGCAGGCCGCAGGTGATCGCGTAATCGCCGGGTTGCAGATTGGCGTTGATCACCTGACTCAGGCCTGGCGCAATGTTTTCACGCTCCTCGACGACGAGTACGCCGTCGAGAATTTCCCATTCCACCGCACGGTCGGAGCGATTGACGATGCGGAAACTGGCGCGGCCGGCCGGCACCGTCAGCGCGTTCGGCTCGCAACTGCCCGGATGAATATTCACCACCACTTCATCGTGATTGTGCTGACGCTTGGCCGCGGCCATTTTCGAGGCGTAATAAAACAGGCCGCCGGCGGCGATCATCACCACCACCGAGCCGGCCACCGCCCAGCGCAAGGCGCGGGGAGGGGAGGCCTGAGGAGAGTTAGGCTTTGACATGAATGCCCTTATTGGCTGGAAACGGAAGACGATTGTGCGGAAGGCTTCGGCGCGGGAGCCGGGTAAAAGAACATCACCAGTGCCACCAGCAGATAGATCAGATACGCCCCGAGGGTGCTGACGGTCGGCGCATCCTGATAACCGAACATGCCGGCCAGCACCGAGCCCAGCGGGCCGTCCATCGGCAGCGTCGCGCTGAAGTCGAACAGCACGGTTTGCAGGTGATTCCACAGCCCGGCTTCATGCAGCGCCTGCACCGAGTTGGCTAGAATCCCGGCGGCGACCACCAGAATGAACAGGCCGGTCCACTTGAAGAACGCCGAAAGGTTGAGGCGCATGCTGCCGCTGTAGATCAGGAAACCGACGATGATCGCCAGAATCAGCCCGAGCAGGGCACCGATCGGCGCGCCCGGGCCTTCGCTCTGCTGGAACACCGCGAGCAGGAAAAACACCGTTTCCAGGCCTTCACGGGCGACGGCGAAAAACACCATGGCGATCAAGGCGATCACTTGATGCTTCGAAGAAGTCAGCGCCTGATCCAGTGAGGCTTGCAGCGAATGCTTGATCGAGCGCGCGACCTTGCGCATCCAGAACACCATGGAGCTGAGAATGCCCACGGCCACCAGGCCGACAATGCCCTCGAACAGCTCCTGCTGCTTTTGCGGGAATTCAGCGCTGACCAACTCCAGACCACCGCCGACCAGCAGGGCGAGGGCTGCGGCGAGAAACACGCCGATCCACACGGCGGGCATCCACTGGCCACGGCCGGTCTGTTGCAGGTAGCTGGCGATAATGCCAACGATCAGCGCGGCTTCAATGCCTTCGCGCAGCATGATCAGGAAGGGAACGAGCATTCGGCATCCAACAAGTCATTCGAAGAGGTTACAAGTTGTAACATAATGAAAGTCATTCTCACATGACATTGATTGACATAAACCTGAACAGTTGCTGAACGACCTCAATTTTTGCCTCGCATTGATCCCTGTAGGCCTTCGCCTGCTCGCGATGGCGTCGTGTCAGTCAGCGCTGATTTTTCAGACCCACCGCTATCGCGAGCAGGCTCACTCCTACAGGGGTTCGTGTTGAATTCGCCACCTGCGGTAATATGCATGCCACCCAAAACAACAAGGTTAACCGCGCTCCATGTCGGAAAAAGACACCATCGCCGTTCAACTGGTGCGTGAAGCGCTGCTGCAAAGTTGTGCCCCGGGCGCAGCCACCGAAGAGGTCTTGAACAAGGTCGGGATTGATCCGGCGTTGCTGCCAACCGAACACAGCCGGGTGCCGGCCTCGCAGTACGCAAAGCTCTGGCGCTTGCTGGCCCGCCGTGGCGATGACGAGTTCTTCGGCATGGACCCGCGCAAGCTCAAGTCCGGCAGCCTTGAATTCCTCTGTCGCAGCGCGATGGCGCAACCGACGCTGGCAGCGGGTTTGAGCACGGGCCTGAGCTTTCTGTCATTGATGCTTGAACGCATGCCGGCGCAACTGGTGCACCAGCAAAGTCTCGCGGAAATCGTCCTGCTGGAGGACGACCCCGAACCGCGCCGCGCCTTCACTTATTTCACCTACTGGATGATCGTCCACGGCGTGGCCTGCTGGCTGGCCGGGCGGCGGATTCCGATTCTGGCCATCGAACTGCGCTGCGCGGCGCCGGACTTCACCGATGATTACCGGGTGATGTTCTCGGAAAACCTGCGTTTCGAGCGGCCGCGTACTCGAATGATTTTCTCTGCCGATTGCCTCGATCTGCCGATCAAGCGCAGCGCGGAAGAACTGAAACGCTTTCTAGCTCATGCACCGGCGAACATTCTGGTGAAGTACCGCGACCCGCAGAGTCTGGCCAGTCGGATCAAACACGACCTGCGACAACTGCCCGCTGAACAATGGCCGGAAACCGAGGCACTGGCGCAACAGTTGTGCATGTCGGCCTCGACCTTGCGCCGGCGACTGGCCGAGGAAGGGCAGACCTATCAAGGCCTCAAGGACAGTGTGCGCAAGGAATTGGCGATTATCTGGCTGGCGGAACCTTCTATCAGTTTTGTCGAGATTGCCAGTCGATTGGGGTTTGCCGATGCGAGTTCGTTCTATAAGGCGTTTCGCAAGTGGTCGGGGTCCAATCCGGGACATTACCGCACGTTGATCCTGAACGAGGTTGTCTGACCCAACACATCCCGCCGCTTGATCGTTCCCACGCTCCGCGTGGGAATGCCTCAAGGGACGCTCCGCGTTCCAGTTCTGGAGCGGACGCAGAGCGTCCGAGGCTGCATTCCCACGCAGAGCGTGGGAACGATCGGTGTGGCAGGAGGGCGTTTCGCAAGTGGTCGGGGTCGAATCCGGGCCACTATCGCACGCTGATCCTGAATGAGGTTGTCTGATCCAACACATCCGCCGCTTGATCGTTCCCACGCAGAGCGTGGGAATGATCGGTGTGGCAGGAGGGCGTTTCGCAAGTGGTCGGGGTCGAATCCGGGCCACTATCGCACGTTGATCCTGAACGAGGTTGTCTGACCCAACACATCCCGCCGTTTGATCGTTCCCACGCTCCGCGTGGGAATGCCTCAAGGGACGCTCCGCGTTCCAGCTCGGAGCGGACGCAGAGCGTCCGAGGCTGCATTCCCACGCAGAGCGTGGGAACGATCGGTGTGGCAGGAGGGCGTTTCGCAAGTGGTCGGGGTCGAATCCTGGGCATTACCGCACGCTGATTCTGAATGAGGTTGTCTGATCGAACACTTCCCGCCGCTTGATCGTTCCCACGCTCCGCGTGGGAATGCCTCAAGGGACGCTCCGCGTTCCAGTTCTGGAGCGGACGCAGAGCGTCCGAGGCTGCATTCCCACGCAGAGCGTGGGAACGATCGGTGTGGCAGGGCATGGCCAAACCAGTCAGCCACATTGATAGCTTTGACCATTGCCCCAGCCCCCGCACAGCGCGACTATCCCTCTGTTGTTTACGCTTCCCAGCCTAATAAAAAACAGAGGGATTCTGGCAATGCGCGATTACTTGTCTGCCACCGCACAGTTCAACTATCAGCACACCGTGGATGCCGCGCTCAGCGGTACGCTTGAGGCGCTCAACGCCTGCGTCGAATGCTGCGACCGCCATGCGTTGCCGGGGCGCATTGCGCTGTTCTGGGAAGGCCGCGACGGCGCCAGTGCGACGTACACCTTCAGCGATCTGCAAGACAAAGCCGCGCGTTTCGCCAATTTTCTTCTCGCCCAAGGCGTACAGAAGGGTGACAAGGTCGCCGGTCTGCTGCCGCGCAACGTCGAATTGCTCATCACCGTGTTGGCCACCTGGCGCATTGGCGCGGTGTATCAGCCGCTGTTCACCGCGTTCGGCCCGAAAGCCCTCGAACATCGCCTAAACAGCTCCGGCGCCAAAGTCGTGGTCACCGACGCGGTCAACCGGCCGAAACTCGCTGAAGTCGCCGATTGCCCGACCCTCGTTACCGTCGGCGGCGCGAAAGGCCAGGGCATCGTCCGTGGCGACTTCAGTTTCTGGGCTGAACTGGCCAACCATTCCAGCGTCTGCGAACCGGTATTGCTGACGGGTGAAGACCCGTTCCTGCTGATGTTCACCTCAGGCACCACCGGCCCGTCGAAAGCGCTGTCGGTGCCACTCAAAGCCATCGTCGCCTTCCAGAGTTACACCCGCGATGCCGTCGATCTGCGCCCGGAAGATTCATTCTGGAACGTCGCCGATCCGGGCTGGGCCTACGGCATCTATTTCGGCGTCACCGGCCCGTTGTCGATGGGCCATCCGATCACCTTCTACGATGGCCCGTTCACCCTCGAAAGCACCTGCCGGGTGATCAACAAGTACGGCATCACTAACCTCACCGGTTCGCCAACGGCTTATCGTTTGTTGATTGCCGGCGGCGATGAGTTCGCCAAGTCGATCAAAGGCAAATTGCGCATCGTCAGCAGCGCCGGTGAGCCGCTGAACCCGGAAGTGATTCGTTGGTTCGCCGACAACCTCGATGTGGTCATTCATGACCATTACGGCCAGACCGAACTGGGCATGGTCCTGTGCAACCACCACGGCCTCGATCACGCGGTGCACGTCGGCGCCGCCGGTTTCGCCTCGCCGGGCCATCGCATCGTCGTGCTGGATGAGCAGTACAACGAACTCGGCGTCGGACAGCCGGGCATTCTCGCCATCGACCGGCCGCAATCGCCGATGTGCTGGTTCGGCGGTTATGAAGGCGCGCCGACCAAAGCCTTCGTCGGCGATTACTACCTGAGCGGCGACACCGTGGAATGGAACCCGGACGGCAGCATCAGCTTCGTCGGTCGCAGCGATGACGTGATCACCACCTCCGGCTACCGCGTCGGCCCGTTCGACGTGGAAAGCGCGCTGATCGAACACCCGGCGGTGGTCGAAGCAGCGGTGGTCGGCAAACCCGATCCGGAACGCACCGAGCTGGTCAAAGCTTTTGTCGTATTGAGTGCGCAATACCGCGCCGCGCCGGAGCTGGCCGAAGAACTGCGCCAACACGTGCGCAAGCGTCTGGCGGCGCATTCGTACCCACGTGAAATTGAATTTGTCAGCGAATTGCCCAAGACCCCGAGTGGCAAATTGCAGCGCTTTATCTTGCGCAACCAGGAAATCGCCAAGGCTCAAGAGGCTGCGGCGCATAACGTTTCAGCTTGAATCAGGAAATACAGTCATGCAGATCGAGAACAAGGTTTTTATCGTCACCGGCGGCGCATCCGGCCTCGGTGCCGCCACCGCTGAACTGCTGGTGAGTGCCGGCGCCAAAGTGATGCTGGTGGACATGAACGCCGAAGCCGTCGCCGCTCAGGCTCAGCGTCTGGGCGCACAAAGTGTGGTCGCCGACATCAGCAACGAAGGCGCCGCTGAAGCTGCCGTGCAGGCGACGGTAAAAGCCTTTGGCAGCCTCAACGGTCTGGTCAACTGCGCCGGTATCGTCCGTGGCGAGAAGATCCTCGGCAAGAACGGCCCGCATGCGCTGAGCAGCTTCGCCCAAGTGATCAACGTCAACCTGATCGGCAGCTTCAACATGCTGCGTCTGGCTGCTGCGGCGATTGCCGAATCCGAGCCAAACGCTGATGGCGAACGCGGCGTGATCATCAACACTGCATCGGTCGCGGCGTTCGACGGTCAGATCGGCCAAGCGGCGTACTCGGCCTCCAAAGGCGCGATCGCCAGTCTGACTCTGCCAGCCGCCCGTGAACTGGCGCGCTTCGGCATCCGCGTGATGACCATCGCCCCAGGTATTTTCGAAACGCCGATGATGGCCGGCATGACCCCGGAAGTCCGCGATTCGCTGGCCGCCGGCGTACCGTTCCCGCCACGTCTGGGTAAGCCTGCCGAGTACGCTGCACTGGTTCGGCATATCATCGAAAACAGCATGCTCAACGGCGAGGTGATCCGTCTCGACGGCGCCTTGCGTATGGCCGCCAAGTAAGGAGGATTTGTCATGACTATTTCCAACGATCCGATTGTTATCGTCAGCGCCGTGCGCACGCCAATGGGCGGCTTTCAGGGCGAACTGAAAAGCCTCACCGCGCCGCAACTCGGTGCTGCGGCGATCAAGGCTGCGGTTGAGCGTGCCGGTGTCGCCAGTGACTCGGTTGATGAAGTGCTGTTTGGTTGCGTGTTGCCCGCCGGCCTCGGTCAGGCGCCGGCGCGTCAGGCTGCGCTGGGGGCCGGGCTGGATAAGTCGACCCGTTGCACCACCGTCAACAAGATGTGCGGTTCGGGCATGGAAACCACGATTCTGGCTCACGACATGCTGGTGGCTGGCAGTGCCGATGTGGTGATCGCCGGTGGCATGGAAAGCATGTCCAACTCGCCATACCTGCTGGATCGTGCCCGCGCCGGTTACCGCATGGGCCATGGCCGTGTGCTCGACTCGATGTTCCTCGATGGCCTTGAAGACGCTTACGACAAAGGGCGCCTGATGGGCACCTTCGCCGAAGATTGCGCCGAAACCAATGGCTTCAGCCGTGAGGCGCAGGACGCTTTTGCCATCGCCTCGACCACCCGCGCTCAGCAGGCGATCAAGGACGGCAGCTTCAAGGACGAAATCGTCCCGCTGACCGTGACCGTCGGCAAAGAACAGGTGCTGATCAGCCATGACGAGCAGCCGCCGAAAGCCAAACTCGACAAAGTGGCCTCGCTGAAACCGGCGTTCCGTGAGGGCGGCACGGTGACGGCGGCGAACTCCAGTTCGATCTCTGACGGCGCGGCGGCATTGGTGCTGATGCGTCAGTCGCAAGCGCAGAAACTCGGTCTGAAACCGTTGGCGGTGATTCACGGTCATGCCGCGTTTGCCGACACCCCAGGCCTGTTCCCGGTGGCGCCGATTGGTGCGATCAAGAAGCTGATCAAGAAAACCGGTTGGTCGTTGGGTGACGTCGATCTGTTCGAGGTCAACGAGGCGTTTGCCGTGGTTGGCATGGCGGCGATGACGCACCTGGAAATCCCCCATGACAAGCTGAATGTGCATGGCGGTGCCTGCGCACTGGGTCATCCGATCGGCGCGTCGGGTGCGCGGATTCTGGTGACGTTGCTGTCGGCTTTGCGCCAGAGAAAGCAGAAACGCGGCATCGCGGCGATTTGCATCGGCGGCGGCGAAGCCACGGCTATGGCCGTGGAATGCGTGTATTGAAGCAAACGCCAATACCTGTGGGAGCGAGCCTGCTCGCGAAGGCGTCATGTCAGTCAATGTTTGCTTTACTGACACACCGCTTTCGCGAGCAGGCTCGCTCCCACAGGGGTTCTGTGTGGTAACCCGGATTTAAGGATTCACCATGATTCCCAACGAAGACCAAACCCAGATCCGCGACATGGCCCGGCAGTTCGCCGAGGAACGCTTGAAGCCGTTCGCTGCCGAGTGGGATCGCGAGCACCGTTTCCCCAAGGAAGCCATCGGCCAGATGGCCGGGCTGGGCTTCTTCGGCATGCTCGTGCCGGAGCAGTGGGGCGGCTGCGACACCGGTTATCTGGCGTACGCCATGGCCCTGGAAGAAATCGCCGCCGGCGACGGCGCCTGCTCGACGATCATGAGCGTGCACAACTCGGTCGGCTGCGTGCCGATCCTCAAGTTCGGCAACGACGATCAGCGCGAACGCTTCCTCAAACCCTTGGCCAGCGGCACCATGCTCGGCGCATTTGCGCTGACCGAACCGCAAGCCGGTTCCGATGCCAGCAGCCTGAAAACCCGTGCACGGCTGGAAGGCGATCACTACGTGCTGAATGGCTGCAAACAGTTCATCACCTCAGGGCAAAACGCCGGGATCGTGATTGTGTTTGCGGTGACCGATCCGAGTGCCGGCAAACGCGGTATCAGCGCGTTTATCGTGCCGACCGATTCACCGGGTTACAAAGTCGCCCGCGTCGAAGACAAGCTCGGTCAACACGCGTCCGACACCTGCCAGATTCTCTTTGAAGATGTGAAAGTGCCGGTGGCCAACCGTTTGGGTGAAGAGGGCGAGGGCTACAAGATTGCGCTGGCCAATCTTGAAGGTGGCCGCGTCGGCATTGCGTCGCAATCGGTAGGCATGGCCCGCGCCGCATTTGAAGCGGCGCGCGATTATGCCCGTGAGCGCGACACCTTCGGCAAGCCGATCATCGAGCATCAGGCGGTAGCATTCCGCCTGGCCGACATGGCCACGCAAATCGCCGTCGCCCGGCAAATGGTGCATTACGCCGCCGCCCTGCGTGACAGCGGTCAACCAGCACTGGTCGAGGCGTCGATGGCCAAACTGTTCGCCTCGGAGATGGCCGAGAAGGTCTGTTCGATGGCGTTGCAAACCCTCGGCGGTTACGGTTACCTCAACGACTTCCCGCTGGAACGTATCTACCGCGACGTACGCGTCTGCCAGATCTACGAAGGCACCAGCGATATTCAGCGCATGGTCATTTCGCGCAATCTTTAAGAAGGAATTTTTATTCATGACGTACGAAACCATTCTGCTCGAAACCCACGGCCGCGTTGGCCTGATCACCCTCAACCGCCTGCAGGCGCTGAATGCGCTGAATGCGCAACTGGTCAGCGAAGTGAACCAGGCCCTTGATGCGCTGGAAGCGGATGCGAACATCGGTTGCATCGTCCTCACCGGTTCGAAAAAGGCCTTTGCCGCCGGTGCCGACATCAAGGAAATGGCCGAACTGACCTACCCGCAGATCTACATGGACGACCTGTTCAGCGACAGCGATCGCGTGGCTAACCGGCGTAAGCCGATCATTGCAGCGGTCAACGGTTTCGCCCTCGGTGGTGGCTGTGAGTTGGCGTTGATGTGCGACTTTATTCTGGCCGGTGATAACGCGAAGTTTGGCCAACCGGAAATCAACCTCGGGGTGTTGCCGGGTATGGGTGGCACCCAGCGCCTGACGCGCGCCGTCGGCAAAGCGAAAGCCATGGAGATGTGCCTGAGCGGGCGCTTGATCGATGCGGTGGAGGCTGAGCGTTGCGGTATCGTTGCGCGCATTGTGCCGAGTGATGAGTTGCTCGACGAAGCGCTGAGGGTAGCGGCGGTGATCGCCAGCAAGTCGCTGCCGATTGCGATGATGGTCAAAGAAAGTGTGAATCGTGCCTTTGAAGTGAACCTGACTGAGGGCGTGCGCTTCGAGCGCCGGGTGTTCCATGCGGCGTTTGCGACGCAGGATCAGAAGGAGGGGATGGCGGCGTTTATTGCCAAGCGTGAGGCTGCATTCCAAGGCAAATAAATGTGGTGCCTGAGCTGACGCCTTCGCGAGCAGGCTCGCTCCCACATGAGGTTCTCGGCGTTCACACAATCTGTGTTCGCTGGAGATCTCTGTGGGAGCGAGCCTGCTCGCGAAGCTTTTAAGGTTTGATATACATCAAAATCAAAAACCCCTCACCCTAACCCTCTCCCAGAGGGAGAGGGGACTGATTGGGGGATGCTTGGGAGGTACGTCGACCTGAAGGTGCTTTATTAAATCCATAATCGACTCAATCTTTCAGGTCGATGTATGACGCCAGACACCTCGGTCGGCCCCCTCTCCCTCGGGGAGAGGGCTGGGGTGAGGGAAAGGGGCCAACACCATTACAACTGATAGTTCTTCAGCTCCCGCGCAATGACCATCCGCTGAATCTCGCTCGAGCCTTCATAGATCTGGGTAATCCGCGCATCGCGGTAATACTTCTCGACCGGATAATCCTCCAGATAACCATACCCGCCATGAATCTGAATCGCCGAGGAACATACTTTCTCGGCCATTTCCGAAGCAAACAACTTGGCCTGCGAAGCCTCGGACAAGCAAGGTTTGCCCGCCGTACGCAGACGCGCCGCATGCAGGATCATCAGCCGCGCCGCGTTGATCTGCATGTGCATATCGGCCAGCAAATTGGCAATGCTCTGGTGTTCGTTGATCGGTTTGCCGAACTGGATGCGATCGCGCGAATACACCAGCGCCGCTTCAAATGCCGCGCGCGCGATACCCAAAGCCTGCGCCGCGATGCCGATGCGTCCGCCTTCAAGGTTGGACAGGGCAATCGCCAGACCTTTACCACGCTCACCGAGCAGATTGGTCTCAGGAATGCTGCAATTACTCAGCGTCACCGCGCAGGTATCGGAGGCGCGGATGCCCATTTTGTGTTCGGTGCGATCAACGATAAAACCGGCGGTATCGGTTGGCACCAGAAACGCCGAAATGCCTTTCTTGCCCAGATCCGGATCAGTCACCGCAAACACGATCGCCAGCTTCGCCCGTTTGCCGTTGCTGACAAATTGCTTGGCGCCGTTGATCACCCACTGGCCGTCACGCAGTTCGGCGCGGGTGCGCAGGTTATGCGCTTCGGAGCCGGCCTGCGGTTCGGTCAGGCAGAAGCAGCCGATGGTTTTGCCGCTGGCCAGATCCGCCAGCCAGGTCTGTTTCTGTGCTTCGCTGCCGTAGTTGAGCACCGGGCCGCAGCCGACCGAGTTGTGGATGCTCATGAATGCGCCGGTCGCGCCATCACCGGCGGAAATCTCTTCCACCGCCAACGCATAAGCGACGTAATCGACGTAGGTGCCGCCCCATTCTTCGGGGACGACCATGCCGAGCAAACCCAATTCGCCCATCTTCGCGACGAGCGCGTCGTCAATCCAGCCAGCCTTTTCCCAGGCCTGCGCATGGGGTGCGATTTCGCCACGGGCAAAGTCCCGGGCCATGTCGCGGATCATCACTTGTTCTTCAGTCAGTTCGAGATCGTGCATGGCTCAGCTCCCGCTCTCATCAAAACCGTGGAAGAAACTCGCGACATGCGTAGCGTTCAGCGCATCGAGGGTCGGCGGGTTCCAGCGCGGTGTCTTGTCTTTATCGATCAGCAGGGCGCGTACGCCTTCGATCAGGTCGCCGCGCGCGAACCACTGGCGATCCAGGTGCAGTTCGAGAGCGAAACAGTGTTCCAGACTCAAGTGACGGCCGCGACGGAGCATTTCCAGGGTCACTGCCATCGCCAGCGGCGAACGGGTTTCCAGCAAGTCTGCCGTGGTGGTCGCCCATTCGTGGCTGTCGGCGACGGTCACCGCGCGCAGTTGCTCGACCATGCTCGGCACATCCGGCAGCGCGAAAAAGTGGTCAATGGCCGGGCGCAAGGTTTCTAGCGGAGCGTCAGGCAAGGTCTGCACGGCGTGTTTGGCCAATAGATTCTGCAGCGCCTTGAGCGGCGTGTCCTGCCATTCCATCTGATCGAGTTTTTCGTCGAGCAGCGCCAGTTTGCTGCTGTCCAGATACCAATCGGCGAGGCCGCAATACAGCGCATCGGCGGCACGGATCTGCACGCCGCTGACGCCCAGGTAAATCCCCAGCTCACCGGGAATGCGCGGCAGGAAATAGCTGCCACCGACATCGGGGAAATAACCGATGGCCACTTCCGGCATCGCCAGTCGGCTCTTCTCGGTGACCACGCGCAGATCGGCGCCTTGCACCAGGCCCATGCCGCCGCCGAGGACAAATCCGTCCATCAGCGCCAGCACCGGTTTGCGGTAGTGATGAATCGTCAGGTCGAGGGCATATTCCTCGACGAAGAAATCTTCGTGCAGCGTATCGCCGCTCTTGAAACTGTCGTACAGGGAACGAATGTCGCCACCGGCGCAGAAGGCTTTTTCACCGGCACCGCGTAGAACCACCGCATGCACATTGGCGTCAGTCGCCCAGGCATCGAGTTGCTGTTGCAGCAAGCGCACCATGTCGAGGGTAATGGCGTTGAGACCGGCGGGGCGGTTGAGGGTCAGGTGACCGATATGGTTGCGAACCTCGGCCAGCACTTCGTTCTGCGTGGCGTCCATGGACTGAGTCCGCGGGGATGAAGCCTGAGCTGTCATCAGTAACTCCCTGCTTTTATTGTCTTTATTCGAAAAGCTCGCGCGCGAGCGTTACTGGATCGTAACAGTGCAAATTTGCCGTGTACAACCGGGATATTCGCAGGGGGAGTTTGCGTTTTTACCTTGGTCGAAAATGTACGCGGGCTCATGTAGGAGCTGCCGCAGGCTGCGATCTTTTGATCTTGACCTTAAATAACAAAATCAAAAGATCGCAGCCTTCGGCAGCTCCTACACGGAGTCAGCGGAAGGTTTGGGTAATGCTGCGACGTTTGGCGTGCAGTTCGCTGGCGTGGATCAGTTGTTCGAGGTCTTCAGGGGTTATGTCGATGAAGGCTTCCATGTCGGCCAAAGCGAGTTTGAGGTCTTCGGCGGTGATCGCCTGACTGTCGACCGGTGTCAGCACCGGTGCCGGTTCCGCCGGACGTTTCGGATAACGGATGCGGGTCAGGTTGTTGTAGGCCAAGGCACTGAGCAGCATGCACGCTGCGCCAAGCATCACCGGTTCCATGGCTTTCCAGTCCATGGCGATGGTTGCAGGATCGGCCAGAACCAGCGTCAGCGCCAAGGCGCCAGCGGGCGGATGCAGGCAACGCAGCCAGCACATCAGAATCAGCGCCATGCCCGCCGCCAGACAAGCGCTGCCGAGCGTGCGGCCGAGGACATGGGCCACCAGCAACGCAACGACGCCGGCACACAAGTAGCCGCCGAGAATCGACCAGGGCTGGGCGAGGGCACCGGATGACACGGCGAACAGCAACACCGCCGATGCGCCCAATGGCCCGATCAAGTGATAGGCGACTTCATGGCCGAACACCTGCGCGCACAGCCACACACTGAACAACGTGCCCAAGGCCATGCCGATGGCGGCGCGACTCCATTCGGTGGGACGGGTATTGATGGCGGCAGGCAACCAGCGAGCGAGCATGTGAATCCGATCCTTGCAGCAAATTCGAGGCAAAAAAAAGGACTTGTCCGGCATATCCGGAAAGCCCTCGAAGCGTTCCAACATTGGGGGAGGAACCCGCACAGTGTGCCGATCAAAATCGATGCTGACAAATTCATATTAATGCACATTTAGTGCATTAATTTTGAATTGAAGCGACGCGACGGCCACTGACGAAACACAAATAGCCGCCCACCGCCGCCAGTGCGCTCAAGGCATAGAACATGCTCGGCGCCGGTGTGTGCATCAGCAGAAATCCGCACATGACTGGGCTGGCCGCACCACCCAGCGCCGCCAGATTCTGCGCGCCGTAATAGCTGCCGCGCAGGTCTTCCGGGGCCAATGTGTCAACGAACAGAAAGTCGGCCGGGTAAATGATCATCTCGCCCAAGGTAAAGATGAACATCGCCACGCACCAACCGATCAGGCTGTCGGCGAGACTGAAGCCGATCAGCCCGACGATGAACAACGCGGTGCCGCCGGCTATCCAGTGACGCAGGTGTTCACGGCTGAGCAAGCGGCCGATCTGGTACTGCAACAGGATCACCGTGATTGCGTTGCAGGCGAGCAGGGCGGCCATGGTGTCCAGCGTCTGTTGTTGGGTGTGGGTGACCAGCAGGTATTGCGACAGGTACAGGGTGAAACGTCCGTGCACCAGCGTGCTGAGCAGGCAGCCCAGGGTAAACAGGATCATCGTGCGGTCGTTTTTCAGGATGATCAGGGTTTTCAGAAAACTCGGCGCTGCGGCGACTGGAGCAATCGGGCTGGCTTCCCGGCCGGCGCCGAGCAGCAGAAAGATGCTGCCGATGGCAATCGCACCGGCCACGATAAAGGGTGCAGAGGGCTGCACCCCGGCAATCACCACGCCGATCATCGGGCCGACGGCATAGCCGATGTTGGTCAATGTGTAGTTGAGGGAAAACGCCTTGACCCGTTGGCCGACTGGCAGGTTTTCACTGAGGATGGCTTTGGAGCAGATGAGGAACAGCGCCGATGCCGTTTCGCTGATGATCAGCACCAGGGTGACCAGATACAGATTCTGCGCGAAGGTCAGCAGGATCAGACCGATACCGCTGGAGAGCATGGTCAGGATCAGCAACTGGCGTTTGTCGAGCCGATCGATGATGTAACCCCCGTACAACGACAACAGCGTGGCGCTGAACACCGCAATGCCCAGCAGCAGACCGACGTCTTGCGGGTTGAGGCCGAGCTTGTTGCTGAGGAACAGCGTCAGTAGCGGGCTGATCAGGGCGCGGCTGATAACGACGGTCAGCGAGCTGATCATCAACCGGCGGATGAGGCGCGAGTAGGTGGCCACGAAGGGTCAATGTCCTTATTTGAGAATGCCTGGCGGGCGTACGCCATCCTTACCGGGCAATCACCAACGGTCAAGCTGCCATAACACCATCCCCTGTGGGAGCGAGCCTGCTCGCGAATGCGTTGTGTCAGATACATCAATGTTGACTGACACTGCGCCTTCGCGAGCAGGCTCGCTCCCACAGGGGATTTTCGTTGCGTTCAAATCAGGGGCAGGTGCATGGCGCAGCGGCGGTTCGCGGGAAAACCCAGTGCGATTTCGGCCTGTACGGCGTCGTGCAAATAGCCAGCGGTAGGTGCGGACGTCAACTCGACAAACCCCATGCGCTGATAAAACGGCGCATTCCACGGCAGGTCGCGAAACGTGGTCAATGTCACTGCGTTCAACCGCAACGCGCGCGCTTGTTCAATCGCCGCCGAAACCAGCCGTCGACCGATGCCCTGGCCCTGAAAGGCCTGACTGACAGACAACTCTTCAATGTGCAGGTGCTGGTCGATTTCGACTGCGCGGAGAAACCCTGCCAGTCCGGTACTTTCGGCGACCCACATATTCGCCTCCTCGATAGCACGCACATGTTGCGCAACCTCCGCCACCTCGGCATCCGCCAGCCAGGCCAATTGCGGGTCAAGACGGAACAGCTCGGCAGCCGAGCGTTCGATGGCAGGGAGGGCCACCGCGTCAGCGGGCCTTGCGAGGCGAATGATCATGTTCATGTAGGAGCTGCCGCCGGTTGCGATCTGTTGATCTGGATTTCAAGAAACAAGATCAAAAGATCGCAGCCTTCGGCAGCGCCTACAAGGGGGGCGGTGTACAGAGTGATGGCGTCATCAAGCGACGTCGGACGCGTGCGGCCACTGCTGCAGCGGGATCGGCAACTTACGCGATTCGCCACGGCCCATCGGGAAGTACTGGAAGCCGTTGCGCGCCAGACGCTCGGCGTCGTACAGGTTGCGCCCGTCGAAGATCACCGGCGTGTTGAGGCGCTGTTTGATCAAGTCGAAATCCGGGGCTTTGAACTGCTGCCACTCGGTGCAGATGATCAGCGCATCGGCCCCGGGCAGTACCGATTCCGGCGTACCCATCAGCATCAGTTTCGATTCGTCCGGGTAGAGGTTCTGGGTTTCCTGCATGGCTTCCGGGTCGAAGGCGCGCACACTGGCACCGGCGGCCCAGAGTTCTTCCAGCAGGACCCGGCTCGGCGCGTCACGCATGTCGTCGGTATTCGGTTTAAACGCCAGGCCCCACAGGGCGAAGGTCTTGCCGCGCAAATCACCCTTGTAGAACGCGTTGATGCGCTCGAACAATTTGTGTTTCTGCCGCTGGTTGATCGCCTCGACCGCTTGCAGCAAGTCGCTGGAGCAATGCGCTTCTTCGGCGCTGTGGATCAACGCGCGCATGTCTTTCGGGAAGCACGAGCCGCCATAACCGCAGCCCGGGTAGATGAAGTGGTAACCGATGCGCGTATCGGCACCGATGCCCTGGCGCACCGATTCGATGTCGGCACCGAGGTGTTCGGCGAGTTCGGCGATCTGGTTGATGAAGCTGATCTTGGTCGCCAGCATGCAGTTGGCGGCGTACTTGGTCAGCTCGGCGCTGCGCAGGTCCATGAACATGATGCGGTCATGGTTGCGGTTGAACGGCGAGTACAGATCACGCATCACGTCGCGCACTTCATCGCCTTCGCAACCGATAACGATACGGTCCGGACGGCGGCAATCGGCAACCGCTGAGCCTTCCTTGAGAAATTCCGGGTTGGAGACGATATCGAACTGCAGCAGGCGGCCGACCTTGATCAAGGCTTTTTCAATGTGCGTGCGCAGGGTGTCGCCAGTACCCACCGGCACCGTGGATTTCTCCACGATGATCAATGGCTGCTCACGATGCCGGGCAATCGCGTCACCGACCGAAAGCACGTAACGCAGATCGGCCGAACCGTCCTCACGCGACGGCGTACCCACGGCAATAAACGCCACCCGCGCGTGCTGCACGGCGAGCTTTTCATCGGTGGTGAATTGCAGGCGTTTCGAGTCCAGCCCTTCGCGCACCAGGCTGGCCAGTCCCGGTTCAAAAATGCTCACGTGACCCTGGCGCAACAGCTCGACCTTCTTCTGGTCGACGTCCATGCACACGACATCATGGCCGACTTCGGCCAACACAGCCGCTTGCACCAGACCGACGTAACCGCTGCCAAATACTGTGATTTTCATGGAGCACTCCTGAATTCGGGCGCACGAGCCGGACGCGTGTTGATGGTGATGACCCCGAGCATGACCAGCGCCACGCCCAGTGATTGAGTGAAACTGAAGGATTCGTTGAACAGCGGCAGACTGGCCGCCAGCAGATAAACCAGCGCATAGCTGATGCTCAGCAGCGAATAAGCCCGGCCCAGCGGCAGATCGCGCAGGGCGGCGAGCCAGCAGAGCATCGACAGCGCGTAGGCAAAAATCGCCGCGACGACCACGGCCAGCGCAAACCGGTCGAGGCTGTCGAAGGCCAGCCATTGTTTCGGCACGGGCAGGCGCGTCATGCTCCAGCGCATCGCCAATTGCGCCGCGCTGACCAGCAACACGCTGCCCAGCGCGAAAATGACGCCGCGACGCGGGTTCATGACTGCTGCCCCAGCAAAACCACACCACCGATTACCAACGCGACGCCGAGCCAATGCTGGCGGTCGATCGGCTCACGGAAGACGAAGCGCGCGATCAGGGTGATCAGCACGAAGTTGAGGCTGAGCATCGGATAGGCGATGCCGACTTCCAGCCGCTGCAACACCAACAGCCAGACCAACAGACCGGAACCGAGGGCGAACAGGGCCAGCCATAACCACGGCGAGCGCAGTTTGCCAATCAGCGAAGAATCGCCCCCGCGCCAGCTCTCCACGGCGTATTTCTGCGCCACTTGGCCCAGGCAGGTCAGCAGGCACGCAGCCAACAACAGCAACAGGCTCATGACGCCTCCTTGGGCAGGATCATGATCACCAGGTTGCCCTGCTCATAACGGACGCCGTCCTTTGGCAATCTGTCGATTTCGTCCAGTTCGTCCTGCCCCTTGACGCGCATCACCACGCCGACCGCACCGCTGCGGCGTGCCTCGCGCATCCACTGTTGCACGTGATCGGGATCGACCCGCTGTTGAATGCCGTCAGGATAGGCAAGGCCATATTTCAATTCGCCTATCGTGTTGTACAACGCGACTTGCGGGGTTTTCAGGCGCCAGGCCAGCGCTGAAGCAGCGCCGAGGTCGTTGCTCAGTAGATGGGCGGTCTGCGCCAGTTCAGTGACGTGATGCTTGATGAATTGATCGGGCATCTTGTTGGCGACCACCGATTTGGGCAGTGCCGCCGGGAGCACCGCGATCAGCAGCAGGCTGCCGAGCGCCGGTGCTGCCCAGCATTGCAGCGGCAGAAAGGCTTGCAGCAGGTTGGCGATGATCCAGCCGATCAGCGCGATAAACACCAGCACCATGCTGTGCAGTTCGTGGTCGTAGACCGGTTTGCTCAGTTGCAGGTACACCAGCGCAATCAGCGTGGCGACGCCCAGCAACAGATTGAGCAGACCATTGATGCTCAGCGCCCGACCTTGCTCCAGACGCAAACGATCGGCCAGCGCATGACCGAGCAGCAACGCCATCGGCAGCAGGCACGGCAGGATGTAGGTCGGCAGCTTGCCGTTGCTCAGGCTGAAAAACAGCAGCGGCATCAGCAGCCACAGCAGCAGGAATACGACTTTGGGCTGAGCGCGGCTTTGCCAGGCTTGCTTGAACGCCGTCGGCAGCAATCCCGCCCACGGCAGACTGAACGCCACCAGCAGCGGCAGATAAAACCACCACGGCGCATCATGCTGCGCATCGTCCCCGGCAAAGCGGCGGATGTGTTCGTGCCAGAAGAAGAATCGCCAGTAGTCCGGCTCCTGCGCATGCACCGAGAGCACCCACGGCAGGCTGATCAGGATCGCCACGGCAATCGCCACCGGGCCGAACATCAGCAGTTCACGCCAGCGTTTTTGCCAGAGCATCCACGGCAGGGCGATCAACACCGGCAGCAGCCAGGCGAGGAATCCCTTGGTCATGAAGCCCATGCCACACGCCAACCCCAATACCGCCCAGGCCGCCATGCGCTTGCCGCCGGTTTGACTGTCGACGGCAAACCACAGCGCCACCAGGCTGAGGTTGACCCAGAAGGTGAATTGCGGATCGAGGTTGGCGTACCCAGCCTGACCGGCAACAATCGTGAAACTCATGTAGAGCAGGGCGCAGACGAAGCTTTTGCGCGGCTCGTTCCATAAACGTCGGGCGACCAGATAGCACAGCAGCACGCTCAGGCCGGTGCTCAGCGCTGAAGCGAAGCGCACGCCGAACAGGTTTTGCCCGAACAATTGCTGACCCAGTGCGATCATCCAGTAACCGGCAATCGGCTTCTCGAAATAACGCAGGCTCATGAAGTGCGGCGACACCCGGTTGCCACTGAGCAGCATGTCCTGACTGATCTGCGCGTAACGGGTTTCGTCGGGAATCCACAAGCCGTGCGTGCCCAGCGGCAGCAGATAGGCCAGCAGACAAATGCCCAGCAACAACAGTGGCAGCGTCCAGCGTCTAGTCATGCGCCTTGCACTCCCAGCCAGCCTTCACGGCCGTCGAGGGCGCCGCGTTGCACGCGACCCACGGGCAAGGTGTTGAAAAACTCGGGCAGCAAATCGCCCAGCGGTTTGAAATCGATGTTGCGCTGACGTGCAGCGGCCAGTAATTGACGAAAATCCTCGGCCATCAGAATCCCTTCTACCTCGGCATGAATGGTGTAGACGTTGAGCTGTTGCGGGCGAAAGTGATCGAGGAGGAACGCGTTGTAATCCCGCGCGGCAACGATGGGGCCGACGACTTCGTCGAAAGTTGGCAGATCCACTGGAATCTGTGGCGTGCCCGGCGTGCCGTCGGCCAGCAGCGGACGAAACAGGCGATTGCCTCGGCAATCGCTGTTGTAGCGAAAGTCGAAGGCTTGCTTGGCCTCGATCACGCGCTCGTCGGCACGCCAGCCGGCGGCGGCCGAGCACTCGACTTTCTCGCCGAGAATGTCGCTCAAAGTGTCGACGCCCTGACGGATCTGCTCGATCAGTTGCGCATTGCTCCAGCGCCCGGCATTGGCCTGCCAGCCGTGGTGATCCCAGGCATGCAAACCCACTTCATGACCGGCATCCCGGGCCTGACGCATCAGGTGCCCGAGTTCGCGGCCAATCGGTTTGCCCGGCCACGCCGTACCGGCCAGCAAAATGTCCCAGCCGTACAGGCCGGCCGCATTGGAGCGGAGCATCTTCCAGAGGAACTGCGGGCGGATCAGGCGCCACAGATGCCGGCCCATGTTGTCGGGGCCGACACTGAAGAAAAACGTCGCCTTGATCTGCGCCTCGTCGAGCATTTCCAGCAAACGCGGCACCCCTTCACGGGTGCCGCGAAAGGTGTCGACGTCGATGCGTAGACCGGCCTGCATCAACGCTTGTCCGCGATTTCGAGCATGGCTTCACGCAAGAAGAAATCCAGCGTATTGCCAATGGTCTCGCGCATTTCCACGGTCGGCGTCCAGTCGAGCAGACGTTTGGCGTTGGCGATGCTTGGCTTGCGGTGCTCGACGTCCTGGTAACCGGCGCCGTAGAACGCTTTGCTTTCCACGTCGCGGAAACCGGCGAATGGCGGGAAGTTGTTGCGCAGCGGATGCGCTTCGAACTGACGCAGCAACTCTTCGCCCAACTGACGAATACTGGCCTCGTTGTCCGGGTTGCCGATGTTGATGATCTGACCGTTGCAGACGTCGCCATCGTTATCGATGATCCGCGCCAAGGCTTCGACGCCGTCGGCGATGTCGGTGAAGCAGCGTTTTTGCTCGCCGCCGTCGAACAGGCGAATCGGCGTGCCTTCGACCAGATTAAGAATCAACTGAGTGATGGCGCGGGAGCTGCCGATGCGCGCCGAATCCAGGCGATCAAGGCGCGGGCCCATCCAGTTGAACGGACGGAACAGGGTGAAATTCAGACCCTTGGCGCCATAGGCCCAGATCACCCGATCCAGCAGTTGTTTGGACACCGAGTAGATCCAGCGCTGCTTGTTGATCGGGCCGACCACCAGGTTCGAAGTGTCTTCGTCGAAGTGCTTGTCCTGGCACATGCCATAGACTTCCGAGGTCGACGGGAAGATCACGCGCTTGTTGTACTTGACGCAGTAGCGCACCAGTTTCAGGTTTTCTTCGAAGTCGAGTTCGAACACGCGCAGCGGGTTGCGGGTGTATTCGATCGGTGTGGCGATGGCCACCAGCGGCAGGACCACGTCGCACTTCTTGATGTGGTACTCGATCCACTCGGAGTGAATGCTGATGTCGCCTTCGACATAGTGGAAGTGCGGATGGCTGCGCAGACGGTCGATGGCGTCGGAACCGATGTCCAGGCCATAGACTTCATAGCGGTCATCACGCAGCAGGCGTTCGGACAAGTGATTGCCGATAAAACCGTTGACACCGAGGATCAGCACCCGCGTGCGGCGTGGCCCACGGCCGGACTCGGCACCGCGCAGCAGCGAGCCGTCGACCAGACCGAGTTCACTGGCCAGTTGCGGGCCGCTGAGGAACAGGCCGCTGTCATTGCGCTGGCCGGAGAGGATCACCAGCGAATCTTCACCGCAGGCAATGCGCAGTGGATCGACACTGATCACCCGGCCCGGCGCCTGACCGTCGTTGCCTTTGACGACTTCGGCGCTCCAGACGATGAGTTTGTGCTCGCCCACGGCGCAGAAAGCGCCCGGATACGGTTGAGTCACCGCACGCACCAGGTTGAACAATTGCTCGGCGGGTTTGGCCCAGAGCAGTTTGCCGTCCGCCGCCGTGCGACGACCGAATACTGTGGCCTTCGATTCGTCCTGCGCGGTTTCGCTGATCTTGCCTTGCAGCATGGCTGGCAAAGTGTCGCGCAGCAGATCCGTCGCGGCGATGCGCAGCTTGCCGTGCAGGCTCAACGCGGTGTCGCTGCGCTCGATGGCCACGCGCTGCTGGGCAACAATGGCGCCGGCATCGGCACGTTTGACCATGCGGTGCAGGGTGACGCCGGTTTCGGTTTCACCGTTAACCAGCACCCAGTTGGCCGGGGCGCGGCCACGGTAGCTCGGCAACAGAGAACCGTGCAGGTTGAACGCGCCTTTTTTTGCGGTGGCCAGCAACGATTCGCTCAGCAGGTGGCGGTAGTAGAAGGAGAACACGTAGTCCGGATTGAGTTTGGCGATCCGCTCGATCCACAGCGGGTGGTTGACGTCTTCCGGGGCGTGCACCGGAATGCCTTTACGGGCGCACAATTGCGCGACCGAGGCGTAGAAGGCGTTCTCTTTCGGGTCATCGGCGTGAGTGAACACCGCCGCGATGTCATAGCCGCTGTCCAGCAGGGCTTGAATGCCGGCGCAGCCGATATCGTGATAAGCGAAGACAACCGTTTTTGCGCTCATGAGAGAACCTGATCATTGGAGGAGGAGAGACCGTCGACGGTGATGGCGCGCGGCGGCATGGCGGGTTGGCCGCGCAAGACTTTTTCCACGAAGAAACGCGGGCGGGCGCGCACGTCGCTGTACATGCGCCCCAGGTATTCGCCGAGCAGGCCCATGCCGATGAACTGGCCACCGGTGAACACGAACAACACCGCGAACAGCACGAACATGCCGTCACCGGCCCAGCCGGCACCGAACACCAGGCGCAACACGATCAGTGCGGCGGCAAACAGCACGCCGAGGCCGGCCATGGCGAAGCCGACAATGCTCAGCAAGCGCAGAGGCGTGGTGGTCATGCAGGTGATCAGGTCGAACATCAGATTGATCAAACGCATCGGGCTGTACTTCGAATCGCCGTGTTCGCGCTCGGCGTGGGCGACGACAATCTCGGTGGTGTGACGGGCGAAGCTGTTGGCCAGAATCGGAATGAAGGTGCTGCGTTCACGGCAGGCGAGCATCGCGTCGATGATCGTTCGGCGGTAGGCGCGGAGCATGCAGCCGTAGTCGCTCATGGCGACGCCGGTGGAACGCTGCACGGCGAGGTTGATCAGCTTCGACGGATAGCGGCGCAGGGCCGAATCCTGGCGGTTGCCGCGCACGGTGCCGACGACGTCGTAACCCTTTTCCGCTTCGGCGACCAGCCGGGGGATTTCTTCCGGCGGGTTCTGCAGGTCGGCGTCGAGGGTGATCACCACATCGCCTTTGCATTGTTCGAAACCGGCCATGATTGCTGCGTGCTGGCCGTAGTTGCGGTTGAGGATGACCGCCACGAACGGGCTGTCTTCACGGCTCGCGGCTTCTTCCAGAAGGTGGGCGGAATCGTCACGGCTGCCGTCGTCAACGAGGACGATTTCATAGTCGTGACGCAGCATCCGGCAGGCAGCTTCGGTACGGCGCAGCAGTTCCGGCAGGCTGTCCTGTTCGTTGTAGACCGGGATGACGATCGACACACAGCGGATCGGATAGGTTTTCACGGGCGTTTGTCCATAAGGGTGGCGATGGCGCCGACCACGCGATCAAGGTCCTGATCGCTCATGTCGGGGAACAGCGGAATCGAACACAGCCGCGCCGAGTTCCATTCGGTGTCGGGCAGGTAGAGGTCGGGGTCACGCTGGCGATACCAGGTGTGCAGGTGGGTGGCGATGAAATGGATACCGGTGCCGATGCCTTGGTCCTGCAAACCTTTCATAAAGGCTTCGCGGTCCATGCCGCAGCGCTCGCTGTCGATGCGCAGGATGAACAGGTGCCAGGCGTGGGTCTGCGCGTAGGCGGGCAGGGCCAGCGGTTGCACCGGCAGGCCTTCGAGTTTTTGCCGGTAGGCGGCGGCCAATTCAGAGCGACGGGCGTTGATCGCGTCCAGACGCTCAAGCTGCACCAACGCAATCGCGGCGTTGATGTCGGCGAGGTTGTATTTGAATCCCGGTTCCATCACCTGGGCCTGCGGCTTGCGGCCACCGGTCAGGCGATCGTAGGCATCAACGCCCAGACCGTGGAATTTGAGCATGCGCACGCGGCTGGCCAAGGCTTCGTCGTCGGTGACGAACATCGCGCCTTCGGCACAGGTCATGTTCTTGATCGCGTGGAAGGAAAAAATCGCTGTGCCCTGCGAGCCGACGTGGCGGCCCTTGTAACGGGTACCGGCTGCGTGGGCGGCGTCTTCGATGACGGCGATGCCGTGTTTGTCGGCCAACGCGTACAGCGGATCGAGATCAAACGCGGCGCCGGCGTAATGCACCGGGATGATTGCTTTGGTGCGTGGGGTGATTGCCGCTTCGATGCGCGCGGCGTCGGTCATCAGGGTGTCGCGGTCAACGTCGACGAATACCGGTGTGGCGCCGAGCAGCGAGATCATGTTGGCCGTCGACACCCAGGTCTGCGACGGGGTGATGACTTCGTCGCCCGGGCCGATGCCCAAAGCCAACAAGGTGATGTGCATGCCACCGGTGGCCGAGGAAAGTGCCACGGCGTGTTTGCAACCGACATAGTGTGCGAACTGTTCTTCCAGTGCCTGGTTTTTAGGGCCGGTAGTAATCCAGCCCGAACGTAATACTTGTTCGACGGCGGCTATTTCTTCTTCGCCGATACTCGGCCGGGAAAACGGCAGAAACGCTTGACTCATAAGAACCTCGGGGCGACAGCCATCCTTCAGCCGATTGTCTGAAAAACACGGAATTTCAAAGGGTTGAGTTACCGGTCGGGGAATACCTGATTGACTTTCCAGTCCGCGGCCGGCAGGGTTGCAGGCCTTTCGGGGCAACCTGTTGTAACTAAGGTTATGCGCGTTTTTGTCAAAGGAACATGAAAAAACGGTCGGCGATTCGTCTATCTGTAAGCCATACAGCCACCGTTCAGACTTCTTCCGTTCATCGGCTGTTTTAGTCGAAAAGTCTTACGGAAGAGTCGCTCTTTATATAAGTTTGTTTGCACTTTTAAGTTGTTTTGTTGAACTGTTTTCTATTCAAGGCCGTTTCGTTTGATTGACTTGTCGAGTACTGAATCCACCCCGTCCAACACTAATCCGCTGACGCTTTATCTGGCGCGACTGGCGCCTTCCAGCCAACTGACCATGCGCTATGTCTTGCAGGATGCTGCGGACCGCCTGGGTTTCGAAGACGTGGATATCGAAGAAATCCCCTGGCACGGGCTGCAACCGGAAGACGTCGTGGCGCTGGTCGCCGCGTTGCGCGCCGACGGTTATGCGCCGAATACCTCGTCGCTGTATGTGAATGCCGTGCGCGGGGTGATGAATGAAGCCTGGCGCATGAGTCTGATCAGTCAGGATCATCTTTTAAAGATGCGTTCGGTCAAAGGCATTGCCGGCACGCGGTTATCTCAGGGCCGCAACTTGAAGCGCACCTTGATTCACGAACTGATGGAAGTTTGCTCCGCCGATCCACGCCCACAAGGCCTGCGCGACGCGGCAGTGATTGCGCTGTTGTACGGCACCGGCATGCGTAAATCGGAGTCGGTGGACCTGGATTTGAATCAGGTCGACTTCACTGAGCGCAGCCTGACCGTCACCGGTAAGGGCAACAAACAACTGATCAAGTACGCGCCGGCCTGGGCATTCGCCAAACTCGATGCGTGGCTGGAGTTGCGCCGCTCGCAACTCAAGGAAGGCGAGAGCGACGATGCCTTTCTGTTCAATCGTATCCGTCGCGGCAGCCACATCACCCGCGAGCGCATCACCAAACACGCGATCTATTACATCGCCCGCCAGCGTGGCACCCAGGTCGGGGTGAAGATCATGCCTCACGACTTCCGCCGCTCGTTTATTACGCGGGTCATCGAGGAACATGATCTGTCGATCGCGCAGAAGCTCGCGCACCACAGCAACATCCAGACCACCGCCAACTACGATGTGCGTGATGACAACGAGCGGCGGCGTGCGGTGGATCGCTTCGATCTGTAGGCCTGTCAGGACGGGGAAGGGCAGGTGCGCGCGTTGCCGGTTGCCGCCCGACTGATCTGATCGGCCAGCCGTTTGACGTTGTGCTGCTGGGCGCCCACCAGATCATCGATGGTCGGGCCGGACGGTGTTTGCAGGGTCGAACGGCAGGTCAGCGAGCCATTGTCAGTGGCGCCGACAGGACGCAAGCGCCATTTGGCGTCGATCAGGCCGTACTGACCGGGGATCGAGTCGAAGCGTTGCACTTCGATGCGCACCGAAACATTGCCTTGCCCACTGGTATTGCTCAATTGATCGGCCAACGCACCGCGCAACTCATCCGCCAGTGTCGCCCCCCACCAATCGGTTTCCAGAATCGCCAGGCCGCTGTTGCCCTGGCGGATAACGATTTGCGCACGGTCGACCTGCGGCGGCACGCTCAGCGCTTCAATCGGAATCTGCGCGCCGGTCCGGGTGTTGGCGATCTGTACCGGCGTCAGGGTGTGGAAGCTGATCGGGTCGCTGCGGCAGGCGCCAAGCAGCATGAACGCAGCGAGCACGGTGATTTTCAGCGGTACAGCCATGGTTCAGCTCCTGTGCTCAGTTGCGTGGCGGGCCTTTCAGGTCTATAGGCGCGGCGTTATCGGGGCGACCACGAATCAGCGATTCCGGATGCCGGCCCAAGTAATCCGACAGCTCACGCAGCGAACGCGACATGCGTCCGAGTTCGTCGAGGGTCTCGGTGAGTTTCTCGCGTTGCGGCGAATCTTCGGCCAGGGTCGAGCTGGCGGACTGCAAGGTCTTGCTGACGTCGGCGAGGGTGCTCTGCACGCCCGGCAGGGTCTTGGCGTTGAACTGGGTCAGGCCTTTGCGCAGCTCGATCAGATTGCTGTCGAGGTTGTTGGCGATGCGATCGACCGGCAGCTTGTTGAGCTTGTCGACCACGGCTTCGAGTTTCTCCTGCAGCTGTTCGAGGCTTCCCGGAACGGTCGGTAGAACGACCGGGCGAGCGCTCGGGTCGAACGCGACTTTCTCCGCTTTCGGGAAGAAGTCCAGTGCCACGTACAACTGGCCGGTCAGCAGGTTGCCACTGCGCGCCTGAGCACGCAGGCCATTATCGACGAAGGTGCCCAGCAGGCGGATGCCGGCCGCTTCGTCGTTGGGGTCGTGCTTGAATTCGGTGAGCATCTTTTTGTAGGCCTGACCGAGACGCTGCGGGTAAATGACGATGCCGACGTTCAGCGGGAAGGTGCGTTTTTTCGCATCGAAATCCAGGTTGATGCCCACGACCCGGCCGATTTCCATACCGAGGAACTCGACCGGCGCATCGACCTTGAGTCCGCGCAGTGACTGCTCGAAACGCAGCACCATGTATTGCGCCTTGCCGTTCGGCGGGGCGAGGGCGCTCTGCTGGTCGGCGAACAGTTCGAAATCCTTGTCGTCGGCGGCGGCCACATCGTTGGGACTGTAATCCGGAGCACGGAACGCAATGCCGCCCACCAGCATGGTTGACAGCGATTCGGTCTTCACGGCAAAGCCGTTGGCACCGACATTGATGTCGATGCCGCTGGCATTCCAGAAACGGGTGTTTTCGGTGACGAACGCGTCGTTCGGCGCGTGAATGAACACCTCGATATCGACCCCTTTGCCTTCCGGGTTAAGGGCGTAAGTGACGACCTGGCCGACCGGAATCTTGCGGTAATAAACCGGTGAACCGATGTCCAGTGAACCGAGATCCGGCGCATGCAGCATGAAGCGCTTGCCGGGTTCGCCATAGGTGATCGGCGGAGGATTTTCCAGACCCTTGAAGTTCTTTGCGCGGCTATCGGACTGGCCGACGTCGGCGCCGATGTAGTCACCGGAAAGCAGGGTGTCGATGCCCGAGACGCCGCCGGCGCCAATGCGCGGGCGCACCACCCAGAACTGTGAATCTTCGCGCGTGAAGGTTTCCGCCTGTTTGGACAGTTTGATGGTGGCGTCGACGCTTTTCTGGTCGCCACTCAACTCGACGTCCGTGACCTGACCGATGACCACGTTGCGGTATTTGACCTCGGTCTTGTTCGCCGTCAGGCCGCTGCCGGTCTTGAAGTTGACGATGATCGTCGGCCCTTCCTGCATCACGTTGTGCACCACCAGCGAGATGCCCACGAGCACCGCCACGATCGGCACGATCCAGACGAGCGAAATGCCGAAACGGCGGGTTTTGACTGGGGCTTGGCCTGGTGCTCGCGGCTCGTCGGTGGCTGACGACTTCATCCATGTCCTCCTCGATTGATTGGGCACTGAGCGTCAGGAACGCAAAAGCACCTCATCAATATAGAAGTGCTTGGCGATAGAGCAAATGTGTATAGCTCACCTGTGCTTGATGATCGTTCCCACGCTCTGCGTGGGAATGCAGCCCGTGAC
Organism: Pseudomonas sp. S49; assembly: GCF_009866785.1. NCBI lineage: Bacteria > Pseudomonadati > Pseudomonadota > Gammaproteobacteria > Pseudomonadales > Pseudomonadaceae > Pseudomonas > Pseudomonas sp. S49. The sequence goes on along the minus strand of NZ_CP019432.1, from coordinate 3,505,403 downwards.
GCTCCGCGTCACTGGACGCAGAGCGTCCCTTGAGGCATTCCCACGCAGAGCGTGGGAACGATCAAAGCCGGGAACGATCAGATCGCGACAGCGCTGCTTGTGCTGTCAGCCGAGCATTTCCCGCAGGCGATACCAGAACATGCCCAGTGCCAGCAGTGGCGAGCGCAGGGCCGGGCCGCCGGGGAAGGTCATGTGCGGCACGCCGCTGAACACGTCCATGCCCTGACTGTGACCGGCATGAATTGCCTCGCCGAGCAGTTTCGCGCACCAGTGCGTGACGTTCAGGCCGTGACCGGAATAGCCCTGCGCGTAGAACACGTTCGGGTGCTGCTTGAGCCGGCCGACCTGCGGGAAGCGGTTGGCGGTGATGCCGATCTTGCCGCCCCACTGGTAATCGATGCGCACGTCCGCCAGTTGCGGGAAGACTTTGAGCATCTTCGGTCTCATATAAGCGGCGATGTCCGCCGGATCGCGGCCGGAATAGTGGCAGGCACCGCCGAACAACAAGCGCCGGTCCGCCGAGAGCCGGTAGTAATCGAGGCCGACTTTCTGGTCGCACACCGCCAGATTGTGCGGGATCAGTTGCGCGGCGCGCGCCTCAGACAACGGTTCGGTGGCGATGATGTAGCTGCCGGCCGGCAGCACCTTTCCACTGAGTTGTTGTTCGAGGTCGTCCAGATGCGCATTGCAGCCGAGCACCAGACTGCCAGCGCGCACGGTGCCGGTTGCGCAACGCACCTGCACGGTCGGGCCATGGATGATTTCCAGCACTTCACTCTGCTCGAAAATCCTTACGCCCAACGATGCTGCAAGTCGCGCTTCGCCTTGCACCAGATCCAGCGGGTGCAAGTGGCCGGAACCCATGTCCACCAGCCCACCGGCATAAATGTCGGAGTTGACCACTTGCTGGCGGATCTGCTCCGGGCCGATCAGGCGGGTTTCGTGGGCATAGCCGAGTTCGGCGAGATCGACCAATTCATCCTTGAAGGCGTCGAATTGCGCCGGGGTGTTGGCCAGATCGCAGAAGCCCCAGCGCAGATCACACTCGATGCCGTTGTCGCCGTTGTCGCCGATGCGCTGACGCACCAGTTCCACCGAATCGATACCGGCACGCTGCAAATAACGCACGCCTTCCTGACCGACATACTTGGCGAACCCGGTGACGTCATGACCGATCCCGCGAATCAACTGGCCGCCATTGCGCCCGCTGGCGCCCCAACCGATGCGCCGGGCTTCGATCAACACCACTGACAATCCACGCTGAGCCAGCTCGATGGCGGTGTTGACGCCGGTGAACCCGGCGCCGATCACGCAGACATCGGCCGTCAGGTCACCGTCCAGTACTGGATAAGATGTGGTCGCCCGCGCCGAAGCGGCGTAATAGGAGCGGGCGTGTTCCTGGGTGTACTGATTCATTTGTTCGACTTCACTTTGCTCCAGGAACGGGTCATCAGACGCATGATCGCTTGGGGCGGGGTGGTAGAAATATAGAGTTTGTCGAGGACTGCTTGAGGTGGGTAAACCTCTGGATTGTTGACCAGCTCCGGATCCATGTATTGCTTGGCGGCCGGGTTCGGGTTGGCGTAACCGACCGAAGCGCTGACCTTGGCGATCACTTGCGGATCGAGCAGGTAATTAATGAAGGCATGGGCTTCTTTGGTGTTGCTGGCGTCGGCCGGGATGGCCAGCAGGTCGAACCAGAGGTTGGCGCCTTCTTTCGGAATGGCGTAAGCGATGTTCACGCCGTTCTTGGCTTCCTTGGCGCGGTTGGCGGCCTGGAACACGTCGCCGGAATAACCGAAGGCTACGCAAATATCACCGTTGGCCAGGTCGGACACGTATTTCGAAGAATGGAAATAGGTAATGTAAGGACGAATGCTCAGCAGTTTGGCTTCGGCCTTTTTGAAGTCTTCCGGATTTTCGCTGCGCGGGTCCATGCCCATGTAGTTGAGCACGGCAGGGAACACCTCGTCAGCGGAGTCCATCATCGACACGCCGCACTGGCTGAGTTTTTTCAGGTTCTCAGGCTCGAACAGCACGGCCCACGAATCAATGTGATCGATGCCCAGCACCTGCTTGACCTTGTCGACGTTGTAACCGATGCCGTTAGTGCCCCACAGGTACGGCACCGAGTGCTCGTTGCCCGGGTCGTTTTTCTCCAGCAGTTCGAGCAGTTTCGGGTCGAGGTTCTTGAAGTTCGGCAACTGCGAGCGATCAAGTTTGAGGAACGCGCCGGCCTTCACCTGACGGGCGAGGAAGTGGTTGGACGGCACCACCACGTCATACCCGGTGCGACCGGCGAGCAGTTTGCCTTCGAGGGTTTCGTTGGAATCGAAAACGTCGTAGATCACCTTGATCCCGCTTTGGCTCTGGAAGTCGGCGAGGGTGGTTTCGCCGATGTAGTCGGTCCAGTTGTAGACGCTGACTTGTGGCTGGGCTTGGGCTCCGATGCTGCACATCAGGGCCAGAGCGGCGGGAACCATGGTTTTCAACAGACGCATATCTACACCTCTAATTTTTTGGATTTTTCAGGTGGTTCTTTGCTGTTTGAGCTGCCGCCATCGCGAGCAGGCTCACTCCTACATTTTGGAATGCATTCCCCCTGTAGGAGTGAGCCTGCTCGCGATAGCGGTGGTACAGACAACGAAGGTCTTAAACGCTCAGCATCAGGAACTCACGCTCCCACGAGCTGATCACGCGCTTGAAGTTTTCATGCTCGGCACGCTTCACCGCGACATAGCCACGGACGAAATTGTCGCCGAGGTATTGCGCGACGGTTTCGCATTCTTCCATCTGCGTCAGCGCTTCTTCGATGGTGATCGGCAGGCGCAGGTTGCGGCGCTCGTAAGCGCGGCCCTGGACCGCAGCGCTCGGCGCGATGGCTTCGACCATGCCGATGTAACCGCAGAGCAGACTCGCGGCAATCGCCAGGTACGGGTTGGCGTCAGCGCCCGGCAGGCGGTTTTCCACGCGCATGGCTTCAGGGCTGGAAGTCGGCACGCGCAGGCCGACGGTGCGGTTTTCTTCGCCCCATTCGACGTTGACCGGCGCCGAGGTGTCCGGCAGGAAGCGGCGGAACGAGTTGACGTTCGGCGCGAACATCGGCAGCACTTTCGGGATGTACTTCTGCAAACCGCCGATGTAATGCAGGAACAGCTCGCTCATCTGCCCGTCTTCATTGGCGAAGATCGGCTTGCCGGTGGCGATTTCGACCACGCTCTGGTGAATGTGCATGGCGCTGCCCGGCTCATCGCCGATCGGCTTGGCCATGAAGGTCGCGGCGACGTTGTGCTTGAGCGCTGCCTCACGCATGGTGCGTTTGAACACGGTGATCTGGTCAGCCAGATCCAGCGCATCACCGTGGCGGAAGTTGATTTCCATCTGCGCCGGGCCGTCTTCGTGGATCAGCGTGTCGAGGTCCAGGCCTTGCAGTTCGCACCAGTCGTAGACGTCTTCAAACAACGGATCGAATTCGTTGGCAGCATCGATGGAGAACGACTGCCGACCGCTTTCAGCACGGCCCGAGCGGCCCAGTGGTGCCTTGAGCGGCAAGTCCGGGTCTTCGCAGCGCTGAGTCAGGTAGAACTCCATTTCCGGCGCCACAATCGGCTTCCAGCCTTTGTCGGTGTACAGCTGCAAGACTTTCTTCAGCACGTTGCGCGGCGATAGTTCGATCGGGTTGCCGAACTTGTCGAAGGTGTCGTGGATGACGATGGCGGTCGGCTCGATCGCCCATGGAATCACGTAGACCGCGTCAGCCACGGGCTTGCAGACCATGTCGATATCGGCAGGATCGAGCAGGTCGTAGTAGATGTCGTCGTCGACAAAATCCCCGGTTACCGTTTGCAGCAGCACACTTTCCGGCAGGCGCATGCCTCGCTCATGCAGGAACTTGTTGGTCGGCGCGATCTTGCCGCGGGCAATGCCGGTCAGGTCGCTGACCACACATTCGACTTCGGTAATCTTGTGATCTTTCAGCCACGTGAACAGCTGATCGAAAGGGGCATTCATAAAGACCTCGTTATTGGTTTTATAGACGCCGGGGAGGGCGGGTTTCATCTTCCGCCCCTTCCCCTGTGGCGCGTTGACGACTATCTTGGGCGAGCCTTGCAGTTCCATCTATCCACTTTAAGCAGCACCAAAGCGCACCAAAAGAGTGCGCAAGGTCACCCCATGACGACGTGCAATCCGCTACAAGTCCAAGCGTTCAACACCGCCGATGTCGCCGAACAAGTCCGCGCCACACCGGGCTGGGTCCAGCATTACCAACAGATGTCGCCGGGGCACTTCGCCGGGCAGATCCGCTATCTGGATCTGCAGGGTGTCGAGGTCTATGAAGAGCAGATGAACACCCGCGTCGAGCAGAATTTCAGCGCGCCATCGGGTGCTCTGGCGTTCTGTTTTGATCGCAGCGACAACGCGCTTTATTTGCTCAATGAAGAGAGCCGCAATATCTGGATCACCCCGGAGAACTACCAGGAAATCGCCGTGGTGTTCGGTCCGGAGTTTGTCCGTCAGCACGGTCTGAATGTGGCGAAACTCGAAGGCTTGTTCATGACCCAACTCAATTGCGGGCAGAACGCTTTGTTCAGTCGCTGGTTAAGCTCGACTCTCACGAAGGTGTCGCAAGCTGTTGATCTGCTTGATAAAGATGCGCTGACAAAGCAACTGCTCGAAGACTGTTTGTTCATTCTCGACAACGCTCATGCCAGCCTTGATCGCGGCGGGTTACAGAAACGTAGCGAAGAACGGATGATCATGAAACGGGTTGGAGAGTGGGCGGCCGATTCGCCGGAAGACACGGTCAATCTGCTGGAGCTTTCGCAAGTGGCCGGGGTGCCGTTGCGGCAATTGCAGCAGGCGTTCAAGGCTTACACCGGGATGACCCCGAGTCACTGGCTGCGCCTGCGCCGGTTGAACAGCGCACACCGTGAATTGCTCAAGCGCCGGCCGACGGAAACTACGGTTGCCGAGGTGGCGATGCAGTGGTCGTTCTGGCATTTGGGAAGGTTTTCCAGCAGTTACCGGGCGTTGTTCAAGGAGTTGCCGAGCGAGACCTTGAAGCGCTCATGAAAGCCTTGCCGGTTAAAAAGGCTTTGTCTCGGCGCTGAAGTTAAATAGAATCACTCTCATTTGAAACTGACTTCGCGCAGGACTCTTGAGATGACTGAAGCAGCGACGCCATCGCCGCAGCACCTGCACGAACTCTATCGCGATCACCGAGGCTGGCTGGAAACCTGGCTGCGGCGGCGCATGGGCAACGCGTGGGATGCGGCGGATCTGAGCCAGGACACCTTCCTGCGCGTGCTGTGCAGCGCTCAGCCGATTGCCGACATGCGTGAGCCGCGCGCTTATCTGCTGACCGTGGGCAAACGCCTGCTGAGCAATTTCTACACCCGCCGCAGTCTGGAAAAGGCCTATCTCGAAGCCCTCGCGCAATTGCCCGAAGAATGCGTGCCGTCGCCCGAGCAGCGCTGGCTGCTGCTGGAAACCCTGCAAGCGCTGGATGAGCTGCTCGATGGTTTGCCGCGAGCGGTGCGTCGGGCCTTTCTCCTGAGTCAGCTCGAAGGCCTCGGTTATCGCGAAATCGCCGAGCGCCTGCAGGTCTCCGAACGCACAATAAAACGTTATATGGCGCAAGCTTACGAGCATTGCTTGATGTTGGATCTAGCATGCGCGTAGCGCCCAACGCAGAAGTGCGCGAAGTGGCACGCGCCGCCGCGCAATGGCTGGCGCTGCTCGAATCGGGCGATGCCACGGATGATGATCACGCGCGGCTGCAGCATTGGCGCAACAGTGACAGTCGTCATGAAAATGCTTGGCAGAAGATCCAGCTGTTGCGCCAACGCTTTTCCGCTGTGCCGGCGGCGTTGGCCATGGCCACGCTGGATCGTCCGGATCTGGCGCGTCGCGCGGCGCTGAAACGTGCGCTCGGTCTCGCCGCGTTGGTGCCGGCAGCGTGGCTGATCAGTCGACAATTGCCGATGGATGTATGGCGTGCAGATCTGCACACCAGCACTGGAGAGCGCCAGCGTTTGTCGTTGGGTGACGGCAGTTCGTTACAACTGAACACCGCCAGCGCAGTGAATGTCGATCTGCCGGGACGGCAATTGACGCTGTTGCGTGGCGAGATAGCGCTCAACGTTCCGGGCAGTTCGGCGCTGACTATCAACGCGCCTTACGGCCGGATCATCGTCAGCCGCAGCGAAGTATGCGTGCGTCTCAATGAGCGTGATTGCAATGTTTCGGTGGTCAGCGGCACGGTGCAGTTACAGCCGTTGCACGGACCCGCGCTGGTGTTGAATCAAGGACAGCAAGTCAGCCTGCAAGCGTCTGGCGCAGGTTCCGTCAAAGCATTCGATGCGTTGATGCCGGGCTGGCGTGACGGCGTGTTGATGGCGCAGAACCAAGCGCTGGGAGACTTCTTGCGCGAGCTGAGTCGCTATCGTTCGGGGCTGTTGCGCTGGGATCCGGCGTTGGAAGCGTTGCGCATCACCGGCAGTTTCCGCCTCGACAATACTGATCAAATCCTCGCACTGCTCGCGGCGAGCCTGCCGATCGACGTTCATACGCGTACGCGGTTCTGGGTGTCTCTCACGCCTCGACACATTCCCCCCTCAGAAAAAACTGGTTGAAGCCTGTCCCTTTTTTTCGCTTCACCGGTCATTGCAGGTAAGTGAACAAAATCGAGAGCTTCTTCCAATGCCCGCAGTATTCCCAAGTCGTTTGCGTCCGTTGTTGCAGTTGAGCCTCCTGCTGAGCCTGAGTGCCAGCCCTGTGTTGATCCAGTCGAGCTGGGCCGAAGACACCCGGCGCAGTTATCAGGTGCCGGCCGGCAGCCTGAGTGCAGCGTTGACGCGGTTTGCCGGGTTGGCCGGGGTCAATCTGTCGGTCGATCCGGCACTGGTGAGTGGCCGCAACAGCAACGGCTTGTCCGGCGAGTTCGCTGTGGAGGAGGGGTTCGCTCGCTTGTTGCTGGGTTCCGGTCTGCAACTGCAACCGCTGGGCGAGCAAGCCTACACATTGATTCCAGCCGCCGAGGGCAGCAGCCTGCAACTGGCGCCGACGTCGATTCTCGGTGCCACCGGTTCCAGCGATGCCGATGTGTTTGCCGGCGGCCAAGTCGCGCGGCGTGGCTCGCAGGGTTTGCTGGGGTCGAAAGACTTCATGGAAACCCCGTTCAGCATGACCACCTACACCAGCGAAGCCGTGAAAAACCAGCAGGCACGCACGCTGGGCGATCTGATCGCCAGCGACCCTTCGGTGCGTGCAACCAACCCGGCCGGTGGCCGCTACGAGCAGTTCACCATCCGTGGTTTCAGCCTGTTCAACAGCGACGTGGCGTACAACGGGCTCTATGGCGTGCTGCCGACGTACACCATTGACATGGAAATGGCCGATCGTGTGGATATTCTCAAAGGCCCGAGCCAGCTCATCAACGGCATCTCGCCGCGGGGCAGCGTAGGCGGGGGGATCAACGTGGTGCCTAAGCGTGCCACCGACAAACCGATCACCTCGCTGACGGCCAACTATGCGTCGAACAATCAGGTCGGCGGCGCGGTGGATGTCGGCCGGCGGTTCGGTGAGGACAATCAGTTCGGCCTGCGCTTCAACGGCGTCAAGCAGTCTGGTGATACCGAGTGGGATCATCAAAGTGTCGACCGTGACATGGCCGTGCTCGGCCTGGATTTTCGCGGTGAGCGCTTGCGACTTTCCACCGATATCGGCCACACCGAACGCGACACCGACGCACCGCAGGAGCGCGTGCAGGTCGCGGCCAATGCCAAGGTTCCGAGCGCGAACAAGGTGCATCGCAACTACGCGCAACCCTGGACTCAGGCGAAAACCGAGGACACCTTCGGCACGCTCAACGCTGAGTTCGACGTCAATGATTCGGTGATGCTGTACGGCGGCGTCGGCGCGCGCAAAAGTAATCATGACTTCCTGCGCCACGCCGTTTCCGTCACCAACGATGCCGGTGATTTCAGCGTACTGCCGCGCGACTTCACCCGCGACGAGAATGTCCGTACCGCAACGGCAGGCGTGCGCAACTGGTTTCATACCGGGCCGGTGAGCCATGAGGTCAACCTCGCGGCCAGCTACTTCTACATGGATTTCGAGAACGGCGGCGCGCGTTACGCGGCAGGGCGCAGCAACCTGTATGACCCGGTGGAAACAGCAAAACCCGGCACGCCGACACGCAATGACGCCAAGGTCTACACCGAAAACCGCTTCAGCGGCGTCGCGCTGTCCGACACCTTGGGCTTTTTCGACGATCGATTGCTGCTGACCCTCGGCGCTCGCTGGCAGCGGGTGAAAGTCGACGACTGGAGCGATGACGTCAAAGGTGACACCGCTTACGACGAAGAAAAGGTTTCGCCATCGGGCGGCATTCTGTTCAAGGCGACCGACAAACTGTCGTTGTACGCCAACTACATGGAAGGCCTGAGCCAGGGCAAGATCGCGCCGTCGACCTCGGTGAACGAAGATGAAATCTTCCCGCCGTTTATCAGTCGTCAGGTTGAAGTGGGGGCCAAATACGACGCCGGCGCCTACGCGTTGACCGCTGCGGTGTTTCGCATCAAGCAACCGGCGTACGAAACCAACGCCACCACGCGAGTCTTTGGCCCCAATGGCAAGCGCGAGAACAATGGCGTGGAACTGAGCGTGTTCGGCGAACCGCTCAAAGGCTTCCGCTTGCTCGGCGGCGTGATGTACATCGACAGCGAGCTGACCCACACCACCAATGGCACCTTCGACGGCAATCGCGCACCGGCGACGCCGAAATACAATGTCAATCTGGGCGCCGAGTGGGACGTGCCGACTGTGCAGGGGTTGACGCTGACAACGCGGGGCATTTATTCGAGTTCGCAGTACCTGGATCAGTCCAACGAGAAGGAAATCGATTCCTGGGAGCGCTTCGACGTAGGGACGCGCTATGCGTTCAAGGTTGACGACAAAACCATCACCTTGCGCGGGAATATCGAGAACGTGCTGGATAAGCGTTATTGGAGTTCAGCAGGCGCTTCGGATGACAGTGAACCGGGGTTGACGTTGTCGACACCGAGAACCTATCTACTTTCAGCGACAGTGGACTTCTGATTTCACTCGGCAAATCAAAAAAGCAATCGGGAATGCAATCAGCGAACAACACCACTCTCAGAGTGATGTCCTGACCACCAATGGACAGTCAACTCGCTGAGTTCCCGATAGCTCAAGGGTCTCGATCAGATGCCGTGCAGCCTGGCGCCCAATCTCGTAGTACGGCAGTTGCACCGTGGTCAGCGGCGGGATGAACAACTCGGCAATGCCGATCATGTTGTCGTAGCCGAGCACAGCAACATCGTCCGGAATTTTCAGCCCACGCCCCAACAACAGTTGATAGGCACAAAAGGCAATGCGGTCGTTGCCACAGATCAGAATATCGAATTGGGGACGACCATCAATGACATGCCGGTCGAGGATAGCGGCTGTTTCACCATAGGCATCATGATCGGAAAGGTCGTATTGCAGGAGTGTGTCAGGCGCCAGTCCGAATGCCTGACAGGCACTCTGCAAGCCTTTTTGTCGCAGCCCCCATGCCAGACTCTGTTTCGGCAGATTGATACACAGAGGCCGCTTGTAGCCGAGGCTCAACGCGTGGTGTACGGCGCGATACTGGCCCATTTCGTCGTCGGGCACATAACTGACGAGGCTGCTGTCATCTGCCAGACAATTGGCGAGCACCAGAGGCTTGCTCTTCAAGCGCTCGGGAATGCTGACCTGGCGAAATCCCATGGCGCTGAAGATCAGACCGTCCGGACGGTGCGACAGCATCAGGTCGATGTTCTGGTCGGTGGGCGGGTTGCTTAGCAGGTTGAGGATAAAGACATTCCAGCCGGCCTGTTGCGCGGTCTGCTCAATGGACAGCAGCAGCTCGACCGCGAAGGGCGTGGTCGCGGTGTCCAGCGCGAACACGCCGATGGTGCGCGACTGCAGGTTGTCACCGCGCATCTTGCGCGCTGACAGGCTGGGTACGAATTGCAGTTCATCAATGGCACGACGCACCCGTAGAAGGGTTTCGGGGCTCAGTTTTTCCGGACTATTGAGCGCTCGAGACACCGTCATCAGGGACACGCCGGCCAGTTGTGCAACGTCTTTCACTGAAGTCATGCGAAGTGCGGCCGGTCAGGTTGACGCAGAATCATGACACAGGCCCCGGGTTTCTCGCGACCCGAATGACGCCGCTCATGACCATGCAGAACCGAGCGGCCATGCCTTGGCAATCGAGACGCGCCCGCCACTCCCGCTTGCCACCAGCTTCACGCCCAAACTGTCGGAGCGCGGATAGAGGCGACTGCTGAGGCTGAAGCGGCCGTTTTCGTCGAACACCTCAATGGACGAGCGATCAAGAAACACGCGCAGTTCCAGTCGCTCTTGTGTCGGGTCTATCGAGACGCTGCGCTGGCCGGTGACTTGCGCACCCGAGCGGCTGCGGTCAAGCACCAGGCGCTGCAGTGATGCATCGTAATAGAGCAGAGTTTCTTCACGGCCATCGTCGCTGCAGCGTAAGGCGACTCCCAAGTGGCCGTCAGTGCAGCCGAGCAGATCCAGATGCACATGGATTTCCAGCATGTCGCCGTTTACCTCCGGCACCCAGCGGGTTCCCGACGCTTCCCACCACGGCGCCCCCGGCAATTGCGTCATTCGTAGCGCGCTGAGCTCCCGTGCCGGATACACGCAAAGGCGCTCGGCGCACAGCTCAAGTTCGCGTGGCAGTCCGAGCATGCCACACCAGTGATGGGCCTGGCTCGGCATCGGGCTTTCCCACATGTCCAGCCACGCCCAGACGAGGCGCCGCCCATCGGCGGCCAACAGCGTTTGCGCCGCATAGAAATCGTGGCCGTTATCCAGCTCGACAAAAGTTCCACCGGTGAAGTGCCACTGGTTATCGAGTTGGCCCACTCGATAACCGGTCTGGTACTTGTTGAGCCGGTCATAACCGTCGGCTTGCATGCCTTGCGGAGAGTACAGCAGCACATCGCGTCCATTCAGTCGAAACAGGTCCGGGCATTCCCACATATAGCCATCGCCCTCGCTGCCGGCGGACACATAGTCGAGGAATTCCCAGGCGTGCAGATCCGTGGAGCGGTACAGCGGCAGTAGCGGTCTGTCGCACAGACGTGCGCCGGCAATCAGGTACCAATGGCCATCGTCCTGCCAGACCTTGGGGTCACGGAAGTGCATGATGGTGTCTTGCGGCGCGCTGTCGATCACCACGCCGTGTTTGACGAAGTGGATGCCGTCGTTGCTGGTGGCCAGGCACTGGACCTGTTTGATCAAGCGCTCGTCACCCACTTCGCCCAGCCAGGTGTGTCCGGTGTAGATCAGCGCCAGGGTATCGCCACAGACCACGGCGCTACCGGAAAAACAGCCGTCGCGGTCGCAGTCATCGCCGGGTGCCAGCGCAATGGGCAGGTGCTGCCAATGCACCAGATCGGCACTCTTGGCATGGCCCCAATACATCGGGCCCCATTTCGCGTCGAAGGGGTGATGCTGATAGAACACGTGATATTCGCCACGGAAGTACACGACCCCGTTCGGGTCGTTCATCCAGCCGGCCGGCGGGGCAATATGGTAACCGGGTCGATAATCCTCGATGACGCGAGACTGGCTGTCAGCCAGTGCGCGCTGCGCAAGGTCAAGGGTCGAAGACATTGGATCGCTCTGGGTATTCAAAAAGGTCATAGGGCGTGTGCTCGGACTGAGCGCAAAGAGAGGTCATCCTGCGCGGATTCAATGGCGTGCGGGTGGCGCTTCAATGCCGTGCCGTCGGTGTCGAACAGGTGGATCTTGTCGATGTCCAGTTGCAATTCGACCCGATCGCCTGCTTGCCATCCGGCGTTGACTTCACAACGACAGATCAGTGGCTCGTCCTGCCCGGTATCGAGGTGCACATAGGTTTCGCTGCCGAGGTATTCGACCCCGGTCACGACGACGCCAGCCGCTCCCGGCGCCGCTTTGAGCGACAGGTGTTCCGGACGAACGCCCAGGCTCAGCGAGGCGTCCGCCGCCAGGTTCGAGCTGTCGAAGGGCAGGGCAGTCATCCCCAAAACCGGAGTATCGACCAGGCTGGTTTCGTCCGGCGCCTGCAGGCGTGCCGGCAGGAAGTTCATTTTCGGCGAACCGAGAAAACCGGCGACAAAGCGGCTGGCCGGGCGCTCATAGAGTTCGCGCGGTGAGCCGACCTGCTCAATATGACCGCCATTGAGCACGACAATTTTGTCGGCCAGGGTCATCGCTTCCACCTGGTCGTGAGTGACGTAGATCATGGTCGAGCCCAATCGGGCATGCAGTCGGGCGATTTCGTTGCGCATCTGCACCCGCAATGAAGCATCCAGGTTGGACAGCGGCTCATCGAACAACAGAATGTCCGGCTCCCGCGCCATGGCCCTGCCCATGGCCACACGCTGACGTTGCCCGCCAGACAGTTCTTTCGGTTTGCGTTGCAGCAGTTTGTCCAATTGCAGGATTTGCGCGGTTTTCAGCACCCGCTCGCGCAGGCTGCTCTTTTCAGTCTTGGCCAGTTTGAGGCCAAAACTGATGTTGTCGTAGACGCTCATGTGCGGGTATAGCGCATAAGACTGAAACACCATGCCGACGCCACGTTCGCGCGGTTCCAGGTCGTTGACCCGCCGCCCGTCGATCAGCAGGTCGCCGGCACAGATCGAATCCAGTCCGGCGATCAGGCGCAGCAGGGTCGACTTTCCGCAGCCCGAAGGACCGACGAACACCACGAATTCACCCGCAGCGATCTCCAGGTTGATGTCGCGAAGAATCCGCGCGCCGCCCAGTTGTTTGTTCACGTTGTCCAGTTTCAATTTGATCACGATGCTGTTCCTTGTCTTTGTTGGGCATCAACCCTTTAACGCGCCGGCAGTGAGACCGGAAACGATTCGGCGCTGGAAGATCAGCACCAGAATCACCAGTGGGACGGTGACCAGCACCGAGGCAGCCATCAACAAGCCCCAAGGCAACTCATGGGGGCTGCCGCCGGAAATCAAGGCGATGGCAACCGGCACGGTGCGTTGGCTGTCGGTGAGGGTGAACGTCAGGGCAAACAGGAACTCGTTCCACGCGGCGATGAAGGCCAGCAAACCAGTGGTGACGAGGGCTGGCCAGAGCAGCGGCAACAGCACGCGGGTCAGCGTCACCCAGGGTGACGCACCATCCATGATTGCCGCTTCCTCCAGTTCATGGGGGAGTTGCCCCATGAAGGTGGTCAGCACCCAGACGGTGAAGGGCAGGGTGAAAATCGTGTAGCTGAGGATCAACGCCCACGACGTGTTGTACAGACCCAAGGCGCGGATCACTTCGAACAGTCCCGACAGCACCGCGACCTGAGGAAACATCGACACGCCAAGCACCATCATCAACACCGTGCCACGCCCACGGAATTTCACCCGGCCCAAGGCATAGGCAGCGGTCAGGCTGAGGAACAGCGCCAGCGTCACCACGCACAGCGCAACCACCAGCGAATTACCGATCGCTCGCAGGAATGAAGCCTGGTGAAGGATCGCCGCGTAATTGGAGAAGTCGGGATGTTCGATCCAGTAGCTCACCTCGAACAACGCGCTGGAGGGCTTCAGCGACGTCACGATGGCGTAGTAGAACGGGAAAACCGCATACAGCAGCAACACCCCGATCAGGCACCAGAAGCCGAGGCGCAACAGCGCTTTTTTCAGCAGGCGCGGGCTCATGCGCGGACCTCCATTTGACGGCGTCCGAGGTAGAGATAAAGCATGGCGATCACCGCGACCACCAGAAACAACAGCGTCGACGCCGCGCTGCCGTAACCGACGTCCTGGAACTCCACCAGGTGCTGGCGGGCATACACCGACATGCTCATGGTGCTCGACGAGTTCGAGGTCAGCACATAGATGACGTCGAAGACCCGCAGGGAATCGAGGATGCGGAAGATCGCCGCCACCAGCAGTGCAGGCATCAACAGTGGCAGCGTGACACGCCAGAACACGTTCAGCGGGTGAATGCCATCGACCCTGGCCGCTTCGTAGCAATCGCTCGGCAACATCTGCAAGGCCGCCAGCATCAGCAGCGTGACAAAGGGCACGGTCTTCCAGACGTCAACGATGATCACCGCCCACATCGACAGGTCCGCATCTGCCGTCCACGCCAACGGGGCGTCAATCAGGCCGAGGCTGAGCATCAGGTGATTGATGATGCCGAACTGGTCGTTGAGCATCCATGACCAGATCTTCGCCGAGACAATCGTCGGAATCGCCCACGGAATCAGAATCAACGCACGCACCAGCGAACGGCCGGTGAACTTGATGTTCAGCAGCAACGCCACCAACAGCCCCAGGACGACTTCCAGTCCCACCGAGACCACCGTGAAATACAACGTGTTGCGCACCGCATTCCACCACTGTGGATCGACGAGGATGCCCGACCAGCCGGAACCGCTGAACACCAGATAATTGCTCAGGCCAATGAAGGTTGCGCCACCGGTGTCCGCCAGGCTGGCGTCGGTCAGGCTGAACCAGAATGTGCGCAGCAGCGGCCACGCAGCCACCAGGGCCAGGCAGACCAGCATTGGCGTCAGAAACAGCCAGGCAGCGCGCACCCGGCGACGTTGTACAGGCGTTTCCCTCGTGAGCAGCAGCTCGTCAAAGGGGGCATGGGTCGTAGAGACAGACATGGTGATTTCCTTCCTTGTGGCTTACCAGTTCCGGCGTTTGATGCGCGTGAGTTCGCTTTCCAGTTCGGCGAGTGCCTGATCGACGGGCAACTCGCCCGCCAGCACGCCATGCACCCGATCGAAGAAGGCATTGGAGACCCGTGGATAGCGATCGGCGGTGATGGCGGCGGGGCGCATGACCCCAGCGTTGAGAATGCTGTGCAGCTGAGCGTAATAAGGCATGGCCGCGAGCAACTCGGGATCTTGATACAGCGACTCGATTACCGGGTTGTAGGCGCCTTTCAGCGCTCGACGTTTTTGCTCTTGGGCACTGCTCAGGTAGCTCACCAGTTCGGCGGCAAGTTTGGGATGGGCGCTATAACGCGAGACCGCCAGGCCCCAGCCACCGAGGGTGGAGGCATGCTCGCCGGTTTCGCCGCCGCGGGGCAGGGGAGCGACGCCGACCTGGTCTTTTACGGCGCTGTCCTGGCTTTGCACCAGAGCCCAGACATAAGGCCAGTTACGCATGAACAGCGCATTGCCCGACTGGAATACGCCACGTCCTTCTTCCTCGGTGTAATTGAGCACGCCACGCGGGGAGATGTCGCCGACCCAGCTTTTCGCCAGGGTCAACGCCGCTCTCGAGGCCTGACTGTTGACCACGATGTCGCCGCGTTGATTGATCAGTCCGCCTTGCGGCTGGCTGCTGATCCACTCCAGCGCATTACACGTCAGCCCCTCGTAGGCACGTCCCTGAAAGATATAACCCCACAGATTTGCGTTGCCAGCGCTGCGCTCAGCCTGTTGCACGTCCCTGGCGGTAGCGGTCATTTCCTCCCACGTATGGGGAACCGGCTTGTTGTATTTCTCAAGCAAGTCTTTGCGGTAATACAGCAGCCCCGAGTCGGTGAACCACGGCATCGTCACCAGCCGTCCGTTGACCGTGGCGTTATCGACCTGTGCCGGGAAGTAGCCTTGGGTCGCGTTGGCGGGAAGCACTTCACGCAGATCCATCAGGTGTTTGGCCAGCATCCCCGGCCACACCATATCGATTTGAATGATGTCGATGTCGGTGGACTGCGCACTGAGGATCTGCTGGTAGAACGACAACCTCTCGGTTGCCGAGTTAGGCGTGGAGACCACCTCGACGTTGTTGCCAGTCTGTTTCGACCATGTCTCGACGGCCTCTTTGCACAGTTGCAACTCCGCACCCACCGCACCGCAGGAGATCGTCAGATCGGTTGCGTTCGACACGGATGGAAGTGCGGCAGACAGGGTGATCAATGCGACTGGCAGGAGCGATTTCAGGTGTTTCATCGAGCGTCCTTTATTTTTGTTTTTAGAAAAGTTAACGTTAACATCGCCAAATGTAGCAGCGTATTTGCGAGGAGGCATCCTTTTTTTCGTCGATTGCGGCAACTCGCAACGCACGCAAAAAACGGCCGTTTGCGTCAACCAACAATAAAAACAAAACAGGGATTTCATATGCACAAAGCAACAGGCTGGCTATTGGCAGGTGTGCTCGGCACCTCTGCGGCGACCTCTCAGGCCGCGACGCTGGAAGAGCGCATGGCCGCACTTGAAGCGCGTGCCAGCGCAGCGGAAAAGCGTGCGGCCACGGCCGAGCAGCAGACCCAGGCACTTGCCCGGGAATTGCAGCAGGTCAAACGCGCGACGCCGCCCTTGCAACCCGTCGCATCTAACGCAACAGCCATTTCCGCACCGGCTCTGGACACCCGACTGGCAAAACTCGAAGCCCGTCAGCAAAGCCTGGACAAGGAGGGCAGTACCGGGAACCTCACCGATGGATTCAGCTTCAACGGCTATGCGCGCTCCGGATTGTTGGTCGACGAGGGGCTGGGTGGCGGGCGTGGCGGCCCTTACACAACGCCGGCCGGCTCGGTGGGTGGTGCAGTCGGGCGACTCGGTAACGAAGACGACACCTACATGCGCATCGACCTGTCGAAAGAGCTCTATGCGCAAAACGGCACCCGTTCCAAGTTCACGGTCTCTATCGCCGACGGTGTGGAAAGCTCCAATGACTGGACGGCCGACGAAAGCAAACTCAACGTACGCCAGGTATTCACAACGCTCGACCATGTCGCTGCGTTCAAAGGCAATTCAGTCTTCGAGAACGCTACGCTGTGGGCGGGCAAGCGCTTCGATAGAGATAATTTCGATATCCACTGGCTGGACTCCGACGTCGTTTACCTGGCCGGCACCGGCGGTGGAATTTACGATGTGCAGATGAACCAGCATTGGCGCTCGAATTACTCGTTGATTGGGCGTAGCTACGGGGATTTCAGTCAAGGCGGTATCAATGCCGATGTGGAAAGCTACATCCTGACCTCCAACCAGTTCTTTGCGGATGGCCAGTGGCAGTGGATGTACAACGCCATCGGCGCAAAGAAAAACGATGTCGGCACCCGCACCAACAAAGCCGGTTTGACGCCTGCGGATTCGGGTTTGCACAGCATGCTGGCCAATCACCAGAAAACCTTTTTCGGCAGGGAAGGCTTCTTCAAAACGGCGCTGCTCTATGGGCAAGGTCTGGGGGCAGAGGTCAAGAACGTTGGCTCGGATGGTGAGTTGATCGACGACGCCCGCGCGCTGCGTCTGGCGCTTTACGGTGAGACCCCGCTGACCTCTGACTGGCGCATCGGGCCTAGTTTGCTGGCCGAACAGAGCAAGGATCGATACGTAAAAGGTGACGACTACCGCTGGCTGACCCTGAACGTGCGACTGGCCAACAAAATCAACAGCAACTTCGAAATGGCCTACGAAATGAGCTGGCAAACCATGAACCTCGACCCCAAAGGCTATCTACAACGAAATGCGGTCGATGGTAACTTCTGGAAGTTCACTGTCGCCCCGACATTCAAACTTGACGTTGGTGATCTACTCACGCGTCCAGAGTTGCGAGTGTTCGCCAGCTACATGAACTGGTCTTCGGATCTGGACAGGTTCAGTACTACAGACGCCTTTGGCATGTCCGACTTCCAGGCGGGAGGGGTGTGGCAATACGGCATACAGATGGAAACCTGGTTTTAATCGTTGAACGTACTTGCGATAGTGCAGTGCTGGAGCGGCGAAGGATGCTCCAGGCTGATGATGTCGTTTCTTCCCAGGATGGATAATTACCAATGCTCAAGTTCAATGCTCATCTCGGTTTTCAATTCAATGAATTGCCTTTTCTGCAACGCATCGAAGCCGCCGCAGCCGCCGGTTTCCGGGCAGTTGAATTCCCGTCGCCGTATGAATTCGACGCCAGTCTGCTTGCCGACCATCTAGCCCAATACAGTTTGCCGTTGATTCAGTTCGCCGCCCCGGCTGGCGTGACCAAAGGCATCGCCGCGTTACAGGGCAGGGGCGAGGAGTTTCGTGACGGGTTGCTCCAGGCCGCCCGCTACGCAAAGACCTTGGCGTGTGCGGATGTCCACATCATGTCGGGCGTTACCACGCAGAATGACGCTGAGCGAACCTACGCGGGCAACCTGGAATATGCGGTCAAGTACTTGGAAGACCAGGGGCTGCGGCCGCTGATCGAAGTGATCAGCGCGGAGGCGATGCCGGGCTATTACATGTCTGACTTCAGCAAGGCGCAACAGGTACTGGAGACCTTCCCGAGTGTCGGGCTGATTCTTGATCTTTACCATGCCCAGCTTTTGACCGGAGACGCAGCCGATGTGCTGGCGCGTTTCTATGACAGAACCGTGCATGTGCAAATAGCCGATTACCCGGGGCGTCACGAGCCGGGAACGGGGAATATCGACTTTGCTGCCTTGTTCGCGGCGCTGGAGCAACGCGGCTACGCCGGATGGATCGGGTGTGAATACCGTCCTTCTGGAACTACTGTTGCGAGTCTTGACTGGTTTAAGCAGCTAAGTGCTTAGGTTCTAGACAGAAATCTTTGAATCGCAGATATAGGTAAATCGCCGCCATCAAAGGCAGAAGCCCTTGATGGCCGAGCGAGAAGAACTCATCGATATCGGCCTGACGCTGGCGAGTAGGGGGGAGTTAATGCCTGATGCGGTTTTTGTAAGTCGAACTATTTTGTTCGGAGATTGTGATCCGGCAGGGGTGGTTTACACCCCGCGATTCTCACATTTTGCTGTAGAGGCCATTGGTGTAGCACTCGACAGATGGGTAGGGGGGCCGGGGCTTAGAGCGGTGATGAGTTTTAATATATTGCCGCCGGTGCGTGCGATGTCGATCGAGTTGCTGTCTCCGCTGACGTGGGATGACGAAATGACTATTAAAGTTGGCGTGGCCAGGTTGGGCGAGCACTCTTTTACTTTTTTGGTTGAGGGGGTTGTAGGCGAAGGCGTGCTGTCATTTACCGCGAATGTCACACACGTTTGTGTCTCACCGGAAAGTAAGGAAGTTGTACCCATTCCAGCTCCGTTGCGAGCGCTTCTTTCGTAGACGATCAGACGGACTCAACAAAGTTTCGGGGGGCTGTCGAGTGTCCGGTTGTGGCCAAAATCTACCATTCCTCACCGGGAGCTATGGGCGATTGCGGCCTTGGTGACCGGCAGCAATCGGCCAAAAGCGGCCCTTGGACAACCTGATTGCAAAACAGTAGCTTATGTAGCGAGACTGACGAAAAATACTCGGCGGTGGGGTTCCTTCCCATACCGTGATTCACCTTGGACGATGTCAAGAAATGGGACCTAAAACCGAAGAGCTGATCTGCGTTCTTGATCAGCTTGCAGCAATGCTTGAGAGCGATGGAGATACTCACTGGAGCCTGTGGATGCGTAAGGCAAGAGCACGCTTAATGGATTCTGATTACTCCGGAATTGAGTACCTACAGTCAGCCTATGGTGGAATGGGCTCATTCAATGATCTCATTCTTGGTCAAAGTGATGAGAATGGCGTCCTTTGCTGGAAGCTGGGTCATGTTGTGCTAAACGAAAGATTCGATGAATTGCGCAATGAAGCCGCGAAGCTCGTCGAGCTCATAAAGCGAACTACATAAAGGGGCGCAGTTATCAAACTACGGTATTCAAAGGGGTTAGGCCTGCCACCGACGCATCTCACTTTGATCAGCTCCGTCGACTCCGTTTCCGGCAGCCTGGTGTTTGCCTACACAGAAGTCGGGGATTACAGAGTGCATTACACATCACGTGCCGAGTTGTTGTGCATGCTCAACAGCCTTTTGCATCAGCGCGTGCCCATTGCTGTCGGAGGCATGCTCCCGGGACCTGCCGACGAAGTCGACATGTTAATAGCGAACGAAGTACTTGAAGGCCCCTACATAGAACTGTCCTGGTCCGGCCCCCAGCAATGGACTCTGCGCGAAATCGACTCCACCACTGCTGAATGGCAACCAGTACCTGACATTCGAAGTATGGCCAATGTGTCATTCGATCCGAAGTCCCTGAAATGCTCTGGCTGAACTGGCTAAGAAATTAATACAAGTTCACGCGGTTCTTCGTATCTAGCACCAATCACCTACGGTCGCGACCAGCAGCAATCGGCCAGAAGCGGACGTAATAGCGTTTGTGTAGTATCTGCCTCTCTTCCATCCTATATGAGATGCCGATGTCTAGCCGACACTCCCCATCCCCTACAAGAGCTGTCCTAGACCTGCAAAACGCACGTTCGCTTTTGGGAAAACGGCTGAGCGTGCTGCTGCACGACCAGTACTATTTCAACGACGAGAAAGATCTGGGAGACACAGGTTCTCTAGAGTGGCGTTTTGGCGAAGGAGAAGTTCTATCCATGTATCTCTTGAGTGATGGCGAGAGAGTTGGTGCGGACTTGTTTCCTTCTGATACGCCGACTCCCTTCGAGATAGAGCCAAACGTGATCTGCTCCTGGAAGAGGGAAAACCTGCTTGCGGATCTGTCAGCAACCCACCTTGAGAACACAAAAATTTGCGCAGTTGAGGGAATTCTTGACTCTTTCAACGGACAAGAGCCTTGGCTGGCCGGATTCATAGTTACGTTCGAGACCGGTGACTCGTTGATCTACCTTAACCAGGGCGACGATGCCGTCGTATTGATTAATGCGCTACCGTCAGTAAGTGTAGGCCTCGAAACCCGCTTCGTTACCTCAATTTAATGACAGCTATGGGTCGACTGCGGACCTTCCCAAAGACAGCAATCGGCCAAGAGCTGACCGTCAGCATACTCCCCTCAAAGAACTCCTGATCTATAGTCACTGAAGAGTCCAAAGGGCGCGGTAAAATTCAACTCGCAGGGAGCGTATGAATGACTCGATTGCAAACACTCAAGTTGATTCAGATAGCCATTGCCCTTCCAGCCTATACCGTACCTTCAAGCACTACATTCGTCTTCACTCTTTGGATCACCATCACCTCGACGATCAACCTGTTCACCTCACAATCCTTTTCAGGTTGGGGGGTGATCATGTTGTGGCTTCTGGTGTCGCTGTTTTCGCAATGGGCATGCTGGAGCATTTTTTCCGACTCGCTGGAGGACAGCCCCTCTGTGCAACACCTGCCACTACTTTTACTTGGGGTTTTGTTAACACTGATTCTAGGTTTGAGTGCCTGGGTCCTTTTTCACATAGGCCTAATCTGGCTTATGTGCGGAACACAAGGCATTGCAGCCGGTGTGCTTTTGACGATCAATTGTGTTAGAAAAAGACGTCAAACTGGCGACATGCTCAGTGAATGAGTTCATCAAAGTGTCGGCCCTTTGCAGAGGGTGGAGGCGTTAAAGCAGATTTTCTCTATCAGTCCATGCAACCGTTCGGGTGCGTGAGCGTCTGGTCAAAAGACCCCATTCCCGAGCGGTTGCTTCTGACCGACTACCGTCATCCACGAGCATCGATTTTCGAGCAACCTATAAGTTGCTCTCGATCAAAAGTGATCGCAGCGCTTTTGCCTACCTACTAGATAATCGATGGTGTGTGTTGCCCCTTCTATTTAGTGGCTTCCCATGAGTAACTAATTACGCGCATTGGCGCTTGGTATCTTCGTTAGCGATACCTCCCAACGACGCATGCGATTGGCGCATTGCTACACAGCTCGCTAAGGTCATGATTCGTTTTTGATCCTGCCCGTAAACAGTGGCAAAAACGTCGCCATCACCTTCAGCGGAACCCACATGCGATATCGACGCCTCGACCTTAATCTCTTGGTTGCGCTGGACGCCTTGTTGAGCGAATGCAGCGTCAGCAGAGCGGCCGAGCGTTTGTGCCTGGGGCAGTCAGCTGCCAGCTCGGCATTGGGCCGCTTGCGTGAACATTTCAACGACCCGTTACTGGTGCAAGTCGGGCGCCGCCTGGAACCCACGGCGCTGGGCCTGGAGTTGCTGCCAAAGGTACGTGCAGCGTTGGCACTGACACGGGAAGTCGTCGACGCGCCACTAAGTTTTGACCCGGCGAACTGCGAACGGCACATCA
This sequence comes from Pseudomonas sp. S49, assembly GCF_009866785.1. Taxonomy (NCBI): domain Bacteria; kingdom Pseudomonadati; phylum Pseudomonadota; class Gammaproteobacteria; order Pseudomonadales; family Pseudomonadaceae; genus Pseudomonas; species Pseudomonas sp. S49. Next base: position 3,483,349 of record NZ_CP019432.1, on the reverse strand, counting down.
CCCTCGTAGCCTCCGATTACGTCGCCGACGTGCTGCTTCCGGCTGTCAGCCGTGTATTGGCGCGTATCGCTCCGAATATTCGCTTGAGCCTGCGCGACATGCCGGTGCCACGCGACGGTGATGTCGTCAGCGAAGCGCTGGATTATCGGCGCAGCGATTGTGTGGTCGTGCCGCAACGACGGCTGAATCCGGCCTATCCCCATGTGCCGCTCATGACGGACCAGCTCTGTTGTATCGTCTGCGCCCAGCAGCCAGAGTTTAGCGAGCAACTGAGCATGGCCGACTATTGCGCCGCGGCGCATGTGGTGCGCGAGTTTTCCGATGGGCACAACCTGGCGATGGATGCCATGCACCTGCATGAACTCGGCATTGAGCGGCGAGTGGCGGTGACCGTTGAAAGCTTTGTGCTGATGCCGCAATTCATTGTCGGTACCGCACGCATTGCCACGGTGTTTCAACGGCAGGCGCAACGCTTCGCCCAGTGTTATCCATTACGCGTCCACCCGGCGCCGGTGGCTTTTCCCGAGGCCGTTCAAGTTTTGCAATGGCATCCCTATCAAGAACATGACCCGGCCATGCAATGGTTTCGCGGCCTGCTGCTGGAACAGGCCGCGTTGCTCGATCAACCCTCTGTCTGATCGCCGCTGTCGGCGACCAATCCGGCCTTGGCGATGGCCAGCAATGCGCAGCGCTCGTCGTTGTCCGAGGTATCACCGCTGATGCCGATAGCCCCGAGAATCACGCCCTCGGCATTTCGAATCAGCACGCCGCCCGCTACCGGAATAACTTCGCCGCCGGTCAAACTGTTGATCGCGTCGAAAAACGCCGGCATGGCCTGCGCGCGTCGCGCCAGTTCACGTCCGCCAAAACCCATGCCCAGGCAACCGCGTGCCTTGCCTGTGGCGATTTGCGTACGCAGGAACGTGGCGTCTTCGTCGCGCAAAATCGCCAAGGGATGGCCGGCGGCATCCAGTACGGCGACGCCCAGCGGTTTGATCCCGGTTTCCCGAGCAATGCGAATGGCATCGCTGGCCATGTTCGTCGCAGTCAGCAGATCCAATCGTTGCATGGCATCTGTCCTCATACGGTCCACTTGCCCAGTTGGGCCACGCGGTCGCGGGTGTAAAGATCGGTCCATTTCAGCGAGTTGAAATCGGACACTTGCTTGGGGTTGTAGGGGCTGCGATCCATGCGCACCGGTTGGCCGGCCTTGTAAACGGCCTTCAGGCGCGAGCGATCCTGAAGGACGCGGATGTCATCCAGTGGTGAACCATCAAGCACGAGGAAGTCTGCCTGCTTGCCCACCTGCAGCGAGCCGAGGGTTTCACCGCGTGGCATACAGCGCGCACCGACAGCCGTCGCTGCGTATAACGCTTCGGCCGGGGTGAATCCCAGGCGCGTGACCAACAGCTCCAGTTCACGGGCGTGCCATTCGCCGTAAGGCGTTACCGCGAACCCGCTGTCACTGCCGCAGGCGAACGGAACACCCGCCGCTTTGGCGCGTTTGAGTACCGCCGAACCGACCTCCAATGTGCGAGCACAATAACCGGCATAACCCGTGCTGATCGCCGGATCATGGGGCTGGCAGAAATCCACGGTGTTTTGCGGGAAAGTCATGGTCGGGGCCAGGATGCTGCCGGCCTCGAGCAACGCTTCGATGCACGTGTCGTCCATGTAAAAGGCATGGAAAACCAGGTCAACGCCTGCACGCGCCGCGTACATCACAGCTTCGCGTCCATAGGCATGGGTGGCAACCTTGCAGCCCAGACGATGCGCTTCCTCAACCATTTCGAAGGTTTCGTCGGCGGTGAAAGCCGCAATGATTTCGCCGTTGGGGCGGCGGTGCGTGCCGTCCATGGCGATCTTGATCAGGTCAACGCCATCCTTGGCCTGCTTGCGGATCTCCGCGAGGGCGTCGCTACGGCTGGTGACCAACTGCGCGGTGAAGTACTCCGGAGCGCCGACCCGACTCGGGAACCAGTCATTGAGACTCTGGCGGTTGGTGATGACGCGGCTGCTGGCTGCGATCCTCGGCCCTTCGAACAAACCAGCGGTCACCGCATTGCGCACGGCGATGCTGAGCTGGCCGCTGTCGCCGGGGCAGACCATGCTGGTGACGCCGGCGGCCAGTACGTGTTGCGCGAAGAACATCCCGCGCAACGCGCGAAATTCGTCACTGGTCCACAGATCAATGTCTTCTTCGCTCTGCGCGTTACCGAAGGCCAGATGCGTGTGCACATCCACCAGCCCCGGCATGACGAAATCATCCCCTGCATCCACTTGGGTATCGCCGGGTTTGGGAGCAGGTGCCAGCGCGGTGGGCCCAACGTAACTGAGCAGGCCGTTTTCGACGATCAATGTCTGTTGCTGGCGGGTTTGCAGTCCGGTGCCGTCAAACAGGGTCTGGCATTTCAGGTGCAGGGCAGTCATGGCGTCTTCGCTATGTGATTGTTATGCAAAGAGAGGCTAGAGAGCAGGCGAGGGGACGACCAGCAGATTGCATCGATGGCTGCGCATTGATCGCGTCAATAGCTGCGCCGGGCTGAAGCCTCCAACGAAAACGCCGGACAATCGTGGGATTGTCCGGCGTTTTTTTGTGCGTATCTTTCAGTAGATCAAGCGGTGCGACCACCGAGGGTTTCAGCAACCCAGTCGGCAATGTAATGCCCGGCATTGATGCTGTTGTCGAAGCTCGAATGCTGCACACCACCTTCACGTTCGGTGAAGATTTTCAGTTCACATTTTGGACTGTTGACCAGTTGTTCGTAGGTGCGATGCGCCCACTTCAATGGAATCTGCGAATCCTGCTCACCATGGGTCACCAGGAACGGCACCTTGATCCGGTCGAGCACGCCATCGAGGTGGACGTCTTCGGCGATGGTCATGAACTCTTCGACGTCCTTGGCGCCCCACACCCAGCAGACATGCGCCCAGTAGTGCGGCACCGGGAAGCTGCCTTCCTTTTCCAGTCGACGCTTTTGCACATCACGCCAGTCATGGTTGGCGCCCCAGACTACGCCGCAGGCGAAGCGTGGTTCGAATGCAACCGCGCGCGGGCAGTAATACCCTCCAAGGGAGACACCTTCGAGCCCGATACGTTTGGCATCGATGTCGCTTCGGGTTTCCAGCCAATCCACCACACGACTGGCCCAGTGTTCACTGTCGAATCGTGCGGTCAGGCCATGCAGGCGCAGCGCTTCGCCGGTGCCGGGCTGGTCGATGATCAGCGAAGAGATGCCGCGTTTCGCCAGCCAGGCGGGCAAGCCCACGCGGTATTTCATTTCTTTGGTCGAGTCCAGACCATTGACCTGCACCAGAATCGGCGCCGGCCCCTCGACGCCTTCGGCACGCACGAGCAAGCCGGAAAGATGTTTGCCCTCGTAAGGGATTTCCACCCGTTCACAGTTTTCCCGCGACAATTCGATGCCGCGCTTGAAGGTCTGCAGAAAACGCTGATACAGCTCGGTACGGCCTGGCGCACCATGAGCTTGCAGACGCTCGCAGGTCAAATAGTAAGTGGCGGCGCGGTTGTATTTTTCGCCAGCCGAGAGCATCCGGCCATTGCCTTCGTCTTCCTCAGCCAGACCGCAAAGCTTGTCAGCCATTTTCGCCCAGGTTTCGCGAAAGGCGCGGGTGCCGGCCGCGTCCGGCTGCTTGGCCGCCTCTTGCAGCGGGGCGCACATCTCTTCGATTTCACCCATGCGGGCGCCCATTTCAATGGCCAGGTCGACAGAGAGATTCCAAACGTAGTTGGTCGGGAAATAGCGAAACATGATTATTGTTGTCCTTATGGTTGCCTTGGCATTCCCAAGGCACGTTAAGGATCACCCGACTAATTGGCCAATCGTGACGGCGGATACGAGGTATCGCGAGATACGATGGGCACGTGTTGCAGATGCTGGATGGATTCGCTGATGCGTTCGCGCAGCCAGCGGTGCATCGGGTCGCCGTCAACGCTGCGGTGCCACAACATGTACTCGCGCATGACCGGGATTTTCACCGGCGGCGGCAGGATGCGCAGCGGCAGATAGTGCGCGTAGAGGTTCGCCAGACGCTGGTGCATCGTGGCGATGCGCTGCGTGCCGACAATCAGTTGCGGCAGGGTATTGAAGTCGCTGGTGATCACTTCAATGCGCCGATTGAAGCCGTATTGATTCATGAACCATTCTTCGATGCTCATGTGCCGGGTACGGCCAAAGCCCACCGAGACATGGCCCATCTCCATGTACTGCTCAAGGGTCAGGGTGTCGCCGACTTGCGTATTGCCTTGCCACACCACGCACACGTGTTCTTCCTCGAACAGCAGGCGCGAAGGGTGGCCTTCAATGATGTAGCGCTCGGGAACAATCATCAGGTCGACCTCGCCGCGTACCAGCAACTCGCCGGAATTGTCGCTGGGGCCAAGCATTTCGAAAGTGATGTTGGGCGCTTGCTGATGAATGTTCTGGATCACTTGGGCGAACAGCACGCTGATCAGATAGTCCGAGGTCACCAAGCGGAAATGTCGCTTGCTGGTGGCCGGGTCGAACACCGGTTTGGCGGTAATTGAGGACTGGATCGTCAGCAGGACTTCTCGCACCGGTCTGGCCAGTTCCGTGGCGTAAGGCGTGGGCTGCATCTTGCGTCCCACCTGCACCAGCAACTCATCCTCAAAGTAGGTGCGCAAACGCGCGAGCACACCGCTGGTGGCGGATTGGGTCATGTGCAGGCGTTCGGCAGCGCGGGTGATGTTCTGCTCTTCGAGCAACACATCGAGCGCGACCAGCAGGTTCAGATCCAGATGGTTGAAACGCATGGGCAGGTCCGTTTTTGTATTTATTTTCGCAATACATTCGAACGAATCCATCGACACGTCAACCTTCGTCGCAGGTATCGCGTTTGCCGATAGGTCGCATCCCGACTCGCGATTAGTCAGCTGTCAGCCCTTGCGCCAATCTTCGCCGCAGTCGGCCCTGCTGCCGACACCACCACCGGTTTCCAGTCAGGCCCGGCGCGCTGCAAGGCGTCCATGGCGACAGTCACCGGATCATAATTTCAATGGAGTGGTAAGCCATGAACATCATTGGCCTTGATGCCCTGATTTTTGGCGTCGATGACATTCAAGCCTGCACTGATTGCCTGCGCGACTACGGCCTTGCGCCGGTCGGCGTTGGCAGCAACGGCGGGCGTTTCGAAGCGCTGGACGGCACCGCCGTGATTATCCGTCGAGCCGACGATCCTGATTTGCCAGCGGCGATCGGCCCGGCGCCGTCGATTCGCGAGACGGTCTACGGGGTCGCTGCGATCAGCGATCTGGATGCCATCGAAGATGAGCTGGCCCGTGATCGTAGTGTCCGTCGCGATCAACACGGCGTGCTGCACAGCGTTGACGACATGGGTTTCGCCATCGCTTTTCAGGTCACTGTACGCAAGCCTTACAGCGCACCGGATGACCTGACCAACGCCGCCGGCCATGCGCCACAGCGGCCGCTTAACCAGCCGGGCATTAGCCTCGATATGGGCGCTGTTCCGCGCACTTTGTCGCACGTGGTGTATTTCGTACCCGATGCAGCGAAAGCAGAAGCGTTCTACGCCGAGCGTCTGGGTTTTCGCACCACCGACACCTTCATTGGCGCCGGGCCGTTCATGCGCCCGGCCGGTTCTGACGATCACCATTGCCTGTTCATGATCCAGACCCCACCGCACATGAAAGGCTGCGAACACTTCACCTTCCACATGGGCAGTGGCACCGAAGTGCTGCTGGCCGGGACGCGTTTCGAGCAAAAGGGCTGGACCAGTTTCTGGGGCCCGGGCCGTCACCTGTTTGGCTCCAACTGGTTCTGGTACTTCAACAGTCCGCTGGGCTGCCACATTGAATACGACGCCGACATGGACAAGCACGATGACGCCTGGGAGGCCCGTCGCGCGCCGCTGTCGGCGGATAACTCGCAGCTGTTCCTGTTCAGCGCCAAAGAAAAATGGGCTCCCGGTGGCCCGCCGCCGAAACTCGGTTGAAGCCGGCGCTGATCATGAGCGCTATTGCGCGGCCATTGTGTCGGCTGGACGAACTGGAGGAGGGCCGGGCGCGCGGATTCGATCCGTTGGCGCAGGGGCGCGACAGCGTGTTTGCCCTGCGTCATGACGATCGGGTGCGGGTCTATCGCAACCGTTGTCCGCATCTGGACGTGCGTCTGGAGTATCGCAAGGACCGCTTCTTGTCCGCCGATGGCCAGTTGATCGTCTGTTACGCCCACGGTGCGCATTTTCTTCCGGCGACGGGCGAGTGCATCTACGGCCCGTGCCTGGGCCAGACGCTGGAGGCGCTGCCGTTCAGCGAGAAGGATGGCTGGCTGCTGTTACGAATGCCTGAAGAGTTGCCGCAGCCGGGATAAATCGAGGTATCGCGTACGGCGATACATCGCATCCTTACTCGCGATTAGTCAAATCCCTGCTTTGCCGGGAAGCTTCATCCAACGATGCCGTGCCCGACGCAGCATCGATCACAAGAATAAAAAGAGAGAACACCATGAGTGCAGTGAACAACGTTCTGATCGTGGGCGGTGGTATCGGCGGCTTGTGTGCGGCCATCGCCTTGCGGCGTAAAGGTATCGAGGTCGACCTGATCGAGCTCAAGTCCGAATGGACAGTCTATGGCGTCGGGATTATTCAACAGAGCAACGTCGTCCGTGAAATGGCCAAGCTGGGCGTTCTCGACGGCTATCTCGATGCCGCGTATGCCTTCGAAGACGTCGCCATCTACGGCCCCGGCGGACAGCAACTGGCGCGCATTCCGGGTCAGCGACTGGCCGGTCCGCAGTACCCAGCCAACGTCGGCATTTCTCGCTTGGCGCTGCACAAAGTTCTCAGCGAAACCGCTCTGCAACTCGGCGCCAACGTGCGTTTGGGCCTGAGTGTGGAAGCGCTGGACGACAACGGCACAGAGGTCGACGTGTTGTTTACCGACGGCAATCGCGGCCACTACGACCTGGTGGTCGGTGCCGACGGACTGTTCTCGAAAGTGCGCAGCCTGGTCTTCGGCGATGCCTACACCCCGCGTTTCACGGGCCAATCGGTGTGGCGCTACAACTTTCCCCGCGCGCCACAGATCGATCATTTGGCCAACTATCAAAGCGCTGACGGCAACGCCGGGCTGGTGCCGCTGGCCGGCGACTTGATGTACCTGTTTCTGACGTCCCACGAACCGTCCAATCCGTGGATGGATCCTGCCGATCTGGCTGCGCAGATGCGCCAGCGCCTGCAAGGCTTTACCGGGCTGATCGGCGAGCTGCGCGAGCAAATCACTGACAACAGTCAGGTCGTCTACAAGCCGATGGAGGTGGTGTTCGTCGATGAGCCGTGGCATCGCGGACGCGTCCTGCTGATCGGCGATGCGGCCCACGCGACCACGCCGCACCTCGGTCAAGGCGCCGGCATGGCCATCGAAGACGCGATTGTGCTCAGCGAAGAACTCACTCGCGAGCAGTCCGCCTCCACCAGCGTCGAACAGCAACTGCAGCGCTTCATGGCGCGGCGTTTCGAACGTTGCAAATACATCAGCGAAAGCTCGGTGCTGGCCGGTGACAAGGAGATGCAACACGACCGGGCCTTCGATCGCATTGGCCTGGTCAAGCAAATGCTCGCGCGCACTGCCGAGCCAATCTAAGCCCCACCTGCGACGCATCCACAGCAGTTACCACTATAAAAACAAGAGGTTAACGCGATGGTTAGTTCTACGACTGCGGCGCTCGCGCGTCGCTCGGTCTGCTCGTCTGCACCCTTTGGTTTGAGCGTTGCTGCGCTGCTGGTGCTGTGCAGCCAGGCCGCTCAGGCTTTCGACATCGATACTGGCAACCCGGATTTCAAGTTGCGCTGGGACAACACGGTCAAGTACAGCGCTGCCTGGCGCACGCAGAACCCGAGCAGCAAGTTGACCGAAGGTCAGGTGGCGCTCAATCAGGACGATGGTGATCGTGCGTTCAAAAAAGGCCTGATCTCCAATCGCACCGACATCCTCTCGGAGCTGGATCTGTCATTTAAGGACTTCGGCGCACGTTTGAGCGGCGCAGCGTGGTACGACAGCGAGTATCAGGGCAACAACGACAATAACGATCCGTCCCGCGCCAACGCACGTTCCGTGGGCTACGACGAGTTCACCGACGACACCCGTCATTTGCACGGTGGTGACGGCGAAATCCTCGACGCCTTCGTTTACTGGAACGGTGAACTGGCCGACCGCGCAACGTCGGTGCGCGCCGGCCGTCATGGCCTGATCTGGGGCGAAAGCCTGTTCTTCGGCGCCAACGGCATTGCCGGTGGCATGGCCCCGGTTGACGTGGTCAAGGCGCAGTCGGTGCCTAACACGCAGTTCAAGGAAATCACCCGTCCGGTCAATCAACTGTCTGGCACCTTCCAACTGACGGACGACGTATCGCTCGGTGCCTACTACCAACTCGAGTGGGAAGAAACACGTCTGCCCGCCGCTGGCAGCTATTTCTCCACCAGCGACACCATTGGCGAAGGCAATGAGCGTTTGATCGTCGGGGCACCGTTTCCGGCATTCCTCGGCGGCAACCCGGCCAGTCCCGCTGCGTTTTTCCACGGTAACGATAAGGAAGCGCGCAGTTCGGGGCAGGGCGGTTTGCAACTGAAATACAGCGCTGAGACCGTCGAGTACGGCCTCTACGCCATCCAGTACCACGACAAGACGCCGAAGCTGTATCTGAAACCGTCGACGGCGGCGCCGAACTTCAGCACCGGCCAGATCGGCGAGTACTACTGGGTTTACCCCGAAGACATTCGCGCGCTGGGCGCGAGTTTTTCCACCACCGTGGACGAGTACAGCTTCGCCGGTGAAGCGTCGATGCGCTGGAACATGCCGCTGGTTTCGAACGGTCAGACCGTGCTGCCCGGCGTCATCGCCGACAACGATGATGACGCGCTCTACGCCGTGGGTCGCACCGCTCACGTCAACCTGAACGTGTTGGCTTCGTTTGGCCCCAACTTCATCGCCCGCGAGTCCGGACTGGTTGGTGAAGTGGCGTGGAACCGCCTGCTCAGCGTCACTAAAAATCGCGCCGCGCTGGACCCGAACGCCACCGATGATGGCCTGGGTTTCAAAGTCGTCTACACGCCGACGTACCGCCAGTTCTTCTCCGGCATCGATATCAGCATTCCGGTCGGCGTCAGTTATTTCCCGCTGGGCAAATCAGCGGTGGTCAGCTCGTTCGGCCCGGACAACGGTGGCGACATCAACATCGGCATCACCGCCACTTACCTCGATCGCGTCACGGCCGGCCTGACCTACACGCATTACTACGGCGCCGAGGACACCAACCTCAACGGCCTCAGCCAGTTCAATTACAAGCAATCGCTGAAGGATCGGGATTACCTCGCCTTCTCCGTCAAGACCACGTTTTAAGAGGACTTGCGCATGACTTCTCACCACCACAATCGTGTCCCGCAGCTTAAAGCCCTGTGCTTTGCCTTGCTCGGAACGCTGACCGTCCTGAGTCAGGTTGCAACGGCGGCCACCGCAGAAGAGGCCGCCAAGCTGTCGAGCAGTCTCACGCCAATGGGTGCCGAGCGCGCTGGCAATGCCGACGGCAGCATTCCGGCCTGGCAGGGCGGTTACACCAAGGTTGACCCGGCGTATAAACCGGGCGGCAAACGCAACGATCCGTTTGCGGCTGACAAGCCGCTGTTCAGCATCACCTCGAAAAACCTGGCGCAATACGCCGCCAAGCTCAGCGATGGCACCAAGGAAATGTTCAAGCGCTTTCCTGACACCTATCGCATCGATGTCTATCCGACCCGTCGCTCGGCCGCCGCACCGCAATGGGTGTATGACAACACCCTGAAAAATGCCACCCGCGCCAAGCTGGTCGAGAGCAGCGCTGGACCTGTGCCCGAAGGTGCGTTTGGCGGGATTCCATTCCCGATCCCGCATAACGGCGCCGAAGCCATGTGGAACCACATCCTCAACTGGCGCGGCACGTCACTGGCCATGCACTTTCGCCATTACCTGATGACTGCAGACGGCAAACAGGTGATGACCACCGACGGCCAGGCGATCCAGGACATGCCGTATTACTACCAGGACGGCACGCCGGAAAGCTTCGCCGGTGATTACTGGCTGTTCCGCCTGCTTAACGTCGGCCCGCCGTTGCGTGCCGGTGAGCAAATCATGGGGCGCACCAATATCAACGGCGACAAGTCCCAGGCTCACGTCTATCTGACCGGCCAGCGCCGCGTGCGCAAGTTGCCGAATGCCTGCTGCGACACACCGACGCCGGCCACCGCTGGGGTGATGTCGTTCGATGAGTTGAGCGTGTTCCAGGGGCGCATCGATCGCTTTGACTGGAAACTGGTCGGCAAGCAGGAAATGTATATCCCTTACAACACCAACAAAGTCCTGACCGCCGGCAAACCGGAAGACCTGTTTCTGGCCCATCACATGAATCCTGATTACGTGCGCTGGGAATTGCATCGCGTGTGGGTGGTAGACGCCGAACTCGCGCCGGGCAAGCGTCACCAGTTGCCGAAGGGCCGCTACTACCTCGACGAAGACACTTGGCAAGCGATGCTCGGCGATCGCTGGGACGCCAACGGCCAACTCGCCAAAACCTTGTGGTCGCTACCGGCCGTGCTGCCGGATCTGCCAGCGCAAGCGCAGCTATCTTCGGGTTTCTACGACCTGACCTCCGGCGCCTGGTTTATCCAGAACGTCTACACCGGTCTGCCTGAGCAATACGGCGTGGTCGATCGCTACAAGGCATCGGAATTCTCGCCGGCGGCGATGGCGGGTGCCGGGGTTCGTTGAATCGGGCCGGATCGCGACACGCTGTGGCGATCCGGTTTCACAGGTGGTTTCGAGGTCGGTATGAACAGAATCTGTCAGGTGCTCGGGCGGTTGTTAGCGCTGCTGGCGCTGCCTTGCGTATTACCCGTAAGCCAGGCTCAGGCTGCTGTTGTCGGTGATGTATTGCACACCCCGGCAATGCGCGCGCCGCAGGCCCGGCAAGCCGTCTTGCTTGATCTGGCGCGGGCAGGTGCGCGGTTGGTGGCGGTCGGCGAACGCGGCATCGTCTTGCTCTCCGATGACAACGGTATCAATTGGCGGCAGGCGCAGGTGCCGGTCTCCGTCAGCCTTACGGCGGTGCAGTTTGTCGATGCGAACACGGGCTGGGCGGTCGGCCATGCCGGTGCGGTGCTGGTCTCCCACGACGGCGGTGAAAACTGGGCGTTGCAACTGGACGGCGATCGCGCTGCGCAACTGGAATTGCAGGGCGCACGCGAGCAATTGCCGACAGCGACTGACCCCGACGCAGCGGCGGCACGTGTGCAAACTGCCGAACGGATGGTCAGCGAAGGCGCGGACAAACCGTTTCTGAGCCTCAAGTTCACCGATGCGCGTCACGGCCTGATCGTCGGCGCCTACGGCCTCGCGTTTACCACCGAGGACGGCGGCGTGAGCTGGCAGTCGCTGATGGGCCATATCGACAATCCGATGGGCGCGCACCTGTATGCCGTCGCGCAACACGACGAGCGTTGGTTCATCGCCGGCGAGCAAGGCTATGTGGCGCGTTCCGAGGACGGCGGACGATCCTTCGTCGCGCTCGACAGCCCGTACAGCGGCAGCTTTTTCGCCCTGCAAGTACGCGATGACGGCACGCTGCTGGCGGCAGGCCTGAAAGGCAACGCGTTCATTTCCACCGACGACGGCAACAGCTTCGTGCCCGCGCCCGTACCGATGCCCGTGTCCTTCAGTGAAGCGATTCGCAGCGCTGACGGCCAGCTGTTGTTGGTCAATCAGGCGGGCGCAATGTTTCGCACCACGGGCGACGCACCCACCCTGCAGCCTTTCGGCAAACCGCTGGGCAAACCGATTTCCAGTGTCGTGCAGGCCGCCGATGGCAGCCTGGTGCTGGCCGGTTTCACCGGGGTGACGCGCCTGGCGTCGCCCACTGCTACAGCTTCGGAGTGAGGTTATGAAACCATTCGACAACGCCACGGCCAGCCTGGCGAGTTTCGACCCGCGCTCCGGCTCGGTCGTGGAACGCACTTTGTTCAATCACCGGTTGTGGGTGTTGCTGGTGTGCCTGGTGACCACGCTTTTCTTGGGCTATCAGGCCACGCGTGTCGAGCTGAACGCCAGTTTCGAAAAGATGATTCCCACGCAACAACCCTACATCGCCAATTATCTGCAACATCAAAAGCAGCTCAGCGGTCTGGGCAACTCCTTGCGCATCGTTGTCGCCAATCGCCAGGGCGATATCTACGACGCTGAGTATCTGAAAACCTTGCAGGCCTTGAGCGACAAGCTTTACCTGCTGCCCGGCGTCGACCGTGCCTACATGAAGTCGCTGTGGACCCCGGCAACGCGTTGGGTCGCAGTGACGGAAGACGGACTGGATGGCGGTCCGGTGATTCCGGACGATTACGCGGGCACCCCGGCCAGTCTCGAGGCCTTGCGCCGCAACGTGCAGCGCTCCAACGAGCTCGGCCAACTGGTCGCGTTCGATCAAACCTCGAGCATCATTTACGTGCCTTTACTGGCGACGACTGCCGACGGCCAGGCGCTGAATTACTCGGTGCTGTCGGAGCAACTGGAGGCGTTGCGCAGCGAGTACCAGAACGACAGGATCGACATTCACATCACCGGTTTCGCGAAAAAGGTCGGCGACCTGATTGCCGGGCTCAAGCAGATCCTGCTGTTCTTCGCCGTAGCGATTCTGATCACCACCGCTGTGCTGTTCTGGTACACACGCTGCCTGCGCAGCACGTTGCTGGTGGTGTTCTGTTCGCTGGTGGCGGTGGTCTGGCAACTGGGCCTGTTGCCGTTGCTCGACTATCAACTGGATCCGTATTCGGTGTTGGTGCCGTTTCTGGTGTTCGCCATCGGCATGAGCCACGGTGCGCAGAAAATGAACGGCATCATGCAGGACATCGGTCGCGGCATGCACCGGGTGGTGGCCGCGCGCTTCACCTTTCGACGGCTGTTTCTGGCCGGGCTGACGGCATTGCTCTGCGACGCAGTGGGTTTTGCCGTGCTGATGCTGATCAAGATCCAGGTGATTCAGGATCTGGCGGTGATCGCCAGTATCGGTGTGGCGGTGCTGATTTTCACCAACCTGATTCTGCTGCCGGTGTTGCTGTCCTATGTCGGCGTAACGCCGCGTGCGGCGCAACTTAGCCTGAAGAGCGAGCAGAACGATCAGGCCGGCGCGCGGCGTCATGGCTTCTGGCGTTTTCTCGATCTGTTTACCCGACGTCGCTGGGCCAGCCTGTGCATTGCCATCAGCCTGGCGTTGGCGGCATTGGGCTTTGTGGTCAGCCTGCAATTGAAGATCGGTGATCTGGATGCCGGTGCACCGGAGCTGCGGGCCGACTCGCGCTACAACCAGGACGATGCGTTTCTGACCCGGCATTACGGCGCCAGCAGTGATTTGTTCGCAGTGATGGTCAAGACCCCGGCCGGACAGTGTGCGCGTTACGACATCCTCGCCAAAGTCGATGCGCTGGACTGGCAACTGCGTGCGCTGCCGGGGGTGGATTCGACCAACTCGCTGGCCTTGCTCAACCGCCGCATGCTGGTCGGCCTCAGCGAAGGCAGCGCCAAGTGGTACGAGCTGCAGAACAATCAGGCGATGCTCAACATGATCACCGCCAGTGCACCACGCGGCTTGTACAACGAGGATTGCAGCCTGCTCACGCTGTACGCCTACCTCACCGACCACAAGGCTGAAACGCTGACGCGGCTGGTCGAGCACGTCGAGCAATTCGCCGCCGCCAATAACGACCAGGATGTGCAGTTCCTGCTGGCAGCGGGCAATGCCGGCATCGAAGCGGCGACCAATATCGTGGTCAAGCAGGCCAATCGCGAGATGCTGTTCTGGGTCTACGGGGCGGTGATCGTCCTGTGCCTGATCACCTTCCGCTCGTGGCGCGCCACGCTGTGCGCGGTGATTCCGCTGATGGTCACTTCGATCCTCTGCGAAGCGTTGATGGTCTGGCTGAACATCGGCGTTAAGGTCGCGACGTTGCCGGTGATCGCGTTGGGTGTCGGCATTGGCGTCGACTATGCGTTGTATGTGATGAGCATCCTGCTAGGTCATCTGCGCCAGGGCGCGAGCCTGTCTGAAGCCTATTACCGCGCCCTGGTGTCCACCGGCAAAGTGGTGATGCTCACCGGTATCACGCTCGCCATTGGCGTGGCCACGTGGATCTTCTCGCCGATCAAATTCCAGGCTGACATGGGCGTGCTACTGGCGTTCATGTTCGTCTGGAACATGGTCGGCGCGCTGCTGCTGTTGCCAGCGCTGGCGTACTTCCTGCTGCCTGCTCGGCGCACGAACACTGACGCAGAAACGCCGGCGGAGGCAATCAATCTGAGCCTGCCGTCGCGAGCCGCGGCGGTAGATATTCATCAAACGCGTCATCGGGAGACCTGTCATGGCCGTTGAGTCTTCATTGGAAAACAGCGGCCGCCGCGCCGGTTTGACGCAATCGTTGCTGTTGCTGCTCGGCAGCTGTCTGCCAGTGCTTGGCGCGGTATTGCTCGCACCGGTATTGCCGCGCATGCAGGCACATTTTGCCGAGGTCGTGGGCAGCACGGTGCTGGTGCCGATCGTGCTGACCTTGCCGGCATTGATGATTGCAGTACTGGCGCCGTTTGCCGGGGTCATCGCCGATCGGCTTGGACGCAAACCGCTGTTGTTGGCGAGCATGGCCCTGTACACGCTCTGCGGTGTGCTTCCGCTTTGGCTGGATTCGCTGCCGGCCATTGTCGCCAGCCGCGCCGGCATCGGTCTGGCAGAGGCGGGGATCATGACCTGCTGCACCACGTTGATGGGCGACTACTACAGCGGCGCACGCCGTGAACGCCTGTTTGCACTGCAAATGGTCGCAACGTCGCTCTCTGCTGCGGTGTTTATCGCGCTGGGTGGTTTTCTCGGACAGGACGACTGGCGCACGCCGTTTGCACTGTACGCAGTCGGGCTGATCTTCCTGCCGCTGATGGCGTGGAAACTCTGGGAACCGCAACCCCGCGTGCAACCGGCAGCAACGCTGCCGGTGCCAGTCCAGCGCCTGTTTCCGTGGCGCGCACTGACGCCCCTGTATGCGTTGTCGCTGCTCGCGGGCCTGAGCCTGTTCATCGTGCCGGTGCAGGCCGGCTACTTGCTCAACTTGTTGCACGTGGATGCGCCGCAGCAGATCGGCATGACCATGGGTGCCAATCAACTCGGTGTGCTCGTCGGGGCCTTGAGTTTTCGTCTGTTGAGCGGTCTGCGCAGCCAGCATCTGTTGCTGATTGCCTATGGCCTGGCCGGCATCGGCGGCCTGTTGATGGCCGCTGCCGGCAGCCACGCGCAAGTGGTGGTCGCGGTTCTGGTCAACGGTCTGGGCATCGGCCTTATGTTGCCGACGTTGATCACCTGGATCATGGCGCAAGTCGGTTTTGCTCAGCGTGGGCGAGCGGCGGGGTGTTTCACCGCCGCGATTTTTGCCGGCGAGTTCATTAGCCCGCTGGTGGTACTCGCCATCACTTCCGGGGCTTCTACAGAGTTGCCTCAAGCATTGGCCATGATCGGTTGGCTGCAACTGGTTGTGGCGCTGTTTTGTCTGTCCGTGCCGAGGCTCGGTGGTCTGTTGATCCGCAGCCATGTCGGCGGTCACGACTCCATCAGCAACGGCCATTGAACGAGGATTTTCCATGCAAGCGCTTCCCCCCTTCAAGCGCGTGGTCACCGGGCATGATGCCCACGGCCGCGCCGTCGTCGCCAGTCACGGAGCAACTGCCAACGTTTTCGCGCTGCAAGCGGTGCCAGGCACGGTGTTTCATGAAATATGGAACAGCAGCGGCAGTCCGGCACTGCTCGACAATGCCGATGATCCAACCAGCAAACCTTTACAGCTGAGCCCCGGCCCGCTGGGCAGTGTGATTCGCGTCGTCGATATTCCGCCGGACAACGTGCAGAACCAGGTCAGTGATGGCGCTGCTGCGGCCGCATTTGCCGAAATTGGTCAGGCGCATGCCGGTACCGGTCAGGCGAACTCGCGGCACAAACTGATGCACCGCACCGAAACCCTCGATTACGGCATCGTCACCGAAGGCGAAGTCTGGCTGGTGCTCGACGATGAAGAGATCCACCTCAAACGCGGCGACGTGGTGGTTCAGCGCGGCACCAATCACGCGTGGAGCAACCGCACCGAGGCCATGGCGCGCATGGTGTTTATCCTGCTGGACGGGCGCTTTGCCGCTGAACTGCAAGACTGCCCGGGAGAAAAATCATGAAGCTCGCAACCTTGAAAAACGGCAGCCGTGACGGCCAATTGGTGGTGATTTCGCGCGACATGGCCCGGGCGGTGGACGCCGGTTCGGTAGCGCCGACCTTGCAGCACGCCATCGAAAACTGGCGCGAAGCCGAGCCGCGTTTGCAAGCCCTGGCGCGTGAGCTAGAAAACCACGATTGCCGCGAGGCCTTTGCCTTCGACCCCGCGCAGGCGATGGCACCGTTGCCGCGTGCTTACCAATGGTGCGATGGCTCGGCGTTTCTCAGTCACGGTGCACTGATGCAGAAGGCGTTCAACCTCGACCCGATCGAAGGCGCTGACCGTACGCCGTTGATGTATCAGGGTGCAGGTGATGACTTTATCGGCGCACACGATGACATCGAACTGCCGAGCGAAAGCCAGGGCATCGATTTCGAAGGCGAGTTTGTCGTGCTGGTCGATGATGTGCCGATGGGCTGTTCGGCCGAAAGCGCATTACAGCACGTCAAACTGATCCTGCAGATCAACGATGTCAGCCTGCGGGCACTGGCTCCGCGTGAAATGCGCACCGGTTTTGGATTTCTGCAAGCCAAACCGTCCTCCAGTTTTGCCCCGTTGGCGATTACCCCGGATGAACTCGGCGAAGCCTGGCGAGACGGCCGCGTCAATTTGCCCCTGCAAGTGCAGTGGAACGGCGAGTGGTTTGGCCAGCCGCACGGCGCGCAGATGAACTTTCATTTTGGCCAACTGATCGCCCACGCGGCCTTAACCCGACGCTTGCGCGCCGGCACGCTGATCGGTTCCGGCACGGTGTCGAACGCCGAGCGCAACGTCGGCTCGGCATGCATCGCCGAACGTCGGGCCATTGAGATGATCGAGCACGGCGCGCCGGTGACAGGATTTATGCGTTTCGGTGATCGTGTGCGCATGGACGTCACCGGCAGCGATGGTCGGTCGTTGTTTGGTGCGATCGATCAACGCGTCGTCAAGGCCCACGGCTAAGGAACGCCCATGCGTGTACTGATTACCGGAGCCAATGGCTTTGTCGGCCGCGAACTGCTGCGTTGTCTGCTCGCGCGCGGCAGTTTGCGCGGGCAAGTCATTCGTTCGTTGCTGGTGCTCGACACTGATGTCCAAGGCCTGCCAGACGATCCGCGCCTGCGGCGGCACAGCGGCAGCGTGACGGATGCGGCGTTGATGCGCCGTGTCCTCGCCGATGGCATCGATGTGGTGTTTCACTTGGTCAGCGTCCCCGGCGGAGCGGCGGAGGCGCATTACGAATCGGGTTATCAGGTCAACCTGCTGGCCAGCCTCGAACTGCTCGATCAACTGCGCAACAAGGTGCGTCCACCGGTTCTGGTGTATGCCAGCAGCGTTGCGGTGTACGGCGCCGATCTGCCGGCGAAGATGAACGAGCAGGCTGAACTGCATCCGCAACTGTCGTACGGCACACACAAGATGATGGTCGAGCGTGCGCTGATCGATCTGGGTCGGCGCGCTGAAGTCGATGGCCGCGCGGTGCGCCTGCCGGGCATTGTCGCGCGACCGCGCGAACCCAACGGCTTGCGCTCGGCTTTCATGAGCGACTTGATGCGTGCCTTTGCCGAGGGCGCTGAGTATTGCTGCCCGGTATCACCGCAAGCAACGGCGTGGTGGATGTCGGCGCGCTGTTGCGTAAACAACCTGATCCACGCCGCTGAACTGGATGACGCCGCCGCGCAACAGCGGGTCTGGCAACTGCCGGTGCTGCATTTGTCCATCGCCCAAGTCATCGATGCTCTGGCGGCAACTTACGGCGAGCAACGCCGTGCGCTGATCAGTTTCGCCGCTGACCTTGACCTCGAAACCCTGTTCGGGCGCATGCCGCCCTTGAAAACCCCGCAGGCCCGCGCTGCCGGTTTCTGCCATGACGGCAACGTCGCCACGCTTATTCGCAACGCCTTCAATCCAGCCCCTTATCGGCCTCTGCCGTTGAACGGAGATACGCCTCATGTCACAGCCCATCCAGCGTAAACGTCGTCTGGTCGACCTTTCGGTGACCCTCGATAACAACCCGTACACAGACCCGCCACCGCTGTTGCCGAAAATCGATTACATGGATCACCAGCAAGGCTGGCCGGAGATGGCGGCGATGTTCCCGGGCTTGCAGCTTGAGCAGATGCCCGGCAATGAGTCGTGGGCCGCCGAGCGCTTGCAGATCACCACCCACAGCGGCACCCACATGGACGCGCCGTGGCATTACGCCTCGACCACCGATGGCGGCGAGCCGGCGTTTGGCATTGATGAGTTGCCGCTGGACTGGTGCTTGCAGCCGGGGGTCAAACTGGACTTTCGCCATTTGCCCGACGGTCACGTGGTCACGGCAGAAGAGGTTGAAGCGGAACTGGCGCGCATTGAGCACACGCTGCAACCACTGGATATCGTGCTGATCAACACACGCGCCGGGGCACTGTTTGGCCAACCGGGTTACCTCGACGCCGGTATCGGCATGGGACGCGAAGCGACGATGTATCTTCTGGAACGCGGCGTGCGCGTGGTCGGCACTGACGCCTGGAGCTGGGACGCGCCGTTCAAATACACCCGTGAGCGTTTTGCTGCCAGCGGCGATGCCTCGATCATCTGGGAAGGGCATAAGGCCGGGCGCGATATCGGCTACGGGCAAATGGAGAAACTGGCCAACCTCGAATCCCTGCCAGCGAGCGGCTTCACGGTGTCGTGTTTTCCTTACAAGATCCGTCATGCGTCAGCAGGTTTTGTGCGTGCGGTGGCTATTTTCGAAGAGTGATCGGGCTGTTTGAGGCATTCCTTTAACGACAATAAGAGAAAACCGATGGCTCTATTGCGATTACCGCTGACGGCACTTTTTTGCGCCCTGACAATGGGCGGCGGCGTGGCCATGGCGGCCAGCCAACCGAATATTCTGCTGATTGTGGCGGACGATCTCGGCTACTCGGATCTGGGCAGCTATGGCGGAGAGATTCACACCCCCAGGCTGGATGAACTGGCGCAACAGGGCGTGCAATTCACCAGCATGTACGCGGCGCCGACCTGTTCCATCACTCGATCGATGTTGCTGTCCGGTACGGACAATCACTTGGTCGGACTGGGCACCATGGCCGAAGCCTTGCAACCGTTTCAACAGGGTAAACCGGGGTATGAGGGGTACCTGAACGGGCGCGCCTACTCGGTTGCCGAGTTGCTAAAAGCGGGCGGCTACAACACGCTGATGGTCGGCAAATGGCACTTGGGTCTGGAAACCGATCAAGGCCCTGACCGGCGCGGTTTCCAGCAGTCGTTCACCTTGCTGGAAGGCGGGGCGACGCACTTCAAACCCGCCAGCGTTGCACCGACGCCGTTGGAGCAAGTGCATTACCGTGAAAACGGCCAGTCGGTAGAGCTTCCCGAGACGTTCTACTCCACCGACTTTTACACCGACAAGCTGATTGGCTATCTGCAAAACAGCCAACGTGAAGGCAAACCGTTTTTCGCCTATGCCGCCTACACGTCACCGCACTGGCCGTTGCAAGCGCCCAAGGAATACCTGGACAAATACCGCGGCCGCTTCGATCAAGGCTACGACACCGTGCGTTCGTCGCGCATTGAGCGGCTGAAAAAACTCGGCTTGCTGGACAAGGACTTTCAGCCGGCGCAACCGTTGCCCGTGAACCCTCGGCTGCCCGGTTGGCAGCAACTCACGGCTGAGCAGCAGAAAGTCGAAGCGCGGAAAATGGAAATCTACGCGGCAATGGTCGACAACCTCGATCACAACATTGGCCGGGTTATCGACTACCTGCGCCAAAGCGGCCAGTACGACAACACGGTGATCGTGTTCATGTCCGACAACGGCGCGGCGGCGGAAAATCATGCGCAGTTCTATCCACCCGGCGTGAACACCGATAACAGCCTGGCCAATCTGGGCCAGCGCGGCTCGCAGATCGACTATGGATTGCGCTGGGCGGAAGTCAGTGCCGCGCCTTTTCACTTGTTCAAGGGCACCACGGCCGAAGGCGGAATCAGTGTGCCGGCGATCATCCAACTGCCCAAGACACTGCGGCGTCAGGGTGTGGAAAGAGGCGTAGCGCGGGTGGATGATCTGGCGCCGACATTCCTTGATTTGGCGGGCATCGCTTTGCCGAGCGAAGCGGACAAACACCCGATCACCGGCCGATCCATCCTGCCCATGCTCGAAGGCAAGGGCAGCCCTCACGACGCTGAGAGTCTGGCCGGTGAGTTGTTCGGCAATGCTTATTATCGTGAGGGCAACCTCAAATTGTTGGGCATGCGCCCGCAAGCAGGTTTCGGCGATAACACACAGCCGCCGCAATGGCAGCTGTTTGATGTTGCCCAGGATCGTGGTGAAACCCGTGACCTGGCGGCGGCTCAGCCGCAGACGGTCGAACGGCTCAAGGCCGCGTGGCTCAAGTATGCCGAGCGGGTCGGCGTAGCGTTTCCGCCGCGTTAGTACGGCAGAGGCTTTGCACACAGTGGACGGCGTTTCTCGCCGCCACTGTTTTGCGGCCATCAACTCGTTGGGTTGCGCAGTCGCTCGATGATTCTGCGGGCACGATTGGCTCCGACGTCGACATGAATATCAATCATCGGACGTGTACCGAACCGGCACATGTTCTGGTACTGCGCTTCGATCACCACTTTGTCTTCGTCGAACGTCAATCGCGTCTGATGCAGAACTTTGGCTGTGACGGCCTCGGGATCATGTTCAGGGTTGGTGGCCATGGTCCAGAAATAGTGGCTTGAGGTGTCTGTTTCCGGCGTTACGCCGTGAAAACCACGCATATGAAAACCACCCCGATCCGGGTTGTTCAGGTCGTCCGTGCCTGCATCGATCGCGCCGGTCCAGATGCGCAGGTGATTGAAGTGAAATTCGATCTCCTGCCAGCGGTCGATGTTGCCTTTGAACGGGTAGGCCGCGGTGTAGGTCGGCGGCGGAACGGAATCGGGCATGTGGCGAACCACGCGAACCATCGAGTCATCCCCGTCCACGCTCATCTGCGCGTTCATATGAATGCTGGCGTTGCCGCCAATGGTGTGCAAATGGACGTAGCCCAAGTGGCTGAGATCCATAAGGTTGTCGTGGATGAGTTGATAAGGCGCGTCGTAGTGGTAAACATCACCGTCGAACAGGTATTTGCCGCTGCTGTGCACGTCGTAGACCGGTGGCGCGAATGTCGGCTCTGGGTGCTCTGCGCTGCCAAACCAGATCCAGATGATCTGATCCTGCTCCCGGACAGGGTAGGCAGGGACTTTGGCTTTGCTCGGGATCTTGTCCTGGCCTGGAATTTCAATGCATTTACCGCCTTCATTGAATAGCAGGCCGTGGTAACCGCAGCGCAAACCGCGTTCCTCCACTGTGCCGCCGGACAAGGGCAATGCCCGATGGCAGCAGCGGTCTTCCAGCGCGGCGACCTGGTTATCCGCCGTGCGAAAAAGCACCACAGGTTTATTCAGTAACGTACGGCCAAGGGGCTGGTCTTTCAGTTCCCGGCTCAAGGCCGCGACGTACCATTGATCGAGCGGGAAGCTCGGCGCATTGGCCGGGACAATTTCGTGTGCAAGAGGTTGGGCAGCGGTCGTCATGATGTTCTCCGGCGAGCGTTCGATGCTCGGTTCAGGTCAAAGGTCCAATACCAGTCGGGGCGATTTGGCACGTGAGCAGCACGGCGTGAAACGGTCATTGGCAGCGTGTTCGGCGGCGGTCATGAACTGGTCACGGTGATCGCCAATGCCTTCGAGCAAACCCGTGACACAGGTGCCGCAGACGCCTTGCTCGCACGATGATTCGATGGCAATCCCGGCCTCATCGAGCACTTCGAAAACGGTGCGATCGGCGGGGATGTAAAAAATCTGCCCTGTGCTCGCCAGTTGAACTTCGAAGGGCAAATCAGCGCTTGCATCGATAGGTGCGGCGGCGAAGAACTCTCTGTGCACACGATCTTCGGGCCAGCCAGCGGCCTGCGCGGTGTCGAGGATGAAATTCATGAAGCCGGCCGGGCCACATACGTAGAGGTGAGTCGCGGTGTCTGGCGCGGCGAGGAGGGCGGTTGCATCGAGCTTCTGTTCGGGCGATCCGCTGTCGTCATGCAAGTGCACGTGGTTGGCGAACGGCGCTTGCTCGAGCAATCGGATAAACGCGGCGCGTTCGCTGGATCGAAAGCTGTAATGCAGCTCGAAATCCGCGCCTTGATGATGAAGCTCATGGGCCATTGCCAGCATCGGCGTAATGCCAATACCACCGCCAAACAGCAGGTGACGCTTGGCTGAGTCAGCGAGTGGGAAGAGGTTGCGGGGTTCGCTGATGCTGAGTGTCTGTCCCTGACTGATGGTGTCGTGCATCGCAGTGGAGCCACCCCGAGAGGCGGGATCCTTCAGCACACTGATTACGTAGCGATGACGCTCTCGGGAGTCATTGCACAGCGAGTATTGCCGGGTGAGGCCGCCGGCAATATGGATGTCGATGTGAGCACCGGCATTGAACGGTGGTAACGGCCGCCCGTCTGCTGCGCACAGCTCAAAACTGCAAATACCCTCGGCCTCGACGACCTTGCGGGTGACGCTGACTTGAAGCATGACTTCTCCCTCCACATTGAAGTGGCTGCTGAAAAACGAAAGGGGGACTTGCGGGTGACTAATCAGCCAGGCAAGAAGAAGTAGAAAGGGTGGGTAATCATGGGCGCCAAGGAAGGGCACAGTTGGGGAGCGTTCATAAGCAAGACCTGTTAATTATTTTTTTGAGGTTGTGCTACGGCGTATCATGCGGCGCATCGTCCGCAATGACAGGCTGAGTGAATCCTCAGATAATTTAGTTGCGGTGTCAACCAAATTGCAAGATCTTCGATCTACGGTGTTTTCTCGATGCCTACCGATACACAACTGAACCTGTCGCGTTATGTACCTGGCCTGGTGACTTTCCTGGCGAACAAACTCGCAACCGGGGCTTCCCAGTGCTACCGCAAACACTTCGGAATCGGCGTGGTTGAATGGCGGATGCTGTCGATGCTGGCGGTTGAATCCGACATCACCGCCAATCGAATCTGCCAGGCGATCGGTCTCGACAAGAGCGCTGTCAGTCGTTCATTGCAGACACTGGAAGCAGCGGGGCGGATCACCAGTCAGCTGGATCCCAGGGACGCGCGGCGTTACACCGTGCGATTGACGGCCAGCGGTAAAGAACTACATGACCGCGTGCTCAAAGTTGCACTTGAGCGAGAGTCGCGTCTGCTCAGCGGATTGACCCCGGCCGAGGTCGACACGTTGGTTGACTTGCTTGGGCGCCTGCATCTGCAAGTGCCTAATGTGAACAGTTACGACCCGAGTGAGGAGTGAGTCGCGGCAGACCGCAGCGTGGAATTGGCGTTGAAAGCTGCTGCGCGGTGCGAGTTGCCGGACTGCTGATATCTGCTGTGCATGGGTGTACACGTCTAGCCGAACGCCTGAATTCCGCCCATCGTGACTGAAAGAAACCGGCCAGGAATGATCACCATGATGCGCCTGGAAAACGGGCTGGTTTAATGATTGGAAGCGTTGCTCTGTTGCTGAAGCTCAAGTTGCCTGGCGGCACTGGCTTCCAGAGTGGCGCGCTCTTCATCCAGATACCGATAAACACCTTGGAGGTTGGCGATTTTCTGTTTGATGTCGGCCATCTTCTTTTCAATCAGCTTCGCGCCTTCAGCACAATCGATCAGCTTGTTCCGCTGCGCATCCAGAATCTCGCCGATTTCCCCCAGAGAAAATCCCATGCTTTGCGCGCGCTGGATAAAGTCCAGATCCTGCAGAGTTTGCTCGTTGTAAACGCGATAGTTGTTGGTTTGCCGTAGGGGGGAGATCAGGCCGATTTGCTCGTAGTAGCGCAACGTATGACGGCTGGCGCCGCTGCGCGCTTCGAGTTCGCCGATTTTCATGGAAACACCGCTTGACTGTAGAGTGGGGTCGATACTTTACGCTTGATTTCTCACCTTCAACAAGGAACAGGGAAATGAGCGTGGAGTGCTTTGTCACAGGCGGGACTGGTTTCGTCGGCCAACATTTAGTGGCGAACCTGAGTGCAAAAGGTCACACCGTTCGGGTGTTGATGCGTCGCCCGGAGCGACTGGCGGCCTTGCGCGAGCAAGTCGATCATTTGGGCGGGTGCGCAGCCCGGGTATTCGCCGTCGCTGGCGATCTGGAACACGACAACCTCGGGCTGAGCGCTGCTGACCGAGAAGTGCTGAGGCGCGCCAGCGTCATGTTCCACTTGGGCGCGCACTTCGCATGGGGGCTTTCAGTGGAGCACTCTCGTGCGGTGAACGTAGAAGGGGCAAAGCGCGTGGCGCTGTTGGCGGCTGAGCAAAAAAGCCGTTTAGTGATGATCGGCGGCTACATGCTGAAAAATCATGAACATCTACAACGCATCGGCATTGACCCTCGTTATCCGGAGCGGACGAATTGGCCTGCCGTCTACCGGCGTGTCGGTGGTTACGAGGGAAGCAAGCTGGAGGCGCATTTTGCGACCCTGGAGGTCATGTCAGCCAAGGGCGGGGAGATTACTGTTGTCCACCCTGCGACGGTCTGTGGCCACAGCCGCACGGGGCATATCCTTGACGGTCAGCCGCTGGTGGAGCTGATACGCAACCTTGTGCAGGGCAAGTTGACTGCGGTGCCCGGCACCGCCAGGCACTGGCTGCCACTGGTCACCGTGGATTACCTGGCTGAACTGGTGGCAGTTTGTGCGTTTGATCCTGCCATGGTGGGTCAGGAACTGCTGGCGCTTGATGACCAGACGCCAAACCTGCGAGAGCTCCTGGCACAGGCTGCACAACCGTTGGGATTAAAGTCTCCCAAGCATCACATTTCAATTCGATTACTGAAGCTGCTACTGAGTATTCCTCCCGTAGCGAGGTTCTTGAATTCAAAACCCGAAGCCCTGGATTTTATCCAGACCACTCGTTTTAATACGGCGGCGGTTGAGCAATTTGCCAACAGACATGGAATAGCCAAACCGGATATACGTCAGTCTCTGCAGCACACTGCCATGTTCGTCAACTCGTATTGCATCGCCAAAGGCCAGGCCCTCTGACCGTTGGCGACATGACGGCGAATAGCACCCTATCGGTATTAGTCGGCTGTTCGTGTGCTCAAACTTTGCGCCGTCGATACAGGGCGGCTTTCTATCGAACGACCATTCAGCGACAGGGATCGTCATCCATGCAATCGACTTTCAGGAAAGGCGTCATATTTGCACTCTCCGCTGCGGCACTGAACGCAACGATCGGGGTACTCAGCAAAATACTCATGAGTAATGGTTTCACCTCTACCAGTGTTGCTGTCATCAAGACCGTACTGGGTTGCGTGCTTCTCTCGATTCTGTTGTTTTTCTCCAAGCGCCCGGCGACATCGACCAAATGGACGCAGGCGGCTGTCTGCGCGTTTCTTGGCATCTTTGTGCTGTTCCATTTCGAAACGTCCGCCTATCGACACTACGCTGCGGCAGGTGTGGTGGTGGTGCTGATGGCCAGCGCGTCAATTTCCTCGATCATTCTGGGGCGCATTTTCCTCAAGGACGCGATCACCGCGAACGCTACTGTTGGCGCGACCCTGGCTATCGCCGGAATCTCGGTAATCTTCGGCGGCGACCTGCAGCAGGGCTTTACACTGCAAGGTGCTGCGCTCGCCGCCGTGGCCGGTTCCGGCTATGGAGCCTTTTCGGTGGCTATGAAGCGTATGGGGGTGTCGGGAGGACTGCACTTCACCCGCCAATTGCTGTTCTTTGGCAGCCTGTACTTGCTGATGCCGGCTGCCGCCGATGGTTTTGTAATAGGCGAGTTGTCGCCGATGGCGATCGCCGCGTTGCTGGCGTTGGCCACGCTACCGACAATCCTGGGCTTCTTCTGCACAACCAAGGCCATCGAGTATCTCAAGCCATCCCAAGTACAAGCGCTGGAATTGACCGAGCCACTGTTTGCCGCGCTGCTGGCGTTTGTGGCGCTCAATGAAGTACCGCGCGAAAGCCTCTACGCGGGAGCGGTGCTGATCATAGTCGGCCTGTGTTTCTCCAATGAGCTCATACGCTTGGGCAGCAAAGCTTCCGTCCCTTCGACCGAGTGAGGCTATTTCGGATCCTTATTACGTGCGGTCCAAGAAGAATACGATGAAGAGAAAAGCAAGAAAGGCTGAAGTTCTGGCTGGAAAAACCGGGCCCAGTCTAAAGCTGACAGTGGAGGGTATGCGGTTGCTTCGATGCTTTTCAATGAACATCATCAGAACTCGACAAGGAGGAGTCCCCCATGACCAAACCAATGCTTCATTTGATGTCAGGCAAGATTGCATCCGGTAAATCGACGTTGGCCAAGTCCTTGGCGTTTGAACGGTCGGCTATTTTGATGAGTGAGGATCATTGGCTCTCAAGGCTTTACCCTGATCAGATCCAATCAGTGGCCGATTACGTGAGGCTTGCGCGTCAGATTCGGGCACTGGTGGGCCCGCTTGTCATCGATGTGCTGAAGGCTGGCGTGACTGTGGTTCTGGATTTCCCGGCCAACACGCCAGAGGATCGGCTGTGGTTACGCGGTCTGGCTGACGCTGCCGAAATTCCCCACTGTTTCCACTACATCGAAGTGGATGATGAGACCTGTCGGGGCAGGCTACATCGGCGCAATGGCCGCGCCGAGCATGAGTTTACAGCAAGCGACGCTGAGTTCGATTTGATAACGAGCTACTTTCGTGCTCCAGATACGAATGAGGGGATACGGATTGAAATTCACCGATACTGAAGGGCGGGCATATTTCTTGGAGTGAGTTATCTGGAACGTCTGCTTCTGGCGTCGCAGGTGATCGTTGATGAGAGGGGTAACCATGAACAACAGCCGAACTGCACTGGTCACTGGAGCAACCAAAGGGATCGGTTTTGCACTCAGTACTCAGTTGAATCAGGCAGGCTGGAATGTGGTCGGCATCGCCAGGCATCCGGTTGATGATTTTCCCGGGAAGCTGTTGCTCTGTGATTTAAGCGATGCTCAGCAAACGAGGAAAATGCTTGAGAAACTCCTGGAACGGACCTCTATTGATGCCGTCGTCAATAACGCAGGTGTTGCGTCTGCGCAAAGCCTGGAAACGCTTGAACTCGAAACACTCCAAAACGTTTTTGACCTGAATGTCAGAGCCTCGGTACAAATCACCCAGGCTTGCCTGCCGTCTCTGAAGCGATCGTCTGCGGGACGCATCGTGAATGTCTGCAGCCGTGCCATTTTTGGAGCCCGGGACAGAACCGCTTACGCTGCCGCAAAAAGTGCATTGGTGGGGGTCACGCGTACGTGGGCACTTGAGTTGGCGCCCATTGGCATTACGGTCAATGCAGTCGCACCGGGCCCCATAGACACCGAGCTTTTCCGAAAAAACCGTCCCGTGGGAAGTGAGGGTGAGCGTCAGATACTCTCCACCATTCCGATGCAAAGACTGGGCACGCCATCAGAAGTGGCCTCGCTGATTACCTTCCTGCTGAGCGAGGGAGCATCCTTCGTTACCGGCCAGGTGATCAGCGTCGATGGGGGAGGGAGTCTCGGTGGCAAATAGCGATACGAAGAAGATTTCCGGCCTTCGTTCCCGATCATGGAATTTAACTGATGAGTCGGATGCGACAGTTTAATGAGGGAAACTCATCAAAATACGCTTACGTGATCCGTAGAATCATCTGACGTGGTCGCTCGTCCGGCTTCCATCCCGGTTTCAAGTTGTGAGGCCTCATGAATGTAAGCCGCGCCAACGTCGCAGACTTTGTCTACGTTCTCGCCATTACCCGCCATCAAAGCTTTAATCGCGCAGGCAAAGAGGTGGGCATCAGCGCCTCCGCCTTGAGCCACACAATGAAGAGGGGGAAACCTGATGGGTAAACGTTTATTAGGAGTGGTGGCATTGGCTGGATTACTGGCAGGACAAGCGCTGGCCGCCGAGGAAAATGGCTTGGTGGTGCGCATCGCGCAACTCGAAATCGATCCTGCACAGGTTGCGGCCTATCAAGCCGCAGTCAAGGAAGAGATCACAGAGTCGACTCGAACAGAGCCGGGCGTCATATCAATCTACGCCGTCGCCGAAGTCGACCGCCCGAACTGGTTTCATTTCTTCGAAATCTACGCCAGCGATTCGGCATACCGAAGCCATATCGAATCGCCGCACTTCAAAAAGTACGCTGCCACAACCAAGTCGATGATTGTATCGAAGCGCTTGATTGAAACCGCGCCAATCGAGCTAAGCCCCCGGCCTGCGCCGTAACAGGCCAGTTCGAAAGAGATTTGCGCGCTGGGCGGGCTGGCTTTTTAAATGGAGGAAAGTGATGAAAAGGGATGAGTTCGACGCAGACCTTACGGTTCACGTTTAACTACACTAAATGGTCGTTTAGTCGAGTTAACGTAAATTGGCGGCATATTTGACGGAGAAGAGCCCATGATCATGTGTGAAGCCAAAGCTGAAGACATTATTAAAACGTTGGATCTGCAGCCTCACCTCGAAGGTGGCTATTTCCGTAGAACCTATCAGGCCGATCATCGCGTCCCACTCGAAACCCCCAGCGGTCCACGGTATCTGATGACCTCGATTTACTATCTGCTGGATCAGCAATCACCGGTGGGCCAGTTTCATTTCAATCGATCCGACATCCTGCATTATTTCCACCTGGGCGACGCCATTGAGTACAGCCTGATTCATGCTGACGGCTCGTTGCAGACATTGGTGATGGGCGCCGACATTCTGGCAGGACAGCTTTTGCAATTACGCGTACCGGGTGGACTATGGAAAGCTTCGCGGTTGCTCGAAGGCGAAAACGGATTTGGGCTGATCAGCGAAGCCGTTTCGCCAGGATTTGATTTTGCCGATATGGAAATGGGTGATCGGCAGAAACTCACGCAACAATTTCCACAGCATCGAACGCTGATTGAAAAGCTGACGCGTGATGAGGGTTGAGCGCCGTCGAATTCAAGGAAAAGCAGTGGATCGGATTCAGGTCGATTCTGTAGGCTGAAATCCACTGTGCAACCGGGCTGATCTCGCAACATCTTGTTACGTGTAATGTATATTATGTTAAATCATGTATTACGCTACGTGCCCTAGCAGCAACCGCCTTGTCTACATTTCGACAATCACCTCAGCAGTCGCTGCCTTGCCATCATCACTTCTATCAACCGCTGATCCGTACACGCTATGGCGTGCGCGGATCAATCCGTATGAGGTTGGTCAGACGAGAAAATCTTCCACCAGTTTTACCCAGCAATCGGCGCCCAACCGGATCAGCTCATCATTGAAGTCGTAGTGCGGGTTGTGCACGGAGCAACCGTGAAACTCACCCTCACCGTTGCCCAACAAGAAATAGCACCCCGGTACTTCTGCGAGCATCCAGGCGAAGTCTTCGGTACCCATGACCTTCGGCCCCCGACTTTGCAGGTGACCAGGTTCAAAAAGCGGCACAAGACTTTCGCGCACTCGTTGTGTTTCGGTGTCGTCGTTGATCAGTGCCGGGGCCAGCGGAGTGAACTCCAGGTCAATGCTCACGCCGAATGATTGCTCGTGACCGCGGACGATCTGCTCGAGTCGCTGATTGATCTTTTGCTGAGTCTGCGGAGTATCGGTACGCACACTGATCAGCATGCGGGCGTCGTCAGGAATGATGTTGTAGACACTCCCGGCCTCGAGCATGCCAATGCTGATGACCGCGTACTCTTCCGGGCCGAGATTGCGCGATTTGATGGTCTGGATCGCATTGATCAAGCTGGCCACCACGGGTAATGGATCGACCGATTTCTCTGGCATAGCACCATGCCCACCTTGGCCGGTGATACGCAGCGACACACGTTCCGAGGACGCCATGGTCGGGCCCGCCTGAACCACGGCCGTGCCCAAGGGGTAACCGGGCATGTTATGCAGCGCAAAAATCGCATCGCAGGGAAAACGCTGAAACAGGCCGTCGTCGATCATCGCCTTGGCCCCACACAAGCCCTCCTCATCCGGTTGAAAAATCAGATTGAGGGTGCCGTTGAATTCGCCGTGGGTGGCCAGACGATAAGCGGCCGCGAGCAGGATCGCGGTGTGCCCGTCATGCCCGCAGGCATGCATGCGATCGGCAATCTGGCTGGCATGCGCAAAGGTGTTTTTTTCTTGCATGGGCAGCGCGTCCATGTCGGCGCGCAGTCCGATACGGCGTGTGCCCTCGCCTCTTTTCAGGACGCCGACCAGGCCATGTCCGCCGATACCGCGATGCACCTGATAGCCCCATTGCGTGAGTTTGGCGGCGACCAGTTCAGCGGTGTTCGGGGTTTCGCCGCCCAGTTCAGGCGCAGCATGGATTTGTCGGCGCAAGGCGATAAAGCTTTGCAATTCGGTGTCGCTCAATGCTGATTTA
Organism: Pseudomonas sp. S49; assembly: GCF_009866785.1. NCBI lineage: Bacteria > Pseudomonadati > Pseudomonadota > Gammaproteobacteria > Pseudomonadales > Pseudomonadaceae > Pseudomonas > Pseudomonas sp. S49. The sequence goes on along the minus strand of NZ_CP019432.1, from coordinate 3,452,721 downwards.
TTTTGTTGGTTGCGCATGGGTCAGTCTCGTCCAATGTTTTCCGGGAACAGTTTCAAGCAGCACAGGCTGATCACACCGCCGACCAGCAGGTAGAACGCCGGGGCTGTGGGTGTGTCGAGTGCCGAGGTCAGCCATGTGGCGATCAACGGTGAGAAACCGCCGAACAAGGTGACGCCGAAGCTGTAACTCACCGACGTGCCGAGCGCTCGGTGTGGCTTGGCGAAGGCTTCCATGATCATCGCGAAAAACGCCCCGGAGCCCACGCAGCCTGGCAGTACCAGCAGTGCGACGATCAACATCGCGACGTACAAGTCAGTGGTATGCGACAACAGCCAAAGTGCGGGCCATGCTGCGATAACCGGTAAGGTCATCGTCCAGACCAGCAGTTTTTTGCGCAGGCCGTGGCGGTCGGCGTAACGTCCTGCAATTGGGGTGATGATCGCCAGGCACGCGGCTGCAACGCAGGCAATCGCCAAGGCGCTGCGCTGCGGATAATGCAGCGCGCTGACCAGGTACGCCGGCATGTAGAAAATGAACAGGTACATGCCAATGGTTGCGCTCGCCATCAGGCCGGTGGCGAGTGCGGTGTTGCGCAGATCAATGACCTCGCGCCAGCCGGGTTTGTGCACGGTTGAAGGGGCGGCGCTGATCGTGGTCTGTTCAAGAGTTTCTGGCAGGCAGCGGCGGATGTACCAGCCGACCGGGCCAATCAACAGGCCGATGACGAAAGGGATACGCCAACCCCATGCTTCAAGGTCAGGCGTGGTCATGACACTGCTGAGGAGAAGACCGATCCCGGCCCCGACCAGAGCCGCGTAACCCTGACTCGCAGCCTGCCAGCTGACATTGCTGCATCGATGGTTCGTCGACGAGGACTCCATCATCAACACCGAGGCGGTGCCGATTTCTCCGCCAGCGGAAAAACCTTGAGTCAGTCGGCCGATGACCAACAGGACGGTGCCCAGTACCCCGGCTTGCTGATAAGTGGGGGCGAATGCGATCAGCGCCGTACCCAGTGTCATCAGTGCAATGGTCAGCGTAAGCGCAGCCTTGCGCCCTTTTCTATCGGCGAAACGGCCAATGATCATTGCCCCGACCGGACGCATCAGAAAGCCCACTCCGAATGCCGTCAGCGACATCAGCAATGAGGCTATCGGAGACTGCGCGGGGAAAAAGTTCTTGGCGATGATCACGGCAAAAAAGCTGTAGATCGTGAAGTCGTACATTTCCAAGGCATTGCCGAGGGCGCACGCTACCGTGGCTTTTCTGGAGTTGGATGTGGCCGGATTGGAACGCATCGTTCCTCCGTTGGCCAGGGAAGTGTCCGAATGCAGGGTCGTCATGGCACGCTCCGATTTCTTATTGGCGTTATGCGAGGCCAACTATCGGGGAACTCCGAAGACGAATCACTTGCGCTTTTTGCAGGCAATTAACCAATGGTTAACTTGCTTGCGCCACGTCCTTTGAATGCGCCCTACAACGGTGCTGCGCGAGGACTTGATGACGGGTATCGCACCAATGGCTTCCATTATTCAGACGCATGCAGTCGCCGAATCGAAGTAATCGGGCTTCTTTTTGTGATCTTTGCACACGCCTGCCGCCCTCATTGCACCGGTCATTCCCCAGCAAATTAACCAGTAGGCATACCCATGCAAAATTGACCATTTCCGCCGGTTTTTATTTTCGTGGAGGCTGCGGCTCATCAGCCATCACGTCTATGGAGCGTCTGAAATGGTTATGTCCACCGCGCGCAATTGTTCATTGACCGCTTGGCTCCTGGGGCTCGGGCTACCGACGTGCAGCCAGGCTGAGGGATTCCCTGCCATTGCCCGAGTAGCGCCAGGATTTGGCTATTACAACGTCGATAAGGGTTACACCGACAAGCTCAATGTCTACGGCACGCTCGATGCGCTTGTTAATTATCAGGACTCGGGCCATCACTCCGGAACCAAACTCGCGGGTGGCGGCGCCTGGACCAACAAGCTCGGGCTTTACATGCGCAAGGCCCTCAACCCGGATACGGTGCTGGAGTTCGACGTCGAGGAAGGTTTCAACCTCAATGGCCAAGCGCTGGAAGAGCATTGGAAGCAGGTCGGCACGCTACGTCTGGCGGTAGCGGCGCTGCGTTCGCGGGAGTACGGCAAGTTGGAGTTCGGCAAAACCTATGGCATGGGCACGCCGACGTTTGCTGATCCTTTCCTGGCCACCTACGGTTCGCCCTATACCTACCTGACCAGCCCGCCGGCCGGGCGCGGTGCCTATTATCTGGATATGCGACCCAAGCACACCCTCGCCTACACCACGCCCAAATTCGCCGGTTTCAGCGTGGCCACCGCCGTGAGCCTGGGCCTGAACGATACCGCCAGCTCCGGCAAAACCGTGCGCGGTAAAGGCATGAGTGTTCAGTACAGCAATGCGCGGTGGATTTTGCTGGGCTCATTCAATGATTACTTGAGCGATCCATGGGACGACGGCGACCGTCAGCGGCAGACCCACAACTACTTCAAAAGCGCTTCGGCGTTTTATGACTTCGGGCCGCTGTCTGCCAATGTCACCTGGCAGCGCCAGGACGTCGACTACCACGCCACACCGAGCATGAGCGCATGGACGTTGGGCCTCTCTGCGCCCGTCGGCAAAGCCGATGTGGCGCGCATGGCACTGGTCAAGCGCGACATCGAATTCGGCGATAAGGACGCCACCGGGATCATGCTCGGCTACGACCATTTCCTGAAGAAGAACTGGGCCATCTACGGTCGGGTCGCCCTGATCGATAACCGCCCGGAATCCGCCATCAGCTATGCAGGAATCCCCCTCGAGCAAACCGGTGACAACCCCAGTAACCTGGCAGTCGGCATGTACTACCACTTCTAGTAAGCCGGCTCTGCCGATGACTCTGCGGCCAGCTTGGATTTGAGACCGTAGAACAAATCCCTCGCCGGCGACGTCAGCGAATGGCGGTCAACGCACACCAGATAAATCGGGTATTCGGGGATGACCTCTTCGACTTCGACGAGGACCAGTTCCGGTACCCGTCCCGGCGGCAGTGCACTGCCCAGCGCGAGATTGCTCAGGGTCATGAACGCGTCGGCATTCTCCACCAGGCGCAAGGCCAGGAACAGCGAGGCGCACTCGATCACCTTCTGCGGCGGGTGAATATCGTTGACCTCGAACATTTGGTAGAACTGCGAAGATCGGTCGTCTACCTCGTCCAGGCTGATCCAGTTGGCGTACTGTAATTGCCGTAACGAGGGCGAATGCCGCAACGGATTGTTCGGACTGCACACCACTGTGCCCTTAATTCGATGCAGAGCCTCCCAATCGAGATTCAGACGTTGAGTGTTCTGTTGAGACGTCAGGGCAAAGTCCAGAGTCCCATCGCGCAAACGCTGGACAATATGGCTGGGACGCAGCTCGATCAGTTTGATCCGCACCCGTGGGTTTTTCGCCTGGTAGTCACTGATGCACTTCTCAAAACCCGGCAGCATGGCGGTCAGTGAAGTGACGCCGACAGCTACCTCCCCCACGGCCATGTCGTGAATATTGTCGGCCTCGATCTGCAGGCGCCGCATGCTCTCGACCGCCATGTGTGCATGCCGGATGATGCGCCGGCCTTCGTCAGTCAGAGACATGCCTTTGTAGGAACGCTGCAGCAGGGTCAGGCCTAACTCGCGCTCCAGATCCTTGATTGAACGGCTCAACGCGGGCTGAGTGACATGCAGCATCTGCGAAGCTTCATTGATGCTGCCGCACTGGTTGATCGCGACCAAGGCTCTGATTTGATGAAATTTCACGGTGTGCGACTCGCTTTTTATTTGGCGCCAACCATAAAGCAAGATGCCGGCCATTCACCACTCATTGATTTCCTGGATTGCTCATGGACGAGGATCACCGAGATCGTCCCAGTAAGGAGGCGCGCCGATCGCTTTGATGAAGTAGTCCCACACCACACGGACCTTCTGAGACCGCAGGCGATTCTCCGGGGAAAGCAGATGGATCTGGCTAGGCGTTTGCTCCACCGATCCCTGCCAATCAGGTAACAGCCGAATGAGCTGCTGGTTTATGAAGCTCTCGCGACTAAAGAGCCAGGACGGAAAAAACACGATCCCCCTGCCCGCCAGCGCGGCCTCCACCAGCACCTGTCCATTATTACTTCTGAGCGGACCATGGACGTCGATGATCTCGGGTTTGTCGCTGCCAGGCTTTCTGAAATACCAGCGCTGCGCCCCGCCGGTTCCCTTGTAGACCAGGCAGGCATGATTCTGCAGATCCGCCGGCGACGCGGGTTGGCCATGCTTCGTTATGTAGTCCGCACTGGCGCACAGAACGTATTGCTGATCGCAGATTTTCCGGCCGATCAAGCCAGAGTCGCCCAGGTGCCCGACCCGGAAGATGATGTCAGCGCCCTCCTGAACCGGGTCGATAAAGGCATCGGTGACCGTCAACTCGACCGTCAGCTCGGGATACTTGTCATACAGACCGTTCAACAGTTTGACGATATGCAGGCTGCCGAACGCGACCGGCGCGTTGATCCGTACAAGTCCACGCACCTCGCCACCCTTGCCGGTTATTTCCTCATCAGCCGCATCGAGCAATTCCAGCACTTCGCGGATCTGCTGGTAATAACGCTCGCCCGCATCCGTCAGTTTCACTGCGCGGGTGTTTCGATAAAGAAGCTGCTGCCCCACCTCTCGCTCGAGCGCCGCGATGAAGCGCGAAACGGAGGACGCCGGCACTTGGAAGTGCCGGGCCGTCGCCGAGAAACTGCCAGTCACGGCAACCATGGCGAAGTACCGGTGCGCTTTGAGGTGCATGAGGAATTCCGATCATCAGGGACAGTTGGTTTGCACTAAAACAGAACTTCGCCTGCTTGTCCTCTCGCAACATCCTTGCAGGCCTGTTTGCAGCCGACATGAAAAAGCAGCCGCCCCGAATAACGGTGACGGCTGCCAGTGCTTCAGCGGCTACTTAGCCTTTATAGGGCGGGTAATCGACATAACCCTCGGCCCCGCCGCCGTAAAAGGTTTCGCGCTTGGCGTCGGTCAGAGGCCAGTTGTGCTGCAGCCGCGCCACCAGATCAGGGTTGCTGATGTAAGCGGTACCAAACGCGGCGAGGTCGATGATGCCGTCATTGATCAGATCGTCCGCACGCTGGCGCGACATGCCGCCCGCCAGAATCAGCGCGGTGGCCGGCAATTTCGACTTGATGGTCGACAGCAACTCAAGGAAGGTTGCCTTCGGCCCGCCGCCACCGCCCTCAGTACCCGGAGCAGGAAAACCGGACTGATCCATCACATGAACGTAGGCCAGTTGCCGCGCACCAATCTCCTCAGCCAGCGCGGTGTAGGTTTCATCGATTTGCTCGTACAGCGGCATATCGAACAACTGACCATACGGCGAAATACGAATGCCCACCCGACCCGCGCCAATCCGCGCGACCACGGCATCGATCACTTCCAGGGTGAAGCGCAGACGATTTTCCAGTCGATCGGCCGAGTACTGATCGGTTCGATCATTGACCAGCGGATTCATGAACTGCTCGAACAAATAGCCATTGGCACCGTGAATTTCCACGCCATCGAAACCCGCCTCAATCGCGTTTTGCGCAGCCTGTGCGAACTCACCGACGATCCGCGAAACCTCAGCCGTTTCCAGTTGACGGGGCGCCGGCGGCTCGACCAGTGCTGGCTTGCCATCAGCGTCATAACCGAACGCTGTCGCGCCGACGGCTTGCTTCGACGTGGCGCTCACCGGCAGTTTTCCACCTTCCTGGATCGACGGATGCGAGACGCGGCCGACGTGCCAGATCTGCGCAAACATCTTGCCGCCTACGGCATGCACCGAGTCGGTGGTCAGACGCCATCCAGCGATCTGCTCGGCAGTGAAGATGCCGGGATTGAACAGATAGCCCTGCCCTTCACGGGAAATCGGCGTGCCTTCGCTGACGATCAAGCCTGCGGTAGCGCGTTGCGCGTAATACAGCGCAACGCGTTCATCGGCTGCATCATTGGGTGCACGCGAACGGGTCAGCGGCGCCATGACGATGCGGTTTTTGAGCGAGGTGTCGCCCAGGCGAAGTGCTTCGAAGAGTTTCGACATCAGAATTTTCCAAGGTTGATCAACTGAGACGACGATCAGCGCAGCGACAGGCTAACGATGTGGACTGTCTCGAACTCGCGCCAAAGGCCTGATGAGTTGCAGCAATGGATTGATGCTAACTTCTGATATTGACGGCAACAATCCGCCGGAATCGCAAATGACTATTGCTTTTTTAGCAATGAGATTTAGTCGGAGCCTGCTGATACTCCCGAGGCGTACAACCCAATTCCCGGCGAAACACCGTGTGCAGATACTGCGCAGATTTAAAGCCACAACTGCGCGCCACGTCGGCAATCACCGAGTCAGTATTTTTCAAACCACTGGTAGCCGCTGCCAATTTGAAACGCAAAATCTCGTCATGCACGCTGCAACCTCGCTCAGCACGAAAATGCGCTTCAAGTGACGAACGTGACACACCGACATAAGCCGCGACCTGTGCCGTTTTGATGCCCTGACAAGCATATTGGCGAATAAACAACAGCGCTTGCATGACGTAAGGATTGCCCAATGGCTGGTGCAAGCTCGACACCTGCACGTTGACCGCATCCGGGGGAATCAGGATTTGCGTGCCGGCGGACGGCATGCCGTGCAGCATCTGGTGAAGCAATTGCGCGGCGGTACGGCCCATGGTTTCCGTACCCTGAATGACCGAGCTCAGCGGCACCCGGGTCAGGCTGCGTGTCAGCGGATCATTGTCGATGCCGATCAATGCCACCTGTTCCGGCACGGCAATCCCGGCGGTGAGGCAGGCTTGCAGCAATTGCCGGGCGCGGGCGTCGCTGACGGCAATGATGCCGATGGGTTTGGGCAGGCTTTGCAGCCAGGCGATCAGTTGTTCGACGGCGCTGTCCCACAGCGGTGCGCTGGTGCCCATGCCGCGATAGATTTCGCCGTGCAGGCCGTCGCGTTTCATCAGTTTGCGAAAGGCTTTTTCCCGCTCCTGCGCCCAGCGATTGGCTTGCGCTTCCGGCAGGCTGAAGCAGGCAAAACGTTGCAGTCCTGCTTCTATCAAATGCGTATAGGCCAGCGTCATCAGCGCATTGTTATCGGTGGCGACATAGGGAATCGCTTTCGGATAGGCGCGTTTATCCTCGTACGAGCCCCCTACCGCCACCACCGGCATCTGGATATCGGCCAGCGCCTCGCCAATCAGCGGATCGTCGAAATCGGCAATGATCCCGTCACCCTGCCAGCGCTCGATGCCTTTCAAACGACAGAGAAAATCCTCCTCGAGAAACAGGTCCCAGGAAGCGCGGGTGCTGCTCAGGTAGTTGCCGATGCCGCTGATGATCCCACGGTCGTAGATCTTGCTGCCGTTGAACAACAGAGCGATGCGGTGAACAGGCGGTACGGTTTTCATTGTTTTTATGCTTGTCCCGGGCCCCTTTTCACAGAGGCGATTGGCACAGACTAGGCGCCTGGGCGACGAAGCTCAATACGCAAAATCGCACTCGGTGTTGATGTTTTTCATAATCAGCAGGGTCAGGGCCGTTGCTAGTATCGAGACACCGCCAAGAACAACAAGGACAAGGTCCATGCAGTATTTTCCCGATGTCGATGCGATTCGCTTCGAAGGTCCAGACAGCGATTCTCCCCTCTCCTTTCGTCACTACGACGCCGACAAACTCATCCTCGGCAAACCCATGCGCGAACACCTGCGCATGGCCGCCTGTTACTGGCACACGTTCGTCTGGCCGGGTTCCGATGTGTTCGGCGCGGGGACGTTCAAGCGCCCATGGCAACATGCCGGCGACCCGATGGAAGTGGCCATCGGCAAAGCAGCCGCCGCCTTCGAATTCTTCTCCAAACTGGGTATCGACTATTACTGCTTCCATGACACCGATGTCGCTCCGGAAGGCAGCTCTCTGAAGGAGTATCGCAACCACTTCGCGCAAATGGTTGATCACCTCGAGCAACACCAGGAAGCCAGCGGAATCAAGGTGTTGTGGGGCACCGCCAATTGCTTCAGCAATCCGCGTTTCGCTGCCGGCGCCGCGAGCAACCCCGATCCCGAAGTGTTCGCCTGCGCCGCTGCCCAAGTGTTCAGCGCGATGAACGCGACCCAGCGCTTGAAAGGCGCCAACTACGTGTTGTGGGGCGGTCGCGAAGGCTACGAAACCCTGCTCAACACTGACCTGAAACGTGAACGCGAACAATTGGGCCGCTTTATGCGCATGGTGGTCGAGCACAAGCACAAGATCGGTTTCACCGGTGACCTGCTGATCGAACCCAAGCCGCAAGAGCCGACCAAACACCAATACGATTACGACAGCGCCACCGTGTTTGGCTTTCTTCAGCAGTTCGGGCTGGAGCACGAAATCAAGGTCAACATCGAGGCTAACCACGCGACTTTGGCCGGGCATAGCTTCCATCACGAGATTGCGACCGCCGTCTCCCTGGGGATTTTCGGCAGCATCGACGCCAACCGCGGTGATCCGCAAAACGGCTGGGACACCGACCAGTTCCCCAACAGCGTCGAAGAAATGACCCTCGCCACCTATGAAATCCTCAAGGCCGGCGGCTTCAAGAATGGCGGGTTCAACTTCGACTCCAAGGTTCGCCGGCAAAGCCTTGATCAGATCGATCTGTTCCATGGCCACGTCGGTGCCATGGACGTTCTTGCCCTATCTCTGGAGCGCGCAGCGGCCATGGTCCAGAACGACGAGCTGCAACGGCTCAAGGATCAACGCTACGCCGGTTGGCAGCAGCCGTTCGGGCAAGCGGTGATGGCCGGCGACTTCAACCTTGAATCGCTGGCCGAGCACGCGTTCACCAACGAGTTGAACCCGCAAGCGGTCAGCGGCCGCCAGGAAAGGCTCGAGAACATCGTCAACCGCTTTATCTATCGCTGATCACACAGGGAGTCTGCGGGCGCATCCACGCGGTGACATTTCTACGACAAATCTGTGCCTGCGGCGTCTGCGGATTCTCTACAGTTTTACCAGCCCGATACTCATCGTCAGGCCGTGTCTTTCCAACAACAATAAAAGGACGCCCCACTATGAAGAACGTAAAACGCACGCTATTGGCCACTGCTCTGGCCTTGCTGTCTCTGCCGGTGATGGCTGATGCTGCCCACCCGAAAATCGGTTTCTCCATTGATGACCTGCGCCTGGAGCGCTGGTCGCGTGACCGTGACTACTTCGTTGCGGCGGCCGAAAAAATGGACGCCAAGGTCTTCGTGCAGTCGGCGGATGCCAACGAGCAGAAGCAGATTTCCCAGATCGAAAACCTGATTTCCCGGGGCGTCGATGTCATCGTCATCGTGCCGTTCAACGCCACGGTGCTGACCAACGCGGTGGCCGAAGCGAAGAAAGCCGGGATCAAAGTCGTGTCCTATGACCGTCTGATTCTCAACGCCGATGTCGACGCCTACATTTCCTTCGATAACGAAAAGGTCGGCGAGATGCAGGCCAGCGGCGTGCTGAAAGCGGCGCCCAAGGGTAATTACTTTTTGCTCGGTGGTGCGCCCACCGACAACAACGCCAAAATCCTGCGTGAAGGCCAGATGAAAGTGCTGCAACCGGCCATCGACAAGGGCGATATCAAGATCGTCGGCCAACAGTGGGTGAAGGAATGGAACCCGACCGAAGCGCTGAGCATTGTTGAAAACGCCCTGACCCGCAACGACAACAAAATCGACGGCATCGTCGCCTCCAACGACGCCACGGCAGGCGGAGCGATTCAGGCACTGGCGGCACAGCAACTGGCCGGAAAAGTGCCGATTTCCGGGCAGGACGCTGACCTTGCCGCGGTCAAACGCGTGATCGCCGGCACGCAAACCATGACCGTGTACAAACCGCTGAAACTCATCGCCAGCGAAGCGGCCAAGCTCTCGGTGCAACTGGCGCGCAACGAAAAACCCGCCTTCAGCTCGCAGTACGACAACGGCAGCAAAAAGGTCGACACCATCCTGCTCACGCCAACCCCGCTGACCAAGGACAACATCGACCTGCTCGAACAGGACGGCTTCTACACCAAGGCGCAAATTGCCGGGAAGTGATCTCCGGTAATGCGAAAACCATTGTGGGAGTGAGCTTGCTCGCGAATGCGCTGTGTCAGTCAACGAAGCATTGTCTGAACTGACGCTTTCGCGAGCAGGCTCGCTCCCACCCAGGTTCAGTGGTGTGTGAGTCTTTGATATACGAGCCCTGTCCATGTCCGACTATCTGCTGCAAATGAACGGCATCGTCAAAACCTTCGGCGGTGTCAAAGCACTCAACGGCATCGACATCAAGGTCAGGCCCGGCGAGTGCGTTGGCCTGTGCGGCGAGAATGGCGCCGGCAAGTCGACGCTGATGAAGATCCTCTCGGCGGTCTATCCCCATGGCACTTGGGACGGTGAAATCCTCTGGGACGGGCAACCACTTAGGGCGCAATCGATCAGTGAAACGGAAGCCGCCGGTATCGTCATCATTCACCAGGAGCTGACGCTGGTGCCCGATCTGTCGGTGGCCGAAAACATTTTCATGGGCCATGAATTGACGCTGCCCGGCGGACGCATGAATTACCCGGCGATGATCCACCGTGCCGAAGCGCTGATGCGTGAATTGAAAGTCCCCGACATGAACGTCTCGCTGCCGGTTTCACAGTACGGCGGCGGCTATCAGCAACTGGTGGAAATCGCCAAGGCCCTGAACAAAAAGGCCCGCCTGCTGATCCTCGACGAGCCTTCATCAGCCTTGAGCCGCTCGGAAATCGAGGTGTTGCTGGACATCATCCGCGACCTCAAAGCCAAAGGTGTGGCCTGCGTCTACATCTCGCACAAGCTCGATGAAGTGGCCGCCGTGTGCGACACCATTTCGGTGATCCGCGACGGCAAACACATCGCCACCACCGCCATGGCCGACATGGACATTGCGCAGATCATCACCCAGATGGTCGGGCGGGAAATGAGCAACCTCTACCCCAGCGAGCCACACGATATTGGCGAGGTGATTTTCGAGGCCCGCCACATCACTTGCTACGACGTCGACAACCCCAAGCGCAAACGGGTCGACGACATTTCCTTCGTCCTCAAGCGCGGCGAAATCCTCGGCATCGCCGGGCTGGTCGGTGCCGGCCGTACCGAACTGGTGACCGCGCTGTTCGGCGCTTATCCCGGTCGCCACGAGGGCGAAGTCTGGCTCAATGGCCAACCCATCGACACCCGCACGCCACTCAAGTCCATCCGCGCCGGCCTGTGCCTGGTGCCGGAAGACCGCAAGCGCCAAGGCATTATTCCGGATCTGGGCGTCGGCCAGAACATCACCCTCGCCGTACTGGACAACTATTCGAAACTGACCCGCATCGATGCCGAAGCTGAACTGGGCTGCATCGATCGGGAAATCTCGCGCCTGCACCTCAAGACCGCCAGCCCGTTCCTGCCGATCACCAGCCTGTCGGGTGGCAATCAGCAAAAAGCCGTGCTGGCGAAGATGCTGCTGGCCAAACCCCGGGTACTGATTCTCGATGAGCCGACCCGAGGCGTGGACGTCGGCGCCAAATACGAAATCTACAAGTTGATGGGCGCGCTGGCCGCCGCCGGCGTGTCGATCATCATGGTCTCGTCGGAGCTGGCGGAAGTGCTCGGCGTTTCCGACCGTGTGCTGGTGATCGGTGAAGGCCAGTTGCGGGGCGACTTCATCAACCATGAACTTACCCAGGAACAGGTGCTCGCCGCTGCCCTCAGCCAGCCTGGCAGTCATAACAATAATGATCGGAAATCCGCGTAAATGAATCAGGTCAAACAACTGTTCACCCGCTACAAAATGCTCGCGCTGGTGTTTGCCGTGGTGCTGATCTGGCTATTCTTCAGCTGGCAGACCGAGGGCGGATTCCTGACCCCGCGCAACCTTTCCAATCTGCTAAGGCAGATGTCGATTACCGGCATTCTCGCCTGCGGCATGGTGCTGGTGATCATCAGCGGCGAGATCGATTTGTCGGTCGGCTCGTTGCTCGGTCTGCTCGGCGGCCTCGCGGCGATTCTCGATGTGGTCTACCACATTCCGCTGCTGGCGAATCTGAGTCTGGTCGCCTTGTGTGGCCTGATGATCGGCCTCGCCAACGGCTACATGACGGCTTACCTGCGCATACCCTCCTTCATTGTCGGTCTGGGCGGCATGCTGGCTTTTCGCGGGATTCTGCTGGGGATTACCGGCGGCACGACCATCGCGCCGGTATCGCCGGAGCTGGTTTACATTGGCCAGGGTTACCTGCCCCACGCGATAGGCACCGGCCTCGGCGTTCTGCTGTTCGCGCTGACCGTGTTCCTGACCTGGAAACAACGACGCAATCGCGCCCTGCACGGCCTCGCGGCGCATTCGTTGGTGCGTGACGTCGTCCGCGTGTTGGTGATCGGTGCCGTGCTCGCCGGTTTCGTGCAGACGCTGAACAGCTATGACGGCATCCCCGTGCCGGTCCTGCTGTTGCTGATTCTGCTGGGCGTGTTCAGCTACGTGACCAGTCAGACCGTGTTCGGCCGCCGCGTCTATGCCGTGGGCAGCAATATGGAAGCGACGCGCCTGTCCGGGATCAATGTGCAGGCGGTTAAGCTGTGGATCTTCGGGATCATGGGCGTAATGTGCGCCCTCGCCGGCGTGGTCAACACCGCGCGCCTGGCCGCCGGTTCGCCTTCGGCCGGCAGCATGGGTGAACTCGACGCCATCGCCGCGTGCTTTATCGGCGGCACCTCCATGCGCGGCGGCTCCGGCACGGTGTACGGCGCCCTCCTCGGCGCGCTGGTTATTACCAGTCTCGACAACGGCATGTCGATGCTCGATGTCGACAGTTACTGGCAGATGATCGTCAAGGGCAGCATTCTGGTGTTGGCGGTTTGGGTGGATGTGAGTACGCGGACCGGGCGCCGTTGAGCCGCAAGCATCACGCTGCGGGCGTGGTCGCGGGCGCCGGGCTGAGAATTTCCATCAGGAAATCGATAAACACATTGATCCGGCTGGAGCCTCGGTGATTGGGTAAATACAAGGCGTTGATGCAGGTGCTGGCACTGCCGGGATTGACCTCGTAGTGCTCAAGCAAGCGGGTCAGCCGGCCGGCTGCGACGTCGTCGCGGACCAGCCAGTCAGCCAGCAGTGTCACCCCGCCGCCGCCGATGGCTGCTTCGCGCAGGATGTCGGCGTTGTTGCTTTGCAGGCGCCCATGGACGTTGAGCTGAATGGGCGCGTCTTCATTCTGAAAGGTCCAGTGCTGGTGGGTGCCGCCGTAATCGAAACGCAGGCATTGATGCTCCAGCAAATCCCGTGGATGACAGAGCGCCGCGCTACGCGCCAGATACGCCGGACTGGCCACCACCCAGCGTTCGAACTGCCCCACGCGTTTGCTGACGATGTCTTCACTGACCACCGACGATCCCAGCCGCACTGAAACATCGATCTGCTCGCTGAGCAGGTCGCTGACTTGATCGCTCAGCGACAGACTGATCTCCAGGCCCGGATGCCGCTCGAGCAAGCGGCTCAGATGCGGCGCGATCAGGCGTCGGCCGAACTCCACCGGCACGCTGATGCGCAGACGGCCCTGCGCTTCGGCGCCACGATCGGCGACGACAGCATCGGCTTCGTCGATCGCGTCGAGAATCGCCACGGCTTTTTCGAAATAGGTCTGGCCGGCAACGGTCACGCTGGTGTTGCGCGTGGTGCGATTGAGCAGGCTCGCGCCCAACTCGTGCTCCAGCCCGGCCACTTGCCGTGTCACTGACGACGTGGATATCCCGAGTTTGCGCGCTGCCGAGGAATAGCCCCCGCAGCGCACGGTTTCCACAAACATCTTCAGTGCCAGCAACTTGTCCATAAGCGGGGTCCGGTCGATAGGGAACGCGGATGATTGTGCATCACTGTTCCCCCGACGTCTTGTACCGCCGTGCTTGCCCGCACCTGCTGGATGTTCAGTCATCGGCCTTGCGGCTCAGGAACAACCCGAGCGCCAGCGCTGGCAACAGCGCCACCGTGACGGCGGACAGGTTCCAGCCGAAGTGCTCGTACAGCGGACTGGCGACCAGTGAGCCCACGGCGCCGCCGACGAAAATGCTGGTCATATACACCGCATTCAGGCGCGCACGGCTGTGGGGATCGAGGGCGTAGACCTCACGCTGGCCGAGCACCATGTTCAATTGCACGGCGAAATCCAGCAGCACCGCGCACACCACCAGCCAGACATAGCCGCTGCCCGGGAGTGCGGCGATCAACAGCGAAACCGGCGCCAGCAACAATGCGACCAGTGTGCCGCGACGACCATGCCCGGCATCGGCCAGACGCCCGGCAATCGGCGCCGCAATGGCACCCACGGCACCGACCAGTGCAAAGATCGCGACTTGCGTCTGAGTAAAGCCGTGGTGACGCATCAGTTCAATCGGCGCGAGGGTCCAGAACAGGCTGAAGCTGGCAAACAGCAAACCTTGATACAGCGAGCGCTGACGCAACAGCGGATAGCGCGAGGCCAAGGCAAACACCGATCCGATCAGCGCAGCATAGGTGGCTTTATGCGTCGGCAGCCGACGCGGCAGCGCCACTGCAGTGATCAGCGCGATGACCGCCATCAGGGCCGCCGCGCTGTAAAACACCCCGCGCCAGCCGAACACTTCAACCAACAGGCTCGACAGTGGCCGCGACAACAGAATGCCCAGCAGCAGGCCGCTCATGATATTGCCGACGACGCGGCCACGGCTGGCTTCGGGCGCCAGGTGTGCCGCCAGCGGCACCAGGATCTGCACGGCCACCGACGTCAGGCCGATGAGCAAAGACAACAACAGGAACATCGACGGCGAATGAGTCAGGCCGGCGCACAACAGCGTGACGCTCGCCGCGAGGGTGAAGCCGACCACCAGACGGCGGTTTTCCATCAGGTCGGCCAGTGGCACCAGCATTAACAGGCCCAGCGCGTAGCCAAACTGCGTCAGCGAAACGATCAGGCTGGCATTGGCGCTCGACAGACCGATCTGCGGTGCAATCAGCTCGACGATTGGCTGCGCGTAATAAAGATTGGCCACAACCGCGCCACAGCAGAATGCCAGGAACGCGACCATCAGGCCGGAAAGTGAAGTTGGCTGTTCGGCGTTGGCCGCAACGGCCGGGTTGCCCGTGAGCATGATGACACCTCATTGAGTTCAGGAAAGTGCTGCCAAGGCTACGGCCCTGTGGCGATGCGCAGAATCCACGCGGCGGGCAACGCAGTGATGCGTCCTGCGCAACGGCGCAGGTGTTGCTTCTCGCGCAACGCGCTGTTGCGTGCGCCGCTGATTCTCCCGCGCAGACGGTTTCTCTACGCTTTGGCCCCTGGCGCCGTCGTCCCCAGCGGCGCCCTTCCCCGGCTGTTACAAGGAGCGTTGTCATGACCCGTATCCCATCCGTTCTGCCATTGCCTGCCGCGTTTTTCTCCGTCCCATGAACAGCTCATTTCTGAAGTCCAGAACGCTATGGATCAGCGTGGCAGTCGCCGCCGTGCTCGGCCTGATCGGCGCCGTTTGGCTGATGTGGCGCCCGGCAATTAGACCGATCGAGCGCCCGACGCTGTTCGATACTGCGCAGTTGCAACGCGGGGCGCGGGTGGTCGAGGCCGGCGATTGTGCGGTCTGCCATACCCGCCCCGGCGGTGAATATCTGGCCGGCGGGCTGCCGCTGGTAACGCCGTTCGGCACGCTGTACAGCACCAACATCACCCCAGATGTAGAGACCGGTATTGGCCAATGGTCACTGCCGGCCTTCGAGCGGGCGATGCGTCAGGGCATCGCTCGCGATGGTCACTTCCTTTATCCGGCGTTCCCCTACGTGCACTACCGGCGCATGAGCGCAGCAGACATCGCCGACGCTTATGCCTACTTGATGAGCGGCCCTGCCGTGCACGCGCCGGCCGAGCAGAACCGGATGAACTTTCCGATGAACATTCGCCCTTTGGTGTCGTTCTGGAACTTGCTGTTTTTGCACGGCGAGCCATTGACGCCGCTGGCACAGCGCAGCGAGGCGTGGAATCGCGGGCGTTATCTGGTCGACGGCCCGGGGCACTGCGCCGGCTGCCATTCGCCGCTGAACCTGATCGGCGCGGAAAAATCTTCGGAATATCTACAGGGCGGCAGCGTCGACGGCTGGCAGGCGCCGATGCTGGTCGGTATGGGCCAACGCAGCAACCCGTGGAGTCGCGAGCAACTGGTGGGCTATCTGCGCGCCGAGATCGTTGATGGCCACGGCACACCCGCCGGGCCGATGCGTCCGGTCAGCTTGAGTCTGGCGCGCTTGCCCGCCAGTGAAGCCGAGGCGATTGCCGAATACCTGCTCAGTCTGGAAAACCCGCGTTCGGTGACAGAGACGACGGCGAAGACGCCTGCCAGTGAAGCGGCAGACCACTCGACCGGCGCCCTGCTCTTCAGCAGCGCCTGCGCCGGTTGCCATGGCCCGGCGGCGCCAATGCGCACCATCGATGGTCGTCCGGCGTTGCAAAACACCTCGGCGTTGCAAGCGGCCAGTTCGCGCAACTTCCTCAAAACCGTGCTCGAAGGCTTGCCCGCCACAGCCGGATCGCCCGGCCCGCTGATGCCTGCGTTCGCCGCCAGCCTCGACAACGCGCAACTCGGCGCACTGGCCGCGTATCTGCGTCAGCAAGCCAGCCCCGATCAACCGTGGGCCGACCTCTCTTCCACTATTGAAGCGTTACGTCAGGAGACGAAATGAGCCAGATCACCCTCAACGTCAACGGAGCCGCGCAACCGCTTGAGCTGGAGCCGGACATGCCGCTGCTGTATGCGCTGCGCAATCACTTGAACCTCAACGGCGCCAAATACGGCTGCGGTCTCGGCCAATGCGGCGCCTGCACGGTGATCGTCGATGATCAACCGGTGTTCGCCTGCCTGACGCCCTGCGCCGGTCTCGAAGGCAAAAAAATCCGCACCGTGGAAAGCCTCGGCAGCGCGGAACAACCTGGCCCTCTGCAAGCGGCGTTCATCGAGAAACAGGCTGCGCAATGCGGCTACTGCATCGCCGGCATGCTGATGCGCGCGCAAGCGTTGCTTGAGCGTAATCGCCACCCGGATGAGGCGACCATTCGCGAATACATGGCCGGCAACCTGTGCCGCTGCGGTACGCACTTGCGGATCATCGAGGCGATCAAACAGGTGGCCGGGCACAACGGGAGCCTGACATGAGCGAGTCGAATGAACTGAATCCGAGCCGACGCGCCTTCCTGCGCGGTGGTGCGTTGCTGATGGCGTTCACCCTGCTGCCGGTCGCGCGGCGTGTGTTGGCGGATACGGAAGTCGATACGCTCGGCACCGTGGTCCTCGCGCCCGACCTGCCCGGAAGCCTGCGCACCAACCCGTTTCTCGACGCCTGGATCCGCATCGGCGCCGACGGCATTACCGTCTACACCGGCAAGGTCGAATTGGGCACCGGGGTGAAAACCGCATTGCTGCAAATTGCTGCCGAACGTTTGCAGGTGCCGGCAACCGCTATCAACCTGCTCACCGCCGACACCGCGCTGACGCCCAATGAAGGCTACACCGCCGGCAGTCACAGCATTTTCGACAGCGGCACCGCGTTGTACAACGCCGCCGCGCAGGTACGCGAAATGCTCGTCGATGCCGCCGCGCGCCGTTGGCAGGTTGATGCAGCGCTGCTGAGCACTCGCGACGGTGTGATCGAAGGCCCGGCCGCTCAGCGGATGAGTTACGTCGACGCGGTCAAGCATGTCGATGTGCATCAATATGCCAAGGCGCAGTCACCGGCGATGGCCGCCGCTGAATTCAAACTGATCGGCCATTCGTTGCCGCGCCTCGACATTCCGGCGAAGGTCAGCGGTGGCGCAGCATTCGTCCAGGACATGCGCCTGCCGGGCATGCTGCATGCGCGGGTGATCCGCCCGCCCCGTCCGGGCTGCACGTTGCAAGCATTCGATACGGCGTCCATCGAGGCGTTGGCTGGCGTGGTCAAAGTGATCCGTGACGGCAGCTATCTGGCGGTGGTCGCCGGTGATGAGTGGCAAGCGATCAAAGCCATGCGCCGTGCCAGTGAGGTGACGCAATGGAGCGAAGGCGAAGCGATTCCCGAGGCGGCCGAGATTCATGGTCTGCTCAAACGCCTGCCCTCACGGCGCTATCCGATCAGCAACAGTGGCACGCCGAGCGGCGCGGCTGACACGCGTTTTCAGGCGCGGCTCACCAAGCAATACCTGATGCACGGCTCGATCGGCCCGTCCTGCGCAGTGGCCTGGTTCAAGGACGGCGTTCTCACCGTGTGGACCCACACCCAAGGCGTTTACCCGCTGCGCGCCGGCATTGCCGAAATGCTCGATCTGCCGCCTGAGCGGGTGCGCTGTATTCATACCGAAGGCTCAGGGTGCTACGGGCATAACGGCGCCGATGATGCCGCCGCCGATGCGGCATTGATTGCCCTGCGCGTGCCCGGTACGCCGGTACGCGTGCAATGGATGCGCGAACAGGAAAATCTTTGGGAGCCATACAGCTCGGCGATGGTCACCGAAGTCGACGCCGGCCTCAGCCAGGGCCGCCTGCAGGATTGGGCCTACGAACTCTGGACCACGCCGCACAACGAACGCATCGTCAACGCCGGGCGTCTGCTACCGGCACGCTTGCTCGCGCGGCCCTTCGCCTCGGCGCCCTCCGTGCCGATCGCCCAGCCCGAAGGCGATGGTGATCGCAATGCGGTGCCGCTGTACGACCTCAACTCGACGCGCATCAACATGACCTTCGTCACCCAGATGCCCTTTCGCACCTCGGCCATGCGTTCGCTGGGTGCGCACATCAACATCTTCGCTATCGAGGCGAGCATCGACGAGTTGGCGATCAGGGCCGGTATCGACGCGGTGGCGCTGCGTCTGGCCCACCTCAGCGATCCGCGTGCTCGCGCGGTCATTGAGCGTGTGCGTGATGAGATCGGCTGGCCGCAAAAAAGCAGCGAGCCCGGCGCCGGTATCGGTTTCGCCTTTGCCCGCTACAAAAACATCATGGGTTACTGCGCCATTGCGGTGAAACTTCGGGTGCATCCGCAGACCGGCGAGATCCGCATCGATCACGTGGTGACGGCGGTTGACGTCGGCCAGATCGTCAGCCCCGACGGCCTGCGCAATCAGGTCGAGGGCGGTATCGTGCAGTCCGCGAGCTGGACCCTGTACGAAAAAGTCGCTTACGACGCCGGGGGCATTCGCAGCTACGACTGGAGCGGTTATCCGATTCTGCGCTTCACGCAACTGCCGAAAAAAGTCGATGTGCATTTGCTCGACCAACCGGGAGAACCGTTCCTCGGTGCTGCTGAAATCGTCCAGGGGCCGATGGCCGCCGCCCTTGGTAACGCCGTGGCCAACGCCACCGGCCGTCGCTGGCTGAACCTGCCACTCACGCGCTCAAACCAACCCGCCTGAGCCACGCCCGTGTTCATCGCTGATGAGCACGGGCGTCGTTGCGCCCTGCGCAAAACAGCGTAGCGCCGGTCGCCGATTATCAGCCCCGCTGAGCGCGGTTAAGTTAGCGGCACTGGTTCGCGGCCCTGCTGCCGCGCTGGAATTCCTTCAATTGAAATCTGGAGCTACCCATGACCCGTCGTCTGTTCCAACCCCTCGCACTCGGTCCTTATACGCTCGCCCACCGCGTGGCAATGGCGCCGTTGACGCGCTCACGCGCCGGCCAACCGGGCGATGTGCCGACTCCGATGAACGCCGAGTACTACCGCCAACGGGCCAGTGCCGCGCTGATCATCACCGAGGCTACACAAATCTCCCGGCAAGCTCAGGGTTACGCCTGGACGCCGGGCATCTACAGCCCTGAGCAGGTCCGGGCGTGGCGTGACGTCAGCGCCGCGGTGCATGAGGCCGGCGGGTTGATCTTCATGCAACTGTGGCACGTCGGTCGGGTTTCCCATCCGAGCTTTCAACCCGATGCCGGCCTGCCGGTTGCGCCCAGCGCGCTGCCGGTGCCGGGCAAGACGTTTATCGTCGACGAAAACGGTAACGGTGTCTGGGGTGATGTGCCGGTGCCGCGCGCATTGGAAACCGCGGAAATCGCCGGCATCGTCGAGGACTATCGGGTGGCCGCGCGCAACGCCTTGCAGGCGGGCATGGACGGTGTGGAAATCCATGCCGGCAACGGTTACCTGCTCGACCAGTTTCTTAACAGCAACAGCAATCAGCGTGACGATGCCTATGGCGGCAGCGTGGAGAATCGCGCGCGGTTTCTGCTGGAAGTGGTCGCGGCCGTGGCTGAAGAAGTCGGCGCCGAACGAGTGGGCGTACGCCTGACGCCGATGGGGCGTTTCATGGGCATGGGCGATGACACCCCGGAGGCCACCTTCGGCCACCTCGTCGAAGCGCTCAACCAATGGAATCTGGCCTACCTGCACCTGGTCGAGCCGGCGATGGTCGGCACAGTCAAAGATGAGAACTTCGACCCGCGCTGGGACGCGATCATTGCCCAGTTGCGCAAAACCTGGAACGGCGTGCTGATCCTGGCGGGCGGCTACGATGCGCAATCTGCCGAACAGGCACTGATTGCCGATCGTGCCGACATCATCGCGTTTGGCCGGCCGTTCCTGGCCAACCCGGATTTACCGCGTCGGCTGCACGATGGTCTGGCGCTCAACGCGCCGGATCCGAGCAGCTTTTTCGGTGGGGATCAGCGTGGGTACATCGATTATCCATTTCATGCCTGAACAAATGCAGACCTATGGGAGGGGCGGACTCGCCCCTTTTTTATTAGGTCATACGATCTCTGTGCCTAATCAAAGTCGTGGGAAATCCACCGTAACGTCAAACATATGCGTAGATGTGCGCTTTCAGGTCTATTGCCCGACGTCGCCGAATGCGATAAAACGGGCTGGTTGTACGACAACCTAATAAAAACCAAGTCGTTCGAACGGCTAACAATCCTGAGATCTGCCATGCCTCGCCCTACCGCTACGCAAACCGTACCGCCGCCCTACCCCCGTTACCTGGCCGTGATCATTCTGTTGTGCATGGGCTGTGCGTTTGCCGGCAATCATGTGGCGGCGCGAGTCGCCTTTGATGATGGTGCGGGTGTGCTGCTGGCGATTTTGATGCGTTCCGGCGGGACCTTGCTGGTGCTCGCCATCCTGGTGCTGTGGCAAAGACAAAGCCTGCGCTTGCCGGCGGGTGCCTGGCGCTGGCAGCTATTGCTGGGGTTGCTGATCACTGCGCAGAGTCTGTGTCTGTATTCCGCTGTCGCACGGGTGCCGGTGGCGCTGGCCCTGCTGGTGGCGAACGTGTTCCCCATTCTGCTGGCATTGCTCACATGGGCGCTGGGTGGCCCGCGACCGAGCGCACGCACTGCGACGTTAATGGGTTTGATTCTACTGGGCCTGGTGTTTGTGCTGGATGTCCCCGGGCGGCTCTCGACCACGACAGACGTCAGTGCGCAATGGCTGACGGGCGTTGCGCTCGCATTCTGCGCCGCCAGCGTATTCGCCTGCGCGCTGTGGATCACCGACCACAAGTTGTCTCAGGTACGTGGCTCGGTGCGCAGTCTGCTGACCATTTTCATCGTGTTCAGCAGCGTCAATCTGGCAGGGCTGACGGGTGCCCTTCCCGGCGGATTGAACCTGCCCGCCACCTCGACCGGATGGCTGGCCCTCGCCACGCTGGTGGTGCTGTACGGCACAGGTTTTATCGTCCTGTTCATTTCGGTACCGCGACTCGACATGTCGCGCAATGCGCCGGTCATGAATATCGAGCCATTGGCAACGCTGCTGATGGGCTGGATTGTGCTGGACCAGATGCTCAGTACAGGACAGATTTTCGGCGGAGTGATTGTGGTCATGGGCATCGTTCTGCTGACTTACCGTAAATCAGTGGTCAAGGCTGAGGTTAAAGCCAGTGCGTGAGGGTTTCTATTCAGTGGTCAGGTTCGTGATTAACCCAAAGCCGTATCGAGAAACATCATCACCCCAAAGCCAAGCATTAGTCCCAAGGTGGCCGGGGTCTCATGCCCGTTGCGATGGGTCTCGGGAATGACCTCATGGGACACCACAAAAATCATCGCCCCGGCGGCCAAACCAAGCGCAATGGGATATCCCAACGCAAAGCTGCTGGAAATACCCAAGCCGACGATGGCGCCAATGGGCTCCATCAACCCCGAACCCACCGCAATCAGCGCGGCGCGAAGCGCTGAGATGCCTGTCACGCGTAATGCCAGGGCGACTGCCAGACCTTCGGGAATATCCTGAATGGCGATCGCCGCGGTCAGCGGCAATCCGACCTTCATATCGCCGTTGGCGAAGCTCACGCCAATGGCCATGCCTTCCGGCAGGTTATGCAATGTGATTGCCAGGACGAACAACCAGACACGATTGATGCGCTGCGCGTCCGGCCCACGGCGTCCGCTTTTCTCGTGTTCGTGAGGCACGAAACGATCAAGGCCGACCATCAGCGCAACGCCCAATCCCAATCCTGCAACGACGACGCAGGCCGCGAGTAACGGGTTATCGCAAAGCGCCTGAGCCGCCTCTATGCCCGGCAGAATGAGCGAAAACGAACTGGCGGCCAGCATCATCCCGGCGGCGAAGCCGAGCATGATGTCTTGGGTTCGGGCGGCGATGTCTCGTAACGCGATCGCTACCACAGCACCGATTGCCGTGGCAGCGAAGCCGGTCATGCCACCGATAAAGGCAAAGTGCAGATTTTGTTTGTTGGCTCCGACGAAGGCGCCATAACCGCTTATCAACAGGAAGACTGTCACGCCGATCAGAATTGACCAGAAGACGCGCCCGCCCCATCCGGATCCTGAGAATCGGGCGAACCAGGAGCGAGCGGGTGCGGCTGATGAGGTCAACGGTTCGGGCATGGAAATCTCCTGTTTTGTTGATTCGATCTTTTCAGCAGCTCCGGAAAACGACCGTACATGACCTCAGTGGTAATCGTCTCCAGCGACTGCGCGCAGATAAGCGACGTCTGCTTCCCTGCGCAGGTCGCGCCACTCGTCCCAACTGAGTATGCCCAAGCGATCCATTTCATCCGACTGGCGCAGCAGTTCGTCGTGATAGGCGTCTGGGCAGTCCATTCGCAGTTGAAGATTTTCCAGTGCACGTTGCCAGGCAGCCAAAGCGAGTAGTTTGGTTTCTTGTGCGAATGTCAGTTGGTTCTTGAACGCGTTCATTTCGCCCACCCCGAATATTTCCCGGTTGAGCGACTGATTTCGGGTTAGGTTCAAAATGTCTGACGAAAAGCGGATTACCTGAAAGCAATAGAAAAAAGGAAGGCTTGTTGCGGGCCTTCCAGCGCGATGCCGGCAGATGCGCTACGCCGGCATTCTCATGGGGCTATTGATTAGCCATTGCACTGGCGTCTTTTTGGCCTGCTTCGGCCATCTTCTTTTGTACATAAAAAAGCATCAACACCGAATTTGTCTGAGCCTGTCGAGATTGCTGCTCAAACAACGCCACAAGCTCCTCTTCACGCTTGCACTCAGCCTTGACATCGCCCTTTGTAAACTCGCAGCTAGCGTATTGGCCCCAGCCTTTGCGAGCGTCGGCAGCATCTCGGGCGGGATACACCCAATACGCTTTCCATGCACCATCGACGACAGGTTTGCCGGCTGCGTCTATCTGCTCTATCGCCTGCAAGGTGGCTGTCGCGGCGGCATTCAAAAAGTGCTGAGGAGTGGCATCGGCTTTACCTGCCTCATCACGAAGCGCCTGACACTGCGCTTCAGACAAACCGAACACTGGCAGCGCTTCAATGCTTTCGAACTCATCAAACGGATCGGGATCATTGCCCGGCAACTTGGCGTGGTAAGCCGGCACGACATGGCCGGGGACGCTCATGTCCTGTATGTAATGCAAGACCCTTCCCGCTTGCTCGTATACCGCAACAGGATCGGCATCAGGTTCCGCCAGCAGCGCGTTCAGCTTTTCAATACGTTTGGAAAAAATCACGTCCAGGCTACGGTTGGCGAACCAGAATGGCTCAAGTTTTTTGTTGCGGTTATAGAAGTGCCAATTGGTAGCGCGCTGAGGGAGCGTCAGCAGGTTTGAATCCTCAGCGTCAGTGCCTGCCGCCAAAGCCTCGGCCAACTGCTCGGGCAACTTCACCCCCGGGCAGCGTTGATACGCCTGCGCTGCTCTCAGTGCATAGGCCGAATGCAGCTCGGGGTTGAAGGCGAAGGCCGGGGTTGAAGGGTTGAACAGCAGCGATAGACCAAATGCTGCGAGGTAACGTGTTGCGGCTGTTCGGCCTATCGGGGTGGCTTCCATGCGGTTGATCTCCTGAAACTTGCGTGATTGCGCAACACTTACCGTACGCGAGGCAATTTAGCACTTGGGTGATGGCAAAAAGCTGTTTTTTCTCCGTACGCTCAGGACAGGCATAAATGGCAACACCTGCGTCCTAACGTCGCAGCAAACAGCTATTGGCAAATCCTGCACAAGCCTTAGAATCCCGCGCTCTCTTGCAGCCCCCTCGGTGTCTGCCTGCATCACACACCCCGGCTTGGCAATCGCATGCGCAGAGGCGCACGTTCTGCTGTTCGATCTCCAGAGGTTTTTATGTCTCCGCGTTTGCTGGCCATGGCGCTGGCGCCCTTGCTTGGGCTGTTCATTGTTGCGCTGGGCAACGGTTTCATGTCGTCGCTGACCACCCTTCGACTGGACGCTGCCGGTGCGTCGACCACGATGATCGGTGTCGTTTCCTCGGCCTACTTCATCGGTCTGACCCTGGGCGCCGTATTCAATGACCGCTTGATTCTGCGCATCGGTCATATCCGCGCCTATGGCAGCTTTGCTTCGCTGATCGCCGTGACCATCCTGCTGCAGGGATTGTTTTACGACACTTGGGGCTGGTTCGCCCTGCGCCTGATCAACGGCTGGGCCACGGTCGGTGTGTTTCTGGTGATCGAAAGCTGGCTGCTGCTGGCCGGCGACGCGAAGATTCGTGGGCGCTTGCTCGCGTTGTACATGATCGTCCTGTACGGCGCCGGTGTGCTGGGTCAGGCAACGTTGGGCAAGATCACCGGGTTGAGCGACAGCGCACCGTTCATGGTCGCCGGCATGCTCGCTTCGTTGTCGGTGCTGCCGATCGTGATCCTGCCGCGCGTGTCGCCATTGCTCGATCAGGTCGAGCCGCTCAAGCCTCGGCAACTATTGGGCGTGACGCCGACCGGGCTGGTCGGCTGTTTCGGTTCGGGTGTGACCATTGCGGCGATCTACACCTTGCTGCCGCTGTACTTGCAGCGCAGTGGTCTGAATGTCGGGGAAGTCGGCAGCATGATGGCCTGGACGATCCTCGGTGCGATGCTCCTGCAATACCCGGTGGGACGCTGGTCTGATCGCAAGGATCGCTTGCAAGTGCTGACGATTCTGACAGTGGCGTGCACGGTATTGTCGCTGTTGATCGTCCTGGTGCCGTTGTCCTCGACGATGCTCGCGGTGATGTTGTTTCTGCTTGGTGGTGGTGTGTTCGCGCTTTACCCGGTCGCGGTCAGCCATGCCGCCGACCGCGCCCCGGCCGAAGCCTTGGTGCCGATGATTCAGGGCTTGCTGCTGATCAACTCACTGGGCTCGGCGATCAGCCCGATGATGATCTCGCCGGTGATGAATTCGTTCGGTGCCAATGGTTTGTTCTGGGTGTTTGCACTGGTCAATCTGTGCATGGTTACCTTCTTCCTGTGGCGCCGTGGCAAACGCCCGGTTCCGGCCAATCCCGCGCCGTTTGCAGCGGCAGCCACGTTCTCACCGACAGGTGCGGAGCTGCGGGTGACTGAAGATCTGCGTCAAGCGGTGCAGGAGCATCCGCCGATGGTGGATGCATTGAGCGGCGAGCCTTCGCCGCAATGTGAGACGCGCTAAGGCTTTCGCCAGTCTGTGCCAAGCGCAGGCTGGCTCGCACCGCTATTCAGATTCGTGGGTGATATCCACGAGCGGAATCGGCTCTATCGCCCAAGCGCGAATCTGACGACGTTCAGGGCTGGGTATCGCGCAAGCCTTGCGTCCGGTGAAGGTTCGAGCGAGGCGGTCTTCATCGATCCGCCAACCGCGCAACTCCAGTGCCTGTACGTCTCGGCGAAAGGCAATCTGCAGCGCGTCGGATTTCAGCGAAACCTCCTGCTGGAAAGAGTCCGGCACGCGCTCGGGCCGCACGTTTTTCAGCACGGCATGATCCTGTTCGAAGATACGGATATTGCTCGCAATGAACCTGCGATCGAGCAATCGGGAGCGCAGAAACGTTCTGCCCATCATCCACCAGGTGCGCGTGTGATTGGCATCAATCGGCACATGCGCCGAGACGATGTAGATCCGCCAGCCGTTGGGCAACTCAAGCTCAAGCGTTGTACAAGGGCCGGACAGGTGAAACCCCGGAACAGTGACCACACTGACAAACTCGGTGGAGGATTTGCGTCTCAGCAACCCTTTGCGCGCCGGCCTGCGCATAAGCATTTGGGCGCTGCCGCTCCACGCATCACTGTCGACCTCGAACGATTCAATCTCGGGATGATCCGGATCACCGAAGGTTGAACCATGGACAAACGGTGCGTGCGCGAAATCCAGACCGTTTTCAATAATCCGGTCCCAACTGGCCTGCCAGTCAAAGTGTCCCGAGACCACGCGGATGGCGGGATCGTCCATCCAGTCGAGCGTGGGCAAGGGTGGACGCTCAGATTCCGGCAGATCACCTAAAAACGCCCAGATCCAGCCGTAGCGCTCCAGCGTCGGGTACGCATCGACTCGCGCCTTGGCGGGAATGCGCAGGTCCGGCTGCGCCGGTATCTGCGTGCACACGCCATCAGTGCCAAACCGCCAGCCGTGATAGGGACACTGCACGTTGTTGCCGACCTTGCTGCCAGCTGAGAGCGAGCCGCCGCGATGCACGCAAATATCCGAAAGCAGGTGAGCGACCCCCGCGTCATCGCGGAACGCCACGAACGGTTGTCCGAGCAATTGAACCGGCATCAGTCCATCAGTCAGCTGTGACGATGGGACAACGACATACCAAAGGTTTGTGAGCATGGGGGGCGTGTGATCCGTCAGTACGGTGAGTTCAGGTCAGAGAAACCTGGCATTCAAACTAGATCAGGCGGCGCTGATTCGACAATCAGCCAAGCACTTTATAGATCTCTGCAACTACCTGAGTCGTTGCGGCTTCGATGGTTCCTTCGTTACGGCACAACACCCAGCCGTGATCGGCAACCGCCTGCTCGAACATCTCGCTACACACGACGTGCTCGGCGTGTTTCTGGATCACCGTGCCGCCGAGTCCTCGTGATCGGGCCGTTGCCCGCGCCCATGAAATATCCGGCGCGGTGACGACGCCGACATGCAGATCCGGCACACGCACGCCTCGCTGCATGTTCAACTGCAGAATCTCGGCAAACGGCACGCTATGGCGAAATGCGGCATCCGACGGATACCAGCGATCGATCAGGATGATGCTGTCCAGCGGCTGTTTGGGCAGTACCTCCCGGGAAATCCAGCGGCGGCTATCCGCAAGGCGCTGACACACCGCCCACTCCAGATCCCGCGAGGGATGTCTAGCGAGCTGGTTGACCAGGGCCATGGTTTCGCCGCGGTACGGATCGCTTTTTCTCTCGCACAGGCGGATGACTTTGTGCTTGTCTGCCCGCAGCGCTGCGGTAACGGCCTCCAGCAATGTGGTTTTGCCGGTGCCCTTGGGCCCGTCCAGAGAAATAAACAGCGGCAGCTTCATGGTTCACGCAACGATTGAGACATTGCCGAGCACTCTAACCTCATTTGCGCAAATCAATGAGCTGTTCCCTGCCCTTTGCCTACACTTGCTTGCCAATGATGTTTACCCCTCTGCCAAAGGAGTCACCATGTCCAAGCTTTATCCGAGCATCGATCCCGAGGGATTGGTCGAGTACTCAGTGGTCTACACCGACCGCTCGCTGAACCACATGTCGCAGTCCTTTCAAGGCGTGATGAAGAACATTTCCACGACCCTTAAACAGGTCTACAACGCCGAAGCGGTGGCGGTGGTTCCGGGCAGCGGTACATTCGGCATGGAAGCGGTGGCGCGGCAGTTCGCCACCGGCCAACAATGTCTGGTGATACGCAACGGCTGGTTCAGTTATCGCTGGAGCCAGATCCTGGAGATGGGCAACATCCCCGCAGCCACTACGGTGCTCAAAGCCCGGCCGGTCGAGACGGGTCGCCAGGCGGCCTACGCCCCGCCGCCGCTGGACGAAGTGCTGGCCGCCATTGCGGCGCAGAAGCCGAAAGTGGTCTTCGCCCCTCACGTTGAAACTTCATCCGGGATCCTCCTGCCCGACGAGTACCTGCGAGCCGTTGGCGACGCCGTGCATGCGGTGGGTGGTCTGTTCGTGCTGGACTGCATCGCCTCCGGCACGATCTGGGTGGATATGCACAAGTGCGCCGTCGACCTGTTGATCAGCGCTCCGCAGAAAGGCTGGAGCGCCTCCCCTTGCTGCGCCCTGGTGATGTTCAGTGCTGCGGCGCTCGAGCGTATCGAACAGACGCAAAGCAGCAGCTTCGCCTGCGACCTGAAAAAGTGGCTGCAGATCATGCAGTCCTACGAACAGGGCGGACATGCCTATCACGCGACCATGCCCTGCGATTCGCTCGCCCGCTTCAATGAGGTGATGAAAGAGACGCAAGCGTACGGGTTCGACAAGATCCGCGACGAGCAACAGGCGCTGGGTGATCGGGTGCGTGCGCTGTTGACCGGCAGAGGTTTCAAAAGCGTGGCCGCAGAAGGCTTTCAGGCCCCAGGTGTGGTGGTGAGTTACACCGATGATGCCGACATCAAGAGCGGCAAGAAATTTGCCCAGCACGGCCTGCAGATCGCCGCCGGCGTGCCGCTGCAATGCGATGAGCCGGCCGACTTCCAGACCTTTCGCCTCGGCCTGTTCGGCCTGGAGAAGCTGCAGAATATCGAGCGCACGGTCAGCCTGCTGGAGCAGGCACTGGATGAGCTGATGGTTGACTAAGGTCCCATATCGTTCCTAACGCTTGAACTCCAGAAGGGCATTCCCGACGTGTGCCCTTCTTCCAGCAAGGCGGTTCATCATTCTGTTCAGTGGTCTATCGACTATTTGGCCCCGGGACCAATCAGCGAGCTTTCAATCTGCACGCCGGGCATCATTTGCTGCAAACCTGCGATCAGCTTGTCCCCTGCTTCAGTCAAGGCTTCAAGCGGCATCGCTGGCAAACTCTCGAGAATGAACCACATGTTCTGCGCATCGGCCCCAAGGCGGGTTCTGACACCTTGCCGCCAATTCCAGCGGCGGCAGGTCACGCCTTTGTCATCGCGCCAGACCACTTCGCCGGCATCTGGATACTCGACAGCGGGAACGCCCTCTTTCATCGTGTCAAAGGGCTCGCTGCCATTGGCGACGACAAGATGCGGAGCGCCTGCATAAGCCTCTATGTTTTCCCCGCCTACCGGAATGGCGTACTCGATGCTGATGGCGTTGTAGAGATCGACGATGGGATCGAGGCTCGGCAAGGTCCCGTCACGTAAAACCCTTTTACGCAACGCTTCGGCTGAACAAGGCGTGCGCTGTGGCTTGGCCCCGAACTTTCTGAAGGCGTCGGCCCAGGCGGCAAGGTGAGCGTCTCCCCAGCTTGGACCACCCGCCTGCACAGCCTTGCAAGCGTGATCCAGGGCGGCCCGGGCAACTTCAGGACGGGTGAGTGGTGCAGCTTCCACCACAATGCTCAGGGCCCGGAACCCCGGAGCCAGTTCTGCAACGGCTGGATCGATCAACGGCAGTACGGACAGCATCAAAAACCTCCAGGATTCAAATGGTGTTTCATGCTATCTATCGATGACCGATTTAGTCAATATAATGACCATCATGTTCCGCTTCAGTGGGTGAGTCGATTGACGCCACGATCGTTAAGGGCCGAAAATTCCAGCACTTTTTTTCATGAACCTGATCAATGACCATGAATACCAGCTTGTCGACTACCCCAGGTGCTGATGCTCAAGCCGTCAGCCTGGCCGTCGCACGCACACTCAAACAAGCCCGCAAGGCACAGAAAATCACGCTGGACGAGCTTTCTCGGCGCTCAGGCGTGAGCAAAGGAATGGTCGTCGAAATAGAAAAATGCACCGCGAATCCCAGTATCGGCATTCTTTGCAAAATCGCCGCCGCGCTGGGCCTGTCGGTTGCCGACATCGTCAATGTGACCGAGGCCCCCTCTGCCCATATCATCGAAAGCCAGGATATCCCCACGCTCTGGACCGGTGACCTTGGAGGCACTGCGCGACTTCTTGCAGGAACGTCCGGCCCGAACATGATCGAGTTATGGCGCTGGGAAATGCATCCTGGTGAATCGTTCGCTTCACCGGGGCACCCTCAAGGCACGCTTGAACTGTTCCATGTAGAGAAAGGCACGTTGAAATGCATGATCGGGGAAACAGAGCTGATCATTCCTGCCGGGAGTTCGGCAGTGGCGAAAACTGATGTGCCTCACTCCTATTCCAACGCGGGCATATCCAGGTTGGTGTTCACCATGTCCGTGACCGAGATACATCAGTAGATACCCGACATTCGGGCACAGGCTTCATGACATAACTGTCAGTAGTTGAAGTCGTGCCCCAGCTCATTCTGCATCCACTCCAGAAATCGCCTGACCCGCGGAAAACCGGCGTGCGCTCTCGGGAACACCAGGTGGTGTGCGGTGATCGGGGCACTCAGCCCCGGCGCTACCTCGACTAAAGCACCACGCGCCAGATAATCCTGCGCGAGCAGCGTGCTTTCCAACGCAAACCCAAGACCGTGGCTGGCCGCCTCCAATGTCATGTAGGAGCGGTCAAAGCTGAGTGAATAGGGTTTTTCCGGACGCGACAGGCCATGTTGAGCAAACAGCTGCGGCCACTTGATCAGCGTCGCTTCCGACAGGATCAGATTGCAGTCGAGCAGATCCGCGACTGTGCGGATCGGGCGTTGCTGCAGCAATTTCGGCGACGCCAGCACGGCAATTTTTTCATTGCGCACCGTACGGACTTCGAAACTTGGCCAATTGGGCATGCCGTGACGGATGTCGACATCGATCTTGTCGCGACTGAAATGCAGTGATTCGTAAGAACACGACAGATTGAGCTGGATGTCGGGATGACTCTGGCGAAACTGTTCCAGCCGCGGCATCAGCCACAGCAGTCCGAAGCTGGGTGACGAGTGCAACCGCAGGCAATCGAGACTGACATCGCTGGCGGCACGCTCTGTCGCCACCGCCAGGCTGTGCAGAATGCCGGACACTTCGGTCAGGTATTGCTCGCCCACTGGCGTCAATGTCACGCCCCTGGCTGTTCTGAGAAATAACTGACGCCCGATCATCGCCTCTAGTTTGGCCAATTGGTGACTGACCGCCGACGGGGTCAAATCCAGCAATTCGGCGGCGCGGGCAACGTTGCCGAAGCGTGCTGTTTGCTCAAAGGCCTGAATGGCTTTCAGGGGTGGCAGGGTCGCAGGTGCTTCGCCAGATGAACTCATGATGATTGTTTTTCCGCTGCAAGTGGCTTGGGCCGGGCTTGTGGCTATTCAAACATCGGCAGACAACGCTGGCGAGTGCTGAATTTTTTTCAGCACCCAGTGAAGTTTGCGTTATTGCTCAGGGCCGGTCTGGAGGACAAGCTGAGTCATCGGTTCTTTGCGGACCGAACCCATAAAAACAATTAGAGGAACACCTCCATGCTTCTCCAAGGCAAAGTCGCAATCATCACCGGTGCCGCATCTGCCCGTGGCATCGGCCGCGCTACAGCGACGACGTTCGCACAACAAGGCGCTCGTGTCGTGATCCTTGATCTGGATGCATCCGCCGCGCGCGACGCTGCTGCGTCGCTGGGCGAAGGTCACCTGGGACTGGCGGCTAACGTCGCGGACGAGGCGCAGGTTCAGCAAGCCGTCGCCACCATCATCGAGCACTTCGGGCGCATTGATATCCTCGTCAACAACGCCGGCATTACCCAGCCACTCAAGACCCTCGACATTCGTCCTTCGGACTACGACAAGGTGCTGGACGTCAGCCTGCGTGGCACCCTGCTCATGTCCCAAGCGGTGATTCCGCTTATGCGTCAGCAGGCCAGCGGCAGCATCGTCTGCATGTCGTCGGTGTCTGCGCAACGCGGTGGCGGCATTTTCGGAGGCCCGCATTACAGCGCGGCCAAGGCCGGTGTGCTGGGTCTGGGCAAAGCCATGGCACGGGAGCTGGGCCCCGACAACATTCGCGTCAACTCCATCGCGCCGGGCCTGATCCACACCGACATCACCGGCGGCCTGATGCAGGACGAGCGCCGTCACGCCATCATCGACGGCATTCCGCTGGGTCGCCTGGGTGAGGCGCAGGACGTCGCCAACGCTGCGCTGTTTCTCGCCAGCGACTTATCCTCTTATCTGACTGGCATCACCTTGGATGTGAACGGCGGCATGCTGATTCACTGAGTACTTCTGGGCGGGCCTGTGCGGCCCGTGCGGTTCTGGATCGATGATGCAGCCGGGCCTGATGGCCTGGCGGTCAATAAAAACAAGAGATCAGACCATCATGACTACCCTGTCGCTCGAAGCGGTTTCGACCGTGCGCTCCTCTGCCTATCGCAAAACCGCTTGGCGCCTGATGCCGTTCCTGATGCTGTGCTATTTGTGCGCCTATCTGGATCGGGTCAACGTCGGCTTCGCCAAGCTGCAAATGATGAACGATCTGGCCCTCAGCGAAACGGTCTACGGATTGGGCGCCGGCGTGTTCTTCATCGGCTATTTCCTCTGCGAAGTGCCCAGCAACATCATTCTGCACAAGGTCGGTGCGCGCGTGTGGATCGCGCGGATCATGATCACCTGGGGCATCGTTTCGGCGCTGTTCGCCTTCGTCGAAACCGCGTGGCAATTCTATGCGTTGCGCTTTCTGCTGGGGATTGCCGAAGCCGGTCTGGCGCCGGGCCTGTTGCTCTACCTCACCTACTGGTTTCCGTCCTACCGTCGGGCACGCATGACGGTGCTGTGGTTCATCGCCATTCCGCTGTCAGGCATGGTCGGTGGTCCGCTTTCCGGCTGGATCATGAACCACTTCGCCGGCGTGCACGGTTGGGCCGGCTGGCAGTGGATGTTCGTTCTGGAGGCGGTACCGACCGTCATCGTCGGGCTGCTGGTGCTGAGCTATCTGAAAGACGGCGTGCATCAGGCCACTTGGCTGAATGACGAAGAAAAAGCCCTGATCACTCGCGAACTGGCCGAAGACGACCAGCAAAAAGTCACCCACGCCTCGGTTGGCGAATTCATTCGCGATCGCCGTCTGTGGCTGCTGGCGGCCATCTACTTCTGCGTGGTGATGGGCCAGTACGCTATCACCTTCTGGCTGCCCACACTGGTGCGCAATGCGGGGGTTTCCGACCCGCTGCACATCGGTTTTATGACCAGCCTGCCCTACCTGTGCGCCATCGTCGCGATGTTGTTGGTGGGCCGCAGTGGTGACAAACATCGCGAACGCCGCTGGCACCTCATCGTGCCGATGATTGCCGGGGCGATCGGCTTGAGCCTGGCGGCGATGATGGGCGGCAACTCAACGCTGTCGATCCTCAGTCTATGCCTGGCCGCTTCCGGCATTTTGTCGGCGACGTCGCTGTTCTGGATGCTGCCCACCACGCTGCTCGGCGGGGTGTCTGCCGCCGCTGGCATCGCCGCGGTCAACAGCTTCGCCAATCTCGCCGGGTTCTGCTCGCCTTATCTGATCGGCTGGATCACCACCCTGACCGGCTCCAGCGCCATCGGCATGTACCTGATTACGGGCGTGCTGTTCCTCGGCGCCAGTCTGGTCCTGCGCATTCCCGCCGCCCTGGTCAATCGTTGAGTTAACGGAGTTTCATCATGACGACTAATCTTTCACACGCTGCATCCCTGAGCCTAACGGAGCGCGCGCACAACATTCGCCGCCACGCGCTGCGCATGGGCCAGGTCCAGGGTCAGGGCTACGTCGGCCAGGCACTCGGCGCTGCCGATCTGCTGGCGGTGTCTTACTTTCATGCGATGAATCATCGCCCCACAGACCCTGAATGGGAGCAGCGCGATCGCTTCTACCTCTCCATCGGTCACTACGCCATTGCGCTGTACGCAGCGCTGATCGAAGCCGAGATCATCCCGCTCGAAGAGCTGGAAACCTACGGCTCGGACGACAGTCGCCTGCCGATGTCGGGCATGGCCGCCTACACCCCGGGCATGGAAATCACCGGCGGCTCGTTGGGTCAGGGGCTGGGCATCGCTGTCGGTGCCTGCCTGGGCCTCAAGCGCAAAGATTCGCCCTCCTTCGTCTACAACCTGCTGTCCGATGGCGAGTTGAACGAAGGCTCGACCTGGGAAGCGCTGATGTCGGCTTCGCACTGGCAGCTCGACAACCTGATCGCCATCGTCGACGTCAACAACCAGCAAGCCGACGGCCACTCCAGCGAAATTCTCTCGTTCGAACCCATCGTCGATCGCTGGCAGGCATTTGGCTGGTTTACCCAGCGCGTCGACGGCAATGATCTGGAGGCGCTGGTCAGCGCATTCGATGCCGCGCGCAATCATTCTGGCAGCCAACCAAGAGTGATCATCTGCGACACCAAAATGGGCAAAGGCGTGCCCTTCCTGGAAACCCGCGAGAAAACCCACTTCATCCGTGTGGAAGAGCACGAATGGGACTTGGCGCTGCGCAATCTTGAAGAAGGAAAAATCCAATGAACAACGCCGTCAAAACACCCATGCCGACTGCCGAGCCGAGCAAGAAACGCCTGACCACGTCGGCGATGATCGCGTCCATCGCTTCTGAGGGCCAAGCCACCAAAGCCGCGCCTTTCGGTCATGCGCTGGCGGCGCTGGCTGATCAACGCCAGGACATCGTCGGCCTGTCCGCCGACCTGTCCAAATACACCGACCTGCACATCTTCGCCAAGGCCCACCCGGACCGTTTCTATCAAATGGGCATGGCCGAACAACTGCTGATGAGTGCAGCCGCGGGCATGGCCCGTGAAGGCTTCGTCCCCTTTGCCACGACCTATGCGGTGTTTGCTTCGCGGCGTGCCTATGACTTCATCTGCATGGCCATCGCCGAGGAAAACCTCAACGTCAAAATCGTCTGCGGCCTGCCCGGTCTCACCACCGGATACGGCCCCAGCCACCAGGCCACCGATGACCTGGCCATCTTCCGTGCCATGCCCAACCTGATGATTGTCGACCCCTGCGATGCCCTGGAAATCGAACAGGCCGTACCAGCGATCGCCGCGCATCAAGGGCCTGTGTACATGCGTTTGCTGCGCGGCAACGTACCGCTGGTGCTCGACGAGTACGGCTATCAGTTCGAGATCGGCAAAGCCAAAACCCTGCGCACCGGTAACGATGTGCTGATCATCTCCACCGGCCTGATGACCATGCGCGCACTTGAAGCCGCCAAGGAACTGCAAGCAGATGGCGTGGATGTCGCCGTGT
Organism: Pseudomonas sp. S49; assembly: GCF_009866785.1. Classification (NCBI taxonomy): domain Bacteria; kingdom Pseudomonadati; phylum Pseudomonadota; class Gammaproteobacteria; order Pseudomonadales; family Pseudomonadaceae; genus Pseudomonas; species Pseudomonas sp. S49. The sequence continues at coordinate 3,417,257 of NZ_CP019432.1, read as the reverse complement.
TGCACGTACCGACGATAAAGCCGCTGGATGAACAAACCATTCTTGCCGAAGCTCGCAAATCAGGTCGACTGGTGGTTACCGCAGAAAACAGCTCGATTATTGGCGGACTCGGCGAGGCCGTTGCCGGGGTGCTGCTGCGTAACGGAGTCACGCCAGCGTTCAGGCAGATCGCTTTGCCGGACGCGTTTCTGGACGCGGGTGCTTTGCCGACACTGCATGATCGTTACGGCATTTCTACCCAGGCCGTCTGCGCGCAGATCAAGCTTTGGCTGGACCGCTGACCGATCAGGGCGCTTATGGACAAGCGCCCTACAACTCGCGGACAACGAACAGCTTGTACGATGTCCTATCACAAGGTATTACTACGTCTCCCCGAAAAAAAATAAAACCACGGAGATCGCTACATGGACTCATGCCTGTCCGCCAAACTTGAAAGCCTCCACCGAGCGCAAGGCAACACCCGCCGCAGCTTCCTGAAAAAGTCCTTGGCTGTTTCCGCTACGCTCGCCACCGTCGGCAGTGCCGCACTGCCCCGACTCGCCGAGGCCGCCGAACCCTTGAGTCAGCGCTATCCAGATCCGCTGATTCATATCCTCGACGACAGCTTCCTCGAATTACGTGTTTTCAACGCCAGTGTTGAAAAACTTGCCACCGGCATGCGCTGGGCCGAAGGACCGGTGTGGGTCGGCGATGGCCGCTATCTGTTGGTCAGTGACATCCCCAACAATCGCATCATGCGCTGGGACGAAATCACCGATACCTTCAGCGTGTACCGCGAACACTCCAATTTCTCCAACGGCATGTGCCGGGATCGCCAAGGGCGTTTGATTGTTTGTGAAGGCTCTACCACCACCAGCGAAGGCCGGCGCATCACGCGCACCGAAGCCAATGGCACGATCACCGTGCTGGCCGACAGCTTCGACGGCAAGCCCTTCAACTCGCCCAACGACATCGTCTGCAAAAGTGACGGATCGATCTGGTTCACCGACCCGCCCTTCCAGACCGGCAACAACTACGAAGGCCACAAAATCACCCCGAGCCAACCCCACGCCGTGTACCGCATCGACGGCGAGAGCAAAAAGGTCACGCGGGTCATCGACGATCTGAACGGCCCCAACGGTCTGTGCTTTTCTCCCGATGAGAAAACACTGTACGTCGTTGAAGGTCGCGCCAAGCCCAATCGCCTGATCTGGGCGATTGCCGTAAAAGACGACGGCACACTGGGCGAACGCCGCAAGCACATCGAAGGTCTGGAATATGCAGCTATCGACGGCATCAAATGCGACGAAGCCGGCAACCTGTGGTGCGGCTGGGGCGGCAATGGTGACCCCAAGGCCGACCTGGAAAAACTCGACGGCGTGCGCGTTTTCAATCCGCAGGGCAAGGCCATCGGGCACATATCGCTGCCAGAGCGTTGCCCGAATTTGTGCTTTGGCGGGCGCGAAGGGAATCGGCTGTTCATGGCCAGCAGTCACTCGATCTATTCGCTGTTCGTGAATACTCGTGGGACTACGTTTGCGTTGTAAAAGCGCGGTTCGTCTCGCGACAGTTTCGTGAGTATCGAAACGATAGTCTGCCGCGCATCCAAGGGTGCGCGGCATTCAAGCCCGGTTACTATCCCGCCTCGCCGGCCCCTGTGAAACGCCCTAGCGTCAGACACCCCAAGATTGTGTTCGAAATTGATAAAAGTCTTTCCCAGATTCACGCCTGTTTGCGCAAAACCCTCAAGCCTAAAGTTCGTCCTGCCAGCAACATCACACTTACTTTAGGAAATCACATCATGAAAACGGCAATGATCATCGTCGCACTGTTGGGCTTCAGCTCTGTGGTAGCAGCGCAGGAAGGTTCTGCAACGACTAAACAGGTCGAGCAATATCGCTACGGTACCCACCTGGATGTCGCCAAGGTCATCTCTGAAGACCCGGTGCCGGATGTTTGCGCAGTGGTACCGACGCACATGACCTACCAGGATTCGCAAGGCAAACGCCATGTACTGACCTATAACGTCATGGGCCGTTGCAGCCAGGGCTAGGTCAGTTGTTCGCCGATCATTGCGCCTCGGAGAGTGGTCTCATCGAGGCGCAAATACCTTTTTGCTCCGCAGTATTTCAATCGATCAGTTCTTTGGCCGTGGCTGCCAGCTGACTGCCAACCCGATCTTTCAGCGTTTCAATAAACCGGGTGATTTTTGCATCGACAAACTGCCGAGAGGTATAGACGGCGTACACGTTACGCTCATAGGTATGGTAGTCAGGCAAAACCCGCACTAGCTTGCCGGAACGCAAATCGTCGATGGCCGTAAACCCGGCCAGCAAGCCAATCCCCGCGCCCTCTCGAATGGCATGTGCCATCGCATCCATATCGTTAACGCTGAAACTTGGCCCTGTCGGGACAAATGTCGCGTCCCCCGCCTTGCTTTTGAGTTGCCACTCATCCCGGACATAGTCCACGGTACCCAACAACAGACACTGGTGATCCCGCAGGTCTTCAGGTGTTTCCGGGGCCGCATGCCTAGCCAGGTAATCCGGCGACGCCGCCAACACACAATGGCTGACGCCGATCTTCTGGCTGACATACGCCGAATCGGGGAGCGCGCGGGCGATCAGAATCGAGACGTCAAGTTGGTCTTCCAACAGGTTAGGCATGCGTTGCGAGAGCAATAAATCCACCGTCACCTCCGGGAATTGCTGGCGGTACTCCAGCACCGCCCCCGTGACCAGATGCCGGGCCAGCCCAGGAACGCAATGCACCCGCAGTGTTCCCCGAGGCTCCAGCGCGGCATTGCTGGCTTCGGCTTCGGCACTCTCCAGATCAGCCAGAATCTTCGTGCAGCGCTCATAGAACCGTCGCCCGGCATCGGTGACCGACAGGCGTCGGGTCGAGCGTTGCAACAGGCGCGCATCGAGCACGTTTTCCAGCGCAGAGACAGCACGCGATACGTTACCGACGGTGGAATCCAGATGATTGGCCACGGCCGTGAAACTGCCCATCTCGACAACCTTTATGTACACCGACATGTTCGAAAGTTTATCCATCGCGACCTTCCTGTAGATCTGACGCTCACCCGTGATAGCGCGCACTTTTTCCGGATGCTACACGTTCGGCCCGCGGCTCGATATTACCTCTGGCGACAACAATGATTCCCTCTGGCCCGTCTAAATCAATGGCCCCTCCTTCCATAGACTTGGTTGCACAGGCTGCCTGAACCGGCGCCGGGTTTCTTACGAATCTCTGACAACCAACTGAAGGGCGCATCATGAAGACTTCCTACGACCCGCTTTATCTTTTCATCGGTGGTGAATGGATCAGTGCCGAAGGGCGCGATACCGCTGCTGTCGTCAACCCGGCGACCGGCCGGGAAATCGGCCGCGTCCCGCTCGCCACCGCAGGCGATCTTGATCACGCCTTGGAAGTGACTCGCCTGAGCTTCGAGCAATGGCGCCAGACCGTGCCTGACCAACGCGCAAAAATCCTCAAGCGTGCCGCCGACCTGATCCTCGAACGTGCGCCGCAGATCGCCGCGCAGATGACCCTGGAGGAAGGCAAACCGCTGGGTGAAAGCCTGGATGAAGTGACCCGTGCGGCGGAGTATTTCGAATGGTTCGCCGAAAGCGCCCGGCGTATCGATGGCCGTGTGGTCCCGGCTAACCGGCCAGGCGTGCTGCAACTGGTCAAACGCCAGGCCATCGGCCCAGTGGCCGCATTCACACCGTGGAATTTCCCGGCCATCACCCCGGCACGCAAGCTCTCGGCAGCACTGGCCGCCGGTTGCAGCGTCATTCTCAAACCCGGTGAAGAAAGCCCTTCCACAGCGCTGGCCCTGGCGCGTGCACTCGACGATGCAGGATTGCCCAAGGGTGTGCTGCAAGTGGTGTTTGGCGTACCGGATCAAGTGTCCAGCCATCTGATCGCCTCGCCGATCATTCGCAAAGTGACCTTCACCGGTTCGGTGCCTATCGGTCGCCTGCTGTCTGCACGCGCTGCCGAAGGCGTGAAGCCCATCACCCTTGAACTCGGTGGACACGGACCGGTGCTGGTGTTCGAGGATGCCGACATTGAAAAAGCCGCAGTCGAAGGCGTCGCCAACCGCTTTCGCGGCACCGGGCAGGTGTGCATTTCATCCACTCGGTTTCTGATCCAGCGTGGCGCCTATCAAGCCTTTGTCGATCACTTTGTCGCGGCGACCCAAGCCCTGAGAATCGGTGACGGCCTGCATCCGGACACTCAGGTCGGACCGTTAGCCAACCCAAGGCAATTGGCAAAAATGGAAGAACTGGTCGCCGATGCCGTCGAAAAAGGTGCACGAGTATTGGTCGGTGGCGAAGCCTTGTCAGGCGAGGGCTACTTCTTCCAGCCCACCGTTCTGGCGGATGTGCCGATGAACGCCCGCATCATGCACGAAGAACCCTTCGGCCCCATCGCCGTACTGATGCGGTTCGATGAGCTGGCCGATGGGCTGCAAGAAGCCAACCGCCTGCCCTACGGACTTTCGGCCTACGCGTTCACCTCCAGCGCGCGCACGGCCATTGACGTCGCCGACGGGTTAGAGGCCGGGATGATCGGGATCAACCAATACCGCATCGTCGCAACCGAGCTCCCGTTCGGCGGCATGAAAGAAAGCGGTCACGGCTCCGAAGGTGGCATTGAAGGCATCGAGCACTATCTGACCCACAAATTCATCAGCCAGGTTTAAGGAACTCGCCCATGTCCAAGCTCAATTTCAGCAGTCCTCGCGAAGCCGCGCGCGCGTTCACGCCAAAGCTGGCGCAATTCGTCGACTCGACGCTTTATCCGCAAATCTGGAGCGATCCCGCGCTGTCCCTGCGCGACCGTAGTCTGATCACCGTGGCGGCATTGATAGCCGCTGGTCACTCGGAAGAGTTGCCTGCCCACTTACGCCGCGCGGCTGGCAACGGTGTAACCCAAGACGAACTGGCGGCAGCGATCACACACCTGGCTTTCTATGTGGGCTTCCCTGGCGCCATCACCGCATCGGCTATCGCCAACGCCACGTTCAGCGAAACGGAGAACAACTGAATGAAAGCCATCAACATCATAGAATTCGGTGCGCCAGACGTCCTCGAACTCGTCGAGGTCGCCAATCCTGAAGTCCGTCCTGACGACCTGCTGGTACGTGTCTATGCCGCCGGAGTGAACCGAGCGGATCTGACGCACCGGACCGGTGGCTACGGCCATCCGGATTTCGGCGACTCGCTGATCATCGGCTTGGAAATCGCTGGCGAAGTGATCGGCAAAGGTAAAGCGGTGACGGGGTTCGAGGTCGGAGATCGCGTCATGGGTGTGGTCGGCGGCGGCGCCTACGCCGAGCAGGCACGCATCGATTACCGCATGGCCATGCACATCCCTGCGCAGGTTGACTATGTACATGCGGCGGCCATTCCCGAGGTCTTCGTCACGGCCCATGAAGCGATGATGCACCTGGCTCGGCTCAAGGCTGGCGATTCGGTGCTGATACACGCGGCCGCTGGCGGCGTCGGGTCTGCTGCGGTGCAGTTGGCTTACGCCACCGGCGCCACGGTGTATGCGACCACCGAAGGCAGCAAGTTGGCGCGTGTCGAGCATTTGGGCGCAGACGTGGCGATCGACTACAAGACGCAGGACTTCGCTGAGGTGATCGCCGACAAAACCCAGGGTCGCGGCGTCGATGTGATCATCGATTTTATCGGTGAGCCCTACTTCGCCCGCAACATCGCGTCCCTTGCCAAGGGCGGTCGCCTGATTCAGGTCGGCATCCTTGGCGGTGGCGGCAACGTCACGGTGGCGCTGGAGGACATTCTTTACCGCCACTTGCAAATCATCGGCACGGTGATGAAGTCACGCACGCAACCGGAGAAGCACGCCATGATCAAGCGATTCCGCGATCACTGGCTTGATCGCTTCGAGGGTGCCGGAAGCCTTGAGCCGGTCGTCGATAGCACGTTTGCTCTAGCGCGGGCTGCCGATGCGCATCGCCGGATGGAGTCTTCCGGGAACGTCGGGAAAATCATTTTGACGATGCAGCCAGAAGACTTGATTTAAAACGGGTCGAATGGTCGATTAACAACGGTGCCCTTGATGGGCACCGTTTTCTGCTTATGCATTGACATGCATAAGTGTTCGGGCTTAGTCGACCTGTTCCGTATGTCGACAACCCGCTTCTCATGCCTTTCTTTGAAAGTTCGACGTGGGGCTGGCCATGCCTTTCGACATTGCGATGATTGTGGCTGAGGTGAAGAAGCTGTTGGCCTCCTCATAGATACTCAACGACAAAGGCAATTTCGGCATTGGCATTGCCCGCTCGCATTTGCGCATTGGAAGGCTCGATGCGCACGAAGCGCGCTTGCAAGTCTACAGATGCATTCCCGCCTTCCGATGTAGGCGCTTTTGTTATGTAGTTCTGATTCAGCTTGAGTGGCTTCCCGTCTCTGAAGCGCATCTGCAATGCCAAACCTTTGGCAGTGGAGCTACTGTTCAGATTTACCATGCCAGTATTAGCGTCCCACGCAGGGCTGCCCGCAGTGGGCGAAAAGGAGTAGCGGAAGTTGTTTATTCCGGCAGGACAGTTTTTCATACTGAGAAAAAAGTATTGCTCCTTGGCATAGGCACCGTTCTTCGGGAAATCGCTCAAGTTATAGCTACCCATATCAACTTTTACATCGGGTGTTTCGCAAGACTGTGAGACCACCCGCGTGCCACTTGTATTCAATGCAAGAGGCTCGATTTCAGCAGCGACAAATTTCCCCAATTGGCCTGAGGGTATCGTCGCACTACCGGAAATCTCACCCGTCTTTACAAGCCGCAAGATGTGCTCAGTGCCATTCCACCCCCAACCGCCAGCGACGTCGGAGTCACCCGGAAAGCCTTTCCATACTTTGCCCGATGGCGGTCGAACCCATTGCCAGCCGATGCCGGTATTTCCAATGGGAAAAGTCTGCGCGCCCGCCTGGGTGGTGCCCACAGAATTGCGCACACCTTCATTGTGTACCGCAGAGCACCTGAACGAACTGGGAATGGCTCCCAGGGTCACGATTGGGCTTTCATAGATAACCGTGCCGGTCGGCGTGTCCCGCGGCACCGAGATCGTGGCCGGAAGGACAACTCGGAGGTTGCCCATGGAATTGTCGGGATAAAATTCGCATACCGCCGCCGTTGCGTTTGACGACAGCATGTACAAGAGCCCGACAATTGATATATGGCATAACTTCATAACACTCCCTCTGACTCTGCGCTGCATGCAAAAAACTGAATGATTGACGATGGTGCGAATATTTAACCGGCAGCAAAATCACCATAAACGGAGCGAAAAGATAATGAATAAATAACACTTGAGCAAAAGTTTTATTTATTCAAAAACCAGACAATTCTCATAGACTTATAGCCACTAGCTAAATTCGGAATATCTATAAAAAGCCAAGTTGAACACCTTTGCCAGCGCAAATAACCAACAACCAATTTAAGACTCGTCTTAAAGGCACAACGAAACTCTGGCATTACACTGACTTCTCTTGATAGGAGAAACGATTCCGTGAGAGCCCTCGATACCCTCAATAGCGCAAAACCCCAGAGCAACGCCGCCATCTACTGCCTGACGATTCTGGCACTGGCGCTGATCGCCATGACCGTGGTCGCCGGTTACCAGCTCAATGAACTGTTTCCACTGAAGGATGTGGTGCAACAACAGGAGGTCCAACTCACCCACCGCGCCGATGCTATCCAGTCAATGAGCGCAGAACTCAAGCGCCTGGCAGAACAGAAGCAAGCCCTGGAAACCGATCTGCTTAACGCGAAGGAACAAGTGAAGGCCGCCGAGACGGCAAAGACCGAGCTGGAAAACACTCAACGCGCGACGCAAACCAGCACCGCGTTAGAGGACGAAGACTCACTGTGCGCGATCATTGAGCAAAATATCCGGCTCGTCGCGGACCAGCTCAATCGCGACGATTTCTTCCGCTTGCGTGATGAGCGCGAAGCTGATGCTGAAGCCGTGCTGGAAAGCTATGAAAAACAACTCGCCCACTGCATTGAACAGCTGACGGCACAAACCGCATTGCCAACACAGAAATGAGCCTGCACTCGTTGCGCAATACGATTGATCGCGGACCGAAAAAGCCCTGGCAATCAGGGCTTCCCGTTAACTTTTTAAAGCTTGAATTCCTTGGTCAACTTATTCAGCGAGGCCGCCAATTGCGAAAGCTCCGCCGATGCAACTGCCGTCTGTTTCGAACCTTCTGCGGTTTCGCAAGACAGGTCGCGAATGCTGATAAGGCTTCGATCCACCTCGCGTGCAACCTGAGCCTGCTCTTCGGCAGCGGTCGCCATCAGCAGATTTCGTTCATTGATGAGATTCAGTGAGCCAGTAATGTCGGTCAGCACTTCGCCGGCGATATTGGCCATCTCGAGCGTTCTTTCGGCCTGAGAGCGGGTGTGGCTCATGGAAGAAACCGCCCGACTGGTGCCCGACTGAATGGAGCTGACCATGGATTCAATGTCCTCGGTCGATTTCTGCGTACGTTGCGCCAGCCCTCTCACCTCATCTGCAACCACGGCAAAGCCACGGCCCGCCTCCCCCGCCCGTGCCGCTTCGATGGCCGCGTTCAAAGCGAGCAGATTGGTTTGTTCGGCGACTTCTCGGATCACGTCCAGCACGCTGCTGATATCGCTCGCCATCGTAGAAAGCGCCTGCACTTCAGCCGAGGTGCTATGCACGCTGGAAACCATCAGATTGATTGCCGCGACCGTTTCGCTGACCTGGGCTTTACCGGCAACAGCTGCTGCGCTTGATTCCGACGTCAGTTGCGAGGTCGATGCGGCGTTGTCCGCGACCTGCTCCACCGCCGCACTCATTTCAGTCACGGCGGTGGCGGCCATTTCGATTTCATGACTCTGACGCTGAGTGATACGCGAAATATCTTCGGTGACGCCGTGCATGACTTCCGAGGTTTCGGCCAACTGCGTGGACGAGTCACGGATCATGATCAGCGCATCACGCAAACTGGCCTGCATCGCGGCCAACGAAGACAGCATCTGCGCCGCCTCATCGGAACCATCCAGCGCGATGGTTTCGCTCAAATCGTTGGCGGCGATGCATTCCGCAACCCTTAGCGAGCCTGCAATCGGCACCGTCAGGCTGCGCGTGTACAACACCGCCAGGGCCAAGGAAGCACCGATGGCAATGACAATGAACACACTGACGATCAACAGCGTGTGTTCGTAGACATTGTCGGCCTGCTTGCCCGCTTCATATGCTTCGATCTCGTTGAGAGCAATCAGCTTTTTGAGCGCGACCTGCACGCCGTCCGAGGCGGCACGCATCTGATTCTTTGACAGCGCAATGGCCGCTTCAAGCTGCCCTTTCGCCACGGTTTCAAGGTATTGGTCCTGCGCCTGATCATTGACCGCTTGTGCTTTGGCGAACTCCTCGAACGCTTTACGCCCAGCGTCAGTAGTCAGCAGATCAATGAGCGCTCGTTGATGATTTTTGATGAGCTGACGCGATTGCTGAATGTCCATCAGGGCCTGAGCCTTGCGCTCAGGGGTTTCGATAGGGTTACGCAAACGGGCGTTATTGCCCTTGATTTCGATGAACTCGCGATCCAGTTGGCCGAGCAGCTTGATGCTTGGCACGATGGTCGTCTCGACATAGGTTTCTGCCTTGTTGAGCAAGTCGACTTGCTGCAAGGCGATCAATCCGATCGCGATAATCATGAGACAGAACAAGCCAAAACACAGCGCCGATCGCGGCGCGAGGTTGAGTTTACGAAGCAGCATGATGCCTTACCTTAGAGTGTATTCAGACAATGGGTCTTACGAGCTGGCAGGAAAGCTGGCGCAGACAATCAGCCGTCACCGCGCAAGGGTGCAGCTAGCGGTTTGCACACGAAGACAGCGTGGGATCAGTTGAGGCCGGCTCCGCACTTTCATTGAGCGCGGGATCAGCCAGCATCAGAAAATCCGCCAATCGCGGCAGATTGATTTTCGAGACCAGACGCATCCAGCGTTGCGGATGCGGGTTGAAGAAGGTCTTCGACCACTGATGATCATCACTGGGGTTGAAAATCAGCAGGTGACGAATCAGCGGGTTTTCCCCAAAAAAATCGAGCGGATCCATCGCCATCTCGTTGAGCAACTCAGCATTGACGACGACCAGGCTGAGCCGCTGGGGGCAGTAATACGTCAGTATTCTCAGGTCACGATAAGTGCATACGTTCACGACGCTGAGACAGCCCAGCTTGTTGAACTGCTGTTCAATCGACAGGCCTCTACGCACGTCGCTATCGGCGATCAGGATCCGCAAGGATCGACTTCGGTTATTTTCAAGAAACATCGGACACCTTTGGCAGCTCCATTCTTCCTTTCAAGAAAATAACCAAGGGCCAGCCCGTCCGATATGAGACTTGTCTCAAAATGACCGCGGGGGTCGCTGAACGAAAACCACACTTTGCTGACAAGCCCGCGCTAGCGGGGCCCGGCATGGTTCAAAGTCTTTGGAGGGAGGGATTTTGCAACAGTGGAGAGCGGCGCAATGCCAGAAGCGCGAGACGGTTGTGTACGAACCAGACAATTCTCATTATTAATGCCCCTTGTTGTCAGTAACCTTGAAACAAGGGGCGCAAACTCATTCTTTCTCAGTCCATCAAGGCAGCGTCAGCGTCACGACGTAATTGCCAGTCGTTATCGGGTGGCCGTTGTTGTCCGTGAGCAGCAGGCGCTGGTCGTAATATTTTTCCTGCTCGTGGGTATCGGCAATCATCTTCACGAATACTTGCTGGCGCGGCTCACCCCGCCCAGCCGCACTGACGTTGGTCACCGAGAACATCTGACCAGTGCTCGCCTGCGGACAATCAAGCAGCTCGAAAGAAGCAGAAGCACGGCTGGCGCCACTCGCCATGCAACTTGCCTCGACAATCTGTCCGCTGAAGCGAATCACTCCGCTGACGGGCGCAGACTGGGCCGCGCTGACGGTGTCAAAACCAAGCAGGCAGAGACTGGCAATCAATAAAGGACGTCGAATGATCATCGCGAAACTCCATGGTTATTAACCAAGGTATCGCCCGTTGCAAAATGATCTTTAACGTCCCCCTTCATTACAAGGCCAGTCAGCAGGGCCCTGCGCCAATACGGTTACAGCTCGACCCGTTTGATTTTCTTGATCAGATCAGCTTGTGCATGCTCAAGCTTCAACGCGCTGCGATTGATATCCAGTGGATCGATGACCGGCGCTTCGCACTCGGCCTCAAGGTCGTTACACGCCTCGATGACCTGATGCTCGGCGACGATGCGCGCCGCGCCCTTGATCCGATGTGCCAGGTCAGCCAACAAACCGGGATCGCTTTCGGGTATCAGCGAATGCAACTCCTCCAGATCCTTCTCGCAACTAGACAGCGCCTCGCGCAGCAGTTCTTTCATCATGTCGAGATCGCCTCCGGTGAGTTCGGTCAGACGCTCGCGAATCGACCCCAGCTCCTTGATACTCGCCGCTGGCGGGCTTTGAACCGGCTCGGTTTCGACATTCTTTTCCCAGCCGGCAAGCATGGTCGACAAGGTGCTGAGGCTGATCGGTTTGAACAGACAGTCATCCATCCCCGCCTCTCGGCATTTCACTTTTTCTTCCGGCTGCGCGTTGGCTGTGAAGCCCAAGACGATACACGGCGCGCCACCACTGTCGCGTTCGTCCTGGCGGATGGTGCGGGCCAGTTCATAGCCGTTCATGACCGGCATGTTGCAGTCCGTGATGACAATGTCGAACGGCTCAGAGCGCCACAACGCCAATGCCTGCGCTCCATCGGCAGCGTCACGCACCGCCTGGCCAAGAAAGCTGAGCTGCTGCATCAGCAGCAGACGATTGGCGCTCTGGTCATCCACTACCAGAATCCGCAGCGTCGGCACTGGCTTGTCCTGGACGACCGAAACAGGCAGCACCTTGCCGCCGAGCGGACTGAGGATATTGAAGAACAGCGATACTTCCAGGCAGGTGCCTTTGCCCAGCGTACTGGTGATGTTCAGCCGCCCGCCCATCAACTCGCACAGCGAACGTGAAATCGCCAACCCCAGACCGGTGCCGCCCCGGTTCGAGGGGCCGTGATTGGCTTGCGAAAACGGCTGGAACAGGTTCTGCAAATCAGCGCTGGAAATGCCGATGCCGGTGTCCTCGACTTTCAAGTCGACCTGCAAACGTTCGTCAGCAAGGCGTTGGCCACGAATCGAGACGCTGACATGCCCGGTATCGGTAAACTTGATGGCATTGCCGACCAGGTTCGAGAGCACCTGCTGGAAGCGCATCGGATCAACCAGTACGTCACAGCCGACGGTGGCGTCGATATCGAGCTTCAACACCAGACTCTTCTGCCTGGCCAGGCCGTCGAAGACCCGCGCTACGGATTCGACCAGTTCGCGCAGGTTGGCACGTTTCGGCGAAAGACTGACATGCCCAGACTCGATGCGAACCACATCGAGAATGTCGCCGATCAGCTCCAGCAGGCCTTTGGCCGAGTCGTAGGCCACTTCAATCGCCGGTCGATCGAAGTGGCCCTGCTCGGCGCGCTTGAGTGTGAGTTCAAGCATGCCGATCACGGCGCTCATCGGCGTACGGATTTCGTGGCTCATCGTCGCCAGGAATGTGGTTTTGGCGCGGCTCGACTCATCGGCCAGCTCTTTCGCCGAACGCAACTCTTCGATCAGTTCGCGGCGCTCGCTGATGTCGATCCAGCCGCAGATCACGCCTCTGACTTCGCCCGTTGTGTCGTGATAAGGCTGAATCCAGTGATAAATGATCAGCCGCGTATCACCGACATGCAGCGTGCGATCCACCTCGTAAGGTTCGTCCCGCTCGATGACGCGCAGATAGTCATCGTGAAATTGCAACGCCTCCTGGCGATTGCGCTTGCCGCTTTCGAGCACGGTCTTGCCAATCACGTCCTTTTCCAACAGGCCAAACGTCTGCAGATAATTGTTATTGCAGGTGACAAGCCGACCTTCCCGATCGCGAACGTAAATGGGATGCGGCGTGCCGTTGATCAGCGCCCCCATGAACTTCAGTTGATCGCCGAGCAAGCGCTCTGCCCGACTGCGCTCGCGGATCTGCCGGCGAATATAGAAATTCCACGCCAGCGATCCGAGGATGATCAGGAATGCGCCAGCGCTGATCTGGTAGATCAACGTCTTGTAATCGCGCCACGACAAACCCGAGAACGCAGCAATGGGACGCCAACGGTTGAGAATCACGTCCAGCTCATCGGGTGGAATGCTCAACAGAGCCTTGTTCAGAATGCTGACCAGTTCGGTATCGGCGCGTCGGGCGGCGAAGGCGAGGAAACCCTTGTTCATGCCGACGATGTTGGAGATGCGCAAACTGTCGCTGTAGATGTGAGCGATGTAGTAACGCGCACTGTGCAACGTGGTAATCATCGCGTCTGCTCGCCCATCCTTCACGTCAGCCAGAGCGCCCAGCACTGTTTCGCTGTCGACAATCTCGATGTCGGGGTAATCCTTGAGCAGCTCACGCTCCGCCGAACTCTCGGGGACGGCGACACGCTTGCCGCGTAGCTCCTGCAGGCTTGACGGCGCGCCTGCGTCCTTGGCGGTGACGATCACAAAGGGACTGGCGAGGAACGGGTGGGTGAAACGCATACCGACTTCACGGGAGACGGTTGGCGTCAGCAACGAGATATCGGCACTGCCATCCAGCAGGCGTGTGCTCAAGCTGGAAAAACTGTCGGTGCGCTCTACATCGATCTGCAAACCAGTGCGCCGCTGAATCAGCTCCAGCAGATCGGCGCCGATCCCGCCAAAATTGCCATCGCCATCAAAGAACGCAAATGGCGCCTGATCGTCATTGATCACGAACCGCGCGACCGGGTGCAGTTCAAGCCAGCGTGCTTCACCGGGTGTCAGATCGATGCGTTTGGGTGTCAGTGCCCCGCCGCCACCGGACCAGCGCTTGGAAATTTCGGCTATCTTGCCCTCACCCATCGACTCGATGACCGAGTCGATCAGACGCAGCAGTTGATCATTACCTCGGCGCAAGGCAAAGCTGAAACCGCTGGTTTGCGTTTTGACGAAAGAGTGCAGGCGCACATAGTTGAAGTAGTTGAGATTGATAAGATAATTGCTGGACACCGTGTCGCCCAGAAACAAATCGACTTTGCCAAACGCCAGCGCGGCCAGTGCCAACTCGTTCGATGGGAAAAGTACGAACTCGGCGTTGGGGTACAAGCCATGCAGCTGACTGGATGGCAGGTAATCGTCGGCAACCGCAATACGCAGACCGGCCAGATTGGCCGGCATCGGTCGCCGATCATCGCCGCGCATGAACATCGCCGGCACGTCTTCGACATAAGGTTTGCTGAGCGTGACGAGGCCATCGATCAACTCGAAACTGTTGGAGCTGCCCAACATGTCGATGTCGCCGCGTTCAAGCGCCGCCATGGCCTCGCGACGGTCAGGATAAGCCTTGACGGTAACTTCGACATGCAAGGCCTGGCCGATAATGCAGGCAATGTCGGCGGCAATCCCCTCATAACGCGTACCGCTTGCGGTCATGACATAGGGCGGAAAATCCGGAAGCGCCGATCCCAATACGAGGCTGCGTTTCTGCCGTAGCCAACTCCAGTCTTCATTGCCCAGATCGACTTGCACCTCCTTGCAGTCCGATCGACCGAACACCTGCAGAGTGCGCGGCTCTGCTGCCCACAACGACCCGCTACCGAACACGAAAAGCACACTGACTAGCAAAACACCGCGCAACAGATGAAACATAAGCGAGTTATCCCTGGTTGTCGGCTGTCAGGCTGTGCTGCAACTTGAACAGCTCTGCATCACCACGAATGCCAAGCTTTTTGAAAGCGGCCTGTTTTTGCCCACTGATGGTTTTGCGACTGCGCGAGAACTTCAAAGCGATCTGCGTCACCCCCATACCCTCGAGGCAGCAGCGCAAGACTTCTTTCTCTTTCGGCGACAGCAGAGGATTGCTCAGAAAATCGTCGCTGTGCGCCGCGCCGTCATCATTGCTACCAGCAGGCTCATCGACTGACACAGGCAGCACATCAAGTTCGAAGGCCATTGCCTGCGACAGGTACAACTGGCCGGACGCTGCGCAGCGGATGCCGGTGATCAGGTCATCGACTGGCTGGGACTTGCCGAAGAATCCGCTGACGCCCGCTCCGATCGCCATGTTCACTACTGCCGGGCGCTCTTCGGAGGATGAGACGAGGATGCGCATGCCCGGATATTGCTTGCGCAGCAGGCGAATCAGATTAAGCCCGTCCAGCTCGCCATCGTGCAGCTTGTAGTCGAGTATCAGCAGGTCGATTTCGGTCTCGCGCAATCCAGCGAGCAACTGCGCACTGCTCGCGTACACGCCCACGACACTGAACTCGGCTTCGCGCGTCAGCCGCGATTTCATCGCCAGACGTATGAGCGAGTGATCATCAAGGATGGCAACGCGTAACGGATTCACGACTGACCAATGCATGAACAGCTCCATGATGAGGAGGGTTGAAGGATCATCAGCACTTGGCAACCGCAGCCGATCCCGGGCATCACCGAAGCATTCAGGTGCATCTGATTGATTTCTCGTCACATGATGATTGTTTTGAAGACGTGACGAAATAGGGCTTTGTCCCAAAAGTCAGACCGCGCGCGCGGATCAAAGGTCGGACGTGCCTATTGCCCGGCGCCAGGACGATTTTTGACCCTCGAAACGCCAATCGACCAGGTGCGCCCAATTCATGGGCCGGGCATAGAAGAAACCCTGCCCCCACTGGCAACCGAGTCGAGCCAGGTGATGAACCTGATCTGCGGTTTCAATGCCTTCTGCGACCACTCGCATGTCCAGCTCGCGCGCCAAGGCCAGTGCACCGTGGATAACCGCACTGTAGCGAGCCTGCTGGAAATTCTGCACAAAACCGGCGTCGAGTTTGATTTCGTTGAACGGCATCTGACACAGTCGCTCCAGCGAAGAGTAGCCGACACCGAAATCATCGATCGCCAGGCTGAAGCCGAGCATGCGCAGACGCACCATGTTTTCCATGCTGATCTCGGGCATCTGCAGCAGACCGGTTTCCGTCAGCTCGAATATGAGCCCGGCTGGCGAGGCGCCGTGAATGCGCAACAGCGCCTTGATCCGGTCGACGAGATTCGGGTTGGCCATCTGCGTGACGTCGAGATTGAAGGCGAGCTTGAACGGCTTGCCGTGGGACTGCACGAAACGCTGCAGACTCAGTCCTTGCGTGAGCAGGCTGAAAAACATTTCGTCGAGCAGTCCGCAACGCTCGATCGTTGGCAGAAACATACCCGGTGAAAGCAACCCGCGACTGGGGCTTTGCCAGCGCACCAGCACCTCGGCGCCATCCACCTCACCACTGCGCAGGTGAAACTTGGGCTGGAAGTACGCGCGAAATTCCTGCCGGCGTATCGCTTCGAGCACTTCGTTCTCCGTAGGCTGATCGAGATGACTTTCCGCCAGTTTGGCATCGACCTGGCTGTGCGGCCGATAGCGAGCCAGCAATGGCGCCAGTACATCGACCATCAAGGGCTTGCCGACACTGCCAAGCAATTCCAGGCCCTGCAACGTGACAATTCGATCGACCGTGCGTAACAAGTCTTCAGGCAGTGAACTGCAGATGATCACTGCGCGAATCAATCCGGCCTCTCTCGCCAGGCGCAGAAAGGTCAAACCATCCATCCCGGCCATGCTCAAGTCACACAACGCAACGTCCACACCTCCTGCCTGGGAGATCAAAGCCAGCGCATCCTTTCCGTCAGCCGCCTGAAAGATATTTTTGTAACCCAGACTGTTAAGCGCGCTGACCGCAGCCGTGCGCTGGAAGGCGTGATCTTCCAATACCAATATACGAAGCGTGTTCACAAACCGGGAACCTCGTTCTATCAGCCATTAATAGCGAAAAGCTTGAATCATCTTCCAACAGAAAGATTGCTCACAAACTTTGCATTGACTGAGAATTTCTGCGTCCGCGAATACTAATCAGGTAGAGCTCGCGCGACTTTGAGAATTGTCTCATTTAGTCCACTGCACTTTACTGAGAATATAAATACGCACTTCCGATATTGCCGCCTTGTTCGCACTTGCCACGCTTTAAGACAAATCTCAAAGACCCATCGCTATCACCGACCTAACATGGCCTGGCATTTCAATGCAGCACTTCACAATAACTTCGGATATAAACATGAAAAAGTTCGCTTTCGCAGTACTCACTCTTTCCGTACTGGCTGCCTCCACTGGCGCACTGGCTGAAGAAGAAGCCGCTAAAGCCGTCAAGGGCGGCAGCGGTCAAATCAGTTTCACCGGCGTCATCAACAACGACGCTTGCTCGGTAGATGGCGCTTCGGGTAACGACAAGATGATCGCTGTGGACATGGGCAGCGTGTCGATCAAAGACATGGGCACCGATTCTGCCCCGGGTGCTGGTCGCGTGGCTGCCAACGATTTCAACCTGAAAGTGAACTGCAACGCCGGCACCAAAGTGTCGATGCTGTTCAAACCAACCGTCAACGGTGGTTCGGGCCTGGTTGATGGCAAGAAAGTTCTCAAGCTGCAAGGTACTGATGCAGCCAAAGGCGTAGGTATCGCGCTGCTGGACAGCAACGGCCAGTTGATCGACCTGAGCTCTGAAGCCACTGCCAAAGTACAGACCAGTCTGACCGGCGACGGCACCACTGGCGGCGACGGCACCCTGTCGTTCGCAGCCGCTTACGTCACCACCGGCGACAAGACCACCGCTACTGCAGGTACCGGTAACGCCACTCTGCCGTTCGTTCTCGAATACGAATAAGCA
Organism: Pseudomonas sp. S49; assembly: GCF_009866785.1. NCBI lineage: Bacteria > Pseudomonadati > Pseudomonadota > Gammaproteobacteria > Pseudomonadales > Pseudomonadaceae > Pseudomonas > Pseudomonas sp. S49. The sequence goes on along the minus strand of NZ_CP019432.1, from coordinate 3,399,465 downwards.
GCGCGCAATACCTGGACGGGGCCGCTGTGCCTCGTCCTTCCCCACCAGATCAATCGGTGAAAACTATGTTAAGTCGCTATTTTCCGCTCTGCCTGGGGCTTGCCGGGTTGTTGATGACGCACTCGGCATTCGCCAGCATCTCCTTGAGTTCCACCCGGATCATTTTCGATGGCGCGCACAAAGAGGCAAACGTCACCGTGCGCAACGGCGGGCAAACCATCCTGGCGCAATCGTGGCTGGATGCCGGCGACGCGGCTGGCAGCGCGCCGCCGTTCGCGGTGACTCCACCGCTGGCCCGACTCGAACCCAATCAACAGCAACTGTTGAGGATTCTTTATGAAGGCCGCGGCATGCCTGCGGACAAAGAGTCGGTGGTGTGGCTGAACGTGCAGGAAATCCCTCAGGCCAGTGCTGCCGATGTCAATACGCTGCAACTGGCGGTACGTCAGCGCATCAAGGTTTTCTTCCGTCCGGACGGACTCACCGGAGCCGCCGCGCAAGCGCCGGTGCAACTTGTATGGCAACTGGTCACGCAAGCTGGCAAGTCGGTACTGAAAGTAAAAAATCAAAGCAATTACCACGTATCGCTGGCCGACCTGAAAGTCGCTGCTGGAAATAAAGCGGAACTGGTGATTGATTCGACAATGATCGCTCCGGGCGAAGTTCGCTCGTTCAACTTGAAAGAGTTGCCACCCGGTTCTCCACGCCTGACTTTTTCAGCCATTAATGATTACGGCGCACAACAACGATTCGATGCACCACTCAGCGCTATCGAAAGTCATGCCGAGCGCGTGAAAGATGCATCCGCCCAGTAACTTCCTCGCCCCGCCCCGCCAATTCACAAGCTATTTACGAGTTCCGGACTCCGGTTGAAGCAACACGGACTGATAAGGCAAATTGCATGTTTTCCTCCCAACACCACACATCTTCAAGTTGTGTAAAGCATCACGTTGCGCGCCATAAAAACAAAACGGCGTTGGGCTGCCTGCATCCATTGTGCTTTGCCATCAACATGGCCATTTGTGGCTTCGCCATGGGTGCCGAAGGCCCCGCCGCGGTAGCGGGTGAAGCGTTCAATACCTTGTTTCTGGAAGGTTCATCGGCGGTCGATCTGCAGCCTTTGTTGAATGCCAACAGCGTTCTGCCTGGCCGATATCGCGTTGACGTTTTCAGCAACGGCACGCTGGTCGGTCGTCGCGACGTTGATTTCGCGGCCAACCCGCTCAACGGCAAAGTCGAGCCACGTATCACCCTGGAATTGTTACAGCAGCTGGGTGTGGACATGCGCAAACTGCGTGAGCAAGGTCTGGTTGATGAGCAACGGCCTGCCGATCACTACGATCTTGCGTCGATGATCGAGCAAGCCAGTATCAGTTTTGACGCCAACCGCCTGCGCCTCAATATCAGCGTGCCGCAGGTTGCTATGGCACGCGGCATGCGCGGCTATGTTGACCCAGAGCTTTGGGACGATGGCGTGGCCGCCGGATTCATCAACTATCAGTTGAGCAGCACCCGCAGCAAAACCGATTACTCGACGCAGATCTCCAATAATCTGGGGCTGCGCAACGGCATCAACTTCGGTGCCTGGCGTTTGCGTAACGAGTCCAATCTGAGCAGTGCCACCGGCCGGCCCAATCGGTTTGTCAGCAACCGCACTTTCATCCAGCGCGACCTCACGGCGATCAAGGGGCAACTGAGCGCGGGTGAAATCTTTTCCGACTCAGACCTGTTCGACAGCGTGCGCTATCAAGGCGTCAAGGTAGCCTCTGATGAGGGCATGCGCGCAGACAGCGAGCGCGGCTATGCGCCAATCATTCGTGGCGTGGCTGAAACCAATGCGAAGATCGAGGTCCGCCAGGATAACTACATTCTTTACACCACCAACGTGCCGCCGGGGCCGTTCGAGATCAGTGATATCTATCCATCGGGTTCCAATGGCGATCTGGAGATCACCATTGTCGAGGCGGATGGTCGGCGCAAGGTCACCCGGCAGGCGTTCTCCGCCCTGCCGACGATGGTGCGTGAGGGACAGTTGAAGTACAGCCTGTCGAGCGGCAAATTCAACAACAACAGCGAAGGCTATGACAAGCCGGCCTTCCTGGGCGGCACTTTCGCCTACGGTCTGACCAGCAACCTGACAGGCATTGCCGGCATTCAGGCCAGCAATGGTTTCAAGGCGCTTTCCGTCGGTGCGGCGAAGAACACTTCGATTGGCGCGATGTCGCTGGACGTGACGCAATCGTCCAGCAAGGCATTTGGCAAAACGACCCAGGGCAGCAGCGTACGCGCGCTCTATGCAAAGACCTTCACCGGCACCGATACCAGCTTCACCCTCGCCGCCTATCGTTATTCGACCGAGGGTTACCGCACGCTGACCGACCACGTTCAAGACACCAGCACCGGCGCTACACGGCGCGCAGGTAACGCCAAAACCCGTACCGACCTCACGGTCAACCAGACCCTGGGCGAAGCGCGCCAGTACGGCTCGCTGTACTTGAATGCCAGTGATCAGCGCTATTGGGATCGCGGCGGCTCGCGCAGCTTCTCCGCCGGTTACAACAACAATTGGCGCGACCTGAACTACAACATCAGCTTGAGTAAAACCGAGGAATTCGGCACACGCGGCGACACCACTCACGACACCCAATTGAGCGTTTCGATCTCATTCCCGCTCGGATCGACACCTCGCGCACCTCGCGCCTACATTTCCAGCAATCATCAGAATACCGGCACCAGTACACAAGCCGGGATCAATGGTTATCTGACTGAAGACAGTGACACCTACTATTCCGTACAGACCGGGCGCAGTGTGCAAGGTGATCGCTCCGGCTCACTCAGCCTGAGTACCCGTACAGCGATGGGCGATCTGGGATTGGGCTACAGCCGAGGCAGCGGTTATGAATCACAGAACCTGAGCGCGGCCGGATCGATCGTGGCTCACGCGGGGGGAATCAACATGGGCCAGACCGTCGGCGAAACATTCGCAATGGTGGAAGTGCCTGGCATGTCAGGGGTAGAAGTCAGCAGCTACTCCGGCGTGAAAACCGGCCTCAACGGCTATGCCGTCCTTCCAAACGCACAGCCCTATCGCGTGAATTGGGTGACACTGGACACACGAAATCTCGGCGGTGACATAGAGCTGGACAACGCCACTCGACAACTCGTACCGAGACGAGGTTCAGTAGTGCTCGCGCGCTTCGAGGGCAGCAAAGGTCGACGGATCCAGTTCGAACTCTACGATGCCGAGGGCAACCCCCTCCCATTCGGAGCGGTATTGATGGATGCCGATGGTAAACAACTGGCACTTTCCGACCCCACCGGCAAGGCGTTAGCGCTTGTTACCAAAGATCAAGGGATTATTACAATCAAGTGGCAGGGTAAAAGTTGCCCCGCCCCTTACAAGCTTCCAGAACGACTGAAGGATTTGAACTATGAGCATTACCGGCTTTCTTGCTCAACCAGCGTAGACACATCGAAATAACACGTTCAATTCTTCAATCTTCAATATCAAGGCTCTGATTTATTCAGAGCCTTGTCGTTTCTGCGCGTCTAGCCATGGCGCATAAAAACAAGACAATTCCTATATCCTCATGCAGAAGACTCATTACCATAAAAGGCGTAGTGAGCACTCACGCGCAACCGTGTGAGATCAATAGCCCCAACGCCCTATAGCCGAGAAAGCCAAGAGAATTAGCCATGCCAAAAATCAGTGCAATGAGCGTAACCATCTATAAGAAAAAACCAGAGAACAACCAACACATAAAATCAGATTCGCAAAATCATCTATCACTTACGAAGAAAACCACTAGCGACGACAAGATTAGAATTGATTCCAGAGAAGAAGGTGTTGATACGGTCAAACAGCCTATTAGTGCAGTCGAGCTCATAAAAAAACAAATTGCCGAGATGCAGCAACAACTTGCCACTCGCAGAGCAGAGCTGGCTAAAATCGAAAGAATGAATATGCCAGAAGAAGAGAAGTCTCAAAGAACAATCGAGATTCAAAATCAGATTTCTGTATGTGCTGGCAACCTCCACGCGCTGCAGGCAACATTGATCCAAATGACACTCAGCGTTGACACACACGCTTGAAATCCCCGCCGATGGCCGCACTGGCGCAGGCCAACGCCTCATGGCGCGTCGCAAAGCGACGCGCCGAAGGTACGTGGCCCGAGCCAGTGCCTACCCATCAGCAGCTGCCGGGCGGGATGCCTTCCTTGTTAAAATCTTTGAGGCGCTTTTGCTCTTCCTCTGTGGAATGCGCCGGCGTCGATTGATCAGGTACTTCTTCCTCTGGAAATTGTGCTGTTTCTTCAGTCATTGCTTTGCCCTCGTTCTGGTTACTCATTCGGCATCGGCCGAGGGCTGGCAGTTCCAAAACTTCGCACCTTCTCCCTCTCGGCGAGCAAGTACTCTTAAGTCTCTGGATAGCGCAACCTCACACCACGCGCGCTTCGTTTCAAAGCGGTTACAACCAGAAGCCCTTGTGCGGTTCAGCCGCCTCCCCCTCCAGCATCGGCCCCAGCACACTGACCTTGCGCTGCCCCTTGGCGAACACCTCGCGGCACGGCAGAGAGAACGTCGGGTTCTCCGGATGATCCCCCGTCAATCCCAGCAAGGCATGCTCCGACAAGGCATAAACCACTCGCCCGATTCCGGTCCAATACACCGCGCCGGCGCACATGCAGCAAGGTTCGGCGCTGGTGTACAGCGTGCACAGTTCCAGCTCTTGCGGCGACAGCAATTTTGCCGCTGCGGCGGCCGCCACCAACTCGGCGTGCTGCGTCGGATCGCCTTCCGGCGGCATCGAGTTATTCCCCGCTTCGACAATCACCTTGCCGTTGCGGTCGGCCACCAATGCCGCGAACGGATGGCGACCGCGTTGTTTCGATGCCTCGGACAAGGCGATGGTCTGGTGCAACAACGCCAGATCCAGATCGCTGACGCCAGCCGGGATGAGCTGAGTGAATTGATTCATGGGTAACTCCTGGGCAGTGGAAAACAAAAGGTCAGTCGGCCAGTTCAGCGCCGAGGGTTTCGGTCGATTTTTTTTCGTTGTTGAGCAGGATGTTGAGGGCGATGGCGGTGATCGCTCCGAGGAAAATCCCGCTGTCGAGCACCAGTTTCAACGTCGGCTCAACGTGTTCGAACAGCGCAGGAAAGGACATCGGCAGCACGCCGACACTCACCGACACGGCGACGATGATGCCGTTGCGAGTGCCCTCGAACTGCACCCGCGACAGTTCCTGAATCCCTGCCACCGTGGTCATGCCGAACATCACGATTGCGCAACCACCGAGCACCGGTGTCGGCACCGCCGCAATCAACGCGCCGAGTTTCGGGAACAACCCCATCAGCACCATGATTGCCCCGGCGGCGGCCACGACGAAGCGGCTTTTGACGTTGGAAAGCGCAATCAAACCGGTGTTCTGGGTGAAGGCGTTGTAAGGAAAACTGTTGAACAAACCACCGAGCATGGTCGACAAGCCGTCGGCGCGAAACGCGTTGCCGAGGGTCTTTTGCGTGGTCGGTTTGCCGGTCAGTTTGCCGATCGCCAAGCAGTTGCCGGTGGTCTCCGCCATGATCACCAGCATCGCCAGGGTCATGATCAGAATGGGCACCGGCGCGAAGTCCGGCGCGCCGAAGGCCATCGGCGCACTCAGCTCAAACCACGCGGCTTCGCTGACCCGATTGAAGTGAGTCATGCCGCAAGCCGCTGCGATCAGACTGCCGACGAACAGGCCGATCAACACGCTGAGGTTGCCGAGGAAGCCCTTGCATTTGGCATAGATCACCAGTGTCACGCTGACCGTGGCCAGACCCAGCAACAAGTTCGCCGGATTGCCGAAATCCGCCGAGTCGGGATTGCCGCCGCCCAGCCAGATCGCCGCCGCCGGCATCAGCGAGATGCCGATAATGGTGATCAGACTGCCAATCACCACCGGCGGAAAAAACCGCAGCAAGCGGCTGAACACCGGTGCCAGGGCAATGGTGATAAAGCCGGCGGCGATCACCGCACCGAAAATCTGACTGAGGCCGAATTCCTTGCCGATCATGATCATCGGCGCCAGAGCAATGAACGAGCAGCCCTGAATCAGCGGCAGCCGTGCGCCGAATTTCCAGAAGCCGAGAGTTTGAATCAGCGTCGCCACGCCAGAGGTCAACAGGTTGGCGTTGATCAGCAACACCACCTGCGCCGAGGTCAGGCCCATCGCACTGCCGAGAATCAGCGGCACCGCCACCGCTCCCGCGTACATCACCAGCACATGCTGCAAGCCAAACGTGAACAACTGTCGCAGTGGCAAAACCTCGTCCACCGGATGAATGCGTTGTGTAGTCATTTCACACGCTCCTGAAGGTGCGGCATCTGTTGAGATCGCGGGCATGCTCAGGGACGCTTGAAAGTCAGATCCGCCCCGGAGATCGTTTGACGCGAGGGCATATTTGAACGTTTATTGCGATGAAACAAATTAGCAACCATCGCTTTTTTCGATGGCACAATCAGGCATTCGTTAGCCGCTCCAAACCTTCATTTTCGACCCGGGAGTTCACCGCTTGCGCTTCTCACTCGATCAACTGTTGATGTTCGTCCAAGTGGTCAAAAGCGGATCGTTTTCCGCCGCCGGGCGCCAACTGGGCAAGACCCAATCGACCATCAGCGCGGCGATTGCCAACCTCGAAACCGACCTTGGCGTCGACCTGTTCGACCGCAGCAACCGCAGCCCTGCCCTCACCGCCAGCGGCCACAAATTGCTGGTGCAGGCCGAAGCCGTGCTCGAACGCTGCATGACCTTCGAAGCCCACGCTGACTGCCTTTCGGACAACGTCGAAACCAGCCTGACACTGGCGATTGAAACGCCGTACGGGCCGATCATGCCGGTGCTCAAAGCCTTCGAAGCCGCGTTCCCCTTTGTCGACCTGATCATCCGCCATCCGGTTTACGGCGACGTCAGCGAACTGGTCAGCAGCGGCGAAGCGGTACTCGGTGTGGCGTTCTCACAGCCCGGCTATCCCAAGGAGCTGGCGTTTCAGCAACTGGGCAAGCTGATCATGCTGCACGTCTGCCACCCCGACCATCCATTGGCGCAACTCGATAACGTCACGTTCGACGACCTGCACGTCCATCGGCGCCTGGCCTTCAGCGCCCACGCGAGCAAACTGCCGAGCAGCGAATACCTGCGCTCGACCCAGTTGTGGCAAGCGGAAAGCTATCTGGCGTTACTGGAAATGGTCCGCGCCGGGCTCGGTTGGGCCACCCTGCCCCGCCAGCTTGTTCAGCGTGAACTGGCCAAGGGTGAGCTGGTGGAGCTACAGCTCTCGGCGTATCCGCATACCGACTGGCAGATTGGTGTGGATTTGCTGTGGGCGCGGCAGCGACCGCTGGGCAACGCGGAGCGGTGGCTGAAGGAGAAATTGCAGGGCAACAAGGTGTATGAGCTGGATCGCAACGGGCAGATCACCACCCTTTGACGTGGGAACAAAGAGGCCCGCCAAAGCGGGCCTCGATTGCAGGCGTTGTCACTACGCCAGTTTGACTGTTTCGGTCTGAACCTCGTGCTCAGGGCGGATCTTGAACCAGATGGAATACATCGCCGGCAGGAACACCAGCGTCATGATGGTGCCGACGAACGTGCCGCCAATCAGGGTGTAGGCCAGCGTGCCCCAGAACACCGAGTGTGTCAGTGGAATAAACGCCAAAATGGCCGCCAGCGCCGTCAGCAGTACCGGCCGCGCACGTTGCACAGTGGCTTCGACCACGGCATGGAACGGGTCCAGTCCTTCCAGCGTGTTGTGATGGATCTGCCCGATCAGAATCAGCGTATTGCGCATCAGGATCCCCGACAGCGCAATCAACCCGACCAGCGCATTGATGCCAAATGGCTGATTGAAGATCAGCAGCGTCGGCACCACACCAATCAAGCCTAATGGCGAGGTGAGGAAGACCATGATCATCGCCGCGATCGAACGCACCTGCACCATGATGATCAGCAACGTCATGGCGATCATGATCGGCAGCAAGGGCAGGATCGCCTTGCCCGCCTTGCCGGATTCCTCGATGGCGCCTGCCTGCTCGATCCGGTAACCGGCAGGCAGTGTTTCGATGATCGGCTGCAACTGCTTGAGGATCACACTCGAAACATCCGGTGGCTGCAAGCCTTCGGCAATGTCGCCCCGCACGGTGATGGTTGGCGTGCGATCACGGCGGCGCAGAATCGGATCCTCCATGCGCACATCGACCTCGCCGATCTGCGACAACGGGATGCGTTGTCCCGCCGCGCCGACCAAGGTGAAACCTTTGATTTGCGCCGGGTCGAGCCTGATATTGCCAGCGGCACGCCCAACAACCTGGACAGACCGAATATCCTCGCGCACCGCGGTAATCGGCACTCCGCTCAGCAGGAACTGCAGTTGCTGGGCAACCGCATTCGAGGTCAGCCCCACTGCTTGCAGACGGTCCTGATCGAGACTGAAATGCAATGTCGGGGTCAGCGGTCCCCAGTCAGTGTTCACCGTTCTCATCATCGGGCTGTCTTGCAGCACGCCGCGGACTTGCTCGGCGATATCGCGTAGTTTCGCCGGATCAGGACCCATCACCCGGTAGGCAACCGGAAACGGCGAATAAGGACCAAAGACAATTTGCGTAGCCCTGACACGGGCCTCCGGGGCCAGTCCTTCAGCAACCGCTTCGCGCAGCCGGAACTTGAGGGTTTCGCGTGCTTCCTGACTGTCCGTCAGCACCACGATTTTGGCAAACGAGGGATCGGGTAATTCCGGCGCCATCGCCAGGAAGAAACGCGGCGCACCCTGGCCGATATAGGCCGTGACGATTTTCGCCTCATCCTGCTCGTGCAACCAGGCTTCGACCTTAGCGGCCGCGGCGCTGGTCTGCTCGATCGAAGTCCCATAGGGCATCTGCACCTCGATCATCACCTCGGGGCGATCGGAGGTCGGAAAGAACTGTTTCTTCACCAAGCCCATGCCTGGCACGGCGACGAAAAACAGCGTGACCACCGTGCCTGCCACCAGCCATTTGCGAGCGATCACCGCGGTCAGCAGCCGGCGGAAACGGTTGTAATTCGGCGTGTTGTAGATCGCCGCGTGGCCACCTTCAACCTTCTTGATGTCCGGCAACAACTTCACGCCCAGATACGGGGTGAACGCCACCGCAACGACCCAGGAAGCGATCAGTGCGATGCCGACAATCCAGAACATATTGCTGGTGTACTCGCCGGCAGTGGACTGGGCAAAACCGTTGGGCAAAAAGCCGATCGCCGTCACCAGCGTACCGGACAGCATCGGTGCCGCCGTATGGCTCCAGGCATACGCGGACGCTTTGATGCGATCGTAGCCCTCCTCCATTTTCACCACCATCATTTCAATGGCGATGATCGCGTCATCGACCAACAGCCCGAGCGCGAGGATCAATGACCCGAGGGTAATCCGATCGAAGTTCTTGCCGGTGGCGGCCATCACCACGAACACGATCGCCAGGGTCAACGGCACTGCGGCGGCGACCACCACGCCTACTCGCCAGCCCATACTCAGAAAGCACACGAGCATGACCACCAGCAGCGCGACAAAAAATTTGACCATGAACTCGCCGACCGCCGAGTCGATATTGACTGCCTGGTCGGTGACTTTGGCGAGGGTCATGCCCAATGGCATTTCCGCATTGATCCGCGCGGTCTCCGCATCCAGCACCTTGCCCAGATCGAGACCGTTCCAGCCCTCGCGCATCACCACACCCAGCAGCAGCGCGTCTTCGCCGTTATTGCGCACAACAAAGGTCGCCGGATCTTCGTAACCGCGTTCAACCGTCGCCACATCAGAGAGCTTGAGCGTGCGGCCCTGCACGGAGACCGGTGTGTCGCGAATTTTCTGCACCTTGTCGAAAGCACCGTCGAGACGCAGAAACACCTGTGGCCCATTGGTTTCGATGGAGCCGGCGGGCGTCAGCACGTTCTGACTGTTCAGCGCGGCGAAGATGTCCTGCGGCGACAAGCCGAGGGTCGCCAAGCGGTCATGGGAAAATGAAACGTAGATGCGCTCGGCTTGCTCACCGATGATGTTGACCTTCTTCACCCCCGGCACGTGCAGCAGACGCTGGCGCATGGCTTCGGCATCACGCACCAGCAAGCTCTGCGGCTCACCTTTGGCTTTCAAGGCGAACAGCGCGAAGGTCACATCGGAAAACTCATCGTTGACCATCGGCCCGATCACACCGGCCGGCAGCCTGATGGCTTCATCGTCGAGTTTCTTGCGCGCTTGATAGAACTCTTCCTGCACTTGCGAGGGCGGCGTGCTATCGAGCAACGACACCATCGTGAACGCCAGTCCAGGGCGGGTGTAGGTTTCCGAGCGGTCGTACCACTTGAGTTCTTGCAGGCGCTTTTCAAGGGGTTCGGCGACCTGATCCTGCATCTCTTGCGCCGTCGCGCCCGGCCACGCGGTAATCACGGTCAGCTGCTTGACCGTAAACGGTGGATCTTCCGCACGTCCCAGTTGAAAGAACGACAACGTCCCTGCAACGGCAATCAGAAAAATCAGAAACACCGTGATTGCCCGCTCGCGCACGGCGATGGCCGAAAGGTTGAAGCGCCCCTGGCTCATGGACGACTCCCGGCAACGCTGGCTTCGCTCTGTTGCGGCAATCGCACCTCTTCGCCATCGCGCAGCAAATGTGCGCCCAACGCTACAACCTGCTCACCGGCAGTGAGGTCGCCGGCGATGCGGGCCGAATCATCGCTCAACCCCAGCACCTGAACCGCTCGCCAGGTCACTGTTGCCGGTGTTCCGGCGATCAACCACACACCTGGACCTTTACCCGCGTCGTAAACAGCAGCGATGGGAACTTGTAAGGCCTGTGTCTGGGTGGCGCCCTCGGCAATGCTGAGGGTGACGGTCGCACCGATTGGCGCATTGGCCAGCGGCCCTTCGAGCACATACCGCGCTTCGAATGTGCGTGTTGTGCGGTCTGCGGAGTCCGAAAGCAGCCTGAGACTAACCGTGACAGGAGCCGAATTCACTCCATAAAGGCTGGCTTGCGCGGTGGAGCCGGCAGCCGGGCGCAACGTTTCAGGCAGATGCACGATGGCTTCGCGTTGCCCTGCGCGCGCCAATCGCACCACCGGTTGTCCCGGGCTGATGACTTGTCCAGGTTCAGCGAGAGTTTCCACCACCACGCCGTCCGCATCAGCGACCAGCAGCGCATAACCCGACGCATTAAGGGCCACGTCGGCTTGCGCTTGCGCGGCATTGAGCTGCGCCTTTGCAGTCTCCGCGGCGGCTCTGTACTGGTCGTAGGCTGATGCCGAAATGGCGCCAACGCCGACCAGTTTGCGATAGCGAGCCTCGTCGTCGGCTGTCTGTTTGGCGCTGGCGCGAGCAGCTATGACCGCCGCCTGCTGCGCCCGCGCTTGCAGTCCAAGGTCGATCGGGTCGAGACGCATCAGCGGCTGACCCCGCTTGACGACCTCCCCCGTATCAACCAGACGTTCGAGCACTTTGCCCGACACGCGAAAACCCAAGTCGCCCTGAACGCGCGCCGCGACCACGCCGGTGAAAGAGCGAGCGACATCGGGTGACGCTTGAACCGCAGCGGATCTGACCAGCGGCGCCTGGGTACGGGGATCTGCAACGCTTGAAGATTCGCCGCAGGCAGTCAGGGCAAGAGGTAACAAGCATGCGGCAATGGGGAAAGGTCGGAGCCGGCGCATAGATTCCCTTACTGAGGAATAGGATGATCATCATATTCTCAGTCTTGTGACCAATATCGTCAATAGTCACAACCTGAGAAATAACTGCATCCTGGCCATCAGCAACATCGGACTACGGATCGACTGACAGGCCCGACTAAAAACGGTAGCTCACAGAAGTCCCAAGCCCGCTCGCACTGTTCTTGTATCTGGCACTGTAGGCACCTCTCGATGCCGAGGTGTCGTTAACCTCGACGCTCTCCTCCCAAAGGTAGGAATAAGCCAGGTCGATCGTGACATTTTCCACCGGCGTCCAGCCGGCACCGAAGCTGAGCACCTTGCGGTCGCCCGTCGGAATGCGCGGCCCTCGATTGGTGTTGTTGGCCGGTGACTGATCAACCGAAAAACCGGCACGAAGCACCCATTGGTTATTCAGTTGATAGGCCGCACCGATCGCGTGAGCCCAGGTGTCGTGCCAGTTCTGCTCTTCGCTAATCGTCCCCAACTGGCCACTCAGCAACGGCGGCAAGCCACTGTTCTCGATCGTCAGCTCCTTGAAGCGGCTCCAGCGCGTCCAGGTACTGCCGACATAAAGCGTCCAGTCGTTATTGAATTGATGCGTAACCGAAACGTCCACCGACTCCGGCGTGTCCACGTCCAGCGACGCGTCATAGCTGCGACCGCTCACGCCCAGCACGCTGAAGATGCCATCGGTGACCTTGGTTTTCGCATCCAGGTGGTAACTGACTTTGGAGTGATAGGTCAGCCCCAGGCGGGTCTGGTCTGTCGCCTGCACCAGCACACCGGCGTTGAAGCCCAGCGCGGTATCATCACCCGTGCTTTTCAGCTTGCCGTCATTACGCCCCGGGCTGAGTGGATTGGGCACCATGCCGGATATCTCGCCGCTGATACGGTTAATGGTCGGACCGAAGCCGATCGAGACTTTTTCGTTAAAGGCGTAGCTGATGGTCGGCTGGAAAGTCAGCGTGGTGACTTCACTCTTGTTGGCGTAATAGCGTCCGGCAAAACCACTGCCGTAGTCGGTGATCAGCCCGAACGGCACATAAAATCCGACGCCGAATGCCCAGTGGTCATCAATCGGTTTGACGTAATACCCCATGGGCACGGTGGTCGTTGGCACCATGTCGCCGTCTTCATTGCCGCCGAACGTACTGCGCGTCCGGCTGATATCCGACTTGGCGAACAGCGTCGCCGCGCCCACGCTGACCTGCTCTCGTTTAATCCGCGCCATGCCCGCCGGGTTGCCGTAGATCGTACTGGCGTCTTCGGCTGATGAAGAGCGCCCGGCAAAACCGGAGCCCATCCCGCTGATGCTTTGTTCGTTGAGTGCAAAGCCACCGGCGAACACATTGGAAGACGCAAGCACGACGGCCAGGCCCATGGGGCTCTTGAGCATTGTTTTTTTCATTATCGGGACTCTATGGAGATCACTGGAATAGAACATCGAGCACTACAGCGAAGCCATATTATCCATGTGACCGAATCAGTCAATGGTCACGACAAGCTAAATTCAACGCCCTCCCGGCACTTATGTGCCGGTGGGCAGGAAACGTAATGAGGGGGGATGTCGTCTGACTGGAATCGCCTGAAAACCTTGCCCAGCGATGGGTCAAGGCATGAGGCTGCGCAGGATGAGGTTGGTCGTCAGCGTGGGCGCTTGCTCGATCAAATCCAGATTGTGTTGCAACAGCAGCGGGTTGACGAAAGGTCGCAGCGCCAGATTGATCGCCTCGACGGTCTCGTCCAGCGGCGTCTTGCGCTCAAACTCCCCCGCTTCTCGACCATGGCGCACGATATCGAGGATAAAGCCCTTGATCTGCGCTTCATACACCTGGGCACTGTTCCAGCGCTCCGAAGCGGAAAACGCCGCGATGTCGTAGAGCTTGCGATCGTTGAAAAACAGATCCACACCCGTAGCGATCACGGTTTTCACCAACCTGCGCAAACGCTCGGTGGCTGAAATCGCTTCGGTATTAACCGCTTGTTCGACTGCCGCAGCGATTTGCCCAAGACAGTTGGCGCAAATGGCCTCGCCAATTGCCTGCTTGGAATCAAAGAACTTATAGATGTACGCCTTGGAAAAACCGATGGCCTTGGCCAGGTCGGAAACCGTGGTTTTACCGTAGCCGTATTGGCTGAAATGCTCGTTGGCCGCGGCGACAATCTGGTCACGAATGTCGTGTTCGGCGGGGCCGCGAGTGCTCGGCGAGGAGGTAGATACGGATGGCTGATTCATGGGCGCAGCTTACTCACCCTATGAATGACTGACAACTCGCCGAGCATTGTTGAACGTGTCACACCACCGCGGCTTCAACCGTTCTGGAACGCCACGCAAACCCCAACACCATCAGCAGCCCCAGGCCCGCCATTGCCGCGCCGGCCAGGGAGATCGCCGGATAACCCAGCCCGCTGCTGATCACCGCGCCGCCCAGCGCTGCGCCAATCGCATTGCCGAAGTTGAAGGCGCCGATGTTCACCGCCGAGGCCAGATTGGGCGCGTCCTTCGCCGCTTCCATGACACGCATCTGCAGCGGCGGCACGAGGGCGAAGCTGGCGATACCCCAGATCAGGATGGCCACGGCGGCCGGCAGCGGCCAGCGCATCAGTACGGTGAACGCCAACAATACGACAATCAGCACGCTCAGCGAGACGATCAGGGTGCGATCGATTGAGCGGTCAGCGGCCTTGCCGCCCCACATGTTGCCCAGCGTCAAACCGACACCGTAAAGCATCAGCATGGCGGTGATGAAGGCGGTGGACGCATGGGTCTCGCTGCTGAGGATCGGCGCGATGTAGGTGAAGACGGTGAACATCGCACTCGAGCCGACCACGGTCAGGGCCAGCGCGGCCAGTACCGGGCCGCGCCCCAACACCCGGATTTCTGCCATGACACCGACGCTTTGCGGCGCCCGCACATTAGGCAGAGCGAACCACAACGCGGCCATGGTCACCACGCCCAGGCCGGTAATCCCCCAGAAAGCCGTGCGCCAACCAAACATTTCGCCAAACCAGGCGGCCAGCGGCACACCGCCGATGGTCGCCAGAGTCAGGCCCATGAACATCGCCGCAACCGCCCCAGCACGTTTTTCCGGGGCGACCAGGGTGGCGGCGACGACGGAACCAACGCCAAAGAAGGCACCGTGGTTCAGCGAGGTCACGACCCTGGCAACCATGAGGCTGTAGTAATCGGTGGCCAGGGCCGACATCAGATTACCGAGGGTGAAAATCGCCATGAGCCCGATCAGCAGATAGCGCCGGGGAATCTTGCCGGTGGTCAGAGTCATCAGCGGTGCGCCGAGCAATACGCCCAGCGCATAAGCACTGACCAGCAAACCGGCAGCGGGAATGGAAACGCCCAGATCCGCAGCGATCCCCGGCAACATGCCCATGGGGGCGAATTCTGTAACGCCGATGCCGAAGGCACCGATGGCGAGTGCAACAAGTGGTGGATTGATACGCATGGAAAACTCCTTATCTATGCCGCCAATGCTACGATCCCGTCTTTTCAGGCGGTAGATAGCATTTTTGGCAATCACCTTTGCGTAGGAGGCACAAGTGGATTTCAACGGCAGGTCAGGTGAAATGAGCGTGTTCACCACCGTCGCGCAGGAAGGCAGCCTCTCGGCGGCCGCGCGTGCGCTGGGCCTGACACCCTCGGCAGTCAGCCGGATCATTGCGCGCACCGAGCAACGGCTTGGCACTCGCTTGCTGCTGCGCACCACCCGGGCGATCACCTTCACGGCCGAGGGCGAAGCGTTCCTGCGCGGCGCCCGGCGTATCCTCGCCGACATGGACGAGGTCGAAGAAGCCATCGCCGACCAAGGCGTGCCCAGAGGGCGATTGCGCGTCAGTGCCGCCCTTGGCCACGGCCGTCTGGCCATCGTTCCCTTGGTCGCAGCTTTCAGCGCCCGTTACCCGAACATCGTCGTCGACCTCACCCTCGGCGACGAAGTGGTCGACATTCTTGGCGGACAGGCCGACGTCGCGGTGCGCTTCGGCCATCTGCCCGACAGCCCGCTGACCGCACGCAGGATCGGCACTACCGGCCAGGTAGTAGTGGCATCGCCCGAGTATCTGCAGCGCCACGGCATCCCCCAGGAACCGGAGGACCTGTTGCAGCACAACTGCCTGCGCTTCAACTTCCGGCGTGCCGAACCCAACTGGCCATTCATCCGTGATGGCAAAGCGTTTTCCCTGAAGGTCAGCGGCAACATCGAATGCAGCAGTGGTGAAGCGCTGGCACAACTCGCGCGAATGGGCGCCGGCATTGCACGTATCGGAGAGTTCAGCGTGAGCGAGGATCTGCAGCGCGGCGACCTGATTGCGCTGTTGCAAGACTGGAACCCGGGGGATCAGGAACCGATTCATGCGGTATTCGTCGGTGGCCCGGCAATGCCGGCGCGGGTGCGATTGTTCGTCGACTTCTTGCTGGAGCATCACCGGATGTCAGCGCAGGTATAAGCTGATACTCGTGAAGTTGATGGCCGTCGTTAAAGACCGCTTTAGGTCAGGAACAGACATCTAAATACCCTCACTTGTATATTTCCGACAGACAAATCTTCACCACCAACGCGCAGAATCGGGAAGGTACACATTCATGGATCAAAAAAATGGCCAAGCCGGCACCGCCGACTGGGTCATCCGCAGTGTTCAGCCTGGGGGCATCGAGCGTATCGAAGCGTGGTTCGGCAGCCACGGCTACGATCCTCATCGACACGACACCTACTCGATCGGCCGTACGTTGGCGGGCGTTCAGAGCTTTCACTACGCAGGCTCGCTGCGCCACGGTGTTCCCGGCAACACGCTCGTGCTTCACCCCGACGAACTCCACGATGGCATGGCCGGCACTGACGCAGGCTTTCGTTATCGAATGGCCTACGTTGATCCGTCATTGATCCAGAACGTTCTGGGTGGGGAACCCTTGCCCTTTATCGCAGGGGGACTGTCGAGCGATCCGCGTCTGTTCCAGGCCAGTGAAGCATTCGTGCAAGCGGTGGATCATCCACTGGAAATACTGGAGGAACAGGACGCGCTGTATGACCTGGCGATGGCGTTGCGTGCGGTCGGCGGCAAGCCGCGCGGGCGCAAGCGTCTGGATTACCGCGCAGCCGAGCGCGCCAGAGCATTCATCCTGGAACATCTGCACACATGCATTTCGCTGGAGATGCTGGAACATGCCAGTGGGCGCGAACGCTGGAGCCTGTCACGCGACTTCAGAACACTTTACGGTACGAGCCCTTACCGATTTGTCACCCTGCGCCGTCTGGATCGGTTCCGCGCATTGGTGCTTGAAGGTTTCACCTTGGTGGATGCGGCCCTCGTCGCGGGTTTCCACGATCAAAGTCATATGACGCGACACTTCAGCCGCTGCTACGGAGTTCCGCCCATGCGCTGGCTGGAACGATTGCGGGCCGCGCGCTGACTTGCAGGATCGTACAAGAGCGCCCTGCTCCATGCTCTATAGGATGACGACTTCGACCAAAGAGGATCCGTCATGTCAAAGCTCCGTCATCAACAATCATCAGTTCCTGTAAACCTGGCACGTAAAGCGTCGCTCATCGAACAGCAATGGAGTCCCAGGGTTGTTGCAGAGATGAATGACTACCAGTTCAAGGTTGTGCGAATCGAAGGCGAATTCATCTGGCACTCACATCCTGAGACCGACGAAGCATTTCTTGTCCTGGAGGGCACCTTGCGCATCGACCTGCCGGATGGCTGCGTCTATGTGAGCCCGGGTGAACTGTATGTAGTACCCCGTGGTGTTGAACATCGGACGGCTGCTAAAGGTGAAACAAAACTGATGATGATCGAGCCACGAGGTATTTTGAATACCGGGCATGAAGATGGTGAAAGAACGGCCTTGAACGACGTCTGGATATAATCCAGCACCATCCTGTGCGATGTCTGCGCTGAGTTGGAAGATGAATTCACGATCTTGCGGGATAAGTGACAGTGCTATCCGATCCAGTGGCGCGCGTAGCGCTCAAAGAACTGATTGAAAAACACCTCAAGGGAAGAGATCCCGATTACGACCGTCTGATCGAAATTGTTCAGGATCCTTCGCGGCAAGTTCCGATCAGGGGTGTGCTTGAGGACATTAGACGGTACAACAAGGTCCAGTTCACGCAGCAGGACCTAGAGCTGATCGACGACCTTTTGTACATGTATGGCTGAGACAGTACGTTCTGGTTGCGGGCATGGGCCGGCGTGACTGGTTATGCCACTCACGCTCTCTATAATGAGTCACCGGCCATGCCTGGAGCGCTTGTTATGTCACCTTTCCCTGACCAAAAATCTGCTGTCGTTTTACGCCGTGCTTCAAACTGCGATCTAGAAGATCTGATAGCCATTCGGATTGAGGCCATGCGCGAAAGCCTAGAGCGGCTTGGGCGATTTGATCCTGATCGCGCGCGCGAACGGTTTCATAGTGGTTTCGACGCTAGCAGCACGCGCCGCATAGAAGTATCAGGTGATATGGTCGGTTTTGTCGTTCTCAAAGACCATCAGAGCGAGCTACTGCTCGACCACTTGTATGTGATACCTAGCGCTCAAGGAGCAGGGATAGGCACCGAAGTTCTCACTCGGATTTTCAGAGAGGCGGATGAGATCGGACGCCCTGTTAAAGTTGGCGCTCTCAAAGAAAGCGCTTCAAATCGCTTTTATATTCGCCATGGTTTCGTATTTGTCGAAAGCGGTGAATTTGATAATTATTATGTCCGCGCCAACAGTAATACCGTTCGTTTGGGCGACAGGCGGGATGCCCATACAGATACTTTCGGGAGTGATTAATGAGCAATGACCCCTGTGCTTTAGCTGCGCGCATGATTCGCAATTTCAATGATGTGCCGCTGCAATACGAGCGCCGCGACCCTCTTTACGAGAGCCATGGCGCGCGCCTCGGCACTGACACCGTCGCGCAGAAACTCGGTGCGTCGGTGGACATCGTCGCGCCAGGCAAGCGTTCTTGTCCCTACCACTTTCATTATGCTCAGGAAGAGATGTTCGTCATCCTGGAAGGGTTTGGCACCCTGCGCGTGGCGGGTGAAATGTTGCCGATCCGAAGCGGCGACGTCATCTTCATTCCGGCCGGCCCCGAATATCCGCATCAGATCATCAACACCTCGGATGCACCGCTGAAGTATCTGTCCATTGGCACCCGAGAAACCCCCGAAGTCTGCCAATACCCGGACTCCGGCAAATATCAGGCGATGGTCACAATCAATGGAGCGCGCGCCTTCGCCGCTGTGCAGCGGCCCGGGGCTACGCTTGATTATTGGGACGACGAACCATGAGGGCGCCGTGTTTTCGATCCCGGGCAGGTTTCCCCCGGCATTGCGAAACACTCGGCGCGCGCGAATGACACTCCGACCTCACTCAGCCCTTCAGGCTTTCATCAGTCTGTAAAAGTCCTCCAGCGCTTCGCGAAATTCCGCAAGGGAAAAACTGATCGGCCGATTCTCGACGTCCCATCGAGTGGTAATACCGACTTCCAGGCCGCTGGACACGCTCAACCCAAAACGACGCCAATGCAGAGTCTCTCCGTCAATCACCTGTTCGGTCATCAACACAAAGCAATCGAAGTCCATATCATCGCCGCAGACCAACAGTGGAACTGGCGTCGAAGTCCCGTCTTCTGCAGGAGCGAAGCGCCGTTTGGCGAGCGCGTCTTCTTCCTCGTCCAGCAACCACATCAATGAAAGACCGTTGAGGTCCTGATCGGGGTATTCGAGATGACTGTTCAGCCACTGTTCGATAGGTACGTTGTCGATAAATAGCCAGGCACAACGGCTACGACTGAATTTTGCTTGATGGTAAGCGGCATGGATGCGGTGATGCATGGGAAGTCCATTCAACGATAGAGGGCTGGCGGGAACATCCGGTGAGAAAACGCTTGAGTCGCCGAACAGGTTATCGCCAGATTTAACCCGTGCTGAAGGGCAACCTCGCGAAGTCATGTGTCAATTCACGCCATCCTTTCGCACTCTGCATGTGCGCAACACTTTTATAGGTGCCTCTTTTTGATGCTCGCCTGGCTGAACTTCAAAGAACAAAGTCGTCACGGATCCTTGGTTATTTACCAAAATGGTGCGCAAAAAAAATAGTTTGACAGAGCCATCCAGCCAAACCTTAACTGACCAGCAATCAGCTGATTTACAGAGTAATTTTTTCATTGTCGACGGTAAGAGCTTTTGATATCACGCAATCTGAACCCTCACTGCACCTTTGTTTTATTGAGTTGACAAGGTGCGGAGCAAGGAACCCACGAATTGAGTACATTTCGAAAGTATCTTTGCCTGGACTTGTTACTCTGGATCTACCTCGGCTGCTGGAATACCACGCTACCGCTGATCATCGTGCAGCGAGGAAGCCTGCTGGAGCTGGCGGCCTACGAAACAGCGCTCGCGCTCGCGGCGATCATTTCAATGTTGTGCCTGGCGCCGCGTGTTGAGTCGATGCGCCGCAGTACGGCGCTCAAGGTAGGCTGTTTTGCGATCTTGATGGCCAGCGTATTGCGATACTTTTTTGCCGCAAACTGGTATTCGCTTGATGCGCTGATACTGATCGATGTGATCGCGGCATCAGCATTTGGAATGATCCAGCCTCTGTTGGGTATCTATCCTGCGGAAACCGTTGATAAATATCGTGCGGACGCGGCATTTCGCGTCCGGCGCATCGTCGTTACTGTCGGCAGGGTTGCGGGGCCCTTGTTGGCGGGTATTGTTATTACGGTTTCTTCACTGGAAATCTCGCTGCTATTTGCGTCAATCGTGGGATTAGTCATCGTGGCGTTCGCCATGATGCTACCGGTGAGTGCAGCCCCTGCCCTGCTACGCAGAAAATCATCAGCCGATCACGTTAATGACATGCTTTTGGGGCTTAAACTCAAATGCGCTCTACCGGCAGAACAATTTTTGACTTTTTCAGGGTTGCTACTGGGTTTTGCCGTAACAGCGACGGTACCGATGTTGGTTCCAGCGCTCATACACACTCGCGGTTTAGCTGAAGGTAGCGTTGGCCTGTTCAATGCGCTGTTCGCGGGTGGGGCTGTTGCAGGTTTGTTCTTCTTAAGCCCGCTGATTAGCAAAAAGGAAAATCAGCGCAACAAGTATCTTGGATGTTGGGCCCTATTAACGTTTGCACTCTGTGCAGCGACGCAAGCCGACGAAATCTGGCAGTTGAGTACTTGTCTGTTTTTCGCCGGGGCGGCGAGTGCTTGCATTGCTATGGTCGGAATGGACAAGAGGCTCATGTCGATCCCCTCCGGCGTACGCGTACGACTGATGGCCTCCACATTAGTGATCAGTCAGCTAGGCAGCTCGGTTTCATTCATGATGACGGGCGCCATCATGTCCAGATCCGGCGCAAACAGTTTGATGTGGCTTTATCTCGGGGTATTTCTGATTATCGTCATGTATTCCATGCGATCAAAAAAGATATGGCACTTCCTGGAAGATGACGCTGAGTCAGAGCTGTATTACGCAAAAAACCATCCGGAACTTGCGGCGATCTTGAGTCCATGAAATGCGGTTGAAACGTTACTCGGTCAACTCAAAGTGAGCATCAGACTCCCCTTCCTGAGCTTCCGTGGCATTGAGCCCCGCCAATCAGGCAAGCACCGACGCGGCGACCTACACCGCGGCGCTAAGCCCGAATGTAGATTTGTAGCCACTCAGATCAAAAGCCAGGTCACCAATGATTGCGCCTCCCGCGATCGCCACTTGGACAATCGCCACCAGCAAGCCGCCTCCGGCCTGCGCAGCATCATCCGGAAGCGTTTGCGCCAGCCATGTCCACCAGCCGATCGGCGCGGCGGTGGGAACCAGTCCCCAGAGGCGAGTAATAAAGCAGGATCGCTTTCTGTTTCATCCCATCGTTGGACAAGGGCTGTTTTCAGCCGACCACAAGAGGCAGTAATCGGTCAAAAACGGTCGCTTGAAAATCTACTAAACTGGCGTTGATTGAGGTCAGGTTTGGAATTTTACGTTTCACAAGGAGGTGCTCATGACATTGGTAGAAAGCTCTGAGTTCATTCGTCACAAGCGATCACTTGACGTGCTTGCGAGACAGAGTCCCGGCTATGTTTACTTAATATCAAGATTTGATGATGACGACGGAACAATATGCACATTCGGAAGTATGGGGTATAGAGACAACCCAATAAAGACAGGGATTGGAGGCGTTGCGCTCGTCACATTGGCAGGTATGAAACAGCAGCGAAGAATTCAGCCTGCCGACCGTTTGCGAGGCCCTTTCATACAGGGTAGCCAACCTGTGCTCGGCACTCTAAGGGTCATCGAGAATCCGCAACAAGGTGGCGGCCATGCGGAAGAACTGTTTCTGAGGAAGCTCCCTCAAATGTTTGATGAATATGGCGCTGCAAGTAAGATTGATATTTTTATTTCCAAAATCCCGTGCGCCTCAGCATCCTCAAATTGGATATTGCCCACTGCAAACGGTGATCTGCTGCTTCCGGCGGGTTGCGCCAATAAGCTAGCTGCCGTCATTCGATCGAGTGAAGGCATTACTTGGCGAATATGGTGGGAGCACGGCTATCCGAATCAAGCCACTCATACTGCTTGCATTGGCGCATTGTCACAACTAAGAGGTTTGGCAATTGTTCAGCAATACTTTGGATAAGGTGGAATATTGCCTTGGGCCTTTCACGCCTTTTTACCCACTAGATGTTATCAGTCTAGATACAGGTTGAAATAGCAGGAAAGGCGCAGAGCCTAACCAATGATCGATATTGTTCGAAAGCAGCGAGACGTCAAGGCTGTGTCTATATAAAACGGAGCGTTATCCCACGGCTCATATTCATGAGCCAATACAGACTGCCAGGTGGGTGGCGTCAGGCCGGTAATATCAACCTTCCTGGTGTCTACCCTTGAATTCCTCCCCCGCCCGGGCATGCTCCGGCGTAGTCCGCACGCCCCTAAAGCCCCTGATTTACACAACAACCCTTATGTAACCCAAAAACACGCCGATACCGTGCAGCAGCACGGAAGCACCGCAGCAGCACTTACTTCATAGCAGGCAGGAACCCGATCAATGTTGGAACACCTCTGGCGCAGCATCCATTCCCCGGACTACTTCCTCAACGTACTGGAGTGGATGCTCCATATTCTCCTCAGCCCGTTCATGGTGATCATGTGCCTGATGGTCGGCGCGCTGGCTGGCAAATGGTGGAGAGCACTGCCCTACGGCGGTCTGACTTGTTATGTGGTCTTTCTGAGCCGGTCTTCTTTCTATCGGTGGGAAAGCATCTTCCCCATAGCCGGCCTGCCTGCGCTGGCGATAGATGGCGGGCTATTGGCGCTGCTCGGCTTTTATTTGAAAGGCCTACTCAGAACCCGCGCAGAAGCAAAACCCGAAGGCCATTGGCTGCGCAGGCTTTATCAAGGCCTTAAGGTGGTCATGCTGACAGTCATGGTGATGTTCTGGGCAGTCGTCGTGCTGTTTGTTGTGATCTTCACTGTCTCGGTCGCGACCCAACCGTCATTGGCGCACTGAGCAGCTTCCTGCTTGATCAGACAAATCGGGACTCAGCTTCGCCGGAAACAGCGTTCGAATGAGCTGCCGGTTCGACAAGATGAACTTCAGTGGCATTGCGCCCCGCCAACCAGGCCAGCACTGACGCGACAACCAAGACAGCGGCGCTAAGCTCGAATGTGGCTTTGTAACCGCTCAGATCGAAGGCCAGACCGCCAATGATCGCGCCACCGGCGATCGCCAGTTGGACAATGGCGACGAGCAAGCCACCTCCGGCCTCCGCATCATCCGGCAGCGTCTGCGCCAGCCATGTCCACCAGCCGACCGGCGCGGCCGTGGCAACCAGTCCCCAGAGGCCGAGCAACACGGCGGTCAGCAGCGGTGATTTGCCGAAGCTGACCAACGCCAGCGCGATGGCCGCCATGATCAGCGGGATGACGGTCAACGTGCGGTAGAGGCCGCGGCCCATAAACCTTTCAATTAGAAAGGTACCGATAAAACCGGCCAGTCCCAACCCCAGCAGCATCAAGGACAACGTTGAGACACTGACGCCCGTCACGCCTTCAAGAAAGGGACGCAGGTAGGTGAACAACATGAATTGGCCCATGAAAAAGACACTGACGGCGACCATGCCCAAGGCCACTGGCAACTGCTTCATCAACCGCAGAACGTTGCCGCTTCCGGCCTGGCGCTCAGCCTTGAAGGATGGGAGGCTGATCAGCAGCCACACGGCGGCAAGCACCGCGACCGGAACCACACAGAAGAATGCCCCGCGCCAGCCGATCAACGAGCCAAGAAAACTCCCCGCTGGAGCCGCGATTACCGTGGCGAGAGCGTTACCGCCATTGACGATGGCCAGCGCTCGCGAAACCTGTTCAGGCTTCACCAGACGCATCGCAGTCGCTGCCGACAATGACCAGAAACCGCCGATCGCGATCCCGATCAACGCACGTCCGAACATGAATGACGGGTAGCCTGGCGCGACCGCGACGACCGTACCGGAGACGATCATCAGCAAGGTCAGGCCCAGCAGTAATTTCTTGCGTTCGACGCGAGCAGCGACCGAGGCAATCAGCAGGCTGGTGATCAAGGCGAAGGCACCGGACACGGAAATCCCCTGCCCGGCCTGGCCTTCGGTGATGTGCAGGTCGGCCGCAATCGGCGTCAGTAGACTGACGGGCATGAACTCTGAAGCGACCAAAGCGAATGCGGCCAACGACATGGCCAGCACGGCGCTCCAGCCGCCTGTTCTTTTAGAAGGATCTGTAGAAGGAAACGTCATGGGAACTACCTGTGGTGCGAAAAACCTGTGGATGTGATGCGCAGGGGCAAGCAGCGTGAAGCCCATTCGGGCACTGCCCCTGTAACAGATAGACACATTCTCCCGGTCAATCCGGCCCTTCCCTAGCGCATTCCTCTTGAATGCTTGCCTGATCCTCTGGCGATGCAGGGTGATGGATAGGAAACGTCTCGCGCGCGGATTAGAGTTCGGTCAACAGGAGTGACCCGACATGATCCCTACCCCTCTGGCTCAGCAATCGCCTTTGGCGTTGCACATTGACCCGCGCGTGAACGCACCGGGTGACTTCGCCACGGCCATACCCGGCTTGTCGCTGTTTCGTCGCGACCAACCGGCGCCGCCCATGGTGTGCATGATCGAACCCAGCCTGATTCTCGTGGGTCGCGGCGAAAAGCGCTTGTGGGTCGGTGGTGAGGGCTACAGCTATGACCCGTCACGGTTTCTGGTCACTTCACTGGACCTGCCCGCCAACTCCGAAGTGATGCTTGCCAGTCCCCAGCAGCCCTGTGTCGGCCTCGTGCTGAAACTGGATGTCAGCATGCTCGCCGAGGTCATCACCAAGAGCGGCCTGCCGGCCAAGCGGCAGCCAGCAACGGGCACGGGCGCCGCGATTGGCAGTATGTCGTCTGCCCTGGAAGGCGCTCTCGATCGACTGCTGGCATTGCTCGATGAACCCGAAGCGATCCCGGTGCTGGCGCCGCTGATTTTGCGCGAAATCCACTACCGGTTACTCCACACCGATCAAGGTGCGCGGCTGCGGCAGATCACGGCCGTCGATGGTCAGGGTTATCGCATCGCCAAGGCGATTGACTGGCTCAAGGTCAACTACACCGATGCCCTGCGCATCGATGATCTGGCCGCGCGGGTGCAGATGAGTGCGCCGACCTTTCACCATCATTTCCGTCAGCTCACCGGCATGAGTCCGCTGCAGTACCAGAAATGGCTGCGGCTCAACGAAGCGCGGCGGCTGATGCTGGTCGAGCGCCTCGACGTATCGCGCGCTGCGTTTGCGGTCGGCTATGAAAGCCCTTCGCAGTTCAGTCGCGAATATGGCCGCCTGTTCGGCACTGCACCGAGTCGTGACATTGCCCTGTTGCGCGGGCAGCCATTCGAGGCAGAAGCGCTCTGAACGAACAACCAGCTTCAACGGTGATGCGCCACGCCGCGTGCCACCGCAAATAACAATGCACGTCAACCGATGATCAGCGGGTGAATCATGGAACTACGAATCAACCAGAAGACCTATCAGGTCGATGCCGACGCCGATACGCCCTTGCTGTGGGTGATCCGCGATGATCTGGGCATGACCGGGACCAAGTACGGCTGCGGTCTGGCGCAATGCGGCGCCTGCTCAGTGTTGGTGGACGGCAATGTGGTGCGCTCCTGCGTCACGCCGGTGGCCGGTGTGGTTGGCCGCGAGGTCACCACCATTGAAGCCATCGAAAGCGATGAAGTGGGCAAACGGGTGGTCGCGACCTGGGTCGATCTGCAGGTCGCGCAGTGCGGCTACTGCCAGTCCGGGCAGGTGATGGCCGCCACCGCGCTGCTCAAACAAAACCCCAAACCGAGTGATGCGCAAATCGAAGCGGCGATGGTCAACCTGTGCCGCTGCGGTACCTACAACGCCATTCATGCCGCCGTGCATGAGCTGGCCGGCAAGGGAGACGCGTGATGAACGTTCGAATCGACCCTTCACTGCAAGCCTCGGCACTGGATCTGCACGAACCGATCAATGTTTCGCGCAGACGTTTTCTCACCGGTACCGCCGTCGGCGCGCTGGTCCTCGGCTTCGGCCTGCCGCTCGGTGCGACACGCGTGCAAGCTGCCGTTGCCGCGGCGACGGCCGAGCGCGGCACGCAGGTGCCGGCGTTTCTCGAGATCCGTCCAGACAATCGCGTGCGTCTGCTCTGCCCGTTCATGGAAGGCGGACAAGGCACGTTCACGGCGATGGCGCAAATCGTCGGTGAAGAGCTGGATGCCGATCCGTCGACCTTTCTGGTCGAAGCCGCACCGCCCGGCGAAGCCTATGTGGTGTTGGAAAACGGCATGCGCATCACCGGCGGCAGTATGTCGGTGCGCATGAGCTACCCGGTCATGCGCCGCCTCGGCGCCCTTGCCCGCGCCATGCTGTTGCAGGCGGGCGCGCAACAACTTGGCGTGCCAGTCAGCGAGTTGAGCACCGAGCCTGGCAAAGTCGTGCATGCCAAGTCGGGCCGCTCGCTGGCTTACGGTGAACTGGCCGAGCGCGCGATGGATCTGCCGGTTCCCGATCCGGCCTCCGTGCAACTGCGTGATCCGAGCCAGTTCCGCTGGATCGGCAAACCGGTGAAGCGCCTCGATGCCTACGACAAGTCCACCGGCAAGGCGCTGTACAGCATCGATCTGAAGGTCGACGACATGCTCCATGCCGCCGTGCAACATGCCCCGCGCCTGGGCATGACGGTCGGCAACCTGCGCAACGAAGAGCAGGTCAAGGCAATGAAAGGCGTGCATTCCGTGCACCGTCTGCCGGGTGCCGTGGCGGTGGTTGCCGAGCGCTGGTGGCACGCCAAACGTGCCGTCGAGGCAATTCAGGTCGACTGGCAAGAACCAACGGCCGACAGCAAAGTGCGGCCGATGCCCGCCGACTTTTCCAGCGATGCCTGGTTCAAGCGTCTCGCTGAAGATAAAGGCCCGGCCAAAGATGATGAAAACGAAGGCGACGTGGCTGCGATTCTCAAGGAAACCAAGACCCGGATCGACGCCACTTACCACAACCAATACCTGAACCATGGACAACTGGAGCCGCCTTCGGCACTGGCCCGATTCAACCCGGACGGTACGCTGGAAGTCTGGTTGCCGAATCAGGCGCCGGACATGTTCCGTGCCGACATTGCCAAACGCACAGGGCTGGATCCGTCGCGCATCACCTTGCATTCGCCGCTGCTAGGCGGGTTCTTCGGCCGGCATTTCCTCTACGACTCGGCCAGTCCCTACCCTCAGGCAATCGCGCTGGCGAAAGCGGTTGGCCGTCCGGTCAAACTGATCTGGAGCCGCGAAGAAGAGTTCCTGCGTGACGTGCTCCGCCCCGTTGCTGCGGTGAACTTCCGTGCCGCGCTGGACAACGACGGCTGGCCGCTGGCAATCGAAGCGATCAGTGCCACCGAAGGCCCGACCGAAGCCCTCGCCGGCAAACAGGGTGAAAAACTCGACCCCACAGCGCTTGAAGGGTTGTCAGGCAAAACCTATGCGATCCCCAACAAACGCATCGCGCAGATCTACGTCAAAGGCCCGGCCATGCTCGGTTACTGGCGTTCGGTGGGCAACTCCCTCAACGACTTCTTCTATGAATCGTTCCTCGATGAGCTCGCCGACAAGGGTGGCAAAGACCCGTTCGACCTGCGTCTGCATCTGCTGCGTGACAACAAACGCCTGACCACCCTGCTGCAAGCGGTGGCTGAACTGTCGGGCGGCTGGAAGCGCGGGCCGTTTACCGCCGAGGATGGCAGCAAACGTGCGCGCGGTGTGGCCATGGCTTCGCCGTTCGGTACGGAGACGGCGGTGATCGCCGAGGTGTCCATCGAGAACGGTCAGGTCAAGGTGCACGACATCTGGCAGGCGATTGACCCGGGCAGCATCGTCAACCCGGCGATTGTCGAAGCGCAGGTCAACGGCGCTGTGGCGTTGGGACTGTCGCAAACCCTGGTGGAAGAAGCCGTGTGGATTGATGGCAAACCCCGGGCGCGCAACTACGACTTGTATCAGATCCTGCCGCCTGCGCGGATGGCTCGGGTACACGTGCGTGTGGTCGAGAGTGGCGAAAAAATGGGTGGCATCGGTGAACCGCCGTTGCCAGCGGTCGCGCCCGCCGTCGCTAACGCGGTGGCAAGGCTAACCGGTCAGCGGGTGCGCAGCCTGCCGATGAGCCGACACACCTTCACTTGATCAGCGCCGGAGCGTCCATGAATAACAGCCGATTCGCAAGAACCGCTGGCTGGCTGGCAGTGCCGTGCCTGGTCGCGGCAGGCCTGCTGGCCTGGTATGTCACCCGTGAGCCTGTCTCGCGCCTTGAAACTCATCAGATCGCCGTGGCCGACATCGACCCGGCACTGGTCGCCCGTGGCGAATACGTCGCCCGGCTCAGCGATTGCGTGGCCTGTCACAGCGTGCCAGGAGGCGCGCCATTCGCTGGTGGCCTGGAAATGGCCACACCGCTGGGCTCAATCCATGCGACCAATATCACCCCGGACACGGAAACCGGCATCGGCCACTACAGCCTGGCGGATTTTGACCGGGCGGTGCGCCACGGCGTGGCGCCCGACAGTCGCCGTTTGTACCCGGCGATGCCCTACCCGTCCTACGCCAAGCTCAGTGACGATGATGTGCGTGCGTTGTATGCGTTCTTCATGAAAGGCGTGGCGCCGGTGAAACAGGCGAACATCCCCAGTGCGATTCCGTTTCCGCTGAACCTGCGCTGGCCGATTGCGCTGTGGAACGGTGTGTTTGTCGATGCCGAACCGTATGCGCCCAAACCGTCGCAGGATGAACAGTGGAACCGTGGTGCTTACCTCGTTCAGGGCGCCGGACACTGCGGCAGTTGCCACACGCCGCGCGGCCTGGCGTTCAACGAGAAGGCACTGGATGACTCCGGTAAGCCGTACCTCGCCGGCGCCTTGCTCGATGGCTGGTACGCACCGAGCCTGCGCGATGATCACAACACCGGGCTGGGCCGTTGGAGCGAGCCGGAAATCGTGCAGTTCCTCAAGACCGGTCGCAATAAACACGCGGTGGTCTACGGCTCGATGACTGAGGCGTTCAACAACTCCACGCAGTTCATGAGCGATGATGATTTGACCGCGATTGCCCACTACCTGAAGTCACTTCCCGGGGATCGTGAACGGGATGGCGCGCCGTGGCAGTATCAAGCGGTTTCGGCAGCGCAACGTCTGGATTCGCCCGGTGCGCATACCTACGTGGCGCGCTGTGCTTCCTGTCACGGTCTCGACGGCAAGGGTCAACCTGAATGGATGCCGCCGCTGGCCGGCGCCACCTCGGCACTGGCCAAGGAAAGCGCTTCGGCGATCAACATCACCCTCAATGGTTCGCAGCGTGTCGTCGCGGCTGGCGTGCCGGATGCCTATCGCATGCCGGCCTTCCGTGAGCAGTTGTCGGATCAGCAGATCGCCGAAGTGCTGACGTTCATGCGCAGCACCTGGGGCAATCAGAGCACAGCGGTCGATGCGCAGGCGGTGGGCAAACTGCGTGAACACACTGATCCGGCCAGCAGCAGCCCGATCATTCTGCAGATGCGCTAAGAGGAGACACTGATGGAAAGCATCGACTTGCTGGTCCTGCGCACGGCGCGGGACTGGCTCGCCGCTGGCGAGCGAGTGTTGCTCGCCACGGTGGCGCGCACTTGGGGTTCGTCACCACGGCCGACGGGGTCGATGATGGCTTTGCGTGACGACGGTCGCGTGGTGGGCAGCGTGTCCGGCGGCTGCATCGAAGACGATCTGATCCATCGCTTCACCACGGCGCATGGCGGCAGCGCTTTTAGCGACAGCGCACCGCAAGTGGTGCGCTACGGCGTCAGCGCCGATGAGGCGCATCGCTTCGGCTTGCCGTGCGGTGGCACGCTGGAACTGATCCTTGAGTTCAACCCGGCGTGGCAGTCGCTTGACGCGTTGCTGGGGCAACTGGACGCCGGGCAACTGGTTCGTCGCCGACTGGCGTTGGAGTCCGGTCAGGTCATGCTCGAACCGACCGCAACGCCGGAACAATTCAGCTTCGATGGTGCGCAGATGCTCAACACTCTGGGACCGGGCTACCGGATGCTGATGATCGGTGCCGGCGCGTTGGCCGAGTATCTGGCGACCATGGCGTTGTTCAACGGCTTCAAGGTGGCGGTGTGCGATCCGCGTCCCGAGTACATCGAGACGTGGGCAGTAGACGGTGTGGAGCGGATTGTCGGCATGCCGGACGACGTGGTGCGCGACTTCGCGGTCGATCTGCGCACCTGCATCGTCGCCTTGAGTCATGACCCCAAACTCGACGATCTGGCCCTGCTCGAAGCGCTCCACGGCCCGGCGTTTTACATCGGCGCCATCGGTTCGCGGCGCAACAGCCAACTGCGCCGGGAACGCCTGATTGAGCATTTTGGTGAAACCGAAGCGTCGCTTGAGCGCCTGCACGGGCCGATCGGCCTCTATATTGGTAGCAAGACGCCGGCGGAAATTGCCGTTAGTGTGATGGCCGAGATCCTTGCGGCGAAGAATGGCGCCAATCTGCCGAAAGCGTTTTCAATTGCCAGGGCCAAAGCGCTCGCAGAATGAGCCACGCGGCTTCTCTGTGTCGGCGTTGTCGGCCGGCAGCGAAACGACGTGGTTTATCAGGTGACGATTCCGGCTATTGATGAGTTGTCTGCACAAACCAGCTCACTGTGTTCTTCGACAGGTCATAGAACCCCTCCCGGCAAGAAGGGTCTGCTCTGGTATGACCTCTCAGGAATACGTCCCATGTCCGCGCAAAGCAACCTTGTCATCCTCGCTCGGGGAGGCTACGCCGCCCGGGGAATGCTGTATTTGATCATCGGCATCTTTGCGTTGCTGGCAGCCCAGGATTCAACCAAGCCAAAGGACAGTCACAAGAGTCTGGAAGCGTTGCTGGGCCAGCCATTCGGCTATTTTCTGGTTGGACTTGTCGTGGCGGGGCTGCTCGCATTTGCCGCCTGGCGTGTCCTGCAGGCAACGCGTGATGTCGACCATCACGGCACAAAATTCAAAGGGCTGGTGATTCGCACAGGGCTGTTTGTGGGTGGCTTGGTCAATGGTGCTCTGGCGTTCTTTGCATTGGGTCTGCTTATAAGCGGGATTAAAAGCTCGGGCGATTCCGCAGGACAAACCAAAGACTGGCTGGCGCATTTGCTGTCCTGGGAACATTCGAACTGGCTGGTGTACCTGATCGCCCTCATTCCGCTGGGGGTCGGCATTGCTCACATCGTCAAAGGATGGAAAGCGTCGTTCGAGAAGTATTTCGAGGCCGACGAGGATGTCATGCGCTACGTGCGCCCGGTCTCGCGGTTTGGTCTGATCGCGCGCGGCGTGGTGTTTATCGAGATTGCATTGCTGCTGGCCGTCAGCGGTTCCACCTATCAAGCCATGGATCCACCGGGTATGAAGGAAGCGCTCGATGCGCTGCAGAATCTACCCGCTGGCTGGCTGATCTTGATGGTGATGGCCTTGGGGCTGATTGCCTTCTCGGTCTACAGTCTGGCGGAAGCATTCTGGCGCAAGATCAATATGGATGTGCCGGGAGTCGCGAGACCGTAGGGTGTAATCCAGTCCCCATGGCGCTCGTCACCCCGTCAGCGGGGACGCTACTGTTTCGATCACACCCGATAATACTCGCGATACCACCGTACAAACTCCGCCACACCCACCTCAACCTCGACCTGCGGCGAAAACCCGATCCAGTCTGCCAGCGCCGAAACATCAGCCCAGGTCTTGACCACATCGCCGGCCTGCATCGGCAGCAAATTGCGCTGGGCTTTTATGCCTAATGCCGTCTCCAGGCAGTCGACAAAATCCAGCAGCGCTATCGGCCTGCCCCGCCCCAGGTTGAAAATCCGGTGGCTGCCATGGGCGTCTTTGTCGGGCGTTGGCGGCTTCGGGCACAGGCGGACGATGCTTTCGACAACGTCATCGACGTAGGTAAAGTCCCGCGCCATCTGACCCTGATTGTAAATATCAATCGGCCGCCCCTGAAGGATCGCTTCGGTGAACTTGAACATCGCCATGTCCGGTCGGCCCCATGGTCCATAGACGGTAAAAAATCGCAGCCCGCTGGCCTTCAGGCCGTAGAGATGGCAGTAACTGTCGGCAAGCAATTCATTGGCGCGTTTGGTGGCGGCATACAGGGACACCGGATGCTCGACCGCGTCATCGACGCTGTATGGCAGCTTGCTGTTGGCCCCGTACACCGAACTGCTCGACGCGTAGATCAGATGCGCAGGTGGATAGTGCCGGCAGGCTTCCAGCACATTGAGAAAGCCCAGCAGATTTGATTGCGCATAGGCATCCGGGTTGTCGAGCGAATAGCGGACACCCGCTTGCGCGGCCAAATGCACGACTTCGGTGAACCCCTGCTCTTCGAACAGAGCCATCAAGGCTGGCTTATCGACAATGTCCATGGTCTGGAAACGGAAACCTTTTAGCTCGCTCAACTGCTTGAGGCGCGCCTGTTTGAGTTCCACGCTGTAATAATCGTTAAGATTGTCGATGCCGATTACTTGATGGCCTTGCAATATCAATCGTCTGACCGTGTGATATCCGATAAAGCCTGCAGCACCTGTAACAAGAACGGACATATTCGCCTCTCCAGCCAAGTCGCCAGGCGATTAGTTATAGCGTTGGTCGACTTGCGGAGTCCAGACTTTATAACTTCCCCAACTATGGGGTTTAACGTCTGATCTAAATGGCGAGCGACGACTCTGAAGTGACAGTAAAGTTTCTTGCCTTCCGACAAAAGGATGACGCCTTAAAAAACAATAACCTGCGCGCGAGTGCCATCACTAGCGGATAAATGGCGTGTTTTTTGACTGGGAACGTTTGACAGACCGCAAAGACTGGCCGATAACTACCAAGGTTCATTTTTACAGGGCGCGAGCAATATTCTACTCGCGCCCTGTCGTTTCAGAGACAACTACTTAGTTACCTATCATTAAACGCTGCCATGCGCAGACCGTGCGGTAGCTTTGTCTTCTGAAAAGTTAAGCCGCGGCTTATTCCCTATGCGCCGCACACTATAGCGTCACGCCTAAGTTCGACGCACCTTAATGAAACGCTTTGTGATTCATGCATGAAACACTTCTGCGCCAAACATAAAAACAGACTGTTGCCATTTGCCTTTACTTAGCCCTCGATAGAGCTCCTGCCTGCATAAACTTTCGATCATTACAGAGTTTACCAGCATGCCAGTTATCAGCTCCGAACATCCCTTTTGGTACCTTTTGCAATGCAAGCCACGTCAGGATGAGCGCGCTCACCTGAACCTGCTCCAACAGGATTACGTGGTATTCCATCCGCAACTCCTCAGTGAACGAATCATCCGTGGGAAACGACAGCGAGTGCGCGAATCGCTATTCCCCGGGTATTTGTTTATCCAACTCAGTCGTAACGACAATTGGGGGCCCTTGCGTTCTACACGCGGGGTCAGTCGCATCGTCGAATTCAATCACGGTCCGGCGACGGTGGCAGAGCACGTCATCGAGCACTTGCGTGCGCGCTGTATCGAATCATCGCTGTCGGGGCCGGATGAGGCCCTGAAACCGGGGCAGAACCTGCAGATCGTCAGCGGCCCGCTGGCACCCTTGGAGGGCGTGTTTCTCGGCTTGCACGGCAGCGACCGGGTGATGATCCTCTTGCAGTTTCTTAATCGCGAACAATCCGTTTGCTTGCCACTCAGCGTGATCGAACGTCAACAACCCAACGTTCAGAACTATCACTAACCCCTTGCCTTATAAGCCTTTGCTCAGGAGCTATAACATGGCTTTGAAGTCACGATGCCCTGTCGCACTGCTGATGGCCTCTCTCTATCCTGGAATGGCCTGGAGTATCGATCCGCAAGCCATTAATGTTTACGGATTCGATTTCACGCCATCCTTTTTGTTTTCAGAAAGTTATGACGATAACTTTCGCGAAGTGGAGAACAGTAAACAGTCATCGATGGTCACCAAATTGGCGCCGACCTTCGAGCTCAAGGCTGAAGATCGCAACAGCGCCACTCGACTGATCTGGCAGCCCACGCGTTATATCTATCACGACGATTCCGATGCCTCGAACACCGCCCAGCGCGTGCGTGCCGACAGCATCATGGAGTTCACCGACCGCCATCGTCTCAAGCTCGATGCTGAATACCGTAAATGGGAGCGCACCGAGTCGACGGCAGTCGAGGGCATCAACGACAAACTCAACAATAAACGCGTGGGGGGGCTATACACCTTCGGCGCTAAAAGTGCCGACAACCAAATCGATGTCGGCGCCAGTTACGCGCAACTTCGCTACGACAATGCCGACGGCATCAACGACGACAAGGAACGCAATACCATCGCCCTCACCAGCACCTGGTACCACCGCATCGGCAGTAACACCCGCGGCCTGCTGGAATATGACCACACCGACTTTGATTATCAGCAAGCCAACAGCCCGCGCAGCAGCAAATCCGATGCGGTACTGGCCGGTGCCGTGTGGGACTTCACCGCACGTACGACGGGCAAAGTGCGCCTCGGTTATGAGCGCAAGAACTTCGACAACAGCGAATCCAAAGACCTCAACAACCCGACCTGGCAAGTGGACTTGCAATGGAAACCGCGAACCTACTCGACGTTTACCTTTGTCGCTCGCCAAGCCCTCGCCGAAGGTGACGATGGCGCTGATGCCGTGAAGTCGACGTTCACTCAGGTCGGTTGGCGCCACGGCTGGACCGAACGCATCACCACGGTGGCACAAGCCGGGTTTGGTCGTTATGTCTACGAAGGCCAAAGCCGTACCGACGATCTCCAGGACTACAACCTCGCCGTGGTGTACGCGATGCGCCGCTGGCTGGATATCGAATTGGGCTATCGCTATCGCGACAACGATTCCGATGCCGACGATGAAAGCTTCACCCGCAACGTGTTCCAGATCAGTTTCAACGTCAGCCTTTAAGAGGGTTTCGACATGAACACACGCACGCTCGTCTTGGTGTTTGCCCTGTTTTTTCTACCTCATACCTTCGCTGCAGACCCCAGCACCCAATACAAACTGGCCGCTGGCGATGTGTTGCGGATCATCGTTTTCGGTGAGCCGGAATTGAGCCTGAAAAAGATCCGCCTCAGTGATGCCGGCACTTTTTCCTACCCTTTTCTCGGTGAGATCTCCGCCAAGGGACTGACCCCCGGCCAAGTCGAAAAAATCATTGTCGACGGGCTGAAACAGGGATACCTGATCGACCCGAAAGTCAGCCTCAGTCAGATTGAATACCGCTCTTTCTACATCAATGGCGAAGTCAAGAAACCCGGCAGCTACCCGTTCGTGCCCGGCCTGACTCTGGAGAAAGCCATTGCCTTGGGCGGTGGCTTGACCGAGCGGGCCTCGATCAAGCGCGTGACCATTTTGCGCGGCGATGGTGGCGCGACCCTCACCGATGACGTGACGCGCAACACCACGATTGCCCCCGGTGACACCATTTCCATTGCACAAGGCTTTTTCTAATCATGGACAACAGCCCTAGCACCTACGTCGAACGTCCTCTGCAAGCGCATCTGCATCAGCAGTACAGCGAAGACAAGGACACCCTTGACCTGTTAAAGCTCTGGAGAGTGATCTGGCGCGCCAAATGGAGCATCGCCTGGCTGGTGCTGGCGAGCGCTGCGCTGGCCGCGATTGTGGTCTCGAACATCACGCCGCAATACATCGGCAGCACCACCTTGCTGTTCAACGATAAAACCCCGCCGCTGATGTCGTTCCAGCAAGTCAAGGATTCCGGCGGCAACGCCACGGACTATTTGCAGACCCAGCAGGCGCTCCTGCAATCGCGCGATCTTGCCGAACGCGCAGTGAAAAAACTCGGCCTGACCACGCATCCGGTCACCGACCCGCGCCAGCAATCAAAGCCCTGGTTCACACCGCGCCAGTGGCTGGCGGATCTCGACCTTGATCAATGGATCCCGGGCCTGAGCCGGTTGATGCCGCTGAGCAAAAAAGACGAGCCCACTGAAGAAGATGTTTTCAATCAGGTCACGCAGAACCTCATGCTGCACACCAGCGTCAAGTTCGTCGGCAAGAGCCAGTTGCTCGAGATCGAGGTCGAGTTGCCCGATCCGGTTCTCGCAGCCGCAGCGGCCAATGCGTTGGCCCAAGGCTTCACCGACAGCCAGCTCGACACCAGCGAGAAGTCCTCGCAAACCACCACAGCCTGGATGAACACACGGCTGGTCAAGCTGCGCGACAACTTGCGCGTGGCCGAGAAAAAGCTCCAGGGCTACCGCGAAGAGCAAGGTCTGGTGGACGTCGGCGGCGTTGCCACCATCAGTGCCAACGAACTGGAAATGACCGGTAATCGCATGGTCGACGCCCGGCGCAACCGCGCTGAAGCCGAGAGCGAATACCGCCAGGCGAAGGCCTTGGGCAACGGCGATCTGAGCCGCCTCTCCAGCGTACCTGCGGTGCTGAGCAATCCTTTGGTGCAGAAGTTCCAGGCCGACCGGGCTGTGGCGCAAGCCAAGGTAGATGAACTGGCGGGCCGTTATGGGCCAAAACACCCGAGCCTGCTTTCTGCGCAAACCGAATTGCGCACCGCCACCACCAGCCTGCAATTGCAGGTGCAGCAAGTGGTCGCCGGTATCGAGCGGCAATACCAGCTCGCCACTGCCAGTGAAGCCTCGCTGCGTCAGTCGTTCAACAGCAACAAGGCGCAAATCCAGGACATTGCGCGCAAAGAGTTTCAGTTGCGCGAGTTCCAGCGTGAGGTCGACAGCTCCCGCGCGCTGTATGAAACCTTCGTCACCCGCTTGAAAGAAACCACCGCCACCGCCGACATGGACTCGACCAAGGTGCGCATCGTCGACCCGGCCATTGTCCCGGTCGATGCGAGCAAACCGCGTAAAACCTTGATTGTCGCGATCGTCGGGCTGATCGCTGCGGTGATCGGCGTTGCCTTGGCGCTGCTGTTCGAGAGCCTGAGCAATACCTTCAAAACCGACGAGTCGATCGAAAACGCGCTGAACATTCCGTTGCTCAGCGTTGTGCCGCTGGTGACGAAGAAAACCCGTCGGCAACTGGCGCGCTTGTTTGAAGATAACGACAATCCGCGCTTTTCCGAGACCATTCGCAACCTGCGTACCTGGTTGATGCTGCAAAGCAGCGAAATGCCCTCGCAGGTGGTGCTGGTGACGTCGACGGTTGCCGGTGAGGGTAAAAGCACCATTGCCAACAATCTGGCCAGCTCGCTGACGTCACTCGAGCGTGTGTTGTTGATCGATGCCGACATGCGTCAGCCAACCTTGTCGCTGAACTTCGATTTCCCACCGGACAGCCCCGGACTGGCGAATGTCATTGCCGGCACCGCCCGGCTTGAAGACTGCATTGTCTCGGTGGGCAATCTGGACATGTTGCCGGCCGGCAAAGTCCTGCCGGCACCGCTGGACATGTTCGCCGCCCCGCGCCTGCCGTCGCCGGCCGATTCGCTCAATCCGTTGCAACCGCCGCCGCAGGATCTGCTCAGCTCACCGCGCATGGCGCGCATGCTTGAGGCACTGAGGTCGCGTTACCGCCACATCATTATCGATTCACCCCCAGCCGAGATGATCAGCGACGCACTGTTGCTGGCGCGGCATTCGGATGCCGTGATCTACGTGGTCAAGGCCGACAGCACGCCAATCAGCCAGGTACAGCGCGGCCTCGCCGCGTTGCAGCAGAGCCATGTGCCGGTGTTTGGCACCGTGCTCAACCAGGTCGACCTGCGCAAGGCGCGCAAGTACGGCCATCACCACTCCCGGGCGTTCTATAACTACGATTTCGCGCCCAGGTAACACCTCAGGCGAATACGCCAGCCGCTACACCCCCTTCTGCCATCGCACAACCCGCTTCACCTCTGCCGAGCTACGGAATAGCCATCGGGCGACCCGTCCTGTCCGTTCGATTAGCGCTGATACATGACTGCTGCCTTGAGGTTAAGCCCATGACACCGCTCTATACCGCTCACCTGACGCACCGCCGAGGCCTGACTTTCTGGGGCCAGTGGCTGTGTGCGCTGTCGCTGACCACCGTGTTGCTGATGTTGCTCGTGCATTGGCGCGTCGGCAGTCTGAACAGCGAATACCGCATCCTGATCATTCTCGCCGTGCTCGGTTCGGTGCCGATTTACAGCGTGATGCAGGTCTATCACAAGCGCCATGGTCTGCTGGTCGGCCTGGGCCGATTGCTGGCCGGCTGGCTGATTCTGCTGGCCGTGCTCGCGGCCATCGCCTTCATCACCCAGACCAGCGCGATCTATTCACGCCAGGTGATTATTGTCTGGGCCGTGTTGGGTTTCGTGGTGCAGGCGGCGAGTTTTCTGCCCCTGCATTACTTCGCCCGGCTGCACTCGCGCAAGGTCTGCAAAGAGCGCCGGTCGGTGATCATCGGCACCTGCCCGACGGCCCATGAGCTGGCGAAAAAACTCTCGCGACCGAACCGCGCGCTGGTGCTCGGCTTCATCGCCGCTGCCGACAACAGCGGCCCGGCCCCAAGCATCCTGCCGCTGCTCGGCAACGTTGCCGCGATCCGCGAGATCATCACGCGCCTGGAAGTGCGCCGCGTCTACATCGTGCTGACCATGGCGCATGCCGCGACCATTGAAGCGCTGTACATCGACCTCTTGGATATGAATGTCGACGTGGTGTGGATTCCGGATTTCGGCAGCATGGTGTTGCTCAACCATTCGATCTCGGAAATCGAGCGAATGCCGGCGATCTACCTCAATGAAAGCCTGATCAGCTCGCACCCGGCGAGTCTGTTTTGCAAGGACCTGTTTGAACGCAGCCTGGCCGGCGCGGCCATTATTCTGCTTAGTCCCTTGCTGCTGGCGGTGGCCGTCGCCGTCAAGCTGACCTCCGCAGGCCCGGTGCTGTTCAAGCAGGCCCGCCACGGTTGCAACGGTGAAGTGATCAAGGTCTGGAAGTTTCGTTCGATGCACATCCACGACGATCGCGAGGTGCGCCAGGCCACCCGTGACGATGCCCGTCTGACCCCGATCGGCGGCTTCCTGCGCCGCAGTTCCATCGACGAATTGCCGCAGTTGTTCAATGTCGTGTCCGGCCAGATGGCCCTGGTCGGCCCGCGCCCGCATGCCGTCACCCACAACATTTATTACACCGGCAAGGTGCGCGCCTACATGGCCCGCCATCGCCTCAAGCCGGGCATCACCGGTCTGGCCCAGATCACCGGCCATCGCGGCGAAACCGAGACCGTGGAAAAGATGCAGCTGCGCGTCGCCCAGGACCTCAACTACATCAACCAATGGTCGCTGTGGCTCGACATCAAAATCCTCATCAAGACGCCCTTCACCCTGTTCTCGAAAAACATCTACTGACCCCTGCCCGACCGCTTGATCCCCGCCCTGCCCCTGCGTTGACAACCTTCACAACGAGCTGAGGTTTGACCATGAATGTGAGCGTATTCGGTATTGGTTACGTGGGCCTTGTCCAGGGCGCCGCACTGGCCGAGGTCGGGCACAACGTGCTCTGCGTCGATGTCGACGCGGCCCGGGTCGAGGCGCTGAAACAAGGCACGCTGCCGATCTACGAGCCGGGCCTGAAAAGCCTTGTGCGTGATAATTATCAAAGTGGTCGTCTGCGCTTCGGCACGGATCTGGCGGAGGCTGTTCAGCATGGTGATGTGCTGTTGATCGCCGTCGGCACACCGCCCGACGAAGACGGTTCGGCCGATCTGCAATACGTGTTGAGCGTGGCGCAGAGCATCGCGCTGAACATGGATCGGCGTCAGATCATCGTCGACAAATCCACGGTGCCGGTCGGCACGGGCGATCAGGTGCGTGCGTGTATCGAGCAGGTGCTGGCCGACAACAATCGCAGCCATCTGACGTTCGATGTGGTGTCGAACCCGGAATTTCTCAAGGAAGGCTGCGCGGTCGAAGACTGCATGCGCCCGGACCGGATCATCATCGGCACCGACAGCCCGCATGCCGAAGCGGTGATGCGCGAACTGTATGAGCCGTTCAATCGCAGCCGCGACAAAATCATTGTCATGGACCTTCGCAGCGCTGAGCTGAGCAAGTACGCCGCCAACTGCATGCTGGCGACCAAGATCAGCTTCATGAACGAGATGGCCTGCCTCGCCGAAAAGCTCGGCGCCGACATCGAAAAAGTCCGCCACGGCATCGGCGCCGACCCGCGCATCGGTTACCAGTTTATCTACCCGGGCGTGGGTTACGGCGGCTCGTGCTTTCCCAAAGACGTCAAGGCGCTGATCCATGCCGCGACCAGTGTCGATATCGACGCCCGCCTGCTCAAGGCTGTAGAGGCGCGCAACCAGGACCAGAAAGCCAGTCTGTACAGCAAGATTTTCAATCACTTCGACGGTCATCTGCGCGGCAAGACGTTTGCCCTGTGGGGCTTGAGTTTCAAACCCAATACCGACGACATGCGCGAAGCGCCCAGCCGCGTACTGATGGAGGCCTTGTGGCACGCCGGCGCCAGCGTTCAGGCGTTTGATCCGAAAGCCATGGAAGAGGCCCAGCGCCTGTATGGCGCGCGCGATGCCCTGACGCTGGCGGGGACCAAGGAAGCGGCGCTGAAAAATGCCGACGCGTTGATCATCGTCACCGAGTGGCAAGCCTTTCGCGCGCCGGACTTCGATTTGCTCAGCCGGCAGCTCAAGCAACCGTTGATCTTCGACGGACGCAATCTGTTCGATCCGCAGCGTTTGAGCAACCGTGGCTTCACCTACATATCCGTGGGGCGGCCAACCCCTTCAGTCATTTGAAGGAGCCGCGCCATGTTGCAGCTGGAATTGGTCGGGCATTACTCGGCGAAATTACTGGAGGCCAACCAGGCCTATTCCTTTATCAACTTTGCCTCCATCGGCAGCGTTTTCCAGCAGACCCCGGGCAGCGTCGCCTATTTCTGCGACGGCATGCTGATGTCGACCTTCATGTCGCGGGTGACCGGCAGGACGATTGGCCGGGTCAGCTTCGACTTCACCTCGATCGCCGACCTTGTCCTCGGCAGCGCCGAGCAACTGGGTAAACGCGTGTACTTCGTCGGCGCCCGGCAGGCCGAGCTGGAGCTGTTTATCGTCAAGATCGGGGCGCTTTATCCGCAGTTGACCATCGCCGGTTATCGCAACGGCTATTTCGACGCTGCCGAGGCCGAAGACATTCAAGCGGACATCTGTCGCAGCGCCGCCGACATCCTGATTGTTGGCCTGGGCGCCGGGCTGCAAGAACAGTTCGAACAGGATGCCCTGCGCGCAGGCTTTCGTGGTGTTGCCTTCACCTGTGGCGGTTTCATCCGCCAGGAAGCGCTGGCCACGCGGCAATATTATCCGGCGCTGATCAACCGCCTGCACCTGCGCGCGTTCTATCGAATGTACCGCGAGCCGCACACGATCAAACGCTACCTCGTCGATTACCCCAGCAACTTCTTGCACCTGCTGACGATGCTCGCCCGACACAAAGTCGCCATCAGTGTGGGGGAATGACCATGCATATCCTGTTTATCCTCAAGGATTTCAAGGTGGGCGGTGGCGTCGAGCGCGTGCAGCAACGGTTGTCCGAGCAGTTTCTCAAGGACGGCCGACGGGTGAGCTTTTTCGTTATCAACGCAGACGTGCCCGACACGCCCGGTGTGCAGCGCTTCAACGGCGGCGGCAGCGGTCTCATCGGTTTGCTCAAGTCCATCATTTTGTTGCGCCGGCTCATACAGCGTGAAGGCGTCACCCACCTGATTGCCGCCAAGGAACAGGCCAACCTCTGCACCTGGTTCGCCACCTTGGGTCGTTTCTACAAAGTCATCTATTGCCGCCACGCGACCCTCGATTGCAGTGAACAGAACACCGGTCCTGCCAGCCTGCGCGTGCTCTACAGCTTGTACCTGTGTGGCAGCGGCAAGGTCGTCACCGTCTCCAATGCCTTGCGCCAGACGCTCGTCGAGTTACTGCCCTGGGGTCAGCAGCGCATCCGTTATTGCCCCAATGCGGTGGTCACCGAGCAACTCTTTCAAGCCTCGCAGGCGCCGCTACCCGCCGGAATGCCCGGTGCGTACTGGTTGGGCCTGGGCCGTTTGGTCGAACCGAAAGGTTTTCAGCTGTTGCTCGATGCCTACGCGCTGGCGTTGCGCAGCGCTGCGCTGCCGGATCTGGTGATCGTCGGCGATGGCCCGTTGCGCGAGGCACTGACCGCTCAAGCCCGTCGTCTGGGCATCGCCCCGCGAGTGCATTTCACCGGGTTCCTGAGCAACCCCTATCCGCTGCTCCGGCACGCGCAGTTGTTCATTTTGAGTTCCGTGCAAGAAGGCATGCCGACGGTGTTGATCGAGGCGCTGGCACTGGGCACGCCGGTGCTGGCCAGCGATTGCGAGACCGGCCCCCGAGAACTGCTCGACAACGGCCGACTGGGCCAACTGGTGAGGGTCAACGACGTACCGGCGCTGGCCGACGGCATGCTGCGCAGCCTGACGCCACGCGATGACGTCGCCTTCAGCGAAACCAGACTCACTGACACCCTGCGTCAGTACACCAGCCAGTACGCGGCGCAGGCGTATTACCAGGTATGGAATCAATGAAAAAGTTGCTGATCATCCTGCATGACCTCAGCGCCGGCGGGGCTGAAAAAATGTTGGCGCGTCTGGCTGGAGCGCTGGTGGACGCGGGCAATGACGTGACCTTGCTGATGCTCACCGGCGGCGGCATTCACGCCGCGCACCTCGACCCGCGCGTGAAGAAGGTTGAGTTGAATAGCCCACGCAGCGTCCGTGCAGTGCCGGCACTCACGCGTTTTCTGCGGGCCAATCGCTTTGACGCACAACTGGCGGCCCTCACCCACGTCAACGTGGTGGCGATCGCTGCGTCGGTGTTGTCCGGCACGCTGGCACGCCTGCACGTCAGCGAGCGCAATGCCTTTTCCCACGACAAGCACGTCAACCCCGACTTCATGGTGCGCGTCGCGTACCTGCTGGCGCCGCTGTTGTATCGGCTGATTCCCAACCCGGTGATCTGTGTCTCGCGGGGTGTAGCCCAGGACCTGGTCGACACCACCGTGGCCCGCCGCCAGGACGTGACCATTGCCGACAACCCGGTGCTCGACAATGACTTTCGCGAGAAGACGCTCGGTCTGCCCAGCCACCGCTGGCTGCAGGAAAAATCCGGCCCGGTGATTGTCGCCGTGGGTCG
The DNA here is from genome assembly GCF_009866785.1 of Pseudomonas sp. S49. Classification (NCBI taxonomy): domain Bacteria; kingdom Pseudomonadati; phylum Pseudomonadota; class Gammaproteobacteria; order Pseudomonadales; family Pseudomonadaceae; genus Pseudomonas; species Pseudomonas sp. S49. Next base: position 3,356,053 of record NZ_CP019432.1, on the reverse strand, counting down.
ACTGGCGCCGCAAAAAGGCTTCGACACCTTGATCACCGCGTTCGCTGCATTGCCGGACAGCCGCGCCCGACTGATCATTTTTGGCGAGGGCGCACTCAGGCCGAATCTGCTGGAACAGGCGCGCGCACTGGGCATGGCGGACCGCTTCGATCTGCCGGGCTATGCCCATGCCCCTTTGGCGGAGGTCGCTGCCGCCGATTGCTTCGTGCTGTCGTCGCGCTTCGAGGGCAGCCCAAACGCCTTGGTAGAGGCGTTATCCACGGGCACGCCGGTGGTGGCAACCCGCTGCCCCCATGGCCCGCAAGACATCCTCGTTGGCGGTGTAGTCGCGCCACTGGTCGACGTCGACGATCCAATCGCCCTGGCGCAGGCGATTGCCCTGCAACTGGCCACACCGCGCAATCTGCAACGTGAATTGCGCCTGGAGGCCGCGGCCCGATTCATCAATGCCAGCGCCGTGCAGACCTATCTCAAAGCGTTGATCGGGAGCCCGTCATCATGAGCACACTGGCGATCAGGTATTCGACCTTACGCGACGGCTTCACCTTGTTCGGCATCCTGTTCTACATCCAGGTGATTACCTTTGTCCTCAGCCTGGGCGGAGCCGCCAGCTTCGGCGACATCAACAAAGACCTCGAAGGCAACGTGGCCAATCAGATTTGCGGGCTGATCACGCTGTTGGTGCCGTTATTCTTCTTCATCCGCAACAAGGTGTTCCTCAGCAAGACCTTTTATCGCAGCAACTTTTTCATGCTGCTGTTCTTGCTCTGTGTCATCGCGTCGATCGGCTGGTCCCACGACCCGATGCTGAGTTTCAAGCGCTTTATCGCGATGCTCAGCATGGTGTTTTTCGCCGGTTTCATTGCCTACAACTATTCGCTGGAAAAAATCACCTTCATGCTTGGTTGCGCCATCGGCGGGGCGGCGCTGATCGGCTTGATCCTCGCCGTGGTGATGCCTGACGTCGCGTTCCTGTCCGGGGGGATTCGCGACGGCGCCTTCAAGGGGATTTTTGCCGAAAAGAATGCCGGTGCGCGGCTCAACGCGATCGCCATCCTGTTGTTGCTACCGATGATTCGCCGACGCAATCACTGGGCGCTGTTCTGTGCGTTTTTCTCACTGGTCGCGATCTTGCTCGCGCAGTCGGCGACCGGGGTAGCGCTGATTGTTTCCGGCGCGATCAGCTACTGGTACTTCCTGACCCTGATCCGTTTGCGCATCAACCATTCGCCGCTGATGTTCCTCGGCTGTACCCTCCTCTATCTACTGGTGTGCCTGTTCCTCTACAGCAACTTTGCGGTGCTGCTGGAAATGGCCGGTCGCGACCCGTCACTGACCGACCGCACCTTGATCTGGGAATTGCTCGCGCCGTTTATCGACGGGCAGTTCCTCAAGGGTTACGGCTTCGGCGCCTTCTGGTCCAGCCCCGATGCCGATGGCTTCATTACTCGCTGGGGCTACATCGGTAACGCCCACAGCGGCTACGTCGAAACCCTGCTCAACGGCGGTGCAATCCAACTGACGGCGCTGGCCTTGATGTTTGGCGAAGCCCTGCTCAAGCAATACCGCGCCGTGACCGCCAACCAGACCGCGCAGTTTCGCGCCAGTGCACTGGTGATCATCGGTTTGTTCGCCGTCACCAATTATGTGGCGTACGTGATCCCCAACTATCGCTCCGCCGAGTTTCTGGTGTTCTGCACTCTGGCCCTGTCTTTCCGCCATCACCTCGCGGTCTACCCCGCAACCTCAGCGGCAACGCAGCGTCAGCGTGTCTCTGGCAGAGCACTGCCGCGCGATTCAGCCAACGCGTAACCCAAGGAGAACCACCCGTGCCCAACCAAGCCCCCTCTTCCGTGGATTCAGTGTGCGTCGTCATCCCGATGTACAACGGCGCCGACAGCATTGAGCAGACATTAGCGTCGCTGGTCGGGCAAACCCGCCTGCCGGATCACGTCATCGTCATCGACGATGGCTCCACCGATGACGGCCCGCAACGGGTCAGAGACTTTGTCGCGCCGTTTCGCCTGACGCTGCTGCAGCAAGCCAACGAAGGCCAGGCCAGCGCGCGTAATCACGGCATGCGCCACTCGCAAGAGACGTTTGTGGCGATGCTCGATGCCGATGACCAGTGGCACCCGCAAAAGCTCGAACTGCAACTGGCCCTGTACGAAGAACTCAGTCGTCAGGGCCGGCCGGTGGGGTTGATCGACTGCTATGCGCAGGTCAATTACAGCGACGGCCGGCGGCAGCTGGACAACCGCCGCAAAAGCGGCAGGCACTTCTACGACTTCATCCACGCCAACGTCGTCAATGGCGTTTCCACTGCGCTGGTCAGGCGCGAGGTGATCATGCAGCTCGGCGGCTTCGATGCCAGCCTGCGCTACTCCGAAGACCGCTACATGTGGACGCGGATCGCCGAACACTGGGAGGTCCACACGGTGCCGCAGGTACTGCTGGAGCGCACGGTCAACGGCGGCAACATGACCGCGCAACCGAAAAAGTACTACCAGAACAAGATCCATTTCATCGAGGTGTACCTCGCCCGCTACAGCGAGATGCTCAGCCAGCAGCAACGGATCGATTTCGTCCTGAGCAACCACACCGATTTTCTCGAAGCGTTTTCCCGCCGCGGCGAGCACGACCAAGTGCTCGGCGTGTACCGGCGAATGCTCGAGTGCTCCTGGCAAGCGCTGATCTTCGCCAACGGTAAACCGACCTTGCGCTATCTCTATGCCCGCGCCAGAACATGGCGCAAGGCAACGGCGTCAACCCCAGCTCATTGAACCGGTAACCGCCATGGCCAATCACCGTCTGGTGACGTTGAGCTGGATCTTCACCGAGAAATTCGGCCTGATCCTGCTGTCGATGATTACCTTTGTCGTCTACGCGAAGCTGCTGTCGCCGGCCGAGCTGGGTGTGGGCACGATCATCATTGCCATCGTCGAGCTGATCGGTCTGGTGTACTCATCGGTGCTGGAGGATCCGCTGGTACGCCTTGAACGGCTGGAAGACAAACACATTTCCACGGCTTTCTGGGCCGGGGTGCTCGTCAGTCTGGTGTCGATTGTCATCATCTCGCTCGCGGCATTCCTGTACACGCCCGACCCGCTGCTGCAATGGCTGACGGCAGTGGCCTCGGTGAAAATCCTGTTCACCATGATGGCGCGGGTCTATGTGGCGCAAATGCGCCGTAGCGGTAACTTCAAGATGCTCGCGTCGCGCACGTTACTGGGCAAAGTCGCGGGCGGCGTCGGCGGCATCGTAGTGGCGCTGTACGGTTGGGGTGCGTGGGCAGTGATTGCCCAGGCGCTGATCATGGAATGGGTGTCGATCATGGTCCTGATGGGTGCAGACCGGCGACGCATCGCGTTTGCCATCGACCGGACGGTCTTGCGCGAACTGTTGAAGGCCGGTGCACCGGTTGCAATCAATTCGCTGAGTTCACAAACCTTGCAGCGCGGCGTCAACGTGGTGCTGGGGATGACGGCCGGGGCGAACGCAGTCGGCATGTTCAACATGGCGATGCGCATCATCGAACTGCCGCGCACAGCGATTTATAACGGTCTGCTGAGTTATGCGTTGCCGGCGTTCGCCCGACGCAGTGCGGAACCCAAGCGCCTGCTCGGGATCATTGGCGACTCGACCGCGGTCAGCGGCTTTGTGTTGACGCCGCTGTTCATTGGCCTCGCGCTCACGGCCAACGACCTCATCCTGTTGATCTTCGGCGCCAAGTGGGCCGACGCCATTCCACTGTTGCAAGTGCTGGCCTGCACCGCGGCCATCGGCAACACCGCCATGTACGCCACCACCGCACTGGTGGCGGTCAACCGCAGCCACCTGACGATCAAGGCGGAAGTACTCACCACAGTTCTGGCTCTGGCGCTGGTCTACAGCCTCGGCAGCGTTTATGGCGGCATGGCCGCAGCTGCCGCTCTGCTCGCGCGCATGTTGCTGATCACGCCACTGCAAATTCGCGGCCTCAACCTGGCCATCGGTTACAGCTGGCGGCGGTTTGTCGAGGCCAATTACCGCAGCGTGATTGCCGCGCTGGTCATGGCCGCGACCGTATTGCTGGTGTCACCGCAACTGGGTTTCCAAGGCTACCTGCACCTGATCGGCAACATCGCGGTGGGCGCGCTGAGCTACGCCGTGGCGTACAGCCTCATCCACCCGCACTGGCCGCAGGAATTCAAATCGGTTTTCACCGCCCGCTGATTCAGTCCCTGAGACAGGAAGACCTCACCATGCGCAAAACCACGTTGATTACTGGCGGGGCCGGTTACATCGGCTCGCATACCGCTTTGGCGCTCATCAATGCCGGGCACCGGGTGCTGGTGCTCGATAACCTGTGCAACAGCTGTCAGGAGTGCATCGCGCGCCTTGAGCAACTGACTTTGACCCGGGTCGATTTCATCAAGGGCGACATCCGTGATTCCGACCTGCTGGACGACATTTTCAGGCGCTATGACATCGATGCGGTGGTGCATTTTGCCAGCCTCAAATCCGTCGCCGAAAGCGTGCGCAAGCCACTCGACTACTACGCCAACAATGTCGCCGGTACGCTGGACCTGTGCCGGGCCATGGCGCGCAACAACGTCTTCCGTCTGGTTTTCAGCTCATCGGCCACGGTGTACGGCGAGCCGACCCGTACGCCGATTGCCGAAGACTTCGGCACCGGTAAACCGGTCAATCCGTATGGTCGCACCAAGCTGATGATCGAAGAGCTGCTGACGGATTTGTGCGATTCCGATCCGCGCTGGAGCATTGGCCTGTTGCGCTACTTCAATCCGATTGGCGCCCACGAAAGCGGGATGATCGGTGAAGACCCGCGCGGCCGACCCAACAACCTGCTGCCGTGCCTGACCCAGGTCGCCATTGGCCGGATACCGGAACTCACGGTGTACGGCAGCGACTATCCCACCGTCGACGGCACCTGCGTGCGCGACTACATCCACGTGGTCGACCTCGCCATTGGCCACCTCAAGGCACTGCTGGTGTTGCAGCAGAACCACGGCATCCATTTCTGGAACCTCGGCACGGGGGTCGGCTACAGCGTGTTGCAGATAATCCACAGTTTCGAGGACATCACCGGCATCAGCATTCCCTACCGCTTTGCACCGCGCCGCGAAGGTGACATTGCCAAGTGCTGGGCAGACCCGGCCAAGGCCGGACGCGAGCTGGGCTGGACCGCGCAACGCGACCTGCCACAAATGATTGTCGATGCCTGGCGCTGGCAGTCGTGTAATCCGCAGGGGTATCAGTCTTCCTTCGAAATCCCAGCGCTGCTTGCGTTCAAATGATGTTCTTACGATCGCTGCCGGCGCTGCTGCTGTGGGTTGCGCTGACTGGCAACGCCGCACAAGCGCCGCCCAATGCCGGGCTGGTGCTGTGGCTGGACGCGGCCGATGCGTCCAGCCTGAGCGTGAATGCGCAGAACCGTGTGCAGCGCTGGAGCGATAAATCCGGCCAGTCCCATGACGCCTGGGTCGACGAAGGCACCGAGCAGCCACAAAAGATTGAAAACGCCGTGAATGGCCATGCCGTCGTGCGTTTGAGTGGTACTTCGGCGTTTCTGGGCAAAAACATTCGCAGTGGAAATGGGCCTGTCACGGTATTGGTCGTGTCCCGCCGATTGCCAGAACAGGCCGGCGTCGATCCGTGGCAGCGGTTGTTCAGTTCACGTGCGCAAACCGCTGACAACGATAACGTGTTGCCGAACTTCGCCATCAGCCTGGCGCAAACCACCGCGTATGAACCGACGGTTTCCGTCCTGGAACTGCAGGGTGTGCCGATCGGCCCGTATGCGGTCGGGCGCAATGCCATCGGCACGTCGGAAAACTTTCGCGGCGATATCGCCGAGGTGCTGGTTTACGACCGCCCGTTTGCGTCCCTCGCCGAGCGTCAGCAGGCTTTTCAGTACCTTGCGCACAAGTGGTCAGTGGCCGTTCCCACCCACGCCGATACATGGACCCGTGTCGGTCCGCTGGGCACGCTGCCGACCCGCACTCACGTTTATCTGCCACTGTCCGATCAAAACAACGGCGGACGCTGGGTACTCGACACCAACCTGTCCGATGACTTCAACGGCAGCAGCCTCGACCCCACCCGCTGGCACGTCAACAATGCCATCGGCAATGAATCGCTCGGGCGCAAACCGGCGCTGTTCACTCCACGCAATGCCAGCGTCAGCAACGGCAACCTGAACATTGTCTTTCGTAAGGAAACCTTGCCGCAGAAGTACGTCGAGCTTGGCTTCAAGGATTACACCTCAGCCATGGTCCGTACCCGTGAACGCGGTTTCTACGGCTACTACGAAGCACGCGCCAAACCGATGAACTCCGCAGCGTCGAGCGCATTCTGGCTGGCGTGGACGGGCTTCACGGACAACGCCACCGAAATCGATATCTTTGAAATTGGCGGTAAAACCAAAGGCGCAGCCTCGGATCGTTCTTACAACATGAACGCTCACTTATGGGCCACGCCGCAAAGTAAAGAACATATCGCCAGCGGCAGCACCTGGATCAGCCCTTGGCGCCTGGCCAGTGACTTTCATGTCTACGGCTTCGACTGGCAACCCGACACCCTGCGCTGGTACGTCGATGGCGTGCTGGTCAGGGAATCGAAGAACCGCCACTTCTTCTTCCCGATGCAAATCGTCTTTGACAGTGAGGCCATGTGGAAATGGTTCGGCGTGGTCGACGACGCTGACCTGCCGTCCACCTTCGAAGTCGACTACATCCACAGGTGGCAACGCGGTCCATAACCGTCACACAACGCTGGGACAGTCGATGCCCCCTCCTGCTGCCATAGCTTTCGCCTTGGGTCGAATTCCACTCGGCAGAGTCGTCAGTTCTCAATCAGCGCTAACACGTCCGGAGCGCCCAAACATGAACAACCGACGACTGAAGGAACTGGATTTGCTGCGCTTCCTGGCTGCGCTCGCCGTGGTGATTTTTCACTACGCGTTTCGCGGGTATGCGCGGGGCGACATGTCGGTCATGCCCTATCCGCTGCTGGCCGAGGTGGCCAAATACGGTTACCTGGGCGTGGAACTGTTTTTCATGATCAGCGGATTTGTCATCCTGATGACGGCGTCGAGCAACAATCTGCAGGTGTTTTTCATCTCCCGCGTGGTGCGCCTGTGCCCGGCATTCTGGGTGTGCTGCACGCTCACCTTTCTGATCACACTCGCCTTCGGACAGCCCAGATTCAGCGCGGATCTTTATCAATACCTGATCAACATGACGTTCCTTGGCGATCTGATCGGCGTCCCGCCCATCGACGGCGTTTACTGGTCGCTGTTTGTCGAAATCAAGTTCTACCTGATGATCTCGATTCTCCTGGCCTTGAAGAAAATAGACAAAATCGAACCCTGCCTCGTGCTGTGGTTACTGGTGTCGGCCACCGCGGAAGTCCTCGCTTTCGAAAAGCTGCGCTCGATTCTCATCACTGATTACGCGGCCTACTTCATCGCCGGTGCCACGTTCTACCTGATCTGGGCGAAGGGTATGACAAAACTGCGCATTGCCTTGGTGGCGGGCGCATTGGCCTTGGCCACCTTTACTGCCATTACCTGGGCCGAGTCGATCGAAAGCAAATATGCGACGCAATACGATCCCTCGATCATCGGCAGCGTCATTATCGTTTTCTTTATGACCTTCCTTTTGATCGCAACCAACAAAACAGCCGCCATCGGGCAATTGAACTGGACGACCCTGGGAGCGCTCACATACCCGCTGTACCTGCTCCATCAAATGATCGGTTTCATCATCTTCAACATGGCCTATCCGGCGGTGAATGCGCACCTGCTGCTGTGGGGCACCGTGGCTTTGATGATCGCTGCGTCCTATGTCATTCACGAAAAAATCGAAACGCCAATGGCCAGACTGATGAAAAGGTCCCTGTCATTTTCCTTCAATCGTCTACGGGCCGGTTAGCCGGCGGCGACGAAAGCTGAAGCGATTTAGCGAACCTTTCCCGCGAAAACAGCGTCCGAGCTAAGGCGTTAACGCTTACCGCTCACCACGAGGTTTCCGTTTGAAAGCAGCCATCGTCAGAAAATACCGTTTGATCATCAAGACTCTGGGCTATGTCGGCTGGGCGTTGTTCTGGCTGCTGCTCTGGGACATCGCCGTCACCGTCGATTTCATGTTGTTCCTCAACGCCAAGCTGAACCTGCCATTGATGCCCCTGACGTTATTGGGTTCGGCATTGATCGTGCTGATCAGTTTTCGCAACAGCAGCGCTTACAACCGCTGGTGGGAAGCACGCACGTTGTGGGGTTCGATGATCAACAATTCGCGCAGCTTCGCCCGCCAGGTGCTGACGTTGCTGGATGATCCCGATGGCGAGGTCAATCCGGTCAAGTCGACCCTGTTGCGCCGCCACGTCGCTTATGTGAATTGCCTCGCCGCGCATCTGCAAGGCCAGCCTTGCCCTGAGGAAGTCCGCGCGTTTATTCCCGCCAATGAATTCGCCCGCAGTGGCACGACCAATAACTTTGCCAATGACATTCTCACCGGTTCCGCGACCTTGCTCGCTCGCGAATACAAGGCCGGGCGCCTGGACAGCATTCGTCTGGCACGGCTGGAGTCGACGCTGGTGGATTTGTCCAACAGCCAGGGCGGCATGGAGCGGATTGCCAATACGCCGCTGCCCTACCCTTATGTGTATTTCCCGCGGCTGTTTATTTCGCTGTTCTGCCTGATCGTGCCCGTCGGGCTGGTGGAGTCTTTGGGCTGGTTCACGCCGTTGGCTTCGACCGTGGTCGGTTTTATGCTGCTGGCCATCGAACGCATCGGCACCGATCTGCAAAGCCCGTTTCGCCACAGCGAACACCAGATTCAGATGGAAGCGCTGTGCGAAACCATCGAGAAAAACCTGCAGTCGATGCAGCGTGATTCTTTGGGTGACGTGCGCAGGCTTGAAGAGAACGCTTGAGGTGCAGCAATCGGTAACCGTCAGGACGTCTGACGGTTTCCAAATCAATCAGAACGCCGCACAACATCGCTTGTGATCGCACCGCGCTCACACATCTCCCGGAGCGCTCACTGTCATCCCCCTCTGCTTCCCGCTCCTCGCGGTCTCACATTTTGCGATGTGAGGTTTTCGCATCTGCATAAAAAAGATTGCCGATTCATTGTCAGGTGATTTTTTTCAGCCTATCTTCAATAAAACCTATACAAAGCACTTCATTGCGTACAACTCTTTCGCTATGGATTGGCCTCACGCACAGCACTGCCGCGAGCACCTTGAATGAACCCACTATTAGCCAGCCATTACCGTGAAATTCTCGTCGGCGTCGGTGAAAACCCCGAGCGCGAAGGACTGTTGGACACACCCAAGCGCGCCGCCAAAGCGACGCAGTACCTGTGCAACGGCTACACCATGAGCCTGGAAGACGTCACCAACGGTGCCTTGTTCGAGTCGCAGAGCGATGAAATGGTGATCGTCAGCGACATCGAGCTGTATTCCTTGTGCGAGCACCACATGCTGCCCTTTATCGGCAAGGCACATGTCGCGTACATCCCCACCGGCCGGGTCCTGGGGCTGTCGAAGGTCGCGCGGGTGGTAGACATGTTCGCGCGTCGCCTGCAGATCCAGGAAAACCTTACACGGCAGATTGCCGACGCCATCCAGCAGATCACCGATGCCGCCGGTGTGGCGGTGGTCATTGAAGCGCGGCACATGTGCATGATGATGCGCGGCGTTGAGAAGCAGAATTCGGTCATGACCTCCTCCGTGATGCTGGGGGCTTTCCGGGATAGTTCGACGACACGGCAGGAGTTCCTGCAACTGATCGGACGTCGATAAAGCTATACAGGGGACAGTCACTGTACAAGCCGATAGTTCGAATCTCACCCTCTTCACTTGTGTGTTTCAGGGAGTTAGGCGATGACCCGATTTCTGCTGTTATTGGCACTGGTCCTCAGCGTCGCAAGCTGCGGCAGCGTAGATGTTGCCCGTTATGCCGAGCAACAACCGGCCCTGGACCTGCAGCGTTTTTTCAGCCAGCCCGTCAAAGCCTGGGGGATGTTTCAGAAGCGCAACGGTGAGGTGGCCAAGCGTTTTGAGGTCAACATCGTCAGCCGGCGTGAGGGCAACAACCTGATTCTCGACGAGCGCTTCCTGTACAGCGACGGCACCCGCCAACGTCGCGTCTGGACTCTCACGCCCGAAGGCCAGGGGCGTTGGAGCGGTCGCGCGGCTGACGTGGTGGGTGTCGCCGAGGGCCGGGTCGCGGGCAACACGTTGCACTGGCGTTATCGCCTGAACCTGCCGGTCGATGACTCGACTTACGAAATGAGCATGGACGACTGGATGTACTTGATGGACGAGGACACGTTGATCAACCGCACCAGCATGTCCAAATTCGGCGTAGAGGTCGGACAGGTGACATTGTTCTTCCGTCGCCAGGGTGCCGGAGTCAGCGAATGAACCGCGCATTGACCCTGGCCTCGCTCGGCGACGGTTATCGCGCGCTGGTGATCGGCGCCAGTGGCGCCCTCGGCACAGCCTTTTGCCAACTGCTGAAACAGGATCCGCGCTGTGCCGACGTTCGTGCGCTGGGGCGCCGTACCCTCCCCGCGCTCGACCTTGAACGGCCCGAAACGATTGCCAGTGCCGCCTCCGAACTGGCAGGCGAAGCGCCGTATCAACTGATCATCCACGCGGCCGGTCTGCTCCATCGCGAAGGGATCAAACCGGAAAAAAGCTTCAGCGCAATCGAGCCGGAGGCGCTGCAAACCGTGTTTCAAGTGAACACGCTGGGACCGGCATTGGTGTTGCGTCATTTCCTGCCACTGCTCGATCCTCGGGGAGCGATGGCGATGCTTTCGGCCAAGGTCGGGAGCATTGGCGACAACCGTTTGGGCGGCTGGTACGCCTACCGCGCCTCCAAGGCTGCGTTGAACATGCTGATCAAGACCGCCGCCATCGAACTGGCACGCACGCGCCCGCAGAGTCGCTTGCTCAGTCTGCACCCGGGCACGGTGGTGTCGGGGTTGTCGCAACCTTTTCGCGGCGCCTCCAGCGCCCGTCCGGCAGACGTTGCCGCTGAACAGTTACTGACCTTGATAGACCAGTTGACGTCGGCCGACAGCGGCCATTTCTTTGCCTACGATGGAGAACGCCTACCCTGGTAGGCAAGGAGTGAAGCATGAACCTGCAAGCCCTCACCGAACGTGCGGCCAACAGTGAAATACGTGAACTGGAGCTGCTGTCACTCGAAGGTGGTTTTTATCTGGCGCGGATCCGTCTGGATCACGGCCAGTTCACCCTGCTGGATGACGCGGCCAAGCCGATGCACCTGCGCTCGATCACCCACCTGCGTGACTTGCTGCAGACCGTGCCGGCCTTTCCCTGCGTGCTGGTGCAGCAATGCGTGCACGACGAAATGTGCGGGCGCGATACAGGGCCTGTCGAAGAGCTGCGCATTCCCTTTTCGCTCACTACGCCCGTATGAGTCGAACCACGCACATCAACTGGTAACGAGCGGGGGCCGCCCCATTTGTCGCGTACCCGCTAAGCTGGTGTTACGGCCGTGCGTCAGTTGAACGGTGTTGGCTGACTGAAAACAGCAAAATAGAAATGCTGTCATAACCATGATTTTTTCTGACAAAACGGCGTCTTTTGCAGGTTTTCAAAAGCTCTGTTGAAGCCTGTCAGAGCGCCATTTGCGGCCCAAGCGGATTATCAAAAATCCAATAACGCTTTATTACTGAATTAGTGATTTAACTAGGTAGTTACCTAACTATATAATGCGCGCCTCATTTCAACGGGACACTCAACGTGAAGCAGAGTCAACGCCTCTCGGGCATATCAAAATTCATTCTGATCGGGCTGGGCGTCGTCATCGCCCTGCTCGGCTTGGCGCTGGCTGCGGGCGGCGTGAAGTTGGTCAGCCTGGGAGGCTCGTGGTACTTCCTGGTGGGTGGCTTGGTCATGGCCGTTTCCGGTCTGCTGATCGCGCGCTTCAAGCTTGCCGGCGCGTGGTTGTTCGCCGCGTTCCTGGTGGGCACCGCGATCTGGGCGGTGAGCGATGCCGGCCTGGTGTTCTGGCCGGTGTTCTCGCGCCTGTTCATGTTCAGTGTGATCGGCTTGGTCGTGGCGCTGGTTTATCCGCAGCTCAAGCGTGCCAACGGTGGCGTTGCCGGTCGCGGCGCTTACGCTGTGGCTGCGGTGCTTGCGGTCGGCGTGGTTGTGGCGGCCGGCAATATGTTTGTCGCCCATCCAACCGTGGCGGCAACCGGCACTGGCCCGGGCCTGACCCCGGTCGAGCCGGACAAGGCGCAAAAGGACTGGGCGCACTACGGTAATACCGAAGGTGGCAGCCGCTTCGCCGCGCTGGACCAGATCAACCGCAACAACGTCGACAAACTGAAAGTGGCGTGGACCTATCACACCGGTGACGTCGCCGAGAGCGATGGCAACGGTGCTGAAGATCAGCTCACCCCGCTGCAGGTTGGCAACAAGGTGTTCATCTGCACCCCGCACAACAACCTGATCGCCCTCGATGCCGACACCGGTAAAGAGCTGTGGAAGAACGCGATCAACGCTCAGTCGAAAGTCTGGCAGCGCTGCCGTGGCATGGCCTATTTCGACGCCACCGCCGCTATCGCTCAGCCGGCCAATTCGAAAATCATCGAAGCCAAGCCTGCGCCGGCCGCCAATTGCCAGCGTCGTCTGCTGACCAACACCATTGATGCCCGCCTGATCGCGGTCGATGCGGACACCGGCGAGTTCTGCCAGGGTTTCGGCAACAACGGCCAGGTTGATCTGAAGGCCGGTCTGGGTAACGTGCCGGACAGCTACTATCAGCTGTCGTCCGCGCCGCTGATGGCCGGCACCACCGTGGTGGTTGGCGGTCGCGTAGCTGACAACGTGCAGACCGACATGCCCGGCGGCGTAATCCGTGGTTTCGATGTGATCACCGGCGCCATGCGTTGGGCCTTCGACCCGGGCAATCCGCAGGATAAAAACGCACCGGCCGACGGCAGCACTTATGTGCGCAGCACGCCGAACAGCTGGGCGCCGATGTCCTATGACCCGGCGACCAACACCGTGTTCCTGCCGATGGGCAGTTCGTCGACCGACATCTATGGTGTCGAGCGCAGCAAACTCGATCACACCTACGGTGCTTCGATCCTCGCGCTGGACGCCACCAGCGGTGACGAGCGCTGGGTGTTCCAGACCGTGCACAACGATCTCTGGGACTTCGACCTGCCGATGCAGCCGAGCCTGATCGACTTCACCAAGGACGGCAAAAGCATTCCGGCACTGGTCATCGGCACCAAGGCCGGGCAGATCTACGTGCTCGACCGCGCGACCGGCAAACCGTTGACCGAGGTTAAAGAAGTACCGGTGAAAGCGGCGAACATCCCGAACGAACCGTACTCCCCGACTCAGCCGAAATCGGTGGGCATGCCAGAAATCGGTGCTCAGCACCTGACTGAATCGGACATGTGGGGCGCCACGCCGTACGACCAGTTGCTCTGCCGCATCGACTTCAAAGGCATGCGCTACGACGGCCTGTACACCGCGCCGGGCATGGACAAATCGCTGAGCTTCCCAGGTTCGCTGGGCGGCATGAACTGGGGCAGCATCTCCACTGACCCGGTACACGGCTTCATCTTCGTCAACGACATGCGCCTGGGTCTGTGGATTCAGATGATTCCGTCGCAGAACAAGGGTCAAGCCGCTGGCGGTGGCGAAGCACTGAACACCGGCATGGGCGCCGTACCGCTGAAAGGCACGCCGTACGCTGTGAACAAGAACCGCTTCCTGTCGGTGGCCGGCATTCCTTGCCAGGCACCACCGTTCGGCACGCTGACGGCGATCGACATGAAGACCCAGAAAATCGCCTGGCAGGTTCCGGTCGGCACCGTTGAAGACACCGGTCCACTGGGCATCCGCATGCACCTGCCGATCAAGATCGGTCTGCCAACCCTCGGCGGCACGCTGTCGACCCAAGGTGGTTTGATCTTCATCGCCGGCACCCAGGACTTCTACCTGCGCGCCTTCAACAGCGGCAACGGTGAAGAAGTCTGGAAAGCACGTCTGCCAGTCGGCAGCCAAGGCGGCCCGATGACCTATGTTTCGCCGAAAACCGGCAAGCAGTACATCGTCATCACCGCGGGTGGCGCGCGTCAGTCGACCGATCGCGGCGACTACGTGATGGCTTACGCCCTGCCATAAATCACGGTGTCCACGTAAAGCGCGGCACCTTCGGGTGCCGCGCTGCTTTCCCCCCTATTGCTCAAGTTTTCTGCAGGAAGATTTACATGCTATCGGCTGTTGGTTTTTCCCGTTCCGACCTGTTCAAAGGCCTGTTGCTGGGCGTCGCGTGCACCACCACCCTCCCCGCGCTGGCCGATAACGATTCCGATCTGTTGACCCGCAGCACCCTTACCGGTGACTGGGGTGGCTTGCGTCACCAGATGGATGAACAAGGCATCAAGTTCACCGGCGACTACAGCGGTGAAATGGCATACAACGCCGACGGCGGTTTGCATCGCTCGGCGCGCTACTCGCAGAACATCAAACTCGGCGTGCAGTTCGATCTGAGCAAGTTGTACGGCGTCGACAATGCCGGCAAGGTCCAGTTGACCATCAACGACCGTCGCGGCAACAGCGCCTCGGAAGATCTGGTCGGCAACCGTCTGCCGATCCAGGAAAACTACGGTGGCCTGTACACGCGCCTGACCGAACTGAGTTACGAGCGCAGCCTGTTTACCCCGGCGCTCAATGTGAAACTCGGTTACATGGCCATGGGTAATGACCTCGGCGGCCTCGACAGCGGCATTCTGTGCAACTTCATGAACGCCGGTTTCTGCGGTCATCCGCTGAACATGTCTGGCGGTAGCGGCTGGACCAACTACCCCAATGCCCATTTGGGCGTGCGGGTGAAATACGACCTGTCGTCCTCGTGGCAACTGCGCGTGGCCGCGTTCAACGTCGACCCGCAAAGCAACGGCAACTCCAGCCGCGCCTGGCATCTTGGCCCGAAACACACCACCGGCACCGTGGTGCCGATCGAGCTGGTGTACAAGCATGCGGGCGCCCTGCCCGGCGAATACAAGCTCGGTTACTACTACGACAGCTCCGACGTAAAACGCATTGGCAGCGACAAAGAAGTGTCCGGTCGCGGCGGTCATTACCTGCTGATCGATCAGGCCGTCTGGAACTCGCCGACGTCCGAAGGCCGCAGCCTGCACGCCTTCGGCCAATACTCGGCGGCCAGCGAAGCGGCTTCGCCGTTCAGCAAGTGGTACGGCACCGGCGTGGTTCTGTACAAACCGTTTGAAGGTCGTCCGCGAGACACCGTCGCCCTGGGTTACGGCCGCGCCGTGCCGAACCCGCGCAGCCGTGACGTGCTGCAGGACGCAGCATTGAACAACGGCACAGCGTTCCCGAACCTGGACAGCGCCGAGCAATTGATCGAACTCGGCTACGGTTATCAAGCCACGCCTTGGCTGACCCTGCGCCCGAATATGCAGTACATCATCGAGCCGGGCGCGTTTTCCGGGCAGGACATCGATAATGCACTGGTGTTTGGTTTGCAGGTGAAAGCGGCGCTCTGATCTCCAAATAGCAGGCAATAAAAAACCCGGTTTGAATGCCGGGTTTTTTATTGTCTTCAAGATCACTTTTTCTTTTTAGCCGGCTTGTCAGCCTTCTTCGAATCCTTGGCCTTCTCAGGCTTGCTATCGGCTTTCTTGGCAGACTTCTTGGGCGCGGCATCTTTTTTCTTGTCTTTCTTGTCCTTGTCGGAAGACTTTGAAAGCGCCGAGGCTGCCGCTGATTTCTTCTCGGGTGATGACTTTTTGTCTTTCAAGTCCTTGCTGGCTTTCGAAGCGTCACCTTTTTTGTCTTTGCTTTTCTTTTCGTCTTTCGCCACGTTGACCACCTCTCGGAGTGTGCCGTTATTGACACAGCGCCTGTGCGATTGACCACAAGCTAATCATTAGGCGAGCAGGTTCCGAGGCCGTTCAGATTATTTTCAGGTGACGAAACAGACCAAAAGAAGGCAGCGCCGAATGCCGCCAGCGCCACCTTCAGCGACTGCCGGTTAATCAGGCCTTGTTGCCAGCCTCCTGGAGCGCCTTTTCAGCGTTGAAGCCGTCGAAGTTTTCGAACACACCCATGAAGCCAGGCACGGTCACCTCTCGCGCCCAGTCGCGTTGCAGTTCGCAGTACATTTGCACGCGGCTGATGAGCTTCGCCCCCGCCTGTTCCATTCGGCGCAACGCCGCCTCGTGCGCGGCCAGCGACGTGCCGCCCACCGCATCGATCGGCACATAAACCTCATAGCCTTCCTGGATCGCGTCGAGCACCGGGAAGGTCAGGCAGGCTTCGGTCCACAGCGCGGTCATGATCAGTTTCTTGCGCCCGAGCGCTTTGACTGCCTGCTTGAACTCGGTGTCCTCCCAACTGTTGATCGACGTGCGGTCATAGGTTGGCAGATGGCCGAGCACCGCTTGCAACTCTTGAATCGGTGGTTTGTTGCGGCCCGTCGCGACATTGACGGTCGAGTGGATGATCGGCAGGTTGTAGTTGACCGCCGCTTTCGCAACGCTGGTGATGTTGAAGACCAGTTCATCGCGTGGCATCGAGCGGATCGAGGACACCTGAACCGGTTGATAGTCGATGACGATCAATGCTGAATTCTCGGGCGTCAGCAGTTGATCGGTGTGGGGGTTGCGGATTGCTTCGCTTGCCATTTGCAGGTCCTTTTGTATGGGTAACGCACGCGGGTGAAACGGCCGGAGCCCGTGCGGCTAAGGGTTCCAGAATGCACGCGAGTGGCGCCGTGCCTGGAAAACCCATTGTGCTGTTCCCATATCCGTCGCAGTAGTAGCATCCCGAGGCGAACTGTGTCGCGCCAAGGGGAACGCGAAAATGGATATCGAAGAACTGCAAACCTTCGTCGAAGTGGCCGATGCCGGGGGCATTTCCCAGGCTGCGCTGCGGCTCGGGGTCTCGAAATCAATCGTCAGCCGCCGGCTGGCCCGGCTTGAAGCAGAACTGGGCGTGCAACTGCTGGCACGCTCGACGCGCGGGGCATCGCTCACCGAGGCCGGCGCGACGTTCCGCGATTACGCCGCCCGAGTCTGTAGCGAAATCGACATCGCCAAGGAAACCATCCTGCCCGCCGGCGCCCTGCGCGGTCGCTTGCGCGTAGCAGTGCCGTTGTCGTTCGGGCCGACACATTTCGCCCCGGTGCTGGCGGAAATGGCGCGCCGTCACCCTCAATTGCACATGCAGACCTGCTACAGCGATCGCTTCGTTGACCTGATTACCGAGGGCTACGATTGCGCCATTCGCGTGGGTTATCTGCAGGACTCCAATTTGATCGCAAGACGTATCGGCCCGGTCTACACCAAGCTCGTCGCCAGCCCGGACTACATCAAAGCGCACGGCGCCCCAGAAACCCCGGACGAACTGCACGCCCATCAAGCGCTCATGCAAGGCACCGAAGCCTGGCAATTCATGGCGGATGACAAGATCATCACGGTTCGCCCGCAAGGACGCTTCAAGGCTGACAACGGCACTGCCCTCGCTGCGGCCGCAGCTGCCGGCCTCGGCGTCGCCTACTTGCCCGATTGCCTCACCCACGAACACATCGCCTCGGGTGCACTCGTGCCGATCATGACCAACCATCCACCGCCCCCGGCCGGTGCGTACCTCCTCCGCGCGCCAGGCCCGCATCCCGCGCGCAAGATACGCGTGCTCACTGATCTGCTGATCGAGTACTTCGGCGAATCGCCGCACCTCGCGGTGCAGCCGCTGTCACAGCACGATGAAGCGCCGGCGTCTGGCTGAGGAAAGCTGAAGCCATGAAAGGAGAATTGAGGTGCCGCAACTACTGCAAAGCCCAACGCGTCGGACTGCCTTCTTGGCAGATACGACGGCGCTGATCCTGTTTTTCACCACCACCGGCATCATCAATGAACGTTTCATTGCCGGCATGACCTGGGATCAGGTTCTGCACGCGCGCCTGCTGGGCGCGGCGCTGATGATTCCAGTCGCGCGACCTTACGGCCTATGGCGGGATTGGATGATGACGCGCGCCGGTCAGGGTCGAGTGTCGAGGTTGCTCTGGGACAGCATCGCCCTGGTCAGCTTTCAAGTGCCGATCTATGCGGCGATCATTGCCTTCAGTGGTGCATCGGGCGAAGGATTGATGCGCGGCACGCTGGGTGCGGCGGTGATGATGCTGGTTCTGGGGCGGCCTTATGGGGCGTTTCTTAACGGGGTGCGGAGGCTGTTTGGCTTGCCTCCGGGTGGGGACAGACCGATGTCGTTGAAGGGTTGAATCAACAGCCGGAAGCAGTCGCTCGAGAAATACCGCCGACGCAGCTTCTTGATGAGTAGAAAGCTTCCTCCCACTCCTACAATCGGGACGGTGGTTCACGTCCTGCATTGATCTGTGAAAAGACATGGTCTGGATCTGCCTGGCACCAATATTTGAACAGTAGGCTTGGTTCGGAATCTGCAAAATACTGACTCAGAATGCTCTCGGCGGGGATCGTCAATTTGGGTTCAGGCCATTGCTGAGCTAAAACACCTACGTCTTTGCCCGATAAACAAATAATCCACGTCGCCTTGCCTCCACTGATGGCAGGCAAGTACCCCATACCTTGGATCGCTTCGCACAATGTGCGCAGTGTTAGCGTTGGATCAAGCTTGATTGATGTTCCATGACTTTCCAGATCATCCCCGGCATGCACGCTATCCCGATCAATGCTGATGACACACATGAATGCTCCTTGCCAACGTCGTGCGGTTACTTGAATGACAGTTCCCAGTCGATCTTATACCCCCTCCCCCGGTGCGAACCTATGAATCTCTTCCACGCTGCAAATGGCCATTTACTTATCGAATTCGGTGAGTTGTCGGATGCCGACTGGAAGTCGCTGGAAAGCAAACTGGTTGATGCCTGGGGCTTTCGACGCGTGGGCGAAGTCGTTGTCGGCCTGGACGGAACAATCTGCCCCGACTTCGAGCGCCAGGACCTGACGCTCGCTGCAGGTTGGGACATCTGGTTAGGGTATCACTTGCTGTCTGAGTGCGCCGCCGGCGACGATTTTTTGCAAAGAATGTGTGATGAGCTGCAGTTCTGAGGTATCCATTTTCGGGATTTCAGGTAAAGACCACATTTATAAAACATTTCGTGTTGACAGATTTATTTGCGAAAAAATGTATAGCCAACAATGTAAGTGCCTAGTTTATTAGTGCGAGCAGTCACCCACACGGCATATATACCGCGACCAATTTGCTCGTTCAAATCTGATTTGTTTGTGCAGAGTTCAATCCTGCGATCCGTGTCTGGAACACTGATCCACAGACCAGCCTCGCAACGACTGTATTTCCCGATGGGCGGCCCTGGATAAGTAACTTCATACGCAGACTCATAACTGACAGTTTCACCAGGCAACAGGTAGGCGGCGACAGAATAACAATTTAGAGAAAACATCAAACTCAGGCAGAAACCACCCAAAAAAGACTTTATCGTGCTTCTTGCCGTTGTGCCGGCGCGAATTGTTGGAACTGCAAACACAACCCCAAAAATAGCGCCAGTCAGCAGGTATGTCGTCAACTCCGGAATTTCCGGCATTAAAATTGTTCGTGATGAAATGTTGGCGGCCCAAAAAAAATAATTAATCCACGCCCCCGCAAGTAAAACCACAACAGCTGTAATAACTCGTTTCTTCATTATTTTCTTTGGTGGGCCAGGCCTTGTTTCTTGCATGCTATTTCCAGGTAATGCTTGGGTAGTTTATTAAGCGCGTCTCTGAAGTTATCTGTGGTTTCCTGGTCTCAGTATCCCTTGTTCCGATAAGCATCAGTATCACGTTGCATCAGGAACCATGTTTTGTCCCTTATTCTCTTTCAAGATTTCGTTTCAGACGCCCAAGGTCCCTATTGACCAGCAACTTATGGACCAAACCCACCGGCAACATGTAGATGCGCCCAAAGACGTTATGCGTTACGACAGAGGATGTGATCGTAAACACACAATCTGTTATCGAAAGGCAAATCATGACATCCAGATGTCGGTCGCGCACGCTCAGAACGAGCAGGTCGGGGGCAGTATGCTCCACCAGAAAAAAATCCAGCTTTTCTCCAGTCTGTACGGTTTCTCGCCTGGCGCCGGAGAACCCGCCGATGCGCTTCACCCCGAACAGTGAGGAAATCACGTCCCTCGTCCGAAAAGCCAGTCGCATGAACAGCCCCGGCTTGGCCCTCATGAAGTTCCAGGCATCAAGAGTGGTTATCTCAACAGGTAGAGGCATCGAACTGCTGTGATAGTAATCAAGATCGGGCAATGCACTCAGGGTGTGAGCGGGTGATGTGTTGGCCATGCATGTTTCCTGTCGGTGGTCCGACTCGTCACTCGACAATGAAGATTTCAGGGGCGAAAACATCGGGCCAGGCCATCAGTGTCTGACGAGCTGACCCAAGTGTTTATGCGCCATTCGCGGGACGGGCCCACTGCCCGATAAAGTCGCCAATTCTGCGCTCAATGCCACTCTCAACGGTCCGCAGCCGCAGAATGGGAATGCCGCTCTTAGCCAGAATCTCATTTTTCATGGCGTCCCGAGCGGCCTGTACGGGGTGGTCGTGGTACCCGCCATCGACTTCGATCACTCCTATCGGTTGCTTGCCCACTTTGAAATAGATCACGAAATCGCAACTGGCGCGCCGCATGAACGCCTGTTGGGGCTGCGTCCAGTCGAGGCCAGCCGGTGATGCAAGCTGATCCAGCTGAATCTGTGTGTGGTATTTCAATGCCTGGCACGCCGGGGCCGACAGTGCCTCGCGCAGCAACCGGGCCACGATCTGCTCGGACTTGTAGCGTGAATCCTCAGGCCGCAAGCGAGCGTCCAGGCGTGCCAGAGACTGGTCGTACTCGCGGTACAGCAAGTCGAATGCCGAGACCACCGGCGCCCGCACGATCTGCTCGTCTTGCGCGTAATAGCTGATGTAGCGGATCAGCGCAGCAATGTGGCCATTGTTGCCCGTGAACACCTCATCGCCGGTTACCAGGGTGAAGCGATGTTTGGCCCGCGAAACGGCCACGTTGATCATGCGGGGGTCGTCGACGAAATCCAGGCGTGTTCGCCCCTGGTTGTAGCGCTTCTTGTCGAGCACGGTGGAAAACACGATCTCGTCGCACTCGCGCCCCTGAAACTTGTGCACGGTGTCCTTGACGAAATCCGCCGGCAAGTGCGTGCCGGACAGATTAACTTGTGCCCTGTACGGGGCAATGTAACCGCGGCCTTCACCGTCCATTCCGACGGGTTGCCCCTCCTCTTCTAGCACCTTCAGCAGGGAGTCCAGTTCCCGAAGGTTGGTGTTCTTCCGGGCGTGGTTGCCCTTGGCCGTCACCACCAGACGCAGGGGCGCTTCGCCGTTGTCCTCGGTCATCGGCACCAGTGCGTTGTCGTAAAACTGCTGGTTGCAGAACTGGATGATCCTGGGGTGGCAGCGGTAATGCTCTTTCAGCAGGGTTCTGGGCAGCGCGTCCTGGAACACCGCAATGCACGAATCGAGCAAGCTGTAGCGCTCGCAATCGTAGGCCTCGGCGGGCGCTTGCAGCCCCAGCGTCACGGGGATATGCGGCAACTGGCGGTTGTCGCCCACGACGATCAGGTTCTTTGCGCAGCCCAGCGGCAGGATGCCCGGTACGATGTCCTGCAAAGAGGCTTCATCGATGATCACGTAATCGAGGACCGCTCCCGGCGCGATCGAATTGACGATGGAGTGCGTGCCGCTGCCCAGGATAGGGAAGCGCTGCATAAAGGTATCGAAACGCTCGCAGTAGGTTTTGACATCAAAACTGTCCGACGGCGGGACCTGAAGTTGCAGGTGGTGCTTGAGATGCTGCATCGATGCGGTTGTCAGTTCTTTGAGCAGCGCCGTGAAATTCGCGCGCGCCAACGAATCACGGCACGCCTGCAGCTGCGCTTCCTTGTCCCGGAGCGACTTGTCGTAGTAATGCATTTGCAGGGCATGGAAAACGGCCATGCGCGCCTCGGCGTCGGCGAATGGCCTGGTGCGAAAGATCCTGAATTTGAACAGTAGCTCGATACGGTCTTTGAGATGGATGCGCTGTTCGCCGAGGTAAGCCAGGTAGGCCATGAGGTCCGCAGTCTTGCGCGGTGTCAGGCCGTACTTGTCGAGCGTACCGGTGGCCTGTACAGCGCTTTCTGCCTGCCACTGCTGCAGGTAGCGCCGCTCGATGACCAGCTCGTCCAGCTCGATTTGCAGTTGCGCCGCCCTGTTGTGGTCTTGCAGGTGCTGCTTCAAGCGTGCCAGCAGGTTCTGGACCTCATCGAGGGATGGTGCCGCCTCGGGCGCACTTGGCGTCCACGCAGGCAGGTCGTCGAAGAAGGCCTGGCGTTTGCTCTGGTTGCCAAGCTTGGCGACCAGGTGGCCCAGGCCGTATTTCTCCAGCTTTTCGTAGACGTTCTCCACGGCAGCATTGTTGTTGGACAACACTGCGACTGTCTGTCCGCGTAACAGAATGTTGGCGAGGATGTTGAGGATCGTCTGGGTCTTGCCGGTTCCTGGCGGCCCTTCGATCACGCTGACTTGCGCGCTGAATGCCCGCTCGACGGCCTTAAGCTGACTCTCGTTCAGCCCGAACGGATAGATCAGCCCCTGCCCCGGCGCCAGCGTGCCGTTGCGTCCCGTACAGTAGGCTTGCAAGGCAGTGCCAGCGATGGCGGGCAGTTTTTCGAGCTGACGCACCACATTGTCGGCAATTTCACGATCATCCTGCGACTTACCGTGACTCTGTCGGGCTTGCGCCACGGCAGTGAGATAGCGGAAGACCGGCGTGTCCCGCATCGCTGTCGGAGCGGTAAAGCCGATGCCGTCCATTTTGTGAACATAAGGTTTTTTGCCGCCCGGGTAGTGCACGACGGCATAGCGCTCGCCGTAAATCGTAGCGCTGACGATGGGCTTGGTGCCGCCGCGCTTGTGCAGCAAGACATTGCTCAACTCGCGGGTGGGCGAAACCAGACAATTACTGAGCGGGCGGGTGTATTTTTTCCTGGAGGGATAGTGACAGGTCAGTTGCAGAAATGCGTCCCTGTCGCTCCAGCGAATCGCCCAGTCGCTGATCTGTGCGGTCTTGTCCTCACCATCTACCTGAATTGAAGCCATATTCCTCATCCCTGAACGCATGACATCCGGCTTCACGTCGCGCCGGATGGCTATTTCTCCTGAAGTGGCCATATTGCCATCATTGTGTGCAGGGTCGATAGCCGGTTCATGCGTTAAGTCATGCCGCAATCCTTCACTCTGGCTGTTATTGGACGGCAGACAAGATCAATGCAGTTGCCGCTGCCTCTGCAGTTCCCTCTTTAACCAGGCGCTTGCTGGCTCTACTTTTTCTTTACATCGCACCGCATACGCTCGGCCACTCAGGCTGCTTTCAGTGGCAGCAAGATCGATGAAGTCTTCCGCGCTGTGCACCCTGTTTTTGCCTTCCAGATAATCCAGCTTCTGCTGTAGATGCACCCGCGCGCGGGGTCCCGGGTATTCGATTCCGTTACGCACGAACTGACACGGGCTGTGTTCGACAAAGTCCAGCAAGGCCTTTATCTCTTGGGTGGCTTGCGGGTCGGTTTGGCCCTGCGCATCCGGAACGATGGCGGTAAGGCCGCTGCCCGCAACCACTAGCAACAGGCTGAAAAGCCGCACCATATCCCTCACCCCCTATCCTCTGCGCGACAATGAAAGTATCGAAGTGAGCACCAACAGAGACCACGGCGCCCCGCACCATCGTTCGTCGATGACCCACGCGCTATAACATCCTTTCCAGCCCGATGGCGCTGCTGAGCCACGCATTGAAGTGCCGCCACCAACTCCCCGGCTCCTTGGTCAACGTATGCTGTTTGCCCTCATCCTCGGTGACCCAGACCATCTGATTCCTTTCCAGCACAGTGTGGTAACTGAGCGCCGGCGCCATACCTTCCAGTGCCAGTTCACGCACCCGTCCGGCGAGTTGCGGATTATCGACCAGCACCCCGACTTCGGTGTTCCACAAGAGTGAGCGCGAGTCGAAATTGAACGAGCCGATAAACGCTTTCTGCTGGTCGAAAATCATCGCCTTGCTGTGCAGGCTGGAGTCTGAACTGTTGGAGGATCCGCTATGAAAAAGACGCGTTCCGCTGCCGCTGCCACCATTGTCACCGGCCTGACGCCGCAACTCGAACAAGTGCACACCATGCTCCAGCAAGGTTTGCCGATACGGGGCGTACGCACCGTGCGCGGCGGGCACATCGGTGGCCTCCAGGGAGTTGGTCAGCAAGCTGATCGACACGCCGGCGTCGGCACGGCCGGTCAAGTACACCACCCCCGGTTCGCCCGGCACCATGTAGGCCGAGACCATGATCAGTTCTTGGGTGACCCCGTTCAGCTCGGGTGCCAACTGGGTGGCCAACAGCAAATACGGGGCGGGCTCGCCCTTCGACAAGACCTTGCTCGGCGCGTCCCACAGCGCTTTGTTCCAAGCCCAGATCAGCTCCTGCCGCCAGACCTGCAGGCGTGGATGCGTGGTGTAGGTCATCAATTGCTGGTACAGCGCATGATTCTGCTTGCGCGTTTCCTCCAGGGACTCCTCCAGCCGGGTGCGGCTGTTTTTCAGGTCGCGGGTCGTCGGGTGGATCGAGAGAAACTGCTCGATCGGCTTGCTCAGCGCACTGTTCCAGTACTCATCAAAACTATGCCCCAACTGCTCCGCAACCGGACCGACACTGAGCATGTCGATGTCTCTGAAATTCTTGTCGGGCTGCGCGTCAAAATACTCATCGCCCAGATTGCGTCCACCGACGATGGCGACGCAGTTGTCCACCACCCACAGTTTGTTGTGCATGCGCCGGTGCTGCTGCGACAGATTGAACAGCCGGCCCATCGTCCGCGTTACGACGGTACTGCGGCCCAGGTGCAACGGGTTGAAGACGCGGACTTGAATCTGCGGATGCGCAGCCAGTGTGGCGATAATCCGGTCAAGGTCATCACTGGTGGTGTCATCCAGCAAAATCCTCACGCGCACGCCGCGGTCGGCAGCGGCCAGCAGTTCGCTCACCAGTATTCGCGTGCTGATGCCGTCGTGGACGATGTAGTACTGCAAGTCGAGGCTGCTTTGCGCATTGCGAATCAACTCGGCGCGGGCCGAGAACGCCTCGGCACTCTCGGACAACAAGCGAAAGCCCGATTTACCCTGATGGGGAGCGGCCTGAGCCAGGATAGAACGACCGAATGCCGAATCGCGCGCTGGCAGGGCCTGACTGGGTTCATGAGAAACATTGACGGTCGCACAACCGGCAAAGAGCAAGACAAGCAACAGAAAGATAAACAGTGGCTGTCGGGTTTTCACGGAGCGTACTCCGACGGTGACGATCAGGGATGCCGGATCCCGAAGAACGGCCTGTTGGTTCCCTCCATCACTCTGGTCGACTCGACCTTGCGCACTGTTTCTTCGATCTGCGGGGTTGTTTCAGGAGCGTAGTTCATCCGCTGTCAATTGCGGGAATTGCCCAAGGTGGAAAAGCGCGTATCAATAGCCAGCGGCCAGAAAAAACACAACTGGCAAAGCTGATGAAAATGACACCGCAACTCATTTTCGTATCCGCTACGATTTGGCGACCCATCACGCCAACCGCAACGGGTCCGGAAGCGGCCGCTGATCAACGACCGCGGCCGAACCGCAGCACACATTGCTGTCAGGATTTATCAGTGAGGGCTGGCGGTCGGACGAACCACAATTTCACTCACATCGACATCGTCGGGCTGGTCGATGGCATAGGCGAGCGCTCGCGCGATGGCGTCGGCGTTGAGCGCGACACGCCGAAAGGCTTTCATTTCCTCGCGTGCCACCTCATCAGAGATGGTATCGGCCAGTTCGGACTCGACGACCCCCGGGCACACCACCGTGACGCGGATCTTGTCCGTTTCCTGGCGCAAGCCATCCGAGATCGCCCTGACCGCAAATTTGGTCGCGCAGTACACCGCGGCGGTCGGAGAAACCGCGAGACCGCCAATCGACGAGATATTGATGACCTGGCCGAAACCTTGTGCCTCCATGTCCGGCAAAACGGCGGCGATACCGTGCAGCACGCCGCGAACGTTGACATCGAGCATCTGGTTCCACTCATCGACCTTCAACGAAGTCAAAGGCGACAGGGGCATCACGCCTGCATTGTTGATGATCACATCGACCTTGCCATGTTGCGCCTTGGCGAATGTCACGAAGGCGTGCATGGATTGCAGATCCGTCACGTCCAGTGCGCAGGCACTTACCGAGCCACCTTCGGCGTGGATCTCGCTGACCAGTTTGTCCAGACGTTCGGTACGACGGGCGCCGAGTACCACATGGGCACCTTTGGCGGCGATCAATCTGGCCGCTGCTTCGCCAATGCCACTGCTTGCACCGGTGATCAGGACGACTTTGTTTTGAATGTTCGACATATCCGTAGCTCCTGCTTTGTGCATTGAGGTTCAGCACCGACCGTTGACATCGCGGGCGTTGCTGCGGGGTACGTCGAAAAGATTAAAGGCACTGGCCTGCTCGGCGCGTGCCAAAAGCTGCGCAACCTTTGCCTATTCGTGTCTGTATGCATCGCCCGCAAACCCTGTGGCGGACCGGCACTCAAGAGCCACGGAACTCGCTGGGCGTTACGCCCACCTCGCGACGAAATACCTGGGAGAAGTGACTGGGGCTGGAGTAGCCGACCTCCAGCCCGATGTCGATGACATTAAGCCGGGTCTCCAGCAACAAGTGCCGCGCACGCACCATGCGCAAGCGAATGAAGTACTGCGACGGCGAAAGCCCTGTCGCACGCTTGAACAGGCGGCTGAAGTGGTACTCGCTCAGTTCGGCCAGTCTGGCCAACTTTGCCAGGCTGAACTCAGCGGCCAGATCCGCACTCATGGCATCAGTGACTTTGCGCAGCTTGTAGGCTTGCAAGGCGTTGACTCGACGTCCGGGTCGGGTCTCGGCGCGATAGCTGCGCACAAGATGTACGGCCAGCGCCTGAGCCAGAGACCGGACGAACAGAGCACTGGGCAAGCGCTCCCCGACCAGTTCGGTGCGCAGCTGCTCCATGACATACGCGACGCGCCCATCCCGTGCGCCGGAAACATCGCGAAATCGAACAGCCCCGGCATGCTCCCCCAACAACTCCCGTGACGCTTGCTCAATCAGCGGCAACCCCAAATAAAGATGCATGACTTCGAAGGTATCGCCTCCGTACGTCTGCCAGCGCATTTCATAAGGCTCATCAGAACTGGTGAGAAAAAAATCGCCGGCACTGACTTCTGCCGCCTCCCATGCCCCACCCGGCAGGCGCTCCT
This sequence comes from Pseudomonas sp. S49, assembly GCF_009866785.1. NCBI lineage: Bacteria > Pseudomonadati > Pseudomonadota > Gammaproteobacteria > Pseudomonadales > Pseudomonadaceae > Pseudomonas > Pseudomonas sp. S49. The sequence continues at coordinate 3,328,684 of NZ_CP019432.1, read as the reverse complement.
CCACCCTCGCCGCCCCCGCCAGAACCAAAACGAGCAGCGGTTCTACCACTGCCGGCACGAGAATGGGCTCAATGACGCTGCGATGGGTGAACAACTGAATCACAACGTCCTTGATTTCCAGACGCGGTGTAAACGTCTGCGCATCGCCTGGCAGATACTCACGCATCGATTCCCCAGTGATGCGCAAGTCCTGGCTGGATGTCGGTGCCTGGGACGTTCGCACGGTAGTTGCCATGAACAGGTCCTTTTAATAAGGGAGGCCGGATCGATGATATCGGGCTTTTTTCGCTGGCTGAACCGAGCGGCGAACCGTCCTCACTGATATTCGGCGCAAAACCCCGACAGCGTAGGCAATCTCACGAAAGCCGGCTTCGCCGCGCTGCGAGACAGTAGGCCCGTCGCCGTTGAAAGACACGGCTTATCCCCTACTTGATCACAATGCTGGAGAACATCATGACCGACATCAAGCACAGCACCCCGAACGAAGTGGCAGGTAAAGTCGCCCTGGTGACTGGCGCGGCCAGTGGCATCGGCAAGGCCATCGCACTGCTGCTGCATGCCCGCGGCGCCAAGGTCATTGCTGAAGATATAAACCCCGACGTGGAAGCGCTGGCCCGCCCTGGTCTGGTACCACTGGTGGCCGACATCGCTAAGGACGGTGCCGCCGAGCGTGCGGTCGCGTTGGCCGTCGAGCAATTTGGCCGGCTGGACATCCTGGTCAATAACGCCGGCATCATCATCAACAAGCTGGTCATCGACATGACTCGCGAGGACTGGGAACGCATTCAGGCGGTCAATGCCACGGCGGCCTTCCTGCATAGCCGTGAAGCGGTCAAAGCGATGATGCCCAATAAATCCGGCTCGATCGTCAACATCGCGTCCTACGCCTCCTACTTCGCCTTTCCCACCATTGCCGCCTACACCGCCTCCAAAGGCGCACTGGCGCAACTGACGCGCACCCTGGCGCTTGAGGTCATTGGCCACGGCATCCGCGTTAACGCGGTTGGCGTCGGGGATGTGGTGACCAACATCCTCAACCATGTGGTCGACGATGGCCCTGCTTTTCTTGCCCAGCATGGCGAAGCCGCACCGATCGGCCGCGCCGCACAACCGGAAGAAATCGCCGAAGTGGTCGCGTTCATCGCCTCGGATCGTGCCAGCTTCATGGTCGGTTCGGTGGTCATGGCCGACGGCGGCATGACTGTCACAGCCGGGTGAGCCACTGCAGGAAAAAGCCGCTGCATGCTCGGCAAGCCCGAGAGGATCAGGCAAATCTGCGGCAGTTTCGTCGTAATACCTCTGCGCTTGGCTACGTAATATGAAAGCACGCAACGGATGCAGACACAGGCCACGGCAGGCCGCTCAGGTGAACAACGTCAATGAGGACTGAACAATGAAAAACGCCAAACAAGCCGCGCCTGAGCATCGTTACGCAGGCATGTGGGTCACCGCGGATGGATTCATCCGTCACGAACTTCTGGCCTCTGGGCGTTACGACGAGGCCCGTGGTAAAAATAAGAGCGCTTATCAAGGCCGCTACGAAATGGTCGGTGACTACATCCAGTACTGGGACGACACCGGCTTCACCGCCGACGGGCATTTTCATGACGACGTGCTGTATCACGCCGGCATGATCCTCTATCGGCAATGAGCACTTTGATTATGTCGGATGAATATCGTCTGCCTGGACAATTGCGCGCAGACGCTCATGAACACTTGTGAGAGCCTTGAAATGGAACAGAGCGATGCTTTCATCCTGCAAAACACGGCCATCTACCGCGACGAACTGGTTCGCCTGCTGACGCAACGCTTTACCACGCCCGGGATCTATGAGACCGCCATTGCGCCCCTGCATGTCATCCGTTTTGACACGCCTTCGGAGCTTATCCATACCGTGCACAAACCGGCACTTTGCCTGATTGTGCAAGGACAAAAGGAAATCGGCCTGGGCGACGACCAATACCTGTACGACCCGCTGAGTTACCTGGTGGTCTCGGTGACGCTCCCGGTTGCCGGGCGCGTGCTGCTGGCTAGCCCGGAGGCGCCCTACCTGTGCATCCGTTTTGATTTCGAGGCCACGGATATTGCCCAGGTCATCGCCGATGCGCCGGCAACGGGCGTCCCCGACGAACCTGAACTGGGTCTTTTTCTCGAGAAAGTCGATGTGCCCCTGCTCGAAACAATGCTGCGGCTGGTACGGCTGCTGGAAACACCGAAAGACATCGGCATGCTGGCGCCGCTCGCGCTACGAGAGTTGTACTACCGCCTCCTGCGAGGCGTGCACGGACGTCGGCTGTACGAACTTGCCCTCGGTGATTCGCAGACTCGACGGGTGACGCGGGCCATTGATTGGCTGAACAAACACTACAACCAACCCTTACGCATCGAAGAACTTGCCAGGGTCGCCAATCTGGGCAGCTCGACATTGCATCATCGCTTCAAGGCCGTCACCGCGATGAGTCCGCTGCAATATCAAAAGCAACTTCGCCTGCAGGAAGCCCGCCGCCTGATGCTGGGTGAAGGCCTGGATGTGGCGAGTGCCTGTTATCGAGTGGGCTACGAAAGCCCATCTCAATTCAGCCGCGAGTACAGTCGCCAGTTCGGGTGTCCGCCCTCCAGAGACGCCAGCCGGATTCGGCGCCCTGCGTGAGCCGGCGCCCTTCACAAATACCAGCGATACTCCCGCGCACTGATCTCCTGCATAAACGCCAAATGATCCTGGCGTTTATTGTCGCAATACACATCGACAAACTCCGCGCCCAGCCCCTCACGCAATTGCGGCTGGTGCTGCATCGCGCGCACTGCCTCGAACATATCCTTGGGAAAATCGATCCCGCTGCTGCGGTCTTCATTCAGCGGTGCGATCGGTTCTTTGCCCAACTCCAACCCATGCTCCAACCCCACCAAAATCGCCGCCAGTACCAGATACGGATTGGCATCCGCCCCCGCCAAGCGATATTCAACCCGCAGGTTCTTCACGTCCGACTCGGGAATGCGCAAGCACGCATCGCGGTCTTCAAAACCCCAACTGGCCTTGGTCGCCGTATTCACCGTGCCGCCCAAACGGCGCATCGAGTTCTGGTTCGGCGCGAAGATCGGCATGCTGTGCGGCAGCAGTTCCAGGCACCCGGCGACCGCATGGCGTAACGGCTGCTGCTCATTCGCGGCCAGCAGATTATTGCCCGCCGAATCGTAGAGGCTGACATGCACATGCATGCCGCTGCCTGGATGCTGCAAGTACGGCTTGGCCATGAAGCTGGCGCGGTAGCCGTGTTTAAGCGCGACACCGCGCGTGCTGCGGCAGAACAACGCCGCCCAGTCCGCCGCACGCAAACCGTCGTCGAGATGGCCGAAGTTGATTTCAAACTGACCGGGGCCGAGTTCTGCGGTGATCACCGTGGCGTCGATGCCCTGTGCCCGCGTCACTTCGACCATGTCATCCAGCACCGGCGCGAAGCGTGAGAGGCGTTCGATGTGCAGGTTCGGTTGATCATCGGCGTCGTCAGTCAGGTCGTCGCGGGGGAATTGCGGCAAGCCATCGCGCAGCTTTTTGTCGAACAGGTAGAACTCCAGCTCGAACGCCACCACCGGGTGAATGCCTTTGCGCGCGAGACGCTTGAGCACCTGCGCGAGGACTTCACGGGGTTCGAATTCGATCGGTTTTTCGGTGCCGTCCGAGGTGATCAGCATCTGCCCCAGCGGCTGCGCTTCCCAGGTCACCGGCTTCAGTGTGCCCGGCACGAGTCGGCGCACGGCATCCGGGTCGCCGTCGTTGAAGCAGTAATCGCCGATCGGGAACAAGCCACCCTGCACGCCCAGCAATACGCAGTTCTGCGGCAGTTTCAGCACACTGCCCGCCGCGACTTTTTCGAGCATGTCGACCGGATAGCGTTTGCCATAAAAGTGCCCCGGAATGTCCAGGCAAATCAGGTCGACATAACGCACCTCAGGGTAGCGTTGGCGAAAGGCACGCACTTCGGCGAGCAGGTCAGCGCAGACAGCGTCCATCGTATTTATCCTTGTTGTGATCAGGTGTAGACCCAGAGCACGCGGGTCAGCTGCTCGGTGAGGTTGCCGTAGCGGCAGCGGGTATGGCTGTCGAACTGGAAGCTGTCGCCGGCCTTCAGCGTGACGGGTTCTTCATCGTCGCCCAGCCACAACGTCAGTTCGCCTTCGAGGACGTAACCGCCCTGCTCCGAGCTGTCGGTCAGATGACGGTCGCCGCTGCTGGCGCCGGCTTCGAGATGACTTTCGAGCATCGAGAACGAGGCGCGCATTTGCGGCGACACCAGAATGTCGGTGATGCCGTTGGCGTAATACAGCGTGCGGCGCTCGTCCGGGCGCGTCACCCACGGCAGCTCTTTAGGCTTGGGCAGGCTGTAGAAATAGGTGGTCGGCACGCCGAAGGTTTCACTGATCGCGGTCAGGTCCGCCACGGTCGGCCGTGACAAGCCGCGCTCGACCTGCGAGAGAAAACCCACCGAACGGCCGATCTTGTCGGCCAGTTCTTTCAGGGTCCATTTCTTGTGCTTGCGCAGGTCGTGGATAAGGATCGCCAGCGCGGCGATTTCTTCTTGCTTGTTCATCGTCAAAATCTCATCAAATACTGTCGCGCAGTCGATACCAGGCCTTGCCGATGGCCTCCAGCGGTGCCGCGAAGTGCTTGCCACCGGGGAATCGGCCATTGCTCAAACCCTGATACAACGCCAATTCATCCGCCTCGCCGAGAATCGCGTCGGACACCGCGCGCGCGGCGGCCAATGTCGGCAGGACGCCGTGGCCCGAATAGCCTTGTAGCCAATAACGATTGCCCGCGCCGCCAACGTCCGGCGTGCGCTTGATCGTCAAATCGATGTGTCCGCCCCAGGCAAACTCGATACCGACGCCCTTCATCTGCGGGAATACCCGCTCAAGAAACGGCCGCGTCGCCGCCGCAATGTCCTTGGGCATGCCGCCGAGATACGTGCAGCCGCCGCCGAACAACAAACGGTTATCCGGTGTGCGCCGAAAGTAGTCGAGGACGAACTGGTTGTCGGTCACGCAGACATTGCGCGGCAACAGCGCCGTGGCCTGCTCAGGCGTCAGCGGTGCAGTGGCGACCTGGTAAGTGCCCACCGGCAGAATGCAGCTGGACAGTAGCGGGTCGAGTTCATCGAGATAAGCGTTGCACGCCAGCACCAGCACATCGGCGCGCACTGAACCGCGCTCGGTGTTGACCCGGAAGCCACCGCCCTGCTCCTGATAACTCAACGCTTTGCTTTGCTCGTGGATACGCCCGCCGGCGCGCTCGATGGCGGTCGCCAGGCCCAAGGCCAGTTTCAGAGGATTGAGGTGCGCGCCCTCAGGGTCGTACAACCCGGCCTGATAGCGGTCGGTGGCCACCCATTCCGGCAGTTGTTCACGAGGGATGAACTGCAAGGAATCGTGGCCCCATTTGAGGCTGGCCTCGTGTTGCCATTCGCTTAGCAGGCTGACCCGGCGCGGCATCACCGAGGTCCACAAATGCCCGGGCCGATAGTCGCAATCGAAGCCATGCCGCCCGGGCAATTCGCGCAATTCGTCGGCAGCCCAGCGCATGCCATTCCAAAGCCGTTTGGCCCGTTCATGGCCCAGCGCAGCTTCCAGCGGCGGCATATCGCAAGACCAGCCGAGAATCGCCTGCCCGCCATTACGCCCCGACGCGGCCCACGCCACCCGACTGGCTTCCAGCACCACCACGCGTTTGCCCGCCAAGGCCAGACGCAGCGCCGTGTGCAGACCACTGAAACCGGCGCCGATGATCACCACGTCGGTGTCATGTTCACCTTCCAGCGCCGGCCGATCACGCAGAATATCGGCGCAACTGTGGGCGTAATAGCTGTCGACGTGCTGGCTGGATTGCAGGAACATTCGCGACCTCATGAAATTATCTTTTTATAATTTCATGAAAATCTACAGAATATATTTCACGCCGGCAAGCCAAGGTGCTCAGTCACGCAGCCACGGCAGGTCTGCGTGCTGATAACGGTGGGCACGGAATATCGCGTTGTTTTCGCCCGGCAAATAGCGTCGCGAGGCCGCATCGGGATACGTGGCGAAGTGCGGATTGACGTACTCCCAGACCACTTCACCAGTCGGAGTGACTTCGAACAAACGGCCGAAGTTGGCCTCGGTGATCAGCGTATTGCCGTTGTGCAAACGCTGCGCGCCGCCCATGAACGGGGTGAAAAAGGCATACCCCGGGGTATCGGCGTATTGCCATTCGATGCGTTGCGTCGACGGGTTGATTTCGAGAATGCGCGAGTGCGGCATGCTCACGTGCGGGCGGAAGATGCCGTTGTCGAACACCAGCACGTTGCCGTTTTCCAGTTCACTCGGGCAATGCTGCTGCGCGACCAGATCGTGGCCCAGTCGCCACAGCACTTCACCACTGCCGCGCTGCACGGCGATCACTGACGAAACACTGCGCAGGCTGAGGATCACCTTGCCGTCACGGCCGGGGGTGACCGCGTTGGTCATCGGCCAATGGTGACGTTCGAACGCTGAGTGCAGCGGGTAATCCTCAGGGCGCAAGTGCTCCCAACTGCGCCATTCCCAGACCACATTGCCCTGACGATCAACTTCCTTGACCACGTCGGCATAAATCACCCCGCCCGGCGCCTCGCTGCCGGGAATGCCGCCCACCACGCGCCGGGCCAAATCGGCGCTCAATGGCTCGGCCGTGGTGTAAAGCAGATGGCCGTTGTCCAGCCATTGCGCGTCATGGTGGTGAAGCAGATCGGTGTGTTCCCAGACCACTTCGCCTTCCGGCGTCACTTCGCTGAACGCGCCGCCATGCCACACCGACCAGCCCGGAAAAAGATCCGGTGAATCAGGATGGTTGCCGTTGTAGCCGAGGTTGCCGTTGCGCAGGATCACCGCGTCACGGCCGGGGCGCTGAGGCAGTTTCCAGCGATGAACGACCTCGCCATCAAGGTCGATGAGGAACACATTGCCATCCGCCGTTTGTGGCGCGAACAGCGTGTAGCCGCCAGCACTGCGGGCATGATAGACAGCGATCAGGCCGGTTTTTCGGCGTTTGAGCGTGGTGGTTTCGAGGTGAGGCATGGCTTTTCTCCGGGCGTGTGAAAACCTGCCGCCAGCAACGCGGCAAGGTGAGCTCAAGGGTTATGGGTGGCTTGGCAGTAAAGGGTTGAAGCGATCGTCGAAGATCTGCCCGACCTGCAGCGGTCGCGGAATCAGACGCTCAGCGGCAAACAGATCGGCCAGACGCTGCTGCGAAGTGATGACTGACGACTCGATCGGCACGTAGTGAAGATCCTGATGCGCGAGCATTTCCTGCACCAGCGCAACGGGAAGCCGGGTGGTTTGTGCGAATACTTCAGCCCATTCCTGAGGGTGCTCAGTGGCCCAGGCTTGGGCGCGGGCCAGCCTGGCGAGCAGATCGCCCAGTTGCCCTGCCCGCTGCGGATCACTCAATGCCTGCAGGCTGGCGACGGTGAAATTCAGCCCGGTTTCCGGCCAGGCGCTGCCATCCACCAGAACCCGTGCACCGCGCGATGTCGCCTGGCCGACGAAGGGATACCACACCGCCCAGGCATCGAGCTTGCCGCTGGCAAACGCATTCTGTGCGTCCACCGGACTGACGTAGGCGATGTTCACATCCCGAGGCGTGAGGCCTGCTTTATGTAGCGCGGCCAACAACAAATAATGCCCGCTGCTGCCCTTGGCCACAGCGATGCGTTGCCCCTTCAGATCGGCGACCTGCTGAACGCTGGAGCCTGCGGGAACCAGCAGCGCATTGTTGTTTTGTGCACCGCTCGCGACGCCGATGATGCGGATGTCGAAGCCACCTGCCTGAGCGAACACCGGCGGTGCGTTGCCTACGACACCGGCATCGATCGCCCCGGCGCTCAAGGCTTCGAGCATCGTGGTGCCGGCCAGAAACGGATGCCAGGACAGCGCATAGGCAAGGTGTTGATCTTCACCGGCGGCGTGGAGCAATGCCTGGGTCAAACCGCTTTGATCGCCCAGTTTCAACGGCTCGGCAGTGGCCGACAGCGGCTGGCTGAGCAGCAACGCAACGCCGCACAGCAGCGCTTTTACAGGGTGTGCCAGCAGACGCTTGGCAGCAGGAAGTTTTACCGGCATTGTCGTGCGCTCATTTGTGCATTGATTTCAGTATGTCGAGGCCCGCCGTGTCGCTCCATGCCAAACACCCCTCCTTTGCTGCCATGACGGACGCCGCGCCGCTGCCTGTGCGCACCGTCGTGGTGTTGGCGTTCGATGACTTGCTGTTGCTCAATGCGGCCGGCCCGCTTGAGGTCTTTGCAGCCATACCGCGCGTGTTGGCTACGCCCTACAGCGCAAGTCCGCCGTACCGCTTGCTGGTGGCATCGCCGCGCGGCGGTCAGGTGATGTCCATTTCCGGCATCAGCGTTACCACCTGTTCGCTGGAACAGATCGATGCCATGGCCCCGGTGATCGACACGCTGATCGTCGCCGGAGGACCGGGCATGGCCGCGCTTGAAGCTGACGAAGCAGCGTGCGCTTGGCTACGCCGCCGCTCGGTTGACATCCGTCGGCTGTGCTCGATCGGTACGGGTTCGTTTGCCTTGGCCGCAGCAGGCCTGCTCGATGGCCGCGAAGTGGTGACGCACTGGAAATTCGCTGCCGAACTGCAGGCGCGCTACCCGGCAGTACGCTGCCAGACCGATGCGCTGTATCTGCACGATGGCAACCTCTGGACCTGCGGCGGCGCCACTGCCGGTATCGATCTGGCCCTTGGTCTGGTTGAACAAGACCTCGGCGCCCACGCCGCGCTGGCACTGGCGCGGTACTTCACGGTGTTTATGTGGCGTGATGCCGAACAGCCACAGCTCAGTGCCTCGCTCAATGCTCAATCCAAAGCTTTACGCACCGACCCGGATGCGCGTCTGGCGCGGCTGCACGCCTGGATTGCGGCGAACCTGAACGGAGACTTGCGCGTCGAGCGTCTGGCCGAACAGTTCGGCATGAGCCCGCGCCATTTTGCCCGCGCCTATGTCGCTGCCACCGGAGAAACCCCGGCGCAAGCGGTGGAGAACCTGCGTCTGGAGACGGCGACTCGATTACTCAAGACCACCCGCGAGCCGATCAAACGCATCGCCGAAACAGCCGGTTTTGGCCGCGAGGAGCGCATGCGCCGGGCCTTCAAGAAGCATTTGGGCATCAGCCCCCACGGCTACCGCAGTGAAATGAAAGCCGCTGCGACGGGAGCGGCGCCGCCGTTGGGCATTGCGCTGGCGGGGCTGGCCCAATAACTCGCTCCGCGGATCAATGCTGTAGCGCATAGCGCCGGCAATGTTCCAGATAGCCGCCCACGCCGCTCGAATGCTTCAAAGTGTTCCAGAGAAATGCGCACAAGCTGTCCGCCCTAGAGTGGCAGTTCGACGCGCGCCAACAACCCTCCAGCGTGGCGGTTGTTCAGCGTCAACTCGCCGCCCTGCTCGCGCGCAATCGCCCGCGCTGCCGACAGCCCGAGGCCCACACCGCCGGTATCACGATTGCGCGAAGCCTCCAGGCGAAAGAACGGATCGAAGACCTGCTCCAACGCCGCCTCGGGAATACCGGGGCCGTCATCGCTGACCTCAATGCAGATCGAATACTCGTCATATTTCAACGCAATGCCCGGATGCTGCGCGTACTTAAGCGCATTCTCCAGCAGATTGACGATCACCCGCTTGATCCCCAGTGGTCGACCTTCGTACACCAGATGCGCCGGGCCTTCGAAGTCGACGTGCAGGTGTTGATCGCGGTAATCGTCGACGATGGTTTGCAGCAGCTCCGACAGATCGAACGCGGTGGTCTGCTCGCGGTGGGTGTCTTCGCGGAAGAACGCCAACGCGGCGTTGATCATCGACTGCATCTCTTCAACGTCGCGAATCAGTTTGCCCTGATGATCGAGGTCTTCCATGAACTCACTGCGCAAGCGCATGCGTGTCAGCGGCGCACGTAAATCGTGGGAGATCGATGCGAGCATGTGCGTGCGCTCGGCGATGAAGTGCTGGATCTGCGCCTGCATGGTGTTGAAGGCGATGATCGCCTGGCGGATTTCGTCAGGGCCTTCGAGCTTGATCGGCGGTGCCCGTAGATCGGTGCCGAATCGTCTCGCGGCGCGGGCGAACCGCTGCAAGGGGTTGGCCAGTTGGCGGGTGGCGACCCAGGCAACCAGCAGCGTGGCAATCAGTCCCAAGGCGATGACGATCGCGATACGCACGCCAAATTCCAGGCCCCAACTGCGCTCCGGCGGGATAAATGACAACCAGCTGCCATCGACCAATTGCACGACGGCGGCGTAATGCGCCTGGGGACTGCCGTTCGGCCAGTCGCCTGGGCTGAACACCTCGATTTTTCGATCAATGCCCAGCAGTTGCTGGAGCACCGGCACCCTGCTCGCTGGCAGGCGAAGCCCGTCATTGGGCAGGTCGAAGTCCGCGCGTTGCGCTTGCCACGACACGTGCAGCATGGCGCTGCTCGCCGCCGCGGCCAGTTGCGGGCGCAGGCTGGCCGGGGCCGCTTCGATCACCCGCGAGGTCGCGGCAATCTGTTCCAGCAGGCCGGTGCGTTCAATCGGTGGCCGCGCCCAGATCCCGGCGACTTGCACGAACAGCGCATTCAACGCCAGCGAAGCAACCATCGCGGCAATGATGGTCAGGGCAATGCGCCGGCTCAGGGTATCGCCACGCCACAGTTGGCGGATCACGAGCGGCTGACCTTGGCGGTGAACAGATAACCGCCGTTGCGCACGGTACGGATCAAGTCCGGGCGCTTGCTGTCCGGTTCGATCTTGCGGCGCAAGCGGCTGACTTGCACATCGATGCTGCGGTCGAAGGCGTCATGACCATGGCCGTGGGTCAGGTCGATCAACTGCTCGCGGGTGAGGATGCGCTGCGGATGATCGAGGAACACCACCAGCAAATCGAACTCGCCGCCGGACAGCGGAATCATCACGTTTTCCGGGGAGCGCAGTTCGCGACAGGTGATGTCCAGATGCCAACCGGCGAAGCCGATCACCGGGCGTGAAGGCTCAACTGTTTGGCGCTGTTCGCCGGCGCGACGCTGCAAGGCACGCACCCGCGCGAGCAGTTCCTGCGGGGCAAAAGGTTTGGTCAGGTAATCGTCCGCGCCCAGTTCCAGGCCGACAATGCGATCACTCAACTCGGCCATGGCCGTGAGCATGATGATCGGAATGCCCAGCTGCGCGCGCACCTTCTGACACAGGCTCAGGCCACTTTCGCCGGGCATCATCAGATCAAGAATGATCGTGTCCGGACGGTTCAGCGCGATTGCCGCCCACATGGCTTCGCCGTGGGACGCCACGTCGACTTCATAGGCGTGCTGCACGAAGAACTTCTTCAGCAGCGCGAGGATTTCCACGTCGTCGTCGACGAACAGCAGTCTGCTCACAGTCACAGGATCCATGCACCAAAAAAAGCCAATCTAAAGCCATTTCGCCGCCCGGGTCATTTATTTCAATCGAGCAACATTTCTACGCGCCAGACATCAAGCGGACATTCTCCGGCAAAACCTCGCGGGCATTCTGCAGCTATTTCAAGCAGGGGGATTGGCATGAAGGTATTGAACAGCAAACCAGGCATCACGCCGCACAACGGCAATCGGCCGTTGATTCTCAGCCAGCGCACCGCCGCGCTCGGCCCGGATACACCGGTGGTGTTTCAGGAATCGTGCCTGGGCGTTTCCACTGATCAGAGCACGGTAGTGCTGCGCCGGTACTTCGAGCATTTCAGCCCGACCAATGCGCACTGGGTGGAATACGTGCACAGCGTCAACACCGCTGATCTCATGAACTGGATCATGGCCCACGGTCGATTGCACATCGAATGCTCGGACAACATGACGCAAAACAAGGAAGCCGTTTGATGTCGCGCATTCGTTCAATGTCGCTGTCTGTTGTCGCCACGCTGAGCCTGGCGGCGTGCAGCAGCAAAACGCCGGAACACGCTGGGTTTCTGCGTGACTACAGCGTGTTGGCCGAGCGCCGGTCGCCGTCCGGGCAGCCTGTGTTGGCGTGGGTCAGCCCGGCCCTCGCCCGGGGTCGATACACGCAGGTTTATCTGGCGCCGAGTCAGTTCTACCCGAGTGCCGAACCGACGCCGCGCATTCCGCTGAGCACCTTGTCCGGGGTCACCGACTACTACGACGCCGCGTTACGGCTGGAACTGGGCAAGGTGATGCATCTGGTCAATCAACCCGGGCCGAACACCCTGGTGGTGCGCCCCGCCATCACCCAAGTGGCGACCAGCACTCAGGGGTTGCGCTTTTATGAGTGGCTGCCGGTCACCCTTGTCGCTGCGGGCGTTAGCACGGCGACCGGCATCCGTGACCAGGACAGCGAAGTCGCCACCGAGGTGTCGTTCGAGGACGGTTCGACCGGCGAAGTGATTGCCGAAGTGGTGCGCAAAGGCACCGGGGTGCCACTGGAGAACGACAAGCAGGTACTGACTGCCGATGACGTCAAGGTGGTGCTGGATGGCTGGGCCAGCGACCTGCGGCAATCGTATACGGCCATCCGCCGGTAAACACACATCCCCTTCTTGATCGTTCCCACGCTCTGCGTGGGAATGCAGCCGGGGACGCTCCGCGTCCCAACAAGATCGCAGCCTTCGGCAGCTCCTACAGGGAAAATCAGGGTGCGTCAGGAAAAAAAGCGCCGAGCAGTGAATTATTTCGTGTCCTCATGTATCTGAGCCAAAGAGTACGCGCCATCAAATAGATGGCATCTACGCGGCACGATGGATCAGCAAAGAGAAGACCCGGATGAAATCACGCAAGAAAACCGTCAAGCCGATTGGCCTGAAAGACATCACCATTGTCGACGACGCCAAAATGCGCAAGGCGATCACCGCCGCCGCACTGGGCAATGCCATGGAATGGTTCGACTTTGGTGTCTACGGCTTCGTCGCCTATGTGCTCGGCAAAGTGTTCTTCCCTGGCGCCGACCCCGGCACACAGATGATCGCCGCGCTGGCGACATTCTCGGTGCCCTTCCTGATCCGGCCGCTGGGCGGCTTGTTCTTCGGCGCATTGGGTGACAAGTACGGACGACAGAAAGTCCTCGCCGCGACCATCGTGATCATGTCGCTGAGCACCTTCGCCATCGGCCTGATTCCGTCCTATGCCTCGATCGGCATCTGGGCGCCGATCCTGTTGCTGCTGGCAAAAATGGCCCAGGGTTTCTCGGTCGGTGGCGAATACACCGGCGCGTCGATCTTCGTCGCTGAATATGCACCGGATCGCAAACGCGGCTTCCTCGGCAGCTGGCTGGACTTCGGCTCGATTGCCGGTTTCGTCCTCGGTGCCGGTGTGGTGGTGTTGATCTCGACGACGCTGGGCGAAGCGAAGTTCGAGGAATGGGGTTGGCGTCTGCCGTTCTTCCTCGCCTTGCCGCTGGGCATGATCGGCCTCTACTTGCGTCACGCCCTGGAAGAAACCCCAGCGTTCCAGCAGCACGTCGAAAAGCTTGAGCAAGGCGATCGCGAAGGCCTCGCCGGTGGCCCGAAAGTCTCGTTCAAGGAAGTCGCGACCAAACACTGGCGCAGCCTGATGACCTGCATCGGTGTGGTGGCGGTGACCAACGTCACCTACTACATGCTGCTCACCTATATGCCGAGTTACCTGTCGCACAACCTGCACTACAGCGAAAACCGTGGTGTGCTGATCATCATCGCGATCATGGTTGGCATGCTCTTCGTGCAGCCGGCAATCGGTTTCATCAGCGACAAGATTGGCCGCAAACCTTTTATCGTCGTCGGCAGCATCGGTTTGTTCATTCTGGCGATCCCGGCGTTCATGCTGATCAACAGCGGCAAGATCGGTTTGATCTTCGCCGGCCTGCTGATGCTGGCCGTGTTGCTGAACTTCTTTATCGGCGTCATGGCCTCCACCCTGCCCGCGATGTTCCCCACGCACATTCGCTACAGCGCACTGGCGGCGGCTTTCAACGTTTCGGTGCTGATCGCCGGCCTGACCCCGACCGTGGTCGCCTGGCTGGTCGAGAGCACCAATAATCTGTACATGCCGGCGTATTACCTGATGGTCATCGCCGTGATCGGTCTGGCCACCGGCGTGACCATGAAAGAAACCGCCAACAAGCCGTTGCGTGGCGCTGCGCCGGCGGCCTCTGACCTTGAGGAAGCCAAGGAACTGCTGCAAGAACACCACGACAATATCGAGCAGAAAATCGAGGACATCGACGCTGAAATCGCCGCGCTGGAGGCCAAGCGCAAGGAGCTGGTGCAGCAGCACCCGCGAATCAACTGAGCAATGAGCGCAAACCCGGCACTGGCCGGGTTTGCGCCTTGGCGGCCGAGGCAGGCTCGCGCAGATGCAACCGTGGGTGCCGAAAGCCTGATCAAGGCGCGTTGACCACCACATACGTCACATCACTGCCCTGATACTGCGGCTGGTACCAGGTCGAGCCGCACTGCATGTAGGCGACGTTGTACTGAATCACCTGCACACAATTGCTGGGCATTTGCGCCGGGGTAAAGATCGAGCCCACCACCGCCGCCGTGACTGCGACGGTTGCCGTTACCGCCGCTGCGGCCGCCAGCGGATGGTAGTGATCGTCGTAGCCATAACGGCCATGACCGTCGACATCAATATCGACATCGCGACTGTTGTCGATGTTGACGTTTCGGTTGCCGTTGCGATTGCTGTTATTGACGTTCGTGCGGTTGCCGACGTTGTTGCCGGCATTGACCCGATTGCCCGAATTGACCCGATTGCCGGCACTGACATTGTTGGTGCGCTGCGGCGCATTGATCCGCTGCGCCCGTTGCGCATTCGGCGCCGGCGCGCGGTTGACGTTGGCGCGGGCATGGCCCTGAGCGCGTTGCCCCCGGGCGTCGGCTTCGGCCACATAACCGGCGGTCAGCAGCGTGGCGGCGGTCAGCGACAACAACAGACTCCACGTCATCGACTTGTTCATGTCATTGCCCTCCCTGATCGCTGGCTTTTTTAAACGCAATCGCCACATCGCCTTTGCCCGGTTTGAAGGTGAACTGCGTGTCCGGGATAGTTGGCTTGAGGTTCCACTGATACACCGCGCTGTATTCGGGGAAGCTCTTATCGTCGGTGGTGGTGATCACCAGTTTGCACGGCAAAGGTTTGTCGGAACGGGTCAGCCACAATTGCCAGTCGATGCCTTCCTGGCGAAACGCCAAATGGTCGCAGAGCTGGCCCTTGATGACCGACGGGCCCACGTACAGCGCGGCTTTCAAGGCATCGATCTGCGCTTGGTCACTGCCGAACAGAAACAGGTCCTCCATCGGTACCTGCACACCGTAGAAGTTCTCGACCTTGTGTAAGGTTTCCGCGACGGTGGCCGGCGCATCGACGGTGGTGTAGTACTTCAGGTACGGCGAGTATTGGGTGAGTTGTTTGCCGTTATAGAAAAACTCGCGGGTGCGCACATCGCCTTCGCTTTTCGCATACAAACGATCCTGGCCGATCACTTTCAGGGTATTGGCGGACTCGGTCTTGATCTTCTGCCCGGACTCCAGAACGGTGTCGCGCGAGACTTGAGCATCGACCTGGAATTTCGGCAGGCTGCGCAGGTAGTTGCCCATGTCGATGAGCTTGTCGACCACTTGCGGGTTGATCAACGGCGCATCGTCCGTGGCCTCGGTAGGGGGCGCGGCGGGCGGGTCTTCGGCGCGGGCTCCCGGCGCGAGAACCAACGTGAACATCAGGCAGACAATACTGGCTGGGGCTTTCATCGGTTCCGCTCCTGTCCCTGCGTGGGCATTGCGCCCGAAGGGTGACTGATTGACCAGCCTAGACCTCAGTCCGCGGGTACGCCAATGCGTCAGCGAGAGGGGGTGAATGTCACGGCAGATGTTCTTTGCGCTGGCTCTCCAGAAGCTCGGTGACATCGGCCGGTTGGTACACCCAGCCGATAAACAACTCATAACCGACGGCGAGAATCACCGGCCCGGTGAACAAACCAATAATGCCGCTGGTGACCATGCCACCGAGCGCTCCGATCAGTACCACCGGCATCGGCACCGCCACTCCGCGACCCAGCAACATCGGTTTGAGCACGTTGTCGGCAAGCCCGGCAATCGCCATCCACACCGCAAAGATAATCGTGCCAGCGCTGACCCCGTCCACTGCGAAGACATAAATCACGATGGGCAGCGTGATCAGCAGCACCGGCAATTGGGTGATGCCCAGCAGCAACACCATCAAGGCGAGAATGCCGGCCGCCGGTACGCCCATGATCACCAACGCGACGCCCACCAGCAGCATCTGAATAAAGGCGATACCAACCACGCCCTGCGCCACGGCGCGGATGGTTGCCGTGCACAGTTCGGCGATCTGCGGGCCGCGCACCGGCCCGGAAATACGTGTGGTGATGGCTACCGCTGTGCGGTGGCCGCGCTCGCCGTGGTGCATGATCAGCCCGGCGACGATCAAGGCAACCACGAACACCACAATGCCCGCTCCGACACCGGCGGCTTGATGCAACACCACTTTGCTCCAGTCCTTGAGGTGTGGCGCCAGTTCCTGAAACACCCAGCTCAGATCCTGTGACGCATGCATCCAGATGCCGTACAGCGGCGCGCCAATCAGCGGCCAGCCTTCGACACTGGCCGGGGGCGACGGAATCTCGAACTGCCCCGCTTCAAATGTGTGCATGCTGCCCTTGATCGAATCGGCGATCGACGCGCCCAACAGGCTTAACGGCAACATCAGAATCAGCAGGCCTAAAAGCACGAGAATGATTGCCGCCCAGCCGTAGCGATTGCCGAGTTTCGCGCCCAGCAGCTGATTCAGCGGATACAGCGTGACCGCCAGGATCAGCGCCCAGAGCATGACATTGAGAAACGGATGGAAAATGTCGTAGCAGAACAACACCAGAATGGTGATCAGGCCCGCGCGTATAAGAACGTCCAGCAAGGCTCTGGAACTGTGAAAGGTGATCTGCGGTTGGTCTTCCATGTCGGCGCTCCTGAGTGGGCCATCGATGAACCGCTCTGAGCCTAGTTCACAACCGGCGCATCGTCTCGACGGGGACCAGACACGAGTCGCGGCTAAACCTGAAGGCTGATCTGCATCCATAGGGAATTCGCGATGAAGTCCACGCATTCACTGATCATTTCTTGCGCTGGCAAGAGCCAGGCATAGCCGCTTGTCAGGAAAGATTTGGCAATGCCTGGCTTATCTGAACGGTTCAAGCAATGGTTTCATACTTGGATATGAGGTTGCTATTGCTTGATACCAAGAAGTTCAACGTCGTAGATAAGTGCCGCATTAGGCGGGATTGCGGTGCCGGCCCCTCGTGATCCATAGGCGTCATGGGCAGGAATTTCCAGACGGCAGCGTGCACCTAGACTCATTAGAAGAATAGCGTTGTCCAAGCCAATAATGACCTGTCCCACACCAATTCTCATGGTAAGCGGTGAGTTTCTGTCACGGGTTGAATCGAAAACCTTCCCATCAGTCAAGGTGCCAATGTAGTGGAGTGTGACTATGTCTCCTGCACTCGGAAAGTTAACGCCGTCACCGGGTTTAATCACTTCAATCGTAGTTTGAGTAATTTCCATTGTGAATCTCCTTGAATGAGGGTAAGTGCATTGCAGCAGCACTGCTACAGACCTGCATGTTCAAGGACTGGACGATGATTTTGAACTGTCATAAATGACAGGTTTTTAGCTTATTTGGCGATAGCCAAGCTGTGATTTAGTCCCGTTGGCTTCTCTCTGCCCGAGGAGCGCGCTCCAAAAAGCAGATATACGTGTTAACCCTCAACGCAAATCCCCCCGCAGATAAGATTCAACACACTTCGCATATGCCGGGCATGAGCGTCCCTGTCGGGCTTTGCCTCAGTCGCAAGACGTATAAACGCGATGTTCGCGTACTGATTGAAGAGCGTGGCAGCCACATCGATATCAACTGACTCGCGCACCTTGCCCAACCGCTGAAAATGCTCCAGCAAAGCCTTGGTTTCTTCAATGACTGCGGCATTCCACGGACTCATCGCCTCTGCCAACTCACCCGTCAGCAGAAACGGCGCCAACTCCCGCCACAGCGAAGCCGGCATCGCCTGCAGCTGGTAATCGGTCATCAGCCCTTCGAACTCGCACAGCGCCTCCAGCGGGTCGCTGTCCTCGTCCAGATTGGCCCGCGCCTCGCGCATGGCTTGCTCGTCGGGTTGCTTGAGCAGGGCCAGCAGAATCTCCTGCTTGCCGCCGAAATAGTTCACCACGGTCGGTGCGGAAACCCCCGCCTGCACGGCGATCTGGTCCAGCGTGGTGGCCGCAAAGCCGTTGCGCTTGAACAACTCGAGCGCCGCTTCGGCAATCACCTGCCGGCGCTGTTCCTTCTGCCGTTCTCTGAGTCCGCTCATGTTGCCTCTGATGATCCTTGCCAATGGCCCTCAGCCTACGGAGATCTTTTTTCACCGACAAATATTTTCTTTACAAAAATATTTTTAGATGACAAAACTTTCTCCCTGCAGCGCTGCAACGAACTCACTCACTTGCCCTTTGCTCTGGAGATCCGCCATGTCCGCCGAATTCGATTCGACCCGCAGTACCCGCGATTACCAAGCCTCTGACGCCGCTCACCACATCCACGCGTTCGTTGATCAGAAGGCCCTCAACGAGGAAGGCCCGCGGGTGATGGTCAGCGGCGATCGGCTGGCGTTGTGGGACAACGACGGCAATCGATATCTGGACGGCATGTCCGGCCTGTGGTGCACCAACCTCGGTTACGGGCGCAAGGATCTCGCCGCTGCCGCGACCGCGCAGTTGGAGCAACTGCCCTACTACAACATGTTCTTCCACACCACTCACCCGGCGGTAATCGAGCTTTCCGAGCTGCTGTTCAGCTTGCTGCCCAAGCACTACAGCCACGCGATCTACACCAACTCCGGTTCCGAAGCCAACGAAGTGCTGATCCGCACCGTGCGCAAGTTCTGGCAAGTGATGGGCAAACCCGAGAAGAAAATCATGATTGGCCGCTGGAACGGCTACCACGGCTCGACCCTGGCCGCGACGGCGCTGGGCGGGATGAAGTTCATGCATGAGATGGGCGGCACCATTCCTGATGTGGCGCATATCGATGAACCGTACTGGTTCGCCCACGAAGGTAATCTCAGCCCGGAAGAATTCGGCCTGCAAGCGGCGCGACAACTGGAAGACAAGATTCTCGAACTGGGCGCCGACAAGGTTGCCGCATTTGTCGCCGAACCGTTTCAGGGTGCGGGCGGCATGATCATTCCGCCGGCGACGTACTGGCCGGAAATTCAGCGAATCTGCCGTCAATACGATGTGTTGCTGTGTGCTGACGAAGTGATTGGCGGGTTTGGTCGCACCGGTGAATGGTTCGCGCATCAGACGTTCGGTTTTGAGCCGGACACGCTGTCGATCGCCAAGGGCCTGACCTCGGGTTATATCCCTATGGGTGGCTTGATTCTGTCACGGCGAATGGCTGAAGCATTGGTCGAGAAAGGTGGCGTGTTTGCCCACGGCCTGACCTATTCCGGGCACCCGGTTGCGGCGGCGGTGGCGATTGCCAACCTCAAGGCCTTGCGCGATGAAGGTGTGGTCGCGCAGGTGAAATCCGATACCGGACCGTATCTGCAGAATTGCCTGCGCGAGGTGTTCGGCAATCACCCGTTGGTCGGTGAGATTCAGGGCGTTGGGCTGGTGGCGGCGTTGCAGTTTGCTGAGGACAAAGCAACGCGCAAGCGCTTTGCCAATGAAAACGACATTGCCTGGCGTTGCCGCACGATCGGCTTTGAGGAAGGATTGATCATTCGTTCGACATTGGGGCGGATGATCATGGCGCCGGCGCTGGTGGCCACGCGCACGGAGCTGGATGAGTTGATCGACAAGACGCGGACTGCGGTGGATCGGACGGCGCGGGAGTACGGGGTGCTGTGATCGGCTGAAGGAATATGGCGGCCGCAATACCGCTATCGCGAGCAGGCTCACTCCTACATTTGGAATGCGTTCCCCTGTAGGAGTGAGCCTGCTCGCGATGGCGTCAGTCGGGTTGAAAACAGGCAAGATTCAATCCCGCCGATTACTCCGCACGCCGCTTGGTGTTAAATAGGCGCCAGTCTTAACCTTGTCGCTTATAGCTGTGCAACGAGAACCGATATGAACACCCATTCCAGGAAAAACACCCAAATTCAAACAGCGGTGGCCGCATGATCGAAGTCACCGAAGTTTCCATTGCCCAACTGCGCGCCGCACTCGAGTCCGGCCAGACTACCGCAGTCGAACTGGTGCAAGCCTATCTCGCCCGTATCGATGCCTACGACGGTGCCAACACACCGACGGCGCTGAATGCCGTAGTCGTGCGCAACCCTGAAGCGTTGAACGAAGCACAGGCGTCCGATGCCCGTCGTGCCAAAGGCGAAACCCTCGGCCCGCTCGACGGCATTCCTTACACCGCCAAGGACAGCTATCTGGTCAAAGGCCTGACCGCTGCGTCCGGCAGCCCGGCCTTCGCTGATCTGGTTGCCTATCGCGATGCCTTCACCATCGAACGCCTGCGCGCCGCCGGGGCGATTTGCCTGGGCAAGACCAACATGCCGCCGATGGCCAATGGCGGCATGCAGCGCGGCGTCTACGGTCGCGCTGAAAGCCCTTACAACGCCGATTACCTGACTGCGCCGTTTGCCTCCGGTTCGTCGAACGGTGCCGGCACCGCCACCGCCGCTAGTTTCGCCGCGTTCGGTCTGGCTGAAGAAACCTGGTCGAGTGGGCGTGGCCCGGCGTCCAACAATGGTTTGTGCGCCTACACACCGTCACGCGGGGTGATCTCGGTGCGCGGCAACTGGCCGTTGACCCCGACCATGGACGTGGTCGTGCCTTACGCGCGGACCATGGCTGACTTGCTCGAAGTCCTCGACATCGTCGTCGCCGAAGACCCGGACACCCGTGGCGATCTCTGGCGTCTGCAACCGTGGGTGCCGATCCCGAGCGTCAACGAGGTGCGCCCCGCCGCTTACGCCGATCTGGCGGCCGACGCCAAAGCGCTCGCCGGCAAGCGTTTCGCCGTGCCGCGCATGTTCATCAATGCCGACCCTGAAGCCGGCACCAGCGAAGCACCGGGCATCGGTGGCCCGACCGGCCAGCGCATCAACACCCGTGAGTCGGTGATCGATCTGTGGAAGCAGGCGCGTCAGGCGCTCGAAGACGCCGGCGCCGAAGTCGTCGAAACCGATTTCCCGCTGGTCTCCAACTGCGAAGGCGATCGCCCCGGCGCGCCGACTGTATTCAGCCGTGGTCTGGTCTCGAAAGAGTTCCTTCACCATGAGTTATGGGATCTGACCGCTTGGGCGTTCGACGATTTCCTGCAAGCCAACGGCGACCCGAAGCTGAATCGTCTGGTCGACGTCGACGGGGCGAAGATCTTCCCGCACGAACCGGGCACCCTGCCCAACCGTGAGGGCGATCTGGTGGCGGGCATGGACGAATACGTGCGCATGGCCGAGCGCGGCATCACGCCGTGGAATGAAATTTCCACAGTGCCCGACGGCCTGCGCGGTCTCGAGCAGACTCGACGTATCGATCTTGAGGACTGGATGGACAAACTGGGCCTCGACGCCGTGCTGTTCCCGACTGTCGCCGACGTCGGCCCGGCGGATGCGGACGTCAACCCGGAGTCGGCCGACATCGCCTGGAGCAACGGCATCTGGGTGGCTAACGGCAACCTCGCGATCCGCCACCTCGGCGTACCGACCGTCACCGTGCCAATGGGCGTGATGGCCGACATCGGCATGCCGGTCGGCCTGACCTTCGCCGGCCGCGCCTACGACGACTCGAACCTGCTGCGCCTGGCGGCAGCGTTTGAATCGACCGGCAGCAAACGGCAGATCCCGCCACGCACGCCGCCGCTGGCGTAACGCGCTTAAAACTGTAGGAGCGAGCCTGCTCGCGATGGCGATGTGTCTGCCGACAGAAATATCGCCTGATGTACCGCCTTCGCGAGCAGGCTCACTCCTACAAGGGATTGTGTGTAGCCATTAATCTCTTGAGTCCCCCTGAATCCCTGTGGGAGCGAGCCTGCTCGCGAAAGCGCAGTGCCAGTCGACAGAAATATCGCCTGATGCACCGCCTTCGCGAGCAGGCTCACTCCCACAGGTTTTGTGTAACCCCGTAAATTCAGCACATCCGCTCAATCCCCTGCACTGCATTCCCGCGATCATCCAGGCCACCTTAATTGCCGCTGGCCACTGATCATGATCGACCGCGCCCCTTCGCGCCTCACCCTGCTCGCGCTGCTCTGCGGTCTGACCACCACCGCCCACGCCAGCGGTTTTTTCGACGACGCCAAAAGCGAAATCCTCAGCCGCAACTTTTACCTAAGCAACGACTACCGCTCGCCCTCACCGTCCGGCAAAAACTACAAACAGGAATGGGCTCAAGGCTTTATCGGCACCTTCTCATCCGGTTTCACACCCGGCACGGTCGGCTTCGGCATCGATGCCCACGCCTTCGCCGGGCTGAAACTCGACGGTGGCCGGGGCCATTCCGGCACCGGTCTGCTGCCGGTCGACAGCAACGGTCGCAGCGAAAACGATTACTCCAGCGCAGGTGGCGCGCTCAAATTGAAAGCGTCGCGCACCACCCTCGCCTTCGGCGAAATGACCGTGGAAACCCCGGTGTTCGACACCTCCGACAAACGCCTGCAACCGGAGTACGCCAGCGGTTTTCTGCTCAACAGCGCCGAGTTCGATCACCTCAATCTGGTCGCCGGGCATTTCACCGCGTTCAAGAATCAGGACCGCTCATCCGGCAAAGGCGACTTCTACGGTTACGGCGCCAATACCGAGGCCGGCGGCATCAGTTTTCTCGGCGCCGACCTGTTCACCGACAGCCCCGTCGGCGGCGCGTTGTACGCCTCGGAACTCACAGACACCTGGCATCAGTACTACGGCAATCTGCACTTCAAGCAATCCGGCGTACTGCTCGACGCCAATCTCTACCACACCCGCGACACCGGCCGCGCGCTGGCCGGCGCCATCGACAACACCGCGTTCAGCCTGTCCGGCAAATACGCCTTCGGCCCCCACGCGGTGATGCTCGGTTGGCAAAAAATCAATGGCGACACGCCGTTCGATTTCGTCGGCGGCGACTCGATCTACCTCGCCAACTCGATCAAATACGCCGACTTCAACGGTGCCAACGAACGCTCCTGGCAAGCGCGCTACGACCTCGACCTCGGCGCCTTGGGCATTCCCGGCCTGACCTTCATGACCCGCTACGTCTCCGGCAGCCACATCGACGGCACCCTCGCACCCCGAGGCGGCGCCTACAACCCGTTCGATCCTGACAGCGGCAGTTACCAGCCGCAGCAAGGCGACGGCGGCAAGCACTGGGAACGGGATATCGATTTGAAATACGTCGTGCAGTCGGGCGCGGCGAAGGATCTGTCGGTGCAGCTCTCGCATGTTTCACATCGAGCCAATGAAGCACAGGCCGGCGATGACATCGACCGGATCTACGTGGTGATCCAGTACCCGCTGGGTTTCTGAAGCAACACGATCAACCCGCCCGCAATCGCTCCCACAGGTTCCTGCGTCGGCCACAAACCCTGTTTTTGATCTTTGAAATCAAAATCAAAAGATTACAGCGTACCGCGGCGCCTACAGCCGCCAGCCAAATGCCATCACCTCCCTTATCCTGCGCACCCGCCAAAAACGCCAAGCCAGGAAGGCATTGATTGACCTTCCTGTTTGCCGTCAATCAACACACGCAGATTCAGGGATGTACATGTTCCAGTTATTCAAACTCGGCGCCGCAGCTGTGCTCGCCGCGACACTCAGCGGCTGCATTACCGAAAGCGCTTCATGGGTCAGCGAACCTCTGCAACCGAAAGCCAACGAGCCGGTCAGCTACCTCGTCGGCTCGATCGGGCCGCAGTCCGTCAAATTCCCTGCCGCTGACAACCAGCGCATTTTCTTCCGCAAGCGCGGTTCCGAATACGGTGCCGCCGGTATCTGGAAACTGGCCGGTGCCTACTCGACGCCTCAGGACATTCAGGACGGCGTCGGCGCGGCGAGCGTGTTCGTGCTGCCCCTGAAGCCGGGCGATTACGAGTTCTATGACTTCCAGTTCTTTTCCGCCCGCTACCAGCCTGGGCTCGGCACGGTTTTCACCTCGGCCGAAGCGCGAGAGAAATTCAACCTGCCGATGCGACTTGAGCCCGGCAAGGCCTACTACATTGGCGAA
The DNA here is from genome assembly GCF_009866785.1 of Pseudomonas sp. S49. Classification (NCBI taxonomy): domain Bacteria; kingdom Pseudomonadati; phylum Pseudomonadota; class Gammaproteobacteria; order Pseudomonadales; family Pseudomonadaceae; genus Pseudomonas; species Pseudomonas sp. S49. The sequence goes on along the minus strand of NZ_CP019432.1, from coordinate 3,304,448 downwards.
TTTCGCTCGTTCTGCCTGACTGCCGGTTTCTGCGCGTTCCGCTGGAGCGACCAGAACGCCCGTGACGCAGTGGTCGCTCAGCGCATGACCCCGGGGCTGCCAACGCTGCAACCGCTGAAACTCGATCTGAAACGCGCCGAACCCTACATCTTTGCCGGCCCCACTGCACCGGTGGCCGTGGACGTCAAACCATGAAAAAAATCATCGCCCTCACCACCGCCGCGCTGTTGACCGGCTGCACAGCCACCAACACCTTGCCGGAGCGCACCCTCGCCGACGGTCAGGATTATCTGATGCCGATCCACGTCATGGTCGATGACCCGATGAATTCATCGACCCTGCGCAATCATCTGCGCCAGACCGGGGTGTTCCGTGACGTCCAGACCGGTACCGCCAAAGGTGACGAGTACAGCGTCCAGGTCAAACTGAACATGCAGCGTGAGTTTCCGCCGTTTCCGCTGGTGTTGCTCAGTTGCGCCACGTTGTTCACGCTGCCGTTATCCAAGGAGTACAACACCGAGGCGCAATTCTCGGTCTATCAAGGTGACAAGCGCCTGAAGCAATACAGCTATCGCAACACCACGCAGAAATACACCTGGCTGCTGGATCAGGGCGGTGAACTGGAAGGCCAGAATCTGAGCCGCATCGCCCGCGCGTTTGCCCAGGACGTCCAGCATGATCGTCTGATCCCTGCCGACGGGGCTGCGCAATGAACCTCAACGTCATCAAGCTTGCCGCCCTGCTCTTCGCCCTGCTGACGCTGGGTGGTTGCGCCAATACCCTGCAACCGCTCGACTATAAGGCCAGCACCGCCTACGTACCGGTCACACTCGGGCTCGGACCGGCCTACAGCCGAATTGATGAACAGCATCAGCGCGAAACCATCAGTGCCCTGAAAAACACCGGCGCCTTTTCCATGCTCGATGGTGGCTACAGCCGCAACGGCTACAGCCTGTTGATCACCGAACCGCACGACGGCAAGGTCAACTGGCTGGCGCTGGTGAACGTCTTCACCTTGTTCACCTTTCCCATGCCTTACCACTACCAGGACAACCTGCGCGGCTCGGTCTTCAAGGACGGCGAACTGCTCAAGACCTACAACTACTCGCGCGAAGGCTGGAGCGTCATGACCTGGTACGTGCCGATTCCAGCGTTTGAAAACAAGCGGCAGATGCTTGATCAGTTGCTGGTGGAAATGGACAAGGACAAGGTAATTCCGTATCAGCCGTGACGTGTGATGGTGTGCGACGGCTGTTAGTAGATGTGATGAATGTGTTGCGCCGGCAGATTCGTTTGCGCGCCTGATAGCGGCAAGATCAAAAGATCGCAGCCTTCGCCATGCCCTGCACAGATCCCTGTAGGTGCTGCCGAAAGCTGCGATCTTTTGCTTTTCAGTCTCGCGCCAATGACCACTCGTCGCCACCTGTCAGATCTGACAGGTGCGCAATCCGCCCTTTAGCCGTTCAATCACTCCATCGCTGAAACTCACGGAGTGCCACGCCATGTCCGACAACGACCCATCCAACAACGCCCCGCGACTGCTCAAGGAACTCGACATCCCCGGCCGTACCGGTCCGGTGTCACCGACGCCTCTGATATGGGGCATCAACCGTGGCGCGTTGCTGGACAACTTCCCGCGTCAGGGTCTGCTGTGCCGGGCCGGGCCTTGGGGGACGATGGGTCTCCGCGACTCGCTGCGGATCTTGCGGGATGCCGATGTGCAGATAGGGTTGGAAATCGTTGACAAGGATGAGGTCGACACCGAGCTGCAAATGTTCGTGGAGGCCAAACACCTTCCCGAAGGTATGCACGCAATCTCCTACGCCGTCACCCGCCTCGGCGGTACGCCCGAACACTCGGAAGTGATGCAGGTGCTGGTCAAACTCACCCTCCCCGGCGGCCCTGATCACAGCGAAGGGCCGGGGCATCCGGAACTGGTGATGCGCATTCCCGAGGAGATTCTCAAGGACGGTGTCCACCAGGACAACATTGGCACTGGCATATCGATCACCCTCGGAAAAGCGGACGGTTCGCCGCCTTATCCGTTCGCCGCCGCTGGCGATACGCCTCAATTCAGCTGGGGCGGGGTGTTCGTTTCTGGCCCTGCGCTGACCCAGGAACAGGCTGAAGGCAAGACGCCGGTTATCGTGACCATTCCAAAGGAAACCATTGTGGACGCCGGCGACTCTGGCGAGGCCGGGCTGGCCGTCGCCTTCGAAGTGTACGACCTGGTCCACAATCGCTCCGACGGCTGGAGTGTCGAGCAACGGGTCGTCGTGACGCTTGACGAAACCCGGCTGGGCGCGCCGTTGCTCAAGGAGGCACTGAACAACGTGCTGGACGTCGACAAACTGGGCGACGCCGACGGTACGGTGCAAGTTGTGGCCGTAAACCCTTCCCCCCCTCCAATCCCCCCTCGACCGATTGACTTCGAGGTCGGTGACACCATTTTTGTCCGAATCAAAGGCACGCCGAAAGAAGGTCCGCCGATCGACATTGAATTACCGGGAAAGGTCTTGATCGGCGTGCCCAGCGTTCCCGAGATCACTGTGTCCAACGCCGTGCTGCGCCAACTGGCTCAGGCTCAGATCGCCCTCTCTTATCGCCTGGAAAAGGCCGACGGCAGCGCACAACGGAATGCCAAAACCCAGTTCATCAGCGCCATTGGCGAGATTCATCGACTCGCCGCTCCCGTGGCACTGGAGGCCAAACAAGGCGCCATCGATCCGCTGGATCCGGACCTGAAACAGGTCACCATCGAAATCGCCTTCGACCCCGCCTTCGACGTCGGCCAAGCGATCAAGCTGTTCTGGCTCGGCACTCGCCCCGACCTGAGCACCTACCTGCCGAACCTGAACCTGCGGCCGATTACCCAAGGCGATATGGACGCCCAACTGCCGCTGCAAATCATCGTCGACAAGCAGCACCTGACACCGATCATTGGCGGCAAACTGGAGCTGTATTACCAGTTGCTGATCGATGACTCGGTGCTCGCCACCATGAGCAAACTCAACCAGACCCACGCCATCCGCGAATCGATCCACGCCGACATCCTGCAGATCGGCGAACCACGCAAGGAATTGCCTGAGCCGACAGTTGACGGCGTGGTCAACGGCGCCCTGCCAGCCGATACCAGCAGCACCACGCTGACCGTCAACTACCTCAAGACGTTCAAGGACGACATCGTCACCCGTTTCTGGGAAGGCTCGATCACTGGTGTAAGCAACGACTGGGTCAAACTGAGTGCCATCACCGCCGGCCAGCCTGTGCCGTTCACCATCAAGGCCGAGTTGATCAAGGGTAATGAGGGCGGAACAGTAAAGGCCTCGTACGAACTCAAACGCGCAGCGGGTGGGACGAGTTATTCGGATACGCTGGAGTTCAGTGTCGGGGTGGCGCTGGAAAATCCATTGCCTTTGCCGCAGATGCCAATCGCCAACGGTTCGGGCGCGAGTGTGACGCTGGCACCTCTGGACGCTCAGACCGGAGCCAAGGTCATCGTGGCCTACACGGGGATGAACGATACACAAAACATCAAACTGACCATGGCGGGCACGCCCGGCGCCGGCTCACCGGACATCCCCGCCAAACAAGGCGTTGCCAGCGGCAGCGTCGAGTTCCTGATTCCCGCCACAGCCATCGCAGCCAACATCGGCAACGAAACCAAAACCTTCACACTCAGCTACGAAGTCACCGCAGGCCAGACAACTCCATCTTTGCCTTTGACCGTCAGCGTCACGCCGCTGCCTGCGACAGAGCTGGACAAAATCAGCATTGAACAAGCCGAGGGCACGGTGCTGGATCTATCGAAGGTGACGTTGGGCGCAACGATTCTCGCTGGCGTCTGGGCATTTATAGCCGCCAATCATCGGGTAGGACTGAACCTCAAAGGTACGAAGAATAACGGCGATGCCTTCCATCACGTGGTATGGCCGTGGCCGTCTTCCTACGTTAATCAAAACTGGTTCAACAGCGGTCAATACACACATACGCTGGCGTACAACGCCATCAAGGACCTGGCGGATGGCAGTCGGCTGGAGTTGCATTTCAAAGCCGCGCTGACGTTGAGTCGGGAGGAAGCCGAGGCAATTGATGCGCCGGTGAAGGTTTATACGATCAAGGCGCTGGATCTGGCAGCGCCCCACATCAAGGAAGCATCCAACGACACCCTGAATCCCTTGGACGCCCAGACCAGCCTCACGGCCATCGTGGATTATGTGGGAATGCTGACTGGAGACAAGATTACCGTGACCTGGGCTGGCGGCGAAAACACGCCCGCGGACGGCACGCATACCACCGAGCCGTGGCCGGTGACGACGGTGGGGCAGCAGAATATCCCATTGCTGAAATCAGTGGTGGCCTTCAACCTTGGCAAGCCAGTAGTGGTGAGCTACACCGTGACCCGCGGTAGCAGTGAGCCAATGTCGTCGCTGACATTAAGACTGACGGTGCAATCACTGCAACAGAAGGACTTACCCCGCCCTGAAATCGACGGTGCCATCGGCGACAAGCTGGATGTCAGGAGTCTGACGGGCACCGAAAACCTTCGGGTGACAGCGTGGCCTTTTCAGCTTTCGGGGCAAAACGTTTGGTTACGCTATGACAGTACCCATGAGAATGGCACACCGGCCGAACATATTGTTTGGGTCGGAAGTCCGCACCACTACACGGACGGATTAACCTATCTGGCCCCCATGGATTGGCTAAGGGCCCTCAAGGACGGCTGCGCATTGACGGTGACCTTTAGAGTGAACTTCGACAAAGTCGCCAGTGATGCCACGGCAGTGAATTTCCCGGTACGCACCTATACGGTTAGCGCAGTGCAGTATGGTGTGCCGAGCTTCACCAACGCGCCTTACACCATCGCCCCGTCTGGCCGGCTGAAAAACATTGAACTGCTCCTCGTCTCCAGCGATGAAAGCCCCATGCCCGGGAGCAAGCTCAGCTTGGTGCTGCCGGAAGGCTTCACGTACGCCGATGGTGGCAGTGGTGAGCGCGATTTCATCACCGATGGTTTCGGCAGGCTCAGCGTCGGTGGCGTTAAAGGAACTGGCAGTCCCGGCGGTTACAGTTTGAGCGCCACCCATGGTACTCAGGACGCCAATGCAAGCGTAACCGTTACGGAGCTGGGGCCGGTTGGTACTGTCAGGATCGAGGGGAGTCCTAACGGGATCGCCATCAGCCCGGACGGTACACGTGCTTATGTCTGTAACCAAATTTACCCAGCGGTGGTCTCGATGATTGATACGGCTACGAATATAGCCTTGAACATCCCTACCGAGGACTCTTCGAATGGGGTCGCCTTCAACCCGGACGGAAGCCGCGCTTATGTCTGCCACGGACGTTTAGACATAATTTCTGTAATTGATACGGCGACGCATCAAGTCCTCGCCCGCATTCCGGTCGGGCACCATCCGTACTGGTTAGCTGTCAGTCCGGACGGTTCCCGCGTTTATGTGTCCAACTACAGTAGCAATACGGTTTCGGTGATTGATACGACGACGGATCGAGTCTTGGCGAGCATCCCGGTTGGAAGCGGTCCAAGGGGGATTGCTGTCAGCCCGGACGGTACACGCGCGTATGTGCCCAACTACGTAAGCAGTACGGTTTCGGTGATTGATACGGCGACGAATCGAGTCCAGACGAATATTCCGGTCGGGCGCTATCCGTACTGGATCGCCTTCAACCCGGACAATACCCGCGCCTATGTCAGCTGCGATGCTGACGGTACGGTCGATGTGATTGATACTGCGACTGATCAAGTCCTGATCAACATCCGGACAGGGTCACCTTTGCGCGGGATAGCCGTCAGTCCGAACGGTACACGCGCCTATGCCTGCAACTACAATATAAACGAGGTATCAGTGATTGATACGGCGACCAATCAAGTACTGACGAGTATCCCGGCCGGTTTCCAGCCGCAATACATTGCCATCAGCCCGGACGGTACCCGCGTTTACGTCATCAATGGTCTAATGAATACGCTCTCGGTGATTGAGGTCTGAGCAGGAGTAACCGGGGCGAGACCCTGAGGGATCTCAAGATCCTTGCTCGACTTTTCGCCTTTTAAACCGGAGTGTCTAAAAGACACCTCCAAGACTAAACGGGGCCAGACTACGTTTTTCCAGTAAGCGTTATCAGGGACAGCCCACGGTTCCCCGCAGATCTTCGTCCGATTTTTGCCTTTTAAACTTTAGTGTTTAAAAGACACCTCAAGACACGCCTTCAAGGCTACAAATTCTTGCGCCTTTGCCTACAGCTACGCCAGAATCCGCCGGCTTGTGCGCCTTGGGGGCGGGTTCTATTGTGGTGCGGTCGCTGATTACTTCAGTGATCGGGTTTAGCAGCCCGGGTTAACTCTAGACGCACAAAGTCTGTTGCCGTAATGGCGGCTTTGCGTGGGGCACTTCGGTGCGCCGGGTTCTAGAGTCCTGGTCTGCTAACCCGCGTACAGCCGCCACCTCCTTCGTTAGCAGCGAACGGTGGCAGCTTCACTACTCTAGAGGCTTTACCGATGATCAAACCAACACCCAACCCGCCCGAAACCGACCTCGCCTCCCCCTACGAATCTCTCGATTCAAAAAAGCTCAACGACGCCGCCGAACGCGCGCTCGATCACTACCTCTGTCCACCCGGCTCCACCCCGCCACCACGCAAAACCCGCCGGATGTACGCCGTTACTGCAGATTTCAAAAACGAGGAACTGCTGGCCGATGCCAGCGAAACACTCGCCTCCGCCAGAACCATCGCCCATGACTTCGCTCATCTCATACCCGCGTCGCAGCGCAGGACGCTGTTGGGCATCGCGCAATTGATCATGCTCGGCGAGCTGGCGGTGAATCGGGTGATGGATAATCTGGAATTGCCGCAGTAGCGGGCCTCAATGATCGTTCCCACGCGCCGCAAAGGAATGCCTCAACGGACGCTCCGCGTTCGGCTCTGGATGGGACGCAGAGCGTCCCGGGCTGCATTCCCACGCGGAGCGTGGGAACGATCAATCAACGGCAGCCGTTCTTTGGCTTTCTGGAAACTGGCGGAAGACAGCCGGAGTCGAACCTGCCCGGGAACGGATGCCCTGCCCGACCGGGTTTGAAGCCCGGCCGCGGCACCGGGCGCGATTGCCTTCCTTTAACTCATTGTGCGTCGACGTGGGCCAGCGCGTTGTCGGGGCTTCGGCGGGATTCGCCGGCGCTATCAAAATATTCCAGAGACTGAATACAGCGTTTGCGTCCCAGGCTGGTGGAACATCAATTGATGACCCCTCACCATTTTTGTCGCCGTAGGCTCCGCGATATTCAGCATCATTGGGCGCTCATCAATGGTCATCGCGAGTAGCTTTTCTCCTACAAGAAAGCCCGGCAAATTCCGGAAGATTGCAGCGGTTGACTGACCTGCTCTCACTCCCTATCCTCGCGCCTGTCACGACTCATTCGTGATCGGGTTTGACGGCTCGGCGATTTTAAGGTGTGCATTGTTCTCCAACTTTGCTAGCGCGCTCGCGTGCTCGAAACAAAGCTAAATGGTGACTGTGTGCGGGGCACTTTCGGGTGCGCCGGGTACCTTAGACCGGTCCGTCAACCTGCGCACAGTTGCCACCTATTCGTTTGACGGCGATCTGGTGGCAGCTCTTGATGACTAAGGAGTTTCACCGATGACCAATCCAACCACAAACGTTGCTCACCACCCCTTCCGCGTCCGTCCCGACCTCTCGCATCTCGACGCCCTCGAACACGCGGCCGTCTACCTCAACTGCGCCGAAGCCCTCGCTCACCAAGCCCCTAGCGTCGCTCGCCCGGACCACAGCAGCTTACTGCGCTGGGCCAGCCAACAAATGCTCGCCAACGCCCGCGCTCTGATCGTGGCCTCCATCGCCGGTCAGCAAGCCGCGCAGGCCAGAGGTAACGTATGAACTCGCACATTTCGATGACGCACAACGAGGACAGCATTCCGGTCCTCCTCGTTTCCACTGAAGCGCCGCTAGACGTATTGCACAGCAGCGCCGCCAGCCGCTTTCTCGCGGTGACGCAAATGATGGAAAGCCTCGCCAGCCTGGATATTTCCTCGGCCAAAGGCGCCGACGTACAGCAACTGGCGCACGCGGCGGCGATGTTGCTGCGTGATGGTTGTGATGTGATGGATGTGTTGGGGCGGCAGATTCGTTTGCGCGTCTGATAACCGCAAGATCAAAAGATCGCAGCTTTCGGCAGCTCACCCATCCCTGCAAGAGCTGCCGAAGTCTGCAATCTTTTGCTTTTAACGTGTCGGGGACTATCGTTTGTTCAACGGGCTCAATGCTCGTTAGCGCACCAATAGTGTGATAATTTGCGCGCATTCGACCATCCGCTGGAGGCCACTCATGGCAACCGTACGAAAAACCATCACCGTGACTGACCAGCAAGACCACTGGATCAAAGCCCAGATCGAAGCCGGTCATTACACCAACGACAGCGAATACATCCGTGATCTGATCCGTCGTGAGCAGGAACGAAACGCCGAGCTGGAAACCATCCGCGCGGCACTTCGGGAAGGTGAGTCCAGTGGAAAACCTCGCCCCTTCGATCCCGAGGCATTCAAGAAGAGAATGTTGAGCGCGCATGGCTGAATATCGTCTTACCCCCGCCGCCGAGGGTGACCTTGAGGCGATCTGGAGTTATACGGCTCAACAATGGGGCCTGGATCAGGCCAATCGCTACATCGACATCATTACCGCAGCCTTCGAGCAATTAGCCGAGCGCCCAAAAACCGCACCGGCCTGTGACGCAATCCGCCCCGGTTATCGCCGCTGTGGCGTGGAACGCCACATGATTTACTTCCGAATAACCACGTACGGAATCGCGATCATCAGGGTTCTGCATGATCGGATGGAAGCGCAGCGCAATCTCTAAGGCTTTTTCAGCGTCGACTCGACCTCTCCCAACATTACCACCCGTCGGATTTCAGCCCGCACCTGTCAGATCTGACAGGTGCGCAATCTCGCTTTTAGCCGTTCAATCACTCCGTCACTTTCCCGCCCGGAGTCGTTGCCATGGCCAGCCCCAACAAACCCCTGCTACTCGCGGAACTCGGCATCCCGGGTCGCAGCAAGGACCCGGTGTCGAAGGATCCCGATATCTGGGGCATCAACATCGCCGCGGCGCTGGGCAACTTTCCCCTGCATGGCCTGCAGTGCCAGGCGGGGCCGTGGGGGAATATGGCGAGTGGCGACAGGTTGACGATCTTTTGGGGCACCGGGCTGGACGCGGGGGGCAAGACCGTCCTCAAGGATGAGGTCGGCACGCAATTGCGCATGTTCGTGCCTTCCCGGCACATGGTCGATGGTCAGTTCGCGGTGTCCTATGTCGTCAAGCCGTTGGGCGGCACGGACCAACCGTCTGAAGTCATGCAGGTGCTGGTCAAGCTGACGCGCCCGGGCGGCCATGACGAAAACGGTGACGGCGGGCATTCCAAGCTGATCATGATCATTCCCCAAGACATTCTTGACGGTGGCATCGACAAGGAGATTGCGGAAAAAGGCGTGAAGATCAGCATTGGCAAGGCCGACGGCACACCCCCCTATCCCTACGCCGCAGCCGGCGATATTTGTCGCGTGAGTTGGGGCGGGATCTTCGTGCTCAGTGAACCGCTGACTCAGGAACAGGCCGAAGGCAAGACGCCGATCATCGTGAAAATCGAAAAAGACTTCATCACCGACGCCGGTGATGCAGAGTTTCCCGGCGTAGCCGTGGTGTTCGAGGTGTACGACAAGGTCTTCAACCGTTCCGAGGACTGGAGCCCCGAACAGCGTGTGGTAGTGGCCGTTGATGCGACCCGGCTGATCGCGCCGTTGCTCAAGGAAACGCTGAACAACGTGCTGGATGTCGACCAACTGGGTGACGCCGACGGCACCGTGCAAATTATCGCCACAGACACGACCAACTTCAAAATCGGTGACATCCCGTTCATCAAGATCAAGGGCACGCCGGTCGAAGGTGCGCCGATTGATCTGGAAGTAGAAGGCGCGGCGTTGACCAGCGTGCCGAGCATTATTGAAATCAAGGCCCCCAACGCCGTGCTGCGACAGTTGGCCAAGTCGCAGATCACTTTGTCATACCGTCTGAAAAAAGCCGACGGCACCGCCGATCTGAAATCGAAAAGCCAATTCATCCGCGCCATCGGCGAAGTCCAGCGACTGGCCGCGCCGATCATGCTGGACGAGGACTCCGGGGCGCTGGACCCGACGCTGGCCCAGGTGCGTCTCGAGATCCCCTTCGACAAATCCTTTGCCGAAGGCCAGGTTCTCCAGCCAATCATGCTGGGCACCACCCCCGGCCTGAAGCCGTACCTGCCTGTTCTGCCGGCGCGCCTCATCACACGCAACGACATCATCGCGGAGGCACCGCTGGCGTACAGCATCGACGGCAAACACTTGGCCCCGGTCAACGGTGGCACGGCCGAGTTCTATTATCAGCAACTGATCGCCGACGCAGTGCTCGCCACACTGAACCCGTTCGAGGCTACCCGCGCCATTCGCGAGTCGATCCACACCGACATCCTGCAAGTCGGCGAACCACGCCTGGAACTACCTGAACCGGTGGTGGCCGGTGTGGTCGACGGGGTTCTGCCAGCCGACACCGCCGGCACAACCCTCACGGTGCCGTACACCGAAACGGTCAAAGGCGATGAAGTCTTCATGTTCTGGATCGGCTCGATCACCGGTGAATACCCCGATTCGATCAAGCTGAACGAATTCACCGCAGGCAAGGAAGTACCGTTCACCATCCCGGCCGCGATGATCAAGGGCAATGAAGGCGGGACGGTGATCGCCCGGTACGAAATCAAGCGTGCGGCCGGTGGGACGAGTTATGCCGAGCCGTTGGAGTTCAGTGTCGGCGTGGCGCTGGATCTGAAAGAGCCGAAGATCAAGCAAGCACCGAACGACACCAGCCTCGACCCGCTGGATGCCCAGAGCGCACTGACCGCGGTGGTCGACTATGACGGCATGCTGATCGGCGACAAGATTGTCGTCCGCTGGATCGGCGCACCCGGAACGCTGCCTGCCGGCTCGGATACCACGGATCCATGGCCGGTCACCACCCTCGGCCCGCAAGACATTCCGATAGCCGTTTCGGTGATCGCGTTCAACCTCGACAAGTCCATTACGCTGGATTACACCGTAACCCGCGGCACCCAGGATCCGAAAGACTCGCGGCCCCGGACGCTGGCGGTGTCGCAACTGCGTGTGGATCTTTCGCATTCGCCGAAAATCATTCAGGCGGCCGACGGTGGTGACGGGACTGAACTGGATGTGTCGACGCTCACTGCTGCGGCCACTCTTCGTGGCGGTTTCTGGCCGCACATTGCCGCAGGCCAACGCGTCTGGAAGGCCGTCGCTGGCATCAAAAAAGACGACACGGAATACACGCATGAGATATGGACAGGCCCTGCCAATGCAGTGAGCGCGACATGGATAACTCAAGGCTATGCAGATACCAGGTTGCCGCTGGTGGACATGCAGGCACTCAAACATCTCAGCGAACTGAGGGTGACCTTCAATGCCACGCCGGATCGCAGCACGGATGTAAACCTGGCGCTGAGTTTTCCGGTGAGGACTTATACGGTCAAAAACATCGTAGAGGTAACACCGACCATTACCTCGGTCAAAGGCTCACCCAGCGGGGATGACATTCCTCACGGCAGCCCTACCGTAGAAACAGCCGTCACGCTGAGTGGAACAGCGACGCCCTACACAAAAATCGATCTGGCCAATAACGGCGCGCTGATGCCGAATACTGAAATTCAAGTAGATCCAGAGGGAGAATGGACTTTCCAACTGACCGGACTGGTTGCCGAGAATACCTACAAACTGAGCGCCCGACGCAAGGACGGCACACTATCGAATACCCGCGATGTGGTTGTAGTCCCGCTGGTAGTGCCGACGCTGGACAATGTGCTGGATGACAATGGGGTGGAAGTGCCTGACGGTGAAACGACCTTCAGCACCGATTTGATACTTAAAGGCACAGCGAGCCTGGGTCAGAAGATCAATATCCGTGACGGCACCGGTTCCGGTTCAGCCACAAGGGGAACTGCGACCGCCGGCCTGACGACAGGTCTCTGGGAGTGTCCGATTACCGTGCCACTCGGCGCGCGGCGGTTGTACGCCGAGGCTTGTTATCCGAGTAATCCGTTGTATTCGAATGTGCGTACCCTAACTGTAATAACGGATCCCTCCGGAGAAAACTTTGACGCACAACCGTCTATTGCACTTTCACCGGGCGACTCACACGATATAGGCAGCATGATAATCACTAATCTTCAAGGTCAAGCAACTGTATCAATCATTCCGATGGCTGCGCCATATCCAGGAAAAATAGAAGGAAAAGTCCTATCAATTGATGGTACACAAAGCACTACTGCCCTTAATCTGAAAGCAACCTATACAAAAGTTGAATTTTGGTATGCGGATGTCTCGCCATCAAACGCGGCCAAAGCAATTTTTTACAAAAATGAGATTAAGTTGAGTGAAAAACCATTTGAGACTAGCGTCCCTCCAAAAGCATTTCAGATGGTTTTTGAAGGCGAAGGGATAACTAAAATTGAGGTTGTAACTCAAGGCTCAGACCGCATTTACCTAGATGGTTTTACTCTACGAAAGTGATTTCTTCAGAAAAGGAGAAAAGGGGACGAGAAAAGGGGACAGATTTATTTAACCAGTGATTTAAACAGCGAGGCTTGACCGAGATTTTTCTGCTGACCGGGATGCCCCTTTTGCGAGCAAGCTCGCTCCCACAGGGAAACGCATTGCAAATGTGGGAGTGAGCTTGCTCACGAAAGGGCCAGTGAAGTCAGCGCAAATCGCCTTTTAAACTCCGGCGTTTAAAAGACACCTTCAGGTATCGCCATTACGTTATGGCGGCTTTGCGTGGGGCACTTCGGTGCGCCGGGATCCTTGAGCCTGGTCTGCTAACCCGCGCAAGCCGTCACCCTCTTCGTTTAGCAGCGAAGGTTGACGGCTCCATTTCTCAAGGAGCTTTACCATGATCAAACCAACGCCAAACCCTCCCGAAACCGATCTCGCCTCGCCCTACGAATCTCTCGATTCAAAAAAGCTCAACGACGCCGCCGAACGCGCGCTCGATCACTACCTCTGTCCACCCGGCTCCACCCCGCCACCACGCAAAACCCGCCGGATGTACGCGGTCACTGCGGACTTCAAAAACGAGGAACTGCTGGCCGATGCCAGCGAAACACTCGCCTCCGCCAGAACCATCGCCCATGACTTCGCTCATCTCATACCCGCGTCGCAGCGCAGGACGCTGTTGGGCATCGCGCAATTGATCATGCTCGGCGAGCTGGCGGTGAATCGGGTGATGGATAATCTGGAGTTGCCGCAGTAGCGGGCCTCAATGATCGTTCCCACGCGCCGCAAAGGAATGCCTCAACGGACGCTCCGCGTTCGGCTCTGGATGGGACGCAGAGCGTCCCGGGCTGCATTCCCACGCGGAGCGTGGGAACGATGAATCTACGGCAGCCGTTCTTTGGCTTTTTGGAAACTGGCGGAAGGCAGCCGGAGTCGAACCTGCCCGGGAACGGATGCCGTCCCCAACCGGGTTTGAAGCCCGGCCGCGCCACCGGGCGCGATTGCCTTCCTTTAACTCATTGGGCGTCGGCGTGGGCCAGCGCGTTGTCGGGGCGGATCTGGCGGGATTCGCCGATGCGTCGGGTCAGGCCGACGCGGTCGAAATACTCCAGATACTGAATACAGCGTTTGCGTCCCAAGCCTAGCGCATCGCGGAAGGTTTTCACCTGGATCTGCGGATTTTCCTTGGCCAGTTTTAACAACACGTCGGCCATTCGGCGCAGTTGCACGTCACTCAAGAACAGGTCGCGCACCACTTGATGCATCAGACCGAGTCGCGCCAGCTTGCGTAGCAGCAGGCGTACGACGGCGTCGTCCTGACCGAGCACTTTCGCGATGTCGCGCACCCACGGCGGGTCGAATTCGGCGTTTTCGAAAAGCGGTTGCAGTTGCTGCCAGAGGGCTTCGTCCTCGGCATTCAGGCGTACCTGATGATCGGGCCGATGCAGCCACGGCCCGCTCGCCTGGATCGAACCGGCGGTGAGCAGTTCATCCAGCAGACTGACAAACGTCGCACGCTCCAGCGCCAGACCACTGAAGCGGCGCAGCCGATCACGATCCGGGCCCATTTGATCGGGCTCCTGCTCATGAAACTGCGCGAGTTGTTCCAGCAAGGTGAACTTCAGTTGCGACCAGCGTTGCATGTTGAACAGCACCGGGCCTTGGCGGGTGTCGATCAGGCGCACGTTTTCCGCTAACGACCAGGACGCGCGCGGGCGATTGAACTGGCGTTCCAGCCGCTGCGGATCGAGGCCGCCGGCGCTGTAGTTGAGCAGCACGGGCAAGACGTGTTCAAGTTCGTCGCCAGAAGCCAAGGTGCGCAGTTGTGTCAGACGTTCAGGGCTGCGGCGTTGTCGCGCCGGGGCGAACGGATCGAGTACCTGGCCACCGCCCAAGCTGCGCTGTGCACTCTGGTCACGCAGAATCAGTCGATCGCCCTTCACCGCGTGCACCGGCGTATTGATCAACAGTTGCGCGAACATGCGCTCGCCGGGATTCAACCGTGAGCCTTCGAGCAAGGCCACCCGGGCGATGACATCCTGCGTGCCGAGGTGCACGTGCACCGGGTGAAAGTGTTCGAAAGTGCGTTCGCCGGGCAATAGATGAAAGTCGATGTCGACCCGTTGCGTCGGCGCGTGCAGCCACTCGCTCAACAGCCACTGGCCGCGATGGATCTGCGCCAGTTCGAGGCGTTCGCCGCTGATATTCAAAGCCACTCGCTGCCCGGCGAAAGCCTGTTCGGCGGGTTGATTTTGCGCGTGCAGACCGCGCACTCGTACCGGTTTGCCGGAGGGCCCGAGGGTGAGTTTGTCGCCGATGGCCACCGCGCCCGACAACGCCGTCCCGGTAACCACAATGCCCGCACCGGCAACGCTGAACGCGCGGTCGATGGCCAGGCGAAAACCACCTTCGCGACTGCGTTCATGCACTTCACTTTGCGTCTGCAGCAACACCTCGCGTAACCCATCAATGCCCTGCCCGCTCAGGCTCGATACGGTCAGGATCGGCGCCTCGGCAAACGGTCCGGGAGCAAGCAGATCCAGCACCTGCCGCTGAACCTCTTCCACCCTGCCCGCCTCGACGCGATCGCATTTGGTGATCGCCACCAAGGCGCGGGGAATGCCGAGCAGTTCGACAATCGCCAGATGTTCACGGGTCTGCGGCATCACGCCGTCGTCCGCCGCGACCACCAGCAACACCAGATCAATGCCCTGGGCGCCGGCCAGCATGTTGTGGGTGAATTTCTCGTGACCGGGCACATCGATAAACCCGGTCAGCCCCGCGCCCGGTTGCAGTTCGGCATAGAGATAGCCAAGGTCGATGGTCATGCCGCGTTCGCGTTCCTGCGGGCGGCGGTCGCCGGTTTGCCCGGTCAGGGCCTGCAGCAGCGACGTCTTGCCGTGGTCGATGTGCCCCGCCGTGCCGACAATCACGGCTCGACCTGCAGGTGCGGCAATTGCCCGAGCCACGCCGGTTCATCGTCGAGCTGACGCAGATCCAGCCACAGCGCATCGTCGTCAATGCGTCCGAGCACCGGGATCGGCAATGCGCGCAACGCCGCTTCCAGATTCAGCAGGCAACGCCCGCGCAAGCGCTTGGAGACTTGCGGGCGGCAGCACAGCGCCGCACTTGGCAAGCGCGCCACCGGTTGGCTGCCGCTGCCGATCATGCCCAAGGCCTCGACTGCTCTGACCTGCCAGATCTCGCTCAACCGTTCAACCATCAAGGGCTGCAAGCGCATAGCCTGGGCGAAGATGTCAGCTTGCGGGCGAGTCAACAGACGCAGACTCGGCAAACGTTCAGCCAGTCGATCCGGATCGCGATATAAACCCAGCACCGCCTCCAGCGCGGCGAGGGTCAACTTGTCCACCCGCAGCGCGCGTTTCAGCGGGTTTTTCTTGATCTTCGCGATCAGCTCTTTGCGCCCGACGATCAACCCGGCCTGCGGGCCGCCGAGCAATTTGTCGCCGCTGAACGTGACGATGTCCGCGCCATCCAGCAGCGCTTGCCGCACCGTCGGCTCTGCCGGCAAACCCCAACGGGTCAAGTCCAAAAGACTGCCGCTGCCCAGATCTTCCAGCAACGGCAGACCATGTCGATGGGCCAACTCCGCCAGTTCCGCAGTCGGCACCCGCGCGGTAAAACCCTCGATGCAGTAGTTGCTCGCATGCACGCGCATGATCAAACCGCTGCGTGGGCTGATCGCCGCTTCATAGTCGCGGGCATGGGTGCGATTGGTCGTACCCACTTCGTGCAGACGCACGCCGGCGCGGGCCATGATGTCGGGAATGCGGAAGGCGCCGCCGATTTCGATCAGCTCGCCACGGGAAATGATGCCTTCCTTGCGCGCGCCAAGGCTGTTGAGCGTCAGCAGAACGGCGGCGGCATTGTTGTTGACCACGGTGACGGCTTCGGCGCCGGTCAGCTCGCGGATCAGGCCTTCGATGAGGTCATCGCGATCGCCGCGTTTGCCACTGGCCAGATCGAATTCCAGATTGAGCGGGTAACGCGCGGCCATTTGCACGGCGTCGATGGCTTCGTCCGGCAACAAGGCGCGACCGAGGTTGGTGTGCAGCACCGTGCCGGTGAGGTTGAACACCCTGCGCACATGGCTGCGTTGTTGCTGGGCCAGGCGTTCACCGACGCGGCCAGCGAGCACTTCGGGGCTGATTTCAACGGCTGACAATTGCCCGTTCAACACGCTCGGGCGCAACTCATCGAGCAACTGACGCAAACTTGCCAGCAGCGATTCACGCCCATGACGCTCAAGTAACGGCGCACACGCCGGGTGACGCAACACACCATCAATAGAAGGTAACCGCAGGGACATCAGCCACTCCTGGAAACAGATCACTGCGGCCCCGCAGTGAAAAACAAGAGTGTAGACCCTTCGTTCACTCGTCTCCGGGTGCTAGCAACAAGTTCGGCGCCAGACGCTGATAACCGTCCTGCGCCAGACGCATGTCCAGCAACAAACTGCCCAGGTCCGCTGACAACGCCTCGGCATCAGCATCGTTTTCCAGATACACCAGTTTCAGATAACTGTTACAGCCCGGACAGACTTCCGCCCTTAACGGCGCCTGATTGGCAGCATGGCGATCGTCTTCAAGGCTCAGATAATCCAGACCCTTGCTCGACTCGCAATACACGCACTTGACCCGCACCACATGCCATTCACAGGCACACAGCGAACACACCAGATAACGCAAGCCGTTGTGCTTGCCGCGATGGCGGATGACCCCGGCCATCGCCGGTGAACCACAGGCCGGGCATTGGCTGAGGCTGTCACCCGGTTTGAGTTGCAGGTTCGGTGCGCTGAGTAACCAGTGACTCCACGCCACTTGCAGCGCTGCGCCAAGAAACGGCACCAATTGCGCCGGCACCATCGAATATTGACCGCTGACCAACGCCACGGCCCATGCACGTAACTGTCCGGGACTGGCGACCCGCAACGTCGTCACCGCCTCAATAACGGCAGGTTGCTCACCCGGTTCATAACGCTGCAGCAAAGCCTCAAGGTATGCCTGCCAGCCCTCCTCACGTACCAAAGTGTCAGCCGCAAACGGCGGCAAACCATGCTGCTGACAAGCCTCGATCCGTTGCTGATCAAACGGTGCCGTCAGCGGCGGGTCATCAAACACCTGCTGCTGCACCCGGCACAACCCGGCAATCAGCCGCAGGTACTCAGCCAGCGCATGCCCCTCGGCCAGTTGTTCCAGTCGAGCGGCCCGCAGCGCAAACAGGTTAGGCGGCGGCAGATGCAGAAACGGCGGCGAACTCGCCGCCGCTTCGATTTCCCCAGGTTCCAGAATGGTTGGCAAAAGTCAGCCCTTTTTGGTGATCGGTCGCTCCGGCACGTCCGGTTGGCGTTCATCGCGGGTGACGTCGCGATACCAGAGTTCATGGTGTTTCTTCGCCCAGGCGCGGCTGACCCAGCCATGCATCATCGCGTCCACCGAACCCTTGATCCACAGCCCAGCGTAGATGTGAATGATGATGCTCAGCACCAGAATGAACCCGGCCAGCGCATGCAGGAGCATCGCCCAGCGAATCACCGTAATGCCGAAATACGCACTGAACCAGGCGCGCCAGATCACCAGCCCGGTGAACAGCAAACCGAGCATGCACAGCAGTAAAGTCCAGAACAGCAGCTTCTGCCCGGCGTTGTATTTGCCGACTGGCGGCACGCTTTCCTCGTCATTGACCAGCACCCGGTCAATGCGGCGCATCCACTTGCCGTCGTTGCTGATGAAGAAGTTGGCGCGCCAGAAACTCAGCACCAGACCGAGGAAAAACACGAACATCGCTATTCCCATGTATGGATGCAGAATCCGCGTCCACGGCCCGCCGCCGAACAGGTTGCTCAGCCAGAACAGCGACGGATGAAACAACGCCAGCCCGGACAGCCCGGCCATGAAAAACAGGATCGCCACCAGCCAGTGATTGGTGCGCTGGTTGGCGGTGTAACGCAGGATCGTCTTGTTGCTCATGGCCGGTCCTCCCCGCGTGGATCGAAGGTGTGCACCGCCGGATCGACGACGTGCACCGAGGTGTCGGGTGGCGCCGGATGCTCATCCTCTTCAACCCGGTTCGGGCCGATGCGCACGTAATGGAAGAACCCGGCCAGCACCGCCGCGCCCATGGCCAGCAGGCCCAAGGGTTTGCTGATGCCTTTCCACAAGCCCACCAACGGACTGATCGCCGGATCCTGCGGCAGGTTGGCGTAGATCGTCGGCGTATCGGCGTGGTGCAGCACGTACATCACGTGCGTACCGCCAACGCCTGCCGGGTCGTAGAGACCGGCGTTTTCAAAGCCACGGCTTTTCAGGTCGACGATGCGTTCGGCAGCGTGTTCCTTCATGTCTTCCTTGGTGCCGAAGACGATGGCGCCGGTCGGGCAGGTTTTCACGCAGGCCGGTTCCAGCCCTACCGCTACGCGATCCGAGCACAAGGTGCATTTGTAGGCCTTGTGATCCTTCTGCGAAATGCGCGGAATGTTGAACGGGCAACCGGTGATGCAGTAACCGCAACCGATGCAGTGATCCTGATCGAAATCGACGATGCCGTTGGCGTGCTTGATGATCGCGCCGGGGCTTGGGCACGCCGCCAGACAACCGGGCTCGGCGCAGTGCATGCAGCCGTCCTTGCGGATCAGCCACTCGAGGTTGCCGGCGTCGGTTTCGTGCTCGGTGAAACGCATCAACGTCCAGGTTTCGGCGCTCAGGTCCTGCGGGTTGTCGTAGGTGCCGTGGTTGTGGCCGACCTCATCGCGCAGCTCGTTCCATTCCGAGCAGGCGACCTGGCAGGCCTTGCAGCCGATGCATTTGGTGGTGTCGATCAGTTTGGCCACCGCCTCCTGATTCCTCACCGATGGCGGCACCGTGGTGGTGGCCGAGCGGGCAATGATGTCTTGGCTGGCCATTTAAAGATTCTCCATTAGAGCTTCTCCACGTTGACCAGGAATGACTTGGATTCCGGGGTCTGTGTATTGCCATCGCCGAGGAACGGCACCAAGGTGTTGGTCAGGTAACCGTGACGCGTCAGGCCGGTGAAGCCCCAATGCAGAGGGATGCCGATCTGATGCACGACCTGGCCGTTGACCTGCAGCGGCCGGATCCTTTTCGTCACCACCGCCACCGCTTCGATAAAGCCGCGTTTGCAACTGACCCGTACGCGATCACCGGCAGCGATGCCCTTCTCTTTTGCCAGCACTTCACCGATTTCCACAAACTGCTCGGGTTGGGCAATTGCGTTCAACTTGCAGTGTTTGCTCCAGAAGTGGAAATGCTCGGTGAGTCGGTAACTGGTGCCGGCGTACGGGAAATCCTTGGCCTCGCCGAGGGTTTCCCAGACCGAATCGAAGATCCGCGCCGCCGGGTTGCTGGTGGCTTTCTTGTTTTGCGGGTGCAGTGGGTTGATGCCGATCGGCGTTTCGAACGGCTCGTAGTGCTCGGGGAATGGCCCTTCGTTCATCTTGTCGACGGCGAAGAACCGCGCGACGCCTTCGGGGTTCATGATGAACGGGTTCATCCCGGCTTCCGGCGGCACATCGGCCTTGTAGTCCGGCACATCGGTGCCGCCCCAGGCTTTGCCGTTCCACCACACCAAGCGTTTTTTCGGGTCCCACGGTTTGCCCGAGACATCTGCCGAAGCGCGGTTATAGAGAATCCGCCGATTGGCCGGCCAGGCCCACGCCCAGCCGAGATGCTGATGCATGCCGAACGGGTCGCTGTTGTCGCGCCGCGCCATCTGGTTACCGGCCTCGGTCCAGCTGCCGGCGAAGATCCAGCAGCCGGACGCAGTGCTGCCGTCATCCTTGAGCAAGCCAAAACCGGCCAGTTGCGAGCCGGCTTTTACCGCAACGCCGGTGGCGTCCGTGAAATCAGCGACAGCGCTGCCGTTGATTTCCTTGGCCAACTCCTCCGGCGAAGGCTCGTCGGCGATTTTGTACGGCCACGTCAGTTTCAACAGCGGATCGGGGAATTTGCCGCCCTCGGCCTGATAGCGCTTGCGCAGGCGCAGGAACAATTCGCTCATGATGCGAATGTCGGTTTGCGCTTCGCCCGGGCCGTCGGCGCCTTTCCAGTGCCACTGCAGCCAGCGGCTGCTGTTGACCAGTGAGCCGTCCTCTTCGGCAAAACACGTGGTCGGCAGGCGAATGACTTCGGTCTGGATTTCGTCGGTTTTCACATCGTTGTACGGCCCGACGTTGTGCCAGAACTCCGAGGTTTCGGTGGCCAGCGGATCCATCACCACCAGCCATTTCAGCTTGGCCAGTGCGCCCATTACGCGGTTCTTGTCCGGCAGCGCAGCGATCGGGTTGAAGCCTTGGCAGAAGTAGCCGTTGACCTTGCCCTGGCTCATCAGGTCGAAAATCTTCAGGACGTCGTAGTTGGGGATATCGAGTTTCGGCAAATGGTCGTAGCACCAATTGTTCTCGACGGTAGCGTTGGCGCCGTACCACGACTTCATCAGGCTGACGTGGAATTTGCTGTAGTTCTGCCAGTAGGACAGTTGCCCCGGACGCAACGGGACTTGCGTGCGTTTGTGGATGAAGGCGTTGTAGTCCTGCTCGCTGTCCTGGCCCAAGGTCAGATAGCCCGGCAGTGCATTGGAGAGCAAGCCAAGGTCGGTCAGGCCCTGAATATTCGAGTGACCGCGCAAGGCATTCACGCCGCCACCGGGCATGCCAACGTTGCCCAGCAGCAGTTGCACCATCGCCGCGCTGCGAATGATCTGCGCGCCGATCGAGTGCTGCGTCCAGCCAAGGGCGTAGAGAATCGTCATGGTCTTGCCCGGGATCGAGCACGTGGCTATTTCTTCCCAGATTTTCTGCATGGCGTCGACCGGCATGCCACAGATCTGGCTGGCGAGGTCGATGTTGTAGCGGCTGTAATGCTGCTTCATCAATTGATAGACGCAGCGCGGGTCTTGCAGGGTCGGGTCGACTCTGACGAAGCCGTCCTCGCCCAACTCGTAACCCCAGCCGGATTTGTCGGTGTAGCTGCGTTTGGCGACGTCGTAACCGCTGAAGATGCCGTCTTCGAAGCCATAGCCTGCTTTGACGATGAACGACACGTCGGTGTAGTTGCGCACGTATTCGTGCTGGATCTTGTCCTCGGTCAGCAGGTAATTGATCAGCCCGCCCATGAAGGCGATGTCGGTGCCGGTGCGGATCGGCGCGTAGTAGTCGGCCACGGACGCGGTCCGGGTAAAACGCGGATCAACCACGATCAGCCGCGCAGCGTTGTGCGCCTTGGCCTCGGTCACCCATTTGAAGCCGCACGGATGCGCTTCTGCGGCGTTGCCACCCATCACCAGGATCAGATTCGCGTTGGCGATATCGGTCCAGGTATTGGTCATGGCACCACGGCCGTACGTCGGGGCAAGACTTGCCACCGTCGGGCCGTGTCAGACACGCGCCTGGTTATCGAACCCCAGCATGCCGAGACTGCGAATCACCTTCTGGGTGATGTAACCGGCTTCGTTGGACGCTGCCGACGCGGCGAGGAACCCGGTGGTCAGCCAGCGATTCACCGTTTGCCCGTTGGCATTTTTCTCAATGAAGTTGGCGTCGCGATCGGTCTTCATCAGGTCGGCGATGCGGTCGAGCGCTTCGTCCCAACTGATCCGCGTCCATTCACTGCTGCCCGGTTTGCGGGTTTGCGGGTAGAGCAAACGGCCGGGGCTGTGAATGAAGTCGAGAAGGCCTGCGCCTTTCGGGCAAAGGGTGCCGCGATTGACCGGGTGGTCGGCGTCGCCCTCGATGTGAATGATGCTTTGCGCTACGTTCTTCGCGGTATCGCCCTGGCTGTACATGATCAAACCGCAGCCGACCGAGCAATACGGGCAGGTGTTGCGGGTTTCATGGGTGTGGGCAAGCTTGAAGTGGCGCACCTGCTCGGCGAAGGCTTGCGTCGGGGCCATGCCCAACGCGCCCAGGCTCGAGCCTGCAAGGCCGATACCGGCGACCTTGAAGAACTGACGACGGCTGAGATCCATCGTGCACTCCTGATCAGGTGGAACCCGGTACTTGAGCCGGGTTTTATCTGGACAATCACGGTTGCGGCAAACGAATGCCGACCTTTTCACTGTAGACAATGACCACACGATCTGTGTGAAAACCGACCGTCGGCGACAATCGGTCATGCACTGGAAAACCTGTGGGAGCGAGCCTGCTCGCGAAGAGGCCCTGTCAGTTGAGACAACTATTGACTGACAGACCGCTTTCGCGAGCAGGCTCGCTCCCACAGGTTTTGTGTGCTCCTGCACGGCCATGGGCTTATCATGCCCGCAGGACCAATCCCGCCTTCACGAGACCGCGCATGACTTTCGATTTTGATCAGCTATTCGACCGCCACAACACCGGCAGCACCAAGTGGAGCCGCTACCCGGCCGATGTGTTGCCGATGTGGGTCGCTGATATGGATTTCGCCGCGCCACCGGTGATCATCGAGGCGCTGCAACAACGCCTGCTGCATCCACTGGTGGGCTACAGCGTGGCGCAGGACAACCTGCGTGAAGCCATCGTCGCCGACCTGTGGAACAAGTTCGCCTGGAAGGTCAAACCGCAAGAGCTGATCTTTCTGCCAGGCGTCGAGTCCGGTTTCAACATGGCTTTGAAAGCGCTGGTGCAGCCGCAACAGAACGTCGTGGTGCAAGTGCCGAACTATCCGCCACTGCGCCACGCGCCGGGCCACTGGGGTTTGAACAAGGTCGAGCTGGAGTTCATTGCGCAGGCTGACGGCACTTACCTGACGCCGTTGGACGTGCTGCGTGAATCGCTGAACGGTGGCGGCGCGCTGCTGTTGAGCAACCCGCATAACCCGATCGGCAAGGTTTTTGGCCGTGAAGAGCTGCAAGCGGTGGCGGATATCTGTGCGGCGCAGGACGCGTGGATCATCTCCGACGAAATCCACGCCGAGCTGTGCTACGACGGTCGCGTGCACATTCCGACCGCCTCCCTGAGCCCGGAGATTGCCAAGCGCACGATCACCCTGATGTCGGCGAGCAAGGCCTACAACATCGCCGGCCTGAAAACCTCGTTCATGATCATTCAAGATGCGGCCCTGCGTGAGCGCGTCAACCACGCCCGCTGCGGCATGGTCGACAGCGTCAACCCGCTGGGCATGGAAGCCACCCGCGTCGCCTACAGCGAGGGCGCGCCGTGGCTGGCCGAGCTGAAAACCTATCTGCAGGCCAACCGCGACTGGCTGGTTGAAGCAGTACGCAGCCGCTTGCCGGGCGTGACCATCAACGTGCCGCAGGGCACGTATCTGGCCTGGCTGGATTGTTCGGCGCTGGATCTGGACAACCCGCAGCAGTTCTTCCTCGAGCAGGGCAAGGTGGGCCTCAGCGCCGGTCTGGACTTCGGCGATCAACACCAGCAGTTCGTACGCCTGAACTTCGGCTGCCCGCGTTCGTTGCTCGAAGAAGGTATCGCCCGCATGGAGCGCGCCCTGACTCAGCGCAACACCTGAGCCCCCTAAACCCTGTGGGAGCGAGCCTGCTCGCGAAAGCGGTCTGTCATTCAATGAATGATGGCGACTGATACACCGCATTCGCGAGCAGGCTCGCTCCCACATTGGGTTTTGAATTTCCAAGTCAGAAATGCAGTGCACATCCGATCGAACTCACGGCAAACGCACCGGGTCAACCGCCCATACCTGCCCTGAAACCTCGGAGACCCGCGATGACCGACTATCCAAAACCACCCTTCCCCGCACAAGCCCAGACCGTTCCCGGTTCGCAACGCAAAATGGAGCCCTATCCCGATTGCGGCGAGCAAAGCTATGTCGGTTCCGGGCGACTGGCCGGCAAGATCGCCCTGATCACCGGCGCCGACAGCGGCATCGGCCGCGCCGTGGCGATTGCTTTCGCCCGTGAAGGCGCCGACGTTGCAGTCGCCTATCTGAATGAACACGAAGACGCCAAGGAAACCGCACGCTGGGTCGAACAGGCCGGGCGTCAGTGCATTCTGCTGCCGGGCGATATCGCGCAGAAATCCCAGTGCCAGGCCTTGGTCGACAAAACCGTCGAACGCTTTGGCCGCATCGATGTGCTGGTCAACAACGCCGCGTTCCAGATGACCCACGAGACCTTTGAAGAAATCCCCGACGAGGAATGGGTGATGACCTTCGACGTCAACATCACCGCAATCTTCCGCCTGTGTCAGGCGGCGATCAAACATATGTCTGCCGGGGCATCGATCATCAACACCAGCTCGGTCAACTCGGACATGCCCAAACCCACCCTGCTCGCCTACGCCACCACCAAAGGCGCAATTGCCAACTTCACCGGAGGTCTGGCACAGATGCTGGGGCCGAAGGAAATCCGCGTGAATTGCGTCGCACCGGGGCCGATCTGGACGCCGCTGATCGTCTCGACCATGCCCGATGAAGAAGTGCAGAATTTCGGCGGCAACACCCCGCTCGGCCGCCCCGGGCAACCGGTGGAAGTGGCGCCGATCTACGTGCTGCTGGCTTCGGACGAAGCCAGTTACATCACCGGCCAGCGCTATGGCGTGACCGGCGGCAAACCGATGCTGTGATGCCCCCTTCGCCAACGCCTACAGTAAAACTGAAGGCCCATTGAACGCGGTGCGATGGCCGTCATATCCACCACATGAGGGCGGCAAATCATGAGTTTTATCGTGTGGGTGGCGGTGCTCGGCGCCGTGCTGTTGACCCTGGCACTGACCTCGTCGTACCTGCGCTGGATGCCGGTGACGACGTCGGCCGTGTGCTTGCTGCTGGGGATCGGCATCGGTCCCAGCGGCCTTGATCTGCTGAAACTGTCCCTGGAAAACGCCTCGCTGTGGATGGAGCACCTGACGGAAGTCGCGGTGCTGTTTTCCCTGTTCGTCTGCGGTTTGAAATTGCGTTTGCCCCTGCGCGACAAGCGTTGGCGAATCGCCTTTGGTCTGGCCGGTCCAGTGATGGTGCTGACCATCGTTGGCGTTTGTTTGCTGCTGCATTTTGCCTTGCGCTTGCCGTGGGGACCGTCGTTGTTGATCGGCGCAATTCTGGCACCGACCGACCCGGTATTGGCGGCGCTGGTGCAGGTCAACGATGCGCGGGATGTCGACAGCGTGCGTTTCGGGCTCTCTGGTGAGGCAGGGTTGAACGATGGGATTGCCTTTCCGTTTGTGATTCTCGGTCTGTTGTTGATGCACGGCGACGGCAGTGCTGCCGAATGGCAAGGCTGGGTGTTGCGCAACGTATTGTGGGCAGTGCCTGCTGGATTGCTTACCGGTTACTGGATGGG
The DNA here is from genome assembly GCF_009866785.1 of Pseudomonas sp. S49. Lineage (NCBI taxonomy): Bacteria > Pseudomonadati > Pseudomonadota > Gammaproteobacteria > Pseudomonadales > Pseudomonadaceae > Pseudomonas > Pseudomonas sp. S49. The sequence continues at coordinate 3,278,563 of NZ_CP019432.1, read as the reverse complement.
CCGCGGTATCGGTCGCGTGACCCTTTCGTTGCGCATCCACAATGACGACAGCACGCTCAGCCCCAATGATTATCTGGCGTTGTCGCTGATTGCCCTGGCCTATGTCGTTGCCGAAGCCATCGGCGGTTACGGCTTCCTGTCGGTGTTCGCGGCCGGGCTGGGCCTGCGTCAGGTCGAAGTGAAATCCACCGGCGCCAGCCAAACGCCCGCCGAGCATCTGGTGCAACCGGTGGTCGGCCATCAGAACGTCGAACCGCAACACGCGGTGCACGGTGACACCGAACGGCTGGAAAGCAGCCAGGTCGCCGCCGGGATCATGATGGGCGATATGTTGTCGTTCGGCAGTCTGGTCGAGCGTGCCATGGAAGTGTTTCTGGTGACCCTACTCGGGGTGGTGCTGGTGGCGCACTGGGACTGGCGGGCATTGCTGGTGGGCGGCGTGTTGTTCTGCCTGATCCGCCCGATCTGCGTCGCACTGATGCCGTGGGGTGAACTGATGGAGGGACGGCAACGGCTATTGATCGGCTGGTTCGGCATTCGCGGGATCGGCAGCCTGTTCTATCTGTTTTATGCCTTGAATCATGGACTGACCGATAGCGTGGCCAGCGTTTGCACCGACCTGACCCTGTCGGTGGTGGCGCTGAGCATTTTGCTCCACGGGATCAGCACGCAACCGATCCTCGCTCGCTATGAGCAGCACAAGAAACAAAAAATCTGATTATTGGTAGCGGTTTTTACCAGGCAATCGATCGAACTTCTTTCTGTAAAAAAATGGATCGCGGGGTAATTGCTGGCAGTCACAAGCATAACCCCTCGCCAGATGTATCCGGCGGGGCCCGGCAGGTTCGGTTCCACTGCGGCGTTTAAGCCTGTTAAAGGAATCCTTGAAGAATAAGGTCACGGTCATGAAAGAATGCTCGACTCCGGCGCAAATCAAGGCTTGCAGAGCACTGGCTCTGGAACGCAATCGTCAATTGTTCGATAACGCTCACACGCTCAATCGAGCGGCCAATGCGCTGCTTGACGTTAAGGATCTGGACATCGAACAGTTCGAGCGTTACCGCGCACTGCGCAAAAAAGCCGATTCGATGTTTGAAGATGCCATCGACCACTTGTGCGTATTGAACGAAGACTTCCCGCCGATCCCGATGTCTTCGCAGAACTCGGTGGCGTTGCGTCGAGAGCTTGAGACCGTGGAGTGAGCCAGAACAGCCCCTCACCCTAGCCCTCTCCCAGAGGGAGAGGGAACTGACCGAGGTGAATGGTCGAGGTACGCCGACCTGAGATACCGGGTTGAACTCAGACATTGACCTGAGATACCGAGCCGAACGCAGATGTTGAACAGCACAACAATCTGCTCCCTTCCCCCTCGCCCCCCTTGGGGGAGTGTATGTACCGGAGACATGGTGGACACATGTTCGGAGACATGGTGGACGGTTTTAGATCTTCTTACCTGCCGTAACGATCTGCAAGTTCAAGTCGATTCGGGCGATGCGATGTCTACTCCAGTAGACATCGTGGATGCCGTCCTCCGTCGTTTCCCTGATAGCCACTGACCTCCCGTGAAACGCCTTTCCGACGGTGTATTCACGGTTGCCCCAGTAGATCTCGCCCTTCACCTGAACCTTCCTGACCACATCCCCATCGTCGTACTCAGGCGCCGCCGGTTGCTCCTGATATTCCCGCGGGCTACTGCTGTAGCGAGTAGCAGGCACCTGCATCTCCAATGCTTGATGCGGGCGCTTCTGGTTGTAAATCTCACGCCAGATATCAAACGCACGTTGTGCATCGTCCAGATCGATGAAGAGCTGGCCTTGCAGGACTTCCCTTTTCAGGCTGCGGTGGAAGCGCTCCAGCTTTCCCTGGGTTTGCGGGTGATAAGGTCGGGAGTGGCCGACCTTGATGCCCTGGCTCATCAGCCAGACCTCCAGCGCGGTGTAAACGCCGGTCTGGTCACCCCATGGCGAACCGTTGTCCATCGTCATGCGCAGAGGCAGACCGTAGCGCCGAAAGGCCCGCATTAGTTGCTCCTGGACGGTTCGGCGCTGCTCATTGGCGCACGCGGCGATGCACAGCGAAAACCGTGAATGATCGTCCAATATCGTCAACGGATGACAACGCCCCTGAGCCAGGCTGATATGTCCCTTGAAGTCCATCTGCCAAAGATCATTGGGCGCTTCATGCTCGAACCGGATAAACGGTTTGATCTCAGCAGTCTTTGGATCAACGCGCGAATGACGCTGTAAAACCGCATGCACGGTACTGACCGAAGGCATCACTTTGCCGTCGTCTTCCAACACGCGCTTGAGCTTGCGAGCGCCCCAAGCGGCGTACTCCTGACTCACGGTCAGAATCTGCTGCTCAACCTCTTCAGCGCAGCGTTTGGGTGACGTCTTTGGTCGTCGAGACTGATCGATCAACCCTTGCGCACCGAGGTTTTCAAACCTGTTGAGCCATTTGTAGGCAGTGCTTGGGCTGATATTGAATCGACGGCAAAGCTGCCGAACATTGGCCCCTTCTTGCCGAGCCAACAGCACGAATTCTGAACGAAGCTGCACAGTGGACACCTCTTCCCAGGACACAGGCCATCTCCTTCGCGATGAGCAATGTGTCTATTAAAATGTGTCCACCATGTCTCCGAACACCTGTCCACCATGTCTCCGGTACATACAGGGAGAGGGCTGGGGTGAGGGGGATCGATCTGCATGGCAACACAAAATCCAAGCGAATGAAAAAGCCCGGCGATATAAGCCGGGCTTTTACGTGAAGACCAATCACCCCCCGGGATTGGTCACCTGAATAAACACCGCATAAATCCCCAGCAACACCCAAAACGTCGCAAAAATCCACGGCGTGCGCACCGAAAACAGCAGCGACTTGCGATACCCCTTGTGGCTCGACTCCATCTCACTGAACAACGGCGATTCGTCATACGCCAGGCCCATCAGCGGCTCGCTGTGGAGCAAGTGGCTCTGCTTGAAATGCCAATGATCGATGATGTCGTACGCAGCGCGAATCCCCGGCCAGGCGTTCAGTGAACTGAGCAACCCGAGCAGCGCCAGAAACGGTGGCACCACCAGCGTGAACAACTTGCCCCACTCTGGGTTGAGGTTGGCCATGCACGAGGCGAAGGCGATCACCAGAAATGATTGCGCCGCCAGATAGGCGTCAGTGCGGTTGGCGAGGATGCTGGTTTCGTACTGGATCTCCCGCCGATAGAAATCCAGCCGCTCCTTGGGTGAGCCAAACATCTTGGCGTCATGTTCGGTCAGGCTTTCTTCAGCGGTGGGCTGGGTCAATATGCGAGGCAAAAGATGCACGCTCCGGGGTGGGGAAAACATTTAGAAGTCCCCACTGGCGCGCAAGTTCAGAACGATTGACCGCCGCCTCCCTTCATCGACTGGGCGATGATCGCCACCAGATTCATTTGCGTGAACGGCTTGGGCAAGCGTGGCAGTTGTGCCGCGAAACCTTCCAGACGTTCGGCATAACCGGTGGCCAGGATGATCGGCAGATCCGGTTTAAGCAGCCGCACTGCGTGGGCCAGCTGCGCGCCGCTCATCTGCGGCATGGCCATGTCCGTGATCATCATGTCAATCACCTCGCCCTGATCGAACAGCGCTAGCGCCTGCGCACCAGACGTCGCACTGACCACCCGATGGCCGAGGTCTTCCAGCAACAGACTGGTGCTGGTCAGCACCAGCGAGTCGTCATCCACCACCAGTACGCTGAGCCTCGGCACCGTAATCGGTTCGGCTGGCGGATACAGCGGTTTGCTGACCACACCCTCGGCAGCGACCGGGATCCACAGTTCAGCCGTAGTGCCGTGGGCTTTTTTGCTGTTGAGGACAAAGCGGCCACCGAGTTGTTCCATGTAGCCGTGAACCATCGACAGCCCAAGCCCGGTGCCTTTGCCCAAACCTTTGGTGGTGAAAAACGGGTCTCTGGCCGAGGCCAGCGTTTGCGCGTCCATGCCCTCCCCGCTGTCGATCAGGCTGAGACAGACATAACGTCCTGCTGGCAAATCCGCGTGACCGAGTTCGAGCACCACTTGAGGTTCAGCGCTGATGATCACCGTGCCGCCATCGGGCATGGCGTCGCGGGCATTGGTCGCCAGGTTGAGCAAAGCCAGTTCCAGTTGGTTGCTGTCCGCCAGCACCGGCTCCAGATCCTCGGGAAACTGTGTTTCGACGCGGATGCCCGGCCCCAGGGAACTGCGCAACAAACCGGTAATGCCCTGCACCAGTTGCGGGATATCGACCGACTCGGTCTTAAGTTCCTGGCGACGGGCGAACGCCAGCATGCGCTGGGTCAGCGACACGCCGCGCAATGCGCCCTGAGTGGCGTTTTCCAGCAACCGGCTGATTTTCGCATCGTCACCCATGCGTTTTTGCACGATTTCCAGATTGCCGAGAATCACCGTCAGCAGATTATTGAAGTCATGAGCGATGCCGCCGCTGAGCTGACCGATGGCCTGCATCTTCTGCGCCTGGAACAACGCTTCCCGGGTTTTCTCCAGCGCTTGCTGCGCCTGATGGGCTTCGGTGATGTCACGGGTAATCTTGGCAAACCCGAGCAATGTGCCGGTATCGCCACGAATCGCATCGACCACCACATGAGCGAGAAACCGCGTGCCGTCCTTGCGCATGCGCCAGCTCTTGTTCTCGAAGCGGCCCTCGCGGGTGGCGATTTCCAGCGCCCGTTGCGGCTCGCCGAGTTCGCGGTCTTCGGGGGTATAGAAAATCGAAAAGTGCTGACCGATGATTTCTTCCGGCAGATAGCCTTTGATCCGCTGGGCGCCCTGGTTCCAGTTACTCACCCGGCCCTCGGGGCTGAGCATGTAGATCGCATAGTCGGTGACACCCTGCACCAGCAAGCGGAATTGCTGCTCGCTTTGCTTGAGGGTTTCCTCGGCCATTTTGCGATCGGTCAGGTCGCGGGTGATCTTGGCGAAGCCGAGCAGTTTGCCGCTGGGATCAATGATCGGGTCGATCACCACGTGCGACCAGAAATTGGTGCCATCCTTGCGCACCCGCCAGCCCTCGCCTTCGAAGCGGCCTTCACGGATCGCTGTATCGAGTGCGCGTTGCGGCAGACCGGCGGCGCGATCATCGGCGGTATAGAAACGTGAGAAATGCTCGCCGAGGATTTCCCCTTCTTCGTAGCCCTTGAAGCGCTTGGCGCCGGAGTTCCAGCTGGTGATGATGCCGTCGGGATCGATCATGTAGATCGCATAGTCGACCACCGCATCGATCAGCAGACGAAAACGCATCTCTTCGATCGCCGCGGTCTTGTTTTTCTCGCTCATCACACTCACCAGCCATTGTCATGATCGGAAGTATGCGTCAATCCGGCGAATTGGGAAGCGGCCGTCTCATGATTGATTGCCCACCAGCGCGGCAGCAGCTGTTTGATCCGGCTCTCGGCAAAGCGGTCGTCAATCAGCATCACCACGCCGTGATCCTCGCGGGTCCGGATGACTCGCCCGGCGGCCTGCACGACTTTCTGCACGCCGGGGTACAGGTAGGTGTAGTCATAACCGGCGCCGAAGATCGCGGCCATGCGGTGTTTGAGTTGTTCGTTGACCGGATTGAACTGCGCCAGCCCCAGTGTCGCGATGAACGCGCCGATCAATCGCGCACCGGGCAAATCGATGCCTTCGCCGAACGCACCGCCCAACACGGCAAAGCCGATGCCCTGGCTGTGGGCGGTGAACTGATCGAGGAAAGCCTGCCGTGCGCCTTCGAGCATCCCCCGCGATTGCTGCCAGAGGGTGATGTGCGGATGGCGCTCGGCGAGTAACGACGCCACTTGTTGCAGGTAATCGAAGCTGCTGAAAAACGCCAGATAGTTGCCCGGACGCTCGCTGAACTGCCGTGCGATCAATTCGACGATCGGCTCCAGCGAAGCCTGACGATGATTGAAGCGTGTCGAAATGCGGCTGACGATCTGCACCTGCAACTGCTCGGCGCAAAATGGCGATTCGACGTCGATCCACACGGTGTCGGCCGGCGTACCGAGCAAATCGGCGTAATAGTGACGCGGGCTGAGGGTCGCGGAAAACAGCACGCTGCTACGCGCCGCTTTCAGGCGCGGGCCGATGAACGCGGCCGGCACCACGTTGCGCAGGCACAACTGCGACAGCGGCTTTTTGCGGTCGAGGTCACGCTTGCTGATGTCGAACAGGTAATGCTCGTCATACAGCTCCGCCACCCGGGCGAACTGCAGCAGGTCGAAGTAGAAATTCTGCAAGGCGCTGTCGAGACCCTGCGGATGATCATTGAGGTAATCGCCGATGGCCGCGCAACACAGCGAAATCGCCTGCAGGAGTTTTTCCGGAGCCTTGTCGTACGCCTGATAGGCCGCCAGTTGCGGCGCATGCAGGGCATTCCATTCGCGGTTGATCCGTTGCAGGGAGTTCTTCAGCGCCACAGGCGCGGTTTTGCGCACGCTGCCCAACGTGAACTGATCGAGACTGGCGCTGTACATCTGCCGACCCCGTTCGACGAGGTTATGCGCCTCGTCCGCCAGCACCGCGACTTTCCATTGATTGAGTTGCGCGAGGCCGAACAACATCGCGCTGAAATCGAAGTAATAGTTGTAGTCGGCAATCACCACGTCCACCCAACGGGCCATTTCCTGACTGAGGTAATACGGGCACACCGCGTGTTGCGCGGCGACCTCGCGCAGGGCCGCTTGATCGAGCAGGCGGATTCGGCTGGCCGCTTCCCGGGCGGCGGGCAAGCGATCATAAAAGCCTTGGGCCAACGGGCAGGATTCGCCGTGGCAGGCTTTGTCCGGGTGTTCGCAGGCCTTGTCCCGGGCGATCATTTCCAGCACCCGCAAGGGCAAGGCTGGCGACTGATCGAACAACACCTGACTGGCATCCAGCGCCAGTTTGCGCCCCGGTGTCTTGGCAGTGAGGAAGAACACCTTGTCCAGTTGCTGCGGCGCCAGGGCCTTGAGCATCGGGAACAGCGTGCCGAGGGTTTTGCCGATGCCGGTCGGCGCCTGTGCCATCAGGCAGCGCCCGGTGCTGACAGCCTTGAACACCGACTCGGCCAGATGCCGCTGACCGGGACGAAAATCCGCATGGGGAAACGCCAGTTGTTGCGCAGCCAGATTGCGCGCTTCGCGATGGGCCATTTCCTGTTCCGCCCATTGCAGGAAGAGCGTGCATTGCTGTTCGAAAAAGGCCTTGAGGCTATCGGCGCTGAAGGCCTCGACCAGACACGTCTCTTTCTCGCTGACGATATCGAAATACACCAGCGCCAGATTGATCTGTTCCAGTTCCAGTTTGCAGCACATCAACCAGCCGTAGATCTTCGCCTGCGCCCAGTGCAACTGGCGGTGATTGGCCGGTTGTTTGCTCAGGTCGCCACGGTAGGTTTTGACTTCTTCCAGGCAGGTTTGCGCCGGGTCGTAACCGTCTGCCCTGCCCTTGACCTTCAATTGCCGGAACTCGCCTTCGAGCGCCACTTCGCTTTGGTATTTTTCGCTGCGTCGCGAGGCCACGGTGCGGTGGCCGGCGATGCCTTCCAGCGCCGTGGGTGATGGGGTGAAGCGCAGGTCGAGGTCGCCGGTCTTGGCGGTGAACTCACACAGTGCGCGCACGGCAATGTTGTAGCTCAAGCGCTCTGCTCCGCCCATTGCACGTAACACACCGCCACGGGCATCTGATGTTGATGGCAGAACTCCAGCCAGCGCAATTGGTTGTCCTGCAGGCGATCGCCGGGGCCTTTGACCTCGATCATTCGGTAGGTTTTGTGCTGCGGCCAGAACTGGATCAGGTCGGGCATGCCGGCGCGGTTGGCCTTGATGTCGAGCAGCAAGCGGCTGAACCAGTGCTTGAGGTGTTCGGCCGGCAAACAGGCCAGCGCTTGCTCCAGCAGTTGTTCATTCATGGCGCCCCAGAACACGAAAGGCGACTGGATACCCCACTTGTCAACGAAGCGTTGGCGAATGGTCGCCGCATAGCGATCGTCGTCGAGTTCACTCAGACACGCCTGAAACAGCTCGGCGCGGCGCTGCTGGAAGTCTTCGTTGAGCAAGTCCACCGGGCCACGCTGGAACGGGTGAAAGAACGCCCCGGGCAACGGCGCGAAAATCGCCGGCCAGCACAACAGGCCGAACAGCGAGTTGATCAGGCTGTTTTCCACGTAATGCACGGGGCCATCGTCATCGTGCAGATGCGCCTGCACGTAAAACTCCACGGACAACCCGGGATCGGTACGCGGCAATTGCAGGTCCAGACGCTCGACCGGCCTGGCCGTCGCGCGTTTGAGCGGCGGGCCGCCGAGCTTGCGCCGCACCCTTGGCAATATGCGTTGCAGGCCTTGCTGCTCGGCAGCGCTCTCCGGCGCCTGTTCTGCCAGCGTGGCGAGTTCCAACGCCAACGGGTATTCGCCACTGCGTTCCAGCACGCGAATCATGCGCAAACGCGCGCCGGGGTAGGCGCACTCGCGGTAAATGCTCAGGGCCAGGGCAAACTCGCTGATGCGCTCGCAATACTGGCCGATCTGGAACAACACCTTGCCGCGCCGGCGTTGCAGCCACGGATTGTCGAAGTGCAACGCACTCACCTGCTCGACAATGGTTTGCAGCGGCTCGCCGGCCTCGAAACGCATTTGGCAGTGGTGCAGGAACAGACAGGCGTCGACGTCTTCGCGGCTGCGCAGGCCTCGCGAGTCGGCGCAGAATTCGACTTTTTCATAGGTGAAGATGCCCAGGTCGGCGAGGACGAATTCCGACCAGTCCTGATACAGGTTGCCAAAGAACATCAGACGCAAGCGGTCGCACAGGTCCATGAGGGTCAGGCTGAACAAACGATCATCGAGCTGCGGCGCCCAATCGCGCAGGCTGCGAGTGTCTGCAAACTGCTCGGCGAGTACTGCAAGCCAATCGTCCTTGCGGCCCTTGGGCTGCTCGATGAAGGCTGCAAACGCTTGCAGGATCTCGGCTTTGAGCAGCACGTCGAACAACTCGGCGAGGGCCAGCGGCGCGTGTTCGTCGATCCAGCCACGCTCCAGCAAGGGCTGCGCGGCCGCGGCGATGTCACCGATTTCAACGTAATTGAGTTTGCCGGCCCGAAAATGCACACCCTTGCGCATCACCATCCGCACCAGCAAACCTTGCGAAGCACGGGGCAAGGCCTTGAAGTCGCGGATGAACGCGTGTTCCGTTTCGCTCATCACATCGACATAGCGAAGTTCAAGCCAATCAAGCACTTGCAGGAAGTTGTTAAGGTAATAGAACGGATCGTCGAGGGGATTGGCAGTCACGGGAATTCTGGGGCCATGGCGAGCGAATACTGGTTATGCGTACAGATAACAGCTGTGCCCCGCCCGGTGCAAACGGAAAATGATCAATGGCATTTTTTCGCCGGGCTATCGAACTTTTCTCACGGAGATAGCACCAACCGCGTTAGAAGGCCGACAATGCTCGGCATCACATCGAATGAGGATTTAGAAGTGGGTATGAAAATCAAGTCACTGGGCATCCCTTTCGCCATCGTCGCCGCGCTGGCACTGGCCGGTTGCTCGACGCCGACGGTGGTCACTCTGCAGAACGGCACCCAGTATCTGACCAAGGACATGCCGAAAACCAAAACCAAGGACGGCTTCTATGAGTTCGAGGATATTTCCGGGGCCAAGGTGAAGGTGCGTGCTGATGAAGTCGCCACGGTGCGCGAGGAAGACTAGGTTTCGCTCGTTCCCACGCTCCGCGTGGGAATGCAGCCCGGGACGCTCCGCGTCCCTTCAAAGCCGAACGCGGAGCGTCCGTTGAGGCATTCCTTTGCTGCGCGTGGGAACGATCATTGAGTGTTATTCGAAGGTCGGCATGCCCGGAATGCTGCCGTCACAAGGCATGTACGTGCCGCCCCGCTTGACCACTTCTCCCTGCAAACGCCGGCAGCGTTCCAGATCCTGCTGCGCCATGCGATCGATGCTCAGATTGCCGGTGGTCTGCGGCTGCTTGCCGTCACCCAGGCGCAGGGTCACGAACGGTTGTTCGGGCTGAATCTGAAAGCGGCTCTTCTCTTCAACCGGCTCGACCGCCTCGGTTTTCGGCGGACTCGGCAGTTGGTCGGTGGTGATGCCGTAACGGCTCAGAATCGAACTTTGAGGCAGATCGGCCCAGACATTGGCCGAACACAGCGCCAGTGCAACGAACCCGACATACCCCTTGAAACCTTTCACGTTTGAATCTCCTGTACTCAATGGCGGCTAGCTATAGAACGTGTGTGCACGTGCTGGCTTTAGGCCGCATTTCCTGTTTTCGCAGGGGTTTGAGTCAGAGAATGGCTGTCGAGTCACTTTTAAACCGCGTTATCGTTATTCGCGAGCAGGCTCGCTCCCACAGGGGATTTGTAAACGACACAGATCCAGTGTGGGAGCGAGCTTGCTCGCGAAAGGGCCCTTACCGGCGCCCAATCAACCTCAGGCGATCACAACACCCTCAGCACTCAGACTATTCAGCGACACCCCGACCAACGTCACCGAATCATTGCCAAACGTCAGCACCGTGTCCTGCCCAACGGTGGCGGCATGGGCACGGAAGTCCTCCGCCGGCAACACACCCTGGACACCGAGAAACACCAGTTTGTCGTTGGACGTGTAACCGACCACCCGGTCCTGCCCGAACGCGCCGTTGAACAGGAACGTATCCGCCCCGCCGCCCGATTCCATCAGGTCATTACCGGCACCGCCAACAAACACGTCGTTACCCGCGCCACCGATCAGGTGATCGTTACCGTCCAGCCCGAACAACCAATCGCCACCCGAATGCGCCTTAAGCGTGTCGGTGCCAGCGCTGCCTTTGACGCTGGACTCGTAAGCAGTGACGTTGTTGCCGACCTTCAAACCGCTGGCCGTGACGCTGTGGGTCACATCATCCTTGAACAGGCTCCAGAGAAACCCCGGTTCCTTGGTGACGATACTGCCGATGTCGCGGGTGATGCTGATCCCGCCGTTGGCATCGCGCACGTACAAGTTGCCGGCGCCGTCATTGGCGAAGTCGAAGTTCTTCACTGCACTTTGCAGATCGAGGGTGTTGCTGCCCTGCCCGCCAAGGATGACGTTGTAGCCGCCGCTGTCGCGGAAGGTGTCGTTGCCGGCGCGACCCTCCAGATAATCGTTGCCGCTGCCGCCCTGGATCAGATCGTTGGCGTCACTGCCGATGATGAAGGTGCTGCCCTTGTGGGTTTCGGCGTTGCGGTTGAGGTCCTGCACCCAAGTGTTGGCCCGCGCCGGGTCCGAGAGGTTGGCGACGATGATCGTCGAGTCGCGACTGGTCAGGTCGTAGAATTTTGAGTCGATCACCCGGTTCATGCCGTCGCCATACGCGGTCGGCAAGTGCGAGATCCAGGTGGGAATGTTGAGGATCGAATACGGCAGCAGATTCCACGCGGTCGAGGCGTAGTGATCGTTGAAGCTGACGATGTTATCGGTGGCCGACTCTTTCGGCGCATCGTGCACACCGATGGAAGCACCAGTGAAGGTCGAGCCGTCGAGGGCGCGGAACACCGGGTCGTTTTCATAGCCGACGTTGAGCACTTTATCGGTGCTGCTCTGGGTCGGCGAGGCGTAGGCAATGTAATTGGAATCGGCAAAGAAACCGCCCCACTTGCCGCCACTCAAGTCAGCCATGCTGTTGACCGCCAGGCCGCCGAGGCTGTGCCCACTGACCAGTACGTCCTTGCCGCTGAGGCCGTTGGCCTTGGCAAACGCCACCACATCATTGAGCAGATTGCCGAAGGCTTCGCCGACGTAGTTCTTGGCGTAATCCTTGGGGCCGAAGGCCGCGAGCAGGTCATTGATCACGTCGCCAATGGAGTCGAGGATCAGGTTTTCCCGCGGGCCGCTGGTGCCGCGAAAGGCAATGCCGAGTTCCGTGAGATGGCCTTGGGCGTCGTACTTGCCGAGGATTTCCACTTGCGCGGTGGTGTAACCGGCCTTCTCGCCGAAGAAGGTTCCTCGCGCATCGGTCTTGCCGTCGTAGCCCAATTGCGAGGCGGTGATCGGTGTCCAACCGGCTTTTTTCACGGCGTCGAGGGCGAGTTTTTCCGAGTCGGGGTTCCACGGAATGCCGGGGATGACGCCTTGGGAATCGGTGCCACCGAGCAGCGCCGTGACCAGCGTAGCGGGCAGGCCAAGGCCGAATCCGTTGTGCTGATAACCGGCGGCAAAGCCATTATCGAGGTTGTGATAGGAATACAGCGTGATCGCCATGGCATCGCTGAACAACGCCTTGGAATCGGCTGTGCCGAAGTTCTTGTAGTCATACACACCCATTGCTATTGCCTCTCTCTTGTTGGAATTGTTAGAGATAGCTCACAGCCAGGGCGCCCCACGGGGACGCCCCGGAGCATTTCAGTACTACTTACTGCTGTTTTTACTGTGGGAGCGAGCCTGCTCGCGAAGGCGGGGTGTCAGGTACGAAGACTTCAACTGACACTACGTATTCGCGAGCAGGCTCGCTCCCACATTGGATCTACGCGAACATGAAACTGGAGTCCGACAGGTTAGCCACTCCCACCCCGATCAGGGTCACGGCATAGTCGCCAATCTTCAGCACGGTATCGCTGCCGGTCTGCGACGCGTGTTGCTTGTAGTCGTAGCCCTGCCCCGCGCCTTCGACGCCCATGAACACCAGTTTGTCGCTGCCCTGATAACCGTTGATGGCATCGAAACCGAACGCGCCGCTGAACAGGAAGGTGTTGTTGCCACCCACTGCCGTCATCACGTCGTTACCGGCGCCGCCGACGAAGGTCACATGGCCCTTGTCGCTGATCAGCTTGTCATCGCCACCGAGGCCGAATAGCCAGTCACCGTCAGCCGAGGCGTGCAGCGCATTGCCGTAGCCATCGCCGCTGAGCGAGTGGTTGTACTGGGTCAGCTCGCTGCCGTTGGTCAAACCCTTGGCGGTGACGCCCCAGGTGATTTCCTTGCTGCCCCACCACGACCCCGACTCCTTGCTCACCAGCGCGCCGATGTCGCGGGTCATGCTGATGCCGCCGTAAGCGTCGCGCACGTACAGCGTGCCGTCACCGTCGTTGGCGAAGCTGAAGTTCTGCAGCGGTTTCTGCAGTTCGAAGGTGTTATGCCCTTGGCCGCCGAGCAGAATGTTGTAGCCGCCGTCATCCCGGAAACGGTCATCGCCGCCCAGGCCTTCGAGGAAGTCGTTACCCGCGCCGCCCTTGAGCCAGTCGTTGCTCTGCGTGCCGATGATGAAGGTGCTGCCGGTGTGCGGCTCGCCGCTACGGCCGAGATCCTCAACCCAGGTCTTGCCGCGAGATGCTTCTTCCAGATTGGAGACGATGATCGTCGAGTCTTTATGCGTCAGGTTGTAGAACCTGGAATCGATCACCCGATTCAAGCCATCGGCATAGCCCAGCGAGCTGTGGGCCGACCAGTTCAGCGGATTGACGATGCTGAACGGCACCAGGTTCTGCGCGGTGGAAGCGTAGTTGTCGTTGAAGTTGACGATGTTGTCGGTGGTCGAATCGTGGGGCTTGTCGTGCTTGCCCATCGACGCGATGCTGAACGTGGTGCCGTCGAGCACGCGGAACACCGGGTCGTTTTCGAAACCGATGTTCAGCACGTTATTGCCGGTGCTGCTCTGGGTTGGCGAGGCGAAGGTGATGTAGTTGGCGTCCTTGAAGAAACCGCCCCAGTTGCTCGCGCTCAGCTCGGCCACGCTGTTGACCCCGAGCCCGCCGAGGCTGTGGCCGCTGAGCAGCACGTCCTTGGCACCGATGCCGTTGGCAATGGCGAACGCGGCGACAGCCTTGAGCAGATTGTCGAAGGCGTTTTTCGCGTAGTTGCTCGCGTAATCCGAAGGCCCGATGGCGGCCAGCAGGTTGTTTTTCAGGTCGCCGAAAGTATCGCTGTAACCCAGCCCGCCGGTGCCGCGAAAGGCCACGCCGATGCCAATCAACTTGCCGGCAGCGTCGTATTTGCCGAGCACTTCGGCTTCGGCGCTGGTGAAGCCGTCCTTCTCGCCAAAGAACGTGCCTTGTGGCCCGACCTTGCCCTGATAGCCCAGCGCCGTCGCCGTGACCGGCGCCCAAGCGGTGGCCGGCAACGGTTTGCCGGTCGGCGTGTAGGCATACAGCGTCAGTGCGATGGCATCGCTGTACAACGCTTTGCCATCGGCATTTTTATAATCGAACAGTCCCATGTTGTGCTCTCTCTTCCTTCAAATGACTGGCAGCTCTTTGCAGAGCTGCCAGCACGCCTTAGAACTGCCAGTCGAGGGTCAGACCCACACCGTGGTCTTTCTCGTTGCTACCGATCAGTCCGTTGTAATCCAGGTTCACCCGCACATCGCGGTTGAGCGCCAGACCCGCGCGTACGCCGACCACCGCGGCATCGCGATCCATCGACACGCCCTGCACGGTGAACGCGCTGTTGCCATTGGCGAAGGCCAGATGGCTGTCGGCATCGACGTTGTTCAGGTTGTGCTGCCAACCGAGGCTCGCACCCAGCTCCAGCTGCTGCTGATCCGACAAGGCGAACGAACGCTTGGCGCGCACGCCGAGGGTCGACAGCACCACATCGCGGTTGTCCTCACCACCCTTCAACGCTGCAGCATCACCCTTCTCGGTGAAGCTTTCGGTATTGAGGTGCACGTAAGACAGATTGGCGAACGGCTCCAGGTTCATCGGTTGCAGGCCCAGATCATAAGCGGCCTCGGTGAACACTTGCGTGGTTGCGGCATCGTGCTTGGTCTTTTGTTTACTGCTCACGTCCCCGAACTGCAGGTCACGTTTGACGTCGACACGGTGCCAGCTGTAGGCGCCGCCGACGGTCAGACGCAGCGCATCGATCTGATGCCCCAGGTACGCACCCAAGTGGTAGCTGTCGACCGACGCCGACGAATGCGTGCCGCTGCCCATGCTCAACGAGCTGTCGCTATAACCGGTAACGAAACCCAGACGGGTATCTTCAGCAATCAGGCCGTCGACACCGGCCAGCAAGCCACCGATGGAGCTGTTGGAATCGGCATTGTCATGCCCGCCATCGCTCTTGCCCCACGAACCCAAGACCTTGACCCAGGCGTTGCTGCGGTCATCGGTCGGTGCGCCGGCATTGAACAGGTCACGCTCACGCAGACGCTCGCCCACCGCTTCACGCAGGTAACGGCTGTCGTTGATCAGCATGGTGCCAATGGCCGGATGGATCTCGCCGGACAACTGTTGGAAGGCTTGCTGCGCCGACGCCGCATTCGGCGACAGCAACAGGGTTTCGAACAGCGCATTGCCAGCGCCCAGACGCTCAGCCGCAGCGCCCACGGCGCGTTGGTTCGGTGTCAAACCGACGCTGGCGAACGAGGCATCGTTACGCCCGACTGCCAACTGAATGCCAGTGGCCGAGTACGCCAGCGTGCCGCCGAGGAAGGCGTAATCCGGCAACACCTGACCGAAGCGTCCTTCGATGCCGCCCGCCGCTTGCAGGATGTTGTACTGAGTGCCGAGCAGGCTTTGCACTTCGTTGGTGGTCAACAGGGTCGGACTGTTTTCCAGCGACATGCTCACCGTGGCGCCTTCAATCACGGCTTTGCCGGTAGCGATGATCTGATCGCTGCTGGTCGGCGACAGCTCTACGGCGTAGGTCGAACCCGGTGCAAAGGTCACGTCACCGGCCACGTTCAGGGTGCCGATGGAGTTACCCGGTGCGACCGTACCGCCGCTGTTCACCGACAGCGCGCCGATGTGGCCATTGCCGCCGAGGATACCGCCGTCATTCACCGTCACCGCCGATTGCAGCGAACCGTTGATGGCCAGGCGGCCCTGATTGACCAAGGTCGGGCCGCTGTAAGTGTTGTTGCCGGTCAGCACCAGCGTGCCGATACCTTGCTTGGTCAAACCGCCGTGACCGGAAATGTCGTTGCGCCAGGTGTCGAGGCCGCAAGTGATGTCCGTGCACACGCGCTCGGTCGGTTTGCCCTGATCGATGATCGCGCCGATGCCCGGCAGATCCGCGACAAACTGGCCGGAACCGTAAGCGCCGTCGATGCGGAATTCCGCCGGAATGTCCTGCTCGGTAACGAACATCGAAGGGCCGTCGATGCCCTTGCGCAGGTTGATCATGCCCCAGCCGTACAAGGCGTCGATGCCCGGCGCGCCGAGGTCGGTGGCCGTGGTGCGCAAGACCGTGGCGACCTGATCACCGGTCATGTACGGGAAGCGCTCCATCAGCACCGCCATGGAGCCGGCCACGTGCGGCGCGGCCATCGAGGTGCCGTTGTAGTTTTTGTAGCCCGTGGTGAGGTTGTCGGCGTTGGTGCCTTCAATGATCGCGCTGAAGATCTTCGTGCCCGGTGCCGAGACGCAGAAACTCGCGGTGTAGCCGCAGCGCGAAGAGAACGTACTCATGATGTACGGGTTGGCGCTGGCCAGGTCCGGGTTCTGCTGCAACGCGGCGACGGTGATCCAGTTCGGCGCGATGTCCGGAACGAAATAGCCGAGGCCGGCGATGGCGTCCGGGTTGTTGAGGTTGTAGTCGTTACCCGCGGCGAAGATCGTGACGATGCCGCTGCGCGCGGCGGCAATAGCGCCGTCGTAGGCGCCACCGGGTTTGGTGCCGAGCAGTGTGCGGATCTCGTTGAACTGCAATTGCGCGTCATTGACGGTGAAATGCGGATAGGCCGGATCGCGGCCACCGAGATCGAAACGATCAGTGATGCCGATGCCCCAACTGTTGTTGATGATGCGCGCGCCGCTGGCGATCAGTGCATCCCAACCGGCCTTGTACACCGCGCCGTCGTTGCCGCGAACAATGCCGTCCTCCGGGCCCGGGTCGCCGTTGTCGGCGCTGATGATCTGCGCACCGAACGCCACGCCGTGCATCGGCCCGCCGTCGCGACTGCCGGCGGCGATACCGCCGACGTGGGTGCCGTGGGCGCCGAGTTTGCCGTCGGAGCCGACCGAGGGCGAACCGTCATAGCGGAACGCATCGCCGGCTTTGACCGGGATGTACGGGTCGGTGTATTCGCGAATCCCGCTGGTGACCAGAGTGACGACTTTATTGCTGCCGGAAAACTCCGGGTGCGCGGCATACACTGGCTGGTCAAAGATCCCCAGTTTCACGCCTTTGCCGGTATAACCGGCGGCGTAAGCGTGATCGGCACCGATCGCGCCCAGGCCCCAATCGGCCTGAAACTCGGCACTGCGCCAACTCGACGGATCGCCCGTGCGACCGCTCTCCACGTAGGGCACGGCGTGGGCTGTACCGATGGCACAGAGCACGGCGAGCGTGAGGGTTTTCAGGGCAAAGCGGCCACCCGTTTGCGCGGGGGTATTGTTGTTATTCATCCAGCGACCTTCCTTAGTGATGTTGCGAAAAATCCTGATCGTTGCCACTGAGGGCGATGATCGTTCCCACGCTCCGCGTGGGAATGCAGCCCGTGACGCTCCGCGTCACTGGACGCAGAGCGTCCCTAGAGGCATTCCCACGCAGAGCGTGGGAACGATCGGAACGATCAGCGTGGGTTAGAACTGCCAGTTAAGGCTCAGGCCGACGCCATGGCTTTTCTCGCGACTGGCCAGTTGTCCGTTGTAATCAAGGTTGACGCGCACGTCTTTGCTCAACGCGAGGCTCGCCTGCACGCCGACCAGCGCGGCATCGCGTACCAGCGCCGAACTCTCCACCGCGTACGGCGTACCGCCGCTGGCAAAGCGCAGATGCTGTTCGGAGTCGATGTCGCTCAGGCTGTGCTGCCAGCCGAGGTGGCCGCTGACGTCGAGTGATTGCGCAGGCGAAAGATTGAAGGTCTTGATCGCCCGCACGCCGAGGGTGCTCAGCACGGCGTCACGTTGATCGCCCGAACTTTTCAGCGCGGCCGCGTCGCCCTTCTCGGTCAAGCCTTCAGTGTCCAGATGCACGTAGGCTAGGTTGGCGAACGGTTCCAGCGCCAATGGTTGCAGGTGCAAGCGATAAGCCGCTTCGCCGAACACTTGCGTGGTCGCTGCATCCACCTTGGCTTTCTGTTTGCCGCTGATGTCGCCGTATTGCAGATCGCGTTTCACATCGGCGCGATGCCAGCTGTACGCCGCGCCGGTGCTCAAGCGCCAGGCGCCGATTTCACGACCGGCATATGCGCCGAGGTGATAGCTGTCGACCTTGGCCGAGGAATGCGTACCCGAACCCATGCTCAGCGAACTGTCGCTGTAACCGGTGACCAGACCGATGCGCGTCTGCTCATCCAGCGCGCCATCGACACCGGCCAGCAATCCGCCAATCGAAGTGTTGTAGCCCGCCGTGTCGTGACTCGAATCGGTCGTGCCCCATGCCCCGAGAGCCTTGATCCAGCCGTTGCTTTGCGCAGCCGTTGTGTCGTGCAGACGCTCGCCCACCGCATCGCGCAATTGGCGGCTGTCATTGATCAGCATCGAACTCAACGCCGGGTAGATCTCGCCGCTCAACTGCTGGAACGCTTGTCGCGCCGAAGCCGCGTCGGGTGAACGCAACAGGCTTTCGAACACCGAGTTACCCGCGCCCAGACCTTCAACGGCAACGGCGACCGAGCGCTGATTCGGCGTTTGCCCGACGCTGGCGAAGGTTGTCGAGTTACGTTCGATATCGAGCTGAATACCGGTGGCGGCGTAGTCGAGGCTGCCGCCGATAAACACATAATTCGGCAGCACCGCACCGAACTGGCCCTGAATGCCGCCGGCCGCTTGCAGGATGTCGTACTGGCGCCCGAGCAGGCTTTGCGCCTCGGTGGTGCTGAGCAGCGTCGGGCTGTTTTCCAGCGACAGGCTGACGGTGGCGCCGCTGATGTTGGCAGTGCCACCGGCGACGATGCGGTCGCTGCTGGTCGGTGACAGTTCAACGGCGTAAGTCGAACCGGGCGCGAAGGTCACGTCACCGGCCACATTCAGCGTACCGATGGAGTTGCCCGGCGCCACGCGAGCGCCGCTGTTGGCGGTTAGCGCGCCGATCCGCCCGGAACCGCCGAGGGTGCCGCTGTCGTTCACCGTGACAGCGGAAGTCAGCGAACCGTTGACCGTCAGCAAACCGCCATTGACCGTAGTTGCACCGCGATAGGTGTTGTCACCGGAGAGGATCAACTGCCCGCCGCCGGATTTGATCAGGCTGCCCTGATACACCCGGCTCGCCGCCGCTGCATCACGGGCAGTGCCGACCGCGTAGTCGGTCTGATCCTGTTGGCTGGCGCCTGCGGGAACGCCATTCTGCCAGCCCTTGTCTTGCAGGGTTTGCTGCCAGGCATTGTGCTCGGCGAGGTCTTCGGCCTGACGCTGAATCAGCGCCTTGTCGGAGATGTCATTGCTCCAGACATCGCGCTGCCCTGCCCCCAGGTTGGCGTCAAACGCACCGAGCAATTGCCCCGGCCCGCGCATCGCCCGATTCAGATTGGCCACGCCCCAGCCGACTCGGTCAGTCGGCGCATCGGTGACCGAGCCATCCAGTTGCGTGGCGGTGGTCAGCAGCACTTCGAGGGCCTGCTGATTATTCATGTACGGATAGCGTTCCATCACCAACGCCAGCGCACCGGTCGCATGCGGCGCCGACATCGAGGTGCCGGATTTGATCGCGTAACCGCCACCGGGAATGGTGCTGTCGATCTTCGCCCCCGGCGTGGTGATGCACCAGTATTTGGCGAGGCCGCACTGGTTGTACTTCTGCTGATTGCTCTGATCGAGGCCTGACACGGCCAGCCAGTGTCCTTCCAGATCCGGCTGAAAATACGGCAACGCCGAACGCACGCTGGCATTCGGGTAGCCGCTGTTGCCGGCGCTGAACACGTTGATCACACCGCGTCGGGACACATCGGCGGCGGCATCGAGCCAAGTGCCTTTGTTCCAGTGCTGTGCATAAGCGGCGTGCAGATCAGCCAGTGTGCGGTAGCTGACATCCGGCGGCTGGCTGCCCCAACTGTTGTTGATCGCGCGCACGCCGGCATCGGCCAGGGCGTCATACACCGCTTTGAAATAGCGCGGATCGGGGTTGGGGCCGAACAGGAAACTGTCGTTCTTGTTGGTGTTGCCGACGTAGATTTGCGCGTTGTACGCCACGCCGTGCATGCCGCTGCCATCGCGCGAGGCGCCCATGGTGCCGACCACATGGGTGCCGTGGGAGTCGTTGTTGGGATTGAGGGTGCCATCGACGTTGAACAGCGAGCCGTCGATGTAGCTGCCGCTGGCCTGCACCGGGTGATAACGATCGCTGGCGAATTCCGGGTGGGCGGCATCGAAACCGGAGTCGAGGGCGCCGATTTTCACGCCTTGGCCGGTGATGCCGGCGGCGTAGGCTTGCTCGGCCTGCATGCGGCTCAGGCCCCAGTCGCGGAGGAATTCAGCGCTGCGCCAACTGGCGGGATCGCCGGGTTGGCCGCTTTCGAGGTATTGGGCCTGCGCCTGGGTTGCAGAAATCACAAGCAGCAGGGTGCCGACCGAAATCGGCTTGATGCGTACGTCCATGTTCACCACTCACTTTTATTGTTTTATGCAGGTTGTTTTGCGGTGTTGCCTGTTCCCCTCACCCCAGCCCTCTCCCCAAGGAGAGGGAGCTGACCGCGATGTCTTGCGTCTTACATCGACCTGAAAAACCGCGTCGAATATGGATTCGGTGAAGCACATCCTCGCCAAGTGAGAGGGAGCTGACCGAGGTGTGTTGCGTTATTCATCGACCTGAAATGTTGGATTCGCTAGCGTTCGTTCAAGTCGGTGTACTTCTGCAATATCCCCCAATCGGTCCCCTCTCCCCCTGGGAGAGGGTTAGGGTGAGGGCTGTTGAGCGACCACAAAAGCCTCATCCACCCGCGCCAGATCCTGTTCGTTCAAGGTCCCGGCGTAGTAATGCAACTTGGTCCAGGCCATCAAATAGTCGTACCGCGCCTGCGCCAGATCGCGGCGGGTGGTAAACAGTTGCTGCTCGGCGTTCAAGGCGTCGAGGTTGGTCCGTTCGCCACCGAGAATGCTCTGCTTGGTCGACACCACCAGCGCTTCCGCCGAGCTCAATGCCTTCTGATAAGCGCGCAATTTGCTCACCCCGGACAAACAGGCACTGAACTGACGACGCAGTTCGATCAGCGTCTCACGCGTCTTGCCATCAAGCTCGTACTCGGCCTGCTCCATGGTGCGACTGGCCTGACGCGTCGACGCCGAGACCCCGCCACCGGCATACAACGGCACGCTGACCTCAAAACCGATGGTGTTGGTCTCATAGCGCTGGTTGTAGGTGTTGCCGCTTTCCGATTCGTTCTGGCGCATCGACGCGTAAGCACTGACTTTCGGCAGATGCCCGGCGCGATTGCGCTCCACCTCATAACGCGCGACTTCCACGGCCTGACGCTGCGAGGCCAGGTTCGGATTATTGCTCACCGCCATTTCGTGCCAGGTGTCGTAATTGGCCGGCATCAGCGCGAAGGTCTGGAAGTTTGGGCCCAGCGGCGCCAGATCGCCGATATCCACCGCAGGCGTACCCACCAGCGCGCCCAGTTCCCGCAGCGCGGCATCCTGTTCGTTACGCGCCTCGATCTCTTCGGCGGTCGCCAGTTCATAGCGCGACTCAGCCTCAAGAATATCGGTGCGGGTGCCCTCGCCTTGCTTGAACATGTGCTCGTTCTGCTGGAACTGCTGCTCGTAAGCCTTCTTCTTCGCCTGAGCGATGTCGATCTGGTCCTGCGCGAACAACGCCTTGGTGTAGTTATCCAGCACCCGAACCAGCAATTCCTGGCTCTTGCCGCGAAAATTCTCGTCGGCAAACAACGACTGCGCGACGCCTTTGCGATACGCGGCATAGGCCTCGTAGTCGAGCAACGGTTGTTGCAGCGTCAAGGCCGAGCCATAACTGCTGTAGTTGCGGTCATCGGTACGGTTACGCGCGCGCTCATCCAGAGAGGTGGCTTTCGACGAGTTGCGGCCCTTGTTGTAGGTGTAGCCGATGCGCGGCAGCAATCCGGCACGGCCAATCGCACGGTTTTCCAGGCCGGCGTCACGCTCCTTGATCGCCCCGAGGAACACCGGGTCATTGCGCAACGCCTGTTCGTAGATCTCGAACGGCCCCATGGCCGCTACTGCTGAGTGACTCGCGAGCAGCATCATTGCCGCGCCGAGCAGGGAACGCTTATTCATACAGCCGAACATCCTTATTCCTCGGTCAACGCGGAGCCGGCCCGGTCGAGCAGCGGTTTGAACAGATAGTTGAGGAGTGAACGTTCGCCGGTGCGCACGAACATTTCTGCCGGCATGCCGGGCTTGATCACCAGACCGTTGAGTTTTTCCATGGCCTGATCGCTGACGCTGCTGCGCAGGACGTAGTACGGCACGCCGGTTTTCTCATCGACCATCTGGTCGGCGGAAATCAGGCTGACTTCACCCGGAACGCGCGGGGTTTTGCTCTGGTTGAAGGCGGTAAACAGGATGTCCACCGGCAAATGCGCGCCGACCTTGTCGATCAGGTTGATCGGCAAGTGCCCTTCCACTTCCAGGGTGGTGCCTTGCGGAACGATCTCCAGCAACGTTTCGCCTTGGCGCACCACCGCGCCTTCGGTGTGCACGCCGAGGTTGACTGCCACACCGTCAGCGGTGGCGATGATTTCGCTGTGTTGCAAATCAAAACCGGCGGAAGTCAGTTGCTCCGACAGGGTCACGCTTTTCAGTTGCGCATCGGCCAGTTGCGTGCGGACTTCCTTCTGGTATTCCTCGGCGTGCTGTTGCAGTTTCAGGCGCGATTCAAGAATGCCCTGCTCGACCCGCCCGCTTTCACCGGTGTTTTCCGCCAGTTGCTGTTGCACTTGCGACAGTTGCCGCTGGTATTCCATCAAGCGGTTGCGCGGGATGTAGCCGTTGTCCGCTAGCGGTTGCAGGTTGCTGAGCTGTTGTTGCAGCGAGTCGGCCTGGGCGTTGAGGTCGGTACGGGCGCGGCGCATGCCGGCCAGTTGCGCGGTGGCGCCTTCGATGCTCGCGCGCAGCCCGGCCTGCTCGCGGTAGTACGCCTCGCGGCGGCTGCTGAACAGCTGGCGCTGGCCTTCCAGCACCAGTGCCAGACGCGGATCCGGATCATTGCTCAGCTCGGCCGGAAAGGTCACTTGCTTGAGGTTGTCACGTTCGGCCTGCCAGCGCGCGAGGCTGGCCCAGGCCATACGGTATTGCGCTTGCAGCGACTGCACATCAGCGGCAACTTGCGTCTGATCGAGACGGAACAGCGGTTGGCCCTGCTTCACGATTTCGCCTTCGCGCACCAGAATCCGGCTGACCACGCCGCTGCTCATCGACTGCACGGCTTTGCGTTTGCCCGACACGACGACAGTGCCTTGCACCGGGATGCCTTGATCCAGCGGCGCCAGAGCGGCCCAAGTGAAAAAACTGCCGGCGCCGACGATCGCCAGAATCCAGCCCATGCGCGCGAAAAACTTCGCATCGCGCTCCGGGCGTTCGGTGATGTAGGCGTGTTCCATGCTCGCTTCGTTTTCAGTGTTCATGCTTGCGCTGCTCATACACCCGAATTCCTTGTCGAGGGCTGATACTGTCGGCTCATGCTGAGCCCGCCCGGTGCCTGTGCAGCTTTTTCCCGTTGCTGTTCTTGCTGGCCGGAGAGTGCCTTGAGCACGTCCTGACTCGGACCGAAGGCTTGCAGACGCCCGTCATTCAGGACCAGCAATTTATCGGCTTGGGCCAACACCGAAGAACGGTGCGTCACCAATACCACCGTGGTGCCCTGGGCTTTAAGCGCAGCGATGGCGCTGGCCAATGCCGCTTCACCGACGGTGTCGAGGTTGGAATTGGGCTCATCCAGCACCACCAGGCTCGGCGTGCCATACATGGAGCGCGCCAGGGCCACGCGCTGCTTCTGGCCGCCGGACAAGCCACTGCCGTCCTCGCCCAGTTGCGTGTCGTAACCTTGCGGCAAACGCAGGATCATTTCGTGCACGCCGGCCTGTTGCGCAGCGGCAACGACCTTCTGCGGATCGGCCTCGCTGAAACGCGCGATGTTCTCGGCGATGCTGCCACTGAACAACTCGATGTCTTGCGGCAGGTAGCCGATGTACGGGCCAAGGTCATCGCGGTTCCAGCGATGAATGTCCGCGCCATCAAGGCGCACAGTGCCGCCGAGGGTTGGCCAGACACCCACCAGCACGCGGGCCAGGGTCGATTTGCCGGAGCCGGAAGCCCCGAGTACGCCGAGCACTTCGCCGGCATTCAGATTGAAATTGACCATCTGCAGGGTCGCCGCGCGTTGCCCTGGCGGGCCGGCGCTGACCTGTTCGAAGGTGATCTGGCCTTTCGGCGCCGGCAGCGCCATGGCGTCGTCACTCGGCGGGAAGGCTTGCAGCAGCGCATCGAGACGGCGGTAAGCCAGCTTCGCCCCGCTCCACTGCTTCCATACGGCAATCAACTGGTCGATCGGGCTGAGCACACGGCCCATAAGGATCGAACCGGCGATCATCATCCCGGCGGTCATGTCGCCCTTGATTACCAGCAATGCGCCCAGGCCCAGCACCAACGATTGCAGGCATAGGCGCAGGGTTTTGCTCAGTGAGCTGATCACTGCACCGGTGTCACTGGCCTGATTCTGCAGGCCGAGGAAACGCGAGTGCACCTGAAACCAGCGTTTACGCAGGGAACCGAGCATGCCCATCGCCTGAATGGTTTCGGCGTTGTGCAAATGGCTGGTGGCCAACTGGCTGGACTTCTGCGAATAACCGGCGGCTTCGCCCAGCGGCTTTTTGGTCATGTATTCGTTCAGGCACGCCAGCCCTATCAGCAACAGTGCGCCCGCAGTAGCGAGCACGCCGAGCCAGACGTTGAACAGGTAGATCACAAACAGATAGACCGGGAACCACGGCGCATCGAAAAACGCGAACAGCGCTGGCCCGGTGACAAATTGGCGAATGTGCGTCAAATCACCCAGCGACTGCCCGGCGTTGCCCTCGCCTTTGAACAGGTTGCGCTCGAACGCCGCCTGGTAAACACGCAGGTTGAAGCGGCGCTCCAACTGGCTGCCGATGCGGATCACGATAAAGCTGCGCACCACTTCGAGCAGGCCGATAAAGGCGAAGAAACCGACAACCATCAGCGACAGCATCGCCAGGGTCGTTTCGTTCTGCGACGACAGCACCCGGTCATAGACCTGGAGCATATAGATGGAGGGCACCAGCATCAGCACGTTAATCAGTGCGGTAAAGCAGCCGACGCTGATCAGAATGCTCTTATAGTCACCCAAAGCCTTGAATAACGGAGCGGTGGCTGGGGCCTTCGCCATCTTCATTGATTCTTCCTGAAATGTTCGGTCTCGCCACACTTGGGCGAGGCTTCAATTAATGTTCCGCTTACCTGCGAAAGATGACTTGCAAGTACCCGCTTACACTTTCATAACAACTTGCGTCATTAACAGCGGTGCAGTTGTCATTCGCCGTCTCTTATAACCAGCTTGTGGCGCTTTATATTAAAACTTTGTCGCGGATTCGATAATCAAGGCTGTTTCACTGTGTGCGTTAACGTGATCACCAGACCCGACTTCAAAGTGGTCGAGTAAAGCCCGTCACTTTGTCGGCTGAAGAACTGGATTCTTGAGCCTTCCTTGCCGGTAATCGAGAGACCGTCCGGATCGGGAAACCAGCCGATCGGGGTTTGCTCAAGCCATGCACCGAGACAGTCGGCCCCTTTGCCCAAGGTCTGATTGGATTCAAGGTCGATCAGACAAGTATTCGAAGGCTTGTCCTGCTGCTTTTGCGCTTCTCGATCATCATCCCGGGTAGACAATGTCGCTTGCCATTGCCCCGCAAACACCGATGGATCTTCGAGTCTGAGGCTGCTTGCCATGCTGGTTTCTCCTGAAATCATGAAGAGCGCCGCCGAGAGCCACGCCGCTACCGTGTAGGTAAAAGCTTTATAGATCATGGGAATATTCGCTCCGGCGTGTAGCCTTGCTTACCTGCCAATACGATGCAAGCAAAGAAAGCGGCGCATCACACGCCGCTTTCCACTGCTACATCACGCCACGATGTCGCTGGTCGCTGCCTGGCCAACGGTGCTGACCTGGAAATCAGCCACGCCGAACCCGGAGAAGTCCACCGACAGCAGGCTGTTGCCGCCCGACGACGTCAGGATGGCGTCACCGGCAGCACCGGTGAAGCTGCTGACGAAGTGCAGGCCTGCACCGTTGGTGATGCCGGTCAGGTCGATTTTGTCCAGACCGCTGACGAAATCGAGGATCTGATCGATCGCACCCGGCTTGGAATCGGAACTGGCTGCGAACACAAACGTGTCCGAACCCGCGCCGCCCCACAGTTTGTCAGCACCACCGCCACCCCAGAGGATGTCGTTGCCAGCACCACCCTTGAGCTCGTTGGCCACACTGTTGCCGATCAGCAGATCGTTGCCGGAACCGCCAATGGCGTTCTCGATAATCGCGCCCTTGGCGATGGACACGTTACCGACCATGCCGCCAACGTCAGAGAACGAGGCGTCTTTGAGGTTGATCTTCTGGTTCTGGGTGAAGCCCGAGAAGTCCAGAGTGTCCTTGCCACCCGCGTCCCACACCGAGAACACCACTTTGTCACTCGACGACGAAGCGCTGAGGAAATCGCGGCCGGTGTTGGAGTTGAAGCCGTAGGTGGTGTCACCGGTACGGGTGGTGGTGTTGGCACCGTAGAGCTTCTGGATGGCAGCGATATCGTCCATCAGCGGGCCGGACGAATACGCTTCGACACCGCCCTTGCTGAAGTTCTGATTGGTGTTGCTTTCGCTCCAGTAGCTCATGATGCTGTAGCCGCGGGTGTCTTGCCCGTAGGACGCGTCGTTGTAGGTCGGGTTGCCATTGCCGGCGTTGTAGTCACCAGGGTGAGCGAGACCCAGGCTGTGGCCGATTTCGTGCGTCAGGGTCTGACGGCCGTAGTTGTTCAGATCCGGGTTCTTGTTCTGCGTGTAGCCACTGTTGATCAGGTACCACGAGGTGCCGTCATAACCGGCGCCGGTGCCTGGCAGATACGCGAACGCTGCAGCGCCATCCTGGCCACCGCTGTAGTTGCCGAAGGTCATGTGGCCGTCACCGCCCGAGGCTTTCTCGGTGAAGGTCACGTTGGCCACGTCAGCCCAGGATTGCATGGCGAGCTTGGCCTGGGATTGTTGTTGTGCACTGAACTGACTGAACCCGCTGATCCCGTGCTTGTTCATCGTGCTGGACGATGCCGAAGTCAGGAACGTATAGGTGAGTTCGATCTTGCCGCTGCCGTCCTTGTCCTGGTAGGCAGCGCCGTCGCGCAGCAACTGGGTTGCGGCCTGGTCGACGGAGAAGGAGGGTTTGCCATTGACCGTGAGGTTGCCGCCACGATCGTATTGATGGCTGAAGCTATTGATCTGGTTGTACGCCGAGCTGAAGGCAGACAGCTGAAAAGCCTGTTCGGCGGCATCAATAGCATTCGCTTTAACTTTCGACATAAACACACTTCCTTGTTTAGCAATGGAACAGTTTTTGTCCGACAGGACGATCTCTGGCGAGGTCGTCCTATCACTCGCCCAATGAAGGCGTAAGAAACCTGACACAATTTGAAATCTGCCGTAAAGGATTTTTTTGAGATCAAATCGGGCTGTTTCGGGAAACTGCCGTAAACAAAGCGTGCGGGGATGAAAGAATGTTTTAGTTGCGCGGCTTTTGCCTAATTGTCTGACGATTTTCTATTTAAATATTAAATATGGGTAAGTTGTTTTTTGTTAGGCGCGTCTCACTTTGCTGCACTTTATTAGTGCGATGCCAGTGTATTGATATCAACCAGATAAATACGCAAAAAACCTGTGGGAGCGAGCCTGCTCGCGAAGGCGTCAGGTCAGACAACATTGATGCTGAATGACAGATCGATTTCGCGAGCAGGCTCGCTCCCACAGGGATTTGTGTATGCCTGAGTGATTAGCTACCGGTACGAATCTTGTTCCACACCCGCGTGCGGATCCGGTCAATGTTCAACGGCATCGCTTCCAGCGCAAACAGCTTGCCCATCATCTCCGGGCTCGGATACACCTTGGTGTCGTTCTTGATCGCCGGGTCGATCAGGCTGTCGGCCTGCTCATTGCCATTGGCGTAGTGCACGTAGTTGCTGATGCCAGCCATCACGTCCGGGCGCAGCAGGTAGTTCATGAATGCGTAACCCGCCTTCTCGTCCGGCGCATCGGCCGGCATGGCAACCATGTCGAACCAGATCGCCGCGCCTTCCTTGGGAATCGCGTAGCCGATGTCGACGCCGTTTTTCGCTTCCTTGGCGCGGTTTTCGGCTTGCAGGATGTCACCGGAAAAACCGACCGCTACACAAATGTCGCCATTGGCCAGGTCGCTGGTGTATTTCGAGGAGTGGAAGTAGCTGACGTACGGCCGCACTTTCATCAGCAGCGCTTCAGCCTTTTTGTAGTCCTCGGGATTTTTGCTGTGGTGCGGCAGGCCCAGGTAGTTGAGCGCCGCCGGGAGCAATTCCGGGCCGTTGTCGAGGATGGCTACGCCGCACTTCTGCAGCTTTTCCATGTATTCAGGCTTGAAGATCAGGTCCCAGGAATCCACGGGCGCATCGTCACCCAGCACGGCTTTGACCTTGGCGATGTTGTAGCCGATGCCGGTGCTGCCCCACAGATAGGGGAAGCCGTGTTCGTTGTTCGGGTCATTGGTCTGCAACGCTTTGAGCAGCACCGGATTGAGATTCTTCCAGTTGGGCAACTGGCTCTTGTCGAGTTTCTTCAGCGCCCCGCCCTGAATCTGCCGGGCCATGAAGTGGTTGGACGGAAACACCACGTCGTAACCGGATTTGCCGGTCATCAACTTGCCGTCGAGGGTTTCGTTGCTGTCGTAGACGTCATAGGTGACACCCACGCCCGTCTCTTTTTCGAAGTTCTTGGTGGTGTCCGGCGCGATGTAGTCGGACCAGTTGTAAACCTTGACCGTTTCCGCTGCCTGAGCAAGGGAAACGGCGAGCATCAGCGGTGCCAGAGCGAGGGTCTTGCGGATCATGGATCGATTCCTGTGTGGGTTTTCTTTTTTGTTGGCAGGCAATCAAAGGATCAAACAATCAGAAAATCAGCACGTAGCTCTTGCGCACGGTTTCCTGGATATCCCAGATACCGAGCGTATTGGCCGGCAACATCAGTGCGTCGCCACCTTGTATGTGCAGGGTCTCGCCGCCACCGTCAGGGGTGAACGTGCAGCGCCCGGAAATGAAATGGCAGAACTCTTGCGCGGTAATCTGCCGACGCCAGCGGCCCGGGGTGCATTCCCAGACGCCGGTTTCAACGCCGTCATCGCGCTCGACGCTGGTGGTCGAAGCAATGGCGACCGGTTCGCCGAGCGGCACGGCCACCGGATTGGACTCGTCGAGTTGCAATGTCGCGGTGTTTTTGAACTGGGTAATGCTCATGGTCTGACCTGTTTTTTGGGCTTTCTTGAAGTAAATCGACGTTTAGTGCATGAAACCTTCCATGAAACCCGCCACCTGACTGGCGAGCTTGCGCCGCCATGGCGCGGTCGCCGGGTTGGCCAGGGTCTGGTCTTCGTGGACGAAGCTTTTGATGATCGCGTTATAGCCGAGCCAGCGACACGGTTCCGGCTCCCACGCGCGCAGTGCATGAATGCCGCCGTCCGGCAGCACCCAGGGCTGATGAACCAGCTCGGTGTCACGCTCAAGAATCAGATCAGCCAGCGTGCGCCCGCCGAGATTGCTGGCGCCGACGCCCTCCCCGCCGTAACCGCCGGATAGCGCGATGCCGTTGGCGCGATCGCAAAGCATGTGCGGTTTGAAGTGCCGCGACATGCCGAGGTTGCCGCCCCAGGCGTGGGTGATCTGCACGTTTTTCAGTTGCGGGAACAGTTCGCCGAACAGATAGCGGCGCAGCTCGACTTCATCGCGGGTCAGATCGAAGTTATGGCGCAACTTGCCGGCGAACTGGTAACCGCCACGGGCGCCGAAGATCAGGCGATTGTCGGCGCTGCGCTGGCCGTAGGTGACCTGGCGGCTGAATTCGCTGAAGGCTTGGCCGCGATTGAGGCCGATTTCATCCCAAGTCGCGGCAGACAACGGTTCGGTAGCGACAATCAAGCTTTGCACCGGCAATTGATAGCGGCCCAGCGGCGGCAAGGTCACCGAATAACCCTCGACGGCCGGCACGATCCAGCGGCTGCGCACGCTGGCCTTGGCGGTGCGTAAACTGCCCGACTGCCAGTGGGTGACCGGGCTGTTTTCGTAGATCTTCACGCCCATGTTCTGCACGGTGCGCGCCAGACCGCGCACCAGTTTCGCCGGGTGGATGGTCGCCACATGCGGCGCGTAAATCCCGCCGTACGGTTTGGCCACGCGGATCTGCTGCGCCAGTTGTTCAGGGCTGAGCCAGCGGTAGTCGTCGTCGGTGAGGCCCTGGGCGTGCAGTTTGGCCAGATATTCACGCAGGCTGGCTTCCTGCTCCGGATAGCGCGCCGCGCAATACAGCACGCCGCCCTTGCGGTAATCGCAGTTGATACCTTCGCGTTCGAGGACGACTTCCACTTCATCGGGAATGCTGTGCAGCAGGTCGAAGGAAGCGCGACGCTGTTCCGGCGACAGTCCAGCCAGCAAGCGATCTTCGCCAAGCAGATTGCCCATCAGCCAGCCGCCATTACGCCCAGAGGCGCCAAAACCGGCGGTCTGCGCCTCGACAATCGCAATGTCGAGCCCCGGCGCGAGTTTCTTCAGGTAGTACGCGGTCCACAGCCCGGTGTAGCCGGCGCCGATGATCGCCACGTCGACGTCCAGATCTCGCTCAAGCTCGGGCCGCGCGGTCAGCGGCTCGTCGAGTTGATCCATCCACAAACTGATAGTGCGCCACGCCGGCATGCAAGACTCCGCCACTGAAAACCTTCGATGGCGTCGATCCTAGTGCGCGGGCTCAGGAGAAGTCTTGCGCGCGTGTCCGCAAAGAAATTTGTTTAACGTAAGCCTTCGGAGACTGGCCAGTGTGCTGGCGGAAACAGCTGTAAAACGCCGACAACGAATTGAAACCGGCAGCGAACGCCAATTCATCGATGCGCACCGGCGGCGTGGCGCTATCGAGCGAGCGCAGCAAATGTTGCAGGCGCGCCTGATTGACGTAGCGATAGAAGCTTTGCCCGAGCACCTGGTTGAGCAGATAGGAAATCTGATTGCGGCTGTAACCACACTCCTTCGCCACCCGCTGCAAGTCGAGTTCGGGATCGAGGTACGGCTGCTGCTTTTCAAAGTACTGTTGCAGGTCTTCAGCCATGAAACTCAATTGACGCGGCGACAGACCCAGGCGACTGACCGCCGGGCGCTGGCTTGAAGAGGTTGGGCCATGGGTTTGAGTGCGCACCAACGAAGCGTATTCGTTGACGCGCCAGATCAGCCCGTCCTTCACCGTGATCGCTTCGCTTGAGCGAAACGACACCAGCCCGTCGCCGCCGCGCAAGGTCACTTCGTATTGAATGAACGCGGTATTGCCGTCGACGCGAATGCGGTCGCAATGCTCGAGCAGTTCGTCGGATTCACGCGGCATGCTGACGCGCACGTATTCGCGCAACTCGGCGAGACCGAGCACGCGGTTCTGAAAGAAATCGTTGTACTGGATGTCCGGGTGATACAGCGCCATGACGCTGTCGAGGTCGCGGTGCTTCCAGCTCAGGTGATAGCGCATGACCGTGGCCGCCGTAGCTTTGGTCTGTTCTGGGCCGTCGTCGTCGGCGTGCATAAAGGGCTCGGCGAAAAAGAATCGAGCTTGCCCAAGTTCGGCACGCGCTTCAATGGTTAATCCGTAGTGGCCTTTTGGCGATGACTGCGTAGGCCGTGACTTACATCAAAAAATGCGAAGCAATCGCAAAAAGAACTGAAAAATCTCACAGGAATTTCACATCGGGATGCTACTTTTAATGTCAGTCACCGGTTGAGCCAATGAAGGCTCTTCCCTCCTAACATGAGCAAACGGAAGCGCTCGATGAAGAAGGCGGGCAACACATGAATAAAGGGTCAAGCAAAGTCACGTTCCCCAATGCATGCCAACTGATGCGCTGGCATTTTCATCCCATGGGTTTCGAGGCAACGATGGACGCGCCGGGCAGCATGATCGCCCGACTGTTTGATCGCGCCAGTGGCGAAACCATGATCGCCATCGCGGGTATCCCGTGTGCGACGGTGATGAATGCAGCGGATGTCGAACGAATTATCGAGGCTGTGGAGGACGAGCTGGAAGCTTTCGTACCTCCGGAGTCTCTCAGGAGTTACGCATAGCCATTTGATTTAAAACGAAAAAGCCCACAGCGATGTGGGCTTTTTTGTGCTTATGCGGTTTGTTTGGCGATGCGGTGATCAACGAAGAACGGCTTGCCTTTGGCCACCCGGTCAGACGCCCGGGGCATGTTCACCGCTTGCGCTTCCTGCGGTTCGACATACCAGTAGCAATGGCTGACCGCGCGGGTGATGCCGACATACGCCAGGCGCAGGATCTCGTCTTTTTGCGCCGTGTCATACGGCTCGCTGTCGCCGGACTTGCCCAGTCCTGCCATGCGATAGACCTGATTCTTATAGGGCGAACTGGTCAGGTGCTGACAGTCACCGAGCAGAAATACCGCGTCGGCCTGCAGGCCTTTGGCGCTGTGGTAGGTCAGTTGCTTCAGGCGTCGCGCTTCGTACGGCAAGCTCG
Organism: Pseudomonas sp. S49; assembly: GCF_009866785.1. NCBI lineage: Bacteria > Pseudomonadati > Pseudomonadota > Gammaproteobacteria > Pseudomonadales > Pseudomonadaceae > Pseudomonas > Pseudomonas sp. S49. The sequence continues at coordinate 3,245,934 of NZ_CP019432.1, read as the reverse complement.
AATCCACATTAACTACGGCTTGAATATGCTCTTCAATCAATGACTTATCGCTGCTTTTTCGATAAAGCATCAAGATTGAATGGCCCTGACGGTAATGTTCGGCGAGGCGCTGCCCCAATGCCTGATCATCGCGCTCGAGCACGTTGACCGGCTGCAGTGGCTTGACTGCGCCGCTGGCCTTGGCCTTCTTGCCGGGGATCGCCGGGGCGGCGCGAACGATGTGCTCGGCCGCATCGATAATGTGCTGGTGGCTGCGGTAGTTGTCGCTGAGCATCACCCGCGTCGTAGCGGGCGACGGGAATTCTTTGTCGAACGCCATAAAGTAGCTCGGCGAACTGCCGCGCCAGCCGTAAATCGACTGCCAGTCATCACCGACGCACAACAGCGACGAGCGCTGCGCTCCCCGTCCGACATGCATCGCCGGGCCTCGACTGCGGATTTCCGTGAGGCTGGCACGGATCCACGAGACGATCTGCGGCGAAACGTCCTGAAATTCATCGATCATCAGGTGCGACAACGGCCTGAGCAGCTCATCGCTCAACAGCTTGAGGTTCTCCGGCGAGTGCTCGCTGAACAACGCGAACATTCGGTTGTAGGTCATGACCGGCGGTTTCTGATCGAGCAGATGATCTTCAAAGGCGCGCCAGAACAGGCTCAACGCCTCAAAGAAAAACCGGTCCGGGTCATCCTTGGCAAAGCTCATGCGACCGACCGCGTCAGGCACGTCCAGGCCAAGGTTCTCGATGAAGCCTGCCGCCGCGACGAAACAGTCGAGCAACGGCGCGGAGGCCAACTCGCCTTTGACCTTGTAATCGAACCCGGGACCGGCACTGGCGTCGCCTGCCAACGTTGCGAGAACACGTTTTGACGCGTCATAAGTATCAAGCCAGATCAACGGCTTACGGCAGAAAGCTTGAAACAGGGTGCGCTTCACCGCCCACTCTGCGCGCACACTTAGCTTGGCGTTTGGCCGGCTCACCTGCGGGTTTTCCCGCGGGTCGAAACCGAGCACCACCCACGCATCCAGGCTTGGAATGTAGCCATGGCAATGGAATTTTGCGCCGTTGATATCGAAACTCTGCCGGTTCGGCTCGATGCCCTTGATCGGCCAGGCGCCGGCACGGAACCACAAGTCTTCGATGGCATCACACAGTTCTTCGTCGCGCTGGGAGGCCAACTGCGTTACCGCTACGCGTTTTTGCACGTCCGGGTGATCGCGCTCCAGCTCCTTGAGCTGTAGACCGGCGCGGGACAATGGCTGAATCAGCTGACGGAAACGTTCGTCTTCGTTGAACAGGCGGTGATAACAGGCGTTGAGTTGCTGGCGTTGCACATCGTTGATACGCAAGTCGAACGGATTGCTGTCGACCTCCTCGTCAGCACCTTGTGGCCGATTGCTCAGGTTCTCAAACGCCTGCAAGCGTTCAAAACCCGGCAGGCTGCGCACCATCGGCAGGATGCGCGAGTGGAAGGTGCGCACCAGTTCTCGCGCCTGGCGCAGATTCAGCGCCAGACCCCAGAGCGCGAACAGTTCGATCAGTTTATTGATGAAATCCTTGCGCGACTCGCGGGTGAAGGTCACCACGGTCATCGAATCCAGCTCAAAGCCCAGATAGTGGTTGAGCAACAGGATGCGCAGCACCAGCGTGGTTGATTTGCCCGCGCCTGCACCAGCGACCACTGAGGTTGACGGTGTTTCGCTGAAAATCATCTTCCATTGCGCGGTACTCGGCTGCGCGTGCCCGGGCAACAAACGGGCGACATCGGCCTTCATGCGCTTTTTCAGCTCGGCCGTCAGCGGCAGGCGCCAATCGTCGAACAAGTGGTTATCGACACTGGGCGGGCGATGCTCGGTGTTGCGACTGTCACGGATCAGCAGCACCTGACGGCCCTCTTCCAGCCCCTCAAGTTTGCCCTCGTTAAAGCCATATTCGACGCCAGCGGTGTGGCCGCTGCGGAAACCATCGGCCTGACCGTGCAGCCACGATGCACGGTGCTGCGCCCGCAAACGGGTCAAACCATGACCGAAGAAGCGTGCAGCCAAGCGTTTGAACCAAGGCATTTCGGCCAAGGGGCGAAGTTCGGGAGGAAGATCGGGGGTGTGTTGCGCCACGCTGACGGGCTCCAGTGTGTGAGGCTGTTGCGGCTATGGTGTCTGTATTTGCCGTTCAGTTCTAGCGAAATGCTTACAGGTCATTGGTTTAGGCGATGAACTGAAGGTGAGATGAAACACTTTCGAGGTGTTTTCTTATCGGTCATTTCGATCATAACGCCGCACTTTTTACGCTTTTTATCGATTGTTAGCTGATAGATGATGGCCGTCATAAACCACCGGTGTCGCGTCGGGTGTCATCCATTCACACCCTACGACGAGCCTTTGAGGAGACGATCATGCTTGAACTCAGACCTTTCAGCTCGCTGGGCGGCGCCCACCACGGCTGGCTGGATGCCCATCACCACTTTTCGTTCGCCGAGTACTACGATCCGCAGCGCATGAACTGGGGCAACCTGCGGGTGTGGAACGATGACGTGATTGCAGCAGGCACTGGCTTCCCGCAGCACCCGCATCGCGATATGGAGATCATCACCTATGTCCGTGAAGGTGCGATTACTCACCAGGACAACCTGGGCAACAAGGGCCGCACCGAGGCTGGCGACGTCCAGGTGATGAGCGCCGGCACCGGCATCGCACACAGCGAATACAACCTGGAAGCAAAAGACACCAAGATCTTCCAGATCTGGATTCTGCCGACGGAAACCGGCGCACCGCCATCGTGGGGTGCCAAACCATTCCCGAAAGGCCAGCGCGAAGGCTTTGTCACCTTGGCCAGCGGCAAGGATGGTGATGACCAGAGCCTGCGGATTCGCGCTGATGCGCGATTGGTCGCGGCCAATCTCAAGGCGGGTGAAACGGCGGAATATCGTCTGGATGAAGGCCGTCGCGCGTATCTGGTACCGGCCACCGGCGTGATTGAAGTCAATGGTTTGCGTGCACAAGCTCGAGACGGTGTGGCGGTGGCACAGGAACGCGTACTGACCGTCACGGCCATTGAGGACAGCGAGATTGTGCTGGTGGATCTGGCTTGATTGCTTGAATGGCGGGCAAAAAAAGGGGCAACCATCATGGTTGCCCCTTTTTTCATGCGCTTGCGAACATCACTTACTGGAGATGGCGCCATCCACCAAGGTCTGCGCTTCAACCACCAATTGCTTGAGGTGGTCGTCACTGATGAAGCTTTCGGCGTAGATCTTGTAGATGTCCTCAGTGCCCGACGGACGCGCGGCGAACCAACCGTTTTCAGTCATCACTTTCAGACCACCAATTGCCTGATCGTTACCCGGGGCATGGCTGAGAATGCTCTGGATTTGCTCGCCGGCCAGTTCGGTCGAGGTGACCTGGTCAGGTGACAGCTTGCTTAGCAGTGCTTTCTGCTCCGGATTGGCCTTGGCATCGACGCGCACCGAGAACGGCTCGCCCAGCTCATCGGTCAACGCTTTGTAAGCCTGGCTCGGATCGCGACCGGTGCGAGCGGTCATTTCCGCGGCGAGCAATGCCGGGATCAGACCATCCTTGTCGGTGCTCCACACGCCACCGTCCTTGCGCAGGAACGATGCGCCGGCGCTCTCTTCACCACCGAAACCCAGCGAGCCATCGAACAGACCGTCAGCGAACCATTTGAAACCGACCGGAACTTCGTAGAGACGACGACCCAGACGTTTGGCCACGCGATCGATCAGACCGCTGCTGACCACGGTTTTACCCACGCCGGCATCCGCGCGCCACTGTGGGCGATTCTGGAACAGGTAATCGATCGACACCGCCAGATAGTTGTTCGGCGCGAGCAAACCTCCGGACGGCGTCACGATACCGTGGCGGTCGTGATCCGGGTCGCAGGCAAACGCGACGTCGAAGCGCTCTTTCAGGCCGATCAGGCCCTGCATCGCGTGGCTGGACGACGGATCCATACGAATCTGGCCATCCCAGTCGACAGTCATGAAACGGAACGTCGCGTCGACTTCCTTGTTGACCACTTGCAGATCGAGGCGGTAATGCTCGGCAATCGCCGACCAGTAGCGCACCCCTGCTCCACCCAGCGGATCAACGCCCAGACGCAGTTTGGCGTCACGAATGGCATCGAAGTCGATCACGTTGATCAGGTCGGCAACGTAGGTGTTCACATAGTCGTGACGATGCGTGGTGCTGGCCTTGAGTGCCTGCTCGTAGCTGATGCGTTTCACACCGGCCAGTTTGTTGGCCAACAGTTCATTGGCCTTGGCTTCGATCCACTTGGTGATGTGGGTGTCGGCCGGCCCGCCGTTGGTTGGGTTGTACTTGTAACCACCGCTTTGTGGCGGGTTGTGCGACGGCGTGATGACGATGCCGTCCGCCAGGCCCGAGGTACGGCCACGGTTGTAGCAGAGAATGGCGTGGGAAATGGCCGGTGTCGGCGTGTATTCATCACCTTCGGCGATCATCACGGTGACACCGTTGGCGGCCAGCACTTCCAGGGCGCTGGCACCGGCCGGAGTAGACAGTGCGTGCGTGTCGATGCCGACAAACAGCGGCCCGGTAATCCCCTGGGCTTCGCGGTACAGGCAGATCGCCTGGCTGATGGCCAGAACGTGCCACTCGTTGAAACTCAAGTCGAACGAGCTGCCCCGGTGTCCGGATGTACCGAACGCCACACGCTGAGTGGAAATCGAGGCGTCGGGCTGTCCGGTGTAATAAGCCGTTACCAGTCGCGGGATATCGACCAACAATTCTGCCGGTGCCGGTTTGCCCGCAAAAGGACTGAGTGTCATGCAAAACCTCTGAAATAGAGTGGTTCAGGAATGGAGCGCAGTTTACTGGCAGTTTGACCGCAGTGCGATGGGATCTATCCGGAACTCTCCCGATGTTTTTTAACGTTAGTCAGCGGGAGCCAGCCGCAAGGCGTCACCGATCAGCCCGACCACACTGGCCAGGTCATGGTCGGCATGAGTTAGCGGGCTCAAACGCAAATGGTGTGCATGCAGACCTTGCAGGCTAAACAGCTCGCCCGGCGCAATAACGATCTGCTGCCTGAGCAGGCGCTGAAACACATAGCCCATGTTCACCGGTCGCAGCGAGCGCACCCAGACGGTTGCGCCGCCCTGCGGTTCGACAATCTGCAACGCATCACCGAGGCGCTCGCGCAACAGGTCGATCAACTGCGTGCGCCGCTCCTTGAGCATTCGCCGCAATATGGCCAGATGTTGATCCAGCCGACCACCGCCAAGCAGCCTGGCGATGGCCTTCTGGCGGATGGGCGACAAGCGAAACGCGCGCAACAGGAAATGCCTTTGCAATTCATTGCGCCAATGACGCGACAGCAAAAAGCCGAAAGGCGCTTCGGCACCGATGAATCTCTCGAACGTGGAGAACACCAGCAAACGATCAGGGTCCAGGCAGTCGCGCAATCGCTGGGCGACACTGCCCTCATGAAGTTCGCTGTAACAATCGTTTTCCAGCACCCACGTGCCGTGATGCCCGAGCAGATGCGCGATTGCCTGCTGGTTGCTCAGTGGGCGCAAAGTGCCTCGAGGCATGCTCAACGCCGCCGACAAAAGAATCAAACGCACCGGCTCACTTTGGAGCAACGACTCCAGTCGCTGCGAATCGATCACGCCACCGGCGAGCAGCGGCAGCTCGATAACCCGCACTTCAGCGGCCTCCAGCAGGCGCAAGATCACCCAGTCACAAGGCGATTCAACGATCACCGTGGCCCGACGCAACTCAAGCACCGAAATCAGTATTTCCAGGACACCGCGCAGGTCGGCGCCGATGTAGACGTCATCCGCGCGCCAGTAATTGGCGGTAGACGAGGTGTAGCGCGCGGCCAGCACCGTGCGCAGTTCCAGCTCTCCGCAAGGTTGCACCAACGCTTGCGGTTGACGAGGATACTGGCGCAGCAGTTCACGCTCCAGCATCAGCAATGGACTGTCCAGTGGTTGCAGCGAGGCCGGTTCATCACCGCTCAACACGCACATGCCGGGTCGCCTCGCGTTGACGTAAACGGTTTCCAGCAAATCACTGCCGCTGTCGGGCGAATCCATCACGTGCAGCGCCTGCGCGTAGTAACCGGACTTGGCAATCGAATAGACCCGTCCTTCCTTCTCCAGCAGCGAATAAGCGTACTGGACGGTCGAGATCGACACATTGAGCCGATCAGCCAATTGTCGCAGCGACGGCAAGCGCACCGGTGGGCTACTCCCCGCCTCGTCTATCAGTAACTTCAGATAGCGATAAACCGCCTGGTAAACGAAGTCATTTTCTCTCGATGTTTTCACGAGCCCGCGCCCATGGGCACAGGCTCACCTCCGGACAGGCAGCGCACAATCAACCTTCCGCCGATCGATCGGCGGGAGGCTCAGCCAGCGTGTCGTCCTCATTTTCGTTCTGCGCTGCACCTTCGCTGGATTCAGGCATGCGCACAGGCCCCATTGCATACAGACGCACAACCATCCTGACGGGCAGCCCGCTGACATCCGTCAACCACTTCAGTACCTGCTCCGGAGCATGCAGCCCTTGCATTGCCCGATGCAGATCCGGCAACGCCACCAGCATCCCGGGATGACAATTACGCAGGAACCGCTCAAGCCCGGCACCCGCGTTGATAAAAGGCGCAAACAAAAGGCATGTCAGTTGGATTTCATTCAGCTCGAAATTGGCCTGCAAAGCGTTTGCCGCCTGCAAACGCAGATGCTCAGGCGCCTGCAGATCGCCGAAGCTCGCCAGCAATTGTTCGCAAACAGGCTCAGGAACCTGCTTTTGCCGCATTGTTATCAGCAGACTGGTCAGGTAATCACTGACGCCGGCCTCATAGGTCCGCCCCTCGATGAATTGCGCCTGCAAACCTCGCAAATGCGCGGCCACCACTGGCTCCACGTGTTCATCATCTCCTTGATAGAGCGTCACGTCGTCAGCCTGAAAGCCCAGAAAATCACTCAACAAAGGCCAGCGTTCTTCGAGTTTGCCGACAATCATGTCGTTGATATTGATAAAACTGGTGCGCCGACAGGCCTCGAAATGGCCTTCCGGGCGCCAGGTTACCCGCTCCTCGTCAGAGTAAAACTCGCGGTAATAATCGCCGCCCAGCCCGTCGAGCAGCGGGAACAGCATTTCAAAACCGGCGGTGCTCATCTGCGGCGCGGCAATCGCGGCTTTGTGCGTGGCGCGCTCCAGGCCGTCGAGGAAGTGCCGCTGACGACGTGCGGACTCACTGCCGATCATCGCGTCAACGCCATTGTTCCAGCGCGCAACCTGACCGTAGAACTCGGCGGTGGCCAGATAAGCGTCATCCCACAATTCAAGCGGTTCATTCCAGGCTCGACGATGCCCGATCAACAGCAGGTTGATACGATTGGTCTCGCGACCTGCTTCGCCAATGGGAGCCTGATGATCAAACGGCATAACCTCGCGGTGATCCACCATCACCAGCTCTACCCGAGGGTCGTCATACAGAAACAGTGCACTGTAGCTGCGGTGCATGTTTTGCAGGGACGTCTCACTGTTGCCGTTCCAGCGCAAGGTCGCCACCCGTAGCTGAAAGGTCGCAGGCGAACGGCCAGCAATGCTCAACTGCGCGGCCCGCAGCAATGCCAGGGTGTAACAACTGTCGCGCGACCCGGACTGGTTCACCAGCACCTTGAAATGACCGATGTTCTCCATGCCGCCCGCCGCCACTGCCAGTCGCTGGATCAGCAACTGCAGCGCCGTGCGCTCCGCGCGGGAAAAGAAACTCAGCAAACGTTGCAACACTTGCTGGTAGACATAGTTCATTGCCTGATCATGGATCGTGCTCATCGGTATTTACCCAGTATCGAAAGTTTCCTGCCGCACGCACTGAAACATCAGTCAGGCGACAATTCATCAATAAGTAATAGACGTTCGAATGCTAACACTTACAAGTTTGAAGTTATTTGAAACACTTGAGCTGACAAAACCCCTTCAGCCGCTGAATGGCAGCCTCAACCCCCTGTAATTGCTGGGATAATTTTTTCTGGACGCAGTCCTAGGAAACTTCCCACAAGGTCCCACGACAAGTGAGTACAAGAAAAAGAGAAGCGGTTTCCGAATAGGCCTACAACAATTAAACAGAAATAGGCGCGACCAACAGATTTAGCCGTCTTATATCGCACAGGACAAATTGAATGCACAGACATGGCTCATTCCTTGAGATGAAAGTAATCATTCAATTATCAGGGCTTACATTGTGATTAGAAGATACAGATCGCGAGCAAAAACCAGTTCAGTTGCTGAACGGTCATGGGGGCATGATCGCAGTGTGCTGTTTTTTCAGGAGGGAAGCTAAACGCAGAAGAGTCCGTGGGGCCACGGACTCTGATAACAGGGCTTACGCCGGTTCGACTTGCAACGCTACCCGCTCGCGGCACGGGCATTCGTCCATGTAGCGATGCGCTTCGACGAACTCGTTGAACGGGAATACACGCGTCTTGAGCGGCAGCAACACACGGTCAGCGGTCAACTGGTTGATGTCACGCAAGGCGCGTTGCAACGCGACGTGGTCCTGAGTGATGCCCAGTTCCGGCTTGCCGGTAAAGTTGCCGATGCAGTGCACGAAGAACTGGATGTTCTTCTGGAACGCTGCGCAGGCCGGGAACGGCGTCTGGTTGCCCCCCTGCAAGCCGTACAGCACCAGGCTGCCACGCGGCGCCAGTACATCGCCAAGCAGCGACATCTGTGGACCGCCGAGGCCGTCGAACACCACGTCGACACCGCGGTTGTCAGTGATCTTGTTGATTCGCATCAACAGATCTTCTTCTTCGGTGACGATGACCTTTTCAGCGCCAAGGGACAGCAGGTACTCGCGTTCCTCTGCTTCTTTGGTCGCAGCGATCACGCGTACGCCCATCGCCTTGCCCAACTGGACAAACGAAGGACCGGCGCAATGGCTGGCGTCCGTGACCAGAGCAAACTGCCCCGGTTTGACCCGCGCCAGATCGGCGTAGGCAAAGTAGGCGATCAGCAATGGCGTGTAATGCACGCTGGCTTCGATCGGGGTGAGCACATCCGGATAACGGGTCAGCGCGGTACGCGGCAGTACGATCGACTCGCCGTAGACCGGGTAGTCGTTCGCACTCTCGGCCGGAAAGCTGGCGACCTTGTCACCCACTGCCAGATCATCGACACCGTCGCCGACAGCGGTGATCACACCGGCCATCTCGTGACCAAGACCCGCAGGCAGTCGCGCCTGAGACGAGGCCAGATTCTGACGCCAGAGGGTGTCATACCAGCTGATGCCGATCGCCTCGACGCGCACCTGCACTTCGCCAGGACCTGGCTGAGCGGCCGCATGCTCTTCGCATTTGAGCACCTCGGCCGGACCAAACTTGTGAAAACGGATCGTGCGGGACATCGCAAACCTCGTCAAAGTAACCTCTAATGCCATGAACTCTATCTGGGCTTTTGACCCAAGACTATCAGTGGCTATTAATAGTCGACATGCCTGTCATTGATTCCGCAGCAGGGGCGGCATTGGCAAAATCCATGAAAAACTGCTGCCACCGTCTCAGTAAAGCTGAATTTTCCGGTGCAGAGTACCAGCCTTTCCCCGTAAGATTCATGCCGGCCATTGTTCTCATATGGCCGCTCTCGTCAAGCTTGATGACTCTGCCAGGACTCCAGATGAATCGTAATGACCTGCGTCGTGTCGACCTGAACCTGTTGATCGTATTCGAAACATTGATGCACGAACGCAGTGTGACCCGGGCGGCAGAAAAGCTGTTCCTCGGTCAGCCGGCGATCAGTGCGGCGCTCTCGCGCCTGCGCAGCCTGTTCGATGACCCGCTATTCGTGCGCACCGGGCGCAGCATGGAACCGTCCGCCCGCGCGGTGGAAATCTTCGCCCTGCTCTCGCCGGCCCTCGATTCGATTTCGACCGCCGTCAGCCGTGCAGCCGAATTCGACCCGGCCACCAGCACTTCGGTATTTCGGATCGGTTTGTCCGACGACGTCGAATTCGCCCTGCTGCCGATGCTGCTCAAACGCCTGCGCGCCGAATCGCCAGGAATCGTGCTGGTGATTCGTCGCGTCAATTACATATTGATGCCAGGCCTGCTGGCCTCCGGCGAGATCTCCATTGGCGTCAGCTACACTACCGACCTGCCGGCCAACGCCAAACGCAAGGTCCTGCGTCGCAGCGCACCAAAATTGCTGCGCGCCGATACCGTGCCGGGGCCGCTGAGCCTGGACGATTACTGCGCACGTCCGCATGCGCTGGTGTCGTTTGCCGGTGACCTCAGTGGCTTTATTGATGAAGAGCTGGAGAAACTGGGGCGCAAACGTCATGTGGTGCTGGCCGTGCCGCAGTTCAACGGTTTGAGTACGTTGCTCGCGGGCACTGACATCGTGGCGACCGTGCCGGATTACACGGCGGAGGCGTTGACGGCGGCTGGCGGCGTTCGCGCGGAAGATCCACCGTTGCCGACGCGCACGTTTGAGCTGCACATGGCTTGGCGGGGGTCGCAGGATAATGACCCGGGTGAGCGGTGGTTGCGGTCGCGGATTCAGATGTTTTTTGGCGACCCTGAGAGTCTTTAGGTTTCGTCGGGCAGGCAGTTCGGCTAATCATTTCTGCCTTTCCACAAACCATGGAGCTCCATTCACTTCCAGTGGATTGCTACATTGGGGGCACATCTGAGGGCATGCTTTGGATGGTTTGAAAAGGATGCCCCCAGCCTAAGGCCAAGTGGGCTATTGATGAGGATAGCTCCGACCGGACACTCTGCGATTCGATAGACCGGCCTGAAGCTTTCAGCGGAACGGTGAACACTGGAATCGATGAACGAACAACACCACCTCCGTACAGACCCGTATTCCACCCAAGGAATTAATCGTTAAAAATCAATTAGTTAATTAGCATTGTCGCGTTAGCTCTGTCCGAACAACTCAAAATCGGAGGGGCTGACACTTCCCATGCAAACCGGGAATCGAACTTCAACGGCAACGATGTGTTGAAAAAGTAGCTCCTCTATCTTGCCTGCGGCAAAATATCTGCATTGGCCCGCAGGGAAGCACGCAGCATGATGGGGCAGTTATCGAGTGGGCAGGATCGGCTGTGTTACTCGTTCAACCTCCAAGATCACATTCCCGCCAATCACCTTCTGCGCAGCATTGATCGGCGTCTCGATCTGAGCGACCTGCGCCATTACCTCGCCGATTTCTTTAGCCCGATCGGCGTCCGTCGATTGATCCTGAACTGATGATCCGCATGCTGATCGTGGGCTATTGCTACGGCATTCGCTCAGAGCGGCGGTTGTGCGCAGAGGCCCATTTGAACCTGGCGTATCGCTGGTTCTGCCGGTTAAGCCTTGAAGATGAAGTCCCCAGCCACTCGACCTTCTCCAAAAATAGACATGGCCGTTTTCGGGACAGCGATCTCTTTCGCTGGCTGTTCAATGAAGTGCTGCGTCGTTGCATAGACGCTGGCTTGGTCGAGCGATCAGGCATTTTTCGACGTGTTCGACAAACTACGCGAGATGCGGTTGATACCCTAGGTCGTGCCAGAACCGATGGGCCATCCCCTTGCGGGTAGATTCAGGAAGAGATCGGGCAGGCGAGAGATCAGCTACTACCTACGCACCAGATCATCAAGGAAGATACCGATGCCGGATAGCTCTCAAGTGAATGTAGCCACAGCAGACGCCCTCACGCTGCTGCTACACAACCAGCACGCAATACGCGCAGCCAATGAAGAGGTGACAAAGTGGCTGCTTGATAACGGAACGGAGAATGTAGCCGCTAACGCAATCGGGGCGATGGAGACGCTGGACAAGAATGCTCAAGGCATCACAGATGCCATCATGCGCCTGCGTCATTCTTAGGCATATCCCATACTCTTGACGGATGCATGGATCAGGAGAGAGCCGTTGCAGGAAATTCTTGTCCCTCCAGTTTCTCCATCACCAACCCAATGAATGCAGACACAGCTAACGGCAAATGTTGCCGACTTGGGTAAAGCACATGCAAGCCGTATCCGGTTCTATGGTACTGCGGAAGCACAGACACAAGGCGCCCTGTCTGAAGATCAGACTTTGTCATGGCGGGCGGCAGCAAGGCAATTCCTAGCCCGGCCAACGTCGCCTTGCGCAAAGCTTGGGCGGTGTTTCCATTGAAACGGCTAGTGACCCGCACTTCTTCCGCTGCACCATTTGGCCCATGGAGAGTCCAGGTAGTGACGCCACTAGGATGACCAAAAGTTACACAATCATGATTGACCAAATCTCCAAGCGAATCAGGTACGCCTCTTTTTCTGAGGTAATTCGGGCTGGCCACCAGACCTTCGTTACCAGCTCCAAGGAGTTGGCGACCCACATATCCTGAGTCTTGTAACGCTCCGCCTCGAAACGCAATGTCGATACGATCAGCGATCAAATCGGCGCGTGCATCACTCAGCACAAAGTCGACGTGTACCCGTGGATGCGCCTCGAGAAAATCGGCTACCCACTCCATAGGAAAGAAGTCGAAAAAATCAGCCATTGCCGCAATGCGCACGGTGCCACTCGGCTCTTGGTTTCCTGTCATCAGCTGCTCACCAGCGTCAATCAGTCCATCCACGGCTCCACAGCATCGCTCGTGAAAAGCCTCGCCAGACTGGGTGAGTGTGAGCTTGCGCGTGGAGCGCTGCAGCAGCCTTGTACCGAGTTGAGCCTCAAGCTGTTGAACCCGCCGGCTTAAGGTGTTTGAGGGCATTCCAAGCTGCCGTGCTGCCTCAGCGAAACTACCGCTGCGCACCACTTTTACAAACAATGCGACGTCATTCAGATCGATCATCTTGCTGCCACCCACTCCAAAAATGGATCAGTTCAATCCAATTATGCCATCTAATAAAGCAATCAATAGACGCATATCCTTCAGTCATTGCTGCAGCTGACCTTCACTTGCCGGAATCTCCTGCGGGCTGACCGTCAAGGCTTTTCGGCATCACTGAGTTCATCCACATCCAGTCCAGGCAGCCGGAACTCCGCTCGACGACATCGTCTGTCGGCAAGGGAGAACAAAGAGAAAACATATGACCGCCACCGTAGTAGTTCGACCACGCGCCATTGTCCATCGTACTGAAGGAACCACACATGGCCCCATAACGAGGCTTATGAGTCCAGGTGATCTAGGAGAGCTGTTGAAACCGTTTATTTTCCTGGACATTTTCAGTCTGAACGCCAGTGGTAGTAAGTCGAGTTTTGGCATGCATCCGCACTCAGGAATCGCAACGGTTACCTTCATGACAAAAGGGGATGTCTCTTATGAGGACACCACTGGGGCGACCGGTCTACTGCTCGCGGGTGGTGTTGAATGGATGCAGGCCGGCAATGGGGTGTGGCACGACTCTACGCTAGCAAGCGAGTCCGCAATACAGGGATTCCAGCTCTGGGTGGCATTGCCGCCGCCGCTTGAAAACGCTCCCGCGATGAGTACCTACCTTGATCCGTCGCAAGTTCCACAAGTGGGCCCAGCACGGGTACTACTGGGACGTTACGGGGCAGCCAAAAGCCTGATCGAAGTACCGAGTGAAATGAACTATCTCGCCGTGAGCTTAAAAGACGGTGAGCACTGGCGTTACACCCCACCGTCCGGTCACAACATTGCCTGGCTCGCGGTTAGTTCAGGAAGTCTGGATGCAGGAGGGTTGGTCAATGTCGGCGAATTAGCTGTGTTCGAAGAGTCAGAGCACCACATCAACTTCATCGCGAAAGGCGATTGCTCTTTCGTGATGGGCTCGGCGGTAAAGCATCCGTACGACCTGGTAACAGGTAACTACTCGGTTCACACGAGCAAGGCAGCTCTGGCGCAGGGCGAAACGGAAATACAGCGGATTGGCACACGGCTGCGGCAGCAAGGACGGCTCAACTAGCGCCGCTCAACCCGGCGTGAAAATCATCTCGACGATAACTATCCAACACCCCAAATCATACTGAGGCACGTCATGACAGTGAGCAATCTCAACCTTCTTTTGTCCCCCACCCGAATCGCCAACCTCCCCCTGAAAAATCACATGGTGATGGCGCCGCTGACGCGAAGCCGGGCTGGCCAAGGCGATGTTCCAACTTCCACAGTAGTCGAGTATTACCGTCAACGTGCAAGCGCCGGCCTGATCATTACTGAGGGTTCCCAGGTCTCGGCTCAAGGCAAAGGCTACATGAGAACACCGGGCATTTTCACCAACGAGCAAATCGCCGGCTGGAAACACGTGACCGACGCCGTGCATGCAGAAGGCGGACGGATATTTCTCCAGCTCTGGCACGTTGGGCGCCTGTCACACTCCCTGGTACAGATCGATAATCAGCTGCCGGTAGCCCCCTCAGCGATCAAGGCTGATGGCGAGATCTACACGCCTGAAGGATTGAAGCCTTACGAGTCGCCACGGGCTCTGAGTCTGCATGAAATTCCTGGCGTGATCGCGGATTTTCGCCAAGGTGCTGAAAACGCGAAGCGTGCAGGTTTTGACGGTGTGGAAATACATGGCGCGAACGGTTACTTGATCGATCAGTTCCTGCGCGATGGCACCAACACCCGAACCGATTCATACGGCGGCTCTGCAGAAAATCGCGCTCGGTTTCTTAAGGAGGTTGTGGAGTCGGTCATCGAAGTATTCGGGGCTAGCCGCGTGGGCGTTCGCCTGTCGCCGATTTTTAATTACTTCTCCATGAGCGACAGCGATCCCCAAGCGACTTTCAACTATGCAGCGAAAATGCTCAGTCGCTACGGGCTAGCCTACATTCACGTAGTAGAAGTCGGTGCGGGTTCATTCGACTTCAGAGAACTGAAGCGTCGTTTCGCAGGCACCTACATCGCCAATGGGGGCTATGACGCGGAACGCGCAGAAACGTCCCTCAGAGAAGGAAATGCTGATCTGGTGTCCTTTGGCACTGCGTTCCTGGCCAACCCGGATCTGGTAGAGCGATTCGAACAGGGTGTCGCATTGAATGACGCAGACCCGTCCACCTTCTATCAGGGTGAGGAGCGAGGTTATACGGATTACCCGACCATGGCCCAGATCCGATAACGATGTAGTGCTGAGGTAAGCGCAGTCGCCGCCGGCTGCCACTCGCAGAGTAATCGGGCCGTAGATTGCAATGCTGAACCGGGGTAGGAGTCTGCGCCCTCCCCGGTAATTCACCTGCAAACCTGCGGCAAGCCTGTCTTGACAAATAAACTGTGATCACATATCACTTAATGAGGTTTTCTTGTCTACGCACGCCGTAGCCACGAAAGAACTCATGAACATAAATAAGACAGGACGCATTAGCTATGAACGTGATGAAGCGGCTGACACCCTATACCGGATTGAGAGTTTTAATTTCCGGTGGAGCATCAGGCATTGGAGAATCGATCGCGGCTGCATATCTCGAAATTGGGGCAAGAGTCCATGTATGCGATGTAAGTGAGCAGGCGATCGCACAATTTCGTGAGCGCTATCCTGAAGCTTTGGCCACATTGGCCGACGTCTCCGACTCTGCTCAAATTAAGCGAGTCTTCGAGATACAACAGGAGTGGGTGGGTGGGCTTGATGTACTTATCAACAATGCAGGCATAGCAGGGCCGACCGGCGGAATCGACAAAATTAGTGATGCCGAATGGGAACAGACAGTAGACATCAATCTCAATGCGCAGTATCGCTTCGCTCATCATGCTGTCCCCCTCCTAACGAAGTCAGAACACGCACACATCATTCATATTTCATCGGTCGCGGGGCGCTTAGGCTATGCCTGGCGGACTCCATACGCCGCGACCAAGTGGGCCATCGTTGGTCTTATGAAGTCATTGGCAGCCGAGTTGGGTGAAAAAGACATTCGAGTCAACGCACTGCTGCCAGGCATCGTCGAGGGCCCGCGCCAGGATCGCGTCATCAGTGATCGCGCCAAACAGTTAGGCATTTCAGAGCCGGAGATGCGCCAACAAACATTGAAGAAAATCTCATTGCGTCGGATGACTCCACCCGAAGACGTGGCAGCAATGGCCTTATTTCTATGCTCTCCTGCTGCTAACAATGTGACAGGACAAGCGATTAGCATCGACGGCAATGTCGAGTATCTTTGATTAGTCAGACCTACACGTCTCGCCACCGACCTTGGTAGCGAGACGATTAGTGCGCGTGTGCTAGAGAGCTCGTTTCTCCCGAATTCCGTCACTTTCTATACCGGCACTTCCGTGATCACAGTTGTCTCATTTTCCTATGCTGGCTGATCGAACCTGCCTATAATTCTCGCCATGAACCTATCCACACTCGTAACGCCCATGATCCGCCAGACCCTCAGTGCGGACGTTTATGCCCAGCTGCGTGATCTGCTGATAAGCGGACGCGTTATGCCTGGGGAAAAGCTCTCGCTCAGATCTATAGCGGACGCTCTTGGTGTTAGCGTCATGCCAGTGCGAGAGGCCGTTCACAGGTTGGTCGCTGAGCAAGCGCTTGAAATGGCGGCTAATCGATATATTCGCGTTCCTGTACTGACGGTCAGCCAATTCCGGGAAATCACCAGTATCCGGTTGAATCTGGAGGGGCAAGCTGCAGCTCGTGCTGCGGAACTTGTTGATTCGCAGGCGCTGGCTGAGATTGAAAAGATACACGAGGCATTTTGCGCAGAGTTTGCAAAAGGCGCTCCCGATGAGTCACGGCTGATTACGCTGAACAAAGAACTGCATTTCGCAATTTATAATCAGGCGGACATGCCCATCCTGCTCCAGATAGTTGAGTCCCTGTGGCTGAGAATAGGGCCTATCATCAACTATGACCTACGATCTGGCACTGAGCGTGTGGTTCAGCGAGTGCAAGCCAGTCATCACGCAGCGATGGTTGATGCTTTAAAGAAGGGTGACTCCGTTGCCGCCTGTGAATCACTGCAAGATGACATCAAAAGTGCTGCCGAGTTTATCCTCAATACAGGGGCGCTGATCGTTGCCGATGCGCACAAGCCTGTCGAAGTTGATTAACCTCATCAACAAGGTTTAAAAAAGGCGCCCTGATATCAGGACGCCTTTTTTGTTCGCTCATTACATCTGAGCGCCGATCATCCAAGGCACTGTTTCTTCATTGCCGACGCCCAACGCCTCGCTTTTAGATTTTTCTCCAGAAGCCACTCGTATGAGCATGTCGAAAATCTCTTTACCCTTCGATTCAAGGGTGGCATCGCCATCCATGACATCCCCGCAGTTGATGTCCATATCATCCTTCATGCGAGTGTACATTTTGGTATTCGTCGCAAGCTTGATCGAAGGAGCAGGTTTGGCGCCAAAGCACGAGCCGCGTCCGGTGGTGAACGCAACGAGGTTTGCGCCGCTGGCGATTTGGCCAGTGGCTCCCATCGGGTCATAGCCAGGCGCATCCATGAACACCAAGCCTCGGACTGTAATGGGCTCGGCGTAACGATAAACGCCCATGAGTGCTGAGGAGCCACTTTTGGCAACTGCGCCTAGAGACTTTTCAAGAATGGTCGTCAGGCCGCCGGCCTTGTTACCAGGCGTGGGGTTGTTATCGATGCTGCCTTTTTCGCGGTCTGCGTAGCTTTCCCACCATTTGATAAGGTCGACGATACCCTGGCCGACCTCACGGGTTGCCGCGCGACGAGTCAGCAGGTGTTCGGCGCCGTAGATCTCCGGCGTTTCGCTAAGGATGGCAGTTCCACCTTGCGCTACGAGCATATCGACAGCCACACCGAGGGCGGGGTTGGCCGTGATGCCCGAGTATCCGTCTGAACCGCCGCACTGGAGCGCCACGGTCAGGTGCCGCGCCGAGACCGGCTCACGCCGGCACTCGTTGGCAACCGGCAGCATCGATTCCACGGCGGCAATGGCGGCATCCGCTGCGTTGCGGGTTCCACCAACGTCTT
The DNA here is from genome assembly GCF_009866785.1 of Pseudomonas sp. S49. Taxonomy (NCBI): domain Bacteria; kingdom Pseudomonadati; phylum Pseudomonadota; class Gammaproteobacteria; order Pseudomonadales; family Pseudomonadaceae; genus Pseudomonas; species Pseudomonas sp. S49. Next base: position 3,228,069 of record NZ_CP019432.1, on the reverse strand, counting down.
GGATGACCACGGGAGCGATAAGCTTGCCGGTCTCGATGCTCTGGGCCATGAACAGCGCGCCCATCTGATTGGCTTCACAGCCAAGGCCGATGACGACCACGCCAGCGAAGTTGGCGTGCTTGATGAAACCGCCTAGCGTGCGCCGCAGTTGGTTCACCCCCTCGCCATTGTGCTCTATGCAGCACCCGAAGCTGTGGGTGATCGGCACCACACCGTCCACGTTTGGGTAAGCATCCAGCACACCGTTTCGCGAGAAGTGTTCAACCACCATTTTGGTAACAGTGGAGGAGCAGTTCACAGTGCTCACTACACCAATGTAGTTTCGAGTTGCTACTCGCCCGTCAGCGCGGACGAAACCTTGGAATGTCACAGGAGAGGCTGCAGGCGACGCGACTTTGGCATCCTCGCCGAACGCGTAGTCTCGCTCGAACGTCGCCATCTCCAGATTGTGCGTATGCACGTAATCGCCTGGCTCAATGGGTTTAGTAGCAAAGCCAATGATCTGGCCATAACGCAGAACAGGATCACCTGGGTTTACGTGTGCAAGGGCGATTTTGTGCGCTGCGGGCACATCGGCGAGCACCACAATATTACCGAACTCCGTAACCACGGTTCCTTGAGGTATCGACGCGCGTGCGATTGCAACATTATCGTCGGGATGTAGTTTAAGTGCCAGGGATGTACTCTTCATTTTGTCCTCGCATTATCAGTAATACACGGCGCAGCCTGGGGCAATACAATGTTGTCCCGCGTTTTTGTAGTAATCGTTTCTTGTGCCTGACGTAGCTTCAGACTCAGGAATGCCGCGAGCGTTAAAAGAGCCGCTACAATAATTAGCCCATTCTTCGTGCTCCCAGTAGTTTGTTCAACGAAGCCCAGAAGTGAAGGGCCGAAGAAACCACCAGTAATACCAAAAGTATTCACTAACGCCAGACCCGCCGCCATACCTGCTCCCGCCAGTCTTGAACTGGCAAAGAGGAATATCACAGGCTGAACAACGAAAAACATCGATGCCGTAAGAGTGAATCCTATTAGAGCTATCAGTGGAGTGGTAAAGGCCGCAAGGGTCAATCCAGCCGACATCAGGAGCAGCCCACCGAACATTATTTTGCGTGAAATTTTCGGAGTAGTTGCATACCTTGGAAGAAACGCTGCCCCGAGTGCTGCTGCGATCCATGGGATTGAGTTTAACAATCCTATTTGTAACGATGATAAGCCTCCGTACGTGCCAATGATGCCCGGCAAGAAGAAAATTACCGAATAGACACTAACTTGGTGGAGGAAATACACCGCGATCGCAAGCCAAATCTGAGGGATTTTAAGAACCCCCTTAAAAGAATGACCTACATTGCCGGAGGCGATTTCTTCATCATGTTCTTTCTTCAGAACTTGCTCTACTTCAGTGACTTGTTCCTTTGATAGCCAACTTGCCGTAGATGGGCCGTCCGGAAGCTTTCGCCAAATCACGACGGAGAATAGAACAGCTGGAATTCCCTCCAAGAAGAACAGCCACTGCCAGCCGTGCCAACCCCAGATTCCATCCATCTTTAACAGCAGCCCGCCAACCGGCCCGCTGATGATATTCGCGAGACAAACCCCGATTAGAAAATAGCCACTGGCTCGTGCCCTTTGCTCACGACCAAACCAATAGGTTAAATAGAGCATTACACCTGGGAACAATCCGGCTTCAGCTGCGCCCAGTAGCGCGCGGGCAATGTAAAACGTAGTCTCATCGGTAATGAAGGCCATACCGGCAGATAACAATCCCCAGGTGATCATGATCCTGGTGATCCAGAGTCGGGCCCCTACCCGGTGCATGATCAAGTTACTGGGTACCTCCATGAGTGCATAGGTAAGGAAGAAGAGCCCTGCACCAAAACCATATGCGGCAGCGGAAATACCCAAGTCTACTGCCATGTGTGTTTTGGCAAGTGAAATGTTAGTTCTGTCTAGAAAGCTTATAACGTAAGCAAAGATTAACATCGGCATTAGTTTTCGAAACATTAAAGCGTTCAGCGACTGTCCCTTTTGTGTTTTTGTATGGGTCGTAGCTAACATGATTCATGTTCTCCTCACGAGGATAAATTGCTAAGGCGCGAGTGTTGTGACGCGACCATTAGTTATCAAAATATCCTCTAGATAGGCTTTACGGGGATGAATACCCGCGCTTAAAAATTGACGTTATCGCCACCTTTTAGCTTCAGGATTTCCCTCGCGTCAGACGGTGTCGCCACTTCAAGTGAAAGCCCTTCGAGAATTTTGCGCATGCGCGAAACTTGATCGGCATTGCTTTTTGCCAATTGACCCGGCCCGTCCCAAAGCGAGTCTTCAAGACCCACACGCACGTGTCCTCCAAGCGTGGCTGATTGAGCACCAATGCTCATCTGCTGCTTTCCTGCAGGAAGAACCGACCACTGATAGTCATCTCCGAAGAGACGATCAGCTGTGCGCCGCATATGCAGGACATCCTCAGGGTGACCGCCGATACCGCCCAAAATGCCGAAAACCGATTGGATCAAAAACGGAGGTTTGATGAGGCCACGATCAATGAAATGTGCAGCGGTGTAGAGATGCCCAATGTCATAGCATTCGATTTCAAAACGGGTACCGTTCTCACTGCATGACTCGAGGATGTGGGCTATGTCGGTAAATGTATTTTTGAAAATGCGGTCATGGCTGCCGGCGAGGTATGGTTCCTCCCAAGCGTGTTTGAACTCCTTAAACCGATTGAGCATTGGGTAAAGACCCATGTTCATCGTGCCCATGTTCAGTGAGGCCACTTCCGGTTTGAACTGATGTGCTGGACGAAGTCGATCTTCAAGCGACATTGTCGGTGCGCCACCTGTAGTCAGGTTGATCACCACATCGCTAGCCTCTTTGATAGCCGGCAGAAACTGCTTAAACAGTTCCGGATCCTGAGAGGGACTGCCATCAATTGGATTACGAGCATGTAGGTGAACAATTGAGGCGCCAGCCTCAGCGGCACCAATCGCCGCTTCGGCAATTTGACCTGGTGTTACCGGCAGGTAACGGGACATGGAAGGTGTATGAATTGCGCCGGTGACCGCGCAAGTGATGATGACTTTACGAGCCATGGTGACCTCCTGGTTACTTTTATTTTGGTGTTCAGGATGAAGTGATGCCGTCAGGAATTTGGTGCTTGACGCTTGTGCGCAGCGAGAGCCATAAGGCGGCGGTCACGCCAGGCGGATCGCAATGCAATGCCTTCAAGTTCAAGTTTTTGGCGGCGCTCGTCATGTACTCGGGCGACTGCTGATTCCGACCAGTCAAAAGCATTTTCGGAATTGATCGTTTCGCGATTTTGCTGACCGTAGCGTTTGGCATAGTCAGATACGCCGGCAGGGGCGTTGAGATCGATGGTTTCGAAGGGGCCCATAAATGACCAGCGGAGGGCGAGTCCATCTTTGAGTACCCGATCAATATCCTCAGAGCTAGCAAAGCCTTCCTCATGCAATTTGAAGCATTCGTTGAGGACTGCTGCTTGGACTCGGTTCAACAAGAAGCCGTGGATCTCTCGGGATAGAACGACAGGGCTCTGCCCTGCTGCGGTGTAGATCTCATGCGCTCGAATCATCACTTCAGATTCGGTCCACGGCGCAGGGCAAAGCTCCACAAGAGGAACTAAGTAAGGTGGGTTGGTAGGGTGTGCAACTACGCAGCGCCCCCGACCTGGTAGATCTTTAGTGAACTCGGAGGCCGGTAACCATGAAGTTGAACTGGCAAGAATCGCGTCCTTGGGCGCCAACACATCCATTCGACTGAAAATGTCGATTTTCGCCTCCACCGTTTCCCGAACGTTTTCCTGTACGAGCACCACATCACGTAGCGCATCAGCCAAATCGGGAACACACGTAATCCGTGCAAGTACGGTGAGGGGCGCGTCATTGAGGAGATCAAATTCTGCGAGCTCGTTAAGTCTCGCTTCTATGTAGGCATGGCTGTTCTGCATTGTCTGCAGATCCATGTCGTGTAAACGCACCGGATGTCCTGCTCCAGCAAAAACAATCGCCCAAGCTCTCCCAATCAGGCCCGCGCCAACGATTGCAATGGGGCCACGCTCGGTCGCAGATGGAGTTGTACTTCGCATGATGTTCTCCAAATTTTGTATTTATGTTTAGGAGTAATCGTTTGAGCGGTTGGTGAACAATGCTGACGCTCAGTTATTCGCTCTGAGACAGATGCTATCCACTGTGATCACAGATCACAAGAAAATAATTCTGATTGTCTGACGATCGGCTATGGAAGGGATTCGAGGGTTGAGATAGCTCCCGCAACGGCCTGAGCCTCAGTGGGTCGGCGCGCATTAGGTTTTTGTGCGGGAATAGAAAAGGCTTTTTTCGGGATTGAACCTTCGCGTTAAATAGACGCAGAAAAGCCCGCCTGACGAGCGGGCTCCTCAATCAGATCTTTCAGCCTGCGTGGCCGTGACCCGCTTCACGAAGGAACGCGCGTACCGTGTCACAGAACTCCAGTGGGTTTTCAGTCATTGGATAGTGGCCAGTACCTGCGAGCACGGCGATCTTACTGCCGGGAATGCGAGATGCTGTCTCCTCAACCTTCTCTTGGTACACCAACCAATCCGCGTCACCGCGCAGAAGTAAAACAGGCGCTTTGATCTTTCCAACTTGTTGCCGCTGATCAAAGTTCGCATAGCCTGTGAGGTCACCTTTCATCACCTGCGGCGTGGTGCGCGAGATCTGCCACACCACCTCCCTCGCACGATCTGGTGGAGTGCGATTGCCAGTCATCGAACGAGACCAGGCACCGATGATCTCTGGCCCATTCATGAGCAACATATCGAGGAAGAACTCGGAAACCGTCGGGGTAAAATCTGCCCCTTCAGCTGAAATGATCGCGCTGTACGCATCGGGCCGACGTGCCCCCAATTCCAGCACCAGATTGCCACCCATCGAGCATCCCATGATGGCGGGGTTCTCAAGTCCCAAGGCCTCCATAAGGTGCTCATTGAACTCCGCATGGCGAGTGAGGCTGTGGAATGGACCTGATTCAGGTAGCTCTGATTTGCTGTGCCCAGGGGCGTCAATTGCAATGACGCGGAACTCATCTGAGAGGCCGTCCAGTACGTGCCTGTACATCAGAGAATCTTGTGATGCCGCGTGGAAGCAAACGAGTGGACGTCCCTCCCCTGATTCTTCGTAATAAACGCGAATTCCATCAACGGTAATGTACCGTCCTACCGTCTCTTTCCCTGACGGCTTAGGCCCGGGAGAGTAAGAGACTGGTGGGTTATTATTAGCTTTCCCTACACGCTTCATTGCGTCAAACGCGCGGGCCATCACATCAACGTACTGCCATGCGGCGACTACGTTGCCCTCAAGCTCAAGTTTGCCCAACCCTGGGGACAACGCTTCAAACCAGTCGATCTTTCCGTCAAGAACGCGCTGCCACTCATCATCAGCACCAGACACGATGATATCCGCACCCAAGGGGCTTCCTTCCGGGTAAACCGCAACGACCTTACCGGCGAGAACCGCAAGCGTTGAGAAGGCTGTGCTGTGCTTGAATTGAATCCGTCCATCGAAATAGCGAGCAGCGGCAGTCCAATCAGCATCACCGTTTAACTCGTCGGCGAATTGGCTCAACCATTTGGCATCTTTAATAAGGGTCATGACTTTCTCCTAGCTTTAGCTATCCCCAAGGGGATTTTCTTGTAAGTGCAGGTACGATCGGTTCGTTACAAACCCATGTTGCAAGAGTGCTTCGAGACCAGCGCCTTGTCGTACTTAAGGAACCAGCCGGTAGTTTCTCGGGTGAAGAAAATGGTGATGATGGCCGCCAGTACCATGAGACCGGAGATAAAGTAGAGCGCGTAGTTGTAACCAGCAGCCTGCTCAAAGCCACCACCTGCGCCGATGAACATCCCGATCACGAATGGCCCAAAGCCACCGGCGTAAATACCGACGTTGACGATTGAGCCTGCCAGACCAGTCGTGCCTTGCTTCGCAGAATCAAACGCAATGGCATACAGCAACGTGTAGGGCGCGTTCATCGCGAACCCGGCAAACAACTGAATCGCGATAAGCCAAGTCAGGCTGACGGATGAGTATTTGAAGAGGTACATGCCCACCGCAAGCCATGCGAAAACAAGCACGAGGCAAAGTTTTCGGCCTGCACGGTCTGAAACCCATCCCCAAACGATCTGGCCGATACCACCGGTGATCGTGAAGAGCACCGAGTAAGCAGCTGCCTCTGCGAAGTTGTAATGGGCAACAAAGGCCAGATACTGAGGTAGCCAGAAGCTGATGCCGAAGTAGCCAACGATCGCGAACATCGAGATAAGAGCGATAGCGGAGATGTTCGGATTTTTCATTGCCGACTTGAGCGCGCCTTTGGGCACCTCAACCACTCCCTGTACCGCTTCCATTGATGGAGGGGTCTCACCCACGGCTTGAGCGTGTTCAACAAAGGACTCGTAACGCTTCTTCGTACTGAACCACCAGTAGACCGAAAAGATGATGATCATCGGTACAGGGAACAGCAGGAATGCCAAGCGCCAATTTTCCGGGCCGTAAGCGTGGAGTAGAGCACTGATCGCCAAGCCACCGATCAATGTGCCCCAAGGGTATCCGGTGTGATGAAGTCCCAGGGCGAAACCACGGCGCTCCTTCGACCACCACTCAGACAAGGAAGTGACTTCGATGGCTTCGCCAGCACCGCCAAATGCGTGTGACATCACTTGCAGCGCAACAAGCACTCCAAGCGAGCCTGTCAAGAAATTGAGGCCGGTCAGAAAGGTGAATAGCGTGTAAGCAATCACGATTGGCAGATGGCGGTATTTTCGCATCCATCCCTGACCGCCTTTATCAGCCCAAATCATGCAAGGCACGGCTATCAAAGATGTAGCGATCGTGATGAACGCGGCAAGCAGTCCAGTCAGCTCAGCGCTTGTCTTGAACTCGCTGGTGATGGAGGGCAATACCATAAAGAACATCTGGCGGGAGTTGGCATCCATGGCATACACGAGCCACAAAAGAGCCATCGCACCCCAGGAGGCTGCACCTGCACCTTTTGGCACACGATTGACCGCAGGTAATGCTTCGATTTTGTCTTGAGCAAATCCCATGGGGATATCTCCGGGTATTTATTTTTATTCTCCGGCTGAGGATCGGTGTTTTGCACACATACGCCTCAACATCCGAGGTGATCCAGCACTTGTCGTACTGCTCACCATGGACAGAGGTTATGGCTCAATTTCAGGGCTGAATATAGCTGGCAAAGCACACCTGCTGTGACCGCCAGGAACAGGTCAGTGGCACAAAATGAGAGAGGTGCCAGCGAAGCATTTGACTAAGTAATTACTGGGGAACAGGCCTCAAATTTTTGAGATCTCTGTTGGGCACAGAGCAAGAGGGAAAATTATCAGAGTGGTGGAGTATTGGCTCCCTTGTGCAGGAGCCAAAGTTGCACGCTTGCGCGGAGGTAGAGTGAAAGTAAGCGCCGAGCCGTAGTGGCTATCAAACCGCTCCGGGCAGTCCTCTCACGATTTTCCATGGATGAGCAATCCATTTTTCCTGAAAAAACTCGATGAACACCCGAATGCGAGGACTCAAATGCTTACGGTCTGAATAAAGCAGGTAAATAGGCTCCAGGATCTCCGCTTTGTACTCGTCAAGCAGGAGCACCAGCGATCCGTCCTGAATGTCTTTTCCAATGTGGAAATCCGCAAGGCGGACTATACCCGCACCTGATTTGGCCATATCTCTGAGCAGCTCACCCTGGGTAAACGATCCTCGAGGCTTCACAGGGGTCGTCACACCTAGGCCATCTTGGATAAAGGCCCATTTGTTCCAAGGGCTGGCAAAACTGAAATTAAAGCATCGATGATTCATCAGATCTTGTGGCTGCTGCGGTATTCCATACTTTTCCAGGTAGTCAGGTGAAGCACACAGCAACCATTCACATTCGCCTATCTTCTTTGCGATTCTGGAAGAGCTCGGAAGAATCCCGCTATGGATGGCTATGTCCAATCCTTGTTCGAACTGGTCAACGAACTGAGCGCCTAACTGAATCTCGACATCAAGACCGGGATAGGTGTCGAGGAATTCCGGCAACCAAGGCACGATCTGCTGCTTCGCAAAAGAGGTCATCGTGTGGATGCGAAGCGTGCCACTGACCCTTGAAGGAAGCCCTTCTGCCAGAGAGTCAGCTTCACTCATCGCCTCAACTACAGCTTTCGCACTGCGCAGATAAGCCGCCCCCTCCTCCGTCAGAGTGAGGACTCGGGACCCCCTCTGAAAAAGTCGAACCCGAAGCCGATCCTCTAGCCGTGCTATCAATTTACTGATGGCCGACGGAGTCATCTCATGCGCCCTGGCGGCAGCAGAAAAACTTCCGCACTCTGTTGACCAGATGAAGGCTAGCATTTGAGAGTATTGATCCATTTCGGTACGCTCCTTAAGCGACTGAATCTACCTGTTTATCTACACAAAAAAACGCGCCGTAGCGCGTTCTTTTTTGAACCAGAATCAGCGAATGAACTGCTCGATATAATCGTCCGGCAAGCCCAAATTTTTGTAATGGCTGCGGGCAGCTTCCAGCTTGGTGAAAACGTCTTCATAGCCAACCGCGACACCCTGTGGGTCGACGTAAGTGTAGCCACCCTGAACGTGGAACCAAGTAATCATTTCTTCGACATCTTCAGGGACGAACAGAGTGTGAGTCTCCCCTGGCGGCTCGAATGCAAAGGAGCCTTCATCAGCAACCCAATCGTGTTCGAGGTAGTACCAACGCCCCTTCAACACGATCGCATGTACTGCACCTGAGTGGCGGTGACGAGACAAAACCCCGCTCTGCCGAACTCGGAGCAAGTTGATGTAGTACCCACCGCTAACGCTCAGCAGCAGTGGTTTGAAAGATACTGATTTGGTGACCGGCACCCAGAGATTATCGTCTTCGAGCCAAGTGGTCATAACGCCTGGATGCACCATGTCTGGAGACATGAAAGGCACCTGCGGCAAAGCATAAGGAATGGCAAGTTCATCAGGTTTAACGGGCGTATTCATTATAATTTCTCTCAACGTGTGACTGGCGAGCGAGCCAGGATTTCAATCGCTGAGTGAGAGTAGGTGATGCTCTCGCACAGGAGAATACTCAGAAATTCACACCATCTGTGACCACTCGTCACAGCGCGTAAGACTCATCCCGTTGAAGGCCGCGACTCATCTAAGGCGCCTACTGCGGACGAGTTCAAGCGATTGACCCCGCAGATTTTTCATTGAGTGGATAGCGGCCACCAGTGGATCGCGCCCCATCAGAGGGGACACATTTTCCCCAATACCTTCACTACCATGCAGACCTGTTCATCTGAAAGCCGCTTACACAGTAGTAATCGGCTTGAAATAATGAGGTTTAGCAATGACTTCTCTCAGCCCTTCCCTTGAGCTCAGTCCCGAGCTTGCAGCTCATCCGGCCTATTCGCGAGTGTTTCAGCCCGAAGGCCTCACCTTCGGATACATCATGCCCTTGGAGGGCTATCCGAATTCACCGTTTCCCACGCTGCAGGATCATCAACGCCTTGCTCGCATCGCGGACGAGGCTGGATTCGCAAGTCTGTGGATGAGAGATGTGCCCTTCTATGACCCGAGCTTTGGTGATACTGGTCAAATGATCGACCCGTTTGTATATCTGGGATATCTGGCTGCTGTTACCAAAAACATTGCCTTGGGCACAACGGGCATCGTTCTTCCGTTACGTGAACCACTGATCGTCGCTAAGCAGTCCGTTTCGGTCGACCAGCTAACCGGCGGTCGTTTCTTGCTAGGGCTATCCAGCGGAGATCGCCCAATTGAATATCCAGCATTCGGGATTGATTTCGAAGCGAGAGAAGAACGATACCGGGAAGGCTTTGAGCTGATTAAGACAGTCACTGAAAACAGCTTCCCAAGCGTCTCAACCAAACTTTTCGGCCAGCTGGAAGGCTTGCTAGACATGGTACCCAAGCCAGTTGGCCCTCGACTCCCCATGATTGTCGTGGGCCGGGCCCGTCAGACGCTTGAGTGGATAGCCAATAATGCCGATGCCTGGATTTGGCATCTGAGCGACTTCAATCGTTTGCCCGGCCTCATCCGCGAGTTCCGTTCTGCCAGCCAGACCGGCAACGCAAAACCATACGGCTACGCGACATTTTTCGATCTGGCGAAGGATCCGAACACACCGCTGGAACGCGGCTACAACGGAATAAGGATCGGGCGTAATGCTCTCGTGGAGCTCTGGAAACGGCAACAGGATGAGGGCGTTTCACACGTGGCACTGAATATCAAACCTCTGCAGCGACCAGCAGCAGATGTCCTGGAGGAGATGGCTGAGTATGTCCTGCCACACTTTCCCATAGGCCAACCTGCCTCGCAGGTGACCCAGTGACCGGCTCAAGTGATCGCACCGCCATCAAGGGCGTTATAGCCACCTTTCTGAAAGCCTGGGAGAGCGGTAATTGGGACTCTGTTGGGGATATGTTCACTGAGAATTGCCAGTTGGTGACAAGCCACATGTCCGCTCATGAGGGTGGACGCAAGATTGTCAGAGCTTTCCAGCAAGACCGTGCCAAGGCTGATGGCTTTTCAGTGAAGGCAACCAATCACTATGTGGGTGGTGGAGAAACCGACGCCACTTTCAGTCTCTACGCCTATGGCCATATCAGCAAAGCCACAAAGTCGGCCACGCTCGGATTTGGTATGACTGTCACAGGCTCTCTGAAAAAGACAGCAGGCACCTGGCGCCTCGACAGCGTGCTGATTGCCTTAAATTGGGTAACCGGGGACTACTCGCTTGCAATTCACTGGCAGCTTCCACCAGGTGACGACGGATGGAGGATTGGCGACCCAGCCCCGACCATCGTTAGCGAGCTGAATTCGCCATGGCTTGCTTTCCCTGACTCAACGGCTTCGGTGACCAGTGCGGAGTGTATTGCTGAAACCTACGCTCGTTACTCATGGGCGCTGGATCAGGCTGACATGCAGCAGCTTGCTCATTGCTTTACCAACGACGCCGCTGGTGATTTTCAACCGATGGGCCTTATTGAAGGGCGCCACGCGATCATCGGCTCCTTCAAAGAGTTTCGTCGGCCCTGGCCGTGGATGCAGCATTTCGCAGAGGTGCTGGAGATCAAGTCCGACGAGGAAAAGGGTATAGCGGAAATGATTGTCGGCAGAATCATTCCGGGAAACTCACACGCGCAAGATGGCACGCCTCTCTATGGCGCGCATTACCGGATGCGGCTTCGTCGCAAGCATGAGGGATTCTGGCAACTGACCTGGAGCGAGTACCGCCCAGGCTGGTTCAATGCCAATGAAGCACCAAGAGTTTAGTCCCTTCTTGGAAACGCTCTAGGGCCGTGGCGCCGTACTATCTCGGACGACGAGTTCGATTTGTATGCGCTCGCGGCGTGCAAGTGGGCGCCCCTCGATCAGCGCAACGATGTTGTTGGCGCTGCTGATACCAATTTTCGAAGTCGGCACCCTGACGGTCGTCAGGGCTGGCACGTAGGCAGCCGCGAACTCGATATCATCGAACCCGCTGACTGATAGTTCTTTGGGGACGTCGATCCCATTGGAGCGCGCTTCCGCCAACGCTCCGATACAGGTGAGGTCAGTGCTGCAGACAATGGCTGTAGGCTTGGGGTTAAGCTCCATAGCAATCCGCAGCCCGGCGCGCCCTCCCTCAATCGTGAATGGCTGCTCAATTATCCGTTCACTTGAAAGCTCTATCCCTGACTCGAGTAGCTGAGCGGTGATTCCTTTCAGACGGTATTTTGCCCGTTCGTTGTTAGAAACAACTCCACTGATCATGGCGATACTTTGATGACCAAGGCTAAGCAAGTGCTTGGCTATCAATCGACCACCCTCCTCATTGCTGAACCCCACGCAGTGATGGTCGTGAGCACCATCTAGCGACCACATGAGAATGAATGGGCATTGGGCGGCAGTTAGTGCTTCATAAATTTCAGGACTATGTTCAGTACCCACTAACAGTAGGCCTTCGACGCCCCGCTCAATCATGTTCCTTACGTTTACCAGTTCTTGCGCCTGGTCGTATTCATGGGAAGAAATGATTAGGTGATACCCAAGCTCCGTTAGCCTTAACTGGAGGGCCTGGACAGCTTCAGCGAACGCAGGGTTGTTAAAAGTAGGAAAAACGGCTCCGATGCTGTGCGTGCGCCTGGATGCCAAAGCACGCGCGGCCCCGTCTCGCACGTACCCGAGCTCTTGAACAGCTGCTTGTACTTTGGCCAGCGTTGCAGGTTTCACTAAGTGCGGGACAGCCAATGCTCTTGAAGCACTCCCCATCGAGACGCCCGCCAATTCAGCCACATCCTTGAGCTTCGGTTTCTCGATTTTTTTCATTGGAGATTCAGCATCCTCGATCGTAGCGCGGAGACAGGACGATCAGAAGAACGCCCTCGATTTGCGCAGAGGATGATAAGCCAACAGCCCGCCGTTCGGGAGCCGTTAATTGGAGGGAAAAACCTGAGAGCGGCGTTTCTGCTGCCCCCAGGCAAAAACACTTATTTAATGACGATCGGATTCACAGGAGCTCCGGTTCCGCCAACGACCTTTAGAGGGGCTGCGGTATAGAGAAACGTCCACTGACCGTCCTCAGCGCAGTCCTCAGCGAGAGGATCAAGCTGAGCGATCTCAGTGAGAGTGATGCCCAAGTTCCTCATGAGTGCATTGTGCAACGGCAACGCAACCCCTGACACGGGATCGACGGTGACTTCGTTAGCAATGGTGTCGGTAACGATGTTCGGAATTTCCATCTCCTGAAACCACTTCACCAGCTCAGGGCTGTAGGTCAGGCCTGGCTCGATAAAGTCTTTGTAGAACTCTTCCGGGTCGCGTTTATAAAACGAGCCGATCCATCCAGTGCGGATGATGAGAATGTCGCGCTTGTTGATAGAGACGCCTTGAGCCCGGGCCGCAGCCATTAAATCCTCATGGTTGAACGTTTCACCTGCATCCAGCACGTCTTTACCACGGTGGCGCGCTATGTCGATCAGAATGCCTCGGCCAACAATGCCTTTTTCACCCAATGGAGCAACGCTCGCCTTGGCCAGGGAACCGATAGTGGTATCGGCGCTGTAGCCATTCCAAATCTGATCGTCGTACCAGACATGCCCAAGGGCGTCGTACTGAGTTGACCCTTGAAGATGAAAAAACATCACGTCGTCGGCGAACTCGTAAGAGCCCGGAAAATGTGGGCCTTTGCCACAGTTATAGTGACCACGATCCATGATATTCATGCGTTTTGACTGGGAGCGACCAGGCCAGACCGGGTCACCAGCAGGATCTGCCATCCGCACCTGCAAAGTAAATGTCTTGCCTTGCTTGACCTCTTTGACCCCTTGGAGAACTTCGATACCTGTAAGGTAGTTGAGTGAGCCTACCTCATCATCCGGGCCCCACTTACCCCAGTTCTTAGGGGAGTCTTTGAGCAAGTCATGAATATGCGGAACGGTCTTGTCTGTCATTTTCTGAGCCTCTTTTATTCTTGGATTAGCTGTGCTGCATTTAGCGGTTAGTTGAAACGTTCAAATCGTTGTCCCAGCTCGTCGGCACGAGCGAGTCCTCGGATGAGTCGTTCAGCCGTAAGGGCTGGCGCCATATTTTTCGCGTACACCGCACCCAGTGTTGCCTGGACGACAATGTCCAATTCCTCAGAGGTAAACGCAGACGTCTGGCCAAGGCCGTCGAGGGTGACGGGAAGATTCACATCATTCAGAAGCTGAGCGACCTCTAGGATCTCTGAGTCTGGGCGCTCTTCGACGGACATCTGCACCAGCGTCCCGAATGCGACAAGCTCACCATGCAGCATGGAAGTAATCGCAGGAATTGACGTAAGACCTCGCACAAGCGCATGGGCTAACGACAAGCCGCCACTCTCAAACCCAACGCCACTGATAAGGACGGTTCCTTCAACAACCCGCTCGACATCATCATTAACCTCGTGCCGGCCTACTGCTTGGTAAGCGCTGTACCCGTAGGTCATAAGCGTCTTAAACACAGCCTCTGTTAGCAGCAATGCCGTGTTCAACGCTGGAGTACCAAATGAGTTATTGCCTCCGGCAGACTGACATTGTTGCGCCTCAAACTTTTTACTGATGGCGTCGCCGATGCCTGCGGCGAAAAACCTTGCAGGCGCACGGACAATCACTTCGGTGTCCACGACTACTGCAGAGGGGTTCATGTTCAGGTACTCGACACCAACGACCTTGTGCGCTTCGTCGTAAAGCACAATCAAACGGCTGGTTGGGGCGTCGCTGGAAGCAATGGTCGGGCATACGACAATGGGGACGTTAAGCTGAGCAGCCATCCCTTTAGCCGTGTCAATTGTCTTACCCCCGCCCAAAGCGATGATGGTGTCTGGCCTGTAATCTGCTGATCGCTCACAGAGAGACGCAATTGCAGCTTTAGTGCATTCACCGGGAAAAACGATACTGTTCGCCTCGAAGCCATGCTCTGACAATGCATTCCCTACCTCAGGCCACAGATGCTTCGAGACAAACTCGTCGCACAAGACCAAAGGGCGCGATTGCCCCATATCGGAAAGGATTCTGCCAAGCTGTTTTAGTGCGCCTGGCCCTTGCTCGTATCGGCCAGGAAAACCCATTGTTCGAACCATGCCATCACCCGCTGCTGAAAAACTGTGAGATAAATCGTTACGTTGAATACGAGCCCGGATGGATCAGCGCATCAACCAGCCACCCGCCACATCCACAACTTGGCCCGTGATGAAGTCGCTGTCGTTTGAAGTCAAAAAGCATGCTGCTTTAGCTACCTCAAGTGGCGTTCCAAGACGGCCCAACGGTGTCTCATCAACGACTGCCTGGTTCGCTTGCGCAGAAACGGTTTTAAGAAGCGGCGTTTCGATGCGTCCCGGAGCCAGTGCGTTTGCAGTAATGCCATAGGGCCCGAGCTCACCTGCCAGGTGACGGGTAAAACCGATAATCGCGGCTTTAGTAGCGCTGTAATGCGCCGCGACAATAGGCAAATAGGCGCTGCCGGCGACGGAAGACATGTTCACGATTCTTCCAAAGCCGCGCTCAACCATTCCCGGCGCGATTGCCCTAACCAGGTTGAACGAGCCAGTGAGGTTGATGCCGACGACCCTTTCCCATTCCAGAGGATCCATTTCCCAAATCGGTGCGGGTGCGCCCTGATGTTTGGGTGACACGCCTGCATTGTTGATCAAGGTGTCGATCGGGCCGAGCTGCTCACTAAGCTCAAGACAGGCTCGACTGCATTGCGCGAAATCTGATACGTCAGCTTTAGCCCAAGCCACCAAATGTCCGGCAGCAATGAGTTGCCGGGAAAGCTCGGAAACTGACTGTTCGTCGAAATCTACCAAGGCAACCCGCGCGCCCTCCTCGCAGTACAGCCGGGCAATTGAGGCACCGATCCCCCCTCCTGCCCCGGTAATGAGAACTGTGCGTCCTGAATGTCGAAGATTCGTCATGCCAAATTCCCCGCGCTGAAAAAACAGAAACAAGAGGCGGTGATGCTCAAACGCGTCCGATGCCGCGCTGGCTGACCGAAAATTTCGGACTCATGTAGGCGGGTGGTTTTAGGAGATTTGCGTAGCGAAGCCAGTGCCCCCGTGCCGGAGCGGTCTGTGACTTTAGATAAGAGAGTGGCGAGGGCAGCCTGCGTCGTTGACCGAGCGAAGGCTAATGATGCAGTGATCATTATGATCTCCAGACTTGCCTAGGAAAACGGCAAATATGAATCGTTTCATTCTCATAGCCTGCGGCCATAAGCCAACAAAATCCATGATATTTTCACGACTCTATTTTTTTGTATTTATTCTCGAAAGATATATTTATGAAGCGCTTCATTTTTATTCGGATATTTGACCGCTGTCAAGCTGTCTGCACGGTCACTTCCCCGCAAGGAGCGCCAGTAGCTCCTACGAAACGCAGTCATGAGCATCTGCGCCAATCATATTGAGGATGTGAAAAACACCGGCACACTAAGCCTCTGAGGCACTGGCTCCTTCGGCAGATGCACGGAACACGGGCGCAGTGCCCACGCCTGGGAGTCGATGCTCAAGTGAGATGAATACGCGATGCATATGATAGGCATCGACTAGCCGCGCGGGCTTCGCCCACGGGTCAGGCAGAGTGAATGCCTTCCGCAGAATGCTGCTCCCATGGTGGGCATGGTGACCAAGCCTCCACGAGCTTATCGATGAAGAGTCGAATTTTCGGAGAGAGGTGCCGCTTGCTAGGGTAGATCACCCGAATAGGCTCTGCGGCCTCTGCATAGCCAGCGAGCAATTGAACAAGCTTGCCGCTCCTCAAATCGTCGTTCACCACGTAGGAAGGAAGAGTCGCGATACCCAAGCCAGCTACTGCTGACTGGTGTAATGACTCAGCACTGTCCATCTGTAGCCTTCCACCATGAGTAACGGACACAGAGCTACCATTCACGCGAAAATTCCAAGGAAGCAATCTCCCACCGCTCACGAAATGCAGGCACTGGTGCTCGGATAAATCCTCCGGCGTTTTAGGCTCGGCATGCTCAGCCAAATATTTGGGGGAAGCGCAGGTAATCATTTGTTGGTAGGCCACAGTGCGCGTTAACAACCGAGAATCTTCCTTCGGTGGCCCGATGCGCATGGCCAAATCAAATCCCTCATCGATCAGATCGACCAGCCTGTCAGAAAAGGTGATATCCACGCTCAGGGAGGGCCAATCTTTAAGACAGCACTCAATGTGCTGAAGGACATGAAGTCTGCCCAGCGCAACCGGCAGACTCATCCGCAGTCGCCCACTGGGTGTCGAACGACGAAACGCAAGGGCATCCTCCACGTCGTCCAGATCCTGAAGAACGCCCACACAGCGCTCATACAGAACCTGGCCGTCATCCGTCATGCTTAAACTTCGCGTAGTGCGATTCAGTAAACGTACCTGTAAACGAGCCTCAAGCCTGACTATCGACTTCCCCACTGCAGAGCGCGTAAGGCCAAGCTGTTTTGCCGCCGCAGTGAAGCTTCCAGCGTTTACCGAGCTCACAAACGCGGCAATGTCATTCAGGTTATGGAGTTCCATACGGCCTCGGTGGTCTCAACGTTCGGGCGGCTTAGCACCTGTTATGGGGAACCCTATTCCCCAATACTAAGCATAGTATCTCAATTAGCTAATCCACTCCCAACGATCAATTGAGGTCATTATGAACACTAAAGTCCAAGCAGCCGTCCAAACCTGGGCCAATAGCCTTAGCGATCTGGTACCCGTTCTTAAGGGAATCGATACCACCACAAAAATGAGCGACATCCGCGACTCTTACGCAAAAATGCTCGCGCAAAATCCAGCGCCAGCTGGCGTTAAATTCGAAGCAGTCGACATGGGTGGCGTACCCGGCACACTGGTTACTCCGGACGAGATCAAAACCGACGCGGTCGTGATGTACATCCACGGCGGCGCCTACATTGTAGGACGTCCAGACGGCTACCACGGTATCGGCGGCAACTACGCGAAAATGCTCGGTGCTCGTGTGTACATGCCGGACTACCGCCTCGCTCCTGAGCACAAGTTTCCAGCATCTATCGACGACACGTTACGCGCTTACGAATGGTTGCTTGAGCAGAAAATCCCGGCTAACAAAATTGCGTTCTCTGGTGAGTCGGCTGGCGGCGCAATGGTTGTCAGCGTCATGGTCGCGGCTAAATCGAAAGGGCTTCCATTGCCTGCGGTTGGCTCCTCCATCTCACCATGGGCGAACCTTGAACACACCGGTGCTTCCATGAGCAACCGTGAAGGTCTGGATCCTCTGAACTCCAAGCCTGTCTTGGACATCCTCGCCAGAGCATTCCTAGGCGACACATTGGCCAATCATCCTCTGGCCTCACCTGTGTTCGCGGACGTCACCGGTCTTCCACCAATCTTGGTGCAGATCGGCGAGAACGAGCTGATGTTGAGTGATGCAATGCGCCTTGCAACTCACCTGGCTGATAACCGGGTTCGCGTGAACCTGGAAGTATGGCCTGCGATGTTCCACGCCTGGCACTTCTACGCCACCATGCTGCCAGAAGGTCAGCAGGCTATGGAGAGTTCCGTTCGCTTCATCGAGGCTGCCTTGGCCGACGCCAACCGCTAAAACGCAGAACAACCGCGATAGCTTTGTGGCTGTCGCGGTTTTGCTCATCCTGCTTCTATAAAAGCTTCATCAGGCTATTCAGAGAGCCTGAGCAAGCGCCCTGCCCAACCCGAGAAAATTTCACCAAACGCCCCTTCTTGGCAGGCCGTGTCCACTGAACTCAGAAGATGGTTTTTCCGATGACAACAGACCGCAGCACGATCAACCCAAGGGTCTATGCGCTGACCTTCACTGCATTTGTAATGCTCTCCTCTGAATTTATCGTCGCAGGTTTACTACCTGAAATTGCAACATCGCTGGCCATCACTATTGGCGCGGCGAGTGGGCTGGTGACAGCTTTTGCTTTAGGCATGGGCATCAGCGCGCCAATCATTGGTGTTCTAACACACCGGGCCTCGAAACGATCCCTTCTCATCGCCGCGTGCGTGGCACTTGTTCTCGGGAACGGGATTTCCGCAGTCTTTAGCGACTACTACATCATCCTCATTGGTCGCGTACTAGGAGGAATCGGTGTTGCTGTTTTCTGGACAAATGCCGCTCTGGCCGCGAAGTCACTGTCGCAAGGCCGCAATGAAAGCATGGCGATTGGTAGAGTCTTGGTAGGAATCTCGATCGCATCGGTCGTAGGCGTCCCGGTCGGCAAGCTCATCGCAGACGCTACCAATTGGCGGATGGCGATGTGGATGATGACGGCGCTGAGCTGTGTGGCTTTGCTAACCGTGTGGATTTGGGTGAGGCCTACTGAAGAATCGCGGCAGAAAGAAAACCTGCGCGACGCCCTGCGTGTAGCCTTCAAGCCTGACGTATCAATGACCTTGGTCAGTTCATGCTTAATGTTTGCTGGCGTTGCCTCGGTATTCAACTTCTTGTCTACCTTCCTGGAAAAGGAGACCGGCTTCGGTGAGATGAACGTCACACTGATCCTATGTCTCTACGGCGTCGCAGACATTGTGAGCAATTTGATCCTATCCAAACGTGTGAAGGACAATCTTGAGCCCATGTTCAGACGGGTCTTGGTGACCATGGCCATGGGCATGTGCACCCTGTCAATGTTTGGCAATCTCACATGGGCAGTACCACTCGCCGTCATCATCGTCGCCAGCAGCCACGCTGGTGTCAGCCTGCTTATCGGAATAGACGTGCTGAAAAGGGCTGGGAACGCTGGTCAGTTGATCAACGCCATAAACGTATCAATGATAAATCTAGGCATCGGCATTGGTGCAGTCATTACTGGATTGGTGATAGATCGCGTAGACGTTAACGCCATAGGTTGGGTTGGCGCAGGCTTCATTTCTTTGGCGCTGTTTGTCCGATGGAAAATTGAACGTAGCCACGAACAGCATGGTAGCTGAGTTGTAGACCGTTGCTTAACATTACCCTGCGCCTTAAAGGAACGCCGGCTAGCGCGGGACATTCCAGTTCGATACCCAAGCGTCACGGGCTCAGCCGGATGACTGCTGGAACTAACACTGCGGTAACGCACAAATGAAAAGGGCTCCATGGGGCCCTTTTTGTACTCAAACCTTAGTCACTTGGTGAGCCAGGACTCAACGGTGGTGGAACCGTGTTTAGCTTTGCAATCCTTCTGAATCGCCCCGGCTTATCTAGACACCTTGCAAGCTCAACGAAAGCGATTAGCCGCTACTCATCCTCATAGTGGAGAGACACACTGAAAGCCATCAAGTCCCCCATTGCATCACCGCCAGGGCGCGCACTCGCAATTGTTCGTGGATCGCATGCGAATGGGGGCAAAACTGGGGGCATAGTTGGTTTTTCTAAGCCTAGAAGCACCGTCCTAGAGCCAAGTCAAAATGTTTTTCGGCGCCCCTGAGAGCCTTTAGGCTTCGTCTGGCAGGCTGTTTAGCTGAGCATTTCTGGCTTTTCATGGGCATGGAGATCCATTCATTTGCAAGCCCGCCAGTCCCGTTGCCTCACCGAAATCGCCATCAATTTATTCTGGCCCAGCAAATACAACCGCGCCCCGTCAATAAATGGTTCAGGCACCTGATGTTCGATCTCGGCGATTAACTGCGCGCGCAGCCTTTACTGCCAATGCGAAAACCTTGGAGCGCAGGTGCGACACCTTCGGCCAGACCGCATGCACATCAGCGTTACCGAAAAACGACTTGCGACACGAAGCAGACATTAGAGCAGGTAAATAAGCCCGTCGTTTTTCTTCCTTTGGCCTCGTTTTTTGCCAGCAGATTTCAGGTTGCTCACCGAGCACTCCGATAGAATCAGGCAATACTAAAATCGAATCAGGCATAGTTCCCAGCCACTCTCCGCCCTAGCATAGCCTGACCTTATATATTCAGGAGTGCGCCCCATGCGTGCAGAAAAAACCATTTTTATCACGGGCGTTAGTAGCGGCTTTGGCCAGGCCCTGGCTAAGGAAGCTCTCGCTCAGGGCCATCGAGTGATCGGCACTGTTCGCAGCGAATCCTCTCTGGCAACGTTCCAGGCGCTCTTGCCTGAGAGAGCCCATGGCGTGGTGCTGGACGTTACCCACTTTAATGCCATCGACGCCGTCGTCGCCGCTATTGAGGGTCAGTATGGCCCGGTGGACGTGCTGGTTAACAACGCGGGTTATGGCCACGAAGGGGTTTTCGAGGAGTCGTCGCTGGAGGAAATGCGCCGTCAGTTCGACGTCAATGTATTCGGCGCGGTGGCGATGACCAAGGCGTTTGTGCCCTTTTTTCGCCAGCGGCGGGCGGGACGTATCCTCAATATCACGTCCATGGGTGGCTATATCACCATGCCAGGTATTGCTTACTACTGCGGCAGCAAATTTGCCCTGGAGGGCATCTCTGATACGTTGAACAAAGAGCTTGCGCCCTTCAATATTTTTGTAACGGCCGTGGCGCCGGGGTCTTTCCGAACGGACTGGGCAGGTCGTTCGATGCAGCGTACGCCGCGCAGCATCAGTGACTACGATGCGACTTTCGACCCGGTGCGAAAAGCCCGTGAGGAAAAAAGCGGCCTTCAACTGGGCGACCCGCAGAAAGCCGCACGCGCCATGATGACTATTATCACCAGCCCTAATCCGCCGGCTCAACTGCTGCTGGGCAGCGACGCCCTGGCTCTGGTGCGTGACAAGCTGCAGCGGACGGCGGAGAGTATTGAGCAATGGGAAGCGCTGAGCTGTTCCACGGACGGCTGAGCATAAAAGTGGAGAACGTACAATCGATGCCGAAATCCAAGGACCCGAGCACTGCGCGTATGGTGCAGTTGATGGGCCAGCTTGCACCGCTGGAGGGTTACAACCTGAGTCCGCTGGATGATGTGCGTTTTCTGCGTTCCAACCGGCCGCTGAAGCGCACCCCGGTTCTATATGAGCCGGGCATCGTCATCCTCTGTCAGGGGCAGAAACGCGGCTATCTGGGTGATGAAATTTACATCTATGACGCCCAGCATTATCTGGTGGTGTCAGTGCCAGTGCCTTTTACAATGGAGACCGACGCTAGCGAGGCGGAGCCAATGCTGGCGGTGTACATACGTCTGGATTTCAATCTGGCCGGCGAGCTGATTCAGCAGGTAGATGAGGTATGGAACATCCGCGTGGCTCAGCCTATGGGTATGTACGCCTCGCCCATGGACGAACCGCTGCGCCAGTCGACCCTGCGTTTTCTGGAAGTCATGGGCGACTGCACCGACGCGCAAATCCTCGGACCAGCGATGTTGCGCGAACTCTACTACCGCATTCTCACTGGCGAACAAGGCGGTACCCTACGCGCGGCTATCGCCCAGCAGGGTCAGTTCGGCAAGGTGACGCGCGCCATTCACAAAATCCACCGCTGTTACCACGAGCATCTGGATGTAGAAATCCTCGCCCAGGAAGCGCAGATGAGCGTGCCTAACTTTCATCTGCATTTTCGCAAGGTGACCGATTCCTCGCCTATGCAGTACCTCAAGTCGACGCGGTTGCATCAAGCGCGATTACTGATGCTGCGTAACGACCTGACAGCGGCCAAGTCGGCATTTCTGGTGGGTTATGAAAGTGCTTCGCAATTTAGCCGCGATTTCAAGCGCCTCTTCGGACGCACGCCAATAGCGGAGGTGGCGCGGATGAAGCAGGCTTATACGTTGCCGGCACCGACAACCCCGTCGCCCTTCGTGTCATCACACTGAGTTTCAAACAATCCTGTCTTGCCCGTCGCCAGTAGGCGTGGGAACGTGCGGATGGCGTGCCTGCCGACACAACGGGCGAGTGAAGTGTCACATCTGCTGCCGCATAGATAAACACCCATCCAGGATTTGTATATTCAGGGGCCTATCAGAAAAGCTATCGCTCTACGGCGATGCATTTGATCTCCACGAGAAGGCCGGGGCGAGCCAGTTCACCGACACCTATGCATGTCCATGCACAAGTACTCCGAGGAAAGACTTTATCCTTCACGCGTCTAAAAATTGGCATGTGGCGGTGCATATCGACGTGATAAGTTGTCATTTCGACGACATCTTCAAATTCGCACCCGCCGGCTTCCAAGACGAGCCGGAGATTGTCCCAAGCTGCCAAAAACTGCTGCTCTGGGTCTTCGATAACTGATAATTCCGGCGTCCGGCCTACCTGACCAGCGCAGTAAAGAGTCTTTCCTACCTTTACAGCTGGTGCATAACCAGCATGCTCGCAGAGCAATCTCATGCCATCTGGAACAATGATCTGACGATCAGTCATGGTTGTGGAGCCCAAAATATAAACGGATACGAAAGCTAACTCACGTGCCAGAACGGCGTCCAATCGGGTCACTGGGACTCAGCCTCATAAAACCGCATTCGCCACTCTAGAAACCCCGGCCAGTAAGCGAACGACAGACCACTAATAAATAAAGACGCGCATTGGCGTAGCTGCTTTCTCGATAGAAATACTAGCCCCGCGGCGAAAGAGCTATCGAGATCCGCCCGTTTAACGCCCTTACTCTGAAATTGACTTGTCGAGAAGGTGGCTCTCGACTGAAGAGGACTTGCGACGGCGAAAAATCCGTACGCCAGGCGACCGTAGCGGTGCTCTAACAATCTCAATCGGTAACCAGGTGAGGGTTATCGGGGAAAGAGCCACTGCGGTAGCGAACGCATTCAATCCCTCTTTGCAGATCACATCAGAAGAGAATTCGCTTTCCTCGCCATTGAAAGTACACACGATTCGCTCATCAAAGGACTTTGAGTAGGGCCGTCTACCCTCCTCATTTCCGCAGGTGTGTTTGATAATCTCACTGCTATCCAGAATGTTTCGATCAGGGAAGTTGAAGTCCGCAATATCCAAGCCACTGGCTCGCGTACCTGGCACTGATCGGCCCGGTCTGCTGAAAGAACCGTCGGCGTTCCTTCGCCATGGCAACAATTGAAGCAGCGCTCGCATCTCCGGCCGGCATGACAGGTTTGTGGTCGATTCCGATAACAGATGAGCGCGGGTTGTATCCGCCTCCTGCACAGGTGATCTGGACTGAGCCTGCAATTGGGATTGGAAATCTGCACTATGGGTCGTTGCCCGCTTCTTGTTTTCTGAAGTCGGTAACACTGATGAAGCTGGCGGTACCGCAGATATATAGGTCATGGGGACGCCTCATATCAGGTCTGGTGTCATGAGTCTCGCCAGCATTCCTGGCGTGGCTGTTCAGTTTTTGCGCCATCAGATCCCGCTGAACCAGTTGTATCCCTGGTCTTCCCAATACCCGCCCGGGTTGTCGTTGCTCACGAAAATCTCGACAACATGCTTGGGGTTTTTGAAGCCCAATTTGGTGGGTACTCGAACCCGCAGCGGATAGCCGTACTCGGGCGGCAACGCGACATCAGCGTAATCCAGCGCCAGCAGTGTCTGTGGGTGCAAGGCCGTCGGCATGTCCAGACTGGAGTAATAGCGATCAGCACATTTGAAACCGACGAATTTCGCTGTGGTATCGGCACCGATGTGTTCCAGAAAGGTTTTGAGCGGTACACCTCCCCATTGTCCTATGGCGCTCCAACCTTCAACACAGATCAAACGGGTGATATCGCTACGTTGCGGCAGTTTGCGCAAGCTTTCGAGTGTCCATGGAGCCTTGTCCCTGACCCGGCCGGAGACGGCGAGCGAGTAACTGGCGAGGTCCACTTCAGGGATATCGTCCTGGCCATAGAATGCGTTGAACGGAAATGGCGTAGTGATCTGCGCGCGGGTGAAGGTCGGCGCCAGTTTCTGTCCGCTGAACAGCCATGCCTGGACCCTATCGTTCCAGCGCGACATGGCCCAAAGGACCTTGTCAACCTGATCGCCGTCCTGCAGGTTGCAGCCGGTCAGCATCGACATCGCACCCACGGTCAAGCCGGCACGAAGGAAATGCCGGCGCTGGATATTCTCCAACTCAAGCTGTTGCGCAGGTTCAAGCCTGACGCGCTGAACAGTTCCTTTTCTGGATTCAGTCATGGCCATTTCTCCTGATATCAAGCGACCGCACCCCACCTGAAATCATTGGCAGCAGGGTTTTGGGTACCAGCATTACCAACCCAAGATGAATCACGACGAATGCAGCAATTACCGCCATCGCCGCAAAATGTACGTAGCGAGCGACGTCATAGCCGCCCAGTAGCGCGACCAGCTCTTGAAGTTGAATGGGTTTCCAGATCGCCACACCCGAAATGACGACGAGTGCGCCTGCTGCCAGCACCATCCAGTACATCAGGCGCTGCACAGCGTTATAGACACCCTTTTCATGCACGAGCCGGAAGCGCAAAGCGTCCGTAAAATCACGCTTCAATGCGACAAGCCCAATGGGCAGCAACTCACGTTTGAAATGGCGACTGACGACGCCATACAGCACATAGATTGCGCCGTTGATCAGCAGCAGCCACATGAATGCAAAGTGCCAGGCCAGCGCCCCACCCAACCACCCGCCCACGGTTACCGACACTGGAAACCTGAAGCCGAACAGTGGCGAGGCGTTGTAAATGGCCCAACCGCTCATGAACATGCAGACCATGCAGGCGGCGTTGAGCCAGTGGGTGAGGCGAACCGGCCAGGGATGAAGCTTTTTCTGTCTCACGTGTTTCCCCCTCGAAACCAGCCATGTAGCGGAGCGTTGCCAAGCGGCAGCGCCCCTGCCTTTTCAGGTGATTACATCGGTGGCTGGAAGCCATCCTTGCCAACTGCAATGCCGCGCGCGGTGGTTCCATCTGCGGCGGGGAACACGACAATTTTCGTACCTTTGACCAGTTCATCGGCTTTGCCTGGCTCGACGTAGGCAATTGGCACATCGTCCGGTACGACGATTTGTTTCTCGCCACCCTTGTAGTTGACGGTCAATGTGCGGCCGTCAGCTTTGGACAGTTTCCCCACTGTACCGTTGGTCATGGTGCCTGTGCTGCCATCCGCGTTCTGCCAGCCATAATGACCTTCGCCGCTGCCCTTCAGGCTGGCGTCAAAAACCGTCACCTCCAGCGCCTTCAATGTTCCGTTGGCCTGCGGGATGGCCGCCGAGCCAATGAAGCTGTCGGATTTGATCGATTCGATATTGGCCTTCGATACCCGGTTGATACCGGTCTTGTCAGTCAGTCCGATAGTCTGCTGGGCGCCGGAGCGGACAGTGAATGTCAGCGTATTGTTGCTGACGCTTTCCACCGTGCCACGCAGCGGTTTGATCACCGGCATGTCAGCCGCGGTAGCAATGACGGCAGCACTGAGCATCAACAAACCGAATGTGGTAGACAAGGCGTTTTTTAGTTGCATGGTGACGATTCCTCATGGGGTGATGTGCCGCCATCCTCGACCGCAGACCGGGACGTCACGATGACCGCCGAATGACATTTTTGTCATTCGTCAGCCCTGCCCATGAATGACAGAAATGTAACCGACTGCGCCCGCTCATCCCGTTACACTGCACAGCCGAGATACCGATGTCGCGGGCTGAATCCTGTCATGAAGAGACCCGAGCGCGCCTCACGATGCATATCCTGCTAATCGAAGATGACACCAAAACAGGTGAGTACCTCAAAAAGGGGCTCGGCGAGTCCGGTTACAACGTCGACTGGACCCAGCACGGCGCCGACGGCCTGCACATGGCCTTGCATACGACCTACGATCTGATCGTGCTGGACGTGATGTTGCCCGGGATTGACGGGTTTCAGATCATCGAGCTTTTGCGCGCCAGACAAGACGTCCCCGTGCTGTTCCTGACCGCGCGCGACCAGTTGCAGGACCGCATTCGCGGCCTGGAACTGGGCGCCGATGACTACTTGGTCAAACCTTTTTCGTTTACTGAACTGCTGTTACGCATCCGCACCATCTTGCGTCGTGGTGTCGTGCGCGAAGCCGACCATTTCCACCTCGCCGACCTCGAGCTGGATCTGGTCCGGCGCCGCGTTACACGCCAGCAGCAGGTGATCGTGCTGACCAACAAGGAGTTCGCCCTGCTGCATCTATTTCTGCGCCGGGCAGGCGATGTGCTGTCCAGGACACAGATCGCTTCGGAAGTCTGGGACATGAATTTTGACAGCGATACCAACGTGGTGGACGTAGCGGTCAAGCGCCTGCGCAGCAAGGTCGATCAGCCCTACCCTATCAAGCTGATCCATACCATTCGCGGTATCGGCTATGTCTGCGAGGTGAGGCCATGCGGTCCCGACGCCAACCCTCTCTGACCCTGCGATCGACCGTGGCGTTTTCCATGGTAGCGATGCTGGCCGTGGCCGGTGCAGGCGTTTATCTGTATCAGACGATGAAAGCCTCGGTATTGGTGTACAGCGATCATGCGGTCATGGGCCGCCTGGAACATTTTCGCAAGCTGCTGCACTACGAGCTCGCCATCGAAAAGCTGCGCGACAGCCCGCAGATTTTCAAGAACATGCTCGACAGCGAAGACGACATCTTCATCATTGAAGAGCCCGGACAGCAACCGGTAATCCAGGTAAATCCACTGAACGTCACGTTGCCTGAACTGCCCGTGATCGGCCAGGATACAAAGCTGAGCGTCAGTGACCTGCGTAGCGGCGTGACCGACTCGGGAACAATGCTGCGCGCCGCCTCCGTCGTCACGACGTCGGGGGGACGTGAAGTGCGCCTGACCGCCGCGCACCTCATGGGCAAGGAAATGGCTATGCTCGCGGCGTATCGCGAACGTATCTACCTGGCCGTTGCCCTTGCGTTTCTGGCCACCGCGTTGCTGGGTTACCTGGTACTGCGTCGAGGGCTGCGTCCGTTACGCAAGATGGCCGCGCATGCGGCAGCGATAACACCCGAGCGTCTGCACAGCCGTATGGACAGCTCCGATACGCCGGTTGAACTGCAACAGCTGAGTGACGCCTATAACGCGATGCTCGATCGTCTTGCCCGGGGTTATCAACGATTGACGCAATTTTCCGCTGACCTTGCCCATGAAATCCGCACGCCGGTGGGGTCGCTGATGGGGCATTGCCAGGTCGCCCTTCGCCAGCGCCGCAGCGAGGATGACTATCAGGCACTGATCGCTTCGAACCTTGAAGAGCTCGAACGGATCTCGCGCATCGTCGAAAGCATTCTGTTCCTTGCGCGCGCCGATGAAGCGCACGCACTGGTGGAGCGCCAGCAACTATCGCTGCATGACGAATCGCAGCGCATTGCCGACTATTTTGAAGGCTTGGCTGAAGAGCGGCGAATGACCGTACAGATAACAGGCGATGGAAACGTGCTCGCTGACCCTTTGCTGCTGCGCAGAGCCTTGAGCAACCTGGTGGCAAACGCCGTTCGCTATGCCTACGAGGGCACCGAGATTCAGATCCGGGTGATGGAAACCCCCGGCGGAGCCCGCATTGAAGTGAAGAACCAAGGGCCTGTGCTGAGTGATGAAACCGTGGGCAAACTCTTCGACCGCTTTTACCGCGGCGATGCGTCTCGCCACCAGAACTCTGACTCCTACGGCCTTGGCCTCGCCATCGTCGTGGCAATCATGCAACTGCATGAAGGTCACGTGCGTGTCGAACAGCCAAAGCCCGGGGTTATCTGTTTTTCGCTGTCATTCCCTGGAGCTTGAACGACGTCGGCGGACAGTGCTTGTCGTTCGCTGCCCCCAACTGAAACTCATGCGCGCAGGTCAACTGTCTGAGGGCTTGCCCAGGCTCTGGTGCTCGACCGGCGCATACTTTTCTTCGCCAGCAACGGGTACCCAGTCCTTCAAAGGTGTAAGAAAGTGCAGTTCAAAACGACGTGACAAGAACGCCCATCTTCCGTCCCGACGTTCAAACCTGTCGTGGTACAGCCCGCTGACTTGCACCGGGCCTTTTTCAATGTCGTGAAACAGGCAATCCGCAGCCACCGTACCCACCGCGCTGTCACCCTTAATATCGATCAGCGGGTTGGCCATCCAGTGATGCATATGTGGCATCTGGCGCCAGCTGTTTTGCGCCATCGCGAGGATTTCGTCACGGTTTCCGGCTTGGCCAAAACCCGGTAGATCCAGTGTTGATTCTTCGTGCCAGATACCGCTCAGGAGCGAGGCGTCGATGCGGTCGAAGGCATTGGCGTAGGCGTTTATCAGCGACTCGATGGCGGCGCGACTTTCCAGGGCGTCCAGTCGGGCGGTCAGTTGTTCCATGTTCATGATGGGGTTTCCTGCTGAGGCTTCGCATAAGCGACGAAGGCAGCCCTCCGCGAGGGCTGCGCTACGGTTGAGCACGTGTTCAGATCTGCGACAGGCCGCCGTCGACCATCAGCTCCACACCGTTGACATATTTCGCATCGGCAGATGCAAGGAACAGCGCCGACGAGGCGATTTCTTCAGGTTGGGCCATATACCCCAGCGGAGTGATCTGCTCGACGTGTTGGCGCAGCGCGGCAATGTCGCTCTCGCTCATCTTCAAGCCGTTATCCATCAGAGGCGTGCGGGTGAAGCCAGGGCTCAGGACATTCGCTCGAATCTTGCGACCTTTGAGTTCGTTGGCCCAAGTCCTGGCGAAGGACCGTACTGCGGCCTTGGATGCGTTGTAGAGGCTCAGTCCTTCCATCCCATTGCTGGAACAGATAGAGGCCGTCAACACGATCGACGCACCGTTTTTCAACAATGGCATCAACGTTTGAACGGTAAAAAAAACCCCCTTCACGTTAATGTCGAACATGTTGAAATAAGCCGCCTCGGTGGTCTCGCCCAGCGGGTTCTTTTCGCAAATACCCGCGTTGGCAAACACTGAGTCCAGCTGATCGTCGCGCGCCTCAATTGTAGCTTTGAGTTTATCGAGATCAGCCTGGCTGGCGACATCGGAAATGACCGCTACGACTCTGTCGCCTAGCTTCGCCACCGCCGCCTCCAGCGTGGCTGCAGAACGACCCGTGATGTAAACACGCTTGGCTCCCTCGGCAATCAAACCTTGCGCAATTGCAAACCCGATCCCTGTGGATGCCCCGGTGACGACTGCAACCTGATTAGCGAATTTGCCTGACATATCTGACTCCTCAGTCTCGATTGTGTGGCTCGACTGGAACCACAGTGCGGCCATTTTGAGAGGAGTCAGGGGCTGAGCGGCACTGCCATAAATGAACATTGGCCGTTCATTTATGTGAGGCGTAAGGGAAGGTTTGATCGTTTAGATTGGAGTCAGCTGATTCAGAGCATGACCTGCAATCGAGAATATTCTGGAACCGAAGGGTTCCAGGAAGGAGACCTTATGCCTAAGACAAAAGTCGCCCCCCCGGAACCGCGGCGTTGGTTGATGTTCACCATCTTGTTGGTCGGTGCATTTTTACCGCCGCTGGATTTTTTCATCGTCAACGTAGCGCTGCCTTCAATTCAGCAATCGCTAGGCACGGCCTCCTCCGCCGAACAGTTGATCATCTCCTCGTATGCGGCGCTTTATGCCGTGACACTGATTACCGGTGGACGGCTGGGTGACATCTATGGCCGCATGAGAATGTTCTTCGTTGGTCTGGTTGGCTTTGCCGTTGCCTCACTGATCTGCGGTGTAGCCGAGTCACCCTGGGTGTTGATCGCCGGACGTTCGCTGCAAGGCGTGACGGCAGCCATCATGGCACCTCAGGCACTCGCATCAGTGCAGGCGATATTCCCCGACTCCGAAAAGCCCTTGGCACTGAGCCTGTATGGCGCGGTCTTTGGTCTGGCTTCGGTAGTCGGCCAGGCACTTGGCGGAATATTGATATCGCTCAACCTGATGAACCTGGGCTGGCGGGCGATATTTCTGGTGAATTTACCGATTGCGTTACTGGTCATCCTTGTCGCCATTCCAGTGGTCAAGGAAACCCACGCACCACAGACAAGCAAGCTGGATCTGGGCGGAA
This sequence comes from Pseudomonas sp. S49, assembly GCF_009866785.1. NCBI lineage: Bacteria > Pseudomonadati > Pseudomonadota > Gammaproteobacteria > Pseudomonadales > Pseudomonadaceae > Pseudomonas > Pseudomonas sp. S49. The sequence goes on along the minus strand of NZ_CP019432.1, from coordinate 3,197,709 downwards.
CGCTATTGTCGATGGTGACGCTTGCGGCTCTGATCATTCCTCTGATCGAGGGGCGTGAATCGGGTTGGCCTTTGTGGGCCTGGCTGTCGCTTGCAGCGGTGCCGCTGCTGGCCTGGCTGTTCTGGCGCTACGAAGCCCGCCTGCATCAAGCGCAAGGTGCTCCGTTGCTGAATCCTGCCGCACTGCGCGCGCCCGGTCTTGCCCGGGCACTGCTCGTCGCCCTCACCTTTTACGCGATCGGCGTGTTTTTCCTGCTGCTTTCCATTTATCTACAGGGAGCGCTGCACACGAGCCCACTCAATGCAGGCCTCGTCTTCCTTCCTTTCGGCGCGGGATTTTTGCTGGGACCGCTTTCCACCCCTCAGTTCAGGCGTTTTCTGGGGGCATACGTCAATCCCGTCGGAATGGGGCTTGAAGTGTTGGGATTTGTGCTCTTGGCCTGGCTCGTGGCGCACACGCCGATGTCCGCCAGCCCCGCTGCGCTGCCCCTTGCCGTCATTCTGTTTCTGATCGGTTTCGGACAAGGATTAGCCCTTCCGACATTGATGCGCATGATCACAGGACGTGTGGCACCCGCATACTCCGGCATGATTGCAGGCATTACCAGCTCCACCCTGCAAATCAGCACGTCACTGAGCGTGGCAATAATAGGCGGCATTTTCTACACCCTTCTAGGCACGGATACGGACGCGGCTGCCATCACCCACGCTTTCACCGTCTCCATACTCTGCATCGCAGCATGCCTGGCGGTAGGCGCGGGATTGAGCCTTACCCTGACGCGCCAACCTGCTACTGATCCGCAAACGGCGGCCATGCACCCAGCAGAGTGAGTCAACCGCATGCCTGATTGCCGATCATGATGGAAGCAAGATCGGCAAGAGCACGAAGGCTGTCCATCTGGCGCATGTCCTGGTGGTAGCCCATCCATATGTCGCGACCCGGTGGCGGCTCGTGCGGATCAATCAACCGCAGCGCCGTTAATTGGTCACCCAAGGCGCGGGGCAATACGGCAACGCCCTGCCCCTGCGTGCACATTTGCGCCTGGACTGTGCGGCTGCTACTGGTGAACAAGGTACGCGCCAGAGGGTAACGCTGCTGCAGCCACTGCACATCGGGATAATGAGACTGGGCAACACTCATGGTAATCAAACCAACCCCCTCGCCCTGTGGCTCGGGATCAGCAGATCCGACGGCCGTGTATAACCCATAGCTCAGGGAGATCAGCTTGCGGTGAACAATATCGGGTTCGGTGAAAGGGACGATTCGAAACGCGATATCGGCGTCGCGACGAGCCAGGTCAAACAATCGATGCCCGGCGATAACCTCAGGCACAATCAGAGGGTAACGTCGCCCCAGTTCACTGAGGACGGGGGCCAGCACATAACAGGCAAACCAGTCAGCGCAAGAAATGCGCAACACACCTTCTGGCTGGGCGCTGTCGCCCGCCAGGCGCCTTTCGATGGCCAACGCACTCTGCTCCATTTCCTGCGCTAGGCTGAGCAGCTTCTCTCCGCTGTCGGTCAGTACCAAACCTTGGGTGGTACGCAGGAAAATGGGCTGGCCACTGGACTGCTCAAGCACCTGCAAGCGCCGCCCCACGGTCGGATGGCTAACACCCAACAGCTTGGCAGCAGCGCCCAATGACCCACTGCGGGCAATCGCGAGAAAGATCCGCACATCACTCCAGTCCATACTCTACCCCGTACAAAAATGAACAGTGAGAGTGCAGTAATGGCAGTGCCGTAGCAATCCCAGGCTCGACATACTTCTCTGCATACACCTTCGTCGAAACACCAACCGAGGGACTGCAAATGAAGATTGGCTTTATCGGTGTGGGAAGCATGACCAGAGCGATCATTCCGTTGCTCATCCGGGCCGGCCATCACGTATCGGCATGGAACCGTAGTCACGCTGCGATTATGGATCTCGAAGGAGTAAGCGTTCTCGAATCCCCGTCCTCGGCCTTTCAGCAAGAGGTCGTCATCAGCCTGCTGGCCGATGATGCCGCCGTCAGGGAAGTGCTGCTGTCCAGCGCTGCTCTGGAAAATGCAGACAAGGCCTGCGTGCATGTCGTGATGTCGACTTTGTCGCCTTCACTCATGGTCGAGTTGCAGGGCATGCATGATGCAATCGGCATGGCATTGGTCGCGGCACCGGTTTTCGGCGTGCCCGCCGTGGCCGCGAGCGGCGAGTTGAACATCCTGGCGGCCGGATCGCAGCTAGCTGTCTCGACGGTTCAACCGCTGTTTGACCTGCTCGGGAAAAAAACCTGGTATCTGGGCGATCAGCCTGAACACGCGTGTATCGCGAAAATCGCCGGCAACATGATGATCACTCAAGCCATCCAGTCGCTGGGCGAAGCAAGCGGACTCGTTCAACGCCACGGACTGACCCCTTCGATTTTCGTCAACCTCATGACCCAGACCCTGTTCGCCTGCCCCAGTTATCAACGGTATGGGCAGAACATCGCCAACAACAGCTTTGAACCGGGTTTCAAACTGTCTCTTGGCCTCAAGGATATAAATCTGGCTATTGATGCGGGCCGTCTCAAGGACCTGGAACTGCCTGCTGCGGATGCAGTGCGATCGAAAATGACGTCGGCAGTTGCCCGGGGAGACGGGCACAAGGACTGGTCGGTCTTCGCTACGCAGACACTTACCCAATCAGCCGATCATGCCCAGCAACCCTGGCGAAGCGCACCGATAAAACGTACGCGGCGTGGCAACTTCTGGGTGACCGGCGCCCGTGTTACCCAGAACGGTAAAAATTTCCAGAAGGGTCCGATGTACGTAGCCTGGGAATCCCCTGAGCACATCACTCAAGCCTATCCCGTGGTGCTGGTGCACGGCGGCACGCTGCAGGGCACCGAATGGCTGGATACACCCGATGGTCGCCCGGGATGGGCGCAGCGGTTCCTCGAAGCGGGCTTCGTAGTCTTTCGCGTCGACAGACCCGGCCACGGGCGATCGCCGTATCACCCCGACATCATGGGACCGATGGGGCCAGCGTTCTCCTATGAACGCGCCCGCGAAGTTTACTTTCCAGAGGGAGGTGGAGAAACGCAGTGGCCGTTTGAGTCGGATGACGAAGCAGCGTTTGACGCCTTCATTGCAGCTTACGGCCCCATGCCGGCTGACCTTGCGGCCTCGCAGACCCTGGACGCGGACCGACTGGCCGAACTGCTCGACAGAATCGGTAAGGCCATCATCGTTACGCATTCCGCTTCCGGGCCCAGTGGCTGGTTGGTCGCCGATCGTCGACCCGACCTGATCGCAGGGATTGTGGCAGTGGAGCCTATGGGGCCGGTATTTGGCCATACGCCGGGTATAGGCAGCCTCGAATGGGGACTGACCGCCGCCCCTTTGACCTTTGATCCGCCTCGCGAGACGGCGGAGCAAGTCCGCACAGCAGAACCATCAACCCTGAAAATTCCCGGATTGCAGGGCGTTCCGGTAGCGCTGATGACAGGTGAGACATCAGCGTTTGCTTCTTACGCATCCAGCATTGTCCCTTTCCTGCGAAATGCCGGTGCCAACATTCACCACCTGGATCTACCGGCACTGGGTATTCACGGCAACGGCCACGGATTGATCTATGAACGCAATTCAGACTCGGCTTTCAAGGTAGTCATGCAGTGGCTGGAGGAATCGTTGAACATGCCCGATCCCGCGTAAAGCGCCTGCTCAGGTTCTCCGTCCAATCATGGAAGGACCAAGGAAGGGTACAGACAAGCCCCTTAGAACAACTGCCACGAGGTTATCCATGGACAATTCCGACATCACGCGTCAACTCTCGGCATTCAGACAAACCATCGACAATATCGACGCCGCGCTCATCCACATGCTTGCTGAACGGTTCCGCTGTACTGATGAGGTCGGGTTGCTTAAAGCCCGACATCAATTGCCAGCGGTGGACAAGAAGAGAGAGCAGCATCAATACGAACGTCTGACAGCCCTCGCCCAGGAGGCCAACCTCGATACGGCCTTCGTCCAGAAGCTGATGCAGTTTGTCATCGGTGAAGTGGTCGACCGCCACAGACAATTTGCGGCCAGGCATAACCCAGGACTCTGCGAGGGCGCTGTCCTCAAACCTGAAAACACCGCCGTCTAACCCGCCGCCTCCCCTCACTAGACGCCCGGCAATTGCTGATAGATCGCAGACAACTCGATAGAGAAGCGACTGAATAAGCCCCTTTCTCCGACCGATTCCTGAAAGGCAATTAGACTATCAAGACGAGCAGAACCGCATGAAATGGCCAATGATCGATCAGATTCGCAGTTTCACTGTTTTACCCTCTGGCTACACATGGGATTACCTGAAACGCGAGGAGATCGATGTAGCGATAATTTTTTTCCAGACGTGGTTTCCCGCCATTACGGTGGGGTTAGGGAGCCCTTTTCTGAACCAGCAATTTTATGAAGACAACGTGGTGCTCGAAGACGATCTGGAGCGGGCGATGTTCGCTATAGTGGTCCGCCGAAATCATGAAATCGTCGCGATAGCAACGTGGGAAAAAATTGACGGCGCTGATGTCATCTTCGGGCGAGTGGGCGCGGTAGCCAAACATCATAGACAAACCAAACTGGCCGTAGCTGCCCAAGACCTCGGAGAAAAAATGGGAAGGTTCATGGGAGCGGGCTTGATCTATGGTATGGCGACAACCAGCGCTCCGTATATGCAACAAGCACTGGAGCATGCGGGTTACAAAGCCGTAGGAATAATGCCTGGCTTCGACCAAGAGGAAACAGAGCCAGGAATCGTTCGCAGGGTTTACGAAGTCATCTACGCAAAACGACTCGCCCCCAACTCAAATTTTCTGATTCCTTCAGTACACAACCTCACACCGACCGTCGCTCGGCTTTATGCAGAAATATTTCACGAAACAATCAGGGCTGAATGAGAGGCAAGCATAAAACCAGTGTGTTTCGGATCAAATAAAGATCCTCGCTCACGCTGATTGCGTTGCTCGGGAGCGCCGCTTTAGCTTGCGTGCACCGAATACCAGGTACTGCCATACTGGAGTCAGTCGCAGGTCACCATTCAAGATCACTCGCACACTCAATGCGATTGGGGGCAAAAGGGGGGGCAAATAACAGCATTATCGACCTGAAAACGCCTTCCTAGAGCCTAGTCAAAATGTTTTTTGGGGATCCGGATAGTCTCTAGAGCTAGGACTCTCCGCTATTCGATAGACCGGCCTGAGGTTTCAACGGAACAGTGGAAGCAATAAAACTGCGTATGTCGGCCGAATGAAAACGGTGAACGCTCTCCGTTTTCATTCGGGTCGGGATACTAATATTTGAAACGACCCACCAGGCCTTTCAGCTGACCGGAAATGTCTATCAATCGACCCGAGCCTGCCTGTGACGACTGAGCAAAGCCTTCGACCAGTTGGGCATCGGCATGGATCTGCGCGATGTGGCGATTGATCTCTTCGGCCACCTGGTGCTGCTCCTCAGCGGCTGTGGCGATCTGGGTATTCTGGTCGCGGATCGAGTCCACCGAGCCAAGGATCTTGTCGAAGCTGTCACGCGCCTGCTGAATGCGTTCCACACTGGCGTGGGACACTTGCAGGCTGCCTTGCATCTGCTGCGTGACCTCTTGGGTGCGGCGGGCGAGATTGCCCAGCAAGCTGTCGATCTCGCCGGTGGAGTCGGCTGTCCTGCGAGCCAGGGCGCGGACTTCGTCGGCGACTACGGCGAAACCTCGGCCTTGGTCACCTGCGCGCGCCGCTTCAATCGCCGCATTAAGCGCTAGCAAGTTGGTCTGCTCGGCAATCGAGCGGATGGTATCGAGAATGGTGTTGATGTTCTGGCTGTCCTGCTCCAGCAACTGCATGGTCTGGGTCGACTTTTGCAGGTCTTCGCTGAGCTTGAGCACGCTGCCGGTGGCTTCGCCGATGTGCTGCTGGCCGTCATGTACGTCGCGGTAGCCTTCGTCGGCACTCGACGCGGCAGCACTGCACGAACGTGCAACTTCGTTGGCAGTAGCGACCATTTCGTTGAACGCGGTGCTCACCAACTCCACGGCCTCACGCTGGCGACCTGCAGCCTGGTTCATGTTGTTGGCCACTTCGCTAGTCTCGGCGGCCGCGGTCTGCAGGTCAGATGAGGCGCTGCCTATGCGTTGCACCAATTGTGCAATCATGCTCAGGAACTGGTTGAACCAGCCCGCCAGGCTGGCGGTTTCGTCCTTGCCCTGCACCTGGAGTTGGCGCGTCAGGTCGCCTTCTCCTTCGGCGATTTCTTGCAGGCCGTCGGCCACGCCGCGAATCGGACGCACGATGACGCTGGCAAAGCTGGCGCCTACTATCGCGAACACCAACGCCAATGCCGCTGCAATGGCGGCGATCAACCAGGTCAGCCGGCTGACGTCGGCCATCACTTCATCACGCTTGATCAGGCCGATAAAGCGCCAGCCCAGGTCTTTGGAACTGACCACGTTGGCCATGTAGGCCACGCCATCAATCTGGATTTGGGTCACGCCGTCGCCTCCCTTGGCTAGTTCGGCGTAGTTGGGACCCAGGTCGGCCAGAGGTTTGAAGTTGTGCTTCGCGTCGCTGGCGTCTACCAGCACGTTACCGTTGTCTTCCACCAGCATCAGGTAGCCGCTATCGCCCAGCTTGATGTTGCGCACCAGTTCAGTGAGCTGTTTAAGCGATACATCAAGGCCAACCACTCCCAGGATATTCCCGGCGGCGTCGGCGACAGTACGCACGGTGCCGATCAGCGTCACATCGTCCGGCGCCCAATAGTAGGCACCCGTGCGCACAGTGGCGCCTGGCGTGGCGATGGCCGCCTTATACCAGGGACGGACGCGCGGATCGTAGTTGTTCAACTTGGTGTCGTCCGGCCAACTGGCGTATCCGCCGTCGCTCAGACCCAGGGACAGGTAAGCAGTACTCGGATGACTTTTGGCGAACTGCTCAAATATCGCCAGCAGCTCTTTGTTGGCCTGAGTAAGTGGAATTTGCGCGGCTTCGGCACCCGCGTAGCTCTTGAGTTCTTTGGCCGCGACAACGCGCGGGTCCTTGGCTATATAGTCGACGTTTTGGCTTATGCCGTCGAAAAACTGCTTCATGCCATTGTCGATCTGGCGGATCTCACGACCGCTGCTGTCGAGAAAATTGGCCTGAGCCCCCTCTCGCAAATTCAGCACTACCAAAACGGCGACCAAGATGACCGGGACGCACGCGATAGCTGCGAACGCCCAGGTCAGCTTCTGCTTGATATTCATGACTTCACCTGCGGATATTTATAGTTTTGGCAAGGGGAAACGCTAGCAGTGAACGTCGCATGTGTTGTTATGAGGAGATAGAGCCCATGCGTACTCTGAGTTATCGACCGCGACGGTGCGCACTTTAGAACGGCGAACATCGGCAAACTCAGCGCAATCTATCTGCGATTAAAGAAAGGCTTCCCTGCCTTGGAAAATCTTCCAAAACGTCGCATCGATTTTCCTGGCCGCCGCTTCACTGACCCAACCCTGCCAGATTTCGGGATCCGGCTTCTGCGCCAGTTGGACCCGATCCAACTGGCCCATTAGCGGCGTGGGAGTTCAGTAACGGAACAGGATCGGTTCGCCCCACTTGCAGCTCGATAACACGGCTGCGTCCCTGGTTACGGACGGATCGAGGCGGTTTGGCAAGCCGGATCAAAGGTGCAGCACGGACTTGGCCTGGTGAACGCCATGGGCAGAAGGGACGCGGACACGCAGGGCAATCAGCAACGCCGCCAGCAGCATCAGCACGGCTGCCGCTACGAATACGCCTGCGCTGCCACCGAGGCTGAACATTGCACCGCCAGCGGCGGCGCCCGTGGCGATGGCTGACTGCACAGAGGCCACTACCATGCCTCCGGCGCTTTCCGCCTGATCAGGTACCGCGCTGGCGACCCAGTTCGACCACGCCACCGGCACACCACCAAAGGCCATGCCCCAGACTGCCAGCAGTACCGCTTGCCCCAGTACCGAGGCCGGCAACAGCACCAACGCCAGTGCTGCAACGCCGACCAGCGCGGGCATCAGCACCAGAGTGGCCAGCGGGTGGTGCTCCAGCAGCCTGCCGGCCAATAGCGTGCCGACGAAGTTCGCCACACCGAACCCCAGCAGCATCAGTGACAACCCTTGCGCGCCGATGCCGGTAGTCCCTTCAAGGAATGGCCGAACATACGTAAACATCGCGAAATGGCCGCTGTGCACCAGCACACAACCGAACATCCCCATGGCGATGCCTGGGCGCCGCAACACCTCGAGCACAGTGCGCAGGCGTGCCGGCCGGCGCGGCGCAAGACGCGGCAGAGTGAACGCCTGGAAAGCCAAGGTCACCATGCCTACCGCCGCCGCGGCGAAGAACGCGCTGCGCCAGCCATACAGCCCACCCAGATAGCTGCCCAGCGGCACTGCCACTACCGTGCCGATGGCGATGCCGCTGAAAATGATCGACAGCGCCCGGGGCAACAAGGCACTCGGCACCAAGCGCATCGCTACCGCCGCCGCCATGCTCCAGAACCCGCCAAGGGCAATGCCCAGCAAGATGCGCATCACTAACAGCACCGCGAAGCTGGAGGAAACGGCGACCAACAGATTGGAGGCGACCATCAACGTCGAAAAACCCAACAACACCCAGCGTCGGTCGATGCCGCGGGTCAGGCCTGGCACCAACAAGCCAGCGAACAACGCCACCACGGCGGTTACCGTTACCGCCTGGCCAGCCAGCGCTTCAGACACTCCCAGGTCGGTAGCCATCAGCGTCAACAAACTGGCCGGAAGGTACTCAGCGGTCAGTAACCCGAACACACCCATTGCCAACGAAAATACGGCCATCCACGCGGGGGTTGCAGGCTCTACGTCCGCGCCGACGCCGCAATGGCGGTCGGCTACGGTGTTACATACACAGTCAGTCATTGCACGGATCTCCCGATATTCATGGCGAGCCCGGAGTCTAGGCGCCGAAACTTGGATGATCTATGATCCATAATCTCTACTTTTTGACCAAAACACCTGAACTATGCCTGCAGATCAGTTTGCTCTTTCCTCGGACCTCATCAACGAACTGTTGCGCGGCATGCGTCTGCGTGGCGTTGAATACCGGCGCATCCAGGCGGGCCCTGCCTTTGGTTTGGGCTTCGCGGAAAAAACTGGGCACGCCTGGTTCCACTTCATGGCCGTCGGCAATGCGGTGTTGCGGATGGAGGACGGAACTACGTACGCGCTGTCTGCCGGCAACGCCGTGTTTATTTCCCATGGCGCGGCCCATCAACTGTTTTCCCATCCGGACGCGCCTGTTCAAGACATCGACCGTCTAGACGGCGCGCCCTTGGGTGACACCGTCAGCGCGGTGGATACCGGAACCGATGCCGGCGCCACTCCGAGCACTATTCTGTTCAGTGGTTGTATGGAGTTTGAGCTGGGCAGTATCCATGGCCTTGGCCGGCTGATGCCGGGACTGATGCTGATTGATGCCGGCGGCCAGCGTTACCCCGGGCTGGTGCCGATCCTGACCACCATGGAACGCGAGGTAAGCGCCGCACGCGTCGGCTTCGCTGGCATCCTCGCGCGTTTGGCCGACGTGGTGGCGGCCATGGTCGTTCGCGGCTGGGTCGAGTGCGCCTGCGGCAATGCTTCTGGCCTGGTCGCCGCCTTGCGCGATCCCCGCTTGGCCGGTGCACTGCTTGCGCTCCATCAACAACCGGGCCGCGACTGGACTGTTGCGCAGTTGGCAGAGCACTGCAATTCCTCACGCTCGGCCTTCGCGGACCGCTTCCAGGCGACGATTGGCATGGCCCCGCTGCGCTATGTCACCGAACTGCGAATGCGGCTTGCAAGCCAGTGGCTGACCCTCGAAAGGCTACCGATTGAAGAGGTAGCGCAGCGTTTGGGCTATACATCCCAGGCCGCTTTCAGTCGTGCATTCAAGCGCATCACGGGCAAGACACCGGGTTTGAGTCGCAAGGTTAGGCAAGCCGAACGCAGGTAGTGGATGATCCGTGCCACTGACTCATTTGCCCCCCGTTACATCGAGGAATGTACCGGTAACGAAGGATGCCTCCGCGCTCGCCAACCATAGAATCGCGCGAGCTACTTCCTCAGGCTGTCCGCCCCGCCCCATCGGGATCGAATCCTTGACACGATCCACCCGCCCCGGCTCACCGCCACTGGCATGCATGTCGGTATAGATATGTCCGGGGCGAATACAGTTGACGCGTATGCCTTCCCGAGCCACCTCTTTTGCAAAGCCAATGGTGAACGTCTCCAACGCGCCCTTTGACGCCGCATAGTCGACATATTCATTGGGGCTGCCGAGGCGCGCCGAGGCCGAAGACACATTGATCACCACGCCGCCCGGGCCGTTGTGGCGGTAAGACATACGCTTCACCGCCTGTTGGGCACAGAGAACTGGCCCAATGGCATTGACCGCAAAGATGCGCTGCATCCGCTCGAAACCGAGGTCTTCCAGACGTGACTGAGGCGCCAGCATCCCGGCGTTATTGACCAGGACGTCAATACGTCCGAACGTGCGATCGATGGCCGCGAACAAATCGGCCACCTGCTGGGGGTCCGCACTGTCGGCCCGCATCGTCAACGCCCGGCGCCCCAATGCTTCTACATCCGCAGCCACGGCCAGCGCCGCGGACTCGTTGGCAACGTAGCTGATCGCCACGTCATAACCTCTTGCGGCGGCCAGCCGCGCGGTGGCTGCCCCCACTCCACGACTTCCACCCGTGATTAGAATCAGCGGTGCCTGCGAGACGTTGACCATGAAACATGACTCCTGAGCCGTTGGGCTGTATCAGCCAATGATGAGGGTGCCGCTGGCGATCACTACGCATGCCAGTATCCGGCGCGCGGTGAGCGTCTCGCCGAGAAACACATAGCCGATCAACGCCGCAAACAGCACGCTGGTTTCGCGCAATGCCGATACCGCGCCCAAGGGCGCTTCGTTCATGGCGTAGATGACCATTCCATAGGCGAGCAAAGAGACCAGCCCGCCGACCAACGCGGTCACTGTTCCGGGCCGGACGGAGAACAAGCTGCGGGTGTCGCGCAGGCCGATGTAGACCATTGGCATCAGTACGCCCCACAGGGCGCACATCCACACGGTGTAGGCAAGCGGCGCACCCGAGAGCCTGGCGCCGATGCCGTCGACTACGCTGTAGGCCGCGATAAAGCCGCCCGTTCCCAGCGCATAAGGCAGGCTGGGAACCGACAGACTGCGCCCTCTGAACGCCAGCGACATAATCCCGCCTGATACCAGCGCAATACCGAGTAACACGTCAGGCGTGATGCTTTCTCCGGCAAACACGGCGGCCCCCAAGGTAATCAGCACCGGCGACGACCCACGGGAAATCGGATAGATCTGCCCCAGGTCGCCGACCCGGTAACTGCGCACCAGAAACAGGTTGTAGCCGACATGCAGCAACCCCGAAAGCACCGCATAGCCCCAGCTCTCAATCGCGGGGGGCACCATGAACACTGCGGCGACGACACTGGTGATCGCGATGGCAATGCACATCACCGTCATCGACCACAGCCGATCGGCGCCGCTACGCAGCAGCGCATTCCAGCTGGCATGCAGGAGCGCGGCGAAAAGTACGAGGAAGATGAGATGAATAGGCATGCGCCACTTTAGGCAATGCGGCGCCGGGACTAAAGCGAAGCCTCCTCATCACAACATGAACAGATACTCATGACTCACTCATCCAGTCGTTGGACTTTCAGTGCCTCGCTGACCAACCATTGGCGAAAGCTGACGATGTGCGGTTGCGCTTCGATGCCCTTGGGGCAGACGAAGTAGTAAGCCAGCGGTGATGGGAATGGCACATCAAACAGCCGCACCAAACGGCCATCGCTGATTTCGTTCTCGACATGCCCGCTGCGCACCAATGCAACGCCATGGCCGAGCAAGGCGGCCTCGACCGTCATGTTGGTATCGCCAAATCTGACGCTCTCCTTGAGCGGCAGATAAGCCAGCCCGACGGCTTGAAACCACACCTCCCATTTTGGTACCAGTTCGGCACCATCCCGCGTCAGCAGCGGAAAATGCAACAGTTCTGCGGGGTTCTGCGGAGTTCCGACGCGCCGCAACAGTTCGGGGCTGGCCACAGGAAATACCTGCTCCCCAAACAGGAACTCAGAATGCAGACCGGGGTAATCGCCCTTGCCGAGTCTGATCGCAACATCCGCCTGGCCGTGAGAGAAGTGGATTATTTTATCCGTGGTGTCCAGCGAGACCAGCAGCTCGGGGTGCTGACGAGAGAGACGCGGCAAGCGTGGCAGCAGCCATTTGAGCGCGAAGGAATAGGTGGTACTGACGCTGAGTCGAACCCTGTCTTTTTGCTCGCGCAAATCCCCCAGAGTCGCCTCGAGGCTGATGAAAAACTCGCGCACGATGGGCGCCAGCGCAGCCCCCGCAGCGGTGAGACGTAACGCCTTGCCACGTTCAAACAACTGCACTCCCCAAAGGGCCTCAAGATGCTTGAGCTGATGACTGACCGCGCTTTGAGTCACATGTAGCTCTTGTGCGGCCGACGTAAAGGTCAAGTGCCGGGTGGCAGCTTCAAATGCGCGCAAGGTCGCGGTGGGCGGCAGGTCTCTCATTAGGGCAGCATCCAGCGAGTTATCAGAAAAGTGCTTACATGAACGCCAGCTCATGATAGAACCAAACTCACTCGAAACGTCACTTCGAATATCGAGGCAGGTCCGACCATCAATAAAACCATTGATAAGCACCGTGCTTCTGCTGACTGGTTGTTTTTCGAACCTGTGCAAGGAACGAAGTCCGCCTGCGATCTGATTTTTGATTCAATCAACGGTATCTTTGGCCAATGAACAGCTTCCGCGCGGTCATTTACCTGGGCGTTATTCTCTGCACTGGCTGCGTAAAAACGGCCAGTATTCCACCCGCCGGCCTCACGTTATCGTCGTTTCAACTCGGCCCCGCCAACCTGTTCACGGCACACTTCAACTCCACTGTGGATTTGCAGAACGCTTTCAATGATTACGAAAGTGCCAACCAGCTCAGCCCTACCCTGATCTGCTCTCTGAACCGAGACATGGAGTTCTCATCCAAGCATCCAATCGCGGTAAAAGCCGAAGGGCGAGTGAACGCAAGCAGTCAAGCCAGGCCCAACTACAAGTTTTCCTCCGATCTGATCTTTTACTACACCAATGCGGATGGCACCCAACGCGACTTGAATGACTACGACGCCATCAAACCGTTGCTGACATCGCAAGCTTCAATCCCGTGCAAAGTTCGCATAACTGCCTATGGGTATGAGGCCTATTACACGAACACGCTATTCATCCCGGCCAGGATCATGATTGAACAGATCTTCAGATAACCGCCCTTTGTTGAACCTGGCGCAGGGAATTGGCGAAGCTCTGATCGTCAGTTGATTGCCCCCATAAAAAAGCCCGGAAACCGTCCCCGGGCTTTTTCATTTGTGCGCCTCTTTTGCATTTTTGTGCGACAGATCCCCTTTCAGGACTCCCGCAAGGCTCTGGCACGGTGTTAGTTTGTAAGTGTATGTGTCTCAATGTTGAGACACGCCTTACTCACTGCCCTGCAAAGGAATGCCCTTCGTAATGAATGTCCCTTTCAAAAAACTGGCGGCCACCACCTTGATGCTGGCCGGTCTTGCCGTGTTCACGGCGCCCGCGCAAGCCAATATCACCCCGCAGCAGAGCGCTGAAATTCTCAAGACTTACAGCGCCGACAAAGCCACAGACTTCCGCCAGTTCCTCGGCAGCCTGGGCAAGAGCGATCTGGCGAAAACCGCCGACATCGGCCCGGCCATTGGCGCTTACCTCGATAACAAGAGCCTGACGGCCGAGCAGCAGAACGAAATCTATCGTCTGTTGGGTCTCTACACGCGAGCGAAATACAGCGCTGCCGCCACCGAGACCCTGCGCGAACTGGTCGAGATCCCGACGTATCGCAAGGACGGTGTCGAACAGCATGACAACCCGGAATTCATCAAGATCGCCGCAAAGATCAAAAGTCTTGCCGAGTCATTCAATCTGAAATTCCGCAACATCGACAACCGTGTGTACGAGATTTCCCTCGACGGCAGTGGCGATGAAGTCGTCGGCATTCATGCGCACGCCGACGTGGTACCGGTGACGCCGGAAAACTGGGTGCTCAAGGATGGCACCCGCCTCGACCCGTTCAAGATCACCCGGATCGGCGACCGCATGTATGGTCGCGGCACCGAGGATGACAAGAACGGTATCGTGGTTACGCTCTACGCCATGAAAGTCATCAAGGAAGAAAAACTGCCGCTGGTGCGCAACTTCAAGCTGCTGGTCGACACCACCGAAGAAACCACGGGCGATGCGATCCCTTACTACTTCGAACGCAATCCGACGCCGAACTACAACCTGGCGCTGGATGGTGGTTACCCGGTGGTGATTGCCGAGAAAGGCTACGGCACCGTCATGGCCAACTTTGCCAAGCGCAAAGGTGAAGGCAAAGGTGCGGAGATCACCTCGATGACCGGTGGCCTGGCGACCAACCAGATTCCGTCGGCATCGGTCGCCACCCTGGTCACCGACAAGCCTGCGGAGCTGGCTGCCAGCCTGCAGAAGGCCGGTGACGAGTTTGCCAAGCGCAATGGCGGCGATTTCCAGGTCAGCGCCAAGGTCGACGGCAAAGACGTCAAACTGACCGTGACTGGCGTATCTGCGCACTCCTCCGAGCCAGAATCCGGGGTCAACCCGGTCGCGCGGATGCTGGTCTTTATCAATAGCCTTGATGGCAAAGTCGCGTTCAAGCACAACCACATCACCGATGCCGCGCGTTATGCCGCCGACAACTGGGGCCTGGATTACCTGGGCAACAAGCTGGGTGTCGGCTTCTCGGATTCCTTCATGGGGCCGCTGACGACTTCGCTGACCTACGTCGGCATGGACGAAAAGGCCTTCAAACTCGCGGTCAACCTGCGCGTGCCGAAGGGCAAGTCGCCGGAGAAGCTCAAGGCTGAAATCGCTGAGAAACTGGCGGCGTGGAGCAAGAAATCCCACGTAGCGGTTGCGCTCGACTACTCGATTGCGAAGCCGATGTACCGCAATCCTGAGGGCGAATGGGTCAAGGCATTGTTGGCGGTTTCGACAGAAAACCTCGGTATGAAACACGAGTTCGGCACCTCCGCCGGCGCCACCTCGGTGCATGAACTGCCGAACGGTGTGCAGTTCGGTCTGGCGATGCCGAATGTGAAGTACACCGGTCACACCGATGGCGAGTTCAAGACCGTGGAGCAATTCCAGCTGGATCTGCAGATCGTCACGGAAATGATCGGCCGCATCGGCCAGTTGCCGAAACTCTGATCGTATTGTCGAACCCGCCGCCATGGCGGGTTCGGCATTTTTAATCCCCGCATAATCCCCGCCGCGCAGCCTCGCCCCTGACTTTTGCACGACCGGCAACAGAGAATTGCCCTCAGAGAGATTGATAGCCACCTAACGAAAGGTGCATGCTAGAGGGCTCGTTCGGCTCTTATATCATTCCGAATGATAGTTACCTTTGCTTCATTCGATTCGTGCCATCACACCTCGCCGAGCATCATCCGCCCATCTTCAATACATTGGCGGATGCATCCATGGAACAGTCACTCAAACATTTGCGCTTCCCATTGGCCATGTTGGCCGTACTGGTGATGAGCGCCTGCGGCAAGACTCCGGAGACTGCCGCCACTATGCCCGCTGCGAAAGTCAGCGTGGCCAAGGTGCTGGAACAACCGGTCAACGAGTGGGACGAATTCACCGGGCGCCTCGAAGCGCCAGAAACCGTTGAAATCCGTCCACGGGTCTCCGGCCAGATTGACGAGGTGGCTTTCACCGAAGGCGCACTGGTCAAGAAAGGCGACCTGCTGTTCCAGATCGACCCGCGTCCGTTCCAGGCCGAGGTGCGCCGCCTCGAAGCACTGGTCGCCCAATCCCGCGCCAACGCCACCCGCAGCGAAAACGAAGCCGGTCGCGGTGAACGTCTGCGTGCCAGCAACGCCATTTCCGCCGAACTGGCCGACTCGCGCACCAGCGCCGCTCAAGAAGCCCGCGCCGCCGTCGGTGCCCTGCAAGCGCAACTGGACCTGGCCAAACTGAACCTGAGCTTTACCCGCGTAACCGCACCGATCAGTGGCCGCGTCAGCCGTGCCGAGATCACCGCCGGCAACCTGGTGACTGCCGACACCACGCCGTTGACCAGTGTGGTGTCCACCGATCGCGTTTATGCCTACTTTGACGCTGACGAGCGTGTGTTCCTCAAATACACGCAACTGGCCCGTAACGGTCAGCGCGGCGCGACCACCCCGGTGTACATGGGCCTGTCCAACGAAGACGGCAACCCGCACCTCGGCCAGATGAACTTCGTCGACAACCAGGTCAACCCGAAAACCGGCACCATCCGGGGTCGCGCGGTATTCGATAACCGCGACGGCACCTACACCCCGGGCCTGTATGCACGGCTGAAACTGGTCGGCAGCGGCACCTACAACGCCATGCTGATCAACGACGAAGCCGTCGGTACCGACCTCGGCAAGAAGTTCGTACTGGTGATGGATGCGGACAACAAAACCGCGTACCGCGCCGTCGAACTGGGTCCGAAAATCGAAGGCCTGCGCATCGTCCGTAACGGCCTGAACAAGGACGACACGATCATCGTCAAGGGTCTGCAACGGGTTCGTCCTGGCTCGCCGGTCACCCCAGAAGTGGTGCCGATGGCCAGTGAACAGACCATCGCGGCACTCGCTCAACAACGTCAAGCGCTGGAAGCCAGCAACCTGCCCAAAGTCGCCCCTGCCAAAGGTGCGTCCGGTTCGGTTGTGAAGCTGGCTGCTACGACCCCACGCGGTTAAGGGACGACAACTCCGATGAATTTTTCCCAATTCTTCATTTCACGGCCGATCTTCGCAGCGGTGCTGTCGCTGTTGATCCTGATCGCCGGTGCGATCTCGCTGTTCCAGCTACCGATCAGCGAATACCCGGAAGTCGTACCACCGACCGTGGTGGTGCGTGCCAACTTCCCGGGCGCCAACCCAAAAGTCATCGGTGAAACCGTGGCCGCTCCGCTGGAGCAGGCCATCACCGGCGTCGAGAACATGCTGTACATGTCCTCGCAGTCGACCGCCGACGGCAAGATCACCCTGACCATCACTTTCGCTCTGGGCACTGACCTGGACAATGCGCAGGTGCAGGTGCAAAACCGGGTGACTCGTACCGAGCCGAAACTTCCCGAGGAAGTGACGCGCATCGGTATCACCGTCGACAAGGCTTCGCCCGACCTGACCATGGTTGTGCACTTGACCTCGCCGGACAAGCGCTACGACATGCTCTACCTGTCCAACTACGCGATCCTCAACATCAAGGATGAGCTGGCTCGTCTGAACGGTGTCGGTGACGTGCAGCTGTTCGGTATGGGCGATTACTCGCTGCGTGTCTGGCTCGATCCGAACAAGACCGCTTCGCGCAATCTGACTGCAACCGATGTCGTCACCGCCATTCGTGAGCAGAACCGTCAGGTCGCGGCCGGTCAATTGGGTGCGCCCCCTGCCCCGAATGCCCAGAGCTTCCAGCTGTCGGTCAACACTCAGGGCCGACTGGTCAGCGAGGAAGAATTCGAGAACATCGTCATTCGCGCAGGCGACAACGGTGAAATCACTCGCCTCAAGGACATCGCTCGCGTTGAGCTGGGCTCCAGCCAATACGCACTGCGTTCGTTGCTGGACAACCAGCCGGCGGTGGCCATCCCGATCTTCCAGCGTCCAGGCTCCAATGCCATCGACATCTCTAACGATGTTCGCGGCAAGATGGACGAGCTGAAGAAAAACTTCCCGCAAGGCATGGACTACAGCATCGTCTATGACCCGACGATCTTCGTGCGTGGTTCGATCGAGGCGGTGGTTCACACCCTCTTCGAAGCACTAATCCTCGTGGTACTGGTGGTGATCCTGTTCCTGCAAACCTGGCGCGCCTCGATCATTCCGTTGGTGGCGGTGCCGGTATCGTTGATCGGTACGTTTGCGGTGATGCACCTGTTCGGCTTCTCACTCAATGCGCTCTCGCTGTTCGGCCTGGTACTGGCGATCGGTATCGTGGTGGACGACGCCATCGTGGTGGTAGAGAACGTCGAACGGAACATCGAACTCGGACTGACACCGGTCGAAGCCACCAAACGGGCGATGCGTGAAGTAACAGGTCCGATCGTTGCCACGGCGCTGGTGCTGTGTGCGGTGTTCATTCCGGCGGCCTTCATCTCCGGTCTCACCGGGCAGTTCTATAAGCAATTCGCACTGACCATCGCCATTTCGACGGTGATCTCGGCGTTCAACTCGCTGACCCTGTCGCCAGCACTGGCCGCTGTATTGCTGAAAAGCCACGACGCACCGAAAGACCGCTTCTCCAAAGTGCTCGACAAGATCTTCGGTGGCTGGCTGTTCCGTCCGTTCAACCGTTTCTTCGATCGTGCCAGCCATGGCTACGTCGGCACCGTGCGCCGGGTTATCCGTAGCAGCGGCATCGCCCTGCTGTTGTACGCAGGCCTGATGGTGCTGACCTTCTTCGGTTTCTCCAGCACGCCGACCGGTTTCGTACCCGGCCAGGACAAGCAATACCTGGTGGCCTTCGCGCAACTGCCGGATGCTTCGAGCCTGGATCGCACCGAAGACGTGATCAAGCGCATGTCCGACATGGCGCTGAAACAGCCAGGCGTGGAAAGCGCCGTAGCGTTCCCGGGTCTGTCGATCAACGGCTTCACCAACAGCCCGAACGCCGGCATCGTCTTCGTGACCCTGAAACCGTTCGACGAACGTAAAGACCCGAGCATGTCCGCCGGTGCAATCGCCGGTGCCTTGAACGGCCAATACGCGAACATTCAAGAGGCATACATGGCGATCTTCCCGCCACCGCCAGTACAAGGTCTGGGCACCATTGGTGGTTTCCGTCTGCAAATCGAAGACCGGGGCAACCTGGGCTACGACGAGCTGTACAAAGAAACCATGAACATCATCAACAAGAGCCACAGCGTGCCGGAACTGGCCGGCCTGTTCACCAGCTACACCGTGAACGTGCCGCAGGTCGATGCCGCCATCGACCGTGAAAAAGCCAAGACCCACGGCGTGGCCGTCAGCGACATCTTCGACACCCTGCAGATCTACCTGGGTTCGCTGTATGCCAACGACTTCAACCGCTTCGGGCGTACCTATCAGGTCAACGTTCAGGCCGAACAGCAGTTCCGCCTCGAATCCGACCAGATCGGCCAGCTGAAAGTACGCAACAACAAAGGCGAAATGATCCCGCTGGCGACCTTCATCAAGGTCAGCGACACCTCGGGCCCGGATCGCGTGATGCACTACAACGGCTTCATCACCGCAGAAATCAACGGCGCGGCCGCCCCGGGCTACAGCTCCGGCCAGGCGGAAAAAGCCATCGAGAAACTGCTGAAAGATGAACTGCCGAACGGCATGACCTACGAGTGGACCGACCTGACCTACCAGCAGATTCTGTCCGGCAACACCGCGCTGTTCGTGTTCCCGCTCTGCGTATTGCTGGCGTTCCTCGTACTTGCCGCTCAATACGAAAGCTGGAGCCTGCCACTGGCGGTGATCCTGATCGTACCGATGACCCTGCTGTCGGCCATCACCGGTGTGATCATCTCCGGCGGTGACAACAACATCTTCACCCAGATCGGCTTGATCGTACTGGTCGGACTGGCGTGTAAGAACGCGATTCTGATCGTCGAGTTCGCCAAGGACAAACAGGAAGAAGGCCTCGACCCGCTCGCCGCGGTACTGGAAGCCTGCCGTCTGCGTCTGCGGCCGATCCTGATGACCTCTTTCGCGTTCATCATGGGTGTGGTGCCACTGGTGTTCTCCAGCGGTGCCGGTGCCGAGATGCGTCACGCCATGGGTGTGGCGGTGTTCTCCGGGATGCTCGGGGTGACCTTCTTCGGTCTGTTGCTGACGCCAGTGTTCTACGTACTGATCCGTAACTTTGTCGAACGCGGCGAAGCCCGCAAAGCGGCCAAAGCTCTGAAACTGGAGGCGCAACAATGAGTCTGAAAGTCTTCCTGCCGAGTCTGCTGGTGCTGGCCCTCAGCGCCTGCGCTGTCGGCCCCGACTACAAGACCCCTGCCACGGAGGCGGCCAATATCACGGCCGTCACCGACGGCGCCGCCGGGCAAAAGAACTTCGACCGTTCGAAATTCGAAGGCATCTGGTGGCAGCAATTCGACGATCCAACCCTCAACCAGTTGGTGACCCAGTCGCTGCAAGGCAACCGTGAACTGCGCGTGGCGTTCGCCCGCTGGAAAGCCGCCCGGGCGATCCGCGACGACGCCAGCAACGATGCGATGCCGACCATCACCAGCCGCGCCAGCAGTGATCTGGCCAAGGGGCAAATCCCCGGCCAGACCACCAACCGGGTCAATAGCGAACGCTATGACCTCGGTCTGGACATGGCCTGGGAGCTGGACCTTTTCGGCCGCATCCAGCGCAACCTGGAAGCCAGCGACGCCGATCAGCAAGCTGCCGAAGCCGACCTGTATCAACTGCAAGTCACCATGATTGCCGAACTGGTCGACGCTTACGGTCAACTGCGTGGCGCTCAGCTGCGCGAGAAGATCGCCGTGGCCAACCTGAACAACCAGCAGGAGTCGCGCAAAATCACCATCAGCCTGCGTGACGCCGGCGTTGGCGATCAGCTCGATGTCGAACGCGCCGATGCGCGTCTGGCCTCGGTCGAAGCCAGCGTGCCGCAATTGCAGGCAGAACAGGTTCGCCAGAAAAACCGTATCGCTACCCTCTTGGGCGAGCGTCCGGACAAGCTGACCGTCGATCTGAGTCCTAAAGACTTGCCGGCGATTGCCAAGGCTCTGCCAATCGGTGATCCGGGTGAACTGTTGCAACGTCGTCCGGACATCCTCAGCGCTGAACGCCAACTGGCTTCGGCCACGGCGCGCATCGGCGTGGCGAAAGCCGATCTGTTCCCACGGGTCAGCCTCAGCGGCTTCCTCGGCTGGACGGCCGGGCGTGGTTCGCAGATTGGTTCCTCGGCGGCGAACGCCTGGGCACTCGGCCCGAGCATCACTTGGGCAGCATTTGATCTTGGCAGCGTGCGCGCCCGTTTGCGTGGCGCCGATGCCGATGCCGAAGGCGCCTTGGCGACCTACGAGCAACAAGTGCTGCTGGCCCTGGAAGAATCGGAAAACGCTTTCAGTGATTACGGCAAACGTCAGCAACGCTTGATCTCGCTGATCCGTCAGAGCGAATCGAGCCGCAAGGCTGCCGACCTGGCGGAAATCCGCTATCGCGAAGGTACGACCGACTTCCTTGTGTTGCTCGACGCCCAGCGTGAGCGCCTGAACGCCGAAGACAGCCAGGCCCAGGCCGAAGTCGACCTGTATCGCGGCATCGTCGCGATCTACAAAGCCCTTGGCGGTGGCTGGCAACCGGAGACAGTGGCCAGCAAGTAATCGATTGTTAAAGAGCTCCTTTGGTTGGCCGCAACCAACCAAATTTTTTGCCCCGCGTATCATTCGGTCGCGGGGTTTTTTTGTGCCTTTTTTCCAGTGTTGTTTTCCAGGACGGTAACGGTGGCTGTGGTGCCTGCGCGCAAGCGATCCTTGCCGGCATAGTCGCCATCAATCTCGATCCGCACCGGCACCCGCTGTGCCAGTTTTACCCACGTGTAACTCGGGTTGATGTTGGCCAGTAACCGGCTGCCCGGCGCGTTCTCCCGGTCGGCGATGGCGAAGGCAATGCTCTGCACCGTACCGCCGAAGGACTCCCCGCTCATCAATTGCACGCGTACCCGATCGCCCTCCTCGATCCGTGGCAGTTTGGTTTCTTCGAAGTAACCGCTGATGTAGAACGAATCGCTGTCAACCAGCGCCAACAACGCGCCGCCACTCACTGCGTAGTCACCTTCGCGAGTCAGCAGGTTAGTGACATAGCCACTGACCGGTGACTCGACGCGAGTGCGCTGCAAATCCAGTTCGGCCTGGGTCAGCGCGGCAATCGCCAGTTGTACGTTGGCCTCGGCCAGGCCGAGATTCGCCTGGTTGCGTAACAGGTCGGCCTGAGCCACCGCCACGTCGGTACTGGATTTCTCCCATTCCTCCCCGGAAATCGCGAAACCCTGCTTGAGCGTACGCCGCCGACGCTCTTCGCTTTGCCGCTGTTTGAGCAACGCTTCGCTGGCAACGATCGCCGCTTGCGACTGACCCAGCGTTGCCTTGGCCACTTCCACCTCGCGGCGCGAGTGCTCCACTGCCAGGCGGTAACGCGCCGGGTCGATCTCCATCAGCAGTTGGCCCTTGTCGACATGCTGGTTGTCCTGCACCGCGAGGCTGACAATGCGCCCGGAGACATCCGCCGACAACGTCACCACATCCGCCCTCACCCGGGCATCGCGAGTCCACGGTGCGCGGGTGTAATGCTCCCAGGCAAACCAGCCAAGCACGATCGCCAGCAACACCACCGACAACGTTATCAAGCGAGTGAGTAACACTTTCAAGGCTCAGGCTCCCATCAGCAAAATCAGCGTGGCACAGACGCAGGCATACAAGGCGCCTTCGAACAGCGCTTCATGCCAGACCAGTCGCAGTACGCCCAAGCGCCGCAACCCCCAGTCCAGCACCATGAATATCGGTATGGCCAACAATAACGCCTGGGCAATGGGCGGCAGGTAGACGCCGCCGATCTCGAAATCAATGGGCAAGGGCTGTTTCTCCTTCCGGGACAGAACGCTGGAGGGTTTCACCATGGCGCTGCAGAAATGACACGACGATCAACAAGGCCACGCGCATACGGAACAGCGACCAGACATGCTCATGACTGGCGACGTGCAACTCGTCCAGTTCATCGCCCAATACGTGCAGTGTGTCGAGCAAGGGGGCCAGTTGAACGTCCTGCCGCCCGGCCACAAAACGCCCGGTCTTGCGCAGGGCCGAAGCCAGGCGCTGAGTGAAGGTGTCCGTCAGCAGCGCGTTGTTCTGTGCCTGTTGTCGCAATTGATGCATCGCTACGCCCAGTGCTACGCATGCCAGGCTGATTTCATACAGTTGCTGCATGGCGCGGCTGTTCGCCGCCGGCAGCAGACCGAGCATGCTGGTCAAGCGGTCGACCATGCGGCTTTCAAAGGCAAATTGCTGTTCATCGGTGGCCGGCAACTTGCTCAAGGCATACACCTGTTCGCGCGCTTCGTTGTACAAACGACGAATGCGCAGCGCCGGGCGGAACGGAAAAACCCATGCGTAGACGATCAACGCCAGCATCGCCGCGCTGACATAGGCGCCGGCAAACTCGAACCATTGAATGGCGGTGTTCTGCCCGGTACCGACATTCTGCGGACCGATCATCAGGAAGCTCGACAAGCCCAGCCCCATGCCGATGCCGGCCGTCGCAGGGCTGGCCAGTCCCACCGCGATGACATACAGCAACGGCGCGATCATCAGCGCCAACGGTTCGAAGTCACTGATCGAGGGCACCAGCATGAACTGATAGAGCGCCGACACCAGCAACGCCAATCCCAACCCCCGTGCGTAGCTCTGCGCCGCCAGCAATGGTCGCGGAAACGTCGCCATCAGCGAGCAGAGGATGCCCACCAGAATCATCCCGCCACGGGCGCCGTCCCACGCGGTTTCGATCCAGATCAGCCCCGCTACCAGCAACGCAGTGAAGGCGCGGATGGCGTTCATCGACGCCAGCGTGAAATCCAGGTGCAGCGGGCTCGCCTGACCGCGATAGAGGCAACTGGCTTCTCGCCCCTCCTGAATGGCATCGCTCAACTCAAGGATCTGTTCGAGCTGCTGCAGCAGCCGCGCCTGCTCCCAGCGCAACGCCCACGCCAGGGAACGCAGCGTGGCACTCATGTCCTCGGTCAATTGTTCGGCCTCATAGGCCAGGTCATCGAATTGCTTCTGCAGAGTGATGAAACGATGACGCGCATCGGCCGATACCGAACGTCCCTGCTCCGCCAATTGATCAAGAACCGCGAGCTCTTCGGCGCGCAGCCGCTGGACCTCCAGTGGCAGCTCGCCTTCCCAGCGCTCGGTAAGCAATTGCCGCTGATGCCGCAACGCCGTCAGCCGCGAGGTGAGCAACATCAACTGATTGCCGAGCAACAGCACCAGATTGTTGGCGCTGCGCAAACGCGGCGCATCGAAATACAAATGCCGCCGCAAGCCTTCAAGTGCGCTGATTTCCCCGAGCAGCTGCATTTGCCGGCGCTGGAAGTCAGCCTCGCTTTCTTCGGTACGAAGCACCGCCGCAGCGTGACTGGCGGCGAGTTTGATGACCTGATCGACCTTGGCGAAATAACCCTTGGCCACAGCTTGCGGGCGGGCCGTCAGCAGACTGACCACACACACGCACGCCACGGCCAGCAAGGTTTCGGTGACGCGGGTAACCGCCAGCAGGAATGTGCCGTCCTGATCCGGAATCGCCAGCAACGCCACCACCACAGCGGTGTATCCGCTGAGTACAAACGCCTGCGAACTGGTGTAGCGCAGCAATGTGCCGCCTGCCGTGCACAGCGCCAGCCAGAGCGCCAGGGTGGTAATGAATGGCAGCGGAGCCTGAGGAAAGATGGCCATGATCAACACCGCCACCGCCGCCCCGAGGGTCGTGCCGATCACCTGACCGAAACTGCGCGCCAGCGCCATCCCGGCCAGCGGCTGGCTGACAATGACCACCGCCATGATCGACCACTTGGGCTGATCGAGGTCGAACAGAAACGCCAGATACAATGTCAGCAACCCTGCCGCAATGGTTCGCAGGGCAAACAGCAGGACGGCCTGACCCGGATGGATCACCGCCTTGAAATAATTGACCAGGGCTTGCATGGGCACACTCATCGCAACGACTTCTGCAAGCGTAGACACTGCATCGAAAGCCTGACGGGTAACAGAGTCGACGCAGCGTGTAGGGCGATTCGCATGCACAGGGTTTGACTCGTGGGCCGAGCTGACCGAAGCTTGCCGCTCTGCTCAAGTACGCCTGTTTCGGAAACCTGCATGCCTCAGTCTCGCCGCTACCTGTTTATCAGCCTGGGCCTTGTGCTTGTCATCATCGTGGCCTGGTTGTCCGTGCGCAGCACCTCCCCGGTCATTCCCGACGCGATTAAACACGGCTACAGCGAAGCGTTGAATGCCGCGCGCACGGGTGAGCCGGGCGCGGCGCGGCAGTTGTATCAACAACTGGGCCGGCCGGACATCTCGGTCAAGCGCCGCGTGTGGCTGCATGGCGAGCTGCCTAACTACCCGAGTCCACAGGCATTGAAGCTGGCCGACACCGACCTGCAGAACGAATCCCCCGCCGTGCGGCTGGCGGCGATCAAAAGCGTGGTGGGACTGGTGCCGGGCGGGCAGCGCAGCCTGTTGCTCGGGCCGATGCTTGAAGATGAAGATCAAACCGTGCGTTTTGCCGCGATCAACGCCCTGCTCGGCTTGACGCCGGATGAACTGGGTCTGTATTTCGCACCGCTGCAACAAGCGATTGATGGCTGGGAACAGACCCTCAAGGCACAGCCCGAAAGCGCCGCCAACTATGCACAACTGGCTCGCCTGCATGTCCACAACGCTGAACTCAAAGAGGCCCAGGTCGCACTCGACAATACCCTGCGCCTGGAACCCGGCAATCTGCAGGCACTGGTGATGCAGATCGATGTCCTCGACCGCCAGGGCCAAAGCGATGCCGCCCGGCAATTGCTGGGCCAGCAACTCAAGGCACAACCAGATTCGGCCTATCTGCAACATGCCTTGGGTTTGTGGCTGTTGCATCACGATCAGCGCGAATACGCCCTGCTCGGCTTGTCCAAAGCCGTCGAGCTTGAGCCCGACAACAAGGATTACCGCTACGACCTCGCCACCACCCTGCACAGCGCCGAAGAACTGGAAGCGGCGCAGAAGCAGTTGCAGGAAATCGTCCAGCGTCACCCCGCCGACCGCAAGGCGCGGGTCTTGCTGATCAATTACTGGAAAGAAAGCGGCCAACTGCAGAATGTGCAGATTCTGTTGGCTCAGCTAGAGCAGCTCAATCCAGATGATCCGGCGCTGCAACAAGGCCTCTGACCCATTTTCGACAGCTCTCTCGACACATCTCGCAAGGAATTTCGGAACTGCCATCACGCCAAAGGGTCAAGTTAATCAGGCCGCTCGATTCAGTCGACGGCCTCGCTTCCCCTAGTCATGAGAGGGCATTTTTTGTCTACTTCTAACGAGTTGATCAGTGCGAAAGCCGCTACCGGCATTGTAGGTCTGGACGACATCCTGGCCGGTGGCTTGTCTCGCGGTCATGTTTTCCTGCTGGAGGGTGAACCCGGAACCGGCAAAACCACGGTCGCTTTGCATTTTCTCCTCGCTGGCGCGAAAGCCGGCGAACGCTCGTTGTACATCACGCTCTCGGAAACCGAGCGCGAACTAAGGCAAGGGGCGTTGTCCCACGGCTGGACGCTGGATGACAACATCAAGATCTTCGAGCTGACCCCCCCGGAAAGCCTGCTCAATGCTGAACACCAGCAGAGCCTGCTGTATTCCTCTGACCTGGAACTGGGCGAAGCCACCAAGCAGATTTTCGAAGCGGTCGAACGCTTCAAGCCCACGCGTGTGGTACTCGACAGCCTGTCGGAAATCCGTTTGCTGGCGCAAAGCTCTTTGCGCTATCGCCGGCAGATCCTGGCCATCAAGCATTACTTCGTGCGTTACAACGCCACGGTACTGCTGCTCGACGACCTCACCACCGAATCCCTCGATAAAACCGTGCACAGTGTCGCTCACGGGGTGATTCGCCTTGAGGAGCTGACGCCCAACTACGGTGCCGAGCGCCGACGCGTGCGAGTGGTCAAGTACCGTGGCCAGAAATATCGCGGCGGTTTCCATGACTTCACCATCATGGGCGATGGCGTGCATGTGTTCCCACGGCTGGTGGCGGCCGAACATCGCGGCGACTATGCGCGTTTGCAGCTGTCCAGCGGCATCCCGGAAATGGACGCGCTGCTCGGCGGCGGCATCGAGACTGGCTCCAGTACGCTGATTCTCGGCCCTGCCGGTACCGGTAAATCGCTGATCTCGATGATCTTCGCCGCCGCTGCCGTACTACGCGGGGAAAAAGCCGCGCTGTTTATCTTCGATGAAGAACTCGGCCTGCTGTTCGAGCGGATGAAAAACATCGGCATCGACCTCAAGGCTCTGCAGGCTACCGGTAATCTGCTGATCGAACAGGTCGACGCCGCTGAGCTGTCGCCGGGCGAGTTCTCCCATCGCGTGCGGCGCTGCGTCGATGAAGGTCAAATCAAAACCGTGGTCATCGACAGTATCAACGGCTATCAGGCGGCAATGCCGGAAGAAAACGCGTTGGTCCTGCACATGCACGAGCTGCTGCTGTACCTCAACCGCAAAGGCGCGGCGACATTCATGACCGTTGCCCAGCATGGTCTGGTCGGCGACATGCAGGCGCCGGTCGACATTACTTATCTGGCTGACACGGTGATTCTGTTGCGCTACTTCGAAGCACTGGGCAAAGTCCGCCGCGCGATCTCGATCATCAAGAAACGCACCGGCAGCCACGAATCGACCATTCGTGAATACCGCATTTCCACCCAAGGCATGACCATCGGTGAACCGCTGGAAGCCTTTCAGGGCGTACTGCGTGGCGTGCCCACCTACCTCGGCGCGAGTAATCCGCTGTTGCAGGAAGAGCACTTGTGACGGTTCAAGTGCCGCTGGCCGAACGGGCGCTGATTCTGGCGCCCGTGGGTCGCGACAGCCAGATTGCGCTGATGATCCTCAACGAAGCCGGTTACGAAGGGCTGGTCACCCCGGGTCTGGGATCGCTGTGTACCGAACTGGAACTGGGTGCCGGTCTGGTGCTGGTCGCCGCCGAAGCGTTGCGCGGGCCGGAACTGGAAGCGCTGTTCCTGCATCTGGAACAGCAACCCGCCTGGTCGGATCTGCCGATTGTGCTGCTGACCCACCACGGCGGTCAGGAACAAGGCCCCTCCTCGCGCCTGAGCGATCTGCTCGGCAACGTGACCTTCCTTGAACGCCCGTTTCATCCCGCAACACTGGTCAGTATGGTGTCCGCCGCCCTGCGTGGCCGACGACGACAATACGAAGCCCGCGATCGGCTGGTCGATCTCAGTGAAAGCGAACGGCGTTTGCAGTCGACGCTGGAAACCCTTGAGCAGCAGGTCGAAGAGCGCACCGCGCAACTGCGGCACAACGAAGAAGCCCTGCGTCAGTCGCAGAAAATGGAAGCGGTCGGCCAGCTCACTGGCGGTATCGCCCACGACTTCAACAACATGCTGACCGGCATCATCGGCAGCCTCGAGTTGCTGCGTCGGCGCCTGGCCCGTGGGCGTCTGGACGACCTCGACAGCCTGATCGATCTGGGTGTGACGTCGGCCAACCGTGCTGCGAGCCTGACCCACCGTCTGCTGGCGTTTTCGCGCCGGCAATCGCTCGACTCAAAAGCCGTGCAGATGAACACCCTGGTGCTGTCCATGGGTGAACTGCTGCAACGCAGCCTCAACGAAAGCATTCAACTGGACATGCGCCTCAACGACAAGCTGTGGGTCGCCGAGGCTGACCCCAATCAGCTGGAAAGCGCCCTGCTCAACCTGGTCATCAATGCCCGCGACGCCATGCCCGACGGCGGCAAACTGGTGGTCGAGACCAGCAATCAGGTGCTCAAGCGCGAATTCACCGAGGCCTACAGCAATCTCGAACCCGGTGATTACGTGATGCTCAGTGTCACCGACAACGGCAGCGGCATGCCGCAGAGTGTCATCAACCGTGCGTTCGATCCGTTTTTCACCACCAAACCGATTGGCCAGGGCACGGGCCTCGGCCTTTCGATGATCTACGGGTTCAGCAAGCAGTCACGTGGCCATGTCTCGATCGACAGTGAAATCGATGAGGGCACCACGGTCAGGCTCTACCTTCCACGTTTTCGCGGTGAAGAACTGGAAAGTCCCGACACAGACATTCAACAGGCTCCGGATGCGCTGGACGGCGAAACCGTGCTGATCGTCGAGGACGACCCGGCCGTGCGCGTGCTGGTCTGTGCGGTGCTCGGTGAATTGGGTTATGCCTTTGTTGAAGCCTGGGATGCCGACAGCGCCGTGCCGATTCTGAACTCGACACAGCGCATCGATCTGCTGATCAGTGATGTCGGCCTGCCGGGCATGAACGGCCGGCAACTGGCCGAGGTTGGCCGTCAATATCGGCCTGGCTTGAAGGTCTTGTTCATCACCGGATACGCCGAGCACGCGGCAGTGCGTGGCGGGTTCCTCGATTCAGGAATGCAGATGATCACCAAACCGTTCACGTTCGATCTGCTGACCGCCAAGGTGCGGGAGATGATCAAAAGCTGAAACAGCTGAAACTGTAGGAGCTGCCGAAGGCTGCGATCTTTTGATGTTGATCGTTAAAAACAAAATCAAAAGATCGCAGCCTGCGGCAGCTCCTACACGGATATCAGGCGAGCAATTCCTGAATCTTTTCCTGCAACACATCCAGATCGAACGGTTTTTCCAGGATCGGCGCCTTGCGCGTGATCGGGCTGCCGGTTTCGCGGATTTCCTGCGGATAACCGCTGATGAAAATCACCTTCAGGTCCGGGCGCAGCTTGACGGCCGGTTCGGCGATCTGCACGCCGGAGATACCGCCCGGCAAGCGGAAGTCGGTGATCAACATGTCCAGATGCGGCTTGCTCGCCAGTATCTCGAACGCCTGCTCGCCGTTTTCGGCCTGCAACACGCGATACCCCTGCCCTGACAGGTAATCCGTCAGGACCATCAAGATAACCGGTTCGTCCTCGACGACGAGTACTACATCTTGTGCATCTACGCTCATGGGAAGCCTTTGTTCGGTCAATAGCTGCTGATACGACCGTACGGTCAATCAGAGGTTGCGTCGGATGTGCCGTTTTCCTGGATTGGCAGACAAACGCGAAACTGGGCGCCTTCGTTGATTTCACTCTCGACGACGATGGAGCCGCCATGGGCGGCGACGATCTGCTCGGAAATGAACAGACCCAGCCCGAGCCCGGCCACTACCGTCTTGGCGGAAACCCGTTCGAACTGTTGGAAAATACGCTTCTGGTTCTCCTGGCTGATGCCGATGCCACGGTCCTGCACCTCGACCCGTGCTTCATCGCCCTCACGGTAAACTCGCACCTGAATCGGGCTGCGACCGCCATAGCGCAGGGCGTTGGTGAGCAAATTGGTCACCACCTGCTCGATACGGAATTCGTCCCAGTTACCTTCCACCGGGGCTGGCGCGGTAAACGACACCTCAGTTTCGGCAGCTTCAATCTGTTGCGCGAAGTTTTGCAGCAGGTTGCTGACCAATTGCACCAGATCGAAACGGCTCGGCCGGATCGACAGTTTGCCGGTGCGAATGCGCGACACGTCGAGCATGTCTTCGATCAGGCGAATCAGGCTTTTGATCTGCCGCTCATCGCGGTCGACCATGGCGTGCATCTTGTCGAGGGTGAACGCCGCAGCGTTGTCCCGAGCCAGGTGCATCTTGCGCAGTTGGGTTTCCAGAATCAGACCATTGAGCGGCGTGCGCACTTCGTGGGCAACGATCGACATGAAGTCATCGCGCATACGCACCGCCTGCTCCAGCTCCAACTGGGTGCTTTGCAGTTGTTGCAACAACGCTTCCTGTTCGCGACGGGCCTGCTCCAACGCTTCGACCTGTTGCTTCATTGCCTTGCTCTGGCGATACAGGTCGACGAAGACATTGACCTTGCTCTTCACCGCATGGATATCCAGCGGTTTGTGCAGAAAGTCCACCGCCCCGCTTTCGTAACCCTTGAACGCGTAGTTCAGTTCACGGCCAGCGGCGCTGACAAAAATGATCGGGATGTTCTTGGTTTTCTCGGTACCGCGCATCAACTCGGCGAGCTCGAAGCCGTTCATGCCCGGCATCTGTACGTCGAGAATGGCCATGGCAAATTCGTGTTGCAGCAGCAACGACAGCGCTTCATCCGCCGACAACGCTTTGTAGACAGTACGGTCTTCACGCTTGATCAGCGCTTCGAGTGCCAGCAGGTTCTCCGGCAGATCGTCGACGATCAGCAGTTTGGCTTGGATATTACTCAGCATGCGATTCGTTCCAGCTCGACAAGCAGACGGCCGATGCCGTGAATGGGTAGGACATGATCCGGCTGCTGAATTTTCAGTGCAGCCAGCGGCATGGTAGCGACTTGCGCCTCTTCGGGATCCTGGACAATGGTCAAGCCGCCGCAACGTTTGACTTCGGCCAGCCCGCGCGCGCCATCGTGATTGGCACCGGTCAGCAGGACAGCGGCCAGTGATGCACCGTACGCGTCCGCGGCCGATTCAAACAGGTAGTCAATCGAAGGCCGGGAATAGTGCACGCGTTCCTCAAGACTCAGCGAAAGGCTGCGATCCTGCTCCACCGACAGGTGATAACCCGGCGTGGCGAAATACACGTTGCCGGCAACGATGTCCTGCTTGTCGGCAGCCTCGTGCACCGGCAGTTCCACGCGCCGGGCGAAGACCTCGGCCAACTGACTGCGACGCTCTTCAGGCAGATGCAGAACAACAATGATCGGCAATGCATAGCCTCGGCGCAGCGGCACGAGCAGACTCAACAGCGCCTCAACGCCACCGGCGGAAGCACCGACCACAATCGCCTCGACGCGAGGTAAATCCACGGCCTCGTTCATTTTTTGCGGTAGATCCGTTCTTGTTTCACCAGCGCTTCGAACTGGTTGGCATAGCTGGAAAAATCCAGCGTCTCTTTGCTGCCGAGCACCAGAAAACCGCGATGGCAAAGCGATTCATGGAACAGCCCGAACGCTCGATCCTGCAACTTCTTGTTGAAGTAGATCAGCACGTTGCGGCAGGAAATCAATTGGGTTTCGGAGAACACACTATCGGTCGCCAGACTGTGGTCGGCGAAGGTCACGTTTTCGCACAGGCTCTTGTCGAAAATCGCGTAACCGTACGCTGCCGTGTAGTAGTCGGCAAACGATCGCTGACCACCGGCCTGCTGATAGTTGGCGGTGTACGCGCGAACATTCTCCATGGAGAAAATCCCCTGCTTGGCCTTGTCCAGCGAGCGCGGGTTGATGTCAGTGGCATAGATGATCGTGCGATCGAGCAGGCCTTCTTCGCGCAGCAGAATCGCCATCGAATAGACCTCCTCGCCCGTGCTGCACCCGGCGATCCAGATCTTGATCGACGGATAGGTGCGCAGCAACGGCACCACTTCCCTGCGAATGGCAAGGAAGTGCGACGGATCGCGAAACATCTCGCTGACCGGGATCGTCAGCAATTGCAGCAACTGCATGAACGCTGTCGGGTCATGCAGGACTTTTTCCTGCAAGGCGGAAATAGTCGCGCATTCGAACTGGCTCAATGCGTGTTGCACCCGGCGCTTGATCGAAGCGCCGGAGTAATCGCGAAAATCGTAGCTGTACTTGAGGTAAATCGCCTCGATCAACAAGCGCAGCTCAATTTCGCTGTTTCGTTCGGCTGGACTACTGCGTTCCACTAAATGCGTTCCATCTTCGGTAACCACACGCGAATCAGCGAGAACAGACGATCCAGGTCGATGGGCTTGGCCAGGTAATCATTGGCGCCTGCCTGCAGGCAGCGCTCCTGATCGTCCTTCATGGCCTTGGCCGTCACCGCGATGATCGGCAGTTTGCGCCAGCGCGGATCCTTGCGGATTTCAATGGTGGCTTCAAAACCGTCCATTTCCGGCATCATCACGTCCATCAACACCAGATCGATGTCCTCGACTTCATTGAGTCTTTCAATCGCCTCACGCCCGTTCCGGCCGATGACCACGACTGCACCTTTGGTCTCCAGGGCGCTGGTGAGGGCGAAAATGTTGCGCACATCGTCGTCCACCAGCAGCACCTTGCGACCCTCGAAGACCTTGTCGCGGCTGCGCGCGGTCTTGAGCATCTTCTGCCGTTCATGGGACAACTGCGATTCGACTTTGTGCAGAAAGAGTGTGACCTCGTCCAGCAAGCGCTCTGGCGAACGTGCCCCCTTGATAATGATCGAGCGCGAATACTTGCGCAGCTCAGCCTCTTCATCACGAGTCAGGTTGCGCCCGGTGTAGACAATGACCGGCGGGAACGAGCAAATATCCTCGGTGGACATGCGCTTGAGCAGGTCATTGCCAAGCATGTCCGGCAATTTCAGGTCGATGACCATGCAGTCGTAGATCGTCGTGCGCAGCAGCTCCAAAGCGTCCTGCGCAAGACCGACGGCGGTGATTTCGATGTCTTCGTCGCCGATCAGCCGCGCAATGCTTTCACGCTGCAGATCGTCATCTTCAACCAGCAGCACGCGTTTGACCTTTTGCGTCAGCTTGGCTTCGAGACGGGCAAACACGTCCTTGAGCTCTTCGCGGGTGGTCGGTTTGACGGCATAACCGATCGCGCCCATGTGCATGGCCGCTTCAACGCGGTCTTCGACGGAAATCACATGCACCGGAATGTGCCGGGTTTCGGCGTGCTCTTTCAGGCGTTGCAATACGGTCAGGCCAGAGTGGTCCGGCAGGCGCATGTCGAGCAGGATTGCATCCGGGACGAACTCCTTGGCCAGGTCATAACCCTCGTCCGCGCCGTGGGCCACCAGACACTGATAACCGAGTTCGTGCGCCAGATCGTAGAGGATGTGCGCAAAGTTCGGCTCGTCTTCCACCACCAGAATGCAACGCGTGGCGAATGGCGCCTTGTTGCGATCATCGGCAAAGCGCGGAATGTGCACCGGCGCCAACGGCGAAACCACCGGTGCCAGTGGCGCGCTAACCATCGTGGCTGGCGGGGTAAAGGTCAACGGCGCAAATGGTACGTCGCTGGACTCGTCGAACTGCTGTGGCAGCACCAGTGTGAACACACTGCCCTGCCCCGGCGCGCTGCTGACGCTGATCGAACCACCGAGCAAGGTCGCCAGATCCCGCGAAATCGACAGGCCCAGACCGGTGCCGCCGTATTTGCGGTTGGTGGTGCCGTCGGCCTGGCGGAAGGCTTCGAAAATGCTTTCCTGCTGATCGGCGGCAATACCGATACCCGAATCGCGCACGATAAACGCAATCCGGTCTTCCGGCTGACCGGCGATGGTCAGGCTGACAGTGCCCTTTTCGGTGAATTTGATGGCGTTGGACAACAGGTTTTTGATCACCTGCTCCAGACGCTGGCGGTCGGTGTACAGCATGCCCGGGGCGCCAGGCTGCAAATCGACACTGAAGGTCAGCTGTTTGTCTGCTGCCAAGGGCTCGAAGACATTGCGCAGACCATCGGCCAGACGCGCGACACTGGTGTTCTCCGCAATCACTTCAAGCTTGCCTGCTTCGACCTTGGAGATGTCCAGAATGTCGTTGATCAGGTTGAGCAGATCGTTGCCGGCGGAGTAGATCGACTCGGCAAACTTGACCTGCTCGGCGCTGAGGTTTTCCTGCGGGTTTTCCGCCAGCAGCTTGGCCAGAATCAGCGAACTGTTCAGCGGCGTGCGCAGTTCGTGGGACATGTTGGCGAGGAATTCGGACTTGTACTTGCTCGAGCGCTGCAACTCTTCGGCGCGTTCTTCGAGCTGTACCTGAGCCTGATTCAGTTCGGTGTTTTTCAGGTCCATGGCATCGCGTTGCTCGGCCAGGGTCTGCGCCTGTTCGGCGAGCTGCTCGTTGGTCTGTTCCAGTTCGACTTGCTGGGTTTCCAGATGCGCCTGGGATTCCTTGAGAATCCGCGACTGCTCTTCCAGCTCTTCGTTGGCGGTTTTCAACTCTTCCTGCTGTACCTGCAACTCTTCGTTGAGCTGCTGGGTTTCGGCCAGCACTTCCTGCAGACGCTGACGGTAGCGCGCAGCCTCGATGGAGGTGCCGATGTTGCCGGCGATCAGTTCCAGCAGTTCGATATCACGATCCGTCAGCGGGCGCAGGAAACCCAGTTCGATCACCCCGTTGACGCGGTCGTCATCACTGGTCGGCACGACCATCACACTGTGCGGCAAGCCTTCACCCAGGCCGGAACTGACCTTGAAGTAATCGGCCGGCACTGAATCCAGACGAATCAACCGCGCCTGCTGCGCCACTTGGCCGACGATGCCTTCGCCGCTGTAGATCGACTGTTCCTGCTCTTCCTGCTCACGGGAGAAACCATAGGTGGCAACACGTTTGAGGCCGCCGTGCTCTTCACGCACATACAGCGCGGCCACGGCGGTACCCAGGTATTGCGCGCAGAACTGCAGAATATTGCGCCCCAACAGATTCAGCGTCAGTTGCCCCAGTACCTGCTCGGCCAGTTCGGTCTGACCATTGCGCAACCACGCCTGTTGCTCCAGGCGCTCGGCACTGGCTTGCTGTGCGGCCATGTTGGCGCTGTAGTTGGTCGACAGGTTGACCAGATCGCGACGGCCAATATAGGCGAGCAAGCCACTGATACCGGCGATGAACAGCAAGTACAGGCTGATGCTCCAGATCGTCGTGCGGCGTACGTCTTCATTGCGCGTGGTGCGCAGAACCTGTTCCGTTTCGATGACATCTTCGAATTGCTTGCGGATTTCGTCCGTCAGGCGCTTGCCGCGTCCGGCCTTGACCGCGCCCCGATAATCGCCGCTGGAACGCTGCAGATCGATCATCGACTGCGCGTAATTGGCCCACTCAGTCTGCAAGGCCTGCAGGCGGCGCAGACGATCGGTTTGCACCGGGTTGTCGGCGGTCAGTTCGAGCAAGGTGTTAAGCGCCACGGCAATGCGCGGTTTGGCGGTTTCATACGGATCGAGGAAGTGCTCGTCACCGCTGAGCAGGAAGCCGCGCATGCCGGTTTCCAGATCCACGGTGAGCTTTACCGCTTCATTGGCGTTATTGATCACCCGGTCGGTGTGCTCCACCCACTGGATCACCGACAGCAGATAAGTGATCAGCGAGACGAAGAACACGGCACTGAGCACACCGACGCCCAAAGGCAGACTGATGTTGCGACTCAGGAGTTTACGAAACCGTTGCTCATCAACCGTAGACGGAGAGGACATGGGGCAGCCTTGTCGAACTGTTGAAAAACAGGCAGTTTGCCCCAAAACGGCGGCATGGATCCATTTTTCTCACACTTTTGGCAGCAAATTCCTACGCTCACCGGCATGTTCGCGCCCCCGAACAGTTATCCTTGCGGCCCCATCTGCGGCTATGCTTTTTTGTCTCGGGCGGGGAACTTGTGGCACTGCGCCACTTACTGATGAAAGAGCCCGGCACTTTTGATCGACCGGCGACCCTGAACTGACTTTCGAGAGCCTTAATATGTCTACCCCCACCTCCACCATCCTGGTCGTAGAAGACGACAACATCGTGCGCATGCTGATTGTCGATGTGCTGGAGGAGTTGGAGTTCGCGGTGCTTGAGGCTGATGGTGGCGAAAAGGCTCTGGAAATTCTGCAAGACACTCAAATTCACATCGATCTGATGATGACCGATGTCGGACTGCCGGGCATGGACGGCCGTGAACTGGCAACCGAAGCACGCAAACTGCGCCCCGCCCTGCCGATTTTGTTCGCCAGTGGTTATGCCGAATCCATTGACGTGCCTGAAGACATGCATGTCATCGGCAAGCCGTTTTCGATTGATCAGTTACGCGACAAAGTAAAAAGCATTATCGAATAACACAAACTTTCATCGTGCCTCTTCAAACAATACTGAAGGGGCATCACTGTCCGTTTCCGACCCGCATTACACCCAACTTTATTAACAGTCGAATAATGTACTTACATAGCATCACTTGATGCGCAACAAATAACAAATGAGGATATCCGGCACATCAGAAAAATGGATTTCTCATGAACATTACGAACATAAACTGGGCAACTCACGAAGATTTTTTGAATCCTGTTCGCCACACTCAACTCGATCACGCCGAACGCCTGGAAGTCATACACAAATTAAAACAGCGCCAAGACACGACCCGTCCTTCGCAAGCTATTTCTCTGGCAGGCGCAACCCTTACACTCGAATCCGGCTCAACGCTTGAGCGCGCGTTGCAACCTGGCCGGAAAATGCTGCAGAGACTGTGTGGGCAAGAGGCCTTCAAAAAACTCACGGCCACGTTGAAACTTCCGGATGACTCACATTTTGTAGTGACGGCAAAAGGTGAAATACATGCAAGTTACTCGGGAAAAACCCTGGAGTTTGCCAACGCTTTCAAACTTGCCCCCAGCCTCAAAGATGACTTTTTGACACTTGTTGAAATGGCAGAGCTGGCCGGAGGCAGTATTTCCCTGGCCGAACAAATCGAGCTGGAACAATGGCTGAAATTCCATGACTTTCTGATCCCCCAAACCGCCGCTGAATGTTCCAGGCTGACAACATTCATGGAACTACCGCCTCCAGTGGCACCATTGGCTGGTAACTATTGGGAAATGATCAGGTCTGGAGTCGAAAACGCGGTCACACTTTCTGCGGATCAACGTAACGAATTCCGTAGACTCATTACCAGTTACTTGAAGGGTCAGTCGCTCCTGGAGCAACTTTCGTACAGCATCTTTGGCAGGCCATCGACACCGATCAAACGCTCGGAAGCTGAACAGATTCTTGAAAAACTGGTGTCCAGTCCCATTGCCCTTCGATGGGCCAGAGCTTATGTCCGGGATCTGGGCTGGTATGGCGCACAAGAAAATCAGCCGCAATCAGATGAATCGCTAAAGCAGATGATACTGACTTCCCTGCTGCTCGATCTTCATCCGCGAATCGGTGAGGGAGAGCCGCGTAATCAGGTGGCAGGTTTCGATTTATACGCCGTCGAACATCTTGAGCTGTCATTCGCCGACGTTCACTCAGCATTCGAAAAGCACCTCGTCCAGCACCACCGGATCACCGAAAGAAATGCAGCGTTGGCCGCTCACTTGTTGCTCGCAGAGGCTGCGCCGGAATTTCTGGTGAAAGATTTGCCGGCAACCCTGGCTTTGGGGACCCCGCAATGGGTTGAATTCTGCCGAATTGTTGCAGTGCAGGAAACCATCGCGCCGGGATCCACGCGTTCGATGACTTATACCCGGCTGCACCAACTGTCGAAGCCGGGCCCGGTTTCCGGATTCGGCAAGACACTCGACGCGCTGGCAGCTGGAGACGCGGTGATTGATTGGGCGGTGCTCAACAAAATCATCACCCCGGATGACATAGCGAAATCAATCCCGGGAGCCCTTGAAAAAGCGTCCACGGCTTACGCCCGGGTCGCCGCGACACTTGCCGAGACGGCCGACACACTGGGCCGTCCTTTGCCTACCCGCAGAAGTGTTTCACTGGACATCCTCAAGCAGGTCGCCAAAGGCTGCAGCTATCTGGAACATGACGTCATGTATCAGAAGAACAATGTGGTGTGGGTAGATGCCTATGGCGACCGGGCCTTGCTGTCGCCTGTGGAATTGCACATGTCCAATGACCTGGCGACCAGGGAATGGGAGGTGAAAAACGGAGAAAGCATCTATACCGCGTTTCCCCGCATGCTGCCCAATCTGATCGCGCCTGACGGCGAGTTCCACCGGCAGTTCAATCGCGATTACCTCAAGCATATGAAGGCAATGGGCACGCACTTGAAGCACGCGTTTTGCACAATGCCCATGGCGGACAGAACGCGCTTGCTGAAAGGCAAGGTGACGGTTTTCAGTCTCAGGCCCTCAGTCGCGAAACTCCAGACGCCCACCGGTGTGTCAACCAATCCCTTATCGTCGACCCTTTACTCAATCCTGGGTAGCACCTCACGCAAACCGACGGAAAGCCATAAGGAAATACAAGAGTCAAAGGGACGCTATGGGGTAGTCCTTTGTTGCGAGTTCGAAGGCCGAATGACCTGTTACGAACTTTTCACCCTGCACGGCACCTGTCGCGAAAATCCACAGTTGGCCGCACTGATTGAAAAAGAAAACCTGCTGAGTACAAGTGTACGCAGCGACGCGACTGGCTACTCGCTGCCAGCAACAGTGCATCCACTGCCGACGAATATCGAGTGTTATACCCATGGAGTACCGCCCGGTCTCATTGAAATCAGTTCGGGCGTGATCGATAAGATCGGTCAGTTGCAGGCGTCTTCGCCCCCTGAAGAAATCAAGGGTTATTACCAGAGTTTCTACTCAACCGAATTCGATTCGTTGGCGAATTTCGTACTCAAGCACCGACCGATCGCTACCTATGATGAGTTGGTCAGAGAGTGCTGGGGGCAGACCCGCCTGGAGGCCGTGCGCGCAAAACGTGAAGCGGATCTGGATACCTTTCTTAATTTCGTGGTGCCGTTCAAATCCTGTATCGAAGACTTGAGCTCGGACGATGTGGAGCGACAAGTTCAAGGAGCGGGGGCGTGTGCGCTGGAAGCTGCGATGACTATTTTGCTGGTTGTCGGTGCTGTTGCTCAGGTTATCAGCATCGTTGCCAAAACCATGACCGTTGCCACCAAAGCCAGTGCACTGGCCAAAGTGGGTCTGGGGTTGGTCAATAATGTATTCAACCCACTGGACGGCGTACCGGACCTGCTGTTCAAGGGTGGAAAACTGTTGCGCAAGGGATTCAACAAAGGTTTCGCCGAGCTGGAAAATGTGCTGTCCGATGCCCGCAAATGGTCGGGCACTACCCACCAACGCCACTTGGCCGCGACGATTGATCCAGACACGATTCGTCTCGCCGACTGGCGACCGGCACAAGCATCCGAGGACCTCGTTCAGGTCTGGGCGACACGACACAATGATGAATGGTTTGCGCTGAACTTACGGGGCGAGGCCTGGGGGCCGGCCCTGAACAACATCAAGCCGCGAGAGAAGTTTTCATTCCTCAGGTTATTCAAACGAAAGACGCCCTGGAGTTACACGAAAGCCTACTTGAAAAGAGCCACGCCCCTTGCTCAGAATAAACTGGACAACACAATACAACTGCTATCGGATTTCGAAAACGATGACATCAGGTCTGTCTTCAAATACGTATTTGGCACGGATTCGAAGGTAGCCATCAACTACGTAAGCAAGAATCTGCGGGCAATGCACAAGGATCTCGGATTGCTGGGCCCACGCCATATGTCTTTTCGTCAGCGTAACGCCAATGCACTCGCCGCGATGAAAACCACAACCTATGGAAACTGGAAAGCCAGTGTCGAAGCGGGTACGCAGCTGGACGACAGCTTGACAAAGTTCCTTGCGATCTATCCTGACAAACTGGATGAATGGTACCAAGTGGCCAAGTACGACGATGCCCGGATGGGCGATGTGCTCGTCCACGAAATGTCTCACGGTGCGCCAGGCACGCTTGATTTTTACTACGGAGCAGTCCAGGCCGGTGTCACCCCGGCAGAATATGATGCGGTGGGCTTGATGGACTTCGCTCGAAATGCTCACCGGGCAGACCCGGGTAATCTGTACAACCCTCACTACGGTTTTGTGGAACCTAGTGGCTTCAAAGAGTTCAAGGAGACCATCAACAGCTGGCCGGAATTCGTGCGAGATCACCCTGCATTGATCAATGCCGAATCCTACGCAGTGGCGGTCTCACTCATCGATCAATACCGGACCCATCCGGCCACTTTTGTGTTTAACCTTGCCACCCTCCGGCATGCCATAGACAGTACAGAAGCAGGGGAATTTCTGAAGGGGCCGCTCCTGCTGAATCTGGCGAACCCGAATTTCTAAACGCGGTTTACGCATAACGCCAAGCTTCGGTATTGAGGGATATTTTTGACAATCGGGCGCATACCCTACCCCTGTGGTTTAATTGCGCCCTTTTTTTCCCCTCGTTCGCCGTGAAGGAATGTTGTCCATGATTCAACCCGCCGCCACCAAAGTCCTGGTCATCGGTTACGTCTGGCCCGAGCCGCGTTCTTCAGCGGCCAGCGGCCATGTCATGCAGATCCTCGAGACCTTTGTGCAACAAGGTTGGGACATCACCTTCAGCAGTCCGGCCGGCCCCGGCGAACACAAGGCAGATCTTGCCGCGCTCGGTATCCGTGAGGTGCCGATCGAACTCAACAACAGCAGTTTCGATGCGTTCATCAGTGAACTGGCGCCGGATATCGTGCTGTTCGATCAGTTCATGATGGAAGAGCAGTTCGGCTGGCGCGTGGAAAAACACTGCCCGCAGGCACTGCGTGTGCTGGAAACTTCGGACCTGCAGAGCCTGCGCCACGCTCGTCACCAGCGACTCAAGTCGCGCCTCAAGGTCAATCCTGACCAGAATGACTTCAGTGATGTATTTGCTCCGGCCCTGCGCGACGAGTTCGAGTTGATGGCCGAGACCGATCTGGCCAAGCGTGAAATTGCCG
Organism: Pseudomonas sp. S49; assembly: GCF_009866785.1. Classification (NCBI taxonomy): domain Bacteria; kingdom Pseudomonadati; phylum Pseudomonadota; class Gammaproteobacteria; order Pseudomonadales; family Pseudomonadaceae; genus Pseudomonas; species Pseudomonas sp. S49. The sequence continues at coordinate 3,156,448 of NZ_CP019432.1, read as the reverse complement.
CGCTGTTTCGTTGCGACCTGAACCTGATGATCTCCGAAGTGGAAATCGAATTGTTGATCGAACAGTTCGGTTTGCCCCGGCAATTGCTGCACTGGTGCCCGTTGATGATCGACCCGCCTGCGGCCGCACCTGCAAACTTTGCAGAGCGGGCGCACTTCTTGAGTATCGGCAATTTCCGCCACGCACCTAACTGGGATGCCGTGTTGTGGATGAAAACCACGGTCTGGCCGTTGATTCGCCAACAGTTGCCGCAGGCACAACTGCATATTTACGGCGCCTACACGCCGCCCAAAGCCACCGCGCTGCATAACGCCGGCGAAGGTTTCCATATCATGAATTGGGCCGAAGATGCGTTGCAGGTCATGTCCGCCGCGCGGGTTTGCCTGGCACCGTTGCGTTTTGGTGCCGGTATCAAGGGCAAACTGGTCGACGCCATGTTGTGTGGCACGCCCAGCGTTACGACACCGATCGGAGCAGAAGCCATGCACGGCGATCACGCGTGGCCCGGCGCTGTGACGAGCAGCGCAATCGAGTTTGCCAACAGTGCCGTTGCGCTTTACAAAGACGAGGCTCGTTGGCAGGAAGCCCGCATGGCGGGATACACGCTGCTGAATCAACGCTACCCGCAGTCAGTGCATGGTCCGGCACTGATAGAGAAACTGCGTTATTGCCAACAAAACTTACAAAAGCTGAGGGCCAGGAACTTCATTGGCAGCATGCTCCGTCATCACTCGCACAAAAGTACTCAGTACATGGCGCAATGGATCGAAGTTAAAAACAGGCAGCCTCAACAGCCGCCAGACATATAAATAACTGTTACTACACGACTTGCATTAAAAGCCAACTTTGCCGATCACCCGACAACCGTTATAAACATCCTGCGCGCGCAACTTCTATAACTTTCGCCTTCAATCGCAGGATGTACAACATGAACAATATTGATAACTTCCAGCCTCATCAATGGATGGCTGATTCGCCGCAAATCGACAACTTGTCGCTTTTCGAACTGAGCTTGCCGGGTGCCCATAATGCTGGCTGCGACTGGGAAGCGGGTTACGCGCTGATACCCGGTAAAAACTGGGTTGCCTGTCAGGACGTATCCTTTTATTCACAATTGAATCGCGGCGCCCGTGCACTCGATATACGCCTGACGTCTGACAATAAAGCACAAGGCCTCGCCAGGTTCAGTTTCCATCATGGCGGTTACCGTTCTTCCCGTACGCTTGCAGATCTTGTCCGTGACGTAAAAGCTTTCTATGAAAGAAACATCGATGAATTCATCATTCTGGACTTTCATGAACTGGGAGAAGACAAGGTCGCCTTCGATCATTCGGAATTTCAGGCATTGATGCTGGAGCATCTGGGTGAACGGATGATCCCTACCCGCAATCTGCACCTGACTCTAGGCCAGCTCAAGGCGATCAGCCCGTTGCAGAGAATCATGGTGGCAGCCTCCATGACCTGGGAAACCGAGGACCACCGGATTCTTGGAAAAATCCACCACAAGTGGATAGACCAAAGGTTTGTCACTCCGCTCGAGCTGCAGGTGTACATCACAAAAGTATTGAGCACGCCCATCAGCACACTTCGCCCGTGGTCGCTGTCGGCGACCAGTTTTTCGCTAGGCGGCGGTCCTAAGCGAATTCTGGAAGAACTCGACAACTGGTTTGACCCGACCCGATCCGACTGGGCTAAAAAGTGCAACATCATCAATTTCGACTTTATAAAAAACTCGAAGATTGTACGTTTTTGCCAGATGGCCAATCTGGAAAAAGCCATCGAGAAGTCCAGAAGCAGCGTCCGCGAGCAGACCGTTTGAGTGAAGCTGGCGCAAGTCCCGATAAACGAGGCATGATCGGCAGGCGATAACAAAAAAGTAGCTCGCCATGACCCGAACCGCGCGCGTGACCGATCCTTCATACGAGTTGATGGATGACCACAACGGGTTGTCCATCATCTACCGCCAGCATGGCTTTCCGTGCCCGCTGGTGCGCTGGCATTTTCACAAGGAATACGAACTGCACCTGATCGTCGCCAGCTCCGGCAAGGTATTCATCGGTGACTATATCGGCAATTTTCACCCCGAGACCTTGTTCCTGACCGGCCCCAACCTGCCGCACAACTGGATCAGTCAGGTGGCGGAAGACGAGGTGGTAGAAAAGCGCGACATGCTGGTCAACTTCACCGACGAGTTGTTCGAAAGTGGCCACCAGGTGTTTGCCGAACTGAAGACCCTGGCGCCGTTGCTGGAGCGCGCGCAGTACGGCATCGAGTTTCGCTGCAAACGCACTATTGGCCAGGCCATGACGCTGATGCAACGCATCGCCGACAGCAAAGGCATCACTCGACTCGGGCACTTTTTCATCCTGATGGAACTGCTCGCGGCCAGCGATGATTTCCAGTTGTTGTCCGGCGCCAACACCCCGCAACTGGCCGACGAGCACAATATCGATCGCACCAACCGGGCGGTCGATTACATCTTCAGTCACTACGCCCGGGACATTTCGCTGGAGGAAGTCGCCGAGCACCTGGGCATGACGCCGACCTATTTCAGCCGGGTGTTCAAACAGGCCACCGGGCGCAATTTCATCGAGTTCGTCAATCGCCTGCGTATCAGCAAGTCCTGCGAGCTGCTGGCCGACGGTGATAAACCGGTGACCGAGGTTTGCTTTGAATCCGGCTTCAACAACATTTCCAATTTCAATCGGCGCTTTCAGCAGCTCAAGGGCATGACGCCGTCGCATTACCGCCGGCTCGCGGTGCAGCGCCTGACCGAGCAAAACCACCACTGACACCCATTGATCCATGTAGGAGTGAGCCTGCTCGCGATAGCGGTGTGACAGCTTGCAGATATGTTGGCTGACACTCCGCTATCGCGAGCAGGCTCACTCCTACAAGTTGCGATGCCACTCCGGAAACCTGTACGCATTCGATAGCGTTTCCCCGCTGCAAAGCCCTGCCCTGCGTTGCCCCCACAAAAGCCCAGTGCAAAAAAGTATCGATAAAAGTGTTAGGGATGATTTGTCAGCCCTGCGATTGAAGGCTGTAATCAGTGCACATTCTTCCAGTCGTCGGAAGACACAAAAACAATAACTGTCCTTCTGTAACCCTTTGGGTGCAGAAAAGGAGTGCACGATGCAACCCACTGCAAAAGCTCTGCTTGCCCTCACCTGCATGACCCTCAGCAGCGTCAGCCTTGGCGCCCAGACCCTGACCATCGCCACCGTCAACAACAGCGACATGATCCGCATGCAAAAGCTCTCGAAAACCTTCGAGACCGAGCATCCGGACATCAAGCTCAATTGGGTGGTGCTGGAAGAAAACGTCCTGCGCCAACGCCTGACCACCGACATCGCCACTCAGGGCGGTCAGTTCGACGTGTTGACCATCGGCATGTACGAAGCGGCACTGTGGGGTGCCAAGGGTTGGCTGGAACCGATGAAGGATCTACCGGCCAGTTACGCCCTCGACGACGTATTCCCGTCGGTGCGTGAAGGCCTGTCAGTCAAGGGTTCGCTGTACGCCCTGCCGTTCTACGCAGAAAGCTCGATCACTTATTACCGCACCGACCTGTTCAAGGATGCCGGCCTGACCATGCCCGAGCGGCCGACCTGGGAGCAGCTCGCCGGCTTCGCCGAAAAACTCACCAACAAAGACAAAGAGCAGTACGGCATCTGCCTGCGCGGCAAGGCCGGTTGGGGCGAGAACATGGCGCTGATCACCACCGTCGCCAATGCTTACGGCGCACGCTGGTTCGATGAGCAGTGGAAACCGGAATTCAGTGGCCCCGAGTGGAAAAACGCGCTGAATTTCTACGTCGACACCATGAAGAAATCCGGCCCGCCGGGCGCCTCCAGCAACGGTTTCAACGAAAACCTCGCGCTGTTCAACAGCGGCAAATGCGCAATGTGGGTCGATGCCAGCGTCGCCGGTTCGTTCGTCACCGACAAGACCCAGAGCAAGGTCGCCGATCACGTCGGCTTCACCTTCGCACCGCATCAAGTGACCGACAAAGGCTCGGCCTGGCTGTATTCATGGGCGCTGGCGATTCCGACCAGTTCCAAAGCCAAAGACGCCGCCAAAGAGTTCAGCGCCTGGGCGACTTCCAAAGAGTACGGCGAACTGGTCGCCAAAACCGACGGCATTGCCAACGTACCGCCAGGCACTCGCGCCTCGACCTACAGCGACGCTTACATGAGCGCGGCGCCGTTCGCCAAGGTCACGCTGGAATCGTTGAAAGCGGCTGACCCGAGCAAACCGACGCTGAAACCAGTGCCTTATATCGGCATTCAACTGGTGACCATTCCTGAATTCCAGGCCGTGGGCACCCAGGTGGGCAAGCTGTTCTCGGCGGCGCTGATCGGCCAGACCACGGTGGATCAAGCCCTGGCTGCCGCGCAGCAAACCACTGAACGCGAGATGAAGCGCGCCGGTTATCCCAAGTAACCCGCAAAGCTCGCTCCTGCCTTTTGTAGGAGTGAGCCTGCTCGCGATGGCGGTTTTCAATCTGAAACAGACGGTGACTGACACACCGCCATCGCGAGCAGGCTCACTCCTGCATTAGATCTCCATAGGTCTGTATGACTCGGTTGTGATCACCATGAATACTTCAACTGCCAAAGCCCACCTCGACCTGTCGCAACCTGCGCGCAAGGTCCGCGTACGCAATCCCGGCTGGTTTCTGGTCAGCCCTTCGGTGGCCCTGTTGCTGCTGTGGATGATCGTGCCGCTGGGCATGACCATCTACTTCTCGATGATCCGCTACAACCTGCTGTACCCCGGCGAAAACGAATTCGTCGGGCTTGAGAACTTCAGCTATTTCCTGACCGACTCGGGTTTCATGCCCGGCGCCACCAACACACTGCTGCTGGTGGGTAGCGTATTGCTGATCAGTGTGGTGTTGGGCGTGTTGATCAGCGCATTGCTGGAGGCCAGTGAATTCCTTGGTCGCGGCATCGTCCGGGTCATGCTGATCTCGCCGTTCTTCATCATGCCCACGGTCGGTGCGCTGATCTGGAAGAACCTGATTTTCCATCCGGTCTCGGGGATCCTCGCCTACATCTGGAAGCTGTTCGGCGCGCAACCGGTGGACTGGCTTGCGCACTACCCGCTGCTGTCGATCATCATCATTGTCTCGTGGCAGTGGCTGCCCTTCGCGATCCTGATTCTGATGACCGCGATGCAGTCCCTCGACCAGGAGCAAAAAGAAGCCGCGCGCCTCGACGGCGCAGGACCGATCGCGATCTTCTGGCACCTGACCCTGCCGCATCTGGCACGGCCAATTGCCGTGGTGGTGATGATCGAAACGATCTTCCTGCTGTCGGTGTTCGCCGAGATTTTCACCACCACCAACGGCGGCCCCGGCTACGCCTCGACCAACCTCGCCTACCTGATCTACAACCAGGCGCTGGTGCAGTTCGACGTCGGCATGGCTTCGGCGGGCGGCTTGATTGCCGTGGTCATCGCCAACATCGCCGCGATCATTCTGGTGCGGATGATCGGCAAAAACCTGACTGACAAAGCCTGAGGCCTGCCATGACTCTTCAACAATCCCGCCGGCTGCAAAGCCTGCTGCTCGGCACCCTGGCCTGGGCCATCGCGATCGTGATTTTCTTCCCGATCTTGTGGATGGTGATGACCAGTTTCAAAACCGAAATCGATGCGTTCGCCACGCCGCCGCAGTTCATCTTCACGCCGACACTGGAGAACTACCTGCACATCAATGACCGCAGCGATTACTTCAGTTTCGCCTGGAACTCGGTGTTGATTTCCTTCAGCGCCACCGCTTTGTGTCTGTTGATCGCGGTACCGGCGGCGTACTCGATGGCGTTCTACGAAACCCAGCGCACCAAAGGCACGCTGCTGTGGATGCTCTCGACCAAGATGCTGCCACCGGTGGGCGTGCTGATGCCGATCTACCTGCTGGCGAAAAGCTTCGGCCTGCTCGACACGCGCATCGCACTGATCGTGATCTACACGCTGATCAACCTGCCGATCGTGGTCTGGATGGTTTACACCTACTTCAAGGACATCCCCAAAGACATCCTCGAAGCCGCCCGCCTCGACGGCGCCACCCTGTGGCAGGAAATGGTCCGCGTGCTGCTGCCGATCGCCAAGGGTGGCCTTGCCTCGACCGTGCTGCTGTCGCTGATTCTGTGCTGGAACGAGGCGTTCTGGTCGCTGAACCTGACCTCGTCGAAAGCCGCGCCACTGACCGCTTTGATTGCTTCGTACTCAAGTCCTGAGGGGTTGTTCTGGGCCAAGTTGTCGGCGGTGTCGACCCTGGCGTGTGCGCCGATTCTGATCTTCGGCTGGATCAGCCAGAAACAACTGGTACGCGGCCTCTCCTTCGGCGCCGTGAAATGAACATCCCGAACCCAACACATTCCCCTGTAGGAGTGAGCCTGCTCGCGATGAGGCCGTGTCAGTCACCATCATTGGTAAATGACACACCGCATTCGCGAGCAGGCTCGATCCCACAGAAAAGCCGATCTGGTTTAACCCAATAATAAATTGCGGAGGCCCATCATCATGGCCAACCTGAAAATCAAGAATCTGCAAAAAGGCTTCGAAGGCTTCTCCATCATCAAAGGCATCGACCTTGAAGTGAACGACAAGGAATTCGTGGTCTTCGTCGGCCCGTCGGGCTGCGGCAAATCCACCCTGCTGCGGCTGATTGCCGGTCTGGAAGAAGTCAGCGACGGCACCATCGAACTCGATGGCCGTGACATCACCGAAGTCAGCCCGGCCAAGCGCGATCTGGCGATGGTGTTCCAGACCTACGCGCTGTACCCGCACATGACCGTGAAGAAAAACATGTCCTTCGCCCTCGATCTGGCCGGCGTACCGAAAGCCGAAGTCGAGAAGAAAGTCGGCGAAGCGGCGCGCATTCTCGAACTCGGGCCGATGCTTGAGCGCAAGCCGAAACAGCTCTCCGGCGGCCAGCGCCAGCGCGTCGCCATCGGCCGCGCGATCGTGCGCAATCCGAAAATCTTCCTCTTCGACGAACCGCTGTCCAACCTCGACGCCGCACTGCGCGTGCAGATGCGCCTGGAACTGCTGCGCCTGCACAAAGACCTGCAAGCGACGATGATCTATGTGACCCACGATCAGGTCGAAGCGATGACCATGGCCGACAAAGTCGTGGTACTCAATGGCGGCAAGATCGAACAGGTCGGCTCGCCACTGGACCTGTATCACAACCCGGCGAACCTCTTCGTCGCGGGGTTCCTCGGCACGCCGAAAATGGGCTTCCTCAAAGGCAAGATCGCCCGCGTCGACGGCCAGAGCTGCGAAGTGTCGCTGGACGCCGGCACGCGCATCACCCTGCCCTTCAATGCTGCCAACCTCAGTGTCGGCAGCGCCGTAACCCTCGGCATTCGCCCGGAACATCTGGAACTGGCGCAACCGGGCGACTGCAGCCTGCAAGTCACTGCCGACGTCAGCGAACGCCTGGGCAGCGACACTTTCTGCCACGTCACCACCAACGCCGGCGAAGCCCTGACCATGCGCGTGCGCGGGGATCTGGCCAGCCGTTACGGCGAACAACTGAGCCTGCACCTCGATGCTGCTCATTGCCATTTATTCGATGCCGAAGGTGTCGCGTTGACCCGTCCGCTGCGCGCTGCGGCCTGATTTCGAGAATTCCCGATGAAACTCAACCAACAGAACCTCCATCGTCTGGCCGCCGAAGTGCAACTACCGGCCTACAACCTTAGCGACACGCGCCAGGGCATCGCCCACATTGGCGTCGGCGGCTTTCACCGCGCGCATCAGGCGTATTACACCGACGCGCTGATGAATACCGGCGAAGCCCTCGACTGGGCGATTTGCGGCGTCGGCCTGCGCACTGAGGACCGCCGCGCACGCGACGACCTCAAGGAGCAGGATTACCTGTTCACCCTGTTCGAACTCGGTGACAGCGACGACACCGAAGTGCGCGTGATCGGCGCTATTCGCGACATGCTGCTGGCCGAGGACGGCGCCCAGGCGTTGATCGACAAACTCGCCGACCCGCAAATCCGCATCGTCTCGCTGACCATCACCGAGGGCGGTTACTGCATCGACGACAGCAACGGCGAATTCATGGCGCACCTGCCACAGATTCAACACGACCTGGCCCACCCAGACGACCCGAAAACCGTGTTCGGCTTCTTGTGTGCAGCCCTGGAAAAGCGCCGGGCAGCGGGCATTCCGGCGTTTACCGTAATGTCTTGCGATAACCTGCCGCACAACGGCGCCGTGACGCGCAAGGCGCTGCTGGCCTTTGCCACACTGCGCAACAGCAATCTGTGCAGCTGGATAGACGCCAACGTCAGTTTCCCCAACGCCATGGTCGACCGCATCACCCCCATGACCAGCACCGCGCACCGTTTGCAACTGGCCGACAAACACGGCGTCGACGATGCTTGGCCGGTGGTCTGCGAACCGTTTGTGCAGTGGGTACTGGAAGACAAATTCGGCAACGGTCGCCCGGCCTGGGAAAAGGTTGGCGTGCAGTTCACCAATGATGTTTCGCCCTACGAAGAAATGAAGATCAAATTGCTCAACGGCAGCCACCTCGCGCTGACGTATCTGGGCTTTTTGAAGGGCTACCGGTTTGTGCACGAGACCATGAACGACCCGCTGTTCGTGCGCTACATGCGCGCTTATATGGACCTGGACGTGACCCCGCAACTGGCGCCGGTGCCTGGCATTGATCTGACGGATTACAAAAACACATTGGTGGCGCGGTTTTCCAATCAGGCGATTGCCGATCAGCTGGAGCGGGTGTGTTCGGACGGTTCGTCGAAGTTTCCCAAGTTCACCATCCCGACGATCAATCGCTTGATTGCTGATGGGCAGGAGACCAAGCGTGCGGCTCTGGTGGTCGCTGCGTGGGCGTTGTATTTGAAGGGGGTGGATGAGAATGGCGATAGCTATTCGATCCCGGATCCGCGCGCGACGTTTTGTCAGGCGTTGGTGGCGGACGATGCTTTAATTACGCAGCGGTTGTTGGCGGTTGAAGAGATTTTCGGCACGGCGATACCGCGTTCGGCGGCGTTTGTGGCGGCGTTTGAGTGGTGTTGCAACAGCTTGCGTGAAGAAGGTGTGACGCGGACTTTGCAGCGGATTCTGGATTGAAAAGCCCCTCACCCTAGCCCTCTCCCGGAGGGAGAGGGAACTGACCGAGTGGTTTGTGCAAGTTACATCGACCTGAACGTCCGGAGTCGAACTCAGGATTTGAACAGCCCTGGTTTGAGAGAACCGGAGTCGAACTCAGCTTTTGAACAGCCCCCCGATCGGCTCCCTTTCCCCCTCGCCCCCTTGGGGGAGAGGGCTGGGGTGAGGGGGTAAGCTCTTGATCTTCACCGCAACCCAACGGGTTCACACATGACAACACAACAACTGTTCCTAGGCATCGACTGCGGCACCCAAGGCACCAAAGCCATCATCCTCGACGCCGCCAGCGGTCAAGTCCTCGGCCAGGGCGCCGCCGCACACACGATGATCAGCGGCGCCAACGGCCGTCGCGAGCAAGACACCCAGCAATGGCTGGAAGCCTTCACCCTCGCCACCCGCCGCGCACTGCAGGCGGCGGATGTCGATGGCCAGTCGATCCTCGGCATCGGCGTCTCGGGCCAGCAACACGGTCTGGTCCTGCTCGACGACCAAGGTGAAGTGCTTCGTCCGGCCAAGCTCTGGTGCGACACCGAAACCAGCGCCGAGAACGACCGTCTGCTCACTCATCTGGGCGGTGAAAAAGGCTCACTGGAACGCCTCGGCGTGGTCATCGCACCGGGCTACACGGTGTCGAAACTGCTCTGGACCAAAGAACAGCACCCCGTGGTGTTCTCACGCATCGCACGCATTCTGCTACCCCACGACTACCTGAACTTATGGCTCACCGGCCGCGCGTGCAGTGAGTACGGCGACGCTTCCGGCACCGGCTATTTCAACGTGCGCACCCGCCAATGGGACTTGCAACTGCTGCGCGACATCGACGCCAGCGGGCGCCTGCAAGCCGCCCTGCCTGAGCTGATCGATGCACATCAATCTGTCGGCACCATCCTCCCGGCGATTGCCGAACACCTCGGCATCAACCCCAATGCGCAGGTCTCCAGCGGTGGCGGCGACAACATGATGGGCGCCATCGGCACCGGCAATATTCAGCCCGGCGCGATCACCATGAGCCTCGGCTCCTCCGGCACGGTGTACGCCTATTCCGAGGTGCCGAAAGTCAGCCCGGACGCCTCGGTCGCGACCTTCTGCTCGTCCAGTGGCGGCTGGTTGCCGCTGATCTGCACCATGAACCTGACCAACGCCACCGGCGCGATTCGCGAGCTGTTCAATCTGGACCTGGAGCAATTCAACCAGCTCGTCGCGCAATCACCCATCGGCGCTGATGGCGTGAGCATGCTGCCATTCCTCAACGGTGAACGGGTGCCCGCCCTGCCCCACGCCACCGGCAGCCTGCACGGCTTGACGCTGGACAACCTGACTCAGGCCAATCTGTGCCGCGCGGCCGTCGAAGGCACCACCTTCGGTTTGCGCTACGGGCTGGATTTACTCCGCCACAATGGTTTACAAAGCCGCAGCATTTGCCTGATCGGCGGCGGTTCGAAAAGCGCGGTGTGGCGGCAGATCGTCGCCGACATCATGAACACCCCGGTGATCTGCACCGAACAAAGTGAAGCCGCAGCCTTGGGCGCAGCGATTCAAGCGGCGTGGTGCAAATCCTGGTCGAACGGCCACGAAGACACCCTCTCCGACCTGTGCCAGCGCTGCGTGAAACTCGATTCCAGCAGTGAAACCCTGCCGATTGCCGCCAACGTTGCGGCGTTCCAGCAGGCCTATGAACGCTATCAACAGCATGTCGCAACCCTATAAAGAGCAAACAATTATGTATTTGGTGTGTGGCGAAGCCCTGTTTGATTTCTTCAGCGAAGACGACGCCAGCGGACTGGCCTCGAAAGTGAATTTCAAGGCGATTGCTGGCGGCTCGCCGTTCAACGTCGCCGTCGGTTTGCGCCGTTTGGGTGTGGACTCGGCCCTGTTTGGCGGACTGTCCACCGACTACCTTGGCCGCCGCTTGCAGCAAGTGCTGCAGGATGAAGGTGTGCGCCCGGACTATCTGGTGGATTTCGCCGCGCCGACCACGCTGGCCATGGTCGCCGTCGGTGCCAATGGCTCGCCGCACTACAGCTTTCGTGGTGAAGGCTGTGCCGATCGGCAACTGAATCTTGCGCATCTGCCGGTGTTGGGCCCTGAGGTGCGCGGCTTGCACATTGGCTCATTCTCGCTGGTGGTGCAGCCGATCGGCGACACCTTGCTGACATTGGTACAGCGCGAAAGCGGCAAACGCCTGATCACCCTCGACCCGAACGTACGCCTCAATCCCGAGCCGAACATCGACCTGTGGCGCGAACGCATCGCGACGCTGGTGCCACTGGCCGATCTGATCAAGGTCAGCGACGAAGACCTGAGCCTGCTCTACCCCGAACAGGACCCGCAGCGCGTGATCGAAGGCTGGCTCGAACACCGCTGCCAAGTCGTCTTCCTCACCCGCGGCGGCGACGGCGCCAGTGTGTTCAGCCGCCAGCATGGCAACTGGTCGGTGCCGGCGGCCTCAGTGAAGATCGCCGATACCGTTGGCGCCGGTGACACCTTCCAGGCCGCGCTGATCACCTGGCTGACCGAGAACGGTCTGGATTCGGTCGAAGGCGTGCAGCAACTCGCGCGCGAGCAGATCGACGCCATGCTCAAGTTCGCCGTACAAGCCGCCGCACTGACCTGCAGCAAGACTGGCCCGGATTTGCCCTATCGTCATCAATTGAGCTGAGCGCGTAAACTGTCGGCCTTTTTGCGCACGACGGGATAACGGCTTTTGAATTACAGGCAGACGCTTGGACTACTGACACTGGCAACGCTACTGAGCGGGTGCGGCACCTCGCCGCCCCGCTCGCCGGAAGACATCTGCGAAATCTTCCGCGAAAAAAGCGACTGGTACGACGCTGCGCAAGTCACGCAAAAACGCTGGGGCGTACCGATTCAGGTGCCCTTCGCGATCATGTATCAGGAATCCGGCTACCGCTACGACGCCAAGACCCCGCGCAAATACTTGCTCTGGGTGATCCCGTGGGGCCGCGTCTCGACCGCCTCGGGTTATGCGCAAGCCAAAGATGAAGTCTGGGCCGATTACCAGAAAAGCACCGGCCGCAGCGGCGCCGATCGCGAAGACTTCGACGACGCCATCGACTTTGTCGGCTGGTACATGGACAAAACCTATTCGATCAACGGCGTCTACAAGTACGACGCCTATAACCAGTACCTCAACTACCACGAAGGCTGGGGCGGCTTCCGCAACAAGACCTACGCGAGCAAAGCCTGGCTGATGCCGACAGCGCGCAAAGTGCAGAACCGTTCGGATGTGTATGCGCGGCAGTATGCCGGGTGCAAGGAGGATTTGAATCGGGGGTTCTGGAGCCGGTTCTGGCATTGGTTGTAAGGACGCCTTCGCGAGCAGGCTCGCTCCCACAATAGATCTTCAGTGAACACAGATGTTGTGTCCGGCATTGAACCCATGTGGGAGCGAGCCTGCTCGCGAAAGCAGTCGATCAGACGCTACAACTCCACGCCTTACAACACCGAAAAGCTATAACTCACAATCAACCGTGTCTCATCCACATCCCGGGCAAACTTCTCATAATTGGTGCGATACGTAGCATTCCTCAAACGCAGACTCACATCCTTGAACGTGCCCGTCTGAATCACATACTTCAACTCGCTGTCACGTTCCCACTCCTTGCCTTCCTGATCACTGCCCAACACCTTGATGTGGTCACCGTTCACATAACGGGTCAGGAAGCTCAAACCATTAATACCAATGGCCTTGAAGTCATAGTCATAACGCAACTGCCACGAACGTTCCTGCGCAGCGGCGAAGTCGTTGACCTGCACGTAGTTGACCAGATACGGATTGCTGCCATCGAGGTACGGCATCGAGTTGTCGCCGTTCATGCGCTGCCAACCGGCGCTGAACGTGTGACCGCTGTGCGCATACGACAACATGCCGCTCAACGCGCGGTTATCGATGGAACCGGCCTTGGCATCACCGCTGTCGGCACTTTTCAGCACACGCAGATCCGCTTTAAGTACACCGCCAGCTAACGGTTGATTACCCAACAGCCCGACAAAGTGCTGACGATAAATGTCTTCCAGTTCGGCGTAGTGATACTGCGCGGTCAGGCGATCGTTGATCTTGTAATCGAAGCCGTACATGTCGAAATGGTCGGCGGTGGTGTTGCAGGCGTAGCGCTTGTTCTTGCAGTGCACGCGGATGTCTTGCGAATCGGTGGAATCACGCGCGGTGTACTTGTCCAGACGCGCGGCCATGAAGGTCAGGTCTTTCAGCTCTTTAGAAGTGAGCATGGCACCGTTGAACATGGTCGGCAGCAAACGACCGTCGTTGTATTTCAGCAACGGCAGATCCGGCAGCAGTGCGCCGTACTTCAGCACCGTGTCCGAGACCTTGACCTTGGCGGTCAGGCCCATTTTCGCGTATTGGCCTTTCGAGCCGCGTGGATCGTTGCCGCTGGAAGGCAGCAAGCCGCTGTTGCTGCGGTCCGGACTGGAATCGAGTTGAAAGCCGAGCATGCCCAGCGCATCGATACCAAAACCCACCGTACCTTCGGTATAGCCCGATTGCAGGTTGAGAATAAAGCCCTGTGCCGACTCTTCACGCTTGGAGGCGCCCTGAGCGTTCGAGGTGCTCCCATCACGGAAATCGCGGTTGAAGTACACCGTGCGCGATTCGATTTTCGCGGTGGTGTCTTCAAAGAATCCGCTGGCCTGAACCTGTGCGGTAAAACCTGCGCACAGCACAACGGCTCCGAAGCCAAACGACTGGCGCGGGGTGATGAGGGGAAATGGGGGACGCATGAAAAACTCCAACAATGCAGCGTTTGCGCAAGCGCGCAACAAGCCAGAAAAATAGCTCCCGTCCCGGGTCGAATTGAACCAGGAGAAAGTGAACACGCAGGGGTGAGCGGCAATGATGGCAGATGGCTTTGACGTGCTACAGGCGACTTTAGTCTGAATCTGACTGCGGATTCTTCAACCCAGGGTCGTGGGAAAAGTTGCCGGCGATCAACGCCAATTCGCACTAAACACCCGGTTTCATTGGGCCAAACACCTCATCTAAGGGTTTTCCCTATACCGCAAACCTGCCAGACCTACGGCTTTTGTGCCTTGAACGAGGCCGCTTAATCCTCCATCATCCGTCACCTGCTTATTCAACGGACGGAATTCAAGGCATGCTGGACGCCAACGCAACCCACATTACCCTCACGCTTGAAGGCGCCAACGCCGACCTGCAAGTCCTCAGCTTCACCGGTCGCGAAGCCCTCAACCAACCGTTCCGTTTCGACCTCGAACTCGTCAGCGCCCGCCCCGACCTCAAACTCGAAGAGCTGTTGCACAAGCCCGGCGTCCTGACTTTCGGCCCGACCGGCGAAGGCAAGATCCACGGTCTGGTCTATCGCATCGAGCAAGGCGACTCCGGCAAAACCCTGACCCGTTACAGCCTCAGCCTGGTGCCACAACTGGCCTACCTGCGGCACAACCACGATCAGCAGATTTTCCAGCAACTGACCGTACCGAAGATCATCGCCCAGGTGCTGGAGGATCGCGGCATCCTCGCCGACGCCTACAGCTTCCAGCTCGGCGCCGAGTACCCGGAACGCGAATACTGCGTGCAGTACGACGAATCCGATCTGCATTTCATCCAGCGCCTGTGCGAAGAAGAAGGCATTCACTTCCACTTCCAGCACAGCAGCAGCGGCCACAAACTGGTGTTTGGCGACGACCAGACCGTGTTCCGCAAGCTGAAACCGGTGAGCTACCAGCAAGACTCCGGCATGGCCGCCGACAAACCGGTGATCAAACGCTTCAACCTGCGTCTGGAAACCCGCACCACCCGCGTCAGCCGCCGCGATTACGACTTCGAAAAACCAAAGATCCTCCCCGAAGGCGCGGTCAAAACCGAGTTCGCCCCGGACCTTGAGGACTACGACTACCCCGGCCGCTTCACCACCCGCGAGCGCGGCAAGTTCCTCTCCACCCGCGCCCTCGAACGCCATCGCAGCGACTACAAACTCGCCGAAGGCAAAGGTGACGAACCAACCCTCACCAGCGGCCATTTCCTCACACTCGCCGAACACCCGCGCGCCGAGTGGAACGACCTGTGGCTGCTGCTGGAAGTCTTCCACGAAGGCAAACAACCGCAAGTCCTCGGCGAAAATGTCACCAGCGACGTCACCGACAACAAAAGCGATTTCCACCAGGGCTACCGCAACAGCTTCCTCGCCACCCCGTGGGACGCACACTACCGCCCTGCCCTCGAACACCCGAAACCAAAAGTCCTCGGCAGCCAGACCGCGGTCGTCACCGGCCCCGCAGGCGAAGAAATCCACTGCGACCAGTACGGCCGCATCAAAGTGCAATTCCACTGGGATCGCGACGGTCAGTCCAACGACAAAACCACCTGCTGGATGCGCGTCGCCAGCGGCTGGGCCGGCGCAGCGTACGGCGGCATCGCCATCCCGCGCATCGGCATGGAAGTCCTCGTCACCTTCCTCGAAGGCGATCCCGACCAGCCGCTGGTCACCGGTTGCCTGTACCACAAGGAAAACGTCGTCCCCTACGACCTGCCGGCAAACAAAACCCGCAGCACCTTCAAAACCCTGAGCTCACCGGGCGGCAAGGGCTACAACGAGTTCCGCATCGAAGACAAGAAAGGCGCCGAGCAGATCTACATCCACGCCCAGCGCGACTGGGACGAAAACATCGAGCACGACCAGAAGATCCGGGTGGGCAACGAACGGCACGACACTGTCGAAGCCAACACGCTGAGCGAATTCAAGGTTGAAGAACACCGGATTACGCATCTGGATCGGATTAGCGAAATGCGTGCGGATGATCACTTGACGGTGGCGGTGACTCAGCATGTGAAGGTCGGGACTGCGCAGTTTGTCGAGGCCGGGACGGAGATTCACTACCACGCCGGCGACAAGGTGGTGGTTGAGGGTGGCATGGAACTCACGGCCAAGGCTGGTGGGAGTTTTGTGAAGGTCGATGCTGGAGGCGTGACCATCAGTGGCGCTGAAGTGAAGATCAATACCGGTGGTGCGCCAGGGGTTGGAACGCCTGCTGCGCCGTTACTGCCGGGGATACTAAAAATAGCTGATGCAGACAAACCCGGGTTACCGCTTCTGGCATTGATAAAACAAAATATCTTGTTCCGCCGCACCCGATCCGGGGTATGCGAAGTTTGTGAGGCAGCTAAAGCAGCCAAAGGAGCGAAGCAATGACCACGCTTCCGAATTCTCAAGGATTCCTTTTGATAGATGGCGCAAGGTTTGATGACGCGTTGAAATGGCTGCCTAAAAATTATCCTGGCCATCGCTTCATGCCACTACTGCAAGCCACTCCTTACGCCCCGATAGCTGAAGCAGGCCCCATCTTGCTCGACGCTCTTAGCGACAGCACAGCTCGGAACGACTGGTTGCAAGGCGATGCAAACTTAAATGACGCTGTATGGCTACAAACTCAGAAGCCAATGGTTGAAATTTTTAAGCTCCTTCAGCGCCGCACCCGGATCTACTCTCCTGACCGCCAAGAATATTGGTTACGGCTGGCCGACGGTCTACCACTGCGTCAGGCATGGCTATCAGGAGCAAGCTGGCCGGCTGGTTTTTGGTTCGGAATTGAAAGCGTCTGGTTACGTCATGAAGGAAAAGTGCAGCTCGCATGGACCAACAACTTCCCTGATCTAGATAGCGCTCCAGCTGATACCGGCATTGATGCGCAGATTGTGCTCGACTGGCCTTTGTTACAAGCGCTGGCAACAGATACAGACACTCCGCAGGAGGCGGTGTAATGACTGACAAACCGACTATCAAACCCGCTGCGTGTCCGTTGATTACCGCGGTCGTACCGTTGCGTTATGCTATTGGACCTTCTCACGCCATTGATGTCAGCGCGTTCGACTTGCCACCTGTAAATGGAACGTTTCCAGAGTTGGGAGATGACAACGATTCCACCCGCGATAAGGCACTGAACTACACAGCGCGATTACTACGTAATGGTTGGTTGTACGTTTGGCAATCATCTCCTGAAAAGCTGATTGAGTTTAGTGTTGAAGCAGCGATGCTGAAGGAGACCTCTCGCGGCGGCAAAGTACTCGACGCATCCTCCAAACCTTACTTGATGTTGCCCGCAGGGACACCCGCGATGATCTCGTGGTCTCCCGCCAAGTGGAGCGACAAACAATTCTCCGCAGCGAAAGATCAAGCCAAAGTCCGCACGAGAGTCATGCGAAACTTCACTCCTGGTGCCGCACCCGCTAGCGGCAAGGCAGCCAGCATCCATGAGCGCATCGGCGATTACATGGAGCCTATTGGTTTCAAATGGAGTTGCGTGCCGGAAACCAAAAACAAACCTAATTGGTCATCAATGTTGGATGACATGAAGCGGTGCGAGCAGCAAGCTTATGTTATTGCTGATGACCCATGGGGGGTTTGGATTGATTTGGCTGCTATGTTGCGTTCTCAGCATGACGCCTTTGACCAACGTCGTAAAAAACGTTCAGAAGACTGGGCTATGGCGGGAGCACTGAAGTCTCTTGCTGATAATGATGCCAAAATCAAAGAGCAACTCCCCTCAATCACACGCTACAAAGAACTGAAAACAGCCTGGGAAGAGCTGGATACTGAAGAGGTTCGTTACAATGATGATCGCCGCCGTCTTTCTATTTTATGGAATGACTGGTTAAAAACATTTGAGGCGAAAGGCCCCTCGACCTTAGACACGGCAGCTGGTCACTTCGACATCACCATTCCAGACTCGCGAACAACTCTTGAGATAAATTTCGCTTCTGCATGCCTTGGCCCCTCTAGTTGCAGTCTTAGCGCAAAAGCATTGAGTGAAGCGCTTGATCCTGATAAACAAGGGGCAGGGAAGCCTTGGTTGCTGTGGGCGTTACTGGGACTGAGTCAGCGCTTAACAATTGCGGAAATTAAATCTATCGTAGATCTCGCAGATGCAGCTAGAGATAATATACCTGGCCTTGCCAGCGCTTCAGTAAAAACAAGCAAAGCGATAGCTCTAGCAGCCGCAATCAATAACGCCGCAAAAAACTTAACAACGCACAACCCTGCGAAGTCACAAGAAGCTTTACTACTAGCACTTTCACCAATACTAGGTTCAAACTTACAAAACCCTGCGCCAGCAGAACAAAAAATATCAAAAATTTATTTGAGCGCTGCACTTGGCCGCAGCCAACAAAAATTAAATATCGAAAAGGTTAATTCAAGACAAATCGGGAAGTGGATTAGCGACCTACTCGAAACAACGCCCTCCCACTCCCTAGAGAAAAGTGCATCCTCCTCTTCAATGGCATTAGAAGATGGACTTCCATTTTACTCTTTAGCGCCAACTGCAAGCGCTGACGCATCAAAAATCAAGCTTCCTTCTGTTTCCAACATAGTTAAAAATGAAACAAACTTAACAAACCTATTAAGCCTAAGCAAGGCCTCACTAGATAAAGCGCCAATCAAATGCCTCGTTGCAATTTTTGCAGCACTAAATCTCAGATCAGCTGCTAATGATGCTTGGAATACACCTTCTGCGAAAACAATTCTCAGCTCTATAGGTGGAGCTTTTGGTATGGCGGCCGCGTCTGCCGCGATTTGGCAAAAAGTCGCGGAAACTAACTGGGAGGCAGCACTAACCGCATCAGGCAAAGAATCTTCTGTAGCACGTGTCGCACTGGCTGACGCATTAGGTTTTGGCTGGAAAGCCGCAGGACTACAGACTCTTACGGCGGCCGTGGACGTACTCGCATATGGATTAGACACTTTTGAGGCATATCAGGCGGGTGATTATGACACTGCAAGCGTCAATGCAGGACTAACTGCTGCCTCGTCAGCAAATATCTCTCTTTATGTAAAAACATTCCGTGCAGTACGTGCCGCTCGGGCGGCAGTTATTGCTGGAGACGCTGCCGCGATTGGACGAGGCGTGACACAGGTCCCTCATATCGGCTTTAAAGCATTAGGGCTCAGCATATTAATTGTCGGCGGCATTGTTGCAAGACTATACACACAAGACACTCCCTTGGAAAAATGGATAAAGGGAACTAAATTTGGAATTAGCCCCGCTGACTGGTCCGGGGACTATAAAAAAACAATGAATGAATTTTATAAAATTGTTTTCCCAATTAGTTTTGATGCTTATCGTTTAAATGAAATGAACCCATACAAGGGCGTAATTGAGAGCACATATCTCCTACTGAAATTACCAGGCAAAGAAAAACTCACGCCCAATATGGTTAAATTTGAGGGAGAGGAGATTTGGGGCGGAATATTTGGTCTTGGTGGAAAGCGTGAAAAAGTTATCTGGACGAGTAGTGATTTTGACGTCCACTCGGGCACGCGAATTTCAAAAGAATCCGAAACGGCAGTCTATAGACGCGTATATCACGTAGATCGCGAGGGTCGGGCATTGAATAGCATATCCGGAAAACTGACTTATTCACCTCTAGAGGGTTTGAACCTCCCCCCTATTGATATCAAGGAAATAGCATGGATCTAAAAAACCTTATCGCCCAAGCAGCGTCGAAGTACGGCAACACGTCGAACGTCGTATTGAAAGCCAGCGAGAGCACCGGACAACCTCCATGCGAACTATTCATCACCGATGAACATACAGAGAATTACTTAACCTTACAGATGGCAGGAGATGCAGATAGAGGAGGTATAACAGGTATAGCGGCAGGCGTAGGATCTCTCGCAAGTATTGCATTGGCATTTATGATGATAATAAAAGGCCGCTGGGATCTTGTAGGCCTTTGTATTTTCCTTGCCGCGGCCATGTTCCTTATTCCGTTTTATTTTGAAACACGAAAACCACTGCCTTTACCTGTATTATTTAATCGTAGAACAAAAGAAGTTTATTTTGATCAAAATGGTGATTTGTATCATACGCCATGGGACAACATTCAAGCTATCGCGTGTGAATTTCAAATGACAAGCATTTATACGGGCGGTATAAATAACGCTTCTCTCGAAATACTAGTAAAACGTCTAGGCGACCCTGACAATGCTCTTATGGTTAGTTTGGGTTCCCCAATGGGCAAGACACTTGATATGCAAAAAGGGTTTTGGGAATACATTCGCAGCTACATGAATAATGGCCCATGGTTTGATGAAAATGGCAACCACGCAGAATCCGATGAATTCATAAAGAAAACGCTTTCGAGCAATATTAGACCGTCAGACTTTTTGGGATACTGGAAAAAAACGATCACAGATAAAAAAGTCAAATCCGGACACTCTAACTACTTAACCGCATCTGACGCCTTTATGCTTATTGGACATTTAATTTTTTTTCCAACCAATGCTATACAAGACTTCACATACAATTATGTACAGAGAAAAACACGAAACTTATGGCCAAAAATAGTTACAGAACGCTTACATCAAGACGGCCCCACACTTAGACTCATAGACTTAGAACGGGAGCGCGGTTTTTCTGTTTGACTTATGATCACGAAACCGAAAGGTAATAGCTTACTACTCCTTACTTGAAGGCACGCACTACCGCCCATCGAAGTCAAGGAAATGGCATGGCTTTAAGAACGGCAATGAAAAAATCATGGCGAAATATGGTGATGCTCCTACCGCAGTTCTTAGTGACGACGAGTCTACGGGAGAGCAACCACTTGAGCTTTTTATAACTGAGGAACACACAGAACACTATCTTTCACTAAAAGCTGGCAGTGATCGAAACCGCGGCTTGCTTAGCGGACTTCTCGGGGGAGTTTCAGCTCTGATCGCACTCATCATTGGCGTTTGGATGGCTTTACTGGGCAAGTGGGACGGAGTGGGCTGGATGTTACTTTTCGGGATACCGTTGTTCATTGTTCCAATCATCATCGAAACAAGACGCTCTTTACCACTTCCCATAATTTTCAACCGACGAACACAGGAAGTCTATTTCGACAACGAAGGAGAGCTCTATCATACTCCTTGGAAGGGAATAGAGGCTGTAGCTTGCGAGTTCGACATGGTTGGCCTTTATTCTGGGAGCATCCGAAACGCCTCGCTTGAAGTATTAATGAAGCGCTTGGGAGAGCCTGAAAACGAAATTATGGTCAGCATTGGTACGCCGGCGGGAAAGTCATTAGAAATGCAGAAAGGATTTTGGGAATACATTCGCTCTTATATGAACAACGGCCCATGGTTCGACCACACTGGAGCTCATAGCGAATCGGATGACTTTGTAAAAAGCCAGTTAGACCTAAAATTAAAACAATCTGAATACTTAGGCGCATGGAGAAAAATCATTCGTGAAAAAAAAGAAGCTGGAGATGGAAGCAATTACTTAACTGGCACTGATTTTTTAATGCTACTAAACAATATAGTCTTCTACCCATCAAACAAGATTCAAGACTTTGTTTATGAAAGAGCAAAGCATCGCTCGCGTAACCGTTGGCCCACTGTCGTGACTGAACGACTGGAAGCGGATGGTCCAACGACAAAATTGATTGATTTAGAACGCGAGCGTGGTCTCACTGTTTGATTAAATGTTGGAGATCCTCAGCTTGGTAGCGGCATGTGCAGCCTCCTCATAAGCTTACTGAATCCAAGTTAAAGCAACCCTCTTGATTCTAATCCAGGAAAAATTTAAGTGTGACTCATCGGTTCGCGATCGGTGAAGTCCTCTCCAGGCATAAAGCCGGAATGTAACCTCTTACCTTGGAATTTTAGTCATTTGATAGATATTGCTGCGGACGCACGTCGAAAACGAACATGGCGAAGAAGGCGAATAGCCTTGGCTGTACTGGCTTTGCTGCTTAGCTACGCCACCCCAAAAATAGTTGACCTATTTCGTACGCCCGGCGCCATGTTGACCTCGTCAAACTATACGGATCGTCCAATTTTGAGTTTTTGGATCAACGATTTTTGGGGCGGGAATCTTGCTGCCATGAGCGGTGGCGGCACCATGTGCTGCCGGAGAATTGAAGGAAAAACGGTTCGTGTCTCATGGATTCTCAGCCGGACAGGCGAACAGTTGAGACAGGGTATGAAGAAAGAAAACCATGAGTTGATATTGCCTCTCCCTCGCCGGACACGGAGTGACGAATTTCTGCACGTCCGTTTTTTACCTGGGAATATTGTTGAGTTAAAATGGAGTCCAGACTTGGTCAGCCCGTTTGCTCCTGCTCCTTAGGCAGAGTCTCTTCTCTAACTAGCTGTTGTAAACATCAAGCACGGGCAGAAAATGCCTCTGCCCGTGAGTGCTAGACAATTCAAACAGAGATCAAACCGGCGCCTTCCAACTCAACATCTGCTGCTGCGCGACCTGCAGCAAATCATTGCCATCCTGCGTCAGCAGGTAAAGCGCATGGGTGATGTGTGGAATGTCCTGCACGTCGGCGTGCTTGAAGCACAGGCAATGCAGGGTTTCTAGCAGGTCGGCGGCGGCGCGGATGCGCTGGACGGCGGCTTCGAGGATGTCTTTCGGGTTGGCTTGGGTGTCGATGAGCAGCGTCGGCGTTTCGGTGACGTTGCTGCTGAGAGGGAGATAGCGGTTTTGTAGCAGTTTAATTATTGGCATTCTGATTACTCAACTGTATTAGAAGGTAACCGCCATAGCCGTGACCAAACGGTGGGAGGCGGCCGTGTACAGGCTTGGTCAACCGAGAACAGTTCAAACTCAGCTCGCCCGAAGGCGTCCTGCACACAGCCGCCACAGCAATGCACTTCACGGATCGTGAAATCCGAGCGATGCAAATGATGGCACATATGCAATGAACTTTTCTCAGGTGACCAAACCCGAACCACTGATTTTGCAGCGGCAACCGACAATAACCGCCCTACTCCAGCCGCCGAAAGCAGACAAGGCACCAGCCTTTGTAGGAATTCGCCAAACCTTCCTAAGAAAACCACCCCGCTCCCTGACAGCCGGCGTTCAGCTTGGTTAACCATCCCTTAACGCCGTGGTCAAAAACTCTACTGAACCGCACGCCCTCAGCCATTCTGGCTGTTGCCCAGTGCGGCAGGTTCGGGTGCATCACGCCGAACGCTAGAACCGTCACTCGGGAGTCCTTTCATGAACATTCGTCCTTTATTGCTCACCGCCGCCCTCGCCTGCACCGCGTTCGCCGGGCTGGCCCAGGCCAATGACACTTCCGCCACGTCCAAAGCCGTTCCGTATGAGTACGGCATGCCGCTGCATGTGGCCAAAGTGGTGTCGTTGACCGAGCCGCCAACGCAACTGTGCAAGGTGGTCACGGCCGATATGAAGTACATCGACAATGCCGGTAAGCCCGAGGAGATCAGCTACCGGAAATTATCTGACGCGTGCAACTTCCAGAACTGACAGAAACGTCTGATTTGCGGGTTTGCGGTAGGCGTGGGGAGTTTCGGCGGTTATGCTCGGAGCCCTCCTCACTGCCGCAAGGATTCGCCATGCAGTTGTCGTTTCGCTCGTTGTCGGGCTTCACGTGTTCGTTGTGTTTTTTGCTGGCACTGGCCTGGGGCATTTTCCCGGAGAGGCTGCTGGCGATCTGGAGCATCGAGTACTCCGACGCTGCCGGGTTTGTCGCGCGGCGCAGTGCGGTGCTGTTTGCGGCGTTGGGGGTGATGTTTTATCTGGTGCGCAATGCACCGCCGTCGCTGGGGCGCAATGCGCTGAGCAACGGGTTTATCGTCGGTTGTTTTGGTTTGGCGGTGCTGGGTTTTGCGGAATGGCTGAACGGTCATGCCGGCCCCGGGATTTTGCTCGCGGTGCTGGTCGAGTTCGCGCTGGGCCTTGGTTTTGTGCAGGCCCGGCGCGTGACGGTCGAACTGGGTGAAACGGTGCGTTAGACGACTCTGGAGCGTGGGCTGTAGTGATGTTGCACAGTTTGCTGGTTCAGATCCGATCGCAGCCCGGCGATCAGTTCGTTGATTTCACGACAGCCATTGAGATGGCTGGCGTCGATGCCACTGACCAGCAGATAGACCTGATCGGTCTGATGATCGCCGAAAACCTTGACGGTCATTGACAAGTCCGGCGACAGCGTGCACTGGCAGCGTTTCGGCAGAAAACTGCTTTCAATGATATTGCGTAGTTCCAAGGCAGACAGAAACATGGCGAAACCCTCTCCTTACTGTGAGATGCCAATCAAGTATTCACGCTGACCGTTGCTGCCCCTGCACGGGTGTGTCCCCGCTGTTTCCCTGGTGCGACAAGCGGTGGTACTGCGAAATGCCCATTGGAGTGTAGGCGCCCAAGGCCGGTGCGCCGCACTGAAAAGACGCATAAAGCGTGCCTTTCATCGGTTCATTTTCACCCTCATGAAATCAAGCACTTGGCGGCGGTGCCAGTATTTGGCTACTTGCAAATTGCAAGAATGGCCTCGACGGGTACTGCAATTTGCAACTCGACGCTGGTTTGCAATCACGGCCCATGACGGTAAGAATGCCCGTTATCCACCCTACACCCGCACGGAGGCTTCCATGGGTTCTTTCCGCGTTTACGCGACCACCGGGCTGTTCATCGCCAGCCTGTCCACCCTCGCCCACGCCGCCAAGCTTGAAGACGTCGCGCCGTACCCGAAGGCTGAAGCCGGGTTCACCCGCCAGGTCATTCACTTGCCCAAGCAAGAGCAGGAAGAAAACTTCCAGGTGGAAATCCTCGCCGGCAAAACTCTTGAAGTGGACTGCAATCGCCAGCGTTTGGGCGGCGTTCTCGATGAGAAGAATCTTGAAGGTTGGGGTTATCCGTTCTATCGACTGGAAAAAGTCATCGGGCCGATGAGCACGATGATGGCCTGCCCGCCCGGCAGCCAGAAGAAACGCGCATTCGTGCCGGTCGTTGGTGACGGTTTCATGCTGCGGTACAACAGCAAGTTGCCGGTCGTGGTGTACGCGCCGTCGGACGTCGAAGTGCGCTATCGCATCTGGTCGGCGTCGGACAAAGTCGGGACAGCCCTGCAGGAATAAACCCGAACAAGGAGTGCGTTGCTTGATTACCTGCCACGTCCGATATGTCATTGATCCGTACCAATTGCCTGAGTTCGAGGCCTACGCGAAGGCCTGGCTCGGCATCGTCGAGCGCTTGGGCGGCACCCATCATGGCTACTTCCTGCCGTCCGAAGGCGCGAATAATATCGCTTATTGCCTGTTCAGTTTTCCGTCGCTGGCGGATTACGAAAGCTATCGGCACATCGCGCTGACCGATCCGGAAAGCACCGCACTGGTTGCCAGCCTGGTCGAGAAGAAGTTCATCGTCAGCTACGAGCGCAGCTTCCTGCGCCCATTGCTGCCGTAAGCTTCATCACGCCGAGACGCTGCAGACTGCGGCGCGCTCGGCAACATGGCGCAGGCTGTCGAAGTTGATATTCGCGCCCGAGTCGATCGCCACGAATGTCTGCTCGCGCACCCCGGTTCGCGCTACGTATTGCTTGATCCCTGCAACGGCCAGAGCGCCGGAAGGCTCGGTGATCGAGCGGGTATCGTCGTAAATGTTCTTGATCGCCGCGCAGAGGTCGTCGTTGCTGACGGTGATTACCTCGTCGACGCAAAGGCGGCAAACCTCAAACCCGAACGCGCCGATCTGCGCTACCGCCACGCCATCGGCGAAGGTGCCGACATTGGGCAGCACGACACGCTGATCGGCTTCCAGCGAAGCCTTCAGGCACGCGGAGTGTTCTGATTCGACGCCGATGATGCGTACTTCCGGGCGCAGGTATTTGACGTAGGCTGCGATGCCGGCGATCAGACCGCCACCACCTACCGGGATAAAAATCGCATCCAGTGTGCCTTGATGCTGGCGGAGGATTTCCATCGCCACAGTGCCCTGCCCGGCGATCACTTCCGGGTCATCGAACGGAGACACGAAGGTGCATCCGGTCTGTTCCGCCAGTTGCAGCGCATGGGCCAGCGCGAACGGGAAACTCTCGCCGTGCAGCAACGCTTCAGCACCGCGACTGCGCACACCCAGCACTTTCAGTTCCGGCGTCGTCGCCGGCATGACGATGGTCGCCGCGATCCCCAGTTCGCGCGCTGCCAGCGCCACGCCTTGCGCGTGATTGCCGGCCGATGCGGTGATTACCCCACGCGCCTTTTGCTCGTCACTGAGTTGCACCAGTTTGTTGTAGGCGCCGCGGATCTTGAAGGAGAAAGTCGGTTGCAGGTCTTCGCGCTTGAGCAGAATCCGGTTGCCCAGCGCCTCAGACAACGCCGGCGCCGCTTGCAACGGCGTGCGCACCGCGAGGTCGTAGACCGGCGCGGCGAGGATCTTTTTCACGTAGTGCTCAAGCAGGGTTTGCTGATCGGGGCTGTGCGGCATGGTCGTCTCCTGACATTTTTCAAAACCCCGGAGACAGAAAGTAAAAACCCGCCTCTAGGGCGGGTTGGGTGCTGCAGTCGTGAGCTAGCCCGCCAAATGAGGAATGGCGGTAATAATCATTGGCTGGCAACGCGATACAGTCGAAGTCATGGGCTGGAAATTAGCCTGCAGGCTGGTGGCAAGTCAATGGCCAATTTTGCGTGGTGACGTTAGTCTGGCGACTCTCTCATCACACCAAGGAAGGATTGCATGATGTCTATCGCCATGCCCCTCGCGGCTTTGCTCGTGTTTAGTGGTTATACCGTTTCGGTGATGCTTCAGACTGAACAATCATTGATCGACTTCGGCATCAGCCTGATGTCGCGGCCCGACACCGCGCAGGTGGTGATTGATCTGTATCTGCTGGCCACGCTGGCCGGCGTGTGGATGGTCAAGGATGCCCGGTCGCACGGGCAGTCGGTCTGGTCGGTGCTGCCTTATTTGTTGCTGACGGCGGTTTTTGTGTCGAGCGGGCCATTGTTGTATCTGGTGGTGCGTGGGGTTCGCGAACGTCGGAAGGCGGTGGCAAAGTGCAGCCAGATACTATGAACACCTGAAACCCCTGTAGGAGTGAGCCTGCTCGCGATAGCGGAGTGTCAGCCAAAGATGAGGTGACTGACACTCCGCTATCGCGAGCAGGCTCACTCCTACACTGGAATGTCGTGGCATTCAGCCCTTTTTTACGGCGACGAACGCGGCGGTTTCGTAAGGCACCGTCACCACGTCCCTGCCGCGTAACCCAGGCTCGGCGGCAATCAGCGCACGAATCTGCTCATCGACCTTTGCCCGCTGCGCCTCCGGCAGTGCGGCGATGAAACTGGTGGAGCGCACGCGGTTGAAGATCACATCTTCCGGTGAGCCGGTATGACCATGATGAAACTGTTCAACCTGCAATTTCTCAAATCCCGGGTGCGGAAACGCTGTGCGCCAGGCGCCGGTGTAATAGCGCGGCGTGTCCCCTTCCAGTGCGTTGACGATGGCATCCAGTTTCGGCACCCAACTGACTGCGGTATCACGCAAGTTCCAGATCAGCCCCAACTTGCCACCCGGCTTGAGTACTCGAGCGATTTCGCTCAGCGCCTCGGTACTGGCGAACCAGTGAAACGCCTGCGCGCAAATCACCACATCCACTGAAGCGTCCGGCAACGGCAGGTCGGTCGCCGTACCGCTCACAGCCAGCACATCGGGCCAGGCGTCAGACAGTTTTTCCAGCATCTGCGCCACCGGTTCAACGGCGATCACTTGCGCCCCCGTCGCCACCAGACGTCCGGTGAACTTGCCGGTGCCGGCGCCCAGATCGATCACCGTTTTATGCCCATCCAGGCCCAGCGTCGCAGTCAACCACTCACTGACCTGCGGCGGATAGTCCGGCCGCCCTTTGACGTAGGTATCGGCGGCGGTTTTGTAGCCGACAGCGGCTGAGTGGTGGACGTGGTCGGTCATGGCAACGCTCCTTACGGCAAAACATCGGATCGACGGCAGACGCTCCCGAGCATAGCGCTTGAATTTACGCTGAACTTGAATAGTCACTGATAAAGCAATGAATAAAAATTCACCCTGTGGTGTTCAAAGTGAAACATAAGCCCCTGTGGAGCCTTGCCCATGACTATCCGTTCCGTTATGTTCGCCGCCCCGTTGCTGCTGGTCGCGGCGATGGCCAGCCAGTTGGCCTTGGCCAATGGTGATGAAGAAGTGCAGAAGCCCGAATGCCCGAAAGGCCAGGTCTGGGACAGCAAAACGCAGAAGTGTGTGATGCAAGTCAGCAAAGCTCTTTCGGATGCCGACCGTACCGATTATGCCTACCGCCTCGCCAAGGCCGGTCGCTACGAAGAAGCCCTGGCGCTGCTCGACACACTGAAGCAACCGAGCACCGCCAAGGCTCTCAACTATCGCGGTTACGCCACGCGCAAACTGGGGCGCACTGACGAGGGCATCGGTTATTACCTGCAATCGGTGAGACTCGATCCGCAGTACGCGCAAGTGCGCGAATACCTCGGTGAGGCCTATGTGATCAAAGGTCGCGTCGATCTGGCGCAGGAGCAGTTGCAGCAGATCCAATCGATTTGCGGCACGTCTTGCGAGGAATACCAGGACCTGGCCGAAGCCATCAACGATTCATCGAAAACCTGAGCACTTATAAGGGCCGCCATCATCGTCAACGATCAGCCATTCAGAGCAGAACTCGGACAGCATCTGGCGCGCTTGTGGCGTTACGGTTTGCTGCTGTCGCGCAATCGGCATGTGGCCGAGGATCTGGTGCAGGCTACCTGTGTGCGGGCGCTGGAACGTTCGGCTCAATATGTGGCCGGCACGCGCATGGATCGCTGGCTGTTGAGTATTCTGCATTCGATCTGGCTCAACGAAGTGCGCGCTCGTCGCGTGCGTCAGGGCGCGGGCCAGGTGGATGCCGATGGCCAACTGGCGTTCGATGGTGAATACGCCGCGCAGACTCACGTGATGGCCGCGCAAGTGATCCGCCGCGTCGATGCGCTCCCCGAAACCCAGCGCGAAACCGTCTATCTGGCCTATGTCGAAGGTTTGTCCTACCGCGAAGTCGCCGAAATCCTGCAAGTGCCGATCGGCACGGTGATGAGCCGTCTGGCCACCGCCCGCCTCAAACTCGCCGAATACCCGCCGTTGCAGGCAGTGCCGAAACCCACCGAAGGAGACCGCTCATGAACACACCTTCGGATGAGCAACTGGTCGCCTACCTCGACGGAGAACTCGAGCAGGAATATCGCCATCAACTCGACAGCGCCATTGCCGAAGACTCGTTGCTCAGTCTGCGCGTGCAATGGCTCAGCCGCAGCAACCTGCCGTACAAGAACGCCTATGACGAACTGGCGCAACAGGCACCGCTGGATCGCCTGCAAGCGCGGCTGGACGCCATTCCAGCGCCGCAGCCTCCGGGCTTCAATCGCCGCTGGTTTATCGGTGGCGCCGCCGCTGCGCTGTTGGCCGGTGGCGTGTTGGCCGACCGGTTATTCCTCGGCTGGCATGCCACGCAATCGAACAACTGGCGCGCACTGGTGGGCGATTACATGGCGCTGTATGTGCCGCAGACGCTCGATCATCTGCCCACCGACGACGCCTCCCAACGAGCGCAACTGCGTACGGTCGATACGCGTCTTGGCCTGAATCTTTCGCCAGCCACTTTGAAGTTGCCGGGCGCCGAATTCAAACGGGCACAAATGCTTGAGTACGACGGCGTGCCCATTGCGCAGATCGTTTATCTGGATGCGAAACACGGGCCACTGGCGCTGTGTGTCACGCGCTCAAACAGCGGCAGTCAGCCGTTGGCCCATGAGCGTCGTCGAGAGATGAACGTGGTGTATTGGACTGAACGTGAGCACGCGTGGATGCTGATCGGACGTAACTCTGCGCCGGAACTGCAACAGCATGCGGGACTGCTGCGCTCACAACTACTGAAAGCGTAAGAAAGCTGCAGACCTTCGCCGTCTCGATATCGCGTACACCGAGCGCAGAAGATGGCGACTGACCCAGCGCTTTCGCGAGCAGGCTCGCTCCCACAATGTTGGTGTCGTACACGAAATTTGTGAAAACCACCTAACCTGTGGGAGCGTGCTTGCCCGCAAACGCGTCGGTCAAGGCGAAAGCCTGGTGCTGATCGGTTACAACCCGCCATCACTGCTGCAAGGCATGGCCCAGAGGCTGATCAGTAATCAACTTTGATGCGGTCCACGGAGAACCAGTCGGCAGTGGGACAGTTGATCCTGATCGATTTGATTGCAGGCGCAGCAAACAGCACACTCATCGGCACGCCGTAGGACGAGCCCAGCTTCTTGCTGCCGAGCAATGTCTTGTCGGCAGAAAAATACTCTACAACGCTGTTCTCGTAGTTGACACTCACCTGCCAGAAGCTGATTCGCGTACAGGCGTTCTTGAGTTCCAACTCAACCACGACCGGTTCTGTGCCGAAGGCATCGCGACCAATGCTCAATACCTGGCCGTCAATCCGCCCCGCAAACGACTCACCGATTTCGTCACGGGGCATGATTGCGCATTCACCGTCGCCTGAGACGAAAGTGAACTGCAGGCTTGCGGTTTCCATCACACCGCCCTTTTTCACGGCTTGCGCCGGGGCAAGGGCGAAATCTTCCAACAGCGTGGCAGGCAGGTTCAGAACCTCGTACTCAACCCTTTGGAACAGCACTGCGTCGCTGTCGTCCTTGTTCCCCGCAAACGCAACCATCAACTCTACCGATAGCATGCTGCCCGGTTTGAACTTCAGCAGCAGTTCTCGAGGAAGGGTATTGTCCAGGCCGGCATTGACTTCGGGCTCCGTCACCGGGGCTTCGCGGGCGATCGGAATTTCATAGGGCAAATTATCGTGCCCGATGCCATACACGCGAAACCAGCGCAATTGCCCGACAGCCATTGCCGGCCAAGGTTTGCAGGTCGCCTGACCGGGGCCAGTAAATGCGCCCAGATCAAGCGTATTACCCAGACTTTGAGGAATATCGGGGCTTGGCAGACGCCTGTCGGCGGGTTCAATGCGCCGCACGATGACATTGCGTACGGCTGACATTCGAGTACCTCCGGCCTGTATCAACTCCCACGACAGCTTCAGCGTTTTACCGTGATTAGCCGCCAGCACCTGCGGTTTGATCAGGAAGTTGGCACGTTGATTGTTGTTGAACCTGACCGGTTGAAAAAGCGGCGAACCAAGCCCTGGAACGCCATCAAGCACAAGCCTGGCCATATCGCCCTTGCGCGCATCCGTAAACTCGACGCGCGCATAGACGCCCTCTGCAAAACCGAACGGATCCAGTTCGTAGCCACTGCCGACCAATGTCGGCGGCGGCAGGTCTGATGTCGCGGCCCCCACAATACTGACGGTGATCGCCTCTGAACGATCCAGTGAAATATCGCCACTCACCCGCGTGAAATAAAAAACTGCCGCGCCACCCGCGGCATCAGCAAAATACTTGTTTGGCACCGGAATCGAGTACATGAATGGTGTGTTCTTCACTGTTTCGGTCAGTGTCAAAGACTCCTCGCTACCCTTCGCATCACGGAAGCGCGCGCGCAATTGGATCTCATCGCCTTTCAACCAGTTGCGAGATACATAAACCTGGGCAGTGGCGGCCCTGCCATCGAGCTTTTGCAGGTCAATGGTATCCGGATCATCTTCGGCGTCGGCGGGATCCTCACTGATAATCGGCGCTTCGAACCAATTGCCCTTGAGGTTGACGTAAAGGAACTGACTCGCCGAGTCTGGACTGTTCGTATCCGGGCCATTGCC
Source organism: Pseudomonas sp. S49 (assembly GCF_009866785.1). Lineage (NCBI taxonomy): Bacteria > Pseudomonadati > Pseudomonadota > Gammaproteobacteria > Pseudomonadales > Pseudomonadaceae > Pseudomonas > Pseudomonas sp. S49. The sequence goes on along the minus strand of NZ_CP019432.1, from coordinate 3,124,764 downwards.
CACACAATCGAGCACGGTGTAACTCACACGAAAATCCGGGCTGTCTCCCGCCGCGATAAAGGTTGCCTCATCAATTGTGATCACCAGCGGTTGACCGAGGTCCGCTTCAGCCTGGGTCACGACACGGCTCAACACTACGTCGTTGCAATCGAGCAGCAGCGTATCGAACGCTCTCATCAATGGATAAAACAACGCGACTTCGACCCCCTCGCGGGCTCGCTTGGCATTCACGCCTTCATCGCGAATCGACTGCGCAATCTCCAGCGCCAATTCCGAGTGCCCGTCCTGCTCCGGAAACCGATCCACCAGGCCCGGGCGCTTGCTGTGAAACCAGATCCGCACCGGATATGAGGTTTCCAGCTCGACAGTGGCTCGCTCAAGTCCGTACTCAAGCGTGTTGAGCCCGTCTTGCCAAAGCTTTGCACGCACGTAAAGACTGGCATGCTGATTTTCCTCGCCCGCCATGATGACTTTAGTGGCAACTGCATCACCGTTCAGGCGCAGGACCAGTGTGTCGTCCGCCTGCGCAGTGGGCGGCGGGTCAATGACCACTTTGACGCCTTCGGGGTAGAGATACGTCAGCGCCAGAGGCAATCCCGCCTCGGCAGCCTGAGGAGTAGAAACCGGTTGCTTCATGCCTGGAACCACAGGCTTTTCGAGGGTTGGTGCGGCCATGAGTCAGTCCTTTGGTGTGCAGGTATCCGTGATTGAAAAGGACAAGAAACCTGTCCTTGACATCTGATACCTCCGCACTGGCAGCCGCAACTGTCAGATCTGACAGGTATTTAGCGAAACTGCGACCATTCATCGGATCGCCAGCGCTGGGCAACACTCGATCAGACGAGTGATGGCAACCACAGCCGAAACCGCGCGCCGCCCAACGGCGAAGACTCAACCGTCAACGTGCCGCCCTGCGCCTCCAATGCACGGCGGCTGATCGCCAGGCCCAGGCCAAACCCGCCGGTGGCGCGATCGCGGCTGCGATCCAGTCGATAGAACGGCTCGAAAATTCGCTCCCGCTCATCATCGGGAATACCGATGCCGTCATCATCGACCCAGATCTCACAGCCCTCGGCATTGACCTGCACGCCAATCTGAATGCGCTTTTCGCAATAGCGCATGGCGTTGCGCAGCAGGTTCTGGATCGCCCGCGCAGTCAGGCGTGGATCGAGGGAGAAGCGTTCGAGCTGACCGTGCAGCAACACGTCGATGACGATTTCCGGCGATTCCAGTTCTTCATCAACACTGCCCAGAATGCTGTCGATGAACTCGTCCAGCGACACCTCGACCTGCTCCGGCAATTGCGCCGGGTTCTGCAGACGGCTGTAAGAGAGCAGCTCCAGCACTAACTCATCCAGCTCGCGAATGTGCGCGACCAGCCCCAGCAAGCGCTCGCGACTGGCGCTCGGCAAGTCATCGGACAGCGCCAGCGCCAGGCCAAAATCCAGACGTGTCAGTGGCGTACGCAGTTCATGGGACACGGCGTTGAGCAAATCGCGTTGTTGGTTGAGCAGGTTTTCGATGTCACCGGCCATGGTGTCGAAGACATTGGCGAGACTGCCAATATTGGAACTCTGGGCAATCTTCGTGCGTTCGCTCAAATGGCCTTTACCGAAGCGTTCGGCGGTGCCTTTGAGGCGCTCCAGATCGCGCCAGTGCGGGCGCAGCCACATCAACAGGCAGGCCAGCAACGTCGCGCCGATCAGCACGTTGATGCTCCAGTACAACAGATTGACGTCCATCGGGTCCGGCGGCACGACCATTTGCACGGCGGTGGTGTCATCCAGCGGCGTCACCGCCAGCGTGCGCCAGCCCCAATCGCCAATGCGCACGACGTTTTCCCCACGGCGCAGGCGTTGCTGCTCGATCGCGGTGAACTCGGCATCGTCGATCCGCGCCAGAACGATGTGCAGCGGCTGGAAATCCTTGTCCATCGACGCCGCCAGTGCTGGCCATTGCTCGTGCGGCACGGCGTGAAACTGGCGGGTGATCAGCGATTGCAGGCCGCGCGAATAGTCGAGGTTGTAGGTGACGAAACGCTCGCGAAACGCCATGACCACCAGATCCGGCACCAGATAAATCGCCGCGCTGTAGGAGACGATCGTCACCAGATACAGGCGAAACAGGATGCGAAACATCAGTTCAGCATTCCCACTCGGAACGGCTGAACAGATAGCCCTTGCCCCACACGGTCTTGATCTTGCGCGCTTCGCCGGCGTGGTCGTCGAACTTGCGGCGCAGCTTGGAAATCGCCACGTCCACCGAACGGTCTGTGCCGTTGAATTCGATACCGCGCAGGCGCTGCAGGATCTGGTCGCGGCTCAACACTTCGCCGGCATGGCGGGCCAGGACCACGAGCAGGTTGTACTCGCCGCTGGACAGCTCGACCGGTTGATCGCGCCAGGTCACGGTGCGCTCGGACAGGTCGATGCACAGATTGCCCATGAGGATGCGGTCATTGGCGGTCAGTGGTTCGCCGAGGCTGCTGCGGCGCAACAAGGTACGCACTCGCGCCAGCAACACCCGTGGCTCGCACGGTTTGGTCACGTAATCGTCAGCGCCCATTTCCAGGCCCAGCACCTGATCGTGGCTGTCGTCGCGGGCGGTCAGCATCAGGATCGGCAGCGTCGCTGAATCGGCGCGCAACAAGCGGCAGACTTGCAGGCCATCGAGGCCGGGCAGCATCAGGTCGAGGATCACCAGATCCGGCGGATTGACCCGTGCCCGCTCGCGCACGTGGTCGCCACGGCCGATCACGCTGACGGAATAACCGTTGCGCTCCAGGTAGCTGGAAATCAATTCGGCGAGGGCGGTGTCGTCTTCGACCAGGAGGATGTTGGGCATGGGGTGATCCAGAAAGTGCTGTGGCGACCGATAAGGCCCATTCGCGAGCAGGCTCGCTCCCACACTTGGAATGCGATCCCCTGTGGGAGCGAGCCTGCTCGCGAAAGCTATCTATCTGTCGCAATAAATTTCAAGACCTGAAGGATATACGCCCTCGCCCATCCCTGAGCAAAACCCTTACACAATTTCACACAGCGCCTACAAAGCTTCACCGCTAATCTCGGCGTCTGCCCGTAGGATGCGGGCATCAATATTGGGGGTTGTACATGTCGAACAAACTGCTGGCCGGGCTCGGCCTGATCGCCATGGCGCTGACGCTGAGCGCCTGTGATTCGTCCTCGAAGGCAGAGGATCAGACGCCACAGGCCACGGTGCGCATCGAGACGATCGAAGCGCACCCCCTGACGATCAGCAGCGAACTCAGCGGCCGCATCGCCGCGCCACGCATCGCCGAAGTGCGCGCACGGGTGGCCGGCGTGGTCTTGCAGCGCACCTTCCGCGAAGGCAGCGACGTGAAAAAGGGCGACGTGCTGTTCCGCATCGACCCGGCACCGTTCAAGGCTGACCTCGACAGCGCCGAAGCCGCGCTGCGCAAGGCCGAAGCCAATGCCTTCCAGGCCAAACTGCAAGAGCAGCGCTACGCCCAGTTGATCGACGACAAAGCCATCAGCGGTCAGGACTATGACAACGCACGCGCCAATGCCCGGCAGACCGCCGCTGACGTTGCAGCCAACAAGGCGGCCGTCGAACGGGCGAAACTGAATCTGGGTTATGCCACCGTCACCGCGCCGATTTCCGGCCGTGTCGGTCGTGCACTGGTCACCGAAGGCGCACTGGTCGGGCAAAACGAAACCACGCCGCTGGCACTGATTCAACAGCTAAATCCGATTCACGCCGACCTCACCCAGTCGACCCGTGAACTTAACGAATTGCGCCGTGCGTTTCGTTCCGGTCAGCTGCAGGAAGTCGGCCAGGATCAGGTCAAAGCCACACTGATTCAGGATGACGGCAGCCTGTATCCGCAGCCGGGCAAATTGCTCTTCAGCGACATCACCGTCGACCCGGGCACTGGCCAGATCATTCTGCGCAGCGAATTCCCCAACCCGGATCTCGACTTGCTGCCGGGCAGTTTCATCCGCGTGCGTCTGGAGCAGGCCACGATCCAGAACGGTATTACCGTGCCGCAACGCGCCGTGCAGCGCGACAGCGCCGGCATTGCTCAGGTGCTGACCGTCGACGAGCAAATGCGCGTCGCCGAGCAACCGGTGCAACTGGGCGCGGTGCAGAACAATCGCTGGATCGTCACCGGCGGCCTCAAGCCGGGCGACCGCATCGTCATCGAAGGGCTGCAACATGCCCGTCCCGGCGAAACCGTGCAGATCGACGACACCCCTCTTCCACTTGCCCAGACCTCTGGTCAGTAAGCAGGACGCTTTTCTATGCCGCAGTTCTTTATCGACCGCCCGGTGTTTGCCTGGGTCGTCGCGTTGTTCATCCTGTTGGCCGGTGCGCTGGCCATCCCGCAGTTGCCGGTGGCGCAATACCCCGACGTCGCCCCGCCGCAGATCGAAATCTACGCTGTGTACCCGGGCGCCTCGGCGCAGACCGTCGATGAAAGCGTGGTCAGCCTGATCGAGGAAGAGCTTAACGGCGCCGATCACCTGCTGTACTTCGAATCGCAAAGCAGCCTCGGCAGCGCGACGATCAAAGCCACGTTCCAGCCGGGCACCAACCCGGAACTGGCGCAGGTCGACGTGCAGAACCGCCTCAAGGTGGTCGAGTCGCGCCTGCCGCAGGCAGTGAATCAGCAAGGTTTGCAGGTCGAAAAAGTTTCGTCCGGTTTCCTGTTGCTGATCACCCTGACGTCCAGTGACGGCAAGCTCGATGACGTGGCGCTCAGTGATTATCTGGCGCGCAACGTGATGAACGAGATCAAGCGTCTGGACGGTGTCGGCAAGGCGCAGTTGTATGGCGCCGAACGAGCCATGCGCATCTGGATCGATCCGCAGAAGCTGATCGCGTTCAACCTGACACCGGCTGACGTCAATGAAGCCATCGTCGCGCAGAACGCTCAGGTCTCCGCCGGCAGCATCGGCGACCTGCCCAATCCGTCGAGCCAGGAAATCACTGCGACCATTCTGGTAAAGGGTCAGTTGTCGACGCCGCAAGAGTTCGCCGACATCGTGCTGAAAGCCAATCGCGACGGCTCGACCGTGCGCATCGGTGACGTCGCGCGGGTCGAGATCGGCAGTCAGGAATACCAGTTCGGCACGCGCCTCAACGGCAAGCCGTCCACCGCCGTCGGCGTGCAGCTATCGCCCGGTGCCAATGCGCTGAACACCGCGACGCTGGTGCGGGCGAAGATGGATGAGCTGGCGCGCTACTTCCCGGCGGGCGTGGAATACAAGATCCCGTACGACACCTCGCCATTCGTCAAAGTCTCCATCACCAAAGTGGTTTACACCTTGGGCGAAGCGATGCTGCTGGTGTTTGCGGTGATGTTCCTGTTCCTGCAGAACGTGCGCTACACGCTGATCCCGACGCTAGTGGTGCCGGTGGCCTTGATGGGCACATTCGCGACCATGCTCGCGCTGGGTTTCTCGATCAACGTGCTGACCATGTTCGGCATGGTATTGGCCATCGGCATTCTGGTCGACGACGCGATTGTCGTGGTGGAAAACGTCGAGCGGATCATGGCCACCGAGGGTTTGTCGCCCAAGGAAGCCACGCGCAAAGCGATGACGCAAATCACCGGCGCAATCATCGGCATCACGCTGGTGCTGGTCGCGGTGTTTATTCCGATGGCGTTCATGCAAGGCTCGGTCGGGGTGATTTACCAGCAGTTCTCGCTGTCGATGGCCACGTCGATTCTGTTCTCGGCATTCCTCGCGCTGACCTTGACGCCGGCATTGTGCGCAACATTGCTCAAGCCGATTGCCAAAGGTGAGCATCACGAGAAGTCCGGGTTCTTCGGCTGGTTCAACCGTCGCTTCGAGCACCTGACCGATCGTTATCAAGGCTGGGTCGGCTATGCGCTGAAACGCAGCGGCCGCTACCTGCTGATTTACGTCGTGTTGCTGGTCGGGCTGGGCCTGTGCTTTGCGCGCCTGCCCTCCTCGTTCCTGCCGGTGGAAGATCAGGGTTACACCATCACCGACATTCAACTGCCGCCCGGCGCCACCAAGAATCGGACGGTGGCCGTGGCTGAACAGCTTGAGGCGCACAACGCCGGCGAGCCGGGGATCAGCGACAGTGTGGTGATTCTCGGTTTCAGCTTCTCCGGCAGCGGCCAGAACGCAGCGTTGGCATTTTCGACGCTGAAGGACTGGTCGCAGCGTGGCAGTGATGATTCCGCCAGCTCGATTGCCGATCGCGCCAACATTGCGCTGAGCGAGATCAAGGACGCCATGGCGTTCTCGGTACTGCCACCGCCCGTGGATGGCCTCGGTACGTCCAGCGGTTTCGAGTTCCGCTTGCAGGATCGCGGCGGCCTTGGCCACGCAACACTGATGCAGGCACGCAGCGAACTGCTCGCGGCAGCCGAGAAAAGCCCGGTGCTGATGAACGTGCGCGAAAGCGCGCTGGCCGAAGCGCCGCAAGTGCAACTGATCGTTGACCGTAAACAGGCGAATGCCTTGGGCGTGTCGTTTGCTGATATCGGCAATGTGCTGTCCACTGCCGTCGGCTCCAGCTACATCAACGATTTCCCCAATCAAGGGCGCATGCAGCGCGTTGTCGTGCAAGCCGAAGGTGATCAGCGCAGCCAGGTCGCCGATCTGCTGAAAATGCACGTGCGCAACAACGCCGGGCACATGGTGCCGCTGTCAGCGTTTGTGCAGGCCAACTGGATTCAGGGCCCGGCGCAGTTGACCCGTTACAACGGTTACCCGGCGATCGCGATTTCCGGCGAACCGTCACCGGGGCACAGTACCGGTGAAGCCATGGCGGAAATCGAACGTCTGGTAGCGCAGGGGCCGAAAGGTCTGGGTCAGGAATGGACAGGGCTGTCGTTGCAGGAACGCTTGTCTGGCAACCAGGCGCCGATCCTGCTTGGGCTGTCGTTGCTGGTGGTGTTCCTGTGTCTGGCGGCGCTGTACGAGAGTTGGTCGATTCCGACTTCGGTGTTGCTGGTGGTGCCGCTGGGCGTACTCGGTGCGGTACTGGCGGTGACGTTGCGCGGGATGCCCAACGACGTGTTCTTCAAGGTCGGCCTGATCACCATCATCGGTCTGTCGGCGAAGAACGCGATCCTGATCATCGAGTTCGCCAAAAGCCTGTATGACGAAGGTCACGATCTGATCGATGCGACGTTGCAGGCAGCACGTTTGCGTCTGCGGCCGATTGTGATGACGTCGCTGGCGTTCATTCTCGGTGTGGTGCCACTGGCCATTGCCACCGGCGCCAGCTCGGCGAGCCAGCAAGCGATCGGCACTGGCGTGATTGGCGGCATGATCACCGCGACGCTGGCGGTGATCTTTGTGCCCGTGTTCTTCGTGGTCGTCATGAAACTCGTACAACGCTTCACCAAACCCCGCTGATCTTAATTGTGGGAGATTCTATGGTTGAGGGGAAGCCCTCAACTGACTTTTGTCTGATATTCGCTTTGCCCTTTCAGCAAGGCGAATACCACCCGAGCAAGTTTGCGAGCCAGCATCACCAACGCCTGCGTGGTGCTGAAACCCCGTGCTCTTTGGGCTTCGTAAAACCCTTTCCAGGCTATCGTACGGCTAGCCGACATCGCTGCGTTGTGCAAAAGTCGGCGGGCCTCGGGGTCTCCGCGCTTGGTCAAGCTGCGGCGACCGTCCTTTTGCCCTGATTTCGATACCCGTAAATCCATGCCCAGGAAGGCGATAAACGCATCCGCGTTGCTAAATTCCCCCCGCTGAAACGCCGTGAGCAGGCGCGCTCCGGTCAGAAATCCAATGCCCTCAACTTTCAGGCAACGCTTCAATTGGCCGAGCAAACCGGCTTGTTTGAGCTGATCGTTGATCGTCTTTTCGATCATCGTTTCAAGCCGCTGCATGGATTTTATTTGTTCAGCAAAAGCTGCCTTCAACAGCGGCTCATTCGACCAGCTCTGCACCAGGCCGACCCTTGCCTGGACCAAAGCCGCGCGGCGGCGGAAAAGGCTCAGGAGCTGGCGGTACAGCGGTGATGGCGGGGTCCAGGGGCGCAACTCCTCGGCTTCGTTCTTCAGGTAACGGGCCAGCAACTTGGCGTCCAAGGCGTCGGTTTTGGCGCGGATCTTCACGCCTTCGCGGTAATGTTTGAGTTCATAGCCGCCCACCATGTAAATCGTGCAACCGGCCGCATAGGCCAAATCAGCGAATTCCAGGTGGTAGATGTTGGTTGCCTCAATGGCAATAGACACGGGGCCGAGCAAGGCCTTCAGCCACTGCTTGATGGATGTTTTGGTGTTGGGAATCGCTTCAAGCAGATCGCTATCGGCCTGATAAATCACCAGTTCATTTTTGGCGACATCCACGCCAACGATCGGATTTGATAGAGCGACTGGCATTGCCACAGGATTTCCTCCGGGATAAGGTTTGAGCACTTGAAGGGCTCACCCAGAGGCGCAGGCTTGTTCCTATCGTCGGTCTAGCCAGATGCATTCTTTATCGGCGCTTGGGTGAAAGGAGGAGGGGCGAAATCTCCCACGGTCTGTGCTGCGTCAACAGTCAGAATCGAGCCTTGTCCCTCCTCCTCCCTTCAAGTCCTACCATACAAGCGAGCCTGCTCGCGAAAGCGTCGGTACATTTAACGTCGATGTTGACTGACCGGACGCCTTCGCGAGCAGGCTCGCTCCCACAGGGATTCTGCAAACATCCAGCGCTGTGGTCACACCTGCCATCGCTGGGCTAAGGTGTCTGAACCACCTTGGCCCATCGAGTCCCCATGCGCTTCCTCGCCCGCACCCACCCTCGCCTGTCTGCCGCCGCCCTCCTCGGCCTCGCCACCGGACTCCTCGTCCCCGCCGATTCCATCGTCAGTAAAATCCTCATCGGCTGGAACGCCGGTGTCTGGACCTACCTGATCCTGATGTTCTGGCTGACCGTGCGCGCCAAGGCTCCGGACGTCAAACGCATCGCTGAAGTCGAAGACGAAAATGCCGGGCTGGTGCTGTTCGTGGTCTGCATCGCCGCGCTGGCGAGTCTGGCGACCATCACCTTCGAACTGGCCGGCAGCAAGGACCTGGAAACCACGCGCAAGCTCATGCATTACGGTTTCACCGCGCTGACGGTGATTGGTTCGTGGCTGCTGATCGGGGTGATTTTCTGCGTGCACTACGCGAGGTTGTATTACACCTGGGATGGCAAGGAACCGGCGCTGCGCTTCGCCGAAGGGCTGACCACTCCCAATTATTGGGACTTCCTGTACTTCTCGTTCACCATCGGCGTGGCCGTGCAGACTGCCGATGTCGGCGTGGCCACCCGCGACATCCGCAAAATCGTCTTGGCGCAATCGTTGATCGGCTTCGTGTTCAACACCGCGATTCTGGGCTTTTCGATCAACATCGCTGCCGGTTTGTTCGGCTGACGGAGCCCCGCCCGTCGGCTGCCAGTCGCTGACAGGCGATCATTCACTTGACGGAAGATTTGTTTTTGGTGTTTCCTGAAACCGGTTTCAGCGCTGCTTGCAGACATTGAACCTATAAATCCAATAACAAGGTTTCAGACCGTGAACGACTTCTCCGCCGCCCAGCGCAGCCGCGTGACCATGCTCGACGTCGCCGAACGCGCCGGCGTGTCCAAGGCCAGCGTCTCGCGTTTCATAGGCGATGACCGCGCCCTGCTCTCCGATGCCATTGCCTTGCGCATCGAACATGCCATCAGCGAACTCGGCTACCGCCCCAACCAAATGGCTCGCGGCCTTAAGCGCGGGCGAACGCGCCTGATCGGCATGCTGGTGGCCGATATCCGTAACCCTTATTCGATTGCCGTGATGCACGGGGTGGAAACCGCCTGCCGTGCGCACGGCTACAGCCTGGTGGTGTGCAACACCGATCGCGATGACGAGCAGGAACGCCAGCATCTGGCGCTGTTGCGCTCGTACAACATCGAAGGGCTGATCGTGAACACCCTTGGCCATCACCGTGACGAACTGCATGAACTGCGCCGCGAGATGCCGCTGGTGCTGGTGGACCGCAAGGTCGACGGACTCGACAGCGACATGGTTGGGTTGAACAACCCGCAGGCTGTCGAGATGGCGCTTACGCATCTGCAGCAACGTGGCTATCGGGATCTGGTGTTGGTGACTGAACCGTATGACGGCACCAGTTCGCGGATCGAGCGGGTCAGCAGTTTTCAGGCGCAGATTGCCCAGCGTTCGGATTTGGCTGGGGCGGTACTGGAAACCGGCGATGATCTGCAAAGCCAACTTCGCACCTTTTTAAACACTCCTGGCAACGGTCCGAAAGCGCTGTTTTGCGCCAATGGCGTGGCGGCGTTGGCAGCCACGACGGCATTGCGGGCGATGGGCTCGCGGTTGTTCGAGGATGTCGGGCTGATTGCCCTGGATGATCTGGATTGGTATCCGTTGGTGGGCAGCGGGATTACCGCGCTGGCTCAGCCGACGGCAGAGATAGGCGCGCGGGCGTTTGCGTGTCTGCTCAAGCGCTTGCGTGGGGATGAGGAGGTGGCACGGGTGGTGGATTTTGCGCCGGTGCTGGTTGAGCGTGGATCGACCCTTGAGGTTGGTGGTGTTTGATCTGACGCCTTCGCGAGCAGGCTCGCTCCCACAGGTGACCGCGTTCCAAATGTGGGAGCGAGCCTGCTCGCGAAGGGGCCCGCAAAAACAATACATCACGGTCTGATATTTTTTTGAACAAAAATGAAACCGGTTTCAGAGGTCAATAACAATGAATAAACCCGCCGTTTCCATCAGTCTGTCCAGCTACGGCGCCGAGCTTGTGCGCCAGCGTGGGCAGGATTCTTTTATCGATGTTCTGGCTGCCGCCGGAGCGAACCGCATCGAATGGCGCGAGGAATTGCTGACCCGTGAAGACCCAGCGCAACTGGCTCAGGCCACTCAGGCGCAGGGCCTGCAAAGCATCTATTCCTCGCCCACCGAACTGTGGCTGGCCGGTCAGGCGCAGCCGAACCCCGAGTTGATCACCGCGCTGAAACAGGCCGAAGCGTTCGGTTCAAAATGGCTGAAAGTCTCCCTCGGCTACTTCACCGACAACAATGATCTGCAAGCTTTGGCCGAACGTTTGAAACACAGCCCGGTGCAGTTGCTGGTGGAAAACGACCAGACTTTACAGGGCGGGCGCATCGAGCCATTTCAGCGCTTCTTCGCCGCCGTCGAGCAGCACAACCTGCCGATCAAGATGACCTTCGACATCGGCAACTGGCAGTGGCAGGACCAGTCTGCTGCCAGCGCCGCGCGTTTACTCGGCCGGCATGTCGGCTATGTACATTGCAAAGCGGTGGCCCGTCGCGCCGACGGCAAACTGGTCGCGGTGCCGCCGGCCGTCAGTGACCTGCACCTGTGGGAACAACTGCTGCGGCACATGGCCCAAGGCGTTATGCGCGCGGCCGAATACCCTTTGCAGGGCGATGATCTGGTGCAGTTGACCACCGAGCACGTCGCCGCCCTCGCCCGCCTCGGCCAATCGCGTCTGGAGCCTGCTCATGTCTGAGATCGATATTCTCTCGTTCGGCGAAACCATGGCGATGCTGGTCGCCGAGCAGACCGGTGATCTAGCGGCGGTCGAGCTCTTCCATAAACGCCTCGCCGGGGCTGACAGCAACGTGGCGATCGGGCTGTCGCGTCTGGGTTTCAACGTCGCGTGGCTGAGCCGGGTCGGCAATGATTCGCTCGGGCGCTTTGTGGTCGAGACCTTGATCAAGGAAGGTCTGGATTGCAGCCACGTTGACGTGGATAAACAGCACCCGACCGGTTTCCAGTTCAAATCGCGCAACGACGATGGCAGCGACCCGCAGGTCGAGTATTTCCGACGCGGTTCGGCGGCCAGTCATCTGTCGCCGCAGTCGATCACGGCCAGTTTGCTGAGTGCTCGGCATCTGCACGCCACTGGCATTCCACCGGCGCTCTCGGCTTCGGCGCGGGAGATGTCTTTCGAACTGATGACGCGCATGCGCAATGCCGGGCGTAGCGTGTCGTTCGATCCCAATCTGCGCCCGAGCCTGTGGGCCAGCGAGCGCGAAATGATCACCGAGATCAACCGCCTCGCCGCTCTCGCCCATTGGGTGTTGCCGGGGTTGAGTGAAGGTCGTTTGCTGACTGGTTTCGAAGACCCTGCGGACATTGCTGCGTTTTATCTTGATCAAGGTGCCGAAGCGGTGGCGATCAAGCTTGGCCCGCAAGGCGCCTACTACCGCACGCAACTGGATCAGGGTTTTGTTGCCGGCGTGCCGGTGGCCAATGTGGTCGACACGGTCGGTGCCGGTGACGGTTTTGCGGTGGGGATGATCAGCGCCCTGCTCGAGCATCAGAGTTTTGCCGAGGCAGTGCAGCGGGCGAACTGGATTGGCAGTCGGGCGGTGCAGAGTCGCGGGGATATGGAGGGGTTGCCGACCCGGGCAGAACTTGATCGATCGTTCCCACGCTCCAGCGTGGGAATGCATACCGTGACGCTCCGCGTCACAGAGGACGCGGAGCGTCCTTAGAGGCGTTCCCACGCAGAGCGTGGGAACGAGAAGTTGTTTGAACCTGCTGCGACAAAAACAACAAGCTCAGGAGCAAGACCCATGAAAACCGCAACCCTCGCCACCCGCCGCTGGTGGTACATCATGCCGATCGTGTTCATCACCTACAGCCTGGCGTATCTCGATCGCGCCAACTACGGCTTCGCCGCCGCATCGGGCATGGCCGAAGACCTGATGATCACCCCGGGCCTGTCGTCGCTGCTCGGTGCGCTGTTCTTCCTCGGTTACTTCTTCTTCCAGGTACCCGGTGCGATCTACGCGCAGAAGCACAGCGTGAAGAAGCTGATTTTCGTCAGCCTGATTCTCTGGGGCGGTCTCGCCACGTTGACCGGCGTGGTCTCCAACGCCTATTGGCTGATCGTCATTCGCTTCATGCTCGGCGTGGTCGAAGCCGCTGTCATGCCAGCCATGCTGGTCTATCTGTGCCATTGGTTCACCCGTGCCGAACGCTCGCGGGCCAACACGTTTCTGATTCTCGGCAACCCGGTGACGATGCTGTGGATGTCGGTGGTTTCGGGCTATCTGGTGCAGCATTTCAGTTGGCGCTGGATGTTCATCATCGAAGGCCTGCCAGCCGTGCTGTGGGCATTTATCTGGTGGCGCCTGGCCGATGATCGTCCGTCCGAGGCCAAGTGGCTCAACGACCAGGAAAAGCAGGATCTGGAGAGCGCGCTCGCCGCCGAACAGGTCGGCATCAAAGCGGTGAAAAACTACGCCGAGGCGTTCCGTTCGCCGAAGGTGATCATTCTCGCGCTGCAGTTTTTCTGCTGGAGCATCGGTGTTTACGGCTTTGTGCTGTGGCTGCCGTCGATCCTTAAGGCCGGCGCGCAAATGGACATGATCGAGGCCGGATGGCTGTCGGCGCTGCCGTATCTGGCGGCGGTGATCGGCATGCTCGTGGTGTCGTGGGGTTCGGACAAGTTGCAGAAGCGCAAACGCTTTGTCTGGCCGCCGCTGCTGATCGCGTCCATCGCGTTTTACGGTTCCTATGCACTCGGTGCTGAACATTTCTGGTGGTCGTACTCGCTGCTGGTGATTGCCGGCGCCTGCATGTACGCGCCTTACGGGCCGTTCTTTGCCATCGTCCCGGAGATTCTCCCGGCCAACGTTGCCGGTGGTGCGATGGCGCTGATCAACAGCATGGGCGCGCTCGGTTCGTTCGGCGGCTCGTATCTGGTCGGTTATCTGAACAGCTCCACCGGTTCGCCCGGCGCTTCGTATCTGTTGATGAGTGGCGCGCTGCTGCTGTCCGTGGTGCTGACGATTTTTCTCAAGCCCGGCGCCAGTGATCGCGTCGTCGCCAAAGCCGTTGCCACGCGTGCCGTGCCAGCGCATTCCTGAAGAGACTTCTGCCATGAAAAAACAGGTCGTGTTGTACAAGAAACTTTCGCCTGCGCTGATGGCGCGTTTGCAAGAACAATGCGAGGTGACGCTGATCAACAGCCTCGACGCCGACGGTCTGATGCAACTGCGCGATGCCCTGCCCCGTGCCCATGGTTTGCTCGGTGCCAGCCTGAAGCTGGATGCCGCGTTGCTTGATCTGGCGCCACAACTCGAAGCTATCGCTAGCGTTTCGGTAGGTGTCGATAACTACGACATCGATTACCTCAGTCAGCGCAAGATCCTGCTCAGCAACACCCCGGACGTACTCACCGAAACCACCGCTGACACCGGTTTCGCCTTGATCCTCGCCGCCGCCCGGCGCGTGGTCGAACTGGCGAACATGGTGCGCAGCGGCCAATGGAGTCGCAACATCGGCCCGGCGCATTTCGGCACCGATGTGCATGGCAAGACGCTGGGCATCATCGGCATGGGCCGCATCGGCGAAGCATTGGCGCAGCGCGGGCATTTCGGGTTTGGAATGCCGGTGATCTATCACAGCCAGTCGCGCAAACCGGCGGTCGAGGCGCGATTCGATGCGCAATATCGCAGCCTTGAAGATCTGCTCCAGCAGGCTGATTTCATTTGCCTGACCTTGCCATTGACGGCGCAAACCGAGGGTTTGATTGGCGCCGAGCAGTTCGCGTTGATGCGCCCGGAAAGCATCTTCATCAATATCTCGCGGGGCAAAGTGGTTGATGAAGCGGCGATGATTGATGCGCTGCGTCACCAACGGATTCGGGCGGCGGGGCTGGATGTGTTTGAGCGTGAACCGCTGAATCATGACTCGCCGTTGTTGCAGTTGAATAATGTGGTGGCGACGCCGCACATGGGCTCGGCAACGCATGAAACGCGCGAGGCGATGGCGCGGTGTGCGGTGGAGAATCTGTTGGCGGCGTTGAGTGGGGAGAAACCGGCGAATCTGGTGAATCCATCGGCATGGCAGGGCTGAATTAATCGGTGGCTGTAATGCCGCCTTCGCGAGCAGGCTCGCTCCCACCTGGATCTTCAGTGTTCACAAAACCAATGTGGGAGCGAGCCTGCTCGCGAAGAGGCCATTAAAGGCGCTGCAAATACATCAGGCACTACGCGCCTGCAGAAGCTGCGCCGCACACAAGGCAATCCGCGCACACGCATCGGCCAGTTTCACCCGGTCCAGCACCAGACCAATCCGAATGTGCCCCGCCGCACTCGGCCCGAACGCTTCACCGGCCAGCACCGACACGCCATAACCCTCCAGCAACTGTTCGGCAAACGCCTGGGCACCGAGCCCGGTCTGGCGCACATCGACCATCACGAACATGCCGCCATCCGGGCGAATCGGGTACAACCCCGGACAACCCTGCAAACGCTCGCAGACCAGATCGCGACGCAGGCGATATTCCTCGCGCATTTGCGTCACTTCCGGCAAATCGGTTTCCAATGCTATCTGCGCGGCTTTCTGCACAAAATCCGGCAACCCGAACAACATGCTCAACGACAAATTGACCAAATGCTCGGCCAGCGATTTCGGCCCGATCATCCAGCCGATGCGCCACCCGGTCATGGCGTGGGATTTCGACAGGCTGTTGATGGTCGCCGTGCGTTCGGCCATGCCCGGCAAACTCGCCGGGCTGACGTGCTGACCTTCATAGAGCAGCTCGCTGTAAACCTCGTCGCTGATCAGCCACAAATCATGGCGCACGCACAGTGCCGCCAGTTCTTGCCAGATCAGCAGTGACAGGCTCGCGCCGCTGGGATTGTTCGGACTGTTGAGCAACATGGCGCGGGTTTTCGGCGTGATGCGCGCAGCGACATCGGCCGGGTCGACGCGAAAGCCGTTTTCCGGACGCACCGGCACCGGCACCACCGTTGCGCCGCAAGCGCCAAACACGCCTTCGTAGGTGACATACATCGGTTCGGCGACGATCACTTCATCGCCCGGATCCAGCAAGCATTGCGCCACCGAATACACCGCGCATTGCGCGCCGGGCATGACGATCACATGGTCGGCATCGACCGTTTGCCCGCTGCGCCGACGATGGCGTTCGGCAATCAGCGTGCGCAGTGCCAAACGACCGCGCACTTCGGAATAATGGGTATCGCCGGCCAACAAGCTGTCGATCGCGCCGTGAACAATTGGCAGAGGTGTATCGAAATCCGGATCGCCAATGCTCAGCAGCAGGATATCGACACCCTCGGCGCGCAACTCCAGCGCTCGGTCGTGAATCTGCCAGGCGGCGGCTCCTTCTCCGGCGATTCGTTGGGTCAAGGCTGAATAGCGCATGTACGTCTCCTGATTGCGCGGTCTCCAGCCTTCACCGTATCTCAAATCACGAAACGCGCCACCATCGCATTCAAATCCACCGCCAGACGCGACAATTCGTGGGTCGCGGCGCTGGTCTGGTTGGCCCCGGCGGCCGATTGCGTGGCCAGATCGCGGATGTTGACCAGGTTGCGGTCGACCTCGCGCGAAACCTGCGCCTGTTCTTCCGAGGCGCTGGCAATCACCAGGTTGCGCTCGTTGATTTGGTGGATTGATTGGGTGATCTGCTCCAGCGCTACGCCGGCCGCGCGGGCCATTTCCAGGGTGGATTGGGTGCGCTGGTTGCTTTGCTGCATCGACGAGACCGCTTCGCCGGTGCCGTTCTGGATGCCGGCGACCATTTTTTCGATTTCCTGAGTCGACTGCGCGGTGCGATGGGCCAGCGCGCGCACTTCGTCCGCCACGACCGCGAAACCACGCCCGGCCTCACCGGCGCGTGCGGCTTCAATGGCCGCGTTGAGCGCCAGCAGGTTGGTCTGTTCGGCGATAGCGCGGATCACGTCGAGCACTTTGCCGATGTCACGGCCCTGCGCGGCGAGGCCTTCGATCATCTGCGCGGTGTTCTGCACGTCGTGCGTCATGGTCTGAATCGCGTCGACGGTTTTCACCACTTGATCACGACCTTCGCGAGCGGCGTGGGTCGATTGGTTTGAGGCTTCGGAGGTCGACACAGCGTTGCGCGCGACTTCTTCGACCGCGGCGGTCATCTCGTTGACGGCGGTGGCGGCTTGTTCGATTTCATTGTTCTGCTGCTGCAGGCCACGGGAGGCTTCTTCGGTCACCGCGCTGAGTTCTTCGGCAGCGGCGCCCAGTTGCGTGGCGGAACCGGCGATCTGCTCGATGGTTTTGCGCAGGTTGCTCTGCATGGTGGCCAGCGCCTGCAGCAACTGCGTCGCTTCATCCTTGCCATCGACTTCGATGACTTTGGTGAGGTTGCCGTCAGCAATGGTTTGCGCGGCCTGCACGGCACGGTTCAGCGGGGTGACGATGCTGCGGGTCAGCAGCCACGCCAGTAGCACCGTGGCAATGGCCGCGAAAACGGCGACGATAATGATGCCGGTGATGGCGCTGTCATAATATTGGCCGGCCTGAATCGACGCGGCTTTGGCATCGGCGGCATTGATCGCGATCAATTTGTTGAGCTGCTCGCCCATCTGGTCGGTACCGTCCTTGATCCGCGTGTTGATCAGGGCACGCATCTCGTCGAGTTTGTCCTGGCGCGACAGCTCCATCATCTGGTTCTGCGCTTGCAGGTAGTTGTCCAGCGTGGTCGCGAAGGTCTGGTACAACGCCCGTTCTTCCGGGCCGGCCGGCAGTGCGGCGTAACTGGCCTGCGCGGCGCGAACCTTGTCGACCAGAACGCCGATGCGGGTCTGCGCTTCCTGCAAACCGGCCGCTTCGCGGTTGACCAGCACGCGGAACGACAGAATGCGCAGACGCAGGACGTTTTCTGTCACTACGGCAAGTTGCGTCACGCTGGGAAGTTGCGTCGAATCCATTTCGACAGAGGCCTGACGGATGATCGTCATGCGGTTGACGGCGAACACGCCGAGCACGATCACCAACAGGGCGATAAAGGCAAAACCGAGGAAGGCACGGGGCGCGATATTCAGGTTACGCAGGGACATAGTTGAGCTCTCGAAAGATAGAAACTACGAGCGTCCATGCGTCATCACTGGCCCGTGGGGGCAGGCTCAGTCCGGCGTCACTGTTTTAGGAAGTTATGTGCGCGCCTGTTAGCTGTATCGGCCAGGCTTTAGGAAGATTGCGGGTCAATCGCAACTATTTTTCCGGGTGTTACAGCGATGAAGCACCGTTAATCTCTTTGTGTAGGAGCTGCCGAAGGCTCGGGCCGCGATCGGACGATCTTTTGACCTGAGCTTTTAAAAGCAAAATCAAAAGATCGCAGCCTTCGGCAGCTCCTACAGGAGCTGCTCAGGATTTCGCGGCCATGTGCCAGACGCGGGCGATGTCAGTTGCGCGTTCACGCAGCAGGCGCGGAGCTTCGGCGCAGGCCTGCTCCAGCGTCATCGGGCCGCTGGTCACGGCGAATGCTGCATCGATGCCGTGATCGTAGAGTGCCTGGTAACCCTCACCCAATGTCCCAGCAATGACAATCACCGGCACCGCGTGTTGCTTGGCAATCCGTGCGACACCGAACGGCGTCTTGCCGCGCAAGGTCTGCGCATCGAAGCGCCCTTCCCCGGTGATCACCAAATCGGCACCTTTGACCGCTTCGGAGAGGCCGACCAGTTCGGCAACCACTTCCACCCCGGCCTGAAATTGCGCCCCGAGAAACGCTTTGGCGGCAAAACCCAAACCGCCCGCCGCGCCACTGCCCGGCTCGTCACGAACGTCTTTGCCCAGGGCCTGTGCGCACAGCTCGGCGAAGTGGCCCAACGCCTGATCGAGTTGCTGCACCTGCGTCGGTGATGCGCCTTTCTGCGGGCCGAAAATCGCCGAGGCACCGTGCGGGCCGCACAGCGGGTTGTTGACGTCAGCGGCGATATCGAAACGCACCTGCGCCAGACGCGGGTCGAGTTCGCTCAGATCCAGTTGTGCCAGTTGCGCCAATGCCAAACCGCCGGGCACCAGCGACTGATGTTGCGCATCGAGCAACTTCACGCCTAACGCCTGCATTGCCCCGGCGCCGCCATCGTTGGTTGCACTGCCGCCAATCGCCAGAATCACTCGTTGCGCGCCGGCATCCAGCGCGGCACGGATCAGTTCGCCGGTGCCGAAGGTGCTGCTGATGCAGGCGTCCCGTTGCCCCGGTGGCACCAGTTGCAGGCCGCTGGCCTCGGCCATTTCGATGATTGCGGTGTGGTTGTGTGGCAACCAGCCCCACGCCGCGTCAACCGACGCGCCCAACGGGCCACGCACACGGGTGCGGCGCAGTTCGCCTTCGCAGGCAGCCAGAATCGATTCGACCGTGCCTTCGCCGCCATCAGCCATTGGGCATTTGACCAGTGTGGCCTGCGGCCAGACCTGGGCCAGGCCAAGGGCAATGGCTTCGGCGACGCCTTGGGCACTCAGGCTGTCCTTGAACGAGTCGGGGGCGATGACGATCTTCATGCGAATTCTCCGGTTGCAATGCCCCTCATGCTGCCAGTCGGCCCGCGCGTTGACGCCGGTCCGCTGCACAAGTGGCGGGGGCGTTTATTGTTCATTTTCACAAAAGATCTGTTTTTTGATGTTACGGCCCCTTCGCGAGCAGGCTCGCTCCCACAGGTTGACCGCATTCCATTGTGGGAGCGAGCCTGCTCGCGAAGGCTTCCTTAAAGGCGCCCAATCAGTTCGGATCAGTCTGGGGTAGAAGCTGCACCCCGAGATACAGCGCCAGCATCCCGTCCAGCCTGAGCGGATCAACCCCACTCAACTCGGCAATCCGCTCCATCCGATAACGCAAGCTGTTGCGATGAATCCCCAACGCATCCGCACAGGCCTGACTCTGCCCGTCGTGGTCGCACCAACTGCGCAGCGTCGCCAGCAACTGGCCGTTGCCGTCCTTGGCGATCACTTTGCGCAGGGGTTTGAGTAATTCGTCCAGCGCGTCGTCATTGCGATGGCGCCACAACATCACCGGCAATCGATAACGGTTCAGCGTCAGCAATCGCGAATGCGGCAACACTTCGCGGCCGTAGGCGAGCAAGTCGCCCACGCGCCGATAACAACGACGCAGACCGGCGAGTCCATCGGCCTGCCCGCCCACGGCGATGCGCAGAATCTTCCAGCCCAGACCGTCGAGCTTTTCCAGCAAGCGATCGTGCTCGAGGTGCTGACTTGCTGGTCGACACCACAGCAGCGATGACTTCGCCGAACTCACGCACCAACTGTCGGGATAACGCGAGGTCAGCCAGGCACTCAGTGCCTCAACGGTTTGCCCCGGCCCGTGCTCAAGGCCCAGTTCGAACAGATATGGCACCCGCGTCAGTTGCGGTTTGAGCCCGAGTTGCTGCGCTTCATCGACCAGACGCGGCGAGTCCCCGGCCTCGCTCAACAGCAACGCCAGCAGATCATCGCAACGCTGGCGCCGCCATTGCTGCTCGGCCTGCTGATTGCGCTGGCCGACGAGCATTTCGGCGGTCATGCGCACCAGTTCGGCATACGTGCGCAGTTGCTCCGGTTCGCCGGTAATGCCGAGCACACCGATCAAGCGCTGATCGAGCAACAGCGGCAGGTTGATACCCGGCTGCACGCCCTTCAGATGCACGGCCGTTTGCGCATCGATCTCGACCACGCGACCGTTGGCCAGCACCAGTTGCGCGCCCTCGTGACGGGTGTTGATGCGCTCCGGTTCGCCGCTGCCAAGGATCAACCCCTGGCTGTCCATGACGTTGACGTTGTAGGGCAAAATGGCCATGGCCCGGTCGACGATGTCCTGGGCGAGGTCGTGATCGAGTTCGAACATAGCAGGGGCAATCCTTGATTTATGGCACTGGCGGTTGTTCACCCGCACAGGGTCTGGCGGCAAACCCTGTGCTCAGGCACAAAGACAATCCGGCCAAAGGTGACCGAGACTCTCGGGGCGATCAACGTTACCCTTTGCATCGCAAAAAATCATAATAAAGAGAGAGCCGCTATGTCGCAGAGCGCCGCAGCTACCCAGACCATCGATGACGATAAAAACGCCGTCTACAAACGCATCACCCTGCGTTTGATCCCCTTCATTTTCATCTGCTACTTGTTCAACTACCTCGACCGGGTCAATGTTGGATTTGCCAAACTGCAGATGCTCGATGCACTGAAATTCAGCGAAACCGTATACGGCCTCGGTGCCGGTATTTTCTTCATCGGCTACGTGCTGTGCGGCGTGCCGAGCAACCTGGCCCTGACCAGATTCGGCCCTCGGCGCTGGATTGCCGTGATGATGATCACTTGGGGCACGCTGTCGACCTGCCTGTTGTTCGTCACCACCCCGACCGAGTTCTACACCCTGCGGCTGTTTACCGGTGCGGCCGAAGCCGGGTTCTTCCCGGGCGTCGTGCTGTACCTCTCGCAGTGGTTCCCGACCTTCCGCCGTGGGCGGATCATGGCGTTGTTCATGTCGGCGATCCCGGTGTCCGGTTTGCTCGGTAGCCCGTTCTCTGGCTGGATTCTCAATCACTTCGCAGCGGGCCAGGGCGGTCTGGCCGGTTGGCAGTGGATGTTCCTGCTGCAGGGTATTCCGACGGTGATCCTCGGTGCCCTTGCCTATTTCCTCCTGAGCGACAGCTTCGCCAACGCCAAGTGGCTGAGCCCGCATGAGCGTGCAGTGCTTGAGGCGGATCAGGCGGAAGACCTGGCAAACAAGCCGAAAACCACCTCCGATTCACTGCTGGCGGTGTTCAAGAACCCGGCGATCTGGGCGTTTGGTCTGATCTACTTCTGCATCCAGAGCGGCGTGTACGCGATCAACTTCTGGCTACCGTCGATCATCAAGAACCTCGGATTCAGCGATAACCTGGTGATCGGCTGGCTGAGTGCGATTCCGTATCTGCTGGCGGCGGTGTTCATGCTAGTGGTCGGGCGTTCGGCAGACTTGCGCAAGGAGCGTCGCTGGCATTTGGTGGTGCCGATGCTGATGGGCGCGATCGGTCTGGTGATCGCCGTTAACTTTGCGGCGAACCCGGCGATTGCGATTCTCGGCCTGACCATTGCCACCATGGGCGCGTTGACGGGTCTGCCGATGTTCTGGCCGGTGCCGACGGCCATGTTGAGTGCGGGCGCTGCGGCCGGTGGTCTGGCGTTGATCAACTCGATGGGGCAGATGGCTGGCTTCCTTAGCCCTTATCTGGTGGGTTGGGTCAAGGACAGCACCGGTTCGACCGATGCCGCGCTGTATCTGCTGGCGGGTGTGATTGTGGGCGGGAGTCTGCTGGCGTTGCGCATGACGCGCACTTTGCGCGCTTGAGGTTTTGATGCGAAGAAGAGCGGCCCTTTTCAGGGTCGTTTTTCGTTGGGTATCTGGCTTGGTTTTTGTGGTGGTCTGTAGATCTTCCCCCCCTCACCCCAGCCCTCTCCCCCAAGGGGGCGAGGGGAAAAGGGAGCCGATCTTCGGGCTTTTCAAGGTCTGAGTTCGACTTGAAATTGAACCTTGGTGTGACTTGCTCAAACACCTCGGTCAGTCCCCTATCTCCCATCGGCGGCAAGGGAAAGGGAGCCGACTTGGATGCTTTTCAGAACCTGAGTTCAACTCGGTATTGCACGTCGGCGTAGCTCGTTCAAACACCTCGGTCAGTCCCCTCTCCCTTCGGGAGAGGGTTAGGGTGAGGGTGAGGGGCTTCTAATGCGTCGAGCTCAATCACCAGACCACCCGGCATCTGCACAAAAATCTGCGCAACCCCCTCGCCCGGCACCTGCGCCAGTTGATACGGCAAACCACTGTCACGCACCCGCTGCAACACCGCTTGCGCCGGCTCATCAGTACGAAACGCGATGTGGCTCAGTTCAGTGTCATCGGGCAACGGCCGCTCGATCACATGCACCACGGCGTGTTCATCCTGATACAGCCAACGCCCCGGAAACGGAAACGGCGGCCGCCGGCCCGGCTTGAGCCCGAGCAATTTGGCACTGGCGGCGCTGGCCGAGGGTGAACAGGCACTTAAACAACAAAGCGAAGGATTGAGCGGCGTGCTGCAACTGGCTCGACTACCTCAGCGACGACGGCGAAGTCGCCCGCCGCTGGGCGCTGGCCGGGCATGGCATCGCGTACAAGGCGTGGCTCGACATCGCTGAAGATGTCCGCGCCGGGCGGCTGGTGACGTTGTTTGATGATTGGGACGGGGAAAGCGTGCCGTTCAATTTACTGTGTCCGCATCGGGTGCAGGTGTCGGAACGGGTCAGGGTGTTGCAGGTGTTTTTGCGTGAGCGCTGTGCAGCGCTGAGTCGATAAATCACTTTGCCGCATCGCACGCTTCTGGTATTTGATTAACCCTTTCCCACCGACAAAAGGATTTCGGCATGAGCTATCGCACACTCGGTCACTCGGGCTTGCAGGTGTCCACCCTCACCCTCGGCACGATGATGTTTGGCGAACAGACCAGCGCTGAGGATTCGCTGCGAATCATCGACAAGGCCTGGGATCAGGGGATCAATTTCATCGACACCGCCGACGTCTACACCAACGGTCGGTCCGAAGAGATTGTCGGTGAAGCGATTGCCCGCCATCGGCATGACTGGGTGCTGGCGACCAAGGTCGGTTTCGGCCCGGTGGACGGCGTGCCGAATCGCAGCGGTTTGAGCCGCAAACACATCTTCAATGGCATCGATGCCAGCCTGACCCGGCTCGGCACTGACTATCTCGACATTTATTACCTGCACCGCGAAGACCACAACACGCCGCTGGAAGTGAGCGTGTCGGCGATTGGCGATCTGATTCGTCAGGGCAAGATTCGTTATTGGGGCCTGTCGAACTATCGCGGCTGGCGGATTGCCGAGGTGATTCGCGTCGCCGATAAACTCGGCGTTGACCGTCCGGTGATCAGTCAGCCGTTGTACAACATCGTCAACCGCCAGGCCGAGACCGAGCAGATCACCGCGGCACAAACCTACGGCCTTGGCGTAGTGCCTTACAGTCCGCTGGCCCGGGGCGTGCTCAGCGGCAAGTACGCGCCGGATGTCAAACCGGACGCCAACAGCCGCGCCGGACGCCAGGACAAGCGCATTCTGGAAACCGAGTGGCGCGTAGAATCGCTGCGCATCGCCCAACAGATTCAGCAGTACACCGAGCAACGCGGGGTCGGGATGGTCGAGTTTGCGATTGCCTGGGTGTTGAATAACAGCGCAGTGACGTCGGCGATTGTCGGGCCGCGAACTGAAGATCAGTGGGATGCTTACACCAAGGCGCAGGCCGTGCAGATCACGGCGCAGGATGAGGCGTTTATCGATTCGCTGGTCTCGCCGGGTCACGCGTCGACACCGGGATTCAACGATGTCAGTCATTTTGTGTCGGGGCGTAAACCCCATCAAGGTTGAGCTTTACCGCAGGCCTTCGACAGCCGATACCCTCGGCTGTCTTTCAACGGATCAAGCGCGATCAAACGGACAGTTGATTGATCGCCCGGAAATGACCAGGGACTGATAAATGCTCAATCGCCCCGTTGAGGTATCCAGCAAGCCTTTGCGCGGGCTGTTGTTCAAACTGCGTGGCGCGAAAAATCTGCACGAGCCTCTTTCGCCGGCGGCGACTGTGGCTACCGGGGATCGCAAACCATCGATCGAGTACCGTGCGGATATCGACGGGCTACGCGCAATCGCCGTGTTGCTGGTGTTGATTTTTCACGGCGGTCTGACGCTTTTCCCGTCCGGCTTTATTGGCGTCGATATCTTCTTCGTGATCTCGGGTTATCTGACCACCGCGATCATCATGAAATCGCTGAACAACGGCACATTCACGTTCTCGGGGTTCTATACGCGGCGAATCTGGCGCTTGCAGCCAGCGGTGATTGCGTTGCTGGCCGTGACCCTGATTGTCACAACGCTGCTGTACTTGCCCGATGACTATGTCGACTTTCTGAAAAGCGAAAAGTACACATCGCTAATCATCTCCAACCAGTATTTTTCCAAAGTCACAACGGGCTACGCCACGCCTGATGCGGCCAGCCTGCCGCTGTTGCACACCTGGTCGCTGGCCATCGAATGGCAGTGGTATCTGGCCCTGCCGCTGGGCCTCTGGTTGCTCTATCGCTATCTGGCGAAAAGCCTGTTCAAGGCGGTGGTGCTCGGTTTGACCCTGGCGGCAATGGCGCTCGCGCTGTACTTGTCTTACTCGGTTCCTGACAAAAACTACTACTTCTTCACCGCGCGAATTTTCGAATTGATGATCGGCTCCTGTGCGGTCATTTTCAGCACGGACACGTTCAGGCTCAATCGCCTGAGCGCCACGCTGGTCTGTGCGTTTTCGCTGGCGACGATCCTCTACTGCGCCACTCTGGCAGATATCCTGCCGGGCTTTCCGCGCTACCACGCCATTGCCGTGTGCCTCGCCACTGCAGCCTTGCTGTTTCAGGGGATTGGCGATGCGAGCTTTACCTCGAAACTGCTGGCGTTCAAACCCTTGGTGTTCATCGGCACGCTTTCGTACTCCCTGTACTTGTGGCACTGGCCGATCCTGGCGCTGATGAATTACATGGGCATCACCCTCACCGCGCCAGCGACGGTCGTTTACTTCGTCTCCACGTTCGTCATGGCCTGGCTCTGCTACGTGCTGATCGAAAACCGCTTTCGAAAGGCCAGGCTCGGCTTTGCCAAAACCCTTGTCGTGCTGATGATCCTGCCCGCAATCGGCCTGTCGCTGCTCCACGCGGCCAGCGTCAGACAGGAAGGCTGGCCGAACCGCTTCAACGAAGGCTACAACAACGTCTTCAACGGTTTGAAAGCGTCTGTTCCGGCCACTCGGGAGGGATGCCTGGGTGTCAGTGACGGCGCCGATCCGGGCTGCATAGCGGGCGCCGCGCAGGCCGCGCCGCAAATATTGCTGATGGGCGATTCATTTTCGAATCACTACTGGGGCTTTGTCGAAACACTGGCCAGGGATGCCAATCTTGCCGTCCTCACACAGGGTTATCCGGCATGTCTGGCGTTGCCCGGGATCTACCTCTATGACGTGAGTAAATACACGAACGGGCTGTATCAAAAATGCCACAACGCCACTCAACGCTATTACGACCTGATCGCGAAGAAGCATTTCAAGTATGTGATCGTGGGTCAGTTCTGGGAGGCTTATCTCAAGGATGACATCGTCACCAAACTGGATGACCCGCGCAGCCCGGAGCTGTCGCAACAACGCCTCGGCACAGCGATCCGCAAAGCCCTGGATATCATTGTCGAATCCGGTGCTACGCCGGTCTTTCTGGAGAACACGCTGCCTATGCCTGCTGGGATCAACACCTGCCTGCTGCACCAGGTCAAGCTGCGCGGGTTGATGGGCAGTGCCGAGCAAAGCAGCCTCTGCGCCACGGCGCCATGGTCAGGCGCGAAAGAGCCGGTGCTCGAACGACTGTTCAATGACCTGAAGACTGAATACCCCGGCTTGATCGTTATTGACCCGAAAATCGTTCAATGCAAAGACAACGCGTGCATGACCACTGTCGACGGTTTGCCGGTCTATCGTGACATTGGCCACATCACCGATTACGCCTCTTACAAGTTCGGCGAGATGTACCTGAGGCGCTTCGGCAATCCGTTGAAGGTTGCGCAGTGATGTTTACTCACACTGACTACGCTTGTGCAGGAGCTGTCGCAGGGGAATGTGCGTGAAGAATATTGAGCATCCGGCCAATATTCAGCACAAAAACCACGTATCCTTCGCGCCCCGTTTGACCATCAACCCGCGAGGACAGTTTGTCTAAAGGTATCGCTCTATCGGTTTCAGCCTCGGTGCTGTTTGCCGTCATGTATTACTACACCTCGTTGCTCACACCGTTGAGTGGCGTGGAGATCTTTGGCTGGCGGATGCTGCTGACCGTACCGTGCATGACCGTGTTCATGCTGGTGTCCGGAGAATGGCGGCGGGTACTGGAGCTGATTCGGATGGTCGCGGCACAGCCAAAACTGGTCGCCGGGTTGATCGTCTCGGCCGCCCTGCTTGGCGTGCAACTGTGGCTGTTCATGTGGGCGCCGCTCAATGGCTACAGCCTCGACGTGTCGCTGGGCTACTTCCTGCTGCCACTGGCGATGGTCCTGACCGGGCGAATTGCCTACGGCGAGAGCCTGTCGTATTTGCAAAAGGTTGCGGTGTTCTTCGCCACCCTCGGTGTGTTGAACGAGTTGTACCAGGTCGGCGGTTTTTCCTGGGCGACACTGGTGGTGGTCGTCGGCTATCCGCTGTACTTCGTCCTGCGTAAATACCTGAAGACCGACAACCTCGGCGGCTTGTGGATCGACATGACTCTGATGCTGCCGGTCGCCTACTGGTTTGTGCAGGGTGGCGAGCAAGGCTTTGGCGTGTTTGATCAGTACCCAGGCCTGATGTGGCTGATCCCGTTGCTCGGCCTGATCAGCGCGTCGGCGCTGGTGGTGTACATCATTGCCAGTCGCTTGCTGCCATTCAGCCTGTTTGGTTTGTTGAGTTACGTTGAGCCGGTGTTGTTGCTCGGTGTGGCATTGTTGCTCGGTGAGAGCATCAAGTCCGGGGAATGGCTGACCTATATTCCGATCTGGCTGGCGGTTTTGGTGCTGATCTTCGAAGGCTTTAAACACCTGACGCGCCAACGCCGTCCTTAAGCCAAACACAAAAAAATGTAGGAGTGAGCCTGCTCGCGATTGCGTTCATTCAGTCACCAGCATTGCCGGATCTGAAAACGCTATCGCGAGCAGGCTCACTCCTACAGTGTTTAGCGGTGTAGCGGATTACTCGGTTGCGAGTACACCGCGACGCACCTGATCACGCTCGATCGACTCGAACAGCGCCTTGAAGTTGCCTTCGCCGAAACCATCGTCGCCTTTACGCTGGATGAACTCGAAGAACACCGGCCCCATCAGGGTTTCCGAGAATATTTGCAGCAGCAGACGCTTGTCGCCCTGCTCCGAGGCGCCATCGAGCAGGATGCCGCGCGATTGCAGCTGATCCACCGGCTCGCCATGGTTCGGCAGACGACCTTCGAGCATTTCATAGTAGGTGTCCGGCGGCGCGGTCATGAAGCGCATGCCGATCTTCTTCAGTTGATCCCAGGTCTTGATCAGGTCGTCAGTGAGGAACGCGACGTGCTGGATGCCCTCGCCGTTGAACTGCATCAGGAACTCTTCGATCTGGCCCGCGCCCTTGGACGATTCTTCGTTCAGCGGGATGCGGATCATGCCGTCCGGTGCGGTCATCGCTTTCGAGGTCAGGCCGGTGTATTCGCCTTTGATATCGAAGTAACGGATCTCGCGGAAGTTGAACAGCTTCTCGTAGAAGTTCGCCCAGTAGGCCATGCGACCGCGATACACGTTGTGCGTCAGGTGGTCGATGATCTTCAGGCCGGCACCGACCGGATTGCGATCAACGCCTTCGATAAACACGAAGTCGATGTCGTAGATCGAGCTGCCTTCGCCGAAACGGTCGATCAGGTACAGTGGCGCGCCGCCAATGCCCTTGATCGCCGGCAGGTTCAGCTCCATCGGGCCGGTTTCAATGTGGATCGGCTGGGCGCCGAGTTCCAGTGCGCGGTTGTAGGCTTTTTGCGAATCCTTGACGCGGAACGCCATGCCGCACACCGACGGGCCGTGCTCGGCGGCGAAGTACGAAGCGACGCTGTTGGGCTCGTTGTTGAGGATCAGATTGATCGCGCCCTGACGGTACAGGTGCACGTTCTTGGAGCGGTGGGTGGCGACTTTGGTGAAGCCCATGATCTCGAAGATCGGCTCCAGGGTGCCCGGCACCGGCGATGCGAGCTCGATGAATTCAAAGCCCATCAGGCCCATTGGGTTTTCGTATAAATCTGTCATGGTGACGCCTCATCATTCTTATCAAATTAACCAGGGTTATTTGTCAGTCTGCGAGGTCGGTGGGTGGCGCACAGGAGATGCCACGCACACTGCGGGCGAGGAAGTCACCGTAGATCAGTTGAAACCCGAATATCTTCATTGTCGACCCAAGGCTCTTGCGGGCGAGGCTTCTGCTGCCAGAAGACGATTATTATTGTATGCGTAACCCGATTCTACACAGCGTAAATAGGCTTGTCTGCCCTCCCTATAAAATCCGCTTTTTTGCGACCGGTGCAAGGGGTTTGTTGCACAGGTAAATGCCAGTCAGGATCAGCGCGCCACCGAGGTACATGGCCGCTGTCAATTGCTCGCCCAGCAGCAGCGCGCCAAGGATGACCGCCGTCAACGGATTAAGCGCGATAAACACCCCGCTGCGTGTCGCGCCGATTTTACGGATGCCGTCGTAATAGCCGATGTAGGCCAGCGCCGAGCCCAGGACGCCGAGGTACAGCAGGCTCAGCCATTGCGCCAGGCCCAGATTATTCAGCGCCTGCCAGCTCAGTTCGCCGCGTAACGCCGCCAGCGCCCACAACATGACTGTGCCGATCAGGATCGAGTACGTCACAGTCTGCACCGGCCCCAACGTCCGATTCAGATCACGGGAAAACAACGAATAAACGCCCCAGCCCAGCACACAGCCGAGAATCAACAAATCTCCGATCCATGCGTGCGGCGTTGCGGCCAGCAATTGCGGATTGCGACTGATGATCACCAGGCCGGCGCCGACCATGCAGGTCGCAATGCCGGCGGTTTTCACCCGGCCCAGACGTTCCTTGAACAACCACCACGAGACAAGACCAATCACCGCCGGGTTCAACGCCACAATCAACGAAGCCCGCGACGCGTTGATGTATTGCAGGCCGTAAAAAAAGCACAGGTTATAGAAGAAGATCCCGAAGAACCCCAGCAGTGCCAGTTGCAGCCATTGTCGTCGAGTCGGCCGCGCCAAAGGGATCCGCGCCAGCCACAGGAAGCCAAGCAACGCCGCACTGGCGAGCAGGAAGCGCAGGCTGGCGGCGAACATCGGACTCAGGCTGCCCGCGAGGAAACGTCCGGCGACAAAGGTCCCGCCCCAGATCATGGTCACCGCAGCCAATGTTAGATAAACAGGGATTTCAGACGATGTTGTGTGCAACCGTTCGACGTTACGCATGACGCTCCAGACCAACGAA
Organism: Pseudomonas sp. S49; assembly: GCF_009866785.1. Classification (NCBI taxonomy): domain Bacteria; kingdom Pseudomonadati; phylum Pseudomonadota; class Gammaproteobacteria; order Pseudomonadales; family Pseudomonadaceae; genus Pseudomonas; species Pseudomonas sp. S49. The sequence continues at coordinate 3,094,945 of NZ_CP019432.1, read as the reverse complement.
CTTGAGGAATGCCGTATCATTCACCTCATTCCATGTCATCGTAAAATGAGCAAAAACTCATGACCCTCACCCAACTGGAAATCTTCTCGCTGGTCGCCGAACTGCGCGGTTTCACCCTCGCGGCCCATCGGTTGGGGATTTCGCAGTCGGCGGTGTCCCACGCGATGAAGTCGCTGGAGCAGGAACTCGGTGTCGAACTGCTGCGCCGGCATCAGTCGTCCGTGGAGCTCAGTGACATCGGTGAGCAATTGCTGCTGCGCGCCCGCGCCATGCTCGGGCTGGCCAACACCTTGCGCCAGGAAGCCGCGGATGCACGCGGCATGAAAAGCGGCACCTTGCGCATCGGCTCGTTCGGCCCGACTTCGTCGATCAAGCTGCTGCCCGATATTCTGCGGCAATATCGCGAGGCACATCCGGGCATCGAAGTGCACATCGATGAAGGGCCGGATCGACAAGTGATTCAATGGCTGGAAGAGCGGCGGATCGACATCGGTTTCGTGGTGCTGCCAGAGGAGCGCTTCGATACGTTTGCCTTGATCGAAGACCAGATGGTTGCGCTGCTCCCGGTGGGCCATCCGCTGGCAACGCGCCCGGCGTTGAGCCTCAAGGACTTGTGCGACACTCCGTTCGTGCTGACCGAGGCCGGTTCTTCGGAACTGGTGTCGCGGCTGTTCATGGCCGCGCGCTTGCAACCGAACATTCGCTATCGCTGCTCGCAACTGCTCAGCACCCTCGACACGGTCGGCCGTGGTGACGCCATCACGATTGTTGCCGAAGGTTCATTGCCGGAGGAAGCAACGCCGCGCTACGTGAAGAGGCCATTGTTGCCCGCCGTGCAGCGTCAGGTCGGACTTGCCGTCCTCGATCAGCGTCAGGCGTCACCCGCTACGCTGGCCTTTATCGAGCTGGCAACGCGGATGCAGCACTGATGAGCGGCGCAAGCGCCTTCGGCCATCTATCCTCCCCTCTGGCTGATGTGTTTTTCAGCGGCGCGCCGTGATCCGGCCTGCATTCGAGAGCCCCACTCTATCGCGACAGGATGCGCCCATGCCGTTAACCGTCAGACCCCGCCGCAAGCGCAGCACCCGCGCCGTTTTCACCCTGCTCAGCGGTTTGCTTCCGGTGTTGCTGGGCAGCGCGATTCTTTACATGCAGGCCGAACGCACGCTGGAGCAAGGTTCACGACAGACTGCCGAAGAGGCGTTGCGCCAGTTCGAGTTGATGCTCGATAACACCGCCCAGGCAGCCCGTGAACTGCTGCCACTGGCCGGCCAGATGTGTGAGAACGTCAAACTCGCTTTACGCGAACAAGTAACCCGCCGCCCGTTCGTGCGCTCGACCAATCTGGTGTGGGACGACAATCTCTATTGCAGCTCGTTGTTTGGCGACTATAAAGAAGCCGTCAACGCGGGCGACTATAACCAGGGCAAGTTGTGGCTGATGAATGGCAACCCGGTGACTCCCAACACCGCCCTGTTGGTCTATCGGCTCAGCGAAGGTCGTGGCGGCGCCCTGACGACACTCGACGGTTACCATCTAAGCAACATGTTGCGTCTGATCGGCCGGCACATGTTGCTGGTGCTGCAAGTGGGCGATAACTGGCTGTCGGCCGACGGCAAAGTACACAATGGCGCCCTGCCCTCGTTACCGATAGCACAACACACACTGGATTCTTCGCGTTACGCGTTCAGTGTCTCCGCCGGTTTTCCCGAGGGCGAAACCTGGCGCTACATGGCCGATGAATATCCGCCGCTGTTCAGTCTGTTGATCTTTTTTGGCGTGGTGGCCGGTGCCATCGGACATGTCTTGCAAAAGCGCTCTACGTCGCCGAGCCACGAGATGCTCCGCGCGCTCGAGGCCGGCGAGTTCATTCCTTACTTCCAGCCCGTAGTGCATGGCGACAGCAAGAAATGGTCGGGAGCCGAAGTCTTGATGCGCTGGACACACCCCAAAGAAGGGCTGGTGCGCCCGGATCTGTTTATTCCATTCGCCGAGCATTCGGGCCTGATCGTGCCGATGACCCGCGCCCTGATGCAACAGACCGCGGCGCTGCTGGGGCCGCTGTCAGCAACCTTCACCCCGCCGTTTCATATCGGCATCAATATTACTGCGAGCCATTGCAAGGACCTCGAACTGGTTGAGGACTGCCGGGCGTTTCTTGCCGCGTTCGTGCCCGACAGCATCAGCCTGGTGCTGGAGCTGACCGAGCGGGAGTTGATCGAACCGACCGACATCACCCGGCAACTGTTCGAGCAATTGCATGCACTGGGCGTGAAGATCGCGATTGACGACTTCGGCACCGGCCACTCGAGCCTCGGCTACTTGCGCAAATTCAATGTCGACTTTCTCAAGATCGATCAGAGTTTCGTCGCCATGATCGGCATCGATGCGCTGTCCCGGCACATTCTCGACACCATTATCGAACTGTCAGCCAAGCTTGATTTGGGTATTGTTGCCGAAGGTGTCGAAACTCAGGCGCAAGCCGATTATCTGACGGCGCATCACGTCAACTTCCTGCAAGGCTACCTGTTCGGCAAACCGATGCCGGCTGCGGACTTCATCAGCGCATTAACTCACCATTAACTAAGCCTGATTAAGACGAGCGCAACGATCAGACGCACCAAATTGATACAAAAGACCGCTGTTGTTACATGAAGACAACATCAGGATTTACTCTTGGCGCATTAACTACTACAATTTTTTCAACCTGAGCAAAATTGGCAGGTGAGCCATTTATCACCGAGTCGCTTCAAGGCTCTTGGCTTATAGCTTTGTTTGCGGTTGGTATCAGCCAAACACACTATTGGAGTAAAGATATTGTCCAGACTCGCTGAATTTCGTGCAGCTGAAAAGGCCCTTCAGGAACAGCTCAAGCAGCTGGAATCGCTGAAGAACGATGCCGGGCTGAAGAAAGAAATCGAATTCGAAGAAAAGCTCCAGGGGCTGATGAAACACTACGGCAAAGGCCTGAAAGAGATCATCGCCATTCTCGATCCGAACCCGGCAAAATCCGGTCTGCAGACCTCTGCAGCACCTAAAACCCGCCGCGCCCGCGTGGTCAAGGTCTATCAGAACCCGCACACCGGTGAACTGATCGAAACCAAGGGCGGCAACCACCGCGGCCTGAAAGCGTGGAAGGAACAATACGGTGCAGCCACCGTTGATTCCTGGTTGCGCGGTTAATCCAGCGCCAACAAAAAAGCCCTGCATCATGCAGGGCTTTTTTATTGACAATATCTAACAAATGAAATGATTTTCATCGAACAAGTTGCGACTTTTCTGTAACGTTACTGAGCCAGATACCCAAACATTTTGATGCGCAATGTTGCGAATCAGGGTCAACATTAAACTTTGTGCTTAATGCCTTCGGGTATCTAACCATCCCGCGAAGAGTACAGCGGCTTAAAGTTTCAAGCTGTTTCTCACCGCCACTATCTCGTCGGCGCTCGCCTTATAAACCTCGGCCTGCCCAGCGTAGGAAAGCACATAAGCCTTGTCCGCCTCGACCGCTGCAACCAGGGTTTGCGACAACACATGTCGACCGTTTTCGGTGATCGTGCAAGTGGTTTCCAACGCCGATAACGTACCCAGCGTGGCCGGATGCACTTTGTTGCAGACACTTTGGTAGCCGCCCTGGAAGAAGTCCTTCTGGATCGACTTGCGCATTTCCAGCAGCACGCCTTGCAAGTTGACCTGATGCCCACTTTCCACCTGCGTCATGGTCAATTCCATGACCATCACCTGATTGCCATCGACGTCGTTCTTGACCGCACGCTGGCGGGAAACCTGCGCAGTCGTTTCAGGTAGTACCTCGACTTGCCAGCCGGCCGGCCAGGTAATGCTTGGCTCACTCGCTGATGCACCGACAGCGCCCAGAGAACACGCGAAAAACACAAACAGGAATTTGAACAGTCGGATCATTGCCGGACACACTCGCAGATTGAGCCGTAAAGTCTGAGCCTCACCCGCACGCAGGGCAAGTCTGCCCTTTCATTTGGCGATGCCGGCAGGCATGCGTATCATTGCGCCCATTCACTCGCCCATAGTTATTGGAGGGCCCATGAGCCTGCACGAACTCAACACTTTCCCCGGCGTCACCGCCACCCCAGACAGCGCAACCCGCAACTTCGTCTTCAACCACACCATGTTGCGCGTCAAAGACATCACCCAATCTCTGGACTTCTACACTCGCGTACTGGGTTTCTCGCTGGTCGAGAAGCGTGATTTTCCGGAAGCGGAATTCAGCTTGTATTTCCTCGCGCTGGTCGACAAGGCACAGATCCCGGCCGACACCGCCGCTCGTACCGAGTGGATGAAGTCGATTCCAGGCATTCTGGAACTGACTCACAACCACGGCACTGAGAACGACGCCGATTTCGCCTATCACAATGGCAACACTGACCCGCGTGGTTTTGGTCATATCTGCATTTCGGTGCCGGATATCGTCGCGGCCTGTGCGCGTTTCGAAGAACTGGGCTGCGACTTCCAGAAGCGCCTGAGCGATGGCCGCATGAAAAGCCTGGCGTTCATCAAGGATCCGGATGGTTACTGGGTCGAGATCATTCAGCCAGCGCCGCTGTAAAGGCTGAAAAGCCCCTCACCCTAACCCTCTCCCGGGGGGAGAGGGAACTGATTGGGGGATATTGGAGAGATACGCCGACTTGAAAGATTGGCGTTGAATCCATAATCGACTGGCGCTTTCAGGTCGATGGAAAACGCCAGACACCTCGGTCGGCTCCCTCTCCTTCGGGAGAGGGCTGGGGTGAGGGGCCGCTTTTGACGCACAATAAAAAAACCCGTGATCGCTCACGGGTTTTTTCATTTCTGGCAGGACGTTCAAGCCGGCGCCGACGTGCGGATCAAGTGATCAAATGCGCTCAGCGAAGCCTTGGCGCCCTCGCCCACCGCAATCACGATCTGCTTGTACGGCACAGTGGTCACGTCGCCCGCAGCGAAGATGCCTGGGATCGATGTTTCACCACGGTTATCGACGATGATCTCGCCACGCGGCGACAGCTCGATAGTGCCCTTCAGCCAGTCAGTGTTCGGCAGCAAACCGATCTGCACGAAGATCCCTTCCAGCTCGACAGTACGCAGCTCGTCAGTGTTGCGATCCTTGTAACGCAGGCCGTTGACCTTCTCGCCATTACCGGTGACTTCCGTGGTTTGTGCACTGGTGATCACGGTGACGTTCGGCAGGCTGTGCAGTTTGCGCTGCAATACGGCGTCGGCGCGCAGCTGTACATCGAACTCCAGCAGGGTTACGTGCGAAACGATACCGGCCAGATCGATGGCCGCTTCAACGCCGGAGTTACCGCCGCCGATGACCGCCACACGCTTGCCTTTGAACAACGGACCGTCGCAGTGCGGGCAGTACGCCACGCCTTTGTTACGGTATTCCTGCTCGCCCGGCACGTTCATTTCGCGCCACCGCGCGCCAGTCGCCAGAATCACGCTTTTGGCTTTCAGGGTCGCGCCGCTGGCGAAACGGACTTCGTGCAGTTCGCCATTCTTGCCCGGGATCAGTTTGTCGGCGCGCTGCAGGTTCATGATGTCGACGTCGTACTGTTTGACGTGTTCTTCCAGCGCCGTGGCCAGTTTTGGCCCTTCGGTTTCCTGCACGGAAATGAAGTTCTCGATGGCCATAGTGTCGAGCACCTGACCGCCGAAGCGCTCAGCCGCAACACCCGTGCGAATACCTTTGCGTGCGGCGTAAATCGCTGCCGAAGCACCGGCCGGGCCACCACCGACGACGAGTACATCAAAAGCTTCTTTGGCACTGATTTTCTCGGCCTGGCGCTCGATCGCGCCGGTGTCGAGTTTGGCGAGAATCTCTTCCAGACCCATGCGGCCCTGACCGAAGTTTTCACCGTTGAGGTAGATGCTCGGCACGGCCATGATCTTGCGATCATTGACTTCGTCCTGGAACAACGCACCGTCGATAGCGACGTGGCGAATGTTCGGGTTGAGCACGGCCATCAGGTTCAGTGCCTGAACCACGTCAGGGCAGTTCTGGCAAGACAGCGAGAAGTACGTCTCGAAGCTGAACTCGCCTTTGAGCGAGCGGATCTGCTCGATCACTTCAACACTGGCTTTCGAAGGGTGGCCGCCGACTTGCAGCAAGGCCAGCACCAGCGAAGTGAATTCGTGGCCCATCGGGATACCGGCGAAACGCAGACTGATGTCAGCGCCCGGGCGGTTGATCGAGAACGATGGCTTGCGTGCATCGTCACCGCTGTCGATCAAAGCAATCTGGCTCGAAAGACTGGCAACGTCTTTCAGCAGTTCCAGCATTTCACGGGATTTCGCACCGTCGTCGAGGGAGGCAACGATCTCGATCGGCTGGGTGACCCGTTCCAGGTACGATTTCAACTGGGCTTTAAGATTGGCGTCCAACATACGGGCGATTTCCTTTATTTGAGGCGAAAAAAAGCCCGAGCGAAACTCGCCCGGGCATTTTTATTGGGCGGTGCAGCGTACTTAAGAAGGTGCGGCGTACCGCCCTGAGTTGCGTGTCACAGACTTAGATCTTGCCGACCAGGTCCAGGGACGGCGCCAGAGTGGCCTCGCCTTCTTTCCACTTGGCTGGGCAAACTTCGCCTGGGTGAGCAGCAACGTACTGAGCAGCCTTGATCTTGCGCAGCAGCTCGGAAGCGTCACGGCCAACGCCGCCATCGTTCAGTTCAACGATTTTGATCTGGCCTTCAGGGTTGATCACGAAGGTGCCACGGTCAGCCAGGCCAACTTCTTCGATCAGCACGTCGAAGTTGCGGGAGATGGCGTGGGTCGGGTCGCCGATCATGGTGTATTCGATTTTGCCGATGGCTGGCGAAGTGTTGTGCCAGGCAGCGTGGGCAAAGTGGGTGTCGGTGGAAACGCTGTAGATCTCTACGCCCAGTTTCTGGAAGGCAGCGTAGTTGTCAGCCAGGTCTTCCAGCTCGGTTGGGCAAACGAAGGTGAAGTCGGCTGGGTAGAAGAACACGACCGACCACTTGCCTTTCAGGTCAGCGTCCGAGACTTGAACGAAGTCGCCGTTTTTGAACGCGGTAGCTTTGAACGGTTTTACTTGGCTGTTGATGATAGGCATTGATGACTCTCCGTCAGTGGTTGTGAATTCGATGGGTGAATCCTACCCACTCACTTGACGGATGGCTCATTGGCAAACCTGATGCTGCTGATTTGTTTTCGCTATTAGCCGACTGTATTAATAGAAGAAAACGATATCTACGACGAAGCCGGGTTATCCGTAATCCGAGCCATCCCTTGGAATGGGCTGGCTTCAACATAGCGCATTGCGGACTTCATATCCTTCCAGCCGACGTAACTCATCAATGATTTCAGATCCCAGCCGCTTTGATGGGCCCACGTGGCAAAGCCTCGGCGCAGGGAATGGCTGGTGTAGTTTTCGGCGGCAATACCAGCGCGCTGCAATGCCTGACGCAGCAGAGGAATGATGCTGTTGGCATGCAGCCCCTGCTCGTTCAGGTTGCCCCAGCGGTCGATGCTGCGAAAAACCGGGCCACGCACCAGCGCCGCTTCGGTGATCCAGTCGATGTAGGCCTGCACCGGGCAGAGCTTGAGTAGTGCCGGCGCTTGATAGGTTTGCCCGAGGTTTTCCCGATCACCCTTGCTGCGCGGCAAATACAAGGTGATGCCTTTGCCGGCGTGCGCCTGCACGTGCTCGATCTGCAAGCGGCACAACTCGTCGCTGCGAAAGCCGCGCCAGAAGCCCAGCAGAATCAGTGCGCGATCACGGTAAGCCTTGAGGAGCAAGGGCCGATCCTGCTGTTCTCTCGCGATTTGTACTTCATGTTCGAGCCAATCAATTACTCGCTGCAGATCCTGTAACTGCAGCGGCTCGGCCTGTTTCTCCTGCGCCGGATGCAACGCACGTATGCCTTTGAAGACTTTGCGCACCACCGGCGCCTTGGTTGGATCGGCAAACCCCTGGCTGTTGTGCCACTGCGCCAGCGCCGACAAGCGCAGCTTCAAAGTATTGATCGACAGCTCTTCGGCGTGTGCCACCAGATAACGCGCAACGCTATCGGCTGTGGCCGGCAAGAACCCGCCCCACTTCACTTCGAAATGCTCGATGGCCGCGCGATAGCTGCGGCGGGTGTTATCGCGGGTGGCGGCTTGCAGATAGCGATCCAGATCGCTCATGGGCTGTTTTCTCGCTGGCGTACTGAGACAGGGATGCAGAAACGCATTTTGCCGTCTGACACTGGGTAATACCAGTATATCCCGCGTCTTAATTATCAAAGGTTTATCTTTATTTTTGAGATGGTACACTGCGTACTTTAGTGGCATGTACCACAGTACGTAACCGTAGGAGTTCACATGGCCCGTGGCGGCATTACCAAAGCCCTGGTGCAGATCGCGCGCACAGCAATCCTCGCCCGTGGCGAACACCCGAGCATCGATGCAGTACGCATTGAAATGGGCAACACCGGCTCGAAAACCACGATCCATCGCTATCTGAAAGAGCTGGATGACGGCGCGCAGCCAGTTGAAGCCTCGGCAGAGCCGATCAATGATGAGTTGACCGCCCTCGTCTCGCGCCTCGCCCAACGCCTCAAAGAGCAGGCGCAAGAGCCTATCGAGCAGGCCCGCGAGCAGTTCGAGGAGCAGCGCGAAGCACTGGAGTCGGAACTGAAACAAACTCGCCAGGCGCTGGAAAAGCTCGAACAGGAGCACGACATTCAAGGCGCAGCGCTGGAGCGCGAGTCCGAAGCCCTGAACAACACCCGATCGATGCTGCAAACCGAGCAAACCCGCAATGCCGGACTGAATCAGGCATTGGCCGACTTTGAATTGCGCCTGCAGGACAAGGACGAGCAGATCCGCTCGCTGGAAGAAAAACACCTGCATGCTCGCGATGCACTGGAGCACTATCGCAACGCCACCAAAGAGCAGCGCGAGCAGGAACAGAGCCGTCACGAAGCACAAGTGCAACAGATTCAGGCCGAACTGCGTCAGGCGCAGCAAAGTGCGCTGGTTCGTCAGGACGAGATCACGCAACTGCACCGCGACAACGAACGCCTGCTTACGGAAAACCGGGGCACGCAGCGCGAGCTGAGCTTGCTGCAGGATCAGCTCAAGCAAAGCAATCAGCGTCAGGATCAACTGCTGGAGCAAGCGACCCGCGTCGACAGCGAACGCACCCTCCTCCAGGAACGCCTGCGCGTAGCCACACTGGAAAGCCAGACACTCAAGCAGAACATCGAGGAGCAGACGCTGCTCAACCAGTCACTGGAAAAGGAATTGAACAAGGCTCGGACGAGCCTGGAAGAAAGCCAGCGTCTGGCGGCTACCGTTGCGGCAGCGCCAGACACAGACAAACCGAAAAGCGCTTAAGCGCCGACCGGCGTACGCATAGTCACAAACTCTTCGGCGGCTGTCGGGTGTACCCCGATCGTGTCGTCGAAGTCGCGCTTGGTCGCGCCAGCCTTCAACGCAATCGCCAGACCCTGAACGATCTCGCCAGCGTCCGGGCCGACCATGTGACAGCCGAGAACCTTATCAGTCTTGCCGTCGACCACCAGCTTCATCAGGGTTTTCTCCTGACACTCGGTCAGGGTCAGCTTCATCGGTCGGAAACGGCTTTCGAAGATCACCACATCGTGGCCGGCTTCGCGCGCCTCTTCTTCCGTCAAACCGACTGTACCGATGTTCGGCAGGCTGAATACCGCAGTCGGGATCATCTTGTAATCCACTGGACGGTACTGCTCAGGCTTGAACAGACGCCGCGCCACCGCCATGCCTTCGGCCAGCGCCACGGGCGTCAGTTGCACACGACCGATGACATCGCCCAGCGCCAGAATCGATGGCTCGCTGGTCTGGTACTGCTCGTCGACTTTGATAAAGCCTTTGTCGGTGAGCTGCACATCGGTGTTTTCCAGGCCCAGATTGTCGAGCATCGGACGCCGCCCAGTGGCGTAGAACACGCAATCCGCTTCCAGCACACGACCATCCTTGAGAGTGGCTTTCAAGCTGCCGTCAGCCTGCTTGTCGATGCGCGCGATATCGGCATTGAACTGCAGATCCAGACCACGCTTGGTCAGCTCTTCCTGCAAATGCTTGCGCACCGAGCCATCAAAGCCGCGCAGGAACAGATCGCCGCGATACAGCAGCGTGGTGTTTGCACCGAGGCCGTGGAAAATTCCGGCGAACTCGACCGCGATGTAACCGCCGCCAACCACCAGCACACGCTTTGGCAGCTCTTTTAGGAAGAACGCTTCATTGGAACCGATCGCGTGTTCGCGCCCCGGAATCTCCGGAATCTGCGGCCAGCCACCGGTGGCAATCAGAATATTTTTCGCGGTGTAGCGCTCACCATTCACCTCAACCTCATGCGGGCCAACGATCTTCGCGTGCGCCTCATGCAAGGTCACACCACTGTTGACCAGCAGATTACGGTATATGCCGTTGAGGCGATTGATCTCGCGATCCTTGTTGGCGATCAGCGTCGCCCAATCGAAATTCGCCTCACCCAGGCTCCAGCCAAAACCGGACGCCTGCTCGAAGTCTTCGGCGAAATGCGCACCGTACACCAGCAGTTTTTTCGGCACACAGCCGACGTTGACGCAGGTCCCGCCCAGATAACGGCTTTCCGCCACCGCCACTTTTGCACCGAAACCGGCCGCAAAACGCGCAGCACGCACACCGCCGGAACCGGCACCAATCACATAAAGGTCAAAATCGTAGGCCATTTCTATCTCCTCGGCAGGGGATCAGCATACCTGCAGACACCCATTGGGCAAGCACTGCCAGTCATATGGGGGCGTAAAATGAAAAAACCCGCCGAAGCGGGTTTTTCTTGCAAACCGATCAAGCGCTCTTAGTAAGCCTTGCCAGTCTTGTAGAAGTTCTCGAAGCAGAAGTTGGTGGCTTCGATGTAGCCTTCAGCACCACCGCAGTCGAAACGCTTGCCTTTGAACTTGTAGGCCATGACGCAGCCGTTCTGGGCTTGCTTCATCAGGGCGTCGGTGATCTGGATTTCACCGCCCTTGCCTGGCTCGGTCTGTTCGATCAGGTCGAAGATGTCCGGGGTCAGGATGTAACGACCGATGATTGCCAGGTTCGATGGCGCGTCTTCCGGCTTTGGCTTCTCGACCATGCTGTGCACGCGGTAGATGTCGTCGCGGATCATTTCGCCGGCGATCACGCCGTACTTGCTGGTTTCCTGCGGATCGACTTCCTGGATGGCGATGATCGAGCAGCGGAACTGCTTGTACAGTTTGACCATCTGGGTCAGTACGCCGTCGCCTTCGAGGTTGACGCACAGGTCGTCCGCCAGGACCACGGCAAACGGTTCGTCACCGATCAGCGGGCGACCGGTCAGGATCGCGTGGCCCAGACCTTTCATTTCGGTCTGACGGGTGTAGGAGAACGAGCACTCGTCGAGCAGTTTGCGGATACCGACCAGGTATTTCTCTTTGTCGGTGCCTTTGATCTGGTTTTCCAGCTCGTAGCTGATGTCGAAGTGGTCTTCCAGAGCACGCTTGCCACGACCGGTGACGATGGAGATTTCCGTCAGGCCAGCGTCCAGAGCTTCTTCAACGCCGTACTGGATCAGTGGCTTGTTTACCACCGGCAGCATTTCTTTAGGCATGGCTTTAGTCGCTGGCAGGAAGCGAGTACCGTAACCGGCTGCTGGGAACAAGCATTTCTTGATCATATAAGTCCTTGAAAGGGCTGTGTGTACGAGTTTCGGCGCAGTCTAATCAGGCGGCGTGCACCTTACAATGCCCCGCACTGGCTAACCGATGCCAACATAGAGAAATATTCTCGCCGATAGTTCCATCGACATCCTGGCGCAGCCAGATCAGCGTAGCTCAAAGCTGTCGACAATCCGGATTACCATACGCTCATCGCCCCCCAATGCCAGCATTTGCCGGTATCATGGCGCCTTTGAACCAGCGAACGAGACAGATAGATGGCTGCGGTAAAAATCATCAACGGGTATGTGATCGACAAGAAAGACGGCAAGTGGACGCTGACCACCACCAATGGCGAACACATTGCCGGGCCTTTCGACAGCGAACAAATGGCGACTGATGTAGCTTCCGTGTTCACGGACACGCCGGCATCGGCGAAACGCCGTGGCAAAGATCAAGACTGATCAGCTGCGATACGCCCGAGCCCTGCCCTTGAGCAGGGCTTTTTTGTGCCCACTTACAAACAAGTGGCCAAACGCTATAACCTTTTGCCACCGGCGCTGTCACAGCGTCTAGTCCCCCTCGCTGAAGACCATGAACATGACCATGAAAAAATTGCTGCCACTGATTGCGGTATTGGCACTGGCCGGCTGTGCCACATCTCAGCCTGCTTACCTGAAAAACGGCGAACAGGGCCTGGCCATCGATTGCTCCGGCGAAGCCAATTCCTGGGCGAGCTGCTATGAAAAAGCCGACGCGTCCTGCGCAGGCACCGGTTATCGCATCGTCGGCACAGACGGCACGCCTCAGCCCAAAGAAAGTGACAAAACCCTTGGCGTCGATGTCGGCAACTACAAGAACCGTAGCGTTGTGGTGGTCTGCAAATAAACCTTACATGTGAATTTCGGCGAACTTGATACCGAGTCCGCGCACGACTTCGATCAGATCGTCGAGGCGAGCGAACGACTCGACCTCGTCATTATCGTCCACCAGAAAGTAGCTGCGTCCGGCGCTCTTCTTGAAAAACACGATCCACTCCCCCGGATTCGCCGGGTTCTGGATGACATGGGTGGCAGAGATAAGGCCCTCTGCATGGCGCTCACGTACTTGCTCTCGCTTCATCGCGACTCCAGAAATAAAAATGCCGTCACAGCATCGCTGCGACGGCATTGGTGCTGATGATGATCAGTCTATCAGCCGGAAATACACGCATTGGCGGCGCGTTGCACATCACGCGGGCGAACCGGCACATTCGACATGCGCTCATGCAGCTTTATGCTGCTGCCACCCGAGCGATCTTCGATATCAAACACCGCTGCTGCGCCGGTGGAAAGTTTCCCCGGCACGATCACCCGAACCCCGTCCTTGTGCGGCTGGACTTGCAGCGCGCCGCGGCTGTCTGCCAGCTTTTCGGCCAGACACTGGGCATATTCATGGGGTTTCTTGCCGGAGATTACGCTCATGGTCGGCAGCGTTTCATTGATTTCGGAAACACTCGCACAACCACCCACAGCCAGAACCAACGGCAGACACACCACACCCCACTTCATACAAAACCTCCGTTAAAGACCGTCCGACAGCACAAATGCCGTTTTTCTCCGGGGTCTTCTGCATTTAACCCGCATCCGATTGCGAATATCTGTTCAAAATTGTCAAACCAACGCCCGACGGCCAGATAATAACCCGTGCGGGCTGATAAACTGCGCCCAATCGACAAGCTATCGTTTTGATTTTGTAGAAAAAGCCCTTCTGGAGGCGCCCATGAAATTCATTCACCAGCGCGAACACCTCAACGAAGACGACATCGTCGTCATCCAATGCTCGCAAATGTGCAACATCCGTCTGATGAACGACGCCAACTTCCGCAGCTTCAAGAATGGCGGCCGTCACACCTATCACGGCGGCGCCTTCGACACCTTCCCGGCCCGTATTACCGCGCCGAGCACCGGTTTCTGGAACATCACCATCGACACCGTCAACCGCCGTGCGATCAGCGTGACGCGCAAGCCGACACTGACTCACTCGATCAAGATCATCCGTCGTTCCAGCACCAAACTCAGCTGAGACACGTCGCTCAACCAGGAAGGAATGCATGACCGTGGCCCAAACGACCAAATACGTCATCAAATACAAACTCAATGGCGAGCGCCGCTTCGAGTTCGCGCAGCTGGAAAACGGCACTGAAGAAGAAGCCAAGGCTGCTCTGGATGCCCTTCACGGCCAGAGCGACGACGTGATCAGTGAGATCGCCGTCAGCAAAGCGCTGTAAGCACCGACAGGAATTCGACCGCAAGCGGCGGAGTGTTCTGCCGCAAGGCCCTGCCTAGACTGACTTTCTTCGACCATGAGTCAAGGAGTCAGCATGTCGATGCCCCCTTCCCGGCTGGATTCGCTCGACTGGGCAAGCCTTGAGCAGCAACTGGATCAAGACGGCTGTGCGATCATCCGTTCGCTGCTGCAGGCCGAAACCTGTGATCGATTGAGTGCGCTGTATCCGCAGACCGAACCGTTTCGCTCGCAGGTCATCATGGCCCGCCACGGTTTCGGTCGCGGCGAGTACAAATACTTTCGCTACCCCCTGCCGACACCCGTAGAACGCCTTCGCTGCGCGCTGTATCCACGCCTGGTTCCGTTGGCCAATCGCTGGTACGAACGCATGAACCTGGCCGAGCGTTTTCCGCTGGATCACGCCGAATTTCTACAGCGCTGTCATGCCGCCGGTCAGACCCGCCCGACTCCTCTGCTATTGCAGTACGGCCCGCAGGACTACAACTGCCTGCACCAGGATTTGTACGGCGAATCGGTATTTCCACTGCAAGTGGCGATTCTTCTGTCAGAACCCGGTCAAGACTTTTCCGGGGGCGAATTTGTTCTCACCGAACAACGCCCGCGCATGCAATCTCGGCCGCACGTGCTGGATCTGAAGAAAGGAGATGCGGTGATCTTTGCTGTCAACCAGCGCCCGGTCAAAGGCCTGCGCGGTGATTATCGGGTAACCATGCGCCATGGCGTCAGTCGCCTGCACAGTGGAAAAAGGCATACCCTAGGCATCATCTTTCACGACGCCACATGACTGCCATGCAACCGAACACTTTCGATCTTTTCGCCGATCACGAACCCGAGCAACGCCCGCGCGCCGAACAGATTGGCGAGCAATCGTGGGTGCTGCATGGTTTCGCCCTGCCGCTGATCGAGCAGATCCTGCCGGCGCTGGATGCGATTCTTGCCGTAGCACCCTTGCGCCACATGGTCACACCGGGTGGATTCAGCATGTCGGTGGGCACCAGCAGTTGCGGCGCTCTGGGCTGGATTACTGATCGCCACGGTTATCGTTACTCGAGCGTCGATCCGCTCAGTGATTTGCCTTGGCCAGCGATGCCGCAAGTATTCTCGACACTCGCGCAGTCGGCAGCGGTGCGAGCCGGATTTACTGACTTCAATGCTGATTCCTGCCTGATCAACCGCTATCTCCCCGGTGCCAAGATGTCATTGCATCAGGACAAAGACGAAAAGGCCTACAGCGCGCCGATCGTTTCGCTGTCACTCGGGTTGCCGGCGATGTTCCTCTTCGGTGGTTTCAGTCGCAGCGACAAGAGCCAGCGCATTGCCTTGCTGCATGGCGACATGGTGGTCTGGGGCGGCGTTGATCGCTTGCGCTATCACGGTGTGCTGCCGATCAAACAGGGCCGGCATCCACGTCTGGGTGAACAGCGGATCAATCTGACCTTTCGCGTGGCCGGATAATCTGCAAAAAGTTCGACCGCAAGGCCCGGAGTGTTGTGCCTTGCGACGCTGGTTAACCTGAATCAAACAGGTCAACGGATAACCGCTCATGAAAACGCTTTCGACCACCTTCAACACCGAAAACGATCCACGCTGGGCCGCTGTGGTTGCGCGAGACTCACGGGCGGACGGGCAATTTGTCTACGCAGTAAAAACCACGGGTATCTACTGCCGTCCGAGCAGCCTCTCACGGCTGCCGAAACCGCAGAACGTCGAGTTTTTCGACACTGCTGAACAGGCCGAAGCCGCGGGCTATCGTCCGAGCAAGCGTGCCAGCAAAGATCAGAGTGATGTGGCCGCGCAGCATGCCGCGACCGTCGCCATTGCCTGCCGTCTTATCGAATCCGCCGAGACCTTGCCGGCACTGAATGAACTGGCGGAGACCGCCGGCCTGAGTCCGTTTCATTTCCACCGTGTCTTCAAAGCCGCGACGGGACTGACGCCCAAAGGCTACGCAACGGCCCATCGTTCGCGCAAAGTCCGTGAGCGTCTGGCAGATGGCGGTTCGGTGACCGATGCGCTGTACGACGCGGGCTTCAATTCCAACAGCCGTTTCTACGAGTCAGCGGATCATTTGCTGGGCATGAAACCGGGTGACTATCGTGCGGCCGGGAAGAACAACGACATCCGCTTCGCCGTTGGCCAGTGCTCGCTCGGCGCGATTCTGGTGGCGCAAAGCGAGCGTGGGGTGTGCGCGATTCTGCTGGGCGACGATCCGCATCAACTGGTGTGCGATCTGCAGGATCAGTTTCGCCAGGCCAACCTGATCGGCGCCGATGCCGGTTTCGAACAACTGATCGCCAAGGTGGTGGGATTTATCGAAGCTCCGGCGATTGGCCTGGATCTGCCGCTGGACGTTCGCGGCACGGCGTTCCAGGAACGTGTCTGGCAAGCACTGCGGGAAATTCCGGCGGGCCACACGGCCAGTTACGCCGAAATTGCCCAGCGCATCGGTGCACCGACGTCCATGCGCGCGGTGGCTCAGGCTTGCGGGGCCAACCGCCTGGCAGTGGCGATCCCTTGCCATCGCGTGGTGCGTAGCGATGGCAACCTTTCGGGCTATCGCTGGGGCGTCGAGCGCAAGCGTCAGTTGCTTGAGCGCGAGACGCAGCCTTGAAAGACCCAGGGTAAACAGCTATCAGCGATTGACGTCCACCACAACCCGTCCGCGAAGTTGCCCGGCGAGCAACTTTGGCGCCGCATCAATGGCCTCACTCAGACCGATTTCATGGCTGATCAATGCCAACAACGAGAAATCCAGATCCTTGGCCAGTCGATCCCACGCTTCCAGACGGCGAGCCTTGGGCTGGGTCACGCTGTTGATGCCGGCCAGGGTCACGCCACGCAAAATGAACGGGGCAACCGAAGCCGGGAAATCCATGCCCTGCGCCAGACCACACGCGGCGACGGTGCCTTCGGAGCGAGTGCTGGCACAGGCATTGGCCAGGGTGTGACTGCCCACCGAGTCGATCACCGCTGCCCAGCGCTCTTTGGCCAGTGGTTTACCGGGCGCTGACAAGGTCGTGCGGTCGATGATTTCGCCAGCGCCCAATTGCTGCAGATATTCATGCTCGCAAACGCGGCCGGTGGATGCGACGACGCGATAGCCGAGCTTGCTCAGCAGTGCGATGGCAAAACTGCCGACGCCGCCATTGGCGCCCGTTACCAGCACTTCACCCTGCTCTGGCGTCACGCCGTTGCGCTCGAGCGCCAGAATGCACAGCATCGCGGTATATCCGGCCGTACCGATGGCCATGGCTTGCGCCGCCGTGAAGGCTTTGGGCAATGGGATCAGCCAGTCGCCATTGAGCCGTGCTTTCTGCGCCAGACCGCCCCAGTGATTCTCGCCGACGCCCCAACCATTCAGCAGCACCTGATCACCCACTTTATAGTCGGGGTGGGAACTGGCTTCTACGCTGCCCGCCAGGTCGATTCCCGGCACCATCGGAAACTTGCGCACCACCGGACTGCTGCCGGTAATCGCCAAGCCATCCTTGAAGTTCAGCGTGCTGTACGCAACGCCGACGGTGACATCGCCTTCGGGCAATTGCTCTTCGTTGACCTGCTGCAGGTTGGCGCGATAACCGCTGTCGTCTTTGTCGATCACAATGGCGCTGAACATGACTGCCTCGCATGACTGGTTTCGGAATGTCGTGCCCTGAAATACCACATCGCAACACGCTGCCACATTCGACTTTGCGCCAATCGGCAAATCGGCCGGGTATTTCCATGGCGGGCGGCTATGCTTTTTCGACGGTCGTGGTTTCGCCGTTATTCCTTCAGAAATCGGCCTGTCGATGGAGCTGACAATGCCTTACCCGCGCTCGTTACTTGTGATGTTGATGCTGTGTCTGCTGGCGTTCGGCAGTGCCTGGGCAGCACCGGCCCCAGAGGCCCCGAGCGAGCCGACCTGGCCGCAAGTCATCAGCAGCGGCAAAGCGAAACTGACGGTGTATCAGCCGCAACTCGACAGCTGGGACGGTTACACCCTCAACGCTCGCGCGGCCGTTGAAGCCACCGGCGCCGATGGCAAGTCCACCTACGGAATTGTCCAGTTCAGCGCACATACGCTGGTCGACAAGGCTACGCGCTGGGTCGCGCTGGATCAGTACAAAATCATCAAGGCCGACTTCCCGGCCGATGCCACTCAAGCCGACACCTGGGTCGCGGCGCTGCAGAAAGACGCCGAGAACCGCAAGAAAACCATTTCGCTTGATCAGCTCGAAGCTGCAGTCGGCGTACTCTCTGCAGAACAGAAAGCCGACAGCGCGCCGCTGGAAAACACCCCGCCGACGATTATCAGTTCCGACGTACCCGCCCTGCTCGTCTATATCGATGGCGACGCGGCGTACCGACCGGTAGAAGGCACGGCGCTGCAGCGGGTGATCAATACTCGCCCGCTGTTATTGAAAGACGCGCAGGGCAAACATTATCTGCACGTCTTTGATGGCTGGATGGTCGCGGACCAGATCAATGGCGCGTATACCCGCCTGGCCACACCGTTTGCCGAGCTGGAGAAAGCCAAACAGGTCGCCATTCAGAGCCGGCAAGTGGATCTGCTGACTGGGCAAAGCGATCCCAAAGACAAGATTCCAAGCCTGGCCAAACCGCCACAACCGAAGATTTTCATCGCCACCACCCCCACGGAATTACTGGTCACTGACGGCGCAGCACAATGGACGCCCATTCAGGGCACCGGGTTGCTGTATGTCAGCAATACCACCGGGCACATCTTCAAGGAAATCGGTGACCAGAACAGCTATGTGCTGATCTCCGGGCGCTGGTTTCGCGCCACTGACATGAATGGCCCGTGGACGTTTACCCGCGCAGACAAACTGCCGGCGGACTTCGCCAACATTCCCGACGACAGCCCGAAAGAGAACGTCAAGGCCTCGGTCGCCGGCACGCCGCAAGCCAAGGAAGCGGCCATTGCCGCGACCATTCCACAGACGTCGGCCATCAACAAAAGCGCGGTTAAAATGACCGCGCCGCAGTTCGATGGCGAGCCGCAACTCAAAGCCATCAACACCACACCCCTGCAATACGTGGTCAACAGCGCCACGCCCATCATCCGCGTCGACAACAACAGTTGGTATGCGGTGGAGAACGGTATCTGGTTCACCGCCACCACGGTAAATGGCCCTTGGGTTGTCGCCAGTTCCGTGCCGGCAGTGATCTATTCGATCCCGCCGAGTTCGCCGATGCATTACCTCACCTACGTCAAAGTCTACGAGTCCAGCGGGGACACGGTAGTGGTCGGCTACACGCCGGGGTATCAGGGTTCGAATCTGGATCCGGCCACGGGCGTCGTGGTGTATGGCACCGGTTATCCCTACACACCGTGGGTGGGCAGCGTCTGGTATGGGCCGCCGGTGACTTACGGTTTCGGCGTCGCCATCCGCTATACGCCGTGGACTGGCTGGACCTTTGGTTTCGGCTTTGGCTGGAGCTGGGGCGGCAGCACTGTAGCGATGGGTTGGGGCTGGGGCGCTTACCCGTGGTGGGGCAACTACGGCTGGGGTTACGCCTGGGGTCCGCATCTGTATCCGGCGCCTTTGGCCTGGGGTGGCGCCGCTTACGGTTATCGCGGTGGCGCAGTGGCCTGGGGTCCCGGTGGCTGGGCCGGCACCACCGGCAACATTTATCATCAGTGGGGCGACCGGGCCACGGTCAGCCGCTACGGCGCCGGTTACAACGCCTGGACTGGCAATCGCTGGGCCGGTCAGGTCGGCGCTTCCTACAACTCCCGCACTGGCGTCGCAGCCGCCGGTCAACGGGGCGCCGTACATAACGTCTACACCGGCAATTACGCAGCCGGACGCAGCGGCGTGGCAGTCGGACCGAACGGTGGCGCAATTGCCGGCGAACGGGTCACCGCCGGCAACGTGCGCAACGGTACGCAGGTCACCGCCAACCGGGGCGCCG
Organism: Pseudomonas sp. S49; assembly: GCF_009866785.1. Taxonomy (NCBI): domain Bacteria; kingdom Pseudomonadati; phylum Pseudomonadota; class Gammaproteobacteria; order Pseudomonadales; family Pseudomonadaceae; genus Pseudomonas; species Pseudomonas sp. S49. The sequence goes on along the minus strand of NZ_CP019432.1, from coordinate 3,075,077 downwards.
TATACAACCCCAACACCGGCAACACCACCCAATATGGCGGCATTCGCGGACGCAACGGCGGCGCTGCACGCGTCGGCGACAACGTTTATGCCGGCCACGACGGCAACGTGTACAAAAAGACCGACAACGGCTGGCAGTCGATGGTCGGCGGCGGCGCGACCCGCAGCGCACCCATCAACAACAATGCGCAGTTGCAGAACCTCAACCGTGACTCCGCTGCGCGCAACTTCGGCAACCAGCGGACCAACAACTTTCACAACTCCTCGCAATTCATGAATCACTCGTTTGGCGGCGGTGGAGGCGGCGGATTTCATCGACGCTGAAAAACTGCACGGGTTGTTCTGAATTTCGAACTGGCTGCGGATCCGGTTTTGCTGTTAAAAACCGGCTCTGCCTTTCACCGTTCGGAGACCAGCCTTCATGAGCCAATGGCCAGACACGCGCATTCTTGACCTGCTCGGCATTGAATTGCCGATCATTCAGGGCCCGATGGCCGGCGCGACGAATTCGTCCATGGTCATCGCCGTGTGCAATGCCGGTGGCCTGGGCTCGATGCCGGCGGCCATGCTGAGCATCGAGCAATTGCGCGAAGAGCTGAAAACCATTCGCCAACACACCGACAAGCCTTTCAACGTGAACTTCTTCTGCCATCAGCCACCGGCGGCCGATGAGCAACGCGCGCGTGAATGGAAGCATCTGCTCGAGCCGTACTACCGCGAACTGGGCGCCGATTTCGACGCACCGACGCCGGTGTCCAATCGGGCGCCGTTCGATGCGGCAGCCTGCGCAGTGCTGGAAGAATTTCGGCCTGAGGTCGTGAGTTTTCACTTCGGTCTGCCAGAAAAATCCCTGCTTGATCGGGTCAAGGCGACCGGTGCAAAAATTCTGTCCTCGGCCACCACTGTCGATGAAGCGATCTGGCTGGAACAGCACGGCTGCGACGCGATTATCGCCATGGGCTATGAGGCTGGCGGTCATCGGGGCATGTTTCTCAGTGATGACCTGAGCAGTCAGGTCGGTACGTTTGCCCTGGTGCCCCAAGTGGTCGATGCGGTGAACATACCGGTGATTGCCGCCGGCGCCATTGCCGATGCGCGAGGCGTGGCGGCGGCGTTCGTTTTGGGAGCGTCGGCGGTACAGGTCGGCACCGCCTATCTGTTCACACCGGAAGCAAAAGTCAGCGCCACTCACCACAAAGCGCTGCGTACCGCCAAGGAAAGCGAAACCGCGATCACCAATCTCTTCACCGGACGTCCAGCGCGTGGCATTCTCAACCGCGTCATGCGTGAGCTGGGCCCGATGTCGCCGAGGGCGCCGGCATTTCCCTTGGCCGGCGGTGCATTGATGCCGTTGCGAGCGATCAACGAGGCCGAGTTTGCCAACCTCTGGGCTGGTCAGGCATTCACCCTGGGTCAGGACTTGAGCAGTGCAGAATTGACCCGGCAATTAGCCAAAGGCGCACTGGCAAAACTCACTCGCCAATGACGCCAGGCACAGTGAAGTGTCGAGCGCCCTCACTCTGGTTCTAACCAACACTTCCTGTTTGGCGGCATTTCGCTATATATTTCGCTATATAGCGAACACCCCTCGCATCGGCGCAGTCCATTTCCAACAATAGCTGCCCTCTGCGCCTGCCAACCACGGAGCTGTTACATGACCATTCGTGCCTCGCGTTTTGCCCCTAGCTGTCTGGCCTCTTTGCTTGCGGTATTCGCCGTCGGCGCTGTACAGGCCGATGAAGTGCAGGTGGCGGTTGCGGCCAATTTCACCGCGCCGATCCAGGCCATCGCTGCCGATTTCGAAAAAGACACCGGGCATAAACTGGTTGCAGCTTACGGCGCCACTGGCCAGTTCTACACCCAGATCAAGAACGGCGCGCCGTTCGAAGTGTTTCTTTCCGCTGACGACACCACCCCGGAAAAACTCGAAAAAGAAGGCGACACCGTCAAGGGTTCGCGCTTCACCTATGCCATTGGCACTCTGGCGCTGTGGTCAGCGAAAGAAGGTTATGTCGATGCGAAAGGCGAGGTCCTGAAAAAGAACGAGTACCAGCACCTGTCCATCGCCAACCCGAAAGCCGCGCCCTACGGCCTGGCCGCCACGCAAGTGCTGGAAAAGCTCAAACTGACCGAGGCCACCAAAGCGAGGATCGTCGAAGGTCAGAACATCACTCAGGCTTACCAGTTCGTCTCGACCGGCAACGCTGAACTGGGTTTTGTCGCCCTGTCGCAGATCTACAAGGATGGCAAAGTCAGCAGCGGTTCGGCATGGATCGTCCCTGCTGATATGCACGACCCGATCAAACAGGACGCCGTCATTCTGAACAAAGGCAAAGACAATGCCGCCGCCAAGGCACTGGTTGAATACCTCAAAGGCCCGAAAGCCGCTGCGGTGATCAAGTCCTACGGTTACCAACTCTAAATGTCGCTGACGAGTGCCGATTTCGCGGCGATCTGGCTGACCCTGAAACTGGCGTCCCTGACCACCGCGATCCTGCTGGTTGTCGGCACTCCGATTGCCCTGTGGCTGTCGCGCACCCGCTCGTGGCTGCGCGGTCCGATCGGGGCGATCGTTGCCCTGCCCCTTGTTTTGCCGCCAACGGTGATCGGTTTCTATCTGCTGCTGATGATGGGCCCGCACGGCTTTCTCGGCCAATTTACCCAATGGCTGGGGCTGGGCACACTGACCTTTAGCTTCACCGGGCTGGTGATCGGTTCGGTGATCTATTCCATGCCTTTCGTGGTGCAACCGTTGCAAAACGCCTTCTCGGCGATCGGCACCCGTCCACTGGAAGTGGCCGCGACCTTGCGCGCCAATCCGTGGGACACTTTTTTCAGCGTGATTCTGCCGCTGGCCCGCCCCGGTTTTATCACGGCGGCGATCCTCGGCTTCGCGCATACCGTCGGTGAGTTCGGCGTGGTGCTGATGATCGGCGGCAACATTCCCGACAAGACCCGCGTGGTTTCCGTGCAAATCTACGACCACGTCGAAGCGATGGAATACGCACAGGCGCACTGGCTGGCCGGGGCGATGCTGGTGTTCTCGTTTCTGGTGTTGCTGGCGCTGTACTCCAGCCGCAAGACCCGCGCAGGCTGGAGCTGATCGATGATCGATGTACGTTTGAACAGGGTCTATTCGGGTTTCAGCCTCGATGTCGACCTGAACCTGCCGGGTCGTGGCGTGACCGCGCTTTATGGGCACTCGGGCTCCGGCAAAACCACCTGCCTGCGCTGTATCGCCGGGCTTGAGCGCGCCGAAAAAGGATTCGTTCAGATCAATGACGAAGTCTGGCAGGACAGCGAAAATGGCATTTTCGTCCCACCCCATAAACGTGCGCTCGGCTACGTGTTTCAAGAGGCCAGCCTGTTCCCGCATCTGTCGGTGCTGGCCAATCTGCAATTCGGCCTCAAGCGCATCGCCAAGTCCCAGCGCCGGGTCGACATGGCGCAGGCCACCGAACTGTTGGGCATCGGTCATTTGCTCGAACGCCATCCGCAACATTTGTCGGGCGGCGAACGCCAGCGTGTCGGTATCGCCCGAGCGTTACTCACCAGCCCGAAACTGTTGCTGATGGATGAGCCACTGGCGGCGCTCGACAGTCAGCGCAAACGTGAAATCCTGCCGTACCTGCAACGCCTGCATGACGAACTGGACATTCCCCTGCTGTACGTCAGCCATGCGCAGGATGAAGTCGCACGGCTGGCCGACCATCTGGTGCTGCTCAGCGAAGGCAAAGCGCTGGCCAGCGGCCCGATTGGCGAAACCCTCGCACGTCTGGATCTGCCGATGGCGATGGGCGATGACGCCGGCGTGATCATTGAAGGTCAGGTCAGCGCTTACGACGCCGCATATCAATTGCTGAGCCTGCAGCTACCGGCCACCGAGATGAGCATTCGCGTCACCCACGCGCCGATGGCACTGGGCCAGGCCTTGCGCTGCAAAGTGCACGCCCGGGACATCAGCCTGACCCTGCAGAACAGCGAGGCCAGCAGCATTCTCAATCGACTGCCGGTGACGGTGGTCAGCGAGCAATCGGCCGATAACGCCGCCCACGTGCTGATTCGTCTCGATGCTGGCGGCACCCCGCTGCTCGCGCGCATCACGCGCTATTCCAGAGATCAGTTGGGTGTGCACCCGGGCCAGCAATTGTGGGCGCAGATCAAAGCAGTTGCGGTCCTCGCTTAAATCATTCGGCACCACGGCAGCGGCATGCGGTCAATCCTTTTACAGACCGCCGCGCCACCGAAGGAAACCGCCATGCCCGACACCGCGCTGACCGTAGAACTGCCAGCCGATCTGCATTACGTCGATGACACCCAGCCCGGTATCACCCGCAAAAAACTGCGCGGCAAGTTCAGCTATTTCGAACCGTCGGGCGAGCGCATCAGCGACCCTGACGAAATCAAACGCATCAACGCGCTCGCCGTGCCGCCGGCCTATACCGATGTGTGGATCTGCGCCGATCCACGCGGCCACTTGCAAGCCACAGGCCGTGATGCCCGTGGCCGCAAGCAATATCGCTATCACGCGCGCTGGCGCGAAGTGCGCGATGCCGACAAGTATTCGCGGCTGCGCGAGTTCGGTCTGGCGCTGCCAAAGTTGCGCCAACAACTGGAGGCGTTGTTGGCCGCGCCCGGCTTCAGTCGCGACAAGGTCATGGCCACGGTGATCACCCTGCTCGACGCCACACTGATTCGCGTCGGCAATACACAATACGCCCGCGACAATCGCTCCTATGGCCTGACCACCCTGCGCAGTCGACATGTCGAGGTCAACGGCAGCGCAATCCTGTTCCAGTTTCGCGGCAAGAGCGGCATCGAACATCAGATCACCGTCAAGGACCGGCGCCTGGCGCGCATCATCAAGCGTTGTCTGGAAATTCCCGGGCAGAACCTGTTCCAGTATCTGGATGAAAACGGCGAGCGCCACACCGTCAGTTCCTCCGACGTCAACGCCTACCTGCAAACCCTCACCGGCGCCGATTTCACCGCCAAGGATTACCGCACCTGGGCCGGTAGTGCTTTGGCCCTGGCGGTGTTGCGTGAGTTGCAATGGGCATCCGAGACGGAAGCCAAACGGCATGTGGTGGAGATGGTCAAAGGCGTCGCCAAGCAACTCGGCAACACCCCGGCGGTTTGCCGAAAATGCTACATCCACCCTGCCGTGGTGGAAAAATTCATGCTCGGCGCGCTTGCCGAACTGCCGCGTCCGCGCGTACGCAAGGGCTTGCGGGCCGAGGAAGTCGCATTGGCAATGTTTCTCGAGCGAATGAGCGAAATGACCGACGCACCTTGATCCACTGCGCAGCGTCATCTAGGCTAGCGACCTTCCCCCCCCTCCGGACGACCGCAGAAGTGAACAACTCAGCCTTCTAAAAATGCAATCGCGACACGCCGCTCTCGGCGCTTGTCAGTTTTCACGACATTTTTGGAGGTGCCGATGACTCACGTCTCGCGTACAGCCGCACTCGTTTCCCTGAATCAACTGGGTTTTCAGTTCGCCAGTGGCGTAACGCTGTTCGAAGCCCTGAACCTGAGTTTCGATGGTCAACCGACCGCTATCGTCGGGCGCAATGGCGTCGGTAAAAGTGTGCTCGCACGCTTGATTGCCGGGCAGTTGCAGCCTGATTTCGGCAGCGTGGCACGTTCAGCGTCCGCGCACTATGTCGCGCAAACCTTCGTCACCACACGTGGACAAACCGTAGCTGACGCGACAGGAACAGCCACGGTGACCGGCGCACTGGAACGACTGAAACAGGGTCGTGCAACAGCCAAAGATTTCGACCTTATCGACGAACGCTGGGACCTGGCAGAACGCTTGCGTCAAATGTTTGATGAGGCTGGGCTGACCGATATCACCGCGACGGATCTGACCGAACATCTCAGCGGCGGCCAGCAAGCCAAGATTGCCTTGATCGGTGCGCTGCTGAGTCAGGCGCAATTGCTCGTCCTCGACGAACCCACCAATCACCTCGACACTGCCGGTCGACAGTGGCTGATGAGCTCGCTCGACCGCTGGCGTGGCGGACTGATCGTCGTCAGTCATGACCGGCAATTGCTGGAGCAGATGCAGCGAATCGTCGAACTGACGCCGCTGGGGGCTACAGTTTTCAGCGGCAGATTTTCGGAGTTCACCGAGCAACGCCGAATACATCAACAAGCAGCGCAGGCACAACTCGATCAGGCCCGCATCGAACGTCAGCGCGAACGTACGCGACTGCAACGCGAGCACGACACCATTCAGCGCCATGCAGCCGGCAGCCGTCGCAACGCACAAACCGCTAACGTCTCTGGCTTCGAACGGGCTGCGCTGAAAGCGGCCGCGCGAGACATCATGGGCTACGTAAAGGTCGGCCATCAGGCACGCAAATCCGATCTGGATGAGCGCGTGCGTAAGGCGTACGAAAACGTATTGCCGGACGACGGCGTGCTGATCAATCTGCCGGGCAGTGCGGTTCCCGACAATCGTCGAGTGTGCACACTGATCGACGCGTGTCTGCCATGGTTGCCGGCAGATGCGCCCTCCACCCGGCTTGACCTCACCATTCAGGGACCGCTGCGCATCGCAGTCAGCGGTCACAACGGTTGTGGCAAATCGACGCTGTTGAAATTGCTGGCGGGTGAATGGACGCCATCAAGTGGCGAGTGCATCACGCATGTGCCTTTTGCCTTCCTCGATCAACAGCTGAAACTGCTGGATGACCACACTTCCATTGTCGATCAATTACAGGCCCAGCAAACGCCCCTGAGCGAAGGCACGTTGCGCAGTTACCTCGCGCAATTACAACTGGACGCACAGCGCGCCACGCGGCCATGCGCCTCGCTCAGTGGGGGCGAACGCTTGAAAGCTGCCCTCGCCTTGGCGCTGTGGCGCCAGACACCCGCACAATTGCTGCTGCTGGATGAGCCCACCAACCATCTGGATCTGCCGTCGGTGCAAGCTTTCGAACTCGCCTTGCAGACATTTCCCGGGGCGATTGTTGCGGTTTCCCACGATCAGGCGTTTCTGCGCGCGTTAAACCCGAGCCATCATTTGACTTGGCACCGCGAAGGCTGGCGCTGGCAACCGACGAGCTGAGCTGGGTATTTTTTGCACGATCGCCGAGGGCTTCTATAGTTGATCTGACACGAATCAGCTGCGGTGACGCCATGGAAGACATTTTCGTCGTGAAGCGTTGCAACAAGATCATCATTCACGGTCGACGCGCCGGTGACAGCCAGCATGATCCAGCCGAAGCGCAAAGCTGGTTTCGCATCTGCGACACGCGTACTAGCGGCTTCATCGGCGATGGCTACGACGCGGAAGAGGACGCACGACGTGAATGCAAACGCCTCAACGCAGCCAGTACCCTATCACCGGCCCGCCAGTCTTCAGTCTGATGCCGATCAGAAGCGGGTCTATACTGAAACCAGCTGAAGGAGCAGCACCCCACGGCAGAAGGCTCGCAACACGCGGGCTTTTTGCTGCAGCTCAGGTTTCATAGAACGGAGGTGTTCCATGTCCGAAAAAGAGTCCATCACCACCCTCCTCACCCTGCTCGACGCCCGGCAAGCGCGCCTCGCGGCCGCCTGCAAAGAGATTGCCGACTGGGTCGACCACCAAGGCGGACACCCGACCGCCCTGCGCATCCGTGACCGGCTCAACGATATCGAGAAGGATGCTCCGCTGATTCGCAATACGCTGTCGGCGCTAAAACCTGTAGATCGGCCATTGCCTCGGTTCAGATGACAGCGACTTCGCCAAGGTCTCAGGAATTTGCCTCACAAGCGGTGACACACAGGTCACCGCGTATTTGCCTGCCCGAAATGTTTATTCTCCCCCGCGATTGCGTTTTCACATAACGATCACATCTGCGCGTCTACAGTGAAATCACTCCTTTGCAAAACACCCTCACACCCGCCCGCATGCGGGTGTTTTTTTGCCTGCGCCCCAGCGCCGAACGGTGTGGTCCGTGAGTTGTCAAAATCAATACACGTCACACAGGAGACGGTTTATGGTTATCCATTTCAACGTCGACGGGCATCTGGCCTGTGGGCACAAAGGCAAACAGCTTTCGGCAAGCCGTGAGCTCAACCGCGTGAAGTGCCGCAGCTGCCGCAATACCGATGCCTACAAGCAGGCACGAAAGGATCAGCGCAACGCGGCCCGCCGAATGTCTCGTCAAGGCAAAACCACGCACAGTGCAACAGACTGGCGCGCAGAATGGATCGATCGCCTGACAGCAATGGCCGGTCTTCAGCGCCTGCCTCGCGGCTTTAGCGGCCAGGCATTTGTCTAGCACTGCATAAGGCACAAAAAAGGCCTGCATGAGAAAACTCATGCAGGCCTTTTATATTTTTGGCACCCCAGCAAGGGTCGAACTGAACACTTGGCTCTCTCCTGATGGTCGGAGCGCTGGCCGGCAAATGGTGGAGAGCAGTCCCCTACGGCAGCCTGACCAGGAACGGGGAATCCTCCTCCACTCAAAACCAACTCAGCAGGCGAAGTATCCTTGCGAATGTTCGTTCACCGGTGAAACACGCCAACATCAAGCCGCCGCCCATGACAGTGAAAAGAACTCCACCCACGCCCTCGATTGCAATCAGAAATACTCCCAATGCGAGGATTGCGGCACCCAGTGAACAGAGTACCTTGCGACTCTGCTTCTGCTCGGGATAACGGCTGAACATTCATTGCCCCCCAGTAACTGACACTTGGGACAACTGTAGACCAGTCGCGACCGCTCAATATCGCGACCTGTCATTAGGTAAGGATGTCATGCAGACCAGGGAATGCGGACCAACATCAAAATAGCGGACCGGAAACAAACAAGGGTTTGCATCAGCTTTCGCCCGCAAACCCTTGATTCAAGATGGTGCCCGAAGCCGGAATCGAACCGGCACGCCCTTACGAGCGGGGGATTTTAAGTCCCATGCGTCTACCAGTTTCGCCATTCGGGCGGTAGCGCGGTGCTGCAGTCTTCCGCTGCAAAGCAGCAATCCTTGAAGGATCCAACCTTGAACAGCAGAGCGGGAAATATATACATCACTTCCCGGTGAAGCAAGTTCGCAATGCCCGTTTTTCAAGACTAAATCTTGCAGCGCAGTGCAAATAAAAAAGCTCCGTAAATCATGGATCTACGGAGCTTGTTTATAGTGGAGGCCGAGGTCGGAATCGAACCGGCGTAGGTGGATTTGCAATCCACTGCATAACCATTTTGCTACTCGGCCTCAAAACATTTGTTATCAGTAGCACAACAACAAATGCGTTTTAAACTTGGAGCGGGAAACGAGACTCGAACTCGCGACCCCGACCTTGGCAAGGTCGTGCTCTACCAACTGAGCTATTCCCGCTTGGTGATGCGCATTCTATAGAATTAAGAAGCTCCGTCAACCCCTTGATTCAAAAAAGTTTTATTTCTTTTCAACATCCGTCTTCAGGTGCGGCCAGGCAGCGCGAAGGTACTGCACCATCGACCACAACGTCAGGCCGGCGGAGACCATCAGCAAGGCATAACCCAAGATTACCCAGAAACTGAAGTCCTTCGGGTTGGCCAGCAGAATCACCAGCGCGAGCATCTGCGCTGCGGTTTTCCATTTGCCGAGATTGGAAACGGCTACGTGGGCGCGGGCGCCGAGTTCGGCCATCCACTCACGCAAGGCCGACACTACAATCTCGCGACCGATGATGACAGCCGCTGGCAAGGTGAGCCAGAGATTGCCATGTTCCTGGACCAGAAGCACCAGCGCCACTGCGACCATGAGTTTGTCAGCGACCGGATCGAGAAACGCTCCGAACGGAGTGCTTTGCTCCAGACGGCGGGCCAGATAACCATCCAGCCAGTCAGTCGCTGCGGCAAAGGCAAACACCGAAGCGGACGCCATGTAACTCCACTGATAAGGCAGATAGAACAGCAAAATGAAGATCGGGATAAGCAGGACGCGTAGAACGGTAATCAGATTAGGGATATTCATCGGCACAACTGGCTACGAGGTGAAGGGGCATTCTACTCGCTATGCAGGTTCGCATAAATCGACTCTGCGAGCTTTTTACTGATCCCCGGGGCTTTGGCGATCTCTTCGATGCTTGCACGAGACAGCTCCTGCAATCCACCAAAATGTTTCAACAAGTCGCGACGTCGGGTCGGCCCAACACCCGCAACGCCTTCCAGTGTTGATGTACGGCGGGTTTTGCCACGGCGTGCGCGATGTCCTGTGATAGCGAAGCGGTGAGCCTCATCGCGAATCTGCTGAATAAGGTGCAGCGCCGGCGAGTCGCCACGCAATGTGAACTCATGCGCCGCATCATTTAGATACAACGTTTCGAAGCCGGCCTTGCGCGTGGCGCCCTTGGCAACGCCCAGCAGGATCAGGTCGGGCACAGCCAACTCGTTCAGAACATCCCGGGCCATCGACAGTTGGCCCTTGCCACCGTCCACCAGCAAGATGTCTGGCAACTTGCCCTCGCCTTCCTTGAGTTTGCTGAAGCGTCGCGTCAGGGCCTGATGCATGGCGGCATAATCGTCACCGGCCGTGACACCTTCGATGTTGTAACGGCGGTAGTCCGACTTGATCGCACCTTCAGGGCCAAACACCACGCAGGACGCAACCGTCGCTTCACCGCTGGAATGACTGATGTCGTAGCATTCCAGACGTTGCGGCGGTTCATCCAGGTTCAATACTTCGGCCAGCGCCTCAAACCGCGCTGCGGTGTGTTGACGGTTGGCCAGACGTGCGCCCAATGCCTGCTCGGCGTTGGTTACAGCCAGTTGCTGCCAGCGCGCACGCGTGCCGCGCACCCGATGACTGATGGCCAACTCGCGGCCCCGCAACTCATGGATCGCTTCGATCAGCGTCGGGAAATCCTCGTGCACCACATTGACGATCAGTTCGCTGGGCAAATCGCGCTCAGGGCTGCTGATGAAATACTGGCCAAGAAACGCGGCCATGACTTCCGATACGTCCTCTTCGATCCCGACTTGCGGGAAGAAATTCTTGCTGCCCAACACGCGTCCGCCACGCACACTGATCAAATGCACGCAGGCGCCGCCCGGGTTGACGAATGCCGCGATGACATCGATATCCCCCGTGCCGCCTTCCATGCTTTGCTGATCCTGGACTCGACGTAGCAGTGCGATCTGATCCCGCAACTCGGCGGCTCGTTCGAACTCCAGATTGATCGCCGCCTCTTCCATCGCCGTCGACAGCTCATTGGTCAACGCGTGACTGCGACCCTCAAGGAACATGACCGAGTGGCGCACGTCTTCGGCATAAACCTCAGGCTCGACCAAGCCAACACAAGGTGCTTTGCAACGCTTGATCTGATACTGCAGGCATGGCCGGGTACGGTTTTTGTAGTAGCTGTCTTCACACTGGCGAACGAAGAAAGTCTTTTGCAGCAGACTCAGGCTCTCGCGGATGGCGCCAGCGCTTGGATAGGGACCGAAATATTTGCCTTTGGCTTTTTTCGCTCCGCGATGAATGCTCAGACGCGGGAACTGGCCATCGGACAGAAACACATAGGGGTAGGATTTGTCGTCGCGCAACAGGATGTTGTACGGCGGCCGCCATTCCTTGATCAGGGTTTGCTCAAGCAGCAGCGCTTCGGTTTCGTTGGCGGTGATGGTCGTTTCGACCTGCGCAATGCGCCCGACCAAGGCAGCAGTTTTAGGCGCCAGACCGGTTTTGCGAAAGTAGCTGGCCAAACGCTTTTTGAGGTTCTTGGCCTTGCCCACGTACAACAGGCGCGCATCGCTGTCGAACATGCGATAGACGCCAGGGCGCCCGCTGACTGTCGACAGAAACGCGCCGGAATCGAATGTTTCAGTCATGGTCAGAGGCTGGCATCAACCATGCCGTGACGAACCGCCAACAGTGTCAACTCGACGTCGCTGCTGATCGAAAGCTTCTCGAAAATACGGTAGCGATAGGTGTTCACGGTTTTCGGCGACAGACACAACTTGTCGGAAATGATCTGTACCTTCTGACAGCCGACAATCATCAAGGCGATTTGAATTTCCCGCTCGGACAACGCATCGAAGGGAGAATCGTTGGACGGCTGGAAGGACTTGATAGCCAATTGCTGGGCGATCTGCGGACTGATATAGCGTTGACCGGCAAACACCAGGCGAATGGCCTGGACCATTTCCGGCAATCCGGCACCCTTGGTCAGATAACCCGCAGCCCCTGCCTGTAGCAAGCGTGTCGGGAAAGGATCCTCTTCACACACCGTAACCGCGACAACCTTGATATCCGGATGGCTGCGCAACAGTTTGCGCGTGGCTTCCAGGCCGCCGATGCCAGGCATCTTGACGTCCATCAGCACCACATCGGGCTTCAACTCTCGGGCCTTGATCAGGGACTCTTCCCCGGATTCGGCCTGGCCAACCACCTGCAAGCCATCGATATCGGCCAGCATACGTGTAATGCCTGTACGAACGAGATCATGGTCATCGACCACTAGCACCCTAATCAAGCAGACACCTCGCGATATGGTCATATTGGAATGCCGGACACCTTAGCAAAAAGTGCCACGCAGACCTAGCAGAATGCGTCATTTAAAAAGTTTCAATTCATCATTGAGGGCTTGCCGGCCGTGGCTTTCAGAGCACACGTGTACTGATATCAAGCTGCATTCGCAGAAAACACTCGTCCGCACCCTGAACCTGTAGTCCTTTTCTTTCATACAAGTTTCTTGCCGGATTGTTTTCGAATACGGTCAGTCGCAAAGCCGGGCGCCTTTCTTTGCGGGCCATGTCGATAACCTGATCAATCGCCCAGGAACCCGCACCTCGCCCCTGAAACGCTTCAGCAATCTGCAATTCACGAATGTACAGTGCGCGCATATCCCGGCTGAGACTGAGAAAGCCCACCGTCAGCCCGCCCTGCACTACCAGCCAGTTCTGCCGCCCTGACCATGCCACGTCAAACGCTTCGTCCTGCCATAACAGGTCATGGCGAATGTAATAGCGCAACATGTTCTGACAGGTGAGATCGCGGGCAAACGCCAGATCCTCTGGCACTGCCTCTCGAAGCTGAAATGTCATGGCGTGCCAACCACAGGGACAACCCGTCCCTGCCACACACCATCGTTACACTGAGCCACGACCAAAAGGTCGCCCGCCCCCGCAGCTGCGACGATCAGTGAACCGTCTTCAGACCAGATGCCACTGCGCCCAGCGGATTGCCAACCACCCGTCAGCCCTCCGTGATTGGCCATCAACACAGCCATTGCGTGTTGCCGGGCGTAGCCCTGAAGTATTGCTGTGTCGGCCGCGTAACCTTTTTCGCTGATCAACACGCCGGCCGCGTACAAGCCTGCGCCCTGGTCTGCGGCCGTCGCGGCATGGCTGGCATGTGAGAAATCGGCGCACACTGCCAGCGCGACCACTTCGCCGCCGATGTTCAATGTCGGACCGCCGAGACCGGGTGCAAAAACCAATTCCTCGCCCGCGTGCAAATGCTGCTTGCTGTAAACGCCGAGCGAACCATCAGCCCCCAGGACCAGAGCACCAATGCGCACCGAATCACTGTCCTCCAGCCGAACTGGCATGCCGACGACGGCAGTCACCCCAAGCTTTCGGGCCAGATCCCTAAGCGGTTGCAGCACGGCATCTTGCGGTTCGATCGCCAACGCTGCGGCCGTTTCTCCTTCGTAGCCAGTCAGCGACAGCTCGGGAAAAACCAGCAACTCGACACCCTGCTCTGCTGCTGCCTCAAGGAAGCGACGATGTCGGGCAATATTCCCGGAGAGGTCACCGGCAATGGAAATGCTCTGGGCTGCGGCAATGGTCAATGTCGACACGGTTCATCCTTGGCAATCAAGCGAAGCGCAGAGTGTCACAACTCTTGCGTGAATCGAGCAATAGGCGTTTTGTTGATTATGCGATAGCAATTTCTGATTGCTGAGGCATATCGGCCTCTAGTAAGCTCGGCCCATTCATCGGAGACAGACCATGTTCAACGCCCTTTCACAGCTTCGTACCGCCAGCGCCTTGCGCTCGGTTGCGGCTGCCCGGGTAAATGACGTTTGCGCTCCGGTCAGCTTTTATTTTGGGTATTGGTTTAGCCACTGGCGCGCCTGATACCCAAACGGCGCCCATGAAAACGGGTCGCCTACCAGAGAATTCTCAACCCCCGGTCGGCCTCCCGACCGGGGGTTTTGTTTTTTCAGCCCCAGACTTTTTCCGCAACACACCAGACATTTTGAGGATTCACGACATGAACTACGCCACTTATTACCGTTACGACAGCTCCAGCGCCTGGCGATTTACCAGCTTCCGCTCGGGACAGCCTGCCGCCTCCGATCGGTCACCTACAGGTGGCAAGCACATACACGTAGCCAATACGGCCAACTGTCGAACACCCCAGTAGGGCCGAGCGAGCGGGAAGAACCCGCCGCCAGCCCAGGAAGACCAAATATGAACTCGTCCGTTTCTGCTCTGCCGCTGTCCACTTTGAACTCTGCCAACGAAGCATTGACCCTGCGTCTGCCCAGCTCGTTGCAACTCAAACAGCAATTGCCTCTGAGCAATGCCCTGAACCTGCAAGTCGCCGCCCATCGTCAGGCGATTCGCGCCATTCTCAATGGCCAGGACCCGCGACTGCTGGTCATCGTTGGCCCTTGTTCTATCCACGATCCACAATCTGCACTTGAGTACGCCGGCAAGCTCGCTCGACTGGCTGAAGACGTCAGCGGCGAAATGCTGTTGGTGATGCGCGCCTACGTCGAGAAACCGCGTACCACGGTCGGCTGGAAAGGCCTGGCCTACGACCCGCATCTTGATGGCAGTGACGACATGGCTGGCGGCCTGACGCTGTCGCGCGAGCTGATGCTGGAAATGATCCGCCTCGGCTTGCCGGTGGCCACCGAGTTGCTGCAACCCATGGCGGCCGGATACTTCGATGACCTGTTGAGCTGGGTCGCAATTGGCGCCCGCACCACTGAATCGCAGATCCACCGGGAGATGGCCAGTGGACTGAGCATGCCGGTCGGTTTCAAGAATGGCACCGACGGCGGCGCCGCCATTGCCGTTGACGCCATGCGTTCGGCCGCCCATCCGCACCGGCATTTCGGCGTCGACAGCCAAGGGCATCCGGCCGTCATCCAAACGCCAGGCAACCCCGACACCCATCTGGTGCTACGCGGGGGCCATAAAGGGCCGAACCATGATCGCGACAGCGTGGCAAAAATCCATGCCGACCTGAACCGACTGAAAATTCCGAGCCGGATCATGGTCGATTGCAGCCACGCCAACAGCGGCAAGGACCCATTGCGTCAGCCTGCCGTATTCAACGAAGTGCTTGAGCAACGCTTGCAAGGTGATCGTGCTCTGATCGGCATGATGATTGAGTCTCACCTGTTCGAAGGTTGCCAACCGCTGAGCGAATCCCTGCGTTACGGGGTTTCGATTACTGATGGCTGCCTCGGTTTCAGCGCAACGGAACACTTGCTCCTTGACGCCGCGCAGCGTCTTGCTGCACACGCCTAAGGCTGATTGCCAGGCCTGCCCTCCTGATTGTTTGCAATCCGGAGGGCTGGCGACGCTGCCGCTAAACCTCCACTCGCACCCGCGTCACCGCTGACTCCTGACTGACATCGTCCAGACGCTCAACGGTGTAAGACACACGCACAGTCGTGCCATGGTGCTCACGCCAGAATCGGTGCGGCACGATAAAGATCAGTGGTTTTCCCGCCGACTCACGAGTGATTTCGCGGTCATCCCGGTGATTGAAAAGATCCCCGTCGCACTTGAGGTAAACCAACTCGCCTTCCTGCGTCTGAGCATTACCCATCACGATGGTGACGCCATCGATCGAATCCTCTTTCAACAGCACGCCATCTTCAGCCTCAAGCACATCAGGAGCGTCCAGCTCACCACGCAGAAACGGGGTGACCAGAATCCTTGCAGCTTCGGATTCGCGAACCGTTCCATCGACCTGTTCGACGCGATAGCGCACCATCACCTCGCCACCAAGATGCTCAGCGATATGCGCCCCGTCCACCCAAAATGACAACACCTCCGCGACTGCAAAGGCTTCGACCTTCAAGCAATCGCTGAACGTTGCCGGCAATGCATCTGCGCCCCACTGCAACGTAATCCGATCCCCCGCCGCCATTCGAGCATAAGGCTGGAGCACGACAAGCGTGCCTTCGGGCACTCGCGCCGGATCCAGCGTCCCGCCGATCAGCCCCTCGACAATCGGTGCGAGCAACTGCGACCGTGCATCTCCGACAGACAATTGCACAGGCGAAGACAGCGCAGGCTCGGCTCCAGCACTGCGCAACTTCCAGTGGATCTGCAGCGAACCGCCATCCAGCGCCGCGATATGCAGGCCTTTGATGACGAAAATCACATCCCTGCCGACCTGGGCTGCGCTGACATGGCGGACCATCTCATGCTGATAAGCAAAGCCCTCTATATCGAGGCCCTCCCAACTCAACAGCAACTGATCGCCGCAAGCCATGCCTGGATAAGGAGCGATTCGGACAACGACCTTGCCCAGCGAAGGATCCAGCACCGTTCCCTCCAGAGAATCGATGGTGACCGCTGGCAGCAACTCGCTCGCCACACAAGGACTGACGTGGTGGCGCATCCGGTAGCAAAACTCGACTTCGTGCGTGTTCATTAGTGCCTCCATTCCTTGGAAAAAACGCCGCTTCGTGGGCGGCGTCGACAACCAACATTGAACGCTACCCCTCACATTTCCGATGTCAGCCGGCTCCGCCGCAGGCACTCGGCAAAGGCATCGAACTCGGTAGGCAAACTGCACAAAAACGCGATCAACCCAGCGATAGATGGCTGCAAGTTCCGATTCGGATTTCATAAGTATCTGAAAATTCGTACAACTCTTATTCCAGATTCATCGGCCAAGAGAAGTCTCTTCCTACTTCTTCAACGAGATGAGTGTTTTAGAGTGGCCTCCGGATTCCCCGATGAACTTCTGTGAAAAAGGTAAGAACATGCAACGGAATGCTTCAACTCGCTATCCCATCCTGTTGGTACACGGCCTGTTCGGATTCGAGCGCATCGGTCATTTCGAGCTGTTCCATGATGTAAAGGACGCCTTGAAAACAGCCGGCAGCCGAGTGTTTGTTCCACACCTTTCTGCCACCCACAAAAACGAAACAAGGGGTGAGCAACTGCTTGCACAGATTGATCGTGTGCTGCGTGGCACAGGTGCCGACAAAGTCAATCTCATCGGACACAGTCAGGGAGCATTGGCGGCTCGATACGCTGCTGCGCTTGCACCACACGCCGTAGCCTCGGTGACTTCCGTCAGCGGGCCGAACCACGGTTCGGAACTGGCTGATTTTCTGCGCAAGGCATTGGTACCCGGGCGCCTGCCGGAGGCTGTCGCACAGAACGTCGCGACGCTGTTTGCCAACTTCCTTTAGTTGCTCAGCGGCAGCATGACGTTGCCGCAGAACGCGCTGGCGGCGCTCAATGCGCTGACGACCGAAGGAGTGGGCGATTTCAACGACAAATTTCCGCAGGGCCTGCCCAAGACCTGGGGCGGACACGGCCCGGAGCAGGTCAACGATGTGCGTTATTACTCGTGGAGCGGCGTCCTGCCGGCAAACAGCCCGTCGACACTCGATCCCGCCCAGCACATTTGCCATGCACTGTCGCAATATTTCATGACCGAGACGCAGCAGAACGATGGCTTCGTCGGCCGTTTCAGCTCTCACTTGGGACAGGTGATCCGCTCCGACTATCCGCTTGACCATCTGGGCAGCCTGCGCCGCACAGCCAGTCCCGTCACGGCTGTGCCCGATCCGATTGGACTGTACGTTGAACATGCCGAACGTCTGTGCGCCGCGAATCTCTGATCAAAGCCACGGACAATCGAACGGAACTTTGCCGAGAATTCGCCCACTGAATCCGGTAGGCTCCACACTTTACTGAAATAGATTGGAGAGTTTCCCCATGGCTAAAGCCACTGCCCGCCACATCCTGGTTTCCAGCGAAGACAAGTGCAACGAACTCAAGGCCCAGATCGAAGGCGGCGCTGATTTCGCCGAAGTCGCCAAAGCCAACTCCACCTGCCCGTCCAGCCGTCAGGGCGGCGACCTGGGCTCGTTCGGTCCTGGCCAGATGGTCAAGGAATTCGACACCGTGGTCTTCAGCGCGCCAATCAACGTTGTGCAAGGTCCGGTGAAGACTCAGTTCGGTTATCACCTGCTGGAAGTCACCAGCCGTCAGGACTGATCCGTCGCCTGATTGTTTACCAACGGCCCGCCTTCTGGTGGGCCGTTGCGTTTCAGTTACACATACGGCTGGCGGCTCACGCGCCTCTCGCGTACAACTTGCGCTTATCGATTTCCCGGTTCCAAGGCTGACAATGCGACTGGTTTTCCCCACATTGATGCTCACCGCCCTCACCCTGCTGACGGGTGCCGCTGGCGTGAGCGCTGCACCGCAACACGCGCTGACCGTTTACGGCGAACCTGCCAAGTACCCTGCCGGTTTCAGCCACTTCGACTACACCAACCTGCAAGCCCCCAAGGGCGGAACGATGCGCCGCTCGGCCATCGAGATTGGCCACTTCGACCATGTCCTTCCTTATATAGACAAAGGCATCGGCGTTACTCAGATCGATGGCTTGCTTTATTCGCCACTGGCCCAGCGCTCGCTGGACGAGCCTTACACCGTCTATGGCCTGGTTGCACAGAAGATGGAGCGCTCGGACGATGGTCTGTCGCTGCGGTTCTTCATCAATCCCAAGGCACGCTTTGCCGATGGCAAGCCGATTACCGCCGAAGACGTACGCTACACCTACGATTTATTGATGACTCAGGGCAGCCTGCGTTATCGCACCCAGTTTGCTGACGTCAAAGGCGTCGAAGTGGAAGGCCCGTTGACCGTGCGGTTCGACTTCAAAAGCAATGAAAACCGCACCCTGCCCCAGGACGTCGCAACCCTTCCGGTATTTCCCGAGCATTGGTGGAAGAGCCGCGATTTCGCCGGGGGTGGTGGCTATGAACCGCCACTGGGCAGCGGCCCCTATCGAGTCGGCAAAGTCGATTCGGGGCGCAGCATCACCTTTGAGCGCAACGCCGACTGGTGGGGCAAAGACTTGCCGGTCAGTCGCGGCCTCTACAATTTCGATCATTTCAGCATCGAGTACTTCGGTGATACCGACGTCGCTCGGCAAGTGCTGCGCGGTGGTGCCTATGACTACAACCGCGAGTTCTCGGCCACCGGCTACTCGATCGGCTACGACAGTCCCGCACTGAGCGACGGGCGCCTGCAAAAAGCTCATCTGGCCACCGAGGCGCCGCAATCGGCCCAGGGGTTTGTGTTCAACCTGCAAAAACCTGTATTCGCCGATCGCCGTGTGCGCCAGGCCCTGGCCATGCTTTGGGACTTCGAGTGGAGCAACCGGCAGATGATGCGCGGTATGTATATCCGCCAGCAGAGCTACTTTTCCAACACGCAACTGGCGGCCAGCGAATTGCCCGATGCACAGGAACTGAAAATCCTCGAACCGCTGCGCGGCCAGGTTCCCGACGAAGTCTTCAGCAAAGTCTTTGAAGCCCCGAAAACCGACGGCAGCGGCCTGATCCGCGACAAACAATTGCAAGCCCTCGAGTTGCTCGAACAGGCTGGCTGGAAACCGGATGGCGATCAACTGGTGAATGCGCAAGGCGAGCCGCTGACCTTCACCTTTCTGGTCAGCCAGAACGGCATGGATCGCTTGCTGCTGCCGTACAAGCGTACGTTGAAACAGATCGGCATCGACCTGAACATTCGCCGCATCGACTCCTCGCAATACGTCAATCGCCTGATGAGCCGCGACTACGACATGATCGTCACGGGCTACCCGGTCAGCACTTCGCCGGGAGGCGAGTTGCTCAATTACTTTGCTTCCGCGTCGGCCAACGACCCGGGCGCGAACAATTACATGGTGTTGAAAAACCCGGCGGTGGATACGCTGATCAACGGCCTGATTCGCGCCTCAACCCAGTCCGACATGCTGCATTACGCCCATGCTCTGGATCGGGTGCTGCAATGGAATTACTACTGGATTCCCAACTACTATCCACCCGGCACATCGACCGTCTGGTGGAACCGTTTCGGCATACCGTCGGTGCAAGCCAGCAATGACGAAGCCATCGAGAGCTGGTGGGAAATAAGCAGCACACCATTGACCAATCAGCAGATGACCGCCGAAAAAATTGCCCGTGGCAGACCCGGAGGACCGCACTGATGTGGGGTTACATACTGCGGCGCCTGCTGCTGATCATCCCGACGCTGGTGATCATTCTGCTGGTCAATTTCGTGATCATTCAGGCCGCGCCCGGCGGCCCGGTAGAGCAGGCCATCGCCCACCTGCAAGGGATCGGCGGCGCGAGTGTCGGTGGCGGCGCCAGCGAAACCATGAGCGGCACGTCACGTGCCAGTCGCGGCCTCGATCCGCAACTGATCAAGGACATCGAAAAACAGTACGGCTTCGACAAACCGGCCCACGAACGCTTGTGGCTGATGTTGAAGAACTACGCGCAACTGGATTTCGGCAAGAGCTTTTTCCGTGGCGCGACGGTCACCGATCTGATCCTGGAAAAAATGCCGGTGACCATTTCCCTCGGGTTGTGGGCGACGCTGATCACCTATCTGGTGTCGATCCCGCTGGGGATCCGCAAGGCCGTGCATCATGGCAGTCATTTCGATATCTGGAGCAGCACGGCGATCATCATCGGTTACGCGATGCCAGCGTTTCTGTTTGCGATGTTCCTGATCGTGGTGTTTGCCGGCGGCACGTCGCTGAACTGGTTTCCGGTGCGTGGCCTGGTGTCGGACAACTTCGAATCGCTGTCGACTCTCGGCAAAATCGCCGACTATTTCTGGCACCTGGTGCTACCGGTGACGGCGCTGGTGATTGGTGGTTTCGCCACACTGACGATCCTGACGAAAAACTCGTTTCTCAATGAAATCACTCGCCAGTACGTGGTAACCGCCCGCGCCAAAGGCCTGAGCGAACGCCGTGTGCTGTACGGCCATGTGTTCCGCAATGCGATGCTGCTGGTGGTGTCCGGTATCCCGCAGGCGTTCATCAGTGTGTTCTTCGCCGGTTCGTTGCTGATCGAAGTGATCTTCTCCCTCGACGGTCTCGGGCGCATGAGCTACGAAGCTGCGGTTTCGCGGGACTACCCGGTGGTGTTCGGTTCGCTGTTCATCTTCACCCTCTTCGGCCTGCTGATAAAACTGGTCGGCGACCTGTGTTACACGCTGGTCGATCCGCGTATCGACTTCGCCGCGAGGAACGCCTGATGCTCAAGCTCTCGCCTCTGGGCCGTCGGCGCTTCGAGCGCTTCAAGAAAAACCGTCGTGGCTGGTGGTCGCTGTGGCTGTTCATCGGCCTGTTTGTGCTGACACTGGGGGGCGAGTTGATCGCCAATGACAAGCCTCTGGTCGTCAACTATCAAGGCCAATGGTACTTCCCGGTGTTCAAGCGCTACACCGAGCAGGAGTTCGGCGGACAACTGCCGTTCCAGGCTGATTATCGCAGCGATTACGTGCAGAACCTGATTCGCAAGGACGGTGGCTGGCTGCTGTTCCCGCCGATCCCGTTCAGTGACGACACGCCGAACTACGACCTCACCAAACCGGCGCCGAGCCCGCCGACGTCAGTCAATTGGCTGGGCACTGACGACCAGTCGCGGGATGTGCTGGCACGGGTCATATTCGGCGCGCGGGTGTCGATTCTGTTTGCCTTGATGCTGACCTTTGTCAGCGCCCTGATAGGCATCGCCGCCGGGGCATTGCAGGGCTACTACGGTGGCTGGGTCGATCTGCTCGGGCAACGTTTGCTGGAGGTCTGGTCAGGGCTGCCGGTGTTGTACCTGCTGATCATCCTCTCCGGTTTTGTCGAACCGAATTTCTGGTGGCTGCTGGGGATCATGGCGCTGTTTTCATGGCTGGCACTGGTGGATGTGGTGCGCGCCGAGTTCCTGCGCGGACGCAACCTGGAGTACGTCAAAGCCGCCCGTGCGCTGGGCCTGAGCGACCGCAAGGTGATTTTCCGGCATATTCTGCCCAACGCCATGAACGCGACACTGAGCTACTTGCCGTTCATTCTGACCGGGGCGATTTCCACCCTCACCGCGCTGGATTTTCTCGGTTTCGGCATGCCTGCCGGCAGTGCTTCGCTGGGTGAGTTGATCGGTCAGGGCAAACAGAACCTGCAAGCACCTTGGCTTGGGTTGACGGCGTTTTTCACCCTGGCGCTGATCCTTTCCTTATTGGTGTTTATCGGCGAAGCGTTGCGAGACGCGTTCGACCCTCGATCCTGAAGCGTGGCCATGACTGACAACCTGATTGAAATCCGTAACCTCAACGTTGCCTTCCATGGCCAGAGCGTGGTGCGCAACCTGTGCCTGGACATTCGCCCCGGCGAGTGTCTGGCGTTGGTGGGCGAATCGGGCTCGGGCAAATCGGTAACCGCTCATTCGATTCTGCAATTGCTGCCGGAAAGCGAAGCGCAAACCACTGGCAGCATTCGCTATCGCGGACAGGAGCTGATCGGTGCGGATCCCAAGGTCTTGCGCGAATTGCGCGGCAACCGCATCGCCATGATCTTTCAGGAGCCGATGACCTCGCTCAATCCGCTGCACACCATCGAAAAACAGATTGGCGAAACCCTGCTGTTGCATCGTGGCCTCGGCGGCAAAGCGGCGCAGGCGCGCATCCTCGAACTGCTCGGTCTGGTGGGCATCCAGAAACCCAAGGAACGCCTCAAGGCTTACCCGCATCAACTCTCTGGCGGGCAACGGCAACGGGTGATGATCGCCATGGCCCTGGCCTGCGAACCCGAGCTGTTGATCGCCGACGAACCGACCACGGCGCTCGATGTGACCGTGCAGCGCAAGATCCTGCTGCTGCTCAAATCCCTGCAACAACGCCTGGGCATGTCGCTGCTACTGATCAGCCATGATCTCAATCTGGTGCGCAGCATTGCTCAGCGCGTGTGCGTGATGAAGGCCGGGGAAATCGTCGAACAGGCGCCCTGCGAAACCCTGTTTACCGAGCCGAAACATCCTTACAGCTGCGTGCTGCTCAACGCCGAACCCGAAGGCGAAGCCCTGCCCCGGGATGAACGCGAAAACGTGCTGGAGGTCAATGATCTGAAGGTTGAGTTTGTCGTCGGCGGCAGCCTGTTCCAGCGCAAGCAATACCTGCGGGCGGTGGATGGCATCAGCCTGAGCATCCAGCGTGGCAAGACGTTGGGCATCGTCGGCGAGTCCGGTTCCGGCAAGTCGACGCTGGGTCAGGCGATCCTGCGTCTGCTCGACTCCGAAGGCAGTATCCGCTTTCAGGGTGAAGCGCTCGACGGCCTCAATCAGAAACAGATGCGCCCATGGCGCCGACAGATGCAGGTGGTGTTTCAAGATCCGTTCGGCAGCCTCAGCCCGCGCATGTCAGTGGCGCAGATCATTAGCGAAGGCCTGGAAGTGCACTGCGAGTCGACTGCCGATGAGTGCGATGAACAAGTGATCCGCGTGCTTAAAGAAGTCGGCCTGGACCCGGATAGTCGCCATCGCTACCCCCACGAGTTCTCCGGTGGTCAGCGCCAGCGCATTGCCATCGCGCGGGCGCTGGTGTTGAAACCGGCGCTGATCCTGCTTGATGAGCCGACGTCAGCGCTGGATCGTACGGTGCAAAAACAAGTGGTCGCCTTGCTCCGTCAGCTTCAGGAAAAACACGGTTTGACCTATCTGTTCATCAGCCATGATCTGGCAGTGGTACGCGCGCTGGCCCACGACATGATCGTGATCAAGGACGGCAAAGTGGTCGAGCGTGGCGCCAGTCATGATGTGTTCGACGCGCCGCAGCATCCGTACACCAAAGAGCTGTTGGCGGCGGCGCATCCGGGGTAGGCGTCATATGTGTTCGGCTTGAAACCGGGTCGAGGCTTTCGCGAGCAGGCTCGCTCCCACAAGGTTCACGCCGGACACAAAATTTGGGAACGACCCAATCTACTGTGGGAGCGAGCCTGCTCGCGAAGGGGCCGGCACAGGCCATACACAATCAGGATCAGCCGCCATGAACACCACCGAAAGCCTCAAGGACTACCAACGGGTTCGCAGCCTGGCGATCCGTTCGTTGTTCGAGATCATCGAGCAGTCCAGCGAAGGCACGGTGATTGTCGACCGCGATGCCAACATCGTCTGGATGAACGAGCGCTACGCCCGGCGTTTTGGTCTTGAATCGGCGGCAGGCGCAATCGGCAAGCCCTGTGAAAGCGTGATCCCCGGCAGTCTGTTGCGCGAAGTCGTGCGCACCGGTCGCCCCATCCTTCTGGACATGCAGGACACGCCGAAAGAGCCATTGGTGGTGATGCGCCTGCCGATCCACGATGACGCCGGCACGGTGATCGGCGCGATCGGGTTTGCCCTGTTCGACGAATTGCGCACGCTGTCGCCGATGCTCAAACGCTACTTGAGCATGCAGGAAGAATTGGCCTCGACCCGTTCTCTGCTGCGCGCCCGGCAGACCAAATACAACTTCGCCCATTTCATCGGCACCAGCGCCGCCAGCCTCGAAGTCAAGCGCCGTGCCCGACGCAGTGCCAGCGCCGAATCGCCGGTGTTGCTGCTCGGCGAGACCGGCACCGGCAAAGAGTTGCTGGCCCAGGCCATTCACAGCGCCTCGCCACGGGCGCACAAAGCGTTCGTCAGCATCAACAGCGCGGCGATTCCCGAGGCACTGCTGGAGGCGGAATTTTTCGGCACGGCACCCGGTGCGTTCACCGGCGCCGACCGCAAGGGCCGCACCGGCAAGCTGCAGATCGCCCAGGGCGGCACGCTGTTTCTCGACGAGATCGGTGACATGCCGCTGCCCTTGCAGAGCAAGCTGCTGCGTGTGCTGCAGGAAAAGGAATTCGAACCGGTCGGTTCCAACGAGGTGATTCAGAGCGACGTTCGCGTGATCGCCGCGACTTCGACCGATCTGCAAGCGGCGATCAAACGCGGTGAATTCCGTGCCGATTTGTACTACCGCCTCAATGTGTTGCCGATCCAGGTGCCGCCATTGCGTGAGCGTCTTGATGATCTGCCGGCGCTCAGCGAAGCGATTCTTGAAGAGCTGCGCAGCCAGCATGAACTGCACCGGGATGCGCTGGCGTTGCTCGGACAGCACGCGTGGCCGGGGAACATTCGCGAACTGCGTAATGTGCTGGAACGGGCGGCGTTGCTCAGTGATGACTTGATGCTGACCGAGCAGGATATTCGTGCGGCGATTGGTACATTGACGCCGGTTGAACGTGCGCTGGCGCCGATGGCTGAAGCGTTGACGACCGAGACTTACGCGCAGGCGCGGGAGCGATTTGATCGGCAATTGATTCAGGCAGCTCTTGCGCAATGTCAGGGGAAAGTGCCGGAAGCTGCGGCTCGACTGGGGCTGGGACGTTCGACGCTGTACAAGAAAATGGTGGCGTTGGGGATTGCCTGAGTCTCTAAATAGAGACAATGATCTCTTTCTGTAGATGGATTGTTTGAAGATCAAACGATCGCAGCCTTCGGCAGCTCCTACAGGGGAAATTCGCGTTCGCACTGTAGGAACTGCCGAAGGCTGCGATCTTTTCGGTTTAACGTAGTCTCTAAAACGAGACAAAACCGTTGAAAACCTTTATCTACAACCAGTAAATTCCATATATTTCAGCAACTTACATATCTGGCACAGATCTCGCTAACGCCTCTCCCACACCCGTTCCACCCACAAAAATAACAATTCTGGAGAGACACACCATGAGTGTGATCATTGCCTTGGCGGCCCTCGCGCTGCTGATGCTCGCCGCCTACCGTGGCTACAGCGTTATCCTCTTCGCGCCGATTGCCGCCCTTGGCGCGGTGCTGCTTACCGACCCCTCCGCCGTCGCCCCTGCCTTCACCGGGGTGTTCATGGAAAAAATGGTCGGGTTCATCAAACTGTATTTTCCTGTGTTCCTGCTCGGTGCCGTATTCGGCAAATTGATCGAACTGTCGGGATTCTCCCGCTCGATCGTTGCCGCCGCCATTCGGCTGCTCGGCACCAAACAGGCAATGCTGGTGATCGTGCTGGTCTGCGCCCTGCTCACTTATGGCGGCGTGTCGCTGTTCGTGGTGGTGTTTGCGGTGTACCCGTTTGCCGCCGAGATGTTTCGCCAGAGCAATATCCCCAAACGGCTGATCCCGGCAACCATCGCCCTTGGCGCGTTCTCGTTCACCATGGACGCCCTGCCCGGCACCCCGCAGATCCAGAACATCATCCCCAGCACGTTCTTCAACACCACCGCTTGGGCGGCGCCGTGGCTGGGCGTGATCGGTACGATTTTCGTGTTCTGCGCCGGCATGCTGTTTCTCCAGCGTCAACGCAACAAAGCGCAGCGTGCCGGTGAAGGCTACGGCACTGAACTGCGCAACGAACCGGAAACCGCCGAAGACCTGAAGCTGCCGAACCCATGGATTGCCCTGTCGCCGCTACTGGCAGTGGGCATCATGAACCTGCTGTTCACCCAGTGGATTCCGCAGTGGTATGGCAAGACTCACAGCCTTGCGCTGCCGGGCATGGCCACACCGGTCACCACCGAAATCGCCAAACTGACGGCGATCTGGGCGGTGCAAGCGGCTTTGCTGGTTGGCATTCTGATGGTGTTGGCGTTCGGTTTTCAGGCGATTCGCAGCAAGCTCGCCGAGGGCAGCAAAAGCGCGGTCAGCGGTGCGTTGCTGGCGGCAATGAACACCGCGTCGGAATACGGCTTCGGCGCAGTGATCGCTTCGCTGCCGGGCTTTCTGGTACTGGCTGACTGGCTCAAGCAGATCCCCAATCCGCTGGTCAACGAAGCCATCACCGTGACGCTGCTGGCCGGTATCACCGGCTCGGCGTCGGGCGGCATGAGCATTGCGCTGGCGGCGATGTCCGAGCAGTTCATTGCCGCCGCTCATGCCGCGAACATTCCGCTGGAAGTGCTGCACCGCGTCGCCGCGATGGCCAGCGGCGGTATGGACACCCTGCCGCACAACGGCGCGGTCATCACCTTGCTTGCGGTGACGGGTCTGACCCACCGCGAAGCCTATAAAGACATTTTCTGTATTACGCTGATCAAGACCCTGGCGGTTTTCGTAGTGATCGGCACTTTCTACGCCACTGGC
Organism: Pseudomonas sp. S49; assembly: GCF_009866785.1. Lineage (NCBI taxonomy): Bacteria > Pseudomonadati > Pseudomonadota > Gammaproteobacteria > Pseudomonadales > Pseudomonadaceae > Pseudomonas > Pseudomonas sp. S49. The sequence goes on along the minus strand of NZ_CP019432.1, from coordinate 3,047,966 downwards.
ATTGTGTGAGGTATTCATGACCACTCTTTCCGGCAAGACTGCATTGGTTACCGGCTCCACCAGCGGCATCGGTCTGGGCATCGCACTGAGCCTGGCCAAGGCAGGCGCGAACCTGATTCTCAACGGTTTCGGCGATGCGTCGAAAGTCATCGCTGAAGTCGCCCGGTTTGGCGGCAAGGTTGGCCATCATCCGGCGGATGTCAGTGACCCGGCGCAGATCGCCGAGATGATCCATTACGCCGAGCGCGAGTTCGGCGGTGTCGACATTCTGGTCAACAACGCCGGCATCCAGCATGTCGCCGCCGTCGAGGAGTTCCCGATCGAGCGCTGGGATTCGATCATTGCCATCAACCTGTCTTCGGTGTTTCACAGCACGCGCCTGAGCCTGCCGGGGATGCGCACCAAAGGCTGGGGACGAATCATCAATATCGCCTCCGTGCATGGTCAGGTGGGCTCGACCGGCAAAGCCGCTTACGTCGCCGCCAAGCATGGGGTGATCGGTTTGACCAAAGTAGTCGGCCTGGAAACCGCGACCAGCAACGTCACCTGCAACGCGATTTGTCCGGGCTGGGTGCTGACGCCGCTGGTGCAGAAGCAGATCGACGACCGTGCGGCCAAAGGTGTCGATCCGCAGCAGGCGCAGCATGATCTGCTGGCAGAGAAGCAGCCGTCACTCGAGTTCGTGACACCGCAGCATCTGGGCGAACTGGTGCTGTTCCTGTGCAGCGAGGCGGGTAGCCAAGTGCGTGGAGCGGCGTGGAATATTGATGGTGGGTGGTTGGCGCAGTAATGCTGCGTCCCTGTAGGCCTTCGCCTGCTCGCGATAGCGGTGTGTCAGACCCGTAACAGTTAACTGACACACCGCTATCGCGAGCAGGCGAAGGCCTACAAGGGAATTTTTGTAATCCGATAACAAGAGGCAACCAATGTCCGACATCCTCTGGCAGCCCGATGCCAACCGTATCGCCAAGTCGCGCATGGACACTTTCCGTCGTGCGGCCAATCAACGCCACAACCTGAAACTCGACGACTACCCGGCCCTGCACCAATGGAGCGTCGAGCAGCGCGCCGAGTTCTGGCAGGCGATCGTCGATTTCTTCGATATCCGCTTCCACACACAACCGGATGCCGTGCTGCGTGAAGGCGCGCAAATGCCGGATGCCGAGTGGTTTCCCGGCGCTACGCTGAACTTCGCCGAACATTTGCTGCGTCGTCGCGACGATTCTGTGGCCGTGGTCAGCGTGGCGGAAAATGGCCAGCGTGAGCAATTGTCCTGGGCTGAACTGGCCGAGCATGTCGCCGGGTTTCAGGCGAGCTTGCAGGCCGCCGGGGTTGGCCTCGGCGATCGCGTCGCAGCTTGCATGCCCAATACCTGGCAGACGCTGGTCGCAATGCTCGCCACCACCAGCGTTGGCGCGATCTGGTCGTGCTCTTCGCCGGACTTCGGCACCCACGGCGTAATCGACCGCTTCGGTCAGATCGAACCGAAGGTACTGATCACCTGCGCCGGTTATCGCTATGCCGGCAAGGCGATCGACCAGAGCGACAAAATCAACGAAATACTCGAACAACTGCCAACGTTAAGGCAGTTGATCATCGTGCCTTACGCTCACCCGCACGCCCGCATCGAGACTTACCGGACTCGCGCCGAAGTGACCTTGTGGGATGACTTCTATCAAGCGGGTGGCGAAGCGGATTTTGTCGCGGTGCCGTTCAATCATCCGCTGTACGTGTTGTATTCCAGCGGCACCACTGGCGTGCCGAAATGCATCATCCACAGCACCGGCGGCGTGCTTCTGCAACACGTCAAGGAACACGGCCTGCATTGCGATCTGGGTCCTGGCGATCGACTGTTTTACTACACGACGTGCGGCTGGATGATGTGGAACTGGCTGGTCTCCGCGCTCGCGGTCGGCAGCGCCGTGGTGCTGTATGACGGTTCGCCGTTTTACCCGGACAACCAGCGTTTGCTCGACTTGATCGACGATGAACGCATCAGCGTGTTCGGCACCAGCCCCAAGTTCCTCGCCACCCTGGAAAGCAGCGGCACCAAACCCCGCGAAAGCCATGATCTGGGAAGCCTGAAAACGCTGCTGTGCACCGGCTCGGCGCTGTCGCCGCAAAGCTATGACTTCGTCTATCGCGACTTCAAACCTGATGTGTGTCTGGCTTCGATGTCTGGCGGCACCGACATCGTTTCGTGCTTCGTCAATGGCAACCCGCTGTCGCCCGTGCGTCGCGGCGAGAACATGGGCAAAAGCCTGGGCATGGCGGTTGAAGTCTGGAATGACGCCGGCCAGCCGGTCGTGGGCGAAAAAGGCGAACTGGTCTGCACCCGGCACTTCCCGGCGATGCCGATCGGTCTGTGGAATGACCCGGACGGCGCAAAACTGCGCCAATCGTATTTCAGCCTGTTTCCCGGTGTCTGGGCACAGGGCGATTACGCTGAACAACGGCCTTATGGCGGGATGCTGATCCATGGGCGCTCGGACGCCGTGCTCAATCCCGGCGGCGTGCGCATCGGCACCGCGGAGATTTATCGTCAGGTCGAGAAAGTCGCTGAAGTACTGGACAGCGTCGCCATCGGTCAGCAGTGGCAGAACGATGTGCGGGTTGTGCTGTTTGTCAGGTTGCGTGAAGGGCTGACACTCGACGAGGCGCTGGAACAACGAATCCGGCAGGTGATCCGCGCCAATACCACTCCAAGGCATGTACCGGCGAAGATCGTTGCGGTGACGGACATTCCGCGCACCATCAGTGGCAAGGTTGTGGAGCTGGCCGTGCGGGAAGTGGTGCACGGCCGACCGGTGAAAAACACCGATGCGCTGGCCAATCCCGAAGCGCTGGAGCAGTTTCGGGATCGGCCGGAGCTTGATACTTGAATCGCGCGCTGACGCTCTGACAATAAACGTTGCTGGCAGCGCTGGTCGTCAGAGGGGTTTGTTCAGCGTAATGACAACCGGCTGAACAATCGCTCTACCGCCACTACGGTCGAGTGCATCGCGGATGATCGTCATGTTGTGGTCGAATGTAGCTTTGTCCGTAGCCATTTGACTCAGTAACGAGGTGGCAACTGCTAGAGAGTCAGCATTTTCAAAAGCTTCGGACACCGCATGGTAACTCGCGATCGAGTCCGCCACAGCCAGGTTGCCGGACGCAAGATTCAGAAGTTGCGCCACATCCAGCCGCTGCCCGGTGTTGCTTTGATGCTCGGTATCGGTGGCGTAGCCAACATCCGCGGTCTGCGCACTACCGTGGAACAGTTCATGAATCAGGTCGTCTGCCACCACATCATGGTTGAAGCCTAGATTGACGAAATGCTTGTTCAGGTTTTGAGTGTAAATCTCGACAAACGCGATATCAGCCGCGTCGCTGGAGCTAGCGCTTTTCCAGCGCTTGTAGTTGTTCACGTCAAAAGAGGCGATTGTCTCGTTATGCTTGAACGCATTGAGCAGCGTATTGCTCATCGAGAAACCAGCAAAGTCAAAGCGAATCAACCGCAAATAATTAACCAGCCGATTAGTAGCCGTCTGCGAGGTGTTACCGAACAGTGCCTTCATTAGCAGATCGCCATCTCGCTTGAATTCATGTCGGCTGATGGCTTCGATGGCGTTGTCGATCTTCGCCCGAGCACGGGGCAGGCTTTTTTCGATGAAGTTGCGCGTGTAACTTGCCGGCAGTGTCTTGAGTGAGTACGGCAACTGTAGAGGCGCTTGATAGGTGAAGCCTGTCAGTGGTTTCCCCCACAGATTGCCACGACGGTTCAAGGCATACCATTTGTTGCCACTGCGTGCGGCCAGAACCGTAACGAGGTTGCCGGTGCTGCCACGTGGTTGCCAGTGCCCCACTCCCCGATGTGCACTCTCGGAAGCACTGATCAGATCATAGGATTGCCGGCGGCCACTGAGTCTGTGCAACTGGCTGTTCGCTATAGCGACGAGTTCATGGCTGTTTTTGTTAAAGCGCAACAAGCCCTTGCGCACCAGTTTAGCGCCCGCCTGGATGCCAGACGGCACACCATCCAGCGGATTGAAAAGGCCAATGGCCGAGGTGAATGCCAACCGGGTAAACCGCGCAGCTTTGGATGTCGTTGAAATAGCCTTGGCCGAAATGCTCAACACTTTGGAACTGGCTCCCGCCACCGTTCCGACCAGACCGATACCGTCCATCAAACATCCGTAGATCCCATCCACCACCTTGTCATGTTCACCCGAGGCAATATCCTCGATGCATTTTTTGAAAGGCACCAGCAAGTCGATGAAATACGTCAGCAGTCGATCACCCTCTTCCCTGGAGAGCTCGAGCGGGGTCGGTATTCGGACTATTTCTCTCAGCTCATTTTTATTCAGGTAGGGTCGATTCTTGACGAGAAACTCGGCGATACGTTCGATATTCGGATCGTTGAATTTCCGATAGAACCCGGATGGTGGCGTCGAAGGTGTCTGCGATCCTTTCAGCATGCCAAAATTATCGATGATGGCCATGCTGCTGGTAACCGAAGAGTCTTCGGCAGTGGCATGGGTATAGCGCTTTACGTCGAGCGGGAGGCTTTGCGTCGCGGTAATACTCAGTGGAAACGTTACATCCCCGCTCGCACTCATTCTCGAGCGTTGTTGCAGTTTCTGCTCTCGTTTGATGAAAGCAGCCAAGGCGTCATTTTTTCGAGTTTCTGCGCGCGACGTAAACAGTTCATAGCAGAGGTCCGCATTCTCGCAAGACGCATACATCACGATGCCAAAACGTCCTGTGGCGGCATCTCTGCTTTGTCGTGTTTCTTGTGTCACTTTGACAGTCAGGGGGCCGCTCGCCCGACGCGATTTATAATAAACGGCGGACTCGCGTACCGTGAGGAAGTGAATATCGGCATTCATGAAGACGCGCAGATCCGCCTCTGGCATCTGCGCCAAAGCCAGTTTCACGGTAGATAACATGGCGCTGTTCAAATCATTGAAATGCACGGCCAACTGCCGATCCATCTCCTCGTCACAGGATGCAAGTTTCAATAAACCCGGATAACGTTTGTAGAGGCTGACACCGGACGGGTTGTAGTTGATGGCCGGCTTGGGGACACCGTTAGTAACCAGACGCACCGTACGCCTGTCCCACTGACCAGTGACCAAGTCGCCCGATTGATGCAGGTCGACCATGGACATGACCTGCTGCCCGCCTCGCTCGGACAGTGCTTTTGCGTCCAAGGTGTCACAACCCGGTGCGGCAATTTTCAAAGCCGCACGGGCAATCTTCGCTCTGTCGGGTAACGGTGTCGAAAATACCTTGGCGATTTGAGCGAACTTTTCCGAGTGTTGCTCGAATGCGTCAATTGCACGCCGGGTGCTGGTTTCTTCGGCCTGCTCGAGTTCCGCCGTTGTCACAATCTGGTTGATCAGCGCCCAATCGACGATAGGGTCGATCATGGCCAGGTCACGCTTGTGCTTCTGCGACTCACTGACCGGTTGCAGTTCGCCATAAGCCATTATCTGGGCATACGTCATGACTCGCGTCGCACCGGTTTTTACAGTCTCGACGAGCATGACGGCACGACAAAAATTGATCCAGCCAATCGAGCCGAGGGTGATCGACGATGGAATCTCCCTGACCAGAAACTCTGGGGCATTACGTGCCAACAGCAGGTGAGCTACCAGCGGTTCCAAACCACTATCAACCCATTTTCTGGTTCGCAGAACAGTCGTTAGCTCCTCTCGTATGACCGACGGGTGACAGTCAACATTTTTCGGCGCATACAGATCAAGTCCAGCGACGTGATTGCGCTGTATGTCATGACCAACTGACGGATCCAGATCAAGCAATATTGCCGTCATCAGCAATTGGCCGAGGATGTCATCAGCGACTTCCTGCCCCTTGTTTACGCCAAACCAACCCAGCTCTTTCAGATACTCTTTTGCGAGATTCCGGGTAACTGGATGATTGACGAATTCGACAACCAATTGAGCCGCACTTTCATGGGTGACAGCGGCGCGGCCGGTAACATTGTAGAGGGCTGTCAGGAGCTTTTTCCCACTCATCAACTTGGCAGTCGCATTACGAATGGCGAAAAACTGCTCCCCGGACAATGCAATCGATGTCTGGCCCTCTGTTTGAAAGTGCTCCCAATAGTTTGAAGGCTCTTTCACTTGCGGATCAAACTTGAACAAGGCGATCAGCTCTCTGACCTTCACGTTGTTCTCGGGCAAACTTATGTCATGGAATCGAAACCATTGATCGAGCGTCAAATCGATATCAGGCCAAACGTAGCCGCCGACGACCGCTGCTATATCCGAAATCAACGTCAATGCAGATTGTATCGGAACACTTTTTTCAAAGTGACGCGCTGCTACCAGATCCACCCACCCCCTGTCTGCTCGGACTTCCATCTTGCCGTCAGGTGTAACTCGTACAAGTCCGTCATGGTCGCGCGCATCTTCCCGGGCAAGTGCACCGACGACCGGACCGGTCTCAAGCAGTTCGCTGAGCATAAGCCTGCCGGGATTATAAATTTCATACAACGAAGATCCCGCCTGCAACGCCACTTCGTGTGTATACCAATTGATCTTTTGATCATCCGTGTATTGGCTTAACGCTTGTTCCAGTTGAGCCAGGACCAATTGGCGCTCTACTGCATCTGCTTCAGCCCTGTATTTCCACTCGGAAAGAGCGACAGCCGAAGACCAGAATGTTTTACCTCTGGTTTTATCATTCATACTTAGAACCTCATCAAGTTAACCAGCCGACAACTTCAGCTCGATGACGTTCTACTGTTTTTGACACACCCCTTCCACTTCAAAAATATGAGGCACTATTTCCTGACGGATATTCAAAGCAATCAATTAAACATCAATCCATTAGTCCCCACTCCCCTGACGGCGAACCATTATTACTACTTTCATCTCCAGCCAGTTTGATTCGTAATTTAAGATTATTGATCGAGTCTGCATTTTTCAAAGCCTCCTGCGCACTGATTGCACCTTCGGCAACCAACGAAAACAACGCTGCATCAAATGTCTGCATACCCAGTTCGGGGGATTTCTCCATGATCGGTTTGAGTTCATCGAACTGACCGCGTCGGATCAGATCAGCGATGGTTGGCGTGCCCAACAGCACCTCGACAGCAGCCCGTCGTTGGCCATCGACAGTGCGCACCAATCGTTGCGAGATAAATGCTTTCAGGTTATTGCCCAGCGTCTGCAATAACTGCGGTCGCCGCTCTTCCGGGAACATATTGATAATTCGATCCAGCGCCTGATTGGCGTTAGTGGCATGCAACGTCGATAGCACCAGATGTCCGGTATCGGCAAACGCCAATGCATGTTCCATGGTTTCGCGATCACGGATTTCACCGATCAGCACTACATCCGGCGCCTGGCGCAAAGTGTTCTTCAACGCCGCATGAAAACTGCGCGTATCGACCCCGACTTCACGTTGATTGATGATTGAACGCTGGTGCCGATGGATGTACTCGATCGGATCTTCGATGGTGATGATGTGCCCGGTGCTGTGGCGGTTGCGGTGGTCGATCAATGCCGCCAGCGAAGTCGACTTACCCGAATCGGTGGCGCCGACAAACAGGATCAGCCCTTGCTTGAACATGACGGTGTCGAGCAGTACCGGCGGCAGTTTCAGGTCAGCGAAGCGCGGGATGTCGAGTTTGACGTTGCGGATAACGATCGATACATCGTTGCGCTGTTTGAAGATGTTCACGCGAAAGCGGCCGATGCCCGTTCGCGAAATTGCCAGGTTCATTTCCAGATCCCGGTCGAACTCCCGTCGTTGCTCGGCGTCCATCAGGGAGGCGGCGATGGCGGCGGTTTCACCGATCTTGAAAGGCTGCTCGCTCAATGCCGTGAGCACGCCGTCGACCCGCGCGCTGGGCGGTGCGCCCGTGGACAGGAACAGATCCGAACCGTTTTTATTGGACAAAACTGACAACAGTGCATCGATTTCCATGGCAAAAAACACCCGCGAAGCATTCAATGAACAGAAAATGGCCTGCGCCTGGCGCAGCTCAACTGCAACAATGATAGACGTCGCCTCACCGAACCACGCTCAGGACTGATGTAATGAATGCTGTACCGAACACCGACGACGCGCAGGCATTGATCGCCCGCACCGACTGGAGCCGTGGCCCGCTGGGTGCTGCCGGCAACTGGCCGCAGAGCCTGCGCACGGCGGTGGACATCGTGATTCACTCGCCCATGCCGATGCTGTTGTTGTGGGGCCCGCAGCTCACGCAGATCTACAACAACGGTTTCGCCCTGCTCGCCGGGCACAAGCATCCCCACGCTTTCGGACAGCCTGCGCACCAGATCTGGCCAGAACTTCAAGAGTTTACCGACCCCATTTACAGAGCAGTCCTGCAAGGCCAGGTGCGCACCTACAGCGAAAGACGCTTCACCCTGCAACGTGACGGCAAAGAGTCCGACTTCTGGCTGGATCTGACTTACAGTCCGATCCGTGATGAAACCGCGCAAGTCGCCGGAATTCTGGTGACTGCCATCGAAACCAACGAACGCCGGCGCATTGCTCTGGAACTGCAACGACGCTCCGAGGAAAGCCTCAAGGCCCAACGCGAAACCGAGGAACGCCTGCAACTGGCCCTGGCCGCGACCGATGCCGTCGGCACCTGGGATTGGGATATCGGCGAAGATCGCTTTATCGCCGATGCGCATTTCGCCCAACTGCATGGCGTCGACCCCGCCCTGTCCGGTCAATTGCCGATCAGCGATTACTTGCAGGGCGTGCATCCCGAAGACCGCGCGATGGTCGCGCGCAGCATCAAACACTGCATCACCCACGGCACCGAATACGCTGAGGAATACCGCTTGTTGCAGGCTGACGGCGAGGTCCGCTGGGTGTTCGCTCGCGGGCGCTGCTACAAGGATCATCATGGCCGGCCCATGCGCTTCCTCGGCGCGGCGCTGGACCTGACCGAGCGCAAACACACCGAACAGGCGTTACGCCAGAGTCAGACTGAACTGCAACTGATCATCAACGCCATGCCGATCCTGATCAGCTATGTCGACTGTGAAGAGCGCTTTCGCCTGAACAACGCGGCCTATCTGGACTGGTACGGACTCACGCCACAGGAACTCTACGGCCGCACGATTCGTGAAGTCATCGGTGAAGAGGCCTATTTCCTGCGTCTGCCTTACATTGCCGAAGCCCTGGCCGGCAGACCGTGTTCGTTCAGCCTGTACACCCCGCACCGCGATGGCAGCAGTCGCCACGCGCTGATGAATTACCTTCCACGTTACGGTGCGGACGGCGCGGTGAATGGTTTCTACATCTTTGTGATCGACGAGACCGAGCGCAAGAAAACCGAAGAAGCCTTGCGCAATCTCAACGAAACCCTTGAAGAACGGGTCAGCGCTCGCACCGAACAACTGGCGCAGGCCAACCAGCGTTTGCAGAACGAGATGTTCGAACGCGAGCGTGCCGAAGATGCCTTGCGACATGCGCAGAAGATGGAGGCTGTCGGTCAGCTCACCGGCGGTATCGCCCACGACTTCAACAACATGCTCACCGGGATCATCGGCAGTCTCGATTTGATGCAGCGCTACATTGCCAACGGCCGGGCCGACGAAATTGGTCGATTTACCGAAGCGGCGGTGTCCTCGGCAAATCGTGCGGCAGCACTGACCCACCGGTTGCTGGCGTTTTCGCGGCGACAATCACTGGATCGCAAAACCCTGAACGTCAATGAGCTGGTGCATTCTCTGGAAGACCTGATCCGCCGGACCAAGGGCGATCCGATCGAACTCACACTGCATCTGGCCGAGAATGTATGGCCGGTCAGCACCGACGTCAGCCAACTGGAAAACGCCCTGCTCAACCTGGTCATCAATGCCCGGGATGCGATGCCTGATGGCGGCGAACTGGTGATTGAAACCGCCAACGTGTATCTCGATGGCAGTGACATCACCACGCTGGAACCGGTCAAGGCCGGCGATTACCTGATGCTGGCAGTCAGCGACAACGGCACCGGGATGACGCCCTCGGTGCGTTCCAAGGCTTTTGATCCATTCTTCACCACCAAGCCCATTGGCCAGGGCACCGGGCTGGGCCTGTCGATGATTTATGGTTTTGCCCAGCAGTCGGGCGGGCATGTCAGCCTCGACAGCTTGCCGGGCCAGGGCACCTGTGTGCGGTTGTACTTGCCGCGTCTGTACGGCATCGAGCCGGAACGGCCAGCGATCGTGCCGCTTGAGCAAGCGCCGACGACGGCGACCGGCGAAACCGTGGTGGTCGTCGAAGATGACCCGGCCGTGCGCATGCTGGTGCTCGATCTGCTCCGGGAGTTGGGTTATCAAGCCCACGAAGCCGAAGATGCCAAGACCGCCCTGCCGCTGCTTGAGTCCGATCTGCGCGTGGATCTGCTGGTCACCGACGTCGGCCTGCCCGGCATGAATGGCCGGCAACTGGCGGAAATCGCCCGTCAGCATCGGCCGGGCCTCAAGGTGCTGTTCATGACCGGTTACGCGCAGAAAGCTGCCGAGCGCCAGGGTTTCCTCGAGGACGGCATGGACATGGTCGCCAAACCGTTTGCCATTGAGCTGCTGGCCAGCAAGATCCGCACGATGCTCAGCCAAACCCCGTGACTTGAGGCATAATCCGCGCCCCGCCGTCACCCCGTTATCAGGTACCGCACGATGAAAGCCCAAGCCCGCCACATTCTGGTGAAAACCGCCGAAGAGGCCGAACAGCTCAAACAACGCATCGCCAAGGGTGAAGCGTTCGATGTGCTGGCGAAGAAATTTTCCACCTGCCCGTCCGGCAAGCGCGGCGGCGATCTGGGTGAAGTGCGGCCGGGGCAGATGGTCGGCGCGATTGATGCGGTGATCTTCAAAAAGCCACTGCGGACCGTGCATGGGCCGATCAAGAGCAAGTTCGGGTATCACCTGGTGCAGGTGTTTTACCGCGATTGACGGGTTGGCTTCAGGGCCCTTTCGCGAGCAGGCTCGCTCCCACATTTGGAATGCATTCCCCTGTGGGAGATTCTATGGTTGAGGGGAAGCCCTCAACTGACTTTTGTCTGATATTCGCTTTGCCCTTTCAGCAAGGCGAATACCACCCGAGCAAGTTTGCGAGCCAGCATCACCAACGCCTGCGTGGTGCTGAAACCCCGTGCTCTTTGGGCTTCGTAAAACCCTTTCCAGGCTATCGTACGGCTAGCCGACATCGCTGCGTTGTGCAAAAGTCGGCGGGCCTCGGGGTCTCCGCGCTTGGTCAAGCTGCGGCGACCGTCCTTTTGCCCTGATTTCGATACCCGTAAATCCATGCCCAGGAAGGCGATAAACGCATCCGCGTTGCTAAATTCCCCCCGCTGAAACGCCGTGAGCAGGCGCGCTCCGGTCAGAAATCCAATGCCCTCAACTTTCAGGCAACGCTTCAATTGGCCGAGCAAACCGGCTTGTTTGAGCTGATCGTTGATCGTCTTTTCGATCATCGTTTCAAGCCGCTGCATGGATTTTATTTGTTCAGCAAAAGCTGCCTTCAACAGCGGCTCATTCGACCAGCTCTGCACCAGGCCGACCCTTGCCTGGACCAAAGCCGCGCGGCGGCGGAAAAGGCTCAGGAGCTGGCGGTACAGCGGTGATGGCGGGGTCCAGGGGCGCAACTCCTCGGCTTCGTTCTTCAGGTAACGGGCCAGCAGCTTGGCGTCCAAGGCGTCGGTTTTGGCGCGGATCTTCACTCCTTCGCGGTAATGTTTGAGTTCATAGCCGCCCACCATGTAAATCGTGCAACCGGCCGCATAGGCCAAGTCAGCGAATTCCAGGTGGTAGATGTTGGTTGCCTCAATGGCAATAGACACGGGGCCGAGCAAGGCCTTCAGCCACTGCTTGATGGATGTTTTGGTGTTGGGAATCGCTTCAAGCAGATCGCTATCGGCCTGATAAATCACCAGTTCATTTTTGGCGACATCCACGCCAACGATCGGATTTGATAGAGCGACTGGCATTGCCACAGGATTTCCTCCGGGATAAGGTTTGAGCACTTGAAGGGCTCACCCAGAGGCGCAGGCTTGTTCCTATCGTCGGTCTAGCCAGATGCATTCTTTATCGGCGCTTGGGTGAAAGGAGGAGGGGCGAAATCTCCCACGGTCTGTGCTGCGTCAACAGTCAGAATCGAGCCTTGTCCCTCCTCCTCCCTTCAAGTCCTACCATACAAGCGAGCCTGCTCGCGAACCGATTGCGCAGCAAGCGGCCATTCAAGCCTGTTTCGGAATCAATGCCCCCGGCACCTGAATCACCTGGCTGGCCAGCAAGTGCCCGGCCTCGGCAGCCTCCGCCGGACTTGCGCCCAGCAATCGACTGGCCAGATACGCCGCACTGAACGAATCCCCCGCCGCCGTGGTGTCCACCACCTTCTCGACCTTCTGCGCCGGCACCTCAAAAGCCTCGCCATCACAGCGAATCAGGCACGCCTCGGCGCCACGCTTGAGCACCACTTCCGGCGTGCCGAATTGCGCGTAAGCGGCAAACACCGCGTCGCCATCGGCGAAACCGAACAGCGCCTGCTCGTCATCCACTGTCAGCAACGCCAGATCGACGTAGGGCAACACGCTGCGATAGGCCGCGCGCGCGTCTTCTACCGAGGCCCAAAGCCGTGGCCGATAGTTGTTGTCGAAGACAATCCGCGCATCACGCTGGCGCGCTTCGATCAGCGTCTGGATCAGTTTTTCCCGGCCCGATGCACCGAGGACGGCCAAGGTGATACCGCTGAAATACAACACATCGTAATCCGGCAGCGCCGCCAGAATCGGCTCGGCGGCCGGGGTGGTGAAACAGTCGCGAACCGCCGCTTCATTGCGCCAGTAGAGAAAACGCCGCTCGCCGCTGGCATCGGTCTGGATGCAATACAGGCCCGGCAAGCGACCCGGCAGACGCTGCACCAGATCCAGACCAATGCCTTCGCTGGTCCATATCCGGCACATGGCATCGCTGAAGCTGTCATCGCCCAGCGCGGTGACATAATCGACCCGGGCCTTGTCGCCCATCGCACGCGACAGATACACCGCGGTGTTCAGGGTGTCGCCACCGAAGCTTTGCTGCAGGCTGCCGTCGGCGCGTTGCTGCAGTTCGATCATGCATTCGCCGATCAGGGCGATACGCGGGGTGTTCGGGCCCAGAGGGCTGAGGGTGTTCATCTTGTGCTGTCTCTGTTGATCGATGGTGTCTGGAATGGCGCCTTCGCGAGCAAGCTCGCTCCCACAGGGGAATGCATTCCAAGTGTGGGAGCGAGCCTGCTCGCGAATGGCCGCGACTCGGTATCGAGTCCTAGAAACAAGTCTCCATGCTCTCGATCACCGACAACTCTTCATCCACCAACAACCCCACACGCCACTTGTCGAACGTCAGGCACGGATGCGACGTACCAAAAGAAACGATGTCACCCACGCGCAACTCTACGCCCGGCGCTACCGTCATGAACGCGTGCTGATCCATTACCGCCGTGACCTTGCACGCACCGACATCCTCGCCCAGCGCCGGCACTACACCCGCCTGATAACGCAGCAACGGCACCGGCAAACCGGCATCGAACGCGACATCACGTTTGCCCAGTGCGATCACCGCAAAACCCGGCTCCGGCAGCGACTGCACGTGGGCCCAGACTTCCAGCGCCGGACGCAAACCTTCGTGAAGATCACTGCGGCGGTCGAGCACGCAGCACTGCGCCTCTTTGTAGATGCCATGGTCGTGCGCCACGTAACTGCCCGGGCGCAACACGCTGAGGAAACGCCCCGCCGCGTTCTGCGTTTCGAACGATTCGGCAATCAGGTCGTACCATGCCGAACCCGAGGCGGTGATGATCGGTTTGGCGATGGCGAACGCGCCGCTGTCCTGCAACTGCACCGCCAGACGCACCAGGGATGCAGCAAACTCACGAATCCCGCTGACCGCGTGATCGCCGTGAATCACCCCTTCGTAACCTTCAATGCCGGTCAGGGCCAGCGCCGGTTGCGCGTTGATCGCCTTGGCCAGTTCAATGACTTCCTGCTCGCTACGGCAACCGCAACGTCCGCCAACCACGCCGTATTCGATCATCACGTTGAGCTTCACTCCACGCGAGGCGAAGTAGGCACCGAGATCGGCAACGTTGTCCGGGTGATCGACCATGCAATAGAAATCGAACGACGGATCGGCGAGCAGATCGGCGATCAATGCCATGTTCGGCGTGCCGACCAATTGGTTGGCCATCAGCACGCGGCGCACGCCATGGGCGTAAGCAGCCTGGGTCTGGGTCGCGCTGGCGAGGGTGATGCCCCACGCGCCGGCGTCGAGCTGACGCTTGAACAGTGCCGGGGTCATGCTGGTTTTGCCGTGGGGCGCGAGTTCCGCGCCGCTGTCGCTGACAAACTTCTGCATCCAGCGGATGTTGTGCTCCAGCGCTTCGCGGTGCAGCACCAGCGCCGGCAGGCTGACGTCACGCGTCAGGTGCGCGCCAATGGCCGCGTCGCCCTTTTCCACAGCAGTATTGATGGCAGTCGTCATGGTCGAACTCCTCACTTTTTTCACGGCCGCAGGCAGCCGCGGTTATTCGTTGATACGCCGGGCGAGGCTGTTGGCACTCTCGATCAGCACCCGGCGATAGTCGTTGTAATTGTTCTTCGCATCGGCCCGTGGGGCGACGATGCACAACGTGCAAATCGCTACGCCTTGAGAGTCTTTGACCGGTGCGGCGAAGCAATGGGTAAAGGTGTCGGCAACGCTGTCGAAGGAGAAAAATCCATCGATGCCGGCCTGACGGATTTCGGCGAGAAAACGCTCCAATGGCAAACGTTCGCCGTCGGGCAGGATGTAATCGTCCTCGTCGATGAGGTCGATGATCTGCTGATCGCTCAGGTGTGCGAGCAGCAGGCGCCCGGAAGCCGTCCACGGGATCGGCGCGTTTTCACCGATGTCGGAGGAAATACGGAAGTGCCGCTCGCCCTCCTTCATCAACGCCACCGTGTATTTGCGCCCGTTGAGCAGGCACATCTGCGCGGTTTCATGGGTCTGGCTGACGATCTCCTGCAAGGCGTGATCGGCTTCGCGACTGAGGTCGAAATGACGCAAATGCGCCTGACCGAGGAAGTACAACTGCCGGCCGAGATAGACGTGACCGTCCTTGCCCACCGGCTCCAGAATCCGTCGTTCGAGTAACGAAGCGACCAGTTCGTAGACGGTGGATTTCGGGCTGCCGATGCCGTTGGCGATGTCGTTCGGACGCAGCGGCTGGCCGACTTCCTTGAGGAAATCGAGGATATCGAACGCCCGGTCCAGACCGCGGGCCCGGCGCTTGATGGTGTCTTCGGTCATTTCAGTGGTTCCCATTCAAAGTCGCCGGGAGTTTACCGCTAATGATCGTTCCCATGCTCCGCGTGGGAATGCAGCCCGGGACGCTCTGCGTCCCTTGGAACGCGGAGCGTTCCGAGAGGCATTCCCACGCAGAGCGTGGGAACGATCCGCGTATTGGTCAGGGTTTCTTCTTGTACGCAATGCAGTCGATCTCGACCTTGCAATCAACCATCATGCTCGCCTGCACACAGGCGCGGGCCGGTGCGTGCTCAGGCTTGAAGTACTCGCCAAAAACCTTGTTGAAACTGCTGAAGTCCCGCGGATCGTCCAGCCACACGCCAGCACGCACCACGTCTTCCAGGCCATAACCGGCTTCTTCGAGAATCGCGATCAGGTTCTTCATGGTCTGGTGGGTCTGCTCGACGATGCCGCCGACAATGATCTCGCCATCCACCGCCGGTACCTGGCCGGAAACGTGCAGCCAGCCATCCGCTTCAACGGCGCGAGCAAATGGCCGTGGCTGGCCGCCAGCGGCGGTGCTGCCGGTGCCGTAACGCGTAATGCTCATGGGTGTTTCTCCTGATTGAAAATGTGAAAAGTCAAAACCGCGTGCTCTTGAGAAATTCCGCCAGACGCGGCGATTGCGGGCGCTCGAACAGATCCTTGGGAGGCCCCTGCTCTTCGATCCGCCCCTGATTCATGAAAACGATTTTGTCCGAGACCTCGAAGGCAAAACGCATCTCGTGGGTCACCAGCAACATGGTCATGCCGTCTTCGGCCAGGCCCTTGATCACGTTGAGCACTTCGCCGACCAGTTCCGGATCGAGGGCCGAGGTGACCTCATCAAACAGCATCAAACTCGGGTTCATCGCAATCGCCCGGGCAATCGCCACGCGCTGTTGCTGACCGCCGGACAACTGGCCGGGAAAGTGATTGCGCCGCTCCAGCAAGCCGACGCGCTCCAGCCATTTTTCCGCGAGGACGACGGCTTCGTCCTTGTGCATTTTCTTCACCTTGAGCAAACCCAGGGTGACGTTTTGCAACGCGGTCAGATGCGGGAACAGGTTGAATTGCTGGAACGCCATGCCGGTCATCGCACGATGGCGGGCGATGACTTTTTCTGCATGCCGAACACGCTTGCCGTTGACCTCGTCGTAACCGATGGATTCACCGTCGAGCAGGATCTGCCCGCCCTGGAATTCCTCGAGCATGTTCACGCAACGCAGCAGCGTGGTCTTGCCCGAACCGCTGGAGCCGATCAGCGTGACCACGTTGCCGCGCTGCATGCTCAGATCGACACCCTTGAGCACTTCGACCGCGCCGTACTGTTTATGCAGGCCACGGATGTCCAGCAACGCCTGAGGCTGTGGGGAAACTTGAGCTTGAGTCATGGCAAGGCCACCCGCTTTTCAATGTGCCGGCCGAGTAATTCGATGCCGTAGTTGATGACGAAGAACAGAAAACCGGCGAACAGGTAGAACTCCAGAGTCATGAAGTTCCGGGCGATGATCTGTTGGGTACTGAGGAGCAATTCGGCGACGCCGATCACCGACAGCAAGGTCGATGCCTTGACGATTTCAGTGGACGAGTTGACCCAGGTCGGCAGGATCTGCCGCAGCGCCTGAGGCAACAATACGTAGCCAAGGGATTGATAGAACGTCAGGCCGATGGCCTGGCTCGCTTCCATCTGCCCGCGCGGCAAGGCTTGCAGCGCACCACGGACAATCTCAGCCACATGAGAACCGCAAAACAAGGTCAGACCCAAGGCGCCGGCCTGGAACGCGCTGATCTGCCAGCCCAGCGCCGGTGCCATATAGAAGCAGGCCAGTACCAGCACAAATACCGGTGTGCCGCGAATCAGGTCGACGTAAAAACGAAACGGCGCGCGCATCCAGAATTTGCCGTAGGTCAGCACCAGACCGGTGACCACGCCGAGCACAGTGCCGAGCAGAATCGCCAGCGCCGACACTTGCACACTGGTCAAAAAGCCCTGCCACAGCGGCTCACGCGCAATCCACAATTCATGTAACCAACTGGGAGATTCGTACATCGCAGCCTCCTATCGGCGGATCGCCAGACGCTGCTCGAGGTAACGCAGCAGCATGGCAATGAGGTAACAGGCCGCGACATACAACGCCGTGGTCACCAGCCAGGTTTCGATCACCCGGTAGCTTTCGACGTTGATCTTGCGCGCGTAATAGGTCAGCTCCGGGACTGCAATTGCGGCGGCCAGCGAGGTGTCCTTGAACAGCGAGATGAAGTTGTTCGACAGCGCCGGCAAGACGTTGCGCAACATCACCGGCACGGTGACGTACGCCTTGACCTGCCACTCGCCGAGACCGATCGCCAGCCCGGCTTCGCGCTGACCTTTGGGAATACTCAGCAAACCACCACGGAACACTTCGGTCAGGTATGCCCCGGCATACAGCGACAGGGTGATGATGAACGACGGAATCTTGTCCAGCCGAATGCCGAGACTCGGCAAGGCAAAGTAGATCAACAGAATCAACACCAGAATCGGCGTGTTACGCACCACCGTGACGTACACCGAAGCCAGCACCCGCAAGGCGCGATGCCTGGAAAGCAAGGCAAACGCCATCAGCAGGCCGATCACGCAGCCGATGGCGATCGACACCAGCGCCAGTTCAAGACCCAGACCGAGCCCCGCCAGCAAAGTGTCGAAATCGCGCCACACGGCGGCAAAGTTCAACTGATAGTTCATGGTCAGCAGTACCTTGAGCGGGGCGATGTGAAGTCGCCCCACCCTCACGGGATCATTTGAATTCGACAGGGAAACCGATCGCAGGCGACGGCAGGTCTACACCAAACCATTGCTTGAACGAGGCGGCGTAGGTCGGGAATTCAACGCCGGTCATGGCTTCATGCAATGCGGTGTTGACGAAGTTCAGCCAGTCCTGATCGCCGCGTTTAACCGCACACGCGTAGGTTTGCGGGCTCCACGCGTAGGTTGGGCTGCGATAGCGGCCAGGGTTCTGCACCATCAGGTATTTGACCGAAGACTGGTCGGTGGCGGCAGCATCGGCACGCCCGGAGTTCACGGCTTGGTACATCAGGTCGACGCTGTCGTACTGATCGACCTTGGCTTTCGGCAGGGCCTGATGCACCAGCTCTTCCGCGTACACGTTCTGCAGCACGGCCACGGTGACGCTGTCACCAGCGGCTTGCAGGTCTTCGACTTCCTTGTACTTGCTGTTGTTCGGCAGCAGCAGGCCGACGCCTTCGCGGTAGTACGGCAGCGTGAACGCCACTTGCTGCGCGCGGCTGGCGGTAACGGTGATGAACTGGCAGCTCATGTCGACCTTGTCGGTGAGCAGATTGGGAATCCGCGCATCAGACGACTGCACGACGAACTCGACTTTGCTCGGGTCGTTGAACAGACCCTTGGCGACGATTCTGGCGATGTCGATATCAAAACCCTGCAACTTGCCGTCCGCGCCCTGAAAGTGCCACGGCGCATTGGTGCTGCCAGTGCCGACAATCAATTTGCCACGGGCCAGAACACTGTCGAGCTTACTGTCGGCTGCCTGGGCCATACCCATGACAGCGGACGAAGCCGCAAGAACAAAAACACATGCTTTGAACAACGAAGGACGGCGATGCATGGCAAGCACTCCAGAATTGTGTTTATTCCGCTATACCGGAACACGGTTTGTTACTACGGAATAGACAGCAGAAAGTGTGCCATAGCTTTGGCAATAAAACCCAGGCCTTCGGAAACATTAATCGGTTCAACAAGTTAGCCCGCGGATCTGCGCGCGACTATTGCCAGTAGAAATTTCACCTTCGCTACTGAAGGCAACCGATTGGGAAGTAATGTCACATTTAAGGGCGTGTGCGCGACCGATTGATGCACAGATAAAGCATTGAATCGGACTTGGAAAATGGCTTGATCGCAAGTGACCGCTCATCGGATTTACCGCTCGACCTGTCAGAGTTGACAGTTGTTGACCGGTGAATTGATAGGCCTACTGGTCCGGACCGAACGGGTCAGGAACCGAACTTAAAATCTCAATAAGGACTTTTGAAATGGCCAATCTGATTAAAAATGGTGATTTTGCGAATCAAGGCGATCACTGGACAGCAACAACCCCGAGTAACGTCAGTTACGTAGTTGGTCACTGCATAATCGCGCCTCCTGACTCCATTAGTCAGGACGTTCTCCTGGGTAGCGAGGGCGGCGGTAAATTCATGATCTCGGCAAGAATGAAAACACTGCATGGCTATGCGGGCCGCATCACTGTGCAACCACATCCGACAGGCAACCCGGTTCAACTTGACGTCGGAGGTAACCAAGGCTGGACGATCAAGTTCCAAGAGTTCGACGCCCCTCTCGCGACACTCAAGTTCACGGTGACGGTAGAGTGCAATGACGGTACGTTTGATGAACTTGGCTCTTATTTCGGCGATGTAACGCTATCCAGGCTGCTCTGAGCCAATACTCTTGAAAGCAAGCTTTCATCTCGTGACGGCTTGCTTTCTCCGTGAACGCATCACCACTGCATTCCGAAAAAGGGAGTTTCCAATGGACTCGACAACCCCTTTCGAAGCCTTGCCGGCCACCTACCGCAAAGCCCTGAAAACCTGGCGCCCAGTGATCCTGTATTTCGCCAACGAACACTGCCCCGCCTGCGAATGGGCCGGCCCGATTTTTCGCCAGACGGCCGAGCCGTACCGGCATCGCGCCAATATCTACATGCTCAATACCAGCGAAACTGCCCGTCATCCGCTGGTCACCGGTACGCCCACCGTACTGTTCTACAAGAACGGCAGGCTGGTGAAAAAACTCAAAGGCATCGGCACGGAAGAAACCCTCGCACGGGATTTTGCCGAGCACATCGGCAAGACCAAAGCGCCCACTGCGCCCCGAAAGCGAACGCATGATCTGTCTTGGCTGCGTCAGACACTTCGTACTCTGCGCACTGTTGCACGTGCGCGTCTGCGGAGTCAGTGCTGAACAGGCTGAAGGTTCCGACGCCGCGTTAACCAAAAAGTCTCAGAGAAGGATAGGACATGACGAATTTGATCAGCAATGGCGAGTTTTACGAAGGCGAAAAAGACTGGTCAGTGAGCCTTCCAGAGCACGTGAAATTTAACAAGGATGACTGCGAGATCACTTCACCCGGATACATCAGTCAGGACGTCATTTTCCAATCTGAAGCCGAAGAATATGCACTGTCCGCCAGAATGAAGACTGCATCCGCCTCCACGGCTCGCGTGATATTGACGCTACATCCTGCTGGCGACGAACTTGAGTTGGCGCTGACAGACGATCCCAACTGGCAAGTGCGAACCGACTGGATCCTCGCGCCAGCCGGCACGACCGGAGCCACGGTCAAACTCCAGACAGATGGAGCAATCGGCGTCGCCGCCGCGCAACTTGGCAGTCTGACGCTAATGAGTCTGGAGACTAGAGAAGCGAAAAACACTCTTGAGCGAATCGTGGTGTGGTGGAGATCCCTGTTCGGTGCCAGGGGATAAATCCAGCGTGTCAGGCAACGGACGTCCTTTGGAAATCTATTTCAGCGCTTGGCAGCCTCTGTATAGATTTCGCCTCGCGCTCGCTTGCCAACGGCTATCACCGCGACCACCAATACTTCATCCTTGACCCGATACACCATCCGATATCCGGCGCTCCGCAGCTTAATTTTGTATGCATTACCGAGGCCTTTGAGTCGATCCGCCGGTACATGTGGATTAAGCAGCCGCTCCGCTAGTTTTTTCTTGAACTGATCTCGTAGACCTGCGCCCAGCTTCTCCCACTCTTTCCAGGCCTTTTCAGAAAATTCCAGCTCATAGGTCATCTATTGAGACCTTGATGGTGGGGTCGTTTTCTCGCTCCTTGCAAAGCGCGATCAACTCCAGATCATCAAGGCGCGTCATCATTGCCTCGTATTCTTTGGCAGGTACGCAATAAAACGCTGGTTCATTTCGGTTGAGAATCGCTACAGAGCGTCCACCTCCAGCAGCTACAGTGCCCATCGGATTTTTTTTCAATTCGGAAATACTCGCTACTACGTGAGAAAGAACGATGTGTGCCATTAAGGTGCTTCCTGAAGTACTTTTAACAGCACCTAAAATAGCACCCTCGAAGCTCTTAACTTCGATCCATTTGACGATACCACGTGATTTCCAACGACGTTTCTGTGTTGTCCGTCAGATATTTCTCGCACTTGGGTGGGAACAGGAAGGATCGCTACACTTTTCATCAGTAAATACTGCGGTGCCTGAACCCAAGCATTCACTAGCAGGCTCGCTCCCACATTTGCAACGCGTTCCAGTGTGGGAGCGAGCCTGCTCGCGAAGAGGCCGGCACAGTGAGTAGAGAACTCCAGGATTACGCTGGCGCGCGCACCAACAACACCCGCGTCACCCGCCGCTCTTCCACGGCTTTGACCGTCATGTGCCAGCCTTCAAGCTCCAGACGATCACCGATCACCGGCAATCGATCCAGAAGGCTCATCACCAACCCGGCCATGGTCTGATAGTCCTCGGTCGGCTTGGCGCCAAACCCGGTGCGTTGGCGCACCCGCGCCAGGTTGAGCGCACCGCTGACCATAAACCCGCCCTGCTCCTCGACGACATCCGGGCCTTCGATTTCGCTGGCATCCGGCAACTCACCGGCAATCGATTCGAGAATGTCGGTCATGGTCAACACGCCGACAAAATCACCGAACTCATTAACCACGAAAGCAATGTGCGTCGACGCAGCGCGCATCTGCTCCAGTGCGTTGAGGATCGAATAACTGTCGAGCAGGTTGATGGTCTTGCGCGCCAGATGTTCCAGATTCGGCTCGGTACCGGCCAGGTACTCCTTGAGCAGTTCCTTCTTGTGCACGAAGCCCAACGGCTCATCCACCGCACCGTTGCGAATCAACGGCAGACGCGAGTAGGACGAGTGCATCAAGCGGGTACGAATCGCCTCGCGGTCATCGGCCAGATCAATTGTGTCGACATCGGCGCGCACGGTCATCAGCCCGCGAATCGGCCGCTCGGCCAGTTGCAGCACGCCGCTGATCATCACCCGCTCGCGACGGTCGAACAGTTCGGCACTTGGCGCGTCACCGTCGTCGAGCAGGTCGGAGATTTCCTCGCCGACGTCTTCCGCCGCCAGTTTGCGCCCGCCCAGCAAGCGCATGACCGCGTGAGCAGTACGTTCGCGTATCGGTCGCAGGCCTTGCATCGAACGTTTGCGGCGAGCCCGGGCAATCTGGTTGAACACCTCGATCAGAATCGAGAAGCCGATGGCGGCATACAGATAGCCTTTCGGAATGTGGAAGCCCAGACCTTCGGCCGTCAGGGCAAAACCGATCATCATCAGGAAGCCCAGACACAGCATGATTACCGTCGGGTGCGCGTTGACGAAGCGCGTCAACGGCTTGCTGGCAACGATCATCAAGCCAATCGAGATGATCACCGCAATCATCATCACCGCCAGTTCATCGACCATGCCCACGGCGGTAATCACCGCATCCAGCGAGAACACCGCGTCGAGTACCACGATCTGCGCAACGATCGGCCAGAACATCGCATAAGCGCTGTTGGTCGTGCGTTCACCGACATGACCTTCAAGACGTTCGTGCAATTCCATGGTCGCCTTGAACAGCAGGAACACACCACCGAACAGCATGATCAGGTCACGGCCGGAGAAGCTCTTGTCGAATACCTCGAACAACGGCTGCGTGAGGGTCACCAGCCAGGAAATACTCGCCAACAGGCCCAAGCGCATGATCAGCGCCAGCGACAGGCCGATAATCCGCGCACGGTCGCGCTGATGCGGCGGCAGTTTGTCCGCCAGGATTGCGATGAACACCAGGTTGTCGATACCCAGCACCAGTTCCAGCACGATCAATGTCAACAAGCCTAACCAGGCTGTGGGATCCGCTAACCATTCCATAAAACGTCTCGATCTCTCTCAGTAAATTCAGGCTGCCGGACACGGCAAAGCGCAACGCGAAAGCTCTGGAGCCGCGTTAGCAACGATAGTCGGATGTCGGAAAACTGGATGTTGCGAGTGCATCAAGACCGCGCCATGGCGCGAGGGGAAGCGGTAACTGGGAGGCTCCGAGAGGGTGTTCATGTAGATCCTGAATGAAAAATGGCCTTGGAGCGTACAGGCTTTGGGAACATTTCCTACAGCGGCAAATCATTTCAAAATCTGTACGCCGTCAGCTTTGCTTCCTCCTAACGGGTTAAGGGAGGACAGCACCTGCGCTGAGTGCCGCGGGCCACAAACCTTGTCCCGAAGTGTCGGCACTCTGGGCGCAGATCCGCGACCGGTTGTACCTCGGTCGCGCCCGTCAGCACTGGCCACCGTATTGCCTGATGGCCGCTGAAGCCTCACACACTATTGCATCAGCCATCAAACGAGTAACGCTGGATAATTCCAGTGTAATTTTTTACCCGGTGGTTTGCTCCGCCCAGAGACTTCAAGACCAAGTCATCGTATATCTTCAATATTTCGTCAAGCCGATTGTATTCGGCTATATTTTTTTCATATTGGGTGGTCGTGCCCATGGTCAGTGTTCTGATCGCTTTCATCTCAAAGATGTCTGACCTCTCATTAACGGAACGTAGCAAGTTCGAAAAACAGAGTGGAGTCGCCATTGCAATAGCCAAAAGGGTGAGCAGTGCGTTGTACTCCCCGTCCTCCAGAACCTTTAAATCGTCGGATTTGAGGCTAACTTTGATCAAACGATAGACATTCAGAAATCGAAGTGCACGTCGAGGCGATGCCCCCATGAACCGCGCCAGTTTTTGCAGCGTTTGCGTCTCGCCTTCGGTGAGGCGCATCGGTTCCGACGCAACACCTTCAACATTGACGACCTCGACCGGGAGAGGCATATCAGGAACCGGAACAACACCGTTCATCGACTCCGCGTTCTTTATTCTTTCCAGTTGGCTCTTCAAAAACTGCTCACTCGATGCACTGTCCATTGGGCGCATCCAATAGGGTATCTGGAAGATTTTCTCCAAGTAATCAGACACAGACGCGGTCTGAGATTGCTCTTCATTACCCGTCATCAAATTCGGGTAACGCTCAAGCAATGCCTTGCGCACCCAACGCACATCTACAGCAACCATGACCACAAACAACGGGAAAGTAAGCAGCAGATGCACAGCCTGCAGTACTTCGACGACCTTATCCGGTGGGCAACGATCCAGGTCGTCGATGTATAGCGCAATACGTTTGAACGATCGAACTTCATCGGGTGGTTGTGTTGCAGCGGCACGCAACTTCTCGATGTCACTCTCCTCCAGTAGCCCGCCATTGGCTTCCAGAAACGCCTCCATCTTCGCTACGAATGCCTCTCGCTCTGCCTCGACCGACTCACGAAGACTGCTCGCCTCAGCCACATTGAAGGCCAGCTCTTCGAAATCCTTGCGTACTGTAGCGATCAACCCAAGGTGCTGCGCATAGTCACCGTCAGTCGCACGAGCGCGAACAAACTTCTTCAAACGCCCCGCACCGGTTCCCTGAGAGAAATCGTGTGTTGCGTGAGCCAACTGTTCACTGGTGACTTGCACCAAGGCCTTGGCCTCATCGACGGCTGCATTCATCCTCGCCAGATCTTGGCTTGCCACCTTAAATGTCCCTTGCTCCTTGGCAAGCCGACGATTGATGACGTCATCCAGTGCCTTCTTGCCCGACTCCAGCTTCTCCAGTGCGCCGCGAATTTTGCCCCAGACGTAACGCAGGCGCGCAGTGACAGCTGTCACTGCAACACTCAACAGGATCAGATCTTCATGCAGGCTGCCTAACGAAGGAACCTGGTTTTTTAGCACTGTCAGTCCTGTCGCAATCCATGGCAATGCCAACACGAGCCCCGTGAAAACGCCCACGCTCCTCCAACTCAGTAATTGAGACTTGTAACCGCTGGCGAGCAATTTCGCCCTTACGGTCTCGTTGCGCAGAGCATTGGATACCTCTTGAAAGTCTTTGACGTCCACAGCCAATGTGTCGATCCCAAGCAACTGCATGGCGCTCGTCATCTGGTTTTTTGCAGTTTCAACCTCTTCATCTTTATTTTCGGCGCCCAATATTTTGCTCAGCGTTTTAAAATAGATCATGGGCGAAGAAACAACTTTTGCGTGAGCATCTTCCAGTTCTTTACGAGCCTTGAGCAGTTGTTCGGCGGCCGCACGTTGGTCCCGGCGGCGCCGAACCAATTCCTTCGCCGCATCCAGCGTCAACATTCGAGAAGTTGATAAATGCTCGAGCAAAGGGTCGCGTACCTCAGGATTGTGCTTCGTGTACCAGCGATCCAGTTCAATGAACAAATGGTTGACCAGACTCGCCCACAGATTGGTTTCTGCGTAGTGCCAAGCATTGAATCGAATCTGTACGACATCCGTATGGAAGGCTTTAGAACCCGCTTCGGGTGCTTGGACGCTTGGTTCTCCCTTGATCAAACGCTCGATGTGCTGATAGATCAGCCGCATGAAAAATGACTTTCCGCTGCCCCAGTTGCCAAATAATCCGATGGCTAGAGGCGGAGTGAAATCCTTGGCTACGGCAAGGCGTGCAAAAGCTTTAGCTTCATCGTTGGCACCCAGGCGATCGTCTAGATCAGTTGCCCAAGGATCATCATTCTGAGTAATTACAATGGAGGTAGTGGCTGGGCGGCTGGTAGGCTTTTCCTGGCCCGAGACAAAGACCTGCGCCACCTCCTCCACCTCATCGGACACCTGAAGTGGTGGATCTTTTCGAGGTTCCTCTGATACTGCGGAAGTTTTATTCGATGCCGTCTTGGACTTTTCACGTACAGGTTGCAGGGTTTCTAGTGCTCGATAAAGATTTTCAGGCGGAATACGCTGCCTTGAACGCTGTCCCTCTAATGGGTCCGTTTGGTGCCGGTAAGTCGAACTTTCGTCGGGCCTAGTCGAGTTCGTGTCACGCTTTTGCAAGCTCTCGTCAGGTCTTTTCGAATTCTCGTCACGCTTTTGCGAGCTCTCGTCAAGTTTTTTCGAATTCTCTCTTTTGTTATCCATGACACGCTCCAGCTCGTACGAGCAACCCAAGAATAGATTTGGTGAATAGGTCAAAAAACGCTAACGTCCGGCAAAGCGCAGACGTGACAGCTGGCGCAAATCCCCTTCGAGGTAGTAATCGTTGGTCCAACTGTCGTCTATCGCCAATGGACTCACCTGCTTCAACGCCAGTTTCTTCGCGAAATAACGAAAGCGGTAATGCTCGTAGAACCGCAGCAGTTCCAGACCATAGCGGTCGGCAAGATCGGTGTCGCCACGAATGATCAGGTAGTTTTCATCATTGCCATTACTGGCCGAAGCGCTGAGGTTGTGGCTGCCGCTGATGATGGTCGGGGTGTCTGTGGTGAAGTCAGTGACCACCGCTTTGGTGTGCACCAGCAGATTGCCTTTCTGGCCTTTCATGTTCTCGCGCAGCCAGCCTTCCAGCCCGGTATTGAGCAACGCAGTGGCGGCGAATTCGGCGCTGCGGTCGGCGTGGAATCCGCTGATGCGACTGGCAGTGTTCTGCAGACCATAACGCAGAATGTCATCGTGCGGCTGGCCGAGTAACGCGTTAAGAATCGCGTCCGGCAGCGAAAACGCCGTGACGAACAGCACGTCCTTTTTTGCCGCGCTGATGATCTCAACGAACGCTTTCAGGTCAGCCCCGCCGGTACGCGGTGAAAAACCGGCGAATAACGGCTGTTGCGCATTCATCGGGTTGTGTTCGGTGACCCAGTCGCGGGTTACACCGACATCATCCGGCTGCACCCAGATCTGCTCGAACATTTGCAGATAACTGGCAGCAACCGATTCGTCGTCCAGCACATGCACCACATTGGCCTGACGATAGACCCCGTTGGCGGTGAAGTTGGTGCTGCCACACAGAACCGCTGCAGGCTGATGCTCGCCGCTGCCATCGACGCGACTCAGAACGATGAACTTGTTGTGAAAGATGTTATGGGTCACCCGCCCGCGTTTGCTCTCGAGCGGCAGCGCCGCCAGACTCGCTTGGTTGATCGTGGTGTCTTCGTCATCCAGCCGCGCGTGATACAGCACCCGCACCTTTACGCCCCGCGCGAATGCCGCGTTCACCGCCTCGATGATCGCCTGCAATTGGTATTCATAGATGGCAATGTCCAGCGCCCATTGCTCGTCGACGGCGCGCTCGATAAAACCCAGCAAGCGCCCGAGCAAGCCGTTTTCCAGCCACTGACGGGCCGCATCGGGCCAGGCTTCGATGGGCATGTTTTTGTTGGCGCTGATCTGTGCGTCGAGATCGGGAAACTTGCGCTGGAATGCCTGACTGGCGGCAACGGCGCGATTGAAGATCACGCTTTGGTTGCTCGGGTGACCGTCATCGGAAGTGATCGTCAGCTCCAGCGATTCACCCAACTGCACGGCGTCGGCAGAGCCGTAGGCCAGGTGCACACGATAGTGAAGGGTCATGCCCGGATTGACCGCGTAATCAGCCCAGCGAAATTTCTGCAGCGGGGCGGTATCGCTCGGTGTGGCGTGGAACTGCGCAAAGGTGTGCGGCTTGCCGGGGAAGGTCAGGCTGTTAAACAGAAACAACCAGGGTTTGGCGCCCTGCTGCTTTTCGATGGCAAACCCCAGCAGGCCTTTGCGCCGGGGCTCGGCCAGATCCATGGCGAGCAGCACGCCGTTCGTGCCGGCGTAGGCTTTGACGCGGAAATCGTCTGCGGGATTTCTGACCAGTACGCGCATCGCTCACTCCTTGTGATTGGGGCTGGGTGCAGCATAGAGCAGGGATGCGGGTTTGAGTGTTTAAATGAAAAACCGAGGTGATGCCTTCGCGAGCAGGCTCGCTCCCACATTTGAACGCATTCCAGGGTGGGAGCGAGCCTGCTCGCGAAGACGTTCGAACAATCGCCGAAAAGCTCAGAGAGAAATCAGTTCATCGATATGTCGATACTCTGACCCCAACGCCTCGGCCAGATCCCGCGCCCGGCCCAACCGGATCGGCCCGCGCTCGATATCGATCAACAACCCCGGACACGCCAGCGTCGGCAATCCCGACCACTGTTTCAAACGCCCATCGGTCACCACCAGCAACCGCTGCTGCTCCGCAGGAAAACGCTTGCGCCGCACCGCCAGCCATTGCTCGGCCTGCATCAGTGCCGCCATTAACGGCGTGCCGCCGCCGGCACCCAAAGTCTCCAGCCAGACGCGCAAGCCGCTCGACGCTTTCAACCCTTGCACCTGCCATTTCGGCGCCGCGCCACTGGCCGTCAACAACGCCAGGCGCGCACGTTGGCGGTAAGCGTCATCGAACAGTTGCGCGAGCAGGCCTTTGGCATCGCTCAAAGCCTGATGGCGCCGTGTCGAGGCCGACGCATCGACGATGACCAGCCATAGTTCATGCGGCGAGCGCGTGCGCAGTTGAAACAGCAGATCCTCACGCCCCCGAGGACGCCCGTTGAGCAACGTGCCCGGCCAGTTCACCGTACCGCTGCGAGCGACATGACGCTTGCCTTGGCGTCCGTTGTCCAGTCGTCCGGCGCGGGGTCTGGCATTCGCCCCCGCGTCGGACCGGGGGCGAATGCCTAAGGCTTTTTTGGCCAGCTCGGCACTTCACGGCGAGCGCCCGTGGCGAGCGCGGGCGCCGGCATGTCACCCCACTGACCCTGCCCTTCGCTCGGCGAAGCCTGAGCCTCGGCGGGTGATTGGGCTGATTGTTGAGGGCTCGATGCCGGTTGCTCGCGACGACGATGGCGCAGGGCAAACTCGGCCACGGCGTCGATATCTTCTTCACCAATCACCTCAGCCCCGCGCCATGCAGCATGAGCCCGGGCGGCGCGCAACCAGACCAGGTCGGCACGCAGACCATCGACCCCGGCGGCAAAACAGCGCTCGGTAATCTGTGCCAGCGACACGTCGTCCAGCGCTATGTTGACCAAGGCAACGCGAGCGGTTTCGCAGCGAGTACGCAGGGCTTGTTGCTCAGCTTCCCACTGCGCGCAGAACGCTTGCGGATCGCTGTCGAAATCCAGTCGCCGACGAATGATCTGTCCGCGTTCGGTCGGTGCCGTGTGGCCACTGAGGGCGACGTTCAAGCCGAAGCGGTCGAGCAACTGAGGACGCAACTCGCCCTCTTCCGGATTCATGGTGCCGATCAGTACGAAGTTCGCCGAATGCCGATGGGAAATACCGTCGCGCTCGATCAGGTTGGTGCCGCTGGCGGCGACATCGAGCAGCAGGTCGACGAGGTGATCTGGCAGCAGATTGACTTCATCGACGTAGAGCACACCGCCGTCAGCCTTGGCCAGCACACCCGGCGAAAACTGCGCACGCCCCTCACTGAGGGCAGCGTCGAGGTCGAGGGTGCCGACCAAACGTTCTTCGGTGGCGCCCAGCGGCAAGGTGACGAATTGACCACTGGCGAGAAGATCGGCCAGGCCACGGGCCAGCGTGGACTTGGCCATGCCACGCGGGCCTTCGATCAACACACCGCCGATTTTCGGGTCGATGGCGGTGAGGCACAGGGCGAGTTTCAAGTCATCGGCGCCGACCACGGCGGAGAGCGGGAAATGTGGTGTGTCGGTCATTTGGATTTTCTCTGTCGTGGTCATTGGTGTTCTTGGCATTGTGGTGTGTCAGTTGGGATGGCCCTCACCCTAGCCCTCTCCCAGAGGGAGAGGGAACTGACCGAGGTGTTCTGGCGAGTTACGCCGACCTGATATATCGAGCCGAGCTCAAGTTTTGACAGCAACATAGATCGGCCCCCTCTCCCTCCGGGAGAGGGCTGGGGTGAGGGTAGCTTTTGAGCGGCTACATATCTTCCTCTATATCCAGCAGCAGATTTTCCAGCGCCTCTTTATAAGCCCCCGGCTCCTGCCACATCCCCCGCTGTTGCGCCTCAAGCATGCGTTCGGTCATATCCCGCAGCGCATGCGGATTATGCTCGCGAACAAATTCCCGAGTCGCCGGATCGAGCAAATAAGCATCCGCCAACAACGCGTACTGGTGGTCATCGATCAACTGCGTGGTGGCATCGAACGCAAACAGGTTATCAACCGTCGCCGCCATTTCAAACGCACCTTTATAGCCGTGCCGCTTGACCCCGTCGATCCATTTCGGATTAGCCGCCCGCGAGCGAATCACCCGGTTCAGCTCTTCTTTCAAGGTGCGAATCTTCGGCAGATCCGGCTGGCTGTGATCGCCGTGATAACTGGCCGCCGCTTCGCCGCGCAGGGTTTCCACGGCGGCGAGCATGCCGCCCTGGAACTGGTAATAGTCGTTGGAATCGAGCAAGTCGTGCTCGCGATTGTCCTGATTTTGCAACACCGCTTGCACCTGACTCAGGCGCTGCACGAATTGTTCACGGGCGGCGGTGCCTTCGTCGGAACCGCCGTAAGCGTAGGCGCCCCAATTCAGATAAACCTCGGCCAGATCGTCGCGGCTCTGCCACAAACGCCCGTCGATAGCGCCCTGCACGCCCGCACCGTAGGCACCGGGCTTGGCCCCGAAGATCCGCCAACCGGCCTGACGCCGCGCCGTTTCGTCATCAAGACCCGATTGCAGCAAAAACTCACGCTCGGCGCGCACTTTAGCCGCCAGCGGATTGAGATCGTCCGGCTCATCCAGTGCCGCCACTGCTTGCACAGCAGCGTCGAACAGGCGGATCAGGTTGGCAAAGGCATCGCGGAAGAATCCGGAGACTCGCAGGGTGACATCAACGCGCGGGCGGTCGAGCAGGCTCAGCGGCAGAATCTCGAAATCATCGACACGCTGACTGCCAGTGGCCCACACCGGGCGCACGCCCATCAGCGCCATGGCCTGGGCGATGTCGTCGCCGCCGGTGCGCATGGTCGCGGTGCCCCACACCGATAATCCGAGCTGACGCAGGTGATCGCCGTGGTCCTGCAGGTGACGCTCGAGAATCAACGTCGCCGACTGGAAACCGATGCGCCATGCGGTGGTGGTCGGCAGATTGCGTACGTCGACCGAGTAGAAATTGCGTCCGGTCGGTAGCACGTCGAGGCGACCACGGCTGGGCGCGCCGCTCGGGCCGGCGGGGACGAAACGACCGCTGAGGGCGTCGAGCAGGCCGCGCATTTCAGCGGGGCCGCAGGCGTCCAGGCGTGGGGCGACGACTTCGCGCAGATTGTCGATGATTGCGCCGACTTCAGCCCAACGCGGTCCTTGTAGGAGTGAGCCTGCTCGCGATGGCGGTGTATCAGGCAAATCTGTATCGAATGACACTCCGCTATCGCGAGCAGGCTCACTCCTACAAGGGGATTGCAGCGTCTGGAAAATCAGTTCAGTGGCAAACAGTTCGAGGCGTTCGCGGGTGTCGCCGGCGGTGCGCCAGACTTCGTCGCTTTGCTCTTGCAGCTCTGCGGGACGCGGGCCGGTCCATGGATCGGCCAACGCACAGTCGAGCGGATCGAAACCAAGTTCGAATGCTTTGGCCAGTGCGCGCAGCAGGCTCGACTGCGCGCCCTTCCCGTCTCCGCGCGGAATACGCAACAACGCCAACAACGTATCAATGCGCAATCGCCCGCTCGGTGACTCGCCAAAAATGTGCAAGCCATCGCGAATCTGCGATTCCTTCAAATCACACAAATAGGTATCGAGACGCGGCAACCAGATCGCCGCGTCGGCGTCGCTGTCCATCCCGGCGTCGAGTTGCAGTTCGCGGTCGATCTGCGTGTCCCGCACCAGTTGCAGAATGTCGCGCTGCAACTCGCGGGCGCGACGCGGATCGAGCAACTGCGCTTCGTAATATTCGTCGGCCAGCAGCTCCAGATTGCGCAACGGCCCATAGGTTTCGGCGCGGGTCAGCGGCGGCATCAGGTGGTCGATGATCACCGCCTGCGTGCGCCGCTTGGCCTGGGCGCCCTCGCCCGGGTCATTGACGATAAACGGATAGATGTTCGGCAGCGGCCCGAGCAATGCGTCCGGCCAGCAGTTTTCCGAAAGGCCAACGCCTTTGCCCGGCAGCCATTCGAGGTTGCCGTGCTTGCCGACGTGAATCACGCCGTGGGCGCCGTAGGTGTTGCGCAACCAGAAATAAAACGCCAGATAACCGTGCGGCGGCACCAGATCCGGATCGTGATAGACCGCGCTCGGATCGACCTGATAACCGCGCGCCGGCTGAATGCCGACGAAGGTCAGGCCGAAGCGCAGACCAGCAATCATCATCCGCCCGTCGCGGCACATCGGATCGTTTTGCGGCGGGCCCCAGCGTTCGACAACGGCGGCGCGATTGGCCTCGGGCAGCGCATTGAACATCGTCAGGTACGCGTCCATCGCCAGGCTTTGCTGGCACGGGCGCAGATCAATCGTGTCGAGATCGTTGCTGACGCCGCCGAGCAATTGCTGGATCAACTCGGTGCCGCTGCCCGGCAGTTCAGCGGTGAGCGGATAACCCTCAGCCTGCAACGCGCGCAGGATATTCAGCGCCGCTGCGGGCGTGTCGAGGCCGACGCCGTTGCCGATGCGTCCGTCGCGGGTCGGGTAATTGGCGAGAATCAGCGCAATGCGTTTTTCGCCATTCGGCACCCGTGCCAGAGCAATCCAGCGCCGCGCCAGTTCCGCGACAAAATCCATGCGCTCAGGCTGCGCGCGGTAGCAGACCACATCGGACTGGCTGCGCTCACTGCGCCAGGCCAGATCCTTGAAACTGATCGGCCGACTGATGATGCGCCCGTCGAGTTCCGGCAAGGCAATGTGCATCGCCAGATCCCGTGGCCCCAGACCTTGCTCGCTGTCACGCCAGCCGGGCTCGTTGTCCTGCGCGCAGATCGCCTGGATCACCGGAATATTGCGGCGAAACGGCCGCAGATGCGGCGCTTCAGGGCTGGACTGAGCGAATCCGGTGGTGTTGAGAATCACCCCCGCCTCGACTTCATCCAGCCAATCCTCGACCATCGCCAGGCAGCCGGGTTCTTTCAGACTGGCCACCGCGATCGGCAGCGGATTCAACCCCGCTGCCTGCAAGCGCTGGCAGAAAACATCGATGAACGCGGTGTTCGCCGCTTGCAGGTGCGAGCGGTAAAACAGCACCGCCGCCACCGGGTTTTCCGGCAGCCATTCGGCTTGCCAGTCACTCAGTGCGGCGCTGGTTTTGTTCGGGTGGTAAATCGCCGTGCGCGGCAGGGTTTGCGGTTCTTCCCAGGCGTAATCGCGGGCGAGCCAACGGCTGGCCAGACAGCGGAAGAAATCCAGCGCATTGCCCAGACCGCCCTGCCGCAGGAATTGCCAGAGCCGGTCGCGATCTTCTGCATTGACGGTGCTCAAGTCGCTGAGCTCCGGATCGGGACGGTCATCGCCCGGTACCAGAATCACCTGCACGCCACGTTCGGCCAGCTCGACCAAGCGCTCGACGCCATAACGCCAATAGGCAATGCCGCCGTGCAGCGAGATCAGAATGACCTTGGCGTGACGCAGCACTTCGTCGACGTACAGATCGACCGAAGCGTGATTCTGCACCTGCATCGGATTGGCCAGACGCAGGCTCGGATAATCTTCCGGCAACTGCTGCGCGGCTTCGGCGAGCAGCGCCAGGCTGGAGTCGCCGCTGCACAGGATCACCAGCTCGGCGGGGGTTTGGCCAAGGTCGGCAATGTTGTCATCCGAGACGAATCCGCCGGGCTGAGTCCTGAGCAGGTGCATGGTTTAAACGCTGAGCGCAGCGCGCAGTTGCGCTTCGAGTTGGGCGGCGTCGAGTTCCTGACCGATCAGCACCAGACGCGTGACGCGCGCTTCATCGGCGCCCCACTGACGGTCGAAATGCTTGTCGAAACGCGTACCCACGCCTTGAATCAGCAAACGCATTGGCTTGTTTGGAATGGCCGCAAAGCCCTTCACGCGCAAGATGCCGTGCTTGACCACCAGTTGCGTCAAGGCGTCGAGCAGCAGGCTTTCATCAGCTTGCGGAAGTTCGATGGAGATCGAATCGAAGGCGTCGTGATCGTGGTCATCGTGGTCGTCATCGCCTTCACCGTGGTGGTGATCATGGTGGCTGTGGCGGCTGTCGATGTGTTCTTCGGAACCGGCGCCGAGGCCGATCAGCACGTCCAGCGGCAGACGACCGTTGCTGGCTTCGATGATTTTCACCGCCGGTGGCAGCTCTTCGGCGACTTCAGCGCGGACGCGCGCCAAGTCTTCCGGGCTGGTCTGATCGGCCTTGTTGAGGATGACGAGGTCGGCGCTGGCCAGTTGGTCGGCGAACAGTTCGTGCAGCGGCGATTCGTGATCGAGGTTCGGGTCGAGTTTGCGCTGCGCATCGACTTGATCCGGGAACGCGGCGAAGGTGCCAGCGGCTACGGCCGGGCTGTCGACCACGGTGATCACCGCGTCAACGGTGCAGGCGCTGCGGATTTCCGGCCACTGGAACGCTTGCACCAGTGGCTTCGGCAGGGCCAGGCCCGAGGTTTCGATGAGGATGTGATCGAGGTCACCGCGACGCGCGACCAGTTCACGCATCACCGGGAAGAATTCTTCCTGAACGGTGCAGCACAGGCAGCCGTTGGCCAGTTCGTAGACGCGGCCGGTGGCTTCTTCTTCGGTGCAGCCGATGGTGCATTGCTTGAGAATTTCACCGTCGATGCCCAGCTCGCCGAACTCATTGACGATCACCGCGATACGACGGCCTTGGGCGTTATCGAGCATGTGCCGCAGCAGCGTGGTTTTGCCCGAGCCGAGGAAGCCGGTGACGATGGTGACGGGGAGTTTGGCCAGTGTTTTCATCGGTATGCCCTTTGGCAAGCGGCGGGCATACGGGACGAGAACCGGCCACGCGCGTGCGCGCCGGAAGCGTTCGCCACCGGATCACCCCGCCCGGTTGTAGTGAGAATCTGTGACGAGGCAGGTCTCCTGGCTGACGGTGTTCAGGCATTGGGCCTGGCGTTGGCTGCGCCTTCCCGCTGGCTCATGGGTTGAGCTGGCAGTGGCGTGGCAGCGAACATCACCGTTCACAGTTGCGGGGGCAGCCGCGGCATTGACCGCGTTCCCTTCTTAGCTTCGGCAACGGCCGAAGAACCTCGAAAGCGCAAGGCTACGCATCGGGTGGTTATGGGTCAATGGGTTGGGTTTTGGTTATGTGAGCATATCCGTTGCTGCGGGTGCTGCCGCCGGCGGTTTCGCTCTTACAGCGAGTCCCTTTTTCAAACGCCAAAAAGGAACCAAAAGGCTTTGCCCCGGCGTACGGCACTTCGCTGAGGCTCAGTGTTCCCTCGCTACGGTGTCCATCCGGGGGCATCGCCTACGGTTTGCTTCGCTGCACCTCCTCTCGATGAATGCGGCTTCGCCGCACGGCGCTGCGCGCCTACCCCCGGATGAACACCTTCGCTCGGCCTGCCGAAGGGGCAAAAGATCAAAAGCCAAAGCCAAAGCCAAAGCAGGATCAAAAACCAGATCAAGAGCCCCTCACCCTAGCCCTCTCCCGGAGGGAGAGGGGACTGATCGTGGTGTTTGGGAGAGCTACGCCGACGTGCAATACCGCGTTGAACTCAGGTTTTGAAACGCCCGAAAATCGGCTCCCTCTCCCTCGGGAGAGGGCTGGGGTGAGGGGCAGCAACAACGCAAATCAAAAGCCGAACACCCACGCTCTTCACCACTCAATAGGCCGAGTGTCAGCTCGCCTGCTCTTGATCTTGATCCACGGGCGACGTCGGAAGGCTGAGTGGAGGGGTTGATCCGGGCGTGGGAGCGCAGCGACCGTTTGGCGCAGCCAAACACAGCGAGAGGAGGTGCAGCGAAGCAAACCGTAGGCGCTGCCCCCGGATCGATCCCGGAGCGAAGGAACCCCGAGCCCCAGCGAGCGGGCCGCACGTAGGAGCAAGCCTTTTTGGTTACTTTTTCGGCGTCTGGAAAAAGTGACCCGCCGTAAGGGCGGAACCCTAATCAGCCACACCCGCAGCAACGGATATACACCCAAAAATTGACCAAAACCCCACCCCCATGCTCTCCTACACACCTTGTTACGGGTGCCCTTCACAGGGTGAAACGGGAAACCGGTGAATCATGTGCTTTACTCAGAGCCATGTCAGTCCGGTGCTGCCCCCGCAACGGTAAGCGAGCGAAGCGTCAAAACCACTGTGTCTGTACGGCATGGGAAGGTGACGCTTGCAGGTCGGCCTGACGCCAACCCCTCGTGAGCCCGGAGACCGGCCCGCAACACACAGCCCGCACCTTGTGCGTCGCTGAACATAACAAACCCGCGGTGGGCGGGCGCTGTTCGAACCTCTGCGAGCCCGACCCGCAGGGGTTTTCATGCGCTCGATTCACCCACTGACATTCCAGAGGGAAGCGCCATGTCGATCATCAGCAGCACCGGCAGCAACACGGACAAAATCGCCAGCACCACCACCCTGAGCCAACGCCTGGCCGCCGCGATCTTCGCGTCGATCCTCGGCGCCAGCCTGGTCTACTTTGCCGGTTTCTCGCACATCGAAGCGGTGCACAACGCCGCCCACGATACCCGCCACAGCGCCGCGTTCCCGTGCCACTGAGACCTGTCGACATGATCAAGCGTATTGCGCAAACCGCAGGTTTCACCGGTCTGCTGGCCGCCCTGCTCCTCACCCTGCTGCAAAGCTTCTGGGTGTCGCCGCTGATCCTTGAGGCGGAAACCTTCGAGAAAGCCGAACCGGTCGCTGAAGTTCATGAACACGCCGCAGGCACCGCTGCGCACACCCACGATGCTGAAGCCTGGGAGCCGGAAGACGGTTGGCAGCGCGTGGTTTCGACCACTGGCGGCAACCTGGTGGTGGCGGTGGGTTTCGCCCTGATGCTCGCGGGCCTGTACACCCTGCGCGCACCGACCAAAACCTCCCAAGGCTTGCTCTGGGGCCTGGCCGGTTACGCGACATTCGTACTGGCACCGACGATGGGCCTGCCACCTGAATTGCCGGGCACTGCCGCTGCTGATCTGGCCTCACGCCAGATGTGGTGGATCGGCACGGCCGCGTCGACCGCTGTCGGCCTGTCGTTGATTGCGTTCAGCCGTCACTGGCTGATGAAAATCCTCGGCGTGGCCATCCTTGCTGTGCCGCACGTAATCGGCGCACCCCAGCCGCAAGTGCATTCGATGCTCGCTCCCGAGGCATTGGAAGCTCAGTTCAAAATCGCTTCTCAGTTGACCAACGTGGTGTTCTGGCTGGCCCTCGGCCTGATCAGCGCCTGGTTGTTCCGCCGCAAAAGCGATGGCCAATACCACGCATGACCGATGACAGCGCAGCGCCGACCTTCGTGATCGGCCTGGGCTGCCAGCGCGGCTGCCCGGCCAGTACGCTGCGCGCGTTACTTGATCAGGCGTTACAGGCTCATCGGATTGAGCTGCAAGCAGTCAAGGCCTTGGCCAGTATCGACCTGAAGCGTGATGAGCCCGGTCTCCAGGAACTCGCCGCACAGCTGGCGCTGCCGTTGCTGTACTTCAGCAGCGCAGAACTGGCCAGTTATCAGGAACGACTCAGCCACCGTTCCGAGATCGCTTACGAACGTACCGGTTGCTATGGCGTCGCCGAAAGCGCCGCGCTGGCCCTTGCCGAACAGCTGATTCAGGCACCGGCAAAACTGCTGATTTCCCGGCAAAAATACGCTCAGGCCACCTTCGCATTGGCCGGCGCAGCATAAATTCCCGATAATCCTCGCCACCGATCATGAGCAATCTTCATCTGAAGCGATTGCCGTGCCCCTTTTTCACAGGATTCAACCATGACCGTCTACTTCATCGGTGCCGGCCCCGGCGACCCGGAACTGATCACTGTCAAAGGCCAGCGGCTGATTCGCAGCTGCCCGGTGATCATTTATGCAGGCTCGCTGGTACCGGCGGCGGTGCTGGACGGTCATCAAGCGCAAACCGTGGTCAACAGCGCTGAATTGCATCTGGAACAGATCATCGAATTGATCAAAACCGCGCACGCCAACGGTGATGATGTGGCGCGCGTGCATTCCGGTGATCCGAGCCTGTATGGCGCGATTGGTGAGCAGATTCGCTATCTGCGCGAGCTGGATATTCCGTTCGAGATTATTCCGGGAGTGACGGCAACGGCAGCCTGTGCGGCGTTGCTCGGCGCGGAACTGACGTTGCCGGACGTCTCGCAAAGCGTGATTCTGACCCGCTACGCCGATAAAACCGCGATGCCGGCCGGTGAGGAACTCGGCAGTCTGGCGCAGCATGGCGCGACCATGGCGATTCATCTGGGGGTTAACCATTTGCCGAAGATTCTGGTGGAACTGCTGCCGCATTACGGCGCGGATTGCCCGATTGCGGTGATTCACCGGGCGACGTGGCCGGATCAGGATTGGGTGGTGGGAACGCTGGCGGATATCGCCGGGAAGGTCGAGGCCAAAGGGTTTCGGCGTACGGCGTTGATTCTGGTGGGTCGCGTTTTGGGCAGTGAGGTGTTTAGCGAGTCATCGCTGTATCGCGCCGGGCATGCGCATTTGTACAGACCGTGAAATGGAACGCGGAGCGTCCCGGGCTGCATTCCCACGCAGAGCGTGGGAACGATCAAGGTGGGAGCGAGCCTGCTCGCGAAGGCGTCAGTACATTTCATCCATAAAAAACTCAGCCATAAAAAAACGGCGCTCACGGGGCGCCGTTTTTCATGTCCGCAGCGAACACCTTAGTAATAGGCGTTTTCTTTCTGCGTGTGGTCGGTCACGTCGCGTACGCCCTTCAGCTCAGGAATACGCTCAAGCAAGGTGCGCTCGATGCCTTCCTTCAAGGTCACGTCCGCCTGACCGCAGCCCTGGCAACCGCCACCGAACTGCAACACGGCGATGCCGTCTTCAACCACATCGATCAGGCTGACCTGACCGCCGTGGCTGGCCAGCCCCGGGTTGATCTCGGTTTGCAGGTAGTAGTTGATGCGCTCGTTGACCGGGCTGTCGGCGTTGACCATCGGGACTTTGGCGTTTGGCGCCTTGATGGTCAGCTGGCCGCCCATGCGGTCGGTGGCGTAGTCGACGACGGCGTCATCGAGAAACGCTTCGCTGAAATGATCGATATAAGCGGTGAAGCTTTTCAGCCCCAGCGCGGTGTCTTCAGGTTTTTCTTCGCCCGGCTTGCAGTAGGCAATGCAGGTTTCGGCGTACTGGGTGCCAGGCTGGGTGATGAAGACGCGGATGCCGATGCCCGGGGTGTTCTGCTTGGAGAGCAGATCAGCCAGGTAATCGTGGGCGGCGTCGGTAATGGTAATAGCGGTCATGGAAACTCCTCGCAGGCTTGGGCGCAGTTTACGCCAATCGTTGCGCCGGACAAAGTCCTAGTATTTTTGTCGGGAAAGATTCTCGTCGGGCTCGTCGTCGATTCGCGCCTTGAGCCAGCGATAGCTGCGTTTTTCCACCCATTCGTAGCTCAACCAGGAGCCGACGCCGATGGCCAGCGCACACACGACAAACATCAAATACGGGTTGATGCCGTAGCGTCGCGCGATAAATCCACCCACCGACAGCACCAGAACGTGCATCAAGTACACCGAATACGAGCAATCGCCGAGCAGTTTGAGCACGCGACTGCGCTCGACATAACGCTCAAGCGAGATACACGCCATCACCAGTACGGCGCTCGGCACACCCCAATTCAACAGCCTCGGCGCCGGTGCCCAGTGATAGATCGCCAGCAACGCAGCGCCAATCGCGGTCAGCGGCAGCCAGAAACCCGGGCCAATCCAGCCCCGGCGATAGAGCATGCCGATGCCGATCCCCAGCAGAAACTCGTAGACGATGTCCGAACGGTAAAACTCGCTAATCCAGCCAAACCCGGTCCACGCCTGACTCACTGCAAACAGCAGCGCCGCGACCACCAGCAGGCGCACCTGCAAGCGAAACAGCAGCGCCCAGGCGAACAGCACATAGAAAAGTATTTCGTAATTGAGCGTCCAGCCGACGTTCAACGTCGGATAGATGCCGTAACCGCCAGGGTTCTCAGTCGGAATGAACAGCAGCGACAACAGCAGATGACCCCAATCCACGGTCTGGTCAGGCAGCAACGGCTGGGCGAATACCACCAGCACCGCCATCAACAGCGTGTACAGCCAATACGCCGGGACGATGCGAAACAGCCGATAAAGCAGAAAACGCGCGGGCGGCAGCGGTTTGTTTTCGGTCGAGAGGAAAATCACCAGGCCGCTGATGACGAAGAAAATATCCACGCCCACTGCGCCTTTGTCGATGAACAGTTGCCCGATCGGCCCGCGTGCCTTGAAGTCGAAGAAAATCTGCATGAAGTGATGGCAGACCACCGTCCACGCGGCAAGCGCACGCAGGGCTTGCACTGAAATCAACATCACCTGCTCCCGATCACAACCTCAAATCCACCTCAATCCCTGTAGGAGCTGCGGCACGCTGCGATCTTTTGATCTTGATTCTGAAAGATCAAAAGATCGCAGCCTCGTTTCACTCGACAGCTCCTACAGGGGATTTGTGTGTTACCTGAAGCTGTGACAGTCGGCCTGTTTCAAACGATCAAAGATTCTCGTAGCGGTTCATGTCCAGCACACCCTCTTCCACCGGGTCGGTTTCGTGCAGGTACTGGCTCAGATCGTGGAAATAGAACCAGAATTGTGGATGACTACGGCGGATCCCCCAACGTTCGACGATTTTCTCGAAGCGGTTGGCGTCTTTGGCGTTTTCCATTGCATCGACAAACGCCGGCACCTGATCGGCCGGGACATTAAAGATGAAGTTCGGAT
This sequence comes from Pseudomonas sp. S49, assembly GCF_009866785.1. Classification (NCBI taxonomy): domain Bacteria; kingdom Pseudomonadati; phylum Pseudomonadota; class Gammaproteobacteria; order Pseudomonadales; family Pseudomonadaceae; genus Pseudomonas; species Pseudomonas sp. S49. Next base: position 3,007,036 of record NZ_CP019432.1, on the reverse strand, counting down.
AACTGCTGAGCACGCCCGGGTAAATGGTCAGTGTGTCCAGCCCGGGCTGATAGCGCAGCGACTCACCGAGCAGGAACGCCACGTTGCTGTGTGCACGATTGCGCAGCAGGCTGTAGACCTCGCGTTTGCCGCTGGCGGTTTCAATGCGCAGCATCGTCGCTTCCGGCAACTGCTCGATCACCTTCAAACCGGCCGCCGGACGTGAGGTCAGGCGACTCAAGGCCTGTTCGGCATTTTGCAGCCCCGGGTCGATATTCGGCCGCGAGCAATAAGCGCCATCGCAGCGATTGATCGGATCGGGCCGCGCATTGAGATCGCCGTAACGCGCCAGTAATTGCATGGCGAAGTCGTATTTCGGGTCTTTCTCGTCGAGTTTCAGCGCGGTCGGCTTATCGTCGTCAATCGCTTCGTAATCGAGCCACATCTTGAACTGGCCGCTGCTCTGATACCAATCGTCGAGGTAATCCTCGCGGGAATCGGCGGGCATCAGGCGCAGGAAGTTTTGCTCGGCGCCGTTGCGGATCAGATCGAAATACAGGCGGGTTTGCGCCTGATGGGAGACGTTGCCGAACACGTCGAAGTTGACCGCCAACTGGTAATAGGTGCGTTCGAGCAAGGGATAGTCGAACAGCCACATCGTCTGCGGCACCTCGCCAATCAAGCCTTTGGTCACCGAAGCGCTGTCGAAGTGGCGGAAGATGCTCAGCAACGCGTTGTCGTTGCCGGCCCACAACGTCGACCAGCTCGGCGCGGGCACATCGGCGTAGCTGTCGCGGCGCAGGGCCTCGTACTCATTACGTTTGTTGCGATAGTTGTGCCACAGACTCAACACACTGCCGACATCGTCGTTCTGCCCCGGCATGGCCAGCAACGGTGTGGCCTGACCGCGATAATTCGGGTCGGTGATATAGAGGTCGTGTTCCGGTGCCTGGAACAGTGCCCAGAAGTTGTCGCGGATCACGTCGGTCGCAATCTGCCCCCGGCACACCGGGCCGCGAATAAACGTGCGGACGAAGTATTCGGCGTTGTCGAGCATGAACTGGTAACGCGCCTGCGCCGGAATCGCTTCGAACGTCGCGAATGGATTGGCACGGCTCTGCGGGCCGTAACCGGGCAACGCATTGACCTGCCAGTTGCCGCTGTAGAACAGGCTTTTCACCCGCGCCATCTTCGCCGCGCTCAGCGGGTAGGTGATGTGGGTTTTATGCACAATCACGCCCTGCACCGGCCACAAGCGGTAATACACCTGAGTGCCCGGATCGTCGTTGGGACGACGGGTGGCAATCAGGTCGATCGGCTGACCGCTGGGTGTACGTGATCGCACCCACTGGAAATAATGCCCAGGCTCGCCGTCCTTGAAGTAGATGTGCGCGAGGTACCAGTGCTCGTACAACCAGCGGCCGACCAGACTCTGCCGGGCGCCGGGGGTGTTGAGCAGGTTTTCCCACTGAACGATCTGCAGCGCCTCTTTCGCGCTCGGCGCCAGGCCTTGTTCGTCAATCGGCGCACCCGAGGCCAGCCAGCGCTGCAGCGTCTGATATTGCTGATCGGTCAGCCCGGTCACCGCCAGTGGCATGCCCTCTTTCGGATGGGCACCGGCGTAGCCTTCAAACTCGGCGGGCAGCGAGCACATGTTCTCGCGGTTCAGGCCCAGCACAATCTCTTCCGGGAGTTTGGCGTTCGGCGTCAATGGCGTTTTATGCCCCAGCTCGAGCATGCGCGCCATCAGCGCCGCCTGACTGCCCTGCGCATCGAGCACCGAATAGAAGTCTTTCTGCTGCCAGGCACGTTTGCCGAAGGCGTCGTAGAACAGCCGAGTGGTCGGTGCCGCTTGTGTGCGCTCGCCGTCATAGACCGGCATCTTGCTCGCGCCACGGGCCGCGCCCTCGCCACTGCCCAGATTCAATTGGCAGGCCGAGTCGTAGCAGGCGTGGCAGGCCACGCACTTCTCGGTGAAGATCGGTTGGATATCACGGCTGTATGAGATCGTGGGCTCTTGCGCAACGGCGCCCCAGCTTAAGAACAGCAAAACCATGCTGATGACGCGGTACGACATGCCCTTGATCCCGATCCTGAAAAAAACGCCGCGAGTCTACAGTATGACGCTCGTACCAACATGAACGATATTCATGCAAAAGCCCCACATGCTCTAAAAGCGCACAGGTTTGCTATGATCCCGCTCCTTCGTAATGGTCTTTCCGAGTAGTCCAAATGTCCGATCGCAGCGTCCGCCTTCAAGCTCTCAAGCAAGCTCTCAAAGAGCGCATCCTGATACTCGACGGCGGTATGGGCACGATGATCCAGAGCTACAAGCTCGAAGAGCAGGATTATCGCGGCAAACGCTTCGCGGACTGGCCGAGTGACGTCAAGGGCAACAACGACCTGCTGGTGATCACCCGTCCGGACGTGATCGGCGGCATCGAGAAAGCCTACCTGGATGCCGGCGCCGACATCCTCGAGACCAACACCTTCAACGCTACGCGCATTTCCATGGCCGACTACGGTATGGAAGAACTGGCCTACGAACTAAACGTAGAAGGCGCACGTCTGGCCCGCAAGGTCGCCGACGCCAAGACCGCCGAGAACCCGGCCAAGCCGCGTTTCGTCGCCGGCGTGCTCGGTCCGACCAGCCGCACCTGTTCGCTGTCGCCGGACGTCAACAACCCCGGCTATCGCAACGTCACCTTCGATGAGCTGGTGGAGAACTACACCGAAGCCACCAAAGGCCTGATCGAGGGCGGCGCGGACCTGATCCTGATCGAAACCATTTTCGACACCCTCAACGCCAAAGCGGCGATCTTCGCTGTGCAAGGCGTGTTCGAAGAGCTGCACATCGAACTGCCGATCATGATTTCCGGGACCATCACCGACGCTTCCGGCCGCACCCTGTCGGGCCAGACCACCGAAGCGTTCTGGAACTCGGTGGCGCACGCCAAGCCAATCTCCGTCGGCCTCAACTGCGCGCTCGGCGCCAGTGAACTGCGTCCGTACCTGGAAGAGCTGTCGAACAAGGCCAGCACCCACGTTTCCGCGCACCCGAACGCCGGCCTGCCGAACGAATTCGGCGAGTACGACGAACTGCCGTCGGAAACGGCGAAGGTCATCGAAGAGTTTGCCCAGAGCGGCTTCCTCAACATCGTCGGCGGTTGCTGTGGCACCACGCCAGGGCACATCGAAGCCATCGCCAAAGCCGTCGCCGGTTACGCACCGCGTGAAATTCCGGACATTCCCAAGGCTTGCCGCCTCTCGGGTCTGGAGCCGTTCACCATCGATCGCAACTCGCTGTTCGTTAACGTCGGCGAGCGCACCAACATCACCGGCTCGGCGAAGTTCGCCCGTCTGATCCGTGAAGACAACTACACCGAAGCGCTGGAAGTCGCCCTGCAACAGGTCGAAGCTGGCGCGCAGGTGATCGACATCAACATGGACGAAGGGATGCTCGATTCGAAGAAGGCCATGGTGACCTTCCTCAATCTGATCGCCGGTGAACCGGACATCTCGCGCGTGCCGATCATGATCGACTCGTCGAAATGGGAAGTCATCGAAGCCGGCCTGAAGTGCATTCAGGGCAAAGGCATCGTCAACTCGATCAGCATGAAAGAAGGCGTCGAGCAGTTCATCCATCACGCCAAATTGTGCAAGCGCTACGGCGCTGCGGTGGTGGTGATGGCGTTCGACGAAGCCGGCCAGGCCGACACCGAAGCGCGCAAGAAAGAAATCTGCAAACGCTCCTACGACATTCTGGTCAACGAAGTCGGCTTCCCGCCGGAAGACATCATCTTCGACCCGAACATCTTTGCCGTCGCCACCGGCATCGAAGAACACAACAACTACGCTGTGGACTTCATCAACGCCTGTGCCTACATCCGCGACGAACTGCCGTATGCGCTGACCTCGGGCGGCGTGTCCAACGTGTCGTTCTCGTTCCGTGGCAACAATCCGGTGCGTGAAGCAATTCACTCGGTGTTCCTGCTGTACGCGATCCGCGCAGGCCTGACCATGGGCATCGTCAACGCCGGGCAGCTGGAGATCTACGACCAGATCCCGCAGGAACTGCGCGATGCCGTGGAAGACGTGATCCTCAACCGCACCCCGGAAGGCACCGACGCCCTCCTCGCCATCGCCGACAAGTACAAGGGCGACGGCAGCGTCAAGGAAGCCGAGACCGAAGAGTGGCGCAGCTGGGAGGTCAACAAGCGTCTGGAACATGCGCTGGTCAAAGGCATCACCACGCACATCGTTGAAGACACCGAAGAGTCGCGCCAGTCGTTCGCCCGCCCGATCGAAGTGATCGAAGGCCCGCTGATGTCCGGCATGAACATCGTCGGCGACCTGTTCGGCGCCGGCAAAATGTTCCTCCCGCAAGTAGTGAAATCCGCCCGCGTAATGAAGCAGGCCGTGGCCCACTTGATCCCGTTCATCGAACTGGAAAAAGGCGACAAGCCGGAAGCCAAGGGCAAGATCCTCATGGCCACCGTAAAAGGCGACGTGCACGACATCGGCAAGAACATCGTTGGCGTGGTACTCGGTTGCAACGGCTATGACATCGTCGACCTCGGCGTGATGGTCCCGGCGGAGAAGATCCTGCAGGTAGCCAAAGAGCAGAAGTGCGACATCATCGGTCTCTCTGGTCTGATCACACCGTCGCTGGATGAAATGGTCCACGTCGCTCGCGAGATGCAGCGTCAGGACTTCCATCTGCCGCTGATGATCGGTGGCGCAACCACCTCCAAAGCGCACACGGCAGTGAAGATCGAGCCGAAGTACAGCAACGATGCCGTGGTCTACGTGACCGACGCCTCCCGTGCGGTAGGTGTAGCAACCCAGTTGCTGTCCAAGGAACTGAAGGCCGGTTTCGTCGAGAAGACGCGTCTGGAATACGTCGATGTGCGCGAACGCACCTCGAATCGCAGTGCCCGTACCGAGCGCCTGAGCTACGCCGCCGCGATTGCCAAGAAGCCGCAGTTCGACTGGGCGGCGTACCAGCCGGTCAAACCGAGCTTCACCGGCAGCAAGGTGCTGGACAACATCGATCTCAAGGTTCTGGCCGAATACATCGACTGGACGCCGTTCTTCATCTCCTGGGATTTGGCCGGCAAGTTCCCGCGCATCCTTGAAGACGAAGTGGTCGGTGAAGCCGCCACCGCGCTGTACAAGGACGCGCAAGAGATGCTCGCCAAACTGATCGACGAGAAGCTGATCAGCGCCCGTGCGGTGTTCGGTTTCTGGCCGGCCAATCAGGTGCATGACGACGACATCGAACTGTACGGCGATGACGGCCAGCCATTGGCCAAACTGCATCACCTGCGCCAGCAGATCATCAAGACCGACGGCAAACCAAACTTCTCGCTGGCCGACTTCGTGGCGCCGAAGGACAGCGAAGTGACCGACTACGTCGGTGGTTTCATCACCACCGCCGGCATCGGCGCCGAAGAAGTCGCCAAGGCTTATCAGGACGCTGGCGACGACTACAATTCGATCATGGTCAAAGCCTTGGCCGACCGTCTGGCCGAAGCTTGCGCCGAATGGCTGCACCAGCAGGTGCGTAAAGAGCACTGGGGTTATGCCAAGGGTGAAACCCTCGACAACGAAGCGCTGATCAAAGAGCAATACAGCGGCATCCGCCCTGCTCCGGGTTACCCGGCGTGCCCGGATCACACCGAGAAGGCGGCGTTGTTTGCCCTGCTCGATCCGGAAGCTGAAGAGATGCGCGCTGGTCGCAGCGGAGTGTTCCTCACCGAGCACTACGCGATGTTCCCGGCGGCTGCCGTCAGCGGCTGGTACTTCGCCCATCCGCAGGCGCAGTACTTTGCCGTGGGCAAGATCGACAAGGATCAGGTCGCCAGCTACACCTCGCGTAAAGGCCAGGAGTTGAGCGTGACCGAGCGCTGGCTGGCACCGAACCTCGGCTACGACAACTGAAACCCGCCAAGGACCTGGGCGCTCAGCCCCAGGTCCGTTCAGTCACTCATTGGCGTCTTGAGGGCCCCGGTTGCGGTGACGATGGCGCGGGGGGTGCATCGATAACCACCGTCGCCAGCTTTTGCAGTTCCGTTCGGGACAGCTCCTTCAGCCTGTCGGCGCGTGCCAGCGCCAACTCGATCTCCAGCAGGTTCATGGCCTGCAGATAGCGTTCGCGTGACGCGTCATCGCCGTGTTTGTCCGGATGGGCGTCCTCGACCTCTTCCAGGCGTTGTGTGGCGTTGCGTTCCAGTTCGTCGAAAACGTCAGGGTAAATATCTTTCAGGTAACGACTCCAGTAATCCCGCGAGATCAGGTCGTCGAGGAACAGGCTGGACGCCTCATCCGCCAACACCGCAGCCCGAGCATCGATCAAGCGCTGCCCGCTGATCGGCGTGTCGTACAGCGCGTGTTCCGGCTGGCCCGGCAACTCCAGCCCGTCCGGCCAGCCGCGAGTCATGCCGATCCGGTAGCGCAGGCGGATTTGCGCCCGGTCCTGATGGCGTCCGGCAGCTTCTGCCAACCTGTCGACCCGCTCCAGTCGAAACAGCCGTCGAGTCAGATCGAGCAAGGCCCGTCCGCGAAGGTCCGGGCGGTCGTGCGGAATATCGCGCAGCGCGGTGTATTCATAAGCGCGCACCTCCAGCTCGCTGAACGTCAGAATTCGGCCATCCGGACACGCACCGTGCGTCTCGGCGTTGTGGAACATCAATTCGCGCAGTTCGCTGTTTTCACTGGCAGCCTCCATGACACGCCACAACCTTTGGGTCAGATCGGCGCGCGCAAGGCGAAAGTCCTGGGCATAACGCAACAGGTAGATCAGCTGAAAAAAACGCTCGTGATTCGGTTCTTCCGCCAACCGCGTCCAAAGGGTTGTTCGCGTGGTGGCCAATGCCGGCGGAGCACCCGCCAGCCAGGGATTCAATGATTCAGGCGATATAGCCAGAGCCGGATCAAAGAGCGGTTCAACGGGCGCCACCACGGCATGTATATCAATGCCGACAGCTCCCTCGGCAGAACCGTTGCTGTCACTGCCCGCCTCTGAAAAACCGCTTTCGTCGATGCCAAAGACTTGCGCGTCGATCATGCCGTCAATGTCCTCGCGCGCAATGCCCAATAGCTCCGGAGCGTGGTTGACGCGGCTGTGGAACCTGAGTCGCTGCAACGCGTGAAGTGACAGTTCCGTGTTCTCCGACAAGTCTGTGCCCGCGATCAGTTGCGCGTGACTACCGTCGAAGATTTCATCGGGAATGTCGGTGATGTCGTTGCCACTGAGGTTCAACGTCCGCAGGTTTGGCGCTTCGAGTACAGCGCCGGGCCAATCAATCAGCTCGTTGAAGCGCAGATCAAGCGTTTCGACAGCAGCTAATCCAGGCGGGTTGAATACCTGAAGATCGTTATAACTGAGGTCGAGCCAGCGCAACCGGGTACTAGCGAGCAACGGATAGACGCTGGTGGCGCTGGACAGCTCGCAATACTGCATTTCCAGGCGCTCCAGCTGACTCATGTGCAGTAACGGCAGGGGAACACCCATCAGCTGATTGCCACTGAGCCTCAACGTCCTGAGATTGGCAAAGGCTTGCAGAAAACCGGATGCGCCGGCGGTGGTCATACCCACACCGCTCAGATCCAGCACGGTGACGCTCACAAGCGGCACCATCAGGCTTGGCAAATCGCCGGTCTGCAAGCCCTCAAGGCTGAGCGTCAGCCCTTCTGCACCGGGGCCATGCCCGAGTCCCGCAAGCCAGGCATCGCGGATACGTACCGCAGCGCGGGAACGGCTTTGCGCAGACACTCGGCGCTCGCCCGTGGACACACCCCGCGTAAACAGCCAGCCGTTCAACTGCCGGATCAGTCCTTCGCAAGCCTGATGCCATTGAGCGATTTGCGCGGGTTCGGGAAGCGCCATTAACAGGCTCCTCAACGACCAGCCCGACTGGCTCGGCAAAGTGTTGTCAGGGACGGGCTCCTCGGCAAAACGCGCGAGTGAGCCTTCGGGTAACACGACGTCGTGTTCGATGCGCTGTAACGCGGCGTTCAGGGCAGCCTCACCGGCAGGACTGAACGCATTGCCGCGCAGATTGACTTTCATCAGCGCGTGCGGATCGGCCAAGACTTGTGGCGAGAGCGCGGCGATCGCGTTGTCACGCAAGTCGAGCCAGTACAACTGCTCAAGACGCTCGGCACCGGCAGGCCAGGCTTGCAAGCGCGTCGCTCTGAGGTTCAGCGCCTGAAGCTGGCTGAAGGCACTTGCATCCAGTTGGCCCAGCGGGTTGGCTTGCAGGTTCAGGCTTCTGAGTCGCTGCAGACCATTGAATTGCGCCTGCACCGCCGGGGTGACCACGATGCTGTTGGCCGATACGTCGAGTTGCATCAACGCTGGCAGATCAGCAGCGGCAAACGGTAACTCAGTGAAATTGTTCCCCGTCATGACCAGCGTTTCGGTCGCACTGAACCCCCGGATAAAGGCCCGCGCCTGCCCGACGGGAACATCCAGCTGCCCCAGACGCAGTGTGCGGATGTGGGCAAAGCTACCGGCGGGCAAGGGAGGCAATTCGATGATTTGCTCCATGCCTGCCTGCTCAACCAGCCCCACTCTCGATACCGGCAATTCAAACGTGGCAATGTCGCCGGGCACGCCATAACGTTGGCGGATGGCGGCATTCCAGCTTTGCTTGAGGGCGCGTAAAGTCGCCGCGTTGCGCCCCGTTGCCCATTGCCAGCGGAGCCCTGTAAAGCGCATCGCCTGCGGATGGGTCGGCATATGAAACCGGGCAAAGATTGCGTCGTGCTCAGCCCTGAGTCGGGCAATCGCCGTCATTCGCGCCTCGGGCGTTGTCCATGCGGCATCGAAGCTTGCCGGTAAGGGGTCGTGCGGATCGGGCAAGGTCGCCATGAAGTCCAGCTCCGCCCGGCAATACTGGCTGACCATCTGATTCAGATCGACCAGATGGCCGAGCTCACCGGAGTAGTTGCGGACATATTCGTAAGCACGCATGAACTGCGCCGGAGCCAGCGCCGCCCAGTCCAGCGACAAACCGGACCAGAGCCGCTCTTGTCCGCTATACAGGGATTCGGGCAGCGCGCGGATTGCGCTGTGCGTCAGATCCAGACGTTGCAGTTGCGCAAGCCCCTCGACGTACGCCGGCCATTGCCATAACGCATAGGGCGCGTCGATGCGCAAGGTACGCAAGTGCCGCAAAGGGCTCAGATCCAGCGCATGCAGGCTTCTGGCATCGAAGCCGGCATAGTCGAGGTGCAGCGTTTCCAGCGACGTAAGCGTGCCCAGCGTTGCCGGAAAATCCGCCGCCAGTACCGGCGCATGGGTGGAAAAGCGCAGGCTGACAAGCCGGGGCAACCGGGCGACCGCCGACGGCACTGACGTGAGCGGACGGGTTCTGGACGACAGGTATTCGAGACCCCGCTCAAGGTTGCCTATCGACAGATGAGTCACCTCGGGAAACTGCGCCAGAAAGGCATTCGCATTAGCGTCCGTCAAGCCGCTGCCAGCCACCGACAGCTCGCGTATGTGAACAAAAGAAGTGTTCAGCTCTGGCAACGGCGCATCACACACCAGCGACAAGCGTGCTGCGTCCGCAACCTGCGCGGCGAGTGGTGCGTTGCGCCAGGCGTCCCGGACGGCCTGGGCAAACCGCAATCTGCCCTGCGCGGCCTCGCTGCCGGACGGACCGGCCTGCCACTGGTCAAGCGCAGCGTTGAGCCCTTCCCACTCACGTCGGCGCGTCTGCAGCACCGAGTAGATTTGCTGGTCAGTCCGGCCACGTTGCTGCTGGAGAAATGCCTCTGCCTGTTGCGGCCCCGGATAGAGGTCCATCACCCGTACCCAAAGCGAGGGACGCAGGCCGGAGCCTCGCCCACTCGCGTAATAGCCCTTCAGCGTGGCGCCAACTCGGCTCGGCGCTTTGAACCGCTTGGCCTGTGGCGCCAGCAATTGCGCAACACCCTCACGGTGCTTGAGCGCAGACTCGATAACCTTGCGCTGCAACTGATGACTTCGGCTGCCATCGCTCAAGCCCATCGCGGCAGCATCGTCATCGGGCAGCACGCGCATGATCGCGCGGTAAAAGCTGTCAGCCGGTCTGGGCGTGCTGTTCAGCGGCTGCCCTCGGTCGTCGAAGGCCTGATAAAACGGCCCGTCCTTGATCAGATAGGTTCGGTTGGCCGCGGAGTTTTCACCGAGGCTGTCGAGCAACGCGCCAGTCGGACTGCCCTCGCGAATCTCCAGACGTAACGACTGCGGCCAGCCCGGCAACTGTGACATCGCGTGCAAAGCGAGGCGGCGGCTATCCGCCGACGCGAGGTTTTCGCTGTGCAAACCGGCAAATGCGCGAGTCTGGCGACCGCGACCGGCATGCCAGCGCGCCTCTTCAAGCAGGTTCAGCGGTGCCCGTTTGATGGTGTCCAGACGCACCAGCTCCGCCGGCGTGGCGTGATCGAGCACATCCTGCGCGGCAGCCTCGCTCAGACCGGGCGTTTCGCGTCGCAGGATACGCAGGCGAACACTGTCCGGCTCACTGCTGCGGTACAGGCTGTCAACAATTGAAGCCTGGCGCGTATAAACATGCTCCGCCAACTGCCGGCCGAACGCCTCGGGCCTCGCTACGCGAAATTGCGCGGTGGCCCTGCCAAGCAAATAGTTGATCTCGTTCTCTTCCAGTGCCGCAAGAATCCGCTCAGGCATTTCCCCATTCAGCACCTGTGCGCGCGTGAGCTGGATCGCTGGTTTGGTGCTGACGCCGGGCACGGTTTTTTCGCTGCCATAGCCAATCGCCGGCCCCGACAGCTCGGGGCCGGCGAAGACCTCCAATTCCCGATCGTACGGCCAGCGCGGCATGTGCGTGACCTGCGGTAAAGCAAGCAAATAACGATCATCAATCGGTGTCGCACCGCGTAATTGCTCGATCATTTGCGCGACCTGCGCATCGGCTTTGAACAAGCGCAGGGCGTCGCGCAATTCGGGCGGCGCGCACGCGTGATCCAGGTGCATCTTGCGTAAGCTGTTTTCGCTGACGCCGCTGACGTCGGCCAGCGTCAGTAACGTTTCATCGGACAGCCCATCGGTGACATGCCCCATGCGCCGCAACAGCGTCAGGCGATTCCAGCTCATCGGTTGTTCCAGCGTATGGCGCCAGGCACCTTGGCCATTGTGTTGCAGCACTGGTTGGTAAGCGTTGGGCGCACCGGGATGTTTGATCCGCCACTGCGCGGTGGCCGGATCGACAATCAGCTCGTAGACCTTTTCGCCCTGACGCAGATACGTTTTGCCGTTGAGTTGATAGCGACCCAGCTGATCCGGGCCGGTCGCGGCGCTTAAGCTGATGTCTTGCTCATAGCCGCTCAGATCTGCTTTCCACAGGCGTGTTTCCCCGTTGGGCAAGGTCACCGGGTGCAAGTCCTCGATCACCGGTTCCGGCTTGACCGCCGTGAGCTTGCTGAGCCCAGCCCCGGCAGCGCTCATTACGCCGATGAGGGCGAGGTTTTCCGCGACATCGATCAAATGCGCCTTGGCAGCGTGCTTGTCGCCCTCACTCCATTCGAGCGCGCCCTCGAAGGTTTCGTACAGCAGTTGCCCCGCCATGATCGCCAGCATGACCTCGCCGAGAACCGGCACGAACATGGACACCAGGTTGAGCGCCAGCAGCCCGACTTGCAGCAGGGCCGCAAGCTTTGCATCGCGCACCTTGGCGTCGATGTCACTCGACGGCACCGCATGACTACGAGCATCGGCCAGTACTTTGTCGCGATGCCGCTCATACAGCCTGGCCCAGAGGTCGCTGTTTTCAGCCCATGGATCGTGTTCGTCTCGCGCAATGATCGAAACGCCAATATAGGGATCAGGATCCGGCTGCATTTCCGGGTGTTCGGGTGGCAATTCCCGGAAATCGACAAAAGCCGACAGCAAGCCGAAGGCCGCTGGAATTCTGCGCCAGGACGACGAAATGACACTCGGCGGTGAATCGCCAGACTCGCGCACGAACTGACTGAAATAGTAAGGGCGCTGGTCGTAAGGCAGGAACTGGCTGAAGAACCGCTGGTAAGGCGTCGGCTCGGCACTCTGCGCGGTTTGTGCATCCCGGGCAGTCAACCGGTGCTTGAACGTCTCCTCCATTTGCGTCCCGGTGTAGCGCTTCAGCGGATGCTCAGGATCATTGGGCACGTAGACAATGACCGCTTCAGGGGCCCGACGCCTCTGGCCGATAGCAAAAGCGACGCAGCCGGTCAGTCTGTGTCGCATCAGGCCCAGATCATGAAACCAGACCTGTCTGCCGCGCACTTCAGGATGTTTTTCACCGGCGATGACCGAGAGGATCATCGCGTGATCTTCCGGCCGAATATCCTTGGTCAGCAACGCTTGCTCGGCCGCCGCCCGCATGGCGGCTTTCTGGCTGGCAATGAACTGCGTGCGTAATGTCTTTGCCAGGTCTGGGTCCGCAGTGTGGAAAAACGCCTTGAGATACGCCTGGTACTTCGCGCCAAGGTCCAGATGACGGCACAAACGCAGAAACTCCATAACGCTCAGGTTGACCGTTACCGGGGCAAAAGTACCGGCCGTGGTGGTTTCTTCCTCAAAACCCGAACTGTCGTGAAAGGCACCGGGCAGGCATTCGCGGATTTCGAAATTGTGCAGTGCAGCCTGAAGCATCGTCAGGTTCAAGACTTCGAATGAGCCGATTTCCACACTGAAAATACTCACGGCCAAAGAACGCCTGAGGCTGAGGAAAGTCTTGTCGACATCGACAGTGATCTTGTAGTGCTCGTGCAGCGTTTGCGTCAGTAGCGGCCGGGCAAACGCGTCGATGTCCTTGAGCGGGGACATTGTTTTGTCCAGTGCAGACTGGGCCATGACACTGTCCCTGAAACTGCTGTCCAGCGCCTGGCGTTGCTGCGACGACGCTTGTCTGTACCAGGCCGGTATCACTGGCCTGGCCTGTTTGATCTCATTCTTCCTTTGCGCAGCAGCGTCGACCAGCCATTGCGCAACCGCGCCTTCGAGATACTCAGCGTGGAGACTGCCCGTGACCACAGGTTTGGCCGGTTTGTCGTTGACCTGCTGGGGGCTGGAATCGGGGGACATACATCGCTCCTGTAAATGGAGCGTCAGCAGACCATCCCGGGCGAACGCCTCTGCGGTACATAGTTATCGCGCCATGACGCAGTTGTAACGATATGTCTGGGCGGCCACCTCAGGCGCCTGCGCGTATTTTGACTATGCTTGTGAGGCACGATTTTCAAAGAGGGATTTATGGACGATCCAGTCGACAACAAGCCACCGACCTTCTGGCAGATGCTGCACAGCGTGATGGCTGCGGCATTCGGTGTGCAGAGCGGCAAGAACCGGGCAAGGGACTTCACCCATGGCAAGCCCAGCCATTTCGTCATCCTGGGCATTCTCTTCACCGCGGTGTTTGCGCTGGCATTGTTTGCCATCGTCAAACTGGTGCTGCATTTCGCCGGGGTCTGATGCGGTCAGCGCATCAGCGTCTGCAAGTTGAACGGGTAGCGGTAGGAATCCGGCTGCCCCTTGGCTGAGAGCTTGCGGAAATTCACGCCGTAGTTCGGCGACTTGCCCATGGCCAGCATTTGTCGGGCATGCTGTTTGTCGATCAATTGCAGCAAGGGAATCTGTCGGTCGCGGCCACCGTAACGATCCAGTTCGACGCCTTGCGCAACGTCATGCACCTCGACCAACGCCCAGCCACCCAGGGTGAAATGCTCGCCAACCAATGCGCTCAGGCGTCCGTCGACCAATGCCTGCAAGGCTGCCGGTGAGGTGTTGACCGCGCTGAACAATGCATCTTTGCCGGGGACTTTGCCCGTCTCGGCATACGCACGCATCGCGCCGAAGGCCATTTCATCATTGGCCGACCACACCAGCGACACCTTCGGGTAACGGGCAAACAGCTGTTTGGCCTGCTCATAGGCGCGTTCTTGCGTCCAGCCGCTGTAAACCAGCTGTCGCAAGCGTGTCTGTGGGTGTTCGGCCAACGCCCGCTGCATGCCGCGCTCGCGCAGTTGCGCCGAAGGGGTGACCTTCAGCCCGGAAAACGCCAACACTTCAATCGGCTCAGTGCCTGCCGCAGCCGGATGCAGGCGGATCAACTCCTTCATCATCAAGTAGCCGCCCTCCTCGTCATTCGGCACCAGACTGCCGATGCGATCGTCACGCTCGCCGACCAGCGCCTGTTGGTCAGGTGTCAGCACGGCGTTGACCATGAAGAGCTTCACGCCGCTGTTCTCGGCCAGGCGCAGGATTTGCGGGGCGACGTATTGTTCATTGACGAAAATCAGGTAGTCGGGACGATTCGGCCCCTGCAACGCCAGGCGTGCCTGCGCCAGGGTCAATTCGGGCTGGCGCTGGGAATAGAGGATGTGCAGATCGATACCCAGATCCCGGGCGGCCGCCTGCATGAATTGCGAATAACTGACCCAGAAGGTTTCCTGCGTCGAGCCCGGATTCAGAAACAGCACAGACTCGGCCCGCGCGCCGCTCTGGAACAGCGCGCCGAACAACAGAAGACTGATGTGGAAGAGCTTGAACATGAAACATCCGGGCCCAAGGAAAAATGGCCGCGCATTATAGCCATCGATCCACCGGCTATTGATGCCTGATCCCGTTTTTGTCCGACAATTCGTCGGGTGCGGGCCCGGATGGGTCGTTTACTGATGGCTGACCCAGAATACCGCTGTTCCTACTACGAGAATGATCAGGAACAAAATGGCCCACGCATCGACACTGCTGTCGCTTTTTCTTGCCTTGGTCGGGTTGCTCATTGCATCGCCTCTTGTCGGTTTTATCGGTGATTGCAGAAAGACTCGACCACAGTTAAGACGATGATTGTCCGCACGACAAATGTGGGTTAGTTGACAGCCATTCTCGTTAGGCGATTTGGTTCTTTCCATATACTCAAACATCACTTTTGCGCATAACTGCAAACAGGTATATTGCCCCGGCTCCCTTAGGGAGCGCGCGGCCGTGCGCGCAGAATTGCAGAGGCACCATCGGACTTCAGCAAGCGAAAACGCAGCGTTTTCCGAGCAGCCCAAAGCCTGAGAACAGGACTTATATGTACGTATACGACGAGTACGATCAGCGGATCATCGAGGACCGCGTCAAGCAGTTCCGTGATCAGACCCGACGCTATCTGGCAGGTGAGCTGAGCGAAGAAGAATTCCGCCCCCTGCGCCTGCAAAATGGCCTCTACATCCAGCGCTTCGCGCCGATGTTGCGTGTGGCGGTGCCTTACGGCCAGCTGACTTCGCGTCAGACGCGCATGATGGCCAAGATTGCCCGCGACTACGACAAGGGCTACGCCCACATCAGTACGCGGCAGAACGTGCAGTTCAACTGGCCGGCGGTGGAAGACATCCCGGACATTCTGGCTGAACTGGCCACCGTGCAGATGCACGCGATCCAGACCAGCGGCAACTGCCTGCGCAACGTCACCACCGACCAGTTCGCCGGCGTCGCCGCCGACGAAGTGATCGACCCGCGCCCATGGTGCGAAATCGTCCGCCAGTGGACTACATTCCACCCGGAATTCGCCTACCTGCCGCGCAAATTCAAGATCGCCGTCAACGGTTCGACCGCTGACCGTGCCGCCATTGAAGTCCACGACATTGGCCTTGAGCCGGTGCACAACGCCGCTGGCGAACTGGGTTTCCGTGTGCTGGTGGGCGGTGGCCTCGGTCGTACGCCGGTGGTTGGCGCGTTCATCAACGAGTTCCTGCCGTGGCAGGACCTGCTGAGCTACCTCGACGCCATCCTGCGCGTGTACAACCGCTACGGCCGTCGCGACAACAAATACAAGGCGCGGATCAAGATCCTCGTCAAAGCCCTCACGCCTGAAGTGTTTGCGCAGAAAGTCGATGCGGAAATGGAACACCTGCGCGGTGGCCAGACCACACTGACCGACGCTGAACTGCAGCGCGTGGCCAAGCACTTCGTCGACCCGGACTACAAAGCGCTGGAAAACCAGACCGCGCAACTCGCCGATCTCGACAAAGAGCATCCGGGTTTCGCTCGCTGGCGCACCCGCAACACCCTGGCGCACAAAAAGCCGGGTTATGTCGCCGTAACCCTGTCGCTGAAGCCGACCGGCGTTGCCCCGGGCGACATCACTGACAAGCAGCTCGATGCCGTCGCCGATCTGGCCGACCGCTACAGCTTCGGTCAGTTGCGCACCTCGCACGAGCAGAACATCATTCTTGCCGACGTCGAGCAAAGCCAACTGTTCACCCTCTGGGGCGAACTGCGTGAAGGCGGTTTCGCCACGCCGAACATCGGCCTGCTGACCGACATCATCTGCTGCCCTGGCGGTGATTTCTGCTCGCTGGCCAACGCCAAGTCGATCCCGATTGCCGAATCGATCCAGCGCCGCTTCGATGATCTCGACTACCTGTTCGACATCGGTGAGCTGGACCTGAACATCTCCGGTTGCATGAACGCCTGCGGTCACCACCATGTCGGCCACATCGGCATCCTCGGCGTCGACAAGAAAGGCGAAGAGTTCTATCAGGTCTCCCTCGGCGGCAGTGCCAGCCGTGATGCGAGCCTGGGCAAGATCCTCGGCCCGTCCTTCGCTCAGGAAGCCATGCCTGACGTGATCTCGAAGCTGATCGACGTGTACGTTGAACAACGTACCGAAGACGAGCGCTTCATCGACACCTACCAGCGTATTGGCATCGACCTCTTCAAGGAACGCGTCTATGCAGCGAATCATTAAGAACAACGAGGTCGTCGACGAAACCTGGCACTTGCTGCCCAAGGATTTCAACATCGACGAGATCAGCAACTGCGACGATCTGATCGTGCCGCTGCAACTGTGGCGCGAACACAGCCGCATGCTCAAGGCTCGCGACGGCGGTCTGGGTGTGTGGCTGGACGCCGACGAAGAAGCCGAAGAAATCGGTGAAGACGTCGCCGAGTTTCAGGTGATTGCCTTGAACTTCCCGGCGTTCACCGACGGCCGCAACTACTCCAACGCCCGTCTGCTGCGTGACCGTTACGGTTTCAAAGGTGAACTGCGGGCGATTGGCGACGTGCTGCGTGATCAGCTGTTCTACATGCACCGCTGTGGCTTCGACGCCTTCGCCGTGCGCGCCGATAAAGACCCGTACGAAGCCCTTGAAGGTCTCAAGGACTTCTCGGTGACCTATCAGGCCGCCACCGACGAGCCACTGCCGCTGTTCCGTCGCCGCTAAGTCTTCAGGTTTAGCGCGAACAAAAAAACGCCGGTCATGTGACCGGCGTTTTTTTATGCCTGTTCGATTTACCAGAAGCGCTGCTGGGTCAAGCGGCTCCACCAGCTCAGCAGCACGCGGTCGACTGAACCGCTGGCGGCCATGCCAATGCGCTCTTGCAAGCTTTTGCGCTCGGCATAGTGCAGGTGATAGACCTCGGCCTTTTTCGCCCGGTCTGCGAGGTACTCATCGCTGGTCTTGAGTTCATCGACCAGTTGTTTATCCAGCGCCGCGACGCCGAGCCAGACTTCACCAGTGGCCACATCGTCAATCGCCAGTTGCGGGCGATAGCGGGCGACGAAGTTCTTGAACAGCTGATGAGTGATGTCCAGGTCTTCCTGGAACTTCTCCCGGCCCTTCTCGGTGTTTTCGCCAAACACGGTCAGGGTGCGTTTGTACTCGCCGGCGGTGAGGACTTCAAAGTCGATATCGTGCTTCTTCAGCAAGCGATTGACGTTAGGCAATTGCGCCACAACACCGATCGAACCGAGGATCGCGAACGGCGCGCTGATGATCTTCTCGCCGATGCACGCCATCATGTAGCCGCCGCTGGCTGCGACCTTGTCGATGCACACGGTCAACGGCACGCCGGCTTCGCGAATACGCGCCAGTTGCGACGACGCCAGGCCGTAGCTGTGGACCATGCCGCCGCCGCTTTCCAGGCGCAGGACGACTTCGTCTTTCGACGTGGCGAGGGTCAGCAGTGCGGTGATTTCATGGCGCAGGCTCTCGGTGGCCGAGGCTTTGATGTCGCCGTCGAAATCCAGCACGAACACACGAGGTTTGGCCTCGGGCTTGTTCTTCTGCTTCTTCTCGCTTTTCTCGGACTTGGCTTCGCCCTTGCGCAAGGCCTTGAGCTGATCCTTGTCGAGCAAGGTCTGCTCCAGCCGCTCGCGCAGGCCCTTGTAGAAATCATTGAGCTTGCTGACCTGCAACTGACCGGCAGATTTGCGCCGGCCTTTGCTGCGCAATGCAGCAAAACTGGCGAGCACTACCAGAATGGCTATCACCAACGTGACGGTCTTGGCCAGGAAGCTGGCGTATTCGGTGAAAAACTCCACAGAGACTCCTTAGAACAGTGCGTGGATGTGAAACACACGCGGGATGGCTCCAGCATACCCATGCGCCGGCTCATCGGCCAGCCGTGAAACCTCTGGCAACACCCCTGTAACGGGCATTTCAAACAAGCGTATGTTTTTTCATTGACAGCTACCCGTCATCCTCATAACCTCGCCAAACCTTCAACGTACCGGGATGACGCGGACGTGGGCAGTATCTATTTGATTCGACATGGCCAGGCCTCCTTTGGTGCAGACGACTATGACGTCCTGTCGCCGACCGGTGTGCGTCAGGCAGAAATCCTCGGTCAGCACCTCGCTGAACTGGGGATCAGCTTCGATCGCTGCCTCGCCGGAGACCTGCGTCGTCAGCAGCACACGGCCACCAGCGCGCTGGAACAGTTCGCCGCCAAAGGTCTGTCGGTGCCGATCCTGGAAACCGATTCTGCCTTCAACGAATTCGATGCCGACGCGGTGATCCGCGCCCTGCTCCCAGACATGCTGGCAGACGAGCCGGAAGCCCTCGACATCTTGCGCAACGCCGCGCAGAACCGTGGCGAATTCCAACGTATTTTCGCCCTGATCATCGAACGCTGGCTGGCCGGCACTTACGACCCGCCCGGGCTGGAAAGCTGGCTGGGTTTCGTCGAACGCGTCCAGGCCGGGCTGCAGCGGATTCTCGATCTGGCCGATAAAAACCAGAAAATCGCCGTGTTCACCTCCGGCGGCACCATCACTGCCCTGCTCCACCTCATTACGCAAATGCCTGCGAAACAGGCCTTTGAATTGAACTGGCAAATCGTCAACACCTCGCTCAACCAGCTGAAGTTCCGCGGTCGCGAGGTGGCTTTGGCCTCCTTCAACAGTCATGCGCATCTGCAGCTGTTGAAGGCTCCGGAACTCATCACTTTCCGCTGAGTCCGGTTAACTGTGAACCTTGCTGTAATCAACCAGCTCCTATTATCCAAGAAAGGATCGAACCATGACCTCCGTAGCCGATGCCGTAAAAGCAATGCAAGCCAAGTTCAACCCAGCCGCTGCTGCCGGTCTGGATCTGGTCTTCGGTTTCAACATCACTGACGAAGACAAGCAGTACTCGCTGATCGTCAAAGACGGCACCTGCGACATCCAGGAAGGCGAAAACCCGGACGCCAACTGCACGCTGGTGCTGGACAGCGAAACCCTGAAAGGTATCGTCAGCGGCGAAACCGACGGCATGCAGGCGTTCATGGGCGGCAAGCTGCGCGTTGAAGGCGACATGATGCTGTCGATGAAACTGTCCGAGCTGTTCCCGTCGTAATAGCGACGTTCAGTGACACAAGAATCCCGCCCCCTGTGGCGGGATTTTTGCGTTTCGGCCCTGTAGGAGCTGCGGCACGCTGCGATCTTTTGACCCTGTTTTTTTAGAACGCAAAGTCAAAAGATCGCAGCCTCGTTTCACTCGACAGCTCCTACAGGGTTACCCGCTGAACGAAGCGGCCAGCAACTCTCGGGTATACGGATGCTGCGCTGCATGAAACAGCGTATTTGTCTCGCCACGCTCCACCACTTCACCGTCCTTCATCACGATCAAGTCATGCGCCAGTGCTCGCACCACCGCCAGATCGTGGCTGATGAACAGATAGGTCAGGCCGTGCTCCGCCTGCAAACGCCGCAGCAAAGCGACGATCTGCTTTTGCACCGTGCGATCCAGTGCCGACGTCGGCTCATCCAGCAGGATCAAGTCGGGCTTGAGCACCAGCGCCCGGGCAATCGCGATGCGTTGCCGCTGACCACCGGAAAACTCGTGGGGATAGCGATGCCGTGTGGCAGGGTCGAGACCGACTTCACGCAACACATCGATCACCGCCCGTTCGCGCTCAGCGGCATCCAAATCGCTGTGCACCTGTAGTCCTTCGGCGATGATCTGCTCCACACACAGGCGCGGACTGAGGCTGCCAAACGGATCCTGAAACACCACTTGCAGGCGTTTGCGTAGCGGCCGGAGTTGTTTGCCGCTCAAGTGCTCCAGCGCCTCGCCTTGAAAGCGAATACTGCCTTGCGCATCGAGCAAACGCAGAATCGCCTGGCCCAGCGTCGACTTGCCGGAACCGGATTCGCCGACAATCCCCAAGGTCTTGCCGCGCTGAAGCTTCAAGTCAATGCCGTTGACCGCGTGCAAGTACGACTTCGCGCGCAGCCAGCCACCGCCCAAACGGAAGCGCACATTGAGATCACGCACCTCCAGCAAATCCTCCGCAGGCTCCCGGCACAACGCTTCGCCACCCGGTTCGGCGTTGAGCAACTCGATGCTGTAAGGATGTTGCGGTGCGTTGAACAACTGTTCACACGACGCCTGTTCGACAATCACCCCGCCGCGCATGACCGCCACCCGCTGAGCGATATTGCGCACCAGATTCAGATCATGACTGATGATCAACAGCGCCATGCCCAGGCGCTCCTGCAGTTCTTTGAGCAACAGCAGAATCTTGCGTTGCACGGTCACGTCCAGCGCGGTGGTCGGCTCGTCGGCGATCAGCAACTGCGGCTCGCAGGCCAGCGCCATGGCAATCATCACCCGTTGTCGCTGACCGCCCGACAGTTGATGCGGATAGGCCTTGAGCCGCTCGCGCGGGCGCTGAATACCCACCAGTTCGAGCAACTGCACAATTCGCTGACGCGCCGCCGCCCCGGCCAGCCCCTTGTGCAGCGCCAGGCTCTCGCCCAACTGCCGCTCAATCGTGTGCAAAGGGTTCAGCGAACTCATCGGCTCCTGAAAAATCATCGCGATGCGGTTGCCACGCAATTGCCGCAAGTAGCGTTCATGCACGCCCAGCAGCTCTTCGCCGGCATAGCGGATGCTGCCGTCGATCCGGGTGATGGCCAGGTCGAGCAATTGCAGAATGCTGTGCGCCGTTACCGATTTGCCCGAGCCGGATTCGCCGACCAGCGCCAGACATTCGCCGGGGCGGATATCAAGGTCGATGCCGTGCACCACAGACTGGCCATTGAAGGCGACGCGCAGGTCGCGTATTTCGATCAGATGTTCTGGCATATCAAGTCCTCGGATCAAACGCATCGCGGCAGGCTTCGCCGATAAATACCAGTAGCGAAAGAATCAGTGCCAAGGCAAAGAACGCGGTCAAACCCAGCCACGGCGCTTGCAGATTGCTCTTGCCCTGGCCGATCAACTCGCCCAGCGAAGCGCTGCCGGCCGGCATGCCGAAACCGAGAAAATCCAGCGCCGACAAAGTCGCAATTGCCCCGGTGAGAATGAACGGCAGATAGGTCAGCGTGGCGCTCATGGCATTGGGCAGAATGTGTCGAACGATTACCTGCGCATCGCCGACACCCAGAGCCCGCGCCGCTTTCACATATTCCAGGCCACGGCTGCGCAGGAACTCGGCCCGCACCACATCGACCAGGCTCAACCAGGAAAACAGCGCCATGATCCCCAGCAACCACCAGAAATTCGGCTCGACAAACCCGGACAGAATGATCAGCAGGTACAACACCGGCAGCCCCGACCAGACCTCCAGCAAGCGCTGACCGATCAAGTCGACCCAACCGCCGTAGTAACCCTGCAACGCGCCGGCAGCGATGCCAATCACTGCACTCGCCGCCGTCAGCGCCAAGGCAAACAGCAGCGATACACGTGTGCCGAAAATCACCCGCGCCAGCACGTCGCGCGCCTGATCATCGGTGCCCAGCCAGTTGTCGCCGGTGGGCGGACTCGGCGCCGGCTCCGTGAGGTCGTAATTGACCGTGTCGAACGCGAACGGAATCGGCGCAAACCACATTCGCCCGCCCTGCCCCTCGATCAACTGCCGCACCTGAGCACTGCGATAGTCCGGTTGAAACGGCAACTCACCGCCGAAGTCCTGCTCGGTGTAGCGCTTGAACGCCGGGAAATACCAGTCGCCCTGATACGTCACCAGCAGCGGTTTGTCATTGGCCACCAGCTCACCGCCGAGGCTCAGGCCGAACAGCGCAAGAAACAGCCACAACGACCACCAGCCGCGCCGATGCGCCTTGAACCGAGCCCAGCGGCGCTGGCCGATTGGAGACAATGTCAGCATCAGGCAGCCCTCGCGGTGAAGTCGATGCGCGGGTCGACCAGCGTGTAGCAAAGGTCGCCGAGCAGTTTTATCAGCAGGCCAAACAGGGTGAAGATAAACAGCGAGCCGAACACTACCGGATAGTCGCGCGCCACTGCCGCTTCGTAACTGAGGCGCCCGAGGCCATCGAGGGAAAAGATCACTTCAATCAGCAGCGAGCCGCCGAAGAACACCGTCACCAATGCTTGCGGCAAACCGGCAACGACCAGCAGCATCGCATTGCGAAACACATGGCCGTACAACACCTGCCTTTGATTCAGCCCTTTGGCGCGCGCGGTCACCACGTACAGCCGTGAGATCTCGTTGAGAAAGCTGTTCTTGGTGAGGATCGTCAAGGTCGCAAAGCCGCCAATGACCAAGGCAGTCACCGGCAACACCAAGTGCCAGAAATAGTCGGCCACCTTGGCCCACGGCGACAGTTCGGCGAAGTTGTCCGAAACCAGTCCGCGCACCGGAAACCAGTCCAGCGCCGTGCCGCCGGCAAACACCACGATCAGCAGCAGTGCGAAGAGAAATCCGGGCAACGCATAACCGATGATGATCGCCACGCTGCTCCAGACATCGAACGCCGAGCCGTTGTGCACGGCTTTGCGAATGCCCAGCGGAATCGACACCAGATAGGTGATCAGTGTCGCCCACAGGCCCAGCGACAAGGTCACCGGCAGCTTCTGCCAGATCAGCTCAGTGACGCTGGCACCGCGAAAGAAACTCTGACCGAAATCCAGTTGTGCATAGCTTGTGAGCATCAGCCACAAGCGCTCGCTGGGCGGTTTATCGAAGCCGTACTGGCGCTCGATATCGGCCACCAGTTTCGGGTCCAGCCCACGCGTCGCGCGGGATTCGCCGCCAACCGTTTCGACATGGCTGGAGCCCACTGCCGCGCCGACACCGATGCCTTGCAAGCGCGCGATGGCCTGTTCTACCGGGCCTCCGGGCGCGGCTTGCACGATGACGAAATTGACCAGCAGGATCGCGAGCAAGGTCGGCACGATCAGCAGCAGACGCCGCAGGCTATAACCCCACATGGCTGTACTCCTTGGGCATCTGGGTGGCGGTCAGCGCGGTCGGGCTGATTTCCCACCAGGTGTCGAGACCGGCGTCGTACAGCGGGGCAATCGCCGGTCGGCCGAAGCGGTTCCACCACACCGTGGAAATCCCCGGCGGGTAATAGTTGGGCACCCAGTAATAGCCCCACTGCAACACCCGATCCAACGCATGAGCATGACGCAGCAAACTCTCGCGATTGTCGGCCTGCACCAGCCCTTCGAGCAGTGCATCGACGGCCGGATCGCGCAGCACCATGTAATTGTTCGAGCCGGGATCAGCGGCGCCATCGGAGCCAAAGTAATTGAACATTTCGCGCCCCGGCGCCTGACTTACCGGGTAACCGGCGACGATCATGTCGTAATCGCGATTGCGCACGCGGTTGGTGTATTGCGCGGTGTCGACCTGGCGGATATCGAAGCCGATGCCGATCTGCGCCAGGTTGCGTTTGAACGGTAACAACAGCCGTTCGAAACCTTTCTGGCCATTGAGAAACGTGAAGTGCAGCGGCTCGCCATTGGCGTTCACCAACTGATCGCCCTGAGGTTTCCAGCCAGCGGCCTCCAGCAGTTTCAGCGCCTGCAATTGTTCCGCGCGGATATTGCCACTGCCGTCGGTTTTCGGTGCTTCAAACACCGTGGTGAACACTTCATCGGGAATCTTTCCGCGCAACGGCTCAAGAATCTTCAGCTCTTCGGCATCCGGCAACGCGGTGGCCGCCAGTGCGCTGTGGGAGAAGAAGCTGCGCTGACGCAGGTACATGCTGCGCATCATTTGCCGGTTGCTCCATTCGAAATCCCAGAGCATGGCGATGGCCTGACGCACCCGGCGATCCTGAAACAGCGGTTTTTGCAGGTTGAACACAAAGCCCTGCGCGCCTTGCGCAGCACCGGGTGCGAGGTGTTCACGAAGCAATTTGCCTTGCTCGAGTGCAGCGCCCGCGTAGCCGATGGTGAAACTGGTGGCGGAAAACTCGCGGTTGTAATCGAAACCGCCAGCCTTGAGCACCTGCCGCGACACGTCGGTGTCGGCGAAGAACTCCACGCTCAGTTGATCGAAGTTGTACAGGCCACGAGTGATCGCCAGATCTTTGGCCCACCAGTCCTGCACCCGTTGAAATTTCACGCTGCGCCCGGCATCCACCGCGCTGATGCGGTACGGGCCGCTGCCCGGCGGAATCTCGAAACCGCCGCCCTCGGCGAAATCGCGGGTGCGCCACCAATGTTCGGGCAGCACTGGCAGTGTCGCCAGGTCCAGCGGCAAGGTGCGGCTGTCGTTGTTCTTGAAGAGGAAGCGCACTTGCGTCGGCGACTCCACGACAACCTCGGCGACATCGCGAAACTGCTGACGGTATTTGAGGCTGCCCTGAGTGGTGAACAGCTCGAAGGTGTAACGCACGTCTTCGGCGGTGATCGGCGTGCCGTCGTCGAAACGTGCCTTGGGGTTGAGGTAAAAACGCAACCAGCGGCGATCCGGATCGAGCTCCATCTGCTGCGCCACCAGACCGTAGACGCTGTAGGGTTCGTCCTTGCTGCGATAGGCCAGTGGCGCGTAGAGCCAGCCATCGATATCGGCCACGCCGGTGCCTTTGTCGGTGTAAGGAATCAGGTGATCGAACGGGCCGCTTTCCAGCGAAGAACGGCGCAGGCTGCCGCCCTTCGGTGCGTCGGGATTGGC
The DNA here is from genome assembly GCF_009866785.1 of Pseudomonas sp. S49. NCBI lineage: Bacteria > Pseudomonadati > Pseudomonadota > Gammaproteobacteria > Pseudomonadales > Pseudomonadaceae > Pseudomonas > Pseudomonas sp. S49. The sequence continues at coordinate 2,981,937 of NZ_CP019432.1, read as the reverse complement.
GTAGGCCAGGTGCTGGAAGTCGGGGGCATATTTGGCGGGTTCGCCGTAGACCGTTAACGCCGGTTGCGGGGCGGCCCAACTGAACGGAGTCAAAAGCGCACATGCGCTGAATAAAATGAGCCTGGAGAACATGGGCAGATCCTTTTACACGGTGTCGCTGTCGGCCTCTTCGCGAGCAAGCTCGCTCCCACATGGATCTTCCGTGAACACAAATCCCTGTGGGAGCGAGCTTGCTCGCGAAAGCGTCAATGCAGTCAACACACCTTCTGCCTACCTGTGATGTGCAACAGGCCGGCGATTTTTATAGAGCAGGCTTTAGATCAATCGGTGACTAAAACCCGCCACAACTGACCACTTTCAGAACTTGTAACTGACTCGCGTGTACAGCGTCCGCCCAAACGGGTCGCCGTATTTCGGGTCGTAGCCGCTCTGGAACGTGTAGGTCTGGTTGCTGAACGGTGGTTCGCGGTCAAACAGGTTTTTCGCGCCGAGGGTCACGCTCAGGGTCTTGCGCCAGGTGTAAGTGCCGGCCAGATCCCAGACGTTGTACGAACCCACATAATCGTGAGTGTCGCGATCAGAGTCGTGGTAACCGCTGGTGTAGCGGTTGGTAAGGGCCGCACCGAACGGACCGTAATTCCAGCTGCCGGTCAGGCTGTGGCGCCAGCGCGCCACGGCACCCGCCGACGCAAAGTCACCGCCACGGAAATCGCCCAGCTTGTCGATGTAGTCGCCCTTGAGTTGCTGCTGATAGTCATAACGGGTGACGTAAGTGCCTTGCAGGCCGATGCCGAAGTTGCCGTACGGCGTGCTCGGTAAACGGTAATCGAAGCTGACGTCGACGCCGTTGGTCTTGATCTTGCCGAGGTTGGCCAGCCCGGTGACGATGTGATCGATGGAGCCGTCCGGCTTGCGGATCAGGCGATCCGGGTACAGCTCAGGATTCTCGAACACCGCCGATTCGGGGAACTCGGCAATCTGGTTGGCGATGTCGATCCACCAGAAATCCAGCCCGACGCTCAGACGCTCGAACGGTTGATAGACAAACCCGAGGGTGACGTTGCGCGCGGTTTCCGGGCTGAGGTCGGTATTGCCGCCGCTGGTGCGATTGAACTGCTGCGCGCAATCGCGGTTGGCGATGCCGCCATTGCTCGGATTGCCGCCAGCGCACAAGCGCGGATCGTTGTAGTTGGCGTTGGTAAAACTGGTGAAAGTCGGGTTGTACAACTCATACAACGATGGCGCGCGAAACCCTTCGCTGTAGGCACCGCGCACGACCAGTTCCTTGAACGGCTGGAAGCGGAACGAGTACTTCGGATTGGTGGTGCTGCCGAAATCGCTGTACTTGTCATGGCGTACGGCGGCGGACAGTTCGAGGCTGTCGAGCACCGGTACGTTGACCTCGGCGTATTCGGCGGAGACGCTGCGATCCCCGGCAACGCTGCCGTTCGGATCAACACCAAGACTTTGCACGTCGCCGGCAAATGCTGCGAAATCCTGATGGAAGTCTTCCTTGCGATACTCGCCGCCCAGCGCCAATGCTGAAGGGCCGGCACCGAACCAGTCGCCGATTTCACGACTGATGCGCCCGTCGATGGCCTTCACCCGCCCTACCGCCGTGGCGTAATCACCGTCCACCGCGTTGGCCGCCAACAGCGCGGAACCGGCAGCTGTCTGCGGACCGAACGGGTTAATCACGCCGTTGGCAATGCCGGCGCTGACCGCACGATCATTGACGTAGCCGTCCTCGATGCTGTTGACCACTTTGTTCTGGTTGTACGAAGCGCCGACGTTGTAATCCCAGCCGACCAGCGTGCCATCAAAACTCAAAAGCAAACGCTGACTGGTGTTGTCGTCTTCGTGCTGGCGCGCGCCAACAGCGGTTTCACGCCAGTTGACGTCAACCGGTTGTGTCGGATCGAGGGCGAATCCGTTCGGCCCAGGGGTAATGCCGTTACCCGGATAGAACGCGGTGCCGGGATTGACCTGATTACCCATCAACGTGCCGGGGCCGATTTGCGTGCGGTTTTCGTTGCGCGCCCAGAAGTATTCGAGGCTGACGTTGTGATCGTCCGACAGCTTGCCCGTGGCTTTGGCGAAGGCCGAGGTCTTCTCGGTTTCCGGCACCAGATCGAGGTAGTTCCACAGGCTCTGCCGGCAGATTCCGTTGCGTGCCAGCAATCCCGGTGCGTTGCAGCCGGAACCGGCCAATGGATTGGTGGCGTTACTGCCCTGGCTCCAGTTGGCCGGCGAGGCGGTGCCGGAGGTGTAGTCGAGTCCACGATTCGGCTGGTAGTTATAGGTGTAGCCGCGATCTTCGGCGGCCAGGCGTTGTTGCTTGTCGTAACTGACCACGCCAAACACGTTGAAGCGATCATCCTGCAAATCACCGAAACCCCAACTGCCGCTGAAGTTACGGCTTTCACCGCCCCCCGAATGGGTGGGCGTGTCGTAGTTGGTGCTGATCTGCCCTTCGGTGAGGCTGGTCTTTGTGATGAAGTTGATCACCCCGCCAATCGCGTCGGTGCCGTACAACGCCGAGGCGCCATCGCGCAGTACTTCGACACGGTCAATGGCGGCGAACGGAATGGTGTTGAGGTCGACACCGGAGCCATTGATTGCGTTGGTCGCGTTGTTGCTCAGGCGACGGCCGTTGAGCAGCACCAGGGTTTTATTCGGGCCAATGCCACGCAAATCCGCATACGACGCACCCCCACTGCTCGACCCTACCGAGCGACCGGAACCCACCGAAGACTGGTTGGCGGATATCCGGCTGACCAGTTCCTCGGTAGTGGACACGCCCTGCTCGCGCAGCTCTTCTACGCGCAGGATGGTCACCGGCACCGCAGTTTCTGCATCGACCCGACGGATTGCCGTCCCCGTGACTTCGACGCGCTGCAGTTGAGTCGTCGGTTCGGATACCGTGCTGTCGGCAGCGATGGCCGGCAGCGTGTTGATTGCCAGCAGCAAGGCCAGGCTCAAAGGTGATTTGACGGGTGAAAACTGAATCATGAACAGCCATCCCTGCGTTTTGGTTTATGCAGGGATGTGCGATGAAGAATAAGGATTTATAGAGGGCGGTTTAGACCGTTGGGTGATGAGGTTATGCACAAAATGCCGTGCGTCCTTATCAAGCCGATGTCACCTCCCTCAACAACCGGGTATCCAGGCCAAACCGCTCCTGGGAGACCATCTTGAACTGCCCCTCTGCCAGGTCGCAGCTCACCAGCAGATTCCACGAGTGGCGGGTTGCCGCCGAGGGAATCAGGACAAATGGGTGCTCATCCAGTAAAGCGTCGGCAAACCGCTGTTGATTGGGCGACGGCCACGCGGGACTCAACCAGTAAGGATTCGGTACCTCTTCGGGCTGAACGACTTTGACCCGTGCATCGCGGATGACCTCAAAGCACGTCAGCACATAAGGCTCTCTGTCCAGTGCATCAAAACTATTATTGGATGCCACCTCCAGAATGGCCGAGGACGGGTCAACCGATGCATAGACGACTCGCCGGCCAGGCGCATTCCATCGACCGCCCTTCAGTTTTGAACCCATCCCGCTGTCCCACGTATCTCCGTAGGCCTCCTGATCCAGGCGCCAGCCATACCAGTGCCCTTCCCAGGGCAAGGGATTCATGGGTAACCCCCGTACAGGAGCTGACACAAGTATTGCTCGACCATCTGGAAACCCAGTGGATGGCGGGTCAGTTCCAACGGCACGTAGCCATTAAGGTAAGGGGTGGGTTTTTGCATCCATATCTCCGCCTGTGACAGCCCCCCGAACGCCCGAGTGGCCATCTCCAGCACCAGCGCATATTGGTAGGCGACGACACTCTGCTGCGAGTCAAGCCGTATCGATTTGCCTTCCTTCAACAGCCGCTGCACGGTTCTGACAGACCTGCCGGTGATGCGTTTGACCATGTCTTCGCGCAGGTACATTTCGGAAGTTGAAAGCATGTTGACGACGTCGCTCAGCTCAAAGCCCTGGTCGGTAAGGCGAATAATCAGCATGGCATCGTCACCGAGGTCCTGGCCATGCACGAGCAAATCGACAGGCTTGCCCGCGACCTTCTTCAGCCCCGTCAGCCGGGGTGGTTTGGGGGTGGGCATTGCGACATCCTCCATGGGGCATCTGGCGCGATCGTCGATCCAGAAGTTGCGCAGGGAATAAGCAGGCGTTTCATGCTCGATGTGGGGGGTACGCATAATCGATCCTTTATCTGGGAGCCTGAGCGTTCAAGCCGCTCAGCGACTTCAATGTCAGGTCCGATGCTATAGATCGCGCTTCCGACGACCAACCTGAAAAGGTCGTCGGAAATATCCCCTGCCTGCCGCAAACCAAGGCTTTTTCCGTAGGACGTCAACGCAAAATGCCTGCCCTCAGCCGCCGAAGTGATAACTCACATCGAGCCACCATTGCCGCCCGTACGGGTCATAGTTGCCGGTCGGGTAATACGGCCACCCTGCCGAGTCATCGTGTTTGACCTGATTGAGCACGTTGTTCACGGTCAGCCCGACACTCGCCCGGTCATTGAGCTTGTAACGCGCACTGGCGTTGAACACCGTCCACGGCGACAGGCGCCCGTCTCCCGCGCCATTGGTGACCGAACCATAACGAATGCCTATCAGCGTCGCCGTGGCCTTCTGGTAATCCCAGGTCAGGCTGGCGTTGACCTTGCTGCGCCAGTCGTAGTTGGTGCGTGAGGTGCGCCAGTCTTGCGTGGGGGCTTCTTCCGACTCCTTGTAGTAATGCGAAAGCACCAAGGTATAGCCCAGCGCCGAACTGAACGCGCCGTACTGTCCGGCGCCCCAGCGGATGTTGCTCTTGAAATCCAGACCGCTGACCCGCTCGCTGGCGGCGTTGATCGCGTTGACCCGCACGCGATTCAACTGGTTCGGGTCGACCGCCGCATTGCCGGCGTTACGATCAATGCGCGCCAGCGTCGATTGGCAGTTGGCCGAGTTGATGTCCTGAGTGCCATTGCGGCATTCGTTTTCCTGTTGCAGCAGCCGGTTTTCATCGACCGTAGTCAGCAGATCGTCGATCTCCACGCGCCAGAAATCCGTGGAGAAATCGAAATTGCGCGACGGTGACCAGACAAATCCGTAGGTCCATGATTTACCGCGTTCCGACTCCAGGTTCGCCGTGCCGCTTTGGGTGTAGTCGACCCGCCCACGATCACAGGCGCCCTCCACGCCCTGACTGCAACCGTAGTAATCGATTTGCGCCGGGTAGTAGCCGTTGCTGTCGGACTGATAGATGTAATTCAGGTCCGGCGCACGGAAACTGGTGCCATAACTGCCGCGCAGCAACAGGCTGGTCACCGGGCGCCACTCAAGCCCGAGGTTGTAGGTTTTCTGCTGCTCGGTGCGGCCGCTGAATTTGTATTGGTCCCAGCGCCCGGCGGCGGTCGCCAGAATCGTGTCAGTCACCGGAATGCTGAACTCGCCGCCCGCCGCATAACGTTTGCGCGAGCCACCGGAGCTTTGCTGTGGGCTCACGCCGTAAAAGGTACCGTCGTTGAGGCCGTCATCCGGGTCAACGCGATACTCCTGCTTGCCCGCCTCCAGCACCCCGGCGAAACCGACGGGGCCGGCCGGCAAATCAAACAGATCGCCATTGACCGAGGCGTTGTAACTGGTCGACACCGACTTGCTGCTCTGGGTCAGGTTGCCGCGAAACTGCTGCCATTCCTGCGGCGTCAGCGGCCGGTCGAGCCGTGAAGCATCCGGAGCAAATACCGGATAACCACCGCTGACACCGAGTTGCGGACCGAGGTAGAAATCCTGAATCGATGACAGCGGTGTGTAACGGGTGGTCCTGACGCTGCGATATTCCGAGCGATTGGCCGCCAGATCGTAACTCCAGCCGGTGTCGGCGATCTTGTCCGAGAGGCCGAGGGTGCCGGTCCACGAGGTGTCGCGCCACTTGCTGTTGTTGCTGGTGCGGCCACCGATTTCCTCTTCGCCGAAGCGTCGATACCAGCGCTCCAGATTGCCGCTGTTCTGGTTGATGAAATCCGGCGAGGTGAAGGTCGGCCCGCGCGTGTTGTTCTGGATATGGTCGAGGCCGTACATCAAATCGGCGAAGACCTGACCGCTGTCGCTGAAATGCCAAGTGCCACGGGTGTAGCCGTCGTAGTTTTCCTTCTGGGTCTGCACAGTCCAGTAATCGTTGTACATCTGGTCGGTGCGGCAGCGCCCGCCACTGTTGACCAGTTTGTTGTCGAACGTACCTTGATAAGCGCCGCATCCCGGCCCGAGATAGCGACTATTGGTCAGGTCGCGGCGGTAACCGACATCTGCCAGCGGGCCGCTTTGCATAAAGCCACGGTCATCGGCCCAGATCGGATCACGGTTAGTCAGTTCCAGACCGAACAAGCCGTCAAAATCCCCCCAACTGCCGCCGCCGCTGATCTGCAAACGCTGGTTGTCACCGCCGCCGCGCTCACTGGTGCCGCCCTTGAGGTTGACGTCGACGCCGTTGATCTTGTCCTTGAGGATGATGTTGACCACTCCGGCGATCGCGTCCGAGCCGTAAATCGCCGAGGCGCCGCTGCTGAGGATTTCGATGCGTTCGATAACCGCCGACGGAATGTTCGCCAGGTTGGTGAAGTTGACCTTGCCGTCGTACGGCGTCGGGTAATCGGCGACGCGACGGCCGTTGATCAGCACCAGCGTATGGTTCGGGCCGAGGCCGCGCAGGTTCAGCGCGCTGGCCGCCGGTTGCCAGGTGTTGCCGTAATCTTCGCCTTGGGTCATGCCGGTGTTTTGCGTCTGCGTCGCGAGGGCGTCGTAGACATTTTTGTAGCCGCGCGCTTCCATTTCCTCGTGGGTGATGACGTTGACCGGCGTGGCGCCATCGCTCTGCGCGCGGGCGATGCGCGAACCGGTCACGGTGACTTTTTCCATGCGGTAATCGGCGCTGGTGACCGGTGCCACGGCAGTGACTTTCGCCGGCGCATCGGCTGCGCGAACGGTCAGGCCCTGAGCGCTTTGCTCGACTTGCAGACCACTGCCGAGCAAAGCTTTTTCCACTGCCTGACGACCGCCCAACGCGCCGCGCACTGCCGCGCTGCGTTTGCCCTGCACCAATTCCTGACTAAAGGAAATCGGCACGCCGCTCTGCCGTGAGATGCCCAGCAGCACTTCGTCGAGCGGTCCGGTAGCGATGTCGAAGGTAAACACCGCTGCAGCAGGTTCCTGGGCAACCGCCGCCCATGGACTGATGCCCATCGCCAACGCAGCGGCGAGGGTCAATCGAGGTAATTGTTGTTTGATTGAGAACATCGAAGGGTTTCCCTGTTGGAGGCATCTGCAGGGAATGAGCAGCGGGCCAGCGCTTTTTATAGGGCGGCGATTAGGCCAAGAAGTTATGGGTTTATAACCGCGCGTCGATGCTGACCCAGAACGGGTTGTGCCAGGTGACGCGGATCGGCAGCGAGCGTTCCAGCAGTTGCAACGTACGATCGCTGTCGTCGAGCGGATAGAGGCCGCTGAGGCGCAGGTCGGCGACTTCCGGGCTCAGATGCAAGATGCCGCGACGGTAGCGGCGCAGGCTGTCGATGACTTCGTACAAAGGCCGGTCGCGCACCTCCAGTCGACCTTGCACCCAGGCACTTTCCTGACCGTTGCTGCGCTCCAGCGACAGCAACCCGGCGCCGTTGAACAGCAGGCTCTCGCCGGCCGCCACCACTTGCCGCGCGCCACCGGTGGTGACCACTTCAACCTGCGAATGGAGCATCACCAATCGCGTCGTCTCTTCGCTGTACTGTACGAGAAACTTCGTCCCCAGCGCCCGCATGCGGCCGTGCTCGGTTTCGACCACAAAGGGTCGCGCCGACTCTTTCGCCACATCGACCAACAATTCGCCGCTGCGCAAGGCGAGCAGCCGTTGCTGATGGTCGAACAAAGGCACCACACGACTGCGCGCATTGAGGGTCAGCGCACTGCCGTCCGCGAGTGTGAAGTCACGCCGCTCGCCGGTCCCGGTCGACAACTCCCCCGCCTCCGGCAGCCAGCCGTAACGTCGCCCGAGCAATCCGGCTAACAGCGCAACACCGAGCACACTCAAACTGCCGCTGATGAAGCGTCGACGACTCGACGGCGCATTGAGACTGTGCAGCAGGCTGTTGCGCGGCACGCTGCGCAGGCTCGGGTTGCGCAGCAGATTCAGGCCGCCGCCCATTTGTTCAATGACCTGTTGATGGCGAGGATCGGCAACGCGCCACGCCTCGAATGCGGCCCGCTCGGCCATGCCCGCCTCGCCCGACTGCAGCAACGCCAGCCATTGCGCCGCCTCGTCGATCACCGCCTCGTCCGGCCTCATGCCTGCATCGCCTGATAGCAGCGCTTGAACGCTTCGACCATGTATTGCTGCACGCGGCTGGTCGACACGCCGAGGCGCTCGCCGATCTCGCTGTAGGTCAAACCGTCGAGTTGATGGTAGAGAAACGCCGCTTTGGCTTTGGCCGACAGGCCATTGAGCAAGCGATCGACGGCCAGCAGCGCTTCAATCACCAGCGCCCGCTCTTCCGGGGATGGATGCACCGGTTCGGGCGCCAGCGCCAGGCTTTCCAGATAAGCACGTTCAAGGTCCTGGCGACGCCAGCCTTCGTATACGAGTCGGCGGGCGATGGTGGTCAGCAGCGCCCGTGGCTCGCGAATGGCCGTGGGGTCCGGCAATGCCAGCACCCGCAGAAAGGTTTCCGAAGCGATGTCCTGCGCACTGTGCGGGCAACCCAGCGTGCGGCCAACGGCAGCACACAGCCAGCGATAGTCCTTTTGGAACATCTGCCCGATGATCTGGTAATGCGGGTTGTACCCACCCATGCCTTGCTCCCTGAAACGGGTCCCACCCGCTGCGAAAAACCATCGTTCTGCCGGGATCGTCCGGCTCTGATCAGGCGCGACTGTGCAATAGCCTCTCAAACATTTGAAGTAATAAAAAATCAGCACAAGCAAACTATTGAGCATAAGTCGCTTCGTCGCCGCAGAAACATTGGCTGACACAACGTTGACTTCGATCACTGGCGCGTGGGCGGCCGCTGATTAATCTCGCGGCTCCATCGAAAGCCAGGGACGGCTCAGCGAGAGCCCGTGGCTGAACCCACTCAAGGAAGAGCAAGCATGCGACCACTCAACATCATTCTGCTGTCGTCAGCGTTCAACGGCCTGACCCAACGCGCCTGGCTGGAACTTCGCGAGGCCGGTCACTCGCCCAGCGTCGTGCTGTTTACCGATGAACAAGCCGTATGCGAACAGATCGAACACAGCGGCGCCGATCTGGTGATCTGCCCGTTCCTCAAGGACCGCGTACCGCAGGCGCTGTGGAGCAATGCCCAGCGCCCGATGGTGATCATCCACCCGGGTATCGTCGGCGATCGCGGCGCCAGTGCCCTCGACTGGGCGATTACCAACGAGCTGCCGAGTTGGGGCGTCACCGCGTTGCAAGCGGTCGAAGAAATGGACGCCGGCCCGGTGTGGGCCACTTGCGAATTCAACCTGCCGGCGGGCCTGCGCAAATCCGAGCTGTACAACGGCCGGGTCAGTGATGCAGCGATCCGCTGCATACGCGAAGTGGTGGAGAAATTCATCGAAGGCTATGAACCGGTTGCCCTCGACTATGCCGATGCGAAAGTGCGCGGGCGTTTGCAGCCGAACATGAAGCAGGTCGACCGCAGTTTCAGTTGGCACGACTGCGCGCGCTTCATCAAACGTTGCATCGATGCCGCCGACGGCCAGCCCGGTGTGCTGGCGAGCCTGGCCGGCGGTCAGTATTACGTGTACGACGCGCACCTCGATTCGCGCAGCGGTATGCCCGGCGAAATTCTCGCGGTGCATGACGATGCGGTGCTGGTCGCCGCTGGCGATCAAAGTTTGTGGATTGGTTCGCTGCGGCGCAAACCGCAATCCGGCGAAGAAACCTTCAAACAGCCAGCGCGGCATGTATTGGCCGAGCAATTGGCCGACGTGCCGGTGCTGGACTGGTCGATCGCTACACAGCCGTTCAGTGACGAAGCCTATCAACCGCTGCGGTATCGCGAATCCGGCATCGTCGGTGAGCTGACCTTCGAGTTCTACAACGGCGCCATGAGCACCGAGCAATGCCAGCGCATGGTCGCCGCGCTACGCTGGGCCAAATCCCGTGATACGCAGGTGTTGCTGATCAAGGGCGGGCGCGGCAGTTTTTCCAACGGCGTGCATTTGAACGTGATTCAGGCCGCGCAGGATCCCGGAGCTGAAGCCTGGGCGAATATTCAGGCGATCGACGATGTCTGCGCAGAACTGCTCACGGCCCGGCAGTTGGTGGTCAGCGGTGTCACCGGCAATGCCGGCGCCGGCGGTGTGATGCTCGCGCTGGCCGCCGATATTGTGTTTGCCCGCGCCGATATCGTGCTCAACCCGCATTACAAGAGCATGGGTTTGTATGGCTCCGAATACTGGACCTACAGCCTGCCCCGCGCCGTCGGCCCGGCCATGGCCGAACAACTGACCCAGGCCTGCCTGCCAGTGAGCGCGGTGCAGGCGTGGCAACTGGGCATGGTTCAGGAAATCGGCCCGCGTTGCCCGGACGAGTTTTCCCTGTGGTTGCTGCAGCGGGCCAACGGAGTAGTGAGCGATCCGACCTATGCTGCGGTGCGCGAGCGCAAGGCGCGGGTTGATCAGGTGTTGATCCAGCAGTGCCGTGAAACCGAGTTGCAGGAAATGCAGGAAGACATGCTGTACAACCGCAATCAGTTTGCCGAGAAGTGCCGCAACTTCGTGTACAAGCGCAAGGTGTGTGGCACGCCGGCACGGTTGATTGAAGAGTGGGCGCGGGTGCGTTTGACCGAGTTGGCCAGTTGATTTTGCGGTGACTGCTTTCCCCTCACCCTAGCCCTCTCCCAAGGGAGAGGGAACTGATTGGGGGATGCTGTAGAGGTTCGCCGACATGAACGATCTCTACTGAATCCATAATCGATCGATGTATGACGCAAGACACCTCGGTCACTCCCCTCTCCCAAGGAGAGGGAACCGAGCCGTGGATATTGAAGATTTACACCGACCTGAGAGTCTTGCTCTGAATCCATAATCGACTCGGTCTTTCAGGTCGATGTATGACGCAAGACACCTCGGTCAGTCCCCTCTCCCTCCGGGAGAGGGTTAGGGTGAGGGGCTTTTGCCTTTACAATGCCCGACACCTCAAACACCGGCCCGCCCATGGACATCGATCTCGCTCGCACCTTTCTGGAAATCGTCCGCCACGGCAGCCTCGCCGCTGCCGCGCAGAAGCTGTTCGTCACGCAAACGGCGATCACTGCCCGGGTGCAGAAACTCGAAAGCCAATTGGGTAGCACGCTGTTCGTGCGCAACCGCGCCGGGGCGAAGCTGACGCCCAATGGTGAGGCCTTTGTGGTCTACGCCAATCAACTGGTGCAGACCTGGGAAGCCGCGCGGCGCGATCTGCCGCTGCCCGAGGGCTATCACAACGTGCTGCACATCGGTGGCGAAGTCAGCCTGTGCAACCCGTTGATGCTCAGTTGGGCGGCAGAGCTGCGCGAGAAGATTCCCGGGCATGCCCTGCGCATGGAAATCCGCGATGGCGAAAACCTGCTGCGCCAGCTCGAACTCGGTGTGCTCGACGCCGCGTTGGTCTATCAGCCGGAATACTGGCCGGGCTTGCAGGTCGAGCAAGTGCTGGAAGAAAAGCTGATTCTGGTGCGCGCGCCCGAGCGCCCCGATCCCTACGTCTACATCGACTGGGGCCCGGACTTCCGCCGCCAGCATGACGCCGCCCTGCCGGAAAAAGCCAAAGCGGCGCTGAGTTTCAACCTCGGCCCGCTGGCCCTGCAATACATCCTCGAACACGGCGGCAGCGGCTACTTCCGCACCCGCGTGGTGCGCACCTATCTGGAAAGCGGCGCCCTCGAAGCGGTGACCAAAGCCCCGGAGTTCGGCTATCCGACTTACCTGGTCTACTCCCGCGATCGCGATTCGGCGACGCTGCAACAGGCCTTCAATCTGCTGCGTGAAGTGATCCGCACCGATGACGACTGGTCGCAGCGCTGGAACCCTCTGAGCTGAAGCAGCGGCTTCGTACCGGAGCATGGCGCATGTGCCATCGAGGTCCGGCCTGCACAAACGGCCGGATCGGCTAATCTGCCGGGTATAACAACAATCCCCGCAGGTGATGCAGTGAGGCAAACCACCGAGATTTTCCGCAGCCGCTACCGCGCGGCCATTCATCCGCTGTACAACCCGTGGCTGCACGGCGCCTTCGTGCTGCTGTTCGGGGTGCTGGCCATCGGCGGGTTCTGGAGCAGCGTGCAGCAGGTCGCCCTGCTGGAGTGGCTGACGGTGCCGTTGACCCTGCTGCTGTTCAATTTCGGCGTGTACATGGTCCATCGCCATCTCGGTCACCACAAAAAGACCTTCGCAAAAATGTTCTATGCCCGACATGCGGGCGATCATCACAGCTTCTTCACCCCCGGCCATATGACCTACGACGGCGCCCGCGACTGGCGGGTGATCCTGTTCCCCGCCTGGCTGATCGTACTGCACACGCTGGTGATTACCCTGCCGTTGTGGTGGCTGTTGGCACAGGTAAACGCCAACGTCGCCGGTTTGTTCGGTGGCTGCATGGTGCTGGGTTATCTGACTTACGAGGTGTTCCATGCCTGCGAACACCTGCCGCCGCACAACCCGCTGACACGCTTGCCATGGATCCGCCAGATGCGCCGCTTGCACGAGTTGCATCACCGCCGCGAGCGCATGCAGGAGCGCAATTTCAACATCGTCCTGCCGCTGATGGACTACCTGTTCGGCACCCTTTACTGGGAGCCGGAAACCGCCCCGTTGAATTGTTCGAGACAAGCCATGACCCGCATGCAGCACACCATCGATATCGCTGGCGAACCCACTGCCGTGCTTGCCTATGCCGCCAGTGTCAGTCGCTGGCCGGAATGGCACCCGTCGTCGCTGAAGATCGACGGCGCCCACGGCCCACTGCATGCCGGCTCGCGCTTCGAAGAGGACATTCATGCCGGCGGTCGGGCCGGCCATTTGAGTTGGGAAGTCAGCGAATACCTGCCCGGCCGGCGCTGGTGCGCACGGGCACAAGGCGATCATGGCCTGTCGTTGCTGCTGACCTATGAATGCAGCGCCGGCGACAGCGGTACGCGATTTGTGCGCACGCTGGATTATCGCTTCGGCGGTCTGGGCATGCGCATCGCCAATCACCTGCTGCTGAAACGGCGCATCGAGCGCGAATCCGCCGCATCGATGCTGGCGCTGCGTGACATGGCCGCGCAATACCTGTCATCGACGAGGGCCAGCGCGTGAAGCTACGGCATCTGTTGTTGCTGCTGATCCTCATCGTCATCGCGTTTTTATTGTTGATGCCGACCAACGTCGAACCCGTGGCCTGGACGCCGCCGCCAGCGCCATCGCTGACAGAAGGCATCTACGCCGAGAACCAGAAACTCAAAGGCGCAGCGCAGGTCGGGCCGAGCGACATCGAAGGGCCGGAAGCCTTGCTGCTGGAGAGTGATTTCTTGATCACCGGGCTGCACGACGGCCGACTGATCCGTACCAGCCTCGACGGCCAGCAACGCAAAGTACTCGCCGACACCGGTGGCCGTCCGCTGGGCTTGGCCCGACATCCGAACGGCTTGCTGGTGATCGCCGACGGGGTCAAGGGCTTGCTGTCCCTCGATGCGCAAGGTCAGCTGGTTCCTTTGACCACGGAGGCCAATGGTCTGGCCTTCGGTTTCACTGATGATGTGGCCATCGATAAGTCCGGGCATTACGCCTATTTCAGCGATGCTTCCAGCCGTTGGGGCTATGGCCATGACGGCGAGGCGATCATTGAGCACGGCGGCGACGGACGCCTGCTGCGCTATGACTTCCAGAGCGGCAAAACCAGTGTCCTGCTCGATAAGCTTGAGTTCGCCAACGGCGTGACCCTCGGCCCGGACGACGCCTATGTGCTGGTCAATGAAACCGGCGCCTACCGCATCAGCCGTTATTGGCTGACCGGGCCGAAAGCCGGCACTCACGATTTGTTCATCGACAATCTGCCAGGGCTGCCGGACAACCTGGCGTTCAATGGCAGTAATCGCTTTTGGGTGGCGTTGTATGCGCCGCGTAATGCCTTGCTCGACGGCACAGCGGAGCATCCGTTCGTGCGCAAGATGATCGTGCGGGCGCTGAAGGTTTTACCGAAACCGGTGGAAAAGCGCGGGTTTGTTCTGGGGCTGGATCTGGAGGGCAAGGTGATTGCCAATTTGCAGGATGCGAGCAGTGGCAATTATTCGCCGATTACCACGGTGCGCGAGTATGGATCGTGGTTGTATTTTGGCTCGCTGAAAGCCACACATATGGCACGGATGCCGTTGGATGCGGCCCTTAAGTGAACCTGATGTTTTTGTGTTGCATGGACTGACGCCTTCGCGAGCAGGCTCGCTCCCACATTGGATTGTGTTGACCACAAATGCTGTGGTCAGCCGAGAACCTTGTGGGAGCGAGCCTGCTCGCGAATGCGGTCTGTCAGTTACTTGATTTATCGAACTTGTCCGGATCTTCGTCTTCAGGCAGATCCTCATCCGGCTCTTCGGGATTGGCCGTGGTATGCGCCGGGCTGTTGGGTTCGGGATGCGTGGGAACCGGGTCGAATGCGCCCTGCTCTTCACTGGGGAATTTGGGATCGTTCATAAGGCACCTCGCAATGAGTCGGATGGAAGACTCTGTACATTCGAGGTGCCGGTCGTGGCTGTCGTTCCAGTCAATCCGCAACCGTAGGTCGGCGGATCAATGGGTTATCAGGATCGCGCCTGTATTTGCTCGACGATCTTGTCCTTGACCTGCAAGCGTTTCTCTTTGAGTTTTTTCAGCGTGTCATCGCTGGGTGCATCCGAGGTGGCTGTCTCGGCCTTGACCACGTCGGCGTCCGCCTGGGAATACTTGTTGATCAGTGCGTCCAGATGGGGATCCGCGGTGCGTTTTTGCTGGATCTCTTCCTTCGTAAGCTTCAAATCCTGTAACAGATCATGGGTCACCGGCATGGAACACCTCCGTCAGTTGATCGGCTGGCCAGCGCGACCGATTGCGCTGGCCAGTTATCAGAATGGCCTCGGTTGAAGGGTTCTGTCGACCACCTGTCAGACCAGCGGTGCCCGTTCGTCGCCCTGTCGCAAATGCGATCAAACCTTTATTCGCCGCATTGCCTCCATTGCTTAACACCAACAAAAACTGCGTGGAGATACACCAATGGACGGATTCAACCTGCGTCATCTGGTTTTGGCTGTCGCTTTGAGCAGCGGCATGGGCAGCGCCTTCGCTGCGACTGACAACGACTTTGTCGATAACGCCGCGGCCGGTGGCATCGCGGAAATCGAAACCAGTCGTCTGGCCCTGGAAAAAAGCCAATCGGCAGACATCAAGGCGTTTGCCAACATGATGATCACCGATCACGGCAATGCCAACGATGAGCTGGCAACCATTGCCAAGGCCAATGACATCGAGGTCCCGGACACCACAACGCTGGTCAAACAGGCCAAGGAAAAAATCCTTGAAGTGCGTGATGAGTCTTTCGACGCGGCGTACGCCAACAATCAGGTGAAGGCGCACGAAGAGACCATCGAGCTGTTCAAGAAACAAGCCAATACTGTGACCGATGACAAGGTCAAAGGCGCTCCTGAACTGAAGGCCTTTGCGCAGAAAATGCTGCCGGCGCTGGAGAAACACCTCGCGGCTGCCAAAGAATTGCAGGCCAAGCATCCGAGCAAGTAAAAGCTTTACCCTCACCCCAGCCCTCTCCCGGAGGGAGAGGGAGCCGACCGAGGTGAATGTTTGAGTTGCATCGACCTGACAGTCTCGAGTTGAACGCAGGTTTTGAACATTCCCCAATCGGCTCCCTTTCCCCCTCGCCCCCTTGGGGGAGAGGGCTGGGGTGAGGGGGATCGATGTACGCAACACCACAAATCCAAAGCAAAAAAAGGCCGCATCCAATAGATAGATGCGGCCTTGTCATATCCGTCGAAATCAACCGCCATCCGTATCAATATCCGCATCCGTCTCCTCCCCCGGTTTCGCCCGATCCGGCTGCGGTTTGAAGCCCGGACTGAACTCATTGTCGTTGTCCGTGTGCTTGTTCTTCTGATCCACCGCCGGATCGCCACTCTGCGCCTGCCCGTCATCGCCCTGCTGCTGCTGCGCGGGCGCCGGCTGCCCCGGCACCTGCGGGTCAATGGCCGGATCATTGCGATTGATCGGTTCGCCAGATTGGCTCTGCTTCGTTTGCTCGTTCATGGCCACCTCGTTGGTCAAACACCCCCGACGCACATCCGCCGGGTGTCAAAGATTCGAAGCCTGCCGCGCGCCAACGTTCAAAACATCGCCGCTCGCCGTCACCCCGACTAGAGTTACCGGGACGTTCCTTGCGCCAGATCAAAAATATACGTGCATGAACGAACAACTATTTCGAACGGCAAATGTCGATCACTTCGCGGCGATCATTTTCACGATCGCCCCCCAATTCGCGACGGAGCAACAGGCACATGGCAGCACTGCAGAACAGCACACTCGATGCGATGAAAAACAAACAAGCACAACTGCTGGGCGAATGGATCAACGGCCTGCAAGCCAGCGGCGCCACGCGTAATCTGAAAGATCACGATCTGCAGCAACAGACCACGGAATTCCTGCAACTGGTGGTCAGTGGCATCGAGAACGACAACGGCACCAACATCGCCGCACCGGGTTGGGAAGCCACCCGCCAGTTCCTCGAAAAGCTCTCCCACAGCCGCGCCCTGCTCGGCCAGGATTCGCAGCAGACCGCCAGTTTCATCTTCGCCCTCAAGGGCCCGCTGTTTAACCTGCTGCAGAGCCATTACAAAGACCAGCCTGCGCTGCTCGCCGAACAGCTCTGGGAAGTCTCGGAACTGCTCGACGCGTTCGGCATGCACACCATCCGCACCTTCCAGAAATCCCGCGAAGCGGTGATCAAGCGTCAGCAGGAAGAACTGCTGGAATTGTCGACCCCGGTGGTCAAGCTGTGGGACGGCGTGCTGGCGCTGCCGATGATCGGCACCCTCGATTCGCAGCGCACGCAAGTGGTCATGGAATCGCTGCTGCAACGCATCGTCGACACCGGTTCGGAAATCGCCATCATCGACATCACCGGCGTGCCGACTGTCGATACGCTGGTCGCCCAGCACCTGCTGAAAACCGTGACCGCGATCCGCCTGATGGGCGCCGACTGCATCATCAGCGGTGTGCGTCCGCAGATCGCGCAAACCATCGTCCACCTCGGCCTCGACCTGCAAGGCGTGGTGACCAAGGCCAATTTGGCGGATGCGTTGAAACTGGCCCTGACCCGCCTGGGCATCAGCATCGGCAAAGCGGTCTGAGCCCATGGAAAGAATTCCGATTCTTCAAATGGGCAAGTTCCTGCTGGTGACCATTCAGGTCGACATGCATGACCAGCTCGCCCTCACTTTGCAGGACGACTTGTCCGAGCGCATCAGCAAGACCTCGGCGCGTGGCGTGCTGATCGACATCTCGGCGCTGGACATGGTCGACTCGTTCATTGGCCGGATGATCAGCACGATCTCCGGCCTGTCGAAAATCATGGACGCCGAAACCATGCTGGTCGGCATGCAACCGGCCGTGGCGATCACCCTGGTCGAACTCGGCCTGACCTTGCCCGGCGTCAGTACGGCACTGAATGTCGAGCGCGGGATGAAACTGCTGCAGGAACGAGTAGACTGGCAATGACCGTACGCAGCAGCGGTACTCAACCCATCCACATCGAGCAGGATGTCGTGCTCGCGCGCCAGACCGCACGCAAACTGGCCACCGAATGCGGGATGCGCCTGATCGACCTGACCAAAATGGTCACAGCGGTCAGCGAACTGGCGCGTAACACGATGGTTTACGGTGGCGGCGGCGACATGGACTGGCAGATTCTCGATGAAGATCACAGGGTCGGTCTGCGCTTGACCTTCCGCGACGAAGGCCCGGGCATTGCCGACATCAAGCTGGCGATGACCGACGGTTGGACCTCCGGCAGCGGCATGGGCCTGGGTCTGACCGGGGCGAAACGCTTGGTTGAAGAGTTCGAACTGGACACCGAGCCCGGCAAAGGCACGCGCATAACGATTACCCGATGGACATGAATATCAGCGGGTCGATGACCCAGGTTTTACTGATCGAGGACAGCAGCCAGATCGGCCATGCCCGCCGCACGGCGCAACAACTGGCCGAACAACACGGCTTCGACGAGCGCGATGCCGGGCGCGTGGCACTGGTGGCGACGGAGCTGGCGAGTAACGTGCTCAAGCACGCCAGCCACGGTGAAATGCATCTGCGGGTGTTGCCGCGCGCCAATGGTTTTGGCATTGAATTGCTCGCCATCGACCGTGCGCAGGGGTTTGATCTGGAAGCCTGTATGGCCGACGGATTCTCGACCGGCGGCACCCAAGGCATCGGCCTCGGCTCGATATCACGTCAGGCCGAAGAGTTCGATGTGTACGCCGATGCCCGTGGCGCGGTGTTATTGGCCCGCCTGTACGCGCGCTCGGATCGCGCCCCTGACATGCGTTTTGGCGTCAGCCAGCACTCGCTGCACAACGATCCGGCGTGCGGCGATGTCTGGCACCTGGCGTATGACAACGGCAGCATCAGCGCGCTGATCATCGACGGCCTCGGTCACGGTGAAGAGGCCGAACGCGCCGGCCGCGCCGGAGCGCAAACCTTCGCTCTGGCGCCTTTCGCCGAGCCGGTGATGCTGATGGAAGACCTGCACCGCGACATGATCGGCACTCGCGGCGGCGCTGTCGCGTTTGCCCGGTTCGATGCGCGACGCGACAGCCTGACCTTTGCCGGCGTCGGCAACATCGGCGCCAGCCTGATCAACGCCGACAAGTCCCGCGGCCTTGCTTCGCACCCGGGCATTGTCGGCGTGCAATACCGGAAAGCCCGGCCCTTTGACTATGCTCACGTGAACGGACATCTATTGATCATGTACAGCGACGGCTTGCAGTCCCGTTGGAACCTTCAAGACTACCCCGGCCTGGTGCACCGCCACCCCGCCGTGATAGCCAGCGTCCTGCACCGCGACTTCTGTCGCGGGCGCGACGATGTAACGGTGCTGGTCGTTGCCCTGGAGGCCGCACATGGCTGAGTCGCCCATTCTGAGCAGCATGGAACAGGCCGCACTGATTGCGCAGTTGCAGAGCGAAACCGCGGCGCTGCGCGAAGAACTCGATGAAACCAATCAGGGTGTGCTGGCGCTGTACGCCGAACTCGATGTACAGGCAGAGGAACTGCGCCAGGCCTCGGATCTGAAAAGCCGCTTTTTGTCGTACATGAGCCACGAGTTCCGCACGCCGCTGGGTTCGATCCTGAGCATCAACAGCCTGCTCGCCGATGAGCTCGACGGCCCGCTCAGTCCCGAGCAACACAAGCAGGTGGCGTTCGTCAGCACGGCTGCGCGCGAACTCAGCGACATGGTCGATGACCTGCTCGATCTGGCGAAGATCGAGGCCGGACGCATCAGCATTTCCCCGGCATGGTTCGACATGTTCGACCTGTTCTCGGCCCTGCGCGGGATGTTCCGACCGATCGTCGACGCCAGCGCCGTGGACCTGATCTTCGAAGAGCCGGTCGGTTTGCCGCGCCTGTACACCGATGACAAGAAACTCGCGCAGATCCTGCGCAACTTCATTTCCAACTCGCTGAAGTTCACCACCCGTGGCGAAGTGCGGGTTTCCGCGCGGCTCGAAGGGGCGGACAAGGTGCGCTTTGCCGTCAGTGACACCGGAATAGGTATCGCTGCCGAGCTGCATGGCGCATTGTTCGAAGACTTTTCCCAGGTCGACTCGCCGTTGCAGAAACGTCTGCGCGGCACCGGGCTGGGCCTGTCGCTGTGTAAACGCTTCGCCGCCCTGCTCGGCGGTGAAGTCGGGATGGACAGTGCGCCGGGGGTCGGCTCGACCTTTTTCGTGATCATCCCGTTGGCGATCGCTCTGGAGAACGTCGATGAAACGTGACATCCGCCTGTTGATCGTCGACGACAACGTCGCCACCCGCTACGCCTTGCGCCGGCGACTGGAGCGTCACGGCTATGAGGTGCTGGAGGCCGGCACCGGCGGCGAGGGGCTGGCGTTGATCGAAAGTGAAGTGCTCGACGCACTGATCCTCGACGTCAATCTGCCGGACATGAGCGGCTTCGACATCGTGCGGATTCTGCGCGCGGACAGCCGCACGGCGCTGCTGCCAGTGATCCATGTGTCTGCGGCGTCGATCCAGACCGGCGACATCATCACCGGCCTCGACGCCGGCGCCGATGCCTACCTGATTCACCCGGTCGACCCCGACGTGCTGCTGGCCACCCTGCGCACGTTGCTGCGGGTACGCGACACGGAAAATGCCCTGCGCGAAAGCGAGGCGCGCTTCCGCGAGATTTTCGTCAATGTGTCCGCGCCGATCGCGGTACTCGATGCCAGCCTCAAGGTGCATGAGTGCAACCATGCCTTCGCGCAACTGATTCTCGACAATCAGGACCCGCAAATCCTGCGTGAATGCTTCGCAGAGGAGCAGAGCGCCATCCTCAATGAACTGCGCCTGCGCCTGGTCGATGGCGAGCGCTGGAAAGGCACGCTGAACATGTGCGTGCAGGGCCAGATTCGCGAGACCGAGTGGCAAATTTCGCCGTACCGCACGCCAGAGCTGAGCCTGGTGTTTGTCGAAGACGTCACCGAACACCGCCATCGCGAGCGCTCGCATCTGGCGCGCCTGGACGACACCACCACGCAACTGGTCAAGGAAACCGCCGAACGCGTGCGGGCCGAGGCGCAATTGCTGCAAGTGCAGAAAATGGATGCGCTGGGCAAGCTCACGGGCGGTATTGCTCACGACTTCAACAACCTGCTGACCGGGATCATCACCAGCCTGGAACTGATCCAGAAACGTGTCGCCGACGAGCGTCTGGACAAAGTGCAGTTTTATTCCGAAGCGGCGCTGAATTCGGCGATGAGCGCGGCGTCGCTCACCCACCGCCTGCTGGCCTTTGCCCGCCAGCAGCCTTTGGACACGCGGCCGGTGGACATCAACGAGCACGTACGTTCGCTGGAAGAACTGCTGATGCGCACCATCGGTGAACGCATCAGCCTCAAGCTTGAGCTGACCAACAAACCGGCGATCGCTCTGGTCGACCCGGTGCAACTGGAAAGTGCGGTGTTGAACCTGGTGATCAACGCCCGCGATGCGCTGCCGGTGGGTGGCAATATCTGGGTCAGCACGTACGCCGCTTACTCCCATGGCGACCCGAATCTGGCCGATGGCGCGTACGTGGCACTGTCGGTGCGTGACGACGGGACCGGGATCGAGCACAACGTCATCGATAAAGTCTTCGATCCGTTTTTCACCACCAAACCGTTGGGCCAGGGCACGGGGCTGGGGTTGTCGACGATCTATGGTTTTGCCCGCCAGTCGGGCGGCGATGCGCACATCCGCAGCGTCGCGCGGCGCGGCACCGAAGTGACGATCATGTTGCCGGCCACCACCGACCCCACCGGGGCCGACATCCCCGCGCCAGTGGTTGACCCGCAAGGCACTGGAGAGCATGTGCTGATTGTCGAGGACATGCCGTCGGTGCGCATGTTTGTCACTGAAGTGCTGGAAGACGCGGGTTATCGCTGCACCCAGGCGGCAGATATCGAAACGGCGTTGGAGCTCTTGCAGAATGATCCGTCGATCAACCTGCTGCTGACCGACGTTGGCCTGCCGCGCATGAGCGGGCGGGAGTTGGCGGATGTTGCCCGGGGTTGGCGTGACAGATTGCCGATTCTGTTCATGACCGGGTATGCGGAAACGGCGATCAATCGCCAGGTATTTCTCGGCAGCGGCATGGACATGCTGGTCAAGCCGTTTCAGATCAGCGAACTGCTCGACAAGGTCCGCCGCACGCTCGATGGTGCCTGACCACAGCTTCACAGGGATTAATGTCGAACACAGATCTAATGTAGGAGTGAGCCTGCTCGCGATGGCGTCAGGTCAGCCAATTCATCTGTGGCTGACACCCCGCTATCGCGAGCAGGCTCACTCCTACAGGGGTCGGCGTGCACGCGGGATATGGGTGGGCGAGCTTGCTCCGGGCGGCGTTCCGACGAAGACGTCAGCCCAGCCAACACACCTATCGGCTCAAAGCCCGAGCCAGAAACGGCGCAGTCTTGCTCTTCTTGCTCGCCGCAACCTTCTGCGGTGTACCCGCCACGACAATCCTGCCGCCCTGATCCCCCGCCCCCGGCCCGATGTCGATCACCCAGTCACTCTGCGCGACCACGCGCATTTCGTGCTCGACCACGATCACCGTATGCCCCGCCGTCACCAGCGAATCCAGCTGCTCGAGCAGCCGGTCGACATCGCGCGGGTGCAGCCCGGTGGTTGGTTCATCCAGCACATACAAGGTCGCGCCGCGCTGGTTGCGCTGCAACTCGGTGGCCAGTTTGATCCGCTGCGCTTCACCGCCGGACAGCTCCGTGGCCGGCTGACCCAGGCGCAGATAACCCAGGCCAATATCGCGCAACACCTCCAGTGACCGACGAATCCCCGGTTGCCCGGCAAACACCGTCACCGCTTCAGCGACGGTCAATTGCAGCACTTGGGCGATGCTCAAACCCTCCCAGAGAATCGCCAGCGTTTGCGGGTTATAGCGTGCGCCATGGCAGGTCGGGCACGGCGCATAAACACTGGGCATGAACAACAATTCAACACTGACAAAGCCCTCACCTTCGCAGGTGGCGCAACGACCCTTGGCGACGTTGAAGGAAAACTGCCCGGCGTCATAGCCTGCCGCCCGTGCATCGTCAGTCGCGGCATACAGCTTGCGCACGTTGTCGAACAAACCGGTATAGGTCGCCAGATTGGAGCGTGGCGTGCGGCCGATCGGTTTCTGATCGACCTGCACCAGTCGCTTGATCGACTCCAGCCCGGACGTAACCTGACCACTGCTGACCTGCGGCGCGTCGTCTTCGAGGCTGAGTTCTTCCGGCTCGCTGTCCACCGTCGGTCGCCCCAACTGCGCGCCGACCAATTCCAGCAACGCCTGACTGACCAGACTCGACTTGCCGGAGCCGGACACACCCGTCACCGAGGTAAAGCAGCCCAAGGGAAATTCCGAACTTAGGTTGTTCAGATTATTGCGGGTAATGCCCTCGAGTTTCAGCCACGCCGTCGGTTTGCGCGCCGTTCTGGTCTGGCGCTGCGACTCGGCAAACAGATACGCGCGAGTCTGCGACTGTGCGATCTCGGCCAGACCTGCCGGCGGGCCGCTGTACAACACCTGACCACCCTGCTCGCCCGCCGCCGGACCCACGTCGATCAGCCAGTCGGCACGGCGCATGGTTTCCAGATCATGCTCGACCACGAACAGCGTGTTGCCGTCCGCCTTCAAGCGTTGCAAGGCCTCGAACAGCGCCTCGCCATCGGCCGGATGCAAACCGGCGGATGGCTCGTCGAGTACATAAATCACCCCGAACAATTGCGAGCCCAACTGCGTCGCCAAACGCAAGCGCTGCAACTCACCCGACGACAGCGTCGGCGTGCTGCGCTCCAGCGCCAGATAGCCGAGGCCCAGATCGGTCAGGGTGCTGACCCGCTCCAGCAAGTCCTCGGCAATGCGCTGCGCCGCCAGGCGTTTCTCCAGCGACAGGTTCGGCGTGTGCCGCACATCCGGCGCGCTGGCATGGCCGCTGGCGCCGTGGGCCACCCGTTGCTGGCGGGCCTCGCGGGTTTGCGCATGGCTCAAGGTCTCGCCGGTTTCCTCGGCGTGCTCCAGATAACTTTGCGCCGCCACGGGTTTCAAAACCTCGGCCACTTGCAGCAGCGGCATCTGCGCCAGTTCACCGATGTCATAACCGGCAAACGTCACCGACAACGCTTCACGCTTGAGGCGTTTGCCGTCACACAACGGGCAAGGGCTGCCGAGCATGAACTGCGCAACGCGCTTCTTCATCAGCGCACTTTGCGAGTGAGTAAACGTGTGCAGGATGTAGCGTCGGGCGCCGGTGAAGGTGCCCTGATAACTCGGCTCCATCTTGCGTTTGAGGGCGACGCGGGTTTCTTCCGGGGTCAGCCCGGCGTACACCGGCACGGTCGGGGTTTCTTCGGTGAAGAGAATCCAGTCACGCTGCTTTTTCGGCAGATTTTTCCACGGGATGTCGACGTCGATGCCCATGGTCACGAGGATGTCGCGCAGGTTCTGGCCCTGCCACGCCAACGGCCAGGACGCCACCGCGCGCTGGCGGATGGTCAGGTTCGGATCCGGCACCATCAGCGCTTCGGTGACCTCATACACCCGGCCGAGGCCATGGCACTCCGGGCAGGCGCCTTGCGGGGTGTTCGGCGAGAAATCCTCGGCGTACAACATCGGCTGCCCCGGCGGATAGCTGCCGGCGCGCGAATACAGCATGCGGATCAGGCTCGACAACGTGGTGACACTGCCCACCGACGAACGCGTACTTGGCGTGCCGCGCTGCTGCTGCAGGGCCACGGCCGGTGGCAGGCCTTCAATGGAGTCGACATCCGGTACGCCGACCTGATCGATCAGGCGCCGCGCATACGGCGCCACCGATTCGAAATAGCGGCGCTGGGCTTCGGCGTACAACGTGGAAAACGCCAGCGACGATTTGCCCGACCCAGAGACACCGGTAAACACCACCAGCGCATCACGGGGAATGTCGACATCGACGTTTTTCAGATTATGTTCACGGGCGCCGCGCACCCGGACCATGCCGGCGGGCGCTTTGGAGGTGCGTTTGGAAGTCATCGACCTGCCTTGGTGAAGGAATGTTCAACGCTCAGCTACCGAGCACCACGCGAATCATCTGCAACATGGCTTCCGGGCTATACGGTTTGCCGAGCAGATGCGTGTCGGGACTGAGCTGGTGATTGCGCGAAATGATGTCGCGGGTGTGCCCAGAGGTGAACAGCACCGCCACCGGCGGCGTCTGTACCTTGGCCCAGGCGAACAGGTCGG
Organism: Pseudomonas sp. S49; assembly: GCF_009866785.1. Classification (NCBI taxonomy): domain Bacteria; kingdom Pseudomonadati; phylum Pseudomonadota; class Gammaproteobacteria; order Pseudomonadales; family Pseudomonadaceae; genus Pseudomonas; species Pseudomonas sp. S49. The sequence goes on along the minus strand of NZ_CP019432.1, from coordinate 2,956,919 downwards.
AGCTCTTGATCAGCCCCGGCATGACCACGTCAGTGAAAATCAGGTCGACCTCGACACCTTCGAGCAGCATCTGCATCGCCGCATCGCCATTGCCGGCGGTCAGCACGCGATAACCTTCCTCGCGCAGCAACTCGACCGCCGAGGCGCGCACCGCGTCGTTGTCTTCGACCACCAGCAGCGTCTCGTGGCCGCCACTTTGCTGCCGTTGCAGATTGGGTGACTCATCAAGGATCGGGCGCAGGCTGCGCGGGAAGTACAACTGCACCTGCGTGCCCTCGCCGACGGCACTGGCAATGTCGACATGCCCGCCGCTCTGTTTGACGAAGCCGAACACCATGCTCAGGCCCAACCCGGTGCCCTGGCCATCGGCCTTGGTGGTGAAAAACGGTTCGAACACTTGCTCGAGAATTTCCGGCTCAATGCCGGCGCCGCTGTCACTGACGGCGACTCGGACAAACTCGCCGGGAACGATGCCTTTACCGGCACAGAACTCGCGATCGAGTCGCACGTTGGCAGCGCTGAGGCCGATGGTGCCCTCGCCCTTCATCGCATCCCGGGCGTTGATCGCCAGATTGAGAATCGCGTTTTCCAGTTGATTGCGGTCGACGTTGATGTGCCACGGCGCGGTCGGCAACTGCACGTCGATCTGAATGGTTTCGCCCAGCGCCCGCTGCAGCAATTCGCCAACGCCTTCGAAAATCTGCTGCGGGTTGCACACCGCCGGCGACAACGGCTGGCGCCGGGCAAACGCGAGCAATTGCGAAGACAGCTTGGCACCGCGTTCGACCGCCGCCAGCGAGGCACTGACCCGGCGCTGCACGTTGGCGTTGTTCAGTTCGTGACGTGCAAGCAAATGCAGATTGCCGGCGATCACTTGCAGCAAATTGTTGAAGTCGTGAGCGACGCCGCCGGTCAGCCCGCCAATGGCTTCGAGCTTCTGTGATTGGCGCAACTGCTCTTCAGCCGCCAGCCGCGCCTCAACTTCTTCGCCGACGCGCTGTTCGAGGTTGCGGGTAAATTTGAGCAGTGATTCTTCGGCAATCTTGCGTTCATGAATGTCGATCAGCACACCGGGAAAGCGCAGCGGTTTGCCGTGTTCGTCAAACTCGCAAGCGCCGCTGGCCAGCACCCATAGATAACTGCCGTCACTGCGCCGGACGCGATATTCGGCGTTATACGGCTCACCGGTCTGCACGGAATGGGCGACGCGCTCCTGTACCCAGGCGTGGTCATCGGGATGGATGCGCGACTCGGCAATGTCCTGGGCCAGATTGCTCAGGTCATGATCCGGCGGATAAGAGAACGTACGGGCAAAACGCTCATCTGCTGACAATGTGTTGTTTTTCACGTCCCAGACAAACGAGCCGAGCAAGGCACCGGCATTCAGCGCCAGACGTACCCGCTCATTGTCAGCGCGGTAAGCCTTTTCGGCGGCCTGACGGCGGCGCTCGGAGTGCATGAATTCGGTGGTTTCCACCACCATCGCCATCACCCCGGCGGGCACCCCGTCATCGTTGGCGATCGGGCTGTAATACAAATCCATCCAGACGTCTTCGGGGACGCCATCGCGCAACAGCACCAGTTCTTTATTGCGGAAAGACAAAGTGCCGCCGGCCAGGCAGGTATCGACCACGTGCCGGTTGAAATCAGCGACTTCCGGCCAACCCAGCTCCACCGGCGCACCGAGTAGATACGGGTGCCGACCACCGGCAAATATCGAATAGGCATCGTTGTAGATCATGTAGCCGGCGCGGCCCCAGAGCATGACCATCGGCAGCGGCGACGCCAGCATCAGTTGCACCGCGCTGCACAGGCTGGCCGGCCACCTGTTCAGCGGGCCGAGTTCGGTGTGGCTCCAGTCGAACGCACTGATGCGTCCGGCCATTTCGCCTTTCCAGCCCTCACAACCATGGCTATCGGATAAAAACTGCATCGACTGACTCAGTGTCCTTAGGTGGTTGCCCGATAAATCGCGACGCCATAACGACGCGACGCCCGTCTGTTTCGAGCGTCTTCAGTCGCATTGGTTTCATTAGAGGTATAGCCGATTTCATCCCGGCTCGGAGTCTAGACCCCGATCAGGTGCTTGAGCGGATGGTAGCCAGTTTTCATCTTCGCGGCGACGTCGAGGATGGCCTTCTCGATACCGTTCAAATGCATGCAGGTCAGCTCGATGGCGGCACCCTGATTGCCGGCCTCGATGTACTCGATCAGGCGCAAATGCTCGTCGTCGCGGCACACTTCATGACTGTCGTCGTCCAGCGCAGCGGCGTACAGCGAAGCGCGGGAAATCAGCTTCTGGAACCAGTCGAGCAACACCGGATTATTGAGGCTGCGCGCCAGTTTGATGTGGAACTCGCCGAGCAGATGGATCAGCCGTTCGTGATCGCCCGCCGCATGGGCTTCATCTTCCAGCAGCAGGTGTTCGCGCAGGTCCTGCATCGCGGTGCTGTCCTTGCGCCGGCACAGTTCAGTGACGATGCCGATCTCGATCAGCCGCCGGGTTTCGAACAGTGAACGGAGCTCTTCGTTGCTCGGCAGCGACACCGATGCCCCTTTATTGGGCTCGGTGGTGACCAGCCCATCGGCCTCCAGTTGCTTCAATGCCGCGCGCACCGACGTGCGGCTGACATTGAATAACTCGGCCAGCGAGGCCTCACCCAGCTTCATCCCCGGGCGCAACGAACGCTTGCTGATCGCCTCGTAAACCCCTTGGTAGACGCGGTCGACCGTGGTTTCCGGTTTCTTGTCGGTCATTCGAACACTCCTTTAGCGTCGGGCAACCCTCCCCGGCGATGCCTGGCCATGGAAAAAGGGCGGCAGACGCAGGTTAATCCGGGCCTTGGCAAATTGCATTCATATATTGCATACCGACGGAGGATGGCGCTGAACATCGGTCAGTCGCGGGAGATCATTTTTGGCGAGGTGGTGATGGCGCATGTGCGCGATGAGTTGATCGATCCGAAGACGCTGTACATCGATCAATTGGGCCTGGATGCGATCAGGCGGTGGTGAGCGGTTTTGGCCAGAGCGTTGACTACTGATCGTTCCCACGCTCTGCGTGGGAATGCCGCCATGGACGCTCTGCGTCCACTGTGACGCGGAGCGTCACGGGATGCGTTCCCACGCAGAGCGTGGGAACGATCATTACCGGGCTCAGTCGGTGCCGTACTTCGGCGAGCGCGGACCGTACAGCAGGCCTGCCCTATGCCCGGCCGAGAGCAGACGATTGCTCGCCACACCGGCAATCGGGTAGCCGGCATCGGTGGCGCTGTTGATGATCTGCTTCACCGCCGCCGAGATCAGCATGCCGACGATACCGCCGGCATTGCTATTGCCGCCCTCTTCGCTGGACGCCCGTGCCGAACCGGTCCACAGCGTGGTGCCGGATTTCAGGTCGACCAGTTTCGCCGTTGCGGTCACTGCGGTTTCACTGCTGATCACCATGTAACGCGTACCGTATTCGGTCACGGTGATGTACAGCGCCGCGTCCGCACCGAAGATCTCCTTCAGCTTGCTCGGCGGCGCCTGATGGATATCGTCCGGGGTGGTCAGGCCGTTCTGGCGGAACGTCTCGTCAACCAGTGCGATCGGCAGCACGTAGTAACCGGCCTCGGCCAGCGGAAACGTCACTTGCGACAGCAGGCTGTACGACGCCTTCACATCCGGCGAGGTGTTCAGCGGTGGCAGCACCAGAATGGTCTTCGGCCGCGCCTGCTTGTAGGCCGAGTAATCCACGGTCTTGGGCGCAACGCAGCCACCCAGCACGGTCAGGGCCAGACCGGCGGCCAGCAACTTCAAGGTACGCGCGATCATTTCGCGTCTCCGCTCTTGGCGTTCTTGAGCAGGAAATCCATGTACGTCCCGGACTCGGGGAACAGGGTTTTCTCGGTTTTGAACTGCTGCACCATCTGGTCGTCCTTGCCCATGCTCAGATAGAGCAGGCCAAGGTGCGCGTGGTATCCCGGCGGTACGGCTTTGCCGGTGGAGCGGATTTTCTGCAGGTCACGTTCCAGTGCTTCAGCCTGGGCTTCTTTCGGCTCTTCGCCTTTGAAGTATTCGTAGACCTGCGGTTCGTAGCCTTCCCACTGGTACAGCGTTTGCGGGCCGGAGGCACAACCGGCCAGCAAGGCGCTGGCGGCCAGCGTCAGCGCCATCAACGAGCGCGACAGATTCAGAGTCATGGGGTGTTGCTCCTTGCAATGGGCGTCGATCAGTTGCCCGGTTTCCAGGCGCCGGCGTTCATGCCATCCACCAGACGATTGATCGCCTCGCGCATGGCCAGATCCAGTACTTTGCCGTTGAGGGTCGAGTCGTAGGCAGCGGTGCCGCCGAAGCCGATGATTTCGCGGTTGGACAGCGCGTATTCGCCAGCGCCCTGAGTGGAATACACCACTTCCGAGGTGCTGATGTTGACGATGTTCAGGTTGACCTTGGCGTAGGCGACCTGGGTCTTGCCACGGCCAAGAATGCCGAACAACTGGTGATCGCCGGTCTCTTTGCGGCCGAACTCGGTGACGTCACCGGTAACCACGTAATCGGCACCTTTGAGACGCTGGGCCTGGCCCTTGATTGCCGCTTCCTGCTGGATCTCACCCATGTTGTCGCGGTCCAGCACGCTGAAGCGGTTGGTCTGCTGCAGGTGAGTGATGAGGATGGTCTTGGCCTGACCGCCGAGACGGTCGACACCGTCGGAGAAGATCCCGCGCATGTAGCTGGAGCGGTTGTCGAACTTGCCCACGGCCATTGGCACGCGAACGCCGGTCCAGACCTGGGAGGCGCTTTCAACCTTGGCCACCGGCAAGGCGCGCGAGCTTTCGGTCGCGCAACCTGAGAGTGTGCCAGCCATCGTGCCAAGCACAGCAATCGCGACGCCTGAGACCAGCATCCGGGAGATCATTCTCACTGAGTATTCCTTTGAAAAACGGGGATGTCCCGGCACGGCAATGCGCAGCGGGAGCTGAAAAGGGTCGGCATTATGACAAAGTGCCATCATTCGTGACAGGTTTTTTTGACGCCAGTGAATTGGCTGTTCCGGACTTGATCGTTCCCACGCTCTGCGTGGGAATGCAGCCACGGACGCTCCGCGTCCGCTGTGACGCGGAGCGTCACGGGAGGCGTTACCACGCAGAGCGTGGGAACGATCAGATCAGGGCGCGCTAATGGAAATCGCGGCTCTGCACGCGGATGCCGTTGAGCAGCGGGCTGAGGTCGCTCAGGCGCCCGGCGATCAGGTGGCGCACTTCGCCCTCGCGCTCCCAGCGGCCATCGACCTTGAGCAATTGCGAACCGACCAGTACTTGCCGCTGACGCTCGGCCAGATCACGCCAGACCACCACGTTGACGTTGCCGAACTCGTCTTCAAGGGTCACGAAGGTCACGCCACTGGCGGTGCCCGGTCGTTGGCGTCCGGTGACCAGCCCGGCGACGCTCACCGGCCGACCGTGCTCGACGTCGAGCAACTCCTGCGAACTGCGGCAGCGCAAGGTCTTCAACTCGCCGCGCAACAGCGCCAACGGATGCGGCCCCAGCGTGGTGCCGACGGTGCTGTAATCGGCATGCAGGTCCTCGCCAACGCTGGGTTTGGGCAGCACCACCTCGGCCTCCTCCTGACTCGGCAGCCCGGCAAACAGACCCAACTGTTTCTGCACCCCGGCGACTTCCCAGCGCGCCCGATGCCGATGCCCGGCCAAACCGCGCAACGCCCCGGAGTCGGCCAGCAAGGCCTGCGCCCGACTGTCGAGCGCCGCCCGCTCGCCCAGGTCGGCGACATCGGCAAACGCCCCGTGCGCCCGCGCCGCCTCGATGCGCCGGGCATCGTCTTCACGAAAACCCTTGATCATCCGCAGGCCCATGCGAATCGCCGGTTGCGCCGCGGTGGTGGTTTCCAGGCTGCAATCCCAGTCACTGGCGCGCACGTCGACCGGGCGGATCTGCAACTGATGCCGGCGCGCATCCTGGAGAATCTGGTCCGGGCTGTAGAAACCCATCGGCCAGCTATTGATCAGCGCACAGGCAAACGCCGCCGGTTCGTGGCACTTGAGCCAGCAACTGGCGTAGGTCAGCAAGGCAAAACTGGCGGCGTGGGATTCGGGAAAACCGTAGCTGCCGAAGCCTTTGATCTGCTCGAAGATCTGCGCGGCGAACTCCGGTGTGTAGCCATTCTTCTTCATGCCGGCGGCGAGGCGTTCCTTGTGCGGCTCCAATCCACCGTGGCGTTTCCACGCGGCCATCGAGCGACGTAATTGATCGGCCTCGCCGGGGCTGTAATCGGCGGCGACAATGGCGATCTGCATCACCTGCTCCTGAAACAGCGGCACGCCGAGGGTTCTTTCCAGTACGACCTTGAGTTCTGGCGACGGGTAGGTTTCCTCTTCTTCCTTGTTCCGGCGGCGCAGGTACGGATGGACCATCCCGCCCTGAATCGGCCCGGGGCGGACGATGGCCACTTCAATCACCAGATCGTAGAACTTCGCTGGTTTCAGGCGCGGCAGCATCGACATCTGTGCGCGAGATTCGATCTGGAACACGCCAATGGTGTCAGCGCGGCTGATCATCTCGTAGGTCGGTTTGTCTTCGGCCGGAATCGTCGCCAGACTCAAGTCCAGATTGCGATGGCGACGCAGCAGGTCGAAGCAACGACGAATCGCGCTGAGCATGCCGAGGGCGAGGATATCCACCTTGAGCAGGCCGACCGCATCGAGGTCGTCCTTGTCCCACTGGATGATCGTGCGCTCGGCCATCGCGGCGTTCTCCACCGGCACCAGCGTGTCCAGCGGCTGCTCGGAGATCACGAAACCACCGGGGTGTTGCGACAAATGTCGGGGGAAGCCGATCAGTTGTCCGGTCAGGCTCAGCACCCGGTGCAACACCGGGCTCTCCGGGTCGAAACCACCCTCGAGCAAACGCTCGACTGGCGGCGTTTCATCGCTCCAGTGGCCGCAGCAATCGGCCAGTGCGTTGATCTGATCCGGCGGCAGGCCCAAGGCCTTGGCCACATCGCGTACGGCGCCAGCGGCGTGGTAGGTGCTGACCACTGCGGTCAGTGCTGCGCGACGGCGGCCATAGCGACGGAACACGTATTGCAGGACTTCTTCGCGGCGTTCGTGCTCGAAGTCGACGTCGATGTCCGGCGGTTCGTTGCGCTCCTTGGACATGAAACGCTCGAACAGCAGCGTGGTGCGGTCCGGGTCGATCTCGGTGATGCCCAAGGCAAAGCACACCGCCGAGTTGGCCGCCGAGCCACGGCCCTGACAGAGAATGCTCTGCTCGCGGGCAAAGCGCACCACGTCATGTACGGTGAGGAAGTAGCTTTCATAGCCGAGTTCGGCGATCAGCTTCAGCTCCTTGTTGATCTGCCGCAGCACCTTGAAGGGCGCGCCCTTTTTCCAGCGCCAGGCGATGCCTTCCTTGGTCAGTTGCCTTAGCCAGGAACTGGCGCTGTGCCCCTCGGGCACCAGTTCTTTCGGATACTGATAACGCAATTCACCCAGATCGAAGGTGCAGCGCCGGGCCAGATTCACCGATTCGTCGAGCAAGGCCTGCGGATACAACTCACGCAATACTTCGACACTGCGCAAATGCCGCTCGCCATTGGGGTGTAATCGCAGCCCGGCCTCGGCCACCGGCACGTGATGACGTATCGCGGTCATGGTGTCCTGCAAGGCGCGTCGGCCACGGGCGTGCATGTGCACATCGCCGCTGGCCACGGCCGGAACCTGCAACTCGGCGGCCAGACTTAACAACGCCGTCAGCCGCTGCTGATCGTCCTGGCCGCGATGCAATTGCACCGCCAGCCACAGGCGTTCAGTGAAGGTTTGTTTCAGCCAACGGCCCTCCTCCACCTGATCAAGCGAGTCTGGCACCCATAACACCAGCAATCCCGGCAGCGGCTCGTCGAAGTCCTCGCGCAGCACCTGATACTGGCCTTTTTGCGTGCGCCGCCGGGCGCGGGTGATCAAGCCGCACAGCGCTTGATAGCCCGCAAGGTTCTCCACCAGCAGCACCAGTTTCGGGCCGTTTTCGATGCGCACTTCACTGCCAATGATCAGCGGCAGCTCAACTGACTTCGCCGCTTGCCACGCCCGCACAATCCCGGCCAGTGTGCATTCATCGGTGATCGCCAGCGCCTGATAGCCGTGTTTCTTCGCCCGTTGAAACAGCTCAAGGGCACTGGAAGCACCGCGCTGAAAACTGAAGTTCGACAGGCAGTGCAGTTCGGCATAACCGTCGCTCATGCAAACCAGCCCTGCAGCCACAACGGACCGCCCTCGCCCACCGCGCGATAAGCCCAGCCCTGTTGGCCGGCGCGGTTCTGGATCAGGTAATAATCGCGGCGCACATCGTCGCCGTCCCACCAGCCGGACTCGATGCGCTCCGGGCCCATGAGAATCCGCGCCGAACCTTGCGCCACGCTCTGCGGTTCACCCAATAACCAGCCCGGACGCTGCACATTCGGCAAGCCTGCGCAGCGTTGTTTGTCGACGCCGTGCTGCCACGCGCACTCCGGGCGATGATCAGCCTGAAAACGCAGCCCCTGCACGGCGTCATCACCAAGCCGTGCGCGCAGGCGTTCACGCAACTGCTCCCAGGGCAAGGTCTGTTGCGGACGGTCGTCGAACAGTTCCTGAAACTGCGGGACGAAACTCGGCAGGTCCTCGGCGCGCAGACGAAAGCCGCGCACGGGCGCCTCGACTTGCACCTGTTCCAGCCGCCCGCGCGCCAGTTCGAAAAGCATCGCCGGATCACGTTCGGCGCTGAGCAAACCGACCTTGATCACGCTGTCCGGCAGCCCGGCGTGTTCCAGATGCAGGTCGAAACGCTGCACGCCGCTGTCACGCCCGCAGAGGAACGCCGACAGGTCAGCGGTCAAACGGCGTAACGGGAACAACAAGGCCTGATGCGACTGCACGTCGAAATTCAGTTCGATGCGCACATCGAAGCGATCCGGCGGCAGGTAAAACGCCAGCGCCAACGGGCGCGCACCGAACAAGGTGTCGAGGTGTTTGAACATCTGCGCTTCGAAACGCCGCGCCAGCGCCTGACGCGGCAGGCTCTGCACCTGACTGAGGTTGCGCAGGCCCATGCGCGACAACGCCGTGGCCACCGCCGGTTCCAGGCCGACGCGGTCGACGGGCAACTGGCCGAGGTGATGCTGCAAAGCCTCGCCGTCGGGCACCACCAAGCCGTCGTAAGCATTGGCCAGCACCCGCGCCGCCACTGGATTCGGCGCGGCGACGATGCGATGACGGAAACCCAGATCGCTCAGTTCCTTGCGCAACCGTGCTTCGAACTGTGCCCAGGAACCAAACAGGCCCAGGCTGGATTCGATCTCGAACACCACGGAACGCGGGTAATGCACGCTGACCTGCGCACTGAAACCGTAGGCCCACGCGGCGAGAAACTGCTGCCAGTGCTCGACCTCGGCAGCCTCGTAATCGGCAGTGACAAACCCCTTGCTCATGGCCTGGGCGGCAGTCATCGACTGGCCGGCGCGCAGACCGAGTTTGCGCGCGGCAGGATTAACCGCTTGCAGCACCCGGCGCTGGGCCGGGCCGCTGAGCAGCACCAACGGTTCATCGGGATCGGGACGCTGACGCAGCACGGCGTCGAGGGCCAATTGCGGAAACAGAATACACACCCAGCGCATGGCGACCTCAGTGACCCACAGCAAAAGCAATTGGCGCTGTACGCGCGAGTCCGCCACGGCACTTGAGCACGCGTAACTGCGCGGGTTTGGCGTCGATGGCGATGCGCAACGCCGCCGGTGACGGGTTGACCGCTTCGCTCAACGGACGCCAGGCAAATGCCAGGGTCTGGCCGGTTTCTGCCGCCACCTGCAAACGCCGCAACGCACGGTCATCGGCCTTGTGCGGCCAGCACAGTACGGCGCCGCAACTGCCCGAACGCAGGCACTGTTCCGCCGCCCACAAGGCATCGCGCTCAGTGGCCTGAATCACTGACAACTGGCGCAGATCGACCCCGGCGTTTGCCCACGCCTGCGGGTACGGCACGAACGGCGGCGCCACCAGCACAATGCGCTCGCCCGCCGCCGACAACCGCGCCAGCGTCGGCCAGACCAGTTGCAGTTCACCGACACCCGGGCCGGCCAAAAGGATTTCGCTCAATGCCGCTTCCGGCCAGCCGCCGCTGGGCAGGGCCGCGTCCAGCGCGGCATGCCCGGTCGGTTGCGGGCTGGCGGTGGGTGGCGCAGGCCGGCCCTTCCAGACCTGGCCGCCATTGAACAGCGTATCCAACGCAACGACGGCGCCCATCAGCCTTGCCTCACCAGACCGCAGAACACCCCTTCGATGGCCAGATCCTGATCGTCGCGCACGACAATCGGCTGATACGCCGGGTTGCGTGGCAACAGGCGCACTTCTGCGCCGAGCCGTTCGAAGCGTTTGATGGTGACTTCGCCGTCGAGCCGCGCCACGACAATCTGGCCGTTGAGCGCTTCGGGATTGCGCCGCACGCCGACCAGATCGCCGTCGAGGATGCCGTCCTCGATCATCGAATCGCCCTGCACTCGCAGCATGTAATCGGGTGTGCGCGAGAACAGCGCCGGGTCGAGCAGCAAGCGACTATGGATGTCGGCATCGGCGCCAATCGGCGCACCGGCAGCGACGCGGCCAAGCACGGGGATGTCGAGCAGTTCCGGGCGCGGCGCTTGCCCGAGCAGGCGAATGCCGCGGGCCTGATGCGGATTGACCTCGATAAACCCGGCTTCGGTGAGCGCGAGCACGTGCTTGCGCGCCACGCTGCGCGAGGCAAAGCCAAAAGCCTCGCTGATTTCAGCGAGGCTTGGGGGCTGACCGTGTTCGGCGATTCGATCGCGGATAAAGGTCAGGATGGCGGTACGGCGGGGAGTCAGGTTCGTCATGGAGTACATTTGTACTCCTGTAGGATTTTCCTGACAAGCGCCGCAGGTCGGCCCACCCCACGTTGATCGTTCCTACGTTCTTGATCGTTCCCACGCTCTGCGTGGGAATGCCTCTAGGGACGCTCTGCGTCCAGTGACGCGGAGCGTCACGGGCTGCATTCCCATGCCGGAGCGTGGGAACGATCAGTGCGTGGGTGTTAGCCAAGGCCGCGTTCGGCGAGAAATGCTGCGATGTAATCGATGAAGGCAACGACCTTCGCCGTGGCTCGCCGATGACTCGGATACACCGCCAGGATGTGCGGGCCGAAGGTATCCGGGTCGATCTCATAATCGGCCATGACCCGCACCAGTCGCCCGTCGGCAATGTACGGCGCGGCGCTCCACAGCGGCGTGTGCAGCAAACCGCGTCCGGCCAAGGCACTGGCCAGCAACAGATCGTAATTGTCACTGCGTAACAGCGGCGCCGTCGGTTGCGCCAGGCTCAAGCGCTGCCCGTCGCGTTCGGCCCACCAGAATTCGCGGCTAAGCAACGGGTGCTGATAGAGCAGCCATTCATGCTGCTCAAGGGTTTGCGGATTCACCGGCAAGCCCTTGCGCGTCAGGTATTCGGGGCTGCCGCACAACGCCAGACGATTGCTGCCGACCACCCGCGCAATCAGCCCCGGCAAGTCATCGTGGCCCTCACGCAACGCCAGGTCGTAACCGCTTTCCAGCAGATTGACGAACGCATCGCACAGGTCCACTTGCAGGCTGATCTGCGGATATTGCTGCAAAAATCCGTCACACACTTGATCGAGAAACGCCCGGCCATACGCCAGCGGTGCGGTGATTTTCAGGCTGCCGCGCAAGCCGTGCTGCAACTGCTCGATTTCCTCGCTGGCCTCGTCCAGCCGCTGCAACACCAGCCGTGCGGTTTCCAGGTACACACGGCCGATTTCAGTGAGCAAAATCCGCCGCGTGCTGCGCTCGAACAGCCGTGCGCCCAGCTCCGATTCCAGGTGATTGACCGCTTTGGTCAGCGCCGACGGGGTCTTGCCCAACTGCTCGGCGGCGCGACTGAAACTGCCGAGCTGCGCGGTGACCACGAACATTTTCAATGCACCCAACTTGTCCATGCTTTTTCCATTCAGGCAAAAACGTTTTTCGTGAGGGAGGCGTTCTGTCGGCTGGTGTCAGCCACTAATCTCGCCATCAGACGCAATAACAAGGAAATCTTCAATGAAAAGATTCATCCCGAGTCTGTTGGTAGCCGCTGTAAGTTTTGCCTCGATGGAAGCCATGGCCGCCGCCGATCTGATCCTGCTCAACGGCAAGATTTTCACCGCCGACCGCGCGCAACCCAAAGTACAAGCGCTGGCCGTGGAGAACGGCAAAGTGCTGAAAGTCGGCAGCGACGCGCAGATCAAAGCCTTGATCGAACCTGGCACAAAAGTCATCGACCTCAAGGGCAAAGCGCTGATGCCCGGCCTGATCGACACCCATTCCCACGCGATTTTCGGCGGACTGGAAATGGTCTCGGCGAACATGGAAGACGAAGTCGTCGACCTTGGCGAACTGCAAAAACGCCTGCGCAGCTGGCGTGCAGACGGCAAGGCCAGGCACGGCGATGTGCTGAGCATCGCTGGCATGAGTTCGGTTTACTGGGCGCAGGCCGAAGCCTTGGGCAACACCTTCAACAGCGGCGAATGGGCTGATGTGCCGGTGGTGTTCATTGGCAGCGACCACCACACCGCGTGGGCCAATAACGTCATGCTCAAGCGCGCCGGGATTGATGCGGCCCTGCTGAAAACCCTGCCCGACGCGGAAAAAGACACCATCGGCAAACTGGCCAACGGCGAGCCGAACGGTTTTGTGGTCGACGCCGGTTGGGATCGGGTCGCCTCGAAAATGCCGGTACCAAGCCCCGCCGACATGTTGAACGCCGCCAAGTCAGCGGTGCGCTATAACAACAGCCTCGGCATCACCGCGTGGATGGACCCGGCCGCCAACGCCGCACCGGGCGAAGCAGTGTTCGCGCTCAAGCCGACCGAAAAAACCGTCGGCGTGCTGCCAGCCTATAAAGCGCTGTCAGAAAGCGGCGACATGAGCGTGCACGTCGCGGCGCTGCTGGTGGCCAACCCGAAAAGCGTGCCGGCCGACCTCGACACGCTGGAAAAGGTGCGCCAGCAATTTCAGGGCATCCCCAACCTGACGCTGCCCGGGATCAAGATCTTCGCCGACGGCGTGATCGAATTCCCGGCACAGAGCGCGGCGATGATCGACCCCTACAGCAACTCGCACAAACAGGGCGAACTGCTGATCGATCCGCAGCATTTTGGCGAACTGGTCAGCGCCATCGATCAGCGCGGCTGGCTGGTACACATCCACGCGATCGGCGATCGCGCGGTGCGTGAAGCGCTGAACGGCATCGCTCAGGCACGCAAGGATCGCCAGAGCGGCGTGACCCACTCGATCACTCACCTGCAAATGGTCAACCCAAAAGAGTTCGCCCGTTTCAAACCGCTCAACGTGATCGCCTCGATGCAACTGCTGTGGGCCAGCGCCGACGACTACACCACCGACATGATCAAGCCCTACGTCAGCGCCCTCGCCTTTCGCTATCAATATCCAGCGCACTCGTTGCTGAAACAGGGCGCGACGATTGCCGGCGCCAGTGACTGGCCGGTGTCGACGCCGAACCCGTTCAATGCCATGGCTCAGGCGATTACTCGTGTCGGCCCGTTGGGTGTGCTCAATGCCGACGAGCGTCTGGACCGCGACACCATGTTCTATGCCTACACCGTCAACGCGGCGCGCACGATTGGCCTGGAGAAACAGATCGGCTCGCTGACGCCGGGCAAGCAAGCCGACTTTATCGTGCTCGACCGCGACGTGTTCAGCGTCGACAACAAAGCCCTGCATGACACCCAGGTCCTGCAGACCTGGTTCGGCGGCCGTCAGGTCTACACCGCCGCAAAATAACAACACTGTTCCCCTGTGGGAGCGAGCCTGCTCGCGAAGGCGGCGTATCAGTCGCCATCAATGCTGAATGAACCACCGCTTTCGCGAGCAGGCTCGCTCCCACAGGGTCTGTGAGGGTGGTCGAAATAGAATCCCCCCGCAGTTCTCTTTCTGCCCAAAAATAATCACAACATCGGGACTTCACATGAAAGCCTTGCCCCTGTTCGCCCTGAGTTTTTTCAGTCTGCTGCCGTTGAGCAGCCAAGCGATCCCCTTGAACGATGACTTTGCGCTCGAGGTAGACCTGACCCTGGCCAGCGATTACCGCACTCGCGGCATCTCGCAAACCCAGAACGACCCGGCGGTGCAGGCCGGTCTGACCCTCGCTCACAGCAGCGGTCTGTACCTCGGCGCGTGGAGCTCCAACGTCGATTTCGGCGGCGGCCTGAAAACCCGTCAGGAAGTCGATTACTACGGCGGCTGGCTGTGGCAGGCGACCGAGGAGGTCAGCCTCGATCTGGGCTACATCAAGTACGCCTACCCCAAGGAAAGCCAGTTCAATCAAAGCGAGGTCTACGGGATTCTCGGGGTTTACGGGGTGAAACTGGCGGCGTATTACTCCAGCGATGCACCGGGGATCGATAGCAAACAGAGTTCGCTGTACAGCTACATCGGTTATGAAACCGAGTTGCCGTTTGATTCAGGTCTGAAGCTGCGTTACGGCAATATGGATTTCAAGGATCCGCATTTGTACTCGGCGTCGGGGCAGGCTGAGGACAGTTATCGCGAATGGGAAGTCAAAGTCACCCACAATCTGGCCGGCGTGGTGCTGGGCCTTAGCTACATCGACACTAACCTGTCGCAGAGCCAGTGCCTGAGCAACTGGGGTTTCAAAGACGTCTGCACTGCGACCGTCGTCGCCAGCGTCAGCAAATCTTTCTGAAAAAGCGCTGACCACCTGTGGGAGCGAGCCTGCTCGCGAAGGCGGTGAAACAGTCGCCATCAATGCTGAATGAACCACCGCATTCGCGAGCAGGCTCGCTCCCATATTTGGATATTTGTGTGGGTCAAGAATTGAGGTTTGCCAGATAGGCCCACGGGTAAATGCCGCGCTGGTGGCCGTCGCTGAACACCAGTTGAACGCCGTAGCCCTGCGGGTTGAGTTCGATCAGGCGTACGCGGTCATCGACCATGGGCGTCATGCCTTTGAGGCGCAACGCGCGGCATTGCGAGCACGGGCACTGGCGGCGCAGTTCGGCATGGTTGAGCTGCTGCTCGCGACCGTCCGGCCAGCTCAAGCGCAAGGTGCCTTCGCTTTGCGAGTTACCGACTGACAGCGGGTTCATTGCAACTGACTCAGGGCAATGCGCACGGCTTTGCGCACTTCCGGGTCGCCGTCGTCCTGCGCGGCCTGCAACGCGGCCACGGCACCGCGATCATTCAACTCGCCCAAGGCCAGCGCGGCCTCTTTTCGCAGGTTGCTGATGCGATGGCCGAGGGTGTCGATCAAGGCGTCCAGCGCCGGGGCAAATTGCAAACGGCCGAGGCTGCGAGTGGCGCGCAGGCGTACTTGCCAGTAGTCATCGCTCAGCGCTTCGACCAGCGCCGGGCCGGCGTCGCGGTGGCCGACTTTGCCCAGGGTTGTCGCGGCTTCTTCACGTACTTGCCAGGCAGTGTCCTGCAGGGCCTGGCGCAGGGCTGGCAAGACTTCGGCGCTGGAGGCCAAACCGAGGGCACCGGTGGCGGCGCGGCGTACTTCGGTGTCCGGGTCATCGCTGGCCAATCGTGCCAAAGCAGGTAGCGCGTCGAGCTGCTTGAGCCAGCCGAGCACGCCGACCGCTTCACGGCGAACGTTGGCGTCAGCATCGTTGAGTGCGGCGACGGCAGCCGGTGCGGCGTCGGCGAAACGCAATTCGCGCAAGGCGCGGAACGCGGCGATGCGCACGCTGACGTCGGCATGATCGGTCCACGGCAGAATCACCCGCCCCGCTGCTTGCGTCTTGAGCAGACTCAAGCTCTGCGCAGCAGCGGATTGCACGGTGGGCGACGAGTCGGTCAGCGCCTCGCACAAGGCCTGCACAACGTCTTCATCCTCCCAGGCTTCCAGCAAACGCGCGGCTTCAGCGCGGACGTCTTCAGCGGGATCCTGGCCGAGGCGATCGACCAGCCAGAGCAAGCCATCGGGCTCCTCCAGATCCGCCAGATCAATCAGCGCAATGCGTCGCACGCCAGCATCTTCAGCAGTCAGGCGCGGTTGCAGATCGAGAATGTCTTGGTTATCGGTCACAGCAAAGATAGAGGTCATAGGGCAAATCGCGGCAAAGGGTTTTCGGGAGGCAGGCCGAGCGGATTGAGGCGCGGCAGCGGTCGGTCATCGTCGTGACGCAGCAGGTCGAGGCAGTGGCGTTTGAGGCGCGAGAATTCAGGACTGGTGACCAGTTCGCTGGTGCGTGGCCGGGCGAAATCCAGGCGCAAGTCTTCGATGATTCGCCCCGGTCGTGCGCTCATCACCAGCAAGCGGTCGGCGAGGAACAGCGCCTCGTCGATGTCGTGGGTGACGAACACCACCGTGGTACGGATCCGCGTCCAGATGTCCAACAGCAGTTCCTGCATGTTCAAGCGAGTAAGCGCATCCAGTGCACCGAACGGTTCGTCCATCAGCAACAGGCGCGGGCGATTGACCAGCACACGGGCGATTTCGACGCGTTGCTGCATGCCGCCGGACAGCTGATCGGGCCAGCGTTCGGCGAAACCTTCGAGGCCAACCAGTTTGAGGATTTCGTCGGCGGCGCGATGACGTTCGGCCTTGCCGATGCCGCGCATTTTCAGGCCAAAGGCAACGTTGTCACGCACCGTGCGCCACGGAAACAGCGTGTGATGCTGGAACACCATGCCGCGCTGCGGCGACGGCCCGGACACTTCGCCGCCATCGACTTTGAGACTGCCGGCATGAGCGCTCAGGTGCCCGGCCAGAGCGCCGAGCAGGGTCGACTTGCCGCAACCGGACGGGCCGAGAATACAGACGAACTGGCCCGGTTCGATCTGGCAATTGAGTTCGCGCACCGCTTCGAAGGCTTCCTTTCCCTGCCCAAGGACGATGGACAACTGGCGAATGTCGATCCGCCCTTCCGGGGTTTGCATCACGCTCATCAGGCTTTTCCTCGCGGTCGATGCCAGGGCGTGAACAACCCGCCCAGGCGTTTGATCAGCAGACTGCTGCCCATGCCCAGCACGCCGATCAGGAGCATGCCGACGACGATGTCGGCGTAGTTCTGAATGGTGTAGGACTCCCAGGTGTAGTAACCAATGCCGAACTGGCCGGAGATCATTTCCGCCGTGACCAGACAGAACCACGAGGTGCCCATGCCGATCGCCAGGCCGGTGATGATGCTGGGTGCGGCGCCCGGCAAAATCACTTCCAGCAGTATCGCCCTGCGCCCGGCCCCGAGGCTTTTCGCCGAGGCGATCAGGCGTGGGTCGACGCCTTCGACGCCGTGCACGGTGTTGAGCAGGATCGGGAACAGCGCGCCGGTGAAGGTGATGAAGACCATCGACAGTTCCGAGGATGGGAACATCAGGATCGCCAGTGGAATCCATGCGACGGCAGGGATTGGACGCAGGACTTCCAGTGGGGGCAGCAGCAGGTCTTCGGCCCATTTTGAACGGCCGATGGCTAAACCGAGGGCGATGCCGATGACTAGCGCAGCGAGGTAGCCGGCGAAGACGCGGCTGAGGCTGGCGGTCAGGTGCTGGAGCAACTTGCCAGAATCGCCCAAACCGAGCGCCGCTTCGATCACCGCGATGGGTGTCGGCACGTTGGCGAAGGTGACGAGGCCGAGGTTCCAGTGGTGGCTGGCAGCGAGTTGCCAGAACAGCAGGCAGAGCAGCAGTGAGGCGGCTCTTGATGTCCAGCGGATGGGTGTTTTCATGGAGCGGGTTTCCAGTTCTGGATCTGTGTTGTGGCTGAGATTTACCCCCTCACCCCAGCCCTCCCGAAACGTCGGACCGCCCCCAAGGGGGCGAGGGGGAAAGGGAGCAGATCTTCATGGTTTTCAGAACCTGAGTTCGGCTCGACAGACTCTTTTCAAAACCTGAGTTCAACTCGGTATTTCAGGTCGGTGTACCTTGCCCAAACACCGCGATCAGTTCCCTCTCCCTCCGGGAGAGGGCTAGGGTGAGGGGCTCTTGATCTTCAATTAGCGGGCTGCAACCGCTTGGGTCGTGGCATCCGTAAAGTCGAAAACCTTGCCGCCCTGCGTCGAGGCGTATTGCTGAGCCTGCCCCTTGAGCAGGAAAGCACTCAGCCGCCCTTTCGCATCACTGGCAAACCACGCCTGCTCGGCGAGCAACTTGATCCCGCTGTCACTGGCCTGCGCATACACCGCACGGACGTTTTTGCCTGCCTGCTTCAACGCGGCCAGCGCGGTAAACGCCTCTTCCGCAGACGCGTACTGCCGCACTTTGTCCTCACCACGCACCCAGATTTCCGCAACATGACTGAAGTCAGTAATCGCTTTACCGGTCGCCGCATCCGTCGCCTGCAACGGTGTCTGCGCGTAGTTGGCCAGTTGCGCCGTGTAATCCAGGTTCGACGCCTTGAACGCCGCACGAATGTACTGATCGTCGACAAAGGTATTCAGATCGAGCCCGCGATCAGCCTTCTTCAGCAGCTTCAACGTATCGATAGCCGTACCAACCGCCTGACGATATTCCGGCTTCCAGCTCAGGTCGCGGGACTGCACGCCGAGCGGGCCGTGGAACAGATAATTCACCTCGGCGTCGACACCAGTGACTTTGGCGATCAGTTCGCTGTACTTCTCAGGCTCGGCGGCGAGCAATTGACTGGCCTCGATGCTGGCGCGCAGGTAAGCGACGACAATCTCCGGGTACTTCTTCGCATACGCCTGATCCACCAGCGCACCGTGGAAAGTCGGCGCATTGGCCTGAGCGCCGTCGTAGATCTTGCGGGCGAAACCCCGGCTCGGGAACAGTTCGGCGAACGGCACAAAATCGGCGTGGGCGTCGATCTTGCCGGCCTGCAATGCCGAGCCGGCGACTTCCGGCGGCTGGGCGATGATGTTCACGTCCTTGAGCGGATCCCAACCCTGTGCCGCCACCGCACGCAGCAGCATGCCGTGGGCGGTGGAGGCGAACGGTACGGAAATCGTCTTGCCCTTGAGCTCGCTCAGCGACTGCACGCCAGACGCGCTCGGCACGACGATGGCGTTGCCGCTGCCCTTGATGCTCCCCGACAGCACGCTGATGAACAGGCTGTGCTTGCCGGCGGTTTCGAACGCGACACCGTTGAACGCGCCGGGGAAATCAGCCATGGCGCCGAAGTCGAGTTTGCCGGCGACCATCTCGTTGGTCAGCGGCGCGCCGCTGGTGAAGTTCTTCCACTGCACGTCGTACTTGGCGTCTTTGTAGGCGCCGTCGTGGGGCAGGTATTTGTCGAGCAGGCCCAGCTCACGAATCAACAACCCGCCAGCGGCGCAGTTGATGGTGGTGTCCTGGGTGCCGATGGCAATGCGGATGGTTTCGGCTGAGGCCGACAAGGTGAACGAAGCCAGTACCAGACCGGCGATTGCTGCACGCAACATGGTTGTTTCCCCTCGAATCATTTATTTGAGTTCGTCTCCGCCGCGATCAGGGCGCGGTGGGAAACGAGGGGTGTTCGGTGAATCCAGCGTCCGGGGTTCACCGGATGGCTTTGGGTTGTCACACATCCAATGTAGGAGTGAGCCTGCTCGCGATAGCGGTGTGTCAGCTAACACATCTACATCTGACCCACCGCTATCGCGAGCAGGCTCACTCCTACAGGGGATCGGGTTTCAACGCAGGAGATAGGGGATTTCGACTTTCACGGCACCGGTCGGGCAGTCCTTCTCGCACGGCATGCAGTACCAGCATTCATCGAACGCCATGTAGGCCTTCTGCGTCGCCGGGTTGATCGCCAGCAAGTCCATCGGGCAAACGTCGACACACACGGTGCAGCCCTTTTCGGCGATGCATTTGTCCTCGTCCACGGTGACGGGGGCGTTGGAGCGGAAGAAGATTTCCTGAGCTTGATAGGCCATGGTTCGGGCTCTCTGGTTATTGATGTATCAAGCGGCGAAAGCGCCGACCCGCAAACGGTCATAAGCCTGCATTTCTTCAGCATCGAGCGGGATGATGTAAGGCTCGACGGCTTTCTTGAAACTGGTCATCTGGCCGTCCTCGCCCTTCTTCAGGTGGCAATGGCAGAACCATTCGCTGTCGTTGCGCTGCGGATGATCAACGCGATAGTGGTACAGACCCCAGCGGCTTTCGGCGCGGAACAACGAGGCGCGCGCGGCCATTTCGGCGCAGTCGCGGATCACGCTGGTTTCCATCGCGCGCATCAGTTCGTGGGCGTTGTTGGCCTTCATCTGCTCGAGATCGCGTTCGATGTCGCTGAAGCGTTGCAGGCCGATCTGCATCTTCTTGGTGACTTTCGGCGGTTGCAGGTAATCGTTGACGAAACGCCGCAGCTTGTACTCGACCTGCGCCGGCGGCAGACCGTGTTCGCGATCCAGCGGTGCGTAGACCCGGGCCTTTTCCTTCTCGATCTGCTCGGCGTCCAGCGCAGAAAACTCGCGGCCGGCGACAAAATCTGCGGCGTTATGCCCGGCGAACCAGCCGTAGGTGAAGGCACCGAGCATGTAATTGTGCGGCACAGCGGCCATGTCACCCGCCGAATACAAACCCTTCACCGAGGTCTCGGCGCGTTCGTTGACCCACACACCGGACGCCGAGTGACCGCTGCAAAAACCGATTTCGGAAATATGCATTTCGACCATTTGCGTGCGGTAATCGGTGCCGCGATTGGCGTGAAACTGGCCGCGACTCGGGCGCTCGTTGCTGTGCAGGATCTCCTCGATGTTCTGGATGGTTTCTTCGGCCAGGTGATCGAGTTTGAGGAACACCGGACCGTTGCCGCTCTCCAGTTCCTGGTGAAACTCCCACATCATCTGCCCGCTCCAGTAGTCGCACTCGATGAAGCGTTCGCCCTTGTTGTTGGCGGTGTAGCCGCCCAACGGGCCGGTGACGTAGGCGCAGGCCGGGCCGTTGTAATCCTTGATCAGCGGGTTGATCTGGAAGCACTCGAGGTTGGCCAGTTCGGCGCCGGCGTGATAGGCCATCGCGTAACCGTCGCCAGCGTTGGTCGGGTTTTCGTAGGTGCCCATCAGGTAGCCCGACGACGGCAGACCGAGGCGCCCGGCAGCGCCACAGGCGAGGATCACCGCTTTGGCCTTGATCACATGGAAGTCGGCGGTGCGGCAATCGAAGCCCATCACACCGTTGACGGTGCCCTCCGCGTCGGTCAGCAACCGCGTGCAAACCAGGCGATTGGTGATGCTCACCCGTGCGCGTTTCAACTGGCGATACAGCACTTTTTTGATGTCGTGCCCTTCCGGCATCGGCAGCACGTAGGCGCCCATGTGGTGGACCTTTTTCACCGCGTAATCGCCGGTTTCATCTTTCTCGAACTTCACGCCCCAACGGTCGAGTTGCTCGATGGTTTCGAAGCTATGGGTCGCGTAGGCGTAAACGGCGGCCTGATTGACGATGCCATCGTTGGCGATGGTGATTTCCTTGGTGTACTGCTCGGGCGTCGAGTGGCCGGGGATGATCGCGTTGTTCAGGCCGTCCATGCCCATGCTGATCGCGCCGCTGCGTTTGACGTTGGCCTTGTCGACCAGCAACACGCGCAAGTCGCGGTTCTTTTCCTTGGCCTTGATCGCGGCCATCGGGCCGGCAGTGCCGCCGCCAATGACGACGATGTCGTATTCCTGTTCGAGCACGTTGCGGGTCATGCCTGCTCCCCTTTTTGCCGGTCGATCCGCAGGCGGTACTGGAACGCATCGCCACGGTAGTAAAGGTGTTCGAAGTCCAGCGGCTGGCCTTGCGCGTCGTGGGTCAGACGCTCGATGCGCATGATCGGCGAGCCGGCCTCGACGTTCAGCGCCTGGGTCAGGTCGCTGTCGGCGAGCACTGCGTCGATGGCCAGATCAGCGTGGCCGAGGGCAATGCCGCAGTCGTTTTCGAGGATCAGGAAGATGTCGCGAGTGACCAGATCGGCCTTCTCCAGGCGCTCGCCGACGGCTTTGGGCAGGTAGGTGATTTCCAGCGAGATCGGCTCGCGATTGATCAACCGTACACGTTTGATCTGCGCGACGGTCTCGCCTTCGGCGACCTGCAAACGCTCGGCGACGCGTTTGTCAGCCGGGATGAATTTGAAGCTGCGCAGGCGGTTGATCACCTCGTAACCGCGCCCGGTCATCGACTCGGCGAGGCCTTGCAGGCTGCTGACGTTTTGAAAGGTTTTCGGCTTGGCAACGAAGGTGCCTTTGCCGTGGATCTTGAAGATCAGCCCTTCCTTTTGCAGATCGCCCAAGGCTTGGCGCACGGTGATGCGGCTGACTTTGAACAGCGCACCGAGTTCGCTTTCGGATGGCATCTGGCTGTCTTGCGGGTATTCGCCGTCGAGTATCCGCGCACGGAGGACGTCGCGCAGTTGGGTGTGCAGAGGAACGCTGCTAAGGGAGAGAACGTTATCGGTCATCACGGGATCACTTGTTATAACGAGTTATGACGTGATCTTAGAGTTGTTATGACGAGGTTGAGAAATATTGTTTGGGCATAACCTTAGATGCGACGACGCACTGCCCAATGTGGGAGCGAGCCTGCTCGCGAAAGCGGTGGTTCTTTCAACAATGATGGTGACTGACACGCCGCCTTCGCGAGCAGGCTCGCTCCCACAGGGGATTGTGTACGCCGGGAAAATCAGTGGCGTTTGAGGATCTGGTCCATGACCCAGTCGGTCTTGAGCGCTTGTTCGGCGACGGCGGGATGTTGTGAATCACCACGAATGTGCGCATTCATGCCCAGCACGTGATGCCACTGAATGTGTTCGTGATGAGGGATTTCCAGGCTGATGATTTCATCGGCATGCAACTGCACAGGATGCTCATCAAACACCGAAAAACCGATCCGCCCGAGGCTGCCGATGATCTCGACCCGATCCTCACGCCGATCCGCGACAAAGCTCCAGCAACCCATGCCCAGCGCGCCTGACGCGAACCGCCAACTGGCGCTGACGGCATCTTCCGCCGCATACAACCCGGCCTGACGTGCGGTGAATCCGGCGACCTCGACAATGTCGCCGAGCAGGTACTGGAACAGGTCAAAACCATGGCTGGCCAGATCAGCGAAGTAACCGCCACCGGCCACCGCCGGATCGGTGCGCCAATTGTCGCGCCCCTGCAGATCCGCCGGCGACGGTGCCTTGGTCAATGTCCAGCTCAGATGCCGAACCTCACCAATGCGCCCCTTCTCCAGCCACTGCCGCACCTGCGCAAAACGCGGCAACGAACGGCGATAGTAGGCAACGAACAAATGCAAACCGGCATCGGCAAACGCCTGCTGCATCTCGCGACTTTGCCCGGCATGCAGCGCCATGGGTTTTTCCACGCAGCAATGTTTGCCGGCAGCGGCAACCTTGAGGCTGTAGGCGTGGTGGCTGTCGGGCGGTGTGGCGATGTACACCGCGTCCACCTCGGGATCGTTGATCAGCGCATCGACGTCGGTGTAAACCCGCTCGATGCCGTGGCGCGCGGCATAGTCAGTCACGGCCTCAAGGCGTCGGCCCATCACCGCCACCAACGCCGAACCGGGCGCCTTGTAGAAGGCCGGGCCGCTCTTGCGTTCAGCGACGCTGCCGCAACCGATCATGCCCCAGCGCACCACGTTCATGTCTCTTCCTTTAGCCGATGCGCAAGGCGCGCAGATCGAGGTGACCGTCCTTCAGCGGCGGGCACCAGTAATAGCCGCCAGTGATCGGCCGGCTGATGCGATACAGACCATCGATGATGCCGTCTTCCAGGCCGCTCATACGGCGCAGTTGTGCTTCGAAGGCATCCAGCGAAAAGCCGAAAGCGAGGAACATCAGGCCGGCACGATCACCTTCGATCCACGGCATCGAGCGGCGCACAACGAACGCTTCCGGCGCGAAGCTTTCCTGCGCGGTGCGTTTGACGTGGGCGGAGACTGGCGCGTCGTCGATCTCTTCGTTGTCGCTGAGGCGACGGCCCATGATGTTGTCTTTGTCGTCGGCCGAAAGCTTGTGGAAACCCTTGAGGTCATGCTGCCACTGCTGGATCGCGGCGAAGCTGCCGCCGACCATGCCGTCAACGCCTGCGCTTTGCAGGGCGGCCGCGATGGCGGCTTCGTCGTGCGGGTTTTCGGTGCCGTCTTCGTAGCCGGTCAGGTCGTGGCCGTCCTTGTGGCGGAAGGCTTCCTGCATCTCGACCAGACGCAGGGCCGGGGCCAGTGCGGCTTCGAGGGCGTTGCAGCGGTTGAGCAGTTCACCACGGTCGACGCCGTGCAGCCACACCCACAGCGCGTGCTGGGTCGACGGGTTCTCAACGCCGACGCCGGTCAGCGCCGGGAAGCTGCGCAGACCGTCGATCTGCACGTTGAGGGCCTTGGCCAGGGATTCACCAAAACCGACCACTGCCGACTTGCCGTCCACCTGATTCATCAGGTTGTCGATCGCCTGTGGCAGTGCTTCAACCGACTCAAGAGCGAAAAACAGGTGACGTGCTTGCGCAGGAACTGGGGTGGCGAGAATGCCCGGCTGGTAGTAACTCATGTGAACTCCTTGGGAAAGTGCGCGGGAGTTTACCTGTGGCCGGAGGGTTTGTGTGGGTTTGGATGGAAGTCAAAAGCCCCTCACCCTAGCCCTCTCCCGGGGGGAGAGGGAACTGATTCGGGGATATTGAAGAGCTACGCCGACTTGAACGTGCATCAGTGAATCCATAATTTCAGGTCAGTGCATGACTCAAGACAACTGCGGTCGGCCATCATTCTCTCAAGTCCATAATCGGCACAATCTTTCAGGTCGATGCATGACGCAAGACACCTCGGTCGGCCCCCTCTCCCTCTGGGAGAGGGCTGGGGTGAGGGTTAGCGTCATTACGCCAGGCGCTAGGGCTCAGCCCCGTCCAGCGCTTGAACGCCCGGCGAAAACTGCGCACATCGCTGTAGCCGACTTCCTCGGTAATCCGCTCAATCGGCATATCAGGATTGGCCAGCAAACTCAGGGTCCGCGCCTGCCTCACCTGCTCCAGCAAAGCCTCAAACGTCAACGCATGCTCGGTCAGCCGCCGGCGCAAGGTGCGGCTGCTCATATTCAAATCGCCAGCAATCTTTTCAATGTGACTGCCGCTACTCAAATCCCGCGCAATCGCCCGTTCCACAGCCTGAATCAAATCAAGTTTCTGATGCACCTGCGCCGCTTCCAGCTCCAGCAATGCCACCGCCTGACGCAACGCCAGCGAATGATGATTGGGCAGATTCACGTCCAGCCATTGCGCATCGATCAGCATGCGATTGTGCAGGCAACCGAAGCGCACGTCCGGCCCGAGCAGGCGCTGGTATTCGCTGAGGTAATCCGGTGCGGCATGCACAAATTCCACGGCAATCGCCTTGAACTCACCCCCCACCAGCGCGCGGCCATACACCAGCAAACTGGCGAAGAACTCCTCGACCGCAAACACCTGCACATCAGCGAATGGCAAGCGACATTCAGCATCGAGATGCACCTGAGCGCCAACCACATCAACACTGGACACCACAATCCCGCCCGAGGTGTGTTGATGACGAATGCCTAGCGCAAAGGCATCACGCAAGGTCTTGCACAGCGACAACACATGCCCAAGCAGACCCAGGGTGCCGAGTACATTCTGCGCCCCAACCCACAGCCCCAGACCTTGATTGGGCAGCACTTTGAGCGCGCGCTGAATCATCGCCACCGCCTGACGATAGGAAATCCGCTGCGCCGGATCCTGAAGATCCTCAAGGGTGAAACCCAGCCCACGGCACAGGCTCTGGGGATCGATGCCTTTGTTCTGCGCGACTTCGGCGAGGGTTTGCAAAAGAAACGGCGAGACCAGCGCCAGTTCAAAGGTCGGGTCTTGGACTTTTACGTTCATGGGGGCTGACATTCCGGATCACGCTTGATTGTTATTTTTGTAACCGGTTATGTCGAAGGAAGTTAGCACAGGGTGCGCGAACTGTCCGCAGATGCCCCCCTCGGTGTCCGCCAATACCCTGCCCCAACGTACGCCAAACGCTTATTTCTAGCGTACCGGCGCTCCGAGCGACCGGTACCAGGTCCCAATCACAATAATAATGAGGACAGTCATGAGCCAGAACCGTGCAACATCCTTCTTGCCGCTCGCCCTTTTCATCGCGGGTTGCCCTCTGACGTTGCCCGCCCTGGCCACCGAAGCCGGCGTCGACAACATCGGCACCGGCACCGACGGTTTCTTCATGCTGCCGCTGGAAGTCGACAGCCTTCCGCAGAACATGGTCGCGTTCAACCTCTACTACAACCATTACAAATCGACCAAGCTCAACATCAGCTCGCTGGGCGGCAAGGTGCCGAATGTCGAGATCGAATCCACGGCCGTGATTCCGCGCCTCGATTATTTAAGCCCGGTGCGCGTGTTCGGCGGACGTCTGGCCGGGTACATCGCCCAGCCGTGGTTGAAGCAGGAAGTCTCGGTGTTCGGCTTGAGCGACACCCGCGAAGGCATGGGCGATACCACCTTCGCGCCGATCATTCTGTGGGACATGGGCAAAAACCTGACCCTCGGCGCCGCCGTGGAAATCACCGTGCCCACCGGCGAATACAGCGTCGATCGACTGGCCAACACCAGCAACAATTTCTACACCTACAAGCCGCTGTTCTCGTTCACCTGGCTGCCGACTGAACGCACCGAAGTCTCGATGAAGACCACCTACAGCTTCAACGAGAAGAACAAGGACACTGACTACAAGTCCGGGCAGATCTTCCACTTCGATTATTCGGCCAGCTACAAGATCACCGACGACCTGATGCTCGGCGTCAACGGCTACTTCCTCAAGCAGACCACCGACGACAAACAGTTCGGCCACACCGTGCAGTTTGCCGGGCAGGACGTCGATGATGGTGTGCGCGGCAAGGTGTTCGCGATAGGCCCGGCGCTGCACTTCACCTTTCTCAAGTACGCCAGTGCGGAGATTCGCTGGGCCAAGGAATTTGACGTGGAGAACCGGCCGGAGGGGGAAATGTTGTGGGCGAAGGTGAGTATTCCCTATGCGTTCTGAGTGTATTTGTAGGAAAGCGCACCTGGATTTGTAGCCTGAAAACCTGAAAAACGCATGGGTGGAATACGCCTACAGCGACGGTCGAGATTACCGGACAACAGGGGGAAACGTCTGGCAGATTTAAAGGGTGCGCTTGCAGATACTGGGCTCCGTTATCCCATGGTTGCTCAAGGGCTCATGGGGTGCATCGTCTGCCAGTGACGACAATGGACCATGTCCCCCCTTAAACTGCCGAGATTGATCACGGAGATCACTATGAGCATATTACTTTCCCCGTTTTACTCTGACTTCGAATCCGAAGAAGAGGCCGAGAGCTACGATCGCTGGTTTCGTGCAGAGGTACAGGCTGCACTCGATGATCCTAGTCCTGGTATTCCCCATGATGAGGCTATGGCGATGCTCGACCAGATGCTGGAAGAGATGCGCAGGAAGCGCCGCTCTGCTGCTTGAATGGAGCAGCAAGTCCTCGCGTCAACTGGCTGACATCTTCAAATACATCGAGCAACACAACACCAACGCTTCAATTTCGCTAAGACACAAGGTTGGTGCGGCAGCACAACGGCTTTCATCAATACCTTACGGTTACCGACCTGGCCGAGTGCCTGGTACTCGTGAGATGGTGATTCATCCGAACTATCTGCTGGTCTATCGAGTGAATGGGCGCATCAGAATACTGAGGGTGCTTCACGCCCGGCAAAAATACCCTTTAACTTCATCAACATAAAAAAGGGCGACCAACCGGTCGCCCAAACGTACTACACGAGAGTCTTTTACAACGACAGTTGCCCACGTTCCTCCTCGGTCAACTGCTGCTTCGCCTGTTCATCCAGCGCCCCGGCGCCCAACACCTGCACCGGGCTGTTCGGGTTGTAACCCGGGGCCGGTGCACGGCTAGCGCCATCGCGGGACGGCGCAAGTTGTTCATTGCCGAAGCTCAACACCTGCACGGTGAACACCGACGCCTGATTCTGTCGCGAAGCCGCCTGCTGCTGACGCGCGACATCTTCCGCCGCTTGGGTGGCCGACGATGCCGCCGAACTGGCCGAGGTGATCGCCCCGGTATTCACCGCCGACACCACCGGCACACCCGTCGCCTTGCCCTGCACCGAGATGTTGGCGGCGTTGACCACCGTCAGCGCGGCGATGTTGACGTTACCCGACACGCGAATCCCCGCCTCGCCGGCATCGATGGTGCCCAGCGGCGCGATCAGGTCGATGTCGCCCGGTGCCACTTCGGCGATCGGGTTAAGCGTGGCGATACCGGCACCGGTGCTTGGCACCGACGGCGACAGGGTCACGTTGCCCCAGGTGTCGTAGACGCGTTTCGGCGGGGTGTAGACCACGGTGGTTTTCGAGCCACGACCGGCGTTGATATCGCCCTCGGCCGACCAGCCGAGAATCGAACCGCCGAACGTGGTCATGATCCGGCTCTGGCCGAGCAAAATGCTGCCCTGCGAATAGAGCTGAATATTGCCCGAACCCTGGGTGATGATCCCCGCTGTCGATGGCGGCGCCGCGCCTTCGATGCCAAACACCTGACCGCCGCCCGGCGTGAGCATCTGGATGTCGCCGCCAAACAGCGTCTTGACCCCGGCACCGCCGTACATCGTGATATCGCCGTCGTAACGGATCGAATTACCCGCCACATCGCTGGTCGGGAACAGCGCCGCAATCGCGTTGCGACCGCGTAGATAACTGCCAGTGCGCGGGCCATCGACGTCGTTGTATTCGAGGCCGCCGGCACGCAGTTCGGCGAAGTACACCTGGCGGGCGAAGATCGCCTGTTCGGTACTCGGCAGTGCGGCGAAGAGGGCTTGCGCCTGTTCTTCGCTGCCGCTGAAGCCGTAGCCGAGGGTCAGCCAGCTCTGCAACTCGTCCAGGTAGGTCTTGACCACTTTGCCCGGTTGCCCGTTGAGGGAAGCGTTCGGATCGGCCAGGTTCTG
Source organism: Pseudomonas sp. S49 (assembly GCF_009866785.1). Lineage (NCBI taxonomy): Bacteria > Pseudomonadati > Pseudomonadota > Gammaproteobacteria > Pseudomonadales > Pseudomonadaceae > Pseudomonas > Pseudomonas sp. S49. The sequence continues at coordinate 2,927,981 of NZ_CP019432.1, read as the reverse complement.
CGCGTTAAGGTAACGCGCAATGAATCGCGTGTAGTCCGGCCCCTGCACTCCTGCGCCGGCCTGCAACACGATGCTTGCCCCCGATCGGCTGTCTCCCGCCGTGATCGGTCCGAGGCTGGTAATAGCGGCCTGATTCTCCATCAGGATGTTGCGCCCGGCATTGACATCCAAAAGGCCCGGGCCGGCGATATCGAAGCTGCTGTAGAGAATGTCGCGCCCGGCAGATACGCGCGAGACATCCCGCGGGTCGTTGTGAATGAACAGGTTGCCGGTCGAACTGACGTTTTGTCGGGTTCCGCCCAATTCCTCATTCGGCGCGATTGTCGGCTGCCCCAGGAAAGTACCGGACGCGACGATATCGCGACCGGCCATCATCCACACCGGCCCCGCCGCTTCATACCAGGTACGAGCGGACGGGGAAAAACTCAGCGTTTCGCCGCTGCGTAAACCGACCAGATCACCAGTCAAGGCATAGAAACGCGCCGGGCCCTGTACATCGCTTAACCCCGAGAAGGTGTCGGCGCCAAAGGCAAACAGCGGATAACGCAGGTTTCCCTTCGGGATCACACCATCGGGGCTGTAGTTGCTGACCAACGGCACGTTCGCGCTGGCTCCGTATCCCGAGAAGGCAGGCGCAAAGGGGGTCGCAATGGCTGCCGGGCTCGCGCCGGACTGATTGATCGCATAACCGCCGGCGTAGATGGAGTCACCGGCCAGCAACGACAGTTGCCCGTTTGTCGAAGGCGCCAGCAATAACGAGTACCCCACCGCCGGAAACAGATTGCTTGATGCACCGAAAGCGGCCGACGGTCCCGCATAGATGGAACCCTGGCCTGCAACGGCCCGAAGAATCGAGGGGTATACAAAGCGACCATCAGTCGGCGAGCTGTTCATTCCACTTACGGTTTGAGACGACGTCGTGATGACTTCAGCCATCTGTGTGCTCGGTGTGAGATTGCCTCCGGCGGAAAACAGATCGATGGCCGTGTGCCCGGTCCACAACGAGAAGCCGCTCAGTCCACCACCCGCATGGACCTCGCCATTGTCAGTGGTGAACGGCGTGGAGTTCTGCAGCCTGACCCGACCCGGATCCGCCGCGCCCCCTATCACCAGGTCGCCGCGTGTGCTGATGCGCATCCCCGAATCACCCGGTATCAAGACCACGCCACCGCCGGCCGCTCCGGTGCTGGCACTGAACAAATCGTAGGCTCTGGTTTCCCGGGCGTCCTGCTGGAATTGCTCGACGCCATATTGCAGGTTGATCGCACCCGCAGCAGCGCCGGTCAGCTGTGCCGCACCCCGTAGATTGATCAGGGCGCCTTGAAGGTCGTGTCGCGGCGGTGTCGTGCCGTTCTGCCCCGACCTCGCCTGCAATGACGGATTGAGCATGCCGCCAAGACGAATGTCCATGTCGCCACCGCCGGTCAACTGCAGGCTACCGTCAGCGCCAACGCGGCCGGTGCTGCCCACTGCCACGATCAGTCCCTGACTGCGGGGGTTAAGCAACTGATCGCCTATGGCCCTGAGCATGCCTGCATCCGCGCCAGCGCGCAGGCTGATATTGCCGCCGCCCAACGTGCCGAAGCCGGTGAACCCGACCAGGTACGACCCGGTGTCGGTGCTCTGGTCCGGCAAGGGCTGCGTGGCGTAGCTGCCGAAGTTGATCCACCAGGCCGTAGGAAGATCCGCCTTTGCGTCGCCCTGACGCCAGAGCCAGTTGCCCACAGCAACGCTGGGGACCTGTTCACGCAGTGGCGCGTTCATTGCGTAGCTGCGCCGCCCGAGCGTGTCCCCCGACACCGAACCACCGGCACCGATCGTCAGGTTGCCGCCCATCTGCGGATACCACGCCTGATACAGGCTTTCTGAACCGCCATTGACCCATTTTTCGTAAGCGCTACCGGCGCTGCCCAGTACCGATCCATCGTCAGACAGGCGGCCGCGGGCCTGGTTGAAACGTGAATCGACATCGCTGGACTGAGTGCCCGCCGTATAAACGCCGAACGGTGAGTCCATGCGCAGATTGCCCGCAGCCATCAAATCCAGATCGCCAGTACCGGTGCGCAGCACGCTGAACATCTGCGAGTGGGGATTGGCGGTTATCCCGCCCTTGTTGGCCAGGCAGTTCCCCGGATCGATGTCGCACCAGAACAGATCGTCGTCACTGACCGGGGTTCCGGCGGGTATGCCCATCATGTTGCCATCCGCCCACAGGAACTTGGCCGGTGGGAGACAGACCCCGGGAATCAGATCGCACCAGAAACTGTCCTCATCGCTGACGACGCTGCCCGCCGGATACCCCAACGGGTTATCCGCCGACCAGGTGCTGTCGAGCTTTTTCTCGGTGACGATAATCCCGAGGTGAGTGTCTGCCAGCCGTAAGTCACCGCCACTGGTGACGGGTTTCACCACACGACTGTCAGCGGCTTCCAGGTCGGCACCTGCAACTATCCGCATCGACCACGATGCGCTGCCCGACGGCAACATGCTCGCGATCGCCCAGTTCGCGCCCTGGCGTGTACCGTTCAATGAACGAAGTTCGATAAAGGGTGTGTCGGCAGCCAGCACCACATCGGTCATGGACGGAATCAGGGAGCCGCGCAGCAGCGCCAGCGACCCACTCAACTTCGCCCCCACCGCACGCTGTTGGTCATCCAGAACACTGGGCAGCGGCACGCCTTTTGGCCAGAGCATGGCCTGCATCCCGGTAGCCTGAGCGAGTCGGGTCCCGGCGCCCAGGCGGCTGCCGGCCGGCAATATCACACTGTCATTGAGCAGCGTTCCGGCGCCATACAGCAGGTTACCGGAGGCATCGTGTACGGCTGCGCTCAACACGGTGCCGGCCGGCAACGTGTAGGGGCCGGCGAGCACGCCCTCGGTGGGCAACAGCGTACCGCTGGCGAGGACGGCGGCCTGGATCGGCAAGTCATAGTTCAGCTTGACGCCCGCTGGGAACAACGTGCCCTCGGCCAGCGTCACGCCCGCCCCCGGCACAATCAGATCGCCGCCAAACGGCTGGACGCCCGGCAGCAGTTTCCATCCCGCATCGTCCACGGTTTCCGGTGGCGGCGCGAAGCCATCGTTGATGCTGCCGTAGATGTCCAGGTCACCCCCGGCTCGAATCACCAGGCTCCCCGCCTCGCCAGAACCGTAGAGCGAAGTTTTGCCGGTGTTCGGGTTGAGACTGGCGTAGCGATAGCCGGACAAGTCCAGATCGCCCTGCACCACCATATCGCCGTCGGCGGTTTTACTCGCAATCTCTACACCTGGTCGCAAATGGAAGGCATCGGCATACCCCGCATTGTTCAACCCTGCCAGTTTGCGCTGCAACAGATCAGCGTTGCCCAAGGCTGCGTTGATGAACAGGTCGTTGTCACCGTGGATGCGGTTCAGGTAAGCCTGGTCGATGATTTGATAAGGCCGACCGCTGGCCGCCGGATCTACCCCGTCGGCGGCATCGGTATAGCGGCGCACGGCATTGAGCCCGATGGACCGCGCACCCTGGATGATCAACGCGCCACGGGCATCGATGGCGATGTCATCGGCGCCCAGTCGCGGTGCGTTCAGTTCCAGTGTGCCGCGCAGACGACCGTCATTCTGACCCGCCAGGGTGCCGACTGCCGCGTCCGTGCCATGGCGCAGGTCTATCCGTGCACCGGGAGCGAGGGTCAGCAGGCCGTCGCCGGAGCTGAGCTCGACCATGGCCCGGTTGGGCGCGTCGATAATCTTGCCGTAACTGTCGACCCGCAGTACCCGACCGTGAGCATCCAGTACCGCGCCGCCCGCCACATTCAGGCCATGGGTGGCCGACAGGCGAATATTGCCGACACGTTCGCCGCTGGCATCGACCAGGCCGTTCACCGTCAGGCTGCCGTTGTCCACCGATACCGAGACCTCGCCCGCCTTGAGGCCATCGCCGATCACCAGGTCGCCCTGTTTGAACTGGAAGCTGCGACTGCCGAAGACTTGCCCGGCGTTCAAGCGTTGGTTGAGCGCAGCAAACTGTTCATTCAGCGCTCCACCCAGGTGTTGCGCGCGTATGTCCACGCCAGCGGATTTGTAGGGTACCCACGTGCCGCCGGCATCGTAATGCCCTGTACTGCTGCCACGGATTTCGCCTTGCAGATCGACCTCGCCCGCGGTGTCTGACAGTGCCACGACACTCAGATTGCCGGCCTGATTGTTCTGCGCTGACAGATCGATGCGCGAGCCGGCCGCCTGACGAATATTGCCGTCGCGGCTGTACAACGCCACGTCGCCGCCCCAGCTGTACTGATTGATATCGTTGAATGGCAGGGTGCGGCCTGCCAAGTCTAGGGTAGCCCCGCTCGTCAGGGTCAGATCGCCCTCGGCCTTGACCTGCAATTTGCCGCTGGCCAGCGCAATCCGGCCGTCGAGCACCACATTACGCCCCTCCAGCGTCAGTTCGGCACCCAGTGCATCGGCGGGCGCCACCCCGGTCGGCCCGCTCAATACCAGACTGCCGCCGGCCTTGAGCGCATTCACCGAGCCGCCCTCCCCGGTCAGCAGAGGTGTGCGCAGGTTCAGGTTGCCGCCGCTGTAGAGATAACCCTTGATCGGGTCGTAAGCCCCCTGCGTTTCATAAACCGCGAGGCTGCCCTTGTGGTTGGCGGTAATGCGGTCACTGGCGTTGAGGTTGACGTTGGCAAAGCCCAGCGCAAGACGAGCGTTCTGATCCAGGCCGTTGGGTTGGGAATAAGGGCCGTAGCCAAAATCGATGCGCTGAGCCTCGATGTTCAGCGTGCCGTGCCCGGTGCCCGCACCGCCGCTGGCCACGGCCCCGGGCGCCTGAGTGGTGCCGTTCCAGATCAGGTTGGCCGTGCGGATGGTCGCCACGTCGCTCGTATCCCCCAGGCCGTAGATGGCCGGGGTCGTGATCATCAGATTCTGCAACCTGCTGCGCCCGGTCTGAGGATCCAGAGTGTCCAGCGCGACGCTGCCGTAGAAGTTGAACGCGTCGCGAGTGGTCAGGCTGAGCGTTTCCAGGGCTGGCGCAGCAAACTGGGTATCGCCGCGCAGCAACCGGTCCAGCACGCCCTGATTCAACGTCAGGCCGGCAGGCAGGCGACCGACCGCCGCCAGTGTTTCAGTGGTACCGATGTTGACCGCACCCACAGCCAATGCCAGGTGACGGGTGCCGAAACGCACCGCTTCGGCCAGTTCGAACTGATTGTTGGTGGCCGCCGTAATGCTGCCATTCGAATAAAGCATCGCCGGATTGGCGCATGCCTGGCGATCGCAGGTACCGATGCGGATGCTGCCAGACGCAGTGCTGACGTTGACCTCTGGCGCCAGCACATTCGTCCAGCCGTTGGACACCACCAGCAGACTCGCGGCGCCGGGCTGATAGACGAAACCGCTTGAGGAGTCGTACGGCACCTCGCCGCGTCCCAGAGAGTTGATGCCGGCACCGGCTTCGACCGTGATGGCACCGTCCCCACTGTTGGTCCAGAGCAGCACTTCGGGTGCTGAAAGCAGCGCACCTTCACGCAAGGTGATGTTGTAGGTACTGCCCGTGAAACTGACGATGTTACCGGCCGTGCCGTAATTCACCGTCGGGGTCGCACCGATCGCCAGACGAGAAGCGCCCAGCCGGTTGAGCGTATCGGCATTCAGCGAAACGCCGGCAAAGCCTTTCGTGGCTGACTGCCCGGTGGCGAGAATCTCAAAGCTGTCGCCACTGCCGCCACGAATCACCGCCGTCCCGGCCACGCCTCCCTTGGCGGCTGCGAAGGCGATCCGGCCGTTGAAGTCCAGCGCGGTATCCTGCTTGCCCCCAGCAATGACGAACAGGTTGAGCGCTTTGGCGTCCATGGGCGCCAAAGCACGCGGAACACCCCGGCGCGCCGCATCGCTGACGATGAACTGCTCCAGTGTGGTTTCGTTGTATTGCGAGTAACGCCGCAACACATCCGCCGATGTCACGATGACCTGGCTGGCGAGGTTGTCCCGCACACCGGTATTGGCAATCGACATCCGCGCACTGCTTGTCCACGAGCCGTTGCGCATTGCAATCGCGCCGTTGGTGGCGCCCGGGGCGGCCTGGCCGTTCACTTCCACCCGGAACGCGCCCGGCAGCAACGTGAAGGTGGAAGGCAACAATGTATAAGTGCCTGCCGCCAACCCTGGCACGCCGCTGCCCAGGGTGATCTGCTGACCGATGCGCGGATCGACCGCTCCCGCTTCCCCCAGTATCGGTGCGTAGGCACTCTGATCGCCCGGGACAATGGCGTACACCGGGTTGCTGGCCAGCCCCGGCAGACTGAACGTTCCATCGCTGGCATTACGCACCAGTGGACTGAACCGCGCATCGGTGGAGCCACCGCGACCGGAGACAAACCCGGCACCGCGCAAATCTCCGCCGCCCGACAGGTCGATCAACGCGCCGGGCTGCACATCCACGTACTGCGAGCGCAGGCTCACCCCGGCGCTGTCGCCACTGATGCCTTTCAATATGATCGGCGCGCCGTTGTAAAGGTATTCGATACCGTCGGTGGTGCCGCCATAAGGCATCACCAGACCGGCCGCACTGACCGACGTCGTACTCCCGGGCAGCAGGCGCAGTTCCTGGGTTTTGGTCAGCAGATCACCCAGACTGATGACGCCCAGAGGCGCACGCAGAACACCGCCCTGATCGATCCGGCTGGCGCTCATCGCCAGCGTGCCAAACACCGAGTACGGCAGCGCTGTCGGCGCCGGCCCCTGGCCAGTGATGCGCAATGTCCGATGGGTATCGGCGAGAGAACTCTGACTCTGATAGCCGACCCGGACTTCGGCCGAGACCCCGCTCGCAGGGTAGATCTGCGCGGCGCGCAGATTCAGGTCCCCCGGTGTCCACAACTCTGACTTCACCTGGCCACTGGTGGGCGCAAGAAACCGCACGTCCCCGGTGCTGGTCAGCGATACCTGGTCAAAGCCGCGACGGCTGACTTCAACCGGGGCGTCGTTGTTCTGCAAGATCGACCCTTGCGCGCCGAACGACAGGCTGTTGGCAATATCCAGTACGTTGGCATTGACGTTGAACTGCGCCGGTGAAACTTGCGCAGTCGGACTGTTCAGGACCCGGGGACGAATGGTGCCCACCACACCGTAATAAGTCCCCACACCGGACAGCCGCACCGAAGGCGCTGATAGATTGACCCGCGTCGAGTCGCTGGAAGTCTGCGCCAGGGACAAGGCCCCAGCATAGAGATTCAGACTCTGATTCATGTGCAGGTCGACGTCGCCGTCAAATGACAAGAGGCCGTTGCTGAACACGCTCAGATTGTCGAATCCGCCCGACATCAACGTATCGGTGCTCAGGCGGGCATGCCCGTAACGAAGAGTGTTCGCGGCGTCACCGGGCTTGAGGTCCACGGGCAACACTGCATCGCCCGGTCCGTGACCAATGACGATTTCCCGAGCTCGCAGAACCTCGGCACCCGCCTTCTGCGTAGCGTACAGCGGGGTCTCCAGAGCTACCTCCAGCCGTCCGCCGGCAGCACCGCTGCCACCTGAAGCGGCGCGCAATTGACCATTGATCCACAGGCCGTTATACGAACTCAGGCTGATACGTCCGCCATCCGAGGCAACGCGGGTCGGACCCTGCCCGGAGATGTCCAGCACGGCCTGCGTCCCGGAGGCATCCAGACGTGCACCTTCGCGCACAATCAGAAATGCATCGGCCGCCGTCGCCGTCGCACGCTTGGGATCGATTTCGCCGCCGATGATAATGCTGCCGCCCTTGTCGACCTGACCGTAGACCCGACCCGACGCATCGACCGCCGTGTGGGCACGCCCCGCGACGTCCAGCAGCGCCTGCTCGCCGATCCAGATCGAGCGGTTGTGCGCCTTGCTGTCGGCTTGTTGCTGTGAAGTGGCAACGTCGATCGAGCCGAACTGTTGCTGACGTATATCCAGGGTTCCGCCCCAGGCCTGCAGTTCGCCTTCCAGGGTGATCTGCCCGGTCCCGCGCAGATTGATCCGTTGTCCGGGATCGACCGTGATGCGCGATCCGCGTCCCAGCGTCAGGGTGCTGGCGGTGTCGAACCGGTCGAGTTCACTCGAGCCGGCTTGCAGCGCCAGACTCGCACCGGCGCGCTGACTGAGTACGCCCTTGAGCGGGTCTTCCTGATACAGCGTGGGTGTCCACCGCTCCATCGCCTGGCTCGGGTCGACCCCGCTGACCGGATTCAGCGTTGTGTCGGCAAAACGGTAGACCGGCATCGTCACATCGATTTGTGTGCCCGCCGTCACCTCCAGACCGTTCAGACCGGTAACCCGGTAGGCAGAGAAACCGTTGTCGAACAACTCGGGCGTCAGCTGCAAGGCATGTTCGGGCAGCGTGTCTGCGGACGCACCGATCCGCACCCGATTGGCCTGAATAGCGAGCGTACCGCCGCCCGTCACGCCATGACCGAGAATGTCGCCGGCCATCGTCAGATGCGAATCGCCCAGCGCAGAAATCGCGCTGGACTCAAGACTCACGTCGCCACCCTTGCCGCCCCGGGTCTTGCCATTGGCCAGAATCGCACCACCGGACGACACATCGATCAAGCTGCCCGTCGCCACATCGATATCGCCACTGCTGCGGATCGAGACCCGGCCTCCGTTCAGGTATCCGAGACTTGCCACATCGTCCGGATCGGTACGCAGATTGCTCCAGAGACCACGGGTGTCGAGGCGTACATCCCTGGCGATTGTCACCTGCACCGGTTCACCCGCCGGTGCAGCAATCAGCATGTCGTCAAGGGTGCTGCTGCGCAGCTGGTTCAGCACGTTGCCCAGATTCAGACTGCCGCCGCGCGCCGTCAGATCGGCCGCAACACGGACATCCGGTGCGTACAGCGTGATGTCACCCCCGGTGTCTACCTTGAGCGCGTCGTTGACTTCAATCCGCTCAAGCGCCGAAATCTTCAGTGCGCCGAGATCAAAGCCATTGAGCTGGCCGGCGTCGAGAAACAACTTGCCCTGACGGTCTTGCGCGACGGCGCCGTTCAGATCCCCGGTGAATTCCTCGTCCCGCCGTTCGCCGCCGATCAGAACCTGATCCAGCAGCGGATTGAGGGTGTAGCGCAATCCGCCGGACGCCGCCTGATAGCTCGGCAGATAACTGCCGACAATCAACTGCGCGCGCCGTGCCAGCGCAGTCTGGCTCTGCTCATAACCGTCGATGACCGCACGCGGCGCCTGAGTCTGTCGTTCACCCTGGAAAACCTCACCCAGCAGTTGCCCGTCCAGCACCGCGTTTCCAGTGCTGACCACCAGTTGCCCGGCATCGCGACCCACGGTGTAACCCGACTCTGTACGACTGGACGGTGCAATCAGCGGGTTGTAGAACGTGCGGGTCTGGCCCCACCGCTCACTGTGATCCTCGTAGCCCTTGTACAAACCGTTGTAGAGCTGATCCCCCGGCGCACGCGAGACTTCATAAAGACGACCGTCTGCACCGCGCAGCCAGCTCTGTCGAATCTCGCCGCTTTGCACATCGAGGGTGCCGCCGGACAGGTTGATCAGTGATCCTTTACGCGTGACCACGTCGTTGCCGGCAAAACTCACTGTGCCGCCCTGCGCCATCCACTCGCCGATGCCATGCCCCTGGGTGCCCAGATAACCGCCGACTTCCAGCAGGCCACCCGCGGTGTACCAACGGTCCGTCGCATAGCCATTGGTGCCGGCCGGCACGTAGACCAGTTCACGCACATCGACCCAGACATCGTTGCTATTGAGCGCGCCGTTCTCGCGATTGACCGACGCATCGCGCTGCTCGTTACCCTGCACGTTGATCTTGATGTTGTTCGATTCCATCGCCACCTTGACGCCGACAGCGCCGGCAACGTCGATCACCGCGCCTTCGCCAACCAGGCTGCGACGCTGCGCGGTGACAGCGACCTGCCCCCCGGTGGCCAGGGTGATCGAACCGTTCTGGAATTCGACACTGCCGCCGCTCTGGAGATCGATACGCGACTGATCGTCGCGAATCCTGTTATTGAGGTTGACCCCGCTCAGGGCCGCCTGATGCTGACTGTCCAGCGCCGTCAGGTCGCTACTGTCGAGCATGACCGCCGTGACACTGCCGGGCGCCAGGGTCACGCTGCCGCTCGTGTCACTCGCCGGATTGAGCAGGTGAATGGTCCCGCGAGTGGCGACCGAGGTGCTGCTCAGCAACACGCCGCCCTGCTCCACTTCATGCCCGGTCAGGGTGATGTCACCCGTGGCAGCCTGAATCAACCCGCTGTTGCTGACCCGGCCGCCACTCTCGCCAGCCTTGAAGCCGGGCGTGACTTCGTTGCCAAAGGTTGTCGAAAACGTGTTGCCTTCTGTGCCTGAGCCTTTGCGGATGTAAAAACGATCACCGGCACCCAGCACGGTCTGGCCTTTGGCGGTGTTGAGGGTGCCGTCATTGACAACGTCTTTGCCGAGCAACAGCGTATAGCCACCGGCGTCGGTCGAGACGGCGGGCTTGTGGGTTTCAATCAGCGCACCGCGCTCCACCAGCACCTTGCCGGCGGCATCGGTGAACGTCGGCTGGCTGCCGTTGCTGTCGAAATACAGACCACGATCCCGGAACTGGATGTCGGTGATATTGGCAGCGGCGGCCACCAGGTTGCGCACGTTGACCTGGCTGCTGCCGCTGAACACGATGCCGTTGCGGTTGATCAGCATCACCGTGCCGTCGCCCTTGATCTGGCCCTGGATCTGACTGGCGCGTGTGTTCGGATCGTTGACACGGTTGAGCACGGCCCAATTCGACTGCTGAGCAAATTCGACTGTGGTATTTCGCCCGACGTTGAAGGTCTCCCAGTTGAGAATGGCCTTGTCGGCCGTCTGCTCGATCTTCACGTTGGTCTTGCCATCGGCTTGCGTCTGCTGCGGGCCTTTGGCGTTCAGCCAACCCTGAGTCAGGCTGTTGTCGACCTTGAGGCCGCCCTCGCCCAGCCCGTCCGGAACGGTCTGCAGACTGCCCAAGGCCACCGCGCGCCCGGCAGCCTGAGCCGCCTGCTGTGCGGCAATGGCCGCCACGGTGTTGTTGAGGGTCTGCAACGAGCGTTGCAGTTGCTGGTTGGCTTTTTGCTGCTGCGCCAAGGGTGGCGTCATCCCCGGCAAACCAGCCGCACCGGGCCGGGCGGCCGCGGCTTGTTGCGCAGCGCCCTTGGCCGCGAACCAGCCAGAGCTGAACGCGGTCGCCGCCTCGGCACTGCCGGCTACCAGACACAATGCCACCGCGTGCGCCAGGGGCTTGAGCAACCACAGCGCCGGATCGGCAACGTCACGCCTGAAAGTCTGGCCGGGGATATTGCGACGGGATGGGCGAGCGAGCATCACTACGAGATCCTTTTTGATTGCCACACGAAGCTGCAGGCCAGCAAAAACCTGCTGTTACGACATAGGCTGTTGGCGAGGGCCACGACCGAACGGATGTCACACAAACTTCATGATTGAGGTGTAAATCGGCCAAAAAAAATGGCAGCAGCCCTAAGGCTGCTGCCATTTCATTGTGCGTGTAGCAGGACTTACAAAGGACGACCCACGCCGTTGCAGACGCTGGCGTTGTTGATGTCCAGGTTGTTGCCGGAGGAGTTGGTGATGAAGTTGGCGGTCACAGCGTTTTTCCAGTTGGTTGGAACCGGAATGAAGCCGTGGGCAGCGGTAGCAACAGCGTTGCCTGGAGTGCTGTAGTGCTGGGTCAGGAAGGCCTTCACGTCAGCGGCAACAGCGGCGTCCTTGTAGCACTGGCCGAAGATGAAGTTGGTGTAGGCCGCCATGGCATAGCCGGTCCCTGGGTTGGCTACGACCGGTACCCACTGCGCCGGGTTGGATGGAGTGGCTGGCAGAGCAGCCGATGACAGGGCAGCATTGACGTTGGCGCTGGTAGGCTGAACACCGTTGATGCGCGCCACTACGGCGTTGCTCGACGCGTTCACACCGTCCGGACCGACATAACCGATCGAACCGTTTACAGCGTTCACGGCGGTAGCGACGTCAGCCGTGTTGACCACACCTACCCAGTTGCCCGGCAGCGGAGAGCCACCCAGACGAGCGCTGGTAAAGGTAGTGTTGACGGCGAACTGGCCAGGGCACACCGAGTTCAGGTGACGAGTGAGAATTTCAGTGGTGCCGCTGGAAGCCGTGCGATAGACCACGCGGATCAGGGTCGGGTCGGTTTTGGCGTCGTTGTTGAGCAGTTCACCCCAAGTGGTCTTGGCACCGGACAAGGCGTCGCACAGTTGCGCGCTGGTCAGGTTGAGGGTGGTGTTGCCAGTCTTTTTGTAAGGGATCGCTACCGAGGTGGCAACCGATGGCAACTGAATCAGCGGGCCGTAGGAAGTACCGAAGTTGGCGGTGTAGTTGCTGAGTTCCGTAGCGTTGAGAATCGAATCGCTGGCAGCGAAGTGTACAGTGCCGGTGGTGCCGAATTGCGAAGCGGTGTTGGAGAGGAAAGCACTTTTGCCGATGCCGCTACCGGTCACGGCGTAGCTGAAGTTGGCAGGCAGGATGCTGTTGGCAGAACCTTTGTACAGAGCGGCAGGCAGTGAGGCGCCACCACCGGTTACGGCCATGGCTTGGGCGGATGCCAGAGCGGCGACGGTCAATGAGGCTGCGATCAGAGTGCGCTTGAACATGAAGAATCTCCTTTTCAACTAGGTTTGGGAACACAGGTTTTCGGGTGACTTGCATGACACTGGGAGGACTCACCGGGGCCCTCGCTAGCGTTGGCCTTGGTTAAGTCGCACTGAGAAATTCGCAGTTTCCGGTGACAGATAAAGGAAAAAACCTCGGGAGCTGCGAGGTGTTTCCGAAGGGATTTTCTCGGGTGTTTGTCGGGTGTCGTGCAGCGTCTGGATCGGGGGTTTGGCGGAATCGGGCTGGAGGCGTTGGCGGGTGGTTGCAGATGACAGAAAGGAGAACCCGAGGATGGTTCTTTTGAGGGTCGGGTGATGCTGAAGTGCTGGAAAAAAATATGGATTATTTGTTGCCCGGACTGGCCTCTTCGCGAGCAGGCTCGCTCCCACATTTGAAATGCGTTCCCCTGTAGGAGTGAGCCTGCTCGCGATGAGGCCCGACCAGACACCCACAAAACAGCAGACTTCTACTGGACCAACTGGTTGATCTCAATGATCGGCAACAACACCGCCATCACAATCACCAGCACCACCCCGCCCATCACCACAATCATCAGCGGCTCCAGCAGCGCGGTCATGCCCATCGCCCGCCGCTCGATATCACGCGACAGGGTTTGCGCTGCGCGTTCGAGCATCGGTGGCAATGAACCGGTTTTCTCGCCACTGGCAATCAAATGAATCAGCACCGGTGGGAATACATTTTCCACGCGCAACGCTGCCGCCAGGTTCACACCCTCGCGCACCTTGGCCGTTGCTTCAGTGACGCTCAAACTCAAGCAATCGTTGGACAGCGTCTGCCGCGCTGCCTCCAGCGCACGCAACAACGGCACCCCGGCGCCGCCGAGAATCGCCAGGGTCGAGGCAAAACGCGCGGTGTTCAGGCCCAAGATGAAACGCCCAAATAACGGCAACTTCAGCACCCGATGATGCCAACTCAAACGCGCCGCCGGATTGCGCAGGTACAGACGCCAGCTCCAGAACGCCCCGGCAATCAGCGCCGCACACAACCAGCCCCACGCACGAATGAAATCGCTGGCATTGAGCATCGCCAGGGTCAGCCCCGGCAAATCCTGCCGCGCTTGGGAAAACGCGCTGACCACCTGCGGCACCACGTAACTGAGCAGAAAAATCACGATGCCAATCGACACCAGCCCAACCACACCCGGATAGATGAACGCGGTGAGAATCTTGCCACGCAGGTTGTTGCGCTCCTCGATGTAGTCGGCGAGCCGTTCCATCACTTGCGCCAGATCGCCGGACTCTTCCCCCGCCGCAATCAACGCGCGATAAATCTCCGGAAAGTCCCGTGGCCGTGCGGCCAACGATTCCGCCAGACGCATACCGCTGCGCACATCCGCACGTACGGCGCTGAGCGTATGGGCGATGTGTTTTTTCTCAGCCTGCTCGACCGTGGCACTCAGCGCAGCTTCAAGCGGCAGACTCGCGCCCAACAAGCTCGCCAATTGCCGCGTGGCCCAGGCCAGATCGTTGTCCGAGAGTTTGGCGCTGAACAGTCCACCGCCACCGTGCTGGGCGACGTTGCTTTCCTTGTGCACCGATAACGCGGTCAAACCGCGCCCGCGTAATGTTGTGAACGCGGCAGCCTGGCTGTCCGCCTCAAGGTGCCCGGATTCGATCTTGCCGGTCGCATCGGCAGCTTCAAAACGATAGCGATTCATCAGGCGTCCCGTGTCACACGGAGGATTTCTTCAGGCGCAGTGGCGCCGCTGCGGATCCAGCGTTCACCGTCCTCGCGCAGGCTGAACATCCCGGCCTTGGCGGCTGATGTGCGTAGGGCCTGCTCGCCTGCGCCTTGGTGAATCAGGGTGCGGATATCGTCGTCGATGCAGAACAATTCGTGGATGCCGGTGCGGCCGCTGTAGCCGGTTTGATTGCACGCTGGGCAACCGACCGGGCGCCAGGTGCCGGGCGCAGTGGGGTCTTCTTCCTTGCATTGATTGCACAGCCGCCTCACCAGTCGCTGCGCCAAAACCCCGAGCATTGAAGACGCCAGCAGAAACGGTTCGACGCCCATGTCGATCAAGCGGTTGACCGCCGACACCGCGTCGTTGGTGTGCAAGGTTGCCAACACCAAATGCCCGGTCAGCGACGCCTGCACGGCGATTTGCGCGGTTTCGAGATCGCGGATTTCGCCGATCATGATGATGTCCGGGTCCTGGCGCAGGATCGCCCGCAATGCCAGCGCGAAGGTCATGTCAATCTTGGCATTCACCTGAATCTGGCTGATCCCCGGCAGGTCGTATTCCACCGGATCTTCAACGGTGAGGATGTTGCTGGTACTCGCGTCGAGCCGCGCCAGTGCGGCGTAAAGGCTGGTGGTTTTGCCGCTGCCGGTTGGCCCGGTGACTAAAACGATACCGTGGGGCTGGCGGATCAGGTGATCAAGTTTGGCCAACACCTGTGCGTCCATGCCCAACGTTTCCAGATGCAGGCGCCCAGCCTGTTTGTCGAGCAAGCGCATCACCACCCGTTCGCCATGGCCGGTCGGTACGGTGGAAACACGGATATCGATTGGTCGACCGGCCACCCGCAGGGCGATGCGACCGTCCTGCGGCAGGCGTTTTTCGGCGATGTCGAGCTGGGCCATGATCTTGATCCGCGACACCAGCGCGCCGTGCAGAGCCTTGCGCGGTGAGACCACATCGCGCAGCGTACCGTCGACGCGGTAGCGCACCACCGAATGGGTTTCGAACGGTTCGATATGAATGTCGCTGGCCTCGTCGCGCGCCGCTTGGGTAAGCAAGGCGTTGATCATGCGAATCACCGGCGCGCCGTCCTGAGTGTCGAGCAGGTCGGTGATTTCCGGCATGTCCTGCATCAAGCGGTCGAGGTCGACTTCATTCTCCGCCGCCCCGACCACGGCTGCCGCACTACCCGTGTCGGCATAAGCGCTGGCAAGCAAGCCATCCAGCTCATCATCGCGCACCCGCTGAATCGTGGTCGCGCCAAACTGACGCCGCGCCTCGCTGATCGACCAGCCCGGCGTCGACGGGCAAACGGTCAACACGCCATCGCACAACAGAATGCGCTGCGCCTTGGCCCAGGCGTAAGGCAATGCACTCATTGGATCGGCACCGCTTTGATCGTCGCGCGAGGCCCTGAGGCGGGCATAACCGCCGGCACACCCTGCGCCGCCGTCGGCAACTGCGGCGCCTGCATGTCCGGCATCGCCCAGCTGCGCTCCGGCTGCAAACCGCCCTGAGCGCGGCGCATAAAGTCGTAGCGGTTCAGGGTGATGCTGCGCCCCGCTTCGCTGTCGCGGATGATGTACGGACGCAGGAATACCATCAGGTTGGTCTTGGTAATCGCCCGGCGCTCGTTGCGAAACAGTGCGCCAATCCCCGGCAGGCTGCCCAGCCATGGCACCGCGTCATTGCTCTGGCTGTAACCGTCCTGTAGCAACCCACCAAGCACCATGATCTGCCCGTCATCGAGCAGGATGCTGGTATCGATCGCGCGTTTGTTGGTGACAATCCCCGCAGAATTGGCACTGGCCGAAGCCCGCTCATCAATGCTGCTGACTTCCTGATAGATATCGAGCTTCACCGTACCGCCCTCGGAAATTTGCGGGCGCACATTGAGCTTCAAACCGACCTCTTCTCGGGTCACGGTCTGGAACGGGTTATTGCTGGTTCCGCCACCGCCAGTCACATAGCTGCCGCTGACAAACGGAATGGTCTGGCCGACGAAAATACTCGCCGCTTCGTTGTCGAGGGTCAGCAGGTTCGGCGTCGACAGCACATTGGTGCCGCCCTTGCTCTTCAAGGCCCGGGCCAGCACTTTCAGGTCGAGAATCTTGCCGATACCGGGGATGTCGACGGTGCCGTTGACGTAGCCCAGGTTCAAACCTTGCGGCAGTACGTCAATGCTGGTCTTGCCGTTGGTGTTTATCCCCGAACCACCCAAATTCGCGCCGCCGATCACGCCATTGCCACCGAGATTACCGGTCTGCCACTGCACTCCAAACTCACTGGCATCGTCCTCGCCGACCTCGACGATCAGGCTTTCAATCACCACTTGCGCACGACGCTGGTCGAGCAGATCAATCACCTCACGCAAGTTGCGATACAACGGCTCCGGCGCAGAAATCAGCAAGGTGTTTGTGGTGGCGTCAGCCTGAATGGTCACGCCGCCGGCACTGAAGGCGACGTTCTGCTCGCTCGTCTGATTAGCGCTGCTACTGGTGCCGCCACTGCCTTGTGCGTAACTGCCGCCGGTACTGCCGCTGCTATTGCTGGTCGATGTTGTGCCGCTGCTTTGCGTACCGCTCTGGCCGCTCTGCCCAGCATTGCCGCCAGTGCTAGCACCCATCGCACTAAGCACCGAACGCGCACTGTCACTGGTGCCGCTGTCACTCTCGCCCGTCAGCAAACCGCGCAACGCCTGCGCCAGTTTCGCCGCCTGTGCGTTACGCAGATAAACCACGTGCAAATTACTCGGATTGCTCTGCGCGTTATCGAGTTTGTAGATCAGGTTGCGCGCCAGCTCGGTACGCTCTGGGCTGCCAGCGCGAATGATGATGGTGTTGGAACGCGGATCACCAATCACCGCAATTTTCTGCGTCGGATCATTGCCCGGCGCATCGAGTAAATCCGCGACCATCGGCGCAATGTCAGCAGCGATGCCGTTCTGAATCTGCACCACATCCGTGTCGATCGCACTCGGCGAATCAATACTCGCGATCAACTGCGCAACGCGGGTCAGGTTCTCGGCGTAGTCGGTGATGACGATGGTGTTATTGCCCGGATAGGCGTTGATCGGATTGTTCGGCGAAACGATCGGCCGCAGCACCGGAATCAGGTTCACCGCGTTCTCGTATTGCAGGCGAAACGTGCGCGTGAGCATGCCGTTACCCGCGGGTTTGTCAGCGCTGTAAATCGGCCCGCCGAGCAACTTCGCATCCGCCTCCGGCACTACCTGCGCCACACCACCGACATCAACCACACTGAAACCCTGCATGCGCAGCGCCGCCAGCAACATGTCGTAAGCCTGCCGCGCGGGCACCTGACCTTCCGAGACCAGCGTCAACGTGCCCTTCACCCGAGGATCGACCAGAAACTGCTGACCAGTCGAACGCGACAACGCGCGCACCACCGCTTGAATATCGGCGTCGACAAAATTCAGCGTCACCGGTTGATCGCCCAGCGGATTGCTCGGCAACGCAATGCCCGACGCCGCCGCACCACTGCGCCCAGTCTTGCTGATGTTGTGCAATTGCTTCGGCACAGGTCGCGCTTGCGCCTGCGCGCGCTCGCGGTCGAGCACCGCGTCGCCGCTGCGCTGGGTGTTGGCCAGAGGTCGACCGAGTTCACTGTCGACCAGCAACGGCGGCTGATTCTGCGGCGTGGTGCTGGTGTTGCTGCATGCGCTCAACGCCATCAGCAGCATCGGCAACGCCAGACGTGCTGGTTTGGATCCTGACCCCTTCATGAAGCTTCCTTAGCGCCCAGCGCCTGATCCATGCGAACGGTGCCTGACAAAGTGCCGGCGGTGACTTCGGTCGAGGGGTTGTCCGCGCGTTGCAAACGGGCCTCGACCACTTGCAGAGAAAGTTGTGCCGGGTTGCTCAACAGCCAGTCGAGCACGGCATCGGCCGGCGCCGCGTCGAAGGTCAACTGCCAGGCGCCCTGTGCCTCCTGTAATTGGTAATGCCCCGCCAGGCCGCTGGCCTGCAGAGTCTGCTCCAGCGACTGCGCCACGCTTTGCCCGTCCGGACGCACGCTGACTTCGCGCAGCAGCACTTCCAACGCTTCGGTCAGGGCGCGCAGTTTTGGCGTTTCGGCTTGCCAATAAGCGATTTTCTTCAGCGGTGGCTGGATCAACGCGACCCACAGCAGCAGTCCGATCAGCGCAATGGCCATGCCGGCAACCATGCGTTTTTCACGCAACGCCAACGGCTGCCAGCGGGCCTGCACCTGAGTGTTAAAGCGTTGCCACTTGGCGCGGTACAGCGCGAGCGAGGCCTTATTCATCTTCTTCTGCTCCGCCGCTGTCATCGCTGTCGCTTGGGCTGGATTCAGTGGCCGGACGCAAGGTCCAACCTTCATCATCTGCCGTAACGCTGATGCCGGCCTGGGCCAAGGTGCTTTGCCACTCCTGATCATTGCCGCCGCGACGGGCTTCACTCAGCAGACTCAGTTGCAAGACGCCGTCGACAAATGTCAGCCGTTCGACACTGCCAGCCATCGACGGCATGCCGCTGCCGGCCTGCAACACCAGACGATTGAACGTCTGCGCCGGATCATCCGCCGCGCCCTTCTGCCGCGCCGCCAGTTGCTGACGGGCCTGTTGCAACGGGTTGAGGATCACCGGCAACTCGGGAAAGGCCTGCTTTACCCGCAGGTTCATCTGGGTTTTCAGTTGCTGGCCCTGCCCGGCCTCGCGAGCGGCATACAGGTTCAAACCAATCACCCAAACGGCCACCGCCAACGCCGACAAGCCAATGGCTCGGCCCCAACCGCGATGCTCGGTTTTTTGCTGCTGGACCGCGCCATGCAGTCCCCAACCCGGTAGCGGCCCGGTCCAGCGCTGCGCATCCGCCATCGGCAGCTCAGCGCCCGGCGGCGGTTGCTCACCGATCCAATGCAAAGTGATGCCCGGCTCCCACACGACACCGTCGAGGCCGTCATCGAACAACGGCTGCACCCGCGCCGCCTGCACACTGTCGCGCAACAATAAATGCCCGTCCTGCACGCACGCGACGGTACCTGGCAGCACCGGCAAACAGTACGGCGCCGGGTAGAGTCCGCGCAGGTTCAGCCCAGCACTTTTCAGCAACTGACCAAACCGCAACAAGTGCTGCCGAGGCACCCAGGCGATCTGCACCTGCCCTGCCTCATCCCGCGCGCTGTGCGCAATGTGCATCTCGCTGCTGTCGCCCAGCATCAAGGCCTGCGCCGCACACTGCACCGCCGCGAAAATCTTGTTCGCAGGCAACGGCGGTAAATCGAGACTCGCCAACAGGCTGTCAGCCGGGTGCAGAAAACACACCAGCGGCGGCAGTTTCGCCTGCTGACTCAACTGGCTCAGACTGAGGCGTTCTTCCCGCGTGACCACGCCCTGACGATCCAGCCAGGCGCAGTGCAATTGACTGTGCAGATCCAGCTCCGCCAACGGCGGCAACGCCACTTTCAACTGGCTCATACGCCCACCCGCGACCAGATCACCTGCGGCAAGCGGTCCTGGCTGCGATGCAGCAACGCCTCAAGACTGACCCGCCGCTGATCGCGCCGCGCCTCACCGCGCAGACGAAACCAGTCACTGGTGATGCCGACCTTGACGCTGGTCAGCTCCAGTTGCGGCATGCGCAAACGGTTAACGAAATCGCCACGGTTGATAAACCAGCGCCCGGCATCGCGCTCGGCGATCAGCGCATTGGCACGCTCCAGCGACAGCCCCGGCACATACGCAGCCAAGACTGGCGCGGTGGCGGTGTTACCGTTAAGCCAAGTGGTCGCGGGGATCACCGTCAGGTACGACGCCAGTTTGCCGATCAGCGCCTCATTCACACCGTCGACACTGCGCAAATCATCGATGCTGCGCAGCATCGGCAACGTCGGCTTCTGCGGTTTGTGTGAAGCGTTGGGCGAGGTCGCGCGACCACTGTCGAAACCACTTTTCGGCGCCTCGGCCATCTGCGCATTCAGCAGCCTCGGGTAAGAAGCAATCACCCGCTGACTGATGCGCTGACTCAACCCGGCACTGACCCCGATCAACTCGCACAAACGCTGAAACGCCGCCACCTGTGCCTCATCCACCCGCTCATTAGCCACCAGATTGCGCAGGTTGAACTTGCCCTGCTCATCCTCCAGTCGTCCTTCAAAACCTTGCGCGGAGAGACGCTGCGCCCACGGCTGATCGAGCCGGGTCAACGGGTCGCGCTGACGTGCGTCCCACAACAATTGACGGCTGATCTCCAACCCGCCCAGCACCACCCAGCGCCCCTGCACACGCTGCTGATCCGCCTCCAGCGCACGGGTCGACACGCTCTGGCGCGTCAACATGCCCGCCGCAATCACCGCCACCACGGCCGCAATCAACAACGCGCTGATAATCGCCATGCCCTGTTGCTTCGCCCCCTCAGGCGAGCGGCTGTTCATGGCCGGCCTTACAACTGCCAGGAACCGATATCGGCATTCACACCGTCGCCGTCAGGCTGACCGTCGGCACCGAGGGAAAAGATGTCGATCTCGCCATTGGCGCCGGGGTTGAGGTATTGATAAGGACGCCCCCACGGATCGTTCGGCAAGCGCTCCAGGTACGAGCGCCAATTACTGTTCTTCGCATCCGCCGGCCGCTCCACCAACACCTTCAGCCCCTGATTCATGCTCGGGTAAGTGCCGTGATCGAGGCGATACAACTTCAACGCCTGCATCAACCCACCAATATCCTGCTTCGCCGCCGTCGCCCGCGCCTGATCCGGCCGGTCAAGCACCTTGGGCACCACCATCGCCGCCAAAATCCCCAGAATCACCACGACCACCATGATCTCGATCAGGGTAAAACCCTGCTGCCCACGCGGCGTGCGCATCGGTTGCTGAAGCGATTTGAAAGGTGCGATATCCATCTCGACATACCCTGGCTTGATTCGATTCGACGCGCAGTGTTGCAAGAAGATATGTCAGTGATGTTGAAAATCCTCGGGTGTTTTCGTCGTCAAGCCGTCAAGGACGCGGGTTAGCGTCGAGGGCTGGGTTTGGGTTTTGGGCCATGTATGCGTGCGCGTCCGCGGGAAACGGGTTTCACGTTGATTGAGGTGCTGGTAGCGCTGGCGATTATTGCCGTGGCGATGTCGGCGGCTGTGCGGGTGGCGGGGTTGATGACGCAGAGCAGTGGGCTTTTGCGGGATCGGTCGGTGGCGATGATTGCGGCGCAGAGTCGGATGGCGGAGTTGCGGCTGGAAGGCAAGTTGCCGATGGGTATGAAAGCGCAGGAATGTGATCAGGGGCGGTTGTTGCTGCGGTGTGAGCAGGTGATTAGCGCAGCCGAAAACGGCCGCTTACTCAAGATTGGTATTCAGGTATTCGACCGCAACCAGGATGCTCCGCCGTTGGCCAGGCTTGAGACCTTGTTGTCCCGAACGGAAAGCCCCTCACCCTAGCCCTCCCGAAACGTCGGACCGCCCAGAGGTAGAGGGAACCGATTCGGGAATATTCGAGAGCTACACCGACTTGAACGTCTTTCATTGAATCCAAATTCGCCAAGCTCACAAAGCCAAATCGAAGACCCTTAACCAAAACCATAATCGCCAAAATCTTTCAGGTCGACGTACCCCGCAAGACACCTCGGTCGGCCCCCTCTCCCTCCGGGAGAGGGCTGGGGTGAGGGCCGCTTCTAATCGCAACCCCCAGAATCACCAAAGCCATAATCCCCAAGGCCCTTCACCAAAACCATAATCGCCAAAATCTTACAGGTCGACGTACCCCACAAGACACCTCGGTCGGCCCCCTCTCCCTCCGGGAGAGGGCTGGGGTGAGGGCCGCTTCTACTCACGCAGCCTCCAGAATCACCAAAGCCATAACCGCTAAGGCACTTCACCAAAACCATAATCACCAAAATCTTCCAGGTCGACGTACCCCACAAGACACCTCGGTCGGCCCCCTCTCCCTCCGGGAGAGGGCTGGGGTGAGGGCCGTTTCTGCTCGCAAGCCCCCAAACCCGGCAACAGATTCGCCACGTTCTGCGCAATGGCCTGAACCAAAGCAACCAATCAATCAGCCCCATCCAAATCAACCAGCCCCACCACCGGAACCTGCCAAGCAGGCTTTTTCCCACTCTGACCATCAAACACCCGACGCGCCTCGCGAAAATCATCGACGTGCTCCACAACCCAAGTCCAAATCGGCGACATACGAACCAACAGCTCCATACCCAACGCCGTCAGCTCGTACTCGACATGGGGCGGCACTTGATCCAACTCCCGCCGTATCAGCAGACCATCGCGTTCCAGCGCCCGCAGCGTCTTGGTCAACATGCGCTGAGTCACGCCCGTCATTTGCCGTTTGATCTCGGCATGACGCATCGTGCCGTACACACCCAGGGCATGCAGGATACCCAGTGACCAGCGGCTACCGGCGTGAGCCAGGACTTCGCGCCGCACGCCATCATCGTCTCGTCTTAGCGTCTGGCAGATCGCTTCTGCCTGGCTAAGGGTTTCCTCATCGGTCATGTGTCCCCCTGGTATCACGCGTGTGCCTTCTTCTGAGCGCTGCGCAATCGTGCCAGCATCGCCAAATCATACAGACGACGGATCTCAGGAGACATCATGACCGCAGCGACCCACCCTTCCCCACAATCCATTCTCGTACTCGGCGCCGGCGAACTCGGCCTGCCGGTGCTGCGCAATCTTGCGCGGGTAGCCGAGCGCTCGACCGGCAGCACCATCAGCGTCCTGCTCAGGGATTCGACCATCAACACGCAAGCCCCCGAGAAAAAACTGGAAGTCGATGAACTGCGCAGTCTGGGCATCCAACTGGTCGCTGCAGACTTGGTTAACGACTCCATCGATCAACTGGCCGAAGTGTTCGCAGCATTCGACACCGTCATAGGCTGCGCAGGCATGGTCGCGGGCCGTGAAACGCCGATGAAACTGGCGACCGCAGCGCTCAAGTCCGGCGTGAAGCGCTACTTCCCTTGGCAGTTTGGCGTCGATTTCGAAGTGATTGGCCGGGGCAGCCCGCAGGACTTGTTCGATGCGCAACTCGACGTGCGCGAGTTGCTTCGTGCACAAGATAAAACCGAATGGGTGATCATCTCGACCGGCATGTTCACCAGTTTTCTGTTCGAGCCGGTATTCGAAGTCGTCGACTTTGAGAACCACACCGTCAACGCCTTGGGCAGCCTGGAAACCAGCGTGACGCTCACGACACCCGAGGACATCGGTAAGCTGTCAGCGGACATCGTTTTCTTCGAACCGCGCTTTCGCAATGAGATCGTGTACCTGTCTGGCGACACGGTGACCTATGGACAAGTGGCGAGCCTGCTTGAACGTGTGCTGGGGCGTCCGTTCAAGCGTAACGTCTGGACGGTTCCGTACCTGATGCAGGAACTGGAAAAAGACCCCACTCACCACATCAAAAAATACCGCGCCGTATTTGCCCAAGGCAGAGGCGTGTCGTGGCCAAAAGCGGGTACGTTCAACGAACAGCAGTCGATTCAGGTCACTACGGCTGAACAGTGGGCTCGAGACAACCTGGCAGTCGATTGACGCAAAGAAAGCGACCCGACACTCGCGGCTGGAGAGCCAGCACACTCCCACCTTGGAACACACTCAAAGGTGGGAGCGAGCCTGCTCGCGAAAGCGCCAGAGTTCACACCTGATCAATCACCAAGTGCCCCCGGCACCCGCATCACTCCGGCAACTGCAAATTATCCAGCGCCCGATTCACCGCCAGCTCCCCGAGCATGATCAACTGCGCAATCCCCGCCAGCGCATGGCGCTGCGATGCCGGCAACAGGCTGGAGACGTTCTGGGCGATGGTTTTGGCCGAAGCGAGTGTTGCACTGGCATCGACCAGCAGTTCTTCGGTTTTGTTGTCCGCCGTCACGGCGTACATCCCACGGTTTTTACGTGGGGGCGGCGTGGAACCGGGCGGACAGAGGTAATGGTCGAGCGCGCGGTCGGCGGCTTCGTGGAGTTTTCTGGAATCGATGGATTCGTAGGGGGAAACCGAGGCGGTTTCGGGCGGGTTGGGTGTTGGTTTGATCATGAGTGAATCTCCAAATCATAGAAAAGGAGCCATCATCTTTCGCTACCAAACGAAGGGGTGGTGGCCATACGAAGGTTGGTAGACCGGTGACTTGGAGAACCGGCGCGCCCGAAGACGCCCTGCGCATGACCACCATAAATACACAGCCCCAAAAGGCCTGTATCGGGTGACGCTCTGCGCCAAGTCTAAGCCGGGCTACCAAACCCGATCGCTGATTCGTCAGCGACCGGACCACAATAGAATCCGCCCCCAAAGCGCACAAGCCGGCGGATTCTGGCGTAGCTGTAGGCAATGGCGCAAGGATGTGTAGCCTGGGAGAGTGTTTGGAGATGTCTTTTTAAACGCTAGTGTTTATCGAGGCCTTATTGCGGTACCCCACCACTTAAACAAATCTGCCCCATTACCGGCAATTTTTCCCGCGCACAAAACGTAAACCCAGTCGGGGCGTAAAGGCATTGCGAGCGACTCGACAGAAGCCACTCACCAACAGTCAATCAAAGGAATGTAACAAATGTTGAGCGCAACTTTTGACTCAGGCATTCTGTGCGACGCAAATGTACATGGACGGTAGATTTTTGGCGGAACTGTTAAATGAAACTAAAAATATTAGCCATCAGCCTTTTATGTTGCGTCAGTTTATTTTCAAGCGCAGCAGACGTTCCTATCAAAGAGCGAATGCCATTTTCGAAAGCCCGAAAAGCTTTGATCAAAAATGGCTGGAAGCCGAATCCGTCCTACTCAGGTGAGTTCGGGGTTGAAAACGCCATCCAAAGAAAAGGCTTCAATGAAATCGAGTCTTGCACGGAGGGCGTCCGGTTCTGCAGCTTCAACTACATCAAGAACGGAGATTGTTTAGGTGTAGGAACTGTCGGCGAAGAAGTCAAAGACATGAAAGTTTATTCCTGGAACTTCAAATGCCCTGAAAAGGATTGAAACCAGAAATCGACAACAAAGTGGGCAGCGCTTCCCGAAGGTCCAGGCAAGAAGAATCGCTATCCTCCGCAACCTTACGCCGAGTATCCGGACTTTTTATCGACCTACAAATCTGCGGAGGCACTGTCCTATGAAGGCCTCAACCCTCGTACTTGTCGCAGTTTATTGTATGGGTATCAGCGCAGCGTTTGCCGGTGGCTCACAGGCGTCACGCGAAAAGCACGGGCCAGCAGGCATCGTCGTTGGTGAGCGTTTAGTGGCGGCCAGGGCCAAGCTAGTCAAACAAGGCTGGAAGCCGACGCGGATGCATACCACCGATGGCTATGAATACAGTGGCGTGGAGAAGGAGTTGGCTGCACGCAAGTTCTTCGAACTGGATGCCTGCTCGCTTGATAGCACGCGTTGCATCTTGTACTACGCGAAGAAAGGAACTTGCCTACGCGTCGATACCATCGGAGAGCAATTCAATGACATGACGGTGACGCGATGGACCCGCGAATGTCCTGAAGCGACTCAATAACCACACGAAGACGGCATGGTAATAATCAACTGCTCCCACAGATGTCAGCGTCGTACACAACATCTGCCATCAGCATAAAACCCTGTGGGAGCGAGCTTGCTCGCGAAAGCGCCAGAATGAACACCCGATCAATCACCAAGTGATCCCGACACCCGCATCACTCCGGCAATTGCAAATTATCCAACGCCCGATTCACCGCCAACTCCCCGAGCATGATCAACTGCGCAATCCCCGCCAGCGCATGGCGCTGCGATGCCGGCAACAGGCTGGAGACGTTCTGGGCGATGGTTTTGGCCGAAGCGAGCGTTTCACTGGCATCGATCAGCAGTTCTTCGTTTTTGTTGTCCGCCGTCACTGCATACATCCCACGTTTTTTACGTGGAGGCGGCGTGGAGCCGGGTGGACAGAGGTAATGGTCGAGCGCGCGGTCGGCGGCTTCGTGGAGTTTTTTGGAATCGATGGATTCGTAGGGGGAAACCGAGGCGGTTTCGGGCGGGTTGGGTGTTGGTTTGATCATGGTGAAGCTCCATATTTATACCTGGTGGAACCACCAACACCTGTCGCTAAACAAGTAAGGGTGGCAGCTGTACGCGGGTTAGCGAACCGAGAGGTATAAGACCCGGCAGACCCGAAGGTCTCCCACGCACAGCCACCATATCGTCATCGCAAACGTCTGCGACAAACTGGAGCGTCGTTGTACTTATACCTAGTCAGGTCGCTAAACCCGGTCGCTGGGTTGCCAGCGACACGTAGACGATAAAGACCAGGTACAAAGCGCACAAGCCGGCGGATTCTGGCGTAGCTGTAGGCAAAGGCGCAAGGGTGTGTAGCCTGAGAGAGTGTCTGGAGATGTCTTTTTAAACGTTGGTGTTTATCGAATGCCAATTGCTGACTGGGGTACAGCCGATCGGCCGAACTTGCTTTCGTAGCCTTAGATCTCCCGAGTGTTCATACATAAGGAACCGTCAACATGTACCCACCGACACATCACCTGAGGTGAGCATCTGTGCTGTCCGTTTACTAAGTGTGCTCAGATCTCTTCGGTATTGATTGATACAGTGATGTTGAAGAATTTTATTTCTGACCACGAATTACGTTTGTTCACCGGCGTCTCCTCGGAGCCCATGCCGAGCAGATACCATCGCTGTGTT
The DNA here is from genome assembly GCF_009866785.1 of Pseudomonas sp. S49. NCBI lineage: Bacteria > Pseudomonadati > Pseudomonadota > Gammaproteobacteria > Pseudomonadales > Pseudomonadaceae > Pseudomonas > Pseudomonas sp. S49. The sequence continues at coordinate 2,901,025 of NZ_CP019432.1, read as the reverse complement.
TTTTTATCGCGATAAGAATAAAATGTTGAGTCCCAGCCGCAGCAGATAAACCGGAGCATCGGAAGGTTGAAAGTCTGGTTCATGTATTTTTCCGCCTCAAGGGCGTCTGAGCCTTTTACGCGGTACCGAGCAATGAGAGGCTTTCCTTGTTCATCATTGTTTTGAGTGCATTCCACGTACTCTACAAAATCAGGCTTGTCGCTTAGTTTTGCCAGAAAGTCATCGCATCGAGGCTTAGCCATCGCGCAGCTGGCAAGCATTGATAAACTTATCAAAAAAAGTAAGGAGATTAATCTGTTCATTTATTTCTCCACGATAAGTTTGCCAATGTATTTCCCTTTACCTTCTTTCATGCGCTTATCAATTAAGTAGTCGTAAATATCATTCCACTTCAGTAATTCGTAAAAGGTCACGCAGCCTTCTGATAAATGACCGATGTGAATATACCGACTGCTATTCCCCGTTGTGCCTTCAACCTCAATCGGGAACCAGACGTCATTGCAGCGTACTCTTCCTGGGTGTGCGGCCTTGTAACCGGCTGTAGAAATATTGGCATGAGACTGATCTGGAGCCATAATCCGATAACAAAAGATAACAAAGGGGACTGATTTATTTTATGGAAATAAATCAGTCCCTTTTTTTGTTCTATAACACATCAAAACGGCACAGGACAGTAGCCGACCGCTCCCACAGGTCCAAGCGCCGAACACGATATCCGTGACCAACACAAAACCCTGTGGGAGCCAGCCTGCTGGCGATAGCGGAATATCAGGCAGCAGAAACAGCGCATGTGTCATCACCATAGCTGCCAGCCCTACTCCGAGTCACCCCGGCAACTGCAAATTATCCAGCGCCCGATTCACCGCCAACTCCCCGAGCATGATCAACTGCGCGATCCCCGCCAGCGCATGGCGCTGCGATGCCGGCAACAGGCTGGAGACGTTCTGGGCGATGGTTTTGGCCGAAGCGAGTGTTGCACTGGCATCGACCAGCAGTTCTTCGGTTTTGTTGTCCGCCGTCACGGCATACATCCCACGGTTTTTACGTGGGGGCGGCGTGGAACCGGGTGGACAGAGGTAATGGTCGAGCGCGCGGTCGGCGGCTTCGTGGAGTTTTTTGGAATCGATGGATTCGTAGGGGGAAACCGAGGCGGTTTCGGGCGGGTTGGGTGTTGGTTTGATCATGAGTGAATCTCCAAATCATAGAAAAGGAGCCATCATCTTTCGCTACCAAACGAAGGGGTGGTGGCCATACGAAGGTTGGTAGACCGGTGACTTGGAGAACCGGCGCGCCCGAAGACGCCCTGCGCATGGCCACCATAAATACACAGCCCCAAAAAAGGCCTGTATCGGGTGACGCTATGCGCCAAGTCTAGCCGGGCTACCAAACCCGATCGCTGATTCGTCAGCGACCGGACCACAATAGAACCCGCCCCCAAGGCGCACAAGCCGGCGGATTCTGGCGTAGCTGTAGGCAATGGCGCAAGGATGTGTAGCCTGGGAGAGTGTTTGGAGATGTCTTTTTAAACGTTGGTGTTTATCGAGACATCATTCCACCACTTGGCCCTAAATAGATCCGTCCCCATATCCTGAGACGTTGCTAAACTGTAGTGGTCCAATGAAACCGGACACCGACTAGTGTTTTTACTCCACTGTTCGCTCTATGCCTATTGGCGACAGGTGGTCGTTGTAGCTATGGAGCAGGCGTCCGGCCAAGTCATCTTCCGAACCGCCAAGTCACCCTAGCATTCAAGCAAAGCGCACGCTATCACCTATGTGGAGAATCCCTAAAAGGTGCTCCTGATGCGTAGGTAAATCTGAATTGCAGGCAGTCATCATAACCTTCGCGAATCCAAACCCCTTGAGATAGATAGTGCTGTACTACCCCCTTTCGACGAAAGACTCGCAGGTCAACTGGATTCGAAGCGTGTGGATTGTGGAATATCTGAAGTCCGTCATGAATCTCTTCACTAGGGATGCCGACCCGACTCTTTCTTGACTCTGACTTGCCGGATTCATCAGTGCCCCAATTCGCCATGATGAATCCTTCACGAAGGTCATTTGACATCGCGACTGCTTTCCCCCACGTAGCCACACAAGAAAAAATAACTGCACTAACCTCCGCCCAATCATCATTCTCGAAAATACCTAATTCGAAAGTCGAGCCATTGTCCTTTTCGATTTCATCAAGCCTAACGCTAGGTGGACCATCCGGAAATCGAGTTGGATCTTTGAAATACGCTGTCTCATCTACGTAATCGTTGTAAAGCAAGGCGCGCATGGCACGGTCATACTGATGTTGAAAATCGGGCTGTTCAAACGGAGCTACAGCGATCACGAATGGCTTGCACGGCACATGAGGTAGTTTTTTGTACTTGTCTTCGTACTTCCTCACCTTTGCGCTCAATGCATTCGAAAGTCGGATAATTGCCTCGCGATTGAGAGGCCAAAAATTCTTCTTCCTTACTTCGTCACTCATCAGGCTTTTCTTGTCCCATTCAGGCTCCTTACCTTCGGCAGCATTAGCAGTTACAGCCTCAACAATAATTTCTCCGTAGGGTGTCATGAGCCAAAAGTCAGGGCTAGCCTGCGACCAATTCAAGCCAAACGAATACGATTTAAATAATCCATACAAGTACACTTCCCAAAATGATGAATTAAATGTCGTCTGAAACTCATTTAGGAATTTTTTATCTCGATCCTGAAAGCCTTCAGCCCAACCTGCAACGATCGCCCTTTCTGACATTCGTCCCGGCACCAGAACGCGTCTAAAATTTTCATGCTGCCGCTCTTCTTTCACGACTGGAGTAAATAGATCCATCTGACTCGTTCCTTAATATTATAAATAACTCAATGCAAAAGACACCGCCACGACCGAGGCGGGTAATACAGCACAACTCATTGCCTCCGTCCTGGCACGACAAGCAAGTCCCTAAAAACATTAAGTTAGATGTGTTACTACAAGCCAACAAGCTTTCCATTCTCGCAATGCCCCAACTGTTCAGGATTGCTCCCAACTTCCACCAGTATCGGTAGAACTCCATCGCGACGAAGCATTTCGCTCCCGACTATGACGCGCGGCTTCGGGCCCGAGCAGCAGCAATGTCTTGTGCTGGTTTTCCTTGCTCGGACTTTTACCGCTGTCTGCCTTCCAGTAAATCCAGGCATTGAAATACGGCTTCTCGCGCTCCTCCATGATGTCAGGGCGCAAACGGACAATTTCAGAAGGTTTGGGGTTGGCCGGCACAGTAGCTTGGGTTGGAATGGCCTGGTTCAGTTGCTCTAGGAAGTCCTTGGGCTTCAACAGCTCACCGCTTGTCCCGTCCGACCGAAGCACAGCAAGCAGGTCGCCATACATATCGCCCAGATAGTCCCGAATTCTGTACCCATTGAGCACGTCAAAGCGGAAGAAACCTCTGACCTCGCCACGGGCGGTGAGTGTCAGTATGAAGGGCGTGTCGCGAGTGGAGAAGAGGCAATCAAAGCTTGCGGCGCCCGTCGTCACCAAGAACTGCTGCATGTCGCTGCCAATTGAAATCATGCCGCGATGAAGCAGCCTGAGAGACGTCATTTCCATATAGCTCGAACCTCACAAAAGCTTGGGCTAGAAATAATGGCGAGATCAACCAGGGTGAGCAAGCCAAGTGCCACCCTACCCCTGTTAGACCTTCGTCGCAGAAAGAGCGCGGAGCCGTGCCAGCAAGCCAACCAGATGGTTAGCCACGCCTTCCACTCAACTGCCAGCCTCTCTCACACAGACCCGAGCGCCCGCCTCACGAAGCTCTGGTCGACGTATCCCATAAAACCCCAATCCGGCTCGTTACGGCGGAGATAGTCAGCCAGCTCATCCACCCCGGCCCCTTCGGGGAACTCCAGCAGCTCACACATGCGGTGCAGCGTCTGGATGGGGATCCCAATCTCCTCAAGGGCATTCACCCCTGGCGGTAAATGAAGGTTCTCGAATTTGATTCTGACGTAGCTGTAGTCAATCGTACTCCGGATGCCCTTCTTGATAGCGTGCAAGCGAACCACGTCTTCCAGCAGCGCCAGCACCTTGGGAATGGTGTAGCCGAAAGTATTGCTCACTAGCTTCAAGTCGTTGTTGAGCCCAGTGGAAAGGGTCAACTTCTCATCAGCTTTGATCCGTTTTTGACCAGTCCTGATCCGTTTCTCATCATCCTTGATCCGCTGCTTGGTGTATTCGATCTGGCCCTTCAGATAAGCAGAGTAGCTCTCAGCTCTCTGAAAGCTCGTCAGCTTGGCCAGGATGGCATCGGGAGTTTTGGTCTGCAGTCCATTCGTGGAAAACGCCCTGGGCACGAGCCTGCTGCTGATCATGGCCAGGGTGGTCAGGAAACCAGGCGCTGGCGACCAGTGGAACAGAAGGGACTCGAATTCGTTCTCGCTGAGCATCTCGACCATGCTGTAGAGCTGCTCGAACTGCTCCATCCTGAAGTAGGAGTGCTTCTTGAGCAGATCGATGGAAAATCTATCTTGGGCAAAGGCGGCCTCAAACCTCTCCTGAGAATATTCTGACAAGTGATCCGGCTGTGCACTGGCGAGCAGATTCAGTGGCGTATCCGCATCCTGAATTCCCAGAGGCACAACAACCTCTTGGTTCAGATTGTCCTCCGGAACATCTTCCAGACAGAACACTTTGCCCACAAAATGGATACCCATCCGGCCCGCGCGTCCCTTGATGTTCCCATGGGTGAATTTGTCGATCCCGCGAGTGCCATTACGGTTGTCGTAGATGACCACGTTCTTCGCAACTGTGTTCACCCCCTCAATGATGGTGGCCGTGCAAAGTAGAAAACGAAGGTCGCCGGCATTGAACCGGTCGGCGGTGTACTGCTGAAGCGCTCTGGGGAGACCACCGAAATGCAGGCCAATGCCGTTCCTGAGGGCATAGGTATAGTCCCACTCTGGGTCGAATTCCTCAGCAACCCAATCAATGTGCTCACTCTGGAACGGACGGCCATACCCAAGCCTGACGAGTTCGCGTGCAACCTTGCCGGCCACGCCAGAGGACTTGCAGTAGATGATCGTGGCGCCTTCGCACTGGGGCGCGATAGTCGCCAACATTGCCAGCTTGCCTTCTTCGTCATTGGCATCCACACCGAACGTCTGCACATCGACAGCCACCGTGTTGAAGTCGGCGGAAATGAAGGTGTGGTCGTACCCAAGTTCCGTCAGGCCTCGAACGCTGTTGACGAAAGGCCCAGTCAGGTAGAACTGCTTGGACACCTTTAGCAGCTTGCTAAGGGCGATATTCAGTTCGATGACCCGCTCATCATTAAAGTCCGTGGTGCCACTTTTGAGCTGCTGGAAGGCCAGTTTGTAAAATTCGTCGATAACGAAGAGGTCGATGGCCTTGATGTCATCACGCTCATTGACCCGCTCCTGGGTCAGGACGTACACGACCCGCTCGCTGCGACATTCTTGCGAGCTGTGATGGATGATCTGATAGACCTCTCCGAAGCGCTCCTGAAGGCGTCTGCGCGTCTCATCAGCTAGCGCGACCGTGGGTACCACCAGCACGACGCGATTAAAGCGACCGAGCCCCAGTAGCGAGTCAACGATGGCACTCTTGCCCATGCTTGTGGGCGCACTGAGCACAACGTTGCGACCGTCCTTGAGCAAGTCGAAGATCCGGAACTGCATTGAGTGGAAAACAAAATCCTCTGAGAATGGCGTGCGGTAAACGTCGAGCGCAATCAGGTCACCCTGGGACAACTCAGAAAACTCTTTCTTTAAGTAGGGGAACAGCCCAGCCTTTCTGACCATGTTGCGCAGAATGCCAACGTGGTCGGTGAATTTCTCACGGGCATCGAGCGCTCGGATTGTCAGGTCTCGGCCCAGAGGGGTGGAGACAGGGTTGGACAGGAGGGTGTTGACCGCTGACAGGTAGCGGAATGCGGAGAATCCATCACCGCCCAAGCTCAGCTTGGCTGCATCATAAACTTCGGTCATACGGCCTCCCTGACCTTTTCGTCCACCAATCGGGTCAACGTCTCCAAGCTCGGTGCGGGATAGATGAACACGTCGATCGCAAGCTCGGCGAACGTTGGGTCGTGTTTCAGGTCGTCAGCAAACGTTTCGAAGAGAGCTGTCGTTTCTCGTTCCAAATGATCTTCATGCCCGGGTGTCTCAGGGTCGGTGAGCAACGAGGAGTCGTACCCAACGAACAGCACAAATCTGAACCGATCCAGGTGTGCATCGAACGGGTTGCTCTCGTCTAGGATCACATCGATGTCATGACGCAGCAGGTATTCATCATCCTTGATGTCGAGAATCTTGCCCCGGGCGTTACTGAAACTTTCCACGATCTCTTCGTAAAGCTGTTGGCGGATCTCCGGAAGACGCGTGGTGATGTTGGCTGCCGTGACCAGCTCACTGAAGCCGACCCACAGCTGATCGCCCTCCGGATCTCGCCTGACGATATGGACGTTTTCAAGGATCTTTTCTTCGCCCCTACCTTCGAGGTAAAGCAGACAGGGGATGGGCTGACTCGCATGCATCTGGCGTATCGTGGCATGGAGTAGCACTCGCCCCAAGAATGAGCGGACGTCTGCCAAGGAAGCAAACACCGTGTTTTTCAGGCGCTGAGCTTGCTCGACTAGAGACAACTTGTGGATGTCTGCGAGCTCATTGGGACGAAGGAACACTTCATCCAGCCATTTGCACACATTTTCCACAATGTGTTTGTAGCGATAGCGCTTGAAGCTGTATTGCTGGTGCAGGACGTGACCATTGCGCTTTGCACATGGAGTGGCCAGCGAGCTGCGAAACGGAACAAGGATATGGGGCAGTTGCCGTTTGACGTAAACTTTGCGACCCGCACGCTTCTGATCTTCCTCGACCAGCCTCTGGAACCACGCGTTTAGATCCGCACGCAGGTAAGATTTGCTGTCTACGGAGTGAATTTTGCGGGACAGGGCTCCTTTACGGGTGATCGTATCCAGAATCCCCTGCCAGATGTTCTCCGCCGAGGCTTCGGTGCTCAATAAGACGCCGTGAAGATCATACGAGGCTAGTCGAATGTTCCTGATGCCCAAAAGCTCAATCTCGCGCATCGTGCGAAAGACTTCCCAACACGCTGCGTCGACCCAGGTCGCCACGTCCACCCCACTGGGTGCGACGTAGTCGGAGGTTTTGGAGTTGAGGTAGGCGACCAGATCACCGCGCCCAGCTTTTCCAACGCGTTCTTCACGGTTGATGAGCAGGTATTCGAGGGTGACATTAGTCGGATGCTCCGTGACGATCCTGAACTTCCTAGGCATGGAGAGCGTGGGCTCGCATTGCATGGACTTATGCATGATCGAGCTGTCTTTAATCTTTTTGTTGCCGGCACCTGAACTGAGGACGACAAGGTCGCTTCTCGCCCAGAGTGTCTTCGTGGTGGTTTTCACCTGCACGAATTCGACGAAATCATCGAAAACAACATCAATGTCATCGGTGACTTCACATCGAACGCGTTGAATAGTTTTGTCCCGCAACATCTGGGTTACGTAGTAGGCTGCGACACAATCTTGGAAGATGAAGCCGTGCTTGGCAGCGACTCCGCCAGCATCATTAGGTTCCATCTCGACATCCATGGCAATTTTAGCCATCGAATTTATGACAATCTCCCTCACCCGTCCAGATTATTGATAGCACATTGACGCATCGCACATGGGCTACAATCCCGGCGCCCACCCCTTTGGCACGCTTCAGCCGCCAAATGCTCTGACCTCAGCCCAAACACGAACCGGGCCAAGGCGTCGTTGCTAGCAAATAAACCATCGCTACAACGGTTTAACAAATATTGATCACAGCGGCGGCTCGTACTCAGGATCAAGCAGGTAAAGCGTCTCAGGGACGTGCGGCGACAACATCGCAATCAGGCTGGCCCGCAGGCGGCTGTCGACATCCTTATGCAGGCGGATTTTGCCGATCGCTAACGCCATCACGAATTCCATGGCGGCTTCCCCGCGCTCTTGCCCATATCCTGCAGCAACGCGCTGAATGATGTCCGCCATCGACAAGCTGTGGGTTTCCTGAGCTCGATAATCAAGCTCCGTCGGGAGCGCGGCGCGCAAGAATGCCCCCTGGATGACACCATCGTCGAAACGCGAGAACACATCTGGCGAGAGAAGCACCTGCTGAAGCTCCCCGGATTCCAACCGCTTGGCATTCTGCACCTTATCGCTGTACCGGGCGTTCTGCAGAATCCACAGAATGGTTAGATAGATGTCAGTCGACGAAGCCCCTCTCACGTCCTTCTTGCCGTCGACAAACGCAAAACCTCGGCTGAGTGTCATCGGCTGACCGGTGAGGCTGCTTGGCCAGAACGGATTCAGACCAAGCCCACCGGCAGCAGCGTTATCAAACACAGCCATGCGCTGAGTGACTGCCGGCGAGAACGTGGTGGTAACCGAGTGCAATGAACGGAGCAAGCGCTGCTCTTCTACCCAATGACTCGTGCAGGCAAGTTCAGCTGCGGGGATTTCCACGAACGTCTTGAAGACGTAGCGACTGTGCCCTTTGGGTGGTTGCGTCAGGTTGCTCTGCAGTTCCTTCATCATCTGATAGCTACGCCCGAAAAGCGCACCCGTGATGTACAGACGAGTGCCTGGTTTCTCGGCGTTCTGCGCAGTACGTAGCCGACGGCTGACGCTCAGCAGGCGCGACCCACGCTCGGCAGCAGCGGCAATGACGATGACAGACCCTTCAAAGTTCACGCTGGCATCGAATCTATCGAAGGACACCTTGTTCTCGACCGTGACGCCACACGATGCCAGGTAAACGATCGCCCGGTCGGCCAAGGCTTCACTGGCCGGGTCATCGTCGTGGATGATCCACTTGGTCGACGCGACGGCCTCCTCCCGCAATACCCGTTCGTACCAGCCGCCAAAATCACTGGCAACCACTAGGCTGTCTTTATGGACATGCACCGTCCGAGGCCTAAGCCCCGGTCGATCTTGTGTATAGCAGCTGAACAAGTCGGCCCCCATGAAGGAGTAGAACTTGGCTTGCAGCGAGTCTGGCGCATGATCAGTGCCTATATTCAGCACCTTGGTCTCGCTGTGCTCGGCAACGAACCGTTCGCCATGGATACGGATCAGACGAATCCCACCCGCTTCGCCCTCGCCCAGTACTTCGAAGTCTTCAGGTTTCCTGAGCGCATGCAAGATGGTGCAAGAACTCGATTTTTCATCAAAAGACAGAAGGGTCGCCACGCGCGTCGGCGAAGCGCTGTTTACCTTTAACCACTGCTGCGCAAGGCCACACTGGCTCGATGCGGAAATAAGGCATAGGGCAGAAACGGCCTTAGGTAAAGGCCCATCTTTTAGAAGGCCTTCGTGCGAATGGAATGACCGGATGTTAGCAAAGCCCACCTGCCCGAACCTCATGAGGTACATCTGCATCGCCATTCCTAAGGGCAGCAAGGCGATCGTGTCCAGATACAGGGAATCGGGTGCCGCCATGCCATCTTCCGTGGCCTTCTTGATGAGGGGTAAGCAGGTAAATGCTAGGTAGTGGGCGTGCAAGGTCTCGGACAACAAGTCTTCCGCCCGGATGAAATAGTTCGAGGCCCGAGACGACGGTTTTGAGTAGAAGAAGCCTGCAGGCGCCTTCTTCAGCACGTTGGAACGATCGACGAGGTGATTCAGGCCAGCCTTCGCAATTTCACTGGAATTGCCTTTGATGAGCGTCTCGAAACGCCGCTTCGGGCCTGAGATGTGAATGTACTCAGTTATGGCGCCATCTACGTCGTAGAAAGCACATGCGTAGGTGCGGGGTGAGCCTGGGCCTTTACGACTCAACTCCGCCATCAGCGGCGATGTAGGGGCCGCCTGCTGGGCGCGAAATTCGTCCAGGGCATAACCTGGCATCAGAAACACCAACAGATCAGGCATGATGTGGCCGGACAACTGATGCTGAAGTGCATGCGCGGCTTGCGTGTCCGTGAGCAAATCTAGACCGGTGAAGAAAAAAACCGCATAGACCGGGTTGCCGGCCTGGCTCAACTCGACTTCAAAATCCATCAGATCGAACATGTCAGCTCACCGGAATGCAGATGGTGAACACAGTGCCTTCCACAGCCGCCAGCACCCGCCCCCCGTATCGAGTCGACGGGGCGAACTCCATGATCTCATTACTTCCCTGAAAAGCCTGATGCAGCGAAAGTCGGCCCGTCCGGATTCGCACGAACGCCTCAAGCTTGTTGAGTGCCTGAACGGCGTTATGCAGCCCCATACCTGAGTTCGGAGACTGAGCTTTGGACGTAATGTGCTTTTTGAAGCAATCGAGTGTCGCCTCAAGTTCTGCCTCAAGGCTTAGCGTTTCGAGGCTTTCAACTGGCCGCTTCTCCTTAGCAGTCAGCCATCGCCGCGCCAATCCTGGGCCACTGTCGATGACCGAGATTTCCAAAAATTCCAACATTTCGGCTTTCAGGAAGTGCTTCAAGATAAACCGCGCCAGCTCGGGCTCGTTGGCCGAATACTCCAGCGCATCCTGACGATTCATGCGGTTGAATTTGATGGAGGTGCCGCGCAGGGCCTTTTTGTACTTGACCCCGTCCACGTCCGTGACGGCGTGCTGGTCGGCGTTGGAAATCAGCTCCCATAGCACGCTGCCTAATGCTGGCAAGCCTGCCTTGAGCAACACCCCCTGGTCGCCCCTGGCATTCATCAGCTTCGACGACGTTTCCACAAGCGTCGAAAACCAGGACTTGGGTTGGACTTTCGGCAACGCGTGATCAAAGTAGAACGGCTTGATGAATTCACGCTTGGCGTTGTTGACGCTGAACAGATTGATGACCGTAGGGCGGGCGCCACGAGTGCTCGCCGTATAACGCAATTCACCCTCGAACATGGCATCAACCAAGGGTCTGATCGCGATAAGGGCCGCGCGTCGATCAATGACTTGATGATCTTGAGCGTGGACTTCATTGCACATGATCAACGCGAAGAACCCGGCAGCGCTCTGGGCCAATTGAGTGATCTGCGCTATGGCGTCGTCGCCAGCGGAGGCGTAGAGGTGAAGGACGCTTTTTTCGCAGGTGCGGGCCCAAGTGACGATGAACTGAGCCAAAGCGGCGTCCACGCCCAGCCCACCGCCGTGGCTCATGCTGTTGGGAAGCCTGAGATTGGGATCCGTACCGTGCGACTGGTAAAGATCCTCGATCTCGTAAATGTTGAGCTTCCGGCTGATTTGCATTCGCGCCCCTTACATTCCATCGTTGACCTGATGACGAGAAGAATCCCGCGCCACCACAGTCGTAAGCTACCCAATCCGCCCCCTTCCGCCGTATCAGACCGGTCGACGCGGGCGAAGCACGAGGCTGACTCTACGCGATGAGATGCGTTTAGGCGATGATCTGAGTAGCGTGTGCGCCCTGGAACACGACATGACCGCCCACCGCTGACCGCCCATTAAGTCAGGGCCTGTAGCCATCAAGGAGAAACGAATGACCGGTATCGAGAAGGATTTAGCAGACATCAGAATGTTGACTAGGATCGCCCTGCCGGAAAGCGACAGCTACCTGTATCGCTTAGGGGTTGCGGTCTATGGCTTCGCCTCAGTCAGCAGCTTCATGGCCGAGGTGATCTGTTACATGGATCCTGAGCAGTCACGCAGCGATCTGGAAGCGAAAATGGGCGGCCCACTCGCCGCCACTTTCAAGCAAGCAGTGGGGAAGATCGAAAACTCGCAACCTCAAGCGTTTGCTGCTGGGGAGCTGGCTGGAAAATTGTTCACAACATTGAACGATGAACGATCCGACATTATCCACGCCTACCCGATCACGAGCCCAACCCATGTCCAGATCTTGCACCGACGCCAGTACCCAGCGCAGACCAAGAAAAAGGGCACGCCGAAGGGCTACGAAAAGCCGCCAAAGTATTTCGAAGTCACCAACGAATTTCTCGACAACTTCATAGCTCGTTTAGCCTACGTGAACGACGACCTGTATCGCATCCGAGCGATCCTGAGACCCGACATTTGAGGCCCTGCGAGAAATTGCACGGTATCTGAACATTTGTGTGCATTCGACCTGACCACCGATTTGCGTTCTGCTTGAGCCGTCATTTGCAATGGGTTTCGAAGCCTTCTACGGTGGCGGAAACGGAAAAAAAGAACCGGTTTGTCGGTTACCTCCGGACATTGTTCACAGAACACGACAGGCATATCATCTCTCTTCGAGTAAGCCCAGCGGGACTGTCCCTGTGAGATGACTTGCATATTTTGTGCAAACATCGTTAGCCAGAAGGCGATGTTGAGACGACTTGGCAGAGCTTGGGTGTGAGTGGCACACGCCAGAATCGGATGTCTTGCCCCCCCGCCGAAATTTCACCACAGTGCTCTAGAAAAAGTCCCTAAGTACGGTAAACTGCCGAAGAATGCTTAAAACTACGGCCAGCCCGTGGCTTCAGGAACTGATTATCAAGAAAGACTTATAGGGACATATGGATACCAACACAACTATCGCCATAGTATCAGCAGTAGGCGCATTTCTTTCCGGCACGGCAACTGCTGCGGCAGTGTATTTGTCTTACCACGTTCAAAAGAACCAAAAGTTGTTGTCTCAACGGCAACTACTGCTTCCTCTGTGGGATCATATGGCTTCTCTCAGCGACATCAATCCAGATGAACCCGTGGTACCAGACATAATAAAAGTCGTTAACACTCTTGAGCTCGTCGCCCTTTGCTGTGAAGGTGGCATGGTTGACAAAGCCGTCATCATGCGCACTTTTAGGGATCAATACATGAAACACTTCGAGCAAATTAAAAGATGCAAAAACCTCCCTCTCTTGAACATTGACGGAGAAGCCTTACTACAACAAAATAGGGCGGCCGTAGTTTTTTACACCCACCTAAACGATGAAAGACTTAATCAAGATCGCATAAAATAAATAACTTATAGCAAGGAAGGTAAAATGAAGGACAAATCAGTCGCCCGAGCCATCATTGATTTCGCCAAAAGCAATAATGCTATTAGCGAAACCAATTTCACCTACGCAGAAGTTCCAGATGAAATCTTCACAGTAACTATTACTCGAAACAAAAAACAAAAACTCAGCGAACGCGCCTCTATGGAAGCATACGCAAATACCATTTCTGCACTCCCATCCGGTTCGAACTGCAGATGCTGCAACGGTACTGGTCGGTCGCACTAAACTTAAATGTCGTTTGAGCAGCTCTAAAACTGGCTGCTCATACACCCCTTCCAATTTTGGATGTAAAGATTTCCTTCGTGGGGACGATACGCAGATGAGCAAGTTTGCCCAGAAACTTGCATCTAAGGGAACTTTGAAAAAGGCTTCCTGACTTTAGAAAAGTACCTGGACACCACTCACCAAGTTTTTCGATGAAGCAGTTGAGCTTCGCCGACGCTGAGTACGCCTACAAGCACAAACAGAAGCGCAAAGAACTGTTCCTGATAGAGATGGATCGGGTATGGCCAGAATCCAGCAGATGCAATGGCGGCGTTCATCATCCCAGGAAAGAGCATGCCTGACGCGTAGCTAGTTTTCCCACGAATTTGTCACGGCCCTGAGATGCAACAGGTACTTGAGGGCTACGCGCCCTACAAAGCTACAGATCGTCTGGGCCAGCATCAAGCAAGTTGGCAAAGCTAAAGACATCAGGAGGTCATTGATCGCGGCGTGTCAGATTAAACCGGTCTCACCACTCCCCCATCAGATACGCAGCTAAAGCTTTTTCCAAGCAAAAAAGTAGGAGCACCGAAGACTTTTGGGCTCGGATTAAGAGCAAAGGCAGCGACTACTGACACGCAGCTTGACAAGAAAGTGGCGTTTTCAGTGATTGTGGGAAAACTACCAGCTCCTTCAATGCCTTCTCAGTGGATGAGTATTCATGGCTGAGCAGTGTTGCTAGGCATGAGCCCACTTGGAAATGTAATTGTTTCATCGCGCAACCATTTCCCTATGTTCCATCCGCCAAAATACGAATCCCACGGGCAGGACGCCTCACGAATGGTGGCTGCTACTAATTTTTAACCGATGGGATCAGTGACCGTAATTGGCCGATAGAAGACATTTACGACACTCCCAACCAAGCACATTCCCCGCAATCCAAAACGCACCACAACATCTAAATCAGCAGCATACTGCCTTCAACTCAGCAAATCACGGCCTCACCAACTGAGGCATCTCAACCCCCTCCCCCAACCTCTCCACCCCCAACCTCACCCTCTCCCCCCCTGCTCAATCACCACCCCATCCCCCTCCACCACCAACAACTTCACCCCAGGCCCAACCTTCTCCCCCTGCAAAAAACTCCTCGGCGGCCCATCGTTCAGGCTCAGTATCGCCACCGCCCCCCGACTCCCCGCCATCACCCCGCTCACCTTGATATCCACCGGCGCCGTTTGATTGGAAAACCACTGCAACGCCGGGCTATCACTGCGCGCGGCCAGCAATTGCGGGGCCGCTGCCGGGGTGTGGGATTCGGCGGAGGTCAGCAGCAGCGACGACCACGTCGCCACGCCGACCAGCGCGGCGAGCAGCGCAAGGGCCTGGACAATTTGGGGTGGGGAAAAGCGTGCGGTGAAGGTCATGGGTTGAATCTCCTTTTTATCCCTGCTGTCAGCCTACGCGGCAATTCTCTCCGTTTTATTTCACACGCCTTACATGTTGGCCGTGCACGATGGTGCAGGACGCAAAGGAGCGCGCGCGCGATGAACAGGCAACAGGGTTTTACGCTGATCGAGTTGATGGTGGTGCTGGTGATCATCGGCATCGCCAGTGCGGCGATCAGCCTGAGTATCAAGCCCGATCCGTTGCAGTTGCTGCGCAAGGATGCCGAACGTGTGGCGCAGTTGCTGCAGGTGGCGCAGGCCGAGGCGCGCGCGGATGGTCGGCCGATTGTGTGGGTGAGTGATGCCAAGGGGTTTCGCTTTAGTCGGCGCAGTGACAGTGGCAAGGGGTTTGATCATTTCGCGCAGGATCCGCAGTTGCGGCCGCGTGCCTGGCAGAGTCCGAAGATGGAGGTGCGGGTGGAGCCGAAACAGAGGGTCGTGCTGAACGCTGAGTGGATCAATCCGCCGCTGCAATTGACGTTGTCGGATGGGTTGAATCGCTTGAGTGTGTTGCGTGATGGCAGCGGAAGGATCAGCCTGCAATGAAGCGCCAGCAAGGGTTTACGTTGATTGAGGTGATGGTCGCGATTTTGTTGATGGCGGTGGTGAGTCTGATTGCCTGGCGGGGGCTGGACAGTGTGACGCGGGCTGACAGTCATTTGCAGGCGAGCAGTGAGCAGAGTGACGGTTTGTTGCGGGCGCTGAATCAGTTGCAGCGGGATGTGGAGATGCGCGCGGGGATTGAGTTGACTGAGCCGAGGAAGGTTGGGGTGGATGATGAGCCGGTGACGGCGCCGGCCGCTCTGACTGTGCGCAGTAGCGACAGTAAGGGGTTTCGGCTGGACATTATTCGTACGGCGGCGGATCAGCCGGGGGCGTTGCAGCGGGTGCGGTGGTGGGTCAAGGGCGACACTTTGTATCGGGCGGTGGCTGAGGCGCGGAGTCGGTATCCGTTGCCGGCGCCTGGGAATGGGGTGGCTGTTTTGAGTGATGTCAGTGATGTGCAGGTGCGGGTTTGGGAAATCTATAAAGGCTGGCGGCAGTTGAGTGGGAATCGGCGGGAGGATCCGTTGGGGTTGGAGATTCGGTTGAGTCGGGGGACGGCGCAGGGGGTGGAGAAGTATCGGCAGGTGATTGGGCCGTTGGAGTGACATATATCCCTTCTGATCGGATACTCCTGTAGGAGCTGCCGAAGGCTGCGATCTTTTGACTTTGATTTTGAAGATCAAAAGATCGCAGCCTTCGGCAGCTCCTACATTTGGATTTGGGGTAGTCAGTTGGGGGGTGGTTGGCTGTGAGGGCGTCATCGCGAGCAGGCTCACTCCCACCGTTTTTAATTTGCGTACACCCTGCGGCAAAGCCGCCCCACTCAACAGGATGAGCGTTAGCTCGGCTGCAGCTTTTGATCTTGATCCACGGGCGACGTCGGAAGGCTGAGTGGAGGGATTCATCCGGGGGTGGGAGCGCAGCGACCGTTTGGCGCAGCCAAATGCATCGAGAGGAGGTGCAGCGAAGCAAACCGTAGGCGATGCGCCCGGATGGATCCCGGAGCGAAGGAACCCCGAGCCTCAGCGAGCGGGCCGTACGTAGGAGCAAGCGTTTTTTTGCTTACTTTTTTTAGGCGTTTGTAAAAAAAGTGAGTCGCCGTAAGGGCGAAACCCTAAGCAGCCGTTACCGCAGCAACGGATATGTACCCAGTCAAACTCACTAACTCAAAACGACGACGCCGCCGGGTAGTTCGGTGCATTTGACGCCATAGGCATCCCGAATCAGCAGTGCAACGCCAGCAAGTTGGTCGAGGCTGAATCGGGCCTGGACGCGGCGTTGGCCGAGCTCACGGTTGAGCAGCAGCAACATGCCGGGGCGGTAGCGGTTGATTTCGTCGATCATCTGGCTGAGGGTCGCGCCGTTGAAGACCAGCACTTGTTGGCGCCAGTTCATCACTGCGGCTGTGTCGACGCTTTGTACGCTGCCGACTTGCCGCGCGTCATAGGTCACTTGCTGCCCCGATTCGAGGCGCATGCTGCGGCCTTCCACGTCGACTTCCACCGCACCGTCAAGACAGGTCACGCAAACTTGCTGATCAGTGTTACGCAGGTTGAAACGTGCCTGACTGGCGCGCAACCACCCTCCCCCAGCCTGCATCGCCAGCGGCAATCGAGCGGTCTGCACTTCGACTTCGCCGCTGACCAGCTCAAAACCCTGCACACCCTCAGACACCGCACGCTGATTGATCCGCGTCTGAGTATTCAGCTCCAGACTCACACCCTGCGCCGGTTCAAAACGACGCTGCTGGCCAACCTCAGTAATGTAGTCCGCGCCCAGCCCTTCAAAACCACCAGGAATCGTCCCGCGCACCAGCAAAAACGCAGCCGACGCAGCAATCGCCCCACCGAGAAAAGCACGTCGACCAAACCCGCGTGGCGCCTGCATCTGCTCCACGGCCGGTTGCAGTTGCTGCCACAACCGCTTGGCCTCTTCGAACGCGCGGGCATGCTCGGCACTCTGGGCGCACCATTCGCGCAGGGCGCGGGCGTCGGCCACGGTGGCGCGGCCGGAGGTCAGCAGGACCAGCCAGTCGCGAGCTTCGCTGTGCAGATTGTCGGCCGCCGATGGCTCGGCAGGTGTCAGTCGAAAGATGTTCAAACGCGCAGATTCTCAACGAATTGATCGGGCACTATTCAGAAGACGGTTTTCCGGCCCCGCGACCGAACCGCTGAAACACTTTTCTTTCCAGTTTCGCGGCGCAGAAGCCCAGCGCGGCTTTGATTTCCTTCTCGACCATGCGCGTGGAAATGCCGAAGCGCTGCGAGATTTCCAGATGCGGCGCCTCTTCCAGACGCGCCGCGATGAAGATCTTCCGGCGCCGTGCGGGCAGCTCGTACAACGCACTGAGCAGCGACTGGATTTCCTTTTGCCCGCCCACAACTCGCGCGGGATCAAGCGCTTCGTCGCCGATTTGCAGCAGCTCTTCGACTTCCTCGCCGGTGAGCAGGCGCGCATCGGCCTGGCGGCGGTCGGCGGCGATGTTCAGGGCCATGCGATAGAGGTAGGCATTGGGCCGCAGGACGTTCGGCGGCGTCTCCATGCGGTCGACGCGCAGGTAGGTTTCGTGCAGCACGTCGTTGGCCAGATCTTCCGAACCGAGACGCCTGCGCAGGCGCACCCGAAAGTCCTCGTAGGACGTCAGGAACAGTTGGACCATCGAACCTTGTCCGGTGTCTTTCATCCCCCGGAAACTCCTTCCCATTTGGTGCATTCCATGCGTTTCCCTGACGACTCCGGTAACAACAGCAACGTGACCGGCTGACGCAAGGCGCTGGGCGTCGGTCGGTCGATTTTGAGATTGCGAAAGCTCTCCACCAGCGCGTTGTCGCGCCGTACATCACCGGTCGAAGTGACCAACCGGTTGTGCTGCACCACGCCGTCGCGGCCGACCCACACCTGCAACACCGCGCGATAACTGCCCGGACGGGTCAGCGGCGAGCGGCACAGGTTGCGCTCGATCGCCGCTTGCACCGCTGTCGCGTAACTGCGGTTGACGGCGACGCTTTCAGGCGTCTGTTTTTGTGCCGGCGCCGGTACGTCTTCGACCTGCGCCACTTGCAACGTAAACGCATCGTCGCGGGCATACCGCGCCATCAACCCGCTGCCGCCGAGCAACCGACGCAGGGCATCGGCGGCGGTGTATTCACCGTCCACCGCCAACGAACGACGACCGCGACTCAACTGACTGTCGACCAGCACCGCAACGCCGGTGGCGTGGCTGTACTGATCCAGCGCGTGCGCCAGATCCTGTGCCGGAATGTGCAGCGTCATGCGCAAATCCGCCGGCACCGCATCGGCCATGGCGTGGCCCACTGAACAGCCGAGCAGCCACCCCAGACACATCCGGCGCACAAGCCTCGTTGAACGCTGAAAACCGTCCGTGGAATTGCCTCGCTGCACGGCTGACGAATCCTTGGAAATCGTCATCCTGAGGGCTGTTTATGAATCTGGTGTGACGGGCGGTGCAAAAAAACCATCACGGGAATTGCGCAAGGCTTGCACTAGACTCAAGCCAAAGCGCGGCCCCTTTCGGCCGGCCAGGAGGCGAGCATGAATACACTGTGGCGATTGAGCCTTGGCGGGCTGTTGTTGATGGCGCTGTCGAGCGCTTATGCCGAGCAGCCGTTGGGCTGTGTCGAGGTGACGGTCGGCGGTTACAAGGCGCCGAATTACGATTGTTTGAGCCAGCAGATGGGCAACAACCCGGAAGGCGCTGCGGCGGCGGAGAGGAATCAGGAAGCGCTGAATGTGCCGGTGAACAAGCGGCCACCGAATCAGGTTGGACTGGCGACACCGGCGGCGACCAGTACGCGGATGGGCAACACCTTCGGCACGTCGGTGAAACCACAACGCCCACCGCAATGACACCCCACCGATCGTTCCCACGCGCAGCAAAGGAATGCCTCAACGGACGCTCCGCGTTCGACTCTGGAGGGGACGCGGAGCGTCCCGGGCTGCATTCCCACGCAGAGCGTGGGAACGATCAGGGCGGGCTCAATCGCTTGGGGTTTGGCGGAAGCTTACTGCGAGGCGGTTCCAGCTGTTGATGGTGGTCACGGCCATGGTCAGGTCGACCAGTTCGCCTTCGTTGAATTGCTCGCGCGCTTGCTGATACACCTCATCAGGCACACGGCTCTCCGCCAACAACGTCACCGCCTCCGCCCAAGCCAGCGCCGCACGCTCGCGCGGGTTGAAGAAGTTGCTGTCGCGCCACACCGCGATCGCATACAAACGCCGATCACTCTCCCCGGCTCGCCGCGCGTCCACCGAATGCATGTCGGTGCAGAAGGCGCAGCCGTTGAGCTGCGAGGCACGGATCCTGATCAGTTGCAGTATCGGCTGTTCGATACTGAGGTTGGCGGTCAGAGCCTCCATGGCAATCATCGCTTTCATCGCCTTGGGCGAAGTGTTGTAGTAATCCAGGCGCGGGGACATGGGCGGTTCTCGGTGGACGGAATGATGAGTTCACCGTAAACGCCGACAGCTATGCATTACAGCCCCAATTGCACGGAAAACCGCTACACCAATCACCATGAGCCGAGCACAAATCCCTGTAGGAGTGAGCCTGCTCGCGATAGCGGTGTGTCAGGCAACATTGTTGTCGGATATGCCACCGTCATCGCGAGCAGGCTCACTCCTACAGGGGATTGGGGCCAATTTTGGTTTTTTCGGGTAGGCAACTATTGCCGATCCCGCAACAGCGCTAATCTGGCAGGCACGCCAAATAGCCCCGGGAGCCTCGTCGGTATGGAACTTCACGTCGTGATCAACGGCCGCAAGGATCTTGCCGGTCAGTTGTATCAGCAACTGCGCGGCGCCATTGAATCCGGGCGCTTGGCCGCTGGCACGCAGTTGCCGCCCAGCCGTCTGCTCGCCGAGCAACTGGGCATCTCGCGCAAGACCATTTCCGACACCTACGCGCAACTGAACTACGAAAACTTCCTCACCGGGGTGATCGGCAAAGGCACCTACGTCAACGCGCGTCCGGCGCAGATCCAGCACAAGCAAAGCCACACCGAACTGGCCAGTGCCGAGGTGATCGAGAGCTGGCGCAATCTGCCGGTGTTTCTGCGCCACCCGACGCTGGAAGGCTCGCTGCGCTACGACTTCATCGGCGGCGCGACCAGCAAGGGCCAGTT
The DNA here is from genome assembly GCF_009866785.1 of Pseudomonas sp. S49. Lineage (NCBI taxonomy): Bacteria > Pseudomonadati > Pseudomonadota > Gammaproteobacteria > Pseudomonadales > Pseudomonadaceae > Pseudomonas > Pseudomonas sp. S49. Next base: position 2,880,752 of record NZ_CP019432.1, on the reverse strand, counting down.
TCCGCAGGATGACTGGCGCCGCTGCGTCGCCCATGCGATGCGCCAGATGAGCCAGTCCAAGGGTTTCTACAGTGTCGCCGAAGGCCTGCCGGCGCTGCGCAATGCGATTGCCCGGCACATCGCGTTTTCCCGCGGGATCAACTGTCAGGACGAAGACATCGTCGTGTGCAACGGCGCGCAACAGGCGCTGGACCTGATCACCCGCGTGTTGATCCGCCCCGGCAGTCTGGTGGCGATGGAAGATCCCGGTTATCCGCCAGCACGCCTGTTGTTCGGCACCCATGGCGCCGAGGTGGTCGGGATTCCGGTGGATGCCGAGGGTATTCAGGTCGAGCACATTCCCGATGGCACGCGCCTCATTTATGTCACGCCGTCGCACCAGTTCCCGCTGGGCATGCCGATGAGTCAGGCGCGCCGTGAAGCCTTGCTGGCCCGCGCTCATGAGTTGGGTGCGATCATCATCGAGGACGACTACGACAGCGAGTTTCGCTACGAAGGCCGGCCCACCGATTCGCTGTTCAATCTCGATCAGCGCGGCATCGTCGCTTACGTCGGCACCTTCTCGAAAACCCTGCTGCCGGAGTTGCGTCTGGGCTATGCGATTCTGCCGCCGGCGATCCTTGAGGCGGTGATCCGCGCCAAGCAGCTCACCGATCTGCACGCCTCGACCCTGCCGCAATGGGCTCTGGCCAAGTTCATCGCCGAGGGCTGCCTGCTCAAGCATATCCGCCGCTGTCACGCGATCTACGCCCAGCGCCGCGAGCGGATTCTGGCGCGTATGGCCAGCGATCTGGCGCCATGGCTGGAGGCGGTGCCGGCCAGCGCCGGGTTTCATATGGCGGTGTTCTGCAAGGTGCCGATCGACCTGCCATTGGTGATCGAACTGGCGAAAAAGGTCGAAGTCGGTTTGTACTCGATCAATGGTTTCTACCATCAACAACCGGCAAAGAATGGCCTGTATTTCGGCTTCGGCGCGATCGAAACCCTCGACATCGATATCGCTCTGGATCGCCTGCGCGACATCCTCCAGCAAGTCGCCTGAGCGATTGGCCTAAAGATTTAACCGCCGATTGGTTATTGGTGTTCCGGGGGTGCAGGCCTATCCTGCACAGGCGTTATCCCTCAATGAGCAGGATTCGTCCGGCCTGATTCAGGAGTGTGAGCAATGTCCAACGAAGTGATCAATACGGTCCAGGTGCAGGCTGCGGCCGGCCGCTCGGATGAACTGGGCAGGCAACTGCAGAAGATCGTCGAAACCTTGCGCGAAACGCCGGGCTGCGATTCCTACCTGGTCGACCGCTGCCCCGAGGACAGCCACCGCTGGACGGTCAGTGCCCGCTGGCAGTCGGAAGCGGCGATGCAGGCGCATTTCAACCGGCCCGAGGCGCAGGGGTTTATTGACCTGATCGATAGTCGGTTGGCCAATAGCGTCGACTTCAATAGCTTCCCTATCGTCTGATCTGACGCCTTCGCGAGCAAGCTCGCTCCCACAGGTTTTTGTGTCGTACATTAATTATCGAACGACGCTGAACCCTGTGGGAGCGAGCCTGCTCGCGAAGGCGTATTCAGCCGCACCGACAACCTTTCTGAAACACCGCCAATTGGTCACCCAATCTTCCCGAATATTGGCCGTTTGAATGCCCTACCCTGCGGACTACTGTGATCAGCAACCCCAACCCTCACAGGTAACCCGCCATGAAAGCCCTGCCCTTCTTCGCCGCCGCCCTCGCCTTAAGCCTCTGCACTTCGGCCGTTTTAGCCCACGATCCCTCGGAAAAAGTCACCGTCCTGCAAGACCAGATGCTGAAAAACGCCCCCGGCAAAAAAGCCATGATGATCGAGGTCGATTACAAACCCGGTCAGTCCTCTATCGCCCATAAACACGACGGCACCGCCATGGCCTACGTGCTCGAAGGCGAAGTGATTTCCCAGGTCAAAGGTGAACAACCGATCACCTACAACAAGGGTCAGTTCTGGTACGAACCTGCTGGTTCCGAACATTTGGTCTCGAAAAACGCCAGCCAGACCAAGCCTGCCAAGTTGCTGGTGTTCATGGTCCTGGCTCCGGATGAAGAAGTGTTGATCCCGCTGAAAAACTGATGGCTGTTTAACCAGCCATAAATAAACAGGCGCAAATCGACGATTGGCACCTTTTTATTTCGCGGCGAAATTAGCGGTTACGGGTTAAAGCCAATAAAACTATTGCTCTGCTTTTATTACAGCAAATTGTCAGCTTGGCGGGTTTAGTCTGAATCAACTGTCGTCGCCGACGGCATTGCAAACTTTCCGTCTGTTGTTTCACGGGAGAAACACCATGAAACTTGCGCTCACCAGTGTACTGGCGATATCGGTTTTAGCTCTGTCAGCCTGTTCGGTACCCACCGCGCCCCAAGCCGTTTCTTCACTCGACACCCTGCTCCCCCATCCCACCGGCCGCAGCAGCGCCACCCAGGTAAAAAGCGGTCCCGGCGTATCGCTCGGCGTGGTCTACAGCCCAAGCACCCAGACCAACCGCGAATACCTGCGCGACTATCAGGCCAACGCCGGCACCGGTTTCGGCCAGAGCCTGCTGGTGCAGCCGATCCATGACGCCTACGTCGCCAGCTCGAAACCGGACATGGCGGTGGAATGGGTCAATGCCTCGCTGCAACGCCAGTTTGGCTCGGTGACGGTGTATCCGGACATGCAAAGCCTGCGCGCGGCCAGACCGGATGTAGTCGCAATCGTCGACACCCACAGCCAGTTGATCACCTCGCGCAGTTCCGACATCAAGGCGGATGTCAGTGCCGACTTTTATGATGCGCAGTTGAACTATATCGGCACGGCGAAAGGTTCGGATGCACGGGAATTGACGCCGGTATGGGCGGACTTCAAGGGTTCGGAGGAGATAGTGGCGGATATTAATCAGCAGCAGGATGTGCAAGTACGGGCGTTGCAGAAGTTTGACCAGTCGCTCAGCAATTTAGTCGCGATGCCTGCGAATAAAGTGTCAATGCTGAATAGTCAACACGGTCAGAAGTTGTATTGAATGTAAGGGCCCTTTCGCGAGCAGGCTCGCTCCCACATTTGAAATGCATTCCCCTGTGGGAGCGAGCCTGCTCGCGATGGCGCCATAACAGCCACCAAAAAAACCTCAGACATAAAACAGCCCCGGCATCTCACGACACCGGGGCTTTCTCGTTCAACCACTGCCCAAGCCGAGTAAAACTCGGCATTGGCAGCAAAGGCGAGATACCGCGCGCTCGAACTTCACACATATGCTCATCTGTCTACTGTCAACCCTGACAGTAGACCGTCTCGCCAAATTGGCTTCCAATAATCTGACTGTATTGATCTCTCGATCCCAGGTCGGTTATCGGCGTATGCAGAAACCACAGGTTTGAGGAGCAGGCAATGTCTAACATTATCAATAGCGCCAACGTGGAAGCTCTCGACCCGACTTTCGGATCTGATGAATCAGGCGTGAGTTGGTTAAAATATCCGGATGGCACCAATGGATTTGTGTGGGGCATCACCGTCGCGCCGGACAACAAACTGTTGATCGCAGGCAGAGCTGGAAAACGTTTCTCAATCGTGCGCCTGAAGACTGATGGTCGACAAGATCCCGATTTCGGTGATCAAGGAAGTGTCATTGGTGAGTTCGCAGTCGGCGATCTATCAACGGGCAGGGGTGTTCGCGTACTCAAAGACAAGACAATACTGCTTGAAGGGTGGTTCGAGTACGATCCTTCGTCCCCATTGCTGCGTGGGTTGGCTCTTTTTGACGATAAAGGAATGCCCGTCAAGGCATTTGGAAACGATGGGGTACTGATCGTTGATCCGATCTCGACACCCGCCTACCGATTGTCCAAAGAAGAGATCGCCAATAAAGACGCATCGACGTCCCGCGAAGGTGGACACTCCATTGAGTTGCCAGACGGCAAGCTGATGATTATCAGCAATCATCTATATAGCTTCAGCGACAATATCGGTTTATTAATCAGGCTGGAAAAGAACGGTTCGCTGGACATGGATTTTCATGAAAAAGGCTATGTCGCTGTCCAGTACCTTGCTAATTACACAACGGCTAACTCACTGATAAGGCTCCAGGATGGATCGTTTGTCGTTGGTGGAAACACTGCTGTGGAAGGCAAAATGATGCCGATGATTGCTCGCTTCAATGCACAGGGCGAGATCATTAAAGAGTTCGGAAACAAAGGCTTCGTTGTGATTGAAACTGATCAGCATAGTGGCGGTACAAGTCAACTTATAGAATTACCTGACGGCAATATCCTGGGTATTGGTAGCACGTCGTCACACGGGATTCAAAGTGGCCTATTGTTTTGTATCGACAACAAAGGCGCATTGGTCTCTTCCTTTAATCAAGGCGAGCCATTGATTACCGCATATCCACGGGCGCCGATGGGTATTCAATGGCATCAAGGAACCCTGCGACAGGGTAAGCACATAATGGTTATCGCCGACACCTTAGGAGAGGAGGACTCAAAAACGATCATTGCCAAGTTCGACCTGGACGGTGTTCAAGACACCCATTTTGCAGATAAAGGTTTTTTGACCATTAATCTAACTGACGTTCTCGACTTAGGCGTATCCATAGCCACCCAAAATGATCAGATTATCGGGGCTGGCACTTCCTTGCCTCATGCCGATGGCGTACGCAGTTTCGCCTTTCGTTGTTCGGAACTGGTGTAAATAAGAACAATGAAAAAGCCCCGCCTCTTCCGAGAGCGGGGCTTTTTCATTCAACCACTACTTACGCCAATTCAAGCTCGGCATTCGCAGCAGCCGCAGGCACGACCGCTTGCCCGCTCAATGCCAGATCCAGCAGTTCACGGTTGGCCACGGCATACATGGCGTAGTCCGTGCCGCTTGCCGCGCGGATTTCCACCAGCATGGCGCGCCAGCGCGAGATCATGCTTTCGTGCTGTTCCATCCACAGCGCCAGACGTGCTTCCACATCCAGTGTGCCGTCGCCCTGTTGCAGGACGGAGATGGTGATCGCCCGTTGCTGCCAGTCGACGTCATCACGGAACGCTTCACGGGCCAGAGCCTGCCAGTTGTTTTCAACCGGCAGAGCGCTGATCTGTTGCAGGTACCAGGTGATGTCCAGCGCACTGCCCACGGCGAAGTAAGCCTTGGCCACTTCGGCAGGGTTCTGGCCAGTCACGTCGGACGCTTCGATGATCGGCAGCAGCGTGTACAGGTGCGAGGTGCCCGCAACCATACGCGCCAGCAGTTCCGGTACACCGGCTTCGACGTACGCCTGATAACGCGACTGCCAGTTTTCACGGATTTCGCCGCTCAGCAGTTCGTCGAGTTTCAGGCCCAGCTCTTTCAGGTGCGGACCGAAATGCGCGACGTCACGGGCAGCGTTCTGCTCGTTGCGACGGGCACGCAGGAACCAGCGCGTAGCGCGACGGCCCAGACGCATCAGCTCGTCCATCAGCTCCAGCTGAACGTCAGCGCTGACTTGGTAGTCCAGCGCTTCGATCTGACGGAACCAGTGCGGGAGATGGAAGATGTCGCGCACGATTACATAAGCGCCAGCGACGTTCGCCGGGCTCATGCCGGTCGACTCTTTGAGTCGTTGAACGAAGGTGATGCCCATGTGGTTGACCAGGTCGTTGGCGATCTGGGTGCTGACGATCTCGCGCTTCAGGCGGTGACGACGCATGGCTTCGGAGAACTTGCTGACCAGGGTCGGCGGGAACGCCGTTTCCATGTCGCGGGTCAGGTAATCGTCGTCCGGTACCAGCGAGCCCAACAGCTGCTCTTTCAGGTCGATTTTGCTGTAAGAAATCAGCACCGACAGCTCAGGACGGGTCAAACCGTGGCCTTCAGCAATACGCTCGGCCAGTTGCTCTTCGGTCGGCAGGAACTCGATGGCACGGTCCAGCTTGCCACGGCCTTCCAGATCGCCCATCAGACGCTTGTACTCAGCGATGCGCGCATACGCACGACGTGCCGCCAGGGACAGGGCCTGAGTCTGCTTGTAGTTGTTGCCCAGCACCAGATTGCCGACTTCGTCGGTCATGCTCGCCAGCAACTGGTTGCGTTGCTTGTCGGTCATGTCACCGGCCTGAACCACTTCGTTCAGCAGGATCTTGATGTTCACTTCGTGGTCGGAGCAGTCCACACCACCGGCGTTGTCGATGAAGTCGGTGTTGGAGCCGCCGCCATTCAGACCGAATTCGACACGACCCAGTTGGGTCATGCCGAGGTTACCGCCCTCGCCCACGACTTTGCAGCGCAGCTCGTTGCCGTTGACGCGCAGTGCGTCGTTGGCCTTGTCGCCGACATCGGCGTGGCTCTCGGTGCTGGCCTTGACGTAAGTACCGATACCGCCGTTCCACAGCAGATCCACCGGCGCCTTGAGCAAGGCGTTCAGCAGTTCGGTCGGGGTCAGCTTGTCAGCCTTGATGTCGAAGCGTTCCTGCATCTGCGGGGAGATTGCGATGCTCTTCGCGCTGCGCGAGAAGATACCGCCACCTTCGGACATGATGCTGGTGTCGTAGTCGGTCCAGGCCGAACGCGGCAGGTCGAACATGCGCTGACGCTCGACGAAGCTGGTCGCCGGGTTCGGGTTCGGGTCGATGAAGATGTGCATGTGGTTGAAGGCAGCGACCAGTTGCAGCTTGTCGGACATCAACAGGCCGTTACCGAACACGTCACCGGCCATATCGCCGACGCCGACCACAGTGATGCTGTCTTCCTGAACATTGATGCCGCGCTCGCGGAAGTGACGCTGTACGCCAACCCACGCGCCTTTGGCGGTAATGCCCATTTTCTTGTGGTCGTAACCGGCCGAACCACCGGACGCAAACGCGTCACCCAGCCAGAAGCCGTAGTCGATAGCGATGCCGTTGGCGATGTCGGAGAAGGTCGCAGTGCCCTTGTCCGCCGCGACTACCAGGTACGGGTCGTCATCGTCGTGGCGAACCACGTTCAATGGCGGTACCAGTGCGCCGTCTTTCAGGTTGTCGGTGATGTCCAACAGACCGGAAATGAAGATGCGGTAGCAGGCGATGCCCTCAGCCGCGATCTCGTCACGGCTGCCGCCCAGTGGCAGACGACGCGGCAGGAAGCCGCCCTTCGCACCCACTGGCACGATGACCGAGTTCTTCACTTGTTGAGCTTTTACCAGGCCGAGGACTTCGGTACGGAAGTCTTCTTCACGGTCGGACCAGCGCAGACCACCACGGGCAACGTTACCGAAGCGCAGGTGCACGCCTTCAACGCGTGGCGAGTAAACGAAGATTTCGAACTTCGGCACTGGCTTCGGCAGTTCAGGGATCGCGTGCGGATTAAACTTGAAGCTGAAGTACGACTTGTTCTGGCCGTTGGCGTCAGTCTGGTAGAAGTTGGTGCGCAGGGTGGCTTTGATCAGGTCGAGGTAACGACGCAGGATGCGGTCTTCGTTGAGCACCTGAACATCGTCCAGTGCGGTCAGAATCGCTTGTTCCAGACGCAGTTGCTTGTCTTCCAGATCGTCGTCGCTGAGTTTGCGCGCCAGATAGAAGCGGGTCTTGAACAACCGGGTCAGCTCGCGAGCGATGTCGGTGTGGTTGTTCAGGGTGCTGGCGATGTAACCCAGATCGAAGCCCAGACGAATCTGCTTCAGGTAACGCGCGTAAGCACGCAGCAGCGCGACGTCGCGCCAAGGCAGGCCGGCGGTCAGTACCAGACGGTTGAACGCATCGTTCTCGGCGTCGCCGCGAACGATGTGGACGAAGGCGTCCTGCAGGGTGTCGTTGAGTTGCTGGATGTCGAGGTCCAGACCTTCAGCGGCAGTGAACGCGAAGTCGTGAATCCAGAACTCGCGGCCATTGGTGTGACGCAGACGGTACGGGAATTCACCCAGCACGCGCAGGCCGAGGTTTTCCAGAATCGGCAAGACGTCGGACAGCGCCAGCGGGGTGTCGGCGTGGTACAGCTTGCAATGCAGCTCGCGCTGGCCGGAGACCTGACCGAGCGGCTGATAGAAGCTCATCACCAGCGGATTTTTTTCGTTGAGGCTCAGCAGGTGCTGCATGTCGACCACGGCCGAATGCGCAGCGAAACGCTCGCGGTAACCAGCCGGGAAGCCTTTCGGGAAGTCGGCCAGCACGTTGGTGCCGTGAGCTTCGCCGAAGCTTTCGACGGTCAGTGCGGCGTAGTCGTCCTGCCAGCTGCGGCAGGCTTGCACGACTTCTTTTTCCAGCAGCACCGGGTCGATGTCGAGACGGTTTTTCGGGTCGACACGCAGAATCAACTGCACACGCGCCAGCACGGACTCGGAGAAGAACGTCCAGAATTCGCAATCGGAGGCCTTCAGGCGCTCCATCAGCACTTGCTGGATCTTCTGGCGAACTTCGGTGGAGTAGATGTCGCGCGGCACGTAGGCCAGGCAGTAGCAGAAACGACCGTACGGGTCTTTGCGCAGGAACACGCGGATCTTGTTGCGCTCCTGGATCTGCACGATCGACATGACGGTGGTGAACAGCTCGTCGACCGGGGTCTGGAACAGGTCGTCACGCGGCAGCACTTCGAGGACCTGCGCCAGTTCCTTGCCCAGGTGAGCCTTGGACTGGAAGCCGGAGCGCGTTTCGATTTCTTCGACCTTGCGGCGGATGAACGGGATGACCCGCACGCTCTCGCCATACACCGAGGAGGTGTACAGGCCCATGAAGCGGTGTTCCTTGATGACTTTGCCATCGGCGTCGATTTCACGGATCGACACGTAGTCCGGGTACGCCGGACGGTGGACACGGCTCGGGTGCGCAGCCTTGGCAAACGACAGCAGGGTCGGTTCGCGCAGGTAGGCAACGGCGTAGTCTTCGATGCGCAGGTCTTCGTAGGTCAGGCCGGTGCGCAGCAGTTTGGTCAGGCCGAGGAAGGAGTTCTGGTCGTACTCGATATGGCCGCCATCGGCCTGATCGGTGACCACGAATTCTTCGTAGCCGAGGAAGGTGAAGTGGTTGCCCACCAGCCATTCCAGGAAGCTCTTGATTTCGTTCTTTTCGTCGGTATCGACGGCAAACGCGCTGTTGTCGAGTTTGGTGAGGATTTCCTGCACCTTGGCTTTCATCGGCTCGAAATCGGCGACCGCAACGCGGACTTCACCGAGAACCTGTTCCAGCTCTTTGCTCAGCACATTCAGTTCGGCCGCGTTGGCGCAGCGGTCGATTTCCAGGTACATCAGCGATTCGTGCAGAACGCCTTCGCCGGTGCTGCCCTTCGGCAGGATTTCCAGCAACTCGCCCTTGCTGCCACGACGCACGCTGAGCACGGTGGTTTGCAGGGTGTGGATGCTGTAGCCGCGACGGTTCAGCTCGGTGCGAACCGAGTCGACCAGAAATGGCAGGTCATGGTGCAGGACTTCGACCGCGGTGTGGGTCGACTGCCAGCCATGACGCTCGTAATCAGGGTTGTAGACGCGCACTTGCGGTTGCGCGTGATCGAAGCGCTCAAGCAGGCGCCACGCAGAAAGAGTACAGCCAGCGAGGTCGGAGAGGCGACGTTGAGTCAGCTCGTCCAGGGAAATGATGCCGAAGAATTGTTCAGCGAACAGCGCCACTTGTGGCAGTGCCTGTTCACTGATGTGCTGCGCCAGTGCCGCTTGCAGTTGGTGCTGGAAGTCGGCTTTGCTGGCTGCGGTGAAGAACGCCATCTGTGGTACTCCGCTTAAGCTTGTTATTGATGGAAAGCGTCGCGTGCAACACCCCTTTCGGGGCTTGTGTCGCCCTGTTCCTGATTCTCGGGCAGAGGAAACAGGGGGACAGGTGGGTGAAGCTGGACGGGACACTCAGGTCACATTCACCTTCCATTGAATGGGCATCTGCAAAAGCGACTGCCAGAGGTGCCGACAATGCCTTTACGGGTGCTCATCCGTTGCGCAGCTTAAAGGGTGCGACAATGTGTCTGCTTGCGGTGCTGCGACATATTCGGTCATTGGCACGTAAACCGAGGGTTTGGCATCGGTAAACACTAGCACTCGTGGCGCAAAACGCTGGTCTGAATGCCCGTTTTTACGGTACATGCGTGCCAGAAATGACCATTGACCCACGTCGCGTTCACGACACATCCTCTGACACTCTCACATGCAGAAATTCCCGAGGACTGGCAGAATCGCGCCCATTAGCGACCAACACGTCCCTCGAGGCAGGAATTGACCATGCAAATGAACACCGCCCTACTCATCGTCAACCCGTGCGATGACGAAGAAGACAACATGGCCATGCTCTGCTGCCACAGCGACAAGGGCGACATGTTCCTGATGAGCCGCTATCCGGACGAGGATGAGCTGGAGATTACGCTGGATGGCGAGCCTTCGACTCTAGATGGCGTGAAAGTCACGCTGACTTCGAATCTGCTGAAGATCGAGATCGCGGCGGCGGATGCCGATGCGTTGAACGGGGATGATGTGCTGGAGATCAGCTTTAACCCGGATATGGTGGATATGGATGAGGTTGTCGAGACCTTGACCAATATCCTTGATGGGACTGGCACCTTCATCAACGAGGTTTGATGGTGTCTGGGCTGGCCCCTTCGCGAGCAGGCTCGCTCCCACATTGACGGATGTACGCCGCTCAAAATGTGGGAGCGAGCCTGCTCGCGAAGAGGCCCGAAAGAACACTACCCCTCCCCGGCACTACAAAAATCCAACAAATCCCCCAGTCATTTCCCGCACTTTGCGCAAAATGCCGTTAGTCGCCACCCCCCGCGATGGATTAAAGTAACGCCCCCAGCCCCGGCGTTATCCGAACGCCGGTGGCCACCCCTTTCCAGGAACAGTCATCGATGGAACATCGTGAAGCGCTACTGGCGCTGCGAACCTTTCTTTCAACGCAGATTCTCGGCCAGGAAAAACTCATCGAGCGTTTGCTCATCGCCCTGCTCGCCGACGGCCACATGCTGGTCGAGGGCGCTCCGGGTCTGGCCAAGACCAAAGCGATCAAAGAACTCGCCGAGGGCATCGAAGCCCAGTTCCATCGCATCCAGTTCACCCCGGACCTGCTGCCGGCCGACATCACCGGCACCGAGATCTATCGCCCGGAAACCGGCAGTTTCGTGTTCCAGCAAGGGCCGATCTTCCACAACCTGGTGCTGGCGGACGAAATCAACCGCGCCCCGGCCAAGGTGCAATCGGCGCTGCTCGAAGCCATGGCCGAGCGTCAGGTCAGTGTCGGCCGCAGCACCTATGAGTTGTCGCCGCTGTTTCTGGTGATGGCCACGCAGAACCCGATCGAGCAGGAAGGCACTTACCCGCTGCCGGAAGCGCAGCTCGACCGTTTCCTGATGCACGTGAAAATCGGTTTCCCGGACGCCGCCGTCGAACGCCGCATCCTGCAGCAGGCCCGTGGCGAAGCGCTGAACGGTGAGACCAAGCCCGAGCGCCGTGTGAGCCAGCAGGCGATTTTCGCCGCGCGCAAGGAAATCCTCGGTCTGTACATGGCCGACGCCGTGGAGGAATACCTCGTGCAACTGGTCATGGCCACGCGCAACCCGGCCAAATTCGACCCGGAAATGGCCGAGTGGATCGCCTACGGCGCCAGCCCGCGCGGCTCGATTGCCCTCGACCGTTGTGCCCGCGCCCACGCCTGGCTGGCAGGTCGCGATTTCGTCAGCCCGGAAGACATTCAGGCCGTGCTGTTCGATGTGTTGCGTCACCGCATCATTCTGTCGTTTGAAGCCGAAGCCGCCGGCATCGATCAGGATCGGGTGGTGCAGCGGATTCTCGACGTCGTAGCCGTCGCTTGACCCCCATGAACGCCCCCCTGCCGTCCGAACCGGGCATCCGCGTCAGCCTCGCCGAGCTGATCGAGATGCGCCACCGCGTGCGTGAAGTGCAGCTGTTTTCCACGCCGAGTCAGCGCAGCCCGCTGATCGGCCTGCATCACTCGAAATTCCGTGGTCGCGGCGTCGACTTCGATCAGGTGCGGGTCTATCAGGCCGGCGACGACGTGCGCACCATCGACTGGCGCGTCACCGCACGCACGCAGGAGCCGCACACCAAACTGTTCCATGAAGAGCGCGAGCGGCCGATTTTCATTATGGTCGAGCAAAGCACGCGGCTGTTTTTCGGCTCCGGGCTGATGTTCAAATCGGTGCTCGCGGCGCAAGTCGCAGCACTGATCGGCTGGGCCGCGCTCGGCCATAACGACCGCGTTGGCGGGCTGGTGTTCGGTGACAACGAGCACTACGAAATCAAGCCACGGCGCAGCAAACAAAGCCTGCTGCAATTGCTCAACCGTTTGGTCAAGGTCAACCAGTCACTGCACAGCGAGCGTGAGCCGGATCGCGATGCCTTCGGCGTGGCCTTGCGCCGTGCCCGTGAAGTGCTGCGCCCGGGCAGTCTGGTGATCGTCATCTGCGACGAGCGTGCGTTGTCCGACAGCGCCGAACAGCAGCTGAGTCTGTTGTCGCGGCATTGCGATCTGCTGATGTTGCCGCTGTCCGATCCGCTCGATCACGCCCTGCCCGCCGCCGGGCTTTTGCGGTTCGCGCAACGCGGTGCACAACTGGAGCTCGACACGTTGAACTTCGACCTGCGCCAGACCTATCGCGCCCAGGCCGAAGCGCGCATCGCGCGCTGGGAATTGCTCGCGCAGAAGCTGCGGGTATTGCTGATGCCGCTAAGCACGCAAAGCGAAATGGTCGAGCAGATGCGCGAATTCCTCAATCCGCAGCGTCCGGGGAAAGGTCGATGAACGGCCTCGAACAACTGCAACCGCTGATCTCGCCGCCACCGATCGCCTTCTGGCCGCCGGCACCGGGTTGGTGGCTGCTGCTTCTGTTGTTGCCGCTGCTGGGTTTTGCCGTGTGGCGCCTGCGCCGTTTCATTCCGCTGAAGAAGCGCCCGATCGTCCGTGCTGAACAGCCGCTCGACCCGGTGCGCATCGCCGCCCTCGCTGAACTCGCACAAATGCCCAAACCCTACGACGGCGCCCCGGCCGGTGCCTGGCTGCAGCAACTCAACGGCCTGCTCAAACGCCTGTGCCGCAACCACTATCCCTACAGCCAGAGCCACACCCTCAACGGGCGTAAATGGCTGGCCTTTCTCGACAATCGTTGCCCGGCCGCTGGCCTCACGCGCTGGATGGTGCTAGTCGAAGGCGCGTACAAACCGGAATGCAAACTCGACGACAAAGCCATCGCCGGCCTGACCCAAGCCGTCGACACGTGGATTCGCAAACATGTTTGAGTTCGCCTGGCCGTGGATCTTTGTGCTGGTGCCGCTGCCGTGGCTGATGCGTCTGGTGCTGCCGGTCGCCGACAGTGGCGAGCCAGCCTTGAAAGTGAGTTTTCTCGCCGACCTCGAAGGCCTCGCCCGCCGTCGCGCTCGCGCCAATCTGCCTGCATGGCGTCAACAAGCGCCGTTCATGCTCCTGTGGTTGTTGCTGTTGACCGCCGCCGCGCGCCCGCAATGGCTCGGCGAACCACTGCCGATTGCCGCCAGTGGGCGTGATCTGCTGGTGGCGGTGGACGTGTCCGGCTCGATGGATTTCCCCGATATGCAGTGGCAGGACGAAGAAGTCAGTCGTCTCACCTTGGTTCAGCATCTGCTGGGCGACTTCCTTGAAAGCCGCGATGGCGACCGTGTCGGCCTGATCCTGTTCGGCAGCCAGGCCTATCTGCAAGCGCCGCTGACCTTTGATCGCCACACCGTGCGCGTCTGGCTCGACGAAGCGCGGATCGGCATTGCCGGTAAGAACACTGCGATCGGCGACGCCATCGGTCTGGCGCTGAAACGCCTGCGCATGCGTCCGGCGCAAAGTCGTGTGCTGATTCTGGTCACTGACGGCGCGAACAACGGCGGCGAAATCGATCCGCTGACGGCGGCAAAACTGGCGGCCAGCGAAGGCGTGAAAATCTATCCGATCGGCATCGGCGCCAATCCTGAAGACAGCGGCTCAACCGGCCTGCTGGGCGTCAATCCGAGCCTGGACCTCGACGAACCGGCGCTCAAAGCCATCGCCGAAGTCACCGGCGGCCAGTATTTCCGTGCCCACGACGGCAAAGAACTGCAAGCCATCAAAGACACACTCGACCAGCTCGAACCGGTGACTCAACAACCGACCCAGGCGCGCCCGGCGCAAGCCTTGTATCACTGGCCCCTGGCGTTGGCGCTGTGGTTGAGCCTGTTGCTGGTCACCCGTGAATTGTGGCCGGACAACCCGTTGCAACGCCTGTTTACCAAGGAGCTGTATCTGCAAAGTCCGTTGCCTGACTGGCGCGAGCGCCTCAAACGCCTGCGTCTGCGGAGGCGCCGATGATCGCGCTCTGGCCGCACTGGTTCCGTCCTTGGTGGTTGCTGTTGCTACCGCTGCTGGGCTGGCTGATCTGGCAACTCTGGCACCGGCAGAAACGTGCAGGGCGCTGGCAGATGATCTTGCCACCGGCGTTTCATGCCACCCTGCTCAGTGGCGGGAACGGTCGCGACAGCAAACTACCGTGGATTGCCCTCGGCGTGGCGTGGTTGCTGACCATTCTGGCGCTGCTCGGGCCGAGCTGGGAGCGCGTCGAACAGACCAGCCAGAAACCCGCCGACCCGTTGGTGGTGGTGCTGGAACTGACCCCGGAAATGCTCGCCACCGACTCACCACCGACGCGGCTGGAACAGGCGCGGCGTAAGCTCTTTGATCTGTTGCAGGCGCGCAGCGATGCGCAGACCGCGATCGTCGTTTACGCCGGCAGCGCGCACACGCTGGTGCCGCTGTCGGATGACCTCGCGACCAGTCGCAATTTGCTCGACGCGCTCAAACCGTCGTTGATGCCGGAAAGCGGTCATCGCGCCGATCTGGCCGTGAGCAAAGCGCTGGCCCTGCTGAAACAGGGCGCGCTCGGTCAGGGACGAATTCTGCTGATTGGTTCGTCATTGAACGAAGAAGAACGCCAAGGCATTCGCCGCGCACTCAGCGGACAGTCGGCACAATTGTTGATGCTCGGCGTCGGCACTGCCGAAGGTGCGCCAATCGCTCAAGAGGACGGCAGTTTCCTCAAGGACGAACAAGGCGCGATCCGCGTGCCGCAGCTCGACAGCCCGGCCTTGAGTGCGTTCCTCAACAGTGTCGGCGGCGAATACCACCCTGCCCGTCTCGACGAGGCTGATCTCGGCGCGCTCGGCCTGCTCAACGGCCCACGCAGCCTGCGCGACGACGGCCAGACCGTGCGCCTCGATACCTGGGCCGATCAGGGTTACTGGCTGCTGTTGCCGCTGTTGCTGCTCGCGGCGTGCGCCGGGCGACGCGGCTGGTTGTTTTGCCTGCCTTTGCTGTTTTGCTTGCCACAGCCGAGCTACGCTTTTGACTTTGAGGATTTGTGGCTGCGCCCCGATCAACAGGGCCTGCACCTGCTCAAACAAAAACGCCCGGCCGAAGCCGCGCAGCATTTTGACGATCACCAGTGGCAAGGGGTGGCGTTGTACGAGGCCGGCGACTACAGTGGCGCCGCCCAGCGTTTCGCCGAAGGCAGCGATGCCCGCGCCCACTACAATCGTGGCAACGCGCTAGCGAAAAGCGGTGAGCTGGAAGCGGCGATCGACGCCTATGAGCAGGCACTGGAACAGCAACCGGATTTACGTCCGGCGCAGACCAACAAGGCGCTGGTGGAAAATCTGCTCAAGCAGAAAAACGCCCCCCCGCCCGCCGAGCCGGACACCAAGCCAAGCGAGCAGCAAAGTCTGCCGGGCGACGAACCAGCGCCCGCGACCACGCCGCCACCGGCGGTAAAAAGTGAAACCCAGAGCGAAGCGCAACCGAGCGAATCGGCCAGCGAACCGCCACCGACTACACCGCCGCAGCCAGGCCCCAACGAAGTGCCGGGCAGCGACGAGGAAGAACAAACGGACACCGTGCCGACGCTGCGCCCGAGTGAAGACAACCTCGAAGGCGAGCAACGCCAGGCACTGGAACAATGGCTGGGCAAGATCCCGGATGATCCGGGCGAACTGCTGCGACGCAAATTCTGGTACGAACAGCAACAACATCAGGATCAGGAAAACACTCGATGACCCGCTTCACCGCTCTCTTGCTGCCCCTGCTGCTCTGCACGGCCACCGCCCAGGCGGCCGAGCTGACGGCCAGCGTGGATCGCAGTCGCCTGAACTCCGGCGAGACGGTCGAACTCACCCTCGAAACCAGCGACGTCACCCAGTTCGGCAAACCCGACCTGACCGCGCTCGAAGCGTTGTTCGAAGTGCGCGGCACGCGCCAGGTCAACCAGCTCAACACCCTCAACGGTGACAACCGCGCGACCACGCGCTGGATCATCACCCTGCTGCCGAAAGAGAACGGCAGCGTGGTGATCCCGCCGCTGCAACTGGGCGACGCGCAGAGCCAGCCGATCACCGTACAAGTGGTCGAAAGCGACACCCGCGAGAACAAGAACAGCCTTGATCCGGTGTTCATCGAAGCCAGTCTCGATCAGTCCAGCGTCTACGTGCAGGCGCAGGCGATCCTGACGTTGCGCATCTACCATTCGGTGTCGCTGTACGACGACAGCAGCCTGACGCCGCTGCAAATCGCCGATGCGCGCATCGAGCAACTCGGTGACACACGCACCTACGAGAAAGACCTCAACGGTGTCCGTCATGGCGTGATCGAGATGCGCTATGCGATCTACCCGCAACACAGCGGTTTGCTGACCATCGCCCCGCAGACTTTCAGCGCGACACTGGTCGACACGCAGCCGTCTCAGGACGCGAATGCGCAGGGACCGAAACCGGGCAAACTGATGCGCGTCAGTTCCGCCGAAATCCCCCTGACCGTGAAACCCAAACCCCTGACTTATCCGGTCGACGCACCATGGCTTCCCGCGCGCAGCCTAAGTCTCAGCGAAAGCTGGAACCCGGAACCGGAACACACTCAGGTCGGCGATTCGATGACGCGCAGCCTGACCCTGAAAGTCGAAGGCCTCGCCAGCTCGCAACTGCCAGCGCTGCCCGCCACCGACGTCAACGGCCTGCGCCGCTACCCCGATCAACCGGTGCTGAGCAACCAAAGCACCGACCGCGGCATTGTCGGCAGCCGCGAAGAGCGCGAAGCCTTGGTGCCGAGCCGCAGCGGCGCCATCGATTTGCCGACGGTGGACGTGGTTTGGTGGAACACCTTCGAAGACCATCTGGAACACAGCAGCCTGCCCGCGCGCACGCTGCAAGTGGCCAACAACCCGAGCCTGCAAGTCGACACCCCGGCCGGCAATCTGCAAGTGAGCGCCGTCGATAACGACGTGTTGTGGTGGTGGAAACTCAGCACCCTGATCCTCGCCTGCACCACCCTCCTCGGCTTCGGCCTGTGGTGGCGCGCACGCTGGCAACCGGCGGTGCATCGTGCCGCACAAACCGGCCCGAGCCCGCGCACCTTGATGGATGACATCAAGCGCGCGAGCCAGGCGAATGATCCGCAGGCGACGCGGCAGGCCTTGGATGCCTGGGCGCGGCAGCAGCCGGAGACACTGGCGGACATGGCGGCGCGGTTTGTGCCGTTGTCAGATGCGCTGGATGGGTTGAATGGTGCGCTGTACAGTGAGACGGGGCAGCATTGGCAGGGTGAGGATTTGTGGCGGGCGATCCGCACGATTCCAGCGGCGGAACGGGTGCAGGATCCGGTGGGTGATAGCGGGTTGCCGCCGCTTTATCCGAAGTAAAAGCAAAAGATCGCAGCCTTCGGCAACTCCTACAGAGGGTATGTGTAGGCGCTGCCAAAGGCTGCGATCTTTCGATTTTGCTTTAGGGATAACAGGCAGAAGACAATCGGAATCAATAGTCGAATTTCGTTTTCACTTGTTCGCCTTCGCGATAGGAGAGAACAAATGCCTTCCAGGGCTCACCGCGAGCGACTGCATGCTCGTGTAATTTTTCTACAAGCGCATAGATTTTCGAATGATTGAAATCAGTTTCAGCGTCCCAGATTTCTGAGCCATTTTTTTCAACGGCGAGGTCTGCCTCCATATAGTTACCCCCCCATTCAACGCGGTATCGAAAGGCGTCATAACCGTGAACAATTCCGGCCTCAACCAGCTGAAAAATAGCTGTCACAAGTTCAAAATCTTCAGCAATCACTCTCTCACCTCCGGAAATTGATTGTTCCAATCATCCCCTCTTCTAAATGTGTGCGGAAAAACTCGACACAGTTGGCCTCGACATCCTGTCAACTTCAATCGCCCAATCCCAAGCAACTAGTTCAACCGCAGAACCGGCAGAACCGGGGCAGAACCGGGGACAGCCCACGTTTATTTAAACGTAGTCTTCCCCATTTACCGCAGAACGAACATGTTCCGCAAGTCCAATTAAATCCTTGTATGCCAGCGGAGCAAGTAAAGGTTCATGAATGGACAAATAGACCGCTGCCGTCATGTTTGCTTGCAGAGCACACTCACCCACCTCCCACATCCTTGACGGTGCAATCATCCAGTTAATCCCGGGTAGCCCTTCGCGTGACCGGCCAACAATCGACCATGATAAAGCCCCCTTGTAGCCTTCCACGGCGACCTTCAACTTGTCGATATCAACCTTGCTAATACACTCAAACCTGAAAGCGATGAAGGGTGGCAGCGCAGAATGATCCTCCCGCTGCATTTCATTCCCCACCCTTACTTTTGGAAAACGCTGTTGATACTTTTGCCACTCCAATACGCCAATTCCAGCAATAACAGTCAGGAGATGGCCTTCTTCATTCACAACTGTCATAAATTAAAGACCTTTGATCCCTCGAGACAGACCACGTTTATTTAAACGTGGTCTGTCCCATTATCCTCCGGTATGAAGGAGGAAACGCTTCGAGATGCTGCCACGAAGCGCAGGCAACGAAGTAGTTCAAATGCAAAAAAACGGACGGCGAGTGCCGTCCGTGGTTCCGGACATAAGGTCACGTTTTGAAAAGACTTGGGTGAATCAATAATTGAATTTGGTCTTCACTTGCTCACCGTCGCGATAAGACATGACAAAAGATTTCCAGGGCTCGCCACGCTGCACGGCATTCGCCTTTAAATCTTTTGCCAAAAAATACACGTCGGAGACATCGAAATCGATTTCAGCGTCCGTTACCTCAACTCCGTCTTTTTCGACTGTCAGTTCGGCCTCCATGAACCCTTCACCCATCTCTATCTCGTAACGGAAGGCGTCGTATCCGTGAACAATACCCTCGTGGACCATCTGAAAAATTTTTTTGACGATTTCTAGATCATCTGTAATCACTCGATTATCTCCGGTATTTTTCGGGCTTCGTTCTCAAACACTACAGACTTGGTCTTGCCATCAATCGTGCAGAACCGGGGACAAACCACGTTAATTTAAACGGGGTCTGTCCCTTTTATCCCACTAACGCCGGGAAGCTAGCGTGGGAATTTACACCAACTCCCAGAGCAGGCTATACCGCACTGTCATCTAGGGCAGGCTTGTCCCTAACGACACGTTGACCTTTTCACTCCTCGCCCGAAATTAATTAAACTCATATTCTTTCAGCAATAATCTCTAGCTCTTCCCATATTCCGGCAAGGCCAATACTATTCATGTAAGTAGCGTAATCCAGAAAAGGCACAACCCCGATTTCTTCGATCTTGAACCACGTTGCATCACACTCCGGACAAGTGAAAATAACAGCTTCGGTTACTTTGATTTTCGCCTTAACAACATAGTCCTGCTGACATCTTGGGCAAAGCATACAAACCTCTTCAGGAGTAAAACGGGGACAAACTACGTTTTCGGAGTACTTTCTAAACGTGGTCTGTCCCCATCATTTCCCATCATTTACCCGTATGTCTCAAGAAACCCCTTGTCACTCGATTCAACGGTAAGCACTGCTTCTTCATACCCCTCAAGGTCATCGCTCAGCCAGGTTTCCCCTGGGCGCAGCAGATGAAACTTCACCGTCGCATCGAATTCTTCACCCGAAATGACTCCCTGCAGTGTAAAACGGGGACAGACTACGTTTTCGCAGTACTTTCTAAACGTGGTCTGTCCCAATATCCTCCCAGCCAGAGGATAAGGCCCGTTAATTCGAGTTCTTTCCATAATCAAACCCTTCGGGAATGTCAGGCCAAACTGGTTTTACGAGCAACGCATCCAGATCGTCATAGATATCCCTGAAAAAATTCGCAAGATCCATGAAATTCAAGCGGAACCGGGGACAGACCACGTTTATTTAAACGTAGTCTGTCCCATTTATCCCTCTGAACACTTCGAAGCCCTGCCCAACAGGCTGCACGCCTGTGCTCTGACCAGAGTTCCATTCAGCGGCCCTACCGCGCCGAACAGCAAAAATGCAAAGTCCACCTGCCAACCTCCTGAAAACGCCCGCCAAAAAGGGTCTGGAAGATTAATTTTTCATCAGAGATCGAACACAGAGTAAAACGGGGACAGACTACGTTTTCGGAGCACTTTCTAAACGTGGTCTGTCCCCATTTACCCATTTAAATGTGATCTGCCCCATTATCCTCCGCCCTATTATTCTCCTCAGTTGCTACTGGCCCCCAATATCCGCGAAAAGGAGGTTGCGGCGCAACCAATCTCCAAACCTCTGCGGAATCACAACACTTGAACCAAAACTCATCAAATCCAGGTCCAGCGTAATCATCTAATACGCGAACACTTTCTACTCGACCATTTACTACTTGGTTATTGATCCAAACAACAAATCGACGGTATTCGTCCGGCGAAAAAAAGCTCTCTATTACTTCCCAGCCACAGCCCGCCATACTTTATCTCACCCAGGATGGATCAATTTTGAAGTCTTTTGGAAAAAGAACCTGACTTCCCCCTCCCACAAGCCCTCCCTGAGGGGCGGCTACACCTTCAAAATACTTAGTACCTGCTGGAACTTCAATCTTCACCACATTTACCGCCGTATTTCCCCATTGAGGATTCAAAGCACTGTCTATGATCGATTGCACAGGGCCTGTCGGTTTTGTCGCGGTCCAATAAGCCCCAAGCTCCTTAGCCGAGCCTCCATATACCCGATACAAAGTTGTCGGTTTCTGAGTTACGACCTCTGCGTAGGTAGCGCTCCGGAACGTGTCTGCAATCGAAGCTGGCAGAGGACCTTGATTGAGCGGGTTGTATTGATTGAGTAGTTTCCCGCCGCTAGGCATGACAACTGACTTCAGATTGCCCGCGCTGTCCAATTCCAAACGCGCGATTGTTGCTCCAATCTCTGCTCCATCTTTTCCTAAAAGTTGGCCCAAAGTTTTACTCGAAACGGTTACTCCCACCTTCCCTAAAGCGGCGGCTCCCTTTGCCAGACCACCTACGTCCGATACAACGCCACCGACGGTATACAAAAGCAAACCTAGATCGCGTCCAAGCTGCAACGCCTGATCGGTTCCACCAAACTCCAGTGCGTACTCCATCCTACCAATAGTCGCGAGCAAACTGTCCACCGCGGCATTACCAAGCTTGGCTCGCAGCGCTTCGCTTTCGACAATTTGTCGTAGACCGCTGAGACTCTCCAACGGACTTGCCAAGAAGCCCGATAGGCCATCCAGATCCCTCCAGCCACCTTCCTGCAGGCCAATGATTACACCAAGGCCTGTAGCCATATCTTGGGTGCTATCAACGCTCGCCCACTTCCGCCATATCTTTATCTTTTCAATAAGACTTGGCGCTGCTTCCAGCTCTTTATCTCTTTGTATTTTCTGCTGCGTTGCCAACCAGTTGTTATCAACGTTTGCAATCGCAGCGTTGTTGGCCGTCGCTGCACCGCTTGGATCGCTAGCCGCAGCAATAGCGGTCACCAGGCTGGTGATGAGGTTGCGCTTGGTTTCGCGATCCGCAGCTGTTTCGTTTGGATCAGGGTCCGCAAACAGTGCTGTCAGCACACTGGCTGCCGCTCCACCCAACGCACCCGCCGAACAGCTTTGGCTACTGGCAGCAGCGCCTGCGCAACCAAGAATCGCATGCAAGCCTGCGTGTACCGGGCTGCCCTCTTTGAGTCCCTTGAGGACCAATTGCCCGATGTAATCCGATCCCTGCTGCTGGACGTAATTGACCACCATGTTTTGCGCGAACTGCGCGCTAGTACCGGTGACACCGCCGGTGATCCCGGCGACCAACGCGGTAGTGATCTGCCGATAAGTGCCTCCAGGCCCCCAGTTCTTGTTGATGTCCTTGATTTGCTGAGTGAGCTCTACATATTTTTCATGATGGGCATCCTTTTTTTCCTGCGAAAGGCTGTCGTCATGTGCTGCGAGGTACTCTCTTTCAGCCTCCTTCTTCTTGCTATCAGCTTCGTTTGCACGGTTTTCGATAAACTGCGAAACATTCTGCACAAACTTGCCGACGATTTCGAAATCCACGCCAATTTCCTGGGCGTCGAAAATCGGCTTGAGCTTGTTGCTGCCGTCACGGTCGCTGGACACATCCGTATTGATCGCGGCTATGGTTTGCTCAGCTGTTTTGCCGGTTAATTCCTGTTGTTTGGCACCGTTGGTGATGGTGACTGCAGCACCGCTGATCCCGCTGTGCGTGGTGCTGCTTGAATCACCGCTGGCAAACAGGACGATCGGTGTATTGGCGTTCGCACCTTCCTTGGTGCTTACGACCGGCCCGCCTCGGGTCGGGGTACCACTGGCATTGCCGCCGCCCTTCACATTGAAGCCGTAGCCGCCGCTGAGATTGATGCTACTGGCGTCGTACTCGGCCTTGTTCTTGATATCAGAACTCGTCAGCGTGCCAGTGCTCAGGGTGTTTTTGCCGTCGGCGACCGCTTTGTCGGTGCTGGCGATTATCGCCCCGACCAGATCAGTATTGCCCTTGACCTCAACCTGGAAGCCGCCGTCGCCGGCCTTGATGCCCGATTGCTCGGACACACTGGCGTACTCGCTTTGCATGTGCTGCGCAGCAATACCGCCGCTGACGCTGCTGGTGCCGTAGCAGAACGGCGGTATACAGACACTCAGGCCGACGTTCGCACTCATCTGTTTGGAGGTATAGGTGCTGGTGTCCTGCTGACTCTCGACATTGAGGTCACCGCCGACTTTTACCTTGACCGTTTCACCGGTGGCGACAGCGCCTTTGATGTTGGTGTCGCCACCGCTCTCCAGGTTGAGCGTATGACCGGACTTGATCGAGGTGTTGGTGTGAGTGACGTCATCGCCATCGCTATTGCCCCGTCCCACGTTGGCGGCGAGTTCGAAGGTGAAGCCGTTGCTTTCACCGAAGCCAAAACCGATGCCTGCGCTCCAGCCGCTGTTGCTGTTGGCGCTTTGTTGATGTGCGGTGTTTTGTGCGGACAACAGATTGATTTCGCCGTCAGCTTTCAGGCTGACATCGCCGCCGCCTTCGATTCGGCTGCCTACGACATTGATGTCACTGTCAGCACCGGCTCCCGTTGCAACGATGTTGACGTTGCCACCCGCGACAACATCGCTGGCAACCACATTGCGGCCGCTCTGGCTGCTGTTCATTTTGCTCTGGCTGTTGCTCAGATTGACACTGACCTTCACCCCGCCCACCGGGTTCTGCATCATCGCCTGTCCGGCATCCAGCGCCTGATTGGCACTCATGGCGGCGTTCACCGCTGCCAGTGCGACCATTCGATCATCGCTGGTTTTCTGCGCCGCTTCGCCCATTTGCTGAATGCCACGCAGGGCATCGACCAGCGGAATGCTGACGGTGCCGCCGATTGCCGTGCGGCTGGTGCTCGCGGTTTTATTGGTGTTGAGCGTGTCGAATCCGGCCTCGATATCGACATGCTTGGCTTTGATGCTGATGTCACCCTGAGGGGTGACCAACTGGCTCGCGCTCTGGGTGTAATGATCCCCGGCGGTCAGGGAAATATTGCCGCCGAGGGAGGCGATTTGACTGCCCGACTGGCGCGTTGAAGTGCTGTCATCGGTTTCTTTGGTTTTGACGATCCCGGTCGCGCCTTGCCACCAGGAGCCCACCTCGCCGACTTTTTTACTGCCGGATTTCGAGCTGGACGACGCCGAGTTCTCTGCACTGGTGATTTCCAGATTTCGCCCGGCATTGATGCCAATATTCTTGTCGGCCACCAGCGTGCTGCCTTCAACAACAGAATCACGGCCACTGTTGATCTGAATGCTGCCAGCGCTGATATCGCTGCCGATGCTCTGTGTGGATGATTGCTGTGATTGCTGGGTTTTCTGCGTATTGGAGAGCCAGCCGGTAACTGTCATCCCGGTCTTGCTGGAGCTCTTGGACTGACTGGATGTCTGGGTTTCTTCAGCGGTGCCGATCAGAACATCATTGGCCGCTGTCAGCTTCACTTCGTTTTCCGCGCGCAGGGCAGCCGCTTGCAAAGTGATGTCGTGACTCGATTTGAGCTCGATATCCTTGGCGCTGAGTTCGGTGCTGTTCAGACGTGTCTGCGTCTGCTCACTGCTGCTGGACTTGCTCTTGTTCCAGCTTTTCTTCGATGACGCGTTGGCTTGGCTGTAAGAATCTTCAGCAGCCAACAAGTTGATGTCGCGCCCCGCGGTAGTAAGCAAAGTCCCATCACTGTTGAGCTTGGCTCCGGTCAGATTAATGTCCTGACCTGCCGACACCACCAGCTTGGTACCCGCCTCGACTGTCGAACTGACGGACAAGACCGTCTCGCTTTCACTCATCGTCGATTTCTTCTTGCCGAAGGAGCCCTTTTTGGTTTTCGAGTAGTAGTCGTAATCGACGTCTTCTGCCGTCGCGATATTGACGTCATCACCAGCGAACAAGTACGCCTCGTTGCTGGCGCTGATGCGACTGGCAATCAGGTTCAGGTCTTTGCCGGCGCTGGCAGCAATGTCACGGCCCGAGCTGATAACGCTCGATTGCTGGGAAACATTGAGGGATTCGACCTGCGTGCGTTTGCTGCGCGCTACATACTCGCTTTCATTCGCCGCGGAAGTCACCAGCAAATCGTTGCCCGCATTCAGGTTGACATCGCGCTTGGCATCCAGCCGACTGGCCACAATCGCCACGTCCCGATCAGCACTGATCGACAGATCCCGCCCGGACTTCACTTCAGCGCCGTGCTGAGTGATCGTCTGATTGAGGTAACTGCCGCCCCGTGCATCGGTGCTGCGATTCTGCACCGAGGTGATGTTCACATCGCGATCAGCATCCAGCTTCATGTCTTGGCCGCTTTTCAGCACCCCGCCGATGTTGTTGATGTCCTGCCCAGCCTTGATCGTAAGATCATTGGCCGCTTCGATCCGCGCAGCGTTATCCAGATAGTCACGGTGGTACACACTGCCACCGCGGCTGACATCGACACTGGTCACATCACGCTGGTTGATCACACTGCCGTTGGTGGCCGTCAGGCTGACGTCCTTGCCGGAGATGATGCCGCCGGACTTGTTGATGATGTCGTTGCCGGCCTTGAGCGTGAGGCGTTCGCCAGCTTCGATCAGTCCGGTGTTGGTGAGGTTGTTACCGGCTTCGGCCGACAGGTTGTTGGAGGCTCGCAGCGTGCCGGCGTTATCGAGGTTGACGCCAGCGATCAGAGTGACGTCGCCGCCCTGAATCAACGCCCCGTTCGGCGCCAGTCGGTTATTCGCCTGGGCCAGATACAGCACCGGCACCAGCACTTTTTCACCATTCACTTCGTGCTCTTCGAGCCAGACGATGTCGTGGGTCAGTGCCGCCACTTGTTGCGCGGTCAGGGTGACGCCCACTGACAGGTTGAGCTGATCCTTGCTGGCGATGGCGTTGTTCATCAGGTACTTGAACATGCCTTCGTCAGAGGTCTGGCCGTCGATGAAGCGTTGGCCGGTGCGGGCCACCACGGCCTGCTGGACCATGCGCTGCTCGAACAGGCCATCGCCCAGACGTTTGGCGCTGGTGTCGGGGTCGTAACCGAGCTTGCCCAACAGATAGTCCGAGCTCATGAACTGCTTGAGGTTGGTCAGCACCGGGTTGGTTTCGATCAGGTATTTGTGCGGATTGGAGCGCACGCTGGTGTCGGGCAAGCCTTGTACGCGCGGTACGTCAAAGGAAGGGCTGCCACGGCCAGGCACCAGCACACCGACCGGACCGTCAGCCGCAGTTGCGCCCACGTTGAACTGAGCCGTTCTGTCGTTGAGATTCAGCGAAGCGGCATCACTCAACGCCAGATCGCGTTTTTTCATCGAGACCGGAGCGTCTTTGTCGATCTGGAAATCGGTCGCATGTCTGACCGGCATTCCGGTGGTATGTCCAGAGGATGCAGCCGTGATCGAGCCGATCGTCCAGTCTTTGATCGGCGAGATCGATTGTTCGCTGCCGTCCTTGCGGCTGAGTCGAAACAGACCGTTATCGCCGGTTGGCAGGGTGAAGCCCGGCAAGGCCAGCGGGTTGACCTGTTGTTGGGCGAGGTCTGGCGGTAGCTGTGAGTTGATGCGGATGACGGTCGGCGTGACCTGGCCGGCCAGTTGGGTGGAACCCAGACGCGATGCGCCGGCGGCCGATGCATTGCCGTTGCGAACCACGCCATTGTCGAGTTTGTTCGTGGCGTTTATGTAAACGGTGCCGCCTGCTTGAACTACAGCGTTGGCATTGGCTGTCGGGCTACTTTCGGTGATGGTGTTTTGGGTAAAAGCCGCGTTCTTGACAACGTCAGGAGCTTCTACGCGCACCCCACTGCTATAGCTCGGCGCGGGAAAAGACAACTTACCGTCGTAATCGAGAAGGATCGAACCGAACAGGAAGAAATTTGCCGCTTCACCCCCAGAGTGACGGCCTCCCACCGTGGTCAACGTTTCGACGTTGTCCTTGTTCCAGGTATGGAGGTTGGGAATCATCTTGATTTTCCCGTCGGAAACCCCCGTCTTGCCGGAATCGTAATCCGGATCATTGGCAGCGTTGTAATTGAGGACAGACCTCCAGAAAGGCACATCGAAACGCCCTGGCGCAGCGAACCAGCGAGTGACCATGTATTCGCCGACACTGGCGCCCTTATTCGAGAAGTCCTGAACGTTAAGTGTCATATCGCGCCCGGCACTGACCACCGAGGCGTTATTGATGAACTCCCGCCCGATACCGGTCAGGTTACGACCTGCGGTCAATGTGCCTGACGCCGAATCCTGAACGACGGTTGCCTGATATTTTTCGACCCACACCATGTGGCTTGGCAGGCGGGTTTCGTAAAAAATGTTACGGAAATCGGTACAGGTTTCGCATCGAACTCCGATGGCTCCGGAGATAAGTGCCCCGCCGGTTACTTCAAACACATCCTTGCGGTTCTCGATGTGATCAGCCGCCAGACTCAGATCACCAACGCTTTCGATGGTCGCCGAAATGTTATTGATCGATGAACTCCATCCATTGCTGTCATCGCGGGCAATGCTGATGTTGCCCATGCCGTAAATATCGGCATAACGGTTGGTGAGCGAACCCACGCGCAGGTTCATGTCGCGGCCGCTGAAGATCAGCCCGTTCTGGTTGAGCAACGAATCACTGTTGATCCGCAGATTGCCGGCGCTGCCCAAGGTACCGTTGTTGACCAACGACGCGGCGTTGACGGTCAGACTGTCGACCGAGGTGAGTCGGCCCAGATTGGTCAGGTTGCCACGGCTGGTAATCGTGGCGGTGGAAGCTCCGGTGATGCTCGCCACATTGCTCAAGTCAATGCGCGAAGCAGTAAGCCCCAGATCGCCGACGCTGCTCACCCGACCGTTGCCGCCATAGTTGCCGGAGAGCTGGATATCCATGTTGCCATCGCTGGCAATCAAGCCTTCATTCGTCCAGTTACCACCACGCCCCACCAGTTGATTGGAAGCCAGCAACTGCCCACTCGCAGTCTGCACAAAATTGCCGACATTCACCGTCAACCGCCCGGCCTGAATCACGCTGCTGTTGGTCCAGCTGTCCGCGTTCAGCGTCAGGCCGCCACGGGTCACCAGCGAGCCGCCGGCGTTCATCACGTTGGCGGTGGAGATGCCGAATTCACCCAGACCGACATGCGTTACTGAACCACCGGCATTGAGAAAGCTCGGGGCTGCAAGGGTGAAATCGGTGTTGGCGGTTTCCACCAGACCGTTGCGGTTGTCGAACAGGCTGCCGATCTGGAAATCGGTTTTGCCGCTGGTGCCGAGCGCGCGCAGTTTGCCGCCCTGGTTGTCGAGATTGGCGGCGCGAATCGCCAGTGTGCTGGCGCTTTCGATCAGGCCGCTGCGGTTGCTCAAGTTGCCGTCGGCACCCAGCTCGATGCTGCTGCCGCTGATCTGGCCGTTGTTGTTGCTCATCAGGCCGGCGATGGTTTTCACCACGCCTTTGGCATAGATCCCGCCGCCGCTGTTATCGAGGGTGTTGCCGCCGGCGTTGAGCAGGATGTTGCCGGTGTTGGCCGCGATGCGCCCGCTGTCGCTGTAGATACCGCCCAGTGCTTGCAGGTCGAGGCGGCTGCCTTCGATCTTGCCGCCCTGACCGTTGCGCAACACGCCGCTCAGACGGGTTTGCAGCAAACCGTTAAGGCTTGAGAGCACCCCGCCACGGCTGTCGAGGCTGGCAGCGTTGAGGGTCAGGTCGCCGTTCTGGGCGATAATTTTGCCGCCCTGGTTGTCGATCGCGCCGTTGCCGGTGTTCACGGTCAGCGCGGTCATGCTTTGCACCGCGCCTTTAGCGTTGTTCAGTGCGGCGGCGGTGATGGACACGCCGGCATCGCGGCTGGAGAGCAGGCCGTCGGCGTCGTTGCGCAACGTGCCGCCGGCGGTGAGGTCCAGTTGGCCGTTGGCCGAAACGGTGCCGCGTTGGCTGTTGTTCAGATCGCCGCTGGTGAGCAGGCTCAGCAGAGTCTGGCTGATCAACTGGCCGCCCTGGTTGTCGACGCTGGCAGCGCGTTTGATCAGCAGCGCAGCGCCGCTGCCGAGTGCGCCATTGACGTTGGTCAGGGCGCCGAGCAGATCGAGGGTGACGCTGTCGTCACCGACCAGACTGCCCTTCGTATTGTTCAGCGGGCCGCCGGTGAAGGTCAGGGCTTTTTTCGCCATGACGTTGCCGGAGGTGTTGTTCAGGCTGGCCGCGCGGACGTCGAGGGTGTCGCCACTTTTGATCAAGCCTCCGGCAGCGTTATTGATCGCGCCGCCGGCCATGGTCAGGGTTTGTTTGCCGTCACTGCTGACCGTGCCGGCGCTGTTGTCGAGACTGGCGGCGGTGATGGTCACTTCGCCGAGGCCGCCGATGCCGCCCTTGCTGTGGTTGAGCAGTGCGCCGCTGAGGTCGATGTTGACGTTGCCGAGCTGGCTGGAGATCGCGCCTTCCAGGCTGTTGTCGAGGGTGCCGCCGCTGAGGCTCACGCCTTTCCAGCCGGAGAGCAGACCGTTCTGGTTGTTCAGGTCGGCCGCTTTTACGGTCAGTTGATCGTTGCTGATCAGGTTGCCGCCGCGGTTATCGAAACGGTTGCCGGTGAGGCTGAAGCTGTTGACGCTGGAGATTTCGCCCTGCTGGTTATTCAGGTCACGCAGGGTGGCGATGCTCAGCACGCCTTTGCTGTTGATCACGCCGTTCTGGTTATTCAGGTCGCGCAGATGGGCAATGCTCAACCCGCCTTTGCTGCTGATCACACCGTCCTGGTTATTCAGATCCTGCGCGCTGGCGCCCAGATCCATATTCAGGCCTGAGACACCGACCAGCGTGCCGCCCTGATTGTTCAGGCCGGTGCTGTTCAGGGTCAGTTGTTGTGCGGCGCGAATGCTGCCCTTGTTCTGGTTGTTCAGCAGGCCATCGACGCTGACCTCGATGTCGCTGTCACTGAGCAACACACCGCCGTCGCTGTTATCCAGACTTTCCGCGCGAACCTGCAATGCAGCGGCGGCAATCGTGCCTTTGATCGAGGTCAGTGCATTGTCGAGGGTCAGGGTGAGTTTCTGGTTGCTCAGCAGTTGCCCGCCGCTGTTGTCCAGCGACTTGGCGATCAGTTCAAAAGCCTGGTCGCTGGAAATCTCGCCGCCACGGTTGTTCACGTCGGTGAGGTTTTTCAGCAGTAACTGGTCCGGCGCGTTAATCACGCCGCCCTGGTTATTCAGCGCGCCGCCGTTCAGATCGACGCTGACAGTCCCGCCGCTGAACAGCTTGCCGCCCTGCTGGTCGAGGCCCTGGACATTGGCGGTCAGTGTCTTGCCGGCGCCGAGGCTGCCACCGGTATTGGTCACCTGAGCGGCAGTGATGTCGACGTGGTCGTCAGCGTAAATGTTCGCCTGGTTGTTGTTGAGTGCACCGGTGTTGATGCTGAGATTGGCCTTGCTGCTGATCACACCTTTTTGCTGGTTATCCAGCGCGCTGCTGTTGAGGGTGAGATCGCCATCGGTCAGCAGGCTGCCGCCCTGGTTGCTGATGGCGCCACGCGTGTCGACGGTCAGCGCTTTGGCGCTGGAGACCGTGCCGGCGTCGTTGTTGAGGCTAGCGGCGTTGATCGCCAGGGCGCCTTCGTTGACGAGGCTGCCCTGTGCGTTATTCAGATCCCCGGAGAGATTGATCGCGAGGTCTTTCTGGCTGGTCAGGCGACCACTGTTTTCCAGCGTCTCGCCGCTCAGCGTCAGCCCGGTATCACCGGACAGCAGGCCTTTATTGCGGTTGATGACGTCGTTGACCGTCAGCGCCAGATTGCCGCCGGCGAGCATGTAGCCGCTGTCGCTGTTATCGAGCCAGGCGCCGATCAGGCTGACATCGCTCTTGCTCGACAGCTCGCCGCTGCGGTTGTCGACACGCTCGACGTTGAGCTTCAGCGCATTAGTCGAACCGATCAGACCTTCCTGACGGTTATCCAGACTCGCGGCCGTAATCGTCAGGCCGTTGTCGGCGATGACCACACCGTTCTGGTTATCGAACATTCCGGTGACGCGGAAATCGACATCACCGCGTACACGAATGTCACCGCTGTTGTTGTTCAGACTGTCGCTGCGACTGTCGAGGCTGGCGGAAGCGATCACACCTTTGACGTTGCTCAGCGCACGCTCGATGACCAGGGTGAGCTTTTCGTTGCTGAGCAGTTTGCCGTCGTCGTTGTCCAGGCTTTGCGCGTTGACACTCCAGGCCTTGGCGGCGGAGATTTCGCCGGCGCTGTTGTTGACGTCCTTGAGGTTTTTCAGCAGCAACTGGCCCGGCGTATGGATATTGCCGCGCTGGTTATTGAGCAGACCGTTGTTCATGTCCAGGGTCAGGTCGCCGTTGCTGAACAGCTCGCCGCCGTCCTGTTCCAGCGAGGTCACCGACGCCTCGAGTTTCTGCTGACTGCCGAGGCTACCACCGGAGTTGTCCAGGTGCGCGGCGGTCAATAATAGTGAGCCATCGGTGGCGATACTGCCGCCCTGTCGGTTCTTCAACTCACCGGTGGTCAGGGTCGAATCGGCCTTGGCACTGATGATGCCGTTGTCGCTGTTATCCAGACTGCCACTTTTAAAGGTCAGGCCTTTCTGCGAAACGATCAGGCCGCCCTGACTCAGCACGGAACCGCTGGCGGTCAGCGCCATCGCTTCAAGGCTCGACAGTTTGCCCAGACGGTTGTCGAGGCTGCCGGCGCTGAGGGTCATCTGCCCTTCGCTGCTGATCAGGCCTTGCTGGTTGTCCATGGTCTCGTCAAAGGTCAGCCCGAGAGTGTTCTGGCTGACGATGCGCCCGCCAACGTTGCTCAGGCCGATGCCGCTGAGGGTGCTCGCGCCTTTGCTGAAAATCAGGCCGTTGCTGGCATTGATGATCTGCGCGACCTTCAGCGCCAGCGTGGTGTCGGACAGCACCTTGCCGCCATCGCTGTTGTCCAGCCGTGCGCCGTTGATGTGCAGGTCCAGCTGGCTGGAGAGTGTGCTGGCACGGTTGTCGATCTGCTCGACATTGACGGTCAAAGTCTTGAGCGAACCAACCAGACTGTCCTGATGGTTGTTGAGGGTTTTGCCGGTCAGCAACAGGTTGCCTTCGGCGACCAGTTCACCGTGTTCTTGATTGAGGCTGTCGATGTTGGCGTCGATATCGCCCTTGGTGGAAATCCGTCCACCGTCGTTGGTCACGGCTTTGGCTTTGAGGCTCAACAGACCGGTTGCGGTGAGCAGGCCGCCATTGCTGTTATCCAGCGTGTTGCCGTCGAAGGTCAGCGCGGTTTTGCTTTCGAGGCGGCCCTTGTCGCGGTTGTCCAGGTTGTCGATCAGCAGTTTGGCAGCCTGATCGGCGCGAATCGTCCCGCCGCGGTTGTCGGTGTTGGCGCTGCTGACGGTCAGGGTGTTGAGGCTGGAAATCTTGCCGGCACGGTTATCCAGGCGCGTGGCCTGCACGTCCATGGCGCCGTTGGCCTGGATCAGGCCCTTGTTCTGGTTGTTCAGTTGCTCGCGGATCCGCGTGGTCAGTGTGCCTTCGCTGGTCAACTGGCCTTGCTGGCTATTGTCGAGTTGTTGGGCTTTTAGCGTGAGGGTCTGTTTGGCGCCGATCTTGCCGGTGCGGTTGTTGATCGCGCCGAGGGCGCTGATGTCGAGCAGACGGCCGGCGCTCATCAGGCCGGCAACGTTGTCCAGCGAGGTGACGTTGAGAACCGCGTCGGTCTGGCTGCTGAGTTCGCCGTTGCTGTTGATCAACTGGCCGATGTTGGCGGCAAGAATGGCGTTGCTGTTGATCACGCCTTGGCTGTTGAGCACCTGCGCGGCGTTTAGGTTCAGGGTGGTGTTGCTCTGCACTTTGCCGGCGTTGCGGTTGTCCAGTGTGCCGGCAGTAATGGCCGCGGTTTGCCCGCTGAGCGTGCCGCCCTGGTTGTTCAGGGTTTGCGCGGTGTTGACCGTCAGACTGCGGCTGGCGGTGAGGCTTTTGCCGGTGTTGTCGAGGTTCTGCGCGGTGATACTCAGATCGCCGTTGGCATTGCGGCTGCCGTCGGTATTGACGCCGGCATCGATGGCGCCGGCGTTGGTCAGTTGGCCGCCAGCACTGAGGTTAATGCTGTCGCGAGCCGCGAGGGTCTGGCGGTTGGTCAGGTTGCCCTGGGTTTGTACGTTGAGCGCGGTGCCGGCGTAGACCGGGCCGCGTGCATCAAGGCTCGCGGCCTTGACGTTGACTGCGCCGGTGGCCGAGGTGTCGACCAGACTCAACTGGCCGTTGGCATCCAGTTGAATATCACCGCCGCTGGCAATCAGCTTGCCGTCGAGTTTCACCCCGACCCCGGCCTCGGTGCCAACCAGTTTGATCGCGCCAGCGTACATGCCGCCCAGCGCCGAGGAATCGATGGCCAGTTGCGGTTTGCTGCTGCCGTCATCGGCGCGGGCCGTGGCATCGAGGGTTTGTGCGTTGACGTCATTGCGACCGGCAACGATGGTCAGGTTCTGCGCCTGAAGTTGCGCGTTGATCTTTGCGCTGCGGGTGATGATTTCGAAGCGGTCGACATTGGTCGCGTTAAGGCCCGCGCCTTCGATGGCCACCGAACCCTGATCAACCTGAAAACGGTCTAGCCGACCGTTGTCGAGCACCGGTTTGCCGGTGGTCAACGTGACGCGCGGCGAGTTGATAAAGCCGCAACCGTTGCAGGTAATGCCATAAGGGTTGGCAACGATGACCCGCGCCGACTGCCCCGCCACTTCGGTGTAGCCGCGCAGCTGGCTCGGGTTGCCGCTGATGACTTCGTTGAGAATCGCCTGCGCCGAACCGCTGTTTTTCAGGTTCGGGTTGTCGATGATGTGCCCGCCCAGCTGGGTGAGATTGTTCTGCGTCGAGCCGTTGTTGAGGATCAGCCCCTGCGCACCGACGTTGTAGTCGTAGAACTGGTTGTGCGACAGGCCGCTGGCATTGGGCGTGGCGATATTGATGATCGGCACGCCGTTACCGGCGCGATCCAGCGAGGTGTTGGGGTTGGCCACCACAATGCCGTCGGCCTGCGCCCACATCGGTTGCCAGAACATGACGTTCGCCAGCAGGAACGCCAGGCCGCGCTTGGGCATGCCGAGGAATGACTCGCGGGATTTCACGGCAGCAGCAGGCTGACGAGCGAGAAAGGCGTACTGGCGAACGTCCATGTTGAAGATCTCTTTACAACGGCAGTAATAGTTGGATTGACGGCAGGCGCACTACCTGCTGACTGGCACCCACACGGGTGCCAATCAGAGCCAATAACGGGTAAAGGGAGATAACGTCAGAGCGCAGTCAATCACGGAGCAGATCGCGAAACGCCCCATTGCACCCCGGTAGTAGCGTATTGATATCAACATCGTGGCGCGATATTAGATGGCCACTATTTTGGCGTCAATTTTTGAATCACTTGAGCCGTCGATCCCGATGAGCGGTATGAATAAAACCGCGTCCTGGGTAATAGTTGCTCACCCGTATAACAAGCCCTCCCGCCGCAATAATCTGTAAACTCTCCCCTCTTTCGCCGCCATCATTTTACCTGCGGCCATCACCTCTTTAATTGTTGCGGAGTCCACCTTGCGTCTGTTTCACACCTCCGACTGGCACCTTGGGCAAAACCTGCACGGCCAGGAGCGCGATTTCGAGCACGCCTGTTTTCTCGAATGGCTGCTGCGCCAACTGCAACTGGCGCAGCCGGATGTGCTGCTGATTGCCGGGGATATCTTTGACACGGTCAATCCGCCGGTCAAAGCCCAGGAACGCCTCTACGATTTCATCGTCAGCGCCCACGAGCAGCAGCCGTTGCTGACCATCGTGATGATTGCCGGCAACCACGATTCCGGCTCGCGGATCGAACTGCCCGCGCCGTTGATGAGGCGTTTGCGCACGCATGCGCTGGGTCGGGTGTTGTGGCTGGATGACGGGCAACTGGATGCCGAACGCCTGCTGCTGCCGTTGCCGGATAAAACCGGCGAAGTCGCCGCGTGGTGCCTGGCGCTGCCGTTTCTGCGCCCGGCGGAGGTGACCGGCGCGCATCTGGGCGACAACTATTTGCGTGGCATCGGTCAGGTGCATGAATGGCTGATCGAAGCCGCCAACGCCAAGCGCCAACCCGGTCAGGCGCTGATCGCCATCAGCCACGCGCACATGGCTGGCGGTTCGGTGTCGGAAGACTCCGAACGCAGCCTGATCATCGGCAACGCCGAAGCCCTGCCCGCCAGCCTGTTCGGGCCGAGCATCAGCTACGTTGCCCTCGGCCACCTGCACAAGCCGCAGAAGGTCAATGGTGAAGAACGCATTCGTTACAGCGGCTCGCCGATCCCGTTGTCGTTTTCGGAAATCAGCTATCAGCACCAGATACTCGACATCACCCTCGACGGCGAAACCCTGGTCAGCGTCGAGCCGAAACTGATCCCGCGCTCGGTCAACCTGCAGCGCATCGGCCCGGCACCGCTGGCCGATATTCTGCTGCAACTGGCGGATCTGCCGAACATCGACCTGCTCGCCGAAACCCAGCGGCAGCCGTGGCTAGAAGTGCGCGTAACCCTCGATGAACCACAGCCGGATCTGCGCCATCAAGTCGAAAGCGCCCTGCAAGGCAAAGCCGTGCGCCTGGTGCGTATCGCCGCTGAATACGCTGGCAACCGTGGCGCTGACGGCGTCGAAGATGGCACCTCCCTGATCGAACTCGACCAACTCACCCCGCAGGAATTGTTCAGCCGCGCCTGGTTCGACAACTACGGCAACGAGGTCGATGAACAGACGCTGAAGGACTTCGCCGAACTGCTGCAAGACGTACAACTGGAGGGCGAGCAGCCATGAAGATTCTCGCCATTCGTTTGAAAAACCTCGCCTCGCTGGCCGGCCCTTTCGAAATCGATTTCACCGCTGAACCGCTGGCCAGTGCCGGTTTGTTCGCGATCACCGGCCCGACCGGCGCCGGTAAAAGTACTTTGCTCGACGCCTTGTGCCTGGCGCTCTTCGGCGCCGTGCCGCGCCTGAACAACACTGGCCGCGACGCCAAAGTCCCCGATGCCGACGGCGAAATCGCCACCGGCGACCCGCGCACGTTGCTGCGTCGCGGTACCGGTGAAGGCTACGCCGAAGTGGATTTCGTCGGTGTCGATGGCCGGCGCTACCGTGCGCGCTGGGAGGCCAATCGCGCCCGTGAGAAGGCCGGCGGCAAGCTGCAAGCCAGCCGTCAGAGTCTGCGCGACATCGATCAGGATCAACTGCTCGCCAGCCAGAAAGGCGAATACAAAACCCAACTGGAAGCCGCACTCGGCCTGAACTTCGAACAGTTCACCCGCGCCGTGCTGCTGGCGCAGAGCGAGTTCAGTGCGTTCCTCAAAGCGGACGACAACGACCGCAGCGAACTGCTGGAAAAACTCACCGACACCGCGCTGTATACCCGCCTCGGCCGCCGCGCCTTCGACAAGACCAAAGAGGCCCGCGAAGCGCACAAGCTGTTGCAGGATCAGGCCACCGGCGTGACCCCGTTGGCGCCCGAAGCCCGGGCCGAGCTGGACGAGCGCTTCAACGCCGCGCAACAGCAGTTGAAGTTGCAGCAGGCGCAGCTCAAACAACTTGAGCAGCAGCACGGCTGGCTCAAGGACTTGCGTGTATTGCAGGACGCGCAGCAAGCCGCCGCAGAACAACTGCACAGCGCCCAGCAGCAATCGGAAAGTCTGGCCGGCGAGCGGGTGACACTGACGCGACTGGAGCAGCTCGGCCCGCAGCGGCACCAGTTCGCGCGTAAAACCGAACTCGATGCGCTGCTGACGCCGTTGGCCGCACAGATTGCTGCGCACTCGCAGCAACACACCGAGCTGACCGAGCGCCAAACGCAACTGGAGCACAACCTCGAAACGGCGAAAGTCGCCCTGAGCGAAGCGCAGCAACGGCAGAGTGAAAACGCGCCGCTGTTGCGTCAGGCCTTTGATGAGCAAAGCACCCTCGCCCGTCTGGCCAAGGATGTCGCGCAAAGTGCCGAAGCCAGGCTCAGTGCGCAGCAGGCTTGCACTGACGGCCAAAACGCCATTCAAGCCTTGCTGGAAAAACAGACCCAGGTCGGCGAACGCCTGCAACGTATCGCCGCCGAGCTTGAGCAGAGTGCTCATCTGGCGCCATTGAGCGACGCGTGGAATGCCTACCGCGATCGCCTGCAACAGCTGATGCTGATCGGCAACCGCTTGAACAAGGGCCAAGCCGAACTGGCGAGCCTCGAAGAAAATGCCACGCGCAGCGCCGCAGAACTGACCACGCAGAAGCAGCAACTGGAAGTGCTGTTCAAAGAGGCCGGCGCCGAACCCGATGCCGTCGCCGAGCAAATCGGCCTCCTCGGCACGCTGCTGCAGGACAACCGCAAACAACTGCGCGCCTTCGAAGACCTGTCGCGCCTGTGGGCCACGCAGCAGGATCTCGACAAGCGCAGCACCGAGTTGCAACAGCGTCAACTCAACGCCCAGCAGGAGCGTGATCGCCTGACTCAAGACGGGGTGAAAAGCAAAGCCGAACTGACCGTCGCCGAACAAACCCTCAACGTCACCCGCGAGCTGCTTGAACGCCAGCGGCTGGCGCGCAGTGCCAGTGTCGAAGAGTTGCGCGCGCAGTTGCAGGACGATCAGCCATGCCCGGTCTGCGGCAGCAACGAGCATCCGTATCATCAGCCCGAAGCGCTGCTGCAAAGTCTTGGTCGCCATGATGAAAGCGAACAGGCCAACGCCCAGCAAGTGGTCGATCAGCTCAAGGAAAAGCTCATCGAACTGCGCGCCGAAGTCGGTGGCGTGATTGCGCAACAGAAAGAACTGCTGCAACAGCAAGAACAACTGGTGAACCAGCAGCAAGCGTTGGCGCCAAGCCTCGATGCGCATCCGCTGTCCGCGCAGTTGTTCAATCAGGACGCCGACAAGCGCGATGCCTGGCTCGCCCGGCAAAACGAGCAACTGAACCAGAGCATTACTCAGGACGAGCAACGCCAGAGCGCCCTGCTCACCCTGCAACAGGATGCTGCGCGCCTGACCCAGCAATTGCGTCAGGCCGAAACTGCGCATCAGCAAGCCGCGCAGCACCTGAGCAATCAGCAGCGCGAACTCGGCAGCGACCGTCAGCGCCTTGATGAGGAACTGACAGCGTTCGCCACGCTGCTCCCCGCCGATACCCTTGAAGCCTTGCGCCTGGAACCGGCGGCGACCTTCATGCAGCTCGACCGGCAGATCGCCGAGCGTCTGGCGCAAGTCGACCAGCAGAAGGAAGAACTCACCGAGCAGCAACAGCGTCAGCAGACGCTGGAGAAAGAGCAGGATCGCCAGCAGACCCGCGTCCAGCAGGCGCAAACGGCTGAGCAACAGTTCAATGCGCTGGCCGAACAGCAACGACTCTGCCAGGACAAACTTGCGCAGTTGCTGGGTGAACACGGCAGCGCCGAGCAGTGGCAGCAGCAACTGGAACAGGCTGTGGAGCAAGCGCGCTCTGCCGAAACTGGCACCGCTCAAGACCTGCAAAACGTACGCACGCAGATTGTGCAGATCGCCGCTGAACTCAAGGCGCAGCAACAGAGTTTGCAGGCGCTGCAAAGCGAGGAACAGGATCTGGCAAGCAAGATTGCCGACTGGCGCGCTCGTCATCCCGAGCTGGATGACGGCGGCCTCGAAGACTTGTTGCGGGTCGATGATGAGCATGTCGCGCAATTGCGCCAGCGCTTGCAGCTCAATGAAAAAGCCATCGAACAAGCCAGGGTCTTGCTGCAGGAGCGTGATCGGTTGTTGCTCGATCATCAGTCGCAACACAACGGCAATCTTGATGCCGAGCAACTGGCCACCGCCCTGAGCGATTTGCAGAATCAGTTCAATGTCAGCGAGCAGCAATGTGCCGAACTGCGTGCCGAACAGGCTGAAGATCAGCGCCGGCAGAACGCCAACCAGGCGCTGGCCCAGCAGATCGCCGATGCCTACGCCGAATATCAACGCTGGGCGCGACTGAGTGCCTTGATCGGCTCGGCCACCGGTGACACCTTCCGCAAGATCGCCCAGGCCTACAACCTCGACCTGCTGGTGCACCACGCCAACGTGCAGTTGCGCCAACTGGTCAAACGCTATCGCCTCAAGCGCGGTGGCAGCATGCTTGGCCTGCTGGTGATGGACACCGAAATGGGCGATGAACTGCGTTCGGTGCACTCGTTGTCCGGCGGCGAGACGTTCCTGGTGTCGCTGGCGTTGGCATTGGGACTAGCGTCGATGGCGTCGAGCACGCTGAAAATCGAATCGCTGTTTATCGATGAAGGCTTTGGCAGCCTTGATCCGGAATCGCTGCAACTGGCGATGGATGCGCTCGATGGTTTGCAGGCGCAGGGGCGCAAGGTCGCGGTGATTTCCCATGTGCAGGAAATGCACGAGCGGATTCCGGTGCAGATTCAGGTGCAGCGCCAAGGCAATGGTTTGAGCACGCTGGAGGTGAAATGAACACGCTGTACTCCTTCCGCCGCTGCCCGTACGCGATGCGGGCGCGGATGGCGCTGCGTTATTCGGGCGTGGCGGTGGACATCGTTGAAGTCAGCCTCAAGGCCAAGCCAGCGGAGATGCTGGCGATCTCGCCGAAGGGCACAGTGCCGGTGCTGGATGCCGATGGGCGGGTGATTGATGAGAGCCTGGAGATCATGCGCTGGGCGTTGGCGCAGAATGATCCGGATGATTGGTTGCTCAAAGATGACGCAGGTGCGCAAGTCATCATGGACATGCTGATCAAAACCAACGATGAGGTTTTCAAAACATCGCTGAACCACTACAAATACGCCGAGCGCTTTCCCGAGGAGCCGATGGAGGTCTATCGGATGCGATGCTCAATGATTGCGCATCATCTGGATCTGACGCTGGGTGAATACGACTACCTGTTGGCTGACCATCCGTGCCTGGCCGATATCGCCCTGCTGCCCTTCGTTCGGCAGT
The DNA here is from genome assembly GCF_009866785.1 of Pseudomonas sp. S49. Classification (NCBI taxonomy): domain Bacteria; kingdom Pseudomonadati; phylum Pseudomonadota; class Gammaproteobacteria; order Pseudomonadales; family Pseudomonadaceae; genus Pseudomonas; species Pseudomonas sp. S49. Next base: position 2,841,110 of record NZ_CP019432.1, on the reverse strand, counting down.
TTGCCCATGTTGATCGTGAGTGGTTTGCACAGACGCCTTATGTTCGCTTACAGGCCTGGTTGCAGCGCTTCCTCGAATCCGAGCTATTCACCTCGATCATGAAGAAATAACCCTCACCTTCCTGCTTGATGATCGTTCCCACGCTCTGCGTGGGAATGCCTCAAGGGACGCTCTGCGTTCCAATCGGACGCGGAGCGTCCGGGGCTGCATTCCCACGCGGAGCGTGGGAACGATCAGTCAGGCCAGCGCTTGGCACATGCCGAGTGCCATGCAATCGACTTCGAACGGTCCGAGAAAATCGGCCGAAGCCTTTACCGGTGGATTGCCGGCCATCAGCCCCAGCGTGTTCGCCCGTTCGATATTGTGCGCAATGTTGTGATTGGCCTCTATGGCCCGGGCCAGTGCGCCCACCGAGCCTTGACCGATACCCAATAATGAAGCGCCGTTGGTGAAAAACGCCAAACCGGCGACTACCCAAAGTCTGTAGCCTTTCATGCTCCGCCGACTCCTGCGAGTTCGGCCCGGTGGACCATCACGCTTTGCGAGCGGACTTCGAACTGGATGCCGGGGTGGTCGACTTGAATCGGTGCGTCAAAGCTGTGTTCCATCTGCGAGGCGATGCTGACGACCAGCACCACGGCCAGGTACAGACCGATGACCAGGTAGGCGCCGCGTTTGGCTGAATGAAGGATTGCGCTGGCCATGGTGTTCTCCCGTGGGCATGTTTCGATGTCCACAGAATCAATCAAAAAAGCCGCGCTAACCACTCAGGGTTTGCCATAGTAAACATCAGCTTCGTTGATTATTTAGCCAGTCTATTTGCGTGTTTGAACAAAACTATCGTGCTGCGAAAAACACACGTGCAGGAGCTGCCGAAGGCTGCGATCTGATCGTTCCCATGCTCAGCGTGGGAATGCCTCTCGGGACGCTCTGCGTCCAGTGACGCGGAGCGTCACGGGCTGCGTTCCCACGCGGAGCGTGGGAACGATCCCAAGGGCAAGATCAAGACTGCAGCCTTCGGCAGCTCCTACAGGGAGTTGTGCAGAACGGGCATTTCAGTGTTGGGCTTTGTGATCCAGGGCGGCGTAGAAGTTGGCGCTTTGTTGCAGGTATTTCTGGGTGTAGCTCTGGGTGTGGGATTTTTTGCTGTTGATTTCAACGTTGGCACTGGCTGGCAGCACAACGGTGGCAGAGATGGCGGAAGCGGCAATCACGGAGAAGAGATTGAAGTTCATGGCGGTAACCCTCGTGTTCAGTTAGCTGGTTTGCCCGGTTGGGCCGTGAAGCAAACTTAACGCTCGAGGGTTGATCGCTTGAAATGCTTTGTAGCATTACCCGATATCAGCGCGATTAATACAAAGAGACAGGCCCCGTAAACCGGGGCCTGTGGCTTATTGTCGCACTATGAACTTGAGGTCACTGGGCGCGTCCATCGGCAGTTTCTGCACGGTTTTGCCGAGCAGACCGGTCTTGCCATCGCGCTCGACGACGACAATTTCGTTGCTCTTCTGGTTGGCAATCAGCAGGAATTTGCCACTTGGATCGAGGCTGAACTCGCGCGGGTGATCACCGTCCACCGAACGCTTTTGCAGCTCTTTGAGCTGGCCGGTGGCCGGATCGATCGCGAACACCACCAATTGATTGGCGGTACCGCGGTTGCTGACGTAGAGGAACTTGCCATCGGCCGAGGCATGCAGCGCGGCGCCGGCCTTGTCCGACGTTGGCTGACCAGCGGCCAGATCGACCAGTTGCGTCTGGCTCAGCACGCCATCGTGGTAATCGAACACCGCGACTTGCGCGCTCATTTCCATGGTCAGCCAGGCGTGTTTGCCGTCAGCACTGAACAGCAGATGACGCGGACCGCTGCCGGCCGGCAAGGGCACTGCGGCGGTCATCGCCGGCGTCAGCGGCAAGTCCGGGTTGGCCTTCGGATCGAACAGGTAAACGAAGACTTTGTCCGCGCCCAGATCGTTGGAGAACACGTAGCGGCCGTCAGGCGAAGAAACCGTCGAGTGCACGTGGTTGGAGGCCTGGCGCTCAAGATTGATCCGGCTCGCCGGGTGCGCGCTCATCTGCACGACGGGTTTGAGTTTGCCGTCGGCACCGACCGGCAATACCGCCAGCGTTCCACCCGGATCTTCCATCACCGAATAGTTGCTGACGAACAAGTGGCTGGCATCACCACTGAGGCTCGAATGGGTCGGCTCGTTGCCCAGGCTCTGCACTTGATTGATCAGGGTCAGCGTGTGGGTTTTCGGATCGATCGAATAGCTGCTGACACGGCCGACCGGGTCTTTCTGGCCCGGGCCGTTTTCGTTGACCACGAACAGGCGACGCTGGTCTTTGGACAGGGTCAGCCATGACGGGTTTTCGCTCTTGACCACCTGTAGCGGTTTGGCGGCGATCTGGCCGGTGGCACTGTCGAAGTTCATTCGATAGAGGCCCTGGCTGGTGTTGGCGGTGTAGGAACCGACCAGCAACTGGAAGTTCTCGGCGGATGCGCTGGAAAGCCCCATGGCACCGACGCTGCCGGCCATCAGCAGCGGCCAGAATTTACGCATTTTCATTGATTGTCATCCTCGTCATCGCTGCTGCTGACTACGTCGCCATGACAAACCAAGCGGTGTTCGCCGATCGCTTTGGTTTCATTGAAATAACCGACGATCAACCAGCTCTGCAAAGAGTCGTCGAAAGTTGCAGCGGCAACCTGAACCGGGGTGAATTCCCAATGCTTGGCCGCTCGGCCGTCGATGCATTCGATGTGCAGATTGTCGTCTTCATCGAGGAAAAATTCGAAGGCGTGCAAGCCGTCGATTTCGACCATATCGGATTGTTCGAGGACGTCGAGAAGGGTTTGGGCAGTCATGGCAAACAGTCTTTCTAGGGGGGAAAGGGCCAATGATAGCTCATTGTCGTACGCGGCCCTTGTAGGAGTGAGCCTGCTCGCGATCGCGTTGTGTCATCCAACAGATATGTTGAATGTGAAACCGCTATCGCGAGCAGGCTCACTCCTACACGGGATTGGTGTGATGTCAGAGCGCGTCGCGTGAGGACTTGCCGTCAACCAGGCGCTGGATACGCAACGGGTTGGCATTTTTCAGCGGCTCGGGCAGCAAGCTGTCCGGGTAGTTCTGGAAGCACACCGGGCGCAGAAAGCGGTCGATGGCCAGCGTACCGACGGAGGTGCCGCGTGCGTCGGATGTCGCCGGATACGGCCCGCCGTGCACCATCGAATCACACACCTCGACACCGGTCGGATAACCGTTGAGCAGGATCCGCCCGACCTTCTGTTCCAGCAACGGCGTCAATTCAGCGAAGCGTTCGAAGTCCGCCTGCTCGCCAATGATGGTCGCCGTCAGTTGCCCATGCAGGCCGTGTAAGGCAGCGCTGAGTTGCGCCTTGTCCGCCACTTCGACAATCACCGTGGTCGGGCCGAACACTTCTTCCTGCAGCACTTCATCGCCATCGATCAACAGGCTGGCATCGGCCTTGAACAACTGCGGCTGCGCTTGATTGCCCTGCTGTGGATTGCCGGCCAGATGCTCAATGCCGGGATGCGCCAGCAGTTTCTGCAAGCCTTTACCGTAGCTGCCGAGGGTGCCGGCGTTGAGCATGGTTTGCGCCGGTTGATCACCGATCAAACCCGCAACCTGCTGCACGAACGCGCTGAACTCTGGCGAGCGGATGCCGATGACCAGGCCCGGATTGGTGCAAAACTGACCGCAGCCCTGCACCACCGAAGCAGTCAGGTCGCGGGCGACCGTTTCCGAACGCTCGGCAAGGGCCTGCGGCAGGATGATCACCGGGTTGATGCTCGACATCTCGGCAAACACCGGAATCGGTTGCGGGCGTGCCGCGGCCATGTCGCACAGTGCACGTCCGCCCTTGAGCGAACCGGTGAAACCCACTGCCTGGATCGCCGGATGTTTGACCAGCCATTCGCCGACGCCGCCACCGTAGATCATGTTGAACACACCGGCGGGCATGGCGGTTTTTTCGGCGGCGCGAATCAGCGCATCGGCGACCCGTTCAGCCGTGGCCATGTGACCGCTGTGGGCCTTGAACACCACCGGGCAACCGGCGGCCAGCGCCGATGCGGTGTCGCCGCCAGCGGTGGAGAATGCCAGTGGAAAGTTGCTCGCGCCGAACACCGCCACCGGGCCAAGACCAATGCGGTATTGACGCAGATCCGGGCGCGGCAGCGGCTGACGATCCGGCAGCGGCAGGTCGATCCGCGCACCGTAGAAATCACCGCGACGCAGCACTTTGGCGAACAGACGCATCTGCCCGCTGGTGCGACCGCGCTCGCCTTGAATGCGTCCGGCCGGCAACGCCGTTTCGCGGCAGACCACGGCGACAAAATCATCACCGAGCGCATCCAGCTCATCGGCGATCGCGTCGAGAAACTGCGCGCGGCGTTCGGCGCTGAGGCTGCGGTAAGTCGGATACGCGGCAGCGGCGGCTTTAGCGGCGGCGTCGACTTCTTCAGCCGTGGCCTGGATGAAATCGTGCGGCAGCTGTTCGCCCGTCGTGGCGTCGACCGATTGCAGTTTGACGTTGCCAGCGGCGCTGCGCTGACCGCCGATGTAGTTGTGACCGAGAATCTGAGTCATGGGATCTCCTTAAAGGGTGCCGATGCTGTCCGGTACAAAAGCCGCTGGAACCGGAACGATGCCATTGACCAGCGGCGCGCCGAATTCGGCCTGGCTGATTTCGAAGACGTCGCCCGGCTGGGTGCGGATGCCATCGGCGAACGACAGGGTAGCAGTGCCGAAGAAATGAATGTGCACGTCGCCGGGACGCAGGAACTGGCTGTACTTGAAGTGGTGGTATTCGAGGTTGGCGAGGCTGTGGCACATGTTCGCTTCGCCGCTGAGAAATTCGTTCTGCCAGAGCACTTCGCCGTCACGCAGAATGCGACTGGTGCCTGCCAGATGTTGAGGCAGTTCACCAGTGCGAAGTTCCGGGCCGTAACTGCAACTGCGCAATTTCGAGTGCGCGAGGTACAGGTAATTCTTGCGTTCCATGATGTGATCGGAGAACTCGTTGCCGACTGCAAAACCCAGGCGATAAGGCTTGCCGTCGTTGCCGATGATGTACAGGCCGGCCATTTCCGGCTCTTCACCGGCGTCTTCGGCAAATGGCGGTACCGGGAAGGGTTGGCCCGGGCGGACGACGATGCTGCCGTCGCCTTTGTAAAACCATTCAGGTTGTACGCCAGCCTGCCCCGCCGCCGGTTTGCCGCCCTCCACGCCCCATTTGAAGATGCGCATGGTGTCGGTCATCGTCGCTTCATCGCCGGCCTGCTGGTGCATTTTGTCCCGCGCCGAGGCGCTGCCCAGATGCGTCAGGCCGGTGCCGCTGATCAGCATGTGCGCCGGGTCCGGGTGGTCGAGTGGCGGCAGGATGCGCAACTGGGACAGCAACTCGGCGTAGTCGTGGCTGATGCCGAGTCCGAGGGTTTGCACTTGCTGCTCAAAAGTGTTGCCGGCTTCGATGGCGGCCAGTGCCAGATCGCGCACGCTGCGGGCGTCCTGGACTTCGCGCACCAGACCGTTGTCGACCACGCCGACGCGGCGTTCGCGGTTGCTTAATTCGAATTGAACCAGATGCATGTTCTTCTCCTATTCTCTCAAAAACACCGCTATCCCCTGTGGGAGCGAGCCTGCTCGCGAAAGCGGTGTGTCAGTCACCTCAAATGTTGAATGTGCCGGCCTCTTCGCGAGCAGGCTCGCTCCCACAAGGGATTTGCGTTGCTTTAAAAATTCAGGTGCGGGTAGCGCCTCGGGCACTGGCGGCAAATTGGTCAACCGGCAGGACATGTTTGCGTTCCAGCACACGGTAGACAACGCCCGTCAGGATCAAGCCAAACACCATCACTCCAGAGAGGAAATACAATCCCGAAGCCAAATTGCCGGTGTACTCCTTCAACGCACCAATCACGAACGGCCCGATGTACCCGCCGAGATTCCCTACCGAGTTGATCAAGGCAATCCCCGCCGCCGCACTCGCACCAGCAAAGAACCGCCCCGGCAAGGTCCAGAACACCGCCGTACAGGAAAACAGCGCAAACGCCACCAGACACAGCGCCGCCAGTTGCGCCACCGGCAACGACAGCCACGCACTGAGGAACAAGCCAATCGCGCCCAGCACATACAGAACAGCCAGATGCCCGTAACGATCATTCAAACGATCGGAACTGCGCGGGATGATGAGCAAGCCGATGATCCCGAAGATGTACGGCACCGACGAGACGAAACCGGTGACCAGATCACTGCCGCCAAACTGTTTGATCAATGTCGGCAACCACAAACCCAAGCCATAAATGCTCAACGTCACCGGCAGATAGAACAGCGCCAGCAACAACACACGTTTGTCTTTCAGCGCATGCAGCGGATTGCCGTGGCGAGTCTGGCCGTATTCCTGCAAATCCTTTTTCAGCTCGCCGGTCAGCCAGTTTTTCTCTGCCTGATCCATCCACTTCACTTGCTGCGGGCCATCCGGCAACCAGCGCAACACCGGCCAGGTGAGCAGGATCGCCGGAGTACCGATGACGATGAACAGCCACTGCCAGCCATGCAGGCCAAGGACGCCGTCCATGCCAAGCAAACCGCCAGACACCGGGCCGGTGATCATCATTGCGATCGGTTGCGAGAGGATGAACAGCCCGAGGATCTTGCCGCGATGGCGCACCGGGAACCATTGAGTGATGTAGTAGAGAACACCGGGGAAGAACCCCGCCTCGGCCGCGCCGAGCAGAAAGCGCATCACGTAGAAACTGTGCGGGCCCTGGACGAAGGCCATGCCGATAGTGATGGCGCCCCAGGTGATCATGATCCGCGCGAACCAGCGTCGTGCGCCGAAGCGTTCGAGCATCAGGTTGCTGGGAATTTCGAAGAGGAAGTAGCCAATGAAGAACAGCCCGGCGCCGAGGCCGTAAGCCGCATCGCCAATGCCAATGTCGGCGCCCATGTGCAGCTTGGCGAAGCCGACGGCGGAGCGATCCACATAGGCGATCAGGTACAGCAGGATCAGGAAGGGAATCAGTTTCAGCGTAATGCGCCGTATCAGCCGCAGTTCCTGGCTCATGAGATCGGTCTCCGATTGTTGTTTTTATAGAACCTCGGGGGACGCCTCTCACGGAAAACCGTCAGGGCCATCCCTCCGTCGAAAACGACTATATAGTAATACTAATTTACCAACAACACTTCCAAACCTAGGATTTTGCGCTTAGATTAAGCCGTAGTTGGAACACTATAGTCATACAATAAGAGAATCGATCATGTCTGATAAGAAACCCACCCTGCGCTCCGCCCAATGGTTTGGCACGGCCGACAAGAACGGCTTCATGTACCGCAGCTGGATGAAGAATCAGGGCATCGCCGACCACCAGTTCCATGGCAAGCCGATCATCGGCATCTGCAATACCTGGTCGGAATTGACCCCGTGCAACGCGCACTTCCGCCAGATCGCGGAGCACGTCAAACGCGGGGTGATCGAGGCCGGTGGCTTCCCAGTGGAATTCCCGGTGTTCTCCAACGGCGAATCGAACCTGCGCCCGACCGCCATGCTCACCCGTAACCTGGCGAGCATGGACGTTGAGGAAGCGATTCGCGGCAACCCGATCGACGGCGTGGTGCTGCTGACCGGTTGCGACAAAACCACCCCGGCGCTGCTGATGGGCGCGGCGAGTTGCGACGTGCCGGCGATTGTTGTCACCGGCGGGCCGATGTTGAACGGCAAGCACAAGGGCAAGGACATTGGTTCCGGCACGGTGGTCTGGCAGCTCAGCGAACAGGTCAAGGCTGGCACCATCACCATCGACGATTTCCTTGCAGCCGAGGGCGGCATGTCGCGCTCGGCGGGCACCTGCAACACCATGGGCACGGCGTCGACGATGGCCTGCATGGCTGAAGCACTCGGCACTTCGCTGCCGCACAACGCGGCGATTCCGGCCGTGGATGCGCGGCGTTATGTGCTGGCGCACATGTCCGGCATGCGGGCGGTGGAGATGGTTCGCGAAGATTTGAAACTGTCGAAGATTCTGACCAAGGAAGCTTTCGAAAACGCCATCCGGGTCAACGCCGCGATCGGCGGCTCGACCAACGCGGTGATTCACTTGAAAGCCATCGCCGGGCGCATTGGCGTCGAGCTGGATCTGGACGACTGGACCCGTATCGGGCGCGGCATGCCGACCATCGTCGACCTGCAACCGTCGGGGCGCTTCCTGATGGAAGAGTTCTATTACGCCGGTGGTTTGCCAGCGGTGTTGCGTCGTCTCGGTGAGGCCAATCTGATTCCTAACCCGAATGCGTTGACCGTCAACGGCAAGTCGATCGGCGAGAACACCAAGGACGCGCCGATCTATGGCGAAGACGAGGTGATCCGCACGCTCGACAATCCGATCCGTGCTGACGGTGGCATCTGTGTGCTGCGTGGCAACCTGGCGCCACTCGGTGCGGTGCTCAAGCCTTCCGCTGCAACGCCGGAACTGATGCAGCATCGCGGTCGTGCGGTGGTGTTTGAAAACTTCGATATGTACAAGGCGCGGATCAATGATCCGGAGCTGGATGTCGATAAAGATTCGATTCTGGTGATGAAGAACTGCGGGCCGAAGGGTTATCCGGGCATGGCTGAAGTCGGCAACATGGGCTTGCCGGCCAAACTGTTGGCGCAGGGCGTGACCGACATGGTGCGCATTTCTGATGCGCGGATGAGCGGCACGGCGTACGGCACGGTGGTTTTGCACGTGGCGCCGGAAGCCGCGGCTGGCGGGCCTTTGGCGACGGTGAAAGAAGGCGACTGGATCGAGCTGGACTGCGCCACCGGACGCTTGCACCTGGACATTTCGGACGCCGAACTGGCGGCACGCATGGCGGATCTGCAGCCGCCGCAGCAGTTGCTGGTGGGCGGTTATCGTCAGCTGTACATCGACCATGTGCTGCAGGCGGATCAGGGTTGTGACTTTGACTTCCTGGTCGGTTGCCGAGGCGCGGAAGTCCCCCGCCACTCTCACTGACCTTCTCCACCGATCGTTCCCATGCTCCGCGTGGGAATGCCTCAAGGGACGCTCCGCGTTCCAGCTCTGAAATGGGACGCAGAGCGTCCCGGGCAGCATTCCCACGCAGAGCGTGGGAACGATCATTACCCGCCTCAAGATTGTCTGGTGCCTGCTATGATGCGCGGCATCTCCATCGCTCAGGATCGCGCCACTCCCCATGGATTACCGCAAACCCTCCGACCGCAAAAGCATGCACTCGCGCATCGTCCAGGAACTGGGCATGCAGATCGTCTCCGGACGCTTCAAGCCCGACGACAAACTGCCCGCCGAAGCCCTGCTGTGCGAGGAGTACGCGGTCAGCCGGCCAGTGTTGCGCGAAGCCACGCGAGTACTGGTAGCCAAGGGTCTGGTGTATTCGAAGCCACGCGTCGGCACGGTGGTCAAGGCCCGCCGCGAATGGCACATGCTCGACCCGGACGTTCTGCACTGGCTGATGCAAAGCAGCCCGCAGAATGAATTCTTCAATGTGCTGACCAGTGTGCGCAGCATTATCGAACCGGCCGCTGCTGCCCTCGCCGCCCAGCATGCCACCGATGCCGAAATTGCCGGGATCGGTGAGGCTTACCAGCGCATGGAAGCCGCGCCGACGCCGGAAGCGTTGTTGCAGCCGGATCTGGACTTCCACAGCCGGATTGCCGATGCGACGCACAATGATTTGCTGGCGAACCTGTGCAACATGTTGTCGGTGGCGATTGCCGAGGCATTGAAGCATTCGAATCAGCGGCCGAATCTGCATGAATTGGCGTTGCCACGGCATAAGGCGATTTTGACCGCCATTGAAAATCGTGATGCCCTGGGTGCTCGGCATGCGACGTTGGTGCAGCTGGATGATGCGCGTAGTGCGTTGAGTGTTGTGCTTGGCGCTGAACTCACTTAACGCTTGAGATCCTCTGCCCTCACCCTAGCCCTCTCCCAGAGGTAGAGGGGACCGATTGGGGAATATTCGAGATTTACGCCGACTTGAACGATTTGCTGTGAATCCATAATCGACTCGGTATCTCAGGTCGATGGATCAAGCCGCACACCTCGGTCAGTCCCCTCTCCCTCCGGGAGAGGGTTAGGGTGAGGGGCTCTTGATCTTAAAACACAAAAAAAGCCGCACCCCTAAGGTTGCGGCTTTGTCTTTTCAGCCCTTCAGATCAGTGGGCAAACAACGAGTTCCCCTTCTGCCCCGCCAGTTTCTCCGGCTTGATCAGGAACTTCGCCAGTGCCGGCAGCAGCCACAGCGCACCGAACATGTTCCACAGCAGCATGAAGGTCAGCATCAGGCCCATGTCGGCCTGGAACTTGATCGCCGAGAAGATCCAGGTGCACACACCAATTGCCAGGCACAGGCCGGTGAACAGCACCGCTTTACCGGTGGATTTCAGCGTCTGGTAATAGGCTTCCTGCAACGGCAACCCGGCACGCAGGAAACTTTCCAGACGGCTGTAGATGTAGATGCCGTAGTCGACACCAATCCCCACACCCAACGCCACCACCGGCAAGGTCGCAACCTTCACGCCGATGCCCATGAACGCCATCAGCGCGTTGCCGAGTACCGAGGTCAGCACCAGCGGCAGGACGATGCACAGGGTCGCCGCCCACGAACGGAAGGTGATCATGCACATCACCGCCACGCAGATGTACACCAGAATCAGGATGGTCAGCTCAGCCTGCTTGATGACTTCGTTGGTAGCCGCTTCGATCCCGGCGTTACCGGCCGCGAGGATGAATTCCAGGCCGTCCTTGTTGTTGTCCTTGGCGAATTCCTGCACCGCGTGCACCGCACGATCAAGGGTTTCAGCCTTGTGATCGTTGAGGAACACCAGCACCGGCGCCAGCGAGCAACTGTTGTTGTACAGACCGTCGGCGCGGGCAATCGAGTTGTTCAGCACGTCCGGGTTGCGCGACAGGGTTTCCCATTTCAGGTTGCCCTCGTTCATGCCCTTGATCATCTGCTTGGACACGGTCACCAGCGAGATCGCCGACTGCACGCCCTCGGTGTTCTGCATCTTCCACATCAACTCGTCGATCGGCGCCATGGCTTCATAACGCGAACAACCTTCGGCCTTGGTCTTGACCATCACCACCAATACGTCAGAGCTGGTGGAGTAATTGCTGATGATGAAGTTGTTGTCCTTGTTGTAGCGCGAGTCCGGACGCAGTTCCGGTGCGCCCTGGTCGAGGTCGCCGATTTTCAGGTTCTGGCTGTACCAGAGGCCGCCACCGAAGGCGATCAATGCCAGCAGCACCGAGATGCGGGCGACTTTCGGGTTGGCGAAGTTCGACAGCAGGCGCCAGAACGGATGCTCGCGGTTGGCGTCCTTCTTGCTCCGGGCAATCGCGCGCTTGCTGATGCCGACATAGGAAATCGCCACCGGCAGCAGAATCAGGTTGGTGAACACGATCACTGCCACGCCGATCGACGCGCCAATCGCCAGTTCACGGATCACGCCGATGTCGATGATCAGCAGCGTGATGAAACCCACCGCATCCGCGAGAATCGCGATCATCCCCGGCAGGAACAGTTGCCGGAAGGTACGCCGCGCTGCGGTCAGGGCGTTGTCGGCCTCGCTGGATTGCAGGGCGATACCGTTGATCTTCTGCACGCCGTGGGAAATACCGATGGCGAAGATCAGGAACGGCACCAGCATCGAATACGGATCGAGTCCGAAACCGAAGAAGTGCATCAAGCCGAGCTGCCAGACCACCGCCACCAGCGTCGTACTCAATACGGCGATGGTGCTGCGCACGCAGTTGGTGAACCACAGCAGCAGGATCAGGGTGATGACGAAGGCGATGCCGAAGAACAGCACCACCATCACCAGACCGTCGATCAGGTCACCGACCTTCTTGGCGAAACCGACGATGTGGATTTTGACGTTGGGATTCTGCGCTTCGAACTTGTTGCGGATCTTGTCTTCAAGCTCATGGGAGAACTTGCGGTAGTCCAGCGCGAGCAACTTGCCCTGGTCTTCCGGGTCCGGGTAGGACTCCAGCAGCGGAATGTCGACGATGCTCGACTTGAAGTCGTTGGCCACCAGACGCCCGACCTGGCCGGATTTGAGCACGTTGTTGCGCAGCAGATCGAGGCTGTCCTGCGAGCCGTTGTAGCTCTGCGGGATCACTTCACCGCCGGCAAAACCCTCTTCGGTCACTTCGGTCCAGCGTACGCTCGGACTCCACAGCGACTTCAGGCCGGAGCGGTCGACGCCGGAGATGTAGAACACCTCGTCGTTGATCTGCCGCAGGGTCTCCATGTACTCCTTGGAGAAGATGTCGCCGTCCTTGGCTTCCACCGAAATACGCACGGTGTTACCGAGGTTCGCCAGATCATTGCGGTGCTCCATCATCTTCTCGATGAACGGATGCTGGAGCGGGATCATTTTTTCGAAACTGGTCGACGGCCGGATCAGCGTGGCCTGCCAGAACAGGAAAATGCTCACCACCAGACAGATCAGGATCACTGCCGGGCGGTTGTTGAAGATCAGGCGTTCAAGAAACGTCGCCTTGTCCTGCTGAGGAGTGATCAAGGAAGTCATAGCCCCGCCTTCTTGTTATTGATCTCGGCACCGTTAGGCAGTGTGGTGTGAACGCCGCCCTGCCCGCTCAGAATCAGGTTGCCGTCGCCGGCAGCAGTGACCGATGACAGCGAAATGCGGTCCGGACGGTTGAACACACTGAAGGTCTCGCCGTTGTCGCTGCTGCTGATCACCGAGCCGCCGTTACCGACGATCACGATCGAGCCGTCTTCAAGAAGGGTCGCACCTGACAGGCCGAACTCCAGCGCCCCACGTGCAGCTTTCAGTTCGACCTGCTCCCAGGTGCTGCCGAAATCCGTGGAGCGATAAAGATTGCCGCGCAAGCCGTACGCCAGCAGGGTCTGCGGCTGCGCCGTGCCGATCACACCGAACAGCGAACCTTCGTACGGGCCTTCGAGTTTTTCCCAGGTCTGGCCGTCGTCGGCGGAGCGAAACATGCTGCCCGACTCGCCGACGATGAACAGCCCGGCATCCTTCACCGCCGCGATGGCGTTGAGGTGGAACTGGTCTTCGTTGTCGAGGCGGTCGCTGACGTCTTGCCAGTTTTTACCGCCGTCGGTGGTTTCCATCAACGCGCCGTACGCGCCCACGGCGAGACCGCTGTTGACGTCCTTGAACCAGACGTCGAGCAGCGGCGATTCACGTTTGAGGTCTTCGAATTGTTTGGTCCAGGTCAGACCGCCGTCTGCGCTGGCGAGGATTTGTGCGTCGTGACCGACCGCCCAGCCGTGCTTGTCGTCGACAAAATACACAGCCGTCAGCAGTTGCCGGCTCGGCACCTTGGCCTGTTTCCAGGTTTTGCCCTGGTCATCGGAATAAAGGATGTGCCCGCGATCGCCGACCGCGACCAGTCGCGCACCGGCGTGGACGACGTCGAGAATCAGGCTTTTCGCGGCTTTGGCGGATTCGGTGGCATAGACCACATCGGCCGGGGCCTCGGCGGCAATCACAGGTGCCGACAACGTGGCAAAGCCCAGCAGAGAGAGTGCTGTGGCCAGCAACGCGGTGTTGCGTAACGCCGGCGGGCGGCAACGACTCATAGACCTTCCCCTATTTATTATTGTTAGGCCATCTGACCTTCAAGGGCGCCGCAAGTGTGCTCCGCTGATGGCTGCTCAGGAGCATAGTCCTGAAACCCGCAATCCAGAGCCACTTCGGAAGCTGGCTCATCCTATCGGGCTTTCGAAACGTCTGACAATCGGCGCCACGTTATCTTTTGTTAACCGAAAGCGGCCCTCTACCGACGCTGATTTCCATTGTGGGAGCGAGCCTGCTCGCGAATGCGGTGCACCAGTCACCCAGTTTATTGGCTGACCCACCGCTTTCGCGAGCAGGCTCGCTCCCACAGGGGTTAGGGGTGGTCTTGGTATTTGTGGTTGCCAGTGAATGCAGCGCCATTCGCCGGATGTATGACGCAATTCTTGCGCGGGGGACTTGCACGATTGGTATTATGGTATACCATCAGACGCACAGACACTCTCAATCCCCCTACGGAGCAGCTCATGAGTTTCGAAATTCGCAAGATCGTCAGCTATGTCGAAGAAACCTTTATCGAAGGCGGCAAAGCCACTGACAAGCCAGTGACCATGGTCGGCCTCGCCGTGGTGATGAAAAACCCATGGGTGGGCAACGGTTTCATTGAAGACCTCAAGCCGCAGATCCGCGCCAATTGCTCTGACCTCGGCGCACTGATGGTCGAGCGTCTGATCGGCATCATCGGCGGTGCGGAAAAAATCGAGGCCTACGGTAAAGCGGCCGTGGTCGGCGCTGATGGCGAGATCGAACACGCCTCCGCCGTGATCCACACCCTGCGCTTCGGCAACCACTACCGCGAAGCCGTCAACGCCAAGAGCTACCTGAGCTTCACCAACAAGCGCGGCGGTCCGGGCACCTCGATTCAGATCCCGATGATGCACAAGGACGACGAAGGCCAGCGTTCGCACTACATCACTCTGGAAATGCAGATCGAAGACGCGCCGCGTGCCGACGAAATCGTTGTGGTGCTGGGTTGCGCCGACGGTGGTCGCCTGCACCCGCGCATCGGCAACCGCTACATCGATCTGGAAGAACTGGCCGCCGAAAAAGCCCAGTAATCACAATAAAAAGGCACTGCAGGAGCGCTCCATGATTCGGCTCACCGCTGAACTCACCCCGGCTGGCACCAGTTACCTGGCGACCGGCCAAGGCCAGCCCGTGGTTTTGATCCACGGCGTGGGCCTGAACAAAGAAATGTGGGGCGGGCAGATTGTCGGCCTGTCCAGCCAGTACCGGGTGATCGCCTACGACATGCTCGGTCATGGCGCCAGCCCGCGACCGGCCAGCGGCACCGCCCTGCTCGGCTACGCCGATCAGTTGCTGGAGTTGCTCGATCACCTCAATCTGCCGCAGGCAGCGGTGATCGGTTTCTCCATGGGCGGTCTGGTCGCGCGGGCCTTTGCCCTGCATTACCCGGAGCGCCTGCAAAGCCTGGTGGTGTTGAACAGCGTGTTCAACCGCAGTGAAGAACAGCGTGCCGGCGTCATCGCGCGCACCGCGCAAGCCGCCGAACATGGCCCGGACGCCAATGCCGAAGCGGCGTTGTCACGCTGGTTCAGTCGCGAATATCAGGCGGCCAATCCGGCGCAGATCGCCGCATTGCGCCAGACCCTAGCCAATAATGATCCGCAGGGTTACCTGACCACTTATGAATTGTTCGCCACCCAAGACATGTACCGCGCCGACGACCTGGGCAGCATTCAGGCGCCGACGCTGATCGCCACCGGTGAACTCGACCCCGGTTCAACCCCGGAAATGGCCGAGCAACTGGCCCGGCGCATCCCCGGTGCGAAGGTTGCTGTGCTGCCCGAGCAACGGCATATGATGCCCGTAGAGTCGCCGCGTCTGGTCAATCAGACGCTGCTGGAATTTCTCCAATTCGCACACTCCCGACAAAACCCTATAAAGGGGATCGTTGCATGACACTCGCACGCTTCCAGATGTGCATCGGCGGAGAATGGGTAGACGCCCTCTCCGGCAAGACCTTCGAAAGCCTCAACCCGGCCACGGCACAAGCCTGGGCGCAACTGCCCGACGCTGACGAAGCCGATGTCGAACGCGCCGTGCAGTCCGCGCAGAGCGCTTTCGACAGCCCGGCATGGCGTGGTCTGACTGCCACCGCGCGCGGCAAATTGCTGCGTCGTCTCGGTGACTTGATCGCGGAAAACAAGGAACAACTGGCGCAGCTGGAAAGCCGCGACAACGGCAAGCTGATCCGCGAAACCCGTGGCCAGGTCAGTTATCTGCCGGAGTTCTTCCACTACACCGCAGGCCTAGCCGACAAGCTCGAAGGCGGCACCCTGCCGCTGGACAAGCCGGATCTGTTCGCCTACACCGTGCACGAGGCGATGGGCGTAGTCGCGGCGATCATTCCGTGGAACAGCCCGCTGTACCTGACCGCGATCAAACTCGCCCCGGCCCTCGCCGCCGGCAACACGATTGTGATCAAGCCGTCCGAGCACGCTTCCGCAACGATTCTTGAACTGGCGCGTCTGGCCCTCGAAGCCGGGATCCCGCCGGGCGTGGTCAACGTCGTCACCGGTTACGGCCCAAGCACTGGCGCCGCCCTCACCCGCCATCCGCTGATCCGCAAGATCGCCTTCACTGGCGGTGCGGCGACGGCACGGCATGTGGTACGCAGCAGCGCCGAAAACTTCGCCAAGTTGTCGCTGGAACTGGGCGGCAAGTCGCCGAACATCATCTTCGCCGACGCCGATCTGGACAGCGCGATCAACGGCGCGATCGCCGGGATCTATGCCGCGTCCGGGCAGAGTTGCGTGTCGGGTTCACGGCTGTTGGTGCAGGACGAAATCTACGACGAGTTCGTCAATCGACTGGTCGAACGCGCCCAGCGCATTCGCATCGGTAATCCGCAGGAAGACAACAGTGAAATGGGCCCGATGGCCACCGCGCAGCAACTGTCGGTGGTCGAAGGTCTGGTCGCTGATGCCATCGCTGAAGGCGCGCGTTTGCGTACCGGCGGCAAACGCCCAACCGGTCTCGGCGAAGGCTGGTTCTACGAGCCGACGCTGTTCGAATGCGACCGCAATTCGATGAAGATCATGCAGGAAGAAGTCTTCGGCCCGGTGGCGTCGGTGATTCGCTTCAAAGATGAGGCCGAGGCGCTGGCCATCGCCAACGACTCGCAGTTCGGCCTTGCGGCGGGCATCTGGACCCGCGACCTGGGTCGTGCTCACCGCCTCGCTCGCGATGTTCGCTCCGGGATCATCTGGGTCAACACCTACCGCGCGGTCTCGGCGATGGCGCCGATCGGCGGTTTCAAGAACAGTGGCTATGGACGCGAAAGCGGCATCGATTCGGTGCTGGCCTACACCGAACTGAAAACGGTGTGGATCAACCTTTCCCAGGCGCCAATGCCTGATCCGTTTGTGATGCGCTAGGAGTCCTGCGAAATGATCGAACCCGGCATTTACAAAGACGTCATGAGCTCGTTCCCGTCCGGCGTCACGGTGGTCACCACCGTTGACCCCGAAGGCGGGATCGTCGGCATCACCGCCAGTGCCTTCAGTGCGCTGTCGATTGACCCGGCGCTGGTGCTGTTCTGCCCCAACTATGCTTCCGACACCTACCCGGTGTTGCGTGACAGCAAGAAATTCGCGATCCATTTGCTGTCCGCTGACCAGACGGCTGAGGCCTATGCGTTTGCCGGTAAAGGCAAGGACAAGGCCAAAGACATCGAGTGGCATTTAAGCGAATTGGGTAACCCGATTCTGGCCAAGGCCACGGCGATCATCGAGTGCGAGTTGTGGCGGGAATACGATGGTGGCGATCACGCGATCATCGTTGGCGCGGTGAAGAACCTGATCCTGCCGGCGCAACCGGTGACACCGATGATCTACCACAAAGGCAAGCTCGGCCCCCTGCCAACCCTGGCCTGACGGATTCACACAAAACCCTGTAGGAGTGAGCCTGCTCGCGATAGCGGTGGATCAGTCGACATCCATGTTGAATGTCAGTCCGCTATCGCGAGCAGGCTCACTCCTACAAGGGATTTGTGGTCACAGGAGGAATGATGAGTAACGAAAAGTACGAAAAAGGCCTGAAAATCCGCACTCAGGTGCTCGGCGAAGCCTATGTGCAGCGTTCAATCGACAACGCCGACGACTTCACCCGCCCACTCCAGGAAATGGTCACCGAATACTGCTGGGGCCATGTCTGGGGGCGCGAGGGGTTGTCGCTCAAAGAGCGCAGCATGATCAACCTGGCGATGATCTCGGCGCTCAACCGTCCGCATGAACTCAAGCTGCATGTGCGCGGCGCCTTGCGTAACGGCCTGAGTCGTGAGCAAATACGCGAAATTCTGCTTCAGGTCGGCATTTATTGCGGCGTTCCGGCAGCCGTGGACAGTTTCCGGCTGGCCCGTGAAGCCTTTGCCGAAGCCGACGCCGAAGCCTCAGTCAACCCCTCGGCTGTTTAGATGCCCGTCTGGCATGGACAGCCAACTTAAAGAGCGGACCCCATGAAACGCCAGCCACTCGACGACAGCTTCAAGGTCAATCGCAACCCCGTTACCCTGCGCGAAATCGTGCTGGATAAACTGCGTAGCGCGATCATGAATTTCCAGCTCATGCCCGGCGATCGTCTGGTCGAGCGCGATCTGTGTGATCGCCTTGGCGTCAGCCGCACCTCCGTGCGCGAGGCCTTGCGTCACCTGGAATCCGAAGGCCTGGTCGAGTTCGCCGATGCCAAAGGCCCGCGCGTAGCGATCATCACCCTCGCCGATGCCGTCGATATCTACGAATTGCGTTGTGTACTGGAAGGTCTCATCGTCCAGCTGTTCACCCTGCGCGCCAAGGCCAAGGACATCAAAGCCCTGGAAAAGGCCCTCGACGACAACCGCAAGGCGTTGAAGGACGGCGAATTGCAGCAGGTGATCGACTCGGTGCAGGGCTTCTACGATGTGCTGCTCGAAGGCTCGGGCAACCATGTCGCGGCGACTCAGTTGCGTCAGTTGCAGGCGCGCATCAGCTACCTGCGCGCGACCTCGGTTTCCCAGGAAAACCGTCGTGGCGCGAGTAACCACGAAATGGAAAAAATGGTCGAGGCGATCAAAAGCGGCGATCCGCTGGCGGCGCATCAGGCCTGTGTTGATCACGTTCGCGCCGCTGCTGCCGTGGCGCTCGACTATCTCAAGCGCAAACAGGAAGAGACCGGGGCTACCCCGCCAATCACCCTGCCGATCGCCTTGAAAGAACCCCGTATAGGTCACTGATATGTTCAGCCCGAGCTATTGCCCGAAATGCGGTGGCCCTGACCTCGGTCAGCAGATACCGGCGGGCGATACGCACGAGCGCCTGATGTGTCGCGGCTGCGGCTACATCCACTACGTCAATCCGAAGATCATCGCCGGCTGCATCATCGAGCAGGACGGCAAATACCTGTTGTGCCAACGCGCGATCCCACCGCGCCCGGGCACCTGGACGCTGCCGGCCGGTTTCATGGAAAGCGGCGAGACCACTGAGCAAGCGGCCATCCGCGAAGTCTGGGAAGAAAGCGGTGTACGCGCGGAAATCGTCTCGCCGTACTCGATTTTCAGCGTGCCGAAGATCAGCGAGGTGTACATCATCTTCCGTGCGATCGCACTGGAGATCACCGGGCAGTACGGCCCCGAAACCATGGATTACAAATTCTTCGCGCCTGAAGAGATTCCGTGGGAACAGATCTATTACCCGGCGATCCGGCAGATTCTTGAGCGCTATATCGAAGAGCGCCAGGCTGGGGTGTACGGGATTTACATGGGCAATGACGACAGCGGCAAGATCCACTTCATCCGCTGATCTCATCCCCCCTTGCCGGTGCCCCATCTGATCGTTCCCACGCTCCGCGTGGGAATGCAGCCCGGGACGCTCCGCGTCCCTTTCAAAGCCGAACGCGGAGCGTCCGAAGAGGCATTCCCACGCGGAGCGTGGGAACGATCAATACCGTAGGTTTCAGAGTGGGGCGATGCCTTCAACGATGATGATCTCCGCCCTCGCCCATTCTTCGCGATAACTTTTCGCCTCTTGGTACGCCGCCGAGTGGTAGCACGCCACGGCTTTTTCGTAACTCTCAAACTCGATCACCACGCTGCGCTGCGGCGTCTTGCGTCCTTCCATCGCCTCGCTGCGCCCGCCTCTTGCCAGAAACTTCGCGCCGTACGCGGCGAAGGCTGCCGGCGCGCGCTGGGTGTATTGGCTGTAGTGATCGGCATCGGCTATATCCACATGAGCTATCCAGTACGCCTTCATAGTGACCTCTTTTGTTAATTTTGTATTATGGTATACCAATATATTTCCAACGAACCCTGAGAGTCCAGCATGGCCTTCAACAGCATCGAAGAAATCATCGAAGATTATCGTCTCGGCAAAATGGTCTTGCTGGTCGATGACGAAGACCGCGAAAACGAAGGTGACCTGCTGCTGGCCGCCGACCGCTGCACGCCCGAGGCCATCAGCTTCATGGCCCGTGAAGCGCGCGGGCTGATCTGCCTGACCCTGACCGACGAACATTGCCAGCGTTTGGGTCTGGAGCAAATGGTGCCGGCCAATGGCAGCGTGTTCAGCACCGCGTTTACCGTGTCGATCGAAGCGGCGGTTGGCGTGACCACCGGCATCTCCGCGGCGGATCGCGCCTGCACGGTTGCCGCCGCCGTCGCGCCGAATGCTCGCGCTGAAGATCTGGTGCAGCCCGGCCATATCTTCCCGTTGCGCGCCAAGGAAGGTGGCGTGCTGACTCGCGCGGGTCACACAGAAGCGGGTTGCGATCTGGCGCGTTTGGCCGGTTTCACTCCGGCCTCGGTGATTGTCGAGGTGATGAACGACGACGGCACCATGGCCCGTCGGCCAGATCTGGAAGTGTTCGCGCGCAAGCACGGGATCAAGATCGGCACCATCGCCGATCTGATCCACTACCGCCTGAGCACCGAACACACCATCGAACGGATTGGCGAACGCGAGCTGCCGACGGTGCATGGCACGTTCCGTTTGATCACGTTTGAGGATCGCATCGAGGGCGGCGTGCACATGGCGATGGTCATGGGCGATCTGCGCCGCGAAGAGCCGACGCTGGTGCGTGTGCATGTGATTGATCCGCTGCGGGATCTGGTTGGCGCGGAATATAGCGGGCCGACCAACTGGACGCTGTGGGCGGCACTGCAACGGGTTGCGGCTGAGGGACATGGGGTTGTTGTGGTGTTGGCCAATCATGAGTCGTCGCAGGCGTTGCTGGAGCGGGTGCCGCAACTGACCCAGCCGCCGCGGCAGTTCAGCCGTTCGCAATCGCGGATTTATTCGGAGGTCGGGACTGGGGCGCAGATTCTGCAGAATCTGGGGGTTGGCAAGCTGCGTCACCTGGGCCCTCCTCTGAAATACGCTGGCCTGACCGGGTATGACCTGGAGGTGGTCGAGAGTATTCCGTTCACTGAATAAAGCTGCCCTCACCCCAGCCCTCTTCCGGAGGGAGAGGGAGCCTACCGAGTTGTTTAGTCGCTATACACCGACCTGAGATACCGAGCCGAACTCAGGTTTTGAACAGCCTCCGATCGGCCCCCTCTCCCGAAGGGAGAGGGCTGGGGTGAGGGGCTGGATCTAACATTCACAAAAAACATCCAAGCCGAACGCATCAAATAACCGCCCGGCCAGATAACCGGTAAGGCAAAGTGCTTGCACAAAGCTTGGAATACCATAATATGATATTCCATAGACCGGACGCTCCAACGAACGTCCATCTACTGCTCCCGATAGGCGGGCAACAACGCAAGCCCGCTCAAAAACACAACAATGAGGGCGTGAACATGGTGTTGAACAAAGCTGCAACCGCGATCTTTTTTGCGGGACTGCTCAGCGTCACCGGCCAGGCTGCAATGGCTGCCGAAAGCGTGAATTTCGTCAGCTGGGGCGGAAGCACCCAGGATGCGCAGAAACAGGCCTGGGCCGATCCGTTCAGCAAGGCCAGCGGCATCACCGTCGTGCAGGATGGCCCGACCGACTACGGCAAACTCAAAGCCATGGTCGAGAGCGGCAACGTGCAGTGGGACGTGGTCGATGTCGAAGCCGACTTCGCCCTGCGCGCCGCGGCTGAAGGCCTGCTCGAACCCCTCGATTTCAAAGTGATTCAGCGCGACAAGATCGACCCGCGTTTCGTCAGCGATCACGGCGTCGGCTCGTTCTTCTTCTCCTTCGTCCTCGGCTACAACGAGGGCAAACTCGGCGCCAACAAGCCGCAGGACTGGAGCGCGCTGTTCGACACCAAGACCTACCCCGGCAAACGCGCCCTGTATAAATGGCCAAGCCCTGGCGTGCTCGAACTGGCGCTGCTGGCCGATGGCGTAGCGGCTGACAAGCTCTACCCGCTGGATCTGGATCGTGCTTTCAAAAAACTCGACACCATCAAGAAAGACATCGTCTGGTGGGGCGGCGGCGCGCAGTCGCAGCAACTGCTGGCGTCCGGTGAAGCGAGCATGGGCCAGTTCTGGAACGGTCGCATTCACGCCCTGCAAGAAGACGGCGCCCCGGTCGGCGTGAGCTGGAAACAGAACCTGGTCATGGCCGACATTCTGGTCATCCCCAAGGGCTCGAAAAACAAGGACGCGGCGATGAAGTTTCTGGCCAGCGCCAGCAGCGCCAAAGGCCAGGCCGACTTCTCCAACCTGACCGCCTACGCCCCGGTCAACCTCGACAGTGTGGAGCGTCTGGATTCGACGCTGGCCCCCAACCTGCCGACTGCCTACGCTAAGGATCAGATCACTCTTGATTTCGCGTACTGGGCCAAAAACGGCCAGGCCATCGCGACACGGTGGAACGAATGGCTGGTCAAATGAAAATGGCGGCCACCGCGTCCCGTCCCTCCACTGCCACCGGGAGCGCCAACGGCGCTGCCGGCTCGGCCCACGGAACACAGGCGGTTGCGATGCAGCAAGCCCCGTCCCTCAGACAACGCTGGCGCGGCGCCGGCAACCTCGCCCCAGCGCTGCTGTTCATCGGCCTGTTCTTTCTCGCGCCGTTGATTGGCCTGCTGTTGCGCGGCGTGCTCGAACCGACGCCAGGTCTTGGCAACTATGAGCAACTGTTCGCCAACTCGGCGTATGCCCGGGTGCTGCTCAACACCTTTTCGGTGGCCGGGCTGGTGACGCTGTTCAGCTTGCTGCTGGGCTTTCCGCTGGCTTGGGCGATCACCCTGGTGCCGCGTGGCTGGGGTCGCTGGATTCTCAACATCGTGCTGCTGTCGATGTGGACCAGCCTGCTCGCCCGCACCTATTCGTGGCTGGTGCTGCTGCAAGCGTCCGGCGTGATCAACAAAGCCTTGATGGCGATGGGCATCATCGATCAGCCGCTGGAAATGGTGCACAACCTCACCGGCGTGGTGATCGGCATGAGCTACATCATGATCCCGTTCATCGTCCTGCCGTTGCAGGCAACCATGCAGGCCATCGACCCGATGATCCTGCAGGCCGGCTCGATCTGCGGCGCCAGTCCGTGGAGCAACTTCTTCCGGGTGTTCCTGCCGCTGTGCCGGCCGGGTCTGGCCTCCGGTGGCTTGATGGTGTTCGTCATGTCGCTCGGTTACTACGTCACCCCGGCGCTGCTCGGCGGTGCGCAGAACATGATGCTGCCGGAGTTCATCATTCAGCAGGTGCAATCGTTCCTCAACTGGGGCCTGGCCAGTGCCGGCGCCGCGTTGCTGATCGCGATCACTTTGGTGCTGTTCTACTTCTACCTGAAGCTTCAGCCGGAATCCCCGGTTGGCGCCAGTAACGCGAGGTAAGCCGACATGCTCCTGACCCCCAATGCGATGAGCCGACGCATGCGCTTCGGCTTGTATGCAACCACCGGGCTGATCGGTCTGTTCCTGCTGTTGCCGATCGTGTTCATCGTGCTGCTGTCGTTCGGCTCCTCGCAGTGGCTGGTATTCCCGCCGCCGGGCTGGACGCTGAAATGGTACGGCCAGTTCTTCTCCAACCCCGACTGGATGAACGCCGCCGCGGCCAGCCTCAAGGTTGCTGTGCTGACCACGATCTGCGCCGTGGCCCTCGGTCTGCCGACTGCATTTGCGCTGGTGCGCGGACGTTTTCCCGGCCGGGAAATGCTCTACGGCCTGTTCACCCTGCCGATGATCGTGCCGCTGGTGATCATTGCTGTGGCGGTGTACGCGCTGTTCCTCAAGCTCGGTTACACCGGGACCATGTTCGCCTTCGTGGTCAGCCATGTGATTGTCGCGTTGCCGTTCACCATCATCTCGATCATCAACTCGCTGAAGCTGTTCGATCAGTCTATTGAAGACGCGGCGGTGATCTGCGGTGCTTCACGCCTGCAAGCGGTGTTCAAGGTGACCTTCCCGGCGATTCGTCCGGGCATGGTCGCCGGCGCCCTCTTTGCTTTCCTCGTTTCGTGGGACGAAGTGGTGCTCAGCGTGATGATGGCCAGCCCGACCTTGCAAACCCTTCCCGTGAAAATGTGGACCACCTTGCGCCAGGACCTGACGCCAGTGATCGCCGTCGCTTCGACGCTGCTGATCGGCTTGTCGGTGTTGGTCATGGTCATCGCCGCCGCTCTGCGCCGGCGCAACGAAATCAGCGCCTGAGCGCCCAGGAGTACGACATGAGTGCCGTGATCAAAGACGCATCCCAGCAGAACGACAAACCCCTGGTCAGCCTGCGCAACCTGAACAAGCACTACGGCGATTTTGCCGCCGTCGACAACATCTCGCTGGACATCAAGGACGGCGAGTTCCTGACCTTCCTCGGCTCCAGCGGCTCAGGCAAAAGCACGACGTTGTCGATGCTCGCCGGATTTGAAACGCCGAGCAGCGGCGAGATTCTCGTCAACGGTCAGTCGCTGGTCAATGTGCCGCCGCACAAGCGTGACATCGGCATGGTGTTTCAACGCTATTCGCTGTTCCCGCATTTGTCGGTGCGCGACAACATTGCGTTTCCTTTGGCGATTCGCAAACTCGCGGCGGCTGAGCGCGACAAGCGCGTCGATGCGATGTTGAAACTGGTGCAGCTTGAGCAGTTCGCCCATCGCCGCCCTTCGCAATTGTCTGGCGGCCAGCAGCAACGAGTCGCCATCGCCCGTGCCTTGGTCTATGAGCCACGCATTCTGCTGATGGACGAACCACTCGGAGCGCTGGATAAAAAGCTGCGTGAAGATCTGCAGGATGAGTTGCGCCAATTGCACCGTCGTCTGGGCATCACCATCGTTTACGTGACCCACGACCAGGAAGAAGCCATGCGCTTGTCGCAACGCATTGCGATTTTCAGTCACGGCAAGATTGTTGGTCTGGGTAGCGGTTATGACCTGTATCAGAATCCGCCGAATGCGTTTGTCGCGTCGTTTCTGGGCAATTCGAACTTCCTCAAGCTCAAGGCGCAGGGCAATGCGGCGGCTTCGTTTGAAGGACAGTCATTGTCGATTCGACTGACCGCTGGTTTGCACACCGATCAGGATGTGTTGCTGATGGTGCGGCCGGAAAAGGCACTGGCGTTGAGCGTGGCGCAGGCGATTAGCGAACCGTTGCCGTCGGGTTGGAATGAGGTTTCAGCGAAGGTTGTGGAAGTGCTATTTCTGGGTGAGAGCCAGACTTGCAGCGTGGTCACCTCGGGCGGCACATCAATGACAGTGAAAGCATTGTCCGCCGCCGGCATGCCGCTCAAGGCTGGCGATCCGGTGCAAGTGCGCTGGGCCACCGCTGATGCCTGCGTCTACACCGAATGGACCGAAAGCGACCTCAACAAAGCTGCCGGTTCTCACTGATAGCGTGTTGTCTGTGATATCTACCCCCTCACCCCAGCCCTCTCCCCCAGGGGGGCGAGGGGGAAAGGGAGCCGATCGGGGGCTTTTCAGGACCTGAGTTCGACTCAGGACTTTCAAGTCGATGTATAACGCCAAAACAACCCGGTCAGTCCCCTCTCCCTCTGGGAGAGGGCTAGGGTGAGGGAAACAGTCGACGCGGTATCAGACAATAGCGCGGTAGCCTTCGATTTCGTCCGGCCACGCCGTGAGGATTTCGAAGCCCGTCTCCGTCACCGCCACCATATGCTCCCACTGCGCTGACAACGAGCCATCCTTGGTCAGCACCGTCCAGCCATCCGGCATGTTTTTCACATGGCGCTTGCCGGCATTGAGCATCGGCTCCACGGTAAAAATCATCCCGGCCTTGAGCTTCATGCCCTGATTGGGAAAGCCGTAATGCAGAATCTGCGGCTCATCGTGATAAACCTTGCCAATCCCGTGCCCGCAATACTCGCGCACCACGCTGAAGCCTTCTTTCTCCGCCAGCGTCTGGATCGCATGGCCGATATCACCCAGCGTCGCACCTGGTTTCACCACACGAATACCCGCGCACATCGCGTCATAAGTGGTCTTGATCAGGTGCTGCGCTTCAGGCGTCGCCTCACCGACCACGTACATGCGACTGGTGTCGCCGAACCAGCCATCCTTGATCACCGCGATGTCGAGGTTGACGATGTCACCATCCTTCAACGGCGTCCCCGATGGGATGCCATGACACACCACATCGTTGACCGAGGCGCACACGGTTTTCGGAAAACCGTGATAACCGACGTTGGCCGGCACCGCCTTCTGCACGTTGACGATGTAGTCGTTGCACAGCTGATCGAGTTGGTCAGTGGTGACGCCCGCCTTCACATGCGGCACCAGCATCGCCAGCACTTCAGCGGCGAGTTTGCCGGCAGCACGCGATTGGGCGATGTCGGCCGGGGTGTTGATCTTGATCTGGTTTCTCATGCGCTGACGGCTTCCTGAGTCAGTTGTTGCAGATCCAGCCCGCCGTTCTGTTCGGCGCGGATCAGCAAGCGGCAAATGGCGCTGTGGTCGAGGTTGGGGTGCAGTTCGGCGAGCATGCCGATGCGCATCCAGTGCTCGGCCTGCGCGTTGATCGAGCGGCTGAGGGCGTTGCTGGAGATACGCAGGTTCTCGTGCATGTCCTCTGAAATCTTTACGATGCCCATATATGAATCCGATACGATGTGTATATGGATCGTATATTAGCCAAGCCCCCACCAAAATTGCAAACACACAGGCTGATCGTTCCCACGCTCCGCGTAGGAATGCAGCCCGTGACGCTCCGCGTCACTGGACGCGGAGCGTCCCAACAGGCATTCCCACGCGGAGCGTGGGGACGATCAACAGCCAAATCGCAGGCAAAAAAAAAGCTGCCAAAACTGGCAGCAAAAACTTTAAGAACACGCGATGTATTGGCCTCAGCATAGACGCCGGATAATGACAGTGTCATGACAGCACCAAATTCATTGAACCGCCCCCACCCCGTCATCAGGATGTCATCAAGATCACGGCAGAATCCTCGCAAACCGTCTTGAGCCTCGCGACGGATGCATTGCAAGGATTCCCATGAAAGACGACGCCTCGCTGTTTGCCGCCATCGACCTGGGTTCGAACGCCTTTCGCCTGATGATCGGCCAGTCAGTGCGCAGTCGAAAGGGCTTGCAGATTCAGGAAGTGAAAACCCTGCGTGAACCCGTGCGTCTCGCCGAAGGTTTTGATGGTGGTGCGCTGGATGCGTTGGCACTGGATCGCGGCTGGCAGGCATTGGCGCGGTTCGGCAAGAAGCTGCGCGGTTTCGAGGCCGGCCGGGTTCGCGCGGTGGCGACCAGCGCAGTGCGCGAGGCCGACAATGCGCAACTGTTTCTGGCCAGTGCCGAGCGGCATCTGGGCTTTCCCATCGACGTCATTTGCGGCCATGAAGAGGCGCGACTGGTCTACGCCGGCGTGACCCACGCCTTGCCGAGCGCCGTAGACCTGCGCCTGGTGGTCGACATCGGCGGCGGCTCCACCGAGCTGATCCTCGGCCAAGGCTCACAACCATTGCTCACCGAAAGCATCGCCATTGGCAGCGGCACCTTGAGCACGCGCTTCTTTCGCGGCGGTGACGTGTCCGCCGGTGCGCTACAGGAGGCCGAACGCTTCGCCATCCTGCAGTTTGAAAAGGTTGCCCGACGCTATCGCGCTCAGGGCTGGCAGCAAACCATCGGTTCGTCCGGCACCGCGCGCATGCTGGCCAAAGTGCTCAAGGCCAATCGCCTCAACGACTACGGTCAGGACGGCATCACCTACGGCGGACTGCTGCGCCTGTCGTTGCTTCTGCTGAAGGTGAACAACGTCCAGCAACTGAAACTGGCCGGGCTGCAACCGCATCGTCAAAGCATTCTGCCCGGCGGTCTGGTGTTGATGCTGGCGGCGTTCAAGGTGTTCGGCATCGCGCAAATGCTGCCCTCCGAACCGGGCCTGCGTTTAGGCGTGTTGCACGGTTTGATGAGCCAGCACTAATCCTCGTCACGGCAGATTCGTCTCCCCTTCAGCGGCTCGATCGACTACCATGCCGCCGCCGGTTCCCGAACGGGACTAACAGGGAATCCGAGGTGCTTGCTCAGCACTGATCGGAACTGCCCCCGCAACTGTAGATGCCGAGCCTGCTCCACGACTGCCACTGGGTGAATCCCGGGAAGGCCGGAGCCAGGCGATGACGCATCAGTCAGGAGACCTGCCGGCACAGTGATTACTAACCGGCGGGGTGTCCGGGAAGGACATCGTGCCGTGCGCGTCTTCGTTGGCTGCCCGGCCTTGCGCTGTTTTCCTGACTGCGTTCGATGGTGTGTTTCCAATCCGTACTCTCCCGCTCCCGTACGGTTCCCCTGGAGACTGCCCCATGCTGCTGCCCCGCGTTGCCACCCTGATCACCGGCCTGAGCTTTGGCGCCATGGCGCATGCGGCACCGACGGTCTATCCGCTGACGGTCGAAAACTGCGGCAGCACCCTGACCTTCCAGCACGCACCGACGCGCACCGTGACCATCGGCCAGGCCGGCACGGAAATGCTCTACGCCATGGGCCTGGGCGACAAAGTCGTCGGCACCTCGTTGTGGTTCAACAATGTGCTGGCCAAATACAAAGCCCAGGACGACAAGATCGAGCGTTTGGCTGACAACGAGCCAAGTTTCGAATCGGTGATCGGCAAGCGCCCGGAACTGGTCGCCGTGGAGCTGGAATGGATGGTCGGCCCGCAAGGCGCGGTCGGCACTCGCGAGCAATTTCATGAACTGAAGATTCCGACCTACCTGCTGCCTTCCGATTGCGAAGCCAAGGACAACCTCGTCGGCGCCGATGGCACGCGACTGGCGCCGTTTCGCATCGAGACGATTTACAAAAGCGTGAGCCAACTGGCGCAGATCTTCGATGTTCAGGAGCGTGGCCAGCAGCTCAACGACGAGCTCAAAGCCAGCCTCGCCAAATCGATTGCCACAGCCCAAGGCAAACAGCTGAAGGATGCCAGCGCGCTGGTCTGGTTTTCCAGCGCACAAATGGACATCGAGCCGTTCGTGGCCGGGCACAAAGGCGTTCCCGATTTCATGCTCAGCACCCTCGGCGTGCGTAACGTGGTGGAGTCCGATGAAGAGTGGCCAACGGTCGGCTGGGAAACCATCGCCAAGGCTAATCCAACCTTTCTCGTCATCGCGCGCATGGACCGTCGACGCTTCCCCGCCGACGACTATGAAAAGAAACTCGCCTTCCTGCGCACTGACCCGGTGACGCGCAACATGGACGCGGTGAAGCACAACCGCATCATCATTCTTGACGCCATGGCCATGCAGGCGAGCCTGCGCATGTTCGATGGCATCGAGCAATTGGCCACGGCCATCAACGGCAATGACCTGTCGCAATGAGTGCCAGTCTGATCCGTACGCTGCTGGCCTTGGCCACACTGTTGATTGCAGTGGTCGCTGGCGTGGCCATCGGCGAAACCTCGATTGAACCGGGCGTGGTCGTACAAGTGCTGGCGAACAAATTGTGGGGCGCCGGGTACGCGCTGGATCCTATCGACGAAGGTATCGTCTGGAACTATCGCCTGACCCGCGCACTGGTCGCAGCGGCGTGCGGTGCCGGTCTGGCGACGTGCGGAGTGATCTTGCAGTCGCTGTTGCGCAACCCGCTGGCCGATCCCTATCTGCTGGGGATTTCTGCCGGCGCCTCGACCGGGGCGGTGATGGTGGCGTTACTCGGTGTCGGCGCCGGGATCATCTCGCTGTCAGTCGGTGCATTTGCCGGCGCAGTCACGGCGTTCGTGCTGGTGATTGTGCTGGCGCGAGTCAGCGGTTCGGCCAGCGGCACCGGGCAGATCATTCTTGCCGGGATCGCCGGCTCGCAGCTGTTCAACGCGCTCACGGCGTTTTTGATCACCCGCTCGGCCAGCTCTGAACAGGCGCGCGGCATCATGTTCTGGCTGTTGGGCAATCTCGGCGGCGTGCGCTGGCCTTCGGTGTGGCTGGCGGTGCCGGTGGCCGTGTTGGGGTTGGTTGTGTGTCTGTGGCATCGGCGGGCGCTGGATGCGTTTACCTTTGGTGCGGATTCGGCGGCATCCCTCGGCATTCCGGTGCGACGTGTGCAGATTCTGCTGATTGGCTGCGCGGCACTGGTGACGGCGGTGATGGTGTCGATTGTCGGTTCGATCGGTTTTGTCGGGTTGGTGATTCCCCACGCCGCGCGGCTGTTGCTCGGCACCGGGCATGCGCGCTTGTTGCCGGCCAGTGCGTTGGGCGGCGCAGTGTTTCTGATTGCCGCTGATGTGCTGTCGCGCACGTTGATCAAGGGCCAGGTGATTCCGGTCGGGGTGATTACCGCGCTGGTCGGCGCGCCGGTGTTTGCCTTGATTCTGGTAGGCCGCAGGTCCGCTCGATGAATAGTGTTTTGAGTTGTTCTGGTCTGAGCTTCAGAGTGCGCGGCGCCGAGTTGCTCAGCGGTGTCAGCCTTGAAGTTCAGCGCGGCGAAACCCTCGGCATCGTCGGACCGAATGGATCCGGCAAATCCACCCTGCTCAAACTGCTGGCCGGGCTGCGTGAACCGAGCGCTGGCGAGGTGCTGCTCGAAGGTCAGCACCTGGGCAAAATGGCCCGGCGCAGCATTGCGCAAAAGCTTGCGGTGGTCGAGCAACAGGCCGACACCGACGACGGCATTCGCGTGTTCGATGCGGTGGCGCTGGGGCGTACGCCTTGGCTGTCGGCGCTGCAACCGTGGTCCGCGGCCGACGACGCCATTGTTCAGCAGGCGCTGACCGACGTCGACGCGATGCACCTGCGCACCCGTCTCTGGCGCAGCCTGTCCGGTGGTGAGCGACAACGGGTACACATCGCTCGGGCCCTGGCGCAGCGACCGCAAATCCTGTTGCTGGACGAACCGGCCAACCACCTCGACATTCAGCATCAGCTGACCATTCTCAACGTGGTGCAGGCGTTGCCGGTGACCACGCTGATCGCCTTGCATGATCTTAATCAGGCGTTGAAATGCGATCGTCTGGCGGTGCTGGAGCGCGGGCGACTGGTGGCGCTGGGCGAACCGTTGGCGGTGCTGACACCGCAGCGATTACAGGAGACGTTCGGGGTCAGGGCGCACTATCTGACGGACCCGTTCGATGGGGCGCAGATTCTTCGATTCCACTCATGACCGCGTGCATGTGAGTGGTCTGCCAGACCGGATCAGCGTCGACGTCAATAATCTCGAAACCCTGCCGCTGCCAGAACGCGATGGCCCCCGGCAGAAACGGATGGGTGTGCAGGTAGATCACCTCGACTCCGTCGGCGAGTGCCAGGTCTTTGAGTGATCGATACAACGCCGCGGCCAACCCGGAACGCCGTTGTGAAGGCACGACGAACAGGCGCACGATTTCCACTACCTTGCGGCCGGGATAATCAAGGTTCGGGAAGCGTCGGTCGTAAGGGAGATAGCCGATGGAGGCAACGATCTGCCCTTCGTGACGAGCAATCAGAAAGCGCCCTTCCCCACGCAGATAAACCTCGGCAAAACGCGCCAGATCGTCAGGCATGCCGGTCGCGTTGAGCTTGGGGAAAAGCTCGGCACGGGCCTTGAAGACAAAATCCAGCACGGCAGGAATGTCGGCGTCGGAAACAGCTTGAATAAAGGGGTGATGTTTCATGTAGCGAAAGCGCCTGGACTGCGGCTGGCCACAGTAGCAACAACAGGTCCCGCGAAGCCATCCAATCTCATGACTTGCACAAAACCCTGTGGGAGCGAGCCTGCTCGCGAAGGCGGCAGATCATCCAACATTGATGTTGACTGACAAGACGCTTTCGCGAGCAGGCTCGCTCCCACAGGTTTTGTGTTTCATGCAGCCAGAGTGTCAGGCCAGTTCTTTACGCAGCTGCCGGGCGGCGGTGACCATGTGCACCAGCGCCGCTTCGGTTTCTGGCCAGCCACGGGTTTTCAAACCGCAATCCGGGTTGACCCATAGCCGCTCGGCCGGAATCCGCTTGGCCGCCTTGCGCAGCAGATTAGCCATTTCCGAAGCATCCGGGATGCGTGGCGAGTGAATGTCGTAAACGCCCGGGCCGATGTCGTTCGGGTAAGCGAAGGCTTCGAAGGCATCCAGCAATTCCATGTCGGAACGCGAGGTTTCGATGGTGATCACGTCGGCATCCATCGCCGCGATGGATTCGATCACATCGTTGAACTCGCTGTAGCACATGTGCGTGTGGATCTGCGTTTCGTCGCGCACACCGGAGGCGCACAGGCGGAACACCTCAGTCGCCCAGTCCAGATAATGCTGCCACTGCGCCTGACGCAGCGGCAGACCTTCACGGAACGCCGCTTCGTCGATCTGCACGATCTTGATGCCGGCGGCTTCCAGATCCACCACTTCATCACGAATCGCCAGCGCCAGTTGCCGCGCCTGCACTTCGCGGCTGACGTCTTCACGCGGGAACGACCACATCAGCATGGTCACCGGGCCGGTCAGCATGCCTTTCATGACCTTGTCGGTGAGGCCTTGGGCGTAGCGGATCCACTCCACGGTCATGGCTTTCGGACGGCTGAGGTCGCCGAAGATCACCGCCGGTTTCACGCAGCGCGAACCGTAACTTTGTACCCAGCCGAAACGGGTGAACACATAGCCGTCCAGTTGTTCGGCGAAATATTCGACCATGTCGTTGCGCTCGGCTTCACCGTGCACCAGCACATCGAGGCCCAGACGTTCCTGGATTTCCACGGCGTGGCGGATCTCGCTGTGCATGGCCTCAGTGTATTCGGCTTCGCTCAACTTGCCTTGTTTGAACGACTGGCGAGCGAGGCGGATCGACGCGGTTTGCGGAAACGAGCCGATCGTCGTGGTTGGGAACAACGGCAGATCCAGCCCCGCGCGTTGCTTGGCAATGCGCTGGGCGAACAGCGACTGACGCTGGCTGTCCTTGGCCGTAATCGCGGCGACACGGGCCTGAACAGCCGGTTTGTGAATACGCGGCGAAGCTGCACGTGCAGCCTGCACCGAGCGGCTTTCAGTCAGTGCGCGCAGCACTTTCGGCGCCTCAGGCTCATTGACGGCATGCGCCAGAACCGCGACTTCTTCGCACTTCTGCACAGCGAAGGCCAGCCAGCTTTTCAACTCGGCGTCGAGCTTGTCTTCGCGGCCCAGATCCACCGGGCTGTGCAGCAGCGAGCAGGACGGCGCGACCCACAGGCGATCGCCCAGACGCTCATGGGCATGCTGCAACGTCGCCAAGGCATTTTCCAGATCGCAGCGCCAGACGTTACGGCCATTGACCACGCCCAAGGACAACACTTTATAGGCTGGCAGACGATCAAGAATGGTCGGGTACTGCTCCGGTGCGCGCACCAGATCAATGTGCAAACCGTCGACCGGCAGGTTCGCCGCCAGACCAAGATTTTCTTCCAGACCACCAAAGTAAGTAGCGAGCAGTTTTTTCAGCGGATCGCGCTGGATCTGGTTGTAGGCACGCTCGAACGCGTTCTTCCACTCCTGCGGCAGGTCGAGCACCAGAATCGGCTCGTCGATCTGCACCCACTCGACGCCTTGGGCGGCGAGACGCGCGAAGATCTGCCCGTACAACGGCAGCAGGCGATCAAGCAATTCCAGCTTGTCGAACTCGGCACCTTTGGCCTTGCCCAACCACAGATACGTCAACGGGCCGATGATCACCGGTTTGACGTTGTGGCCCTGCGCGCGGGCTTCTTCGACTTCTTCGAAGAGTTGATCCCAGCCCAACTGGAACTGCTGATCAGCACTGAATTCAGGGACCAGGTAGTGATAGTTGGTGTCGAACCACTTGGTCATTTCCTGGGCGTGCGCACCGCCGCAGCAGCTGTCGCTGACGCCACGGGCCATGGCGAACAGGGTTTGCAGATTGGCTTTGCCATCGTGCGGGCGGAAGCGCTCAGGGATTACGCCAAACGTCAGCGAGTGCGTCAGCACCTGGTCATACCAAGCGAAATCGCCGACCGGGAGCAATTCGATGCCGGCGTTTTTCTGCAAATCCCAGTGGGCCTTGCGCAGCTCACGGCCAACATCACGCAGGCCGGCCTCGTTCAGTTCTCCTTTCCAGAACGCCTCTTGCGCTTTCTTCAGTTCGCGGTCGCGACCGATGCGCGGAAATCCAAGGGAATGGGCCAGTGCCATAACAAACAACTCCAATTTCTTGTTGATGGCGGCCATTGTCGGCATCGGTCGCTAGTGAGACAAACTCATTTTAATCTTGATCAACACAAGTTTATCTCATGATCAAATGATCACAGCCTGTCACCTGAAAACACTCCAGAGCTGAGAGCGCCGGCGACGGCTGAGCGTTTTTTGCAGCAGGAAATTTCTCGGCAATTCAAGCTGTTCGTCGCCATGAAGACGCCCTTTGAAAACTCGATGACGCCTCCGTATAAACGCACCCGACAGCACCCCGACAGGTCTTTGATTTCGATCTATCGTTAGATCGAAATGGCTGTATTGGCGACCGACTAAAGGTTGCGACAGCTGAGGTCTGAGCCTATGTTGCACGCGAGTCTTTTCCCCGCGATTGGAACGCGATCAACACCATTAAGAGGTGAAGAAATGTCAAAGGAATCACGCCCTGCCGTACTTGGGCTGATCGGCAATACTCCGCTTGTGCAAGTCACCCGCTTCGACACCGGGCCGTGCACGCTGTTTCTCAAACTTGAATCGCAGAACCCCGGCGGTTCGATCAAGGACCGCATCGGTCTGGCGATGATCGACGCCGCCGAACGTGATGGTCGCCTGCAACCCGGCGGCACCATCGTTGAGGCCACCGCCGGCAACACCGGCCTGGGCCTGGCACTGGTTGGCCGCGCCAAAGGTTATCGCGTGGTGCTGGTGGTGCCAGACAAAATGTCCACCGAGAAAGTCCTGCACTTGAAGGCCATGGGCGCCGAGGTACACATCACCCGCTCCGACGTCGGCAAGGGCCATCCCGAGTATTACCAGGACGTCGCCGCCCGTTTGGCGAAAGACATTCCCGGCGCGTTTTTCGCCGATCAGTTCAACAACCCAGCCAACCCGCTGGCCCACGAATGCAGCACCGCGCCGGAAATCTGGGCGCAGACCGAACATGATCTGGACGCGATCGTCGTCGGTGTCGGTTCGGCCGGCACGCTGACCGGCCTGAGCCGCTTCTTCAAGCGTGTGCAACCTGATCTGGAAATGGTCCTGGCCGACCCGGTCGGTTCGGTGATGGCGCAATACAGCCGTGACGGCTCGCTGCCGACGCCCGGTTCATGGGCGGTGGAAGGCATCGGCGAGGACTTCATTCCGTCGATCACCGACCTCTCCAGCGTGCGCCATGCCTACTCGATCAGCGATGAAGAAAGCTTCGACCACGCCCGTCAGTTGCTCAAGGCCGAAGGTATCCTCGGCGGTTCGTCGACCGGCACCCTGCTCGCTGCGGCGCTGCGTTATTGCCGTGAACAGACCGAGCCGAAACGCGTGGTCAGCTTTGTCTGCGACACCGGTACGCGCTATCTGTCGAAGGTCTACAACGACCAGTGGATGACCGATCAAGGCCTGTTGCAGCGCAAGGGTTACGGTGACCTGCGCGATCTGATCGCCCGGCGTTTCGAAGACGGCCGCGTGATCAGTGTCGGCCCTGACGACACGTTGCTGACCGCGTTCCAGCGCATGCGCCTGGCGGATGTCTCGCAGTTGCCGGTGCTGGTGGAAGGCAAGCAACTGGTCGGTGTGATCGACGAATCCGACATCCTGCTGCCGGTGCACGAAGACGCCGCGCGCTTCAGCCAATCGGTGTCCAGCGTGATGACCGACAAGCTGCAAACCCTTGCCCCCGGTGCCAGCCTTTCCGAGCTGGAAGCGGTGCTCAGCCGTGGCCTCGTCGCCATCATTGCCGACGCGTCGGGCTTCCATGGCCTGATCACCCGCACCGACATGCTCAACCAATTACGGAGATCCCTCGCATGAGTCAGCACGACGACAATTCCCAAGGCTTCGCGACCCGGGTGATCCACGCCGGGCAGACGCCAGACCCGACCACTGGCGCGCTGATGCCGCCAATCTACGCCAACTCCACGTACCTGCAAGACAGCCCCGGCGTGCACAAGGGTTTCGATTACGGCCGCTCGCACAACCCGACGCGTTTTGCCTTGGAGCGTTGCGTGGCGGATCTGGAAGGTGGCACCCGCGCATTCGCGTTCGCTTCCGGGCTGGCGGCGATTTCCACGGTGCTGGAATTGCTTGATGCCGGCTCGCACATCGTCTCCGGCAATGACTTGTACGGCGGCACCTTCCGCCTGTTCGACAAGGTCCGTCAGCGCAGCGCCGGGCACCGCTTCAGCTTCGTTGATCTGGCCGATCTGTCGGCGTTCGAAGCGTCGTTGCAAGACGACACGCGCATGGTCATGGTCGAGACCCCGACCAACCCGCTGCTGAGCCTCTCGGATCTGGCCGCGATCGCGCGTATCTGCCGCGCTCGCGGGATTATCTGCGTAGCCGACAACACCTTCGCCAGCCCGTATATCCAGCGGCCGCTGGAGCTGGGTTTCGATATCGTGCTGCACTCGACCACCAAATATCTCAACGGTCACTCCGACGTCATCGGCGGTATCGCCGTGGTCCGCCAGAACGAAGAACTGGCCGAGAAGCTGGGCTTTTTGCAGAACGCCGTCGGTGCGATTGCCGGGCCGTTCGATGCGTTTCTGACCCTGCGCGGGGTGAAAACCCTGGCGCTGCGCATGGAGCGTCATTGCAGCAACGCACTGGATCTGGCGCAGTGGCTGGAGCAGCAGCCTCAGGTCAAACGCGTCTACTATCCGGGCCTTGAGTCGCACCCGCAGCATGAGTTGGCCAAGCGCCAGATGCGTGGTTTCGGTGGGATGATTTCCGTCGATCTGAACAGTGATCTGGCGGGCGCGCGGCGCTTCCTTGAGAACGTGAAGATCTTCGCCTTGGCGGAAAGTCTCGGTGGCGTGGAAAGCCTGATCGAGCACCCGGCGATCATGACCCACGCGACCATTCCGGCTGATACCCGCGCGAAACTGGGGATTGGCGACGGTCTGGTGCGTCTTTCGGTTGGCGTTGAAGACGTCGAAGACCTGCGCGCCGATCTGGCGCAGGCGCTGCAATCGATCTGACCTTGCAGGAACGACAAAGCCCGCATAAAGCGGGCTTTGATGTTCGAGCAGGCGGCCAGTGCTGGTCTCTGGCTTACAAGGTTTATCGGGCTTCCCACAGTACCGGGCCAAATTGAAAAGGTACGGCCTCGGCTGCTTCACACGGCATAAGGGCTGGATCTCAGCGCGGAGATCTTTCTAACCGTGTACCTTTCGGAGCGCGCCCCACGCCCCCTTGCTATCCGATTGCGCATCAGTCTGCGTCTTCGCCTACATCTTTGAGCCTAGCAAAGGCTCGCCCGATCGCCCCGGCGTTTTTAGACCGATTTGAGCTTTGCCCGAATCGGGCAGGAAGAGAAGCGCCTAATGCCCGTCGATCCCCCACTGCACTAGCACATTTGTGCTAATCGACCGCTCTGTCAGCTGACGTTATATTCCCCCGCAACCCACGATGTTCCTCAACGCTGCCTGTTCGCAGCGTGCGGGATCGTTGTGCCTGGAAATCAGAACAACACCAAGGAAGAAACACCATGAAACTCCATGCAGGCCTCTGCAAGATCGCCGTGGTCGGCGCCGTGCTGCTCGGCGTGGCCGGCTGCCAGACCGTCAAACCCACTGAAGCGAGCATGAAAGAACGCGCGCAAACGGTGATTGGTAAACCGGTGTCGAAAATCGACAACATCCGCAACGACAGCACCCTCACCTACTACACCGCGTACACCCCGGCCGGGGAATACAACTGTGAATTGCCCAGCGGCGTAATCATCGCCGTGGCGAGCATGGGCATTATGTCGCCGCCGCTGTCGTGCCTGCCGAAAGGCGCTTCGCCAATCCCACTGCAATAACTTCTCCGCCCGGTAAAGGACACCGTTCGCCCATGAAAACCCTGATCGCAACACTCACTCTCAGCGCCCTTTTCCTCACTGGCTGCGCCACGCCGAAACAGTGGGAAGCCACCGGCGGCAGCAAAAACGATGGCGTTGTCCAGGTCTCCTATGAACTGGGCCAGTTCGAAAGCGGCCAGACCAGCGCCGAACAAGGCCTGACCGTCGCCGCCCAACGCTGCAAGACCTGGGGCTATAAAAACGCCGAGGTCACCGGCTCCGAGAAAAACATCTGCCGCACCATGGGCCAGTACAACTGCCTGCAAACCACCATCACTCAGGATTACCTGTGCAAGCGCTGAGCACGCATTAACGTTGTAGGAGCTGTCGAGTGCAACGAGGCTGCGATCTTTTGATCTTGCTCTTCTCATCAACATCAAAAGATCGCAGCGTGCCGCAGCTCCTACAGACCCATTGACACCTACAAGGCATTTTCGGTGGGTTCGGGCTGGCGATCACGCAGGGTTCGCAACGTCGCGCGCAGCTCGGCCGGGCGCACCGGCTTGGACAAGATCGCGATGTGGCGGTCGTGCAGGGCGGCCTGGATTTTTTCGACGTCATGTCCGGTAATGATCATCGCGGGCACTGCCCAGCCCCTCCGCCTGCGTACGACGTCGATGCATTCGATGCCAGTGGCATGAGTGCCGAGGTCATAGTCAGCGACGATGATGTCGCAATCGGTGACCAGGTCCTGAGCCGTCAATTCGGCCTGAACCACACAGCCCCAACGCTCCAATAGCGCCGAAGTCGCGAGCAATACGTTGCGATCATCCTCCACCAGACACACCTTCAACCCGGTCAGCAAACCGACCTGACGTGCTTCATCCCGATTGACCGTCACCTGCGGCGGCGCGGTGATCGGCAAGCCGTACAAAGTCACCGCCGTACCCCGTCCAAGCTGCGACCGCAAGGCAACGCCGACACCGATCAACTCGCCCAGACGCTTGACGATCGACAGCCCCAACCCAACGCCTTCGACGTCTTTGTCGCGTACCTGGCGCACCCGATAAAACTCCTCGAACACCTTGGTCAGATGTTCTTCGGCGATACCGTTGCCGCGGTCATAAATCACGATGGCCAGCCCTGCCCCGCGCCGGCGCACACCGATCAGCACCGGCCGATGCGCGCCATATTTGAAGCAGTTGGAAAGCGCGTTCTGCACCATGGTCGCCAGTAACGCCGGATCGGTTTGCACCCAATACTCACAGGGGCGCAAACGCAACTCCACTCCAGCCCAACGCGCTGCTTCAGCGTTCTGGCGAATCAGCTCCGCGAGCCACTCACCTAAATTGACGGTTTGCAGTTTGGGCAGAACCCGGCCGTTATCGAGGGTGTACAGATCGAGAATCGAGCGGAACAGTTGCGAAACATTGAGCAGCGATCGATCGATGTTATCGACCAGACGCCGCTCCTCATCGCCCAACCGCGACTCCCGCAGGCACGCGGTAAACAGCCCAATCGAATGAATCGGCTGGCGCAGATCATGACTGGCCTGGGCGAGAAACCGCGACTTTTCCAGATTCGCCGCCACCGCCTCTTCGGAGGCCTTGCGCGTACGCTCCAGCAGCAAGTGCGCATAAAACGGGATCACCGTGCTGGTGATGATCAGCATCAACACCATGAACGGTTGCGCCTGCCACACCGGGGTCAGGCGATAAACACACACCAGCGCCAGCAACGCCAATGCCGTGGCAATCGCCAGATAACGCGAGCCATAGCGCATACCATTGCCGAGGTTGACCCAGATGATCACCGCATACAGCGGCAACGCCGCCTCGCCCCCGACCACCAGGCCAAAGCAGGTGCCGGTGTAATCGTGGACCATGGCGAAAATCCGCCGCGCCGGGTAATGCCCCGGCCAGCGCGCAATCGCCTGACGCAAACCGATCGAGGCCAGCAAAAACAGGATGATGTAGGTGACAACCGGCAGATAGGTATCGAAGCGCTGGCCTGGCAAAAAACCCAGTATGAGCATGTAAACCACGGCAATACTGGCGATGATGATGCGCAGATTGGCCTGGTCGAGTTCGGTGTTTTTCTCGAACTTCATGATTAAACGTCCTTGTGCGGCATTCGTCAGAATCAGAAGGAACCTACAGGCAACCCTTGCGCTCGGTGCTAATGTGCAGGCCTTGAGCAACGCCTGACCCAGGGAGGGTCACGCCATGACATGCCGAATTATCATAGCCGACGATCACCCGCTGTTTCGCGAGGCGATGCTGCGTACGGTACAGCGTTTGCTGCCCGAGGCCGTTATCGACGAAGCCGGCGATCTCGACGCCGTGCTGGCGCTGCTGCCTTTGGGTGATGAGCCGGACACATTGATTCTTGACCTGCGTTTCCCCGGGCTCACGTGTGTAAGCCAGCTCGGCGAACTGCGTCGGCGCTTGCCGCGTACCACGCTGATTGTGGTGTCGATGGTCGATGACGAGTCGTTGATCAGCGAAGTCATGGCCGCCGGTATCGACGGTTTTATCGGCAAAAACATCGCTCCGGACGAAATCGGTCAGGCAATTCTGGCAATTCGCGAAGGTGAAGTACTGGTGAAGTTCGCACCCTCAGGCCTGCTGCCGCTGGAAACCGGCGCCGCTCTCACGCCTCGTCAGCAGGACGTACTGCGCTTGATTGCCCAAGGCAAGACCAACAAGGAAATCGCCCGTGAACTGGATATCTCACCGTTCACGGTGCGCATTCATGTGTCTTCTTTATTACGCACGCTGAACGTGCCCTCACGGGCAGCCGCCGCCGTGAAATACACGGGGACTCTGTAGGAGCTGCCGAAGGCTCGGGCCGCGATCGGACGATCTTTTGATCTTGTCTTTTAAAAAACAAAGTCAAAAGATCGCAGCCTTCGGCAGCTCCTACACGGGATCTGTGTGTTGCTGCAGCAATTCCATGGCCTCAGAGGAAAATCGGTAGGTCTTGTCACTCCCGAGCACGATCAGCCCCTCTTCACCCAGACGCTTGAGCACTTCACGCACACTGACGAACGACAGCTCGGGCGATGAAGACTCGACAAACGCATGCACACCATTCACCCCGATCCCATGCCCGTCGCGGCCGGCCACCACCAGTGCATTGATGACTTTGAAGCGGATCAGGCTGGTGCGCAGTCCGAAGTGGCGCAGCAGTTCGCGAATATGCGTATTGGCGCTGCGATCAAACTCAAAGGCCAATGGGTTGTTCGCTGTCCGAAAAGCCAACGGTGCGTTTACCGCGCCAACGCCTGGGTTGTTAAACATGGCGAATACTCCTTGTTTTAAAGGTTCAGGCGGACAGCAATTGCTGCCCGCCTGCCGACCACGTGTCGGACAGGCAACGTGATCGTGACTATCTATATAGAAGCTCACGACAGCGCCGCCCCTCCCGCCCCGTCAGAAATCGACCGTGGCCGACAGCTGCAAGGTCCGCGGGTAACCCGGAGAAAACGCGCCGTAGGACGCCACGCCCGACCAGTACTCACGATCGAAGACGTTCTGCACGGTGGCGCGGAACGTCGTTGGCCGGCCTTCGATTTTGGTCGCATAACGCGCGCCGGCGTCGACGCGGGTCCAGGCATCCAGTTCCTGAGTGTTAGCCTGGTTGACGTACTGGCTGTCGGTGTAGATCGCCCCGCCGGTGAGGGTGAAGCCTTCAAGCCATGGCGTGTCCCATTCGGCCCATACGTTGGCTTGCACGTCCGGCACGCCGACCGGTTTGTTGCCACGGTTGGCCTTGGTCGCCGAATCGGTCAGCTCGCCGTCGAGCACGGTCACGCCGCCCAACAGGCGAGTGCCCGGGGCCACTTCGCCGAACATGCTCAATTCAACGCCACGGTTACGTTGTTCGGCCTGCACCGAGAAC
Source organism: Pseudomonas sp. S49 (assembly GCF_009866785.1). Classification (NCBI taxonomy): domain Bacteria; kingdom Pseudomonadati; phylum Pseudomonadota; class Gammaproteobacteria; order Pseudomonadales; family Pseudomonadaceae; genus Pseudomonas; species Pseudomonas sp. S49. The sequence continues at coordinate 2,799,362 of NZ_CP019432.1, read as the reverse complement.
ACGTTGTCGGCACCGACTTCGCCACTGGGTTTCTCGATCTGGAACAACGCCAGCGTGGTCATGAACGTACCGTGCTCGTACTTGACGCCAATCTCATGCTGCTTGGATTCGTACGGGGCGAAGGTTTCGCCGGCGTTGGACGCCGTGCCCGGGGCGATGTCGCCCTTGCTCAAGCCTTCGACATAATTGTAGTAGAGCGAAACGTCTTCCCAAGGCTTGACCACCACGCCAACCAGCGGGCTCGTGGCGTTGTCCTTGTATTTCGAACTGACCGCACCGGCCGCGTTGTAGTTACGCGATTCGATGTCCTGGCGACGCACGCCAAGGGTCAACTGGAAGCGGTCATCGAGCATCGACATTGTGTCGGTCAACGCCACGCCGGACAGCTCCGATTCGGAAACGCGCAACACCTTTGGCGAGTTGATGTACTGCTGCGGCCTGTCGATCGGGTGGTAGATATTCGACAGGATGGCCGTGCCGTTGTTGATGCCGCGTGACAGCTCATCCTGATACCGGGTCGCCATGACCGTGGTGGTGTGAGTGATCGGGCCAGTGGCAAACACACCACGCATACCGACGTCAGCCGTCGAGCGATCAACGTTGAATTTGTAGTAGCCGGGAATGTTGCTGGTATCACCGGCGTCATTGAGGATTCTCGGCACCTGGTCGGACAGGCGCTTGACGTCGGACTTGCCGCCACCAGCATGGGCGAACACGGTGACGTTGTCGGTCAGGTCATATTCGCCACCGAGCAACGCCGACTGCTCTTTGGTGTCCGACCAGCCCCAGTCCTGCGAGTGGTTGGTGCGGCCGTTCGGCGCAGACGGCACATCAACGCCCGGCGCGATGGTGAAGGGCCGCGAAGCGCCCTCCCAGCTTTCTTTCTGGCTGATGTAATCGAGGTTCAGGCGCAGACGCTCGCCGCGATAATCCAGGGCGATCGCGCCGACACCGAGGTCGCGATGCTGATCATCGACGGCGGTATCGCCACCCTGCAGGTTGCCGTTGAAACGCACGCCGAACTGGTTCTCCGAACCGAAGCGCCGGCTCAGGTCCAGGTGCCCGCCCACCTGAGAATCCGAAGCATAGGTGCCGGTGAACCGGGTCAGGTCTTCATCCAGCGGCCGCTTGGGCACGATGTTGATCACGCCACCAACGCCGCTGTTCGGCGAGATGCCGTACATCAGCGCGCCCGGCCCCTTGAGCACTTCAACGCGCTCGGCGTAGTCGGTGAACACCCGATAATTCGGCGCGACACCGTAGACGCCGTCGAACGCCAGCTCACCAAGGTTGCCTTCGCCAATCGGGAAGCCACGGATGAAAAACGAGTCGACGATACCACCAGTCTGCCCGGTCGAGCGCACTGAAGGATCACGTTCCAGCGCATCGGCGACGGTCACGGTTTGCAGATCGGCGAGGGTTTTGGCGGTGTAACTGGTGACGCTGAACGGCGTGTCCATCACGTCTTTGTTGCCCAGCATGCCCAACCGTGCGCCGCGCGCCACCTGACCACCGGCGAGGGTTTCCGGCAACGCGGTCGCGCCGTTGTAACGGGCGTTGACGTTGGTGGTGTCGAGGGTCAGCGCGTCCGGCGCGGCGTTCGCAGTCGGGTCGGCGGCAACGCCTGGTTGCTCGGGGCTGGCGGCCCAAGCGTTGGCGCTTCCTGCGACCAAAACGAAATTCAGCATGGCGGTACGCACGGCGAGTGCTAACACCCGCTCACCGCAAGGACGACTGACAACAGGCATGACGTGAGGATCCTTTTCATCGAGGGAAAATGGTAATCACTCCTATTGCCAGTCGATCTGCGAAAAAGTATCACCCGCAGTAAAGTTTTTTTCCGTCGCCCGATCAGGGTCAGGCGTAGAGGCGCTCCAGCGGAATCGCGACCACCGGCAGCGCGGGGTCAAACGCGTGCCGGGTGGTCTTGTACGGAAAAATCTCGCCGCGGGCGATGGTGGTGAAAATCCGCGCCACCTCGAACGCCTGCCCGGTCTGCCAATGCCGCACACAGACGCGCGGATCGGAGTAGTCGAGCTGGATGCACGGCACCCGTCTCAAGCCCAACTGCAACGCCGCGGTGAAGCGGTGATTGCCGTCCATCACGATGCCGCGCGAACGCTCGACGATGATCGGTTCCAACCAATGCCCGGCGCGGACAATCGACTCGCGCAGCAGCGTCACGTTTGCTGGATCAACCTGCTCCGACTGCAACACGTCGCACAGTGGCCGCAGCGCAATCTGATAACCGTGGTCCATGGTGATCTCCTGACTCGCCGGGGATTCAGCAGGCATCGGCGCGGGCAACCGGCGCATGCTGACTGGCCACATCGAGCAGGCGCTGGGCGTGTTCGATCAGCGGCAAGTCGACCATCTCGCCGTCCACTTGCACCGCATGGCTGCCCGTGGCCACCGCTCGCATCACGCGGTCGGCCCACGCCAGTTGGCGCGAATCCGGCAGGAAGGCGCGCTGCACCGTGGCCAGTTGCCCGGGATGGATGCACAGCTTGGCGCCGAAGCCCAGCGAACGCGCGTATTGCGAGTCTTGGGCAACCACCGCCAAGTCGCTGATCGCCGGCGTCACGCCATCGATCGGCGACGGCAGATCCGCCGTGCGCGACGCCAGCACGATGCGGTTGCGGGCAAACAGAAACGCCTCGGGCACCTGGCTGCAGTTGATATCGAGCGAGAAATCCAGCGAGCCAAACGCCAGCCGCGCCACGCCCGCAATCGCAGCGATCGACTCGACCTGCTGCAGGCCTTTGGCGGTCTCGATGATCGCGACGATCGCCAGCCTCGGTTGCCACTCCAGCAAGCGCTCGACCGCCCGCGCCAGCGTCTCGGGACATTCGGCCTTGGGCAGGAAAATCCCGCTGCAACGCTCGGGGTAACGCAGGTCGCTGAGCCAGCTCAGGTCCTGGCGAAACAGCGAACTGCTGACGCTGTTGAGGCGGATGTAACGCTCACAAGCAACGCTCGGCGTTTTCTCCTGCCACGCCTGGATGGCGTCACGGGCGGCGACTTTGCTGTCCGGATGTACGGCGTCTTCGAGGTCGAGAATGATCGCGTCCGGCCCTGCTTCGCAGGCTTTGGAAAAACGCTCGGGACGGTTGCCCGGCACGAACAGGTAGCTGATCGCGAGTGGCGCTTTGCGGCTGAGTCGATCGGATTGCATGGCGTTGCTCCTTTGACGTGAACCCGTCGTGGTTTTTGAAAATTTTCAGGCCCGTTCAACGGCAGATTTGCCTGCCGTGCCGGGGCTTATCGCAACAGCCCTTAACGCCTTATTGATCAAGCAATTAAGAGACTTTTTAATCTCGGGACGAACGAGTCCTTGAGCGTGTAAATGCACGTTCATGGATTCGCCTGAAACAGGTCTTTATTGAAAAATATTTGAAAACCTTACTTGATAATCGTTCCTGTTCGCAATATTGTTCACGCCGCCAAGAGGAACTATTCTCGTTTCAAAGCAAGTCATCGGTATCTGCAAAAGTACCTGTCAGTGATGTCACTTAAGCATCAGCTACAGGCTGCTACAGGGCAATGGCCAGCAACTAATGGCCATTCAATACATCCGCGCAAACCTTATGGAATGGGGTTCTCATGCAATTATTTTGTGAACCATTTATTACGATCAGGGCTACAGATCCAATAGCGGATTTCACTTGGCACCCGCCTACCGGTTGTTTAAAGCCTCGACGCTGACGAGCAAAAAAAGACAACCCGCATCGATAACGATCGATGATCGGACTATCAATGGCGACGCAACTTTCGACGCTATGGGTTAACTATGCCTACAACAAATAAATCTGCTGTTGAACAGCCGTATAAAGTTCATCACCCGGAAATGTTAACGCCGCTGATCGACCCGGTTATTGCCACGTTTATCAACAAGTTCCCGAACAAACTTGCAGACTTGGTGGAACAACAGGGCTCACCGTTAAATCTGGTCTGGCCCCATGCGTTTGAATTAAACACGCAGGCGCTGCTGAACGTGTTGAAGCAATACCAGGTTCCCCATGCCATTTTCTACGGGGCCAAGGCCAACAAGTCGCAAAGCATGCTCGGCGCTGCAGCGAATTCGGGGATCGGCGTCGATGTGTCGAGCATCCACGAGTTGAATGCTGCCCTGCGCGCAGGTGTGCCGGGCACCAAAATCTGCGCCACAGGACCGGCCAAAACAGCCGTTTTCCATCAAGCGCTGATCAGCGCCGGTTCATTGATTTGTGTGGATTCGCTGGAGGAATTCGATCACCTGCATAGCGTGCTCCCACCACAGTCAAGTCCGACAAAAACCCGAGTTTTACTGCGTTACAGACCGAAAAGTAGTCAGAACAGCCGATTCGGGATGGGCTCGAAAGACCTGTTGCAATGCCTGCAACGGTTGACAGAAAAACCTGAGCTTTTTCATTTTGAAGGTTTCCATTTTCACCTCGGCGGCTATGGATTCGAATCCCGCGCACAGGCCTTTCGTGAGGTCAGCGGATTTATCGAGGCGGCCAGGGAAATGGGCTTGAATCCGCAGATGATCGACATCGGTGGTGGCTTGCCGATTCGTTATGTCGAACCGCAGGCCTACGCTCAGTTCCTGCAAAATGACAATAACCCGAGCCACTATTACAACCAGAAAGTTCCCGCCACTTATTATCCTTACGGCAGTGAACTGACCGCGACACAATGGCTGACGTTGTTGCTCGAAGCCGAGCATTCGCAGGGTCTGTCGATTGCCAATTACTTGCAGACTCAGAATATAACCCTCGCACTCGAACCCGGCCGAAGTCTGGTCGATCAAGCCGCCATTTCAATCTTTCGCATCACGCGCAGCAAACAATTGGCTGACAATAAAACCGTGATCTTCGTGGAGGGCAGCAGTTTCAGCGCTTGCGAAACCTGGTTTGCCTCGGAATATCTGCTAGATCCGATACTTGTCAGCACCAAACAACAGCCAAACACCCCGACTCAGGCTTATATCGCCGGCCATAGTTGCCTGGACGATGACGTCATCACCCATCGCCTGATCAACTTTGCAACGGCACCGCAAGCCGGTGACTTATTGATTTATATCAACACCGCCGGTTACCAGATGGACTTGCTGGAAAACGAGTTTCATCGCCATCCCCTGCCCCGGCGGCTGATGGCGACCTGTTGTACGGAAGGTAACTATGCGTTTTCACCTGACTACTAAAGGGAACAATTGCAATGATCTTGAATAAAGTCTCTGACCTTATCGGTAATACACCGATGTTGGGCATCGATGTTCCGGATACCAACGCGCGTTTGTTGTTGAAGATTGAAAAGAACAATCCCGGCGGCAGCATCAAAGACCGCATGGCGCGCAACATGGTGCTGGCCGCGCTCAAGTCCGGTCGCCTGAAACCCGGCGGTGTCGTTGTCGAGTCGTCGTCGGGCAATACCGGGATTGGTCTGGCCATGGCCGCGGTCGAGTTCGGTCTGCATTTCATCGCCGTAGTCGATCACCACGCCGCGCAAGACAAGATCGCCGTGATGAAGGCCCTCGGTGCCGACATTCGTTTCGTCAAAGGCACTTATCGCGAAGATGAAGTCGCGGTGGTCGAGCGCCAACAGATGGCCGCCGAGCTGGCGAGCGAGATTCCCGGCGCGGTGTTCATGAACCAGTCCGACAATGCGGCCAATGCCGGCGGTTACAGCGATTTCGTCCGCGAAACCATTGTGCAGGCTGAAGGTGTTGTCGGTGCTTACGTCGGTTGTGTCGGCACCGGCGGTTCGATGACCGGCATTGCGCGCGGCTTGAAAGTGCACAACCCGGACACCGTCACCGTCGCGGTGGAGCCGGCCGGTTCGATTGTCTTCGGTCACCCCGGCTACCCGTACTACCAATCCGGCACCGGTACACCGGCCGGCGACACCGTGGGTCTGGTGCTCGACTACAGCTGCATCGATCTGGGCGTGCAAGTCACCGATTCGCAGGCGTTCGAAACCGCGCGCTATATCGCGCGCAACTTCGCCTTGCTAGTCGGCGGCTCCACTGGCGGTGCGATTTTCAAGGCACTGGAGTTGATCCACAAAGGCGTGCTGAGCGGCAACGTCGTGGTGCCGATTGCCGACGGCGGCGAGAAATACCTGCATACCGTGTTCGACGACAAGTGGCTGCAGGAGCGCGATCTGATCGACCCGAGCATCGCCCCGCAACTGGACGCCTGGCTGGGCAAGACCCACTGGCTGGACAGCGTTTCCGCGCCGCTGCAACTGAGCGTCGCATGACCCACCCTTCACACAGGAACGCCTCTCGATGAATCTGTTGAAAGTCGCCATCTGTGGTGGCGGCAGGACCGGCCATCTCAACGCCATCCTGTTCAAGCAGCTACCCAATGTTCAGGTTTCGATGCACACCCATAATCAGGAGGTCATCGAACACCACGTCCGTCACACGCCGATGCAGGCCTTGTTGCCGGACGGCTCGTCGCTGAGCGCCCGACTGGACCGGGTGACCAGCGACGCGAAAGCCGCGGTGGAAGATGCCGACATCGTCATCATCACCGTGCCGGCCCATGCGCGTCCGCAAACGTTGAAAGATATCGCGCCGCATCTGACCACCAGCAAACCGGTGTTCATCGGCGCTATTCCCGGTTTTTGCGGTTTCGACTGGCTGGCCGAAGCCACCCTGCCCGATCGACCGAACGTGGTGATCTGGGGCATGAAGGATGTGCCGCACACCGCGTTCGAATTGACCCCCGGACGCTCGATCAAAATGGGCGGCGGCAAAAGCCAGTTGTACGTCGCGACCCACGCCCGGGAGCCACAAACCGCGCGCCGCCAATTGGAAAAAATACTCACGCGGCTGTACGGCCCGTGCGTGACGATGCTCAAGCATTTTCTGGAAATCACCCTGACGCCGGGCAACCCGATCATGCACAGCTCGGTGATCTACGGCCTGATCGGCCCCTACGGCCAGTGGCACCGCAAGATCTTCCCGCAACGCATGTGCTGGTGGACCGAATGCCCGGAACTCGGCGCGTATTTCCTTGAACGCATGGATCAGGAAAGCCAGGAACTGTGTGCGGTGATCAGCCAGCGACTGGGCATCGACCTGTCCTCGGTGAAATCGCTGAAACAGGAAATCGTCGAGGCTTACGGCGAGCAGATCCGCGACCCGAGCAGCATGCTCTCGATCCTGCGTACCAATCAGGCTTACAACGACATCCTCGCGCCGATGGTGCCGGCCGCCGACAACCGCGCCGGTTACGTGATCGAGCGCGAGAGCCGCGCCTTCAACGAAGACGTCGCTTATGGCCTGGTGCTGCTGGTGGAAATGGCCAAGCGTTTCGACTTCAAGGTGCCTTACATCGAGGAAGTCCTGCAGTGGAGCGTGGCCTACATGGAAGGCCTGCGCGGCTCGGCACTCGACTATTTCCCGCGCCAATGGCCGCACACGACAAGCGCCGCCGCTTGATCTTTTTATTCAATTTTCGATGAGCAGACCGCTGATATGGATGACTTCAAGACACTGATCGCCTACTCCCGCAAAAACGCCATGCGCCGTCTGGTGCGTTGCCTGTTTGCGGAAAACATCCTCGACCGTTCGGCCCTGAGCTTTTCCGTCGAGGGACACCAGGCGACTTACCCGCTCAAGGGCGGACGCGCCCATCTGGCCTTTTCCGACATCGCCAAAAGCCCGGCCGATACCGTGGTCAACGACGGCGACGTGGTGTTGGTGACCGATGAAGGCGTGCGCCAGCTCATCACCAGCCACCAGGACATGCTCGATGTGCTGCGCGACAGTTTCGACTTCGCCCCGACCGACGAAGGCGTGGCCGGGCTCAAGTCCGACATGGAAAACAGCCTGACCAACGACGCCCACGCCCGTCAGCATCGCCAGCACTGGAACGCCCGACTGGCACAAGCCGCCAAGGATCAAGGACTGCACAGCTTTACTGATTACTTGCGCCAGCACGCCAAAACCAAGGACGCCGCCATTCTTCTCGACCAGTGGGGTTCGCTGGAAGGCCATCCTTATTACCCGACCTGGAAAGCCCGCCCGGGCCTGACCGATGAAGAGGTCGAGCAACTGTCGCCCGAGTTCAACGCACAGGTGCCCCTGCGCATCGCCGCACTGCGCGCCGACAACGCGAAAAGCGAAAGCATGCCGCACGTGATCGATTACCGCGCCTGGTTCGCCGAGCATTTCCCGACGCAATGGGCGCAATGGAAAGCCTCGCTCAACAGCAAGGGACTGGACGAAAACCAGTGGCTGCCCTTGCCGATCCACAGCTGGCATTTACAAGCCTACGTGCTGGAAACCTTCGCGCAGGAAATCGCCGACGGCATTCTGATCACCGATGGCCCGGACCTGCCAACCCTGCCGACCATGTCCTATCGCACGATGATGCCGGTACTGGACGAATCCGCGCCGCTGATCAAACTGCCCATCGCGGTATGGATGACCAGCGAACTGCGCAGCCTGCAAGCCAAGTCGATTCACATGGGTCCGCGCATCAGTACGGTGATCAGCAAGATTCTCGAGACGGAAAACGGCTTCGATCAGCGCCTGGAAATCTTCCCGGAAGAAATCGGTGTGCGTTACAAAAACGCGGTGACGCAGGACGATCACCCGGGCCGTCATCTGTCCGTGGTGTATCGCGCCAGCGCACCAGCGTTCGAACGCAACGATAAGTGTCTGCCGATAACCGTGGCTTCACTGTTCACCCGTTTGCCCGGCAGCGGTCGTCCGCTGTTCACTGATCTGATTGAACGTGACGGTGTGCGCGCCAATACTGCGCAGGTCGAGAACTGGTTCCGCGAGTACGCGAAAGTGGTGACTCACCCGGTGGTGGCGATCTACTTGATGTACGGCATCGGCCTTGAGGCGCACCAGCAAAACACCATGGTGCTGTTCTCCCCGGACGGCAAAGCACGTAGTCTGCTGATCCGCGATTTCGGCGATGGCCGCACTTACGCGCCGTTGCTCGAGGGCCGTGGTTACAGCCTGCAACCGCACGTGCAGCCGGGTATTCTGCCGACAGTATTCTCCGGTGATATCGAGCCAGTACGCATGTTTGTGCTCGACGCGGCGTTCCTCACGCACCTGCATGAAATCGCCCTGTGGCTGACCAAGGAGTACGGTTTCAACAACACACGGCTATGGCAAATCTTGCGCGAAGAAACCGACCTTGCCTTCGAAGCGGTGCGTGACCGCGTCGCGGCAGATGTGTGGGAAACCGAGCACAAGGCGTTCGTCGAAGAGGCTTGGCCAACCCGTTCGTTGTTGCGCATGCACTTGATGCAGTACAGCAACTATCGTTTGCAACACACCCTGACCAACCCGCTCGCTAGCGTTTAACCGAGGCTGACTCATGTCCCAAGCAGGTGCCATCCAGGGTTCGAGAGTAAGAATCCTGATTTATCTTCTATTTGCGATCCAGCTGGTATCGATGGGCGCGATGGAAATGAGCGGGCCGTTCTGGCCTGTCCACCTGCGTGGGCTGACGACGTCAGAGTCGCTTTTCAGCTTCGCCAGCATCGCCGTGTACGTCGGGCCGATGCTGGGCATTATTCTCACCAGTGCATTCTGGGGCCGGATCGGTGATCGCTACGGCCACAAGTTGATGATGATCCGCGCCCTCGCCGGCTTGTCGTTGACCCAGCTTGGGCTGGCGCTCTTCAGTGATATCTGGGTGATTCTGATCCTGCGTTTTCTGCAAGGCGCGTTTGCCGGCTATATCGCGCCGGCACAGGCCTATGGCGTCAGCATTGAAGCGCCGTCGCGGCGCGCTCGGCTGTTCGCCATTCTGCAAATCTCGACCAATGTCGGCTCGCTGCTGGGTGCGGTGGTCGGCGGCTTGATCCTCGATTACGCGACGTTCTTCTGGATCAACATCATCGCTTCGGCGCTGTGTGCGGTGTGTACCGTGATCGCCGCCGTGACCTTGCCGGACGTGCCGCCGGTGAAGAAAGCCGTGATCGTCGACAAAACTGCGCCGGTTCGTTCCGGCAGCCTCTGGCAAGGCTCGCCATTGCTGTCGCTGCTCGGTGTGATGGGTATTCTGTTGCTGGCGCGGATGCTGCCGCAGACCTCGTTTTCGCTGTATGTCAGCTCGGTGTTCGAGGTCAGCAATTCGGTGGTCGGTCTCTGCTACGGCTTGCTGGCGCTAGGCTTCATTCTGTCGGCCACGGCGTGGTCGCGTTATTTCGAACACCGTGGTCAGCAGGACACCTTGCAGCGCATGACTTACGTGGTCATCGGCTGCATCGTCCTCACTGCGGTGGCGGGAATCACTCACAACCCGCTGGTGTTCGTGGTCGCCTACTTCATCTGGGGCGTACTGCTCGGTGCAACAACGCCGGTGCTGATGGCGCTGATCTCGAAGACCGCCGACAGCTCGCAACAAGGTCATGTACTGGGCATCGCTCAGGGCACTGCGCAATTCGCTTCGATTGCGGGGATTTCCGCCGGCGGCCTGCTCAGTCAGGTCTACGGTTTACAGTACACCTATCTGTTTGTTTGCCTCGCTTACGTCGTCGCACTGATCCCGATCGTCGCGTTGCGCTACTGGCCGGCGGCGATGCAACCGAGCCCTGCCCCGGACGGGGAATGAAAGGAGTCTGCTTTTGAACATTGAACAACTGCGCGCCCACACCCCCGCCGTCGCGCAACTGATCCACTTCAATAATGCCGGCGCGGCGCTGATGCCCGCGCCGGTGATCGAGACCATGACCCGTCATATTCAGCTTGAAGCGACTCTGGGCGGCTACGAAGCCGCCGGGCAGCAATCGGCCGAAGTGGAAAATGTCTACGCCGCCATCGGGCAATTGATCAACGCTCAGCCTGACGAAATTGCGGTGATCGAGAACGCGACCCGCGCCTGGGACATGGCGTTCTATTCGTTACCGCTGCAACCCGGCGATGTAGTACTGACATCGACCACCGAATACGCCGGCAACTACATTCCTTATCTGCAAATGAAGCAGCGGCGTGGTATCGAGATTCGGGTCATTCCTAACGATGAACACGGCCAGGTTTCCATGTCGGCACTAACGGCCATGCTCGACGATGATCGGGTTGCGCTGATTTCCCTGCCGGTGATCGCCACCAATGGCGGCCCGGTGCAACCCATCGAGCAGATCGGTGCCCTCGCCCGTTCGGCTGGCGTGCTGTTTCTGCTCGATGCCTGTCAGGGTGTCGGGCAGATGCCGATCGACGTGCAAAAAATCGGCTGTCATATGCTCGCGGCCACCAGTCGCAAATACCTGCGCGGGCCGCGCGGGATGGGCTTCTTGTATGTCGAAAAGTCCCTGTGCCAGAACCTGGAACCGGCATTTCTCGATTTGCATGCCGCCTCATTGCAGGACGCCGAGACGTTCGAAATCCGCGGCGATGCCCGACGTTTCGAGAATTGGGAATGCAACGTCGCCGCCAAGCTGGGCCTCGGTGCGGCGGTGGAATACGCGCTGGCGCAAGGCATCGAACCGATGTGGCAGCGGATTCAGCAATTGGCTGATTACCTGCGCCGGCAACTGACAGATATCCCCGGTATCACGCCGCGAGACCTCGGGGTGCAGAAGTCCGGCATCGTCACGTTTACTCATCGCGACAGCAGCGCCGCGCACGTTCAGCAGTGGCTGGCCGGCCAGGAAAAGCGCATCAACGTCAGCACCTCGACGTTCCGTTCGACCCTGCTCGACATGCAGCACAGGGACTTGCTGGAGGTCAGCCGTGCGTCGGTGCATGCGTACAACACTGAGGCGGAAATCGACACAATGGTTGCTGCACTGCGCGGTTTGCAGGGCACCTGAACAGGACGCCAATCGGCGCTTGCGTCAAAGAGGGGTTGTAAACTAGCATTGGGAATACTTCTCAATTGCATGAAAATCTGCAGCCATGAGCGAAACCCTTCCCGCGAATAATGCCAATCACCTGCGCGCGATCGAAGCCCTGTACAGCGGCCATCACGGCTGGCTGTATGCGACGCTGAGAAAAAAACTGGGAAACGCCATGGATGCGGCGGATCTGGCGCAGGACACCTTCACCCGTATCCTTGCCTCCCAGGTCACCGTCATTGAGCAGCCGCGTGCGTATCTGAGCTGCGTGGCCAAGGGCATTCTGGTCAACTGGTATCAGCGCAAGGCACTGGAACGTGCCTACCTGGACGCCCTCGCCCATGTGCCGGCGCCGGAGGTGCCTTCCCCGGAATTGCGTTTCATGGTGCTAGAAACCCTGCATGAAATCGACGCGATGCTCGACGCCCTGCCGCCGCTGGTCAAACGCGCCTTTCTGTTGTCGCAGATCAGCGGCCTTAAATACGACGACATCGCCGAGCAGTTGGGCGTGTCGCTGATCACCGTCAAACGCTACATGAAGCAAGCCTTCGTGCAGTGCCTGTTGCTGGTGGAGTGAATGCTCAGCCGCCGCCATGAGCCGCACCTCGATCACCAGGCCCTGGAAGAAGCCGCCGACTGGTTGATCCGCATGAGTGAAGGCGAACTCAGCGACAGCGAACGCGGCGAATGGGAATACTGGAAAGCCAGCACCCTCGAGCGCGGTCGTGCCTGGGCGCGGGCGCAGTTGTTGCAGAGCAAACTCGGCGGCCTGCCACCATCCTTGGCGATGTCGGCGCTCGATCGCCCGAGCAGCCCGGAGCGCCGTGCGGCGTTGGGCAAACTGGCGATGATTCTGGCGATCCTGCCGGCCGGTTGGGGCAGCTGGAAGCTGGCAGAGTCGCAGCAATGGTCAGCCGACTATCGCACTGCCGTTGGCCAGCAACGCGAGCTGACCCTGGCCGACGGCTCGAAAATCACCCTGAACACCGACACCGCCATCGACGTGCTGTTCGACGCCAATCAACGCCTCATCCACCTGCGCGAAGGCGAAATACTGGTGCAGACCGCGCCGGACATTTCACCGTTGGCGCGACCGTTTCTGGTCAGCACCCGTCAAGGTCGGATGCAGGCGCTGGGCACGCGTTTCACCGTGCGCGAACTGCAACCGCGCACCCACCTCGCCGTGCTGGAAGGCGCGGTCAAAGTCGAGCTCGCGGACAATCGCCAGACCACGCCGCTGATCGTCAACGCCGGTCAACGCACCGACTTCTCGTCCCACACCTTTGGCCAGCTCAGCGTTGCCGACCGTTATGTCGGTGCCTGGACGCAAGGCATGCTGATGGCTGACAAGATGCGCTTGGCCGACTTCGTCGAAGAACTGACGCGCTATCGCCGTGGCTTCGTGCGCCTCGATCCGGCAATCGCGGATCTGCGCATTTCCGGCGCCTACCCGATCAGCGACAGCCAGCGCACCCTGAACATGCTGGCGCAAACCTACCCGATCCTCGTCAGCGGCCATTTGAATGGCTACTGGGTCATGCTCTCTCCGGCCTGAGTGAAAAAATATTTGCCTTAGGCTGATACTTTTTCCGATCTCGACTGGCTATTGGGGAGAAGCACCTTTTCGTCCTGTTTATAGGCTCATTCATCCATGCTTGCCGCACGCCATCTGCGCCCGGAACGTCAGCTCAACCCCGTTGTTCGCAGTGCGTTGCTAAGCCTTGTCCTGATCGGTGCCGTTTGCCCGTTTGCCTTGGCCGCCGTGCCGGTGCAACTGGACGCTGTCGCGGTTCGTGCCTACAACATTCCCGTCGGGCCGCTGGGTGCGACCCTGTCGAGCTTCGCCGTGGACGCCAACATTGCCCTGTCGTTCGAGCCCTTGCTGGCCGAAGGCCTGACCAGCCCTGCGCTGATCGGCCATTACTCGACGCAGGAGGCGGTCAATCGCTTGCTGGCGGGCAGTGGCCTGGACATGGTCTTGCGCAGTGACGGCAGCTACACATTGGTGCCACGCCGGGTGACGCTGGATGAAACATCGATCATCGGCACCGAAAAGCGCGCCGATTCCCTGCCAGAAGTGTATGCAGGTGGACAAGTGGCCAACGGCGGGCGCTTGGGCATTCTTGGCAATACGGATGTCATGGACGCCCCCTTCAGCATCAGCACCTACACCTCGTCGCTGATCAAGGATCAACAGGCCGTCACCGTCGGCGATGTGCTGGAACGTGATTCCTCGGTGCGATCCACTGGCCAGACGGGAGGGATTGTCGACTCCTTCTTCATCCGTGGCTTTCCCGTCGGCGAAGGCAACCTCGGTGAACTGGCCTTCGACGGCGTGTACGGCGTGGCGCCCAATTACCGCGTGTTCACCGAATACGCCGAGCGCATCGAACTGGTCAAAGGTCCCGGCGCCCTGCTCTACGGCATGTCACCCAACAACGCGGTCGGCGGCGTAATCAACGTGGTGCCGAAACGCTCCCTCGATGAAGACCTGACCCGTTTCACCGCCAGTTACGCCATGGATTCTCAGGCCGGTGGCCATCTCGATGTCAGTCGCCGCTTCGGTGAAGAGCGCCGTTTTGGCGTGCGCTTCAACGGCAGTACGCAACTGGGCAACACGGCGATCGACGATCAATCGCGCCACGTCGACATCGGCGCGATTTCCCTCGACTATCAGGGCGAACGCCTGCGCACAACCTTCGACTGGCTCAACCAGAAAGAAAGCTTCGACGCCGCTTCGCGGCCGTTCCTGATTGCTCCGGGCGTGGACATTCCTTCCGCCGCCAACGGTCGCAGCAACGTCAGTCAGGATTGGGGCTGGTCGAAAACCCGTGACAAATCGGCGCTGCTCAGCGGCGAATATGACCTCAGCGACGCATTGACGGTGTTCGCCCATGCCGGCGGCGGCAAATCGGATGTGGCGCGAATGTCCGACCAGACGCCGACCATTATCAATGCCGCAGGCGACACCTCATCGATCCCCGGTTACTACAAGTTCGAAGTCGAGCGTTACACCGTTGATACCGGTGCGCGGCTGCGCTTCGATACCGGGCCGATCAGTCACCGCACCACTGTGCAGGTCAGTCGCTATCGCGATGTGTTGTCGCGCGGGATCATTTCCGGCGCACCGATCCTGTCGAACATTTATCACCCGGTGGATCGCCCGCAACCTTACATCCCCAAGCCGGATACGCCGAAGGTCTCGCAGAGCGAACTGACTGGCGTGGCGCTTGCCGACACGCTGTCGATTCTCGATGACCGCGCGCAGGTAACCCTGGGCTTGCGCAAACAGAACATCAAATCCGACAACTACAACGCCGCCGGCGTGGTGACCACGTCCTACGACGACGGCCGGACGACCCCGTTGTTCGGCGCGGTGATCAAGCCTTGGGACCACGTTTCGTTCTACTACAACTACCTCGAAGGGCTGAGCAAGGGCGACATCGCGCCTTCCACCGCGTCCAACGCTGGCGAGATCTTTGCCCCTTATGTTTCCCGCCAGCACGAACTCGGGGTCAAAGCCGATTACGGCACGTTCACCTCCACCATCAGCCTGTTTCAGATCACCAAACCCAGCGGCGAACTGGCCTCCGGGGTGTTCTCGGTGCAGGGCGAACAACGCAATCGCGGGCTGGAGCTGAACGTGTTCGGCGAAGTCACGCCGGGCACTCGCCTGCTCGGCGGCGTGACCCTGCTTAATGCCGAACTGACGAAAACCGGCGTGGCCGCCAACCGCGGCAACAAACCGGTCGGCGTGCCCGAGGTTCAGGTCAACCTCTGGGCCGAATGGGACACCTCTTGGGTCGAGGGGCTGACACTGACCGGAGGCGCGATCCACACCGGCAGCCAGTACGTGAACCAGGCCAACACACAAAAACTCGATGACTGGACCCGCTTCGATGTCGGCGCCCGCTACAGCACGCGCATCGATGATCGACCGACCACGTTTCGCGCCACCGTGCAGAACGTGTTCGATCACGAGTACTGGTCGGGCGTCGCTTCCTACGGCGCGTTCTCCCAAGGCTCACCGCGCACCTTATTACTGTCGGCGACTGTCGATTTCTGAAACGTTCAGCCGGACAGCGGTGTGAGCCGTTGGCCGAACTGACCTTTGCAAAGGCTTTGACCATGGTGATTTTCGATCGACGCAGCCTCGCGTTGGCTGCGCTGTTACTGGCAGGACTGCTGAGCCTGTCTGCGCTGGCGCCGCGCAATGCAAACGCCACCGAAGCGGATACGGCGCGCACCGAAGTGACCGATCTGCTCGGGCGCAAGGTCAAGGTGCATCTGCCGGTCAGACGGGTCATCCTCGGTGAAGGCCGGCAGTTGTATCTGGTCGCCGCATTGGACACACAGAATCCGATCGAACGCATCGTCGGCTGGCGCAAGGACCTGATCCAGTCCGACCCGGACACCTACAATGCCTACCTGCGCAAATTCCCCGGCATTGCCAAAATCCCCACCTTCGGCGGCTTTGAAGACGGCACCTTTGATATCGAACAAGCGATCTCGCAGCGCCCGGATGTGATCATCCTCAATATCGAAGCGCAGCACGCCACCGAAGATGCACGCTACATCGAGAAGCTCGACGCTTTGGGCATCCCGGTGGTGTACGTCGACTTTCGCAACAACCCGATGCAGAACACCGAACCGACCATGCGTCTGTTCGGCAAACTGTTCGGTAAAGAGCAACGCGCCGAAGCCTTCATTGATTTTCGCAACCAGCAGATTCACCGCGTCACCGACGTCATCGAGAAACAGCACCCACCGCGTCCAAGCGTGTTCATTGAGCGCATTGGCGGCTACACCGACGATTGCTGCCTGAGTTTCGGCAACGAGAACTTTGGTCTGTTTGTCGACATGGCCGGCGGCAACAACATCGCCCGGGGGATCATCCCGACCACGTTCGGCCAGTTGAATCCCGAGCAGGTCATCGTCGCCAATCCGGCGCACGTGGTGGTCACCACGGCCAACTGGGAAGCCTTTGCACCCGGTGGCCACTGGGTCGGTGTCGGGCCCGGCGCCGACATGAACCAGGCACGGAAAAAACTCGCGTGGTATACGCAGCGTCCGGCCTACGCCGGGATCAAGGCTCAGGAGACACAAGCCTTCCACGCCATCTGGCATCAGTTCTACAACAGCCCTTATCAGTTCGTGGCCATTCAGCAATTGGCCAAATGGTTTCACCCGGAGCTGTTTGCCGATCTCGACCCGGACGCCTCCTTCCGCGAACTGCACGAGCGTTTTCTGCCTGTGCCGTATGAGCCGGGCTACTTCGTCAGCCTGCGTAATCCTGAGGTCAAACCATGAGTTCGTTGACCGAGACCGTCGAGGTGCAGCGCGAAACCTATCGGCGACTGGTGCTGCGTAAACGCCTGATCCTCGCCGGGCTGGTGGTTCTGTTGCTGTGCAGTGTGCTGCTCGATCTGGCACTGGGCCCGGCGAGTTACAGTTTCAGCGAAGTGCTTGGCGCATTGTTTTCACCGGACAGCGCGTCTCCACAAGTGCGCGTGGTGATGTGGGACATTCGTCTGCCGGTGGCGCTGATGGCAGTGGCGGTCGGCGCGGCGCTGTCGCTGGCCGGCGCGCAGATGCAGACCATCCTCAACAACCCGCTGGCCAGTCCGTTCACCTTGGGTATTTCCGCCGCCGCCAGTTTCGGCGCGGCGCTGGGCCTGGCCTTCGGTGTGGCGTTGTTCCCGCTGGCCGCGCAATTCATGGTGCCGCTCAACGCCTTCATCATGGCCATGCTCTCGGCGCTGTTGATTCACTTTCTGAGCATGCGCCGTGGCGTCACTGCCGAAACCATCGTGCTGCTCGGCATCGCGCTGGTATTCACTTTCAATGCGCTGCTGGCGCTGGTGCAGTTCTTCGCCACCGAGCAAGCCGTCGCCGCCGTGGTGTTCTGGACCATGGGCAGCCTGACCAAAGCCACCTGGCCGAAACTCGGGGTGATTTGTCTGGTGATCCTGATCACCCTGCCGATTTTCGCCAAACGCGCCTGGGCCTTGACCGCCCTGCGCCTGGGCGACGACAAGGCTGCCAGTTTCGGCATCAACGTGCGCAGCCTGCGCTTTCAGACGCTGATCATGGTCAGCCTGCTCGCCTCGTTTCCCGTGGCCTTCGTCGGCACCATCGGCTTTATCGGTCTGGTCGGCCCGCACATCGCGCGCATGCTGATCGGTGAAGATCAGCGCTTCTTTTTACCGGCCTCCTTGCTCACCGGTTCGCTGATTCTCTCGGCCAGTTCGGTGGTCAGCAAAACCCTGATCCCCGGTGCGATTTTCCCCATCGGCGTGGTCACCTCACTGATCGGCGTGCCGTTCTTCATTTCACTGATTCTCGGCGGGAAGAAAAACTCATGGTGACGCTGCAACTGGAAAATCTCGGCGCCCGCTACGGTCAGCGCGAGATCATTCGTGGTGTCTCGACGGCGACGTTTTCTGGCGGTCAGGTGGTGGCCGTGGTCGGGCCCAATGCGGCCGGCAAATCGACGTTGTTCAAACGTATGGCCGGGCTGATCGATGGCCCCGGGCAGGTGATTTTGCAGGGCTCGAAAAAAGGCTCGAGCGGCATCAGCTACATGCCGCAAGGCCTGAATGCCAGTGCGCGTTTGACGGTGTACGAATCCGTGCTGCTGGCGCGCAAGCAACTGACGCCGGGCTGGGTGGTCCATGATGATGAGCTGAAACTGGTCGACGAGATTCTCGCCGCGCTGGGCATCACCGGGCTGTCGTTCCGTAACCTTGGTGAACTCAGCGGCGGTCAGCAGCAGTTGGTCTCCATCGCCCAGACGCTGGTGCGCGAGCCGGAAATCCTGCTGATGGACGAACCGACCAGCGCCCTCGACATGCATCGACAAGTGCAAGTGCTGAACTTCATGCGCAGCCTCGCGCGCAAACGCGAGGTGATTGTGTTCATTGCCATCCATGATCTGAATCAGGCGTTGCGCTTCGCCGATCAGGTGTTGGTGATTGCTGATGGCACCAGTCAGGGGAGCGGCCCGAGCAATGAGGTGATCACCGAACAGATGCTGCGCGATGTCTACAAGGTTGAGGCGCGCATCGAGCAGTGCAGCCGTGGGGTAAACCACATTCTGATCGACGACATCGTATGAAGTGCAATCGCTGCTGGCAACGGTGCAGCGCGGTGTTGTAACGTTGTGCCCGCCTCGTGCCAAGCGCCAATCAGCGCCGATCTTTGCCGTAGAGCATTGCTCGTCGAGAAGTGGCAAAACACCGTCGTCACTGGACTGGCCGTCAATAATTTCAGGAAGAAAAAGGCATGAAAATCACAGCCATTTCACCGTTGAACAGCGCAACACCGCAGTCTATTGTCGACCTGATATCGACCCTTCGTTCAGACCTCGTTGTACTGCCAGGCTTCGCAGAAAACATTCCTGCTGCAGCGGCCATTCAGAAAGTACTCCACCCCGGCACCAAGGTTTTCCTGGAGTCGGGAAAGAAGCAATCAGTCACTCCCTGGCTCGTTTCCCCGACGGAAATCATCGGGATGCCAAAGCAGATTTTTGCTCAAGCCCCAAACGCTGAAAACTTGCGACAACTGGAATCGAGTTTTCAGGGCCGGACGTTCAAGATCCGCCATCGTGAGGTCTCATTCATACTCTGCGGTGAAATCAACGCCTTCAACACCGATGGTTTGGCGAAAGCTGAAATCCAACTGCCTTTTGACGTTCTGGTGAATCCGGCCCACTCACTGATGGGCCGTTGGCATATTCTCGGTGCCAAGCTCCGTGCTCTGTCTGTCGGTCGCACAGTCGTACACGTCGCGAATAACGCCAAAGGGAGTCGTTCGCCCACTACAGATGTTCGTATCTACCACGACGGAGCACCCGTGGGAGTAAAGGAGCGCAACGACAGTGCGGCGTGGTGCACGTTTCAGCTAAGCGCCTGAAAGACGCCTTGCGACCACCTGCATTCGCGGTGCAACCGGGCTAATACTTCGTCATCAGCGCTCCGATAGACCCGAGTCGGAATCATGGATCGACTTGTGCCATCAGCTCTGGCACCGATTCCGGGCGCTTGGCGTAGCGCTGCGCCAGCACCGCACAGACCATCAACTGGATCTGATGGAACAGCATCAACGGCAGGATCAGCACGCCGATGGTGCTGCCGGCAAACAACACCTGCGCCATCGGCACGCCGGTGGCCAGGCTCTTTTTCGAACCGCAGAACAGAATGGTGATGCGGTCTTCCTGGCTGAAGCCGAATGCCTTGCCGAGCAACGTCGACGCCAGCAGCACCAGCGCCAAAAGAATGCAGCAGACCACCACCAATCCCAGCAGATCAACGACCGGAATCTGATGCCAGATGCCTTCGTTGACGGCCTCGCTGAACGCGCCGTAGACGACCAGCAAAATCGAGCCCTGATCGACGAACTTCAGCCAGTTCTTGTTGCGTCCGACCCACGCGCCGATCCAGCGCCGGGCGATCTGTCCGGCAATGAATGGCAGGAGCAATTGCACGCTGATTTTCAGGATCGCATCCAGCGTCGAACCACCATCACCGTGGACGTCGAGCAGCAACGTGACCAACAGCGGCGTGAGGAAAATCCCGAACAGGCTCGATGCCGCCGCGCTGCAGATCGCCGCCGGAATGTTGCCCCGGGCCAGCGAGGTGAACGCGATCGCCGACTGCACCGTGGCCGGTAGTGCGCACAGGTAGAGCATGCCCATGTACAGCTTGTCGCCGATCAGCGGAGACAACAGCGGTTTCAGCGCCAGCCCGAGAATCGGGAACAGCACAAAGGTCAGGCCAAACACCAGCAAATGCAGGCGCCAGTGGCCGGCGCCAGCGATGATCGACTCACGGGACAGTTTGGCGCCGTGCAAGAAAAACAGCAGCGCGATGGCGATGTTGGTCAGCCAGCCGAAGCCGACGGCGACCTGGCCGCTGGCCGGCAGGAAGCTGGCCAGCAATACGACGCCGATCAGCGTCAGGGTGAAGTTGTCGGGCAAAAAGCGGGGGCGAGTCATGGTCGGTTCATCCGGGGGTTGCCAGGGCGTGCCGACGACTCTAACGTGGCTGCGGATTACCGACTAACGCCGAAGGGCCACGAGATGCCGCCTAAAGGACATGACAAAAGCGTGCGTCGCAGCATTCCCGGGCTGCCCAGCCTGCCGCGTCCACTCTACGGGCGCACCGAATCGCTGCCCAATCGCGCCCTGACTCGGCGCCACAGCCACCCGTGGGTGCAGTTGTCCTATGCGATTCAGGGTGTGCTGGAAATCCAGACCAGCGTCGGCCGCTTCGTCGCCCCGCCGGAGCGCGCGGTGTGGATCCCGGCGGGCGTGCCGCATCGGGTGTTCAGCTCGCCGCACACCGAAATGCGCAGCCTCTACATCGACTGCAGCGTTGCCGGATGGGCGCTCAAGCGTTGTCACGTGCTCGGCGTCAGCGATCTGCTCAGGGAACTGATCCGCGCGTTCAGTCAGGTTCCGGTGGAATACGACCAGAGCGGCCCGCATGGACGCCTCGCCCAAGTGATCCTCGATCAACTGGCCGAAGCGCCGCAGATCGACCTGATGTTGCCGTTGCCGCAAGACGCCCGCTTAAAGCAGATCTACCAGAGCCTGGAACACCATCCGGAACAGCAAACCACGCTGAGCCACTGGAGCGAGAAGTTCGGCGTCACCGAGAAGACCCTCACCCGTCTGTTTCTGCGCGACACCGGCCTGACCTTCCGCGCCTGGCGCCAGCGCTTGCGCCTGCTTGGTGCACTGACGCCGTTGGAGAAAGGTGAACGCGTTACCGATGTTGCGCTGGCCTGTGGTTACGACTCGACGTCGGCGTTTATCGCGGCGTTTCGACAGCAGTTTGGTGAAACGCCGGGGGAGTTTTTTCGCTGATCAGCGATCCGCCAGTTCTTCCAGCAAGTCCGCTGACGGCACGAAATAAAGGCTGCCGGTAACCGCCGTGCTGAAATCCAGCAACTTGTCGTAGTTACCCGGTGGCTTGCCGACGAACATGTTTTCCAGCATCTGCTCCATCGGCTCGGGCGAGCGCGCGTAGCCGATGAAGAAGGTGCCGAACTCCCCTGCTCCCGGTCGGCCGAACGGCATGTTGTCACGGAGGATCTTCACTTCCTCGCCTTGTGCGTTGGTAATGGTGGTCAGTGCACTGTGCGAGTTGCTCGGTTTGACCGCGTCATCCAGCTCGATGTCGGACAGTTTCGTGCGACCAATCACGCGTTCCTGCGCCTCAACGCTCAAGCCGTTCCATGCGGTCATGTTGTGCAGGTATTTCTGCACCAGCACGTAGCTACCGCCACTGAAGCCCGGATCTTCGTCACCGACGATGGCGAAGTTGAGCGCTTTGCGCCCGACCGGGTTTTCCGTGCCGTCGACAAAACCGATGATGCTGCGCATGTCGAAATAGCGAAAACCTTGCACTTCGTCGACCACGGTCACCGCATCGTCGAGAACCGCCATGATCTGCGTGGCCAGTTCAAAACACAGGTCCATTTGATCGGCGCGAATGTGCAGCAGGAGATCACCCGGGGTTGCCGGGGCATGTCGCCCTTCCCCGCCAAATTCGCGAAAACCGTGCAGCGACGCCGGGCGCGGATCGCCGAACAGGCGATCCCAGGCGTTCGAGGAAAAGCCGCAAATGCAGGTCAGATTGCCGGTCGGGACACGCTTGCCAACCGACCGCACCAGCCCGGCGACATCGCCGCACCAGTCTTTGACGGTTTGCGCGGCTTCAGCCCCCGGATTCAACGTCGCGACGATGAAAATTGCGCTGCTGGTGATCGGACTGCACACCGCTTGAGGTTCGAGAATGTCGGTATTCATCGTTGAAAACATTGCTCCGTAAAAAGTGCCCGAGCTGTTAACGAGGGCGGATAGTTCGTTTTTATCGAACTGTTGCGCAGAAATAAACGATTTTTCTTTGCGGCAATCCCGTCGCTAGCATGGCCTCGTCTGACCCCAATCGAAGAATAGACAGGGAGCGTGACATGCCAGCCACAAACATCAATATCGGCGAACCGTGGATGTGGGCCGCCTTCATCGTCTTCGTGCTTGCCATGCTGGCATTGGACCTGTTTGTCTTCGGTGGGCGCAAGGCGCATCGGGTATCAGTGCGCGAAGCCTTGTCCTGGGTCATCGCCTGGTGCTTGCTGGCACTGAGTTTCGCCGCCCTGCTCTGGTGGTATCTGCACGGCGCGTTCGGCGCTGACATCGCGCGGGAGAAGACCCTCGAATTCCTGACTGGATATTTGATCGAGCAGTCGCTGTCGATCGACAATATGTTCGTCTTCGTGATGATCTTCAGTTACTTCGCCGTGCCGCCGGAGTTACAGCGGCGGGTGCTGCTGTACGGCGTGCTCGGGGCGATCGTGATGCGCGCGGTGATGATTTTTGCCGGGGTGTGGCTGGTGTCGCAGTTTGAATGGCTGCTGTATGCGTTCGGCGTGTTCCTGATCTTCACCGGGATCAAGATGCTGGTGTTTGCCGACCACCAACCGGACCTGGACAAGAATCCGTTGCTGCGCTGGGTGCGCGGGCATATGCGCATCACCAGCGGGTTTCATGGCGAACGGTTTTTCGTCCTGCAGAACGGCGTGCGCTGGGCCACGCCGATGTTTCTGGTGCTGGTGTTGATCGAGGCCAGTGACCTGATGTTCGCAGTGGACAGCATCCCGGCGATCTTCGCCGTGACGACTGATCCGTTCATTGTCTTCACCTCGAATATCTTCGCGATCATGGGATTGCGCGCGCTGTATTTCCTGCTGGCGGACATGGCTGACCGCTTTCACTTGCTCAAGTATGGGCTGGCGATTGTGCTGGTGTTTATCGGCGGCAAAATGGTGTTGATGCCGTGGTTGCACATGCCGGTGGAGTGGTCGCTGGCGGTGGTGGGCGGGGTCATCCTGAGTTCGGTTTTGCTGAGCCTATTGACCACCAGAGAGAGCGAACGCAGCACTGAATGACACCGCACAAAACCCTGTGGGAGCGAGCCTGCTCGCGAAGGCGTCGGACCAGTCAACATCGAAGTTGAATGACACTCCCCTTTCGCGAGCAGGCTCGCTCCCACATTTGGATTGCGGTGGTGGTTACTTATCGGACTTGATGCTGGTCCACACCCGTGTACGCACACGCTCAAGTTTCTGCGGCAACGGCTGCACAACGTAGAGGTTTTTCAGCGCTTCCGGGGTCGGCGTCAGGTTCGGGTTGCCGGTGATTTCCTTGTTGATCAGCGGCATCGAATCCTTGTTCGCATTCGGGTAACCGAGGAAGTCGCTGATCGGCGCGATCACTTTCGGGTCGAGCAAGGTGTTGAGGAATTCGTGGGCCTCGCTGACGTTTTTCGCGCTCTTCGGAATCGCGAAAGTGTCGAACCAGATCGGCGCGCCTTCCTTCGGCAAGCGCCAGTCAACCACTACGCCGTTGCCGGCTTCTTTGGCGCGGTTGCCGAACTGGTAGAAGCTGCCGGAGTAACCGATGGCCACGCAGATGTCGCCGTTGGCGATGTCGGTCATGTACTTGGCCGAGTTGAAATAGGTCACGTACGGGCGAACCTTAAGCATCAACTCCTTGGCCTTTTCATAATCGGCGGGGTTCTGGCTGTTCGGATCGAGGCCCAGGTAATGCAGGGCCAACGGCAGGATTTCCGTCGGCGAATCAAGCATCGCCACGCCGCAGGATTTGAGTTTTTCCATGTTCTCCGGTTTGAACACCAGATCCCAGCTGTCCACCGGCGCGTTGTCACCCAATGCAGCCTTGACCTTGGCCGGGTTGAAGCCGATCAGCACGGTGCCGACCATGTAGGGGACGCCGTACAGGTTGCCCGGATCGTTCTTGCCCAGCAGTTTCAACAGTTCCGGATCCTGGTGGCTCCAGTTCGGCAGTTTCGATTTATCCAGCTTCTGAAACACGCCAGCCTTGATCTGCGTTTCGAGGAACTGGTTCGACGGCACCACCAGGTCGTAACCGGAGTTACCGGTCAGCAGTTTGGCTTCCAGGGATTCGTTGGTGTCGAAGGTGTCCCAGGTCACTTTGATGCCGCTTTTTGCGGCGAAATCCTTGGGCACGGACGGCAGGATGTAATCCGCCCAGTTGTACACGCGGAGTTCGCGTTGCTCAGCCTGGACGGCCCCGGCCAGCAGCGTCAGCCCACACACAGTGGCTCCCAGAATGCGTTTCATCGTGACCATGGTTGTTCCCCAAAAGGCAGCGTGAGTTCGATGGTTTTTATGTTCTGTACACGGCAGCGGCTGTAAAGGTAGCCAAGGGTAAAAAAGATTCAGCGTCTGGTTATGGTTTTGATTCTTGCTGACAGCGTAGCTGGAGCACAGTGGGGGATGGGCCAAAAGGGGATCGATGTGGCCAATTTGATTGACCGCCGGGATGCGGAAACAACAATGCCCGGCACTTGGCCGGGCATTGTTGAGTAACGGATCAGCTCAGTCGGTGTAACCCAATCTCGCCGCCCTGCTCTGCTGTGTCTGGCTGCGTGTTGCCAAGCAGTAATACAACGGCACGGTGACAACCAGGCCCACCAGCCAGGACAAGTCCGCACCCTCAACCAGATTGGCGTACGGTCCGACATACAGCGACGTGTTGGCGAATGGCAGTTGCACGAGGATGCCGATGAAATAAGCGATGATCGCGTGCAGGTTGAAGCGCCCGTAAACCCCGCCATCGGCGCGGAAGATCGAGCTGATGTCGTAGCAGCCGCGCTTGATCAGGTAGAAGTCGATCAGGTTGATCGACGCCCACGGCACCAGCACCAACAACAGCGCCAGAATCAAACCGATGAACTCGGAAATGAAATCCGCCGACGCACCCAGCGCGACCACGCAGCAACCGGCGAGCACCACGCTCGACAACACGACGCGCACCTTGATGCTCGGTGTCCATTGGCTGGCGAAGGTCTGGATCGAGGTGATGATCGAGAGCACCGCGCCATACAGATTCAGCGCGTTGTGACTGATGATATTGAGCAGAAACAGCACCATCAAAATCGGCCCCAGCCAACCGGTCGATTGCTTGACCGCGACCATCGCCTCGGTGCCTTCCGGGGTCGCCAGCACGGCCACCGCACCGAAGCTGAACGACAGAATCGTGCCCAGCGTCGCGCCCAGATAAGTCGCCCAGAACGGCTTGGCAATACCGATATCCGCTGGCAGGTAACGCGAGTAATCGGAAACGTACGGCGAAAAGCTGATCTGCCAGATGATCCCCAGCGACACCGTCGCCAGCCAGCCGGACAGGTTGAAACTGCCGCGAGTGAGAAAGTCCGCCGGCAAGTCATGGGCAAAGATATAGATGAACCCGGCCAGCAACGCGCTGCCCATCACCCAGGTGCCGATGCGATTCAGCGTGTGAATGAAGTTGTAGCCGATCACGCCAATCGCCGTGGCCGCCAGTGCGCCGATCAGAATGCTCAGCGGCGCCGGCACCGACGGCGCAATGCCGACGATGGATTTACCCGCCAGGACGATGTTGGAAATAAAGAAACCGATGTAGATCAGCGCGGCGAAGAACACGATCAGCAGCGCGCCGTAACGACCGAACTGGCCGCGACTCTGGACCATTTGCGGAATGCCCATACGCGGGCCTTGCGCCGACGCCAGCGCGATCACCACACCGCCGATCAGGTGCCCCAGCGCAATCGCCAGCAGCCCCCAGAGCAAATCGAGATGGAACACCTGAACCACCATGGCACCGGTGACGATGGGCAGGGGCGCAATGTTGGTGCTGAACCAAAGGGTGAACAGGTCGCGGGCCTTCCCGTGGCGTTCCGCGAGTGGGACGTAGTCGACCGTATGATTCTCGATCAACGGATCTTGCCGGGACATCTGGGACATATGCATGAACTCGAGTTTGTCTGTTCTTATCGTTGTATGAAGCCAAACCGGGGGGACTCTCTGGCCGCCCCTCAGATGCAGACCATATTATGGTATTCCAAACAATTCACAAGACTGATCCGTAGTTTGCGGTGCCAACTGATACGCCATCCTCGCTGAAACCGTGGCCTGCAGACCAGCCGCAAGCCCCGTAAATACTGAGTTTCCGACGAACGCAGCACGTTTATCGGTTCAGCTTAAAAGCCCTTGCAAAGATTGAATACTGGTATACCATCAGACCAACAAACACATAAAAACAGCAGCACCACACCCGAGGACCGACCAATGATCGATGCCGCCATCTACAAACAAGTCATGGGCTCGTTCCCGTCCGGCGTAACCGTTATCACCACCCTGGACGATGACGGTCAGATCGTCGGCCTGACTGCCAGCGCGTTCAGCTCGCTGTCGATGGACCCGGCGCTGGTGCTGTTCTGCCCCAACTACAGCTCTGATTCCTACCCGGTACTGATCAAGAACAAACGTTTTGCCATCCACGTTCTGTCCGGCGGCCAGCAAAGCGAAGCCTACGCCTTCGCCCGCAAAGGCAAAGACAAGGCGCAAGGCATCGAATGGACCTTAAGCGAACTGGGTAACCCGATCCTGGCCAACGCGACGGCTATCATCGAATGTGAACTGTGGCGCGAATACGAAGGCGGCGACCACGCCATCATGGTCGGCGCGGTGAAGAACCTGATCGTCCCCGAGCAAAACGCCGGCCCGCTGGTGTACTGCCACGGCAAGATGGGCGCCCTGCCCGTCCTGGCCTGATCGTCAGCCCCGCACAAATCAACTGTAGGAGTGAGCCTGCTCGCGATAGCGATTTATCCGATGTCGATATGTTTTCTGACACACCGCCATCGCGAGCAGGCTCACTCCTACAAGTTTTGTAGCCTCAACAACAAAAGATCCGAGGAAGCGTCATGAAATTTTCCCTGTTCATCCACATGGAACGCTGGGACGAAAGCGTCAGCCACCGCCAACTGTTCGAAGACCTCACCGAACTGACCCTGATGGCCGAGGCCGGCGGTTTCAGCACCGTGTGGATTGGCGAACACCACGCCATGGAATACACCATCTCGCCAAGCCCAATGCCACTGCTCGCCTACCTCGCCGCCAAAACCACCACCATCCACCTCGGCGCCGGCACCATCATCGCGCCGTTCTGGCATCCGCTACGCGTTGCCGGCGAATGCGCGTTGCTCGACGTGATCAGCAACGGGCGTATGGAAGTCGGCCTCGCCCGTGGCGCTTATCAGGTTGAATTCGATCGTATGGCCGGCGGCATGCCTGCCTCATCTGGTGGCCAGGCATTGCGCGAAATGGTCCCGGTGGTCCGCGCCCTGTGGCAAGGCGACTACGCCCACGACGGCGACATCTGGAAATTCCCCACCTCGACCAGCGTGCCAAAACCGATCCAAAAGCCGAATCCGCCAATGTGGATCGCCGCCCGCGACCCGGATTCACACAACTTCGCCGTGGCCAACGGCTGCAATGTGATGGTCACACCATTGATGAAGGGCGACGAAGAAGTCCTCGACCTGAAGAACAAGTTCCAGACCGCGCTGGACAACAATCCAGATGTACCGCGCCCGCAATTAATGGTGCTGCGTCACACCCATGTGCACACCGCTGATAATCCGGATGGCTGGAAAATCGGCGCGAAAGCGATCTCACGGTTTTATCGCACGTTCGATGCGTGGTTTGGCAACAAAGAAACACCGGTCAATGGCTTTCTGGCGCCGAGCCCGGAAGAGAAGTTTGCCGGACGTCCGGAGTTCGAACTGGAGAGTCTGCACAAGACGGCGATGATTGGTACGCCGGAAGAGATTATTCCGCGGATCAAGTATTACCAGGAACTGGGGGTGGATGAGTTCAGTTTCTGGTGTGACAACAGCTTGCCGCATGAGGAGAAGAAGAAGTCGTTGGAGTTGTTTATCAAGCATGTGGTGCCAGCGTTTCGGTAAGTGTTCTGCTGATTGAGCTTGACCTATGAAACGCCCCGACAGTGTTCGGGGCGTTTTATTTTTTGGCTATCGGCAAGACACTACGACTCCCGGAATCGACCAGATCCCGGCCTCCCTTAAGGCGAGTGAAAGTCATCTGGGACGGCGCTATCAAAGCAGCGGCCTCAGAGAAAGACCTGTGCTCTGATTGTGGCGACGGGGCCTAGAGTATTGGCGTAGATGCATAGAGTTCGGAGGCAGCGGAGACTGGGAAACATTGGAGAAAACTCTGCGTGATGAGGTGCATCATCAGGCGCAGAGCCTGGAGTAGGTTTGTGGGGATCCCTCAGGGACAGACTGCGTTTATCAAATTACTCTAAACGCGCCCCCATTTATTCTCTACGAACTGCAACTTATCAACACACAAGCATCTCCAGATTTGACAACCAAATTAATCGATTTTGTAGTCACGCCATCATCCGTTGACAACTCAACTAACAAATTTTGATTCTCGAACGATTGGAGCTCCGATATAAGCTGCTTAATAGTTTTCCCCCGGCCAATCCAATCGGGATTTTTTTTATCGATCATGTCAATCTCCAATACGATTTAAGTTTATGTCATAAGTCCCTGACCTAGTCTTTTTACTTCCAAGTGACTTGACAGAGTCTGCCATCTTCCACGCACCACCAACATGCCCAGCGATGTCTCGAGTAATATAATACTTACCCTTCTTGAATATTGCCTGACCACCGTGGATTGTCTCGTTTATTTTTTCAAATCCCAGTTTTTTTGCCGCCTGCTGAGCCTCAGCGTTAGTTTTGTACACAGGCTCAATTTTTACACGGCTAGTCGTTGGACCGCCACTACCTGCACTGATCGGGCTTTTACCTAGGATGGCCATTCCCAGCGTGAACTTGAGCTCAGTCAGCAACGTTGCTCGCTCTTCTAGAGACAGCTGTTGTCCAGACTGTGGATTAAGCCAACTGGTTTCCTTGACCCACTGATCGACACCTGCCAACTCACTCTGCGTCAGCCAACCTTCCTTTAGGTTCTTCGCAAAAGCTATTTGTTTGTCCGAAGTAAACAAAGCTCCCCAACCATCGACCCCTTGCGATGGAACGGCAATACTTCCTGGATTCCCGGTGAGGAGTCCGGCCATATCGTAAGAAACATGCTGACGCAAAAACGCCATCAAATCCTTGGCCACCGGCGTTTCTAATGAAACGGCACTTTTTTGAATCGAGTCTACACATGCTCTACTATCACAGGCATTGATTGCCATCGAACGCGTGGTGGATAAATCTTCGTATTGCGCAATAATCTCGCGAATATTTTCTGAACTACAGCCGGCGGTAACCCGACAACCTTGAAGTTCTTCAAGTAACCTTTCAGCAGATGGGTGGTCGAGGTTGTTGTATTGCGTTGCGTTGGCCGTAACTGCAGCGGCTGACGATGCATCCCCCCCCGTCACGGCCGCCGTTAAAACACCAATTAGTTGAGACGCAGCCAGCAACTTGCTGATCCCTTGCCGATACTCGAGGCTATTTCTATCCATACCTACCGGTAACAACTTTTCAGCTAAGAAGTCTACGACCGCTTCATTTGCCCCCGCAGCTAGAGCCCCCGTACGGAAGTCGCCGCCCATGGCCTCAGCCATCAGGCCGCCGAGAGCCGCGTGCATCGCGAATTTCGTTAACTTGCCGTTTTCAAACAGAGTTACATCACCGATCTTGCTGGCCCCAAGGGCCCCGCCAATACTGATCCCTGCCCCTACCGTAGCGTCGACCAAATTATCCGTCAGGCTACCTCCCATAATTGCCGTTTTGGCCACCGTGTCCGCTGCAATCTTGGTTGTCACTGCCTTGGCACCGGCCGAATCTAACGTCAACTCTGTAGGGTTAAAGCCAAACTGTGCAGCGATGCCCGCGGTGACGCCTGCGAGCACATAGCCTTTGAGGTTCTCAGAAGAGAAGGCGTCTTTGAAGGCTGCTCCCACGTTACCTTTGTTATTGATCGTACTAACGGCGGCGGCGCTGGCCATGGACGTCAATACCGCAGAGGCCATCACGTTCCCCAACCCTGCAGCGACTGTTGAGCCGACTGCAGCACCACCGGCAACTGCCGATGCGGTTGCCGTGCCCGCAGCTGCCATGGCTGTCCCTGATCCCGCCGCAGCGCTGGCGGCAGTTCCCACCGCCGCACTCGCGGCACCCGCCGTCAGCACAGTGACGATAATAATGATCGCCAACATCGCGCCCTGACCAAGGCTTGAGCTGCTGTATTTGAACGAGTCGTGGGTTTCCTTGATCAGTTTCCAGTCGACGTCACCGCGCTTCTCGGCTTCTTTCAGCCACGCCAGTTGTGGATCTGCCTTCACCATTACATCGATGGTCTGGCTGATCGTTTTCTGGTTGATCTGTTTGATGTCGATGTTCAGGCCATCAACCGCGTTGATCACCAATTGCCCTTTGGCAATTAGCTGACTTTGGCGCAAAGTCTCGTCGGTTTTGCCTTTGCCCGACATCGAGTTCCAGGCGAGGCTGGTATTGCTTTTTGTGTGGCTCTCTTGATGCAGGTCCTTCACGCCCTCGAACGTGACGGCTCCGCCACTGCTGATAACTAGGTCGTTTCCGCTATCCAGCTTGGCCGCCTGATAATGCTGATCGCCGCCACTGGCGAGCAGCATGCTGCCGCCGGAGGTGATTTCGCTGCTGATGTTCTTCACATCAGTGACTTCGTCATGCTTGGTTTTCTTTTTGCCGAAGCTACCTTTCTTCTTCATGTCATACAGCGAGTAATCGGTATCCTGCGCAGCAAGGATATCCAGACGATCACCCGCGACCAGGTAGGCTTCATCGCCAGCAGTGACACGACTGGACACCACGGCGAGGTTTTGCCCTGCCGCCAGCGACACGTCACCACCCGCGGTAATGCCGGACATGACCTGACTGACATGGTCTTCCTGACGGGTGACTTTCTTGCTTTTGGACAGCGAGTGTTGTTCGTCCGCCGCCGAGCTGATCAGCATGTTCTCAGTCGCTGACATCGCTACATCACGCTTGGCATCAATCTCACTGGCGATGACAGCGATGTCACGCTTGGCATCGGCCTTGAAGTCACGCCCGGCATCGATGTCGGCACCCAACTGAGTGATGTCGCTGCGGTTGTGCTTCGCGTCCATGTACACGCTGTTGGTGACTTGCACGGACGACACGTTGACGTCGCGACCGGCGTTCATTGTCATGTCGCGACCGCTTTGCATGACGCCGCCAACGATGTTGATGTCTTGCGCCGCTTTGACGGTCAGGTCATTGGCGGCTTCGATGCGGGCTGCGTTATCGGCATAGTCATTATGTTGCTTGGCATATCGAGTGCTGTTGTCGGACGAGGTAAGGGTCCGCTCGTTGATCACATCACCCGTGCGCGTGGTCAGGCTGACATCGCGTCCGGCAATGATCCCGCCGGCCTTGTTGACGATGTTGTTGGTCGCCAACAGATCCAGACGATTACCCGCCTCGATTGATCCACTATTGACCAAATCCTTGCCCGCCGTCGCCGACAGGTTATTGGTCGCTTTCAAGGTGCCGACGTTATCGAGGTTTTCCCCGGCAATCAGCGTCACATCGTTACCGGCAATCAACGCGCCGGTCGGGCCGAGACGGCCGTTGGCCTGGGCCAGATACACCACCGGCACCAGCACTTTTTCACCATTCACTTCATGCTCTTCGAGCCAGACGATATCGTGGGTCAGTGCCGCGACTTGCTGCGACGTGAGGCCCACACCGACCGACAGGTTGAGCGCGTCCTTGCTGGCGATGGCGTTGTTCATCAGGTACTTGAACATGCCCTCGTTAGAGGTCTGGCCGTCGAGGAAGGCCTGACCGGTGCGCGCAGTGACGGCTTGCTGGATCAGGCGTTGTTCGTAGAGACCGTCACCGAAGCGCTTGGCGCTTTGGTCGGGGTCATAGCCGAGTTTTTCCAGCAGGTAGTCGGAGCTCATGAACGACTTAAGGTCGGTGAGTACCGGGTTGGTTTCGATCAGGTATTTGTGCGCGTTGGACGGTGCCTTCGTGTCCGGCAGGCCGGTGACGCGGGTCACCGGGCGGTTGTCGATCGAGTCTTTGGCGTCGTTACCAACACTCGGCGTGCGACGGAATGTATCGACTGCGCGGGTGCTGTCGGAGACCTGGGCCGGCGCGTCAATAAACAGATTGCGCGGACCGCCACTGGTAGCGACGGCCATATGGTCCTGAGCGCTGATCGCTTCACTGCCCACCGTCCAGGTTGGCGCGGGACCGTTGCCGGACGATGAAGTGCTGCTGCCCTGCCCGCTCAAACGAAACAGGCCGTTTTCCCCGGTGGGCAGGGAGAAGCCTGGCAAGCTCAGTGGATTGACTTGCTGCTGCGCGAGGTCTGGTGGCAGTTGACTGTTGATGCGGATAACAGTGGTGCCGCTGTTCCCGACCTTGGTGTCGGCAACTTTGTTGGTTCCGCCGGTTGAGCCGTAGTCCTCATGGATGACGGCGTTTTCAATGGTCCGGGCGGCCGTGATCGCGACTTTGCCGCCTGCCTGGATAACCGCATTGCGACCGGCAGCAGTACTTGCGCCGTCCAGGGGACGCTCTTTATCATCAGTCAGCGTGAACCCCTGCAATCTGGTGGGCATTTCCACGAGGTTGTTGGGGTCGTATTGGGATTGAGGACTGGTATTTCCCCACGAATATCCGGACTGGGTCAAGGAGGAGACGGACTTGTTGGTCACCGAATCCTTGATTACGACGACATAGGTCGTGCCGCCATCATGGCCAGGCTCTCGCCCTTTTGCCGATGAAACGACACCCTGAGCGATGTTCCCGCTGCCGTCAATGTAATAGACGTTCGGAAAGTCAGGGTTATTGCGCTGGTTGTAGCCAATCACCTCAGGCATGAAGGCGTTGAAAGTGCCTAAGTAAATTGCGCCAGTATGGTAGATTCGGGTGCGCTCGATGCTGCCACTGACCGCGCCGACGTTCCTCAGGTTGTTGGCATTGATGGTGATGTTGCCGGAAGCGCTGAGCGTACTTTTGCTGTTGAGGAACTCACCGCCGTTGAAGACAAAATCGCCACCGGCAGTCAGCAAGGAAGAGGCCGTATTGTCGTTGTCCTGACCACCCTCGAAGACTTCACGAGCAATAAAGTTGACGTCGTAAGTGCTGCCCGAACAATCGCCACACTGAACGGCGATAAACCCGGAAACCAGCTTGCGATTCAGGGCAAAGTTTTGGGTACCGTCGTCACCGGACGTGCGGTTGGCGAAGTTGGCAGCGTCGATCTTGAAGGTTTTGCCGCTCTCCATCGAACCCGACAGGTTCAACACCTGGCTGGCTTGCGCGGTGCCGTAACCCTTTACGGTCACGTTACCCAGCCCGTAGAAATCACCGTTCTGGTTCGTGAGATTGCCGACGCTGAGCGTCATGTCATTGCCGCTGAAAATCAGTCCACGATCGTTGAGCAATGAAGGCGTGTTGATGGACAGGTTCTGCGCCGCCCCCAGGCTGCCGTAGTTGACAACGCTGCCGGCGTTGACGGTCAGATCTTCGCTTGAGGAAATGCGTCCCGAGTTGAGCAATTGCCCGCCGACACGGAGGGTCGATGTCGCGCCTGCAGCGAAACTGCCGCCCGCACCAATATTCATCTGTGCAACGGTCAGTTCGCTGCCACGCAGGCTGGTCAAGCGGCCGGTGCCCGCATAAACACCGCCCAACTGCATGTCGAGGGTGCCATCACTGGCGATGAGTCCGTTGTTGGTCCAGTTGCCGCCCCGAGCCTGCAAAGACTCCGAAGCCAGCAGTTTGCCGCTCGCGCTCTGGCTGAATTCGCGCACGTTCACGTTCAGGCGACCGGCCTGAATCGCGCCGGTGTTGTTCCAGGTATCGGCATTGAGTTCCAGCAGCCCACCGGTGACGATGCTGCCACCAGCACCAAGCACATTGGCTGTGGAGATATCGAACTTGCCGCGCCCAACATGGTTGAGCTGCCCGCCGCTGTTGAGGAAGCTACCGACCGCCAGGGTCATGTCAGTGTTGGCGGTTTCCAGTACGCCATTGCGGTTGTCGAGCTGGCCGCCAATCTGAAATTCGGTCTTGCCGGTGGTACCCAGCGAGCGCAGGCGACCGTTCTGGTTATCAACCGCGCTGGCTTTGACACTCAGTTGGCTGTTGCTTTCGATGACGCCCGCGCCATTGCGCAGCGCACCGCTGAGGCCGAAGTCGATACGCTCGGCGGCGATCTGTCCGCCACTGTTATCGAGACTCGCGCCGGTAACACCCAGCAGCCCTTTCGCATAAAGCACACCAGCGCCGTTATCCAGCGCCGCCGTGGTGATGCTGCTGTCTGCCGCTTGCGCCGAGATCCGCCCGCCGTTGTTGTTGAGGCCCGCCAATGCCGTCAGCGTCAGGCTCTGTGCCTGAATGATGCCGCCCTGACGATTGTTGTTCAGGTCGAAACCATTGCGCAGAACACCAACCGTGCGCGCTTCCAGTGCACCTTTGATGCTGGCGAGCGTACCGCCACGGTTATCAATGTTGGCAGCCTTGATCAGCACATCACCGTTCTGGGCGATGACTTTGCCGCTCTGGTTGTCGAAGTCGCCGCTGATTTCCAGGGTCAGACCGCTGTCGCTCTGGAACGAACCTTTGCCGTTGAGCAGCCTGGCCGCGTGCAGTTGCACATCGGCATTCTTGCTGTAGATGAGGCCGTCGGCATGGTTGCTGACGGCGCCCGTCGCGGTGATCAGCAAGTGGTCGTTGGCGGCGAGCGTGCCCTTG
The DNA here is from genome assembly GCF_009866785.1 of Pseudomonas sp. S49. Lineage (NCBI taxonomy): Bacteria > Pseudomonadati > Pseudomonadota > Gammaproteobacteria > Pseudomonadales > Pseudomonadaceae > Pseudomonas > Pseudomonas sp. S49. The sequence continues at coordinate 2,763,940 of NZ_CP019432.1, read as the reverse complement.
TTGCTGTTATCCAGCGAGCCGGTACGCAGTTCCAGGGTTTTCTGGCTGGCGAGCTGGCCGTTCTGATTGTGCAGATCAGTTACGCCCTTGATCAACAGCGGACCGGCAGCAGCGAGTTTACCGGCATTGTTGTTCAGGTCACCGCTCAGGTTGAGGGTGATCGCATCGTTACTGGCGATCTGTCCGCCACGATTGTCGAGGCTCGATGCCGTGGCATTGAAGAGCTGCTGTGCATTGATCACACCGCCGATATTGCTGAATGCCGTGCTGACGATATCCAGCGCTGCGCCACTGGCAATCAGGCCGCCCTGATTGTTATTAAGCGCACCGGCCAGCGTCAGGGTCTGCCCTGCTCCACTGCTGAGGTTGCCCTTGTCGCTGTTATCGACGCTGCCAGCATTGACGCTCAGATTGCCCTGGGCGACCACGGCACCCGCGCCGCTGTTGAGTAGCGCCCCCTTGAGATCAACAGTGACATCGGCGTACTTGCTGGATAGCGTGCCGCTGTCGCGGTTATCGAGGCTGTTGCCGTTGACAGTGAGCCCTTGCCAGCCGGACAGCAGGCCTTTCTGGTTGATCAGTTCGGTGCCGCGTACCAACAGTTTTTCACCGCTGATGATTTTGCCGGCGCTGTTGTTTGCCGCCCGGGCGATGAGGTCAAAACCGAGGTTGCTGGAGACTTCGCCGTTCTGGTTACTCAGATCGCGCAGGCGCTTGAGAGTCAGCGGGCCTTTGGCGGTGAGCAGACCGTTTTGGTTGTCGAGGTCGCCGTTGGCCAGATCCACGGTGATCGATTGGTCACTCAGCAGTCGCCCACCGTTCTGGGTCAACGAGGTCAGTGTCAGGTCAACGTCACCGTTGGCGGAGACTTCGCCGCCATTGCTGGAGTCGAGCCCCGTCGCCTTCAGCGTCAGATTGCCTTTGCTATTGATCAAGCCACCGTCACGGTTGTTGAGCTCGGCACTGTCGATGCGCAGTGCTTCTGCAGCGCTGATCAGGCCTTTGGCGTCGTTACGCAGTTGGCCGTCGACGGTGATGTCCAGATCGCCACGACTGATCAGGCCACCACCGCCGTTGTTCACGCTTCCCGCGCGGACATCAATGGAAGCGGCGCCAATCATGCCCTTGACGTTATCCAGTGCTGCGGCAATGCGCAGGGTCAGGCCCTGATTGCTCAAGAGATTGCCGTTGCCGTTATCCAGGCTTTGCGCGGTCAGCGTGAAAGCTTCAGCGCTGGAAATCGTCCCGCCTTGGTTGTTGACGCCGTTGAGTTGTTTGAGCAGCAGTGCGCCAGGGGCGTTGATCAAACCGCCGTTGTTCAACTGACCGTGATTCAAATCCAGGCTAAGACGCGTGTTGCTGAACAGCTTGCCGCCCTGTTGATCGAGTCCTGTAACCGAAGCCGTCAAAGCACCTTGACTGCCGATAATGCCGTCACCAGCATTGGTGACCTGAGCGGCGACGAGGTTCAGTGTATCGGCGCTGCTGAGCAGGCCGTTGCTGTTATCGAAGGCGCCGGTGGTAACGGTGACGGCACCTTTACCACTGAGCGTGCCCTGCTGGCGGTTGTCGAGGCTGGCGCTTTCAATGAGGAGTGCACCATCGGTGACAACCTTGCCGCCCTGGTTATCCACGCCGCCACGGCTGACCAGTTTCAAATCAGTGGCACTGGAAAGACTGCCTTGAGCGTTGCTCATCTGCGCGGCGTCGACCGTCAACGTCGCTTCACTGCTGACCTTGCCCTGGGTGTTATCAAAGGCGTCGGCGGCGGTCAGGAGCATGGTTTGCTGACTGCGCAATTCACCGCCGTTGTTGGCCAGAGTACGCGCTTGCACATTCAAGAGCGTGCCCGCATCGATCAGGCCTTTGTTGCGGTTGATTACTTCATCGATGGTCAGCTTCAGCGCCTTGCCGGAAAACAGCTTGCCGCCATCGCTGTTGTCGAGTTTTTTACCGGTGAGCAGCAGATCGCTGTTGGTGCTGATTTCGCCGCCACGGTTGTCCAGTTCACCAACGGTCAAGGTCATGGCTTTGGTCGAGCCCAACAGACCGTTTTGACGGTTATCAAGTTGATCGGCGTTGAGTTTGAACACGCCGGTGGCGATCAACTTGCCTTTCTGGTTGTTGAGGTTCTGTGCCTGCACGCTGACGTCCGACTTGCCGGCGATGTTACCGACCCGGTTGTCCAGAACACCGGCCGCGAGCGTGAGCTGGCCGTCGGCAATCACCGTACCCTGCTGGTTATCCAGCGTTTTGTCGGTGGTCAGCAGCAACACACCGCGACTACTGATCAGACCATCATGGTTGTCGAAGCTGGCGCTGTGGCTGTCCACGGACGCGCCGGAAATCACCCCTTTGACGTTGTTCAAAGCTTGCGCTACGCGCAACGTCAAACCTTGTTGCCCGAGGAGTTGACCATTGCTGTTGTCGAACAGACCGGTATCGACCCGGCTGTCTTGTTTACCGATGATCAGGCCTTTTTGACTGTTGTCCAGGCTTGCACTGTTGACGGCCAATAGGCTATCGGTGCTGATCGAACCTGCCCGATTCAGCAATGCTCCCGCGCTGGTGATCGTGAGCTTGCCAGCACTGCTCAGGTTGCCGGTGCTGTTATCGATACGCCCGGCGTTGAGGGTCAGCGTGCCTTCACTGCTGATGACGCCGCCAGCATTGGTCAGCGCATCATCAAGCGTAATCACCAAGCCATTGAGACTGCTGAAATTGCCGCCGCTGTTGTCCAGCCTTTGGCTGGTCAGGCTCGTCGCGCCTTTGGCGGTAATCTCGCCCTTGTTGCGATTGTCGAGCAAGCCACTGACGCGCAGCGTCAGACCACCATCGCTGACCACCGAGCCGGCATCGCGGTTATCGACACTGGCGGCTTTGAGGTCTACCGCCCGCCCGGAACCGAGCACGCCATCACGGTTGTCCAGCGCCGCGCTGAGATCGATGTTCAGGCCCAGATCGCCAAGAATCTGACCGCTGCGGTTGTCCAGAGACCCGCCGGTGAGGGCGATGTTTTTTGCACTGAGCGTACCGTTCTGGTTGTTCAGGGTGGCGGCGTTGACCGTCAGATTACGGCTGGCGAGCAAGCTCTTGCCGGTGTTGTCCAGATGCTGAGCGGTCAGGCTCAGATCGCCGCTGGCATTGCGGCTGCCGTCGGCGTTGACGCCCGCTTCGATGGTGCCGGCGTTGGTCAGTTGCCCGCCCGCGCTGAGGCTGATGCTGTCGCGAGCCGCGAGGGTCTGGCGGTTGGTCAGGTTGTCTTGGGTTTGCACGTTGAGCGCGGTGCCGGCATAGACCGCAGCTTGCGCGTCGAGGCTGGCGGCTTTGACGTTGACTGCGCCAGTGGCCGAGGTTTCTGCGAGGCTCAACTGGCCGTTGGCATCGAGCTGGATGTCACCACCGCTGGCAATCAGTTTGCCGTCGAGTTTCACCCCGACCCCTGCCTCGGTGCCGACCAGTTTGATTGCCCCGGCGTACATGCCGCCCAGCGCCGAGGAGTCGATGGCCAGTTGCGGTTTGGCGCTACCGTCATCGGCGCGGGCCGTGGCATCGAGGGTTTGTGCGTTGACGTCATTGCGACCGGCAACGATGGTCAGGTTCTGCGCCTGAAGTTGCGCGTTGATCTTTGCGCTGCGGGTGATGATTTCGAAGCGGTCGACATTGGTCGCGTTAAGGCCTGCACCTTCGATGGCCACCGAACCCTGATCAACCTGAAAACGGTCTAGCCGACCGTTGTCGAGCACCGGTTTGCCGGTGGTCAACGTCACCCGTGGCGAGTTGATGAACCCGCAACCGTTGCAGGTAATGCCATAAGGGTTGGCAACAATGACCCGTGCTGACTGCCCCGCCACTTCGGTGTAACCGCGTAACTGGCTTGGATTACCGCTGATGACTTCGTTGAGAATCGCCTGTGCCGAACCGCTGTTTTTCAGGTTCGGGTTATCGACGATATGCCCGCCCAATTGCGTGATCGTATTCTGCGTCGAGCCGTTATTGAGGATCAGTCCTTGCGCGCCGACGTTGTAATCATGGAACTGGTTATGCGACAGGCCGCTGGCATTGGGCGTGGCGATATTGATGATCGGCACGCCGTTGCCGGCGCGATCCAGCGAGGTGTTCGGATTGGCCACCACAATACCGTCGGCCTGCGCCCACATCGGTTGCCAGAACATGACGTTCGCCAAGAGAAACGCCAGCCCGCGCTTGGGCATGCCGAGGAAGTGTTCGCGGTTTTTTTCGGCAGCAGCAGGCTGACCGGCCAGAAAGGCCGGTTGAAGGATGTCCATTTCAGAATCTCGGGGCGGGCGGTATTAGAGGAAGAAATCCAGACGGAAATAGATCGGTGCTTCACGCTCGGTCAGCGCGTCCGGGCGTTCCAGGGAATGGGCAAAGGTCACGCTGGCGGCGACGTGCTGACCACGGGCAAACAGGTCCAGCGAATTGCTCGACATGCGCCCGTGCTGATCGCCGTTATAGCGACCGTTCTGGATCACACCCTGGTCGTAACCGAGGCTAGTGCCGTATTCGGAGAACACCGGTTGCAGCCACTCGACAGTCACCGGACGACTCCAGCGCAGGTCATTGCGCCAGTAACCACCGCTGTCACCGGACAGCGACTGGTCCTTATAACCACGAATCGACGACGAGCCGCCAAGGCTGGTGCGTTGCGGGCTGAACAGCACGTCTTCACTGCGCTGGCCGGTCATCAGGCTGCTGAAGCTGAAGGACTCGCCCCACAGTTTGAACGGCTGCAGGTAGCTCAGGGTGGCGGTGTATTTGCGATAGCGCGCATTCGGCTCACCCGGTCCCGGATCATGGCTGCCTTGAGCGTCGAAGGCGCCAATGCCCTCTTGCATGCCGGCGTCAAAGTTGACGAAAGCACTGCCGACGCGGCGACCGTGGTTGAAGCCGAACTGCGCTTCGCTGATGCGGTTGCTGCTCAGTTTGAGCTTGCTGTCTTCGATGAAGTTATTGGTGCGCAGGTACGACAGGCCAGCGCTGAGCGAGGTTTTGCTGACGGCATCGCGGTGGATCACCCGCTCGGCGCGCAACTGATGGTTTTCGCTGTCGCCGGTCTGTTTGAAGTTGTAGAGGTTGGCGGCGATTTGCGAGCGGTATTCGCTCTGGCTATAGGTGTAGCTGAACGTCCACCAGCCCCACGGCAAACTGTAATTGAGCATGGCGTTACGCGAGGTGTGCTGATGGTCAGTCATCGCATCGTGACCACCGCGCAGGCTCAACTGATCGGCCAGGCCAAGCGGGCTGTCCCAGTCAAACGTGGTGCCCCACTGTTGCTCACCGGTGCTGCGCTGGCCGTCGTTGTTGCGTGACAGCCCGACTCGCCATGGCTTCTGCGGGGTGTTGTTGACCAGCACTGCACTGCCACCGACGTTCTGGCCGGGCGCCAGCTCCATTTTTGCCTGATTGGATGGCAGACGATTGAGCTGATCGACCATCTGCTCGATCTCGCGCAGATTGACCAGGTCACCGGTTTTGCCGGGAAAGGCCATGGCCAGTTCGCGCTCCGAGAGCTGGCTGTTTTCCGCGCCTTTCATGCCTTCAAGTTTGCCTTCGACCACCAGCACTTGCAGATGCCCGGAGGACAGATCCTGCTGCGGCAGGTAGGCGCGGCTGGTGACCAGGCCTTTCTCGATGTAGTGATCGGTGATGACTTTGAGCAGCTCGTTGAGCTGCGGCACACCGAGGCATTCACCGATATAGGGTTTGAGCAGACGAGTCTTGTCGCGCTCGGAAAGACTGTCGGCCCCTTTGAGTTGGATGTCTTTGATCGGGAAACAGCGGGTATCGGTGGGGGCTGCCGGTTGCGCAGGCTTGGCGTCCTTGCCGGGCAGGTCCTTGAGTTCTTCGAGGCGCCGCTGCTGCTCTTCGAGCAGGCGGTTCTGGCGGTCACGGATAAGGTCAGTGTCACCGGGGGTAGGAGCGGCGACGGCAATCTGAAGTGGAGACAGGCACAGCAAAGCTACGCACAACCTCGCCACGAGGGCGGGTGAGGACATGTTCGATCCCTCGAGACGAAAGTGACATCAAAATAGTGGCGCGATATTAGATGGCCATCATTTTGACGTCAAACAATCGTTTCGACCTTTTGTCGGGTTTGTATCAAGGATTGAACAAACGGGACCGTTGCAGCCCCGCAATGCTTCTGACTGGCTTACCCGCGAATACGGTGCTCATCAAAAGCATAATCTTCCTGGCAATCCGCCGAAGGGCCTTTCTCCACATTGACGTAATGCACCGTGTCAGCATCAGTAAGCTTGTAGGTGTAAACATCAGGTGCGGCGACGCCATTGGTTCTCAGCACACTTTTGCCATTGGTAGCTGTCCAGGTGCCATGCTCGGTTTGCACCTTCTGTGTCTGCTTGGCGTCGCGGAAAAAGGTGATGGAGAAAGTACCGTCGGCGTTGAACTGGTTTTTCCAGGACATGAACTGGCATTTGCCGTTTTCGTCGCGCTGACCTTTCCATGAACCGACCAGCGATGGGTCAACGACCGGCTTATTAGTGGCGCAGCCAGACAATGTCGCGGCCAGAATAATAAGTGCCAGGGAGAGATTCCGTTTCACAGGGTGTTTCCTTTTTTTCGATAAATTCAGTGCGCTGTGCGTGCCGACTCAACTCTTTACGAGCGTGCGCTGCCGGGGCTGAGTAACGTCATAAACGTGCTGTTCACAATGCTCACCGCTGAACTGGAACTCCACCTGGTAGACCTTGCCACGCTCGGGAGTGAAAACAGTGGTCAGCGGCCCGCAGGTATAAATACCTCCCGTAACCCGGCTGTTCGAATACCCCGAAACTTCAAAGGGCTTGTCGGCATCCGCTTGTGCCTCCACTTGCGGGAAGCGCTTGACCGTGGCGCTGTTCGCCACTTCATTGAGTTTGGCGATCCAGCCGAAAACATGGCCCCGACCTGAATCGACGACGGTGCCAAGGACCTCCATTCGACGGTCAGGATCATCCGCGCGCCGGATGGAAAACTCCACCGGATGGGTGCCACCGGAGGCTTTCATGATGACCTTGGCGTGCTGGTCATCCGTTGCCACTTTGTTCTGGCCTAGTTGAACACCATCTTTCAGCAGGCTTGGAGAAGAATCCCGAACATTGGAATGGCAGCCTGCCAGCGTAAAAATCACAGCCAGAGGCAGTAATGCGTGTTTATTCACGGACGAAGTTTCTCGATTAAGGACGGGCGCCAAGAATGACATCAAAATAGTGGCGCGATACTAGTTGGCCATCATTTTGGCGTCAAACCTTTGTTGGTCAGTGCTCAACACCCAGTCGCGTCGCAACGTCCTCCGGAGCCAGCGACCGACCATCGGCCGAGATCAATTCCAGCTTGCGAATCGGCTGACGATCCTTTGCATCAACCATCACCGACCCCGGCTCACCCGGCGCGTACATGAACTCGCCGCCCCACTGCGACAGCGCGACGATCACGGTCTGCAGGGCTTTGCCGCGCTCAGTCAGCACATACTCCTTATAGGCGCCGCCGTCGGCAGCTGGCATCGCCTGCAGAATCCCCTGCTCCACCAGCCCCTTGAGGCGCGCGCTGAGCATGTTCTTGGCGATATCCAGACTCTTCTGAAAATCATTGAAGCGACAGATGCCATCCAGCGCATCACGAATGATCAACAACGACCACCAGTCGCCGATCAGGTCCAGCGTCCGGGCGACCGGGCAGGCATTGCCCTGCAGGCTTTTGCGTTTCACGTAAACGTACTCCCTTTCAGTGGCCGAACGTGTGGCTTTGGGTTGCATCATACAACTCTGCAGCAGATCCACGACTGTGCCGGCGTAAAACCAGCACCTGCATACAAGTAGCCAGATCGCTTTGCGCTGATAGTGAATACCGCCATTTCGGCACTATCGCGAACCCTGAAGCAGGAGTTTCCATGAGCACTTTCACCACGCAAGACGGCACCGAGATTTACTTCAAGGATTGGGGCAGCGGTAAACCCGTGCTGTTCAGCCACGGCTGGCCGCTGGATGCCGACATGTGGGAATACCAGATGGAATACCTGAGCAGCCGTGGTTACCGCACCATCGCCTTCGACCGCCGTGGTTTCGGCCGTTCCGATCAGCCGTGGACCGGTTACGACTACGACACCTTCGCCGACGACATCGCGCAACTGATCAACCACCTGGACCTGCGCGACGTGACACTGGTGGGCTTCTCGATGGGTGGTGGCGACGTCAGCCGCTACATCGCCCGGCATGGCAGCGAGCGCGTTGCCGGCCTGGTGTTGTTGGGCGCGGTGACGCCGCTGTTCGGCAAGAAAGCCGACTTCCCACAGGGCGTCGATACCGCCGTGTTCGATGGCATCAAGGCTGGTTTGCTGCAAGATCGTGCGCAGTTCATCGCTGATTTCGCCGCGCCGTTCTACGGCACCAACCAGGGCCAGAAAGTCTCCGACGGCGTGCTCACGCAAACGCTGAACGTCGCCCTGCTGGCGTCGCTCAAAGGCACCGTGGATTGCGTCACCGCGTTCTCGGAAACCGACTTCCGTCCGGACATGGCGAAAATCGACGTGCCGACGTTGGTGATCCATGGCGACGGCGACCAGATCGTGCCGTTCGAAACCACCGGCAAACAGGCTGCTGCACAAATCAAAGGCGCCGAGTTGAAGGTTTACGCCGGGGCGCCACATGGCTTTGCGGTGACGCATGCGCAGGCATTGAATGAGGATTTGCTAGCGTTTCTCAAACGCTGAAAATTCGGCATTAAAAAAGTCCGTCGGCATCGGCTTGACGGACTTTTTTGTTACCCTCGTTCAATGACCCCTTCCGACCGCAACGAAATGGACGAAGACCTCTCTCTGCAAGCCGCCGATTGGTGCATGCGTCTGCACGATGACGATTGTCCGCCGGCTGTACGCCAGGATTTCCAGCGCTGGATAGAGCGCGACCCGCGCCACGCTTTCGAGTACGCCAAAATGCTCGATATCTGGGATCTCAGCGGCCAATTGCCGGATGAGCCCGAGACGGCGAAAAAACTCCTCACCGGTCATGGGCTGGCGCCACAACACAAGCGTGAAATTTAAGAGTCAGGTTCACCCCTCCCTTCCCGCCTGCAAAGCTGTAGCCCGCATCGTTAAAGGCTTTCGGCTCTCTGCATCAGAATTTTATCTTCACATCCCAGCTTAATAATATTTTACCGATACCCCCCCTCTCCCTAGTCTGACCTCAAGCCAAACGGACAAGCCAACAGCGGCCCGAATCCCACTGCCTTGCTAGGAAGGATGTAGAGATGACCCCTGAAATAATAAAAACAGACACGCTGATCGTGGGTGCCGGCCAGGCAGGCGTCGCCATGAGCGAGCACCTGAGCAAACTCGGCGTGCCGCACCTGGTGCTGGAGCGCAATCGCATTGCCGAACGCTGGCGCACCGGGCGTTGGGACTCGCTGGTGGCCAACGGCCCGGCGTGGCACGACCGCTTTCCCGGCCTGGAATTCGATGACGTCGACCCTGACGGCTTCGCCCCGAAAGAACGCGTGGCCGACTATTTTGAAGCCTACGCAAAGAAATTCAATGCACCGATCCGTACCGGCGTGGACGTAAAAAGCGTGGTGCGCAATGTCGGTCGCCCGGGTTTCACTGTCGAGACGTCCGAAGGTGTGATCGAAGCCAACCGTGTGGTCGCCGCTACCGGACCGTTTCAGAAACCGGTGATCCCGGCGATTGCCCCCCAAGACGCACGTCTGTTACAGATCCATTCCGCTGACTATCGCAACCCGCAGCAATTGCCGGCGGGTGCCGTGCTGGTGGTCGGTGCCGGTTCTTCCGGCGTGCAGATCGCCGATGAACTGCAACGTTCCGGCAAGCAGGTTTACCTGTCGGTTGGCGCCCACGACCGCCCACCGCGCGCCTATCGCAATCGTGATTTCTGCTGGTGGCTGGGCGTGCTCGGCGAGTGGGATCAAGCGGCGATGAAACCGGGACGCGAGCACGTGACCATCGCGGTCAGCGGCGCCCATGGCGGGCGCACCATTGATTTTCGTGGTCTGGCCCATCGCGGCATGACCCTGGTCGGCGTTACCGAGTCGTTCAATAACGGCGTGGTGACCTTCAAGCAGGACCTGGTCGGCAATCTCAATCGCGGTGACGAAAATTATCTCGCGCTGCTGGATGCCGCCGATGCCTACATCGAGCGCAACGGGCTGGATCTGCCGGAAGAACCGCAAGCGCGCGAAACCTACCCTGAGCCTGAATGCGTGAAAAACCCACTGGCCGATCTGGATCTGGCCAAGGCTGGCATCACCTCGATCATCTGGGCCACCGGGTTTGCCGTGGATTACTCGTGGCTGCAAGTCGCGGCGTTCGACGACAAGGGCAAGCCTGTGCATCAGCGCGGTGTGTCGAGTGAGCCGGGCGTGTATTTCCTTGGTTTGCCGTGGCAGTCGCGCCGCGGTTCGTCGTTCATCTGGGGCGTGTGGCACGACGCCAAGCACGTCGCCGATCACATCGCCACCCAGCGCAAGTATCTGGACTATCGCGATGCCGAGCAGCGTGAAGCCGCACTGCATTCGAACGCCCACAACAAGGCCGCTGACACCGTCGACGCTTGATGCCCTTTTCGCTCCGGCGCCGATTGCGCCGGGCAACCCCTCTTTCAGGAGCTGCACATGAGCAAGCCAACCCACACTCGCATCCGCATGTTCAACACCAAAGACACCTACCCGAACCAGACGCTGGACAACGACCTGTGCCAGGCCGTGCGTGCAGGCAACACCGTGTATGTCCGTGGGCAGGTCGGCACTGATTTCAACGGCAATCTGATCGGTCTGGGTGATCCGCGTGCGCAGGCTGAACAGGCCATGCGCAACGTCAAGCAACTGCTCGAAGAAGCCGGCAGCGACATGAGCCACATCGTCAAAACCACCACCTACCTGATCGACCCGCGTTACCGCGAGGCGGTGTATGGCGAAGTCGGCAAGTGGCTCAAAGGCGTGTTCCCGATTTCCACCGGGCTGGTGGTGTCGGCGCTCGGGCAGCCGCAGTGGCTGATGGAGATTGATGTGATTGCGGTGATTCCTGAGTAAGCAGGTTCACCGCGTTATGGCCTTCGCGAGCAGGCTCGCTCCCACAATGGAATGCATTTCAAATGTGGGAGCGAGCCTGCTCGCGAAGAGGCCAGTCCAGACACAGAAGGAGTTCATTAGATGACCTTTTCAATCGCAGCTCGCTGCGCCGAAACCGGCCAGTTCGGGGTCGCCATCAGTTCCTCCAGCATCGCCGTCGGTGCCCGCTGCCCGTGGCTGCTGCCAGGCGTTGGCGCGGTGTCGAGCCAGAACATCACCCTGCCGTCCCTCGGCCCGGAAGTCCTTGCGCTGATGGAGCAAGGCCTGGCCCCCGATGATGCGCTGGACAAAGTCCTGACCCGCAACGGCTACAGCCAGTACCGCCAGATCACCGCGATCAACCACCTCGGCCAGACCGCACATTTCAGCGGTGCGCAAACCCTCGGTGTGCACAACGCCGTCACCGGCGAGCAGTGCGTCGCCGCCGGCAACATGCTCGCCGGGCGTTCGGTGATCGAAGCGATGGTCAGTGCTTTTGAGGACGGCGAAGGTCAACTCGCTGATCGTCTGCTCAAAGCCCTGCACGCCGCACAAGCGCTCGGTGGCGAAGCCGGCCCGGTGCATTCGGCCGCGGTCGTGGTGGTCGGCGAACAGACCTGGCCGATCGTCAACCTGCGCGTGGATTGGGCTGATGAAGACCCGATCGGTCAGTTGCAAAAACTCTGGAACGCTTACGAGCCGCAGCTTCAGGACTACATCGACCGCGCCCTCGATCCGGCCAAGGCGCCGGGTTATGGCGTGGCCGGTGATGACCGATGAACAGCGTCGAGTTGCTCAAAGTGCTGGTGGGGTTCGATACCACCAGCCGTGAATCCAACTTGCAACTGATCGAATTCGTTCGCGATTACCTCGAAGGTTTCGACGTACCGTGCGCGCTGATCTACAACGATGAGCGCAGCAAAGCCAACCTGTTCGCCACGATCGGCCCGGTGGATCAACCGGGCATTGTGCTGTCCGGGCACACCGATGTGGTGCCGGTCGATGGCCAGCCGTGGACGCTGCCGCCGTTCGAATTGACCGAGCGCGACGGCAAGGTTTTCGGGCGCGGAACCGCGGACATGAAGGGCTATATCGCCTGCGTGCTGGCATTGGTGCCGGCGCTGGTGCAGGCGTCGTTGCGCCTGCCGGTGCATATTGCCCTGTCTTATGACGAAGAAGTCGGCTGCCTCGGCGTGCGCTCGTTGCTTGAGGTCTTGCAGCAACGCCCGATCAAACCGTTGCTGTGCATCATCGGCGAGCCGACTGAGCTGAAACCGGTGCTTGGTCACAAGGGCAAACTGGCGATGCGCTGCGATGTGCACGGCCATCCGTGCCATTCGGCCTATGCGCCGCTCGGGGTCAACGCGATTGAATACGCCGCCGAACTGATCGCTGAACTGGGCCGGCTCGGCCAGCAGTTGAAAGCGCCGGAGCATCACGATGCGCGCTTCGATCCGCCTTACAGCACGGTGCAAACCGGCGTGATCAGCGGCGGTAAAGCCTTGAACATCGTGCCTGCCGAATGCCGTTTCGATTTCGAAATCCGCGCCCTGCCCTCGCAGGATCCGGCGCTGGTTGCCGAGGCGCTGAAAGCCTATGCCGAGCGCGAAGTACTGCCGCGTATGCGCGCCGTCAGTGCACAAAGCGATATCCGCTTCAGCGCCTTGTCGGCGTATCCGGGGCTGGCCACCGATGCGCAAAGCCAGGCTGCCGAGTTGATTTCCGCCTTCTGCGGTTCAAAGGATTTCGGCACCGTGGCGTTTGGCACTGAAGGCGGTCTGTTTGATGCGGTGGGGATTCCCACGGTGGTCTGCGGCCCCGGCAGCATGGACCAGGGCCATAAACCCGACGAGTTTGTCAGCCTCGAACAGTTGCAGGCGTGCGATGAAATGCTCCTGCGCATGCTGGCGTTTATCAGCCTCTGACTATCGGCTCGACGGCACTCACGAGTGCAGTCGGGCCAACTCCTCGCGGCAATGATCGACAAACAACTGCGCCGGTTTGGTCAGTTGCACGCGGCGCAGCCAGGCCGCCGACAATCCCGATCCGGTGACGTTTTCCGCCAGCGGCACACAGACGACTTGCTGACCGTCGTAGGTGTAGTCGCTGAACGGTTTGGTCACCAGAATCGAAAAGCCGAAACCGTTGCCGACCATGCCGCGCACCATTTCGATCGACGGTGAGCTGAAGACGATATTCGGCGCCAGCCCGCGCTCTTCGAAAATGCTCACGAAATAGGTGCGGCTCGGCACTACATCGAGCAGGATCATCGGTTCCAGCACCAGATCATGCAGCGAAACTTTCGCCTGTTGCGCGAAGCGATGGCTGGCCGGCAACAACGCATAAGGCTGTTGCGGCGGCATCAGCGGTGCGGTTTCGATGGTGCTGTCCAGATCGTGCTCGAACATCATCGCCACATCGATACTGCCGGCGGTCAGCGCTTGCACCAACTCCTGTTGCTCACCGTCACGAATGCGGATTTCCACCCCCGGCCAACGCGCCTTGAACCCGGCGATCAGGCGCGGCAGATACAGCGGCGCGACGGTTTCGAAACAGCCGATATCGATCTGCCCCGCGACCACGTCGTTGTCGGCCAAAGCGTTCTGCTCGAACTCATGGGCCACCCGCAGCAGTTCCAGCGCCTTGCGATAAAAGCGCGAGCCACTCGGCGTCAGGGAAACCCCTTGGGCGTGATGGCGGATAAATAACTGCACCCCAAAGCTTTCTTCCAGATGTTTGATCGCGGTCGATACCGACGGCTGCGCGATGTAGAGCTTGCGCGAGGCCTCGGCGACGCTGCCGCAGTCGGCGGTAGTGACGAAGTACTTGAGCTGGCGCAGGTTGTAGGCGGCCATGTGAGTCTCCAAAAGAGCGCGGGTGTTCGCCCTGTTTCCCTGGCGCACGATCAGGTTTGAACATACCGGACGCCCGCGCCATCCGAAGCATATTTTTTTTAAGGTCTGAAGCAACAAACTTACTAATTTATCTATCCCGACGCTTTGCACATGATCACTTCAACAAGAAATGCGCCGCCCGTGCCGGCGCTCGCCGAAGTACGTCCACGTACTCATCCTTGCCTTGGAGTTCGTCATGGCTACCCCTGCAGCATCCTCCGCTCCGCTGATTGAAAAACACACGATAGGATACGTGCCCCCCGAAGATCGCCACGGAAAGGTCAGGGATCTGTTCACGCTCTGGTTCGGCGGCAACATCGCGCCGTTGCCCATCGTCACCGGTGCGCTGGGCGTGCAGTTGTTCCACTTGAATCTGGTCTGGGGCATCGTCGCGATTCTCGTCGGCCATCTGGTCGGCGGCGTGCTGATGGCGCTGCACTCGGCACAAGGCCCGCAGATGGGCATCCCGCAGATGATCCAGAGTCGCGCCCAGTTCGGCTCTCTCGGCGCCCTGCTGGTGGTGTTGATTGCCGGCGTCATGTACATCGGTTTCTTCGCTTCCAATATCGTCCTCGCCGGCAAGTCGCTGCATGGCGTGGTCGACAGCGTTCCAGTGCCGGTCGGCATCGTCATTGGTGCGCTCGGTTCGGGGATCATCGGCATCATCGGCTACCGCTTCATCCACGTGCTCAACCGCATCGGCACCTGGGTGTTAGGGATCGGTATCGTGGTCGGCTTCGGCTACATCTTCACCCACATTCAAACCGATGACTTCCTCACTCGCGGCAGCTTCAACCTGTCCGGCTGGCTCGCCACCGTGTCGCTGGCGGCGTTGTGGCAGATCGCGTTTGCGCCTTACGTGTCCGACTATTCGCGTTACTTGCCGGCGGACGTAAAAGTCTCGTCGACATTCTGGACGACGTATCTGGGTTCGGCGCTGGGCTCGAGTCTGGCGTTCATCTTCGGTGCCGTCGCCGTGCTGGCGACACCGGTGGGCATGGACACCATGGACGCGGTGAAACTCGCCACCGGCTCGATTGGCCCGCTGATGCTGGTGCTGTTCCTGCTCAGCGTGATCAGTCACAACGCTCTCAACCTGTACGGCGCGGTGCTGTCGCTGATCACCCTGGTGCAGACCTTCGCCTACCGCTGGATCCCCACCGCCAAGAGCCGCGCAGTGATCTCGATCATTGTGTTGCTGGCTTGCTGCTTCGCCGCCGTCGGCGCCTCGAAAGACTTTATCGGCCACTTCGTCGACATGGTGCTGGTGTTGCTGGTGGTGTTGGTGCCGTGGACGGCGATCAACCTGATCGACTTCTACGCAATCCAAAAAGGCCAGTACGACATCCAGTCGATCTTCCAGGTCGATGGCGGCATCTACGGCCGCTACAACCCGCAGGCGCTGCTGGCCTACGCGATCGGCATCGCCGTGCAGATCCCGTTCATGAACACGCCGCTGTACGTCGGCCCGGTGTCGGCACACATCAACGGCGCGGATCTGTCGTGGCTGGTGGGACTGCTAGTGACCTCGCCGTTGTACTTCTGGCTGGCGAATCGGGATACGTCCTACCGTCGGCGGATGATGGGCGGGAAACTGGCGAGCAGTCTGTGAGATTGATTTGATGAAAAACCAAGGCCCGCTTAGTGCGGGCCTTCTTTATTTCGGTATGGTATTTCTTCAAGTCTGAAGACTCTGAGGAAAGGGACATCCAATGCTGCGAATACTCGGTAAAGCCTCATCGATCAACGTGCGCAAAGTGCTGTGGACATGCGCTGAATTGCAGATTCCCTTCACGCGGGAAGACTGGGGGTCAGGGTTCAAATCGACCAACGATGCGGCGTTTCTCGCGCTGAATCCCTGCGCCATGGTGCCGGTGATTCAGGACGGTGATTTCACGCTGTGGGAGTCGAACACGATCATTCGTTATCTGGTATCGCGCTACGACGGCGCGCAGTTTTATCCGACGGAGCCGATGGCTCGGGCGCGGATTGATCAGTGGATCGACTGGCAGGCTTCGGAGCTGAATCGCTCGTGGTCGTATGCGTTTTTGTCGCTGGTGCGGCAATCGCCGGAGCATCAGGACAGCGCGGCGCTGGCCGTCGGAATCGAGCAATGGTCGAAGAACATGGCGATCCTTGATCGACAGTTGGAGTCGACCGGTGCCTACGTCAGCGGAGAGACATTTTCACTGGCGGACATTCCCATCGGATTGTCGGTGAACCGCTGGTTCGAAACACCACTCAAGCATCCACACTTGCCCGCCGTCAGTGCCTACTACGACCGTTTGCAGCAACGCGACGGCTATCGCCTGTACGGCCGCAACGGCACGCCATAACGAAAAAACCGCTGCGCCCAAGGGCAGCGGTTGTGCAGCATTTACTCCTCAGCCCGCACCACCCCGCGCTCTTCCAGCAACCGCACAAACATGCTCAGACTGCGCGACACCGTGCCCCGCCGCCACACCAGCCACGTGGTCAGATAGCGAAAGTCCGCCGCCAGCGGCCAGACGCTGACGGTAGCGCTGCCGGGCATGCTCTGCAGCATTTTGCGCGGCATCAGCGCCAGTCCGGCGCCGGCGCTGACACAGGCGAGCATGCCGTGGTACGACTCCATTTCGAAGATCTTGCCCGGCACAGCGGCATCGGTGCTGAACCATTTTTCAAAGTGGTGACGGTAGGAACAGTTGGAGCGGAAGGCATAGATATTCTCGCCATTCACATCCGCTGCACGTTTTACGGGGGCGTGATTGAGCGGCGCGATAATGACCATTTCTTCCTCGAATGCCGGCACGCCTTCCAGCGTCGGATGCAGCACCGGGCCGTCGACAAACGCTGCGGCGAGGCGCCCGGAGAGCACGCCATCGATCATCGTGCCGGACGGTCCGGTGGACAGATCGAGATCGACTTTCGGGTGCAACTGGTTGTACGCCGCGAGCAACTCGGGAATGCGCACCGCCGCCGTACTTTCCAGCGAGCCTAACGGAAATGCGCCCTGCGGCTCCTCCCCCGCCACCGTGGCCCGAGCCTCCTGCACCAGATCGAGAATCCGTCGCGCGTATTCGAGAAAACTCCATCCCGCCGGTGACAAACGCAGACGGCTTTTCTCGCGGATAAACAGATCCACCCCGAGATCCTGCTCAAGCTGCTTGATCCGCGTGGTCAGGTTCGACGGCACGCGATGGATCTGCGCGGCGGCGGCGCTGATGCTGCCGTGTTCGGCAACGGCTTTGAAGATTTCCAGCTGCACCAGATCCACAGTCATTCTCCAATCGTGAAAGAAACGATCTTTATTATTCAGTTTCCAGAAAACAAACACCACCCTACTCTAGGCTCATCCGACGAACCTGCAGGACGATGCCATGAGCCAGATTTCCAGCCAGACCCACGCCATCTCGATCAATCCCGCCAACGGCGAGCAGATCGGTCATTACGCGTTTGAATCCGCTGCCGCCCTCGACGCCGCGATGACCCGCGCTGCCTATGGCTTTGGCAAGTGGAAGCGCAAGCCGTTGCAGGATCGCTCGCGTTTGTTGAGCGCCCTCGCCGGTGCGCTGCGTGAAACCAGCGAAGCCATGGCCACAATGATCACCCTGGAAATGGGTAAGCCGATTGCTCAAGCCCGTGGTGAAATCGAGAAATGCGCCAAGCTCTGCGAGTGGTACGCCGAACACGGCCCGGCGATGCTCGACGCTGAGCCGACGCAGGTTGAAGGTGGCAAGGCGCGCATCGAGTACCGTCCGCTCGGCCCGATTCTCGCGGTGATGCCGTGGAACTTCCCGATCTGGCAGGTATTGCGCGGTGCCGTTCCGGCGCTGATTGCCGGTAACACTTACGTGCTCAAGCACGCGCCGAACGTGATGGGCAGCGCCTATCTGCTGCGCGATGCCTTTACCCGCGCCGGTTTCGCTGAAGGCGTGTTTGAAGTGATCAACGTCACCCCGGAAGGCGTTTCCACCGCCATCGCTGACCCACGCATTGCCGCCGTGACGCTGACCGGCAGCGTGCGTGCCGGTATGGCGATCGGTGCTCAGGCCGGTGCCGCACTGAAGAAATGCGTGCTGGAACTGGGCGGTTCCGATCCGTTTATCGTGCTCAACGATGCGGATATCGACGAAGCCGTGCAGGCAGCAGTCATCGGCCGCTATCAGAACTCGGGGCAAGTCTGCGCAGCGGCCAAGCGTCTGATCATCGAAGAAGGCGTGGTCGAAGCATTCACCCGCAAGTTCGTCGAAGCCACGCGCAAGTTGAAGGTCGGTGATCCGCTGTCCGCCGACACCTACATCGGCCCGATGGCGCGTTTTGATCTGCGTGATGAACTCGACCAGCAAGTGCGTGACACCCTGGAAGAAGGCGCGACCCTGCTACTCGGCGGCGGCAAGTCCGAAGGCCCGGGCAACTACTACGAACCGACCGTGCTGGCCGACGTCACCGACCGCATGACCTCGTTCAAACAGGAACTGTTCGGCCCGGTCGCGTCGATCATCACCGCCCGCGATTGCGCGCATGCCGTGGCCCTGGCCAACGACAGCGAATTCGGCCTGACCGCGACGATCTACACCGCCAACGTGGCACTGGCCCAGCAACTGACCAGCGAACTGGACACCGGCGGCGTGTTCATCAACGGCTACTCGGCCAGCGATCCGCGCGTGACCTTTGGTGGTGTGAAGAAGAGCGGCTTCGGTCGTGAGCTGTCGCACTTCGGCGTGCGCGAATTCTGCAACGCCCAGACCGTTTGGCTGGATCGCAAATAATCCACACACCGGAAAACCCTGTAGGCCTTCGCCTGCTCGCGATGAGGCCGGTCCAGTCAACATCTGCATTGTCTGACTCACCGCTTTCGCGAGCAGGCTCGCTCCCACAGGGATTTGCAGACAGATTGAAAATAGGTGGCTCGCCCCCACAGTGGGTTTATGCGGCAGCCTGTTGTGGTGCTGCGACGCTGCGATCCTTGCTCAACAACCCCAGCACCACCGCCGCCGACACCAGCGTGATCACCGTCAGGATGTGCAGCAGATACTGAAACGCCGCAGCGTACCCTTCTACCAGACGTCCGTTGGCCAGCCCCGGAACGGTGTTGATCGCATGCGCCATATCGCCGGTGGTCACCCGGTGCGCGGTCTCGGCAATCAGCGACGCCTCGGCACTGCCCGCCAGCGCGTGCACGGCACTCGACAGATCAGCGTGGAGCAATGACGCCAGCAGTGCCGCGACAATCGCCAAGGCAATGCCCTCTCCCGCCACTCGCACAGTGCTGAAGATGCCCGCTGCCATGCCGGCGCGTTCTTTCGGCACGACGCTGACCGACAATCCATCCATCAGCCCCCACGGCAAACCGGCGCCAATACCGATCAGCAGCATCGGCACCACCAGCGCAAATTTCGCGTCACCGACGTTGTACAGGCTCAGCCAATGCAGGCCCACGGCGGCAATCAGGAAGCCGGCACCGGACAAGATACCGGCGGAAACGAAGCGCGCCATCGATGCGGCTAGCATCGGTACCACCAGCATCGGCGCCGACAACGCCAGCAACAGCAGACCGGCGTCGATCTCGCTCAGGCCCTCAACGCCGATAAAGCGCAGCGGCAACATCACCACCAGCACGATGTAGCAGAAACAAGTGCCGATCGGCAGCATCTGCACGCCAATGAATCGCGGATAACGGAACAGGGTCAGATCGAGCATCGGCCGCTCGACACGCATTTCGACGATCACGAAAGCTGCCAGCAACACGGCCGAAGCGCCCAGCAAACCGATCACCTGCGGACTGTCCCAACCACTGTCCGGTGCCTGGATCAGGCCAAACGTGAACAGCGCCAGCATTGCGCTGAACAGCAGCGTGCCCGGCCAGTCCAGCCCTTTGGCATCCGGGTCGCGGGTTTCGCGCATACGCGGCACCCCGAAAACCAACGCGATGATTCCAATCAACGCGGTGAAGACAAAAATCGCCCGCCAGTTGAACGCCTCGATCAGCGCGCCCGCCACCAGCGGCCCGAAGGCCAGACCGATGCCGAACGTCGTGCCGAGTACGCTGTACGCCCGGGTCCGGGCATGCCCCTCGAACTCTTGCGCCAGTGCCGCCGAACCGCTGGCCAGCGCCGCTGCCCCCGCCACACCTTGAACGGCACGCAACACGTCCAGCCAGAACACCGAAGGCGCCAGACTCTGCGCGATCGAGGCGGCGGTAAACAGCAACATGCCGTAGGTGAACAGGCGTTTGCGTCCGTACACGTCAGCCAATGCGCCGGCGGCCATCAGCAAACTGCCGAACGACAACATGAACGCATTGGTGATCCAGGTCAGCGCCACCGGACTGCCGCCCAAGTCACGGCCGATGGCCGGTGTCGCTACCGCGCCGCCAGTAAAACTTAACGGCAAGACCAGTGCCGAGAGGCACACGGCCGCGAGTATGAGCAACTTGTCGCGCGTTCCGTGCGGCTGAGTCAAAGAAATCATTCGTTCCATCCTTTGAGAAATCACAAAGCTGCGTCACGCAGCGAATAAGGCGCGAAATACACAGAAAAATCCACCGAAGTCTGCGCACGAAAGAGATGAGAGCGAGCAACCTCGCTCTCACAGCTCAGGCGTTCAGTTGGCGAAGTCGGTGGACAGCGCCAGCTCATTCCAATCAGCCAACTCCTGCGCCACCAGCCGATTCTTCGCCTCGATCCGCGCCACCGTGTCACTGCCCAATGCCAGTCGCAGCGGTGGGTTCGGCGCATTGACCAGTGCCAGCATCGCTTCGGCAAACTTCAGCGGATCACCCGGTTGTGCATGATTGGCCGCTTCGGCGAACACTCGCATCTTGCCCACGGTTTCGTCGTAGTCCGGCAGTTCAAGTTTCGTTTTGATCAACGACTGTTCATCAAGGAAATCGGTGCGGAAGAAACCCGGCTCGACCACCGTGGCTTGAATGCCCAAGGGTGCCAGTTCCTGATGCAACGCTTCGGTAATGCCTTCGACGGCGAACTTGGTCGCGCCGTAGACACCCCAGCCCATGTACGCCTGATAGCCGCCAATCGAAGAGATGTTGATTACCCGGCCACTGCGTTGTGCACGCATGTGTGGCAGCACGGCGCGGGTGACGTTGAGCAGGCCGAACACGTTGGTGGCGAACAGGCGCTCGGTCTCGCTGGCGCTGGTTTCTTCTACCGCGCCCAGTACGCCAAACCCGGCGTTGTTGATCAGCACATCGATACAGCCAAACCGCTTGATCCCTTCAGCAACCGCTTGATGCGCTTCGTCCTCGCGGGTGACGTCGAGGCGCACCGCCAGCAGGTTCGGTTGCTCGCCGAGACGATCGGTGATGTCTTGCGGGTTGCGCGCGGTAGCGATCACAGCGTCACCGGCACGCAAGGCGCGTTCTGCGATGAGGGTGCCAAAACCACGGGAAGCGCCAGTAATAAACCAGGTACGCATTTCAACTCCTCCTGTCTGCGACCTTTGGCGAGGGTGCCAGGTCTTCTTGATGAGTTGATGCGACTTTAAGGCCGTGCTACTGATGTGATAATCCCAACAATTTTGCATGGCTTTGTGAAAGGTATTCACAGATGAAATCACCTTCGGCAGCCGATCTGTCGGTCTTTCTGTACACCGCGCAGCACTTGAACTTCAGCAAAGCGGCTATCGAACTCGGCCTCACGCCCTCGGCCCTGAGCCATTCGGTCAAAGCGCTGGAGAACCGGCTCGGCGTGCGCCTGTTCAATCGCACCACCCGCAGCGTGGCATTGACCGAGGCTGGCGAGCGTCTGTATGCGCGGTTGAAACCGGCGTTCCGTGATATTGACGATGCGCTGGAAGACCTCAACCATTTCCGCGATAAACCCTCAGGCAACCTGCGCATCACCTGCGGGCGGCAAGCCTGTGAGCTGGTGCTGCTACCGATTGCCAGTGAGTTTTTGCAGGTATATCCGGACATTCGCCTGGAAGTGGTCGAGAGCGATGCGCTGCTGGATATCGTCGCGGGCGGCTTTGATGCCGGCGTGCGCTTCGGCGATCGCCTGGAGGCCGACATGGTGTCGCTGCCGATTGGCCCGACAATGCGCTCGGTGGTGGTCGGTTCACCGGCATTTTTCGAGCGCCACACGGCACCGCAAAAGCCCGAGGACCTGCACGCACTGCCGTGTATCCGCCACCGTTTTCCCAGCGGATCGCTGTATCGCTGGGAACTTGAACGCGGCGGCATCGCCCAGGAACTCGAGGTAAACGGCCCGCTGACCCTCGGCGATGTCAGCCTGATGGTCGGCCCTGCGCTGCAAGGGCTGGGCCTGGCCTATGTGTTCGAAGACATGGTCAGCGAACACCTCGCCAGCGGGCGGCTGGTGCAAGTGCTGGCAGACTGGTGCCCGTTCTATCCGGGCCTGCACCTGTACTACCCGAGCCGGCGCCATGTGCCGGCACCGCTCAAAGCCTTTGTCGACTTCGTGCGCAACCGGCGTTAGGTGCTTACAAATACTTCAGCCAGGCAATGTCGCGACGACGGGCCTTCAATGCCGAGAACCAGCGCACGGCCGGGAACAGCCCGATCGCCAGAATGGCCGACACCAGCCAGATCGCCGCCACCGAGGAGAAGCCGAAATAGCTGCCCTGATTCAGCCCGAACAGGGCGACGCCGATCAGGTACAACACCTTCAACGCGTACAGGTGCAGCAGATAGAAAAACATCGGTGCCGAACCGAACACGGTCAACCAGCGAATCCAGCGACGATCCTGCAAGCGTTCGAATGCCAGTAGCAGCAACAGCCCGACGCTCGCGGTCAGCGCGATAAACAGCAACGACGGTGGGTACTTGGTGATGTTGAAAAAGCTCATCAGGGTTTGCACCGACGTGTCGCCCACGGCCCACGGTTTCTCGCCATAGCCGTTGATCAACCGCAGCCCGACAAAGCCAAGCAGTCCTGCGCTCCCCGCGATCAGCAGTTGCCACTGACGCAAACTCGCTTCAACGCCGCGAGCAAACCACGGTCCCAGCGCATAACCCAGACCAATCACACCGATCCATGGCAACAACGGATAGGAGGTGCGCAGACGCAGAGTGTCGCTGACGTCGATCCAGCCGCGATCATGCAAAATCGCCCAGGGCACGTGCAGTGCTGACTCCAGCGGAAAATGCACAGTGTCGAGCAGGTTGTGTCCGGCGATGATCATCAGGCTCAACGTCAGCAACAGCCAGCGCGGCAGCCAGACCAGCAGCGACAAGGCAATCATGCTCAAACCGATCGCCCAGATCACTTGCAGATAAATCACGCTCGGTGGCAGCTGAAAGGTCCACGCAAAGTTCACCAAGGTGAACTCCAGCAGCACCAGAAACAGGCCCCGCTTGAACAGAAAGGCGCTGACATCGGACTTGCCCGCGTACTTTTCTCCGAACAACCACGCCGATAATCCCGTCAGCAACACAAACACCGGCGCACACAAATGCGCCAACGTGCGGCTGAAAAACAGCGCCGGTTCCGTGCTGGCAATGTCCATCGGGTCGCTGACCTGACGGTGCAGCAAGAAGGTTTCGCGCACGTGGTCGAGCAGCATGAACAGAATGACCAGGCCTCTGAGGGCGTCAATGGACATCAGCCGGCCAGTGGCCAACGGGGCAGAACGAGGAAGCACAATCGTCATGAGCGTTTCGCAATCGAAGGGATAACACCGGGTGCCTACAAGGACCACCCCTGAAATTCGCGTTACCTTATAACAATAACCAGCAAAAACCCAAGCCCAATCGATAGCGATTCTCAGAAAAACCTCAGCCGATCAAGCCGGGCAAGTTGCCCAATAGCCTCAGGCTTCTATAGTGATCAAGTCCCCTGCCCTTGCGGCCTGCTGTCGAGCGCTGTCCATGGTCAACACCGAACACCTGATCATCTGCGAGCACTGCGATTGTGTGTACGAAAAAGCCGTGCTGGCCAAACACCAGAAAACCTCGTGCGTGCGCTGCGGTGGCGTGCTGCAGCGCTTCAACGGTTTGACTGTTGAACAGCGTCTGGCCCTGACGTTCACGGCGGCGATGCTGTGGCTGTTCGCCAACTTCTATCCGGTGATGAGCATCAGCCTCAAAGGCCTGAAAAACAGCGCGACGCTGTGGGATTCGGTGCTGGCGCTGAGTCAGGGGCCGATCACCTTTATGGCGATGGTCGCGGCGATCTCGATCATCATTGCCCCGGCGTTTCAACTGGTGCTGCTGATCTGGGTGCTCAGCTTCGCGCTGTCATCGCGACGTGCACCGGGCTTCAAGCTGTGCATGCGCTGGCTGGAAACCCTGCGGCCGTGGAGCATGCTCGAAGTCTGCCTGCTGGGGGCGATGGTGGCGGTGTTCAAACTGGCCGGATTGCTCGATGTGTTGCCCGGCATCGGCCTGTTCGCGCTGGCCGTGCTGAGCCTGATGATGATCAGGATTGCCGGCCGCGATATCCGCGATCTCTGGGACATTCTATGAAACGGCCACCGACTGCCCGCGAACTCAATCTGTGCCTGTGCCACAGCTGCGGCCTGGCCTGCGACATGACCGACGAGCCGCATGAATGCCCGCGCTGCGATGCGCCACTGCACCGGCGCAAAACCAACTCGCTGGCCCGTACTTGGGCCTACATGCTCGCGGCGCTGGCGTTCTACGTGCCAGCCAATCTGCTGCCGGTGATGAACACCACCATGCTCGGCAGCGGCGCCGACAGCACGATCATGAGCGGTGTACTGGAGTTCTGGGAACACGGCGCGTGGGACATCGCCCTGATCATTTTCATCGCCAGTATCGCCGTGCCGGGAGTCAAGTTCGTCGCCCTGACGCTGCTGCTGATGACCGTGCAACGCGACAGCGCCTGGGCGCGCAAGGAGCGTTCGAAGCTGTTCCGTTTCGTCGAGCTGATCGGCTATTGGTCGATGCTCGACGTGCTGGTGGTGGCGCTGGTCGCAGCATTGGTGAAGTTTCAGGCGCTGGGCGATATCGAGCCACGACCGGGCATTCTGTTTTTCGGCTTGGTCGTGGTGTTCACCATGCTCGCAGCGATGAGTTTCGATCCGCGCCTGATCTGGGACAAGGACACGGGCGAGGACCTCAGCGACGTTGAACCTCAAGCAGCACCTGCAACGGATGACGCAGTGCCTGATCCGACTGGCGCTTGACCTGACTGCGGCACGAATAACCGGTCGCCAAGGCTTCGCCCTGCTCTGCCGACGCCGCTACCTGACGTGCCCAGGACTGCTCGTAGATCACCGCTGAGGTTTGGCGATTGCGCGCCTCGTGACCGTAAGTGCCGGACATGCCGCAGCAACCGGTGGCCTGCGTGGCCAGCTTCAAACCCGCACGCTCGAACACTTGCTCCCACTGCCGCGTCGCGGCCGGGGCGTTGGTTTTCTCGGTGCAGTGCGCGAGCAAGCGGAACGATGCGCTTTTATCCTGCACCGCCTGCTCTGGCATCACCTTGAGCAACCACTCCTGCACCAGCGCCACTTCCGGGCATTGCTCCATGCCCGGCACTTTCAGGTACTCCTGGCGATACACCAGCGTCATCGCCGGATCGAGGCCCAACAACGGCACGCCCACATCGGCCAATTCACGCAACTGCCGCGCATTGCGCAACGCCGCGCGGTTGAACGCCGAGAGGAAGCCCTGCACATGCAACGGCTTGCCGTTGGCGCTGAACGGCGCGAGATAGACCTGATAACCCAGACGCGAAATCAACTCGACCAGATCGGCCAACAACGGCGCTTCGAAGTAACGCGTAAAAGCGTCTTGCACGATGACCACGCTGCGCTCGCGTTGCGCCGGGGTCAGCGCCGACAACATCGAAACCTTCGCCGGTTGCACCTGCCAACGGCGCATCGCTGCATGGAAATCAAAACGACTGAGCAACGGCACATCGATCATGCCACCGACCCGTTCCAACAAGCTGCGAACGAATGAGGCGCCCATCAACCCGTTGTACAGCGCCGGAATCCGCGCCATGTACGGGATGCTGTACTCCAGCGAGGCGATCAGGTAATCCCGCGCCGGGCGCAGATAACGGCTGTGATACAGCTCCAGAAACCGCGAGCGAAACTCCGGCACATTGACCTTGACCGGGCACTGCCCTGCGCAGGATTTGCACGCCAGGCAACCGGCCATGGCGTCATAGACTTCGTGGGAGAAGTCCTCGGCCTGCGTACGGCTGTTGCGCCAGCGCTGCCACAGCGTGCTGAAAAACGCCGGCTTGCGAATCGCATCGGACAACACATCAACGCCCGCCTCGCCCTGCAAACGCAGCCACTCACGGATCAATGAGGCGCGGCCCTTGGGCGACTGAGCACGCTCGCGGGTGGCTTTCCATGACGGGCACATCGCGTCGTCGGGATCAAAGTTGTAGCAAGCGCCGTTGCCGTTGCAATGCATGGCCGCGCCGTAGCTTTGCCAGACTTTTTCGTCAATCTGCCGATCGAGTTCACCACGCAAAGTGACTTCGTCGATTTTCAGCAGCGCCGCGCCGGTGTTCGCCGCGGTGGCGATCTTGCCCGGGTTGAACTGGTTGAACGGGTCGAACGCGGCCTTCAAGGCTTGCAGTGCCGGATACAGCTCACCGAAAAATGCCGGCGCGTATTCCGAGCGCAAGCCTTTGCCGTGTTCGCCCCACAACAGGCCACCGTAACGCTGGGTCAGCGCCGCGACGCCATCGGATACCGGGCGCACCAGCGCCGCTTGCTGCGGGTCTTTCATGTCGAGAATCGGCCGCACGTGCAGCACGCCCGCGTCGACGTGACCGAACATGCCGTACTGCAAACCGTGGCTGTCGAGCAGGTCGCGCAACTCGGCGATGTACTCGGCCAAGTGCTGCGGCGGCACTGCGGTGTCTTCAACGAACGGCTGCGGCCGCGCTTCACCGGCGACGTTGCCGAGCAGGCCCACCGCACGTTTACGCATGCCGTAGACCTTGTTCACTGCCGCATGACCGATCGCCAGCGTGTGGCCCAAACGCTCAACCGTGCGGTCGCAGCTCAAGTGGTCGACGAACGCTTCGACCCGGCGCTGCAAATCCTCCGGATCGTCACCGCAGAACTCCACCAGATTGATGCCCAACGTCGGGCGCTCGGCGCTTTCCGGGAAATACTCGGCGACGCCGTGCCAGACGATGTCCTGCATCGCCAGCAACAGCACTTTCGAGTCGACGGTTTCGATCGACAACGGCTTGAGCGCCATCAAGGCCCGCGCATCGCGCAAGGCGTCCATGAACCCGGCGTAGCGGATGTTCACCAGCATCGTATGCTTGGGGATCGGCAATACATTCAGCCGCGCTTCGACCACAAAACCCAGCGAGCCTTCAGCGCCGCACAACACACTGTTGAGGTTGAAACGGTTATCCGCCTCACGCAGATGCGCCAGGTCATAACCGGTCAGGCAACGGTTGAGATCGGGGAAACGCTCTTTGATCAGCTCACCCTGCTCATCAATGATCTGCCGCGCGCAGCGATAGACCTCACCGACGCGATCTTCGCGGGCGCACAGTGCTTCAAGTTCGCTTTCCTCAAGAGGCAAACCGTGCAGACGCTCGCCACCGCGCAAAACCATGTCGAGTTCAAGTACATGGTCGCGGGTCTTGCCGTAGGTGCAACTGCCCTGGCCACTGGCATCGGTGTTGATCATGCCGCCGACGGTGGCGCGGTTGGAGGTCGACAATTCCGGGGCGAAAAACAGCCCGGCGGACTTCAGCGCGGCGTTGAGCTGATCCTTGACGACCCCGGCCTGCACGCGCACCCAGCGTTCCTCAACGTTGATTTCGAGGATGCGGTTCATGTGCCGCGACAGATCGACGACGATGCCGTCGGTCAGTGATTGGCCGTTGGTGCCGGTGCCGCCACCGCGCGGGGTGATCACCACTTGCTGATACGCCGGCTCGGCGATCAACCGCGCCACCCGCGCCACGTCCTCGGCGTCCAGCGGAAACACCGCCGCTTGCGGCAGGCGCTGATAGATCGAATTGTCAGTCGCCAGTACCACACGACTGGCGTAATCAGCGCTGATTTCACCGCGAAAGCCGCTGGTTTTCAGGGCTTTGAGGAACTGTTGGTAATCGCTGGTCAGGGCTTTGGCGGGGGACAGCTGGGCAATCATCGGTCAGGTTATCTCGGTCAAATCGGGCCGCGTGGCGGTGAACAGTTGTACGCAACGAATGATTGCGTCAGGCTCCGCCATCTCATGGTGCCCATGTTCATTGCTGGCGAACGCCGGGACAACCGTAAATTCGACCCGTTATTGATGACTTTTACGAATGAATCCGCGCACGCTCACTCCTTCCATGTCGTTATTGCTGGCCTTTGAGGCCGCCGCGCGCCATGAAAGCTACACCCGCGCCGCCCACGAACTGTCGCTGACGCAGAGTGCGGTCAGCCGGCAGGTGCAGATTCTCGAGAAGATGCTCGGCATGCGTTTGTTCAGCCGTGAAGGCCGGCAAGTGGTACTGACCGATGTCGGCCGCATGTATCAACGCGAACTTGCCGAAGCGCTGGGTCAGATCCGTAGTGCGACATTGCAGGCGATGGCGTTTGGCTCGGGCATTCACAGTCTGCGCCTGGCGACGCTGCCGACCTTCGGCTCGAAATGGTTGCTGCCACGATTGAAAGATTTCTACACCGCGCATCCGGGCATGACCGTGCATTTGCATTCGCGGATCGAAGCAATCGACTTCGATACCAGCGAAATCGATGCGGCGATCTGCGTCGGTGGCGGTGAATGGCCGGGGCTGACGGCCCTGCCCTTGCACACCGAGGAACTGGTGGTGATCGCCAGTGCGCAACTGTCCGACGCTGAGCGCGACGACGCCGAACAACACATCGCCGGGCAACTGCTGCTCAACGTCAGCAGCAATGCGCAGGCGTGGGCGGAATGGTTCAGCCATCACGGATTGCCGCATCGCGGTATGCGCATCGGGCCAAGTTTTGAAATGACTTCGCACTTGATTCAGGCGGTGCGGGCGAATATCGGTGTCGGGCTGGTGCCACGGATTCTGGTCGAGGATGAATTGCTCAGCGGCGAGTTGCTGCAACTGGGCGAGCCGATCAACAGCCGGCGCAGCTACTACCTGGTGTATCCGCCACGCAATGAGAGTTTGCCGTCGCTGAAAGCGTTTCGGGATTGGCTGGTAGAAACGTTGTAACCGTGAGGACGCCAATCGCGAGCAGGCTCACTCCTACAGTTGGAATGCGTTTCCCTGTAGGAGTGAGCCTGCTCGCGATGGCGCCAATTCAGGCACCTCAAAACCTTGGTTTAACCGCCCTCCAGTCCGGCTTGTACCGCTGCATCTGCCGCACATCATCACGCTGACGAATCCCGCACGTCAGGTACTGATCATGCAGCTTGCCCAACTGATCATGATCCAGCTCCAGCCCAAGCCCCGGTGCGCGGGTGATCTTCACGCAACCATCGACAATCGGCAGCTTGCCACCCTTGATCACCTCTTCATCTGGCTCCTGCCACGGGTAATGCGTATCGCAGGCATAGTCCAGATTCGGCACCGCCGCCGCGACATGCGCCATCGCCATCAGGCTGATGCCCAGGTGTGAATTGGAATGCATCGACACGCCGAGGCCAAACACGTCGCACATCTTCGCCAGGGTCTGCGTGTCGCGCAGGCCGCCCCAGTAATGGTGGTCGGCGAGAACAATCTGCACGCTGCTTTGCGCGATGCTGCGGCGCAATTCGTCGAAATCGGTGACCACCATATTGGTTGCCAGCGGCAGACCGGTGCGCTTGTGCAGCTCGGCCATGCCGTCGAGGCCCGGGGTCGGGTCTTCGTAATATTGCAGATCATCGCCGAGCAACTCGGCCATGCGAATCGAGGTTTCCAGCGACCAATTGCCATTCGGATCGATGCGCAGCGGGTAACCGGGGAAGGCCTTTTTCAACGCCTTGATGCACGCCACTTCATGCTCCGGCGGCAACGTCCCGGCCTTGAGTTTGATGCTTTTGAAACCGTACGCCTCGATCATCCGCGCGGCCTGCGCAACGATCTGCTGCTCGCTGAGTGCTTCGCCCCAGTTGTCCGGTTTGTAGGGCGAATCGACATGCTGCGCGTACTTGAAGAACAGATAGGCGCTGAACGGCACCT
Organism: Pseudomonas sp. S49; assembly: GCF_009866785.1. Lineage (NCBI taxonomy): Bacteria > Pseudomonadati > Pseudomonadota > Gammaproteobacteria > Pseudomonadales > Pseudomonadaceae > Pseudomonas > Pseudomonas sp. S49. Next base: position 2,733,906 of record NZ_CP019432.1, on the reverse strand, counting down.
CATCGCGAATCGCGCCACCGAGCAGGTCCACCAGCGGCACATTCAGGTAATGCGCCTGCAAATCGAGGAAGGCTACTTCGAACGCCGAATAAGCATTGCTCACCGCTTTGCTGGCATGAGAACCGGGCGCGAGTTCGGCACCGGCAATAGTGGCGGGTTTGTTGGCGGCAACGGTGGCCTGCACGATCGCGCGTAACTGGTTGAGGTTGAACGGATCGAGACCGATCAGTTGCGCCTGCAACTGCTGCTGGATCGCCAGCGCCGGGGCATCGCCATAGCTTTCGCCGAGGCCGATGTAGCCGTTGTCGCTTTCGATCTCGATGATCGAGCGCAAGGCGAAGGGTTCATGAATGCCGCTGGCGTTGAGCAGCGGCGGATCGCGAAAGGCAATCGGGGTCACAGTTACGCGGGTGATTTTCAAGATAAGACTCCTGACAGATCAACAATCAATTCAATGGCTCGCGGCCGGGCTGGCCGTCGCAATAACGGCGGTGTCGTCATGCGGCTTTGCCGGGGTTTTGCCTTTGGTTCCTGGCGCCGTGCGGGCGAAAAAGATCACCACCGCCGCGATCAGCGACGTCGCCGCCAGGCCATACAGCCCGCCCTCGATCGAGCCGGTGGTTTCTTCGAGGAAGCCGAACGCTGTCGGCGCGACAAAGCCGCCGAGGTTGCCGATGGAGTTGATCAGGGCGATCACCGCAGCGGCGATACGCGCATCCAGATAGCTTTGCGGAATTGGCCAGAACAATGCCGACGCAGCCTTGAAGCCGATGGCGGCGAAGCAGATCGCGACGAAGGCGAAGATCGGCCCGCCGGTGGTCGACATGAACATGCCGATCGCCGCAATCACCAGCGTCAGGGCGACCCAGGCTTGCTGGAATTTCCACTTGCCGGCCATCGCCGCGAAACCGTACATGGCGACAATCGAAATGATCCACGGGATCGAGTTGAGCAGGCCGACCTGGAAGTCACCGAGATTGCCCATCTTCTTGATCATGCTCGGCAGCCAGAACGTCGCGCCGTAAATGGTCAGTGCGATGGAGAAATAGATGAAACAGAACAGCGCAATCTGCCGATCCGCCAATAGCTTGAACATCGACGGTTTGACCACCTGCGACGCCTCACGAGCGCGCTGCTCCTCGGCAATCGCCGCCACCAGCGCTTCGCGCTCTTCTTCGCTCAGCCACTTGGCCTGACGCGGATGCGATTGCAGCCAGAACCAGACGAATGCGCAGAGCACCACTGAAGCCGCGCCCTCAATCAAAAACATCCACTGCCAGCCATGCAGGCCGAGGCCGCTGATGTGCAGCAACGCACCGGAGACCGGGCCGGAGATCACCGAGGCAATGGCCGAACCGCTGAGAAACACCGCCATGGTCTTGCCGCGCTCGGAGGCCGGCAGCCATTGGGTGAAGTAATAAATGATTCCCGGAAAGAACCCCGCCTCCGCCGCACCGAGAATAAAGCGCAACACATAGAAACTGGTTTCCCCTCTGACGAAGGCCATGGCCATGGCCGCTGCGCCCCAAGTGAACATGATCCGCGTCAGCCAGACCCGCGCCCCATAACGCTGCAGAAGCATGTTGGACGGCACTTCGAACAGCGCGTAGCCCACAAAGAACAAACCGGCGCCGAGGCCGTAAGCCGCCGCGCCGATGCCCAGATCGGTTTCCATGTGGCTGCGTACGAAACCGATGTTGACCCGATCGATGTAGTTGACGATGAACATCACCACGAACAGCGGCAGCACGTGACGCTTGACCTTGGCGGCGGCACGGGCGAGAACCGTGACGTCCAGCGGACTCTGGAGGGTTTTCAAGGGCGACTCCCGATCTTGTTTTTTTAGGGATGGCGTAAAGCGATGGACCGATCATGGACGGCGATCATTGATCCCGTCTAATCTAACTTGGCATTCGATTGATACCCGGATTAGATCAATGTTCGAACTGACCCAGCTACGCTGCTTCACCACTGTCGCTACCGAACTCAACTTTCGCCGCGCCGCCGAGCGACTGAACATGACGCAGCCGCCGCTGAGTCGGCAGATCCAGCTGCTCGAGCATCATCTCGGCGTCGAGCTGTTCACCCGCAGCACCCGTAGCGTCGCCTTGACCGCCGCCGGCCGTGCATTTTTCATCGAAGCACAGAACCTGCTGGAGCGCGCGCAGCAGGCAGCCGTCACCGCCCGACGGTTTGCCGAGGGCGATATCGGCTCGGTGAACATCAGTTTTGTCGGCAGCGCGGTGTATGAGTTTCTGCCCAAGGTGATCGCCGAGGCGCGACTGAAACAGCCGCAGGTGAAAATCGATCTGTCGGAAATGAACACTTACCAGCAACACGAAGCCCTGCGCGCCCGCCGCATCGATCTGGGCATCGCCCGTGCGCCGTTATTGGAGCCGGGCTACGCCACCGAATGCCTGGTGCGCGAGCCGTTTGTACTGGCGGTGCCGAGTGGACATCCATTGGCAACGGCGGCTGAAGTGGCGGTCAGTGACCTGGATAAACAACCGTTCCTGATGTATTCCCACGCCGCGTATCCGCCGTTCAATGAACTGCTGACCGGCATGCTGCGCTCGGCACGGGTCGCGCCGGATTATGTGCAGTGGCTGGGTTCTTCTCTGACGATTCTGGCCTTGGTCAACGCCGGCATGGGCCTGGCGCTGGTGCCGCGTTGCGCTACCAGTGTGGTGTTCAAGAATGTGGTGTTTCGCGATATCGATCTGGGCGAAGGGGTGCAGAGCGAGCTGCATCTGATCTGGCGGGAGAACAACGACAACCCGGCGTTTGCGATGTTGCTGGAAGCGATTCGCCGGGCGGTGGCTGAGGGTTGGGGCTAGTGGCTGGCGGCGCTGATCAGCGCTTTGGCGGTGGAGGCGCACTCGGCCCTTTGACCAGCGGTTTTGCCAACGGCTTGCCGTCTGGGCCTACGAAGAGACGCGCCACGTGAGGCGGCATGGGGTTGGGTGCTTTTGCGCTCATGAAACAACCTCCTCGACAGAATTGAATTCGACCCACTGAACTTTTGAGGAATCTATCACCATTGATTCGGCGCCAAAAGTGAGCACCTCGCCACCATCGCCAAGCCATTGTGGATTCAGCAAGATAAATTGCCCTTCCGAGGGGCCAGAAGGCCACTCCAAGGGCCAGCCAAACAATCGCCTCTCGTCATTCAGTTGCAAAGTGACAAGGCGATCCTGTCGCTCAAAAGCGCTGTACCACTCGCTGGGATGGGAGCTTTTACGTGTCAGGTTTCGCTTGCGTAGCCACACATGCAACACCCCGTTTGAAGCCAAATAACAGAAAAGCCCGGCGAGACATACTGAAACAATAAATGCCCACAATGCCTCCGCCCGAGCATCCCATTTCCCTACGGAAAAGCCTTTCGACCCCACCCACAGACAAATTGCCCCAATCCCCAGTACCGCGCCCTGAATCACAAACGTAAAAATAAGCGCCTGCACAATCTGCCCGAACGTATCCGGTCGTTTGAACGCCGTCAGTGAGTAAAAAATCCACGCTGACAAAAACCCGGGAATCAGATACTGCAACAGCGGAATAACTTCTTTGACCAGATCGTCCATGATCCGTGGCTCCTTGAAAGGTCGTACTGGCCTGACTATCCACCAGCCCTCAAAAGCCTAGTGCACACAACTGCAAATCCTCGCGAGCAACTGTCACCGTTCATTTCGCGAATCAAATCCACGCAGGGCGCGGGATTCTTGTCGTGCAAATTGAGCCGCAGCATTTCCCTGACCGATATTTCCGACTGACCTTCAGCCCGCAAGCAACCAAAAAAAAGCAGAAACCGCCCATGCTGTTTCTGCTTTTTTTGCGTCCGGAAATGCCGTTACAGGCAATCACGTACCGATTGGCGCAACGACCCGGACTTCGCCCACGGCGGCCCCTGATACAACGAAACCCGGCTGCCATTCTTGTATTTGACGATGTCGAGAATCTCATCGGCCGTGATGATGCTTGGCGCGGTGATGCGATAGCCGTTGGAAATCGATGTCTGCGAGGTTTTGGCGACATCCTTCTGCCACAACGGTAATACACACGCGGCATAGTCCTTGGGTGCCTTGTCACTGGTCTTGTTGACATTCGGCTCACCCGGCACCAACGACGCCGGCAACGAGCAACCCGCCAACAGGGCCAACGCCAACGTCCCGATCCATATCCGCATAGTGTTTTCCTGATCTGAAAAAAGTGAATGTAGCGCGTAAGCCGGCGCACATCCATCGTGGCACCGCGCCGTCAGCGTAATTTGCACAACTTTTCACAACCGCTCGGCGTGCTGACGAACGCGCTTTGCCCATCGATGAAAAATGCGACTACTCTTTTCTACCGAGAATGTTCTGGAGGTGATCATGCGGCTCAATGAATACGAACACGAACTTCAACGCGACCTGCAAAGCGTTGCATCGGACCTGCGATGGTCGGCGGTCGACCTGAAACGTATCGCGGAACAACTGCGCAAATCCGGCAACGAGGCGGATGCGCAAACTGTGCTGAGATCCTGCGAGGTGCTGCAAAGCGATGAAGAACGGCTGCAACTCTATGCCAGGGAAGTGAAGGCCCGCGCCATCAGCCGTACCAAGGTCCACTGACCGCCCCGCCCTTTCCCCCAAATAAAAGCCCCGACACATGCCGGGGCTCTTTCGTTACAACCCGTCAATGGCTTTTGTGACTTTGCGCGCGCGTCGAGCGTTTTTTGTAGCCGGGCAATGCAGCGGCGTAGGCCAGCGCCTCCTCCCTGCTACCAAACGACGCCAGCCGATCGCCTTGGGTGCAAACCCGCCATGGGCCATTGTTCACGCTAAGCACGTCATAGCCGTTCATGTGCATCTTGTTCAACATCGGCATGCTCATGGACACCTCCATTTTTGCTAACGGTCAGATCCAGCTCACGCTTTTACCTTACACCCGCATTCGCACAAATGGCCGACCGGGTGTCGCCAGCCCAGCAGTCAAGGATCCGGCACTTTTCCCGAAAATCAGCTCTCCAAATCCCCATGAAACCTTTACCTCAAGGCCCGGCTCAAATATTGCAGTTTTATTTCTATTTTGTGACAGTCATTAAACCAGGTAACAGATGAAAGTACGTGCAACCGTTATATGCGAACAGGATCGCCACATTCTCCTGGTGCGCAAACACCGCTGCCGCTGGACATTGCCCGGCGGTAAGGTCGAGCCAGGGGAAACCCGGGCGCAGGCTGCCGTGCGCGAATTGCAGGAAGAAACCGGCCTGGATGCCGACGAGGTGTTGTATTTGATGGAACTGCAGAGCGGCAGCACGCGGCATCATGTCTACGAGGCGTCCGTGCAGGACTTTGAGCAGGTGCGCCCGCAAAACGAGATCATCGATTGCATCTGGCATCCGCTGGATGCGGTGCGCAATCTGAACACCAGCGAAGCGACGCTGCGCATTGTTCAAGCGTTTCAACGACGTTTATGAGGGCTTAGCCAGCGAACGCGCGACGACCGGCGCTCATTTCGGTGCGTAATTCACCGATGAAGTTGGAAATGTCACGGACGGTGACCAGATGCTCGGGGGAAACGCCATTGAGCAATAAATCCACCCGCCCACTTTCCGGGTCATAAACCTTGATCTGCAGGAGCCCCTGCGCGGAGGGGGTGCAGTCACATTTACGTGCCGGAAAGCCAGACTCGACGATGCGGCAAATATCGGCAATGACAAGCATGGGTGGACGCCTCGCAGGCGATGATTCGCTGAATCCGTAGAGCATAGATGAGCAATTTGTGTCTTGCTCGACACAAAAATGCCAAGCGCGTCACAACTTCGTCAGTGCGCGTCATGATCCCAGATCCAGTTCCACATCCCCGGCAAACTCACCGCTTCCGAGCTTTTTTCCACCGTGCGCGCCAGCGCCGCTTTCTCCAGCGCGACGTGATCGTCATAAAAAGGCTTGTCCGCCAGCCTCACGCCCGTGGCGGCGGCGCTATCCAGCAAAATCTGCAGGTATTCGCGCGTGTGCCGCGCGGTATAGCGGTTGAGATCATGGAACGTCACCACCACCGGAATGACCCCGTCCACGGTTGGCAATTCGCCAAGGGCAATACGTTCACGAACCTGCGATAACTGTCGCAGCATGTTTGCCCGGCGCCGCGGGCTGGCATTGAAGCCCCAGATCTTGCCGTCGTTGGCGCTCAAGTCCGTAAGCAATACATGCAAACCGTGCTGCTGATAGGCGGCAAAGGTGCGTTTGTCGTAGTTCCAGAACGGTGGGCGCAACAATGTCGGTGGCGCGCCGGTGATGGCGGCGATATCAGCCGTGCCGTTGCTCAGCGACTCTTCGAGTTCTTGCGGGTCGAGCAAACGATGATTGGTGTGCCAGTGGGTCGCGGTGTGAAACGCGAGAATGTGCCCCTCATCATGTTCACGACGCATGATGCTGCGACCAATTTCACTGTTGCCCGCTCGTGGCGCACGCGTCTGCACAAAGAACACCGCTTTGATGTCTGGCTGCAGCGGATTGTCCTTGAGACTGTCGAGCACTGTGGCCGACGGATTCCACAAACTCGAAGCGCTGGGGCCATCGTCGAACGTCAACAGAAAACGCACCGGCGCCTGGGTCTTCAGGCGCGTTTCGGTTTGCGCGGTCATTTCTATCGGGGCGGCGATGCAACCGGCCAGCCCAAGCGCAATCAGCGCAGCACAAAGAAGTTTGAATCCGGATGTCATGTTTTGCCTTGAGCACGGCGACGGCCGTCATGTGGTCGATTGGCAAAACTCCCTCGCCCTTATCCATCCCTGCGCTCCGATACACGAGCGGAGGTTGGATAAGGTACACAGGGTTTGGTTCCGGCGCTCGCTCAGTGCGTCAATGCCTGCTGAAAAGACGTGTCGATAATGGCGGCGGTGGCCAACGGCACCGGCAGCGCTTTCACTTTGAACAGGAAGTCGGCAGTGCTTTGCAGGTCCGTCGCAGCCTGCTGATCCACCGGCCCGACCGTCATGTGCGCCTGACGCAACCAGTGCCGAGACACCTGCTGATCGAGATTGGCTTTCTTTGCCCACAGATCGGCGTACTCATCGGTGTGGCTGTCGACCCAGGCCCGAGCCAGTTTCAAACGGCCGAGAAAATCCGCGATGGCGGCACGCTTGCTGTCGATGGACGGCGTCGACGCGGCGATAGCGCTGAGCCCCGGCATCAGGTTTTTTGCGGTCAGGATTGGCCGCGCGCCGGAGAACACGATCTGCTGGGAAATGTACGGTTCCCACACCGGAAAGGCGTCAATACTGCCCTGTGGCAACGCGGCGGCGGCATCGATCGGCATCAGCTTGACGAAGTCGACATAGTTTTCCGGCAGACCGCTCTGCTCGAGGGCGCGCAAGGTCAACTGCTGACTCCAGGCACCCGGCCAGTAAGCGACTTTCTTGCCTTTCAGGTCGGCGATGGTTTTCACCGGAGAATCCTTCGGCACCAGCAACGCGATGGTGTCGGGATTCTGCCGCGAGACGCCGATCAACTTCACTGGCGCCTGCTTGGCGGCCAGAAACAGAAAGCCGGAATCACCGAGAAAACCCAGATCCAGCGAGCCGGTCTGCAAGGCTTCCGCCAAGGGTGCTGCGGCCTGGAAGTGTTTCCAGTCGACAGTATAAGGCGCGTCTTTCAATACGCCGGACGCCTCTACTGAAGCTCGAATGTTGTAGTAGTTCTGATCACCGACATGCAGGACCAATGGGTCGACTGCGTAGGAAAGCGGCGAGGTGAACAGTGCTGTTAATAACGCACTGCGTAGAAAACGAGAAAGCTTCATGGCTTGTCCTGCAAAGGGAAATTGCATAGACCATAACGCTGTTATTTCTCGGTGTTGAAATTCGATTAACGCATAAGCTCATCACGCTTGATGCCTGCTGTTCGCGTGGCAACAGTAGCGAATCACACTGTTGCCCATGCAACAGCGCAAATCCTGCATCCGGCCTTCAAACCCTTGTAAAACGGCACTTCCAAGCACATGGCACAGAGCCTGCAATATTCCAGTCATGCAGGAAGCATTCGATAAAAATATCTTTTTGGACATAAGAAACCTGTGCCTTTGCCGGAGCGCCCCATGACATCGTTCTTCTCTCATTTCAAGCCACTGCTGGCCGCCAGCGCCATGGTGCTGAGCCTGCAACCGTTCGCCCATGCGACTGAGACCGCGCCGGCGGAAGTGCATCTCGACTACGCCTATTACTCGCCGGTCAGTCTGGTGCTCAAGCACTTCGGCTTCCTCGAAAAGGCCTTGCCGCAAACCAAAGTCAGCTGGGTATTGAGTCAAGGCAGCAACCGCTCGCTGGAATACCTCAACAGTGGCGGCGTGGATTTCGCTTCCAGTGCCAGCCTGGCCGCCGTGCTGAGTCGGGCCAATGGCAGCCCGATCAAATCCGTCTACGTCTACAGCCGCGCCGAATGGACAGCCTTGGTGGTGCGCAAGGATTCGCCGTACCAGACCGTCGCTGACCTGAAGGGCAAAAAGATCGCCGCCACCAAAGGCACCGATCCTTACCTGTTTACCCTGCGCAGCCTGCAACAGGCCGGGCTGAAAAAAGACGACGTCGAACTGGTCCATCTGCAACACCCGGATGGTCGTACCGCGCTGGAAAAAGGCGATGTCGACGCCTGGGCCGGACTCGATCCGCACATGGCCGCCAGTCAGGTGCAGGCCGGTTCGCGCCTGCTCTACCGCAACCCGGCGTTCAACAGTTACGGCGTGGTCAGCGTCACCGAGCAATACGCCAAGGAACACCCGCAGACCATCGACACCGTCATCAAGGCTTACGAACAGGCCCGCGACTGGGCCGTGAAAAACCCTGATGAGTTCGCCGCCCTCCTCGCCAAGGAGTCCGGCTTACCGCTGGATGTGGCCAGGCTGCAACTGTCGCGAACGGACCTGAGCAGCCCGCAACTCACTCAGCAGGACATCAGCGCCTCCAAGGCAGCGGCGCCAATTCTGGTCTCCGAGGAACTGGTGCGCCGTGGGGTGAATGTCGATCAAGTCATCGATCAATTGCTCGACAGCGGTGTGCAGCAAGCCGTCGCCCACCAGTAACTGATCAGCCTCACAACAACTCCGCGCCCGTCGCGGCGTTGTCGTTACCGGAGCCAAAGCCATGACCACTCACAGCAAAGACCTGCCCGCGCCGCTCGCCGTGTCGCGCCCGCTTCCGGCAGGATTCAGCCCGACATGGCAGCGCCGCGGCAAAGGCCTGGCCTTGCCATTGCTGATCATCGTCGCGCTGGAAATTATCGTACGCATCGGTTGGTTGCCGTCCTACCAGATGCCGGCGCCGAGCGAGATCGCCCTGACCCTCACCGACCTTGCCGAAGGCGCACTGTGGAAACACATCGGCGCCAGCCTTATTCGCGTGTTGCTGGGTTTTGCCATTGGCGCCAGTCTGGCGCTGGTGTTTGCTGCCTGGGTTGGCTTGAGCCGTGAGGCCGAGGCGTATCTGGAGCCGACGTTTGCCGCCCTGCGTTCCATTCCGAGCCTGGCCTGGGTGCCACTGCTGCTGTTGTGGCTGGGCATCGACGAGACGTCGAAAATCGTCCTGATTGCCATCGGCGCGTTTTTTCCGGTGTACGTCAACGTGGTCGCAGCCATTCGCAACATTGATCGCAAACTGGTGGAAGTCGGGCGCATCTATGGCTTCAGCCGCTTGCAACTGGTACGACGGATCTTGCTGCCGGCCGCCCTGCCCGGCCTGTTCACCGGGTTACGCAGCGGCATGAGCCTGGCGTGGATGTTTCTGGTGGCGGCGGAATTGATCGCGGCGACCAAGGGTTTAGGCTATCTGCTCAGTGACGGTCGGGAAACCTCGCGGCCGGACATCGTGCTGGCCGCGATCATCGTGCTCGCCTTGCTCGGCAAACTCAGTGACGGCTTGCTGGCCATGCTCGAACGTCGCTGGTTGAAATGGCGTGACACCTTCACCGGTCAGGACGCCAGCGACTAAGCTGAAATCTCCCACCGGAGATTCAGCCCATGTGCGGAAGACTCTCGCAGTACCGTGGCATTCACGACTTTGTCGCGGTGCTGAGCATTCCCGACGCGTTGATCAATCACGTCGGCGATGCGCCGCTCAGTCGCTACAACGCGGCGCCGACCACCGCGCTGGCCGTTCTTCATCAACAAGGACAGCAACTGCATGCCGACAATCTGCGCTGGGGCTGGCGCCCGCACTGGGCCAAGGATCGCCCCGCACCCATCAATGCCCGGGTGGAGAAAGTCGCCCACGGCCCGTTCTTCCGGGCGATCTGGCGCCATCGTTTGATTGTGCCCGTGGATAACTGGTTTGAATGGGTCGACACCGAGGACAAAACCCGACAACCGTGGCTGATCCGTCGGGCGGATCATGGGACAGTTTTCTGCGCCGCCATCGGACAATTTACGACAACTGAAACAGCGGCCCGGGATGACGACGGTTTCGTGATCATCACCGCCAATACCGTGGGCGGCATGCTAGATATCCATGATCGCCGACCGGTGGTGTTCCGCGCAGAGTTGGCGCGCGAGTGGCTCGATCCGGCGACGCCGGTTGAACGCGCCGAGCAAATGCTGCTGTTTGAAGGTGAATGCAGCGAAGTGTTCGAATGGTACAAAGTCGGCAAAGCTGTCGGTAACGTGCGCAATCAGGGGGCCAGTTTGATTATTGAGCAGACTTAAACATTTGCCGACTTCACGCGTCTATCAATGCAGGAGCAGCCGAAGGCTGCGATCTTTTGACGCAGCGTTATAAGAAATAAAGCTATTGCAAATTTGAGCAATTCATAAAGCGAATCACTGCCGTTACAAACCCTGTTTCATTTTTGAGACGGCGCACATAAAACACACGTTCGAATGAACTAACCGCCTGTCTGACATTTCAACCGTCATACATACATTTAGATGCACTACGGCTAGCATGCGCGCCGCATTTCCATTTGGTATACCAGTTGACCAAAGAGTCAACAAACCAGGAACCCCCTAACGTCTACAAGCCTTGCAGAGAAATAAGTTGCGCGACGATTTTGCAATCAAACAGGTCAGCGGCCTGGAGTGTATTTATCTGTCCATGACAGAACGCTTTGAACTCGACTGTTTTATCGGCCACTACATCAAGACCCGAAACCTGCGTTCCGTACCTGATATCGAACGCATCCTGCGCACCACCCTCGAAGGGTATCCTGGCCATGCGCCGGTGATGGTCAACGAGCTGAATGCGTGGATTGATCGAACCTTGGGATATCGGGCCACACACCCCGACTTCACGCAGTTGGACGATCTTTGAAACCGTAAAAAAGCCCCGCATTTTCGGGGCTTTTTCGTAGAAATCACTCAAAACTTGCGATCAGGATCTGAAAGCTCTCTGCCGTCATCGTGCTTCCAGGTTTGCTACTTGTGCTTTTCCCGCTCTATTTCCTCTTCAGTCGGCTCATCAGTCTCCTGCTCATCCGTCTCCGGATGCTTCTGCTCAGTCGCCATGCGCACCTCCCGTTATCAGTTAATCTCCATCCCTGAAGCGTAGAACAGACAACTTACAACCACCAGCGCAGCAAAAAGAAGAACGCCATGCTCAACAACATGCTGAGCAAAGTACTGCGCGTGTAGATCACCAGTGCGATCGCTACCAGCGAACTAAGCAGATAAGGATTATCCCACTGCAGATTCAACTGTTTGTCGGGCATGAAGACAATCGGCCCGCAAATGGCGGTGAGCATTCCGGGAACCGCAAACCCGAGAAACTGCCGTGCATTGCTACTTAAACGTACCGGCAAACGCGGTTCGAGAAACACGTAGCGGTTGAGAAAAACCAGAATCCCCATGCCGAAAATCACTGCCCAAACCATCATGTGCGCTCCCGATACAGCTTGTTGCAGATAAACCCTGCGGTCATTCCTGCCAGTCCGGACAACACCAGCGCTGAGCCCCATTGCCAGTAACTGAACAGCACTGAACAGAACAGCGACACCGCCACACACACCACCGTCGGTACGTTACGCACCACCGGTGTGATCAACGCGATAAACGTGGCGGCAATCGAGAAATCCAGCCCCAAGTGCTCAAGCCCCGGAATGCTGCTGCCAAGGACAATGCCGGCGAGGGTGAACAGGTTCCACGCGATGTAAAACGTCAGGCCGACGCCCAGCGCATACCAGCGATTGAACTGCTGGCGGTCATGCTGACTGGTCAACGCGAACAACTCATCGGTGAGCAAAAAGCCCAGGCCTATGCGCCAACGCCCAGGCAGCGGCGCAATCACTGAACGCATGCTCATGCCATACAGCAAGTGCTGCGACGTCAGCAGCAGCGTGGTCAGCAGAATCGAGAAAATCCCCGCACCGCCCTTGAGCATGCCGATCGCCACCAATTGCGCGGCACCGGCAAACACGATGCTCGATAAACCTTGACCTTGCAGCGGCGTAAGGTTGGCCTCGATCGCCATGGAACCGGCCAGCAGCCCCCACGGTGCGGTGGCCAGAGACAACGGCATGATCGCCACTGCGCCACGAAGGAACGCACTGCGTGGCATTACTGAGTCAGACATAAACGTTCTTCAACCAGGAAAACGGTCGGCGACTGTGCCAGTAAATTCGCTTTTCTGGCTTGAACAATCTTGCGCACTTGTGGGAAATCGTCCGGATGCGCGCGGAATAGGCTGACTTTCGCACTGACTTTTAATGCCCTGAGCGGCGTAACATAGCGCCATTCACAATCGCGTCAGGGAGACGACATGCTGTACCGAATCGCAGCCGACGGGCTGGTGCTGTTTCATTTGTGCTTCATTCTGTTCGTGCTGTTTGGCGGGCTGCTGGTACTCAAATGGCCACGGGTGATGTGGCTGCATTTGCCGGCGGCCGCCTGGGGTGTGGCGGTCGAGGTGTTGCACCTGACCTGCCCACTGACCTACTGGGAAAACCTCATGCGCCACGCCGCCGGACAGACTGAATACGCCGGCGGTTTTATCGAGCATTACATCTGGCCGATCATCTATCCGGCCGGGCTGACCCCGCAGATTCAACTGGCGCTCGGCAGCGTGGTGCTGGCGGTCAACCTGCTGGTGTATGGGCGGGCATTTCGCTCATGGAAACATCGGCGCGCCGCTTCGCCGCTTTAATTATCCTCGCCGACTGACTTGAAGCGGGCCTCGAAATCCGCTGCCAGGTCCGCCAAGGTGATGCCACCCAACCGCGACAGCAACAGCGCCTGCGCCTCATCGAAGGTGCGTGTCAGTGCGGCGTTCACCGCTTGCTCGACCAGACACTCCGGGTGATCCGTCGACAAACCGATGGAAAAAATCGACTGCGTGCCTAACGCCTGGTGGATATCCAGCAGGGTGATCTGCGCCAGCGGTTTGGCCAGCGCCCAGCCTCCCTGATGGCCCTTCTCTGACGTCACAAACCCCTGCTCCTTGAGCAAACCCATGGTGCGCCGCACCACCACCGGGTTGGTGCCAAGCATGCCGGCGATGGTTTCCGAGGTCGCGCGCTTTTCATGGCGAGCCATGTGAATCAACACATGGAGCATGCGCGATAACCGCGTGTCGTTTCTCATCGATGATCCTTTTTTCAAGCCGTTGCGAAGATGCGCCGAGTATCGCTTGCAAGGTCTGAAGTTACGAGACTATTGACAGCAATATTTCTCGTAACTTACGGTGTACTCTGAAAATTCAAGAGGAGATTCGCTCATGGTGTACGACGTCATCATCGTTGGCGGCAGCTATGCCGGGCTGTCCGCCGGCCTGCAACTGGCCCGCGCCCGACGCAATGTGCTGGTGCTGGATTCAGGACTGCGACGCAACCGTTTTGCCGAAACATCCCACGGTTTCCTCGGCCAGGATGGACGTGCACCGGGGCAAATTGCTGACGAAGCACGCGCACAGTTACTGGCTTACCCCAGCGTGCAATGGCTAACGGATACAGCAGTTGAAGCGACTCGGACTGACAGCGGATTCGATCTGCGCACCGAGAGCGGACAATGGCTCAGCGCCAAGCGACTGATCCTGGCCTCGGGCGTCATCGACGAGTTGCCGGACATCGACGGTCTCAGGCAACGCTGGGGCCAAAGTGTTTTTCATTGCCCGTACTGCCACGGTTATGAACTGAATCAAGACGCGATCGGCGTATTGGCGACGTCACCCATGTCGATTCATCACGCCCTGCTACTGCGGGATTGGGGCCCGACCACGTTCTTCACCAACGGCGTGTTCGAGCCGGATGCCGAACAATTGGCGGAACTGGATCGCCGCGGTGTAACCCTGGAAACCCGGCCGGTCAGTCACATCCGTGGCGAGCGTGCGGACGTGGTACTCAGCGATGGTCAGGTCATCGCTGTTGCAGGCCTGTTCGCCATGCCACGCACACGCATGGCCAGCCCGCTGGCTGAACAACTGGGATGTACATTCGAGGATGGCCCGATGGGACCGTTTATTCAGACTGACGCGACACAACAAACCAGCGTCGCCGGCGTATTTGCCTGCGGAGATGCGGCATTGGCTGCCGGTTCAGTAGCGCTGGCAGTTGGCGATGGGGCCCGCGCCGGTGCAGGCACTCATCGCTCACTGATCTTTGGCTGAAACTTATACTGCGGACGTTTCAGCGCGAAGTTGGCTTCAACGCCTCCAGCCAGGACGGATCCAGACGCGTCTGCTCGGTGTCGAGACCCAGCACCTGCATCCGTTCCTTGTGCGCCTCGACTTCCCGCCACAGCTGCCCATGATCGCTGGAGTTACCGTCCAGTTCGTGCATTTGCGTCAACCCCAAGTGGTAGAAACGCAAAACCTTCATCGCCACTGGATCGTTCTGCTCCACCGCCGCCGTCACCTGATGCATCACATTGGTGATGCTCATCAGGTTGCGCTTGAGTCGCCAGCTATACACCGCTGGCGCCATCCAGCTCTGATTCCAGAAGCGCCCGCGCAGTAACCCCGCAGTCAGCAGAAATGCCAGAAAAACCCCGCCGACATTGAAGCGCAGGTTATCGCCGCCAGGTTCGCCGAACAACGCCACCGCCACGCTCGAGAACAACATCGCCAGCACCAGGAACAGCACGGCGATGATGATCGTGCTGCGTCGGGTCTGCTGGCGAAAGGTGGCGGCATCCATCGGCTGAATCTCGAACATCACAAATGACTTCCTTGAGCGACAAAAGGGCTAACAGAAAAAAGCGGCCGGGGCATTATCGCCTCTACGACGGATTTAGCTATGCTGGGGCTCCTCTTCATCTTTTCAGCGTCCAAAGGGGACATGGCGGTATAGCGCAGATCGTGCCATCTTCATTCATGGATACACACTATTCGGATGCCATTGCTCAGCTTCGTGATGACATCGTTTTAAGGATCATTGCATGACCCAACGACACGTAATCAACGCCTCGGTCAGCCCGAAAGGCAGCCTGGAAACCCTTTCTCAACGTGAAGTTCAGCAACTGAGCGAAGCCGGATCCGGCAGCACCTACACCCTCTTCCGCCAGTGCGCCCTGGCCATCCTCAACACCGGCGCCCATGTCGATAACGCCAAGACTATCCTTGAAGCCTACAAGGACTTCGAAATCCGCATTCACCAACAGGATCGCGGCGTGCGCCTGGAGCTGCTGAACGCTCCGGCCGACGCCTTCGTCGACGGCGAAATGATCGCCAGCACCCGCGAAATGCTCTTCAGCGCCCTGCGCGACATCGTCTACACCGAAAACGAACTCGACAGCCAACGCATCGACCTCAGCACCTCGCAAGGCATCAGCGACTACGTCTTCCACCTGCTGCGCAACGCACGCACTCTGCGTCCCGGCGTCGAGCCGAAAATCGTTGTGTGCTGGGGCGGTCACTCGATCAACACCGAAGAATACAAATACACCAAGAAAGTCGGCCACGAACTGGGCCTGCGCAGCCTCGACATCTGCACCGGTTGCGGCCCGGGCGTGATGAAAGGCCCGATGAAAGGCGCAACCATCGCCCACGCCAAACAGCGTATTCACGGCGGTCGTTATCTCGGCCTGACCGAGCCGGGCATCATTGCCGCCGAAGCGCCGAACCCGATCGTCAACGAGCTGGTGATTCTGCCGGACATCGAAAAACGTCTGGAAGCCTTCGTGCGTGTCGGCCACGGCATCATCATCTTCCCGGGCGGTGCCGGTACCGCTGAGGAATTCCTCTACCTGCTGGGCATCCTGATGCACCCGGACAACAAGGGCCTGCCGTTCCCGGTGATCCTCACCGGGCCGAAGCACGCCGCGCCGTATCTGGAACAGCTCGACGCCTTCGTCACCGCCACCCTGGGTGAAGCAGCCAAGCAACACTACGAAATCATCATCGACGACCCGGCCGAAGTGGCACGGCAGATGACTCAGGGGCTGAAAGCGGTTAAGCAGTTCCGCCGCGAGCGCAACGACGCGTTCCACTTCAACTGGCTGCTGAAAATCGACGAAGGCTTCCAGCGCCCGTTCGATCCGACCCACGAAAACATGGCCAACCTGAAACTGCACCGCGACCAGCCACCGCACGAACTGGCGGCGAACCTGCGTCGGGCGTTCTCCGGCATTGTCGCCGGTAACGTCAAGGACAAGGGCATTCGCCTGATCGAAGAACACGGGCCGTACCAGATCCGTGGTGATGCGGCGATCATGCAACCGCTCGATGCGCTGCTCAAAGCCTTCGTCGCCCAGCACCGGATGAAACTGCCGGGCGGCGCGGCGTATGTGCCTTGCTATAGGGTGGTGGCGTAACACTTACAGCACACCCAAAACCTTGGGAGCTGTTTTGCAAGCGATCAAAGTTAGACTCCCATTGACATGCGGCGCCCTAAACGCCGGATGCCAATGGATTCTCCAGACAGACATCTAACCTAATGAGTAATTTCGTACTTCGTAAAAGGTGCGTCCACTGGATTTCCGCCCAAATCCACCCTATAGGCAAACTCAGCGCCCTGCGGGCCTATGTTTTTCAGTAAGTCTGCGCGAGACACCTTTATTTCGATAGTCTCCGAATGAGGAGTGGTACCGGTAAATCCTTCACCGATCAACTTGCCATCTAAAACAACCTGAACGAAAAATGGGGTAATGGGACCATCCTCCGCCAGAGGACCCGGCGGGATCCGTGCAGTAGCGCCATCTGGGACATCGGTCAGTTTTATGATGCCGTCTACAGCTTCGTTGATTACAAGTGGTTCAAGAGCCTTAGCCATCTCTTTATTCCTTTAAAAATTGGTTGAGCACGCGAAGCTATCGCGTACGAAGCGATTAGGCCCATGCCGGCGAAGATCCACAACTGTCAGAAATTACAGGTGGGGTCTTTATTCCGACCAACGGCAACCTCGGCTTTAACGCACCAGTCGTAAAGCCAACGCCTTCGCCTGCAACGCCACATCCGTCACCGCCGTGCTCTCCCACGACATCCCGCGCAATGGCGGCCCCATGGCAAACAATCGGTCAGCCGCAAGCCCTTCGGCATCCAGCACCGCACCATCCACCGCCGCCGCAATCCCCAACGCCAACGGTCCCGGCTGCACCAGACCGCGCGCCAGCACCTGTTGCGGCAACGGTCGCGCCACCCGACGCCAGTCGTATTCGATGCCACTGGAGTTGACCAACGCGGCGCCCTGCACCACGCAGGTTTGCGACTCACCGCGACGCCGAATGCGAATACTCACTCCACCTTCCACATTCGGCTCCAGCCCCTTGAAAGACGCCGCCTGAATCCGCAAACGCCCTTCTTTGTGCAATCGCTCAACCAGCTTCGCGCTCAACGGCGGTGAACGGTGATGATGGCTTTCCCACCACGGCCGCACATGCCGTACGAATTGTCGACGCTGCTGGTCAGTCGCCTGACTCCACAGCCGGGCGATGTGTACGCGGACTGTGTCCAGCGGTGCCTGCCAATCGATGCCTTGCGCAATGGCTGCCCGGCATTGCCGACGCAACTCGCGCAATAACTGTCGGGGCGTGCGAATACTGTGATCGTCGCCAAGAAAATCCACCCAGGCCGGCGGTTGTCGGCGAACATGGGGCAACAAACCATGCCGCGAAAACACTTCAATCGGCCCGCGATGTCCGGCTTGCTCCAGCGATACCACGGCATCGACCATGGTCAGGCCGGAGCCAATGATCATCACGGTGGATTGCGGATCGAGCTGGCGCATGGCTGCGACATCCCAAGGATCGAGCGCGGTGGCGTTGAGACCGCTGGAGGTTTTCTGCGGGGTT
The DNA here is from genome assembly GCF_009866785.1 of Pseudomonas sp. S49. Taxonomy (NCBI): domain Bacteria; kingdom Pseudomonadati; phylum Pseudomonadota; class Gammaproteobacteria; order Pseudomonadales; family Pseudomonadaceae; genus Pseudomonas; species Pseudomonas sp. S49. The sequence goes on along the minus strand of NZ_CP019432.1, from coordinate 2,715,726 downwards.
CGCGCGGCAGGGAACATTCCAGTCGCCAAGACCGCGTAGCCACCGCGCAGTGCCTGACCATTGCTCAGTATGAGCTGCACCGAATCGGCCTCGACTTGCAGGTCGACGACCTCCGCGCGAATGTGTTCAACGCTCGAACCATAATGCGCCCCGACAGTGCGCGCTTCAGCCAGACGTTGCTGCACATAGACACCAAACAAACCACGCGGCGGGAACAGTTCGCTGACCGGCACATCCTGCTCGGCCGATTCAGGCCAGCCACCACCGGCAATGTGCTCGGTCAGCCATTGCGTCAAATCATCAGGATTATCCGGATCAACACTCATGCGTGCGGCGTTGCCATTGAGTGTGTGACCTAACTCGACCGCGCTGTACGCCTCGCCCCGTCCCAGTTCCGCACGCGGTTCAACGATGAGGACCTTGCGCCGGCCAGGCAGTCGCAATAATTGCACCGCCAACATCGTGCCGCTGAGGCCACCGCCGATAATCAGGATGTCTGCGCTCTGACTCATTCAAATCACCACATTACGCACAAACCGCGCCGCAACTTCCCCATCATTGCGATAGGAATGCGGCTGGTTACTGGCAAACATGAAGAACTCACCTGTACCGATGTGCTGCGGCTGATCGCCGAGCATCAGGGTCAGGCAACCTTCAAAGACGAAAATCTGCTCGCTCCAGCCCTCGGCATCCGCTTGCGACGGATAGACCTCGCCGGGTTGCAGGCACCACTCCCATTGCTCGACTTCGCGGGTCGCCGTGGCTTTGGAAAGCAACACCGCTTTGCTGCCCGGGTGGGTGCCCGCCCATGCCACCTCGTTGATGCGGCTCGGGTCGCGGGCATCCGGCGCCTGGATCAGATCGCTGAACGCCACATCGAGCGCCTCGGCGACGCGATCCAGCGTGGTCAGGCTGACATTCTTCTCGCCCGCCTCGATCGCCACCAGCATGCGCCGGCTGACCCCGGATTTTTCCGCCAGCGCAGTCTGGCTCATGTCGGCGGCATGACGTAGGCGTCGCACATTCAGGCTGACGTGTTGCAGGACGGACGCCCGTTGCGTTGAATCTTTGTGCACTATATTGCTCACTCAGTGAGGTTGCGCAGTATACTGCGCAACGTTGGGCGCATTGTGCGGCCTCCTTTTTATAGTGCGCAAGGTCATGACGTCGCAGAACAGCTCCCCCACTCCCCTTCGTTTCTCTCGTTTCAGCAAAGCCGAGTGCGTGCTGGTGCTGATCACCATGATCTGGGGCGGTACTTTCCTGCTGGTTCAGCATGCGATGACCGTCAGCGGCCCGATGTTTTTTGTCGGCCTGCGCTTCGCCGCTGCGGCGGCTATCGTCGCACTGTTCTCATGGCGTCATCTGCGCGAACTGACGCTGTTCGAACTCAAGGCTGGCGCCTTCATCGGCGTGGCGATCATGCTCGGTTACGGCCTGCAGACGGTCGGTTTACAAACGATCCCGAGCAGTCAGTCGGCGTTCATTACTGCGCTGTATGTGCCATTTGTGCCGTTGCTGCAATGGCTGGTGCTCGGTCGTCGGCCGGGACTGATGCCGAGCATCGGTATCATGTTGGCGTTTACCGGTTTGATGCTGTTGTCGGGTCCATCCGGCGCAGCGCTGAATTTCAGTCCGGGCGAAATCGCCACGCTGATCAGCGCTATTGCCATTGCCGCCGAAATCATTCTGATCAGCACCTACGCCGGCCAGGTGGATGTGCGCCGAGTGACTGTCGTGCAATTGGCAACCACATCGGTGCTGTCGTTCCTGCTGGTGGTGCCGACCGGTGAAGCCATTCCGGATTTTTCCTGGACCTTGCTGGTGACTGCGCTGGGATTGGGCGCAGCGAGCGCAGCGATTCAGGTGGCGATGAACTGGGCGCAGAAGAGTGTCTCGCCAACCCGGGCGACGTTGATCTATGCGGGCGAGCCGGTGTGGGCCGGGATTGTCGGGCGGATTGCCGGAGAGCGCTTGCCGGCGATTGCGCTGGTGGGTGCGGGGTTGATTGTGGCGGCGGTGATTGTCAGTGAGTTGAAGACCAAGGGTAAGGTCGCGGAAGCCGAAGCGGAGCTGGAGCGGGAAGCACAGGGATAAAGCTCCGAAATCTTCACAGTCTGAATTATTGCTATCGCGAGCAGGCTCACTCCTACAGGGGAACGCATTCCAAATGTAGGCCTTCGCCTGCTCGCGATGAGGCCATTCCAAGCAACATCGACCTTCCTGAAACAATGCCAAACAGAAAATTCCAGACTACTTTGTAGGATTCTGAGACATCCTGGCGTTTGGTGATCGGGGAGCTGGCACGTATGATGCTTCACAAACTTCCGCAGATTAGAAGCCTATGTCCCTGATAGTTCTACTGCTTCTGCCATTCATTGGCAGCTGTCTGGCAGCGGTGCTGCCTCACAATGCGCGTAATACCGAGTCCCTGTTGGCTGGCCTGGTCGCTTTGATCGGTACCGTCCAAGTCGCGCTGTTGTACCCACAAATCGCCCACGGCGGTGTGATCCGCGAAGAGTTCATGTGGCTGCCCAGCCTCGGTCTGAACTTCGTTCTGCGCATGGACGGCTTCGCTTGGCTGTTCTCGATGCTGGTGCTGGGCATCGGCACCCTCGTCTCTTTATATGCCCGTTATTACATGTCGCCGGACGATCCGGTGCCGCGTTTCTTCGCGTTTTTCCTGGCGTTCATGGGCGCCATGCTCGGTCTGGTGATCTCCGGCAATCTGATTCAGATCGTGTTTTTCTGGGAGCTGACCAGCCTCTTCTCGTTCCTGTTGATCGGCTATTGGCACCACCGCGCGGACGCCCGTCGCGGCGCCTACATGGCGCTGATGGTCACTGGTGCCGGCGGATTATGCCTGCTGGCGGGGGTCATGATTCTCGGCCATGTCGTCGGCAGCTATGACCTCGACAAGGTCCTGGCCGCCGGCGACATGATTCGTGCACACGCCCTCTACCCTATTCTCCTTCCTCTGATTCTTATCGGCGCACTCAGCAAAAGTGCGCAGTTCCCTTTCCACTTCTGGTTGCCGCACGCAATGGCGGCGCCGACACCCGTCTCCGCCTATCTGCACTCGGCCACCATGGTCAAGGCCGGGGTTTTCCTGCTCGCGCGCCTGTGGCCGTCGTTGTCCGGCAGTGAAGAATGGTTCTACATCGTCAGCGGGGCCGGCGCGTGTACGCTGTTGCTCGGCGCGTATTGCGCGATGTTCCAGAACGACCTCAAAGGTCTGCTCGCTTACTCGACTATCAGCCATCTAGGCCTGATTACCCTGTTACTCGGCCTGAACAGTCCGCTGGCGGCAGTGGCGGCGGTATTCCACATCCTCAACCACGCGACGTTCAAGGCCTCGCTGTTCATGGCGGCGGGCATCATCGACCACGAAAGTGGCACTCGCGATATCCGCAAACTCAGCGGCCTGATCAAACTGATTCCGTTCACCGCGACGCTGGCCATGGTTGCCAGTGCCTCGATGGCGGGCGTGCCATTGCTCAACGGTTTCCTGTCGAAAGAGATGTTCTTCGCCGAAACCGTGTTCATCAATGCCACGGCCTGGGTCGAAGCGGCGCTGCCGATTGTCGCGACCATCGCCGGCACATTCAGCGTTGCCTACTCGCTGCGCTTCACCGTCGATGTGTTCTTCGGCCCGCCGGCCACCGACCTGCCGCACACCCCGCACGAGCCGCCGCGCTGGATGCGGGCGCCGGTCGAGTTGCTGGTGTTCACTTGCTTGCTGGTGGGGATTTTCCCGGCGCAGATCGTCGGTCCATTGCTTGCCGCTGCTGCATTGCCAGTGGTTGGCGGCACGCTGCCGGAATACAGTCTGGCGATCTGGCACGGCCTCAACGCGCCAATGATCATGAGCCTGATCGCCATGTCTGGCGGCATCGTCGTCTATCTGTTGCTGCGCAATCAGCTCAAGCGCGGACGTTTCAAATACCCGCCGCTGGTAGGTCGTTTCAACGGCAAGCGCCTGTTCGAGCGCAGTCTGGTAGTGATGATGCGCATGGCCCGCCGCCTCGAGCGGCGCCTCGGCACCAAGCGCCTGCAGATGCAATTGTTCCTGATGGTACTGGCGGCGGTGCTCGCCGGCCTGATCCCGATGCTGCACAGCAGCCTGAGTTGGGGCGACCGGCCGAAGATTCCCGGCTCGATCGTTTTTGTGACCTTGTGGCTGCTGGCGATTGCCTGTGCCCTCGGCGCCGCGTGGCAGGCCAAGTATCACCGTCTCGCTGCTCTGACCATGGTCAGCGTTTGTGGGCTGATGACCTGCGTGACCTTCGTCTGGTTCTCCGCGCCCGATCTGGCCCTGACACAACTGGCGGTCGAAGTGGTCACCACCGTGCTGATCCTGCTCGGCCTGCGCTGGTTGCCACGCCGTATCGAAGAAGTCTCGCCACTGCCAAGCAGCCTGCGCAAGGCGCGCATTCGCCGCCTGCGCGACTTGCTGCTGTCGATTGCCGTCGGTGGTGGCATGGCGCTGCTGTCCTACGCCATGCTCACGCGGCAGACGCCGAACGACATATCCTCGTTCTACCTCAGCCGCGCCATGCCCGAGGGCGGCGGCAGCAACGTAGTCAACGTAATGCTAGTGGATTTCCGTGGCTTCGACACCCTCGGTGAAATCACCGTGCTGGTCGCCGTGGCGCTGACCGTGTTCGCCCTGCTGCGGCGTTTCCGCCCACCGAAAGAGAGCCTGCAACTGCCCGCCCAGCAACGCTTGCTGGCGCCGGACGTGGTCACCGATCTGGTCAACCCGCGTTCGGCCAGCGACACCGCGCTCGGCTTCATGATGGTGCCGGCAGTGCTGGTGCGTCTGTTGCTGCCAATTGCGCTGGTGGTGTCGTTCTACCTGTTCATGCGCGGGCACAACCAGCCGGGTGGCGGTTTCGTCGCCGGTCTGGTGATGTCGGTGGCGTTCATCCTGCAATACATGGTCGCCGGTACACAGTGGGTCGAGGCGCAAATGAGTCTACGGCCGCTGCGCTGGATGGGCACCGGGTTACTGTTCGCCACCGCCACCGGCCTGGGGGCGATGCTGGTCGGCTATCCGTTCCTCACCACTCACACCTGGCATTTCACTTTGCCAGTGCTGGGTGACATCCATATCGCCAGCGCGCTGTTCTTCGACGTTGGCGTGTACGGCGTGGTGGTCGGTTCGACCTTGTTGATCCTCACCGCCCTCGCCCACCAATCGGTGCGGGGTCACAAGACCGCATCGCTGCCCAAGTCCGTCGCCAGCAAAGGAGCCGTCTGATGGAAGAAGTCATCGCAATCGCCATCGGCGTGCTCGCCGCGTCCGGCGTCTGGTTGATCCTGCGCCCACGGACGTTCCAAGTGGTCATGGGCCTGTGCCTGCTGTCGTACGGCGTCAACCTGTTCATCTTCAGCATGGGCAGCCTGTTCATCGGCAAGGAGCCGGTAATCAAGGATGGCGTCACCCAAGACTTGCTGCACTACACCGACCCGCTGCCACAGGCACTGGTACTCACCGCGATCGTCATCAGCTTCGCCATGACCGCGCTGTTCCTCGTCGTTCTGCTCGCCTCGCGCGGCCTGACCGGCACCGACCACGTCGACGGCCGGGAGCCTAAAGAATGATGGCGATGACTCACCTGATCGCCGCACCGATTCTGCTGCCGCTGCTGACCGCCGCCATCATGCTGATGCTCGGCGAGCGGCACCGACCGCTGAAGGCAAAAATCAACCTGTTCTCCAGCCTCGTCGGCCTGTTCATTTCGGTGCTGTTGCTGCAATGGACGCAAACCAACGGCGTGCCCGGCTCCATTGGCGTGTACCTGCCGGGTAACTGGCAGGCACCGTTCGGCATTGTGCTGGTGGTCGATCGACTGTCGGCGCTGATGCTGGTGCTGACCGGGATCATCGGCGTCAGCGCCCTGCTGTTTGCCATGGCCCGGTGGGACGGCGCCGGTTCGAGCTTCCACGCGCTGTTCCAGATTCAGTTGATGGGTCTTTACGGCGCGTTCCTGACCGCAGACCTGTTCAACCTGTTCGTGTTCTTCGAAGTGTTGCTCGCCGCGTCCTATGGCCTGTTGCTGCACGGCTCGGGGCGGGCGCGGGTGTCATCGGGGCTGCATTACATTTCGATCAACCTGCTCGCCTCATCGCTGTTCCTGATTGGCGCGGCACTGATCTACGGTGTCACTGGCACGCTGAACATGGCCGATCTGGCGCTGAAGATTCCGCTGGTGCCGGAAGCCGACCGGGGCTTGCTCCACGCCGGCGCCGGGATTCTCGCCGTCGCGTTCCTGGCCAAGGCCGGCATGTGGCCGCTGAACTTCTGGCTCGTGCCAGCCTATTCCTCGGCCAGTGCGCCGGTGGCGGCGATGTTCGCGATCATGACCAAGGTCGGCGTCTACACCTTGCTGCGCCTGTGGACCCTGCTGTTCTCTGGGCAAGCCGGTGCCTCGGCGTTCTTTGGCGGCGACTGGCTGATCTACGGCGGCATGGCGACCATGGCCTGCGCGGCGCTGGCAATTCTCGCCGCACAACGCCTGGAGCGTATGGCCAGCCTGAGCATTCTGGTGTCGGCGGGGATTCTGCTGTCGGCAATCGGGTTCGCCCAGCCGAACCTGATCGGCGCGGCGCTGTTCTATCTGGTCAGCTCGACTCTGGCGTTGAGTGCACTGTTCCTGCTGGCCGAGTTGATCGAACGTTCGCGCTCGGCCAATGAAATCCCGCTGGAAGACGAAAGCGAACTGCTGCCGCGCCCGCAGGAATCCCTGCAACCGCCCAAAGGCATCAACCTCGACGACGAGCAAAAAGCTGTGGTCGGGCAGGTCATCCCGTGGACCATGGCGTTTCTCGGCCTGAGCTTTATTGCTTGCGCGCTGCTGATCATCGGCATGCCGCCGCTGTCCGGTTTTATCGGCAAACTGAGCCTGATCGGTGCATTGCTCAATCCGCTGGGCATAGGCACTGGTGCGCCGATTTCCAACGCGGCTTGGGCATTGCTGGCGCTGCTGATCCTCACCGGACTGGCGTCGTTGATGGCGTTCTCGCGCCTCGGCATCCAGCGCTTCTGGACCCCGGAGGAGCGCCCTTCGCCGCTGCTGCGCAAACTCGAATGCGCGCCGATCTTCCTGTTGCTGGGACTGAGCATCGTCCTGACCTTCAAGGCTGAACCCCTGTTGCGTTACACCCAGGCCACCGCCGAGGCGCTGCACAACCCGCAGCAGTACGTGATGGCGGTGCTCGGCACCCGTGCCGTACCGAGTCCGGAAGCGAAAGCCGCGATGCTGGAGGTGCAGCCATGAACCGTGTGTTTCCTGCACCGCTGCTGTCGTTGGCACTTTGCGCCTTGTGGCTGACCCTGAACCTGTCGATCAGCCCGGGCAACCTGTTGCTCGGCGCGATACTAGGCTTTGCCGCTCCGTTGATGATGCGCAAATTGCGCCCGAAACGAGCGCGCATTCGCCGGCCGGGGACGATCCTGCGCCTGTTCCTGGTCGTGGGCCGTGATGTGGTGATGTCCAACCTGATCGTCGCCTGGGGCGTACTGAATGCCGGTCGTCGCCCTCCGCGCTCGGGCTTTGTCAAAGTACCGCTGGACCTGCGCGATGCCCATGGCCTGGCGACCCTGGCGATGATCTGCACAGTGGTGCCCGGCACAGTGTGGTCAGAGCTGGCGCTGGATCGCAGCATTCTGCTGCTGCACGTCTGGGATCTGGATGACGAAGCGCAATTCATCGAGCACTTCAAGAGCACCTACGAGCGGCCGCTGATGGAGATTTTCGAATGAGCCCATTACTGTCGAACGCGATTCTGCTAACGCTGTTCCTGTTCTCGCTGGCGATGGTGCTGACCCTGGTGCGCCTGTTCAAAGGCCCGTCGGCACAGGATCGGGTATTGGCGCTGGACTACCTGTACATCGTCGCCATGCTGATGATGCTGACCCTGGGTATTCGTTATTCCAGTGACACTTACTTCGAAGCGGCGCTGCTGATTGCGCTGTTCGGCTTCGTCGGCTCGTTTGCCCTGGCGAAATTCCTGCTGCGTGGCGAGGTGATCGAATGAATGCGGAGTTGTCTCTGTGGATCGAGATTCCGGTGGCGATCCTGCTGGTCCTCAGCGGTCTGTTTGCGTTGATCGGCGCGATCGGGTTACTGCGCATGAAGGATTACTTCCAGCGCATGCACCCGCCGGCGCTGGCTTCAACGCTGGGGGCATGGTGTGTGGCGCTGGCGTCGATCATCTGCTTTTCGGCGTTGAAATCCGGTCCGGTGGTGCATGCCTGGCTGATTCCGATATTGCTGGCGATCACTGTGCCGGTGACTACTTTGCTGCTGGCGCGGGCGGCATTGTTCCGCAAGCGCATGGCTGGGGATGATGTGCCGGCCGAGGTCAGTAGTCGACGGACTGAAAGCGGTAGCTAGTCCAGAGCTTGCGGTGTCTGGTCTGGCCCCTTCGCGAGCAGGCTCGCTCCCACAGGGTTTTGGGTGAAATCACATATCTGTGAATACCCACAATCACTGTGGGAGCGAGCCTGCTCGCGAAGGGGCCAGCCAGGTCATCACAAATTTCAGATCAGTTTCAAACCCAAGCCACCGCCAACAACCCCGCCCCCAACACCGCACACAACGGCGAATACACCCAGGTGTCGAGCCGCGCAAACCGCGAGTCCTTCACTTCCTTGAAGAACCCGACCAGATTCGAATCACCAATCGCCCGGGCAAACATCAACAGCGCAATTGCGCTGATCACCCATTGCAGCGCCTTGTGCGTCACCGCCGGCATGCCCCAGCCAACTCGCATGCACACCAATGCCGCAATCACCAACAGCGCCGCCGCCACGATCAACGTGAGCCAGCCCGAAGGCTTGAACGCCGGTCGCACCGTTGCGACCAATCCACGCACCGGCACCTGCGGCACGACTACTGCCGCCGCCCACTGCCCGCCCAGCGCCCAATACACATGCATCAAGGCGATCACCGCGAAAGTAGTCACCAGCCATTGAGCCAACACAAAGGTCATGGTTGAAATCCTTGGAAAGGGATTTGAACAAATCATCCTAGTCGGATTTTTTTCAAGTGCACGACCGATCAGCGGTACGGTAAAGTGCCGCCCCATGAAATTCTCCCGTTCCGATCGCTCACTGCTGGCCTGGATGCTTTATTGCTGCGTCCTGTTCAACGTGTTCGCCTGCAGCATCGGTCACGGACAAATGGTCGGCATGCAACTCAACGGCATCGGCGGCCAGTTCTGTACAGTCGACCCGGCCACTCAAGCGCCGCTCGCCAGCAATCCCACCGAAGAACAACTACCGACCCTGTCCAAGGCGTTTGGCTGCCCGCTGTGCTCGGTCGGCGGCGGCATGGGCCCGGCGTTCAATTCCAGCCTGACCCTGGCAATCCTGCCGGAACAGCACAGCCCACCGCTGGCGCCCATCGTCAGCGCTGACCTCCCCGCCCGCTTCACCTGGCCTTCGGCCAACCCTCGCGCCCCACCGCTCGCCTGAGTGTCTTTGCCTTTTTGATTTGTCAGCCCACTGCGCCAACGCTCGGCGTTTGCCTGTGCGCTGACTCCTAGACAAGCATTCAGGATTCAATGATGAAACAACTCACTTTGCTGGCGAGCCTGTGCGGCTGCCTGTCCATCAACGTCTGGGCGCAATCCACCGTGGATCTGGCGCCGATCACCATCGACGGCGAGTCCGGTGCAGAACCGGGCCTGAGCCTCGACCAGTCCAGCGGCATGGCCTCACGCCTCGGCTTGAGCGTGCGCGACACACCGGCTTCAGTGGCCATCGCCAATCGCAACGACATCGAGCGCCACGGCGCACAGAACTTCCAGGACGCCGCCAACACCCTGCCCGGGGTCAACGCCAGCGCGCCGCCAGGGTTTGGCGGTTTTGTTTCCTATCGCGGCTTCACCAGCAGCCAGATCACCCAGATGTTCAACGGCGTCAACGTTTCCGGTGGCCTCGCCCGTCCTGTCGATTCGTGGATCTACGACCGAGTGGAATTGGTCGGCGGCCCGTCATCGCTGATCAACGGCGCAGGCTCGGTCGGCGGTTCGCTGAACTACGTGACCAAACTGGCCAGCCGCGATGAACAGGCCGTTGAAGGCCGGATCAGCTACGGCACCTACGACACCACCGAAACCGCGTTCGGCCTTAACCATGCCCTGACTGACCCAAGCGCCGACGTGCAGCACTACGCGCGACTCGACGTCAGCCACAACACCAGCAACGGCTACATCGACCGCCAGGAGCGCGATGCCTGGAGCGTGGCGTTCTCGCTGCTCAGCGATCTCACGCCCGACCTGTCGCACACGTTGGCACTGGAATATCAGGACGAACACGAAGACAGTCCGTACTGGGGCACGCCCGTGCTCAATCCCAAGGCCGGTGAGTTGAAGATCGACAAACACAACCGCTTCAACAACTACAACGTCGAGGACGGTCGTTACGAGCAGCGAACGATCTGGGTCCGTTCGATCATCGACTACCGGATCAACGACAGCACCACCCTGCGCAACACGCTGTATCACCTCGACAGCCAGCGCGATTACCGCAATCTCGAAACCTACCAGTACAACGCCGACAACACCGCGGTGAATCGCTCCACCGCGTATCAGGTGCGCCATCAGGGCGAGCAGAACGGCAACCAGTTCGAACTGCGCCACGACAACACGCTGTTCGGTCTCGACACGACGTGGTCGGGGGGCTTCGAATACAAGGTCAACCAGACCACCAACTCGCCTCTGAACATCAAAGGTGCAAGCACGGTTGACCCGAACAACTACCGTCCGGGGCATTTCTACGACATTCCCGGCACCAACCCGAAATTGATCAGCGACAAGACCAACGAGGTCACCACCAAAGCATTGTTCATGGAAAACCGGCTGGCGTTGACCGACAAACTGTCGCTGCTCACCGGCCTGCGCTATGACGACATTGACCTCGACGTGACCAACCATCGCACCGTGACCGCTGCCAACCCGAAACACCTCAAGCGCAGTTGGGAGCCAGTCACCGGCCGCGCCGGCCTGACCTACCAGTTCATTCCCTCGGCCAACGTCTACGTGCAATACAGCACCGCCGCCGAGCAACCGAATGGCACGCAGAATTTCGACGTCTCGACCGGCAAGCAGTGGGAGATTGGTAGCAAATTCGATTATCTGAATGGACGCGGCTCGGCGACGATTGCCGCTTACACCATCGAGCGAAAAGACTTCGCGGTGACCGACCCGCTAGATCCGGCCGGCAGTATTCCGGTCGGTCAACAGACGTCGAAAGGGGTGGAAATCGCCAGTTCGTTGCGGATCACCGACAAGCTGTTGGCTGAAGGCAACTTCGCCTGGGTCGACGCGCAGTACGATGATTTCACCGAAAAGAATGCCGCCGGTGTGGTGGTTTCACGCAAGGGCAATACGCCGACCAATGTGCCGGATCGGGTCGGTAATCTGTGGCTGACTTATGACTTTTCGCCGCAGTGGCAAGGTGGGGTTGATGCACGATATGTGGCGTCGGTGTATGCGGACACGGCCAACACCATGACGGTGCCGTCGTACACCTTGTTCGGCAGCTTCCTCAGCTACAAGGTTGATTCGCACACCACCGTGACCGGGCGCGTGCGTAATCTGAGCAATGAGGTGTATGCCGAGTTTGCGCATGTTTCGCCAGCGTATTACCTCGGAACACCGCGTACCTTTGAGTTGGCGGTGATGACGAAATTTTAAGAGCTTCGCGAGCAAGCTCGCTCCCACAGTGTTGTGAACGACACATATCCATTGTGGGAGTGAGCCTGCTCGCGATCAGGCCAGCCGCATCAGCCTCTATTTCAAATCAGCCGCAACCTTCTCCGCCACATCCTTCGGCAACCAGGCCTGCCACACATCCGGGTGGGCCTTCATGAACGCCACCGCCGCATCACGCGGCGCCGTGTGCTTCTCGCTCATCTCGGCCAATGCCTTGTTCAACGGTTCGATCGGAAAATCCACTTTGCTGAAGAACTCGGCAATCTGCGGATACTGCTTCTGAAACGGCGTAGACACACCGATCGATAGCTTCGAGGCCAGTGACCGAGTGGGTTTCGGATTGGGATTATCGGCGTCAGTCAGGGTCTTCCACGCTTCGGCGTCAAACGGCGGCTCTTCCAGTTGCACCAGTTTGAATTTGCCCAGCAGCGGAGTCGGTGACCAGTAGTAAAACAGCACCGGCTTGCCGCGACGAATCGATGAGCTGATCTCGGCATCCAGCGCCGCGCCCGAGCCACTGCGGAAGTTGGTGTAATCGTCCTGCAGACCATAAGCGGTCAACTTCTGCTTGTTGACCACTTCCGAGGTCCAGCCGATCGGACTGTTGAGGAACCGTCCCTTGCTCGGGTTCTCCGGATCCTTGAACACATCCTTGTACTTTTTAAGGTCACTGACACTGCGCAAGTCCGGCGCCAGCGGCTTGATGCCCTTGGCCGGGTCGCCCTTGATCACGTACTCCGGCACCCACCAACCCTCGGTCGCGCCCTTGACCGTATCGCCCAGGCTGACGACTTTGCCTTCGGCTTCGGCCTTGACCCATACCGGACTGCGCCCGGCCCATTCTTCGCCAATGACCTGGATGTCATTGTTGGCCAGTGCGGTTTCCAGCGTGATGGTGGTGCCAGGCAACGTATCGGTCGGCAGTCCGTAACCCTTCTCGACGATGATCCGCAGTACATCGGTAATCAGGCTGCCGCTTTCCCAGTTCAGGTCAGCAAAGTGGATCGGCGCCTGGGCGGCCGTCACCGATTGCGCTGATGTCAGCAAACCGAACGTGGCCACGCTGGCGGCCAATAACCGTCGAAATCCGTTCATGCATTGCACCTCGTGCTGTTCACAGCAATGGCAGGTTGGCCTGACAGAAGACCGCAAGCCTCTGAATACTCAGTCAACTGACTGTAGCCGAGGTTCCTGCTTTTTCCGGGTCATGCTGCGGACGAGGTTATGAATCAGACTTTTCCTGCAGGCTTTGCAGCTCGCGTCTGACCATGCTGGCGTATTCCGCGGGACGCAATTGATAAATCTGCGCAGCCACCCAGTTCAGCCAGGCGCCCTGCAACTCGGCCTTGGCGGTAAACAAACGCCGAGCCTCCTCGCGCGCCGTGTCGAGGTTCTGCGAATGAAAATCCGAGCGGCTCACTCGCTGGCCTTGAACGTCACTAGCTCACCCTTGCGCCACTTGGCGGCTTTGGCGGTAACGGCTTTGAGGGTCTTGGTCAGGCCTTCCTGCAACTGCTGATTGGCCGCAAACACGGTCACCACGCTGTGACCTTCCTTGAACAGGATCGCGTGCCCGTCGGCAGTGTCGACAAAGGCGTAATCGCCCAGTCCATACACCGTGAGTTTGATTTCGCGAAAGCGGATATCCATCTTGCCGCCTTCGCGGCTGGGCAAGACCGATGCACTGAAATGATCGCCGACCTTGAGCTTGAGCCCCGGTTTGTCATCGACCACCAAAGCGCTTTCAGTGTCGATCTCAGCCACGTAAATGCCTTCGGCGTTCTGCTCGGTGATGTAAACAAAACGCGACTGGAACAGCTTGACCAGCTTTGCACGCAAATCACCCAACACGAACAAAGCATGCATATCGAGATTACTGACTGCCAAAGAAACATCCCCACATCTGAAAAAACCGCACACGGAAAACGCGCACGGCAAAAAAAAGCCAGGCCGATGTAACTACCAGATGACTCAAATAAAAACCCGAATCGAGCAGAGTGCTGATTCAGCGCGAGGTCCGTAAGACTACTGGATTGTCACTCGCGAAACTCATCCCTTTTTCGCCAAAGCTTGAAGGAAAAATCCTCACCGCTGGCAAGAGCTGTCTGACTACGAACTTTAGGGAAAATTCTCACGAAAAAAAGCACTTTTCCGACATATCGCTGGCGAAAAATTGCTTTAGATAAGCCCTGTCGTCAACAGGTACTGGCGATTCTAGAGCAGCGATGCTCATTCCGACTACCCGAAACGGCCTGTAAACATCGGCCAACTGATGAAAAGGACTTCATATGTGCACTCGGACTCACTTTGCCATGACCACAGACGCCCGGATCGAATCACCGCTGATCCTGCGTGCCACTGATATGAACGACCATTGCCCACGCTTTCAAGTCGTACCGGCCGGCAACGCCTTCTTCCACATAAAGGAAACATCGACCGGCCGTGTAAGAGGTTTCCGCGAAGATCACAACGAAGCCTGCGCCCTCGCCCGCTCACTTGAATCGAAGATCGAACTCCTGGCGAATGGCTGCCTCAGATAAAGAGAGTGATCGACCGCGCCGTACCGGCGCCCACCGAAGGAGTACACGATGGAACTGCCAGCATACGATCTGAAAACCCTGTTCGATCAACTGGGGTTGCCTTCAGAAGGCACAGCAATCGACGATTTCATCGAAGCGCATCCACTGGCCCCCGAGACCAAACTGATCGGCGCCGACTTCTGGTCGCCGCAACAGGCGCAATTGCTCAAGGAATGGTTGACGGCCGACGGTGAAGAAGCGGTGATGGTCGATGAACTGAATGTGCGCCTGCATCGCGGCAAGTAATCCCGGATCAGTGAAGGCTGTCACATGGCTCGACGTGCAACTGTGCGAGCCACGCAGCCTTGCACTCCTCGGCCTCGTCGCGGCTGGCAAACGCCGTGCCGCGACGCTCGCCATTGAGCAACACCACCCAGCAGACGCTCCGACCCATTGCGCGCAATCCGGCAGGCACGCCACTGCCGATCATCACGGCGACATCAACTCTGCACTGCATGCAGCCCTCCCGAAATCATTAGCTACCTAACTAAGCGGGCAGGTTAATGGTTTCTTGCGGGCGGAAACAGCAAGCTCCGTGCACAGATTCATTGCACCGGAAGTAACAATCCCTCAGCGCGGACTTTCCGGTTTATAGCCCAGACGCAATCCACCCCAGTGCCGGCCCTTGATCATGATCGGCACCGACAGATCATGCATCAGCTCACCGGTGTCGCGGGTGTAAGTCTGCAACAACACCGGTTGTTGATGGCTGCCGCAGCGAATACCGGTGCGGTCGGCAAACTTGCGCTTGGTGCGGTTGTTCACCGCATCGACCTGCGCATCGCCAGTCAACGGCTGACTGAACAGCTGATTGTGCGTCGGCACATAACCCTGCTGCGTACAGGCGATGGCGAACACCAACCCCTCGTGACGCGGCAACAAGGGCTCCTGAATCGCCGGCAGCACCTGATCGGTGTAACGGTCGAAACGGGTTTGAAACTTCGCCGGTTGCGTATTCGGGATCGGCTGATACTGGCGGTCGAACAAGTCTTCAAGGCTGATTCGGCCCTGCTCGACATCCGCCTCGAACCGCGCAGCAATCTGGCTCGCCCCCTCACGCGCCAGATCGTAGATACGCTGGTGATAGTCATCCAGCCCGACTTCGGCCAGACGCTCGCTGATGGTTTCCGCCTGCCCTTCCATTTGCACGGCGGCTGCAGCGAGACGGCGAGTCTGTTGATCACTGATCGCCAGGTCGCTGCGCATCTGCTCGATAGCCTTGAACAGGCTGTCGAGTTGTTCGCGATTGGTTTCCGCGCCTTGGGCGATTTCACCGACCTGGGTTTCCACCCCGGCGGCCAGTCGCGCGATGTTCTCCAGATGCTGGCCAGTGTGCTCGACCTGCTCGACACCGATCTGCAGATCACTCGACAACTCGCGAATCTGCTCCACGACCTGTGCCGTGCGTTGTTGAATGTCGGCGACCATCTCACCCACTTCACCGGTTGCCGACGCCGTGCGTGCCGCCAACCCGCGCACTTCGTCCGCCACCACCGCAAAACCGCGACCATGCTCACCGGCCCGCGCCGCTTCGATCGCCGCGTTCAATGCGAGCAGATTGGTCTGGCTGGCAATCGACTGAATCACCAGCGTCACACGCTGAATATCATCGCTGCGCACACTCAAGGCTTCGATCAATTCACGGCTGGCATTCGCGCGCTGACTGAGTTGATGCATGCGCGCGATCGAATCCACCAGTTCCGTGCGCCCCGCTGCGCTGCTGTGATGCGCCTGACTGGCCGCCTCAAGCGCCGTACGGCTGAGCTGCGAAGTCGCATGTTCGGTCGCGATCATCACCTCAGCGTTGCTGACGATCTGCGCTGCCGCATCGAGTTGCGATTCGAGTTTGCTCGCCAGTTCCTTGACCGAAAACGCCACGCCCGCCGCCGACAGAGCGTTATGGCTGGTGGTGTAGGAAAGGTCGCGGGTCAGTTCGGACATGGCGCTGCCGCTGTCGGCAGGCTGGGTATCGGGGATGGCGCGAGAGCGCAGGCGCGGTAGCCAGACAATCAGCACCGCCAGCGGCATGCCAATGTACAGCGACCATCCGGCCAGGGACATGCCGGCCAGCAACAGCATCAGGGCGATGCTTTGCAGGGTCGGCGCGATCCAGCGGTTTTTCGGCAAAAGCACTGGTGCAGGCAAAGCCCCAACCAGAGATCCATCTCTCGTCATATCAACACCCCACGCTTGTTCTCATTGTTGTAACTGCATTAAACGCCACTACAACGCCATTATCCATGGTCCGTTAGTCGTGGGGTCTGTGGCAGGTCAATGGAATCGCGCGGAAATATTGCGGACGATAAAAAGCTTCGCGGGCAAGCCCGGCTCCCACAGGTTCGGTGTTGAACCTAGTGGGGCGGACTTGCCCGCGATCACAGCGCCGGAAAAATCAGGCCTGACGCTGGTGCTTGTCGATCTGCTCGTGACGCTCTTGAGCTTCGATGCAGTATTTGGTGGTCGGGCTGATCAGCAGGCGTTTCAGGCCAATGGCCTCGCCGCTGTCATCGCACCAGCCAAAGCTGTCTTCCTTGATGCGCTCAAGGGCTTGTTCCAGTTGCGGCAGCATGCGCTGGTCGCGATCGATCGCGTTCACCAGCCAAGTGCGCTCTTCTTCAACCGAAGCCGCGTCCGCCGGGTCAGCCGGGGTGTCCAGGCTTTCGATGGCGATACGGTTTTGCTCAATGCGCTCGTGGGTTTCGACTTTCATGTTCTGCAACAGCTCAGTGAAGAAAGCGTGCTGCTCGGCATTCATGTAGTCATCTGCCGGCATGGCCAGCAACTTGTCCTTTGTCATTGATATCTCTATAAAAAAACGTGCATTAAGGCGAATTAGGGAGCGTTTCGGCGAACCGCGTGCGGTCGGCGAAAAGGCATCGTTTATTGCAAATGCCACCCGGCACTCAATTTACGAGGGGCGGCAGTCTAAGGCCCGAATGAGGCCTCAGCAACTGTAAATACAGGGAATTTGTCCGACAACGCCGGGAAACTGCTCTGACACAGCGTTTACACGGCCATCGGAGTGCGTTTATAGCAAGAAATTCAGTCGAGCGGCTGTATATAGAAGACAAACGGCTAACCGCGCAGCGTTCAGACGCGATTTTTTACCACGCACTGCATCGTTTCAGCAAAGCAGACCTGCAAAAGCCCCCCTACTATCAGGCCCACCGTGTGATCAACCAGCCTGAAGGATGACCTATGCCCCGCCCCGATCTGCCGGTCTCCGACGAGGTTTCACTCGCCAGCCCTCCGATCAATGCCGAGCGCCTGCTGCAACTGATCACCGACGAATACGACGCCCTGCCGCGCCAGCTCAAACGCATCGCCAGCTACATCAGCCAGCAGAGCGACCGGATCATGGTCGACCGCATCAGCGACATCGCCCGCGAGTGCGAGGTCCACCCGTCCGCCATCGTGCGCTTCTCGCAACGCTTCGGTTTCAGCGGCTTCAGCGAAATGCAGGCGCTGTTCCGCAGCGCCTACACGCACAAAGCCTCGCCGGTGCAAAACTACCAGCAACGCATCCGCAGCATGATCGCCAACCAGTCGCAGCCAGCCAGCGCCGGCGACCTCGCCCGCGAATGCATCGACGCCACGCGCTCCGGCATCGAACGCCTGGGCCGCGAACTCGACGACGCCGCGTTCGAAAAAGCCGTCGACCTGATCGTCAACGCCGACAACATTTATGTCGTCGGCGTGCGCCGCTCCTTCGCCGTCGCCGACTACCTCGTTTACAACTTGCAACACACTCAGAAAAAAATTCATCTGGTGTCCGGGCTCGGCGGCAGTTATCGCGAGCAGATGCGCAGCGTGCGCGCCAACGATCTGGTCATCGCCATCAGCTTCGTGCCCTACGCCAAAGAAACCCAACACTGCCTGCGCTTCGCTCGACAGCAGCAGGCCAACACCCTGATCCTTACCGACAGCCAACTCTCACCACTGGCGAAACTCGCCAACAGCGTATTGCTGGTCAACGAAGGCAGCGCCCTCGCCTTCCGCTCGCTGAGTGCGACGCTGTGTTTGTGCCAGGCCTTGTTTGTGGCGGTGGCGTATCGGCTGGAACTGAATGTCGATGAGATTCACGAACAACCCGGCTTCGACGACTGACAATTGCCTCAACGTCAGCTAGGTTATGCCTTCCCACCGGTTTGACTTGAAGGAACGCGTCATGAAACTGATCGGCATGCTGGACTCCCCTTACGTACGCCGCGTGGCGATCTCCGCCAAACGCCTTGGCATCGACCTCGAACACGAGTCGGTCTCGGTGTTCCGCCACTTCGAGCACTTCCAGCAGATCAACCCGGTGGTCAAAGCCCCCACACTGATCCTCGACGACGGCGTGGTCCTGATGGACTCGACCCTCATCCTCGACTACCTCGAAGCCAGCTCCGGCAAAAGCCTGCTGCCAACCGACCTGAAACAACGCGCCCAAGCCCTGCGCCTGATCGGCCTGAGCCTCGCCGCTTGCGAAAAAGCCGTGCAGCTTTATTACGAACGCAACCTGCGCCCGGCCGACATTCAATACCAGCCGTGGGTCGAACGCGTCGAAGGCCAACTCGCCGCCGCGTTCACCGCCCTCGAGCAAGAACTGGAAAAAACCGGCCTGCCCACCGACGGCACCCTCACCCAGGCCGGCATCAGCCTCGCCGTCGCCTGGAGCTTCACCGACCTCGTCGTCCCCGACCAGATCGACACCCGCCGCTACCCACACATAGCCCAATACACCGCCTACGCTGAAACCCTCGAAGCGTTCGTCAGCACCCCGATGACCTGACCATGAGCACCACCGACACCGCCGCCCCGGCATTAAAGGAAATCTTCAACGCCGAGCGCTTGCAGCACATCGCCCGCGAAATGAGCGCCGTGTACCCGGCATTCAAGGCCAAGGCGTTTCTCAAGCACGCCCAAGACGGACTCGCTGAATTATCAGTGATGCAACGCATGGCGCGTGTCAGCGAAAGCCTGCACGCCGTGTTGCCGCTGGATTACCAAGATTCCCTAGAAGTGCTTTTCGAACTCGCACCAAGGCTGAACAGCGGATTCGTCAGCATGTGTTTGCCGCATTACGTCGCGAGCTACGGCGGGCACGCGTTCGACACCTCGATGGACGCCCTGAAGTACTTCACCACCTTCGGCTCCTCCGAATTCGCCATCCGCCACTTTCTGCGCAGCGACCTCGAGCGCTCACTGGAATTGATGCACGACTGGACCCGAGACGAAAACCACCACGTTCGACGCCTGGCCAGCGAAGGCAGCCGCCCTCGCCTGCCTTGGTCGTTTCGGTTGGACGCGGTTCAGGCCGATCCGCAGTTGGCCGCCGGGATACTGGATCGGTTGAAGGCGGATGAGAGTTTGTATGTACGCAAGTCCGTGGCGAATCATTTGAATGATGTGACGAAGGTGCATCCGGAGTGGGTGCTGGACACGATTGAAGGTTGGTCGTTGGAGAACAAGCACACGGCGTGGATTGCCAAGCATGCGTTGCGGAGTTTGATCAAGCAGGGGGATTTGCGCGCGCTGACGGTGATTGGTGCCGGGGCGAAGGCTGAGGTTGAGTTGCTGGATGTGCGGGTTGAGCCGGCGGTGGTTAGGTTGGGGGAAGCGATTACGTTGTCGTTTGTGGTGAAGTCGACGGTGGCGCATGAGCAGCGCTTGGTGATTGATTATGCGATTGACTATGTGAAAGCGAATGGCGGGGTTTCGGGGAAGGTTTTTAAGTTGAAGACGGTGGTTTTGGCGGGGTTTGGGAGTGTGGTTGTGGGAAGGCGGCAGGTGATTAGGGACTTTACGACGCGTAGGCATCATGTTGGGCTGCATAAATTGAAGATAATGGCTAACGGAGACTGGTTGGCTAGCACCGCTTTCGATATCGTCGCCGTATCAACCTCAAAATTAGATCGGATGCCACAGTTCTGATCACGCTGCCCCGATTAAAAATACATGTATTCAAACAGCAGATCTAAATCTGCAAAAATACAAATAAAAAGTACAAAATGGAGAACCAGCTTTGATCGAAGACCTCACAACAACTATAAAGGCGCAGCTTTATGAAAGAGTCAGCAGCCCCCTATTAAGCTCTTTCATTGTGTCATGGTGCGGCTGGAATTATAAATTTTTGCTAGTAATTTTTTCGAGCATTTCAAGCCACGAAAAGCTGACCTACATTGACCTGAACATCTTCCCCAGTCTCAGTAGCAAAATAATTTACGGCGGTTTACTACCTTTACTCACAAGCCTCTTCCTTATTTTTATTTACCCGATACCTGCAGAAGCCATTTACAAGCATGTCAAAACCAACCAAAGACGGCTAAAAGAAATACAACAGTCGATTGATGATGAAAGCCCTCTATCAAAAGAACAAGCTCGAAAAATACGAAGGGAGGCACTTGAAAGCCAGCTAAAATTCGAGTCAGAAATTGACTCAAAAACGTCCGAAAACTCAAGATTAAAAGAACTGATATCCAGTCTTCAGCAAGAGATAGCTGCAGCTACTGAGGGCTCCAAAAATACTGAAACGATTACATCCGAGATTATTGACAAAGAAAGTAAAGCGACCGATTTAACAACCGACCTTATGACATCACAACTAGAAACCCTAGAGACCCCAGAAACTCCAGAAACCAAACTGAAAAGTAAAAACACCAATCAACCCAACTTTCATTCAGAACCAACTAAAACACACAACACCTCACAACTAGACAGCTTCATGAGAGAAACCGTCTTTAACTATATCGACAGCTTAAAAGCTTTCTCAGACCTCGACTTCAACGTCATAGCTAAAAAAGGAAAGCTAATAATACTTCTGCTACGATCTAACGGGTCATATTTCCCATATATTTCAGCCAAATACACACCAGAGACTGCAAACGCCACCCTGGAATCTGTGATGTCGGCACTTGCAAACGATAAACCACCCACTAATTCTGGCTAGTTAGAAGAAAAAAACAGTCCACTGTCACCATAGATATTACCCATTCAACAACCCTCATATCAGCGTGAATAATTTTATGGAGGCTACCTTACCAGCTTCCATAAGGAATACCGTATTGCTGTAGATAGCGCTTCGAATTTTTAGTTATAGGATACGCGTAACGCCCTTGATTCTGTCCCTGACTGGGCCCCAACGGCGCGATCTCGGCTTGGGCTCTGGCCACTTTGACAGGGCGGTGACAAGAGTCTCGGACAAAAACCTGCACTACTCCTCCCGGAGCCAAGCCCAAATAAATCGAGGCGCTATAGCTTGCCTGCTGCTTGGGAGTCTCCGGGCACCGCTGATAAACCGACTGCCTCATCACGTCCCTCGCCTCTTCGGGCAAATCAACCCAAACCTGATAAGTCTGTGGTTCGACAATTGACTGCCAGCGCACATAAATACGCTTGGGAAGATCAGCACCAATCACTGCTTTTGCCGCACCACCTACTGCGTGCCAGCCACGAGCGGATTCTTTACCGTCTTCAGGCTCCCCACCTGCGGCTGTTCCTGATCCTGTGCGTTTGAATAGCTTGCCGTTGATGTCTTCCACTGCGGTGTCCTCTACCCAAACCTTCATGTAATTAGGCTCGGTGAACGCAAGTTCCCACCATGGAGACCTAGGATCATTTTTTGTGGACAGCGGATCAGTTGACTGGCAACCGGTAATCAACAAAGCAACAAGCATCGTTATCAGTTGTTTCATCGGGTGACGATTACCAACTCCCATAGGGAATGCCGTACTTGTCGATATACCGCTTCGCCTTCTCACTCAAGGGATAAGCATACTGACCACCATTCTTACCCAACTCGGGTCCCAGCGGCTCCAACTCGGCCTGGGCACGAGCGACTTTCACTGGGCGCCGGCATAAATCTCTTACCCACACTTGCACCACACCACCCGGGGCGAGTCCCAAATAGACGGAGGCCATGAAGCGTGCTGTTTTCTCGGGAGTTTCCGGGCAGCGCTGATGGGTAGATGCCACCATCATTTGCCTGGCTTCTTCAGGGATATCTACCCATGCCCAGTAGGTTTTTTGCTCTGGTATCGATTGCCAGCGGACAAAGATCCGCTTGGGCATACCCACTCCAATAACCGGTTTGCCTGTGCCACCAACACCAATCCAACCGCGCGCAGATTCTATGTCGTCATTTGGCTCTGCACCGCTGGCGTTCCCTCCTCCGGCTCTCAAAAAGGTTTTACCGTCAATGTCTTCCACAGAGCTGTCTTCAACCCACACGTTCATGAAATTGGGCTTGATAAACGCCAGCTCCCACCAAGGGTATTTGGGATCGTTTTCCCCCGAGTTGGAGCTTGTGACGTGACAACCGGTGAAGATCAAAACGGCCAAGAGGGTTACGAACATTCTCATTGCCAAAGAGCTCAACTATTCAGTTCCCGCGACTACCAACTTCCGTACGGAATGCCGAATTTCTCGATGTAACGTTTTGACTTTTCGCTGACGGGATACGCATAGCGCCCTTGGTTCTTGCCTTGACTAGGCCCTAGCGGTTCGATCTCCGCTTGTGCTCTGGCGACTTTGACAGGATGGTGGCATGAGTCCCTGACCCAGACTTGCACGACACCACCGGGAGCCAGGCCCAAGTAGATAGATGCGTTATAACGCCCTTCCTGTTCAGGAGTTTTTGCACAGCGCTGGTTGACAGACTCAAGCATAAGTTGTCTGGCTTGCTCTGGAATGTCCACCCAGACCTTATACGTTTGCGGTTCAATAATGGATTGCCAGCGGACATAGATACGTTTGGGAAGATCAGCACCAACAACCGCTTTTCCTGTGCTTCCCACGCCGTGCCAACCACGGGCAGAGTCAGTGCCGTCTTCCGGTTGACCGCCTGAGGCGGATCCTCCGCCAGTGCGCAAGAAGGTCTCCCCCTTGATGTCTTCTACTGCGGTGTCCTCGACCCAAACCTTCATGTAATGAGGCTCGGTGAACGCGAGCTCCCACCATGGAGACCTAGGATCATTTTTTGTGGACAGCGGATCGGCGTGACAGCCGGTCATGAGGATTGCACAAAGCAGGCTTACAAGAAATTTCATCAAAAAAGCGTCCAATCGGGTACGTGAGGATGTTGTACGCGTATGCCGTCAGGTGTGGGGGCGTTGATGTACACCGCTCTCACACCGCTTCCATCTCTCCTGCCCAGTGGATGGTTCCAGTTTGCGGAAGTGTGAATGTACTTGAGTTTGAGCATTCGCTCCTCGTCTAGCGTAATGCTGTAGTCACCAGCGACAAATCGATCACACATAGCCTGAAGTTCTGATGGCAGTGCCAGATCAGGCGTGTCTGAAATATCGTTGAAACGAACGCCTTTATCTTTCGCCAGTTTGTGCATCACCCGCAGATAAACTCTCGACAACAGGCCACTAACCGGACGCTTGAGCTGTACAGCAGCGTAGACGTGTTTGACACGCGGGCTCATCCGATCTTGCGGACTGTTCGGCATTTGAAGCGCAGGCGGCGTTACGATTTCCAGCATCTCAGAAGGCCAGCCATTCGCTATCCACTGATTTCTTACGATCACCGCGTCGCGGTAAATCGAAGTGGTGAGCACATCAGTTTGGAGAGGGACTTCTAGTGCCTGCATAGGACTGACAAGCACGCACTCCTCCGCTTCATCGAGGTAACTACCTCCGATATCAGAGTGAACACCTGGCAACGTAATCTCCAGATGAGCGGGCTTTACACGGCTCAGAGCGAAGTTACCTCGGCATTCATCCCGCGCGACCAAGTGAACGACGTCGGTAAAAAAACGCCGGTCCAGGTAAAGTTTGATGCCCGTTGCAACAGGACTTTTCACGTTGCCGAAATTGGACCAACCAGCAATCGACGGAACTGTATCGAATAGCCCGATAAAGCCCATTCTGATGTCGCCATTGTATTGCTCATTGAAGGTCTTGCTGAACGCTTCAGAATTGCTTCGCAGGACTTCACCTAAGGGGCCTTGCTTGCCCCGCACCACCTCATTGGAAAAGTGTCGAGCGGCAGCTGCACCACGGCTGAATCCAAATGTGTCGAAGGTCAGCGAAGTCACCTCACTACCTGGGTTATCGTCCAAGAGCTCTTTGATACGCAATTTAATCGATGCAAACGAAGACTGAACTCTACCTGCAACTCCAGTATCACCTCGTCCGGTGCCACCTCCGAGGGAGCTGTCTTTCTTACCAGCGCTGGTGCCAATTCCATCGACATAAATCATACGAAAAGCTTGCTTTCGGAGCCCTTCACCTTCGGCCCCCTCTGGGGCGTCATAGAGCTCACTTAGTTTTTTAACATTGGTGAGTCCCGCGCCATAGCTGCTGTCGGGATCACTCATGTAAGGCTGGCAACTCGCAGGAATATCCTGAGGCGCAATCGGATGCTGCGCCCCACACAGCAATCCCGCCGCCGTGTTATTCGCATTATTCCCAGTGCCATCAAAGAACACCCCAATTCTCAACGCGATCCCGATTTTCTCAGGTTCGCGCGCAGGTTCTTTCCCGTGTTTCTCATATTCCGCCCAACGCTGGGCGTGAATATCGACGGGTTTGGCTTCTTCGTAACGATAATTTTTCGGGGGGTTGGGTACGTAGCCACTCATCCATGTTTCCTGGTTCTGATCCTTGAGAACGGCCCGAAGGGTGACAGCCGAGGCTGGGGGGCGCAAGCCGTGGCCGTGTGCCAGCCGGGGTGTGACAGCGGGGTTCGACGAGGGTTTCCCCTCGTCGGGGTGGGGGTTAGCTGGCGATTTCGACGTTATCCAGCGCTTGGTTGACGGCGATTTCGCCGAGCATCACGACTTGGGCGATGCCCAGTGCAGTTTTGCGGTGGGAGGTGTCGAGCATGGCGGCGAAGTTGAGGAGCATTTCGCTGGCGGAGCCGAGGGTTTCGCTGGCGTTGGCGAGCAGGGATTCGCTGTTGTACTTGGGGTTGGCGAGGTACATGCGTTCGGGTTGTTGGGTGCTGGCCATGATTTGGCTGGCGGGTTTGAGGTAGTGGTCGAGGGCGCGTTCGGCGGCTTCGTGGAATCGCTTGGAGTCGGGGGATTCGTAGGGGGATGTGGGGTCGGTTTCGGGTGGGTTGGGTGTTGGTTTGATCATGGTTGTGCTCCTGGTTTTCATTAGGAGATACCAGCATCACTTGCAGATGATGGGTGGCAGCTATGCGCGGGTCTGCAAGACCGGGAAACCAGGCACCCGGCAGACCCGAAGGTCTCCCGCACAAAGCTGCCATTGAGCGGACACGAACGAGTGTCCTTTTGGCTGGCTGTGCGACTGGTTTTTCCGGCGGGCTTGCAGACCCGATCACTGATGAGCAGTGACGGGAATCAAGGTACGGAGGGAGTGCCAGACGCACAAGCCGGCGGATTCTGGCTTAGTCGTAGGCGATGGCGCAAGGAGTTGTAGGGCGTAGCCAGCAACTAGAGACACCTATTAAACAAACATGTAGATCGTCTGTTTAACAGGTCAGTTGAGATGCAGAGAATTCCGAATCAATGGGTCTCAAACGAATTCCACTGGTGAGTATCAAGATCCAGCGCGCAGTAGGGTTCGAAAACGTAAAGCACAAGCGGATTCTCAATATCTATCGCTGCCACCTGGAGTGACCTGAGATAGGACTGAGCCTCTGCGAATGATGTACCGAATAGAGGATCACCCATTGCCTTCGCGCGCGTCAGCTTGGAAATCGTTTGATCTGGATGTTTCGCCATCGCAATTCGAAAAGCCAGGCTAGCGTCGAAGTGTGTTTTACCGAAGACGTGCTGACGAAGCCGACTGATCACGCTTCTTGAAATACCGACATAGATAGGCACGCCGTTGTCGATCAACACGTAGCAGCCCGAAAAATCGTGCGCCAGTTTGAACTGCTTCAGCAACGATTTAACGCCAACACCGGGCACTGAAAAGTCCTTCATCTCTCGCGGAGTTTCAAGAGAGCTTTTCATTCTGCTCATATGGCCGGGCAGAACCGTTTGGGCTAGCTCTTCAAATGTGTGCATGCATTCGTGTAACGCCATTGGAGAACCGCTCGGTCGAGAGATGGATGCCAACGCTATCGCGTCAACTTAGGCCATTACAAGCGATGTGACACATGTCTATTTAAAGCGACTCCTGAACATAGATCTCTGTAGCGAAGAAACAGATAATCGCTACAGAGATCGTTCACATCTAGCTGGCGATCTCGACGTTATCCAGCGCTTGGTTGACGGCGATTTCGCCGAGCATCACGACTTGGGCGATGCCCAGTGCGGTTTTGCGGTGCGGGGTGTCGAGCATGGCGGCGAAGTTGAGGAGCATTTCGCTGGCGGAGCCGAGGGTTTCGCTGGCGTTGGCGAGCAGGGATTCGCTGTTGTACTTGGGGTTGGCGAGGTACATGCGTTCGGGTTGTTGGGTGCTGGCCATGATTTGGCTGGCGGGTTTGAGGTAGTGGTCGAGGGCGCGTTCGGCGGCTTCGTGGAAGCGTTTGGAATCGGGGGATTCGTAGGGGGATGTGGGGTCGGTTTCTGGTGGGTTGGGTGTTGGTTTGATCATTGATGAAGCTCCTACGTCAAAAAAAGGAGCCATCACTCTCGCTACCAAACGAGGGTGGCGGCCATGCGCAGGTTGGTAGACCGGGACGTAGAAAACCGGCGCGCCCGAAGACGCCCTGTGCATGACCACCATAAAGCCGTGTCGAACAGACACTGCGAATCATGATGCTTATGCAATCTACGAAAACTCAGGGCTACCAAACCCGATCACTGTTTTTCAGCGACCGACAGACGATAGAACCCGCGACCTAGACGCACAAGCCGGCGGATTCTGGCTTAGTCGTAGGTAACGGCGCAAGGCGTTGTAGGGTTTCGGTGGTTACTTGAGGCTTCGTTTAAACAGTGGTGGTTTTACTGTTTATTTCGGTCAGTGGTTGATGGGGTGACTGGGTGGGCGACTTCGCTAGCAGGCTCGCTCCCACAGGGGATTTGTGGTGGGTTTGGGATTTGCGGTGACTGGGCTGGAGCCTTCGCTAGCAGGCTAGCTCCCACAGGGGTTTGTGGTTGGGTTGGGATTTGCGG
Organism: Pseudomonas sp. S49; assembly: GCF_009866785.1. Taxonomy (NCBI): domain Bacteria; kingdom Pseudomonadati; phylum Pseudomonadota; class Gammaproteobacteria; order Pseudomonadales; family Pseudomonadaceae; genus Pseudomonas; species Pseudomonas sp. S49. The sequence goes on along the minus strand of NZ_CP019432.1, from coordinate 2,688,399 downwards.
TGGCTGGGCTGGCGTTATCGCGAGCAGGCTCACTCCTACAGGGGGATCGTGGTCACTTGAGGTCGAGTTGGGTGTCTGGGAGGGTGCCGGAGAAAGTGGGTTCTACCGGGCCGCTCAGGGTGACGGGGCCGCTGCCGCTCCAGTGGACGGTGACGGGGCCGCCGTCGCATTCGACGTTGACGGTGTGGTCGAGCAGGCCTCGGCGGATGCCGTTGACGGCCGCGCCACACGAGCATGAGCCGGAGCCGAGCGGGATGGCGCCGTTGCGTTCCCAGATGCGCAGGCGGATGTTTTGGCGGTCGATGATCTGCACGAAGTGGACGTTGGTTTTGTGTGGAAACAATGGGTGGATTTCTAGGCTCGGGCCGAGGGCGGCGATATCGATGGAGCTGAGGTCATCGACGAAATAGGTGCAGTGCGGATTGCCCATGTTGCACGCGGTTGGAGCGCCGGCGAGCGGTAGAAAAAGCGTTTCGTGTTCTTGCGCCAGAGGGATGTCTTGCCAGTCGAACAACGGTTCGCCCATGTCGACGGCGATCAATCCGGCGGTCGTGCGTTCGCAGGTGAGCAAGCCACGGTTTGTGCGCAGGGTGATCGATGTTTGGCTGGCTTCGCGCATCAACCTGTCCGCCACGCCACGGGTGGCGCTGCCGCACACGTCGAGCGCTGAGCCATCGGCGTTCCAGAACTCCACGCGCGCATCGGCGTCTGCGCAATCAAGGACCACGGCGAGTTGGTTGAAACCGATGCCACGATGACGATCGCCCAGGCGCCGGGCGAGTTGGCTGGTGACGGGGTTGCTGATGTTGCGTGAGTCGATCACGACGAAGTCATCGCCGTTGGCGTGCATCTTATGGAAGGTGAGTGGCATTCGCTGCGCCTCTGATCCGCGTCATGTTGATCAGCGCTGAACGTTTGCCACCCGGTGCCGGGCGTTCTTCGATGGAGAACGGCACGAAGCCGAGTTTTGGGTAGAGCAGCAGGCCTGCGGTGTTTTCATTGAAGCAGGACAGTTGCACTTCCTTGGCCTGGTACTTCTCGAAACCCACTGCGGTCATGGTCTCGACGATGTATCGCGCAACCCCCTGGCCACGGGCATATGGTGCGACGATGACGTTGCCAATGCAGCAAATGCCATCGTGCTCAGCCCGGTAGAAATTGGCGAAGCCAACGAACTCGCCGTTGGCCAGAAAAGCCGTGGAGTCGAAGCGTTGGCTGATTGCGCTGTGCATCTGCTCTTCCGTCAGCGGGAAGTTGGCTTTCGGGAACATGAAGAACAGCTCTTGTTCGCCCTGGGGAAAGCTGCAGAGGGTGTTGACGTCGTCGGCCGTCACGGGCCGGTGGGTGAAATTCATCGCTGCCCTGCCCTCACTTTTTACCCGCCAGATGATGCGCAACCAAGGCGTTGGCATGACCGTGGCCCATGCCGTGTTCTTCCTTGAGCCACGCCACCAGTTCCATGTGTTTCTTGTCGGTGATGCCGGCGAGCAGGTTCAGCCAGTGATCGATGGGCTGGCCGTATTTTTTCTCGATGGAGGGAAAGTATGACGCCGGGCCTTTTACCTTGTTGTCTTCGCTCATGCTGCAAGCTCCCTGTGGTCACGACGGAGGGTCGGCGGACGCTCCTTGTCGGCAGGTCATAGAGTGGACGCGAGACGCTGTTCCGGCAAGTGGCCCGCCGATCAGTTCGAGCCACACGGCACCCCTTATTTTTTCGATAGCGCTCTGAGTCGCTCTCTATCGGTCAGCCCATCGGTCCTGATGCTGGCGACAGTCGTGTGGTTTTTCTGCTGCGGCGAAAGGATCGGTTCGCCGGGGTATCGGTAATCGCTAAAGCCCTGCATGACTTTTTGGTCGATGGCACTGTTACCGCAACTTTGCCGCAAGGCAATCACTGGCACCAACGAGCCGGGGGTGTAAATCAGTTCCAGCTGCACCGACTTGCGCTCGGGGGTCGACAGCTTTTCTTGCGCCAGCGCTTTCTCGATACCTTCAATCTTCTCCCTGACGCCGTACTGCATCCTATTGAGATAAACCTTGTTGTACTGCTGTTGTTGTTCGATCGTCATCACCACGCCCTTGGTGTGCAGGCGTTGGAGGTTGTCCCATGAGTCGGCTTTGAAATACAGCTTCAGCGCCCCCTGAAGGTCTTGCGGGCCGCCTTTGCCGTTCTCCAGAAACTCGGCGACTTTGAGCTCCATTGCGGTATTGCCGGGTTCCGCGATAGAGCGCTCATAAAAGTCCCGGGCAGCCACCAGATCGACCGGCCCGCCGACACCGGCTGCCGCCATATCGCCCAGGCGGCTGTAGACATTCGGCGCGTTTCGGGCCACCGACTCATAGATGTCTTTGGCCTTCTCGATGTTTTTCGGCACGCCATGTCCCTGCTCGTACATCTCACCAAGGATCACCTTGCAGTTGGCGTTCTGGGTGCTGAGATAGCGGATCTCGTCGAACTGCTGCTCACTGATCGACGCTTGCTTGAAGTACGCCGCACAACGAAAGCTGGGGAATTCATCGTCCGCAAGATTGGGGCGATGGTGGGATTTGCAGCCTGCAACGAGGGCAGTAAGCGCCAGTACAGCAACAACCTTGTTCATGAATGGCATCCGTTGAAATCGTGCAGATTTCATCGGCAGGCAGGCGCAAAACCTGAAGTGTCGGTTACTCGAAAACACCACAAAAAACTGTGGGAGCGAGCCTGCTCGCGAAGGGGTCGTGTCAGCCGACATCATCATAGGCTGACACACCGCTTTCGCGAGCAGGCTCGTTCCCACAGAGGTTGTAGTCGATCAGGGTTATTCGGTGCGGCCCGGCAGCATCCGCACGAGGGTGTTATCCCGCACCCAATAATGGTGGAACAACCCCGCCAGCGCGTGCAGCCCGATCAGCCAGTAACCGGTGCTGCCAATCAGTTCATGCCAGTACTTCAGTTGCTTGGCGAAGTCCGGGTCGATGGCCACGGGGGCCGGGACGTGGAAGCCGAAGTACGGGAACGGTTTGTCGGCGGCGGCGAGCATCAGCCAGGCGAGGATCGGCGTGGCGATCATCAGCCCATACAGCGCCAGGTGTGTCAGGTGCGCGATGCCGGTCTGCCACGCCGGTGGCTTGGGGGTGATCGGCGGGCGTGGGCTGAGGCGGCCGAGCAGGCGGATCCACACCAGGGCGAAGATGCTCGCGCCGAACAGGCCGTGGAAGCCCATCAGCAAGCCGCGTGCTTCGCTGCCCTTGGGCAGGTAGCCCTTGATTTCGACGCATGCGTAGACGCCGACAAACAGCGCCAGCATCAGCCAGTGCAGGGTGATTGAGAGTTTTCCATAACGGGTTACGGCGGTGTCGCGGGTCATAAGCTGCGCCTCGTGATTGTCGTGAGTGACGGCCGATTCGTTCGACCGCCTCGCTCCGGTTGTTGGGCGAACCGACGGCGTTACCCTGCCCGCCCAGTCTTAAGAGAGTCTGAAGACAGACCCTCACGTTAACCTTTTTTCACCTTCAGACTTCGTTAAGAAATGCCTCCGATACTCGCCTCAAACCTATTGAGGGAGGCGTTCTGCCCATGCCCGAATTTGACTGGAACATCGCCCTGCCCCTGCGCTTCGGTCAAGCCGAAACACCGCAGATGACACTGACCGGCGCGCTGCCCGACGACACTCTGCGAGCGACGTTTGAAAGCTTTATTCAGCAACGCTTTCGCAAGGCCCACGGCGCCGACATCCGCCATTTCATGCCCGAGCTGTTCGGCATGCACAACGGCGATGGCGAGTTGTGCGCCGTGGCCGGGGTGCGTCGCGCGCATCTGGAATCACTGTTCCTTGAGCGCTATCTGGATGAGCCGATCGAGCCGTTGATCAGCGCGGCGGCAGATCGTCCGGTCGAGCGCAGCGCCATCGTCGAAGTCGGCAACCTCGCCGCCAGCGACACCGGCAGCGCGCGCCTGAGCATCATCGCCATCACCTACCTGCTGGCCATGGGCGGCCTGGAATGGGTGACGTTCACCGGCAACATCGGGCTGGTCAACAGCTTCCATCGCCTGGGTCTGAAGCCAGTGACATTGTGCGCCGCCGATCCGGATCGATTGGGTGACGAGCGTCAACACTGGGGCAGTTATTACGAAAGTAAACCTTGGGTGCACGTCGGCAACATCCGCGCCGGGTTCGTCCATTTGCGCAATATCGGCCTGTTTGCCCGCCTGGGATTACCGGGTTCGATTGAAGGAGCCTGTCATGTCGCTTGAACTTCAACGCTTCCAGGAAACCCTGCGCGACCATGCCCGGCGCAATGACAATGCGACGGCCCTGTGGGGCGACACGCTGAAACTCGATTACGCCACCCTGTACGCCGAGGTGCTCTATCGCCAAGAGCGCCTGCGCGATGAGCAGGCGCAGGTGATTGCGCTGGCGTTGGACAACGGCGTCGACGCGATGCTCTGGGATCTGGCTGTGCTGTTCGAAGGCCTGACCTGCGTGACGCTGCCGCCGTTTTTCAGTGCGGCACAACGAGCTCATTGCCTGCAACAAAGCCAGGCCGAACGGGTGATCGCCGAGCCGGAACTGGGCGCCGAACTGCTCGCGGCTGGCTATGAACAACGTGGCGAGTTCTGGTGCCGCGCGTTCAGTGGCCCCAGTCGCATGCCGGCCGGCACCGCGAAACTCACCTTCACGTCCGGCACCACGGGCACGCCGAAAGGAGTATGCCTGAGCGCCGACAGCCTGCTGCGGGTGGCACGGGAGCTGGATCAGGCCAGCGAAGCGACCGGCCCGCAGCATCATCTGGCGCTGTTGCCGTTGGCGATTCTGCTGGAGAACCTCGGCTGTTACGCCGCGCTGTATGCCGGCGCCATGTTGAGTTTGCCGAGCCAGAAAACCCTCGGCATTCAGGGCGCTAGCGACGTCGAGATTCCGCGTCTGCTCGGTTATCTGGCCAGCCGTGCACCGGAGAGTCTGATCCTGGTGCCGCAGTTGCTGCTGTTGCTGGTCAGCGCCGCCGAACAGAAAGCCTTCGACCCGCAAACCCTGTGCTTTGCCGCTGTCGGCGGTGCGCGGGTCTCGGAGGATCTGCTGCACCGCGCGCAACGGGTCGGGCTGCCGGTTTATGAAGGTTACGGCTTGTCCGAATGCGCTTCGGTGGTGTGCCTCAATCGCCCCGGCGCACGCCGCCACGGCAGCGTCGGCCGACCGTTGCCGCATGTCGAAGTGCGGCTGGCCGAGGACGGCGAAGTGCTGATCAAGGGCTCGACGCTGCTCGGTTATCTGGGCGACGCGCCGTACGCTGATGAGTGGTGGCCGAGCGGCGATCTGGGCGAGTTCGACCCGGAAGGTTTTCTCTATCTCAAGGGCCGCAAGAAGCACCAGTTCGTCACCAGTTTCGGGCGCAACGTCAACCCGGAATGGGTCGAGTCCGAGCTGACACAGCGCCGCCATATCGCTCAGGCGTTCGTTTACGGCGAGGCTTTGCCGCGCAATCACGCCCTGCTCTGGCCGCATCGCCCGGACTGCACCGACTCCGAACTGGTCGCTGCTGTCGCTGAAGCCAACGAGGCTTTGCCCGATTACGCCCAAGTGCATCAGTGGACGCGCCTGCCGCAACCCTTCACTGCCGCCAATGGCTTGCTCACCGCCAATGGCCGCCCGCGCCGCGACGCCATCGTCGCGCAGTACCACGGCCAATTGACCGAATCCGCTGTTTCCGAGGAGTCCGCATCATGAGTTTTTTTGACACCCTGCAAGAAGCCACGCAACAGGAACGCCACGCACTGTTCAACCTGCCGATCATCGTCGATGCCCTGCAAGGCACGGTCAGCCTCGACAGCTATCGGGCATTTCTCGCGCAAGCGTATTACCACGTGCGCCACACCGTGCCGCTGATGATGGCTTGCGGTGCACGCCTGCCGTCGCGTCTGGAATGGCTGCGCAAAGCGGTGGCCGAGTACATCGAAGACGAATACGGCCACGAGCACTGGGTGCTCAACGACATCGCCGCGTGTGGCGGTGATCGTGATGCGGTGCGCGACGGCCAGCCGTCGTTGTCGATCGAGTTGATGGTCAGCTTCCTTTACGACCTGATCGCCCGTGGCAATCCAGTGGGTCTGTTCGGCATGGTCAACGTGCTCGAAGGCACCAGCATCGCTTTGGCTACCCACGCGGCGGGCAGCATTCGCGAGCGCCTGGCGTTGCCGGAAACGGCGTTCAGTTACCTGAGCTCCCACGGTTCGCTCGATATCGAGCACATGCAGACCTATCGGCGGCTGATGAATCAGCTGGAAGATCCTGCCGATCAAGCCGCCGTGATCCATGCCTCGAAAGTCGTCTATCGCCTGTACACCGACATGTTCCGTGGCTTGCCGCGTGACGCGGAGGCTCAACATGCAGCTGTGTGATGCGCGGGTGGTGCTGACCGGTGCCAGTGGCGGCATCGGCCTGGCCATCGCCGAAACCTTGTGCGCCGCCGGTGCCCACGTGCTCGCGGTGGCGCGGCATCAGGAGGCACTGCTGCCGTTGCTCAAGCGCTACCCCGAGTCGTTGTGCTGGGTGGCCGCCGACCTGACCTTCCTCAGCGACCGCCGTAAAGTGCTGGTCGCCGCCGAAGCCATCGGTGGCGTCAACCTGTTGATCAATGCCGCCGGGGTCAATCACTTCGCCATGCTCGAACAGCTGGATGACAGCGACATCAACGCGATGCTGGCGGTGAACATCAGTGCGCCGATGTGCCTGACCAAACTGCTGTTGCCGCTGCTCAAGCAGGCCGACAGCGCGATGGTGGTCAACGTCGGTTCGACCTACGGCTCGATCGGCTACCCCGGTTACGCCAGTTACTGCGCGAGCAAATTCGCTTTGCGCGGGTTTTCCGAAGCGCTGCGCCGGGAGCTCGCCGACACCCGCGTCAGCGTGCTGTATGTCGCGCCCCGGGCCACGCGCACCTCGATGAACAGCGCCGCCGCACAAGCGTTGAACGACGCGCTCAAGGCCAACGTCGACGATCCGCAAACCGTGGCTTCGGCGGTGATCCACGCGATTGCCGGTGATCGCCGCGACCTTTACCTGGGCTGGCCGGAACGCTTCTTCGTTCGCCTGAACAATCTGCTCCCGCATCTGGTGGATCGAGGCCTGCGCAAGCAGTTGCCGCTGATCCGCCGCCTCAGTGAACAACCTGACAACGAGTCGCCAAAGCCATGAAAAAACTATCCGCATGCCTGTTGCTCGCCGCCCTGAGTCAAAGCGTCTGGGCGTTGGAACCGGCAGACCAGAAACGTCTTGAGGGCATCCAGCAGAGTTGGGCGCACATCCAATATGAAGTGGCGGAAAAACAGCGTGCCGCCGCATTCGAACAATTGGCCAACGAGGCCAACACGTTCACTACGCAACGCCCGGCGGTGGCCGAAGCGTGGATCTGGAAAGGCATCGTCACCAGCAGTTGGGCCGGTGCCGAGGGCGGCCTCGGTGCCTTGGGCAAAGCCAAGGATGCCAAGGCCGATCTGGAAAAATCCCTGACCCTCGACCCCAAAGCCCTGCAAGGCTCGGCCTACACCAGCCTCGCCGCGCTGTATGACCGCGTGCCCGGCTGGCCCATCGGTTTCGGCGACAGCGACAAGGCCGAGCAACTGCTCAAGCAAGCCTTGCAACTCAACCCCAACGGCATCGACAGCCTGTACTTCTGGGGCGATCACCTCTACCGTCAGAAGCGCTACGCTGAAGCCAAAGCTGCGCTGCTCAAAGCCCAGCAAGCCGCGCCGCGCCCGGGCCGCGAAAGTGCCGATGCCGGGCGCCGCAAAGACATCGCCGCCCTGCTGGTGGACGTGAACAAGAAACTCGACTGACAGGAGTCCGCGTGCGTTTATTACTGGTTGAGGATGACGTCGCGCTGGGTGAAGGCATTCATCAGGCGCTGGGCCGCGAGGGTTACACCGTCGACTGGCTCAAGGACGGCAGCAGTGCGTTGCATGCGCTGCTCAGTGAAACCTTCGATGTCGCCGTGCTCGATCTCGGTCTGCCGCGCATGGACGGCCTGCAAGTGCTGCGCCGCCTGCGCGACAGCGGTTCGAATCTGCCGGTGCTGATTCTGACCGCGCGCGACGCCACCGAAGATCGTATCGCCGGGCTCGACGCCGGGGCCGACGACTACCTGATCAAACCGTTCGACCTGGATGAGCTCAAGGCACGCTTGCGCGCCTTGTTGCGGCGCAGTGCCGGGCGCGCCCAGGCGTTGATCGAGCATGCCGGCATCAGCCTCAACCCCGGCACCCAGCAAGTCAGCTATCAGGGCCAGCCTGTGGCCCTGACGCCGAAGGAATATCAGTTGCTGCACGAACTGCTGTCACCGCCGGGCCGGGTCATGACCCGCGATCAACTGATGCAGCTGCTTTACGGCTGGAATGAAGAAGCCGAAAGCAACACCCTCGAAGTGCACATCCATCACCTGCGCAAGAAGTTTTCCACCGACCTGATCCGCACCATCCGTGGTGTCGGTTATCTGGTGGAGGAGCGTCGATGACCTCGATCCGCCGCCGCACGCTGACCTTGATCATCGGCCTGTTGCTGGCCGGCCTCGCGGTGCTCAGCACCTTCAACCTGCACGACAGCAACCACGAAATCGCCGAGGTCTACGACGCGCAATTGGCGCAGAACGCGCGTCTGCTGCAAGGCGTGATGCGCATGCCACTGGCCAGCAAACAGCACGCCGAGCTTTACCAGGCGTTCAACTCGGCGCTGGGCGAAGCGGTGCCGCGCGGTGAGGGTCATCCGTACGAACGCAAAATCGCTTTTCAGGTGTGGAATCCTGCCGGTGATGTGTTGGTGCACACCGCCAGCGCACCGTCCTTCAAGGCGCCGCCAACACAGCCCGGCTTCAGCGATGTGCTGGATCTGAACAATCGGCACTGGCGCGCCTTTCTCCTTGAAGACAAACAGAACGGCCTGCGCATCTGGGTCGGTGAGCGTGACGATGTGCGCGCCGATCTGGTCGACCGCATCGTCCGGCACACGCTGTGGCCGAACATGGTCGGCAGCTTGCTGCTCGCGGCGATGGTCTGGCTGGCCATCGGCTGGGGCCTCAAGCCCTTGGCGAACATGGCCGAGACCTTGCGCGCCCGACACAGCGGTTCGCTGGAACCGTTGCAACTGGCGCCGCTGCCCAGTGAGCTGGAACCGATGCAAGCGGCGCTCAACCGCATGCTCGCGCAGATTCAGGAAGTGCTCGGCCGTGAACGGCGCTTTATCGCCGATGCCGCCCACGAAATGCGCACGCCGCTGGCGGTGCTGCGGGTGCATGCGCAGAACCTGCAGGAGGCCGGCACCGAACAGGAGCGCCGCGAGTCGCTGGCGTTTCTGATCGCCGGGGTCGACCGCACCAGTCGCTTGGTCAACCAGTTGCTGACCATGGCGCGCCTGGAACCAAAACCCAATCCGCCACCGCTGCAACCCATCGACCTCAGTGAAACCGTGCGCAATAGCCTGGTGCAACTGACACCATGGTTACTGAGCAAACACCTGGAGCTGGCTTTTGAAGCCAGCGCGCAACCATTCAACATCATGGCCAGCCCCGGCACGATCGACATTGCCCTGAACAACCTGATCACCAACGCCGCCAACTTCTCCCCCGAACATGGCGTGATCACCGTGCTGCTCAGTCAGGCCGAGGGTTTCTATCACTTGAGCGTTGAAGATCAGGGGCCGGGCATTGATGAAACGGACCGGGCACGCTTGTTCGAACGTTTCTACAGTCGCGGCAATGCCAACGGTGCGGGGCTGGGGCTGACCATCGTCAACACCATCGCCACGCAGTTGGGCGGTCGGATCACTTTGGTCAACCGCGCGGAGGGCGGCTTGCGTGCGACCTTGTCGATTCCCGACGGGCAACCGCGCCCCGCATCGCAACGCAGCACCCGCGAACCGCCGCAGAGTTGAGTCTGTTGCGGAACCAGAGCGCCATTGCCCGTTAAAACAGTGGCCGCGCGTCGGAATCTGATCCAGATCAGCTTCCGGGGCTGACATCGGTGTAGAACAGACTCAGCGCACTCTCCTGCGCGTTGCTCGTTCAGCCCCGATGGAGGCTCATCTCATGCTCACTGTCAAAGACCAAAATGACCGCGCGGCGCCGGCCTATGCCGCGCACCTAGGTGAATACTGGATCGAGTCGCTCAGGGATGGCCGCCACGTCTTGGTCCGTGCCCTGGCCGCCGAGGATCGCGAACGCGAATACGCGTTCATCAAGCGCTTGTCGCCCGAGTCCCGACACCTGCGCTTTCTTGCGCAGATCAGTGAGCCGGGCACCGCGTTGCTCGATCAGTTGATGGACGTCGACTACAAACAACGCGCGGCCTTCATCGCACTGGTTCACGAAAATGGCGAATTGATCGAGATCGGGATCAGCCGCTACGCCGCCACGGGCGAACAGGACTGTGAATGCGCCGTCACGGTCGCCGATGAGTGGATGCACCTGGGCCTGGCCACGTTGCTGATGGAACATTTGATCAAGGCTGCCCGGCACAACGGTTTCAAGCATCTGTATTCGGTGGATTCCGCCAGCAACACGGGCATGCGCGACCTCGCCCGATCACTGGGCTTTGAAACCCACAGCGATCCTGATGATGCCCATCAGATCATTCATCGCCTGAGTCTGTAGCGACATTCCTGCGCCCCGCACCTTTAAACGTTGCGGGGCGTGTTGCCGATCACGGCGTGATCGCCACCTTCATCACCCCATCGCGCTGATGGGCGAACAGTTCATAGGCGGCTTCGATATCGTCGAGTTTGAAGTGGTGGGTCACCAGCGGCGACAGATCGACACCACCGCTTTGCACCACCGCCATCAACCGGCGCATGCGTTCCTTGCCGCCGGGGCACAGGGTGCTGACGATGCTGTAATCGCCCAGCCCTGCCGCGAAGGCATCGTAGGGAATGCGCAGGTCCGATGCGTAAACCCCCAGACTCGACAGGCGTCCGCCCGGGCGTAACACCCGCAACGCAGACTCGAACGTGCCTTGGGTGCCCAAGGCTTCGATGGACACATCCACGCCGCGCCCGTCGGTCAACGCCATGATTTGCTCGACCACGTCGCCGTCCTTGAAGTTGACCACATGGGTCGCGCCCAACTGCCGCGCGACACTCATGCGCTCGGCCACCGCGTCGACGCCAATGATCACGCTCGCGCCCTTGAGCCGCGCCCCGGCCACCGCGCACAGTCCGATCGGCCCCAGCGCGAATACCGCAACGCTGTCGCCGATACTGACTTCGCCACGTTCGGCGCCGGAGAACCCGGTGGACATGATGTCCGGGCACATCAGCACTTGAACCCGGTGGACATGATGTCCGGGCACATCAGCACTTGTTCGTCACTCAGCCCGTCGGGGATCGGACACAGGTTGGCCAAGGCATCGGGCACCAAGACGTACTCCGCCTGGCAGCCATCGATAATGTTGCCGAATTTCCAGCCGCCGGTGGCGCGAAAGCCGTGGCGGGTGTCCGGCCCGTCCTGGGAGCCGCAGCCACACAGGCAAGCGTAGCTTTGGCCGCTGGGGGTGATGGCGCCGGCAATCACCCGTTGGCCTTCGAAAAATCCGCGCACCTGTGAGCCAAGTTTCTCGATCACGCCCACCGGTTCGTGCCCGACGGTCAAACCTTTGGCCACCGGATACTCGCCACGCAGGATATGTACGTCGGTGCCGCAGATTGTCGTGGTGGTGATGCGCACCAGCGCGTCCAGCGGGCCAACCTCGGGGATCGGTTTGTCATCCAGCACGATGCGATTCTTTTCGACGAATATCGCCGCTTTCATCATGGCCATGATCAAGACTCCTGTGCAGGTGTTTGCAGTGAGTTCAGCACCTTTCCAAGGCTGCGCCGAACTGACCGACACAAGGTTGATCACCATCAATCAATGCTGGATTGCGCATCGCCGATGCCGCACGTGAACGCAGCCGTCCCTCGCCGAGGGACGACCTCAAATAGAACGCTGATTCACCCGCGCCATCAATTGCTCTGCACTTTCCTTACGCTCGGAGTAACGATCGACCAGATGCGCCTGTTGATCGCGCAGCAGCACGGTGAACTTCACCAGTTCTTCCATCACATCGACCACACGATCATAAAACGGCGACGCGTTCATCCGCCCGGTGTCGTCGAACTCCATGTAGGCCTTGGGCACCGAGGATTGGTTGGGGATGGTGAACATGCGCATCCAGCGGCCCAACACGCGCAACTGGTTGACCACGTTGAACGACTGCGAACCGCCGCAGACCTGCATCACGGCCAGGGTTTTGCCCTGGGTCGGGCGTACCGCGCCGAGTTCCAGCGGGATCCAGTCGATCTGCGCCTTGAACACGGCGGACATCGCGCCATGACGTTCAGGTGAGCACCAGACCTGGCCTTCCGACCACAGCACCAGCTCGCGCAGTTCCTGCACCTTGGGATGGTCGACCGGAACGTCGTCGGGCAGTGGCAGACCGGACGGGTTGAAGATGCGCGTTTCGGCGCCGAAATGTTCGAGCAGGCGAGCGGCCTCCTCTACCAGCAAACGGCTGAACGAGCGTTCGCGGGTCGAGCCGTAGAGCAGCAGGATCCGCGGTTTGTGCACGCCCGCTTGCGACGGTTTGGCGTTATCGAACAGATTGAGATCGAGGTTGGGCAGTTCGGACATAAATCCTCCTTAAAGCGCGCCGATGCGGTCGAGCTCAGCCTTGAGTTGGTCGCGGCTGAGCGAGTGGAAAGGCAGATCGAGGAAGGCCTGACAGCGTTGGCCGATGCGCATAAGGGTGGCGTGAAAAGCCGCGTCGACGGTGGCTTCGTCGCCCTTCACTTCGGAGGGATCTTCCAGCCCCCAATGGGATTTCAGCGCCGGGCCGAAATATACCGGGCAAGTCTCGCCAGCGGCTTTGTCGCACACGGTGATGACGATATCTGGCGGGTTGCTTTCAAAAGCGTCGTTGCCTTTGCTGTGCAAACCATCAATGGCGATGCCGGCCTGTTGCAGCGTCGACAGGCTGCGCGGCAACACCTGGCCTTTGGGGAAACTGCCGGCACTCACCGCTTCGAATCCCGCTGGCGCCAGATGATTGAACATGGCTTCAGAGAGGATGCTGCGGCAGCTGTTGGCCGTGCACATGAACAGAACTCGCATGGATTGCTCCTACCGCTTTTGGCGGACATCAAAGGCTCAGGCGCAGTGCCAGGGCCGAAAGAGTGATCAACAGAACCGGAAGGGTCAGCAGAATGCCGACCTTGAAGTAGTAGCCCCAGGTGATGCGCAGACCTTTGCGTTCCAGCACATGCAGCCAGAGCAACGTGGCGAGGCTACCGATGGGGGTGATTTTCGGGCCGAGGTCGCAGCCAATGATGTTGGCGTAGATCATCGCTTCGCGAACGACCCCTTGGGCGTCGCTGGCCTGGATCGACAGCGCACCGATCAGCACGCTGGGCATGTTGTTCATCACCGATGACAACAGCGCGGACAGCAGGCCAGTGCCGAGGGTGGCGCTCCACAAACCTTGCTCGGCCAAGCGGTCGAGGACGACGGCCAGCAGGTCCGTCAACCCGGCATTCTTCAGGCCATACACCACCAGGTACATGCCCAGCGAGAACACCACGATCTGCCACGGCGCATCGCGCAAAACCCGTCGGGTAGCGATCTTGTGGCCCTTGGCAGCGACCGCAAAAAGGATCACCGCACACACTGCCGCGACGGCACTGACAGGAATCCCCAGCGGTTCCAGAGCGAACAGCCCGACCAGCAATATCAGCAGTGTCCAGCCGCCGACCACAAAGGTGGCGTGGTCGCGAATCGCTGCTTTGGGTTCCTGAAGCGCCTCAACCGGGTAGCGCTGTGGCACATCGCGCCGGAAGTACACAAACAGCACCAGCAGCGTCGCCGCGACACTGACCAGACTCACCGGCACCATCACCGATGCGTATTCGGCAAAGCCCAAGCCGAAGTAGTCGGCGGACACGATGTTGACCAGATTGGACACCACCAGCGGCAGGCTGGCCGTGTCGGCAATAAACCCGGCGGCCATGACGAATGCCAACGTCGCCGCCGGTGAAAAGCGCAGCGCCAGCAACATCGACATGACAATGGGCGTAAGGATCAGCGCCGCACCGTCGTTGGCGAACACCGCCGACACCGCCGCGCCGAGCAACACGCAGAACGCGAACAATCGATAACCACTGCCCTTTGCCCATCGTGCAACGTGGAGTGCCGCCCATTCAAAGAAGCCGGCTTCATCCAGCAGCAGGCTGATGATGATCACCGCGATAAACGTGGCGGTGGCGTTCCAGACGATGGCCCACACTGTGGGAATGTCCTGCAGCGAAACGGCACCGACAGCCAGGGCGATCAGGGCACCGAACGTGGCGCTCCAACCGACGCCTAATCCTTTGGGCTGCCAGATGACGAGTACGAGGGTGAAGACGAAAACAGCGAAAGCCAGCAACATGTCAGAACTCTCTAAATCCGGATTCAGCAGCAGGCGGCTTCGCGCACCGGACGCCCGTCCATGTTCTGCAGACGGGCGGCGTTGTCCTTGAACCAATCGGCGTTGGCTTTGGACGTCACTTGCAGAATCTCGCGCACCCACGCCGGCAGCTCCGGATTGAGCCGGTAATAGACCCACTGGCCCTGACGGCGATCGAGCAGCAAGCCATTGCTGCGCAGTTGCGCGAGGTGGCGGCTGATTTTCGGTTGGCTGTCGTCGAGCGCACACATCAGCTCGCAAACGCAGAGTTCACCTTGATCGGAAATGAGCAGCATGGCGCGGACGCGGGTTTCGTCAGCGAGGCTCTTGAAGACTTCGGTGGGAGTGATCATGGAATGGGCTCTGCACATATGGAAATTCGAATATACGGATATCCATATATTAATCAACCCCAAGAATTTCCTTTTTGCCAAAGCGCTGTAGAAGGCACAGTCTTCAATGCCGCACGCAACGTCATTCCTGCCAGCCCTGCAAACGGGACTACAGGTGCGTGTCCACCGGCGCGACGATCTCTACTTTGATCTTGTCCGGATCCTCACAGTAGAGGGCGTAGTGCTCCGGGCCGCCGGCGTACGGATAGGCGTTCTCGTAGAGAAGACGAAAACCGGACGTTCGCAGCCAACCCGCCATTTCATCCACTTGCGCCTGTGAACCCGCCTGGAACGCCAGATGATTCAAGCCCACGCCCCGGCGGTTAAAGCCCTGTTGCAGATCGCTTGCCTGAACGAACACCAGGTAGGTGCCGTTGAGAATAAAGCTGCGCCCGGCGGGCCAGTTTTGATGCTGCGCGTAACCCAGCATCAAGAGCAACGGCTGCCAAAAACGCAGCGAGACTTCCAGCGATGAGACATTGATTTCAACGTGATGAAGCCTGCCGGTTTTGGGCGTGCTGCTCAGATGGCTACAGCTCATCGGCGGCGTTTCCATTGGTTCCGTTAAGCGTTTTCAACAGCGTATGACGACTCCACGGGCCGCAGTATTCAGGCACGTGCGCGATCAATCGGTAGCCGCAGCGGGTGTACCAACGGGCGACGTCGTCATCCAGCGTTTCGATCAAGGCATCCACGCACGCCCTTTCAACCGCTAACGCCTCAAGCTTGTGCAACGCCTGAGTACCCAGCCCGGTTCCGCGCCATTGCGCGTCGATCCACAGGTAATTGACAAACAGGCGCCGGAATTCGGTTCTGCCGGTAGCGCCGCCGATCAGTGTTCCCTCCTCCATCAGCGCACAGGCGATGGCTTCAGCGTGCCCGCCGCGCGCCTCTGACAAGGCTCGGCCATGCCGTAAGACGCCGTCACTGATGGCCTTCAAGGTGTCCGCATTGATGTCGCGAACGGTAAGCCATTCCCTCATTGCTGCTCTCCATTGTTAAAAGGCCTTGGCGCTTTCAAGCAAAAGAGGAGCCAACCTGCGATCTGCCCAGCAGCAACCCCTGCTCCGCCTCACATAACCCCACCACATAATCCCAGACCACCCGCAGCCGCACCGATTTGTGCAACTCGCGCCGCGTGCTGATCCAGTAGCTGCGCTCGATGCTTTCATCCGGCAGCAACGGCACCAGATCGGGATCCGACTCGGCCATGTAGCAAGGCAACACCGCAATGCCCAATCCCGACCGCGCTGCTTCCTGCTGAGCGATGACGCTGGTGCTGTGAAACACCACGCGCGGGCTGCGGCAGAAGCTGTTGAGAAACATCAATTCCTGGCTGAACAGCAAATCATCGACATAACCGATCCACGCATGCCGCCCGAGGTCTTCGCGGCTTTGCAGTGGCGGCGCCTTATCGAGATAGCGTTGGCTGGCGTACAACGCGAGTCGATAGTCGGTGAGTTTGCGCGTCACCAGCATGTCCGCCGCCGGGCGCTCCAGATGAATGCTGATTTCCGCTTCACGGTTAAGGATGCTGACAAAGCGCGGCACCGCGACCAGTTCCACTTCCAATCCCGGATAGCGCTCGAACAAGCCGATCATGCGGCTGGCGAGAAACTTGATGCCCAGCCCTTCGGTGACGCCGACACGAATCTTGCCCAGTGGCGCGGTGGATTGGGTGATCTCTTCCTGCGCCAGCAAGGCAACGTTTTCCATCGCCTCAGCATGTTTAAGCAACGCTTCCCCCGCCGGGGTCATTTCGTAGCCTTGCGCATGCTGGACGAACAACGCGGTGCCGAGGCTTTTTTCGATGGCTTCGATATGGCGGGCGACGGTGGCGTGGGTGGTGTTGAGGCGGCGGGCGGCGGTGAGCAGGCGGCCGCTGCGTTGCAGTTCGAGAAAAAACCGCAGGTCGTTCCAGTCGAACATGGCGTGTCCTTGTCGGCTATGGTCTATGCAGGCTGTTTGAAAACGCACAGCGGCTGCGCAAAAACTAACATTCTTTTAACGAAAGCTAACAACTAGAGTGTCCGACAATAAAAACAAAAAGCGAGGTCAGGGAATGCAGACTTCCCTCGATGAATACGACTACATCGTGGTCGGCGCCGGCCCTGCCGGGTGCTTGCTGGCCAATCGACTGTCGGCCGATCCGCAGCAGCGCGTGCTGTTGCTCGAAGCCGGCGGGCGCGACAACTATGCGTGGATTCACATTCCTGTCGGTTACCTGTTCTGCATCGGTAACCCGCGCACCGACTGGTGCTTCAAGACCGAAGAACAACCCGGTCTCAACGGCCGCGCGCTGAGCTATCCGCGCGGTAAAGTGCTGGGCGGTTGTTCGTCCATCAACGGCATGATCTACATGCGCGGCCAGGCCAACGACTACGATGGCTGGGCGGCCGAGGGCAATCCGGGCTGGGCCTGGAATGACGTGTTGCCGCTGTTCAAACAGAGCGAAAACCATTTTGCCGGCGCGGCTGAATTTCACGGCGCCAAGGGTGAATGGCGGGTCGAACAACAGCGCCTGTCCTGGCCGATTCTGGATGCCTTTCGCAGTGCCGCCGAGCAGAGTGGCATCGCCAGCATCGATGACTTCAATCAGGGCGACAACGAGGGTTGCGGCTACTTCCAGGTCAATCAGAAATCCGGCGTGCGCTGGAACGCGGCGAAAGCGTTTTTGAAACCGGTGCGTGACCGAGCCAATCTGACAGTGCTGACCGGGGTTGAGGTGGATCGGGTGTTGCTGGAGGGCGGTCGCGCTTCAAAAGTCAGCGCGCGTCACGAAGGTCAGATCAAACAATTCAAGGCACGCAAAGAGATCATCTTGTGCGCTGGAGCCGTCGGTTCGCCGAGCATTCTGCAACGCTCCGGGATTGGCCCACGGCCGCTGCTCGAACGCCTCGGTATCGGCGTGATTCATGAGCTGCCAGGCGTCGGCGGCAACCTGCAGGATCACCTGCAACTGCGCCTGATCTACAAACTGGAAAACGCCCGCACGCTCAACCAGATCGCTGGCAGCGTGTGGGGCAAGATGGGTATGGGCCTGCGTTATCTGTATGACCGTAGCGGGCCGCTGTCGATGGCGCCGAGTCAGTTGGGCGCGTTTGCGCGTTCGGGGCCGGAGCAGACCTCGGCGAATCTTGAGTACCACGTGCAGCCATTGTCGCTGGAGCGTTTTGGCGAGCCGTTGCACAGCTTCCCTGCCTTCACCGCCTCAGTTTGCGATTTGCGTCCGCAGAGTCGTGGACGCATCGATATTCGTTCGGTGGATCCGCAGGAAGCGCCGTTGATTCAGCCCAACTACCTCAGTCATCCAGAAGATTTACGCGTCGCGGCTGATGCGATTCGCCTGACCCGCCGCATCGTCAGCGCCCCTGCCCTGCAAGCGTTCAAACCGGTGGAATACCTGCCCGGCGCCAGCCTGCAAAGTGAAGAACAATTGCAGCAAGCAGCAGCGACGATCGGCACGACGATTTTCCATCCGGTCGGCACCTGTCGCATGGGCAATGACGGCGATGCGGTGGTCGACGCGCAACTGCGCGTCCACGGCGTGCCCGGTTTGCGCATTGCCGATGCGTCGATCATGCCGCGCATCACCTCGGGCAACACCTGTTCGCCTACGCTGATGATTGCCGAGAAAGCGGCACAACTCATCCTGGCTGGACCTGTACACAGTCCAAATGTGGGAGCGAGCCTGCTCGCGAATGCGGTAGCACATTCAACATAAACGTTGACTGACACGACGCCTTCGCGAGCAGGCTCGCTCCCACAGGAATCATCAACAGATTCAAAGCATCGCGCATCACCCGGACACGCAACACCAGTGGAACAACAAAAACAATCACTGTGAGGGATACCGATATGTCAGAACACGTTCAGCCGCTGGACGCCGTGCGCAGCGTCGAGACCAGCCCGGATACACGCAAAGTCATCTTCGCTTCCTCACTCGGTACGGTGTTCGAGTGGTATGACTTCTTCCTCTACGGCGCGCTCGCGGCAGTGATCAGCAAGCAATTTTTCGCCGGGGTCAACGACACCACCGCGTTCATCTTTGCGCTGATGGCCTTCGCCGCCGGCTTTATCGTGCGACCGTTCGGGGCGCTGGTGTTCGGTCGGTTGGGGGATATGATCGGGCGCAAATACACCTTTCTCGCGACGATCATTCTGATGGGTGTGGCGACGTTCTGCGTCGGTCTGCTGCCGACCTACGCCAGTATCGGCATCGCCGCGCCGATCATTCTGGTGGTGCTGCGCATGCTTCAGGGCTTGGCGCTCGGCGGCGAATACGGCGGTGCGGCAACTTACGTTGCCGAACACGCGCCGATCGGAAAGCGCGGTTTCCACACCAGCTGGATTCAGTCCACCGCGACCCTCGGCCTGTTGCTGTCGCTGCTGGTGGTGCTCGGTTGCCGCTACTTCACCGGCGATCAGTTTGAGGTGTGGGGCTGGCGTATTCCGTTCCTGCTGTCGATCGTGCTGCTGGGCATTTCCACCTGGATCCGCCTGAGCCTGCACGAGTCGCCGGCCTATCTGAAAATGAAAGAGGAAGGCAAAACCTCGAAAGCGCCGATCCGCGAATCCTTCGGCAAATGGGAAAACCTCAAGGTCGTGTTGATCGCCCTGTTCAGCATCAACGCCGGCCAAGCGGTGACCTTCTACGCGGCGCAGTTCTACGTGCTGTTCTTCCTCACCCAGTTCCTGAAAATGGACCCGGCGGTGGCCAACACTTTGTTGATCATCAGCGTGGTCATCGGCGCACCGTTCTTCATCTTTTTCGGCTGGCTGTCGGACAAGGTCGGCCGTAAACCGGTGTTGATGCTCGGCTTGCTACTGGCCACGGCGCTGTACTTCCCGATCTTCAAGTCCCTCGCGCACTACGCCAACCCGGCGATCGATCAGGCCAGCCGTCAGGCACCGATCACCGTGCTGGCGGATCCGGCGACTTGCACCTTCCAGTTCGACCCGGTCGGCAAAGCCAAATTCGACAGCCCGTGCGACAAGGTCAAAACCTTCCTGGTCAAGCAAGGCCTGCCCTACTCTAGCGCCGCCGCCCCGGCTGGCAGCGCCGTGCAGGTGAGCGTCGGCGACGTCAAACTCGACGGCTTCGATGAGGCTTCACTGCGCGGCGCGATCACCCTGGCCGGCTACCCGCAACAGGCTGATCTGCAGCAAATCAACAAACCGATGATCGTCGCCCTGATCGTGGCGCTGATCATCATCTCGGCGATGTGCTACGGCCCACTGGCGGCGCTGATGGTCGAACTGTTCCCGACGCGCATTCGCTACACCTCGATGTCGCTGCCGTACCACATCGGCAACGGCTGGTTTGGCGGATTCCTGCCGACGGTGTCGTTTGCGCTGGTGGTGTACACCGGGGACATTTTCTATGGTCTGTGGTATCCGGTGTTGATTACCGGGGTGAGCCTGGTGGTGGGGATGATCTGTTTGCGTGAGACGAAGAATATCGATCTCGACAAGAACTGAAACTCAACCAGACACATCAATCGGCGAGGGCTTTTACCCTCGCCGTTTTTTTGCTCAGGCATCAGCCTTGATCACCTCGAACTTCACCTGATCCGGATAAAACGCCACGTAGTCGCGGATCGGAGCGACTGACACTTTCGGATTTTCGTAAGTCCACACCGCGTTCGCCCCTTCATGCCCCGGCACTTGCAGGCTGAAGTAATTGGCGTCGCCCTTGTACGGGCAATAACTGGTGTGGTCGGTGCGGGCGAAGTACTTTTCGTCGATGTCTTCGCGGGGGATGTAATAGACCGGCGGATAGTTGGCTTCGTTGAGGATCATGACGTGGGAAGACGCGGCGACCTGAATGCCGTGGAATTTAACTATCAGGCAGCCGGGAAGTTGTTCGAGGGCAATCACAGGACTGGGGCCGGGGGTTTTCATGGGGGTTCTCCTGGATACGGCGAAGAGACCGGTTCAGGTATAGCCCATCGGTAATGGTTGGGGTGGTTTTACAGCCGAACGGCCCATCAACTTCAAAAGCCCCTCACCCCAGCCCTCTCCCAGAGGGAGAGGGAGCCGATTGGGGGATATTGGCGAACTTCACCGACTTGAACGTTTGGCTTTGAATCCATAATCGACTCGGTTTTCCAGGTCGATGGATTTCGCCAGACAACTCGGTCAGTCCCCTCTACCTCTGGGAGAGGGTTAGGGTGAGGGCCGCTCTTCAGGCATCACGCAACGATATCAGTCGCCACCGCCTGCCCCACCACACCCACGGCAAAGTCCACCGAACCCTGCCCCGTCAGGTCCACCATCAGGCTGGTCTGATTGGTTTGCGCGAAGTAGGTCAGGACCGCGTCTCCCGCATGCCCGGTAAATCCGCTGACAAAGTTCAGCGACGCCGCGCCCGTGGCAAAACCGGCGATACCCGATAAGTCGATCTTGTCCAGGCCGCTGGTGAAATCCATGATCCAGTCCGGCGCCGTCATGGTCGAATCACTGGCAGCACCGAACACGAAGGTGTCTGCACCTGCACCGCCCCACAAGGTGTCGCCACCGCCACCACCATAAAGGATGTCATTACCGGCACCGCCAACCAGTTCGTTGGCAACGGCATTGCCGATCAGCAGGTCATTGCCTGAACCGCCGAGGGCATTTTCCACTGTCACGCCGTGAGCAATGGAAACGTTACCGACCAGGCCGCCAACATCGGAGAACGAGCCTTCATTGAGGTTGATCTTCTGGTTCTGGCTGAAACCGGAGAAATCCAGCGTGTCATTACCGCCGCCATCCCACACCGAGAAAACCACTTTGGAGGACGCCGAAGTGGCGCTGTAGAAATCGCGCTCGGCGTTGGAATTGAAACCGTAGGTGGTGTCGTCGGCGCGGGTCGCGTAGTTGGCACCATACAGTTTCTGCACCGCGACGATATCGTCCAGCAATGGCGCCGAAGCGTACGCGCCGCTGCCGTCCTTGCTGAAGTTCTGGTCGGTATTGGCTTCGCTCCAGTAGCTCATCAGGCTGTAGCCGCGGGTATCTTCAGCGTACTTGGCGTCGTTATAGGTCGGGTTGCCATTACCGGCGTTGTACGCGCCCGGGTGTGACAGGCCCAAGGTATGGCCAATCTCGTGGGTCAGGGTCTGGCGCCCGTAGTTGTTGGTGTCCGGGGTTTTGTTGACCTGATACTGATCGTTGATCAAGTACCACGACTGCCCGTCATAGCTGCCGCCGCTCGGCAGGTAAGCGAACGCTGCGCCACCGGTGCTGACATCGTAGTTACCGAAGGTCATGTTGCCATCGCCGCCCTTGCCTTCAGTGAAGGTGACGTTGGCGACATCAGCCCAGGATTGCATGGCCAGCACGGCCTGGGCTTTTTGCTGGGCACTGAACTCGCTGAAGTTGCCCAGTTTGACGTTGTAGTTCGCCGGTTTCTCGGTCAGGAAGGTGTAACTGAGGTCGATCTTGCCGTCAGCGTTCTTGTCGCCCCACGACAGGCCTTTACGCAGGATTTCATCCGCAGCCTGATCGGCAGTGAATGAAGGTTTGCCATTGACCAGCCCGACGCCACGGTCATACAGGTGGCTGAACGTATCGATTTCGTCGAAGGCGCTGCTGGTTTTCGATTTGGCTTGAGCCATGATGGACTTCCTTGTTTCTGAGTAGTCAGTGTCGACAGACCACGGCGATCTTCTGGCGAGATCGTCCTGTCACTCGCGTGTTTGAATCGCCGAAAAACCTGACACACACGCAAACCGGGTGCTACTCAATTTCTCGATAGCCCTGCCTGCGTCCCTGTATTGCCCGTCACCTGCTGCAATGCTTTTTATCTGTATATCCATACAGATAAAAGTTGCCCCTGACGCCAAGTCCGGCCATTCTGTGCACCTGTTCGGACCTTGATCGACGATGGTGGTTATGCGGCTGTACCTCTGTGAAAAACCCTCCCAGGCCAAAGACATTGCGGCCGTGCTCGGCGCCAAGCGTCGGGGCGACGGCTGCTGGCTGGGAACGGACGTCACGGTGACCTGGTGCATCGGCCACTTGCTCGAGACGGCCCCGCCGGATGCCTATGACGCGCGCTACAAGCGCTGGGTGCTGGCCGATCTGCCGATCATTCCGGACAAGTGGAAAATGACCGTCAAGCCGCGCACCGCCAGCCAGTACAAAGCGGTCAAGCGTCTGCTCGGCGAGGCCAGCGAACTGATCATCGCCACCGACGCCGACCGTGAGGGCGAGATGATCGCCCGGGAACTGGTCGAGCATTGTCGTTATCGCGGGCCGATCCGCCGGTTGTGGCTGTCGGCGCTGGACGAAGCTTCGATCCGCAAAGCCCTGGCCGCGCTGAAACCGGGGGCCGAGACCTTCAGCCTGTATCACTCGGCGCTGGGCCGCTCGCGGGCGGACTGGCTGATCGGCATGAACATGAGCCGGCTGTTCACGCTGCTCGGGCGACAATCGGGTTATCAAGGGGTGTTGCCGGTAGGCCGCGTGCAGACACCGACCTTACGGCTGGTGGTTGATCGCGACCGCAGCATCGCCGATTTCGTGCCGGTGCCATTCTGGGCGATCGATGTCGATCTGCTGCACAACGGCATTCCGTTTACCGCGCAGTGGCGAGCGCCGTCGGATGTTTGTGATGATCAGGAGCGCTGCCTGAATCAGGCGCTGGCCCAGCAAGCGGCCGCCGTCATCAACAGTGCTGCCAGTGCCCGGGTGGTCAAGCTGAAAACCGAGCGCATGCGCGAAGTGGCGCCCCTGCCCTTCGATCTCGGCACCTTGCAGGAAGTCTGCTCGAAGAAGCTCGGCCTCGGCGCGCAGGAAACCCTCGACATTGCCCAGGCACTCTACGAAACCTACAAAGTCATCACTTACCCGCGCAGTGATTGCGGCTACTTGCCGCTAAGCCAGCATAGTGAGGCAGCGGGGATTCTTGCGGCATTGCGTCAGGCAGATCCAGGCCTTGAAGCGCTCAACGGGTTTCTGGAGCCGCAACGAAAATCCAGAGCCTGGAATGACGCCAAGGTCAGCGCTCACCACGGCATTATCCCCACCGCTGCTGCGAAGAATCTTGAACGCCTGAGCGGCAAGCATCGCGCGGTGTACACGCTGATCCGCGCACGCTATCTGGCGCAGTTCTTGCCCAATCACGAATACGATCGCACCCAGGCCGACTTCGATTGCGCCGGTGAAGCATTGCGCGCGGTCGGCAAGCAAATCATCGAAGCGGGCTGGAAGCGTGCTCTGCCCGAAGCGCTGGCAGCGGCGAAGGGCCGCGAAGCACCCGCACCGCAAACCTTGCCGGCCCTTAGCCAAGGCGTCGAATGCGCCATCGCCGCTGTGAAGCTCAAGGATTTGTGGACGCAACCGCCCAAACCCTACACCGAGGGCGATCTGATCAAGGCGATGAAAAACGTCGCCAAACTGGTCGAGGATCCGCTGCTCAAACAGAAACTCAAGGACACCACCGGTATCGGCACCGAAGCCACCCGCGCCTCGATCATTCAGGGCTTGATTGACCGTGGTTATCTGGTGAAAAACGGCAAGGCCCTCGCTGCTACGCCGGCGGCGTTCAGCCTGATCGACGCAGTGCCACGCGCGATTGCCGACCCCGGCACCACGGCGATCTGGGAACAGGCGCTGGACATGGTGCAAAGCGGCGAAATGAGTCTGGAAGAATTCGTCACCAAACAAGCGGCGTGGATGAGCAAACAGGTGACCCGCTGCTCCAGCCTCAGCCTGACCATCAGCGGCCCGCCACCCGCCGGCAAAGCCGCAGCACCGTGGAAGAAGAAACGTAAATCGACGCGCAGCAAAACCGCAGGCACCACCAAACGCACGGCGAAACCGGCGGGCAAATAAAACGCGCTACTGTTTCTGCAAGGCTCATCACTTTCAGGAACCCGGCGTATGGCCAATATCGAACTGCATCCAGCCCAGCGCGATGAGCTGGAGATCATCGAAAACCTCATGCAGTTCTACATGTACGACTTCAGCGAATGGCTGCCGCTGAAGCTCGCTGCGCATGGTTTCTTCTCCATCCAGCCGAAAATCGACTACTGGCGCCACCCGGCCACCCAGCCATTTCTGATTCGCGTCGACGGCGAACTGGCCGGCTTCGTGACCGTCGATAACGAAATCCACATTCCCGGCGCCGAACACAACATCGGCTACTTTTTCATCGCGCGACGCTTTCGTGGCCAAGGCGTCGCGCAGTTTGTCGTCTCTGCCCTCTTGAGCCAGATCCCCGGTCAATGGCAGATTTTCCACATCGACGCCAACCTGGCGGCGCAGCGCTTCTGGGCCAGGCTGATTCCGTTGATGAGCAATGGCCACTTCACCCTGCAGCAGCGCGAAGTAGACGGTTATCCGTGCACCTTCTACGGGCTGCGCACGCCTTTTTCCGTTGCCTGAACGGATTCTTTCTCATTCCAAAACAGCTTTGTCCGACAATATGTAGTGAACAAAAATAATCACTACAAAACCGTTGACGGCATCGTTTTGCTTTTGCATGATGAAGACGTTCCCCGATCGGGAACACGATTAACACGCTTGAGCAAACTCGTCTGACCGCCGAGTTGTTTTTTCCGGATACACGCTGCCCACAAGGCAGATTGAAGAAGCTGACCTGGCCTGAACGTCCAGTACAAGGACGAGAAGCGCTGGCGAAAATTCTCAAGACGCTTGTGGTCGACACGGTAAATGTCGTCAAGGAGCCTCCCGGTTTTCGCTGCTTCTCCTCGTTGTGACGCTATTGCGTAGCAGTTATTCAACACGACTACATGCAACAGATGCACGACCCCGTACTTCACACGGGCGAGCGCTGACGTCCTGGTTTCGGTGCCAGGGATCAACTAACCGATGGGCTACCTGTATTAGCGAATCAACTTTGAAAGATCACCAGACTGGTCAAGGGGCAATATCATGAATCTGAACAATCAACCTACTATCGAAGAACTGGCTCGTATGTTCGCTGCGCAGAAAGACAGCCATGACAGCCATATTCTCTGGATCAGCAAGTCGGGTCAGGTGCATATCGACTGCCTGGCGACCCATGCTGACGAAGACGAGTTCGACCGCAACCATCAGAACCTGCTGGCCCGCCTGAAGATGTACCGTCGCGGCCACGGTTATGTTGGCAAGAAAGCCGCGGCTGACAAGGACTTCATCGGTAATGTTCTGCAAACGCTGAAACAGGCGTGGGATTCGATGCAGAACCACAATGAAGTTCGGGTGATTGATCGGTTTTGCTGAGTTAGTCATCAAATAATTGAAAGGCCTGCTTCCTTAAAGGAAGCAGGCCTTTTTTTGTTCGCTTGCATTGATTTGGCGTGACTGGAATTGTAGCCCCTCACCCCAGCCCTCTCCCGGAGGGAGAGGGAGCCGATCGAGTTGTATAAAGTCATTCGTCAACCGGACACACCGAGTTGATTATGGATTCAGCAGAGCACTTTCAGGTCGGTGTATTACTCCAGCATCCCTCGGTCAGTCCCCTCTCCCTCTGGGAGAGGGTTAGGGTGAGGGGCTTCCCATGTCCAACACCATTTCCACAAACGCCACTGCCGCCGCACTGTGATAATTATTGCGCCGCCGCAACAACGCCGCTCCACGCTGCGGCGCATCACCTTCAACCCGCAACCGGCACAACGCCCGATCCTCGGTGGCAATCGCCTGCGGCAACATCGTCGCCATCGGCGAACAACGCACCACTTCCAGCAACGTACTCACCGAGTTCACCTCGATCCGCACCTGCGGCGTAATCCCTTGCTGGCGAAAATACTCATCCACCGATAACCGCGTGATGAAGTCCGGCGCCAACAAGGCGAAATCCAATGACGCGATATCTTCCGGCGCCAGCACCGAGCGACTGTCATACAGCGGATGTTCACGCCCGACCATGATCCCCAGCGTTTCGGTAAACGCCGGAATGCACTCGATCTCAGGACTGCGCACCGGCGTAAACGCAATCGCAATATCCAGCGAGTCATCCGCCAGCCCCGCCTCGATGTCGTCCATCGACAGTTCGAAAATCTGCAAATGAATCCCCGGGTACCGCGCGGCAAAATCCCGTACCAATGGCCCGACCAGATACGCCATGAACGTCGGCGTCATCGCCAGACGCAACGTCCCGCGAGACAGATCCTTCACGTCATGCAACGCGCGTTTGCCCGCCTCCAGTTCCACTAACACTCGCCGCGCACATTCGATGTAGGCCACACCGGCATCCGTCGGTTTGACCGTGCGCGAAGTGCGATCAAACAGGTTCACCCCCAGGGTTTCTTCCAGTTGGCGAATCTGCTGCGACAGGGTCGGCTGTGAAACATGCAATGCCTCGGCGGCACGGGTAAAGCCGCCGTGATCGGCAACAGCGAGCAGGTAACGCAGATGTCGCAGCAGCATGGGAAACACCATCTATAGGCAGGGCTTATGCCAAGCATTGTATATCGGTCTTGGACGCTATGGATCATTCAGCAGAAGATCAATCCCACACAGCAAGCCAACCCCTGAAAGGAGTGACACCATGCAACAGTCCCACGCCTACAACGACACCAGCCTGGCCCTGACCACTCGCGTTCTCGACGCCAAGGCACGCAAAGATCTGTCGTGGCAGGATCTGGCCGACGGCACCGGCCTCAGCCTGGCGTACGTCACCGCTGCCCTGCTCGGCCAGCACCCGCTGCCAGAAAATGCCGCCCAAGTGGTCGGCGACAAGCTTGAAATGAGCGCTGAAGACGTCGCGGCGATGCAGATCATCCCCCTGCGTGGCAGCCTCAGCGGCGTACCGACCGACCCGACCATCTACCGCTTCCACGAGATGATCCAGATCTACGGCACAACCCTCAAAGCGCTGGTTCACGAGCAGTTCGGCGACGGCATCATCAGCGCGATCAACTTCAAACTCGACATCAAGAAAGTCGAAGACCCGGAAGGCGGCTCCCGCGCTGTGGTCACCCTCGACGGCAAGTTCCTGCCCCTGCGTCCGTTCTGATCCGCACCGGCCCGCACCCTGCGTGCGGGCCAACACACCTCAAATGGCTACCCGTCACCAACACATCTGGAGGCTGCCCCATGCAAAAAATTCTGTTGATTCTGGCCCTGCTCGGCGGCGTTTGCGCCCAGGTATCTGCCGCTGACGAGGCCGTCGCCTACCGCTACGGCATGCAACTGGATATCGCCCAAGTGCTGAGCATTACCCCGGTTGCCGATGTGTGTGGCGTGGTGCCGGTGGAGATGACGTATCTGGACAGCCACGGCGGCAAACACATTCTTCAATACAGCGAATTCGGCAGCGGTTGCTCGAACTGAGAGGACAACACCATGAAAAACCTGATTGATGGCTTCCTGAAATTCCAGAGCGAAGCGTTTCCGCAACGCACCGAACTGTTCAAACACCTGGCGACCACGCAACAGCCCGGCACCTTGTTCATCACCTGTTCCGACAGCCGTGTCGTGCCGGAACTGCTGACCCAACAAGAACCCGGCGAGCTGTTCGTGATCCGCAACGCCGGCAATATCGTACCGTCCTACAGCCCGCATCCGGGCGGGGTTTCGGCGACGGTTGAATATGCGGTGGCGGTGCTCGGGGTGACCGACATTGTCATCTGCGGGCATTCGGACTGCGGTGCGATGACCGCGATCGCGCAGTGCAAATGCATGGATCACCTGCCTGCGGTCAGCGGCTGGCTGCAGCATGCCGAGTCGGCGAAAGTGGTTAACGAAGCGCGGCCACATGCCAATGACGCGGCGAAGTTGAGCTCGATGGTGCGCGAGAACGTGATCGCGCAACTGGCGAACATTCAGACCCACCCGAGCGTGCGTCTGGCTCAGGAGAAAGGCCTGCTGAACCTGCATGGCTGGGTGTATGACATCGAGACCGGCTCGGTCGATGCGCTGGCCTCGGACCGCCGCACGTTTGTGCCGCTGGCCGAGCAACCGGCGACTTGCGCGATCCATGCACAAACCACCCACGCGGCCTGAGCAACTGATCGTTCCCACGCTCTGCGTGGGAATGCCTCGGGGGACGCTCTGCGCCCAGTGACGCGGAGCGTCACGGGCTGCGTTCCCACGCTGGAGCGTGGGAACGATCAATGTCCGCCAGATCAGCGTTTTACTGTGAGATCGATCTGGGTCATGCGGCTGCGCACAGTGAACACGCCATCCCCCGAAAGAATCGCACTGCGCGCAAACAAGCGCCCACTTTCCCAGTTCGAAAGACCCAGCTCCGGCTTGTTCAACGCATACTGCCCATCGACCCAACGGGTAATGCCATTGCCCACGAACGGCGCATTCACCGCGTTGTAGAAACGCTCTTGTACGGCTGCATCCTCACTGATCAACGACACGGTAAATTGCGGGCTGTAGCGGTTGAACAGCGCAATCGCCTGATCCACATCGTCAACGATCATCAGGCTGACTTCCGGGGTTTCTTCCCATTCCCATTCGCGGCCCAGCGCCGACTCCGCCAAAGGTTCAGCCAACGCTTCAGTCTGATGCCCCTCAGCGCGATAAACCTCGACGGTCGCGTTCTGCCACTCACTCGGCAGGTAACTTTCGCTGCCTTCGACAATGTGCAGCTTGCAACCCTGGCCACGCGCGGTGCCGGCCTGTTGCAGCGCATCAAGAAACAGCGGCACCAGTTCCGTCGCGCGATCACGCTGGATCAGACAGACGTTGAGGGTGTTGCACACCTTGCGATCCAGCGAGTTGCGCACCACGGCGGCAAAACGTGTGGCATCGGCAGCACGATCGGCGATCAACCACGCGCCCCCCGTGCCATG
Source organism: Pseudomonas sp. S49 (assembly GCF_009866785.1). NCBI lineage: Bacteria > Pseudomonadati > Pseudomonadota > Gammaproteobacteria > Pseudomonadales > Pseudomonadaceae > Pseudomonas > Pseudomonas sp. S49. Next base: position 2,658,829 of record NZ_CP019432.1, on the reverse strand, counting down.
CAGGCTGACGGCGGTGCCGGCCTGCTGGGCAATGCTGCCCAGTTGACTGACCGCACGACCCGAACCGCGCGCCACCGCCAGCGACAAACGTCGGTCAGCGAACATCGCCCAACCGGCGGCATGATTGACGCTTTCCACCAAGGACACCGCACCGGCCGGCAGACCGGCATCGGCCAGCGCCGGGTTCAAGGCGTGAGTGACGATGGCTTGCGCGGTGCCCAACGCATCGCTGCCGATACGCAACACGGCGGTGTTGCCGGTGCGCAAGACACCGGCGGCGTCGGCGAACACGTTCGGGCGACCTTCGAAGACAAATGCAACGATGCCCAACGGCGACACCACTTGCTCGACCTTCCAGCCGTCGTGCTCGACGCTGCTGATGACTTTACCGCGCGTCGCCGCTGCGTCTCGCCAGGCACGCAGACCGGCGATCATGTCGCGACGCATGCGCTCATCGGCGAGCAGTCGGGTGGTGGAGCGGCCGCGCGCCTTGGCCCTTTCGATGTCGGCGCGGTTGGCGGTTTCGATGTGCGCCCAGCAGTCCGGGGTTTCCAGACGTTGTGCGAACACGTCGAAGAACTTGCTGATCGCCTCATCGGACACCGCCGACAACGCGGTGAATGCCGCTGCCGCGCGTTCGATCGCCACGGACGCCGCTTGCTGATCCGCCACGGGGATCAGCAGCAACTCGCCACTGACCTGCTCCACCAGCAGGTGGTCACCGGGCTGAAAACGCGCGGCCAGTTCGGGGCTGACCACGGTGACGCGGTTACCAGCGAAAGGGATCGGCGTGCCAGCGACTAGACGTTCGAGCGCAAGAGACATGAAGCGGATTCACCATGCAGGGAGCGGCCGGAAAATGTATAGGAACACAATCCTCCAAAGCAACCGCTAACCCTGTGGGAGCGAGCCTGCTCGCGAAAGCGGTGGATCTGATACATCAATGTTGGCTGACCTGACGCCTTCGCGAGCAGGCTCGCTCCCACAGGGTTTTGTGGTGTTTGTGTGACCGGATCAGAACACCGACCAGCCAATCCGCGCACTAAGCATCTCCAGCGCCGCCATCCCCGCCAGAGAGTTCCCCGCAGCATTCAACTCCGGCGACCACACGCACACCGTGAACTGCCCCGGCACCACCGCAACAATCCCGCCACCGACACCGCTCTTGCCCGGCAAGCCAACGCGATAAGCGAAGTTGCCCGCCTCGTCATACAGCCCGCTGGTGGCCATGATCGAGTTGACCTGTTGGGTTTGCCGACGCGTGAGGATCTGTTCGCCGCTGTGTTTGCAAAAACCGTCGTTGGCCAGAAAGCAGAACGCCCGCGCCAGATCGATGCAGTTCATGCGCAACGCGCAATGGCTGAAATAGCTGCGCAGCACCGCTTCGACATCGTTGTGAAAATTGCCGAACGACTGCATCAGATACGCCATCGCCGCATTGCGCGCGCGGTGCTGGTATTCGGAGTCGGCGACTTTGCCGTCAATCATGATCTGCGGATTGCCGGACAGGCGCCGGACGAAATCGCGCATCGACAGGGTCGGTGCGGCAAAGCGTGACTGGTTAATATCGCAGATCACCAGCGCACCGGCATTGATGAACGGATTGCGCGGCCGACCGCGCTCGAACTCCAGCTGCACCAGCGAGTTGAACGGTTGCCCGGACGGCTCATGGCCGAGGCGTTCCCAGATCGCTTCGCCGGAATGATCGATCGCCTGCACCAGGCTGAACACCTTGGAAATACTCTGCACCGAGAACGGTGTCTCGGCGTCACCGGCGCAGTACATCTCGCCGTCGTTGCCGTACACGGCGATGCCCAGTTGATTGGCCGGCACAGTGCCGAGGGCGGGAATGTAGTCAGCCACCTTGCCCTGCCCGATCAGCGGGCGGACAGCGTCAAGAATCTCGTTCAACAGCGCTTGCATGCCGGGTTCCGAAGTCTCGCCCCATGGGATTGCGGGGACACTGGGGCTAGACGCTGCGCCCGCCCGTCGAATCACACCGGCCGCAATCGCACTGAATGTTCTAGGCTCAACCGCACATTCAGAAACCGGAGAGCACCCATGCATCTCGAAGGCTCCTGCCATTGCGGCGAGGTCACGTTCAGCCTCACCAGCGCCCACCCCTACCCTTATCAACGCTGCTATTGCTCGATCTGCCGCAAGACCCAGGGCGGTGGCGGTTATGCGATCAACCTCGGCGGCGACGCGACCAGCCTCAAGGTGCGCGGGCGCAAACACATCAGCGTCTATCACGCGAAGATGAAAGACGAGGGCGACAAACGCGCCCATCGCAGCACGGCTGAGCGGCACTTCTGTTCACTGTGCGGCAGCGGCTTGTGGCTGTTCAGCCCGGAATGGCCGGAGCTGATCCACCCGTTCGCCTCGGCCATCGACACGCCTTTGCCGGTGCCGCCGGAGCACACGCATTTGATGCTCGGCTCGAAAGCGCCATGGGTGGAAGTCGAGGCCAAAGCGAAAGACAAACAGTTCGACGTCTACCCCGAAGAATCCATCGCCCAATGGCATGAACGCCTCGGTTTGGCCTGCTGACCTCGCAACTCCAGCCTACCCCCTGTAGGAGTGAGCCTGCTCGCGATAGCGGTGTGCCAGACAACAACAATGTTGCTGATAGACCGCTATCGCGAGCAGGCTCACTCCTACAGGGGAACTCCACTGCTTCACTATTTTTTGTTCCAGCAGTTCCCCTTTGCGTTGTTCGTTCGGTTAACCCCTCAGAAGCACTTCAACTACCGATCGATTCGATGCAAAGGGATCTCCATGTCGCACGTCCGTTTCCGTTTCGCCCTGTGCCCGTTGGCACTGGCCCTGCTGAGCATTTCTGCCAACGCCGCTGAAAAAACCGAGCAGACCTTGCAACTGGGCGCCACCAATATTTCCGCGCAAGGCCTCGGCGCCACCACCGAAGACACCCGCTCCTACACCACCGGCGCCATGTCTTCGGCCACCGGCCTGCCGCTGTCGATTCGCGAAACCCCGCAGTCGGTGACGGTGATCACCCGTCAGCAAATGGACGATCGCGGTGTACAAAGCATTGGTGATGCGCTGCGCAACACCCCCGGCATTTCCATGCAGAAGTACGACAGCGACCGTACCGAGTTTTCCGCGCGCGGCCTGGCGATCACCAACTTCCAGTACGACGGCGTCAACATCCCCTACGATGGCGTCTACGGCGAGAACCCGAACAATGGCGACGACGCCGCCAGCATCGACCGCATTGAAATCATCAAAGGCGCGACCGGCCTGATGACCGGCTCCGGCGACCCGTCGGCCACGGTCAACCTGATCCGCAAGAAGCCGACCAAAGAGTTCAAAGCTTCAATCAGCGGCACCGTTGGTTCGTGGGATGCCTACCGTACCGTGGGTGATATTTCCGGTTCGCTGACTGAATCGGGCAACGTGCGCGGACGTTTCGTCGGCGCTTATTCAGATCAGAACTCTTACCTGGATCACTACAGCCAGCGCAAAGACCTGTTCTACGGCATCCTCGAAGCCGACCTCAGCGACGACACCCTGCTGACCTTCGGCGTAGACAAATCCAGCACCACACCACGGGGTTCGTCGTGGACCGGCAACCCGGTGTATTTCGCCGATGGCGGGCGAACCGACTTTGGCCGCCACTTCAACTCCGCCGCTGACTGGAGCCGCCGCGATTTCGACAACATCACCTATTTCGCCTCGCTGGAACAGGCGCTGGCCAACGACTGGAAATTCAAGGTCAGCCTCGACCAGAAAACCACCGATCACGACACCCGCCTCGCTTCGGCCAGCGGTGGTAATCCGAACCGCGCCACGGGTGAAGGCATGTTCATGTATTGGGGTCGCTGGGAGGGTCATCGCGTGCAGAACACCGCTGACGTCAACGTCTCCGGCCCCTTCACCCTGGGTGGGCGCGAGCATGAGCTGATCGCTGGCGTGATGACCTCGCACTCGCGCCAGACCGGTTCGACCTACGACACCAGTGCGTTTTCCGAAGTACCGGGGAGCATTTACGACTGGGACGGCAATCTGCCGAAACAGGACTTCCCGAAAAACGGCAAGTACGAGCGCACCCAAAGCCAGAACGGTATTTACCTGGCCACGCGCCTGCGCCCGACCGACGATCTCTCGGTGATTATCGGCAGCCGCTTGAGCACCTTCAAATACAACGAAGACTACCGCTACAACCCCGGCGCCGGCCTCGACGACACCCACACCAGTTACAAGGAACACGGCGTGGTCACGCCTTACGCCGGGGTGATTTATGACCTCGACGACACCTACTCGCTGTATGCCAGCTACACCAGTATTTATCAGCCACAGACCTACAAGGACGCCAATGGCTCGACGCTTGCCCCGGTCGAGGGCGACAGCTACGAAACCGGTTTGAAAGCGGCGTATTTTGACGGTCGCCTCAACGCCAGCCTGGCGCTTTTCCGCATCGAGCAGGACGGCGTTGCCGAATCGATCGGCACCAACGCGGTGACCAACGAAGGCATCTACAAAGCCATCGACGGCGCCACCACCAAAGGCGTGGAGCTGGAACTGGCCGGCGAACTGGCCGAAGGCTGGAACGTCTCCGCCGGCTACACCTACGCGCGTACCCGTGATGCCGATGAACAGCGCATGTACGGTTATCCGTTGTCGACCACCAAGCCTGAACATACGGTGCGCACTTTCACCACCTACCGTTTGCCCGGCGTGCTGGACAAGGTCACTGTCGGTGGTGGCGTGAGCTGGCAGAGCGCGTTCTACGGCAAGATCTACAGCGCCCCGGCCGGCGACTACACGCGGATCAAACAAGGCGGCTACACCCTCGTCGACCTGATGAGCCGCTATCAGTACAACGAGCACCTGAGCTTCACGGTCAACGCCAACAACGTCTTCGACAAGCGTTATCTGACGGGACTGGGCAACTTCGATACTACGTTCTACGGTGAGCCGCGCAATTTGATGCTGACGACCAAGTGGGATTTCTGATCGTTAACAAACCTTGAATCGACGGCGCCATGGATGGCCCCATCGCGAGCAGGCTCCCCACATTGGATTTGTGCGCGCCGCCGAAACCTGTGGGAGCGAGCCTGCTCGCGAAGAGGCCGGCACAGATCACATCATTAATCCAGATGCTCCCAGGTCATCCGGAACGACGCCCCACCCCACGCCGAATCGCCCACTTCAACCTGCCCGCCATGAGACTGCGACACTCGTCGCACCAACGCCAGGCCCAAACCAAACCCACCCGTACGCCGATCCCGACTGGCATCCAGTCGCGAAAACGGCTCAAAGATCTTCTCCCGCCCGTCTAGCGGCACGCCCGGCCCATCGTCGTTGACCCGCACTTCGTAATAATCACCGCTGCGCACCAGCGTCACTTCAACCCGTTGCTCGGCATAACGAATCGCATTGCGCAGCAGATTGATCACCGCCCGCGCCATGAATCGGGGCTCGATGCGCACGGTGTCGAGCCGGCAATCACCAATCAACAACTGCACCCCCGCCGCTTCGGCCTCCAGCGCCACGCTGCCGACCACACTGTCGAGCCAATTGGCAGCCTGGATGTTTTCGCGCTTGATCACCGTCGCGCCGCGCTCAAGGCTGGCGTAGGTCAACAGTTCCGAAACCATTTCCTCCAGCTCGCCGAGGTCGGCATACATATCGGCAATCAGCTCGCGGTTCTGGCTGGGGTCCGACTGCTGCTTGAGCTGATCAAGCTCAAACGACAACCGCGCGATCGGCGTGCGCAGCTCGTGGGACACGGCATTGGTCAGCTCACGCTGATTGGCGATCAGGCCTTCGATGCGCGCCGCCATCAGGTTGAAGTGCTCGGCCAGATCGCGGATGTTTGAGCGCTTGGACAATTGGATGCGCACCGACAGATCGTTGTCGCCAAAACGCTCGGCGGCCAGGCGTAGTTTCTCCAGATCACGCCAGTGCGGACGCACCCAGAAAAACAGCACGAAGCCGATCAGCACAGCAATCATCAGGTAGGCAGCGGCGATGTAGAACGGCATCAGGCTCGGCTCGGCCGGCAAACGGATGCTGAGCAGTTGCGGGCCATCGTCAATGGCGGAAATGTACTGGCTGTACTTGTCGCGGATCACCAGCAGCCCTTTGGCCAGCTCGGCTTTTTCCTCGTCGCTGAGGGCCATTTCAGAGGTATCGACCAGCGTCAGCCCCAAGCCATAATGCGGGCGAATCGTTTCCAACTGGTTTTCCCGGGCCGGGCCATCGAGGTCACGCAACTGCTGAGCCAATGTCCACGCTTGCCCTCGCACAGCCTCGCGGTTGTAGTCCTGCATCTGATAATCGAGCAAGGCATCAAAGGTGCGTTCGACCGTCTGCAACGCCAGCACCAGACCAATCGTCATGACCAGAAACAACCCGAGAAATAACCGCAGCATCTACAGCTCCCACGCGAACGGATTGAACAGATAACCCTTGCCCCACACGGTCTTGATACACATCGGCTCGCGGGGGTTGTCCTTGAGCTTGTTGCGCAACTTGCTGATGTACACGTCGACGCTGCGGTTGAGTCCGTCGAAGGCAATCCCGCGCATGCGATTGAGAATATCGTCGCGCGACAGCACTTTGCCCGCCGCGCTGGCCAGCAACCACAGCAGCTCGAATTCCATGGTGGTCATTTCGATGACCTCGCCCGCCAGCCGCACTTCACGACAACTGCGGTCGACGCTCAACTGGCCGAACTCCAGAAAACTGACCACATTGCTGTCCGGCACCTGTCGCCGTTGCAATGCTCGCAACCGGGCCAGCAATACGGGTGGCTTGATCGGCTTGATCACATAGTCATCCGCGCCGGATTCCAGGCCGAGAATGTGGTCGAGATCGTCCTCCTTGGCAGTCAGAATCACAATCGGCGTGTCCGATACACTGCGAATCTCGCGGCACACGTGCAAACCGCTCTGCCCTGGCAACATCAAGTCGAGCACCACGACGTTCGGCTTGAACTCGAGAAAGGCCGCCACGGCCAGATCGCCGCGCAGCACGGTGCGTACTTCATAACCGTGCTGTTCGAGAAAGTGTGCGATCAGCGCTGCCAGACGCTCATCGTCTTCCACCAGCAGGACTTTGCCAAAACCCAGGTTATCCATAACGTCCGTCTGCCGCCCATGTGTGAAGTGGTCGGCATTATGGCGGCTTTCGTGGCACAGGCGTTTGTTTCAAGCAGCAAAAACCGGCCACTGGGGCCGGCTTTGGGTGATGTTTCATACTCTTAAGAGTTTTTAACAATCTTATGCAGGGACGCCGCTGTGGAAGCGGAACTCGTCGTCCGGCGACTCGATCAATTCTTGCTCGGCGGCACGGACCTTGTCGATGACCTGAGCAATATCCTTCGCGTCCCCATACTGGTAGGCGAGTTTCAGATAACCCTGAAAATGCCGCGCCTCGCTTTTGAGCAGACCAAAGTAGAACTTGCCAAGTTCTTCGTCCAGATGCGGTACCAGTGCTTCGAAACGCTCGCAACTGCGCGCTTCGATAAATGCGCCAACCACCAGCGTATCGACCAGTTTCACCGGTTCATGGCTGCGCACCACCTTGCGCAAGCCCGAGGCATAACGGCCGGCGTGGAGCTGGCGCAGCTCGATCTTGCGCCGTTTCATGATGCGCATGACCTGCTCGTGGTGCACCAGTTCTTCCCGGGCCAGACGCGACATCATGTTGATCAGGTCGACGTGGGAATGGTACTTGGCAATCAGGCTCAGGGCGGTGCTGGCAGCCTTGAACTCGCAGTTCTTGTGGTCGATCAGCAGGGTTTCCTGATTGGCCAGTGCGGCCTGAACCCAAGCGTCGGGGGTGCGGCAGCCAAGGAATTCGTGGATTTCGGGAAGGATCATGGGGCTCACGGTAAAAGGTGTTCGAGCGGAGGGCGCCGATTATACCGGCCTGTCTGCAGACCACCAGCCGCGCGCGTTGATATGCATCAAGTCGCGCACGATCGAGCAGCAACTATAGTTGTGCAACGCCGTGCCTTTTCTTTGCTGGAGACTCCGCTCATGCAAGCCATTCGCAGCATTCTGGTGGTCATCGAACCCGAACATTCGGAAAGCCTGGCGCTCAAGCGCGCCAAGTTGATCGCCGGCGTGACCCAGGCCCATCTGCACCTGCTGGTGTGCGACAAGAAACACGATCACGCCGGCATGCTTGGCGTACTTAAAGCTGCGCTGGTGGCCGACGGCTACAGCGTGACCACCGAGCAGGCGTGGAACGAGAGCCTGCACGAAACCATCATCGAGGTGCAGCAGGCCGAGGGTTGCGGGCTGGTGATCAAACAGCACTTCCCCGACAGCTCATTGAAAAAAGCCCTGCTGACCCCGGCGGACTGGAAACTGCTGCGCCACTGCCCTACCCCGGTGCTGTTGGTGAAAACCGCGGGTTCCTGGAAGGACAAGGTGATTCTGGCAGCCGTTGACGTAGGCAATGCCGATGGCGAGCACCGGCATTTGCACACGACGATCATTGATCATGGCTACGACATTGCCAGTCTGGCCAAGGCGCATCTGCACGTCATCGCTGCACATCCGTCGCCGATGCTGTCGGCGGCCGACCCGACGCTGCAACTGAGCGAAACCATCGAAGCGCGCTATCGCGAGCAGTGTCGGGCGTTTCAGGCGGAATTCGATGTCGATGATGAGCACCTGCACATCGAGGAAGGCCCGGCGGATGTGTTGATTCCGTTCATGGCGCACAAGCTGCAGGCGGCAGTGACCGTGATTGGCACGGTGGCGCGCACCGGGTTGTCAGGGGCGTTGATCGGCAATACCGCGGAAGTGATTCTGGATGCGCTGGAGAGCGATGTGCTGGTGCTGAAACCGCAGGAGGTTGAGGATCATCTGGTGGAGCTGGCGGTGAAGCACTGAACAGCCACATTTGAAATGCGATCCCTGTAGGAGTGAGCCTGCTCGCGATGGCGTCCTGTCAGTCACCACCTTCTTTGAATGCACTACCGCTATCGCGAGCAGGCTCACTCCCACAGTTGGAATGCATTCCAAATGTGGGAGCGAGCTTGCTCGCGAAGCTTCTAGGCGCCGAAGGCGTCTTTCAGAAAGCCCGGGGCGATGTAGCGCTGGTAGTGCGCTTCCGACAGCAGGAAGAATTCCCGATCAATGGCATCACGCAACTCCGGCAGGCTCCAGTCGCGAAACTCCGGCAGCAACACCATCCCGTAGGCTTCCAGATTAATGATCACCCGCGCACCACGGGCAATCAGCTGATACGCCCAGCAATATTCCGACTGATGCGGCACGAAGCGGATCTTGCGTTGTTCGAGCTGCTCGCGCAGGCGCGCAGAATCGAAAATCTCGACCTTGCCTGCCATCACTTGTGACAGCAATTGCTCCAGACGCAACCACACCGCGCGTTTTTCTTCCTCGTTGTAACCATTCCAATGGATCACTTCGTGGTGGAAACGCTTGCAGCCACGGCACACCAGATCACCGTAAACAGTGGAGCAGAGGCCGACGCAGGGGGTCTTGATGGTCTGATTGGGCATAAAGTAGGCAGAGGCACTGAAACGCGGAACAGACCGGCATCTTAGCCCTTTGTCGGGCATTGATCACCCCTCAAACATCAGGGTCTCAGCCGTACTGAGTGTTTGGCCCGGCCACGCGCATTGCCACGAAAGTCCAATAGAGCGCGACTTACCTTTAAATTTTTTTTGCCGTAGAATCAGCCAGCCTTTTAAGGCGCCAATGTCCGTTAGAAGCTGTTTTCAAAGCGTCACGAGCACAGTCGTTCCTTCAGAGCGGTGTTGGCGAGGGATTTTTCCAGCGGGGAAAAATCCAGCGCCAACCCTCATCAGCTCCCCGTTCTGCAGGCGTAAAACTTTGAAAGCAGCTTCTGTAAGGAATTGCCGGTAATTCTGGCCGAACGACCCACAACGTCGTGAGGAGCATGAGTACGGCAATTTCGGGATGAGCGTCCCGGACACCCATTTGGGACCACTGATGAGGGTAATAACTGTGCTTGAAGCCTACCGCAAACATATCGAAGAGCGTGCAGCCCTGGGTATCGTTCCCCAGCCGCTTAACGCCGAACAAACAGCAGGCCTGGTCGAGCTGCTGAAAAACCCTCCGGCTGGCGAAGAAGAATTTCTCGTTGACCTGATCACCAATCGCATTCCACCAGGCGTGGACGAAGCGGCCTATGTAAAAGCCGGCTTCCTGTCTGCACTGGCCAAGGGCGAAGTTTCCTCCCCGCTGCTGGACAAAAAGCGCGCTGTAGAACTGCTCGGCACCATGCAGGGCGGCTACAACATCGTGACTCTGGTTGACCTGCTGGACGACGCCGAGCTGGCGCCAGTCGCTGCCGCGCAACTCAAGCACACCCTGCTGATGTTCGATGCGTTCCACGACGTCGCGGAAAAAGCCAAGAACGGTAACGCTCACGCTAAAGCCGTGCTGCAATCCTGGGCTGACGGCGAGTGGTTCAAGAACCGCCCGACCCTGGCCGACAAGATCAGCCTGCGCGTCTTCAAGGTAACCGGCGAAACCAACACCGACGACCTGTCCCCTGCTCCAGATGCCTGGTCGCGTCCAGACATCCCGCTGCACGCCCTGGCCATGTTGAAAATGGCCCGTGACGGCATCGTTCCTGATCAGCAGGGCGCCATCGGCCCGATGAAGCAGATCGAAGAAATGCGCGGTCAAGGCTTCCCGATCGCCTACGTCGGTGACGTGGTCGGTACCGGTTCGTCGCGTAAATCGGCCACCAACTCGGTACTGTGGTTCTTCGGCGACGACGTACCTTACGTGCCGAACAAGCGCGCTGGCGGTTTCTGCTTCGGCAGCAAAATCGCTCCGATCTTCTACAACACCATGGAAGATGCCGGCGCACTGCCAATCGAGTTCGACGTTTCCAACATGAACATGGGCGACGTGATCGACCTGTACCCGCATGCTGGCAAAGTCTGCAAACACGGCACCGACGAAGTCCTGACCACCTTCGAAATGAAGACCCCGGTGCTGTTGGACGAAGTACGTGCCGGCGGCCGTATCCCGCTGATTATCGGCCGTGGCCTGACCGAGAAGGCTCGCGCCGAACTGGGTCTGCCACCATTCGACCTGTTCAAGAAGCCAGAAGCCCCAGCTGAAAGCACCAAGGGTTTCACCCTGGCGCAGAAAATGGTCGGCAAGGCTTGCGGTCTGGCAGAAGGCCAAGGCGTTCGTCCTGGCACCTACTGCGAACCGAAGATGACTACAGTAGGTTCTCAGGACACCACCGGTCCAATGACCCGTGACGAACTGAAAGACCTGGCGTGCCTGGGCTTCTCGGCTGATCTGGTGATGCAGTCCTTCTGCCACACCGCGGCGTATCCAAAGCCGATCGACGTGACCACCCACCACACCCTGCCTGACTTCATCATGACCCGCGGCGGCGTTTCCCTGCGTCCGGGCGACGGCATCATCCACTCGTGGCTGAACCGCATGCTGCTGCCAGACACCGTCGGTACCGGTGGTGACTCGCACACCCGTTTCCCGATGGGCATCTCGTTCCCGGCCGGTTCCGGTCTGGTTGCGTTTGCTGCGGCCACCGGCGTTATGCCGCTGGACATGCCGGAATCGATCCTGGTGCGCTTCAAAGGCAAAATGAAACCTGGCATCACCCTGCGTGACCTGGTTCATGCCATTCCTTACTTCGCTATCCAGAACGGTCTGCTGACCGTCGAGAAGAAAGGCAAGAAAAACGCCTTCTCCGGCCGCATCCTGGAAATCGAAGGTCTGGAAGGTCTGACCTTGGAGCAGGCGTTCGAACTGTCCGACGCCTCGGCCGAACGTTCGGCTGCCGGTTGCACCATCAAGCTGTCGAAAGAGTCGATCACCGAGTACCTGAACTCCAACATCACCCTGCTGCGCTGGATGATCGGCGAAGGCTACGGCGATGCGCGTACCCTGGAACGTCGTGCTCAAGCGATGGAAGCCTGGGTGGCCAACCCGGAACTGATGGAAGCCGATGCCGACGCCGAATACGCCGAAGTCATCGAAATCGATCTGGCCGACATCAGCGAGCCGGTACTGTGCGCGCCGAACGATCCGGACGACGCCCGTCTGCTGTCCAGCGTTGCTGGCGAGAAGATCGACGAAGTGTTCATCGGTTCGTGCATGACCAACATCGGTCACTTCCGCGCTGCCGGTAAACTGCTGGATCAGGTCAAGGGTCAGCTGCCAACCCGTCTGTGGCTGTCGCCGCCGACCAAGATGGACGCTCACCAACTGACCGAAGAAGGCTACTACGGCATCTACGGCAAGGCAGGCGCACGCATGGAAATGCCAGGCTGCTCGCTGTGCATGGGTAACCAGGCACGCGTTGAGCCGAACAGCACCGTGGTGTCGACGTCGACCCGTAACTTCCCGAACCGTCTGGGCGACGGCGCGAACGTCTACCTGGCTTCGGCTGAGCTGGCGTCCGTTGCTTCGATCCTGGGTCGCCTGCCGACCGTCGAGGAGTACATGGAATACGCTGGCAAGATCGACAGCATGGCGGCCGATATCTACCGCTACCTGTCCTTCGACCAGATCGCCGAGTTCCGTGAAGCTGCTGCGAACGCCAACATCCCGGTCGTTCAAGCCTAACGTAACAACGCAATGAAAAACGCCGCCCATCGTGAGATGAGCGGCGTTTTTTTATGCCTGCAGAATGACGGTTGCCTGTTCGGGCCTCATCGCTGGCAAGCCAGCGATGGCGTCATTGCCAATGACTCAGCGCTTTCGCGTGCAAGCTCGGCTCCCGGGCAAAAAAAACCGCTGTGCCTGGGCAGGCACAGCGGTTTTATTGATGGAACCAGGTTTACATCGTCAACTTGTACACCAGTGCCGAAATCGCTACCAGACCTACAGCCGTGACAAACACGTTGGACGCCTGACCACGATAACGCGCCATCGCTGGCACTTTGCGGATGGCGTACATTGGCATCAGGAACAGAATGGCCGCGATCACAGGACCACCAATGGTCTCGATCATGCCCAGAATGCTCGGGTTAAGGGTCGCGATGATCCAGCAGATCACCAGCATGAACGCCGCCACAATGCGATCCAGCGCCTTGGCGCCCGGACGCTTGCCGCTCTTCACGATCAAGCCTTTCAGGCCTTCACTGGCGCCGATGTAGTGACCGAGGAACGATTTGGAGATCGCTACGAACGCAATCAGCGGCGCCGCAAATTCAATGGTCGGATTGTTGAAGTGGTTGGCCAGGTACGACAGGATCGACAGATTCTGCTCTTTGGCTTCCGCCAATTGCTCCGGCGACAACGTCAGTACGCAACTGAAGACGAAGAACAGCACCATCAGCACCATCAACGCATGGGCGCGGAACAGGATCTGCGAGCTGCGCTCATCGGCATGCACGCCGTACTGACGCTTCTGATCCACTGCAAACGCGGAAATGATCGGCGAGTGATTGAACGAGAACACCATTACCGGAATCGCCAGCCACAGCGTGTGCAGCAGCGCCGACGGTGCCGGCACGTGCGAAGCGGTGGCGAGGATGCCGCCGTTCCAGTGCGGAATCAGGTACACCCCAAGAAACAGCAACGCGACGATAAACGGGTAAACCATCAGGCTCATCGCCTTGACGATCGCCTGCTCACCGCACCGCACCACCGCCAGCAAGCCGAGAATCAGCACGAACGACAGCAGCGCGCGCGGCGGTGGCGTGATGTGCAGTTGATGTTCGAGGAAACTGGCGACTGTATTGGTCAGGCCGACACTGTAGATCAGCAGGATCGGGAAGATCGCGAAGAAGTACAGCAAGGTGATCAGCGCGCCGGCCTTGATGCCGAAATGCTGCTCCACCACTTCCGTGATGTCGGCGCCTTCGCGACCGGACAGCACGAAGCGGGTCAGGCCACGGTGCGCGTAGAACGTCATCGGGAAGGCCAGCAGCGCAAGGATCACCAGCGGCCAGAAGCCACCCAGACCTGCGTTGATCGGCAAAAACAGGGTGCCGGCACCGATGGCCGTCCCAAACAGTCCCAACATCCAGGTGGTGTCCTGGCGATTCCAGCTCGAAAGTTCAGCGGGTGCTGCTGCATCAAAGCGCTCTTCGACGCTATTGGCCTGATCATTCATCCGGTCGGATCTCCGCATTCCGGTCACTTGCCACTCGGTCAGGACGCGTCGGAAAAAACCGACAGACATGCTCCGGCCGAAACAGGGGCGCGATTCTCCGCGATAAATGAGCAGAAGCAAAGACTTAGCTGAGGAATGGCTGTGCGGAGCAGATCCGTTTGGCGTCGTTTTCGGGAAATTATCTGTCGCAAACAGGTATTCGTGATGTCGTTAACAGGCACATGCAAGGGTATTCAGATGGTTCGAGCCAACACCATCACGAAAGCGATCCCCACCGCGCCCATCAACATTCCAAGGCTAAACAGCAAAACCGTTTCACGCCTTTCGGCTTTGCGAAAGGGCTTCATGGCTTCTCTGAACTCAAACTCCTCTTGATACAGTCGGTTTATCCTGGCTCTGCTTTCCTCTGTGCTCATACTGCCCCCTTCCCTTTTTTTGGTGCTCTGAATCAACACGCATGCGCAACTGCAACCTGCTGCGCTCTCTTACAGCTTCAAATAAAGCCCAACGGCGGTGGCAATTGCAGTTAATGCCCCAGCCCCCACCACAAGGGGATACAAGAAAGTCTCAAGTTTCAGTTTTGCTTCCTCCGCCAAAAGCTTGCGCCTCTCCGCGCCGAGCTTTTGGGTTTCCGTTTGTAGCCTTTCGAGTTCCACATTTTTGTGGTCATCCAGATGCATGAACCTTCCTTGGCTGCTGACAGTTAACGCTCGGGAAGTTTTTCCATCCTGGACCACCTCCCATTGCTGCCCCATGATTTCGCGTTAACCGTCTGCCCGATAGCAGATGGCTCTGCCAAATGCGTAGGTAAAATCCGCGAGTTTCGTAGGTAGCCTCATACAAAAACAACAACGAGGTCATCACCCCACACTTTCAATTTGGTTGATATGTTCTAGCGTGAATGAGTCCCCTCCCCCAGAGTCTCTGCCCATGCCCCTCGTTCGCATCGACATCAAACAAAACCCCGACCCCACGTTCGCCAAACGCATCGGCGAGCAGATTTATTCCGCCCTGCGCAGTTGTATCGATGTGCCGGAGCACGACAACTTTCAGATCCTCACCGAGCACGACAGCCAGCATTTCGTCTATGACCCGCAGTATCTGGGAATCCAGCGCAGCGACGGCGTGGTGTTCATTCAGATCACCATCAGCGAAGGGCGCTCGATAGAGAAAAAACAGTTGCTGTTCAAAACCATCGCCGAAAGCCTGCACACCCAACTGGCGGTGCGCCTGGAAGACGTCTTCATCAATCTGGTCGAGGTAAAAAAAGAGAACTGGTCATTCGGCAATGGCGTCGCGCAGTACGTCACTTGATCCGCTCATTGACAGCCCGGTATCAGCGTCAGCATGATCGGCCCATGAACATTCGCGCGCTGCAACTCACCCGTACCACCACGACCGCCACCGGCGGGTCGTGGTGTTTCTGTCTGAGGTAAATCCAGCGCAGCAAACCCAAGGCCCCGCCAGCAATGGACGGGGCCTTGTTGTTTCTCCCGTCCGTGCGGCATCTGCAGCCCCCAAGGAGAAACACCATGCCCGCAGCACTGTTGATCATCGATATGCAGGGCGGTCTGTTCCACGGACCGGAAAATCCCTACCAAGGCGAACGGGTTCTGGCCAACATCCAGCGCCTGGTCGCTCAGGCCCGCAGGAATCAAGTACCGATCTTCGCCGCGCGCCACACTGGCCCGGACGGCTCCCCGATTGCCGCTGGCAGTCCTTTCTGGCAATTACTGCCAGCGCTTGAGCTGGACGCTGAAATCGACACCCTCTTCGATAAATCCCGACCCAATGCTTTCCATGGCACTGACCTTGCGCGGCAACTCCAGGCCGCACAGGTAGAAGAGCTCTATGTGGTCGGCATGAAAAGCCAGTTCTGCATCGACAGCACCTGTCGCAGCGCTGCCGATCTTGGCTTCAGACCATTGCTGGTCGCTGACGCCCACACTTGCATGGACACTGCCGCGCTATCCGCCGAAGCGATCATCAAACATCACAACGCCACCCTCGGTGCCGCCTTCGCACGATTAGTCGACAGCGATGAAGTGACGTTCTGAGGAAGTCCTCGCTGAAATTGACGCAACTTGACTTGCTACGGTTGCGTCAACCAGACATTTGTTACGCCATTCCTTGTCCTACAGCGTTGTGTAATCAATTAAGGGGGCCAGCGACATTAACTACCGGAAACGCCAACAAACAAGTCAATCAGCCACCAACCCTTCAGAATGTTCCTACAACTTAAGCAGCCAAAAAACTCGCAACAAAACATTACTTAAAATCGAATACCAGCCATTTGTTACAAGCAACTACCCAGCCATTGAACAATATTCCGCAGCAGGTCTATATTTTTATCGCCCTGAATTCAACGACTGACATTTAAAGTGCAATCAAGAGGACACAACATGCAAAAGTACATGATGACCGGCCTGTTGTTGGCCGCGTTGCTCGTCCCGCTCACCAGCGCCAATGCCGACGTCCGCGAGCTGGCCTCCTCGCCGCGATGGCTGACGACCAAGGTCTATGTCGACGGCGCCCCTGAAACCGACGTCAAAGCGAAGTACCCTGGTGTCGTTGGCATATCGACGTGGGATCCCGAGCGCAATCGATATGAGTTCTTTTACACCGAGACAGGCGAGTCAAAATACAACAACGGTGGTGGCGGTTATTTCTTTGTCACCGGAGATCAGCAACAGCACATTCTTGTACCCGATATCGGCCCGACCAAAACAGTTGTCAGGCGTCTGGAAACATTGAACAAACTTGAATTCACGTATTCTCGGGAAGTACCCCGCGACATGGTCGACAACAACCCTCTCGTACGCATTCATGTCGTTCACGCGCCCTATACCGGAACGATAGAAACCAAGTCCGCCATCAAACAATAAAACCAGGAGTACGATATGCAAAAGTCACTTAAAACCCTGCTGATGTCGTCGTTACTGATTTCTTCCGTCTATTGCGCCGGGGTCAGCGCGCAAGCCGCTACCCAACCCGCAAAAGATGCCGTCGCCACGGCCGACAACGCGATGATGCTGACCGTGTTTCTGAAACATGATCAAACCCGACCGTTAAGTGAACTCAAGGCCCAGCTCGCACAACAGGGGTTCCATAAAACCTTTCCTCCGGCCGGGGTCGAGGTGGTGAGCTGGAACATCATGATGGGTATCGGCCAGGTCGTGACCGTGCGCTTTCCTGTCTCGCGTCTGGCGGAAGTGAACCTTGCGCTGGAAAACACCGCATGGGGCAGTTACCGCACCGAGTTCTATCCGACCTACGATATCAAGCCGATCGCGATGGCTGAGCAAGCCAAAGCCCAAGCGGCTCAATGATGCCGGCAGCACACCGGATCACCGGTGTGCTGCCAGCCTTGCTTCTTGTCCGAAGCCGTCCAGAATCAAAGCACCACTGCGCGAATGACAACGATTGCCAAGTCGCTGCGGATTCAGCACTCTGAAACGACTTTCGCGACCAACCCGCCGACGTTCACAGGAGCCGCGCAATGCCCGCAACCGTTCTGGTACTGGTTGAAACCATCAATGACTACTTGCCGATTCTCGAACATCAGGGCTTTCACCTGATTCTCGCCCCCACGCCCGCCGAACGTGCGCACGCCATTGCCTCCCAAGGCAGCCGCATCGATGCGGTGCTGACCCGGGGTCCGCTGGGCCTGACGGCCGAAGAGATCGCCGCCCTGCCCGCGTTGAAGATCATTACCGTCATCGGCGCCGGCTACGAACAGGTCGATCTGCAGGCCGCCAGCAACCGTGGCATTACCGTCACCAACGGCGCCGGGGTCAACGCCTCGTCGGTGGCTGACCATGCAATGGCGATGTTGTTGGCACTGGTCCGGGATATCCCGCGTTGTGATGCCGCAGTACGCCGGGGTGAATGGCCAAAGATCATGCGCCCGTCGCTGGCTGGCAAACGCATGGGGATCCTCGGGCTGGGCGCCGTCGGGTTGGCGATCGCCAAACGCGCGAACCTCGGCTTCGACATGGAAATCAGCTATCACAGCCGCCAGGTGCGCAGCGATGTGCCTTATGCGTTCTGCTCGACACCGACCGAACTGGCCCGGGCTTCGGACTTTCTGATTGTCGCCACGCCCGGCGGCATTGGCACCCAACATCTGGTCACCCGCGCGGTGCTCGATGCACTCGGGCCGAAAGGCTTCATCGTCAACATTGCCCGCGCCAGCGTCATCGCTACGGCGGATCTGATCACTGCCCTCGAACAGCGCAAAATCGCCGGCGCCGCACTCGATGTGTTCGACCACGAACCGCAAGTGCCGGATGCGCTGAAAACCCTGAGCAACGTGCTGCTGACGCCACACGTCGCCGGCCTGTCACCGGAAGCGACGCAAGGCACGGTCGAATTGGTAGGCAAAAACCTCGTGGCGTTCTTCTCCGGCGAGCCGGTACTGACGCCCATTGCGCTGCCACCGAAACTCAGCAACCAGCGCGTGCACTAGAGCACGCCGAGCAACGTCCACAGGCGCCGTGATTCAGCATCGGCGCTGATCAACTCACCCAGCAACTCGCTCAGCGGTTTATTACCCCACTCGACGCCGCGACGGATCAGATAGGGCACGGGACTGTGAGGTTCCGTGCGGGCCAGGTATTCAGCGATCAGCAACAATTGCCGATACGCTTCCTCGCGGTTGGCCGGTTCGCGAAATACCTGGGCAACCGGCGCTGGCTCTTCAGGCTGTGGCATGGCGACGGGGGCTTCGACCACGGGTGCCGGCGGCGCCGGTTGTTGTGGGTGCATGGCGATAAACTCCTGAACCAGCTTCAGCAGCGCTTGAATGATGTCCTGCAAGGGGCGCAATCCAGGGCCTTGCTCACCCAGATAAGCATCGCTCCAGCTGTCGAGCCGTTGCAGGTGTTGCAGGCTCAGCAGCAGGTTGCCTTGGGTGCGCAACCAGAACGCCAGCGGTGTGGCGCGAATCTGGTCGCTGAGTTTTTTCTGTTCATTGCGTGCAGTTTCTGCCGAGCTTTTGGCATTCTTGCTGTCGTTGACCTGCACTTGTTGAATCTGCAAACGTCGCCAGACTTCCAGGGTATAGGCTTCAAAATCGCTGTTGCGCGTGCCGAACAGCGGCACGCGAGTGAGCAACACTTCACTGTAGCGACGCACCAGCCATTCCAGCGGAATCACGCGCCACGACTGATCGCCCTCCTCGGCTTGCGGATGCAAATGCTCGGGGAAGCGCTCACACAAACCGGCGATCAGCGCCAGGCTGCCGGGCAAACCGTCCAGTGCTTGCAGGTGCAGCCACGCTTCGCCGAGCCAGGCGCTGAGCATCAAGTCCTTGCTGCGTTCGAGCAATAAAGCAGTGGTGAGCTTCTCGACCTCCGGCCAGTTCGCCCGCTTCAGTGTCGACTGCCAGACCCCGGTCGGCAGGCTGGCATCATCCTCGCGGCGCAAGTCGCGCAACTGATCGAATTCACGCTCATAACGCAAATCGACGCCGCACGGCGCATCCGCGCTGATCGGCGCGAGCAGTTGGTCAATCAGGTCTGGCACAGCGGTCGATGGCAGGCTCACAGGTCTTCCTTCTGCGATTCAAGGGCGGCGGTGCTGCCGGTCACCTGAAACGGTGAGCGCGGTGCACGGGTGGGCAACGGTGCAATCGACAGCGGCAATTTCGATCCTTGGCTCATCAATGACAAGCGCACAAACATGCGGGTGAATTCGCTGGTGACGCTGTCGGTCGAGGCGGTCACTGGCAGGCGCAGTGTCAGCGGGAAGTCGGTGTAATCCATGCTCGGCTGACGCTGCACCGAAAAGTGCGCACGCATCATCCGCAGCAGCGACCATGGCCCGCCATACTCCCAACCGGCCTCCAGATCGCGCACCACCAGATTCGGTTGCAGCGGGTCGTTGACCGGGCGTTCCTTGCCGTTGCGCGCCCAGCGCAGGGTCAGGCGGATGGGTTGACCGACCATCCAGCGCAGACTCGGCTGCTCGGCCGCGACCGGGTAGTTGATCTGCTGATTGCCGGCGAGCAAACCCCAGGCAATCACTTGATCGGCACCCTGCTCATTATCGCGATCGGTGCGCCAGCGCACGTCGAGCTCGACGCCGAGGATGCCGCTCTTGTCGCGTACGAACAGCGGCGTCAGCCAGGTGCTGGCCTGCTTCAAACGATTGAGAAAGTCTGCGGCGGCCACGCGCTCCGGCGTCTGATTCGTGGCCAGTCCGGCCTGGGCGACCGGTAAGCGCTTGTCGATCAATTCCAGCAAATACTGAACCCGCGCCGGCTCGGCATCCGGCATCTGCACGCCGTTGGCGAATGGAAACCGGTCAGCGAGGTATTGATTGAAGTAGTTGGCCAGCTCATTCCACGCGGCTGCCGCCTGTTGCACTTGCAACTGCTGGCAACGCTGCATGGCTTCCTGTTGCAGCTCCACCGCGCGCATCGCCAACGTGCCGCGTCCGCCGGCGACGTTGGCGGTCTGCAACATTTGCAGGCAGGAGTTGACGTCCATTTCGATGAAATCACGGCTGACCAGTTGCTCGATCTGCGCCGGCGAACTGGCCGGATTGGCTTCCTTGTATTTACGCAGTTCATCGTTCAGTGCGCTGAACTGCGTCACGCGTTCGTAATCCAGTGCCGAGAGGTTGGCTTGCTGCGTCGTCAACCACTGTAACGAAGACGTGCGCCGCTCAGTGATGCCGAGCATGGTGTTGAACTGCTGCTTGAGGCTCAGCTTCAGATCCTGCACATCGCTGGCGCCGAACAATTGCAAGCCGAGGTTTTTCGAACCGTCCCACTGGCTGATTTCGGCACGGCCACCGAACAGCGGTTGCGCGGTGATTTCCTCGATCCCCCCGGTAATCTGCGCCATCGCGCGGCGATTGAGCGCCGCTTGCAGGCGCGTGGAGAGATCCGCGCGGTGCACCTCGACAAAGGCTTTCTGCAGGGCCATGGCTTGCTCGGCCTGCACATTGAACACAGCGTAAGGGTGCGCCTGATCGTTGTGATCCTTGAGGCTCAACCACATTGCCTGGGCGGCGGCACGCTCGGCGGCTTTGAGCACTGCAACGCGATAGTCCGGTGGAATGCGTGGCAGTTCTTCGGCGATGTAGCTGTTGTAGTCGGCGAAATACTTCAGCGACTCATTGAGGTCATCGCCGTCCACGGTCTGGCCTTGCATATTGACGTTGTCTTCGCTGGCACGCAGGGCGACCGAAACGAAGTCACGCTTGAACAGCGCCTGTATCGCGTTATCCAGCTTGATCACTTGTTCCTGCAAGGCCAGCTGCCCGCTGACTTGCTGCACCAGCAGGTTGTCCCGCGAACCGATCTGGGCGATCCATTGATCGCGGAAACTCTGCTGCAAGCGTGACGCTTGCGTGTCGAGGTCTTGTTGGACTTGCGCGCCCAACAATGTGCTCTTGCCCACTTTGGCGAGGAAGTCACCATAACCCGGCACCAATTCCTGGCCTTTGCCGCGACTCCACGTCGAATTGGTCAGGGCGATCGCTGCTTGCAGATCGTCGACCAGCGCGGTCAGGTCTTCCAGCTCCCGCAGGCTGTTGCCGCTGCCGGCTTGCAATTGATCCAGATGCAATTTGAGGTAGCCAGCCTTGCTGACAAAGTTGTCGGCGAGAAAATACTGATCCAGCCAGCGCTGCATCAGTCCGGAAAAATTGCTGACGATCTGCGGCCGGTCGACGCTCAGATCAAGCGCCTGCAAGCTGCCGTCTTCCCCGGCCACGAGCAGCCGATTGTAGAACGCCGCGTAGGGCAAGGTGCCCGTGTTGAGGTTCAGCGACAGCGCGTTGTTGCTCAGTTGCACCAGGTCGTCCAGCGGCGCGCGCGGGTTGTTCTGCACTTGATTGAACAACTGGTTCTGCTGTTCCAGACGCAAGGCCCGATCCACCAGATCGTTCGCCTTCAGATAGTTCTGCCACTGCGCCGGGTCGTCGCTTTCGACGCTGCTGCGCCGATCGGTGCTGCGGATCGCTTTGATCTGCGCCAGTTGCGCGCTCAACAGATCATGCAGCGGCACCATGATGTGGCGCTGGGTGGATTGCAAGACTTGCTGCTCAAGCTGATTGTCGAGCGAGGAAAACCACGACGTCGGAAACACCAGAGAAACATAGTTCCAGTGCGGCGCACGCTCCAGCACGCGCCAGAATGTCTGCACGTTACGCCGGGTCGAGTCGACTCGTTGCGCCTCATCGCTGATCGCCACGTAGCCCTTTTGCGCGCCTTGCATCTGCCGCGCCAGTTCGTGGGCATCCTTGACCGACACGTGCCAGACCCAAAGCATCGCCACGGCCCAGATAACCCCGATCACCAGCGCTACGCCGGCCGTCAGCCGCTGCCAGCGCTGACGCAAACGCAGCAGACGCGGCACGCCTTGCGCCAGCCCGCGCTCGCCGACCAGGCGCTGGCGCCACAACTGGCGCACGAACACGCTTTGCTGCAAGCCGCTGTCGTCGGCGGAGAATCCGTCCTTGGCATCCTCCGAGGCCTGACTGGCGCTGAAATAGACACCGCGAAAACACGGCGCCTCACCCTGAGCGTTGCCTTGAAACACCGGTTCCAGAACACTCTGCAAACCGCGTCGCAAGGTTTCCAGACGCTCCGGCAAGGCGTACAGATCGGCGCTCAACTGGCCGGACAAGGTGCCGATTTCGATGATGGCTTCCGCCACAGCGCGATGGATGCGATCAAGCGCCTGATCGCTCCATTGCCCTTGCCAAACCGCATCGCGCGAATAAGGCGACGACCAGCCAAGGGTTCGTTCGCGGGCCTCGTCGGGCAGCGCGCTGATCAACTCCTGGAACCCCGGCAGTTCTTCAAGTCCAGTGACGACCACGTACACCGGCACACTCAAGCCAAAACGTTGCAGCAGATCGATGAAGCGCCGGCGCGCGGCCAGACCGAGGCTCGCAGCCTGTTCGAGATTACTCAGGCGACTGACCGGCACCAGCCAGACCACCCCGTCCAGCGGCCGCTTGCTGCGCATCCGCAAGATCAAACCGAGCAAACGCCACCAGCCGCCACGCTGCAAATGCATACCGTCGTCGGGCAGAAACAATGCCTGCGGCACCACCAGCACAGCGCCTTCCGGGTCCGACCACCAGCGGCCGAACCACGCCGGTTTGTCGGTCGGTTGCAGACGCCATTCACTGACCAGTTGCGTGCCCTGGGTTTCGTCGCCGAGCATCAGCAGCCAGGGCATCTGATAGCGATCGTGACTGCCCTGCTCCTGCTCCATTTGCCGCACGGCTGCGTAGAAACTGCGGATCGCTGCGCCACTCTGGGTGCGCAGCCACCACACCGCCACGGCGATGATCACCACAACCACCAGCAGAGCGACCACCCACGCGACTATCGTCAGGGTACTCATGAGTCTTGCTCCGCTGGCGCCACCGAGTCGATGATCTGCAGCACCGGGTCCAGCTCCGAACGAATGTCCCGCCAGAGGAACTGGCCAAGCCCGGTCAGTAACAAAACCATCGCCAGAATCCCCAGTGCCAGGCGAAAGCCGTCCGGCAGCGCCGTGCGCACCGGCAGTTGCAATGGCGTGGTCAGCGACGGCTGCGCCAGACGCTGACTGACATCGGCATAGCTGGCCTCGTCCTGCCAGGCAAAGGTGTACAGCGCCAGCCGCCATTTCTCCAGTTGCGCCTGACTGTGTTCGCCCCGCAAACGCCCATGGAAACCAAGGATCAGGCACTGCAGATACACGTTGGCCAGATCGCGGCTGGTCGGTTGCTGTTCGTCGAGCAATGTCTGAATCGCCGACGGCACTTGTTCGCCGGCCTGACGACTGGAATACAGACGCGACTCCAAAGGTTTGTCCTGCCACGCCGACTGCCCGGGCCATGGCGTGAACAGCAGGGTTTCGTCGACCAGCGCGACGAACGCATAGACCAGCGCCTTGACCTGATCGGTCGCCGAATCACCGACCCGCGAATAAGCGGTGCGCCACAACCGCTGCGACGCTTGCGTGGACAATTCGACCACGGTGTCCACCAGCGCTGCTTCGTCCTCGCTATCCTTGGGCAATTGCACCCAGTCCTGTTGCCATTGCTGCCACGTCTGGCGGAACGCGCTGCTCAACGGTGCGTCCTGCAACCCAAGGCTTGCGGCACTTCCTTGCGACATACGGCGTTCCTTGTGTGATCAGGCACTTTCACTGTTCTGGGCGACAAACAGCACCACTTGCCACGGACTGCTGGTCAGCTTCGCCGCCGGTGCCGCAATGACCAGCGGCAGTTGCGCGTCGAACCACGTGCCTTCGGCCGTGATCACAAACAACCGCGTGTCCTCGCCGACGCTGTAGGCCACCTGTTCGCTGCGGCTCATGACCTGGTGCGGCAAACCGCTCATGCGTTGACGACTGAGCAGCGCAATGTGCGGCGCCGAGGCGATGATCGCGCCACGTAACCAGTCAATTGCCGCTTGTTCGCTGGCACCGTTGGGCATGCGCAGACCGATCACCAGCCGCTGACTCGGCTGCTCGTCCGGCAGTTGGATGGAAAAGCTGTGCTCACCGCGCTCGAACGGCAGGCTGCGGTAGCCGGCGCGGATCAGTTCGAGGGTGGTTTCCAGCCATTGCAGCACCACGTCATAACCGCGCTGCAACTCGAGAAAATCCAGCGGTGCAAACGCTGGTACACCGGCCAGCGGATCGAGCGCCGCCCAGGCGCCAGCCAGGCCGAGCAGGTGCACATACAGAGACTGCGGATGAGCAACGCGACTGCTCAGCGCGCCTTCGACTTCCGGCAGGCGTGCCCACAACGCGGTCAACTGCCGGCGGATTTCCAGCGCGTCGTCCTGATTGCCAGCCTGTTGCGCCTGGCGCAAACGGCCGCCGAGAAACAGGAACTTCTCCCGCGCCCGCGCGCAGAGGCCGGCGATGCGTCGCCCCAGCGCAGACTCCGGCAGCAGCAGCGGTGTTGGCGCGGTGTAAGTCAGCGGCAAGAAGCCGCCGCCCTCCTTGCGGATTTTCAGCAACGGCAGGCAGATCGAATCGGCTTTGTTCAGTTGCGTGCACAGGCGTGGATTAGGTCGCCACACGGTGATCGACTCAGGAAATTCACCACTGGTGAGATCCGGCAATGCGTCACCCACCACCGATTGCAAGCGGCCCTTGAGCGGCAGCAACTGCCCGGCACGCCACATCGGGCTGATCGCCAGGTACACGGTGACAGTGGCATCGTCGGTGGCATCGATCGCCGCACTCACATCCAGTTCCAGTGCCGGCCCGATCCCGGCCTGCAAATCCACCGGCAGGCCGTCGGGCATCGTCCCTTGCAGCGACAATACGCGCACCACGCCAGCGCTCAGCGCCGAGGGATCGAACTCCATGTGGCTGACACCCCAGAACCACGGGTTGCAGGCTTGCGCCAGATGCGCACCGAGCGCTTCGGCCCGCAGCCCTTGCAACTGAAAATGCTGCGGCAGCAATTGCATGCCTTCGTGCCAGCAAACCGCGTCAGGTAGCAGACTCATACGACTCCCTTCGACAAGGCCGCAATCCGGCGGCAGCGGTGGTGTGTCAGTGTTCGGCGTTGACCAGGCTCATCTCGCGGCTGTCGAATTTCAGCCACGCCTCACTCTGATCGTCGAGGCGCAAGCGGTGTGCTCCGGGTGTGGTATAGCTGGCGAAGACCAAAAGTCCAGCGGCCTTCTTGCCCCCCAACGGGAAGGGTTGGCGGTCGATGAATTGCCCCGGCACCAGCTCCAGTCCCCACACGCTCATCAACTGACGATAGTCGCGCTGGTACTGTTCGCGCCCGGCGAACCACTGGCTGGCACTGATGCCCGACAATTGCTTGAGCAGGTCGGGGTCGGCGACCGCAATGAAGTCCACGGCAATCGGCGTGTCGTCGTTGGCTTTGGGCGCGACGTCGAGGGTCAGGCTGTCGAGGTCGACCTTCGGCCCGAAGAGTGAGCAACCGGCCAGGGACGCCAACAGCAGTGTTAGAAAAAGTCGTCTACGCAAAATGAATTTTCCTTTTCTCGAACCTGTCCAAAAATGTTTTTGCTTGCATTTTTATAGACCTGTTCTAGCGTCTTGGGTAGTTCGGTTCCTACAGCCGAATCAAGAAGGTTTGTCAAAGGAACGACAGGTCATCTGCCTCCCTTTCTAACCTACGGTCCAGCAAGGGAAAGCGATGAACGGGCCTCCCCGATGCATTGCGCCCGCTCATCGCATCGGAGTCCGCCGACATGGCAGAAAGTACTCAGCACAAGCTCGACCGGGTGCGCCCGCCCCGAGTGCAAATCACCTACGACGTCGAAATCGGCAATGCCATCGAGAAAAAGGAACTGCCACTGGTGGTCGGGATTCTCGCCGATCTGTCGGGCAAGCCACTTGAACCTTTGGCAAAACTGACTGAGCGGCGCTTTACCGAAATCGACCGCGACAATTTCAACGACGTACTCGCCTCGATCGGTCCGCGCGCTACGTTGCAGGTCAACAACACCCTCAGCGGCGACGACAGCAAGCTCAACATCGAACTCAATTTCAGACACATCGACGACTTCGACCCGGTCAAGGTGGTGGAGCAAGTCACGCCGCTGCGGCGCCTTTTCGAGGCCCGCCAGCGCCTGCGCGATCTGCTGACCAAACTCGACGGCAACGATGACCTGGACAAGCTGTTGCGCGACGTCATCGCCAACACCGAAGGCCTGCAGGAAATCAAATCGGCCCGCCCAGACACCGCTACCCCGGCAGCTGATGCCGAGGCCCCG
Source organism: Pseudomonas sp. S49 (assembly GCF_009866785.1). Lineage (NCBI taxonomy): Bacteria > Pseudomonadati > Pseudomonadota > Gammaproteobacteria > Pseudomonadales > Pseudomonadaceae > Pseudomonas > Pseudomonas sp. S49. Next base: position 2,632,026 of record NZ_CP019432.1, on the reverse strand, counting down.
GCCGAACCGCAAGCCTGATCGTCCACTTAATCGAGGGGAGAATTCGCCATGCCCGCTTCAGCTCAGAAACAAGCCAGCGACAGTACGACCGAGACACTTTCCCTGCTCGACCAGATCATTCTCGACGGCCGCATGGCCCACGATGACAGTCAGCAGGATTACGCCCGCGACATGCTCGCGGAATTCGCCACCCAGGTGCTTGACGAAGGCATGGCCATCGACAAGGACACCGTGGCGATGATCAACGACCGTATCAGCCAGATCGACGAGTTGATCAGCGCCCAGCTCAACGAGGTGCTGCACCACCCCGATCTGCAAAAACTCGAAGCCTCGTGGCGTGGTCTGCACCTGCTGGTGCAGAACACCGAAACCAGCACCCGGCTGAAATTGCGCCTGCTCAACGTCACGCAGAAAGAGTTGCAGAACGACCTGGAAAAAGCCGTCGAATTCGACCAGAGCGCGCTGTTCAAGAAGATCTACGAAGAGGAATACGGCACCTTCGGTGGCCATCCCTTCAGCTTGCTGGTCGGTGATTACACCTTCGGCCGCCACCCGCAGGACATTGGCCTGCTGGAGAAGCTGTCGAACGTTGCCGCCGCTGCGCATGCACCGTTCATTGCCGCCGCCAGCCCGCGCCTGTTCGACATGAACAGCTTCACCGAACTGGCCGTGCCGCGTGATCTGTCAAAGGTGTTCGAGAGCCAGGAACTGATCAAGTGGCGCTCGTTCCGCGAGAGCGAGGATTCGCGTTACGTGTCTCTGGTGCTGCCGCATTTCCTCCTGCGCCTGCCCTACGGCCCGGACACCTCGCCAGTGGAAGGCATCAACTACGTCGAAGACGTCAACGGCACCGACCACAGCAAATACCTGTGGGGCAATGCCGCGTGGGCGCTGTCGCAACGCATCACCGAAGCGTTCGCCAAGTACGGCTGGTGCGCGGCGATTCGTGGCGCTGAAGGCGGCGGCGCGGTGGAAGGTCTGCCAGCGCATACGTTCCGCACCAGCTCCGGCGATCTGTCGCTGAAATGCCCGACCGAAGTGGCGATCACCGATCGTCGCGAGAAAGAGCTTAACGACCTCGGTTTCATCGCCCTGTGCCACAAGAAAAACAGCGATGTGGCGGTGTTCTTCGGTGGCCAGACCACCAACAAATCCAAGGTCTACAACACCAACGAGGCCAATGCCAACGCGCGGATCTCGGCGATGCTGCCCTACGTGCTCGCTGCGTCACGTTTCGCCCATTACCTGAAGGTGATCATGCGCGACAAGGTCGGCAGTTTCATGACCCGCGACAACGTGCAGACCTACCTCAACAACTGGATCGCCGACTACGTGCTGATCAACGACAACGCGCCACAGGAAATCAAGGCGCAGTACCCGTTGCGTGAAGCGCGGGTGGACGTCACCGAAGTCGCCGGCAAGCCTGGCGCCTACCGGGCGACGGTGTTCCTGCGGCCGCACTTCCAGCTGGAAGAGTTGACCGCGTCGATCCGTCTGGTGGCGACGTTGCCGCCGCCGGTTGCCGCTTAAAGCTCCAGAGAAAACCCTGATGGCGAGAGGATTTATCCCCTCGCCACGGGTTCCGTGTTCAGCCCATTTGCCTAATGTGAATTTCTTCAGGAGTTTCAAGCGATGGATGCAATCATTCTCGACCTCGGCGGCGACATCAAAGGCGACAGCCTGCTCGAAGGTTTTGCGGACAAGATCGAAGTCATGTCCTACAGCCACAATGTGGCAATGCAAGTCACCAACGACGTCAGCAACTCGGAGCGCACCTCCGGCAAACCGCATATCGGTGAATTCACGGTTACCAAGTTCGTCGACAGCTCGACACCCTCGCTCAACGAGTACTGCTGCGCCGGCAAACCGATCCCCGAAGCGGTCATCACCATCGGCCGCAACGCCGCCGAGGGCAGCGGGCAGTTGATGCCCTTCATCGTCTACACCCTCACCAACGTGGTGCTGTCCAACGTCAGCGTCAGCGGCGGCACCGGTGGCAAACCGGTGGAAACCGTGTCGCTGAACTTCACCAAGATCAAATGGGAACTCACCGCGCAGAAAGACGACGGCACCAAGGAAGGCACCGCTGCGTCGACCTGGGACATGGCCGCCAACAAGCTTGTCAGCTAACCCGGCGTCCTGGCCATGGCAGGCACCGGCATGCGCGCACCGCTGTTCGAACGCCTCGCGTCCAGCGAGGCCGAGAACCCGCGCGCATTCGATCGGCAGGACTTGCTCGACTCGGTGCACGCCGAGCTCGGGCGCCTGTTCAACACCCGCCGTGGCCCACTCACACGGACCACGCCAGCGAGTGTGATCGACTACGGCATCGCCGACTGGAGCGCCTTGCAACAGCAGCGCAGCGATGATCGGCGCAAGCTGGCGCGAGACATCCGCGAAGCCATCAGTCATTTTGAACCGCGCCTGCTGTTGGGCGAAGTTCAGGTCAATCCGTTACCCGAACATCCGCAGCGAATGAGCATTCGCTTGCTCGGCGAGTTGCGCAGCGGCCAGCAGCACTGGCCGGTGGCGTTTGTCATCGAGCCCGGCGGCGAGGGGCTGGAGGTGCGCCATGAGCGACTCGATTGACCCGCAACTGCTCGACTACTACCAACGCGAACTGACCTGGCTGCGTCACGCTGGCAGCCAGTTTGCCGAACGCTATCCAAAAGTCGCGCGGCGCCTGGAACTGTCCCCGGGCGAATGCCCCGATCCCCACGTTGAGCGTTTGCTGGAAGGTTTTGCACTGCTCGCCGCACGCCTGCAACGGCGCCTGGATGACGACTACGCCGAGTTCAGCGATGCGTTGCTCGAACAACTCTATCCGTTGGCGATGCGGCCGTTGCCGTCCTGCGCCATCGTGCAGTTCGAGCCGGACCCGAGCAAAGGCAACCTCGACGACGGCTATACCCTGCCCCGTGATACGCCGTTATTCGTCACCACCAGCAAAGGCGAGAGCATTCACTTTCGCACCTCGGCCGCCGTTCGTTTATGGCCGATCGAAGTCAGCGAGGCACTGCTGCTGGGCAGCGATGAAGCCCAGGCGTTAACCGGCGTCGCGCAGTCGCGCTCGGCGTTGCGTTTGAGCCTGCGTTGCCTGGGCGAGAGCCAATGGACAGATCTGGGCATTGAGCAATTGCGCATCCATCTGGCCGCGTCACCGGTGGTCAATGCATGCCTGTATGACCTGCTCGGCGCGCATGCGGTGCAGGTGCTGGCGGGGTCGCCGGGCAGTGTTCCGACGGCGCTGAAAGGCTTGCCGAACATCGTCGGTTTCAGCGATGACGAAGCACTGTTGCCGGATGAAGACGGTGTCCATCCAGGCATGCGCTTGCTGGCCGAGTATTTTGCTTTCCCGGACAAATTCCACTTTTTCGATCTGCCGTTGCGCGGAGTTTCCAGCGACAGTCAGACCCTCTATCTGTACATCGTTTTCGACCGTGCCCCCGCTAGCCGCCTGCACTTGCAGGCCAGCGACATCACCTTGGGCTGCGCGCCGGTGATCAACCTGTTCCCACGGACTTCCGAACCGCTGCGTCCCGATGGTACGCGCAGCGAGTATCGACTGATCGCCGACAGCCACCGCGAGAACAGCGTCGAGATCCACAGCATTCGCGGCATGCGCGCCAGTACCCGCACCGGCGTGCAGCGCCTGCCGGCGTATTACGGCAGCCAGCACAGCGCTGGCGATCAACAGCGTTACTGGCATGCGCGGCGGGTCAACGGCATGACGCCAAACCGCCTCGGCAGCGATTTATTGGTGAGCGTGGTCGACACCCGTTTTGAACCGCAAACCGACCTGCCCGACTACAGCCTTACCGCCGAGTTGCTCTGCACCAACCGGTATCTGGCGCAAAGTCTGCCGGCCGGTACGCCGCTGGGCTTCGAGCGCCCCGGCCCGGTCGCCTGGGCACGCCTGCGCAATTCGCCGAGTGCGCAGAGTCTGCCGCGGCTGGACGGTGATTCGCGCTGGCGTCTGGTGTCGCAACTGACCCTCAATCATCTATCGCTGGTCGAAGGGCCGCAGGCGCTGGATGCCTTGAAAGAGATTCTGCATCTGCACAATCTGCGCGATGAGGCCAGCGCCTTGAGACAGATCGAAGGTCTGCTGCAACTCAGCTGCGAACGGGTGATCGGCCATGTCGGCGCCGATGCCTGGCGCGGCTGGCGCAATGGTCTGGAAGTGCAGTTGCAGCTCGATCCGCAGCACTTTGTCGGCAGCAGCGCGGTGCTGTTTTCGGCGGTGCTGGCGCAATTCTTTTCCCTGTACGCCACGGCCAATCGCTTTGTGCGCACCGTCCTGATGCAGTCCGACAAGGAGGTCAAGGCATGGCAACCCCAAGCCGGCATGCCCCTGTCGCTCTGACCCTGAGCCAACGCCTGCGCCGTGAGCCGCAGGCCTTCGAATGGCTGCAGGCGTTGCTGTTGCTCGAACGCGAGCAGCCGCAGGCCGATCCACTCGGCAGCGGCACCTCGCCGCAGACCGAAGCGCTGAAACTGCGCGGGCCACTGACACCGGCGTTTGCCGCCAGCCAGATCGAAGCCCTGCACGAAGAGCCTGGCGAACCGCTGACACTCGACACACCGATATTCGGTCTCGGCGGCCCGGACGGCCCTCTCCCCTACGCCTATCAGGATTGGCTGCAACAACGGGCGCGGGCCAAGGATCATGCACCGGCCGCGTTTCTCGATCTGTTCCAGCATCGCTTGCTCAGCCTGCTCTACAAAGTGATGCGCAAACACCGGGTCGCGTTGGGTTTTGTCACGCCGGGGGCTTCGCCGGTGCAGGCGCAATTGCGCGCACTGACCGGTTTGCTGCCCAAGGCTTTGCAGGAGCGCCAGGCTGTTCCCGACTGCGCCGTGCTCGCGTGCACGGCGTTGTTTGCCGATGGCCGTCGCTCACTGGCGGGGTTCGCCGCGATTGTCCGGGAGCAGTTTGGCGTGCCGGTCGAATTGAGCGCTTACGAAGGTGCCTGGCGACAGATCCCGCCGGCCAGCCGCAGCGTGATCAAACCGGGTGGACGCAACTTGCAACTGGGCCGCAGCGCCGTGGCTGGCACGCGGGTCTGGGATGAACACGCCGGCATTCGCCTGACCCTCGGGCCGTTGCCATCGATACAGGCGGCGCGCTTTCTACCGGATGGCGAATCACACCCGGCACTGGCCAGCCTCGCCGGGTTGTATTTCGGCCCGGATCTGGACGTCAGACTGGTGCTGCGGGTGCGCGGGGCCGGGCCGCTGAAACTCGCTCGCCAGACCCCGGTTCTGCTGAGCTGGAACGGCGGTTTGCAGCGTCAGGCCAGCCTCGGCGTGCAAACCATCGAAACCCGCCTTCGTCAGCTGGAGATCACCTGAACATGGAACTGGCCAGCCTGATCGGACGCCTCAACCCGGACAACCGTCGTGCCCTCGAACGCGCCGCGCAGCGCTGTTTGCAACGCGGCCATCACTTTGTCGAGATCGAACATCTGTTGCTGGAACTGCTCGACATCGAGGGCGGTGATTTGGCTTTTCTGCTGCCGCGTTTCGGCCTGGAACGTGATGCGCTCACAGCGGAGATCAACAAGGCGCTGGACCTGTTCAAGGCGGGCAGTACGCGCACACCGGCGCTGTCGTCGCACACCCTCGGTTTGCTCGAAGATGCAGTGGTGCAGGCCAGTGTGCTGGGGCTCGACAGCATTCGTTCCGGGTTGCTGTTGTTGGCGTTGATCGATCGCGATGAGCGCCGCAGCTTGTTGCTCAACAGCGCCTCGTCGTTGCTGCGGATTCCCAAGGAAGCACTCAGGGCGAATCTGCTGGAATGGACGGAAAACTCTCGTGAACATGTCGGTGCGCGTCCGGGTTCATCGGCCAATTCAGCCCCACGCCGGGACTCGGTGCTCGATCAATACACCCAGGACCTGACGGCCGACGCGCATGCCGGGCGCATTGATCCGATCGTGGGTCGCGACGGTGAGATTCGCCAGTGCATCGACATTCTGCTGCGCCGTCGGCAAAACAATCCGATTCTGGTCGGCGCACCGGGTGTGGGTAAAACCGCCGTGGTCGAAGGCCTGGCCCTGCGCATCGCTGCCGGGGATGTGCCGCCGTCGTTGCAGGAAGTCAGCCTGCGCGTGCTCGACCTCGGTCTGTTGCAGGCCGGTGCCGGGGTCAAAGGTGAATTCGAACAGCGCTTGAAGGGCGTGATTGACGCGGTGCGCAGTGCCGACAAACCGATCATCCTGTTCATCGACGAAGCCCATACCCTGATCGGTGCTGGCGGTGCCGAGGGTGGCAGCGATGCCGCCAACCTGCTGAAACCGGCGCTGGCTCGGGGTGAGTTGCGCACCCTCGCTGCCACGACGTGGATGGAATACAAAAAATATTTCGAGAAAGACCCTGCCCTCGCCCGCCGCTTTCAACTGGTGCAGGTTGAAGAACCGGACGAAATCACTGCCGTGGAAATGCTTCGCGGCGTGGCCGCCAAACTTGAACAGCACCACGGCGTACAGGTGCTTGATGCCGCTATTCATGAAGCGGTGAAGCTCTCGCACCGCTACATTTCCGGCCGCCAGTTACCGGACAAAGCCATCAGCGTGCTCGACACCGCGTGCGCCCGCGTCGCCCTCGGCCAGCATGATGTGCCGCCGCCGCTGGAGAGCCTGCGCCACCGCCAGCAAAGTCTGAAAGAAGAAGTCGACCGTCTGCGCCGCGAACAGGCCACCGGGCTGGACCACCGCGAACGCATCACGCTGCTGGAAAGTGAATCGAAGACCAATGTGCAAGCCATCCGCGAACTGGAAACCCGCTGGGGCGAAGAGCGTGTAGCCGTACGCGAACTGCTCGACACGCGTCGTGAACTGCTGACCTTGAGCGAACGTGCCGACAGCGACAAACCCGATGAAGCCACCGACAGCCGCATCGATCATCTCGCCGCCGAGCTGTTGCGCCTTGAGGCCGGACTCGACGCGATTCGTCAGGACGATCCACTGGTGCCGGAACAGGTCGACACCAAAACCGTCGCCGCCGTGATTGCCGGCTGGACCGGCATCCCCGTCGGCAAAATGCTTGCCGACGAAGCCCACGCTGTGCGCACCCTCGGCCAGCGCATGGGCCAACGAGTGATGGGCCAAAGCACCGCGCTCAATACCATCGCACAACGCTTGCAAGCCTATCGCGCCGGACTCACCGACCCGCAAAAACCAGTCGGTGTGTTCCTGTTGGTCGGCCCCACGGGCGTGGGCAAAACCGAAACCGCTTATGCCCTGGCCGATGCGTTGTACGGCGGTGAACGCAACCTGATCAGCATCAATCTTTCGGAATATCAGGAAGCCCACACCGTCAGCCAACTCAAAGGCGCACCACCGGGTTATGTCGGTTATGGCAGCGGCGGTGTGCTGACCGAAGCGGTGCGGCGCAAACCCTATTCGGTGGTATTGCTGGATGAGATCGAGAAGGCACACCCGGATGTGCTCGAGGCGTTTTACAACGTGTTCGATAAGGGCTTGATGGAGGACGGCACCGGGTTGGTGGTCGATTTCAAGAACACCGTGATGCTCGCCACCAGCAACGTCGGCGCTGAGCTTCTACTTGATACGCCGGTTGCACAACTCGGCTCCGAAGCCTTCAACGAAGCCCTGCACAAGGTCCTGCTGCAAGCCTTCCGCCCGGCGTTTCTGGCGCGCATGACCGTGGTTGCCTATCGGCCGCTGGATGAGGCGACGCTGGAAGGGATTGTGCTCGCCAAACTTGAGAAGTTGCGTGGCCGCTACAAGGCAGCGACCGGCAAACAGTTCGAGTTTGATTCGGGAATTGTCAAAGCGGTGCTCGCCAAGTGCAGCGCGGCGGGTGCGCGGGATGTCGAGAATGTGTTGATGACGCAGGTGACGGGGAAGTTGGCAGAGTGGGTGTTGGAATAGCTTGACGTGATAGGGAGAAACCAATCTCAGTAGTTGCGTGCTAACAGCGGTTCATTCTCAGCGATGCTCCCGTCCAGACGGGCCTTTCAACCATCCAGCGGCAGATAAAAAATGTCCAAATACCTATCGCAAGTCCTCCTGTCTTTCCTTTCAGGACACGGTGACGACACCATCAATAACGGGACGAACTCCATAATCGCCAAAGGAAATACAACCGGGGTCACTTCGCACTCGTTCATTGCCAATACAACATCCCCTCAAACCGTCGCACAGACAGCGTCCGGAACGATGGGGCCATGGCGTCTCTACGTGCGTGGTCATGGCAGTCATTCCAAGCAAACGCTGGGATCATTCTCCGTTGATCAGGTTGCCTGGTATCTCAGTGAGTGTGGGCTCGGCACCAACTTGCCAGACGTCATTTCGGTGACTTCGTGCAAATTGGCACTCGGCACAGATCAATCCACCACCGAAAAAGTTTTTCAGCCCTCTTATGACAGCTTCGTCGGCAGGCTACATAAGCTGCTTGGAAACAAGTACAACCTGTACACCACCATGCACGGCAGAACAATGAACAATAGTGTCGTTAAAAATGCAGGCGCCCATACAGGTCGAAAAACAACCCGCACGCCAGGGGGCAAACATCTTCATCAACAGTCATTCGCAAAAGTTACTTACTACTGGGATAGCAGCAAAAACCAGCAGGTGAAATTTTCCTATAACGAAATGGAGATTGACGCCGAAGTCAGCGAAGCAATGGATATTGACTGGACTCCCGACATGATGGACATCGGGTAAGCGCTGACAACGTCTACCCATAAATAAACAAACAGTCCCTCCCATCCCCAACCGAGAAGCGGTGCATCATGTGCAACTTCAAAAAGATAATTACGATCGAAAGCATTATTGATGAGTTTCGGCTAACCATCGACCCCCATCAAAGCAAACCGCTGGAGTACACCATTTACTCTGCACCTGCTCGTTTCGATGATTCCACTCCGCTGAATTCCGCTGAGAACCAAACCTGTTTCTATCGGGCGATGACCGCCGAAGAGTTCGAGGCGTTCCGGTTCGGCACCGTGTTATCCGCCGCTGGCCATCAGGGATTCGCATCATTCCGCAACTACAGCAAAGCCTACCTCAACAAAATGTTCGGGCGTAGTAACTATGCGGTACTCGTCGAAGTTTATGCTCCCCAATGGATCAAGGAGCTTTACACCCACGGGTGGTCAACCGGAAAGGCGGAAAGCGGCGACATGTCTTGGGGTATTGGCCAGACTCAATCCAATGGTTGGACCAACAAGGGAACAATCAAGGCTTCCAACAAAAACCTCGCCCGCTCCCCTCTAAGCATATTTCAGACCACTCGTCGTACATTCAAAGTCGTCAATCTCATCATCAAAGCCAAAACCAAGAAAAATGAAGCCCTTAACGCGCCTTCCGACGCACCATGGTTCGGCATATTCAGCACGATAGACACTGACCTGATTTCACCCAAGGACATCGAGTTACTCAAGAAAAGCAACGGTTTTTCATCAGATCTTCCGCGACTACCAATCAGTGAATCTCGTGATGAAAATGGAATACCCACAGATGGCAACTGTTTGTTCCATACGCTCTCAAGATGTCTTCAGCAAAGGGGTATGCATGGAATATCACACGAGGACCTCAGAAACTACGTTTGCTTGTACATGGATAACAACCCGGCCTTCTGTGAAACCTGGGGCATCACGGTGGCGTACATTACAAACATGCGACTATCCGGAACTTGGGGTGGAGGTATAGAAATAGCGATCATTGCGCAAATATATAATGTAAAGATCAACGTCATGATCCCCAATCAGGGATTTACTTCAATGATTGCGTTCAATGCAACGACTGAAACAGCGCCCATTCAAATTGAATACAGAAACGGCAATCACTACACCACGCCGTGAGTGCTGCCAGCGGAAAAAATCGTCACCGTCCTCCATGAACTGAAAGCTCACCAAAGGCCAATTCATGCCTCGCGCCACCGACAGCAGCACTACGATTTCACTCACCGCCACTTCGCTGTCGGCGCTGTTCCCTGAGTCGTTTTCAGGCGACGAAGCCCTGAACATATTGGGTTCACAAACCCTCAACGGTCTCAACGACGGCACTTCTCTTACGCTGACCAGCGCTATCGCTACCCACGTCACCACCACTCTGCACAACGATGCGCAGATGCGCGAGTTCGACGCACTGGTAGCCGAGATCCGCCAACTGCCCGCCGATGCCACAGCCGAGCGCTATAAGATCCTGCTCAGACCGTGGCTGTGGTGGCTGACCCTCGCGAGCAACAACCGGGTATTCCAGAACCTCGCCACGTCGGACATCGTCACGACGATTTTCAAGGCTCACGGCTTCACCGATTTCAAACTCTCGCTGACCGGCAGTTACACCCCTCGCGAATACTGCGTGCAGTACGGCGAAACCGATTTCGCCTTCGTCTCGCGGTTAATGGAAGAAGAAGGCATCTTCTGGTTCTTCACCCACGATGAAGGCAAGCACACGCTGGTGCTCGGCGACAGCAACGATGCCTTCGTACAGATACCCAACGGGCCGACGGTCAAGTATTTGGGGCAAGGTCTGGGTGAGCGTGAGTTGCACGGCATTCGCTCCGGGCAGGTGTGCCTGCAAGCTGTGGCCGGGGTGTATCGGGCGACGGATTATGAGTTCACCACGCCGACAACCTCACTGTACGACCAGGCCGAAGCTGTGGCCGGGCCGCTTTCGATCTACGAGCATCCGGGCGGCTACAACGCCAAGGCGCGCGGTGATGCGCTGACCAAGCAACGGGTTGACGGCTTGCGCAGCGAAGAGAAACGCTTTGTCGGTGAAAGCGATTGTCGATGGCTGGTGCCGGGGCACTGGTTCACCCTCGAAGGGCACGACGATGCCAGTCTGAACATCGATTGGGTGGTGACGCGAGTCACCCATGACGCCAGCCACGACAGTTATCGCAACCGCTTCGAAGCCATCCCCAAAGCCACGCCGTTTCGCCCGCAACGTGTGACGCCAAAGCCGCGCATGCATCCGCAGACTGCAATCGTCGTCGGTAAATCCGGTGAGGAAATCTGGACCGACGAATACGGCCGGATCAAGTTGCAGTTCCCGTGGGATCGCGACGGCAAGAACGATGAAACCAGCTCCTGCTGGGTGCGCGTGGTGTTGCCTTGGAGCGGCAAAGGCTTCGGCATGCAGTTCATCCCGCGCATCGGCCAGGAAGTCATCGTCACGTTTATCGACGGTGATCCGGACCGGCCACTGGTCACCGGTTGCGTTTATAACGGCGACAACGCCCTGCCCTATGCCCTCCCGGCCAACCAGACGCAATCGGGAATCAAAACCCAGTCATCCAAGGGTGGCGGCGGTTTCAACGAGCTGCGCTTCGAAGACAAAAAGGACGCTGAAGAAGTGTTCTTGCAGGCGCAGAAGGATTTCAACATCAACGTGCTCAACGACACTACCGCCACCGTCGGCCACGACGAAACCCTCACCGTGCAGAACGCGCGCACCCGCACAGTGAAGGACGGCGACGAGACGGTGACGCTGGAAAAAGGCAAACGCAGCGTCACGATTCAGACCGGCAGCGACAGCCTCGATGTAAAGGACAGCCGCACGGTGAAAGTCGGCGCCGACCAGAATCACAGCACCGGCGGCAATTACACCGACAAGGTCACCGGTGATTACAGCCTGACGGTCGACGGCAACCTGACGATCAAGGTCAGCGGCACCCTGACCCTGCAAAGTGGCGGCAGCTTCACGATCAAGAGCGGCGCCGATCTGGCGACGTCCGCCAGCACCTCGATCACCCACAAGGCTGGAACGGCCTTGACCAATCAGGCCGGTACTTCACTGGACAACAAGGCTGGAACCACGCTGACCAACGACGCCGGCATCAGCCTGACCAACAAGGGCGCAGCCTCGCAGACCGTGGATGGCGGCGGCATGCTGACCATCAAGGGCGGTCTGGTGCAGGTCAACTGACAAGGAGCAGCCATGGCGATCACACCGCTGGATCTTCAGCAGAATGACAAACAGCTCAAGGGGCGCTTGCAGGACGGTCAACTCGATGGCCCGTTGAACATCAAGGATGACGGGCGCAAACAAGCCGATCTGCATTACAGCCAGGGCGAGCTGCAAGGCACGTCGTTGCTCTATCACCCCAACGGCAAGGTCTGCGCGCAGATGCCGTTTGTGCGCGACAAGCTGCAGGGGGTGGCCAGCTTTTATGCGCCAGAAGGTTTTCTGCAGCGCAAGGCGACGTATCGGCGCGGGTTGTTGCATGGCGAAGCGTTCAATTACTTCCCGGATGGGCAAGTGGCGGAGGCGGAATTCTATCGCGATGGCGTACGTGAGGGGCGTTATCAGCGCTTTCATCCGAATGGCAAACCGGCGGTGGAAGCGCGCTATGTGAATGGCCAACTGCTGGAGCCGGAGCAAGGTTTTGCCGAGGACGGGCGGCCATTGGGTGCGGATGGCAAGCCGATTTCGCGGGTGCGCTGGTGGTATCGGCAGTGGGCGGATCCGCAGCAGGCCTGAAGAGCCCCTCACCCTAGCCCTCTCCCTGAGGGAGAGGGGACCGACTGGGGGATATTGAAGAGGTTCACCGACGTGAAGGATATGCAGTGAATCCATAATCGACCCGTTCCTTGGATAGGCCGAGGCAGTGCTAATAATCGACTCGGTCGTTCAGGTCGACGTACAACGAAAGACACCTCGGTCGGCTCCCTCTCCCTCCGGGAGAGGGCTGGGGTGAGGGTAGCGGTTCAGGGAATCAACATCTGCATCTGCCCCGGCACCACAATCTTGATCACCCCCGCCCAGTTGCACATCAACGTTGAGTTGGCATCGATCGCCGGCATCCCGCCCAGCAACAACGTCGGCGCCCCGCCGGGAATCCACGGCGTGGCCGTCGCCGGAATACACGGCATTGGCGTCAACACCCCCAACGCGGCCGCGGTCGCAGCGGCCACCATCGGATTGGCCATGCTCATGCACACACCGAACGGCAGGATGTTGACCAGCGGAATGTGATCCATGATGTTCGCCGCTGGCATCCCGCCGGTCAGCGTGCGGTTGACCGGCAACACATTGAGCATCGACGGCGCGGCGCCGAAGCTGCACTGCAACGTGGCCGTGGCACAGACTTGCGGACAGCCCATTTCAAAGCTCCTTTTCGACCATGGCATACCCGCTAAACCTTAGTCTGCCGCAGCCCGTCGCGCACATTCCCAAAGGTGATTATCCGGCAACACGCTAACCTATAAGACCGACCCGCGCTTGTGACCGCCCGAGCGCCCCATTAGATTAGCCAATGATGTCTGGCCTCCAAAATAAGCAGAAGGGATAAGCATGGCGCTTACTGACCAGTCCACCCGTATCCGCTCTGGCGAAGAACTCGATGCCAGCCTGATCGATCCGTACCTCAAGGCACATATTCCGGGCCTCAGCGGCCAGCCTGCGATCAGCCAGTTCCCCGGCGGTGCGTCGAACCTGACCTACCTGCTGGAATACCCGGAACAGGAATTCGTCCTGCGCCGTCCGCCGTTCGGCCACAAGGCCAAATCGGCCCACGACATGGGCCGCGAATTCCGCATCCTCAATCAATTGCGCGACGGTTTCCCGTATTGCCCGAAAGCCTACGTGCACTGCATCGACGAATCGGTGATCGGCGCCGAGTTCTATGTGATGGAACGGGTCAAAGGGATCATCCTGCGCTCGGAACTGCCGCCGGAACTGGGCCTCGATTCGGCAAAAACCGAAGCGCTGTGCAAAAGCTTCATCGACCGTTTTGTTGAACTGCACCGCGTCGACTACAACGCCTGCGGCCTCGGCGACCTGGGCAAGCCGGAAGGCTACGTTGCCCGCCAGATCAAAGGCTGGAGCGAGCGCTATGAGAAAGCCCTGACCCCGGATGCGCCGCATTGGGAAAAGGTCAAAGCCTGGCTCAACGACAAGATGCCGGCCGACCACCCGACCTCAAGCATCGTCCACAACGACTACCGCTTCGACAACGTCATTCTCGACCCGCACAACCCGATGCAGATCATCGGCGTGCTCGACTGGGAACTGACCACCCTCGGCGACCCGCTGATGGACCTGGGCAACACCCTCGCCTATTGGATAGAGGCGGACGACCCGGCGCCGGTGCAACTGATGCGCCGCCAGCCGAGCCACGCGCCGGGCATGCTCACGCGCCGCGAATTCGTCGATTACTACGCCGAACGCTCGGGCCTCCAGATCGACAATTTCGACTTCTACTACACCTACGGCCTGTTCCGCCTGGCCGGCATCGTGCAGCAGATCTACTACCGCTTCTACCATGGCCAGACCCAGGACAAACGCTTCGCGCAGTTCATTCACATGAACAAACTGCTGGAGCAGATGAGCCTGCAAGTCATTGCGAAATCGAGCCTCTGACGGCCCACACCAAGGAACCCTTATGTCCAAGACTCAGTTGTTCGACCTCGACGGCAAGATCGCTTTCGTTTCCGGCGCCAGCCGTGGCATCGGTGAAGCCATCGCCAAACTGTTGGCCCAGCAAGGTGCCCACGTGATCGTCTCGAGCCGCAAACTCGACGGCTGCCAACACGTTGCCGACGCGATTATCGCCGCTGGCGGCAAGGCAACAGCCGTGGCTTGCCACATCGGTGAAATGGAGCAGATCAGCCAAGTCTTCGCCGGGATCAAGGAACAGTTCGGCCGCCTCGACATTCTGGTCAACAATGCTGCGACCAACCCGCAATTCTGCAACGTGCTGGACACTGACCTGAGCGCGTTCCAGAAGACCGTCGACGTGAACATTCGCGGTTACTTCTTCATGTCGGTTGAGGCCGGCAAGCTGATGCGTGAAAACGGTGGCGGCAGCATCATCAACGTCGCGTCGATCAACGGCATTTCGCCGGGGATCTTCCAGGGCATCTACTCGGTGACCAAAGCGGCGGTGATCAACATGACAAAGGTCTTCGCCAAGGAATGCGCGCAGTTCGGCATCCGCTGCAACGCCCTGTTGCCGGGCCTGACCGACACCAAGTTCGCCTCGGCACTGGTGAAAAACGATGCGATCCTCAAGCAAGCACTGACGCAGATTCCGCTCAAGCGTGTGGCGGATCCGAGTGAAATGGCCGGTGCGGTGTTGTACCTGGCCAGTGATGCGTCGAGCTACACCACCGGGGTTGCGCTCAACGTCGACGGTGGGTTCCTGTCCTGATCCCCAAAGCAAATACATAACCCCCTGTAGGAGTGAGCCTGCTCGCGATAGCGGTGTGTCAGTCAACATTTATGATCTGACACACCGCTATCGCGAGCAGGCTCACTCCTACAAGGGTTTTGTATCAGGCGATGACTTTCGGCAATTGCCAGCCGAAATGCACCGACAGCAAACGCAACGTCAAACACCCCACCCCCGCCAGCAACGCCGCCGCTACCGGGGAAACACCCAGCCTGCGGGCGATGATCAACACCGCAGCACCGACAAACGCCGAGCTCGCATACAAATCCGCCTGCAACACCACCGGTATCCGCGCCAGCACAATGTCGCGAATCACCCCGCCGCCAACCCCCGTGATCGTGCCCATCAGCATCGCCACAAACGGCGTAATGCCGAAATTCAACGCCTTCTGCGCACCCGCCACGGCGAACAACGCCAACCCCGCAGCGTCGAGCACAATCAGCGTCGATCCAGACCAACCCAGCACCTGCTCATGAAAGACAAACGCCAACCCGCCCATGAAAAACGCCAGCGCCGGGTAACGCCAATCGGCCACGGCATTGGGTGGCGTCGCACCAATCAAAAGATCACGGGTGACCCCGCCGCCAAGGGCGACGATAAACGCAATCACCATCACCCCGAGCAAATCGAGCTGACTGCGCATTGCCGCAATCGCACCCTCGACAGCAAACACCGCCGTGCCGGCCAGGTCGGCCACCAGCACAATCCGCTCAACCCGGGACTTACGCCCCGCCGGCGCTACTGCGTGACGCAACGGGTTGTAGTGATGTGTCGAGTAACCTGCCCGTCGGCGTACACGTCACCGGCGACCTCGGTGTTCTCGAGGACCTGGCAAGTACGTTCCGGTGGCGGAGGTGGCGCTACCGGTGGAGGTGGCGGTGGACTGGCACAACCCGCCAGCAACACAGCAAAAAAAGCCAACGGCAACACGCGTTTCCCAAGAAGGTTCATAGGACGATCCGCGATGAATGGAAGAGCAACTCCCGCGACCGAACCGACCACGGAAGACCTGACCACTCATTCTTTATAGCCGAGGCCCCCGCAAGCGCCAGTGAATCGGCCGGATCGGAGGGGTATGGCTGTCGATTTTGCGTTGGAATCAGCGAGGGTTGGCAGGCTGGGATTCGCTTTGCCAGACAGGCCGCCTTCGCGAGCAAGCTCGCTCCCACAGTGGAACCGAGTACATCTGCAAAAAACAGCTCGGCTGTCAGGCCGCCTTCGCGAGCAAGCTCGCTCCCACAGTGGAACCGAGTACATCTGCAAAAAACAGGTCGGCTGTCAGGCCGCCTTCGCGAGCAAGCTCGCTCCCACAGTGGAACCGAGTACATCAGCAAGAAACAGGTCGGCTGTCAGGCCGCCTTCGCGAGCAGGCTCGCTCCCACAGTGGAACCGAGTACATCTGCAAGAAACAGGTCGGCTGTCAGGCCGCCTTCGCGAGCAGGCTCGCTCCCACAGTGGAACCGAGTACATCTGCAAAAAACAGGTCGGCTGTCAGGCCGCCTTCGCGAGCAAGCTCGCTCCCACAGTGGAACCGAGTACATCTGCAAAAAACAGGTCGGCTGTCAGGCCGCCTTCGCGAGCAGGCTCGCTCCCACAGTGGAACCGAGTACATCTGCAAAAAACAGGTCGGCTGTCAGGCCGCCTTCGCGAGCAAGCTCGCTCCCACAGTGGAACCGAGTACATCTGCAAAAAACAGGTCGGCTGTCAGGCCGCCTTCGCGAGCAGGCTCGCTCCCACAGAAAAGCAAAAGCAAGGCACCTCCCACCTCGCATCGCCTCGGCTCCTCACCACTCAACAGGATGAGCGTTAGCTCGGCTGCAGCTCTTGATCTTGCCGTGCTGGCCCCTTCGGCAGGCTGAGTGGAGGGATTGATCCGGGGGTGGGAGCGCAGCGACCGTTTGGCGAAGCCAAACACAGCGAGAGGAGGTGCAGCGAAGCAAACCGTAGGCGCTGCCCCCGGATCGATCCCGGAACGAAGGAACCCCGAGCTTTAGCGAGTGGGCCGAACGCCGGGGCCCAGCCTTTTGGTTACTTTTTGGCGTTTGAAAAAGTGACCCGCTGTAAGAGCGGAACCGCCAGCCGCAGCACCCGAAGAAACGGATATACACCCAAAACCCCAAGAGCATGGTCGGCCCAAAGGCCGCCAAGCCTAAAAGCCCTAAGCCAAATCCGGATCCCGAAACAAACGCAAAGAATTGCTCTCAAGCTCATACCGCAACTCTTCAATCAACGCCTCAACAGCCTCAGGCGTACGCAACGCATCAAGCTTCAACCCGCTGATCACCAGATCCACCTGCCCCGACACCGGGTGATACAGCTTCACCGTCAGCGAATGATCACCATCGACCAGACACTCACACGCCAGCGGCGAAAAACTACGCTCAAGCTGTGCGCGCAACTGCACAAGATTCATCATTGCGGCTGTTCCTTTAGCAACTTCGAAGGGACGCGACCACAAACCTCAAAAGGCTCGCACCGCACCCCAACAGACTAAGAACAGCCGCCCGACATCAACACCTCAAATTGCACCAGACCCACTAGTGCATTTGCACCCTATCGCTGCCCTTTGCCACCCAACTCCCCGGCAAACAATCCACGCTCGCGCGCCCAGACAATTGCCTCGCTGCGACTGTGCACATCCAGCTTGGAATAAACCGTCGCGACATGATTACGCACGGTGTTCGGCGCCAGTTTCAGCCGCGCCGCGATCTCCTTGTCCGCCAGCCCTTCACAGATCAACCCCAGCACATCACGCTCACGCGCCGTCAGATCAGTGAACGAAACGCTAGGCAATTGCGGCGAGTTGACCTTCTTCACATTGGCCAGTTTTTCGATCAGCGTCCGACTGAACCACGAAGCATCTTTCATCACCTCTTCAATCGCCGCCACCAGCTCAAGCTCGGTGCGCTTGCGCTCGGTGATGTCCATCAACACCAGCAAATAGCATGGCATGTCCTGAATATTCACGGTGTCGGCCGACAGCGCACACTCGAGCAGTTCCGCATCCTTCTTGCGCACCCGCACATCCACCCGATCCACTCGACCGTTTTTCTCAAGCGCGGCCAGCAACCGCGTGCGCGCACCGCTGTCATCGATGAAATCCAGCTGCGTCACGGTTTTGCCGAGCATGTCCTCACTGTCGTAGGCCAAGGTTTCGAGGAACGCCTGATTGACGTCGATCACTTGCTGCTCGTCGGCACTGCAAATCAGGATCGGCACCGGCGTCAAGCGAAACGCCTTGGCAAAACGCTCCTCGCTTTGACGCAACGCCACCTCGGCCCTATGCCTCGGCTCCATGTCGACGAAGGAAAACAGCATGCAATCCTCATCGTTGAGCGTCAGCGGTTGGCCGGCGACGATCACTTGCTTGCTGCCGCCATCGGGCAGACGCAGTTCGGCCTGCATCTGCGGAATGGTCGCGACGTCACGCAGACGTTGAATCGCCAGATCCTTTTTCTCGGCCTGCTCGAAGATGTCGATTTCATAGGCCGAGGTGCCGATCACTTGCTCGCGGGTATAGCCGGTCATCTCGAGAAAACCGGGATTGACCTTGATGTAACGCAGGTCGCTGAGGCGGCAGATCACCGCCGGCGCGGGGTTGGCATTGAAAGTCTTTTCGAAGCGCTGCTCGGCGTTGGCCCAGTCGGTGACGTCGCTCATGATCAGCACCAGCGACTCGGGCTGCCCTTCGCGATCAGTGAGAATCATGCTGCGCACGCTGTGCACCCAGATACGTTCCGGATCATCGGTCGGCGATACTTCGATCAGCACGTCATTGAAACTCTCACAGCGCGCCACCCGGCTGATCGGGTAGTTTTCCGCGGTGATCGAGTGATTGTTGCGATAGCGCAGGTTGAATTTTTTGGCGTATTCGTCGGCATTGTGGCCAAGATCGGTGATCCGGCTGACACCGTGCATGGCCAGCGCGGCTTCGTTGGCCCAGAGAATGCTCTGATCCAGCTCCAGCAGAATCACCCCGTCGGACAGCCCGGCGATGATCTGCTGCAACTGGCGGCGGTTGGTTTCGGTGGTCAGGACTTCCTGGCTCATTGGATCTCCACAAGTGATACGCCCATGTGAAGAGTACGACCGCAGCCACCCGTGATCGTGCCGAGCCATTAATTTGCGCAACAACGCCTACAGGGGATCGCGGTGCATTCGCGACTTCCGGCTTTGTCGTCTAACGTTAATACCTCATCGGATTGAGCCCCTGCCCGCAACACCGGGCTCTTGATCAAGGAGAGACTGATGACGTCGCGTCGCAACATCGAACAGACCTACCGCACCTGGTCCAGCCCGATTCTGCTGGAGCTGAAAAAGCGCGAACACCAAATGGCGCCGGTCGAGCGTCAGGCCCTTGAGAATGTCCTGGTGGAAAGAAGGTTGCTGGACATCGGTAATCCGGACGGTATCGAACGCCGTCGAAACAGCGGTGACTGACACTCCGCTGTCGCGAGCAGGCTCGTTCCCACAGGGTTTTGGGTAGCTCACTGTGGGAGCGAGCCTGCTCGCGAAGAGGCCGGTGCAGACACCTTGATCATTGAGGCCGACGCACCGCCCTCACCCGCCCACTGTCACCGCCACCGCAATAGAAACGATCGGCACCGTCCGCCTCCAGCCCGGAGACACCTTGCCCCGCCGGCATCTTCAGCGACTCGAGCACCTCCCCGTCCTGCACATCGATATGTCGCAACTCACTTTCATCTCCCTCCCAAGTGCCATGCCACAAGGCACCATCCACCCAGGTCACCCCAGTGACAAAACGGTTCGACTCCAGCGTGCGCTGGATCTCGCCGGTCTGCGGATCGATCTGATGAATCTTGCGCTCGCGATACTGCCCCACCCATAACGAGCCGTCCGCCCAGGCCATGCCTGAGTCACCACCATTGCCCGGTGCCGGAATGGTGTGCAGTACGCGTCCGGTGGCCGGGTCGATTTTGTGGATGTGGCGGTCGGCAATCTGGTACAGGTGCTGGCCGTCGAAGGCGGTGCCACCGTCGGCGCCGACCTTGAGCGTGCGCACGGTTTCGCCACTGGCCGGATCCAGTGCGTTGAGCTGTCCGTCGCTGGCGAACCAGACCTGTTGGCCATCGAAGGTCACGCCGTGAATGCCTTTGATGTCATCAAACGGGCCGTACTCGCGAAGGATTTCTGCGTTTGCGTGTTTCATGGGGGCTTCCTCGTGGATGTGTGGGTCCAGCCTAGCCATTGCCCAGCGACACCGGGAGTAACAAGATCGTCGCGAAACCCGGCATTGGCGGCGTCATCCAGCGCCGCGCCCGGCCGACACCGAAGGCCTGCACCTTGCCCACCAGCGCCAATGCCTCCAACGCCCGCTGCACCTGGCGCTGACTGTTGCCCAAGGCCAGTGCCAACGCCGAACTCGACCAACTCTCGCCGTCGGCAAGCAAGGCCAGCAACGCCGCGTATTTGTCCTCGACCGGCAGGGTCAGCAACGCCACATCCGCGGCCACCAGCGCAAAGCCTCTTGGCGTTGCGGTAATGCTCGCCAGCGGTGCCAACGCCGCACGCAACCGGCCGATTTCGACCCGCAAGCGGGCACGGTGCGACTCATCCGTGAGGGCAAAACCAAAGGCTGTGGCGAACAGCGTTTCGCGCGCCACATCGTCCGGCCAGGCTTGCGCAAGCAATCGTGCGAGATTGAACAGCACCGGCCGCGTGGCCAGCGGCACCGTCATGCCGGCACCGCGCACGCTGTAGCGACAGGCATCGACGATCAGTGTCGACGAGTTGAACAACGCTTCAACCTGCGCCAGATTCACCCGTTGCGCCTGACCGGCAACGCTCAGCCGCGCTGCCGGCGCAGCGAGCATGTGACTGGCCTGATCGACCTCGGCGCGCAGTGCGGCGATCCCGGCCTGTTGCGCCGCAGCCTGCGCCCGCGCCAGCGCCGCGCGGGCCTTGTGTGCCTGGACCCGACGCACGGCGATCCCGGCGGCAATCAACTCATGAGCAGTACGCAGCGCCGGCGGCAACGGCGCCGGGTCAGTTTCACCCAGCAACGTTTCGGCCTCTTGCAGCTCGCCAATCAACAGCAACCGGCGAATCTGCAAATAGCGCGCGTGCGCCGCGTTCACGCCGTCACCGTGCGCCTGCAAGACCCGCCGCGCCGCCTCCAGCGCCTTCACCGGCCAGCCCAGATCCCGCGCTGCCAGCGCCACCTCGGCCTCGGCGACCACACAACGCGCCCGCGACAACGGTTCATTGCTGCCGAACGCCTTTATCGCCCGTTGCAACAACGCCTTGGCGCGGGGCAGATCACCGAGCTGAGCCATGGCAATTGCGCGCAGGGCCAGCGCCGGCGGGTCATCACGCAGAGCGACGTAGTTCAACGCGCCTAGCGGGTCACCAGCAGACAGCGCGCGGCCGGCGGCGTTGATCAGCGAATCCATGGCTCGTCCGTCCCTCGATGGCTGAATCGTGAGCTGAGTCTGATCGCTGATTATGGCGCGTTTGGACGCTTGATCGGCTGTTTCAGTTGTTGCAACATCGGCACAGCTTTTCCAATGGATGGAGTCGAGCATGCTGGATGCAAACGCTAGCCACATTACCTTCACTGTCGAAGGCGCCAACGCCGACCTGCAAGTCCTCAGCTTCACCGGTCGCGAAGCCCTCAACCAACCGTTCCGTTTCGACCTCGAACTCGTCAGCGCCCGCCCCGACCTCAAACTCGAAGAGCTGTTGCACAAGCCCGGCGTCCTGACCTTCGGCGCCACCGGCGAAGGCAAGATCCACGGTCTGGTCTATCGCATCGAGCAAGGCGACTCCGGCAAGACCCTGACCCGTTACAGCCTCAGCCTGGTGCCACAACTGGCCTACCTGCGGCACAACCACGATCAGCAGATTTTCCAGCAACTGACCGTACCGAAGATCATCGCCCAGGTGCTGGAGGATCGCGGCATCCTCGCCGACGCCTACAGCTTCCAGCTCGGCGCCGAGTACCCGGAACGCGAATACTGCGTGCAGTACGACGAATCCGATCTGCATTTCATCCAGCGCCTGTGCGAAGAAGAAGGCATTCACTTCCACTTCCAGCACAGCAGCAGCGGCCACAAACTGGTGTTTGGCGACGACCAGACCGTGTTCCGCAAGCTGAAACCGGTGAGCTACCAGCAAGACTCCGGCATGGCCGCCGACAAACCGGTGATCAAGCGCTTCAACCTGCGCCTGGAAACCCGCACCACCCGCGTCAGCCGCCGCGACTACGACTTCGAAAAACCGAAGATCCTCCCCGAAGGCGCGGTCAAAACCGAGTTCGCCCCGGACCTCGAGGACTACGACTACCCCGGCCGCTTCACCACCCGCGAGCGCGGCAAGTTCCTCTCCACCCGCGCCCTCGAACGCCATCGCAGCGACTACAAACTCGCCGAAGGCAAAGGTGACGAACCAACCCTCACCAGCGGCCATTTCCTCACCCTCGCCGAACACCCGCACGCCGAGTGGAACGACCTGTGGCTGCTGCTGGAAGTCTTCCACGAAGGCAAACAGCCGCAAGTGCTCGGCGAAAACGTCACCAGCGACGTCACCGACAACAAAAGCGATTTCCACCAGGGCTACCGCAACAGCTTCCTCGCCACCCCGTGGGACGCGCACTACCGCCCTGCCCTTGAACACCCGAAACCGCAAGTCCTCGGCAGCCAGACCGCCGTCGTCACCGGCCCCGCAGGCGAAGAAATCCACTGCGACCCATACGGCCGGATCAAAGTGCAATTCCACTGGGACCGCGACGGCCAGTCCAACGACAAAACCACCTGCTGGATGCGCGTCGCCAGCGGCTGGGCCGGCGCCGCGTACGGCGGCATCGCCATCCCGCGCATCGGCATGGAAGTCCTCGTCACCTTCCTCGAAGGCGATCCCGACCAGCCACTGGTCACCGGTTGCCTGTACCACAAAGAAAACGTCGTCCCCTACGACCTGCCGGCCAACAAGACCCGCAGCACCTTCAAGACCCTGAGTTCACCGGGCGGCAAGGGCTACAACGAATTCCGCATCGAAGACAAGAAAGGCGCCGAGCAGATCTACATCCACGCCCAGCGCGACTGGGACGAAAACATCGAGCACGACCAGAAGATTCGCGTCGGTAACGAACGGCACGACACCGTCGAAGCCAATACGCTGAGCGAGTTCAAGGTTGAAGAGCACCGGATTACGCATCTGGACCGGATTAGCGAAATGCGTGCGGATGATCACCTGACCGTCGGTGTGACGCAGCATCTGAAGGTGGGGACTGCGCAGTTTGTTGAGGCCGGGTCAGAAATCCATTACTACGCCGGCCAGAAGGTTGTGGTCGAAGGCGCCATGGAACTCACGGCCAAGGCTGGCGGGAGTTTTGTGAAGGTGGATGCCGGTGGTGTGACCATTAGCGGGGCTGAGGTGAAGGTGAATACCGGCGGCGCGCCTGGCGTGGGGACCGGGATCGCCATTCTTGCTCCGCTGATTCCCGGACTGGCGGCGACTGACACGGCCGGCAACTTGATGGAACGGGCCAAAACCAATCCCACCTGGCTTGAACTGAACCTGCACTACGACAATCTCGAACCCGTACCCGGCGCGTCTTATCGCGTTGAATTCGCCGATGGTTCGACTCGCGAAGGTGTGCTCGACAGCGACGGATTCGCCCGGCTGGAAGACGTGCCAAAAGGCCCCGCGAAAGTCTATTACGGTGAAGACCCTCGTCCCTATGATCGTCCGGCAGTGGCCGTGGTTGACGCTTCTGACGATAAAATCGACGAAGATCTGCGAAAACTGGGTCTTGACCCCGCCACCGTTGATCTACAGGCATTGGTCGAAAAAGCCGCAGGGAGGCTGGCATGAGCGAACAAACAAGCAGCAACGACGACCGCACCGGGGCTTATCAGGAAGCGGCTATCGAACTGGGCAAAGGCATTGCGATGGGTGCGGTGCCATTTCTGGGCCAGGCCATTGACGTGTACGACACCATTGAATCCGCCGTTCTGCTGTACAAATCGGACACGCCCGGAGCCAAGGAAGATGCCCAGTTCGACTTGCTCCTGGCAGTGATCGGCTGGATACCCGGCGCGGGTGACGGCTTGAAAAAAAGCATGCGTATCGTCAACCGCAACCCTCAACGATTCGCCCCGGTTTTGTTCGATCTGCTGCGGTTCGTTCTGCAGGAATGCGGCATCAAGACCAGTCCGGAAGAACTCCTGTCACGTATTTTCAACGCCGGCAAACTGCGTGCGGAAATGGACGACATCATTTCCGCGATCAGAAGTTCCTCTGTTTACAAGGGCTCGCCGGGTTGGGTTCAAACCGCCGTGGTGACCGTCCTCGCTACCGCCCGAGACAACATGCCGGCGATGCTTGGCATTGTTGAAAAACGCCTGATCAAATGGAAAGGCATGCAGCGCAACAGCTCCGCCGCGTCGTCTGGCACCAGTCACCCACGGCGCGCGGAAAAACCCGCCAACCGCGATTCCTCCGTCGGCACTCAAGGCAAGGACGGCGCCAGCGGCACCCACTCCAACCGTGTCGAATCCTCCAAGGTCGGCGTTCAGGCGCCTTCGAGCATTTTGAATGAAGGCTTGGGCGTCAGCGGCGAACATATCGCCGATTACATCTGCGCAGTCGAATTCGGTTGGGGCAAAGATTGGGATGGACATGACAAGGGGGCGGATGGCAAATGGCTGGAGGGGCTGCCGGGTGCCACGAAAACCGGAAAACTTTCTTCGGGAGGCAGCCCTAAAGCCAGGCATGTCCTTTACAAACTGTCTGACGGCGCCAATGGAACCGGTATCGACGCGGTCTGGCGCGCGAAGCCAGCGAACAATGGCGGCGAAAAATTCGCGATTGTCGAAGCGAAGGCGAGCCGCGAAGAAGATGCACCAAAATTCATGCGTAGAGCCAATAACACTCGAAAACCCGGCATCGCCTCCAAACTGGGAGAATCGGGCATATCGGGCGTAACGCGCATCGCCGACGCAAGCCAACTGCTTGAACCGATCGAAGATACCCCTGAGGCCGGTGCCAGCAAGCCCTCAACGTCGATGAGAACCGGAAAAAACAAACCACAGGCATCCAGCCGCTCACCGGCCCCCTCTGCCAAGATCAAAGAAATACTGGTTCAAATGAGCAGTCAGTGGATCACCCAAAACCTGAACAAGGCTGTGGCTGGTCGCGCACTTGCCGCACAGGTCCTGGCCTCTTACAGTCGCCATCTGTTTTATTCCCCGCTTTATCATTCCAGCGCAAGCCCGAAAGACCATGCCGAAGCGCGGTTTCAGAATCTTGCAGAAAGCACCCATCGCACACACAAGGCGTTTCATTACAACGAAACCGAGGTGAAAGCGGCTGTAAACAAGCGCAAAAAGTCCTTGGCAAAAAAATATGGCGCGAGGGACTCCCTCAAGCTTGAGGCATGACATCAATGAGCAAACGCCAGAAATTCTTCTCTGATCATCAGTACAACCACTTCCTGAAAGAACATGACGAAGTCATCGAGTTCTTCAAGACCAATCGTTTCAAATCCGACTCCGATGAAGAGGAAGCATCCCAGCGTGCCCGATACTTCCAAAGTCTGGCTTTGGACAAATTGTTGGCAACTTACACCGCAGGAATGGACATTGAGTCTCTGGTTCCGTTACTTGAGGACCTGATCGAAAAATATGAAGTGCGCCAGCAAACCCTCGCCGACTTCGAAGGAGCGCCACAGATTTCTCCGTTGGCTATCGATGACTGGCCAGATCAGTACGAAGAAGCTGTGCAAGTAATCGGTCTGTGTATTCTGCTGCACCGTAACGACTTGCTCGTACGCTTTGTCAAAATGCTGGACAACGCAGGTTATGCCGGGGACGACACGCTATTCGAAGATCTGTTGAAGAAGGTACTGCCCAACCGTCATGACGTTGACCAGTGGTATCACGACGTATACACCCCGCTAATACAAGCAATCTACGCCGACACGCGCGAAGAGGCGTCCGCCCTGCTGAAAAAGTATTGCCAGGGCTGGTACCCCGCTTTTAAACAAGCACCGTGGCACGACACTCATTTACAAGGAGAAGACGGCAATTACGTTGGCTATTGGGCAATCGAGGCCGCCGCCATCGCGTTTTTGTATGGCATCGACGACAGCAAAGTCGACCATATGGTTTATCCAAAAGATCTGGTCGACTATGCGAGAAATCACCAAAGCCCACGAATGACACAAGTTGGCCGAATCGTTGCCGGCGATGCATGCAGCCGGACCGGCTATTGGTTCACTCCTGCTCAGGCGAACTCCCGCCGTCATTTCCAACAGGGTGAACTCATGCCGAAGATCAACGACTCCCGTTGGGGCGATACGCTTTGGTATTGGTCGGGGGAAGTTTGAGTTGAAGTCAGTCCTTCAGGACGAAGGTTCGATCAGGGAGAGCTTGAACAACCTGAGTGAACAATCTGCGAACCTGACGTTTGAGCTACCCGATAACACCCCCGTTGTACGACTCGGGCTGATCGCAACCCTCTACTTCAAGGAAGGCTACTCGCTGCAAAGCAAGCGCAATGTCATGCAATGCTTCACCCGATTCAAGGAAGAGTTCGGCCAGCATCTGAAGGGACAGTTCGACGACCGCTACAAGAAGCTGACAGATTCCGGATTCAGCAAAACCCAGGAAAAAATCCGCGAGTCAGGGCCAAACGAACAATACGAATGGCACATCAGCAGCGCCGCAACGGCGAACGAAGCTGCTGCGTACAGCCTGTCCGCACTGAACTCGTTCGAGGTGCATGGCGATCAAAAACGCTCATACCTGAAGATGACATTGCCCTGGAGTTTCCTGAAAGAGCCCGATGGCGTCGCGCGCTTTGAAGAATGGCTGGTTTACTTGTGCGATCAGGTTGAAGCCGAACATGGCTACGGCGGACTCTCGAGCATACTGCCCTACGACTTCGATCGTTACATGCCCATGGAATTTCAACTGGCGCAGCAATATGTCGGTCTGGAAGTTGACTCAATGGTGCACAACTTCAAACGAGAATTGCTTGATCACATCAAAGGTGTCAACTGGTACACCATTGTAGGCACTCGATTTACCGAGCAACTGGGAGGTAAAGACGGATTACGCCACGCCTTAAGCGGACGTGGCGACGTCGAGATGCTGGATTATCAGGGCGGACTGATCATTCGCGCCGGCGCTTTACCCGAACTGGGCGCTATCCATGAACCTCTGCCCGTAACCTATGTAGCGGTGAACCGCGTTTTGAAACAGCTTCGTAATCCAAAACCCGATCAACTGCACACTTATTCACCCTACGGTAACTGCTTCGAACAAGACAGTACCGAGCGCTGGTACGCGCGATTCGACCAAGACGATGCGCATTCGAAAACTCCAGCACGAATAGAGGCCGGTCAGCCTTGTAGCGCCGCGGGTTATTGGTTCAGCCCCGCACAGGCAAACTCCCGACGTTACTTCGACTTGGGGGAAATAATGCCTCGGTTCAGTGGCTCGAATTGGGGCGATACGCTTTGGTATTGGTCGGGGGAAGCGTGAGTGGATTCAGCCGAGCAATCCGGTGCTCCTCAGCAGCTCCTGCAAGCCTTTTGGCACCAAGGGCACCTGCTCGCTGAAGCTTGAGCTGTCATGCCAGCGCGCGGTGAAGGGCGCGCCGTCGCTTTCATGGCCATCGATCTGTGCGTGGTCGTAGACGCCCTGATCGACAAACGTCGCGTCGTATACCTGGACAATTTCGTGTCCCGGTTTGCCGTTGTAAACGAAAAGACTTTCGAGTGTGCCGAGCAGACGCATGTCCGTCATGGTCAGCCCCAACTCCTCCTGCACTTCACGCACGATGGTTTCGGCGCTCGTCTCGCCGAACTCGATACCGCCGCCGATGGGCCGAAAGCAGGTTTGCTGGCTGACCGGGTCGCGAAATTCGTTAACCAGAATTTTGCCGTTGTGATGAAAAACGCAAAGTGCGAGCGCGCGAATGCGGTGTTCGGCCATGACTGAAGTCCATTTACAGGTGTGGGGGCGCGGCATTTAAACATGCTTTGCGCGACACACCCGTGGACGTCACTGGAAAAGGCTCGCCTCAGACCGGAGAAATCGTTGCGAGCAGGCCGATCAGAATGGTCAGTGTCAGAAAGCCACCCAGAAAAATCGCCATCTTGTTCATGTTGCTCTCCTCAATGCTGAGCTTGCGGTGCACTGGGCGCTTCGGGATGAAGGACTGCCGCGAGTGCCGAACCGTGGGGCTATTTTGAGCGGATGACTGAGCTGGTAACAGAGGCAGATCCAGTGAAAAAATACGGATCAGATGCGCATCTGATCCGCATGGGCCATGGGCCGATATTCAGATCGCGGCACAAGGGTTCAATTTCGGCGTGGTTGATCTAGAGTCATTGCCGTCGCGACAACAACAAGAAAAATCCTGGAGTGAACATGACCGATCTGAACCTGCAACCCAACGTCGCTGCATCGCTAGGCAAATGGCACGAAATGATCCACACCGGCAACCTAAGTGCCCTGCCCGGTCTGCTCGACCCGCAAGCCGTGTTCCGCTCGCCGATGGCGCACACGCCATACCCGGGCGCGCCGGTAGTGTCGATGATCCTTAATACCGTGTTTGAGGTGTTTGAAGACTTCAAATACCACCGCGAACTGGCGACTGCCGATGGCTTGAATGTGATTCTGGAGTTCAGCGCCAGGGTCGGGGCGAAAGAGCTGAAAGGCATCGACATGATTCGCTTTGATGAGCACGGCAAGATTGTCGAGTTCGAGGTGATGGTTCGCCCGTTGAGTGGACTGCAGGCGTTGGGCGAAGAGATGGGTCGGCGCCTCGGCGCTTATCTGGCGTCCGCAAAAGCCCTGTAGGAGCTGCCGCAGGCCGCGATCTTTTGATCTTGATCTTTCAAAAGCAAGATCAAGATCAAAAGATCGCAGCCTCGTTTCACTCGACAGCTCCTACAAAACTATTTGCCATAAAAAAGCCCACTGACCGTCGCCGGTTCAGTGGGCTTTGTGCAACTGGCGGCTAGTTACAGCGCCATGTCACGTGCAGCGTTTTCCTTCGGAGCTTCAGCTTTTTCAGCTGCAGGTGCGGCCGGAGCAGCCACCTGACCGATCACTGGAGGCGTCGGCAGTTCGAGGATTTTGGCGGTGTAAGCCCACTCTGCAGCCACTTTGGCTGGATCGCTGTTCAGCTGAGTACCGTAGCTTGGAACGATCTGGTGCAGCTTGGTTTGCCACTCTGGCGTTGCGACTTTGTCTTTGAAGACTTTCTGCAGCACGCTCAGCATGATCGGTGCAGCGGTCGACGCGCCTGGCGATGCGCCCAGCAGGCCGGCGATGGAGCCGTCTTGTGCAGCAACGATTTCGGTGCCCAGTTTCAGCACGCCGCCAGCGGCTTCATCACGCTTGATGATTTGCACGCGTTGGCCGGCTTGCCACAGGCGCCAGTCTTCGGCTTTGGCGTTCGGGAAGTATTCCTTCAGCGCGTTCAGACGGTCTTCATCCGACAGCATCAGTTGGCCAGCAAGGTACTCGACCAGCGGGTATTCCTTGATGCCGACCTTGGTCATAGGCCAGATGTTGTGGGTGGTGGTGCTGGTCAGCAGGTCCAGGTACGAGCCTTCTTTCAGGAACTTGGTGCTGAAGGTCGCGAATGGGCCAAACAGGATGACGCGCTTGCCGTCCAGAACACGGGTGTCCAGGTGCGGAACGGACATCGGTGGCGCGCCAACCGACGCTTTACCGTAGGCCTTGGCCAGGTGCTGTTCAGCGATGGCCGGGTTATCGGTCACCAGGAACGAGCCGCCTACCGGGAAGCCAGCGTATTCCTTGGCTTCAGGAATGCCCGACTTCTGCAGCAGGTGCAGTGCGCCGCCGCCAGCGCCGATGAACACGAACTTGGCGTCGGTTTCGGTTTTAGTGCCGTCTTTCAGGTTTTTGTAGCTGACGCGCCAAGTGCCATCGGCATTCTTGGTGATGTCCTGCACTTCGCTCGACAGTTTCAGATCGAAGTTAGGCTTGGTCTGCAGGTGGGCAGCGAACTGGCGGGTGATTTCGCCGAAGTTCATGTCGGTACCCAGCGGGCTCCAGGTGGCCGCGATTTTCTGGTTCGGGTCACGCCCTTCCATCATCAGCGGGACCCACTTCTTGATCACAGCCGGGTCTTCGGAGTACTGCATGCCGGCGAACAGCGGGCTCGCTTGCAGGGCTTCGTAACGCTTTTTCAGGAACTTGATGTTGTCATCGCCCCACACGAAGCTCATGTGCGGAGTGGTGTTGATGAACGAGCGAGGGTTCTTCAGAACGCCTTGCTGAACCTGCCAGGCCCAGAACTGACGGGAGACCTGGAACGCTTCGTTGATCTCGACGGCTTTCGGGATCGTCACGTTGCCTTTGTCGTCTTCCGGGGTGTAGTTCAGCTCGGCGAGCGCCGAGTGACCGGTACCGGCGTTGTTCCAGCCGTTGGAGCTTTCCAGGGCGACGCCGTCGAGGCGCTCGACCATTTCCATCGACCAGCTTGGCTCCAGCTCATTGATCCACACACCAAGGGTGGTGCTCATGATGCCGCCGCCGATCAGCAGAACGTCGACTTTCTTTGCTTCGTCAGCATTGGCGGATGTCATCCCCATCGCCAAAGCCAGACCCAGCAGGGCTGTGTTCACTTTTTTAAACATCTGTTGCACCTATGATAAAACGCCTTCCGCCCGCCGCTGTTATCTGCATGCGATCCGCTTTGATGACGCTCAGGCTAGCGTCGCAGATTCCGGCACACTTCAATTTTGACGGGTGGGCACACAAGGCCGACATGCTGCATCGACCTCAGTTAATGTCCCTTCTGAACTGACTTCTTATCATTATTGGCTCAGCTACTTGAGCGACAGGGATTCCGTCGGCCCGCCCAGAGGCAAGCAAACTGAATAAGGTCAAACCAAGTTGGCGCGAAGAATATCACGTCAGGGCAAACCCGCGCGTCTGTTCCCGACTTGAGAGTCTTTTTCCGCTCAGGGACTTATCGGCCGCCAGACGCTGAACATGACCCTCCGATCAGTGCAGCGACTCAAACCCTCCAGCATTCAAGTGTAGTTGCCCAGCGATTGAGTGCTTTTGCGCAGTGCCTTACTCAGAAATTATCTGCTAAGTTGTACGACGACTGACAAATAAGTCGTCAACCCCATAACAACAAGGAAACAACCGCAATGACCAAGACTCGACTACTGATCGGTTTTCTCTGTGCCTTAAACGGTTACGCCATGGCCGCCTCGGCCCCGGCAGAAAAAGATGTCGCCCAAGCGGTCGATCATCTGACCCAGGCGATGCTGCACAAGGACATCGCCGAACTGAACGCCCTCACCGCGCCCAACCTGACCTACGGCCACTCCAGCGGCAAGATTCAGGACAAGAAAGAATTCATCGCCGATATCGAAACCGGCAAAAGCGCGTTCAAGACCCTGGAAATGCAGAACCAGACCATCACCCTGTCCGGCGATACCGCGCTGGTGCGCCACCACTTTTCCGCGCAGGCGTTGAAGGGCACTGAAGTGATACCGACCGAGATCGAGAACTTTCAGATCTGGCAGAAGCAGGACGGCAAGTGGTTGCTGGTGGGGCGGCAGGCGTTCAAGTTCTGATCGGGGTTAACCGACTCTGAATAGATGTTGACTGGGCTGCCGTCTTCGCGAGCAGGCTAGCTCCCACAAGGGAACGCATTCCAAAGGTGGGAGCGAGCCTGCTCGCGAAGACGGCAGCCCAGGCAGTACAAATCTTCCTGGTTACAACCGAAACCGATCCACCGATTGCGCCAACTGCCCCGCCAGGCTCGACAGCTCATCGGTAGTATTCGCCGTTTGCCCGATCACCCGGCTGTTGCCCTCGGACATCCCGGCAATCATTTCCACCTGATGGGCAATCTCGTTACTGGCCTGACTCTGCTCGCCAATCGTGCGGGTGATGTCGTTGACCAGTTGTGTCGTGCTCAACGTCGCCTCAAGGATTTCGCGAATAGCGCGCTCGACGTCCGCCGTCACCGCCATGCCCTTGTCGACCTGCGCTACCCCCGCCTCCATGCTGCTGACCGCCTCGCGGGTACTGTGCTGAATGCGCGCGACCATCGCGGCGATTTCCTGGGTTGAGGCACTGGTGCGTGCCGCCAGACTGCGCACTTCGTCAGCCACCACGGCAAAGCCCCGGCCCTGCTCGCCGGCGCGGGCCGCTTCAATCGCGGCATTGAGCGCCAGCAGGTTGGTCTGGTCGGCAATGCTCTTGATCACCTGAATGATGTTGAAAATGGCTTCGGATTCCTGATCCAGCGTGCGGATCACCTGTGCCGACTGTTGCGCCGAGCGCGCGATATCGTCCATGTCGCTGACCACTTGATGAATCACACCACCCCCCTCTTTCGCCAGCGTTTCGGCTTGATTGGCCATGCTCAGGGCACGTTCGGCATGGCGGGTGATTTCCTCGATGCTCGCGGTCATCTGGCTCGCGGCGGCGGCCATGGTGCCGGCGGCGACGCTTTGTTGCTGGCTGCTGTCGGCGACCTGATGGCAGCCCTGGCTGAGTTGTTCGCTCATGCCACTGACGCCATGAGCATTGCGCCGCACCACGTCAATCATGTTGCGCAAGTCGCGCTGCATGGTCGCCAATGTGCGGATCAGGACACTGGCCTCATCCTTGCCGGACGGCTCGGCGATCGGCTCGCCGAGATTGCCATGGGCGATGCTTTCGGCGATGCGACTGGCGGTCTTCAACGGTCCCATGATGCTCAGAATCACCCAGCGCCCCTGAATCAACAGCAGCACAAGACTGGCGAGCAACACCACGCCAAGCGCGACGTTGGCATTGCGGATCGCCGCTTCGGTGCCTGCGCTGGTCTGCCGTGTATTGGTTTCAATCAATTCGCTGAGCGCGGCCATCTGCTCTTCGAGCTGACTGAACGCCGTGTTGAACGTGCCCAGTTCCTGTTGAGCGGCATCGGGACTGTCGAGTGCCAGCCTGACAATCCGCTCGCCGGTGTTGATGTAGGTGTCGAGGCTCGGTCTGATCTGCTCCAGTGCGGTACGCAATGTCGGGTTGATCGGCAGCTTGAGGTTCTCCTCGAGCACCTCACGAAAATGCCCCGCATGTTCGTTGATCGAATCGCGCACCTCGGCCGCCGTGCTGGTGCTTTTGCTCAGTCCCACAAGCATTGCCGAGTAGACATCGGCGCGCAGGGCGTCGTGCATCATGTCGGCTTCCATGTGGTTGCGCAGCGCGCTCATGCTGACCGCGTTGTCGCTGACCGCCGAAGCCATCCGCTGGTTGCCGACGTAACTGACCAGACTCACGATCAAGGCCGTCAGCAGACTTGTCACAATCAGCAACACTAAACGCAGTTTGATCGACACCGGTTTTTCCTCCTTGGCCACGCCCGCAAACGCCTGTCAGACCTTCAGTTAAGCCTATTTGCGCAGGTCTGCCGTGCCAGAGCGTGTCAGCAGGTGTCGGCATGAGGGCCAAATGCCGCAAAACTTTCGGATTGCGCGACAAGTCTCAATTTTCAACGCGCACGGCCAACGCCTTCATCGCCGGTTAATGCCGACAGGCTATTGAGTCCGTCGTTCCGAATTCTCATGCAGCAAAAGGAAACGCTATGAAACGCGCATTGTGGTTGGGTTTGCTTGGCACTTTGGCCATCGGCAGCGCACAGGCGGCGACGGAAAAAGTCGCCATCAATCTGGTCAGCGCCGACGGTGCACCGCAAGCGATCGGCTCGGTCACCATCAGTGAAACCGCGTATGGCCTGCTGTTTACCCCGGATCTGAAATCCCTGCCGGCCGGCATCCATGGTTTTCACGTCCATGAAAACGGCAGTTGCGAAGCCGGTATGAAGGATGGCGTGAAAGGCGCCGCACTCGCCGCTGGCGGGCATTTCGATCCGCAGAAAACCGGCAAGCACCTCGGCCCCTACGCCGACGGCCATCTGGGCGACTTGCCGGCGGTTTACGTGACGGCGGACGGTATCGCCAACTACCCGGTATTGGCGCCGCGCCTGAAAAAGATCTCCGAGATCAAGGGCCATGCGCTGATGATCCATGCCGGTGGCGACAACCACGCCGACATGCCCAAACCGCTGGGCGGTGGCGGTGATCGCATGGCCTGCGGGGTGATCTGAGCCGTCGCAGTCTAAAGGCCGGGCAACCCGTAATCGCGTTGCCCGCGTCTGTTTTGCAATAACGCAGACTTTCCAGCCCCACGGAACTCCCGCTCGCCGCGCCCCTCTCACATTATGTAGTCCTTCCCTTTTTGCTTCGCGCTTGTGGAGGAACACCGTCATGCGCAAGTTAGTGCTCGTTTCTTCTTTACTCCTATGCCTGCCCGTTGGTTCCGCTCTGGCCAAAGTCGATGCCGGAGATGTCGCCACGTCGGCCGGTGTCTCCGCGTCGCTGTACTCGACCTTCAAGGATCACAAAATGGTGATTCCGGCCCGTGACGACTTGTCTGCATTTGTCGCCAGTGGCGGGGCCATTCGTGGGGTTTATCTTGAGTCGGTGCTGCAACAGGTTCGCCAAGACAATCCTGGCCTGAACGCCAGTGATGAAGATCTCGCCAACGCGATTCTGGTGCATTACGAAGGCCTGAATCAGTAGCCGTCACGGATGAAGCAGCCGATGGACGGCCGCTGAAGGCGCATAGGCAAAACTGTCCGACGGCCTCTATGATGGAGGCCATGACGACTTCTGCGCCTCTGCGCTCACCCTGCCCGCCCGGCGCCTGCATTTGCGGGCGCGATCCGTTGCTGGAGAAACCCGGCGCGGATTTGCGCATCCTGCGCCTGACCCGCGAAGAAGAGAAAATCCTGCTGGCGCGGCTGGAAAAACTCAAAGACCTCGCCGATCTCGAACACCTGAAACAACGCATGTATGAACAACTGGGATTGCGCGTCGAAGTCGCCCCCGGTTTCAACGAAGTGCGCACCATGCGCGGCATTGCCATTCAGATCGAAGAGTTGCCTGGCCTGTGCCGCAAGACGCGCGCGGCCATCCCCGCCGCCATTCGTCGCGGCTTGGAAAACCATCCCGAAATCGCCTTCGAACTGCTCAACGCCCACGACTTGCTGCGCGACACCTGATCACTTTTTCAGCCCGACCCGCTTGCGCATCTCGGCGGTGATGCTCTGCCGGGTTTTCTTCATCTCGGCCCATGGCGCGTCGCCGACCTCCGCCAGACGCTCATGAACGTTGCGCACGTTCCATTGATTACCGCCCTTGATCTCGGCAACTTCCTCGCGAAACAGCGGCACCGACACCGGCAGACCTTCGCGGGTGCGCGCGGCGTAAGCGCAGATGGTGGTGGCGCCCAGACCGTTGCGCAGGTAATCGATGAAGATCCGCCCGACACGATTCTTTGGCCCGGACACCGCCGAAAAGCGATCCGGCAACAGCTTGGCCATATGGCTGACGATGGCATGGCTGAAGTCCTTGACCTCATCCCAGCCGAGTTTGCGGGTCAATGGCACCACCAGATGAATGCCCTTGCCGCCACTGGTTTTCAGGAACGCTTTCAATCCCAGTTCATCAAGCACAGTCAGCGTCAGTGCCGTCGCTTCGACCATGCTTTTCCACGGCAGCGCCGGATCCGGGTCAAGGTCGAGGACGAAGCGATCAGGCTTGTCCAGATCGACAGTGGTGGCGTTCCAGGTGTGCAGTTCGACGGTGCTCATCTGCACGGCGCCGATCAGCGCCTCGGCGTTGTTGATCAGCATCACCGGTTGCCCGGTGAGATCTTTGTCCAGCGTGGTGATGCCGGGTATTGCCAAGCGTTCGGCGTTCTTCTGGAAAAACAATTCACCAGCGATGCCGTCCGGCGCGCGCACCAGTGCCACCGGGCGATCCTTGAGTTGCGGCAGGATCCATTCGGCGACGCTGGCGTAATACTCGGCCAGTTGCATTTTGGTGGTGCCACTGACCGCGTCGATCACACGATCCGGGTGGGTGATGCGCACCTTGCCGGTGGCCAGTCCGAGTTGCGACGGCGCGGTGTCGGCTTTGCTCGCCGGGGCTTTTTCCGTGGTTTTTTTCGCGGCGGTTTTCTTCTCTGCAGTCTTCACCGGTTTCGCTCGCTCCTCAGTGATGCCCTTGGCCGGTTTGTCATCGCGCAAACCATGGAACACCGCGTGACGCACCGAGCCGTCCTTGGTCATTTCGGCAAACGCAACCTCCGCCAGCAGCTTTGGCTTGAGCCAGTGCACGCCTTTGACCTCGAAACCGCTGGGCGGATTGACCACAGCGGCTTTCTTCACCTGCAAGGGTTTGAGTTGGGCGAGGATGCTTTTCAACGTTGACTCGCTGAAGCCAGTGCCGACCTTGCCGGCGTAACGCAACTCGCCACTGTCACGATCATGCAGCCCCAGCAACAGGGCGCCGAACGCACTGCGCGAACCTTTCGGATCGGTGTAACCAACGATCACGAACTCCTGACGATGCTTGCACTTGAGCTTGATCCAGTCGCTGCTGCGCCGCGACACATACGGCGAGCCGAGACGTTTGCCGATCAGGCCTTCCATCTGCATCTGGCAGGCGCTGTTGAGCAGCGCGTCCGGCGTTTCGTCAAAGGCTTCGGAGAAGCGCAACAACGGTTGCTCATGGCTGCCAAGCACCGTGGCCAGTGCGGCGCGACGTTCCTCGACCGGTACTTCACGCAGGTCGACGCCGTTGAGATACGGCAGGTCGAACAAGTAGTAGAGAATGTTACCGCTGCGCCCGGCCTCGAAAGCATTTTGCAGGGCCTGAAAGTCCGGCACGCCGTGTTCGTTGGCGACGACCATTTCACCGTCCAGCCACGCTGATTCAAGACCGAGCGAGGCCAGGGCTGCGGCCTGTTGCGGCAACTTGTGCGTCCAGTCATGACCATTGCGGGTAAACAACTGCACCTGATCATGATCAATGCGCGCCATGATCCGATAGCCGTCGAATTTGATCTCGTAACTCCACTGCCCTTCGGGCGCGCTGTCGACCAGGGTGGCCAGTTCCGGCTTGAGCTGCGTCGGCAGTCTGGCCTTGTGCGCTCCGGTGAGCTTGCCGCTCGCGGGCTTGCGGGTTTTCGCCGCAGGTTTCTTC
Source organism: Pseudomonas sp. S49 (assembly GCF_009866785.1). Lineage (NCBI taxonomy): Bacteria > Pseudomonadati > Pseudomonadota > Gammaproteobacteria > Pseudomonadales > Pseudomonadaceae > Pseudomonas > Pseudomonas sp. S49. The sequence goes on along the minus strand of NZ_CP019432.1, from coordinate 2,594,810 downwards.
AGCGGTTTGCTTTGCTCGGCGGCCAGTTTGGGTTTGTCGACGATCGTGCGTTCGCTCAGCACACTGTCCGGCTCGGCCAGCAGCACGTCGTAATCATCCTGCGGCCGCGCGGCATCGTCCTGATGCTTGATCAGAAACCATTGTTCCTTCTTGCCCGGCATGTGCGTGCGCACCAGGTTCCAGATGCCGCCGAGCTTTTCGCCTTGCAACTCGAACTTGAGCTTGCCCTTTTCGTAGGCCTTGTGCGGATCTTCCAGCGGAATCCACACGCCACGATCCCAGACAATCACATCTCCGGCGCCGTAATGCCCTTCGGGAATGCTGCCCTCGAACGTTGCGTAATCCAGCGGATGATCCTCGACATGCACCGCCAGCCGCTTGACCTTGGGGTCGAGTGACGGCCCCTTCGGCACCGCCCAACTCTTCAACGCACCATCGAGTTCCAGGCGAAAGTCGTAATGCAGGTGCGACGCATCGTGCTTCTGGATGCAGAACTGCAAGGCATGATCCGTGGCGGATTTGCGCCCCGAACGCTTGACGGCCGCCGGTTCCGACGTCGCCGAGAAGTCGCGCATGCGGTTGTAGTCGTCGAGATTTCTGTTCATCGCGCACCTGCCTTGCTTCAGCCCATTCGGGTCACGGTCAACGCCACGACGGCGATGCGGTCGACCCGTTGATAGCCGGGATTCAGCAGTTCTTCGCCGAAGACATCCGGATCGAGTTCGCGGTACGTCCAACCGAAGCGCTTTTCATCGAGTCGCGGTAGCACGGTGTCGAGAAACGGATCGCGACCATCGACCATCGCCACACCGGTGTAGAGCAGTAGCGAGCCGCCCGGCGCCAGCCTGTTCAGCGCCTGCTCGACGATGCGCAGCGACAGCCCTGCCCCCAGCGTCCCGCCCCCGTGACGATAAGCACGCTCAGCCGGATCGGCCATGTACGGCGGGTTGGCGACGATCAGATCGAACTCGCCGTCGGCCCCCTGCAACAGATCACTGGCATGCACCTCGACGTTGGCGACTTCTGCCAGTGCGGCGTTGATCGAAGTCAGGCGCAGCGCTGCGGGGTTGATGTCCAGCGCCAGCACTTGCGCCTCACGACGGGCACGGCCGATCAGAATCGCCCCGACGCCCGCCCCACAACCAATGTCCACCGCGCGATGGATGGGCGCGAAGTTCTGTTGCAAGTGGGCATGAATCAATTGGGCGAAACGATAGGTGTCCGGGCCGAAAAATACCGCGTCGGCCGCGTCGGTAGGGAACGCCGAATGCACGAACAGCAAATCATCCAGACTCGACCAGCGCACGCGACTCTTCAGGTGGCCTTCGTAATTATCAATGACCTGCGCGTCCTGCAGTTGCCGCTGTTCATCGGCGGACAACAACCCCGGCGCGAATGGACGCGACCAGCCAAAAACGTCGCGCAACGAGTCGGCCATCTGGCCCTCGTCACGCTGGTTGACCCGTTGATGGGTCAACGGCGTCGGCGTGGTGAACCGATAGCCGTCTGCCAACAAACGCCGGCCCAGTTGCAGCAGCACAAGATCGTTGGGGCAGAGTTGTTCTTCCTGATTCATCGGTGACGTCCTTAAGGCAAGCGGGATTTGAGTTCGATAAAACGGCGGGTAGCGAGCAGTCCGGCCGGATGTGCGTGGCGGGCCGGAGCAAGCCAGGGGATCAGAATCGCCATCTGCGCGATTGCATCCTTACCTTGCAGCGCGGCGTTGAGCGCCTGTACGTCGGGATCCTGTTCAAGCCCTTCGATGGCCGCTGCGGTCTGACTGTGCCGTCGAGCGGGTTTGGTTTTTACCGAAGAGGTCCAGTCACCAGCAATCCAGTCGTGCACCAGTTGTTTCTCGTAGGCATTGAACACGCCAAACATCGCCGCACCATCGCCCGCGATCAGCTGCCAAAAGCGACTGGCCTGCGGGTCTTCGTGGCGTTTGATCCAGCCTTTGTTCTGCAATGCCTGCAGGAATCCGGGTAATTGCTCCGGAGCAGCCAGCCACTGATTGACGGTCTGCCCTTCGAAGCGGCAGTAATCGGAATGCATGTGCTGGGCGAACGGACATTTGCGCTCGAGCATCGCCAGCAACTCCCGCTCAAGGTCGAAACCTTCAATGATCGCACGACTGCCCTGCCCCAAGTCGTTGAGCCGATAACCCAGCGCCACCCGACGCAGAAATTCGCCGCGATCGGCCTCAAGCGGCAGCAGATCGAGCGCCGCCTGCACGGCTTTCTGCGCATGGCCGGTGCTGGCATTGTCGATGGTCACATGCAGGGTGAAATAGTACGGATCGATGCCCAGTTCGCTGAGTTCGTAGCTGCTGATCAACAGGTGCAACGGCAGTTGTTCATAACCGAGGTTGTAGCCGATCACCTCGGGCAAGTAATCCGCGCCACAGACACCGAGCGCCAGTTGTATCGCGCCTTGCAGGTAGCGTTCATCGTCGATCGCGCTGCTGTCCTGCAAGTCGTGCTCGGCGAGCAGTTTGCGGTAGATCACCACGTGGTTCTGCGCCGGATTGCCCTCGCCCAGTTCTTCCAGAAAGGTGCGTAGCAGGCCTTGGAAACGCGGATCCTGCCAGCGCGGCAGCAGGCCAGACAGCCAGGCGCCGTCGACCAGTTTGGTCGGTGCCACCGCTTGCAGGAAATACAGCGCCTGCGCCTTGCCACGGAAAAATTGCCGTGGCCCGCCGGCCTTGCGCTGTTGCAGATAGTCGGCGTATTGCCGGGCGACATCGGCGCAATGCCCGGCCACCCAGGCGTGCCAGGTCGTGGGATCTTCGGGCAGGGAGTCGTTGAGTTGCGCGGCGTGTTGCAGTTGTTCCTGTAAAAAAGCCTGTGCAAGGTCTTGGGAGTTGTCATCGCGCAACAACGCGTCATAGACCTGTCGGATGTTCCCGGTGGCATTCATAAGATGCGGTTGGGCAGGCGCAGCTTGCAGATGTGTCAGGACAGTCATGGCAAAATTCTCGGTCGGTTGGCAGGACGCTGTTCCACACGCCTCTACAGCAGCAGAGAGGCAGCGCCTGCGAAAAATTCAATCGACGTGAAAATTGCCCGGACGGACGGCCGTCAAATGCACTGAAACACCGTGTAGGAGCTGCCGAAGGCTCGGGCCGCGATCGGACGATCTTTTGATTTTGATTTTAAAAACAAGATCAAAAGATCGCAGCCTTCGGCAGCTCCTACAGGTTACATCGTGCAATGGGTTGAGTTCGCGTAACGGTGAGGGATGGCTAACGTTCAGGGACGATGTTTTTGGGAGGGCAAAGGAATGCCTGTTGCTGCAAAGGCGTGTGGATTACGCAAGGGACGCTATAGCGAGGCTGGACGTATTTATCTGCTCACCGCCGCCGTTCACGAACGTCAGTCAGTGTTTTCGGATTGGCGTTTGGGAAGACTGCTGGTAGAGCAAATGCGTGCAGCCAGTGACGAGGGAATGGTTCAGTCGCTGGCGTGGGTGGTGATGCCGGATCATCTGCATTGGCTGATCGAATTGAAACAAGGTTCATTGGCAGCGCTCATGTGCCGCGTCAAATCGCGCAGTTGTCGCTCGATCAATCTCAAGCGCGGCAGTCAGGGACGGTTATGGCAACGCGGCTACTACGACCGAGCGTTGCGTCGCGATGAAGATCTTAAAGCGGCGGCCCGATATATCGTTATGAACCCGATACGCGCCGGATTGGCTCGGCGTGTGGGGGACTACCCGTTATGGGATGCAATTTGGCTTTGAAGATCAAAAGATCGCAGCCTTCGGCAGCTCCTACATGGAATGATGTACACCCGGTAGGAGCTGCCGAAGGCTGCGATCTTTTGATGTTGCTTTCAGGCCTGGCCCTTGGCTTGCTGCTCCAGATGCACCTGCAAATCCGGGTCGATCTGCAATGCTGCTGCCAGCTCATCCAGATAACTGCGCTCGGCGTCCTGCTGGTCATCCACCAGCATCACGCTGGCCAGGTACATTTCGGCGGCGACGGCCGGATCCCCATTGGCCGCCTGCGCCACGTCATCAGGGTCCAGCGGCTTGGCGACTTCGGCATCGAGCCATTGCTGCAACTGCGGATCGTCGGTGTGTTTGCCGATTTCGCTGCTGATCAGGTGTTTCTCGGATTCATCGATACGCCCGTCAGCCTTGGCCGCGGCGATCAACGCGCGCAGAACCGCGTGGCCGTGCTCTTCAATCTCCGGGCCGGCCAGGAGGTTAGCCGTTTGCGGCGTTTGTTGCGGGGCCGAACTGGCCTGGCTGCGTTGCCAGGCCTGATACGCCTGGAACGCCATCATTCCCAGCGAGGCCAGCGCCGCATAATTGCTGCCGCCGGAACGACTTTGCGTACCGCCACCGCCACCCAGCGCCCCACCCAACGCGCCGCCCAGGCCACCACCGGCACCGCCGCCGAGTAAACCACCGAGCAAACCGCCTAATCCACCCAACCCGCCCGCCGGCGCACCGCCGCGTGTACCGGTTGAATCCGCGCCACCGAGCAGACCACCCAGCAAGCCACCGAGGCCACCCAAACCAGCACCGGCGGAGGCTGAAGATTGTTGTCCCGCCGAGGCTTGGCCTCGCAGCAGTTGTTCAAGCAAATCGCTGGTGTTCATGACGTCATCCTCAGGCAAGGGCAGTGACCGTCTGGCAACGATAGCCCCCTGAAGCCAGAGCGCCAGCACCGTTTGGCTGACACGCAAAACCTTGGCGGATTTCGCCTGCGTATTTTTGCACCGGCCAGCTAAGATTCAAGGATGCTGAACCTTATCCCGGCCAGACCGGTCGATAGCTGCAACCCCAACCCGGTTTGCCGGCGCCCTTCTAACCGAGGGTGATACCCGGCTTGCATCACTTTCTGGAGAACGCCCCCGTGATATCGACCGTACACATCGCCAGGCTCAAAGCATGGGGCGCCCATGGCTTTACCGCGACTGGCGTGGTCACCGCTTTTCTGGCCACCCTCGCCCTGTTGGAAAACCAGCCGACCCACTGCCTGATGTGGCTGGGCGTGGCGCTGATTGTCGACGGCCTCGACGGCGCACTGGCGCGCAAGGTCAACGTGCAATCGGTGCTGCCGAGCTTCGACGGCTCGATCCTTGATCTGGTGATCGATTACCTGACATACGTGTTCATCCCGGCGCTGTTCATCTATCGCTACATTCCGTTGCCCGACTACACCCTGCTGCTGACCGTGTCGCTGATTCTGGTGTCGTCGCTGTTCTGCTTCTGCAACGTCAACATGAAGAGCAAGGACAACTACTTTGTCGGGTTTCCGGCGGCGTGGAATGTGGTCGCGCTGTGTCTGTACATCATCGGGCCCGGACCGTGGATCACTTTTCTGACGGTGATCGGCCTGGCGTTGCTGACCGTGACGCGGATGAAGTTCCTCCATCCATTCCGTGTACGGCGGTTCATGCCGATCAACATTGCGGTGACGGCGATCTGGCTGCTGTGCAGTTTGTCGCTGGTGCTCAACCACCCGGTGATCAACCCGTTGGTGATGGGCTTGTGGTTGCTGATGTCGGCGTACTTTCTGGGGATCTGCATCTGGCGCACGGCGCTGGAGTGGTTTGATCGGCCGCAGGTGAAATAGGCCCCAGAGCCAAACACACATCCAATGTAGGAGTGAGCCTGCTCGCGATAGCGGTCTGTCAGCTGAATATTTTTGACTGAAAGACCGCTATCGCGAGCAGGCTCACTCCCACAGGGATCTTCATTCAGCGTTTAGTGATTACCACCTCCAGATACTCGCTCGGCACCACCAGCGACTCCTCCCCCGCCCGATTCAAACGGTTGAGCAAATCCGCCAGATCATTTTCCAGCGCCTGCCCGCTCTCCGGCGGCAGTGCCGCGAAGGCCTTGTGCACCGGCCCGTACCAATGGCGGAAGATGTCGATGAAGTGCGCGGCCGAGCGATAGCGAAAATTGAACTCGCGCCGCGTCACACGCAGCAGAAAATCGCGGTCATCGAAATGCTTGTGCAGCCACGCATCAGAGCCCCAGTTCGACGGCGGCTGAGCACCGGCAGGCGGTGGCAGATGCCGGCCGAGAATCTTGAACATCTGGCCAACGAAACCTTCCGGCGTCCAGTTGGCCAGACCGATCCGCCCGCCACGGCGACAAACCCGGCCCAGTTCAGCAGCAGCCTGGTCCTGATCCGGTGCGAACATCACGCCAAAGGTCGACAGCACGGCGTCGTAGCTCTCGTCGGCGAACGGCAGCGCTTCGGCATCGGCCACCTGAAACGTCACGTCCAGATGCTCCGCGCGGGCACGATCCTGCCCCCGTTCCAGCAGCGCCGCGACATAGTCGGTCGAGGTGACCAGGCAACCGCGCCGCGCCGCCGCCAGCGTTGCATTACCGTTGCCGGCAGCGACATCCAGCACCTCCTCGTCGCAACGCAGGTCGCAGGCTTCGGCGAGGTTTTCGCCGACGATTTGCAACGTCGTGCCAATCACGGCGTAGTCGCCACTGGCCCAGGCGACTTTCTGGCGTTCTTTCAAGGCAGTCAGATCAATCGGGGTGCTCATAAGCGTGAACTCCGCTGCGGGTGGGTCGGTGATCATTCGGCCGTCGTCGGATCGATGACCGTCATCACACGCGCCACACTGTTGGCAGGAAATCCTCCAAGCCTGGCGTGTTCGCGCACCTGCTCTTCATCCGGCGCGATGTACACGCAATAGATTTTGTCTGCGGTGACATAGCTCTGCAGCCACTGCACCTGCGGGCCGAGTTCGCGCAATACATCACAGGACGTTTTCGACACGGCTTTGAGTTCTGCTTCCGACAGCTTCCCAGCCCCTGGAATCTCGCGTTCAATCACGAATTTAGGCATGGCAACCTCGCGCTCTTGTTATGGGGCAAGGCCGGCAGTGACCCTGCTCACGCACTATCGCGCCGAGACCGCGCGGCGTCCCTGCCAATCGTCTGGCAACCCGGTAAAACCGGGGGTTTGCCGATGAGCGGTGGAAATCTGTAAAGCGTCTGGAACACCTTGAGGATTGCCAAGGTTGGGGGATTGGTTTCTGATGCTCGCTCGCTTCTGGAAAGGACTCGACTGATGTCACTGAAACTCGATTGGCTCGCGCATCACATGCACCACAGCGACCGTTATGCCCAATGGATCCACCAACAATTCCCCTACGAATACGTCGACCATCCGCTGGCCGAGTGGCAGCGTGAATTTGCCGAGGGGCAAAGCAATGGCGACTGGTCCTGCCTGATCGCCATGGACGGTGAATATCTGCTCGGCGGCGCCGCACTGGCACGCGATGACCTCGACCTGCGTCCCGACCTCGGCCCATGGCTGGCCTGCGTGTTCGTCAGCCCTGAAGCACGCGGGCGAGGGTTGGCGGAACGCTTGATTGCAGGGATTTGTCAGGAGGCGAAAGACTGCGGCTTTGCGCGTTTGTATCTGCATACGCAGAGCAAGCAGGACTACTACGCCAAGCGCGGCTGGCAGGTCCTGGAGCGTTTTCGCGCCTGGGACAACGAGCAATGGCTCATGGTGCGTGACCTCTGAGCCATTGTTGTTGCTGATCAGGCCGCCGGCGCCTTCGCCTCCTGCAGCAACTGCTGGATCATCTGCTCCTGCGCTTCGTAGCGACCTTCGCCGAAGTGGCTGTAACGCACCTGCCCCTTGGCGTCGATCAGGTAGTGCGCTGGCCAGTATTGATTGTCGAAGTTACGCCAGATCGCGTAGTTGTTGTCGATGGCCACCGGGTAGGTGATGCCGAGTTTTTTCACTTGATCCCTGACGTTGTCGATGATCCGCTCGTAACCGTACTCCGGGGTGTGGACGCCGATCACCACGAGCCCGTCCTTTTCGTATTTCTTCGCCCAGTCTTTGACGTACGGCAGGGTGTGCTGGCAGTTGATGCAGTCGTAGGTCCAGAAGTCCACCAGCACCACTTTGCCGCGCAGGGACTCAGCGCTCAGCTCGGGCGAGTTCAGCCATTGCACCGCGCCGGAGAGCGACGGCATCGGCCCTTTGCCCTGCTCCATCGGCGAGTCCGCGCGGACTTTGCTGATGAAGTAGTCGAGCACTTTCGGCACGTTCTCCAAGACGTTTTTTTCGACACTGGCGACGCCTTCAGAGGAGGTCTTCGCCAACAAGGTTTTATCGAAGCCGGTGGCAATCACCGCTGCCGTCGCCAGTACCGCAACCCCGGCACCACGGCGCAACCAGCCAGTGAACGGAATCGACGGTTTCAGGCGATTGACCAAACCGCGCCCGGTGAAGATCAGCGTACCCAGCGACAATGCACTGCCGACACCGTAGGCCAGCAGCAACAGGCTGGTCTGCGCATTCGCCCCTTGCAGCATGGCGCCGGTGAGGATCACGCCGAGAATCGGTCCGGCGCACGGTGCCCACAGCAGCCCCGTGGCTACGCCGAGCATGATCGAAGCCATCGGCCCGGCCTTCTTCCGGGAGTCCGGATCGAGGCGGTTGCCGAGCATCACCAAAGGTCGCGTCAACCAGTCACCGACGCGCGCCGAGATCAGCGACAGGGCGAACACACTCATCACGATCAACGCGACGTAACGCCCGCTGTTGCTGGCCTGGATCACCCATTCGCTGCTGACCACCGCCAGGCTGGAAATCAGCGCGAAGGTCAGCGCCATGCCGCCGAGGGTCAGCAGAATCGAGGTGCGGCTGCGTTGGGCACCGGCAAACAGAAACGGCACCACCGGCAGGATGCAGGGGCTGAGCACGGTCAGCAGACCGCCGAGGAATGCGATGAGGTACATAGTGAGTCCACCCTGGTTCAATGACTGTGATGAAGCATTCAGACGTTCTGGCTTTCCAGCCAATGGCTCTGCGGTGTGCGGCTGGCGCCGTTCTCGGCAAACATCTGGCCCTGCGGCGTGCGACTGGAGCCGTCTGCGGCAAACATCTGGCCCTGCGGCGTGCGGCTGGAACCGTCCGCGGCAATCAAGCCATCGGTGCCTTGCTTGGCCACCGGCGTCAGTTGGAAGCAGGTGCTGCTGTGACAGCTATGCTGTTCAACCGCAGCGTTGGCATGGGCGGCGACGCCGGCCAGGGAGAAAGCGATAGCGGTCAAAAAGCGCGATACGTTGTTCATGGTTGTTTCCTTCTAAAGAGTGATGACTCAATTGTCGTTGTTGCAGCCGTCGGCGAATTTGCTGTAATCGAGCACGCGGGTCTGACCGGCCGAATCGAGGTAGGTCATGCGCGCCTCGACAATCCCGCACGTCACCGAGTTGTCCTGTTTCAGCGAGAGAACTTTCTGGATATCCAGGTGGGTGCCGTAGGTGTAGGTTTGCGCGGTGACAGCGGCTTCGGCACGGGCCGACAGCGTGCAGATGTTGAGCGCGGCAAACAGGCAGGCGGCGATTACGGATTTGTTGTTCATAGCGTTTTCCTCAAGGCTTCAGTGGGTTTGAGCCGAGGCGATCTGTGTGGGCCTCGATGGAGCCTATTTGAGGCCCGCGAGGTATCGCGTCTGTGTCAGGAAAGGCCGCGTTTCAATCGCTGTGTATCCCGCTCGGCGGGGGATACACAGCGATACAAAACCTTGAAAAAACTGTGTTTTTGCGTGTTCATGTATCCGTCGTCACGGCAGATACACTGCAATACAAAGGCAGGCAGGCGAGCCGCGCGAGGCTCGATAGACTGCACGGCATTCCCCTTTGATAGAGGTTCGAACCCGATGGAACATGTCGATCACATTCTCATCGTCGATGACGACCGCGAGATCCGCGAACTGGTGGGCAACTACCTGAAGAAAAACGGCCTGCGCACCACCGTGGTCGCCGATGGCCGGCAGATGCGCAGCTTTCTCGAAGCCAACACCGTCGACCTGATCGTGCTCGACATCATGATGCCCGGCGACGATGGCCTGCAGCTGTGCCGGGAACTGCGCGTGGGCAAACACAAGGCCACGCCGGTACTGATGCTGACCGCGCGCAACGATGAAACCGACCGCATCATCGGCCTGGAAATGGGCGCCGACGATTACCTGACCAAACCGTTCGCCGCCCGTGAGTTGCTGGCGCGGATCAACGCCGTGCTGCGCCGCACGCGGATGCTGCCGCCGAATCTGGTGGTCACCGAGGCCGGTCGCTTGCTGGCTTTCGGCCGTTGGCAGCTGGACACCTCAGCCCGCCACCTGCTCGACAAGGACGGCACCATGGTCGCCCTCAGCGGCGCCGAATACCGTTTGCTGCGGGTGTTTCTCGATCACCCGCAACGGGTGCTCAGCCGCGATCAACTGCTCAATCTGACCCAAGGCCGTGACGCTGATCTGTTCGACCGCTCGATCGATTTGCTGGTCAGCCGTTTGCGCCAGCGTCTGCTGGATGATGCGCGCGAGCCGGCCTACATCAAGACCGTGCGCAGTGAAGGTTATGTGTTCTCGCTGCCAGTCGAAATTCTCGGGGCGCCGGCATGAGCGTCAATCTGCACTGGCCACGTACCCTCGCCTCGCGCCTGTCGCTGATTTTCCTGATCGGCTTGCTGCTGGCCCAGGCATTGTCGTTCGGCGCGCAGTATTACGAGCGTTACCAGAGTGCGAAAAACACCATGCTCGGCAATCTGGAAACCGACGTGTCGACCTCGATTGCGATCCTCGATCGCTTGCCTGCCGAAGAGCGCCCGGCCTGGCTCGAGCGTCTGGCGCGAAAAAATTATGGCTACCTGTTGAGCGAAGGTGAACCGGGCACGCCGATCGAGGCCAGTGATGTGCCGGTAGCCGTCACCTCGATTACCGAAGCCATTGGTGAACGCTATCCGCTGACCTTTACCGACATTCCCGGGCCGAAGAAACATTTTCAGGGCCACCTGCGCCTGAGCGACGGCAGCCCGGTGACCATCGACGTGCGCCCCGCCATGGTCCCGTTATCGCCTTGGTTGCCGGTGGTCTTGCTCGGGCAACTGGCGCTGATGATCGCCTGCAGCTGGCTGGCGGTGCGCATCGCGGTGCGTCCGCTGACGCGCCTCGCCAACGCCGTGGAAACCCTCGACCCCAACGCCCACCCGATCAACCTCGACGAAAGCGGCCCGACCGAAGTGATCTACGCCGCCCGTGCATTCAACGCGATGCAGGCGCGCATCGCCGCTTACCTCAAAGAGCGTATGCAATTGCTGGCGGCGATTTCTCATGACCTGCAAACGCCGATCACGCGGATGAAACTGCGCGCCGAGCTGATGGACGATTGCGCCGAGAAAGACAAACTTTGGAATGACCTCAGCGAGATGGAGCATCTGGTGCGCGAAGGCGTGGCCTATGCGCGCAGCATCCACGGCTCGACCGAGGAAAGCCGCCGCACCAACATGGACTCCTTCCTCGAAAGCCTGGTGTTCGACTATCAGGATATGGGCAAGCAGGTGCACCTGGTCGGCAAGAGTGCGGTGGTCATCGACACCCGGCCCCATGCCTTGCGCCGGGTATTGGTGAATCTGACCGACAACGCGCTGAAATTCGCCGGCGCCGCCGAAGTCTGGGTCGAAGCCAACAAGGGCAGTCTGGCGATTACCGTCATGGACCGTGGCCCGGGCATCGCCGATGCCGAACTGGCGCAGGTGCTGCAACCGTTCTACCGCGTGGAAAACTCGCGCAATCGCGATACCGGCGGCACCGGACTGGGCTTGGCCATCGCCCAGCAACTGGCCATGGCGCTGGGGGGGGCGCTGACCTTGAGCAACCGCGAGGGCGGCGGGTTGTGTGCGGAACTGAAACTCCCCCTGCACCCCTGAGAACAGCGAAAGTCCCTGTGGGAGCGAGCCTGCTCGCGAAGGCGTCCTGTCAGTCGATGCTCAAGTTGACTGAAAGATCGCTTTCGCGAGCAGGCTCGCTCCCACAGTGTGCGGCGCGGTTTAAGTGTTCAAGATGCCAGACCGATCACCTGGTCCTCATGCATCTGCTGCAACAACGCCAGTCCACTGTCCATGAACGAAGCGCTCGCCGACTGCCCGGCCTCTTGCGCCAGACCTTGCAACTGCTCGCGCCCTGTCAACGGTGCAAACTCGGTGATGCGCTGCAGCAACCGCCAGGCCAGCGGACTCAACTCGGAAAACTTCACACTCCAGTCCGCCGCACGCCGCACCAGCAAAAACGTCGGTTGGTCCGGTGGCGTGGCGGGCTGATGGTTTGGATCGAGTTCATGCACTGGCCACGCATACGCCAACGGCCAGGCCAGTGCCGATATCTGCAACGGGCGGTCCAGCAACAGCGCCGGATCGGTCGCCGGCAGCGCCTGAGCATCGGACTGCTGCAAAACCATCTCGACCCATTCGTAATGCGCCAGCTCCAGCAAAAACGCCGGCCACTCACCTTCGCGCATTACCTGCGGTGGCGTGGCCAGATAGTCGAGAAACGTCTCGGCAATCTCGCCAAACTTTGGGGTCTGCGCCCGCCAGTCGCGCAAGAAACCTCGCACCAGCAAGCGCCAGCGTTGTTCACCAATGATTTGGATCAACACCGGGAAGGTGCCACTCAACAGTTGCGATACGTTGTTGAACACCAGATCGCGATAGACGTTGACCCGCGCCGCGTTCATGTCGGCCGGCGGCGATTGATGCTCGGGGTCGCGCAAATAGCGGGTCAACGCCTGTTGTTGCTGCATCAGGTTATCCACGAAGGCTACCCTCCGCTTGCAAGTGGCGAATGGTCTGCAACTCGACGACCAACTCGGAAAACGCCGGAAAGTTGAAATCCCGCTCGAGCAGCGTTGGCTGCGCACCAAACCGCGCATAGGCCTCGGCCAGCAGCGACCACACTGCCGGTTTTACCGAGGCACCGTGGGTGTCGATTTTCAGCGTATCCGACTCATCGAAATGCCCGGCCACATGCATGCCGACCAACCGGCCCGGCTCGATAGCGGCGAGTAACGATTGCGGATCGAAGCCGTGGTTGATCGCATTGACGTACACGTTGTTGACGTCCAGCAGCAGGTCACAATCGGCCTCACGCAGCACGGCGTTGGTGAAAGTCACTTCATCCATATCCTGACGGGGGGCGGCGTAGTAGGAGACGTTTTCCACGGCCAGACGCCGACCGAGAATGTCCTGAGCCTGACGGATTCGCGCGGCGACGTGGTGCACTGCCTCTTCGGTGAACGGCAATGGCAGCAAGTCGTAAAGATGCCCGTCATCACTGCAATAACTCAGGTGTTCGCTGTACAGCGGCACGTTGTAACGATCGAGAAACACTCGGACTTCCTGCAAGAAGCTGACATCCAGCGGTGCCGACCCGCCAAGTGATAGCGACAAACCGTGGCAGGACAACGGATAGCGTTCGGCCAGTTCACGCAACGCCGCGCCATGGGCGCCGCCGACGCCGATCCAGTTCTCCGGGGCAACTTCGAGAAAATCGAAATCGCCGGTGCGGGCAGCTTGCAGGTCTTTCAGCAAGCCACGGCGCAGGCCGAGGCCGACGCTGGGTGGCCGTGATGAGGGCGGCGTTTGCATGGGATGTGTCTCAGCAGTGGATTTTCCACATTTGAGCCGCTGGCTGTATCGCGGTTGTGTGCAGATGACCGGGCATTTGCAGCCCTGTGTATCCGGCGATGACGGCGATACACGGTGATACAGACTTGCTGCCGATCAATATTGTGGGAGCGAGCCTGCTCGCGAAAGCGTCGGCACTACCAATATAGGAACTGCCTGAAATGCCGCCTTCGCGAGCAGGCTCGCTCCCACAGGTTCTTCAGTGTTTACAAATACAGCGGCAGTCGCGGACCGGGGCTAGACTCCTTTATTACCCAGTCGAGGGGGATGCAGGACGTCAGCCGTGCCCTGCTCAACTCCGTGACCACCGCCCGGTGGCGCACGCCTCGACCTTCGACGCCGCCGGACCGTGATCCTGTTTCAGGAGCACACATGATGGACGAGGCGAAGCTCAACCAATTCATGGGCAAACTGGTCAACGACATGGGCGGCGCGGCGATGCTGGCCAATGTCATCGTCGGCGAAGAACTCGGCTTGTACCGGGCAATGGCCGACAGTCAGCCGATCAGTGCCGATGCCCTCGCGGCGAAAACCACCTGTAACCCGCGTCTGGTGCGCGAATGGCTTAGCGCTCACGCGGCGTCCGGCTATATGGAACACCACGACGGCCAGTTCCGTTTACCGGAAGAGCAGGCCCTGGCGCTGGCCGTTGAAGACTCGCCGGTCTACGTCGCCGGTGGCCTTGGAGTGGTGGCGTCGTTTTTCCACGACAAGGACAAACTGGTCAAAGCCATGCGCGGCAACGGCGCCCTGCCCTGGGGTGATCACCATCCGTGCATGTTCACCGGCACCGAGCGGTTCTTCCGGCCGGGTTATAAAGGCCACCTGATCGCCGAATGGCTGCCGGCGCTGGACGGTGTGGTGGCCAAACTGGAGGAAGGCGCCAAAGTCGCCGATATCGGCTGCGGCCATGGTGCGTCGACGGTGATCATGGCCCAGGCCTATCCCAACTCGCGCTTCGTCGGCTACGACTATCACGCGCCCTCGATCACTGTCGCCACCCAGCGCGCCGAGGAAGGCGGGGTCAGCAGCCGGGCGAAGTTCTTTCAGGGTTCGGCGAAGAGCTACCCCGGCAACGACTACGACCTGATCTGCTATTTCGACTGCCTGCACGACATGGGTGACCCGGTCGGCGCCGCGCGTCACGCCTATGACTCGCTGAAAGATGACGGCACGGTGTTACTGGTCGAGCCATTCGCCAACGACACGCTGGACGACAACATCAACCCGGTCGGACGCCTGTTCTACGCGGCCTCGACGTTTATCTGCACACCGAACTCGCTGTCGCAGGAAGTCGGCCTCGGCCTGGGTGCGCAGGCGGGGGAAATGCGTTTGCGCAAAGTGTTTGTCGAGGCCGGGTTCAAGCACTTCCGCCGGGCCACGCAAACACCGTTCAACCTGATTCTGGAGGCACGCAAGTAACCCGCGCGGGTCGCGTGCTAACCTGCTGGCAACGTCCTTCTCCGGAGCGCTGACCATGCTCGACAGCCCGACCCGCGAACACCTCGACACCTTGCAAGAGGTGATGGCCGATGGCGACTTCCTCGTGCTGACCGGGGCCGGTATCAGCACGCCGTCGGGCATTCCGGATTACCGCGACAGCGACGGTGTACGCCGTGGCCGACAACCGATGATGTATCAGGAGTTTCTGGCCGCCGCCGAATCACGCCGCCGCTACTGGGCGCGTGCGATGCTCGGCTGGCCGAGGGTGCGTCAGGCGCAGCCGAATGCGGCTCATGAGGCATTGGCCGGTTTGCAGCGCCATGGCCTGATCAGCAACTTGATCACCCAGAACGTTGACACCCTGCACGATCAGGCCGGCAGTCAGGATGTCATTGAGCTGCACGGCAGCCTGCATCGCGTTCTGTGTCTGGATTGCGGTCAGCGCAGCGAGCGCGACTCGATTCAGCAATTGATGGAACGGCAAAATCCGTATCTGGCCGGGGTCGATGCCGTGCAGGCACCGGATGGCGACACTCTGCTTGATCCGGCGTTCGAGGCGCGTTTTCAGGTGCCGCAGTGTCCGCATTGCGCTGGAGAGCGGATGAAACCGGACGTGGTTTTTTTCGGCGAGAACGTCGCGCAGCATACGGCGGCTCGGGCGATGATGGCGGCAGAAAATGCTTCGGGGATGTTGGTGGTGGGGTCTTCGTTGATGGCGTATTCGGCGTTTCGTTTGTGCCGGTTGATTGCCGATCGTGGCAAGCCGTTGATTGCGATAAATCTGGGCAAGACCCGGGCGGATGATTTGCTGGATTTGAAGATTGAAGCGTCGTGTGAACAGCTGTTGCCCCTGCTGACACAACGCCTCACCTACTGAATACACAGATCCCCTGTAGGAGTGAGCCTGCTCGCGATAGCGTTCTGTCAGCCACAGCAAGTCTGACTGATACTCCGCTATCGCGAGCAGGCTCACTTCTACAGGGATCGGGGCAATCAGGGAGACAGGCGTTGGCTCAGGTTCTCTTGCTGGAGGATATCGAACAACGCCTGCGCCGCTGCCGACAGTTCATTGCCCGGCTCGGTCAGCACACCAATCGCCCGCTCCACCGAGTCGTCCAGCGTCAGGCAATGGGCGCCCAGTTCTTGCATCTGCTCGGCACACAACGCCGGGACGGCGCTGACGCCCAGACCGCTGGCGACCATGCGCCCGACCGTCGCCAATTGATGGCTTTCAAATTCCACCGGCAACTTCATGCCGCGGGCCTGCAAGTGCTCTTCGAGCATCACCCGCACCGTCGAGGGCCGCTGCAAGGTGATAAACGGCTCCTGAAGCAACGTCTGCCAATCGATCTCAGCGCGCTGGGCCAACGGCGAATCCTTCGATACCACCGCAACAAAGCGATCCATGTACAACGGCGTGAACGTCATCGCCGTGTTTTGCATCGGCTCGAACGCCACGCCCAGTTCCACCTGACGATCACGAACCATCTCCAGCACTTGCTCGTTGATCACGTCATTGACCGTGACGTTGACGTTCGGATAGCGCGCGCGAAACGTTTTGAGGATCGGCGGCAGCAGATTACCGGCAAACGACGGCATCGCCGCCAGCGTCACTCGCCCGCGCTGCAAGCTGAAGCGCTGGCGCATTTCGTCTTCGGCATTGTCCCAGTCGGCAATCAGCCGTCGCGCCAGAGGCAGCAAGGATTCACCTTCTGCGGTCAGCCCCACATTGCGCGTGTTGCGGCTGAACAGGCGTCCGCCCAGGCCCTCCTCCAGCGCTTTGATGGTCAGGCTCAACGCCGATTGCGACAGGTGCAGACGCTCGCAGGCCACGGCGAAACTCAAGCTCTGGGCGACGGCGAGGAAGGCGCGGATCTGTTTGATGGTCATACTGAAGCCTCAGGATCGTCGGTGATGATCGTTCCCACGCTCTGCGTGGGAATGCAGCCCGTGACGCTCCGCGTCACTGGACGCGGAGCGTCCCTAGAGGCATTCCCACGCAGAGCGTGGGAACGATCAAGCGTTAAGCGGCACGCCATAACGCGACTATTGAGCTTTATCAATCAATCGACCTTAAAAATCAACTTAACAAATATATCCTTCAGCGCGACACTCCAACCATTCGGCTAGCCAGCCGCCCGCAAATAATAAAAGAGGTGCATATGGCAGGTTTCGACAAGCGCGTGAGTTCCTACGAGGAAGCCCTGGCCGGGCTTGAGGACGGCATGACCGTCATCGCCGGCGGCTTCGGTCTGTGCGGCATTCCGGAAAACCTGATCGCCGAGATCAAACGCAAAGGCACCCGCGACCTCACCGTCGTCTCCAACAACTGCGGCGTCGACGGTTTCGGCCTCGGCGTACTGCTCACCGATCGCCAGATCAGCAAAGTCATCGCCTCCTACGTCGGCGAAAACAAGCTGTTCGAAGAGCAACTGCTCAAGGGCGACATCGAAGTCATCCTGACCCCGCAAGGCACCCTCGCCGAGAAGATGCGCGCAGGCGGCGCCGGCATTCCGGCCTTCTTCACCGCCACCGGTGTCGGCACTCCGGTCGCCGAAGGCAAGGAAGTGCGTGAATTCAAGGGTCGCAAGTACCTGATGGAAGAATCCATCACTGGCGACTTCGCCATCGTCAAAGGCTGGAAAGCCGACCACTTCGGTAACGTCGTCTACCGTCACACCGCGCAGAACTTCAACCCGCTGGCCGCCACCGCCGGCAAGATCACCGTGGTTGAAGTCGAAGAAATCGTCGAACCCGGCGAACTCGACCCCTCGCAGATCCACACTCCGGGCATCTACGTCGATCGGGTCATTTGCGGCACGTTCGAAAAACGCATCGAACAGCGCACCATCCGCAAATAATTCAGGCTGACGGAGAATAAAAAATGGCACTTTCCCGCGAACAAATGGCTCAGCGCGTCGCCCGCGAAATGCAGGACGGCTTTTACGTGAACCTCGGCATCGGCATTCCGACCCTGGTCGCCAACTACATTCCCGATGGCATGGAAGTCATGCTGCAATCGGAAAACGGCCTGCTCGGCATGGGCCCGTTTCCGACCGAAGACACCATTGATGCCGACATGATCAACGCCGGCAAACAGACCGTGACCGCGCGCATCGGCGCGTCGATTTTCAACTCCGCCGAATCCTTCGCGATGATCCGTGGCGGTCATGTCGACCTGACCGTGCTCGGCGCGTTCGAAGTCGACGTCGAGGGCAACATTGCCTCGTGGATGATCCCCGGCAAACTGGTCAAGGGCATGGGCGGCGCGATGGACCTGGTGGCCGGCGCCGACAACATCATCGTGATCATGACCCACGCGTCCAAGGACGGTGAGTCGAAACTGTTGGCCAAGTGCAGCCTGCCGCTGACCGGCGCCGGTTGCATCAAGCGCGTGCTGACCGACCTCGCGTACCTGGAAATCGAAAATGGCGCTTTTGTCCTCAAGGAACGCGCACCTGGCGTCAGCGTCGAGGAAATCGTCGCCAAAACCGCTGGTAAACTGATCGTCCCGGATCACGTACCGGAAATGCAGTTCGCTGCCGAGTGAGGAATTCGAAAATGCAAGACGTCGTAATTGTTGCCGCCACGCGTACCGCGATCGGCAGTTTCCAGGGTTCCCTGGCCAGCGTTTCCGCCGTTGATCTGGGCGCGGCGGTGATCCGCCAGCTACTCGAGCAGACCGGTCTGGACGGTGCGCAGGTTGATGAAGTGATCATGGGCCAGGTGTTGACTGCCGGCGCCGGCCAGAACCCGGCGCGTCAGTCGGCGATCAAGGCTGGCTTGCCCCACGCCGTACCAGCGCTGACCCTGAACAAAGTGTGCGGTTCGGGCCTGAAAGCCCTGCACCTCGGCGCACAGGCGATCCGTTGCGGAGACGCTGATGTGATCATCGCTGGCGGTCAGGAAAACATGAGCCTGTCCAACTACGTGATGCCGGGCGCACGCACCGGTCTGCGCATGGGCCACGCGCAAATCGTCGACACCATGATCAGTGACGGTCTGTGGGATGCATTCAACGATTACCACATGGGCATCACTGCCGAGAATCTGGTCGACAAATACCAGATCAGCCGTGAGCAGCAGGATGCCTTTGCGGCAGCCTCGCAGCAGAAAGCCGCCGCCGCGATTGAAGCCGGCCGCTTTGTCGATGAGATCACCCCGATCCTGATCCCGCAGCGCAAAGGCGATCCGGTGGCGTTCAAGGTTGATGAGCAACCGCGTGGCGACACCACTGCCGAATCCCTGGCGAAACTGCGTCCGGCTTTCAAAAAGGACGGCAGCGTCACGGCTGGCAACGCTTCGTCGCTGAACGACGGCGCTGCTGCGGTCATCCTGATGAGCGCCGAGAAAGCCAAAGCCCTTGGCCTGCCGGTTCTGGCGAAAATCGCCGCCTACGCCAACGCAGGCGTTGATCCAGCAATCATGGGCATCGGCCCGGTGTCGGCCACCCGCCGCTGCCTCGACAAGGCTGGCTGGAACATCGACCAACTTGACCTGATCGAAGCCAACGAAGCGTTCGCCGCACAATCGCTGGCGGTGGCCAAAGATCTGCAATGGGATCTGGACAAGGTCAACGTCAATGGCGGCGCCATCGCCCTCGGTCACCCGATCGGTGCATCGGGTTGCCGTGTGCTGGTGACCTTGCTGCATGAAATGATCAAGCGTGATGCGAAGAAGGGTCTGGCGACCCTGTGCATCGGCGGCGGCCAGGGTGTGGCGCTGGCGCTGGAACGCGTTTAACCCAGGGTTCAACGGTGAATGGCGGATCCACGACATCCGCCGCTCGCTGGCAACAAAAACCCGGTGCGACTTGCGTTGCACCGGGTGTTTTTTTGCCTGTTCGAAATCTGCGTTGAATGTTCCGGCCCTATCGCGAGCAGGCTCACTCCTACATTTTGAGATGCGTTCCCCTGTGGGAGCGAGCCTGCTCGCGAAGGGGCCAGCCCGGCCAGCGAAAATCTAAGGCTTACGCAGCAAGTACGTATCCATGATCCACCCATGCTCCGCCCGCGCCGCCTTGCGCACCCGCTCGATCTCATCCGCGACATCCGCCAGCCTGCCACTGATCAGAATCTCGTCCGGCGTGCCCAGGTAGGCACCCCAGTAAATCTCGGTTTGCCGATCCGCGACGTGGTGATACGAATCTTCAGCATCGAGCATCACCACCAGACTGTCCGCATCACTCACCTGCCCTGCCGCCAAACGCCGCCCGGTGGTGATTTCAATGGAACGGCCGATCGTGTTCAGCGGCACTTTGTGTTGCGCCGCCAGCGCCTGAACACTGGTGATCCCGGGGATCACCGCAAACTCGAAGGCAGACGCACCCGAGGCCAGAATGGCCTGGAGGATGCGCACGGTGCTGTCGTACAGCGCCGGGTCGCCCCACACCAGGAAACCGCCGCACTGGCCGTCAGACAATTCGTCATTGATCAGCCGCTCGAAGGTCTGCTGCTTGGCACGGTTCAGCTCATCGACACTGGCCGTGTAGTCAACATCACCGCGCTCGCGTTCCGGGCTGTGGGCTTCGACGAAGCGATAGTCGGGGTCGTCGATGTAGCGCTCACAGATCTCACGGCGCAGGTCGATCAGTTTGTCTTTGCTCTGGCCTTTATCCATCAGGAAGAACACGTCGACCTGATTCAGCGCCTTCACGGCCTGCATCGTGATGTAGTCGGGATTACCGGCACCGATGCCGATCACCAGCAGTTGTTTCATCAACGTGCTCCTTTAACGTCCAGGCCCGGCAAGCGTAGCCGCCAACGCCCGGTGAAGCGCAGTTCGACCATCGACAATGGTTCGACATCAATGTCATGAAACGCGGTGCCGCGCATCACGTGGATCAGCGCGGCGCGGATGACAAATGGATGCGTCACCGCCACTACATGCTCCGGCGTGGCTTGCAGGCTGGTCAGCCACTGCGCCACGCGTTCACACAACTGCGCCACCGACTCACCACCATGGGGTATGGCGTGGGGATCTTCCAGCCAGGCATGCAGCGCGGCGTCTTCCGAGCCCTGCAGGGACTTGATCGACAGCCCATGCCAGCGGCCCCAGTCGCAATCGCGCAGCGCCTCTTCAATTTGCGCATCCGCACCAAACCATGCCGCCGTCTGTTGCGTGCGCAATTCCGGCGCGCAAATCAAGCGCCGCGAGGCATCGAAACGGTCGGCCAGAGATCCTGGCGCCAACCCACTATTTTCAACAGGTTCATTCGTAGGAAAACACGCCAATTTCTGTGCGACGGTTCGTGCATGGCAAATCAATGTCAAACGAGTGGTCTGCACAGGGATCGCTCCGGTAGGCCTTCATGAAAATCAACGGCGCCAAGCCGCTCTGTGGGCAATTGTGCCGTAAACCGGGGGTTGCGGGGCTTCTGGATCGCCACGGCAAAAAACGACGACGCCAGGAATACGGCAATATCTGACAGCGTTGTGGGCAATGGACTACAAGCGCGATCGAATTACGTGTAGCCCTTGTTACACGGGCATCTCGCTCCATTCTGGAGCCTTTTCAACACACTGAAAAATTCACTAGACATGTAACGTCAGTTACATAAATACTGTTTTAACGGATTATGAAGCGAATTCAACACCCTCCATCCAGCAGGAGCCCGGATGCCCCCTCTCAGAGACCTGATCACCGACCCCGGCCTGGATCTTACGCCGTCGGAGCGCAAAGTCGTTCGCGCCTTGCTGGATCAGTACCCACGTAACGGTCTGGGGCCGATGGCGCGTCTGGCCGAACACGCCGGCGTCAGCGATCCGACCATTGTGCGGCTGGTAAAAAAACTCGGCTTCGGCGGTTATGCCGAATTTCAGGATGCCCTGCTCAGCGACATGGATCATCGTCTGCGCTCGCCGCGTACGCTGTTGCAACCGCGCGCCCATCAGCACAAGGACGACGCCTGGAGCCACTATCTGGGCGACAGCCATCGCCTGCTGGTCGAAACCCAATCGCTGACCCAACCCGAAGACGTGCGCATTCTCACCGACTGGCTGCTCGACGCGCGGCATCAGGTTTATTGCTTCGGCGGGCG
This sequence comes from Pseudomonas sp. S49, assembly GCF_009866785.1. NCBI lineage: Bacteria > Pseudomonadati > Pseudomonadota > Gammaproteobacteria > Pseudomonadales > Pseudomonadaceae > Pseudomonas > Pseudomonas sp. S49. The sequence goes on along the minus strand of NZ_CP019432.1, from coordinate 2,572,866 downwards.
TTTCAGCAGCCTGATGGCCACTTACCTGCTCAATCACTTGCGCCTGCTGCGCCCCGGTTGCTTCGCTCTGGAAGACAACGCGCAACTGCCCGATCGTCTGTTCGATCTGCAACGCCAGGACGTCGTGCTGGTGTTCGATTATCGCCGCTATCAGACTCAGGCCCTGCGCGTCGCCAGTGCCGCGAAGAACAACAACGCCCGTGTGGTGCTGTTCACCGACATCTACGCCTCGCCGCTGCGCGAACTGGCCGACCTGATCATCAGCGCCCCGGTCGAATCGGCCTCGCCGTTCGACACCATGGTGCCGGCGCTGGCTCAGGTCGAAGCACTGATTGCCTGCCTGACCCTGCGCACCGAAAACCTCGCCGATCGCCTGGAAGGCATCGATGCCCTGCGCAATGACTTCAACACCCACCTGCTGGAGGATAAATAAGGATGTTCAGCCTTCCCCACCGCTCGCCGCGGGACTTGCCGTTTGTCACCGATCACACCGCGCTGTTGCTGGTGGACATGCAGCGTGCCTGGCTCGAGCCGCAGTTCGACGCGCACCTCAACGGTCCTGAAGCCGAGTATTTCCTGACCCGCGCGCACATGCAGGTGGTACCCAATCAACGTCGTTTGCTCAGTGCTTTTCGCGAGGCGCGGCAGAACGTGCTGCACACCATTATCGAAAGCCTTACCGCCGATGGCCGCGACCGTTCGCTCGATCACAAGCTCTCGGACATGCACCTGCCCAAAGGCAGCGTGCAGGCGCGGATCATTGAAGACCTGAGCCCGGTGGAAAACGAAATCGTCCTGCCGAAGACCTCGTCCGGGGTGTTCAACTCGACCAACATCGACTACGTGCTGCGCAACCTCGAAACCCGCCACCTGATCATCGCCGGCATCGTCACCGACCAATGCGTGGACATGGCCGTGCGCGACGCCGCCGACCGTGGCTATCTGGTCACACTGGTCGAAGATGCCTGCGCCACCTACAGCGCCGAACGCCACCATGCCTGCCTGAATGCGATCAAGGGTTACTGCTGGATTACCGACACCGACACCGTGCTCGCCCGCCTGCAGGAGATGCGGCCATGAGCACGCGCCTGACGCCGCTGCCGATGACCACGCTGGTCACCACTGACCTGATCGGCATCACCCGTGGCCGCTCGTTTCCCACCGATGAGCTGGAGCATTATCAGGCCGCCGGGTGCGGCTGGGTGCCGGCCAACAGCGCGTTGACGCCGCAGGACATCATTGCCTCGACCAATCCGTGGGGCGCTTATGGCGACCTGCGGTTGATTCCCGATCTGAGCAGCCGCGTCACCGTCGGCAACGGCCCGGACGTCGACGCACCGGCGCTGGACTTCATCCATGGCGATATTCGCGAAACCGATGGCCGGCCGTGGGGCGCCTGCCCGCGCACGCTGTTGCGTGACGAAATCGAACGTTATCGCGATGAACTGGGCTTGCAGGTCAACGCCGCGTTCGAACATGAATTCAACCTGCACGCCGGTTTTGCCGAGCATCTGGCGTTCTCCCTCGAAGCCCAGCGCCAAGGTGCCGAGTTCGGCGGCTGGCTGCTCAGTGCCCTGCGCGCCGGCGGTGTCGAGCCGGAAATGTTTCTGCCCGAGTACGGTAAGCACCAGTACGAAATCACCTGCCGCCCGACGCTCGGCGTGGCGGCGGCCGATCGTGCCGTCAACGTGCGCGAGATCAGCCGCGAGATCGCCCGGCAAATGGGTCTCGATTTGAGCTTTGCGCCGAAGACCGCCGCCGACGCGGTGTGCAACGGCGTGCATCTGCACGTCAGCCTGCTCGATCTGGGCGGTCTGCCGATGCTCTACGACGCTGGTACCAGCAATGGTCTGTCGAGCCTCGGCCAGCATTGGGCGGCGGGGATCCTGCATTACTTGCCGGCTCTGTGTGCGTTTACCGCACCGACTCCGGTGTCGTACGAACGCTTGCAGCCGCATCACTGGAGCGCCTCTTACGCTTGTCTCGGCCAACAAAACCGTGAAGCAGCGCTGCGCATCTGCCCGACAGTGACCCTCGGCGGCAAGCCCGTGGCCAACCAGTTCAACCTCGAATTCCGCGCCATGGACGCCACTGCCTCACCGCATCTGGCCATGGCTGCACTGCTGATCGCCGGGCGACTGGGTATCGAACAACGCCTCGCGCTGAACGCGATCACCAATGAAATTCCCGATTCACTCAACGACGAGCAACGCAAGGCCCGGGGCATCGTCGCCCTGCCCGCCTCGCTGGCCCAGGCGCTGGATTGCCTGCGCAACAGTGGCGCCTTCACCGAATGGCTGCCCAAGCCGCTGCTCGACACCTACTACGCCCTGAAAACCGAGGAACTGGCGCTGACGGAACAGCTCTCGCCCGCTGACTTGTGTGAGCACTATGCACGCCTGTACTGAATCCGCCGAACTGGGGTTGTACACCCGTCCGGCCTACAACCTGAGCCGCGCCGACTCCACGCACCCGTTGATTCTGGTGTGCGAACACGCCAGCCGCTACATCCCCGAGGCCCTGAACAATCTGGGCCTGGACGCTAGCGCCGCCCGCGAACACATCGCCTGGGACATCGGCGCGTTGCAACTGGCCGAGCAGTTATCGGAAAGGCTCGGCGCCACCCTGTTGAGCGCCAATTATTCGCGCCTGCTGATCGACCTGAACCGGCCACGCCACGCCCCCGACAGCATTCCGGCGCAGAGCGAGATTTATCAGGTGCCGGGCAACCGCGAGCTGGACGAAGCCACCCGCGAATACCGCCGTCAGACCCTGTTCAAGCCGTTTCACGCGCGCTTGCAAACCTTGATCGACGAGCGTGTTGCTCAGGGCCAGGCAGTGCGTGTGGTGGGGATTCACAGTTTCACCCCGGTGTATTACGGCCAGCCGCGACCACTGGAAGCCGGCGTGCTGTTCGGGCAGGCCAAGGCCTACGCGCAACGTTTGCTCGATGGACTCGGCGAACACCCGCTGAAAGTGGCCGGTAATCAGCCGTACAGGATTGATCCGCTGGGCGACATGACCGTGCCCGTGCACGGCGATGCCCGTGGCCTCGACTCGGTGCTGATCGAGGTGCGCAACGACTTGCTGCGCAGCCCCGAAGCCGTATCGCGCTGGGCCGGATACCTCGCGCCATTGCTGTAATGAAAGACTGCTAACGCTGTAAACGATGGACCGATAACAACTAAAACGACCGACTGGCTGACAAGGAGTTGCGCTTCATGGAAATTGAAGAATTCGGCTACAAGCAAGAGTTGAAACGTAGCCTGACGCTGACCGACCTGGTGGTGTACGGGATGATCTTCATGATCCCCATCGCCCCGTTCGGGGTTTACGGCTACGTCAACGCCGAAGCCCCGGGGATGGTGCCGCTGGCGTACATCATCGGCATGGTGGCGATGCTGTTCACCGCATTGAGCTACGGCAGCATGGCCAAGGCCTTTCCGATTGCCGGCTCGGTGTATTCCTATGCGCAACGCGGCCTCAATCAGCACGTCGGCTTCATCGCCGGCTGGCTGATGCTGCTCGATTACCTGCTGATTCCGCCGCTGCTTTACGTCTACGCGGCGATGGCGCTCAACCATTTGTACCCGGACATCCCGAAAGTCGGCTTTATTCTGGCGTTCCTGGTCAGCGCGACCTTCGTCAACCTGCGCGGCATCACCTTCACCGCGCGGATGAACATCATCTTCCTGCTGGCACAACTGGTAGTACTCGGCATCTTCCTGTTCTACGCGTGGAATGCCCTGCACAACGGTGGCGGTAACGGCGAGCTGACCCTGGCGCCGCTGTATCACCCGGAAACCTTCAACTTCGCCCTGCTGATGCAAGCGGTGTCGATTGCCGTGCTGTCATTCCTCGGCTTCGATGCGATCTCTACCCTCGCCGAAGAAATCAAAGGTGATCCGGGCAAAAGCGTTGGCAAAGCCGCGTTGATCACCCTGGTGGTCATGGGCGTGATTTTCGTTGCACAAACCTGGATCGCCACCGATCTGGCAGCGGGCATGGGTTTCAAGTCCGCCGACACCGCGTTCTATGAAATCGCCGAAATCGCCGCCGGCAGTTGGCTGGCGACTCTGACCGCTGTCGCGACGGCGCTGGCCTGGGGCGTGGCCGTGGCCATCACCTCGCAAGCCGCTGTTTCGCGCTTGCTGTTCGGCATGGCGCGCGACGGCAAATTGCCAAAAGTGCTGGCCAAGGTTCACCCGAAACACAACACGCCGTACCTGAGCATTTATCTGGTGGCGGTGCTGTCGCTGGTCATCTGCTATCTGTTCATCAACTCGGTCGACACCCTGACCTCGCTGGTCAACTTCGGCGCGCTCAGCGGTTTCATGCTGCTGCACCTGACAGTGATCAACTACTACTGGCGTCGGCAAAAGTCCGGTCAGGTCGTGCGTCACCTGATCTGCCCGGTGGTCGGCTTCATCATCGTCGCGGCCATCATGTACAACATGGGCGTCGATGCGCAGAAACTCGGGCTGATCTGGATTGCCTTGGGTCTGGTGTACCTGTTCTTCCTCAACAAGCTCGGCGCCAGTACCGCGCTGCCTGACCCGAGCAACGGCTGACAAGAAAAAGAGCGGCGTCTGACAACAAATCAGGCGACCGCCGATTTATCGCGTGGAAACCGACAGTGATAGTCAGGTTCGGCGACTTTGCCGAACCTTTTGATACAGGAGTACATCCATGCTGGTCTTACGCCCAGTCGAGCAGACTGACCTGCCCCAGCTCCAACAATTGGCCCGCGACAGTCTGGTGGGCGTGACCTCCCTGCCGGACGACAGCGAGCGCCTGCGCGCGAAAATCGCCGGTTCCTGCGCCTCGTTTGCCAGCGCGGCGGCGGCCCACGGCCCGGAGAACTACTTCTTCGTGCTGGAAGACCTGGACGACCAGCGACTGGTCGGCTGCTCGGAGATTCTCGCGACGGCGGGTTTTGACGAGCCGTTCTACAGCCTGCGCAACCGCCACTTCACCAGTGCTTCCCGCGAGCTGAACATTGAACACGGCGTGCCAGCGCTGTCGCTGTGCCACGATCTCAACGATCACACACTGCTGCGCGGCTTTCACATCGACGCCAATCTGGTGCGCACGCCGTTCTCCGAGTTGCTGTCACGGGCGCGCCTGCTGTTCATGGCCGCTCATGCGCCGCGCTTCGCCGAGGCGGTGATTACCGAAATCGTCGGCTACAGCGATGAGGAAGGTCATTCGCCGTTCTGGGATGCACTGGGCAAACACTTCTTCGACCTGCCCTACGTTGAAGCCGAACGCCTGTGCGGGCTGCAGAGCCGCACCTTTCTCGCCGAACTGATGCCGCAATACCCGATTTACGTGCCGATGCTGCCGCAAGCGGCGCAAGACTGTATCGGTCGTATCCACCCGGACGGTCAGGAAGCGTTCGACATCCTTGAGCGTGAAGGCTTCGAAACCAACAGCTACATCGACCTGTTCGACGCGGGCCCGACTCTGTATGCGCGCACCGCCAATATCCGTTCGATCGCGCGTAGCCAGATGGCAACGGTGCAGCAACAGCCACAGATCGATGCCCGTGGCCGTTATCTGCTGAGCAATGACGCGCTGCACGGCTTCCGGGCGATGATTGCCGAACTCGATTACCAACCCGATCAACCGCTGTCCCTCACCCCTGCAATGTGTGCGGCGCTGAACGTGACCAATGGCAGCCCGATTCGGCTGATTGCCCTGTGAAACCCGCCCGGTTGCGCAGCCAACGACAGTGCCCGAACAGGCGCGAAGGAGTTACAGCATGATTGTCCGCCCGGTCAAAGTCAGCGACCTGCCAGCCTTGATGGCGCTGGTGCAACAGGCCGGCCCGGGGTTCACCACCCTGCCGGCCAACGAAGATCGCCTGTCCCACCGGGTCCGCTGGGCGCAACGAGCGTTCGCCGAACAGGTGGAACGGGCCGACGCGGACTATCTGTTTGTGCTCGAAGACGACGACATGCGCGTGGTCGGCGTCAGCGCACTGGCCGGGGCGGTCGGCCTGCGCGAGCCCTGGTACAACTATCGGGTCGGGTTAACGGTGAGTTCGGCGCCGGATCTGGGCATTCAACGGCAGATACCGACGCTGTTTCTCAACAACGAACTCACCGGCCAATCGGAGCTGTGCTCGTTGTTTCTCGGCCATGATCAGCGCCACGGCAGCAATGGCCGCCTGTTGTCGCTGGGGCGTTTGCTGTTCGTTGCCGAGTTTCCGCACCTGTTCGGCGAGAAGATGATTGCCGAACTGCGCGGCAGCGCCGATGAACACGGTTGTTCGCCGTTCTGGGACAGTCTGGGCCGGCATTTCTTCCAGATGGACTTCAGCCATGCCGATCACTTGTCGGGCCTTGGCAACAAATCGTTCATCGCCGAACTGATGCCGCGCCAGCCGCTGTACACCTGCATGCTCACCGAACAAGCCCAGGCGGCGATCGGCCAGGCACACCCGAATACCGAGCCGGCGCTGAAAATCCTTCAGGCCGAAGGTTTTACCCACAAAGGCTACATCGACATCTTCGACGGCGGCCCGGTAATCGAAGCGCCGGTGCGCAATATCCGCACCGTGCGCGAGAGCGTCGAGCTGACCCTGAGCCTCGGCAGCCCGGATGAACAGGCACCGTTGTGGCTGATTCACAACCGCCGTCTGGAAAACTGCCGCATCACCGTCGCCCGCGCCCGCCGGGTCGGCAGCAGCCTGGTGATCGACCGCCTCACCGCCAAGCGCCTGCAACTGCAACCGGGCAATTCGGTGCGCGCGGCGATGTTGCCCAATCAACAGCAACAGGCGGTGGCGGCCTGACGGTCATCACCGCAAAAAGGTAAATCCTTTCAGCAAAAGAGTCCGCGACAACCTGTCCCTTGCAAATTCGTCATGATCATTGACCCATTCGCGTGATAGCCTTTTCATTCTTCGGCGTTGACACCTTTGTTCAAGCCTTTCCATTCCTTTGTATTGGTGGAACTCGTATGACCAGGCTTTCCCATCAAGATTTGCGCCGTAACTTCCGTCAACTGCTGGCCTCTGACACCTGCTATCACACGGCGTCGGTGTTCGATCCGATGTCCGCGCGCATTGCCGCTGACCTCGGTTTTGAAGTGGGGATCCTCGGCGGTTCCGTGGCCTCGTTGCAGGTGCTCGGTGCCCCGGACTTTGCCCTGATCACCCTCAGCGAGTTCGCCGAACAGGCCACCCGCATCGGCCGCGTCGCCCAATTGCCGGTGATCGCCGACGCCGACCACGGCTACGGCAACGCCCTCAACGTGATGCGCACCATCGTTGAACTGGAACGCGCCGGGGTCGCCGCCCTGACCATCGAAGACACCTTGCTGCCGGCCCAATTCGGCCGCAAATCCACCGACCTGATCACCGTTGCCGAAGGCGTCGGCAAGATCCGCGCGGCATTGGAAGCCCGGGTTGATACGGAAATGGCGATCATCGCCCGTACCAACGCCGGCATCCTGCCGAACCAGGAAATCATCAGCCGCACTCGCCAGTATCAGGCTGCCGGGGCTGACGGCATCTGCATGGTCGGGATTCAGGATTTCGATCAGCTCGAGCAAATCGCCGAACACCTGACCGTTCCGCTGATGCTGGTGACCTACGGCAACCCGGCGTTGCGCGATGACAAACGTCTGGCCGAACTCGGTGTGCGCGTGACCATTGATGGGCATGGTGCGTACTTTGCGGCGATCAAAGCGACGTATGACAGCTTGCGTGAACAGCGGCAGATCTTTACCCAGGCGTCCGATTTGAGCGCGACCGAGTTGACGCACACCTATACCCAACCGGAGGAATACATTCTCTGGGCCAAGGAATACATGAGCGTCAAGGAGTGATGGGTTGGCCGGGCTGACGCCATCGCTGGCAAGCCAGGCTCCCACAGGTTATGCGGTTCGACATCAATTGATGGTTCAACACCAAACCCTGTGGGAGCTGGCTTGCCAGCGATGAGGCCTGCCGCTACACCGCTAAACCGGCGTCTTGTAAGCCTCCTCCCTCTGCACCGCCCGCGCCTGAATCACATTCAGAATCGCACAGCCCTCGCGCATCAACAGATGCACCGCGCTGGTCACACGCGTCAGATCACAATCGGAAATGCCCTTGAGATTGAGACTGGCAAAGGTGTCGGCCAGATCGCGCACAACCACAAACCGGTGCATCGCACAGGCGGCCATGTCGCTGAGTTCTGAGTGAGTGTTGAGGAAGAGCACCGGGGATTCGGCGTCGTAGGTGTCGATGGGGAGGAAGCGGGGCATTACTTGATCACACATTGGTATAACTCCTGTATTGAGAGAGCTACCACCAGTCGCGGCCAAACGAGGAAGGTGGCAGCCGTACGCGGGTTGGCCGACCGGATACAGGAACCGGCACACCCGAAGGTGTCCCACGCACAGCCGCCATAACACAACATCACAGACAAACATCGACTGAATATGTTGGGCAGACTGTACGTCTCTGTATCGACCGGCCAAGGTCGTTCGCGGTGTTTTTCCGCGAGCCCGAACTATAGGGGTCGATACCGAAATGCGGCAACAGGGTACGTTGTAGGAAACGTCTTGGAAAGTTGTACGCCGTCCGCGCCTTCCACTTTTCCCACAAAAGCCCCTCACCCTAGCCCTCTCCCGGAGGGAGAGGGAACTGATTGGGGGATGCTCGGGAGCTACGCCGACGTGAGAGACCGCGTTGAATGCGAATTTGCATTCAACTTGATCTGCCGGTTGCCACATGGACCAGAAACAACGCGATCAGTCCCCTCTCCCTCTGGGAGAGGGTTAGGGTGAGGGGCCGATTTATCTGGCACCCCGCCGACCTCATCACACCGCAAACCACCTCACCGCGGCTTAATGATCGTTCCCACGCTCCGCGTGGGAATGCAGCCCAGGACGCTCTGCGTCCCACACAAAGCCGAACGCGGAGCGTCCGTTGAGGCATTCCCACGCAGAGCGTGGGAACGATCACCCCTTCACCGCGGCTTGGCCAACTCCATAATCATCCGCGACAAGAGATAAATCCGCGGCGCCACGCTCGCCACTTCGGCGTATTCCTCTGGCGTGTGAATATTGCCGCCAACAATCCCGAAACCATCCAGCGTCGGCGTGCCGACCCCGGCCGACAAACTCGCATCCGCCGCACCGCCACTGCCCTCCTCGGTCAATTTGCGGCCAATCTCCCCGTAAATCCCCTGAGCCATGGCCATCAGACGATCCGACTCCGGCGTCTGCGGCATTGGTGGCAAGCCGCGCTGCAACGAAGTCTTCACTTCAGTCTCAGGAATCAATTTATCCTGCGACACCCGCGCCAGATCCTTCTCGATCCGGTCGAACTCCTCCGGCACCGCCGCGCGCACGTCAGCCTTGGCCGTGGCTTGATCGGGAATCACGTTGGTGCGGTCACCGGCCTTGAGCACGGTGAAGTTGATGGTGGTTTTCTTCGCCTCATCGCCAAGTTTGCCCAGTTGCAGAATCTGGTGCGCGGCCTCCATCGCGGCGTTGCGCCCCAGCTCCGGCGCGACACCGGCGTGCGCGGCTTTACCCTTGACCTCGACCAGCGCCGTCGCGCTGCCCTTGCGCCACACCACCAGGCCATCGGCCGGGCGGCCCGGCTCGAGGTTGAGGGTCACGTCGTGCTGTTTGGCGGTTTTCTTGATCAGGTCGGTGGCGACGTCCGAGCCGGTTTCTTCACTGGCGTCGAGCAGGAAGGTGATTTGCGCGTAGTCCTTGAAGTCGAGGTTTTTCAGGACTTTCAGCGCATAGATCCCGGCGACGATGCCGCCCTTGTCATCCATCACCCCCGGCCCGTAAGCACGGCCGTCCTTGATGTGGAACGGCCGCTCGGCCGCCGAACCTTCCTTGAACACCGTGTCCATGTGCGCCATCAGCAGGATTTTCGCCTTGCCGGTGCCTTTGAACGTGGCCAGTACATGGTTGGATTTTTCCGGCGTATTGGGCACCAGTTCGATGGTCGCGCCGAGTTTTTTCAACTCATCAATGGCGATGTCGCTGACTTGCTTGAGGCCCGGTTCATAGCCGGAACCGGAGTCGATATTGACCAGCCGCTCCAGCAATTTCAGCGCTTCTGGCTGGTATTGCTCGGCATCGGCGAGCACTTGTTTGTGCGGTTCGGCGAAGGCATGGGCAGCCGAGAAAGCGAGAGACAGGCCGAGGCTGGCGGCCAGCAGGGAGCGAGAAAATGAGAACGTCATGAAGCGATCCTTGTTTCGCGTCGGGGGGATTTAACCGTACCCGACATCGGCGCGTGGCTCTACACCGAATGCGACACTGATCTAACCGACAACACACAACCCCCTGTGGGAGCGAGCCTGCTCGCGAAGGCGTCGTGTCAGGCGATATCAATGTTGGCTGACCCAGCGCTTTCGCGAGCAGGCTCGCTCCCACAATGGATTTGTTGTGATGCGGATCAAACCGAATCCAGCAATGTCTGCCGGGGCTTGTCATCGCAATTGCAGATCACCCGATTACGCCCGCCTGCCTTGGCTTCATACAACGCCTGATCGGCATCATTGAGCCAGCGCGTCGCGTCGGCATGCGCCGGATCGTAAGCCGCCAGGCCAATACTCAAGCTGACCTTCAATGCCGGATTCTGCTCATAACCCAGAATCGCAAAACGCTCACGCAAAGCCTCCATGGCCTGCGCGGCATTGAACAGCGGCAGATCCGGCAAAATCACGCAGAACTCATCACCGCCATAACGCCCGGCAACGTCTGTCGCACGCAGGTTCTGCTTGAGCAACTTGCTCAACTGGCGCAACACGATGTCGCCCGCAACGTGGCCGTAAGTGTCGTTGATTGCCTTGAAGTGATCGATGTCGATCAACGCAATCGCTGCGCCCTGCTTCTGTCGCTTGCAGCGCTGAAAAGCGATCTCCAGTTGATCCTTCCAGGCGCCGTGGTTGAGCAGCCCGGTCAGGCTGTCGGTGCGGCTCAGGGCAAGCAATTCGCGTTTATGTCGACCGAGGGTGTAGGCCTGGCGAAAGCAAATCCAGCCCAGCGCCAGCGGGTACAACAGCAGTAACGGGAAACAGGCATACATTTGCGCAGGCGTGGTCTGCGGAACGAATGCCGGAGCAAACACCACCAGCCCGACGCCGACCCCGAGCAACTGCGCCGCAGAACCTGCCAACAGAAAACGTGAACCACCGATAGCGACGTTGTTCATCGCCATCATCGAAATGGTCGTGGCAGTCGGCAACGGATTGAAATGCATGGCGGCAAGCCAAAAGCCGCCGAAAAAGGCGTCGATCAACAGATTGCGGTGTTCTGCGTGGTAAGGAACCCGGGCGCGGCGCGCCCATTGAAACGCCAGATGCGGCCAGACCAGGCCGTTGAAGAACATCAGTGCCCAGACCCACAGCGGCGGATCGAGCGAGTACATCGACACGCTCACGCACACAAGCCCCAGAATCAACCCGAGGATGCGCGATGTATAAAGCCTCCTGGCCAATGAAAGTCCCTTTCCTCCGGTATTTCCCATAAGGACCTCGATCACGCACACCGCAGGACGGATGTGCTGGAAGTCTAACAGGGCGACGTTAAATAGCCATCACCGGCCAGCGGGCTGAATAGAGCGACATCAGGGCCACACGCCGTGCAAATATTTGGCTATACATGAAAGGAGCAAAATGGAAAAACAACTATAAGAAGGAGGCCCATGCACACCTACCACGTGTTGATCATCGGCAGCGGTTTTGGCGGTCAATGTGCTGCGGTCAACCTGCTCAAGGCCGGAATCGACGATTTTCGCCTGCTGGAGCGACGGGACTTCTTTGGCGGCACCTGGTGCCAGAACACCTACCCCGGCGCTGCGGTGGACGTGCCATCGCCGCTGTATTCGCTGTCGTTTGCGCCGTACCGCTGGTCGCAGATGTTCGCCGGACAGGCCGAACTGCAGCGCTACACCGAGCATGTCATCGAGCAGTTCGGTTTGCGTGACCGCGTGGAGCTGGAGGCCAATGTCGAGCGCGTCGAATGGGACGACACGGAAAAACGCTGGGCTGTGCACACCGCCAGCAAAGGCACCTTTTATGCGCAGTTCCTGATCAATGCCACCGGGCCATTGAGCCAACCGGTCATCCCGCACTTTCCCGGCCAGGAGCGCTTTCAAGGCAAGACGTTTCATACAAACAATTGGGATCACAGCTACGACTACCGCGCTAAACGCGTGGCCATCGTCGGCAGCGGCGCCAGTGCGGTGCAGGTGATTCCGGCGATTGCGCCGCAGGTCGAGCAACTGCACGTGTTCCAGCGCACGCCGCATTGGGTGCTGCCCCGCGCCGATCGCCAGTTCGGGCCGTTGCAACGCTGGCTGCTTGGCCGCAAACCCGCCTACAAACTGTTGCGCTGGCTGATTTACTGGCAATTCGAAACCCGGGTCATCGCGTTCAAATACTCGAAAGCGGCGATTCACATGGTCCAGCAGCACGCCCTGCGTTTTCTCAAACGCCAGGTGCCGGACCCGGCGCTGCGGGAAAAACTCACCCCGGACTTCACCATCGGCTGCAAACGGGTACTGGTTTCCAGCACGTATTACCCGGCGCTGAACCGTCCCAATGTCACCTTGCATACCCGCGAACAAGGCATCGCTTCCATCGACGAAAGCGGCATCAACACTGAGGACGGCCAACACATCGATGTTGATCTGATCGTCTGGTCGACCGGTTACGACGCCACCGACGGCGTAATTTCCTACCCGGTCAGCGGAAAAAACGCCGTGCAACTCAGAGAGGTCTGGGCGCAATACCCGCGCGCGTATCTGGGCACCAGCCTGCCGGACTTTCCCAACCTGTTTATCGTCACCGGCCCCAACACCGGCATCGGCCACACCTCGGCGCTGTTCATCATCGAGTCGCAGATGAACTACATCCTCGACTGCATTCGCACCGTGCGGGCGAAGGGTCTGCGCAGCATCGAAGTGCGCCGTGATGCGGAACGTACCTACACTGAGATGATTCATCGGGAGATGGAGCGCACGGTCTGGAAGTCCGGCGGCTGCCACAGTTGGTATCAAAGCAAGAGCGGTCATGTGATCGCGATGTTTCCCGGCTTCAGTTTCAGCTATCACCGCTTGACCCGAGCGCTGAAACCGGCCGACCACATTCTGTCCTGAACACGTAAAAGGAAGACGTCGATGCTTTTGCTGTTTGTCGCCCTCGCGGTTTTCGTGGCCTGGAGCTGGTTGAGTTATCCGGCGGTCGGTCATTGGCTGTACGACCTGAACATGGCCATCGAGGCCAAGTTGTACAAATTGCACAAGATCGAAGTGCCGATCGCCGAGATGACCGTCTCGACCTGGCAGGGCGGGCCGTACGAAGCGGCCAGCGCGATTCTGATGCTGCATGGCTACAGCGCCGACAAGAACCTGTGGCTGCGCTTTTCCCGGCACTTTGTGCGCCAGTATCGGGTGATCATCCCGGACCTTGCCGGCCATGGTGAAACCGGCTTCAAGGCGGGCGGCGGCTACGACATTCCGTTGCAGGCCAAACGCATGATCCAGTTGCTCGACGTCTGCGGCGTGGAGAAAGTCCATGTGATCGGCAACTCGATGGGCGGCTACATTGCCGCGTGGCTGGCGGCGACTTATCCCGACCGCATCGCCTCGGTGGCGCTGATCGACCCGGCGGGCGTCACCGCGCCCGAGGTCAGCGACATGGAGCGGCATCTGGCGCGCGGGCATAACCCGTTTCTGATCAATTCCCGGGAGGAGTTTCGCCGGTTTTATGCAATGACCATGGAATCGCCGCCGTGGGTACCGAACCTGGTGCTGGACGCCATCGCCCAGCGCTACGAACAACAACGCGACGAACTGGAGGAAATCTTCCGCGATTTTCGCGCCAGCCCGCCGATGGAGCCGAAACTCGCCGACATCAAATGCCCGGCGCTGTTGCTCTGGGGCCGCAAGGATCGGCTGATCGATGTCAGCAGCGTGCCGGTCTGGAGCAAGGGCATCGCCAATTTGCGCGTGGATGTCTGGGATCACGTCGGGCACATGCCGATGGTTGAACAGCCGGGGAATACGGCAGAGCTTTATCGCGAGTTTTTGGGAAGCCAGAGATGACAACGCGCCCGGCCCCTGATCGTTCCCACGCTCTGCGTGGTAATGCCTCAAGGGACGCTCCGCGTCCAGTGACGCGGAGCGTCACGGGCTGCATTCCTACGCAGAGCGTGGGAACGATCAGCAAGGGGTAAGCCTGAGATGAATATTCTTTATGACGAACGCCTCGACGGTCCATTGCCGCAGGTGAACAAGGCCGAATTCCTCAAGGCATTGCAGCAAACGCTGCCAGACCTCGACATCTTGTGGCGAGACGAAGAACTCAAACCCTACGAATGCGACGGTCTCTCCGCCTACCGCACCACGCCGATGCTGGTCGCCCTGCCCCGTCGACTCGAGCAGGTGCAAACCCTGCTCAAACTCTGCCATCAACAAAACGTCCCAGTGGTTGCCCGTGGCGCCGGCACCGGCTTGTCCGGCGGCGCCTTGCCGCTGGAACAGGGCCTGCTGCTGGTGATGGCGCGCTTCAACAATATCCTGCACATCGACCCCGCCGCCCGCACCGCGCGGGTTCAACCGGGGGTGCGCAATCTGGCGATCTCTCAGGCAGCCGCGCCTTTCGGTCTGTATTACGCGCCGGATCCGTCCTCGCAAATCGCCTGCTCGATCGGCGGCAACGTCGCCGAAAACGCTGGCGGCGTGCATTGCCTCAAGTACGGATTGACCGTGCACAACCTGCTGAAAATCGAAGTGCTGACCATCGAAGGCGAACGCCTGACCCTCGGTTCGGATGCGCTCGATTCAGCCGGTTTCGATCTGCTCGCGTTGTTCACCGGTTCCGAAGGCCTGCTGGGGATCATCACCGAAGTCACGGTCAAGCTGCTGCCCAAACCGCAAGTCGCAAAAGTCCTGCTGGCCAGTTTCGACTCCGTGGAAAAGGCTGGCCGCGCGGTCGCCGAAATCATCGCGGCGGGGATCATTCCCGGCGGGCTGGAGATGATGGACAACCTCGCCATTCGCGCCGCTGAAGACTTTATCCACGCCGGTTACCCGGTCGATGCCGAGGCGATTCTGCTGTGCGAACTCGATGGCGTCGAAGCCGATGTCCACGACGATTGCCAACGGGTGCGCGAGGTCATGACCGCGGCCGGCGCCACCGAAGTGCGTCAGGCCCGCGACGAAGCCGAGCGCGTGCGCTTCTGGGCCGGGCGCAAAAATGCTTTCCCGGCCATCGGCCGTCTATCACCTGACTATTACTGCATGGACGGCACCATCCCGCGCCGCGAATTGCCCGGTGTACTGCAAAGCATCGCCCGACTCAGCGACGAATACGGTTTGCGCGTGGCCAACGTGTTCCATGCCGGCGACGGCAACATGCACCCGTTGATTCTGTTCGACGCCAATCAACCCGGCGAATTGCACCGCGCCGAAGCCTTGGGCGGCAAGATCCTTGAACTGTGCGTGCAGGTCGGCGGCAGCATCACCGGCGAACACGGCGTCGGTCGCGAGAAAATCAACCAGATGTGCGCGCAGTTCAACAGCGACGAACTTAGCCTGTTCCATGCCGTAAAAGCCGCGTTCGACCCGCAAGGCCTGCTCAACCCCGGCAAGAACATTCCGACCCTGCACCGCTGCGCCGAATTTGGCGCGATGCACATTCACGCCGGGCAATTGCCATTCCCCGAACTGGAGCGCTTCTGATGGCCGATGTCGACGCCGCCAGCGCCCTGCTCGATCAGGTCAACGAGGCGCGGGCGAATGCCACGCCGCTGAAGATTCAGGGTGGCAACAGCAAAGCGTTTCTCGGCCGCGAGGTCGCCGGCGAAGTGCTCGACACCCGCGCCCACTGCGGCATCGTCCGTTACGAGCCGACCGAACTGGTGGTCACGGCGCGCGCCGGTACACCGTTGTCCGAACTGCTGGCGGCGCTGGATGCCGCCGGACAAATGCTGCCGTGCGAACCGCCGGCATTCGGTGAAGGCGCCACCGTCGGCGGCATGATCGCCACGGGGTTGTCCGGGCCTCGGCGGCCATGGTCGGGCTCGGTGCGCGACTTCGTCCTTGGCACGCGGGTGATCACTGGCCTTGGTCAGCACCTGCGTTTCGGCGGCGAAGTGATGAAAAACGTCGCCGGTTATGACCTGTCGCGGCTGATGGCCGGCAGCTACGGCTGCCTCGGTGTACTCACCGAAGTCTCGCTGAAAGTGCTGCCGAAACCGCGCCAGTGCCTGAGCATTCGCCTCGATATGGAATGCGTGCGGGCACTGACCAGGCTTGCCGAATGGGGTCAGCAACCGCTGCCAATCAGTGCCGCCTGCCACGATGGCCAGAGTCTGTATCTGCGTCTCGAGGGCGGCGAAGGTTCGGTGACGGCGGCGCATCAACGCCTTGGTGGTGAGCCGCTGGACTCAGGGTTCTGGCGCGATCTGAATGAGCAGCGTCTAGGGTTTTTCAACGAAGGTCTGCCGCTGTGGCGCTTGTCGTTGCCGAACAATCTCGGGCCACTGGATCTGCCCGGCGAGCAACTGATCGACTGGGCCGGTGCACAACGCTGGCTGAAATCCGACGTTGAGCACATGCATATTCTCGCTCAGGAACTCGGCGGCCATGCCACCTGCTTCACCCACGGCGCCAGCTCTTCGCCGTTCCAGCCGCTGGCCTGGACACTGCTGCGCTATCACCGCCAACTCAAAGCGCAACTCGACCCGCAAGGGCTGTTCAACCCCGGGCGCATGTACGCGGAGTTTTAGTCATGCAAACCACCCTCAGCGAACAATCGCGACAACTGCCACGCGCCGCCGAGGCAGAAAAGATTCTGCGCACCTGCGTGCATTGCGGCTTTTGCAACGCGACCTGCCCGACCTATCAGTTGCTCGGTGATGAACTCGATGGCCCGCGCGGGCGCATCTACCTGATCAAGCAAGTGCTCGAAGGCGCACCCGCGACGGCGCAGACGCAACTGCACCTGGACCGCTGCCTGTCGTGCCGCAACTGCGAAACCACCTGCCCGTCCGGCGTCGACTATCACAACCTGCTCGACATTGGCCGCGCGGTGGTCGATCAAGCGGTGCCGCGTCCGGCAGCTCAGCGCCTGTTGCGCGAAGGTTTGCGCGCATTGGCGCCGAATCCGGGGTTGTTCAAAGGCTTGCTGCGCATGGGCACGACGTTTCGGCCGCTGTTGCCGCGTTTGCTTGAAAGCAAACTTCCGCGGCACTTGCCGCTTTCCGGTTTGCGCCCCGCCCCGCGCCATGCCCGGCGAGTGTTGTTATTGGAAGGCTGCGTGCAACCGGGTTTGTCGCCGAACACCAATGACGCCACGGCGCGGGTGCTGGATCGCTTGGGCATAAGTGTCACGCCGGTGGCCGAGGCCGGGTGTTGCGGCGCGCTGGACTATCACCTCGACGCGCAAGCCAAAGGCCTCGACCGCGCCCGGCAAAACATCGACGCCTGGTGGCCGCACCTGCAAAACGGTGCCGAAGCGATTGTGCAGACCGCCAGCGGTTGCGGCGCATTCATCAAGGATTACGGGCATTTGCTGGCAGACGATCCGCTGTATGCGGCCAAGGCCCGGGAAATTAGCGAGCGGACGCTGGATCTGGTGCAGATACTCGCGCAGGAACCGCTCGAACAGATCTGCGCCGCCACTGAACGGCGGATTGCCGTGCATTGCCCTTGCACCTTGCAGCATGCGTTGAAACTGGGCGGTGCAGTGGAAGCCGTGCTGACGCGCCTGGGTTTCAATCTTACCGCCGTGCCCGACGGCCATTTGTGCTGCGGCTCGGCGGGTACGTATTCGTTGACGCAACCGGTGCTGGCCCGGCGACTGCGCGACAACCGCCTCAATGCGCTGGAGAGCGGCCGCCCTGAGCTGATCGTCACTTCCAACGTCGGCTGCCAGAGCCATCTGGCCAGTGCCGGACGCACGCGGGTGATGCACTGGATCGAACTGGTGGATCAGTCGTTGGCAGAATGAAGTTCGTAGGATTCTTCGTTTGCCCGCGTGCGAGAAGGCTGCGATCTTTTCCCTCATCCATTCCGTGACCGTGGCAGGAATTTTTTTCATGACCGTGCAGCCGTTCGTCAGCCCCGACCTGATCCGCCAACACTTCTCCAAAGCGATGTCCGACATGTACCGCGAAGAAGTGCCGCTGTACGGCGCGCTGATGGAGTTGGTGGAACAAACCAATCACGAAGTGCTTGCACGTCAGCCAGACATCGCCCGGCAACTCGACAGCACCGGCGAAATCCAACGGTTGGACATGGAGCGTCATGGCGCCATTCGCGTCGGCACCGCGACGGAACTGGCCACCCTCGCCCGCCTGTTTGCGGTGATGGGCATGCAACCGGTGGGTTATTACGACCTGACCCCGGCGGGCGTGCCGGTGCACTCCACAGCGTTTCGCGCGGTGCATGAAGAGGCGCTGCAAGTCAGCCCTTTTCGGGTGTTTACGTCGCTGTTGCGCCTCGAGTTGATTGAGGATGCGCAACTGCGCGCCTTTGCCGAATCAGTGCTGGCCAAGCGTTCGATCTTTACCTCGGAGGCGTTGCGCCTGATCGCGCAAGCTGAAAACGCGGGTGGACTGAGTGAAAGTGAGGCCGATGCATTCGTCTTACAGGCACTGGAAACTTTTCGCTGGCATCACAGCGCCACGGTGACCGCTGCGCAATATCAGACGTTGAGCGCGCAACATCGCTTGATCGCCGACGTCGTGGCGTTCAAAGGCCCGCACATCAATCACCTGACGCCACGCACGCTGGACATCGACCGCGTCCAGGAGCAAATGCCAGCCCATGGCATCACCCCGAAAGCGGTCATCGAAGGCCCGCCGCGCCGGCAATGCCCGATCCTCTTGCGCCAGACCAGTTTCAAGGCGCTGGACGAGCCGATTGCCTTCACCGATCAAAGCGTGACCCGTGGCAGTCACAGCGCGCGTTTCGGCGAAATCGAACAGCGCGGCGCGGCACTCACGCCCAAAGGCAGGGCGCTGTATGACCGCTTGCTGAATGCCGCACGCGATGAACTCGGCGACTTCCCCAACGAAGCCAACGCCGTACGTTACAACGCGCTGATGGCTCAGCACTTTGGCGAATTCCCTGACAGTGTCGAGGGTATGCGAGAACAAGGGTTGGCGTACTTTCGCTATTTCGCCACGGAAAAAGGTCTCGCTGCTGTAGGGCTTGGACAGTCGTCACTGGAGGACTTGTTGCGCGATGGTTATGTGAAAGCGGAACCGTTGGTGTACGAAGATTTCCTGCCGGTGAGTGCGGCAGGGATTTTTCAGTCGAACCTTGGCGACGCGGCGCAGGCGCATTATGGCGAGCATTCCAATCGGCAGACCTTCGAGCAGGCGCTGGGGCGCGCGACCATTGATGAGTTGGGGTTGTATGCGGCGACGCAGCGGCGTTCGATCAATGAGTGTCTGACCCAACTTACGCGTTGAAAAATCAAAAGATCGCAGCCTTCGGCAGCTCCTACATTTGGAATGCATTTCCCCTGTAGGAGCTGTCGCAGGCTGCGATCTTTTGATCTAAAAGTTTTAAGCAGCCGCCTCGACCAAACAATGGCGCGTGGCCATTGTGCGCAAGAAGTTGCGCACTTGTTTTGCAAAATCGACCGGAAAAACCTCTGAAAGCACCGTGGTACAAGGCCTGCAGCCAAGTGCGCAAGAAGTTGCGCAGTACTGCGCAACTTCTTGCGCACTTTTGCCTTGGATGGCCGCTCTATTTCGCACGTCCATCGGAAAAACCGGGCAAACACCCCGGCCCGTATGGCCGCCACAATTGTTGGCACGCTCCTTGATAACAGTCAGGCACCCACCGGGCGATTTCGCCTCCCGGGCACCTTAAATTATTCCGCAAGGAGAGCACCCCATGGCAACACCAGCGTACATGTCGGTTACCGGCGAAAAACAAGGCCTGATCACTGCAGGCGCTTTCACCGCTGACTCCGTAGGCAACACCTACCAGGAAGGCCACGAAGACCAGGTTATGGTTCAGGCTTTCAGCCACGACGTGATCATCCCGCGTGACCCACAATCCGGTCAGCCAACCGGTCAGCGCGTTCACAAGCCAGTTGTGATCACCAAGGTCTACGACAAGGCTTCGCCTCTGCTGCAAGCTGCTCTGACCTCCGGCGAGCGCATGAGCGAAATCGTTATCCAGTGGTTCCGTACTTCTGCTCAAGGCACCCAAGAGCACTACTACACCACCAAACTGGAAGACGCGATCATCGTCGCCATCAACAACAAAATGCACAACTGCCAGGATCCAGGCAACTCGCACTTCACCCACCTGGAAGAAGTGCAGTTCACCTACCGTAAAATCACCTGGACCCACGAAGTATCCGGTACTTCGGGTTCCGATGACTGGCGTGCTCCAGTCGTTTAATTACGGCTGATCGTTACAAGCATCGGCCAGCTCTGCTGGTCGATGTTGTTTTCGCCCTCCAGAATTTCGCGTAAGTTGAGCCGTTTTGCGGTCGTCGACGTACGCCGCTGTACAGCACGAGGAACAAGGGATGTTCGCGCCGGCCAATGAAACCCACTTTGCTCTGACCATCGAAGGTCTTTCTGCTGACTTTCAGGTATTCACCCTGCAAGGTCGCGAAGCCATCAGCCAGCCTTTTGTGTTCGAGGTGGAGCTGGTCAGTGAGCAGCCGTCGCTGGACCTCGAAACCCTGCTGCACAAACCGGCCTTCCTGCAGCTGTCGCCCGACGGCAGCGGCATTCACGGCCAGATCTACCGCGCCGCGCAAGGCGATTCCGGCAAACGCCTGACCCGTTATTCGGTGACCCTGCGCCCGCAACTGTCCTACCTGGCGCATCGCGTCAACCAGCGCATCTTCCAGAACCTCAGCGTGCCGAAAATCATCGGTATGGTCCTCGAAGAGCACGGTATTCAAAGCAACGCCTACGAATTCAAGACCGGTTCGATTTATCCCGAGCGCATCTACTGCGTGCAATACGATGAATCGGACCTGCATTTCATCCAGCGCCTGTGCGAGGAAGAAGGTATCCACTACCACTTCGAGCACACGGCGACGGCGCACAAACTGGTATTCGGCGATGACCAGACGGTGTTCCCGAAACTCAAGCCTGTGGCCTATCAGCAAGACTCCGGCATGGTCGCCAGCGACCCGGTGATCAAGCGCTTCGACCTGCGCCTGGAAACCCGCACCAGCCGCACCACCCGTCGCGATTACGACTTCGAAAAACCACGCCTCACCCTCGAAAGCGAAAACCGTGGCGACGCCCTGCCCGACCTCGAAGACTACGATTACCCCGGTCGTTTCATCGACCGCGAACGCGGCAAACACCTGGCCAAACGCGCCCTCGAACGTCACCGCAGCGACTTCCAGCTCGCCGAAGGCAAGAGCGATCAACCGTTGCTGGTCAGCGGCCACTTCCTCGCCCTGACCGCGCACCCGAAAGCCAAATGGAACGACCTCTGGTTACTGACCGAAGTCCTCCACGAAGGCAAGCAGCCGCAAGTCCTCGAAGAGTCGGTGACCAGTGACACCACCGCGCTGAAAGACGATTTCCACCAGGGCTATCGCAACCGCTTCCAGGCCACGCCGTGGGACGTGCCGAACCGCCCGCCCCTGCGCCATCCAAAACCGCGCATCCTCGGCAGCCAAAGTGCCGTGGTCACCGGCCCGAAAGGCGAAGAGATCCATTGCGACGAGTACGGCCGCGTCAAAGTGCAATTCCACTGGGACCGCGAAGGCCAGGCCGACGACAAGACCAGCTGCTGGCTGCGCGTCTCCAGCGCCTGGGCCGGCGCCCAGTACGGCGGCATCGCCATCCCGCGTATCGGCATGGAAGTGCTGGTCACCTTCCTTGAAGGCGATCCCGATCAACCGCTGATCAGCGGCTGCCTGTACCACAAGGAAAACACCGTCCCGTATGAGCTGCCGGCGAACAAGACCCGCAGCACCTTCAAGACCCTGAGTTCGATGGGCGGTGGCGGCTACAACGAACTGCGCATCGAAGACAAAAAAGGTCAGGAACAGATCTACCTGCACGCCCAGCGCGACTGGGATGAAAACGTCGAGCACGACCAGAAAATCCGCGTCGGCAACGAACGCCACGACACCGTCGAAAAGAACAGCTACAGCGAGTTCAAGGCCGAAGAACACCACACCGTCTACGCCGACCGCAAAGTCGAAGCGCGCGCCAACGACCACCTGACCGTGGGCGTCAATCAGCACATCAAGATCGGTACTGGCCAGTTCATCGACGCCGGCCAGGAAATCCACCTCAGCAGCGGCATGAAAGTGGTGATGGAAGCCGGTGCAGAGCTGACCCTGATCGGCGGCGGCAGCTTCATCAAGATCGACGCCGGCGGCGTGACCCTGAGCGGCCCGGTGATCAACATGAACTCCGGCGGCAGCCCCGGCAGCGGCACCGGCGCCGCCCCGCTGATGCCCGGCATCCTGAAACAGGCCGACGCCGACAAGGCCGGCCAGGTCCTGACCCCGGCCCAGATCAACACCCTCAAACGCAACGCGCCATTCTGCGAAGAATGCGAAAAATGCAAGGCAGGTGCCTGTGCCATCTGATCGAATTACGCCTAAGGATTGGCTGGCGCAACAGCCGTTGCAGACTGGTGAGCGTTTGTATCTGGTGATCAGTGCGGCGAGTGATTCCGAGCCGCTCAAGCCTTTCTATCAGCAAGATGCCGCACCACAACTGCAGCCGATATGGGGTGGAACACCTTACGCCGATTGGCTTCCTGTAATGCCGTATCTCGCCGAGATCAGCCCCAATGCCAGTTTTCTGCAATGGATTACTGAAACCGATGCATTGGATTGGGGTTGGCTAGCGGTATCCACCAGCGCGCCGGAAACGGTGCTGGAGCATTTGCGCAGCCTGACTCAGGTAAAAATGCCGGACGCCACTGAGGTGTTTTTCAGGTTCTGGGATGGTCGACATTTTCATCCGATCATCGAAGGGTTAGGGGCTACAGCAGGTGAATTGCTGCCGGTGTTCCAACGCTACCTGATTAACGGACAGACGCTCGATGTCGGCAGAAGAGCGGTACCTCCCGCAAAAGAGTGGCCCTGGTGGGAGATCCCCCAAACGCTTTTGGATGCTCTCGCGAAAAAGGACCACACCACCGTCGTTGAAAACCTGATGCAGTGGCTATCCGAAGATTGCCCTGAGTTGTACTTCGAATTCCCCGAAGCCAACTTGCGCAGAAAGGTTGAGCGCTTCGTGCGCCAGAACCCAAACACAGAAGAGATGGCAGAGCGTCTCGCCGCAGAGCTGACAAAGGAAGTCACGTCATGAATACCCCGATTGGTACCCTGGTCCTGCGTGTGCTGGACGCCAAAACACCTGACGTGAGCTTGATCCTCAAAGACTTCAAAAACTGCCTGAGTGATTACAAGGAATGGGCAGACGGTTTCTGGACTGGCTGGGCGCTGGACGTCGACCAGACCTTCAAGGTCGGCAACGAAGTCAGCATTACCGAACGGAAAACCGAAACAGGTGCGGTGAAGACCTATGCCACTTGCCCGTTGGTAGGTGATTTCACGCTGATTCATATGTTCGAGTCGGCGCGCTTTGTGCCGATTGGCAACACTCCAGTCAAACTGGAACCGGTCACCAAGGGTACCTTTTACGATGACGTTACCGGTCCGGTCATCGAAACCATGATCGGACCCAGCGGCATCAAAGTGATCGAGGGGGCCAAGAGAGGTCAGACTTACCGCATCACTTTTTTCCCCAACGTATCCCAGAGCGACGTCAAGGCGCTCTATGACTCCTATCAAGGCGTTATCGGCAAGCTTGATGGCTGGTTGCAGAGCGAATGGTCGAGCAAGTTCAAGCCGCAATGGGCCAGTTACTCTGCAGCGGATCGTGCCGGGCGTTCGGTAATTTTGCTCAAACGAGCCTTGGACGGTTTCGAAGAAGCGCTGCTGCGGCTGTGGGACGACATCAAAAGCCTTTTCGACCTGCTCGCCAATCCAAAGAAAAACTACGAAAAACTTAAAAAGTATCTGTCGGATATTGAGATCGACAAGCTTTACGCTGCTTCCAAGGAGTCGATTGCTTCAGGGCTGTTGATCCTCAGCGACGAACCGCTGATGTTCATCTACGTTTCCGCCATTGTCGCTTGGGTCGGAATGCTGCCGCCGCAGGTTGTTGTCGACGTGATGACTGCCATTGCCTCGGAATTCCTGATCAACGTACTGGTGGGTATCTGTCTAACAGGTGGCGCCGGGCTGGCCGTGAGAGCGGGCACCAAAGTCCTCTCCACCGTCAAATCCGGAGAAGCCATCAAGTATCTTGAAGACCTTGCGTCGACCTTGATGACACTCAGCAACAAACACGCCCTGCCCGCCCACGCGGAAGTATCGAAGCCAATCATCGCCAGTGCCAAGAATGTGCCGATGAAGCCTGCCAAAACCGCAGCGCTGAAAATCGATGAAGCTACCACTGAAGCGCCAAAGGCTGGCTCGCGCAAGGCTGAACCCAAAAGCCAACTAGAGGGACTGTCTCCCGCAAAACAACTGCCTAAAACTGCAGATACTCCGAAACAGGAAGTCAAAGACGCCTCTTCGTTCCCAAGGGACAAGAAAAAGAACCAATCCACTTTGCAACCTGAAGAAAAAGTCGACGACGTTCCCGATCAGTCCAAGACGCCCGATGACAAAAGCGCCACCTGCGCGAAGAAGACCTGTACGAACGGCTGCCCGGTCTCGATGGTCACCGGTGAAGAGCTGCTAACCATTACCGACGGTGAACTCGGCGGCCTGCTGCCATTCAGCTGGACTCGTCTCTACCGAACCAGCGCGGCTGAAATCGACTGCGGTCTAGGTTATGGATGGAGTCACGCCCTCGCTCAGCGGGTGGACATCAATGGCGACGAGGTCGTGTGGACCGATCACGAAAACCGGGTCACCACTTTTCCGCTGCCCAGCGTACAGCGCCCGGCAATCACCAATAGCCTTTCGGAAGCAGCCATATTCATTGGCGACGATCCGTCCGAACTCGTACTGACTCAAGCCGGCGAAAAGCCGCAGTTCTATCACTTCCGCTTCAACAGCAAAGGCGCGACGTTGATCGCCATCAGCGACAACTACGACAATCGCCTGCACATCACCCGTGACATCCATGGTCGAATCAAGCGCGTGGATAACGGGGCTGGTCGTGCATTGCTTGTGCGGTACGACCGCAAGCATATTGTCGCCATCGACTATCAGCAGTTTATTCCAGCGGACAATCTCGAAGACGCCTGGAACACCGTTCAGACGCTGACCACCTATGAGTACGATGCTCAACACCGGTTGATCAAAGCCACAAACGCTCTGGGAGAGTCCGAGCGTTATGCCTACAACGAACAGAACGTCATTCTTGAGCGGCAGCTCGCCGGAGGAGCAAGCTTCTACTGGGAGTGGGAAAAGGAAGGCAAGTCCGCACGTTGCATCCATCACTGGGCCAGTTTCTCTCAGATGGATGCGCACTATGCGTGGGATGACAAAGGCAGCGTCACCGTTACCAATGCCGATGGCAGCGAAGAGATCTATACCCACGACGACAAGGCGCGACTCGTCGCCAAAGTTGATCCGGACGGTGCCGAGCACTTAAAAGCCTATGACGACAAAGGCCGACTGATCGCCGAAAAAGACCCGATGGGGGCGGTCACTGAATATCAGTACAACGAGGCCGGCCGTTTGATCGCGGTGATCCCGCCAGAAGACGCGCCGACCACCTACGAGTACTACAAGGGCTTCGTCCGTGTGGTGAATCGCGGTACCGCCAAATGGATCTACTGGCGTAACGACCAGGGTGACATCACTGAGCAAGTCGACCCGGACGGCAACTCAACGCATTACACCTACGATCGCCAAGGACGCCTGCTGGAGATCCGCCATCCCGACGGCAGCCGCCACCAATTGGGCTGGAACAATCTCGGCCAATTGCTGGAGGAGCGCCTGCCGGACGGCGGCCAGCGCAAGTACCGCTACGATGCGCTCGGTCGCCAGATCACACGTCAGGCTGAAACGGGTGCGATCACCCACTACCAGTGGGATGCTGCTAACCGTCTGGCACAGATCACCCTGCCCGGCGGCGCTACCCGTGCCTTCACCTACAACCCATACGGCCGCGTCACTGCTGAACGCGACGAACTGGGGCGCATCACCCGCTATGAGTACGCCGACAATCTCCATCTGGTCAGCCGTCGTATCAATCCGGACGGCAGCCAGCTGCGCTATCGCTACGACAACGCACGCCTGCTGCTCACCGACATCGAAAACGAACGCGGCGAACATTATCAACTCGATTACTACTCAAATGGGCTGATCCAGCAGGAAACCGGTTTTGACGGGCGTCGTACCGCTTACGAGTACGACCTCAACGGCAAACTGCTGAAGAAAACCGAATACGGTGACGACGGCAGTGAGCTGGTGACCGAGTACCAGCGCGACGCCTCTGGCCGCTTGCTGGTCAAAACCCTCGCTGATGGCGAAGAAATCCATTACAGCTACGATGCTTTGGGTCGCTTGGTAAACGTTGACGACGGCCACTGGCCCCTCGCCTATGAGTACGACGTACAAGATCGCCTGATCACTGAGCACCAAGGTTGGGGCACCACGCGGTACGAGTACGACAGCGTCGGCCAACTCAATCACTGCCGCCTGCCGGATGGCAGCACACTCGATTACCGCCACTTGTCCGGCGGTCGGCTGAGCAGCATCGACCTCAACGGGTCGCGCCTGACTACGCATCAGTTCGACGCTGGCCGCGAACAACAGCGTCAACAAGGCGTGCTGCTTAGCCAATACCAGTACGACGAACAAGGAAGGCTTCAAGCGCACACCGTAGGTCAGCAGGATCGCAACCTGTTCCAGCGCCGCTACGCCTACGATGCAAACGGCAACCTGGCCGGCATCGATGACAGCCGCAAAGGAAACCGCAGCTACCACTACGACCCACTGGATCGTCTGGTCAGCGTTCGCGGCGCCACTCCCGAAACCTTCGCTCATGACCCGGCCGGCAACTTGCTCGGCCAAAGCGATCTGCCCGCCGCGAACCTCGCCAACGTCAAAGGTAATCGCCTGCTTATGCAAGGCGACCGACATTACGACTACGACGCCTACGGCAATCTGGCCCGGGAACGCCGTGGTACCGGACAGCAACTGGTCACCGAATACCGCTACGACTGCCAGCATCGCTTGATTGGCGTCTCGCTGCCCGGTGGTAGCACCGCAAGCTACAAGTACGACGCCTTTGGTCGTCGCATTGAGAAGACCGTCGATGGTCAGACCACTGAATTTCTGTGGCAAGGCGAACGCCTGATTGCCGAGAGCGCTGAAAATCGCTACCGCACCTACATCTACGAGCCAGGCAGCTTCCGCCCATTGGCAATGCTCGACGGCGAAGGCCCCGTCAAGGCAACCCCGTACTATTTCCAACTTGACCACCTCGGCACACCTCAAGAACTCACCGACTACAGCGGCGAAATCATGTGGTCGGCGAAATACCGTGCCTATGGCAATCTGGCCACCTTGGACATCGCCGAAATCGACAACCCTCTGCGCTTCCAGGGTCAGTATTTCGATGCCGAGACGGGATTACATTACAACCGGCACCGCTATTACAATCCCAGCACCGGACGGTTTTTGACACCGGATCCGATCAAGCTTGCGGGTGGATTGAACAACTATCAGTATGTGCCTAACCCTACGGGGTGGGTGGATCCGTTGGGGCTCGATAATTGCCCAGAGGGTAATGGGTGCAAGCCTCCAAGTGGACTTGAGGCACCAGAAAATGGCGCAAAGGTCAGCGAAGGCGCTCCTGATGTCCCTGGACCCGAGAGTGGTAAAAATCCAAAGTTCTTTAAAACCGAAACCACATGGAAAGCAAGCGGTAAAGGCACCGGTAACGAATATAAGGTTTTCCAACAGGATATTGACTGGGATTTAGAGCACAAGGGCATGTCGAACTTAGACAGAGCAAAAGAAGGCGGTGCCCCTTACATAATGAAAGATGGGGTTCCTCAACAGCTACAGCTCCATCACTCAAGGCAGAACGGAAAGGGACCGCTTTTTGAGTTGAGTCGCAAGACACACCTTACGACTCTCAAAGGTAAAGGCCGGGAAGCGGTTCATCCCTATGGCCACAATCAACATCCAGATGAGCCTGTAAACAGGGAACTCTTCAAGAAAGAAGTCCCGCAATATTGGAAAGACCGCGCAGCGGAGGCCGCTAAATGATACCGACCAAATTAAAATTACTAATTGAAAATCAGCCGGGCAATACCCTTCGAACAGACAAGCAATCAGTTACAGAGGCTTTAAAACAGCTAAACATAGACATAAATAGCGAACTCGCAGAGTTTTTTTTAAACTACACAATAACTTTTTTTAAAAGCAGTTCTTCTGATGAAGAATTGTGTGACATCGCCGATCCAAGCAACGAAATCGAAATCGGAACAAATTTCATCCACGAAGTATGGGAGCTACCGGAAAACCTTGTCTGCCTCACCAACATTCAAGGCGAAGGTTGTTACTTGTATGACATAAATAGCGGCGAAGTTTTAGACTTCAGCCTTGCTAACCGAGATGATTTTCTAGCTGGTAAAATACAGCAAAAATGGGCTAGCTTCTTTGAGTTTTTGATTTGGTACTTATCTTAACCTCACACCATTAAAAACCTTTAAAAAAGGAGCGAACCAAACGAATAAAAAGACCAAAAGGGGGACAGATTTATTTTCTACAAACTGAAAATAAATCTGTCCCCCTTTTCTGCGATCTATCATCAGCTAAAATTTATTTAGTAAAAATAAAACCTGACGATCCACGATTCAAATACGAAATACCAAATGGAAATGAAGCAGGCGCTTATCCTAAAGAATGGGTTCCTGGAGGTGAGACGAAGAGCGACACAAAAGAGGCCGCTCTTATTGGCTCTGAAAAAATCGACCACGGCGCCGACATGAACAAGCTTCTAAGCCAATTTGACGATTGGGAACAACTTCAATGACAACCAACTTTGAAATAGCGTTGAAAAAGAATGAACTCCCTGACTACTTCAGAGGTAATGGCCAATATTTCACAAGAGACCCCGACTGGGGAACCCAGTTGCATATCATAAATTGGCAAGGACTATGCGGCTATTTAAAATCGCTAGAAAGCCCGATCGAAATATTGAGGAATGCATTTAGCGTATACTTAAACTCGGTTGAGCTTACAAAAAATGACGCTAGCGACCTGCTTGAAAACATTGGCTGCTATTACTACCTAAGAAATAAACATCCTTTCTTGTCAAAAGATGGATTTGATCTTGTACGCGATGCTGCTGATAGTGAGAAACAGAAAATTTCACATATCATGACCTTTCTGAGAAAAACAATCGAAGCCAACAATAATGTTCAAGACCTTGAACCCTATAATCGCCGCATGAGAAAACTCATTGATGACGGCGGCCCAACCAATATAGAGAGCCTCTAACTCTTTCGACGGAACCCACTGTAAAAAGGTGACCAAAAAGGGGACAGATTTATTCTCTAAAATGAAAATAAATCTGTCCCCTTTTCTGATCGGCGCTAACGACGAAAAAGAAACCCGGTACATGAGGGTGGAATTGAGTGCGAATACCATACATGGACATCCGATATCTGAAGACGCCTTCAAAAGGCTAACCAAGAAGAAAAAATAAGCGATGAACATTAATAAGATAACAACGCTCGGCGGAACAATAACCTTCGATGATCTCTCCACACTAGTTGGATCCGACATCACACTTATAACCGACGAACTCAAAGAAGACCTTTTACAAGCATCACTGCCACTCGAACAAATAATCGATATTGGATGGTACCCAGAATTCAGCGAAAATGGCGCCTTTAGAATCTCGCTAATCTCAGATCAAAACTGGGAGTCGCCAATATACAGCGAAAGTGCGAAAACCTGGGCCGAACTTGAAAAAGCGTTATATCACGCCCTGAATAAAATAAAAATAGCGTAATCTTTACGCAGTCAAAAACAGACCCTTCGTAAAAAATGTAACCCCCCGGAAACCTTAGGTCTTTTTACTACTTATTATTGCAACAATAAAAAACGCATAAAGGCCACGGCTTTGCCGCGTACAACATGCCCGAATCGAAAGACAAAAGACCAGAACGGCCCGAAACACTTAAAGCTCTAGACGCGACTTGATTCCTTAATATTGGACAAAAGGGGACGGACAAAAGGGGACAGATTTATTTTCTACAAACTGAAAATAAATCTGTCCCCTTTTCTCCAACGACAACGGCTTGATGACTGCCGTTATCCCGCCGGAAGACGAAGCCACAACGTACGAATACATCAACGGCTTCGTCAGTGATGTTCATCGCGGCAAAGCCAGTTGGAAGTACCAACGCAACCGTCAGAGCGATATCACCCAGCAAATCGACCCGGACGGCAATGCCACGCTCTACAGCTACGATCCTCAGGGGCGCCTGCTGGAGATTCTCCACCCGGACGGCAGCCGTCATCAACTCGGCTGGAACAACCTCGGCCAGTTGCTGGAAGAACGCCTGCCCGATGGCGGCCAGCGCAAGTATCGTTACGACGCGCTGGGTCGGCAGATCACCCGCCAGGAAGAATCCGGCGCCATTACCCAATACCAGTGGGACGCAGCCAATCGCCTCGCCCAAGTCACACTGCCGGGCGGTGCAACCCGTGCGTTTACCTATAACGCCTACGGTAATGTCACCGCTGAACGCGATGAACTCGGCCGCATCACTCGGTACGAATACGCCGACAACCTGCATCTGGTCAGCCGCCGCATCAATCCGGACGGCAGCCAACTGCGCTATCGCTATGACAACTCACGTCTGTTGCTGACTGAAATCGAAAACGAGCGCGGCGAGCAATATCACCTCGACTACTACGCAAACGGCCTGATCCAGCAGGAAACAGGCTTCGACGGTCGTCGCACGGCTTACGAGTATGACCTCAACGGCCAACTGCTGAAGAAAACCGAATTCGGCGACGATGGCAGCGAACTGGTCACAGAGTATCAGCGCGATGCTGCTGGCCGGCTGCTGGTGAAAACCCTGGCCGATGGCGAAGAAATCCACTACAGCTACGACGCCCTCGGTCGCCTCATAAACGTCGATGACGGCAACTGGCCGCTCGCCTACAAATACGACCTACAAGACCGCCTCATCGAAGAACACCAAGGTTGGGCCACCCTGCGCTACGAGTACGATAGCGTTGGTCAGGTCAAACACTGCCGCCTTCCTGACGGCAGCAAACTCGATTACCGTCACTAACCGGGCGGGCAACTGAGCAACATCGACCTCAATGGCTCGCGTCTGACCTCTCACCAGTTCAGTGCTGGGCGCGAACAAAAACGTCAGCAAGGTTTGCTGCTCAACCAATACCAGTACGACGAACAAGGCCGCCTGCAAGCCCACACTGTTGGCCAGCGAGACAAGAACCTGTTCCAGCGTCGTTATAATTACGATGCCAACGGCAACCTCGCTGGCATTGATGACAGCCGCAAAGGCAATCGCAGCTACCACTACGACCCGCTCGATCGACTCATCAGCGTGCGCGGTGCTACTCCGGAAAGCTTCGCCCATGACCCGACGGGCAACCTGCTGGGCCAAAGCAATGAAGGCACAGCAAACCTCGCCAACGTCAAAGGCAACCGCCTGCTGATGCAGGGTGATCGTCACTACGAGTACGACGCGTACGGCAACCTGAGTCGCGAACGCCGTGGCACATTACAGAAACTGGTCACCGAGTATCGTTACGACTGCCAGCACCGCTTGATCGGCGTTAGCCTGCCGGGTGGCAGTACAGCAACCTACAAGTACGATGCCTTCGGTCGACGTATAGAAAAAACCGTCGACGGCCACATCACCGAATTCCTGTGGCAAGGCGAACGCCTGATTGCCGAAAGCGCCGAAAACCGTTACCGCAGCTACATCTACGAACCGGGCAGCTTCCGCCCATTGGCGATGCTCGATGGCGAAGGCCCACGTAAAGCAACACCGTTCTACTACCAACTCGACCACCTCGGCACACCGCAGGAACTCACCGACTACAGCGGTGAAATCATGTGGTCGGCGAAGTACCGAGCCTACGGTAATCTCGCCGCGCTGGACGTCAGCGAGATCGATAACCCGTTGCGATTCCAGGGTCAGTATTTCGATGCCGAGACAGGGTTACATTACAACCGGCACCGCTACTACAATCCGGGGACTGGACGGTTTTTGACGCCGGATCCGATCAAGCTTGCGGGTGGGTTGAATAGCTACCAGTACGTGCCCAACCCTACGGGGTGGGTGGATCCGCTGGGGTTGAATAGTGAGTGCCCAAAGAAAAAATCCAAATCTACGGGTAATGTCGGAAACCCTACAGAAAAAGCGAGAGTCAATGAAGGCGCACCTGCAGTACCTGCTCCCGCACCACGCGGAGAAAGTACGACTCGCGTCCGGCATTACACCAACAGAAAGGGATCCACTGGCATCGAACGTGATGGAGCAATCCAAGCTCAGGATAACAATCGTGTCTACGTGGAACCTGCCAACAAAAAGCCATTGAGTCAACTAGATGCTGAAGATAAGTATCAAATTGGCAGAGGACGCGGCAGAGACTACATTGAAACAGACGTGCCGGACTCTCAACTTGAATGGGTAAAAAACCCTAGATACGGCACAATGGAGCTTACGATTAAAGGAAATGTGAAGCTAGAGAATCCAACATTCAACCGGCGGAAATGATGCTAGAAAAAAACAAACAGATAGTTCTTAATGGAAAGGATGCACTCGAAGTTCTAGCAGACATCGAGTTCATCCTAATTTCACTACACAAAATGGGAAGCTACTACGCGGATAAACCCGTCGAAGATTACCGGAAGGCCACCACCGACTTTATTGATAATGAAAAGGTTACTCAGCGCCTTGCCAAAGTAAGAAAAATCATCAGCAAGAACTTTGACTCAACACTTGGAGATGATGACATGGATGATATAGAGCGCCACCTGGAAAAAATTAAATTCTGGAAACCCTAAAGCCATAATCGGTCGCAATCGGGGAAAAACCCTGTGGGTTCCCCACAAATCCACTACAGGTTCTGCGGCTGATGATGCACATCATCGCGCAAAGCTTTCTTCAATCTTTCCTAGTCTTCGCTGCCTCCGTAAGACGGGGACAGACCACGAGAAAACGGGGACAGATCACGGTTTCTTTTTTGTATCTATAATCTGCCCTCTGGAAACTCTCCTCTTTCTCGCTATTTATAGTGGTCTGCCCCTTAACAACATATTAAACCTCACACCATTAAAAATCTTTAAAAAAGGAGCGAACCAAACGAATAAAAAGACAAAAAGGGGACAGATTTATTTTCTACTAACTGAAAATAAATCTGTCCCCTTTTATGCTTTAGTCGAAAGTTTGCGGGCCACTGGTGATCTTCCCCCAGACCACGTTACAAAGGATCAGGTAACACAAAGCGGATGGAAAAAGGGTAAAGCAGTCAACAATAGCGTTCCTGGCGGGCAGCTAGGCGGTGAGGTTTGTTACAACGATACAAATGTACTTCCTTCAGCCCCCGGCCGAACCTAGTATGAAGCTGACGTCGATCTCAATAACACGATATCGCGGAGCAATCAGCCGGGGACCAGGCTACTCTACTCAGACGACGGACTTCTTTACATAATTAGTGATCATTACGAAACTGTTAACTCTATCGGAAAGTGGAAGTAAATCAAAATGATAGTTGAGCTTGATGGATTATCCATCTCATCTGAGCAAGAATTCCATAAGCGGATAGCGTCTGCTTTTTCTGTCACTCAATACTATGGAAATAATCTTAATGCGCTTTGGGATCTGCTCAGCACCGATGTAGAGCGCCCAATTGAATTAATTTGGACAAACTCAAAACATTCAGAAGAACTAATGGGCGACTCATATAGAAAAGTATTAATTATTCTTGAACGAGTCAAAACCCAAGATGAAAGCTTTGGACTGGATGAGAAATTTAGCTACCAACTGAAATAGTAACGCTGTAAACGGGGAGCAGACCACGTTTTATTTTGTCTGAAGGAGGTATGTCCCTGAAGGTAAAACGGGGGCAGACCACCATTCCTTATTTTAAAACGAGGCAGACCACAGTTTTTTACATGTATAAACTGCCGCATGGAAACTCTCTTCTTTCTCGCTATTTAACGTGGTCCGCCCCTAAATAAAACTATTACATTGGGATGATACGCCAGCATCAAATTTGGAGACTCGAAAAGTTCATATGGCAAATCATAGCCCTACTGACCCAGATGCGGCCATGCCACACTTGCAACTGCACCCGAAAGATGGAAAAGTAATTCGAATCTATTGGCCAAACCCATTTGAAGGACAAAAATGAACACTCCCAAAACAATCCCTAGAAAAGTGTGGTGGGGCCTAGAGGCAAAATCATATACAGAAATTGCTCAAGAGCTTCCGACGCAGGATGAGTCACTTCGAAAGTGGGTCGCAATCTACGCTGTTTATCATTTAAATTTCGAAGATAGGCACCCTGGAGAGCTTTACTATAAATTCCTAGAAGATGCAAGGCACTCTAAGTACGTTATTGTAGAGTTTACCCTTCCAACTCACATTCTTGAAACAAGAGATAGTGTTGGCGCCAACGACACAACAATCACAACATGGAAAATCTTAGAGACAGAAGAAGAGATAAACTCCTTCCTTCATGAACACAATATAAACCCCAAACTTTTCACCCCTCCATGGACTTGTGACTACCCACTAGATTAAAATAAAAATTCGCCAAAAATGGGTGTGATCGAGGACAGACCACGTTTTTTACGTCTTTGACGTAGAACTAAAAATATTGACATCTTAAATCTCAAACAAAATATGTAGAAAACGGGACAGACCACGGTTTCTTTTTTTTGTATCTATAATCTGCCCTTTGGAAACTCTCCTCTTTCTCGCTATTTAACGTGGTCTGTCCCTGTAACGCCTGGTATGCAAAATTTAGAAAAGCATATTGGAAAGAACGAGCCAAAGACTTTGAGTGAGCAGAACCATGCATAAATATCAAGACTTGATAACGAAACTCGAAAACTCCGATGAAGAAACATTTTGGCTCGAGCCCGCCACTGCCGAGCAAATTAAAAAACTCGAGAATATTCTAGGCATAAAGCTGCCTGAAGATTTCGTTGACTTCTTGAGTATATGCGGTGGTGGTGCAGCAGACTCAGAAATATGCGGAATTGAGAATAATGATGCAACTCTAGATAACGGCGGAACTGTAAATTACAGCACCATGTACTGCCGTTCAGAGTTTGAATTACCTAGTCATTTTGCCGTCATTTATTTAAAAGACGACGAAGTTTGCTGGGCAATTGATTGCGGTCCCACGGGAAATGGACAGGTCATTAGCTACGATCTATTTAAGCGCAAACCGTCTAAGAAAATAGCGGAAAACTTCTATTCATTCTTTGAGGAATACGTCGAACTCAGAACTTAACTTTCAACCGTGAAAGAAGGGGGAATACAAAAAATTGACTAAAAAGAGACAGATTTATTTTCTACCCACTGAAAATAAATCTGTCTCTTTTCTTCATTCGACGTACTTCCGGAAAAAAATGAGAACTTTTTATGTGATTGCTAATAAAGATATGGAGCCAAACCTCCTGCATAGCTCAAACTGGCCAAAGGTTATAGGCTATTCCTTCGCAGATAACTATTTTTACTTATCCGAAGGCAAAGGCAACGGCTTTGCCGCGAACGACATGCCTGAATCGAAAGCTAAAAGACCAGAATGGCTTGAAATATTCACAGATCTAGATGTGACTTGGTTCCTTAACATGATTGACAACACTAGCTTCACCAGCGAAACGGATTTCCGTGAAAAATTAACAGCACACATTGGCAACGTAGATACAATATTATTTTGACTAACTCGAGTTCGAAAAAAAGGGGACAGATTTATTTTCTACACGCTAAAAAATAAATTTTCCCCACTTTTTTATCCATAAACCGTTTAAGCCCTGGTATTAAGACGCCTTCGGCGCAGCTTGAACAAAGAGTCAGAAACATTAAAGCTAGAGAAAATAAATCTGTCCCCTTTTCTTATTGGCTCTGAAAAAATCGACCACGGCGCCGACATGAACAAGCTTCTAAGCCAATTTGACGACTGGGAACAACTTCAATGACAACCAACTTTGAAATAGCTTTGAAAAAGAATGAACTCCCTGACTACTTCAGAGGTAATGGCCAATATTTCACAAGAGACCCCGACTGGGGAACCCAGTTGCATATCATAAATTGGCAAGGACTATGCGGCTATTTAAAATCCCTAGAAAGCTCGATCGAAATATTGAGGAATGCATTTAGCGTATACTTAAACTCGGTTGAGTTTACAAAAAATGACGCCAGCGACCTGCTTGAAAACATTGGCTGCTATTACTACCTAAGAAATAAACATCCTTTCTTGTCAAAAGATGGATTTGATCTTGTACGCGATGCTGCTGATAGTGAGAAACAGAAAATTTCACATATCATGACCTTTCTGAGAAAAACAATCGAAGCCAACAATGATATTCAAAACCTTGAACTCTATAATCGCCGCATGAGAAAACTCATTGATGACGGCGGCCCAACCAATATAAAGAGCCTCTAATTCTTTCGACGGAACCCACTATAAAAAGGTAACCAAAAAGGGAACAGAATTATTTTCTACAAACTAAAAACACCCCCCCTTTTCTCCGGAACGTCATTAAAATTTTTATGCTTGGGAAAAGCTTCAATGATGACCACCTTTGAAACAGCTTTAGAATCTCATGAAACATCTGATTTCTTTAAAGGCAATGGAAAATATTTTGCTCGCGGCTCTGACTGGGGAGATCATCTTTTCATTAGCAACTGGCAGGAAATGTGCGGAACTTTAAAACATCAAAAAGCAGCACAACACCTGCTGACAACTATATTTGAAAATTATGTAGAACACTTAAAAGAAGATTATTCAGATGCAGAAGGATTGCTTTCAAACATAAGCGCTTACTACACACTTAAAAACAAAATCGCACTTCTGTCGGACAATAATTACGACTTGATTGAGAGCCTTGACGAAAAAAGCAAAAACAACATAGGGAAATTATTCCGTCTCCTTAGACAGCACTACGACATAAAAAACGAACTCTTGCCAAGATACAAATTTAATGATGAGATCAAGCGATTAAAACTCAAAGGCTGTCTAATTGACCTCGAACACCTTTGAGCAAGATATTTAATGTGACTACCTCATACCACCGTAAGCTCGATACTTGACCAGTCCTCATGAATAAACATCAGATCACTCTAGCCAATGGATGGACAGCAACCTTTGATAACAACGGTGAATTCCGTATGGGAGCCGAAGGTTGGAGCTTGTCTTTGCAAGGGCCGGACGGCAGGAATATTCATTACTTCGCGGACCAGATCATTCTGGTCAACGATGACGACGGCACCCAGGCAAATTCATGCCTGCGTCTATCTACTGATGGTGTTTACGGTTATTTGAGTACAGCCGTTGATAGCTGCTGGGTGATCGATTTTTCGCGATGCATGATTGCACCACACCGAGTGAACATCCGTCACTACCACGACGCCTACGATGAAAGCGTTGCAGCTTACGAGCAGCCGGCCTTCAAACGCGCGAGGCAATACATCAGCGTTGTTGGAAAGTACATTTATCTGACTTTCCCTCTAACCAAAGATGAGGACTTTCCCAAGGTATGGGAGGAGTACCTCTCGATACGCAGACGCCAGCTCGATGAGTTGTATTTCAGAAACTGATCAAAGGGCGCCATCGTCAGCGAAGTGCTTTCACGCGCCCTACCCGATCAACTCATCTGCCACGTCGTACTTAACCACCACCCGATTCCGATACAACCTCACCCTCTCCACCAATTCCCCAACCTGCCCCTTCTCCCGCACCTCCCGCCAAATCTCATTCTCCCGATACACCCGCGCGCCCTCCCGCACAAACCGGTGCGCCTCTTGAAACACGTGATAGCGATACTCCCTCACCCGATCACACAGCAACTCCCCTTCGAGTTGTGTCTCGCCGACGTTCAACTTGAGCTGAAAGTGCCGATCCGTCGGGTTGTGCAGCACCAGATCAACATAGTTGTAGAAAATCGCCGCCCCGGATCCGAACGGCAGCACCCGCCCTTCATCCGGAAACGGGTCGAAGCTGTGGTTGGAGCGCTCTACCACCACCAGCGGAGAATGAATCGCCATCCAGTGGATCAGGTTGCTCAGTTGGCAGATGCCGCCGCCGACACCGCGTCGAGCCTCGCCGAAGGACAGTTCCATGCCTTCAACGTAGCCGCGCTTCAAAGTCGGGCGGCCGACGAGGCGGCAGAAGGAGAAGTGTTCGCCGGGGGCGATGATGACGCCGTCGATGGCGGCGACGGCGAGTTTGAGGTTGATGACTTTATTGTGTTGCAGGGCGAGGTCGGAGTCGCCGAGTTTGCGGATGAGTTTCGAGGTGTGTTTGAGGTAGCGATATGGCAGGCGCTCGGCCGTGGCGACGGGGCGTGCGTAGCGTTTGCTGGAACAGCGCCAGGCAATCTGGCGGAACAGTCTTTTTTGCCACACGCGCAGCCAATACAAGGCCGGGTGGTAGAGGGAAAGTGGTTTCATCCGTGACACAACGGCGTGCGCCGTTTCTTCCTTGAACCGTGAGAGGGGCGCGCATTTTATCCGGTAATGACCGGCAGCACCCCATGCATTTCACAAGACCAGCCGCCTCTCTTCGGCATACCTCTACCGTCACATTCGCAAATTAAGGTTCGCCTAAGGTTGCATCGCTACGATCGCGGCCAAGAAACCTTGTTGCCCTTGAATCGCAGATGAGTCCTTACGACATGAAAGCGTTTGATTTACCAGCCCAGCCAGCGTCGAATTTCAGCCTTGTCCTGGTAAATTACAAAACCCCGGACATCACTAAAATGTGCCTCGAACTTCTGCGCGAGCACGTCCAGGAGCAACGCATTCCGGTGTGGGTGGTGGATAACGATTCGGCGGATGCCAGTCTGGATTACTTGCGTTCGCTCGACTGGATCAACTTGATCGAACGGCCTTCGCCGGGCAAGGAAGCCGGCCATATTGCGCACGGTAAAGCACTGGATCTGGCACTGGAAAAAGTCGACACCGATTATCTGTTTCTGTTGCACACCGACACCTTTGTCTATGACAAGGAAGTGTTTGCCATGATGATGCGCGAGTGCACGAAAACGCCGGACATGGCTGCAGTCGGTTGTGTCGAACAACTCAATCGCGGGATTGTTCGTGACACTTGGCGTCTAACTTCGCGCTTCTGCAAGCACTATGTTCGTAAAGCGAAAGTGCGTCTGGGTATGCGTTCGAAAATGCCAAGGCCGTACAAAGAAACGCATCTGAAAAGTTTCTGCACATTGTGGAATGCGCGCTTGATGAAGTCCCAAGGCCTGCACTTCTGCATGGATGACCTGGTGCCCGGCTACACGTTGCAAGATCGAATGAGCAGCTTGGGCTATGGCATCAAGTTCCTGTCACCGCGCAAGATTTTCAGCTATCTGGATCACATCCAGGCAGGCACCGTCGCGGCGGCGGGCACCTACGGGAAAAATCACCGCAGGACAAAAATGTATCAGGCCACGCTGAAGCGCTTTCAAGAGCAGCAAGCGTGACGTGCAAATCTCGGTTTAATCCACCGCAAACAAAAAGGGCGACTTTTAAAGTCGCCCTTTTTGTTTGCAGAAATTGTATACAACTACTCCGAAGAGGTGTTCGCCCAGTGTAATGGCCTGGCAATCCATGCACCGGTAAAGAGCCCTGACACTGGGCGAACGGGTGGGATTTTAATTGAAGTTGGCAGATATGTCCTCATGCTTAAACATGAAATTTATGTACTAGAACGTTAAAAAGTGTTGCCCACCGATATTTACCGGGAAACTTCTTACAGATTCTTTTATATGATTGCTCTCATACTTAAAGCTGTACAAGAACAATCATTCTGTAGAGTTAATGCTCAACTTTCGTGTTGGCTGGTCACTTTTAAGATATCGGTGTAAGTGACGATGACGCTCTGCCCTTCTTTCAGATCTTTCAGTTTGGCTTGGATTTCAGGCTTTTTCACGTCGAGAACTTTCGACACACCCGCCGGGTTTTGCAGGGTCACCTGATTTGTCTTCAAATCAATTTTGGTGATTTTCAATTGCACCTGAACCTGACGATACGCCTCGCCACCGGGGTTATCGCTGCCCGGGGCCTTACGCAACTCACCGGTACGTTCGGTGGTGCCAGGCAGACCTTTATCCACATCGGTGTCGAGGTAAGCGGCGACAGAACGCTGTACCTGAATGTTGACCTGATCGCCGGGCTTGAGATTGGCGAGGTTTTTCGCCTTATCAGTGAGCTGAACGTGAACCGGCTTGCCTTCGGCACCTTCGAGCACAACCTGATGGTTGGCGGCATCGACGGAGATCACTTTGGTGATGACCTGATCTGCTTCAACAGTGGCAGACAGCGGAATATCGGCAGCAAAGGCGCCGAAGCTGGTGGCGGACAGTACGGTTGCGAGGGTGATGGCCTTGGCCAATGCGTCGAGCTTCATAAGCAATACTTTCCCTGTGATGAATGGCAGCGCCCGGCGCCGAATTGGCTTCGGCGACGAACGTGCCACTGAGCATAGACGCTGTTCAGGGCTTGGCTTTGGTTTGTGTCGAAGAGGTCTGTTGTTTTGCGGTGTCTTGCGCGGTGGATTCGCCGCTGGGCGTGCCTTTGCCGCTGGTTTCACGCTGTTTCGGGTCGGTGGGCCGCAGGGCGTCGTTGTCGCGTTCGGTTTCGCCGGGTGGCCGGGGTTCGTCGGGGTGTTCGCCTTGGGTGATGGGTTTCATGGGGGTGTCATCAGGCTTCGGGGTCGTCGAGTTCACGGGCGACGTTGATGGCGGGGGAATCCTTGTGCAGGTCGTCGGCTTTCGCGCGCAGGATCTGCCATTACTCCAGGTCGATGGCGCCCTGGCCAAGCAAGTCGTCGGCGATGCGTTGCAGGTCGAAATAGTGCGCGTCGGGGGATTGCTGCCAGTAGGTTTCGTCGTCGAACAGACGTTGCCAAGTGGTCATGTCTGGGGGGGGCAGGTCGTCGCTCATGGCTAATCCTCGGCAGGTTTCTCTGTAGAGGACAACACAGTAAGCCGAGTTCAAACCGATCCTTTGTAGGAGCTGCCGAAGGCTGCGATCTTTTGATCTTGTTTTTTAAAAGCAAAATCAAAAGACCGCAGCCTTCGGCAGCTCCTACAGGGATTTGTGGATACTTTTCAGTAGCCGGTCATTTCCAGATAGCCCCGGCCGGGATGGCTGCCGCGGATGCGCACCGGGCCTTCCCAGTACGGGATGCGCAGGTTCATCCAGGCATTGGGGTTAAGCGCGTCGAGGGTAATGTCGAGGTGTTTGTCGGGGATGCTGATCGACCATTTCACCGGCATCGCCCGGCCGGCGACGTTGGCGGTGTCTTGCGGGGTGAGCCGGATCTGCGAACTGCGCAGGGTTTGCGTCTGGCCGTCGGCAGCGATCCAGGTGCCAGTGAGATACGGCGCGCCGTCCTTCTGGCGCATGCGGTAGAGCATCACGTGTTCGCCGCTGTCCAGGTGCAGAGAGAACCAGTCCCAACCGGTTTGATTGGCGGTCAGCGGCTGGCTGCTCCATTCGCGATCAAGCCACGCCGGGCCGCTGACGGTGTAGCTCTGGCCGTCGATCTGCAACGTGCCGCTGGCCTGAAAAAACGGCTGGCTGTAGTAATACGACGCCTGACCTTCTTCGGAT
Source organism: Pseudomonas sp. S49 (assembly GCF_009866785.1). Classification (NCBI taxonomy): domain Bacteria; kingdom Pseudomonadati; phylum Pseudomonadota; class Gammaproteobacteria; order Pseudomonadales; family Pseudomonadaceae; genus Pseudomonas; species Pseudomonas sp. S49. Next base: position 2,531,057 of record NZ_CP019432.1, on the reverse strand, counting down.
TTCTGACTGAAACCCTTGTCCCCCTGCAACACCAATGGGCGGCTGGAAGTGAGGTGCAGTTGATAGGCGAAATCCTTGTCGCGAGCGCTGAGTTGCAGGTCGCTCAGAGGGTCCGGCGCCTGACTGGCGAATCGCCAATCATCAATCCACGCCTCGAACGGCGCCAGCCGCACACCGGCCTGCCCTACTCCACCTCGGGCGTAACGTTCGGCAGCGTGATGCACCGTGCTGGAAGTAACCGCCGCGTGCCCCAGCCAGATCGTCTGGTTGCCCCACCCCGCCTGCTCCGCCACGGGTTTCAGCGCACTGCGAAACAACGTCCACTGCACGCCGAATTCATTGCCCTGCTGATCCTTGAGATTGGCGGTGACGTACCACCACTCAATGCGAAACCCCTCATGCGCAGCGTGATCCGCCGGAAAACTGAACACTCGCCCCGGCACCACCGGCGTAAATGCCAACGCCTGATCGCCCATCCCGGCGAAGCCTTTCTGTTCAGGCGCCGATTGATCGCAACCACCGAGCAGCAACAAAACCATCAGCACAACGAAGTTAATCCTCATGGGCAAACGTCCTCAGCAGGTCCGCCGGTTGCGTGCGGTACAGCGAGTACAGCGGCCATGCCGAAGCCAGTAACGTCGCCAACAACGCCAACCCCATCAACTGCAGCAATTGCCACGGAAACACCCGCAACGGCAGCCGCCAGCCAAACGCCTGCACATTGATCACCGCGTCCAGACACCACGCCAGCGCGATCCCCAGCGGCAACGCCAGCACCAGCGTCAGTACCGCCAGCAGCCAGGTCTGACCGAGATTGAGCAGCATCAATTGCCGCCGCGTTACGCCCAGCGCCCAAAGCGGTGCGAGTTGGCCGAGGCGACTTTGACTTTGCGTCAGCAGGCTGATGAACAGCGCCACGCCCGCCACCGCCAGGGTCAGGCTGTTCAACGCCGCCGTGGCCGCAAAGGTCCGTTCGAAGACTTGCACCGACCAACCCTTGAGCCGCGCCTGATCGACGATGCGGCTGTCATCGAGTTGAAAGCGCGCCTGCAAGCCATTCAACAACGGCGGAATGTTCCGCGGCTCAATGCGCAGATTGAAACGGTTCGGCGTCAGTTGCGGCCAGCCGCGCAGCAGGTGGTTGATATTGACCAGCAAGTGCCCTTTGGGATTGCCGTAGTCGGCGTAGATGCCAACGATGCGCGGCGACCACGCACCATTCGGCGCAGGAATCGTCAGTCGATCACCCGCCCGCACCTTCAGCCGACGCGCCAGTTGTTCGCTGAGCATCACCGCATCGTCGGTAGCCAGATGCGCCCACGGGTCGCTGCCACTGACATCGAGTAACGGCCAGTGCTGGCGGTAATACGCGTGATCGATAATGCCGAACACCTCCGCCGGCCAGCCTTGCAACGTCACCGCGACCTGCCAGTTGGGCAGCACTGCCGCAATATTCGGCTGCTGTTTGAGCCAACTGTACATTTCCCGCGACTGTGCCGGATTGCTCGGGTTGATATACAACTCGGCACTCAGGCGTTGTTCCAGCCAGTCGTTGAAGGTCTGGCGAAAACCGGAGGTCATGCTGCCCGCACCGATGTTGGCGGCGAGCGCCAAAAGCAATGCCATCAACGCCAGACTCAGTGCCGGCAGTTGCTGGCGGCAATCGGCGAGAAACCACTGACCCAGCACCGAGCGACTGCGCCCGAGCAACTGATTCAACAGCGCGCTGAGCAACACCGGCAGCGCCAATGCGGCGCCGATCAGCAATCCGGCCATCAGGACAAAACCACTGGCCAGGCTGTCGCCCCAGATCAATGCCACCAAGGCAAGCAAACCCAGCAGCGCCGCCAGCCAACCCTGACGGCGCAACCAGCGCGCATATTGCTGATGCCAAGCTTGCGGATCGGCCACCGCCAACAACGGCAAGCGTGCGGCACGCAACAGACTATTGGCCCCGGCGAGCAAAGCGCCGAGCAGGCTCAAACCGATGCCGCTGAACCACCACCAAGGACTGAGGCGCAACTGTCCCGCCACTTCCGCGCCATACAATCCGCGCAGGCTGGCGGCGACATCCGGCAGCAAGACACTGGCCAACCAATAGCCGCTGATCACACCGAACAGTCCACCGATCAGTGCCAGTACACCCAGCTCAACGATCAAGCAGAAAATCAACATTTGCGCGCTGACCCCGCAGGCGCGCAGCGTACGCAGCAGACCGCGCCGTTGTTCCAGAGCCAGCCCGATTGCGGCGTGGACGATAAACAAGCCAACCACGAATGACAAAAAACCCAAGGCATCGAGATTGAGGTGAAAACTCTCGGTGAGTCGCGCCAGATTGTTTTCCTCGCCGCTGCTTTTGAGCTGCAACTGTCCCTTGAACACGGCGGGCAGCTCGGCGTGAAAATCCTTGGGCAGCAATAGCCGCGACAATTGTCCGGGTTGTTCCAGCAGGGTTTGCGCGACGCCGATGTCCACCAGCAATAGGCCGGGCGCCATGTCCTTTTGCGCGAGCAACGGCGGCAATCGCAGACCATTAGCCGTTTGCGGCGTGTCGCCTTCACGCAGATCCAGCGCTTGCAGAGTTTCCGGTGAAATCCACGTGCTGCCCGGCGGCGTGAAAAACTCGACGATCCGTTCGATGGGCAGCGCCTGCCCGGCCACCGCCGAATCGGCGGGGAGCGACACCGGCTCAATGCCCAAGAGTTGCAACCGCTGATTTTCAAAACCCTTGAGCAGCAACCGGCCCTGCAACAGCGGCGACACCGGCCAGCCCTGTCGGCGCAGATCAACGAACCATTGTTGCGCGAACGTCGCGCCACTCGGCCTACTGAGACTGGCCTGCGGTTCGCCGCCGATCAACTGGCTGGCCCTTGCGTAGCTGTCACGCGCCTGACTGTTCAGTGCTTCGACGCCGGTGAGCAGACTGGTCGCCAGCCACAACCCGGTCAGCACGCTGAAAAACTGCACCGGATGGCGCCGCCAATGGCTGAGCAGCGCACGTAGCGTTTGCGCAAAGACGATCACGTCAGCCGCCCGTTGGACAACACCACCCGCTGGGCCAATCGCGCCGCAACCCGCTGACTGTGAGTGACCATCAACAACGTGGTGGGCGTGTCGTCGAGCAACTCCAGCAACAAGCGCAGCACTTCATCACTGGTTGCCTCATCGAGGCTGCCGGTGGGCTCATCGGCCAGCAGTAATTTCGGCTGCGATGCCAGCGCCCGGCCCAATGCGACCCGCTGTTGCTGACCACCGGAAAGTTGCTCGGGATAGCGCTTGAGCAAATCGCCCAGGCCCAGGCGTTGCACCAGGTGCGCCTGCCAACGCGGCTCGTGGCGCCCGGCCAGACGCGCCTGAAACGCCAGGTTGTCCTCCACGCGCAGACTGCCGATCAGGTTGAACTGCTGGAACACCAGACCGATTTCCGTTCGCCGCCAGTTGGCCAGTTGCGCCTCGTTCATCGTTTCCAATCGATGCTCGCCGCTGCGGATGCTGCCGCTGTCGACTTTGTCGAGGCCGGCCACCAGGTGCAGCAACGTGCTTTTGCCACTGCCGGATTCGCCCATCAGCGCCAGGCTGCCGCCGGATTCGAGCGTCAGGTCGATGCCTTGCAGCACCGGCAATGAACCCTGCGGGGTGAGATAGCTTTTGAAGACGTTTTCAACACGAAGCATGCCGCCACCTGATCGGTCAGTGTGGGGCAAGGATAGCGGATGGCGATGACAGACTTGAATTCAGCGTTGAATTGACCGGCCCCTTCGCGAGCAGGCTCGCTCCCACAGGTTGATCGCATTTCAAATGTGGGAGCGAGCCTGCTCGCGAAAGCGTCAGCCCAGCCAACTCAAAACTTACTGCCCGACTGCCACACTCGCCGGCGCCTGCGTCGGCGTGACAATGCTGCCCAGATCAATGTGCTTCCACTCAGGCTTGGCCCCCAACCGCGCATTGAACCGGTAGTTGAAGGTGAACTCATCCGCCGTCAGCACCGTCAGCGGCTTGCCATAAACCGCTTCGATCCCCGCCAGGTCGTAGCCCATCAACTGCAGCAGGGTCGGAAAAATGTTGTAGTGGCTGGAACGATCCTTGTTCGCCGCCAATTGCGCCGACCAGTCCAGCGTCTTTAGAGCGCTGCCCTGAATCACCACCAACGGCACCAGCCCCTCCTCCTCCACCGGGTCGCCACCGCAGTGAGTGTTCAAGCCCGGATTACCGCGTTCATGCAGATCCTGGCCATGATCAGAGGTATAGATCAGCAGCGCATTGTCCAGACTGGCCTGAGCGAACACCCGCGCAAAGAACTCGCCGACGTTCCACAACACGGTGTTCTTGTAGGCATTGCGGTACAGCACCCAGTCATCCGGCTGACCATTGAAACCGTTGCGTTCGCCGGTATCGGCCACCTCGGTGAACTGCCCGCGCGGTAAAGTCGGGCGGTAGGCCATGAACGCATCCGGGTATTTGTCATGCACCGGGAAGTGCGCGCCGACCTTGTTGATCACCACCAGCTCTGGTTTGTCATCGTTGAGCAATTCGATGAGCTTCGCCGCTGCCGCCATGTCGCGATCGCGCACGCTGGTCTGGTCGAATTGCACGAACTGGTCGATGTCCTTCTTTTCGGTATCGGTCATCAGGTTCTGCAGATTGCCGGCGGTACGCTGGGCATCGATGTACACGGTGCGCAGCCCGGCCTTCTTCGCATACTGCCAGATCGACGGCAGTGTGCTGTTGATGCGCATGTAGTCGGCGCGGGTGCCGCCGTAACGCAAGGTCACGTTGGTGTCGGCGCTGCAATTGGCGATGGACGCGGCGTAGCCGTAATTGAAGATGTCGACGCCAGGACGCGCTTGTTTGAGGTTGCTGTGCACACCGAACGGCGCGTTGATGTCCAGGTAATTGCCGGAAATGCTTTCGTCGATGATCAACACGATGTCATGGCCGACGGCTTGCGAGGTGCGCGCCAGTGTCACCGGTTCGCGCGGGCCGACCGTGTTATGCAGCGCTTCATAGGCAAACAGATTCAGATAGGCCAGCGGCGTGTACATGATCGGCAAGCCACGCGCGCCCTCTCCCGCACGCAAGAACAGCACGGCACTGAGCAGCAACACGCCGCACACCGGCGCCGCCACACGTAACGCGTTGGGAATCGCCAGCCCATGGCGTGGTTTCAGACCGATGCCGAACAGCAACAGCAAACCGCTGAGCACGCCACGCAGGAGCGCGTCCCGGTACTGGTACGCCGCTTCCTGGATAAAACCGCCGGAGTAAACCAATGAGACGAAACCGCTGTAGGTCAGGTAATCCGCCGTGACCCGGGTATAAACATCGAAAAACACTGCCGAGACAAACATCGCCAATGCGAACACGTGGCGAATGAGAGTCTGCCTTATATACGCCATTAGATATAACGCAAAAGTAAGCGCCAAAAACATCGCGCCAAAAAGAAGTACAGCAAAACCGAGGCCGATAGCATTTAACCGATCAATGTAATATTCGGAATACATCAACAAATAAACAATTAACAACACTTCTTTGGCATATCTGAACATGGCGATACCGATCGGGCAAAACGGCAGGGAGTCAAAGGTTTGTCAGTCAGAACCTGACACTAGCACCCGGCCATCAAAGCGCAAGAATTGACTGTTTCATCAGGGAAAGCGTCAAAAAACCGGTGACTCAAATCTGACACATCGACGACGCCACAAGCCTTTAAATTAGCGGCTTTCGACCGTTTATCGCATATTTGAAATCTGAACAAATCTGCACAAAAGCAACAAATTCAATCGCAGCAATGACTTGATGGCCAATCGCCAAAAAATGCTCAAGTGTTATACAGATGCAACATGTCATTTTGCTGACACGCTTTTCAAACGCTGCGCTATACCCCTTTAACTATCTCATTCCGTAGTTAACTTTTGGTGTTATTGAGGTGCGCAGATGGACGTGAGCGTATTTGGCACTGGCTATGTCGGACTTATACAAGCCGCCGCACTTGCAGATGTCGGTCATCGCGTTTTATGCGTGGACATTGACCCAAACAAAATTAAACAACTGCAACAAGCAGTGCCGCCCATTAGCGAGCCAGGTTTGTCCAGCACGCTTGAGGAGAACATCAAGGCCGGCCGTCTGCTGTTCAGCACCCAGGCCAGCGACGCGGTCGAGCATGCCGAGCTGATCTTCATCGCCGTTGGCACCCCGGCCGATGAGGATGGCTCTGCCGACCTCAGCCACGTGCTCAACGTCGCCCGGCAAATCGCCTCGCACATGGAGGCCGATCGCACATTGATCATCAAATCGACGGTGCCGGTCGGCACGGCGGATCAAGTGCTCGCCGCTGCCAACAGCGAACTGCAACGCCGCGACAAGAGCAGCCTGACGGTGCGCGTGGTGTCCAATCCGGAATTCCTCAAGGAAGGCAGCGCCCTCGCCGACTGTATGCGCCCGGACCGGATCATCGTCGGCACCCGCGACGACGCGGCCCGCGAGCAGATGAGCGAGTTGTACGCGCCGTTCTGCCGCAACCGCGAAAAACTGATGTTCATGGACAACCGCAGCGCCGAGCTGACCAAGTACGCGGCCAACGCGATGCTCGCCACCCGCATCAGCTTCATGAACGAATTGGCCAACCTCACCGAACTGCTTGGCGCCGACATCGAAGCGGTGCGTAAAGGCATCGGCTCTGATCCGCGCATCGGTTATCACTTCATCTATCCGGGCTGCGGCTTCGGTGGCTCGTGCTTTCCCAAGGACCTGCGCGCCCTGCTGCACACCGCCGAACACAACGGCATGCCGCTGAAATTGCTGCGCAGCGTCACCGACGTCAACGACCTGCAGCGGCACATCCTGTTCAGCAAACTCAAAGCACAGTTCCCGCAAGGCCTGGCCGGCAAGTCCATCGCGATCTGGGGCCTGGCGTTCAAACCGAACACCGATGACATGCGCGAAGCACCGAGCCGTTATCTGATGGATGCGCTGTGGGCCGAGGGTGCCAGCGTGCAGGCTTACGACCCGGAAGCCATGTCCGAATGCCGACGCATTTACGGTTATCGCAACGACCTGCACCTGTGCGCCACCCGTGACGACACCCTCGAAGACGCTGATGCACTGGTGATCTGCACCGAGTGGAAAAACTTCCGCGTGGTCGATTTCGAGTTGCTCGCCGAAAAGCTGCGCTCAAAGGTGATCATCGACGGCCGCAATCTGTACAACCCGGAACAAGTGGCAGCCGCCGGCCTGCATTACAGCGGCATCGGTCTGCGCCACATTGCCCCTGAAGGACTGCGGCCATGAAGGTGCTGGTCACCGGTGCGGCCGGTTTCATTGGTGCCCATTGCGTGTTGCGGCTGCTGCGCGACGGGCACGCGGTGGTCGGTCTGGACAATTTCAACGCCTACTACGACCCGCAACTCAAGCACGACCGCGTGCAGTGGGTGTGCAAGCAGGTCGGCGATTTCCAGCTCGCGACGGTTGACCTGGCCGATGCCTCGGCCATCGAAGCACTGTTTGTTCGCGAACGTCCGCAAGTGGTGATCCACCTCGCCGCGCAGGCCGGGGTGCGTTACTCGCTGGACAACCCACGGGCGTATCTGGACAGCAATCTCAACGGTTTCCTCAACATTCTCGAGAGCTGCCGCCATCACCCGGTCGAGCATCTGATCTACGCCTCGTCGAGTTCGGTATATGGCGCCAACCAGCGCACGCCGTACTCGGTGCAGGACGGCGTCAATCACCCGCTGTCGCTGTACGCCGCGACGAAAAAAGCCAATGAACTGATGGCGCACAGCTACAGCCATTTGTTCGGCATTCCCTGCACCGGCCTGCGCTTTTTCACCGTGTACGGGCCATGGGGCCGGCCGGACATGTCGCCGATCCAGTTCGCCCGGGCGATCAGCGAAGGCACGCCGCTGAAGCTGTTCAACTACGGCGAGCACCAGCGCGACTTCACTTACATCGACGACATCATCGAAAGCATCGCCCGCCTGATCGACCAGCCACCGCAGGTCAATCCGCAGTGGGATCGCGAGCAGCCCGACCCGGCCAGCAGCATGGCGCCGTGGCGCTTGTTCAACATCGGCGGGCAGCACCCGGTCGAGCTGAAAACCTATCTGGCGCTGCTGGAAAAGCACCTCGGTCAGACCGCCATTGTCGAGTTGCTGCCGCTGCAACCGGGCGACGTGCTCAACACTTGCGCCGAGGCCAGCGATCTGGCCCAGGCCACCGGATTTCAGCCCCGGATAGAGCTGGATGAGGGACTCGGACGCTTTATCGCCTGGTTCCGCGACTACTACCCCACTGCCTATCGCCCACGCGCCGTTCGCGGCTGAATTCATGTGGAGGACTCCATGACTGGACATGAGAAAGGTGTACCGATCCTAGAAATGCGCCGCGACAAGCGCGTGGATCCCGAGCACCGAATGCGTCTCGACGCGGCGATTCATCGCCAGGGTCGCGGCTGGTTCACGGGCCGCGACGGCGGTCGGCCATGGCAACTGTCACGCACCAATCGCGTGGTCGCCTGCCTTGGGGCGCTGCTGATCCTGGTGCTGATTTCCCCGCTGTTGCTGGGTCTGGCGCTGGTCATCAAGTTCAGCAGCCCAGGTCCGGTGATGTTCGTGCAGAAACGCACTGGCTACCGCGGCCGCAAGTTCGGCATGTTCAAATTTCGCACCATGGTGGCCAACGCCGAAGAACTGAAAGAGTCGCTGCGCCACCTCAACAAACACGGTGCCGACGCGATCGACTTCAAGATCGACCACGACCCGCGCATCACCCGCATCGGCGGTTTCTTGCGACGCACCAGCCTCGATGAGCTGCCCAACCTGATCAATGTAGTGACCGGCGACATGCGCCTGGTCGGCCCGCGTCCGACCTCGTTCAACGCCTACCGCTACAAGGACAATCACCTCGCGCGTCTGGCGATCTACCCCGGCATGACCGGCCTGTGGCAGATCTCCGGACGCAGCAATATCGACTTCGACCAGCGCGTTGAGTTGGACCTCAGCTACATCGCCGAGCAGAGCCTTCTGCTTGATCTGAAGATTCTGTTGAAAACCCCCTTCAAAGTATTCAGCGGCCACGGAGCAAGCTAATGGACGGTTCAACCAACAAAAGCCTGAGCATCGCCACCCCCAGCGAATCGAACCTGACCTCGACCGTGCTGGATCTCGATCTGCGGATCCTGTTCCTGACCGCCGCCAACCCCGGCTCAGGCACCACCACCAGTGCGCTGGCGCTGGCCAGCCAACTGGCGCAAATGAGCAGCGGCCAAGTGCTGCTGGTCGATGCCAGTCAGTCGGCGAGCAATCTCACCCAGCAGTTGAACCTGAGCAAGGAGCGCGGTCTGCGCGACTTGCTGTTCAACCCCGACAAACCGCCGCTGTTGCAGGACTGCGTAGTGCAGGTCTCAAGCCTGCCGTTCCACGTGCTGCCCAACGGCCGGCCGATCCGCACCCTGGAACACCTGACCGCCGAGCGGCTGAGCCCGTTGCTTGATCAATTGGGCAGCCAGTACCGCTTTGTGGTGATCGATGGCGACGCGGTGTACTCCGACGCCGACACGCTGGTGATCAGCACGCAAGTCGATGGCGTGGTGCTTGTCGTACGCGCCGAAGACACCCGCTGGGAAGTCGCGCAAGCCGCCGTGCAACGCCTGACTCAGGCCGGGGCAAAAGTGGTCGGTAGCGTGTTCAACCGGCGCAAGTACTACATGCCCAAATGGCTTTACAAAAACCTGTAAGCAAACGCAAAGGATGACGCCATGAACGCCAAAATGCTTGTCCTGCTGTTGCTGCCGCTTGCAGGCTGCTCCAGCAATTCCGACACCCGCAACATGCCGGTGAATATCCTCACCGCCACACCGGCCAATGCGCAAGCCACCGACATGCCGAGGGTCGAGCAGACCCTGCGCCCGAAAGACGTGCTGGATGTGATTTTCCACATCAGTACCAGCGGCTCGGACGCTTACCGCGTGCAGTCGGGTGACCAGATCGGCCTGAACTTCACCGCCGCCAGTCAGCTCAACGGCACGCAACTGGTGCTGCCTGACGGCACCATCGAACTGCCGGGCGCCAACACCTCGGTGAAAATTGCCGGGCTGACCAGCGACGAGGCGCGGCAGGAAATCCAGCGCGCCTATCAACGCAAGCAGCTGTTCCAGCCCAACCGCAATCAGCTCTCGGTGCAGATTCTCAGCCCGCTGAGCAACGAGCAAAACCTCAAAAGCGCGCTGAACCACCCGGCCACCGGCATGAGCCGCGAAATCACCGTCGGCACCGATGGCTATGCGAGTTTCCCGGAAATCGGCGCTGTGCCGCTGCAAGGCATGACCGTCAATCAACTGGAAACCTTCCTCAACAGCAAGTACGCGCAATTGCCGGGGCGGATGACTGTGGATGTGCTGCTGAAATCCACCGCCGGCAACGAGATCTACGTGCTCGGCGAAGTCGCTCAACCGGGCTCGTACCCGATCCGCCGGCCGGTGTCGGTGCTTGAGGCGCTGACCCTGGCGCGCGGTACCAATGTCAAGGCGCGCCTGGATTCGGTAGTGATCATGCGGCGCAACGGCAATCAGGTGCAGGCCATGAACTACGACGTCGAGAAAGCACTGTCGGGCGATGCGCCACAGATCGCCTACCTGCAACCGGACGACATGCTCTACGTACCGAAAACCAAACTGGCCAGCGCCGGCGAACTCGCCCGCCAACTGGCCGACGTGGTGCTGTTCCAGGGCGTGGGGTTCAGCTTCGGCTACCGCGTCGACAACAAAGGCAGTGACAACTGACTCTCAGGTGAACGACATGAACCCAAAAGAAAATTACCTGCACGAGTTCTTCAGGATTTTCTTCGCCAACAAGCAACTGGTGAAGCGCATCTTCCTGATCTTTGCAGTGATCGCGCTGTTGCTGCCGCTGTTGCTCAAACAGAGCTTCGATATCACCGCGCAGGTGATCGTGCAGTCGAAAAAACTCTCCCAGGGCGATGCGACCACCTCGCTGACCCAGGACAACGCCACCTTCATTCCGCCATCGCTGGCGGACATGGAAACCGAAAGCAATATCCTCCGTTCGCCGGCACTGATTCGTCAGACCATCAGCGAACTGCGCGACCAGGGTCAGTACAACCCGCCGCCGGGGATGCTCAGCAAACTGGCCGAACCGTTCAAGCGTTATGTCAGCACGCCGCTGCGCGAATACGTGATCAATCCGCTGCGTGATGCACTGAGCATGGAAACCGATCCGGTGCGCGACACGGTGCTGGATGGCTTGACCCAGGAAGCCATCGACAATCTGAAGATCGAAACCCTGCCGGGTTCCAATGTCATCTCGATCGTCTACAGCTTCCCAGATCCCGCCCAAGGCACGACGTTCGTTGCCACGCTGTTGCGCAACTATCTGGTCGATCGTCAGGCCTTGCAATCGATCGAGCTGCCGCAATCGTTCTACGAGACCAAGAAGCATCAGTATCAGGTCCGCCTCGACGGTCTGGAAGGCGCACGGTTGAGCCTGTTGGAAAGCGTCGGTTCGTCCGATCCGAAAGAGGAAATCACCTTTCGCCTCAACGCAATCAACACCGAAGAGCAGGCACTCAACCTGTATCGCGATCGCTTGCTGCAAAGCCAGCGCTGGCTCGATTACCTGAAAACCAGCCTGGCCACCGCCAACACCAACAAACTCAATGACTACACCTTTCCGTTCACCTTCACGACGACGGTGGACAACATCGCGTTCGAAGACCGCGAGATCAGGCAGATGGGCGAGGCGCTGACCACTCAGGTCAGCCGTTATATGAACGACCTGGCGATATTTCAGCCCAGCAGCGAACCGATGTTGCTGGCCCGCGAGCAGATTGCCCGCACACGCCAGCAGTTCCTCAAAGTGGTCAATAACCGCATCCAGGAACGCACGATCGACCTGTCGGTGGTCAGCCAGGTCATCGAGCAGAAAACCGCACGCATTGCCGAGTTCAAGAATCGCATCCATCAATTGCAGCAGACCCAAAGCAAGCTGCGCCAGATGGACACCGAGATCGGCGCATTGCACGCAGCGTTCTCAACCTATGCGCAACGCTTTGCCGAAAGCAGCACGACGCGCGCGCTGGATAACGACTTGTCCAACGCCCGTGTCTTGAGCCCGCCGTATGAACCGACCGAGGCGGCGTTTCCGAAACCGATGCTGATCATCCCATTCGGCCTGCTCACCGGACTGCTGCTGGCCATTGCCTTCGTCTATGTACGTGAGTTCTTCGATCACCGCTTCAAGCATCCGGCGCAAATCAGCCATGAACTGGGCCTGCCGGTGCTATTGGTGCTCAACGAAGAAACGTCGCAGCCGGGCAATCCGCACAAGAACTGGACCGTGCCGAGCCTGGTTCACTGGGTGCGCAATTGAACGCGGCGTCCACCCCGTGCGTCGCCCTGCCGATCATTCACTTGCTCAGCAGCGGCGGCTTCTACGGAGCCGAGCGGATGTTGCTGGATCATTGCCTGGCGACGCCGGGGCAGCATCAAGTGCTGTTCCTCGACGGGCCACCAGAGCTGATCGAGCGCTTTCGCCAGGCCGGGGTGGACGCTCGCGCCTGTGCCGGGCTCGGCGGACTGCTGTGGCACTTGCATCAGTGCCGTGGTGACAAGCCGTTGCTCAACACGCACAACTTCAAAGGGCTACTGTTCGGCTGGGTCGGCGCAGCTCTGTTGCGCCTGCCGCTGGTGATCACTCAGCACGGTTTCACCCCGCGCAGTCGCAAGCAGAAGTTCTACACCTGGCTAAGCCTGCAACTGTGCCGCACGGCCTCGGTGAAGCGAGTGGTCTGCGTCGCGCAAAGCATTGCTGCGCTGCACCGTCAGGCCGGCGTCCGTGCCGAGAAGTTGCAGGTGATTGCCAACGGTTTGCCAGCGGCGCCAGCGCTGCCGCCGGCGCTGGAACGACAGCGCTGGCTGGTCGGTTACGTCGGCCGGTTGAGCAGCGAGAAAGGCCCGGATCTGTTTCTCGATGCGCTGATTGCGTTGTGTCACCAGCATCCGCAACTGGACGCCGTGATGCTCGGTGACGGTCCGGAACGTGAGGCCTTGCAGGCGCGTATCGATGCTGCCGGTTTACCACAGCGGATTTGCTTGCCGGGCTATCAGACGGCGATGCAAGGCTGGTGGCAGCAACTCGATGCGCTGGTGATCAGCTCGCGCACCGAGGGCACGCCGATGATTCTGCTCGAAGCGATGCAGGCCGGTGTGCCGGTGGTGGCGTTCGCGGTCGGTGGCATTCCCGATGTCTTGCAGGACCGCCACAACGGCCTGCTCGCCGCACCGACCGATACCGCCGCCCTCGCCCGCCAGCTCGACACGTTGCTGGCCGAACCGAAGCTGGCCGCCCAGCTGCGCGATAACGCCAGACGCACACAACAGGAACGCTACGACCTCAAGGCTTTGGCCGAACGCTGGTCGCAGCTGTACATCCACACGGCACGGGAGGCACGCGCATGATTTTCCCGCTCTCGATCGTCAGCCTGCTGGCACTGGTCTGCATGGCTTTGCTGGTCAGTCCTTATCCGTATCTGGCGCCGGGGGCAGTGCTGGGGCTGCTGGGTTTCACGGTGCTGTACCGCAAACCGTCGTGGGGACTGCTGGGTATTGCCGCGCTGGTGCCGTTTGAAGGATTCTTCAAGGACAGCGCGTTTTCCGGGAGCAAATTCCTCGGTGCTTCGCTGGCGCTGATCCTGGCGTTGCAACTGGCATTGCATCAGATTCCATCGCAGCGTCTGCGCAGCAATCTGTGGCGCTACCTGATCGGTTTCATGGCGCTGTACCTGCTGAGCCTGCTCGCCACCGACAACATGGGCATGTCACAGAGTCATCTGCGTGAGCTGAGCGTGGGCCTGATTCTGTTCGTGATCACTTTGTTGATCGGCCGCGAACTGAACCTCGATCTGTTCGCCCGGCTGGTCACGCTCAGCGTCAGCACGACCTGCGCGATGGCGATGTTTTCCAGCCGATTTCAGGACAAGGGCCGCGCCGCCGGCCTGCTCGAAGACCCGAATGCCTTTGCTCTGCTGATCGCCTTCGCCGTGCCGCTGGGCCTGCTGCTGGTGATTCGCAGCCCGAATCTGCTGCAGCGTTTGTTCTGGGCGGGCTGCTGCCTTTTGCTGCTCGGCGGCATGACCAAAACGGAGTCGCGCTCAGGGCTGGTGGTACTGGCCTTGAGTCTGGCGATCGGGGTCTGGCATTACCGCCAGCACCTCAACCGTATCCGTCCCCGGCATTTCGGATTCGCCATGCTCGGTGCGGCCATCGTGCTGCCATTGGCGATTTATGCGATGCCTGCCGGTTATCTGGCGCGCATCCAGTCGCTGAGTATCTTGAGCGCCGGGGCCAAGGCTCAGGATGAATCCCTCGGCCGTCGCGCCTCGTACATTGTCGTCGGCAGCCAGATCATCCGCGAGCATCCGCTGCTCGGCTCGGGCCCCGGGACCTTCCCGTTGCACTATGCAACCACCGGCTATGCCAAGGCATTCTCGGCCAACCGCAAGATCGGCGACCTGTATCGCCGGGCGCATAACACTTATCTGGAGATCTTCAGCGAATTGGGGATTCCCGCCGGCCTGCTGTTTGTCGGCATGCTCGTGCAGGGTTTCTACAACCTGATCCGCGCACGACGCGAATGGCTGCAACGGCGCGAGTGGCAGCACGCCGACCTGATCACCCATCTTGGAATGAGTTTTCTGTCGTTGACGTTGTTTCTGATGTTTCTCAGCGCGCCGAACCTGAAATACCTGTGGATCATGCTTGCACTGACCTGGGTGCTGCGCCTGAAAGCCGAGCAAGCGCCGCTGACGGAGGCCAAGGCATGAGCCGGATCAGCATCGTCATTCCGATGTACAACGAGGCACGGCACATCGGCCGCACCCTCCTGGCCGCTCGCAAAGCCGCGAACGCCGCCGACATCGACTGTGAGCTGATCGTCGTCGACAACGGTTCCACTGATGACGGGCCACAGATCGCCCGCGCATTCGGTGCACAGGTGCTGGTGCTGCCCGGCCTGCTGATCGGCGCCTTGCGCAATCGTGGCGCTACGGTTGCCAGCGGTGAATGGCTGGCGTTCATTGATGCCGATATCGAAATGCCCGAAAACTGGCTGAGCGAATTGTTCGCTCTCGAAGCGCAGAATCAGGGCGACATTTTTGGCTTGGATCTGCACACCCCCGCCGCCGCGCCGTGGTACGCGACCGCCTGGCAACGGCGCATGTTGCGTCCATCAGCGCACGCCAGTCGCACCGTGGACTGGCTGCCCAGCGCCAACCTGTTGATGCGCAAACGCTGGTTTGACGTCGTCGGCGGATTCAACGAAACCCTGCGCACCGGCGAAGACAAGGAATACACCTTGCGTCTGAGCACACAGGGCGCACGGCTGCTGTCGACCAGTAACAGCATCGCCCTGCATTGGGGCTACGAAATGAACTGGCGCGAGTGGATGGGCAAGGAGCTGTGGCGCCAGGGCAGCCACCTGCAGTTGCTGCGCACCCATGGCATGAGCCTGCGCCTGCTGCGTTTTCCGCTGCTGTCGTTGCTGGTCTGGATGACGGATTTTCTACTGATCGTTGCCTTGCTCGCCGGCCTCGCGCAGCTCGCGATAATCCTGCTGGTACTGACCCTGCTGCCGAGTCTGACGCTCAGCGTGCGGCAGAGTATCAAGCACCACAATGCTCGCCTCACCTTGCAACTGTGGGGTCTGCACTGGTTACGCCTGCACCTGCCCAGCGCGGCACTTGTTCTCAGTCTGTGTCATTGGAACGCCAGGAGGCCCGCCCGTGGCTGAATTCATTTTTTGCCTGTGCCTGCTGCTGCCGGCGTACGCCTACATCGGCTATCCGCTGCTGCTGACCTTGCTGGCGCCGCTGTTCCCGGCCTGGCGGCACGCGCCGGCGCCGCCGCTGAACGTCAGCATCGTCATCGCCGCGCACAACGAGGCGCGACACATCGAGCACAAGTTGCGCACCCTGCTGGCCCAGGATTATCAACCGGCGACGCTGCAGATCATTCTCGCCAGCGACGGCTCGAGCGATGACACCGTGGCCTGCGCGCACAAAGTGATCGATCCGCGCATCACCGTCCTCGACCTGCCGCGCCAGGGCAAAGCCGCCACACTGAATGCCGGCGTTGCCGTGAGCAGCGGCGATATTCTGGTGTTCACCGACGCCGACAACCAATGGTCGCGCGACACCCTCGGCCATTTGCTCGCGCCGTTGAGCGATCCGCAGGTCGGTGCCTGCGCCGGGCATATGGTGATCCCGGTCACCGGTGGTGGCCTGAGTATTGGCGACAGCCTCTATCGGCATTACGAAGGCTGGTTGCGCCGGGTCGAGAATCGCACCGGCTGCATGGTCTCCGCCGACGGCGCCCTGCTCGCCTTGCGCCGCGAGCTGTTCCAGAACGTACCGGCCGAGGTCAACGACGACTTCTTCATCAGTACCTGCGCGCCGGTCGCGCACAAACGCATCGTTTACGTACCCCAGGCGCAAGTGATCGACCAGGGCGTCGACGAAGCGGGCAAGCAATGGCGCCGCCGCCAGCGGGTCACCGTCGGTGGCCTGCAGAGCCTGGCGCAACGCAGCGCCCTGCTGAATCCGTTCAAGTACGGCCTTTATTCCATCGCCTTGATCAGCCACAAACTGATCCGCCGCCTCGCGCCGATTCTCTTGCTGCCGCTGCTGCTGAGCAATTTCTGGCTGTGGAACGAGCACGGTTTCTATCGCCTGAGCCTGGTTGCGCAATTGATCGGTTACGCGGTGGCCATCGCCGGCCTGCTGGATTCGCAACACCGTTTACCGAAACCGTTCCGCCTCGCGGCGTTCCTGCTGGTGACGCTGGCCGGCATGAGCGTCGGTCTGTGGCAGTTCCTGCGCGGGCAACGTTACGCACAGTGGAATCCTGACCAGAATCGTTGAGAGGACTCATGCCATGGCGATCAAACAACTGCTAAAACGCACCAGCGGCTGGCTCTATCTCAACTCGTCAGTGGGGCGCAACCAGTTGCACGGCGCCGGGGTCATTCTGATGCTGCACCGGGTGCTGGCCAACGACCGTGCCGCCAACCTCCCGCACCGCAACGAACTGTGCGTCGGGCCCAAGGCCTTCGAGCATTTACTGCTGTGGCTGCGTCGGCATTTCGATTGCGTGCCGCTGATGGAAATCCTCCAGCCCAATTCGCTGCGCAGCGAGCGCCCACGGGTGGCGCTGACCTTTGATGACGGCTGGCGCGATAACGCCGTCAACGCCTTCCCGCTGCTGCAGAAACATCAGGTACCGGCGAGCATTTTCCTCTCCACCGATTTCATCGGCAGCCGTCAGCGTTTCTGGTGGGAAAGCCTTGGCGAAACCCTGTGGGGCAGCCACGGTGAAAAAGCGCGGATGCACTTGATCGAGTGCCTGCAGTTCATGCATCACCCATTGCCGGTAATGCTCGATGACATCGATGTCGACCGCCGCAGCCTGGCGCTGCTGCATTTCCTCCAAGGGTTGAAGACGCTTGACCCGCAGAAACTGGAAAAACTCACCGATGAGTGCCCAGCCGAATCACAGCCGCAAGCGCTGGACTGGCATCAAGTGCGCGCGCTGGAGGCTTCCGGTCTGGTGCGCTTTGGCCCGCACGGTGCCAGCCACGCCATCCTCACCGGCCTGGATGATCAGCGCCTGAACGAAGAAATCAGCCGCAGCCGCGATGCCTTGTACAACGGCTGCAACCGCCCACTGCCGGTGTATTGCTACCCCAACGGCGACAACGATGAACGCGTGCGCGAGCAGATCGCCAATCACGATTATCCGTTCGCCCTCGGCACCGGTACCGGCATTTATCGCGGCGAAGGCGACCCGCTGAACCTGCCGCGCTTCGGCATCAGTCAGCGCATCGCGTGCAATCCGGCGCTGTTGTCGTGGCGCATTTATCGCGGGGCACGGCCATGAGTCGCGGTAGCTACCTCAAGCATCTGGCCCTGAGCATGGGCACCAAACTGGCAATGATTGCCTTGCGCTTGCTGCGCAATGTGTTGCTGGCACGGATTCTCGGCCCGAGTGAACGCGGTTTGTTCGCCCTGCTCAGCACCTTGCCGGATCTGATCAGCGCGGCGACCAGCGGCGGCTTGAATTCGGCAGTCGGTTATCAAGCGGCCAATCAGCGGCCGATGGGCTTGTTGCTCGCTCAGGTGTTGGTGTTCGGTTGTCTTCTGGCCGGGCTGCTGACCTTGCTGGTGGTCGCGCTGGCCCGTGAGTTCGGCAGCGAACTCGATGTGACGATGCAGCTCGGTCTGCTGGCGTGGCTGTTGCTGCTGGCGGTGCCGCTGACCGTGCTCAAAAGCGGTCTGCTGACCTTGCACAACGCATCGGGCGGCGTGGTCGCCTTCAATGTTCTGCGTCTGATCGAATCCCTCGCGCCGCTGCTGTTGTTTGTCGCGCTGTTCTGGATGTGGAAGGAGGCAGCACTCGAAGCCGCGCTGATCAGTTGGCTGGCCGGCATCAGCCTGGTGGTGCTGGTCGGCTGGATGTGGCTCAAACGCGCACAGCCGCTGCAACTGCGATGGGACCGTGCGAGCCAGAACGAGCTGCTGCGCTTCAGTGCGCGCAGCCATCCGGATCTGCTGTTTCAACAGATCATTCTGCGCTCCGACTACTTGTTTATCGGCGCCCTGCTGGGCAGTACCGCGCTCGGCCACTACGCCATGGCCAGCGCCGCCGCCGAACTGTTGCTGATCGTTCCGGAGGCAGTCACCACACCGCTGATGAAGCGACTGCTGCAACAGGACAAAGGCATGGACAAGGTCACGCCGTTGGCGCTGCGCCTGACCGCCACGGTGATGCTCGGCGCCTGCATCACCATGGCAGTGATCGGCGAATGGCTGATCGTCACCCTGTTCGGTGCGGCGTATCAACCGGCGTATCCGGCGCTGCTCGCCTTGCTGCCCGGCCTGCTGGGCCTGTGCTATGCGAGCATTCTGCGCCTGGATCTGATTGGCAAGGATCGCCCCGGCACGGTGTCGTTGCTGATGGGCATCGGCGCTCTGCTCAACCTCGCGCTGAATCTGCTGTTGATTCCTGCCTACGGCATTGTCGGTGCAGCGGCGGCTTCATCGATCGCCTATCTGGCGGTGACGGTGGCCATGCTGGTGCTTTATTGCCGCTTGAGCAACGTGCCGTTCTGGCAAACCTTGATCATCCTGCCCAGCGACATCACCCCGATGTGGTTGATGCTGCAACGTCGGAAGACAGCATGAAACGCCTGGCCCTGCTGTTCGGACTCGGCCTGACGCTGAACGGTTTCGCGGCGCCGATGCAGTGGGGTGACCTGCGCGACGGCAGTCTGTACCTGCAAGCCAATCGCCCGGACTCGGTCACCGTACGCTGGGTTCCGGCGTGGCAGGCCGAGGCCAATGAAGAGCATATTTATCTGCTCGACGGTCAGGGCAAGTTGCAGGGTGAACGGCTGATCAAGGCCAGCGAAACTCGCGGTTCGCAGAGCTGGTCGTTGCTGCCCGGGGCTGCCAGTTATCGTCTGGAGATTCCCGGCTACAGCTTCCGCAGTTATCGCGTCGAGCATGACGATAAAACAGTGGCGCTGTTCAGTCCGGCCAAAGTGCATTTCAGTGTCGAAACCGGCAATGGCGATGAGCTGTTTTTCCAAGTGGCAGCGGGAGAACACGCGGTGCTGAACGGCAAATACCATGGCGGGGTCAACGCGCTGCAAGCCCAGCGCATAGACGATGGACAACAACTGTCGCTGGCCCTCAAGCCATACCGCGCCTATTGGCAATTCGATCAAGTGGCCTTGCCGGTCAGCGACCGGCCCCAGGTCTGGCGCTTGCGCCTGCAGGGCAGCGGTAAAGCGGCATTCTGGCTCGACGGCACGGCCAATCTGTTTGCGCAAAATCCGCAGCAGCTCCAGCCCTTGCGTGAAGAGCCGGGCCAGGTACGCCTGACCCTGCACGATAAGGTCATCGGTCGCACCCCCGATCTGGGCATTGCCCTGCCCAATCTCATGCCGCCCACGGCCAGTCATGCCGCACTGGATGCCTTGAAACCGGGTGCGGCGAGTTATTACAGCTACGTTGACGTCACTTCGAAAAATACCCGTATCGCAGACCCGGTTCGTCAGCTCTATCAGACTCGCTTCGGCATCCGCCAGGACATCACCCTGCTCGCCGGCACCGGGCGTCAGGCCAATCTGCGCGCCGATGTGCAAAGCAACAACGGCCTTGAGGCGTGGCTCGCCGGCACTCGTGCGCTGGGTGGTCAAGGCACGCATTACATCGGCTTCGCCGACGAACCGAACCTGAACTATTCGAGCTACGAAGATTATCGGGCGATTTTTGTCAGCATGGCCCGCCAGGTGCGCAGCGATCCGGCCAATGCCAAGGCCGGCGTACGTATCGCCATGCCGGCCAGCTCCCGTTTTATCAACGGGCCGTTCACCCGCAACGCAGCGGACAAACGCGGCATCGACTGGGCGCGGCGGCTGCTCAGCGAATCCGCCGATCAAGTCGATGCATTGGCCTGGCATGAATGGATGATCCGCGACTTGCTGGCGACCCGGGTGTACCGCGACAACGTCCGCCGGGCTGCAGACCTGGTGGGGCTGGACGCTAAAGGTCAGCCACGCAAAGCGTTGCTGCTGGATCAGACCAATCTGTCCAGTGGCTCAGCCCTGAGCCCCTACGATCAGGAAACTCACTACACAGCGCTGTGGTGGGCGTCGGTGGTCATCAACGCCTCTCAGGACGGCCTGCTGAGCATGCTCAACTGGTTTCAGGCCGCCGACGAACCGCCCTACGGCAAAGGCATGGTGCGCATACATGACGATGGTCGCTTCGAGCTGAAACCGGTAGGCCTCGCCCAGCAATTCATTGCCCGGCATTGGCTGCCGCAAGTGCTGCAACTGGATAACGACGCTTTTGAGGTAGATGTCCTGGCGATGGCCGGCGACAAGCAGCGCGCACTGCTCGGGGTGAACAAAGGCACGCGCCTGCAACGGGTTGATCTGAGCGGTGCCAAGTGCCCGCTGAATCAAAGCGCCTTGCGTTTCTTCGGCGCTGACAATCGCAGCCGCGACATACCGTTTGCCTGCGAAAACGGGCGCGTACGTTTCGAATTACCGGGGCAAACCCTGTTCGCCCTGAACTGGAGCGCTTCATGAACCGCCCTTCGATGTTCTGTCCCGCGAGCGTCTTGCTGTGCGTGGGACCTTCAACAGGAGAAGAGACCATGGATGTTTTGCAAAGACTCAGCGGACATATCCGTCGTAAAGGCCTGCGAGCGACCTTGGCGAAGATCCGCAGAATGTACATTTTTGACCATCAGGAACTGCTGTGGATGGAGCGCGATCTGGTCAGTCCCGTGCCGCCGCACAACCTCAAACCTTACCCGCCATTGCGCATGCTGAAGATCACCGCAAACAACGCCAGCGCCTTTGCCCGCTACTTCGGCAACCGCGTCGGCGTCATGGCCGAGCTGGCCAGTGACGGTCACACCGGGCATATGCATGTCGACGACAAAGGCGATGCCGTGGCGTTTATCTGGGGCACGCCGCGCGACTATTTCGATCGGCATTACTACCGTTGCCGGTTCCCGGTTAAACCCGGCGAATTTTTCGAGTTCGGCGGCGAACTGACTCGTGCCTACTGGGGCACCGAATTGTCGGTAGATCTGCAACTGCGCCTGTGGGAAGCCATGGCCTTGAAAGGCTGCCGCAAAGTGGTCGATGTCTGTGACTCGAGCAACGTCCCGGCGCTCAAGCTGCACCTGCGCATGGGCTATACCGAACAACAGCGGATCATGAATATCTACACGCTGTTCGGCCGCTGGCGCTTCTATCGCGAAACCCGCTACAGCGGCTCGCGTCTGGCGGCGCTGGGTAAAACTTCCCGTCCACCTGTCAAAGCAACGGCGGCCTGAACCCATGGTGATGCGATTCGAATGGCGCACCTCCCTGTGCGCTGCCGACTTCCCGGCAACAGCCTACGAGGCATTGCGCCTGCGCGTGGCCGACCACACGCCGTTCAACAACCTTGGCTGGTTGTGCGCGGCAGAGCAGGCCCTGGGCGAGGATCAGCGCCTGCACGTTCTGCTCGGCTGGGAAGCCGAGCAATTGCTGCTGTGCCTGCCACTGGTGGCCAGCCGCGAACGCTTCGCTGGTGTGCCGTTTCGCGTTTTGCATCACTTGGGTTATCCAATGGCCGATCGCCTGGCTCTGCTGTCGTTGCTCGGCCGCGAAGACATGCACAAGGCGCTGGTGCTGATCCGTGAACATCTGCCCCATGCGCTGCTGCAACTCAATGAACTGTCGGAACCTGCCGGTGAAGAAAGTGCGCTCACCGAATGGATGGCGCGCAGTTCCACGGCTGAACGACGCCTGAGTTGCCGGGTGCCGGTGCATCTGATCAGCGACGCCGATCATCAGGAGATCTCCGGCGACCCGCGCTACAAGCTGCGTCGGGCGCGCAAACGGATTGCCGCATGCGGTGCACAAGTGCGGCGAATCACCCCCGATGCGCTGTCGATGCCTACGATTTTGGAAGCGCTGCAGGAAGTCGAGTCGGTCAGTTGGAAAGGTGACGAGGGTGTCGGGATTTTCGCCACCGAACGCAGTCGTCAGTGGATGCAAAGCGCTTTCACCGCCCTCGCCGCTCAAGGCCTGGTGCGGGTCGTGACGCTGGAGCTGAACGGCCGCTGCATCAGCTATCGCCTCGGCCTGCTCGAACAGGGCCGCCTCTACGATTACAACCTGGCGTTTTTGCCGCAGTACGCCGACCTCGGTAGCGGCCGGGTGTTGCTGGAGGAATGGATTCGTTGGGGGCTGGATGAGCACTGGCGCTGGATCGATGCGTCGCGGGTCAGCCTGGAAAACTCCAGCCATCAACTGCACGAACGCATGACCGGGCAACTGGAACACTGGCGCTGGAGTTTCTACTCGTGGCGCCCGAGCGGTTTGCTGCTGGGCCTGGGGCTACGCCTTTGGCACCACGTCAAACCGGCCCTGCAAAAATGGCGTGCACCGCGTGCCGGCAACTCGACGGCGGCGAACACATCCGAAATTCAACCGGCAACACCATCCAACACACCTGGGCTAGCGCCTCGGAGGGCATCATGAGCGTCATCGAAAATCTGCTTCTGCGCATCAAACAAAAAGGCCTGCGCCGCACCCTTGGCGCGCTGTGGAAACGTTACGTCTTCGCTCACCGTGAATTGCTGTGGATGGAGCGCGACCTGGTCACGCCGATTGCCCCGAACAAACTGCGCCCGTGTGAAGGCTTGCGCAGAGTCGACATCACCGAGGACAACGCCAAAGCATTCGGCAAGTACTTTGGTGACCGCGTGGAGACCATGGCCGAATTGGCCACTGAAGGGCATACGGGGCATATGTACCTGGACCAGGACGGTCATACCGTCGGGTTTGTCTGGGCCAGCACTCGCGACTATTACGACCGCCACTTCTACCGCTGCACGTTCCCGGTCAAGCCCGGTGAATACTTTCAGTTCGGTGCCGAAATTACCCGGCACTATTTCGGCAGTAGCTTGACCGTCGATGCACAGACCGCACTGTGGCAAGTCATGTCTGCCCGAGGCTTCAAAAAAGTCGTGGATATCTGCGACAACGCCAATGTACAGGCCCTGAAGATGCATATTCGCCTGGGCTATCAGGAACAAGGGCATATCACGCATGTTTACGACCTGTTCGGGCACTGGCGTTTCTTCCGCGAATCGAACTACAGCGATTCAAGGCTGGAGGCGCTGCGCAAGCCGGAAAGACCGGCAGTGACGGTGGCGGCGCAGGCTTGATTCAATCTCAGGATTTGTAGCGGTGGCGAGGCCGCCTTCGCGAGCAGGCTCGCTCCCACACTGGATCTGTGCAGTACACAAAACCAATGTGGGAGCGAGCCTGCTCGCGAAGAGGCCGGTTGTCGCGATCAAGAATTCAGGCCTTGGTGGCAACCAGGGTAAAACACATCGGCATCTGCGCCTCTCGATTCAAATACTGGTCATACACCTCTTCCCGATTCGAATGCGCATACTCCCTGAAGTGCGCAATGTTCAGCCCCGCCCCGATGGCACCACTGAAAATCGCCCCCAGCGTATGCACAAACCAATACGACTTCGCTGCCTGCTGCTCAACCTTGCCGACATAGACAATCGGCTCTTCCTGCACAAACGGCTCGGCGCGGAAGTAGGAACTGGCGAGGCGATACGGATCCTCTGCCTCAGGATCGACCATTTCCAGAAACGGATGAGTTTCGTAGATCACCAGTTTGCCACCCGGTTTCAGGGTCGACGCGACGTGGCGGAAGAACTCGCCGATGTCCGGCATCCAGTTGAGAACACCGATGGTGATCAGCGCCACATCGAAGCGATTGTGCAAAGACGCTGGCAAATGATGGATATCGCTTTCGACGAATTCGGCGCTGTGCGGTGAACGCTTGTTCAGCTCACGGGCCTGTTCAAGAAACGCCAACGACTGATCGACACCGACCACGCTTCTGGCACCGAGGGCAAACAGGGAGAGACTCTCGCGGCCATTGTTGCAGCCCAGTTGAATCACATCCTTGCCATCGACCTCCAGCAACCCGCTCAATGTCTCATCAAGACAAGAGAAATCCGCCTGCGCAACTTCGCCGAGTAAAGCCTGCCAATCAGGCGAATCCTGGTGATGGCGGGCGGAATCGTTCCACGCCTGTCGATTGCTCTCGATGGCGGTTTTATTGTTGGGCACTTCCATGGCGCACTCCGGACGATGCTCGTGATTGAGCGGATCCGAGTCTAGATCAGCCCGGCAATTGCGGTTGTTGCAAACTTGTAAGCCAAACCCTGCGGCAACTCCTACAAATGAGGAAACTCTCGCCTACAAGTACCGACGACTTTTCAAGGTTTGTTAGAAGACTTGGCTGACTGCCTATTTGTATCTACTTGGATACAGTCGAGCAATGAATTATCTTATTCGACAAACAGCCGTCTTCCAGGCTTGGCACCAATCGGTTCGAGACCTGCGGGCCAAGGTGGCCATCGCCCGCCGCATTGATCGGGCCTCAACGGGAAATCTCGGCGATGTTAAATCGGTGGGTGATGGCGTATCTGAAATGCGCGTAGATGTGGGTGCAGGCTATCGGGTGTATTTCACGATGCGTAACGGTGCAGTCATCGTTCTATTGGCTGGAGGCGACAAGTCTTCACAAAGCGCAGACATCCGACGCGCACAAAAAATGGCTAAGGAGGTTTAACCATGAGCCAGACGTTAACGATTTTCGACGTGGCAGCATTGCTGGACAGTGACGAAGCCATCAGCGAATACCTGTCCCAGGTTCTTGCAGACGGGGATAACGAAGAGTTTCTTCGCGCAATCGGCTATGTGCTCAAGGCGCGCGGAATGACGCAGATAGCCAAAACTTCTGGCATGGGTCGCGAAAGTCTGTACAAGGCGTTCGCGCCCGGCGCAAAGCCGCGCTTCGAAACGGTTTTGAAAGTTATGCATGCCCTCGGCATCGATCTTTACGCACAGCCGGGGCATGTGATCAATCACCCGGTTGTTTGAATGTCGGGCAGCTATAGTTAATAGCCTTGGGGAAAACCGCACTCGCAGGTGCCGCCATGCAAATGCTCGATCGGCTGTTGTTGATGGGTTGTCTGCTTGTTGCCTCACAGGCGCAAGCGCTGGACAGCAATTTCAATTATTACGGGCCCAACCAGCCCTTCGCCCACCCTGCTCCGTATTCACTGAGTTCCACGCCGCCCAAGCCTTACGACGATACGGCGCCGCAGGATTTTGTGGTGCTTCCGGGTGACCATGAATTCTCCGATTCGCAGTTGCCGACCGTGGCGGATGCGACGGTGCGGGTGTTTATCCGCACGTACGATGCCGAGCGCGGGATTTATGTGAATGACGAGGTGCTGGATCCGGGTTGTGTGCTGGAGTGTTTGAGTCGGCAGCAGCATTGATCCGGGTTGCCCAAACATTCTGCAGACACCGGATAACCCTGTGGGAGCGAGCTTGCTCGCGAAAGCGGTGGATCAGTCACTTTGATGTTGCCTGACACACCGCATTCGCGAGCAAGCTCGCTCCCACAGGGGAAATGCGGTGTGTCTGGGTTACCACTGCCGTTTATCCGGTCGGGCCAAGCCGAGTTTTTCGATGCGGTAACGCAGCATGTCGCGGCTCAGGCCCAGCAGGCGTGCAGATTTGGTGACGTTCCAGTCGGTCTTGTCGAGCATCTTGCGCACCATGTCGCGTTCGACTTCAGGCAGGTTCATCGACTCCATATTGCTCGCTGGACGCGGTTCGTAGGGCGACATTGGTTCGTAATGTTGATGCTGGTGCTGCGGCGGCAACTCATCACACAGGCTCATGCACACGTTCAACTGATGCGCGGCAATCGTGTCGCTCGGCGCCAGCAACACCGTTTGCTCGAGCATGTTGCGCAGTTCGCGCACGTTGCCCGGCCAGGTGTAACTGAGCAGCAACTCCTCGGCCTGCTGGCTGAAATGCAGATTCGGCTTGCCATAACGTTTGCCGTGACTGGCGAGGAAGTGCCGCGCCAGCAACAGAATGTCATCGCCACGGGCGTAAAGCCGCGGCACTTTGATCGAAATGATCCGCAGACGGAAAAACAGATCGCGGCGGAATTTGCCCTGCTGGACCATCTGCTCAAGGTTGCAGTTGGTCGCGCTGATCACCCGCAGATTGACCTTGCGCTCCTTCACCGAGCCGACCCGGCGAATGGTGCGATCCTCCAGCAACTTCAGAATCTTCGCCTGCAACAGCAGATCC
The DNA here is from genome assembly GCF_009866785.1 of Pseudomonas sp. S49. Classification (NCBI taxonomy): domain Bacteria; kingdom Pseudomonadati; phylum Pseudomonadota; class Gammaproteobacteria; order Pseudomonadales; family Pseudomonadaceae; genus Pseudomonas; species Pseudomonas sp. S49. Next base: position 2,504,274 of record NZ_CP019432.1, on the reverse strand, counting down.
ATCTCGCCAATCTCATCAAGAAACAGCGTGCCGCCATCCGCGGCTTCCACCAGCCCGACGCGGCGATCCTTGGCGTCAGTGAACGCACCCTTCTCATGCCCGAACAACTCCGACTCGACCAGATTCGACGGGATCGACGCACAGTTGAATTCAATAAACGGACCTTTGCTGCGCGGGCCGTCGAAGTGCAGCGCCCGCGCCACCAACTCTTTGCCGGTGCCGGTCTCGCCTTCGACTAAAACCGGAGGGAGATCGGTGTTGGCCATGCGCCGCTCGGCGTCGAGCAACTGGCCGATAGTGTTCTTCAGATACTGCATCGGCGCCGAGTCGCCAATCAGCGCCTGCACCCCGGATTTCTGCGCCTCGCGCTCCTGATAGAACGACAGCGTGCGCTCCATCCGTTCGGTGGCCAGGGCCTTGTCGAGCAGCAGTTTGAGTTCCGCCAGCGCCACCGGTTTGGTGACGTAATGAAAGGCGCCCTCCTTCATCGCCACCACGGCGTCTTCGACGTTGCCGTAGCCGGTCATCATGATCACTTTGAGATCCGGCGCGCTGATGCGCAGCTTCTGGATCAGCTCGTGCCCGCTCATGCCCGGCAGCGAGTTGTCGGTCAGCACGATGTCGGGCATGAAAGTTTCCAGTTGCCCCAGCGCGTCCTCGGCCGAATGGCAGACGGTCACCTCGAAGTCTTTGCGCTCCAGGTAGGTCTGAATATTTTCGGCCAACAGTTCGTCATCCTCGACCAGCAGAATGCTGTGTTCCATATTCCCCTCCCGATGCCACTTTGAAGTTGAGACTGACGCGGGTTCCTTCCTGCTCGCGGCTGGTCAGCACGACCGAACCTTCAAAACGCTCCATGATTCTTTTGACCAACGCCAGGCCAACCCCGAGGCCGCCCTGTTTGGTGGTGAAAAACGGTTTGAACACCAACAGTTGCTGCTGCGCGCTCATGCCCTTGCCGGTGTCGCTCACAGTCAGACGCACGCTGTCGGGCTGCGGCGATTCGAACTCGACGGTGAGCACACCGCCCTTGGGCATGGCTTCGAGGGCGTTGGCAAACAGGCTATTGAGTATTTGCGTCAGCAGCACCTTTTGACTGACGACCGGCGCGCAATTCTGCGGTGTGAAGCGCACTTCGACGTTGCAGCGTTTGATCAATGCTTCGAAGGCGCCAACGGTGTCTTCGACCGCCATCACCAGATCCACCGCCTCGCCGTCGTCATTCATCGGCCGCAGCGACACCAGCAACTCACGTACCCAGCGTGACATGCGATCGACCTGACTGATGATGTCGCCAATATTGCGTTGCGCACCGGGGCTGGCGACTTCCTGGGCCAGTTCGGCGCTGGAGCGAATGGTCGCCAGCGGATTACGCAGGCTGTGCGCCACCGCCGAGGACATCTCGCCGAGGGCGACAAAGGTTTCGTTGCTGATCAACTGTTGCTGCTGGCTCTGCAGCAATTTCGCCGCGCGGCGGACGATCCAGAACAAGGCTAGAAAGATCGCCGCACCGCCGAAGCAAGTCGCCGCCCAGATCGAGGCGAACCCACGGTCGATGCGATCGACCAGATCCGCCGGCTCCTTGTAGACCTCAACCATGGCGACGACTTTGCTTTTGTCGGCGTTGAACATCGGGATGTAGTTCTCGATGAACAGGTATTTCGGTTCGCGCAACATTTGCTGCTCGGGTTTCTCATCGTCGATCTTGTGGTAGCTGGAAGACACCGGCACTTTCATCTCGAATGATTCGTCGAGCTCATCGTCATCCTTGATGTGCACACCGATAAGCTCAGCGTTGGTCGACCAGATCACCGTGCGATCCAGCGCATAAACGGTCGCGAGCAAAATATCCGGCAGGTGTTCGACGTGATCGAGAAATTCAGTACGCGCTGAAGCCTGTAACGCCGGATCAACATCGGGGTACTGGTTGTCCTGACGCGGGTCGAGCATTTCGCCCATCGTCCGGTTCGGATTGATTTTGGCGTGACGCATTTCCGCCGCGCCAATGGCCTCAACGAATTGCGCGGTCAGCAGCGCATCGCGCTCGACACTTTCGGTGACCACGAAGCGTGTGGAGATATAACCCAGCCCCAACGCCACGGCGGCGATGATGAAAAAACTCGCGAGCGAGAACCAGCGCAGTAGATTGAACTGCTCGCGCCAGCCCTTGCACGCGACCGATGGGTTCGGTGCAGAGGTTTTTTGTGCTTCCAGTCGCTGCATGGGAGTGGCCCTGGAGTTTTATATCGCGCTGCTTACAGCCATCAGTGTAGGTGGCTCTGACCGCGACACACGGTTCAATGATGCTATTTCGCCGCTACCGCATCCGACTCACCGTCGCGGCTGAATCGCCCGGTTTTACTGGCGTCAAAGCACCGTCGGTCATGGCCGCAGTGGACGGTTGCTGACGCTCGGTTTCATCGCTGAGGAAGTCGATGATCGACTGCGCGGACTGCTCGTCGAGGCGCAGGTTGGGCATCGGAATTCGCTCGAATTGTTCATACAGTTGCAACGCGATCGGATCTTTTTCCGCGAGCAGGCGATCCGGTTCGCGAATCCAGCGGTTCAGCCATTTCGGATCTCGATTACGCGTTACACCAATCAGATCGGGGCCGATGCTGCGCATGCCGAGGCCCTGCCCATCCATTGGGCCGAGGCTGTGACACGAGGCGCAGCGGGTGCGGAACAGTTCTTCGCCATTGCTCGGCGGGCGAATGTCCGGGGCATTGGCGTAGCTTTCTTCGATGCTCGGCTGCTTCCAGTTCTGCAAGGTGTTGGCCAGTTGATCGGCGAGGATCCACGGGTTCTCGAACGGCGAGGCCTTCATCCAGCGCCCGGTGGTCTGGTTGCCGACGATCAGGCTGAGGTTGTGATCCTTGTTGCGGCCATTGTCGACGCCTTCGATAAACAGCCCGAGCTTCTTGCGCAGATCGGTGACGTCTTCGAATTCGCCGGTGAGAAACTTCCAGCCGGGGCCAACCTTGAAACGTTGTGAATAGGCCTTGAGCACTTCGGGGGTGTCGCTGATCGGGTCGATGCTGATCGAGTAGAAAAAGATGTCCTGCCCGACCCGATCACCGAGCAGTTTCTGCACTTGGCGCAGGCGTGCGGTTTCCAGTGGGCAGGAATCGCTGCAGGACGTGAAGATGAAGTTGATCACCACCACTTTGTTCTTGATCAGGTCATCGAAGAAATGCACCTGCCGACCGTCCTGATCGGTCAGCAAAGTATTGGGGAAATAGTCGCCACCCCACGGGGTGGCGGATTCGCTCGCCGCTGACGGCTCGCCGACACTGGCCTGGTGCGCCAGCAGCACGCGGCTGCCGAGCACACAGGCCACCAGCAGCAGCACCAGGTGCATGCCCAGCGCCCGGGAGCGCGGGGTATGCACAGGTTGGCTGTCACCGTGGCGGCGGTTCATGGCTTGACCACCACTTGTGGGCCCATACCGTCGCCGTTGCGGAAAGTTGGCAGCGCGGCGGAGTTGACGTAGCGCACACCGTCCCAGCTTGGCAGCGGTGTCGGCATCAACTGCAGTTGTCCGGGTTTCTCCAGGTCCCAACGCAGCAGCATCGAGTTGTCCTCATGCTGGGTGTTGTGACAGTGCTCCATGTACGTCCCGGCGAACTCGCGGAAGTTGATCGCCATCTCTACGCTGTCCAGCCCATCGTTTTCCGAACCGATCCGGTAGACGTCCTTGCGTGCCCATTTTTCCCACTCTGGCGGGGCCTTGCCGCCGCGACTGAGGATGATCCCCTCCTCGAAGTGCACATGCACCGGATGGCTCCAGCCCGTGCCACCAGCCTTGATGTTCCACACCTCCAGAGTGCCGAACCCGGTGACACCGGCATCGGTCGGGCCGCTGGACAACTGGGTCGAAGCATTCAAGCGACGCGGGTCCATGTGGAAGCCGAAGCCGCCATCGGTCTTGACCGTCCATGGCGCTTCATCGGTGCCGTCGGAGCGGCCGAAGGTGAAGGTGCGGTGGCGAGCCTTGGCTAGCACGGCTTTGTCGGCGGCGTTTTCGCGGTGGAGCTTCAGCGGGATCATCACCAGCCCTTCAGCCTTGCCGGGTTTGGCCGGTTCGTAGGCTGCCGGGTTCATCGCCAGATCCTGGCCGGTGTAAGCCTTGACGTTGAGCTGCAAGACCTTGCCCACCGCCGGATCGCCTCTGTCCCACTGCGGGCCCTTGCTGGTCTGTTTGATCACCGCCAGGTATCTCTCCGACAGGATGTCGCCCAGCGGGATGACATCTTTGGGTCCCTTGCCGTCGTCGTGAGCCTGCAGGTTGACGAAAAACAGCTTGTCCCCCGGTTTGATGCCGTTTTTCGAGAAGTTGACGATGATGTCGAAGCGCTCGGCGATACCCTGAGTCGGCAGGATCGCGTTGTGGTTCTGTTTATCGCCATCGGCATCGAGATCCATGCTGCCGTCAAACGGTACGCTGTGCTCCATGATGTTGCCGTCGTTGGCGATCATGTGGAACGGCACACGGCTGTACGACACACCGGAGTTTTTCGGCCCCTGAAACTCGCCACCGCTGCCTTTGATTTCCCGCACCAGCGCCAGTTTGAAGTAGCGCGACACCGAGCCGTTGAGAATGCGGAAGCGATAGCTGCGTGCGCGCACGTCGAGGGTCGGTTTCCACTGCCAGTTGACCAGTAACTGGTCACCGAGGAAGCCGTCGGTGTTGAACGGGTTGAACCACAACTGCCCTTCCTGATCCCAGGCCTTGTCGGCAAACACCAGGTTGACGTCGTAGTCACGGTTGCCCCATGGCAAGGCGCTGCCGCTGGGCAGACGCAGGTTGACGCCGTCGTCCACCGACTCGTTGCCGCGATCCAGCGCGCTGTAGTAGTTCATCATCGCCGCGTTGCCCTTGTAGACGTTCTGCGCGGTGAAATCGAGCATGTGATCGTGGAACCAGTGGGTGCTCATAGTCTCGCGCCAGTCGCCACGGATTTTGATCGTGCCGTGGTCGCAGGTTTTCTTCGCGGGGGCCAGGTCGTTGACCCACAAGGTTTCACCCGGTGCGCAAGGGAACGCCGCACGTGGGTCTTCAGCCTTGGTGTTGATGCTGTCGTAACCGGCAAGCTGGATCGGCCAGCGATAGTCATAGAACTGCCCCGGGAAGAAGAACGCGTTGGCATAGCCGTCGCTTTCCGCCGGCGCGTGACCGTTGTGCTCGTGGGTGCTGATCGTATGCAAACCGAATCCACGGTTGGCCGACGGGTCGATCGGCAAGCCGTTGTAGTGACGCATCATCACCGGTTGGCCGTAGCGCACCATCAACAGTTTTGGCGGCAACGTGCCGTCGAAGGTCCACACCGAGTTGTGGTTTTGCGCCGGCATGGCCGGGTGGAAACGCGGGTCGACACCTTTGGCGGTGCCATCGGTCAGCGGTACGCCGGCGACGTTGTGATACAGGCCGCCGGGGCCGAATTCACCGACGGCGTAATGGTGCATTTGCACGCTGTCACGCAGGCCACCATTGAGGCGTGCACCGGTCTGTACGGTTTTGTAAGCGACTTGCGGGTAGAACTCGTTCCAGCGCTGGTGCGCCCAGCCTTTTCCGGGTGGCCGACCTTCGGCGGACGAGCCGATGTGCCGGTTGAGGTACACCTCGATCTGCGCCTGCCACGGGTTGCGGTCGACGACGTTGGCGAACTGGCTGGGGAATGGCGTCAGCCCCGGTTGCCGCAGGAACGCATCAAGGGCGGTGCCGGGTGGTGCGCTGCGAGCGACGTTGTTCGGATCTTGGGCCGGTGCCGGGCCGATCGCGGCGGGCGGAAACGGCAGCGGCGCGGCCGGGGTGGTCGGGTCGAGTTTTTCCGGGCCGAATTCTTCGAACAGGGTCAACTGCTGGGTGAACGGCTGCGCGCCATAGAGCGGGCTCGGCTTGCCGTTGGTGGGGTAGTTGAAACTGGTTTGCACGGAGGGTGGCAGGACGTTTTCGATACGCGTTTCAGCGCGATCGCCTTTGACCCCGTCAGGTAGATCGAAGGAGTCTTCGTTGGCCTCCGGCATTGTCAGAATGGCGTTTAGCGCGCCAGCGCGGTCGGCCGGTTCGTCGTAGTACGCCGACGGGTCGGAGACTTCTGGCTGTCGCTCGTCATCAATGGGACTGGCGCGGACGCCGGCCATGGTGCCGAGGGTCAACATCAGAAAGACGCTCAAACGCGTCAGCAGGAAAGTGTTGCTTGGTTTACGCGTTGTTCTGTCCATCACCAGCCGCCTCATCAAGGAAGGGGTGATGGTGTTTTGCAACTAGTGCGCCAAGAAATTATTTCCAGTTGTTACAGGGAGTTGAGGATGCTGTGGGTTTCCCCACTCCCCGGTGACCGGGGCTTGACACCCACTGATGGGGGAAGTTCATAAATTTTGGTCCGTGAAATTCTGCAGCGGTGGAAGTGTTGATCGTTCCCACGCTCTGCGTGGGAATGCCTCAAGGGACGCTCCGCGTTCCATGGGACGCAGAGCGTCCCCGGCTGCATTCCCACGCAGAGCGAGGGAACGATCAGTCGATAGATCGCAGTCTTCGGCAGTCCGCGAAATGGAAAAGACCCGTCATTGGACTAATTGGAATGCCAATCGAACCGAGGTGCCCTCGCCTTCGCGGCTGTCGAGGGTCACGCCGCCACCGAAGCGCTCCATAATGCGTTTGACCAGCACCAGACCGACCCCGAGACCGCCAGACTTGGTGGTGAAAAACGGCCGGAACGCCATGGTCCGTTGCTCTTCGTTCATGCCTTTACCCGTGTCGCTGAGCACCACGCACACGCCACGGTCGTCGCTCGGTTCCAGGCTGACGGTCAGCGTGCCGCCCTTGTCCATCGCCTCCAGTGCATTGGCCAGCAGGCTGTTGAGGATCTGTGTCAGTTGCACAGGCTGGCTGAGCACCATGGGTGTGTGCTGCGGATGAAACACCACCTGCACGCCGGCTCTGGCGATCTGCTGTTCAAACCCGACAAGGCTTTCGTGCAGCGCTGCCACCAGATTCACCGGTTCCGGATCATCGTTGAGCGGACGCAGCGATTGCAGCAGTTCGCGTACCCATTTCGACATGCGATCGACCTGGCCAATGATGTCCTTGATGTTCTTCTCTGCCGGGCCGGCGTCGAACTCCAGCGCCAGTTCAGCGCTGGAACGAATGGTCGCCAGCGGATTGCGCAAACTGTGCGCCACGGCGGAAGACATCTCGCCCAAGGCGACAAAGGTTTCATTGGCGATAAGTTGTTTCTGCTGGGCGGCGAGCAGAATCGCCGCACGCCGCACGATCCAGTACAGGCCCAAATAGATCAGTCCGCCGCCAAGCGCGGTGGCCAGCCAGATCAGCACCATCCCACGCTCCATGCGTGCGATCAGATCCTTGGGTTCCTTGTAGATCTCGACCATCGCCGTGACGTTTTTGCCCTCAGCGTCGAACAGCGGGATGTAGTTCTCGATGAAGATGTAGTCCGGCGGCGTGATGAATTTCTGTTCTTCGCGGGCCTTGTCGACGTCGTGATAACTGGCGGACACCGGGATTTTTTCGTTAAAGGCGCGATCGAGATCTTCATCGGCATGAATGTTGGTGCCAATGAGCGCGGGGTTGGTTGACCAGATCACCTGGCGGTCGGGCGCATAAATATTGGCGAGAATCACGTCCGGCAAGTGTTCGATGTGATCGAGAAACTCGCCCCTTGCATCGGCCCGGGCTTGCGGACTGACGTCGGGAAAATTCGTGTCCTGACGTGGGTCGAGCAATTCACCCATCGTGCGGATATTGGGAATGGAAACGTGACGCACCTCGGCCGAAGCGATGGCCTGTATGAACTGCGCGGTGAGCAAGGCATCGCGCTGCACGCTTTCATCAATGACAAAACGCGTCGACACCGCGCCAAGCGCTATGGCCACGGTACCAATCACCGCCATGCTGATCAGCGAAAACCAGCGCAGCAGGTTGAACGACTGCTTGCGCGAGCCCAAGCGCAGATTGCCCTCCTCGACCGGAAGCGATTTCGACTGCATGTTCATGGCGGCGACTTCTCTATACGTCCCTATAGGGTTATAGCCCACGGGTGGGGGTTTGCCCGGTTGCGGGGATATCGCCCCGGTTGAGTTGATCCCACAGACACCGCTAATCCCTTGTAGGAGTGAGCCTGCTCGCGATCGCGGTGGGCCAGTCGACATTTTCATTACAGACACACCGCTATCGCGAGCAGGCTCACTCCTACAGGGGGTTTGTGTACGGCGGGCAATGATGGTCATCCCCACCGTCCCCGATTCTGGGGAATGACGCCCTTTCCCCGCTGGCCACAAACCCCAACCTCACACCTGCAAACCCCTCTAATCCGGCCCTCTGCCGCCCATTCACCGCACCTTGGCATGGAAGGTGTACAGGCCCTGTGCAACTGACCCATCCCCAAGGGGCAGGTACTTTGATAGAGGGATTAACTCATGCACCCTTTACTGTCCAAAACCGCGACCATCCTGGTCGTGAGCGCCTTGGCCCAGGGCATTGCCCAGGCCGCTTTGTTTGCTGTTGATCCGGGCCCGTACACGCCGGCCAACGGTGGTTTCGCCAGTTGGTATCAGGACTCCCACGGTCGCACCCTGGATCTGTGCCTGTCCAAAGCGCTCAGCTCCCGAGTACCCAGCGCCCCCGGCGCGCCGTCGTACATGTGCTCGCTGCTGCCGACCCCCGGCGTGTTCGATGACGCGCAACCGATTGTCTTCCCGACAAACTTTCCCGACGAAGCGTTCTGGTTCACCGGCGAAACGGCCCTCGTCGACGCCGCACGGGGGATTGATCTGGGCTACGTCAGCGCCATCGAAGCCGCATTCGCCGCTGAAGAACCGGTTGAAGGCGATCAAGTCAGCTTCGCCCGAATCCGTATTCGCGTCGATGTACCGACCGCCGGCACCTATGTCATCACCCACCCGTATGGCGTCGACGTGTTCAACATCGACACCCCCGGGCGGCGCGCGATCAACATGACCCGCGACATCGGTATCGGTACGCCGAATACCTATGACGGCGCACTCAAAGGCGACATCGGGCCGTTCCTGCGCAGCGTCAACGGCCCCTACACCGAGACCAACCCGCTGACCGGTGCCGCCGAACAATTCGTCGGCGACCCGAACCTCAACGAGGCAGTCACCGGCAGCCCGTTCAACACCAACTACGTGCGCATCGAAGGCCCTAACGGCCTCGATCTGCGGACGAACGTGTTCGCCGTCTCCGGCAAGTTGTCGACGGTGGTCCGGCCTACGCCAATGATCACCCAGCGCAGCACTTACTCGCGTACAGCGGGAACCAGTGCGCCGGTCGCCCAACAAGACGTGTTCGTGCTCGCGCCGCCAGCGCCGGGCACTGTCGCCGTAACCAGCAGCACCCCGGTGCTGAACATGACCGAAGCCAACAGCACCGGCAGCTGGTACGCGCAGTCCTCGGTCAACCCGACCTTGCCAACCACCTTGCAAGTGACCGCCGACAACCACCTGGCCATCGCCAGCAGCACGCCGACCACTCTGCCCATGACCCTGACCGACCTGGTGGTGATCCAGAGCGCGCAATACAGCCTCAGCTCCGGACAACTGACCGTGGTCGCCTCGACCAGTGACGAAACCTCGCCGCCGGTACTCACCGCCACCTCCGGCAGCGGCGCCGCCATTGGTGCGCTGGGCGGCGACGGCGCGGTGAAAACCCTGGCCACCGGGATCTCGCCGATCCCACCGGCCAAGGTTCGGGTGACGTCGTCCAACGGCGGCAGCGATACCGAAGAAGTGGTCATCGTGCAATGAACGCTCACATGCCCAGATCCGCATCAGGAGGCATCATGAACAAGTGGCCACGCTTTGCGCTCAACGCGCTCGGGCTCGCTCTCTCGCTGACCGGCAGTGCCTACGCGCAACTCGCCGCCGTCGACCCCGGCCCCTACACCTTCGCCACCGGGAAATTCCCGATGTGGTATCAGGACGAAAATCAGCTATCGATGGAGCTCTGTCAGTCGCGCGCCGCCAGCTCGCGAGTGGCGGCCAGCGTGCCACCGGCCTACATGTGCATTCTGCTCGCCGAGCCGGGTATCTACGACGACGCCCAGCCGATGATTTTCCCCGACAACTGGCCGCCGGAAGCCTTCTGGTTCCTGGCCGAAACCACGATTGCCGACAACGCTGCCGGTTATGGTGTGGACGCCTATGTCGCCGGGATCGAAGCGGCATTCGCCTCGGAAAATCCGGCCGATGGTGATCAGCAAAGCTTCGCGCGGATTCGCATCCGGGTGAACGTACCCGTTGCCGGCACCTACACCATCACGCACCCGTATGGCGTCGAGACGGTCAATGTCACCGCACCCGGGCGCCGCGCGATCAACATCACCCGCGACATCGGCATCGGCGCACCGGGCAATTTCACCGGTGCCGTCAATGGCGCTATCGGACCGTTCCTGCGCAGCGTCAACGGTCCGTACACCGAAGTGAACCCGGACACCGGCGCCACGGAAACTTTCGTCGGCGACCCGAACCTCAACGAAGCGGTGACCGGCAGCCCGTTCAACACCAACTTCCTGCGCATCACCGGGCCTGCCGGGACGATCCAGTCAAGCGTGTTCAGCCTGTCCGGCAAAGTGCTCGACAACCGTCAGCAGACCCAGGTGGAAATCGACCGCGCCACCTATCGCCGCACCGCCGCCGGCGTGCGTGCCGAAGTGTTTGCCAAGGCCAGTAACAGCTCGACCCTGTGCTTCCGTGAAACCGTGGCGCTGCTGCCCGGCCCACCGCCAACGCCGTGCCAGACCAGTCTGTTGGGTGACAACAATGGTCTGTTCTTCGGCCACCGATTGGGCACTGGCGCGGTACCTCCGGTAGTCGTCGTGACCGCCACCAACCCCGCCGGCACCACGCGTCCGACGGCCGTGTCGGCCAAGCTCACCGACGTGGTGAAAGTGCAGACTGCCCGTTACAACTGGGCCAACCATAGCTTGCTGATCGAGGCTACTTCGAGCGATGAAGTGGCGATCCCCGACATGGTTGCCCAAGGCTACGGACGTCTGTCGAAGACCGGCACCCTGCAGCGCATCACCGTCGCCGACCTGACTCAGCCACCCGCTACCGTGACGGTGAAATCTGCCGCTGGCGGTGGAGACACCGAAGCGGTCGTCGTGGTCGGCAGCGCGCCGGACACGGGTGAAAACCAAGCGCCAATCACCAACGCCGACAGCGGCAGCACCAGCTTCGGCGTGCCGATCACCCTCAGTCTGTTGACCAACGACAGCGATCCTGATGGTGACAATCCGCTGGGCATCACCGCATTGACTCAACCAGCCGCCGGCCAAGGCACCGTCGCTCTCAACGGCACCACATCGGTGGTCTACACCCCGCCAGCGGTGGTCAACGCGCCACTGACCACCACCTTCACCTACAAAGCGCAGGACGCCAAAGGCCTGGCCTCGGCCAACCCGGCGACCGTAACCATCACCGTCGCGCCCAACCAGGCACCGACCGCCGTCGCCGACAGCGTCGCCACGCTTGGTGTTGCGATCCCGATCAACGTGCTGGCCAACGACACCGATCCGGAAGGCAACGTGCCGCTGGCCGTCAACAGCCTGACCCAACCCGCCGCTGGCCGGGGCACGGTCAGCACTGACGGCACGGTGATCACTTACACCCCACCGGCCACCGTGACCACGGCATTCACCACGACCTTCACCTACATCGCCCGGGACGCCTTCGGTGCCCTGTCGACGCCAGCCACAGTCACGGTGCAAGTGTCGCCACGGCCAGCAGCAGAAACGTTCGCCGTCACCGCTTCCACGGTGCAGGCACGCTCCGGTGGTCGCTTCAACTGGGACTTCACCGGCACCTCGTCAGTGACCACCGGCAACACCATCACCGTGCAGGTCACCACCCCTTCCGGGCTGGTCACCCTTGGCACCACCACGGTGCCGTTGACCGGACGCTGGCGGCTGACGCTGAACAACACGCTGGTGGTGCCATCGGCCAACCCGACCGCGACGATCCGCTCGTCCCAGGGCACCGTGCGCACAGTCTCGGTGACCACGCTGTAGGCCTGCGCCCCAGCCACTTGCGGGTGGCTGGGGCGTGCTTCGCAACCGGATAACGACACACAGGATTTTTGCCATGAACACGCCGACCGCCGCCCTGCTTTGCCTGCTCCTGCTGTGCAGCAGTGCAGGCGTGCGTGCCGACGACCTGATGGAAAACGACGACCTGGCCCCGACCAGCAGCGACCTCGGCGAACTGCCCCCACCGGTGGGCCAGCAAGCCCTGATCGACCAGCTCGGCCAGGCCAACGTCGCCCTGCTGCAACAGAACGGTCAGTCGCTGCTCGGGCAGATCGTGCAGTCGGGCAGCAATCAGGAAGCGTACATCCTGCAACAGGGCAGCGACCTGATGGCGCTGATCAACCAGAACGGTTCCGGCAACGCCGCCTCCATTACCCAAAACGGCAGCCATAACCGCGCGCAGATTTCGCAAAACGGCAACAACAACGACGCCAGCATCGAGCAGGCCGGCGCGGGGCTGCAAAGCGCCGTGACCCAGTCGGGCAACGGCATGAGCGTTTCGGTCAAGCAATATCGCTAAGCACTGCCAATCATCGGAGAGTTCATCATGTTCAAACTGACGCCCCTCACCGCCGCCATCCTGGTCATGATCAGTGCCCAGGCCATGGCCGACGACAGCCTGTCCAACCAAAGCCAGGTCGGTACCGCCAACATCGCCGACGTGAAACAGACCCAGGCCCCGTTCAGCACCGCCACCCAAACCCAGCTGGGCCAAGGCAACGACGCCGCCGCCGTGCAAGATCACGCCACCAGCGTGATCACCCAGGACGCAGTCGGCGATTACAACGCGGCTTACGCGGAACAACTTTACGAAAACAACGCCACCATCACCCAGCAACAAGTCGGCGCCTTCAACACCGCCCACGCCAGCCAGTCGCTGGGCTTCGGCTCACCGAACAACGCGCTGCAACAGCAGCAAGGCACCGGCAACTTCTCGTTCATCTATCAGGATTCGCAGAACGGCAGCGAAGGCAAAACCTTCCAGTTCGGCGACAGCAACGAAGCCAACATCGAGCAACTTTATGAAGGCAGCGGCAACAGTTCAGTGATTACCCAATACGGCACCGCCAACTACGGCACCGCCGAACAAGTGCTGCACAACGGCGGCCAGATCGGCATCAACCAGGCCGGCGAAGGCAACTACGCCTACGGCGACCAGCGCAACGGCACTGGCGGCAACATCACCATCAACCAGTTCGGTAACCTCAACGGCACTGAAATCTGGCAGGACGCGCAACTGGCCAGCCAAGCCACCGTCAACCAGTACGGCGACAGCAACGAAACCGTGGTCGACCAAAGCTTCGGCGAAAACAACACCGCCGCCGTCACCCAGGTCGGGAATACAAACGCCATCTACGCCGACCAATTCGAATCGGTCAACTCGACACTGGCGTTGTATCAGGTCGGTAACGGCAACGTGCACTTCACCTACCAGAACGGCGACAGCCACGTGCTCAGCGCCACCTCCGTGGGCAACGACAACAAGGTCTACGCCAGCAACTGGAAAGGCCCGCAATCCGGCGGCCAGTTCGGCAGCGGCCAACGCGCGACAGTTACTCAGGCGGGCAATGGCAACATCGCCAGCTTCACTCAGGATGGCGTTGGGCAAGTCATGACCACGCATCAAACCGGGACTGGCAACAAGACCACGGTCAGTCAGGCTGAGTCGTATAACGAGCTGTATTTTGATCAGAATGGTAGCGACAACATTTTGATTTCCGATCAGCGCGGCACTGGCAACCTGGTGCAGGGTTCGTCGAATGGCACGGGGAACAGTGCTGAGTTTGATCAGTCCGGGTCGGGGAACCAGGCGTATACCGCGCAGCTGTATGGCAGTGACAACATGATCACGGTGAAACAGGCGGACACGATGAACGTGGCGTATGTGACCCAGGGCGGCACGGGGAACATTGCCAATGTGGATCAGAGTGGGGTTACGCAGACGGCGAATATTCAGCAGTTTGGGTCGGCTAACCAGGCGACGGTGTTGCAGCAGTAGGGGTTGGGTGTTGATGGACCGCGATTCTCTGGTGAGGGGGGTCGCGGTTTTTTTTGTGGTCTGACGTAGCCACCTGCGAGTCTTGCCAGACCAGCCGAGTCCTACAGAAAAAAGAAAGCTTTTACCAAATTCGTGGTGTTTTCCTACCACTTCTGGCGGTTGGCCGTCGGAAGCAGGGCGTCTAGGATTCTTTGGGACAAATTGATCCTCATGGAGCTTGACCAACGTGCTATTCATCCAGCCAGCGACGACAGCAAATGCTTTACCGAATAGACTTCGAGGCATTAAACCCGGAGGTGCCATGATCGACCCGTCTTTAATCGACCCACTGTGCCCAGTTGTTTCAGATCTTGACCCCGAAGAGCAGGCCGCCAGCTATGACCGTTGGTTAATCGCCAAAGTGCAGGCTTCGATGAGTGATACAAGACCGAGCATTCCAAATGATCAGGTTATGGCTGAGATGCGTGCCCTGATGGAAGCAAAGCGTAAAAAATACGATGCAGGTTGAGTGGCAGCCCGAAGCTCGGGCTGAACTCCTGAAAATCCTTGATTACATCAGTGACAGGAACTTAGTAGCGGCTGACAGACTTTCCCAAGCTATCGAAGGCGCTACGGTTACCCTTGCTCAACATCCACACGTCTATCGAATGGGTCGAGCACCCGGTACTCGCGAGATGGTCGTACACCCCAATTACCTGATCATTTATCAGGTGGTGGATCGGATAAATATTCTGAGCGTTTTGCATGCGCGTCAGGAATATCCATAACGCAGATCAAACGTAATTATTTGCTAACGAAAAAAGACGCGACCTTTTCGAGGGTCGCGTTTTTTGTTTTCTATTTTTCCTGAGCTATGGGGAACTCTTTGATGTTGATTCCGAGCGAATCAAAGAGTCAGCCCAGTCCCGCACTGTTTGATCATCGATGACGCGATCAGCATCCACATCGGCCAACGCTTCCAAGGTCGGACGGCGCTTTTCCACTTCCTTATCGTTTTGGATCTTCGGGGAATTAGCCATCCTTCAACTCGACGTGATCCAGCGCTTGATTCACCGCCAGTTCGCCCAGCATGACGACTTGTGCGATACCCAGTGCAGTCTTGCGGTGTGAGGTTTCCAGGGAGGCGGCGAAGTTGATGAGCATCTCGCTGGCCGAGCCGAGGGTTTCGCTGGCGTTGGCCAGCAGGGATTCGGTGTTGTACCTGGGGTTGGCGAGGTACATGGGTTCCGGCTCGTTGGCGCAGGACATGATGTGGGCGGTGGGGTTGAGGTAGAAATCGAGGGCGCGGTCGGCGGCTTCGTGGAGTTTTTTGCTGTCGACTGAGGCGTAGGGGGATGTGCTGTCGGTGTCTGATTCTGGGGGATTGGGTGTTGGTTTTTTCATGATTATTTACCCTGTATGACGGTTATAGCTGGCCCCCATTCGGTTTCCAAGCGAATAGGTGGCAGCTGTACGCAGGTTGGAAACCCGGGACAGAGGCAACCCGGCAGACACAAGGTCTCCCACGCACAGCCGCCATAACAAAGTGCACACAGTGAAGGTGCGCAAGGATACGTTATGAATGGCGCTTGTGCGCTCTGTAGTTACTCGGGTTTCCACGCCCGGTCGCTGAATTGGCAGCGACGAACACAGGCTAGAGACCGGACGTCCGACGGACAACCTGAAAACATTGTGGGAAGGTTCCGCCGATTCAGACACTTCTTTAAACACACTTCAGATCGCAGCCCTCACCCTAGCCCTCCCGAAACGTCGGACCGCCCGTAGGGAGAGGGAACTGACCGAGGTGTTTGGCAGAGGTACGCCGACGTGAAATACCGCGCCGAACTCAGGTTTTGAAAAGCCCGAAAATCGGCTCCCTCTCCCTCGGGAGAGGGCTGGGCGGGCGGCGTTCCGATGAGGGGCAGCAACAACGCAAATCAAAAGCCGAACACCCACGCTCTTCACCACTCAATAGGCCGAGTGTCAGCTCGCCTGCTTTTGATCTTGATCCACGGGCGACGTCGGAAGGCTGAGTGGAGGGATTGATCCGGGCGTGGGAGCGCAGCGACCGTTTGGCGAAGCCAAACACAGCGAGAGGAGGTGCAGCGAAGCAAACCGGAGACGCTGCGCCCGGATCGATCCCGGAGCGAAGGAACCCCGAGCTTTAGCGAGCGGGCCGCACGCAGGAGCAAGCCTTTTAGGTTACCTTTTCGGCGTTTGGAAAAGGTGACCCGCCGTCAGGGCGGAACCCTAAGCAGCCGTTACCGCAGCAACGGATATGTACCCGCCCAACCAGAACCTGGTCGGCCCGAAGGCCGCCACGTTCACTCCGCCTCAGGATCAATCTTGTTCTGGCTCAAATACCGATTCAACACATCATCCTGCCCAGGCACAGAAGCGTCCCCCGCCACCTGCCACAACCGCCGCTCAATCCCCTGCGCCACCATATGCCCCACCGCCGCCTCAATCGCCGACAACACACAAAGCTGCGCCGGTTCATTGGTCGTGTACCCAACCTCAGCCTCAAGCAACTTCTTGAACTCGATAAACTTGAAAATCCCCGCACTGCGCGCCACCGAATAAATCGTCTTGCTGGTCATCACATTCGCCAACACCTGCCCGCTACGCACATCCACCGCACGCAAATTGACGGTCACCTGATCCACCCGATACTCACGCTGCAAATCGATCCCCAGATACCGCGCCCCTTCCCCACCGCTACGCACATTGGTGTCATAAGCGATGATCCCGCCCTCGAGCATCATGTTCGCCGCCTGCAACGGTGGCAGCTCACCCTGAATATTCACCGGCGTATTCGGCTTCTTCTGCGACGCGCGAATGATCTTGCGCTCGGTCAACAGGTTCTGCAGCCCTTCCCGCTCAAGCACGACAAACCAGCCACTGGCCTGCATCGCGTCCATCAACATCGACGCCGCGCCCTGGGTCACGCTGGTCGAAAACGAACTCGCCGGCGTCGGCTTGTACTGTCCGGTCTGGTCACGGAAGCCGTACACCACCGCCATCAACCGGCCCTTGGGGCGCGGCATCTTCAGCAAATCGTAGTAAGTCGAGGCCCTGGGGGTCAGGGTCGGGGTTTCGGTGTCCTGCTCGGCCGACATCGGCTCACGCAGACTGCACCCTTGTAATGTCGCCAACAGCAGCCCTAACGCGATGATCTTTTTCATGTCCGTCACTCCCCGGAACCGTCAGCCCGTCATGGGTTGAGGCCGTTCACCTGAATTTCCGAAACCTCACCGGTCGCTCGATCGGTCACTTCAATGCTCAGTGCCCCGGAGTCGTCGATGACGTTGACGATAAAAGAGTCGGTGGACAGGCTCCCCGTGTTGCCGGTGGAGATGTTGTCCAGCAACTGCCCTAGCAGCCGCGATTGCAATTGACTGGTGAAGCGCTCCAGCGCCGAGGTGCCGGCCACGCTCGAACGGCTTTTCAGGTCCGGATCGTCGTGATCGTTTTGCGCCTGCGCGTTGTTGAGCAACCAGGTGCCGTTAAGCGGGTTGCCGCCGAACGACGGGTTGACCGGCGTGTAGACCAGTTCAGTGGCCTGGACAGCGGCAGCGCTGGCGAGCCCGATCAACAACCCCGAGATCCAGAATCCGCTGCGCCGTGAGAACGTTGTGCTGTTCATAGTTCGTCCTTCTCAAGGTCGGTGGTGTCCTGCAACAGAGCCTCCAGCTTGCGCTGGACAACCTGGCGTCGAACCCAGTCGGCGGCCGCGTAGGCCTCGTCCTTCAGTTCCACGGTGTTCGGCGGCAGGAAGCGCCGATAAACCAGGCGTTGCTGATATTCCACGGTCACCAGGCTGCCCCAGCGCGCGTCGGGCCGCTCGCGCACCACCAGGTTGAAATCCATCCGGCTGGTGTCACGCAGGCGTTCACTGAACGAGTAGTAAAAGTCGTGGCCGATGTGCGAGATCGTGTCGTCGACAATGAAGCCCATCATTTCGTCTTCTTCACCGGCCTGGACGCAGCCCGCCACCACGGTGAGGACCAACGCGCACCACCATTGGCGAGTCATGGCTGCAACGCCTGCGGCAGATTCGACTGGCCTTTGGCCGGGCCATTGGTGCCGTCGAGGAAGGCTTTTTCGGCGACGAACTGCCAATCCGAATAACGCTGCATGCCTTGGAAATCCGACCACTGCGTCGGGAAGTCCGCCTGCTTCAACGGCAGCTCGGTCGACGGGCTGTTGAGGCCGGTGATGCGTCCGTCAAAACCGCGTTGCAGCGCCCATTCACCCTGACCGATCGGGTCCGGATAGAGCTGACGCAGGTGATGCTTGGCCTCGGGAAAGCGCTGATCTTCAAGCAAATCCGCCAGTTCTTTCGGGTACTGCGCCAGCCCCGGCGAACTGCGGTAATAACTGCGCAGCGCCTGGGCGTATTGAGTGCCGACCCAGAGCAACTGGCGTTCACGGTCGCGCCGCGAAGCGGTCGACCACAACTCGCCAGCACTGGCCAGGCCCATGCCCATCACTACGATGAGGAACAGCACGCCCAGGTAGGTGAAACCACCCTGCTGCGCGCGGTTACCACTCGGAATACTGGCTGCCATCACGCGCCCTCCCGGTAGCACCGCTTTTGATGTCGGCCACGCCACCGGCAACGCCGTCCGGTGGCGCGATCAGCACCCACTGGTCTTTGCGTTCGGTGATCGGATCGAGTGGCGCATTGCGCAGGTAACGTTGTTCGATCAGTTGCTCGATGGAATCCGGATAGCGGCCGGTATCGCCGTAGAAGTGATCCAGCGCCTCGCGCATCGCCGACAGGCTCTGGCGCAGCGTGGTTTCCTTCGACGCTTCGAGGCTGTTGAAGTAGCGCGGCAGCGCGATGGTCATCAGCGTGGCGATGATCGCCATCACCACCATCAGCTCCAGCAAGGTAAAACCTTTTTCCCGGCGCATGAGGTTCACCACTCGCGGTAAGCGACACCGTTGAGGCCCTTGCCCCGGGCGTGGGAGTAGACGTCGAACACGTCCTCGCCATCGCGCGGGTTCTGAGCCGAACTGTTGTAGGCGCGCACGCCCCAACCCCCTTCGTCATCACGTTTGGCCGGCACCAGCGGATCGCGCGGGATGCGGCGTAAAAAGTAGAACTTGGCGCCCTTGGCGCTGCGCACATCGCGCACGCCTTCGACCAGTACTTGCAGGTTCGGCGGGTAGCCGCTGCTGTTCAGCGACTTCTCGATATAGCCGGCATCGAAGGCACGCTTGTAGGCGTCGATGCCATCGCGAATCTGGTACAGCGCGTTGCGCAATTCCTGCTCCTTGCCACGCCGCACCAGGGTCTCGGTCAGTGGCGCGGCCATGCTCGCCAACAGACCGATCAGGGCCAGCGTCACCACGACTTCGATCAGGCTGAAACCGCGTTGGGAGGCGTTCATGATCAAGGCTTCTCGACGGTGACACGGGTGGTGGCCACGGCCGACTCACCGACGGCACGCGGCTGCGCGGCAGGCGACGGCATCACGTAACTCTGCGAACGATCCGGTGCCTGGATGTGCATGCTGGTTTCGGTGCCGGTGGAGAACTCCATGTCCGACGGGCTCTGATACGGCAGGTTGCGCACGATCCGTGGGGTGATCGACAGCACCAGTTCGGATTTGCCGACGGTGTCCTTGTTGCTGCCGAACAGCCGGCCAATGCCAGGAATATCGCCGAGGCCCGGGATCTTGTTGCCGGTGGCGCCGTGGTCGTTGCGCATCAGACCGGCGAGGATCTGCGTTTCGCCGTCATGCAGGCGCAGCGAGGTTTGCGCGTTGCGGGTGTCGACCTGCACCGGGATCGTGCCCTGACGGGTCGGTTCCAGCGGCGTGGCGTTACTCACTTCGAGAGCAATCTTGATCGCCACTTCGTTGTTCAGGTGCACGGTTGGTTGCACTTCGAGCTTCAGACCGACGTCGAGGTAAGTGACGCTCTCAGTGATCACCGGGCCTTGCGTCGACGGCACCGAAGTCGCGCTGATGATCGGCACACGCTGACCGATGTGAATCCGCGCCTGCTCGCGGTTGCTGACACGAATCACCGGGCTGGCGAGGGTGTTGATGTCATTGTCCTGGGCGTTGATCTTGGCTTGCGGCGACGGCGAGATCGAAATCCGGCTGGAATTGATGCCTTTCAGTTGATCAAGCAGGGTCACCGCCGAACCGTCGCTGTTGACCACGCCGAAGGTGTTCGGCCATTGCAGGCCGAGGTCGAGAATGCGCTGGGTGGCGACTTCCATCACTTCCACTTCGAGCACCACTTCCGGGTTCGACTGGTCTTGCGACTGCAGCAGTTTCTCGGCCATGCGCACGGCGTCTTCGGTGTCGCGCATGGTCAGGGTGTTGAGGCGTTCGTCGACGAACACGTCGCGGGTCTTGAGCATGGTTTTGACCATGTTCAGCGCGGTGTTGGCGTCGATGCTGGTCAGGTAAAACGTGCGCATCACCAGTTCCTGGTAATCCTTCACTTTCTGCGGTGAATCCGGGTAGATCAGCAAGGTGTTTTCGTTCACCACTTTCTGGTGCAACTGGTTCTGTTGCAGCAGCAGGGTCACGGCGTCTTCAATGCGCACGTCACGCACGAAAATCGTCGCTTTCATGTCCGGGCGCAGGTCTTTGTCGAAGATGAAGTTGAGCCCGGCAACTTGCGACAGCACTTCGAAAATGGTCTTGAGGTTGGCGTCGCGAAACTCCAGGGTCACCGGCCGATCGAGCTTGGTGCGCAGTTGCGGGTAGGCAATGACATTGCGGCTCTGCACCAGACGAATGTTGCCTTGCAGCTCCAGCGCGCCCTCATTGTTGGGGTCGAGTTCGAGGATCTGTTTGACCTGACGATCAGCGCCGTAGATGTCGCCGCGACGCAGGTCGCCACGGGCCAGTTCCAGTTTTTCGTCCATGCTGCGCAGGTAATCCATCTGCTTCAGAGCATCCTGAGCGCGGCGGTTGTTCGGCTCGATGGTCAGCACGCGGTTGTAGGCCACGCGCGCCGAAGCGAAGTCGCGGCGCGAACGGTCAGTGTCGCCGGTCGTCAGCAACGCGGTGATCGCCTTGGCCCGACCGCTGTTGAGCAGCAAGTGCAGCTCGGTGTCCCGTGGGTTTTCGCGCAGGCCTTCTTCGATTCGGGCCAGCCCCGCCTCGTACTGACCCTGTTCAATCAGGTCGGCGGCTTCCTTGTTGGCCACTTGTGCGGAACTGCACGCGGCCAGCCCGGCACACAGACCCAGGCTCATCAGCAAACGGGAACGGTTCATTGCGTACTCCCCACAGACAGGGTCTGCGACAAATGCAAAGGCAGGTAGACCAGGCTCAATTCCACATCGGAAATGCCGGTGATCTTCCAGGTGTCGTCGATCACATCCCCGTTGCGCACGACGTAGATCTTTTCGCCGTTCTGCAAAAACACTTGCAGGTCGCTGCGGTCATGCAGCCTGCCGACGAACTGAAACGGCACCGGTGGCAGGCTCGGGGCTTGCACCACAGTTGCTGGATTGATGGCCATTTCGGTGACCGTGGCCAGAGTCGGCGCGGCCTTCCAGGATTTGGCCGCGAACAAGTCGCCGGCCGGGCTCAGGTCCTTGATCGACGCATCCTTGGCCTTGGCGGTACTGGCCGGCAGCGCGCCACGGGTTTTCCCCGGCGTGACGACGGCGACTTCGTTGGAATCGGCGTCTTCGCTTGGCGAGAAATATTCCGGCAACCACGCCAGCGCAGCAGCTACGCCAAAGAACGCCAACCAACCTGTCACGCGCTTGGTATTCATCACGACCTCGACAGGTAAAGGGTCATACGGATCCGGCCATTGAGGTCGGTGTCGCCAATCTTCTTGCGTTGCAACTCGAGGTCTTCCACCACCACCGCCGGCAACTGGCCGAGCAAGGCGTGCAGGAACCGGCGTAATTGCGGGTAGCTGCCGCGCACTGGCAGGAGGATCTGATAGCGCGCCAGATGGGTTTTCGGGTCGACGCCGAGGGCGTATTCGCCGCGCGCCAGGGTGATGTGTTCTTGCGCTGCGAGGGCGTAGATGCGGTCGATGGCGACGGTGGCTTGCGGCTGCGCCGGCAGTTTGTTGCGGAAGTCGTCGAGCTGACGCTGTGGCACCACCGGTGGCGCGATGCTGCCGTCTTCAACCTTGGCCAGATACGCGCTCGCTTCCCGAGTCTGCAGGCTCAGGTGCTGCAATGATTGCCAACTCGGCAGCAAGCCACCGAGTGCCCAAGCGGTGGCAACCAGCAGCAATGCCAGCCCGGCGAGGCCCGGAATGCCGAGGCCTTGCAGGTATTCGTGGACGATCAGTCTAGGGATTCGCATCGCCAATCTCCCAAGTCGCCGACAGGTTGAATTGCACCGGTTGCTCCGGCGATTTGACGACGATTTCGTGGCTCAGCAGCGACACGTCGGACAGCTCGTCGCTGGCTTCCAGACGTTTGTGGAAGTCGAGCATCGCTTGCAGATCTCGTGCTTCGGCGCTGATGCGCACCTGGCCTTTGCGCGCATCCGGGGTCAGGGTCAGCAGCGCGACGTCATCGCGCGGCATCGCTTCGAGCATGGCGAACAGGCGTTCCCACGGCCGGCGCAGTTGCTGCGAGACCTTGCGCATTTCGGCGAGGTTTGCCGCTTGCTCACGGGTTTGCGCCGGGCTCAAGGTGGACTTGGCGCCGCTGTCGCCGGTGAGCTGGCGCTGGGTGGTTTGCAAGTGGCCTTGTTGCTGGTCGGTGTGCGCGTCGAGGTGCTGTTGCACGCCGAAGCACAGCGCCGCCAGCAGCACACCGCCGCCAAGCAGGCTCCAACCCAACGGGCCGGAACGTGGCCGTGGCTGAAAGTCGAGATTGAGCGCGCGCATATCAGGCCACCGCCCGGGACATGACGTACAAGCCGTCACGCACGTTCATCGAGTCGTCTTCAAGGGTGCGCAGTTGCACACCCGCCACGTCCGGATGCGCATCGAGGCGCGCCGGCGCATGCAGATAAACGTTGAACGCGCGTTCGCTGGTCGAGGCTTGCAGCTGCCGTTCGCGACCGATAAGCGCATTCAACGCGGCATCGCTGTCGCTGCCGCCCACCGAACGTACACCGACCCAACGCCCTTCCCTCGCCAGCAACAACACGCTGCGTTGCGGCTCGGCGACGACGAACAGGAAGTCGCCGGCATCGAGGCTTTTGTCGAAGCGGTTGAACGCCGCCATCAGGTACGGCTGCACTGAGCGCAGGCGCAAACCGCGACCGCTGACCAGCGTGCGCAGACGTTCGAGCAAGTCCTGCGGCAAAGCGCTGGCGATGCGGTCGTAACCGGCCGGTTCGGCGGATAGCACCAGACTCCAGGCTTGCGTTGGCGCGCCAAACAGGTCTTCAAAACACAGTTGGGCAAAGCCGCGCAGTTCCTCAGGGCTGCTGATCTGCGCGCTCCACGGCACCAGGCAGAAACGGCTGAAGTGCCCGGAGATGACCACGCTCAATTCGGCACCGGCGCGGGCGTGCTCACCGAGCAGGCGATCGAGGGTGTCCAGCGCCACCGCGTAGCTCTGGAAGCCTTCGTCGATGTACCCGACGCTGCCCAGCCACAGGGTGTCGCTGCCGCACCGCTGACCGAGGCCAACACCGCTGGCGCCGAGCACGGCGACAAAACGCTCACGCGATAAAAGTGACACGATTGATCTCCTCCAGCGTGGTGCGACCTTGTTCCACCAGCTCCAGTGCCGATTCGCGCAGCAGGCGCAAACCACGGGCACAGGCCAGGGCTTTGATTTGGGTGATCGGTTGACGCTCGACGATCATCTGGCGCAGTTCGTCGTCGAGGTGCAGCAACTCGGCAATCGCCGTGCGCCCGCGATAGCCGCTGCCCCGGCAGTGGCCGCAGCCTTTGCCGTGGACGAAGTGATAGTGATCGACTTTCTGTGGATCGAGGCCCGAGGCGCGCAGTTCTTCATCGCTTGGATTGACCGGCGCGCTGCAACTGGCGCACACCAGCCGGATCAGGCGCTGGGCGAGAATCGCGTTGAGCGCCGAGACCAGGCTGTAGGGGTCGATTTCCATTTGGGTGAAGCGGCCGATCACGTCGAAGACGTTGTTGGCGTGGATGGTGGTGAACACCAGGTGGCCGGTAAGCGCCGATTGCACGGCGATCTGCGCGGTGTCCGGATCACGGATTTCGCCGACCATGATCTTGTCCGGGTCGTGGCGCAGGATCGAGCGCAGGCCTCGGGCGAAGGTCAGGCCTTTTTTCTCGTTGACCGGGATTTGCAGCACCCCCGGCAATTGATATTCGACCGGGTCTTCGATGGTGATGATCTTGTCCACGCCGTGGTTGATCTCGGTGATCATCGCGTACAGCGTGGTGGTCTTGCCGCTGCCGGTCGGGCCGGTGACCAGGACCATGCCGTAGGGTTCGGCAGCGAGGCGGCGCAACTGGCGCAGGGTTTCGTCTTCAAAGCCCAGTGCCTGCAATTGCACGCCGCAGACCTTGTCGGCCAGATCCTGTTTGTCCAGCACCCGCAGCACCGCGTCTTCGCCAAAAATGCTCGGCATGATCGACACGCGAAAATCGATCTGACGGCCGCTGATACCGATCTTGAAGCGACCGTCCTGCGGCACGCGTTTTTCGCCGATGTCCAGCTCAGCCATGACCTTGACCCGCGAGATCACCTGCTCGGCGAACTCGTTGCCCTGGACTTTGCTGATGTTGTTGAGCACGCCGTCGATGCGGTACTTGATCACCAGACCGTGGCCGGTGGTGCCGAGGTGGATGTCGCTGGCGTGCATTTTCAGCGCGTCGTAGAGGGTCGAGTTGACCAGTTTCACCACGCTGCTGGCGTCTTCGCTGATGCTGGTCAGCGACAGGCTTTGCAGGGTGTCGATTTCGTTGTGGGTGTCGCCTTGGGCGTTCAGCGATTCGACCGCGTGGAAGCTTTCTTCGTGGCGGGCCAGATAGGCCTTGAGATCATCGGCGTGCACCAGATGCAGCGGCGCGCCGTGCAGGCAATCGTCGATCCAGGCCAGCCGCGCCGGGTCGAAGGGGTCGGCAAACACGCCGATGACTTCGTCGTTGTGGCGCAGCAGGATGAATTCGCGTTTCAGGCATTGTGCGAGGGTGACGCGGTCGAACACCGGCGTCGCTTGAAACAGGCTGTCGGTGTCGAGCACCGGGTAATGCAGGGTGGCGCCGAGGGTATGAATGAACGGCATCGGCGCCAGTTCACAGAGTACGCAAAGGGCTTCAAGCACGCGTTCGCCAGAGGTGGCGGCCCGCGCCCGGGCCTGGGCAAGCTGTTCACTGGAAAAGCGCTCGGGGGCGCATTCGGCCAGCAGCGGTTCGACGACAACGGACAGACGTTCCATGGCTTGCTCTCCAACCGGGGCTTAGAGCCCTGTCGGCGCGGCAAACCTTGGCGGCAAGTGCCGGAACGTCTGTTCGCGCCATTACTCCCCGGTGAGCATTTGATCGTCGTCCGGCGCCATGGGTCGCGACTGCCGTCGCCGATCCGCCAACACCCAACTGCCATCGTACAACTGCAACGGGAAGCTCTCGGTCCTGCTCTGGCGTCGTTCGACGAAACCCTCGGAAGGGTTTGCACCGGGTTTCGCTTCGCGCTTGAAGCCCAGAAGGTCGCAGACAGCTCGGGCCAGTTCCGCCAAAGGAAACGGTTTGAACAGGATGTGGCTGACCCCCAGTTGCCGCGCCCGCTCACAGACTTCAGCGGTCGGGTGACCCGTTATCAGCACAAAATGGCACGTCCTGTTCTGGCGGACCGCGTCGAGCACCTCAAAGCCTTCCATATCGGGCAAGCGGTAATCGAACACCAGCACGTCGGGGGCAAAGGTTTCGGCCAGGCCGATCGCCGTCGCTCCGTCATGTGCAATCCGGACATCCAGCCCCTGCGCCGACAGATAATCCTGAAGGTTCTGTGCAAGCAGCTGTTCGTCTTCGACAACCAGTACTTTGTTAACCAAGGTCGACTCCTTGAAACAGCAGGTCCGATGACCCCGCCCTGAGAGTGCGCCTTACCATCGGTAACGCACACTTCATGCCAGGCTGAGTGCCGGTAATTTTACGTCTTCATGTCCTTGAATTTAATGACAATGCCCGCTCGTCCCGGTACCCCGTTCCCCAGAAACGGGGAAGCACCTGAATGGGCATCGAAGCCATTCCCCACTATTGGGGGGGAACCTTCAGTCGTCGTCAATTCGTTCGATCCTGTTCTGCACTCGTAATTGCGCGAGCACCTGACGACGAGCCTGGGTCTGTTGCTGTCGGGCGAGCTGTGCCCTGACTGTGTCCAGCCCCTGCAAATCTGGGACATCGGCGGCCTCCAGGTGGTTCGGCAAATAAATCACATGCCAGCCGAACGGTGAACGCACCGGATCGCTGGCGAACGTGGCCCCGCTGACAATCGAGGCGCGCATTTGCATCAAGCGTAGACGCGCTTGAGCCACTGTGGCTGCATCCGCTTGCCCGGGCACGCGGATCAACAGGTGGCGGGGTTGCAAGGTATTGGCGCGCACCAGTTCGGCAAACATCTGCTGCGCCGCCAGTTCGCGGCGGGTGTACTCGGAGAAGGACGCCTCATCGAAACCGGCGTCCTGCAAGCGGCGGACGAATTTATCCGCGCCGCCGATGGCCATGCGGGTTTGCTCGATCTGCTGACGCACTACCTGGTCGTCGATCTGTCGGCCACGTTTCTGCGATTCCTGCCACAGCAGTTCTTTGTCGATCAACACTTGCAACGCCGCTTGCCGCAGTTCCTTGTAGGCCTTGGGGCTGCGAATACTCGCGACCGCACGGCCCTGATCTTCCAGGTATTCGGCGAAGAAGCGCTCGAAGCGAAACCCGGAAATCTCCTCGCCATTGACTCGCGCCACGGCCGGTTCGTTATTGGCCCACGCCAGCGGCAGCCAGCAAGTCAGCAGCAAGATCAGCGTTATGCGTTTCATGATCGGGCCCTCCGTTCAGGGGCTGGCAACAATCGGTTTATAAGGGGCGACCAGATAGAAACGCTGATCGGGCAAATCCACGGTGACCACATGCGCGCCGCTCAAGCCCAGGCGCCGACCGGGGCCGAAACTCAGGCGCGGGGTCAGGCCGGTGTCGAAGTCGTGCAGGCCTTCCAGCGCCGCCACCAGTTTTTCCCGGCTGGCGTCACGGCCGGCCTGTTTCATGCCTTCGCTGAGCAGCAGCATTGAGGCGTAGGCGCCGACTTGCAGCACCGCGTGCTGGGCGCCGAGGCCTTGTCCTTCGCGCAGCAACGTCAGGGCCATGCGCCCGGCCTGGGTCCAGTCGCTGGGCACGAACGGATAGGCGAGAAACACCCGCCGGGTGAAGCCGTCGGGCACTTGCAGCAGATCGCCGGCCACCTGGCTGGAGGCGGCGAACAGATACGGCACTTGCCCGGCGCTTTGCAGCCGCGTTGCCAGGCGACTGAAACCGCCGCCATTGCCCAGATAGAACACCGATCGCGAACCCAGCGGCAAAGCCTCTGCTGTCGGGTCGTAGGCTTGCAGAAGGACTTTCTGCCAGCCGTGATCCTGTAAGTATTGAGCGAGGGTGGTTGCCGCTTGCGCTTGTAAAGGGTCATCGGGATAGGCAATCAGGGTCGGCCCTTGCAGCACGCGCAGGCTGGCCGTGGCGTAGTCGGCCAGCGCGATCAACTGTTCCCGCAAGCCTGGCAACGGCTCGAAAATCTGCGGACTGGCCTGCATCGCCCCGAGCAACGACAAGGCGCCGATCAGCGGCACGCCGGCCTGTTCCAGGCGCGGCCCCAGTTCACTGTCGAGGGCCGGTGCCAGCGGTGCGATCAGGGCGAACACCTGTTCCTGCTCGATCAACTGCTGCAGGGCTTGTTCGGCACTGGCGCGATCCGGGCCGGGATCGACCACGGTCAGACGCAGCTGCCGTCCATGAATGCCTCCGGCCTGATTGATCCGCGCCACGCTGCCGTTAAGTATCGCGGCGATGGTCATGCCCTCTTCCGCCAGCGGGCCCTGACTGGGTAGCAGCGTGCCGAGGTGCAAGGTCTCGGCGTCGAGGCCGGGGTCGCGCTCATCGGCCAGGCGTTTGAGGTACGCGGTGAGGTTGCGCTGATCCTTCATCGACAGCAGAAAGCGCGGCATGCTCGGGTCGAGGCGATTGTGGCCGGGGTCGCGACCCTGCTCGATGGCCGTGGCCAGCGTGCTTTCGCTGTAGGCCGGATAGCTGCGCCCATTGACCTGTCGCTGGCCGTAGGTGCTGGTCAGTCGCGCCCAGTTCAGCGGCGGCGGACGTACCCCGCCTTCCGGTCGACCGAGGCCATCGGCGCCATGGCAATTGGCGCACGGCAGGCTGGTTGCCGGCAGCAACATATCCGCCGCGCCGACCCGCGCCATAATCGCTTCGCCGCTGGCCGACAGACCCTGGCGGTACAGACGCTTGCCCGCCGTTTCTTCCGGGGTCAGCGGCGCAGCGCTCGCGCCAAGGCTGACGCCAGCGAGCAGGATCAGGGCGAGTACGCCGCGCAGGTTCATGGCGCGGACTCAGCGGCCGGCCACGGGCATTGTCAGCAACTGCAAGCGCTGGGCAATGGCGGCAGCCGGGGCGTCGGGGCGGATTTTGCTCCAGCGTTTATTGGCGACATCGCCGACGATCAACTGCGTGGAGTGTTGCTCGGGGGTCGGCACGATCTGGCCGATGCGGCTCAGCACCAGATCCATCTGCGCCTTGTCGCCAGTAAGAAAAAGCCAATGAGGGTCATCGGAACCCTGCTTCAAGGTGTAAGCCTTGAGCACCGCTGGCGTGTCGCGCAGCGGGTCACTGGTAAGGGAAATAAAGGTGATGTCCTGCGCCTTGTCACCGAGCAACTCGCGCACTTCCTTGAGCTTTTGGGTGATCAGCGGGCAGGCATCATTGCAACTGGTGAAGATCACGTTGAGCAGCACGATGCGGTTTTGCAGCGCGTCGCTGTAGAAGCGCAAGGTGTCGCCGTTCTGATCCTGCAACGGCGTGTCGGTGAACCAGGTTTTCGCATCGTGAGTGCCTTTGGCCGGGGCAGCGGCCACAGCGGCTTGCGGCTCAGAGACATGGCCTTCGTGGGCAAACGCCACGGTGCTGAAGATCCAGAAACATACGGTCAGAGAGATCCAGTCGAGCAGTCTCATGGCTGTTGCTCCATGGCGATGGCGGTGTGTTTGGCGTGGGTGCGCAGGCCGCTGAGTTTTTCCACTTCCTTGGCCAGCAGCGCCGGATCAGTGAAGCCGTAGTAGCGTATCCAGTGGCGGCTGTCGCCGTCGCCGACGAGGATCAGCGGTTGATGACTCTTCAGGTCGCCACTGAAACTGCCGAGGCCCTTGAGGGTTTCATTGATCGCCTGCGGCGATCCGGTCAGCCAGCTCCAGCCCGGTCCGCGCTGGAAGGTACGGGCATAATCCTGCAGGCGTTTCGGGTCGTCGCGCTGCGGGTCGATGCTGATCGACACCAGTTGCACTTCGTCGCCGACGCGCGCGCCGAGCTGTTTCTGCACCTTGCCCATGATCGACGAGACCACCGGGCACACCGTGGTGCAACTGGTGTAGATAAAGCTCATGACGACGATTTTGCCCTGCACCAGGTCTTGTTCGAGGCGCACGGTTTTACCGTTTTGATCAAGCAGCGGCACGTTGGCGAATTTCACCTGGGCGTGTTCCTGAGTGCTGCTGGCGGGGGCTTTGTGTCCGGCGTGTTCGTCGGCCGAATGAGCGTGGACTTGTTGAATGCCAAGGCTCAACAGGCACAGGGTCAGCAGGCCAGTGGATGCAAATCGGTTCATGTCGAAACTCCTCTTCAACGGGCCTGGCCGGGGGCTACCCGAACACTGGCAAAGGTCTTGTCATCGAAACCGGCACCCAGCGACGCCGCGCGCACATGCAGATACCAGGCGCCGCTGCGGTCGAGGGTGATTGGCGCCTCGTATACGCCGTCGGCGACTTCCAGCGCCGCCACTTCGCGGGGATGCGAGGTGGGCGCGAGGTAGTAGCGCAGTTGCACGTCTTTGACGCCGCTGCGCTGGGCTTTGTCTTTGCCTTGCACGATGCGAAAGCGCACGACGTAGGGGTCGTTGAGTGCCACGGCCGTCTTGTCGAGGAGGAACTCGACTTTCGGCTGGCCGAGGTGTTTTGGCTGTTTGCCGTCAGGATCAATTTGCGCGGTAAAGCAGTGAATGATGTTTGGCTGGTTGAGCAGAAACGCCACGTCAAAGCGCCCCGCCGCCGGCAGCTTCACCCGCGCGCTGTACAGCCCCGGCGAGACTTCACGCAGGCTGCGATCGATAACCATGGCGGCGCGGGCGATCTGGCCACGGTTGGGGTAACCGGACATCGGCGCGTTCATGCCTTCGGCGTAGAAATAGGTGGTGTTGTCGACCGGGTTGACCACGAACACCGCGTTGTCATCGCGCGACACCGCCAGGC
Source organism: Pseudomonas sp. S49 (assembly GCF_009866785.1). Lineage (NCBI taxonomy): Bacteria > Pseudomonadati > Pseudomonadota > Gammaproteobacteria > Pseudomonadales > Pseudomonadaceae > Pseudomonas > Pseudomonas sp. S49. The sequence continues at coordinate 2,473,822 of NZ_CP019432.1, read as the reverse complement.
TTGAGGCCAGCGGTAAATCCCCGGCCAGGCGCGGCGCTTGCGGGCCAGCCTCGAAACCCTGGCTGATCGGCTGGCGACCTTCGCCGAGGGAGGACAGGTTGATCATGGTGACTTTCGGTGAAGCGAGTCCGCGGATGTAGGCGTAGGCCTGGGTGAACACCACTTGGTAGGGTTCGGCGCTGACGTCCAGATCATGGATGGCGGTGTTGGTGGCGGCGTCGATGATGCTGGCGCGGTTTTCCACGGTGTTGAGCACTACCCCGAAGCGGCCGTCGGCGCTGAAGCCCATCGGGCCGAGGCCTTGTTGCAGTTTGATCACCCGGCGGATGGCGTGAGTACTAGCGTCGATCACACTCACGGTACCGTCCTTGCCGTCAGCTACGTAGACCGCGCCGGACAATGGCGAGTAAGCGACGGATAACGGATGGGAGCCGGTTTTGATCTGCTGGACGATGTTCAGGCTGGCGATGTCGATCACGCTGACGGTGCCGTCGTCGCGGTTGCTGACGAAGGCAAAGCGGCTGTCCTTGCTGAAGCTGATTTCGTGGTGGCCGCGACCGGTCTGCAGATGTTTGAGGGGTTTGAGGCTTTGGCTGTCGATCACCGTCACGCCGGAGTCTTGCGCCTTGCTGGCGTTGTTGCCGACCCACAGCAGACGTTCATCGGGTTGCAGCGCCACGCGCACTGGTTGGCTGCCGGCCTTGATCGAATCGAGAACCTTGAATTGTTCGCTGTCGATGACGGCCACTTCGCCCGCTGTCGGCATCGAGACGAATACGCGTTTGTTGTCTTTGGGGGTGACCCAGTCCATCGGCGGTTGCTTGAGTTCGATCCGCGCGAGGGTGCTGGTGATGCCGCCGACCGATACCGACGGATCGACCACGGCGATGCTGGCGTCGCGGTTCATCACCAGCAGGAAATAGCTGTTCAGATCCAACAATGGCCGCGCGCCGATGTTGGACTTGAGGAACACGCCGACCCGGGCTTTGCAGCTCTGATCGCGGCCCTGAGCCTGATCGGCGGCAAGGGCTTGCGGATCGACCCAGGCACCCGGTGCCACCCCGGACAGCGGCTGGCCGGAGGCGCTGTCAGTGACGCGGAACTGCACATCGGCGAATTCGCCTTCGCGCAGTTTGCCGTCGGCGGCCAGCGGCTTGAGGTTGAAATCCACCGCCACGCCGTCACGGTTCAACAATTGCTCGCCAACCGTTTGTGCTAGCGCAATCTCACTCAGCGTCAGCACCACCCCGGCCATGGCCAGCGTGCAAATACCGATGATGTTGATGATCCTGTTCATCTCGAACTCCCCTAACTCTTCATCTGGCAAAACACCGCCCCCCATGTGGGAGCGAGCCTGCTCGCGAAAGCGTCTTCAGCCTCACCCTCACAAACCGAGTTGCCCCCATTCGCGAGCAGGCTCGCTACCACAAGGGATTTGCATTCCTACCGCATCCTCACTGCCCACCACCGGCCCCTGTAGGCCTTCGCCTGCTCGCGATGGCGTCTTCTGCCTCACCCTCAAAAACCGGGTTGCTCCCATTCGCGAGCAGGCTCGCTCCCACAAGGGATTTGCATCCATCCCACTCCCTCACTGTCCACCACCATCCCCTGTGGGAGCGAGCCTGCTCGCGAAGGCGTCATCTGCCGCACCGTCCAAATCGAGTCGGGCCCATTCGCGAGCAGGCTCGCTCCCACAAGGCTCTTCGTTGTGCCTACTGGCTTGGCGGCGCCGGTTCCGGTTCGTTGGTCACCCGCAGCAGTCCCCATAACCCGGAGGTATTGCCGTAGGCGCCGTAGTCGCGGAACAGGTAATCCCCCGGGATCGCATTACTGCCGCCAGCACTCGGGATCATGAAGCTGAAGTGCGCGGCCGGCAGGATGCTTTCGTGGGCGCCGATGTACATCGACATCGGGTTGTAGCCGAAGCGCACCGAGCCCACGCCCGGCGAACCCATCGGATAACCACCGACATCGCTCTTCTCGGCCTGGAACGGATTGACCGACCAGACATGCCCGTCAAGCTGGAACGTGGTGCCGCGACTGCCACCGCTTGGCATCAGGATGTGCGTACGCAACGGCTGCCCCGGTTTGGCATACAGCACTGGCGTCTGCGGATCACCGCCAACCAGCGCATTGCTGTAAGCCATGTGCGCGTTGACCATATCGCCGTAACCCGCGCCATCGGCATGCCCGAACGGTGCATCCGGGGCGAGGCCGAAGCGATACCACAGCGGTTCGGTCTTGTAGTTGATCGCCATGCTCGAGTTGTCCTGCGGATCGGTCGGCACGCCGAAGCCTTCAGCGGCAATCCCTTCCACCGGCCGACCATTGGCCCAACGGGTGTTCAACGCCTTGTGCCAGACCATCGCAAAGTCGCGGTAGCTGGTTTGCCCTGGCGCGGTGACCGTGGCGTTGACCTTGCGCGCATCGTCGACCCACGTCGCGCCGATCGGCAGGATGCTCATCGCCCCGCCAAGGCCTTTTTGCGGCTGCTTGATCACGTCCGCCGGGGTGATGTTCAAGCCGCCGAACTCCACCGCCGTGGCGTTGATGTTGTCGACGCTGCGCCCCAGTTGAGTCACCGGTTTGCCTTCACGCTCCAGGTGCCCGGCGTAGTACTGATAAGTACGGGTCGGGTACGCGCCGCTGCTGCCGACACGCGGTGGCACGGTCTGGATCGGGTTGGCGCCGACGTTGGCGCCGTCGGATTTGGTGATGTCATACGCCAGCAACTGCGCGTGCAGGCCGACGTGGCTGGACGGCCGCATCAGGTTGTTGCTGAAGGTGGTCGAACCCAGACCGCTGTTGCGATCACGCTTGACCATGCCCTGCATCACAGCCGTCTGGGTCAGGTCAGGCATGACGCTCGGCAAACGGTTTTCCAGAGTGATGTTGATGCAATCTCCCGCCGCTGCGCGCAGCACCAGCGGTTCGACCGGGATGCCGGGTTTGAGCTTGCCACTCACCGGATCGAGATCGGATTTGCGCACATACAGAATCGCGGTCGGGTCATGCAGCGGCCCGCTCTGCCCGCCAATGGTGATGGTTTCGCCATCCTCGGGATCGGTCACCGTGACCTGCGGAATGCTCACCGTGCGCGAGTTCAGCACCAGGGTGCCCCCCGCCGGATTCAGCGGCCCGCCGACATGCTGGCCGAGCCCTTCGGGATCGCCGATGGTCAGGCCCAGCGTATTGCCGAGAATGTCGTTGGCCAGCGCCGCGACCACTTCATAGTTGCGCTGCACGGTTGGCCGGGTGCCAATGCCGTTAGGGTTGGCGCCATAGCGCGGGCAACTGCCCTCGAACGCCACAGTGTTGCGCATGCCCGCCGGGCTTGGGTTATTAGGGATAGCGAACAAGTCGCTGCGTTTGGCGGTGTAGTTGCGCATCACGCCCCAGATACCGCTCCAGTAGCCTTCGATCGAGGCGTCCATCGAGTACAGATAGTCGCCCGTGGTCGCCGCCGAACTGGACAGCATCGACACCGGCGCAATAAAGCCCATCTGCTCGGAGATGCCGATCATTTGCGACGCGCGCCAGCCGGAGTTGGAGCTGTTGCCGAAACCGGAACCGCTCTGCAGCCATTTCACACCGTGCAGGGTGACGTTGTGCTCTTCTTCATGGCCGCCGGCATGCACCCGCAGCCGCACGTTGTCGCCGGTATAGGTGCGCAGCATCGGCGTGAACGGGTCACCGGGTTCGGCGCCGCCCTTGTTGATGTGCGGCGGGAACAGCGTGGTGCCGCCGGTTGGGCCGGTGGCCGAGGTGAGCAGATTCGGCGCCAGGTTCATCGCCGGAATCGCGCGGTCGGTGCGGCTTTGCATGGCGAACGACAGATCGCCGCCGAGGCCGTCGGCCTGCATGCCGCGTTTGCCGTCCGGGCCGACCTTGTTCGGGTCGTACACGCGCAGGGCCAGCGGTTCGTTGCGATAGTTGACGACGAACATGCCCGGATCATCCACCGAGATCGCCTGCGGACATGGCCGGCTCGGGCAGCCCGGGACCTGACCGCCCTGCACTTCCAGCACGCCCTCTAGCAAGTTGCTGGCGTTGTTACGCACTGGCGGGTTGATCGCGTAGCGGAAGCTGTCGGCGGTGGCCGGGAACGCCTGCGCATTCGGCACACCGTTGGGACCGGCACCGACATAGACGCCAGCTTCATAGGCGTGCTGGAAGTCGCTGTACTCGAGGAAGAACTCGCGGAAGCTGTCGTTCTTGCCGTCGCCATCGAGGTCACCGGTGTTGATCACTGCTTGCCACGACGTCGGCCCACCGTCCTGACGCGCGCCGCTATAGAGAGGCTCGCCGGTTTCGGCGTGGAACCAGGTGGAACCGGCCGGCTCGGCGAGCACAGTCGCGTACAAACCGATCTGTTGGTGCGTCGATGGGCCTAAGTGGTCGTGGGTGAAGATGGTGCCGAGGCCGCGATCGACGCCTTTGGCGTTGACCACCGGATCGACGAACCAGCGCTGCATCGCCGTGCGCGCACCGACCCAATCGGCGCGCCCGTATTGGCCGAAGAACGGATGGTTCTTGGCTTTCGGGCAGGCCTGGGTGCCGTCACGTGGATCGGTGCCGGCGCACTGATTGAATTCGCGAATCGCGTGAATGCGTTCCTGCACGGCGCCGGGCGAGAGCACGCCATCCTCGTAGTTCCAGCCGTTGGACGAGCCGTCCGCCGAGGTCAGGTCCCACTTCGGCAAGTGAATGTGCTGGCCGATCACATCGGTCGGCGTGCGCACCTGATAGTCGTCCATCTCGTAGGTGGCCGGCACCAGGTTGGTTTGCTGGTATTGCACGCAATCGAAGGTGTTCATGCGCATCACCAGCGGCTCTGGCGGACGCTGCTTGGTGATCACCGGCCAGGCGTCTTCCCACAGCGCGAGAATGCGCGCCTGCGGGAAGTGATAACCGACCTTGTTGTACACCGCGTCGAACTGGATGTTCGCGGCTTTGTAGATCCGTGGGCGGTCGGCAGTGAAGGTCGAGGCGCCGACGAAGGACATGCCGTCGATGCGCTCACCGCTGGCAAACTCACCGCTGCCGGCGCTGCTGGTCAGGCGTTTTTGCCGGTCGTCCATGCACGGTTCGTAGTACGGCGCGCCGGCCATTGGCAAGGCGCCGTTGGTACGGAACGCCTTGGCCACCAATTGATTGCCGGGCAGCAAGGCATAGCTTGGATGGTCTTTTTTCGCGTGGAAAGCCATCGCGGCCTGTTCGACTTCGGTGCCTTCTTCCGGCAGGTAAATCGGCTTGGCACGGGTGACTTCCTTGGAGAAATCCAGCGAGGTGGTCACGGTGTGCGCTTCGCCACCGGCCGCGACGCCGTCGAGTGCGTGCCGTTGCAAGCCGCCATCCCAACCGCCGGACTGCGCCGGGTCAAGGTTGGCCCACAGCGCTTTGCCGCTGGCCTTGAGCGATTGCGCGGTGGCGGCGTCGAGCATGTCCAGCGGCGGGGTTGGCGGACGTTGGCCGACCGAACTTTCCATGCCGCCGATCCAGAACGGATAGCCAGGGTTTTTCAGGCTGCCGTCGGCGTTGCGGTTGGCTTCGCTGCGATCGACCAGCGCCAGCGAGCCGATGGCTTGACCGCCGGCGTTGCCGCCATGGTGCTCGCCGTCGTCATCGCCCTCTTCTTCGTCATCGTCGTCATCATTGCCGGCGACCAGGGTTTCGCCGATTTTCGGCACCACCACGACTTTACCCGGCATTGGCGCCATGGCTTTGCCCGGTAGCGGCACAATCGCCGGAATCGGTGTGCCGGCGACGATTTCGCCGTCAGGCAAGGCGCGTGCGCCGGCCGCCGGTTTACCGCTGCGCAAGGCAAACGGTTCGCTGTGATAGCCGTCGGCGCCCTGCTGCGAAACGTCGAGTCGAGTGCCTTCTTCGAACACATCGTGGACCCGCCACATGGCCCACATGCCTTGGGCAAAGTGCGGATAGAAATGGCAGTGATAGATCGCATCGCCGGCCACGCGGTTGCGGTTGCCCGAACCACCGTTGGCGATTTCATAGGTATAACCGGCGCCCGGGCCGATGCCCTGGGCGTCGACGTAATCGGAATTGTCGTCGTTGGGGTTGAACAGCCACTGATGGCCGTGCAGGTGGAAGATGTGTTGCTCGTGGCCATTGTGGGTGTTGCGGAATTTGACGAAGTCACCGATGTAGCTGTGGTTGACGTTCGACGGCTCCGACGGATACAGGGCCATGGTGGCTTTCACGCCGATCTGATCGGCGCGCGGTATCTGGCCGGGGGCGATGTTCTCAAGCCCGGTGTTGGCCGGCACATCCACCAGCATCGCCACATCGCCGACGGTGTGCGAGCTGAGGAAGAATTCTTCATAGGCGCACGACAGGCAGTCGTGCATCGGCCCCACGCCCAAGCGGTTGGCGACCACTTCGGCGCCCATGCCGCCGGAGCCATAGTTGATCATGAACGAGTCGCGGGTCGGCTCCAGCACATGGGCCATCACCGGGTCGGCCCAATACGCCGGGAATGCTTGAGTGGCGGCGGTTTCATCCTGGAATTGCGAGGCAAAATCGCGGAACGCTTCGAGGCGGTTGGGGATTGCCGGGTTGCGTTTGCCGACCGATTCCAGCGGATAGGTGCTGGATGGGAAGCTGCCGTCGGCGTTGCTGCCCATGACAATCGCATCGCTCTCGCTGGAAATGATTTCATTGCCGTCGACCATGCCGATGATCGGCGTGCCAGCCTTGCCTTCGCGCAACCACGGTTCGCGCTGTGGGTAGCGCGCCTGGTAATCAACGATCGGTTGGCCGGTGGGTGCGCGGCCAGTCGTGGCCAGGCGCATTTCTTCTTCGGTAAGGGTGTTGCGATAGGTGCGACCGCCCTTGGGCAGTACGACAACCTGGCCGAACAGTCCGTTGGCAACGTTGCCGGCCGCGCCCTCGCCGCCAAACGTTGCGCCACGGCTGCTCACGGCAAACGCGCCTTCACGTTCGGCGAACAAGGTGTAGGAACGGCTCGCGCCGGGAGGCACAAGGGTGTTGGCGTTACGCCCGGTGAACGAAGAAATGTCATCGATGCTGTTCACCGCTTGCAGGCCATTGACCTGGAAACCGACGTGACGATCCGCCACCTGCTCATCGACTTTGAAGTCTTCGGTGCCGTTGGCGTTTTCCGCGCCCTCTTCTTCGCCCTCGTTTTCAAAGTGCTTGTTCGGGTTGGCCTGATAGTCGAGCAGGTTCTGCAGATTGATCGTCAGGCAATCGCCGGCAGCCACGCGCAGCACCAATGGCCGTGGACGCTTGTCCGGGCGCAACGAGACTTTGCCTGGCACTGCGGCGCCGCCGTAAGCCAGTGACTGCTCATGTTCATCGACCACATCGCGGCGCAGGGCGAACATCATGCCGTTGATGTTCTGCGCGCCGAGGCGGTTGAACATCAGTGGCTGATCGAAGGCTACGACGTTGGCCACCAGGTTGCGCTCGCAACGTACGGCCGCGCCGGCCAGCTCGACGCTGAGCATCGAGGCCAGAATCAGCAGCCAGTTAATCAGGGACGGAGCGTGAGGAAAGCCAGCCATGATCAGTAACCTCGTAGTGGGTGCTCTTGGGAACACTTCTCGACAAATGCCTCGGAGCAATCCGCGTGCCACAAAAAATTGCATTAGCGTTCAATCAGTTACTGCGGCCACTTGAGAATCCGGGGGATATTCCCCACCCGTTTTCCCCACTTTTCGGGCCTCCACGGTTTGCCCCGAAAGTGGGGGAAACCGGGTTAGGGGTCACAACGGCGCGTCCATCGCCAGGCCCTGCAAACGCCGGTACTGACGCAACACATTCGGTACATATCGCTGGGTTTCGGCGAACGGCGGAATCACCCGGCCACGGCTGAGCACCGCGTCTGGCCCGGCGTTGTAGGCCGCCACGGCGAGGGCAATGTCGTTGTCGAACAGGGTCATCAGGCGCTTGAGGTATTTGGCCCCACCCTGGATGTTGGCCTTGGGGTCGTAGACGTCAGTGACGCCCAGCTCCCGTGCGGTGTCGGGCATCAACTGCATCAGCCCGCCCGCACCTTTGGGTGAAGTGGCACCGGGGTTGTAGCGAGACTCGGCGTTGATCACTGCATGCAGCAGCGCCTCGGGTAATTGATTGACCTTGGCCGCCGCCGAAACCAGTTCCGCGTAGGGCTGGTTGGCGATCATTTGCGGCTGCTGATCGAGGCTGGCCACAGGCATTTCAGCCTCGCGGACCACCCGTTCGTAAGTGCGTCCGGGCCGGTGAACGTTGGACAGTACATAGCTGCCCTTGGCGTCCACCGAAATGAACACATCGGCTTGCGCGGCGCCGCTGAGCAGCACACATCCGAGCAATCCGCTGGCGAGAAATTTCATGTCGGGCCTCCCCGGATCGACCCCGATAAATTGGGGGAAATGCCCCAATGGCCGATCACGTTTGAGCCATACGCAAGCACTGTGCCGACTCTGGAGATGCCCGGATTACAAGGGTTTCAGCCAATCCAGTGATTTTCAGTGGGGCTGAGCATGGCAATTGCATAAGCCCTTCTGGCGACACGGCTGCCACTCACGGGAGGTCATCATGAAGCTGCAATTTCGTCCGCGTAGCCAACGCGGTTTTACCCTGCTCGAATTGCTCGTGGTGCTGGTGGTCCTCGGCCTGTTGGCCGGGATCGTCGCGCCGAAATACTTCGCCCAACTCGGTCGCTCCGAAGTGAAAGTGGCCAAGGCGCAGATCGAAGGTCTGAGCAAAGCGCTGGATATCTATCGGCTGGAAGTCGGCCACTACCCGTCCACCGAACAGGGCTTGCAAGCCTTGGTCATCGCGCCGAGTGACGAGGCGAAATGGACAGGGCCGTACTTGCAGAAAAAACTGCCGCAGGATCCGTGGGGACGTAATTACGCCTACCGCTACCCCGGCGAAAACAGCGAGTACGACTTGCTGTCGATGGGCAAGGACGGCCAGCCCGGCGGCGAAGGCGAAAACGCCGAAGTGACCAACTGGCAATGAGCGGAGCGCGGCCCATGCGATTTCATGTGAAAGCGGTCGGCAAGGCGGGCGTGGTGTCCTTGAGTGTGGAGGCGCCGGGTGACAGCGAGGCGCGGCGCATTGCCGAGGATCAGGGTTTACGTGTGCTCAGCTCGCACGCCGACAAGCATTGGCGTTCGCTGAAACTACGCCAGCGCGAGACGTTCAATCTGGTGTTGTTCAGCCAGGAACTGACCACCCTGCTCAATGCCGGCCTGCCGTTGATCGATGCGCTGGAAAGCCTCGCCGAAAAAGAAACCGCCCCCGCCGCCCGCAAAACCTTGAGTGAGCTGGTGCGCCTGCTGTACGAGGGCAAGTCTTTTTCGCAGGCGCTGGGCCAGTTGTCGGCGGTGTTCCCGCCGCTGTACGTGGCGCTGGTGCAGTCCAGCGAAAAGACCGGCGCGGTCGGCGATGCGCTGGGCCGGTACGTCAGCTATCGCCAGCGCATGGACGAGGTGCGGCAGAAGATCATCAGCGCGTCGATCTACCCGATGCTGTTGCTGGTGGTCGGCGGTGGCGTGGTGCTGTTCTTGATGGGTTATGTGGTGCCGCGTTTCAGTCTGGTGTTTGAAGGCTTGGGCGATAACCTGCCGTGGCTGTCGCAGGTGTTGATGAGCAGTGGCATGTTTTTGCATGCGCATCAGGCTGAATTCTTCGCTGGGTTGGCGGCGATTGTCATCGCCCTCGCCGTGTTGCAAAAGCAACCGGCGTTTCGCCGGGGACTGGATCGGCTGGTGGAGAGACTGCCGGCCGTGCATCAACGGATTTTCATGTATGAACTGGCGCGGTTTTATCGTTCGCTGGGGATTCTGCTGCAAGGCGGGATTCCGCTGGTGACCGCCATGAGCATGGTGCGCGGCTTGCTCACCGTCGCTTCGCGGACGCGGCTGGATCAGGCCTGCGAGCGGGTGCGCGAGGGGCAGTCACTGTCTACCGCGCTGGAGCTCAATCATCTGGTGACGCCAGTGTCGTTACGGCTGCTTCGGGCCGGCGAACAGTCGGGCAACCTCGGGCAGATGATGGAACGCAGCGCCGACTTCTACGACGAGGAAATCAGTCGTTGGCTGGAGTGGTTCGTGAAGTTGTTCGAACCGCTGCTGATGACCTTCATCGGCCTGCTGATCGGGGTCATCGTGATCCTGATGTACATCCCGATTTTCGAACTGGCTTCGAGTATTCACTGACCTCGGGAACGGGGCCGGTCTCTGCAACAACACACTTTTACGTTCCCAACAAGACGGAGAACGATATGCACATTAAAAAGCTCGTGCTCGCAATGGCCATCGGCGCAGTTCTGTCGGCGTCCACCGTGCTGATTCCCGACAGTTTGTCCGGGGTTTCCAGTGCTCATGCCAAGGATGGTGGAAGTGGTGGTGGAGGCAGTGGTGGCGGTAGCGGAGGGGGCGGCGGAGGAAGTGGCGGGGGCGGCGGTCACGGTGGCAGCGGTGGCAGCGGTGGAAATGGTGGGGGCGGAAGTGGCGGCGGAGGCAGTCACGGCGGTGGCGGCAACAGCGGTAGTGGCGGTGGCGGTGGCGGTGGCGGTGGCGGTGGCGGTGGCGGTGGCAACAGTGGCCACAGCGGCAGCGACCACGGCTCGGGGCACTCGGGCGACAGCGCCTCATCCGGCCGCAGCGGCACCCATGCTGAAGCGGGAGATGACCACGGGGTCCACCGCGCGGGCGAAGTCGGCGATGATCGTGGCGTACATGTCGGCGGAGAGCCGGGCGATGACAAGCGCGCCAACTGATTTTTAGAAGCACTACAAAACCTGTGGGAGCGAGCTTGCTCGCGATAGCGGTCATTCAGACACTGAAGCTGTGACAGACAGAACGCTATCGCGAGCAGGCTCACTCCTACAGGGCTTTGTGGCGTACGCAGATTCCGCAGAAGACCCTTATCAAATGTGGGAGATTCTATGGTTGAGGGGAAGCCCTCAACTGACTTTTGTCTGATATTCGCTTTGCCCTTTCAGCAAGGCGAATACCACCCGAGCAAGTTTGCGAGCCAGCATCACCAACGCCTGCGTGGTGCTGAAACCCCGTGCTCTTTGGGCTTCGTAAAACCCTTTCCAGGCTATCGTACGGCTAGCCGACATCGCTGCGTTGTGCAAAAGTCGGCGGGCCTCGGGGTCTCCGCGCTTGGTCAAGCTGCGGCGACCGTCCTTTTGCCCTGATTTCGATACCCGTAAATCCATGCCCAGGAAGGCGATAAACGCATCCGCGTTGCTAAATTCCCCCCGCTGAAACGCCGTGAGCAGGCGCGCTCCGGTCAGAAATCCAATGCCCTCAACTTTCAGGCAACGCTTCAATTGGCCGAGCAAACCGGCTTGTTTGAGCTGATCGTTGATCGTCTTTTCGATCATCGTTTCAAGCCGCTGCATGGATTTTATTTGTTCAGCAAAAGCTGCCTTCAACAGCGGCTCATTCGACCAGCTCTGCACCAGGCCGACCCTTGCCTGGACCAAAGCCGCGCGGCGGCGGAAAAGGCTCAGGAGCTGGCGGTACAGCGGTGATGGCGGGGTCCAGGGGCGCAACTCCTCGGCTTCGTTCTTCAGGTAACGGGCCAGCAACTTGGCGTCCAAGGCGTCGGTTTTGGCGCGGATCTTCACTCCTTCGCGGTAATGTTTGAGTTCATAGCCGCCCACCATGTAAATCGTGCAACCGGCCGCATAGGCCAAGTCAGCGAATTCCAGGTGGTAGATGTTGGTTGCCTCAATGGCAATAGACACGGGGCCGAGCAAGGCCTTCAGCCACTGCTTGATGGATGTTTTGGTGTTGGGAATCGCTTCAAGCAGATCGCTATCGGCCTGATAAATCACCAGTTCATTTTTGGCGACATCCACGCCAACGATCGGATTTGATAGAGCGACTGGCATTGCCACAGGATTTCCTCCGGGATAAGGTTTGAGCACTTGAAGGGCTCACCCAGAGGCGCAGGCTTGTTCCTATCGTCGGTCTAGCCAGATGCATTCTTTATCGGCGCTTGGGTGAAAGGAGGAGGGGCGAAATCTCCCACGGTCTGTGCTGCGTCAACAGTCAGAATCGAGCCTTGTCCCTCCTCCTCCCTTCAAGTCCTACCATACAAGCGAGCCTGCTCGCGAATGCGGTGGGTCAGCCAATGATGTTTTGACTGACACAACGCTTTCGCGAGCAGGCTCGCTCCCACAGGGTTTTGTGGCGTACGCAGATTACGCAGACGACCACCATCAATTGTAGGAGTGAGCCTGCTCGCGATAGCGGTCATTCAGACACTGAAGCTGTGACAGACAGAACGCTATCGCGAGCAGGCTCACTCCTACAGTTTTGATCTGCGTAAGGCTCAGAGAGCGACGTGGCTATGGTTCAGGCGCTCTCGCAAAAATTCAACCAGCGCCTGCACCGGTCTCGAGGCCTGGCGATGTTGCGGGTAAACGGCTGAAAGCGTCAGCGGCTCCGGCCGCAGATCATCCAGCACCGGCACCAGTCGACCATCCTTCAACGCTGCGCCGACAATGAAAGTCGGCAGATAGGTAATGCCCATCCCCTGCACTGCCGCGTCCCTGAGCAACTCGCCGTTGTTCACGCGCATGCGCCCGGTGACATTGACCAACACAGGCTTGCCCTGCCCCGCGTTGAAGCGCCACTGCACCGAACGACTATGCCCGTACGGCAAACAGTCATGGCTATGCAGGTCTTCCGGCTCGAGGGGCGTGCCACGTTCGGCCAGATACGCCGGGCTGGCGCAGTACACCCGTTCGATCGACGCGATGCGTCGGGCAATCAGTGTCGAGTCTTCCAGCACGCCAATGCGCAGCGCCAGATCGTAGCCCTCACCGAGCAAATCCACCGGGCGGTCACTCAAGTCCACCTCGACCGTGACCTCCCGATAACGCTGCAAGAACAGAGGCAACAGACAGCCCAGATGCGCAACGGCAAACGACAGCGGCGCACTCAAGCGAATCGTCCCGCGTGGCTCGGCGGTTTGCCCGGCGATGCCCTGCTCCACCTGTTCGACTTCGCCGAGCAGGCGCAATGCCGATTCGTAGTAACTCTGCCCCAGCGGCGTCACGTCCAGACGCCGGGTGGAGCGATTCAACAACCGCACGCCAAGACGCTCCTCCAGTTGCATCAAGCGTCGGCTGACGAACTGCTTGGACAGGCCTAATTGATCGGCCGCTGAGGTGAAGCTGCCGGAGTCCATGACCTGGCAAAAAATACGCATGTCTTCGAACGGGTTCATTGTCACTCTCTGGTGGACAGTTAAACGCTTTATAGCCGCTTTTTCACTTTTCGGCAGCTCATTAATCTGTGCTCACGGTGTTGCTGAGGCCTGAAGCCCAGCGCCACAGCAGCCCGCAACCCAGGCATAAAAATTCAAAAACATTCAAAAGGATTTCCACCATGAACATCGTCAAGAAAACCCTCACCGCGTCCCTCCTCGCCCTGTCCATCGGCAATGCCTTCGCCGCCGAAAGCAGCGGTGTCGAACACAACACCCAGGCCTTCCTCAACGCCCTCGCCGCCGGCGGTGGCAAACCACTGGAGCAACTGAGCCCGAAAGACGCCCGTGCGGTGCTGACCGGCGCCCAGGCTTCGGTGAACGTGGATCTGTCGGGCGTTGAAGTCAGCGACAAGGCGATCAAGGTCGACGGCCAGACGATCAACCTGAAAGTGGTGCGGCCGGCCAAGGTCAAAGGCGAGTTGCCGGTGTTCATGTTCTTCCACGGCGGTGGCTGGGTGCTCGGTGATTTCCCGACCCACCAACGCTTGATTCGCGACTTGGTAGTCGGCTCGGGCGCGGTCGCGGTGTACGTCGATTACACGCCGTCGCCGGAAGCGCAGTACCCGACCGCAATCAACCAGGCCTACGCCGCGACCAAATGGGTAGCCGAGCACGGCAAGGACATCGGTGTCGACGGCAAGCGTCTGGCGGTAGCGGGCAACAGCGTCGGCGGCAACATGGCGGCGGTCGTCGCGTTGATGGCCAAGGAACAGAAAGCCCCGGCGCTGCGCTTCCAGCTGCTGATGTGGCCGGTGACCAACGCGCAGTTCGACGACGGTTCGTACCAGCAATTTGCTGAGGGTCACTTCCTCACCAAGGGCATGATGCAGTGGTTCTGGGACAACTACACCACCAACCCGGCCGAACGTGCGCAGATCCACGCCTCGCCGCTCAACGCCAGCGCCGAACAGCTCAAGGGTTTGCCTGCCGCACTGGTGCAGACCGCCGAATTCGACGTGCTGCGTGACGAAGGCGAAGGTTATGCGCGGCACCTCGATGCGGCCGGCGTGGCGGTGACCTCGGTGCGTTACAACGGGATGATTCATGACTTTGGCCTGCTCAATCCGCTGAGTCAGATTCCTGAGGTGAAAGCGGCCGTGCGTCAGGCGGCGGCAGAGCTGAAGACTCATCTGAATCCATAACAGCAAAAGATCGCAGCCTGCGGCAGCTCCTACATTGGAATACGTTCTCCTGTAGGAGCTGCCGCAGGCTGCGATCTTTTCACTTGCAGACACCGCGGAGCCAAGGTCATGACATTTTTCTACACCCACCTGCTGTCCTGGAGCGCCGCCCTGCTGCTGCTCGACGCCATGCTCTGGCACTTCACGCCCTTCACGCATCGTGCGCCGAAAGTGGGTGTGCGGCTGGCGCTGTTTCTGGCGTTCACCGCGCTGGTGATCAACGCCGGTGTCAGTCCGTTGCAAGCGCCGGTGTTCGTCGATGACCGGGTCGCACAACTGGGCGCAACGGCATTGGGGATTCTCTGGTGGCTGTACGCTGCGCGGGTGTTGACCGAAGTGATCGGGCTGGCGCTGATGCGCCGTATCGGTCACAGCGGTCGCTTGCTGCAGGACGTGATCGGCGCACTGGTGTTTCTGGTCGCTACTGTCGCCGCAGCCGGTTACGTGCTGGAGCTGCCGGTAAAGGGCTTGCTGGCGACGTCCGGTGTGGTGGCCATCGTTGTCGGTCTGGCGCTGCAAAGCACCTTGGCCGATGTGTTTTCCGGGATTGTGCTCAACACCACAAAGCCCTATCAGGTGGATGATTTCGTGGTGATCGACGGCGTCGAAGGCAAGGTCTTCGACATCGATTGGCGCGCCACGCACCTGCTGACCAGCGCCGGGACCATGGCCGTGGTGCCAAACTCGGTGGCGGCCAAGGCGAAAATCGTCAACCTCAGCCGCCCGAACAACATGCACGGCGTGTCGATCAGCATTCAGGTGCCGAATCACATCCGCCCGCGTCGGGTACTCGATGCGCTTGATCGCACCTTGCAGGGCAGCAGTTCGCTGTTGCTGACGCCAGCGCCAAAAGCCGTGTTGAAAGAGGCCGGCGAAACCATGTCGGAATACGTCGCCAGCGGCTTCATCGCAGAGCTGGGCAAAAAAAGCGAAGTGCGCAATCAACTGTTCGACCTCGCCCACCGTCATTTGGAAGCGGCAGGGATTTCGCGGCATCCGGATGGCGTGATCGAACCCTCGACCCGCGCCCGCGCGTTGCTCGATGAGGTGAAAATCTTCCGCTCGCTGAGCAGTGAAGAGCGTGATCGGCTGGCGGAATCGATGGTCGCGCAGCAGTACACGGCGGGCCAAGTGGTGCTGGATCTGGATGAGGTGCCGGACAGTCTGTTTGTGATTGCCACCGGGGTGGTCAGTGCGACCGTGGCGGACGGTGACAGCAAGGTCGAGGCCGGGCGGATGGGGCCGAGTGAGGTCATGGGTGAACAGAGCATTCTGGCCGATACGCCGTCGCAGGCGACGTTCACGGCGTTGACCTCGAGCATCATTTATCGTCTCGACAAGAACCTCACTCGTCAGTGCATGGAACAGCGCACGGAGGTGGGTCGGGCGTTGAACAAGTTGCAGGCGGTGCGTCAGCAGAACAGTCGCCTCGCGTTGATGGCCAAACCGGTGGCGGTGAGGAAAGGTGGGTTTTTGGGTTGGTTGCAGAAGCGTTGAAGCGGCAAGATCAAGATCAAAAGCCTCCCCCTCACCCCAGCCCTCTCCCCCAAGGGGGCGAGGGGGAAAGGGAGCCGATCTCCGTGTGCTTCAAGTCCAGAGTTCGGCTCGATTTCCCCAGGTCGGTGTATCCCGAAAGAACCCCCTCGGTCAGCCCCTCTCCCCAAGACCTCGAAGGGAAAGGGAGCCGATCTTCAAGCTGTTCAAAACTGAAGTTCGGCTCGGTATCGCACGTCGGCGTACCTCGAAAGATCCCCTCGGTCAGTCCCCTCTCCCTCTGGGAGAGGGCTAGGGTGAGGGGCTTTTCAAACTCACACCGAATTACTTGGCAGTGAACTTGGTATAGCTGTTGATCAGGTTGCGGTAGTTAGGCAGACGCTCCGACAACAGATGCGCCAGACCTTCCATATCATTGCGCCAGTCACCCTGCAGTTCGCACGCCACCGAGAACCAGTTCAGCAAGTGTGCACCCGCAGCCGACATCCGCGCCCACGCCGCCTGCTGCACGGTGGTGTTGAAAGTGCCCGACGAGTCAGTCACCACAAACACTTCATAACCTTCAGCAATAGCCGACAAGGTCGGGAACGCCACGCAAACGTCAGTCACCACACCCGCAATGATCAGTTGCTTGCGCCCGGTAGCCTTGATTGCTTTAACGAAATCTTCGTTGTCCCAGGCATTGATCTGCCCCGGGCGCTGAATGAACGGCGCATCCGGAAACTGCTCGCGCAATTCAGGCACGATCGGGCCGTTGGGACCTGCGTCAAAACTGGTGGTCAGGATGGTCGGCAGTTTGAAGAACTTGGCGATGTCGCCCAGCGCCAGCACGTTGTTCTTGAATTCGTTTGGAGTGAAATCCTGGACCAGCGAGATCAGGCCGGTCTGGTGATCGACCAGCAGTACAACCGCGTCATCTTTGTTCAGACGTGTGTAAGGAACGCTCATGGGGAAACTCCTGATGGACGGATGGATGAAGCGTGAAGCGCCGACCGGATGGCCAGCGCTTTAGGGGAAATCAGAAAGCGAAGCAGGAACAGCCAAACGCGCCCCAGAAGCCGGCGAAGTCGCTGACCGGCGCATTCGACATCCGCGCCTTTTCATGGCTGTGGGTGTGCACCGCGCACGGCCCGCTGCACTGGTGCACCTGCGCCTGCAATGGCGAGTTCGGGCGCCAGTGGCCAGGGACTTTCACCACCGGCGACCAGTCCGGCAGTACTGGAATCGAACGCGGGCCGAGGTCTTCGAAGTCGCCAGCGGCATAAACAATCTTGCCGCCGACCACAGTCATGACCGATTCGATCCACTTGATCGTTTCTTCCTCGACATGGAAGAAGTCCGCGCTCAGCGCCGCCAGATCCGCCAGTTGCCCGACCTTGATCTGGCCCTTCTTGCCCTGCTCAGAGGAGAACCAGGCACTACCATGAGTGAACAGTTCCAGTGCGGTGGTGCGCGGCAGACCTTCTTCGTACAGCGCCAGACCACCGACGGTGCGACCGCTGACCATCCAGTACAGCGAAGTCCACGGGTTGTAGCTGGACACCCGCGTCGCATCGGTGCCGGCGCCGACCGGTACGCCTTCGGCGAGCATGCGCTTGATTGGCGGTGTGGCCTCGGCGGCTTGCTTGCCGTAGCGGTCGACAAAGTACTCACCCTGGAACGCCATGCGATCCTGAATCGCGATGCCGCCGCCCAGCGCTTTCACCCGCTCGATGTTTTGCGGGGTGATGGTTTCGGCGTGGTCGAAGAACCACGGCAAGCCGTTGAACGGAATGTCGCGATTGACCTTCTCGAACACGTCGAGCATGCGGCTGATCGATTCGTTGTAAGTCGCGTGCAAACGGAACGGCCAGCGTTGCTCGACCAAGTGGCGCACCACCGGCTCCAGCTCTTCTTCCATGGTTTGCGGCAGGTCCGGGCGCGGTTCGAGGAAGTCTTCGAAATCCGCTGCCGAGAACACCAGCATTTCGCCGGCGCCGTTGTGACGCAGGAAGTCGTCGCCCTGATGCAACTTGACGCTGCCGGTCCAGTTCTGGAAATCGCTCAGCTCTTCTTTCGGCTTCTGGGTGAACAGGTTGTAGGCGATGCGCACGGTCAACTGGTCGTCTTTGGCCAGTTGTTCGATCACCTGATAATCGTCCGGGTAGTTCTGGAAACCGCCGCCGGCATCGATCGCACTGGTCAGGCCGAGGCGATTGAGTTCGCGCATGAACTGACGGGTCGAGTTCACCTGATATTCCAGCGGCAGCTTCGGCCCCTTGGCCAGCGTCGAGTAGAGGATCATCGCGTTCGGTCGCGCAACCAGCATGCCGGTCGGGTTGCCGTTGCTGTCGCGGACGATCTCGCCACCCGGCGGGTTTGGCGTGTCGCGGGTGTAACCGGCCACGCGCAGCGCGGCGCGGTTGAGCAGCGCGCGGTCGTACAAATGCAGGATGAACACCGGGGTGTCCGGTGCGGCCTGGTTGATTTCTTCGAGGGTTGGCATGCGTTTTTCAGCGAACTGGAATTCGTTCCAGCCACCGACCACGCGCACCCATTGCGGGGTCGGCGTGCGGTCAGCCTGATCCTTGAGCATGCGCAGCGCGTCGGCCAGCGACGGCACGCCTTCCCAGCGCAGTTCGAGGTTGTAGTTCAAACCGCCACGGATCAGGTGCAAGTGCGAGTCGTTGAGGCCGGGGATGACGCAGCGGCCGTGCATATCGACCACTTGCGTGTTCGGCCCGCGCAGGGCCATGGCCTGGTTGTCGTTGCCGACGACGACGAAGCGGCCGTCAGTGATCGCCACGGCACTGGCCAGCGGTTTGGTGCGGTCAACGGTGTGAAACTGGCCATTGAATAAAATCAGATCGGCGCTCATCGCAGTTCCTCAAGCAAAGTGAAAAGGAGCGAACCCCGCGCGCTCAGCGTGGCGAGGTTTCTTGGGAATCGAGGTGTTCATGGGCCTGGCTGGCTTCGAGCCACGGCGTAAACAAACGGGTGACCGGCGGCATCACCACGTACACCACCGACAGAACGATGGTCAGGGTGATCAGGAACGTGGCGACCACGTAGTTGGAAAGAAGCGGATGCAACGCCAGCAACGGCCCCCAGATCAACGGCACGAGCAAGGTGTGCGGCAGAATCACCAGCAGCGTGACCACAGCCTGCTTCCAGCGCGGCGGCGGCGAAGCGGCATCGGCCAGTGGTGTAAACCAGAATTCCTTGATCGGCGCGACTTCAGTCTGATCGCCATCAGCCAGCATCGGCGCGGCTTCGGCGACCAGCGCCTGACGCTGCGACGACTCCAGCCACCCCTGCATCGCTTCAGTGGAGCTGAAACGCAGCACGCAAGTGTAAAAATCGAGACGCCCGCGCTTGCCGCGCACCACGTCCACACCCAAATGCCCCTCACGCTGCCCCGCTACACGGACGATATTGCGCAGCCAGGCTTCATATGCCGACTCGAAACCGGCCTTGACCCGGTGCTTGATGATCAATGTGACCGTCTCATCGGCCCCCGGTGACTGTGGATTGAGGACTTCAGGCATAACGCAACACTCCGGGCAAACGAACAGAAATCGCCAGCCGTCCCGGCCCGGCGATCAACACGGTGGTAAACAGGATCAGCAGCAACCAGCCGAACTGCCCTTCGGCCACACTCCATTGCGGATGCACGACCAGCAACGCCACCAGCAGCACAAAGAGAATAGGCACGCAGGCCAATCGCGCCAGTAACCCGGCGACGATCAGTAGTGGACAGAGGACTTCGGCGAAGATCGCCAGGATCAAGGTGAGGTGAGAACCGAGGTGGAACGGGTCTTCGATCAGTTGCAGTTGCGCGGTGAAATCCAGCAGCTTGGGCAAGCCGTGGACCCACAGCAGAAACAATCCGCCGCTGACCCGCAGGAACAGCAAACCGATGTCGCGTGCCTGTTCATCCCGTTGAGAAACGTGCATGGACTCACCCGTGAATAATTATTGGGTGAATCATGCCGGGGTTGGGTGGGAGGAAATTGGATGGGTGTGCTCAGTTCCACGGCGTGCCAGGATTTTTGAAACACCGCAGAACACTGTGGGAGCGAGCCTGCTCGCGAAGGCGTCGGGTCAGTTATAAATACTTTGAATGACACACCGCTTTCGCGAGCAGGCTCGCTCCCACAGGGGGTGTGCTTAGGCCGGTGGTTCGAGGTTATCCAGCACCCGATTCACTGCCAGCTCACCGAGCATGATCAACTGCGCAATTCCCAACAACGCCCGGCGCTGCGGTGCGGGCAACAGATGGGCGACGTCCTGGGCGATGGTCTTGGCCGAGGCGAGTGTTTCGCTGGCGTCAGTCAGCAGTTCCTCGGCTTTGGTGTCGGCAGTTACCGCGTACATGCCGCGAGTTCTGCGTGGAGGTGGCGTGGAGCCGGGTGGCAGGAGGTAGTGGTCGAGGGCGCGGTCGGCGGCTTCGTGGAGTTTTCGGGAATCGATGGATTCGTAGGGGGATGTGGGGTCGATGTCGGGCGGGTTGGGTGTGACTTTGAACATGGTGAATCTCCTGTCCTAGGTTAACCACCATGACCTGTCGCTAAACAAATAATGGTGGCAGCTGCACGCAGGTTAGCGAACCGGGAGGAACAGGAACCCGGCAGACCCGAAGGCCTCCCGCGCGCAGCCGCCATAACATCAATTGCAATAAGACAATCTGCAAAGACGTAGGGTGCACTGTGCGCCTGTATCCAATTCGGGTCGCTAAACCCGATCGCTGAACTATTCAGCGACCACCAAACGATAAAGACCCGACCACAAGCGCACAAGCCGGCGGATTCTGGCGTAGCTGTAGGCAAAGGCGCAAGGTTGCGTAGCCTGAAAGAGTGTCTGTGGGTGTTGCTTAAACATCGATGTTTAAACCACCGAAAATCTATGGATCGCACCGAGCCAATGTGGGAGCGAGCCTGCTCGCGAAGGCGTCGGGGCAGTCAACAAATGTTTTGAATGAAACACCGCTTTCGCGAGCAAGCTCGCTCCCACAGGGGGTGTGCTTAGGCCGGTGGCTCGAGGTTATCCAGCACCCGGTTCACCGCCAGCTCACCGAGCATGATCAACTGCGCAATCCCCAACAACGCCCGGCGCTGCGGCGCGGGCAACAGGTGGGCGACGTCCTGGGCAATGGTCTTGGCCGAGGCGAGTGTTTCGCTGGCGTCAGTCAGCAGTTCTTCATTTTTGGTGTCGGCAGTTACCGCGTACATACCACGGGTTCTGCGTGGCGGTGGCGTGGAGCCGGGTGGAAGGAGGTAATGGTCGAGCGCGCGGTCGGCGGCTTCGTGGAGTTTTCGGGAATCGATGGATTCGTAGGGGGATGTGGGGTCGATGTCGGGCGGGTTGGGTGTGACTTTGAACATGGTGAATCTCCTTTTTAGAACCGGGATCACCACGTCCTGTCGCTAAACAGGATGGGTGGCGACCGTATGCAGGTTAGCGAACCGGTAAAAAGGCAACCCGGTAGACCCGAAGGTCTCCCGCATACAGCCGCCATAGCGAAGTGCAGACGATAGCCTGCAACGAAGCATGGAGCGCTGATGCACTTTTTTTGGTCCGAGTCGCTAAACCCGATCGCTGAGTTTTCAGCGACCACCAAACGATAGAGACCGGACCACAAGCGCACAAGCCGGCGGATTCTGGCGTAGCTGTAGGCAAAGGCGCAAGGTTGCGTAGCCTGAAAGAGTGTCTGAGGGTGTTGCTTAAACGGCGATGTTTAACCCACCGACAGCTCGAGGTTCACACCCGATCCCTGTAGGAGTGAGCCTGCTCTCGATAGTGGTATTCCACTGACATAGATTTTGGCTGACACGACGCCATCGCGAGCAGGCTCACTCCTACAGGGGATTGGTGTTGTTTGTGAGATATGCGCAGGGATTTAAACCGCTGGAATATCCAGCGGCGCCGCCATGAACTGGCTGATCCGCGCGCGCAACCATTTCTCCGCCGGATCGTTGTCATGCACCCCGCTCCACGCCATCGACAATTGCGCTGCCTCAATCGGGAATGGCGGATCTTCGGCACGCAAGGCACAACCTTCAACCAACGCGCAGGCGGCGTAATCCGGCACGGTGGCGATCATCTCGGTGCCGGCCAGCAAGGCGCGCAAGCCGCTGAATTGCGGCACGCCGAGAACGACGCGGCGGCTGCGTCCGACCTTGGCCAGGTCCATGTCGATGTTGCCGCTCAAGTCGCCGGAGAACGACACCATCGCATGCGGGCGCTCGCAGTATTCGTCGAGCGTCAGCGGCCCCGGACGGTCGTCGCCGCGCAGAACCTTGCAGGGAATGTCGCGCAGTTTTTTGCGCTTGGCGTTGGCCGGCAACTCCGTGGTGTAACTGACACCGACGGAGATTTCTCCAGAGGCCAACAGTGCCGGCATCAACAAGTAATTGGCGCGGCGTACCACCACGACAATCCCCGGCGCCTCTTGCTGAAGCTGACGCAGCAACGGTGGAAACAGACCGAACTCGGCGTCGTCCGACAAACCGATGCGAAACACCTCGCAACTGCTCGCCGGTTCGAACTCCTTGGCCCGACTGACCGCACCGGAAATCACATCCATCGCCGGTTGCAGCTCTTTGAGAATCGCCAGTGCCCGCGCGGTCGGCTCCATGCCGCGACCGTTACGCAGCAGTAACGGATCGTCGAACAGATCGCGCAAACGCCCCAACGCAGCGCTAACAGCCGGTTGCCCCATGAACAGCTTTTCGGCGACGCGGGTCAGGTTCTTTTCGAACATCAGCGCTTCGAAAATCACCAGCAGGTTCATGTCGACGCGACGCAGATCATTACGGTTCATGGGCACGGATTCCTTTTAGCCAGTCAGACGCCAGTGCTGCGCACTTTACGCGATCAACCGGCCTGTGATCGCCGCTACAGCGCGAAATTAACAACGATTAACTCGTCAGCCCCCCGCCCTCGCCCAACAATGAAGCCCTCTGCGCAGCGTTGTTTTTTGATCTGAGGGGATGCGCCGACCGTGCATTCCCCATCGACACGGACTTTGGCCATGGCTCATTTACAGCACAGCGTCGCCCTCGCCCCAGCCAGCGAACCGCGCAAGACCGCGATCGGCGGGCTCAGCCCGCAGCGCGAACGCCACGTCAAACAATTGATCCTCGAACGCCTCGGCGAAAGCCTGGAAGTAACCGAACTGGCCCGCGCCTGTTCGCTGTCGCGCAGCCATTTTTCCCGCGCCTTCAAATGCAGCACCGGATTGTCGCCGCAGGACTGGATTCGTACCCAGCGCCTGGCGCGGGCCAAGCTGCTGATCCAGCACACTGACCTGAGCCTGACGCAAATCAGCCTGGAATGCGGATTCTGCGATCAGGCGCATTTTTGCCATATGTTCACCCGCAGCGAAGGCATCAATCCGTTTGCCTGGCGCTGCCAGATCATGCGTGAACCCAAGACTCACCGTTCACAGCCCGCCGTGTTTTGATCGCGGCCCCCGTTGCACTGACGCTCAAACCTGAGGATTATGCCGGGACACCCCGGAATAGAAGGCCTGCGCACGCGCCCGGCACTACTCCGCTCTGTCCGTCGCTGCACCGCAGGAGTGAGCTGTTGAGTCTTTCGCCGAATCAGGCCCTCGGTTTTGGCCCCTATCGGATTCATCCCGGACAACGGCGGGTGCTCGAAGGCGAGCAGCCGTTACGCCTGGGCCGACGGGCGATGGACATTCTCCTGATTCTGCTGGCCCACGCCGGCGAAGTGGTGAGCAAGCAGCAATTGATGGCCGGGGTCTGGCCTGACAGTGTCGTTGAAGACATCAACCTGCGTGTGCACATGGCAGCGCTGCGCAAGGCGCTCGGTGACGGTCAGGCCGGCCAGCGCTACATCATCACCGTGGCGCAACGCGGTTACAGTTTTGTCGCGCCGGTGTTGCTGGAATCCATGGAGGAGCGTCCTGTGGGCGATGTTGGCGGTCGGCACAATTTGCCCTTGCGGCGCACGCGGATGATTGGCCGCCAACCGCTGGTCGACAGCTTGATGACGCAGTTGCCGCGCCAACGCTGCATCACTCTGGTCGGCCCCGGCGGGATCGGCAAGACCACCGTGGCCCTGCGGGTAGCCGAGCAATTGATCGGGCACTATCGCGACGGCATTCGTCTGGTGGATCTGGCACCGCTGAGCGATCCCCGGCTGATCTGTTCACACCTGGCCGCCCTGCTTGATCTGGCACTTCTCGAAGGCGACCCGCAGACAGCGCTGGTCAAGGGCCTGCAACAGCGGCAGATGCTGTTGCTGCTCGACAACTGCGAACATTTGATTGATGCCGTTGCGGCGCTCAGTGAAAGCATTCTGCGCGGGGCGCCGCACGTGCATATCCTCGCCACCAGCCGCGAAAGTCTGCGGGCTGAAGGCGAATACGTGCAGCGTCTGGACTCCCTCGAATACCCGCCGATGACAACGACGCTGGATCGTGAGCGAACGTTGAATTTTTCGGCGCTGCAATTGTTCGTCGAACGAGCGACGGCCGCGCAGGAAAGCTTCGAACTGAGCGATAGCCAGTTGCCGCAGGCAATCGAGATCTGCCATCGGCTCGACGGCATTCCACTGGCATTGGAACTGGCGGCCGCGCAGGTCGCCGAACTCGGACTGGACGGTCTGCTGAGCCAATTGCAGGGCCGTTTGCCGCCGCTGGCAGCGGGCAATCAAACCAGTCTGGAGCGCCACCTCACTCTGCGCGCCACGCTGGACTGGAGTTTCAATCTGCTCGCCCCTTGCGAGCAAACCTGCCTGCGCCGTTTGGGTGTGTTTCGCGGGGGGTTCACCCTGGAATCCGCGGCGGCCGTTATCGTCGGCCAACAGATCGACCCCGGTGTGGTGTTTGTGTCGATCACGCAACTGGTGGCCAAATCCCTGCTCGCCGTCGAGGTCGGTGACGAGGACGTGTTCTACCGCTTGCTCGACACCACCCGGCGTTACGCGCTGGAAAAACTCGATCACGCTGCCGAATGCGAAGAAACCCGCGAACGGCATGCCGAACGCTGTCTGGCGTTGATGCAGCAGGCGCAGAACGATTGGGAAAGCACGCCGACATTGTTATGGATCGATCGCTACGCCCGAGGGCTGGAAGATTTGCGCGCAGCGCTGGATTGGAGCCTTAACGGTGTCGGCCCTGGTGGTTTGGGGATTCGGCTGACGGCGGCGTCGGCACCCTTGTGGCAGGAGTTGTCGCTGCTCAAGGAGTACGGCGCCTATGTGCGCCGGGCGCTGAGCCTGTTTGATGAACTCGGCGAACCCTGCCCGCGCCTGAAAGTCGCCCTCAAACTGGCCCTTGGCAGTGCCTGCTATCACACGTGGGGTGGCACGGCGGAAACCATCGAAGCTTTCACCGAAGCTCGCCAGTTGGCCAATGAGCACGACGACGTTGCCGGGCAGTTGCGCGCGGTGTCCGGGCACATGGCAGTCAACCTCAGTTGCGGGCACTACCGCATGGCGCTGGCCCAGAGTGAACAGTTCGACCGCCTCGGCCTGCACGGCGACCCGCTGTTGTCACTGAGTACCCACCGCTTGCGCGTATTGGCCCTGCATTATGCCGGCGACCAATTGCAGGCGCGCATTCACGCCGAACAGGTCCTCCAGCGCATGGCGCACAGCGGCCATGTCAATCGTTTCACTCACGGTTTTGGCGTGCAGTACGACCAGAGCGTCGCGTCGCTGACGGTGCTGGCACGGGTTTTATGGATGCAAGGTCTGCCGGAACAAGCCTGGCGCACGGCGCGGCAGGCCCTCGACATCGCCGTTCAGATCGACCATGGCACCTCGATTTGCTACACCCTCGCGCTGGCGAGTTGCCTGATTGCTCATTACAACGGCGATCAGCAGAACGCCCGGGCGCTGTTGCAGTTGCTGCTCGAGCAGTCGCAGAAACATTCGGTGCTGCTGTTCAACACTTGGGCGCGGCACTACGCGCAGGTGATTGACGCGCAAGCCAAGGCACCGGTGCCGACGGACAGCAGCGGGCTGATCAGGGAAATCATGGTGACGCTGGATGGCCGCTTTATGGATGACGCGCTGTTTGAGCGGGCGTTGAGTGGTGATGCCGGGTGGAGCACGGCGGAGATTCTGCGGGCTCGGGCAGATGCGTTATTGAGTGACGATCCGGGTTGTCTGGACGGGCCCCTTCGCGAGCAGGCTCGCTCCCACAGGGATTTTGGGTGTACTCAGACGCCATGTGGGAGCGAGCCTGCTCGCGAAGAGGCCCTCAAGGAGGCCGAAGCACTCCTGCAACAATCCCTGGCCATCGCTCGCACCCAAGGCGCGCTCGCCTGGGAACTGCGCAGCGCCACGTCACTGGCGCAACTCTGGCAGCGCCAGTCGCGCTGTCGCGAGGCGCTGGATTTGCTCACTCCGATCTATCAACGCTTCACCGAAGGCTACGCGACCCCGGACCTGCGCAAGGTGCGCTTGCTGATCGACGAATTACGCGAGGGCGTGCACGCCTGAGGCCAGACGCATCCGCTTGATGTAACGGGCATGCCGGCGTTGAAGATCAACTCCCTCACCGCTGCGCTCAAGTTGCTTGCGGGCATAGCATCGGGTGGTATTGAGCATCCGGTACCGGCCCGTACTGGCGCCGCGTTCCAGTGACAGCCAAGACTTCTGCGCCAGGCCTTCGATGATCGCGGCAAGCTCCGACACCGCCAGTTGCGGGCAACTGATCACCGCCAACGCAGCCTCCAGCGTAAATGTAAGTTTGAACACCGATAAGCGCCGCAGCACGCGTTGTTCCTGCTCACTCAAGCGCTGATAGCTCCAGTCGAATGCCGCTTGCATCGATTGATGCCGGGGCACAGCAGTGCGCCGACCATGGCTGAGCACTTGCAGGCCGTGGGCCATTTGCGCCTGCAAGCCTAGCAACGCCAGTGCATCGATCTGCGCCGCGGCCAGTTCAATTGCCAGCGGTAAACCGTCGAGTTGCCGACAGATCTCGACCACGACTTTGACGTCCTGCTCACGCAGGCTGAAATCATGCTGTCGCGCCCGGGCACGACTGACGAACAACTGCACCGCAGAATGGCCCATGGCTTCAGTGATGCAATCGGTCGCCGAGCGTTTCGGGATGGCCAGCGGTGGCACACGCTGCAGGGTTTCCAGACTGACCTGCAAGGCCTCACGACTGGTGGCGAGTATCGACAGACGAGGCGCAGCTTCGAGCAACGTTTCAACCGCTGCTCTGCAAGCGTCGCGGCGCTGGTCACAGTTATCCAGCAGCAGCAACGCATGGCGGGTCGACAGCCCGGTCAAATCACTCTCCAGGGTGCGCAGCACATGGTCGAGCAGCGGCGTGTCGTCGTCGATCAAACTCAGATCTACTTGCCACACACCGTCTCTGTAGTACTGCAAAAGCAGTTCCGCGACCCGCAGCGCCACGGTGGACTTGCCTACGCCCGGCGCTCCGGTGATGGTCATCAGCCGACACAGCGGCATTTGTCGCACCAACCCGCCAACCAGCGAGTCACGACCGGTGACCGAGGTCAGTCGAGCCGGCAAATTATGCTGGGGTGTCTGCAAGCCCTCGAAGGCCACTTGCGCGGCGCTGTCGCAACGCACCGGGGCGATAAAACTGTAACCGCATTGCGGCACGTTAACGATGTAACGCTGACCATTTTCGCCGTCACCCAAGGCTCGCCGGAGCGCAGCGATGTGCACGCGCAGGTTGATCTCCTCGACCACCGACGTTGGCCATACCAGAGCGATCAATAGCTCCTTTCTGACCACTCGACCGGCACGCTCGACCAGCACTTGCAGAATGTCCAGCGCGCGACCGCCCATGCGCAAGGGTCGATCTCCATCGAGTATCAGCCGTTGCCGCAGGTGGAAGGCGTAAGGGCCGAAATGCAGCACCGACGCCGTGTTCAAATCGTTGAGGCTATCCATGCCAACTATCTTGGCAGCCTCAGATGACGCGACAACCGCTACACGAGGCGCAGTACGGACATCCGGGTGCGCCAGACGGACACAAGCGCTCTAGCTGAACTGTTCGCGGTATTGCGCAGGGGTCAGGCCGAGCTTTTCAGCGAACAGCGAACGCATGTGCCGCACACTGCCGAAGCCACTTTTGTAAGCCACGGTTTTAAGCGGCAGATCGCTGGTTTCCAGCAGATTGCGCGCGCAGTCGATGCGCGCACTTTGCAGAAACTCCATCGGCGTCATGCTGATGTCACGGGCGAACACCCGTGCAAAGTGCCGCGCACTCATGTTGGCGATGGCGGCCATGCGCTCGACCGTGAACGCTTCGTCGAGATGCTCCAGCACGTAGCTTTGCGCGCGGGTGATCGGTGTTTCTTGCGGAGCCACAGCGGCCATCAGCGGACTGAACTGCGCCTGCCCGCCCTGCCGCTTCATCACCACCAGCAGGACTTTGGCCACATCCTGGGCAAGTTTTTTGCCGTGATCGCGGGCGATGACGGCGAGCGCCATATCGATCCCGGCCGTGACACCGCCCGAGGTGATCAGATTGCGATCTTCGACATAGATCTGATCCGTGGTGACATGGGCTCTCGGAAAGCCCTTGATCAGCCGTTCGGTGTAGTTCCAGTGGGTGGTCACCCGATAACCGTCCAGCAATCCGGCATGGCCCAGTACAAAGGCGCCGGTGCAGATCGAACCGTAATGATCGACGCGCTGAACAGCGCCCTTGAGCCAGGCGAACAGCGCCGGAAACTGCTGGTTGTAGGCACCGGGGCCTCCCGGCACCAGCAGCAAGTCATAACGCTCTGTATCGGCATCATCAATGGCCCGATCAGCATGTACCAACACGCCATTGGATGCCCGCAGCGGGCCACGTTCAGTGCCAAGCGTGATCAATTGATAATGCGCTTCGGCTTTCAGGTAGCGGTTGGCAACCGAAAAAACCTCCAATGGCCCGGCCATGTCGAGCAGGAGAAAGTCGGGAAACAGCACCATTGCCACGGTTTTCATGGGAAGACATCACTTAAATCAAGGAGACATGAGACAGGCCAGACATTATGGACAAGTACGACATTCGGGGCGCAAAAGTTTATGCGAAGCGCGTCGCACAACTGTCAACCTGATCAGGACAGTCTTTCAATTTCCATCTACTTATTGCACTGAACAGTAACCAGTAACCTTCTCCTCACTCGGACGAATTCACGTCCCGCAAGGAGATTTCATCATGCTGACCCTTCGCAAAGCCTCCGATCGTGGCCTCGCCAATCATGGCTGGTTGAAGTCCTTTCACACTTTTTCCTTCGCCAGCTATCGCGACCCTCGCGAACAGGGTTTTTCCGACCTGCTGGTGATCAACGACGACCGCGTTGCTGCCGGTAAAGGTTTCGGCCAGCACCCGCATCGCGACATGGAGATCTTTTCCTATGTGCTGGAAGGTGCGCTGGAACACAAGGACACGTTGGGCACCGGCTCGGTTATCCGCCCGGGTGACGTGCAACTGATGAGCGCCGGCAGCGGTGTGGCGCACAGCGAGTTCAATCATTCGGCGACCAAACCGGTGCACTTCCTGCAGATCTGGATCGTGCCAGAAGTCAGCGGCGCCAAACCGCGCTATCAACAGGAACATTTCAGCGCCGGGAAAAAACGCGGTCGTCTGCAATTGATCATTTCGCCGGACGGCCACGACGGTTCACTGAAAGTGCGCCAGGATGCACGGGTCTTCGCCGGGCTGTTCGACGGCAAGGAAAGCGCCACGCTGGAACTGGCGGCCAACCGCTATGCCTATGTGCATGTGGCGCGCGGCAGTGTCGAACTCAATGGCCAGCAACTGCGTGAAGGCGACGGCGTGCGGGTTCGCGAGGAACAGTTGCTGACCTTGAGCAACGGTGTCGATGCCGAGGTGTTGGTGTTCGACTTGCGGCCGCAGGAGTTGCCGCAGATGCCATGATGTGGAGTTTCTATGCCCACAAAAACGGCCTTCCGATGAAGGCCGTTTTTATTGTGGCGGGTTGAGCCATGGCAGCGTCGGGGGCATTGGGACGGTGAACTCCTTGCCCGCCTGAATCGCCGCCAACGTGGTCTGGATCGCTGCATACATGTTGGCTTGATTGGCATAACAGGCACCGACGACGATCGCAACGAGCCCTACCAATTGAACGGCAGTCGCTGCCCAGACGTTGGCTTTCGTGGTACTCGCTTGTTTGATCGCTTCTTTCGACTCTTCTGCAATGGTCTGGATGGCAGACGACATCAGTTCGAAACGTTTGTCTCGCTCTGCTTGAGCCCTGTCCATCTCTGACTGAATCCGGCCGTTGGCCTTGTCCCGCTCTGCCTGAGCCGCCAGAAACGCATCGATTCTCATCGATACACCTTCCATCCGAGCATCCATTCTCGTCTCAATGGTCTCGATCCTGGCATCGAACTCTTCGCGGCTTATCGTGCTCATGGTTTGTGTATTCCGGATTTCGTTCAATGGTTCACTGTATGGGTACTGACTCGCTTCACTGGCTTTCAACTCGACACCTTCCTGGTTAAACCGATACCGTCCCTGGTATTGACATCAGTGCGAGCGTGCGCACCTCACCGAGCTGATGAAACGATAGGCCGCATCCAGAATGCTGACAAGCCGGGAGATTCTGCCTCTGGTGTAGGCCGTTTCATCAGAGGTTGTAGCCCTGCCAAAACAGCTCCTGCCTAGTCATTCTCCGACGCGAACACATCGACAATCTTCTCGATCACCGCCCTCACCCGCGCGGTATGGCGCAGGTCCGCGTGGGTTACCAGCCATACCTCATAGGGCAATGGCGTGGTGCGCTCCGGCCAAAGCCTGATCAGGCCATCGCGCTCGCCCATGTACACAGGGATTTCTCCTACACCCAACCCTGCTGCAATCGAACGACGAACGAGCAAACTGGAACTGAGGCTGGCAACGATACGACCGCGACTCATTGGCTCCGATACCAACGTCAGGTCCTTTTTGCCTTGCAGATACGGTTGATAAACCACCAGATCATGCCCTTCAAATGCCGTGCCCGGCTGCGGCACGCCATTGGCGTCTATATAGGCTTGAGAAGCGAACAGCCCCACTGGCCATCGGGCAATTCGCCGAGCGATCAGGTCCGGATTGTCCGGCCGGGTGTTGCGCACGGCGATATCCGCCTCGCGCTTGGCCAGGCTAAGAATCTGTGTGGACGCATCCAGCTGCACGCACACGTCCGGGTGCTGCTCGTGCAAACGGGCAATCGCCGGAATCAGAAAATCGATGGCCAGCGAATCGGTGGTACTGACGCGTACCGTGCCGGTCAGGCGATCGTCCAGGCCTTGAATCTGCCGTTCCAGCTCGAGCGCCGAATGCTCCATCTTCTCCACGCTTTTGAGCGCCGCTTCGCCGACGGCGGTCAAGGCGTAGCCGTCGGAGGTGCGCAAAAACAACGTCGCGCCCAGGGACTTTTCCAGCGCCGTGATCCGCCGCCCGACGGTCGCCTGATCCACCCCCAGAATCCGTGCGGCCCCGCGCAGTGTCGACTCGCGGCAAACGGCGAGAAATACCCGTGCGTCATCCCAATTCATACTGTCTCCAGGCGATGCAAATACGCATCAGCGTGCCGCTTAATCGCTGCATTAACGCAGCAAAGATAGCCGATATGCTGAGCGCCATAAACCTTCCACGAGATTGCTGACATGCGCACTCCAAGTCCCACCGGTATCTGGTTGCCGATCTTTGCAGGCCTGTGCGCCAGCCTGGTCAGCATCGGACTGGCACGTTTCGCTTACACGCCGTTGATTCCTTCGCTGATTGAAGCGCAGTGGTTTAGCGCCAATGATGTGGTTTACCTCGGTGCGGCCAATCTGGTGGGTTACCTGATCGGCGCGCTGCTCGGTCGGCCGACAGCGCGCCAGCTCGGCAATAAAAATGCCTTGCGGTTGATGATGCTGATCGTCACCGCCGCATTTTTTGCCTGTGCGTTTCCCTTGTCGGTGAGCTGGTTCTTCGGCTGGCGGCTGCTGTCGGGGATCGCCGGCGGCGCGATCATGGTGCTGGTCGCCGCGACGGTCCTGCCGCATGTTCCGGCGGCGCGTAAAGGGCTGGCCAGTGGCGCGATCTTCCTCGGCATCGGTCTCGGCATTGCCGGCTCCGGGACGCTTGTGCCGCCGCTGTTGAGCCTGGGTTTGCAGGCGACGTGGCTGGGCCTCGGGGCTTTGGCCCTGTTGCTGACCGCGCTGAGCTGGTTTGGCTGGCCGTCTGATTTCCTCCACCCGGTCGTTACACAAGAAGCGGTGTCCGCAGAACCAACACCGCGCGGGGTGTACTTGCTGTTCGCCCAATACGCCTTTATGGCTGCCGGCCTGGTACCGGCGATGGTATTTCTGGTGGATTACGTGGCGCGTGGACTCGGTGCCGGTGCGCATATCGGTGCGTTGATCTGGGTGATGTATGGCTTGGGCGCGATTGTCGGCCCGGTGAGTTATGGCTTTCTCGCCGATCAGCTTGGCGCAAGGTCCGGCATTCGTCTGGTGCTGGTGGTGCAGGCGCTTGCCCTCGGCCTGCTGGCGATCTCCCATTCGTTTCTGGCGTTGGCGTTGCTGGCGGTGATTCTCGGTTCATTTCCGCCTGGCATCGTGCCGCTGGCCCTGGCGCGGGTGCATGAACTGGTGCCGGAGCACCATCGCCAGCAAATCGCCTGGAGCCGTGCCACGATTTCGTTCGCCACGTTTCAGGCGTTGGCCGGATTTGCCTATTCGGCGCTGTTCAATGCCAGCGGCGGTCATCACGCATTGTTGTTCATCATTGCCGCTGTCGCGATCGTCGTGGCGTTGCTGCTGGAGCAGGCCATGAAATGGCTGCCTGCCCGTATTGAGCAGCGCTGCTGTGCAAATTGAAGGGAATCATTGCCTGCTCGGCAGGCTCCCACTAACACAACTCAAGCCAAGAGAAACGATATGTCCCTGCCCAATGAAATGACCCGAATCGAAATCAGCGAACCCGGTGGCCCGCAAGTCCTGCAACCGCGACGCGTGCCGCTACCGGTTGCTGCAGAAGGCGAGGTGCTGATCCGCGTGCACGCCGCCGGAATCAACCGGCCAGACGCCTTGCAGCGTGCCGGTAAATACCCAATGAAACCCGGCATGAACCCGATCCCCGGACTGGAGGTCGCCGGCGAAGTGGTCGCACTCGGGGCGGGTGTCAGCCAATTTGCCGTGGGCGACAAAGTCTGCGCGCTGACCAATGGCGGCGGTTATGCCGAGTACTGCGCAGTTCCGGCCGGCCAGACCCTGCCGATTCCCGCAGGTCTGGACTGGGTGCAGGCGGCGGCAATCCCGGAAACGTTCTTTACCGTGTGGGCCAACCTTATTGGTCTCGGCGGCGCCAGCCGTGGTCAACGCGCGCTGATTCACGGTGGCACCAGCGGCATCGGCACTACCGCACTGATGCTCTGCCGTGAATTTGGCATCGACGCCTTCGCCACCGCCGGCAGCGCAGAGAAATGCGCAGCGATCAGCAAGCTCGGCGGCCTGCCGATCAACTATCGCGAGAAGGAGTTTGCCCAAGTCATCGCCGATAAAACCGCAGGCCAGGGCGTCAATGTGATCCTCGACATCATGGGCGGCTCGTACCTCAACGATAACGTCAGCGCCCTCGCGATGGATGGCCGTCTGGTCATGCTCGGCTTCCTCGGCGGCGCGCGGGCCAACGACTTTGATCTGCTGGCAATGATGGCCAAACGTGCGGCCATCACCGGATCTCTCTTGCGCGCCCGCACCGCTGCCGAAAAAGCCGAGATCGCCGCTCAACTGCGCGAGCACGTCTGGCCAGCACTGGCTGCCGGGCGCTGCCTGCCGATGATCGACAAGGTTTATTCACTCAACGACGCGGCTCAAGCTCACGCGCACATGGAGGCCGGCGACCATATCGGCAAGATCGTGCTACGGGTGGTGTGAGTCGTTGCAGCATTTTGTAATCGTTGCGCCGGGACGGTGGTCGAAAAATTCACGCGCAGACCAAGTCATCTGGTAAAAAGCGTTCTTTGTCTGCGCTCGGGTGAAACGTTTAATGTTCCTGTCCTTCATGACGCGTCTGCGCCGCCGCCGTTTGGCGTTTGCCTGCATGGCCGCGCTGATTATCGGCGTGCCGACCAGTTGTGCCGTACTCGAACACACCGAACGCAAACTGCTGTTTCGCATCGAACCGGGCACTGCCGGTTGGTATCGCGGCCTGCCCGGCAGCGTGCAGGAACTCGACCTGCAACCGAAGAGTTTCAAGGCCGGGCAAAACATTCATGCCTGGTGGTGGCCGGCGGAAAGGGCCAATGCGCCAGCCATTCTTTATTTGCACGGCGTACGCTGGAATCTCACCGGGCAGCTGTTCCGCATCGAGCAACTGCGCGCGGCGGGTTATTCAGTGCTGGCCATCGACTACCGTGGTTTCGGCAAGAGTCACGGTGATCTGCCATCGGAAAGCAGTGTTTACGAAGATGCGCGGGTGGCGTGGGAGCGCTTCAAGCTGCTGCAACCGGATCCGGCCAAACGCCTGATCTACGGGCATTCCCTCGGTGGCGCCGTGGCCATCGATCTGGCCGCAGAACTCGGGCAGACCGCCGCCCGCGATCATTCCGCGCTTCCTGTGCGTGGGCTGGTGATCGAGTCCACTTTCACCACGCTGGCGGATGTCGCCGCCTCCGTGGCCAACACTTCACTGCCGGTACGCTGGCTGCTGTCGCAAAAATTCGATTCGATCGACAAGATTGCCGACATTCACATGCCGCTGCTGGTGGTGCACGGTCTGGCTGACGCGTTCGTGCCACCACGTTTCAGTGAGCAATTGTTCAACGCCGCGCAACAACCCAAGCGCCTTCTGTTGGTGCCGGGCGCGACGCACAACAACAGCATGGCGCTCGGCGGGCAGAATTATCGCAAGGCGCTCGACAACTTGATGCAAAGCCCACCCATCCCTCGGGTTGCCGGGCCTGCGACTGTGCGCAGCGGACGGGACACTTAACGGTAGCCGCGAGCCTGCAAATCGAACAGTTGCGCGTAATGCCCGGCCGCGGCGATCAGTTGATCGTGGCCACCCTGCTCCAGAATCCGGCCTTGTTGCAGGACGATGATGTGGTCGGCATTGCGCACGCTGGAAAAACGATGGGAAATCAGCAACGTCATGCGACCTTCGCTGTGCTGGCTGAAATGCTCGAATACCGCCGCTTCGGCCGCCGGATCAAGGGCGGAAGTCGGCTCATCGAGGATCAGAATGTCGGCCTCACGGCGCATGTACGCGCGGGACAAGGCAATCTTCTGCCACTGCCCGCCAGACAACTCCTGGCCACCGGCAAACCAGCGTCCCAATTGCGTGGCATAGCCCTTGTCCAGTCCTTCAATAAAGGGTGCCGCCATCCCTTGGGCAGCCGCCTCTTTCCATCGTTGCGAGTCGTTGAACGCCAAGGTATCGCCGACGCCGATGTTTTCTCCGACGCTGAACTGGTAGCGGATGTAATCCTGAAAAATCACGCCAATTCGTCGACGTAACGCGGTCTCCTGCCAATCCTGCAAATCGCTGCCGTCGAGCAGGATGCGCCCTTGATCAGGGCGGTAGAGCCGGGTCAGTAACTTGATCAGCGTGGTCTTGCCTGAACCGTTCTCGCCGACCAGCGCCATGCTCTTGCCTGGCACCAGTTGCAGGTCAATGTTTTCCAGCGCTGGCCGACTGGCACCGGGATAACGGAAGCCGACACTTTCGAAGCGCAAACCATCGCCCGGGCAGGCTCCGACCGTCAGGTGGCCGGTATCCAACTGCACCGGTTCGGCCAGGTATTCATAAAGACTCGTCAGGTAGAGGCCGTCTTCGTACAGGCCGCTGATCGCACTCAGGCTGCTGCTCACGGCGCTTTGGCCTTGTTTGAAAAGCACCAGATACATGGTCATCTGGCCGAGGCTGATCTGGCCATGTACGGCATCGATCACTACCCAGGCATAGGCAAGGTAAAACGCCGCAGTACCGAGCAGACCGAGAGCGAAACCCCAGCCATCGCGCCGCAACGTCAAACGCCGGTCTTCGGCATACAGCCTGGCGAACGTGTCGCGGTAGCGTTGCAGCAGCAACGGTGCAAAGCCGAACAGCTTGACCTCTTTGATATAGGTTTCGTGGGACAGCAAGGTTTCGATGTAATTCTGCTGCCGACTCTCCGGCGCGCGGCGGGTGAACAACCGAAAGGCGTCACCGGAAAAATGCGCCTCGGCAAAGAACACCGGCAACGCACCGACCACCAGCAGCACCAGCGCCCAAGGGGAAAAGTGCACCAGCAGCACACCAAAACTGATCAGCATGATCAGGTTCTGAATCAAGCCCAACGACTTCATGACCAGCGCCAGTGGCCGGGTCGACGCCTCGCGACGCACACGCACCAGTTTGTCGTAGAACTCGGAGTTCTCGAACTGCACCAGTGACAGGGTCTGCGCTTTTTCCAGGATCAGCGTATTGACCTTCTGCCCCAGTTGCACCCGCAGCAGCGACTGCTGCACCGACAGTGCTCGTTGTGTGCCGGACAACAGCGCCAACACCCCGGCCTCCAACAACACATAACGCAACACCGGCCACAGCGGCGCACTGCCCTGTTGTGCGTGTAACTGCATCGCCGCCACCACGGCATCGACAATCCGCTGCCCCAACCATGCCGCCAGTGCCGGCAGCAAGCCGGCCACCAGCGTTGCCAGCACCAGCCCCAGAAACAAGCCACGCGATGTCCCCCAAACCAGGCGCAAGGCTCGCTGCGCCTGATCGAACAAAGAGGTGAAACGCGATAGATCAGGCATGGGGCATTGGACTCTGCTGGTGATGGCGGTGCGTTATGGTACTCCAGCGCTACGACTGAACTTCAAACGACGAGCGCGTTATTGTCGACGCGCTTTTCAGAACAAAAACATCTGGAAGACTCAGGCCTTTCCGGCGTCCAACGCTCTGCTATGTTTTAACCGCCCTACGCGGAACCCGGCGAACCCCCGCCACGCTCCGCGCCTGACTGCCGGGAGCAGAGACATGAGAATCGACCCGTACCTGATCTTCAATGGTGACTGCCGTGAGGCGTTCACCTTTTACGAGCAAGCCTTGCAAGGGAAGCTTGAGGCGATGATGACGTTCGGAGAGACACCCGCCGCCGAGCATGTGCCCAAAGAGCATCACTCTCTGATCATCCATACCTGTCTGAAGGTCGGAGACCAGATGATCATGGCCTCGGACACCACTCCCGACCGCCCGACTCAGGGCATGAGCGGCTGCTCGATTTCGCTGAATGTCGACAGCATTGCTGAAGCCGATCGAGTGTTTAACGCCTTGGCCAAGGACGGGCGCGTCGACATGCCGTTAGAAGCGACGTTCTGGGCGGTGCGCTTCGGCATGCTGGTGGATCGTTTTGGCGTTTCGTGGATGGTCAATTGCGAAAGTGAAAAGTGACCCTGGCATTTCGTCAGGCATGAAAAAGCCCAACCTGAACAGGTTGGGCTTTCTGCGTTATCGCTGGGCCAGTTCGTGGCGCACGCATTGTTCGTAATAGGTCTGCTTGACCGCCGCCGGCTTGAGCTTCGACGTGCTGTTGTAGGTTTGCTCGGTAATCCCCATCGCGGTCATGCGCATCCACGGTTGCTGGAATCGGCGCACCTGCAATTGTTTGCGTGCG
Source organism: Pseudomonas sp. S49 (assembly GCF_009866785.1). Classification (NCBI taxonomy): domain Bacteria; kingdom Pseudomonadati; phylum Pseudomonadota; class Gammaproteobacteria; order Pseudomonadales; family Pseudomonadaceae; genus Pseudomonas; species Pseudomonas sp. S49. The sequence continues at coordinate 2,436,288 of NZ_CP019432.1, read as the reverse complement.
CCGTACAGCGAGACGCCCGACAACTTCGATTGCTGGGCACCGGCAGCAATGTCCGAGCCCCAGGTGCAGGCAAAGCGATGGCTTTTGCTCAGTTCTTTCGCCTGCACCCCCACCGCGAAAACAGCCAGGGAAAGCGTTGCAACGGTGATGACAATCGTCCGCATAGAGCCAACCTAACCTTTTGAAAAAAGGCGATTTTGCCGGGGAAGCAAAAATCCGGGGGCCAGCAATTTGCCGCCTTTCGCGAGTTTTTTACGGACGTAAAAAAGGGCGGTGGGATTTTCTGATGAAATCCCACCGCCCCTGGCCCGACGATCAGTTGGCGCTGACCTCAACGCGCAAACGATCCGCGCCCTCCTCCCGACAATCGATGCGAACCGGCAAAAACACCTCGATCACCGCGATATTGCTGTGCAGATGCTCGGTCATGCGCGGCGTAGTGAATGAGCCGCCACCGGCCAGCGCCATTGGCAACAGCAACTGATCGGCAAGGTGCTCGGCGACCGCAGCACCACTGCGCAACCAGTCGGCGGCCTGATTGATCGCGGCGTCGGCTACTTTTTCTGCCCGTAACGACACTTGGCCAAACGCGCTGAATACCTCGGTGACGTGCTCGAATGCGTACTCCAGCAACAACACATTGCCCGGCCCCCGCGCCGGATCAAGCGTGACATGTTGCAGCGCCGCAGGCGGCAGACTCAAACGCTTGGCCACCTGGCTCAACTCACGTTCGGCCACCGTCGGTGCCAGCCCGGCGGTCAGCGCCGACGCCTGTTGCGAAATGGCCTCGCCGCGTTCACACAGGTCCAGCCGCGTCAGGCTCGACGGTTGCACGTTCACTTCAATCTCGCCACCGCCTGCCGGGACAAATCCATGTCGCAACAAGTCCAGCTCGACGTTGGCGCCCATACGCCGCAACAGCGGCAGCCAACTGCGCGTGAGGAAATCGGTCGGCGGCGCCAGCGGGTTATGCGTGCCACCCGAGATGCGCACCCGACTCGCCTCTGGTGCCCGCAACAGCGCTGGCAACAAGGTCTGCAAGACCAGCGTGCAACTGCCGGCCGTGCCGATGGCGAACTGGTAATCGCCAGAGCGAATCGCGCCGGGCTCAAAGCTCAACGCTTGCGAGCCCAACTGCGCACCGGAAACCGTCGCGCCGCAGACCTCAGCCGCCGCCATGACCGCCGTCAAATGTTGCCTCAGCAGTCCCGGACGGCTGCGTTTGGCACGAATCTGTTTAATGCGAAACGCCCGGCCTGTCACCATCGACAGGCTCAAGGCACTGCGCAACACTTGGCCGCCACCGATGGCACCGTCCAGTTCTATCACTTCCTGTTTCATTGCATTCCTTACGCGTACAACCCGACGGTTTCCCTGAGGTACCGATCCAGGCGTCGCGAATCTTCCTGAGTTCTGAGTAAGGTGGGCACTTCGCGCTCAAGCTCGGCGGCGATGAACCCGTGCAACGCCGGACGACGCGGCCCGTAGGCGCTCTCGTCGGCATTGCGTTTAAGGGCCAGCAATTCGTCGACTTCCGCGAGCAGCGCGCGGTCGTCGACGGTGGTCAGCAGGTCGGCGAACGTCATCGGCGGCCGGCCGCGGCCCTGGTCGATCCAGCGCACCGCCAGCAGCGGCCGCAGCACGTAGAAGTACTTCTTGAACCGTACGGTTTCACCTTGCAGGTAACCGCGAAAGTTCTTCTTCGCCATCGACAGATAGTGATTACGCGCCGCTGGCGGGCTGTAGAACGCTTCGGCGAGTTCGCGCAGTTGTGCCACCTGCGCGGTTTCACTGCGATAAACCAGCGGCGAGTCGAGCCACTCCAGCAAGGTCGGATTGGATTTGCGCAACAACCCGAGGGTCTTGCGCAGTTCCCAGCCACTGACGTCGAGTTCATCGTCCAGCGGACGTTCGATCACATCACGTGGCGCATCGACCTGAACGAACCACTCGGGCTTCTCCACATAAACAAACCGCACGTCGTAATCGCTGTCGGTCGAGGCAAAACCCCAGGCCCGGCTGCCGGACTCACAGGCATACAACACCGTGACATTGCGTTCACGCTCTATGCGCGTCAGCTCTTCCAGTACCCGCGCACGCATCGTGGCGCACAGCGGATGGCGCTCTTGCAATTCCATGACCTGCTTTCCTTTATCCTTTGACGCACACCACCTGACGCAAGGTGTGCAGCACTTCCACCAGCTCACGCTGGGCGTGCATGACTTTGTCGATGTCCTTGTAGGCCATCGGAATTTCGTCGATCACCGCTTCGTCCTTGCGGCACTCCACGTGGGCAGTTGCGCGAATCTGATCCTCGACGGTGAAGGTGTTTTTCGCCTTGGTGCGGCTCATGGTGCGGCCGGCACCGTGGCTGCAGGAACTGAACGACTCTTCGTTGCCCAGACCGCGAACGATGAAACTCTTGGCGCCCATCGAGCCCGGAATAATCCCCAACTCACCCTTCTTCGCCGACACCGCACCTTTGCGGGTGACCAGCACCTCTTCACCAAAATGCCGCTCTTTCTGCACGTAGTTGTGGTGGCAGTTGACCGCTTCCAGCGCCACTTCAAACGGCTTGCGAATAATCTGCCGTGTCGCCTGAATCACTGCGCGCATCATCAGCTCACGGTTTTGCCTGGCGAAGTCCTGCGCCCAACCCACCGCCTCCACATAATCATCAAAGTGCTGGCTGCCTTCTTCGAAGTAGGCCAGGTCACGGTCCGGCAGGTTGGCGATGTGCTGACGCATATCCGCCTGAGCCATCTGGATGAACAGGTTGCCGATGGCGTTGCCAACACCGCGCGAGCCACTGTGCAACATGAACCAGACCCGGTTGGCTTCATCCAGGCACACTTCGATGAAGTGGTTGCCGCTGCCGAGCGTACCGAGGTGCCCACGGTTGTTGGTGTTGGCGAGTTTCGGGTACTTGTCGGTAATCAATTTGAACCGTGGCTGCAACCCCGCCCAGGCCTGATCGGCTTGCTGCGGGATTTCATCCCAGGCGCCCTTGTCGCGTCGCGAACGGTTTGAACTGCGGCCATGCGGCACGGCTTGCTCGATGGCGCTGCGCAGACCGAGCAGGTTGTCCGGCAAATCAGCGGCGGTCAGCGACGTGCGCGCGGCGATCATGCCGCAGCCGATGTCGACGCCGACCGCTGCCGGAATGATCGCGCCGACGGTCGGGATCACGCTGCCGATGGTCGAGCCCTTGCCCAGGTGCACGTCCGGCATGACCGCCAGATGTTTGAAGATGAACGGCATTTTCGCGGTGTTCATCAACTGCTCGCGGGCCTCGTTTTCCACCGGGACGCCTTCGGTCCAGAGTTTGATCGGTTTGCCGTTGGCGACTTCGAGCAGTTGGTAAGTGTGTTCTTTCATGTCTTCATTCTTTATTCATTGGCCGATGATTCGGCGTTGTTCTGTAAGTCGCAGCGACAAAAACACAGGCACTGTGGCTCTGCCAGTTGAGCCCCCGTTGCCGAGGCGGGAGTCGAACCCGCTTTCCGATGTAGTACCTGTCGCATTCGCTGCCAATAACTGCAAAAAAGGTGGCACGACAAAAGTTGATGACTGTTGCGCGTTGCCGCGCTCCGGACTTAACCGGCCTAAGATGTACAGCCATCAGGCATTCGTGCCGTCACTGGCGCTGACAAGGTCTTGATGAGACGTCTTGGATGTAGTCCCATCGGCATTCAGCGCCGGTGATCAATCAATTCATGACGCGCTTTCGATCGCCTCGACCCAGTGCCGCGCACTGTATTGGCCGCCGGTGAACTGCTCGATCACGTCGAACACCGCGTCGCTGAAACCGCCGACATTCAAGATGTCATCACGATCCGCCACTTGTGTTGCATGGCCTGGCTGGATGTCGATGCACACCAGCCTTGCCTGTGGGTTGAGCTTCTTGATCCGCTCCCATTGCCGCATCGTTTCGCTGGCACCGTAACGCTGCGAATCGATCCACGATTCGTTGTCCGAGACCATGATCAACGTATCGACCCTGGCCTTGCTGTCCGCCAACCTCTTCAGCGGTGCCGAGCAGTTGGTGCCGCCGCCAAAAATGCCGGCGAGCTTCTCGGCGTTGCTGATCACACTGTCACGCGGGTTGAGCTGGATACCCACCACGTTGATCTCGAACGGCATCACCCGGGCAGCCGGTTGCTTGCGCAATACCGCTGCGGCCACCAACGCCGCCACGTCGATGCAGCGCACCTGCGAGGTCGCACCAGGGCGATAACCGGTTACCGGGCTGCCCATCGAACCCGACACATCTGGGCAAACCACCACCGCGCCCTCAAGCTTGGGCACGTTGGCCAGCGACAACTCCAGCGCCTCCTGCAAGGCGTCGCGGATCGCTGCCGGGGTGTTTTCGCCCATCATCCGATAAGCCGACAACAACTGGTACGGATACACCCGCGCCTTCGCCACTTCCTGTGGATCGGCCAACCGCGCCGCAACATATTCGATGCAACCCGGTACTTCAAACGCGCCGTGGCGCGCCAGGCTGTTGAGGTTGATGCGCAATCCCTGCCAGCCCATGTTGCGGGCTTGAGTGGCCCATTGCTCCTTGCTCAGTGTTTCGTTGCCGAGCAACTGAAACGGTACCGCCGGCACTTCATCACTCGCGCCGCTGCGAAACGCCAGCAAATCGCGGGTCAGCTCCGGCAAGGCCTTTGCCTCCACCGGTTTGCCAATCAACCAGGCGAAAAACGCTTCGCGCCACGCTTCGGCAGGTTTGGGGTGAACCATCTTCACCACGTCCGCCAACGACGGTTGATTGCCGATCGACGCTTGCAGCAGTTGCCGCTCGGTCGCGCTGTTCAGCCAGTTCTGCACCAGACGCTTGGGTTGCGAGCCAAGGGATTTACGCCCGGTGGCACCGCTACGGAGGATCTGTACAAAATTGCGCAGCATCTTGCCGCTGTCGATCACTTGCTCGAAAACCTCTGGCACCAGACTTGAGCGCTGCGCGGTCAATGCCGCCAGTAACAATGCCGGCATGTCTTTCATGTGACCTTTCTTGCGAGCGTAGATCGCGGCTTTCGCCACGAAACGACTGTCGAGCTCGGCCACCAGCTTCAACACTTGGTCCAACTGACTTTCTGCGGAGGCGTAGAAGGTCTGGTTCAGGCAACCGGTGACTGCCAATTGCGCCAGTTGATGCTTCGGGCTGTAGGCATAAGCGCTGGCACCGGAAGCATTCAAGGTGTCGCAGGCCGGCAGGTGATTCGATTGCGTGTTGAAGAGATTTGAGTTGGCCATCTTGGCGTCTCGCTGTGTTGTCCTGTTCGTTGCGACAGGTATTGCAGCGGCTGTGCCAGCTTTTGATTTCTCTCGAAAAAAATTCATATCTTATTGATTTACATCGACTTTATTTACTAATCCGTTTTTCATCGAATGAATTGGCGACAAAACCCTCACCGAATACTTATCATTGGATATCGTCTTTTATCTTTTGAGATAAACATGCCAAACAAGCACACCGTCGCCATCGGTTTTATCGGCGCCACCCTTGATCGCGTCGGCAAGGGCGCCAATCGCTGGAGCCATTGGCGCCCCAGCGTTGGCTTGTGCCAACAGCAGGACGTGCTGATCAACCGGCTCGAGCTGATTCACGGCATCGACGCCCGCGACGTCAGCCTCGCCGAGCGGGTGCGCGCCGACATCCAGCAGGTTTCACCAGAGACCGAGGTGCGCCTGCACCCGATGTCACTGCGCAACCCATGGGATTTCGAAGAGGTCTACGGCGCACTGCACGACTTCACCACCGCCTACGATTTCGACACCGAGCGCGAGGATTACCTCGTCCACATCACCACCGGCACCCATGTCGCGCAGATTTGCTGGTTCCTGCTGACCGAGGCGCGCTATCTGCCGGCGCGGCTGATCCAGACCTCCCCGGCCAAGCGCAACAGCGAAAGCGATCACGCCATCGGCACGCATGCCCTGATCGATCTCGACCTGTCTCGCTACGATCGCATCGCTTCGCGCTTCGCCAGCAAGCGCCTCGAAGGCCTGGAGTTCTTGAAGTCCGGCATCGCCACACGCAACGCCGCCTTCAACCGCTCGATCGAGCAAATCGAACGCGTGGCCGTGCGCTCGAAGGCGCCGATGCTGCTGATCGGCCCGACCGGCGCCGGCAAATCCTTCCTCGCCCGACGCATCTACGAACTCAAACGCAGCCGCCATCAAATGCAGGGGCGCTTTGTCGAGGTCAACTGCGCCACCCTGCGTGGCGATGGCGCGATGTCGGCGTTGTTCGGCCATGTCAAAGGCGCCTTCACCGGCGCACAGAACGCCCGCGACGGCCTGTTGCGCGCTGCCGATGGCGGCATGCTGTTCCTCGATGAGATCGGCGAACTGGGCGCAGACGAACAGGCGATGCTGCTCAAGGCGATTGAAGAAAAACGCTTCTTTCCGCTGGGCTCGGACAAGGAAGTCGAAAGTGATTTCCTGATCATCGCCGGCACTCACCGCGATCTGCGCAGCCGGGTCGCTGATGGCTTGTTCCGCGAAGATTTGTACGCGCGTATCAACCTGTGGACGTTCGACCTGCCCGGCCTCGCCGGCCGCCGTGAAGACATCGAACCGAACATTGATTTCGAGCTGGAACGCCACGCCCGCGAACACGGGCAACTGGTGCGCTTCAACCTGGAAGCCCGGCGCAGTTATCTGGCGTTCGCCAGCTCTCGCGAGGCGGCGTGGCTGGGCAACTTCCGCGAATTGTCGGCGTCGATTACACGCATGGCGACCCTGGCCGACAGCGGACGTATCGACGAGGCACAGGTGCAGGAGGAAATTGATCGGCTGCGCTACGCGTGGGGCTTGGCGCAACCGCAGGCGATTTCAGGAGAATTGCCGGGGGACGCCGAAAGCATGGATCTGTTTGACCGCTTGCAATTGAAGGCAGTGATCGAGGTGTGCCGGCAGGCGGACAGCTTGTCCGATGCCGGCCGCCGACTGTTCGGAATATCGCGCCAGGCCAAGGTACAAGCCAACGATGCCGATCGACTGAGGAAATACCTCGGCCGGTTCGGGCTTGAGTGGAGCCAGATCGTCGACCTCACATGATGCGGACGGCAGGCGACTAACCGCTCGTCCAACCGCGGGCACCTTCGCTCGCAGGGCGCTTCCAATGAATCACCATCTGCCTCGACCGGAAGACGCCCATCATGAACAGCAAAATTGCAGCGATCACCTTGGCCGGCCTGCTCGCGGCCTGCCCGCTTTTCGCCTCGGCAGCCACGAAGACTGCTGACGAGTCTGCCGCGCCACCGACCGCGCTTCCCGGCGTGAATCAGGCCGGCAAAGCTCAATCCAACGCAGACAAGGCCGACAAGAAAGGTGAAGAGGCGTCGGGCTCGAACTCCGGCGCCGAGTCGCATGAAACGGCAAAAGATGCTGCCACTTCGAGCGACTCGGAAGACCTCGGTAAATCGCCGAAACCTTGATCAGGGTTCTACGGAGGTGGTGGCTGCACATCCGTGAACGTCAGCCCGACACTCCCGGTGATTTCCCACGGGTTGGCAACGCCATGCTCGCTGAACGACACATGGTCGAACAGCGAATCCTTCAACCCGTCGATCTGCGCTTTGGCCGGACCACTGAAGCGCACGCGCTCGAACACCAACCCCTGATGCCAGGCGTCGTGCTGACTGTCGCCCTTGACCTCGATCGCCTTGCCTTGAGCATTTTCGACGCTCACGTCGGCGACGCGGATATCGCGGAACTGCCCGGGAATGGTTGAGCGCTGGTAATCCAGCTTGGCGTTCGGATCGTTGTAGTCGAGGGTAAAAATGAACGCCTGCTTGAGCGTATTGCGGATCGCCGAGTCGCGGAAGATCACGTTACGCGCACCGCCGCCCATGAAGTTGGTGCTCTTCATGCGCAGGCCGGCATCGGTGCCATCGGAAACGTTGTCTTCGGCCAGAATGTTTTGAATCCACGCGCCGGTATGGCTGCCGGCAACCACCATGCCGTGACCCTTGCGAAAGTAGTTATTGAAGATCCAGGCATCTTCCTGCGGCTTTTGCTGCACGGCATCCGCCCCGGTGCCCGCAGCAAAATTGACGCAGTCATCGCCGGTATCAAAGAAGTTGTTGAAGACCAGCGCGCCCTTGCTGTTGGCGAATTCGATGCCGTCGCCGTTATTGGCGTCGTAGGTTTTATGCGTGGTATTGGCCAGCACCACGTTTTCGGTTTCCAGGTTCATGATCCCGTGGAATGCCGGGTTCACCGCGGTGAAACCGCCGTAGAAAACGTTTTTCACGTTGCGCAGAGTGATCAGCGACGAGCGCATCTGGCCGTAGGCATCCTTGACGTTCATGCCGCGCGCCACCGCTTGCTCGACTTGCGCCTTGGCCAGAATGCCGTCCTGCTGGTAGCGGGTATTGTCGCTGGGCAGGTAGAACGGCAATGGCTGACCGCGTTCGTCGACGACATCAGCGCGGCGCTTCCAGCCGTTGCCGTCAATCGTGCCTTTGCCGACGATGCGGATGTTTTCGAACGACTGATGCTGACGCGGATCACGCGGCAAGGCGTTGATCAGCGACGCCGGGCGCACGGTGCTCGAATAGGGATACTGGATGTAGCCGGCCAGCGGATAGTCTTCGGCACGCTCGGAACCCAACAGCGTTGCACCTTCACCGATTTCCAGGGTGATGTTGCTCTTCAGGTAAAGCGCCCCGCTTTTGTAGGTGCCCTTGGGCAACCATACTTTGCAGCCGGGGGTGCAGGCGTCGATGGCGTTCTGGATCGCCAAAGTATCAAGGCTTTTGCCGTCACCCTTGGCGCCGTACTTCCTGACATCGAACACGGCGGCGACCTTGCTCGTCCGCTGTACAACGGCCGGACTGTCTGCCGACTCCTTGCCATCGGCGCCCACCGAACGCACGGTGAACCGATAGGCCGTATCCGGTTTCAAGCCTTGCGCGGTGTAACTGTGAATGCCGATGCGATGATGAAAACCGGCAACATCCTGTTCGTAGAAGCGGTCGATGTAAGGTTTGGCCGGCGAGACGCGGTCATTGTTGGCGTTGCTGCCACCCAGCAACACACCGTTGGCGTAGACCCGGTAGTCGCTGATATCGGCGTGATCGGCGGGCTTTTCCCAGACCAGGATGATCTGCTGATCATCGTAGGCCAGGGTCGGCACCTGCAGTTTTGCCGGCGCCTCCAGCGCCCACGACGGCACACTGCAAACCAGCGTCAACGTGGCTGCCAGCGACAAAGCCAAAGGCTGTTTGCGCTGCGTCGGAACAACATATCGATAAGGCATGAGCACTCCTTGTTCAGGCCGACAATCCGGCTTCTTGCAGATATTGGCTGCGGTTGACGAACGTCTCGCGGGGCATTTCCACAACCTCCATCGACAGCGACTCGACGTCCGGCAGCAAAGCGACCAGCGCCGCCACGGTCGCCGAGGCCAGACGCCGGCGCTGTTCAGCGCTGCGCCCGGACAACACCGACAGGACGACATGGACAAAATCGTCCTCGCCCGCGCCGCAGCGGTAATGCTCGAACGTATTGAGGCGCACCTTGATGTCGCCGGCCTTGAACAGGCCGAAGGCATCGAGGGCGTCATGCACGGTAGCGAGCAGGGTTTGCTCGCCGACACGTCGGGCCAGGGTTTGCGGGCAATCGATAAGGCAATGCGGCATGTCGCGCTCCTTCATGGATCGGTTTAACCAGCGAGCTGGCGCACCGATTCCTCGCTGAAATCACGACTGGCCTGCACCAGCATCCGCGTGTAGGCGTGGCTTGCCAGATCCTGGCTGAGCGCCTGACTGTCGAGCAGCTCGACGATCTTGCCCTGCTGCATCACCGCCACCCGATCACACAGGTGCGTGACCACGCCCAGATCGTGAGTGACCATCAGGTAGGTGAGTTTCTCGCGGCGGCGCAAATCCGCGAGCAGATTGAGAATCTCCGCCTGCACCGAGACATCCAGCGCCGAGGTCGGCTCATCGAGCAGCAACACCCGCGGCTCGAGAATCAGCGCACGGGCAATCGCCACGCGCTGGCGCTGGCCACCGGACAACTGGTGCGGATAGCGAAAACGGTAACTGTCGTTCAGACCGACCTTGAGCAGGATCTCGTTGATCCGGTCGCCCTTGTCGCGCACGCCGTGAATAATCAGCGGCTCACGCAGGGCCGTGTCGACGGTGTGGCGCGGATGCAGCGAGCCATAGGGGTCCTGGAACACCATCTGCACCTGACGAAAATGTTCCTTGGGAATCTTGTGCTGCAGCGGCGCGCCGGCAATGCTCAACTCGCCCGTCCAGTGCCGGTACTGCCCGGCCAGGCAGCGCAGTACGGTGGTTTTGCCGGAGCCGGACTCCCCCACCAGGCCGAAGGATTCACCGTCGGCGACACTGAGATTGACGTCGTGCAGCACCTGATTAAGGGCCGGGCCGGCACCGAAACTCAGGTTCAGCGCGTGTGCTTGGATCATGGACATGGTCGATTCCTCAGCAAGTCAGCCAGAGTGGATCGCGTTGCAGCACTGGCAACCGTTCGCGACGGTTGTCCATGCTCGGCAACGCCGCCATCAGGCCTCGGGTATAGGGATGTTGTGCATGTTGCAGGTCACCGGCGGCGAGCGATTCGACCACCCTGCCGGCGTACATCACCAACACGCGGTCGCAGTAATTGCGCACAAGGTTGAGGTCGTGGCTGACGAAAATCAGACCCATTTCCTGCTGTTCGACCAGTTCTTCCAGCACGTTGAGTACTTGCTGACGCACCGACACATCAAGGGCCGAAGTCGGCTCATCGGCGATGATCACCTGTGGACGGGTGATGACCATCATCGCGATCATGATGCGCTGGCCCATACCACCGGAGACCTCATGCGGGTACAGGTTGTAGACCCGTTGCGGATCACGGATATGCACTTTTTCGAGCATTTCCAGCACCCGCTCGCGGGCCTCGCTGCGGCTGGCCTTGTGGTGCGCCAGATACGCCTCAGCTATCTGATCGCCGACCTTGACCACCGGGTTCAGCGAGTATTTCGGGTCCTGCATGATCATCGAAATGCGCTGGCCACGAATCTTCTGCATGACCTTTTCGCCGGCCGACAGCAGATCGACTTCACCGAACTGCATGGCCTTGGCGGTGATCCGCGCACTGGCCGGGTGCAGCTTCAGCAAGCTGCGACCGACCGTCGATTTGCCCGAGCCCGATTCACCGACGATGGCGAGTTTTTCCCGCCCGAGGGTGAAGGACACGTCGCGCACGGCATGGGTTTCTTTCTGAGCATTGACGAAGCGCACATTGAGCCCTTCGACTTTCAATTTGATTGCAGACATACAGCCTCCGATTACTCGCTGCGCGGATCAAGAATGTCCCGCAGGCCGTCGCCCAACAGGTTGAAAGCCAGGCTGACCAACATGATTGCGGCCCCCGGAACAGCCACCAGCCACCAGCACTCGAGCATGTAGCGACGCCCAGTGGAGATCATCGCGCCCCACTCCGGCGACGGCGCTTGCGCACCGAGGCCGAGGAAGCCCAAAGCCGCTGCGGTGAGGATGATCCCGGCCATGTTCATGGTCAGGCGGATGATCACCGACGACATGCACATCGGCACAATGTGCCGCAAGATGATTCGCGTGGACGAAGCTCCTTGCAGCTCAACCGCCACAACGAAGTCAGCCTTGCGCAACGACAGGGTTTCCGCCCGCGCCAGTCGCGCAATCGGCGGCCACGACGTCAGCGCAATCGCTACCACCGCGTGTTCCAGGCCCGGACCGAGCGCAGCGATAAATGCCAGCGCCAGCACCAGGCTGGGGAAGGAAATGAAGATGTCGGTCAGGCGCATGAACACCGTGTCGACAACACCGCCGTAGTAGCCGGAGACGGTGCCGATAAACAGCCCGATCGGGCCGACGATCACGGTCACCAGGGTGATGATGTACAGCGTGATGCGCGAGCCGTAGACCAGCCGACTGAAAATATCCCGGCCGTATTCATCGGTGCCGAACCAGTGGGCAGCGCCCGGCGCCTGCAGGGCATTGGCGAGGTTTTGCGCCACCGGATCATGGGTAGCGATCCACGGCGCAAACAGCGCCACCACCACCAGCACCAGCGCGACCAGCAATCCGGCCAGGGTCATCGGGTTGCGCAGCAGGTGCCGCAAGACTTTCAGGGCACTTTTGCAGAAGGCGTCGAAGCTGGATCCGGGGGTACGATCCAACCGCCGCTTGGCGCTCGAATCAGTAGAAGACATGTTGGCAATCATGGGCATGTTCTCGGATTGAATTGAGGATCACCCGGCGCGTACGCCGACGCACCGGGCAGCGTTCAGCGTTGTTTGTAGACCCCCAGATAACGCGTCGCCTCGGCATCATCACCGGCGAAGCCCTTGACGTCGGCGGCGCTGACCACGGTGTCGGTCATCTGCGAAATCATCATGATCGGACCGACCTGCTCGTCGTAGATTTTCTGTGCCTGGTGATACAGATTCAGGCGCTGGCCGGCATCACGTTCGACCCCGGCCTGATCAATCAGGCTATTGAGCTGCGGGCTGAAAAACGACGCGCGCCAGCCCTGGAAATTCGGCAGGCCGGCGTCATCGCTGTTGTTGGGGTTGTAGGCAAACGTGCGCAGGCTGAAATACGGATGCGGATAGCGCTCGGCCCCGCGCGCAACGATGATGTCGAAGTTGCGCGCACGCATGGCGCCGTACACCTGGTTGCCCGTGCCGTTGACGATGCTGGCCTTGATCCCGCCCTCGGCCAGCGTCGCTTGCAGACGCGCGGCGATGTCGATGAAGGGCGGCTCTGACAATGTGCGAATGGTCGTGGTGAAGCCGTCCGGATACCCCGCTTCCGCGAGGAGTTTTTTCGCCTTGGCGACGTCCATGTGATAACCCGGATCCGGCAGGCGCGCCGCCAGACTGAGTTGCATAGGCTGCTGATTCAGCTGGCCGTAATACGGCATCACCTGTTCGTCGAGGCCCTTGTAGTCGATCAGGTTGCGCACCGCTTCGCGCACTTTGGGGTTGGCAAATTCGGGCTGCTTCATGCTCAGTGCGACGTAGTACATGGTGCCGCGCGGCAGTGACTGCACGTGGATTTTTTCCGAACCGTCGATGGCGCGGATGTCCGGTGCGGCCATGCCGTACGCCAGATCGAGGTCTCCGCGCTCCAGCATCAGGCGCAGCGACTGCGATTCCGTCATGTGCCGCACCACCACCCGCTTGAGCTTGGCAGCACCACCCCAGTAACCGTCGAAGCGGGTCAGCAACAACGAGTCGTTCGCCGTCCATTTGCTCAGCACAAAGGGGCCGCTACCGGCCTCGTTGGTCACCAGCCAGTTAGCACCGAGGTCAGCGTTTTTCTCATGCGCCAACGCTGTTTTGCGATCGATCACCACCGCGCTCGGCGAGATCGCCAGCGAGTCGATCAGCAACAGCGGATCCATGGTTTGCGGCAAGTCGATGACCAGCGTGTGGGCATCGCTGGCACGGATCAGTGACTGGATGTTGTCGACGTTATAACCGTAGGCTTTCCAAGTCGTGGCCAGGCCGAAATTCAGTTTCATCACCCGGTACAACGACCAGGCCACGTCTTCAGCGGTCAGCGGATTGCCGGAGTGAAACTTGACGTCCTGACGCAAATGAAAGGTTATCTGCTTGCCGTCGTCGCTGATCGTCCAGCGCTCGGCCAGTTGCGGCAGATGCTGTTCCGGATTGCCCTGATCACGCTTGACCAGGGTGTCGTAAAGATTGGCATTGACGCCGGAAGCGTCGAGGCCCGGTGCGTTGGCCGGATCGATGGAAAACAGGTTGACCATGCTCATGCCGACGATCAGTTGATCGGCCGGCGTCTTGGCGCTGGCCTGGGTCATCGGCACCAGCGCCAGGACCGCCGCCAACAGGCCAGCGTGCAGTTTGGTAAATGCAGTCGTCATTGAAAAATCCTTCTTTTTATAATTTTTAGTGCTGCTGCCAGGCGTGTTAACGGGTGCGCGGGTCGAAGACCTTGTACAAGGCATCGCTGATCAGGTTGAGCGCGACAAAAATCAAACCGATCACCAGCACACAGCCCATCACCGCATTCATGTCGCCGAGCATCAGGCTGCTGGTCAGGTACTGGCCGAAACCCGGCCAGGCAAAGACCGTTTCGATCAGCACCGCGCCTTCGAGCAGCGAGCCGTAAGCCAGCGCCACCACTGTGAGCAGTTGCACGAGGATGTTGCGAAAGGCGTGACCCCAGACCACCTGGCGGCGCGACAACCCCTTGACCCGAGCGGTGATGATGTATTCCTGAGACAGTTGCTCGAGCATGAAGCTGCGCGTCATCCGGCTGATGTAAGCCACCGAGTTCAGCCCGAGGATCAGCGCCGGCAAGACGATGTGGCGCAATGCGCTGGCGAAGGCTTCCCAGTCACCCGCCAGGCTCGAATCGATCAGCAACAGCCCGGTGACCTCGGGCACCATGCCGTCGTACGCCAGGTCGATGCGACCGGCGCCCCCAGCCCAGCCGAGCCAGGCGTAAAACACCAGCAGGCCCATCATGCCCAGCCAGAAAATCGGTGTGGAATAGCCGAACAGGGTAATCACTCGCGCGACATGATCGCCAAGTCGCCCTTGATTACTTGCCGCGCAGACGCCCAGCGGCAAACCGATCAGCACACCGAAAAGGATGGCCAGGGTCGCCAGTTCGATGGTGGCCGGAAACACTCGGCGGATGTCATCGAGCACCGGGTGCCCGGTCAACAGCGCGTTGCCGAAATTGCCGTGCAGCAAGTCATTGAGGTACAGGCCGAACTGGGTCCAGATCGGCTTGTCGAGCCCCATCGCCCGGTACACCTGATCGTAGGTCGAACTGTCGGCGTCCGGCCCGACCACCGCCAGCACCGGATCGAGCGGCATGACCCGACCGATGATAAACGTCAGCGCCAACAGGCCCAGTAACGTCACCAGCACCGTGCTGGCACGCCGCGCAGTATTGGAGGCGCGGGCTCCCATGGCAGAGGCAGTCATAACAAACATAGTCAGCTCCTGATAAAACGGTCACCGGTGCACCCGGCACGCGAAGTTCATCCGTGCATTTCAGCGTTTTTTGTAGACGTCTTTGTAGCGCGTGGTCGCGGCCGTGTGCCCTTGGAAATCGGCAACATCGGCGTAGACCAGCACCGTGTCGGTCATCTGCGAGACCGGCAGAATCGCGCCCACTTGCTGATCGAGTTGCTGCTGGATGTCCTGATACTGCGCCTGCTGTTTCTGCGCATCGGGCTCGACTTCGGCACTCTCGATCAACTGATTCAACTCGGGACTGTAGAACGAAGTGCGCCAGCCCTGGAAGTTGCTCAGCTTGGCTTCGTCACGGTTATCCGGGTTGTACACCAGCGTGCGCAGGCTCGAATGAGGATGACGTTCGGCGCCGCCACCGCCACGGCCGACGATGATGTCGAAACTGCGCTCACGCATGGCGCCGTAGATCTGGTTACCGGTGCCGGTGATGATGCTGGCTTCGATCCCGGCCTGCGCCAGCGTCGATTGCAGATTGGAGGCAATGTTGATGAAGGGCGGTTCGGCCAGCACGCGAATACTGGTCTTGAACCCGTTCGGGTAACCAGCTTCGGCCAGGAGTTTTTTGGCCTCATCGACATTCAGTCGATAACCGGGATCCGGCAAGCGCGCGGCCAGTCCCAACGGCATCGGGCGCTGATTGATCACGCCGTAGTGCGGCATGACGGTCTGGTTGATGCCCTGGTAGTCGATCAACGAGCGCACAGCCTTGCGCACGCGCGCGTCGGCGAACATCGGCTGCTTCACACTCAGTGCGACGTAATACAGCGTGCCGCGTTGCAGGGTTTGCGTGCGGACTTTGTCGCTTTTCTGCAAGGCCTGGATGTCCGGCGCCGACATGCCTTTGGCGATGTCGAGGTCGCCCCGTTCGATCATCAGACGCAACGACTGCGACTCGGTCATGTTGCGCATGACGATGCGCTTGAGCTTGGCCGGGCCACCCCAGTAACCGTCGAAACGGCTCATCAGAATCACGTCGTTGGCGCGCCAGTCATTGAGCACGAAGGCACCACTGCCGGCGGCGTGCGTCACCAGCCAGGCGGCGCCCAGGTCATTGTTCTTCTGATGTTCGAGGACTTTTTTGCGGTCAAGAATGAAGGCGCTGGGCGACGTCGCCAGCGTGTTGAGCACCAACTGCGGATCGGTAGGTCGCGGTAGTTCAATGACAAAGGTATTGGCATCGGTCGCGCGCATCGAACGCTCGACATTGTCGGCGGTAAAACCGTAAGCCTTCCAGGTCGACGCCAGCGCAAGGTTGAGTTTGAGCACGCGCTGCAACGACCAGGCGACGTCTTCGGCGCTCAACGGGTTGCCCGATTGAAATTGCACGCCGTGGCGCAGATTGAAGGTCAGGGTCTTGCGGTCGTCGCTGACTTGCCAGCGCTCGGCGAGTGCCGGCAACAGCCGATCCGGCGCAGCGACGTCTTGCACCAGCAACATGTCATAGAGATTGGCATTGATCTCCGACACGTCCAGGCCGGTGGCCGCCGCCGGATCGAGGGACAGCAAATTGATCATGCTCATGCCGACGATCAATTGATCGGCCGGGGTTTTGGCATGGACGACAGGTAGCGCGGTCACCGCCAGGGTAGCCGCCAGAACCCGCGCCCACAGCGAAGGAAGAATGTTCATAGCGAGAGTGCCTTTCTTATATTTATAGGGCTCTCGGACAGCCCGGCATGTACCGGGCAGCCCGCGTACACGTCAGAAGCTTTTAAGCGTGTTCATCTCGATGAAGTTGAAGTCGATGTCTTCGCCCAGACCCGGCAGGTCGGACAGGTGCACAAAACCATCGCTGTCCATCGGGTCGACCAGGCGCTTGAGGTACGCCGGCACCTCGTCGTAATCCAGATACGGGTGCAGCAAGCCGCGCTCGTACCAGGTGCAGTTCTTGATCGCGCCGACCACCGTCAGGTTGGCTGCGCCGTTGCCATGGATTTCGCAGTCCATGCCAAACGACTCGGCCATGTGTGCGACTTTCAGGCAAGGCCCGATCCCGCCGACCCCGGCAACGCCGGCACGCAGGATGTCGCAAACGTCGTGCTTGACCCAACTGGCCCGGCTCAGGTGTTTGCCGGACAGGGTTTCCGGCCCGAGTACCGGAATGTCCAGTTGCCCCGCCAGCCAGGCATAGGATTCGGCAGACTCTTCCATCATCGGTTCTTCGAACCAGGCGAAGTCGAGTTTTTCCAGTTCACGTCCGATGTACAGCGCCTCGGTGCGGCTGTACCAGTGATAACCGTCGAGCATCAAGGCGATGTCCGGGCCCACCGCTTCGCGCACTGCCGCGCAGGCTTTGACGTCAATGCGCGGGCTCGGCGCGAACGACACCGGCGGCATCCAGGTGTGCAACTTGATCGCCTTGTAGCCGCGCTTGACCAGCGTTTCGGCAAAGCGTCCGTAGTCTTCCGGCGTCGCCAGGCCCTCAGGCAATTCATCGCCGCACATGGTTGAGCCGTACGCCGGCACCTTGTCGCGAAAACCGCCGATCAACTTGTGCACCGGCACGCCGAGCTTGCGCCCCGCCCAGTCCCACAACGCCTGCTCGACCAATGCCAGCGCGCGATCAGTCAACTGGCTGGCGCTACCACGCTGCCAGTGCGCCAGGTCATGCCAGATCTTTTCGCGATCAAAGGCGTTCTGCCCGACCAGCACCTTGCGCACAAAACCGTCCAGCACATAAGGACGAATCAGCTCCGGCGCACCGAGGGCGTAACCCTCCTTGCCGTCTTCGGTCTGGATGCGCAGCAACGCCATTTGCGCCTGACTGACATCACCGGGATGAGCATGACCGGCGCTGTCGACTGCGCGGCGGGTGGGATAGGAAAAAACCTGGACGTTGACTGCTGTGATTCTCATGGACGTCTTGAGCCTTCTTATTGGATTTGTGACAGGAGTGTCGTCGGTTGCGACCGATCATAGGTCATCGTACAACACTTGAAAAGACCCAATAACACCTCTTCCAATCGGAGCCTTTTCGGCTAAATGCCCAGCAAAGCGCCATATTTAAAGATGACTACGGAATAACACGACTTGCTTTAGACCCCTATTCATATGGCATATATGTATCAACATGTTTCTAAACCAGCAAAATCACGTAGACGAGTCATCTTGTCGTACGATAACTTATATCTGCGCCTCAAATGAGAGCCATACGCAACATCGCGGTGCCTGTAGTACTCGTCAAACGACCCTAACAAAAACAAAAAAGAAGACCGTATGAACACCACCCTACGCACGCTCGTCACTGTCGCGGCCCTCGGCCTGCCCTTCTCTGCCCACGCTGACTCCGCCAGCCTCAACTACCGCCACCAGTACACCGAGGAGGACAGCGCCCACGCCGACCGAATCAAGCTCAACTACCGCCTGGACAGTGGCCTGGGATTTGAGGCGGAGATGAAATACCGCACGGCCGGTGACCGCAAAGATGTCGCCTACGACAACATGGTCAACAACGGCCATGAGTTCACGGTGAGCTACAACTACAAGCTCAGCGCGCAGTCGACGCTGACCCCGGCGTTTCAGATGGACAGCTCCAAGGATGCGACCGCCTACAAGTTCGGCCTCAAGTACAACTACAAAATCGACGACGCCTTCTACGTAGCGACGCGCTATCGCCTGGACCTGCGCAAACTCGATCGCGATCAGGTCAACAAAGACATGCCCGATCACTACAAGGATGACCAGACCACCCACCGCTTCGAAGGCTGGCTGGGCTACACGCCAGCCAACAAGTGGGCTTACGAATATCAGTTCATCTATTTCAAGACCGACTACATCCGCTACGACAACAAGAAGAGCGACTACGAACAGAACCTGATCGTCAAATACAAGCTCACCAAACAATGGGCGCCCTTCATGGAAATCGGCGACATCAAAGTCGACTCCACCTCACCCGATCGCCAGGCACGCTGGCGTCTGGGCGTGCAATACAACTTCATGTAAGCCGCGCGCCGCTTTTGCCTGGCGAGCGCGCATCGCTTGTCGGGCAGACACCCTGCCGCCCCACCCTTTCACCACCGCGTAATGGAAGACCCGACCATGACCACACACGCTACGCAAGCCAAACCCTTCAACCGTATTCTGCTGACCGGCGCCGCCGGTGGGCTCGGCCAGATTCTGCGCGAAACCCTGCAGGTTCACGCCGACACCGTCCGCTCCTCGGACATCAGTGCAATGGCGCCGAGCCGCGGCGCGCATGACGAAGTGATCAACTGCAATCTGAGCGACAAGGCCGCTGTCGCCGCGCTGGTCGAGGGCGTCGATGCCATCGTGCATTTAGGCGGGATCTCGGTGGAGCGATCCTTCGAAGAAATTCTCGAGGCGAATATTCGCGGCACCTTTCATATCTATGAGGCCGCGCGCCTGCACGGGGTCAAGCGCATCGTGTTCGCCAGCTCCAACCACGTCACCGGTTTTTACTCGCAGGACGAACAGATCGACGCCCATTCGCCGCGTCGCCCGGACGGTTATTACGGCTTGTCGAAGGCTTACGGCGAGGACCTGGCAACCTTCTATTTCCACCGCTATGGCATCGAAACAGTGAGCCTGCGCATCGGCTCCTCGTTCCCCGAACCGCGCAACCTGCGCATGCTGGCGACCTGGCTGAGCTATACCGATCTGCAGCACCTGATCGCCCGCGCACTGCTGGCCAGCGATGTCGGGCACAGCGTGGTGTACGGGGTGTCCGCCAACCGGGATCAGTGGTGGAACAACCGGCACGCCGCGCACCTGGGCTTTGCGCCGCAGGACAGCTCCGAAGCCTTTCGCGCAAAGGTCGAACAACAACCGGCACTCGCTGCCGACCACCCGGACCGCTTGTATCAGGGCGGCGCTTTTACCGCAGCAGGTCCGTTTGAAACGCCGGCGCAGACGCGCTCATGAGTGCTGAACTGATTGTCGATGCGCGCAACGCCACCGGTGAAAGCCCGGTCTGGCAAGCCGACGAAAATGCCTTGTATTGGGTGGATATTCCGGCCGGCCGCTTGCATCGCTGGCAGCTCGACGGCCATACCGACTGCTGGCAGGCGGACGAAATGCTCGCCTGTATCGCCCGCAGTGAAGCGGGACATTGGCTGGGCGCGCAGGAAAGTGGCCTGTTCAAACTGCGCCCGCAGGCTGACGGGCGTCTGGCTGCGGAAAAGCTCATCGGCGTCGAGCACGCCCGCCCGAGCATGCGCTTCAATGATGGTCGCTGCGATCGTCAGGGACGCTTCTGGGCCAGCTCGATGCCAACCGCTATGGGTGCCGAGGCGGTCGGCGCGCTGTATCGCTACGACGCGCATAACCGGAATGATGCATCGGTGCTGGCGCCGCAACTGGAGGACCTTGTGGTGCCCAACGGCCTGGCGTTCAGTCCCGACGGGAGCATCCTGTATCTGTCCGATTCGCACCCGAGCCGGCAACTGATCTGGGCCTTCGATTACGACATCGACAGCGGCACGCCGCACAACCGCCGCTTGTTTGTCGACATGAACAATCACCCCGGGCGACCGGACGGTGCTGCCGTCGATTCACACGGTTGTTACTGGATCTGCGCGATTGATGCCGGCCTGGTGTTGCGCTTTACCCCGCAGGGGAAACTGGATCGCGCGCTGCCGGTACCGGTAAAGAAACCGACGATGTGCGCCTTTGGCGGCCCTCGGCTCGACACCCTGTTTGTCACCTCGATTCGCCCGCAAGGCATCGATCTCGCTGACCAGCCATTGGCGGGCGGAGTCTTCGCCCTCAACCCGGGCGTTCAAGGCCTGCCCGAACCCAAGGCCCGCGCCTGAGGCTTCAGACGTTCAACGCCGCCGCGTCTGCGGCCTCGTAGGCACGGCGCAGACGCTCGCGGCTGTTGGACAGATGCAAACGCATGGCTGCGCGGGCGGCGTCGGAATCACGTCGGACAATCGCAATGTAAATGTCTTCATGCTCGCGACTGAGGCGCTCCAGATAGGGCTCCTTGCGGTCATTCTCCAGGCGTTTGGAATGCAAGCGTGTGCGCGGCAGAATGTTCGCGCCCAGGTGCAGCATGATGTCGGTGAAATAGCGGTTGCCGGTGGCCAGCGCAATTTGCTGGTGGAACTGAAAATCCGCCGACACGGCGTAGTCGACACTGACGGCGCGGGAATTGATCGCATCCAGCGAATCACGCATCAGTTGCAGCTGCTCATCGGTACGCCGCGCACACGCCAGGCCGGCGGCCTCGACCTCCAAAGTGATGCGCAATTCAAGCACCGCCAAGACATCCTGAAGCGTGACGATGCTGTCCGGATCAATGCGAAAACCGCTTGGGCTGGGAATGTCCTGAACGAAGGTGCCGATACCGTGACGGGTTTCCACCAGGCCTGCTGCCTGCAGACGCGATATCGCCTCACGCACGACCGTGCGACTGACGCCGTGCTCGGCCATGACCTGAGATTCAGTCGGCAGCTTCGTCGCGCGCGCGAGTTCGCCACTGCAAATGCGTCGGGACAGCTCGGTGACCAGGTCCTCCGCCAGGCTGCGATGCCGACGACGAACATTGGGTGTGGCGTTGGATCTGTCCATCAGCAACAAAAATCTCGAGTTTTCGAATAATTACGCATCATAGCCCATTCAGTTGTACGACAACGCACCAGTTCAATGATAGGATTTCTCATGCAGCGGACGTTCGATTCGCTGCAATGGCGATAAGGACGTCCGCTCGAGAAACACGTCGAAATTTCGCGTGTAAAACACTCAAGTTAATCAAGGATCTGATTACTCATGACAAAACCAACAACCTTCACGGCCTGCAAACTGGCCAGCGCCATCGTCGGCAGCCTGCTGTTTTCCAGCCTGCCTGCACAAGCGGCCGATATCTGGCTGGATGTTGCAACGACTGGCTGGGCCACGCAAAACGGTGGCACCAAGGGTGGCTCCAGAGCGGCAGCCAACAACATCTATACCGTGAAGAACGCTGCCGAACTGAAAGCCGCACTCAGCGCTTCGGTCGGCACCAACGGTCGCATCATCAAGATTACCGGGCCGATCGACATCAGCGAAGGCAAAGCTTATACGACGACCGCTGATATGAAAAAGCGCGGTCGTCTGGATATCCCGGGCAAGACGACCATCGTCGGTACGAGCAGCACGGCGGAGATCCGCGAGGGTTTCTTCTATGCCAAGGAAAACGATGTGATCATCCGCAACATCACCATCGAAAACCCGTGGGATCCGGAGCCGATCTGGGACGCCAATGACGGCAGCGCCGGCAACTGGAACTCCGAGTACGACGGGCTGACCATCGAAGGCGCCAACAATGTGTGGGTCGACCATGTCACCTTCACCGATGGCCGCCGCACCGATGACCAGAACGGCACTGCCAACGGTCGTCCAAAGCAACACCACGACGGCGCACTGGACGTGAAAAACGGTGCCAACTACGTGACCATTTCCTACTCGGCGTTCAAATCGCACGAGAAGAACAACCTGATCGGTTCCAGCGACAGCCGTACCACCGATGATGGCAAGCTCAAGGTCACGATCCACAACACCCTGTTCGAAAACATCTCTGCACGCGCGCCACGCGTTCGCTTCGGCCAAGTGCATCTGTACAACAACTATCACGTGGGCAGCACCAGCCATAAGGTCTACCCGTTCAGCTACGCGCACGGTGTGGGCAAAAACTCGAAGAGTTTCTCCGAGAAAAACGCCTTCGAAATCTCCGGCATCAGCGGCTGCGACAAAATCGCCGGCGACTACGGTGGCAGCGCTTACCTTGATCAGGGTTCTACGCTCAATGGCACCTTGCTGACCTGCAAGTGGGGCACCAACATCGGCTGGACCCCGCCTTACAGCTACACCCCGCTGAACGCAGACAAAGTCGCGGCCGATGTTAAGGCCAAGGCTGGCGCTGGCAAGATCTGATTGATCGATGTAACCGTGTCAATGAAAAGCCCTCGGTGACGAGGGCTTTTTCATGTCTGCTTGAAGATCGTGCGGGGGTGAAGTTCTGAAAAAATCCGGATTTATTTATTGCCCCGGCTGGCCTCTTCGCGAGCAGGCTCGCTCCCACAGGGATTGATGTTGTTAATGCAATTGACTTCACACCACCGAACACTGTGGGAGCGAGCCTGCTCGCGAAGAGGCCGGCCCAAACAGCAGCAATACTTCAGACACACCACTACTGGATCAACTCAGTGCTCTCAATGATCGAATGCAATTTACCTCACAACACAGAACCCTGTGGGAGCGAGCCTGCTCGCGAAGGGGCCGGCCCAAAAAGCAGCAATACTTCAGACACACCACTACTGGATCAACTCAGTGCTCTCAATGATCGAATGCAATTTACCTCACAACACAGAGCCCTGTGGGAGCGAGCCTGCTCGCGAAGGGGCCCGATCAGACACCATCAAAACCGGCTACTGGA
The DNA here is from genome assembly GCF_009866785.1 of Pseudomonas sp. S49. Classification (NCBI taxonomy): domain Bacteria; kingdom Pseudomonadati; phylum Pseudomonadota; class Gammaproteobacteria; order Pseudomonadales; family Pseudomonadaceae; genus Pseudomonas; species Pseudomonas sp. S49. The sequence goes on along the minus strand of NZ_CP019432.1, from coordinate 2,412,877 downwards.
CCAGTTGGTTGATCTCAATGATCGGCAACAACACCGCCATCACAATCACCAGCACCACCCCGCCCATCACCACAATCATCAGCGGCTCCAGCAATGCCGTCATGCCCATCGCCCGGCGTTCGATATCTCGCGACAGGGTCTGCGCCGCACGCTCAAGCATCGGTGGCAGCGAGCCGGTTTTCTCGCCACTGGCGATCAGATGAATCAGCACCGGCGGAAACACATTCTCCACGCGCAACGCTGCCGCCAGGTTCACACCCTCGCGCACCTTGGCCGTTGCTTCAGTGACGCTCAAACTCAAGCAATCGTTGGACAGCGTCTGCCGCGCTGCCTCCAGCGCACGCAACAACGGCACCCCGGCGCCGCCGAGAATCGCCAGGGTCGAGGCAAAACGCGCGGTGTTCAGGCCCAAGATGAAACGCCCAAATAACGGCAACTTCAGCACCCGATGATGCCAACTCAAACGCGCCGCCGGATTGCGCAGGTACAGACGCCAGCTCCAGAACGCCCCGGCAATCAGCGCCGCACACAACCAGCCCCACGCACGAATGAAATCGCTGGCATTGAGCATCGCCAGGGTCAGCCCCGGCAAATCCTGCCGCGCTTGGGAAAACGCGCTGACCACCTGCGGCACCACGTAACTGAGCAGGAAAATCACGATACCGATCGAGACCAATCCAACCACACCCGGATAGATGAATGCGGTGAGAATCTTGCCGCGCAGGTTGTTGCGTTCTTCGATGTAATCGGCCAGCCGCTCCATGACCTGCGCCAGATCGCCGGACTCTTCCCCCGCCGCAATCAGCGCACGATAGATCTCCGGGAAATCTCGCGGCCGCGCCGCCAACGATTCCGCCAGACGCATGCCGCTGCGCACATCGGCACGCACAGCGCTGAGCGTATGGGCGATGTGTTTTTTCTCGGCCTGTTCGACCGTGGCACTCAGCGCCGCTTCCAACGGCAGGCTCGCACCCAACAGACTCGCCAGTTGCCGCGTGGCCCAGGCCAGATCGTTGTCTGAGAGCTTGGCGCTGAACAGTCCGCCACCACCGTGACTGGCGACGTTGCTTTCCTTGTGCACCGATAATGCGGTCAAACCGCGCCCGCGTAATGTTGTGAACGCGGCAGCCTGGCTGTCCGCCTCAAGGTGCCCGGATTCGATCTTGCCGGTGGCATCGGCGGCTTCAAAACGGTAGCGATTCATCAGGCGTCCCGTGTCACACGGAGGATTTCTTCGGGCGCGGTGGCGCCGCTGCGGATCCAGCGTTCACCGTCCTCACGCAGGCTGAACATCCCGGCCTTGGCGGCTGAAGCGCGCAGAGCCTGCTCCCCTGCCCCTTGATGGATCAGGGTGCGGATATCGTCGTCGATGCAGAACAATTCGTGAATGCCGGTGCGGCCGCTGTAGCCGGTTTGATTGCACGCCGCGCAACCGACCGGGCGCCACGTCCCCGGCGCCGCCGGATCATCCTCTTTGCACTGATTGCACAGGCGTCGCACCAGCCGTTGTGCGAGCACGCCGAGCATCGACGAGGCCAGCAGAAACGGTTCGACGCCCATGTCGATCAAGCGGTTGACCGCCGACACCGCGTCGTTGGTGTGCAAGGTTGCCAGCACCAAATGCCCGGTCAGCGACGCCTGCACGGCAATTTGCGCAGTTTCGAGATCGCGGATTTCGCCGATCATGATGATGTCCGGGTCTTGCCGCAGAATTGCCCGCAGTGCGAGGGCGAAGGTCATGTCGATCTTGGCGTTGACCTGAATCTGGCTGATGCCCGGCAGGTCGTATTCCACCGGATCTTCCACGGTGAGGATGTTGCTGGTGCTCGCATCGAGCCGCGCCAGTGCCGCATAGAGGCTGGTAGTTTTGCCGCTGCCAGTGGGGCCGGTGACCAGCACGATGCCGTGGGGCTGGCGGATCAGGTGATCGAGTTTGGCCAGCACCTGCGCGTCCATGCCGAGGGTTTCCAGATGCAGGCGCCCGGCCTGCTTGTCGAGCAGACGCATCACCACCCTTTCACCATGCCCGGTCGGTACGGTGGAAACACGAATATCGATTGGTCGACCGGCCACCCGCAAGGCGATGCGACCATCCTGCGGCAGGCGTTTTTCGGCGATGTCGAGCTGGGCCATGATCTTGATCCGCGACACCAGCGCACCGTGCAACGCCTTGCGCGGAGAGACCACGTCACGCAGCGTGCCGTCGACGCGGTAGCGCACCACCGAATGGGTTTCGAACGGTTCGATATGAATGTCGCTGGCCTCGTCGCGCGCCGCTTGGGTGAGTAAGGCGTTGATCATGCGAATCACCGGCGCGCCGTCCTGAGTGTCGAGCAGGTCGGTGATTTCCGGCATGTCCTGCATCAGCCGATCGAGATCAACTTCGTTTTCCGCAGCCCCAACCACCGCCGCTGCACTACCAGTGTCGGCATAAGCGGCGGCTAGCAAGCCATCCAGCTCATCATCGCGCACCCGCTGAATCGTGGTCGCGCCAAACTGACGCCGCGCCTCGCTGATCGACCAGCCCGGCGTCGACGGGCAAACGGTCAACACGCCATCGCACAACAGAATGCGCTGCGCCTTGGCCCAGGCGTAAGGCAATGCACTCATTGGATCGGCACCGCTTTGATCGTCGCGCGAGGCCCTGAGGCGGGCATAACCGCCGGCACCCCCTGCTGCGCCGTCGGCAACTGCGGCGCCTGCATGTCCGGCATCGCCCAGCTACGTTCCGGCTGCAACCCACCCTGCGCGCGGCGCATGAAGTCGTAGCGGTTCAGCGTGATGCTGCGCCCCGCTTCGCTGTCGCGAATAATGTAAGGCCGCAGAAAGACCATCAGGTTGGTCTTGGTAATCGCCCGGCGTTCGTTGCGAAACAGCGCGCCAATCCCCGGCAGGCTGCCGAGCCACGGCACCGCGTCATTGCTCTGGCTGTAACCGTCCTGTAGCAACCCACCAAGCACCATGATCTGCCCGTCATCGAGCAGGATGCTGGTATCGATCGCGCGTTTGTTGGTGACAATCCCCGCAGAATTGGCACTGGCCGAAGCCCGCTCGTCAATGCTGCTGACTTCCTGATAGATATCGAGCTTGACCGTGCCGCCCTCGGAAATCTGCGGGCGCACATTGAGCTTCAAACCCACCTCTTCACGGGTCACGGTCTGGAACGGGTTATTGCTGGTGCCCCCGCCGCCAGTCACGTAACTACCGCTGACAAACGGAATGGTCTGGCCAACAAAAATACTCGCCGCTTCGTTGTCCAGGGTCAGCAGGTTCGGCGTCGACAGCACATTGGTGCCGCCCTTGCTCTTCAAGGCCCGGGCCAGCACTTTCAGGTCAAGAATCTTGCCGATACCGGGGATGTCGACGGTGCCGTTGACGTAGCCCAGGTTCAAGCCTTGCGGCAGCACATCGATGCTGGTCTTGCCGTTGGTGTTGATCCCCGAACCACCCAGATTCGCCCCGCCGATCACGCCATTGCCACCGAGATTACCGGTCTGCCATTGCACACCGAACTCGCTGGCATCGTCCTCGCCGACTTCGACGATCAGGCTTTCGATCACCACTTGCGCACGACGCTGGTCGAGCAGATCGATCACCTCGCGCAGGTTGCGATACAACGGCTCCGGCGCGGAAATCAGCAAAGTGTTGGTGGTGGCGTCAGCCTGAATGGTCACGCCGCCGGCACTGAAGGCGACGTTCTGTTCGCTGCTTTGCGCGCCGCCGCTACCGGTTGCGCCGCCACTGCTGCCCTGCGCGTAACTGCCACCCGTGCTGCCGCTGCTGTTGGTGGTCGAGGTGCTGCCGCTACTTTGCGTGCCGCTCTGGCCATTCTGCCCAGCGCTGCCACCGGTGCTGCCGCCCATCGCACTGAGCACCGAACGCGCACTGTCGCTGGTGCCGCTGTCACTCTCACCCGTGAGCAAACCGCGCAAGGCCTGCGCCAGTTTCGCCGCTTGGGCGTTACGCAGATAAACCACATGCAAATTGCTCGGATTGCTCTGCGCGTTATCGAGTTTGTAGATCAGATTACGTGCCAGCTCCGTGCGCTCCGGACTGCCGGCGCGGATGATGATGGTGTTGGAACGCGGGTCACCGATCACCGCAATTTTCTGCGTCGGATCATTCCCCGGTGCATCGAGCAAATCCGCGACCATCGGCGCAATGTCAGCGGCGATGCCGTTCTGAATCTGCACCACATCCGTGTCGATCGCACTCGGCGAATCAATACTCGCGATCAACTGCGCAACGCGGGTCAGGTTCTCGGCGTAATCGGTGATGACGATGGTGTTGTTGCCCGGATAGGCGTTGATCGGATTGTTCGGCGAAACTATTGGCCGCAGCACCGGAATCAGGTTCACCGCGTTCTCGTATTGCAAACGGAACGTACGGGTGAGCATGCCGTTACCCGCCGGTTTGTCAGCGCTGTAAATCGGCCCGCCGAGCAACTTCGCATCCGCCTCCGGCACCACCTGCGCCACGCCACCAACATCCACCACACTGAAACCCTGCATGCGCAGCGCCGCCAACAACATGTCGTAAGCCTGCCGCGCGGGCACCTGACCTTCCGAGACCAGCGTCAACGTGCCCTTCACCCGAGGATCGACCAGAAACTGCTGACCAGTCGAACGCGACAACGCGCGCACCACCGCTTGAATATCCGCGTCGACAAAATTCAGCGTCACCGGTTGATCACCCAAAGGATTACTCGGCAACGCAATGCCCGACGCCGCCGCACCACTGCGCGCACTCTTGCTGATGTTGTGCAATGGCTTCGGCACAGGTCGCGCCTGCGCCTGTGCGCGCTCGCGGTCGAGCACCGCGTCGCCGCTGCGCTGGGTGTTGGCCAACGGCCGGCCCAGTTCACTGTCGACCAGCAATGGCGGCTGATTCTGCGGCGTGGTGCTGGTGTTGCTGCACGCGCTCAGTGCCAACAACAGTAACGGCGCGGCCGTACGTACATAATTGGAACCTGACCACTTCATGAAGCTTCCTTAGCGCCCAGCGCCTGATCCATGCGAACGGTTCCCGACAGAGTGCCTGCCGTATCATCGACCTTGACCTTACTTGCACGCTGCAAACGAGCCTCGACCACTTCAAGTGAAAACTGCACGGGGTGGATTAACAGCCAACTGATGACGGCATCAGCGGGCGCATCCTCGAACGTCAACTGCCAAGCGGTGCCAATTGCCTGCAACTGGTAGTGACCAAGCAGCCCGCTGCCATCGAGAGATTGCTGCAATGACCGCTCGAAGTTTTGCCCAGTGGGCGCTATCGCCACCTCGCGCAACAACAGATCCAGCGCCTCGGCCTGGCCACGCAACTTCGGCGTTTCGGTCTGCCAATGTTGAATTTTTTTCAGCGGTGGCTGGACGAGCAGCAGCCAGATCAGCACGCCCCCCAACATCAATGCGGTGCCCGCGACCAGGCGCTTTTCGCGCAAGCTCAGCGGCGCCCAATGCCGATGAATCTGTGCTCGCAGCAGCAGCCAGCGAGCCCGATAGATCGCCAGTAGGTTATTCATCGTCGCTGTCCATGACGGCATCGTCCTCAACCGCTGCCGGCTCAATCTGCGGGCTGAAAATCCACACGTTGTCTTCGCGCCTGGCGACCAACCCGGCCTGTGTCAGCGCTCCCGGCAATGCGCCGTCGGCGGGTGCCTGCGCAGTATCGGCGGCCAACTCTAACTGCAAACGCCCCTGCTCAAAGGTCATGCGCTGGACGCTGCCCGCCATAAACGGCAGCGCGCTCGCGGCGTGTTGCACCAGATAGGCAAACCCGTGATTCGCGTCGGCCGCCACATCGCTGTGCCGGGCTGCCAATTGCTGGCGAGCCTGCTGCAACGGATTGAGAATCACCGGTAACTCTGGAAAAGCCTGCTTCACCCGCTGGCTCATTTGCGCCTTGAGCTGTTCGCCCTCGGTCACTTCACGGGCCGCGTAAAGGTTCAGCCCCGACACCCAGATCGCGATCGCCAAGGCGCAACAGAAGACGGCCTTGCCCCAACCGCGAGCGGGGCCGGCAGCCTTGCCGATGCCTGTATGCAACCCCCATCCCGGCGCAACGCCACACCAGCGCTGCTCCGCAGGTCGTGGTTCGACGACTGTTGCAGGAGCATCCGCGCCGATCCACTGCAAGCCGCGACCACTGGTGACGAGTTCATCCAGACGCTCCTGCGCCAAGGGTTCTACCGAAGCCTGCGCGCGGCTGAAGCGCAACAGCAATTGCCCGTCCAACACGCACGCGCTGACCTGCCCCTGCGCGGGGACCGGCAACGCATAAGGCGCCGGGTAAAGGCCTCGCAGCTTCAATCGGTGCTGAGTCAATAACTGCCCGAAACGATCCAGAGATGCCTGCGCGAGCCAGGCCAGCGCCACTTGTCCCGAGACCTCACGAGCACTGTGTGCAACGTACATTTGTTCAGTGCCACCCAGAATCAGCGCCTGCGCGGCACACTTCACCGCCGCATCGATCTTCACCGGCGCCAGCGGTGGCAACGGCAAACTGGTCAGTACGCTGTCCGCCGGATGCAGAAAAAATTCAACCGGCTGTAACGGCCACTCCTGTTCAATCAGCAACAGCGTACTGACACCGGTCTGACTGACCTGGTCGTGCCGATCCAGACGCGCAAATTCAACCTCAGAGTCAGAGGTCAAACCCGCCAGCGGCGGCAAGGCGACTCGCAGGCGAGTCATACGCCGAGCCTCGACCAGACCACTTTCGGCATGTCGTCGGCAGGTCGATGCAGCAACGCATCCAGGCTGACGCGGCGCTGATCACGACGCGCGTGTCCGCGCAGCAGAAACCAATCGCTGCTGATGCCGACGTTCAATCCATCGACGGTCAGATGCGGCAAGTGCAGACGGTTGACGAAGTCCCCGCGATTGATGAACCACTGGCCACGATCGCGCTCTCCCACCACGGCCCTGGCCTGCGCGAGCGATAAACCCGGTACCACCGCCACCAAGACCTCGGCGCTGGCAGTATTTCCGTTGACCCAGGTCTTGGCCGGAATCAGGCTGACATACTGATTCAAACGCCCAAGCAGTTGCTCGTTCATGCCTTCGAGGCCACGTAAATCATCAAGGCTGCGCAACATCGGCTGAGTGGCCGGCAATGGCTGGCGACGCGCACTCGGTGACGTCGCGCGGACGCCGTCGAAACCCGTCTGCGCCATACTCTGCCCGGCGGCTTGCAGGTCGGGCATTCTCGGGTAGGAGGCGATGACTCGCTGGCTGATGCGCTGGCTGAGGGCAGCATCGATTCCGATCATTTCGCAGAGGCGTTCGAAGCTGCGCAACTGTCCGCCATCGACGCGCTCATTGCTGAGTAAATTGCGCAAATTGAACTTGCCCTGCTGATCCTCGATGCGCCCCTCGAAACCGCCCCCCGGCGAATTCAACAAATGGCTTTGGACAGGCTGCGCCCAAGGTTGATCGAGCCGGGTCAGCACGTCCTGTTGACGCGTGTCCCTGAGCAGTTGCCGACTGAGCTCCAGCCCCGCCAACAGCGCGGCAGCGCCCTGCACTCGGGACTGTTCCGCTTCAAGAGAACGGGTAAAAACGCTCTGCCGCGTGAGCATGCCCGCGGCGATCACCGCAACCACGGCGGCAATCAGCAAGGCACTGATAATGGCCATGCCGCGCTGTTTCTGCGCCTGTGGCGAGGATGAGTTCATGGCCGCTCTCAGAGCTGCCAGGAACCAATATCGGCATTGACGCCGTCGCCGTCGGGTTGGCCGTCTGCGCCGAGGGAGAAGATGTCGATCTCACCGTTCGCGCCAGGATTCAGATAGTTGTAAGGACGACCCCACGGGTCGTTGGGCAAGCGCTCCAGATAAGAGCGCCAGTTGCTGTTCTTCGCATCCGCTGGGCGCTCCACCAGCACTTTCAAACCCTGATTCAGGGTCGGATAAGTGCCGTGGTCGAGGCGATAGAGTTTGAGCGCCTGCATCAGGCCGGCGATGTCTTGTTTCGCCGCAGTAGCTCGGGCCTGATCAGGTCGGTCGAGCACCTTGGGCACGACCATCGCCGCCAGAATGCCGAGGATCACCACCACCACCATGATCTCGATCAGGGTGAAACCCTGCTGACCTCGACGGCCTGCGGACTGAGATTTGACGCGCGCGAAATCCATTTCAACCTTCCTTGGCATGATTACATTCGGCGCGCAGTGTAACAAAAGCCAGTCATCGTACAACAATCATTAACGCACTGTTTTTCTGCACATTCGCCAAAGGACGGGTGTTATTCTGCGGGCCGGTTTCAACCCGCAGAGTCAAGCATGGAAGCGTTGCGCAAGGAGCGAGGTTTCACCCTCATCGAGGTTCTGGTGGCCTTGGCGATCATCGCCGTGGCCATGTCTGCGGCCGTTCGCGTTGCGGGCCTGATGACCCAGAGCAATGGCCTGTTGCGCGATCGCTCGATCGCTTTGCTGGCGGCACAGACCCGGCTCGCCGAACTGCGCCTGGAGGGAGATTTTGCCCCGGGCCTGAAAACCTTCGACTGTGATCAAGGTCGCCTGCAATTGCGCTGTGACCAACGCGTGACGCCGAGCGCCGATGGACGACTGCTGCGCGTGACGCTGCTGATTTCCGATCGCGAACGTCAGGCACCGCCCCTGGCGCGACTCGAAACCTTACTCGGCCAACCACAGGAAAAGCGCCAATGACGCTGCTCAGGGTCGAGTCAGTCGAGGCAGCGATAGGGAGTCTGGCAGCGTGCTGACTTTTAATCGGCTCTGTTCTCCGCCACGCTCGATGACCACCGCATCCTGTTCAATGGCTATCACGCGCACCCCTTGGGTCAAGCGATCACCCACCAGAAAACTGCGCGGCGGACCGTCGTTGAGACTTAGAATTGCCACCGCAGCGTGCGCCCCTGCGAGCACTCCGGAAACCTTGATATCCAACGGTGCCGGCTGGTTGGAAAACCACTGCAAAGCCGCTGTCTCGGCGCGCGTCGGCAACACGTGGGGTGCCACCGCCGGAACGTGGGATTCTGCCGGCGTCAGCAACAGCGCAGACCAGAACAGTCCCCCTGCCAGTGCAGCGATCAGCGCCGCCGATTGCACAAGCTGCGTTGCGGATAAGCGAAAAGTAAATGCCAAGACCCAACCTCCCTGTTGTCCTGCGTCGCAGTCTACAGGACAACATTCGCTTTTCTATCGGGATTGAAGGTTCGAATCCGCCAGGATGGATTCACAACGAAGGAACGTTGCGGTATGACCAAGGACAGACAAACGGGCTTCACCCTCATCGAATTGATGGTGGTGTTGATCATCATCGGCATTGCCAGCGCCGCCGTCAGCCTGAGTATCAAGCCTGACCCGGCGCAACTGCTGCGCAAGGACGCCAATCGCTTGATCCAGTTGCTGCAAATCGCCCATGCCGAAGCCCTGGCCGATGGACGCCCGATCACTTGGCAGGCGGAGAAAAACGGCTTTCGTTTCAGCCGTCGCAATGAACAAGGCCCCGGCTTCGATCACTTCCTCGCCGATCCGCAACTGCGCCCCCGTCACTGGGAAACGCCATCACTGAAGGTGCGAGTGACACCCAGGCAGCCGCTGATACTGAACGCCGAGTGGTTCGATTCACCCGTGCAACTGCAACTCTCGGACGGCCAGAACACGCTCACCGTGCAGCGCACAGCCACGGGCAAATTGACCTTGGCCAACCAGCCATGAATAACCGGCAAGAGGGTTTTACCCTGATCGAAGTGATGGTCGCGATCATGCTCATGGCGATCGTCAGCCTGATTGCCTGGCGCGGTCTGGACAGCGTGACCCGCGCCGACACGCACCTGCAGGCGAGCACCGAACACACCGAAGCACTGCTGCGCACGCTGCATCAACTGGAACGAGATATCGCCTTGCGCGCCAGCATCGAACTGCGCGAACCACAGTTGAACGACAACGATGACGAACGATCCGAGCAGCCAGCGGCAATCAGCGTGCGCAGCGCCGACGACCAGCGCTTTCGTCTTGACGTGATCCGCAGTGCAGCCACCTCGCAGAACGGCTTGCAGCGCGTGCGCTGGTGGTTGAAAGATCAAACCCTGTACCGTGCCGCCGCCACGCCACGTGATCGCTACCCGTTGCCTGCGCCGAAACAGGCAGTGGCGGTGCTCGACGGAATCAGCGATCTGCAAGTGCGCGTCTGGGAACCCGAGATGGGTTGGCGCCAGCTCAGCGGCAACCGCAAAGAAAACCCCCAAGGCCTGGAAATCCGCCTGACCCGGCAGACGCTTCAAGGCGAAGAACACTACCGCCAGGTATTGGGCCCACTGGATTAGTCTCTGGGCGATATTACGTATTGCCCTGACACGCACAGCAACTGTAACGTCGAAAGTCAGTTACCGAGGAAATCTCATTGCACGACTCTAAACTTCTCGAAGATCTACGCGCTCGCTTCAACGCTGGAGAGCCTCTGGACTTCACCTTTTTCTGGGGACACCAGCGAAGCAAAGGCGCCGTCACGGCTTCGTGCTTCAGCCAGTGGTACGAAGCCGAATTCGTTGTCGAGGGGCAACGCTACCCGACAGCCGAACACTTCATGATGGCCGAGAAGGCAGCCTTGTTCGACGACCAGGAAATTCGTGCACAAGTGCTGCTGGCCCCGACCCCGAACGCCGCCAAAGCCCTCGGCCGCAAGGTGCGCGGGTTCAACGACCAACGCTGGCTGCAACACCGATACGACATCGTCGTCCGGGCAAACCAAGCCAAGTTTTCCCAAAACCCGGAGCTGAACGAATACCTGATGCACACTGGATCTCGGGTCATTGTCGAAGCGAGCCCGGTTGATGACATTTGGGGAATTGGGCTCGCGCAAGATCACGCGGATGTGAACGATCCGAATCTGTGGAAAGGCCTGAATCTTCTGGGGTTTGCACTGATGCAGGTTCGGGACGGCAGGGTTGGATCGTCCTGAGTTTTATTGGCGGTGGCGCCAGAAACGTAAAAGCCTTGGCGTGTGCCAAGGCTTTTCCAAGGGGGTTTTACAGCGCTTTAGGTTGCACTACCCGCAAGTCATAAATTGCAGGTGTATTGATATTCGAAGGGGAAGAAGACTGTATCGACCACCAATGAAAATGGCGCGTCGATCAGTAAAAAGGGAATCAACTTGCCTTTGGATGTACCGACCAACGTATAGCCCTACGCCGAATACCGAGGCCGATCGTAAGGACAATGAGAGATCTCAACCAGATTGGAATTGGCGAGATGCATGAAGCACGCAGGCGAGGATGCAGATCTGATGGACTTTATTGATTTCGTGGGAAACCTTTGCAGCGCATTCAGTAACTATCAAGGCTATGAAAAGCCTCGCCGGGTGTTTACCCGAAGATTCGTTGCGTTCTGCGTATTTGTGGCTGTGTTTGAGCTGATTGCGCTGAACCTCTACTACGCATAGACGGGATTGAACTGAAGGATTCAGCAAAGATCGCCAAGCCGGAGCGAATCCAGATCTTATTAAAGAAATCACTGTGTAGTTTCGCGCAGGCACAAAAAAGCCGATCCATCTGATCGGCTTAACTGTATGATTCTACTCAGAAATTATGGTCGGGACGGAGTGATTCGAACACTCGACCCCTAGCACCCCATGCTGGGGACTGTAGCAACTCAAGCTATTGTTTTAAAAGGATAATAGCCACTTTATTACATAGCAAAACATCCGATTTTTTGTGCTTATGCAAACGGAAACACGCGGCCTCCAGAGGAGGTTTTGCGCACACCCTCCCCGGCTTCCTGCCGACGTACACCAAATCAAAAATACTACAGCTCGTCGCCTCAACCTCGCCGGTTTGTCTTGTCTCGATTACTGTATATCCAAACAGTACAAAGCAAGGCGCCTCCGTGGATCCCTCCGATATCGAAAACACCGACGACTGGCTCGGCTGCCCGACCCCGCTCGAAACTTGCCGGCACCAGTTGGCTCTCTATGAAAATGAGTTCGAGGAACTGAACCTTCAGTTGCAACAGTCCAGGGAGCGGATATTCAAGCTGGTTGAGATGCACGCTGCCGCGTCGGCCGAGTGCGAAACCCTCCGCTCTCAATTGGGCGTTGCGAAGTCAGAAACGTCGGATGCCAGCCGGCGTGCTACCGATATCGAGACCAAAAGCAACTGGGAGCTGATGGCGAAGGACAAGCACATAGCCGAGCTGCGAACCCAGATTCGGATCCTCAGCGGAGACAGTCCGTTCAAAGACCGCTTCCCTCATCAGCGGGACAATTCCTGAACGTAGGCCTGACACGCCTGCAAGGCGATCAGTCCACGGTCGCCGGAGTCGGTGATGGCGATAATTCGTTGAGCATGCGCCGGGTCAAGTCGGGCGCGTACGGTTGCATGATCCACGCCGCCGGCGCCGGTGGTGGCTGGCACGTCGCAGCCTTTGGCAGCGTCGGTTGCATCGAGGAGGACTGACAGCCGCAAATCAGAAGTGGCAAGGCGATCGCGCAGGCGATCTTGGTCACGTTGGGCATCGGTCATTTTCCTGAAGTGGGTTTGCTCGCTGGCCGCCAGCCGCTGCTCGAGCGCCAGACGCTTGTCCTGCTCGGCCTGCTGCGCGGTGGCGGCCGCCTGTGTAAGCTGGTTGAGGGTTTCGGCGTGCTGTTTGTCTTGCTGGGCCAATTGATTCCCGTAGCGCCAGTCCTGAAACTGCCAGGCGCTGCCGAAGCCGGCGAGAAAAAGCGTCAGCAGGCCGACCGCTTTCCACGGAACGATCATCACGGTACATCCTTGAAGAAGACGTGCCCGCCCAGTTTGAGCGTCTGCTTTGCCTTCACCGTCCAGACTGGCGCTTTGATGCTGGCTGCGTAGTAATGCGTGGCGCCGCCGGTAGGATCAGGCACCTTGCCGTCGATCACTTGATCAGCAGCGATGCGACATTGCGCCAGCTCGCGGAACGGAATCTGCTTCACGCCGATCAGGAACTGATAGTTCGGGTCTGTCTTGTTCCAGCAACTGAACTGATACGGCTTCTGGCAAACGCCGGCGTAGCCCTCACCCCACCAAGACTTTTCCCTTCCATCAAACACACGGTTGCGGATCGTCCAGGCTACGGCCACTTGGCCGGCCGGTCCCTCACCTCGCGCCTCGCCCCAAATCGTGCGGGCGAGGATGTCGCGGTCTTTCTCGGTTACTGGCATCACTTTTCTCCAGGCAAAAAAATACCCGCTCGATGGCGGGTTGCGGTGTTCGGTTCGACTCAGGCCGCGTCGGGATCGGTCAGCAGAGGTGCGGCTATGATTTCCGGGATCGGTGGCTCAACGGGCCATACCGGCGCCTGATACCAAGTCGGCTGCACGGTGACCTTGCCCAGTGCGAACTTGTACGTTTTCCACGCCTTCAAGTTGAGCAGCAATGCGGTCTGTTCAGCTTCGTCCTCTGTGGTTGCCTCGCCGATATCGATGCCAAAACCGATCGTATCGACACGGTCCTGAATGCGCGCGATCTGCGTGAGCGCCCTGGCATTGCGTCCCGCGAGATCTGCCTTTGCCGCAGACAGTTGCGCAGCTTGAATCGCTGCGTCCTTCATCGCCTTTGTGATGAGCTGGCTCCAGTCGATACTCATTGGCCCATCTCCGCCGGTGATTCGGTTTCGGAAATTGGCAAGGGCGCTGGAAAAATCACGCGGCCGTCGGGTAAGTCCACAAGAGGAACCGGGAAAGCCTGCTCTTGGCTGTAGTTCCAAGGTATTGGTAACAGTAAAGTCAGTTCCAGCACTCCCCGATTACGTTCTACTTTATCTAGGAACCAGTGTGAATCTATAGCCGTTACCGGGAGGGTATCTCCCTCACCTATTGGTGACAGGTCAAAATCTACCCCATTAACTGTAAGTACTTCTCCATGCTTAGTTACTTCAAGCAGGTCTTCACGCCCCTGTGGCATTAAATTAATTATCATTAACTTTCTCCATTCTATAATTTCCAGCGGCCAACGGCGATGTACTCCATCGTGACTGTGGTTGCGCCCCGAGTTACTGGTGACACCACGATGGACGAGCCCGTCGTTGTCAGACTTCCGTTATTCTGTCTCCCGACCCACGCCCCTCCGCCGGGTAAGGTTACGTTCATGGCAATGGAAGGCAAACTCACGAAAGCCTGGGGAAACGCCAAAGTGGGGAAGTCCCCGTAAAAAACAGAACCGTAAGCAATGTTAATCCCAAGACTCCCGGTGTACCTGAAAGTACAAATCATTGTTCCGTCAGACCACTTAACCCAATCGCCCGCTGCACTGGTTCCCTTTTCAATAATTGCGTTGTTAGACATCAAACCTACAACGTCAACTATCGCGGCAGACCCAAGACCAAGACCCGTACGAGCAGTCGCTTGGGTTTTCCCTCCTGTACCGCCCATTGAAATCGGAATCGCGGTGGTAAGCGCGGTGAGCGATGTAATGTCATCGTTAGCGCCAGACTTTGCCGCCAACAACGTAGTGCGCGCGGTGCCTGCGTCAGCATCGTCGACCAACGTCTTCGCAAAATCCGAAAATCCCAATTCAGTCAGAGCGTCCGAGGCGGTCACGGCGCCTGTACCACCTTTCGCCACTGGCAAAATGTCGTAGTTACCAGTGGTGCCTAGCGCTGCCAGCGTTTCGCCGTAGTCATTGAGTATCTCGCGGACTTTGTCGGACAGATCCTTCTGATAGCCCTGCACCGGCATGATGGAGTAGAAGCCACCAGCCGCTGTCGGGCCTTCGTAGTTCGGCGAGATCGACAATGCGGTGTTGCTGGCGATATTGGTCACCTCGTACCAGCGGCCGTCGGGCCCACGAAAACCGTCGCCGACCCGGCTGTTAGCAATGAACGCAGTGCCTGTGCCGATCACCGCATTGGAATTTTGGGTGACAGAGACCGTTCCCGTCTTGTACCAGGGCATTGTGTATCTCCAGAAATGAAAGTCTCAGGCCAACAATTTGGCACAGAGGAATGGGCGGTGGCCCTGATCGGTCCAAGCGTTCGAGGCGAGGCTGTACATCAGGATACGGCCGTTGGCGTAGTCGACGCCGAGCGCACAGGCGCCCCCTGAAGAGTTGTTGTGGCAGGTCATCGTGAATGGGTTGATGGAAACAAACTCACCTACCCCGAGCGCCTTGGTGATACCCCAGATGTAGCGCTGCCCGACGCTAAGCTGCTCGGCGCCGAGATATGTCCAATTGCCCGCAGCAAATGTCACAACCACCGCCGGCGCCCCGCTGTCGTAACAAAGCACACCGTTCGGATCCCATAAGCGCAGGCCATAGGTGGCCGTGCCCATCGATGCCCACGCCGCGACGAAGTACTGGCCGCTTAGCGACTCGTTGACCTTCGAAGCATTCATTGAAAAGCCCGTCCAGTTGCCCGGGCCACCAGTGAACCAGACTGAGTAAGGCACCTGGATCAATCCCGTCTGATCCGGACGAATGAACACCAGCGGAGGGTCTTGGCTGGTCACTGCGCGCGGAAATGTCGCCGCGGCAGTAGCCACTCCTGAATAAGACCCCCGCGTTAGCATGCACAGTCGCGGCGCCTCCGAATCGATCTGAACGAAAGCGTTGTCATTGATGCTCTGGAATCCGAAGCTCATGTCGCAAACCTTATGGCATAGGCCTTGGAGACGACCCGCGACTGTAGTGTCGAGGCGCTGGATGAAGGGTTTTTCGGCCTTACGACCACCTGCCCGACCGCTGTAGTCACAAATGGGTAAGACCGGATGTTGCCCGACGAATCGTTTTCCGAGGGCTGCACGTCCTGTGCCCTCGTCGGGATGATCATGAACACGCAATTGGCTGGATTGAAGCCAGGAATGTTCAGCGTGTAACTGGGCACAGCCCCACTGAAATCGATGACGCCCTGCCAGATCACTTGATAGGTGAAGCTATTGGTGTCCATAGCAAGCTGACCGCTCTCGTTAAAGACACGCAGTCCAAATAGCGCCATTGATTACCCCAGATAGCCGAGACGAACACGTAGCACGTTGTTGGCGTCGTAGACCGAAACGTTCAGTGAATTGATCACCAGACGCCCTTGCCCTGGGACGATGCCGTTTATTTCAAGCGTGCCGTCTTTGTTCAGGATCCAGCCTTGCTGGCCGGCGATGTAGTTAGTGGAGCTGATGTAGCTGCCGATCTTCGCGTTGGTGATCGTTCCGTCCTGGATGAACGCAGAGTTCATGAACACCTGCCCGCCCTGCACTGCGAACGGCACTGCAATGGCGCCGCCGGCGATGGTGTTGACGATGGCAAAACGGTCGGCACTCACCAGGAACTGGCTCTGCAATCCTGCTGGCCCGTTTTCAATACCAAGCCCGATACCGGCGGCGATGTACTGGCCCGTACCGGAGTTGTATTGCATCTTCACCGACCAGCTCGCGGTGATTTTGCCGTTCACGTCATTGATGATCGAAGTGTTTTGCTGAATCGCCGTTTGCTGGCTGCCGACAGTGGTGCTGAGCTGAGTTAGTTGCTGAGCGGTTGCCTGCTGGTTCGTGACCACCACCTCTTCCAGCTCGGTGATGTTCGCCGCGTTCTCTCCGATTTTGGCGTCGAAGGTCGTCACACGCCTTGCCATTGCCTCGTTCTCGGAGGCACGTACCTTGGATTCGGAGGCAATCGCCGCGGTACTGGTGTGGCTCTTGATTGCGTCCGCCAGATCTCCAGCGCCGTCATCGTCTCGATAAGAGGCGCGAAGGGCTTCAAAGGCAGTTGCTTGAGCCGTGACCTCTCCGTCGAGTTCGATTATCTCGGCGGTGTTGGTCGCAACCTGCTGCGCAAGCCCGTTGGCGGTTTCGACCGTCTGCCCAACGTCGAGCCAATACAGCGGATTTGGTGGCGGCATATTGAGGGGAACCGGGCCGGTGGCTTGGTAGATCCGCTTGCCCTGCACCACCAGTTCGTACTCTTCGTAGGTGGCTTCGGGGTCGTACCCCTTCAAACCATCCAACGCATCGATCTGCTCCTGCAAGCCCGGGATTTTATTGATCTCGTCTAACAGGTCCGGCCCGAGTTCTGTTTCAGTGATCTGCCCGGCGATCATCTCCAGAATGGCAGCAGCATCGGAGCTGGATTGACCCTGCACACCGAGGCCGATCGGATACCACGGCCCGATGTTGCCGATCTTGTCGACGATTCGCCCCCAGAAGTAGAAGGTCACGCCGGCGCGCAGGCCGAGCATGGAGAAATCACTCTGCGGATAGGCCAGGTCTGTCAGCTTGGTCGCGGCTTCCAGATCAGTCGTCGGCCCGTACCAGATCTCCGTGCGCTGGCTGTCCTCGGCGCCAGCAGGGAAGCCCCACTTGAGATAAATGCCGAACAGCAGCGGAGTAGCGGTGAGGAACGCCAGCGCCGGCGGCAGCCCCTGCTTACCGCTGAGGTTGGTCAGGATCGAGTTGCGCCACGGCGACGTGATGTCGAAGGCACTCACCGCGCGCACCCGCGCCACGTAGGCGCCGGCATAGATACCGACCACATCGACGTTGGTCATGCCGGTACGCTGCACCTTGATCCAGTTGCCACTGTCCTTGCGCCATTCAACGTCATAGCCAACCGCGCCATCCACGGCGTCCCAGCTGATCGTCATGGTGGCCACGGCCAGCCCCTGAACAACCGATGAAGTCGACGACAGCGAAACGCTCGCCGGTGCCGGAACAACGGTGATCGGGATCACGCTGATCGGGCGTTCTTCCAGGCGTGCGCCGGTGTCGATGAAAGCGAACTTGCTCGGTTCGAACTGGAGCGCGCTGATTTCGTAGTCGCCCTCGGTGGTGCGCTTGGTGCGCAGCACTCGGTACAACGGGATTGCCAGGTCATCGGCATCGAGCGCCCATTGCAACTGCGCCACCGGCGGTTCGCTGTAGGCAACCGTGACGGTCACGGCACGGCCGTTGACGCTCTGCACGGTGCGGCCTTCAGCGCGGCCGCCCGGCAGGTTGATGATCAGTCGATCTCCGGCCTTGGCCTGGGTATCGCGATCGAGCGTGACCACCCGCCCCGCCACCGCCGATATCCGGCCGCCCACTTCACGACCAGCCAGCAGCGAATCCGCCACGGGGATGATGTGCCCCGGCAGTGGAATCACCCCCTCCATGCCAGTCTTGAACGATACAGTCCGGTCTTGGTTGTTGCTGAGGATCGCCCACTTGCCGCGGCGCTGGGCCTCGGAGGCGCGGGTGCAGCCAATGGCGCTCAGCTCGGTAGGCCGGTCGCCGTAGCGGCGCTGCAGATCCAGGTCGGCAAACGGTATGACATCGGTGTCGTAGTTGTTCGCCGGGTTGTCGTAGCTCACCAGCGCCCGGGTGTAACGGGTCTTCGCCGATGCGCTGCCATAGGAAAACTTTCCGTCGATGACGTTGGCACGGGTGAAGACGTAGTCGAAGTCCTGCGCACGCGGCATGTCCGCTTGCATCACCAGTTGCCCCTGCGCCCAGTAGGTCATGCCCCGGTAAATCGCCGAGATATCGCGCAACAGCGACCAGGCGTCGGCCTTGCCCTGCAGGTTCATGTCGCAGAGGAAGCGCGGCTCTTGGCCACCGAGGCCATTCGGCACGAGTTGATCGCAATACTGAGCGATGCGGTACAGCTCCCACTTGTCGACCATGAACGGCTTGATACGCTTACCCAGTCCGAAGCGGTCCTCAGTGCAGATGCCGTAGGTGATCCACGCCGGGTTATTGGTCCAGGCCGACTTCATCGAGCCATCCCACGTCCCTGTGTAGGTGCGCAGGATCGGATCGTAGTTGCTCGGCACCATCCAGCGCCGGGCTTTGCACTTCACGGTCACGGCCGGGATGTTGGTGAACTGCTCGGCGTCGAATTCGATGTAGAGCAGCGCGGTGTTTGGGTAGCGCAGCTTGGCGTCGATCACTTCGGTGTAACCGGCCACCAGCATGGTGTCGGCCACCTTGTTGCTGTTCTGGTTTGGGGTCAGGCGGCGTACGCGGATCTGCCAGCCGGTGGTCGCGTCCGGGAGATCGATGCGGCGCGATCGCTCGTAGCGCGTGGTGGTTTTGCCGTCGACCGCATCCACCAGCACCTGCTGATAGGAGCCGCCATCAGTGGCCACGTCGATCGCGTATTCGATGCGGTAGCCGCCGACATTACCCTGGTCATCAGACCGTTGCAGCGCTGGCCATGCCAACCGCATGCGCACGGCGGAAAGCTGAGTGTTGGTGATCGAGCGCACCCATGGCGAATCGCTGCGCAGCTCAATGTTCAGCGACGTCTCGTTCTCAACGGACGGAATGCCCGGGATATACGTCTGATCCACCGAACCCGGCCGCCAGTCCCATTTCACATTCGGGAAGTTGTAGTTGCCGCTGGCATCGCGGATCGGTGTGTTGTCCAGGTAGATATCGTAATCGGTCGGGACGCTGTCGAACTCACCCTCGCCCACCGCGATCAGCAGCTTGGCTAGGTTGGTCGAGCGCAGGCTGTCGCTGGCTTCGGTCGGCGACTTCGGCTTGCTGCTGCCGCCCTTCTCGCCGTGGATATCGATCTGTGCTGCAGCGCCCATGCTTTCCTCCAGGCATAAAAAAACCGCCTCGCGGGCGGTTGGTGTGTTGCTGACCTGCTTACACTTTGTCTTCTGCCAAGACTGACGCCGAGATGATCATGCCACCCCACCGACGCTCACCGATGCAGATCGGTACAGGGTTGCCGCTGGCGGTGGTGTTTTTGGCACTGCCGAAGGCGTAGGACGGCGAGTTCTCTGGGGATGCGCTTTGAGAAAGCCCCTTTGCTTGCGGGCTGAGCATCTGCACGACACCGCCAGCAACGAGGGCAACGCCCATTTGAACCGCCCAAGTTTGACCGAAATATGTGCCTGCGACGACAAGCACAGCTCCAATTACGGTCTGCAATAGGCCCGCACGCTTGCTCCCGGAAATAACCGGGACAATTCGAATCTCTTGGGTTCCGCCGAGGCCGAAATCTTTTTCAGCTACGTTTTTCCGGTTTCTGAAAATCGCAAAGCGCATCCCTTGGCGCTCAAGATCTTTAATGGCGCCTTCGAATCCTTCGATAGTGCACTTCAACGCCTTGAATGCCTCACCCACGGACTTGCTGCCAAGCTCGCGGTGATGGACGCGACCAAACAGCTTGATAAGCGGGCCTGAAAGAAGAATGGTCGTCATGGCTGGGTTGTTCAAAGCTTTTCTCCGTTCATAAAAAAACCGCCCGTAGGCGGCTTTGTCATTGCATCGTGGGTGATAAGTCCATGCTCATTGATGAGTCGATGGATATCCTGAATTTCTTGGTGGCACCAGCCTTTATGTTTGCTTCACGCTCTTTCAGCCCACTGCCGCATGATGATGCACCCACGATGTGCTCACCGGCGGCCACGTAGAACTTTGCAGTTTCACCAGCACCAATCTCGGCAGCTTTTCGCCCGTCGATGTTCACAGATGTGTTGCAGCCGCCACCAACAAAGCCGGAATCCCGGGTAACGATCAAGACAGCGTCACCGGATGCCGGCTTCTGATATGCGAACAAGCGCGAGCTCGGCACAGGGTCAGCCTTTTCGGAAGGCACCGGCGAAGTCGCACACCCAGCCAACAACGCTGCAGCCAACGCCACTACGATCATTTTCATGCAGGTCACTCCTGTGGGAAATGGCCCACGATATCACTGTGCACCCTTGTGGCGCAGCACCAACCGCATGCGGTCGAGCCAAGGACCGCCGAAGACAATGACCTCAGATGGCCTGCCGTACAGGTGGTGCAGCAGGAACGGCCCGGGGCCGAACGTTGCAGCGTCCTCACCTGGCAGCGCAGGATCAGTGCCGAGGAATATCCCGGCGTGGTTTGGGTAAACGGTGCGCCCCACTTCCATCACGATCATGTCGCCGCGCTGCGGCTGGTCGACTCGGTAGAAGCCGGCGGCCTCGTAGTTCGCTTCGTACAGACTGATGTTGTCCTTGCTCTCCCACCAACCATCCGCGCGGTTGAAGGCTTCAAACTCCAGCCCCCACTCGCGCTTGTACCAATCAGCGCAGACCTGCCAGCAGTCCCAAGCGCCGTGCACGAATGGGCGCTTCAGCAGCGGCACATCACCAGTCGGGACGATGGTCCGCAGATCCCCTTCCGGCCAACTCAGGATGTGCCAAGGCATCGCCGTTGCCTCGCACATGGCGAGGTCGCGCGGTGACGGCCTACTGGTGGCGTCCGGATGTGAATGAATTACGCCAATTACTTCGCCTTCATCT
Organism: Pseudomonas sp. S49; assembly: GCF_009866785.1. Classification (NCBI taxonomy): domain Bacteria; kingdom Pseudomonadati; phylum Pseudomonadota; class Gammaproteobacteria; order Pseudomonadales; family Pseudomonadaceae; genus Pseudomonas; species Pseudomonas sp. S49. Next base: position 2,391,706 of record NZ_CP019432.1, on the reverse strand, counting down.
TCAGCCGCTGCGTACTGCTCGGGATCGATTCGGAACTCTTCGTTCGGCTCGGTCGCGACGTTGATGCAAGGGAAGTATTGCTGCTTGCGACCGATCACCAGCAGAAGCCCACAGCACTCTTTCGGGTACTCGGCCGCCGCGTGCTCCTGGATCGAATTCAAGATGTGCTTTCGCATGTCAGCTCCGTGCGATCAGGGAAACAGCCGGGAAGCCACCGAACGGCAACGGGTTGCCTTCACCGAAGCGCGGGATGCAGCCCTTGCCCAGCGTGGCATCGCATTGGTCAAGTTCCGGGTTGTCGGTAACGACGCCGTCCTTGGTCACGTACGGGCCGGTGTAGCCGCAGTTCGGCCCGCGATACCCACCGGTGAGACACCAATGGCACAGCGTTGTGGCCTGCCGGCCAATTGACTCATTGCCCACGTCACCCGGGCTGGCCAATTCCCAACTGACATTCTCCCCGTCCTCGTTCGTTTTCTGGTCGATGTACCAGACTTCGATCGTCTCTTGGGTTGGATCTGCCGTCGGATTGCCGGCTGGGAAGTTGGCGGCATCGAGGTAGCTGCCGAGCGTGTGGCGCATCGTCAGCTTGAACTCGAGCAGATCCTCGAATGCCAGACAGAGCGCGGTGATGCGTCCGTTGACGTTGCCCACCGACAGCGTCGGTCGTACCGCCGTGCCGTCGCCGTTGGTCTCAATGCCATCGATCTGCATCGGCCAGGCGCTGTACTCGTTGCCCTGCCAGTAGATCGCCTTCGCCGGCAGTTGGTCGGCATCGGCGCCGGCGGCGATCAGTTCTGCGGGCGTGTGCGGGATTGAATGCCCATGAAAGCGCAGAATATCCGCACCGTAGTCCGTCCCGTCCAATTCAAAGAGCAGCACTTCGCTGCCAGGCTCAAGCACCTGGATGTCACTGATCAGCGGCATAGTTGCCCCTTATGGAAGAAACGATTGGGTGAAGGTCGTAGCAAGCGTGAATACGCCGGCGCCGTTGGGGGTGATGGTTGGAGCGGTCGCCCGAAAGAACGAGAGCTCACCCAGCGGCGGTGTCCAGAAGAACGATTTGTGGCCAGCGTGGCGATCGAGGAACGCTTTGATCTGTACCGCAACGGCTTCTTTCACGACGAACGTCAGCGGCCAAGAATCAACCCGATTGTTCGGGCCATCCCCCACCACTTGCTCATAACCGTTGCCGAATTTAGAGCTTCGATTCCGATACTCCGGTGCGCTGGTGGGAGAAATCAGTGGGCACCAGGTGAAAGTCTCAACGGCCATTGACTAGCCTCCAGATTGATCCGCCGGGCTGGCTTTCTTTTGCGATTTCCTGCTGGGCTCCACGGCGCGCCACGTCAGCATAAGCTTGCCCGAGCGCCTGAGAATCCTGCGGTGTGGTGCCGGAATCTGCACCTTGGATCGCGAACGATTGCTGGATAACCACACCAGGCGCGGACGCTACACCGCCAGACCCACCAGAAGAACCGACGTATCCACCATCGGCATAGCCCTTGCCGTTTTTGTTGAGCTGTTCGAGATAGCGCCGCATGCCTGGCTGCTGAACCACTTCCTTGCGGATGACTACTTCACCGCCATGCACGATGCCTTTCGGCTCATACTTCCCGCCGTCCCCCGTATATCCACCATCAGAAAGTCCCGGCCATTGCGCAAGCACATCAGCCGAGTAACCCGCCGCGGTACTCCCTGCGGATACTGCAGCACCTCCGCCACCACCGAACGCTGATCCGATCGCACTGCCCGCAACACTGGCGAATACGTTCGACGCCGCCGACTGCAAGGCCATCTTGGCTATCATCTTCGCGAAGCTGGTAGCGACATCCTTGAAGGTCATGTCAGCGCCGAATGCCCACTCAACAGCCGCGTCTGTGAGCCCGTCATAAAGGGAGCTGAAAGCCTGCCGTGTTTGGGTGGTCAGGTCGCGGGCATTGTCGACGTAGTCGTTGAATGCATCCGACGCGCCATCGACCCAGCTTTTTTGCGCATCGTCCTGACGGTTGTAAAAGTCCTGCTGCAACACCATCCGCACTGCCAAGGCCTCCTTGAGCAAACCGGTTTCCTTGTCGTACAGCTCTTTGGTGATATCGCCGGAGTTCATCTGCTTTTGCAGATCCGCCATTTGCTGGTTGTAGTCCTGCTGAATGGCGAGATCTTCCCGCAACCGATCGCGGGCTTTATCGCCCATGCCGGCGCCAGCCAGCTCCATATCGAAGCCGGAACGAGTGGTGTCGTTGGCAGATTTCAAAGTCGCCGCGAATGCAGCGGCTTTCGCCTCTTCCTCGTTCGCAACCTTCAGACTTTGCAAGGCGTCGATCTCGGCAGCCAAGCCCTGCAACCGCTTTTGCTGTTCAGCGTTCAGACCGGTCAGCTTGCCGGACGCCAGTTCAAAACGGAGTTTGTCCGTCTCAGTGGCCTTCTTCTGCGCCTCTGCGCTGGTGTTGATCAGCGCGATCTGCCGCTGGTAATCCGTAGCCGCATCGTCGCCGCGCTTCGCCAGCGCCTTCGCCTCAGACTCAGCAGCCTTCGATGCCTGCAAGGCCTCGGCGGCGTATTTTTTCTGGGCATCGAGCGCCGCCTCACTGGCATCAAGGGTTTTCGCTTTGGCGACCAGCAGGTCACCTTCGCCCTGTTTAAGGCCTGTTACCAGACCCGCGCCAATACGTGCGGCCAGCTTGTCAGCGTTGGTTTTCTTTCCCGAAAGCAGGATCTGTTCGTCCAGGCTTTTCGCGAGTTCCTTGAACGCCTTCGATTGCTCGACCGAAACTGGTGACTCGATGATCCCGTTGAGAACCTTGATCTGATTGCCGTAGGCCTCTACCTTCTGGCGTGCGCCATCCAGTTCAGCCTGAGCAGAAACCAAAGCCTCGTTCCACTCCTGCTGACGGGAGTCGTCAGGGTGGTCGCGCAACAGTCTCTGGTATTGAGACACCGCACTTTCCGCATCGATCGCGAGCAGCTGGGCATCCATCAAATCCTTATTGATGTCCTGCAGCGCGCCGGCGGCCTGGTTCTTCGTGAACCCGTCGAACGACTGATTCAACAGGTCGACCTTCTGGCCCAGCGACGTTGCTGATTCCTCGGCATCGTCCCCGCTCATAGCGAAGTACGCCAGAGCACTGGCGGCAAGCAGCGCAACGCCGACTGGACCACCCAGCAGCGCCATGGCTGCAGATGCACCACGCGCCGCGACGCCGACACTCACAAGGCCGGCAGCGGTTGCCGGAGCAACGCCAGCCATTCGAGCCAAGGCCAACTGGTAGCGCACCGCCTCGACCTGAGCCATAGCGAACGCTGCGCCGCTGGCCACTGCACCAGCAGCAAGACGAGTTGCCAAAACCACCGCCAACGCTGTCGCAGCCTGAGCGGTAAGGCCCAGCGCGGTGCGGGCCGCCGGCGAGGCAAGCGCAGTGTTAACCGCTTCAATGGCTGAGCGCGCCCCATCGAGACCACCCTCGCCAGTCAACAGCCCGGCAACGGTGTTGCGCAACGCATCCAGCGAACCGCCGAACGTATCGCGTGCAGCCGCCGCCGCGCCGCCGTAGGATTCTTCCAGCGCTTTCAGGATGATGCCTTGGGCGCCGGCAATATCGCCGGTCGACTCCATGGCTTCAGCGAGTTTCTTCTGATCTTCCGTGAACCTGAAGCCTTGCTTGCTCAGAGCCCCGAGACCATCGGTTGGAACGTCCAGTGCCCGACCGATTGTCTCAGCAGCCTGAACAACTGATGTTCCGGTTCGTGCCGCCATATCAGACGCAGACTTCAGCGCCCGCGTGAACTGGTCGCCGACGATGCCGGTGAACGCCAGAAGCGCGGTCTGCGCCTGGTTGATGTCGCCACCGGAAAAGGTGGTCGCCTTTTCCATGGCGTCGGCCATATCGTTCAGCTGATCACGGCTGAACCCGGCGGCCTCTCCAGTCGACTTGAGGACGGCAGCCAGCTGAGCCTGCTCTTTTTCGGCGTCGCGAGTCTCAGTGATGAAACTGGTGATAACGGCACCAGCCGAGAAACCGGCCACCGCCCCGGCAATTACCTCGCTGAGTGCGCTCCATGCCAGCGAAGCTCCATTGGCTGCTTCGGCAATTCCTTTGCCGTTCTTGCGCGCGGCGGCTTCGGCCTTATCGAGCGGAGCAGTGAAACCGCCGATACGCGCGATCAGATCGAGCGTCAGCGTGCCCAGTGAATTGGCCATTTATTACTCCAAGTGACACCACCCGTTAGGGCTTACGAAAGAACGCCACTCACCAGGATTTCATTGCTTCCTCGAGTGTTACCGGGCGCTCTGAATCGTGCGGCATGAAGTCCACGACGGTGTAACCACCATGCTGCGAATGGGTGTTGGCGTAGATGCTGGCCAGCATTGCGGTGCCGTATTCGATCCTCATACCGAAGTTGAGCGAACCGCGTTTGGCGCGGTACTTTACCCAACTCCGGAACTCGGTAAGACTTACGCGCTCTTGGGCTTCCGCGACCGTTGCGCCGATCGAGATGGCGATTTCGTGCCAGAGCTCGTCGGTGTCGGTGAGCTCTTCGTCTTTCCCATCTGCGTTACCTCGCCGATGGCCGAGAGCAACGCTTTGGAAAGTTCGCTGTTCAGCTCGCCGCGCTGCGGATCAGCCTCACCAGTGATGTCACCCACGGTGAAAACCGGCACGCCAGCTTCGTCGCAGATGCAGGCGGCAATGCGGCCAGCCGCCCCGTCCTGCTTGCCGAACGACGAAAGCACGTCGCTGACAGCAGACCGATATCCCAGAGGCCGAACGAAGACCGTGGCCTTCAGTTCGGTGCCGTTCTGGACCCAGACGATCTCTTTCTCGACGGGGCGGCCAGTGAACGCCCCGTTCTCCATCAATGCCTTGATACTCAGCTGCATAGCGGCGCCTTAAACGTTCGTGGTTTTGCGAATCCAGGCGGAGCCGCCCGAACGCTGGATGGTTGCGGCCGTGGTAACCACGGTGTTCGCGGAGAAATCGAACGGGAAGTCGGAGACGTAGCCGTCGAACACGTACCAGGTGCGGCCGCTTGGAAGCACGAAGTCGTTACTTTCAGCCAGTTCCGCTGTCGCCGTAGCACCGGTACCCGCACCGCCAGTGAGTGCAACAGTTGGCGTCGAGGTGTAGCCCGAGCCAGGATTGGTGATGTTGAAACCAGTCACCGAGCCACCGCTGATGGTCGCCGTTGCAGTCGCGCCGGTACCGCCGCCGCCAGTGATCGCAACGGTCGGAGCGGTCGTGTAACCGGTGCCGCCAGCAGTGAGGCTGATTTCGGCAATGGTGCCAGCGGCCGCAACGGACGGCTCGATATCCGTACCGTCCGACCAGCCAACAGCCCAATGAATGTTTTCGATGCTGTCGTCTTCCGACAGTTGATGCAGGCGCACGTGAGAGGCGTTACGGGGATCCGCGTTCAGCGTCAATGACGCCTGACCCGGAGTGCGCAAGCCGCGCATGTAGGTGCGCACCTTGCCACTGAGGCAGGTGGTTTCGATTTGGTCAGCAGGGTTACCGCCCGGGCTGAACGCGGTGGCGCATTCGATCTCGAGGATTTCAAAAACTGCAGGGTTTGCAGCAGACGGCACGAGCGCGTAGATCTGGGTTCCTTGGGAAAGGATCGACATGGCATTCTCCAAATGTCGGGCACAAAAAAACCCGCACTCGGCGGGCTGGTTCAGGGTTTTGGGTTATCGGCGGACGATCCAGTCCACGCTGAAGCTGTACCGGTAAAGGCCTGTTTCGGTGTCTCGATCCTCCCCGTTGTAGCTGGAGATAGATGCGGAAAGTTCGATGGCGTACTCCAATGCCTGGCCCGCAGCGCGAGCCTCTGAAGCTGATGCCGCGTACACGTCGACCTGGAGCGCATGGCTCTCCACATCCGGGCGACCGGCCAGATAATTGTCCGGCGCGCCGTTGATGATCTGCCAGACGCAATATGTGCCAGCAGGTTTTTCAGGCGCCATTCCGAAAAGATAGAGCCGTGTCGGATTTGCGCCGAGCAGCGCGGTCACGCCGGGGTCAGCCGTCGCAACCTGAAATATTGGTGGGTACTTCATCGTCCGCCCTTCTTCGCTGCACGCCTTATGGCGCGGTCAATCGCCTTTTCGTATTCGGAAACAAACGCATCTGTAGCCGCAGTGATGTTTTCCGCAAGGGCGTTACGCATGAATGGCTGAGCCGCCATCTTGGCGGTACCAAACTCAAGGAACCGCCAGTAGAAAGTGTCGCCACCAGGATTTCCCGAATCACCACCTACCTCGTAGGTGCCACCCGCTCGGCCGCGCCTGGTGTGATAATTGTTCTTCTGTTTGGCGCCACCCAGTATCCCGACTCGAAAGCCGAGGTCACCGCGCTGTTTGAACAGCCGGCCATTCCAGCGCAACGTAATGTTCTTCGCTATTTCCGTGCGGGTTTCCGGATCATTGAGGCGCGCAGCGTTGTCACGGGCCGCGCCTGCAACCAACTGAGCCGCCTTCCTGAGCGCGGCGCGCCCTCCTTTGCGTTTCACGTCATAGCTGACCGCTTCCAACTTCCCCAGAAGAGAGTCCAGCCCCTCAAGCTTGAACTCTATCGTCTCAGCCATCGTTGACTCCTTCGCTACAGGGCAGCGTCAGATACTCAAGTCCGCTTTTGGGGTCTGGCAAAACACCTTCAATGTTGTAGAACTTTCCTCGATGAACGATGCGCATTGTCGAGTCGACGCCAGCACGCCGCCGAATACCGACACGTGCGGTCACTTCTGCCTGAGTGCTTGCTGCAGCAATGAACTCCCGAGCAGACAGCGGCTCAACGCTGGCCGGAACCTTGGTCCAGACATCAACCCAAGTCTTCACCATCTCGCCGGTAACCGGATCCTGCACGAAGCTTGGTCGCTGGAAGTCCACCCTGTGCCTCAACTTTCCGGCACGCATCACACACCCATCCCGACGCGATACGGCGTCAACAGAGCTTTGGAAGCTTGGGGCAGTTCAGTGGCGATTGTGCCGGTGACCACCTCTTCACGGTTGGCGAACAGGTGTCCGAGTTTTAACAGGCAACCCGATTGGATGTTGGGTGTGATGACCATTCCTCGTGCTACTCGGGTGGCTGCATCAAGCGCCTCTGAGAGCGAGAACTTTGCGTCATTCATCGCTTCACAGCGCAATAGGCAGTCATCAATTAGAGAGGCATCGGCCATGGCGGCATCATATTGCTGTCTAGCCTCGCTTCGCATAGATGGCACCTGCAGGCGGGCAGCATCGAGTGCAGCCTGATCAACAAAGAACGAGCGCTGGAGATACGCCATCGCGGCACCCTCGGCCCCATCCAGCTGAGACTGAACAAGGTCCTGATCCTCCGGCTCGGCCAGAAGGTGCTTCATCGCCAGTTCAATGTTGATCACGCTCATGATTACTCAGCCTTTTTCTTGGCGCCTGGTTTCGGCCCCGACTTGTTTTCCAGTTCAGGAGCCTTTTTGTTTTCGGGTGGGCCTGCTGCTTTCACGGTGTAGTCCTCGACCAGCCCGTTACGTAGCAACTCGCGGGCATCCAGTTCGGCGGCCTCGATATCTGACCTCGGCGGCGCGTAAGCGCCGCGCCATTCGAAGCCCTTAATGGTTTTCAGTTTGATGTCGGTCATCAGATCAGAAGCCCGGTTTCCCGGGCCTCTCCTCTAGCGAGAGCCCGAAGCCTTACGGCGTAGGGTCAGTGAAAGGACCGTGGACAAACGACTGCGGACGGTACACCGCCAACGCCAGGCGCTCTTCCGCACGGATAGTCACCATGTTCTTGGTGAAGTTGTCAGCGTCTTCGGTCGAAACCTCGACGTTTGCATCTTCACGGTCGAAGACCTGGGCAGCCATATCGAACGCGCCAACCATGAACTCTCCCTGAGGCATAGCGTTGGTATCAACAACCGGCAGGCGCCACATGCGAGGTTGGCCACCTTCCTGCACGTTGACCCAGATGTAGCTGCCGGTGCTGTCCTTCGCCAGCTCCATGTCTGCCCAGTCCACCGGGTTGAGGACGATTGCGCTGGCACGATACTCGGCAATGCGCACCTGCAAGATTGCCCGGCGCAGCAGGTCGATCTTGGTGTCGCCCGCTTTGCGCAGAGCCTCGTTGAACGGTGTAGCCTGAGGAATCAGGCCGAGGAGATTTTGACCAGTGCCGTTGCCAGCCAGAATCTGGTTTTCCTCGACATATTTCAGGCCGTAAATCGCACGGCCGTCGATGTAGCTTTGCAGCAACGGAACGTCCGCCAGCACCTGCTTGGAAGCCCGGAACCAGTGAGCGATGGTTTTGACGGTGGTGGTGATCAGTTCAAACGACAGGTCAGACTGAGGTTTTGCCAGAGTCTCGCCAACCGGTGCAGCCATGTTCTGGAAGCCCGACTCACGCACGTACTCGATTGCGTTGGAGCTGGTTCTGCCAGGCATGATCAGATCACGAATGGTGAACGGACGATCCGGGCCTTGAATGATGCCCGGCACGCGCGTCGGTTCGATGGCAACCCCTACACCGCCGGTGCCGGTAGTGGCGCTGGTGATGCTGGTCACAGCCTTCAAACGCATCCGAGCAACACCGCGACCTTTTTCCGCCAGGCCTTTGAAGTCGTCGCCGTCGGTGAACTGCTCACCGATAGACTTGACGCCTTCGTCGTTTGCTGCACCGCGGCGGCTCAGCTTCTGCTCGACTTCGTTCAGACGGTCTTGCAGGCCCAGGCCAGATTTGACCAAGCCATCGAGGATGGTTTTGGTGTCGTCGAGGATTTTGCCGTGGTTTTTGATTTCTTCGCCGGCTTTCTCGGCAAAGGTTTTGATGTCCAGGTCACGCTTTTGCAGCGCATCCAGAACATCTTTCAGTTCCAGCTGATCATCAGCACGCTCTTTGCGCTGAAATTGGCGTTGCTCGCTACGAGCTCCGTTACTCAGGTAATTCATGGTGAATCCTCAAAACGATGGGAGAGACAGGCCTTGGCTCAACTGCGCGTGCAGTGCCTTGGCAATTTGGGTTTCAGCCTGGTCGCCCGCGGACTCACTCCGGAGCAGATGCTGCAGGCCGCGATTGGCAATCACCGCGGACTGAGTTTTCGAGAAGCCTGCCTCGCGCAGGAGCAATTCGAATTCGGGAAGCGAAGGTAGGCCACCATGGGCCAGCTTCGATTTGATAACGTCCGTCCTCGCCTCGTCGTTGGCCGGCACGGTCACAATGGAAATCTCGACCAGATCCAGTTTGGTCAGCGTGCGGATCCGGGTCTTTTCGTCGAAGCTCGACTCGCGCACGTAGTAGCCGATGGATAGACCGGTGATTGACCGAGATTTCATGCCTCGCATGGCTATGCGCGCATAGGGCGCATCAGCCAGCCAGAGTTCGCCGTCGCCGAACAAACCCCGGTCATCTTCTTTAAGGGTTTCCAACGCCCAGGAACCAATTGGTTCGGCGGTGCGGTGCTGCCATAGAACAGGCAACGTCCGACCCTTGGCCTTGAGTTCGGCGATCGAGTCAAGAAAGGCCCCGGGTGCAACGATCTCGTTGTAACTGTCGATCACACCGAACACGGAACCGTAGCCAGAAAAAAGGCCGTCATCGCTGACAGCCTTCACGTCGTAGTCGAATGAGCGGTATTTCACCGCCACCGATTGGTCTTTTCGTTTCATTCTGAATTACCTTTCGGCTTGTCATTGAGCCAGTCCAGCAGAGCAGAACGCGCTTGCTGGGCATCGCCTGCGTCACCACCGAGCTTGTCGATGGGCAGCATGTTCGACTGGACAGTGAGTTTCGCGGCGTTCCCACCCATGGGTGCCAGGTTCTCTTTGATCCGGCAGTCGTCGCGGGTGTAAATACCGTTCTGAGTCATCGAGCTGTAGAACGCTGCACGGGCAGCACTATCAGCGCGAAGCAAACCTTCGGGGTTGAACTTGGCGTAGAAACGTCGGCGCTCATCAGGACGCAGCAAACGGCGATTGATGCTCTGCTCAATGCGTTTCATCCAAGGCAGCAGCGTGAAGCTGAGAAATCCCAGCATCTGTTGCTCCATGCCCGTTCCCCAACTCGTACTGTTGGAGGTGTGGCCCACCATCCAAGGCGGTGTGCGGAACCAACGGCAGATCTCTTCGACATTGAAGCCGCGGGTTTGCAGCATCTGGGCGTCTTCTGGAGTCAGGGATACCTGCTGATATTTCATCCCTGCTTCCAGTACCATCGTCTTTCCGGTGTTAACCGCGCCTGCGAATTTGGCCGCCATGTCCTCACGAATGTCTTCGCGCTGCGCCTTGTTCAATATCTGGTCGGTGGAAAGCACCCCGCCCAACTTCATTCCATTGGCGAACATCTTGCTGGCCGATTCGTCAGCGGCCATCGCGGCACCGAACACATTGCGCCCCATAGCCAATGGACTGAGCCCACACAGTGGATCCGTACCAAAACCACGGGTGTGCATCATTTGCTCGTCAAGCAATGTGTGTGACTTACCCAGGCTATCCATGAAGCGATACTCGATTTCACCGCTACTCAACCGCCGCGGGGGCGATACAGCTTGCGGCAAGATGAACTCCAGAGAGGAGAGCTCGGCCCCAGCCCAGTGCGGCTCGTTGAAACTGTTTCCGTTGAGCAGGAGACTCGCGACTACGCACTCCCAGAACTCAACCGGTGTCTGATCAGCATTCGGTTGCTGGCTGATAACGCGATGAACTGGATGGGTCGTAGCGACCACTGGCACGCCATTTTTATCTTCGTAAAGCGCGATCGGCAGCGTGGCCAACGTTTCAGCAATCAGTCGAACGCAGGCCCAAACCGTGGACAGTTGCAGCGCTGTTTGCTGGCTGACCGTCTTGCCGGAGGCTGAATCAGTACCGTAGAAGCCATTCCAGAAAGCTTTATCACCCAGGCCGATTCGCCGACCGACCCAGCCAGCGAGCGACGACTTGACCAAGCTTGGCTCTGCTGACTTGACCATAGCCTGACGCAGCACAGATTTGAGTGGTTTAGTCACCGGTCAGCCCCTTGCGAATGAAGCCAGCAACGCCAAGGAGCGACGCTGCGGCAGCAACAAGAGACCATCCGAGACCAGCCAAAACGAAGATGCCTGCAACGAACAGGCACAGTGCGGCCATGGCCGTCACGATAAAGAGGATCAGGCCTGTATCCATGGGTGAGTTATCCAACAATGATTGGTTTCGAAAAGAAGTCGCTGATGTTGCCGCTGTTGTCGTTGACCAGAATTAGCGCCCTGCCGATAGCCATGATCAGCGCGACGGCGCCGTCGATCTTGTTGTCGTCGCCCTGCTTTATGGGCCGCACAACATCGTCGTTCCCGGGCATGTTTTTGCCGATCACGTTGGCGATACACCAGGTCATGATCGGATGCCCATCGTGGTGGAACCGGCCCGCGGTGATCGCCGCCTCGAGTTCCTTCATCGGGTCCGACATGTTGGTGTAGTTCTGCGTGATCGTGATCGGGTTGAAGCCTTCGTCGTCGAGGTCGTGGCTTAGGCCAGTTGCACCGTGTGGGTCGATTGGGCATTCGCGAACCGGCGCCTGGTGATTGGCTTCTTTTGTGTCTTCGAAGATTTCGCGGTAATCGATTTCGGCACCGTCGGTTATGTCCAGGTGCTTTGAATTGATCCACGCCTGGAACCGCTCGGACATGCGCTTGTTGTCGCTGTTGTAAGCGGTGTCATAGGGCACCCAGAACTTCGGCGCAACGCTGTAGTAGTGGGTCTTGCCATCTATGACCCGCCAGAACAACCGTGCCCGCGAGTTCATGTCCAGCTTGCGCGCCAAGTCGAAGCCTGCAATCCACTCCTGTCCCTCGAACTGCTCAAGCGTAAGCGTGGTGTCCTCGCAGGATCTCCAGTCTTCCATGTTGAAGAAGCCAGATTTCGCGCTCACCCAGAGGTTGAGGTGCTTCGTTTTGAAGGTGTTCGCGAAGCGTGCCGATCGAATCGCCCTGGCTTGCTGGCTCTCCAAGTACTCTTGGAACACCGAGACACCGTGGTTTGGGTTGGCCTTGGCCAGCATCTTCGGATCTGTCCAGTCGTCACCCTCGTCGAGCGTCCAGATCCAGCCGAACAACTCTTCGTCGGGCACGGTGCCGGCCAGCATCTCCACGACTTGCCGGCGCTTGTCGTAGCAGGGACCTTCGATATCGGCGCCGGCGGTGGTGATGATGAACATCAACGGCTGCCGTCTTGCACCCATACCGGTGAGCATGGTGTCGTACTGAGCTGATGTAGGGTGTTCGTGGTATTCGTCGACGATAGCGCAGCTCGGTGATGCGCCATCGCCCGGGTTGCCAATCAATGGTTCGAAGCGGCTGAAGTCGGACGGGATGTTCATGTTCGAGGCGTTAACCTCAATACCGGCCGCCTGGATCAGCATCGGCGATTTGCTCACCATCAGCTTGGCCGGGCGGAAAACCTCCCACGCTTGTTTTTCTGTGGTCGCACCGGCATACACCTCGGCACCGAACTCGCCGTCGGCAACGAACATGCTGATGCCCACACCGCCCGCTACTACCGATTTCCCGTTCTTGCGAGGCACTTCCCAGTAGCTTTCACGGAACCGGCGGTGGCCGCCTTTCTTTTTGACCCAGCCGAACGTCACCGCCAGGCCGAACAATTGCCATGGTTCCAGGGTGATCAATTGCCGCTTGAACGCCCACTCGCCTTTTGTGTGCGGCAGGAGTTGCATCAGCTTCAGCTTCTTCTCTGCCTTGTCAGGATCGAACTTGAAGCGGAAGCCGCGCTTGCGGCTGGCAGCCAAGTCGTCAAAGTGACGCTGTACCGCCTGGTGGATGTAACGGCAAGCCGGAACCTTTCCTCGAAGCAATGACCGACCCCACGCCGTCGCCTTGTCGACATTTGGATGGGTGGATTTGGTCATCAGGATCTCAGCAGGTTGGCGAATTCGTTGGTTTCTTTCTCCTTGTTTCCCCCGATCAAGCGCGTGCGACTGGCTGGATCGAGGCCAAGCATCGATCCGAATGTCACCATCTGGCGCATCGTTTCGTTCGCAGCGGTAAGCGCAGGGTTTTTCATCGGCCCACCGGTTGCGCCCTTCACTACGATGCCGTGCGCCGCGATCGACTCCTGCGCCATACGCCAGTTGTCATAGGCGCTACAGAACGCTTCAACGTTATGCAGATCGGTAATTGCCACCACGTTCTCGCGCAGCAGCTCCGGGACAATCATGTTCCACATGGTGGCCGCTCGTTCGCTGAACCATTCAGGCGGATCAATATTTGTGATCTTTGAAAACTGGGGCTCGGCCTTGTTGAGGGCGCGTTTCCCCGGATTACCGGCCAGCTCTTTCTTGGCCGTCGGCTTGGGTTTGCGACCACGGCCGGCGACCGTGGCGGTGCCTCCCATCGCGCAACTCCTGGATTTTTAATTTCGCGGTCGTGAAGAAAGAGTTGAGGGCGCGGTCTAGAAGCGAAAAGCCCTGAACTTTCGACCCTCCCCCTCCCCTGCGTGCGAATTCGTCTCATTCGAGCCGTTTTTCACTGTTTTCGCGGCGATTTTCTGTTTTCAGCGCCGCGCGTTGCCAAAACCGCCGTCTTCCGAGGCCGTCTTGGCCGAATGGCACGGACCGCATAGGCTTTGCCAGTTGGTCTTGTCCCAGAACAGTGTCATGTCGTTCTTGTGGGGAATGATGTGATCGACATCCGTTGCTACCACAACCAGTCCGCGCTCAGTGCAGTGGCGGCACAACGGATGCTTTGCCAACCAGCCAGCGCGTGCTTGCTGCCACTTGTAGTTGTAGTGACGCTTGGTGCTGCTCTCGCGGGGCTTGGCACGCGCCGTACTCTTGAGGAGGTGCGCATGATCATCACAGTACCGAGGGTTGCGCGTGAGCGCGTTGCATCCCTGGGCATTGCATGGCTTCTTGGACCTCAACGGCATGGCGAGCCATCCATATAGGTCAGAGGCTGAGCGTCGGGATCTTCTGGCTCATCCTCTGCCATCGCTTGGATCAGCAGGTCGAGTCGTTGGGCTACCTGGCTCATCGACTGCGCCGTGCTCTCTTGAGCGACTACCAGTCTTTCCAGCAATGAGATCAACGGATCGCTCATAAGCCACCTTGCTCCACTTCTTGATCCACTCGCGCCGGGCGGCGCATCCACTACAAGTAGCCATTCAGTCCACCTGCACTATGCGAGCGACGTTGCCGCGGGCACGCCAGACCAGAACAGCAGCCAACCCATAGAAAGCAGTGTTGAACCACGACGCGTCAGCAAACTCACCCTCGATCACCATGCGGCCCACCAGACTCACGCACTGCATGCCGGTTACAGCACACGCAGCCCAAGCGATCAGCGAGATCGAGAGCTTGTAGCGTGAGTTGGGATAGGGGCTGTAGCGCAACCCGATCATGGTAAAGATGACCGCACAAAGTGCGGCCTGAATGACAGCAGCCATTTAACTCTCCTTCCGTGCCCGGAGGCGGAAGAACCATTGCAGCCAGCGCGGCATGATGCCTGTGTGCATCCATTCGAGGATGCCGGTTGCGACTGCAACACAGATCGCGCCACAGACGAATCCGCTGAATCCCGCTGTTTTGGTCCAGGTGAGCCCCAAGAGTTCGGCAGCGCCGAAATAACCGCCGATCCAGCCGGCGAAGAGATAACCAATGCGGCGCCAAGTTGGCATGGCGTCCGCTGCTACGACGAAGAGAAACGCTCCGCCGAACGCTCCAACAAGTGCCGACAGGTCGATCTGGGGGAAAGCTGCACCCAAGCCAAGGCTGGCGACCACACCAGTTACAGCGAGTGCGCCAGTGCTCGGCTCAGCCATGTGCCGCTCCATCAATAAAAGAGGCCTGCGTGGCCTGGGCAATGCCCGAAAACGAAAAAGCCCCGCTCGGTGGCGGGGCTTCGTGTGTCGTTAAACGCTATTGTGTGCGGTTGAGTATCACCACACGCAAGATCGACATGATGGGGTTAATTTACGGCCAAGTGGCCATCATGGTCAAGCGGCATCAACGAAGATTTCTTCGCGATCGAAAATCTCGGTGGCATGGATCACCGCAGCCTCTTCCAACTGCTCAAGTCGTTTATGGATGCCACCACGCCAGTTACGCCGCGTGCGCTCCGGCGAGCCAGCCAGATCCCAAGTGTTCATGTCGTAGAACTCAGCCGGCAGGACGATCATGTCGGTTGAGCGCTTGCCCAACTGAACGCCCTTGAGCTTCGGAATTGCCCATGCTGTGAGCGCCTTGTAAATGAACAGCTGGGGCGCTGGCGAGGTCATGCGCGCAACCAAACGGCCAATCGCGGCGACCTTGTTGGCCTTGTGCGTCGAATACTTCGCGACCAGAACATCCCACTGCGCAGGTTCAAGCTGACGGTGCAGCAATGCATAGAGGCAGCAGTCGTAATCGAACTTGTCGCGTGGAGAAAGGGAGCTGCCATTGCCGCCCTTACGCAGATCGGCATCAATCAGCTTTTGCCAAGACTGCTTGGTGCTGTTGTCGATGTTATCGGCGGCGAGCACTCGCACCAGGGTCCCCATCACGTCCTTATACCTACCCATTATCAGTCCCCTTTAATGGCCGAGCCACCAGGCCCGCGAGTGTTGGTTTGCTGGTACAGATCGGCCATGGTCAATGGCTCGCGTGGCAGCGTTGCGATGTGGCGCTCTTGCCGGATCAGCATGCCGAGCTGAACGACCAAGTCATCCACTGGCAGCGGCTCAAGCGTTTCGGCGTGCACCAGGCCGGAAGCATGGCAACCGATGCAGTCGAGTTGATGAAACACGCCCTTCACCAGCCCTTTCCCGGCACAGGACGGGCAATCGGTGAGCGGGATCTGGCGGCGCACAAAGGCGGGGCCATGCTGCTTTTTATCCATTTTTAAACCTCGCCTATGGTTGTTTCTTCAATGGCCTTGCAGGCCTTGTGTTCTGTGGCTCGCAGCGAATTACCGGAATCTTCAAATCTAAAGCCGGTCAATCCGTGAATCGCTGCAAAGCCTTTCTGATCTAGATGCGCGTGCCACTGTTCGAGGGCATCACGCTTGCGGCTCATCACGTCCGACTGGATGTACACCTTCACGTTGTGACCCATGGCGTGGTTGATCAGCAGCTCGCCAATCAGGTGGTCAATGCCGATATCTGCCCAGCCAGTTCGCGCCACCTTGCGCAGGTCGTGACTGGTCCACTCGCCCTGCCCCAATCGACGGAACACGGCGCAGCCCTGAGCCTCACCCAGCGCCTTGCCGTTGCGCGCCGGGAATAGGCACTGGCCCTCATAGCCTCGGGCGTACTGACCTTCGCGGTACCGAGTCAGCAGCGCGCACACCTGCTCGGTCAAGGGCAGGTGATGCTCGACACCGGTTTTCGTGTTCTCGGCCGGGATGAACCATTCGCGCTCGGCCAGGCTGATGTGCGACCAGCGCGCCATGCGGGTTTCGCCGATCCGAGTGCCGTGGCACAACATCATCAGAGCCAGCATCGAATCCAGCGGCGCGACGGGCATGACCTCGGCCAACTTTTGCAGCAGACCTTCCAGTTGAACGCCGCGCAGGCGAGACGGCTTGATCCCGACCTTCGCCTTGGAGAAGTCATTGAATCGGATCGCCGCCATCGGGTTGGACGTGATCATCGCCAGCTTGGCGGCCTGCCGAAATGCCAGGGCCAGCAACTGGAATGCCGAACGCACGTAGTCGATGGAAAGAATTTCCTGCAACGGCCACATGAGCTTCGTGTCGAGTTTCGCCTTGTCGAGGCTGATCAGCGACTCATCGCCCAAGCGCGGTTTCAGGTGGCACTTAATGATTGAGGCGCCGGTATTTTTGCGCTTGGTCGACAGATTGCGATCACGCGACATCCGGTCAGCGAACCAGTCGAGCAGTTCACCCACGGTGACCCACTTCGACAGGCTCGCGCCTTCGCCGGCGGCCAGACGCAGCCGAAGCGACGGCAACGCCGCGACGACCTGCTTATGGGTCAGCTCGGGGAAGGTGCCGATCGGATTCCACTTGCCCTTCAGCACCAGGTACCACGAACCACCGGTGCGGGCCTTGTTGAAGCGCAGATACAGACCTTTGTTTTCGAGGTCGCGCACGTCCTGCACGGTTCCAGCGGCCTGGCGCTTGATCTCGGCTTCGGTGATCTTCACCGCGGCGGTGCTCATGATTTCGCCTCTGTGCAGAAATCAAACGCCCAGCAACCACTACCCCAAGTCCAAAATGCCCAAGGCCTTGCAAACGATATCCAGCGGCCGAGGACGTCGCGAAAACCGTGTCGACTGCCACAATGCCCGCACACTCGGCGGTGGGAAAAAGAGTTTTCAAACTTGGCGTCAAATGGGCAGTCATGGACCTTCAGGCAGTCCACGCAGATCACTACATTTTGGAACGGGCCGGCCGAAGCCTTCAGCTCGTCCATTTGTCGTAGTAAACGATCAAAGTTCGGAGTTGTGAGACTTGCTGCATCCATGTTTCGTGGAAACCCTATCCGCTTCAGGGCTTCTGACTGAATGTGTTGATTGTCTACGAGCTTCATGCAGCCACCACTGTAGGAGCGAGGCGAAGGTAGGCGCGGATCTGCTCCATCGCGTCGAAGTGCCCACGGCAGACGATGGCGAGATATCCCTGATCGTTCAGCTTGCGCAGGCGCTCCTGCTGGTTCGCCGAAACTGCCGCATCGTTCGGCGGCGTAGCCTTGAATTCGATGTACAGCCCGAAGTAACCGCCGCGGGCCATGCTCAGCACCAGGTCGGGAATACCGGCCTTAACGCCTTGGGCTTTCAGCTTGGCCGCGACTGCCTTCACCCGGTGCCCACCATTCGGGACGTGGTAGATCAGATCGAACACTGCCGGGTAACACAATTCAAGCTCACGCATCAGCGCGGCCTGTTCCAGCCCTTCCCGGTCCACTGGTTTGGCACGGCAAGGCCTTGGCTTGAACAGCTTCGGAGTGAAAGCCCTCATCCGCCATTACCCCGCGCAATACGGGCGCGGCGCGATAGCCGACGAACACCCCAGAAACAGCCGCCGAACATGATCAGCATCGAGCCGAGATAAAAGTGGACAAGATTAGTTTCCAGAAAGGCGATCATGCGGCCCCCTTTACGGTGAGAATTCCTGCCCTGATGAGGGCTTCGTGGGTTTCGGCGATCGCGCGCGGCACGTCCTGCCAATCGATCTCGCCGGTGGCGCGGCCGTCGATTACGTCATGGCAGGCGCTGCACGCGTACACCGCCACTGTGTCGAAGCCCTTCATGCCCATGCCCTTCTGCCCGCAAGGCAAATGCGCGAGCACGGTGGTTTCCGGGTTGTGGTTGCAGACGCCCGGCATGCGTAGAGTGCAGTCCTGGCCGTTCGCCGAAGCGCGGAGTTTCTTCGACGTCAAGCGCATACCCGCTCCCCGGTGATGCGGTCGATCACCTCGTAGGTCGATGGCCACATCACCTGGCCGAACTTCAAGGCGGCCGACGAGTGTTCGAACAAAGCGACGGCGCGATCGGGCTTGTCGGTGAGTTCCCACTTGTAGCTGCAGCAGTGCACTGCGAAACGGTAATCAGCCGGGTTTGTGGTCACGAGATGAGGATTAGCCACGGGCACCTCCCAGCGTGGCGCGAAGCTGAGCAATGGCGCCCAGGCCGACTTCCGGCGTCGCCTTCGTTGCGGTGCGCGGTGGCAGTGCTTTTGGCATTGGTTGAAGCGGAAGACCGGCAAGCAGGCGGCGAATTGTGATGGTGTAGTTACGTTCGAACAGCTTCAGACTGAGGGCTGAGTCCAATTTGTTAAGGCTTTCAAAACCACATTCCTTTGCCGTGTGCCAGACCGCGTCATGCGACCACTTGCCCTGCCCGGCCATGCCTGGGTGAGCGTTACGGCACGCTTCCCGGTGTGCTGCGGCAAGCGGTGGCAGACCAAGCATTTCAGGGGTCGGCTTGCACCATTCGATGAACTGGCCGGGGCTTGGGATGAAGTCACCGGGCTGCTTGCGAACTTGGGTCATGCCGAAATCGATCTGCCCTTGAGTACAGATACCCTCCTCAAGAAAAGCCTGAAGCCACTGACGCTTCGAAGCCTGATAGGTTTCCTTGTCCGGCCATGCCTGGCGCCACGCCGAGCGGATGGAACGCAGCTCTTTGAACAACTCGTTGATGGCTGTTACCAGGGTGCTGTTGGCTTCACTCACTAGCGGACCCGCATCCCCCGCCGCGATGAATTCACCGGACTGGGCTTTGGTCCAGAGATCCTGAGCAATCACAGAAACAGTCTTCATGACGTCACCCCGTTCGGCCAGTCGGTATCGCTATCATCGAAATCTGAGGTAGGTGCGGCTTTCGGTTTGAACTGGGTAACGTTCGAAGCCGCTGCGCGGGCCTTGTCGTTCACAACCCACTTGACCAGCATCTGCACCCATTCGGCCTGCGTGTTCACCTGCCCGCGAGGTTCGTAGTGAGCGGTGAATGCGCGGCGCACCTCATCGGTGAACAAGGTCAATACCACTCCGGAGTGAGTTGCATAGGTCTTCAGCAGCTTGGCGTCGGGCGTCCAGTCGAGGGTCATCTCGCTTGGCATACGAGGGTCAACGGAGTCTCGCGCAGAGAGAGGTTCTTTATTCTTCTCTACATCTTCTTTAGGTAACGCACCGCTAACGATTGCATCGTTACCTTTTGCGTTACCTGCTTTGTGGTTTGCAACGCGTTTTGCCGTGAGAAGCCTGTTTTTGGCGGTCTTCCCGTTGTGACGCTCGAAATGCGGGAGGCCAATAACGCAGTCCTCCTCAATCATCCATCCCACCGATTTCATGTGTTCACAGAAACCAGTAACGCCGACCAAACGATCGAGTAACTTTTTGCTAACGCTCGGAGCGTTACCTTTTTCGGTTTGCTGGTCGAACCAGCCCCAAACGCGCATCAGCTTGCCGACGACAGCGTCAGGATCGATGTCAGCCAGGTCGGCGATCTGGCAAACCTCGGGCTTGTCCAAAGTGGTGAGTTCGAATTTGATCCAGTCGCCGGCCATTACGCGGCCTCCTGCAGAAGTTCAGCAAGGCGTGTTAGGCCTTTGGGGGTGACCATCGGGTCGAAGGCGGCGCGTTCAATACCGGTCTCGGGATCGGGCTTGAGCGCAGTCACTTTGTGAGTCATGTGCCCGGAAGTAATGCGGGGCTGATAGGCAACCCAACGCTTGCAGCCGTGACGCCGAAATATCCAACGATGCTGCTCAAGCCAGGAGAACAAGCGCGCCGGGGCAATCCCAAGCTGTTTGGCTGCGTCGGTGATGCAAATCGCCCCACCAGAAGCTGCCAATCGAGTGATCGCCGCAACCTTGGGTGCTTGTTTTTCAATGACACGCTGGAGTTCGCCATTTTTGTCCGCGAGATCCGCAGCGAGACGAAGTGCATCAGGAAGGGTTTGCGGTATTGCCACATGTCGCGACACGTTTTCGAGTTCGGCCAAACGTGTCACGACACGATGCCGGAGCGGGATGCTGTAGCCGGTCAGCAATGTTTCAGTCAGTACGCGGTCGAGGTTGAACTCGGCTGTGTATCCACGTCCATCCTTGATCTCATGAAGATGGCGCAGATCTGCGCCATCATCGAGCAGTGCTTTACGCATGACGCGGATGTCCCGAATGACGTCCTTGTGCTGCTTGCCAGTAAGATTGGCGATCTCCCGACTTGACATGGTGACCGTATTGCTTGGAGCGACGATCGTGTTCATAATGGCCCCACCGTGTTTTACAAGTTGTTGAAAGAACCGCCCTGCCAGGCGGTTTTTTTATGCCTGAGATTCAGGCCGCCTTCAGCGATTCCCGCAAAATTTGCAGAGCATCAATCGCCTCTATGATTGCTTTCTCTCCTTGGGCTTTTTCGTGCTGGCTGATGTGGTTGTCAGCGGCGGCATCGAAGATCAGTCGCCCAACGTCGCCGCACTCTGCGGAGAGATGACCCAGCGCGACCATCAGCGGCTTAGCGACTGGCTTCTCGCGAGCCACCAGGTCGAACCCGAATTGATCAGCGAGCGCCATCAACGGGCGCATGTCTTGGGTGTGAAGAAGCACGCCGAACAGGTGTTCAATGGTCAGGTGATGCGCGGCGTTGTCCGGGTTCGAGCGCTGCAGCAAGCTCACGTGAGCCATGCACATCTTCCCCGCCAGTTCCTCAGCACCCGCTTCCTTGACAGTCGCGTGGGTGGCTCTCAAGAAATCTTCCATTCGTAAAACCTCGAATTTGTTTCCGTGGAAGCCCAGCGATACCTGGGCGATCATTTGTTCGGCGGATCAGGCTGCGGTGTTCTTCTCGGCACCGGCTGGTTCGTCTTCAAGCTTCGCGATCAACGCTCCACCAGATTCCTTCTCGAGAACGCACTGCATCGGGTAGGAGAAACCACCCGCTGTACGGCACTGCGATACCCGACTACCTGTTACGCGTAGCGCTTCGCTAATCGCGCGGCCGGTGCGGTAATGCTTCAGGGCTTCGTCGTAGGTCATGGATTGACTCCTGTGTCTCCGGCGAGTTTAGAGTTCTTAACACTACAAGGCAAGTTATCTAAACAGTGAAATGTTTAGAATCCTAAATATGGAATTTAAAGACCGACTCGCGGCGCGAATGAGGGAGCTCAACCTCAACGCTACCGACCTCAGCAAACAGACTGGCGTCTCTAAGGCGACCGTCAGCTTTTGGGTGAGTGGAACAAATGGCGCGAAGGGCAAAAATTTACTCGCCCTTGCCAGGGTGCTTGATTGCTCCCCTGACTGGCTTTCAGATGGCACCGGTTCGCCTGGCGCCACCGTTGATGGGCAGCAGACTGTGAGCGCCTCGACTACCGATCTGGTCGCGCAGATGCTCGCCTCGAACGCCGGGAAAAAGCTTTCGGCGAAGGCGCGGGAGACAATGCTCGCAGCCGCCGAAGAAGCTGATCACTCCATAGAGACGAACTTATCGTACCTACCTGCGAATTTCGCGAGCCTCAAGCCGAAACAGGAAGAGATCCTGATTCCACAATATGATGTGCGTGGTGCTATGGGTCACGGTCAGGTGCCGACCGAGTACAACGAGGCAGTTCGCAACCTTGTCGTGCGAGAAGAAATTCTGCGAGAAAAGGGCGTGACGTACACGTCGACAACGGCTTTAGCCATGGTCACTGGCTGGGGTCAATCGATGGAGGGAACCATCAACGACAAGGATCTGGTGGTAGTAGACCGAGGGATAAAGGAGTTCGTCGGCGAGGGGATATATCTGCTGACTTGGCACCAAGAGCTGTATATCAAGCGGGTAATGCGCCTGGATGAAGACCATTACCGGCTGATTTCTGATAACCAGCACTATGAGAACCAGACGGCTCGCATTGACGACGTAGTAATTCACGCGAAGGTCTTGCTCGTTTGGAATGCCCGCAAGGTCTGATCGTCCGTAGCCAGCTCGAAAAAAGCCCGCATATGCGGGCTTTTTGCTGCTTCAAAACGGCGCGGGCTCATCCATCAGCGTGAATTCTTCACGCTCCTGAACCTGTGGATCGTCTTCGGACGATGCCTCCCAACGCAGCGTTACCGAACCATCGTCGTTGAAAGTCATTTCGATGCCGTCGGTTTCGGATATCAGCGACATCACCTCATCCCATTCCATGTCGCCATCGCTGTCCAATCTGTGGATCGTTACCCACCGCTGTTCTTGGGCGATTGGGTGATTAATCATCGCTGAGACGCGCAAACCAAGACGCTCTAAACCACTCACTACGTGTTTGACTGCAGGCTTCGACTTTGCCATGAGCGCTTTCCTATTGCTGTATGGATGTACAGTTTTTAAGGAGCATACCTCAGCAAATTCCACTGCGTAAGTACTGGCAAAACGATCTCGACGAATAACTCGCTCGTCCCATCAGTTAAGTTTTCTAAAATAAAAGTTGACGATCTCTGTTTAGTTTTCTAAATTGAAGTCACCGCCGGATAACCACCGGCCTCAGCAAGGCAGCGATGAATCGGCCTAAACGATTCAGAGGGATGGCAACTGTCCCAGGGTGCGCAGCGTAAAGCCCCGAATCAGTTATCCGGCGGACGATGTCGCGGTCGGAAGAACAATCGATTTGAACTGATGACGGCCGCCAGTTGCGGGTCATCAGCGGCGAACATCACTGAAGCACCTTCTAACGAGGGTGCTTTGGGATGACCAAGAGGAGTTTTGACATGAGGCAGGCGGAATTCAGTACTAAGGATTTGCCGGAGGTTGAGCGCCCTACTCTCTCAGCAAGAATAGAGGCGGCGCTCATGACCTTGGCGCAACAAGGTGAGCCAGGTCTTCGAACAAAAATGACTCTGATGCATCCGAGCACAGAACTCGATAGGCATAGCTGTTTGAAGTTCGCGACGATCGTCCTCAGTCGGACGATAGCTGCTTCATTACAAGCTTCGCTTCCTCTGGTGACTGAGACGATTTCGACAGAGTTAGCTGAATATCTTTCTTCAGAATTCGAATGTCCGTAACGCCGTGCCAGAAGCCGTTATCGACAAGAATCGCATCACCAACTTTGATTGGCTCGGCGCTCTCGTAGTACTTCGGGCATGAATCATCAATGTCATTCCGATACTTCAATTTGAATTTGCGCATAGCAAGTTCGCTCTCCTTTGCAGGCTGTGTTGTGTGAGAGCGCTCAGCCTAGCGCAAAGCCCGTCACCTGGGCAGTGGTGAGCCGGCCGCTGGCCACCCTTCCAACCGGCAGGTAATTAACCATGAAGAACGACAAGGCAATCGATCTGCTTGAACACCATGCCACGAACTGCGAGCAGAACGCAGTAATTCAGGAGCGTGAAGGCCAGTACGACGAAGCGGCGAACAGCCGTACCAACGCTGCGGATTACCGGGCGGCAATCGAATCTCTCCAGGCTGAATAAATATTCTCTTCATCATCCTGATCGGCGCAGCGCTGGGTCATGTGCGGCCAGAACCGCCCTGTTCTATCGCGCTGCCAACCGATCCGCAACGTGCACACCGTGAGCGATGGCGATGTATCGCCGGGGTCGCCGCGTTCTGGCGCTGAACGATCCCGCCAAAAACCAAGCCATCTGAGATCACTGCATCGGAAACACCAAAAGGCCCTCCCGTCCAGTTGGGCCTTTTCTTCGCTTCGCTCCCACAGGCGGCGCCGCTCTATTCCGGGCGCTGGCAGACAGAGCCACCAACAAAACACGCAGTTCGCTCCCACAGCCTTTATCCGTCAGCACTCCCCCCTGCGCCCAACGGCAATCAGCAGGCGGCACAGAGTGCTGACGAATACACGCAACCCCATCGAGGTAATCGCCATGCATCCATCAATTCAACAGCGAGTCGACGGGGTCGCGGCCCTGCACATTCGCTCCACCATCGCCACCGCCGCGTTCTACGCCCTGATCGGCAAGGAGCCACCCGTGCAGAAGATTCGCTACCAGGTTGTGCCGAAGGGTGCGCACGCTTTCCACATCGTGGAACTGGCTACCGACAAGGTCCGCGGCTTCCGCTTCAGCTACAAGGAGGCGGTCAACTTTGCCCAGCAGCTCGAATCGCGCGCCGCCGGCATCAAGGTAACGCTTTCGGGTGACCGGTCATGATCGGCGTCCCACTGCCTGATCCGCGCGACGAGATCACCGCCAACCTGAACCGCGCACTGGAAGACTTCTTCGGCGCCGGCAAACACATCAAGGAGATCCCGGCAGGCGTCAGCGCCAACGCGCCAGTGCTGGGCACCACGCCTCACGCCAAGAAGCTTCGTGCACTGCGAGACAAAGACGCACCGAAGGTGAAAGCCCAGGCCGAAGCCGGCAAGACCGCTTCCATGGCCGCCACCGCGCTCGACATGCGCATCAGCCGCGTGAAGCTGATCGCCCAGGAGAACGGCATTACGTTCGCCGAAAAATGAAGCGCATCAGCAAACAGGTGCAGCAGCGCCGCAAACAGACCTGGCTGGACTTGCCGGCCAGCGGAATTGAAGAGGTAGGCCATGGCCGAGGAAAAGGAACTGACGGAGGAAGCCAAGAAGCAGCGCAGGAAGCGCGAGAAGGCTGCAGCAAAGGACGCTGCATTGGGCGTCGAGAAGTTTACGGTTGAGATCGCCGGCGTGTTCAAGCCTGACCTCAAGCGGGTCATGGCAGCGCACGGCATCAACAACCAGCAGGAGGTTTACCAGAACCTTTTGCGAAACCTGATCGCCGCCGACTTCGAAACTCAGGCCAAGATGCTTCGTTGTGTCACGACACCTTATGTAGTTACCGAAAAGGTGTCGCGACTGATCAGGGAGGCTGGCATGAAGTCGCTCGCCGACGATCCGCCGGAGACTGAAGACGAGATCCACACCCCGAAATGACCAAGAGCGACATACGCTTTTTGCGTAACTAGGGCACAAGCAGACCGGTAACCGTGCTTATAACGGATGTGATAATTGGAGGGACCCACGCTTCGCCGAAGGAGTTAAGCACTTTCTGAATGTAGCCTGTGTCTGGATTCACGGACTCCAACTGCTTCGCGATCTCTTCGAGGGAATCAGTCAAACCCTGCATCTGCTGGGCAATTGCGGCATTTGCTCCGTCAACAGCTATCGAAACATCAGCGCTACTCACTGAGATTTTGTTGCCAATCACTGAAGAACCACTTGCTCCTCCGGTCGCAGTTACAACCATCCCAATTCCGCCATTGCTGACGATGCTCTGCCCAACAGCTTTTGCAGAAACATTGAAAGTGAACTGGTTCGGCTTCGATCTGAGGCAATCCGCAAGATTGCGGATGATGAGGACGGCTTCACTTTTTTCCACTGAGCTTCTCCCACCGGCTCCATGCCGGGCCGAACACAAATACCCCACTTCTACGAATCACGCCAGCCGGCGAGGCAATCGGCTGTCTGGAGCAGTTATGAATCCCTACCTGATCACCGGCCCGGCCCAGATCGGCATCAGCGGTGGTCGCACCAGCGGTCACATGGTTTACAAGATCATCGAAGCACACGGCGGCACCCTCCCGCCTGATGTGCACCTGTTCTTCCAGAACACTGGCAAAGAGCGCGAGGAAACGCTGATCTTCATCGACCAGATTGCGAAGCGCTGGAACGTGAACATCGTCTGGATGGAATGGTGCCGCGAGTACGGCCAGCCGGATGACGCGCCCTGGTACAGGCTGGTGGACTTCGAAACTGCCAGCCGCAACGGCGAGCCTTTCACGATGATGCTCGAGTATTACGCCGCATACCGGAAGGCCGAAAAGAACCTGACTCCGGTGCTGCCAAACTTCTCGAACAACATGTGCACCGCGTACCTGAAGGTGAAGATCGGCGAGAAGCACATGCGCGCACTGGGCTACACCGAGTGGGATTGCATCGTCGGCATCCGGTACGACGAACCGAAGCGCTATCACCGAATGATGGCTGCCAATGATCGCGGCGGCACCCGCTGGGACAACGTCTGCCCGTCCTACACCGCTGGTGTCACCAAGGAGGACGTCGGCGCGTTCTGGGCGTCCCAGCCGTTCGACCTCGGCATGGATTCCGACTTCGGCAACTGCGACCTGTGCTGGAAGAAAAACGAAGGCAAGCTGATCAAGACCATCATTGATGACCCGTCGCGGGTGATCTGGTGGTCAGGCACTGAGGAGCGGTTCGGCCAGGTGTTCCGGCAGGATCGCGCGGACTACAAAACGATGGGTTGGTCTGCCGAGCAGCGCTCCCGGCAGACAGATTTCGATTTCGAGTATCTCGCTGAGGACATTGATTGTTTCTGCGGAGATTAACTCGAAGCTTCAGCTCGAAAAGCCGCTTGTTGCTCAAGGCTGAATCGGCTCAGAAGAATAGACGCCACGTCAAAGCCACGGGCAGTCCTTTTAACAATCCTCACGTACTCAACTTCAACGCCCTCGGCGCAGTGAATTTTTTTCACTTCGGTTTTCATGACGGCAGCCTCTTATCGGTGTTCGCCATATTAGTCACGACGCTTTTCTTTCCGCAACGCTGGCAACTAAGCCACCACCCTCCACCGCCCGGGCATGCCCCGGCATAGGACGCCTCATGCCCACAGAAAACAAAACGGCCGAACCGCTGAAGGTTGAGCGCTCGACTGTGACCAAGCTGGTGATCACCGGCGCGCCGCGTCTTGACCCGATTACCGTGTTCCTCGAGGACTTCGGCCGCCGCGACTGCCCTACTGAATCCGACCCGAGCTATCAGACCGCCCAGGGCAAGATCACGATCAACTGCTGGGACAACAGCTGGAACGCCTACTGGGGTGGCATGGGCCCGCGCACCGTCGCGGAGTTTGTCGCCGACTGCGATTGGCATTACATCCTCAACTGCCTAGATCGCGGGATCAGCTCCACCGTGTTCAGTGGTAACGCCCTCCACGCGCTGGCCAAGAAGTGCATCGTTCAGCGCCGCCGGCAACAGATAGGGCGCCATGAGTGGGAGCTGGGTGAGCTGAGTAAAGACGAAGCCCGAGAGCTTTGGCGCGACATCGACGAGCTGCGCGGCATAGAGAGCGCTAACGAGTGCTGGCATCAAAGCAGGTTACTGACAGAACTGTTTGGTGATGAATGGCATTACCCGCTCGACGGCAAGGCGGTCGAAGAGAACCACAAATTCACCTACCTGCGCCGCGTTGTTGAAGCGGTGCAGCACGCGCTGCGCCAGGAACAGCAGCAGGAGGCAGCATGATCAACCTCTTCTGGCGCCTGGTCGCCAAGCTTCTGGCCCGCCCGGCAATCGCCGACTGGCTCATCGCCCGCGCCAAGCTCACCCCGTACCAGCACATCATGTCCGCCGACGGCACCGAGATGTACATGGGCCGCTGGTGGCTGTTCAACCCGTACAGCAGGGAGACGCACAAGGCGGCGCTGTGGTGGTGCCCGTGGTCGTTCCGCATTCACCACATCATGCGGCCGGACGAGGATCGGGATCTGCATGACCACCCATGGAACGCCCGGACCATCATCCTGCGCGGCTGGTACACAGAGCAGCGGCCCGCCGGCGCTGAATGGAAGAAAGCTGTACTGGCCGGAATGGTCTCGAACCCTGCGCAGAAATGGGTTGATTGGGTGATGAAAGACGCCTGCGAGTGGATCAAACGGGACCAGGGCGACACCGCCAGCCTCAACCACGGCGAATACCACCGCATCGATCAAGTATCCGAAGGCGGCGTCATCACCCTATTCATCACCAGCAAGTGGCGCGGTGACTGGGGATTCCTCGTAAACGGCGTGAAGGTGCCTTGGCGCACCTACACCGGTACCGACAATTGAATGGGGCATTCGAAGTGAGCGAACTCAAAGTGATCTACCTCGGCCCGGCCTGCCAAGAGCAGGGCGACGGGCGCGAGTGGTGCCAGGATGACGTATGGCAGCCCTGCGAATGCGGTCACACGTCAGTAAAATTCGTCGCCAGCACAGAGCTCGACCGGGTTACCGCCGAGCGTGACGCCCTGCAGCAGCGCCTGAACGCAGCGGATCAGCGGATTGATGAGCTGAACCAGGAGCGCGAAAGCCTGATTGCCTACGGTCGCAATAATGGCCTCCATGAGGCATCCACTGTGTGCAGCCGCATGGCGTACGACACTTATTACCCGGCCGGCTCTCGCTTCAAACACTTCGTGCCAAAGGCGCTGGAGCAGCAAGGCAATTTGCTCATCAAGGCGGCCAACGCAATCGCTGCTCTGCCTGATGGACCAATCGAACGTCACCGGGCTCGCCAGCAGAAGAAAGCGGAAAAGTCCGCCACTGCATGATAGGTGTACATCCGTACTCCACCAGCCACACTACTCCCTCCCCCTTCAAAGTCAGCCGCTATAGCGGCAAGGACGAGCTCGCCCATGGAAACTATAAAACTGATTCAGCCGGTGCCGTTTGTGCGCGATGAAAACGGCATGTTCTGGCACCCGGAACTGCCGCCATTTGATGAAGGTGATGGCGAGAAGTGCAAGAAGTGGCTCGCCGAGCAGCGCCTGGTCGTGAAGATGACCAGCATTGAGGACGCGCCGGACGAGATCTCGGAGCGCTACTTCGACTCCCATGATCCGAATTGCAGCTATTGGGAACCGGATCGTCCAGATGGCGAAGACTGGTTCTGTCTGTCAATCCACGACACCGACGATGGCCCGGTCTGCTGGTGGGCACGCCGTGAGGTGACGCCATGAGCCGCAGCGGATACAGCGACGATTGCGGCGGATGGGATTTGATCTGCTGGCGGGGCGCCGTGAAGTCGGCGCTGAACGGGAAGCGCGGCCAAGCGTTCCTCATCGAGTTGCGCGATGCAATGGACGCAATGCCGGAAAAGCGACTGGTCACAGACACGCTCGAGGCTGACGGCCAGTTCTGCACACTCGGCGTGCTTGGTGCCAAGCGCGGTCTCGACATGACGGGCATCGACTCGCATTGCCGAGAAAGCGTTTCGCAGGCCTTCGGAATCGCCGAGGCCATGGCTGCGGAGATTGTTTTCGAGAATGACGAGCGCGACGGTGAGTATGAGCTGCAAGCAGATGGCCGTTACAAGCTGGTCGCGGAAACACCGGAGTTGCGCTGGCAGCGGATGCGCAAATGGGTCGACTCCCACATCAAGGCAGCGCAGCCATGATCACCAAGTGCTTACTCGGCGGCACCCTCTTCTTCTTGCTTCCATTGGTACTGACCATAAAGGCGGTGATCGGATGAGCAAACGAGCGATTCACCTTTACCCGTGGGACGGCGGCACCGAGGCTGATCAGGATCCACCAGAGGACGTGTACTGCGGCACCGACGGCGACATGTCCGACGAGCAGCTCACCAATGACTGGCGGTACGTCACCTGCAAGCGCTGCCTCAAGATCCACGAAAAAGAGCTGGCCGCGCGAGCAGCGGACGACCGAGACCAGAAGGTCAAGCTGTTCGACGAAGCCCAGGCCATCACCATTACCCTCGGCCACCGGAATATCTCGACAGCCATCAAGGCTTTGATCACAGAGCGCGACCAGCTCAAGGCTGAACGCGACAACCTGCGCGAAGACCGCGACGGCCTGCTTGAAGCAGGAGCGCACCTTCTATGATCCTCGCCACCCTGTTCATGCTCCAGCACATCTACCGAGGGCCGTGGCGATGAACCATCAACCCAAGGGCGGCATGTGCGCCACCTGCACCCACGCCCACCGAAATTGCAGCCACCTTCCCTTCACCACCATGCCGCCGCTTTCGAACGACGGACAGAAGGTGATCGTGCGCTGCACTGACTTCCAGAGGCGCGAGAGATGAACCACATGGTCAGCGTCCGCACCGAGGAACTGACCGGCCCGGCGCTGGACTGGGCAATCAACGCGATCGAGGGTGATCAGCAGCCCGACACCGGTCAGTTGCAACTCTTCGCCCTGCCCGACGCCGAGCAACTGATCACGAAGTACGGCGTCTGGGTCGATGTTGGCCACCGGCACCCATGGCTGGCCGACATCACGAACGACCCGTTCAATCGCCAGCCCGGCGAAACCCGAACCATCGCAGTGTTCCGCGCCATGGTCTTCGCCAAGCGCGGCGCCACCGTGAAGGTCCCCGCCGAACTCATAACCAACAACTGAGGATTCGCTATGGCTGAGATCTTCGAATTTCCGGCGCGCGCCAGACTGCACAACAGGAAGGTCGAGCTGAACCAGGCGCAACGCAAAAAGCTCGCCGACTGGTTCCGCACCATAGCCGCGCACATCGAAGGCAACGAAGTTGAGCGCGAGCCGCTGGCAGCAATGATTGTCCTGAGCAGCGCTACCGGTGACGAGGTTCTGCACACCGGCTATGCCGACCACCAACAGGTCTGTCTGCGACAGGCGGGATACGCCGCGCAGAAAATGGCGACTACCCCATTCGTCAGGCGCGGCGGCAACTTCTTCGACCGCTACTAACCCCTCCCCCAACTCAACAGCCTGCCGGTGTACGGCGGGCGAGGAATTCGCATGCCTGAATTAACGTACGACCAGAAGCTGGTGGATTACGCGACGGCGCCGAAAGCATCCGCCGGCACCATCTGCCAGATCGAGAACGGCGACTTCGTGAAGCACTGGTGCGGCAAGCTGCGCGGCAAGTTCATCCAAGTCGGCCCGACCTGGAAGGCCGCCAGCAAACAGCAAGCAATCGAAAAAGCTCGAGAGTTTCGCGAGCAGTGCCGGGCAGAAGCAAAAGCGAAAGGCTTGCTGCCGGCATAACCCCCTCACCACCTTCTGCCGCCATTACGAGGAATCCCCGTGAGCAATGCACTTGATAACCGACCACTGCTGGCCCGCCTGCAAAACCGAATTGAAAAACTCGATCCCGAAGGGCACAGAGGTGCAACACCGGTCGACGTCGAACTTCACCGGCAGTCAGTGGCGCTGGTGGAAGAGCTGAAAGCGGCACTGAAGCTCAACCGCGAGAACCTGCGCGCCTGCCAAGCGACCATCCACCTGTGCGGCGGCTTCGACCCTGCCTATGTGAACGATGCCCAGGCAGCAATGGAGATTGCCGACGCAGTGCTGGCCAAGGCCGGCGCGTAACCCCTCACCACCTTCTGCCGCCACGCGCGGCATGGAGCATCACAATGAGAAAAGAGCTGATCAAGATCAGTGAGTTCCAGCGCCGGCGCTGGGGCGAGAACGGCACGCCTCCGTGCCCCCAGGCAATCCGCAACTACATCCGCAATGGCCAGGTACCCGGCGAGCAGATCGGGAAACTCTGGTACGTTGATTGGACGGCGTTCAGCAGGTCAGACGGCAATGACCTGGTCGCGATGGTATTGAAAGGAGCTGCATGATGGTCCCACGGCCGCGCAACAAGGCGAACAAGAGCCTTCCGCAGAACCTGTACTTCGATTCGCGGCGCTCGACCTATCGCTACCGCCGGCCTACCGACGGTAAGTGGTTCCAGTTCGGCTCGGACCGAATCAAAGCGATCGATGCGGCGAAGCAGCTGAATCTGGAGTTCATGCGCGGCGCCGACCTGATTGGCGCAGTGATGGGCAGCACTTCCGAGTCATTCGCCGGCTTCCTGGACGCATACGAACGCGACGTGCTGCCGCCGCGCGAACTGGCGAAAGGAACCTTGGGCCTATATGCCGTTCACTTCCGACGTTTCCGGAAGCAGTTCGAAGGTAAAGCGGTCGACCAGATCACGATTCGTATGATTGCGGAGATGCTGGACGCCCTCACGCCGCGCACTGCCAACCAGTGCCGCGCCCTGCTGATCGACATCTTCAACCACGCAGCGGCTAAGGGCCTGTGCCCGGACAACCCGGCGGGCAGCACCATCAACCGGATCGAGAAGAAGCAGCGCAAGCGGCATACCGTTGAAGGCCTGAAATCCATCCGAGAGAAGTCTCCGCCGTGGCTGCAGAACGCAATCGACCTGGCGCTGATCACTGCGCAGCGTCGAACCGATATCCTCAACATGCGATTCGATGGTGTTCGGGAAGGCTGTTTGTATGTGGTACAGCAAAAGACGGCCAAGGCCAGTGATGCGGCGTGGATCCGGTTCAAAGTGACCGACGAGCTCCAGGCGGTCATCAGCCGGTGCCGCGATGACATCGTCTCGCCTTACCTGATCCACCGCAGACCTGACCGCAAAAAGCAGAAACAGGCACTGACGAAGGAACACTGGACAAAGGTCGAAGAACGATATTTGACCGGAGCCTTTAAAAAGGCTCGGGAGGCGGCGGGTTGCTATAAGGGATGGAAAGAAGAGGAAATGCCGGGCTTCCATGAAGTGCGGGCGCTGTCGTTGCACCTGTATCAGAAAGCCGGAAAGGACGGGCAGAAAATCGCCGGACATGCCAGTGAGAGCATGACCAAAAACTACCAGAAGGATCACGCCGAAATCGTCTGGTCTGAAGCAATTCCAGACCTCAATATCAGCGAATTCACCGGGTAGTTTTGCGCAAGTTTTGCGCGGGTTTTGCGCAGACACAAAAAAGCCGATCCATCTGATCGGCTTAAGTGTCTGATTTTAATCAGGAATTATGGTCGGGACGGAGTGATTCGAACACTCGACCCCTAGCACCCCATGCTAGTGCGCTACCGGACTGCGCTACGCCCCGACTGGTTCTGCAACTCGTTCTTCACCTCGAAGAACGCTCAAGAATATAGCGCAAGCTTTTGAAAACTGGAAGTATTCAAACGCTGCTTTTTATTTCTTGAGCACCACCAGTACATCTTCCAACTCGGCAATCATCTGCCGAATCATCTGCTTGTATTGGGTCGTGTCGTCTTTGGCTTCATCGCCGGACAGACGCAAGCGTGCGCCGCCGATGGTGAAACCTTGATCGTAAAGGAGCGCGCGGATCTGCCGGATCATCAGCACGTCCTGGCGCTGATAATACCGGCGGTTTCCGCGGCGTTTGACGGGGTTGAGCTGAGGAAACTCCTGCTCCCAGTAGCGCAGCACGTGTGGCTTTACGGCACACAGCTCGCTGACTTCACCGATGGTGAAGTAGCGTTTGCCCGGGATGACGGGTAGTTCGTCGTTATGACTTGGTTCCAGCATAAGCCTCAACTCGGGCCTTCAACTTCTGCCCTGGACGAAAGGTGACCACACGGCGAGCCGTGATCGGGATTTCTTCCCCCGTTTTCGGGTTGCGGCCAGGCCGCTGGCGTTTGTCCCGAAGGTCGAAATTGCCGAAACCGGACAATTTGACCTGCTCGTTGTCTTCAAGAGCGTGCCTGATTTCCTCGAAAAACAGTTCGACCAATTCCTTGGCTTCCCGCTTGTTCAGGCCCAGCTCTTCATACAGACGTTCCGCCATCTCAGCTTTCGTCAAAGCCCCCATACGTCACTTCCTTAACGTGGCGTTCAACCTTTGTTCGAGCGAGGTGAGGATATTTTGCGTCGTCGAATTCACCTCATCGTCATTAAGAGTGCGCGATGGATGCTGCCAGGTCAAGCCAACTGCAAGGCTTTTTCTATCAGGATCAATACCTTTACCCTGATACACGTCAAACAGCCTGAGATCTGTGAGCCATTCGCCTGCATTTTCACGGATTACGTCCAGTACGGCTGCGGACGCGACGTCTTTGTGCGCAATCAGTGCAAGGTCACGACGCACTTCAGGAAAGCGCGACAACTCGTGGAATTTCGGCATTTTACCGAGTGCCACTTCAGCCAGAACCAGCTCGAAAACGAAGACTGGACGATCCAGACCCAGGGCTTTCGACAATTCCGGGTGGATGGCGCCGATGAAACCGACTTCACGCCCTTCGCGCTCGATGCGCGCGGTTTGACCCGGGTGCAACGCAGGGTGTTTGCCCGGTGCGAAAGTGAAGGAATCCAGCGCACCGGCGAAGCCCAGCACAGCCTCAACGTCAGCTTTGACGTCGAAGAAGTCGACCGTGTCGCGACCTTGCGCCCAGCCTTCCGGCAGACGGCTACCGCAAACCACACCGGACAGCATCGGCTCTTGCTTCAGGCCTTCGAGTTGACCGACGAAACGCAGACCGCTTTCGAACAGACGCACGCGATCTTGCTGACGGTTGAGGTTGTGCTGCAGCGCTTTGACCAGACCCGGCCACAGCGACGAACGCATGGCAGCCATGTCATTGGAAATCGGATTGGCCAGCAGCAACGGCTCGACGCCCGGGTTGAACAGTTCGAACTGACGCGGATCGATGAAGCTGTAAGTGATCGCTTCCTGATAACCACGCGCCACCAACAGACGACGTAGCTCCGGCAGATCGCTACGCGCTTCAGCCTTGGCTTGCGGCGCCAGACGCGCTTGCGGGTAACGAACCGGCAGACGGTTGTAGCCGTACAGACGGGCCAGTTCTTCGATCAGATCGACTTCCAGGCTGATGTCGAAGCGATGGCTTGGCACTTCTACGCGCCACTGGCCTTCACCGTCAGCAGCAATGCCAAGACCCAGGCCGCTGAGCAGACGCTCGACTTGGGCGGAGTCCATTTCCATACCGAGCATCTGGGTAATGCGCTGGGAACGCAGGGTGATCGGTGCGATCGACGGCAGATGCTGCTCGCTGACGGTCTCGATGATCGGGCCGGCTTCACCACCAGTGATTTCCAGCAGCAGGCCAGTGGCGCGCTCCATGGCTTCACGGGCCAGTTGCCAGTCAACGCCACGCTCGTAACGGTGCGACGCATCGGTGTGCAGGCCATAAGAACGAGCCTTGCCAGCGACAGCGATCTGGTCGAAGAACGCACTCTCCAGGAATACGTCGCGAGTGGTCGCGGACACACCGCTGTGCTCGCCACCCATGACACCGGCAATCGCCAGCGCGCGGGTGTGGTCAGCGATGACCAGCGTATCGCTACGCAGGCTGACTTCCTGACCGTCGAGCAGCACCAGCTTCTCGCCCTCTTCCGCCATGCGCACACGAATGCCGCCGTTGATTTCGGCGAGATCGAAGGCGTGCAGCGGCTGGCCCAGTTCGAGCATCACGTAGTTGGTGATGTCGACGGCAGCGTCGATGCTGCGTACGTCAGCGCGACGCAGACGCTCAACCATCCACAGCGGCGTCGGCTTGGACAGGTCAACGTTGCGGATGACACGGCCCAGGTAACGCGGGCATGCCGCTGGAGCCAACACTTCCACCGAACGCACTTCATCGTGCACGGCAGGAATGGTCATGACCACCGGACGGGTAACCGGCGCGTCGTACAGCGCGCCGACTTCACGGGCCAGACCGGCCAGGGACAGGCAGTCGCCGCGGTTCGGGGTCAGGTCGACCTCGATGCTGGCGTCTTCCAGATCAAGGTACACACGGAAATCTTCGCCCACCGGCGCATCGGCCGGCAGTTCCATCAGACCGTCATTGCCTTCACCGACCTGCAGCTCGGATTGCGAGCAG
This sequence comes from Pseudomonas sp. S49, assembly GCF_009866785.1. NCBI lineage: Bacteria > Pseudomonadati > Pseudomonadota > Gammaproteobacteria > Pseudomonadales > Pseudomonadaceae > Pseudomonas > Pseudomonas sp. S49. The sequence goes on along the minus strand of NZ_CP019432.1, from coordinate 2,355,989 downwards.
AGCATGCCGTTGGACTCAACGCCGCGCAGTTTGGCTTTCTTGATTTTGAAATCGCCCGGCAGTTCAGCACCGATCATGGCGAACGGAATCTTCAGGCCCGGACGCACGTTTGGCGCTCCGCACACGACCTGAAAGGTTTCCGCGCCATTGCTGACCTGGCATACGCGCAACTTGTCGGCATCAGGGTGTTGCTCGGTGCTCAGCACCTCGCCCACGACCACGCCGCTGAAAACACCGGCGGCCGGGGTCACGCTATCGACCTCAAGGCCAGCCATCGACAGACGAGCAACCAGCTCGTCGCGATTTACCTGCGGGCTAACCCAGCCACGCAGCCATTGTTCACTGAATTTCATCCTGCTCTCCTAAGAATTCGTTACGACTAGCGAAATTGCGCGAGGAACCGCAAGTCGTTGTCGAAGAACAGACGCAAGTCGTTCACGCCGTAACGGAGCATGGCCAGACGCTCGACGCCCATGCCGAAGGCAAAACCGGAGAACTCTTCCGGATCGATGCCGGACATGCGCAGCACGTTCGGGTGAACCATGCCGCAGCCCATCACTTCCAGCCAGCCGGTTTGCTTGCAGACGCGGCAGCCTTTACCGCTGCACATCACGCATTCCATATCAACTTCAGCGGATGGTTCGGTGAACGGGAAGTACGAAGGACGGAAACGTACGGCCAGCTCTTTTTCGAAGAACACCCGCAGGAATTCTTCGATGGTGCCTTTGAGATCGGCAAAATTGATGTCGCGATCAACCAGCAGGCCTTCGACCTGGTGGAACATCGGCGAGTGGGTGATATCGGAGTCACTGCGATACACGCGGCCTGGGCAGACGATGCGGATCGGCGGCTGCTTCGATTCCATGGTGCGGACCTGGACCGGCGAGGTATGGGTGCGCAGCAACATGTTGGCGTTGAAATAGAAGGTGTCATGCATCGACCGGGCCGGGTGATGGCCTGGGATGTTGAGCGCTTCAAAGTTGTGATAGTCGTCTTCGACCTCAGGGCCTTCGGCAATGCCGTAACCGATGCGGGTGAAGAACTGCTCTACACGTTCCAGAGTCCGGGTCACCGGATGCAGACCACCGGAGGTCTGGCCACGGCCCGGCAACGTCACGTCAATGGATTCGGCGGACAGTTTGGCAGCCAGTTCGGCTTCTTCAAACAGGGCCATGCGCGCATTGAGAACGCCTGTGACACGTTCCTTGGCAACGTTGATCAGGGCGCCGACTTGCGGACGCTCTTCTGCCGGCAAATTCCCCAGGGTCTTCATCACCTGAGTCAATTCACCCTTTTTGCCAAGGTATTGAACCCGGATTTGCTCCAGGGCATTGATATCTTCAGCGCTTTGCACAGCCTCTAGTGCTTGAGAGACCAGCGCATCCAGGTTTTCCATGTACAGACTCCAGATACAAAATAGGGGAAGAGCTTGAAGGCTCTTCCCCTATTTAAGACGTTTACCACCTGGCCCCACGGAAGTGAGGCCGGGTGATTGTCGGGGGTACTTAAGCCAAGGTGGCTTTAGCTTTCTCGACAATCGCAGCAAACACCGCTTTTTCGTTCACTGCCAGATCAGCCAGAACCTTACGGTCGATCTCGATGGACGCTTTTTTCAGGCCAGCGATGAAACGGCTGTAGGACAGACCGTTAACACGAGCACCAGCATTGATACGAGCGATCCACAGAGCGCGGAACTGACGTTTTTTCTGACGACGGTCACGGTAGGCGTATTGGCCTGCCTTGATTACCGCTTGCTTGGCAACACGGAATACGCGGGAGCGTGCGCCGTAGTAGCCTTTAGCAAGTTTCAGAATTTTTTTGTGACGCTTACGGGCAATGACGCCACGCTTTACACGAGCCATGAGTTACTTCCTCTATTCTTGACTAAAATTAACGAAGGCGCAGCATGCGCTCGACTTTTGCCACGTCAGACGGATGCAGCAAGCTGCTACCGCGCAGTTGACGCTTACGCTTGGTCGACATTTTAGTCAGGATGTGGCTCTTGAAAGCGTGCTTGTGCTTGATACCGTTAGCAGTTTTCAGAAACCGCTTAGCAGCACCACTTTTGGTTTTCATTTTTGGCATGTTCGGATACTCCGCATTCAGTTGATAAACATAATCAGAAGGCCTGCCGTGCCCTGTTGATTACTTCTTCTTTTTCGGGGCGATGACCATGATCAGCTGGCGTCCTTCCATCTTAGGATGCTGTTCGACCGAACCGTACTCGAGCAGGTCAGCTTCAACCCGCTTGAGGAGTTCCATCCCCAGCTCCTGGTGGGCCATCTCACGGCCGCGGAATCGCAAGGATACCTTGGCCCTGTCCCCATCACTCAGGAAACGTACCAGGTTGCGCAGTTTTACCTGGTAATCCCCTTCCTCCGTCCCTGGACGAAACTTGATTTCTTTTACCTGAATCTGCTTCTGGTTCTTCTTCGCCGCGGCAACCTGCTTCTTCTTTTCGAAGATCGATTTGCCGTAATCCATCACCCGGCAAACCGGTGGGATTGCGTCTGCGGAGATTTCCACCAGATCAAGCTTTGCTTCTTCAGCAATACGAAGCGCTTCATCAATCGAGACGATGCCAATCTGCTCGCCATCAGCGCCAATTAACCGAACCTCGCGTGCCGAGATATTCTCGTTGATCGGGGCTTTCGGTGCAGCTCGTTTATCTTGTCTCATTTCACGCTTAATAATAATTACTCCGAATCTGGGCGACCACGCCGGGAAACCGCTTGCGCGAGAAACTCAGCGAACTGGGCGACGGGCATCGAGCCCAGGTCAGCACCTTCACGAGTACGCACAGCGACAGTCTGCATCTCGACTTCCTTATCTCCGATAACCAAAAGATAGGGAACCTTGAGCAAAGTATGCTCGCGGATTTTAAAGCCGATCTTTTCATTTCTCAAGTCGGACTTGGCACGAAATCCGCTTTCGTTGAGAGTTTTTTCAACTTCTGCAACAAAATCTGCCTGTTTATCAGTGATATTCATGATCACCGCCTGCGTTGGCGCGAGCCACGCAGGGAACGCACCTTCGTAGTGCTCGATCAGAATCCCGACGAAACGCTCGAAGGAACCGAGGATCGCACGGTGCAACATCACTGGGTGTTTGCGGCTGTTGTCTTCGGAGACGTATTCAGCGCCCAAACGGACAGGCAGGTTAAAATCGAGCTGCAGAGTACCACATTGCCAGACCCGACCAAGGCAGTCTTTCAGCGAGAACTCGATCTTCGGACCGTAGAACGCACCCTCACCCGGCTGCAGATCGTACGGCAGGCCCGCAGAATCAAGGGCTGCAGCCAGTGCAGCTTCAGCGCGATCCCACAGCTCGTCGGAACCGACGCGTTTTTCCGGACGAGTGGACAGTTTCATCTCGACATCGGTAAAGCCGAAGTCGCGGTAAACGTCCATGGTCAGCTTGATGAATGCAGCGGATTCAGCCTGCATCTGCTCTTCTGTGCAGAAGATGTGGGCGTCGTCCTGAGTGAACGCACGTACGCGCATGATGCCGTGCAGCGCACCCGACGGCTCGTTACGGTGGCAGGCACCGAACTCGGCCAGACGCATCGGCAGCTCGCGGTAGCTCTTCAGGCCCTGGTTGAACACCTGCACGTGGCATGGGCAGTTCATTGGCTTGATGGCGTAGTCGCGGTTTTCCGACTGAGTGGTAAACATGTTGTCGGCGTAGTTTGCCCAGTGCCCGGATTTCTCCCACAGGCTGCGGTCAACGACTTGAGGGGTTTTGATCTCAAGGTAGCCGTTGTCGCGCTGGATCTTGCGCATGTACTGCTCGAGCACCTGGTACAGCGTCCAGCCGTTCGGGTGCCAGAACACCATGCCCGGGGATTCTTCCTGGGTGTGGAACAGGTCCAGACGCTTGCCGATCTTGCGGTGATCGCGCTTTTCAGCTTCTTCGATGCGCTGGATATAAGCGGCCAGCTGCTTTTTGTCTGCCCAAGCGGTGCCGTAAACGCGCTGCAATTGCTCGTTCTTGGCATCGCCACGCCAGTAGGCGCCCGACAGTTTGGTCAGCTTGAAGGATTTCAGGAAGCGAGTGTTCGGCACGTGTGGGCCGCGGCACATGTCGACGTATTCTTCGTGATAGTACAGACCCATGGCCTGTTCGTTCGGCATGTCCTCGACCAGGCGCAGTTTGTAATCTTCGCCACGGGCCTTGAACACTTCGATCACTTCGGCGCGCGGAGTGACTTTCTTGATCACGTCGTAATCTTTCTCGATCAGCTGCTGCATGCGCTGTTCGATGGCAGCCATGTCGTCCGGAGTGAAAGGACGCTCGAAGGCGATGTCGTAATAGAAGCCTTCGTCGATGACCGGCCCGATGACCATTTTCGCAGTCGGGTACAACTGTTTGACCGCGTGGCCAACCAGGTGAGCGCAAGAGTGGCGAATGATCTCCAGCCCCTCTTCATCCTTTGGCGTGATGATTTGCAGGGTCGCGTCATTGCTGATGATGTCGCTGGCGTCGACCAGTTGCCCATTGACCTTGCCGGCCAGGGTGGCTTTGGCCAGACCGGCACCAATGGATGCGGCGACCTCGGCTACGGAAACCGGGTGATCGAATGAACGTTGACTGCCGTCGGGAAGAGTAATAGTTGGCATGGCGCCTCCTCTCCTAGTGGTGACCCCTACCAAAGGTCACGTGGGTTGGGATGAGCCAGTACAAGATCCGATCCAGGCCATTCAATGACGAACGCCTGCCTTACAGCGGCAGGAGCCTTGCGGCCAACCGGAAAACCGAACCAGAGTGACTGGGATTCAAATCGAAATATTCGCACGTCGACCGCTGCCGGGACTGTAGGTCATCCGGAGCCTGAGAACGCTTGAGCCCGGCATGCTAGCACAGATGAGCGGTCACTTATGCCTCTGTTTGATCAGAAGGCAAATCGTCCGTTTTTATGCCAGAGTGCTGAACTTGATGGCCTCTTCAGCCCTCAGATAACAAGACATTGACCCACAAGGAGCATCCTCGCATGCGTCTGAATACCCTGTTCGCCGTCGTCGCCCCTATCGTTATGTTGCTGCCGCTGAGTGCCCACGCCGACTGGCCTAAGGGCGAGCGCGAGAAGTACATGGCGCAGTGCACCCAGGCGGCGACTCCGCAAATCGGTGCTGCTGCGGCCAAATCGCACTGCGCTTGTGGCGCTGATGCCATCAAGTCTTATCCTGCAGCTGACATTCAGGCCCTGATGGACAACAAGGCCTCTCCTGAACTGCAGCAGAAAGCGCTAGGCCAAATTGCCAAATGCAAGGCAAATACACCGGCCAAAAAGTGATAAAAAAACCATTCTGACTCGGCTCAGCGCCCCGGAAACGGGCTGAATTTGAGCCTTTTCAGACGATTTATGCAGGTTTTACAGGTTTTTTTATTGTCTTTACGTTACGCGCAAAGCCTTTTAAACCGGGGCTTTCAGCGGAAACAGGCAGTAAAGAAAACACGACTGATTGGCAAACAGCACGTCCGGGGGGCTACCAAAGCGAACATTTCGACTATGATACCCGGGTGTGCCCAGTTGGCCTGAGCAGCACAGTACTGAAAAATATATGTTTCTTGGAGATACACCATGTCTAATCGCCAAACCGGCACCGTTAAGTGGTTCAACGATGAAAAAGGCTTCGGCTTCATCACTCCTCAAGGTGGCGGTGACGACCTGTTCGTACACTTCAAAGCTATCGAATCCGACGGTTTCAAAAGCCTGAAAGAAGGCCAGACCGTCTCCTTCGTGGCTGAGAAAGGCCAAAAGGGTATGCAAGCTGCACAGGTTCGCCCAGAGTAATTTCTGCGCGCACTAAAAAAACCCCGTCCATGTGACGGGGTTTTTTATGCCTGCAATAAAAGCCTTCGCTAATCAACCGCAGTTGACACGAGTGATCACCAGATTGTTGTCGGTGTTCAGATTCAAGCGATCCGAGCGGTACTCGAGCGTGATCATGTCATTCGGCTTGAGGAAGCGGGCATTCTGCGCCCCGGCTTTGGCACGCGCCTGCTCCAGCAATTCCGGCGAAGCTTTCTTGCCGATGGCGAACTCCGCCGCCGTTGCTTCACAGCGGCTGTGACCGGCTTCGGTCGCCGCAGTTTCCTTTGCCGACTCGCTGGAGGTCGTGCTGCAACCGGCCAACATGGCAGCGGCCATAAGTGCACCCAGTGTCGCGAACTTCAAAGGCATGAAGCCTCCTTGTTTTCAAAATGGTTAAGCTGAGATCGTGCGACCGCCATTCTGGCTTTTGGTTTCACAGCCAAGGCCATCACCCTGCCCCACGATCGGAAAAACGCCGAGTGTGCCTGAGCGGCATGCGTCACTTCATCAATCAATCGTGACTGAATATTAATGGCGCTCAGTAGATGTCGATGTAGTCATACGGCGGATTCGGCCAGTTGTCCTTCAGCGCATTGAAAATCTGCATCACCCACACCTCGTCACTGGCCGCGACATTGCCCACGTAGCCCGAGCCCTTGGCCCAGGTTTCCAGGCGAAACAGCAAACCGTCGATATCCTGCCCGCCGGTAACGCCGGAAGAAATGTAAGCGATACCGCCCTTGGTCACGCGCAGCTGCGTGTGCTCGTCATCACTGGCCGAGGCGAGCAACTGGCGCACTGCGTCGAGCGTGAGGCCGTCAGGGGTATTCAAATCGATCTGCACAGAACGGTCCTTGGAAAGCCTTGAAATACCAAGTGTCGCATAGCGCTCCGTTCATGCCTAAGTCGCAGTGCCAAATGCCCGACAAAATGGTTAACTCGATGCACAGACCTTCCGACCTTTGAGCGCTCCCATGACCACCATCAGCATCGACGCCGACATCAAAGCCAAATGGGCAGACGGCCACAGTTCCTACAGCCCGGGAACCACAGAAGAACTGGCGCTGATTGGTATCGATCTATTGGTCAAAGAGCTGGGTACGGAAGCGGCCAAGCAATTCATCAAGCAGATTTTCGAACGCTATCCGAGCGAACAGAACGAACACATTGAGAGGGTGTAAAAAACCCGCAGGCTGGCACCTGCGGGCGAATGGTTTACTTCAGGCGTTTCAGGCGCTCGGTCAGCAAGTCAAAGAAGCCTTGCGCGTCGCCGTTTTCCACCCAGAAGGCGTTCTTCGGCGCTTTCAGGCCATCGTACCAATCGACGATGGTCTGACCGAAAGTAGGCCCTTCACGGCTATCCACCACGACATTCACCGAGCGACCGGTGAACAGTTCCGGCTTGAGCAGATAGGCCACAACGGTAGCGTCATGCACCGGGCCACCCGGAATACCGTAGTGCTCCATGTCGCCTTTGATGTACTCATTGAGGATGTCGCCGACAATCTTGCTCGCGTTGTTGTTCAGCGCAGCGATCTGTTTCAGGCGCGCATCACTGGTGAGAATCTTGTGGGTCACGTCCAGTGGCAGGTAGGTGAGTTTCACGCCGCTTTTCAGGACCACTTCGGCCGCTTGCGGGTCAGCAAACAGGTTGAACTCCGCCACCGGGGTAATGTTGCCGCCGTTGAAGTGCGCACCGCCCATGATCACCACTTCCTTGATGCCCTGAACGATTTCAGGCTCTTGGATTAGCGCCAATGCCAGGTTGGTCTGCGGACCGAGCATGGCGATCGTGATGCTGTGCGGCTTGGCTTTTTTCAGGGTATCGATCAGGTAGTTGACGGCATTGCCTTCAGCCAGCCCCTTTTTCGGTTCGTGCACGGTGACACCCGACAGGCCTTCCTTGCCATGGATGTTCTCGGCGTAGATCGGCGTGCGCATCAGCGGCTTTGGCGCACCCGCATAAACCGGTACGTCTTCGCGCCCTGCCCACTCGCGAGCCAGGCGCGCGTTACGCGAAGTCTTGTCGAGGCGCACGTTGCCGGCCACGGTGGTCAGCGCGCGAATGTTCAGTTCGTCTGGCGAGGCCAGCGCGAACAACAGGGCGACCACATCGTCAGCCCCTGGATCGGTATCGATGATCAGGTCGATTTTTTCCGCCGCCTGAGCGCCGGTCGCAGTGATTACGGACAAAAGCAGTAAACCCCGGATGAGTTGATGCAGTTTCTGAGCATAGCGTTGCATGGCGCATTCCTTGTGCATGTGGAATCGAAAATCAGAATGTAACCCCGGCGACGAGGACGATATTGCAGTACGGCTGGCATTCGCCTGTACGAACAATCGCCCGAGCCTGTCGGCTGAGAACCTTGAATTGCTCATGACTGAGCAGATCGCGACGGCCCAGAGCGCCCTCTTCATTCAACGCGTCCAGCGTATTCAGCGCGGTCGGTTGCTTGTCGAAGATTTCTTTGGCCAGTGCATGGCTTTCCACCTGCATCTCGCTGAGCACGACTTTCAGGGTGCTGATGAAATCCGGGACGCCATGGGTCAGCGCCAGATCAATCAGCTCGACGCCCGGCGGCACTGGCAGCCCGGCATCACCAATAACCACCATGTCGCCATGGCCCAGGGACGCGATCAGCCGCGACAAGGCGACGTTGAGCAGAGGAGTCTTTTTCATGCGGGTTTAAAAGCCTGTACGTCGGATTGGGTTGGAATGGACGGTTGCGCGCCGGCACGAGTTACTGACAGCGCGGCGGCGATCTGCCCGTAGCGAATCGCTTCAGCCTCGGACTTGCCATTGGCCAGCGCAGCGGCAAAACCACCGACGAAGGTGTCCCCCGCCGCTGTGGTGTCGACAGCCTTCACTTTCGGCGCAGGGAAATGCTCGAAGCCTTTGCCATTGGCGAACAGCGAACCTTGAGCACCGAGGGTAATGATGACTTTGCCTGCCCCCATGGCGATCAGCTTGCTGGCAGCACCTTCTGCGGTTTCCAGAGAATCCACCGGCAATCCGCTCAATGCGCCCGCTTCGCTCTCGTTGGGAATCAGGTAGTCGATTGCGGCAAACCAGTCTGCCGGCAACGGACGACTGGCCGGCGCCGGATTGAGGATGACGATTTTACCGAGGGCACGGGCACGCTTGAGCGCATGCCCCACCGTGGCATCGGGAATTTCGAGCTGGCAGATGATCACGTCGGCGGCTTGCAGCACCGCATCAAACCGATCGATCACTGCGGGCGTCATGGCACCGTTGGCACCGGCAACAATGACAATCGCGTTTTGACTGTTGTCATCGACCACAATCAACGCCACACCGCTGGACCCCTCGACCGCGCTCACGGCCCGGCAATCGATGTGCTCGGCCAGCAGAGCGTCACGCAACTGCACGCCATAGTCGTCATTACCAACGCAGCCGACCATCGCCACCTGTGCGCCCAAACGCGCGGCGGCCACCGCCTGATTGGCACCCTTGCCGCCGGAAACCGTGGCAAACGAATGACCGATCAGCGTTTCACCACCGACGGGAAGCCGCGGCGCCCGGGTCACCAGATCCATGTTCAGGCTGCCTATTACCACTACATTTGCTGGCATACATCATTACTCGTCAATTCGGTTTCAGCGGTATTCGGTGAACACGCCGGACAACGGGGCGGTCGATTCGCGCAAGACAATACTCGGGGTCACGATCCGCTGATCGGTACCCAGAGTCGGCGTAGCAATCCTTCGCAACAGCACTTCGGCCGCCATCTCGCCCAACTGCAGGATCGATTGCCCCACCGTGGTGAGTGCCGGATACACGTAACGGCTCATCTGGATATCGTCGAAACCGATCACCGACAGCTCGCTCGGCACGCGAACATTGCGCTCCGCTGCGGCGCGCAGCACGCCGATGCCGATCATGTCGTTACCGGCAAAGATCGCGCTCGGTGGATTGCTCTCGAGGAGAATCGCTGCCGCGTTGTAGCCGCCGGTACTGGTGAAATCACTTTCCAGCATGCGCTCCTGGCGAACTTCAATGCCCGCCTCTTTCAGCGCCCGGCAATATCCGGCCAGACGCATCTGCGCCACGCTGGTACTGGCCGGACCGCCAATGGTGGCGATGTCGCGATGACCCAATTCCAACAAGTGCCGGGTCGCCAGGTATGCGCCGTATTCGTGGTCGATGCGCACCAGGTCGGCATCGACACCGTCCAGACCACGGTCGACGATGACCATCGGCGTTTTCACCCCGGCCAGCCCTTGCGCCAGACCGCTGTCACCGCCAGCGGAGGCGACGATCAAACCGTCGATGCGCTTCTCCAGCAGGACGCGTAAATAGCTGCGCTGCTTGTCGGGGTTATCGTCGGAGTTGCAGAGGATCACGCAGTAGCCGTTACGCTCGCAGTAATCCTCGATGCCCCGTGCCAATTCCGCGAAGTACGGGTTGAGACTGTTTGGCACCAGCAGGCCGATGGTTGCAGTGGTCTTGGCCTTCAGCGAGCGCGCCACCGCACTCGGCACATAGTCGAGGCTCTTGATCGCCGCCTCGACTTTCAGCCGCACTTCCTGACTGACCGGGCGGGTGTTGTTCACCACATGCGACACCGTCGTGTAGGAAATTCCCGCGAGGGCTGCCACGTCCTTGATCGTTGCCATGTCTTAGCCCCGGCGACTGGCGCGCTGACTGCGATAAGTATCGAGCACCACCGCGATCACGATGACGGCGCCAGTGATGATTCGTTTGGTCGGCTCGGTCGCGCCGATCTGCGCCAGACCCGCCGCCAGTACCGAGATGATCAATACGCCAAAGAACGTGCTGATCACCGAACCGCGTCCGCCCATCAGGCTGGTACCGCCGATCACCACCGCGGCGATCACTTGCAGCTCCAGACCGGAACCGGCATTCGGGTCAGCGGCTTCCAGACGAGAGATCTGAAACAGCGCGGCGACACCGGCCAGCAGGCCCATCAGGCTGAATACCAGAATCTTGTAGGGTTTCGGATTGATCCCCGCCAGACGCACCGCCTCTTCGTTGGTGCCGATGCCGATCAGGTAGCGACCGAACACGGTGCGGGTCAAAACTGCTTGAGCAATGATGATCACCAGCAAGGCAATGATGAACGATGGCGAGATGCCGAACGCGATCGGATTCGACAGCCAGGCGAACGAATCACCAATGTACGCGGTGCGCGATCCGGTCATCTGATACGCCAGACCCCGAGCCATTTCCAGCACACCCAGGGAAACGATGAACGATGGAATCCGCCACGCCACTGTGATCGAACCAGTGACTGTACCGGCCAATGCCGCCACCGCCATGCCGAGCAACGCTGACGGCAACACGCCCCAGCCCCAACCGAGAATGGCGACGCTGACCGTAGAGGCCGCCAATGCCAGTACCGAACCAACGGACAGGTCGATGCCACCGATGATCAGTACAAAGGTCATGCCGACCGCCAAGACCATCAGATCAGGAATCTGGTTGGCCAAGGTACTGAAGGTGTTATACGACAGAAAGTGGCTGCTCAAGACCGAGAACAGCGCAATCATCGCCAGCAAGGCACCGGCCAGGCCAAGATAAGTGCCAAGGCCATAGAAGTTGCCACCACGTTTGCCGGCAGGAGATGCAGTTTTCATGGGAGATCCCTAGGCGCCGCTTCATTGAGCAGCGCATCACGTTTTTGGTAGCCGGCGAACGCGGCGGCAAGCAAGTCATCCTGGGTCCAGCTGTCGCGCTCGAAGGTGTCGATCAGCCGTCCTGCCGACAACACGCCGATCCGGTCGCAAATCAACATCAGTTCGCGCAGGTCACTGGACACCACCACCAGCGCTTTGCCCTGGCGCGTCAGTTCGCCGAGCAAGGCATAAATGTCAAACTTGGCGCCAACGTCGATGCCACGGGTCGGCTCATCGAACAGCAACACCGAACAATCACGCTCCAGCCAGCGGCCGATCACGACCTTCTGCTGGTTACCACCGGACAACTCTGAAACCAGCTGCGTCGGGCTTGAACTGCGGATGCGCATAGCGTCGATCTGACGTTGCGCCAATGCGATCTCGTCGCCGTTGTTGACGACACCGCCACTGGAGATTTCCGGCATATTGCCCAAAGCGATATTGGCGCTGATCGACTGACTGAGCAGCAGGCCTTCACCCTTGCGGTCCTCGGTGATCAACGCGATGCCATTGCGCACCGCATCGACTGGCGAGCGCACACTGACTACTTTGGCTGGCGAGCCAAGTGCAATGCTGCCGCTGTCAGCGGTGTCTGCACCGAATATCAAACGCAGTAATTCCGTGCGCCCTGCCCCGATCAGTCCGGAAATCCCGAAGATCTCGCCGGCACGCACTTCGAACGAGACATCGCGCACTTTGTCAGAGCGAGTCAAACCGGTGATCGTCAGCGCCGGGGCTCCAATCTTGCGCGGGCCCATGTCGATATGCTCGCCCAGTTCGCGACCGACCATCAACGTGACCAGTTGCTCGCTGTTGTAATTGGCCATCGGCTCGACGCAGACCAGATTGCCGTCACGCAGCACGGCAATGCGCTGCGCCACTCGGGCAAGCTCTTCGAGACGGTGGGAAATGTAGATGATCGAAACGCCGCGCGCCTGCAAGCGGGTGATCTGCTCAAAGAGCATTTCGACTTCGCGCGCGGTGAGCATCGCGGTCGGTTCGTCGAGAATCAGCACATGGCAATCGCCGATCAGGTTGCGGGCGATTTCGACCATCTGCTGATGCCCGATACCCAACTCGCCGACCAGCGTATCCGGGTCAATGGCGTCGAGACCGACTTGCGCCATGGCTTCGATCGCCGCTTTGCGCAGTTGCTTGCGGCTGATCCAGCCGCCGTTGCTTGGCAGGTTGTCGAGAAACAGGTTTTCCGCGACCGACAGCGTCGGCAACAGATTGAGTTCTTGCATGACCATACGCACGCCGAGCTCTTCAGCCTGGGTACGGCTGCCCGGACGGTAGTCCTTGCCGTGGAATTGCATCTGGCCGGTGGTCGGCGTGACCAGTCCGCCAATGATCTTCGACAGCGTACTTTTGCCGGCACCATTCTCGCCGGTCAGCGCCAGCACTTCACCGCGCATCAGCGTCAGATCGATGCCGCTGAGCACCGGTTGCGCATAGGTCTTACCGATACCGCTGACCGAGAGGACAGCGTTCGGGGCGGAAACTGACATAAAAAACTCTCCATGCGCTCGCCCGGACGGACGAGCGCCGTTGTGTCGCCAGAAGACTTACTGGGTGACCAGCTCGACCGGTGTTTCGATCACGCCGTTGGCGCCGCTGTCGACTTTCTCGCCTTTGATGATTTTCAGCGCGGTTTCGATGCCGAACACAGCTTGCTTCGCAGCGAACTGGTCAGCAGTAGCCAGCACGCGGCCGTCTTTGAGCATTGGCTTGATGGCATTGATGTTGTCGTAACCGACGACTTGGACCTGACCGGCCTTGCCGGCAGCGCGCACGGCGGAGACCGCACCTACAGCCATGCTGTCGTTGCCGGCCAGCAGCGCTTTGACGTCCGGGTATTCGCTGAGGATCGACGCGGCAACCTTGTTGCCCTTGTCGATTTCCCAGTCACCGGATTGCAGGGAAACGATCTTGATCTGTGCAGCGTCCATCGCATCCTTGAAGCCAGCGGTGCGCTGCTGGGCGTTGGTCGTCGTGGAGACGCCTTCAATGATGCCGACTTCGTCACCGGCCTTGAGCTGCTTGGCCAGGTATTCACCGACCAGACGCGCACCTTTGCGGTTGTCCGGGCCTACGAAAGGCACACTGATATTTTTGCTTTTGACGATGGCCGGATCGAGCTGATTATCGATGTTGATCACGGTGATGCCGGCATCGACGGCTTTCTTGATCACCGGCACCATGGCCTTGGAATCGGAGGGTGCGATAACCAGTGCATTGACCTTGGCCAGGATCATCTGTTCGACGATGCGAGTCTGGCCGGCAGTGTCGGTTTCGTCCTTGATACCGTTGGAGATCAGGTCGAAATCGGCGGAGTGTTCTTTCTGGTAGGCCTTGGCGCCATCTTCCATGGTCAGGAAGAATTCGTTGGCCAGAGACTTCATGACCAGTGCGACTTTAGGTTTTTCGGCGGATTCGGCGAATGCCGAGGAGACAGGTAGTGCGGCGGCTGTGGCAGCCAGCATAGCGACAGCAAGAAGACGTCCAGCGAATGGCAGCTTCATGGGTTCACTCCGATCTTATGATTATTGTGAGCAACGTTTGCGCTAGCGTAAGCTACACCGGCTTTTCTGGCCGATACTGCGCCGAAAAAGCCGCGCAAACGTTTGCGTAGACCGAACTATGCGAATCCCGCCGACATTTGTCAACAATCAGAAATCGTCATTTGTTGTAGGGCGAATCGTCGGACTCGCCGCTTCGCTGCTTATGCCGTGGTGCTGACCAGGTTACCGCTGGTAGAACTCTTCGTCATTTCCTTGACCAGTGCACCAGCCACTTCTGCCATCGCAGCGCTGGTTTGCGCGATTTGCCCCTGAATGGACATCACCGCTTGCGATTTGGCCTCAGGCGTCGGATAGGTCTTGGCTTGTGCGGCCGCCAGTTGTTGTTGCTGCTCCTGAAGTTGCTTCTGCAGTTCCTGCATGCGCTTGAGCAACATCTTGACCGTGACGCTCAGGTTGTCGCCGCTTTCAGCCTTGCTGTCTTCTGGCGCGGCAGCTCCACCGGTTCTGACCTGGTTGCCTTGATCTTTCTCCGTACCCAGCGCCTCGGCAGAGGCGTCCGCCTCTGCCTCGCTCAATGCGTTGATCGTCGCTGCGGTTTTGCCGCCGATGGTGACTGCACCGGGATTTGAAAAACCGACCGTCAGTGACATGTGAACTCCCTACCTTTTAGTTTCCTTGAACACCCATCGGCCTGCGCGAAGCTTTCTTTAGCAGAAAAACCCAAACCGGCAACCCGAATCACTCGACAGAAGCAGTAGTCCTTTTCGGAGAGCCGAACGCGAAGACGTCCATTGTTCGGAAACCCGGATAGAGGATGGTGCGCAGGATTTTCAAACTGAGAAAATCTTGATGCAAATCATCAGGTTAAACATTTTTCTAGCGCAAAGTAGCGCTGGTACAGATCCTGCTCCCTTCATCGCATCCCAAGAATCCAGATCGGCTTGGGGTGCATCTAGATGAACCTGCATCAGCACCGTCTCACTACTAGAGAGAAAAATAATGAAATCTGCTTTCAATACTTTGGTTCCGGGCGCTTTGGCCCTCCTCCTGCTCCTGCCCACCGCCCTCCAGGCAAAAGAAGTCGAAACCCAGACCAAGCTCGCTAACGTTGTGGTACTTGCTACGGGCGGCACCATTGCCGGTGCTGGCGCGAGCGCCGCCAACAGCGCCACCTACCAAGCGGCCAAGGTGGGTGTCGAACAATTGATCGCCGGTATTCCCGAGCTGAGCAAACTGGCGAATGTGCGTGGCGAACAAGTCATGCAGATTGCCTCGGAAAGCATCACCAACGAAAACCTGCTGCAACTGGGTCGTCGTGTGGCCGAACTGGCTGACAGCAAAGACGTCGACGGCATCGTCATCACCCACGGCACCGACACCCTGGAAGAAACCGCTTACTTCCTCAACCTCGTGGAAAAAACCGACAAGCCGATCATCGTCGTCGGCTCGATGCGTCCGGGCACCGCCATGTCTGCAGACGGCATGCTCAACCTGTACAACGCCGTGGCCGTGGCCAGCAGCAAAGAAGCGCACGGCAAAGGCGTACTGGTGACCATGAATGATGAAATCCAGTCCGGTCGCGATGTCAGCAAAATGATCAACATCAAGACCGAAGCGTTCAAAAGCGCCTGGGGTCCATTGGGCATGGTGGTTGAAGGCAAATCCTACTGGTTCCGCTTGCCAGCCAAGCGTCACACCATGGATTCGGAATTCGACATCAAAAACATCAAGAGCCTTCCTGACGTAGAAATCGCCTATTCCTACGGCAACGTCAGCGACACTGCCTACAAGGCTCTCGCACAGTCCGGTGCCAAGGCGATCATCCACGCCGGTACCGGTAACGGCTCGGTGTCCTCCCGCGTAGTTCCGGCCCTGCAAGCACTGCGCAAGGATGGCGTACAAATCATTCGCTCGTCCCACGTCAATGCTGGCGGCTTCGTTCTGCGTAACGCCGAACAGCCAGACGACAAGTACGACTGGGTTGTTGCACACGACCTGAACCCGCAAAAAGCCCGCATCCTGGCGATGGTCGCCCTGACCAAAACCAATGACAGCAAAGAGCTGCAACGGATGTTCTGGGAATACTGATTGATCTTCGCCCGATCCATTCCTGATCGGGCACCCTGCACACCACTCGCTCTAGGGCGGGTGGTGTGTCACCTACAACGCTCTCGCATTTTTCCCACAAAAAAATCGACACGGCCTACACCAAAACAGGAAAAGCGCTGTCAGAGGATTTTCTTGAATTTTAAGCAGTTGCGAAAATGCTTACAGTTAAATACTGTATGCACGTACAGCTTAATAAGGATAACCTCGTGGCCACCTCCCCTGATGCTCCTGACGCTTACGAACGCATGGGTATGCGCGTTCAGAAAATCATCAATTCTCCCACCGCCCAAAAAGCCAAAGCCGCACTGATCTTCCGTCTGCCGGACGAACCGATGGATGAGTGGGAGCGCCTGCTCGAGGAAATCGACGAGAACGACAACGTCACCCTCGCCTATCGCGACGACGGTGGCGTGCAGATTTTTTGGGTTGTACCGAAGGAAGATTGATTCAATGAGTGTCCGCTGTTTTGCATTGCTGTTGCTGTTCATCACCATGGGGGCGCAGGCTGGCGCACCCCGCACATTTACCGAAGCCAAGAAGGTCGCCTGGAAGCTGTACGCACCACAGTCCACAGAGTTTTACTGCGGGTGCAAATACACCGGCAACAAGGTTGATCTGAAAGCCTGCGGTTATGTACCACGCAAGAACGCCAAACGTGCATCACGCATCGAATGGGAGCATATCGTGCCCGCCTGGCAATTCGGCCATCAGCGCCAATGCTGGCAGGAAGGTGGACGCAAGAACTGCACCCGTTACGACCCCAGCTATCAGAAGGCTGAAGCCGATCTGCATAACCTGGTGCCGAGCATTGGCGAGGTCAATGGCGATCGCAGCAACTTCAGCTACGGTTGGTTGCCAGTGCAGTCCGGGCAGTACGGCTCATGTCTGACCCAGGTCGACTTCAAGGCGAAGAAGGTCATGCCTCGCCCGTCGATTCGCGGCATGATCGCCCGGACTTACTTCTACATGAGCAAGCAATACGGCTTGCGCCTGTCGAAGCAGGATCGACAATTGTATGAAGCGTGGGACAAGACTTACCCGGTGCAGGACTGGGAGCGTCAGCGCAATCAGAGCGTGGCGTGCGTGATGGGACGCGGCAATGAGTTTGTCGGTCCGGTGAACATGAAAGCCTGCGGCTGATCGACACTTAAAAGAAAAGGCCTCGAACGTCATGTCCGAGGCCTTTTTTGTGGCTAGCTGCCTGCCTTGTTGTAGCGCCAGTACCCCATCAGGTTGAGCGACTGCCGCGCAATCCCGCATTCTTTAATCAAGTACCTGCGCAGGCTCATCACCGCAGCGCTTTCTCCAGCGATCCAGCCATAGAAACCCTCACTGGCTGTCTCGGCTATTTCCCAAAGAATCTCTTTATCGATATCGACCTCGGCCAACTCGACAGCCTGGCCGATGGATGAGGCATGAATGGGCGAAACCGCTTTCTGTACCGCCGCCACCATCAACGTACCAGCACTGGCTTGGCCCCGGATCAGCCACTGCACCGTGAGCCCCGCCCAATCGGGAACCGGCAGCATATCTTCAGGACTGTCGACCTCGAAGAACGCCTGCGTCAGGGGCGGCTCGGCCATAGCAGCCAACTCATCAAGAATGCCCATGGCCGCAGGTAGCGCCGTGCCGTCGGCGACCAGCAGAACCTGCTTGAGGATCTGCGGCGGCTTCCATTCGAATCCTCCGGCGTCCCGTGCTGAAAAGCGGCGATCCGGGGCGAGAATCTGCATCGAATCACCGGGCTGCGCCCGAAGCGCCCAACGCGAAGCCGGCCCGGTTTCACCGTGCAGGACGAAATCAATATCCACTTCGCCTTGTTCTGCACGCAAATGGCGAATGGTGTAAGTGCGCATGGCCGGACGTCGATCGGCAATCATTGCCTTGAAGCGGGCGTACCAACCTTCGCCCTGAGCAAGCCTGGCAGGCGAACCATCAGCCGCAGGAAAAAACAGTTTGACCCTTTGATCCGGCGCCCAAGTGGCCATTTCCTTAACGGCAGGACTGGCCAGCGTGATCCGCATCATGTGCGGGCTGAGTAAGGTTTTGCGATGCAGGATGACGTCGAACAGCTTGTAAGGATTGGCGGAGGCCATGCGGAGCTCCTTCGGAAAATCGTGACTGACTCGTATAAGACGAGCCACATCCGAGGTCCTTTAGGTCGCTCCGCTGAACTGCAGCAGTTACGGCGTGAGCGGGTGCTCGATCACCACCGATTCAATATTCTGCTTCTTGGCTTTCACCAGAGCGGCATCCACTTGTACTTTTCGGGCTTCAGCTTCGGCTTGCGAGTTGAAAGGACCAATCAGAATTCGCGCTTTGCCACTGCTGTCCTTGATCACCGTAGGCACGAAGGCGTGCTCAATCAACCAGCCGCTCAGATCGCTGACAGCCTGCGGAGTTTCGCCGCGCACCTCGAGATCCCATTGTGGTGCAACCGCCGCCGGTGCCGTCACTGCGGCCGACTGTGGTTTCGGTGCGTCTACGTTCTTGCCTTCGCCACACCCTGCCAATACCAGTGCCGCGACTACCCAAACCAATTTGCGCACAACGCTTTCCTCGAAATTCTCAAAGCCGCGATCTTATCATTCATAAATACTTCGCGAGCCCCGCAAAATGGGCACAAAACAACGAGATTGATGGTTGCAGCCTCTGTATAGTTACGCCCTGGGAATTAATGCCGCTTCTGCGCGTCAGAAAGAGGCACCCAAACCGTGAGACTTCGCACTAATCTATACGTACCACCGACCTCTGCACTGTCTGAATCAGGTGCCCTACAAAGCAATCAAGGAGAAGACCATGCTGATACTCACCCGCAAAGTCGGTGAAAGCATAAACATCGGTGATGACATCACTATCACCATTCTGGGCGTAAGCGGCCAACAGGTTCGCATTGGTATCAACGCTCCGAAAAACGTTGCCGTTCACCGTGAAGAGATTTACCAGCGTATTCAGGCTGGCCTGACCGCCCCGGACAAGCCACAAACTCCCTGAACCAATCGCAGTCAGTAGCCAGTCCGTTTACCTTGTGGAATGACTGGCTAGAGATTCACGCGCCGTATTGCCATCCGCTCCCCACTCTGCTGGGCACGGCGCCTGACGCACCAAATCCAATTCCGATTCCACTACATCCCCCCACTATCTCCTTGCCGCCCGATACTACCTGCCATCCCCGAGACTGGCTGTCGGACGTTTCCGATAGCGCGCAGAGAATTCGCCCTCTAACCGAATGTCACGCCTCGCGCCATGCCCGTGGCCGCAATCACCATCAGCACCAAAAGCAACGCCTCGACATGACTGATTCGCGCGTACAGCTTCGCGCGCCCGGTATCGATTGCTGCGCCGCGTGCGGACGCGATCCGCCACTTGATCAACGTGATCATCGGGGCGAGCTCGACAATCAGGATCAGCACAAACAGCGTCATCTTCAGATGAAACAGTTGCTTCAGTGCCCTTTTCAAAGCCTCCAAAAGCCCGCATACCGCCTGTCACCAGCAGAATCAACGCAGAAACACCCCATAGATTATCGGCGAGCAAAACGCGCCTTGCCTCACCTGCGCCAGCAGCAAGGCGGCTGAATGCCGTCCCTCGAGTCAGAACCGCCCAAAAGCCCAGGGCAAAAGCCAGTAGATGAATAGCTGCAAGAAACCAATGAACCAGCATCGATACACCCCCATCAAGATGAGTTGAAAATCGGCCAGTCAGTAGTAGTCGAAAAAGCAGGGATTTGCTTGCGGCGCAATCGCCGGGCGCGATGACGCATTGCGAGGAGAATTGAAACAGCAGATGCCAAATCGCAGGCAAAAAAAATCCCAAGCAGCTGATGGAAGCTTGGGATTTAAAAATGCATAAACCGTGGTGGTGAACGCGGGGCGGATGTTACTTAATTCCACCAACAGTAACAACGTTTTTTTGATAACCGGTTGGTTAGTAACAGTCGTAACCTGTTCAATATCCACACTTTTTTAAAGGTCGCTGGCGACGAACGGGCGAATCGTCAGCTAACTGCCCGGCTCGACGATGCAGCAACTCAATCACGATGGGCGCACAACGAAGACATGCGCGCGCAATTCAGCAAGGACCGCAAAACGATGAAGCACCACTCACAGTGGATCAGCATCCCTCGCCATAACCTGCGCAGCGATAGATCCGTAAACCATCCAAGACTCTCAATTGCTGATACAGCTAGACATCAAATTGGTGCCGATAAGCGTCAACGTGCTCTGGAAAAATTTCCCCATAGTCCGGGTACTCGATACCTAGAACGGTGATTTCTATTGCATCCGGCCCACAATCAGCCGAGTAGTCTGCAATGGACACGCCGGAGGCACGAATCTGCTGCCCTTCCACAATGTGTACAGCAAAGTTGAAGTGTCTCTGGTCACGCTGAGTAGAGGCTCTGATTTGCTGCTGGAAGCTGGAGTAGTCAGGACTTGGTACAAACACACCAAAGGCAACCCCCATAGGCGGATCGCCAAGCTCGAGATCGGACCATCCGATACGTTGCCCATTACTGAAAATCTCGAATCGCAACACGAACTACCTAAACAACCTAAGTGAGTTTCTCGAAAGGTAACTCAGATACCTCAGCCTCCAGCGGCGGGAGGATATTGTGCTGTAGCTGAAGTCGGGCGTTGACCTCGAGCAGCACACCATCAAGGGATTACCCGAGAAGTCGAAAAATCATAGCCGCCCCGGTCTACATGAAAGTGACTGCGGATTTGAAACTGCGGTGCCGCCGTTACCTACAGGGATATGAAGAGCGGAGCGCCAGCATCGTGACGCTCTCAACTAAGGACGTCAATTTTTCAGGATGATCATCAAGGTAGTTAACGACTGAGCGAACTCCAGCCTGCTCTGTGTAATCCTCAGGCAGGCACACCCTAAGACGGCCGTCCTTTAATTCGCTGCCAAGAATTTGCAGGGTGCCGCGGACACCTCGTACGACTCCAACGCAGTAGCCCATGGCTCCTGCATCATAGCTAGCCTCCGTCGGCTTACCATCCCAGTAGTTTAGGAGTCCTTTGCAAGACTTTAAAAATTTCACCCCATCCCCACTATCGTCGGCATATACCGTACCGCTTGCCTGCATAGCCGCTAGTACTATCCCTACTGCCATCCATGTCTTCATTGATAATGCCTGGATTGATAATCTTGCGATGTTATCGGAGGCCCCTGACCAGACCCGAATTAGCTGTTCTGAGATGGGGGTTTTGCAAACGTTTTACAAATCGCAGACAACAAAAAAGGGCCCACCTTTCGGTGAGCCCTTCCAGACCGCCCAGCAGAGCGGATTTTGTTTGGTAGGCGCGATTGGACTCGAACCAACGACCCCCACCATGTCAAGGTGGTGCTCTAACCAACTGAGCTACGTGCCTGCTGTGAGGCGGCATTCTACGGAATTCCGGAGGGGTGTCAACACCTTTTTTTCACCTAACCCTATGAATATGCAAAATATTTAATTTCGGGGCTCCGACGAAGATTTTCCGGTGGCTGGCGGAGGTTTTTCAACTCGGGTAGGATCGACGCACTCGTAAAATATATTAAACAGAGGCTGCAGGATGGCGAACACCCCTTACCCAGAGTCTTATTACGCTGCGTCGGCCAATGCAGTACCGCCCCGCCCTGCCTTGCAGGATGATGTGGAGACGGACGTCTGTGTGATCGGCGCCGGGTATACCGGATTGTCCTCTGCCCTGTTTCTGCTGGAAAACGGTTTTCGCGTCACCGTGCTGGAAGCGGCCAAGGTCGGTTTCGGCGCTTCGGGGCGCAATGGCGGGCAGATCGTTAACAGCTATAGCCGCGACATCGACGTGATCGAGCGCAGCGTTGGCCCGAAGCAGGCGCAACTGCTCGGGCAGATGGCGTTCGAAGGCGGCAGGATCATTCGCGAGCGCGTGGCCAAGTACAACATCCAGTGCGATCTGAAGGACGGCGGCGTATTCGCAGCCCTTACCGCCAAGCAGATGGGCCATCTGGAATCGCAGAAACGCCTCTGGGAGCGCTTCGGCCATACACAACTCGAATTGCTCGACCAACGCCGTATTCGCGAAGTGGTGGCATGCGATCAATACGTCGGTGGCATGCTCGACATGAGCGGCGGGCATATTCATCCGCTGAACCTCGCGCTCGGCGAAGCGGCTGCGATTGAATCCCTCGGCGGTACTATCTATGAACAGTCACCCGCCGTGCGCATCGAGCGCGGTGCCAATCCGGTGGTGCATACGCCGCAAGGCAAGGTCAGGGCCAAGTTCATCATCGTCGCCGGCAATGCCTATCTCGGCAACCTGGTACCGGAACTGGCGGCCAAATCGATGCCATGCGGCACGCAAGTGATCACCACCGAACCGCTGGGAGACGAGCTGGCGAAAGCGCTGCTGCCGCAGGACTACTGCGTTGAAGACTGCAACTACCTGCTCGACTACTACCGACTGACCGGCGACAAGCGCCTGATCTTCGGCGGCGGCGTGGTGTATGGCGCACGTGATCCGGCGAACATCGAGGCGATCATCCGCCCGAAAATGCTCAAGGCGTTCCCCCAGCTCAAGGATGTGAAGATTGACTACGCCTGGACCGGAAATTTCCTGCTGACCCTGTCGCGCTTGCCACAGGTTGGGCGCCTGGGCGACAACATTTATTACTCGCAAGGCTGCAGCGGCCATGGCGTGACCTACACGCATTTGGCAGGAAAAGTCCTCGCCGAAGCGTTGCGCGGTCAGGCCGAACGCTTTGATGCGTTTGCCGATTTACCGCACTATCCGTTCCCCGGCGGGCAACTGTTACGCACGCCGTTTGCTGCCTTGGGCGCTTGGTATTACGGCTTACGCGACAAATTCGGGATGTAAAAAAGGGCCGCTGAACAGCGGCCCTTTTTATTCAACACTGAACGGTTTCAGAGCTGATCCCGAGCAATCCCGCTACGGATGCGCAGGATATCCGCCAGCACAGCCAGGGCGATTTCCGCCGGCGTCTTGCTGCCGAGGTTAAGACCAATCGGCGCATGAATCCGCGCCAACTCCCTCTCTCCCAAACCACCAATCCGCCGCAAACGCTCAAAGCGCTTCTGCGATGTTTGCAGCGACCCCATTACGCCAATGTAGAACGCTTCTGTGCGCACCGCCTCCATCATTGCCAGATCGTCGATACGAGGATCATGCGTCAGCGCGACGACCGCCGTATCACGATGACAACCACCGTCAGCAATAAACACCGACGGCAATTGCCGACGAATCTCAACGCCACCCAGCACCACGCCTTCCAGCACTTCATCGCGAGGATCACAGAGAATCACTTCAAACCCGAGGCCGACGGCAAATTCGGCACACGCCTGCGCCACGCTGGAATAGCCGGCGAGCAACAAACGCTGCGC
Organism: Pseudomonas sp. S49; assembly: GCF_009866785.1. Classification (NCBI taxonomy): domain Bacteria; kingdom Pseudomonadati; phylum Pseudomonadota; class Gammaproteobacteria; order Pseudomonadales; family Pseudomonadaceae; genus Pseudomonas; species Pseudomonas sp. S49. Next base: position 2,332,513 of record NZ_CP019432.1, on the reverse strand, counting down.
CGCGCCAACGCGAATCCGCACCCGATCAATCTCGCGCTCGATCCGCGCACCCTGCTCGCGATCAGCGAACAGAGTGCGCGCACCACTGGCCAGATCAACCTCGCGAATCAAGCGACGCTGACCAAGCAGCGCCGACTCCAATTCGCGCAGATGCGCCTGCACCTCGCAGCCAGCGTCAAATTTCTCTACCAGCACATCGAGAATGCCGCCACAGGGCAGACTGACCCGCGAGCGCGGATCGTCGCCTTCGCCGTAACGCACGACATTGACTGCATCGAGAAACGCCCCCTCGGCAACGCGTTCGAGAAAATCCTCTTCAACGCAGCCACCCGACAGCGAGCCGACCCACTGTCCGCCGTCATTCACCGCCAGCAGCGAACCCGGCGCACGCGGTGCCGAACCGTAGGTGGTCAGCACGGTGCAGAGCCAGATACGCTGCCCCGCCACCGACCACTCCAGCGCTCGCCGCACCACTTGTAGATCGAGATGCTGCATGTCAGTGCGCCTTGTGCTCGATGGACGGTGCGTCGGCTTGCAGTTTCTGCACGTCGCTCACCGCCAGTTCAGCCGACTGACCTCCCCAACCTTGACGCAAGTAGTTGAGCAGGTCGGTCAGTTGCTCAGGCTTGAGCTTGTCGGCGAAACCCGGCATCGGTTGCATGTGCTCGAAACCGGAGAACTTCTGCTCGCCGATACCATCCTCGATCACCCGCAACAGGTTGCGCGGGTCTTCCAGACGCAACGTGGTGTTGCCGCGCATCGCCACCGCAATGTGCGGCTTGCCTTCGCCACCGACCGCATGACAACCGGCGCAGACGTTCAGGTATTCCTGCTGGCCGCGCTGGGCACTGGCGCTGAGTTTCTCTACCGGCACTTCAACCAGCGCTTTGGCTGCCGGCGGTTTGTCGCCGAGCAGGAACGTCGCCATCGCCGCCAGATCCGTATCGCTCAGGCCTTGGGTGCTGTTATGGAACACTGGGAACATCTCGTTGAACATCGTCCCCTGCGCACTCATGCCGTGCTTGAGGAACGTGCCCAGATCCTGCTCGTTCCAGCCGCGAGCGGCCAGATCCGTGGCCAGCAGGCTCGGCGCCAGATAACCATTGAGGATGCCGCCCGTGAGGCGCTTGTCCAGTTGCATCGCACCCGGCAGACCGCGCGGAGTGTGGCATTCGCCGCAGTGACCGAGCACTTCGACCATGTACTGGCCACGCTTCCAGGCTTCGCTTTTGCCTTCGGCCGGCTCCAGCTTCAGCGCTTTGCCGTACATCATGTTCCAGCCAATCAGGCCCGGACGTACGTTGAACGGAAAGCTCAGGCTGGTGACCGGAGCTGCGCGCTCGATCGGCTCGATGGTTTTCAGGTACGCATGAATCGCATCCGAATCTGCACGCGGCATCAAGTGATACGAGGTGTACGGCATCGCCGGATACAGGTTCGCGCCATCGCGACGCTTGCCTTCAGTCAGTGCAGCGAAGAACTCGTCATCGTTGTACAGACCGATGCCGTGCTCCTTGCTCGGCGTAATGTTGGTGCCGTAGATCGTGCCGAACGGCGACACAATCGGCAGGCCACCAGCAAATGGTGCGCCGCCCGCTGCCGTGTGGCAGGCCATGCAGTCAGCGGCTCGAGCGAGATACTCGCCGCGCTTGACCTGATCATCGGCATGGGCAAACAACACCGGCGCAGCGAGGCCGACCGCCAGGGTCAGGCGGGTCAGAAAAAGCTTCATGCTTAACCCTCCTTGACCAGGCCGAGATCCGTCAGCACGTTGCGGGTGGCGTTGTAATAACGCACGTACCCGGTGCAACGGCAGACGTGGTGGCCGAGGCTGTCCTCGATGACTTGTTCGAGCTTGCTTTGTACGGTCGGCTGGCGTTGCAGCTTTTCAACCAGCACGGTCGCGGCGTTGACGAAGCCCGGCGCGCAGTAGCTGCACTGGAAAGCGAACTCGTCGACAAAGCGCTGCTGGATCGGGTTCAGCTCGGTGACCTGGCCCGCCTCGTCGCGCTTGGCGTGCGATTCGATGGTGCGGACTTTCTTGCCCTCGAAATAATGCGCGCCAGTGATGCAGGTGCGTACTTCTTCACTGGTGCCGTCCGGGTTATCGACGATCACCACGCAGGCGTGGCAGATGCCTTGGCCACAGCCCAGACGCGAACCGGTGAGGTTTTTGTATTCGTGCAGGTAGTCGATCATCGGCAGGTCATCAGGGATGTCCACCGGGCCGACGGATTGACCATTGAGGGTCAGTTGAAGCGGACGGTTAGCCATTGAGGGCCTCCTTGATGCGCGCAGCAGTGATTGGCAGATCGCGAACACGTTTACCGATGGCGTGCGCCACGGCGTTACCGATGGCACCGACAATCGGGATCATCACCACTTCGGCGATGCCTTTCGACGGATCGCTTGGCGACAGCGGCGGCAGAATCTCCGCAGTCTGCTTCCACACGGCAACGTGACGCGCCATCGGCAGACGGTAACGGTTGAAGTTCCAGTCACCCTCCCCCGGCCCGCCTTCATACAGCGGCATCTCTTCCATCAAGGCGTGGCCGATGCCCATGGCGATACCGCCTTCGAGCTGGCCCTTGACCAGTTCCTCGACGAGCACACGACCGCACTCGACCCACGAGTGGTGATTGAGCACTTCGACTTCTGCCGAACCTTTGTTGACCTTCAGTTCGACCAACGTGGCGACCGGGCTGTAGTAAGTCACCGCAGCGTTGTTCAACTGGACAACCGGGTAATTGATGTTCTGGCGATCCAACAGGTGGAAACCGGACGTGGTCATCAACGCTTTCTTCGCTTTCGGCGCGCCGTCACCGTATTTCACGGCGAGACCATCGAGCGGCAGACGCTCGCGCACACCGTCGATGCTGTATTCGGCTTCAGCCCAGCTCCAGCGGTTGAACGCATGAACGGTGGCGCCGGTCACCAGGCCACGCTCGTGAGCGTGTTTGGCCAGCTCTTCGAAGCTCAACGGCTGCATGCCGTTGGCGGTGAGTTTGCCGTCAACCCAGTGCGCATCTTCGCGACGTACAACGTAAGGGTTGGCTTGACCGCCGTAAGGACCCTGACGCCAGATTTCCATGGCCGCCGGCCACAAACCGTTGTTGAACAGCACGCGCGCCGCTTCACGGGTGGCGTGGCTGAAGTAGTAAGCCGAGTTGGTCGCCGACGAGGCCGAAGCCAACTTGCCGACCCAACGCGGGTTGCGCAGCAGGTTGTCCTGCTCGGTCTGGCTCATGATGTAAGGGTTGCCGCTGGTGATCAGCTGCATTTCCTTCCATTCGGTTTCACCGGTCTTCACTTCGTGCGCCGGGCTGCCGAGGAAATCGGCCACGACCAGAGCTTGCGAGGTGGACATGCCGGTACCGATTTCGATGCCGATGTGGCGCAGGGTGATGCGACCGTCGGCGGTGAATTCGATGCTGGCCATCGGCGCTTCGGAGCCGGTGCCGAAGTCTTTCTGGCAGATGGCGAAACCGACGCCGTACCAGTTATCCGGGTCTGCGGCTTCGCGTTGCTTCTTGATCGCGTCGCGGTTTTTCCAGACTTCGTGCACCGAGGCCTTGTCGAGAATTTCATGCAAGCGCAGAGCACCGGCCGGAATCGCGCCCTGGGTGTTTTTCATGCCCGAACGCAGGGCATTTTTGCGACGCAAGTCGATGGCATCGACACCGAGGCGATTGGCGATTTCGTCGACCATCATCTCGGTCGCCGCCATGCTTTGCAGGGTGCCGTAACCGCGCATCGAACCGGCCTCAACGCCACGCGAGTGGTAGGCGGTGACTTGCAGATCGTTCTGCGGCATGTAGTAGATCGACTGCGCGGCCGTGGCGCCAACCGCCGCTACAGATGGGCTGTAGTTGATGCGACCACCACCGTCGACGCTCATTTCCGCGCGGAAAATTTTGAAGGTGTAGTCGTTCTTGTCCACCGCCAGTTGGTAGCGAATGTCGAACGGGTGACGCTTGATGCCGCTCTGAAATTGTTCGTAGCGGTCGTTGGCCAGACGCACTGGCACGCCGGCGCCATACAACGCAGCAAGGGCTGCGTAGTAAACGAAGATGTTGTGGTCTTTGGAGCCGTAGCCCACGGTATAACCCGGGTGCATGTTCAGGTTGTCGAGGCCGAAGCGCGACGGCGCGATCATTTTCGCGGTCTCGGTCGCCGCTTCCAACGGGCACTGGGTGGCCACCACGAAGTGCAGGGTTTTGGTTTTCGGGTCGTACCAGCCGTTGCCGTTGTCCGGCTCCATCGCGGCCGGCTCGATCGACGGGGTTTTGTAGCGCTCGTCGAACACCAGCCAGTTGTTCGGCGGTGTATCGATCTCTTTCTTCATGCGATCGGCGTAGAACAGGCCGCGCTCGGTCAGGTTGCCGTGCAGGTTCGGCTGGGAATTCCACACCGGACGACGGTTTTTCAGCATCGGGAACAGGATCGAGTCCTTGAGGCTGGCGAACTCATCTTCGTCTGCCGAGGTCGCGCCGCCCACACGTACGTAGCGGAAGCTGCCATAGGGGTCGCCTTCGTAGAACGGCACTTGGGCACCGTAACGAATCGCCTTGTCATTGAATTTGAGTTTGTTCTTGGCCTGACGGAAACGCTCGAAGTCGTTCCAGATCAGGATCGCCACAGGATGACCGATGAACATCGGCACCTTGCCTTCCGGCAGCAGTGGGTCCGGCGCGTGCTCTTCCGGAAAGACGATGCCGTCCTTGTCCAGATCCGCGGCGGTGACGATGCGGTCCGGCTGCAAATCGGCGCCGAGCCACGACAGGTCGTAACCGGCGTAGATGCGGTCAGCCTTGATGGTTTTCAGCAGCATGGCGTGGCCTTGCTGCTCGGGCCAGCCCGGCATGTCCTTGGAACGGATGTCGCGGGCAAAGACTTTGCTGCCGCAGACCTTGGACAGTGCGTCGTTACGCTGACGCGCCTTACCGTTATTGCCGAGCCATTTCTCGGACGGCACGGTGACGCTGTTTTCCATCAAGGCAGCCAGCGCCTGACTGCTGAGCGGCGTGAGCGTGACGCTCACACCCGCCACCAGCCCGCCCTGGAGGAACGAGCGCCGGGATATATCACGGTTGGACATGGATCATCCTCTGGGCGGTTATGTGTCCGCCCTTCTGGTTATCTACTGGGGAATCTCGAGTCTTGCAGAAGCCCTCTTTGGCGAAACAAAGGGCGTGTTGACAGTGCAAAGCTGACCGAAAGGTTAACTTTAAAGGTTTCTGCGCTCGCAGCAAACAACCAGTTACAAAAATTTGACTAAAGAATCAAAAAATCAATGCGACGTGAGACCGCATCTAGACCGCAGAGATAACTGGGCATACCCATGTGGGAGCGAGCTTGCTCGCGAAAGCGTTGTTCCAGCCGATGCAAATTTTGAATGTGGCGACGCCTTCGCGAGCAAGCTCGCTCCCACAGGGATTTGCGCTGGATTCAGGAGAGAGGAAAGAGAGTAGCCAAATTTCAGACACAAAAAACCCCGGTCTTTCGACCAGGGTCTTTGCTATCGATTCCGAATCAACCAAAGGTTGCTTTCGGTGCGTCAAGGCGTTCAGTGGTCCTTGAAGCAGATATGGCGCAGCGGACGGGACTCGAACCCGCGACCCCCGGCGTGACAGGCCGGTATTCTAACCGACTGAACTACCGCTGCGTATCGCTTTGAGCTTGCGCTCAAGTAACTCGTTTTGACTGCAAGCTTCGGTGCTTTGCAATCGCGAACCAGACAACGTCTGACTCGTAAAATATGGCGCAGCGGACGGGACTCGAACCCGCGACCCCCGGCGTGACAGGCCGGTATTCTAACCGACTGAACTACCGCTGCGCGTCGGTGCAGGCACTTTCAGCCTACGCTCTTGCTTACGCAAGTATCTCGGGAGTGGTGGGTGATGACGGGATCGAACCGCCGACATTCTGCTTGTAAGGCAGACGCTCTCCCAGCTGAGCTAATCACCCGTTTGCATCTCCGAGGCCGCGAAATTTACGCAGGTAGCGAACCTAAGTCAATAGCAGGATTGAAGTTTTTCTAAAAAAGACGAAATTGTTTCCATCCTGCAAAACCGCTTTCGCGAGCGAGCCCGCTCCCACAGGGGGTATGCATTCCAAATGTGGGAGCGAGCCTGCTCGCGAAGGCGTCAGTTCATTCAACGCAAATTCAGAAGAAAAAGGCGATCTACTCGCTATAGATCATCTTTTTCGTCATACCGCCATCGACGACGAATTCCTGCCCGGTGACAAACCCGGCATTCCTCGACAGCAACCAGGCAACCATGGCCGCGACGTCTTCAACTGTCCCTACCCTGCCCGCTGGATGCTGAGCATGATCGGCATCGGCCAAAGGCTCGGCTCGACGCGCAGATGGATCGCGCGCATCGATCCAGCCCGGACTGACCGCGTTGACGCGAATCTCCGGCCCCAGGCTGATCGCCAGCGCATGCGTCAGCGCCAGCAAGCCACCCTTGCTCGCCGCATAGGCCTCAGAGTCCGCCTCCGACTGCCGCGCTCGGGTCGAGGCCAGATTGACGATCGAACCGTTGTGCGCGCGCAGATAAGGCGCACAGTGCTTGGCCAACAGCATCGGTCCGCTGAGATTCACCGCCAGCACGCGATTCCAATAAGCCAGATCGAGACTTTCCAGGGTGATGTTGTGCGGGTCAGCCACCGCCGCGTTGCACACCAGCGCATCGAGACGACCAAACTGCCCCAGCACTTCGGCAACGCCGAGTGCTACCTGGCCCTCATCGGCAACATCCATCGCGATGAACCAGGCGTTTTCGCCCAGCACCTTCGCCACTTTCGAACCGCGCGCACGATCCAGATCCGTCAGCACCACTTGCCAGCCTTCGCTGATCAGCCACGCCGCAATCCCCAGACCGATACCGCGCGCGGCCCCCGTGACCAGCGCAACGCGGCCATGGGTACCGGCTTTCGGGGTCGACAATTCGATCACAACGCTGCCAGACCGCGCGCCAGATCGGCTTGCAGATCCGCGACATCTTCCAGACCGACCGCGATGCGAATCAGACTGTCACGAATGCCCGCCGCTTCCCGCTCCTGCGGCGCCAGACGGCCGTGAGACGTAGTGCTCGGGTGCGTGATGGTGGTTTTGCTGTCACCGAGGTTGGCAGTGATCGAAATCAACCGGGTGGCATCGATAAAGCGCCAGGCGCCCTCTTTGCCGCCCTTGACTTCAAAGCTTACGACCGCGCCGAAGCCCTTCTGCTGACGCTGGGCCAGTTCGTGCTGCGGATGGCTCTTCAGACCGGCGTAATGCACCTTCTCGATGCCGTCCTGCTGCTCAAGCCATTCGGCCAGCTCCTGCGCGTTGGCGCAGTGGGCCTTCATCCGCAGGTTCAGGGTTTCCAGGCCTTTGAGGAAGATCCACGCATTGAAGGGGCTCAAGGTCGGCCCGGCGGTGCGCAGGAAGCCGACGATCTCTTTCATCTGTTCGCTGCGACCGGCTACCACACCGCCCATGCAACGGCCCTGGCCGTCGATGAACTTGGTCGCCGAGTGCACGACGATGTCCGCACCCATTTTCAGCGGCTGTTGCAACGCCGGGGTGCAGAAGCAGTTGTCGACTACCAGCATCGCGCCTTTGGCGTGAGCGATTTCCGCCAGTGCGGCGATGTCGACCAGCTCAGCCAGAGGGTTGGATGGCGATTCGACGAAGAGCAGTTTGGTGTTCGGTTTGATCGCCGCATCCCAGGCTGACAGGTCAGCCAAAGGCACATAATCGACTTCCACACCGAAACGCTTGAAGTACTTCTCGAACAGGCTGATGGTCGAACCGAACACACTGCGCGAAACCAGCACGTGATCGCCGGCGCTGCACAGACTCATCACCACCGCCATGATCGCAGCCATGCCGGTTGCAGTCGCAACGGCTTGCTCGGCGCTTTCCAGCGCGGCAATACGCTCTTCGAACGCGCGCACGGTCGGGTTGGTGTAACGCGAGTAAACGTTGCCCGGCACTTCACCGGCAAACCGCGCGGCTGCGTCGGCAGCGGTGCGGAACACGTAGCTGGAGGTGAAGAACATCGGATCACCGTGCTCGCCTTCCGGCGTACGGTGCTGACCGGCACGTACGGCCAGGGTATCGAACGCTACGCCTTCAAGGTCGCTGTCCAGCCGACCGGCATCCCATTCCTGACTCATGCTGTCACTCCTTGCCCTGTTCGCGAAAATTGAAAGTCAGATACAAAACCGGCCCCTCAGGGCCGGTGACAACTCAGTTGTTGTACAGATCGATGATCGCACTGACCGCTTGGGTCTTGATCTTCGAGGAGTCGTTACGCGCCTGTTCGATCTTGTTCAGGTACGCCTCGTCGACGTCGCCGGTGACGTACTTGCCGTCGAACACAGCGCAATCGAAGTTCTCGATCTTGATCTTGCCGCCACCGACCGCTTCGATCAAGTCAGGCAGGTCCTGATAGATCAGCCAGTCAGCGCCGATCAGATCCGCCACGTCCTGAGTCGAACGGTTGTGCGCGATCAGTTCGTGGGCGCTTGGCATGTCGATGCCATACACGTTCGGGAAGCGCACCGCTGGGGCTGCCGAGCAGAAGTAGACGTTTTTCGCGCCGGCTTCGCGGGCCATCTGGATGATCTGCTTGCACGTGGTGCCGCGCACGATCGAGTCATCGACCAGCATCACGTTCTTGCCGCGGAATTCCAGCTCGATGGCGTTGAGCTTCTGACGCACCGACTTCTTGCGCGCCGCCTGGCCCGGCATGATGAAGGTACGGCCGATGTAACGGTTCTTGACGAAACCTTCGCGGAATTTCACGCCCAGGTGGTTGGCCAGCTCCAGTGCCGCGGTACGGCTGGTGTCCGGAATCGGGATCACCACGTCGATGTCGTGCTCTGGACGCTCGCGCAGGATCTTCTCGGCGAGCTTCTCACCCATGCGCAGACGGGCCTTGTAGACCGACACGCCGTCGATGATCGAATCCGGACGCGCCAGGTAGACGTGTTCGAAGATGCACGGGGTCAGGGACGGATTGGTCGCGCACTGACGGGTGTGCAGCTTGCCGTCTTCAGTGATGTAGACCGCTTCGCCCGGCGCCAGATCGCGAATCAGGGTGAAACCGAGCACGTCCAGCGAAACGCTTTCGGACGCGATCATGTACTCGACGCCTTCGTCGGTGTGACGCTGGCCGAACACGATCGGACGGATGCCGTGCGGATCACGGAAGCCGACGATGCCATAACCGGTGACCATGGCCACAACGGCGTAACCGCCAACGCAACGGTTGTGCACGTCGGTCACGGCGGCAAACACATCTTCTTCGGTCGGCTGCAGCTTGCCGCGCTGGGCCAGCTCGTGAGCGAACACGTTCAGCAGCACTTCCGAGTCGGAACTGGTGTTAACGTGACGCAGGTCGGATTCGTAGATCTCTTTGGCCAACTGCTCAACGTTGGTCAGGTTACCGTTGTGCGCCAGAGTAATGCCGTAAGGCGAGTTGACGTAAAACGGCTGGGCTTCGGCCGAAGTCGAGCTGCCCGCGGTCGGGTAACGGACGTGGCCGATACCCATGTGGCCGACCAGACGCTGCATGTGACGCTGTTGAAACACGTCACGCACCAGGCCATTGTCCTTGCGCAGGAACAACCGGCCATCATGGCTGGTCACGATACCGGCAGCGTCCTGGCCGCGGTGCTGGAGCACGGTTAGCGCGTCATACAGCGCCTGATTGACGTTCGACTTACCGACGATACCGACGATGCCACACATGCGACGCAACCCCTACTTAATGGATCTGAACTGAACAACACTCACTGAGGCGTTTTCGCCGACGGCAAGAGTTGCTCCTTGAACGGAATATCAGCGGGTACGCTGATTCCGCTGGCAAGCCACTGACTGCTCCACCCGAGAATCAGGTTTTTGGACCAATCAGCGACCAATAGAAATTTTGGTACGAGCTGTGATTCTTTCCACCACCCGTCCTGCTGTACCGGCCCCAGGCTCAACAGCCCGACCGCCACGACCACCAGCAACACGCCACGCGCTGCGCCGAAGGCCATGCCGAGGAATCGATCGGTCCCGGACAACCCGGTGACGCGAACCAACTCGCCGATAAGATAATTGATCATTGCGCCCACGATCAGTGTGGCGACAAACATGATGGCACAGCCCGCGATCACGCGAGCCGATGGGGTTTCGATGTATCCGGCGAGGTACTCGGACAATGAGCCACCGAACATCCAGGCGACGACTCCTGCGATGATCCAGGTCACCAGCGATAATGCTTCCTTGACGAAGCCGCGGCTCAAACTGATCAAAGCGGAGATGGCGATGATTGCAACGATCGCCCAGTCAACCCAGGTAAATGGCACAGTGCAGCCTACAGACGGATAAGGCGGCGCATTTTAGCAGAGCGCATGCCTCTCGGTAAGCTGCGATTGTCAGTGCATTTCAATCGAGGCGATAGTTTTTAACCGCGCTCAGGCTGGAAGCGCACAACAAAACCCTTGAGGTTCTGCTGACGACCCAACAGATCACGCAGACGATCGGCTTCGGCACGCTCGATCAGCGGACCGACAAAAACCCGATTTTTGCCATCGGCCGAACGGATATAGGCGTTATAGCCTTGGCTGCGCAGGGTTTTCTGCAGACTCTCGGCACTGGCGCGACTCGACAGACTGGCCAGTTGCACCGACCAGCTCACCGACAGACCGTTGGCATCGACGCGGCTTTGCGTGGTGTCGGGCTTACTCGATGCAGAGGTAATCGGCTGGGCTGGCGCAGGAATCGGCTTGGCCACCGCGGGCGGCGCAACAGGCTTGGTGATCATGATGGGAGCCGTTGGTGCCGGTGCGACGGGCGCAGCAGGCGCCGTGTCTTCGGCGACCTCTTCATCCGTTGGCACTGGCTCTTGCGGCAAGGCTTGCGGCTCGGGAACAGCCACGGTTTCCATTTGCACTTGCGGCACGACAGGCGCTTGCGGAGCGGCAGGCGCCTCGACCGTCACCTGACGCTGCTCATCCTGACGGGAAAACAGCATCGGCAGGAAAATCACCGCCAGCGCAACCAGCACCAAAGCGCCAACCATGCGCTGCTTGTACGCTTTATCCAGCAAAGCCATTTGCCGCTTCCTCCGTGGAGCGCCGGGACAGCCATTCGAGGGCCTCGGCGACACAATAAAATGATCCGAACAACAGAATCTCGTCGTCGCTGGTAGCGACTGCGCACTGCCCTTCCAGTGCGGCCGCGACACTGTCGTAAGACGTGACAGCGGCACCAAGGTTCTGCAATGCCGCGTGCAACTCAGCCACAGGGCGCGCGCGCGGTGAATCCAGCGGCGCCACAGCCCAGTGCTGGACACTAGCATTCAATTCGCTGACAACACCATCCAGATCCTTGTCCGACAGCAAACCAAATACCGCCAGACGCTTGCCGACCGGTGGGCGCGAGGCCAGACGACGGGCCAGATACTCGGCGGCATGCGGGTTATGCCCGACATCCAGCAACAGGTTCAGACGCTTGCCGTTCCACTCGAACGAGCGGCGATCCAGTCGACCGACCACACGAGTCGCCTGCAACGCCGCCACAATCTGCTGCGCATTCCACGGCAAACCGAGCAGCAAGTACGCCTGCAACGCCAACGCGGCGTTTTCCATCGGCAGATCGAGCAGCGGCAAATCACGCAATTCGACAGCCTGCCCTTGCGCATCGGTACCGCGCCACTGCCAGTGCTGATCATTGATGCCGAGATCGAAGTAACGCCCACGCAGGAAGAACGGACAGGCCAGTTCACGCGCCTTGTCGAGCAACGGTTGCGGAGGATTCAGATCGCCGCACAAGGCAGGTTTGCCCTGACGGAAAATTCCGGCTTTCTCGAAAGCCACGGATTCGCGGGTGTCGCCCAGATAATCGGCGTGATCGACGCCGATGCTGGTGACCAGCGCAATATCGGCATCGACCACATTGACCGTGTCCAAACGCCCGCCCAGCCCGACTTCCAGCACCACCGCATCGAGCCCGGCCTGCTGAAACAGCCAGAACGCCGCAAGGGTGCCCATTTCGAAGTAAGTCAGGGAAGTGTCGCCGCGCCCGGCCTCGACTGCTGCAAAGGCTTCGCACAGCTGCGCGTCAGTGGCTTCGAGGCCATTGAGCTGCACCCGCTCGTTGTAACGCAGCAGGTGCGGAGAATTGTAGACACCAACGCTCAGGCCCTGCGCCCGCAGCAATGAAGCCACGAAAGCGCAGGTCGAACCCTTGCCGTTGGTGCCGGTGACCGTGATCACCCGAGGCGCCGGCTGGCCCAGCCCCATGCGGGACGCTACCTGTTGCGAACGTTCCAGGCCCATGTCGATGGCCGACGGATGCAACTGCTCAAGGTAGGCGAGCCATTCGCCAAGGGTGCGCTCGGTCATAGGCCAGCAGGTACCGGTGGAACCACAATCGGCTCGATTGGCGCGGCGACGAATTTCGGCGTCGGCTTGCCAGTCATTTGTGCCAGCAGGTTACCCAGACGCGGGCGCAGTTCCTGACGGTGGATGATCATGTCGATTGCACCGTGCTCCAGCAGGAATTCGCTGCGCTGGAAGCCTTCCGGCAGCTTTTCACGCACGGTTTGCTCGATAACACGCGGACCGGCGAAGCCGATCAGGGCTTTCGGCTCACCGACGATGACGTCGCCGAGCATCGCCAGACTCGCGGAAACACCGCCGTAGACCGGATCGGTCAGTACGGAGATGAATGGAATGCCTTCTTCACGCAGGCGTGCCAGCACTGCCGAGGTCTTGGCCATCTGCATCAACGAGATCAGCGCTTCCTGCATGCGCGCACCGCCGGAAGCGGCGAAGCAGATCATCGGGCAGCGGTTTTCCAGGGCGTAGTTGGCCGCGCGTACGAAGCGCTCACCGACGATGGCGCCCATGGAACCGCCCATGAAGCTGAATTCGAACGCCGAAACCACCACCGGCATGCCCAGCAAGGTGCCGCTGACGGAGATCAACGCGTCTTTTTCGCCGGTCTGCTTCTGTGCAGCGGTCAGGCGATCCTTGTACTTCTTGCCGTCGCGGAATTTCAGACGGTCAACCGGCTCCAGATCGGCGCCCAGTTCGTTGCGACCTTCAGCATCGAGGAAGATGTCGATGCGTGCACGTGCGCCGATGCGCATGTGGTGGTTGCATTTAGGGCAAACGTCCAGGGTCTTTTCCAGCTCCGGACGATACAGCACCGCCTCGCAAGACGGGCATTTGTGCCACAGACCTTCAGGGACCGAGCTCTTCTTGACCTCGGAACGCATGATCGAAGGGATCAGTTTGTCTACTAACCAGTTGCTCATGCTTTCTTTCTCCAGTACCGGCGGCCCGAACGCTCTGGTTCGCAGCCCCGCGTATGCCCTTCAGCTAAATTCATGTGTGTGGCGATGGTTGATGGACAGCCACGGTCAGCGCGAAACATGACCTGCGTGCGATCCAGAAACCCTCAGCCGCGCCTGCTTTGTGCAAGTGCATTGATGGACGGCGGCAGACTGCCAGCCGTCACATCAATATGGCGCTTTGCGTACAGCGTCGATGAACGCCCGAACCTTTGCGTGATCCTTGATACCCTTGCTTGCCTCTACTCCACCACTGACGTCTACCGCATAGGGTTTTACCCGAGCCACGGCATCTGCGACGTTCTCCGGCGTCAAACCACCCGCGAGAATCAACGGTTTGCTCAAAACCTGCGGAATCAATGACCAGTCGAACGCCTCACCGGTTCCGCCGGGCACACCTTCGACATAAGTGTCGAGCAGCACGCCGCTGGCACTCGGGTAGGCATCAACCGCTGCCGCAATGTCATCGCCGGCCTTGACCCGCAACGCCTTGATGTACGGACGATGCCAGCCTTCACAATCTTCAGCGACTTCATCGCCATGGAACTGCAACAGATCCAGCGGCACGGCATCGAGGATTTCCCCCAACTCGCAGCGACTGGCGTTGACGAACAGGCCCACGGTGGTTACGAACGGCGGCAATGCCTGAATAATCGCCCGCGCCTGCTGCACGGTGACAGCACGTGGACTCTTTGCGTAGAACACAAACCCGACCGCATCCGCCCCGGCCTCAACGGCGGCCAGCGCATCTTCTATGCGGGTAATCCCGCAGATCTTGCTGCGAACGGCTGACATTTCGAGAAAAACTCCGAGGCAAAATCCGGGAAAGTCCCGGATGGTAACAAAAGCGTTCGAGGGCGTCAGCCGTCAAGTTCGGAGAAACCCGTAAGGAAATGTGGCCCGATAAAACGCTCGGGCAACGGGAATTCATCGTGGTACTCGACCTGCACCAGATACAAGCCGTACGGATGCGCCGTGACACCGCCGGAACGGCGCTCGCGGCTTTCAAGAACTTCTTTCATCCATTCCACCGGGCGCTCGCCGGCACCGATGGTCATCAGCACGCCAGCGATATTGCGCACCATGTGATGCAGGAACGCATTGGCGCGGATGTCGAGCACGATCATCTTGCCGTGCCGGGTCACGCGCAGATGATGCATCTTCTTGATCGGCGACTTGGCCTGGCATTGGCCGGCACGAAAAGCACTGAAATCGTGAGTGCCGATCAAGTACTGTGCGGCCTCGGCCATGCGCTCGACGTCCAGCGGGCGGTGGTTCCAGGTGATTTCTTCGTTGAGATGCGCCGGGCGGATCTGATCGTTGTAGATCACATAGCGATAACGCCGCGCGATGGCTTTGAACCGCGCGTGAAAATGCGCCGGCATCACCCGCGCCCAACTGACGCTGATGTCATGCGGCAGATTGATATTGGCGCCCATGACCCAGGCCTTCAGCGAACGATCGACCGTCGTATCGAAATGCACCACTTGTCCGCAGGCATGCACGCCGGCGTCGGTGCGCCCGGCGCACTGCAGCGAAACCGGCGAATTGGCGACTTTCGACAGGGCTTTTTCGAGTTCTTCCTGCACCGTCGCCACACCCGTCAATTGACGCTGCCAGCCGCTGTAGCGCGAGCCTTTGTACTCAACGCCCAGCGCGACGCGGTAAAAGCCGTCGGGGGCCATTTCGGCGACCGGGTTATCTATGTTTGCCAATGTGGGACAGCCTGCTGTTTGTGCAAAGGCGGGCATTATAAGGCTGTGGTTCAGGGATGCCAGAACTCTCTATTGGCAGTTCTGGCCCTATCGCGAGCAGGCTCACTCCTACAGGGGAACGCATTCCAAAGGTGGGAGCGAGCCTGCTCGCGATAGCAATCCTTCAGACACCACTGAATCCGGCCCAAACAAAAACGGCAGCCTCAATGGGCTGCCGCTTTCGTTTACCGCTGGACTTACTACAAGCTCGAAAGCATGTCCTTGGCCTCGCCACGCTGTTTCTCGTCACCCTCGGTCAACACTTCGTTGAGGATGTCGCGCGCACCGTCGCTGTCGCCCATGTCGATGTAGGCCTGAGCCAGATCAAGCTTGGTCGCCGCTTCGTCGGTGCCGGCGAGGAAGTCGAAATCGTCTTCGCCAAGATCATCACCCTTCATGGCATCGGCTTCGGTGAAGGTCGGCTCGGCCAGGCTTTGCGACAGGCGATCCAGCTCGGCGTTGACATCATCCAGTTCGGTAGCGAACGCATCAGGTTCGGCCGCAGGATTGCTGTCCATTTCGTCGGCCAGCGACAGATCGAAGTCGGCCGGCAGCTCCAGATCATCCTGTGGCACGTCAGCCACCACCGGTGCCTCGACCGGCGGCAGATCCTTCACGCCTTCGTCCAGATCCAGCAGGAAGTCATCGTCCGCCAGGTCAACTGCCGGAGCCGCCGGCTCGGCACCGAGGTCCAGATCAAGGTCGAAGTCCGACAGGTCATCCAGATTCTCTTTGATATCGGTCTGCTGTTGCAGCACCGATTCGAAGCTCAGGTCATCGTCGGACGGGAATTCGTCCAGCTCGACCGGCGCTTCCGGCTCAACCACGGGCGCAGGCTCTACCGGGGTGATGTTATCGAGATCGTCCAGGCTCAGATCAAACGCGCTGTCCAGGTCATCTTCAGCCGGCGCTGGCGCAGGTGCTTCTGGCTCGTCCAGCAGCAGATCCTTGACGTATTGCGCGTCCAGCTCGGCGGCCACCGCAGCAGCGGCCAGACCCGAAGCCGCGACCACGGCCATGGCCGGGAAGCGGCTTTTCAGCTCTTCGACCTTGGCGAAGTTGTCACCATTGGCCACCAGCTGACGCTCTTGACCGACGAACGCATCGCGATCGCCCTGCTGACCGTAGACTTCCATCAGCTTCAGACGCAGATCACTGCGCTGCGGCTCCAGGCTGACGCCTTCTTCCAGCAACGCGGCAGCCTGATTCAGGCGACCGGCGTTGATGTGCGATTGCGCCTTGTCGAGCACGTCATCGGAACGTTCGGCGGCCGGTGCCACCAGCGGCGCGGCGATCGGCTCAGCCATCACGATCGGCGCCACTACCGGAGCCACGACTGGAGCAGGAGCAGGCGCCGGGGTGTTGAGCTTGACGCTCGCCGCCGGGGTTTCCAGACCTTCGAAGCTGCTTTCCGGCAGATCCTGCTCGGCGGAGAACTCTTGCTCTTCCGACAGGGCGCGGGCCATGCGCAGATGTTTCTCGGCCTCTTGCTGGGCTTTGCGGCGACGCGCCAGCAGCAACAGCAGAAGCAGCAGAACGACGGCGCCACCACCAATCAGCCCCAGCAGGATCGGGTTGGTCAGCAGTTCGTTGAAGGTCTTTTCATCATCGGCGGCAGGCGTGGTTTCGACAACCGGTTCGACCACAGGCTCAACCGGCGTCTCGGCGGGTGGCGCAATGGCAGACTCTGGTGTCGGCGCTGCTTCTGCAGGAGTAGCCGGCGGTGTGGCAGCCAGCTCAGCAGTGATCGCCGGAACTGGTGCGACTGCGCCGTTCGCGGCCGGCGCAGCGCCCGCGCCTTCGGCCTGCAGCTTCGCCAGTTGATTGTTCTTAAGCTCGATGAGTTTTTGCAGCTTGTCCATCTGGCTTTGCAGATCGGACATGCGGCTTTTCAGTTCCTCGTTATCACGACGGGTCGTGTCGAGGCTTTCCTGAGTGACCGCAAGCTTGTTACTCAGCGCCTTGGCGTCACCCGCCGGGCCTTTGCCGCGCGCCTTGGCGCTTTCAGCGGAGACCAGACTCAGATTGTCCTGGGCGTTCTGTGCTGCACCGGTATTGCCACGACCACGGTTGGTCGCATCGAGTTGCTGCTGACCGGTGCCCGGCTTCGCCACATAACGACGGCCCGAGCGCCAGGCCTCGTTCTGCGCCGCGACTTCGGCAATGGCCTTGGACTGTGGCAACGCCGTGCTCTGCACCGCATCCGGCAGGCGCAGTACCTGGCCAGTTTTCAAACGGTTGATGTTGCCGCCGATGAACGCATCAGGGTTCAACGCTTGAATCGCCAGCATGGTCTGCTGCACCGAACCACCGTTGCGCGCCTTCGCGGCGATTTCCCAGAGGGTATCGCGCGGCGTGGTGGTGTATTGCGTCGGGTGCGTGGCGCCAGTGGTCGGTGCGGTGATGGTCTGCGACGGCGCCGGTTGTGCGGCGGCGTCAGCGGTCTCTGGCGAGAACTTCGATGGATCCAGCAGCACACTGTAATCGCGCAGCAAACGGCCGTTCGGCCACATCACCTGCACGAGGAATTTGACCATCGGCTCCGACAGCGGCTTGCTCGACGTTACGCGCAGCACGCTTTTGCCACTGGCGTTGAGTACCGGAGTGAAGGTCAGGTCATTGAGGAAGGCCTGACGATCGACGCCGGCCTTGGTGAAATCTTCAGGGGAAGCCAGGCTCGGCACCACTTCGGCAGCGGTGAGATCCTTGACGTCGAGCAGCTCGATTTCAGCCACCAGCGGCTGGTTCAGGGTCGACTTCAGGGTCAGCTCCCCGAGCCCGAGGGCATGCGCCATACCGGAGGACAGCGCCGAGGCGGCCGCTATTGCTAACACCAGTTTGCGAACTTGAACCATAGCCTCATCCTTTGTTTGAACGTTCCTCGGCCAGCGAGAAGATGTTGAATACCGCTGCCGTAAGGCATTGCGCGCGACGACGACAGATGTCGCGCGCGATCATTTCTTTGATGCCCCGGAATGTCCCGGAGGGTGACACGTTATCAAGCAATCTGGGCAAGCATAGCGCTCACCTAGAATCAGTCGACAAATTGTTGCCAAGTATCTTTTACAGCAGGTCTTTTATCAACAACTCAGCCACCTGCACAGCGTTAAGGGCCGCGCCTTTGCGTACGTTATCTGACGTCAGCCACAGATTTAGTTCCGCCGGGTCGTCGACACCGCTGCGCACGCGACCGACATAGACAACGTCCTGCCCCACCGCGTCACCGACCGCTGTCGGATAATCGCCGGCCTCGACCAACTCGATACCCGGCGCATCTTCGAGTGCAGCGTTGACTTTTGCCAGGTCGACAGCCGACGTTGACTGCAAGGTCACGCTAAAGCTATCGCCAAAAAACACCGGGGCTTGAACGCAAGTTGCGGAAATCTTTAATAAAGGCTTGGCCAGCACCTGACGCAACTCGCGCACCAGGCGTTTTTCCAGCAGCGTGTGGCCCTGCGCGTCAGGCGTGCCGACCTGGGCCAGCAGGTTGAAGGCCATCTGCCGGTCGAAGAAAGTCGGCTCCAATGGGCGCATGTTCAACAGCTCGGCGGTCTGCCGCGCCAGCTCGGTCACAGCTTCACGACCCTGCGCGGAAACAGCCAGATTGGCGGTGACGTTGACATATTGCAGGTCAATGAGATCGAGCAGCGGCGCCAATACCACGGCCAGCGAAGTAGCCGACGGACTTGGGCTGCTGACCTGGAACGGTGCTTTCAAAGCGGCGAGCACTTTGGCATTGGCTTCCGGCACCACTTGCGGCGCCTGATCGGCCGGCAAGGCGCCGGACAGGTCGATCAGCGAGCAACCGGCGGCATGAGCGCGCGCAGCGTAGCTCAAAGTGATCGCCGGGCCAGCAGCGAAGAACACCAGTTTGACCTTGCTGAAATCGAACTCGTCGACTTCGCGAACGCGCACGTTCTTGTTGCGGAACAGCACCGAGCTGCCGGCAGATTCGCTGCTGGCCAGCAGATGCAGGTTGCCGACCGGGAAGTCGCGTTCTTCGAGAATCTGTACGAGGGTTTCGCCGACAGTACCGGTGGCGCCGATCACGGCAATATCTAGGGTCTGGGTCATGGTGCGAGCCTCTGGCGAAACGGGGGGAGCGGCACTTTACCGGGTGACTGGCGCACAGGCAATTTCTGCCCAACATTTGCGGCGGCTGCACCGGCCTCTTCGCGAGCAGGCTCGCTCCCACATTTGAAAAGCATTCCCCTGTGGGAGCGAGCCTGCTCGCGAAGGGGCCAGACCAGGCAACCGAGAAATCCAAAGCATAAAAAAACCCGCACCCCTTTCAAGGCACGGGCTCTTTCATTGCTTCAAACGATCAACGCTCAAGCAAAATCCGCAGCATGCGACGCAGCGGTTCGGCCGCGCCCCACAGCAGTTGGTCGCCGACGGTGAAGGCACCGACGAATTGCGAACCCATGTTCAGCTTGCGCAGACGACCCACCGGAACATTCAGGGTGCCGGTGACCTTGGTCGGGCTCAGCTCCTGCATGCTGATTTCGCGCTGGTTCGGCACCAGTTTGACCCAAGGGTTGTGCTGGCTGATCAGCCCTTCGATGTCGGCGATCGGCACGTCTTTGTTCAGCTTGATGGTCAGCGCCTGGCTGTGGCAACGCATGGCGCCGATGCGCACGCAGATGCCGTCGACCGGGATCGGGCTCTTGAAGCGACCGAGGATCTTGTTGGTCTCGGCCTGAGCTTTCCACTCTTCGCGGCTCTGGCCGTTCGGCAGTTCCTTGTCGATCCACGGGATCAGGCTGCCGGCCAAAGGTACGCCGAAGTTTTCGGTCGGGTACGCTTCGCTGCGCATGGCGTCGGCCACGCGACGGTCGATGTCGAGGATCGCGCTGGCCGGATCGGCCAGTTGATCGGCGACCGCGGCGTGGGTCGCGCCCATTTGCTTGATCAGTTCACGCATGTTCTGCGCGCCGGCACCGGAGGCCGCCTGATAGGTCATGGCGCTCATCCACTCGACCAGACCGGCCTCGAACAGACCGCCCAGGCCCATCAGCATCAAGCTGACGGTGCAGTTGCCGCCGATGTAGTTCTTGGTGCCCGCGTCGAGTTGCTGGTCGATGACCTTGCGGTTGACCGGATCAAGAATGATCACCGCGTCATCGTTCATGCGCAGGCTCGAGGCCGCGTCGATCCAGTAACCCTGCCAGCCGGCTTCGCGCAGCTTCGGGAACACTTCGCTGGTGTAGTCGCCGCCCTGGCAGGTCAGAATCACGTCGAGGGTCTTCAGCTCATCAATGCTGTAAGCATCCTTGAGCGGAGCAATGTCCTTGCCCACGGACGGGCCTTGGCCACCGACGTTGGACGTGGTGAAAAACACCGGCTCGATTAGATCGAAATCCTGCTCTTCCAGCATCCGCTGCATGAGCACGGAACCGACCATCCCGCGCCAACCGATCAGACCTACACGTTTCATCGCAACTACACCTTCTTGAAAAGTGGGCCGCTGCTTTGTATTGAATTTCGCAGCGGGCCCGAGAGATTACAGATTCCGCAGCGCGGCGACTACTGCGTCGCCCATTTCCTGCGTACCGACTTTGGTGCAACCGGTCGAATAGATGTCGCCAGTGCGCAGGCCTTGATCCAGCACCACGCTCACGGCTTTCTCGATGGCATCGGCCGCGTCATGCAGATTGAAGCTGTAACGCAACATCATCGACACCGACAGAATGGTCGCCAACGGGTTGGCAATGCCTTTACCGGCGATGTCCGGAGCGGAACCGTGGCAAGGCTCGTACATGCCCTTGTTGTTGGAGTCCAGCGAGGCCGACGGCAGCATGCCGATGGAACCGGTAAGCATCGACGCTTCGTCGGACAGGATGTCGCCGAACATATTGTCGGTGACGATCACGTCGAACTGCTTCGGTGCGCGCACCAGTTGCATGGCGGCGTTGTCGACGTACATGTGGCTCAGTTCGACTTCCGGGTAATCCTTGGCCACTTGCTCGACCACTTCACGCCACAGTTGGCTGGAGGCCAGCACGTTGGCCTTGTCCACCGAGCAGAGCTTCTTGCCGCGAACCATGGCCATGTCGAAACCGACACGGGCGATGCGGCGGATTTCGCTTTCGCTGTATGGCAGCGTGTCGTAGGACTGACGCTCGCCGTTCTCCAAAGTGCGGGTGCCACGCGGCGCGCCGAAGTAGATGCCACCGGTCAGCTCACGAACGATGAGGATGTCCAGACCGGCAACGATTTCCGGCTTCAGGCTCGAAGCATCGGCCAGCTGCGGGTACAGGATCGCCGGACGCAGGTTGCCGAACAGACCCAGTTGCGCACGGATTTTCAGCAGACCGCGCTCAGGGCGGATGTCACGTTCGATGGTGTCCCATTTCGGGCCGCCAACGGCGCCCAACAGCACAGCGTCGGCAGCACGAGCGCGGTCGAGGGTTTCGTCGGCCAGCGGCACGCCGTGCTTGTCGATGGCGGCGCCACCGATCACGTCATGGCTCAGCTCGAAGCCCAGGCTGTACTTGTCGTTGGCCAGCTCCAGCACCTTGACCGCTTCGGCCATGATTTCCGGACCAATACCGTCACCTGGGAGAATCAGAATCTGCTTGCTCATGCTTTCCTCGTGTCTTCAGTCGGTGCGCCTTTACCGGCACGCCCGGAAAAATTCTTATCGCTCGGCCATCAGCACGATGACATCTGTACTGAACGAGCCGTCGGCATCAATCTCAAAATATTCGCGCACTTCGTTGCCCATCGACTGCTGCAACTGGTGGATCGCTGCGCGCATCACTTGCGGCGTGCGCATGCGCTCAAACCAACTGGTGTACTCCAGACGCAGACGCTGACGCGTGGTGCTGCGTACATGTAAACCAGCCTCGCTGACCTGACGCAGCCACTCGGCGCCTGAATAATCGCGCACGTGGCTGGTGTCGCGCAGCACTTCGACGCTTTGCAGGTAAGTGTCGAACAACGGACTGCCCGGTGACAACACATCAACGAACGCCGCCACACCGCCCGGCTTCAGCACCCGACGCACCTCGCGCAGGGCCACGCCGAGATCGCTCCAGTGATGCGCCGAATAACGGCTGAACACGAAGTCGAACTCGCCATCGGCAAACGGCAGACGCTCGGCGGCGCCGTTGACCGTGGCAATGTTGGTGAAACCGCGATCAACGGCCGCGGCGGCGACCACATCAAGCATCTGCTGCGACAGGTCGTAGGCGACCACTTCCCTGACCAGCGGCGCGATGTGAAAACTGACGTGACCGGCGCCGCAACCCAAGTCCAGCACCCGGGCCTCGCCCTGCCCGGCCAGCTCAGCCTGTAGCAGTGCGAATTCGGTGCCTTGAGCGTGAACGGCGCTGCTCAGGTAGGCAGCGGCCTGTTCACCGAATTGCTTTTGTACGACCTGGGTGTGCTGGGCGGTGCTGGTCATTGGGGACTTCCTTTTTAGGGTGAGTCTTGTGGTGCTTTTGAGGGCCTCATCGCGAGCAGGCTCACTCCTACAGGGGAACGCATTTCAAATGTAGGAGTGAGCCTGCTCGCGATGGCGCCATTCGCCATACGCAAATTATGCGTCGCGAAACAACCACGGCTGGCTCACACGGTGCTTGGCCTCAAACGTCGCAATTGCATCACCGTCCTGCAAGGTCAGACCAATATCGTCCAGACCATTCAACAGGCAGTGCTTACGGAACGCATCAATCTCAAAGCTGTACACCTTGCCATCCGGACGGGTGACGGTCTGCGCCTGCAGATCGACCTGCAATTGATAACCCGGCTCAGCCTCAACCTGCTTAAACAATTCATCGACTTCAGCGTCGCTCAAGATGATCGGCAACAAGCCGTTCTTGAAGCTGTTGTTGAAGAAGATATCGGCGTAGCTCGGCGCGATGATGCTGCGGAAACCGTATTCTTCCAGGGCCCACGGCGCGTGTTCACGGCTGGAGCCGCAACCGAAGTTCTCGCGGGCCAGCAACACGCTGGCGCCTTGGTAACGCTCGGCGTTGAGGACGAAGTCCTTGTTCAGCGGACGTTTGGAGTTGTCCTGATACGGCTGGCCGACATCGAGGTAACGCCACTCGTCAAACAGGTTCGGGCCGAAACCGGTGCGCTTGATCGACTTCAAAAACTGTTTCGGAATGATTTGGTCAGTGTCGACGTTGGCACGATCCAAAGGCGCGACAAGACCAGTGTGCTGGGTAAAAGCTTTCATGCTGCGCTCCTTTAAATCAATTCACGAACGTCGATGAAACGACCGTTCACCGCTGCCGCAGCCGCCATGGCCGGGCTGACGAGGTGGGTACGGCCACCGGCGCCCTGACGGCCTTCGAAGTTACGGTTGGAGGTCGAGGCGCAATGCTCGCCGGACTCCAAACGGTCCGGGTTCATCGCCAGGCACATCGAGCAACCCGGCTCACGCCATTCGAAACCGGCTTCGAGGAAAATCTTGTCGAGACCTTCGGCTTCTGCCTGAGCCTTGACCAGACCCGAGCCCGGCACCACGATCGCTTGCTTGATGGTCGAAGCGACTTTGCGGCCCTTGGCGATCACCGCCGCAGCGCGCAAGTCTTCAATCCGCGAGTTGGTGCAGGAACCGATGAATACACGATCCAGCTGAATGTCGGTGATCGCCTGATTGGCGGTCAAACCCATGTATTTCAAGGCGCGGACGATCGAGTCGCGTTTGACCAGATCCATCTCTTTGGCCGGATCCGGCACGTTCTGATCAACGGCCAAAACCATCTCAGGCGAAGTGCCCCAGCTGACTTGCGGCTTGATCTGCGCGGCGTCGAGTTCAACCACGGTGTCGAATTTGGCGTCGGCGTCGGAGACCAGGTCTTTCCAGGCTTCGACGGCCATGTCCCATTCGGCGCCTTTCGGTGCAAACGGACGACCCTTCACGTAGTCGACCGTCTTCTGATCCGCAGCCACCAGACCGACGCGGGCGCCGGCTTCGATAGACATGTTGCAGATGGTCATGCGGCCTTCAACGGACAAATCGCGGATCGCGCTGCCAGCGAATTCGATGGCGTGGCCGTTACCGCCGGCGGTGCCGATCTTGCCGATCACCGCGAGGACGATGTCCTTGGCGGTCACGCCGAACGGCAATTGCCCTTCAACGCGCACCAGCATGTTCTTCATTTTCTTCGCGACGAGGCACTGGGTGGCGAGCACGTGCTCGACCTCTGAAGTGCCGATACCGTGCGCCAGAGCGCCGAATGCGCCGTGGGTCGAGGTGTGCGAGTCGCCGCAGACCACGGTCATGCCCGGCAAGGTTGCACCCTGCTCCGGGCTGATGACGTGGACGATGCCTTGGCGGACGTCGTTCATCTTGAACTCGACGATGCCGTATTCATCACAGTTGTCATCAAGGGTCTGAACCTGCAAACGCGAGACCTGATCGGCAATGGCTTCGATGCCGCCCTTGCGCTCCGGGGTCGTCGGTACGTTGTGGTCCGGGGTCGCGATATTGGCATCGATGCGCCAAGGCTTGCGCCCGGCCAGACGCAGGCCCTCGAAGGCTTGCGGCGAGGTCACTTCGTGAATGATGTGACGATCGATATAGATCAGCGCCGAGCCATCGTCGCGCTGCTTGACCAAATGCGAATCCCAGAGCTTGTCGTAGAGCGTTTTGCCGGCCATCAGACGGTTCCTCATCAGCTTGTTTCTATGCCCTGGGCTTATCAATAACCCTTTGGCTTGTGAGGCCGATCCTATGGGGTTAGATTAAATAACTCAAATTCATATTTTTTATGCTTTGGATAACCAACTGGAATACGAACATGGATCTGGCCAACCTCAACGCTTTTATCGCGATTGCCGAGACCGGCAGCTTCTCCGGCGCCGGCGAACGCCTGCACCTGACGCAGCCGGCGATCAGCAAACGCATCGCCGGGCTGGAGCAGCAATTGAAGGTGCGCCTGTTTGATCGGCTGGGCCGTGAAGTCGGCCTGACCGAGGCCGGCCGCGCCCTGCTGCCCCGGGCTTATCAGATTCTCAACGTGCTGGATGACACCCGCCGCGCGCTGACTAACCTGACCGGCGAAGTCAGCGGTCGCCTGACCCTCGCCACCAGTCACCACATCGGTTTGCACCGTTTGCCGCCTCTATTAAGGGAATTCACCCGCCGTTACCCACAAGTGGCGCTGGATATTCAGTTCCTCGATTCGGAAGTGGCCTACGAGGAAATTCTCCATGGCCGCGCCGAACTGGCGGTCATCACCCTCGCGCCGGAGCCGCACGCACTGGTCAAAGCCACGCCGGTGTGGGACGACCCGCTGGACTTTGTGGTCGCCCCGGAGCATTCGCTGATCAATAACGGCGCCGTCAGCCTGGCGGACATTGCCGGTCATCCGGCGGTTTTCCCCGGTGGCAACACCTTTACCCACCATATTGTCCAACGGTTATTCGAGGCTCAGGGCCTGACGCCGAACATCGCCATGAGCACCAACTACCTGGAAACCATCAAGATGATGGTCTCGATTGGCCTGGCCTGGAGCGTTTTGCCGCGCACCATGCTCGATGAGCAGGTGGCGAGCATCGCTTTACCGGGCATACAGCTCACTCGCCAGCTAGGCTATATCCTGCACACCGAACGGACGCTATCGA
The DNA here is from genome assembly GCF_009866785.1 of Pseudomonas sp. S49. Lineage (NCBI taxonomy): Bacteria > Pseudomonadati > Pseudomonadota > Gammaproteobacteria > Pseudomonadales > Pseudomonadaceae > Pseudomonas > Pseudomonas sp. S49. Next base: position 2,306,832 of record NZ_CP019432.1, on the reverse strand, counting down.
ATGCGGCAAAAGCCTTTATGGCACTGCTCGACGCACAAATCGATCTGCCAGGGACTTGAGGCCAACTTGTGCTACTCCTATAGAGCCGCTGCTCCTGTGCCTAACGCCACCATCAGCTCAAGGCCTGTCCACAATGCCGAAATCTGTTGACCGAATTCCGCCGATGCCGCGTATTCAGGCGATTGACCCGCGTCATTCCGAGCAGAGCTGGGAAAGCGCGCCGCAATTGCTGGCGGCGCTCAACGGCGCGCGGCTCGGCGCCTGGTATTGGGACATCGAGCGCGGGCAGATCAGCTGGTCGCGTGGCACCCAAGCCTTGTTCGGCTTCGATCCTCGGCAACCGTTGCCCGAAGATCTGGAATACCTCGACCTGTTGCCGCCGGAAGACCGGGCGAAAACCGTCCGCGCCTTCCACGCGGTAATTGCCGGTGCACCGCTGGAACAAGCGATGCACCACCGCATCCGCTGGCCTGACGGCAGCCTGCACTGGCTGGAAATCAGCGGCAGCCTGCTGCCGGATAAACACGGCCGCCCCCGAATGATCGGGGTGATTCGTGAAATCACCCACCAGCGTCAACGCGAACAGGCGCTGAGCAGCTCGGAGAAACGTTTCGCGACACTTTTTCACCTGTGCCCGAACATGGTCCTGCTGACCCGCCAGGAAGACGGCCTGATCAGCGAGGCCAATCAGTATTTCGAAAGCCTGTTCGGCTGGCCGGTACAAAGCGCTATTGGCCGCACCACGCTGGAACTGGGCCTGTGGGTGCACCCCGAGCAGCGCGCCGAACTGGTCAAGAAGACCAACACCAAGGGCGAACTGATCAGCATGGAGGTGCAGTTTCGCGCCAGCAACGGGCAAGTTCACGATGGCATTCTCAGTGCGCAGAAAGTCGAACTTGAAGGCCAGCCGTATCTGCTCAGCACCTTCCTCGACACCACCGAACGCAAAGCCGCCGAACACGCCTTGAAGGACAGCCAGGAACGCCTCGACCTGGCGCTGGACTCCGCGCAGCTAGGTACCTGGGACTGGCACATTCCCAGCGGCATGCTCTACGGCTCGGCCCGCGCCGCGCAACTGCACGGGCTCGAACCGATACCGTTTCATGAATCGTTCGAAGAGTTTTTCGAAGGCGTGCCCGGCGAAGAGCGCGACAGCATGCGCGACGCCTACCGCAGCCTGCGCGAAGGCCCGGCAGGCAATTACCAACTGACCTATCGCGTGCAACTGCCGGACGGCAGCTCGCGCTATCTGGAAAGTCGCGCGCGCCTCTATCGTGACGACAACGGCGCGCCGCTGCGCATGGCCGGCACGCTGCTCGACATCACCGATCAGGTCGAGCGCGAGCAGCGGCTGGTGGCCTCGGAAGAGAAATTCGCCACGCTGTTCCAGGTCAGCCCCGACCCGATCTGCGTCACCCGCCAGGACAGTGGCGAGTTCATCGAAATCAATAACAGCTTTACCCAGACCTTTGGCTGGAGCGCCACCGACGTCATTGGCCACACCGCCGAAGAAATCGGCCTGTGGGACGCCTCGGCGAAAAGCCTGCAGCGCATCGAGCGGGTTATCCGCGAACAGGGTTTGAGCAACGTCGCGATCATCGTCCAGCACAAGGACGGCCAGTCGCTGACCTGTGTGATTTCCAGCCGGCAGATCAGCGTTGGCGACCAGCCGTGCATCGTCACCACCCTGCGCGACATTACCCAGCAGCAGCGCTCGGAAGCGGCGCTGAAAGCCAGTGAAGAGAAATTCGCCAAAGCGTTCCACTCCAGCCCCGACGCGATCACCATCACCGAGCGCGACACCGGGCGTTATCTGGAGGTCAACGACGGTTTCTGCCGGCTCACCGGCTATCGCGCCGAAGAAGTGGTGGGCAAAACGGTGTATCAGGTGGGTATCTGGGCCGAAGAAAAGCAGCGCTCGGCATTACTCGCCGAGCTGCAGATCAAGGGCCGCGTGCACCATCAGGAAATGCTCGGCCGCAACAAGCGCGGCGAGTTGCTGACGGTGGAGGTTTCGATCGAACCAATCACCCTCAATGAAACCGCGTGCCTGTTGCTGACCGCGCGCGACGTCAGCCTGCTGAAAAATGCCGAAGCGCAGATTCGTCATCTGGCTTATCACGACCCGCTGACCAACCTGCCCAACCGCGCCTTGCTGATGGATCGCCTGAGCCAGCAGATCGCCCTGCTCAAGCGCCACAACCTGCGCGGTGCCTTGCTGTTTCTCGACCTTGATCACTTCAAGCACATCAACGATTCGCTCGGCCACCCGGTCGGCGACACGGTGCTGAAGATCATCACCGCGCGGCTCGAAGCCAGCGTGCGCATGGAAGACACGGTCGCGCGCCTCGGTGGCGACGAGTTCGTGGTATTGCTCAGCGGCCTCGAAGGTTCGCGTAACGACGTCAGCACACAAGTGCGCAATCTGGCCGACACTCTGCGCGAATTGTTGTCGGAACCGATGTTCCTCGACGGCCAACGCTTGCAGGTGACGCCGAGCATTGGCGTGGCGCTGATCCCCGATCACGGCTCGACGCCGACCGACTTGCTCAAACGCGCCGACATTGCCCTTTACCGGGCCAAGGACTCCGGACGCAACACCACGCAGATGTACCACAACACCATGCAGAAAGCGGCCAGCGAACGGCTGCGCATGGAGACCGACTTGCGCCTGGCGCTGTCGCGCGGGGAATTCAATGTGCACTTTCAGCCGCAGGTCGATGCCCGCGACGACCGCATCATCGGCGCCGAAGCCCTGGTGCGCTGGAATCACCCGGAACTGGGCGCGCAGTCGCCTACCGAGTTCATCAAGGTACTGGAAGACAGCGGCCTGATTCTCGAGGTCGGCACGTGGATCCTCGACGAGGCCTGCAATGCCTTCAAACAACTGATCGCACTGAAACTGGTCGACCCGCTCAAGTTCAGCCTGTGCGTGAACATCAGCCCGCGACAGTTCCGCCAGAACGATTTTGTCGAGCGCATCGAGCACAGCATGACCAGCCACGGTCTGCCCTGCTCGCTGCTGAAACTGGAAATCACCGAAGGCATCGTCATCCAGAACCTGGAAGACACCATCAGCAAAATGCGCCGGCTGAAAAAGCTCGGTGTGAGTTTCGCCATGGATGACTTCGGCACCGGCTATTCGTCGCTGACTTACCTCAAGCGGCTACCGGTGGACACGCTGAAAATCGATCAGTCGTTTATTCGTGATGCAACCACTGACCCCAACGACGCCGAGATCATTCGCGCGATTGTCGCCATGGCGCGCAGCCTCGAGCTGGAGGTGATTGCCGAAGGTGTGGAGACCCGCGAACAACTGGCGTTCCTGCAGGGTTTGGGCTGCCATTTGTATCAGGGTTATCTGCACAGTCGACCGGTTGCGCTGGAGGATCTGAAAAAGCTCCTGCCATAACCGGTGCACGTTGCAACAGACGCGCAATTGCCACGATTTGCGGCAACCTGTAGGGTCGCGTTTTTTGCGCCGTTTCGAGATCTGTCATGCAGGATGCATCCCTCCCCCGCCCGGCTCTGCTGGGCATCGACCTTGGCACCACCAACAGTCTGATTGCCGTCTGGCAGGACGGTCAGGCCCGCCTGATTCCCAACGCTCTGGGCGATGTGCTGACGCCCTCGGTGGTCAGCCTCGATGAAGACGACACGATTCTGGTCGGCAAAGCCGCCCGCGCCCGCCTGACCACGCACCCGGAACGAACCGCTGCAGCATTCAAGCGTTTCATGGGCAGCGACAAACAAGTCCAGCTCGGCACACGTCAGTTCAGCCCCGAAGAGTTGTCGGCGCTGGTGCTCGGCTCACTCAAGCAGGACGCCGAAGCCTTTCTCGGCCACCCGGTTGCAGAAGCGGTGATTTCCGTCCCGGCGTATTTCAGCGACGAACAACGCAAACGCACGCTGTTTGCCGCCGAACTGGCCGGGCTCTCGGTGACACGCCTGATCAACGAGCCGACCGCTGCGGCCATGGCTTACGGGCTGCATGAGCAGAAATTCGAACGCACGCTGATCTTCGATCTGGGCGGCGGCACCTTCGATGTCACGGTGCTGGAATACGCTTTGCCACTGATCGAAGTGCACGCCTCCACCGGCGACAACTTTCTCGGTGGCGAAGACTTCACCGCCGCGCTGTTGCAGGCCTGCCTGAAACACTGGCAACTGACCCCGGCCATGGTCGATGCGCAAAGCATGGCCAGCCTCGGTGATGCGCTTGAGCAGCTCAAATGCAAACTCGGTGAAGGCATTCAACAACTGAGTTGGCGTCACGCTGACAAGACGTTTGAATGGTCTCTGGACGAAGCGGCGGCGGTAAAAATCTGGGAGCCGCTGCTGGCGCGTTTGCGCGCGCCGATCGAACAGGCCTTGCGCGATGCTCGCCTCAAACCTCGCGACCTCGACAGCCTGGTGCTGGTCGGCGGCGCCACGCGCATGCCGGCAGTCCAGCAAATGGTCGCCACGCTGTTCGGACGCCTGCCTTACCGGCATCTTGATCCGGACACGATTGTTGCGCTGGGGGCGGCGACGCAAGCGGCGTGCAAGGCGCGCGACGGTGCGGTTGAAGAGTTGATTCTGACGGATGTCTGCCCGTATACGCTGGGGATTGCGACCATGCGTGGCGAAGACATCAAAGGTGCCTTCTCGCCCATCATCGAACGTAACACCATCATTCCGACGTCAAGGGTGGAGCGCTATTACACCACCCAACCTAAGCAAACAGCGCTGCGCATCGCCGTCTATCAGGGTGAACGGCCGTGGGTTTGCGACAACATTCTGATTGATGCTTTCGATGTGACGTTGACGCCCACTGAACACATCCAGGAGCTGGATGTACGCTTCAGCTATGACATCAACGGTTTGCTCGAGGTGGACGTCACCCTGCTCGAAACCGGTGAGCGCCACAGTCACAGCATCGACCGCAGCCCCACCGGTCTGAATGAGCAAGCACGTCGCGACAGCCATAACCGGCTGTCGACACTGAAAGTCCATCCGCGCGATGCGTTGCCCAACCGCACGTTGCTGGCCCGCCTGGAGCGGGCATGGATGCAAAGCCTCGGCACGCAACGCGAGCACATTGCCGAATGGCTGCACAACTTCACTACCGTGCTCGGCGGCCAGCAACCCTCGGAGATTGCCAGCCATCGCTCAGAGCTGAACAAGGCGCTGGATCAACTGCGCCTCTAGCCGTTGAGTCGCCGCAAGGCAGCCTGCAGGCCGCCGGACAGCATCTCGGAATCGCCGCTGTCCGGTGGCACACCATAGCGGTTGGGCAACTTGTCACCGGCAAGCCCGAACAACACCAACGGCAAAAATGGCAGAACCGGCGTCAGCGCCATGAAGATCAGCAACGTCGGAATGCCCCGGCCCATGTCGTGCAAGCGGCGCAGAATAGCGCCGAACACCAGCAGCACGGCCAATAACAGGATAAGAATGCCAGCGCCCGTAGTGCCACTGATCAACCCCGCTACCGGCGCAATCACCAAACACCCCAAGACCTGAGCGATAAAAGCCTTGCGCCCCAACCGCGAGCCGAGACGCCAGATCGCTCTCGCCGGTACCGGCTGCACATCGCTTTTCGCCAACAGTAATCGTTCCGACCAGGACAATATCGCGCACAGGGCCAGGCGCAACCCGACGCTGTTCTGCACATCGTCCTTGCCCTGTTGCAGTTGGCGCAGGACGCGCGTTTTCGGCACCCCGGCAGCGCCATAGCGAATCAAGCCCTTGAGCGCATCCAGCGCTTCATACGCCAGCAGTTTGTCGACGCCAAAATCGGTCAGCACTTTGCGCGGCGGCCACACCGGTTCGCCTTTGATCAAACCGTCGCGGAAGCCTTCGAACCAATAGTCCTCGCAGCTGACCGCCGCGATCGACTGCAACAATGCACGATGCTGCTCGGCACTCAGGCTCGGGTCGTGATAGAGCACGCCCCAGAACATCATCAAACCCAGCAAATCGTCGCCGCATGCCGCACGATCGCTTTCAAGGCAGGTGTAAAGCAGGGTATTGGCCGGCAATCGCGCGCTGTCGAGTGCCTGCTGTACGCTGAACAATTGCTGCACCAACAAGCCGTGCACCGGGTCACTGCCCTGCAGCCATCCGAGCAAGCCGGCGCAGTGGCCTTGCTCACGCTGCAAGCGCCGCAACAAAGGTTGCAGGCGACTCAAAGGATGGGCCGGATTGAAAGGCAGGCGCTCCACGCACTGCGCATCCATCATTTGCAGCCAGCGTTCGGGTTGTTCCAGCAATGCCAGCAAGAACAAGGTCTGCGCGTGCCACTCCCAGGTGGCCTCACCCAGCCCGACCGGTGGCAACTGAATCCCGCGCCGGCTCAACTGCAGAATCAAATCGAGTTCGGACAAGTCGCAATCATCTTTGACCGCGGCCAGCGTGAACGCGTCTGCCAGTCGTTCCAGCGCAGCGTCGCTGTAAGGCCGCAAGCGACACAACCACAGACGACAGACTTTGTGCGGCTCACCTTTTGTCAGCACCTGCGGCAATGGCCGGGCACTTGAATGCGCATCGCAGAAAGCACTCATGGCCAGCGCTATCGGTGCCTCGTTCAGCCAGCACAGGTGTTGCGCGGCCTGATACTTGAATCCGCTCATCACCAGGCTTTCGAGGGCATCAATGGGCAGCGGCGCATCCACAATCTGCTGCAACAACACCGTATCACCGCGATGCAGCGCCCAGGCGTGGCGGTACAGATGCAGCAATCGGCTGTCGGCATTTTCGCCCAGCAATTGCGCGAGCAAGGGCAGCTCATCACCGCTCATGCGCCAATCGACAAAACTGTGCGCAAGGCTCTCAAGCTTTAACCGCCCGACACCCAGCCAGCGGTTCAGCGTCTCGGGGTGTTGTGACGGACAGCCATACACCTGGGTGTCATCGCCAAGATCCTCTGGCCAGTCACAGACGCCCTGCAGGCGATCGAATGCCTGAATCAACAGGGGCAGAAAAGTCGGCTGGCGCTTGGCGCAGAGCTCCAGCAGACGACTTTCCGCCATCGGATGGCGATGCTCGTTCCACAGCCGGATCCAGCACGGCAATGCCTGATCGTCCCGGCCCAGCAGACTGCTCTGACAGGCCAACAGGTAAAGCCAGTCGACATCATCCGGTGCAGCAAGCTGCTGTTCGACACAGCACTGCAAAAACGTCGGGCCGCCGATACCTGCCTGAGTGAACTGCACCAGCAGCCGCTTGAGGAACGCGGCATCCTCCGGCAACGGCAGGCAGGTGTGCTGACTGGCGAAGTCGGCGAACTCCTGCAGTGGACGCTGGTTGAAGATGAAGTCGAGGCTACGGGCGTACCACAGCGATTCAGTCTGGGCTGCCTCTGACCATGTGCTCATCAGATCCGTATCAAACGGGTCCGGCGTTTCGATTCGCTGGAGAAAGAACCCCACCTGATGTGCGTCGTCGAAGCCCAGATCCAGCAACTGTTGATCCCAGGCCATACGCTTGGCCAACAGATTCGCGCAGCGGTACGACAACGGACCGGCGTCGGCCATCCGGTGGTACAGGCCCCAGCTGACTTCATCGAGCACGTCCAGCGACAGCTCATCCAGCCCTCGGACAAATACCTGCCACGCGGCGAAATTGAACCGACGCGCGGGATCATCCAGCAGCTCGCAAAAATCCCCGAACACCGGAGGGACCTCAACGACAGTCTGTTCTGAGGCTTGGGACTCGTACTCGTCCTCGGGCTCTTCTTCCTCGTCTTCACGCGCCAGACGCAGGGCGTTTTCGTAGGCCGCGCGCAGCGCCTGGAAGCCTTGCGGGTCGGTCTCCGGATGATGCGCCGGCAAACGTGCGCGGTAGGCCTTGCGGATAAGGTTTTCGTCGTTAGTAGGCTCGATGCCCAGGCGGATCCAGCAACTCATGACCAGTCGAACTCCTTGAGCGATGCCGGGCGTGGCGGCAAATCGATTTCCATATGCCACGGCAAATCAGCAAGGAACCGAGGGATGTTTTCGGCAAGGCCGCGGGCAATCCGCAGGTTAAGGGCGTTGGCGCCTTGTCGATCGAGTTCGCGCGCCAACTCATCGTCGCTGGCACTCAGGCAGGACCAAAACGTCCGGCCCACGACAAAGCCATCGAAGTAAGCCATCCAGCTACCGTAGTGAAATTGCGCTCTGAGGGCCAAACGACTGTGCAGCCAATTGCTTTCGTCCAGGTCGACCCACTGATTGCGCACCGCACAGCGCAAGAGAAAACCCATGCGGCCATAGTCCCAGGACAAAATCCCACCCGGCCCGCAACTGCCGAACGTGCGACTGGCAAACTCATGCAGGATGCGTTCGCGGGGACTCAGGTCGTCGAGCAAGGCCTGCCATTCACTCGGCAGACAGCGCTGCCACGCCAGATAGGCCGCGCTGAGGTGCTTGGCATGGCCGTCGTCGGTCATCCGCTCGAGCATGTCGAACAATTGCCCACGGTCATCGATCCCCCAACTGTCCTGCAGATCGATGTAGCGATCATTGCAGAACGCCGGGTCGTCGTAGCTGGCACCGGTATTGATCGCCGCCATTGGCGCAGACAGGGCGCACAGCCAGCGCTGTTGAATCTCGTCCATGAAAAAAGGCTCCAGGCCGACCGGTGAGGAATGGGGTCGGCAAAACTGCGGCGGATTGTAGAGAAACCGCCGCCAGCGGCAAAGTCGCACAGCGCTTTTCTTGCGCGCACAAAAAAGGCCCCGACGTATCGGGGCCTTCATTCAGCGGCTCATCGCCGGTTCAGGCGATTGTGTTGCGGCACATGACTCAGTGCTGCAACGCCGGTTTCTGCGTCCCGTTGATCGGGATGCGTTTGGCTTTCGCTTCTTCCGGGATCACGCGCAACAGGTCGATGCTCAGCAGACCGTTTTTCAGATCGGCAGCCTTGATCTCGATGTGATCGGCCAGACGGAAGGACAGCTTGAACGCACGCTGGGCGATGCCTTGGTGCAGGAAGGTCACGCCTTCGTTGGCATCACGCTTGCCACCACTGATGGTCAGCACACCTTTTTCGACTTGCAGCTCCAGGTCATCTTCCTGGAAACCGGCGGCGGCAACGACGATACGGTACTGGTCATCACCGTGCTTTTCGACGTTGTAAGGTGGGTAGCTGCTGCCTGGCTCGTTGCGCAGGGCAGTTTCGAACAGGTCGTTGAAACGGTCGAAACCTACCGAGGAACGGAACAGTGGCGCGAGGGAAAATGCAGTACTCATGGTTCAAATCTCCTGAAAACAATCAGCAAGGTTTTTTGACTCCGCGACCCGAATTCGGCATCGCGTAACCCTTAGATAGGGACCGCTGAAATGATTTCAAGAGACTATTTGCAGATTTTTTTCAGGCCGCTTCGGCGACCGGCAGACCGAGCAAACGCGAGACGTGATCCGGTTCCGTCTCACGGCGCAGGACGGTGAACAGCTCGGTGGCCTCGGGATAATTGCGCGTCAGCATGGCCAGCCATTGCTTCAATCGGCCCGGCGATTGGCGGGAGGTCATCTGCGCTTTGGCTTGCAACCAGAAGTCCTGGATCAGCGGCATCAGCTCGGCCCACGTCATCTCGACCACTTCTTCGCCAGCGCGGGCGGCAGCGATCTGTTTGGCCAGATCCGGGCGCGACACCAGACCGCGACCGAGCATGATGTCTTCTACGCCACTGATCTCGCGGCAACGACGCCAGTCTTCGACGCTCCAGATATCACCGTTGGCGAACACCGGGACTTTGACCACGTCCTGCACACGCGGAATCCACTCCCAGTGTGCGGGCGGTTTGTAGCCATCCATCTTGGTTCGGGCGTGAACCACAATGTGCTCGGCGCCGCCCTCAGCCAATGCCGTGGCGCAGACCAGCGAACCGTCGGGGCTATCGAAGCCCAGGCGCATCTTTGCGGTCACAGGAATATGCGCGGGTACGGCGCGGCGCACGTGTTCGACGATCTGATTGAGCAGTTCCGGCTCCTTGAGCAGAACCGCACCACCACGAGATTTGTTGACGGTCTTGGCCGGGCAGCCGAAGTTCAAGTCAATGACTTCAGAACCGAGTTCGCAGGCCAGTGCAGCGTTTTCCGCCAGGCACACCGGATCGGAACCGAGCAATTGCACGCGTAATGGCACGCCAGATGCGGTACGCGCGCCGTTGAGCAGCTCAGGGCCGAACTTGTGGAAATAGGCCGGCGTGAGCAACTGATCGTTGACCCGAATGAATTCGGTCACGCACCAGTCGATGCCGCCAACGCGGGTCAGCACGTCGCGGAGAATGTCGTCGACCAACCCCTCCATGGGCGCCAGAGCAATTTGCATGGGAAAACACTACTTGAAGAAAAACGTGCGGCAGTTTACTGGATATCGCAAGAAATCGCAGAAACCTTGTGGGAGCGAGCCTGCTCGCGATAGCGGTGTGTCAGTGAGGCATATGTTGGCTGACACACCGCTATCGCGAGCAGGCTCACTCCTACAGTTTAGATTCGGGCAGATTCCGGGATCTGGATCGCCGGGCCATAGCCCTCGATGAACTCGGCCGGCATGCGCTTGGGCTTGCCCGTGGAGAGTTCAATGCAGACAAACGTGGTTTGCGCGCGCAGCAGCGTGGTGTTGTCGCTCGGGCGCTTGAGCTGGAAATGCCGGGTCATCTTCAGACGCTGATCCCAATCAACGATCCAGGTCGCCAATTGCAGTTCATCGCCTTCATAGGCCGCAGCGAGATAATCGATCTCGTGACGGACCACGGCCATCGCCCGATCCAGTCGCCGATACTCGACCAGATCCAGACCCAGACGCTGCGAGTGGCGCCAGGCGCAGCGTTCGAGCCAGGTCACGTACACCGCGTTGTTCGCGTGGCCCAGCCCGTCGATGTCCTCGGCGCCTACTTGCAGATCAATGGTAAACGGCGTTGCCCGATCCCAGCCCATGCCCCACTCCCGGTCAATGTATTCAACCGGGGCAGTGTAACGGAGCTCAGGCCGATTGGCGCGCCTGAAGGCTGCGGCCGGCCAGCAGGGATAACACGCCATCAACCACTCGAGGGTCGGCCAGCACACGCTGATGACCGCCGCCTTCAAGGCGCAACAGGCGACTGTCGAACCAGGATTCGTGGATCAGTTGCGATTCCTTGACCGAGACGAAGTTGTCGTCCTCGGCATGCACGATCAGGCCGGGCATATCCAGTTGATAGTGGGCAACGTCGAGAGTCGCGGCGCGCATGCCGACATCTTGTTCGACCTGGCGAATGAAAGCGGAACGGGCCCGAGGCGGCATACCAACGTAGCGAGCAAATCCGCGCAGTACGCCAAGAATGCGCGCAGGCGCGGCGATGCTGACGAGGGTTTCGGTGCGCAAGCCCAATTGCACGGCGAGCATGGCGCTGGCGCCGCCCATGGAATGACCGATGACCGCTTGCAATGGTGGCAGCTCGGCAGCCGCTTCGAGCATCGCCCGAGCGAACAACACGACATTGGCTTCACGCCCCGGCGAACGTCCGTGGGCCGGACCATCGAGCGCGACGACGGTATAACCGGCGTCGACCAGCGCGGTGATCAGCGCGGCGAACTGAGTTGGCCGCCCTTCCCAGCCGTGCATCAGCAACACCGCCGGGCCTTGGCCCCAGCGCAGCGCCGAGAGACCGAAGCGCAAAGTGATCCGCTCGGAACTTGCCAGCAGCGGCAGCTCCCAATCGCGCAATGGCAGCGCGCGCGGCGTCATGAACGCCAGACGCATTTTGCTCGCAACCCGTTTCGGTGCAATCCAGCCCAAGGTGCCATTAACGCCACGAATCCACTTCAACGTGTTCATCGCTCTCTCCTCAGGCGTATTGCCTTCAGGTCAACGCACCGCCGACTTGGCAGCGCGCAGCAATCGATCGGATAAATCTCCCGGGCCGAGCGCTCTTGCGAGTGCCAGACCACCCACCATCAAGGCCACATCGGCCAAGGCTTTGTCGGTGTCCTCAGGGCTGGACGCCAACTGCGCAATCATCAATTCCAGGTGCTCGTTCAGCGCGATGCGGAACGACTCCGGCAAACGGCCCAATTCGCCGATCGAAGCTGGAATCGGACATGCCGCGTCACTGGAATCACGATGCTTGCGCGACAGGTAGAACGCAGCGACCAGGGCGCGGCGCTCTTCACCGGTCAGTTCGGCATCCATGTCGGCAATCAGGTCACGGCGGCGGCCGAGCAATTGCTTGAACGCTTCGAGCATCATTGCGTCCTTGCTTTCGAAGTGCGCGTAGAAGCCACCGACGGTGAGGCCGGCTGCGCCCATCACTTCGCCCACGCTCGGGTCGGCCGGGCCACGCTGAATCAGTGCGGCGCTGGCAGCCTTAAGGATGCGTTCGCGGGTTTGAGCTTTTTTATCGTTCATCGTTGCCTCCGAATATTACGACTAGAATATTATTCGCATAATAATATTCTGCAAGTCAAGGATATGACCGCTGGTCTGAAGCACAGTGTAAGGAAAAAGGAGAGTTGGCCAAACGCCAGACAAACAAAAGGGCCATTCAATAATTGAATGACCCTTATAAAATCCCGCAGAGCGGGTAATCGTGGCGTCCCCTAGGGGACTCGAACCCCTGTTACCGCCGTGAAAGGGCGGTGTCCTAGGCCACTAGACGAAGGGGACACAAACCTTCTATACAACTGATCAGCGCTGAGAACTGATCGATTCAAGGCCGGTGTGGCCAGACCTTGAACGTGTAAAATTGGTGGAGCTTAGCGGGATCGAACCGCTGACCTCCTGCATGCCATGCAGGCGCTCTCCCAGCTGAGCTAAAGCCCCGGATTTTTCGCCTCGCGGCGGAGCGACATCTTGCAACATCGCTTCTGTAAAACTGGCGTCCCCTAGGGGACTCGAACCCCTGTTACCGCCGTGAAAGGGCGGTGTCCTAGGCCACTAGACGAAGGGGACGCAAACCCTTCTATACAACTGATCAACGCTGAGTGTTGATCGCTTCGAAGCCGGTGTGGCCAGGCTTCGAAGTGTAAATTGGTGGAGCTAAACGGGATCGAACCGTTGACCTCCTGCATGCCATGCAGGCGCTCTCCCAGCTGAGCTATAGCCCCTCATCGTTGATGTCATCGCTGAGGACGGGGCGAATCTTAAGGGCGTATCGAAAGCCTGTCAAACTTATTTTTGAAATTTTTCAAAGTTTTTCGTCGGCATAACAATCACTTACCGCCCTCCCCCGTAAATTCGGGGGGAACAACGCCGAAGGCCGGAATCAAAAGATCCCGGCCTTCGGTGGTTCCTGCAGAGTCAGGCGTGCTTAAGCGATAGCGCCCAGCAGCTTTTCCCACTCTTTGTTTTCTTTCTTCGACACGCCGCCCAGTAGGTCAATCGCCTGACGCAGACGATAACGGGTCAGATCCGGGCCGAGGATTTCCATGGCGTCGAGCACCGACACCGAACTCGCCTGACCAGTGATCGCAGCGAACATCAGCGGCATCGCATCGCGCAGTTTCAACTCCAGCGATTCGACCACAGCCTGAATGGTCGCAGTGATGTTGTCCTTCTCCCACTGACGCAGGCTTTCCAGCTTCCACAGGATCAACTGCATCAACTGCCGAACCTGATCGCCGGAGAGTTTCTTCGATTCGAACAACTTGGCATCCGGATTGACGCCACCAGCGAAGAAGAACCCGCCCAGCGGTGCAACCTGACTGAAGGTTTCGACGCGACCCTGAACCAGCGGCGCGATCTTCATCATGTATTCCGGGTTCAATGCCCAGGTTTGCAGACGGCTGGCGAACTCTTCCACCGGCAGATCACGCAGCCACTGGCCGTTGAGCCACGACAGCTTCTCGATGTCGAAGATCGGCCCGCCAAGCGAGACACGCTTGAGGTCGAAATTGTCGACCATTTCCTGCAGCGAGAACTTCTCGCGCTCGTCCGGCATCGACCAACCCATGCGACCGAGGTAGTTGAGCATCGCCTCAGGCATGAAGCCCATGCGCTCGTAGAACGTCACCGAGGTCGGGTTCTTGCGCTTGGACAGCTTGCTCTTGTCCGGGTTACGCAGCAGCGGCATGTAGCACAGCTCGGGTTGTTCCCAGCCGAAGTATTCGTACAACAGAATCAGTTTTGGCGCCGACGGCAGCCACTCTTCGCCGCGCAGCACGTGGGTGATGCCCATCAAATGGTCGTCGACGACGTTGGCGAGGAAGTACGTCGGCAGGCCGTCGGTCTTCATCAGCACTTGCATGTCCATGCGATCCCACGGGATCTCGACATCGCCACGGAGCATGTCCGGCACCACGCAAACGCCTTCACTCGGCACTTTCATGCGGATCACGTGGGGTTCGCCGGCGGCCAGACGGGCCGCGACTTCTTCTTTCGACAGCAGCAGTGCGCGGCCGTCGTAACGTGGAGTTTCGCCGCGGGCCATTTGCTCGGCGCGCATCTGATCCAGCTCTTCAGCGGTGCAGAAGCATGGGAACGCATGGCCCATTTCGACCAGTTGCTGGCAGTACTTCTGGTAGATCTCGCCGCGCTCGCTCTGCCGGTATGGACCGTGCGGGCCGCCGACGTCCGGGCCTTCGCTCCAGTCGATACCCAGCCAGCGCAGGGCGTCGAAGATCTGCTGTTCGGACTCGCGGGTCGAACGCAACTGGTCGGTGTCTTCGATCCGCAGGATGAACTCACCGCCATGCTGCTTGGCAAAGCAGTAGTTGAACAATGCGATGTAAGCGGTACCTACATGGGGATCCCCGGTAGGCGATGGCGCGATGCGAGTGCGGACGGTGGTCATGGCATGTCTCGAAAAGAATGAAAAGCAAAACAATCAAGCGGCGAATGGTAACAGGCGACACCCGCCCCGCTCCAGCAGGCAGGGCATTTAAGCCAAGTTTGCCTCTGGAACGCCGGTAAGTCGTGGTGAATGGGCAAATATCAGCGGATGGCATTTACCGTTGATCGGCTGTATGCCAGATTCGCCTGCTGATAACTTTCCTTACAATTCCTCGACTACAGTTTGCCCATGCCTGCCCAACTCAAGCGTCGCCTGTTGATATTTCTGCTGCTCGTCCTGCTGATTGCCGGGGGCTTTTTTGCTCATTGGTTTTTCAAGGGACGCTTCTATGAAAGCACCGACAACGCTTATGTCCAGGGCGAAATCACCCGTGTGTCGAGCCAGTTGAGCGCGCGCATCGACGAAGTGCTGGTACAGGACAATCAGCACGTCGAAAAAGGCCAGTTGCTGGTGCGCCTCGAACCCAATGATTTCCGCCTGGCCATCGATCGCGCCAATGCCGCCCTCGCCACCCGCGAAGCGGAACGCCTGCAAGCGCAAAGCAAATTGACTCAGCAAGCCAGTCTGATTGCTTCCAGTGATGCGCAAGTGGCGACCACCCAAGCTACCCTCGGCCGCTCGCAGATGGATTTGTCGCGTGCCGAAACCCTGCGCAAACCCGGCTATGTTTCCGAAGAACGGGTGACCACCCTCTCCGCCGACGCCCACATTGCTCGCTCGCAAGTGGCCAAGGCGCAGGCTGATGCGCAAGGCCAGCGCCAACAGGTCAACGCCCTGAACGCGGAAATCAAACGCCTCGACGCGCAGATTGCCAACGCCCGCGCCGATCTCGCGCAAGCCGAACTCAACCTGACTCGCAGCGAAATCCACGCGCCGATCAGCGGTCTGGTCGGCCAGCGCGCCGCGCGCAATGGTCAAGTGGTGCAGGCCGGCGCTTATCTGCTGTCGATCGTCCCGGACGAAGACATCTGGGTGCAGGCCAACTTCAAGGAAACCCAGATCGGTCATATGCAACCCGGCCAAAAAGCCGAGCTGACCTTCGATGCCTATGGCGATACGCCGATCGAAGCGCGGGTCGATAGTCTGTTCGCCGCGTCCGGCGCACAGTTCAGCCTGCTGCCGCCGGACAACGCCACCGGTAACTTCACCAAAGTCGTACAGCGGATTCCGGTGAAACTGACTTTCAAGGCCGACAACCCGCTGCACGGCAAGATCCGTCCGGGCATGTCCGTCACCGCCACCGTGAACATCAAAGACGCCCCGGACAATGGCCGGTGATTCGCTGATCCGCCCGGTCGGCGAGCCGACCCGGCGCGATTGGATTGCGGTGATGAGCGTGATGCTCGGCGCCTTTATGGCGGTGCTCGACATCCAGATCACCAACTCGTCGCTGAAAGATATTCAGGGCGCGCTGTCGGCGACACTGGAAGAAGGCTCGTGGATTTCCACCTCGTATCTGGTCGCGGAAATCATCATGATCCCGCTGACCGCGTGGCTGGTGCAGTTGCTGTCGGCGCGCCGTCTGGCGGTGTGGGTGTCGCTGGGCTTTCTGCTGTCATCGCTGCTGTGCTCGATGGCCTGGAGCCTGGAGAGCATGATCGTCTTCCGCGCCATGCAGGGTTTCACCGGCGGCGCGCTGATCCCGCTGGCGTTCACCCTGACCCTGATCAAACTCCCCGAACACCACCGCGCCAAAGGCATGGCGATGTTCGCCATGACCGCGACCTTCGCGCCGTCCATCGGCCCGACGCTGGGCGGCTGGCTCACGGAAAACTGGGGTTGGGAATACATCTTCTATATCAACATTCCGCCGGGCCTGATCATGATCGCCGGGTTGATGTACGGACTGGAAAAGAAAGCAGCGCACTGGGAATTACTGAAAAGCACCGACTACACCGGCATCCTCACGCTGGGCATCGGCCTCGGGTGCTTGCAGGTGTTTCTTGAAGAGGGCCATCGCAAGGACTGGCTGGAATCGAGCCTGATTGTGACGCTGGGCAGCATTGCGCTGGTGAGTCTGATCACCTTTGTCATCGTGCAGATCTCCAAACCGAATCCACTGATCAACTTGGGAATCCTGCGCAATCGCAACTTTGGTTTATCGAGTATTTCCAGCCTGGGCATGGGTGTCGGACTGTACGGTTCGATCTATTTGTTGCCGCTGTATCTGGCGCAGATTCAGAACTACAACGCCCTGCAGATCGGCGAAGTGATCATGTGGATGGGCGTGCCACAGCTGTTTCTGATTCCGCTGGTGCCGAAGCTGATGAAGTTTGTTTCGCCGAAATGGCTGTGCACGCTGGGGTTTGGTTTGTTTGGTCTGGCGAGTTTTTCGTCGGGGGTGCTCAACCCGGATTTTGCCGGGCCGCAGTTCAATCAGATCCAGATCATCCGCGCACTGGGCCAGCCGTTGATCATGGTGACCATTTCGCTGATCGCCACGGCGTACATCCTGCCGCAGGATGCGGGGTCGGCGTCGAGTCTGTTCAATATTCTGCGTAACCTTGGCGGTGCGATTGGCATTGCTCTGCTGGCGACGCTGCTGGACGCGCGCACCAAGACTTACTTCGATTATCTGCGTGAAGCGGTGGTGCCGACCAATCCGCAAGTGGCCGAGCGACTGGCATCGATGACCGATCGGTTTGGCAGTGACACGGCGGCGCTGGGCAAGTTGAGCGAGATCGTCCATCAGCAGGCGGCGATCATGGCTTACAACGATGCGTTTCACTTTGTCGGGATTGCGTTGGGGATCAGCATGCTGGCGGTTTTGTTGACCAAAAAATTGCCACAAGGATTGAAGGCTGGGGAGTCTCATTAAGACCGAGTCGCCGCCATTCGCGAGCAGGCTCGCTCCCACAGGGGATTTGTGAACGACACAATTCCAATGTGGGAGCGAGCCTGCTCGCGAAGAGGCCCTGTCCGGCGCTAGAGATCAAACAGCCAATAGCCGCTCGCGCAGCTTGGCAATCTCATCGCGCATCTGCGCCGCCGCTTCAAACTCCAGATCCCGCGCCAGCTGATACATTTTCTCTTCCAGCGCACGAATGCGTTTGGTGATCTCGCTCGGCGAGCGCAGTTCGGCTTCGTATTTGGCGTTCTCTTCGGCGGCTTTGGCCATGCCTTTGCGCTTCTTGCTGCGCGAGCCCGGCACGGTGGCGCCTTCCATGATGTCGGCGACGTCCTTGATCACACCGCGCGGGGTGATGCCGTTTTCCAGGTTGAAGGCGATCTGTTTGTCGCGACGACGCTCGGTCTCACCAATCGCTCGCTCCATCGAACCGGTCATGCGATCGGCATACAGAATCGCCCGGCCATTGAGGTTACGCGCCGCGCGGCCAATGGTCTGGATCAGCGAGCGCTCGGAACGCAGGAAGCCTTCCTTGTCGGCATCAAGAATCGCCACCAGCGACACTTCCGGCATGTCCAGGCCTTCACGCAGCAGGTTGATACCCACCAGCACGTCAAAGGTGCCGAGGCGCAGGTCACGGATGATTTCCACGCGCTCGACGGTGTCTATGTCCGAGTGCAAATAACGTACGCGCACACCGTGGTCGGCGAGGTAATCGGTAAGGTCTTCGGCCATGCGCTTGGTCAGCGTGGTGACCAGCACCCGTTCCTCGACCGCCACACGTTTGCTGATTTCCGAGAGCAGGTCGTCGACCTGAGTCAGCGCCGGACGCACTTCTACCTGCGGGTCGACCAGACCGGTCGGCCGCACCACTTGCTCGACCACGCGCCCGGCGTGCTCGGCTTCGTAGTTGCCTGGTGTCGCCGAGACAAAAATGGTCTGCGGGCTGACCCCTTCCCACTCGTCGAACCGCATTGGCCGGTTGTCCAGCGCGGAAGGCAGACGGAAACCGTATTCGACCAGGGTTTCCTTACGCGAACGGTCGCCCTTATACATCGCGCCGACCTGCGGCACGCTGACGTGGGACTCGTCGATCACCAGCAAGGCATCGGCCGGCAGGTAATCGTAGAGCGTTGGCGGCGCGGCACCGGCCGGACGCCCGGACAGGTAGCGCGAGTAGTTTTCGATACCGTTGCAGTAACCCAGTTCGAGGATCATTTCCAGGTCGAAACGGGTGCGCTGTTCAAGGCGCTGGGCTTCCACCAGTTTGTTGTTGCTGCGCAGGTATTCGAGGCGTTCCTGCAGTTCGACCTTGATGTGTTCGATGGCGTCGAGCAGGGTTTCCCGTGGCGTCACATAGTGGCTCTTCGGGTAAAAGGTGAAGCGCGGCATCTTGCGGATGACTTCGCCGGTCAGCGGATCGAACGCGGAAATGCTTTCGACCTCGTCATCGAACAGCTCGATGCGAATCGCTTCGAGATCGGATTCCGCCGGGTAGATATCGATCACATCGCCGCGCACGCGGAAGGTTGCGCGGGCGAAATCCATGTCGTTGCGGGTGTATTGCAGGTCGGCCAGACGCCGTAGCAGCGCACGCTGATCGAGTTTGTCGCCGCGATCGACGTGCAAGACCATCTTCAAATAGGTTTCCGGGCTACCCAGACCGTAAATGCACGACACCGTGGTGACAATGATCGCGTCCTTGCGCTCGAGCAGCGCCTTGGTCGCGGACAGACGCATCTGCTCGATGTGGTCGTTGATCGATGCATCCTTCTCGATGAAGGTGTCGGACGACGGCACATAGGCTTCGGGCTGGTAGTAGTCGTAGTAGGAAACGAAATACTCGACCGCGTTATTCGGGAAGAACGCCTTGAATTCACCATACAACTGCGCGGCCAGCGTCTTGTTTGGCGCCAACACCAGGGTCGGGCGCTGTATCTGCGAGATGACATTGGCGATGCTGAAGGTCTTGCCCGAGCCGGTCACACCGAGCAGCGTCTGGTGCGCCAGCCCGGCTTCGATGCCCTCCACCAATTGGCGGATGGCCTCCGGTTGATCGCCGGCGGGCTCGAAGCGGGTGACGAGCTGGAATTCGGACATATACACCTCTGGGATCGCGGCATTCCGAGCAAAGCGGAGCACCACGGGGACGACCGCAAACGACCGGTGTCGCGCAAGAAAAAAGCTGGATTGTGCTCAATGTGGTGGCGATTGCCCGCTCTTTCAAGGCAAACGTCCTACATCCGCTAAAGACTCTGACACGAGCAGTCGACTAACGGTCAAGAAATAATCGGAAAAACTTACCCTAAAAGCCGAATCGCCTGTCGCCATTGTTCCGTAATGGCCTCTATACTAGCTCCCCGTTTGTGCACCGCTCTAGTGCATCCGGCTGGAGCGCGACACGTCCCTCCATTCTCCATTCAGAGCCGCCGCAATAATGAGCCTGTTCTCCGCTGTCGAAATGGCACCCCGCGATCCAATCCTGGGCCTCAACGAAGCATTCAACGCCGATACCCGGACCACCAAGGTCAACCTGGGCGTGGGTGTTTACTGCAACGAAGAGGGGCGAATTCCACTTCTGCGCGCCGTGATCGAAGCCGAGACGATTCGCGTCGCTCAACACGCTTCGCGCGGTTACCTGCCGATCGATGGCATCGCTGCCTACGACCAGGCCGTGCAAAAGCTGCTGTTCGGCAACGACTCGCCGCTGATCAGCGCCGGTCGCGTCATCACCACCCAGGCCGTCGGCGGGACCGGCGCCCTGAAAATCGGTGCCGACTTCCTCAAGCAACTGCTGCCGAACGCCGTTGTGGCGATCAGCGACCCGAGCTGGGAAAACCACCGCGCGCTGTTCGAAACCGCCGGTTTCCCGGTGCAGAACTACCGTTACTACGACGCTGCCACCCACGACGTTAACCGTGCCGGCATGCTCGAAGACCTCAACGCCCTGCCGAACGGCTCGATCGTTATCCTCCACGCTTGCTGCCACAACCCGACCGGTGTCGACCTGACCCCGGCGGACTGGAACAACGTGCTGGAAGTGGTTAAAGCCAAAGGTCACGTGCCGTTCCTCGACATGGCTTATCAGGGTTTTGGCGACGGTATCGACGAAGACGCCGCTGCCGTGCGTCTGTTCGCTGAGTCCGGTCTGACGTTCTTTGTCTCGAGTTCGTTCTCCAAGTCGTTCTCGCTGTACGGCGAGCGCGTGGGTGCGCTGTCGATCATCAGCGAATCGAAAGAAGAAAGTGCGCGCGTGCTGTCGCAGGTCAAACGCGTGATCCGCACCAACTACTCCAACCCGCCGACCCACGGTGCCAGCATCGTCGCTGCGGTGTTGAACAGCCCGGAACTGCGTGCGCAGTGGGAAGCGGAACTGGCTGAAATGCGTCTGCGCATTCGCGGCATGCGTGAGCAGATGGTTGCCCTGCTGGCCGAGAAAGCACCGGGCCGCGATTTCAGCTTCGTTGGTCGTCAGCGCGGCATGTTCTCTTACTCGGGCCTGACCACTGAGCAAGTACATCGCCTGCGTAACGAGTTCGGCATTTACGCACTGGATACCGGCCGTATCTGTGTAGCAGCGCTGAACCAGAGCAACATCAAGGCTGTGACGGATGCGATTGTTCAGGTCATCTGATTTCGCCGCGTGATGAAAAACGGGAAGCCTTTGGGCTTCCCGTTTTTTATTGTCACGAATAACGCCCCATACCCTCTAGACTGCACACAAATCAAACTGTAGGAGTGAGCCTGCTCGCGATAGCGGCGTGTCAGGTAATGAATCTTCGGCTGACACGACGCTATCGCGAGCAGGCTCACTCCTACAGGTTTTGTGTACACCCGAGATTTCTGAAGAGACCCCATATGAAAAACGACAACCTGCGTGCCGACCGTGACGACCTGGATGATTTCATCCCCCGCGCCTCGGCCAAACGCGAAAAAAGCCTGGTGCTGCAAGTCGCCGCCGGGGTGTTTCTGGGTGGCCTGGCGCTGTGGCTGGTGCAACTGGCAGCCACTGCGGCCTACGCCAAACTGATGCTGGGCACTATCACCTTCGGCAGTTAAGCCAGTTCAGTCGCGCGCTGAGTCGCGGCATCGTCATAGACGACGTACAGCGATTCGGCGATCTGGCTTTTGATCGCCTTGGTGCTTTCAAGACCCAGGACAAAACCTTCAGCCTTACCGCCCGCGCGGTTCAATTCCTCGGCGGTACTGGCCTGGGTGATTGCATCCAAGAGTTTTTCGGCGTGGGGGCCGACGCCTTTGGGCAAGCTGATTTGCGCGATGCTCATGCGAACACCTCGTTGTTGCGGATTGACTGCTTCATGGCACGTACCTTTGCGGCGAATGGCCGGCAGCGCGTGTGACCACTTCCGGGCGGCCATGGTAGACCTCTGCTACGGTTCTGGTAACCGCCAATCGCTGACAAACCGCCATCCATCCCGAAAATTCACTCATTTTTGCAACCGGTGCTTGACTTCTCTTTTTGAATCAGTAACATACGCACCAATTCCGCAATAGCTCAGTTGGTAGAGCAAATGACTGTTAATCATTGGGTCCCTGGTTCGAGTCCAGGTTGTGGAGCCAAATAGCAAAGCCCCTGAATCGAAAGATTCAGGGGTTTTTTTGTGGGCGCTCGAAAAGATCAAAAAGATCGCAATCTTTTGATCTCGAAATGAAAAGGGCCGATCTGCAACAAACAGATCGGCCCTTTTCTATTCCATTACAGCGTCAGACATGCTCGCTGCTTTTCACCTGCACCTTCGGCGCACCCTGCCCATGATCGTGATCATCCGGCTCGATCACCGGCACTTCCTTGCCGTCGCAGTCATGCAGCTTGCCGTCGCTGAAGTAATCACCTTCACGCAGCGCCGCCAGATCGCGATAACGCAAGGTGCGCTCTTCCGCTGCGGCAAATACCGACTGTTGATCCGAGTTACCGGCGGTGAAGTGGTTGAACGCCAGGTTGAGCAGGATCGCCATGATCGCCGACGAGCTGATGCCCGAGTGGAAAATGGTCGCGAACCAGCTTGGGAAATGATCGTAGAAGTTCGGCGCAGCAATCGGGATCATGCCGAAGCCGATCGAGGTAGCGACGATGATCAGGTTGACGTTGTTACGGTAATCAACTTTCGACAGCGTACGGATGCCGCTTGCCGCCACTGTACCGAACAGCACGATACCGGCGCCGCCGAGTACCGACGTCGGCACCGCCGCGATGACGCGGCCCATGAACGGCAGCAGGCCAAGGATCACCAGGAAGATCCCGCCAGTGGCCACCACGTAACGGCTCTTGATCCCGGTGACCGCCACCAGCCCGACGTTCTGGGCGAAAGCACTCTGGGTGAACGAGCCGAAGATCGGCGCAAACATGCTCGACAGCATGTCCGCCCGCAGACCGTTGCCCAGACGCTTGGAATCGACCTTGGTGCCAATGATTTCACCGACCGCCAGAATGTCTGCCGACGTTTCTACCAGCGTCACCATGACCACGATGCACATCGACAGGATCGCGGCGAAGTGGAAGGTCGGCATGCCGAAATGGAACGGCGTCGGGAAGCCGAACATCGGGCCAGTGGTGACGTTGGAGAAGTCTGCCATGCCGAGGAACACCGCCAGCACCGTGCCGATCACCATGGCCAACAGGATCGACAGACGCGAGATGGTCGAGCTGCCGACCTTGCTCAGCAGCAGCACCAATACCAGCGTGACCGCCGCCAGACCGATGTTTTGCATGCTGCCGAAGTCCGGCGCATGGCTGTTGCCGCCCATCGCCCAGCGTGCGGCCACTGGCATCAGCGTCAAGCCGATGGTGGTGATCACGATGCCGGTAACCAGTGGCGGGAAGAACTTGGTGATTCGCGAGAACACCGGCGTGATCAGCAGACCTATCAAGGACGCCGCTATCACCGCGCCGAGCACAGATTGAAAGCCGCCCTCCCCACCACTGCTGACGATCGCGACCATGGTCGCCACGCCGGAGAACGACACGCCCTGCACCAGCGGCAATTGACAGCCAAAAAACGGTAGACCCAGGGTTTGCAGCAGTGTCGCCAGCCCCCCCGCAAACAATGAAGCAGCAATCAACAAACCTATGTCTGCCGGCGACAGGCCGGCCGCCTGGCCGATGATCAGTGGCACCGCAACGATACCGCCGTACATGGTCAGAACATGTTGCAGGCCGTAAGCCATATTCGCGCCGACCCCGAGATTTTCGTCCTCGGGCCGTTGGTGTGAAACATGGGGCGTTTTCATGGTGGGGGGTTCCCTGGTTTTTGTTATGCGCACACTGTATTCAAAACTCGCGACAAGTGTCCATGGTTTTGTATACAAAAAAACAGCGGAGGGTTACTCATCACTCAAACGGCCTGACCACTTGAGTGCTCCCCTATCACGTGGCAGGATCAAGCACCACGCCGTACGGATTAATGGATGCCCGCTGCCGGGCAAGAAAAGGACATCACCATGAGTGGAAAGCCCGCTGCACGCGCAACAGATGCCACGACATGCCCTGCCCATGCGGCACAGAAAATAGTTGCCGGCTCCCCCGACGTATTCTTCGATGGTTTGCCAGCCGCGCGCCTCGGCGACCCCGCCTCTTGCGGCAGCTCCATCAGCGGCAACATTTCCGCGACCGTTTTCATCAATGGTAAAAACGCCGCCACGCAAGGCAGCCTGGGCAGCCACGGCGACGTTATCGTCGGCGGTTCCGGCACCGTCATCATTGGCCAGAGCGGCGGTGGCGCAGCGATCAGCCCCGTTCCGCCGATCAACTTGGGTTTCGACGAACAGTTCACGTTGCTGGACGCCGATGGCGAGCCCGTACCCGACTTCGCTTACAAGATCACCACCGCGTCGGGCAAGGTAATCCGCGGTGTCACCAATGAGCGCGGACTGACTCAAAGAGTGTCGACCCGCGCGAGCGAAATGCTGCATCTGGAGCCTGACGACCTAGCCTGAGCAGAAAAAAACCAGCGGCTGAATTCACCTGAAAGGAGCTGTAACCAGCATGGCGCAGGCAATCCTCAACAATAACCAGGCTCCCTCGAACCGACAGGGTGGCAGTACGCATCCGGCGGTCGTTGTCACCAAATACACCAAACGGGCTGACGAAAACGGTTGGCTGAGTGTCAAACTCGAGCCTAAGGGCACACTTGTCGCCCTCTGCGAATACACCAAAGTGACCTTCACCAAGGAATCCGGTGGTCGGACCTACTTCCGCATCGCCGACGGCAATTCTGAGTTCGTCGGGCAGACGGCCAGCCTGAAAACCGAAAATGCCTTGAAGTACCTGATGGATACCCCGCCAACGGCGCCGGCCACCGTCAAGGTCAAGTACACCGGAGCACCGGCCCATGCGATATCGGAGTTCAAAGGCAAACTTCTGCAGCAATGGGCACAGGTCAGCTTCAATGGAAAAACGGCGAAGGTGACGCTGAACAGCCAGTGGGGCGGCGAATTTACCCCGATTCCTCCCGGACGCCACCGGATCATGGCACCCGACCGCTCCCACGGAAATATCTCCACAGGTGGCTACAAGGCACAAGGTAATCTGCATTGCACCGACGTCTGGTTTCCCATTGAACTGCAAGGCACAAAAGGCAACAGCAGTCGTTACATCCACGTCGGCCATTTGTCCGACGGCTGTGTCACCTTTTATGAGCTGATCAAATGGAACGATGTTTACGACTACCTGATCTGCCGGCGAGTCAAAGGTGAAGGCGGGAAATATGTCGGTGAATTGCTGGTGGAGAAATAATTGAAACGGTTGCTACTTATCCGATTGATACCCGCGCTGTTGCTGGTCATTGCCAGCAGTGCCAGTGCCGACTTTGGCTGTGATGACTTTCTGTCGAAGCTCGCAGACAAGCCATCGTTTGTTGAATTCAAAGGCTGCACACAGGCGCTTGATCGCATGGGCCAGCCATTTTCAGCCAGCTACGAAGTATCCGGGGCCAATGCTTCGAAAGCCGAACAGTACCTTGAACAGCACTTCGGGATTTCGCCGATCACGCGCGCCTGTTGTGTCTGGGACTCGACCCAAAATGGATTCAGAGATCCAGCAACAGGCATCAACTACCTGATCAGCATTGGCTCAGAGGAAACAGAGGTCAGGCAACGGGAGTCGTGGGCGAAGATCAATCGCTTCACGATCCAGGTCGATGCTTACGCTGAGGATCCCTGACCAGGCTGGATAAGGTGTCCGAGCACCGGCCTTGACAACTCTGGGCGCGCGACACGTATCCCGAACTCAGCCTCAAGCAAATCGAGTAGATCCTCGACGTCCGCGACCTCACGCCGCTCGCTCTCGGCGCCCATGCGGTGAACAGCGAAACTGCCGTTGTTCAGCGTCTTGCGCCAGCCCTCCCCGGTGCGCGCCACCATCAGACGCTGGCTGAACGGTGACTCAGGGTGAGTCGAGACATACCAATTGCCGACGGTGTAATCGATGTCTTCCTGGCGTTGCAGATCGAACAGGTACATCGGCCGCCATTCCCCCGCCACGTTGGCACGCAGCATGTAGCCGTCGGCCTGTTTTTCAATGCGATAAGGTTCGTGTGGCGTTGGTTGCTCCGCTTCGGTGTCCAGCAGCAGCGGTGCAGTCGGCACCATGCCACCAAAACCGACATCTGTGATGTAGCGCACATCGTCGATCGTCACCAGGCTCAAGCGGTGCGTGCGCGCCGTCCAACTGCCTTCCGGCTGATTCATCACTACACGCCCGCTGATAGCGCGTGCGTCGAAGCCCAGTTCCAGCAACAAGGCAAAAAACAGATTGTTCAGTTCATAGCAGTACCCACCGCGCCCACCGAGCAAGACTTTTTCTTCAATGGACGACAGATCGATCAGCACCGGTGCACCGGTTATCGTCGCCAGATTCTCGAAAGGGAAGACGCCGGTATGGCGCAGTTGCAACTGCCGCAGGCTGTCCAGCGTCGGCGCGGGTGGTGTGTCGAAACCCAAACGTTGCAGGTACAGTTTCAGATTCGTCAGGCGTGGCTCACTCATTGCTCGATCCTTATGCATGGGGCCGCAGGTCACTGCGTTGATGGTCGCCATGTATACGGGATCGGGCACTGTTTTCGACAATTGATTTCGCCAATCGCCCGCTAGCGTTTCTTGCGTGAACCGATACGAATCCACGTCGGCGCATGGTCACTGGCGTGCGGTTCGTTGCGCACCCAGGCGTCTACGCCGGCCTCGTGCAGATAGGGACTCAGCGCCGGGTTGAGCAGCAGATGATCGATGCGCAGCCCGGAGTTGGTTTGCCAGTGCTGGCGAAAGTAATCCCAGAACGTATAGAGGCGATCCTCGGGATACAGATGCCGCAGCGAATCGGTCCAGCCTTGATCGAGCAAGCGCTGATAACACTCACGACTCTCAGGTTGCAGCAGCGCATCCTTGAGCCAGGAGCGGGTGTTGTAGATGTCCATGTCGGTGGGCACGACGTTGTAGTCACCGGCCAGCACCACCGGGTGATCGCTGCTTTGCAGGTCTTTCGCATAGCTGATCAGTCGCTCGAACCAGGCCAATTTGTAATCGAATTTCGGTCCGGGCTGCGGGTTGCCGTTGGGCAGGTACAGGCACCCGACCAGAACGCCGTGCACCGCTGCTTCCAGATAACGGCTGTGCTTGTCAGCGGGATCTCCCGGCAAGCCGCGTCGACTTTCTAGCGGCTGCGCATCGCGGGCGAGAATTGCCACGCCGTTCCACGAGGCCTGGCCCTGCCAGATTGCGCCATACCCCGCAGATTCCAGTTCCGCCGCTGGAAATGCGCTGTCGAGGGATTTGAGTTCTTGCAGGCAGGCGATGTCCGGTTGCTCGCGTTTGAGCCAATCCAGCAGATTCGGCAACCGCGCGCGCAGGCCGTTGACGTTGTAGGTGGCGATCCGCAGGTTTTTCATCGGCTGAGGCTCCTGCCCATGGGCTGTGAAAATTGTGACCTCGTGAACATCGCCACGGTTGCATCGGATCCACCCGCTGCGGCGTAATAGGCGCTCGCCATTCGCCCGCACTGCCGAGACCGCAATCCCATGTCAACCACGCTGCAAGGTCAGCGCATCCTTTTGCGCCCGCTTCAGTATTCAGATGCTGCCGCCCTGCTCCACGCTGCCGCCGACGGCGAGTTGTGGAACCTCACCGTCACGGTCGTGCCGTCGGCCAGCACCGTCGACAGCTACCTGAAAAAAGCCCTCGATGGCCGTGACGCTGGCACGGTCATGCCGTTTGTCATTGTCTTGAAAGACACTGGCGAAGTGATCGGCTCAACGCGCTTCTGGAAGATCGACCCGCTCAATCGCAAGCTGGAAATCGGCAGCAGCTGGATTGCGGCACGCTGGCAGAAGTCCTTCGTTAACACCGAGGCCAAGTACCTGATGCTGTGTCACGCCTTCGACGTGCTCGATTCCGTGCGGGTGCAGTTCACCACCGACGAGAATAACCAGAAGTCACGCAATGCGATTCTGCGCCTTGGCGCACAGCAGGAAGGCATCGTCCGTCATGAGCGGATCATGCCGGACGGGCGCAAGCGCAATTCGGTACGGTTCAGCATCATCGACGACGAGTGGCCGCAGGTGCGTCTGCACCTGGAACAGAAACTCGCCGGCGACCGGTAATGCTCAGGCGCGATTGCGCAGCCATTGCAGGAAGCCTTTTTTCGGTGCGACCACCGGTGTTTCCTCGGTCAGCGATTGCGCCTTGTGCAGGCGATAATCGAGCAAGGCTTGCATCGCGTCGTTGATGTCGTGACGGGCATCGAGGCATGGCTTCAGGTAGGACTTTTCAATGCGGTACAGCACGCAAAAGGTTTTCGCCGAAAAGTCCGCCGGCAACGAGGAATCGGACAGAATCCCCGCCTCGCCGATGACCTCGCCCGGCCCCATGCGCCCGGATTCGAACGGCGTGCCGTGACGCTTCAAAGTCACCGACACCACACCGGACTCAATAATGAACAGATGATCGCTGACCTCGCCGCCCGCGAGAATGACTTCGCCGGCACGGAAGGTTTGCAGGCTCATGTTCTGACTGAAGGTGTCTTTTTCTTCCTGGCGCAGGGTCGAGAAGATCGGCGAACTGTCGAGCAGCGCCCGTGGTCGCGACAAATTGGTCGGCGCAGTGCTTTCATCACTCGACAGCAGATTGACCCCGGACGCCTGCAAGTGCCGATACGCCAGGTCAAACAGTTGATTGCGCACCACGCGCTTCTCACCCATCGAAGCGACGAAACCGCTGATCTCGTATTCCGCGCCACTGCTGCCGGAGCTTTTCAGGGCGACGCTCGGTGCAGGCGTGTCGAGCAGTTGACGGCAGCCCTGCATGGCCCGCTCCAGCGCATCGATCACCGAACTGGGCCGCGCATGCGGGCTGACCTGCACGCTGACTGCGACGCCAAACATGTTGCTCGGCCGACTGAAGTTGATGATCTTGGCCTTGGCCGCCAGCGAGTTGGGAATCACCGCCATGCTGCCCTGACTGGTTTGCAGGCGTGTGGCGCGCCAGTCGATGTCGGTAACCCGCCCTTCGGTGCCGTCGATCGAGATCCAGTCATCCAGTTGATAAGGCTTGGTGGTGTTGAGGACGATCCCGGAGAACACATCGCTCAACGTACTCTGCAAAGCCAGACCGACGATGATCGCCAGCGCACCGGACGTCGCCAGCACACCTTTGACCGGCAGATCCAGCACATAGGCCAGCGCCGCGATGATTGCGATAAGGAAAATCACCGCGCCGAGCAAATCCTGCAACAGCCGCCCGGTGTGACCGACTCGCTGCATCATTACCGCACCGATCAACACCGTCAAAGTCCGCGCGCCGAACAGCCACCAGCCAATCTGCAAGCCGGTCGCCGCCAGGTGCAGCGGCACGTTGTCGGCCCACGGTGCGGGCTCCATCGGGTTGAGGCCTTCGTTGAACAGCAGCACGCTGAACAGCGTGAAAATCAGCACCCGCACCAGCAGTTTCCACTCACTGCCATGGGAACTGATCAGACGCCACAGGCCCAGATCGAGGAGGATCAGGATCAACGCGCAGAACAACGGGTGTTCGGTGAGCAGAGACAGCATCAAACAACTCCGACGGGGGCCAATCGCGAGAAGATCGCACAGATTGAGCAAGTGTAGGAGCAATTGATTTCAGAGCATGAATGCCCGCGCCAAAACACCACAAAACGAAATGTGGGAGCGAGCCTGCTCGCGAATGCGGTCGATCAGTCAAAGGTGCATCGACTGACATGACGCCTTCGCGAGCAGGCTCGCTTGTATGGTAGGACTTGAAGGGAGGAGGAGGGACAAGGCTCGATTCTGACTGTTGACGCAGCACAGACCGTGGGAGATTTCGCCCCTCCTCCTTTCACCCAAGCGCCGATAAAGAATGCATCTGGCTAGACCGACGATAGGAACAAGCCTGCGCCTCTGGGTGAGCCCTTCAAGTGCTCAAACCTTATCCCGGAGGAAATCCTGTGGCAATGCCAGTCGCTCTATCAAATCCGATCGTTGGCGTGGATGTCGCCAAAAATGAACTGGTGATTTATCAGGCCGATAGCGATCTGCTTGAAGCGATTCCCAACACCAAAACATCCATCAAGCAGTGGCTGAAGGCCTTGCTCGGCCCCGTGTCTATTGCCATTGAGGCAACCAACATCTACCACCTGGAATTCGCTGATTTGGCCTATGCGGCCGGTTGCACGATTTACATGGTGGGCGGCTATGAACTCAAACATTACCGCGAAGGCGTGAAGATCCGCGCCAAAACCGACGCCTTGGACGCCAAGTTGCTGGCCCGTTACCTGAAGAACGAAGCCGAGGAGTTGCGCCCCTGGACCCCGCCATCACCGCTGTACCGCCAGCTCCTGAGCCTTTTCCGCCGCCGCGCGGCTTTGGTCCAGGCAAGGGTCGGCCTGGTGCAGAGCTGGTCGAATGAGCCGCTGTTGAAGGCAGCTTTTGCTGAACAAATAAAATCCATGCAGCGGCTTGAAACGATGATCGAAAAGACGATCAACGATCAGCTCAAACAAGCCGGTTTGCTCGGCCAATTGAAGCGTTGCCTGAAAGTTGAGGGCATTGGATTTCTGACCGGAGCGCGCCTGCTCACGGCGTTTCAGCGGGGGGAATTTAGCAACGCGGATGCGTTTATCGCCTTCCTGGGCATGGATTTACGGGTATCGAAATCAGGGCAAAAGGACGGTCGCCGCAGCTTGACCAAGCGCGGAGACCCCGAGGCCCGCCGACTTTTGCACAACGCAGCGATGTCGGCTAGCCGTACGATAGCCTGGAAAGGGTTTTACGAAGCCCAAAGAGCACGGGGTTTCAGCACCACGCAGGCGTTGGTGATGCTGGCTCGCAAACTTGCTCGGGTGGTATTCGCCTTGCTGAAAGGGCAAAGCGAATATCAGACAAAAGTCAGTTGAGGGCTTCCCCTCAACCATAGAATCTCCCACAGGGGACTGCGGTGTGGCCCGGGGTTATTTACCGTTAGTCAGGGTGCTGTAGCTGGTCATCAGGTTGCGGTAGTCGGGGATGTGGTTGGAGAACAGCGTGCCCAGCCCTTCGATGTCGTTGCGCCAGTCGCGGTGCAGCTCGCAGGCCAGACCGAACCAGGTCATCAATTGCGCACCGGCGCTGGACATGCGGTTCCACGCCGATTCGCGAGTCAGTTCGTTGAACGTACCGGACGCATCGGTCACCACGAACACATCAAAGCCCTCTTCCAATGCCGACAGCGCCGGGAACGCCACGCAAACTTCCGTCACTACACCGGCAATGATCAGTTGTTTCTTGCCAGTCGCCTTGATCGCCTTGACGAAATCCTCGTTGTCCCAAGCGTTGATCTGGCCTGGCCGGGCGATGTACGGCGCCTCCGGAAACAGCGCTTTCAGCTCCGGCACCAGCGGGCCGTTGGGGCCGGTTTCGAAACTGGTGGTGAGGATCGTCGGCAGCTTGAAGTACTTGGCCAGATCGGCCAGCGCCAGCACGTTGTTCTTGAACTTGTCCGGCTCGATGTCGCGCACCAGCGACAGCAGCCCGGCCTGATGGTCGACCAGCAGTACCGCAGCGTTGTTCTTATCCAGACGTTTGTATTGAGTGGTCATTGCAGTAATCCTCGCGGGTGGTAGAGGCCGACGAGGGTCGACCTCCGGGGACTCGATCAGCGCTGGGAATCCAGCACTTCGTGTTCGTTCGCGACTTGCTGAGCCTTGAGGTAGCTCTCGATCAGCAATTGATAATGCGGCATGGCCTGGGCGTAGACGGCCGCCCACTGCTCGGCATCGGGACGGTTCCACGAGCCCTGCAGCTCGGAAAGCGTAGCCATGATGTCGATCGGCACCACCCCGGCCTGGGCCAAACGGGCAACTGTCAGATCAGTGGCGAGTTTCGAGTGATTACCGGACGCATCGACCACGGCGAACACCTTGTAGCCCTCATGCACAGCGGCGATGGACGGGAACGCCAGGCAGACGCTGGTCAGCGTGCCGGCGATCACCAGGGTTTTCTTGCCGGTGGCTTTGACTGCCGCGTGAAACTCTGGGTTATCCCAGGCATTGATTTCGCCCTTGCGCGCCACGTATTGCGCATGCGGCGCGGCTTCGTGAATTTCCGGGATCAACGGCCCGTTCGGCCCTTGCGGCACCGATGCCGTGGTAATCACCGGCATCTTCAGCAGGGTCGCCGCTTTCGCCAGCGCTACGGCGTTGGCGCGCAGTTGCGGCACGTCCATGTCTTTGACGATCTGGAACAGACCGCTCTGATGGTCGATCAACAACATGGCCGCGTCGCTGGCATCGATGGTCGGTTTCTGGCCGTCGAAGTTCGCTGCATTGACAGTATTCATGTGCGTGTCCTCTTTTCTTTAGGCAATAGCCATCCCTGGCCTGCGAACCGGCCTACGCGTCCTGTGTAGAGCGGAGTGGTGGTGCGTTAAGCGTGCATCTGGCCGAAGCGGCCGGACTGGAAGTCGGCGAACGCCTGGTGGATTTCCTGCTCGGTGTTCATCACGAACGGGCCATGGCCAACGATCGGTTCGTCGATCGGCTCGCCGCTGAGCAGCAACACCACGGCATCCTGGCTGGCTTCGAGCGTCATCTGATGGCCGTCACGTTCGAACAGCGCCAACTGCCCTTCGCGCACCGCTTCCACACCGTTGACCTGCACCGAGCCTTTCAACACCACCAGCGCGGTGTTGCGGCCTTCATGCAGATCCAGCGTCAACAATTTGCCGGCGTTGAGGCGCAGATCCCACACGTCGATCGGTGTGAAGGTGCGCGACGGGCCGGTGTGGCCATCGAATTCACCGGCGATCAGGCGCAGGCTGCCCACGTTGTCCTTGAGCGCGATGCTCGGGATGTCGCTGTCGAGAAGGGTCTGGTAGCCCGGCGCGGCCATTTTGTCCTTGGCCGGCAGGTTGACCCACAGCTGCACCATTTCCAGTTTGCCGCCGGTTTTGGCGAAGTTTTCCGAGTGAAATTCCTCGTGGAGGATTCCGGAAGCGGCGGTCATCCATTGCACATCGCCCGGGCCGATCACGCCGCCACTGCCGGTCGAGTCGCGGTGCTGCACTTCGCCTTCATAAACGATAGTCACGGTTTCGAAACCACGGTGCGGATGCTGACCAACGCCACGCCGTTCGGTGGTCGGGGTGAAATCGGCTGGACCAGCGTGATCGAGCAGCAGGAACGGGCTGATGTGTTTGCCCAGGTTGTCGTAGGAAAACAGCGTGCGAACCGGGAAACCATCGCCGACCCAATGGCCGCGCGGGCTGGTATAGATACCGATGATGTTTTTCATGGTTGTCTCCAATGGGGGTGAGTGATGCGATGGATTAAGCTTAAATCCATGACCATTAATGCACTAGACTGCAAAAATCAGCCTTAGCGTTCTATCTGGAGAACGATGGTGGAAGACCTCAACACCCTCTACTACTTCACCCAAGTGGTCGAGCACCACGGATTCGCGGCCGCCGGGCGCGCGCTGGACATGCCCAAATCAAAACTCAGCCGGCGCATTGCCGAGTTGGAAGAACGCCTCGGCGTGCGCCTGCTGCACCGCACCAGCCGTCATTGTTCATTGACCGAAATCGGCCAGGCCTATTACCAGCGTTGCCTGGCCATGCGCATCGAAGCCGAGAGCGCCGCCGAACTGATTGAACGCAACCGCTCCGAACCGCAGGGTCTGGTGCGCCTGAGTTGCCCGACGGCGCTGCTCAACTCCTGGGTCGGGCCGATGCTCACGCGTTACATGCTCAAGTACCCGCTGGTGGAGTTGTTCATCGAGAGCACCAATCGCCGGGTCGACTTGATTCATGAAGGGTTCGACATCGCGCTGCGCGTGCGTTTTCCGCCGCTGGAAAACACCGACATGGTCATGAAGGTGTTGGGCAACAGCACGCAATCGGTGGTCGGTAGCCCACAGTTTGTCGAACGCCTGTCATCACCGCCCTCGCCCGCTGACCTCAATGGTTTGCCAAGCCTGCATTGGGGCGCGGCGCAGCGGGAATATCAGTGGGAGTTGCTGGGGCCGGATGGCAACACGGCGCTGATCCGCCATACGCCGCGGATGGTCACCGATGACTTGATTGCCTTGCGTCAGGCGGTGATTGCCGGGGTTGGCGTGGCGCATCTGCCGAGCGTAGTCGTGCGAGAGGACATTGCCGCCGGACGCGTCGTGGAATTGATTCCGGGCTGGGCGCCGAAGTGCGGAGTGGTGCATGCGATCTTTCCGTCGCGACGCGGGTTGTTGCCGTCGGTGCGGACGTTGATTGATTTTCTCGGGGAGGAGTTTGCCCGCAGCGACATTGCCTGAATCGGCGGTGCGCCCTTCGCGAGCAGGCTCGCTCCCACATGAGCACGCATTCCAATGTAGGAGCGAGCCTGCTCGCGAAGAGGCCAGCCCGGACAACACAAATCCTGGAAATGATTCATGACTTCCGGTCAACAGTGCTTTGCCCCACCAGCGGTTTTTCTCAACGATACAGACGCGGATACTCCTGCCCATTCCCACTGCAACCTCTGGAGTCTTTCATGTCTGTTCCCGCTTTCGGTCTCGGTACGTTTCGTCTGCAAGGCCAGGTGGTCATCGATTCGGTAAGTACCGCCCTCGAACTCGGTTACCGGGTCATCGACACCGCGCAAATCTACGAAAACGAAGCCGATGTCGGCGAGGCCATCGCCGCCAGTGGCATCCCGCGCGAAGAGCTGTTCCTCACCAGCAAGATCTGGGTCGCCAACTTCGCCAAGGATCGCTTGATCGACAGCCTCAAGGACAGCCTGCAGAAATTGCAGACCGACTACCTCGACCTGACCTTGATTCACTGGCCGTCGCCGGAAAACCAGGTCCCGGTGGAAGAATTCATGGGCGCCCTGCTCGAAGCCAAATGCCTGGGCCTGACCCGGCAGATCGGTGTTTCCAACTTCACCATCGATTTGATGAAGCAGGCGATTGCTGCGGTCGGTGCAGAAAACATCGCGACCAACCAGATCGAACTGCACCCGTACCTGCAAAACCGTAAAGTCGTCGAGTTTGCCCGCAGCCAAGGCATCCACATCACTTCGTACATGACCCTCGCCTACGGTGAAGTGCTGAAAGACCCGCTGATCCAGCAGATCGCCGAACGCCGGCAAGCCACCCCGGCACAAGTCACCCTCGCCTGGGCAATGCAGTCGGGCTATGCGGTGATCCCGTCGTCGACCAAACGCGCCAACCTGCAAAGCAACCTTGCCGCCACGGCGCTGACCTTGAGCGATGCCGACATGGCGCTGATTGCCACGCTGGATCGCGGCCATCGCCTGACCAGCCCGAAAGGCATCGCGCCAGACTGGGACTGATTCAGCAATATTGCCAGTTCAGGATTGCAGATGTTGCGCGAGGCCGGCCATGGCCTCGCGCAACGTATCGCTTGCCATGCCCAACGGCGCCGCGTGCGCTTCGCTGCACGCCTGCTCAAGCTCGATACACGCCGCCACCACCCGCGCGGCCCCGACCATCTGCGCCCCACCCTTGATGTGATGAGCCAGTTCGCGAAGCCCCGCGCGATCCTGGCCTTGCTGCAACAGATCCAGACGTTGCAGATCGAGGTGCAAGCTGTTGAGCACCTCCTTGCGTAAATGCTCGATCAAGCCACGATCATTCCCGGCCATTTGCTCCAGGGTGCTCAGATCGATCTCCGCCAATGCTGGCGCCGCGCTGGAGGCCGCCGCGATGTCGCAATGACTGGCCGCCGTCAATGCCTGCGCCAGATCGTGCAAGCGGATCGGTTTGAACAGGCACTCGTCCATGCCAGCCTTCAGGCAGCGCGTCCGTTCCTCGGCCTGCGCGTTGGCGGTAAAGCCAAGAATCAGGCAAGGCTTGCGCCCGGCAATCGCTTCTTCTTCACGAATGGCCTGCGCCAGTTGATAACCGTTGCGCCTCGGCATATTGCAATCGGTGATCACCACATCGAACACTTGCGTGCGCCAGCGCTCAAGGCCTTCATCGCCGTTTTCGGTGTCGACCGTGCGATGGCCGAGTTGACTCAACTGCCAGCACAGCAGCAGACGGTTCACCGGATGATCGTCCACCACCAGCACACTCAGAGAACACGCAGCAGCAACGACGGCTTGCGGGGGTGCCGGGGTCTGAGCGAGGGCGGCCAACAGCGGCAGTTCGAGACTGACTTCGACTTGCGTTCCCTCGCCCGGCGCACTGTCGAGCCGCAGCGTGCCGCCCATCATTTCGCAGAGGCTGCGACTGATGACCAGGCCCAGCCCGGAGCCGCTGCGTGCCGATTGCGAGTGATTGCTCGCCTGCACGAACGGGCTGAACAAGCGCCGCCGATCGTCGTGGCTGATCCCGACCCCGCTGTCCTCGATCCGCACTTTCACGGCCAGTGTTTCTGTCACCGCTGCGCTCACCACCAGCCGCAGACTGACCTCGCCTTCTTCAGTGAACTTGATTGCATTGCTCAGCAGATTCGATAGCACTTGTTTGAACCGCGTCGGATCAATCAGCACATCAACGTTGCTGCGGGGATCCAGTTCGATGTGCCACAACAAGCGCTTCTGCCGCGCCAGCCCTTCAAACACCCGACACACTGACGCCACCAGTTCGCGCAGGTTGGCGCGTTCGGGCGCGAGTGACAGGTGCCCGGTCTCGATCCGTGCGATGTCGAGAATGTCGCCGATCAGCGCCAGCAATTGTTGCCCGGCATTGGACGCCACCTGAATCGCCAGACGATCGGTCACGCCTTCTTCTGCGCGCTTGAGGGCCAGTTCGAGCATGCCGATCAAGGCATTCATCGGTGTACGGATTTCATGGCTCATGGTCGCCAGAAACGTGGTTTTCGCCCGATTCGCATCGTCTGCTGCGTCCTTGGCTTCCTGCAATTGCTGCAACCATTGCTGGCGTCGGCGGATCTGCTGGCGCTGAAAAACGATCCAGGCCAGCGCGAGTGCCAGCAAGACCGCCGCACCGGCAAAGCCGAGGAGAATCTCGCGGCGATGTTGTAACCAGTAACTGTCATCCACCACCACATCGTGGCTCCAGCGTTCAACCAACTCGTCCATCTGTTGTGGGGCGATGCTCAACAACGCCTTGTTCAGGATCGAATGCAGTGCGGGCATTTGCGGTGCGGTCGCCAGCGCAATGCGCGCCGGTTGATCGCCGACCGTGCCGGTAATGCGCAGACGTTCGCGGTAGTGCCGGGCGATCAGAAAGCGCGCCACCAGCAACGAACTCACCGTGGCGTCGACTTGCCCCTTGGCAATCAGCGCCATGCCTTCGGCAGGGCTTTTGACTTCGATCAGACGGATGCCCGGCACGCGTTCCAATAGATATCCGCGCAACGGGTGGCCGCGATAAATCGCCAGCCGTTTACCGGCCAGGTCATCAAGGTTGAGCGGCCCCTGCGCGGTGATTGCACTGACCAGCACAAACGGATTGTTCAGATAGGCGCGAGTAAATTGCAGTTCGGTTTCGCGCTCGCTGCTCGGCGTCACCACTGGCAACACATCCAGCTCACCGGCCTTGAGTTGTTCGATCTGCCGATCGAGCGACACACCGCGCACGATTTCAAAATTCAATCCGCTGCGCTGGCTGATCACACTCAGCAACTGCGCGGACAACCCGTTGAAGCGGCCGTCGGCATCAAAAAAAGTCAGCGGCGCAAAATCGTCGATGGCACCGACCCGCACCCGTGGATGCTGGTCCAGCCAGGCCTGCTCACTGGCACTGAGTTGTACCCGTGATTGTTCAGCCATCTCGGCAAGGCCGACGCTCCAGCGCTGCTCGATGCGTTGGCGATGCTCCATGGGAATGGCGGTCAACACCTTGTCGACGATGCGCTTGAGGCGTACATCGCTGCGCAACAAGGCAAAAGCGAACGAATTGGCGTCCAGCCCCGACGGGCCGGCCAATTGCAGGTCGTTGCGATAATTGGTGTTGATCAGGTAGTTGGCACTGATGAAGTCGCCCAGATACACATCATCCGCGCCGAAGGCCACCGCACCGAGCGCATCCATCGCCGAAGGGTAACGCTGCACACTGGCATAGGGATAAAACCCCTGCACATTCGCCAGTGGCAAATAATCCTCGACCATGGCCACGCGCTTGCCGGCAAGATCTGCCGGCAGCTTTTCATCGAGGCGAGTTACCAGCATCGGCTGATCTTCGGCGTAAGCGCGGGACAGGATGAAATCCGGGTCGGCGGCTTCAAAATTGTTCGAGGTTCCCAGCAGATCGAGGTCACCACGCTTGAGTGCCGCCATCACCGCATCGCGGTTGGCAAAGCGCCGGACTTCAATGCGTGTGCCGAGCAACTGCGCCAGCAGATCAGCATAATCGGCGGTGAGCCCTTCGAGTTCCTGTTGATTGCGGGTGATCTCGAACGGTGGGTAATCCGGACCGGAAATACCCATGCGTAGCACCGGGTGCTGACGCAGCCATTGGCGGTCCTGCTCGTCCAGCCGCAGCTGGACGTTTGCCAGGCCGGTACGGGTCAGTACCTGCAGCACCTGCGGCGCGTCACCCGCCCAACTACTGGCGATCAGGCTCAACCACAGGCAGACAATCCAGCATCCCTGCCGCATGTGCGATTACTCAGATCACATGATTGCGCTTGGCGAATTCGCGCAAGAGCACCAATGAGTAAACCCCGAGTTTTTTCATCAGACGGGTTTTATAGGTGCTGACGGTTTTGTGGCTCAGGTGCATGTCCTCGGCAATCGCCTTGTTCGATTTGCCCCGCGCCAGTTGCACGAAAATAGTCAACTCACGATCAGAGAGCTGATCGATCATCTGTTTTTCGGTGGTTTGCACGGCATTCAGCGTGCTGAGGTAGTCCGGAAGCACGGAAAAATAGGTATGTCCCGAAACGACTGCCTGAATGGCATTGCGCAACTGTTCCAGTTGATTGGTTTTGGTCACGTAGGCCATGGCTCCGGCACGCACACAGCGCTCCTGATAGAACATGGGTTCGTGTGTACTGAAAACCAGCACTCGGCATCGCGGATAATTGACCCTTATCCGCTCCAGAACGTCGAGTCCATCAAGTACTGGCAAATTCAGATCAAGTATCACCAGTTGGGGCGCGTGCTCACGAATAAGCGACACCACCTCGTTGCCTTGGGACGCCTCGTATATCCGCTTGAATCCTTCGCCTTGCAACACGATTCGGATGGCGGCGCGCACCACCGGATGATCATCGACGACAAGCGCTGACTTCATGGCCACTCCCGATGCAAAGTCTGACGAACAGGCCACCGATTGGGGCTGCTCCGGACTCAGTGGCTGCGCAGGGACTGTTACACGTAACGGCGCGCAAATCACCTGTCAGATCTGACAGTTGCAGGAAATGATTTTCTATGCACGCGCAGCGCTCTGCACCAACGGATTTACCCTGGGGGCTGATAACGTCTGTGCCCGTGCCGGAGCGTCGACCAGCGCCATCAACTGGTCGATCGACTGTTTTGATGGCAGTGACAAATGGCTGATCTGGACATTTTCCTGAGCGAAGCCGGAGGACAGTTGCAACGGCGCCGTTTGCTCGTTGTAGATCAACGCCTGACGAACCTGCGGGTTATCGAGGAAAAAACCCGTCAGATCCAGCGAGCCTGCAGCGAGTTCGGCGTTGATGACCACCACATCGAAAGGCTCGCAACCGTAGTCCACCAGAGTCAGCAGCTCGGTAAGGTTCTGCACCGGAGCAATGCGGTAATAATTGAGGCCGTTGAACAGTCGCTCGATTTTCATCCGGTGAAAATGCTGAGGGTCTGCGATCAGGATGCGCAGGGCTTTATTGATCATGATCGATCTCCCGGTGTCAGGGTTTCTGGGTGCGGCAAGACTACGCAAGCTGCGTGGCAGGTTCTGTAGGAATAATCCGAAAAAAAAGGTTACTCATCCGAGTCATGCCCATCACTGTGCTGTCGCCAGGTCAGCGATCAAAGGGCCGAGTGTCTGCCGATCCGGTGTTCGGATCAGGGTCAAATAGCGTCGATCAGTGCTGCATATCGCCTGTGTGCACACCTCGCCGCGACGTTTGTCATAAATAACGGCATGACGAATCTGCAGGTTGCATTGAAAAAAACGCAAAGGATCGACTCCACCGACCGCCATCAGCTCAGCGCCGATGATCAGCAGGTCATAGTGCTCAAACGGATCGGACGAGTAATGCGTCGCACCCAGCAGCTCACGAAACGAATACACCGACACGTTGCCGCGACAGCCGAGTTCGTTGAGGCATTTGCTTATTCGCACATGCAGCGCCCGTTGCTCGTCGGCAATAAGGATTCGCCAGCGTTTGTAGGACATAGTCTTTCACAGCCCAGGAAAATCACGCTCATCACGTGAATGACAAGGCTAATCAAAAGGTGCCGTGACGCCTGTAGGACGAATCTTAAAAATGAATGGAGAACAGCCGAGAGCAAGCAAAAAAGCCACACCCGGCATGACCGGATGTGGCGTTGCTACTGAACGGACGAGCGCGGTTCATTCGGTGGTACTCGGACTCCAGAACGCCTGCACCACCAACGCCGACGTCGCAATCCGCGCCACCAGTGCATCCAGTTCATCACCATCGACCGACGTCGTCGCCAGCGTCGCTTCGATCTCGATTTCATCGGCGCCGAACGCATGCACATCGACGTCGCTGGCTGGGTAGTTGCTGCGCTCAAGCTCTGCTTCAAGCAAAGCGAACACGGCGGTCTGCTGCGAGCGGCGGGCGATGACATAGACGATATTGGTGACTTCCGCCGAAACCACGTCCAGCGGCTGGCGGTTGATGTTGTT
This sequence comes from Pseudomonas sp. S49, assembly GCF_009866785.1. Lineage (NCBI taxonomy): Bacteria > Pseudomonadati > Pseudomonadota > Gammaproteobacteria > Pseudomonadales > Pseudomonadaceae > Pseudomonas > Pseudomonas sp. S49. The sequence continues at coordinate 2,266,001 of NZ_CP019432.1, read as the reverse complement.
GACGATCGGCCGCAGCAAAGTGTTGGCGGCCAGAATGAATAGCGTGCCGAGTACGGCTTCGGCGAGCAGATCGGCCCCGGCACAGGCGCCAACCGCCGCCGAAGTCCACAGGGTTGCGGCGGTGTTGAGGCCGCGCACGTTGCCTTCTTCGCGCATGATCACCCCGGCGCCGAGAAAACCGATGCCGGACACCACGTAGGCAACCACGCGCACCGCGCCTTCAGCGCCGGCGAGACGGTTGGCCATGTCGACGAAAATCGCTGCACCGACGGCGACCAGCACATTGGTGCGCAGGCCGGCGGTGCGTTGCCGGTACTGGCGCTCGAAGCCGATCAGACCACCGAGAATGAACGCGGCGCTGAGGCTGACGAGGGTGTCGAGCAGCGAATCGAGGTTGAGGTTGTTGATGGCTTGCATGATGAAATCCTTGAGAACACAAATTCCCCCTGTGGGAGCGAGCCTGCTCGCGAAAGCGGAGTGTCAGCCACTACAGCTGTGGCTGAAAAAACGCCTTCGCGAGCAGTCTCGCTCCCACAGGGGAACGGTGTTGGCCGTGCTGTTATTGCCAGCCGAACCGGCGGATGTAGAAACCTTTCACGGCCTGGGTCAGCGCCATGTACGCCAGCAGAATCACCGGCAGGAACACGAAGTACAGCGACGGCAGCGCCTGCAATTTGAAGTAGTGCGCCAGCGGCCCCATCGGCAGGAAGATGCCGACCGCCATGATGATCCCGGTCATGACCAGCAGCGGCATCGCTGCTCGGCTTTGCAGGAACGGAATCTTCGGCGTGCGGATCATGTGCACGATCAGCGTCTGGGTCAGCAACCCGACCACGAACCAGCCTGACTGGAACAGGGTCTGGTGATCCGGGGTGTTGGCATCGAATACGTACCACATCAAGGCGAACGTGGTGATGTCAAAGATCGAACTGATCGGACCGAAGAACAGCATGAAGCGCCCGACGTCGCCCGGCTGCCAGCGTTGTGGTTTTTTCAGCATCTCCTCGTCGACGTTATCGAACGGAATGGCAATCTGCGAAATGTCGTAGAGCAGGTTTTGCACCAGCAGATGCATCGGCAGCATTGGCAGGAATGGAATGAACGCACTGGCGACCAGCACCGAGAACACGTTGCCGAAGTTGGAACTGGCGGTCATCTTGATGTACTTGAGCATGTTGGCGAAGGTGCGACGCCCTTCGAGCACGCCCTCCTCCAGCACCATCAAGCTCTTTTCGAGGAGGATGATGTCGGCCGCTTCCTTGGCGATGTCCACCGCACTGTCCACCGAAATACCGATGTCAGCGGTACGCAGCGCTGGCGCATCGTTGATGCCGTCGCCCATGAAGCCGACCACGTGGCCATTGCCTTTGAGGATGCGCACGATGCGCTCCTTGTGTGACGGCGTCAGTTTTGCGAACACATTGGTGGTCTCTACGGCCACGGCCAGTTCGGCATCGCTCATGCGCTCAACGTCATTGCCCAGCAACAGGCCCTGTTGCGCCAGGCCGACTTCGCGGCAGATTTTCGCGGTGACCAGTTCGTTGTCACCGGTCAGCACCTTCACTGCCACACCGTGTTCGGCCAAGGCCTTGAGCGCTGGTGCGGTGCTTTCCTTCGGTGGATCGAGGAACGCCACATAACCAATCAGCGTCAGTTCCTGCTCATCGGCCAGGCTATAAACTTCTCGACCTTCCGGCATCGAGCGGGCAGCCACCGCCACCACGCGCAAGCCTTCAGCGTTGAATGCTGCGGTGACCTGACGAATCCGGGTCAGCAATTCATCGCTCAAGGCTTCATCGACCTCGCCGTGACGCACGCGGCTGCACACCGCCAGGACTTCTTCCACGGCGCCTTTGCAGATCAGTTGATGTGGCTGGCCACGCCCTTCGACCACCACCGACATGCGCCGACGGTTGAAGTCGAACGGGATCTCATCGACCTTGCGAAACGCCGTGCCGACTTTCAGTTCACGGTGGATTTCCACGTGTTCCAGTACCGCAACATCCAGCAGGTTTTTCAGGCCGGTCTGGTAGTAGCTGTTGAGGTAAGCCATTTCCAGCACGTCATCGGAGTCTTCACCCCAGACGTCGACATTACGCGCGAGGAAAATCTTGTCCTGAGTCAGTGTGCCGGTCTTGTCGGTGCAGAGCACGTCCATGGCGCCGAAGTTCTGGATCGCATCGAGGCGTTTGACGATGACTTTTTTGCGCGACAGAAACACCGCGCCTTTGGCCAGCGTCGAGGTGACGATCATCGGCAGCATTTCCGGGGTCAGGCCGACCGCAATCGACAGCGCGAACAGCAGCGCCTCAGTCCAGTCACCCTTGGTGAAACCGTTGATGAACAGCACCAGCGGCGCCATCACGAACATGAAGCGGATCAACAGCCAGCTGACTTTATTCACGCCTTGCTGGAACGAAGTGACCGCGCGATCAGTTGCGCCAACACGCTGGGCCAGCGCACCGAAATAAGTGCTGTTGCCGGTGGTGAGAATCACCGCTACAGCGGTGCCGGAGACGACGTTGGTGCCCATGAACAGGATGTTGTCCAGCTCCAGTGGATTACGCGTGTCGCGATCAGCCTGACGCGGAAACTTCTCCACCGGCATCGATTCGCCGGTCATCGCCGCCTGGCTGACGAACAGATCCTTGGCGCTGAGCACGCGGCAATCGGCAGGAATCATGTCACCGGCCGAAAGCACAATCAGATCGCCCGGCACCAATTGCTTGATCGGCAATTCGCTGCGTGGCGCGTCACGGCGCATCACCGTGGCGGTGTTGCTGACCATGGCTTTCAGCGCATCGGCGGCCTGGTTGGATTTGCTTTCCTGCCAGAAGCGCAGCAGCGTCGACAGCACGACCATGGAGAAAATCACCACGGCAGCCTTGAGGTCTTCGGTCAGCCACGAGATCACCGCCAACAGGGTCAGCAGCAGGTTGAAGGGGTTTTTGTAGCAGTGCCACAGGTGCGTCCACCATGGCAGCGGCTGCTCGTGTTCGACTTCGTTGAGGCCGTATTGCGCACGCAGCGCATCGACTTCGAAATCGGTCAGGCCATCGGCATGCGTGCCCAGTGAAGACAGCAACACACCGCTGTCGCACTGCGCGGCATCGACCAGGGTGTTGGCCAGCGTGGGTGGGACTTCACGGCTGACCGTGGTGTCGTTGATCGATTCCAGCAGCGCCAGGCGACGGAAGTGCCGGGCGATGTGGCGGGTCCGCAGAAAACCTGCGAAGAATTCCTTGAGCGTAAGTTTCATGGCTGTTGCCCCTATGGTCAGCCGGGAAACCGTCGAGCAGGTACGGCCGCGCCTCGTCCGCCGGAAAAACCGGCACGGCAAGGCCTGGCGCGCCGGTCAGAAAAGACAGGCGTGTCGATAGGGCTGCGATCTCGACAGTGAAGTCGAAATCACGCTCTGTTCAGCGTCGATGAGAAGGACGTCGAGACATGGCCCAGGACGGGTCATGCACGGGATGCCGCTGCTCGCTTTTACGGCGAGACAACGACAGAGAAAGTCTGCGCGTTATCTTGCCGAGAATCTGCCGGTTACCGAGACCGGCCGACAACTGTCACTCGAACAAGTACCCACTGTGGGTCTCCGCTATTGATGAAAACGCGCGAAGCTTACGCTCCGATGATTGGAGAGTAAACCCGCAAAAGGCAGTGAGTCGGGGAATGTGGGGGGATGTTCAGGAAGGGTTCAGGATTCGGATTTTGCGGTGATTTCAATGGCCCCTTCGCGAGCAGGCTCGCTCCCACATTTTGTCCTGCGTACACAGAACCATTGTGGGAGCGAGCCTGCTCGCGAAAGCGGTATGTGAGGCGCTAAAAAATCAGCTGGCAGTCGCCAACAGCAGATCCGCCATCGACCGATGCCCACGGTTCTTGCCATGCTCGTACAGCGAGCCGGCAATCTCGTCCGCGCGAATCGGCAACACCGACAGCAGCGTATCGCTCAGACCATGGCTGGCCTGGCAGAAGCCCTGCATGTAGATGCCGGCCTTGCAGCGCTCGTCGGTGATCAGTTTGTAGTTGCGATCAACCTCGAAGTCGCCCAGGTATTCTTCCAGCGGCGCCAGCAGTTTGCGGTGCATCTGCCGTTCGTAACCGGTGGCCAGAACAACAGCGTCGTAATTGCGCACGGTGACTTCGCCGGTGGCGCTGTTGCGCACGGCCAGTTCGATACCGTTTTCGGTGGCGGTGGCTTTTTCCACGGTGGTCAGGGTGCGGAATGCGTGACGGGCGATCCCGGAAACCTTCTGGCGATAGAAAATGCCGTAGATGCGTTCGATCAGGTCGATGTCGACCACCGAATAGTTGGTGTTGTGGTACTCGTTGACCAGACGCTCACGCTCAGCGCTGTTTTGCTGGAACACCAGGTCGGTGAATTCCGGCGAGAACACTTCGTTGACGAACGGGCTGTCGTCCGCAGGCTTCAGTGCCGAGCCGCGCAGGATCATGTCGACCTGTACCGACGGGAACGAATCATTCAGGTCGATGAAGGCTTCCGCCGCACTCTGCCCGCCACCGATGATCGCAATGCTCATCGGCTGATTGTTCACGCACGGCTGTTTGGCCATTTGCGACAAGTACTGTGAGTGGTGGAACACGCGAGTGTCACCCTTCAGCGCTTTGAACGCCTCAGGAATACGCGGCGTGCCGCCGGCGCTGACCACCACCGAACGGGTGGTGCGCACATGTTGCAGGCCGTCGCTGCCACGGGAAATCACGCGCAGCGCTTCAACCTGATGGTTGTGCAGCACCGGTTCGATGGTCAGCACTTCCTCACCGTAACGGCTCTGCGCGGTGAACTTGCCGGCGACCCAGCGCAGGTAATCGTTGTACTCCATGCGGCACGGATAGAAGGTGCCGAGGTTGATGAAGTCGACCAGACGGCCGTGATCCTTCAGATAGTTGACGAACGAGTACGGGCTGGTCGGATTGCGCAGGGTCACCAGATCCTTGAGGAAGGAAATCTGCAACTCGCTTTGCGTCGACAGGGTGTTGCCGTGCCAGCTGTAGTTGGCCTGCTTGTCGAGGAACAGCACATCCAGCTCGCCCTGGATCGGGCCGCGCTCTTGCAGAGCGATGGCCAGCGCCAGGTTCGAAGGGCCGAAACCGACGCCGATCAGGTCGTGAACGATGGGCGATGCAATTGCCTGTGTCATTTCCAGTGTCCTCTGGATGAACCCCTCAACCGTGGGGATAAAGCCTGGGTGACCTGACCGGCCCGAAGCAGGACAGCAGATCGTCTGTTGAGTAGGAACGAGGACGGTGAAAAAAAATTTACTGAGGAAGGATCAATGGGCGTCCCATTGTTTGATCCGCACCCGGCAATGTTTCATGGCATTGACGATGTGTTTCTCCACCAGCGCTTTGGAAATCCCCAGGCTCTCGGCGATTTCGTTATGGGACAGACCTTCGATCTTGCGCAGCAAAAAACTTTCGCGGCACAGCGGTGACAATTCTGCCAGTGCGCGCTGAAGCATCGCCAGACGTTGACCGTGATCAAGTGTGCCATGGGGCGACGGGGTGAAATAACGCTCTTCGCTGTCCAGCACGTCAAGCGGCTCGGCCTGCCGCAAGGCGTTGCGCCGATGATCATCGATGACCAGGTTCAATGCCGTGCGATAAAGGAAAGCCCGCGGTTGTTCGATCGGCGTATCGCTGGAACGCTCCAGCACCCGCACATAAGCGTCATGCACCACATCTTCGGCCACCTGACGGTTGCCCAGCCTGGCGTTAAGGAAACACACCAGCTCGCGATAGTAGTTCTCCAACATGACTCCCGACCGCTGCGGTGCGGTTTCGATCCTTGAGCCAGATCCGCGATGGTCAAAACGACAATGGCAGGATGGTGGCAATTTCAGATGCGTAATTTATAGTAATTCTCATATAGATTTAAAGCGCTGTTTCGATTTGCCCGACAAATTGTTGCCCGCTATACCTGTTACCGCGTTTTGCAGCGCTTAAATTACCCATCGCGTCTCTCGTTTAAAGGACAGTTCCCCGTATCTGTCGCCTCCTGCGTCAGCGTTCGGTCGTGGCCCGCGTGCGGTGCCGGCTGGATGACGGGTCGATTTTCACTGGCCGGAACCCTGCATGAAACGTCCCCGCCCCGCCCGACGCGCCCTGCTCGCAGCCCTTTGTCTGATTCCCGTTGTCGCCGTAGCCGCCTGGCAGATATTGCCCCCCGGCCGGGACAAGTTCGCCACCGTACCAGTCAGTCGCGGCGACATTGAAAGCAGCGTCACCGCGCTGGGCACGTTACAGCCCAGGCGCTATGTGGACGTCGGCGCCCAGGCTTCCGGGCAAATCCGCAAAATCCATGTGGAAGTCGGCGACGTGGTCAAGCAAGGCCAATTGCTTGTGGAAATCGATCCGTCCACGCAAAAGGCCAAGCTCGACGCCAGCCAGTTCTCCATCGAAAACCTCAAGGCGCAGTTGCAAGAACAACAGGCCCAGCACGAACTGGCGCGGCAGAAGTACCAGCGCCAGCAGAACCTCGCGGCTGGCGGCGCCACCCGTGAAGAAGACGTGCAGACAGCCCGCGCCGAACTCAAGGCCACCCAGGCGCGTATCGACATGTTCCGCGCCCAGATCCGCCAAGCCGAGGCCAGCCTGCGCAGTGATCAGGCCGAGCTCGGCTACACACGCATCTATGCGCCGATGGAAGGCACCGTGGTCGCACTCGATGCCCGCGAAGGCCAGACACTCAATGCCCAGCAACAGACGCCACTGATTCTGCGCATCGCCAAACTTTCGCCGATGACGGTCTGGGCCGAGGTTTCCGAGGCCGATATCGGCCATGTCAAACCGGGCATGACCGCTTACTTCACCACGCTCAGCGGGGGTAATCGGCGCTGGAGCAGCACCGTTCGGCAAATTCTGCCGGTGCCACCCAAGCCGCTGGACCAGACCAGTCAAGGCGGTGGCAGCCCGGCCAGCTCAAGTAAAAGCGGCAGCGCGCGCGTGGTGCTGTACACCGTGCTGCTGGACGTCGATAACGCCGACAACGCCTTGATGGCAGAGATGACCACGCAAGTGTTCTTCGTCGCTGACCAGGCGAAAAACGTGCTCACCGCACCGGTCGCCGCCCTGCAAGGCAGCGCCGTGGCCAATCGGCAGACCGCGCAGGTCATCACCGCCAATGGCGAGATTCAGTCCCGCGAAGTACGCACCGGCATCAGCGACCGTCTTAGAGTGCAGATTGTCGAGGGCTTGAACGAAGGCGATCACTTGTTGATCGGCCCGGCCGACGGCAGCGGAGGTTGAATGCAAACGCCTCTGATCGAACTGCAGGACATCCGCAAATCCTACGGCGGCGGTGACGCTCCCGAAGTTCACGTGTTGCGCGGCATCGACCTGTCGATTCACGCCGGCGAATTCGTGGCGATTGTGGGGGCGTCCGGCTCCGGCAAATCAACATTGATGAACATTCTTGGCTGCCTCGACCGACCGACAAACGGTGAATACCGTTTTGCCGGGGAAAACGTCGCCGGCCTCGACAGCGATGAACTCGCCTGGCTGCGGCGCGAAGCCTTCGGTTTCGTGTTCCAGGGCTATCACCTGATTCCGTCCGGCTCGGCCCAGGAAAACGTCGAGATGCCGGCCATCTACGCCGGCACCCCCGCCGCCGAACGGCATGCCCGCGCCGCCGCCCTGCTCGACCGCCTCGGTCTGGCCGCGCGCACCGGCAACCGCCCGCATCAACTGTCCGGAGGCCAGCAACAACGCGTGTCGATTGCCCGCGCACTGATGAATGGCGGCCACATCATCCTCGCTGACGAACCGACCGGCGCCCTCGACAGCCACAGCGGCAAGGAAGTCATGGCGCTGCTCGATGAACTGGCGAGCCAGGGCCATGTGGTCATTCTCATCACCCACGACCGCGAAGTGGCGGCGCGGGCCAAGCGCATCATCGAAATCAGCGATGGCTTGATCATCAGCGATAGCGCCAGAAACAATCCTGACGCCCAGACCAGCGCCAATCCCGGCGCCCTGCAAGCGGTGGATCTGCGCAAGCGCTTGAGCGAAGGCGCCGAAGCTCCCGGGGCCTGGAAAGGCGAACTGGTGGACGCCCTGCACGCGGCGTGGAGGGTGATGTGGATCAACCGCTTCCGCACCGCGCTGACCCTGCTCGGCATCATCATCGGCGTAGCCTCGGTGGTGGTGATGCTTGCGGTCGGCGAAGGCAGCAAGCGTCAGGTCATGGCGCAGATGGGCGCGTTCGGCTCGAACATCATTTATCTCAGCGGCTCGGCGCCCAACCCGCGAACGCCACCGGGCATCATCACCCTCGACGATGTGCATGCCCTGGCGAGCCTGCCCCAAGTACAGCGGATCATGCCGGTGAATGGGGCCGAGGCCGGTGTGCGCTTCGGCAATGCCGACCACCTGAGTTACGTCGGCGGCAATGACACCAACTTCCCGGCGATCTTCAACTGGCCAGTGGTTCAGGGCAGTTACTTCACTGAGGCCGATGAACAGAACGCAGCAGCCGTTGCGGTGATTGGCCACAAGGTGCGGACCAAACTCCTCAAAGACGTTGCCAACCCGATTGGCCAGTACATTCTGATCGAGAACGTGCCGTTTCAGGTGGTCGGGGTATTGGCGGAAAAAGGCGCCAGTTCCGGCGATTCCGACAGTGACAACCGCATCGCCGTGCCCTACTCCGCCGCCAGCGTAAGACTGTTCGGCACGCGCAATCCAGAGTACGTGGCCATCGCTGCCGCCGACGCGCGCAAGGTCAAGGACAGCGAACACGCCATCGAACAACTGATGCTGAACCTGCACAACGGCAAGAAGGATTTCGAACTGACCAACAACGCGGCGATGATCCAGGCCGAAGCGCGCACGCAAAACACCCTGTCGCTGATGCTCGGCTCGATTGCGGCGATCTCGTTGCTGGTAGGCGGCATCGGCGTGATGAACATCATGCTCATGACCGTTCGCGAACGCACTCGCGAGATCGGCATCCGCATGGCCACCGGCGCCCGCCAGCGCGACATCCTGCGCCAGTTTCTCACTGAAGCGGTGATGCTCTCGGTGGTCGGCGGCATCGCCGGCATCGCCCTGGCGCTGATCATTGGCGGCGTGCTGATTCTCAGTGAAGTCGCGGTGGCGTTCTCATTGATGGCGGTACTCGGCGCTTTTGGTTGCGCCTTGGTCACCGGTGTTGTCTTCGGCTTCATGCCGGCCCGCAAAGCTGCCCGACTCGACCCGGTCACGGCCCTTACCAGTGAATGATCGCTCTATGAAACCGCGCCTCAGTCTGTTGACCGTCTGCCTGATACTCAGCGCTTGCGGCAGTACCCCACAACCCCCGGACAGCGGCATCGTGCCGCCGGCCGCCTGGCAATCGCCGCAGAGCACCAGCGCCGAACGCGATGCCCTGCGCTGGTGGACGCGCTTCGCCAGCCCGCAACTCAATCAACTGATCGAACAGGCCCAGGTCGGCAGTTATGACCTGGCCGCGGCCATCGCTCGCGTCCGTCAGGCGCGTGCCGACACGGTGATTGCCGGCGGTTCGCAGCTGCCGGAAATACAAGGCACCGGCAATGCCAATCGGCAGAAGCTGTTGCGTGGCGAGGGCTATCGTCAACTGGATGCCGACAGCAGTAACAGGGCGGTGGACTACTTCGACGTCGGCCTCAGCGCCAGTTACGAAATCGACTTCTGGGGCGGTAAGCGCGCATCGCGCGACAGCGCACAATTCAGCCTGCAAGCCAGCGAGTTCGATCGCGCCACCGTCGAGCTGACGTTGCTCAGTGGCGTCGCCAACAGCTACACCCAGGTGTTGTCACTGCAGGAACAGAGTCGCATTGCCGAGCTTAATCTGGCCAACGCGCAAAACGTTCTGCAATTGGTACAGACACGCTACAACGCCGGCTCCGCCACCGCGCTGGAGCTGGCGCAACAAAAAAGCCTGGTGGCCGCGCAGCAACGCCAACTGCCGACCGTCCAGCAACAGGCCCGAGACGCGCAGATCGCTCTGGCCGCACTGCTCGGCCGCCCGGTGCAAGACCTGCCGGCCAGCCACGAGTCCTTCGACCAGTTGCAATGGCCGCCAATATCCGCCGGCGTGCCCAGCGAACTGCTGACCCGGCGTCCGGACATCGCCCGTGCCGAAGCGCAATTGGCAGCAGCTCAGGCGAACGTCACGGTGGCACGGGCGGCGATGCTGCCGAAAATCACTCTAGGCGCGAGCATCGGCTCCGGCGCCAACCAGGCGGATGACCTGTTGCGCAGTCCGTTCTACAACCTCACCGCCGGGCTGATCGCACCGATCTTCAACAATGGTCGATTGGGTGCCGAACGCGACAAAGCGACGGCTCGTCAGGAGGAGCTGCTGGAAACTTATCGCGGCGCCATCATCAACGGTTTCGCCGACGTCGAAAAAGCCCTCAACAGCATCCGTGGACTTGATCAACAACGGCAGTGGCAGAGCGAAGAACTGAACCAGGCGCAAACCGCCTTCAACATCGCCCAGAGCCGTTATCAGGCCGGCGCCGAGGATTTGCTGACCGTACTGGAAACCCAGCGCACGCTGTATGCGGCGCAGGATCAGAACGTGCAACTGCGGCTGTCGCGAATGCAGGCGAGCATTGCCTTGTACAAGGCATTGGGCGGCGGGTGGCAGGCACTGTAATCGCGCAGCCCGGCCAAGCGCTTTCGCGAGCAGGCTCGCTCCCACAAGAGATCACATTTCAACTGGTGGGATGCGGCCAACCTGTGGGAGCGAGCCTGCTCGCGAAGAAGTTGACGCGGTAATCAGGCCTGAGTCTGTTTGGCCTTCAGATTGCGCGCATACCACGGCCGTGGCGGCACGCGGCGGAACAGCCCGGCGAGTTTCTTCTCGTCATTGAGGAAGGTGATGCGCAGCGCCAGCTTCATGGTCTCCGGGTCCATCTCCACCGTCTTGCCCGCCTGCAACCCCGGTGTGGTGCTGCAACCATGGGTGACTGGCCCTAGCCAGGGATCATCGACTTCGTTCCAGCGTCCCGGTGCAAACCACTGCACACCATTGACCACCTTGCGAGTGACTTCACCCGGATGGAAGCGCTCGTGGGCGCGGAACCAGTCCTCAATGCGATCGTCGATCCAGCCATGGAAATGCCAGAACGCCGGGTTGACGTGAGACGAAAAGGGATCGCCCAGAAAGTCGTTTTCCGCGCCATACCAGCGCGGCGCGAAATCGGCCTGATCGCGGGCAAACGGCACTGGCTGGCCGTTGGACGGATCACGCGGCACCGACGCCCAACGCATGTGCAGCCAGTCGTGCAGCCCCAATTCAACCTCGGAACCGAACTGACCGAGCGTGAGTCTGGCCAGGTACACCGGATCACGGTATTGCGACTCCCAGACCTGGAAGTTGCTTTCGTAGGTCTCGGCCGTCTTGATGTCGCTGACCCACTTGCTGTACTCGTCATCACCGTCCGCCAGCCATGCGGGCGGCAGCGCCGTGCCGTCATGGTTGTCGAAGTAACGGGCGAAGCCCGGGCGATCACGGATCAATTCCGGTTGTGGCAGCGGAAAGTATTGCCACGATGGCAGGTCCTGCATTGAACGCGCCGTGCCGAGCATGTGCCGATGCATGAAGAAGAAATCCACACCGGAGCCGTTGCGGTCCTTGCGCGGCCCACGGGCATCGCGCTCCTTGTCACGCGGTCCGGGCTGCCAGCCGATGCCGCGCAAGGCTTCACGTTTGTCTTCAGGCAAGGTGTGCCACTTGTCCCGCGTGGCATGCCACAACTGGTGGAACAGTCGGTGCTCGGGGGAAATCAACCAGGCCAGCAGCGTCGGATTCAACGGTGTCCGTTCACGCGCCTCGGGAAACAGTCGCTTGACTGCGACAAATCCATTGTCCTGTGCTGGCAAGGCCAGGGGGCGATCCAGACGCATCGCTTTTCCGCTGAGGGTGCCTTTGCCGGCGTTGCCGAAATCAGCCCAGACCTCATCGAGGATCATTTCCAGCTCATAGTTGATCTGGCCTTGCGCACCCACCAGCCGCCAACTCAGTTTCGCCGCATCGGCACCGGCCAGATCGCCAAGAATTCGGTAACGAGGTGTTTCGCCGGAGCGCAAACGCTCCGGCGTATCAAGGAAACCACAGACGCCACGACCTTTCTGACCGATGTCGAGGAACACTTGCAGCCCCTGGGCCGGAAGCCCTTCAAGGCCTGCGTCACGGCCTTCGAAGCGAATATCCCAGACGCCTCGCAAGGCACTGGCCAAACGTTGCCCGGCGAGATCGGCGACGTCGAAAGACGCTTCACCCGGAGTGATCGTCGGATCCGGCTTCGTCCATTCACGATGCCCAAAATAAGCCGCCGGCACGGCAGCGCCGGTCAGCGCCAGGCCCGCCATGAACCATCGTCGAGAAATCTTCATTGCCCTACCTGTGTCAGCCATGAAGCAGGCTTTATCCAAGCTAGAACGTTTGTTGCGCGGGTAAATTTATGTGGGTTTGAAAAGATCGCAGCCTTCGGCAGCTCCTGCATCGAATGTATATCCCTGCAGGAGCTGCCGAAGGCTGCGATCTTTTAACCTGGCAACCTAAATTCCACGGCCATCCACTCGTTCCTCCCAGATAGCAAAGGCTTTGCGCCTGCACCTCGATGGCGAACCCGACTGAGATGGCAATGACAAAACCACGTTCGAAAAAGGCTTTATTCATCGGCCTGCCCTTAGCCCTGGCGATCAGCGCCGGTGCAGGCTTTGCCGCTTGGCAGCACTGGTTCAAGGACGACCTTGGCTATGACGCCAAGATTGTGAAACAGGCAGATGAACTGCACGAACGCATGCTTTCTTTCGACAGCCATGTCAGCCTGACGCAGAACTTCGGCACCAACGGTAACGAAGCCGACAAGGATGGCTCCGGCCAGTTCGATCTGGCCAAAACCAGTCGCGGTCGCTTGTCTGGAGCGGCGCTGACCATTTTCGGCTGGCCGGAAATGTGGAACGGCCCCGATGCCCCCCACAAGCCGACTGCCGGCTTCATCGACGAAGCCCGCAACCAGCAGGAAATCCGTTACCGGATCATCTCCGGCATGGTTCGCGACTACCCCAATCAAGTCGCGATCGCCTACACGCCGGACGATATGCGCCGCCTGCACGGCGAAGGCAAGTTCGCGATTTTCATCAGCATGCTCAACGCCTATCCACTGGGCCATGATCTGAATCTGCTGGACCTGTGGACAGCGCGTGGCATGCGCATGTTCGGCTTCAGCTACATCGGCAACAACGACTGGGCGGATTCGTCTCGCCCACTGCCATTCCTCAATGACTCACCGGACGCCCTCGACGGTCTCTCCGATCTGGGCAAGCAGGCGGTCAAGCGCCTCAATGATCTGGGCGTGATCATCGACGTGTCGCAGATGTCGACCAAGGCCCTTGAGCAAGTCGCACAGTTGAGCCGTACGCCGCTGATTGCCTCGCACTCGGCGCCGCGCGCGATGGTCGACATCCCACGCAACCTCAGCGACAAAGAGATGCAGTTGATAAAGAACAGCGGCGGCGTGGTGCAGATCGTCGCGTTCTCGCAGTACCTGCGCCCGCTGACCCAGAAGACCCAGGATCGCCTCAACGAGCTGCGCAAGGAGTTCGGCCTGCCGCCACTGCCGAACCTGGCGATGGCGCTGATGCCGGGCGACCCGATCATTGCGGCCTGGTCCGAAACGAAATTCGGCCTGTACGCCAGCCGCCTCTACGCGATCCTCGAAGACGAACCGAAGGCCAGCCTCAAGGATTTCGGCGACGCCATCGAATACGCCGTGCGCAAGATCGGCATCGACCATGTCGGTATCAGCTCCGACTTCAATGAAGGCGGCGGCGTCAAAGGTTTCGAGAACGTCGGCGAGATCCGCAATGTCACCGCTGAACTGCTGTCGCGCGGTTACTCCGAAGCCGACATCGGCAAACTCTGGGGTGGCAACTTCCTGCGCGTCTGGGATCAGGTCGAAAAAGCCGCGAAACCGGCGCTGGCCAACGCGCAGGGAACGACGCAGCCATGAGTAATCGTCGTGATTTTCTGAAACAGGCCGGGGTGCTCGCCGCCGCGTTGCCACTGGGCGCCAGCCTGCCGACTATTGCCAGCGCCGCGGTTGCCGCCTCCGCACCTGCACCGCGCAACAAATGGACGCAGTTGCAGCAACTGTTCGATCAGGATCCGGACTACCTGCACTTTTCCAACTTCCTGATCACCTCGCACCCGAAACCCGTGCGCGAAGCGATCGAACGACATCGCGCCGCCCTCGACAAAAATCCCGGCCTGGCCATGGATTGGGACCTCGGCGTGATCGAGCAGCGCGAGGAAAACGTGCGAGTCTGGGCCGGCCAATACCTGCAAGCCAAGGCCAAACAGATCGCCCTGACCGGCAGCACTACTGAAGGTCTGACGATGATTTACGGCGGTGTGCATGTGCGCCCCGATCAGGAAATCCTCACCACCGCCCACGAACACTATGCCACCCACACCATCCTCGCCTTGCGCAAGGAACGTGAAGGCACGCAGGTGCGCAAGATCCGTCTGTTCAAGGATCCGCAGACCGCGACCAAAGCCGAAATCCTCGCCGCCATCGACACGGCCATCCGCCCGGAAACCCGTGTGCTGGGCATGTGCTGGGTGCATTCGGGCAGCGGCGTGAAGCTGCCGATCGGTGACATCGGCGCCATCGTCGACAAGCACAACCGTGGCCGCAGCGATGCCGAGCGGATCATTTATGTGGTCGACGGCGTGCACGGTTTCGGCGTCGACAACCTGAGTTTCGCGCAGATGAACTGTGATTTCTTCATCGCCGGCACCCACAAGTGGATGTTTGGCCCGCGCGGCACCGGCATCGTCTGCAGCCGTTTCGAGGAGGTCAAATACGTGACGCCGATCACCCCGACCTTCTCCGAGGCCACAGCGTTTTCCACCACCATGACGCCCGGTGGCTATCACTCCTTCGAGTATCGCTGGGCGCTGGACGAAGCCTTCAAGCTGCACCTGCAACTGGGCAAGGCCGAGGTCGAAGCGCGCATCCACGCGCTCAACAGCTACCTGAAGAAGCGCCTGCTGGAACACCCGCAAATCGAACTCGTCACCCCGCTGAGTCCGCAACTGTCGGCCGGTTTTACCTTCTTTCGAGTCAAGGGCCAGGACAGCGACAAAGTCGCCGCGTACCTGATGCAGAACCGCGTGGTCGCCGACGCCGTGAACCGCGACGTGGGCCCGGTGATTCGTACTGCACCGGGCCTGCTCAACGACGAAGCGCAAATCGATCGTTTGATGGCGTTACTGGCCAAACAGCTGTAGGCGCCACGCTCCCACGTTTCCTTTCAACCTGTTATCGAGAGTCATGATGAACAGTAGTGAACCGCGTAATTTTTCCTTGAAAGCGTTGCCCGCGCTCGGTCTGGCCGCATTGCTCGGTTGTGCCTTGCCGGGGCTGGCGCAAGCGGCCGAACCGCTCAAACCGGGCAAAGTCTTCAAGGACTGCAAGGACTGCCCGGAAATGGTCGTGCTGCCCACCGGCACCTTCACCATGGGCACCCCGGAGGACGAAGTCGGCCGCGAGCCGGACGAAGGTCCGATGCACCCGGTGACCTTTGCCCAACCCTTGGCCATCAGTCGTTTCCAGGTGCTCAAAGGGCAATGGGACGCCTACCTCGCCGACACCGGCTATCAGATGCCCGACGGCGACAAACGCCCGGGCCGCGCGTGCAAGGCCGGTATTCCCGACTACGCGGGCAGCGATCCGAAAAAGCAGTACACCGACAAGCATCCGGCGGTGTGCATGGACTTTCCCGAGGCCGAGGCCTATGTAGCCTGGCTGTCGAAGAAAACCGGTAAATCGTATCGACTGGTCAGCGAATCGCTGCGTGAATACGCCGCCCGTGCCGGTAGCACCGGGCCTTTCCCGTTCCCCTTCGATGAGGGCAAGGAATACAGCATCGCCAAACACGCCAACACCTATGGCGCCGCCGACGGCTACAACTTCACCGCTCCGGCAGGCAAGTTCCCGGCCAATGCCTTCGGCGTCTACGACATGCACGGCAACATCTACGAATGGACCGCCGACTGCTACAACGAAAACTATGTCGGCGCGCCGAGTGATGGCAGCGCCGAGTTGACCGGTGACTGCAAGATTCGCCGCATCCGCGGCAACGACTGGGGTGAAGCACCGGTGTTCTCGCGCTCGGGCAATCGCAATGCCACCTACAGCGACACCCGCGGCGACTGGATTGGTTTTCGCGTCGCGCGAGATCTGTAAGGACAGCTGCACCGGCAGCCGCCACGACGGCGCTGGCCGCTCGCTCGTCGCTTCAGCCTCGATAAACCCGTGGTCGGCTAAATCGCCGCCCACGGGTTTCGTCTTTTAACCAGCCCAATCCTTGAAACGATGCCGTTAGCGGCACTAGAAGCGGAAACCTCCATGACCACAAAATCGCGCGGAGCCATCAGTGAAGTCCTCGGCCTGCTCAAGCCTTACCGGGTCGTCGTGGCGCTGTCGATCCTGCTCGGCATGCTCGGTGGCGTCAGCGTCACTGCCCTGCTGGCGACCATCAACAAAGCCCTGAACGGCACCGGTGTTCCGTCAGCCAGCGTGCTGCTGACATTTGCCGGCCTCTGCGCGTTTGCACTGCTGACTTCGATTCTGTCGGACATCGGCACCAACCACGTCGGCCAGCACATCATCGCCGGCCTGCGTAAATCACTCGGCGAAAAAGTCCTGCTCGCGCCTATCGAGCAGATCGAACGGTTTCGCAGCCATCGCCTGATTCCGGTGCTGACCCATGATGTCGACACCGTCAGTGATTTCGCGTTTTCCTTCGCGCCGCTGGCGATCGCTTTCACCGTCACCCTCGGTTGCCTGGGTTACCTGGCCTACCTGTCCCTGCCGATGTTTGCCCTGCTGTTGATCGCGATCGTGATCGGCACCGTCGTGCAATACATTGCCCGCGCCAAAGGCATCAAAGGTTTCGAAGCGGCGCGCGAGGCCGAAGACGAATTGCAGAAGCACTACAGCGCAATCGCTGCGGGTGCCAAGGAACTGCGTATTCATCGCCCGCGCCGCCAACGCATGTTCAGCCAGCGCATCGAGGGCACGGCGGATTACATCTGCAACACGCACATCCGCTCGATCAACACGTTCGTGGTGGCGAAAACCTTTGGCTCGATGCTGTTTTTCGTGGTGATCGGTCTGGCCCTGGCGCTGCAATCGTTCTGGCTCGGTACCGATAAAGCGGTGCTCAGCGGTTTCGTGCTGGTGCTGCTGTACATGAAAGGCCCACTGGAATATCTGGTCACCACGTTGCCGGTGGTCAGTCGCGCGAACATTGCCTTCAAACGCATCGCCGAGCTGGCCGAACAGTTTTCCTCGCCGGAACCGCACTTGCTCCTGCGCGAGTCGACGCCCGCGAGCAAGACCGCCGTGCAGCAGTTGCAACTGCATAACGTGCATTACGCCTTCCCGCCGGTTCAGGGCAGCGCAGCGTTTGAACTGGGGCCGGTCAATCTGGACATCGCGCAGGGTGACATCGTGTTTATCGTCGGCGAGAACGGCGGCGGTAAAACCACCCTGATCAAATTGTTGCTGGGACTCTATGCGCCACAACGCGGGGAAGTCCTGCTCAATGGCCAGGTGGTCGATGCCCAGGCTCGCGATGACTATCGCCAACTGTTCACCACGATCTTCGCCGACTACTACCTGTTCGATGAACTGGTACAGGGCGACAAACAAGTGCCGGCCGACACCAGCCGCTATCTGGAACGCCTGGAGATTGCGCACAAGGTGAGCATTAACGACGGTGTTTTCAGCACCACCGATCTGTCCACCGGCCAGCGCAAACGCCTGGCGCTGATCAACGCCTGGCTGGAAGAGCGTCCGGTGCTGGTGTTCGACGAATGGGCTGCCGATCAGGACCCGGCCTTCCGGCGCATTTTCTACACCGAGCTGCTGCCGGAGCTGAAACAGATGGGCAAGACCATCATCGTGATCTCCCACGATGACCGCTACTTCGACGTCGCCGATCAACTGGTGAGGATGGAGGGAGGCCGAGTGGTCACCCACAAAAAGCCCCTCGAGACTGCTTGATCGATTGCACCTTTGCAGCCGGCCGGACACCCGTCCTGCCGGCCTTCAATCCGAATGTTTATCGCCGTGGACCCGACTGTCGGCAACGCCGTCAGCGCTCACGGTGCTGCCAACCACGAGAGCCCGATGAACGACTTACTCGATGATGAGGTACTGGCGCTGCTGATGGCAGATGCCGGCGAGCAATCCCAAGGCATCATTGCCCGTCCCCACCCGGCACCGGCCCCCCTCTCCTTCGCGCAACAGCGACTGTGGTTCGTACAACAGCTGACACCTGACAGTGCCGCTTACAACTTGCCACGCGCCGTACGCCTGAGTGGCGCCCTGCAAGCACAGCATCTGGAAATGGCGCTGAATAAAGTCATCGCACGCCACGATGTCCTGCGCAGCGCGATCGTCGAGATCGACGGCGTAGCCATGCAGGTGGTCGATGCACACGCAACGCTGCAGTTGGGGTTCGATGATCTGCGCGGCCTGAGCGCTGAAGCGCGTGAACAGCAGATTGCCCAGCGCATTGGCGAAGAGGCCGCCAAGCCCTTCGACCTGAAACAGGCGCCACTGATGCGCGCGACACTGCTGCAAGTCGCTGACACGGAGCACTTGCTGTTGCTCAACATGCACCATATCGCCTCGGACGCCTGGTCCAACGCGATTCTGATGCAGGACCTGACCCGCGCCCACGCGCAAGCGGCAATGGGCATGAGCGCACCACTGGCGCGCCCGGCCATCCAGTACGCCGACTATGCCGACTGGCAGCGTGGCGACTATCTGCACAGCCCGGCCTGCAAGACCAGCGCCGAATACTGGCAGAATTATCTGGGCCAGACGTTGCCGCCGCTGGATCTGCCGGTGGACTTTGCGCGCAATGACCAGCATAGCCATGCGGCCGGCAAACACGACTTCAGCCTGCCCGCCACATTGGCGCAAGCACTCAATCGCTTCTGCCAGCAGCACGGTTTGACTCCCTTTGTGGTCGCGTTGGGTGCCTGGCAATTGCTCCTGAGCCGCTACAGTGGCCAGGACGATTTCACCGTCGGTGTGCCCAACGCCACACGCAACCGCAGTGAAATTCAGGACCTGGTCGGGTTCTTTGTCAGCACGCAGGTGTATCGCGTGCGGATTGACCCGCAGCAGCCTTGCAAGGACTTTCTGCTGCGTCTGCGCCGCGAATCGCTGGCCGCGCTCGACCATGCCGACTACCCCCTGGAATTGAGCTTCGACGACCTGCAACTGCAAAGCAGTCAGCAGATCAATCCGTTGTTCCAGGTACTGTTCAACTGGCGCACGGACGGCGGCACCTCGGTGCCGCTGAACCTGGGCGAATTGACCCTGGACTTTGTCGATGCCGGCAGCGGGCAGGCGAAATTCGACCTGTCGCTGGACGTCAGTTATTCCCTGAACAGCATCGACGCCAACATCGAATTCAGCCGCGACCTGTACCGCCCCGCCACCATCGAGCGGTTGGCCGGGCATTGGCAGAACCTGTTGCACGCCATCACCGCAAATCCCGATGTTGCCCTGAGCGAATTGCCGCTGCTGAGCGACACCGAGTGCCGCCAGCAACGCGAACAATGGAACCCAGCCGTTGCGCCATTGCCGAGCGAAGGCGTGCATCAGCTCTTTGAACGCCAGGCACTGGCCACGCCGCATGCCCTCGCGCTGATTTGCGATGACGTGCGCATGAGCTATGCCCAACTCAACTCGGCAGCCAATGGTCTGGCGCAGGCCCTGCACGGCTACGGCGTGGGCCCGGAAGTGCGGGTAGGCATCGCGGTCGAGCGTTCGGCGCGGATGATCGTCAGCCTGCTGGCGGTGCTCAAGGCCGGCGGTGTTTACGTGCCCCTCGATCCCGAATACCCGCAGGAACGCCTGACGTGGATGATCGAAGACAGCGGCTTGAGCGTGCTGCTCAGCCAGCGCTCCTTGCTCCAGCGCCTGCCCTCGGTAGACGCGGTGAGCGTGCTGTGCGTCGACGAACTCGACCTCGCCGATAGCGCGCACAGCGACAACCCGACCTGCCGTACCCATGGCCATAACCTGGCGTACGTGATGTTCACCTCAGGTTCCACCGGTCGACCAAAAGGTGTGGGGATTACCCAGGCGGCTTTGACCCGGCACGCGCAAGTCGCCCTGGAATTCCTCGGCCTGACAGCCGCCGATCGTTCGCTGCAATTTGCCACGTTCAACTTCGATGCCTTTGTCGAACAGCTCTACCCGGCGCTGATCTGCGGCGCGTCGGTGGTACTGCGCGGGCCGGACATCTGGGACAGCCAAACCTGGTACCAGCAGTTGCTCGACAAGCAATTCACGGTCAGCGACCTCACCACCACGTACTGGAACATGCTGGCGAGGGATTTTGCCGCTGTCGGTGTCCGTGACTATGGCCCGTTACGCCAGGTGATCGTGGGCGGCGAAGCCATGCCACCGGAAGGCGTGGCGGCGTGGGGCAAGGCGGGACTTGACCATGTGCGCCTGCTCAACACCTATGGCCCGACGGAAACCACGGTCAGTGCCACGGTGCTCGATTGCAAGGACTACGTCACCGGGCATGCGCCACTGCCGAAAACCATGCCGATCGGCCGCCCCTTGGCTGGACGCGCCATTTACCTGCTGGACAGCGGTGGCCAACCGGTCCCGGTGGGCGTCGTCGGTGAATTGGTGATTGCCGGCGATCTATTGGCCCGGGGCTATTTCCAGCGCCCGGATCTGACCGCCGAACGCTTCATGCCTGACCCGTTCAGCACGCAGGGCGGGCGTTTGTACCGAACCGGTGATCTGGCGCGCTATCGCGCCGATGGCGTCATCGAATACGTCGGCCGACTCGATCATCAAGTGAAGATTCGCGGCTTCCGTATCGAACTCGGTGAAATCGAATCCTGCCTGCTGCAAATCCCGGCCGTTCGCGAAGCCCTGGTCCTTGCCCGCGAAGGATTGGCCGGGATGCAGTTGATCGGTTATATCGTGCCGAGCGACGGTGATTTGTCGAGTGAACAGCACGATCAACTGCGTGCAGCCCTCAAGGCTGAACTGAACAGCCGTCTGCCCGCCTACATGGTGCCGAGCCATCTGCTGGTGCTGGAAGCCATGCCCGTCAGCCCGACAGGCAAGCTTGATCGCAAGGCGTTGCCGCTGCCTGACATCAGTCAATCGGAGACCCGCTTCAAGGCCCCGGAAACTGCATTGGAGCAAGCGCTGGCCGAACTCTGGCAGGAAACCCTGCACGTTGACCGGGTCGGCCTCGACGACAACTTCTTCGAACTGGGCGGGCATTCGATTCTGGCCATCCAGTTTATTGCCGCACTCAATGCGCGCCTGGGGATCAAACTCGCTTTGCAGCAAATGCTCGCCCACGCCACCGTCGAAGCCCTGGCGCAATTCATTGCTACGCAACACCAGCAGCAAGCCCAATGCGTGGTGGAACTCTCGGCCTCGGCCGCCAGCGCCCCACCGCTGTTCTGCCTGCATCCCAGCGGCGGCATCGTGTTCTGCTACCAACCACTGGCCAAACGCCTGAGCAAACACGCGCGCACTTTCGGCGTGATGCACACAGGCTTCGCCGACAAACACGCCCACGCCCAGACATGGGCGCAAATGATCGCCGATTACACCCGACAGATTATCGATAAACAGGCTGACGGCCCGTATCGTTTGATGGGCTGGTCGCTCGGCGGCTCCATCGCCATGGACATCGCCGCCGAACTGGAGCGTCAGGGACGTGAAGTGAGCTTCCTCGGTCTGGTCGATACCACACTGCCGGACAGCCTGCTACCGGCAGATCTGCCGCGCAAACCGCTGGAAGAGGAAAATCCCGAGTACTTCAGTGCCCAAAATGAACTGGCGACGGCGGTGGAAATGTTCAGCCTGATGTTCGCTCACCTGCACGAGCCGGCGGCACGCTTCCTCGCCGAAAATCCGCAAACCGATCTCAAGGCTTTCTACCAGTGGGCCAGCCAACAGGCCGCCACCAGCGAACAGGAAATGGTAGCGACACTGGACGCCATCAGACAGGAAATCATGAACGCCCAGGCGTTCGAGATTCACGACCGACTGGTGAAATCCTACGACGCGTTCACGCTGCCGACGCTCAAGGTCGAGGCCAGTTGCTGGTGGTCGCTGTCGCACAAGACGCTGGAGCAGGTGTTGCACTCGGAACAGGTGCTGCGTGAACACACCGTCAGTGGACGCCTGCAAGGCTCGGTGCATTCCACCCTGCCCCACCGCAGCATGATTTACGGTGAGTCGTTGCTTGAGTCCTTTGAAGCGGTGTTCCTGACGTGTGAGGCGGCACTGAACAACTGACTTTCATACTGGCAAACAAAAAACGCAGAAGCGCTGGCTTCTGCGTTTTTGTTTGCGTGATTTGAAACATAACCTGTGGGCGGCATGCCAAAAAAAACGGCCCACACCCTCTTTCGAGAAGTGTGGGCCGCTTCGGTGAAGGCCCTTCAGTGCATCAGAACTTTGGGGTCCACTTCACGGAGAACATCAGGTTGCGTGGATCACCGAAGTTGTTGTTGCCGTCGAGCTGGTTGTAACCGGCCGCAATGTACTTCTTGTCGAACAGGTTGTTGGCGTTCACGGCCAGATCGACTTCCGGTGTCAGCTGGTAACCGACACGGGCGTTCCATACGGTGTAACCCGCGACATCGTAGGTCCCTTCATAGCCCAGCGTATGGCTCTGAGTGGTGAAGCCCAGACCGGTGCTGACACGATCCCACTCACCCGGCAACTGGTAGTTGGCCCACATGCGCAGCATGTGTTTTGGCGTCCAGGTGCTGAACACGCGACCTTCCCTGTCCGGGTCTTTGAGGTACTTGGTGGTGTTGTAGGTGTAACCGGCGAACAGTTGCAGGTCTTCCACTACTTCGCCGCTGATCTCGGCGTCGATACCCTGGCTGCGCACTTTGCCCGAGGCCGTCGAGCAGTACGAACCGTCGCACTCGAAGCCACCCGCAATATCGTTGACCGCACGGTTTTCCTGGTCGTAGCGGAAGAGCGCCAAGGAGGTGTTGACCCGGCCGTCCATCAGCTCGCCCTTGAGACCGATTTCGTAGTTGCTGCCGACCACCGGTTTGAGCACGGTGCCACCGGCATCGCGGTTGGTCTGTGGCTGGAACACGTCGGTGTAACTGGCGTAAACCGCCCACTCGCGGCTCAGGTCATAGACGATACCGGCGTAAGGCGTGACTTCCCCGGTTTCGGTCGCGGTGCTTGGGTCGTTCTTGGTGATGCCGCCGAACGAGGATTGCGCCTTGGATTTGTAGCTGAAGTCATACCAGCTGACACGGGAGCCGAGCACCAGGGTCAGATCGTCGATCGGCTTGACGCGCCAGGTGCCATACAGGCCTTTCTGGCGTACGTCGTATTTACTCAGCGTGCCGCGACCACCCGAAGCGATCAGGCTGTCGTAGTTGATATCGGGACGGTCATTGTTGACGCCGAAAATCGTGTCGCTACTGTTGCTGAAGGTACGGGCGAGCTGATCGTCCGTTTCGAGCTGGGAAAAGTTACCGCCCAACATCACTTCCTGCTGCATCGACAAGGCTTCGAACTTGCCATTCAGGTTCATGTCGATACCGACTTTTGTCGAGTCGAAATCCGTCACGAAGTTGGCGTACTGCACGCCGCTGCCATCCGGTTCCAGACCGTCGCCGGCACTTTGCACGCGCTGGTTTTTCGCCTTGTTGCTTTCGGTCATGCGCACCGCACCGACCTTGAGTGCCCAGTCTTCGTTGAAGCGATGTTCGAGGTCGGCGTAAAGCGTGGTGACGTCGATGTCGGAACTGTTCCAGCGTGCACCGGTGTAGGTGGAGCGCGAGACATCCGGCATCTTGCCGTTAGCGTAACGTGGCAGGCCACGAATCATCGGACGCGAATCACCGTCGGAACGGCTGACGGCCAGGCCCAGGGTGGTGTCTTCGCTCAGGTCGAAGTCCAGCGAGCCGTACAGCGACAGCGTCCGGCTCCAGTCGTGATCAATGAACGAGTTGCTTTGATCCTGATCGGCCACCAGGCGACCGCGGATGGTGCCGGCCTGGTTCAGCGGGCCGCCCGCGTCTACTTGCAGACCGTAATGGTCCCAGGAGCCCGCCTTGGCGGTCACGGATACAGTCGGTGCAGCCTGGCCGCGCTTGCGCACCAGGTTGATGGCGCCACCCGGGCTGCCAGTGCCTTGCAGCAACCCGGAGGCACCGCGCAGGATTTCCAGGCGATCGAAAAACACCAGATCCTGAGTCGCCCAGTTACCCAGCGAATAGGTGTTGCGTGGAATCGGTACGCCGTCGTACTGCCAGTCATCGATCTGGAAACCGCGCGAGGAGATGATCAAACCCTTGCCGACGCCCTGCAGACCCACGACACCGGTGGTCTGGTTCAGCGCATCCTTGAGGTCGACCAGGTCCTGGTCGTCCATCTGCTTGCGGGTCATCACCGTGACCGACTGGGGGATTTCCTTGAGGGTGTGGGTGCCCTTGCCAATCGTCACTGCGTTGGAGGTGTAGGAGTTGCTGCCTTCGGTCGTTGCGCCGACCTGACTTGCGCTGATGTTGGTCGCGCCCAGTTCCAGGCCCTGGGTGTTGCTGCCCCGCACCAGCATCAGGGTGTTGCCCTCGACGCTGTAGCGCACGTCGGTGCCCCTGAGCAATTCGGCGATGGCCGCCTGCGGGCTCATCTTGCCGCTGACCGCGTGGCTCTTGAGCCCGGCCATGTCGTCAGCGTTGTAGATCACTTGCTGGTTGGTCTGCTGACCAAACGCCTGCAGCGCCTGTGGCAACGATTGCGCCGGGATATTGATGCTGACGCTTTCAGCCATCACCTGAGCGCTCAAAGGCAATACACAGACCAGCCCCAGCCCCGTCAACACTCGGCGTGAACGCAGGCCGCGGGACATGACGAGTGCCTTGAACAAAGGTTTCAACTCATGAATTGCTGACATCGTGCTCTCTATTATTGGTAGAAGTGAAAGTCCATTGGGCCGACGGGCCCGCCGCTGTCTGCACACGTGAACCGCACACTGTCGCTGGCCCTGCGGGCGACCTGGCAGTGCGTGGCGATCTGCCCCTCCCCGGGCTCGATCATCTGGCTGGACATCGGCGAAATATTTTCTGCTGAACAAACCGGTGCATTGGCGGCCCTGCCTGACACGATTTGCCCACATACCCTATTAAGACGCAGCACCTCCAAAAAACCGGAATGAGTTTATTTATCATTAACGCAAAAAGTTAAAAAAAAGGCCGACGCTGTTGGGCGACGGCCTTTTGTTTCTTTCTGTGTCAGCTGGTTTGCGCAGCCTTGGCGGCCTGCAACTGTCGCGCCTGCTCGGTCAGACGCGCCTTTTCCTCGGGACTCATCGCCTCCATGCGCAGTCGTACCTGAGCCATTTTTTCCAACTGCCCCGGGCTGCTTTCCACCGCCCGCAACGCCAGCGCCAACGACGCCACGGTCGGATGATCGAAAACCAGTCCCGGATGGATTTCGCATTGCAGCAACTTGCGAATACCGGCCACCAGTTTGATCACCAACAACGAATGGCCTCCGGCCGCGAAAAAGTCGCGCTCGATGCTCAAGCGTTCAAGCCCAAGCAGTTGCGCCATGCGCACGGCGAGCAATTGCTCAAGTGCATCACGCGGCGCAACGCCTTCGTCATCCGCTGCCGTAGCGGCCAATTGTTGCAGCGCCTTGCGATCAATCTTGCCGTTGGCCAGCCGTGGAAAACGCTCGATCAGTTGCAGGTGTTGCGGCACCATCACCGCGGGCAGACGTGCACTCAGTTCGGCACGTGCGGTGTCGAGCTGACCCGCGGTTGCCCCCGGTTGCGCCACGATAAATGCCAGCAAGCCCTGTTCAGCCGACGCGGCAGGCAGCACCAGCGCTTCGGCAACCGCTGGCAGGCGCAGCAGCTCGGCTTCGATCTCCGCGAGTTCGATACGGAATCCGCGCACCTTGACCTGCTGATCGCGCCGACCGTGCAACTGGATCGCCCCGTCAGCGCGGTAACGCGCCAGATCTCCGCTGCGATACAGACGCTGCGCAGGATCGAATGGACTCTGCACGAACGTCTGCGCATCAGCCTCGGCATTCAGATAACCACGGCACAATTGCGCACCGCCCAGGTACAACTCGCCCAGCACACCGACGGGGGCCAGACGCAAATCAGCGTCCAGCACATACACCTGATTGTTGCCCAGCACGTGGCTCAGCGCCGAGCAATCGCTGGCCGTGCCGTCCAGTGTCAGTGGATGAATCATCACGCCGACGGTGGCTTCGGTCGGGCCATAGTGGTTGAACACCCGGCAATCACTGCGCAGCCGCGCAATGCGTTCGATCAGCGTCGGCGCAACCGGCTCGCCCCCCAGCACCAGCGTGTGCGGCAAGGTTGCCTGCTGATGATCGAGCAACGCCGCAAGGTGCGACGGGACGATTTTCAGGCAATCGATCTGATGCTGCTGCAGGTACTCGGCGAACAACGCACCGTCCTGCATCTGCGCATCGCTGGCAACGTGCAGGGTCGCCCCATTGAACAACGCCCCGAACAACGCCGTGTTGCCCAGATCTGCCGCGACAGTGGAGCTGAAGCCGATGTTTTTGCACTGTTCCAGACCCAGTGCCTGACTGGCCTGAGCGACGTAATTGAGCAATTGTCGATGCTCGATCACCACACCTTTAGGCATGCCGGTAGAGCCGGAGGTGAACAGCACATAAGCGATGTCGGTGCCTTGCGTCGCGAGCGCCGGCAACGGCGCGCCCGATGCGCCGGGTTCTGCCAGCGTGCGAGCTTTGTACGGCTGATCCTGCCAAGCCGTGACGTGCGCCTCATCGGTCAGCAACAGTGCGGCGCCGGCCTGTTCCAGCATCAATGCCTGACGCGCCTGCGGCCATTGCACATCCAGCGGCAGATACGCGCACCCGAGGCGCCAGCTCGCCAACATTGCGATCACCAGATCCGCCGAGCGTGGCAACGCCAGCGCGATGATCGAGCCTGCGCTGACACCTTGATTGTTCAGGCCTTGGGCGGCGCTATCGACGCGCGCTTGCAACTGGCTGTAGCTCAATGGCTGCCCAGCATCAGTCAAGGCGATGGCATCCGGCGTACGCAGCGCCAGATCAGCGATGCGCTGTGGCAGATAACGCTGGTCGGCCAGCATCTGTATCGCCGGATTGATCGCCAGCAAGCGCTGTTCGGCGGCGCGGCTGAGCAGGTTGAGTTGCGCCAGCACGGTGTGCGGCGCATCGACAATCGCGCTCAACAGCACGCCGAACTGTTCCAGTACGGCGTTGGCTGCCGCTGGCGAATAGCGCGAAGCGGCGTACTGCAGACCGACACCGGCAAGACGCTGGTTGTCGTCCAGTTGCACCTGCAAGAACAACTCGAAAGCATCCGGTTGCACCTGCACGGTGTCAGCCGCATTCCAGCGCAGACCGCCGCTGCTCGCGGCAACGCCGATCTGGCCAAGGCTGAAGCCGTAGGCCGGACGTGCTGCGTCGGGCGCCAGTTCCGGCGTCCAGTATTCCTGCCAGGTGCGATGCTCTTCGAGGCGCGCTGCCAGTTGCCCCAGCCAGTCACTGAAGCGCGCACTGCCAGGCAGTTCCAGCGAGAGCGGCAAGGTTTTCTCGAACACGCCCACGGCGTTGGCGAAATATTCATAGTCAGCACGGCTGTCATGCCGCAGACCGACCAGTGCCTGATCAAGCCCGCTCAAACGCCCCAGCAACACCCACCACGCACCTTGCAGCAACGTGGCGACTGGCTGACCGAGCTGCTCGGCCAAGGCCTGCAGAGCATCACGCTGCGCCGACTGCAGATTCAGCGATACGCGCGAATCGGCAGCACTCGCTTCGAGGCTGACGCTGCGAGCGGCCAGCCATGGCGTTGCGATGTCCGCCTGCACACCTTGCAGGTGCTGCTGCCAGTAGCTGCGCGCGGTGACGGCGTCTTCATCGAGCACCACCTCACTGCGCCATTCCAGATACTGGGCAAACTCCCCCGACTCTTCGTCTTCGGCTGGCAGAACCCCGGCGTACGCTTGCTGCACTTGCTCCAGCACAAGGTTCAACGATGGCGTGTCGGCACTGTAGCGAGCAATGCCCAGCAGCAGCTGCCATTGCTGGGGCGCCAGGCGATAAAGCACGGCCTGGACACTGGCTGATTCGCCGACGACAAAGGCGCGTTCCCGCGATTCGCTGATTTGCGCCTGAACGTCCTCGGCGCACTGCTCGCCGGCATGGATCATCAGCGGGAAACGTCCGGCGTCGGCCGCAGCCTGACGCAAACCGTGGAAACCGCTGACCTTGTCCAGCCGCGCCAACAGCATCGGCTGCTGTGTCAGCACGGTATCGAACGCGGCCTGCAAACGTTGCGGGTCAAGATCTCCGTCAATGACAACGCTGAGCCAGCGCAAGGCCTCGCCACAGGTGGCGGTGTTCGACAGGCGCTCAAGCAGCGCCTGTTGCTCAGGCGTCAGGGCGAAACCCGGATCCTGCTCGTCCTTCATGACTTCGCTCATGCGCCGCTTTCCTCGGTGTTCAATGCCGCCCGGGCGTTGCTGGCCGGGCGCTCCAGGCTGCTGTGGTCGTACATGTCACCCATGGCGACGACAATCTTGCGCGGACCCTCGAACGGATCGCGGGCATGCGCCACCAGCATGTTGTCGAGCAGAATGGCATCGCCTTTCTGCCAGTCGAATCGCACGGCGCACTCTTCGTATAGCTCGCCAATGCGCTGCATCACGTCGACTTCGATCGGTGTGCCGTCGCCGTAATACACGTGACGCGGCATGCGCTCGGCGCCGAACATCGACAACAGGTCTTCACGCACATCCGGCTCCAGCCAGTAGATGTGGTGCAACTGCACCTGATTGAAGAACGACTTGGCGCCGGTGATCGGGTGACGAATGATCGCCGGTCCCGGTGTGCGGGTTTGCAGTTCGTTGTTGTCGAGCCAGCGCCACTCGATACCGCCGGCGCGGCAGCGGGCTTCGACTTCGGCACGGTCTTCGGTCTTGAAGAAGTGCTGCCACGACACGTCGAGGTTGTCGGTGAAGGTGCGCACATACAGCAAGCCTTTGGACTCGAACTTGTCACGCAGGTCTGCCGGCAGTTTTTCGTACATCAAGCGGCAGTCGACTACCGGCGTTGCACCGCCGACCGGCGCCGCTTGCTCGCAATAGAACATCTGCTTGCGCGGCCAGCGATCCTGGTGCGAGCTCTCGTTGTGGAACAGGATCATCTTGCGTTCCGGGTACGGCGTGGAGCGGTAAGTGTTCTTGCCGCCCTCCTTCTTCGGCAGATCGCCGTATTGACCGTACAGACCTGGCTGGATCGCTTCGGCGAACGCTTCAAAACCCTGAATGCCGTCGAGCTCGAAACCGCGAAAGAGAATGCCGGCGTGGGTCGCCAGTTTTTCTTCGATCAGCGGCCGGTTGTGCTTGATCCACTCGATCAAATCCAGCTGCGGCTCGTTCGGTTCCATCAACAGCGGGAACGGCTGCGGCGCAGCGATCAGCGATTCGCGGATCGGCGCCGGGCGAACCTTGGCCACCGGGGCGGCGCCACGCTTGAGGAACTTGCCCAGTTTGTCGGCCTTGGGTCCGGGGGCAGCGGGTTTGGCGGCCACTGCTAAATTGTCGACTGGCATGCTGATAGCTCCCAATTGAATGTCCTGATCAGCGACGATCTGTTCCAACAGGGCTATCCAGGCCTTCACCAGGTACTGAATGCGCTCGTGTCCGAACAAGGTTGTGGCGAATTGCCAATTACCCAGCAATTGCCCTTCTTCTTCGTCAACGAACAATGCCATGTCGAATTTAGAATGGCTCTGCAGCGCCGCCAGCGGCTCGACGCTCAGACCGCCCATGGATTGGGTGCGGCCCGGCAGGTTGTTCATCACGAACAACACTTGCACCAACGGGTTCATGCCCTTGTGTCGCGGCACGCCACAGGATTCGACGATCATGTCCAGCGGCAGGTCCTGATGCTCCAGCGCGCCGAGCAGGGTGTCCTGAGTGCGCGCCAGGAATGTCGAGAACGCCGTGTCTGCCGAGAAGCGTGAACGCAGCGGCAAAACGTTGACGAAGAAGCCGATCAGCCGCTCCAGCTGCGCCTGCTCGCGCC
Organism: Pseudomonas sp. S49; assembly: GCF_009866785.1. Lineage (NCBI taxonomy): Bacteria > Pseudomonadati > Pseudomonadota > Gammaproteobacteria > Pseudomonadales > Pseudomonadaceae > Pseudomonas > Pseudomonas sp. S49. Next base: position 2,235,813 of record NZ_CP019432.1, on the reverse strand, counting down.
CGGCAACGTCGGCGCCAACCATTACGTCGTCGCCGCCGCTGAATTGATGCAACAACACTTGGAACGACGCCAGCAGCGTGCTGTACAAGGTCACGCCCGCATCACTGGCAACCTTGCGCAAGGCCTGGCCCAAATCCTTCGGCAGATGAAACTGCACGGCATCACCGTCGTACGACGCCACCGGCCCGCGCGGGGTGTCCAGCGGCAGGTTGAGCTGCCCGCTGTAGCCACTGAGTGCATCTCTCCAGTAATCCGCCTGCTGGCCGAGAATCCCTTGGCGTTCCAGTTCCTGCTGCCACAGGGCAAAGTCGGAATATTGCACTTCCAGCGCCGGCAACGGCGTGGTGTCACCGGCCTTGCTCAACTCATGGATCTGCACCAGTTCGTTGACCAATACGCCCATCGACCAACCGTCAGAAATGATGTGATGCATGGAGAACAGCAGCACATGCTCGGTCGGTGACAGATGCAGGATGCGCCCGCGCCACAATGGCGCCTGCTCCAGATCGATCGGCGTTCGCGCGTTATCCAGCGCTGCTTGCGCGACCTGTTCTTCCTGAGCACTGCGCGACAGACCGGACAAATCGAGCAACGGGAAGTCGACATCGACCGTCTCGGCAATCAGCGCAATCGGATCACCTTCGTCATCTTGCGAATACGCGGTGCGCAACACTTCATGACGGCGCACCACTTCGGCAAAACTGCTCATGAAGCGCTCGACCGACAGCTCACCGCGCAAGCGCAGGGCCAGCGGCATGCCGTAGGCCGAACTGCCGCCGGACAATTGCTCGGCGACCCACAAACGCCGTTGCACCAACGACAGCGGTGCCGTCGACTTGGCGCCCCAGGCCTTCAGTGGAACTGCCTGACTGGCCGCCCCGCCGAGGGCCGGTGTCTGATCTTCGGCCATCCAGGTGGCCAGATCCTTGAGACGCGGATGGTTGAACAGGTCCCGCAGGCTCAACGTGCCGCCGGTCAAATGGCGCAAACGCGAGACTGCCTGAGTGGCCAGCAGCGAGTGCCCGCCCAGTTCGAAGAAATGATCCTCGCGGCTGACCTGATCGAGCTCCAGGACGTTTTGCCAGATGGCTGCGATCTGCTGTTCCAGTTCACCGACCGGGGCAACGAAGTCACCCGCCGCGACAAACGCGTCGATGCTCGGCAAGGCTTTGCGGTCGACCTTGCCATTCGGCGTCAGCGGCAGGCTGGCGAGGAACAGCACGTGCGCCGGAATCATGTAGTCCGGCAGGTGCACCTTGAGTTGCGTCTTCAGCGCTTCGCGCAGCAGCGCTTGCGCGGCCGCATCGGCGCTGGCCACGGTCGCATCATCCACCACCACATACGCCACCAGTTGATGGCTGGAGGCGATCGGTTGCGCCACCACCAGTGCCTGGCTGACGTTGTCGATCTGCAACAGACGCGCTTCGATTTCGCCCAGCTCGATACGGAAACCGCGCACCTTCACCTGGTGATCGATACGCCCGACGTATTGCAACGTGCCGTCGCCCAGATAACGGGTCAGGTCGCCCGTGCGGTACATACGCTCGCCATTGCCGGCGAACGGATTGGGCACGAATTTCTCTGCGGTCATCGCCGCCCGGCCCAGATAGCCACGGCTGAGGCCGGCACCGGCCAGGTACAACTCCGCCGACACACCCTGTGGTGCCGGTTGCAGATCGCCGCCCAGCACATAACTGGCGGTGCGGATCATCGGTCGACCGATGTTCGCCGTGCCGCCTGCCTCTCGACGGGTCCAGGTGGAGTAAACGGTATCTTCCGACGGGCCGTACAAGTCGAAGATATCGGCGATGGTCGCCTGTTGATACAGCGTGTCCACGAGGTTCTGCTTCAGCGCTTCGCCGCACAGGTTGATGATGCGTACGCTGGCAGGAATATCGCCAGAGTCTTGCAAGGCATTGATTGCCGACGGCACGGTATTGATCAGGCGCACCTGATCGCGCGCCGGCAAGTGCGGCAACTCCAGTGCGTTGCGCGCAATGATCAACGAACCGCCATTGGCCAGGGTGACAAACAGCTCCCACACCGACAGGTCGAAACACACCGACGTCGAAGCGAGCACACCTTGAATGTCCTCGCGGCTGTAGAGGTGCTTCGACCAGTCGCTGAGCGCCATGATGTTGGCATGGCTGATCGATACGCCTTTGGGCTTGCCGGTGGAACCAGACGTGTAAATCACGTAGGCAAGATTGTTCACACTCACGCCAGTGACAGGCGCGACCGTGCTGTAGGCCGAGAGATCCAGTTGATCCAGCAGCAACACTTGCATGTCGCTGGCGAGCGACAAGGTGGCCGCCACATCGGTCTCGGTCAGCAGCACGCGGGCGCGGCTGTCCTCAAGCATGTAGGCGACCCGATCCGCCGGGTAATCCGGGTCCAGCGGCACGTAGGTGCCACCGGCCTTGAGGACCGCGAGCAATGCCACCAGCAGATTGTCGGAGCGCTGCATCGCCACACCGACGCGCACTTCGGCGGCGACGCCCGTGCTGATCAAACGGTGCGCCAGACGATTGGCCCGGGCATCGATATCGCCATAGGTGAAGGACTGCTGGCCGAACGTCACGGCGCGCGCGTCCGGCTGGGCAGCGACCTGACGCTCAATGGCCTGGTGGATGCAAATCGGCTCTAGGTCAGCGGTTGCCTGCGGATTCCAGTCACGCAGAATACGTTGCTCGTCACCTTCCTCCAGCAAGTTCCACTCGCCCAGGCAGGCATCGACGCTGGCGTGCATGCCGCTCAACAGTTGCTGCAACTGTGTCGCCAGTTTGATCACGGTGCTGGCGGCAAAGCTTGTGTGCTGATAGCTGAAGTGCACGGTCAGTTGCTGATCGAGGTTGACCATCAACGTCAGCGGATAGTTGGTCTGCTCATAACGGTCAACCTCGCCAAAGCGCAGGTCAGCCGATTCGGCTTGCTGCAAGGCTTCGGCAATCGGGTAGTTCTCGAACACCAGAATGTTATCGAACAACGCCTCACCGCTCTGCCCTGCCCAACGCTGAATATCGAACAGCGGTGTGTGCTCTTGCTCGCGCAGCAACAGGTTCTGTGCCTGCACCTGTTGCAGCCATTGCGGCAACGACTGTTCGGCACGTGGGCTGGCAATGATCGGCAAGGTGTTGATGAACAGACCGATCTGGCCTTCGACGCCATTCAACTGCGCCGGTCGCCCCGATACCGTGGCGCCGAACGTGACAGTGTCCTGCCCGGTGTAGCGTTGCAACAGCAACAGCCACGCGGCTTGCACCAGCGTGTTGACCGTGACCTTTTGCGCCCGGGCAAAACTGTTGAGCTCGGCGGTCGCGTGAGTGTCGAGGGTCAGCAGGTATTCACCCTGACCGGTGACGGTTGCATCAACGAGGTGCGGCACAGCATCGGCCAGATACGTCGGTGTCTCGAAGTCGGCCAGTTGGCCCTTCCAGAAGTTTTCCGTGACCTGCGCATCCTGCTGCGCCAACCACTCGATGTAATCGCGATAACGCCCCGCCCCCATCGCCGGCGCGTGGCCGTGATAGCGCTGCAATACATCGCCGAGCAACTGCGAGTTGCTCCAGCCGTCCATCAGAATGTGGTGCGAAGTGTAAATCAGATGGAAACGCTCAGCCGCCACCTGCACCACGACCAGACGCAGCAACGGCGCGACGTGCAGATCAAAACCTTGCAGGCGTTGCTCAAGCTCCAGGGCTTTCAGGGCTGGCGCCAGGTCGCCGCGATCACGCCAGTCGAGCACGCTGAACGGCACTTGCAAGCCTTTGTGCACCACTTGCAGGGCGTTGGGCAGATCGCCTTCCCAGACAAAACCGCTGCGTAGCACTTCGTGGCTGTCCATCGCCGCTTGCCAGGCATCGCGGAAACGCTCGACCTGCAAGCCATCGACGGCCACACACATCTGGTTGATGTAATCACCGGACTGTTGCGCGTAAAGGGTGTGGAACAGCATGCCCTGCTGCATCGGCGACAACGGATAAATGTCTTCAATCTGCTGTGGGCGGGTTGGCAAGCCGTCAAGCTGCGCCTGGGTCAGGCCGGCCAGCGGGAAGTCCGAAGGCGTCAGCCCAGCGACGCCCGGGGTCAGGCAATGGCCGATCAAAGCGGCCAGTTCCTCGGCGTAATCCGCCGCCAGTGCTTCGATCACAGCACTGTCGAAACGCTCGCTGCTGAATGTCCAGCCTACGCGCAATTCGCCGCCGTACACCTGACCGTTGAGGGTCAACCAATTGCCCATTGGCGCATCCGGGCTCTGGTCGAGACCGGCGTTGTCCGGCGCCGGTGCGAACAGCGCGCCGTCATCGCCCTCGAAACTGCCGTCGAACTGGCCGAGGTAGTTGAAGGTGATGCGCGGGGTCGGCAATTCACGCAGGCTCTGTTGTGCCTGAGCATCGCCAAGATGACGCAGTGCGCCGAAACCGATGCCCTTGTTGGGGATCGAGCGCAGTTGTTCCTTGATCTGTTTGATCGACTCGCCGGCCGTAGCTGCCGGGGTCAGGCGCACCGGGAACAGACTGGTGAACCAGCCGACGGTACGGGTCAGGTCAACACCGTCGAACAGCTCTTCACGACCATGACCTTCGAGCTGAATCAGTGTCGAAGCCTGCCCGCTCCAGCGCCCGATAACCCGCGCCAGTGCGGTGAGCAACAGGTCGTTGACCTGAGTGCGATACGCCGCCGGCGCTTCTTGCAGCAGTTGTCGGGTCAGCTCCGCGCCCAGTCTGGTCTGTACCGTCTGCGCCAGTCTGTTCTGCTGACCGGCGTCCATCCGCTTGCACGGCAGATCGCTGCCGACATCACTCAGGCAGGCCTGCCAGTAAGCCAGTTCCTGTTGCAACGCCGCGCTGTTGGCGTAGCGCTGCAAGTGCTCGCTCCAGTCCTTGAAGGCGCTGGTTTTCGCCGGCAGCTTCAGTGGCTGACCGTCGAGCAATTGCTGATAAGCGTTTTGCAGGTCTTCCAGCAGAATCCGCCACGACACACCGTCGACGGCCAGGTGATGGATTACCAACTGCAAGCGCTGCGTGCCATCGGCCAGATTCGCCAACACGGCGCGCAACAGCGGCCCGTTCTGCAGATCGAGGCTGCGCTGCGCGCGGTTGCCCAAGGCTTCCAGCGCAGCCGCATCGGCGACGTCTTCCTGCCACAGCAGGTTGTGCGGCTGATCTTCAACCGCGCGATGCTCGGCCTGCCACACGCCGTTGTGCTGAGTGAAGCTCAGGCGCAAGGCATCGTGATGTGCGACCAGCGCGCGCAATACTTGCTCGATTTTCTCCCCGTCCAGCGGCTGGCGCGGTTTGAGCAGCACCGACTGGTTCCAGTGATGACGCTCAGGGATTTCATCGTCGAAGAACTGCTGCTGGATCGGCAACAGCAACGCTGCGCCGGTGACCGCTTGTTGATCGATGCTCGTTTCGTCGTCGCCCAACTGCGCGACCAGTGCCAGTCGCTGAATGGTCTGGTGCTGGAACAGGTCTTTCGGGTTCAGGCGAATACCGGCCTGACGCGCGCGGCTGACCACCTGAATCGAAATGATCGAGTCGCCGCCCAGTTCGAAGAAGTTGTCGTTGAGGCCCACTTGCGGCAGCTTCAGCACGTCTTGCCAGATCGTGGCCAAGCGTTGTTCCAGCTCGCTTTGCGGCGCCTGATAGGCCTGCTGCGCCTGACTGGCATCCGGCGACGGCAACGCGCTGCGGTTGAGCTTGCCGTTGGCGGTCAGCGGCAATTGTGCGAGCAACAACAGGTGCGCCGGGATCATGTGATCCGGCAGATTTTCCTTGAGCTCGGCACGCACGCTGTCGCGCCATTGCGCTTGTTCAGCGGCGCTGGCGTCGAGCAACGCCGCATCAATCGGCACCAGATACGCAACCAGTTGTTGACCACTGAGGCCCGGCTGCGCCAGCACCACCGCCTGGCGTACGGCAGCCTGTTCGAGCAGTTGCGCTTCGATTTCGCCCAACTCAATGCGGAAACCGCGAATCTTCACCTGATGGTCGATCCGCCCGATGTATTCGATCACGCCATCGGCGCGATAGCGCGCCAGATCACCGGTGCGGTACAGCCGACCGCCGTCAGCGGCAAACGGATCGGGAATAAAGCGCAGCGTGGTCAGGTCGGCACGGTTCAGATAACCGCGCGCCAGACCGGCGCGGCCAACATACAGCTCACCGATACAACCCTTGGCTACCGGGTTCAGGTCGCCATCGAGCAGGTACCACGAAAGGTCGGCAATCGGCTCGCCGATCGGGCTGCTGGCGTCACGCTGCAAATCGGCCATCGATAACGGCCGGTAAGTCACGTGCACGGTGGTTTCAGTGATGCCGTACATATTGATCAGTTGTGGCGCCTGATCGCCGAAACGCTCGAACCATGGACGCAGGCTCTTCACGTCCAGCGCTTCACCGCCGAACACCACATAACGCAGCGCCGGCTGTTGCGCGGTGTGCTCCGGGGCGCAAGCAACTTGCATCAACTGCTTGAACGCCGACGGCGTCTGGTTGAGCACGGTGATGCCTTCGCGGCACAGCAAAGCGAAGAAATCTTCCGGCGCACGGCTGACCTCGTAAGGCACTACCACCAGTTTGCCGCCGTACAGCAGCGCACCGAAAATCTCCCACACGGAGAAGTCGAATGCGTAGGAATGGAACAGGCTCCAGACATCCTGCGGGCCGAAATCGAACCACGCCGCAGTGGCTTCGAACAGGCGCAGCACGTTGCGGTGCGCGAGCAAGGTGCCCTTTGGCTGACCGGTCGAACCCGAGGTGTAGATCACGTACGCGAGGTTATCGGCGCTCATGCGCACGTGCGGATTGCTGTCGCTGTAACCTTCGAGGTCTTCGCGATCCTGATCGAGCATCAGGCTGCGCACCGAGTCCGGTACGGGCAGTCGACCGAGCAGATGACTTTGGCTCAACAGCAGGCCGATGCCGCTGTCGCCGATCATGTAGCTCAGGCGCTCTTCCGGATAGCCTGGGTCCAGCGGCACGTAAGCACCGCCGGCCTTGAGAATGGCGAGCAGTCCGACCAGCATGTCGAGGCTGCGCTCAACGGCCAGGCCGACGCGCACGTCCGGGCCGACGCCACTGGCAATCAGTTTGTGGGCCAACTGGTTGGCGCGGCTGTTGAGTTCACCGTAGCTCAAGGACTGTTCTGCATACGTCACGGCCACCGCTTGCGGTGCGCGGGCGGCCTGGGCTTCGATCAAGTGATGCAGGCACTGCTCGTTAGGGAAATCGGCCACGGCCGGGTTCCATTGCAGCAGGGTTGCTGCGCGTTCGGCGGCGTCGTGCAGCGGCAGCTCAGCGATACGCTGGCCGCTGTCGGTGACGATGCCTTGCAGCAGATTCGTCCAGTGTTGCGACAGGCGCTCGATAGTTTCGACGTCGAACAGGTCGGTGGCGTAAGTCAGCTCGGCCCAGACATTGTCGGTCGATTCAAAGGTGTTCAGGGTCAAATCAAACTGCGCAGTATTCGACGCCCACGGCAGGCCTTCGATGTGCAGTTGCGGCAAGCGTGTCGCGCCTTGTGCCTGCCGCGCTTGGCTCTGGTGGTTGTGCATCACTTGAAACAGCGGGCTATGGCTGAGGCTGCGCTCCGGTTGCAGCGCGTCGACCAGTTGCTCGAACGGCAGATCCTGATGCGCCTGAGCGCCGAGCACGGTGTTCTTCACTTGTTGCAACAGGCTGCGGAAGGTCTGCTGACTGTCGAATTCGGTTTTGAGTACCTGAGTGTTGACGAAGAAGCCAATCAGCCCTTCAGTCTCCACCCGATTGCGGTTGGCCACGGGCACACCAACGCGGATGTCGGCCTGACCGCTGTAGCGGTGCAGCAAGGTCTGGAACGACGCCAGCAACAGCGCGAACAGGGTGACGTTTTCACGCTGCGCGACGTGCTTGAGGGCAGCGGCCAGTTCGAGGCTCAGCGGGATATCGCGACGCGCGCCGCGATAGCTTTGCTCGGCGGGACGCGGACGGTCGGTCGGCAGCTCCAGCAACGGCTGATCGCCATCGCCGAGTTGCGCGGTCCAGTAATTCAGCTGACGCTCGCACTCACCGGCGTCCATCCACTGTTTCTGCCACACGGCATAGTCGGCGTATTGCACCGGCAACGCCGGCAATTGCGCGGTCTGGCCCTGGCTGTACGCGGCATAGAGCGCCACCAGTTCATCGACCATGATGTTCATCGACCAACCGTCGGAGACGATGTGGTGCAAGGTGATCACCAGCGCATGGTCATCGGCAGCCAGACGCAGCAGTTTCACTCGCAGCAACGGGCCTTGCTGCAGGTTGAACAAGTGCAGGGTTTCTTCGGCGACCAGCGCTTGCAGCGCCGCATCGTCCAACCCCGCTACGTCCTGTACTTGCAGATCCAGCGTGCCTTGGGCCTGAATCACTTGCAGGGTCTGGCCCTGCTGTTCGACGAAACAGGTGCGCAGGGATTCGTGACGCTCGATCAGTGCATTGAAGCTGTGCTGCAACGCCAGCAGATCCAGCTCACCGCGCAAACGCAGTGCGGCCGGAACGTGGTAAGCGGTGCTGGTCGGCTCCAGTTGCCAAAGGAACCACTGACGTTCCTGCGCATAGGAAAGTGCCATCGGTTGCGTACGCGGCAGCGCGACAATCGCCGGTTCCTGCGTCGCCTGATCGACACCCAGGGCGGCGACGAAGTCTTCCAGAACGCTGTGTTCGAACAGCGTACGCAGCGGCACCTGAACGTTCAGCGTCTGACGCACTCGCGAGACCACTTGCGTTACCAGCAAGGAATGGCCGCCGAGTTCGAAGAAGTTGTCGCTGAGACCGACACGCTCAAGCTTGAGCACCGCTTGCCAGATCTCGGCGACACTGTGTTGAGTCGCGGTTTGCGGCGCGATATAGGTCGATTGCAACTGGCTGGCATCGGGTGCTGGCAAGGCTTTGCGGTCGACTTTGCCGTTGGGGGTCAGCGGCAGTTGCGCAAGGAACAGCAGGTGCGCCGGCACCATGTATTCCGGCAGTTCAGCCTTGAGGCTGGCTTTCAGAGCGGCGCGCAGTTCGACTTCGTCAACAGCGCTGGCGGATGGCACCACATAGCCGACCAGTTGCGCGCCGGTCGGGCCGTCCTGAGCGACGACGACGGTTTCACGGACGCTGTCCAGCGCGAGCAAACGGGCCTCGATCTCGCCCAGCTCGATTCGGAAACCACGGATTTTAACTTGATGGTCGATGCGCCCGATGTACTCGATCACGCCTTCTGCGCGATAACGGGTCAGGTCGCCGGTGCGGTACAGACGCGCACCGTTTGCCGAGAACGGATCCGGCACAAACCGTTCAGCGGTCAGACTCGGGCGCTGGAAGTAACCACGGGCCAGACCGTCACCGCCAATCAGCAATTCACCGGGTGCGCCGAGCGGATTGAGCTCAAGGTCGCTGCCGAGAATGTACAGCGCGGTGTTGTCTATCGGCGTGCCGAGGAATGGACGGCTGTGGTCCGCGCTCAGTGCGTGTTGCGCCGACCAGATCGTGGTTTCGGTCGGGCCATACAGGTTCCACACGCTCGGCGTCAGCGCCAGCATGCGATTGGCCAGCTCCTGCGGCAGCGCTTCACCACCACAGAGGAACGTGCGGCCCTTGAGAATCGCTGCGTGTTCGTTGTCGAGCAGCATGCGCCAGGTCGATGGCGTGGCTTGCAGGACGCTGACGGCATGACGCTCGATCAGTTCGAGCACCGCTTGCGGATCCTGATGCACATCCTTGCCGGTCAGCACCACACACGCGCCGGCGAGCAATGGGCCATAGATTTCCAGGCCAAAAATATCGAACGAGAACGTGGTCAGCGACAGCATGCGATCTGCAGCGGCAATCCCCGGCTGCTTGATCATGCTCGCGACAAAATTGCTCAGTGCCGCGTGGCGCACCATCACGCCTTTCGGTTTGCCGGTGGAGCCGGAGGTGTAGATCGTGTACGCCAGATGCTCGCCATTGACGGCAACGTCCGGCGCCGTCTGTGGATAAGTCGCTAGCCAGTCACCTGACTGATCAAGCAACAGGGTTTGCACACCCGCCGGGATCGGCAACTGCGCTTGCAAATGCATTTGGGTCAGCAGCAATTGCAGACCGCTGTCCTCGATCATGTAGGCCAGACGATCTTCTGGATAGGCCGGGTCCAGCGGCACATAAGCGCCGCCGGCCTTGAGGATCGCCAACAGGCCGACGATCATCTCAACGCTGCGCTCCACCGCGATGCCGACCAGCTGATCCGGGCCGACGCCGGCCTCGATCAGGTGATGCGCCAGTTGATTGGCCCGGGCATCCAGTTCGCCATACGTCAGTACATCGTCGCCGATGATCAGCGCCGTGGCCTGCGGGTTTCGTTGCGCCTGCAAGGCAAAGTCCTGCTGCACGCACTCGGCCTGCGCGCAGCGGTCAGCCACGCGGAACCAGTCCTGCAACAACACGCCGTGCTCGGCACTTTCCAGCAAGGGCAACTCGCCAACCCGTTGAGTCGGTGCGGCCACAATACCTTGCAACAGGTTTTGCCAATGACGCGCCAGACGCTCGACCGTTTCCGGCTTGAACAGATCGGTAGCGTAGGTCAGCTCGGCGGCGAAACCGTCATTCGATTCATAGGTATTGAGCGTCAGGTCGAATTGCGCGGTGCGCCCTTCCCACTGCACATCTTCGACGCTCAGCTGCGGCAGTTGCACCGCGCTACGGCCCTGATCACGGCTGGTCTGGTGGTTGAACATCACCTGGAACACCGGGCTGTGGCTCAGGCTGCGCTCCGGTTGCAGCGCTTCGATCAACTGCTCGAACGGCAGATCCTGATGCGCCTGCGCGGCCATCGCCGCTTGCTTGACCTGCGCCAGCAATTGGTTGAACGGCAGTTGACCATGCACTTCGGCATTGAGTACTTGGGTGTTGACGAAGAAGCCGATCAGGCCTTCAGTTTCGACCCGGTTGCGGTTGGCGGTCGGCACGCCGACGCGAATCTGCGCCTGACCGCTGTAGCGATGCAGCAACGCCTGAAACGACGCCAGCAACACCATGAACAGGCTCGCACCTTCGCGCTGAGCCAGTTGTTTGAGCGCATCGCCGAGGGCGGCTGGCAGGTCCAGTTGCAGACGTGCACCGCGCAGGCTTTGCACCGCCGGACGCGGAAAATCGATCGGCAATTCCAGCACCGGCTGCTCGCCGGCCAGCGTCTTGATCCAGTAAGCCAGTTGCCGCTCGCGCTCGCCCGCTTCCAGCCAGTGACGCTGCCAGATCGCGTAGTCGGCGTATTGCACCTCCAGTTCCGGCAATGCCAGTGGCTGCCCGGCGGTGTCGGCGGCGTAATGCTGGATCAACTCGTTGACCAGCACTTTGATCGACCAGCCATCGGAGATGATGTGGTGCTGGATCAACACCAGCACATGATCGTCATCAGCGACCTTGAGCAATGCCACGCGCAGCAGCGGCCCCTGTTGCAGATTGAACGGGCGCGCGGTTTCGCCTTCGACAAACGCCTTGATCGCCGCCTCTTCGCCAGCGGCGTCGAGGCCTGCCGGCAACGGTGCCAGGGTGATCCGCAGCGGCAATTGCGGGTGAATCACCTGGCAGAAGGTTTCGCCGTGCTCGGCAAACGTGGTGCGCAAACTTTCATGACGCGCGGCCACGGCATTGAAGCTGCGCTCCAGCGCCGCCACATCCAGTTGCCCCTTGAGGCGCAAGGCGCTGGGAATGTGATACGCGGTGCTGTGCGGGTCCATTTGCCAGAGGAACAGTTGGCGTTCCTGAGCGTACGACAGAGGAATCGCTGCAAACCCGGAACGTGTTTCCGGGATCGGCAGGTTGGCCGGAGAGACGCCCTCTTCGAGCATCTTTTCCAGGTACAGCTTACGTTTGTCCAGCGGCAGAGTGATAAAGCGCTTGGCTACCCTCAAAGCAACACTCTTGTCCATCAGACTTCCTCCATATCGTCAAGCAGGGCTTCCAGCTTGCTCAGTTTCTGTTCGTTGATTGCCCCGCCTCCTGTATCGAGTCGAGCGACAAATTCGCTCAGGACGGGGTGCTGGAATAACAGTTGCGGGGTCAGCGTCAGGCCCAGCTCAAGGGCCATGCGCGACACCACGTTGACCGCCAGCAGCGAGTGCCCGCCCAGTTCGAAGAAGTGATCGTTCAGACCAATGCGTTCAACCTCGAGCACCTGCTGCCAGATCACCGCGACCTGCTGCTCAAGCTCACTCTGCGGCGCGACGTACGCGGCCTGCATCTGGCTGGCATCCACCGCCGGCAAGGCCTTGCGGTCGAGTTTGCCGTTAGGGGTCAGTGGCAACTGCTCAAGGAACAGCAGGTGCGCGGGAATCATGTAGTCAGGTAACGAAGACTTGAGGTCAGTCTTTAGTCCGTCGCGCAGTTGCCGTTGCGCTTCGCCGTCGTACAGATCCAGTTGCGGGGCGACCACGTAGGCCACCAGTTGCGCACCGCCCTCTCCTTCAACGGCCAGCACCGCCGCTTCGGTGACCGCCGGTTGAGCGAGCAATCGCGCCTCGATCTCGCCCAGTTCGATGCGGAATCCACGAATTTTCACCTGATGGTCGATTCGGCCCATGTACTCCAGCGCGCACTCTTCGCGTTCACGAATCAGGTCGCCGGTGCGGTACATGCGCTCGCCATTGCCGACGAACGGATTCGGCACGAAGCGCTCGGCGGTCATCGCCGCACGCCCCAGATAACCGCGGGTGATGCCGGCGCCGGACAAGTACAGCTCCGCCGAAATCCCTTGCGGCACCGCTTGCAGATCGGCGTCGAGCAAATGGCTGACGCTGTGATCAAGAGCACGACCGATGCGCGGTTGACCACCGGCGATGCGGCGGGTCCAGGTCGAATAGGTGGTGTCTTCCGACGGACCGTACAGGTCGTAGACATGCTCGACTGTCGACTGCTGATACAGCGCGTTGACAAGCCCTTGTTTGAGCGGCTCACCCGCCAGGTTGATGATGCGCACGCTCGGCGGAATCTGCCCGGCGCGTTGCAGCGCAGCGATCGCCGATGGCACGGTGTTGATCAGACGCACCTGATCGCAAGCCGGCAGGTTTGCCAGCTCCAAAGCATTGCGCGCGATGATCAGCGAACCGCCGTTGGCCAACGTGACAAACAGCTCCCACACTGACAGGTCGAAGCACACCGAAGTCGAGGCCAGCACGCCCTGGATGTCGTCGCGGCTGTAGACCTTGGCCGACCAGTCGATCAGCGCCATGACGTTGCGGTGAGCAATCGCCACGCCTTTCGGTTTGCCGGTGGAACCGGAGGTGTAGATGACGTAGGCGAGGTTGTCCGGCTGCACCGCCGTTTGCGGCGCGACATCTGAGTAACCGCTCAGCGAAACCTGATCCATCAGCAGTACTTGCGTATCGCCCGGCACGCTCAGCGTCGCAGCGACCGCTTGCTCGGTGAGCAACACCCGCGCACGGCTGTCTTCGAGCATGTAGGCAACGCGATCGGCCGGATAATCCGGGTCCAGCGGCACATACGCGCCACCCGACTTGAGCACCGCCAGCAAGGCAATCAGCAACTGCTCGGAACGCGGCATCGCCACGCCCACGCGCACTTCCGGGCCGACACCCAACTCGATCAGCTTGTGCGCCAGACGGTTGGCTTGCGCGTCCAGTTCGGCGTAGGTCAGTCGCGTATCGGCGAAGGTCACCGCCAGCGCATCCGGGGTTGCTGCCACTTGGCGGGCAATGCCTTGATGAATGCACAGCTCGGTGACGAAGTCGGTCTCGACACTTGGGCCGTTGTCGATCAGGTTCAACTCGCTCAACGAGCGTTCACCTGCTGCAGCCATCTGCGTCAGCAAACGCTGCAGACTCGCGCCCAACTGCGCCACGCTGGCCGGGGCGAAGCTGTCGCGCTGATAGCTGAAATGCACCGACAGTTGCGCGCCCATGCTCACCAGCAAGGTCAACGGATAGTTGGTCTGCTCTTGATTGACCACTGCACCAAAACGCAAACCCTGCGGCGCACCGCGCTCCAGCGCTTCGCCAATCGGGTAGTTTTCGAACACCATCAGGCTGTCGAACAGTGCGTCACCGCCCTGCCCGGCCCAGCGCTGAATGTCCGCCAGCGGCGTGTGTTCGAACTCGCGTGAAGCGAGGTTCTGCGCCTGCACGGCTTGCAGCCAACTGGCCAGACTCTGCTGCGCTTGCGGCGCGGCCACCACTGGCAAGGTGTTGATGAACAGACCGATCTGTTCTTCGGCCCCCGGCAGATCCGCCGGACGTCCGGCTACGGTCGCGCCGAACGCCACGCAGTCCTTGCCGGTGTAGCGCTGCAACAGCAACAGCCACGCGGCTTGCACCAGCGTGTTAACAGTGACTTTCGAGGCCCGGGCAAATTCACCCAGACGTACGCTCAGATCAGCGTCCAGCACTTGGTAATGGTCGCCATAACCGACATTCGGCAAAGCGTCGACTGGCCGTGCAATGGCATTGGCCAGACGCGTCGGCTCGTGCAGATTGACCAGCGTCGCCAGCCAGTAGGCTTCAGCCGCGGTTGCATCCTGACGTTGCAGCCAACCGATGTAATCGCGATAGCGACCCGCCGGGCGCGGCACCGCTTCGCCGCGATAGTGCTGCAGCACTTCGCCAAGCAACTGCGCGCTGCTCCAGCCGTCCATCAGGATGTGGTGGTTGGTGTAGATCAGGTGATGACGATCAGTCGCCGTGCGCACCAGCACCAGGCGCAACAGCGGCGCGCAGGTCAGGTCCAGGCCCAGCGCTCGCTCCTCGTCAGCCAGGATTTGCAGCGCCGCCTCCAGATCAACCTTGCCGTTCCAGTCGAGCACGCTGAACGGCACGTCCACCTGCCGCTGCACCACTTGCACCGGTTGCGGCAAGTCGCCCTGCCAGAAGAATCCGCTGCGCAGAATATCGTGGGCATCCACCACTGCTTGCCAGGCCGCGCGGAAACGCTGCGGGTCGACGCCATCGACGTCGAGGCGCATCTGGTTGATGTAGTCGCCATTGCCGTGTTCGAGCAAGGTGTGGAACAACATGCCTTGCTGCATCGGCGACAGCGGATAGATGTCATCGATGCCTTGCGGTTCCAGCACCAGCGCATCCAGTTGCGCTTGCGACAGTTGCGCCAGCGGGAAGTCCGACGGCGTCACGCCACGGTTGCCGCTGTCGCAACAGTGGCCGATCAGCGCCGTCAGTTCCTGCACATAATCATCGGCCAGACGCTGGATCGTCGCCGCGTCGAACATCGCGCCGCTGTAGGTCCAGCTCAGGTCCAGCTCGCCGCCGAAGACTTTGCCGTTCAGCGCCAACGGATTGCCCAGCGGACCTTGCATATTGACTTCGGCACCGCCGGCTTCGCTGGTCGGCACAAACAAGGCTTGGTCGGCCGCATCGAAGCTGCCGTCGAACTGGCCCAGATAGTTGAAAGTCAGGCACGGTGCCGGCAAGGCCTGCAGGGTTTCACGCGCCTGTTCATCGCCCAGATGCGCCAGCGCACCGAAGCCGATGCCTTTGTGCGGAATCGCCCGCAGTTGCTCCTTGACCTGTTTCAGCGAAGCCCCCAGTTCGGCCACCGGCGACAGACGCGCCGGAAACACGCTGGTGAACCAGCCCACAGTGCGGGTCAGGTCGATGCTGTCGAAGAGGTCTTCGCGACCGTGACCCTCGAGCAAGACCAACGCACTGTCGTCACCGGTCCAGCGCACCATCACTCGCGCCAGCGCCGTCAGCAGCAGATCGTTGACCTGCGTGCGATAGGCCTGCGGCGCATCCTGCAAGAGTTGACGGGTCAGGGCTTTGTCCAGTTTGCTGCGGATCGTCAGCGCCTGATCGTGTTGCTGCCCGCCGTGCGGATGGTCATAAGGCAAGGCAGCCGAAGCGCCCTGCAACTGCTGCTGCCAAAAGCCCAGTTCGGTTTGCAGCGCTGGGGTTGCCGCATAGTCCTGCAACGCTGCCGCCCAGGCTTTGACTGCACTGGTCTTGGCCGGCAATTGCACGGGGTTACCGGCAAGGATCTGCCGATAAGCGTTTTGCAGATCCTCGAACAGAATCCGCCACGACACGCCATCAACCACCAGGTGATGGACGATCAGCAACAGGCGTTGCGTACCGTCAGCCAGGTTCGCCAACACCGCGCGAATCAGCGAGCCGCCGCTCAATTGCAAGCTGCGCTGGGCCTTTTCACCCAGGGCCTCCAGCGCCGCGAGATCAGCCACATCGACTTGCCAGAGGATGGTCTCGCCGGCTTGCGTGGCAACGTCGCGGTATTGCGCGCCCCAGCCGTCAGCCTGCTCGACAAAGTCCAGGCGCAAGCTGTCGTGATGCAACACTAGCGCATCCAGCGCGTGTTCCAGCAGCTGCGGGTCCAGCGCCTGCGTTGGCTTGAGCATCACTGACTGGTTCCAGTGATGACGATCGGGAATCGCCTGCGCGAAAAATTCCTGATGGATCGGCAGCAACGCCGTGCTGCCGGTGACCGGTTGCTGATCGATCAATTGCAGCGCTTCTCCGGTCTGTGCCACCAACGCCAGTGCGGCGATGGTCTGGTGCTGGAACAGGTCTTTGGGCGTGAAGCGAATCCCGGCCTGCCGCGCACGGCTGACCACCTGAATCGAAATGATCGAGTCGCCGCCCAGCTCGAAGAAGTTGTCGCTGACGCCCACTTGCTCAAGCTTGAGCACGTCCTGCCAGATCGTCGCCAGTTGCTGTTCAAGCGCGGTTTGCGGTGCAACGTAAGTTTGCTGCAGTTGGCTGACGTCCGGTTTCGGCAGGTTCTTGCGATCGAGTTTGCCGTTCGGCGTCAGCGGCATGCGCTCCAGACGCAGCACATACGCCGGCACCATGTGCGCTGGCAACGTCGCCTTGAGTTGTGCACGCAGATCGTCAGTGAAGTCGGCACGGCTGGAATCGCCCACCACATACGCCACCAGACGCTTGCCACTGCCGGCGCTGCCTTCCTGCGCCACGACCACCGCTTCGCGTACGCCGTCGAGGGCTTGCAGCGCCGCTTCGACTTCGCCCAGCTCGATGCGGAAACCGCGGATTTTCACCTGATTGTCGATGCGATCCAGATAATCGAACGTGCCATCGGCACGCTGACGGACCAGGTCGCCAGTGCGATAAAGCAAACCGCCGTTGGTGCTGAACGGGTCAGCCACAAAACGCTCGGCAGTCAGCCCCGGACGGTTCAGATAACCCCGCGCCAACCCCGTGCCACCAAGGTACAGCTCACCGGCCATGCCTTGCGGCAGCAGGTTCA
This sequence comes from Pseudomonas sp. S49, assembly GCF_009866785.1. Lineage (NCBI taxonomy): Bacteria > Pseudomonadati > Pseudomonadota > Gammaproteobacteria > Pseudomonadales > Pseudomonadaceae > Pseudomonas > Pseudomonas sp. S49. The sequence continues at coordinate 2,218,579 of NZ_CP019432.1, read as the reverse complement.
GATCAGCGTCGAGCACGTAGGCGCTGCGGTCACCGATACGGCTGCCGATTGGCGCATACGCAGCACCGCATGGCACCTCGCGCCCGGCCTTCCAGATCAGTGGGGTGACCACGGTTTCGGTCGGGCCGTAACCGTTGATGATGTAGTCCGGATCGAGCGCGCGTTTGACCCGCTCGAAACTGGCGTTCGGCACCGCATCACCGCCGAAGCAATAGATCCGCACTTTCGGCGGGTTACCGACGCGCTCGGCGTGTTCGGCTAGTTGTTGCAGGTACACCGGCGGGAATGCGACCACGGTCACGCCGTGTTCGATCATCGCGTTGTAGGTCTGCTCCGGCGTCCACAAGCTGTCGTCGCGAATCAGCAGCGACGCACCGTGGGTCAGGCTGGTCAGCCAGCGTTCGTGGGCACCGTCGAAGGCGAACGACATGAAATGGAATTCACAATCACTGTCGCGCATTTCATAGCGTTGACCGATGGCCTGGCAATGCATGGCCAACGGGCCGTGGGCGACGCTGACGCCTTTCGGATTGCCGGTGGAACCGGAGGTATAAATCACGTAGGCGAGGTTGTGCGGATCGAGCTGCACGTGCGGCGCCTTGATCGGCAACTCGCGCAAATCGAGACGATCCAGTTCCAGCAGCGGCACCGATTCATCGACCGGTAATTGCGTCGACACCGACGAGTCGCTGATCAACAACGCCAGCCCGGAATCTTCGATCAGATAGGCCAGGCGTTCGCGCGGATAGCTGGTATCCAGCGGCACATAGGCGCCGCCTGCCTTGAGCACGGCCAGCAGCGCGACGATCACCGACTCACTGCGCAGCAGGGCTACACCGACGCGGGTTTCCGCGCCGACGCCACGGGCGATCAGTGCGTGCGCCAGTTGGTTGGCACGCTGGTCGATCTCGCCGTAGCTGAAACGCTGACCGTTGAAGATCACCGCCGTGCGCTGCGGATTTTGCGCAGCCAGCGCGGCAATGCGCTGATGCACGCCGATGTCCACCGGGTACGGCTGCGGGTGGTTTTCGGCTTGCTGGCGCACCTGCTCTTGAGCGTCCGCCAAAGCGATTTCACCGAGGTTGCGCTCGGCCGACAGGGCGAACTGCTCAAGCAATTGCAGCAGGTGCGCACTGATGCCGGCGATGACATCGCTGGCGAACTGGCCGCGATCAAAGCTGTAGTGCAACGCCAACTGCTGACCGAGGGTGACCGCCACGCTCAGCGCGTAATGGGTTTGTTCGAGATTACCGACATCACCGAATGTCAGCCCTTGCCCGGCCTGACTCAGCGCCTGGGCAATCGGGTAGTTTTCGAACACCAGAATATTGTCGAACAGTGCTTCACCGCCCTGTCCGGCCCAACGCTGGATGTCCGCCAGTGGCGTGTGCTCGAAGTCGCGCAGGCTGAGGTTTTGCGCCTGTACCGCTTGCAGCCAGCTGCCAACACTTTGATCCGGACGCGGTGCGCCGATCACCGGCAAGGTGTTGATGAACAGACCGACCTGCTGCTCGATGCCCGGCAGATCCGCCGGACGCCCGGCCACGGTCGCACCGAACGCCACGGCTTCGTGACCGGTATAGCGTTGCAGCAACAGCAGCCACGCCGCTTGCACCAAGGTGTTGACGGTGACTTTTTGCTGGCGGGCGAAGGTTTCCAGCGCCTGGGTGCGTTGCACGTCCAGCGTCAGGTAGTGATCGCCGTGGCCGCTGGCAATCTCGCCAGCGGTGGCCGCGCGCGCCAGTCGGGTCGGCTCTTGCAGGGCGGCCAGTTGGCCGTTCCAGAAATCTTCACTCAGTTGTCCGTCCTGACGTTGCAGCCAGGCGATGTAGTCGCGATAACGCCCGCCGCCATTCAGCGGCGTGCGGCCGCTGTAGCGCTGCAAGACTTCGCCGAGCAACTGCGAGTTGCTCCAGCCGTCCATAAGGATGTGGTGATGGGTGTAAATCAGGTGCCATTGCTCGGCGCCGGTCTGCACCAGCAGCAGTCGCAGCAGTGGCGCACAGCTCAGATCAAAACCTTGCTGGCGCTCGGCATCTGCCAGCGCAGCGAGCGCTGCCGGCTGATCCTCGTGGTCGCGCCAGTCCAGCGTGCTGAATGGCAGTTGCACCTGCTTGTGGACGATCTGCACCGGCTGCGTCAGCTCACCCTGCCAGACGAAACCGCTGCGCAGAATGTCCTGCGCATCGACGGTGGCCTGCCACGCAGCGCGGAAACGCTCGGGGTCGAGACCTTGCACGTCGACGCGCAACTGGTTGATGTACTCACCCGCCGCTTGTTCATAAAGGGTATGGAACAGCAGGCCCTGTTGCATCGGCGACAGCGGATAAACATCATCGAGTTGACCTGCCGGCACCGGCAACCCATCCAGTTGTGCCTGGGTCACGCGCGCCAGCGGGAAGTCCGATGGCGTTGCTTGTGCGGTTGGCAACGTGCAGCAATGTTCAATCAGCGCATGCAGTTCCAGCGCGTATTGATCGACCAGATACTGCACGGTCGCGCTGTCGAACATCTCGCGGCTGAACCCCCAGTTCATCGACAGCTCACCGCCATAGACCTGGCCTTCCAGCGTCAGCCAGTTGGCCAACGGCGCTGCCGGATCCTGCGCAACGCCGCTGGTTTCAGCGGACGGCACGAACAGCGCCGCGTCGTCGAACTGACGATCGAACTGGCCGAGGTAGTTGAAGGTAATCCGTGGCGGCGCCAACGTTGCCAGTTCGGCGCGCACCGATGGCGCAGCCAGATAACGCAGCACGCCGTAGCCCAGACCTTTGTCCGGCACGGCGCGCAGTTGCTCCTTGATCGACTTGATCGACCCGTCGAGATCGTCGGCGGCCGTCAGCTTGACCGCGAACAAACTGGTGAACCAGCCCACGGTGCGGGTCAGGTCGATGTCATCGAAGAGGTCTTCGCGGCCATGGCCTTCGAGTTCGATCAACGTGCCGGGCTGCTGGCTCCAGCGACTGATGGTGCGCGCCAGTGCGGTCAACAGCAGGTCATTGACTTGCGTGCGATACGCCGCCGGCGCCTGTTGCAGCAACTGACGGGTACGCTCGGCGTCGAGGCGCCATTCGATTTTCTCGCCGTGCAGGTTTTGCTGGCTGCCATCGGGACGTTCGCACGGCAGATCCTGCGCACCTTGATGCTGGGTTTTCCAGTAATCCAGTTGTTCATCGAAGCGTGCAGTGGCGCTTTCCAGACGCGCGGTCCAGCTCTGGAAGGCATTGGTTTTGGCCGGCAACTGAATGCCGCCGCCCGCCGAGCGCTGCTCGTAAGCCTGTTGCAAATCTTCCAGCAGCACGCGCCAGGAAACGCCGTCCACCGCCAAGTGGTGAATGATCAGGTTCAGGCGCTGAGTGCCATCGGCCAGCGTCACCAGCAATGCACGCAACAGCGGACCGTTCTGCAAATCGAGGCTGCGCTGGGCTTCGTTGCACAGCGTCTGCAGTTGTTCTGCGGACTCGGCATCGCGCTGCCACAAGTCAGCGCTGCCAACCAACGGGCCATGGCTCTGCTGCCAGCCGTCGGCGCTTTCGACAAAGCGCAGGCGCAACGCGTCGTGATGATTGATCACCTCGGTTAGTGCAGCATCGAGCCACTGCGCGTTCAAGGTGTCGCGCGGGGTCAGCAGCAGCGACTGGTTCCAGTGCTCACGCAGCGGCATCGCGCGGCTGAAGAAATGCTGTTGAATCGGCCCGAGCACGGCGTCGCCGGTCACCGGCCCCTGATCCACCAAGGTCTGATTATCCAGCGTGGCGACCAGCGCAAGGCTGCGCACCGTTTGATACTGGAACAGGTCGCGCGGGCTGAGACGAATCCCGGCCTGCCGCGCACGGCTGACGACTTGAATCGAAATGATCGAGTCGCCGCCCAGTTCGAAGAAGTTGTCTTCGAGGCCTACGCGCTCAAGGCCGAGCACGTCCTCCCAGATCGCCGCCAGGGCTTTTTGCAGCACATCCTGCGGCGCGACGAACGCTTGTTGTGGCGCGGCGTCCGGTTGCGGCAAGGCTTTGCGATCGAGTTTGCCGTTGGCCGTTACCGGCAGTTTTTCCAGCGTCATCAGGTAGGTCGGCACCATGAATTCCGGCAGGCTGCCGAGCAGCCACGCCTTGACGTCCTGCTGCCACTGTTCGTCCGGCTGAGCCTGTTCCAGCACCAGATACGCGACCAGATGCTTGCCGCCCTGCACCAGCACCACCGCTTCGCGCACCAGCGGATGCTGCATCAGGCGGGTTTCGATTTCACCCAGCTCGATGCGCAGACCGCGCAGTTTCACTTGATGGTCGAGACGACCAAGGTATTCGATCACCCCGTCGGCACGCTGACGAACACGGTCACCGGTGCGGTACAGGCGCGCGCCGTCATGGAACGGGCACGGCACAAAACGCTCGGCGGTCAGCGCCGGACGCTGGTGATAACTGCGCGCCAGCCCGGCGCCGCCCAGGTACAGTTCGCCGGCCACGCCACTCGGTACCGGCAGCAGCTCGGCATCAAGCACATGGGTGCGCAGGTTGGCGATCGGCCGGCCGATCGGCACGCTGTCGGCGCCTTCGTCAACACACGCCCAGTGGGTCACGTCGATCGCCGCTTCGGTCGGGCCGTAGAGGTTGTAGAGGCCGGCATTCGGCAGTTTGGCGAAGACTTGCAGTTGCGCGTCCAGTGGCAGCGCTTCACCGCTGCAGACGATGCGCTTGAGGCCGACGCAGCTTTCGACACCCGCCTCATGAATGAACGCCTGCAACATCGACGGCACAAAGTGCAACGTACTGATGCCGTGGCAGTTGATGATGTCGATCAGTTGCAGCGGATCGCGGTGCGCACCTGGCGCGGCAACCACCAGACGCGCGCCGGTCAGCAGCGGCCAGAAGAATTCCCAGACCGAAACGTCAAAGCTGAACGGGGTTTTCTGCAACACCGAATCGCTGGCGTCGATCGCGTACGCTTCCTGCATCCAGCACAAGCGGTTGACCAGCGCCGCGTGGCTGTTGCCGGCGCCTTTCGGTTTGCCGGTGGAACCCGAGGTGTAAATCACATAGGCCAGGTTCAGCGGATCGACGCTGACGTTCGGGCGGCTATCGCTGTAGCGGTCGAGCAGGCCCGGCTGATCCAGCGTAATGACCTGCACGCCGTCAGTCGGCAGCGATGCCAGCAAAGCATCCTGGGTCAGCAGCAAGTTGATGCCGCTGTCCTCGATCATGTACGCCAGACGTTTCTGCGGGTATTCCGGATCGAGTGGCACATAAGCGCCGCCAGCCTTGAGAATCGCCAGCAGCGCGACAACCATTTCCACCGAACGCAGAGCACAAACGCCGACCAGACTGTCGGCCCGCACGCCTTGTTCACCCAGCAAATGCGCGAGGCGGTTGGCCCGGGCATCCAGTTCGGCGTAGCTCAGGGTCTGCTCGCCGAACAGCAGCGCCGGCGCATTCGGCGTGCGCGCCACCTGCGCTTCGATCAGTTGATGGATCGGTGTTTCGGTCGGGTAAACCGCTTGGACGCTGTTCCAGTCGTGCACCAGCGTGTGCTGTTCCTCGGCCTCCAGCAGCGACAATTCGCCGACGCGTTGCGACGGATCGGCAACCATGGCCGTGAGCAGACGCAACCAGTGGCGCGCCATGCGCTCGATGGTCGCCGGCTCGAACAAGTCGCTGGCGTACGTCAGCGCCGCATGCAGCTTGCCGCCCTTCTCGTAGGTATCGAGGGTCAGGTCGAACTGGGTGGTACGGCTCTGCCAGTCGAGGCTGTTCAGCAGTAGACCGGAAGCAGTGCTGATGCTGGCGATGTCCGCTACTTGCGGCTGGTGGTTGTACATCACCTGAAACAGCGGCGTGTGACTGAGGCTGCGTTCCAGCTTCAGCGCTTCGACCAGTTGCTCGAACGGCAGATCCTGATGCGCCTGAGCGCCGAGCGCGGTGTCCTTGACGGCGCGCAGCAGATCGTCGATCCGGGTCTGCCCGTCCAGTTGGGTACGCAGCACTTGAGTGTTGACGAAGAAGCCGATCAGCCCTTCGATTTCGCCACGGTTGCGGTTGGCAATCGGCACGCCGACACGGATGTCGGTCTGGCCGGTGTAGCGATGCAGCAGCGCGTTGAAGGCACCGAGCAAGAGCATGAACAACGTGACTTGATGCTGCTGCGCGGTGTTGCGCAGTTGCCCGGCCAGTTGTTCATCGACAGCGAACTCATAGCGAGTGCCGCGATAGCTCGGCATCGCCGGACGCGAATGATCCAGCGGCAGCTCCAGCACCGGGTGTTCGTCGCCCAGTTGCGCCTGCCAGTAATCGAGTTGGCGCGCCTGTTCGCCCGCCTCCAGCCAACGGCGCTGCCACAAGGCGTAGTCGCTGTACTGGATCGGCAGCGCGGCCAGTTGCGGCTGCTGACCGGCATCGAACGCGTCGTAGCAACGGATGAATTCGTCGATCAGCACGTTCATCGACCAGCCATCGGAAACGATGTGGTGCAAGGTCAGCAGCAGCACATGCTCCTGATCGGCGAGCTTGAGCAACGTCACCCGCAGCAGCGGACCCACGGCCAAGTCGAATGGCAACACCGACTGTTGCTCGGCGGCCTGCATCACGGCCTGTTCACGCTCGCTGGCCGGCAGTGTGCTGAAGTCTTCATGGCGGATCACCAGCGGCGCGGTGGCTGGCACTTGCAGCAGACTGTCATCGGCCTCGCGCTGGAACACCGTACGCAGGGTTTCGTGACGCTCGACCAGGCTGGCGAAGGCTTGCTCCAGTGCCGCCAGGTTCAAGCGGCCATTGAGCCGCACCGCGCCCGGCAGGTTATAGGCGCCACCTTGGGGATCCAGCTGCCAGAGAAACCACATGCGTTGCTGTGCGTAAGACAGCGCCTGCCGATCCTCGGCCTCGACGCCGGTCGGAATCGGAAACCGGGAAAAATCCACCCCTTCCCTCTGCAGGGCAGCGAGGAACATCTGGCGCTTTTCCAGGGGCAGCCCGATAAACCGGCGAGCAAGTTTCAGGGAGTCTTCAGCATTCATTTCTCAGCATCCGGATCAGTAGGCAGGAAGCACAAAGGCACGTCGTCCCTATAAAACGAATGCAGACCGGAAAAATTAGCGAATGAGAAGAACTGTCAGGCGGGAGGCAGAGCGGGGATTTCTCGGGCACCACAAATCAAAGGTGGGAGCGAGCCTGCTCGCGAAAGCGGTATGTCAGGCAATGAAAATGCTGACTGTTGCGACGCTTTCGCGAGCAGGCTCGCTCCCACAGGTTATAAGGTGTTCAGGCAGTCGCGGCCATGGCGTGGCGGCGATGATGCACATCGAGCTGATCCTTGATCACCTTGAGCACTTTGGCTTCATGCTCATGAATAAAGAAGTGCCCGCCGGCGAGCATGTCCACCGAAAAACTGCCGCGGGTTTCCTTGCTCCAGCCGATCAATTGTTCAGTGGTGGCGCGATCAGCCTTGCCGCCAAGCACATGCACCGGGCAGTTGAGCAGCGGTCGCGCCAGCGGCTCGAACTTGCCGCACAGTTGAAAATCCGCGCGCAGGATCGGCAAGGTCAGGCTCATCAGCTCTTCGTTGGCCAGCACTTCCTCGCTGGTGCCATTGAGCGTGCGCAGTTGTTCGATCAACTCGGCGTCGGTCTTGGGCTCGGCAAAGCCGCGATCGTAATCGGCACGCAGGGTCGGCGCCGCCGTGCCGGAAGCGAACAGCGCCACCGGTTCCGGGCAACCCAGCGCACGCAGGGCGTGCGCCATTTCGCAGGCCAGCAACGCGCCCAGGCTGTGGCCGAACAGCGCATAAGGGGCGTTGAGTGTCGGGCGCAATTCCTTGGCCAGCTGCATCGCCAGCCCACGCATGTCGGTGTGCAGCGGCTCACCAAAACGTGCGCCACGTCCCGGCAGCTCAACCGGTTGCAACTGCAACCACTGCGGCAGTTTCGGCCGCCAGCGGCTGTAGACCATGGCACTGGCGCCGGAATACGGCAGGCACAGCAGGGTCAGCTTGGTCACCACGCTTTCCTCGAAAAATTCATCTGTAGAGAGAGACGGATCCCACGCCGGGTAAATTAGTCATCGAACAGTAAATTCCCCCAACAGGCGCTCGTTAACTGTTCAGGCCAAAACCAATAATGAGGGATCACCGTGGACCTGCAGAGCATCCTGGGCAAACTGTTCGCCAATGCCGGCGCCGTCGGCATCGAAGGCGTTTTTCAATTCGTGTTTGGTCCGCAGCAGGCCTACTGGTCCGAGGTCAAGGCCAGCAGCCGCACCGTGCCCGGACGCCACGCCAGCCCGGACGTGACCATTGAAGTCGCCGAGCGCGACTTTCTCGGGATCATGAGCGGCATGGCCAACGTTGAGGAGCTGTTCGCCAGCGGGCGCCTGAAGATCGGCGGCAACATGGGCCTGGCAACGATGCTGCCGCAGATCATCGAACATGCGATGCACGGTGGCGCCGTGGCGGAAAAAGTCGACATGAACAAGCGCTACCCGACCCCGCCACGCTTCAGTGAAAAACTCACCGCCAGCCTGCCGATCCAAAGCAGCATCGAACGCCTTTCCCGCAGTGATCTGTCGGTCGCCGAATTCAAAAGCCGCTACCTGCCCAATGGCATTCCGGTGGTGGTCAGCAATGCGCTGCACGACTGGCCACTGTTCAAGCTCAGCCGTGAAGAATCGCTGGTGCATTTCGCCGAGCTGCAAGGCATCACTCGCCATGGCGACTACGTGAAGAAGACCTTCTCCACCGAACGTGATTTCCGCTCCACGTCGATGGCCGACTTCATCGCCTCGCTGGATCAACCGGCGGTCAAAGGTGCGAATGGCGAACCACCCGCCTACATGGGCAACAACATCCTGCCGGCGCAGTTGATGCAACAGATCAAATACCCGGCCTACTTCGACGCCTCGTTATTCATCCCGCCGCGTATCTGGATCGGGCCGAAAGGCACGTTGACGCCGTTGCATCGTGACGACACCGACAACCTCTTCGCGCAGGTCTGGGGGCAGAAGAAATTCACCCTCGCTGCGCCGCATCATCGTGAAGCCTTGGGCACCTGGTCGACGGCGCCCAAGGGCGGTCTGGATGGTTGTGATTTCAACCCCGATGCGCCGGACTACGAGCGCTTCCCCGCTGCTCGGGACGTGACCTTCCTGCGCGTAACGCTGGAGGCTGGGGATTTGCTGTTTTTGCCGGAGGGCTGGTTCCATCAGGTGGAATCGGTGTCGACTTCACTGTCAGTGAATTTCTGGGTCAACTCGGGACGGGGCTGGTAACACTGCAAATCCTGTGGGAGCGAGCCTGCTCGCGAAAGCTATTTCACATTCAATCTGAATGTTGCCTGACACACCGCTTTCGCGAGCAGGCTCGCTCCCACAATGGTGATTTCATTTCAGATGGCGGTAACTCTGTATCGCCGAGCCCAGCACCACCGCCCCGGCCGCGATCGCCAGCCAGAATCCGCTGCGCGCTCCGAAGGCATCGACCAGCGCGCCGGCGCCAGCAGCACCCACCGCCACGCCGATACTCAAACCGGTCACCAGCCAGGTCAACCCTTCGGTGAGTTTGGCCGCTGGCACAATGCGTTCAATCAACGCCATCGCCACAATCAGCGTCGGCGAGAAGAACAACCCGGCAACGAACACGGCCAGCGACAAGCCAAAAATATTGCTCGCCAGCAACAGCGGTAACGTCGTCACCGCCGTCGCCACGCCGCCGTACAGGAACAACTGCGGCAATGGCAATTTCGAACGCATTGCCCCGAAAGCGATGCCGGCCAGGCACGAGCCGATGGCGTACACGGACAGCACGATGCTCGCCGCCGCCGGTTGCCCCTGTTGTTGGGCAAACGCGACGCTGACCACATCGATGACACCGACGATAACGCCCATGGCGATCATCAGCGCCAGCAGTAACTGAACGTCAGTCGAACCAATGATCGAGCCTTGATGTTCGCACGCATGCGGGTGCACCGGCGGCTCGGTGCTGCGCTGGGCGACGAACGCCGTCACGCCGATCGCCAGCGCCAGCAAAGCCGCCAGCGGCCCGGCCTCGGGAAACACCGCCACGCACAAGCCCACCGACAGCGGCGGACCGACAATAAAGCAGACCTCATCAAGCACCGATTCCAGCGCATACGCGGTCTGTAATTGCGGCTGACCGCGATAGATCTCGGTCCAGCGTGCGCGCACCATCGCCGACATGCTCGGCATGCAACCGGCCAGTGCGGCGCAGATGAACAGCGTCCAGTTCGGCGCCTGTAACCGCGTGCAGAGCAGCAACATCAACAGTGCGCCGCCGCCGATCAACGCCGATACCGGCAGAATCCGCCCTTGACCGAAACGGTCCACCAGCCTTGAAACCTGCGGCGCACAAAACGCCGTGGCGAGGGCAAATGTCGCCGCCACGCCACCAGCCAAAGCGTAGCCACCCTTCAACTGAGAAAGCATGGTGATCACGCCGATGCCGGTCATGGAGATCGGCATGCGCGCGATCATCCCGGCCAGCACAAAACTTCGTGCGCCGGGGGCGTTGAACAATTCGCGGTAGGGGTTTGCCATGGACTGCGGCCTCATCAAGGGCCGCCAAGTTGCCATAGGGTCGGGTGTCGGGGAAGCGGGGAATTGTTGGTGGAATGTGAAGGCCCTTTCGCGAGCAGGCACGCTCACACACTGAATCAGCGGTGTACACAAATCCCCTGTGGGAGCGAGCCTGCTCGCGAAAACGTCTACGAAATCACCACAGCCCTTTCTGCCGAATGAACTCTCAGCGTCAGCCGCCGGTCAGCTAAATAAGCCCTCACTCAAGGCGCGCCACCGCATGCACATCTCCCTCACCGGACAAGTAGCCCTGATCACCGGCGCCAGCTCCGGCATCGGCCACGCGGCCGCCAAAGCCCTGGCCGCAGCCGGCGCGGCGGTGGTCATCAACTACAACCGCCAGGCAGAACCGGCCGAAGCACTGGCCCGGCAGATCATTGCTGACGGTGGCCAAGCCATCGCCATCGGCGCCGATGTGTCGAAAGAAGACGAGGTTGAACGGCTGTTCGCTGCGGCCATCGATGCCTTCGGCTCGCTGGACATTCTGATCGCCAATTCCGGGATGCAAAAAGACGCGGCCGCCGTGGACATGACCCTGGACGACTGGAACGCGGTGATCGGCGTCAACCTCACCGGCCAGTTTCTCTGCGCCCGCGCCGCCCTGCGGATCTTCAATCGCCAGGGCATTCGCGAAGGCGTGTCCCGCGCGGCCGGCAAGATCATCCACATGAGTTCGGTGCACCAGCGCATTCCCTGGGCCGGGCACGTCAATTACGCCGCATCCAAGGGTGGCGTCGATCAGTTGATGCAGACGCTCGCGCAGGAAGTCAGCCACCAACGCATCCGCATCAACGGCATCGCCCCGGGAGCCATTCGCACGGCAATCAATCAACAAGCCACCGAAGGCGCGGCCGCTGAAAAGCTGCTGGAACTGATTCCCTATGGCCGCATCGGCGAGGTCGAAGACGTTGCCAACGCGGTGGTTTTCCTCGCCTCGGATGCCTCTGATTACATCGTTGGCACCACCCTGTTCATCGACGGCGGCATGAGCCTCTATCCGGAGTTTCGCGGCAATGGCTGAGCATCACCAGGAACGACAAAGCGCCATCGATGCCCACGGCATCATCGGCGACATGCGCAGTGCGGCGCTGATCAACGACCGAGGCAGCGTGGATTTTTTCTGCTGGCCGGAGTTCGACAGCCCGTCGATTTTCTGCTCGCTGCTGGATACTCCCGACGCGGGGATTTTCCAACTGGCCCCGGACTTGCCCGACGCGCGCCGCGAGCAGATTTACCTGCCTGACACCAACGTCCTGCAAACCCGCTGGCTGAGTGAGCGCGCCGTGGTTGAAGTCACCGATCTGTTGCCGGTAGCGGACAACGAAGACGACTTGCCGCTGCTGATGCGCCGGGTGCGCGTGGTCAGCGGTGAAGCGACCTTCTACGTGCGTTGCGCGGTGCGCCATGACTACGCTCGCGCCGACACTCGCGCGCGGATGGACCGGCAAGCGGTGATTTTCAGTGCCGATGGCCAGCCATCGATGCGCCTGACTTCGGATCAGGCATTGCACATTGAGGCCGACGCTGCACTGGCGTCGTTCACCTTGAAACAGAATCAGACTGCCGCGTTTATGCTCGGCGGTGAAGACGATCCACGTTTCGAGGAAGGCGCGGCGCAACTGTGCATGGAACGCACGTTGAAGTTCTGGCGCGACTGGCTCGGCCAATCGATTTACCGCGGGCGCTGGCGGGAAATGGTCAACCGCTCGGCACTCGCGCTCAAACTGCTGACCTCGCGCAAACACGGCGCCATTCTCGCCGCAGCCACTTTCGGTCTGCCGGAAACGCCGGGCGGCGAACGCAATTGGGACTACCGCTACACATGGATTCGCGACGCCTCGTTCACCGTGTACGCGTTCATGCGCCTGGGCTTTGTCGGCGAAGCCAACGCCTACATGGGCTGGTTGCGGGGGCGGGTCAGCGATTGCTGCGGCAAGCCGGTGAAGTTGAATATTTTGTATGCCATCGACGGCCAACAGGAATTGCCGGAAACCGAACTGGATCATCTGTCGGGACACGGCGGCGCGAAACCGGTGCGCATCGGCAATGGCGCGTATGACCAGATCCAGCTCGACATCTTTGGCGAACTGATGGACGCGGTGTATCTGGTCAACAAGTACGGTGATGCGATTTCCCACGAAGGCTGGAAGCATGTGCGCGAAGTGGTCGATCAAGTCTGTGAGACCTGGCAGACCAAAGACGTCGGCATTTGGGAAATGCGCGGTGAGCAGCACCACTTTCTGCACTCGCGGCTGATGTGTTGGGTGGCACTGGACCGGGCCATTCGGCTGGCCTCGAAACGCTCGTTGCCGGCGCCGTTCGCGCAATGGGACCAGACTCGGCAAGCAATTTACGCCGACATCTGGGACAACTTCTGGAACGAAGAACGCGGGCATTTCGTTCAGTACAAGGGCGGCACCGCACTGGATGGCTCGATGTTGCTGATGCCGTTGGTGCGTTTCGTCAGCGCTAAGGATCCGCGCTGGCTCTCGACCCTCGAAGCCATCGAAAAGACCTTGGTCCGTGATGGGATGGTTTATCGCTACCGCAACGACGACAGCAATATCGATGGCCTGGCCGGCACCGAAGGCGCGTTTGCGGCGTGCTCGTTCTGGTACGTCGAATGCTTGGCTCGGGCCGGCCAGGTGGAAAAAGCCCATCTGGAGTTTGAACAGCTGTTGCGTTACGCCAATCCGCTGGGACTATACGCCGAAGAGTTTGACAGCCATGGCCGGCATCTGGGCAACACACCGCAGGCACTGACGCATTTGGCGTTGATCAGCGCGGCGAGCTTTCTGGATCGACGTTTGAGCGGGGAAAAGAGTGAGTGGCAGCCTTGATGTCGTCCGGTTCTTCGTCAGCGTCCGTCAGATAAATCGTACTTTAAACGCCATTTGTAGGAAGCCGGACTACACACCACACACATAACCCAGCGCCGAATTTCGGCGCTGCCCCCTGCACCGGTTACCTGCGGCGACACTTTGTGTAAATCAATGCCTGCAAAAAACTCACAAACGCCACGCAGAGCCACCCTCGTAACTTGCACTTACACCCCGAAATACCTTGTTGCCAGCCGTTACATCCGCCCCTACCATCCACCGCAACGGGCACAGCGGAGCTGTCCAATAAAACCCGAATTCAAGGAACCAGAATGTCTCAGCACGTCCAGCGCACCATCGACACGCCCCTTCGCAGCGGCCTGACCCGCACCCAACTCTGGGAAGCCGCGGACAAAGGCCTGATCAAATGCTGGGAAATCGGCCGCCAGCGCGCAATCCGCTTCCCCGACCTCGCACAAAAATGCCTCGCCGACGAACTGCCGGTGCTCGGCTGGAAAGGTGGTGTGAGCCGCAGCCTGAAGAAAAACGAAAAGTACGGCTCGCTGAAGTACCTCGCTCAGTGGCAAGGCTTGCGTGGCGAGAATCTGGATATCGATTTGACTGCGGAGCGTTCGCTGACGTGTTCGCGGACGAAGATGCGGGTGACGTTTACGCCGGATCGGACGAAGTATTTCAATCAGGTGGCGGAAGCCGAGGCTTAGGGCAAGGAACCCCGCTCACGGCGTTAGCGGATCTGTTGCAGCGCTAACCGAAAACCGCTCCCGATACGCCTGCGGCGTCACCCCGATCGCGCGCAGAAAACTGCGGCGCAACGTCTCTTCACTGCCAAACCCGCAATTGGCCGCGATGCGTTTGACTGGCAGGCCAGTGTCGCTGAGCAGGCGCCGCGCCGTCTCGACGCGGATCAGTTCGATCGCTCGCGCCGGGGTCTGCCCCGTGTCGGCTCGGTAGTGGCGGACGAAACTGCGTTCGCTCATGCCCGCCTGCTCGGCGAGGGTCGGAATGCCGAGGTCGCAGGTAAGGTTCTCGGCGATCCACGCGTGCAGCTCATCAAAACGATTGCCTTTATTCTGCAACGACAAGGTGACGCTGAACTGCGATTGTCCGCCCGGGCGCTTAAGGAACACCACCAGATGCCGGGCGACGTCCAAAGCAATGTCGCTGCCCAGGTCCTCTTCAACCATCGCCAAGGCCAGATCGATGCCAGCGGTGACACCCGCCGAGGTCCACACCGGGCCGTCGTTGATGAAAATCGGATTCGCCTCAACGTGCAGATTCGGATGCTGCTGCGCCAGTTGCTCGCAGCGAGTCCAGTGGGTAACCACGCGTCGACCGTCGAGCCAGCCGCTGGCCGCCAATAGAAAAGCACCAGTACACACTGACGCCACGCGTCGACACTTGCCGCCGTGCTCGCGCACCCAACCCACCAGCAGCACATCTTCAGCCGCCGGATAAATGCCCCAACCACCGGCGATGATCAACGTATCGCTGGGCGCTTCAGGCAACGGCTCGGCCAACACCGCCAGACCCGCCGACGACATCACCGCCCCGCCACCGCTTGCGATCACGCTCGGCGCATAAGGGATCGGCAAGCCGCGCTGACGGGCGATGTCGTTGGCAGAAGCGAATACTTGCAACGGCCCGGTGACGTCGAGGATCTGCATGTTGGCAAACGCGAGTACGTGGATGGCTTTGGGCATTTGGCGTAATTCGTGGGGTAATTGGCGTATGCGCCAGAACCTACGCGCCTACAGTGAAGCCGTCCACCCTTTTTCATGGAGCAAGAACGATGACGTTGCAGATCGGTTTTCTGTTGTTTCCACAGGTTCAGCAACTTGACCTGACCGGCCCTTACGACGTGCTCGCCTCGTTGCCGGGCGTGCAGGTACATCTGATCTGGAAGGATTTGATGCCGGTCACTGCCAGCACCGGCCTGTTGTTGAAACCGACCACGACGTTCGCGGATTGCCCGTGTCTGGATGTGATCTGCATTCCCGGTGGCGGCGGTGTCGGGCCGTTGATGGAAGACGCGCAGACACTGGATTTCATCAAACGCCAGGCCCTTCAGGCGAAGTATGTGACATCGGTGTGCACCGGTTCGCTGGTCCTCGGCGCAGCGGGTTTGCTGCAAGGCAAACGCGCGACTACGCATTGGGCGTATCACGATCTGCTGCCGACGCTGGGCGCGATCGCGGTGAAGGATCGGGTGGTGCGTGACGATAATCTGTTTACCGGTGGCGGGATTACGGCGGGGATCGATTTTGCCTTGGTGCTGGCTGAAGAGTTGGTGGGGGCCGACGCGGCGCAACTGATCCAGTTGCAGTTGGAATATGCCCCGGCGCCGCCGTTCAACGCGGGCACCCCGGAGACTGCGCCGGGTGCGATTGTCGATGAAGCTCGCTTGCGTGCAGCGCCATCGCTGAAGCTGCGCACGGAAATCACCGAGCGTGCTGCGGCGAAACTCAACTTGCGCTGATCCCAAGCGCTACACAAATCCCATGTGGGAGCGAGCCTGCTCGCGAAGACGGCGGATCAGTCGACATCAATGTTGTCTGTCCGACCGCTTTCGCGAGCAGGCTCGCTCCCACATGGGATTTGTGTGTGGCGAGGGTTTGTTTGCCGTCCCCACATTCCGCCACAGCTTCACTTGTCCCCACGCCCCCACCCGTGTAGAAAGCCCTTCCACAAATTTGCACAGGGACTTTCGATGAAGGCTTTGCCATGGCTCTATCTGGCGCTTCTCAGCCTCGGTTACGGATGGGCGCTAAGCTACGGCCACCTCGGCTGGCTGGCTTTGATTTCCGTTGGATTGCTGGTGTTCGCAGGCTTTGCCGTGCGCCAGCAACAGGTGCCGGTCGCGCGGTTTCTCGGTCATGGCCTGTTCATCGTGCTGGCCTTGGCGCTGGCCCTGCACTGGCTGCCGGGCTTCGCCAACGGTCGCGCCATTGATCCGCAACGCTTCACCGATGACGCCGTGCCGTTCGCGATGTACCTGAATCTTGATAAACCGCTGGTTGGCTTCTGGCTGTTGCTGGTTTGCCCATGGATTGTCGGGCGACGTTCGTTGCGCCTGAGCGTGTACGCCACCGCCCTCGCCCTGACCTTGAGCGCGATTCTCGCCCTCGGCGGCGCGCTATTGCTGGGTGTGATCAGTTGGGCACCGAAGTGGCCCGATCAAGCGTGGCTGTGGGTGCTCAATAATCTGCTGCTGGTGACCTTGGTCGAAGAAGCGCTGTTTCGCGGCTATATACAGGGCGGCCTCAGCCAGCGCCTCAAACACCTGCCTTACGGTGAAAACCTCGCCCTGCTGCTGGCCTCGCTGCTGTTTGGTCTGGTGCACGCCGGCGCGGGATGGACCTGGGTGTTGCTGGCAGGCCTGGCGGGGGTCGGCTATGGTCTGGCCTACCGTTTTGGCGGGCTCGGCGCGGCGATCGCCACGCATTTCGGCCTGAACTTGCTGCATTTCGGCCTGTTCACCTATCCGATGCTCGCCGGCTGAAGCAAGCGCCGTTTTGCGACGCTGTGCTGATTATTGAAAAAAAATTTCAATAAAAAGCTGTCACCGCCGACAACCTTTCAAAGCCTTGCGGATTGAAAAACCATGCGTAATAACCAGCCCATTACACAACGCGAACGGACTTTCCCGGCTCAGCAGCGGTTGATTTCCACAACCGACGCCAAGGGCGTGATCACCTACTGCAACGACGCTTTCGTCGAAATCAGCGGGTTTTCGCGTGAGGAACTGATCCGTGCGCCGCACAACCTGGTCCGTCACCCCGACGTCCCGGCGGCGGTGTTTTCGCACATGTGGGGCACACTGAAACAAGGCTTGCCATGGATGGGCATTGTCAAGAATCGCTGCAAGACCGGTGACCACTACTGGGTTAACGCCTACGTGACTCCGGTGTTCGACGGCAATCAGGTGGTCGGTTACGAGTCGGTGCGGGTCAAACCCACCGCCGAACAGATCCGCCGTGCCGAAGCGCTCTACCAACGCATCAACCAGGGCAAGTCGGCGATCCCCTCCACCGATAAATGGCTACCGGTGCTGCAAGACTGGCTGCCGTTCATTCTGGTCAGCCAGTTGAGTTTCATGATCGGCGCCACCCTGAACTCGCAGTGGGGCTTCGCCCTCGCCGCCGGTCTGTCGGTGCCACTGGGCCTGATGGGCCTGCAATGGCAGCAACGCGGGCTCAAGCGCCTGCTGCGCCTGGCCGAGCAGACCACCTCCGACCCACTGATCGCGCAGATGTACACCGACAGTCGTGGCGCCCAGGCGCGTCTGGAAATGTCGATCCTCAGCCAGGAAGCACGCCTGAAAACCTGCCTGACCCGTCTGCAGGACACCGCCGAACACCTGACCGATCAGGCCAAGCAGTCCGACGCGCTGGCGCACAACAGCTCCACCGGTCTGGAACGTCAGCGCGTGGAAACCGAACAGGTCGCCACCGCTGTCAACCAGATGGCCGCGACCACTCAGGAGGTGGCGAGCCACGTACAGCGCACTGCTGACGCCACTCAGGAAGCCAATCGCCTGACCGGTCGCGGTCGTGACATCGCCGGCGAAACCCGCGAAGCCATTCAGCGCTTGTCCGTAGTGGTCGGTGAAACCGGTCTGACCGTGACCCAACTGGCCAAGGACAGCGACGAAATCGGCGGCGTGGTTGATGTGATCAAAGGCATCGCCGACCAGACCAACCTGCTCGCCCTCAACGCGGCGATCGAAGCCGCACGGGCCGGTGAGATGGGTCGTGGGTTTGCCGTGGTGGCTGACGAAGTGCGTCAACTGGCGCAACGCACCAGCGAATCGACCGGGCAGATTCACGCCTTGATCGCCAAGTTGCAGCAGACGGCTTCGAGCGCCGTGCAGACCATGGAAGCCGGGCATCGTCAGGCTGAAGAAGGTGTAGCGCGGGTGCTGGAAGCGGATCAGGCGTTGGTCGGGATCAGTGAAGCGGTGGCCAACATCACCGACATGACCACGCAGATTGCTGCCGCGACCGAAGAGCAAAGTGCGGTGGCTGAAGAGATCAGCCGCAACATCAGCAACATTTCGGAGTTGGCGGATCAGACGTCGGAACAGGCGCACAACTCGGCGTTGCTGAGTGAAGAGCTGACGAAGACGGCGAATACGCAGTATTCGTTGGTGGAGCGGTTTAACCGCTGATTGAACTGGCGTTAACAAAAAACCCGGAGGGCGAGAGCTTCCGGGTTTTTTGTTGGGTCAGTGAAATTACCCAATCCGGGGTACGCTTTGAGTCGAGCTACGCATGAAGAGCTCAGTCATACATTTCGCCACAACCGCCGACCCTGGAAATCTAAAGTCCACGGTGCGCTTCTCTAAAAAACCTTGTGTTGAACATTCCAAAACAAACCCACAAAACATTGCAACTGTCTACTGTCAGGTCTGACAGTAGACAGTCAACTTTCATGGGTTTATCTATAAATCCTCGGACAGACAACTCGCAATTGTTCTCACGATATGACCAAGGAGTTAAAGATGACTGCACAACACATTTACTTACCGAAAACAAACTTCACTCAGAAACAGGGAAATATCCTCACTTGGCAATTCGGCACCAATCCCGTAACGACGTCCACAATAACTTTTTTTGATCTACACCATTTTATCCCGACAGGCGAAAAGAGCTGGTCAATCTCAGGATCGACAGGAACGCTGGAGGACGAAAATATCTTTCTCTACCTTTTCTCGATCCCCTATTCCAATGACGCCCCGTTCAATAAAACCTATACATTAAAAGATGGACTGATATTCCAGCACGGCCACTCATCGCCTGCACCATCTGGATTTTATGGATTTACCTACGTTGATGCTGATGAGGCTACAGTCAAGATCGACATCCATCCCACCAAGGGGATTGCTACAGGTACATTTGAAGCAAAGTTTAAAAGTCATGGTTATCGTACGCAGCCTAAAGGAACTTTCAACTTGTTAAGAGATGATTTGTGATCTTCTTCGAACAACGCTTCGACCCGCTCTGGCATAAAAAATTTTTTCAGTGACAGGCAATCGATATAGCACACCTTATAGCCGTGTAACGCTTTCGCGAGGAGGCTCACTCCTACATTAGATATGCGGTGGCCACAGGTCATGTGCCCGACAACAATCTCCTGTAGGAGTGAGCCTGCTCGCGAAGGGGCCATAACAGCCGGCGAAATTATTGAGGCAGCTTCAGCTTATCCAGCAGTCGATTGACCAACAGCTCGTTGAGCATGATCACCTGTTGCAGCGCCAGCAGCGGTTTGCGCTCCGGGCCGCCGATTGAGTTGGCGATATTACCGGCCATGGCATGGGCGTATGAAAGCGACTCGCTCGCCTCGACCAGGAGGGTTTCGTCATCCAGCGTGGGGTCGACGAGAAAGACGGGGCGAAACTTGGGCGAGCTTGGTGGGGCTCCCAGTGCTTCGGGTCTGAGGTAGTAGTCGAGGGCGCGATCCGTCGCTTCTTTTGTCTTTTGAGACTCAAGCACTGGGTCGTGAGGGGTTGGGTCGATGCCCGGAGGGTTTGGCGTGGCTTTGAACATAAATATCTAATTCCTGATCAAGGGCCGCGACCGCTCTCTACTAAAAGAAGGGTGGCGGCTGTGCGCAGGTTAGTAGACCGGAGGAATTAGCAAGACCGGCGCGCTCGAAAGCGCCCTGAGCACAGCCACCATTGAGTACAGGCAAATGCGCCTGACTTAATGGGACCTATGCACTTACTAAAACCATACGGGCTACTAAACCCGACCACTGATGGGCAGTGGCAGGGAAACGATATAGCCCGCGCCATGGTCGTGTAAGCCGGCGGATTCTGGCGTACGCGTAGGTAACGGCGCAAGGTGTTGTAGGCCCCGTAGCGTAACGGGCTGTGTAATTTAAACGTGCTCACAAAATCATGTTTACGCACGGGAAATGCCGGACAGTGAGCGCTTCCAGTTTTTTATCGTGTCAGCGAAATAGCCCCTCACCCTAACCCTCTCCCAGAGGGAGAGGGGACTGAACGCGTGGAATGGAAGAGATACGCCGACATGCGATACCGAGTTGAACTCAGATTCTGAAAAGCTCAAAAATCGGCTCCCTCTCCCTCCGGGAGAGGGCTGGGGTGAGGGGAAAATCCACCACAACACTAAAGCCGAACATCCGCCCTTCACCGCTCAATAGGCCGAGTGTCAACTCGCCTGCTTTTGATCTTGATCCACGGGCGACGTCGGAAGGCTGAGTGGAGGGATTGATCCGGGCGTGGGAGCGCAGCGACCGTTTGGCGCAGCCAAACACAGCGAGAGGAGGTGCAGCGAAGCAAACCGAGGGCGATGCCTCGGATGGATACCGGAGCGAAGGGGCTGCACGTAGGAGCAAGCGTTTTTTTGCTTACTTTTCAGGCGTTTCGTTTGTAAAAAAGTGAGTCGCCATTAGGGCGAAAAAATAAGTGGCAGTCTGCATTCTTGATCATCCTCTTCATTGAAAAAATCGATCGCACAAGCTTCCACATTTCAATTGTTGAATTGTATATCGTCAGCGTTGGTCCTCTTCGCAATTTAACCACTCAGCCACTCAATTATTAATCACCCAGCCTGACAAGCGTTAATCCAGTTTATCCGTGTTTAATTCAACACCCCGGTAGAAAAATCACAAAAAATCCTACCTGTATAGCTGTCAACAATGACAGTTGACATCTCCCCCAATGACTCAAACACTTCAAAAGCCTGTTAAATCCCCCATTACCAAAAAATTCCGAGGAAAGACGATGAACATGCAAAGATTCTATATTCCAGGTTCCCGCACCACACTCAAACCGGACAACAAGTTTAAATGGCGCTCGAATGGCGATGAATCAGTCGCTGACGGCACAGTATTTGAATACTATTACAATGAAAACTTTGACAAAAAAACCTGGGAATTCTATGGCTGGCTCGGCAGTACCGACGACGGCACCTATATCGGACTCGTTTTTTCAGTGCCCTATATCAGCGACGAGCCTTTCAGTAAAGTCTATACACTCTCGGATGAACTTGTAGCTTCATACATATATAGCCGCAGACTTCCAAACGGTACGGAGTTTATCGTTGTTCGTCCCGAAGGCGCGCAACTGGACATCAGGAACCTGGATCCGCTCGCAGGAACAGTCGACGCAAGCTTTAGAGCGCTTTATCATAATTCCGGAAAACTGCTAGAAGTGCAGGGAAACTTCCACCTGCATAGAGACGACCTATAGAGTTGCCGCAGCAACGGATATCCATCACGTCGGATCGCCCCCAAGGGGCGACGGGGAAAGGGAGCCGATCTCTGTACATCTCAGAATTTGAGTCCGACTCGGTATCTCAAGTCGGCGTACCCCGCACATTCAGTTCGAGCCGTCACCATCGCTACCAAACGAGTGGGTGGCGGCCGTACGCGGGTTGGTAGACCGGCAGCAACAGGAACCCGGCGCTCACGAGTGAGTCCCAGGCCACAATCGCGAGGGGATCACTTCTACAGAAGAGCAAGAGCGGTGCTCGCGGGTTTTCAGCCATCAGCACCATTTGACCTGCCCTCTCGTTTACATCGGATTATCGTTTCGCAAGGTCGATGGAGCGCAACAGCACTTCAATTACTTCGTTCTGCTCATTATGTGTCAAGCCCACCCATAACGGCAGTCGGATCAGTCGCGCTGGTAGCGTTTCGGTAACATGCAGCGCGCCATGTGCACGCCCCAGAACGCGTCCGGCCGGCGCCGTGTGCAGCGGCACATAGTGAAATACTGCGCCAATACCACAACTCTTCATGCGTTGGAGCACTGCGTCACGATCCACATCCGCCGCGAGCAGAACGTAGTACATATGTCCATTATGCGTGCACGTGCCGGGCACGATCGGGCGGCGCAGAACGCCGGCGGCATCTGCAGCCTCCAGGCAATCATGATAATAGCGCCACGACGAGAGGCGCTCTTCCCGGATGCGTTCAGAATGCTCCAGTTGCGCCCACAAAAAAGCCGCTGTCAGTTCGCCCGGCAGAAATGACGAGCCGACCTCCTGCCATGTGTACTTGTCCACCTCGCCGCGAAAAAAACGACTCCGGTCCGTACCTTTCTCTCGGATGATCTCGGCGCGCAGTACGCACTCTGGATTGTTGACCAGAAGAGCACCGCCCTCGCCGGAAATCACATTTTTGGTTTCGTGAAAGCTGTACGTACCAAAATCTCCGATACTGCCCAACTCCCTCCCCCGATATGTAGATGTTACGCCTTGCGCCGCGTCCTCAATAACAAGGATGTTGTGACGCCGAGCGATCGCGAGGATGGAGTCCATTTCGCAACTGATACCCGCGTAGTGCACCGGCACAATTGCGCGCGTGCGCGGCGTGATCGCGGCTTCAATGAGACGCTCGTCGAGATTCAGAGTATCCGCGCGAACATCGACAAATACAGGCACACCGCCACGCAATACAAACGCATTTGCGGTCGATACAAATGTATAGGACGGCATGATGATTTCGTCGCCGGGCCTGATTCCTGCGAGTATGGCGCTCATTTCCAGCGCCGCTGTGCATGAATGCGTAAGCAGAGCTCGCGCAGCACCAGTGCGTGCCTCAAGCCATGCATGGCAGCGCTTTGTATACGCACCATCGCCAGCAAATTGCAGATTCGCGTGCGCGTCGGAGATGTAGGCCAGCTCCTGCCCTGTCATATACGGCTTATTGAACGGGATGTGGATCATATCTTCCTTGCAATGAGAAAACGCGAGCCGCCCAACGGGAAATCGACGCCCGCGCGGATCATCCGCGCTTCAGTCACCATTGCCGCGCCAAGCAGACGATTCAACCACGGCGCAACACTGAGTTCAGTTCCGCCTGCTTCAGCATCGGCGCCGCGACGACTGAATCTCGACAGCATCATCAGAGGCAACAGCATTGCGACGAAAGACGTGCTACGGACGATCGAAAACCCCGCAGCACGTACCTTCGCGTGCAGATCAGCAGCAGCGTATCGGCGCACATGACATGCGTACTCGTCGGTGGAACTCCACAGCCACTGATGTTGAGGCACAGTCAGCAGTAGATGACCGCCCGGCCTTAACGACGCATGCGCCTGGCTCAGCACCGTTTCATCCTCCACGATGTGCTCGAGCACATCGAACATTCCAATCGCGCCAAACTCGCCAGAAAACGGAATGTCGCGCGCGTCCATTTGCATGAAAACAGCGCCGGGCAGACGGTTTGCAGCGAACGAAAGCCCTGCCGAAAAAATCTCGCTACCTGCGACGCGTGCTTGCGGAAAAGCCGCGGCAAGGGCGGATAGCACATAGCCGGTGCCACAGCCCACCTCAAGAAACGAGTCGAAGTCGCGCGCATAGCGGTTTAGCGCCCAAATGATCAACCGATTACGAGCTTCGAACCAGAAATTGCCAGCTTCGACCGCTGCGAGCTCGGCGAAGTGGCTTGCCTTAAAGCCGGAGCTTTCTGCACTCAGTGCTGGCGCATATGTCGGTAGCCCGTTTTCCAGCTCCGGCTGCCAGCGGCAAGCCGGGCAGGCCATATCGCTGACCGGGTACAACGTGTCGCAACTGAGGCACCGCTTCACGGGTTGCTCCTGACGATCGGATCGGGACGAGGAAACACTAGAAATTTGAATGTGACGAACAAGAAAACCGCTACCACCAGTATCGCCACCGCTTGCACAACACGATATGGAAAGTGCAGGTGGTCGGCGAAGTACGCAAGAATCACGTAGTTCAGCAGATACCCGCACACATGGGCAGCTAGGTACTTGAACGCTGGCCCGGCAATACCGCCGCGGTAGCCGAATGTCCAGTTGCGGTTGCTCCAGAACCCAGCGACCGCTCCCGCAATATAAAGTACCGTCATGGCCGTCTTCGGCTCCATGCCGAGCCAAGTGATTAACAGAAACAGGAGATAGCCGCCTAAATTTACGGCCCCACCAACAAGGCCATAACGAAGCAGTTGGGCGAGCGATGCGCACGATTGCGGTGTCATTGCCTACTCACACTGGATCGCTGACGGTTACGGCCGTTGCCGGATCAAGCGTGCGTAGCCGTCTTGCCGGGACCCCAACATAGACGCAGAGATCTTCCGTGTCACGATTGACCATCGACTGGGCCCCAATCAGGGTATCGTCTCCGATGCGCCTGCCTTGCATCACCACGGCCGAGAAGCCGATGAAATTGCGAGCACCGATCGTGACATTCCCGCCGAGTGTCGCATTCGCGGCGATGAAATTGTGATCGCCGATATTGCTGTCGTGGCACAGGGTTGCGTTCGACCAGACCACGTTATTCGAGCCGAGCTTTACACCTGTCTCGATGACAGCGCCAGGCATGACAATCACGTTATCCCCGATGACCGCATCGGTCGCGATCCACGCGGCCGGATGCATTAAATTGGCAAGGGGATAGCCGCATTGTTTAATCGCGCGATACACGCTTGCCCTTCCCGGCATGCTCCGATAGCCAACCGCGACGAACAGCATCACGTCAGTGGGTGTGAAGCGATTGCGCACAGTTTGCCAGCCGAGCAACGGTATGCCGTCGAGCTCTGAGATTCCCTCGGGCAGATACGATTCGTCGACGGTAAACGCGTGAACCTGTATGCCGAGATCGTTTGTAGCGTAGCGGCAAACGAGTTGTGCAAACGGACCGGCACCAAAAATGATCAACCCTGCCATTCGCGCTCCTTGTGTGATTCGTCGGATGGCGCGTGAACGCGGTCGCCATGATAGATGGCTCTAACCAGCGAAGCCGGTCGTTTTTTCACTTCGAGAAAGATCTTGGAAATGTAGATTCCGACCACACCGATCGAAAAAATAATGACGCCGCCAATCAGGAACAGCGCTGCCATCAGCGACGTCCAGCCGAGAAATACATGGCCCCAGAACAGCTTTCGCGCGAGGAGGTAGAGAATCACTGTCGCAGCGATGCCTGACGAAAGAAGGCCCAGATAGAAGATCCCGGTAAGCGGCTTGCTGCTGAACGAGGTGATCGCGTCGACTGCCATTGATACTTTCTTGCGAAAGGTATACGACGAGTTGCCATCGAATGTTTTTGTCGCAACGATGCGCTTCTGCCTGAACCCCGCATCTTTCCAGACTGCGGGCAGAAACAGCTCCGTTTCACCATACTGCAGCAGTCCGCTCACGTAGCTACGTTTCATGAGGCGCGAGACGATATCGCGATCTGACACCTTCACCGGCGAGAGCGCATTGAACACTTTGTAAAAGAGGTCGCTGGTGAGCGCTTTCGCGAAAGGAAGCGTCTTCTTTTCGAGTTGCCCTACCACTACGTCGGCTTCCGGATCCTCGTCCATAACGCGCCAGAAGTGACCAAGATTTTCCGGTTCTTCCTCGAGATCGACGTCTATCACGAAAACACGCTCGCCGCCTGCATAGCGCATGCCGGCCATCAGCGCGCGATGCTGACCGACGTTGCGCGCAAGGTCGATCACCTTGACGCGCGGATCAATCGCGCACAACCGACGCGCCACGTCTAACGAATCGTCGGGAGACGCATCGTTGACAAACACAATCTCAAAAGACGATGTGAGTTTTTGCGCATCAACCACTATGCGCCGATAAAACTCGTCGAGGTAGCGTGTCGACCGGTACAGGCTGGTGACTACGGAAAGCTTTAGCATCATCTGGCCCTCATGAAGGCCGAATGCTCGGGGCCTACGTTGAAAAGCAGATCGAGTATGCTCACGCCATGAGCGAACGGAGGAAAGAGCTGCGGGTATTCGGGATAGCCATCATATTGCATCCATTCGACGCGCGCACCTGCATCGATAAAGAGAGTTTCGTCGAGGTATTCACGAGCGGCCGGTCCCGACAGATAAACATCTGCATCCGCCTGTCGGCAGATACCCACCAGCCGCTCTACCCGATCACCTTCGAGCTCATAGTGTTTTGATGACGTGATGGGTGTGGTGATGCCTAAAATTGCGCAGACCTTACGAATGAAAAACACATTAATGTCCGGCAGTAGTTCATACGCACTGGCCTCGCCATACCACGCTTCAACCATCGCAGCATATTTTTCGAAGTTGTGCGCACGTGCATAATTGTTAGCGATCGTTCTCCAGTGCCGTGCTGCCCAGCGCGAATCGGCTACTCGCGTCTCGCTGATCTTCTGTCCCAGTCGATCCTGCCGGACCGGAATAGTAAGCCATTGCACGCCGGTTTGAGTTTTGATGCGATTACGATTGCGCCAGTCATTCTTTGTGTACTGCACCTC
Source organism: Pseudomonas sp. S49 (assembly GCF_009866785.1). Taxonomy (NCBI): domain Bacteria; kingdom Pseudomonadati; phylum Pseudomonadota; class Gammaproteobacteria; order Pseudomonadales; family Pseudomonadaceae; genus Pseudomonas; species Pseudomonas sp. S49. Next base: position 2,191,948 of record NZ_CP019432.1, on the reverse strand, counting down.
GTCGTACAGGATGAACTCGTCAACTGCGCGGATCAAATCGAAGTAACCTTTCCATGGGACATAGTTCGACTGAAGAATGGCAACTTTCTTGGTCATTTTGGATCCGCCGACGCAGGCACGGCTAGCGCTCGTCGACACTGCCATCGCGCGAGCGCAAGACGAGCGAGCGCGATAAAGTAGATCACGAACACAACACGCAGGAAGTAAAAGTAACGGTTTTCGACGTGGGCAATTGCCATGTTCAGTGATACCGAGCAGAACGCAGTGATCACCAGCAGCGCGAGCCACGGCTGGCCAGACGCGATCGACGCAAAGGACAGGAGCGCAACTAGCAAAAATGCGACCACGGTGCCGGTAACTTCGGCGGCGGTATAGTTGATTATCGGCAACAATGCGTCGGCCGGTGGCCGCCCTGCGTACACCGCCCAGTAGAACTTGGACAGGCCGTTCCAGAACTTGGTGGCGAAATACTGAAACTCCGGAACCTGTGTAACCAACTTCGAAAAATACACAAACGGTGTCGGCTCCATATACACAGCCAGTTCTACATAGGGTTGACGATTGGCGGAATCGAATACGGCCATCGCCCGCGGATCATATAGCCACGGCATTCCCGAATGCAGATAAACCCACAAAATCTGTACGAATCCCAGCGATGCACCGCAGCAGAAAAAGATGAGTGGTGGAAGTGCGGATTTTATATCGCGCCTGCCAACCAGAGCGAGCCACAGTGGCACAATCAACACCGCGCTTACCGCGAAATTCTGCTTCATCAATATCGAAGCGCCTATCAATATCCCGGCCAGGAATGCCTTGCCTTTCGATGGGTTAAGTCCGTCAGCACTTAACAAACAGAATGACAGCAGAAATAGCGTGAGACTTTGAAGATCGGACAGACGCACTGATATGTAGCCGATTGAGAACAGTGTGATCAGAATGACCAGCAAGGCATCGCCGAAGAGTGGCCGCCCCTGTACACGGGACCGCAAAGTGTCGGCCTCGACGCCCGAGAATCGTCGCAGAAGCGTAAGGCCCGCATAGACCAACAGCATGAGGAACAGGAGGTTCTGGAACAGCGTGATATAGCTCACCAGAATCGGATCATCCGTGAACAGCAACGGAAGGGCGTAATAAAGCACAATGCCGATGGGGCGATAGTCGTGATAACAGGTAGCGCCCGGGGAATCGCTGCCCAAGAGGAAATGCGCGCACGCAGTAGCTACTTCCAAATACTGGGGCGCATCGCCAATCGAAGGAAAATCCATGCTCTGCTCAAATGCTGGTCGAATCCGCGAGGCTAGTCTAAAGCGTTGAAATGTACAACAAATGTCATAGGCATTGCGGGGTAGACACTGGCGCCCCGCGCGCCTTGTCGGGCGCGGGGACCAATCTTCATGCGGGGTCAGAACTTCGCTAAATCCTTGAAAAACTCGGCTACTTTCTGCGCAGCGCTGGCCAAATGCTGTTCATGGGTAAACCCGGAAACCTTCAGTGGCTTCAGGTCATGATCCCCTGCCGCTAACCACGTCACCTCAATACTCGGTGACAAGGTGTAAGCCTCAACCGCCTCCCGATTGCCCAGCGCATCCCGCTCGCCTTGCACAATCAACGCCCGAGTCTGCAAAGAAGCCAAATGCTCAACCCTGGGCTTCTCCGGCTTACCCACCGCGTAAAACGGATACCCAAAACATACCAACGCATCAACCCTCAACTCATCCGCCACCAAGCTCGCCATTCGCCCGCCCATCGACTTCCCGCCAACGGCCAAAACCCCAGTGACATGACGTCGCACTTCAGCAAACACCTCACGCCAACATTCCTGCAATTTCACCGCAGGATTCGGCGGCCGCTTCACCCCATCAACGCGCCGCTGCGCCATATAAGGAAACTCAAACCGCAACACATTCACCCCAAGCCCGGCAAGGCGCCCAGCCATGTCGTTCATCCAATCGCTATCCATCGGCGCGCCGGCACCGTGAGCAAGGATCAACGTCGCTGAAGCTTCACCACTGGCGGCATCCCAAAGCCATCCATGATCGAGCACGCACTGCGCCCATTGATCCCCGTCAATACTGGCCTTGTGCTGTTTGTCCATGCTTGCCTCGCTTTTAGTCTGCCTATAACTCCAGACGAAGGATTCGCCGCGTGTCTTGCGCGCGCTCACTTCGGCTGAACCGTGGATGGGGAACCATGAACACTTCTATCAGTACCGCCTACAACTACAAGGTGGTCCGCCAATTCGCCATTATGACGGTGGTGTGGGGCATCGTCGGCATGGGGCTCGGGGTTTTTCTCGCGGCCCAATTGGTCTGGCCCGAACTCAACTTCAATTTGCCCTGGACCAGTTTCGGCCGTCTGCGCCCGCTGCACACCAACGCGGTGATCTTCGCCTTCGGTGGCTGTGCGCTGTTCGCCAGTTCGTTCTACTCGGTGCAACGCACCTGCCAGACTCAGCTGTTTGCGCCGAAAATCGCCGCGTTCTGCTTCTGGGGCTGGCAACTGGTGATTCTGCTGGCGGCGATCAGCCTGCCACTGGGTTACACCAGTTCCAAGGAATACGCCGAGCTGGAATGGCCGATCGACATCCTGATCACCATCGTCTGGGTCGCCTACGCCGTCGTGTTCTTCGGCACGATCATGCAGCGCAAGACCAAGCACATCTATGTGGGCAACTGGTTCTTCGGTGCGTTCATCATCACCGTGGCGATTCTGCACATCGTCAACAACCTTGAGTTGCCGGTGAGTTTCACCAAGTCCTACTCGGTGTACGCCGGTGCAACCGACGCGATGGTGCAATGGTGGTACGGCCACAACGCCGTAGGCTTTTTCCTCACCGCCGGTTTCCTCGGGATGATGTACTACTTCGTACCGAAACAGGCCGAGCGTCCGGTGTATTCGTATCGCCTGTCGATCGTGCACTTCTGGGCTTTGATCACCCTGTACATCTGGGCCGGCCCGCACCACTTGCACTACACCGCGCTGCCGGACTGGGCACAGTCGCTGGGCATGGTGATGTCGCTGATTCTGCTGGCACCGAGCTGGGGCGGCATGATCAACGGCATGATGACCCTCTCGGGCGCCTGGCATAAGTTGCGTAGCGACCCGATCCTGCGCTTCCTCGTGGTGTCGCTGGCGTTCTACGGCATGTCGACCTTCGAAGGTCCGATGATGGCGATCAAGACCGTCAACGCCCTCTCCCACTACACCGACTGGACCATCGGCCACGTACACGCCGGCGCCCTCGGCTGGGTGGCGATGATTTCCATCGGCGCGCTGTACCACATGATCCCGAAAATCTTCGGTAAAGCGCAGATGCACAGCGTCGGTTTGATCAACGCGCACTTCTGGCTCGCAACCATCGGCACCGTGCTCTACATCGCCTCGATGTGGGTCAACGGTATCGCCCAGGGCCTGATGTGGCGCGCGGTGAACGAGGACGGCACGCTGACCTACTCCTTCGTCGAAACCCTGGTGGCCAGCCACCCTGGCTTCGTCGTGCGGCTGATCGGTGGGGCGATCTTCCTCAGCGGCATGTTCCTGATGGCTTACAACACCTGGCGCACCGTGCGGGCCTCGCAGCCTGCTGACGTCGTTGCTGCCGCGCAGATGGCCTGAGGAGTCCGCCATGAAACACGAAACGATTGAAAAGAACGTCGGCCTGTTGATGTTGCTCATGGTGTTCGCCGTGAGCATCGGCGGCCTGACCCAGATCGTCCCGCTGTTCTTCCAGGACGTCACCAACAAACCGGTGGAAGGCATGAAACCCTACACCGCGCTGCAACTGGAAGGCCGCGACATCTATATCCGCGAAGGCTGCGTCGGTTGCCACTCGCAGATGATCCGCCCGTTCCGCGCCGAAACCGAACGCTACGGGCACTACTCGGTAGCCGGTGAAAGCGTTTGGGATCACCCGTTCCTGTGGGGGTCGAAACGTACCGGTCCGGATCTGGCCCGGGTCGGCGCACGCTACTCGGATGACTGGCACCGCGCGCACTTGTACAACCCGCGCAACGTCGTACCGGAATCGAAGATGCCGGCCTATCCATGGCTGGTCACGCAAGCGGTCGACAGCAGCCACACCGAAACCAAGCTCAAGACCATGCGCACCCTCGGCGTGCCGTACACCGACGACGACATCAGCGGCGCGGTGGCCAGCCTCAAGGGCAAGACCGAAATGGATGCCCTCGTCTCCTACCTGCAAGTGCTCGGCACTGCGATCAAGAGCAAGAGGTGAGCACGATGGTCTTTGAAATGAGCGCAGGGCTGATCCGTGGTTTAGGCACCGTTGTCGTGTTTGTAGCGTTCGTCGGCTTGACCTTGTGGGTATTCAACCGCAAGCGCACCCCGGAGTTCGCCGAAGCACGTCTGCTGCCGTTCGCCGACGAGCCACAGCCCGAACAAAACCAAGCATCTGAAACAAGGAGTACCCGGCCATGACCACCTTCTGGAGTACGTGGATCTGCGTACTGACCATCGGCAGCCTGATCGGCCTGACGTGGCTGCTGATCGGCACCCGCCGGGGCGAGACCAAAGGCAGCGTCGACCAGACCATGGGCCACAGCTTCGACGGCATCGAGGAGTACGACAACCCGCTGCCGCAGTGGTGGTTCATGCTGTTCGCCGGCACGCTGGTGTTTTCCGTGGGCTATCTGATCCTCTATCCGGGCCTGGGCAACTGGAAAGGCATCCTGCCCGGTTACGAGGATGGCTGGACCGGCGTGCACGAGTGGGAAAAGGAAATGAACAAGGCCGACGCCAAATTCGGCCCGATCTTCGCCAAGTTCGCCGCCATGCCGGTGGAAGAAGTGGCGAAGGACCCGCAGGCGCTGAAAATGGGTGGCCGCTTGTTCGCCTCCAACTGCTCGGTGTGCCACGGCTCGGACGCCAAAGGCGCGTTCGGTTTCCCTAACCTCGCCGACAGCGACTGGCGCTGGGGCGGCGAGGCCGAGACCATCAAGACCACCATCATGGGTGGCCGGATGGCGGCGATGCCGGCCTGGGGTGAAGTGTTGGGCGAGGCCGGGGTGAAGAACGTGGCCGCCTATGTGCGTCACGAACTCGCCGGCCTGCCGCTGCCCGCTGATAGCAAGGCTGACCTGCAAGCCGGACAGCAAGCGTTCAGCACCACTTGCGTTGCCTGTCATGGGGCAACCGGCCACGGCACTGAAGCCATGGGGGCGCCGAATCTGACGCACCCGGCCGGGTTTATCTATGGCACCAGCCTGACCCAACTCGAGCAGACCATTCGCCACGGTCGTCAGGGTCATATGCCGGCGCAGAACGAGCTGCTGGGCAACGATAAAGTGCAATTGCTGGCCGCTTATGTGTACAGCCTGTCGCACGGATTGAATACAGAAAAACTGATTACTGAAGACAACAAGAAGTAAGCATTGCGAACACCACTGCCGCACCATTCTCGGTGCGGCAGCATCCAGCCCCTTTGCGACGCATTGTCGCACCCTTCACACCCTCTCCTTTCGGTTCCCCGGATTCGGGTCTACGCTTGCTCGATGCGGACTGGCTTGTGCCGGTTCCAGGTCAACGCTGACTGCTGTGTTCTGCGAACCGGCTGACTGATGTGGCCGCAAACGCCGGTAGATACCGGCTGACGTGCCATTTGCCATCCGTCACCCGAACTGAGCGTTTGAACACACCCCGTTACAAGCGACCTGAACCCCTCGCTTTTTTCGTCCGCTGCGACATTTTGTCCGAGGCCGATTTTGTCCTTACGCGGCGCATGGAAAGGCCGCAGAATCAGCGTTGGAAAGCATTGACCCAGGTCATGGCGCGTTGCAATGACCCCCTGCTCTCTGCATACTTGCGGCCGATTTTAATCCTAATAAAACACCCAAACCGTGGAACCTTAGAATGAGCACAGCAATCAGTCCGACTGCTTATAACTATAAGGTAGTCCGCCAGTTCGCCATCATGACGGTGGTCTGGGGGATCCTTGGCATGGGGCTCGGTGTCTTCATCGCCTCGCAACTGGTCTGGCCGGAGTTGAACTTCGGTCTGCCGTGGACGAGCTTTGGACGCCTGCGCCCGTTGCACACAAACCTGGTGATTTTCGCCTTCGGTGGTTGTGCACTATTTGCCACTTCCTACTATGTCGTGCAGCGAACCTGCCAGACGCGACTGATTTCCGACAGCCTCGCGGCCTTCACCTTCTGGGGCTGGCAAGCGGTGATCGTCGGCGCGATCATCACCTTGCCGCTGGGTTACACCACCACCAAGGAATACGCGGAACTGGAATGGCCGATCGCCATTTTGCTGGCCATTGTCTGGGTCACCTACGGTCTGGTGTTCTTCGGCACCATCACCAAGCGCAAAACCAAGCATATCTACGTGGGTAACTGGTTCTACGGTGCGTTCATCGTGGTCACGGCGATGCTGCACATCGTCAACCACGCTTCCCTGCCGGTGAACCTGTTCAAGTCCTACTCTGCCTACTCGGGCGCGACCGACGCGATGATCCAGTGGTGGTACGGCCACAACGCGGTGGGCTTCTTCCTCACCACCGGTTTCCTCGGGATGATGTACTACTTCGTGCCGAAACAGGCCGAGCGTCCGATCTACTCCTATCGCTTGTCGATCGTGCACTTCTGGGCACTGATCACCCTGTACATCTGGGCCGGCCCGCACCACTTGCACTACACCGCGCTGCCGGATTGGGCACAATCGCTGGGCATGGCGATGTCGATCATCCTCCTGGCGCCAAGCTGGGGCGGCATGATCAACGGCATGATGACCCTCTCGGGCGCCTGGCATAAGCTGCGCACCGACCCGATCCTGCGCTTCCTCGTGGTATCGCTGGCGTTCTACGGCATGTCGACCTTTGAAGGTCCGATGATGGCGATCAAGACCGTCAACTCGCTCTCCCACTACACCGACTGGACCATCGGCCACGTACACGCCGGCGCTCTCGGCTGGGTAGCGATGATCTCGATCGGCGCGATCTACCACATGATCCCGCGTCTGTTCGGCCGTGCGCAGATGCACAGTGTCGGCCTGATCAACGCGCACTTCTGGCTCGCGACCATCGGCACCGTGCTGTACATCGCGTCGATGTGGGTCAACGGCATCACTCAGGGCCTGATGTGGCGAGCCATCAACGACGACGGCACCCTCACCTACTCGTTCGTTGAAGCGCTGCAAGCCAGTCACCCGGGTTACATCGTGCGTGCCCTGGGCGGTGCATTCTTCGCCAGCGGCATGTTCCTGATGGCTTACAACGTCTGGCGCACCGTGCGCGCCTCGAACCCGGCGGAAGCCGAAGCCGCTGCCCAGATCGCTGTCGTTGGAGCTCACTGATGAAGCATGAAGCTGTCGAGAAGAATATTGGCCTGCTGGCCTTCTTCATGGTCATCGCCGTCAGCATTGGCGGCCTGACCCAAATCGTTCCGCTGTTTTTCCAGGACGTCACCAACAAACCGGTCGAAGGCATGAAGCCGCGTTCGGCACTGGAACTGGAAGGCCGCGACGTTTACATCGCCAACGGCTGTGTCGGCTGCCACTCACAGATGATCCGTCCGTTCCGCGCCGAAACCGAACGCTACGGCCACTACTCGGTGGCTGGTGAAAGCGTCTGGGATCACCCGTTCCTGTGGGGTTCCAAGCGTACCGGTCCGGATCTGGCCCGGGTCGGCGGTCGTTACTCCGATGACTGGCAACGTGCGCACTTGTACAACCCGCGCAACGTGGTGCCTGAGTCGAAAATGCCGGCTTACCCGTTCCTCGTGGAAAACAAGCTCGACGGCAAGGAAACCGCCAAGAAAATGGAGGTTTTGCGCACGCTCGGCGTCCCTTACACCGACGAAGACATCGCCGGTGCCCAGGATGCCGTGAAGGGCAAAACCGAAATGGACGCGCTGGTGGCCTATCTGCAAGGCCTGGGCACCATCATCAAAAGCAAACGGTGAATTAGATGGATATCGGGATGATTCGTGGCCTGGGCACCGTTGTTGTGATGGTGGCCTTCATCGGTCTGGCGCTATGGGTGTTCAGCCCCAAGCGCAAGTCGGAGTTTGAAGACGCGACCTTGTTGCCTTTTGCGGATGATCCCGAAGCCATCAAGCACGTCGAGCAAGCTTCTAGGAGTAACAAAGAATGACTACATTCTGGAGTCTGTACGTCACAGTCCTCAGTCTCGGTACGATCTTCGCCCTGACCTGGCTGCTGCTGTCGACCCGCAAGGGCCAGCGCAGCGAACAGACGGACGAGACGGTCGGGCACTCCTTCGACGGGATCGAGGAGTACGACAACCCACTGCCGAAATGGTGGTTCATGCTGTTTGTCGGCACGATCATTTTTGCCTTGGGTTACCTGGTGCTGTACCCGGGCCTGGGCAACTGGAAAGGCCTGCTGCCGGGTTACAACTACCTCGATAACGACAAGCAGACCGCGTTCGCCAACGGCCAGACCGGCTGGACCGGCGTGCACGAGTGGGAAAAGGAAATGGCTCGCTCGGACGCCAAGTTCGGTCCGATCTTCGCCAAATTCGCCGCGATGCCAATCGAAGAAGTCGCCAAGGATCCGCAAGCACTGAAAATGGGTGGTCGTCTGTTCGCCTCCAACTGCTCGGTGTGCCACGGTTCCGACGCCAAGGGCGCTTACGGTTTCCCTAACCTGACCGACGCCGACTGGCGCTGGGGCGGCGAGCCGGAAACCATCAAGACCACCATCATGGGCGGTCGTCACGCGGTGATGCCGGCCTGGGCTGAAGTGATTGGGGAGCAAGGCGTTGCCGACGTGGCAGCGTTTGTCGTGACCAACCTGGATGGCCGCAAACTGCCGGAAGGCATCAAGGCTGATCCGGCCAACGGCGGAAAACTGTTCGCCGCCAACTGCGTGGCCTGCCACGGTCCGGCCGGCAAAGGCACACCCGCCATGGGCGCGCCTGACCTGACCCACCCGGGTGCTTTCATCTACGGCTCGAGCTTCGCGCAACTGCAGCAAACCATCCGTTACGGCCGCCAGGGCCAGATGCCGGCGCAGGAACAACTGCAAGGCAACGACAAGGTGCACCTGCTGGCGGCGTATGTTTACAGCCTGTCCCATGGTGAAAAAGCACCGGAAGCGAACGCCGAATAAGGCCATCGCTTGAAACAAAAAGGCCCCACCAATGAGCATTGGCGGGGCCTTTCTTATGGACGCCTGGCAAAGATTGAATGCACCTCGACGGTATCGATCAGTGTTCGATCGCGCCACTGGTTGTTTTTCACCAGATAGATCTGCAGCTGCTTACGGTCTTCGGTAAAGCTGGTGATCAGATAGGTTTGCTGAGAAGTACTGCCACTCAGATACATCGGCACGTTTCCCTTCCAGTAGGCATCACCTCCGTCCCTATGCAAATGGCCGGCAAAAATGGCGGTCACTTGATATTTGCTGATCATGTCGAGGAAACGCTTATTCTGCGCCGGGGAAACTTTGTCGCCGAACGGTTTATGCATATTGATGATAATGGCGTAACCCCCGACACGGGCCAGCCTGAGATCGGTCTCCAACCAGTCCAGTGCGTCGTTGATTTCAAACGTTGTCGGGTTCAGTGGATGAGAGATCCGGGTGGTATAGGTTGGCTCATTATTGAGCTGCACCATATGAACTTCACCGATGGTTTTTGAATAAGCGAGGCTGCCAGAATAGGTCCTGCTCAGAAATCCACCGGTAACTTTCAGATCAAAGTTATCTACCTTGCCCTCGTGATGCTCCTTAAACTCGACGATGCTTCCCGCCGCACAGCTATTGCTAAAACAATCATCGACATTGTTTTCATAATCATGATTACCCAAGCCGTACAAGTACTCACCCTTGAAGTATTTGTCCAACATGCCCTTCATGAACGAGCGCTGCCAGCCATGACCAAAAGCAGTTATATCGCCATTGATCATCAGGGGCACCTGGGCTTGCGAGCCCTGCTGATTTCTGAAATCGGCAATGCTCGCCAACTGTGTTTCAACCAGCCACTTGGAGCGGGTTTCGAATTCGGAGCCGGATTCAAAGTCCCCGCTATCCGTCTTGTCTGTCCATGGATATTGAGTATCCGAGGCAAAGACCATGTGTTTCGGCGTTCCTGTTATAGCCTGAACGGAAGTGACCGAAGCCAATAAACAAATACTCAGCACAACGCTTGCAAACTTATTGAAAGCCATACCTTAAATTCCATTTAAATTAATTAATTGCACGCAAATAATATTTCGCGAAAGCGCAACTTATTCGAAAAACCAGAAAACTTCAAAGCCACGACCGAGAGCAATTAATTAGATATATTTCAGCCACAGAAAACTTACAGCAACATCCAATGCAAAAGACAATGTTTGAAGTTGCGACTTAAAAGACTCATGTATCGACTGCTGCCATTGAAAACCTGAAGATGACCGCGTCCGTGCGCGCACTCTCAGTGAGGCGTGTGGTGGCAACGGCGTCGAGCTGATCCCCCCAGGGACAACAATGGATTAGCTGCCACGCCAAAACCGTCCATACTCAACAAGTCAATTGACCTGCGTCAGGCTTTTCTACGTTCGCTACACCATTCAGGTTTTTTCCCCAACGCGACCAAAGGTCGCACCCTTGAGCCAGAGCGACCGGCGTATCATTGCGCCACTGCAACGCCCCTTTTTGACCTTGGTTGGCACGTATCGACCAAGGCATTTTTCCACTGCCGTGGGATGCAATGATGAGCAACCAGATTCCGGTACACGACGTCACACCACCGAGCAAAAACGCGAACAACAGCGTTGATCTTTACGCCTCTCGAGAAAAAATCTACACCCGTGCTTTCACCGGCCTGTTCCGCAATCTGCGGATGATGGGCGGTGCGGCCCTGTTCCTGTTGTATTTCGGCACGGTGTGGCTGAACTGGGGCGGCCATCAGGCCGTGTGGTGGAACCTGCCTGAGCGCAAGTTCTTCATCTTCGGCGCGACCTTCTGGCCACAGGATTTCATTCTGCTCTCGGGTTTGTTGATCATTGCCGCGTTCGGCCTGTTCTTCATCACCGTGTATGCCGGCCGGGTCTGGTGCGGTTACACCTGCCCGCAAAGTGTCTGGACGTGGATTTTCATGTGGTGCGAGAAGGTCACCGAAGGCGACCGCAACCAGCGCATCAAGCTCGACAAGGCGCCGATGAGCGCCAACAAATTCCTGCGCAAAGCCGCCAAACATTCGCTGTGGCTGCTGATCGGTTTTGTCACCGGCATGACCTTTGTCGGTTATTTCTCGCCAATCCGTGAACTGGTCTTCGAGTTCTTCACTGGCCAGGCCGATGGCTGGTCGTACTTCTGGGTGGGTTTCTTCACCCTCGCCACCTACGGCAACGCCGGTTGGTTGCGCGAACAAGTGTGCATCTACATGTGTCCGTATGCGCGCTTTCAGAGCGTGATGTTCGACAAGGACACGCTGATCGTTTCCTACGATCCGCGTCGCGGTGAAAGCCGTGGCCCGCGCAAGAAAGGTGTCGACTACAAGGCTCAGGGACTCGGTGACTGCATCGATTGCACGATGTGCGTGCAGGTCTGCCCGACCGGCATCGATATCCGCGACGGCCTGCAGATCGAGTGCATCGGTTGCGCCGCGTGCATTGATGCCTGCGACAGCATCATGGACAAGATGGATTACCCGCGCGGGCTCATCAGTTACACCACCGAGCACAACCTGTCCGGGCAGAAAACCCATAAACTGCGGCCACGCTTGATCGGTTACGCCGTGGTGTTACTGGCGATGATCAGCCTGTTGGTCACCGCGTTCTTCATGCGCTCGCTGGTCGGTTTCGACGTCAGCAAGGACCGCGTGCTGTACCGCGAAAACGCTGAAGGCCGAATCGAAAACGTCTACAGCCTGAAGATCATGAACAAGGATCAGCGCGACCACACCTACGTGCTCGAAGCCGCCGGCTTGCCGGATCTGCGCTTGCAAGGCAAACGCGAGATCAAGGTCGCGGCCGGCGACATCGTCAGCATGCCGGTCGAGTTGTCGAGCGCACCGGAACAACTGCCATCGAGCACCAACGAGGTGAAATTCATCCTCAAGGATGCCGATGATGACAGCGTCCACGTTGAAGCCAAGAGCCGATTCATCGGCCCACAAATCCGTTGAGAGAACTGAACATGCCCGCAGCAAACGCCGCAAGCCCCTGGTACAAGCACCTTTGGCCATGGATCATCATCGGGATTCTGGCCTGTTCGGTGACCCTGACCCTGTCGATGGTGACCATCGCGGTGAACAACCCGGACAACCTGGTCAACGACAACTACTACGAGGCGGGCAAAGGCATCAACCGTTCGCTGGACCGTGAATTGTTGGCGCAGAATTTGAAGATGCGTGCGGCTGTGCATCTGGATGGCATGACCGGTGAAGTTGATTTGCGTTTGAGCGGTGACAGTCAGCCAAAGACGCTGGAATTGAATCTGATCTCGCCGACGCAGCCGGAGAAGGATCGCAAGATCGTGTTGACCCGCAGCGAAAGCGAAACCGGCCGTTACATCGGTCAGTTGGGTGACAAGGTTGAGGGTCGTCGCTTTGTTGAACTGCTCGGCAGTCAGGATGACCATGTGTGGCGCATGTTCGAAGAAGAACTGGTCAGCCATGACAAGGATCTTCTGCTCGGTGATGAACCGCTGCAAGGTGCCGAAGACTTGAAGAAGTAAACAATTTCAAAAGCCCCCTCACCCTAACCCTCTCCCCCAGGAGAGGGAACTGATCTCGAGTGTTTGCACGTTTTGTGTATGACAGTGAAAATCCAGGCTCATACCGATCGGCTCCTTCTCCCACCGGGAGAGGGAACTGATCTCGAGCGTTTGCACGTTTTGTGTATGACAGTGAAGATCCAGGCTCACACCGATCGGCTCCCTCTCCCTCTGGGAGAGGGCTGGGGTGAGGGCAAGCGGACAACTCCAATGCAAGGGCTTACTCCCTCAACAATGCCATGACCAGCCCACTCCCCTGCTACCACTGCGCCCTGCCCGTCCCGTCCGGCAGCCGCTTCACCGCCGTCGTGCTCGGGCAATCCCGCGAATTCTGCTGCCCGGGCTGTCAGGCTGTGGCCGAAGCCATCGTCACCGGCGGTCTGGAAAGCTATTACCAGCATCGCAGTGAAGCCTCAGCCAACCCCGAAGCGCTGCCGGTGCAACTGACCGACGAACTGGCGCTGTACGACCGCGCCGATGTGCAGCAACCTTTCGTGCGCCACGAAGGCGATCTGGCTGAAACCACCCTGTTGATGGAAGGCATCAGTTGCGCCGCCTGCGGCTGGCTGATCGAGAAACACCTGCGCACGTTGCCGGCGGTGGCCGAGGCGCGGCTGAACCTTTCCAACCATCGCTTGCACGTGAGCTGGGCCGACGCGCAACTGCCACTGAGCCAGATCCTCGCCGAACTGCGCCACATCGGTTACGCCGCCCACCCGTATCAGGCTGATCGCGCCAGCGAACAACTGGCCAGCGAAAATCGTCTGGCCCTGCGCCAGCTCGGCGTCGCCGGCCTGCTGTGGTTTCAGGCGATGATGGCGACCATGGCCACCTGGCCGGAATTCAACATCGACCTCAGCCCCGAGCTGCACACGATCCTGCGCTGGGTCGCGCTGTTTCTGACCACACCGATCGTGTTCTACAGCTGCGCGCCGTTCTTCAAAGGCGCGATGCGCGATCTGCGCACGCGCCACCTGACCATGGACGTCTCGGTGTCGCTGGCGATCGGCAGCGCTTACATCGCCGGGATCTGGACCTCGATCACCGGCGTCGGTGAGTTGTATTTCGATGCGGTCGGCATGTTTGCGCTGTTCCTGCTCGCCGGGCGCTATCTCGAACGCCGTGCCCGCGAGCGCACCGCTGCCGCCACGGCACAACTTGTGAATCTATTGCCGGCCTCGTGTCTGCGGCTGGACAGCACCGGTCAGAGCGAACGCATCCTGCTCAGCGAACTGCGTCTCGGCGAGCGGATTCTGGTGCAAGCCGGTTCGATCCTGCCGGCGGACGGCAAAATCATCGACGGCCAGTCGAGCATCGACGAATCGCTGCTCACCGGCGAGTACCTGCCGCAACCGCGCATGCCGGGCGATGCGGTCACCGCTGGCACGCTCAATGTCGAAGGCGCGTTGACCGTGGAAGTGCAGGCACTGGGTCAAGATACGCGCCTGTCGGCCATCGTCCGCCTGCTCGATCGCGCCCAGGCGGAAAAACCGCGACTGGCAGAAATCGCCGACCGCGCCGCGCAATGGTTCCTGCTGCTGTCGCTGATCGCAGCTGCGGCCATCGGCCTGTTGTGGTGGGAACTGGATTCGTCGCGCGCGTTCTGGATTGTCCTCGCCATGCTCGTCGCCACCTGCCCGTGCGCCCTGTCGCTGGCGACGCCGACCGCGCTCACGGCCGCCACCGGCACCTTGCACAAACTGGGTTTGCTGCTGACGCGCGGCCATGTGCTGGAAGGCTTGAATCAGATCGACACGGTGATCTTCGACAAAACCGGCACCCTCACCGAAGGCCGACTGGTGCTGCGCTCGATTCGTCCACTCGCGGCGCTCGACAGTGATCAATGTCTGAGCCTTGCGGCCGCGCTGGAGAACCGTTCGGAACACCCGATTGCCCGCGCTTTCGGCCGTGCACCGCTGGCCGCTGAAGACGTCCACAGCACGCCGGGGCTTGGCCTCGAAGGCTTGGTGGGCGGACAGCGTTTGCGCATCGGCCAGACCGAGTTTGTCTGCGCCCTCAGCGGTGCGCCCATGCCGACAATGCCGGACGAGGCCGGCCAATGGCTGCTGCTCGCCGACACTCAGGGTCCGCTGGCATGGTTCGTCCTCGACGACCGCTTGCGGGATGACGCACCAGCCTTGCTCGCTGCGTGCAAGGCACGTGGCTGGCGTACGCTGTTGCTGTCCGGCGATAGCTCGCCGATGGTCGCTAGTGTGGCGACGGAGCTGGGCATCGACGAGGCCCGTGGCGGCTTGCGCCCGGACGACAAACTGCAAGTGTTGCAGCAACTGCACAAGGAAGGTCGCAAAGTGCTGATGCTCGGTGACGGCGTCAACGACGTGCCGGTGCTGGCTGCCGCTGATATCAGCGTGGCCATGGGTTCAGCCACCGATCTGGCGAAAACCAGCGCCGATGCCGTGCTGCTGTCCAATCGCCTCGACGCCTTGGTCCAAGCCTTCACACTCGCACGGCGCACCCGCCGGGTAATCATCGAGAACCTGCTGTGGGCGGCGCTGTACAATGGCCTCATGTTGCCGTTCGCCGCCCTCGGCTGGATAACCCCGGTGTGGGCCGCCGTCGGCATGTCGATCAGTTCGTTGACCGTGGTGCTCAACGCGCTGCGCCTGACTCGCCTGCCGAGTCCGCCGCCCGCCAGCACCCGCTCGCAAACCCGCCCGCTGCCGGCCTGAGCCGCGCGGGCCTGGAGTACAGATGCCAGCTCTCTACGTGATGATCCCGGCCGCCCTGCTGATCGTGGCCATCGCCGTGTACATCTTCTTCTGGGCGGTGGACAGCGGCCAGTACGACGACCTCGACGGCCCGGCGCACAGCATCCTCTTCGATGATCAGGATCCGAACCACACCGCTGCCGTGGACGAAGCCAACCCAAGCAAACCGGACGACAAGGCCCCACCCCATGCTTGAACTGGCGCCATTGCTGGTCTCGGCATTGATCCTCGGCCTGCTCGGTGGCGGCCACTGCCTGGGCATGTGCGGCGGCTTGATGGGGGCGCTGACCCTGGCGATTCCCAAGGAACAGCGCAGTCGGCGCTTTCGTTTGCTGCTGGCGTACAACCTTGGGCGAATCCTCAGTTATGCCACCGCAGGATTGCTGATCGGCCTGGCGGGCTGGGCGGTGGCCAACAGTCCAGCGGCACTGTTCATGCGTGTGCTGGCCGGGCTGCTGCTGATCGCCATGGGTTTGTATCTGGCCGGCTGGTGGAGCGGGCTGACGCGCATTGAAAGTCTTGGACGCGGTTTGTGGCGCTACATTCAGCCGGTCGCCAATCGCTTGTTGCCGGTGTCGAGTTTGCCCCGCGCACTACTACTTGGCGCACTGTGGGGCTGGCTGCCGTGCGGACTGGTTTACAGCACGTTGCTGTGGTCGGCGAGTCAGGGCAATGCGCTGGACAGTGCGTTGTTGATGCTCGCGTTTGGCCTCGGCACCTGGCCGGTGTTGCTCGCCACGGGGCTTGCGGCTGAGCGGGTTACGGCGCTGTTGCGCAAACGCAGCGTGCGCATGGCCGGTGGTTTGCTGGTGATTCTGTTCGGCATCTGGACCCTTCCCGGCCCGCATCAGCATTGGCTCATGGGCCATTAAGATCAGAAGATCGCAGCCTTCGGCAGCGCCTACCTTTGGAATGCGTTTCCCTGTAGGAGCTGCCGAAGGCTGCGATCTTTTGATCTTATGCTGTTGATGCAAATCAAGAGCCCCATCGCCGCACCCCGATAGACTCGCTCACACTGCCAGCCTATCCGGGGGAATGCCCGCATGCTCGACGCCATTCGTTGGGACTCTGATCTGATCCGCCGCTACGACCTGGCGGGGCCGCGCTACACCTCCTATCCGACGGCCGTGCAATTTCACGGTCAGGTCGGCACCTTCGACCTGTTCCATGCCCTGCGCGACAGCCGCAAGGCCCTGCGCCCGTTGTCGCTGTACGTGCATGTGCCGTTCTGCGCGAACATTTGCTACTACTGCGCGTGCAACAAGGTCATCACCAAGGACCGAGGTCGCGCGGCGCCATATTTACAACGGCTGGAGCAGGAAATCCAGTTGATCGCCTGCCATCTCGACCCGGCACAAAAAGTCGAGCAACTGCACTTTGGCGGTGGCACGCCGACTTTTCTCAGTCATGACGAACTGCGGCAGCTGATGGCGCACCTGCGCAAGCATTTCAATCTGCTGGAGGACGACTCCGGCGATTACGGCATCGAGATCGACCCGCGCGAAGCCGACTGGTCGACCATGGGCCTGCTGCGCGAACTCGGTTTCAACCGGGTCAGCATCGGCCTGCAAGACCTCGATCCGGCGGTACAGCGCGCGGTCAATCGCCTGCAAAGCCTGGAAGAAACCCGCGCAGTGATCGATGCCGCGCGCACTTTGCAATTTCGCTCGATCAATATCGACTTGATCTACGGTTTGCCCAAGCAGACCCCGGAAAACTTCGCCCGCACCGTCGAGGAAGTGATCAGCCTGCAACCGGACCGACTCTCGGTGTTCAACTATGCGCACCTGCCGGAACGTTTCATGCCGCAGCGGCGGATCAATGGCAATGAGTTGCCGGCGCCCGCGCAGAAACTGGAAATGCTTGAACGCACCATCGAACAGCTCACCGCCGCTGGCTATCGCTACATCGGCATGGACCACTTTGCCCTGCCCGACGATGAGCTGGCCATTGCCCAAGAAGAGGAAACCCTGCAACGCAATTTCCAGGGTTACACCACGCACGGTCACTGCGATCTGATTGGTCTGGGGGTCTCGGCCATCAGCCAGATCGGCGACCTGTACTGTCAGAACAGCAGCGACCTCAACGGATACCAGAACACCCTCGCCGCCGCGCAACTGGCGACCAGCCGAGGCCTGGTGTGCAACGCCGATGATCGCTTGCGCCGCGCGGTGATCCAGCAACTGATCTGCAATTTCAGCCTGGATTTCGCCGAGATCGAGCAACAGTTCAACATCGATTTTCAGGGTTACTTCGGCGCGCTGTGGCCGCAGCTGCAAGGCATGGCCAGCGATGGCCTGATTGAGCTGGATCGCGAACGGATTGAAGTATTGCCAGCCGGACGTCTGTTGGTGCGCTCGGTGTGCATGGTGTTCGATGCGTACCTGGAACAGCAGAACCGCCAGCGTTTTTCGCGGGTGATCTAGTTTTTCATCAGCAGCGAACCGACTTTCATATTCTGATCCGCGGTCAGGCCCGACTGCCCCACCACTTTGGACAAGGCAAGATTGGCCGTGATCAGACCGGTATTCAACGCGGCAATGGCGCCACGCAGAGCCGCGACCTTGTTGATCTTTTCTTCGCTGGAAAGGCGCTTGTCGGCCATGACCGCTTCGATGAGCGCCTTTTTCTCGGCAATCTGTTTTTGCAACTTGCGAATCATTTTCAGCAATTGCTGGACGTTCTCCGGCAATCCGCTGTCGTCGATGTCGCTGTTTTCACCTCCGACACCGGCGGATTTTGCGATTGACGCACCGGACAGCGACACTTTGACGCCCTCGACCAAAGTCGGGGTTGCCTCTACGGTCAAGTCTGGTTCGCGTGCAGTGCCCGACGAAGCTTTTAACGTTTCCGGCAATGCCGCAACGTCGCTGCTACCGGGGCTCAGCGTGCCAATGGCGGCCATCGATTCGTTCCTTGTATGCACTTCGATACCTGTTTATCGGCTGCTGGCCCTGTGGCTTTATGGCTGTAGGGCAAAGTCGCCCCAGACTGGCCTGAATGTCCTCCCGTGGGTTACCCTTACGGCTTATGTGTGTTTTCCCACAAGGATTAAAGAAATGTCCGAGCCAGTTAAACTGCGCGCTCATAACCAGGCCCATTGCAAGGATTGCAGCCTGGCCCCTCTCTGCCTGCCACTTTCTCTGAATCTGGAAGACATGGATGCGCTGGACGAAATCGTTAAACGCGGCCGCCCGTTGAAAAAGGGTGAGTTCCTGTTCCGCCAGGGCGACACGTTCGATTCCGTTTATGCAGTACGCTCCGGCGCCCTGAAGACCTTCAGCCTGAGCGACAGCGGCGAAGAACAGCTCACCGGTTTCCACCTGCCGAGCGAACTGGTCGGTCTGTCCGGCATGGACACCGAGAAACATCCGGTGTCGGCCCAGGCGCTGGAAACCACCTCGGTCTGCGAAATCCCTTTTGAACGCCTCGACGAACTGGCCCTGCAACTGCCGCAGCTGCGCCGCCAGTTGATGCGCGTGATGAGCCGCGAGATCCGTGACGACCAGCAAATGATGTTGCTGTTGTCGAAGAAAACCGCCGACGAGCGCATCGCCACCTTCCTGGTCAACCTGTCCGCCCGCTTCCGCGCTCGCGGCTTCTCGGCCAATCAGTTCCGCCTGAGCATGTCGCGCAATGAAATCGGCAACTACCTCGGTCTGGCGGTGGAAACCGTGTCCCGCGTGTTCACGCGCTTCCAGCAAAATGAGCTGATCGCCGCCGAGGGCAAGGAGATTCACATCCTCGACCCGATCCAGCTCTGCGCGCTGGCCGGTGGCTCACTCGAAGGTTAATGTCGATCCGCGGTTGAGCGAAGCGTTTCAGCCGCGGGTATACTGCGCCGTTTGCAGCCCTGCCAGGACACCTCGACGATGGTCTTCGACTCCTTCGACATCAAATCGCTTATCCGCCCAGTGATCGACTTCCCGAAACCGGGCGTGATCTTTCGCGACATCACCCCGCTGTTTCAATCGCCCAAGGCCCTGCGTCTGGTGATGGACAGCTTCGCCCACCGCTATGTGGAAGCCGATTTCACCCACATCGGTGCGATGGATGCGCGCGGTTTTCTGATCGGCTCGGTGCTGGCCTATCAGTTGAACAAGCCGCTGGTGCTGTTCCGCAAGCAGGGCAAACTGCCGGCGGACGTGTTGGCCGAGGGTTACGCAACCGAGTACGGCGAAGCGTTCCTGGAAGTGCACGCCGACAGCCTGTGTGAAGGCGACTCGGTGGTGATGTTCGATGACTTGATCGCCACTGGCGGCACGCTGATCGCGGCAGCCAACCTGATTCGCCGCATGGGCGCGCGGGTGCATGAGGCGGCGGCGATCATTGATTTGCCGGAGTTGGGCGGGTCGCAGCGGCTTGAGGACATGGGCATTCCTACCTTCTGCCTGACGCAGTTTGCCCTGACTGATAAGTAAGTAGCGCCTGCTAAACCGCTTTCGCGAGCAAGCTCGCTCCCATAGGGGAACGCATTCCAACTGTGGGAGCGAGCTTGCTCGCGAAGGGGCCGGCAGCCTGACTGCAAAACCTAAAGCCCCATCTGCTTGCTGATGATCTCGTTCATCACCTCCCGCGTACCGCCGCCAATCGACAAGATGCGGTTATCCCGATACAGCCGCTCCACCAGACTCTCGCGCATATAACCCAACCCGCCAAAAATCTGCACCGCCTCGGTAGTAATCCTGTCCGAAGTATCCGTAGCGAAATTCTTCGCCATGGAAATCTCCTTGATCACACTCTGCCCCGCCGCCATCTTCGCCGCTTGCCGGTAAGTGAACTCCCGTGAGACTTCCAGCGCGGTCGCCATCTCGGCGAGGCGATGCTTGATCACCTGGAACTTGCCGATCGGCTTGCCAAACGCCTCACGCTGTCGCGCCCACTTCAGGCTCTCTTCCAGCGCAAGCTGTGAGGTCATGTTGGCCATCAGCGCCAGCGCCAGTCGTTCGCTTTGAAAGTTGCCCATGATGCAGGCGAAGCCCATGTTTTCGGCGCCGATCAGATTTCCTACAGGCACGCGGCAATCGTCGAAGAACAATTCGGCGGTGTCCGACGCCCACCAACCCATTTTCTTAAGCTGACGGCCAACGGTGAAGCCCGGCGTGCCCTTTTCGATCAACAATAGGCTGATACCGCCGAAACCCGGCGCACCGGTGCGCACCGCAACGGTGTAGAAGTCGGCGCGCACGCCACTGGTGATAAAGGTTTTGCTGCCGCTGACGCGATAGAAGTCGCCGTCGCGCACGGCGCGGGTTTGCAGGTTGGCGACATCGGAGCCGCCGCCCGGCTCGGTAACCGCCAGAGCGCTGATTTTCTCGCCGCTGAGCACTGGCGGCACGACACGCTCACGCACCTCGGGACGGGCCCATTTGACGATCGGTGGCAAGCCGATATCCAGCGAGCCGAGACCCGCTACCAGCCCGCCTGAGCCGCAGCGCATCAGCTCCTCACTGGCGGCGACCTTGGCGAACACATCGCCTTCATGGCTGCCTCCCAGCGTTTCGGGGTAACCAATGCCGAGGATGCCTGCCGCGCCAGCCTTCAGGTATAGCTCGCGGGGAAAGCTTTCGGCTTCTTCCCACTGATCGATGTCCGGCAGGATCTCGCGCTCGACGAAGCGCCTGACGCTGTCGCGGACCAATTGATGGCTGGGATCGAAGTATTCCTGAAAGGCAGGCATGGGCGAGCTCCACGGAAGGGTTCGCCGAACTTAACCGAGCGCTTGCTTGGTTTTCAACTCAATTGTGTGAATCAGATTGACCGAGGTGCGCCATTCGCGAGCAGGCTCCCTCCCACAGGGGATTTGTGAATGACACAAAACCAATGTGGGAGCGAGCCTGCTCGCGAAGGCGTCAAATCAGACGCCGCATAACTTAGAGGGAAATCGGTTTACGCCCGGCAAACGAATGCGCCAGCGTGCCGCCATCGACCAGCTCCAGCTCACCACCCAGCGGCACGCCGTGAGCAATCCGCGAAGCGACCAAGCCTTTGTTGTTCAGCAGCTGCGCGATGTAATGCGCCGTCGCCTCACCCTCCACGGTCGGGTTGGTCGCAAGGATGACTTCGGTAAACGTCCCCGCCTCTTCAATCCGCGTCATCAACTGCGGAATGCCGATCGCTTCCGGGCCCAGACCATCAAGCGGCGACAAATGCCCCTTGAGCACAAAGTAGCGCCCACGGAAGCCGGTCTGCTCGACGGCATACACATCCATCGGCCCTTCCACCACGCACAGCAGCGTGTCGTCACGGCGGGTATCGGCGCACTGCGGGCACAGATCGTCTTCGGTCAGCGTGCGGCACTGGCGGCAGTGGCCGACCCCTTCCATGGCCTGGCTCAGGGCCTGGGCCAGACGCAAGCCGCCGCTGCGGTCACGCTCGAGCAACTGCAACGCCATGCGCTGGGCGGTTTTCTGACCCACGCCCGGCAAAGTGCGCAGCGCGTCGATCAGTTGGCGAATCAAAGGGCTGAAGCTCATGGGTAAAAAAGTCCGACAAAACAACGAGACGCGGTTTATACCCGCGCCTCTGGCCAGCGTCAAATACTCAGTCCTGCGCGACCTTCACCACCAGTTTGCCGAAGTTGCGCCCCTCCAGCAGGCCGATAAACGCCTCGGGCGCCTGCTCCAGGCCTTCCACCACGTCCTCGCGGAATTTCACCTTGCCGTCGCGCACCCACGGCACCATGTGGCTGATGAATTCCGGCTGACGATCACCGTAGTCGTCGAACACGATGAAGCCCTGAATCCGCACGCGCTTGGTCAGCAGTGTGCGTTGCAGCATTGGCAGACGATCCGGGCCTTGCGGCGCTTCGGAGGCGTTGTAACCGGCGATCAGGCCACACAACGGAATGCGCGCCTTGGGATTGAGCAGCGGCACCACGGCATCAAACACATGGCCACCGACGTTCTCGTAATAGATGTCGATGCCATCGGGACAGGCTTTGGCCAGTTGTTCGGCAAAATCCGCCGCCTTGTGATCGATGCAGGCGTCGAAACCCAGTTCTTCGACCACGTATTTGCATTTGTCGGCACCGCCGGCCACACCAACCGCGCGCAGGCCTTTGATCTTCGCCACTTGCCCGACCACCGAGCCGACCGCACCGGAAGCCGCTGCGACAACGAGGGTTTCGCCTTCTTGCGGCTGGCCGATGTCCATCAGGCCCATATACGCGGTCATCCCCGGCATGCCCAGCACACCCAGGGCCATCGACGGGCTCGGCAGCCCGGCCGGGATCGGGATGATGTTGCGGCCGTCGCTGATGCTGTGGCTCTGCCAACCGGTGGCGCCGACCACCAGATCACCTTTATGGAATTTTGGATGACGCGAATCTTCGACACGGCTGACAGCACCGCCAGTCATTACTTCGCCGATTTGTACCGGGGCGGCGTAGGACGGCGCGTCACTCATGCGTCCGCGCATGTAGGGATCGAGGGACAGGTACAGGGTTTTCAGCAGTATCTCGCCGTCCGCCAGATCCGGCAGCGCTTCGCGTTCGAGGCGGAAGTTTTCCGGGGTCGGCGCACCGACCGGGCGCGAGGCGAGGACGAAACGTTGGTTGAGCGTAAGCGGGTCGGACATGTCAGCGTCTCCTGTGAATGGTGAATTCAGCGGGTATAGGGAGCAGACCGTTGAGGCGATGGGGCGTTCGATGTTTATTCAGGTGTCGGGGCTGATCGTTCCCATGCTCCGCGTGGGAATGCCTCATCGGACGCTCCGCGTTCGGCTCTGTACTTGGGACGCGGAGCGTCCCGGGCTGCATTCCCACGCAGAGCGTGGGAACGATCAGTCAGAAACAAAAATGCCAGGCGCAATGCCTGGCATTTTGTGTAGCTCATCTGCCGCCGATTGGCGAATCAGAATGGCAGTTTCATACCGGCTGGCAGGTTCATGCCGGCGGTCATGTTGCCCATTTTGTCCTGGCTGTTTTTTTCGATCTTGCGCACAGCGTCGTTGACGGCGGAGGCAATGACCGCTTCCAGCATCTCTTTGTCGTCCTCGCTCATGCCTTCGACCAGGCTTGGGTCGATGCTCACGCTTTTGACGTCGTGACGACCGGTCATCACCACGGTGACCATATCGCCGCCGGCCTTACCGGTGACTTCGGCGTTGGCCAGCTCTTCCTGCATCTTGGCCATTTTTTCCTGCATCTGCTGCGCCTGCTTCATCAGGCCGGCCATGCCACCTTTCATCATGGGAATCACCTCAAAGTACTTGGATCAAAACAGCGCCCGGCCAATGGAGCCGAACGCCTTCAGTTATTAGCCCTGAGTGACCAGAGCCTCGACAGGTTCAATAGTATCGTGTCGCACCACCGCGCCGAACTGCTGAACCATCTGCTGGATGAACGGATCACCGTGGATCGATTCCTCCGCCTCGCGCTGACGGTTGGCACGGCGACGGGACGCGGCCTGGGCCGGGGTTTCCTGCTCGGGCTTGATCAGCTCGATGGTCAGGCTCAGCGTGCGGCCGTGGAACTGGTTCAACGCATCGTTCAGACGCCGCTGCTGCGTGGCGTTGAACAGTGCGCTGTGCGCCGGATCGAGGTGCATCAGCCAATGATCGCCATCGACGGCGATCAATGTGCAGTTGGCGGCAATGCTGCCGGTCATGCCGGAAATCGGCAGTTTCGGGAACAGCTCCAGCCACTGCAGCGCCAGACCTGTGGCCGGCGCCGCAGCCGGTTCTGGCTCGGGTTCCGGGGCAGGCTCGGCGGCATGTTCGCTGGCCAGTTCGTCGAGGTAGCTGTAGGCCGAATCCATGTCCGGCTCGATGTAGTCCTCGTCCAGCGGCGGCTCGTCGTCCATGTCCATGCCCGGTGTGGCGGCATCGACGTCGGCGACCGACGGCTCGGGAATCGGTGCGGCAGCCCATTCTGGAGCTTCCGGAACGACGCTGTCCGGGGTCGGCAGCGGCATTGGCGGCAACTCGGGTTGCTCGGCGGTGGTTTCCAGCACGGGTTCGACGGCGGGTTGCTGCGCGGGTTCGGGCTCGGGCTCAGCCTCGGGCGCTACCGGGTCATTCCACGGCAGATCGACGACGGCTTCGGCAACGACAGGCGCAGGTTCTGGCGCGGCAACAGGAGCAACCGGCGCGGGCTGGGGAGCCGGTGCTGGTGCTACCACGGGTGCCGGAGCTGGAGCCGGCACAACCGCCGCAGCGACTACCGGCGCAGGTTTAGGCGCGGCAGCCACGGAGTTTGCGGAATCAACTGTGGCCTGGCTGATCCCCACTGGCTTTAGCGGTTGCCTCGGGGCGTCCGCCGTATCTGCCGGCCGGAAGGCGAGCATCCGCAGCAGGACCATTTCGAAACCACCGCGCGGATCCGGCGCCAGCGGCAAATCGCGGCGACCGATCAGGCCCATCTGGTAATAGAACTGCACATCTTCGGCGGGCAAGGCCTGGGCCAATGCCAACACGCGATCGCGGTCGCCATGCCCGTTGTCGACACCTTCCGGCAACGCCTGAGCGATGGCCACACGGTGCAGCACGTTAAGAATTTCCGAGAGCACGCCGTTCCAGTCCGGGCCTTGCTCGGCCAGGTGACGCACCGCTTCGAGCAACGCCTTGGCATCGCCTTCGATCAACGAATGCAGGACGTCATAGACCTGTCCGTGATCCAGCGTGCCGAGCATCGCCCGCACGTCGGTAGCGAGAACCTTGCCTTCACCGAAAGCAATTGCCTGATCGGTCAGGCTCATGGCGTCACGCATCGAACCGTCAGCGGCGCGACCGAGCAACCACAGTGCATCGTCTTCGAACGGCACGTTTTCGGCGGTCAGGACGTGGGTCAAATGCTCGACCACACGTTCCGGCGTCATGTTCTTCAGCGAGAACTGCAGGCAGCGCGACAAAATCGTTGCCGGAAGTTTCTGCGGGTCAGTGGTCGCGAGGATGAACTTGACGTACGGCGGCGGCTCTTCGAGGGTTTTCAGCAGCGCATTGAAGGAATGGCTGGAAAGCATGTGCACTTCGTCGATCAGGTAGACCTTGAAGCGCCCACGGCTCGGCGCGTACTGCACGTTGTCGAGCAGTTCGCGGGTGTCTTCGACCTTGGTGCGGCTCGCGGCGTCGATCTCGATCAGGTCGACGAAGCGACCCTCGTCGATTTCGCGGCACACCGAGCATTCGCCGCACGGGCTGGAAGTGATACCTGTTTCACAGTTCAGGCATTTGGCAATGATCCGCGCAATTGTGGTTTTACCCACCCCGCGCGTACCCGTGAACAGGTACGCGTGGTGCAGCCGCTGGCTGTCCAAGGCATTGATCAGAGCTTTGAGCACATGGGTCTGGCCGACCATTTCGCGGAACGAGCGCGGACGCCATTTACGTG
Organism: Pseudomonas sp. S49; assembly: GCF_009866785.1. NCBI lineage: Bacteria > Pseudomonadati > Pseudomonadota > Gammaproteobacteria > Pseudomonadales > Pseudomonadaceae > Pseudomonas > Pseudomonas sp. S49. Next base: position 2,166,211 of record NZ_CP019432.1, on the reverse strand, counting down.
CAAGAACCTGATAACTCATCGAAAACCGTCGCAGCGAAGGAAGCAGAAGCGGCTAATGCTAGCGGAGCAAGGGCAAAATTGCATCCGGTGTCCTCGTCTAATATGGCTAAGCTGCATCAGCAGAGGCTTTTATCGGCTCGGGATCGGGAATTACCGGAGCGTTTATGCGGTGGGCCGTGGGGGCGTTGCTGGGAATCAGCCTGAATGTGACGGCAGCGCAAGCCCCGTTGCGCTTCGCCATGCCCGACAGCTGGGCGATGCCGATGGTGCAATACGAACGCGGCCGCCCGACCCAGGGCATTCTTTACGACCTGATGCTCAGCCTGGCCACGCAGGTCGGCGTACCGGCGCAATTTCACGTCCTGCCCCGCGCCCGCGTGCAGAGCGCCATGGAACACGGCGAGATCGACGTGCGCTGCTATGCCGCACAGTCATGGCTGCCAAATCAGTCGGGGGACTACATCTGGAGTCTGCCGTTGTTCTTCCAGCGCGATCTGTTGATCAGCCGCAAGGATCAACCTGCCAGTGTCGTCCCCGCGCATTTGCCCCGCCAATCCATCGGCACCGTCCTCGGCTACACCTACCCCACTCTGCAACCGCTGTTTGATGCTGATCTGCTGCAACGCGAAGATGCGCGGAATCAGGAGCAGGTGCTGGAGAAGCTGCTGGCCGGGCGTTATCGCTATGCGGTGAGCAATCAGTGGACGCTGGACTGGTTCAATCAGCGCTTGATGCCCGCGCAGCAACTGCAAGGGGTAGCAGTTTTGCAGGAGCAAAAGGTCGGCTGTTATGTGAGGAATGACCCAAAGGTGCCGGTGCAGCGGATTTTGCGCACGTTGTTGCGGATGAAAATGTCGGGGGAGATTGATCAGATTATCCGGCTCTATACCGGCAGCTCTGAAAACACCCCATAACCCCTGTAGGAGTGAGCCTGCTCGCGATGGCGTCCTGTCTCCCAAAAATGAACTGACTGACACACCGCCATCGCGAGCAGGCTCACTCCTACAAGGGATTTGTGCCGACCTGACAAATCGCAGACACAAAAAAACCGCAGTGGGCGAAACCCATGCAGTTCTGATTGAAGCGTTCGATTGTTCGTTAAGGTGGTAACCCCACCAGCCACACCCCGGCACACAATGTTCCCGCTGTGGCTGCTGCCTTCCGGCTCTGACCAGGTTCACGGGTAATCGTTGCGGGGGGACCGATGGGGTCACCATAACGACGCTTGCCTATCGGCGAGCCGCGCCATTGTACCTATCTGAGACGAAGTTACAACCGTTGGTTGCAGATTAAAAATATGAACGGGTTCAAGGACATAAAGATCGCAGCCTGCGGCAGCTTCTAGAGGGCCAGAACCTCATCCGCCCTGCCGCCCGCCTGCTGGATCACCAGATGAATGAAGTGCAGCTTGGCAATCGCCGGCGCCGGGAGCACGAACGGGTAGAAATCCGGCTGCCCCATGCTGCGCGACAATTCGTTGAGCATCCCCGCCAATTCGATCCACGCATTGACGAATGACAGGAACGCCTCGCCACCGGGATGCTCCGGGTCGTAGAGCGTGCTGGTCGGAAACGGCTGGTAGTCGAAATCCATTTCCCGTGCGCTCATGCCAAAACCCAGCGCCGTGTCCACCGCATCCATCATGTGCAGGTAATGCGCCCAGGTTTCCGCCCAGTCTTCCCACGGGTGCATGGTTGCGTAAGCGCTGACGTAGTGCTGCGGCCAGTCCAGCGGTGCGCCTTGCTGATAGTGGCGATCAAGCGCCTCGGCGTAACTGGCGCGCTCGTCGCCGAACAGGTTGCGGAATGAGCCGAGCCATGGACCGTTGGCGATCAGGCGATCCCAGTAATAATGGCCGACCTCATGACGGAAATGCCCGAGCAGCGTGCGATAGGGTTCGTGCATCGCCGCCCTCACCTGCTCACGGTGAGCATCGTCGGCTTCCTTGATGTCGAGGGTGATCAGGCCGTTGGCGTGGCCGGTCATCGGCGCGTTGCCTTCGAGGTCGACGCCGATGAAATCGAAGGCCAGCCCAGTGTCTTCATCGACGGTTTTCGGGATGACCTGCAAGCCGAGGGTGATCAGTTGCGCGACGAGACGGCGCTTGGCGATTTCGACTTTGCGCCAGCGTTCGGGATTGTCCGGATCAGAAAGGTCGGGGATTGTGCGGTTGAGGCTGCAAGCGATGCACAGGCTGTCGTGATCGTTGGCCGGCAGCAGCCAGTTGCACGCGGCGGCTGTGTCGAGGTTGGCGCAGCGGCGGAACAGCCCAGCGTCGGAATCGGCGTCGAGCGTCCAGGTGCCCTCGTACGGGCCCGGTTGCAGCGAAGTCAGACGACTTTCTTCGGGTTGATAACCGAGCAAGGCATTGCACGCCAGGCACTGGCTGTTGCGAAAGAACAGTGACTGGCCGCAGCGGCACGGCCAGACTTTGCTGTTGCGTGAGGATTCGCCCATGAACGGCGCGATGATGCGGGAACTGAGCTGCTCGAAAAAGCGGTGCATGGCGATCTCTCCCTGGGGCTTGCCAAGACTAGATCATTCTTGCGGGTTGATCGTTCCAACGCTCTGCGTGGGAATGCATCCAGTGACGCTCTGCGTCACAGCGGACGCGGAGCGTCCGGAGCGGCATTCCCACGCGGGAGCGTGGGAACGATCAGACGTTCAGGCCGTGTTTTTTTAGGAACGCGATGAAAGTTTCTTCGTCCATCACCTTCACACCCAGCTCATTGGCCTTGGTCAATTTGGAACCGGCACCGGGGCCTGCCACAACGCAATGAGTCTTCGCCGACACCGAACCGGCAACCTTGGCGCCAAGGCTTTCCAGATGTTCCTTGGCGACATCACGGCTCATCAACTCAACTTTGCCGGTCAGCACCCAGGTCTCGCCAGACAACGGCAAACCTTCGACAACTTTCTTCTCGCTCTGCCAGTGCATGCCGAAATCACGCAGTTGCTTCTCGGAGGCCTCAGCCAGTTGCCGGTTCTCAGGCAGTGCAAAAAACTCGCGCACCGAATTCGCCTGTTTCTCCGGCAAAGCCTGACGCATGTCCAGCCAGTCCGCATCCATCACCGCTTCCAGCGAGCCAAACTTGTCCGCCAGTTTCTGCGCGCCACCGGGGCCGACCGAAGGAATGTGCAGCTTGTCGAGGAAGCCACCCAGCGTCGTGCTGGCAGCAAACTCGGCGCCCAACTCGCCCTGATCCTGAATCTGCAAACCATGGCCGAGCAACTCGGTGATCACCTGCTGGTTATGCGCATCTTCAAAGAAGCTGTGAATCTCGTGCGCCACTTCCAGGCCGACATCCGGCAGGTAGGTCAGCACTTGTGGCAACGCCTGCTGCACGCGCTCCAGCGAACCCAGCGAGCGCGCCAGCACCTTGGCGGTCTCTTCGCCGACATCGGGAATGCCCAAGGCATAGATGAAACGTGCGAGCCCCGGCTTCTTGCTGTCTTCGATCGCCGCCAACAACTTGTTGCTGGAGACTTCGGCAAAGCCTTCCAGATCGACGATATCGTCAAACTTCAGCGCATACAGATCGGCTGGCGAACTGACCAGGCCTTCATCGACCAGTTGCTCGACGCTTTTGTCGCCCAAGCCTTCGATATCCATCGCCCGGCGCGAGACGAAGTGAATGATCGCCTGCTTCAGTTGCGCGCCACAGGCCAGACGGCCGACGCAGCGATACACCGCACCTTCGCTGACGGTTTCCTTGCCTTTGCTGCGCTTGATCAGTTGCGTGCGCTCAACGTGCGAACCGCAGACCGGGCAACTTTCAGGTATCTGCACCGCACGCGCGTTTTCCGGACGACGCTCGGTGACCACTTGCACCACCTGCGGGATCACATCACCGGCACGGCGGATGATCACGGTGTCGCCGATCATCAAGCCCAGACGTGCGACTTCATCCATGTTGTGCAGCGTGGCGTTGGCCACGGTGACGCCGGCGACCTTGACCGGCTTCAGACGCGCCACTGGCGTCACGGCGCCGGTGCGGCCAACCTGGAATTCCACGTCGAGCAGCTCGGTGAGTTCTTCCATCGCCGGGAATTTGTGCGCGATCGCCCAACGCGGCTCACGAGCCCGGAAGCCCAGTTCACGCTGATCGGCAATGCTGTTGACCTTGAACACCACGCCGTCGATTTCATACGTCAGCGAGTTACGGCGCGCGCCGATGTCGCGGTAGTAATCCAGGCATTCATCGATGCCTTTGGCCAATTTCAATTCGTGACTGATCGGCATGCCCCACTTCTGCAACTGCTTGAGGTTGCCGATGTGGGTGTCGGAAATATCGTGGGAAACCTGACCGATGCCGTAGCAGCAGAACTCCAGCGGACGGTTGGCGGTGATCTTCGAGTCGAGCTGGCGCAGGCTACCAGCCGCAGCGTTGCGTGGGTTGGCGAAGGTCTTGCCGCCGATTTCCAGTTGCGAGGCGTTGAGGCGCTCGAAACCGGCCTTGGACATGAACACTTCACCGCGCACTTCCAGGGTCGCCGGCCAGCCTTCACCGTGCAGCTTCAGCGGAATGTTGCGCACGGTGCGCACGTTGACGCTGATGTCTTCGCCGGTGGTGCCGTCGCCGCGCGTGGCGCCGCGCACCAGCACGCCGTCCTGATAGAGCAGGCTGACCGCCAGGCCATCGAGTTTCGGCTCGCAGCTGTACTCAACCGCCGCACTGCCGCCGAACAGATCGCCGACCGGTAGATCCAGGCCTTCAGTGACGCGGCGATCGAACTCGCGCATGTCGCTTTCTTCGAAGGCGTTACCGAGGCTGAGCATCGGCACTTCGTGACGCACCTGGGTGAACGCGGTCAGCGCCACGCTGCCGACGCGCTGGGTCGGCGAGTCGCTGGTGATCAATTCCGGATTGGCCGCTTCCAGCGCCTTGAGTTCGTGGAACAACCGGTCGTACTCGGCGTCCGGAATGCTTGGTTCATCGAGGACGTGATAACGGTAGTTGTGCTGATCGAGTTCAGCGCGCAGCTCGAGAATGCGGTTTTTGGCGGCGGTCATGGGTGTTCTCTCATAAAGCAAAAGAGCAGCCGAGGCTGCTCAATCTATATTGCCGACTGCCTCTTATGCCGAGGCAATCTTTTCAATCAACGCTTCTGGGTCAGGGCGCGACGTTCGAATTCGACGATGCGCTGACGGTAGTGCTCGATGGTCTGCGCGGTCAGAACACTGCGCTGGTCATCTTTCAGTTCGCCGTTCAGTTCCTGGGACAACTTGCGTGCTGCCGCCACCATCACGTCGAAGGCCTGCTTCGGATGACGCGGACCTGGCAAGCCGAGGAAGAAGCTCACCGCCGGGGTGCTGAAATGGTCGATGTCGTCCAGATCAAAGATGCCCGGCTTGACCGCGTTGGCCATGGAGAACAGTACTTCACCGTTGCCAGCCATGCTTTCGTGACGGTGGAAAATATCCATCTCGCCAAAACGCAGGCCGCTTTCCAGGATGTTCTGCAACAGTGCCGGGCCTTTGAAGCCGGCAGCGTCACGGCAGATCACACTGATGACCAATACTTCTTCGGCTTGTGGCTGATCCTTGTCGACCGCCGCCGGCGCAGGTTTGGTGCCTTCAACGAAGTCGTCGTCACGGCTGCTGAAGCTCGGGCCGCCGTCCAGATCCAGGTCGAGGTTCAGGTCGCCCTGAGCCGGGCCATTGCTGCCGCGCTTGCCACGTTTCGAGCCGGACTCGCGAGGCTCGCGTGCTTCGCGGGCCGGCATGCTCACCGACGGCAGATCGTGTTCATCCAGTTGCGGTTCTTGATGCGTATCCAATACACGGGCCGGGCCCAACAACTCAGCGCTGGTGTCCTCGTCCGGCAGGTTGGACAGACTTCGGTCAAGACGGAATTTCAGTTTTCCCTTGCCGCCGCGCATACGGCGCCAGCCATCGAAAAGAATACCGGCTATCACAATGATGCCGATGACGATCAGCCACTCGCGCAGACCGATTTCCATGTAATCCCGTGCCTCTATAAAAAATGCTGAAAAATAAGGGGTTTACATTGTGCAAACCGCTTTAAAACGTGGCGCCAACTCTATGTTCTGACAGGCGTTTTGCCCACGTATACGAAAAATTGACATTAAACTAGCACGACCAAAGACAACTTTACACCGTCTGTCTCATTGGCTTGCGCGAATATGTCGATTGGCCAGCAAGTCGAACCCGGTAAAAAAGTCCTACAACCCTCAATTACCTTTCCGACACCACGCTGGCTCAGGCGTCCACCATCGCCATCGCCTCCTCGACATCCACGGCTACCAGTCGCGAACAACCCGGCTCATGCATCGTCACGCCCATCAACTGCTCGGCCATTTCCATGGCGATCTTGTTGTGGGTGATATAGATGAACTGCACGGTCTGCGACATCTCTTTGACCAATCGTGCGTAGCGTCCAACGTTAGCGTCATCCAGTGGCGCGTCAACCTCATCGAGCATGCAGAACGGCGCCGGGTTCAATTTGAAGATGGCAAAAACCAGTGCCAGCGCGGTCAGGGCTTTTTCCCCGCCGGAGAGCAAATGGATGGTGCTGTTCTTCTTCCCTGGCGGCTGCGCCATGATCGTTACCCCTGTATCGAGTAGATCTTCGCCCGTCAGTTCCAAATACGCCCGTCCACCACCGAAAACTTTTGGAAAAAGTGCCTGTAAACCGCCATTGATCTGATCAAAGGTATCTTTGAAGCGGTTGCGGGTTTCCTTGTCGATCTTGCGAATAACGTTTTCCAGGGTCTCCAGCGCTTCGACCAGATCGGCGTCCTGCGCATCCAGATAACGTTTACGCTCGGATTGTTGCGTGTATTCGTCGATGGCCGCGAGGTTGATCGCACCCAGGCGCTGAATCCGCGCGTTGATGCGTTCGAGTTCTTCTTCGGCTTCGCGTTCACTGGCTTGTGCAGTCAGTGTGGCAAGGACGCCATTGAGATCGTAGCCGTCTTCCAGCAGTTGGTCCTGCAAAGCCTTGCGGCGCACGGTCAGGGCTTGCCATTCCATGCGCTGCTGTTCGAGCTGGCCACGAATCAACTGCGATTGCTGCTCAGCCTGAGTCCGGCGTTTTTCCGCGTCGCGCAATTCGCGGTCGGCGTCTTCGAGGGCGATCTGCGCGGTCTTCAGTTCTTCGTCGACGGTCATGCGCTTGTCGAGCAGCTCTTCGAGCTTCAGGCGCAACTCTTCCAGCGGCGCCTCGCCCTCCTCCAGATTCAGACTCAACTGTTCGCGCTTTTCAGTCAGGCGCTCGGCCTGCATTTCCAGACGCTCCAGCGCCTGACGCGTGGAGTCGTGCTGCGCGCGCAACGAGCCAAGACGCACGGCCAATTGATGCGCGTGATCCTTGTGCTGCCGCGCTTCCTGACGCACCCGGTCGAGGCGTTCGCGCAGACTGTCGCGCTGGGCCAACAGCAACTCGCGCTGCTCGGTGTCCAGCGCCATGGCATCCAGCGCGTCCTGCAATTGCATGCGCGCTTCGCCGATCTGTTCGTGCTCGAGTTCGCGTTGCTCGCCGAGTTCGACCAGCTCTTCATCGAGGCGAGTACGACGCAGGGTCAACTGTTCGGCCTTGGCTTTGCCAGCGGACAGTTGCGCTTTCAATTCGCCCTGCTGGCGCGCTTCGTCTTGCAGCAAACGACGCAAATGCTCGCGGCCGTTTTCCTGCTGACGCTGTTGCGCGCGCAGGGTTTGCAGACGGGTTTCCATGGCCTCGACCGTGGCTTCTTTCTCTTCACGCTCGAGGTGCAGCGCTTCGATTTCCTGGCCACGGGCGAGCATGCCGCTTTCCGCTTCGCTGGCCCGACGCACGCGTAAAAAGTGCCGACCGATCCAGTAACCGTCGCGGCTGATCAGGCTTTCGCCGGTGCTCAACTGCCCACGCAAGGCCAACGCCTGCTCAAGGCTGTCGACCGGTTTGACCTGACCGAGCCACGGCGACAGATCGATTTGCGCGTCGACCTTGTCGAGCAAGCTGCCCGCCACGCGCACGCCATCGCTGGCCGGACTGAGCAGGCGCAAATCGCCCTGAGTAAAACCGGACAAATCGAAGCCGCTGAAGTCGTCGACCAGCACCGCTTGCAGATCGGCGCCGAGCACGGTTTCCACCGCCAGTTCCCAACCGGCCTCGACCTTCAGGCCTTCGGCCAGACGCGGACGCTCGGCGAGGTTGTGTTCCTTCAGCCATTCGGCGGTGCCGGTGCCCGGATCGAGCGCGGCTTGCTGCAAGGCTTCAAGGGACGCAAGGCGACCGTTGAGACGCTGCAAGTCGCCCTGCGCCTGCTGCTGCGCAGTCAACGCTTGCTGCAATTCCTGACGCAGTTGTTCGAGTTTTTCGACCTGCGCTTCTTCGCTGGTCTGCAAATCTTCGAGGGTCGCTTCGGACTCGGCGAGCTGCTCGTTGAGCTCCATGATCGCCGCGTCTTCCGGGTCGGCCGAGAGCAACGCGCGCTCTTCGCCAAGACGCTTTTGCCGGTCAGCAAGACGCTCCATGCTGGTTTCCAGCTGCTGGATGCGCGATTGCTGCACTTCGGCCTGACGGCGCGGTTCGGCGGCGGTCAGGTTGAAGGCGTCCCACTGTTCCTGCCAGCCGTGCATCACGGATTCGGAATCTTCCAGTGCAGCGGCGGCTTCTTCGGCGGCGGCGCTGGTGACTTCCTGCTCAGGGGTGAGCATGTCCAGCTCTTCGCCGAGGGTCAGCAGCAACGTGCGGTCGTGGCCCAGGTGCGACTCGGTTTCGAGGCGCGCACGTTCAGCTTCTTTCAAGTCGTCCTGCAACTGCCGCAAACGCTGCTGGCCGTGCTGGATACTTTGCTCGACCCGGGCGATGTCGCCGCCGACCGAATAGAAGCGCCCCTGCACCAGATTGAAGCGTTCGGACAGGTCATGGTGACCGTCACGCAGGCGTTCGATGGCCGCGTCAGCATTACGCTGCTCGGCGACCAGCGCTTCGAAACTGATTTCCTGGGTGCCGATGATCGACTCGCGCTGGCCGACCTGATCGTTGAGATCCTGCCAGCGCAAGGCCGACAGTTGCGCCTTGAGCTGGCGCTCCTCGGCTTTGAATTCCTGATACTTCTTCGCCGCTTCGGCCTGACGGTGCAGGCGCTCAAGTTGACGCTCGAGCTCATCACGCAGGTCAGTCAGACGCGCGAGGTTTTCGTGGGTGCGGCGGATGCGGTTTTCGGTCTCGCGGCGGCGCTCTTTATATTTCGAGATGCCGGCCGCTTCTTCGATGAAGTTACGCAGGTCTTCGGGCTTGGATTCGATCAGCTTGGAGATCATCCCCTGCTCGATGATCGAATAGCTGCGCGGACCCAGACCGGTGCCGAGGAAGATATCGGTGATGTCGCGCCGACGGCATTTGGTGCCGTTGAGGTAATACGTGGTCTGGCTGTCGCGGGTGACTTTGCGGCGAATCGAGATCTCGGCGTAGGCCGCGTATTCGCCCAACAACGTGCCGTCGGAGTTGTCGAAGACCAGCTCGATGCTGGCCTGACTCACTGGTTTGCGACTGGTCGAACCGTTGAAGATGACGTCGGTCATCGACTCGCCACGGAGGTTCTTCGCCGAACTTTCGCCCATCACCCAGCGGACGGCGTCGATGATGTTCGACTTGCCGCAACCGTTCGGCCCGACGACCGCCGCCATGTTACTGGGGAAGTTCACCGTGGTCGGGTCGACGAAGGATTTGAATCCCGCCAGTTTGATGCACTTGAGCCGCACGCTTAGGCAACCGTCAGCGCGGAGACCACCAGATCGCAACTGCGCTGGGCGTAAGCCGTCAGCACGATGCGGATCTGCGGCAAATCACGGGCAAGCACGGCAGCTAGCAGGCGTTCGAACAGTTCGAGGAACTCGCTCATTGAAGCCTTGCGCTGTTCGAGGGCGAGGAAGTAGGCGCGGCTCATCGCCGGTTGCAGGTTCTCGACGGTCTCTTGCAGGTACGGGTTGTTGGCGAACGGATAGGCGGCGCGCATCACCGCGAAGCTGTCGTCGACGAAGCTGCGGATGTCCTGACGCTCGTAGCTGGCAGTCAGGCGCTGCTGGATCTGCACGAACGGCGCCATGTCCGACTGCACTTGCCAGCCATTGGCCACTGAATTGCCGAGCAGGATGTACAACTCGCTCATCAGCGTGCACAGGCTCTGCACCTTGTGCGGCGTCAGCTCGGTGACGTGCGCGCCACGGCGCGGCAGGATCGCGATCAGGTGGCGGCGTTCGAGGATCAGCAAGGCTTCGCGGACCGAGCCGCGGCTGACATTGAGGGCCAGCGTGACCTTCTGTTCCTGGATGCGCTCTCCCGGCTTCATTTCGCCACGAATGATGCGTTCGGCGAGGTGGTGAGCGATTTGCTCGGCGAGGCTGTCCGGCGCCTTGAACGTCATGGTTGTCCTTCAAACTCTATCGATCTGCACAAGCGGCGCAGTGTAGCGCAAATGCACGGTCATGGCGGAGTGCCCACTCAGCGGTTTTTGGCACGATTCCCGCAAAAAAGCAGGGTGACCGATGAAGGTCAATAATGAATAGACACGTAGTTGATCGACGAAATGGACTTTCCTGACCTTTAAGTCAGAAAACCATTGACCGAAAAGTCAGACCTGCTAAATTCGGCTCAAGTCGGTTAACAACAATAATGAGTCTGCGAGGCCTTCCGTGATCCAGTTTTTACTTAACCAGGAACTCCGTAGCGAGCACGCCCTGGACCCGAATCTGACTGTGCTCAATTACCTGCGTGAACACGTGGGCAAGTCCGGCACCAAAGAAGGTTGCGCCAGCGGTGACTGCGGCGCCTGCACCGTAGTGGTCGGCGAGTTGCAGACGGATGACGCTGGCCGCGAACACATTCGCTATCGCAGCCTCAACTCGTGCCTGACCTTTGTTTCGTCGCTGCACGGCAAACAATTGATCAGCGTCGAAGACCTCAAGCACAAAGGTGAACTGCACAGCGTGCAGAAAGCCATGGTCGAATGCCACGGCTCGCAGTGCGGTTTCTGCACCCCCGGTTTCGTCATGTCGCTGTTCGCCCTGCAAAAGAACAGCGAGGCACCGGATCACGCCAAGGCCCACGAAGCGTTGGCCGGCAACCTCTGCCGCTGCACCGGCTACCGGCCGATTCTGGCGGCTGCCGAGCAATCCTGCTGCGGCAAGCAACCGGATCAGTTCGATGCCCGCGAAGCGGAAACCATCGCCCGACTGAAAGCCATCGCCCCGACCGATATCGGCGAACTCAACAGCGGCGACAAGCGCTGTCTGGTACCGCTGACCGTCGCTGATCTGGCCGATCTCTATGACGCTTATCCACAAGCACGGCTTCTCGCTGGCGGTACTGACCTGGCACTGGAAGTTACCCAGTTCCACCGCACCTTGCCGGTGATGATCTACGTCGGCAACGTCGCGGAAATGAAGCGCATCGACACCTTCGAAGACCGCATCGAAATCGGCGCCGCCACCGCCCTCTCCGACTGCTACGAAGCGTTGAACGCCGAGTACCCAGACTTCGGCGAACTGCTGCACCGCTTCGCCTCGCTGCAAATCCGCAATCAGGGCACCCTCGGCGGCAACATCGGCAACGCCTCGCCGATCGGTGACTCGCCACCGCTGCTGATCGCCCTCGGCGCGCAAGTCGTGCTGTGCAAGGGCGAAACCCGCCGCACCCTGAACCTCGACGATTACTTCATCGATTACAAAGTCACGGCCCGTCAGGAAAGTGAATTCATCGAGAAGATCATCGTGCCGCGCGCCACTGCCGAGCAGTTGTTCCGCGCCTACAAAGTCTCCAAGCGTCTGGACGACGACATCTCCGCCGTCTGCGCCGCGTTCAACCTGCGCGTCGAAAACGGCGTGATCACCGATGCGCGCATGGCCTTCGGTGGCATGGCTGCGATCCCGAAACGCGCCGCCCATTGTGAAGCCGCGCTGATCGGTGCGCCGTTCAACAACGCCGTGGTCGAACGTGCCTGCGCCGCATTGGCGGAAGACTTCACGCCGCTCTCGGACTTCCGCGCCAGCAAGGAATATCGCCTGCTCAGCGCGCAGAACCTGCTGCGCAAATACTTCATCGAACTGCAAACACCGCACATCGAGACTCGGGTGACCGCTTATGTCTAACCATCACGGCGTAGAAAAAACCCAGGCTGAACTGGCTGAACTGTTCGCCAAGGATCTGACCTCCGGTGTCGGTCGCAGCGTCAAGCACGACAGCGCCGCCAAGCACGTGTCCGGTGAAGCGCAGTACATCGATGATCGCCTGGAGTTTCCCAACCAGTTGCACTTGTATGCACGCATGTCGGACCGCGCCCACGCGAAAATCATCAGCATCGACACCTCGCCGTGCTATGCCTTCGAAGGCGTGCGCATCGCCATCACCCACGAAGACGTTCCGGGCTTGAAAGACATCGGCCCGTTGATGCCGGGCGACCCGCTGCTGGCCATCGATGACGTGCAATTCGTCGGTCAACCGGTGCTCGCCGTCGCCGCGAAAGATCTGGAAACCGCGCGTAAAGCCGCGATGGCCGCGATCATCGAATACGAAGACCTCGAACCTGTGCTCGACGTGGTTGAAGCCTTGCGCAAACGCCACTTCGTCCTCGACAGCCACACTCACCAGCGCGGCGATTCGGTTTCCGCACTGGCGACGGCTGAACACCGCATTCAAGGCACGCTGCACATCGGCGGCCAGGAACACTTCTATCTGGAGACGCAAATCTCCTCGGTAATGCCGACTGAAGACGGCGGCATGATCGTCTACTGCTCGACGCAGAACCCCACCGAAGTGCAGAAACTGGTCGCCGAAGTGCTCGACGTGTCGATGAACAAAATCGTCGTCGACATGCGCCGCATGGGCGGTGGTTTCGGTGGCAAGGAAACCCAGGCGGCCAGCCCGGCTTGCCTGTGCGCGGTGGTTGCGCACCTCACCGGTCAGCCAACGAAAATGCGCCTGCCGCGCGTCGAAGACATGCTGATGACCGGCAAGCGTCACCCGTTTTACGTCGAGTACGACGTCGGTTTCGACAGCACCGGACGCCTGCACGGGATCAACATGGACCTGGCCGGCAACTGCGGCTGCTCGCCGGACTTGTCTGCCTCGATCGTTGACCGCGCGATGTTCCACTCGGACAACTCTTATTACCTCGGCGACGCGACCATCAATGGTCACCGCTGCAAGACCAACACCGCGTCGAATACCGCTTACCGGGGTTTCGGTGGCCCGCAAGGCATGGTCGCCATCGAGGAAGTGATGGACGCGATTGCCCGTCACCTGCAACTCGATCCGCTCGCGGTGCGCAAGGCCAACTACTACGGCAAGACCGAGCGCAACGTCACCCATTACTACCAGACCGTCGAGCACAACATGCTCGAGGAAATGACCGCCGAACTGGAAGAAAGCAGCCAGTATCACGAACGCCGCGAAGCGATCCGTCGCTACAACGCCAACAGCCCGATCCTGAAAAAAGGTCTGGCGCTGACCCCGGTGAAATTCGGCATTTCCTTCACCGCGAGTTTCTTGAACCAGGCCGGCGCGCTGATCCACATCTACACCGACGGCAGCATCCACCTGAACCACGGCGGCACAGAAATGGGCCAGGGTCTGAACACCAAAGTCGCGCAGGTCGTGGCAGAAGTGTTCCAGGTCGAAATCGATCGCGTGCAGATCACCGCGACCAACACCGACAAGGTGCCGAACACCTCGCCGACAGCGGCGTCCAGCGGCGCTGACCTGAACGGTAAAGCGGCGCAGAACGCGGCGGAAATCATCAAGAAACGCCTGATCGAATTCGCTGCGCGGCACTTCAAAGTCACTGAGGAAGACGTTGAATTCCACAACGGCCACGTGCGCGTTCGCGACCATATCCTGACCTTTGAAGCGCTGATCCAGCAGGCGTATTTCAATCAGGTGTCGCTGTCGAGCACCGGCTTCTACAAGACCCCGAAAATCTACTACGACCGCAGCCAGGCGCGTGGTCGTCCGTTCTACTACTTCGCCTTCGGCGCGGCGTGCTGCGAAGTGATCGTCGACACCCTGACCGGCGAATACAAAATGCTGCGCACCGACATTCTTCACGACGTCGGCGCCTCGCTGAACCCGTCCATCGACATCGGTCAGGTTGAGGGTGGTTTCATTCAGGGCATGGGCTGGCTGACCATGGAAGAGCTGGTCTGGAACAACAAAGGCAAGCTGATGACCAACGGCCCGGCCAGCTACAAGATCCCGGCCGTGGCGGACATGCCGCTGGACCTGCGCGTGAAGCTGGTGGAAAACCGCAAGAACCCGGAAGACACGGTGTTCCATTCCAAAGCTGTCGGTGAGCCGCCGTTCATGCTCGGGATTGCTTCGTGGTGCGCGATCAAGGATGCGGTGGCGAGTCTCGGTGACTACAAACATCAGCCGCAGATCGATGCGCCGGCGACCCCGGAGCGGGTGTTGTGGGGGTGTGAGCAGATGCGTCAGTTGAAAGCGGTGAAAGCCGTTGAAGCTGAAACCGCGGTTGTTTGATGATCGTTCCCACGCTCTGCGTGGGAATGCAGCCCGCGACGCTCTGCGTCGCATCCTGAACAGCGGACGCGGAGCGTCCAGTGATGCATTCCCACGCAAAGCGTGGGAACGATCTGAGAGGTGTGTATGTACAACTGGATCGACGCCCTCGCCGACCTGCAGAACCAGGGCGAACCCTGTGTGCTGGTGACGATCATCGAAGAACTCGGCTCGACGCCACGCAACGCCGGCTCGAAAATGGTCATCAGCGCTAACCGGAGCTTCGACACCATTGGTGGCGGGCATCTGGAATACAAAGCCATGCAGATCGCCCGCGAGATGCTCGCCAGCGGCAAGCAGGACACTCATCTGGAGCGCTTCAGCCTCGGCGCCAGCCTGGGCCAGTGCTGCGGCGGCGCCACCGTGTTGCTGTTCGAACCGATGGGCCAGGTGCAGGCGCAAATCGCCGTGTTCGGTGCCGGCCACGTTGGCCGCGCCCTCGTGCCGCTGCTCGCCAGCCTGCCCTGCCGGGTGCGCTGGATCGATTCGCGTGATGCCGAATTCCCCGAACAGATCCCGCACGGCGTGCGTAAAATCGTCGCCGAAGAGCCTGTGGATGAGATCGATGACCTGCCCGCCGGCAGTTATTGCATCGTCATGACCCACAACCATCAGCTCGACCTTGAACTCACGGCTGCGATCCTCAAGCGCAACGACTTCGCCTACTTCGGCCTGATCGGTTCGAAGACCAAACGGGTCAAGTTCGAACATCGCTTGCGTGATCGCGGTTTCGACAGCGGCGTGGTGCTACGCATGCGCTGCCCGATGGGCATCGGCGAAGTCAAAGGCAAATTGCCTGTGGAAATCGCCATCTCCATCGCCGGCGAAATCATCGCCACCTACAACGCCAACTTCGGCCAGCAGACTGCCAGCGCCGAACCGATTGCCAAACTGCTGCCGGTTTCGCGGCGCAGTCAGGCGACCAAACTCAAAGCCTCAAACTGATTAGAGAACCCTCATGCCTCTGACTCGCAAAGCCTACCGCGCCGCCATCCTGCACAGCATCGCCGACCCCGCCGAAGTCGGGATCGAAGCCTCCTACGAATATTTCGAGGACGGCCTGCTGGTGGTCGATGGCGGCAAGATCTGCGCCCTTGGCCACGCCAGTGATTTGCTGCCGACCCTGCCGGCAGACATCGAAATCGAGCACTACCAGGACGCGTTGATTACCCCGGGCTTCATCGACACTCACATTCACTTTCCGCAAACCGGCATGGTCGGTGCCTACGGCGAGCAACTGCTCGACTGGCTGAATACCTACACCTTCCCGTGCGAAAGCCAGTTCGGCGACAAGGCCCACGCCGACGAAGTCGCTGACATTTTCGTCAAAGAGCTGCTGCGCAACGGCACCACCACCGCGCTGGTGTTCGGCAGCGTGCACCCGCAATCGGTGAACTCGCTCTTCGAAGCGGCCGAGAAGCTCGACCTGCGGATGATCGCCGGTAAAGTGATGATGGATCGCAACGCCCCGGACTACCTGACCGACACCGCCGAATCGAGCTACGTCGACAGCAAAGCGCTGATCGAGCGCTGGCATGGCAAGGGTCGTCTGCACTATGCGGTCACCCCGCGTTTCGCACCGACCAGCACCCCGGAACAGCTGACCCTCGCCGGCCAACTGCTGACCGAGTATCCGGATCTGTACATGCAGACCCACATCAGCGAAAACCTCAAGGAAATCGAGTGGGTCAAGGAGCTGTTCCCGGAGCGCAAGGGCTACCTCGACGTTTACGATCACTACCAATTGCTCGGCGAGCGTTCGGTGTTCGCTCACGGCGTGCACCTGTGCGACGAAGAATGCGCGCGACTGGCAGAAACCGGCTCGGCGATCTCGTTCTGCCCGACTTCCAACTTCTTCCTCGGCAGTGGCTTGTTCAACCTGCCGATGGCCGAGAAGCACAAACTCAATGTCGGTCTGGGTACTGACGTCGGCGGCGGTACCAGTTTCTCGCTGCTGCAGACGCTGAACGAAGCGTACAAAGTGATGCAACTGCAAGGTGCGCGACTGAGCCCGTTCAAGTCGCTGTATCTGGCGACACTGGGTGGTGCACGGGCGCTGCGCCTGGAAGACAAGATCGGCAACCTGCAACCGGGTTCCGACGCTGACTTCCTGGTGCTGGATTACAATGCCACGCCGCTGCTGAGCTATCGCCTGAAGCAGGCCAACAACATTGCCGAGACGTTGTTTGTGTTGATGACGCTGGGCGATGACCGCACGGTGCAGCAGACGTATGCGGCGGGTGCTTTGGTGCATCAGCGCTAATTTCCCCCGCCCCATGATCGTTCCCACGCTCCGCGTGGGAATGCAGCCCGTGACGCTCCGCGTCACTGGACGCGGAGCGTCCCCAGAGGCATTACCACGCAGAGCGTGGGAACGATCAGGCAGGCACAAAAAATCCCCCGCAACTTTTCAGCTGCGGGGGATTTTTCTATCGGTCAGTTAGAGCTTGGCCGCAGGGCGCCCCGGCTTCTTGGTCTGCAACAAATGCGAGAACACCGCATGCAGATCATCCGACGCGCCTTCCTCGTCGAGATTGAGCTTGCTGTCGATGTGATCCATGTGATGCATCATCAAATTCACCGCCAGCTCATCGTCGCGTTTCTCGATCGCGTCGATCAACTGGGTGTGTTCGTCATACGAACAGTGCGAACGGTTGCCGCTTTCATACTGAGCGATGATCAGCGATGTCTGCGACACCAGGCTGCGCTGGAAGCTGATCAACGGAGCGTTCATCGCCGCTTCCGCCAGTTTCAGGTGGAATTCGCCCGACAGACGAATACCGGCGCCGCGATCGCCACGGGAGAAGCTGTCGCGCTCATCGTTGACCATCTGACGCAGCTCGGCGATCTGCTCGGCGGTGGCGTGTTGCACCGCCAGCTCAGTGATCGCGCGTTCGACCAGACGGCGGGCGAGAAACACCTGACGCGCCTCTTCCACACTCGGACTGGCGACCACGGCGCCACGGTTCGGCCGCAACAGCACGACGCCTTCATGGGCCAGACGCGAGAGCGCGCGGCGAATGATGGTGCGGCTGACCCCGAAGATTTCCCCCAGCGCTTCTTCGCTCAATTTTGTGCCGGGCGCCAGACGCTGTTCGAGGATGGCCTCGAAGATATGTGCGTAGACAATATCGTCCTGGGTTCCGCTGCGACCGGCTTTGCCTGCTCGCGGTTGTTTCTTGAGGGGTTGCAACTGTTCGTTCATGGGCACTCGAGTCGGGAGAACTGCGGCGAATAGACCGTGACTGTAATACGGCACAGTAGGTCGCTGGCAAGTATCGCGTAAAAAACAGCGCGATTGTACACAATGAAAGGTGGCAACACGACTGTACGGCTGTTTGTGACTTCGGCTGTATTGCAACGATCCGTTACGTTTGAGTTTAGGCTTGTTCGCAGAATCCGCTGGTCGACCACAATCCCCTGTGGGAGCGAGCCTGCTCGCGAAAGCCGTTTCATATTCAAAATGAATGTTGACTGACACACCGCTTTCGCGAGCAGGCTCGCTCCCACAGGGGTTTGGCGTACAGGGGACATCTTCATTGCTATAAGGAACACCGCCGTCATGAACGAC
Source organism: Pseudomonas sp. S49 (assembly GCF_009866785.1). NCBI lineage: Bacteria > Pseudomonadati > Pseudomonadota > Gammaproteobacteria > Pseudomonadales > Pseudomonadaceae > Pseudomonas > Pseudomonas sp. S49. The sequence continues at coordinate 2,148,118 of NZ_CP019432.1, read as the reverse complement.
GCCACCCAAATCCGACTGCGCCCTCTGGCCGACACCTCGCCCTCGGCGATCGTCGCCGGTTTCATCGCGATGATGACCGGCTACACCAGCTCGCTGGTGCTGATGTTCCAGGCCGGGCAAGCGGCGGGTCTGACCAGCGGGCAGATTTCTTCGTGGATCTGGGCGATTTCGATCGGCATGGCGGTCTGTTCGATCGGCCTGTCGCTGCGCTATCGCACGCCGATCACCATCGCTTGGTCGACGCCCGGCGCGGCGTTGCTGATCACCAGTCTGGGCGGCGTCAGCTATGGCGAGGCCATCGGCGCCTACATCACCTGTGCGGTGCTGGTGACGATCTGCGGCCTGACCGGCAGCTTCGAACGGCTGGTGAAAAAGATTCCAGCCTCACTGGCGGCGGCATTGCTGGCAGGGATTCTGTTCAAGATCGGCAGCGAAATTTTCGTCGCCGCGCAGCACCGTACCGGGCTGGTGCTAGGGATGTTTTTTACCTATCTGCTGGTCAAGCGCCTGTCGCCGCGTTATGCGGTGCTCGCCGCGCTGCTGATCGGCACCGCGCTGTCGGGCTTCATGGGCTTGCTGGATTTCAGCGGCTTTCATCTGGAAGTCGCGACGCCGGTGTGGACCACGCCGCACTTCTCGCTCGCCGCGACCATCAGCATCGGCATTCCGTTGTTCGTGGTGGCGATGACCTCGCAGAACATGCCCGGCATCGCCGTACTGCGCGCCGACGGCTACAACGTCCCGGCCTCACCGCTGATCACCACCACCGGCATCGCTTCACTTTTGCTGGCGCCGTTTGGTTCGCACGGCATCAACCTGGCAGCGATCAGCGCAGCGATCTGCACCGGGCCGCACGCCCATGAGGATCGCAACAAGCGCTACACCGCTGCGGTCTGGTGCGGGGTTTTCTACGGGATTGCCGGTGTGTTCGGCGCCACGTTGGCGGCGTTGTTTGCCGCGTTGCCGAAGGAACTGGTGCTGTCGATTGCGGCGCTGGCGCTGTTTGGTTCGATCATCAATGGTTTGAGCATTGCCATGACCGAGGTCAAGGAGCGTGAGGCGGCGTTGATTACCTTTATGGTCACGGCATCGGGGCTGACGCTGTTTTCCATTGGTTCGGCATTTTGGGGCATTGTTGCGGGGGTTTTGACGCTGGTGATTTTGAATTGGCGTAAGGCTTAAGGTCAAAAGCCCCTCACCCTAACCCTCTCCCCGGGGGAGAGGGGACTGACCGAGGTGCTTGGAAGAAATACGCCGACGTGGGATACCGAGTCGAACTCAGGTATTGAACAGCTCGCATATCGGCTCCCTCTCCTCGGGGAGAGGGCTGGGGTGAGGGGTAGCCTCACCACAAATCCCAAACCGAACACCCAAACACCAGACGAAAAAAAACGGCGACCCTCAGGTCGCCGTTTTTTTCAGTATCACTTAGCCGCGTTGATCGGCTTTTCCGGATACCAAACGTCCAGCAACGGGCTGACTTCATACTTGGTCAGCTCGGAGCGGGTTTTCAGCCAGGCTTCAACGGCAGCGCGCTGCTCTTCGTTGACCGAGCCACGCTTCTGCAGGCAAACCAGACCGAAGTCGTCGCCGCCCACATAACCCAGACCATTGGCTTCCATGGCTTCTTTGATGAAGGCTTCGAGGAAAGCGTCAATGGCTTCTTCGGACAAGTCTTCTTTGAAGTCCAGGTTCAGTTCGAAACCCAGCTCTTGAAATTCATCAACGCACAGTTTTTTGCGCAGACGCTGGGAACGGTTAGTCGCCATTGGAACAATCCTCTTAAGTAAATACGGCGGGCACTTTACCAGTTTAAGCAATCGATTGCCCGACTCTCTGGACACAGCAACCGACCGCCTGTAAAAAAATAACGTATTGGCCTGCCCGGACAAGGCACAACCTGTTACAGGTTGGGGCATAATGCCGACACTTTCGTGACCACTGAGGACCTTTTCATCCATGTCCTCGTCTTTTTCCCCTCGGCTGTAGGGTTTTATTTCATATGATCAAATCGTTGCGTCCACTGTTTCTCGCCGGCCTTCTTCTGCCTCTGGCGCTGCCTGTTTCTGCTGCCACCATCAATACTTCCCTGACCCCCAACGTTGAAAAAGCCCTCAAGGCGAGCAAATTGCAGCCTAGCGCCCTGTCGCTGGTGATGGTGCCGCTCGACGGCCCGGGCACGCCGACCGTGTTCAACGCCGACGTGTCGGTCAACCCGGCCTCGACCATGAAACTGGTCACTACTTACGCGGCGCTGGAAATGCTCGGCCCCAATCATCAGTGGAAAACCGAGTTCTACACCGACGGCGACCTCAACGGCGGCATCCTCAACGGCAACCTCTACCTCAAGGGTGGCGGTGATCCGAAGCTGAACATGGAAAAACTCTGGCTGCTGATGCGCGACCTGCGCGCCAACGGCGTGACCCAGATCACCGGCGATCTGGTACTCGACCGCAACTTCTTCGTGCAGCCGCAACTGCCGGAATTCAACGATGACGGCAATGACGAGAACAAACCGTTCCTGGTCAAACCGGATTCGCTGCTGGTCAACCTCAAGGCCCTGCGCTTCGTTGCGCGCAATGACGGCGGTCGCGTGCTGATCTCGGTAGAACCGCCGATTGCCAGCATCCACATCGAAAACACCGTCAAAGCCCTGCCGTCCAAACAATGCACCGGTGGCGTGCGCTACAACCCGGTGGCGCAGGCCGATGGCAGCGTCAACGTGACCGTTGCCGGCCAGTTGGGCGAAGGTTGCAGCTCGCAGACTTACCTGTCGCTGCTCGACCACGCAACCTACACCGCCGGCGCCGTGCGCGCGATCTGGAAAGAACTGGGCGGCAGCATTCAGGGCAAGGATCGTCTGGCCTCGACACCGGGCAACGCCAAACTGCTCGCGCGTGCCTACTCGCCGGATCTGGCGGAGATCATCCGCGACATCAACAAATACAGTAACAACACCATGGCCCAGCAGCTGTTCCTCAGCCTGGGACAAAAATTCCGCAACGATGCCGACGGTGACGACGCCAAGGCTGCGCAACGCGTCGTGCGCCAGTGGCTGGCCAGGAAAGGCATCACCGCGCCGCATCTGGTAATGGAGAACGGTTCCGGCCTGTCTCGCGCCGAACGCGTCAGCGCACGGGAAATGGCGGGCATGCTGCAAGCGGCATGGCACAGCCCGTATGCCGCGGAATACATCAGCTCGCTGCCGATCGCCGGTACCGACGGCACCATGCGTAAACGCCTGAAAACCACGGCGATGCGCGGTGAGGCACACGTCAAGACAGGTACGTTGAACACTGTGCGGGCGATTGCCGGCTTCAGCCGTGATGTGAATGGCAATACCTGGGCGGTGGTGGCGATCCTCAATGACAAGGCGCCGTTTGGCGCGTCGTCGGTGCTCGATCAGGTGCTGCTGGATCTGTACAAGCAACCGAAACTGGCGCAGACCGCTTCGGTCCTCTGATCACCGCGGCCCCCTGTAGGAGTGAGCCTGCTCGCGATAGCGTCAGTTCAGGCACATCAAAGTGACTGACATATCGCGATCGCGAGCAGGCTCACTCCTACAAGGGTTTAGCGTCGCGGCTAGCTCATCTGCTCGACACGATCGCGTCCGCGCTGCTTTGCCATATACACACCCGAATCCGCCCTGAGCAACAGCGCATCCGCGCCCTCCCCCGAGCGCCAACTGGCGATACCGAAACTCGCCGTGACCACGCCGACCACATCCACCGGCGCACTGCGCAAACCCTGCCACAGTTCAACCGCCAGCATGTACGCATGTTCGCCGTCGATGTCCGGGCACAGCACCATGAACTCCTCACCGCCCAACCGGCAGAACACATCGGTACGCCGCAGACGATGGCCGATGCGTTCGCACACCGCTTGCAGCACGCGGTCACCGACGGCGTGGCCATACTGATCGTTGATGCGTTTGAAATGGTCGATGTCGAGCATGATCACCGACAGCTCGCCGCCACCGCGCTCGACCCGGGCCATTTCGGTGGTCAGGCGTTCCTGAAAATAGCGACGGTTATGAATGCCGGTCAGCGAGTCGGTCACTGACAGCGCACGCAGTTCTTCTTCCACGCGTTTGAGGTCGGAAATGTCCGAGATATAGCCATGCCACAGCACGCCGCCGCCCGGCAGTTCTTCCGGCGTCGCCTCGCCGCGTACCCAGCGTAGACCGCGCTCGGGCAACTGCACACGGTATTCCTCGCGCCACGGGCTGAGGCTGTCGGCCGAGGCGCGAATCGAAGAGCGCACACGAGTAACGTCCTGTGGATGAATGCGCGTGAAGATCGCTTCCGCGTTGAACAGCAGCACATCCGGCTCCAGTTCGTAGATCTCGCGAATGCCGTCGCTGGCGTAGATCACACTGAAGCGTCCGTCGAATTCCATCTTGAACTGATAGATGCCACCGGGCACGTGAGCGCTGAGCTTCTTCAGCAACACATCCCGCGCCGCCAGCACCTCGTGCACGCGCTTGCGCTCAGTGATATCGATGCAGATCGCCAGATGCCCGACCCACAAACCCTGCTCATCGAGCACCGGGGTGGCGAGCATGTTCACTGGAATATGGCTGCCATCGCTGCGCACCAGCGTCCACTCGCGTGCCTCATGGCCGCCGACTTCGCCGCCCTCGACCAGCATCGCGTGGCAGGTCGGGATGGTCTTGCCGTAACGCGCACTCAACTCGGCAGCGCGGGCCGTCAGCTCGCGGGGCAGGTGCAGGTTTTCCAGGGTCATGTGGCCGACGACATCGGCGCTGCTGTAGCCGAGCATTTGTTCGGCGCCGGGGTTGAAGGTGTTGATCACCCCGCGCAAGTCGGTGGCGATGATTGCCACCTGCGTCGCCGCATTCAGCACGCCGCGCAACTGGCCGTGGGTGCCGCGCAGCTCCTGTTCGCTGGCATGCAATTCCTGCGTGCGCTGCTCCACCATAAGCAAGGCGCGCTGGCGCTGACTGACCAACACGTAGAGCAAGGCGCTGAGCAGCAGACTGAGTAACCCACCCAGAATGATCACACTGCCCACCGACGAATGGTTGGCCTGAACGAACGCGTCGCTCGGCAAGATATCGACCTGATAGTCGTGATCGGCCATGCGCACCAGACGCGTGGCGGACAAATCGCTCAGTGCCGGGTCGTTGCTCGACTCGAACAACACCTCGTGCTGATCATGGGTCGACATGTCGAGAATGCGCACTGACAGGTAATCATGGAAGGCATCCGGCAAACCGTCAGCCAGCAACTGGCGCATGCTGATCACCGCCATCACGTAGCCGAACGACTGCCGCTCGCCGTTGCGGCTGACCGGCGCCACCAGCAACACGCCGCGCGCGTAGGACGGCTCAATGCTAACCAGGTGCATCGGTTGCGACACCGCCAGCCCGCCGAGCTTATCGGCACGTTGCAGGGTGTCGCGCCGCAGCGGTTGCGCCAGCAAGTCATAACCCAACGGTGAGCCGAGCCGGCTTTGCGTCTGGCTGTAGAGCACCGGCACGTATTCATCGCGCACGCCAGCCAGTTGCAGCTCGCCCTGGGCATTCAATTCACGGAGGGTAAAGTTGCTCAGACCTTCATCACGCACCCGCTGCTCGAATGCCGCGCGCTCGGCACCGCTGACCTTGAGGGCAAACGAATAGGCCTGGGTACGCATTAATAAGGGTTGGGTGTAACCGTCGAATTCGGTGCGGGATACCGATTCAGAGTTGGCGAAGAAGCGGCGCAGACCGTCGAGGCGTTGCTCCTGATCCTGAAAGCGTTCTTCGATGCGGCTGTAACGTTCGTTGGCCAACAGTTGAAAACGCTGACGGGATTGTTGCTGAAACTGATTGAGGGTGGCCCAGGCGAGCAGCCCCGTGAGAATCCCACCGGCGAGCAATACCAGCAGCGCGACCAGCCAGGCCGAGACGTCTTCGCTGATGAAACCCAGAATCTTTGGGCGCACGGGGTGCAACGACATAAAGACAACTCACTACGCCAGCATTTACGGGAAAACCCCATTGACCGTGTGTGAGTTATAGCTATTAGCCACTAATTTAGCTAGCGCGGGCAGATCCACGGAGCCTTTAAAAATCAAGGCTCTGTGGATCCAATTGCGCAAAGCGTCAACGAGCCGTGATTTTCCAGGCGCGGTGGATCTTGGTGTTGCGGGCGAAATCCGGATCGATGGTCTGCGCGCTGATTTCCTCGACCGCGTAACGCTCGGCGAGGTTTTCTTCCAACTGGAACTTGCGGAAGTTGTTGGAAAAATACAGCACACCACCCGGCGCCAGACGGGCCATGGCCAGGTCAATCAACTGCACCTGATCACGTTGCACGTCGAAGATGCCTTCCATGCGCTTGGAGTTGGAGAAGGTCGGCGGATCGATAAAGATCAGGTCGTACTCGTCACGGCTGCTTTCCAGCCACGCCATCACATCGCCCTGCTCCAGACGGTTCTTGTCCGAATAGCCGTTCAGCGACAGGTTGCGACGTGCCCAGTCGAGATAAGTCTTCGACAGGTCGACGCTGGTGGTGCTGCGCGCGCCGCCCTTGGCCGCGTGCACGCTGGCGGTCGCGGTATAGCAGAACAGATTGAGGAAGCGCTTGCCGGCGGCCTCTTTCTGAATGCGCATACGCATCGGACGGTGATCGAGGAACAGGCCGGTGTCGAGGTAGTCGGTGAGGTTGACCAGCAACTTCACGCCGCCCTCGGTGACTTCATTGAACTTGCCTTGCGCAGCCTGACGCTCGTACTGCTTGGTGCCGCTCTGGCGCTCGCGGCGTTTGACCACCACGCGGCTCTTGTCGACGTTCAGTGCCTGCGGGATCGCTGCCAGTGCATCGAACATGCGTGCCGAGGCTTTTTCCGGGTCGATCGATTTTGGCGCGGCGTATTCCTGAACGTGCACCCAATCGTGGTACAGGTCGATGGCCATCGCGTACTCTGGCATGTCGGCATCGTAGACGCGGTAGCAATCAATACCTTCGCGCTTGACCCACTTGCCCATGGCCTTGAGGTTCTTTTGCAGGCGGTTGGCAAACATCTGCCCGCCTTCGCTCAAGCGCGGCTGCTCGATCACCGGAACCGGGGCTGGCGTCGGTTTGATCGGGTTGCCGTTCTTGTTGAACTTGCGCTCTTGCGGTTCGTCCGGGGTCTGGTCGTAAGCCGCTTGCTCACGCTCGGCCTGACGCTGTTCCGGAGTGCGACGCTCGCCCGTGACGAACTGATCCGGCAGCACTTTGATCAACAGCAGCTTGCACGGCAGCGCGCCGTTCCAGAACGAATACTGCTTGTGGCTGCGAATGCCCATGCGCTTGCCCAGATCCGGGGCGCCGGTGAACACCGCCGCTTCCCAGTTCAAGCAGGCCTGACGCAGACGCTCGCCGAGGTTCTGGTAGAGATACAGCAGGCTGGCCTCGTCACCGAGACGCTCGCCGTACGGCGGGTTGCAGATCACCAGACCTTTCTGGTTCTGATCCGGACGCGGCTCGAAGGTCGCGACTTCGCCCTGGTAGATCTTGATCCACTCGCTCAGGCCCGCACGCTCAACGTTGTTGCGACCCGGCTGAATCAGACGCGGATCAGCTTCGTAGCCACGAATCCACAACGGTGGCTTGGCCAGACCGGCAGCGGCACGTTCGACGGCTTCTTCGTGGAGTTTTTTCCACAGCGCCGGCACGTGACCGAGCCACGCGGTAAAGCCCCACTGCTCACGGCGCAGGTTCGGCGCCATGTCGGCGGCAATCATGCCGGCTTCGACGAGGAACGTACCGACGCCGCACATCGGGTCAGCCAGCGCGCCGCCTTCGGCAGCAATGCGCGGCCAGCCGGAACGGATCAGGATGGCTGCCGCGAGGTTTTCCTTCAGCGGTGCCGCCCCTTGCTGCAAGCGATAGCCGCGCTGGTGCAGGCTGTGGCCGGACAGGTCGAGGGAGAGGATCGCTTCGCCGCGATCCAGACGCAGGTGAATGCGCAGATCCGGGTTGAGCTTGTCGATCGACGGACGGTCGCCCTGCGGGGTGCGCAGTTTGTCGACGATGGCGTCTTTGACTTTCAGGGCACCGAAGTGGGTGTTGTCGATGCCTGAGCCGTGGCCGCTGAATTCGACGGCCAGGGTGCCGTCGCTGAGCATGTGATCCTGCCACTCGATGTCGAGCACACCGTGGTAGAGGTCTTCAGCGTCTTTCATCGGGAAACGCTTGAGCACCAGCAATACGCGGTTGGCCAGACGCGACCAGAGGCACAGGCGATAAGCGGTTTCCATGGTCGCCATGCCACGCACGGCGGAAGTGTGCTCGCGCGCTTCTTCAAGGCCAAGCCCGACGGCTTCCTCGATGAGCAGGCCTTCAAGGCCTTTAGGGCAAGTGAGGAAGAGTTCGAAACGGTCGGACATGGTATTTCCAGAGCCTTTGGCTAGTGAATCGGCAACGCATTGCCGATCCGGTTTTCAATCAGGCGCTTTTCTAAAAGAGCGCCCGCGTGGCACGAAGGTGTGCCGTTCCATCCCCGCTGCTCGGGTTAAAAGAGCTTAGATGCCGGGACAGATAAAAAAGTTGATGCAACAAAAAGTCTTAAAGCGACCCTTCGTCGCTTTATACCCCAGCGCAAACGTGGGTCATTCTCACTAAAGAATTAACCCCATCATCCAGCGCGGGGCCGATCATACCGGGGTTTGCTCAATAAACGTTCAATAAATAAGCGGTTACTTATCGCTATAGCACTCTTTTCGTTACGTCCTTATGACAAAACGGTCATTCCATCGCTGTGACTCATTGGTTAGAAATGAACACAGGTTGACGTCGCAACGGCGTCAACACCTTGGCTCGCCACGCCGGCAGCGAGCCGCACCATGGCAGGTTTCTTCTGCCAGACCTCAGTTGAGGTCAACGCGACACAAAACAGTCAACAAGTGAGGGAAACACCCTATGAGAAGACTTAAGCGTGATCCGTTGGAAAGAGCATTTTTGCGCGGATATCAATATGGCGTTGGTGGCAAATCCCGTGAGCTTTGCCCATTTACTCTACCGTCGGTACGCCAAGCCTGGATTAACGGCTGGCGAGAAGGACGCGGCGACAACTGGGACGGTATGACCGGCACTGCGGGAATTCACAGACTCAACGAACTTCACGCCGTCGGCTGACACAGGGCATTAATTCCGACACGACAATCTGAATTTGTAACGACTTACCATGCACGTCCTTCCCGGACGGCGGGCTCCGGCCCAGGGGCTCCTTCGAGGAGCCCTTTTTATTGCATGGATTTTTGTGCCGAGCGCATAACCTGTAGGAGTGAGCCTGCTCGCGATAGCGGTCTGTCAGTCGCTGATGAAGTGACCGAAAGAAAGCTATCGCGAGCAGGCTCACTCCTACAAGGGAACAGTGGTGTCTATGGATCAGCGCAGGGCGGCGATCGCGTCTACCGATTCACGGATCAGCGCCGGGCCTTTATAGATGAAGCCGGAATAGATCTGCACCAGGCTCGCACCCGCCAGAATCTTCTCAGCCGCATGCTTGCCTTCAGTAATCCCACCCGCCGCAATGATCGGCAACCGCCCAGCCAACTCACCGGCCAGCACCTTCACGGTATTGGTGCTCTTCTCACGTACTGGCGCACCTGACAAACCGCCCGCCTCGTCTCCATGCTCCATGCCTTCAACGCCAACACGGCTCAGGGTGGTGTTGGTCGCGATTACCGCGTCCATACCGGTTTCGATCAGCGCTTGGGCAACCTGCGCGGTTTCTTCATCGGTCATGTCCGGCGCGATCTTGATCGCCAACGGCACATGTTTGCCATGACGCAACGCCAGTTCAGCACGGCGCGTGGCCAGATCGGCGAGCAACTGCTTGAGCGAATCACCGAACTGCAGGCTGCGCAGGCCCGGGGTGTTCGGCGAACTGACGTTGACCGTCACATAGCTGGCGTGGGCGTAGACCTTGTCCAGGCAGATCAGGTAGTCGTCGACCGCGCGTTCAACCGGCGTATCGAAGTTCTTGCCGATGTTGATGCCCAGCACGCCTTTGTATTTCGCTGCGGCCACACGCGCCAGCAGGTTATCGACACCGAGGTTGTTGAAACCCATGCGGTTGATGATCGCCTCGGCTTCCGGCAAGCGGAAGATCCGTGGTTTCGGGTTGCCCGGCTGCGGGCGCGGGGTCACGGTGCCGATTTCGACAAAACCGAAACCCAGTTGCGCGAAGCCATCGATGGCCGCGCCGTTCTTGTCCAGACCGGCCGCCAGCCCCACCGGGTTCGGGAACTCCAGGCCCATGACCGTCACCGGCTTCTTCGCCGGCGCCTTGCACAGCAAGCCGTTGAGGCCCAAACGCCCACCCGCGCCGATCAGATCCAGCGACAGATCGTGGGAGGTTTCCGGGGAAAGTTTGAACAACAGCTGACGGGCCAGGGTGTACATGGGCGGCGATGACTCGGGCGGCGAAAAGAGGCGGCGATTATAGCCGGGCATCGACCTGCGGCGCGAGGCGCATGCGCAAATCACTGGCACTGGCATATGCCTTGCACCCTCCTTGACTATCAGCGCGCAGGCCAATGACGGCACGCGGGCAAGGACAATGGCGTCGTCCCGGGTTTTGCCTGCGCAAAGTCCGCGGCGGCGCTTTTTTTCGAGGTGGCGGTGTATGAATGAACCTTCGGTAGGGCCACTGGCCTGGGTCAATGGCAGCGATGCCCCGGAAAAGACTGCAATCAACCTCGGTTTCATGGCGTTGAGCGACTGCGCATCGGTTGTCGTTGCTGCCACACAGGGCTTTGCCCAGCCTTATGGACTAACGCTGAACCTGAAGCGCCAGGCCTCTTGGGCGAATCTGCGCGACAATCTGGTCAGCGGCGAACTGGATGCCGCCCACAGTCTGTATGGTCTGATCTACGCCGTGCACTTGGGCATCGGCGGTGTCGCCCCGACTGACATGGCGGTGCTGATGGGGCTGAACCAGAACGGCCAAAGCCTCAACCTGTCGCACGGCCTGCAGAACCTCGGCGTGAGCAGTCCTGAAGCGCTGGATCGGCACGTGCACCAAAGCCGCGCAAAACTCACCTTCGCCCAGACTTTTCCCACTGGCACTCATGCGATGTGGCTGTATTACTGGCTGGCGAGTCAGGGCATTCATCCGTTGCAGGATGTCGACAGTGTGGTGGTGCCGCCGCCGCAAATGGTTGCGCATCTGCAAGCCGGGCGCATCGACGGCTTTTGCGTCGGCGAGCCTTGGGCTGCTAGCGCGGTGCAGCAGAATCTCGGGTTTACCTTGGCCACCAGCCAGACCATCTGGCCCGATCACCCGGAAAAAGTCCTTGGTTGCACCCGCGATTTTGTCGAGCAATACCCGAACACCGCGCGGGCGTTGGTGATGGCGATTCTTGAGGCCAGCCGTTTCATTGAGGAAAGCCCGGAGAACCGTCGCAGCACCGCGCAATTGCTCAGCGCGCCGGAGTATCTGGACGCGCCGCTTTCGTGCATCGAGCCGCGTTTTCTCGGTGATTATGCCGATGGCCTCGGCAATCGCTGGCAGGATCCGCACGCGCTGCGCTTTCACGGTAACGGCGAAGTGAATCTGCCTTATCTGTCGGACGGTATGTGGTTCATGACCCAGTTCCGCCGCTGGGGCTTGCTGCGCGAAGACCCGGATTACCTCGCTGTCGCCCGTCAGGTTCAGCAACTCGATCTGTATCGCGACGCCGCTACTGAGGTCGGTGTTGCCGCGTGGGGCACCGACATGCGCAGCAGCCAGTTGCTCGACGGCAAAATCTGGGACGGCAGCGACCCGGCCGCTTACGCGCGCAGTTTCAAGCTGCACGCGTTGAACGACGACGCCCCTCTTCTCGCCCGCCGCTGACAGGAGACCGCGAACATGTTGCGCATTCTGTTGATCAACGACACAGCGAAAAAAGTCGGGCGCCTGAAAGCCGCGCTGACTGAAGCCGGTTTCGAAGTCATCGATGAATCCGGTCTGACCATCGACCTGCCCGCGCGCGTCGAAACGGTGCGCCCGGACGTAATCCTGATCGATACCGAGTCACCGAGCCGCGATGTCATGGAGCAAGTCGTGCTGGTCAGCCGCGACCAGCCACGGCCAATCGTGATGTTTACCGACGAGCATGACCCCGGAGTGATGCGCCAGGCGATCAAGTCCGGGGTCAGTGCCTACATCGTCGAAGGCATTCACGCCCAGCGTTTGCAGCCGATTCTTGATGTGGCGATGGCACGATTCGAGAGTGATCAGGCCTTGCGCGCGCAGTTGCAGGCGCGTGATCTGCAATTGGCTGAGCGTAAGCGCATCGAGCTGGCCAAGGGTTTGTTGATGAAGATGAAGGACTGCAATGAGGAAGAGGCTTACACCTTGATGCGGCGCCAAGCGATGAGCCGGCAGCAGAAGCTGATTCAGGTGGCGGAGCAGATTATTGCCATGAGTGAGTTGCTGGGTTGAGGTGTCCTCTTAAGAGCCCCCTCACCCTAGCCCTCTCCCAAAGGGAGAGGGGACTGATTGGGGGATGCTCGCGATGTACGCCGACCTGCAATTCCTTCTGTGAATCCATAATCGACTCGGTTTCTCAGGTCGATGTTTGGCGCAAGACACCTCGGTCAGTCCCCTCTCCCTCCGGGAGAGGGCTAGGGTGAGGGGCTTTTGCTCTTTCACCAGTTGGCACAAATCTCGCTATGTAAAACGCACAGGTAACCAACGGCGGTTGCCCCACCCACGACAAAGACGTCGCTCACCCCGTTCGCCCCTTCGGCGAATCAGGTAGCGGCGTTTTTGCGTTTTGGCCCCACAGCTCGGGGCCGGTGGTGCGGCCGTGGCGGCGCCCCACCTGCTGTTGCATGACTCCTTTCGAGACTCTTTTCAGCTGAGGTGCGCGATGAATTCAAGCTTCTGGAAATCCGGCCACACCCCGACATTGTTCGCGGCCTTCCTCTATTTCGACCTGAGCTTCATGGTCTGGTACCTGCTCGGCCCGTTGGCGGTGCAGATTGCCGCCGACCTGCACCTGACCACCCAACAACGCGGCCTCGTCGTCGCCACGCCGATCCTCGCCGGTGCGGTGCTGCGTTTTGTGATGGGCATGCTCGCCGATCGGTTGTCGCCGAAAACCGCCGGGCTGATCGGTCAGGTCATTGTGATTTGCGCGCTGTTCGGCGCCTGGAAAATCGGCATTCATAGCTACGAGCAGGCGCTGATACTCGGCCTGTTCCTCGGCATGGCCGGCGCGTCGTTTGCCGTCGCCCTGCCCTTGGCCTCGCAATGGTATCCACCGCAGCATCAGGGCAAAGCCATGGGCATTGCCGGTGCGGGCAACTCCGGCACCGTGTTCGCCGCATTGCTTGCGCCGGTGCTCGCCGCTGCGTTCGGCTGGAGCAATGTTTTCGGTTTCGCTCTGATTCCGTTGATCCTGACGTTGGTGCTGTTCGCCTGGCTGGCAAAAAATGCGCCTGAGCGGCCAAAAGCCAAAGCCATGGCTGACTACTTCAAAGCCCTCGGCGACCGTGACAGTTGGTGGTTCATGTTTTTCTACAGCGTGACCTTCGGCGGTTTCATCGGTCTGGCCAGCGCCCTGCCCGGCTACTTCAACGATCAATACGGCCTGAGCCCGGTGACGGCCGGTTACTACACCGCAGCCTGCGTGTTCGGCGGCAGTCTGATGCGTCCGCTGGGCGGCGCCCTGGCTGACCGTTTCGGTGGCATACGCACCTTGCTGGCGATGTACACCGTCGCTGCCGTGTGCATCGCGGCCGTCGGCTTCAACCTGCCAAGTTCCTACGCGGCACTGGCGCTTTTCGTCTGCACGATGCTCGGTTTAGGGGCAGGCAATGGTGCGGTTTTCCAACTGGTGCCGCAGCGCTTTCGCCTGGAGATCGGCGTGATGACCGGGTTGATTGGCATGGCCGGCGGCATCGGCGGTTTTGCCTTGGCCGCCGGCATGGGCGCGATCAAACAGAGCACCGGCAGCTATCAACTGGCCCTGTGGTTGTTCGCCAGCCTCGGCGTATTGGCGTGGTTTGGTCTGCACGGCGTCAAGCGTCGCTGGAGAACCACCTGGGGCTCGGCAGCGGTGACGGCGGCGCGGGTCTGAGGCATCAATGGCCCTGCAACTGAGCTTTGCCGAAGCCAGCGCCACCGGCCCACGCGCGGAGAATCAGGACGCTTTGCGCCTGGTCACACCCGCTCCGGCGCTGGCGGCGAGCAAAGGTTTTCTGTTTGCCATCGCCGACGGCGTCAGCCAATGCGCCGATGGCGGACTGGCTGCGCGCTCGACCTTGCAGGCCTTGGCGCTCGACTACTACGCCACGCCGGAAACCTGGAGCGTGGCGCAGGCACTGGATCGCCTGCTGCTCGCGCAAAACCGCTGGCTGCAGGCCAATGGCGGTGGGCAACCGCTGCTCACCACGGTCAGCGTCTTGGTCATGCGCGGTCGGCGCTTCACCCTCGCCCACGTCGGCGACTGCCGGGTGTATCGCTGGCACGCCGACAGTTTGCAGCGGATCTCTGAAGATCATGTCTGGGATCAGCCGGGCATGCAGCATGTGCTCAAACGTGCATTGGGGCTGGATCAGCATCTGGTGCTGGACTTCCTTGATGGTGAACTGCGCCACGGCGAGTGCTTTGTTTTGCTCAGTGACGGTGTCTGGTCGACACTCGGCGATACCGCCATTGCGGCGATTCTGCGTGATCAGCCGGATCTTCACAGCGCCGCGCAGACGCTGGTCAACGCCGCGCATCTGGCGGGGAGCCAGGACAATGCCAGTGCATTGCTGGTACGGGTTGATGCTTTGGGTGAGGCAAATATCGGCGATGCACTGATTCATTTGCAGCAATGGCCACTGCCTCCAGCGCTGAAACCCGGGCAGCACTTTGAAGGCTGGCAGGTGCAAGGGATTGTTGCTCAGAGTCAGCAATCGCTGCTCTATCGAGTGCATGATGGGCAAGGTCAGAGGTGGTTGCTGAAAACCCTGCCCACGCGCTCCGCCGATGATTCCTACGCCGGGCAAGCGTTGTTGTCCGAAGAATGGTTCCTGAAACGTGTGGCCGGGCGGCATTTTCCTGAAGTCCATGCGTGCCAGCAGCGTCAGCATTTGTACTACGTGATGCGCGAATATTCCGGGACGACGCTGGCGCAGATTCTTCAACAAAATGGGCCTTTACCCCTAGCGCAATGGCAGGACATCGCGGAGCGTCTACTACGCGCGGCCGGACTGCTGCATCGACGGCAGATTCTGCACCGCGATATAAAACCGGAAAACCTGCATTGGAGTGATGACGGCGAATTGCGTTTGCTGGATTTTGGCCTGGCGTACTGCCCAGGCTTGTCCGAAGACGCGCCGTCGACTTTACCGGGGACGCCAAGCTACATCGCCCCGGAAGCGTTTCGCGGCGATCCGCCGAGTGCGCAGCAGGATTTGTATGCAGTCGGCGTGACCCTGTACTTCCTGCTCACCGGGCATTTTCCCTATGGCGAGATCGAAGCGTTTCAGCGGCCGCGATTTGGCGTGGCGGTGAGTGCCAGTCGATTTCGGCCGGATCTGCCGGAATGGCTGGCGCAGAGTCTGGAGCGTGGGGTGGCGGCTGATCCGCAACAACGGTTTGAAACGGCTGAGGAGTGGTTGCTGGTGTTGGAGCAGGGCGAGCGGCGGAGTTTGAGTGTGCGGCCCAGACCGTTACTGGAGCGTGAGCCGCTGAAGGTCTGGCGGACGATGGCGATCGTGGCTTTATTGGGGAATCTGGTGCTGCTGGTTTTGTTGTTTCATGGCTGACACCGCGTCGCGCCATTCGCGAGCAGGCTCGCTCCCACAAGAGATTCGTGTCGTTCGCAAATCCCCTGTGGGAGCGAGCTTGCTCGCGAAGGCGCCCACCCAATCACTACAAATTCAACTGCCTGAATGCCCCACGAACGAGCAACCTGCTTCGAATCAGTGCAAAAAATCCACCCTCAAAATCTGTCCCCCCCAATAAACCCGCCACCGTCCCCACTTGGCACAACCACTGCATTACCCCAACCAACACACACATAAAGCCCAACCTTCAACGACGAAGGCTGCGCTTCCCGAGAGAACGGGACCAGGACAAAGGCGTCCTCGCTAGGCAACTAGCGGGACGCCTTTTTTTGTTTGCGCAAAATTTCTCGAGCAAGGCCTGACTGCCCATAAGAGGCCAGCCGCAGCTCCCCGGAGAACCTGATGAAAAAACTCAAACTGGTGATGATCGGCAATGGCATGGCCGGAGTCCGCACCCTCGAAGAACTGCTCAAGCTGAGCAACGAGCTGTACGACATCACCGTCTTCGGCGCCGAACCGCACACCAACTACAACCGCATCCTGCTCTCACCGGTGCTGGCCGGTGAGCAGACCTTCGAGGAGATCGTGCTCAACGACCTCGACTGGTACCTGGAAAACCACATCAAGTTGCTGCTCAACCGCAAAGTGGTGGAGATCGACCGGGTCAAACGCCGGGTGATCGCCGAGGACGGCACCGAAGCCGAATACGATCGCCTGCTGATCGCCACCGGTTCGACGCCGTTCATCCTGCCGATCCCCGGCAACACCTTGCACGGGGTGATCGGTTACCGCGACATCGCCGACACCCAAGCGATGATCGACACCGCCAAAACCCACAAACACGCGGTGGTTATCGGTGGCGGTCTGCTCGGTCTCGAAGCCGCCAATGGCCTGATGCTGCGCGGCATGCACGTCACCGTGGTGCACATCGGCGAATGGCTGCTGGAACGGCAACTGGACAAAACCAGCGGTCAACTGCTGCAAAGCGCCCTCGAATCCCGTGGCCTGCACTTCCGTCTGTGCGAACAGACCCAGGCCCTGCACGATGCCGGCAATGGCCGGGTTGGCTCGGTGCAATTCAAGAACGGCGACATCATTCCCGCTGATCTGGTGGTGATGGCGGCCGGCATTCGCCCCAACACCGAACTGGCGGAAAAGGCTGGCATCCCGTGCAATCGCGGGATCCTGGTCAACGACACCCTGCAAACCTACGATCCGCGCATCTACGCGATCGGCGAGTGCGCCAGCCATCGCGGGATTGCCTACGGTCTGGTCGCGCCGCTGTTCGAACAGGCCAAGGTTTGCGCCAACCACCTCGCACAATTGGGTTTCGCCCGTTATCAGGGCTCAGTGACGTCGACCAAATTGAAAGTCACCGGCATCGACCTGTTTTCCGCTGGCGACTTCATGGGCGGCGAAGGCACCGAGACCATCACCCTCTCCGACCCGATCGGCGGCGTGTATAAAAAACTGGTGATCAAGGATGACGTGCTGGTCGGCGCCTGTCTGTACGGCGATACGGCAGATGGCGGTTGGTATTTCCGCCAGATTCGTGAGAATCACGCCATCGGCGAGATCCGCGATCACCTGATGTTTGGCGAAAACGCTTTGGGCGACGTAGGACATCAGGGCCAGGACAAAGCCATGGTCATGGCCGACACCGCCGAAGTCTGCGGCTGCAACGGCGTGTGCAAAGGCACCATCGTCAAAGCGATTCAGGAACACGGCCTGTTCAGCGTCGATGAGGTGAAGAAACACACCAAGGCTGCCAGCTCCTGCGGTTCCTGTGCCGGGCTGGTCGAACAGATCCTGATCAACACCGTTGGCGGCGCGGCCGACGTCAAACCGAAAAGCGAAAAAGCCATCTGCGGATGCAGCGATCTCAACCACGGGCAGATTCGCCAAGCGATTCGCGAACAGCATCTGCTGACCATCGCCGGCACCATGAGCTACCTCAACTGGCGCACGCCGAACGGCTGCGCAACGTGCCGCCCTGCCCTCAACTATTACCTGATTTCCACCTGGCCCGGCGAAGCCAAGGACGACCCGCAATCGCGCCTGATCAACGAGCGTGCGCACGCCAACATTCAGAAGGACGGTACCTATTCGGTGGTACCCCGCATGTGGGGCGGCGTGACCAACCCTTCGGAACTGCGGCGAATTGCCGATGTGGCTGACAAGTATCAGGTGCCGATGGTCAAGGTCACCGGCGGCCAGCGTATCGATTTGCTCGGCATCAAGAAGCAGGATCTGCCCGGCGTCTGGAAGGATCTCGACATGCCCTCCGGCCACGCCTACGGCAAATCCATCCGCACGGTGAAAACCTGCGTCGGCAGCGAGTTCTGCCGCTTCGGCACGCAGAACTCGACACAACTGGGCATCGAACTCGAGCACGACCTGTTCAACATGTGGTCGCCGCACAAAGTGAAACTCGCGGTCTCCGGATGCCCACGCAACTGCTCGGAAGCAGGAATCAAAGACGTAGGAATCATCGGCGTCGACTCCGGCTGGGAGATGTACATCGGCGGCAACGGCGGGATCAAAACCGAAGTCGCCGAATTCTTCGTCAAGCTGAAAACCGCCGAAGAAGTCCGCGAATACAACGGCGCCTTCCTGCAGCTGTATCGCGAAGAAGCCTTCTACCTCGAACGCACCGTGCACTACCTGCAAAGGGTCGGCATGGAACACATCAAGAAAGCCGTGCTGGAAGATCCCGAGCGCCGCAAAGCCCTGAACGAGCGCCTGCAATTCTCCCTGTCGTTCGAGCAAGACCCGTGGAAAGAACGCCTGGCGCAGCCGCAACTGAAGAAAGAATTCGACGTAATCCCGGTGAAAAATCTGGAGGTGCCTGCATGAACTGGCTCGATATCTGTGCCCTCGACGAGATCAATACCCTCGGTTCGCGGATCATTGCCGGACCGAAAGGTGACATCGCGATTTTTCGTACAAGCGACGACGAAGTTTTCGCCCTCGACGACCGCTGCCCACACAAGGGCGGACCACTGTCACAAGGGTTGATCTACGGCAAACGCGTCGCCTGCCCGCTGCACAACTGGCAAATCGACCTCGAATCCGGCGAAGCTCAGGCGCCGGACATCGGTTGCGCGCACCATCACCCGGCGCGGGTCGAAAACGGTCGTGTGCAACTGGCCCTGCGGGACGCCATCTGATGAACCGCCAGACGACCGCCTCGACCTGCTGTTATTGCGGGGTCGGCTGCGGCGTGCTGATCGAGCATGACGGCGAGCGCATCCTCGGCGTCAGCGGCGATCCGGCGCACCCGGCCAACTTCGGCAAACTGTGCAGCAAAGGCTCGACCCTGCACCTGACCGGCGACCTCGCGGCTCGCGCGCTGTACCCGGAACTGCGCCTGGGCAAAGGCCTGGCCCGCAGCCGCACGGACTGGGACACCGCATTGGAACACGCCGCCAACGTGTTCGCCGAGACCATCGCCGAGCATGGCCCGGACAGTGTGGCGTTCTATATTTCCGGGCAGTTGCTGACCGAGGACTACTACGCCTTCAACAAACTGGCGCGGGCGCTGGTCGGCACCAACAACATCGATAGCAACTCTCGCCTGTGCATGTCCTCAGCCGTGGTCGGCTACAAGCGCAGCCTAGGTGCCGACGCCCCGCCTTGCAGTTATGAGGATCTGGAACTCAGCGATTGCGTGATGATTGTCGGCAGTAACATGGCCTACGCCCACCCGGTACTTTTCCGTCGGCTGGAAGAGGCAAAATCCCGCCGCCCGCAGATGAAAGTCATCGTCATTGATCCACGGCGCACCGACACCTGCGACCTCGCCGATTTGCATCTGGCGATTCTGCCCGGCACCGACGTCGCCTTGTTCCATGGGATTTTGCATCTGTTGTTGTGGGAAGACTGGATTGATCGCGACTTCGTCAAGGCGCACACCGATGGCCTCGCTGAACTGAAAAGTCTGGTGCGTGATTACACCCCACAAATGGTTTCGCAGTTGTGTGGCATCAGCGTTGAGCAATTGCAGCAGTGCGCTGAATGGGTGGGCACTTCGCCAGGTTTTCTGTCGCTGTGGTGCATGGGGCTGAACCAGTCCACGGCTGGCAGTGCGAAGAACAGCGCGCTGATCAATCTGCACTTGGCCACCGGGCAAATTGGCCGTCCGGGTGCAGGACCTTTCTCTCTCACCGGTCAGCCAAATGCCATGGGTGGACGGGAAACTGGCAGTTTGTCGAACCTGTTGCCGGGTCATCGTGACGCGGCCAACCCTGAACACCGCGCCGAAGTGGCGGCTTATTGGGGTGTGGATCAACTGCCGGAAAGCACTGGTCTCAGCGCCATCGAACTGTTCGAGCAAGTGCGCAGCGGCAAGATCAAGGCGTTGTGGATTGCCTGCACCAACCCTGCGCAATCGATGCCGGATCAGAGTGCGGTGCGCGCGGCGCTGGAAGCTTGCCCGTTTGTGGTTCTGCAAGAAGCCTTTCGCACCACCGAAACCGCAGCATTCGTCGATCTCCTGCTACCTGCCGCCAGTTGGGGCGAGAAGGAAGGCTCGGTGACCAACTCCGAGCGACGCATTTCCCACGTACGCAAAGCCATTCTCCCACCGGGCGAAGCGCGGCCGGACTGGGCGATCACGGTAGATTTCGCACAACGCCTGGAGAAACGTCTGCGCCCCGCCGGGCCAAGCCTGTTCACGTTCACTCAGCCCGCGCAGTTGTTCGATGAATTCAAAGGGCTGACGCATGGCCGCGATCTGGATATGTCCGGGATCAGTCATGCGCTGATCGACGAGATCGGACCGCAGCAATGGCCCTTCCCTGTCGGCGCACGACAAGGAACACCACGACTGTACGAAGACGGGATTTTCCCAACCGCCAACGGACGCGCTCATTTCATTGCCGAACCTTACCGCGCCGCCAAAGAACAGCGTGATGCACGCTTTCCGCTGACATTGATCACTGGCCGCTTGCGCGATCAATGGCACGGTATGAGCCGCACCGGTACGGCGGCGCAACTGTTCGGGCATGTCAGCGAAGCGGTGTTGAGCCTGCATCCAGACGAAATGCGTCGGCATCGTTTGCAGCCGGGAGATCTGGTCAACCTTAAAAGTCGTCGCGGCGCAGTGATCGTCGCGGTTGGCAGCGACGACAGCGTACGTCCGGGACAAGCGTTTCTGCCGATGCACTGGGGGGACCGCTTTCTCAAGGGCGGCGTAAACAGCCTGACCCTGCCGGCCCTCGATCCATTGTCGAAACAACCGGAACTGAAACACAGCGGCGTGCGCCTGGAGCCGGTCAATCTGCCGTGGCAGCTTTTCGCACTCATCGAGGGTGATGTTCAACGGCATTTCGAGGCCCTACGACCGCTCTGTGAGGCATTTTCCTACGTGAGTCTCAGCCTTGTCGGACGTGAACGATCGGCATTGCTGATACGCGCTGCCAACAGAGAGGCACCGGATGCGCAATTGCTCAGTGAAATCGATCATTGCTTGTCGCTGATCGACGGCCCGGTTTTGGCCTACGACGATCCGCGCCGGGCCATTGGCAAACGCGTGCGTATTGAAAACGGCCGCATCACCGCGATCCGCCTGGCCGGTGAAACCCTTGCCCAGCATTGGCTACAGGGGTTGTGGCTGGAAGGTCGTGCAGACGAACAACTGCGGCGCTGGTTGCTGGCACCGATGAGTGCGCCGCCGGGCAGTGCCGGGGCGCAAATTGCTGCGGATAAAACCCTGTGCAACTGCAAGAACGTCAGCCTCAACGCGATCTGCGCCGGCATTCGCCAGGGTCTGGATCTGCAAGGTTTGAAAAACAATTTGGGCTGCGGCACGCAATGCGGCTCCTGTGTCCCGGAAATAAAACGCTTGCTGGCTGCCGATGTGCAGCCGGTCGCCGTCATCTGATGAGGAAAACACCATGAACGCAAAAGTCTGGCTGGTGGGTGCAGGTCCTGGTGATCCCGAATTGCTGACCCTAAAAGCGGTGCGTGCGTTGCGCGAGGCCGATGTGGTGCTGATCGATGATCTGGTCAACGACGCGGTGCTGGAACATTGCCCTGGCGCGCGAATCATTGCCGTGGGTAAACGCGGTGGTTGCCGTTCGACACCGCAGGCGTTCATCCATCGGCTGATGCTGCGCTATGCCCGCCACGGCAAGTGTGTGGTGCGGCTCAAGGGTGGCGATCCATGCATTTTCGGCCGTGGCGGTGAAGAGGCACAGTGGTTGCGTGAACGTGGCGTTGAGGTGGAGTTGGTCAATGGCATCACCGCTGGGCTCGCTGGGGCGACGCAGTGCGATATTCCGCTGACGTTGCGCGGTGTGGCACGCGGCGTGACCCTGGTGACCGCGCACACGCAGGATGACAGCCAATTGAACTGGCAGGCGCTGGCGCAGGGCGGGACGACGCTGGTGGTTTATATGGGCGTGGCCAAGCTGGGCGAGATTCGCGATCAGTTGTTGGCGGGCGGGATGGCCGCAGATACGCCGGTGGCGATGATCGAGAATGCCTCGTTGCCAGAGCAGCGCGAATGCCGCAGTGATCTGATGAGCATGAGCGATGACGCAGGAATTTTCGGATTGAAGAGCCCGGCGATTCTGGTGATTGGTGCGGTGGCGGCTGCTGGTGAAGATCAAAAGATCGCAGCCTGCGGCAGCTCCTACAGGACGTATGCAGATTTCATGTAGGAGCTGCCGAAGGCTGCGATCTTTTAAAGCTGCAAAGCCAAATCGCAGGCAAAGAAAAGCCCGGCCTAAGCCGGGCTTTTCTCAGAGCGGCAGCTAATTACTTAGCTTGAGCTTCAACCTGCGCTTCTACGCGACGGTTTACAGCGCGGCCAGCGTCAGTTTTGTTGTCAGCAACTGGGCGGGATTCGCCGTAGCCAACAGACTGAACGCGGGACGATTCAACACCGTACTGGTTGGTCAGAACTTGCTTAACGGCGTTTGCACGACGCTCGGACAGTTTCTGGTTGTAAGCGTCAGGACCGACGGAGTCAGTGTGACCTTCAACAGTAGTGGTGGTGGATGGGTACTGCTTCATGAAGTCAGCCAGGTTCTTGATGTCGCCGTAGCTGTTTGGCTTCACAACCGACTTGTCGAAGTCGAACTTAACGTCCAGCTCAACACGAACAACTTCAGCAACTGCTGGGCAGCCGTCAGCGTCAACAGTTACGTTGGCTGGGGTGTCCGGGCACTTGTCAACGTTGTCGCAAACGCCATCGTTGTCGCTGTCGGAGCAGACTTCAGCTGGTGCTGGAACTGGAGCAGCAGCAGGCTTGGAGCCGCCACCGAAGTTCACACCGATACCAACGCTAGGAGCCCACTCGGTGTCGCCCTGGTCGATGTTGTACTGAGCTTCAACGCCGGCACGAGCGTAGAAGTTCTCGGTGAAGTACAGCTTGGCACCGCCACCAACGTTAGCGAAGGTAGAACGGTTACGACCGTTCGAACCGTTCTGGTCGATGCTCTGGTCGGAGAAACCGGCCGAGACGTATGGACGCAGCATGTCGCCTGGGTTGTTGAAGTGGTACAGAGCGTCCAGAGCGGTGTTAGCGCCTTTTACGTTCTTGCCATCATCGGCACGTACGTTGTGCACTTCGTCGTAGCCCAGACGCAGTTCAACGTCGTCGGTCAGGAAGTAACCGATCGAGCCGCCGAACAGGTTGCCGTTGTTCTTGAAGTTACGAGCGCTGTCGAATTGTTCTTTCTTTGCGAAGCCTTCGATTTCAACTGCGCCTTGGCCTTGTGCCAGAGCGCCGAACGAAGTGGCGGCAATCAGAGAACCAATGGCCAAGCCCAAGGTGTTTTTCAGTTTCATCCGTTAAATCCCCATCTGGTGATTGTGAAGCAGTCCCGCAAACCGGGGGACAACTCGGCGGCAAGTCTATCAGAACTTGCCTACACGTAAGAGATATTTGCGCTGAACTAAGTTTCAGCAATGCCTGCAAATTTCTCACGCAATTTATCTAGAGCACGTTTGTAACGCATTTTTGTCGCACTCAAACCCATGTGCATGATGTCTGCGATCTCCTGAAATTCCAGCTCTGCGACAAATCGTAGCACCAGAATTTCACGGTCAATCGGGTTCACATACACCAGCCAGCGATCAAGCCCGCCCTTCTCCTCGGGTTTCGGCGCCTTTTCTTCGGACGCTTCCTCGAGGGGGTCAAGACTCAATGCGTCCATCAAGCGACGCTTTCGCCGTTCCTTCCGATACTGCGTAATACATTCGTTGTACGTGATGCTGTAGAGCCACGTTTTGAACTTCGATTTCCCCTCGAAGTTCTTCAGGCCATACAGCACCTTCAACATGACTTCCTGACAGACATCGTCTGCGTCGCGATCGTTCCCAAGATATCTCGCACAAACGTTAAATAATGTTCGCTGGTAACGCCGCATCAGTTCTTCATAGGCGCGCGTTACGTGAAACAGCTCGGTATGCGAGCGCGCGACCAACTCCTCATCAGAGAGCTCGCGGGGGTCGTAGCGCGTGGATAGCGTTTGGGCTTTATTCAAAACAAGTCGTGCCGACAGTCAGGTCAATGTCCACCGCGACCAGCATCAGCTGGCATTTCGCGGCGGCATACATTAGCAGGGTTTGCCGGATTAGCGGCTACTCACATGCTGTTCCAGCAGGATCCGATTGGAAAGAGAGACTAGCTCACCCTCATCGGTCAGCAATGTGGTTTTCACCGTGCCGATCTCCTCGATCTGCCCTTCGACCTCGCCAACACGCACTTGTTGCCCAACCTGATACAACTCACGCACATAGATTCCCGCAAGAATCTGACCGGCAATTTCCCGGCTTCCCAAACCCATGGCCAGCGCAACCGCCAGACCAACGGTAATCAAAACGATGACAATCACATGGTTCAGCAGGTCGGTCTTGACCTCTAGCTGACTGATCGCGACCGAGATGCTGATGATGATCACCAGCCCCTGGGCAATTCGCCCAAGCCCCGAAGCGTAGTCCAGGCCCACACCTTCTGCCGCCCCGCGCACCAGCCCGTTGGCCAATTGCGCAAGCAATACACCCACCAGCAACACCAGCGCCGCGCCGAATACTTTCGGCAAATAGAGCGCCAACATATCCAGCGTAGCTGAAACTCGCTCAAGGCCAAGGGATTCTGCTGCCGAAACCAGAAAGATCAGCAGAACGAACCAGTAGACGATTTTGCCGATAAGGGTCGAGATCGGCACTTGCAGGCCGGCCCGCGACATTAATTTGGTCAGGCCGGTGCCACCCATCAGGCGATCGAGGCCGAGTTTGGCGAGCAGTTTGGAGAGCAAGGTATCGAGCAGCTTGGCCACGACGAAACCCAACAGCAGCACGACCAGTGCGCCGAACAGGTTCGGAATGAAGTTGGCTACTTTGGTCCACAACGCAGTCATTGCAGTGACGAGGCTCTGAGTCCAGAGGTCGAGTTCCATATTCAATCAGCCTTATCAGCAGTGCGAGCGGTAGGTTTACGAAGACGGGAAACCGGCGAGACATGGGCCGAGCCGTTATTCAGGGCGATCATCAGCGCGGGCAGCCAGCGGCCCAGCAGGCTGAACAGATCACCGGCGCCAACCTGGCGGTTGGCGGTTTTGAGTACGCGGCCCAGACAGGCATCGTCGTCGCGGCTGGACGGCGAAGCGTTGAGCATGTCGCGCAAAGACTGTTCAAACGGATCGTGCATACGCACCTCTCGTGATGTCTGTGAAAGACGCGGGCAGATTTGGTCGGGTCACATGCGCCATTTTCAGACCCAGCGCAAACGACGGAATAACCACCACTGACCGAAGGCCAGAGCGAGCACCGTCAAGCAGGCGATCAGGAAGCCATAAGGGCTGCTGGAGAATGGAATTCCGCCAACGTTGATGCCCAGCAGACCGGTGATGAAACTCATCGGCAAAAAGATGCAGGTGATGATCCCGAAGCGGTACATCGTGCGATTCATGCGCTCGCTCAAACGCCGGTCTTCCGCCTCCAGCACAAGCCCCACGCGCTCCCGGGTCAATTCGAGCTCTTCGAGATAGCGGGTCAGGCTGTTGTTCAATTCGTTCCAGTAATCGGCATCGTCATCGACAAACCAAGGCAGTTTTATCCGCGTCAGTTGTCCGAAAATATCCCGCTGCGGCGCAAGAAAACGCTTCAACCCAGCGGCCCTGCGCCGGATGTGCAAAATGACACCATGCTCGGGGGTATACCGTTCGTCGGCATCCATCTTTTCTTCTTCCTCATCGGCGATTTCCGAGAGGCAGGTGACCAGATCCTGCACCTTGTTGGTGAGGAACTGCGCCAGATAAAGAATGAGTTCAGAAGCCGTTTTCGGGCCTTTGCCGTCCGCCAATTGCACCAACAATTCATCAGTGGCACGCAAAGGACGCAAACGCAGGGAAATCACCCGCGGGGCGGAAGCGAAAATCCGCACCGAGACCATGTCTTCCGGCTCGGCACCCGGGTTGAGATTGACGCCGCGCAAGAACAACAGCAATTCGGAATCGGGCAACGGCAACAGGCGCGGTCGAGTGTTCTCTTCCAGCAGCAAGTCGCAGGTGAATTCATTTAGGCCGCTGGATTTGCGCAGCCAGGTCTGGGTTTGCGGATGGCTGCGATCCCAATGCAGCCACAGGCTTTCATGGGCCTGCAGCTGCAAATCGTCGAGCTCAGTCCGGGCTATCGAACGCGCACCGCCTTTACCGTCCAGCACCAGGGCATGCACCAGCCCCCATTGCGCGTTTTCTTCCTCGAACATCCGCATCCCTTTGTCGAAAATCTTATTCAGGCATTTTCAGCGGGCTCGGCGAGACGATCACGCCGTTATTGTCCGCATAAATGTAGTGGCCCGGGTGGAACGTCACGCCGGCAAACGTCACCGCGACGTTGAGGTCACCAATGCCGCGTTTTTCGGTTTTCATCGGGTGGCTGGCCAGCGCCTGCACGCCCAGATCGGTCTGGGCAATGACGTCGACGTCACGGATGCAGCCGTAGATCACCAGCCCTTCCCAACCGTTTTTAGCGGCTTTCTCGGCGATCATGTCGCCCAGCAATGCACGTCGCAGCGAACCGCCGCCATCAACCACCAGCACCTTGCCGTTGCCTTTGAGTTCGGCTTGTTCCTTGACCAGCGAGTTGTCTTCGAAGCATTTGATGGTCACGATTTCGCCGCCGAATGAATCACGGCCACCGAAATTGCTGAACATCGGTTCCAGCACCTGCACCAGCTCCGGATAGGCGTCGCACAGGTCAGGCGTAAGGTAATGGTTCATCGAAAAACTCCTGTAAAAAGCAAGACGATCAAGGATGCCGCGTTCTGAAGAGACGAGCTCCGGTGGTCGCTGTTTACCTTAGCTCATTGAATGTTCGCTGAATGGACCTGAACAAACGCTGAAACGTAATCGCTAAACTGCCACCGAATATGACCAGAACCGCACAATTCGTCATATCTTAGCCGCAAGCCGACCTGAACGAAATGCCCTTTACCCAGCCCCGTCTCAGACCGCAGCAGCCAGATCAGGCTTCTCGCCCAGTAACGGCGTTTGCTGATCGTTCAACCAGCGCGCTACCAACGGCCACACTTCATTCTGCGCCGCTTTGCTCACCAACATTTCAACATGACCGAAATTATCGGTGAAACCCTGCTCGCGCCCCAGATTGACGAATTGCTTGTGCTCGGAGCCGATCTGTTCGAACAGTTTGCGACAGGCCCAGGCCGGATCCTGATGATCCCCCGCCGCCGTCACTGCCAGCACCGGCACCTTGACGTCGGCCAGACCCGCCCACCAATCCTTGTCCTTATCACCAAAACGGCCGAACAAGCCGTACCAGCGCATGCTTTCCAGCGCCAGGCCGATCGGTTCATCTTCCGGGCCTCGTTTAAGCCGCGAACCCGACAATTGCGCAAAGCGCTTGAGAATAAAGCGCCCGCTCCACTCGACCGGCGGGATTTTCAGCGGCCAGTAAGTACGGCTGACCTGGGTGCCGAAAAATGCCGCCGAAGCCACCGCCGGCTCGCCAAGATATTCGCCACCGAGTGCCGCCGCCAGGGTGATGCCGCCCAGCGAATGGCCGATCCAGTGCGGAATCTGCCCGCTCTGCTCACGCACGAACGCGGCAATCGCCGGCAGATCGTAACGGGCGTAGTCGGCGACACGGTTGCGCCGGTATTCCTCGTTGCGCTGCGACAAACCGTGACCGCGCATCTCCGGAATCCACACGTCGAACCCAAGTCGCGTCAGATACGCGCCCAGGCCCAGGCCTTTCGGTGAAAACCAGAAACGTCGATTGGAAAAACTGCCGTGCAGCAAAATCACCGGCACACCGCGAGGCGCCGAGTCATCGGCCATGCCCAACCGGGTCACAGCGATTTCCACGGACCAGTCGGGGCTGTTGCCGGGTTTCAGGCGATACACGTCTTCGCTCAGATCGCCGCGCCGTTCGGCGCTGATCAGGGCGACAGGAAATAGGTCACTGCTGCTTTGCATAATGCTCTTGCACAAAAAAGGGCGGCATCTACAGGAGCCCGCCCTACTTGAATCTCAAAACCCGCCTCCTGTGGAAGCGAGCCTGCTCGCGAAAGCGGAGTGTCAGCCAATATCCATGGCGGATGTTGCTCCGTCTTCGCGAGCAGGCTCGTTCCCACAGGGAACGGGCCGTTCACATACTTATCAGGCCGGCGCTTGGCCTTCCGCCAGGAAGAACCAGGTTTCCAGCACGGTGTCCGGGTTCAGCGACACGCTTTCGATGCCCTGCTCCATCAGCCACTTGGCCAGATCCGGGTGGTCGGATGGACCCTGACCGCAGATACCGATGTACTTGCCGGCCTTGTTGCACGCGGCAATCGCGTTGGCCAAGAGCTTCTTGACCGCCGGATTACGCTCGTCGAACAGGTGCGCGATGATACCGGAATCGCGATCCAGGCCCAGCGTGAGCTGAGTCAGGTCGTTGGAACCGATCGAGAAACCGTCGAAGAATTCGAGGAATTCTTCAGCAAGGATCGCGTTGGATGGCAATTCGCACATCATGATCACGCGCAGACCGTTCTCGCCGCGCTTCAAGCCGTTTTCGGCGAGCAGATCCACCACTTGGCTGGCTTCGCCGAGGGTACGGACGAACGGCACCATGATTTCGACGTTGGTCAGGCCCATTTCGTTGCGCACACGCTTCAGCGCGCGGCATTCAAGCTCGAAGCAGTCGCGGAACGATTCGCTGATGTAACGCGAAGCGCCACGGAAGCCCAGCATCGGGTTTTCTTCTTCCGGCTCGTAGAGCTTGCCGCCGATCAGGTTGGCGTATTCGTTGGACTTGAAGTCCGACAGACGCACGATGACTTTCTTCGGTGCAAACGCGGCAGCGAGGGTGCTGATGCCTTCAACCAGTTTCTCGACATAGAAACCGACCGGATCGTCGTAACCAGCGATACGCTTGTCGACGCTTTCCTTGATTTCCTGCGGCAGACCGTCGTAGTTCAACAGCGCTTTCGGGTGTACGCCAATCATGCGGTTGATGATGAATTCCAGACGGGCCAGGCCGACACCGGCGTTCGGCAACTGCGCGAAGTCGAAGGCGCGGTCCGGGTTGCCGACGTTCATCATGATCTTGAACGGCAGCTCCGGCATGGCGTCGACGGAGTTCTTCTTGATGTCGAAACCCAGCTCGCCTTCGAAGATGTAACCGGTGTCGCCTTCGGCGCAAGACACGGTCACGCCCTGGCCATCCTTCAGCAGTTGGGTGGCGTTGCCGCAACCAACCACAGCCGGAATACCCAGCTCGCGAGCGATGATCGCTGCGTGGCAGGTACGACCGCCACGGTTAGTGACGATGGCGCTGGCGCGCTTCATGACCGGTTCCCAGTCCGGGTCGGTCATGTCGGAAACCAGCACGTCGCCCGGCTGGACTTTGTCCATCTCGGAGACGTCCTTGATGATGCGCACTTTACCGGCGCCGATGCGCTGGCCAATCGCACGACCTTCCACCAGCACGGTGCCGGTTTCTTTCAGCAGGTAACGTTCCATGACGTTGGCCTGGGTGCGGCTTTTCACGGTTTCCGGACGGGCCTGCACGATGTACAGCTTGCCGTCGTCACCGTCCTTGGCCCACTCGATGTCCATCGGGCAGCCGTAATGCTTTTCGATGATCATCGCTTGCTTGGCCAGCTCGCTGACTTCAGCGTCGCTCAGGCAGAAACGTGCACGATCAGCCTTGTCGACATCGACAGTCTTGACCGAACGACCGGCCTTGGCCTCGTCGCCGTAGATCATCTTGATGGCTTTGCTGCCCAGGTTACGACGCAGAATCGCCGGACGACCGGCCTCCAGCGTGCCCTTGTGGACGTAGAACTCATCCGGGTTGACCGCGCCTTGTACAACGGTTTCGCCCAGACCGTAAGCGCCGGTGATGAACACCACGTCACGGAAACCGGATTCGGTATCGAGGGTGAACATCACGCCGGCAGTGCCGGTTTCCGAACGCACCATGCGCTGCACGCCAGCCGACAGGGCGACCAGTTTGTGGTCGAAGCCCTGGTGCACGCGGTAGGAAATCGCACGGTCGTTGAACAGCGAAGCGAACACCTCTTTGGCGGCGCGGATAACGTTTTCCACACCACGGATGTTCAGGAAGGTTTCCTGCTGACCGGCGAAGGAGGCGTCCGGCAGGTCTTCGGCGGTAGCGGAAGAACGCACGGCCACGGCCACGTCAGGGTTGCCGGCCGACAGCGCGGCGAACGCGGTGCGGATCTCGGCATTCAGTTTTTCGGGGAATTCGGCTTCCATGATCCATTGACGGATCTGCGCGCCGGTCTTGGCCAGGGCGTTGACGTCGTCGACGTCGAGCGCGTCGAGGGCCTGGTGGATCTGGTCGTTGAGGCCGCTCAGTTCGAGGAAATCACGATAGGCCTGAGCCGTCGTGGCGAAGCCGCCGGGGACCGAAACACCGGCGCCTGCCAGGTTACTGATCATCTCGCCCAGGGATGCGTTCTTGCCCCCCACATGCTCAACATCGTGTTTGCCGAGCTTATCGAGGGAAACTACGTACTCTACCAAGGTGATCTCTCCACTAACTGTGTTGGAAAAGCTCAGAAACCGGCGGCCCGGGGGAGCCTTGGCCGGTTGTATGGCCTGGACCTGGAAAATAAGTGAGAATGCTGGCCATTGGCGGCCGGCAAATCGCGCCTATCATATCCAAGATTGATGACTAGCTTAAGGCCCAAGGTGCAAATGAAACGATCTGCTTTCTTCATCTCCGATGGCACCGGCATCACTGCCGAAACCCTGGGTCAAAGCCTCCTGGCGCAGTTCGAAAACATTACCTTCAGCAAATTCACGCGACCGTACATCGACAGCGTGGATAAAGCGCGAGCCATGGTACAACAAATCAACAAAGCCGCTGAAACCGACGGCTTCCGTCCGATCATCTTCGACACCATCGTCAATCAGGACATCCGTGAGATTCTCGCAACGTCCAATGGTTTCATGATCGACATTTTCTCGACCTTCCTCGCCCCACTGGAGCAGGAACTGACCGAGCATTCTTCCTATACCGTCGGCAAATCCCATTCGATCGGGCACAACTCCAATTACATGGAGCGCATCGAGGCGGTTAACTTTGCCCTCGACAACGACGACGGCGCGCGCACGCACTATTACGACAAAGCCGATTTGATACTAGTGGGCGTGTCGCGATGCGGCAAAACGCCGACGTGTCTGTACATGGCCATGCAGTTCGGCATCCGCGCGGCCAACTATCCGCTGACCGAAGACGACATGGAGCGTCTGACCCTGCCTACTGCCCTGCGCGCGCATCAGCACAAGCTGTTCGGCCTGACCATCGACCCGGACCGCCTCACCGCGATCCGCAACGAGCGCAAGCCCAACAGCCGCTATTCGAGCTACGCCCAGTGCGAATTCGAAGTGCGTGAAGTGGAGAATCTGTTCCGCCGCGAAAACATCCCCAACATCAACTCCACCCATTTTTCGGTGGAAGAGATTTCGGCGAAGATTCTGGTGGAGAAAGGTGTGGAGCGGCGGTTCAAATAGATTTGTGGTGTCTGGGCTGACGCTTTCGCGAGCAGGCTCGCTCCCACAGTTTGATCGCGTTTATCCCGTTGAAATGCGGTCGAATGTGGGAGCGAGCCTGCTCGCGAAGAACGATTACACGGTGTCTGTTAATGCCTTGGCCAGAGCTTCAAAACCTGCCAGCAACAACCGATCATCCCCCACCGCATTACACACACTTACCCGAATGAACTGCGGCACCGCTGAATGCCCGACCGCAAACACCTCGGCGGTGGCTACCAGATAGTTGTTTTCCTTCAACTCCGCCGCAATCTGCGACGCCCGCCACAGCTCAGGCACCTCCACCCAGAAATGCGGACTGTAAGGGTGAGTCTTGTAATTCAAACCCTGCAGAACAGGCGCCACCAACGCTTTGCGCCGAGCGATCTCGCTGATCTGCTCGTCCAGCAAACGCTCGGCCATGCCGCTTTCGATCCACAGGCTCGCCACTTCCATCGATAACGGATTGGCCATCCAGCAGGTAGCGCGGATGGCGGCACTCAAACGCCCGATCAACGCTTGCGGCGCGTGCAGATAACCAACGCGCAAACCCGCTGAAACAGCCTTGCTCAAACTGCCGATCAGCACTGAACGCTCCGGCGCAAAATAACTGAGCGGCAACGGGCGCTGGCGATCCAGTACTGCGTGGGCTTCATCTTCGATGATCAACAAATTGTGCTGGCGACAGAGCTCGGCGAGCGCCTCGCGCCGTGGGATCGACATCACAGCGGCTGTAGGATTCTGGATCGTTGGGGTGCAATACAGCGCTGAAACACGATGCTGACGGCAAATGTCCTCCAGCGCCGACGGTAAAAGCCCTTCGTCGTCCATCGCCGCGCCAATGAGCTTTATCCCGAGCTGGCGTGCGACGCCAATCAATCCGGGGTAGGACAAATGCTCGGTGACCACCGTGTCGCCGGCCTTGAGCAGGCCCATCAGTGCGCACAACAGACCATGCTGGCCACCGTTGACGCACAACACCTGATCGACGTGCGGCACAAACGCCTCGTGCTGCAGCCAGACCGCACCCGCCAATCGGTGCCGTGCCAGCCCACCTTCAGCGGTGTACCCGGTCAACTGCTGTAACACCCGCGGATCGCTTGCCAGTTCCTGCAGACTCTGGCTCATGAACGCCGCTTCTTGCGCTGGAATCGGTTGATTGCGGCTCATGTCGAAACAGGCTGACGGCTCATCACTGACATTGCGAAAGCCTTTGTCCTGCGGCCGCTCCATCCCGCGCTGACACACATAGGTGCCATCTCCTACGCGAGCCACCACCAATCCGACACGTTCAAGTTCACCGTAGGCACGGCTGATGGTGCCGATGGTCACCCCCAGGCTGTCCGCCAGCAAACGGTGCGGCGGCAACTTGCATCCCGCATCGATGACGCCCTCATCGATGGCTTGCGCGACTGCATCCGCCAGACGTTTGTACTTCACGCCCACGCCGTTGACGAGGCTATCGCGAAGGATTGACACCATGGCAATACTTACTTTGACAGTCATTGTCACCCCGAATAGCGTGCTTATAACAGGTTCAATCAGGAATAGACCGTTTCCGCGATCAGGTCAATTCCACCGTTCGGAGCACGCCGCATGTCGACCGCCGTCAGCACACCGATGAACATCAGCAAACCCTGGCTCGCCGGATTGATCACCAGTACCTTGTTTCTGATCGTCTGCCTGAGTTGGGGCACGACGTGGCTGGGTATCAAGATTGCGGTGGAAAGCGTGCCACCGCTGACCGCCGCCGGGCTGCGTTTTCTGATCGCTTTTCCGCTGTTCCTGAGCTTCGCGCTGTTGCGCAAGGAACCGCTGTTTTTTCCAAAGCAAAGTCGCTGGTTCTTTGTGTTCGTCACGCTGTCGTATTTCAGCCTGCCCTACTACCTGCTCAACTACGGCGAGATGCACGTGTCATCGGGCCTGACCGCCCTGCTGTTCAGTTGCATGCCAGTTTTTATCCTGCTGTTCTCGGCGCTGTTTCTGCGCGAGAAAATCTACCCGTCGCAAATGCTCGGCATCGCGATTGGCTTTGGCAGTCTGTTCATGATTATTCGCAGTCAGGGTCTGCATCTGGATCAGGCGGAATGGCTTGGCGTACTGGCAATTCTGTGTGCAGCGGTGATGCATGCGCTGTGCTACGTGGTGACGAAAAAACACGGCAGCGCGATCAGCGTGATCACCTACAACACGCTGCCGATCGGCATTGCCGGCCTGATGTTATTTATTGTCGGTCTGAGCATTGAGACGCCGGCGTTCAGTGACGTCAGCGCCCGCTCGTGGGGCGCCCTGCTGTATCTCGGGTTGGTGGCATCGGTGGGTGGATTCATCGTTTACTTTTTGCTGCTTAAACGCTTGAGCCCGATCATCCTGTCGTTCGTGTTCATCATTTTTCCGGTGTTCGCCGTGATCATCGGCGCCTGGTACGAAGGGCAAACCCTGTCCCGGGAACTGATGATCTATTCGGCGATTTTGTTGAGCGGTTTTGCGATTACCAAATTGCCTGTGGAAAAGTGGTTCAGATAACCAACATATCCACAAAGCGGTTGACCGGGGTGGCTTCGAGCCGCGCCTGATCCTTGCACAACGCAAAGATCTCGCCGCTGCGTTGGCCGGTGAAGCGCGTGGCCAGATTGGCTTTGAACTTGTCCTCCAGCAACGGAATGCCCTCGGCACGGCGCCGGCGATGGCCGATCGGGTATTCCACCACGACGTTTTCGGTGCTGCTGCCGTCCTTGAAAAACACTTGTACGGCGTTGGCGATCGAACGTTTGTCGGCCTCGAGATACTCGCGGGTGAAACGTGGCTCTTCGACGATGACCATTTTTTCGCGCAACACATCAATGACCGGATGTGCCCGGTGGAAATCGTCTTCGTACTGCTCGGCGACCAGATTGCCGAACGCCAGCGGCACGGCGGTCATGTACTGGATGCAGTGGTCACGGTCGGCGGCGTTGGCCAGCGGCCCGACCTTGGAAATGATGCGGATCGCCGATTCGTGGGTGGTGATGACGATACGGTCGATCTCGTGCAGACGATTGCGCACCTGCGGGTGCAAGGTCACTGCCGCTTCGCAGGCGGTTTGCGCGTGGAACTCGGCGGGAAAGCTGATTTTGAACAGGACGTTTTCCATCACGTAACTGCCGAACGGCCGCGAAAAACTGAAAGCGCGTTTATCTTCCGGTTTCAGCGCCAGATCGCTATTGGTGTGGCTGAACAGTACGTCATAAAAGCCCCACTGTTTCGCAGTCAGCACGCCGGGAATACCCATTTCGCCGCGCATGGCGATGTCGGCCAGACGCACGCCACGACTCGTCGCATCCCCCGCCGCCCAGGACTTTCTAGAGCCGGCATTCGGCGCATGACGATAGGTGCGCAGCGCCTGACCATCGGCGAACGCATGGGAAAGCGCCGACAACAATTGCTCGCGATTGGCGCCCATCAGTTTGGCGGTAACGGCGGTCGAGGCGACTTTCACCAGAATGACGTGATCGAGTCCTACACGATTGAAGGAGTTATCCAGAGCAATCACGCCTTGAATCTCGTGGGCCATGATCATCGCTTCCAGCACATCGCGAATGGTCAGCGGCGCTTCAGCATTGGCCAGGCGCTTCTGCGAGAGGTGATCGGCCACCGCAAGAATGCCGCCCAGGTTGTCCGATGGATGGCCCCACTCGGCGGCGAGCCAGGTGTCGTTGTAGTCGAGCCAACGGACGATGCAGCCGATGTCCCACGCGGCTTTCACTGGGTCGAGGCGATAAGACGTACCCGGGACTCGCGCACCAAACGGCACGACGGTGCCTTCGACGATTGGGCCGAGATGCTTGGTGCATTCGGGAAAGCGCAGTGCCAGCAGGCCGCAGCCCAGCGTGTCCATCAGGCAGTTGCGGGCGGTGTCGAGGGCTTCGGCAGAGGGGGCTTTGAAGGTGAGGACGTAATCGGCGATGTCCTGCAGGACATGGTCGTAGTCGGGGCGGTTGTTCAGGTCGACGTTGGCGCTCATTGCGGTTCTCCTGTGCGGGAATGATGAGTGGGTGCGGTCTTCCTCAGGGCTTGGCGGGTTTGGGTGATTGCAGGTCTGGGGTGCCTGCTTGTTTTGTGTTTCTTCAGTGGGTGGGCCCCTCACCCTAGCCCTCTCCCGAGGGAGAGGGAACCGATTGGGGGATGCTGTGGAGGTTCACCGACGTGAACGATCGCCATTGAATCCATAATCGATCTGGTCAATGCACAATTTCAAACACCTCGGTCGGCCCCTGAATCCATAATCGACTCAATCTTTCAGGTCGATGTACAACCCCAGACACCTCGGTCGGCCCCCTGAACCCATAATCGACTCAATCTTTCAGGTCGATGTACAACCCCAGACACCTCGGTCGGCCCCTTGAACCCATAATCGACTCAATCTTTCAGGTCGATGTACAACCCCAGACACCTCGGTCGGCCCCCTCTCCCTTTGGGAGAGGGCTGGGGTGAGGGTGAAAAATCTCAAATCAGAAAGAATCACCCGGGATGCGCACGTAGCCTTCCATGAGAACGCGTGCGCTACGGCTCATGATGGCTTTCTTCACCACCCACTCGCCGTTTTCCAGACTGGCTTCAGCGCCAACGCGCAACGTTCCGGACGGATGCCCGAAGCGCACGGCATTACGTTCAACGCCACCCGCCGCAAGGTTCACCAACGTGCCGGAAATCGCTGCCGCCGTACCAATCGCCACCGCCGCCGTGCCCATCATCGCGTGGTGCAACTTGCCCATCGACAACGCACGTACCAGCAAATCCACATCACCAGCGCCAACCGCTTTGCCACTCGACGCCACGTAATCTGCAGGCTTGGCGACAAACGCGACTTTCGGCGTGTGCTGCCGCTTGGCCGCTTCGTCCAGATTGGAGATCAGGCCCATGCGCAGCGCGCCATAAGCCCGAATCTTCTCAAACATCTGCAGCGCTTGCGGATCGCTGTTGATCGCGCTCTGCAACTCGGTCCCGGTGTAACCAATGTCTTCGGCATTGACGAAAATCGTCGGGATGCCAGCGTTGATCATGGTCGCTTTGAACGTGCCGACACCCGGCACTTCCAGCTCATCAATCAGGTTGCCAGTGGGGAACATCGAACCACCGCCACCCTCTTCTTCCGCCGCCGGGTCCATGAATTCGACTTGTACTTCAGCAGCCGGAAAAGTCACGCCATCGAGTTCGAAATCACCGGTTTCCTGCACTTCGCCGTTGGTGATCGGCACGTGGGCAATAATCGTTTTGCCGATGTTGGCCTGCCACACGCGCACCACCGCGACACCGTTGTGCGGAATGCGGCTGGCATCGACCAGGCCATTGCTGATGGCGAACGAACCGACCGCAGCCGAGAGGTTGCCGCAGTTGCCGCTCCAGTCCACAAAGGGCTTGTCGATGGAGACCTGACCGAACAGGTAATCGACGTCGTGATCAGCCTTGATGCTTTTCGACAGGATCACGGTTTTGCTGGTGCTCGACGTCGCGCCGCCCATGCCGTCGATTTGTTTGTCGTACGGGTCGGGACTGCCGATCACGCGCAGCAATAAAGCGTCGCGAGCCGGACCGGGAATCTGCGCCGCTTCAGGCAGATCCTTGAGGCTGAAAAACACGCCTTTGCTGGTGCCGCCGCGCATGTAGGTGGCGGGGATTTTTATTTGTGGTGCGTGAGCCATATTGCTCCTTACCGAAAGCATGGGACTTAAAATCCCATGCCCGCATCAGTTGATTTAAACGGCAACCGCCGACTCTTCAAGGAAGTCCTGAGCGAAGCGCTGCAACACGCCGCCGGCCTCGTAGATCGATACTTCTTCAGCGGTATCCAGACGGCAGGTCACCGGCACGTCAACGCGCTCGCCGTTCTTGCGATGGATCACCAGCGTCAGGTCCGCGCGCGGTTTGCGCTCGCCGATCACGTCATAGGTTTCGCTGCCATCGATGGCCAACGTATGACGGTCCGTGCCCGGCTTGAACTCCAGCGGCAACACGCCCATGCCCACCAGGTTGGTGCGGTGAATGCGCTCGAAACCTTCAGCGGCAATCGCCTCGACACCGGCCAGACGCACGCCTTTCGCCGCCCAGTCGCGGGACGAACCCTGACCGTAATCGGCGCCGGCAATGATGATCAGCGGCTGCTTGCGTTCCATGTAGGTTTCGATGGCTTCCCACATGCGCATCACTTTGCCTTCCGGCTCGACACGCGCCAGCGAACCCTGTTTGACCTTGCCGTTTTCCACGACCATTTCATTGAACAGTTTCGGGTTGGCAAACGTTGCGCGCTGCGCGGTCAAGTGGTCGCCACGGTGCGTGGCGTAAGAGTTGAAGTCCTCTTCCGGCAGGCCCATTTTCGCCAGGTATTCGCCGGCAGCGCTGTCGAGCATGATCGCGTTGGATGGCGACAGATGATCGGTGGTGATGTTGTCCGGCAGCACCGCCAGCGGGCGCATGCCCTTAAGCGGACGTGCGCCGGCCAGCGCGCCTTCCCAGTACGGCGGACGGCGGATGTAAGTGCTCATTTCGCGCCAGTCGTACAGCGGCGTGACTTTCGGGCCGGTGTCTTCGTGGACGGCGAACATCGGAATGTAGACCTGACGGAACTGCTCAGGCTTGACCGAAGATTTCACCACGGCGTCGATTTCTTCGTCGCTCGGCCAGATGTCTTTCAGGCGGATTTCTTTGCCGTCGACCACGCCCAACACGTCCTTCTCGATGTCGAAACGGATGGTCCCGGCGATGGCGTAAGCGACCACTAGTGGCGGCGAAGCGAGGAACGCTTGCTTGGCGTACGGGTGGATGCGGCCGTCGAAGTTGCGGTTGCCCGAGAGCACGGCGGTGGCGTACAGGTCGCGGTCGATGATCTCCTGCTGAATCACCGGATCGAGCGCACCGGACATGCCGTTGCAGGTAGTGCAAGCGAAGGCGACGACACCGAATCCGAGCTGCTCCAGCTCCGTGGTCAGCCCCGCTTCGTCGAGGTACAGCGCGACGGTTTTCGAGCCCGGCGCTAGCGAGGATTTCACCCATGGCTTGCGGGTCAGGCCGAGTTTGTTGGCGTTGCGCGCGAGCAGGCCGGCGGCGATGACGTTGCGCGGGTTACTGGTGTTGGTGCAACTGGTAATGGCGGCGATGATCACTGCGCCGTCGGGCATTTGTCCCGGCACGTCATCCCACTGGCCGGAGATGCCTTTGGCGGCCAGATCCGCCACCGCGACGCGGGCATGCGGGTTGCTCGGGCCGGCCATGTTGCGCACGACCGAGGACAGATCGAAGCTCAGCCCTCGCTCGTATTGCGCGCCTTTCAGGCTGTCTGCCCACAGGCCGGTGAGCTTGGCGTACTGCTCGACCAACTGCACTTGCTGGTCTTCGCGACCGGTCAGTTTCAGGTAATCGATGGTCTGCTGGTCGATGTAGAACATCGCCGCCGTGGCGCCGTATTCCGGGGCCATGTTGGAGATGGTCGCGCGGTCGCCGAGGGTCAGCGCAGCGGCGCCTTCGCCGAAGAACTCCAGCCACGCGCCGACGACTTTCTGTTTGCGCAGGTATTCGGTCAGCGCCAGCACCATGTCGGTGGCAGTGATGCCCGGTTGCAGCTTGCCAGTCAGTTCGACGCCGACGCTTTCCGGCAGGCGCATCCACGAGGCGCGACCGAGCATCACGCTCTCGGCTTCGAGACCGCCAACGCCGATGGCAATCACGCCCAAAGCATCGACGTGCGGGGTGTGGCTGTCGGTGCCGACGCAAGTGTCGGGGAACGCCACGCCCTCACGCACCTGGATCACCGGAGACATTTTCTCCAGGTTGATCTGGTGCATGATGCCGTTGCCCGGTGGGATCACGTCAACGTTCTTGAAGGCCTTTTTGGTCCAGTTGATGAAGTGGAAACGGTCTTCGTTGCGACGGTCTTCGATGGCGCGGTTTTTCTCGAACGCCTGCTTGTCGAAACCGCCTGCCTCCACTGCCAGCGAGTGGTCGACGATCAATTGCGTCGGCACTACCGGGTTGACCTGCGCCGGGTCACCGCCCTGCAAGGCGATCGCGTCGCGCAGGCCAGCGAGGTCGACCAGCGCGGTCTGACCGAGAATGTCGTGGCAGACCACGCGCGCCGGGAACCACGGGAAGTCGAGGTCGCGTTTGCGTTCAATCAGTTGCTTGAGGGAATTGGTGAGCGTGGCCGGGTCGCAGCGACGCACAAGGTTTTCCGCCAGCACGCGGGAGGTGTACGGCAGGGTGTCGTAACTGCCGGGCTGAATCGCTTCGACAGCCGCACGGGCGTCGAAATAATCCAGAGGGCTGCCGGGCAGGGTTTTGCGAAATTCTGTGTTCATCGGGTCAGGACTCGGGTCACGGTAGTTGCAAAGGGTGGCTGACACAAACCTGAGTTACACACCATCCACTGTGGGAGCGAGCCTGCTCGCGAAAGCGGTGGATCAGTCGACATCGATGGTGAATGTCAGTCCGTCATCGCGAGCAGGCTCACTCCTACAGGGATTTGCGGTGTTTTCCGGGATCGCGTCAGCTCACCATTTCAGCGACGTTCGATTGGCACGAACTTGCGCTGTTCGACGCCGACGTACTCGGCGCTTGGACGGATGATGCGGTTGTTGGCGCGTTGTTCGAACACATGCGCAGCCCAGCCAGTCAGGCGCGAGCAGACGAAGATCGGCGTGAACAGCTTGGTCGGGATGCCCATGAAGTGGTACGCCGAGGCATGGTAGAAATCGGCGTTGGGGAACAGTTTTTTCTGCTCCCACATGGTCTTGTCGATGGCTTCGGAAACCGGGAACAGCACTTTGTCGCCGACTTCATCCGCGAGTTTTTTCGACCAGCCCTTGATCACCTCGTTGCGCGGATCGCTGTCCTTATAGATCGCGTGGCCGAAGCCCATGATCTTGTCCTTGCGCTCAAGCATGCCGAGGGTGCCTTTGATCGCCTCTTCCGGCGACGCGAAGCGCTCGATCATTTCCATCGCTGCTTCATTGGCGCCGCCGTGCAACGGACCGCGCAGCGAACCAATAGCGGCCGTTACGCAAGAATACAAATCGGACAGGGTCGAGGCGCAGACGCGCGCGGTGAACGTCGAGGCGTTGAATTCGTGTTCGGCGTAAAGAATCAGCGAGACGTTCATCACTTTCACGTGCAATTCGATCGGCTTCTTGTCGTGCAGCAGGTGCAGGAAGTGGCCGCCGATGGTCGGCTCGTCGCTGACGCAATTGATGCGTTTGCCGTCGTGGCTGAAGCGATACCAGTAGCACATGATCGCCGGGAACGCGGCCAGCAAGCGGTCAGTCTTGTCGCGTTGCTCGGAAAAGTCTTTCTCCGGCTCGATATTGCCGAGGAACGAGCAACCGGTGCGCATCACGTCCATCGGGTGGGCGTCGGCGGGGATGCGTTCGAGCACTTCTTTCAGCGCTTGTGGCAGGTCGCGCAGCTTGCTCAGTTTGCCTTGGTATTCGTCGAGTTGCGCCTGGGTTGGCAGCTCGCCGTAGAGCAGCAGGTAAGCGACTTCTTCAAATTGCGCATCGGCAGCGAGTTCGCGCACGTCGTAGCCGCGATAGGTCAGCCCGGCACCGGCCTGGCCCACGGTGGACAGTGCGGTTTGCCCG
Source organism: Pseudomonas sp. S49 (assembly GCF_009866785.1). NCBI lineage: Bacteria > Pseudomonadati > Pseudomonadota > Gammaproteobacteria > Pseudomonadales > Pseudomonadaceae > Pseudomonas > Pseudomonas sp. S49. The sequence goes on along the minus strand of NZ_CP019432.1, from coordinate 2,106,724 downwards.
GCGACCTGGCCACGGAGCCCGGCGCCACTGAGTACTTTTGCTTCGGCCATTGTGTTCTCCAATCTTCTTGAATTTGTATGGGGAAACTTCTGGGAGCGAGCCTGCTCGCGAAGGTGGCTGGAACACCTCGGTGCATCAGGGACACCGCGTTATCGTTGGCGTCCTTCGCGAGCAGGCTCGCTCCCACAGGGTTTGATTCAGCCTTTCTTTTGTGCAAACAACGCATCGAGCTTCTGCTCGAACGTGTGGTAATCGATGCGATCGTAAAGCTCCATGCGAGTCTGCATGGTGTCGATGACATTCTGCTGCGTACCATCGCGACGGATCGCGGTGTAAACGTTTTCCGCAGCCTTGTTCATCGCGCGGAACGCCGACAGCGGATAGAGCACCAGCGACACGTCGGCGCCGGCCAGTTGCTCGGTGGTGTACAGCGGTGTCGCGCCGAACTCGGTGATGTTGGCCAGAATCGGCGCCTTCACACGGTTGGCGAACAGCTTGTACATTTCCAGCTCAGTGATCGCTTCCGGGAAGATCATGTCAGCGCCAGCCTCGATGCACGCCGCTGCGCGATCGAGTGCCGATTCCAGACCTTCCACCGCCAGCGCATCGGTGCGCGCCATGATCACGAAGCTGTCATCGGTGCGGGCATCGACGGCGGCTTTGATGCGGTCGACCATTTCCTGCTGGCTGACGATCTCTTTATTAGGACGGTGGCCACAGCGCTTGGCGCCGACCTGATCCTCGATGTGAATCGCCGCCGCGCCGAACTTGATCATCGATTTGACCGTGCGCGCGACGTTGAATGCCGAGGAACCGAAACCGGTGTCGACGTCGACCAGCAGCGGCAGATCGCAAACGTCGGTGATGCGGCGCACGTCGGTCAGCACGTCATCCAGACCGGTGATGCCCAGATCCGGCACGCCGAGCGAGCCTGCAGCCACCCCGCCACCGGACAGGTAGATCGCCTTGAAACCGGCGCGCTTGGCCAGCAGCGCGTGGTTGGCGTTGATTGCACCGACCACCTGCAATGGATGCTCGCTGGCGACCGCATCGCGGAAACGCTGGCCTGGAGTGCTGTGCTTGGAACTCATGACTCACCTCGTTCAGTGGCTGTCTTATTGTGGGCGCCGTCCTGGTAATGACGGGCGATGTTGCGTTTCGAGGCGCCGATGTGACGGCGCATCAACAATTCCGCGAGCTCGCCGTCACGGTCGGCGATGGCATCGAGAATCCGGTGGTGTTCGGCAAAAGCCTGGCGCGGGCGGTTCGGTGTGGTGGAAAACTGGATGCGGTACATGCGCACCAATTGATAGAGCTCGCCGCAGAGCATCTGCGTCAGCGTGCGATTGCCGCTGCCCTGGATGATCCGGTAGTGAAAGTCGAAATCGCCTTCCTGCTGGTAGTAGCCAACGCCAGCCTGAAACGCCGCGTCGCGCTCGTGGGTTTCCAGCACCCGGCGCAGTTCGTCGATTTCTTCAACGCTCATGCGTTCGGCCGCCAGACGGCAGGCCATGCCTTCGAGGGATTCGCGGATTTCATAGAGTTCGAGCAATTCGGCGTGGCTGAGCGACACCACCCGCGCGCCGACGTGCGGCACGCGTACCAGTAAACGCTGGCCTTCGAGACGGTGAATCGCCTCGCGTAACGGTCCACGGCTGATGCCGTAGGTGCGTGCCAGCTCCGGTTCGGAGATCTTGCTGCCCGGGGCGATCTCGCCTTTGACGATGGCTGCCTGAATGCGCCGGAAGACGTTTTCCGAGAGTGTCTCGGAATCGTCGCCGCTGATGACCGGGGGATCGAGTTGATCCAACATGATTGTCGACACCTTCAAATCCAATGCGGCAAAAACTAGCCAATTCGCCCGCATCAGTCAAAGGATAAATAGGTATTGTCGACAATCGTCTAATAACCGTAGGCAATCTCCCATTGGTCGATTAATCCCTGTGGGAGCGAACCTGCTCGCGAAAGCGTACTGTCAGTCAGCATCTGCATGGGATGACGCACCGCCTTCGCGAGCAGGCTCCCACAGGGTTCCCAAAGGGGTATAGACCGGCTCGGGCGCTGGCGCCATAAACCCACCGTGCTAGAATGCCGCCCGCATTTGCTGGCCATTTGTACGGCTTGTCATATAAAGCTGCCAGGCACACGAAGGGCCTTGCGCAAGTTTTGCCAAGGACCTGAACCGAAAACGGAACGCTGCGCACCAGGATTTATGAGACTCAAGCCCTTCCCCACATTCTTTGCCCTGTTTTGCCTGCCCGGCCTCGCCGCCGCGGGGGAAAAAACCGTGTACGGCCTCAACGAATACGCTTCGCTTGACGGCATCAATCTCGAAGTCGCGGCCAAACTCGACACCGGCGCGAAAACCGCCTCGCTGAGTGCCCGCGACATCAAACGCTTTAAACGCAACGGTGAGTCCTGGGTTCGTTTCTACCTGGCCATCGACGCCGCGCACTCGCACCCGATCGAACGGCCGCTGGCCCGGGTCAGCAAGATCAAGCGCCGTGCTGGCGACTACGACCCGGAAGAAGGCAAGAAGTACACCGCCCGTCCGGTGATCGAGCTGGATATCTGCATGGGATCAGCGATGCGCAGCATCGAAGTGAACCTGACCGACCGAAGTGCGTTCCAATATCCGCTTTTGATCGGCTCCGAGGCGCTGAAACGCTTCGACGCGCTGGTCGACCCCAGTCTTAAATACGCTGCCGGCAAACCCGCCTGCACCATCGCCGCTCATACCGCCGAGTAATTTCCATGCGTTCTCTAACCTTCCACCTGAAAATCCTGATCACCATTCTGGTGCTCCTGGGCGTTTCGGTTACGGCCTATCAGATTTTCGTGCTCGGCATCCCGGTGACCGAAGACGCCACCGACGACTTGTGGAACATCGACGCCAAGGTCGAGTTCGTCGCCAGCACCAAGGATCCGGTGAAGATCCAGATGTTCGTGCCACCGTTGAGCCGCGATTACGTCAGCCTCAACGAGAGCTTTATCTCCAATAACTACGGCGTTGCGGTGAACCGCGTCGATGGCAACCGCAAGGTCACCTGGTCGGCACGCCGCGCCAAGGGCAACCAGACCCTTTATTACCGTCTGGTACTGACCAAGCGTTACACCGCCGAAAAATCCAAGGTCAAAGGCCCGACCTTCCGCGACAGCATGGCCATCGAAGGCCCGGAGAAAATCGCCGCCGAAGCCCTGCTTGCGCCGATCCGCCAGCACTCGGCTGACGTCGAAACCTTTATTGGCGAGGCGATCAAACGCGTCAACAACGTCAACGATGACAACGTGAAACTGCTGCTGGCCGGTGATCCATCGACTGCGCACAAAGCCAAAATCGTCGAGCTGCTGCTGTCCATCGCCCACGTGCCGGTGGAAAAGGTCCACACCATCCGCCTCGTCGCCGACCAGCCACAAATGCCTGAGCTGTGGCTGCGCAGCTTCAACGGCAACGACTGGCTGTACTTCAACCCGGAAACCGGCGAGCAAGGCCTGCCGACCGACCGCCTGCTGTGGTGGACTGGCGATGAAAACCTGATCACCGTCGACGGCGGCAAAAAAGCCAACGTGACCTTCAGCCTGAACAACAGCGAGATGAACGCGATTCGTCTGGCCAAGCTGACCGACGAAAACACCGACGCCAACTTCCTCGAATACTCGCTGTACGGCTTGCCGCTACAGACCCAGCAGACCTTCATGATCATGGTGATGATCCCGATCGGCGTGCTGGTGATCCTGATCCTGCGCAACCTGATCGGCCTGCAGACCCTCGGCACGTTCACCCCGGTACTGATCGCCCTCGCCTTCCGCGAAACGCAGCTGGGCTTCGGCATTCTGCTGTTTACCGTGATCACCGCGCTGGGCCTGTCATTACGGTCGTATCTGGAACACCTGAAGCTGCAAATGCTGCCGCGACTCTCGGTGGTGTTGACCTTTGTCGTGGTGCTGATCGCGGCGATCAGTCTGTTCAGCCATAAACTGGGTCTGGAGCGTGGCTTGTCTGTAGCGCTGTTCCCGATGGTGATTCTGACCATGACCATCGAACGCCTGTCGATCACCTGGGAAGAGCGCGGTGCCAGCCATGCGATGAAAGTCGCGATTGGTACGCTGTTCGCCGCGTCTCTGGCGCACCTGATCATGACCGTGCCTGAACTGGTGTACTTCGTGTTCACCTTCCCGGCGATCCTGCTGATTCTGGTCGGCTTCATGCTGGCGATGGGTCGCTATCGCGGCTACCGCCTGACCGAACTGGTGCGTTTCAAGGCTTTCCTGAAGAAGGCTGACGCCTGATGTTCGGTTTCTGGAAGACCTGGAAGGCGCTGGAGGCGCGGGGCATCATGGGCATCAATCGGCGTAACGCCGACTACGTGCTCAAGTACAACAAGCGCAGCCTGTACCCGATCGTCGATGACAAGATCATCACCAAGGAACGCGCCATCAAGGCCGGCATTCACGTGCCGGAGCTGTATGGCGTGATCTCCACCGAAAAGGAAATCGACAAGCTCGGCGAGATCATCGGCGGGCGCAGCGACTTCGTGATCAAACCGGCCCAGGGCGCCGGCGGCGACGGCATCATCGTGATTGCCGACCGTTTCGAGGGTCGCTATCGCACGGTGTCGGGCAAGATCCTTGCCCACGAAGAGCTTGAGCATCACATCTCGAGCATCCTCACCGGTTTGTATTCGCTGGGCGGTCACCGCGATCGGGCGCTGATCGAATACCGGGTGACCCCGGACCAGATCTTCAAGAGCATCAGCTACGAAGGCGTACCGGATATCCGCATCATTGTGCTGATGGGTTATCCGGTGATGGCGATGCTACGCCTGCCGACCCGGCAGTCCGGCGGCAAGGCCAACCTGCACCAAGGCGCCATCGGTGTCGGTGTCGACCTCGCCACTGGTCTGACGTTGCGTGGCACCTGGCTGAACAACATCATCACCAAACACCCCGACACCACCAACGCGGTGGACGGCGTGCAACTGCCCTACTGGGACGGTTTCATGAAGCTCGCGGCAGGCTGTTATGAGCTGTGCGGGCTGGGCTATATCGGTGTGGACATGGTGCTCGATCAAGAGAAAGGCCCGCTGATTCTCGAGCTCAATGCGCGGCCGGGGCTGAATATCCAGATCGCCAATGATTGTGGGCTGACGTTGCGTACGCACGCGGTGGAAGCGCGACTGGAAGAGCTGAAGGCGCGTGGGGTGACGGAATCGGTTGAAGAGCGGGTGGCGTTTACTCAGGAAATGTTTGGGCATATTCCTGCGGTCGAAGGCTAAGAGCTGAAAAACTAAAAGCCCCTCACCCTAGCCCTCTCCCAGAGGGAGAGGGGACTGACCGAAGTGGATGTGGGAAGTACGCCGACCTGAACGTCCTGAGTCGAACTCAGGTCTTGAAAGCATGAAGATCGGCGCCCTTCCCCCAAGATATCGAGCCGAACCCAAGTTTTGAAAAGCCCCCGATCTGCCCCCTTTCCCCCTCGCCCCCTTGGGGGAGAGGGTTGGGGTGAGGGGGAGGCTTTTGACTTTGATCTGGCATCGGAGAGGACTACAATCCCCTCCCCGCCTCAACGGCCGATCTGCCCCGCCCATGTTGACCTGTTCCGTACACCCGCTGCCCTACCGCGCCAATCCCGCCGACTACTTCGCGGCCATCCGCAACGCGCCCGGCGCCGTACTGCTCGACAGCGGCCGGCCAAGTGCCGACCGTGGTCGTTATGACCTGCTCAGCGCCTGGCCGCTGGAACAACTGGCGGTGTTGCCCGACGAAAGCGGCAATCATTTCCTGCAACGTCTGCGTGACAATCTGAATCGCCTCGGTGAGGCTGATTTGCCAGCAAGTTTCGAGCTTCCATTCGCTGGCGGTTTGATCGGTTACCTGAGCTACGATTTCGGTCGGCATCTGGAAAACCTGCCGAGCCAGGCGTTGGATGATCTGCAATTGCCGGACGCGCGTTTTGGCCTGTACGCCTGGGCATTGATCAGCGATCACCAGATGGCCACCAGCCAATTGGTCTTCCACCCGTCCGTGATCGACGGCGAAAAACAACGCCTGATTGCGTTATTCACTCAGCCACATGCTGATGCGCTGACCCCGTTCAAATTGAACGCCCCGATGACCGCCGACCTCTCGGCCGACGATTACCGCCAAGCCTTCGAACGCATTCAGCACTACATCCAGGCCGGCGACTGCTATCAGGTCAACTTCGCTCAGCGCTTCCGTGCGGCGTGTCAGGGCGATCCGTGGCTGGCTTATTGCGCATTGCGCGAAGCCTGCCCGACACCGTTCTCCGGTTTCCAGAGCCTGCCCGAGGGCGGCGCGGTGTTGAGCCTGTCGCCGGAGCGCTTCGTCAAAGTCAGCGAACGCCAGGTGGAAACCCGCCCGATCAAAGGTACTCGCCCCCGTGGCCTGACACCCGCCGAAGATGCGGCCAACGCCGCCGAACTGCTGGCCAGCCCCAAGGATCGCGCAGAAAACCTGATGATCGTCGACCTGCTGCGCAACGATCTCGGCCGCACCTGCCGCATCGGTTCGGTACGAGTGCCGGAGCTGTTCAGTCTGGAAAGCTATCCGAACGTGCATCACCTGGTCAGCAGCGTCACCGGTGAACTGGCGGATGATCGCGACGCACTGGATTTGATTGCCGGCAGTTTCCCCGGCGGCTCGATCACCGGCGCGCCGAAGATTCGCGCGATGCAGATCATTGATGAGCTGGAACCGACCCGACGCGGTTTGTATTGTGGCTCGTTGCTGTATCTGGACGTACGCGGCGAGATGGACAGCTCCATCGCGATTCGCAGTCTGCTGGTCAAGGATGCGCAGGTATGTTGCTGGGGCGGTGGCGGGATTGTCGCCGACTCGGACTGGCAGGCTGAGTATCAGGAGTCGATCACCAAAGTCAGAATCCTCCTCGAAACCCTGCAGAACCTTTAAAAGCTATCGCGAGCAGGCTCACTCCTACATTTGGAATGCGATCCCCTGTAGGAGTGAGCCTGCTCGCGATGGCGTCTTTTCAGACGACTACAAACTCAACTCTCTGTTCGAAGCCTTCAGGAATTCCTGCTTCAACTCGGCAAACGTATGCACCGCCGGAAACTGCGGAAACTCGCGAATCACATTCTCCGGCGCATGAAACAGAATCCCGGCGTCCGCCTCGCCCAGCATCGTCGTATCGTTATACGAATCCCCCGCCGCAATCACACGGTAATACAGGCTCTTGAACGCCAGCACCGACTGGCGCTTGGGATCTTTCTGACGCAACTGATAGCTGGTCACCCGCCCGGTTTCGTCAGTGATCAGACGATGGCAAAGCAAGGTCGGGAAGCCCAGTTGGCGCATCAGCGGCTGGGAAAATTCATAGAACGTATCCGACAGAATCACCACCTGAAAGCGCTCACGCAGCCAGTTGACGAACTCCACTGCGCCGTCCAGCGGCTTCAGGGTGGCGATCACTTCCTGAATGTCCGACAGCTTCAAGCCGTGCTCGTCGAGGATGCGCAGACGCTGCTTCATCAGCACGTCGTAATCGGGAATGTCCCGGGTGGTGGCCTTGAGGGATTCGATTCCGGTTTTTTCGGCGAAGGCGATCCAGATTTCCGGCACCAACACCCCTTCAAGATCCAGGCAAGCAATTTCCACAAGACACTCCCGTTTGTATTGATTATTTGAGTCGAGCGAGGCCGAACTCTAGCGGCTCACATGCAGACGCGCAACGCACAGCACGCCCCCGAGCCGTGCAGCTTTTTGTTACCATCAGCGCCATATAGAGCGCCCAGCGCCACCGACCTGTAGGAAGCCGCCCTGATGAGTGCAACGTTCGACGTCGTGGAACTCGCCACGACCTATGCCAATAAATCCGCCCAGGACATTCTGAAACTCGCGTTTGCCGAGTTCGGCGATGACCTGTGGATCTCTTTCAGCGGCGCCGAGGATGTGGTGCTGGTGGACATGGCCTGGAAGCTCAACAAGAACGTCAAGGTGTTCAGCCTCGACACCGGCCGCCTGCACCCAGAGACCTACCGCTTCATCGATCAGGTGCGCGAGCACTACAAGATCGACATCGAACTGGTGTCGCCGGACTACACGAAACTCGAACCGTTCGTGAAGGAAAAAGGCCTGTTCAGTTTCTACAAGGACGGCCACGGCGAATGCTGCGGCATCCGCAAGATCGAACCGCTGCGGCGCAAACTCTCCGGCGTCAAAGCCTGGGCCACCGGCCAGCGCCGCGATCAGAGCCCGGGCACGCGTAGCGCTGTGGCGGTGATGGAAATCGACACCGCGTTCTCCACGCCGGAGCGCACGTTGTACAAGTTCAACCCGTTGGCGCAGATGACCAGCGAAGAGATCTGGGGCTACATCCGCATGCTTGAGCTGCCGTACAACAGCCTGCATGAACGCGGCTTTATCAGCATCGGCTGCGAACCGTGCACCCGCCCGGTGCTGCCGAACCAGCATGAGCGCGAGGGCCGCTGGTGGTGGGAAGAGGCGACGCAGAAAGAGTGCGGGTTGCATGCCGGCAATATCATTAGCAAGGCGTAACTCCCTGCCGCGCTGATTTCCCCCTGTAGGAGTGAGCCTGCTCGCGATAGCGGTGTCTCAGTCGATGAATTTTTTGGCTGATACACCGCTATCGCGAGCAGGCTCACTCCTACAAAGGTCACTAGCGATTCAATAAATGTGTACACAGTAATGTCACCATCGGTGCCATTTATGTGTGCACTTTTTACTTTCAGCGCCCTGAAAAGTTACATCGCTGCCAAAAACCCCTCGCCTCCGCCCGCCATCAAAATCCCCCACCAAAAATAAATACCTGTTCGAACGGTCAATTTTTAACCAATTATTTTCAACCACTTAGCGTTCATCGATAACTTTTCGAAATGAACACGGCTACACATAGATCGCCAAGTGGCACAAATCTGGCTTTAGTGCATACATGTTTTGTATACAAAACTGCAAAACATACACACTTTCGATCCGCAAGCCTGAAGCGCCCTATCCCGTACAGGCTGCAGATGCCCCGTAACCAGTGATGCTTTCACTGCCGCGACGAAGATTTGTCGAGCCCTGTGGCTTATGCACAGTCATCGCGGCCCTGAACATCAGGAGCCTGCCGGAATGCGTACAAGTCTCTCCAATAACATCACGCTGAATCTGCCCGCCTCTGCCCTCGACCAACCGTCACCCGATGACGGTCTGACCGAGCCGTTACAACTCAGTCCGCGCCTGCACAACAGCGACCTCGCGCCGACCAAGGCCGAAGGTCGACGCTGGGGCAAATACAGCATCTTCGCCCTGTGGACGAACGACGTGCACAACATCGCCAACTACTCCTTCGCCATCGGCCTCTACGCCCTAGGCCTGGGTGGCTGGCAGATTCTGTTGTCATTGGGGATCGGCGCGGCGCTGGTGTACTTCTTCATGAACCTGTCCGGCTACATGGGACAGAAAACCGGCGTGCCGTTTCCGGTCATCAGCCGGATCAGTTTCGGCATCCATGGCGCGCAAATTCCTGCACTGATCCGGGCGGTTATCGCCATTGCCTGGTTCGGGATTCAGACGTACCTGGCCTCAGTGGTGTTCCGCGTACTGCTCACAGCGGTGCATCCCGGTTTCGCCGAATACGACCACAACGCGATTCTGGGTCTGTCGACTTTGGGTTGGGTGTGTTTCGTGGCGATCTGGTTCGTGCAACTGGCGATCCTTGCCTACGGCATGGAAATGGTGCGCCGCTACGAAGCGTTTGCCGGACCGGTGATTCTGCTGACCGTGGCCGCCCTCGCCGCGTGGATGTACTTCCAGGCCGACGCGACCATCGCCTGGTCGACCCGCGAACCGCTCACGGGTGGCGAGATGTGGCGCAACATCTTTGCCGGCGGCGCTTTGTGGCTGGCGATCTACGGCACGTTGATCCTCAATTTCTGCGACTTCGCCCGCTCTTCGCCATGCCGCAAGACCATCAAGGTAGGAAACTTCTGGGGTTTGCCGGTGAATATTCTGGTGTTCGCCGCGATCACGGTCCTGCTCTGCGGTGCGCAATTTCAGATCAATGGCCGGATCATCGAAGGCCCGACCGAGATCATCGCCTCGATTCCCAACACCTTCTTCCTGGTGCTCGGTTGCCTGGCATTCCTGATTGTCACCGTGGCGGTGAACATCATGGCCAACTTCGTCGCCCCGGCCTTCGTGCTGAGCAACCTGGCGCCGAAGTACCTGACGTTCCGCCGCGCCGGGCTGATCAGCGCGACCATCGCCGTGTTGATCCTGCCGTGGAATCTCTACAACAGCCCGCTGGTGATCGTGTACTTCCTGTCCGGTCTCGGCGCCCTGCTCGGCCCGTTGTACGGCGTGATCATGGTCGACTACTGGCTGATCCGCAAAGGTCGGATCAACGTACCGCAGCTCTACAGCGAAGACCCGAACGGCGCTTATTACTACAGCCACGGCGTCAATTTCCGCGCGGTGGCGGCGTTTATTCCTGCGGCATTGATCGCCATTGTCCTGGCGCTGGTTCCGGGCTTCCACAGTGTCTCGCCGTTTTCTTGGCTGATCGGCGCCGGGATCGCCGGAATGCTCTATCTGATCATCGCCAAACGCCAACCGCACTACGCCGACATCAGCGGCGAATCGATCGCTGTCGACAACGTCTGCCATTAACTCCCTCGCGGCCCGGTTTCGGGCCGCAGAACTGCCCGCTATAAGGATTTCCCCATGCGTATTCTCGTGGTCAACGTCAACACCACCGAATCCATCACTGAGGCCATCGCCCGTTCGGCACAGGCCGTTGCTTCGCCCGGAACTGAAATTGTCGGTTTGACGCCGTACTTCGGCGCCGATTCGATTGAAGGCAACTTCGAAAGCTATCTGGCGGCCATCGCGGTGATGGATCGGGTGATGTCCTACGATCAGCCGTTCGATGCGGTGATTCAGGCCGGTTATGGCGAACATGGCCGTGAAGGTTTGCAGGAATTGCTCAATGTGCCCGTAGTGGACATCACCGATGCGGCGGCGAGTACGGCAATGTTTCTGGGGCACGCGTATTCGGTGGTAACCACACTGGATCGCACCGTGCCGCTGATCGAGGATCGGCTGAAATTGTCCGGTCTGTGGGATCGTTGTGCATCGGTGCGGGCCAGTGGCCTGGCCGTTCTAGAGCTGGAGCACGAGCCGCAGCGCGCGCTGGAAGCGATCGTGCATCAGGCGGAGTTGGCGGTGACGCAGGACAAAGCCGAGGTGATCTGCCTGGGTTGCGGCGGCATGGCCGGGCTGGATGAGCAGATTCGTCGACGTACTGGCGTGCCGGTGGTGGACGGGGTGACGGCGGCGGTGACGATTGCGGAATCGCTGGTTCGACTGAAGTTATCAACCTCGAAAGTGCGAACTTACGCGACGCCACGGCCGAAGAACATTATTGGCTGGCCGGGGCGGTTTGCCCGCTGAATTCTTCATCGTAGACCGAGTCGCTCCATTCGCGAGCAGGCTCGCTCCCACAGGGGAAACGCATTCCAAATGTGGGAGCGAGCCTGCTCGCGAAGGCGACAACTCGATCTGTTACCTTGCTCAGATAGCACTGAACCGCTGCGCCAACCCCCGCTCCGCAAACTGCTCAATCAGAAAATCGACAAACGCCCGCGTCTTCCCCGGCAACAATTTATGCTCGGCGTAGTAAATCGAGATGTTGCCGTCATCGACAAACCAGTCCGGCAACACCCGCTGCAACGTCCCCGCCTGCAGATAGCCCACCGCAAACGGCATGCTCACCAGCGCGATTCCCAAGCCTTGTGCTGCAGTCCTGCAAGCGGCCTCGGAATCACTCATGGTCATTCGCGCCTTGAGCATCAACGGCCGACAATTCTGTGGATTACGTCCGGTCAATTGCCAGGAACGCACGCGTCCGGTTTGCGGCGAGCGGATCAGAATACCGTCGTGGTGGCTGAGGTCGTCTGGTTCGATGATCTCGGGATTGGCCTGTAAATAGTCGGTGGACGCGACCAATATCCGATGCGCCGGGCTCAACTTGCGTGCGATCACGCCTTGCGGCAGTTCGAAACCACCACCGATGGCCGCATCAAAGCCCTGGGCGATCAGATCGACCTGTCGATTATCGAAGTGCCAGTCCGGATTGATCGCCGGATATCGTTGTAGAAACTCACCGAGCATCGGCACGATATGCAGACAGCCAAATGCTGCGCCCATGCTGACTTTCAGCGTTCCCGCCGGTAGCCCTTCGACACTGGACAGATTGGCCACGGCATTTTGAATGGTCGTCAAACTGCCACTCACCTGATCGAGGAACAGTTGCCCGGCCTCGGTCAGCGTCAGGCTGCGTGTACTACGCTGGAACAGCCGCACGCCGAGCCGCACTTCGAGCTTGGCCACACTTTTGCCGACGGCTGCCGGGGTCAGACTCAAGCGTCGTGCGGCCTCGGCAAAGCTGCCGACTTCGGCACTACGCACAAAACATTCGATGCTGCTGAAGGTTTCCATGTTCGCCACTATAAACTTCTGGTTTACACAGACTATAGCAATCATGGTCTACACAGTTGTCGATACCACGCCGATACTCGGCACCAACACCAAGGCATTTCGCCTTGAATAGTCTGGAGATCGAACATGACCACTCAACACCTCAGCGGCAAAGTCGCTCTGATTCAAGGCGGTTCCCGTGGTATCGGTGCTGCCATCGTCAACCGCCTGGCCGCTGAAGGCGCCGCTGTAGCCTTCACTTACGTCAGCTCCAGCGCAAAAGCCGAAGAGCTGCAGAACAGCATCACCGCCAACGGTGGCAAAGCCTTGGCGATCAAGGCCGACAGCGCCGATGCCGCTGCCATCCGCCACGCCGTCAGCGCCACCGTCGAAGCTTTTGGCCGCCTCGACATTCTGGTCAACAACGCTGGCGTGCTGGCCGTCGCACCACTGGAAGACTTCAAACTTGAAGACTTCGACCAGACCGTAGCGATCAACATTCGCAGCGTCTTCATCGCCTCGCAGGAAGCCGCCAAACACATGGGCGAAGGCGCGCGCATCATCAACATCGGCAGTACCAACGCCGACCGCATGCCCTTCGCCGGTGGCGGTGTGTATGCAATGAGCAAATCGGCACTGGTCGGCCTGACCAAAGGCCTGGCCCGCGACCTCGGCCCACGCGGTATCACCGTCAACAACGTGCAGCCCGGCCCGGTCGACACCGACATGAACCCGGCGCACGGTGACTTCGCCGAAAGCCTGATTCCGCTGATGGCGGTGGGTCGTTACGGTAAAGCCGAAGAAATCGCCAGCTTCGTCGCTTATCTGGCAGGTCCGGAAGCCGGCTACATCACCGGTGCAAGCCTGACCATCGACGGTGGTTTCGGCGCCTGATATCTCCGCGTCGCCCGAACGAAAAACGCCGCCCATCTTGTTACAGAGGGGCGGCGTTTTTTGTGTCAGATGTTTACGCCCATTCCAGCGCCGGCAAACCACAGGCACTGGGCGTGAACGCTTTCAGAGTACGAAGAATCCCGTCAGCGTGTGCGTATTTTTCATCGGCCATGGCGGCATCGGGGATGGCGATCGCTGTCATGCCTGCGGCTTTCGCAGCGGTCACGCCAAACGGCGAATCCTCGAACACCAGGCAATCCTCAGGTGCCACGCCCAGACGGCGAGCGGCGGTGAGGAAAATATCCGGTGCCGGTTTGGCCGCGCCGACTTCCGGATCGTCTGCAGTGACGATGAAGTCGAACAACGCAAACCAGTCGCGGTGCAGCGTGGTTTTCTGCCCGAACGATTGACGCGACGAGCTGGTACCCACGGCAATCGGGATGTTGTGCGCCTTGAGATGGCGAATCAGCTCCTCGGCACCCGGCATCGCTTGCGCGGTCGGGAAACGCTCACGCATCAGCGGTTCACGGATGACCAGAAACTCTTCGGCGGTGATCGGCAGATCCAGCGCCTGCACCACGTAATTGGCCAGATCGTTGGCCCCGCGACCAATGATGTTCTGCTTGACGCTCCAGTCGAAGGTGCGCCCGTAACGCTGGGCAATCAGCGAGGTAACCTCGGTATAAATGCCCTCGGTGTCCAGCAGCAAACCGTCCATATCGAAAATCACGGCCTTGATCGGGCCGAACGCCTTCAGCGGTGCATTCATCATCGGATCCGTTAACAAAGACATCCCAGGCGGCAGGTGATGCCGCTGCTCGGATCTGATTAAAGGGTTCAGCAGCATAACGAGCGCGGCAGACATTGAGCAACGGGCAATGTTTGTTGGGCGATGAACTACTCGCAGACATTTAGCGAAACATCCTACAGATAACACCTACTCGCCCGACTTCTTTCCTGATTGATCCCCCGCAAAGTCCCCGCACCTTTTTGATGTGCGCGAGAGACTGCGAATGCTTCCAACCGATCGGCTGCTGGCCCTGAACAACAGCATCGGCCTGCTCGTTGTTGCTGCTTTGAATCCCGATGAGCCGGACTTCGAACATCTGATCCGCGAATTCCGCCTGTGCCTGAACCACTACGACGCCTGGGCAGAGCAGTTCTGGACAGGCGCCGCGCTGGATATCGAGCAGGTGTTCACTGTCGGCAACGACGTGCGTCTCAGCGCGCCGATCAAGTCGCAACAACCGCTCAGCTCATCGGTGGTCATGTGCTCGGCCAGCGGGGCGTTGACGCTGGTGCACATGTTCGAGGCCGCGCGGTTCGTGCCGATTGGCAACACCCCGGTGACGCTCGAACCGGTGCTTGCCGATGTCGGCGGCGTGCTGACTTTCGGCGAAGCGCTGCATTACACCATCGGCCCCAGCGGCATTCTGCAAGTGACCGACTGCGATCGGGGCCAGCGTTATCGCATCACCTTCTTTCCCGATGTGTCCACCGACCATGTGCGTGCTCTGTATGCCTCTTATGAAGGTGTCATTGCAGGCCTGGAAGGCTGGCTGCGCGATGAGTGGACAGGGTTTCAACCCCAGTGGACGGAGTTTTCCAGCGCCGGATTTCTTCAGCGTTACGGTCAGCTGCAACAGGCCGACTGGCGTGGATTCGAGAAAGCACTGAATGGTGTTTGGGATGACATCAAACAGGTATTCGCCCTGCTCGCCGATCTGCAGGCCAACAGTGAAAAATTGCTGGAATACCTCAGCGAGGCCGAGCTTGAGGCGTTATTGAATGCCTCCAGCGACGCCATTGCCAACGGCTTGTTGATCCTCAGTGACGAACCTCTTCTGTTTATTCATCTGGCCGCGTTTACCAGTTGGCTGAAGATGCTACCGCCGCAGTATCTGGCTGAAGTGGTGGCCGAGGTGCGGGTCGAACTGCTGATCAGCTTTCTGTTGATGGGGTTGTCGGGTGGCGTCGGCGTGCCGGTGCGCCTGAGCAGCAAAGTGCTGGCGAAGGTCAAGTCACCACGCGCTCGGGAGTGGTTGGCGGCTTCGGCTTTGCGCTTGGCCGAACTGATGTCCTCGGCGGATCTGACGCGGCACGCCAGCGTTTTGAAACCGCTGATGCTCAATGTGCGCGACGTTGAGTTGAAACCGACACCGGCGATACCGCTGAACATTCGTCAGGCCGACTCGCTGGTGTTGACGGTGCCGAATCCGGCGCCTGTTGTGCGGGACAAGTCTGGCGCTTCGAGCCGGTTGGAACGGCATGAGCCTCACGACGATTCGCCGGATCAGGCGAAAAACCCCAACGGCGACAGCGCCGATTGCGTGCCGCGCACCTGCACCAACGGTTGTCCGGTGTCGATGGTCACTGGCGAAGAACTGCTGACCCTGACTGATGGGGTGCTTGATGGCGTGTTGCCGTTCGAGTTCACGCGGTTGTATCGCTCTAGCGCCGCCGAGATCGATGTCGGGCTGGGGTTTGGCTGGAGTCACTCGCTGGCGCATCGGCTCGCGTTTGAGGGTGACTTTGTTGTCTGGGTCGACCATGAAAACCGTCGAACACGGTTTCCGCTTCCTGGCGTTTCGCGCCCGGCGATTCACAACAGCCTGTCGCGGGCGGCGATTTTCCTGGGCGATGAACCGGAAGAGCTGATCCTCGCACTGGCCGGGGACGCGGCGCGGTTTTATCACTTTCGTGCAGGACGGCTGACAGCGATCAGCGATGCCTATGGCAATCGTCTGACAGTGCAGCGCGATCGATCTGACCGGGTGCAGCGCCTGGACAACGGCGCCGGGCGCTCGCTGCTGTTGCGGTATGACCGCGCGCAGTTGCTCGGTGTTGATTACCAAGTGTTTCGCGACGGTGCCTGGAGCACCGAACAGGCGCTGGTCAGCTACCGCTACGACGCTTATCAACACCTGATCGAGGCCAGCAACGCCGTCGGTGACAGCGAGCGTTACGACTACGACGACGCTCACGTAATCCTGCAGCGGCAACTGGCCGGCGGCGCGAGTTTTTTCTGGGAGTGGGAGCGGTCGGGGAAAGCCGCGCGTTGCGTGCGTCACTGGGCGTCGTTTTCGCAGATGGACACCCGTTACGTCTGGAATGACGACGGCAGCGTGGCGGTGCATTACGTCGATGGCACTGAAGAAACGTACGTCCACGACGAGCGGGCGCGGCTGGTGCGCAAGGTCGAGGCCGACGGTGGCGAGCAGCTCAAGGCTTATGACGATGCCGGGCGCTTGATCGCCGAGCAGGATGCGTTAGGCGCGGTCACCGAATACCGCTACGACGAGGTCGGACGGCTGATTGCGCTGATTCCGCCGGATGACGCGCCCACGTCCTACGAGTATCGCAACGGTTTCCTGTTTCGCCGTTCGCGCGGTGACGCGGTGTGGATCTACCGGCGCAATGCCGAGGGCGATGTCACCGAGGCGGTCGACCCCGACGGTCAGGTCACCCATTACTACTACGACACCCGGGGTCAGTTGCTGTCGATCCGCTACCCGGACAGCAGCCGGCATCGGCTGGTCTGGAATGCCCTCGGCCAGTTGACCGAAGAAACCCTGCCCGACGGTGGCGTGCGGCGTTTTTCCTACGACGCACTGGGTCGGCGGACCACAACCGCCGACGAACACGGTGCAGTCACTCGTCAGCATTGGGACGCCGTTGGCCGACTGATTCAGACGACTTTTCCTGACGGTGCGACCCGCGCCTACAGCTACGGCGCCTACGGTCAGGTCACCGCCGAGCGCGATGAACTCGGGCGCATCACCCGCTACGAATACGACGATGACCTGCACCTTGT
Source organism: Pseudomonas sp. S49 (assembly GCF_009866785.1). Classification (NCBI taxonomy): domain Bacteria; kingdom Pseudomonadati; phylum Pseudomonadota; class Gammaproteobacteria; order Pseudomonadales; family Pseudomonadaceae; genus Pseudomonas; species Pseudomonas sp. S49. The sequence goes on along the minus strand of NZ_CP019432.1, from coordinate 2,089,557 downwards.
CTCGCGGCGGATCAACCCCGATGGCACACGGGTGCAGTACCGCTACGACCATGCGCAACTGCTGCTCACCGAGATTGAAAACGAATCGGGGGAAAAGTACCGACTCGACTACACGCCGACTGGGCTGATTCGTCAGGAAAGCGGTTTTGACGGCCGGCGCACGGCGTACGCCTATGACCTCAACGGCCATCTGCTGGAGAAGACCGAGTTCGGTGATGACGGCTCGACGCTGATTACTGGATATGCAAGAGATGCTGCCGGGCGCCTGTTAATCAAGACCCTGCCCGACGGGATCAAGGTCAGTTACCAATACGACCGACTCGGTCGTTTGATTGGCGTCGACGACGGCCAGCAACACCCGCTGGCCTTCGAGTACGACCGCCAGGACCGCTTGATCACCGAGCATCAGGGCTGGGGCACTCTGCGCTACCGCTACGACGCCTGCGGCCAGCTCAAGCGCATGCGTCTGCCGGACAACAGCGTGCTCGACTACCGCCACGCCAAGGGCGGCGCGCTGACCGACATCGACCTCAACGGCACGCCGCTGACCCGTCACGTCTATAAGTCCGGTCGCGAACAACAACGTCAGCAGGGCCTGCTGCTCAGCGAATACTCCTACGACGATCAGGGACGATTACTCGCCCACGCCGTAGGCCATCAGCGCGATGCGTTGTACCGCCGCGATTATGCCTACAACGCCAACGGCAATCTCGCGCACATTGCTGACAGCCGCCACGGCCAGCGCACCTACGGCTACGACGCCCTCGACCGGCTGACCCGCGTACGCCACTCACGCGACGAACTGCCGGAAAGCTTCGCCCACGACCCGGCCGGCAACCTGCTGATGCAGGACCGCCCCGGCCCGAGTCAGATCAAAGGCAACCGCCTGCTGATGCAGGGCGACCGCCACTACGATTACGACGCCTTCGGCAACCTGATCCGCGAACGCCGCGGCCGCGCGCAGACACTCGTCACCGAATACCGCTACGACTGCCAGCACCGCCTGATCGGCCTGACCCGTCCGGACGGCCAGACCGCGTCCTACCAATACGACGCCTTCGGCCGGCGCATCCGCAAAACCGTCGGCGACGCCACCACCGAATTCTTTTGGCAAGGCGACCACCTCGTCGCCGAAAGCAGCGAACACGAATACCGCAGCTACGTCTACGAACCCGGCACCTTCCGCCCGCTGGCATTGCTCGACGGCAAAGGCCCGAAAAAAGCCTGCCCGTTCTACTACCAACTCGACCACCTCGGCACCCCGCAGGAACTCACCGACTACAGCGGCGACATCGTCTGGTCCGCGCAATACGACGCCTACGGCAAAGTCGCCGCCCTGACCTTGGCCGGCGAGGACTACCTGAACCAGCCGCTGCGCTTTCAGGGGCAGTACTTCGACGGCGAAAGCGGCCTGCATTACAACCGGCACCGGTATTACGACCCGAGGCTGGGGCGGTATCTGACGCCGGATCCGATCAAGTTGGCCGGTGGGTTGAATCAGTACCAGTACGTGCCGAATCCGACGGGATGGGTGGATCCGTTGGGGTTGAACTCCAACTGCCCACCGCCGAATAAACCTGGGTGTGAGGTGCCGGGTGGGATTGATGGCGCTAAGGTAGATGAGGGAGAGCCGAAACTACCGAACATTGCTCACAATATAGATCCAAAAACTTTGAAGCGAATACATACAATAGAGGGAAAGACCTCAACCAAGAAAGTCGAGGATTATAAAAATAAAATGCGCGGCGGGTACGACCCAACAGATCCCATCGAGGTCATAGAACATGACGGCAACCTATATATTTTGGACGGACACCATCGCGCAGCAGCCGCACGACAAACCTCAACAAATGTGACAATCAAACTCATAACCGACCTTATAAAATACGACAGAACTCTAAACAGTATTGAAGATGTAATAGAGTCAGCAAACAACGTAGGTTTAGACAGATTGGAGCATCGGAGAAGAAGATGAGCGATCAAAATGAAACTTTGGACATCCTGATAAATGACTTCATCTCCATGGTGGAGTCCAGCACCCTGATATTTGAGCGAAAATTTGGCACTCGAGACATTAGAAGGCTTTGGCGCACCAAGGCAATAAAGCGATGCGGGAGAGTCACTCGAGGCGTTAAATATGAATTGCATGGTATTGGCTGCCGCATCAATTTATCGACAGGAAGCGTAGATTTTGACTATGGCCCTAACGGTGAAATCAATGGGTTTGATACTTGGCGCCTATACAACTTTGCCCGTGAAAGACCCTCTAAACATAGAAAATATTGCGATGAAGAAACCATTAAAAAAGAACTCAAAGAATATATAGAGCTAAAAAAAATCAAAAAAATGTCAGGCATAAGCAACCTGTATGTATTGGCTGACTCAAAAGAAACCGATTAGACACGACCACCAAAAGGGCCTGTTCACTCAGGCCCTTAAAACCAATTCCAGACTTTCAACCCACCCTATTCCCCCTCACTGCTCATCCTCATCCTCTTCATACTCCATATCCGCCTCATCCGAATCATTCAACGGCACCGTCGCATCATCCATCAACGACCCCGGATCCTCATTCCCCGGGTCATTGATAAACGGCAGTCCACTCGAACCTTTCTCTTCCTTGCCTTCAGTTTCGGGAGTCATGGCAAACCTCGTCATCTGGTGGAGTGTATGACTTTCGAATAGCCCTACAGCCAATCGTTCCAGAGTCCGACGAGCAAATGCAAAAAACCCGGCAAAATGCCGGGTTTCCGTTTAACCCACCATCAATGATGGCGGTTTTTATGTTTGTTCTTGTGTTTGTGACCACCACCCGAATGAGAGCCACCATCGTCACCGAGGTTATTACCGACCGCACCACCCGCCGCGCCGCCCAACCCTGCGCCAATGGTCGAACCCGTAGAGCCGCCGAGGCTGTTGCCGACGACCGAGCCACCCGCCGCGCCGAGACCACCGCCAATGGCCGCTTCGGTTCGATTGCGTTTATTCGCCCCGACGGCACTGCCGGCCGCGCCGCCAACACCCGCACCTACCGCCGCGCCAGTACTGCCACCGAGTTGTCCACCGACCACATTGCCGAGCGCGCCGCCCAAGCCGCCACCCACAGCGGCGGTGCCATCACCGGCGGCCATAGCCCCCTGAGCGACCAGCAACCCGAAAAACAGTGCAGATAATGACAATCGCATATGAACCTCACAGTTCCCGAAGCGGGACAGTCCGCCCAGACATGGGCCTATGTGAGATTGGAGACGCAAACGGGAAAAACGTTCAGCCATGAAAAAGCCCGGCATCAAGCCGGGCTTTCTCTGACAAACGATCAATCTCAGTGACGCTTATGCCCTTTGGACAGGTTGCTGCCCACCGCGCCGCCAGCCGCACCGCCCAGGCCTGCACCAATCGTGGCGCCAGTCTTGCCGCCCAGGCTGTTGCCGATCACCGAACCGCCAGCTGCACCAACACCACCGCCAATCGCCGCTTTCGTCCGGCTGCCCTTACGCGCCGCCATTGCGCTACCTGCCGCGCCAGCAACGCCTGCGCCAATTGCCGCGCCAGTGCTACCGCCCATTTTCTGGCCGACCACATTACCCAGCGCGCCACCCAGACCACCGCCCAGCGCAGCGGTGCCATCGCCGGCAGCCATTGCACCTTGAGCAACCAGAAGCCCCAGAACCAGAGCAGGCAGTGTTAAACGCATGACGAAAACCTCAAAAATTGGGATGACAAAAAGGGCCGGGATTTAATGCCGTCGCCGCGAAAAAGTCCAGCCGATATCAGTGGCTTCGCGCACTTGGCGCCGATTGGACAGCGATTCCGGAAAAGGTTTTATGACAGGCAAAAAAAAGCCCGCTGGGGAGACGGGCTGGAGACTTGCTTTCTAACGGATGGCTTCACCCTACCGGGGTAGACGTGAAAAGTTTGTGAAAGCCCACTGCATTCGCCACCAAACTGCGTAGGACATGTCCTCACTCAATCAGCCATAAAAAACCCCGTTCAATGACGGGGTTATGCAGTGACAGATTATTTTCTGGATCGCGCGCTGACTTTGGGCAGAAATTTTGCCTTCGGCCCTTTCGGTGCTGTGGATTTGATCTTGCCGGTCTGCACCCGGTCCTCGCCAAAGCCTGACTGGTACTCGGTCTGACCGCACCGTACACAGTTATTGAAGGAAAATTCAGCGCCATCGTCTTCGATATACGGATCAGTCATACCATCGCCCCTTCGCCACCGGTCGACACCGGCAAAAACCCATTCGCCTGAAAAAATATCGACCTCCAACGCTTTTGAGACTAGCTGGTCATTCCTGGACTTGTTATTCAGATCTCCTGATGCCCGACGAATGGCCTACAAAAACTCAACGCGAAGAATTGCCATTGGTCCTACACCGCTAAAGAATTCCGGAGGTAGGCCGTTGCCCTTTTTCATACAAATGAATCTCAAGGAGAGAACATGCAAATCAACGGATTCCCGAATCTACCTGTCGTAAAGCTCACGGACGAACAAATCGCAGCCGGCAAAGCCGGGGCGGAAAAACTCAAGGACAAGATCGCTTCCGGTGAAATCACCATCAAATATCCGGGCCCCGATACGCCGGTTCTGCAGCCTGGCGTCATTTACCATCCGAGCCAGCCAGTGCAACCGAACCAACCTTCCGACACACCTCCGCTTGTCGCCATCGACACGCCGCTCACCTATGACGCGAGAGGCGCTGTGATCCTCAAGCCACAAGGCTGATTACACAGAAAGATTGAGCCCGTTCAATCTCTGAACGGGCTCACACACCGTCAAGCAAACTCAGCGCAACTTGACCGCCGTTCCCGTCGCAAACACCACAACCATCCCGCCCTTGCCGCCGGGCATGCTGATCTCGAAATCCACCCCGACCACCGCATCAGCCTGCAGAGCACGCGCACGCTCCCGTATTTCTTCGGTCGCCTGAATACGCGCCTCCTTCAAAGCCCGCTCCAGGGTCTGCGAACGCCCGCCGAAAAAGTCGCGCATACCGGCAAACATGTCACGGATCACATTCACGCCCTGCACCGACTCGGCACTGACGATGTCCAGATAGGCCGTGATCTGCCGGCCTTCAATGGCGTGAGTGGTGGAAATGATCATGGAATGGCGTTCCTTTACTGATAGATAAGTCGGCGATTGTAATCGCTCAACGCTGAACTCAACTCGCCGCCAATAAAATCCGGACGCCAGAATGCACAAAACCCCTGACTTCTCTCGAAGTCAGGGGTTTTGTGTACTTAATGTGGCGGTGAAGGAGAGATTCGAACTCTCGATACAGTTTCCTGTATACACACTTTCCAGGCGTGCTCCTTAAGCCACTCGGACACTTCACCGTATCTCTTCAAACATGTTCTGTCTGTCGAGGCGCGCTAATGTAGTCGAAAGCTTTTGCGATGGCAAACTTTTTTTCAGAATTTTCATGCGGTTAAGAGAAAAAGCCGTTTCGCCGACCGTCAGGCCATGGCAAACCGGCCAATCTTCGGTGGAGGTGACCCTTCTATATAGAAGCAGAATGCCTCGCCGCGCTGGCTACGCCGGGAAACGGTGACTGGCGGGTCAGTCACGGCGCTTTACCTGGCCTGCGACGGTGGGTAACGTCTGCCCATCTTTCTTACAAGGAATAGCGTCATGAGTGAGTTGATTTCCTACAACCTCGAAGACGGTATCGCGACCCTGACCTTGAGCAATGGCAAGGTCAATGCCATTTCTCCGGACGTGATTGCGGCATTCAACGCGGCGCTGGATCAGGCAGTGACTGATCGTGCCATCGTGATCATTACCGGTCAGCCAGGGATTCTGTCCGGCGGCTACGATCTGAAAGTGATGACCGCCGGCCCTAAAGAAGCCGTGGCGCTTGTGACTGCCGGTTCGACGTTGGCGCGTCGCCTGCTCTCTCACCCGTTCCCGGTCATCGTCGCTTGCCCGGGTCATGCTGTGGCAAAAGGCGCTTTCATTCTGTTATCTGCCGACTACCGTATCGGCGTCGACGGTCCGTTCAGCATCGGCCTGAACGAAGTGCAGATCGGCATGACCATGCACCACGCTGGTATCGAGCTGGCGCGTGATCGTCTGCGTCGTTCGGCGTTCCACCGCTCAGTGATCAACGGCGAGATGTTCGATCCGCAAAGCGCCGTGGATGCCGGTTTCCTCGACAAAGTGGTTTCCGCCGAGGAGTTGCAAGGTGCCGCCCTCGCCGCTGCGCGTCAGCTGAAGAAGATCAACATGCTCGCGCACAAAAACACCAAGTTGAAAGTACGCAAGACGCTGCTGGAAACCCTGGATAACGCGATCATCCAGGATCAGGAACATCTCGGTTAACCCCAGACACATGCAATAAAGAAAAGCCCGACCATCGTGTCGGGCTTTTTCTTGCACGCTCGGTTGAAGACGCCGTGGCTGCTCTAGGACGGGTCTGACAAGCAAGTCTGAAACATGCGCTTAAACATCGGCTATCTCCGCACTCTATAGCGGCAATTGCCGAAAACAGTGCACATCCGTACACTGCGCCACCTTTTGTCCCGGTGGGGCCTGAAAATGCTGTTCGTGCTTCGTATGTTATTGATGGGCCTGCACTTTATTCTGGCGGGTGTGCTCGGGGTGATCCTCGGGATCTGCCGTCCGTTCAATCCGGACAACAGCCGTCTGTGCGCCCGCCTCTACGCATTGCCAGCCATGTGCATTTTGCGCCTGCGGGTGAAAACAGACGTCAGTGGCTTGATGAACAAGCCTGACAGCTGCGTGATCATCGCCAACCATCAGTCCAACTACGATCTGTTCGTGTTCGGCAACGTCGTGCCCCGTCGTACTGTGTGTATCGGCAAGAAGAGCCTGAAGTGGGTGCCGCTGTTCGGGCAACTGTTCTGGCTGGCTGGCAATGTACTGATCGATCGCGGGAATGCGCACAAAGCGCGCCAGTCGATGTTGACCACCACCAATACCTTGCAGAACGAAGACACCTCGATCTGGGTGTTTCCGGAAGGCACGCGCAACCTCGGCGAAGAATTGCTGCCGTTCAAGAAAGGCGCGTTCCAGATGGCAATTGCCGCTGGTGTACCGATCGTTCCGGTTTGCGTGAGCAGTTACATCAAGCACATGCGTCTGAATCGCTGGCGCAGCGGGAAAATCCTCATACGCTCGTTGCCGGCAATTCCCACAGCCGGACTGACCATGGACGACATGCCCATGCTCATCAATCAGTGCCGCGAACAGATGCGCGAGTGCATCGATTCGATGGATCGACAGCTACAAGCCGCGTGAAAAGCAAACCCGCCCTGTGCGGGTTTTCTTTTGCCCGGTGAACTGTACAGATTTCACTGACTCTCAAGCAGCGACACGGCTAAGCTGAAGCCTTGCATTCCCTGCCACCTGCCAAGAAGAAGTGAATCACCACCATGGGTCGAGTTGTTGCTGCTGCGGTGTACAGCGCAGGCAAGAAAGTCACCAATATTAGCCTCGACGAAGGCGCCGCCTGGGCCGCGAAAACCGGACATTTTGTCTGGATCGGTCTGGAAGAGCCGGACGCTCAAGAACTGTCCAATCTGCAACGTCAGTTCAACCTGCACGAACTGGCCATCGAAGATGCTCTGGAAAAACACAGTCGACCGAAGCTGGAAACCTTTGGCGACGCTTTGTTTATCGTCACCTACTCGCCTATACGCGAAAACGGCGTTCTGCAATTTATCGAGACGCACATCTTTGCCGGCAAGGGCTACATCATCACCGCGCGTAACGGCCACTCGGCGTCCTACGCCCATGTCCGCCAACGTTGTGAGGCGCGTCCACTGTTGCTGGAGCATGGGGAAGATTTCGTACTCTATGCGCTGCTCGATTTCGTCATCGAGAACTATCAGCCAGTCGGTGAAGCGATCCATGCCGAAATCGATGAACTGGAGCGCAACGTGCTGTGTAGCGCACTGAATGAGCGTGACATTCAGAGGCTGCATGGCTTGCGCCGTGACGTTGTACGCCTGCGCCGGTACGCGGCGCCGATGGTGGAGATTGGCGAGGAACTGCAGAAGCTGAGCTTCCCGTTCATCGACAAGAACATGCGCCCGTACTTCCGCGATGTGCAGATCCACGTCACGCGGCAGATGGAAGACCTGAGCACGCTCGCCGACATTGCCAGCCAGACCATTGAGATTGGGGTATTGCTCGAGGCCTCACGGCAAAGCGTGGTGCAGCGCAAGTTTGCTGCCTGGGCGGCGATTCTGGCGTTTCCGACGGCGGTGGCGGGGATTTACGGGATGAACTTCCAGAACATGCCGGAGTTGAGTTGGCACTACGGCTATTTCGGCGTGCTGGGGTTTATTGCGGTGGGGTGTGTGAGTTTGTGGGCGAGTTTCAAGAAATCCGGGTGGTTGTAGAGCAGACCGAGTTGTCTGGAACATTCGCGAGCAGGCTCGCTCCCACATTGATCGGTGGTGCACCGAAAATCTAATGCGGGAGCGAGCCTGCTCGCGAAGCTTTTGGCCTTAGACAGTTTCTGGCTTATGCGCCACAAAACGCATCATCCACTCCGCAACCGTCGCACCATGGTGCTCTTGCTCCAGACTCGCCACGCCTTTGCTGTAGATCTGCGAACCGAGCGCCTCCTGACGCAAATCGAGCAATGCCCGCGAATAATCGTGGATGAACTCCGGGTGCCCCTGGAAGCACAGCACCTGATCATTGATGTGATACGCCGCGAACGGGCAGAAATCGCTGGAAGCAATAACCGTCGCGTTTTCCGGCAGCGCTGTGACCTGATCCTGGTGGCTGATCAGCAGCGTCAGTTCCTCACGCACCGGGCTCATCCAAGGCGCCTTCGCCGCCAGTTTGTAGTTATGGGTGCCGACACCCCAACCCTGCGTCGCACGCTCGCTCTTGCCACCGAGCAACAGCGCCAGCAGTTGATGGCCGAAGCACACGCCGAGCAGTTTGTCGCCACGCTCGTAACGAGTCAGCAGGTATTCCTTGAGGGTCTGGATCCACGGATCAGTACCGAACGAGTCAGCCTTGCTGCCGGTGACCAGGTACGCGTCGAAGCTCAGGTCGTCGCTCGGGTATTCGCCCTGCATCACGTTGTAGACGGTGAACTCGGCGGCAATCGGTTGCTGCGAGAACAGGCGCTGAAACATCTGCCCGTAACCCTGATATTGATCGACCAGTTCCGGACGCAGGATGTCGGTTTCCAGAATGCAGATGCGTAGCGACATAAAAAATACCTGACACGTGATGGGAATAATGAACACCCCAGAGCCTGCCTTGAAACACCCTGGCAAGGCAAGCCCCGGAATGCTCGCTGCCCTTAGAACATTTCACCTTTTGCCGCTTTATCCAGCAGCAACGCTGGCGGTGCGAAACGCTCGCCATACTGCTCGGCCAGATACTGCGCACGGGCGACGAAATCCTTCACCCCGTATTGGTTGATGAACTGCAATGCGCCGCCCGTCCACGCTGCAAAACCGATACCGAAGATCGAGCCAACGTTGGCGTCTGCCGTCGAGGTCAGCACACCCTCCTCCACACAGCGCACGGTTTCGATCGCTTGCACGAACAGCAGCCGGTCGCGCACGTCTTTGGGCGAAATCTGCCCATCAGCCTTTTCGAAATGCGTCTTCAACTCGGGCCACAAATGTTTCTGTGCACCGGCCGGGTAATCGTAGAAACCGCCACCCGCCGCTTTGCCCGGACGCTTGTATTCGTTAAGCAGCAAGTCAATCACGGCGAAGGCCGGGTGCTCAATCAGCGATTTCCCTTCTGCCTGTAGGTCCTTGGCGGTTTGCTGACGGATATGGCTCATCAGGCTGAGGGAAACTTCGTCGGAGATCGCCAGAGGTCCGACCGGCATCCCGGCCTTGCGCGCTTCGGTCTCGATCATTGGCGCGCTCACGCCTTCACCAAGCATGGCAATGCCTTCATTGGTGAACGTGCCGAATACCCGCGAGGTAAAGAAGCCGCGACTGTCGTTGACCACAATCGGGGTCTTCTTGATTTGCAGGACGAAATCGAAACCTCGAGCCAGGGTTTCGTCGCTGGTCTGCGCGCCTTTGATGATTTCCACCAATGGCATTTTCTCTACCGGACTGAAGAAATGCAGACCGATGAATTTTCCAGGATCAGGCACAGCCTTTGCCAGGCCGGTGATCGGCAGCGTCGATGTATTCGAGGCGATGACAGCTTCGGCGCCGACAATTTGCTGGGCGGCAGAGGAAACCCTGGCCTTGAGATCGCGATCTTCAAACACCGCCTCGATGATCAGATCGCAACCCGCGAGGTCGGCATCACTTTCGGACGGCTTGATCCGCGCCAACACCTCATCACGCTTCGAAGCATCCATCTGTCCGCGAGCGACTTTCTTGTCCAGCAACGCGGCAGAATGTGCTTTGCCTTTTTCGGCGGCAGCCAGATTGACGTCCTTGAGCACCACTTCAATCCCCGCCAAAGCACTGACAAATGCAATCCCCGCGCCCATCATCCCGGCGCCGAGCACGCCGACCTTCTGCGTCTTATAAGGCGCAAAGCCCTGTGGCCGCGAACCTCCGGCGTTGATCTCATTGAGTTGAAACCAGAACGTGCCGATCAGGTTTTTCGAGATCTGCCCGGTGGTCAGTTCAGTGAAGTAACGGGTTTCGATCAGGTGCGCGGTGTCGAAATCGACCTGAGCGCCCTCGACTGCCGCGCAGAGGATTTTCTCCGACGCCGGCATTGTCCCTTGGGTCTTACTGCGCAGAATCGACGGCGCAATCGCCAGCATCTGCGCGACTTTCGGGTTCGACGGCGTGCCGCCCGGAATCTGATAACCCTTCACATCCCAGCGCTGCACTGCCGTCGGATTGGCAACGATCCAGGCGCGCGCCTTGGCCAGCAATTCATCGCGATCCGCCGCCAGTTCATCAATCAAACCCGCCTGTAACGCCTGTTGCGGACGCACTTTCTTGCCTTCGAGCAAATACGGCAGCGCCTTTTCGATGCCAAGCATACGCACCATGCGCACCACCCCGCCGCCGCCCGGCAACAGGCCGAGGGTCACTTCCGGTAGACCGAGTTGCACCGATGCATCGTCCAGCGCCACGCGATGATGACAGGCGAGGCAGATTTCCCAACCGCCGCCCAACGCCGCGCCGTTGATCGCCGCGACCACCGGTTTGCCGAGGGTTTCCAGAGTGCGCAATTGCCCCTTGAGGGTCAGCACCATGTCGTAGAAGGCTTTGGCTTCTGGCTTGCCGACCTTGATCAGCTCATTGAGGTCGCCGCCGGCAAAGAAGGTTTTCTTCGCCGATGTGATGATGACCCCGGCAATGTTGTCTTTTTCCGCCACCAGCCGGGCGACGCACGCAGCCATGGCCTCGCGGTACACAGCGTTCATGGTGTTGGCGCTCTGGCCCGGCATGTCGATGGTCAGCACGACGATCGCGTCCTGGCCTTTTTCGTAACGAATGGCTTCGCTCATAACAAGGTTCCTTGAATTCGGGGCTCAGAGGCGTTCGATGATGGTGGCAATGCCCATGCCGCCGCCGACGCACAGCGTCGCCAGGCCATAGCGCAGGCGCCGCACTTCCAGCTCATCGAGCAAGGTGCCGAGGATCGCGCAACCGGTCGCGCCCAGCGGGTGGCCCATGGCGATGGAGCCGCCGTTGACATTGACCTTGTCGGGGTCGACGGCCATGTCCTTGATGAACTTCAGCACCACCGAAGCAAACGCTTCGTTGACCTCGAACAGGTCGATGTCTTCAACGCGCAACCCGGCCTTGGCCAGTGCCTTGCGCGTTGCCGGCGCAGGGCCAGTGAGCATGATCGTTGGATCGGTGCTGGTAACCGCCGTGGCGACAATCCGCGCCCGAGGTTGCATCCCCAGCGCGCGGCCCTTGGCTTCGGAGCCGATCAGCATTAGCGCGGCACCGTCGACGATCCCGGAACTGTTACCCGGTGTGTGCACGTGATTGATTCGCTCGACATGGCTGTAGACCCGCAGCGCGGTCGCGTCGAAGCCCATCTGCCCGATCATTTCGAAACTCGGCTTGAGCTTGCCCAAGCCTTCCAGAGTCGACTCGGCACGAATGAACTCATCGTGATCGAGCAGGATGATGCCGTTCTGGTCCTGCACCGGCACCAGCGACTTGTTGAACGAGCCGTCGGCCCGCGCCCGTGCGGCTTTCTGTTGCGAGTGCAAGGCGTAGGCATCGACGTCCTGACGACTGAAGCCTTCCAGCGTGGCGATAAGGTCCGCGCCAACACCTTGCGGAGTGAAATGACTGTGCAGATTGGTCTGCGGGTCCAGCGCCCAGGCGCCGCCATCGCTGCCCATCGGTACCCGCGACATCGACTCGACGCCACCGACCACCACCAGGTCTTCGAAGCCCGAACGCACTTTCATCGCGCCAAGGTTGACCGCTTCCAGCCCCGAGGCGCAAAAGCGGTTGATCTGCACGCCCGCGACACTGACGTCCCAATCGGCGACTTGCACAGCGGTTTTGGCGATGTCCGAGCCCTGATCGCCAATCGGCGTCACGCAGCCGACCACCACGTCATCGACCTGACTGGTGTCCAACGCGGTGCGCGCTTGCAGCGCGGTCAGCAGACCGGCCAGCAGGCTCACCGGTTTGACGCTGTGCAAGGCGCCATCGGCCTTGCCTTTGCCGCGTGGCGTACGTAACGCATCGAATATCAAAGCTTGGGTCATGACGTCCTCGAACCAGGGCGGTGAGTGATTTCCTGTGGCTCCACTCTTGCCCCCACCGGCCATTGATTCAATGACCACAGCGCTCAATGCGCTTGACGCACGCGCTCAGACGGACGGTCGTCGGCGGCTGGGTGAACCGGTTCAGGTCGGCGAGTTGTCTAGCCAGCGGGCGGCACAGAAGCTGGCAATAAGCCTCATGCCGTTTTAATCGCAATTCATCACAGCTCCATATGAAATGGATCTAAGCCAAGCGTGACGCGGGCCCTAAGGTAGTACATGTACGTCAGGGTCGTCGGGTTTTGCCGAGGCCGACGTTCTTCAACAGGAAGTGCAGCGCTTGCCGTCATGGATATGCAGGCAAGCATCAGGAAATAACAATAAAGGCGGTCAAGCCATGTTCAAACAACCGAAAGTTCGTCAAGCAGGGCTCATTCTTTTCGCCACGACGCTGTTGTTGATTTTGCCGAATCTGACCAAGGTCATCGGCTGAATCGAGCGGCAGGTGCTGTTTATCGCCACTGAAAATGTGACTGGCCCGCTACCCGGGCCAGCGTGGCTGTGCCAATCTTTGCGCACTCCCACGACATGGACGGCGATCATTTGAAAGCGCTCATCGTATTCGGCGCCATGCTGCTGAGCATGCCCTTGGCTGCCGCACAGTTGGATCTGCAACTGGGCGCAAACAGCCGCACCTGGCAGACCGAGGAATTACTCAAGCATCCTCAGGTACAAACCCTCACCATCAAAAACGATGTGTCCTACAAGAAGGACATGACCTATCGCGCCGTGCCCGTGGCCGCGCTGCTGACCGGGATCAAACCGCAAGATCACCTGCAAGCGGTGGCGCTGGACGGGTTCGCGGCCGAGCTGGCCGCAGCGCCGCTGCTCAACGCAAAAGGCGCACGGGCCTGGCTGGCCATTGAGGATCCGGCTCAGCCGTGGCCAGCGCTGTCAGAGGGCAAGCACAGCGCCGGGCCGTTCTATCTGGTCTGGACCGATCCGCAGGCCGGCAATATCAGCCCGGAGCAATGGCCGTTCGAAGTCGCGAGCATCAAGCGCTTGGCGCCGGTGGCCGAGCGCTTCCCTGCCCTGCTGCCGGATCCTGCGTTGAAGGCGGATGACCCAGTCAATCTGGGCTTTGCGCTGTTTCAGAAGAATTGTCTGGCCTGTCACCGGTTGAACGGTGCGGGGGATGCGCAGTTCGGGCCGGATCTGAATATTCCGTATAACCCGACCGAGTATTTCGGCGCGGATTTCCTCAAGCGCTACATTCGTGATCCGCAGAGTTTGCGGCAGTGGCCGCAGGCGAAGATGCCGGGGTTTTCGGTGGAGGTGTTGCCGGATGGCGATTTGCAGATGTTGGTGGGATATTTGAAACACATGGCTGGGCGCAAGGTTAAGCCCTGAGCACATTTCCTTGTAGGAGTGAGCCTGCTCGCGATAGCGGAGTGTCAGACACTGATAATTCAACTGTCAGACCGCTATCGCGAGCAGGCTCACTCCTACAAGGGTTTTGTGTTAGCCCGTTACTGTTGTTGTACGGAGATGACTGGGGTTGGTGAGACGAACACTTTCGCATGCATCTGCTCACACCCACCGCCCCGGCGCATGCCGCGCACCGGGCAGGCATCCAGATAATCCAGACCCACCGCCAGTTTCAGATGCCGCTCCGGCCGTGCCAGTTCATTGGTCACGTCAAAGCTGTACCAGGCGTCATCCAGCCAGGCCTCCGCCCAGGCATGGCTGGCCAGATGCTCGCAATCTTCGCTGTACAAGTAGCCCGACACATAACGCGACGGAATCCCGAGACTACGTGCACAAGCCAGGAACGCGTGAGCGTGATCCTGACAAACCCCGGCACGCCCGGCGAAGGCTTCCGCCGCGCTGGTGTCGACTTCGGTGGAACCCGGCGTGTAGGTCATGTGCTGATTCAAACCGTGCATCAGATCGATCAGCGCGGTGCGATCGCGCCGCTGCTTGCAGGATCTCTCGGCGAACGCGCGCAATGCCTCGTCGGCCTCGGTCAATCGGGTAAAGCGCAGGAACGGCAGCGCCGACTGGCTTTCATGCTCGGCCTCGCGCAGCTCGTCGATATCAACCTGACCGCGCGCACCAATGATGATCGCTTCGTGCGGTTCATCCATGGTCAGCACGTGCAGGATGTTGCCGAACGGATCGAGTTGCGCGCGCACCGGGCGTGGCAGGTCGAGTTGCCAGCTCAACACGTGCTGACGCTCGCTGTCGTGGGGTGTCAGCCGCAGGTACTGGATGCTCGCCCGCACCTGATCTTCGTAGTGATAGGTGGTCTCGTGGCTTATGGAAAGTCTCATGCAGCCTCCAGGTAGGAACTGTGAATGGCGTTACCCAACTGGCGCACCAGCGGGATGAATTCGGTCAGCCAGGCGTGCAGGCCTTCCTCGAGAATTTCGTTGATGCCGGTGTAGCGCAGGCGCGCGTCCATCTCTGCCGCGAGGCGCTGGGCCGGTCGGCCATTGGCGCCGGGCAACTGCGCGAGAATCTGATCGATCTCCTCGGTGCAGGCGCGCAGTGAACGAGGGACATCGGCACGCAACAGCAGCAACTCGGCGACGTGACGGGCGCCGGGCGCATCGCGGTAGATTTCGGTGTAGGCCTCGAATGACGACAAGGCGCGCAGCAAGGCACTCCACTGGTAATAAGCGTGTGCCGTGCCGTCACTGACCGCCTCAGCCTGATCGCCGGCCATTTCATAACGTGCATCGAGCAACCGCAGGGTGTTGTCGGCGCGCTCGATAAACGTGCCGAGACGAATAAAGCGAAACGCATCGTTGCGCATGATCGTGCCGTAGGACGCGCCACGAAACAGGTGCGAGCGTTCCTTGATCCATTCGCAAAAGCGGCTCATGCCGTAACGGCTCAGACCCTGCTCGGCGATCCCGCGAATCTCCAGCCACGTCGCGTTGATGTTTTCCCACATGTCTGCGGTGATGCGTCCACGCACAGCATGGGCGCTGGCCCGCGCCGCGCCGAGGCAACTGTAGATGCTCGCCGGATTAGCCGCGTCAAGGGCAAAAAAGTGCAGCAGGCGTTCGGCATGCAACGCGCCGTGACGCTCCAGATAATCATCAAGGGTGCCGGTGATCAGCAGCGGCATCGCCAGTTCGTGCAGACCATCGCCGCGACCGTCCTGCGGCATCAGCGACAGCGAATAACTGATGTCGAGCATCCGGGCGAGGTTTTCCGCCCGCTCCAGGTAACGCGACATCCAATACAGATCCGAGGCAGTTCTACTTAACATGGCAAGCTTCCTTCAATCCTCGACCACCCAGGTGTCCTTGGTTCCGCCGCCCTGGGAGGAGTTCACCACCAGAGAGCCTTCGCGCAGCGCGACGCGGGTCAAACCGCCGGGCACCACGCGGGTTTCGCGCCCGGACAAGACAAACGGACGCAAGTCGATATGGCGCGGCGCAATGCCGTTTTCGACAAAGGTCGGACAAGTCGACAGCGACAGCGTCGGTTGCGCGATATACGCGTGGGGCTTGGCCTTGATCCGCTCGCGGAACGCGTCGATTTCGGCCGTCGTCGACGCCGGACCCACCAGCATTCCGTACCCGCCGGAGCCTTGGGTTTCCTTGACCACCAGATCTGGAAGATTGGCCAGCACATGGGAAAGTTCAGACGGATTGCGGCACTGCCAGGTCGGCACGTTCTTCAGGATCGGTTCTTCGTCGAGATAAAAACGGATCATGTCAGTGACAAACGGATACACCGATTTGTCGTCCGCCACACCGGTGCCGATGGCGTTGGCCAGTACTACGTTGCCCGAGCGATAGGACGACAGCAGCCCCGGCACGCCGAGCATTGAGTCCGGGTTGAACGCCAGAGGATCGAGGAAAGCGTCGTCGAGCCGGCGGTAGATCACGTCCACTGCTTTCGGGCCGTCGGTGGTGCGCATGAAGACCTTGTCATCACGCACGAACAGATCCGCGCCCTCGACCAGCTCCACGCCCATTTCCCGCGCCAAAAACGCGTGTTCGAAGAATGCACTGTTGAAGCGACCCGGCGTCAGCACCACCACACTCGGGTCGTCAATCGGGCTCGAGCTCTTCAGGGTGTCGAGCAGCAGGTTCGGGTAGTGATCGATTGGCGCAATGCGCTGGGCGGCGAACAGCTCCGGGAACAGGCGCATCATCATCTTGCGGTCTTCGAGCATGTAGCTGACGCCACTCGGTGTGCGCAGGTTGTCTTCAAGCACGTAATAGGTGCCGTCGCCATCGCGCACCAGATCGACGCCGGAGATGTGCGAATAGATATCGCGGTGCAGATCCAGACCTTGCATCGCCAACTGATATTGCTCGTTGGCCAGCACCTGTTCGGCAGGAATGATCCCGGCCTTGATGATGCGCTGCTCGTGATAGAGGTCGGCGAGAAACATGTTCAGCGCCTTGACCCGCTGGATGCAGCCGCGCTCGACGATCCGCCACTCGCTGGCGGGAATGCTGCGCGGAATGGTGTCGAAGGGAATCAGGCGCTCGGTGCCCTGCTCATCCCCATAGAGCGTGAAAGTAATGCCGGCGCGATGGAACAGCAGATCGGCCTCGCGTCGCCGTTGAGCCAGCAGCTCGTCAGGCGTGTCGGCCAGCCATCGGGCGAACTCCCGATAATGCGGGCGAACCTGGCCGCCGGCATCGTACATCTCATCAAAATAGGTGCGGATCATGCCGTACTCCTTGTCACCCGGACCTACAGGCCTTCGCAAGGCCCGTGCCATCGGCATAAACGCTTTGATTTCAATCGGTTGGATATTCACGCTACAGACACCGCACCATTCCTGTGCGGCAAATGCCCCAACCGGATTGCCCCCGCTTCATTGCGACGCACTGCATCGCCTATCACCAGCATAGTCAGAGTTGATTTCACTGCCCGGCGCTGCCTGCGGATAATCCGCGCATTCGCTGCAAAACTTCGCTGACTACCACGTCACGAAGCGCCCAGCTCAACTGATCGGGATTGCCTCGGCAGCCCGCCCCGCTGTAACCCTGACCGGTTTCCTCTCCTTATCGGTCTTCCCTTTTAGCCACCCTCTCCGGTGGCTTTTTTTTGCCTCGGTTTCTTGTTTCAGGGTTTTGCCACAGCATTTTGCTTACGCCGGAAATGACAACGGCCAACCCGAAGGTCAGCCGTTGTTCAACAAATGAAACCAGAGATCAGTTCAAACGGTGGCGGTTGCGCACCTCCTGTTTCACACCCCAGCCTTCGATAATGCCGCCCAGAGGTTCAACCACGGCAGAGAATCCCTGCTCGAAGTCGCCGATATCGTCATAGGTCGCGTACATCACTTTGCTTAATTCCAGCGCCCACGCACCGTCATCACGCACGCTGACCTGGGCATTGATGGATTCACCGCGAAATTTGCCTGCCGCCCTGCGCGCCCGCTCCTCGTCCGGGAAAATCGCGTAGAACTCGATGGGATGGAATCGGGAAAAATCGAAACCGCCTTCTTTCATGCGGCGCAGAACATTGCTGCTGATGTCTTCTTGATAGGCTGTGCTCATGAATCGTCCCCCTCGCATAGATGGATAGACTTTCCGTATTCCCGCCCCGGGCCTCTGGCCAAAGTACGACGGCAACGTGGTTGCACGCGGGAACAAGCATGTAGCTGACAAGACCAGACCTTAGCGATCCGTTCGCTGATCTCGCTTGCAGAGTAGCCCCAAGATAGAGCTGCTGCCAAGGCCTGGTTGCTTCGGATGAAGGAAGATTTTCAGATTGGGGTGATGCTGCGGATTTCGATGCTGTTCTGGGTTTTCAGGCTTTTGACGCCAGCATCGGCGGTGCGCCCTTCCAGATCGTTCAGATCCAGTTCGGCGGCGACGGGCAGGAGCCGTGCCTTGATCAATCGAGCGGCCTCATCGTCGCTGGGGCATTCCGCGCGCTCGAACACCTCATCGACAATTTCACCATGATCGTCCACGAAAGTGACTTTCCACTTTTGCATCGGTGCCTCCTCGATCAAACCCGCAAATGGGCTTACACCTAAATCGACTGGTGCGCCGAAAGTTGGTTCAAAAGGATTACAGCGCACGAACGTGAATAAAACGACATCTACATCACGGGGAAGCAAATGTGGGAGCGAGCTTGCTCGCGAAAGCGGTTTTTCATTCAACAAATATGTTGGCTGACAGTCCGATTTCGCGAGCAAGCTCGCTCCCACAGGGGAGTTGCAGTGTTCTTTTAGTCGTTGCTTGGCTTGTTGATCGCCTGCAGCACGTACTGCGGCAAGGCGAACGCGCCGATGTGGATTTCCGGGTTGTAGTAGCGGGTGACGATGCCGCTGCCGATGAAGCGCTGTTGCAGGGTTTCACGGCTCAGCTTGCGGTAAGCCGGGTTGGTCGAGCCCCAGGCAAAGGTCATCGAGCCGCCAATGTAGGTCGGCACCGCAGCCTGATAAAAGTGCCAGTCCGGGAACAGGCTGTTCAGGCGACCGGCCGTGGTTTTCACTTCGTCGATCTGCATGAACGGCGTGCCGTTCTGGGTCACGAGGATGCCGCCCTCGTTCAGGCAGCGGTGGCACGCCTGGTAGAAGTTTTCCGAGAACAGCACTTCGCCCGGGCCGATCGGGTCAGTGGAGTCAGAGATGATCACGTCGAACTTTTCCGTGGTGGTGGCGACGAAACGCATGCCGTCGTCGATCACCAGGTTCAGACGCGGATCGTCGTAGGCGCCGCTGGAATGGTTCGGCAGGAACTCTTTGCACATGTCGACCACGGTGCCGTCGATCTCGACCATGGTGATGTGCTCGACGCCGGCGTGTTTGGTCACTTCACGGAGCATGCCGCCGTCACCACCGCCGATGATCAACACGCGCTTGGCGCTGCCGTGGGCGAGGATCGGCACGTGGGTGAGCATTTCGTGGTAGATGAATTCGTCGGCTTCGGTGGTCTGAATCACGCCGTCCAGCGCCATGACACGGCCCATGCGCGGGTTCTGGAAGATCACCAGGTGCTGGTGTTCGGTGCGCACTTCGTGCAGCAGTTTTTCCATGCGAAAACGCTGGCCGTAGCCTTCGTAGAGGGTTTCCAGGTACTCGCTGGTTTTGGTAACGGTCATGGTGAAGTGCTCCGGTGAATGCGCGGGCGTCAATCGTGGGGACGATTGCCCGGGAAAGGCGCGCATTCTACGTTGCCGAAGATGACAGGTCGAACCTCACTTCATCGGCAAACCACAATCCTTGCAGGAGCTGCCGAAGGCTGCGATCTTTTGACGTTGATTTTTAAAAGCAAGATCAAAAGATCGCAGCCTTCGGCAGCTCCTACAGGGGGTATTGCGGTGTTAGCTGATTCAGATCCGCACGTTGCCGCGCGGTCCGGCGATCGCCCAGATGATCAGGCCCAGCACTGGCAGGAGGATGATCAGCAGTACCCAGACGATTTTCATCCCGGTGGTGGCGCCGCTTTTCAGCACATTGATGATGGCCCAGATGTCGAGGGCAAGAATGATCAGGCCAATCAGACCGTTGAACGTGGAACCCATGGTGTCGCTCCAGAATAGTGGCATGCACTTTTAGGATAGACGGTCGCGCGCAGGGTTCCCTTTTATTGCGTTCAGACGTGAACGGCGATCTTCAAGGCTTCCAGCGAAGGAGCGGCGGCGATGCCGACCTCGGCGCACAACTCCAGTACGCGAGGCACGTCGTTGCCGTAGACCAAAACCATCTGCAGTTCGTCGTCGAGCAACTGGCTGAAGTTCATCAGCGTGTAGCCGCCGTTTTCCTTGTTCATGCTGCTCATCTGCACCTGGATGCGGTTGAGTGCAGTCAGGGCTTCGGTCTTGGCCAATTGCTTGGGCTTGAGGTTGAAATCCACACCTGGGCCAAACGAGGCGACGATCTGCGCGAACAGGTCGACATAGGTGTCTGCCTGGAACAGCACGGTTTCCGGCAGGCTGCCGACCACGACCCACTCGCCCAGCGGAATCGGGAAGGTCTCGTCGTAGTTGATGTCGGGGTTGGCGGTCAGAAAGGCATCAGCATCGGCGTAGGCCTGCGCCGCTTCGTCGGCGACTTTCAGGATCTCGTCCTCGCCCATGCAGCCGGAGCTGATTTTGCTGATGAGTTCGGCGAGTGCGGCTTTCATGAGGGCGGATCCTGTGGCAGGTGAATTTCGAGGGCGCGGAGGATAGCGCACAAAGCAAAAGATCGCAGCCCGCGGCAGCACCTACAAGGGATCCGTGCAGGAACTGCCGCAGGCTGCGACCTTCTGATCTTATCAACCCAACAGTTTTTCCAGCTGTGCGGTGGTGTCGACCGCGCCCATGGTGCGGGCCGCGTCCAGCGCCGTCACGCCGTTGGCGTCCTTGGCTTGCGCGTTGGCGCCTTTGCTGATCAGGTAATCAACGATTTCAACACGGTTGAACATCGCCGCCATCATCAGCGCCGTACGTCCATCGAACGACGAGCCTTCAATCTCGGCGCCCGCCTCGACCAACGCCGTGACCACCGCCAGATCGCCTTTGAACGCCGCACCGGCAATCGGGCTCTGGCCGTTGCCATTGCGCATTTCCGGGTCAGCCTTGTGTTTAAGCAGTACGTTCACCGCATCGACATGGCCGTAGTAACTGGCCAGCATCAGCAGCGTGTCACCCTTGCTGTTTTTCAGGTTGACCGGCAAACCGGCGGTGACCAGGCGATCGAGCATCTCGGCATCACCGTCGCGCGCCTTGTTGAAAACCTGCTCGGTGAATTCGGCAGCTTCTTCAGGGGTCATCTGGCGGCTTTGGTCGGACATGGGGCAACTCCACTTTCGGTCAATCGGAAAGCCGACAGTTTCCCGAGCGAGACGGTGGCTGTCACCCCCTTTTTCTCAAGCCGGCTCATAGCCAGATTCAATAACGATGTTTGCCTTGATGAATTTCCGCCAGCACCTCGTCGGTGACCCGAACGTAAGTCTGCGTGCCAGGCAGCCATGCGTAGATCGGATCATCGCCCGTCTGGCCAGGGTCGAAACCTTCATTTTTCAGTCGGGTTTTCTGGTATTTGAAGGTCCCGGTGGTTTCCATTTTCACCTTCACCCGCAGGAACAACGGCACCGCGTAGGCCGGCATACGTTCGCGGGCGAAGGTCAGCAACTCGGCGAAATCCAGGGTCGCGAGGGATTCCGCCGGCGTAATTGCCGCCATGCCGGCGCGGCCGTTGGTATTGCGGATCTCCACGCCATACGCCACCGCCTCGGAGATGTGCGGATGTTGCAGCAGCAGGTTTTCGACTTCAGTGGTCGAGACGTTTTCGCCCTTCCAGCGATAGGTGTCACCGAGGCGATCAACAAATTGCGCGTGACCAAAACCGATGTTGCGCAGCAGATCGCCAGTGTTGAAAAAACGATCGCCTTTGCTAAACACGTCGTGAAGGACAACTTTGGCGGTTTTTTGCGGATCGGTGTAACCGTCCAGCGGTGCCTTCTCGTCGATCCGCGCCAGCAACAGGCCCTGCTCGCCCCTGCCGACCTTGCGCATGAAACCGTCGGTGCTGCGCAGCGGCTCACCGCTGTCATGGTCGTAAGCCACCAACTCCCAGGCCATCAGCGAAAAACCGATGGTGTTGTCGAAGTTGAGAATGTTAGTGAAGCCGATGTTGCCGTCGCTCGCCGCGTACAGCTCACAGATGTGGTCGACGGCGAAACGGGTCTTGAACTCGGCCCAGGCGCCCGGGCGCAAGCCGTTACCAATCATTTTGCGCACGTCGTGGCGGTTGTCATCGGCGCTGGCCGGTTGATCGACCAGATAACGGCACAACTCGCCGACATAGCCGATCGTGGTCGCGCGATAACGGCGCACATCGTTCCAGAACTGGCTGGCGCTGAATTTGCGGCGAATTGCGAAGCCTGAGGCGCCGTTGACTGCCGAGCCCCAGCACACGCAGAGACCGGTGGCGTGGTACAGCGGCAAGGTGCAATAGACGACATCGTCGGGGCCCATATTGAGGGCGATCATGCCGAAACTGGCAGAACTGCGCATCCAGCGGCCATGTTTGAACACCCCGGCCTTGGGCAGGCCGGTGGTGCCGGAGGTGTAAATGTAGAAACACGGATCGTCGAAAAACACCCGCTGACTGCTCGACGGATTCTCGCTGGAGGCATCGGCACTGGCGCTGATCAGATTGACGTAGCCTTCGGGCGCAATGCCCGGATGGCTATAGGTGTCCTGATCGGCGACAAACCAGGTGCGCGGCGCGGTAATCGCCACTTGCTCGCGAATCGCCGCATAAGCCGGAAGCAGTTCTTCGCCGACCACAATCGCCACCGGCGCCACCAGATTCACACTGTGGATCAGCGTGTCGCGCGTCTGCGAGGTATTGAGCAGCGCGCTGACCGCGCCGACCTTGGCCAGCGCCAGAATGGTCACCAGCAATTCCGGGCGGTTTTCAATAAACACCGCGACTACATCGCCCTTGCCGATGCCCTGCCCGTTCAGATAGTGCGCGATGCGGTTGGCCCACTGGTTGACCTGCGCATAGGTCAGCCGCACATCGCCCTGCAGTAACGCCGGGCCCTCGGGATTGCGCAGCGTCGCTTGTTCGAATGTCCAGCCAAGGCCACAGCTTTGAGTCGGATCCGTGACGTTGGCCACCTTCATGCCCTTGACCACTCGCGGAATGGCTTTGGCAATCATCGGCAGTTTGCGGAGCATCATGCCCCAGGTAATCGTGTCGCTTGGCGCGTGGCTCATGAAAGCTCCCCGTCCGACCTTGGCGTGCAGGTCGATGTTTTTATTTTTCGGGCTTGCTTGAAGCAACCAGCGCACTCAAGCGCGGGTCGAGATCGAAAATACGTCAGCGCTTCTCGGGCTGTACACGCGGTTTTTGCAATGTTTTGTATCCGCTGATCGGCCGACGGTGGCGGTGATCATCGGGTAAGCGATTGGTTCCGTTGTTTCGATAACGATCCCGCAAAATGCAGGATGCACGATGGCCATTCATGCAGTTTGCACGACGACTTGAATTTTCATAGTTTTTAACTTATTGATTTATAAGGATTTTATTATTTTCAAATGCTGGCACAATCGCTGCAACCTCCTCTGCATGCTTGCCATTCAAGTGCATACGGAGCTGATAGACATGAGCCTGATCCAAGAAAAATTTACCTCCCTGTTCTCCAACTTCGACGTCACCACTGCGCCACGTCCCGATGGCGGGATTCTGCTGACTCTGCGCAGCAGCGACGGCAAAGTGTTTAAGCGCGCACTGACTTATCAACAACTGCATGCCGGCGACCAACTGTCGTGGGCGATCAGTGCAATTCGCCGCGACCTGGCTGAACAAGCCAGTGAACTGCCGCAAATTGCCATGCTGCAGAGCCAGCAGCGTTTTGCCCTGCCGACGTATCACTCGCTGTAATTTTTAAAGCGCTTTAAACAAAACAGGCCGTGGAGCTTTCGCTTCACGGCCTGTTTTTTTGTGCCTGATGCAAAACCCTGTGGGAGCGAGCCTGCTCGCGAGTAGGGTGTGTCATCCACTGAAAATGCTGGCTGAACGGACGCTTTCGCGAGCAGGCTCGCTCCCACACTAGATCGGTGAGATCAGAAGGCCTCGGGGTCGATGCCGGTGAACGTGTCGACGGTGAGGTGGCTCCCCAGCTCCCCGCCTTCACGGGCCAGACCGCAGGTTTGCAGGCCGGCTGCTTGAGCAGCGTCTAGCTCTTCAACGATGTCCGAAAGAAACAGGATCTCCTGCGGTTCAACGCCGATGGCTTGCTGAATATTGGTGTACGACTGCACCTCACGCTTGGGCCCCGACGTCGTGTCGAAGTAACCACTGAACAGCGGTGTCAGATCCCCCGCCTCCGAGCAGCCGAAAATCAGCTTCTGCGCCTGAATCGACCCCGACGAATACACAAACAGTTGATAACCCGCCGCATGCCAGCGTTGCAGCGCTTCAACCGCGTCCGGGTAAACATGCCCCTTCAACTGCCCGGCGTGATAACCCTGGGCCCAGACCATGCCTTGCAAGGCCTTGAGTGGCGTGGCTTTGCGATCTTCCTCGATCCAGCTCAAGAGAATTTCAACAATCCGTTCAACATCGGCCTGCGGCGCATTGCTGTCACGGCGCACAGCCTCCAGTTGCTCGGCCACATCGGGGCGCTCGGCGTTCTGGCGGACAAATTCCGGCAGGTGTTTAGCGGCATACGGAAACAGCACGTCGAAGACGAAACTCACCGCGCTGGTGGTGCCTTCGATGTCAGTGACGATGGCTTTGATCGACATCGAATCAGTCCTCCAGACGCGGAAAGCGGTCGGCGATGTCTTCGCCGGTGAAGTTGGCAACCCAGCCTTCCGGGTTGTTGAACAGACGGATCGCGACAAAGTGCGGATGCTCGCCCATGTCGAACCAGTGTTTGGTGCCGGCCGGAACCGAGATCAAATCGTTCTTCTCGCACAGTACGGCGTAGACATAATCGTCGATGTGCAAGGTAAACAGGCCACGGCCGGCGACGAAAAATCTGACTTCGTCTTCGCCATGACGGTGCTCTTCGAGAAACTTGGCGCGCAATTCGGCTTTTTGCGGGTGATCGCTGTTCAGGCTGATCACGTCGACGGTGATGTAACCGCGCTCGGTCATCAGTTGGTCGATCTGCTCTTGATAGGCGCTGATCACTTCTTCCTGGGTGGCGCCGGGCTGAATCTTTGCGGCGGCTTGCCAGCGGTCGAAGCGCACGCCCTGCTCGGCCAGGGTCGAGGCGATGTCTTCGAAATGGGTCAGCACCTTGTTCGGAATGTCGGGGCTGGAAACGTGATAGACGGACAGGCTGCTCATTGGGGCAATTCCTCGGTATCGGCCTTGCCGTCCGGTTCTTGCAGACCGGTCGGGCACAGCATTTCATCAGGCAAATGGGCTACTTCTGGTGAAGTCAGCCTTGGCGGTTCATAACGCTGCGGGTTTTCAACTCGCATTCAAACAGAAATTCAAAGGCCTCGATCTGCCGCAGCGCGTCGCTCATCTGCGCGCCCCAGGTGTAGAGGCCGTGACCGCGAATCAGATAACCGACGCAATCAGGATGGGCGTCGAGCCAAGGCTGCACCTTGGCGGCGAGGCGCGCAATGTCCTGATCGTTGTCGAAAATCGGCACGCGCACCCGTGATTCGTGAGTCGAGATGCCGCTGAAGGCTTTCTGCAGTTCGTAGTCTTCGAACTCGATAAAGTCTTGCGGGGTCAGGCGCGACAGCACCGTGGCGTTGACCGAATGGGTGTGCAGCACTGCGCCGATCTCCGGCCGCCAGCTATACAGCTGAGTGTGCAGCAGGGTTTCCGCGGACGGCTTTTTACCCGGTTCCAGACTGTTGCCCGACAGGTCGGTGGCGAGCACATCGTCCAGACCCAACTGGCCTTTGTGCTTGCCCGACACGGTCAGCAGCGCTTCGCTCGGCGACAGGCGCGTCGAATAGTTGCTGCTGGTGGCCGGCGACCAGCCGCGACCATAAAGAAAACGCCCGGCGTCGACGATTTGCTGGGCGAGTTGTTCACGCGTAAGGCTCATGGCCTGTCCTCTTGCATACGTGTGGCAATGATAACGGCAGCAGCGAGCGCCGCGAGACTGGCAATACTAAAGGTCAATGTCGCGCCGAGGGCATTCCAGCTGTAACCGGAATACAACGCGCCGAGCGCACCGCCGGTGCCGGCCAGTGCGGCGTACAGCGCCTGGCCCTGCCCTTGCTGGCGCGCGCCGAAGCTACGTTGCACGAACGCGATGGCAGCGGCGTGAAAGCTACCGAAGGTTGCTGCGTGCAGAATCTGCGCGAACAGCAACACCCAGAGAAACTCGGCGAACGAACCTAGCAGCAACCAGCGCAGCGCCGCCAGCAGAAAACTCGCCATCAGTACCCGACGCAGGGAAAACCGCGCAAGAATCCGGCTCATCGCCATGAACATCAGCACTTCGGCGACCACACCCACGGCCCAGAGCATGCCGATGGTGCCGCGTGTGTAGCCGAGTCGTTCAAGGTGCAAGGTCAGAAAGGTGTAATACGGGCCGTGGCTCATCTGCATCAGCGCGACACAAGCGTAAAACGCCAGCACGCCGGGATTGCGCAGTTGCTTGAGGAAGCCCTCGTCGTTCGGCCGATTGCCCTGCGGCGGTTGCGCATTCGGCACCCACAGACTGCTGAGGACGATGCCGGCCATGATCAGCACCAGCGCCGCCGGGTAGATATCGAGGCTGAGCCATTCGAACAACCGGCCGAGCGCGACCACGGTGATGATGAAACCGATCGAGCCCCACAGGCGAATCTGGCTGTAACGCGAGGTCTGCCCCTGCAAATGCGCCAGGGTGATGACTTCGAATTGCGGCAGCACCGCATGCCAGAAGAATGCGTGCAGCGCCATGACCATCGCCAGCCAGGCGTAGGTCTTGCTGACGAAAATCAACGAGAAGGTCAGCAGCGTGCACACCGCGCCAAAGCGCACGATGGCCAGGCGTTTGCCGGTGTAATCGCCGAGCCAGCCCCAGATGTTCGGCGCCACGCAGCGCATCAGCATCGGGATGGCGACCAGCTCACCGATCCGCGCCGGACTGAAGCCGAGGTGATCGAAGTACAGCGCCAGAAACGGCGCTGTCGAACCGAGCAAGGCGAAATAGAACAGATAGAAACTGGACAGCCGCCAGTAAGGGAGCGCCGCCACGGTTATGCCGCGACGGCTTTAGAGCCCGCCATCAAAGCTGGCCCAGCACCGGCGTGCTCACGCGCACATCGGCGTTCTGGCCACGGTGACGCAGCAGGTGATCCATCAGCACGATGGCCATCATCGCTTCGGCTATCGGCGTGGCGCGGATGCCCACGCACGGGTCGTGACGGCCCTTGGTGATGACATCGACCGGGTTGCCGTGGATGTCGATCGAACGGCCCGGGGTGGTGATGCTGGAAGTCGGCTTCAACGCCAGATGCGCAACGATCGGCTGACCGGAGGAGATACCGCCGAGGATGCCGCCCGCGTTGTTGCTGAGGAAACCTTCCGGGGTCATTTCATCGCGGTGTTCGGTGCCGCGTTGAGCGACCGACGCAAAACCGGCGCCGATTTCCACGCCTTTGACGGCGTTGATGCTCATCAGCGCATGAGCCAGCTCAGCGTCGAGGCGGTCGAAAATCGGCTCGCCCAGACCCGGCATCACGCCTTCGGCGACGACGGTGATTTTCGCGCCGACCGAGTCTTGGTCGCGACGCAACTGATCCATGTAGGCTTCCAGCTCCGGGACTTTGTCTGGATCGGGGCTGAAGAAGGCATTCTCCTCCACCGAATCCCAGGTCTTGAACGGGATTTCGATCGGGCCGAGCTGGCTCATGTAGCCACGAATGACGATGCCTTGGCTGGCCAGATACTTTTTGGCAATCGCGCCCGCCGCCACGCGCATCGCGGTTTCGCGCGCCGAGCTGCGGCCACCGCCACGGTAGTCGCGCTCACCGTATTTGTGGTGATAGGTGTAGTCGGCGTGGGCCGGGCGGAATAGATCCTTGATCGCCGAGTAGTCCTTGGACTTCTGGTCGGTGTTGCGGATCAGCAGGCCGATCGAGCAACCGGTGGTGCGTCCTTCGAACACGCCGGAAAGGATTTCGACTTCGTCGGCTTCCTGACGCTGGGTGGTGTGGCGGCTGGTGCCCGGCTTGCGCCGATCGAGGTCGCGCTGCAGGTCTTCGAGGGAGATCTCCAGGCCCGGTGGGCAGCCGTCGACAATCGCGACCAACGCCGGACCATGGCTTTCGCCAGCGGTGGTGACAGTGAACAACTTGCCGTAGGTATTGCCGGACATGCAGGACGCTCCGTGAAATCAAACCCAAATTCGTGATGCGCGCCAGTATACGCAGGCTAACCGAGTAGTTCATCCTCGAACCTTAGTGGTGCTGGCGAGTCCAACCGGCACCTTGGCGAATGATGGCGTGATGATGCTGCGAGTTTTGATCTTGAGTCTTACCCTCTTTACGGGCTTTGCCCAAGCGACGGTCCTACAACGCCCGGTTACTTTGGATACCGGCACCGGCGAACTTTTCGGTTCGCTGCTGCTGCCAAAATCTGACAACCCGGTGCCGGTTGTCCTGATTATTTCTGGCTCGGGTCCTACAGACCGTGACGGAAACAACCCCGACGGCGGGCGCAACGATAGCCTCAAGCGCTTGGCCTGGGTGCTGGCTAAACACAATATCGCCAGCGTGCGTTATGACAAACGCGGGGTGGCCGCGAGCCTGGCGGCGACGCCGGATGAGCGCAATTTGTCGATAGAAGCCTACGCCGCGGATGCGGTGGCATGGGGGCAGAAGCTCAAGGCCGATCCGCGTTTCGGCAAACTGATCCTGCTCGGCCACAGTGAAGGCGCGCTGATTGCCAGCCTCGCTGCGCCGAAAGTCGATGCGGCGGCGGTGATTTCTCTGTCCGGCAGTGCCCGACCGGTCGATCAGGTGATCCGCGAGCAATTGGCCCGCAGCCTGCCGCCACCGCTGATGCTGCGCAGTAACGAACTGCTCGACAGCCTCAAGGCCGGTCACACCGATGACAATGTGCCGCAGCCGTTGCAGGTGATTTTCCGCCCGAGTGTGCAGCCGTATCTGATTTCACTGTTCCGTCAGGATCCGGCAAAAGCCTTCGCGCAACTGAAGATGCCGGCGCTGATTGTTCAGGGCAGCAACGACATTCAGGTCGGTACCGAGGACGCGAAACGCCTCAAAGCCGTCAAACCGGACGCCGATCTGGTGGTGATCGAAGGCATGAACCACGTCATGCGCATCGTGCACAACGATATGAAGCGGCAATTGGCTTCGTACAAGGATCCTAATTTGCCGCTGGCTGCGGAACTGGGCAGCAAAATCATCGAATTTATTGACGGACTTCGCGCCAGTTAACCGTTGTTTGCCCTCTAGTCCTGCAAAAAACGGCCGATAAGCCTTTGTCGCCAGCGCAATGGCTGGCGGCAAGCAGGGCTTGGACAGGATCTCGCCGTTATGACTGATACCCAGACTTCACCCGACACCACCGCTGAAAAAGACGCACCGCCAGCGGTCGAGCTGCCGTGGGCGGATGTCCACGTCGAGCACCACAAGATGCTCCGCCTGGCCCCGCTGCAAACCGACCGCAACACCGGCGGCCGCCCCTTGCGCTTCGTCGAGTTCGGCTATGCCGAGCGCAGCAGCAAAGAAAAAAGCCTGATGCGCATGGCGATCAAACTACCCGGTCAGCGTGTGCGCAAAGAGCAGAATCAGCTGGATGTGTGGGTTGATCACACCACCAAGCGTGTGCACTTCGGCCCGGACAGCGGCCTGCAGATCGAACCGATGAACCGTGGCATCGGCCGTTACATGGCCGCGCAAGGCATCAATTGGGCGAAAAAGCGCTGGCCGACCTACACCGTCGACGGCATGGACTTGAACAACAAGGACGCGCTGAACGAAGACACGCGTCTGCGCCGCGATCATTTCCTGCGTGTGCATGGTTTTGATGTGGTGTACGCCGATGCCCAGCATTTGAAGGGCAGCGTCAAGGAAGTGCAGGTTGGCGATTTGCTCGGTGACTGGAACAGCGAGAAGCTGCAGATCGTCGAGATTCTTGAAGCGGCGCAAATGCTTCAACAGGCCGAACAGAATCTGGCCGAGCAGGAAGTGAAGCTGAAGAAGCAGGAAGACAAAGTCAGCAAGTTCAAGCGTGAAGACGCCGGGTTGCGCTTCACGATTACGTGTCTGGTGGCGTTTGCGGTGTTTCAGGCGGGGCTGTTGATCTGGATTGCTACGCACCGTTGATGGCTTGAGACCGCGTCGCGGCCATTCGCGAGCAGGCTCGCTCCCACAGGATTTGTGTCGTACACCAACCCTGCTTGATCGTTCCCACGCTCCGCGTGGGAATGCAGCCGGGGACGCTCCGCGTCCCAACAGCGGACGCAGAGCGTCCATTGAGGCATTCCCACGCAGAGCGTGGGAACGATCCGTCTCGATTAGATGCGGGAAGCGAACAGGGCTTGATGATCGCGGCACTGTTCCGCCGTCAGCATGAACACCCCATGCCCACCACGCTCGAATTCGAGCCAGGCAAAATCGACTTCCGGGTACAGCGCGTCAACGTGCACCTGGCTGTTGCCCACTTCGACAATCAGCAAGCCCTTCTCGGTCAGGTGATCCGCGGCTTCAGCCAGCATCCGCCGAACCAGATTCAAACCATCATCGCCACACGCCAGACCCAGCTCAGGCTCATGCTGATACTCGTCCGGCATGTCAGCGAAATCTTCCGCATCCACATAGGGCGGGTTCGACACGATCAGGTCGAAGCGCTGACCCGGCAAACCATCGAAACCATCACCCTGAACGGTATAGACGCGCTCATCAACGCCATGGCGCTCGATATTCTGGTTGGCCACTTCCAGCGCTTCGAACGACAGATCCGCCAGCACCACTTCGGCGTTCTGGAACTCGTAGGCACAGGCGATGCCGATGCAACCGGAGCCGGTGCACAGGTCGAGAATCCGCGCAGGTTCGGTGCCGATCCACGGGGCGAAGTGGTTTTCGATCAATTCGCCAATCGGCGAACGCGGGATCAACACACGCTCATCGACGATAAACGACATGCCGCAGAACCACGCTTCACCCAACAGGTAAGCGGTGGGAATACGTTCTTCGATGCGGCGCTTGAGCAGGCGTTGCAGGTTGACCAGTTCGTCGTCTTCCAGCGCGCAATCGAGATAGCTGTCGGCGATTTCCCACGGCAGGTGCAACGCGCCGAGCACCAGTTGCCGGGCTTCGTCCCAGGCATTGTCGGTGCCATGGCCGAAAAACAGATCCTCCCCATGGAAGCGGCTGACGGCCCAACGGATGTGGTCGCGCAGGGTACGAAGTCGGGAAGTGATCACGGGGCAGAACTCCAGAAAAAACGACTGGCGATTCTACCAGCCAAAACGCGTGACGACGACGCAGGAAAAACATAGCCCCGACGGTAGGAGTTTTCTGTTTTTTGCATCAGCTATTGAACAGAACGTGTAACTTGACAAGGCTGCAGGCCAGTAACGACGGTGCCTACGATGGTAGCGATTCACAGAACCGCTCAGCCAGAGGACAATGTCGCAAAAGCCCCACCCCAAGGAGCCCCAGAATGTCCGTTCCAAAAACGATGTTTCAACTCAGCGGTCGCGGTTACGCAGCGGCCACACTGAGCCATGCCACCGTGGTCATCATCGATGCCCAGAAAGAATACCTCAGTGGCCCCCTGGCCCTGAGCGGCATGGACGCGGCCGTCGCGAACATCAAACAAGTGGTTGCCGCAGCCCGTGCAGCCGGTCGGCCGATCGTGCACGTGCGTCATCTCGGCACCGTCGGTGGCCTGTTCGACCCGCAGGGCGAGCGCGGCGAGTTCATCCCGGGCCTGGAGCCACAAGGTGATGAAACCATTATCGGCAAACTGCTGCCGAGCGCGTTCCATGGCACCGAGTTGCTCGATCGTTTGCAAAACCTTGGCTCGCTGGACTTGATCGTCTGCGGTTTCATGAGCCACTCCAGTGTCAGCACCACGGTGCGCGCGGCGAAGAACCTGGGCTTCCGTTGCACGTTGGTAGAAGACGCCTGCGCCACCCGCGACCTGCCATTCAAAGGCCGTGTGCTCAGCGCCGCAGTCGTGCAGGAAGCTGAAATGGCGATCATGGCGGATAACTTTGCCACCCTCGCACTGACTCAAGACCTGATCTGATCTGCTCTGATGAGCGGCTCAGCACGCCGCTCATCCGCAAAGTCCTCTCATTTGCCGCAAATGCCATAGCCTCAGGAACAACCCGGTCAACTCCCGGTCGAAGGGCCGATACCCATTGAGGAAGGTCGGAATGAAGTTATCCGATGGATTTGACGCACGCCGCTTGCGGCCCAAAGGCCAAAGCAACTGGCGATTTCGATTCGGCGCGGCGATCGCGGCCATTCTGGCGACGTTCGGCGTGCTGCTGGCGATGGCCGGGGCGGCCAGCCTGCTCGGGCGCCCACCGGCACTCGGTGACTTGAACGCTACGCCGATGGGCTCGGCGATCATTCTGGCGGTCGGCTTGCTGTTTCTGTATTTCGGTGTCGCCCTGTGGCGCCGCTGCCGCCGTCGCGCACGGCAATCGCGGGAACTGAACATGTCCCCGCACCTGATGAAAAAACACGACTGACTCACCGGCCTGGCTTTTTGCCGGGCCGTTTTGTTTCGACTTGGGTAAACTGGCCGCCCTTCGCGGAGGCTGACATGCAAGACGACGATTTTTCCCTGTTCAAAAGTGCGATCCAAGGCGTCAAGCCGATCAAGCACGACCGCGCCGACACCGGCAAACCCAAGGCTGACCGCGCGCAAATTGCCAAGCTGCGCCAGTCCGCCACCGTGCGCACCGATGCCACCACCGTTGATGGCCTGTCCGATCAGTTCGTGATCGACGTCGGCCCGGAAGACGAGTTGATGTGGGCCCGCGACGGCGTGCAGGAAAGTCAGATGCGCAAGCTCAAGGTCGGCCAGATTCCGTTCGAAGGCAGCCTCGACCTGCACGGCATGAGCGTGGAAAAGGCCCGCGAAACCCTCTGGGCGTTTCTCGCCGAAGCGACCAAATTCGAAATCCGCTGCGTACGCGTCACCCACGGCAAGGCCGTGCGCCTGGACGGCAAGCGGCCGATGATCAAAAGCCACGTCAACACCTGGTTGCGCCAGCATGCCCAAGTGCTGGGTTTCTGCTCATGCCAGGCGAAACACGGTGGTGCCGGCGCGGTTTACGTGATGCTCAAACGCACCATGATGGAAGGCCGCGACGAATAATCGCGTTACACCGAACTTGCAGGGTTGTGTCCGCCACCGTACCCTTGCCCTTTGCGAAAATCCCCACAGGTAGTTTCATGTCCCTGGAACAGAATTACACCGCGATTCTCGGCCAATTGGGCGAGGACGTGTCCCGCGAGGGCCTGCTCGACACGCCAAAGCGTGCCGCCAAAGCCATGCAGTACCTCTGCCGCGGTTATGAACAGACGCTCGAAGAGGTTACCAACGGTGCCCTGTTCAGCTCCGACAACAGCGAAATGGTGCTGGTCAAGGACATCGAGTTGTACTCGTTGTGCGAACACCACCTGCTGCCGTTCATCGGCAAGGCGCACGTTGCGTACATCCCGAGCGGCAAAGTGCTGGGCCTGTCGAAGGTCGCGCGGATCGTCGACATGTACGCCCGCCGTCTGCAGATTCAGGAAAACCTCAGCCGTCAGATCGCCGATGCAGTGCAACAAGTCACCGGCGCGCTGGGCGTAGCCGTGGTGATCGAGGCCAAGCACATGTGCATGATGATGCGCGGTGTCGAGAAGCAGAATTCGTCGATGATCACCTCGGTGATGCTCGGTGAGTTCCGTGAAAACGCCGCGACTCGCAGCGAGTTTCTCAGCCTGATCAAGTAATTTGCGCCACGAAGAAAACCGGCATTCATCGCCGGTTTTTTTTCGTCCGTGAAAAATCGGGTAAGCTGCGCGCCTTTCTCAATATGCACCGTGAGGCTTCAACGTGTTCGTCAAAGCGCTTCGTGTCGGCCTCGGCCAACTGGTTATCTTCATCGACTTCATCACCCGTCCGGGCAAGAAAAAGCGCCCCGCCGCTGCTCAGGCTCAGGTGGATGCAGCTGCAAAAGACCTGACCTTGTATCAGTTCCACGCCTGCCCGTTCTGCGTGAAAACCCGCCGCACCTTGCGTCGTTTGAATGTGCCGGTGACGCTGAAGGATGCGAAGAACAATGAACAGGATCGTCAGGCCCTGCTGGATCAGGGCGGCCGGATCAAGGTGCCTTGCCTGCGGATTGAAGAGAATGGGCAGACGACCTGGATGTATGAGTCCAAGGTGATCATTGATTATCTGGATAAGCGCTTCGCGGCGGTCTGATGTTTCTGTATTGGGGCTGATGGCCCCTTCCCACCTTTGGAATGCATTTCCACTGTGGGAGCGAGCCTGCTCGCGAAGAGGCCCTCTCAGTCACCACGAATCCCAGTCAAAAATAAACCGGCCTGTGAGCCGGTTTATTTGTTTTCAGGCAGCCTTATCCAGCTGCGCCTGACGCACCACCGCCGCCAATCGCTTCAATCCTTCATCCAGCCGCGACGGATCAATGTGGCTGAAATTCAAGCGCAAGTGCCCATGATGGTTATCCGGTTCTGGAAAGAACGGCTCCCCCGGCATAAACGCCACATCATTGGCCAACGCCTCGTTGAGCAACGTTCGCGTGTCCAGCGGTTGCTTCAGCGTCAGCCAGAAAAACAGCCCGCCCTGTGGCGTGTTCCAATCCGCCAGATCAGAAAAATGTGTTTCCAGCGCCGCCTGGAAGGCATCCCGCCGCTGTCGATAGAAACCGCGCAACTCACTCAAATGCTGCTGATACTTGTCATTACCGATCC
This sequence comes from Pseudomonas sp. S49, assembly GCF_009866785.1. Lineage (NCBI taxonomy): Bacteria > Pseudomonadati > Pseudomonadota > Gammaproteobacteria > Pseudomonadales > Pseudomonadaceae > Pseudomonas > Pseudomonas sp. S49. The sequence continues at coordinate 2,054,519 of NZ_CP019432.1, read as the reverse complement.
ACTGCAACGCCTGCCATTGACCGATGCGATTGGTGTGCAGATCCGCCGATTGCTTGAGTTTGAGCAAGTGCGGAAACAGATCGGGACTGGCGATCAGATAGCCAACGCGCAGACCCGGCAGCAGGGTTTTCGATACGGTACCGGTGTAGATCCAGCTGGATTTTTTCAGTCGACCGGCAATCGGTTTGGCGCTGCCGCCATCGAAAGTCAGTTCGCGGTAGGGTTCGTCTTCGATCAGGGTGACGCCGAATTCATCGAGCAACGCCGCGACCGCTGCGCGTTTGGCTTCGCTGTAGCGCACGGCTGACGGGTTCTGGAAGGTCGGGATCAAGTAGATGAACGCCGGACGATGTTGCTCCAGACGCTCGCGCAATTGCGCGAGGTTGGGGCCATCGGACTCTTGCGGCACGGTCAGGCAATCAGCACCGAACAACTGAAAGATTTGCAGCGCGGCGAGATAGGTCGGCGCTTCCAGCAAAATCTCCGTGCCCTTGTCGATATACAGCTTGGCCGCCAGATCGAGGGTTTGCTGGGAACCGCTGACCACCAGAACCTGACTCGCCTGACATTCCAGCCCAAGCGCCCTCGCCTCCGCCGCCAACGCTTCACGCAACGCCGGCTCGCCTTCGCTCATGCCATATTGGCCGAGCGACAGCGGCATGTCGGCCCACTCGACCTTCGGCAACATGGCTTCGGCGGGCAAGCCGCCCGCAAACGACATGACTTCCGGGCGCTGGGCGGCGGCAAGGATTTCACGAATCAAAGAACTTTTAAGGCGCGAGACACGTTCGGAAAAAGCCATGGAAGTCACCGGTAGCGAGGCGTGTGAAATATGAGTCAAACTGGTTGACTGAAATTACGACAGCTTGAGCGAGTACGTCAACATGCTTGACCTTAAAAACCCATCCAGTCAGCAACAGGCGATGGAAGCTTTTTTCTTCGGCTATCAGGCGTTCACCGCCAAGGCTGATGAAATGCTCGAGCGGCGCGGCCTCTCCCGAGTGCATCAACGCATTGTGTTTTTCATCGCGCGGTACCCGAACTTGAGCGTGAAGGAGTTGTTGGCATTGCTCGGTGTGAGCAAGCAGGCGCTGAACATGCCGTTGCGGCAGTTGCAGGAAATGCATTTGGTGGACAGCGTGGCGTCCGAGGCCGACAAGCGTAAGCGTCTGCTGGAGTTGACGGCGGAAGGCGCGAAGTTTGAGCAGGCTTTGCGGCGTGAGCAGGTGAAGTTGCTGGAGCGGGTGTTCGCCGAGGCTGGGGAAGCGGCGGTGAATGGCTGGTTGGCGGTGAATCTGGCATTGGGGAACAGTCAGACACATCTCGACTGACAGGTGCGCCCTCTTCGCGAGCAGGCTCGCTCCCACAGGGGATCGCATTTCAAATGTGGGAGCGAGCCTGCTCGCGAAGGGGCCAGTACAGGCGATATATCGCTATCGACGGAACTTTCGTAAACAAAACCAAAAACAATATTTGCTTTATTTGTACACAAAAGCATAATCCACAGCGTGCGAGTTCCTGACCGCATGGTCAACAAATTCGCGTATGCCTCAAAGGGCCGCTGCCACCCCTCATGGGTCCGGCCCTGGAAATAACAATAAAACTCTTGAGGAGTACTCGCTGTGGAAAGCCGCAAATCCGAAGCATCGACGCTGGACCTCTCGCCACCATTACGCAGTGGCTTGCTGGAACGTCTGTTTAAACTCAGCTTGCATGGCACCACGGTGAAGACCGAGCTGATTGCCGGTCTGACAACCTTCATTACCATGGCCTACATCATCTTCGTCAACCCGAACATCATGGCCGATGCCGGGATCGATCACGGTGCAGCCTTCGTCGCCACCTGTATCGCCGCTGCATTGGGCTGCCTGTTGATGGGCCTCTACGCCAACTGGCCGGTGGGTTTGGCGCCGGGCATGGGCCTCAACGCGTTCTTCACCTACACCGTGGTCGGCACCATGGGCTACAACTGGGAAACCGCGCTCGGTGCGGTGTTTGTCTCGGGCGTGTTGTTCATGATCCTGACCTTCTCACGGATTCGCGAGTGGCTGCTCAACAGTATTCCAGTCAGTCTGCGTTTTGCGATGGGCGCCGGTGTCGGTCTGTTCCTCGGCCTGATCGGTCTGAAAACCGCAGGCATCGTCGTCGACAGTCCGGCGACGCTGATCAAACTCGGCTCCCTGCGTGAACCCGGCCCGCTGCTAGCGGCCATCTGCTTCCTGATGATTGCAATCCTCAGCTATCACCGTGTATTCGGCGCGATCCTCATCAGCATCATCACCGTGACCCTCGCCGGTTGGGGCCTGGGCATCGTGCACTACGAAGGGATCATGTCGACGCCGCCGAGTCTGGCGCCGACCTTCATGGCCATGAACGTCGCCGGCGTGTTCAACGTCAGCATGATCAGCGTGGTGCTGGCCTTCCTCTTTGTGCACATGTTCGACACCGCCGGCACCCTGATGGGCGTGGCCCAGCGCGCCAATCTGGTCAACGCTGACGGCCGTATCGAAAACCTCTCCCGCGCCATGAAAGCCGACAGTGCCTCCAGCGTTTTCGGCGCCGTGGTCGGTGTGCCTCCAGTCACCAGCTATGTGGAAAGTGCTGCCGGCGTGGCCGCTGGTGGTCGGACTGGTCTTACCGCCGTCACTGTAGGTGTGCTATTTATAGCGGCGATGTTTTTCGCACCGCTGGCCGGCATGATTCCCGCTTACGCCACCGCCGGTGCACTGATCTACGTTGCGATGCTGATGATGGGCGGCATGGCCCACATCGAATGGGACGAAGCCACTGATGCGATCCCGGCCATCGTGACCGCAATCATGATGCCGCTGACCTTCTCGGTCGCCGACGGCATTGCGCTGGGCTTCATCACCTACGTGGCGTTGAAGGCCGGTACCGGCAAGTACAAGGAAATCTCCGTCAGCCTGTGGGTGCTCTGCGCGATCTTCATCGCCAAGTTCATTTTCCTGTAAGCGCTACGCGGTTCAGGTTTCCAAACAGCCTCACCTTTGCGGGTGGGGCTTTTGTGCATCTTGATAACAATAGAAAGGAGCAAAGTGATGAGTCTGGAAACCTGGCTGCTGTTCAGCGGTGCTGCATTGGTGGTGATCCTGATTCCGGGGCCACTGTCGTTGCTGATGATCAGCAACAGTCTGAATTACGGTTTGCGTCGTTCCTACCCGGCATTTCTCGGCGGCGTGACGGCTTCGATCTGTCTGCTCAGTGCATCGGCATTGGGCCTTGGCGCATTGCTGCTGGCCTCGGAGCAACTCTTCAGCGTGCTGAAAATCGTCGGCGCACTGTATCTGTTCTACCTCGCCTGGCAGAGCTGGCAACAATCGCGTCAGCCAGCAGTCGGCGCTGACGTGCCGCAAGCCGCGCCTGTGCCACGTTTTCGCGCGTTGTTCGGACGCGCTTTCGTGCTCGGTGCCAGCAACCCCAAAGACATCCTGTTCTTCGCCGCGTTTCTGCCGCAGTTTCTCAGTGCCGAGCAACCATTCCTGCCACAACTGCTGGTGATGATCGTAACCTGGACCCTGCTGGATCTGCTGTGCAAACTGGCCTACGGTCTGGGCGCCCACGGTGCCGCGCGTTATCTGCGCAGCGGCAAAGGACAGAGCTGGTTTAACCGGATCAGCGCCGGTTTGTTCGGCGGCGCTGGGACAGCATCGTTACTCAGCAGTCACTGAGGCATTTGAATGGTTGTTTGACTGATTGTTACTTGGCTGCAGCCAGCCAGACTTGCAAGATCCGAGTCTGGCTGGTGTTCTCCACGACCGATTGGCATTGCGCACTACAAATTCTCCCGACAGTAATTGCATGCCTTTGATATGCAATACACCGCAACAACCCGTTTATATACATTCCTCGTACGTCCCCCGTACTATCTCGACCTGCTTTTCCCACCCGCCAGAACAAGGAAGTTCAAATGGCCACCCTGATAAGCGAAGCTTTAATAGACAGTGATGCAGTCGTCATTACCGATATGCACGCCGAGTCGAACAAACATACTGATTCAACCATCGATATCAACAGCAATTCCGACAAGCCACTGGACCAGCCTCAAAAGCGAAAAATCGAACAGTTAAGAACTAACGACTCGGTGTTCGGGCCAATACAAATTGGCGAGATATCGATAACACGGGTATCCCTCGACGCCTTGGGTGCGACAATTGACGGGCACCCGCTGAACGGCACAAACACATTCTTCCGCATTCCCAAGCGCTCATTCATCAACTCGTTACAATTCAGCGCCAGCGATATCGCACATCATATGAAGTCCGCGACGGGTTACGATATTTATCTATTGCCTTCTTTGCTGTTCGACATGGCCAGCCACCGCCCGATAACCGCCCCGAACATAACCCGAGAAACATCATCAATCGAGGTTGATCCTGGAAACTACCGCAGCAAAATCGAGAAGCTTCTGAGCTCTGCGCAGAAGCTGGATTTGCAGCACACGCAACTACCAAACAATACTCGGCGCTGGGTCGCCTCGGTAAAGGCCCACTTGACAGTCGGCTCCAGTGTCGGACTCCAGGCATTCGGGATATACACGGGATTGCGCGGAATATTGGTTGCGATGAAATCCGGCGATACCAAAGAGGTTGTAATCAACGCCACAGGTGTTGCCTCGGAAATTGGCTCCATCGCCGTTGACGTTGGCGTCAGCAAGATTGCCAACGAGATGCTGGCGGCCGGAAAAAATGCTTTCAAGGATTTCGCCAAAACCAGGTTTGCGCTGAGGTTGAGTCGATCCGGTGGCTTGATTGGCGGGGCGCTGACTTTGCCATTTGATGTGTACACCACCGTCAACTCCCTGAAGGCCGCAAGCAATGCCACCGGCAAAGAAGCCATGGATCATTACATCAGCGCCGGGTTGAGCATCACCAGCGCGGCCATGACCGTTATCCTCGGTACAGCGGCAATGGCAGGATTGTCTTTTGTGGGTCCGGCGGGCCTTTTGTTCGGTGCGTTTCTGGCAATCGGATCACAGGTGTATGGCGCGGTGCGCATTGTCGATGACATTGATGACTACATTGAACTGACCCTGGGTGAGCGGTGGCGCTCGGGCTTCCTTTCATTCTGCATGTGGGACGTCGAGCAAGGCGTCAAGGACCGCTACAACCAGGCAAGAACCCTGATCCAGCACACGGAACAGCTAAAACGCAATGCTCGCAGATTGCTCGACGTTCAGCTAAAGGATTCCACCGAAGCCGTCGTCAATGGCTCGTTTGAAGTTGATCTCGTTCCCACGCAAGTCTGGAAGCGCAACTGGTGGACGAAAATAGACTCTTGGCAAACGGAAAACGTACCCGTAATACGCGGTGGGGACGACACTATTGATGCTAGCGACGGCGTTACCAAGGATATGCCCGGCGCAGTAGTAGGCGTTGCCGGGGAAAACAAAAATACCTTGTGGTACTTGGGTGACGGTCGTGATTCGATCAAAGGAGTGATAAAAAAACCGAATATTTTCCACTATGGCTCGGGGATCAAAGACCTGACAGGTGGTGAAAAAAACGATCACTTCGTGTTCGAGGCTGCCGCCGATCTGATCAAGAAAAACATCGAAGTATCAACCTATTCGAAGGTGAAGGGGGGCGCCGGTAACGACACCCTGTCTCTGAACGGTGTTCACCAGACGCCGAAAGGATATGACATCGATTTAAGCGCAGGCACACTGCAGGTAAGAACTCCGAATCCCGATGCAGAGGACGGCGCGACTTATAAATTTCACAGTCTTTTGGAAAATATCGAAAACGTTGAAACCCTGAGCGGCGCGGCGAACGTAGTGACAGGCACCCATGAGCGCAACATTATCAAGTCTCGCGGCCAGGACGTCATAAAAGCGGGGGCAGGGAACGACCAGATACAGTTGTTGCATAAAAGTGCAACAGCCTCGGGTGAAGAAGGTATCGACGAGTATTTCATCGACCACCTGGAAGGTCGTGTGTGCATCTTCGAGGATGGTAAACAGCAAAGTACCATTGAATTGAACTGGCCGATCGATCTCATTGAAAGTTGGGTAATCGAAAAGAATTCGCTGATCATTACCTCCGGATTCTACTTTTACGACAAGCCAAAAAGCGTCGTCGTCATCCACGACATCTATGAAACAGACGAGAAAGAAACCCGACTGAAAAACGGCAAACTGGTCTTTTTGACCAAGGACCGTTATCAGCTGAAACCTGATCTGCCTGAAACAATCGAAAGCGGCAAAAATATCGATATCGAAGTCGACATCATTAAACACGGGCAACCCGCGAAACCGCTGATTGTTTACAACTCCGAATGCTGGACAAAGCACCAGCATGAAGCGCGTTATTACATTCCGCGCTCCGAGCAAAGTGTCACATTCTATTCAGCCGATCGTCCCGACGTCGTCACCTTCGTTTACCTGGATTACGCCAGCGACGAATTGAGCAAAGTTGAAGCGCACTTTAGTGCAAGGCAGTCCGAAAAACGTGAAGATCTGATAGCCGGCTGTGATCTGACCTATCACTTTGGCGAAAAGATCGTGACGCTAAAACACTTTTCCTGGGCGCGTGGCGGTTCTGATCCAAAGAACATGATCAAGATCCTGCGGACCATGGCTGTTCGCCCCAGTCATAAATATTTGCTGATTTTCAACGACGGCGTCGCTCTTAATGCCGGGCTTACACCTGAAACAGACGTGGCTCCGGCCGACGACAATTACGAGATGCATTCCTTCAAGCACTGGACAACACCACTTCGCTTGCCCTTGAAATTTCGACAGAAGCAATTCGCCTATGAGTTGCCGTCAAACGAGGCGTACAAGCTCAATGCACTGAATGCTTGCGCCAGCATCGAGTCCAGAGCCATTCGGACCGCGATGGAAAGCCTGGAAGGTGAAGGTGCCACCTACCTGGTCCATCTGGTTGCCAATATGACCTTGAAACTCACGACCCCCGGTGCGTTGGCGAACGCTGTGACAAGACTGCCTTACTCATCGACCTGGGAACTCGATGCGACCAAGCTCGGCAAGGTCGAGGTCAAACTGGAAAACAATCAGTTACTCATCGGCTCCTGCATTGTTCATCTACCGGTTTACGAAAACGAAGAAGACCTGATCGATCAGGTACGCGTTATTTCCGAACATGGCATTGTCCATGTAGTGGATCTTTCCTTTGACCGGATCTATCTGGATGGGCTTGATGCGCGGTTCTTTGAAGAGCCTGACTCGACAAAAGCCTTGCCTGACGCTTTTGCGTCGATGGCCAATCAAGAGGTCAAAGTGCGCAATATCATCTTTGCCGACAACTGGCCGGGAGCGTTCAGTTACAGTTTTTCCGCTTACAACTGGATCCTGCGCAGCGACAAGTCCCGCGTTGAGTTTTCAGAACTTCGGGTCGTCAATCGTTGTACCCATCAGGCCCCCCTGATTACCTTGCTCAAGGTTCCTCCTGCGTAACCTGCCTCCATCAGCCAAGCCCCATTCCCCTCGCGCACTCCGAAATTGAAGTAATCCGACTTCTTCATCTCGTTCCCGGCCACGGCTCTGCGGGATGTCGACGAGTGCGCCTGAACAATGCGACGAGACGCTTTTTGCGCTCGATATCACCCCTCCACGAGTAATTGAGTATGGCCAAGCCCCCCAAGAAAGTTTCTGTGACAGCAGCCGCCGCCGATACAACAGTTACAACAAGACCTGTGCAAGCAGGTTCAGGCGCTCCTCACAGTATTCACTTGCCCGACACCCCGATGTCTGGCATCGATTCGACCACTGGATCTGCGGCGTCCGGTACCTCAGTCACACGGCCGCCGGCTGTTACCGTCAGCGAAATGCCGGGACTCGGTAGCGACACCTACAGCTCCGCGCGCAGTGCGATAGCCTGGCCACAGAACCGTTTGAATGAGCTGACACCGGTCGCAGAAACCCCCGGACTGTTCACCGGACCGGATCAACGAACCTACGCCCAACTCGGCAACGAAGGCCGGTTCGTCGTCGAACAGGATCGGCGAGGCAACTATTACGTGCCGCTGACCTTTGCACCCGGTGTGCCGGGACCGGTGGTAACGAGGTCTGAAGGCCTGACCAGTTGGCACATTCAGCGCCCCGGCTGGCAACCCATGCGGACCCGATCCGAGACGCCTGTCACAGCGCAGCCCCTCGCCTACCTGTCGCCGGAGGATGCAAACACCCTGACCCGAGCGGAACTTTCATCGGAGGGGATCCGTTACAACAAGCTCAAGCAAACCTTCGTCGATACGGCAGAAGGCACAGTGATGGTGCGTAAAAACCAACAGGGTGAATACCGATATGCCTCAGCCACCAGCAGAGACTCGCTCAATCTGACGTTTGAACAGATGCCCGGCACGCTACTCTGGCGCCAAAAGGCTCAAACAGCACAGGCCGCTGACAGCCCTGTTGCGGGTCAGTCCCGGCCCGCCGCGGAACCGGACGAGCAAGTACCCGGCCCCAGCAAACGTCCACGCCTTGATACGTCCAGGCCACCCGAGCCATTTCCAGCGGCCACTCTCGACGCCACCGTCCCGACCGAACAGACACCGTTCTTCTGGTTACAGTGGGGGCATTTGAACAAGCCGCCAGTGGTCGAGTCGGTGCAGCTTGGCTGGTTTCATTATCCGATCGTGCCGATTGGCTCCAACCGCTCACCAAAAGTCTATTTTGTGCAGCACCCTGACTTTGCCCCGGCCGGCTTCGTTGCCTTTGAAACGATGCTGCGCACAGCACCGTCACTGCAACCTGTTGCCACCTTTCGCATCGGTAACGATCCGGGAGAAGTACACCCCGGCAAACGCTTTTTCGAGGAGCCTTTAGCGCAGTCGGTGGCCAGTGCGTTTCCCGACTTTTCTGCGCCGACCTCATGGGCTGTTGCGAGAAGACTCTACGAACTGGCAGACAACTCCGCCGTCATTACCGGCACCGGCCTGGTCAATATTCAGGCTGTCCTGCATCAGTGGAAGCAGAAGCCGTTTCCCACCGCACCGGCGTACGCCGACCCGCTCAATATGCTCGCGGTGGCGCCATCCATCGATGCCGGAAGAAAAAAGCTTATTCCGATGCCCTCCCAGGTGGACAGCGAACTGCAACGGCTCACCTTCGATCCACAGCGGTTTCCCATCGAGTGGGGCCACTATAAAACGTACCCCACAGACCTGAACCTCAGACGCCTGCTCGGTGCCTTGCTGATTCGCAGCGGCTACGACGTTTTTCCACTGACACACGAACATCACATGCCAACGCTGGTGTTCAGGCATGCCACCCATGATCAGGTTTACTTTCTGAAATTGGGCTCGGTAGAACATGTCGGCCTGTCGCACACCCCGGGGAATGAACTGGCAGACCCGGGGTTGCCGGCGAGGATTGGCAACGATGCGTTTCTCGCCCTGACCACCGCAACGGCACAAAACAAAGTGGTATGGCTGATCGGTGGCGTCTTGAAGGTCGAGTCGACTCCGGACTCGGTATTCATCATCAGAGAGCGCTGAGGAACGATAAAAAACGCTCGTCGGCCGTGCGCCGGCGAGCGTTTTTTCACACTTGGAAGATTGTGCAACATCGTGCGGTACTTGCTGGCAGAGCAATACATATGTACCGCACATCCGGGAGATTTTTTCACGAACATGCCCCCTCCACAGTCAGTGGTCAGAGAGCTTCACCGCGTCGACCTGATCATCTGCCTCTATGCAAACGACCGGATCAGCAATTCCAAGGAGTCACCCAATGGCCAAGCCACCCAAGAAAGTTCCGCGCACGCTTCCAGCCGATTCGTCCGGGACACCCACCGAACATTCAGGCAATCCTCGAGGGGCCACTACCGGCGAAATCGTTCATCCTGTTCCAGGCACTGCTAGCCTGCCTGCCGCAGCCGGTTCGTCTTCTTCAAGCGCCTTTGGGGCGTTGCCCGAACACCGCCCCACTATCACCATCCACCACCTTCCGGCTCCCGTCGCCGAGCGCCCCTCAGTCATCGTTCACCACTTCCCTGAGGGTGCTGGCCCATCAAATGTCGCAAATTGGGTAGCCCTTCACTACAGCGAAAACCAGCAGGCAGCGGTCGCAAGCAGCTCCACAAGCGGGCGAGTGCAACACCCGGTCTTTATCAACGCCGAATCGGCAAACCGGCTGAAGTTGCAGCCAGACACCAAAGAGGGAATTCGGTACGACAAGCACAATAAAGTGTATGTCGAAATGCAAGGCGGCATGATCATGCTGGGCAGTACCCCGGACGGTTGGAGGCAGACGTATGCCGGAGAATCGACGCCGACGGGTAAAAGGGTTGAACAGATTCCAGGCTCTAAGCTCTGGCGTGAAATTGACGGGCCTCGACAAGGCCATCGAGCCGCAACCGACGCAGCGTCCACTGAAACGACCGATGCCACGCCCGGTCCGAGCAAGCGCCCACACCTGTCCGAAGAAGTCGACGTGACATCGAATGCAGGCACGCTGGTCAGACGCCTGTCGGTCCAACGGTCACCTGCGCTGGATTTGTCCACGGCACAGTGGAAGAACTGGGGAAAAACCACGAAACCGCAAACGGGTGAGTCGATCGAGATAGATGGACTGCACTATCCGACGGTGAAGCAGGTTTTACGCGCCGATACCGAACTGGTTTATCTGCAACACCCGGGGTTTAAACCTGAGGATTTTGACGGATTCGAAAACATGCTGCGCCATGAACCCTCGAAGCAGCCGAAATGGGTGCTTAAACGCGATGGCCAATGGAGGGTGGTGGATAATCAACTGCCGTTTGAAATGTCGCCTACGCAATATGCATCCCGGGCCATGAGCCACCTGTCTGAACATTCGGCAAATAACCTCGCCAGAGCCGTGTTTGATCGTGTGTCTACACATCAAGGGATTGATGCCGCTGGGCTGTCGGTAATGACGCAGACGTTTCGGCACTGGACAGACAGAATCAACAACACCTCGCCCCAGCGCGTTCTTTCCGACCCGCTGATGCTGCTACCCACATTGCCCGCCCAGCACCATGCCCAATATGCCGGCGGAACACTCTCCTTGCCGGCGTACTCCTCGAACCGATTGCAGCGACTGGACTTCGACGTCCAACAACCGGATATCATGCCGAACCCTTCAAGCACACGCGACTTGTTCGAAAGGTTCCTTGGGCTCAGCGGCTACAGCATCAATCCGAAAAGACATCCGCATCCGAGTGGCGAAGACGTCATGATCTTTCACCGCGACGGCATCGCCGCTGTGTTCGTGTTGAGGTTGTCCCCTGCTACGCAAGGACCTGTTCCTCGTTATACCGCCGTTGGTTCCGAACTTTCCCAACCGCTTTTCCTGAGCACACTCAGTGCAAAGGATAAACAGGCGCTGGCCGAGCATTTGCAAAAATACGAAGTGATTTATCTGCTGGGCGGCAAAGAGCAGATATCCCCCGATAGCTCGACCCTGTTCATTGTCAGAGAAGGTTGACTGCGCCAACTGGCTTTTCAGCGAGTTGTCCGCAAGTGCCTGTGGGCAACCCTCAATCTGAACAACCGCTCATTTCACACAGCGAGATTAAATCAATGGTCAAACCACCGAAGCGTGTGGCAGGGATTACTGCGCCCGATATCCGTCCGAACACCGGGAGCACCTCCCACAGACTCTCGGGCGAAAGCCTGATCACCACACAATCCTCCACAGGTTTGCCAGACACACCTGCGCGGCAACCGTCAGTGCACGTCAACGAAATACCAGCGCCTTCGCCACTGTCAGTCGCAGCCGCTCTGCGCTCAATCACCTGGCCTGCCGATCAAGTACATCTGCTGCGGCGTATGGATGCCGAAAGCGGACTGTTCATCAGCCCTGACGGCAAGCTATATGCCCATGTCGAGCATGAAGGGCACCTGTTGGTCGAACTTCAGCGCGATGGTCGCTACCAGATTCCTTTCCCGTTCGCTCCGCACCTGCCTGGACCCTTTCTGGTCAAAGCAGAACGCCAACCCCTGTGGACTTTCGAACGACCGGCCTGGATGACGCAACACTCAGAGAGCGACAGGCGAAATGCGGGCGCTGAAGGGCCCGCTGTCGAACAGCCAATGTACCTGGCCCCCGATGACGCCGCCCTGCTCTCTTCGCCCCTGTATACCGCCGAAGGAATCCGCTACGACAAGCACCGCAAGACCTACATCGACACCGCGCATGGCACCGTCAGGGTGCGTAAAAACGCCGACGGTCAGTATGAGCAAACCTCTGCGACGACACGCAACTCGTCCACGTTGCTGTTCGAACAGATTCCCGGAACCCGACTGTGGCGACGCAAGTTTGCTGACGACCAACCTGACTCGCAGAGTTCCACCGGGGAAGCGGGTGTCGTCGCGACCGAAATGCCAGAAGCCACGGCAGGCCCCAGCAAACGCCCTCATGTGGACGAAGGGGCAGATACCACGCATGCGCTGACCGAAAGCTTGCTGTCAGCCAATCCCGAGGCGATCAACCTGAGTTTCGGCTTGTGGCGAAACTGGGGGCGCAGTATCCGGCCGCAGTTGGGTCAGCACATTGAAATAGACGGACAGTTTTACCGGATCGTGCAACAGCAACTGGGACCGGACCCGCATCTGGTGTATCTGCAACATCCCTTGTTTTCACCGGCCCTGTATGACGCCTTCGAATACATGCTGCGGGACAACCCGTCGCTGCAGCCAAAATTCGCCGTTAAAAGAACCGAACACTGGACGGTACTGGACGACGTCGTTCCGTTTGAAATGCCGATCACGCAGTACATTTCCAGAACCTTCAAATACCTGTCGGATCTATCGGTCAGTTCACTTGCCCGGGCCATGTTCAATCAAGCGAACCGCTCCGAGATCATCATCGGCCCGGGGTTGGCAATGCTCAACCAGGTGTTTCGCTATTGGCAAAACAGGGGACTGCGCAAGGCGCCACATCGAGAGCTGGCTGACCCACTGTTGATGTTACGCAGCCAGCCCGAAACGGCGGATACCCTGGCGATTCCCTTAGCGCTCGGTGAAGGTCTGATGCGCCTGGATTTTGATCCGGGCCGCTTCCCCAGGCACTGGAACGACTACGCCAGCAAGCCGACTGCGGCCCACCTGCGAAGACTGTTCAGCCAGCTTCTGAACGATGACGGTTACGTCATGACTTCGACGGAGCAGAGGCTCGATGGCGACGCGTTAGTGTTTCATCGCGAGAAAATCGATCATGTGTTTGTGCTCAAACTGCCAGCTCTCGTCAACCGCAGACTGCCGCGATTTAGCGCAGAGGGTGCCGAACTGAATGGAGCGTTATTGCAAACCCCGATCAGTGGACAAAAGCCTCTCGCTGCTTACCGGCAGGAAAACCGGATCAGCTATCTGCTCGGTGGAATCCAGACCGATGCGTTGGGGCAAATCACGCTTTTTATCATCAGGGATCGATGAGAAATCAATCGAGCCAGTCGGCGATATGACGAAGGACCGTTTAGAGCAATTGCCATGATTAAAACGAGCAAAATCACCGTTCGCCCTGTGTCGCCCGACACATCCACAACCACCAGGCCCGTGATCGAAGTCGATGTCGATGTCGATGTCGATGTCGTCACGGACCGTGCAAGCAACAACGGACATCCTGCCACTTTATCTCCTGACCCCAATCGAGTGCCCGACCCGTTGATTGCCACTGCATCAGGCCGCGACGTCGTAGCCGAGCCCCATGTGGTGGTGAGCTACATTACCGATCCGCTGATTACCGAAGCCAACGCCCGGCTGGCAGAGATTTCCCTGCCAGGATTGCAGGCTCACCTGTTACGGGCGCACGAATCCGTTGACGGGCTGCATGTAACACCAGAAGGGCAGATTTACGCACAGCTGGAAGAAGGCGGATATTACCGGGCAGAACTCAACAGCGACGGTATCTACCAGATCCCGTGGCCCGCGGCACCGGGGGTAACGCCGCCTATTCTGAGAAAAATCGACGGCCAGCCACGCTGGCGCCTTGAAGCACCGTGGTATGTCGCCCGATCCGCGACGGGACGTCTGCCAGTGCCTGGAGTGGCTGCCGAGCTGCCATCAACGATTCTCTTCGTCGACCCGTATCTGGCGACATTGCTTCCGGCCGCACATGAATCCCCGAATGGCATCAGAAAAGGGCCACGGGGGAAAACCTACGTCGATATTGCAGACGGAACCATCATGGTTCGCAGGAATGAACGAGGCGAATACAAACTCACCTCTGCGACGACTACGAACGTGCCCGATTTAACTGTCGAACAGATTCCCGGGCAATTTCTCTGGCGCCTCCAGTTGCAGACCGCAAGTGCGCAACCGGATCCACAACCGGGCACCTCGCGAACCCTCCAGCCGCCGGAAGAGGCCAGCCCAGGCCCGAGCAAACGTGCGCGCTTGCCCGGAGACAGCGACCTGCTCGACCCATCGATTCCTGTAAACAATCCTGGCGACTGGCAAACCTGGGGGAGCGCCACAAAACCCATTGCAGGCGACTCCATCGAAATCGCCGGCAGGCACTTTTCCATACTTGATCAACCCACGCACGCTGTTGACGCGCTGGCGTTTATCAAACATCCACAGTTTTCTGCCACACGTTTCGATGCTTTCGAAAACATGCTCCTCACTACTCCACAGTTACAACCCCAAGGCGTGGTGAAGCTGGCGGATTCGAGAACCGGCCACGCTGCAGACTCATGGCGAATCGTCGATGGCCTGCCATTTCGTAAAAGCCTGACGCAGTACGTCAGCGACCACTTTGCTTATCTTTCAAATCACTCCGCGAACAAGGTGGCGCGGGAGATTTTCAATCGGGCCAGTCACTCGGAAGAACTGACTGGTCCGGGTATCAATGATTTATTCGACACGATCAAGTACTGGGAGAATCGCCCAACGTCGGTAAGCGATCAAAGAACCCTGCGCCAGGACTTGAGCGATCCGTTGATGCTCCTTTCCCCCCTTGCGGTCGACGCGAACGATTACGTCCATATGCCTCTGCCTTCCGCTGAAGGGTTGCAGCGAATCGACTTCAAGGCACACACGTTTTTCGAAACGCACTATCTGACAGAGGGTCACTCCATACGCGATTTGTTCAACGTTGTCCTTCGCGGAAATGGCTACCGGGTGTCTTATAGCTTTCGCAATAAAGCGCAGGATGCACTGCTGATCCAGCGACAGGGTATCGATACGGTGTTCATCCTGCTCACCAACAAATTCAGGGGCGACAGCATGTTTGCCGAGGACCCGACTGTCTGGCTGAAGAAAAAGGCACTGGTCAATAAAATCGCACTCCACGACAAAATAACCCTGCAAGATCATCTCGCTGCGGACAAGATCATTTATTTAGTGGGTACCAACGATCCGCATTCCGCCAAGGGAAACAGTCTTGTCATCACCAGGCTTCGCTGACTTTTTCTCGACGCAACGCAAACTGGCGAAATTCACTTGAGCTGAAAATCTCAGCCATCTCTTGGCCTGCCATTCATTGACAGGCAAGTGCGCAGACGAAAAAAAGCCCGCAGTGTGAGCGGGCGAAAGACCAAAGAAGCTATATGCGCAGTCGCTTCCCGGTGGGGCAGCTGCTTGGGGGTCAGCTGCCCCGGTACGTGGAATAGCTGTACGGCGAAATCAGCAATGGCACATGGTAGTGATCCTGTTCGGCAGAAATGCCGAAGCGCAGCACAACCACGTCCAGAAATGCCGGTTCCGGCAACTGAACGCCACGGGCGCGGTAGTAATCGCCCGCGTGGAACTGAACCTGATAAACGCCGGTGCGATAATCGTCGCCTTGCAGCAGCGGCGCATCGACCCGGCCATCGCTGTTGGTGACCGCGCTGGCGACCAATTCCAGGTGCGAACCTTCAACGCGGTACAGCTCGACCTTGATCGAACTGCCCGGGCAACCGTGTGCAGCGTCCAAAACGTGTGTTGTCAAACGTCCCATTGGTTCTGCGCGCCTGCCTGCGTGGAGCAGTCAGACCTCGCGCCTCCCGAAGTCAGATAAAAAGGAGACCGCACCGATTCGGAGCACGAAACGCTGCGGCGAGCGATTGATTAAGACACTTTTCAAAAAAATTGTACACAATAAAAACGACATTTTTCTCATCACCCCCGCCATTCGGGGGTTTCCTGCCGATGAGCCAGCGATACGCCTATTCATTGAACCTCCTATCCATTAGCTGACTGGTCAGGCAGGTTTCTTGCAGGCTCACGCCAATAGCAGTAAAAGATGACAGTCGGTGAAAAATGCGAAAATTCAGGCTTACAAATTGCGAATAAAGTTGTATACAATCAGCCCATCGCTGTGACGCCAGCCTGCCAGGCCGCCACATACATCTGTCAACGAACAAGAAGGAAGACTGCAGTGAGCGCTGACTACCCACGCGACCTGATCGGTTACGGCAGTAACCCTCCTCACCCACACTGGCCGGGCAATGCCCGCATCGCTCTGTCGTTCGTACTCAATTACGAAGAAGGCGGCGAGCGCAACATTCTGCACGGCGACAAAGAATCCGAAGCCTTCCTGTCTGAAATGGTTGCCGCTCAGCCGCTGCAAGGCGCGCGCAACATGAGCATGGAATCGCTTTACGAGTATGGCAGCCGTGCCGGCGTCTGGCGGATTCTGAAACTGTTCAAGGAATTCGACATTCCGTTGACCATCTTCGCCGTCGCCATGGCCGCCCAGCGCCACCCGGACGTGATCCGCGCAATGGTCGATGCCGGCCACGAGATCTGCAGCCACGGCTACCGCTGGATCGACTACCAGTACATGGACGAAGCGCAGGAACGCGAGCACATGCTCGAAGCGATCCGCATCCTCACCGAGATCACCGGTGAGCGCCCACTGGGCTGGTACACCGGCCGCACCGGGCCGAACACCCGTCGTCTGGTCATGGAAGAAGGTGGTTTCCTCTACGACTGCGATACCTACGACGACGACCTGCCCTACTGGGAACCGAACAACCCGACCGGCAAACCGCATCTGGTGATCCCGTACACCCTCGACACCAACGACATGCGCTTCACCCAAGTGCAGGGTTTCAACAAGGGTGACGATTTCTTCGAATACCTCAAAGATGCGTTCGACGTGCTCTACGCCGAAGGCGCTGAAGCACCGAAAATGCTCTCGATCGGTCTGCACTGCCGCCTGATCGGCCGTCCGGGTCGCATCGCTTCGCTCAAACGCTTTATCGAATACGCCAAAAGTCATGAACAGGTGTGGTTCAGCCGCCGCGTCGATATCGCGCGTCACTGGCACGAAACCCAGCCGTACCAAGGGGCCGCCCAATGAGCCGCTTTCAAACCCTGCAACCGTCGAGCCTGAGCCGCGACGCTTTCGTCAACGCTTTCGCCGACATCTACGAACATTCGCCATGGGTAGCCGAGAAGGCCTACGACCTGGGCGCGGACGCGTCGATCGACGAGATCGAAACCCTGCACCAGCGCATGAGCGACATCCTGTTGAGCGCCGATCACGCCAGTCAGCTGGCCCTGATCAACGCTCACCCGGACCTGGCCGGCAAAGCTGCCGTCCAGGGCCAACTGACCGAAGCCAGCACCAATGAACAAGCTGGCGCCGGTATTCACCAATGCACGGCCGAAGAGTTCCAGCGCTTCACCGAGCTGAACGACGCCTACAAAGCCAAGTTCAAGTTTCCCTTCATCATGGCGGTAAAAGGCAGCAACCGGCATCAGATCCTCGCGGCGTTCGAAACGCGTATTCACAACTCGCAAGACACCGAGTTCAAATGCGCGCTGGCGGAGATCAACAAGATCGCCCTGTTCCGTTTACTGACTCTTTAGCGAAGCCTGACCCGAGTGCATCAGACGCGGAGAGCACCCAGGGTCTTGCAAGCATCCCCAGCCACTTATTTAAAGGCAGACAAGAAGAATGAAAGCTTACGCCGTACCTTTCGAAAAATTCGTCAACCTGGCCGATGCCCGTCTGGGCACCAAAATCATCTCGGTCACCGATGACTGGTTCGCAGACGCCAATCGTCTGTTCCAACCGACCCCGGCCGTATGGAAGGAGGGCGTGTTCGATGACAACGGCAAGTGGATGGACGGCTGGGAATCGCGCCGCAAGCGCTTCGAAGGCTTCGACAGCGCAGTGATCCGTCTGGGCGTACCGGGCTCGATCAAAGGCGTGGACATCGACACTTCATTCTTCACCGGCAACTTCCCGCCATCGGCCTCTCTCGAGGCGTGCTTCCTGGCGTCGGGCGAGCCTGATGAAAACACCCAGTGGACGGAAGTGCTGTCGGCCGTCGAGCTGCAGGGCAACAGCCACCACTACCACGAAATCAGCAACGACCAAGCGTTCAGCCACCTGCGCTTCAACATCTACCCGGACGGCGGTGTCGCCCGTCTGCGCGTGTACGGCATTCCGTTCCGCGACTGGTCGGCGGTTGGCGACAACGAGCAAGTCGATCTGGCAGCAGCCCTCAATGGTGGCCGCGCCCTCGCCTGCTCCGACGAACACTTCGGCCGCATGAGCAACATCCTCAACCCGGGCCGTGGCATCAACATGGGCGACGGCTGGGAAACCGCACGTCGCCGCACGCCGGGCAATGACTGGGTGATCGTCGCACTGGGTCACCCGGGCGAGATCGAGAAGATCGTCGTCGACACCCTGCACTTCAAAGGCAACTACCCGGACACTTGCTCGATCCAGGGCGCGTTCGTCAAGGGCGGTACTGACAGCCAGATCGAAACCCAGTCGCTGTTCTGGCGTGAACTGCTGCCAAGCCAGAAGCTGGAAATGCACGCCGAGCACACCTTCGTCGAGCAGATCAAAGCGCTGGGCCCGATCACCCACATCCGCCTGAACGTGTTCCCGGATGGTGGTGTGAGTCGCCTGCGCGTTCTCGGCAAGGTCGCTAAATAAGGTTGAACCCATTCGCGAGCAAGCTCGCTCCCACAAGGGATTGCATTCCAAAGGTGGGAGCGAGCCTGCTCGCGAAGGCGTCAGAACAGTCAACACAGAATTCGGATAAGAAGAACAGCATGCGCACACTAACGATTGAACCGCTGACCAAAGAAGCCTTCGCCCCTTTCGGTGACGTGATCGAAACCGACGGCAGCGATCACTTCATGATCAACAACGGTTCGACCATGCGCTTCCATAAACTGGCGACGGTCGAAACCGCTCAGCCTGAGGACAACGCGATCATCAGCATTTTCCGCGCCGACGCGCAGGACATGCCGCTGACCGTTTGCATGCTGGAACGCCATCCGCTGGGCAGCCAGGCTTTCATACCGCTGCTCGGCAACCCCTTTCTGATCGTGGTCGCGCCAATTGGCGATGAACCTGTATCAGGCTTGGTCCGCGCCTTCGTCACCAACGGCAGGCAGGGCATCAATTACCATCGCGGCGTTTGGCACCATCCGGTGCTGACGATCGAAAAGCGGGATGACTTCCTGGTGGTTGATCGCAGTGGCACAGGCAATAACTGCGATGAGCATTTTTTCAAAGAGGATGAGCGTTTGATCCTCGCCCCCCACCAATAAGAGAAGGTCTGATCACTCGACAACAAGAGTGACAGGCGAGAGGTAAAGACTGTGGAAGCACATCTGTTGGAATGGCTGAACCTGAGCGTGCGCTGGGTTCACATGATTACTGGCGTGGCCTGGATCGGCGCGTCGTTCTACTTCGTCTGGCTGGAGAACAACCTCAACCGCGTCAACCCGAAAACCGGTCTGGCCGGTGACCTGTGGGCGATCCACGGTGGCGGTATCTATCACCTCGAAAAATACAAACTGGCCCCACCGTCGATGCCGGAGAACCTGCACTGGTTCAAATGGGAAGCCTACTTCACCTGGATGTCGGGTATCGCGCTGCTGTGCGTGGTGTTCTACTCCAACCCAACGCTCTACCTGCTGGCTCCGGGCAGCACACTGAGCGGCCCTGAAGGCGTGGCCATCGGTATCGGCTCGCTGTTCCTCGGCTGGTTCATCTACTCCTTCCTGTGCGACTCGGCCTTGGGCAAACGCCCTGCTCTGCTGGGCTTCATTCTGTTCGTGCTGATCATCGGCGCGGCGTATGGCTTCAGCAAAGTGTTCAGCGGTCGTGGTGCGTACCTGCACGTTGGCGCGATCATCGGCACCATCATGGTCGGTAACGTGTTCCGCATCATCATGCCGGCGCAACGCGCACTGGTGGCGGCGATTGCCGAGAACCGCACGCCGGATCCGGCGCTGCCAGCCAAAGGCTTGCTGCGTTCACGTCACAACAACTACTTCACCCTGCCGGTGCTGTTCATCATGATCAGCAACCACTTCCCGAGCACGTATGGCAGCCAGTACAACTGGTTGATCCTGGCCGGGATCGCCGTGTTGGCGGTGTTGGTGCGTCATTACTTCAACACCCGTCACGACAGCCACAAGTTTGCCTGGACCTTGCCTGTGGCAGCGGTGGGCATGATCAGTCTGGCGTACGTCACCGGCCCGATGCCGATGTCGACCGCGCCGGAAGTGGCCAAGGCACCAGCGAAAATCGAGTACCAACCGCTGCCGGAAACGGCACTGGGCGGTGGCGCGAAACCGGCTGAAGCAGCACCGGCAGCCCCTGCTGAACCTGCTGCACCCGCACAAGCCTCCAACGCAGGTCCTGGCTTTGACAAAGTCCACACCGTGATTCAAGAACGTTGCGCGGTTTGCCACTCGGCCAAACCAACCAGCCCATTGTTCAGCGCAGCTCCAGCGGGTGTGATGCTCGACACCCCTGAGCAGATCCGTCAGAACGCGGCGCGCATCCAGGCGCAAGCCATCACCACGCAGATCATGCCACTGGGCAACATCACGCAGATGACCCAGCAGGAACGTGACCTGATCGGTGCATGGATTGCCCAGGGAGCACAGACCAACTAAGCAACAAAGCTTCGCGAGCAGGCTCGCTCCCACAAGGACACCTTCAATCCCTGTGGGAGCGAGCCTGCTCGCGAATGGCCGCAATGCGGTCTGCCTGATGCAAAGAAACAGCTGCGAGCAACCCGGCAGCTGTTAATCACAAGAATAAAAAGATCCGAGGTGTTGCATGTCCGAGCTGTCCAAAGCGCGCATCCCCGACGCACCCGCCATTCAGCGATTGCCCCTTTTGCAACTGATCCTGGTCGGTTTGCAACATGTTCTGCTGATGTACGGTGGTGCCATCGCGGTGCCGCTGATCATTGGACAGGCCGCTGGCCTGAGTCGTGAAGAAATTGCCTTCCTGATCAACGCCGACCTGCTGGTCGCCGGTATCGCCACCATCGTGCAGTCCATGGGCATCGGCCCGATGGGCATTCGCATGCCGGTGATGATGGGCGCCAGTTTTGCAGCTGTCGGCAGCATGGTCGCCATGGCCGGCATGCCCGGTATCGGTCTGCAAGGCATCTTCGGTGCGACGATTGCCGCCGGTTTCTTCGGCATGCTCATCGCGCCGTTCATGTCCAAAGTCGTGCGCTTCTTTCCGCCGCTGGTGACCGGCACGGTCATCACCTCGATCGGTTTGTCGCTGTTCCCCGTGGCCGTGAACTGGGCCGGTGGCGGCGCCGCCGCAGCGCAATTCGGCTCACCGATTTATCTGGCCATCGCCGCACTGGTGTTGGGTACCATTCTGCTGGTCCACCGCTTCATGCGCGGATTCTGGGTCAACATTTCCGTACTGATCGGCATGTGCTTCGGCTACATCCTGTGCGGCGCGATCGGCATGGTGGATCTGAGCGGCATGGCCAACGCGCCATGGGTTCAGTTCGTCACTCCGCTGCATTTCGGCATGCCGAAATTCGAACTCGCGCCGATCCTGTCGATGTGTCTGGTGGTGGTGATCATCTTTGTCGAGTCCACCGGCATGTTCCTCGCCCTGGGCAAAATCACCGGCCAGGAAGTCTGCCCACGCATGCTGCGTCGCGGCTTGCTGTGTGATGCCGGCGCCTCGTTTGTCGCCGGTTTCTTCAACACCTTCACCCATTCCTCGTTCGCGCAGAACATCGGTCTGGTGCAGATGACCGGCGTGCGCTGCCGTTCGGTGACCATCGTTGCCGGTGGCTTGCTGATCGTCCTGAGCCTGCTGCCGAAAGCAGCGTTTCTGGTGGCGTCGATTCCACCGGCGGTACTCGGCGGCGCAGCAATCGCGATGTTCGGCATGGTCGCGGCCACCGGCATCAAGATTCTCCAGGAAGCCGACATCGGTGACCGTCGCAACCAGTTGCTGGTCGCGGTGAGCATCGGCATGGGCCTGATCCCGGTAGTGCGTCCGGAGTTCTTCGCGCATCTGCCACTGTGGATGAGCCCGATCACTCACAGCGGCATCGCCATGGCGACCCTCAGCGCGCTGACGCTGAACCTGCTGTTCAACATTCTCGGCGGCAAAGAGCGCGCAGCGATCAACGACTGCCACGCCCACCAGCACTGACGGAGTCACCACAAAACCCTGTGGGAGCGAGCCTGCTCGCGAAAGCGGTATGTCATTCAACAGTGATGGCGACTGACACGCCCTCTTCGCGAGCAGGCTCACTCCTACAAGGGCGCGCAACAGCTCTGCGCCTCAAACAATAAAAACAAGAGGGAGCAACAGATGATTCGCACGCAAACCAACGTTCTGTTGAGTGGCGGCCTGCTGGCCGCGAGTCAGGCCATGGCCGGCGATTTGCTGCTGTGGCAGACCAACAGCCTCAGCTATCTGTACGGCAAGAACTTCGCGATCAACCCGTCGATTCAGCAGACGCTGACCTTCGAGCACGCCGACAAGTGGAAGTACGGCGACAACTTCCTGTTCGTCGACAAGATCTTCTACAACGGCAAAGAAGACGCGAACAAAGGCCCGCACGCGTTCTACGGTGAATTCACCCCGCGCTTCTCCTTCGGCAAGATCTTCAACCAGAAACTCGAGTTCGGCCCGATCAAAGACGTCTTGCTGGCGATGACTTACGAGTACGGCGAAGGCGACAGCGAGGCCTATCTGATCGGCCCCGGCTTCGACCTCAAGGTGCCCGGTTTCAACTACGTCACCCTGAACATTTTCCGCCGCCAGACCGAAGGCCCGCGCCCCGGCGACGGCGTCTGGCAGATCACCCCCGGCTGGTCCTACAGCTTTCCCCTGGGTAACTCCGATGTGCTGATCGACGGCTACCTCGATTGGGTGGTCGACAACGATGAGAACTCGCGCGGCACCTACCACGCCAACCTGCACATCAATCCGCAGATCAAATATGACTTGGGCAAAGCCCTCGGCTGGAGCCACAAGCAACTGTATGTCGGCACCGAATACAGTTATTGGAAAAATAAATACGGCGTTGAAAACACGCACAACTTCGACACCAATCAGAACACCGCCAGCCTGCTGGTCAAGGTGCACTTTTAAGATGGCCCGCAACCGTGCCCCATACCTGTCGTCGGTGCTCTGTTGCGGGGCACTTGAGGCCTGGCCGTTGAGTCAGTATTCTCCGCGGCCTCTTGAATTCGGTCTAAAAAAAAGCCCGGATTTAATTCCTGACCGAAAAGCCAACTTATCCCGGCCCCGGTCAGTACCGAGGCATCCCGAAAACACACTCAATCGACTGTTTTTCAGCAGCCGAGCGGGTGTTTTTTTGCTTTTCGAAAGCCTTGGCTCGGCTCTTGCTAACAGCAACGAAGCTGACCGATCGGATGACTTTTGCAGCAACGAAAAAAGGCGCCACACCAGAGCGCCGATCTTAAAAAAATAAACGTGGAACACCTACTTTGGGAGCAACCGAATGAAACGTATGTGCACCAGCCTGATGCTCGCGGGATCGATGTTGGCCGGCGGCCAGGCCATGGCCGAGGGCCTGCTGCAGTGGCAGAACAACAGCCTGACCTACCTGTATGGCAAGGACTTCCAGGTCAACCCGCGCATCCAGCAAACCGTTACCTTCGAGCACGCCGATGCGTGGACTTATGGGGACAACTTCTTCTTCTTCGACAAGATCTTCTACAACGGTGGCAAGGACTTTAGCAACGGTCCAAACACCTACTACGGTGAGTTCAGCCCGCGCATCTCGCTGGGCAAAGTGCTCGACCAGAAAATCGAGTTCGGCCCGATCAAAGACGTCCTGGTGGCGATGACTTACGAGTTCGGCGAAGGCGACACCGAGTCGTACCTGATCGGTCCAGGCTTCGACCTGGCGATTCCGGGCTTCGACTACTTCCAGCTGAACTTCTACCAGCGTCACACCCAGGGTGCTCGCGCCGGTGACAACGTCTGGCAGATCACCCCGGTCTGGTCCTACACCATCCCGGTCGGCAAGTCGGACATCCTGATCGACGGCTTCATGGACTGGGTCACCGACAACGACTCCAACTCCAAAGGCGATTACCACGCCAACCTGCACTTCAACCCACAGGTCAAATACGACTTGGGCAAGGCGTTGAGTTTTGGCGAGAAGCAGTTGTATGTCGGTGTTGAATACGACTACTGGAAAGACAAGTACGGCATCGACGACACCGGTGCGTTCAAGACCAATCAGAGCACCACGAGCTTCCTGGTGAAGTTCCACTTCTGATTTCAAGAGCTTCGCGAGCAGGCTCGCTCCCACATTCGACCGAGTTCCAATGTGGGAGCGAGCCTGCTCGCGAAGGCCTCCCCGCAGATTTCAGGCCGGGACCACCGCTTCGGATATGCCCAAAAACCGGCACAGCTCCTCACGCTTGGCCAACGCATCCCTGCGCCCCAGATCAATCAACTCGCTGCAATACCCCGCCTCGAACAGCAGATAACTCAACACCCCTGCCCCACTGGTCTTGGTCGCCCCCGGCCCACGCAAAAACAAACGCAACGCCGCCGGCAACTCCTGGCGATGCCGCGCCGCGATCTCATCGATCGGCTGACTCGGCGAAATCACCAACACCTCCACCGGTGCCACGCCCAACTCGCGGGTCGGCGTGCCGGCGGGCATCAAGTGGCTGAACTGGTTGAGACGCTGGAGCAACTCGATATCGCTCTCGAGGCTGTCGATGAACGTGCTGTTGAGCATGTGTCCGCCAATCTGCGCCAGCGTCGGCTGTTGCCCCGTGTAAGTGCGCTCCAGCGGCTGCTGCGGATCAAACCCGCGCGGGTTGCCGCTGACACCGACCACCAGCACCCGGCTCGCGCCCAAGTGCAGCGCCGGGCTGATCGGTGCCGATTGCCGCACCGCGCCATCGCCAAAGTATTCATCGCCAATTTTCACCGGCGCGAACAACAACGGAATCGCCGAGCTGGCCAGCAAGTGATCCACCGACAGTTGCGTCGGCACACCAATGCGCCGATGGCGCAGCCATGAATCGATCGTGCCGCCGCCCTGATAGAACGTCACCGCTTGCCCCGACTCATAGCCGAACGCGGTCACCGCCACCGCATGCAATTGCTTGCGCGCGATGGATTCGGCGATGCCAGGCATGTGCAGTTTTTCATTGAGCAGTTTGCGCAGCGGTGAACTGTTGAGCAACGCCACCGGTAGTTGCCGCCCCATCCCCAACAAGCTGTGGCTGACAAAGCGGCTGGCCTGACGAATAACACCGGGCCAGTCACTGCGTAGCACGCGATGGCTGCGAAAGCCTTGCCAGAACAAGGTGAGACGCTCGATCGCAGCGCGAAAATCGGTTGCGCCACTGGCGAGGCTGACGGCGTTGATCGCCCCGGCCGAGGTGCCGACGATCACCGGAAACGGATTGTCCGCACCCAACGGCAGCAATTCGGCAATCGCCGCCAACACGCCCACCTGATACGCCGCCCGAGCCCCGCCGCCGGAAAGAATCAAACCTGTGACCGGTTCAGCTGGGCTCATCGCAACGCTCCATGGTGCTTATAGGGATGGGTCAATCAACCGCGTTTGGCGTACAACTTCGGCTCGCCCGGTGGACGGCTCTTGAAGCGTCGATGCGCCCACAGGTATTGCTCAGGGCAGGCACGTAAAGCGCTCTCGACCCACCGATTGATGCGAATGCAGTCGGCTTCTTCGGTTTCGCCGGGGAAATCTTCCAGCGGCGGATGAATCACCAACCGATAACCGCTGCCGTCGGCCAGACGCTCCTGCGTGAACGGCACCACCAGCGCTTTGCCGAGACGCGCGAACTTGGTGGTCGCCGTCACGGTCGCCGCCTGAATGCCGAACAGCGGCACGAAGATGCTCTGCTTGGCGCCATAGTCCTGATCCGGTGCGTACCAGATCGCCCGACCGGAACGCAGCAACTTGAGCATGCCGCGCACGTCGTCACGCTCCACCGCCAGCGAATCGAGGTTGTGCCGCTCACGGCCCTGACGCTGAACATAGTCAAACAACGGATTCTTGTGCTCGCGGTACATGCCGTCGATGGTGTGCTGCTGGCCGAGCAGCGCTGCACCGATTTCCAGCGTGGTGAAATGCGCGGCCATCAGGATCACGCCTTTGCCTTCGCGCTGGGCCTTTTGCAAATGCTCCAGGCCTTCGACATGGGCCAGCTTGGCCAGGCGCTCACGCGACCACCACCAGCTCATGGCCATTTCAAAAAAGGCGATTCCGGTGGAGGCGAAGTTTTCCTTGAGCAGACGTTTGCGCTCGGCAGCGGATTTTTCCGGGAAGCACAGCTCAAGATTGCGCTTGGCGATGCGCCGCCGGTCGCCAGCCACGCGATACATCAAGGCGCCCAAAACTCGACCGATGGTCAGCAACGCCGGATAAGGCAGCTGCACGATCAGCCACAAAAGCCCCAGACCGCACCAGAGCGGCCAGAAGCGTGGCGATAAAAATGCTTTTCGAAAACGCGGGCGATCCATTAAAGCTTCCGTAAATACAGTGGCCGCGCATTCTACATCGTTCGACCCGGCTTGCGGCTCGCGGGCGTTCTCGTTATAAGTCTCGGCACTTTTAGTGACAAGCCGTTGTATGCCGACATGAGCCAAACCGAACCGTTAGACCAAGATCCCGTATTCCAGCTCAAGGGCAGCATGCTGGCCATTACTGTGCTGGAACTGGCCCGTAACGACCTCGAAAGCCTCGATCGGCAATTGGCCGCCAAAGTCGCCCAAGCGCCGAACTTCTTCAGCAACGCGCCGCTGGTTCTGGCGCTGGACAAACTGCCGCCGAGCGAAGGCGCCGTCGATCTGCCGGGCCTGATGCGCGTCTGCCGCCAACATGGCCTGCGCACCCTGGCGATTCGCGCCAGCCGCATCGAAGACATCGCCGCCGCCATCGCCATCGACATTCCGGTGCTGCCGCCGTCGGGCGCCCGCGAACGGCCGCTGGAAACTCCCGAAGCCGAAGTCAAAAAGAAGCCGGAAAAACCGCCGGAGCCAACGGTCAAACCGACCCGCGTCATCACCACGCCAGTACGTGGTGGCCAACAGATATATGCCCAGGGTGGCGATCTGGTCGTGGTGTCCTCGGTCAGCCCGGGGGCGGAACTTCTTGCCGATGGCAACATCCATGTATACGGCCCGATGCGCGGTCGGGCGCTGGCCGGCGTGAAGGGTGACACCAAGGCACGGATTTTCTGTCAGCAATTGAGCGCTGAACTGATCTCCATCGCCGGTCATTACAAGGTTTCCGAAGATTTGCGCCGCGACCCGATGTGGGGCTCGGGCGTACAGGTCAGCCTGTCGGGCGACGTGTTGAACATCATTCGGCTTTAACGGATACTGCCGCATTTTCCAAGCATCTCTAAAACGTAGCGAAAACGGCTCAAACGAAGTAGGAAAAAGGCTCAACGCCGAATTCCAGCCAAGGCTGTCCGACTGCAGTAGTTTTCAAGAGATGTTTTTCAGGGGCTAAAAAGTCCTTCTTCCTTAGGGGTGAAACACCTTGGCCAAGATTCTCGTGGTTACATCCGGCAAGGGTGGTGTGGGTAAGACCACCACCAGCGCCGCTATCGGTACCGGCCTCGCACTGCGCGGCCACAAAACAGTGATCGTCGACTTCGACGTGGGCTTGCGTAACCTTGACCTGATCATGGGTTGCGAGCGCCGCGTGGTGTATGACTTCGTCAACGTGGTCAACGGCGAAGCCAACCTGCAACAAGCGCTGATCAAAGACAAGCGCCTGGAAAACCTCTACGTACTGGCCGCCAGTCAGACCCGCGACAAAGACGCGCTGACCGTCGAAGGCGTGGAAAAAGTCCTGATGGAGCTCAAGGAACAATTCGAGTTCGTCGTCTGCGACTCCCCGGCGGGCATCGAAAAAGGTGCGCACCTGGCCATGTACTTCGCTGACGAAGCGATCGTCGTGACCAACCCGGAAGTGTCTTCGGTACGAGATTCGGACCGCATGCTCGGCCTGCTGGCGAGCAAATCGCGCCGCGCCGAACGTGGCGAAGATCCGATCAAGGAACACCTGCTGATCACCCGCTACCACCCGGAGCGTGTTGAAAAGGGCGAAATGCTCGGCGTTGAAGACGTCAAGGAAATCCTCTCGGTAACGCTGCTCGGCGTGATCCCGGAATCCCAGGCGGTGCTCAAGGCATCCAACCAGGGCGTTCCGGTGATTCTCGACGACCAGAGCGATGCCGGTCAGGCGTACAGCGATACCGTCGACCGTTTGCTGGGCAAAGAAAAAGCCCACCGTTTCCTCGATGTCGAGAAGAAGGGATTCTTCGAGCGCCTGTTTGGAGGTAGGTAATGAACCTTTTTGACTTCTTTCGTGCCAACAAAAAGCCAAGTACCGCCTCGGTAGCGAAAGAGCGTCTACAGATCATCGTGGCGCATGAGCGCGGCCAGCGCAGCACGCCGGATTACTTGCCAGCCTTGCAGAAGGAACTGGTCGACGTGATCCGCAAGTACGTCAACATCGGCAACGACGACGTACATGTTGCACTGGAAAGCCAGGGCAGTTGCTCGATTCTGGAACTCAACATCACCCTGCCCGATCGCTGAGTCGATTTGGCAGGTACGACGGCGGTTCAGGGCCATTCCTTCAGTGGAATGGCCCTGAACCGCCGTTGGCATTTGTTACGAGGCTGTTTTAATGCCGCTGTCCAACATCCGCATCATTCATCAGGACGCCGCTGTACTGGTGGTCGACAAACCCACCTTGCTGCTTTCGGTGCCCGGTCGCGCTGACGACAACAAGGACTGCCTGATTACCCGTTTGCAGGAAAACGGCTACCCGGAAGCGCGCATCGTCCATCGCCTGGACTGGGAAACCTCCGGCATCATTTTGCTCGCGCGTGACGCCGACACTCATCGCGAACTGTCGCGCCAGTTTCACGACCGCGAAACCGAAAAGGCCTACACCGCGTTGGCCTGGGGTCAGCCGGAACTCGACAGTGGCAGCATCGACTTGCCGCTGCGTTACGACCCACCGACCAAGCCGCGTCATGTGGTCGACCATGAATTCGGCAAGCATGCGCTGACCTTCTGGCGTGTGCTGGAGCGCTGCGGCGACTGGTGTCGTGTAGAGCTGACGCCGATCACTGGTCGTTCGCATCAATTGCGCGTGCACATGCTGTCGATCGGGCATCCGCTGCTTGGTGACGGGCTCTACGCCCATGAGCAGGCACTGGCGGCATGGCCACGTTTGTGCCTGCACGCGAGCATGCTCAGTTTCACCCATCCGCAAACCGGCGAACGCCTGCGCTTCGAGTGTCCCGCGCCGTTCTGACAGACCACACTGCCCCCTGTGGGAGCGAGCCTGCTCGCGAAAGCGGTTTCACATTCAGCATTGATGTTGACTGATCAATCGCTTTCGCGAGCAGGCTCGCTCCCACAAGGGTTCGGGTGCAGATTCAATTCCCCGGCCGATGCGTTAAACTCCCGCCCATTGCTGTCTGGAGTTTCTTATGCGCGAAGAGTTGAACCAAGGCCTGATCGACTTTCTCAAGGCCTCCCCTACCCCGTTCCACGCCACCGCCAGTCTGGTTCAGCGTCTGGAGGCCGCCGGTTTCGTGCGCCTCGACGAGCGTGAGCCATGGACCACCGAGCCTAACGGCCGCTACTACGTCACCCGTAACGACTCTTCGATCGTCGCGATCAAAATGGGCCGCACCTCCCCCCTGCACGGCGGCATCCGCCTGGTTGGCGCACACACCGACAGCCCGTGCCTGCGGGTCAAGCCGCAACCGGAACTGCAGCGTCAGGGCTTCTGGCAACTCGGCGTTGAAGTCTACGGCGGCGCGCTGCTGGCACCGTGGTTCGACCGCGACCTGTCGCTGGCCGGCCGCGTGACCTTCCGCCGCGACGGCAAAGTCGAAAGCCAGTTGATCGACTTCAAAGCGCCGATCGCCATCATTCCGAACCTGGCCATTCACCTCAACCGTGAAGCCAATCAAGGCTGGGCGATCAACGCGCAGACCGAACTGCCGCCAATCCTCGCGCAATTTGCCGGTGACGAACGCGTCGACTTCCGTGCCGTGCTCACCGATCAACTGGCCCGCGAACATGGCTTGAACGCCGACGTCGTGCTCGATTACGAGCTGAGTTTCTACGACACGCAAAGTGCTGCAGTGATTGGCCTCAATGGCGACTTCATCGCCGGCGCGCGCCTCGATAACCTGTTGTCGTGCTACGCCGGCCTGCAAGCCTTGCTCACCGCCGAAACCGACGAAACCTGCGTGCTGGTGTGCAACGACCACGAAGAAGTCGGTTCCTGCTCGGCCTGCGGTGCCGACGGCCCGATGCTCGAACAGACCCTGCGCCGTCTGCTGCCGGAAGGTGACGAGTTCGTCCGCACCATCCAGAAATCCCTGCTGGTCTCGGCCGACAACGCCCACGGTGTACACCCCAACTACGCCGAAAAGCACGACGCCAACCACGGCCCGAAACTCAACGCCGGCCCGGTGATCAAGGTCAACAGCAACCAGCGCTATGCGACCAACAGCGAAACCGCCGGCTTCTTCCGTCATCTGTGCATGGCCGAAGAAGTCCCGGTGCAAAGCTTCGTGGTGCGCAGCGACATGGGCTGTGGCTCGACCATCGGCCCGATCACCGCCAGCCACCTGGGCGTGCGCACCGTCGATATCGGCCTGCCGACCTTCGCCATGCACTCGATCCGCGAACTGTGCGGCAGCCACGATCTGGCGCACCTGGTTAAAGTGCTCAGCGCGTTCTACGCCTGCCGCGAGTTGCCGTAAAACTTCGCCAGCAGACTGGCTCCCACCCTGGAATGCATTCCAAACTGTGGGAGCGAGCCTGCTCGCGAAAGCGCCAGTTCAGACCCTACAAATTTCATCCTGAAACCGGCTCAATTCTGATACACATCAGAACCGCTCCGCCAAAACCGACCTAGACTTACATCATTCATTTCGACAAGGCAGTCTCCATGATCTCGATGTCTTCGTTCCACGCCATGCTCGTTCCGATTCTGAGCGGAATGATCCTGCTGGCCATCGGCTTCAACTTCCGCGACAAGAACGCCGGGGTGTTTGCCATGTGGGTCGGCATGCTGACGATCCTCGCCACCGTGGTGTACAAGATCCTCGCCAAACTCAACGAATAAAATCCGCGCCCGGCTCGCATTGCTTTAGTGGGCCTCGTACACTCCAGCGAATCCGCCCCTTGCGAGGTTGACCGCCTAGTGTTCGCTCGTCTTTTTGCTTTGCCCAGTCTGTTCCTCGTCTGCCTGATGACGCTGTTGCCGCTGGCGCCCGCCCACGCGGTCGGCTTGCCCGGTCTGCTCAACACCAACAAGGCACAGCCCGAAGCGCAGGAACCGCTGGGTCAATCCCTCGACGAAGTCATCAAGTCGCTGGAAAACGACAAGCAACGCGCACAGCTGCTGACTGACCTGAAGAAGCTGCGCGACGCCACCAAAAAGGCTCAGGCCAGCCCCGAAGAAGGCGTTCTGGGCTTGATCGGCGGCACCCTCGCTAACTTCGAAAAACAATTCACCGGCGCCGACAGCCCGCTCAACCGCTGGGGCAACGAGTTCGACCAGGCCAAGGACGAACTGAGCGCGATGATGCTGCCGGCCAACGAATGGCTGCCGATCATCTTCGGTTTTGCCATGATTCTGATGGTGTGGAGTCTGCTCGCCGCTGCGCTGATCTGGCTCGGTCACCGGGTGCGCATGCGCTTCGGCCTCACCGAAGAATTGCCGCAACACCCCAAGGCCCTCGACATGCTGCGCTTCGCTTTGCGCAAGCTCGGGCCGTGGCTGATCGCGTTGGTGATGACCGTCTACATGAGCTACGCCCTGCCGTCGTCGCTGGGCAAAAGCCTGGCGATGGTGCTGGCCTATGCGCTGGTGGTCGGCACCTGCTTCTCGGCGATCTGCGTGATCGCGTTTTCGCTGCTGGACGGCCCGCACCGCCATCGTGCGCTGTATATCCTGCGTCATCAGGCGTTCCGTCCGCTGTGGCTGATCGGCAGCTTCGCCGCGTTCGGCGAAGCGCTGAACGATCCACGCCTGATCGAAAGCCTCGGCGTGCATCTGGCCCACACCGCCGCGACCATCGCCAATGTCCTCGCAGCACTGTCGACCGGCCTGTTCATTCTGCGTTTCCGTCGACCGATCGCGCACTTGATCCGCAACCAGCCGCTGTCACGACGCCTGACCCGCCGCGCCCTCAGCGACACCATCGAAATCCTCGGCACCTTCTGGTACGTGCCGGCGCTGGTGCTGGTCGGCATCTCGCTGTTTGCCACGTTCGTTTCCGCCGGCGACACCAGCACCGCACTGCGCCAGTCACTGATCTGCACCGTGTTGCTGGTGTTGTGCATGGTGATCAACGGCCTCGTGCGCCGCCACTCACTGAAACCGCAACGCGGGCCGAAACGTCACGCGCTGTATTCGGAGCGGCTGAAAAGCTTCTTCTACACCCTCGCGCATCTGCTGGTGTGGCTGGTCTTTATCGAACTCGGCCTGCGCGTGTGGGGCCAGTCGCTGATCGGTTTCGCCGAGGGCGAAGGGCATGACGTCAGCGTCAAACTGTTCAGCCTGATCGGCACACTGATTTTCTCCTGGCTGATCTGGATCCTCGCCGACACCGCTGTACACCACGCCCTCACCCGCTCGCGCAAAGGCCTGGCCAATGCCCGTGCGCAAACGATGATGCCGCTGATCCGCAACGTGCTGTTCGTAGCGATCTTCATCATTGCGCTGATCGTCGCGCTGGCGAACATGGGCATGAACGTCACGCCACTGCTGGCCGGTGCCGGTGTGATCGGTCTGGCCATCGGTTTCGGTGCACAGTCGCTGGTCGCGGACTTGATTACCGGCCTGTTCATCATCATCGAAGACTCGCTGGCCATCGATGACTACGTCGACGTCGGCGGCCACCTCGGCACCGTCGAAGGCCTGACCATCCGCACCGTGCGCCTGCGCGACATCGATGGCATCGTCCACACCATCCCGTTCAGCGAAATCAAAAGCATCAAGAACTACTCCCGCGAATTCGGCTACGCGATCTTCCGCGTCGCGGTGCCGTACAACATGGAAATCGACGACGCGATCAAACTGATGCGTGAAGTCGGGCAGAAGATGCGTACCGATCCGCTACAGCGGCGCAACATCTGGTCGCCGCTGGAGATTCAGGGGGTCGAAAGTTTCGAATCCGGCAGCGCGATTCTGCGGGCGCGGTTCAAGACCGCGCCAATCAAACAGTGGGAAGTGTCCCGAGCCTTCAACCTGTCGCTCAAACGCCATCTCGACGAAGCCGGACTCGATCTGGCAACGCCGCGCATGAGCGTGCAAGTGATCACTGCCGGTGGCGGTCAGCCGAAGGAATAGCACTCAGGCGCGCGGTTGCAGTCACAGGCAGGGAAGCCCGACAACAATAATCAAGGAGAACCCGATGCAACTGACGCGCATTGCCCAAGCCGTTCTATTCACCCTGTTCGCCAGCCACGCTGGCGCCGCGACGCTGGAAAGCACCCGCACGCAAATCGCCGAACAAGCGCAAAAGCTCGAGCCGGAACTGCTGGAAACCCGCCGCGACATCCACGCTCATCCAGAACTCGGCAACACTGAAAAACGCACCGCCGAACTGGTCGCCAAACAACTCAAGGCCATGGGCCTGGAAGTGAAAACCGGCGTCGCCCGTACCGGCGTGGTCGCCGTCCTCAAAGGCGCCCTGCCCGGCCCGACCGTGGCCCTGCGCGCCGACATGGACGCGCTGCCGGTCAAGGAAGTCGCCGACCTGCCGTTCGCCTCGAAAGCCAAAGGCATCTATCTGGACAAAGAAGTCGACGTCATGCACGCCTGCGGCCACGACGCCCACACCGCGATCCTGCTGAGCACGGCGAAAATTCTCACGGGCATGCGCGACACCCTGCCCGGCACCGTGGTGTTCTATTTCCAGCCCGCCGAGGAAGGCCCGAGCGACTTCATCCCCGACGGCAAAAACACCTGGGGCGCGAAAATGATGGTAGAGGAAGGCGTGATGAAATCACCGAAACCCGACGCCGTTTTCGGCCTGCACGTCTGGGCCGGCGTCCCCGCCGGCCAGATCGCCTACCGCCCCGGCGCCACCCTCGCCAGCTCCGACGACCTGCGCATCAAAATCCTCGGCAAACAAACCCACGCCGGCCGCCCATGGGACGGCATCGACCCGATCACCGTCGGCGCACAAACCATCGTCGGCCTGCAAACCGTGGTCAGCCGCCGCACCGATATCTCCTCTTATCCGTCAGTGGTCAGCATCGGCACCATCAACGGCGGCACGCGCTACAACATCATTCCCGAAACGGTCGACATGACCGGCACGATCCGCTCCTACGACTACGGCATCCGCCAGAAACTGCATGCCGACGTACGCCAGACCGTGGAAAAAATCGCCGAAAGCGGCGGCGCCAAAGCCGACGTCACCATCATCGAAAAATACGACCCGACCATCAACAATCCGGTGCTGACGGAAAAGATGCTGCCGACGTTGAAGTGGGCGGCCAAGGATGATGTGGTGAATGCACCGCTGGTGGGGGGCGCGGAAGATTTTTCGTTCTTTGCCAAGGAAGTGCCGGGGCTGTTTGTGTTTCTCGGCGTGACACCGAGGGATCAGGACATGAGCAAGGCAGCGCCGAATCATAATCCCGGGTTCTTTGTGGATGAGTCGGCGCTGGTGGTGGGCGTGAGGACATTGGCCTCGTTGGCGACGGATTATTTGTATGCCAATGCGGGGGCAGGCAAATAGGGATGAGGTGACTGTGGGGGCGCTTTCGCGAGCAGGCTCGCTCCCACATTTGGAACGTGTGCAGCCTGCCAGAAACAGGTCGGCTGTCAGGCCGCCATCGCCAGCAGGGCTGGCTCCCACAGTTTTGATTTGCGAACAACCCACGCGGCAAAGCCGCCCCACTCAACACAATGAGCGCAAGCTCGAGTACCGCTCTTGATCTTGCCGTGCCGGCCCCTTCGGCAGGCTGAGTGGAGGGATTGATCCGGGGGTGGGAGCGTAGCGACCGTTCGACGAAGTCGAACACATCGAAAGGAGGTGCAGCGAAGCAAACCGGAAGCGATGCCCCCGGATCGATCCCGGAGCGAAGGAACCCCGAGCCCCAGCGAGCGGGCCGAACGCCGGGGCCCAGCCTTTTGCTTACTTTTCGGCGCCTGGAAAAGTGAGTCGCTGTAAGAGCGAAACCGCCAGCCGCGACACCCGCAGAAACGGATATTCACACAGAACCCAATAGCCTGGTCGGCCCACAGGCCGCCAAGGTCAAAGCTCAAACAACATCAACCCCAACGTGAATCGCATCATGCCGCCAAAACTCCAGATCACAATCAATCAACCGCTCATGCTGATCATAATTGACCCGAGCAATCCGCAACCCCGGGCTCCCCACCGAAACCCGTAAAGCCGCCGCCGCATCCACCGACAACGACGTAGGCACAATCTCAAAACGCACCCGCCCATAGTGCAAATCGTAATGCCGCGCATACAACTCGGTCATCGACTGATTCAAATCAAACTCAAGAATCCCCGGAAAAAACTGCGGATTCAAATAGTGCTCCACATACAACACCAACCGCCCATCAATCCGCCGTGACCGACAAATCTGAATCACACTCGACAACGCCGGCAACTGCAACCAGGCACACACCGCCGCCGACGCCGGCTGCAAACGTGCCGAAATCACCTCGGTCGACGGCACCCGCCCCTGCGCACTGACCATTGCGTGAAAGTGACTGCGCTGCATCAGGTTGTACGCCAGACGCGGCGGCGAAACGAACCAGCCCCGTCGCTCCTCGCGATAAATCTGCCCCTGCGCCTCCAACTGCAACAACGCCTCACGCACGGTAATCCGCGTCGTACCGAACAACTCACTGAGCTTGCGCTCGGCCGGCAACTTGCTGCCCGCCGCCAGCAACCCGTGATCGAGTTGTTCCTGCAGCACCTGGCCAATCGCTGTCACCGCTTTTGTTGCCTCATCGCGCATCAACGTTACCTATCTGGACTAGACCAGCACTGTTTCAGGGCAAAATCGCACGGCAATCGAGCCGTTGCGTGGTATTGCAAGCCTAGGCAGTGCAGATGACCGAGAGATGACAAAACTACCGAACGGTCGTCCTCATGACTTGCAATACATCGGCCAAGTCCCTTGTCCGCCGGGGCTTGGGCATGGTCTACGCTTATCTGGCAACCGCTGATACCGAGCAAACAAAAGACCTGCCGCAGGGCCGCCGACATCAAAGTGTCATCCAGCCCGCCTAAATTGGCTCAGGTATTGCTGACCTAGACCAACACACACCGCAATCGCAGCGTTGAACACGACCAAGGAGCTTCGGAATGAAACAGCTTTTCCTGGCAACACTGTTAGGCTCGACCATTGCAATGTGCACCTCCGCCATGGCGGCCGGCACCGATCTGAAAACCCTCGAAGCCGCTGCGAAAGCGGAAGGTGCCGTCAACAGCGTCGGCATGCCCGATGACTGGGCCAACTGGAAAGGCACCTGGGAAGACCTGGCCAAAACCTACGGCCTGAAACACATCGACACCGACATGAGCTCGGCCCAGGAAATCGCCAAATTCGCCGCAGAAAAAGATAACGCCACCGCCGACATCGGCGACGTCGGTGCGGCCTTCGGCCCGATTGCGGTCAAACAAGGCGTGGTGCAACCGTACAAGCCAAGCACCTGGGATCAGGTTCCGGACTGGGCCAAGGACAAGGACGGCAACTGGGCGCTGGCCTACACCGGCACCATCGCCTTCATCGTCAACAAAAAACTGCTGCACGGCTCCGAAGTACCGACCAAATGGGCAGACCTCAAGGGCGGCAAATACAAGGTTTCCATCGGTGACGTGAGCACCGCCGCACAAGCCGCCAACGGCGTTCTGGCTGCAGCACTGGCCAACGGTGGCGACGAGAAAAACATCAAGCCTGCGCTGCTGCTGTTCGCCGACATCGCCAAGCAAGGTCGTCTGTCGATGGCTAACCCGACCATCGCCACCATGGAAAAAGGCGAGATCGAAGTCGGTGTGGTCTGGGACTTCAACGGCCTCAGCTACAAAGCCAAGATGGCCAACCCGGATGACTACGTGGTGCTGATCCCGTCCGACGGTTCGGTGATTTCCGGCTACACCACGATCATCAACAAGTACGCGAAAAACCCGAACGCCGCCAAGCTGACCCGCGAATACATCTTCAGTGACGCCGGCCAGACCAACCTCGCGCGCGGCAACGCCCGTCCGATCCGCGCCGAACACCTGCAACTGCCGGAAGACGTGAAAGCCAAACTGCTGCCGAACGAGCAGTACAAAAAGGTCACCCCGATCAAAGACGCCGATGCGTGGGAAAAGACTTCCAAGGCCCTGCCACAGCAGTGGAACGAAGAAGTCATCGTCGAGATGAAGTAAGCCTGTAGATCCCTCTTCGGGATCCGCTGGAGTTCCAAATGTGGGAGCGAGCCTGCTCGCGAATGCGTCGTGTCATTCAACAATGATGTGACTGACACGACGCTTTCGCGAGCAGGCTCGCTCCCACAGGAGGATTGAGTTGATTTCGGAATAATTGAATTTCGCGGAGTTTTTGCCCCTATGAAGCACAACGTCATCCTTGTCGTGCTCGACGGCCTCAACTACGAGGTCGCGCGTCACGCCATGGGGCATCTGCAGGCTTATGTTGGCGCAGGACGCGCCGCGCTCTACCAGTTGGAGTGCGAACTGCCGGCCCTGTCCCGACCGCTTTATGAATGCATCCTCACCGGCGTGCCGCCGATCGACAGCGGCATCGTCCACAACAACGTCTCGCGCTTGTCCAATCAGCGCAGCATTTATCACTACGCCCGCGATGCCGGCCTGAAAACCGCGGCAGCGGCGTATCACTGGGTTAGCGAGTTGTATAACCGTTCGCCGTTCGTGGCAGCACGCGACCGCCACACCGACAATCTGTCGCTGCCGATCCAGCACGGGCATTTCTACTGGAGCGATCACTACCCGGACTCGCACCTGTTCGCCGACGCAGAAAACCTGCGCCTGCGCCACGATCCGGATTTCCTGCTGATCCATCCGATGAACATCGACGACGCCGGGCACAAACACGGCCTCGACTCTTCGCAATACCGCAACAGCGCGCGCTTCGCCGACATCATCCTCGCCGACTATCTGCAGAACTGGCTCGACGCTGGCTATCAGGTATTGGTGACCGCCGACCACGGCATGAACAACGATCGCTCGCACAACGGCCTGCTGCCGGAAGAGCGTCAGGTGCCGCTGTTTGTCCTCGGTGACGCGTTCAGCCTCAACGCTGACGCCGCACCGAAGCAGACCGAAATCTGCGGCACGGTCTGCGAACTGCTCGGCGTGCCCCATGACAAACCGGTGTGCCGGGAGTTGCTCAAGTGAACTCAATGACTCGCGGTAAATGGCTGGCAGCCCTGTGCGTGGTGCCCTTCGCGCTGTTCTTTATCGTCTTCGAAATCGCTCCGCTGACCTGGGTGATGATCAGCAGCCTGCAATCAGAAGAATTCGGCTGGGGCTTGGCCAACTTCAGCAAGATCTTCAGCTCGAAGTTCTATTTGCAGGCGATCCAGTACAGCCTCGAAATCAGTTTCTGGTCGAGCGTGTTCGGCATCATCATTGCCGTACTGGGTGCGTATTCCCTGCGCCGGGTCGATTCGAAACTGCGCAATTTCGTGAATGCCTTCGCCAACATGACCAGCAATTTTTCCGGCGTACCCTTGGCCTTCGCGTTCATCATCCTGCTCGGTTTCAACGGCAGCATCACGATCATGCTGAAGCAGTCGGGGATCATTCAGGATTTCAACCTGTACTCGAAAACCGGGCTGATCATCCTCTACACCTACTTCCAGATTCCCCTTGGTGTGCTGCTGCTCTATCCCGCCTTCGACGCCTTGCGTGAAGACTGGCGCGAGTCCGCCGCACTGCTTGGCGCCAATGGCTGGCAATTCTGGCGGCATATCGGCTTGCCGGTGCTGACCCCGGCGCTGCTCGGTACATTCGTGATCCTGCTGGCCAACGCCCTCGGTGCCTACGCCACGGTGTACGCGTTGACGACGGGCAACTTCAACGTCCTGCCGATCCGCATTGCGGCGATGGTCTCCGGCGATATTTCCCTCGATCCGAATCTGGCCAGCGCTTTGGCCGTGGTGCTGGTGGCGCTGATGACCATCGTCACCGTCGTGCATCAACTGCTGTTGAAGAGGAGCTACCATGTCTCGCGCTGAATCCGGCCCGGCCGGCCTCTACCACCGCGTCGTGGTTTATCTGTTGTTCGCCATCCTCTTGCTGCCACTCGTGGGCACGCTGGTCTATTCGATCGCCAGCAGTTGGTCGGCGACCATCCTGCCCAGCGGTTTCACCTTCAAGTGGTACATCCAGTTGTGGAGCGATCCGCGCTTTCTTCACGCCTTCGGCCAGTCGCTGCTGGTGTGTGTCGGCGCGCTGGTGCTGTCGGTGGTACTGATCCTGCCGCTGCTGTTCGTGGTGCATTACCACTTTCCGAAACTCGATGCGCTGATGAACATCCTCATCCTGCTGCCCTTCGCGGTGCCGCCAGTGGTGTCGTCGGTGGGACTGTTGCAACTTTACGGTTCCGGGCCGATGGCCATGGTCGGTACACCGTGGATTCTGATCGGCTGCTACTTCACCGTGGCGCTGCCGTTCATGTACCGGGCGATCACCAACAACCTGCAAGCGATCAACCTGCGAGACCTGATGGACGCTGCGCAACTGCTCGGCGCCAGCACCTTTCAGGCAGCGTTTCTGGTGGTGCTGCCGAACCTGCGCAAAGGCCTGATGGTCGCGTTGCTGCTGTCGTTCTCGTTCCTGTTTGGTGAGTTCGTGTTTGCCAACATCCTCGTCGGCACCCGCTACGAAACCCTGCAGGTTTATCTGAACAACATGCGCAACAGCAGCGGCCACTTCACCAGCGCGCTGGTTATTTCGTATTTCTTTTTCGTGCTGGTCCTGACCTGGATCGCCAACATCTTGAACAAGGACAAAAGCGAATGAGCTATGTCAGCGTCCAACACCTGCAGAAAAGTTACGCCGGCACCACGGTGTTCAGCGACATCGACTGCGAAATCAACAAAGGCGAGTTCGTCACCCTGCTCGGCCCCTCCGGCTGCGGCAAGTCGACCCTGCTGCGTTGCATTGCCGGTCTGACGCCGGTCGATGGCGGCAAGATTCTGCTGGATGGCGTCGATATCGTGCCGTTGAGCCCGCAGAAACGCGGGATTGGCATGGTGTTTCAGAGTTATGCGCTGTTCCCCAATATGACCGTCGAGCAAAACGTCGCCTTCGGTTTGCGCATGCAGAAGGTCAATGCCGACGACAGCCATAAACGCGTTTCCGAGGTGTTGAAACTTGTTGAACTGAACGACTTCGCCAGCCGCTATCCACATCAACTGTCCGGCGGACAATGTCAGCGCGTGGCCCTCGCCCGCTCGCTGGTCACACGTCCGCGTTTGCTGCTGCTCGATGAGCCGCTGTCTGCACTGGATGCGCGGATTCGTAAACACCTGCGTGAACAGATCCGCCAGATTCAGCGCGAACTCGGCCTGACGACGATTTTCGTCACCCACGATCAGGAAGAAGCGCTGACCATGTCTGATCGCATTTTCCTGATGAATCAGGGAAAAATCGTACAAAGCGGCGATGCCGAAACCTTGTACACCGCACCCGTCGATGTGTTCGCCGCAGGCTTCATCGGCAACTACAACCTGCTCGATGCCGACGATGCGTCGAAGCTGCTGCAGCGCCCGATCAGCCACCGCATCGCCATTCGCCCGGAAGCCATCGAATTGAGCCTCAACGGCGAACTCGACGCGCAGATCCGCAGCCACAGCCTGCTCGGCAACGTCATCCGTTACCGGATCGAAGCGCGCGGCGTGGAACTGGTGGTGGATGTGCTCAACCGCTCGGCGGCCGATCTCCATCCCGACGGTCAGCGACTGGCGCTTTCCATCGATCCAACGGCCCTGTGTGAGGTAGCCTGATGACTTTGCTGACGTTGAAGAGAGAACTGCACTGATGGCCCTGGCAATTTTTGATCTGGACGAAACCTTGATCCACGGCGACTGCGCCACCCTCTGGAGCGAGCAGATGGGGCGCCTGGGCTGGGTCGATCCCGAGTCGTTCATGCGCAAGAACAACGAACTGATGGACGCCTACAGCCATGGCAAATTGCGCATGGAAGACTACATGGAATTCAGCCTGGAGCCCTTGATCGGGCGTACGCCGGAAGAAGTCGAACACCTGGTCGGGCCATGGGTTGAAGACTTCATCGAACCGATCATCTTCAGCGACGCGACCAAAACCATCGCCGCCCACCGCAAGGCCGGCGACCGGATTCTGGTGATCTCGGCGTCAGGCACGCATCTGGTCAGACCGATTGCCGATCGACTGGGCATCGATGAGATTCTCGGCATTGAACTGGAAGTCGCCCATGGCGTTTACAGTGGGCATACCGTTGGCACCCTGACCTACCGCGAAGGCAAGATCACCCGCTTGCTGGAATGGCTGGATGCTGAAGAAGAGAACCTGGAAGGTGCGAGTTTCTATTCCGACTCGCGCAATGATCTGCCGTTGTTGCTGAAAGTGGATTTCCCGCACGTGGTGAATCCAGACCCAGTGCTGCTGGAACACGCCGAAAAGGCCAACTGGCCAATCCATCTCTGGAAATGACAAAGATTTAATCTGCACAGGCAGGCTGATATTCCAAACCTGAGTTCGACCCGATGCATCAGGTCGATGTAGCCCGGCAGAACAACCCGGTCAGTCCCCTCTCCCTTTGGGAGAGGGTTAGGGTGAGGGGCTTTTTGTCTTGATCTCAGCTCAGACTTTCGTCGATCACCAATACCAATTTTCCAGAAACGGTATTACTCGCCAACTCGGCAAAAGCCGCCTCGGCATCCTTCACCGCAAACGCCTTGGCCAACTGCGGACTCAAGCGACCCTCAGCAAACAGCGGCCACACCTGCTGGCCCAGATCACTCAACAGATCCGCCTTGAACTGATCGTCACGACTGCGCAACGTCGAGCCCAGCAGTTGCACACGCTTGGCCAATATCTGCGCCAGATCCAGTTTCGCCTCACGACCGCCCATCAAACCGATCAACACCCATCGCCCATCCAGCGCCATCAGCTTGAGATTCAACGCCGAATAATTGCCACCCACCGGATCGAGAATTACATTGAACGGCCCGAAATCACGCAGGCTCTCCAGATCATCGGTGCGCACCACCCCGCCCTGCGCGCCCAGCGCCTCGCAATAAGCCAAACGCTCGGTCGAACCGACGCTGACCCAACACGGATTGCCAAACGCCTTGCACAACTGAATGGCGGCTGAACCGATTCCACTTGCGCCGGCGTGCAAGAGAACTTTCTCACCCGGTTTGAGCGCCGCAAGTTGAAACACATTCAGCCAGACTGTTGCATAAACCTCAGGCAATGCAGCGGCCTCGATCAGCGAGACGCCTTCGGGAACCGGCAGCACGTGCCGCCCGTCGACGACCACCTCTTCGGCCATGCCGCCCCCGGCCAGCAAGGCGCAAACCCGGTCACCGACCTGCCACGCACTGCCCGCGCCGACCTCGCTGATGACCCCTGAGCACTCAAGACCGAGCACTTGGCTGGCTCCTGGGGGCGGCGGATAGAGCCCTGCTTTCTGTAATAAATCGGCGCGATTGAGGCCGGCTGCCGCCACTCGAATGCGGACTTGTCCTACATCGCACGTAGGACTCGGCTCTTCAACCCATGCCACTTGACCGTCAACGCCTTGCAATGCCTTCACAGTGCCTCCATAGTGAGTCTGGACTGAGCCCGAAGCTGTAGCGCCGGGCTTTTTGCATTATGCGACCGGCTCTCGTAGAACCGGCGACTTCAAAGACGGCCTAATATGCGTTATCAATTGTCCCCGCGTCGAATCAGCATGAAGCATTTGCTCCCCAGCACCGCCCTCGCTCTTTTCATCGGTATCGGTTTGTTGCCGGTGTCGGGCAATACATTCGCAGCCAACAGCTGGGACAAATTGCAGCCTGATCGCGATGAAGTCATCGCCAGCCTGAACGTCGTCGAGTTGCTCAAGCGTCACCACTACAGCAAGCCGCCGCTCGACGATGCGCGCTCGGTGATCATCTACGACAGCTACCTCAAGCTGCTGGATCCGTCGCGCAGCTACTTCATGGCCAGCGACATCAGCGAATTCGACAAGTGGAAGACGCAGTTCGACGACTTCCTCAAAAGCGGCGACCTCAACGCCGGGTTCACCATCTACAAGCGCTATCTGGACCGCGTCAAGTCGCGTCTGGACTTCGCCCTTGCCGAGCTGAACAAAGGCGTCGACAAGATGGACTTCACCACCAGGGAAACCTTGCTGATCGATCGCAAGGACGCCCCTTGGCTCAAATCCACCGCTGAACTCGACGACCTGTGGCGAAAACGCGTCAAGGACGAAGTGCTGCGGATGAAGATCGCCGGCAAAGAGCCGAAGCAGATCCAGGAAACCCTGACCAAGCGCTACAAAAATCAGTTGGCGCGCCTGGACCAGACCCGTCCGGAAGACATCTTCCAGGCGTACATCAACACCTTCGCCATGTCTTACGATCCGCACACCAACTATCTGTCGCCGGATAACGCGGAAAACTTCGACATCAACATGAGCCTGTCCCTCGAGGGCATCGGTGCCGTGTTGCAGAGCGACAACGACCAGGTGAAAGTCGTGCGTCTGGTGCCGGCAGGCCCGGCCGACAAGACCAAACAGGTCGCCCCGGCCGACAAGATCATCGGCGTTGCCCAAGGCAACAAAGAAATGGTCGACGTGGTCGGCTGGCGTCTGGACGAAGTGGTCAAACTGATCCGTGGTCCGAAAGGCACCGTGGTGCGTCTGGAAGTGATTCCGGCGAGCAATGCGCCGAACGACCAGACCACCAAGATCGTGCCGATCACCCGGGAAGCGGTGAAGCTCGAAGACCAGGCCGTGAAGAAGTCCGTGCTCAACCTGAAACAGGACGGCAAGGACTACAAACTCGGCGTCATCGAGATTCCAGCCTTCTACCTCGACTTCAAGGCGTTCCGTGCCGGTGATCCGGATTACAAGAGCACTACCCGTGACGTCAAGAAGCTGCTCACCGAGCTGCAGAAAGACAAAGTCGACGGCGTGGTCATCGACCTGCGCAACAATGGCGGCGGTTCCCTGCAGGAAGCCACCGAGCTGACCAGTCTGTTCATCGACAAAGGCCCGACCGTACTCGTA
The DNA here is from genome assembly GCF_009866785.1 of Pseudomonas sp. S49. Classification (NCBI taxonomy): domain Bacteria; kingdom Pseudomonadati; phylum Pseudomonadota; class Gammaproteobacteria; order Pseudomonadales; family Pseudomonadaceae; genus Pseudomonas; species Pseudomonas sp. S49. The sequence goes on along the minus strand of NZ_CP019432.1, from coordinate 2,010,049 downwards.
CGTAATGCCGATGGCCGTGTCGACGTACTCGAAGATGAAAACCCGGGCGCGTTCTACAAAGGCCCGATGGCATTGCTGGTCAACCGCTTGTCCGCTTCGGCTTCGGAGATCTTCGCCGGCGCCATGCAGGACTACCACCGCGCGCTGATCATCGGTGGCCAGACCTTCGGTAAAGGCACCGTGCAGACCATTCAACCGCTGAACCATGGCGAACTGAAGCTGACGCTGGCCAAGTTCTACCGTGTGTCCGGTCAGAGCACCCAGCATCAAGGCGTGCTGCCGGACATCGACTATCCGTCGCTGATCGACACCAAGGAAATCGGCGAGAGCGCCCTGCCGGAAGCCATGCCGTGGGACACCATCCGCGCGGCAATCAAACCGGCGGCCGATCCGTTCAAGCCGTTCCTGGCCCAGCTCAAGTCCGAGCATGACACGCGCACCGCCAAGGATGCCGAGTTCGTGTTCATCCGCGACAAGCTGGCCCTGGCGCAGAAACTGATGGAAGAAAAAACCGTCAGCCTCAACGAAGCCGAACGCCGTGCCCAGCACAACGACATCGACGCCAAGCAACTGACGATGGAAAACATCCGTCGCAAAGCCAAAGGCGAAGAGCCGCTCAAAGAACTGAAGAAAGAAGACGAAGACGCCCTTGCAGCCGCCGACCCGGACAAGGTCAAACCGGAAGACGATGCCTACCTGAGCGAAACCGGGCGCGTGCTGCTGGATTACCTGAAGCTGAGCAATCAGGTGGCCAAGAAGTAAGGTGATGGCAATTTAATGCTGACGATCCCCGGATCGTCATCAAACAGTCATCATTCTGTCGTGCAATAAAGGACTGGGAGCCACTCTCTTCATCGAGAACGCTCCCAGTCCTTTTTTTATCGCCAGAGATTGCCATGACCACGACCGAACAGCTGAGTGCCTTGAGCTCGATCCTGACTCAAAGCGGTTTACACAGCCTGTTCCAACCGATCATCAGCCTCTCCGAACGCCGCATTCTCGGCTACGAAGCGCTCACGCGCGGCCCTTCCAACAGTCCTCTCCACTCGCCGATCGCGCTGTTCGCCGTGGCACGTCAGGCCGGACGTTTGAGCGAACTGGAGATCGCCTGCCGCCAGAGCGCTTGTCGCCGCTTCAACGAGCAGCAACTGCCAGGCAAGCTATTTCTCAACGTCTCGCCGGAATCCTTGCTTGAAGCCGCGCATCAACCGGGGCGCACGTTGCAGTTGCTGCAGGATTTCGGCATTCCGCCCAGCCAGGTCGTCATCGAACTGACTGAACAAACGCCGATCGACGACTTTCAGTTGCTGCAAACTGCCTTGCATCACTATCGGGCAATGGGGTTTTCGATTGCACTGGATGATCTCGGTGCCGGCTATTCGAGCCTGCGGTTGTGGTCAGAACTTCGTCCGGACTACGTGAAGATCGATCGACACTTCATCGACGGCATTCATCAGGATGCGTTGAAGCGCGAGTTCGTCGGCTCGATTCTGCAAATCGCCAAAGCCTCTCGGGCGCAAGTCATCGCCGAAGGCATCGAGTTGCCGGAAGAACTCGCGGTGCTGACCGAAATGGGTGTCGATCTGGTGCAGGGTTACTTGCTCGGCCGCCCTCAGGAACACCCTCCGCGCGATGCCCGCGCCTTGATGCCCAAACACGACAGCAGCAGCGTTGCGCTGAACGACGAAGGCAGCGACCTCAGCGCCCTGCTCAACGAGCAACCGGCCGTGCATCGCGACACACCCACCGCCAACGTACTGGAGGCCTTTCGCCGCCAGGCCAACCTCAATTCACTGGCGGTACTCGACGAACAAGGCCAACCCTGCGGCATTGTCCATCGTCATTCCCTGTCCGATGCCCTACTCAAACCGTTCGCCACCGACCTGTTCGCCCGTAAACCGATCAGCCGCCTGATGAACGACGACTTCCTCGCCGTGGAAATGAGCCAGTCGCTGCAACAGGTCAGCCGCCTGATCACCAGCCGTGCCCGCCAGCGCATCGAAGAAGACTTCATCATCACCCTCAACGGCGGGTATCTCGGCCTTGGCAGAGTGATCGACGTGCTCAAACTGATCACCGAACTGAAAATCCAACAGGCTCGCTACGCTAACCCACTGACTCTGCTGCCCGGCAATGTGCCGATCCAGCAGTGCCTGACTCGCCTGCTGCAACAGGGACGAGAATCCGTCATCTGCTACGTCGACATCGACAGCTTCAAACCCTTTAACGATATCTACGGCTACGGACGGGGTGATGAAGTTCTGCTGTGTCTGGCGCAATGCCTGAATGAACGGGTCGATCCGTCCCGCGACTTCGTTGGCCATATTGGCGGCGACGACTTCCTCCTCGTCCTCGGCCCGGAAGACTGGCGCAAACGCCTCAATCAACTGCTTGATGACTTTCAGAGCCAATGCCGACGCTTCTATCGCCCCGAACACCTTGAGGCGGGTTGCTTCATCGCACCGAATCGTCAAGGGGTGCGGCAGGAGTTTCCGTTGTTGTCGCTTTCCATTGGCGTGGTGCATCTACACCCTGAAGCCTGCGCACAACTCGACGCCAGTCAGCTTGCGGAAATGGCTTCCCAGGCGAAGCATCATGCGAAGAATGTTCCGGGGTATAGCGTGCACGTGATAGATAGTCTCACTGCTCCAGACCTCCATCCATCGCAACTAGTCGGCCAACGTTGATTCCTTCAACTTCGCGAATTAGCTAGATCAATCAAAATCACCATTGTGTTTGATCTTCAAGACTCGCCCGAAGTAAATCATCCTTCCATGACTCACTTACGACTTCGTATATATGTTCAAAAAAACCACGAGCGTCTATTATTTTTGTTTCGTCCCATGCGAGCACTCTCGGATCTTCATAGTTACTTTCAAACTCTCCAGAAAAATCAAAACAAGCATCCTGCAAATGACTTTCAATGAGATTATGAATCAAATATCTATGACGATAGGTTAAATAATCAAACTCCGGAACAATGAAATTTTTAATTATTTCTTGTCGATCAGCATACTTATTTGGATCATAATTCCACAATGCCTGACCAAGCGTCTCTTCCCGATCATAAATCGATATCCCACTCAGAACGTTAGAGAGCCGGGGCTCATATGGCAACCTTGTAAATGGTAGCATCAACATAAGTTCACCTATCTTGGAAAGCCAGTAAATGGTCGTGTAACATCTCGCTTGTCAAACTTCACTTCTGCCCCATCCAAGCTATCTATATAACGAGGGTTGCTTAGATCTCTTGTATTGGGCTTGTAGCCACGGCCTGCCCCTGGCAGTTTCATCCTAACAATAGGGTTTTGGTCAGCATCATATCCTGTCGGCTCAGGATTTTTTTTATGCATTCTAGATAAAGCAAAATGCAACGCTCGAAATTGCATCATCCAACTACTGAATTGAGAGCTCGGGCCCACCATCCCTCTAACGCCTTTTTTTGTTGGATGCGAGCCGTCTATTGACCTCTGCTTTAAAGCTGCATCATCAATCTCTGGCCCATGTTTTTCTACTGAGTGCATTCTGTATTGTCTGTTCCAAGCTAATACCTGACGCTTAGCTTCAGCTTCATTTTGCGGCCCATCTTTGCCAACAGCCGGAACGACAGGCAACCCTTGATTTACATTAGGCTTGTTAGCCTGAGTTGGTACCGAGCACTTCTGGTTCTTATTTTTTTTGGGTGGAGGGCAGTTAGAGCTCAATCCCAACGGATCCACCCACCCCGTCGGATTCGGCACGTACTGGTACTGATTCAACCCACCGGCCAACTTGATCGGATCCGGCGTCAGATACCGCCCCAGCCTCGGGTCGTAATACCGGTGCCGGTTGTAATGCAGGCCGCTTTCGCCGTCGAAGTACTGCCCCTGAAAGCGCAGCGGCTGGTTCAGGTAGTCCTCGCCGGCCAAGGTCAGGGCGGCGACTTTGCCGTAGGCGTCGTATTGCGCGGACCAGACGATGTCGCCGCTGTAGTCGGTGAGTTCCTGCGGGGTGCCGAGGTGGTCGAGTTGGTAGTAGAACGGGCAGGCTTTTTTCGGGCCTTTGCCGTCGAGCAATGCCAGCGGGCGGAAGGTGCCGGGTTCGTAGACGTAGCTGCGGTATTCGTGTTCGCTGCTTTCGGCGACGAGGTGGTCGCCTTGCCAAAAGAATTCGGTGGTGGCGTCGCCGACGGTTTTGCGGATGCGCCGGCCGAAGGCGTCGTATTGGTAGGACGCGGTCTGGCCGTCCGGACGGGTCAGGCCGATCAGGCGGTGCTGGCAGTCGTAGCGGTATTCGGTGACGAGTGTCTGCGCGCGGCCGCGGCGTTCGCGGATCAGGTTGCCGAAGGCGTCGTAATCGTAGTGGCGGTCGCCCTGCATCAGCAGGCGGTTGCCTTTGATCTGACTCGGGCCGGGGCGGTCCTGCATCAGCAGGTTGCCGGCCGGGTCGTGGGCGAAGCTTTCCGGCAGTTCGTCGCGTGAGTGGCGTACGCGGGTCAGCCGGTCGAGGGCGTCGTAGCCGTAGGTGCGCTGGCCGTGGCGGCTGTCAGCAATGTGCGCGAGATTGCCGTTGGCGTTGTAGGCATAATCGCGGCGGTACAACGCATCGCGCTGATGGCCTACGGCGTGGGCGAGTAATCGTCCCTGATCGTCGTAGGAGTATTCGCTGAGCAGCAGGCCCTGCTGACGTTGTTGTTCGCGACCGGACTTATAGACGTGACGGGTCAGCGGCGTGCCGTTGAGGTCGATGTCGGTCAGCGCGCCGCCCTTGGCGTGGCGGTAGTCGAGCACGCTGTTGTCCGGCAGACGCATGCGCTTGAGCTGGCCGCAGGCGTCGTAGCGGTAGCGCAGAGTGCCCCAGCCCTGATGCTCGGTGATCAGCCGGTCCTGGCGGTCGTACTCGAAGGCCAGCGGGTGTTGCTGGCCGTCATCAACACCGATCAGTCGGCCGAGACGGTCGTATTGATAAACAACCTTGAGGCCGTCGGGCAGGGTTTTGACCAGAAGACGTCCGGCCGCATCGCGCTCATAAGCGGTGAGCAGACAAGAGCCGTCATCACCGAACTCGGTCTTCTCCAGCAGATGGCCGTTGAGGTCGTAGGCGTACGCCGTGCGCCGGCCGTCAAAACCGCTTTCCTGACGAATCAGCCCGGTCGGCGTGTAGTCCAGCCGGTATTTTTCCCCGGACTCGTTTTCGATCTCGGTGAGCAGTAGCTGCGCATGGTCGTAGCGGTATTGCACCCGCGTGCCATCGGGGTTGATCCGCCGCGAGACCAGGTGCAGGTCATCGTCGTATTCGTAGCGGGTGATGTGCCCGAGCTCATCGCGCTCGGCAGTGACCTGACCGTAGGCGCCGTAGCTGTAGGCGCGGATCGCACCGTCAGGAAATGTCGTCTGAATCAGTCGGCCAACGGCGTCCCAATGCTGACGGGTGACCGCAGCGTGTTCGTCTGCGGTTGTGGTCCGCCGCCCCAATGCATCGTAGGAAAAACGCCGCACGCCGCCGTCGGGCAAAGTCTCTTCAATGAGTTGGCCGAGGTTATTCCAGACCAGGCGATGGCGGCTGCTGTCCGGATAGCGGATCGACAGCAACTGACCCCGGGTGTCGTAGTAGTAATGGGTGACCTGGCCGTCGGGGTCGACCGCTTCGGTGACATCACCCTCGGCATTGCGCCGGTAGATCCACACCGCGTCACCGCGAGAGCGTTTATGCAGGAAGCCGTTGCGATACTCGTAGGACGTGGGCGCCTCGTCCGGCGGAATCAGCGCCACCAGCCGTCCGACCTCGTCGTAGCGGTATTCGGTGACCGCGCCCAAGGCATCCTGCTCGGCGATCAACCGCCCCGAAGAGTCATAGGCCTTGAGCTGCTCGCCACCGTCGGCCTCGACCTTGCGCACCAGCCGCGCACGCTCGTCGTGGACGTAAACCTCTTCGGTGCCATCGACGTAATGCACCGCGACGCTGCCGTCGTCATTCCAGACGTAACGCGTGTCCATCTGCGAAAACGATGCCCAGTGACGCACGCAACGCGCGGCTTTCCCCGACCGCTCCCACTCCCAGAAAAAACTCGCGCCGCCGGCCAGTTGCCGCTGCAGAATCACGTGGGCGTCGTCGTAGTCGTAGCGCTCGCTGTCGCCGACGGCGTTAGTCGCTTCGATCAGGTGCCGATAAGCGTCGTAGCGGTAACTGACCAGCGCTTGCTCGGTACTCCAGGCACCTTCGCGAAACACCTGATAATCCACACCGAGCAACTGCGCGCGGTCATACCGCAACAGCAGCGAGCGCCCGGCACCGTTGTCCAGGCGCTGCACCCGGTCAGAGCGATCGCGCTGCACCGTCAGACGATTGCCATAGGCATCGCTGATCGCCGTCAGCCGTCCTGCACGAAAGTGATAAAACCGCGCCGCGTCCCCGGCCAGTGCGAGGATCAGCTCTTCCGGTTCATCGCCCAGGAAAATCGCCGCCCGCGACAGGCTGTTGTGAATCGCCGGTCGCTCAATACTCGGCAGCGGAAAGCGGGTGCGCCGGTTCTCGTGATCGACCCAAACAACCTCATCAGCGAAAAATTCCAGCCGATGCGCCAGCGAATGACTCCAGCCAAACCCCAGCCCGACATCGATCTCGGCGGCGCTAGAGCGATACAACCGCGTGAACTCGAACGGCAACACGCCATCAAGCACCCCATCAGTCAGGGTCAGCAGTTCTTCGCCGGTGACCATCGACACCGGACAGCCGTTGGTGCAGGTGAAGGGCACGCAATCAGCGCCGTCACCGTTGGGATTTTTCGCCTGATCCGGCGAGTCGTCGTGAGGCTCGTCTTTCTTCAACAAGGTGTTGCGCTGCGCATCCCAGCGCAACTGCATCCGGCCCTTTTTCACCCCGGCGGCGATGCCGCGGGCGGCAACGGCTTTGTATTGATCGACGTATTTGATGAACCCTTCGACGATGCCGAACATCGCCTTCACCAAACGCTTCACCGCCGACAGCAATTGAACGGCGCGATCCGCCAGACGCAACGTCAGATAAGCGATGCCTGCGCCACCACTGACGAACGTCAGAACGACACTGATCAGCACATCGATGAGCAACTGCACCATCATCATCGACGCCGCTTCCGCGGTTTTGCCGGCGATTTCACTGGGCGGCAGCATCTCCAGCCAAAGGCTGGCCGTGCGCAGCAATAAACACAGTGCAGCTTCGTCACTGACCAGCAGTTGAAGCTTTTCCATGACGTCGGGGGCTGTCGCTGCCAGCGCCATCAACTGCGTGGCGCCCTCACCCAGCCGCTCGGCGAACGCTCCGGGATCCTTGAGAATGTCCGACAGCAGGCCAATGCTGTCCCACACCCCCTCGATCGCCGCCCAACTCCCGGCAAGCATGCCGTTGCCCGCTGCCGTCGCCACCGACTGCGACCACTGCGGTTTGAAACCCTGCCACTCGCTGCGTAACCAGCCGTCCAGCTCAGCGGTCAGGCCGTCATAGGCTTTGAACAGGGCCTCGACCTGACTCTCAGTGACCTCGCTGTGCACCTGCACCCGGTAGAACTTCCCCGCGACGCCTCTGAACGAGCCCTTGCCCTGCGCGTCGAGCGTCACGGGCGTGGTTTCACCACCATCCATGGCGATCACATCGACCACAATGTTGCCGAGCGCAATGTCGTACACCGACTCGAACTTGCTCTCGATCTCCATCACCCCGCCCTTCGGGCACTGGACGACGCCGGAGAAAAACTCGTTGTCGGTGCTGCTGACGACAGTGCTGTCGGCACCGAAGCGGATGACCCGCTCCATCCCCATCAACGACGGCAGATCCGCCGCGTGGCTGACCTTGTCCGCCGCTCGACTGGCCCAATGCCTGAGCTGTTCGCGGTAAATACTGAGGGTGGCGGGAAAGCTGTCGAGTGCTTGCTCGATGCGGGTGACGGCTTCCATCAGCGCACGCGGGTGTGCGAAGTGGACTGAATAAGTGGATCAAACATGAGCGTTCCCTCGCGCAAAAAAATTAGGCGCGGGAACTGTGCGGGGGATCAATCAGGAAAGAAGTCAGGCAAGTAGGCGATGGCTGTAGGACTTGTCTGTAATAAATGAGCAATAGATAAACAGTCACGCAAAACGCAAACGCGGCGTGAGGAAAACCTCACGCCGCGTTTATCAGGACGGACACAATTGGATTTACTGCGTTGAATCCCGAGCGCTCAGCTCTTTCAATTTGAGCTCAGCCAACGGGTGTCTGGCCTTGGCAGCCATACCCCACCAGCGTGCGGCTTCGACAGGATCCGGTGACTTGCTCGGTGTTCCCGCCAGGCTGATCACACCGATCTGGTAAGCCGCTTTGCCATCACCCGCAAGTGCCGCCAGCCGCAATAGGCGCACACCTTCTTCACGTGCTCCGAGGCCGACGCCACGAAAGGTCAGGATGTGCCCATAAAAGCTTTGCGCACTGACATCGCCGAGATTGGCCATGCGCGCAAACTGACCCTCAAGCCAACGCCAGCCACGTGGCTGGCGGACAAACCATGACCAGTGAAACAGCCGGCGGGCCAGCCAGTAGCTCGCCCGCGCCTTGAGTCGTAAAAACACTCAGGCCTCCGCCGATTCCGGGTACTCGTATTCAAAAACCCGGACGACTTCCGAAGCATGCCAAGAGGCCGCAGCTACACCATCGGATGGCCCGGAAAAACGCCCCAGACGTTCGACACACTCAAAGAAACCGGTGCGTGGCAGACGGCTCGCGCCCTGACTGATCACCAGCGAACTGCGCAACGGTTGTTCGGCCTTCGCATCCAGCGCGGCCAGATGCTCGAGGGCGGCGGTCAGGGTCTGCATCGCCGGTGTCGGCAGTTGCAACCGCTCCAGCAAGGCCCGATAAGTCAGCAGATGGCGCTGGCGACGCGCCTGATCCAGTTCCCCCAGCAATCCGTCCCAATGTTGACGACTAATGCGTACGCTCACGATTCATCCCTCCACCCTGGCACCGTCAATTCCCAGGCCAGGCTGCGGCGAATCGCGGCGTCGGGCTGACGCTCGCCACTTTCGATCATGGCCAGATATGACGGGCTGATGCCTACCGTGCGGGCCAACGCCTCAATGGCGATGCCCTTCCCTTCGCGCAAACTGCGTAGTTGATCCAGACCTGGAAGAATCGTGTCTGGTGAGGCCGCGAGCGGCGTGGCTGCCGGACGCGACGGTGCTTCGTTGATGCCTGCTGCTTTTAGTAGAGCCTGATACTGAGCCCACGGCAGAACCGCGTATTCGGGTTCGCCATCGCGTGCAATTATCTGAATATCCATGACTACCCCGTAGGACAACAACACTTAGCGAGTCGGCACTTTTCCCTAGAAGTGTAATCCTAACAGCGGCCAAGGTCGCGGGGGGTATCTATCTGTAAGAGGCGGTTGATAATCAGGACTTTTTCGGCCCCTGAAGTTGCAATTGTTCGGGGGTATCCGGCAGGCGTTCGACGACTGCCAGTTTTTCCGGCTGCTGGCGGTTGCGCCAGAGGCGGAAGGCATTGAGTTCATCGTCGAGGGTTTTCATCAGCCAGGCGAGGACAGCGATGTCGTCAAGCATGCCGAACACGGGAATGAAATCCGGAATCGCATCGACCGGGCTGAGGAAGTACATCAGACCCGCCACCACCGAAACCAGTGCTTTGCCGCTGATGGCCCGATACTCACCGCGCCAATAGGCCAGGCACAATGCCTGGAGTAAACGTAAATCGTCTTTGAGTTTGCCGAGGCGATTGCCTTGCGCGGCGCCTTTGCTGGCGACCGCAAACAATAAGGTTGGCAAACGTCCACGGGCTAACAAACGGCCGGCCAGAGGCAGGAATCGAGCGAAATTCCACGGAGCTTTCATCTATTCCTCCCGTTGAAATGTTATCCACACAAATTGTGGATAACCTTGTGAACAGAGCTGCATTTCAGCGCTGAAAGCCCCGTTTCATAAGGGCTGCGCTCAGATCGGGCGTTTTTTACTCACATAAAAAACCCCAACATTTCATTGACTTGGCTGCTCAGGGCGGCTAGCGCGGGCAGCCTCAATGGCTATGACTCTCGCGACCGCCATCGGTTCGCTCTGTTTACCCTTGCCAGACTCCAGATGCAACAACGCCCCGCATAAGCGAGGCGTTGTTGTTGAAGCCTTTGCCAATTACTTGGCAGCGGCAGCTTCTTTGGCTGGATCCTTGATGGCCAGCAGTTCCAGGTCGAAGACCAGAACCGAGTTGGCCGGGATTGCCGGGCTTGGCGACTGAGCGCCGTAAGCCAGATCGCTAGGGATGTACAGTTTGTACTTCTCGCCAACGTGCATCAGTTGCAGACCTTCAACCCAACCCGGAATCACGCCGCTTACCGGCAGATCGATCGGGCTGCCGCGCTCGACGGAACTGTCGAATACGGTGCCGTTAGTCAGCTTGCCGGTGTAGTGAACGGTCACTACGTCAGTCGGCTTAGGCTGTGGGCCGTCGGCTTTCTTGACCACTTCGTACTGCAGGCCGGAAGCGGTGGTAGTCACACCAGCCTTCTTGCCGTTTTCTTCGAGGAATTTCTTGCCAGCCGCAGCCGACTCTTCGCTCATCTTGGCCATGCGCTCTTCAGCACGCTTTTGCAGCGCGGCAAAGGCTTCGACCAGTTCTTCATCTTTCAGCTTCTGTTCTTTCTTGCCGACGGCATCTTCGATGCCCTGGGCTACCGCTTTGGAGTCCAGATCATCCATGCCTTCCTGAGCCAGGCTCTTGCCCATGTTCAGGCCGATACCGTAGGAAGCTTTTTGCGCCGGGGTTTTCAGCTCTACGCTGGTCTGCGAATCACAACCCGCGAGGACCAGGCTAACCAGGGCAACCGCCGCCGCCAACCGATGCTGTTTCATGCTATTTCCTTGTTCATGCGCCGAAAGGGCAATCGAGTAAAGCCGCGAGCTTATCAGGCCGCCACGACCAATGGCTACCGGCATGAGAGCAGTAAAGCGACGATAAGTTCAGGGATTAAAACGCATTTGGGCAAAGGCGCGATGAAGCTTCTGTCATCTTGTCCCGACAATGCCCGGCGACTCTGCTTGCATCATCTGGCGTAATGGCCACTTGCCGCATAGGGTCCGGCTCAGGCATAACTGCGCAACAATTCGACAAGGATGTTTATCTTGCGCCTCTTAATCCGTGTGCTGACCCTGATCGTCGTGCTGCTGGTGCTCGTTCTCGCCGTGGTGCTGTATTACGTCGCCAACCCGAAATTGCCCTTCTACCCCCCCGCCGAGCAGGTGCATTACCTGAATCAGTGGAGTGACGAAGAGCGGCAAACCTACTATTTCACGCCTCAGGGCACGCAGGTCAAAGGCCTGCGCTATGAATGGTTCCAGGCGCTGGAATTGTCCTTCTCGCAGCAACGTTTCGCCGCGCCCGATTACCTCGCACGCTTTGGTTTTCTGATCGATCCGCAGCAGAAAGCCACGACGAACAACCCCGGCAACCTCCCCGTCGGTTTTGCCCGGCATCAAAATCCGGGCAGCTCCGAACAATATCTGGACATCACTTGCGCCGCTTGCCATACCGGCGAATTGCGCTTTAAAGGCCAGGCCGTGCGGATTGACGGCGGTACAGCGCAACACGTGCTGCCTTCCAGTGTTCCTACTTTACGAGGCGGCAGTTTCGGACAGGCTTTGGTGGCAAGCCTGACCTCGACTTACTACAACCCATGGAAATTCGAACGTTTTGCCAGAACCGTGCTGGGCGACGAGTACGACGCGCGCCACGAGCAATTGCGCAAAGACTTCAAAACCTCTCTGAACACATTCCTCAAGGTCGCCTGGAACGATACCCATCGCGGTCTCTACCCGACCGACGAAGGGCCCGGCCGCGCCGACGCCTTTGGCCGCATTGCCAATGCCACGTTCGGCGATGCGATATCCCCGGCCAACTACCGCGTGGCCAATGCGCCAGTGGATTACCCGCAACTGTGGGACATGTGGACATTTGATTGGGTGCAGTGGAACGGCTCGGCGCAGCAGCCGATGGCGCGCAACATCGGCGAGGCACTGGGCGTCGGCGCCACTCTGAATTTCTTTGACACCAACGGCCAGCCACTGCAAGGCGATGCGCGTTATGCCTCGAGCGTGCGCGTGCGTGATTTGCACAAGATCGAAGAAACCCTGCAAAAGCTCAAGCCGCCCGCCTGGCCAGAGGAGCTGTTTGGCGCCATCGACAAGCCCCTCGCCGCCAAGGGACGCACGCTGTTCAGCGAAAATTGCGCCGGCTGCCACGTCCCGCGCCAGACTCAGGAAGGTGATCGCTGGGTGCAGCATTTGCACATGCTGCCGGTCGCTGTCATCGGCACCGATCCGAATGCCGCCAACAATATCGCCACTCACCGTTTCGATCTGACCGCCCTGCAATGGGACCTGAAGGAACTCGAAACCATGGACGTCAAACTGCACCCGACGCCCAAGGAGCCGCTGGACCTCAGTCAGTTGTCGGTGGCCAAGGGCCTGGCTTACGTCACCGCTTTTGTCGAAGAGCGCGCCTACCGCGAAGCCAAGATCACGCCGCAGGAAAAACCCCGCATGGACGGTTTCGGCCTGCCCATCGGCGTGCGCGAAAAAGTCGCCTACAAGGCGCGCCCGCTGGCTGGCGTGTGGGCCACCGCGCCGTTCCTGCACAACGGTTCGGTGCCGAGCATTTATCAGTTGCTGTCGCCACAGGACGAGCGCGCCACGACCTTCTTCAAAGGCACCTTCGAATTCGATCCGCGCCACCTGGGGTATCGCACTGAAGCGTTTACCAATGGCTTCCTGTTCGATACGCGGATCACCGGCAACCATAACAGCGGCCATGAATTCCGTGCAGGCGAGCGCGGTAACGGCGTTATTGGCCGGTTGTTGCAGCCGGAAGAACGTTGGGCGCTGCTTGAATACCTGAAAGTCCTTGGCGGTCCACTGGAGGCGCAATTGCCATGATCTCGACCTTCAAGAAAGAACAGTCACTGCTGGCCAGAATCTGGTTATGGCTTGGGCGTCTGCTTGGCAAAGCGCTGCTGATAGCGCTCGCCATTGGCCTGCTCGGCTGGGCCATCGCCACAGCATGGTTTGCCTGGCAACACCGCGGCCCGGTGTCGACGCTGGAACAGATTCCACCCGGCGAAGCGGCAATGACCCAGGACGTGATCCAGACCGCCGTGCGCATCGTCGATCAGCATCGCGAAAGCACACGGTATCTTCGCGACGCCCATGCCAAGGCCCATGGCTGTGTGAAGGCGCAAGTGCAGGTGCTGCCGGAACTCGCGCAGTCGCTGCGACAGGGCGTGTTCAGTGAGCCAGGCAAAACCTGGCAAGCGATGATTCGCCTGTCCAACGGCAATGCCTACCCGCAGTTCGACAGCATTCGCGATGCCAGAGGCATGGCGATCAAACTGCTCGACGTTTCCGCAAAACAGCTGCTCGGCAACCGCCAGGCACAGCCTGAACAGGACTTCGTGATGTTCAGCCACCCGAACTTCTTTGTCAGTGATGTCGCCGAGTACCGTCAGAATGTGGCGGCGCAGGCTGAAGGCAAAAAGGTCATGGCGTTTTTCCCCGGATGGGATCCACGCACCTGGCAGATCCGTCATTTGTTTATTGCACTGGCAACCTTGTCGCCGCCGCCGGACAGCCCGACCGGGACTACCTACTTTTCAGTTTCGCCCTACAAATTCGGTGAGGCGAATGCAAAGTTCCGGGTCGCGCCGGATCCGGACAATTGCCCTGCGTACACATTGCCCAAACAGAACCACGACCTGCCGAACTTCCTGCGCAGCGCGCTGAACCAGCAGTTATCGACGGATCGCGTGCCGGCCTGTTTCGTACTGCAGATCCAGCGTCAGGATGCCCATCAATACATGCCGATCGAGGACACCAGCATCGAATGGCGCGAGCAGGATTCGCCCTTCGAAACCGTCGCGCGGATCACTTTGCCACCGCAGGATTTCGATACTCCGGCGCTGAATCTGCAATGCGACAATCTGGCGTTCAACCCGTGGTTTGGCATTGAGGCGCATCGACCGATCGGCGGAATCAACCGGTTGCGCAAAGCGGTTTACGAGGCCGTCAGTGACTATCGCCATCAGCGAAATGGCGAGTGATCATTGTGTAATGGCAGTGGCTGATGCGCGGAACCTTCCAGTGTCGGGCCAGGTTTTGCTTGCCAGCAGGACGCTGAGAATGCCGGCGCTCGCCACTTTGTCGACCAGCATCTGCGGTGTGATCGCACCTGAGATTATTTTCTGCTCAAGACTGTCCGCCAACTCAACGAGCAACGCCCGGACCTTGGGCATTATTGGCTTGGCAAAACGCAGCACCGCCCCGTCGGGGGTGACGACAAATAAACGTTGATGCGGTGCCACGCTGACACGTTCCAGACCGGCCTTTAGATCCGCTGCAGAAAAGAAATTCTGCTGAAGTTCCGCCTCACGAGGTGCCAGGAGTGCCGCAGGCAGGGGCAGGATTGAATGGTAAAGGCCATGCATCCGAAACTCGCGAGGGATCAATGGCGTGCCCTGCCGACCCTTGGGAAACATTCGCTCTTGGTCAGAGGTGGCGTAATCACTGGAAACCGGCTCGGTGACGATAAAGAAGTCACTGACATTATGTTTAAGAATGAAGCCTGTGTTGGGCAGAACAGCGGTCGGCGCAGGCAATTGGTTTCGCAGGTAGAGCGCAACATCCTTGGCATCGCGAAAAATCGGCCCGAAAATCGGCATTGATTCGATTTTAGCCGGCACCTGCAGAAGGTCCGCCCTCCAACTGGCTTTGAGCTGCCCTCGGCGCAGCCAAAGATCACCGTTTACCACGACCCTTACATCCCCGGCCGCCAAAGCCAGCAAGATCCACAGACTGCTGGGAATCGAACCATTTTCATACAACGTCTCGAATTGTCGTGGCTGACCATCATTTTTCCTGGAAAGCCGCGGCGCCAGTTCCTGTTCAAAAGGCCGATTTTTCGATGTGTAGGAAAGCAGGCCACCGTTACGTGCGGCCAGATAACATTTTGAATATTTACGATGCGAACTCATCACGGCCGACAAATCCGCTATCGCGAAAAAACGAGTGCGCTGAATCCATTCGGCTGTGGCCTCATCAATACCTTGAGCTTTGACAGGACGGGCATGAAAACTTGCTTCGAGAGTGAGACCTCTCGGGATAATCAGCTCCCCCGCTACGCTGACTGTTACAGCCGGTGCGCCGCTCTGAACGGATACCGTGGCGCCCGGATGGTTTTCGGCAGCGGTTATTGGCGCTTCGATAAGCTGTGCGCAAATGAATCGCGCATCACGAGTTTTCAGAATGAATCCATTGAACTCACTGTTTCGCGGATGCTTCAACAGAGCGTGCAGGCATGCCGCGGCGTCATCGCTCGAAAGAAAGGCTGGGCTGGACGACAGAAAGGACAACGCCTGCACATCATCGGCGACGGGCGGAGCAAGGGTTTCAGCAGGATTTGCAGACATTGGGGCAGCTCTCGTCAGGCAATGGGTTTGATTTCATGACGGCAGAGAGTCATGAAAAACATCGCCCATTCTCCGAAAGCGGCACGCCCGGCAGGCACTACATAGTTATACGCAGCGAAAAATACCCAAACGCCAGACAGCAAAAAGCCCGCACAAGGCGGGCTTTCTGTGGAATCTGGCGTTCAGTGTTCCAGATTCCGAATATGGCGCAGCGGACGGGACTCGAACCCGCGACCCCCGGCGTGACAGGCCGGTATTCTAACCGACTGAACTACCGCTGCGCGAAACGCTTGAAACGAATGGTGGGTGATGACGGGATCGAACCGCCGACATTCTGCTTGTAAGGCAGACGCTCTCCCAGCTGAGCTAATCACCCTTCGCTTCGTTACGGGACGCATTATGCCACAAGTTTTCGTAAAGTGTTGATTTAATTGAATTTTTTTTCAAATAAATCCGAAAACCGGTGAAACGACACATCCCGCGGGTACAACCTTGGAGCAGAAAAAAACCCGCCTTGGCGGGTTCTTCCGTGGTGACCTGGCGTTCAGTGGTCCAGGTTACCGAATATGGCGCAGCGGACGGGACTCGAACCCGCGACCCCCGGCGTGACAGGCCGGTATTCTAACCGACTGAACTACCGCTGCGCTAAACACTTGAAACGAATGGTGGGTGATGACGGGATCGAACCGCCGACATTCTGCTTGTAAGGCAGACGCTCTCCCAGCTGAGCTAATCACCCTTCGCTTCGGTGTGGCGCGCATTCTACGGAGCGACCCAACCTCTGGCAAGCACTTTTTTAAATAATTTTCTCAGGCCTTCCAAAGGCTTAGAGAAGGGTTGGCCTATGAGACGGCGAAGACAATAATGCCCCCCTTTGTATAAAGGAGAGACTCACCCCATGTGGTTCAAAAACCTGCTTATCTATCGCCTGACCCAAGACCTGCCTGTCGATGCCGAGGCGCTGGAAACTGCACTGGCCACCAAACTGGCGCGTCCATGTGCAAGCCAGGAGTTGACCACCTACGGTTTCGTCGCGCCGTTCGGCAAAGGCGAAGATGCTCCGCTGGTGCACGTCAGCGGTGACTTCCTGCTGATTTCCGCGCGTAAAGAAGAACGCATTCTGCCAGGCAGCGTCGTGCGCGACGCGGTCAAGGAAAAGGTCGAAGAGATCGAAGCCGAGCAGATGCGCAAGGTCTATAAGAAGGAACGCGATCAGATCAAGGATGAAATCATCCAGGCGTTCCTGCCGCGCGCCTTTATCCGTCGCTCGTCGACCTTCGCCGCCATCGCGCCGAAACAAGGCCTGATTCTGGTCAACTCGGCCAGCCCGAAACGCGCCGAAGACCTGCTGTCGACCCTGCGCGAAGTAATCGGCACCCTGCCCGTCCGTCCGCTGACGGTAAAAATGGCACCGACAGCCGTCATGACCGAGTGGGTCACCACGCAGAAAGCGGCCGATGACTTCTATGTACTGGACGAGTGCGAACTGCGCGACACCCACGAGGACGGCGGCATCGTCCGCTGCAAACGTCAGGACCTGACCAGCGAAGAAATCCAGCTGCACCTGAGCACCGGCAAAGTCGTTACTCAACTGTCGCTGGCCTGGCAGGACAAACTGTCGTTCATGCTCGATGACAAGATGACCGTCAAACGTCTGAAGTTCGAAGATCTGCTGCAGGACCAAGCGGAACAGGACGGCGGTGATGAGGCACTGGGGCAACTGGACGCCAGCTTCACCCTGATGATGCTGACCTTCGGCGACTTCCTGCCAGCGCTGGTTGAAGCGTTGGGTGGCGAAGAGACTCCGCAGGGGATCTAACGCCTTGTGATGTCCAAACTGTAGGAGTGAGCCTGCTCGCGATGAGGGACTGACATTCAACTAATGTGTTGATTGAAAGACCGCTATCGCGAGCAGGCTCACTCCTACATTTGTTTTGTGTTGCTCATTTAATAATAAGGATCAGCCCATGCGCGCACTGGCTGCACTGAGCCGCTTTGTCGGCAATACCTTCGCTTACTGGGTTCTGATTTTCGCGGTGATTGCGTTCCTGCAACCAGCATGGTTCCTCGGCCTGAAAAGCGCGATCGTACCGTTGCTCGGGCTTGTCATGTTCGGCATGGGCCTGACCCTCAAACTCGACGACTTCGCTGCCGTTGCCCGCCATCCGTGGCGCGTGGCGCTGGGCGTGGTTGCACATTTCGTGATCATGCCCGGCGTGGCGTGGTTACTCTGCCAGGTGTTTCACCTGCCACCGGAAATCGCCGTCGGGGTGATTCTGGTCGGCTGCTGCCCGAGTGGTACTTCTTCCAACGTCATGACCTGGCTGGCTCGCGGCGACCTGGCATTGTCGGTGGCTATCGCTGCCGTCACCACCCTCCTCGCCCCGCTGCTGACGCCGGCGCTGATCTGGCTGCTGGCTTCAGCGTGGTTGCCGGTGTCGTTCATGGAGCTGTTCTGGTCGATCCTGCAAGTGGTGCTGCTGCCGATCATTCTCGGTGTGGTTGCCCAGCGTTTGCTCGGCGACAAAGTGCGTCACGCAGTGGATGTATTGCCGCTGGTGTCGGTGGTCAGCATCGTGATTATCGTCACCGCCGTGGTGGCCGCCAGTCAGGCAAAGATCGCCGAGTCCGGCCTGTTGATCATGGCCGTGGTCATGCTGCACAACAGCTTCGGTTATTTGCTGGGCTATTTCACCGGGCGCCTGTTCAAGTTGCCGTTGGCCCAGCGCAAATCGCTGGCGCTGGAAGTGGGCATGCAGAATTCAGGGTTGGGCGCGGCATTGGCCAGTGCGCATTTTTCGCCGTTGGCGGCGGTGCCGAGTGCGCTGTTCAGCGTCTGGCACAATATTTCCGGCGCACTGCTGTCGACGTACTTCCGGCGTATGAGTGAAAAGGAAGATCGCGAAACACTGGCGCAGCGAGCGGCTGACTGACTGACCTCGAAACTTGATCCCCGGGTTAATGCTCGTCAAACTATTGCGCAACGCGGGGACGACCCTGCGGCTCGATCGAGTCATTAATCTGGGGACGACCCCGTCAATCGATGGAGGTCTTTCATGTCCTGGATCATTCTGTTTTTCGCCGGCCTGTTCGAAGTCGGCTGGGCCGTCGGCCTGAAATACACCGACGGCTTCACCCGCCCACTCCCCACCGTTCTGACCATCGCGGCCATGGCCATCAGCCTGGGCCTGCTGGGCCTTGCGATGAAGGAATTACCGCTGGGCACGGCCTATGCGATCTGGACCGGTGTTGGTGCCGTGGGTACGGTGATTGCCGGGATTATCCTGTTTGGCGAATCAATGGCGTTGATTCGCCTGGCCAGTGTGGCGTTGATCATTACCGGGTTGATTGGCCTTAAGGTCAGCGCTTAGGCATCTACCGCAATCGCGAGCAGGCTCACTCCTACAGGGAAACGCATTTCAAATGTAGGAGTGAGCCTGCTCGCGATAACGCCAACACAATCAGCGACTACCTGACTGCCCCGCGCAACTCCCCCACCAACCCCTGCAACTTCGCCGGCTCAGCCGCATCAACGCCCACCGGCGCTCCCGCCACCAACGTCACCCGCGACCACAACCGCCGAAATACACCTTTATTCGGATCGCGACTGAAGAAACTCCCCCACAACCCCTGCAACGCCAACGGAATCACCGGCACCGGCGTCTCCTCAAGAATCCGCGTCAGCCCGCCCCGGAATTCGTTCATCTCGCCATCCGCCGTCAGCTTGCCTTCCGGGAAGATGCACACCAGCTCACCATCCTTCAGATATTGAGCAATGCGCGTGAAGGCCTTTTCGTAAATCTGGATGTCTTCATTACGTCCGGCAATCGGAATCGTCCCCGCCGTGCGGAAGATAAAGTTCAACACCGGCAAGTTGTAGATCTTGTAGTACATGACAAAGCGAATCGGCCGACGCACCGCGCCGCCAATCAGCAAGGCGTCGACGAACGACACGTGGTTGCACACCAGCAATGCCGCGCCTTCATCGGGAATCGCTTCAAGGTTGCGGTGCTCGACGCGGTACATGGAATGGCTGAGTAGCCAGATCATGAAGCGCATGCTGAACTCGGGGACGATCTTGAAGATGTAGGCGTTGACGCCGATGTTCAGCAGCGACACCACGAGGAACAACTGCGGGATCGACAGCTTGGCCACGCTCAGCAGCACGATCGAGACGATGGCTGATACCACCATAAACAACGCGTTGAGAATGTTGTTGGCGGCAATCACCCGCGCCCGCTCGTTCTCGGCGGTACGTGACTGGATCAAGGCATACAGCGGCACGATGTAGAAACCACCGAAGATGCCGAGGCCAAGAATATCGACCAACACCGCCCAGGTGTGCACGAAGCCCAGCACCTCGATCCAGCTGTGGCCAGTGACACTGTCGGGAATTCCGCCGGAGTGCCACCACAGCAGCAGGCCGAACACAGTCAGACCAAATGAGCCGAACGGCACCAGACCGATCTCGACCTTGCGCCCGGACAGCTTCTCGCAAAGCATCGAACCCAGCGCGATACCGACCGAGAACACAGTGAGAATCAGCGTTACAACAGTTTCATCGCCGTGCATCCATTCCTTGGCGTAAGCCGGAATCTGCGTCAGATAAATCGCCCCGACAAACCAGAACCACGAGTTGCCGACAATCGAGCGTGACACCGCCGGAGTCTGGCCCAGACCGAGTTTCAACGTCGCCCACGACTGGCTGAAGATGTTCCAGTTCAGGCGCATTTCCGGGGAGGACGCCGCTGCACGTGGAATGCTGCGGCTGGCCAGATAGCCCAGCACGGCAATCCCGACGATCGCGCAGGACACCAACGGCGCATAGTGACTCGAAGACATGATGACCCCGGCACCAATCGTCCCGGCGAGAATTGCCAGAAACGTGCCCATTTCCACCAGGCCGTTGCCGCCAACCAGTTCATCCTCGCGCAGCGCCTGCGGCAGGATCGAGTACTTCACCGGCCCGAACAGCGCCGAGTGCGTGCCCATGGCGAACAGCGCCACCAGCATCAGCGACAAGTGATCGAAGAGGAAACCGACCGATCCCACGGCCATGATCGCGATTTCCGCGAGCTTGATCAGACGGATCAGCGCGTCTTTGGCGAACTTTTCGCCGAACTGCCCGGCCAGGGCCGAGAACAGAAAAAATGGCAGGATAAACAGCAGCGCACACAGGTTGACCCAGATCGAACGGTCACCCTCAATGGTCAGCCGATAGAGAATGGCGAGGATCAGTGACTGCTTGAACACGTTGTCGTTGAAGGCGCCGAGCGACTGCGTGATGAAGAACGGCAAGAAGCGCCGGGTGCGCAGCAGGTTGAACTGTGAGGGGTGACTCATCTTCCGTGTTTCCCTGATGTTTAAGGTAGAGAGGCCTGGGTACTGCTTATTGGATTCTCGAACCGCGATCCAGGCCACACCTTACCTAAACTTTTCAGGTTATTTCTTCAAACCTGCGATGCACGGCGAGACAAACAGCTCGCCACGCCAGGCGCCTTGCACCGTGCGTTTACCGACGATCAGCCACATCACCGCCAGCAACATCACCAACAGCGTGCCGACGACGCTGAAAAACGTCAGGTTCAAGGTGCTCGCCAGTTTCAGGGTTGCCAGCGAATACACACCCAACGGAAAGGTAAATCCCCACCAGCCAAGGTTGAACGGGATGCCGTCACGCAAATACCGCACGGTGATCAGCAGCGCCATCAGCATCCACCACAGCCCAAAGCCCCACAGCGTAATCCCTGCAATAAGTCCAAGACCCGAAGCGATTTCGCCGATGCCCGGCAGACCGTTTGCCGCGAAGATCGCTGGCGCATCACCGCCCAGCAGCAACATGCCCAGCGCACCGGTGCCGATCGGGCCGAGGGCCAGCCAGCTCGAGGCAGCCATGTTTTCGTGGGGCAGTTTGTGCAGGGCCATGCGCAGCAGCAGGATCGTCAGAATGCTGAACGCTACCGGTAGGGAAAAGGCCCAGAGCACGTAGCTCGTTGTCAGTACCACCAGTTGCGAGTGAGCATCGGTGAGATGCGGCGCAAGCAGACCACCACTGGCCGCCGCCACTTCGGCTGCGACTACCGGCAACAGCCAAACGGCGGTCATCTGGTCGATGCTGTGTTCCTGACGGGTAAACATCATGTACGGAATCAACACGCCGCAAGCCAGCGACATGGCCACATCGATCCACCACAGCACTTCGGCGAGATGAATCACACCGTCGCCCCAACGCGACAGACCAAACAACAGAAAGCCGTTGATGATCGTCGCCAGGCCCATCGGAATCGTGCCGAAGAACATCGATACCGTGGAGTGACCGAAGATCCGCCGCGCTTCATCAAAGAACAAGATCCAGCGCGCGGCATAAGCAGCGGTAAACAGGCTGAACAACAGAATGTTGAACAACCACAAACCTTCGGCGATGGCGTGCAGGCCTGGAATGGCCAAAGGCAATTGCGCCAGCGCCAACGCCAGCACACCCGTGCCCATGGTGGCAGCGAACCAGTTCGGGGTGAACTGGCGGATCACTTCGCGCGGATGCTGAAGCTGGCGGAACGGCTTGATGCCGGGTTTGGCGCTATTGGGGCAAATCATCATGAACTCCTGTCCTCTGGTGAGGTTGAGCCCATGGTAGAACCGAATCGAATATCTATATAACGGGTAATATCTCTAACTGTTATCTGTTTTACCAATAAGCGGTTATACGCTGCCTTCGCTCTCGATCACCAGAATCCGCGCTGCGCCCTGCGGATGGGCGACGTGCTCGGTGCCGACGCTCGCGTAGAAGATGTCACCAACGTCGAGCTGCACCTGTTTTTCTTCGCCCAGCTCGCGGTAGTGCATGACCACTTGGCCATCGAGCACCACAAACACTTCCTCGCCGTCGTTGATGTGCCATTTGTACGGCTGATCGGTCCAGTGCAGGCGCGTGGTGATGCCGTTCATGTTGGCAATCTCCAGCGCGCCCCAAGCGCGCTCGGCAGTGAAGGTCTTGCTGCGAATAATCTTCATGAGTCGATCCGTGAGAACAGGGCTGGCCAAGGCTAACCGAAACCGCAACGCTTATGGAGCGCTGCACGCCTTGGCTGCCACGGGACGCAGGCTGAGCAACAGTGCGCCGACGGCCAGCACAATCAACACCGCACCGTAACCATCGGTGGTCGCCAGCAAACCGTAATTGCGCGACAAGTGCCCGGCGAGCAACGCCGGCAGGCAGAACGCCAGATAACTGAGCACGTAATAGGCTGCCATCAATCCTGCTCGTTCATGGGGCAAAGCCAGCGGTACCAAACTGCGCACGGCGCCGAGAAATCCCGAACCGAAGCCGCAACCGGCCACCAGCGTACCGAGGAAAAACAACGCCAGACTGGCGCTGTGTACGCCCAGCAGAATCAACACCAAACCGATTGGCAACAGGCTCGCGCCCAACTGCAACGCCCTTGTCGCGGGACGATTGCGCAACGTGAAAATCATCAATGCTCCGGTCACCGTCAGGGCTGCCACGGTTGCGCCGCCGATCAGATTGGAAGTCGAACCGGTGGCGGTGCGCACCAGCGAAGGTGCCAGCGACGCATAGAAACCACCGAGCGCCCAGGTCGCGGTGTTCAATGGCAACACGCGCCACAACGTCGAGCGCGCCTGCACCGGCACGTGCAAGGTCGGGCGCAACGAAGCCCACGCCCCGGCTTGCGGGGTGACGCTTTCCGGCAAGCGCCACACATACACGCCCTGCAAGACGAACAGTGCGAGCAGCAGCCAATAGGTCAGTTGCAACGGCGCCGGCGCAAACTCGGCCAGCAAACCGCAGCCCATACCGCCCAATGCCATACCGAGCAACGGTGCAACACTGTTGATCAGCGGCCCTTGCTGACGATCGGTGTCGAGCAATGTCGCGCTTAAAACAGCGGTGGCCATGCCGGTGGCAAACCCTTGCAGGACTCGCGCGCTGATCAGCCATGCGACGCTGTCGGCGTAGATAAACAGCAGCATCGCCAAGGCGTTGAGCAACACGGCGGTGAAGATCACCGGTTTGCGTCCAAGGTGATCGGACAGCGAGCCGACGGTTAATAAGGCCGCCAACAGACTGAGCGCATAAACGCCGAAGATCAGCGTCAGCACCGCAGCCGAGAATTGCAGTTGATCCTGATACAGGTGATACAACGGCGTCGGCGCGGTGGAGGCGGCGAGAAAACTGAGTAAGGTGATCGCCAGAAACCACAGGCTGGAACGATTGGAAGCAAGGCTGGTCATGTGCACACTCCGCAAAAGCTAATTTTTTGCTTTTGCGGAGTGTGCTACCGCTTCGCGCTTAAAGCAAATTCTTTGTGTTAAGGTCTGCGCCATGGCTATTAAAGAAGGTTTACGCCCCGGCGGCCGCAGTGCCCGGGTGCAAGATGCAATTCATTCGGCAGTCCGCGCGCTTCTGCAAGAACAGGAGCGTTCGACCGTGACCGTCCCGCAAATCGCCGCACGTGCGGGGGTTACGCCATCGACGATTTACCGGCGTTGGGGTGATCTGTCCGCGTTGCTAGCAGACGTCGCCCTCGCCCGCATGCGCCCGGACAGCGAACCGGCGCAAACCGGCAGCTTGCGCAGCGATATCCGCGCGTGGGCCGAGCAGTATCTCGATGAGATGAGTTCGGAGCCTGGGCGCAACATGATGCGCGACGTGCAGGCGAGCGCTACGCCGGGCTATTGCGTGACGATCATTGGCGCGCAGTTGCAGACAATCATTGAGCGGCACCCGGATGAAGTGGCGCCGAGCGTTGATCGGTTGATCAATCTGGTGGTGGCGCCGGTGGTGTTCCGGATTCTGTTTTCGGCGGCGGCGCTTGAAGTGGAAGAATTGCATTATCTGATCGATATCGCGCTGCGGCTGGACTGACGCCATCGCGAGCAGGCTCACTCCTACAGGGGAATGCATTTCAAATGTAGGAGTGAGCCTGCTCGCGATGAGGCCTCAAGAGTCACCACCAAAACCACCCGGTTCCGCCCCTGCGACACCCCGCCACGCCACGACCTTGGTCGACACTGACTAACCGCCCCGCGCATGCGAGACTGTCCGCCCGGGCAGGAGTGCCGGGGAGTCTTTTGTCGGGAGTGTTGCATGTCGTTGTCCACCGGGCTGATCGCCGCCGTCGCCCTGGCCTATATGGCCATCATGTTCGCCATCGCCTTCTACGGCGACCGACGCAGCGCGCCGTTGCCGCCGCGCGTGCGTGCCTGGGTGTACAGCCTGTCGCTGGCGGTTTACTGCACCAGCTGGACGTTCTTCGGTGCGGTCGGCCAGGCAGCCGAACAACTGTGGTCATTCCTGCCGATTTACCTCGGACCGATCCTGCTGTTGGTGGGCGCGCCGTGGGTCCTGCAGAAAATGGTGATGATCAGCAAACAGGAGAACATCACCTCCATCGCTGACTTTATCGCTGCACGCTACGGCAAATCGCAATCGCTGGCGGTGGTCGTAGCGCTGATCTGTCTGGTCGGCGTCCTCCCCTACATCGCCCTGCAACTCAAAGGCATCGTTCTCGGCGTGAATCTGTTGATCGGCGCCGGTGCCGACGCCATGGGCACTCGTGCGCAGGACACCGCGCTGATCGTGTCGCTGGTGCTGGCGCTGTTCACCATCGTGTTCGGCACGCGCAACCTCGACGCTACCGAACACCACCGTGGCATGGTGCTGGCGATTGCTTTCGAATCGCTGGTCAAACTGTTCGCGTTTCTCGCCGTTGGCGCCTTCGTCACCTATGGCCTGTATGACGGTTTCGATGACCTGTTCAATCAGGCCATGCTCGCCCCGCGACTTGAGGAATACTGGAAAGAAACCATCAACTGGCCGTCGATGGTGGTGCAGACCGGCGTGGCGATGATGGCGATCATCTGCCTGCCCCGGCAATTTCACGTCACCGTGGTGGAGAACATCGATCCGCAGGATCTGCGTCTGGCCAAATGGGTGTTTCCGGCCTACCTCGCACTGGCTGCTTTGTTTGTAGTCCCGATCGCTTTAGCCGGTCAGATGATGTTGCCCAGCGACGTACTGCCAGACTCCTTCGTGATCAGCCTGCCCTTGGCACAGGCGCATCCAGCGCTGGCGATGCTGGCGTTTATCGGCGGCGCGTCGGCGGCCACGGGCATGGTGATTGTCGCCAGCGTGGCACTATCGACCATGGTCTCCAACGACATGCTGTTGCCGTGGTTGCTGCGCCGCAATAACGCCGAGCGCCCATTCGAAGTGTTCCGTCAGTGGATGCTCTCGGTGCGCCGGGTGAGCATCGTGGTGATTCTGTTGCTGGCGTACGTCAGCTATCGCTTGCTCGGTTCAACGGCGAGCCTGGCGACCATCGGCCAGATCGCTTTTGCAGCCGTCACGCAACTGGCACCCGCCATGCTCGGTGCCTTGTATTGGAAGCAGGCCAACCGCCGTGGCGTTTTTGCAGGTTTGGCCGCCGGCACTTTCCTGTGGTTTTACACACTGATTCTGCCGATCGCCGCGCACAGTCTCGGCTGGTCATTGAACAGTTTTCCGGGGCTGGCGTGGCTGCACAGCAATCCGCTGAATTTGCCGATCACCCCGCTGACCCAAGGTGTGGTGCTGTCGCTGGCCGGCAACTTCACTTTGTTCGCCTGGGTCTCGGTGCTGTCGCGTACGCGCGTCTCGGAGCACTGGCAGGCCGGGCGTTTCATCGGTCAGGAAATCAGCGCCCGCCCGAGTGCTCGCTCGATGCTCGCGGTGCAGATCGACGATTTGCTGCAATTGGCCGCGCGCTTTGTTGGTGAAGAACGTGCGCGCCAGAGCTTTATTCGCTTCGCCTATCGTCAAGGCAAAGGCTTCAACCCGAACCAGAATGCCGACGGCGAATGGATTGCTCATACCGAGCGTTTGCTGGCCGGTGTTCTCGGCGCTTCTTCGACGCGCGCTGTAGTAAAAGCCGCCATCGAAGGTCGGGAAATGCAACTGGAGGACGTAGTCCGCATCGCCGACGAAGCTTCTGAAGTGCTGCAGTTCAACCGCGCGCTGTTGCAAGGCGCGATCGAAAACATCACCCAAGGTATCAGCGTGGTCGACCAGTCGCTGAAACTGGTGGCGTGGAACCGCCGCTATCTGGAACTGTTCAACTACCCGGACGGTTTGATCAGCGTCGGCCGGCCGATTGCCGACATCATTCGCTACAACGCCGAGCGTGGTCTGTGCGGCCCCGGTGAAGCCGAAGTGCACGTTGCCCGCCGTTTGCACTGGATGCGCCAGGGCCGCGCCCACACGTCTGAGCGGCTGTTCCCCAACGGCCGGGTGATCGAGCTGATCGGTAACCCGATGCCCGGTGGCGGTTTCGTTATGAGCTTCACTGATATCACCGCGTTCCGCGAAGCCGAACAAGCGCTGACCGAGGCCAACGAAGGGCTGGAGCAACGGGTCAGCGAGCGCACTCAGGAACTGTCGCAACTCAACGTCGCGTTGACCGAAGCCAAGGGCACCGCCGAAGCCGCCAACCAGTCGAAAACCCGCTTCCTCGCGGCGGTCAGCCACGACTTGATGCAGCCGCTGAACGCCGCCCGACTGTTCTCCGCCGCCCTCTCCCATCAGGACGACGGTTTGAGCAGCGAGGCGCAGAAACTGGTGCAGCACCTCGACAGTTCGCTGCGCTCGGCCGAGGATTTGATCAGTGACCTGCTGGATATTTCCCGACTGGAAAACGGCAAGATCAACCCGGATCGCAAGCCGTTTGCGGTCAATGAGCTGTTCGACATTCTCGGCGCCGAGTTCAAGGCATTGGCGCAGGAACAGGGTTTGACCTTTCGAGTGCGCGGTAGTCATTTGCGCATCGACAGCGACATCAAATTGCTGCGACGCATTTTGCAGAACTTCCTCACCAACGCATTCCGTTATGCCAAAGGCCCGGTGTTGCTGGGCGTGCGCCGACGTGGCGGCGAACTGTGTCTGGAAGTGTGGGATCGCGGGCCAGGCATTCCGGAAGACAAACAACAGGTGATTTTCGAGGAGTTCAAACGCCTCGACAGTCATCAGACCCGCGCCGAAAAAGGCCTCGGGCTGGGTTTGGCGATTGCCGATGGTTTGTGTCGCGTACTCGGGCATACCTTGCGTGTGCGCTCGTGGCCGGGGCGCGGCAGTGTGTTCAGTGTCAGCGTGCCGCTGGCCCGCTCACAAGCCGTGCCGGCCAGCGCCGCCGTCGAATTGAATGGCAAGTTGCTGAGCGGCGCGCAGGTGCTGTGTATCGACAATGAAGACAGCATTCTGATCGGCATGAACAGCCTGCTGAGCCGCTGGGGCTGCCAAGTGTGGACGGCGCGCAATCGTGAGGAATGTGCGGCACTGTTGAGTGAAGGCGTGCGACCGCAACTGGCGCTGGTCGACTATCACCTCGATCACGGTGATACCGGCACCGAGCTGATGGCGTGGTTGCGCACCACGCTGGGCGAGCCGGTGCCGGGGGTGGTGATCAGTGCTGACGGGCGACCGGAGATGGTTGCGCAGGTGCATGCGGCGGGGCTGGATTATCTGCCGAAACCGGTGAAACCGGCGGCGTTGCGGGCGTTGTTGAGTCGGTACTTGCCGCTATAGAGGCTGCGATCTTTTGATCTTTATTCAGGAAGCTCGACGAGGCCATCGACATCTGTCATCGCCCGCTCCAGCAAATCTGCCGGCAAGCTTTTGCTCGCCCGCGCGCCGAGCAATTTCAGCTGTTCACTGCGACTGACCAGATTGCCGCGCCCCTCGGTGAGCTTGTTGCGCGCTGAACTGTAGGCTTTATCCAGCTGTTGCAGACGATTGCCAACCTCGTCCAGATCCTGAATAAACAGCACGAACTTGTCGTACAGCCACCCGGCGCGCTCGGCGATTTCCCGGGCGTTCTGGCTCTGACGCTCCTGCTTCCACAGACTGTCGATCACCCGCAGAGTCGCCAGCAAGGTGGTCGGGCTGACGATGACGATGTTGCGGTCGAAGGCTTCCTGAAACAGTGATGGCTCCGCCTGCAACGCCGCCGAAAACGCCGCTTCGATCGGCACGAAGAGCAAAACGAAATCGAGGCTGTGCAGGCCTTCCAGACGTTTGTAGTCCTTGCCGGCCAGACCTTTGACGTGATTGCGCAACGACAGGACGTGCTGCTTGATCGCGATCTGCCCGAGGGTGTCGTCGTCGGCAGCCACGTATTGCTGATAGGCGGTGAGACTCACCTTGGAGTCCACCACCACTTGCTTGTCGCCCGGCAGGTAAATGATCACGTCAGGCTGGAAGCGCTCGCCGTCCGGGCCTTTGAGGTTGACCTGAGTCTGGTACTCGCGGCCCTTCTCCAGACCGGCGTGTTCGAGCACACGTTCAAGAATCAGCTCGCCCCAGTTACCTTGGGTTTTCTGGCCTTTGAGGGCGCGGGTCAGGTTGGTCGCTTCGTCGCTCAAACGCAGGTTGAGCGCCTGCAACCGTTCAAGCTCCTTGGCCAGCGAGAAGCGCTCGCGGGCTTCGGCCTGATAGCTTTCTTCCACACGTTTTTCGAAGGATTGAATGCGTTCCTTGAGCGGATCGAGCAACTGACCGAGCCGTTGCTGACTGGTCTCGGCAAAGCGCTGCTCGCGCTCATCGAAGATCTTCCCGGCCAGCTCGGCAAACTGCGCACGCAGTTCATCGCGCGAACCTTGCAGGTCGCTGAGGCGTTGCTGGTGGCTTTCCTGCTGCTCACGCAGCTCGGCGTTCAGCGAAGCGGCCTGGGCGTCCAGACGGCGCAGCTCGGCTTCCTTGTTCGCGCGTTCGAGGTTCCAGGCGTGGGAGGCATCGCGGGCGTCGTCGCGCTCGATCTGCAACAGTTCGACTTCCCGGCGCAGGGCCGCCAGGTCAGCCTGTTTGGCGGCGTTGGCCTGGCCAAGATCGGCGATTTCATCGCGGCTGGCGTCGAGCTCCGCGTTGAGTCCGTCCTGGGCCAGCTGTGCCATGGCCAGCCGCTCTTCGAGCAAGGCGACCTCGGCTTGGCCATTGCTCGCACGGTGCTGCAGTTGCCAGGCGAGTGCCAACAATGGCAGCCCTGCCCCTGCGAGACCGAGCAACACGCTGGTCAAGTCCATAGCCATAGCGACTCCTGCCGATTCGATAAAGCCTGAAGGTTAACCAAGGTGTCAGGTCTTGGACAGCTCAGTCTTCGAGCAGACCGAGTTCCTGTTGCGCGCGACGGTCGCCGGCGCGGGCGGCCTGACGCAGCAGATCCTGACCGATGCGACGATCCCGTGCGTTGCCACACTCACGGCACATCAACTGCCCAAGACGGCTTTGCGCAGCCACCACACCTTCTCGTGCCGGTTGCTTGAGGAGGCGGCCAGCAAGGTGCTTGGCATTATGACTGTCGCTCAGGCGCGGACTGTCGAGCAACCACTCGGCGACGCGAACAGTAAATCGCTTGGGCGGGGTAACAGGAGGAGGTTGTGAGGTAACAGAGTCTGATACTGAGCGAAACTTCATAAAGCACTGTGGGACGAATCGGAAGGCGCGCCACTCTACTCTCTTTTTCTTACAGGTAAAGTCGAAAAACAACCCGGCACGCCCGTCCTAGAGCAAGCGCTCGGGACAATCCACAGAAGCTGTGGATAACTCAGTGGACAACCGCTCTCCAACCCTCGCAAAGCCTTATGGAATGGGGCTCGCAGTCAAACTGACGATTTTTTCACCAACAAAAAAAAGCGATGTTTTTCATTGACTTAAACTTTCGATACAGGCAGCCATCGGGGTCAGGATTGATGTGACAGTGCCGTTACAGCTTGCGCAACTAATGTGCACAAGTACCTGTTACCCGGTTATATCGGTGCGCTTTTTCGGGTCGTTTTCGCAGTCAGTCTGGGGATAAGCCAGTCTGCCGCACGCTTTGATGAAGATATCTTCACCGACCGGCGGTCAAAAAATGCGCCAATTACGCGCAATCAAGCGGCTCGCAAAGCAGACTCGGTCAGTCACTGCAATCTTTTTCCACAGGAAGTTTGCGTTACCGGTTTCGATCCGTTAGTATCCGCGGCGTTAGTACCAAGCTGAAAGTCAATTCCGGTCGAACACATCCCCACGGTCAGCCTTCTACAAAGAAGACCTACCGAAAAAAGCGGGAACGACCCCTCGATGGTTTCCAGGTAAATCTTGCGACAACACTGCCTTCCAATGATGCGAAGGGTGTTGCGAAGACCACTTACTCTGACCGAACCAACCTGCAAATTGATCAGGATCTTCACCCCGGGCCCAGAACCTTTGCCCTCGTTGTGCTGCCTGCCCTCCTAAGTACCTACCTGCCAGCCCAAGCGCGCCAACTTAATAGCGCTTCAAACTGGCTGCTTTGTTCCAGTCGGGTTCTTCGTTCGACCAATGGTGGTCGACGTTACTGGAACGTTTTAACGTTGCACGGTTCTTATCCGTGTCATTTGTAGGAACACCTAATAACTATGTCTACTCAAATCCACACTCAGGATGCCATTCGCACCCTAACCAACGCTTTTGCACCAATGAACTGCCTGATCATGGCCGCTCGCAAAGGCTGCTTCAGCTTCACACTGGTCAACGAACACGGTATCGCCCGCCACAGCGAGCGTCTGTACCCCGATCAGTACTCCAGCGCCGAACCGCTGCAGGCCGTGATCGACCGTACACGTCAGGCATTGATTGCCTGAGAGCCGAAAAGGCTGCAAAAGCAAAAGCCTCGCACAAAATGCGGGGCTTTTTATTGCCCGATGTTTCACTTTTTGCCCTTGGCGCCTAAGCACCAACGGGTATAACGGTTATAACTCGAAGCCGGAAATATTTTAAAAACAGGCCTTTACGTCGCGAATATGACACTACACTTCAACTCAAGCGGCGTGATCCGCTTACGGCGAGCCTGAACCGATCCATTGCTGCCAAGCCCCCTTCAGGACTCGCCATTCCTAACAAGATCCGAGGGTTTTATGGGTATCGCTGCCAGCGAACTGTGTCGATATGTGATCCGTCCAACGCTGATCTATCTGGGACGTCACTGCGCCACCGCCGAATCATTGCTGCTGGGCATCGCCGCCAGCCAGTCAGCCCTCGGATCCGCCCTGCATGACCGCCGTGGCCACGGCCTCTACCGCATCGCCGAGCATCGCCATCAAGCCCTGTGGGACGACTATCTGGCGCTCGATCCGGAACGCGCCAGCCTGGTTCGCGGTCTCGCCAGTCAGCATGCATTCCTGACTGGCCCACACCTGGAACTGACGGTGAATCTGCGTTACGCCACCGCCATCGCCTGGCTACTGGTTGAAGAACAAAACCCCACCCTCCCCGATCCGAACGATTTGCTCGCAATGGCGCGTATCTGGCGTCAGACCTTTCAACCCCAGGGTCGTCTGCGTGATTTCACTTACGCATGGCGCACCTGTGTTTCACCGGTGAATCAGGTCGCGTGCTGACCGACCGGTTTCCGAAGATCTGCCAACAGGTGGCGAATCTGGTCTGATTGTCCTACAAAACCGCTCTAACTCAAGGCATACGGACTATGGCGCTGGGACGAAAATGTTGGTAATTTTCGCCCCGGTGATCACCAGGAGTTCTAATAATGAAAAAAGTCATGCTCAAAACCACCCTTAGCCTCGCCGTTACCCTCGCCTCCACGCAAATTTTCGCGGCCGGCTTTGCCCTCAACGAACAAAGCATCAGTGGGATGGGGACTGGTTTTGCCGGGCGATCTTCTTCTGCCGACGACGCAAGCACTGTTTATGGCAACCCTGCCGGCATGTCGCGCATCAAGCGCGAACAGGTTACCGGTGGCGTAGCCGTTGTCGATGCTCACACCGATATCAGCAATGCCAGTTCCAGCCCCAACGGCGGCAGCAACAAAGGCGACATGGTGCCCCTCACCGCTGTACCTATGGGCTTCTACGTCAAACCGATCGATGAGCATTGGGCATTCGGCCTCGGTGTTTATGTGCCGTTCGGCCTGATCACTGATTATGAAAACGGCTTTGCCGGCCGTTACTTCGGCAGCAAGTCCGAAGTGCAGGTCATCACTTTCCAACCGACCGTCAGCTACGCCTTCAACGACAAAGTGTCGATCGGTTTCGGCCCAACCATCAACCGCATTGACGGTGCGCTGGAATCCAACCTGTCGATCACTCAAGCCCTGCCGGACGGCAAGGTCAAGATCAAGGGTGACGACACCGCACTGGGCTACAACGTCGGCCTGCTGGTACAAGCCACCGACACCACTCGCGTGGGCCTGACCTACCACTCGAAAGTCGACTACAAGCTCGAAGGCAACACCAAGGTCAACTACGGCGCACTGGCCGCAGTCGGCCTGGGCTCCAGCCAGAAGTACGACGCTTCGTTGAAGATCACCACACCTGAATCGGTCGACCTCTCGGTTACCCAGGCGATCAACGATCGCTGGAACGTGTATGCCGGTACCACCTGGACCCGTTGGAGCCAGCTGGAAAAAATCACCGTGAAAAACTCTGGCGTTCAGCCGCTGCTGGCCGGCCAGTTCGGTTCGATCAACGAAGACCAGAACTGGCATGACTCCTGGGCTTACGCCGTGGGTACTTCGTACCAGCTGAACAAGGAATGGGTACTGCGTACCGGCCTGACCTTCGACCAGTCGCCGACCAATAACGAAGACCGTTCGCCACGCATTCCGACTGGCGACCGCACTATCTTCAGTATCGGTGCCGGCTGGAGCCCGACCGACGACCTGACCATCGACGTCGCTTACTCGTACCTGAAGGAAGAGTCGGTGAAGATCCGCAACGAAAACAATCGTGGCCAGACCTACGACGCCAAGTATGAAAACTCGGCAAACGGTTTCGGTGTCGGCGCGACCTACCGCTTCTGATGCTGCATGGCGAGGCTGACC
Source organism: Pseudomonas sp. S49 (assembly GCF_009866785.1). Classification (NCBI taxonomy): domain Bacteria; kingdom Pseudomonadati; phylum Pseudomonadota; class Gammaproteobacteria; order Pseudomonadales; family Pseudomonadaceae; genus Pseudomonas; species Pseudomonas sp. S49. The sequence goes on along the minus strand of NZ_CP019432.1, from coordinate 1,976,755 downwards.
CCTCGCCCACAATAAAGCCCCGCTCTCTTTGCAGAGGCGGGGCTTTTTTATGCCTGAAATTTGTGCGACCTGTAGGAGCTGTCGAGTGCAACGAGGCTGCGATCTTTTGATCTGTTTTTTAAAGTCAAAAGATCGCAGCGTGCCGCAGTTCCTACAAAATCATCGCCGGCCTTCGGATTCAAGGCTTCAGCGGTTTCGAGGCGATGGCCTTCTCGATCGCGGCGATAAATTCCGGATCATCAGGCTTGGTCAGGCTGGAGAAATTGGCGATCACCTTGCCCTGGCGATCGACCACATACTTGTAGAAATTCCACTTCGGCGCGCTGCTCTGTGCCGCCAGCACTTGAAACAGATGCGTCGCGTCATCACCACGAACCTTCTGCGGCTCGGTCATGGCGAACGTCACGCCGTAATTGGCGTAACAGACCTTGGCGGTCTCGGCGCTGTCCTTGGACTCCTGCTTGAAGTCATTGGAAGGCACACCGAGCATTTCCAGCCCTTGACCTTCGTAGCGCTTATGCAGCGACTCCAGGCCTTCGAACTGCGGCGCGAAACCGCAGAAGCTCGCGGTATTGACCACCACCAACGGCTTGTCGGCGTACTGCTTGCACAAATCGATGGATTCCTTGGCTCGCAGCTTGGGCAGCGAGCCTTGCAGCAATTCGGGACAGTCAGCGGCCTGGGCCAAACCAGTCAACGCCATCAACAACGCGGGAACAGCACACCAGCGCATCAGCATGTCGAACATCCTTGAGCAGTCGTCAGAGTTTGACGTTACTCGCCATGCCTGTTTCTAGCAAATGCTCATGCCCAACTGCATCAGGGTCAGACCACCCTGCTGCCAGCCCCACCACACCAGCGCCAGCAATGCGGCGCCGAGTGCGCTGATGACGATTCGCGACCAGAGTTGACTCATACGGCGCTCGCAGCGGCTTGCAGACGTGCGACCGGCCGCTCACGCACCGGCCAGTTCAGCGCGGCCGCCAGCAGACTCAAGAGAATCGCCACTTGCCAGATCAAGTCATAACTCCCGGTTCGGTCATACACCACCCCGCCCAGCCAGCCGCCCAGAAACGAGCCGAGCTGATGGAACAGGAACACGATGCCACCGAGCATGGACAGATTTCGCACACCAAACAAGGTCGCCACCGTACCGTTGGTCAACGGCACCGTCGACAGCCACAGGAAACCCATCGCCATGCCAAACAGGTAGGCCGACGTGGTCGTCACCGGCAGCCACAGGAACAGCACGATCACCACCGCGCGCAACAGATACAACGCGGTCAGCAAGCGTGGCTTGGACATGCGTCCGCCGAGCCAGCCAGCGGTGTAGGTGCCGAAGATATTGAACAATCCGATCAACGCCAGCACCGTGGTGCCAACGCTGGCGGGCAGATGCTGATCGACCAGGTAGGCCGGCAGGTGCACGCCGATGAACACCACCTGAAAACCGCAGACGAAAAAGCCGAATGCCAACAACCAGAAACCCGAATGCGAACAGGCTTCGCGCAGGGCCTCGGACAGCGTTTGTTCATGGCCGAGTACCGGCAGCGGCTTGTCCTTGAGCATGCTCACCAGCGGCACGATCAACGCCACCAACAGGCCCAGCACCAACAGCGCTGCCGACCAACCGAGCCAGCCGATCAATCCGAGGGTGCCCGGCAACATGGCGAACTGGCCGAACGAACCGGCGGCGCTGGCAATGCCCATGCCCATGCTGCGCTTCTCCGGCGGCACGGCACGGCCGACCACACCGAGAATCACCGAGAACGACGTGCCGGACAGGCCGATACCAATCAGCAGACCAGCGCTCAGCGACAGCGTCATCGCCGAATCCGACAGGCCCATGCACACCAGGCCCAAGGCATAGAGCACACCACCGATCAGCACCACTTTCGCCGCACCGAAGCGGTCAGCGAGTGCCCCGGTGAACGGCTGCGCCAGGCCCCAGATCAAATTCTGCAAAGCGATAGCGAAGGCAAACACCTCGCGCCCCCAGCCGAACTGCGCGCTCATCGGTGACAGAAACAAGCCAAAACCGTGTCGCACGCCCAATGACAACGCCAGGATCAGCGCACTCCCCACCAACACCCAACCGCACGTACGCCACATCGATGTCATTGTTGTTCTCCGCTTGCGGGTATATACCCGCTTGAGTTTGGAAAAAACCGGCCTCAGGCCAGTTCATCCAGCAATCTGAGCAAGGTTTCACGCTTCTCGGCACCCAGTCGATCGATCAACCGCTGCTGCGCCGCCTCCCAGGCCGGCAGTGCTGCGGCCAGGCGTTGCACGCCGGTTTCGGTGAGTTTGACGATGCGGTTACGCATGTCCTCACCCTCGGCCAGCGCCACCAGCCCCTCGCCTTCCAGCACCCGCAGATTGCGCCCGAGGGTGCTGCGGTCCAGGCCCATGGCTTCGGCGAGTTCCGAGATGCTCGGTTGATCCAGACGCTGCAAGTTGCACAGCAAAGAATACTGGGCAACGTTGATCCCGAAGCCGTCGAGAGCGCCGTCGTAATGCCTGCTGACGCCACGAGCGGCGCGACGCAGGTTGGTGCACAAACACTGAGATGGAAGCATGATGCGTGTATATACCCGCGACTGTGTTAAATCAAGTTACAGATGAGTTTACCCATAACATTGTGCTGCCTGACACACCGCTATCGCGAGCAGGCTCACTCCTACAGGGGAATGCATTTCAAATTGTAGGAGTGAGCCTGCTCGCGATGGGGCCGGCATGACCAGTAGAATCCATCAGACCAAAACCAATCCAACCAACACCACCATCTCCAGCAATTCCAGCAACGCCCCCGCCGTATCGCCCGTCGTCCCGCCCAACCGCCGCATCATCACCTGCCGCAGCCAGACAAACACAACGACCGAAATCACCAGCGCCACAACCGCACCAAACCCGGCGATCAACACACAGGCCAACGCACTGAAGCCCAACACCCACCAACCAGCCCTGCGCGGCAAATGATCCGCCAACGCCTGCCCCAACCCGCCGGCCCGCACATACGGCGTGGTCAGAAACAACCCAAGCAATACCGCCCGCCCGAGCAACGGCACGATGATCAACGCAAGGCCTTGCTGTTGCTCGATCAGCGCCAATAGCGCCGCGAACTTGAGCAGCAACACCAACACCAGCGTCACCACCGCAATCGGCCCGCTGCGCGGATCTTTCATGATCGTCAGCGTGCGCTCGCGATCACCAAAACCGCCGAGCCAGGCGTCGGCGCTGTCGGCCAGGCCATCGAGATGCAACGCGCCACTGAGCAACACCCACACCGTCAGCAACAGCGCCGCATGCAACAACAACGGCGCGCCCGCCAACGCCAGATTCAACGCCCACAGGATCACGCCAAACAGCAGCCCAACCAGCGGATAAAACAGCAGCGACCGCCCAAGCTGTTCCGGTTCGGGCATCCCCGGCAAACGAATCGGCAGGCTGCTGAGAAATTGCAGGGCGATCCACAGCGGCAACATGTCAGTGACCTTCCTTGAGCGAACCATCAGTTTCGACCGTCAGCGCAAACAACGCGCCGTGAGCGACCTCGACATTGAGCAGTTGTTCGCGCGGCAACCCGCGCGCTTGCGCCAGCAACAAACGCATCACGCCGCCATGACTGATCAGCAACACCCGCTCACCGGCGTAAGCACTGTGCAGGCGCGCAACGGCCGCCAGCACTCGAGAAGAAAACTCGCTGAGCGGTTCACCCTGCGGCGGCGTAAACGAATACGGATCGGCCCAGAACAACCCCAGCGCTTCAGCATCGGTCTCCATCAACGCTGCCGCGCTCTGCCCTTCCCACGCACCGAAATGCAGTTCCTGCAGATCCTTGTCCAGATGCACTGACAGGTTCAGTTGCTCACCCAGCTCTGCGGCAAACCGCGCGCAACGTTGCAACGGCGAACTGACGATCCGATCCCACGGCCCGCCCTCGACCACGGCTGCACGCATTTGCGTCCAGCCCTTTTCCGTCAGCGCATCGTCGAGGCTGCCGCGCAAACCACCGCCAAGTTCAGTCTCACCGTGGCGCAGCAGATCCAGTTGCAGGGTCATGCCGGACGATCCGCTACCGCTGCTTCGGCGAATGTCGCCATCTGCCCGTGCAGATCACAAGCCAAGCGCAACAGAGGCACCGCCAGGGCAGCGCCACTGCCCTCGCCCAGACGCAAACCGAGTTCCAGCAACGGCTCGGCCTGCAGGGTTTCCAGAACATGACGATGGCCCGGCTCGGCACCGCGATGGCCGAACAACAGCCACTCGCGACAGGCCGGATTCAAACGCACCGCGACCAGCGCCGCGACCGTGCAGATAAAACCGTCGACCAGCACCGCCACGCCTTCTTGAGCCGCTGCCAGATACGCACCGACCAGTGCGGCGATTTCAAAACCGCCGAGATTGCACAGGGTCTGCAACGCATCGCCACGCTGTGCGGCGTGCAATGCCAGCGCACGCTCGATCACTTGTGCTTTATGGCTGACGCCTTCGGCATTCAGCCCGGTGCCGGGGCCGGTCAGATGCGCCACCGGGCAATCGAGCAAGGCACAGGCCAATGCGCTCGCCGCGGTGGTGTTGCCAATGCCCATTTCGCCACCGATGAACAGCTGCGCGCCCGCCGCTTTTGCTCGCAGCAGACTGTCGCGACCGGCCTGCAACGCGAGTTCGCCCTGGGCCTGAGTCATTGCCGCGCCCTGAGCGAAGTTCGCCGTGCCCGCGCCAATGTTCAAATGACGCACACCCGGCAGGTTCAGTGCTGGATTCACGGTGCCCAGATCGACCACTTCCAGCTGCGCGCCGAGCTGCCGCGCCAACACACTGATCGCCGCACCGCCGCTGACAAAGTTGAGCAGCATCTGCCCGGTGACTTCCTGCGGGAACGCCGAAACACCCTCCGCGACCACGCCGTGATCACCGGCAAAAATCGCGATCCACACTTGCGAGAGTGTCGGTTTGACCTGGCTTTGCAGGCCGGCCAGTTGCACCGCGACCGATTCCAGTCGACCGAGGGAACCGGCCGGTTTGGTCAATTGCTGTTGTCGCGCCGTCGCTTGCTCAACGACGTAGAGATCGACCGGTTTGCACGGGTTCAGCCACCAGGTTTGAGTCATAACGCAGGTCCTTTCAGAGTCAGGGGCAGGCCGGCAACGGTCAGGACAACACGCTGACAGCGCTCGGCCAGAGCTTGATGCAGCCAACCGGCTTCATCGACGTAGCGGCGAGTCAATTCGCCCAGCGGCACGACACCCATTCCGGTCTCGTTGCTGACAAAAATGATTTCACCCGGCAAAGACGCCAGGCATTCGAGCAAGGCCTCGCGCTCGGCGGCGAGGCGTTCGGCGTCATCGAGCATCAGCAGATTGGTCAGCCACAGGGTCAGGCAATCGACCAGCAAGCAACGCTCGGCGCTGGCGGATTCGCGCAGGACGCGGGCCAGTTCCAGCGGCTCTTCGATGAGCGCCCATTCGGCGGGACGGCGCGCGCGGTGGTGGGCGACGCGGGCGCTCATCTCGCCATCGAGCGGTTGGCTGGTGGCGATGTAGGTGACCGAGAGGTTGCTGTCGCTGGCGAGTTTTTCCGCCAAGCGACTTTTGCCGGAGCGGGCGCCGCCGAGGATCAGTTGGAGCATGGGTTCATCCAGGAAAATTCAAGTGAGGCAGCCGCCGCTTTCGCGAGCAGGCTCGCTCCCACAGGGTTATGAGTTGTACTCAAAATGTATGGCTAACCGCATTCACTGTGGGAGCGAGCCTGCTCGCGAAGAGGCCAGCCCAGGCAACTCAAATCCCACAGAGTCGACGCAATAGATCCGTATCCAGATACTTCTCCACCAGATCCGCCAGCCGTTCGATATCGCGCTCGCGCAAGCCGTGGTAATCCACCTCCTGCACATCGCTCAACCCGGCCCAGCGCAGCAACGCCGCACTCGCCGCCGGCGATTCAAACAGGCCATGCAGATACGTGCCGAACACTTGCCCATCGGCACTCTGTGCACCGTCGCAACGGCCATCATCCAGATGCACCGCAGCGTTTTCCAACGCCGGTCCGCTGGTCACGCCGGCATGAATTTCATAACCGCTGACGTCGGCATCTTCCAGCGCCAGCCGTCCACGCACATTGCGCAACTGCTTCTCGGCTTCAAGTGTGGTTTCGAACGCCAGCAAGCCCAAACCGGCACTCGTGCCCGGCGCGCCTTCGAGGCCGAGCGGGTCATGCACCTGCTCGCCGAGCATCTGCAGACCGCCGCAGATCCCCAGCACTTTGCCGCCGTAACGCAAGTGCCGAGAGATCGCCGTATCCCAGCCATTGGCGCGCAGATAAGCCAGATCGCTGCGCACGCTTTTCGAGCCCGGCAGAATGATCAGGTCAGCTGCCGGAATCGCCTGCCCCGGGCCGACGAATTGCAGATCAACTTGCGGATGCAGGCGCAGCGGATCGAAATCGGTGTGATTGCTGATGCGCGGCAGCACCGGCACCACCACTTTCAACACCTGCTCAGCCTTGTCGGTCTGGCGCTGATCGATGCCGTCCTCGGCTTCCAGATGCAGATCCATCACGTAGGGCAACACGCCCACCACCGGTTTGCCGGTACGCTGTTCCAGCCAGTCAAGGCCCGGTTGCAGCAAGGCGATGTCGCCACGGAAGCGATTGATGATGAAACCTTTGACCCGCGCCTGTTCACTCGGCGAGAGCAACTCCAGGGTGCCGACCAGATGGGCGAAAACCCCGCCGCGATTGATGTCGGCGATCAGCAGCACCGGGCAATCTACCGCTTCGGCAAACCCCATGTTGGCGATGTCGCCGGCACGCAGATTGATCTCCGCCGGCGAACCCGCGCCTTCGACCATCACCAGCGGATACGCAGCGCTGAGCCGCTCGTGGGACGCAAGCACCGCTTTCATCGCGATGGCTTTGTAGTCGTGATACGCCACGGCATTCATCGAAGTCACGGCGCGACCATGGATGATCACTTGCGCGCCGGTGTCGCTGTTGGGCTTGAGCAGCACCGGGTTCATGTCGGTGTGCGGTTCAAGAAACGCCGCTTGCGCCTGCACGGCTTGCGCGCGACCGATCTCACCACCATCAGCGGTCACCGCGCTGTTGAGCGCCATGTTCTGCGGCTTGAACGGGACGACCGCGACACCTTGGCGGGTCGCCCAGCGGCACAGCGCCGTCACCAGTGTGCTTTTACCGGCGTCGGAAGTGGTGCCCTGCACCATCAGGGTGGTCATGCGTGATCCTTGGCGAAAGCGATTAAAGCCTGTTCGAGACGCGCCTCTTCAGCCGCGTCGGCAGGCAGGCCAAAACGCAAACTGCTGTTGTGGGTAAAGATGCGCAGGAGAATGCCGCGACGGGCCATGAATGCGTGCAACACCTCGGCGTGTTCGGTGATCAGCCACTGGAACAGCGCGCAACCACCCTGCGGCTTGAAGCCGTAGCGTTCAAGCAGCGCTGCCAGCCGCTCACTGGCCTCATCACTGCGAATCCGTTGGCGTGTGTGCCCTTCGGTGTCTTGCAGACACGCTTGCCCGAGCACCCGCGTCGGCCCACTCACCGCCCATGGCCCGACCTGTTCGGCGAGCAGCTTGAGCAACTTGCGCTCGGCCAGCACAAAGCCCAGACGCACCCCGGCCAGACCGAAAAACTTGCCGAAAGAACGCAACACGATCAGCCCGACTTGATGCGCATGCGGCGCCAGGCTCAGTTGCGGCGTGTTATCCATGAAAGCTTCATCGACCACCAGCCAGCCGCCACGCCGGGCAAGCCGCGCGTGCCAGTCGAGCAATCGTGCCGGGGTCAGACTCAGACCGGTCGGGTTGTTCGGGTTGACCACCACCAGCACGTCGAGGCTATCGAGAAAAAATTCGACTTCCTGCTCCAGCACTTCGCGCACGATGTAACCGCTGCGGCGCCAGGCTTCGGCATGTTCGGCATAACACGGTGACAACACGCCGACTTTGCCGGCGCGGCGCAAGCGCGGCAGCAACTGAATGGCCATCTGCGAACCGGCCACCGGCAGCACTTGCGCGGCACCGTAGTAATCGCACGCGGCTTGCTCCAGGCCGTCATCGGTTTCCGGCAAACGCGCCCAGGCACGCAGCGGGATGTCCGGGATCGGGAATGGCCACGGCGCGAGGCCGCTGGACAGGTCGAGCCAATCCGCTTCGGCAATGCCGTAATCGAGTGCCGCCTTGCGCAGCCGGCCACCGTGCTCAAGCATAGAATTCAGCCCCCACGCAGAGAATCAGCAGCCATAACCATACGCCGCGCTGGACCAATTGCCAGCCACGATCAATGGAATCTGCGTCAGCCGCTGCGCCCTCGCCAAGCTGAGGACGGTCGTGAAGTTCGCCGTGGTAAATCGCCGGCCCACCCAATTCCACGCCCAGTGCACCAGCGCCGGCAGCCATCACCGGGCCAGCGTTGGGGCTGTCCCATTGCGGCGCCTGGGTGCGCCAGCACTTCAACGCGAGTCGGGTTTTGCCGAGCAGCGCGTAGGTCAACGCCACCAGACGCGCAGGAATGTAGTTGAGCACGTCGTCGATTTTCGCCGCCGCCCAACCGAAACGTTCGAAGCGTTCGTTGCGATAGCCCCACATCGCATCGAGCGTATTGCTCAAGCGATAGAGCACCACGCCCGGCGCACCCGCCACGACAAACCAGAACAGCGCGGCGAACACCGCATCACTGCCGTTTTCCAGCACCGATTCGGTGGCGGCGCGGGCGACGGCGGTGCTGTCGAGTTCATCGGTCTGGCGGCTGACCAGATAGCCGACGCGTTTGCGCGCCTCTTCAAGATCTTCCGCGCGCAAGGCAGCAGCCACTGGCGCGACATGCTCGCCGAGGCTGCGCATGCCGAGGGCGCAATACAACGCGAGAATCTCGACGACCCAGCCCACGTACGGCGCCCAGGAAAACGCCGTGGCGAGCAAGGTCAGCGGCAGCACCGCGATCACCCACGCGGTGACGCCATGGCTGCGCCAGCCACGACCACCGGCGTTGAAACGTTGCTCGATGCGCCCGGCAAAATTGCCGAACGCCACCAGCGGATGCCAGCGTTTCGGTTCACCGAGCAGCGCATCCAGCGCCACCGCGGCGACACTCAACAACGCCACACTCATTGACTCACTCCCCAATAATTTTCGTACAGCAACTCATTGAGCGGTCGCGCCTGCGCCCACCCTTCGAGTACCAGCATCGGCGCCGGATAGAATTCCTTGACCGGGCCCAGACATAAAACGGCCAGAGGCTTGGCACCTTCGGGCAACTTCAGCAAATCGGCGAGCGCCTGCGGCTCGAATAGTGAGACCCAGCCCATGCCGAGGCCTTCGGCGCGCGAGGCCAGCCACAAATTCTGGATCGCACAAGACAACGACGCCATGTCCATTTCCGGCAGCGTGCGACGACCGAAAATGTGCTTTTCGCGATCATCCATCAGCGCGGCGACCAGCACTTCGGCGCAATCGTTGATGCCCTCGACCTTGAGCTTCATGAACTCGTCACTGCGCTCGCCGAGGGCTTCAGCGGTGCGCACGCGTTCTTCTTCCACGAGGTTCTGGATCTGCCCGCGCAGGGCTCGGTCGCTGATACGGATGAAGCGCCAGGGCTGCATCAGGCCGACGCTTGGGGCCTGGTGGGCGGCTTCCAAGAGTCGGCGCAGCAGATCCGGCTCGACCGTGCCGCCAGTGAAGTGGCGCATGTCGCGGCGTTCGGCGATGGCTCGATAAACCGCTTCGCGTTCGGCTTCGGAGAATGCGTTGTCGGTCATGGCCCTTTCGCGAGCAGGCTCGCTCCCACAGGGGATTGCATTTCGTCAGGCACGACATCGCCCACTGTAGGAGTGAGCCTGCTCGCGATAGCGTCCTCAAGGGACGGTGCAAACAATGCTGCGACAGCCACAGGATTCGACGGGAAATAGAAGTGCACATAAGAGGCCGTCATCCGCCCTTCCCGATAAACCGCCTCGGCCCCACGCCCACCATTCGGGCTCAAACCCCGTGCAATCGGCGCCAGTTCGGTAGTCGTCAGGGAATGATGATAAGTGTGCCCACGCAACGAACCTTCCGGCAGATCCACCGCTTGCAACGCCAACGCCGCCAGACGCTTCTGCATCACCGCGTCGCCTTTGAGCAGCCCAACCAATTCGGCGCGAGTGCCTTCAACGTCCGTCAGCGAATCGAGCAGATACAGCATCCCGCCACATTCAGCGAGCAACGGTTTACCCGCTGCATGATGCGCACGAATCGCTTCAACCATCGCGGTGTTCTGCGCCAGCGCAACGTGATGCAACTCCGGATAACCACCGGGCAGATACACGCTGTCCGCTTCAGGTAATTGCGTGTCGCGGATCGGCGAGAAGAAACTCAACTCAGCACCCATCGCCCGCAACAGATCGAGACTCGCGCCGTAGGTGAAGGCAAACGCTTCATCACGGGCGACGGCGATTCGTACATTCTTCAGCAGCGGCTCGACAGCGATGATGTCAGGCGCGGCGAACTCAACCGCCGGTGGCAGGGCTACCTCACAGCTGCTGGCGAGAGCGTCGGCAGCGGCGTCGAGACGCACATCGAGGTCATTCAGTTCGCTGGCCTGCACCAGGCCGAGATGCCGGCTCGGCAGTTCGATGCCTGTTTCGCGGGACAACGCGCCGTACCAGCGCAGCCCCTCCGTGAGGCTGCCTTCGAGCAACTGCGCATGGCGCAAGGTGCCGACGCGATTGGCGAGCACACCGGCAAACGGCAGATCCGGCTGATACTTCGCTAAACCTAGAGCCAACGCACCAAAGGTCTGCGCCATGGCCGTCCCATCAATCACGCCAAGCACCGGTACACCGAAGTGCCGCGCCAGATCGGCACTGGACGGCGTGCCATCGAACAGGCCCATCACGCCCTCGATCAGAATCAGATCCGCCTCGGCAGCGGCTTCCCACAACAGACGACGACTCTCCTGCTCGCCAACCATCCACATGTCCAATTGATACACCGGCGCACCGCTGGCGCGCTCGAGAATCATCGGATCAAGGAAGTCCGGGCCGCATTTGAACACGCGCACTTTGCGCCCCTGATTGCGATGCAAACGGGCGAGCGCGGCGGTGACGGTGGTCTTGCCCTGACCGGAAGCCGGCGCGGCGATGAGCACCGCCGGGCAGTGACGTGGTTGATTCAAAGTTCGACGCCTTTCTGCGCTTTGATGCCGGCCTGGAAGGCGTGTTTGAGCATGCCCATTTCGGTGACCGTATCGCCCATCTCGATCATTTCCGGCTTGGCCGCGCGACCGGTAACGATCACGTGCTGCATCGGCGGACGCGCCTGCAAATCGCTGAGCACCTGATCGAGATCGAGGTAGCCGTGCTTGAGAGCGATGTTCAATTCGTCGAGCACCACCAGACCGATCGACGGATCGCGCAGCAGTTCGCGGGACACCGCCCACGCGGCTTCGGCGGCGGCGATGTCGCGCTGACGATCCTGGGTTTCCCAAGTGAAGCCTTCGCCCATCACGTGGAAGCGCACCTGCTCGGGGAAGCGGCGGAAAAACAACTCTTCGCCGGTGCTGTTGCGGCCCTTGATGAACTGCACCACACCGCACTGCATGCCGTGGCCCATGGCGCGGGCGAGCATGCCGAACGCCGAGCTGCTTTTGCCTTTGCCGTTGCCGGTCAGCACCAGCACCAGGCCACACTCGTCAGGCGAGTTGGCGATGCGTTCGTCGATCACGGCTTTTTTGCGCTGCATACGCGCCAGATGGCGTTCGTCGCGCTCGGGGGAATCAGTCATGGGGGAGCTCTCCGTTGAGGCTGGATAACGGCGGGCAGGCACAAGAATAGACGGCAAAAAGCCTGGCATCGCCCACCGTGATGCCGCTGGATGGATCAGGCCGGTCTCCGGGCTCATGAGCGGCGTTGGCCTGACTGCGCGCCTTCCCGCTTCTTTCGAGGCAGTGGCTCAAGGCGCAGCTTTCACTCATTTACCGTTGCGGGGGCAGCGCCGGGATCGTGGTAGTTCTTCGCTTGAAGACAACCCTCACCGGCTTCCCTGTTTCACTCTGTCGACGCAGGTCACAGAGCACCTGAAACAAGCCGCGAAGGTTAGAGGGTTGGGGGTGGAGCGTCAATTAAAGAGGCGGCCATCGGGCGAATAACTGCCGCCAATCAATTATCTGCCGCCAATCTTGTGCCACACTGATACAAGTGATATCAAAGAGCCATGCTTTTCCCGAAAAGCCCACCACAACAATAAAGGATGATGACGATGCAAGGCATGATCATCAGCAACCCGCGCCTGGAATTCCTGCGCCCGGTGCTCGAACGCTGGTTTGACTGTATCGACCGTTACAACGCCGTGCGCGGCGACAGCGACACGCCTTACTGGCATGACGAGAAAGCCAATCTCGGACTGCTCTCGGCGGCGGCCTGGATGGCTGAGCTGGTGACTTTGAACGAAACTCCCACGCGCAAGCAGAACGAAGAAGGCGAGCGCAACGCTCGCGCCGATCTGTTTCTGGCCGGCGCCGAAGACCGCGCCTTTATCCAGGCCACTCAACGCTGGCCGAAGGTCACCAACCTGAATCTGACCCAAGCCCTGCTCGATATCACCAACGACGCCAAACGCATCAGCTATGCCAGCGACCTCAAGCTCGGCTGCCTGTTTATCGCGCCGCAAAAACCCCAGCACAGCGCCAGCCCCGAAGAGCTGCAGGACATGGTCGACGATCTGCAAAAGGAACACACCTGCGCGGTCGCCTGGTATTTCCCTTACGCCTACCGCAAGTTGCGCAGCGAAGCGGGCAACTATCACCCGGGCATCGCCGTGCTGTTCAAGGAAGCCCGCAGCTGAGCAGTTGAACCATCGGGCTTGCGCCCTCCTCTATGATTAGGAATGCATTCATAGGGAAGATCAGCAATGCGCAAGCCCCAGCTCGTTTTTGTCATCGCCTTCGCCGGAGGGCTCGCCGCCTGCGGTGAGACCTCCAGCCTGCAAGTCTCCGACGGCACCGGCCCGTCGCCGAAGCTGCCCGAACCGAACAAGACCCTGATCCCGACGGTGAACATCGCCCCGGCGATCGGCTGGCCCGAGGGCGGCAAACCGACAGCGGCGGCTGGCACCCAGGTGGCAGCGTTCGCCGAAGGCCTCGATCATCCGCGCTGGTTGTATGTGCTGCCCAACGGCGATGTGCTGGTGGCGGAAACCAATGCTCCGCCAAAACCGGATGACAGCAGCGGGATTCGCGGCTGGGTCATGAAGAAGGTCATGGGCAAGGCCGGCGCTGGCGTGCCCAGCCCAAACCGCATCACCTTGCTGCGTGACGCCGACCACGATGGCGTCGCTGAGACGCGCACAGTGTTCCTGCAAAACCTCAACTCACCTTTCGGTATGACGCTGGTCGGCAACGATCTGTACGTCGCCGATACCGATCGCCTGCTGCGCTTTAACTACGAACCGGGCGCGACCGAGATCAAGTCGCAGCCAATCAAGGTTGTCGATTTGCCTGGCGGCACGCTGAATCACCACTGGACCAAAAACGTCATCGCCAGCAAGGACGGCAGCAAGTTGTACGTCACGGTCGGCTCGAATAGCAACGTCGGCGAAAATGGTCTGGATAAGGAAGAAGGTCGCGCCGCGATCTGGGAAGTTGATCGGGCGACCGGCAATCACCGGATCTTTGCCTCGGGCATCCGCAACCCCAATGGCCTGGCCTGGGAACCCACCAGTGGCGCGCTGTGGACGGCAGTGAATGAACGTGACGAGATCGGCAGTGATCTGGTGCCGGACTACATCACCTCTGTGAAGGACGGTGGTTTCTATGGCTGGCCGTTCAGCTACTACGGCCAACATGTCGATGTCCGCGTTACGCCGCAAAACCCGGATCTGGTGGCCAAGGCCATTGCCCCGGATTACGCCGTCGGGCCGCACACTGCGTCTTTGGGCCTGACGTTCGCCGAGGGCAACAACCTGCCGGCGCAGTTCAAGGAAGGTGCCTTTATCGGCCAGCACGGCTCATGGAATCGCAAACCGCACAGTGGCTACAAAGTGATTTTCGTGCCGTTTACCGGCGGCAAGCCGAGTGGCACACCGGTGGATGTGCTGACCGGGTTCCTCGACAAGGATGAGAATGCACTGGGCCGCCCGGTGGGCGTGGTGATCGATCAGCAGGGTGGCTTGCTGGTGGCGGATGATGTCGGCAACAAGGTTTGGCGAGTGTCGGCCAGCAAATAATTTTCGCCATGCACAAACAACTGTAGGAGTGAGCCTGCTCGCGATAGTGCCATATCAGTCGACATCATCGTTAACTGAATGACCGTTATCGCGAGCAGGCTCATTCCTACATTAGTGGATTGTGTGCGGCTTGAATTAAGGGTTATGCGCCAAATGCTCCGGCTGCAACACCCGCTTGGCACTCAGATAAGCCTTCTGCCAATACGCCTTCGACAGACTGTCCAGCTTCACCGTGCCGCCCGTGGCCGGCGCATGCACAAAGCGCCCTTCGCCGACGTAGATCCCCGCATGACTGACCTGCGAGCCGCCATTGGTGGCGAAGAAGATCAGATCGCCGGTCTGCAAGCCTTCCTTGCCGACATTCGGTGCCTGCATGACGATCAGCTCACGCGTCGAACGCGGCAAAGAGATGCCCGCCGCATCACGGTAGACAAAACCAATCAGCCCGCTGCAATCAAACCCCGAATCCGGCGTGTTGCCGCCCCAGCGATAAGGCGTGCCGACCAGACCGAGCGCGCGAAACAGCACGTCTTCAGCAGCCGGTGAAAAAGCTTGGGAGGGGCCGAACACGACCGGCGCGCGAACCACCGGCGCAGGAGGCGGTGTGCGACTGGCGCAGGCGCTGAGCAGCGCTGCGAAGAAGATCAAGGTGAGGCGGGCCGACATCGTCATAAGCAGAACATCCTGATCTGGCTGCGGCTTTTTCTGCCGGAGGACAGAAAACAAAACCGCCTGCGTGAGCACGCAGGCGGTTTGCCATCAATATAGATACAGGATTCTAGCGGCTACGCGGCAAACTTCAAGTAAGACTTTAACTTCACCTTGTAAAGTCTAGGTCTACTCCGTTACCGGAAGCCTGATTGTCGCCGCGAACGCAGCGACAACGGGGGATTATTTGCGAGCAGTGACTACAGTCGGAGCGTTGGCCAATGCGCGTTTCGCTTCGATGAAAGTCTTGCTCCAGTAGCTATCACCCAGGCTGTCGATGCGAACACCGCCGCTGCGACGACTGCTGGAGTGGATGAACTGGTTGTCACCCAGGTAGATCCCGGCGTGACTGACACGACCGCGACGACCGTTGGTGGCGAAGAACAGCAGATCGCCCGGCTCAAGGTTGCTGCGCGAAACCAGTGGCGCATCAACGTTGATCATTTCGCGAGTGGAGCGTGGCAGGTTCATGCCGGCTTCTTCGCGGAACAGATAACCGATGAAACCGCTGCAATCGAAACCGGCTTCAGAGGTACCGCCGAAACGGTAACGGGTACCGATCAGGGACATGCCGCGTTCGAGGATGCTGTCGGCCAGAACAGGAAGCTGGTAAGGCTTCTTGCCATTGAATTCGTTGAGTTCTTTTTCGGTGTCCAGCTCTTCCTGGTAAATAACGGAAGACTGGGCCGTGGCAGAATTTTTAACCTGTTGAGGCTGCTCTTGAACTGGAGAATGAGCAGCGCAACCGTACAACAGGGTGACGAGTGCGAGAGGCACGAGGGGTGCGAAGCGCTTTAGCATGGGCACGACCGTGGCTGATAGTTGTAAAGAAGCCGAGACTATGCCCGCTATCAACCTCATTTGCAAATTCAATCGATCTTTTTGTGACTTCTCGGTTTCTCGTTTACATCTAAGCGCTTAAGCCCATTTGAACCGATACGCGGCCTGCACACCCTGCAGGAAAGCGGATTTTCTGGCGCCTGAAATATGCCGAGACACGCTGAAAGCCGCGCCGTTACCAGCCTAGCGTTTCTTTCAGGAAGGGAATGGTCAGCTTGCGCTGAGCCTGCAACGAAGCCTGATCGAGCTGTTCAAGCAAGTCGAATAGCGCACTCATGCTGCGGGTGCCGCGAGTCAAAATAAAATGCCCGACTTCATCGGTCAGGTGCAGACCGCGACGCGATGCGCGCAACTGCAAGGCACGCAATTTGTCTTCATCGGAGAGCGGACGCATCTGGAAAATCAGCGCCAGGGTCAGGCGCGATTTCAAGTCAGCCAGTTTGACCGGCAGTTCACGCGGAGACGTGGAAGCGGCGATAAGCAGACGCCGACCGCTGTCACGCAGACGGTTGAACAGATGAAACATCGCCTCTTCCCAGTCAGCCTTGCCGGCAATCACCTGCAAGTCGTCCAGGCAAACCAGTTCGTACTGTTCAAGGTTATCGAGGATTTCGACACCGCGATCCATCAACTCGGCCAACGGCAAGTACACCGCCGGCTCACCCATCTGCTCGAATCGCAGACACGCCGCCTGCAACAGATGCGTACGCCCTACGCCGTGTTTGCCCCACAGGTAGATCAGGCTTTCTGTCCAGCCGGCGTCGGCTTCGCATAGACGCTCGACATAGCCGAGTGCAGCGGCATTGGCGCCTGGGTAGTAGTTGATGAAGGTGGCGTCGTCACGCAGACGCACACCTAGGGGCAGCTGAATCGGTTTCATGCTGACTGAACAGTTCTCAAGGAACCGTTAGTGGCCTCTGTGTAAAGTTTGCGAAGTTTATACCCGTGAAGCTGAGCGCACAATGCGACAGAGTCCAAGCAAAATCAAAGGTTTGCGTTAACACGCTGGTTTTATGACAGATTCTTTGGCGCCAGCGCCTGCAGGACACGGGCCAACCCGGCGATTTGCCGGGCCGCCCCTGTGCCATTACAACTGCGGATCGTCAACGCCACTATAGATGTCGGAGTCCTTGTACAAGTCGTGCACATGGCGCACCAGCACCATGATCACCGCCGCCACCGGCAATGCCAGCAGCACGCCGGTGAAACCGAACAGCTCACCGCCGGCCAGAATCGCGAAAATCACCGCCACCGGATGCAGACCGATACGATCGCCCACCAGCAAAGGCGTCAGCACCATGCCTTCCAGCGCCTGACCGACCATGAACACCGCGACGATCCCGACCATCGGATACAGATCGCCACCGAACTGAAACAACCCGGCAATAAGCGCAGCGCCAATACCGATCACGAAGCCCATGTAAGGCACGATCGCCGCCAGCCCCGCAATCAGGCCGATCAACAGCCCCAGCTCCAGCCCGACGATCATCAGGCCCGCTGCGTAGATCACGCCCAGCGCCACCATCACCAGCAACTGACCGCGAACAAACGCGCCCAGTACCTCATGACATTCACCGGCCAGCGATACGATGGTCTCTTCCCGATCACGCGGCAGCAGGCTGCGGATCTTGGCCATCATCACGTCCCAGTCGCGCAACAAGTAAAAACTTACTACCGGGATCAGCACCAGATTGGCCAACCAGCCAATCAGCGCCAGACTCGAAGCCGTCGCCTGACTCAGTACCACGCCGACAATGTCAGTGGTCTGACCCATGTGCTCGCTAATGGCTGCCTTGACCTTGTCGAACTTCCAGAAACCGTCCGACAACCCCAGCTTCGACTGCGCCCACGGCACTGCCGTGTGCTGCAGCCAATCGAGCATTTGCGGCGCCAGTTCGTACAAACGCAGCAACTGCTTGGCGAGCATCGGCACCAGCACAAGCATCAGCGCCGTGACGATCAAGGTGAACAGAGCAAACACCGCGATCACGCCCCAGGTTCGCGACAAACCAAGCCGCTCCAGGCGATCCACCAGCGGATCGAACAGATAGGCCAGCAGCAGCGCCACCAGAAACGGCGTGAGGATCGGGTGCAGCAACCAGACAAACGCGCAAAGCAGGACAACCCCACCGAGCCAGAACCAACGCCGCGTATCGGCCATTTACCACTCCTGTTGCTTCTATATAAAGAAAGACTTACCAGCGAAACCGCAACGATGGTGCTGCCGGTGTCGGGGCTGGCGCCGCGACAGGTGTTGCACCGCCAGCCACTGGCTGCGGCGCCGCCACCGGGGCGGGTGCTTCGGCGGGCAACTCCTGCAACCTGGCCAGCGACAACTGCGCACGCATCTGATCGGCACTGCCATTGACCCGATAAACGATACGATCGCCATCAACACTTTGCAGACGCACGCCAAACGGTTCGAGTAACCGCAACAACGCCGCGTAATGCTCCAGATTCATGCCCTGCACTTCCAGGGTTTGCAGCCCCGAAGCACCGGGCTTTGCGACAAAACGTGGCGCCAGCCGCTCAGCCACCGCCAGCATCACTGCGTCAGCGACAGCAGCCTGATCGGCGCCCTGCACGCTGCCCGCCTCTTTCTGATCGCCCAGCCACAAGTGCCATTTGGCCTGCCACTGCCCGCCTTCTTCACGGGCATGCACCGCCAGCAAGGCGTCAGCGTTGTAGCGCTCCGAAGCACCGCGCAGTGGCGCCGGATCCGTGCCCTCAAGCGCTGGCGCAGTGGCAACCAACTGCTCACTCAAATCAGCCAGCGGCAAACGCAACGGCAAGCCGCGGTGTTGCGCAGCCGTACGCAACGGCGCCGCAGCGGCCTGACCATCACCGATCAGACTCGAACCTTCAGCCGAATCATTCAGCCACCAGCTCAGAATCGACGGGCGACTGGCGCCCCACACGGACAACCCGGCACGCCGCAACGCCTGCTCGGTGGTCGCCGGATCGAAATCGACCTTCAGCACCTCCGGTGGCCCGGCATCAAAACCGAACTGACTGATGATTTGCTGCGGATCCTTGCGAATCGCCGCCAGCCCCGGACTCTGCGGGGCTTTGGGATCACCGGTCAGGCGCAACACCAGGGTATCGAGCGCTGCCTGCGTGGCGCGATCACGTTCTTCCGGCGCCTGACCGTTGACCGGCTCGCGCACTTGATAAAGGCCTTTGAGGTTTTCGGCGTGACTCGCCAGGCTGATCAGAGACAAACAACCCACAAACAACAATTTACAAAAACGCATGGAGAATTCCCGTCGACAGGAGCGGCTGGAACACGCCGCGTGAACCGGTTGAGCAAGGCTGTGACAATCTGCCAGCACCAAACATTCACACGACAGCGGTAAGTTTTTGCACAGTGATAACGATAGACGGTTAATCGCCCCACCTTATACAGGCGTTCATACACCTCAATTGCAAAAAATTTCCGCTGATATGGCCCTGCCCGTCGGTGCGAGGATGGCCGCTGCCCCTCAAGCCTGATAAAATCGCGCGCCTTCGCAGACCGGCAATAGCCGGGCACCTCGAAACTCGCGTGAGGCCATCGCCCCCACGATTTCGAAGTTCCCGCTGAACTCGGTCGTTACCCCTGAATCCCCTCCCCTAAAGGCCTGGATCATGAGCAAGCAACCCTCCCTGAGCTACAAGGACGCCGGTGTAGACATCGACGCCGGTGAAGCATTGGTCGAACGCATCAAGAGCGTCGCCAAGCGCACTGCGCGCCCGGAAGTCATGGGCGGCCTGGGCGGTTTCGGCGCCCTCTGCGAAATCCCGGCCGGCTACAAGCAGCCAGTGCTGGTGTCCGGCACCGACGGCGTTGGCACCAAGCTGCGTCTGGCGCTGAACCTGAACAAGCACGACAGCATCGGCATCGACCTGGTTGCCATGTGCGTCAACGACCTGGTGGTTTGCGGCGCCGAGCCGCTGTTCTTCCTCGACTACTACGCCACCGGCAAACTCAATGTCGACACCGCTGCCCAAGTGGTAACCGGTATCGGCGCTGGCTGCGAACTGTCGGGTTGCTCGCTGGTTGGTGGCGAAACCGCTGAAATGCCAGGCATGTACGAAGGCGAAGACTACGACCTGGCCGGCTTCTGCGTCGGCGTTGTGGAAAAAGCTGAAATCATCGACGGCTCGAAAGTCGCCACCGGTGACGCGCTGATCGCGCTGCCATCGTCCGGCCCGCACTCCAACGGCTACTCGCTGATCCGCAAGATCATCGAAGTTTCCGGTGCCGACATCGAAAACATCCAGCTCGACGGCAAACCGCTGACCGACCTGCTGATGGCCCCGACCCGCATCTACGTGAAGCCGCTGCTCAAGCTGATCAAAGACACCGGCGCCGTCAAAGCCATGGCCCACATCACCGGTGGCGGCCTGCTCGACAACATCCCGCGCGTTCTGCCAAAAGGCGCTCAGGCGGTGGTTGACGTGGCTAGCTGGACTCGCCCGGCGGTATTCGACTGGTTGCAGGAAAAAGGCAACGTTGACGAAACCGAGATGCACCGCGTGCTGAACTGCGGCGTTGGCATGGTCATCTGCGTGGCTCAGGAACACGTAGAAGTTGCGCTGAACACCCTGCGTGACGCCGGCGAACAGCCTTGGGTCATCGGTCAGATCGCTGCCGCTGCCGAAGGCGCTGCTCAGGTTGATCTGCAGAACCTTAAGGCTCATTAATGTCCGCAACCTGTGATGTCGTGGTGCTGTTGTCCGGCACCGGCAGTAACTTGCAGGCTCTGATCGACAGCACGCGGACCGGCGACAACCCGGTCCACATCGCTGCAGTGATTTCCAATCGCGCCGACGCCTACGGCCTGCAACGCGCCAGTGACGCGGGTATCGCTACCCGCTCACTGGATCACAAGGCATTCGAAGGTCGCGAGGCCTTCGATGCTGCTCTGATCGAACTGATCGACGAATTCAATCCGAAACTTGTGGTGCTGGCCGGCTTCATGCGCATTCTCAGCGCTGATTTCGTTCGCCACTACCAGGGTCGCCTGCTCAACATCCACCCGTCGCTGCTGCCCAAATACAAAGGGTTACACACTCATCAGCGCGCGCTGGAGGCCGGCGACACTGAGCATGGCTGCTCCGTGCACTTCGTCACCGAGGAACTCGATGGCGGACCACTGGTCGTACAAGCAGTATTACCGGTAGAGTTGCACGATACGCCGCAGAGTCTTGCGCAGCGAGTACACGTTCAGGAACACCTGATCTACCCGATGGCAGTTCGCTGGTTCGCCGAGGGCAGACTGGCACTCGGTGAACACGGTGCTTTACTGGATGGCCAGTTACTCGCGGCCAGCGGCCACTTGATTCGACACTAGGAGATATTATGCGTCGCGCCCTGCTCTTCGCTTGCGCTCTGCTCGCCCTGCCCTTCGCGCAGGCAGCGGACCTTCAACCGTTCTCCGCCAGCTACACCGCCGACTGGAAGCAACTGCCAATGAGCGGCACCGCCGAGCGCAGCCTGGTCAAGGAAGCCAACGGCGTCTGGAAGCTCAGCTTCAAGGCCTCGATGATGATCGCCAGCCTGACGGAAGAAAGCACCCTGACCCTGGACAAAGACACTTTGCTGCCGCAGTCCTACCACTTTGAACGTGGCGGTCTGGGCAAGGCGAAAAAGGCTGATCTGGATTTCGACTGGAACAGCAAAATGGTCACCGGTACCGACCGTGGCGACGCGGTGAAGATCCCGCTGAACCGTGGCATGGTCGACAAGTCCACCTATCAGTTGGCACTGCAGCATGACGTCGCTGCCGGCAAGAAGACCATGAGCTATCAAGTGGTCGATGATGGTGAAGTCGATACCTATGACTTCCGCGTGCTGGGCTCGGAAAAAGTCGAGACCAAGGCTGGCAAGATCGATGCGATCAAGGTCGAGCGCGTACGCGACCCGACACAAAGCAAGCGCACTACCGTGCTGTGGTTCGCCAAGGATTGGGATTACCTGCTGGTTCGCCTGCAACAGGTTGAAACCGACGGCAAGGAGTACAACATCATGCTCCAGGACGGCACCGTCAACGGTAAAACCGTTAAAGGCAGCTGATCCGCCGCAAGAACAAAGAGCCCCGCGAAATGCGGGGCTTTTTTTTGCCTGCTGGATTGGAGACTTGTGCCTGGCTCGCCCCTCACCCCAGCCCTCTCCCGAGGGAGAGGGAGCCGACCGAGATGTCTGGCTTTATGCATCGACCTGAAAAATCGAGTCGATTAGGGATTCGCCAAAGCAAGATCAGGTCGGTGTAACTCGCCAATCTCCCACGGTCAGTCCCCTCTCCCCTTGGGAGAGGGTTAGGGTGAGGGGCTTTTGAAGGCAAACCTCAAACCGAGAACTTGGCGACCATGCTGTTCAAATCCACCGCCAACCGCGACAGCTCCTGACTCGCCGCACTGGTCTGATTGGCCCCCGCCGAGGTCTGCATCGCCAGATCACGAATGTTCATCAGATTGCGATCCACCTCCCGCGCCACCGCCGCCTGCTCCTCCGAGGCACTGGCGATCACCAGATTGCGCTCATTGATCAGCGTGAACGCCGAGGCGATCTCTTCAAGCGCAGTCCCGGCCGCCTTGGCCAGCTCCAGCGTCGAACGCGCGCGCACATTACTCTGCTGCATCGAACTCACCGCCGAATCGGTGCCCTGCTGAATCCCGCCGATCATCTGCTCGATTTCCCGGGTCGACTGCTGCGTGCGATGGGCCAACGCCCGCACCTCATCCGCTACAACCGCAAACCCACGCCCGGCATCACCGGCGCGAGCAGCCTCAATCGCGGCATTCAATGCGAGCAAATTGGTCTGCTCAGCGATCGAACGAATCACATCCAGCACTTTGCTGATGCTGTAGACCTTCTGCGCCAGATCTTCCACCTGACTCGCATTGGCTGTCACATCATCGGCCAGCGACTCAATGGACAGCACCGTTTGATGCACCTGCTCGCGGCCATGCTGGGCAATGCGATCGGATTCACGAGACGCCTCGGAGGTGGCCACGGCATTGCTTGCCACTTCCTCCACTGCGGCCGTCATCTGATTGACCGCCGTAGCCGCCTGTTCGATTTCCAGGCTCTGCTGGTGCAACCCGCGCGTAGCGTCTTCCGTGACGCAACTCAGCTCCTCCGACGCCGAGGCCAACTGGCTGGAGGACTCGGAGATTTGCCGAATCGTGTCGCGCAGGTTGTGCTGCATACTCTTGAGTGCGTGCAGCAGTCGCGCCGGCTCGTCCTTGCCACTGATGCTGATATCGCCAGTCAGATCACCACCGGCCACCACCTCGGCGACACCCAGCGATTGCGCCAGCGGCAGCACGATGCTGCGCGTCAGCAGCAGGGCCAGGCCTATGGTGATCAGCGCGGTAACGCCGATCATCACCCCGACCCAAACCCGCGAATTGGTAAACACCAGCCGCGCTGCTTCGGTGGCGAGATTGGCATTGTGTTTATTCAGCTCAACCAGCTCGCGCAAAAGCACTGCGATTTCATCGGCCAAGGGACTCATCTGCCCATTGAGAATGGTCGCGGCCTCCTCGACCCGATTCTGCGCCGACAACTGCATGACCTGTGCCTGAAACTCCAGATACTGGTGCTCGGCAACCTTGAAGCGGTCGAACAGCCTGCGCTCCTCGGGCAGTACGATCAGCACGTCATAACGCTGCTGGGCCTCACTGAGCACACCGCGTAATTCATTGAGCTTGGCAACGTTCTGTTCGAGCGTCTGCGGATCCCGATTGAGCAACAGACGCATGGTCAGCGCGCGCAGGCGCAGCATGTCCTGACTCATCTCACCGACTGCCATGACACTCGGCAGCCAGTTGTTATCAACCTCGTCGGACTGCGCGCGCATGTTCGACATTTGCAATAAAGCGAACGCCCCAAGGGCAAATACCATCAACGCCAACAAGCCAAAACCGAGGCCGGCGCGCGGGGCAATATTGAGACTACGGATACTCATTGCTCTGGTTCCTTCCAAAAGCGCTGCATCAACCCTGCAGCTGGTTGCTTTAGAAGGTATCGGCCCGGTGAAAATTTGCGTAAGACGAAAAGGCGATATCAAAAGGCCTTGATCCTTCGAACCGTCGGCATTAACGATTCAGCGTGGTTTTGCCGGACTTGAACTCCGTTCGCGGCAAGATAGCCAGGAAGTTATCTCTCGCGACCTTTTGCGCAATGTTCTCCGGCAGGGCATCAAGGAACGGCTTGAAGCTGTGTATTTCCTGACCGAGCTTATTGAAACGCCCTACCACATCGGAGCCAAGCATGAAGCGTTCGGGGTATTTCTCGACCAACGCCAGCCATTCCGGTCGCGGTTTGCCCTGCTCGTCCAGCAGATACGGCTTGAGCATGCTCCAGGACAGATCGATAAACAGGTTGGGATACGCCTCAAGCATACGCGTCAGGGTTGGCAGCAGAAATGTCAGCTGGGTCTGATGTCGATGAATCTCCGCGCTGGTCCCGGCGTGGGCCCAGATGAATCGCGTGTGCGGATGATTACGCAGCGGTTCTTCGATTTCCTTCAGGTACAGCGGATTTTTCTCACGCTTGGAGGTGATGTTGGAATGCAGCAACACCGGCAGATCGTTCTCGGCTGCCAGGTGATAGATCTTGGTCATCGCTTCGTTGTTGGCGCGCGGCGTATCGCCAGAGGTCAGCGCTGTCAGGTCATCATGGCGGGTGAACACCTCGCCGATGCCCTGCCACAGCCCCGGATAAAGATCGAGCATGCGCTGGATGTGCGCGGCGGAGTTCTTGTCGTTCGGGTTGAATCCGGAAAGAAACGGATGAAAGTACGGGCGTTGTTCTGCGCTCAGTTTTTGCACGGCGTCGGCGACAATCACGTCAGTCGCGCTATACCAGTAAGCATCGGCGTCATCCCCGGCGTAATAGCGCGGGCGCTTGGGTTCGTCCTCATGCCACTTCTTAGCAACCGGAATGCCGGAAATCATCACATGCTCGATGGAATTGTCCTGCATGGCCGTCAGCAATTTCGCCATGCCCGCGCTTTCCTGGAAAAAATCGACGTAATGCAGGTGCGCATCGCTGTAGGTGTATTCGCGGGCGCTGACGTTGCCGGCAAGCAGCAGAAGGCAGGCGAGACTCAAACGATACAGGGACACAAGTAATCTCCAGAAAGTAGGCATAGCCTAGACCGCGCCCCGACAACAAGGGTTCATCCCGCAGGAAAGTGGAACGCGTACCGGTGGGAATGCTCTATAACTGCAAGGTCTTTTTTGATCGAAGCGACTTTTCCTACTGCCAGTGAGGTTCCCATGACCGTTACCGTCAATACCGTCTCCGCTGAAGGTTTCCGCCATACCGTACAGATTGATGACCACGAACTGTTTGCCGACGTACCGAAATCCGCCGGCGGCGAAGGCTCGGCACCTGAGCCGCACGACTATTTCGATGCGGCCCTCGGCGCCTGCAAAGCGCTGACCCTGAAGATGTACGCGAAGAAGAAAGACATCCCGCTGACCGGCGTCGGTGTCGACGTCAAACGTGACAACAGCGAAGAGCAAAAAGGTAAATACGTCTTGCACGTCACCCTTACTCTCAAAGGCGTCCTGACCGACGCCCAGCGCGAGGAACTGCTGCGCGTCGCCGACCGTTGCCCGATTCACAAACTGATGACGACCACCGACGTCAGCATCGAAACCCACGCCCCACAAGGCTTCGACAGCCAGTAATCCTCCTCACGCCAGCGGCGGGTTATGCTTCTGGCATCACCCGCTCAGCCTGGAATGCACCATGGACACGCAACCTCTGATCATCCGCCCACGCGCCGAAGACGTCGAAGGGCAGCCGATTCTGCGCCCGCTGCCGTCAGCCAAATGCCGCAGCGTCGGGCCTTTCGTGTTTTTTGATCACATGCTCGAAACGGTTTATCCGACGGGCAAAGGCATGAACATCCGACAGCACCCGCACATCGGTCTGTCGACGCTCACCTATTTGTTTGAAGGACAGATCCAGCACAAGGACAGCCTTGGCTCGGATCAGGTGGTCAGTGCCGGTGACGTCAGCTGGATGACCGCTGGTAGTGCGATTGCACACGTCGAGCGCACACCGGAACCGTTGTGGGACCAGAGTTTCACGATGCACGGTTTGCAGATCTGGCTGGCGTCACCCAAGGATCACGAGCAAGGCCCGGGGCATTACAGCCATCACCCGGCAGCGACATTGCCGGTCAGCGATAACCTTGGCGTACAGATCCGCATGATTGCCGGGTCAGGCTTTTGCCTGGAATCGCCGGTGCCGGTGCTTTCTCCTACGTTGTACGCGGAAGTGAACATGCAAACCGCGACCACTTTGCTGATTCCGACCGAGCATGAAGAGCGGGCGGTTTATGTGTTGAGTGGGGATGCGCAATTGAATGGCGAAGCGATTGAGCCGCATGCGTTGGTGGTATTGCCGGCCGGGGAAGAGATGAGTCTGTTTGCCGAAAGCGATGTGCATGCCGTGGTATTTGGCGGCGCGCCATTGGACGGGCCACGGCGGATCAACTGGAATTTTGTCGCGAGCGATCCGGCGGCGATTGATGAAGCACGGCGTAAATGGGCGGGCGGGGACTGGCCGACGGTGCCGGGGGAAGTTGACCGGATCGAGTTGCCGCGCTGAAAAGCACCCTCACCCCAGCCCTCTCCCGGAGGGAGAGGGAGCCGACCGAGTGGTCTCAGGTTATACGCCGACCTGAAAGACCTTATCGATTATGGATTCGGTAATGCCCTATCAGGTCGGCGCATTGGTTGAGCGTCCACCATCAGCACCCTCACCCTGCCCTCCCGAAACGTCGGACCGCCCGGAGGCAGAGGGAGCCGACCGAGGTATCTTGCGTCATACATCGACCTGAAAAGTCTTGGCGACTATGGATTCAGCACAGCCCTTTCAAGTCGGCGTAACTCCCAAGCATCCCCCATTCAGTCCCCTCTCCCTCTGGGAGAGGGTTAGGGTGAGGGGCTCTTCGCTTTTCAGCCCTTGAACACTTCATCCAGCAAATCATGCATCGACTTGAACGCGCGCTTGGCGGTCTTCGCGTCGTACATCATCTTGCCCGGCACATTGGCATGCGGATCGGTAAACGAATGCACCGCACCGCCATAGCTCAGCAACTGCCAATCGACCTTCGCCGCGTTCATCTCGTCTTCAAACGCCGGCAACTGCTCTTTCGGCACCAACGGATCTGCGGCACCGTGCAACACCAGAACCGAGCCTTTGATGTTCTGCGCATCGGCAGGATTCGGCGAATCCAGCGTACCGTGGAACGACACCGCAGCCTTCACCGCCGCCCCCGTGCGAGCCAGATCCAGCGCACAGCAACCGCCAAAGCAGAAGCCGAACACTGCCAGTTTCGACGTATCAACCGCCGCCTCACCCTGCTTCTGCAACTGCTCGAACGCCGCTTGCATACGCGTGCGCAGCAACGCACGGTCGTCCTTCAACGGCATCATCGCCGCGCCCGCCTGATCGGCATTCTGCGGACGTACGGCCTGGCCATAAACGTCAGCGATCAACACCACGTAGCCCTCGGCCGCCACCGACTTGGCGATCTCTTCGGCACCGGCGCTGACGCCCATCCAGTTCGGCGCCATCAACAAACCCGGACGCGCACCTTTGTGCTCGACGTCGAACGCCAGACGACCTTCATAAGGCTGGCCGTCAATCTGATAGACCACGGAACGTACAGTGACTTGGCTCATTTCTGACTCCTGATTTGTTAAACACCAGAATGAAAAAACCCGCCGAAGCGGGCTTTTCTACAACTTGGTTAAACCGACAGTTCAACCAGCAGCTTGTTCAGACGGCGCACATAAGCGGCCGGATCCTTCAAGCTGTCACCCGCCGCCAGCGCAGCCTGGTCGAAGAGGATGTGCGACAGGTCGCCAAAACGCTCTTCGCTCTGCTCGCCATCGAGCTTCTCGATCAGCGGGTGGCTTGGGTTGAATTCGAAGATCGGCTTCGAATCCGGCACCTTCTGCCCGCTGGCTTCGAGGATCTGGCGCATTTGCAGACCCAGATCCTGCTCGCCGATGGCGAGAATCGCCGGCGAATCGGTCAGACGATGGGAAACCCGTACTTCAGCCACGGAATCGCCCAGCGCGGTTTTCAGACGCTCAACCAGACCTTCTTTGGACTTGGCGACTTCTTCTGCGGCCTTCTTGTCCTCTTCCGAGTCCAGGTTGCCCAGATCAAGATCACCACGTGCCACATCGACGAAAGTCTTGCCGTCGAACTCGCTGAGGTAGCTCATCAGCCACTCGTCGATACGGTCGGTCAGCAGCAGCACTTCGATGCCTTTCTTGCGGAAGACTTCCAGGTGCGGGCTGTTCTTGACCTGCGCGTAGGTTTCGCCGGTGAGGTAGTAGATCTTGTCCTGACCTTCCTTGGCGCGTGCCAGGTAGTCGGCCAGACCGACGATCTGCTCGCCGTCGTCGCCTTGGGTCGATGCGAAACGCAGCAGACCGGCAATTTTTTCCTTGTTGGCGAAGTCTTCTGCCGGGCCTTCTTTCATGACCTGACCGAAGTTCTTCCAGAAGCCTTTGTATTGCTCAGGCTCGTTCTTCGCCAGTTTTTCCAGCATGTCGAGCACGCGCTTGGTCAGCGCAGTCTTCATCGAATCGATGATCGGGTCTTTCTGCAGGATTTCACGCGACACGTTCAGCGACAGGTCGTTGGAATCGACCACGCCTTTGATGAAGCGCAGGTACAGCGGCAGGAACGACTCGGCCTGATCCATGACGAACACGCGTTGCACGTACAGCTTCAGGCCTTTCGGCGCTTCACGCTGGTACAGGTCGAACGGGGCGCGGGCCGGCACGTACAGCAACGAGCTGTATTCGAGCTTGCCTTCGACTTTGTTGTGGCTCCAGGCCAGCGGGTTTTCAAAGTCGTGAGCGATGTGCTTGTAGAACTCCTGGTATTCCTCGTCCTTCACTTCAGTGCGCGGACGGGTCCACAGGGCGCTGGCGCGGTTGACGGTTTCCCACTCAACGGCCGGAGCCTCTTCGCCTTCGGCAGCAGCCGCTTCTTTCGGCAGCTCGATCGGCAAAGCGATGTGGTCGGAGTACTTCTTGATGATGTTGCGCAGACGCCAGCCATCAGCGAATTCGTCTTCTGCCGCTTTCAGATGCAGGACGATGCGGGTACCACGTTCTGCTTTTTCGATGGTGGCGACTTCGAATTCGCCCTCGCCTTTCGACGACCAGTGCACGCCTTCGCTGGCTGGAGTGCCGGCGCGACGGCTGTACACGTCAACCTGGTCGGCAACGATGAAGGCGGAGTAGAAGCCCACACCGAACTGGCCGATCAGGTGCGAATCTTTCTTCTGATCGCCCGAGAGATTCTTCATGAAATCGGCGGTGCCGGATTTGGCGATGGTCCCCAGGTGGGTGATCACATCGTCACGGTTCATGCCGATACCGTTGTCTTCGAGGGTGACGGTCTTGGCGTCCTTGTCGAAGCTCACACGGATTTTCAGGTCAGCGCCGCCTTCAAGCAACTCTGGCTTGGCCAGGGCTTCGAAGCGCAATTTATCTACAGCGTCAGAGGCGTTCGAGATCAATTCGCGAAGGAAAATTTCCTTGTTGGAATACAGCGAATGGATCATGAGGTGCAGCAGTTGCTTTACCTCGGTCTGGAAGCCCAGGGTTTCCTTTTGAGTTTCCACACTCATGGTCATCAAACTCCAATCAGATGGCAGTGGCCGCGACCCGAGATGGTCGGCGGCGGGTTGTCTTGTGAGTTTGGGGCGCTGTTCAGGATTTCAAGGGCTCATCGATTTTGAAGTGCGCACGAGCAGTGGCAATCGGTTCACTTTCCGTGCTTTGCCAGGCAGTGATCGCGACGTTGGCGACGCGCCGGCCCTGGCGGCAGACCTGACACTTGGCCCAGGTATCGCGGAATTGCCCGGCACGCAGGTAATCCAGGGAGAAGTCGATAATCTTTGGCACACCTGGTGCGCCGGTGAAGATCAACAGATGCAGGGCGGCGGCCAGCTCCATGAACCCGGCAATCACCCCGCCGTGGATCGCCGGCAATAAAGGGTTACCAATGTTGTCCTTGTTCGCCGGCAGCTTGAACAACAGTTCATCGCCGACGCGTGAGCATTCGATGCCGATCAGCCCGGCGTAGGGAATCAACTGCAACAGCGGCGCGTAATCGCCCTGAGCGTGAGCCTGCTGCAACTGCAGCTTCAGGTCGTCGCTCATTGCCCTTCTCCCTTGATCACGCCGCCAAAGCCTTTGGTGCCTTTGAGCCCCTTACCCATGCGCATGAATGTACCGACGACATGGGCGATGGGTTGTTCGGGATCGTCCTGATAGGCGAAACCGCGAGCGAAGATCACATCGGTGGTCACCCGGTAGCACTGGGCGAAGCCATAGACGTCTTTGTTCGGTTTGGCGGCGTGCATATAGTCAATGCGCAAATCGAGGGTCGGGCAGACTTCGAATTCCGGCAACACACAGAGCGTTGACATCCCGCAAGCGGTGTCCATTAACGAGGTAATTGCGCCACCATGAATAACCCCGGTCTGCGGATTACCGACTATTTGCGGGCTATAAGGCAGGACCACCGTGAGCCCTTCGCTGGAGGCTTCATGTACTCGCAAACCAAGTACCTGACAGTGTCTTAACGCTGAAAGAAATCGCGTCGCGCGCTCAAAAACGGGGTTTTCAGCCATATGATAATTACTCTCGTTAAAGCCATTGGCCAGTAGTAGCGAACAGACCAAAAGTTCCGTAGCAAAACAAACTTATATATCTGAAAGAAATGAGGAACTTAACCTGTAGCGCCGAGTTCTTAAGGCCAGTAGTTATTTTCCATAAGGAGAAACACCCCATGCGTAAGACTTTTGCTATTGCCTTGATGTTGACCGCTTCCCTCGGTCTCGCTGCCTGCGATAAAAAATCCGAGGACAAAGCTCAAGATGCCAACCAACATGCTGAACAAGCTCAGCAAGACATGAACAAAGCTCAGGATAAAGTGAACGACGCTGCGAAAGAAAACGCCGAAGCTGCCAAAGCTCAGGCTGAATCGAACGCTGCTGCACAAGAAGAAGCTGCCAAGAAGCAATAATTCGCTTTTTGCTACAGAAAAAGGAAAACCCGCCAAGTGCGGGTTTTCTTTTGCCTGTCATTTAGTGACAAGGTCGCCTTAGAGCAAGACCGTTCTAAAAGTCGGACTAATCATCAACAACAGCGAACAGACTAAACCAACTAGCCATACCAGACTGCGCAGCTTGGGCAGATCGGCCAGATAGAACCACAAGTAGAGGATCCGCGCGATCACGAAAATGATCGCCAATGTATCGATCAGCCAGCCTGCCGTTTGCGTGGTGTGCGCCATCAACACACCGACTGCGAACAGGATGAAAGCTTCGATACTGTTTTGGTGAGCCGCCAGCGCACTCGCACCGTAACCGGTCAGTTGCGCCTGCTGCTGGCGCGGCAGGTGGTTGTTGTAACCGCCCTGCTCTTTCATCGCCTTGCCCACCGGCATACGCGCGATATAAATCAACAGCGCAGTGATAAACACACACCAGAACGGAATACTCATCAAGCGACCTCTTTGTTTGTCTCGGGAATGGGGGCTTCTGTAGGGGTATAGACCATGACATCGAGAACGTCGGAGTGAAACTCGCGGCGGTACAAGACCAATACCACTCCGGCGCTCATCAGCATGAACAACCATGGGCTGACAAACCAGGCCAGCATGGTCATGCCGAAGTAGTAGGAGCGCAGCCCGAAGTTGAACTGGTTGGCCGCCATCGAAATCACCCGCGCCGCCCGCGCAGCGAAAGCCTTGCGCTCCTGTTCGGAAACATGTCGTTCACCGATCATCGGCGCCGAGCCAACCAACACGGCCGCGAAGTTGTACTGGCGCATGCACCAACTGAAGGTGAAGAACGCGTAGACGAACACCATCGCCAGACACAGCAACTTGATTTCCGACATGCCCTGCGACGCCTGTTGCACCATCGGAATGTCTGCCAGCAACGACACTGCCCGCTCGGACGCGCCAAGCACGGTGAGAATGCCGGCGAGGATGATCAACGTGCTGGAGGCGAAGAACGAAGCGTTGCGCTCCAGATTGCCGATCACACTGGCGTCGGCGATCCGGTTGTCACGCAGCAGCATGCGACGCATCCAGTCTTCGCGGTACAGGTGCAGCACACTCGCCAGACATGCTGTATCGCGGCCCTTCCAAGAGGCATAACGGGTATAACCGCCCCAGCAGATGACGAACCAGACGGCCGCGAGCAGGTGGATCAGGTTGGCTTGGATGAACGACATGCAATTCCTTGTGAGGTGTGTACACGCACTGATTACTTGTGGGAGCGAGCCTGCTCGCGAAAGCGGTGTGTCAGCCGCCATCAATGTTGCGCGATACGCCGCTTTCGCGGGCAGGCTCGCTCCCACATTGAGATTTCGGCAACCCTTCGACGTTAGCTCAGGGAAAAAGACACTGCCTGACGCGCATAAAAAATGCCCCGTATCGATTGATACGGGGCATTTCTGTTCAAGCGTTGAAGACCCGCTTATGGCGGGTCAGGCAACGTCAGGCAACCGCTTCGCTGCGCTTGCCCAGCAGGCGATCGCAAACCACTGCAACCACCAGGGTCATCACGCACGGCACCAGCCACGCCAGGCCCTGCTCGCTCAGCGGCAAGTGCGCCAGTTGCGATGGCATCCAGTCGGCCAGACCGGCGCCTTTCAGCGCGTCGATGGTGCCAAAGATGAACGACACCAGCATCACCGGACCGAGAATCCGGCCGTGCTCATGCCAGAAGTCTTTGCAGAAGCTCAGCGCCACCAACACGATGCACGGCGGATAGATCGCGGTCAGCACCGGAATCGAGAAGGCAATCAACTTGGTCAGGCCCAGGTTGGACACCAGCAGCGAGAACGCCGCCAGAATGATCACCAGGGTCTTGTAGGACAGTGGCAGCACACGGCTGAAGTACTCAGCGCAAGCACAGGTAAGGCCGACCGCTGTCACCAGACACGCCAGCGAGATCAGTACGGCAAGGAAACCGCTGCCCAGCGAACCGAAGGTGTGTTGCACGTAAGCGTGCAATACCGCCGCGCCGTTGGTCGCGCCTGCTGCCACTTCGTGGCTGCCGGAACCGAGGCGGAACAGGCTGACATACACCAGCGCCAGACCGACACCGGCAATCAGCCCGGCGATGATCGCGTAACGGGTGATCAGCGCCGGCGACTCGACGCCACGGGAGCGAATCGCGTTAACGATGACGATGCCGAACACCAGTGCACCCAAGGTATCCATGGTCAGGTAACCATTGATGAAGCCCTGAGAGAACGGTGCCGCCACGTATTCCGGCGTGCCGTGACCGATGTCACCCGCCGGCAAGGCGAATGCAGCGATGCCAAGGACCGCCAGCGCGATGATCTTCAATGGCGCGAGGAAACGGCCAACGGTGTCCAGCAAACGGCCCGGATAGAGCGAAATGAAGAACACCAGCAGGAAGTACACCGAACTGTAGAGGAACAGTGCCAACGGGCTCTCGCCGGTCAGCGGCGCCAGACCTACTTCAAACGACACCGTCGCGGTGCGCGGGGTGGCGAACAACGGGCCGACCGCCAGATAGCACGCCGCCGCCAGAATGCCGCCAGCCAGCTTGCCGATCGGGCTGCTCAGCGCATCCATTGCCCCACCGACCTTGGCCAGTGCAACGACGGTGATCACCGGCAGACCCACTGCGGTGATCAGGAAGCCCAGCGCGGCCATCCAGACGTGAGGTCCGGCCTGCAAGCCAACGATAGGCGGGAAAATGATGTTGCCAGCCCCGACGAACAGGGCAAACGTCATAAAGCCAAGTGCCAGGATGTCCTGACCTTTCAAAACTTTCATTAAGGTAATACCACACTACTGAATCGGAATTTAGAGGGGGATTGCCCTGTGTAATTAGGGAAATGCTGTCGATCCGTATGGGACTGACCCTTAAAGCGCGTTGCATGCCTTGTGGGCGGCAGACGCAAAAATGGCTGCTAGCCTAACCAATTTGCTTTGCAAACGCACTGTTAGAGGGCGAACTATCCGATACGCGACGTTTCCGTGTCGCGTTTTTGCATGTAATTGGGGGCAAGCCTATAAATCAGCGAATGCCAGAAACGACAAAGGCCACCCGAAGGTGGCCTTTGTCAGCAGAGTTGCAAGCTAAGCGCGAGGCTTACTTGACAGCCCAACCAGTCAGCTCGGCCAGGGCCTTGCCGATGTCTGCCAGCGAACGCACGGTTTTAACGCCTGCGTCTTGCAGTGCAGCGAATTTCTCGTCTGCAGTGCCTTTGCCGCCAGAGATGATTGCGCCAGCATGGCCCATGCGCTTGCCCGGAGGAGCAGTCACACCAGCGATGTAGGAAACAACCGGCTTGGTCACGTGTGCCTTGATGTAGGCAGCCGCTTCTTCTTCAGCCGAACCGCCGATCTCACCGATCATCACGATCGCTTCGGTCTTCGGGTCTTCCTGGAACAGCTTCAGGATGTCGATGAAGTTCGAACCCGGGATCGGGTCACCACCGATGCCGACGCAAGTCGACTGACCGAAACCGGCGTCAGTAGTCTGCTTCACAGCTTCGTAGGTCAGGGTGCCGGAACGCGAAACGATACCGACCTTGCCTGGCAAGTGAATGTGACCTGGCATGATGCCGATCTTG
Organism: Pseudomonas sp. S49; assembly: GCF_009866785.1. Classification (NCBI taxonomy): domain Bacteria; kingdom Pseudomonadati; phylum Pseudomonadota; class Gammaproteobacteria; order Pseudomonadales; family Pseudomonadaceae; genus Pseudomonas; species Pseudomonas sp. S49. Next base: position 1,942,325 of record NZ_CP019432.1, on the reverse strand, counting down.
CATTCGCCTGGGGTGATCACGCCTGGGCAGTTAGGGCCGATCAGGACTACGCCCAGCTCGTCGCACTTAACTTTAGCGTCCAGCATGTCCAGGGTAGGAATGCCTTCGGTGATGCAGACGATCAGCTTGATGCCGCCGAAAGCTGCTTCCAGGATCGAGTCTTTGCAGAAAGGAGCCGGAACGTAGATCACGCTGGCGGTAGCGCCAGTGGCTTCTACTGCGTCTTTAACGGTGTTGAACACTGGCAGACCCAGGTGCTCGGTGCCGCCTTTGCCAGGAGTAACGCCACCCACCATCTTGGTGCCGTATTCGATGGCTTGCTGGGTGTGGAAACTACCTTGCGAACCGGTAATACCCTGGCAGATAACTTTGGTGTCTTTATTGATCAGGACGCTCATTATTTGCCCTCCGCAGCTTTGACAACTTGTTGAGCAGCGTCGGTCAGGCTGGTAGCAGCGATGATGTTCAAACCGCTTTCTGCCAGTACTTTAGCGCCCAGCTCAGCGTTGTTGCCTTCAAGGCGAACAACAACCGGGATTTTCACGCCGACTTCTTTCACAGCGCCGATGATGCCTTCGGCAATCATGTCGCAGCGAACGATGCCGCCGAAGATGTTGACCAGTACTGCAGCGACGTTGGTGTCGGACAGGATGATCTTGAACGCTTCGGTTACGCGTTCTTTGGTAGCGCCACCACCTACGTCGAGGAAGTTGGCTGGCTTGCCGCCATGCAGGTTGACAATGTCCATGGTACCCATGGCCAGGCCAGCACCGTTGACCATGCAGCCGATGTTACCTTCCAGTGCCACGTAGTTCAGTTCGAACTTGGCAGCGTGCGCTTCGCGCGGATCGTCTTGCGACGGATCGTGGAAAGTCTTCAGCTTAGGCTGACGGTACATTGCGTTGGCGTCGATGTTGATCTTGGCGTCCAGGCAGTGCAGATCGCCGTCAGCCTTGATCACCAGCGGGTTCACTTCCAGCAGAGCCAGGTCGTGATCCTTGAACAGTTTGGCCAGACCTACGAAGATCTTGGCGAACTGAGCAACCTGCTTGCCTTCCAGACCCAGCTGGAATGCCAGCTCGCGACCCTGGAATGGCTGAGCGCCAACCAGTGGATCGATAGTGGCTTTGAGAATTTTTTCTGGAGTGTCGTGAGCGATTTTCTCGATGTCCACGCCACCTTCGGTGGAAGCCATGAACACGATGCGACGGCTCGAACGGTCAACGACAGCGCCCAGGTACAGCTCTTTAGCGATATCAGTGCACGATTCAACCAGGATCTTGGTGACTGGCTGGCCATTGGCGTCAGTCTGGTAAGTCACCAGACGCTTGCCCAGCCACTGCTGTGCGAAGGCTTTGGCGTCTTCTTTGCTGCGAACCAGCTTGACGCCGCCCGCTTTACCGCGACCACCGGCGTGGACCTGGGCTTTGACAACCCACTCGCTGCCGCCGATTTTGTCGCAAGCTTCTGCTGCTGCTTCCGGGGTGTCTACTGCGTAACCAGTGGAAACTGGCAGGCCGTATTCAGCGAACAGCTGCTTACCCTGATACTCGTGAAGATTCATGCTTTTTACCGTCTTCGTTAGGTACTGCGCATTCGGCGCTGCGCTCGTTTGAGTGCCGCGCCACCTGTGACTGCTGCTTGCGTAGCTGAGCTACGCAAGACTGCGTCCAGCGGACATTCCGCGGTGAGACTTGCTCGCAAGGCTCACGACGGGCCGTTACCGCCGTGGTTTCTTATTGTGTCTTAACGCTTCTTGCGGTTGGCAATGTGGATGGCGCCGCCATTCACAGCCAGAGCAGCTTCGTGCAAGGCTTCAGACAGGGTCGGATGGGAGAAAACCATCATGCCCAGGTCTTCAGCGCTGGTGCCGAATTCCATACCGATCGCGCCCTGCTGAACCAGCTCTGCAGCGCTCGGGCCAATCACGTGCACGCCCAATACGCGGTCAGTCTTGGCATCAGCGATGACCTTGACGAAACCACCGGTATCGTTGGCGGCCATGGCACGGCCGGAAGCGGCGAACGGGAAGGTGCCGACGTTAACTTCAACGCCTTCAGCTTTCAAGGCCTGCTCGGTTTTGCCAACCCACGCGATTTCCGGGTGAGTATAAATAACCGAAGGGATCAGGTCATAGTTCATCTGGGCTTTGTGGCCCTTGATGCGCTCGACAACCATGATGCCTTCTTCCGATGCCTTGTGAGCCAGCATCATGCCGCGAACCACGTCACCGATGGCGAAAACGCCCGGTACGGTGGTCGCGCAGTGATCGTCAACGTGCACGAAACCGCGCTCGTCGAGGGTCACGCCGCTGTCGGAAGCCAGCAGATCAGTGGTCACCGGACGGCGACCAACGGCTACGATCAGCTTGTCGAAAGTGATGGTCTGTTCGCCGTTGGCATCGGTGTAGTTCACAACGACTTCGTCGCCGTTCACTTTCGAGCCGGTTACGCGAGCGCCCAGTTTGATGTCCAGACCTTGTTTGGTCAGGGTTTTCAGCGCTTCCTTGGAAACAGCGGTGTCCGCTGCCATCAGGAAAGTGTCCAGTGCTTCCAGGACAACAACTTCGGAGCCCAGACGCGACCACACCGAACCCAGTTCCAGACCGATCACGCCAGCGCCGATCACGCCCAGACGCTTAGGTACGCTTTGGAATTCCAGTGCGCCAGTCGAATCGACGATGACTTTCTGATCAACCGGAGCTGGCGGAATGTCGATCGGACGCGAACCTGGAGCCAGAATCACGTTTTCAGCTTCGATGACTTCAACCGAGCCGTCTGGCTTGGTGACTTCGACTTTCTTGCCAGCCAGCAGTTTGCCGTGGCCCTGGATCGAAGTAACGCCGTTGGCCTTGAACAGGGTGGCAACGCCGCCGGTCAGGTTCTTGACGATGCCAGCCTTGCGGCCAACCATCGCAGCGACGTCCATTTTGACTTCGCCAGTGGAGATACCGTGAACGTTGAAGCTTTCTTTCGCTTCCTTGTATTTCCAGGAGCTGTCGAGCAGCGCCTTGGAAGGAATGCAGCCCACGTTCAGGCAGGTGCCGCCCAGGGCTTGCTTGCCTTCTGCGTCGGTGTACTTCTCGATGCAGGCAGTGGTCAGACCCAGCTGCGCGGCCTTGATGGCAGCCACGTAGCCACCAGGGCCAGCACCGATCACTACTACGTCAAATTTCTGCGACATTCAAAAAATCCTCTTTAGCGAAAAGCTTCAAGCCGCGCGCCCCAAGCCAAGCTGCCCTTTCCTGCAGCTTGAAACCTGAAGCCCGCGACTGCTTCTATCAGATATCCAGCAACAGACGAGCCGGATCTTCCAGCAGGTTCTTGATGGTCACCAGGAAGGTCACAGCTTCTTTGCCATCGATCAGACGGTGATCGTAGGACAGTGCCAGGTACATCATCGGACGGATAACGACCTGACCATTGATGGCCATAGGACGCTGGATGATGTTGTGCATGCCCAGAATCGCTGCCTGCGGCGGGTTGACGATCGGGGTCGACATCATCGAACCGAAGGTACCACCGTTGGTGATGGTGAAGGTACCACCGGTCATCTCGTCCATCGACAATTTGCCGTCACGGGCTTTCTTGCCGAAAGTGGCGATGCCGCCTTCGATTTCAGCCAGGCTCATCAGCTCGGCGTTACGCAGAACCGGAACCACCAGGCCACGGTCGCTGGAAACGGCAACGCCGATGTCCGCATAGCCGTGGTAAACGATGTCGCCGCCGTCGATCGACGCGTTGACAGCCGGGAAGCGTTTCAGCGCTTCGGTAGCTGCTTTGACGAAGAACGACATGAAGCCCAGGCGTACGCCGTTGTGGGACTTCTCGAACAGGTCCTTGTACTTCGAACGCAGGGCCATGACTTCAGTCATGTCGACTTCGTTGAAAGTGGTCAGCATCGCCATGTTCGACTGAGCTTCAACCAGACGCTTGGCCACGGTGGCACGAACGCGGGTCATCGGTACGCGCTTCTCGATGCGGTCGCCAGCAGCGAACACAGGAGCGGCGGCCGAAGGAGCAGCAGCCTTGGCAGGCGCGGCAGCCGGAGCGGCTTTCTTGGCAGCAACAGCTGCAACCACGTCTTCCTTGGTCACACGACCGCCCTTGCCGGTGCCGGCAACGGAAGCGATGTTGATGCCGTTTTCTTCAGCCAGTTTGCGCGCAGCCGGTGCAGCAACAGGATCATCTTCGCCTTCGGCAGCAGCCGGTGCAGCGGCAGCAGCGGCCGGAGCAGCAGCGGCGGCTGGAGCAGCAGCAGCGCCGCCCGCTTCGATGGAGCCCAGCACTTCGTCGGACAGAACGGTGTCGCCTTCGTTCTTGACGATTGCGCCCAGCACGCCATCAGCGGTAGCCAGAACTTCCAGTACGACTTTGTCGGTTTCGATGTCGACGATCAGATCGTCGCGCTTGACAGCGTCGCCCGGTTGTTTGTGCCAGGTGGCAACGGTGCCATCGGCAACCGATTCCGGGAAAGTGGGGGCTTTGATCTCGATAGCCATTATCTGTGGTTCCTTAAATTCGGTTTCAGGTGCGCGAAGGCATTAAATGGTAAACGCGTCTTGCAGGAGTTTTTCCTGCTGCTCGGCGTGCATCGATGCGTAACCACAAGCTGGGGCAGCAGAAGCCTCACGGCCCGCGTACTCAAGTACGAGAGACTTGTCGAGGTTCGCAATACTGCGACGCAAGTGGTGCTGGCTGCAGTACCAGGCCCCCTGGTTCATCGGCTCTTCCTGACACCAAACGGCATTTTTGACGTTGGTGTATGGAGCCAGGACTTCTTTCAAGTCGTCCTCAGGGAATGGGTACAGCTGCTCGATACGCACGATGGCGATATCTTCACGGCCTTCGGCACGGCGTTTTTCCAGCAGGTCGTAGTAGACCTTGCCGCTACACAGAACAACACGCTCGACCTTTTTCGGGTCCAGAGTATCGATTTCCGGGATCACGGTCTGGAACGAACCTTCGGCCAGATCTTCCAGGGTCGAGATGGCCAGTTTGTGGCGCAGCAGCGACTTCGGAGTCAGAACGATCAGCGGCTTGCGCAGCGGACGAATCACCTGACGACGCAGCAAGTGGTAGATCTGTGCTGGCGTGGTCGGTACGGCGACCTGAATGTTGTGCTCGGCGCACAGTTGCAGGTAACGCTCAAGACGTGCCGAGCTGTGCTCAGGGCCCTGACCTTCGTAACCGTGTGGCAGCAACATGGTCAGACCGCAGAGACGGCCCCACTTGTGCTCGCCGCTGGTGATGAACTGGTCGATTACAACCTGTGCACCGTTGGCGAAGTCGCCGAACTGGGCTTCCCAGATCACCAGCGCATCCGGCGTGGTGGTCGAGTAACCGTATTCGAATGCCAGTACCGCTTCTTCCGACAGGAACGAGTCGTACAGGTCAAAGCGTGGCTGACCGTCGTACAAGTGCTGCAGCGGAATGTAAGTGCCTGCGTCTTTCTGGTTGTGCAACACAGCGTGACGGTGCGAGAACGTACCGCGGCCGATGTCCTGACCGGTCATGCGGATCGGGTGACCTTCGAACGCCAGGGTCGCGTACGCCATGGTTTCGGCGTACCCCCAGTTGATCGGCAGGCCGCCGGCTTGCATTTTCTGACGGTCTTCGTAGATCTTCGAGACCTGACGCTGAACCACGAAGCCTTCCGGAATTTCCAGCAGCTTGGCGGACAGTTCTTGCAGGGTTTTCAGATCAAAGCGGGTGTCGTGACGCGCAGTCCAGGCGTGGCCCAGATACGGACGCCAGTCCACGAACAGCTCTTTGTTCGGCTCTTTGACCAGCGATTTCACGACGTGCAGACCGTTGTCCAGCGCGTTGCGGTATTCGTCGACTTTCGCCTGAACACGCTCTGCGTCCAGCACACCGCCCTGGGTCAGACGATCAGCGTACAGCTCACGGGTGGTGCGCTGTTTGGTGATCTGCTGATACATCAGAGGCTGGGTGCCGCTTGGCTCGTCGGCCTCGTTGTGGCCGCGACGACGGTAGCAGACCAGGTCGATCACCACGTCACGCTTGAACTGCATGCGGTAGTCGATGGCCAGCTGGGTCACGAACAACACGGCTTCCGGATCATCACCATTCACATGGAGGATCGGCGCCTGGATCATCTTCGCAACGTCGGTGGCGTACTCGGTGGAACGCGAGTCCAGCGGGTTGCTGATGGTGAAACCGACCTGGTTGTTGATCACGATGTGCACGGTACCGCCGGTTTTGAAACCGCGGGTCTGCGACATCTGGAAGGTTTCCATGACCACGCCTTGACCTGCGAATGCAGCGTCACCGTGGATGGAGATCGGCAGAACCTTCTCACCGGTCGGGTCGTTACGACGATCCTGACGGGCGCGAACCGAACCTTCTACCACCGGGGAAACGATTTCCAGGTGGGACGGGTTGAACGCCATGGCCAGGTGAACTTCACCGCCGGCGGTCATCACGTTGGACGAGAAGCCCTGGTGATACTTAACGTCACCGGAACCCAGCTCGACCTTCTTCTTGCCTTCGAACTCGTCGAACAGCTCGCGCGGGTTCTTGCCGAAGGTGTTGACCAGTACGTTCAGACGGCCACGGTGGGCCATGCCGATGACGACTTCCTTGGTGCCGTAGGAACCGGAACGCTGGATCAGTTCGTCGAGCATCGGAATCAGGCTTTCGCCGCCTTCCAGACCGAAACGCTTGGTGCCCGGGTATTTGGTGCCCAGGTATTTTTCCAGGCCTTCACCGGCAGTCACGCGCTCAAGCAGGTGGCTCTTGATGTCGGCGGAGTACGTCGGACGACCACGCACGCTTTCCAGACGCTGCTGGAACCACTGGCGCTGCTCGGAATCGGTGATGTGCGTAAATTCAGCGCCGATGGTGCGGCAATATGTCTGCTGCAACGCTTCGTGAATTTCGCGTAGGCTCGCTTCCTCTTTGCCGATGAACAGGTCGCCGGCACGGAAGGTCGTATCAAGATCGGCATTGGTCAAGCCGTAATGATTGATCGACAGGTCTGCAGGTGCAGGACGCTGCCACAGCCCCAGCGGGTCAAGCTGGGCTGCCTGGTGGCCACGCATACGGTAGGCCTGGATCAATCGCAGCACTTCAACTTGCTTCTTCTCGTGCTCACTGCTCACGCTGCCGGCGGAAACCGGTTGGGCGCGGCGCTGGTTCTTTGCCAGCAGCACGAAATGATCGCGAATTGTCGAGTGCGAAACATCAGTGGCAGAGTTGCCGTCGGCAGGCAACTTCTGAAAGTAGGTGCGCCACTCTTCTGGCACAGCGTTAGGGTCGTGCAGGTAGAGCTCATAAAGCTCTTCCACATAGGCAGCGTTTCCACCTGAAAGGTAGGCGCTGTTCCACATGCGCTGCATCACGCTTTCTTGCATGCTTGGTCACCCTCGGTTAGGGGAACACCATCGATGTCGACACCGAGCAAACTTGCAGAAGTCCGAATGCAGCGACTAAAACAAGCCACTTAGGATCACACTGATAGTCCGGGTACCAGCCCGGATGCCCCTGCTTGTCTCATTTCTTCAAAATAAGAGCCGCAGCTTATGGCTACTGCTCTGGTTATAGCCATGACGCGGGTTGAAGCCCGCGCCACAGCCTCTACGGTGCAGCGGTTACAGCAGCTGAATCACACGCCGCTCGAAAGCAGCATGTTACGGATGTGACCGATGGCCTTAGTCGGGTTCAGGCCTTTCGGACATACGTTGACGCAGTTCATGATGCCCCGGCAGCGGAAGACGCTGAACGGGTCATCGAGCGAAGCCAGACGCTCGTTGGTCTTGGTGTCACGGCTGTCTGCCAGGAAGCGATAAGCTTGCAGCAGCGCAGCTGGACCCAGGAACTTGTCCGGGTTCCACCAGAAGGACGGGCAAGAGGTCGAGCAGCAAGCGCACAGGATGCACTCGTACAGACCGTCGAGTTTTTCACGTTCTTCCGGAGACTGCAGACGCTCGATGGCCGGAGCCGGCGTGTCGTTCTGCAGGTAAGGCTTCACCTTCTCGTATTGCTTGTAGAAGATGCTCATATCGACAACCAGGTCACGGATAACCGGCAAACCTGGCAGCGGACGAACAATCAGCTTGTTACCTTTTACAACGGCGGACAGTGGCGTGATGCACGCCAGACCGTTTTTACCGTTGATGTTCATGCCGTCGGAGCCGCAGACGCCTTCACGGCAAGAGCGACGATAGGAGAAACCCTCGTCCTGCTCTTTGATCAGGGCCAGCACGTCCAGCACCATCAGGTCTTTACCACCGGTATCGACCTGGAATTCCTGCATGAACGGCGCAGCGTCCTGATCAGGGTTGTAGCGATAAACACTGACTTGCAACATGGCGGTCACCCTTAATAAGTCCGGACTTTAGGTTCGAAAGTCGGAACAGTCTTCGGCGAGAAGTTCACGGCACGCTTGGTGACGCGCTTGTCACCCGGGAAGTACAGGGTGTGGCACAGCCAGTTTTCGTCGTCACGATCTTCGAAGTCTTCACGGGCGTGAGCACCGCGCGACTCTTTACGTACTTCGGCCGCGATGGCGGTAGCTTCAGCCACTTCCAGCAGGTTTTGCAGTTCCAGCGCTTCGATACGGGCAGTGTTGAACGCCTGCGACTTATCGTTGATCTTCACGTTGGCAATGCGGGTACGCAGGTCAGCGAGCTGAGCGATACCTTTCTGCATGTATTCGCCGGTACGGAATACGCCGAAGTAGTTCTGCATGCAGCTTTGCAGCTCGCGACGCAGGGTAGCGACGTCTTCGCCGTCGGTACGGTTGTTCAGCGCGTTCAGACGCGACAGGGCAGCTTCGATGTCGGCTTCGGTAGCGTCGTCGTATTCGATGCCGTCGGTGAGCGCCTTTTCCAGGTGCAGACCTGCAGCGCGGCCGAATACCACCAGGTCGAGCAGCGAGTTGCCGCCCAGACGGTTGGCACCGTGCACCGATACGCAAGCCACTTCACCTACTGCGAACAGACCAGGGATGATCTGGTCCACGCCTTCAGCGTTCTGGGTGATCGCCTGGCCGTGAATGTTGGTGGCAACGCCGCCCATCATATAGTGGCAAGTCGGAACAACCGGAACCGGCGCAACAACCGGGTCAACGTGAGCGAAAGTCTTCGACAGTTCGCAGATGCCTGGCAGACGGCTGTGCAGCACTTCCTCGCCCAGGTGGTCGAGTTTGAGCATTACGTGGTCGCCATTCGGACCGCAACCGTTGCCGGCGATGATTTCTTTAACCATCGAACGAGCAACCACGTCACGACCGGCAAGGTCTTTGGCGTTCGGAGCATAACGCTCCATGAAACGCTCGCCGTGCTTGTTGATCAGGTAACCACCTTCACCACGGCAACCTTCGGTAACCAGTACACCGGCGCCGGCGATGCCGGTCGGGTGGAATTGCCACATTTCGATGTCTTGTACCGGCACGCCAGCACGCAGAGCCATGCCGACGCCGTCACCGGTGTTGATCAGGGCGTTGGTGGTGGAAGCGTAGATACGACCTGCACCGCCGGTAGCCAGTACGGTGGCCTTGGCGCGAATGTAGGTGGTTTCGCCGGTTTCGATGCAGATAGCGATCACACCGACGAATTCACCTTCCTGGTTTTTCACCAGGTCGACAGCGTAGTACTCGTTCAGGAACGTGGTACCGGCTTTCAGGTTGCCCTGATAAAGGGTGTGCAGCAGTGCGTGACCGGTACGGTCGGAAGCGGCGCAAGTACGTGCAGCCTGACCGCCTTTACCGTAATCCTTGGACTGACCACCGAACGGACGCTGGTAGATACGGCCCTGCTCGGTACGCGAGAACGGCAGACCCATGTGGTCCAGCTCGAAAACAGCGGCCGGGCCTTCCTGACACATGTATTCGATAGCGTCCTGGTCACCGATGTAGTCGGAACCCTTGACGGTATCGTACATGTGCCAGCGCCAGTCATCGTTCGGGTCAGCGGACGCGATTGCGCACGTGATGCCGCCCTGAGCGGATACGGTGTGCGAACGGGTCGGGAAAACCTTGGTGATCACGGCAGTCTTGTGACCGCCCTGTGCCAGTTGCAGCGCAGCGCGCATGCCGGCACCGCCACCACCAATAATGATGGCGTCGAAAGAAATCGTTGGAATGTTAGCCATGACTCAGATACCCCAGAGAATCTGCACACCCCAGACGAAGTAAGCGAACATCGCAACGCCGCATACTGCCTGGAAAAGGAAACGTACTGCAGTCGCGGACTTGCCCAGCGCCATTGGCGTCAGGTAGTCGGTCGCGATGGTCCACATGCCGACCCAGGCGTGAGCGCCAAGGGCAACGAGGGCCAGCAGACTGAAGATACGCATCCCGTTGTGAGCGAACAGGCCGTGCCACTGGTCGTAGCCAATGCCCGGATTCGCTGCAAGGTATCCGATCAGGAAGATGAAATAAGCCGCGAGAACAACCGCAGACACACGTTGCGCCATCCAGTCATAGAGGCCCGAACGCGAAAGGTTCGTAACGCTGGTTACCATATCCAAACTCCTGCCAGAACGATCAGCACCACGGAAACGGCGATGATAATTTTCGAGCCCAGGCGGCCGCCTTCCAGCGTCTCACCGATGCCCATGTCCATGATCAAATGGCGCACACCGGCTACCAGGTGATACAGCAGAGCGGACAGGAGGCCCCATGCTACGAACTTGGCCAGCGGACTGGTCAAGCATGCCTTCACCTCGGCAAAACCTTCCTCGGAACCCAGAGACTTGCCCAATGCATAAAGCATGAAGCCGATACCCAGGAAGAGGATAATGCCGGAAACACGGTGAAGAAACGACGTAACGCCGGTGATGGGGAGTTTGATGGTCCTTAGGTCTAGGTTTACAGGTCGTTGGCTTTTCACGGCTTTTTTTTCACACTGAAGAGCCCCTAACAATCAGGGCAAAGTTGTTGGGGAGTGCACTGGTCAGGTAACCACCACCCAGGGATGCGACCCCCAATGAAAGCAAGCCCAAAAGCCCTTGGCGGTCGGTGGCCGAGTATAGACAGTTAGGCTACTAATGACAACGCAATCACCTACCCCAAATAGCTGATTGCACAAGTCGTATAAAAGGCGTAAATGGCAGTCAATTTCGAGGAAAAAGTGCGCTTAAAGCCTTCTGGAGCAAGACTTTAGGCAAATTGACATTCGAATTTATCTCACTATAGTGGTGCGGGCCCTGCGTGGGGGGTCTGTCTGATGGTTCAAGCATAAATAGGAGGCCACATGGCTGACAAAAAAGCGCAGTTGATCATCGAGGGCGCAGCCCCCGTCGAGCTGCCCATTTTAACCGGCACCGTTGGTCCCGATGTAATCGATGTTCGGGGCCTGACGGCCACGGGCCGCTTCACTTTCGACCCAGGTTTCATGTCGACCGCCTCGTGCGAATCGAAGATCACCTATATCGACGGCGACAACGGCATTCTGTTGCACCGCGGCTACCCGATCGAACAGCTGGCTGAAAAATCGGACTACCTGGAAACCTGCTACCTGCTGCTCAACGGCGAACTGCCGACCGCAGAGCAGAAGGCCCAGTTCGTCAGCACCGTGAAAAACCACACGATGGTTCACGAGCAGCTGAAAACCTTCTTCAACGGTTTCCGTCGCGACGCCCACCCGATGGCCGTCATGTGCGGTGTAGTCGGCGCCCTCTCGGCCTTCTACCACGACTCCCTCGACATCAATAACCCGCAGCATCGCGAAATTTCCGCGATCCGTCTGGTTGCCAAGATGCCGACCCTGGCAGCGATGGTTTACAAGTACTCCATGGGCCAACCCATGATGTACCCGCGCAACGACCTGACGTACGCGGAAAACTTCCTGCACATGATGTTCAACACCCCGTGCGAGATCAAACCGATCAGCCCGGTGCTCGCCAAGGCCATGGACCGGATCTTCATCCTCCACGCCGACCACGAGCAGAACGCGTCGACTTCTACTGTGCGTCTGGCCGGTTCTTCGGGTGCCAACCCGTTTGCCTGTATCGCCGCCGGTATCGCCGCACTGTGGGGCCCTGCCCACGGCGGTGCGAACGAAGCCGTGCTGACCATGCTTGACGAGATTGGCGATGTTTCCAACATCGACAAGTTCATCGCCAAGGCCAAGGACAAGAACGATCCGTTCAAACTGATGGGCTTCGGTCACCGCGTTTACAAGAACCGCGATCCTCGCGCGACTGTAATGAAGCAGACCTGCGACGAAGTACTGAAGGAACTGGGCATCAACAACGATCCGCAACTCGAACTGGCCATGCGCCTGGAAGAGATCGCGCTGACCGACCCGTACTTCATCGAACGCTCGCTGTACCCGAACGTCGACTTCTACTCGGGGATCATCCTCAAGGCGATCGGCATTCCGACCAGCATGTTCACCGTGATTTTCGCGCTGGCACGTACTGTTGGCTGGATCTCCCACTGGAAAGAAATGCTCTCCAGCCCGTACAAGATTGGCCGTCCGCGCCAGTTGTACACCGGCTACGAGTCGCGTGACATTACCAAGCTGGAAGACCGCAAATAAGATTTGTCTTGCGATGAAGTCTTGAGTTGTACCGGGAACGGCCTCTATTTATATAGGGGCCGTTTTTGTTTGTCTGGGGTTTGGGATTGGGGGCATATCCGTTTCTTCGGGTGCTGCCGCTGGCGGTTTCGCTCTTACAGCGAGTCCCTTTTTCAAACGCCAAAAAGGAACCAAAAGGCTTTGCCCCTGGCGTACGGCACTTCGCTGAGGCTCAGTGTTCCCTCGCTACGGTGTCCACCCGGGGGCATCGCCTACGGTTTGCTTCGCTGCACCTCCTCTCGATGTATGCGGCTTCGCCGCACGGCGCTGCGCGCCTACCCCCCGGATGAACACCTACGCTCGGCCTACCGATGGGGCAAAAGATCAAAAGCCAAAGCCAAAGCCAAAGCCAAAGCCAAAGCCAAAGCCAAAGCCAAAGCCAAAGCCAAAGCCAAAGCCAAAGCCAAAGCCAAAGCCAAAGCCAAAGCCAAAGCCAAAGCAAGATCAAAAGCCAGATCAAGAGCCCCTCACCCTAGCCCTCTCCCGGAGGGAGAGGGGACTGATCGTGGTGTTTGGGGGAGATACGCCGACGTGCGATACCGCGTTGAACTCAGATTCTGAAAAGCTCACAAATCGGCTCCCTCTCCCTCGGGAGAGGGCTGGGGTGAGGGGCAGCAACAACGCAAATCAAAAGCCGAACATCCGCTCTTAACCACTCAATAGGCCGAGTGTCAGCTCGCCTGCTCTTGATCTTGATCCACGGGCGACGTCGGAAGGCTGAGTGGAGGGATTGATCCGGGCGTGGGAGCGCAGCGACCGTTTGGCGTAGCCAAACACAGCGAGAGGAGGTGCAGCGCAGCAAACCGTAGGCGCTGCGCCCGGATCGATCCCGCAGCGAAGGAACCCCGAGCCCCAGCGAGCGGGCCGCACGTAGGAGCAAGCGTTTTTTTGCTTACTTTTTTTAGGCGTTTGTAAAAAAAAGTGAGTCGCCGTAAGGGCGAAACCCTAAGAAGCCGTTACCGCAGCAACGGATATGTACACAGCTCCAGCCGATAACCGCCCAATAAAAATGCCCCGATCTCTCAACCGGGGCATTCAGCACAACATTACAAAACCATCAAACCATCAATGCGAAACCGCCCCACTCGCCCCCAACCCAGTCTGCGAACGCACAAACTGCGGGAAGAACAGCGCCCGCTCATTGTCCGCAGCCGCCGACTTGTCAGTAATCGAGAAGAACCAGATCCCCACAAAAGCAATGATCATCGAGAACAACGCCGGGTACTCGTAAGGGAAGATCGCCTTCTCATGATGCAGAATCTGCACCCAGATGGTCGGCCCAAGCACCATCAAACCAACGGCACTGACCAGCCCCAACCAGCCGCCAATCATCGCCCCACGAGTGGTCAGCTTCTTCCAGTACATCGAAAGCAGCAGTACCGGGAAGTTGCAGCTCGCCGCGATCGAGAACGCCAAGCCCACCATGAAGGCAATGTTCTGGCTTTCGAACAGGATGCCCAAACCAATCGCCAGCACCGCCAAGGCAATGGTGGTGATCTTCGAGACACGAATCTCGTCCTTCTCGTTCGCCTTGCCCTTCTTGATCACACTGGCATACAGGTCGTGAGAAACCGCCGAGGCACCCGCCAGCGTCAGGCCTGCCACAACCGCCAGAATGGTTGCGAACGCCACCGCCGAGATAAAGCCGAGGAAGATACTGCCTCCAACTGCGTTGGCCAGGTGCACCGCCGCCATGTTGTTGCCGCCCAACAGCGCGCCAGCAGCATCTTTGAAGGCCGGGTTAGTGCTGACCAGCAGGATCGCGCCAAAGCCGATGATGAAAGTCAGGATGTAGAAGTAGCCAATGAAGCCAGTTGCGTAGAGCACACTCTTGCGAGCTTCTTTTGCGTCACTCACGGTGAAGAAGCGCATCAGAATGTGTGGCAGGCCAGCGGTACCGAACATCAGCGCCAGACCCAGCGAGAAGGCCGAAATCGGGTCCTTGACCAGACCACCCGGGCTCATGATCGCTTCGCCCTTGGCGTGAACCTTGATCGCTTCGGAGAACAATGTGTTGAAGTCAAAGCCTACGTGCTTCATCACCATCAGCGCCATGAACGAGGCACCGGACAGCAACAGCACAGCCTTGATGATCTGCACCCAGGTGGTCGCCAGCATGCCGCCGAACAGCACGTACATGCACATCAGCACACCGACCAGAATCACCGCGACGTGATAGTCCAGACCGAACAACAGCTGAATCAGCTTGCCGGCACCGACCATTTGCGCGATCAGGTAGAACGCCACGACCACCAGCGAACCGCAGGCAGACAGGGTGCGAATCTGGGTTTGCCCGAGGCGGTAGGACGCCACGTCGGCAAAGGTGTATTTACCCAGGTTACGCAGACGCTCGGCGATCAGGAACAGGATGATCGGCCAGCCCACCAAAAAGCCGATCGAGTAGATCAGGCCATCGTAGCCGGAGGTGAACACCAGTGCGGAAATCCCCAGGAAGGACGCCGCCGACATGTAGTCACCGGCAATCGCCAGACCGTTCTGGAAACCGGTAATTTTACCGCCCGCCGCATAGTAGTCGGCCGCCGAGTTGTTTTTCTTCGAGGCCCAGTAGGTGATGTACAACGTCGCGCCAACGAAGGCGACGAACATCAGGATCGCAGGAATGTTCAGCGGCTGTTTGGCCACCTCCCCCGTCAACGCGTCAGCCGCCCAGACACCCGGTGCGAAAGTCGCAACACTCAATAAAGCCAGTAGACGCCGGATCATTGCTGAGCCTCCTTGAGAATCGCATTGTTCAGGTCGTCGAACTCGCCATTGGCGCGGCGCACATAGATAGCGGTGAGGATGAATGCAGAAAGAATCAGTCCGACACCAATCGGGATGCCCCAGGTAATCGAGGACTCAGGACTGAGTTTCGCGCCCAGAATATGCGGCCCGTAAGCGATCAGAAGAATGAAGCCAGAGTAAAGCCCAAGCATGATCGCCGAGAGTATCCAGGCGAACTTTTCCCTTTTTCGCACCAGCTCCTTGAATCGGGGACTGTTTTGAATCGAGAGGTAAATGCTGTCGTTCATTGTTTTTATCCTCGCAGCACAGATTATTATTGGAACATAGCTAATGTATGCGGCTGCGAGCGCGGTAACAGACGACCTTAGTAGTAGAACGCCATGACACTTTTGCCAATTTCCGGTACGCCACAAAACAACTGTGGGAGCGAGCCTGCTCGCGAAGGCGTCGGTTCAGTCGATGTTTGTATCAACTGATAGATCGCATTCGCGAGCAGGCTCGCTCCCACAGGGTTAGGCGGTGAAGCTTTTATTTGGTCCAGTCAGCCACGCGATCCGGGTGCTTGGCCACCCAATCCTTGGCCGCCGCGTCAGGCTTGGCACCGTCCTGAATCGCCAGCATGACTTCGCCGATTTCGTCTTTCGACGCCCACTGGAAGTTCTTCAGGAACTTGGCCACTTCCGGCGCTTTGGTTGCCAGTTCTTTGCTGCCGATGCTGTTCACGGTTTCAGCTGCACCGTACACGCCTTTCGGGTCGTCGAGGAAGCGCAGTTTCCACTTGGCGAACATCCAGTGCGGCACCCAACCGGTGACGGCGATGGATTCGTTTTTCTTCTCGGCACGGGTCAGCTCGGCGATCATGCCGGCGCCGGAACTGGCCTTGAGGGAATACTTGTCGAGGCCGTAATCCTTGATCGCCTGATCAGTCTTGAGCATCACGCCTGAACCGGCGTCGATGCCGACGATGCGATTCTTGAAGGTGTCATCGGTTTTCAGGTCTTCGATCGACTTGGCTTTAACGTACTCCGGCACGATCAGGCCGATTTTCGCATCCTTGAAGTTCGGGCCGTAATCGACGACCAGATCCTTGTTCTTCGTCCAGTATTCGCCGTGGGTCACGGGCAGCCAGGCCGAGAGCATGGCGTCGAGCTTGCCGGTGGCAACACCCTGCCACATGATCCCGGTGGCGACGGCTTGCAGCTTCACGTCGTAGCCGAGTTTCTGTTTGATGACTTCGGCCGCCACGTGGGTGGTCGCGACGCTGTCGGACCAACCGTCAACGTAACCGATGTTCAGGGTCTGTTTTTCTGCGCTGGCGAAAGTGGAACTCATCGCAAGCACCAGAGCGGCACCTGCGCCTAAAAGTCGTCGCATCTTCATCGTTACTTCCCCGAAATGCTGCGCCCGACGGATGCCGGGCATCGTCAACGTATTGTTATGGTGCACAGCGCCCCCATCACGCCTGACCGCAAACCAACTCGAACATCAGCGGAGTACTGATGCCCTGATCATCAACCTGACGCCGCAGGCGACCTGCTCTGTCAGCGACCTCAAGGCAACGAGAAACGACATCAGAAGGCCATTAATCGCGACTATATAAATGACGCCAAATAATCCGCCCGAACTTTGCATGTGCAAATCATGCAGGTCACCAACCCCTCTATAAATGCAGGTAACATGCCTCGCTTTGCAGCCACTCGGCCTGACCATGTCCGCGACTTCCCGTTTCCCCACTCTGCCTTATCTCTTCGCCTGCCTGCTCGGGCTGTTTGCCCTCGGTGGCTTCTGGTACGGCCTCGGCCAACCGGTGATTCTGCCGGATGCGGCGACGCCGACGCACAAGCTGCAGTGCGCCTCGTACACACCGTTCGATAAAGACCAATCACCGTTCGACGTGCCATTCAAACTGCGCCCGGAGCGCATGGACGCCGACCTCGCGTTGCTGGCGACTCGCTTTGAGTGCATTCGTACCTATTCGATGACGGGCCTTGAGGCGCTGCCGGATCTGGCGCGTAAACATGGTCTGAAATTGATGATCGGCGCATGGGTCAACAGCAACCCGGTAGACACCGAGAAAGAAGTCGACCTGCTGATCGCCTCGGCCAACGCCAACCCGGACGTGGTCAGTGCAGTGATCGTCGGTAACGAAGCGCTGCTGCGCAAGGAAGTCACCGGCGCGCAACTGGTCCGGTTGTTCAACAAGGTCAAGAGCCAGATCAAGCAACCGGTCACCTACGCCGATGTCTGGGAGTTCTGGCTCAAGCATCCGGCAGTCGCGCCGGCAGTGGACTTCCTGACCATCCATTTGCTGCCGTACTGGGAAGATGATCCATCGAACATCGATGCCGCCCTGCAACATGTCGCGGATGTGCGCCAAGTGTTCGGCAACAAGTTCGCACCGAAAGACGTGATGATCGGTGAAACCGGCTGGCCGAGCGAAGGCCGCCAGCGCGAGACCGCCCTGCCGAGTCGGGTCAACGAGGCCAAATTCATTCGTGGTTTTGTCGCGATGGCCGAGAAGGAGGGCTGGCATTACAACCTGATCGAAGCGTTTGACCAGCCGTGGAAGCGCGGCAGTGAAGGCGCGGTCGGCGGTTACTGGGGGCTGTTCGACGCGGATCGTCAGGACAAAGGCGTGCTCGCCGGGCCGGTGACCAACGTGCCGTACTGGAAGGAATGGCTGGCGGTCGGTGGTTTGATTTTTCTTGGCACACTGATGCTCGGCGGTCGCGTTCGCACGACGCGCTCGGCGCTGGTGTTGCCGCTGCTGGGCGCCCTCGCCGCCTGCTCGATTGGCGCCTGGGGTGATCTGGCGCGGGTGACTACGCGATTTGCCAGTGAGTGGCTATGGGTCGGTTTACTGACCGCGTTGAATCTGTTGGTGTTGGCGCACGCAGCATTGACGTTGAGCCCGCGCACTGGCTGGCGTGAACGGGCGTTCAATCTGCTGGAGCGTCGCGCCGGCTGGCTGGTCGCGGCGGCAGGTTTTGCCGCTGCGGTGATGATGCTGGAGATGGTGTTCGATCCGCGTTATCGCAGCTTTGCGAGCATGGCGTTTGTGCTGCCGGCGCTGGTTTATCTGTGTCGCCCGGTGAGTGTGCCGCGCCGGGAAATTGCCCTGCTGACGTTTATTGTCGGCGCGGGGATTGCGCCACAGTTGTATCAGGAAGGTTTGCAGAATCAGCAGGCGTGGGGCTGGGCGCTGGTGAGTGTGTTGATGGTGGCTGCTTTGTGGCGCTGCCTGCGCGTTCACAAGATTTAATATTCATCGACTGAAATGCCCAATCGCGAGCAGGCTCACTCCTACAGTTTGGAATGCGTTCCCCTTGTAGGAGTGAGCCTGCTCGCGATAGCTGACGATCAGACGCTGCGGGACTTACGGACCAACCGCAACCCGGCAATCACCAACGCAAACACCGCCAACGTGGTGTTGTACAACGCCAGTGCCGGCACCCCAAACACCAGCGCCAGCACCGCCAGCCACCACCCTGCCCGCCCGGGCACGACAAAACCGATCAGCGCCGCGCCCAGCGCCGTCCAGCCCAGCACCTTGAAGTGAATCATCAAGCCCAGATTCGAACGCACCTGACATTCCCAGCGGCTGGCCTCATCCACGCAGATGCCCACCCATTTTCCGTCTTCCATAAAGCCATAACGCGCTCCATAACTGGCGGCCAGCCACAACGGCAACAGAACGAGCAGCAAAATCACGGGCAAGCGGCGGGACATGAAACACTCCAATCTTCGGGAATCGGCGGCCAGCTTAATCTGCCGCCAGCCGTTCGCAAGAACTAACAACTGTTAACTGTTCATTCAGTCGGTGCAAAGTGTATCGTCCAGCTACTATTACTCCGAATTCTGCCTGTTTGGTGCCGCAGCATGGCACTTTGGCGCAACCCCGGTGGTCATAGCCTGCGAACTTCATTCGGCACCTTCCTCTAAGGGATCTAGTCATGCTCCGTTCCTTGCGCTTCGCCGCGCTGTTCAGCGGCCTTATTTTGAGTGCGTCCGCACTGGCGGTGGATATCGATGCCGCCAGCTATGGCTACCCGCTGACCAATCCGTTCGAGGCGACCATCGCCACGACCCCGCCCGATTTACGCCCGGAGCTGCCGCTGGACGACGACATCAATCAGTCGGACCGCAGCCTGACGTTGCGCCCCGAGCGAGAGTTCATCCTGCCAGACAACTTCTGGGCGGTGAAAAAGCTCACCTACCGCATCGCCACCCAGGACAAACCGGCACCGCTGATCTTCCTGATCGCCGGCACGGGCGCACGCTATGACAGCACGCTCAACGAATACCTGAAAAAGCTTTACTACAAGGCCGGCTACCACGTCGTGCAGTTGTCGTCGCCGACCAGTTTCGACTTCATCAGCGCTGCCTCGCGTTTCGCCACCCCGGGCGTGACCAAGGAAGACGCCGAAGACATGTACCGGGTGATGCAGGCTGTACGGGCGCAGAATCCGAAACTGCCGGTGACCGAGTATTACCTGACCGGTTACAGCCTCGGTGCTCTGGATGCCGCGTTCGTCGCGCATCTGGACGAGACGCGCCGCAGCTTCAACTTCAAGAAAGTCCTGCTGCTCAACCCGCCGGTCAACCTTTACACCTCGGTCACCAACCTCGACAAACTGGTGCAAACCGAAGTTAAAGGCATCAACACCAGCACGACATTCTATGAGCTGGTGCTGTCCAAGCTGACTCGCTACTTCCAGCAGAAAGGCTACATCGACCTCAATGACGCGCTGCTCTACGACTTCCAGCAGTCCAAGCAACACCTGACCAACGAACAGATGGCGATGTTGATTGGCACCTCGTTCCGTTTCTCGGCAGCCGACATTGCGTTCACCTCGGACCTGATCAACCGTCGCGGCCTGATCACCCCGCCGAAATTCCCGATCACCGAAGGCACCAGCCTCACGCCGTTCCTCAAGCGTGCGCTGCAATGCGATTTCGATTGCTACCTGACCGATCAAGTGATCCCGATGTGGCGTGCGCGCACCGACGGCGGCAGCCTGCTGCAACTGATCGATCAGGTCAGCCTGTATGCGCTGAAGGATTATCTGCATGACAGCCCGAAAATCGCCGTGATGCACAACGCCGATGACGTGATCCTCGGCCCGGGCGACCTCGGTTTCCTGCGCAAGACCTTCGGTGATCGCCTGACCGTTTACCCACTGGGCGGCCACTGCGGCAACCTTAACTACCGCGTCAACAGCGACGCCATGCTGGAGTTCTTCCGTGGCTAAATATCTCCTGCTGATTGCAGCGCTTCTCTGCGCAGGCGTGGCCCAGGCCGACAACAGCAAAGCTAACGCGCCCGTCGTGGTCGACAGCGACGGCTTCAAGGAGCCGCTGTCCAAACTCAAATTCAACCCGGGGCTGGATCAGCGCGAGTTCGAGCGCTCGACGCTCAACGCGCTGAACGTCTACGACCCGCTGGAATCGTGGAACCGCCGGGTTTACCACTTCAACTATCGCTTCGACCAATGGGTGTTCCTGCCGGTGGTCGATGGCTACCGTTACATCACACCCAGCTTTTTGCGCACGGGCGTGAGCAACTTCTTCAACAACCTCGGTGACGTGCCAAACCTGGTCAACAGCCTGTTGCAGTTCAAGGGCCAGCGTTCGATGGAAACCACCGCGCGCCTGCTGCTCAACACCACCATCGGCATCGCCGGTCTGTGGGATCCGGCCACCGCCATGGGCCTGCCGCGTCAGAGCGAAGACTTCGGTCAGACGTTGGGCTTCTATGGGGTGCCGGGGGGTGCGTATTTCGTGCTGCCGATCTTCGGCCCGTCGAACATCCGCGATACCGCAGGTCTGGCCGTGGATTACACCACCGAATCGGCGATCAACTTCCTCAACGTCTCGGAAGTCAGCTCCAACCATCCGGAAGTCTGGGCCCTGCGTGCGGTCGACAAGCGTTATCAGACCAGTTTCCGTTATGGCCAGATGAACTCGCCGTTCGAGTACGAGAAAGTGCGTTACGTGTACACCGAAGCGCGCAAGTTGCAGATCGCCGAGTAATTCCGACAGGCACAAAAAAGGGCCATTCGATGCGAGTCGAATGGCCCTTTTTCATGGCATCACACAGATCAAATTGTAGGAGTGAACCTGCTCGCGATGGCGGTGTGTCAGGCGACACTTATGAGGCGGATACACCGCTATCGCGAGCAGGCTCACTCCTACAAGGGTTTTGTGTTGAATGTCAGTTTTTCAGGGCTTTCCAGATTTTGCCGACGACAGAAACCACCGCCAACACCACCGCACCGGCAATAATCCCCGCCACGCCATTGAGCAACATCGGCACCGCAAACCCGACACTGCCGGCCGCCGCGCCAACACCTTCAATCCAGTGATGAATCACCGGCACGCCGTGGGTGAGAATGCCGCCACCGACCAGGAACATCGCTGCCGTACCGACCACCGACAAGGTTTTCATCATGTACGGTGCGGCGCTGAGGATGGCGCTGCCGACTTTCTTCGCGAACTGCCCAGGTTTTTGCGTCAGCCACAGACCGAGATCGTCGAGCTTGACGATGCCCGCCACCAGACCATAAACGCCGACAGTCATGACGATGGCGATACCAGACATCACAATCACTTGCTGCGTCAACGATGCATCCGCCACGGTGCCCAAGGTGATCGCGATAATCTCTGCCGAGAGGATAAAGTCAGTGCGGATCGCGCCTTTGATCTTGTCCTTCTCGAATGCCACCAGATCGGTCGCCGGATCAGCAACTGCTTCAGTCAGTTGCGCATGTTCGGCCTCGTCTTCAGCCTTGCTGTGCAGAAATTTGTGCGCAAGCTTCTCGAAACCTTCGAAACACAGGTACGCACCACCGACCATCAACAGCGGCGTCACCAGCCACGGCACGAACGCACTGATCGCCAGCGCAGAGGGCACCAGAATCAGTTTGTTGACGAACGAGCCTTTGGCTACAGCCCAGACCACGGGAATTTCCCGCTCGGCACGTACACCGGAGACCTGCTGGGCGTTGAGCGCCAGATCGTCGCCGAGCACGCCGGCAGTCTTCTTGGCGGCCATTTTGCTCATCAACGCCACGTCGTCCAGCACGGTGGCAATATCGTCGACCAGCACCAGCAAACTGCTTCCTGCCATGAATCCTGTTTCCTTTTATGTATGAATGTTGCGAAGCATAACGCGACCTTAGACCACGCGGGGCATTCTTGAGCGTCGCGCGAGGCCGGTGCTACCATGCGCAACCGCCAGAACAGGCAAGGAACCACCGGGTTTATGAGCACAATCCGCGAGCGTAACAAAGAACTGATCCTGCGTGCCGCCAGTGAGGAGTTTGCCGACAAGGGCTTCGCTGCGACCAAAACCAGCGACATCGCCGCCAAGGCGGGATTGCCCAAGCCCAACGTTTACTACTACTTCAAGTCCAAGGAAAACCTCTACCGCGAGGTGCTGGAAAGCATCATCGTGCCGATTTTGCAGGCCTCGACCCCGTTCAACCCGGACGGCGTGCCAAGCGAAGTGCTGAGTGGCTACATCCGCTCGAAGATCCGCATCTCCCGCGACCTGCCCTTCGCCTCGAAAGTATTCGCCAGCGAAATCATGCACGGCGCCCCGCACCTGAGCGCCGACCTGGTCGAGCAGCTCAACGGCCAGGCCAAGCACAACATCGACTGTATCCAGAGCTGGATCGACCGCGGGCAAATAGCCCCGATCGACCCCAACCACCTGATGTTCAGCATCTGGGCCGCAACCCAGACCTACGCCGACTTCGACTGGCAGATTTCTGCGGTCACGGGTAAGGACAAGCTGGACGAGGCGGATTATGAAGCGGCGGCGCAGACGATTATCCGGTTGGTGTTGAAGGGGTGTGAGCCGGACTGAAACACCGCGGTGACTGCTTCGCGAGCAGGCTCGCTCCCACATTGGATCTGTGGCGTTCACAAATCCCCTGTGGGAGCGAGCCTGCTCGCGAATGGCGGCAACACAGAATAACGCTCAAACCCAAATCGCATCCCACAGCGGATAGTCGCCAAGCTTCTCCACCAGCCCGGCCCGCAACGGGTTGGCCACGACATATCGCGCCATTTTCACCAAATCGTCTTCCCGCCTCAGCGCGCGGTCATGAAACCCTCTCTGCCAGAGAACGCTGTTTCCACCGGAAGCTTGCCTGACGGCCTTGGTACTCAGCGATTTGGTTTTTTGCATCACCTCACTCAATGAACCTCGTCGCAATTCAATCAGCCAATGGAAATGATCTGGCATCACTACCCAGGCTAATGAGTTCACCAGCCCCGAATCTTGCGCGTGTCGAAATTGATCAGCGACCAGTTTTCCCAAGGCAAAATCCGTGAAAATCGGCTTTCGTTGATAAGTGGTGCTGGTTAACAGATAGATTCGACTGACTTCGGTATAGCGCCCGACTCGCAATTTATGTGCAGCAGGTAGATCCGGCATTCCTTTGCCCTCTGTGATCAGGTCATGAAAAGGCTAGTACCGGGAAAGACAAATGGAGCGGTCAACTGTTGGCTGGATGTGTCTGGTAGATAGCAATCGCGAGCAGGCTCACTCCTACAGGGGATCTGGGGTGTTCATACATTTTGTGTCTGAACAAAAATTCCTGTAGGAGTGAGCCTGCTCGCGATAGCGGTTATTCAATCAACGCAGATTCAAGCAGCCCCCCCCGCATCCGCCCTCAACTCCAGCGCCTCCACCGCCCTGATCGCCACCTGCTCATCAATATCCGACAAATCCCCGCTAATCCCGATCGCGCCCAGCACATTCCCCGCCTGATCCCGAATCAACACACCACCCGGCGCCGGCACGACGCTGCCCTGGCCCATGCTGTTGAGCGCGGCAATAAACGCCGGGCGTTGTTGTGCGTCCAGTGCGAGCAGGCGCGAGCCTTTACCGAGGGCGATGGCGCCCCAGGCTTTGCCAATGGCGATATTCGGACGCAGCAGGCTGGCGCCGTCTTCGCGTTGCAGGGCGATCAGGTGGCCGCCGGTATCGAGTACCGCGATGGTCAGCGGCGCGGCGTTGATGCCGCGCCCTGCATTGATGGCTTCGTTGACCAGGTTGACTGCGACTTTCAAGGTTAAAGCGCTCATGGTGCCGTTCTCATTTTGTTATAGGGAAAGTCGTGGGCCTGCGGTTTTCTGCCGCAGGCCGATGCAACAAATAGAACACAATGAGTTATTTTTTTGTATACAATAATTCTCGAAAAGCGCCACATGCGACGAAAAGCCACAGTCAGACAGGCTTCCGACGAATGAAACAGGCGCTTGAGAAAATGGATTGACCTGCGCCGTCCGCCGTGAATACAATCTGCGCAAAGCCACTTGTATACAATTACAAAACGTAAAGAGGCACAAAACCATGAGCAAAATGAGAGCAATCGAAGCCGCCGTTCTGGTGATGCGCCGTGAAGGGGTTGATACCGCTTTTGGCATCCCGGGCGCTGCCATCAACCCGCTGTACTCCGCCTTGCAGAAAGTCGGTGGCATCGATCACGTCCTTGCTCGCCACGTTGAAGGCGCCTCGCACATGGCCGAGGGCTACACCCGCACCAAGGCCGGCAACATCGGCGTGTGCATCGGTACTTCCGGCCCTGCCGGTACCGACATGGTCACCGGGCTCTACAGCGCCTCGGCCGACTCGATTCCAATCCTCTGCATCACCGGCCAGGCACCCCGCGCCCGTATGCACAAGGAAGACTTCCAGGCTGTCGACATCACCAGCATCGTCAAGCCAGTGACCAAGTGGGCGACCACTGTTCTGGAACCGGGCCAAGTGCCGTACGCGTTCCAGAAAGCGTTTTTTGAAATGCGCTCCGGCCGCCCAGGCCCGGTGCTGATCGATCTGCCGTTCGACGTGCAGATGGCCGAAATCGAATTCGACATCGACGCTTACCAGCCGCTGCCATTGGCCAAACCGACCGCGACCCGCGTTCAGGTCGAAAAGGCTCTGGCTTTGCTGGATCAGGCTGAACGTCCACTGCTGGTTGCCGGCGGCGGCATCATCAACGCCGACGCCAGCGATCTGCTGGTTGAATTCGCTGAACTGACCGGCATCCCGGTGATCCCGACCCTGATGGGCTGGGGCACCATCCCTGACGATCACCCGTTGATGGTCGGCATGGTTGGTTTGCAGACTTCGCACCGTTACGGCAACGCGACCATGCTGAAATCCGACGTGGTGTTGGGGATCGGTAACCGTTGGGCCAACCGTCACACCGGTTCGGTTGACGTTTACACCGAAGGCCGCAAGTTCATTCACGTCGACATCGAAGGCACGCAGATCGGTCGTGTGTTCACGCCGGATCTGGGCATCGTTTCCGACGCCGCTGCAGCACTGACCGTGTTCATCGAAGTGGCCCGTGAATGGCAAGCCGCCGGCAAGCTGAAAAACCGCAGTGCCTGGCTGCAAGACTGCCAGCAGCGCAAAGCCAGCCTGCATCGCAAAACCCACTTCGATAACGTGCCGGTCAAACCACAGCGCGTTTACGAAGAAATGAACCAGGTGTTCGGCAAGGACACCTGCTACGTCAGCACCATTGGTCTGTCGCAGATTGCCGGCGCGCAGTTCCTGCACGTCTACAAGCCGCGTCACTGGATCAACTGTGGCCAGGCAGGCCCGTTGGGCTGGACCATTCCGGCAGCGCTGGGCGTGGTGAAGGCCGATCCGAACCGTAAAGTCGTGGCCCTGTCGGGGGACTATGACTTCCAGTTCATGATCGAAGAACTGGCGGTCGGCGCTCAGTTCAAACTGCCGTACATCCACGTCGTGGTGAACAACTCGTACCTGGGTCTGATCCGTCAGGCCCAGCGCGGGTTCGAAATGGACTACTGCGTGCAGCTGTCCTTCGATAACCTGAACGCGCCGGAACTCAACGGTTACGGTGTTGACCACGTCGCAGTGGCTGAAGGCCTCGGCTGTAAGGCACTGCGTGTGTTCGAACCCTCGGAAATCGCCCCTGCCCTGCGCAAGGCCGAACAGATGATCGAAGAGTTCAAGGTGCCGGTGATCGTCGAGATCATTCTGGAGCGTGTGACCAACATCTCCATGGGTACCGAGATCAACGCCGTCAACGAATTCGAAGACCTGGCGCTGGTCGGCAACGATGCGCCAACGGCGATTTCGCTGCTTGATTAACTGCTGACCGCTGATCGTTCCCACGCTCTGCGTGGGAACGCAGCCCGGGACGCTCTGCGTCCCAAAGCGGACGCAGAGCGTCCATTGAGGCATTCCCACGCAGAGCGTGGGAACGAGAATCTAGAACGGGAGACCACCATGCCGCGTTTCGCAGCCAACCTGTCCATGCTGTTCACCGAACAGGATTTCCTTGCCCGTTTCGACGCCGCCGCCAAGGCTGGTTTCAGCGGTGTCGAGTACCTGTTCCCGTACGACTTCAGCTCCGCCGAAATCAAGGCCAAGCTCGATGCCAACGGTCTGACCCAAGTGCTGTTCAACCTGCCGGCCGGTGACTGGGCCAAGGGCGAACGCGGTATCGCGTGCTTGCCGGATCGTGTCGAAGAGTTCCGCGCCGGTGTCGATCTGGCCATCGCTTACGCACAAGTGCTGGGCAACACCCAGATCAACTGCCTGGCCGGTATCCGTCCGCAAGGCGTAGACGATGCCACCGTGGAAAAGACCTTCGTCGCCAACCTGAAATACGCCGCCGACAAGCTGCAGGCAGCGGGCATCAAACTGGTGATGGAAGCGATCAACACCCGCGACATCCCGGGCTTCTACCTGAACAACACGGCGCAAGCCCTGTCGATTCGCGAACAGGTCGGCAGCGCCAATCTGTTCCTGCAATACGACATCTATCACATGCAGATCATGGAAGGCGATCTGGCCCGCACCCTGCAATCGCACCTGGGCGAGATCAACCATGTGCAGCTCGCGGACAACCCTGGGCGTAACGAACCAGGCACCGGTGAAATCAACTACCGCTTCCTGTTCGAACACCTCGATCGCATCGGTTATCAGGGTTGGGTCGGCTGTGAATACAAGCCGCTGACCACCACCGAAGCAGGCCTGGGCTGGCTGAAAACCCACAACGCAATCTGACTTACACATGACCCTGTAGGAGCTGCCGAAGGCTGCGATCTTTTGATCTTGACCTTCAAAAGCAAAGTCAAAAGATCGCAGCCTTCGGCAGCTCCTACGGCTGTTTATAAAAACAAGAGGATTTTCTCATGGCTAAAATCGGATTTATCGGCACCGGCATCATGGGCCACCCAATGGCTTCGAACCTGCAGAAAGCCGGTCACAGCCTGTTCCTGTCGGCGCACCACGACGCCGCCCCTGCTGACCTGGTTGCCGCTGGCGCCGTCGCCCTGGCCAACCCGCGCGAAGTCGCGCAGGAAGCAGAATTCATCATCGTCATGGTCCCGGATACCCCACAGGTCGACGACGTACTGTTCCGCGCCGACGGCGTTGCCGCAGGTCTGAGCAAAGGCAAAATCGTCATCGACATGAGCTCGATCTCGCCGACCGCTACCAAAGCGTTCGCGGCGAAGATCAACGAGAAAGGCGCGCAATACCTCGACGCACCGGTATCCGGTGGTGAAGTCGGCGCCAAAGCCGCGACCCTGAGCATCATGATCGGTGGCGACGCCGATGCCTTTGAACGCGCATTGCCGCTGTTCCAGGCCATGGGCAAGAACATCACCCTGGTCGGTGGCAATGGCGACGGTCAAACCGCCAAAGTCGCGAACCAGATCATCGTCGCGCTGAACATTCAGGCCGTGGCTGAAGCCCTGCTGTTCGCTTCGAAAAACGGTGCCGATCCAGCCAAGGTGCGTGAAGCACTGATGGGCGGTTTCGCGTCCTCGAAGATCCTTGAAGTGCACGGCGAGCGCATGATCAAAGGCACCTTCGATCCAGGCTTCCGCATCAGCCTGCACCAGAAGGACCTGAACCTGGCCCTGCAAGGCGCCAAGGAGCTGAACATCAACCTGCCGAACACCGCCAACGCCCAGCAAGTGTTCAGCACCTGCGCGGCCATCGGTGGCAGCAACTGGGACCACTCGGCGCTGATCAAAGGTCTGGAGCACATGGCCAACTTCTCGATTCGCGACAACAAATAAGCCCTGCCCCGTCGCTCGTTCCCACGCTCCGCGTGGGAATGCAGCCCGGGACGCTCCGCGTCCCTGCCGAAGCAGACGCAGAGCGTCCATTGAGGCATTCCCACGCAGAGCGTGGGAACGATCATCAGCATTAACCAAGAACAATAAGATTGGGAGCCCGCCATGTCGGTCGATCCGCAACAACTGCTGCGCGAGCTGTTTGCCACAGCCATCGACGCGGCCCATCCGAACCAGGTCCTCGAAACCCATCTGCCTGCCGATCGCAGCGGCCGGGTGATCGTCATCGGTGCCGGCAAAGCCGCCGCCGCGATGGCGCAAGTGGTCGAGCGTTGCTGGGAAGGTGAAGTGTCTGGCCTGGTGGTGACCCGTTACGGTCACGGCGCCCCGTGCGAAAAAATCGAAGTGGTCGAAGCCGCACATCCGGTGCCGGACGCTGCCGGTCTGGCCGTGGCCAAACGCGTGCTCGAACTGGTCAGCAACCTGAGCGAAGACGACCGCGTGATCTTCCTGCTCTCCGGTGGCGGCTCTGCCCTGCTGGCGTTGCCGGCCGAAGGCATCACCCTCGCTGACAAGCAGTCGATCAACAAAGCCCTGCTGAAATCCGGCGCGACCATCGGCGAGATGAACTGCGTGCGCAAGCACCTCTCGGCGATCAAGGGCGGCCGTCTCGGCAAGGCTTGCTGGCCTGCCACTGTCTACACCTACGCGATTTCCGATGTACCGGGCGACCTCGCCACGGTCATCGCTTCCGGCCCGACCGTGGCCGACCCAAGCACTTCCGCTGAAGCGCTGGCGATCATCAAACGCTACGGCATCGAGATCCCCGCTTCCGTGCGCAACTGGCTGCAAAGCCCTGAGTCGGAAACCGTCAAACCCGGCGATCCATCCTTGGCGCGCAGCCACTTCCAGTTGATCGCCCGTCCTCAGCAATCCCTGGACGCTGCTGCGGTGAAATGCCGTCAGGCCGGGTTCAGCACGCTGATCCTCGGCGACCTCGAAGGCGAATCCCGTGAAGTGGCGAAAGTCCACGCCGGCATCGCCCGCCAGATCATCCATCACGGTCAGCCATTGGCAGCGCCGTGCGTGATTCTCTCCGGCGGCGAAACCACCGTGACCGTGCGCGGCAATGGCCGTGGCGGGCGCAACGCCGAATTTCTCCTGAGCCTCACCGACAGCCTCAAGGGCCAGCCCGGCGTCTATGCGCTGGCCGGTGACACCGACGGCATCGACGGCTCGGAAGACAACGCCGGCGCGATCATGACCCCGGACAGCTACGCCCGCGCCGCCGCCCTCGGTTTGAGCGCCAGCGACGAGCTGGATAACAACAACGGCTACGGCTATTTCGAGGCGCTCGATGCGCTGATCGTCACCGAGCCGACCCGCACCAACGTCAACGACTTCCGCGCCATTCTGATCCTTGAGAGCTGCAAATCATGACGCCTGATAAAAAGGTCAAAATCCTCGCCACCCTTGGGCCTGCCGTCGACGGCATTGAAGACATCCGTGAGCTGGTCGAGGCCGGGGTAAATATCTTCCGCCTGAACTTCAGCCACGGCGATCACGCCGACCACGCCAAGCGCTATCAGTGGATCCGCGAAGTCGAGCGCCAGCTCAACTACCCGCTGGGCATTCTGATGGACTTGCAGGGGCCGAAACTGCGCGTCGGCAAGTTCGCCGACGGCAAGGTGCAACTGCATCGTGGGCAGGCGTTCCGTCTGGATCTGGACGCGACGCCGGGCGATGAACGCCGGGTAAATCTGCCGCATCCGGAAATCATCGCGGCGCTGGAAGCGGGCATGGATCTGCTGCTCGACGACGGCAAACTGCGTCTGCGCGTGGTCACCAAGTACGACGATGCGATCGATACCACCGTGCTCAATGGCGGCGAACTGTCGGATCGCAAAGGCGTCAACGTGCCGCAAGCGGTGCTCGACCTCAGCCCGCTGACCGCCAAGGATCGCCGCGATCTGAGCTTCGGTCTGGAGCTGGGTGTGGACTGGGTCGCGCTGTCGTTCGTGCAGCGCCCGCAGGACATCATCGAAGCCCGCGCACTGATCGGCGACAAAGCCTTTTTGATGGCGAAAATCGAGAAGCCGTCGGCCGTTGAGCAACTGCGTGAAATCGCTGAATTGAGCGACGCGATCATGGTGGCTCGCGGTGACCTCGGCGTCGAAGTGCCGGCCGAAAGCGTGCCGCAGATTCAGAAAAACATCATCACTACCTGCCGCGAACTGGGCAAACCGGTGGTGGTGGCAACGCAAATGCTTGAGTCGATGCGCTTCTCCCCTGCTCCGACCCGCGCTGAGGTGACGGACGTTGCCAACGCCGTGGCCGAAGGTGCCGATGCGGTGATGCTGTCGGCGGAAACCGCCTCCGGCGAGTACCCGCTGGAAGCCGTGCAGATGATGAGCAAGATCATTCGCCAGGTTGAGAACGGTCCGGATTATCAGACCCAGCTCGACGTCAGTCGGCCGAAAGCCGAGGCAACCGTTTCCGATGCCATCAGTTGCGCGATCCGGCGCATCAGCAACGTGCTGCCGGTGGCGGTGCTGGTCAACTACAGCGAGTCGGGAACGTCGAGCTTGCGTGCAGCGCGGGAGCGGCCGAAAGCGCCGATCCTCAACCTGACGCCGAACCTGCAAACCGCACGCCGTTTGAGCGTGGCGTGGGGGATTCACTCGGTGGTCAACGATCGCCTGCGTCAGGTCGACGAAGTCTGCTCGACCGCGCTGGAAATCGCCCAGGCGCAGGGTATGGCCGAGCGCGGTGACACGCTGCTGATCACTGCCGGCGTGCCGTTCGGCCAGCCGGGCTCGACTAACTCGCTGCGGATCGAAACATTGATTTAAGCCCCCCACCATGATCGTTCCCACGCTCTGCGTGGGAATGCGGCCCGGGACGCTCTGCGTCCCAAGAGCAGACGCAGAGCGTCCTTTGAGGCATTCCCACGCAGAGCGTGGGAACGATCAGTATCGAATGACCTGCCATGCCTGCCAATCATTTCAACACCCACTGCCCCGACTGGGCCGAGGCTTTGCTCAACGGCTTCAGTCAAATATTCCTCCAGCGCCATCCGCTGTGCGGCCTGCTGTGTCTGTTGGCGATCCTGCTGACCGCGCCGGTGCTGTTCGCCGGAGCGCTGCTCGGTGCCGTCGCCGGATTGCTCACCGCGCAACGGCGCAACTACGCCAAGGCTGATCGCCAGGCCGGGCTGTTCAGCTACAACGGCATTTTGCTTGGCCTGTTGCTGAGCCTGTATTTCCCGTGGTCGCCGCTGCTGCCACCGCTGATTCTCGCCGCTGGCGGCTTGAGCGCGATGGTCACGCAGCAATGGCTGAAACATGTGTACAGCAGCCGCTCCATACCGGCCTACACCTCGCCGTTCGTGGCCATGAGCTGGGTATTGCTGCTGTTTGCCGAACCTTCGGCACCGATAGCGCAGATCGAGATGAATACGGTCAATCTGCTCGCTGCCGAACTACGCGGTTTGGGCCAAGTGATGTTCCTCGGTCATCCGCTGGCCGGCGCGCTGATTGCTGCCGGATTGCTGATCGCTGATCGTCGCGCGTTTTGCTGGGCGATGCTGGCTTCTGCAATCGGCCTCGCCTCCAGCCTGCTGCATCACGAAACCAGCTCCGCTTTGCTCGGTCTCGGCAGCTACAACGCCGTGCTCGCCGCCCTCGCCTTCTCCTCGCAACGCCAACAACCGTGGCTGCCGCTACTCGGCATCGTGCTGGCGCTGCTGGTCACTCCGCTATTTGCTGCCGTCGGCCTCGCCACTCTGACCGCGCCATTCATCCTCGCTTGCTGGCTGATCCGCGCCGGTATTCAGATGCTCGGCAAAGCCTCGGTCGACAACGCGTCTTGCGCTCACGGGGAGAATCAACCTAGGCTGCGCTGATCTTCGATTCAGGCGTTATCCATGGACAGCAGCAACAGTTGGCGCGAACGGCTTTACGTGATGATTTTCCAGAGCGACACCCGCGCCGGGCGTCGCTTCGACGGCATCCTGCTGTTGATCATCCTCGCCAGTCTGGTGATCGTGATGCTCGACAGTATCGACAGCATTCACCAGAACTACGCGAACGTGCTGGCCTACATCGAGTGGGGCTTCACGATCATCTTTCTCGGCGAGTACATCCTGCGCCTGTACTGCTCGCCCAAGCCGTTGCGCTACGCCTTCAGCTTTTACGGGCTGGTGGATTTGCTGGCGATCGTGCCGGGCATCCTCGCCCTGTATTACAGCGATGCGCAGTATCTGCTGATTATCCGGATCATTCGGATGTTGCGGATTTTCCGTGTGCTCAAGCTCAGCCCGTACCTCAAGCAAGCCAATTACTTGATGTCGGCGCTGCGTGGCAGCAAGCAGAAGATCGTCGTGTTTCTGGTCAGCGTCTGCACCCTGGTGACGGTGTTCGGCACCTTGATGTACGTGATCGAAGGCCCGGAGCATGGTTTCACCAGCATTCCCAAAGGCATCTATTGGGCGATCGTCACGCTGACCACGGTGGGCTTCGGCGACATCGTGCCGAAGACCCCGCTGGGTCAGGTAATTTCGTCACTGGTGATGATCACCGGTTACTCGATCATCGCCGTGCCGACGGGGATTTTCACCGCCGAACTGGCCAACGCCATGCGCGGTGAACAGCTGCAACACGACTGCCCGGTGTGCAAGAAAAACAGCCATGAACACGGCGCGGCATTTTGCTCGCGATGTGGCAATGCGTTGTTCAAGAAATTGGAATAAGCAAAGAGCTTTTAAATCTTTAAACGACTATGCGCGCCCCGTTATAGTCAGTGGCAATTGAATATCACCCCCTGCTCCTACACAGATAAAACAAGGAATGCGCAGTGAAAAAACTCTTTGGCGCCTCACTTCTCGCCGCCGGCCTGGCCTTGGCCAACATCGCCCAGGCAGCCCCGACGCTGCTCAACGTTTCCTACGACGTGATGCGCGATTTCTACAAGGACTACAACACTGCGTTCCAGAAACACTGGCAAGCCGAGCACAACGAAAACATCACCGTACAGATGTCCTTCGGCGGCTCGAGCAAGCAAGCGCGTTCGGTGATCGATGGCCTGCCGGCTGACGTCATTACGATGAACATGGCCACCGACATCAACGCCCTCGCCGACAACGGCAAACTGGTCCCGGAGAATTGGGTCACGCGTCTGCCGAACAACAGCGCACCGTTCACTTCGGCCACCGTGTTTATCGTCCGCAAAGGCAACCCGAAAGCCCTGAAAGACTGGCCGGATCTGCTCAAGGATGGCGTGCAAGTGATCGTGCCAAACCCGAAAACCTCGGGTAATGGCCGCTACACCTACCTGTCGGCCTGGGGTTATGTGCTGAAGAACGGTGGCGACGAAAACAAGGCCAAGGACTTCGTCGGCAAACTGTTCAAGCAAGCGCCAGTGCTGGATACCGGTGGCCGTGCGGCGACCACCACATTCATGACCAACCAGATCGGCGACGTGCTGGTGACCTTCGAAAACGAAGCGGAAATGATTGCCCGCGAGTTTGGTCGTGATCAGTTTGAAGTGATCTACCCGAGTGTTTCGGCTGAGGCTGAGCCGCCGGTGTCTGTGGTCGACAAAGTGGTCGACAAAAAAGGTTCGCGTGCGGCGGCGGATGAGTACCTGAAGTACCTGTGGTCGCCGCAAGGTCAGGAGATTGCCGCGGCAAACTACCTGCGTCCGCGTGATCCGGCGGTACTGGCGAAGTACACCGATCGCTTCCCGAAAGTTGATTTCCTCTCGGTGGAGAAGACCTTTGGTGACTGGCGTACGGTGCAGAAGACTCACTTCAATGATGGTGGGGTTTTCGATCAGATCTATAGCGGGCAGTAAGGTTTAAGCAGGTATGAAAGGGCGACCCACTAAGGTCGCCTTTTTTTGTGGCCGCTTTACCCTCACCCCAGCCCTCTCCCAGAGGGAGAGGGGGCCAACCGAGGTGTCTGGCGAGTTACATCGACCTGAAAGACCTTATCGATTATGGATTCACCACAGCACGTTCAGGTCGGCGTACCTCTCATGCATCCCCCAATCAGTCCCCTCTCCCTCCGGGAGAGGGTTAGGGTGAGGGGCTTTTACATCGGTGGCGTCACCCCATCCTTCCCCGCAGAAATCGACTGCGCCGTCAGCGTGCCATCCGCACTCTGCGTGACGAACATAACGATCTTCACCCCAACCTTCAGCAAGCTCCGATCCCCCGGCATCAAATTAACGATCGGCACATCCTCCGGCACCAGGATTTTCTGCTGCCCGCCCTTGTAGTTCACCGTCAGCACCCGCCCGTTGCTCACCACCAGATCGCCGACACTGCCATTGGTCATGCTGCTGCCCTTGGCCAGGTCGAACGGTCGATGCCCGTCACCGCTGCCCGCCAGCTCCGGCGGAAACACATGCACCTCCAGCGCCTTGAGCGTGCCGTCCTCTTGCGGCATCGCCGCCGAACCGATGTAGCTGCCGGGTTTGATGTCTTCGATATCGGCCAGGGTGACCGCGCGAATTTTGGTGTCGCCGGTCAGCTGAATCACCACGTTCTCGCCGCTGTTGACGTGGACTTTCAGGCTGTCGGTATTGACCCCGGTGATCTCTCCGCGCACACCGATGCGCATCCCCGGAGCATCGGCTGCCTGCACGCTCGTCGCGCCGAGCAGGGTGATCAAGACAATCGTTGCGGTGTGGCGAAGCTGCTGACGAAACATTGCAATCCTCCGGTCATCAATGTTGAACAAGCCCGATGCAAACATAAGCACGCTATCGAACAGGATGTAAGTGAATGTATCATTGACCCGCAACGGTCGGACGCAAGGCCCGCCGATGGATGACACGCCGCTAGCACCCGGCCATTCCGCAACGGAATAACTGATATCAATCGCCGGCGCCTTCTGCCCTTGCGGATTAACCCTTAGCCTCATCGCATTCCCTTTCGCTGGATCGAGAAACCTTATGACCACCACCACTCACGCAATGACCCGAGGCATGGTGCTGCTGTTCGCCTTCTGCTGCGGCGCGATCGTTGCCAACATCTACTACGCACAGCCGATCATCGGCCTGATCGCGCCGGACATCGGTCTCTCCGACACCATGGCCAGCTTCATCGTCTCGCTGACGCAGATCGGTTATGCGCTGGGCCTGTTCTTCCTCGTGCCACTGGGCGATCTACTGGAAAACCGCCGGTTGATGATCATCACCACGGTGGTGGCGATTGCCAGCCTGTTGGCGGCGGCGTTTACCGATCAGCCGAATGTGTTTCTGCTGATCTCGTTGTTGGTCGGTTTTAGCTCGGTGTCGGTACAGATCCTGATTCCACTGGCGGCGCATCTGGCACCGGAAGAATCCCGTGGCCGGGTGGTTGGCGGGATCATGGGCGGCTTGCTGCTGGGCATTTTGTTGGCGCGGCCGGTTTCTAGCGTGGTTGCCGACCACTTGGGCTGGCGGGCGATGTTCATGATTGCCGCCGCACTGATGGCGGCGATCAGCGTGGTGCTCGCGTTGACCGTGCCCAAGCGCAAGCCGGATCACAGCGCCACGTATGGTCAGTTGATCGGTTCGCTGTGGACGTTGCTGCGCCAGCAACCGGTACTGCGCCAACGGGCGTTTTACCAAGGCTGCATGTTCGCCACGTTCAGCCTGTTCTGGACTGCCGTGCCGTTGGAACTGGCACGCAACCATGGCCTGTCACAAAGCGAAATCGCCATCTTCGCCCTGGTCGGCGCCATCGGTGCCATCGCCGCACCGATCAGCGGACGCCTGGCCGACGCCGGCCACACTCGCATCGCTTCGCTGCTGGCCATGCTGTTCGCCAGCCTGAGCTTCCTGCCCGCCTTCATTCACCCGGCTTACAGCGTCATCGGCCTGGCCGTGACCGGCGTGGTGCTCGATTTCTGCGTGCAGATGAACATGGTCCTCGGTCAGCGCGCCGTCTACTCGCTGGACGCGAAAAGCCGTGGCCGTTTGAACGCGCTGTACATGACCAGCATCTTCATCGGCGGCGCCTTCGGCTCATCGGTGGCCAGTGCGGTGTATGAGCATGGCGGCTGGTTGTGGATCGTGATTGTGGGCAGTTTGTTTCCGCTGCTGGCGTTGTTGCGGTTTTTGAGTGCTTCGCAGCGCAGTTCATTGGCAACGGCGTAAGGCCGCAAAAGCTTCGCGAGCAGGCTCGCTCCCACAGGTTATTCATTGAGCCTGGGGGAGCGATGAGGCTTAATATCGAACCAGCTTTTCCATCGCCGCATCCGCCAGAAAGGAGGAGCGGCTTTTGACGTTGTGCTCGCGCACATAACGATCGATGCGCTGAATCACGTAACCGGGCAGCGTTACGTTGACCTTCTCGGTCTTGCCGAGATAGGGCGAAATGTCCAGCTCAAGCATGCCCCAGCCCATATCGGCAAATTCGGGATTACTGCGATGAGCGGATGCCGAAGTCGGCATAGGAATCGACTCCCCGTCCGCCGCAATCTCCTGCAGCATGATGTGGGCGACTTCAACCGCCGCCTTGTAGGCATCTTCAAAGCTATCCCCTGCTGTAACGGCGCCGGGAATATCGGGGATCTGAATACCGATGGCGGTATTTTCGTCACCCCACTCGATGCAGATTGGATATTGCATTATGGATCTCCTTCGAAACTGGCTGGCGGGTTGTACAACCCGGCACGCCTCCTGATGCTTTTGACCGTCCCCAGCGGCAAATCCTTTTTCGGGTGAGGGACGGGAATCGTGTACGGGTTGTATCGGTGAGTGAAGATGTGATGACTGCCGGTGATCCGATCCAGCGCCCAGCCAGCCTCCTCCAGCTCCTTGATCAATTGCCTGCTTTGTACCAATCGCCTCCTTGGCTTGGCCCTTTAAAAATAACCCTAGAGTTATCTTTACTCAAGCACAGAAATCCAGAGAGCGACGTCCGGTTGTTTTACAGAGTGTGATTGAAACGCTAGACCCTGAGCTTTGCGCAGCACCTCCTTGAGCAATTCCTGTGCGAACCCAACAGGCACACAGCAAAACGGCGATCCAAAGATCGCCGTTTTCATTTACTGCCCAAACTGCTTGCCCAACCCCGGTGGCACGCCGTGGATGTTGGTGTCTTCCCACGGGCCATTGGGGCTGACGGAGCGGCTCCAACCGTTGTTCCAGCGGTAGTAGGTGCGCTGGCGGTAGAAGGTATTGGTCTGGTCGTCGAGGACGTAGACGCCGAGTTTCTGGTCCCAGTGGCTGTTGCCGCCCGGTGGTGGGGCGAAGCTGGCTGAAGTGCGCGGGACGGGTTTTGCCGGTTTCGCCGGAATACTTTTGCCAGGCG
This sequence comes from Pseudomonas sp. S49, assembly GCF_009866785.1. NCBI lineage: Bacteria > Pseudomonadati > Pseudomonadota > Gammaproteobacteria > Pseudomonadales > Pseudomonadaceae > Pseudomonas > Pseudomonas sp. S49. Next base: position 1,904,649 of record NZ_CP019432.1, on the reverse strand, counting down.
TCGGTGAGGTCGACGGGGTCGGGCTCGGTTGTGACGGCGGAATCGGCGGCAGGTTGGTCGTCGGTTCCGGTCGTTGCACCGCACATGCACTCAAGCCCAGGGCCAGTGTGAGGACTGTGATTCGGGCGATGGTGTGCATGGCGGTGCTTTCCTGTTGTGTCCGGCTATTTGTCCGGGCTGTCGATGGTCAGTTTTTGTAGCGCAGTGGTGCTGCTGGCCAGAGGGCCGCTGCGACCGACCCACTCACCGGCGGTCGGTTGACCAGCCCGTGAGATGCGCGCAACCAGTTGGACTTCAGGGAAGTTCGACAGTTTCAACTGCGGCATCATTGCGTCGGCATCGCCCAGTTCGACGGTCACCGGCAAATCGGCCACGGTCAGACGTTTGGCCGCCAACGGTGCCGGTGGGCCGGAGGTGGCGCGGGCAAAGATGAACACGCTGTCACCCGGTTGCACTTTGCTTCTGAGTTCGCTGGCCAGATCGACGCTGACTTTCAACAGCGCGGCTTTCGCGGCTACGGGTGCCTGAGCGACTTTGCCGCCACTGCTTTCCAGGCGCTCGGCGGCGCGTTTGATCCCGCCCTGCAACGCGGCGCGGGAGCTATCCTCCGGCGGCAATTGCGCAAGCAAGCGGTTCCAGTAATTGATGGCCTCCTGATAACGCTCGCCTTCAAACGCAGCGATGCCGAGCAGACCGAGGCTGGTGACTTCTTTCGGATCAGCCTTCAGCGCTTCGTCGGTCAGCGCCTGAATCTTTGCCGACCATTTTTTGCCGTCGGCGAAGTACTGCGCCTGCGCCCACTGGCCAAGCAGTTCCGGCTGACGACCGGCAAGATTGGCAGCGCGTTCGAACATCTTCGCCGCGTCCGCCGGGCGCTCTTGCGCCATGTAAGTACGGCCGAGAAAGTACAAGCCTTCCGCAGAGTCCGGTTGCGCCGCGACGGCACGTTCCAGACGCTGGGTCATCTCTTCCATCGACTGCGGTGCCTGGGCGAATTCGCGGGTCAGCTCGACCTTGTCGGCAGCACCGAAGTGCATATACAGGCCCAGACCCAACACCGGCACCAGCACTGCCGCCAACAGCGGCAACGGTTTGCCCAGTCGGGAAACCCGTGGCGCGGCGACACCTTCGGTATCCGCCAGCAACTCACGTGCTGCCTCGGCACGACCGCTGTCCATTTGCGCAGCGTCGAGTACGCCTTCAGCCTGTTGCGACTGCAACTCGGCGACACGCTCCTGATACAGCGCGACGTTCAGGGCAGTACGATCCTCTTCACGCTGGGCGCGACGCTCACGCAGCACCGGGATCAGCAGGAAACTCAGGGCGACCAGAAGCAACAGCCCTGCGGCAAGCCAGAAATCAATCATTCTTGGTTTTTATCCAACAGTTGGTCGAGGCGCTGACGCTCTTCGCTGGACAGCGCTTGCGGAGTCTCGGCACGCTGGCCGCGACGACGGCGGACGATCACCGCGATCACCACGACACCGCCGAGCAGCAGCCCGGCCGGGCCGAACCACAGCAACGCCGTTTTGGCATTGAGCGCCGGTTTGTAGCGGACGAAATCACCGTAGCGATCAACCATGAAATCGATGATCTGCTGGTTGTCCTTGCCCTCGCCGAGCATGCGGAAAATCTCTTTGCGCAAGTCCGCGGCAATCGGCGCGTTGGAGTCGGCGATGTCCTGGTTCTGGCACTTGGGGCAGCGCAGTTCCTTGGTCAGTTCGCGGAAACGCTCGCGATCACCTTCTTTGGCGAACTCGTAGGTGTCGATGGCGGCATGGGCAACACCGACCAGACTCAAACCCAATACCAGCGCAGCCATAAAGCGCTTCATGGCTTGGCCTCATCGACCAGCGCCTGATACTTCGCGGCGAGTTTTTCGCGCCAGACCTGCTCGTCGATCACGCCGACATACTTGTCGCGGATGATGCCCTTGGCGTCGATGAAAAACGTTTCCGGCGCACCGTAGACGCCGAGATTCAGGCCCAGCGAGCCTTCGTCGTCGCGGATGTCCAGCGCATACGGATTATGGAATTCGGCCAGCCATTTCAAGGCATCGGCGTTGGTGTCCTTGTAGTTGATGCCGTAGATCACCACGCCACGCTCGGCGAGCTTGTTCAGCACCGGATGCTCGACCCGGCAGGAAATGCACCAGGTGCCCCAGACGTTGACCAGCGCCGGTTTGCCGAGAATGTCAGCCTTGGTCAGGCTCTTGTCGCCCTGCACGTTTGGCAGGGAAAACTCCGGGAACGGCTTGTTGATCATCGCCGACGGCAACTCCGCCGGATCGAGGTACAGACCGCGATAAAGAAATACCGCCACCAGCAGGAAAATCGCCAATGGCACCAGCATCAACCAACGTCTCATGCCGCCGCTCCCGTCATGCCCAGCGCTTCACGCACCTTGGCTTTTACCTTGACCCGATACCGTCGATCCAGCGCTGCCAGCAAACCACCGAACCCGGTGAGCAAACCGCCGAACCAGATCCAGCGCACGAACGGTTTGACGTGCACCCGCACCGCCCACGCGCCGTTGTCCAGCGGTTCGCCGAGGGCAACGTAGAGGTCGCGGGTGAAACCGGCGTCGATCCCGGCTTCGGTCATCACCGAGTTCTGCACGGTGTACAAACGTTTTTCCGGGTGCAGAACACTGATTTCCTTGCCGGCGCGGATCACCCGAATGGTGCCTTTATCAGAGGTGAAGTTCGGCCCTTCGAAGTGCTTGGCGCCTTCGAAGACGAAGTGATAACCGGCCAGGTCCATCGACTCGCCCGGCGCCAGACGCAAGTCGCGTTCGGCACTGTTCTGACTCGACAACACTACGCCCAGCGCGCACACGGCGATGCCGAGGTGCGCGATCTGCATGCCCCAATAACTGCGGGTCAGCGTTGGCAAACCTTTGATCAGGCCTTTGTGGCGAGTCTTGTCGACAATGTCACGCACACCGGCGAGCAACACCCACGCGGCGAGCAGGAAAGTCGCGATCACCGCCCAGTTGAAATCGCCGTAAGCGACACCGGCCACCACCGCCAGCGCGACGCTGCCAAGCAGCACTGGCGTGAGCATGCTGCCCAGCCATTTCACCGGGGTGTCCTTCCAACGAACGATCACGCCGACCGCCATGACCGTCATCAGTAACGCCATCAATGGAATGAACAGCGCATTGAAGTACGGCGGGCCGACCGACATCTTCGCGCCGCTGAGGGCATCGAGAATCAGCGGGTACAGCGTGCCGAGCAGAATCATCGACGCGGCCACGACAAGCACCAGGTTGTTGCCCAGCAGCAGGGTTTCCCGCGACCACAGGTTGAAGCCGACCTGACTTTTCACCACTGGCGCACGCAGGGCGAACAGCGTCAGCGAGCCGCCAACCACGAACAACAGGAAGATCAGGATGAACACGCCGCGCTCAGGATCGGAAGCAAACGCGTGCACCGAAGTCAGTACGCCGGAACGCACCAGGAAAGTCCCAAGCAGGCTCAGCGAAAACGCGGCAATCGCCAGCAACACCGTCCAGCTCTTGAACACGCCACGTTTTTCCGTGACCGCCAGCGAGTGGATCAGCGCGGTGCCGACCAGCCAAGGCATAAAGGAAGCGTTTTCCACCGGGTCCCAGAACCACCAGCCGCCCCAGCCGAGTTCGTAGTACGCCCACCACGAACCGAGGGTGATGCCGATGCCGAGGAAGGCCCAGGCGACGATGGTCCAAGGACGCGACCAGCGTGCCCACGCGGCATCCAGTCGACCGCCCATCAACGCCGCAATGGCGAAGGCGAACGCCACCGAAAAGCCGACGTACCCCATGTACAACATCGGCGGGTGAACGATCAGGCCGATATCTTGCAGCAGCGGATTGAGGTCAGCGCCGTTGCTGGGCATCTGCGGCAGGATGCGTTTGAACGGGTTGGACGTCAGGATCAGGAACAGCAGGAAACCGGTGCTGATCATGCCCATCACCGCCAGAACGCGGGCGAGCATCACCTGCGGCAACTGGCGTGAGAATACCGACACGGCGAAGGTCCAGCCGCCGAGAATCAGCGCCCACAGTAGCAACGACCCTTCGTGGGCACCCCACACCGCGCTGAATTTGTAATACCACGGCAACGCGGTGTTGGAGTTGTTTGCCACGTAGGCGACGGAGAAGTCATCGGTCATGAACGCGTAGGTCAGAATACCAAATGCAAACAGCAAAAAAGCAAACTGCCCCCACGCCGCCGGCTGGGCCAGACTCATCCAGAAACGGTCACCGCGCCAGGCGCCAATCAATGGCACCACGGCCTGCACCAGCGCGAAACACAGCGCCAGAATCATCGCCAGATGGCCGAGCTCAGGAATAAAAATTGCCGACGTCATCGATCAACCCTCCTTCGCAGGCGTTGGCGCGGATTGACCGCTGTCTTTCAAGGCTTTGGTCACTTCCGGCGGCATGTACTTCTCGTCGTGCTTGGCCAGCACTTCATCGGCCACCACCACACCGTCGGCGTTGAGCTTGCCGAGGGCGACGATGCCCTGCCCTTCGCGGAACAGATCCGGGAGGATGCCGCGATAGGCGATGGTCACGGATTTATTGAAGTCGGTGACGACGAATTTGACGTCCAGCGAATCCTTCGAGCGCTGCAGCGAACCGGCCTCAACCATGCCTCCGGCGCGAATGCGCGTGTCTTGCGGCGCTTCGCCATTGGCGATCTGAGTCGGCGTGTAAAACAGATTGATGTTCTGCTGCAGGGCGCTGAGGGCCAGGCCGACGGCAGCGCCGACCCCGACCAGAATGGCCAGAATGATGATCAGACGTTTCTTGCGCAGCGGATTCACTTGCCGTTCTCCCGGCGCAGACGACGCGCCTCTTGTTGCAGATAGCGCTTGCGGGCCGCAATCGGCGCCACCACGTTGAGGATCAGCACCGCCAGACAGATGCCGTAGGCCGACCAGACATAGAGGCCATGATGGCCCATGGCGAGGAAGTCGCCGAATGAAGCAAAACTCATCGAGCGGCCTCCAGACTGTGCTGCACTTCTTCTTTCACCCAACTGGCGCGGGCTTCGCGCTTGAGCACTTCAAGGCGCATGCGCAGCAACAGCACGGCGCCGAAGAAGCAGTAGAAGCCCAGCACCGTCAGCAGCAGCGGCAGCCACATTTCCGCCGGCATCGCCGGTTTTTCCGTGAGGGTGAAGGTCGCGCCCTGGTGCAGGGTGTTCCACCACTCCACCGAGTATTTGATGATCGGAATGTTGATCACACCGACGATGGCCAGCACCGCGCAGGCCTTGGCGGCGCTGTCGCGGTTGCTGATCGCATTGCCCAGCGCGATCACGCCGAAATACAGGAACAGCAGAATCAGCATCGAGGTCAGGCGCGCATCCCAGACCCACCACGAGCCCCACGTCGGTTTGCCCCAGATCGCCCCGGTGACCAGCGCCACGGCGGTCATCCACGCGCCGATCGGAGCGGCGCATTGCAGGGCGACGTCGGCCAGTTTCATCTTCCACACCAGCCCGACCACACCACACACCGCCAGCATCACGTAGATCGACTGAGCGAGCATCGCGGCGGGTACGTGGATATAGATGATGCGAAAGCTGTTGCCTTGCTGATAGTCCGGCGGCGCGAAGGCCAGGCCCCAAACGACGCCGACACCAATCAGCAGCAACGCTGCAATGCTCAACCACGGCAGGAACTTGCTGCTGATGCCGTAGAACCACTTGGGCGAGCCGAGCTTGTGAAACCAGGTCCAGTTCATACTGTTTCCATCACGGGTGCCGCTCATCGGTGTGAGCAGTCTCAGGGTCTTTGCTGGTTAAATTTTAACCAGACCTCATTATTCGCCGACGCTGATCTTCAGGCCAGCAGCTATTGCAAACGGTGTCAGGGTGATCGCCAGGGCGGTCAGGCTACCCAGCCACAGCAGATACCCGGTCGCCGGCATGCCTTGTAGAGCGGCCTGCAAGGCGCCACTGCCAAGGATCAACACCGGGATGTACAACGGCAAAATCAGCAGCGCCAGCAACAGGCCGCCACGCTTCAAACCGACCGTCAGCGCCGCGCCCACCGCGCCGAGCAAGCTCAGCACCGGTGTTCCCAGCAGCAACGAAAGCAGCAAAACCGGCAGACAGGCGGCAGGCAAACCGAGCATCAATGCCAGCAGCGGTGAGAGCAGAACCAGTGCCAGACCGGAGAAAAGCCAGTGTGCCAGCACCTTGGCCAAGACCAGAAGTGGCAGCGGGTGCGACGAAAGGACCCACTGTTCCAGGGATCCGTCTTCGAAATCACTGCGGAACAGACCGTCCAGCGAGAGCAGGACCGACAACAGCGCCGCCACCCAGACTAACCCGGGGGACAGGTTTTGCAACACTTGAGTTTCCGGGCCGACGGCCAACGGGAACAATGCGATGACGATGGCGAAGAAAATCAGTGGATTGGCCAGCTCCGCCGGGCGGCGAAACAGCAGTCGGGATTCACGGGCAACCAGCAGGCCAAACACACTCATACTGCCCAGTTCCCCAGATCGATGTCGCGATAACCGGCCGGCATCCGGCTCAGCGTGTGGTGCGTGGTCAACACCACCAGACCGCCGCGTTCGCAGTGCCCGGCCAGATGTTCTTCAAGTTGTGCCACGCCTTGTTTATCAAGGGCAGTGAACGGCTCATCGAGAATCCACAGCGGCGGGCTGTCCAGATACAGGCGTGCCAACGCCACGCGACGTTGTTGACCGGCAGACAGGCTGTGGCAGGGAACATCTTCGAAACCGCGCAATCCTACTGCTGCCAGCGCTTGCCAGATGGCCTCGCGTTCGGCGGGATGATGCAGGGCGCAGAGCCACGACAGGTTCTCCTCCGGAGTCAGCAGATCCTTGATCCCGGCGGCGTGGCCGATCCACAGCAGGTTGCGGGCGAGTTCGCTGCGCTGTTCGGTCAGCGGCAGGCCATTGAGCAGGACTTGCCCGGCGGTCGGCTGCATCAGCCCGGACAACAGACGCAAAAGGCTAGTCTTGCCGCTGCCGTTGGGTCCGCTGATCTGCACCATATCGCCACTGGCGAGTCTCAATTCGAGATTTTCGAAGAGCAGCCGCAGATCACGTTCACACGCGAGGGCAACGGTTTGCAGGACAGGACTGGTCAAGGGATCACGGGCCTTATACGGTTCAAGTCGGCTCTGGCGCGGCCGTTAAAGAGATGCAGCATAGATGCATTGACGGCTCGATCTAGAGAGCTGGGTCAAACAATTGCTATGTTTTTTATTCGAAGCGCAAGACGGGCGGCATTATACATGTCGTGCCTTACTCTCAAGAGTGCATTTTCCTCAGGTTGTGTCCGCGTATGACAGGCGAAATGAACATCCTCCCGCTCCCGCCCACCACCCCGGCGACCGTTCGCCCGCAGGTCGGTGAGCTGCTCAAGCTGCTGACCCCGGTCGAAGGCCTGATCGGCGCCGGGCAAAGCGCCAAGGCCGAGGTGTTGTCGCTCAAGCAGGCGGATCAGACCTTTCAGTTATTGCTAAAGGTCACCGTCGACGGCGGCCGCCAGACTACTGTGCAGGCGACCAGCAATCTGCCGTTGCCCCAAGGCACCAGCCTGGCGATCACCCAGCCATCGGCGGGCAACCTGGCGATTACCGTGCAGCAAGCCATTGCCAGCAGCGTCGCCGCCCTCACCCGCATCGACACCGCACAATTGCCGGTCGGTACGCTGCTGCAAGGCAAGGTGCTGACCTCGCAGGCGCTGCCGCAGACGCCGGGGCAAGCCGCGGTATTCCGCTCGCTGGTCACCCTGCTCAATACCGCGCAGAGCGGCAGCACACTGACCATCGACAGCCCGCAGCCGCTGCGCATTGGCACTTTGCTTTCGGCGTTGGTGGAAGATTCACAAACTCTCAAGTTTCTGCCCATGAGCAGCCGCCAGGAACAACTGGCCGTCAGTCAGCAACTGGTCGGCCAGCAAAGTCGCCAGGCTTCGCTCAGCGGTCTGTTGAACGCATTACAGAATCTGCCGCCAGCCGATGACTCGACCTCGGCAGATCTGCGTGCGGCGGTCGAAAAACTGCTCGCCAGCCTCCCGGACGTGCAACAACTGAGCACCGCCAAAGGCGTGGCGCTGGCGCTGGCCAACAGCGGCGCGTTCCTCGAAGCCAAACTGTTGACCGGCCAGAACCCGACGCTGGCTCCGGACATGAAAGCCGATTTGCTCAAGCTGATCGCACAACTGACCCCGGGCCTGCCGAGCAACACCAGTTTCAACGCGATCATCGCCGCCAACACCCTGGCGCAAGCGCTGCCGAGTTTCGTCCGCAACGCCCTCGGCATGCTCGGCCAGGTCAGCGCCAAACCGGTACCGAGCAGCTTCCCGCTGCCCGAGCGTTTGCTGCAAAGCCTGGACGGCGAAGGTGATCTGGAACAGTTGTTGCGCCTCGCCGCCGCAGCGGTTTCGCGCCTGCAAAGCCACCAACTGTCGAGCCTGGAACAGACCGGCGTTACCGACGACGGGCGTCTGCTCAGCACCTGGCAGTTGGAGATCCCCATGCGCAACCTGCAGGACATCGTGCCGTTGCAGGTCAAGTTCCAGCGTGAAGAAGCGCCGGAGCGAGAGCCGCAACCAAACGAACGCCGCGACGAGCGCGAGCCCAAGCAACAGCTGTGGCGCGTCGATCTGGCGTTCGACATGGAGCCGCTCGGGCCGATGCAGATTCAGGCGCAACTGATCGCCGGCAGCCTGTCCAGCCAACTGTGGGCCGAACGGCCGTACACCGCCGATCTGATCGGCAACAACCTGTTCGCCCTGCGTCAGCGCCTACTCGATCGCGGGCTCAACGTTGGCGACATCGACTGCCACCTCGGCACCCCGCCGCAAGGCAACCAAACCCGCCTCGAACACCGCTGGGTCGACGAAACCGCATGAACGATTCCACTGCCCCACGCCAGGCCATCGCCCTCAAGTACGACGGCAACCACGCCCCGACCCTCACCGCCAAAGGTGATGAGGAACTGGCCGAAGAAATCCTGCGCATTGCTCGCGATTGCGAAGTGCCAATCTATGAGAACGCCGAATTGGTGCGCTTGTTGGCGCGCATGGAATTGGGCGACAGCATTCCAGAGGAGCTGTATCGCACCATCGCCGAGATCATCGCGTTTGCGTGGAATCTGAAGGGCAAATTCCCAGAGGGGCAGGACCCGAATGCGCCGATGGTCGAGAAGGACATCACCGATCGCGGGGATGATTACTGATCGTTCCCACGCTCTGCGTGGGAATGCCGCCCGTGACGCTCTGCGTCACATTTCACAGGCGGAACGCGGAGCGTCCCAAGATGCATTCCCACGCAGAGCGTGGGAACGATCCCGGTACGACAATCAGTTCTTGTGAAGTTTGCGCATCAACTCCGCCTCAGCCTGGGTCAACCCGCAGGACTGAGTCAGTTCATCAACGCTCGCACCCATGCCCACCAGTTTCGCCGCTTGGGCGAATGACAGGCTCGATGGATCGCGCTGTTCCAGCTGAACGATTTTGTCCGGCAACGGACTGACTACCGCACGCAACTCGTGCAGCGCCTCGCCCATGCGCACATTACCGTTCTGGTAATCGTCGACGCGCTTGGCCAGGTCCTTGATGCGCTGATCACGCAGCGCATCGCCCTGAGCCTGTTGCGCAGCAATGACTTTTTGCGCCTTGATGTACGACACAAACATTGCCAGCGTGCCTGCCCAGAAGAGGAACAGGACAATGACCGCAACCTCGAGAATCAATCAGATATTCTCCAGGTCCGACCATTCTTCTTCGCTCATCATCTTGTCCAGCTCGACCAGGATCAGCAACTCGTTGTTCTTGTTGCACACGCCCTGGATGAACTTGGCCGACTCTTCGTTGCCGACGTTCGGCGCCGTCTCGATTTCCGACTGACGCAGGTAAACCACTTCGGCCACGCTGTCGACCATGATGCCGACGACTTGCTTGTCGGCTTCGATGATGACGATACGGGTGTTGTCGCTGATCTCGCCACTGTTCAGGCCGAAGCGCTGACGGGTGTCGATCACGGTAACCACGTTACCGCGCAGGTTGATGATGCCCAGCACGTAGCTTGGCGCGCCCGGCACCGGAGCGATCTCGGTGTAGCGCAGCACTTCCTGAACGCGCATCACGTTGATGCCGTAGGTTTCGTTGTCCAGTTTGAAGGTAACCCATTGCAGGATCGGATCTTCAGAACCTTTTGCATTCGTCGCCTGACTACTCATACCCTGACCCCTCGAAAAAACCGCTCTGGGCGGTGTGTGTTCTGTGTGGCGGCATTCAACAATGCCGTCGCCTGATTGTTATGTCGGCTGCTATGTCGGTTTATGTAGCGGCTTGTGGCCGCTCAGGTGCTTTGCCCCACCGCTGGCGATCAACTCGGCCAGTGCGGAAACGTCAAGCAATGCACACATGTGCTCAATCACGGTGCCGGCGAGCCATGGCCGCTGACCCCGGTGACTTCTCCATTTGATTTCATTCGGGTCCAGACGCAACGAGCGGCTGACCTGATGCACCGCCAGCCCCCACTCGTAACCTTGTACCGAAATCACGTACTGCAAGCCCTGACGGAAGTCATCGCGATAGCGATCCGGCATGACCCAGCGCGCGGTATCCAACACTTTCAGATTGCCGGCCTGACTCGGCAGGATCCCGAGGAACCATTCCGGCTGACCGAACAACGGCGTCAGCTCTTGACCGGCCAGCGAATAGATCGAGCCGAGACATACCAGAGGCACCGCGAGCGTCAGCCCGGCGACGTCGAACAGCAGGCATTCGAACGCTTCCGAGGCCCAGGCCGGGCGACCATCGGTTTCCACCGGTGGCGGCGTGTTGTTAGGCGGCAGATGCACTTCCACCAGCGGCGGCACCAGCGTCTGCTCGACGGGTGCGGGTGCAACCGGAGCAGGTGCTGGAGCCGGTTCGACCACTTCCGGTTCCGGCGCGGTTTTCAGTAACTGGGTTTGCAGCAGCGGTGCCAGTGTCGACACCGATGCGCGAACCGGCTCGGCTTCTTCGATCAATGCAATCGGTGCTTTGGTCACCGCTGCGGCGGCAGGCGCGGCAACCGGCGCAGCAGGCCGGGCAGCCTTCTGCGCATCACGTGCCTGCTCTTCCAGTACCGCAGCCTGGAACTCGTCCAGCGCCTCGCTGCTTTCCACAACTTCAGGCTGCGCCTCAATGACCGGCGGCAGCTCCTCAGGAATTTCCTGCAGCAAATTATCCAGATAAGACTGCAGCGCCAATTGCGGACGCGATGTGAGCTTGACTGGGCGGTTCATCGGTCAACAGCGCCGGATAGGGAAACCGCGTCGCCTGCTTCGCGAGCAGGCTCGCTCCCACAGGATTTGTGCAAGTCAGGCAGGCGTGATCGGGACAGGTTCATCTCAAGCCACCTGCGGAACAAGTTGTTGCGCCAACAGGTGCTTGAGCAGCGCGCGATACGCCAGCACGCCACGGCTCTTGCCGTCGAATTGCGAAGGCGTGACACCGGCCCGGCTGGCGTCGCGCAGACGGGTATCGACCGGGATATAACCCTGCCAGATCTCGTCGGGAAATTTGTCACGCAGCACGCGCAAGGTATGCATCGAGGCCTGAGTACGGCGATCAAACAGGGTCGGCACGATGCTGAACGGCAATGCCTGTTTGCGCGAGCGGTTGATCATCGCCAGGGTGTTGACCATACGCTCCAGACCTTTGACGGCCAGGTGTTCGGTCTGCACCGGGATCACCAACTGTTGGCTCGCCGCGAGGGCGTTGACCATCAGCACACCGAGCAACGGCGGGCTGTCGATCACCGCGTAATCGAAATCCTGCCACAGCTGCGCCAGACTCTTGGCGATCACCAGACCCAAACCACTCTGCCCCGGCGACTGACGCTCAAGGGTCGCCAGTGCGGTGCTCGACGGTAGCAGGGAAATACGTTCGTCACTGGTCGACAACAACAACTGCCCCGGCAGGCCTTGCGGCACGCTGCCCTTGTGCAGAAACAGGTCGTAGTTGCTGTGTTCCAGGCTGTCGGGGTCGTAGCCGAAATAGCTGGTCATCGAGCCGTGCGGGTCGAGATCGACCACAACCACGCGCTTGCCCGCCTCGGCCAGCAATCCGGCTAAAGCGATGGAAGATGTGGTTTTACCGACACCACCCTTTTGATTGGCGACTGCCCAGACTCTCATTCAGTTCGTTCCTCCCGGCCGATATGCTCGACCGAGACATAGCTCAGCGTGTTAATGCGGGTGACGGAGAATTGACGGCACTCTCGCGTCCCGGCGTCTTGACCGGGGTCGGTGCAGTTTGTGTGCCAGCACGCTTCAACGCAGCGTCCGGTTGCGCGTTAGCGGTTCCAGTGCCCGTCAGGCTGCGGCGCACATCGAGGTTTCGCGAGACCACCAGAACCACCCGGCGGTTTTTCCCCCGGCCTTCAGCGGTAGCGTTGTTGGCCACCGGTTGAAACTCGCCGTAACCCACCGATGCCAATCGGCCAGGGTTCACACCCTGCATGGCCAGCATGCGCACGATGCTCGCCGAACGCGCCGAAGACAGTTCCCAGTTGGTCGGATACTGCGCCGTGCGGATCGGTTGATCGTCGGTGAAACCCTCGACGTGAATCGGGTTATCGAACGGTTTCAGAATCGCCGCCACCTTGTCGATGATGTTGAAGGCGATGTCGCTTGGCATGGCATCGCCACTGCCGAACAGCAGGCTGGAGTTGAGTTCGATCTCGACCCACAACTCGTTGCCGCGCACGGTCATCTGGTTGGAGCTGATCAAGTCGCCGAATGCGGCGCTGATGTCATCGGCGATGCTTTTCAACGGATCGCTGGCGCCGGCGATACCGGCATCGATCTGCTCGGCGTCCTTGACCAGCGGCTTGGCCGGTGTCACGGTTTTCGGCCGTTCGTCGCCGATCTGGATCGGTTTGAGCGCGCGGTCGGAGTCTTTGAAGACACCGACCAGCGCTTCGGAAATTTCCTTGTACTTGCCTTCGTTGATCGACGAAATCGAGTACATCACCACGAAGAACGCGAACAACAGCGTGATGAAATCCGCGTAGGACACGAGCCAGCGCTCGTGATTGACGTGTTCTTCCTGATGCCTGCGACGAGCCATGAGGTTATTCCCTTAGTCCATGAAGCCTTGCAGCTTCAACTCAATGGAGCGAGGGTTTTCACCTTCGGCGATCGACAGGATCCCTTCCAACAACATTTCGCGATAACGCGACTGCCGCAACGCGATTGACTTCAGCTTGGCGGCGATTGGCAGCAACACCAGGTTGGCACTGGCGACGCCGTAAATGGTCGCGACGAAGGCGACGGCGATGCCGCTGCCCAGTTGCGTCGGATCGGCGAGGTTGCCCATCACGTGGATCAGGCCCATCACCGCACCGATGATACCGATGGTTGGCGCGTAGCCGCCCATGCTTTCAAAGACTTTCGCTGCTTCGATATCGCGGGCTTCCTGGGTGTAGAAATCCACCTCGAGGATGCTGCGGATCGCTTCCGGCTCGGCGCCGTCGACCAACAATTGCAGGCCTTTGCGCGAGTAGTTGTCGGGTTCGGCATCGGCCACGCCTTCCAGACCAAGCAAGCCTTCCTTGCGCGCGGTGAGGCTCCAGTTGACGACGCGATCGATGCCACCGGCCAGATCGACCCGTGGCGGAAACAGAATCCAGGCGAGGATCTGCATGGCGCGTTTGAACGCGCTCATCGGCGATTGCAGCAGTGCGGCACCGATGGTGCCGCCCAGTACGATCAATGCCGCCGGGCCGTTGGCCAGCGCACCGAGGTGACCACCCTCAAGGTAGTTACCACCGATGATGGCGACGAACGCCATGATGATCCCGATAAGGCTTAAAACATCCATCAGATACACGCCTCGACAATGTGTTTGCCGATGTCGTCGAGGCTGTACACCGCGTCGGCGAGGTCAGCTTTGACGATGGCCATCGGCATGCCGTAGATCACGCAGCTTGCCTCATCTTGTGCCCACACCGCGCTGCCGCCCTGCTTGAGCAGACGCGCGCCTTCACGGCCGTCAGCGCCCATGCCGGTCAACACCACCGCCAGAACTTTGTCGCCGTAGGATTTCGCCGCCGAACCGAAGGTGATGTCCACGCATGGCTTGTAGTTCAGACGCTCGTCGCCCGGGAGGATTTTCACCGCGCCACGGCCGTCGATCATCATTTGCTTGCCACCCGGTGCCAGCAACGCCAGGCCCGGACGCAGGATGTCACCATCCTCGGCTTCCTTGACGCTGATGCGGCACAGCTTGTCGAGACGTTCGGCGAAGGCCTTGGTGAATGCCGCCGGCATGTGCTGGATCAACACGATCGGCGCCGGGAAATTCGCCGGCAACTGAGTCAGCACGCGTTGCAGGGCCACCGGGCCGCCCGTCGAAGTACCGATGGCAACCAGTTTGTAAGCTTTGCGTTTCGGCGCGGGCGACGAAGCGCTGGCGGCCGGGGCGCGAGTCGGTGCCGGCGCTGGAGCCGGACGTGCCGGCACGCTGGTGCTGTGACTGCTGCTGTGGCTGCCGAAACTCGACGGCGCCGGAGCAGGCGTCGGTGCTGGGGCAGCAACGGGAGCCGGTGCGCTGTAAGCACTGAAACGACGATTACTGCGCGAGATGCTATGCACCTTCTCGCACAGCAATTGCTTGACCTTCTCGGGATTGCGCGAGATGTCTTCGAAATTCTTCGGCAGGAAATCCACCGCGCCGGCATCCAGCGCGTCCAGAGTGACCCGGGCGCCTTCGTGGGTCAGCGAGGAGAACATCAACACCGGGGTCGGGCAGCGCTGCATGATGTGCCGCACTGCCGTGATGCCATCCATCATCGGCATCTCGTAGTCCATGGTGATCACGTCCGGCTTGAGTGCCAGCGCCTGATCGATCGCCTCTTTACCGTTGGTTGCAGTGCCGACCACCTGAATGCTCGGATCCGCAGATAGAATTTCCGAGACGCGGCGGCGGAAAAAACCCGAATCGTCCACCACCAGGACTTTGACTGCCATAAACACTCCATTAGGTGCGGCGGGACGTTGTCGCCCCGCCGCCCCGGATTCAAATACGCCGTGCGGCGTAACGCTTGAGCATGCTTGGAACATCGAGAATCAGCGCGATGCGGCCGTCACCGGTGATGGTGGCGCCGGACATGCCCGGAGTGCCCTGCAGCATTTTGCCCAATGGCTTGATGACCACTTCCTCCTGGCCGACCAGTTGATCGACGACGAAGCCGATCCGCTGGGTGCCCACCGAAAGGATCACCACGTGGCCTTCACGCTGCTCTTCGTGAGCGGCGGAGCTGACCAGCCAGCGCTTGAGGTAGAACAACGGCAGCGCCTTGTCCCGCACGATCACCACTTCCTGGCCGTCGACGACGTTGGTGGTCGACAGGTCGAGGTGGAAGATTTCGTTGACGTTGACCAACGGGAACGCAAACGCCTGATTGCCGAGCATGACCATCAGGGTTGGCATGATCGCGAGGGTCAGCGGCACCTTGATGACGATCTTCGAGCCTTGGCCCTTGGTCGAGTAGATGTTGATCGAACCGTTGAGCTGGGAAATCTTGGTCTTCACCACGTCCATGCCGACACCACGGCCGGAGACGTCGGAGATCTCGGTCTTGGTCGAGAAACCCGGGGCGAAAATCAGGTTGTAGCACTCGGTATCGCTCAGGCGATCGGCCGCGTCCTTGTCCATCACCCCGCGTTTAACCGCGATGGCGCGCAGGACGTTCGGGTCCATGCCTTTGCCGTCATCGGAAATCGACAGCAGGATATGGTCGCCCTCTTGCTCGGCCGCCAGAACAACACGACCGCCACGGGCCTTGCCCGACGCTTCGCGTTCTTCCGGCGACTCGATGCCGTGGTCGACCGCGTTGCGCACCAAGTGGACCAGCGGGTCGGCCAGGGCCTCGACAAGGTTTTTGTCGAGGTCGGTTTCTTCGCCCACCAGTTCCAGGTTGATCTCTTTCTTCAACTGCCGCGCCAGATCTCGAACCAGACGCGGGAAGCGCCCGAAGACCTTCTTGATCGGCTGCATCCGCGTCTTCATTACGGCGGTCTGCAAGTCAGCCGTGACCACATCGAGGTTAGACACTGCCTTTTGCATGGCTTCATCGCCGCTGTTCAGGCCCAGACGCACCAGACGGTTACGCACCAGCACCAGCTCGCCGACCATGTTCATGATTTCGTCGAGACGTGCCGTGTCAACGCGCACAGTGGTTTCGGCTTCGCTCGCCGGTTTTTCCGGTGGCGGTGTCGGCGCAGCACGGGCCGGGGCCGGTGCAGCAGCGGCAGCCGGTTTTGGCGCTTCGGCTTTCGGCTCAGGCTTGGCGGCAGCCTTGGGCGCTGCAGCAGCGGCCGGTGCCTTGGCGGCAGGCGTGGCGACGGTCGAAGCACTGCCAGCAGCAGCGGTGCCGACTTCGGAGAACTTGCCTTTACCGTGCAATTCGTCGAGCAGCGATTCGAACTCGTGATCGCTGATCAGATCACTGCCGGCAGCGGCGGCCGCTGGAGCAGCCGGCGCCGGTGCCGAAGCAATCGCCGACTCCAGCGCATCGACGGCAAAGTTGCCCTTGCCGTGCAACTGATCGAGCAGGGCTTCGAATTCGTCGTCGGTGATGTCAGAGCTGTCGCCCTTGGCCGGTGCCGCAGGGGCTGCCACCGCTGGTGCAACTGCGTCCACCGCGAACTGGCCTTTGCCGTGCAACTGATCGAGCAACGACTCGAACTCGGCATCGGTGATTTCATCGCTCGCTGCTTCATTGGCAGTTTGCGCAGGTGCAGCAGCGGCCGGGGCTTCGGCTTCGGCCTTGACGGCGTTCAGCGAATCCAGCAGCTGTTCGAATTCGTTATCGGTGATGTCGCCCGACGAGTCGCCTTCGACGACCAGCTCTTCGATCATCTCGGCCACTGGCGAAGCCGGGGCTTCGTCCGCCGATTGCGGTTCGGCCAGACGCGCCAGGGCGGCCAGCAGTTCCGGGGTGGCAGCGGTGATCGGCGCACGCTCACGAACCTCAGTGAACATGCTGTTCACCGCGTCCAGCGCTTCGAGGACAACGTCCATCAGTTCTGCATCAACGCGACGCTCACCCTTGCGCAGGATGTCGAACACGTTTTCGGCGATGTGACAGCACTCCACCAGCTCATTGAGCTGAAGGAAGCCGGCGCCCCCTTTTACAGTGTGGAAACCGCGAAAAATTGCGTTGAGCAGATCTGCGTCATCCGGGCGGCTTTCCAGCTCGACCAGTTGTTCGGACAGTTGCTCAAGAATCTCGCCGGCCTCAACCAGGAAATCCTGAAGGATCTCTTCATCGGCGCCGAAGCTCATTAATGGGGTGCTCCTACAGGTCTAAAAACCCAAAAAACCTAAAATTCCAAAACACTAGAATCCAAGGCTGGATAACAAATCGTCCACATCGTCCTGACCGGACACAACGTCTTCTCGTTTATCGGCATGAATCTGCGGACCTTCACCCTGCGAGAGATGTTTTTGTGGATCTTTTTCTGCAAGCATCGCGGCGCGGTCATGTTCGATGCCCGCAAAGCGGTCAACCTGACTGGCCATGAGCACGAGTTTGAGCAAATTGCTTTCGACTTCGGTGACCAGTTGGGTCACACGCTTGATCACCTGACCGGTCAGGTCCTGGTAATCCTGGGCCAGCAGGATGTCGTTGAGATTGCTCGACACCGCACGGTTGTCCGTGCTGCTGCGTGACAGAAAACCGTCGACCCGGCGCGCCAGTTCGCGGAACTCTTCAGCCCCGACCTCGCGACGCATGAAGCGACCCCAATCGGCGCTCAAAGTCTGGGCTTCGTCAGCCAGACCATTGACCACCGGTGTGGCGCTTTCCACCAGATCCATGGTGCGGTTGGCCGCGGCCTCTGTCAGCTTGACCACATAGCCCAGGCGTTCGGTGGCGTCGGTGATTTGCGACACTTCCTCGGCCTGCGGCATGTTCGGGTCGATCTGGAAGTTGACGATCGCACTGTGCAGTTCACGTGTGAGCTTGCCCACTTCCTGGTACAGGCCACGGTCACGGGTCTGATTGAGCTCATGGATCAGTTGCACAGCGTCACCGAACCTGCCTTTTTCAAGGCTTTCGACCAGTTCGACCGCGTGTTTTTTCAGGGTCGACTCGAAATCGCCCTGTGAAGATTCGTTATGCTCCATAGCTCCCCCGCGCGTTCATCAGCCGATGCGTTCGAAAATCTTCTCGATTTTGTCTTTCAACGCCTGAGCCGTGAAAGGTTTGACTACGTAGCCGTTTACACCGGCCTGAGCGGCTTCAATGATCTGCTCGCGCTTGGCTTCAGCCGTCACCATCAACACCGGCAAGTGCTTGAGTTTTTCATCGGCACGCACGTGACGCAGCAGGTCGATACCGGTCATGCCCGGCATGTTCCAGTCCGTTACCAGAAAGTCGATGCTGCCGCTGTTGAGCACCGGAATGGCAGTGACGCCATCGTCAGCCTCGACGGTGTTGGTGAACCCAAGATCACGCAGCAGGTTCTTGATGATCCGCCGCATCGTTGAGAAGTCATCAACGATGAGGATTTTCATGTCTTTGTTCAATTCGACCTCCAAGCAGTCTTAAACGCGCCCAGCACCTGGACGCGCCACTTCAATCAATCGGCGCAGCACTCGAAGACTGTCTGGAGCACAACAGAGCAAGACCGGTGCCGTTCATCACCGCACCAGCCTCGTTCGCAGTGTCCCCACACTGCCTTCAGCGCGCTCGCCACTCCCCCAAACGCCCCCGCAAACGGGCCGCGCACTGGCTGTGTAACTGGCTGACCCGCGATTCACTGACGCCAAGGACTTCACCGATCTCCTTGAGGTTCAGCTCTTCGTCGTAGTACAGCGCCAACACCAGTCGCTCACGCTCCGGCAAATTGGCAATCGCGTCCGCCAACGCAGCCTGGAAACGTTCATCTTCCAGATCGCGTGACGGCTCAAGATGAGCACTCGCGCCATCCTCGTGCAGCCCTTCGTGTTCGCCGTCCTGCAGCAGGTCGTCGAAACTGAACAGGCGGCTGCCCAAGGTGTCATTCAAAATCCCGTAGTAATCGTCGAGACTCAATTGGAGTTCGGCCGCAACCTCGTGATCTTTAGCGTCACGGCCGGTTTTAGCTTCAATTGAGCGAATTGCGTCGCTGACCATACGGGTATTGCGGTGAACCGAGCGTGGCGCCCAGTCCCCTTTGCGCACTTCGTCGAGCATCGCGCCGCGGATTCGAATGCCCGCGTACGTTTCGAAACTGGCGCCTTTGCTGGCGTCATATTTGGTCGAGACTTCGAGCAGGCCGATCATCCCGGCCTGGATCAGGTCTTCGACCTGCACACTCGCCGGCAAGCGTGCCAGCAAGTGGTAGGCAATGCGTTTGACCAGGGGCGCGTAACGCTCGATCAGTTCGTACTGCGCGTCACGTGCCGACTTCTTGTAGTAGTTCATACCGCTTGCGGTCATAGCACGGGCCCTGCCGTTTGCTGCACGAGGCGCTCGACGAAAAACTCAAGGTGGCCACGCGGATTGGCGGGCAGCGGCCAGGTGTCGACCTTCTGCGCGATCGCCTTGAACGCCAGTGCGCACTTGGAACGCGGGAAGGCTTCGTACACCGCACGCTGCTTCTGCACCGCTTTACGCACGCTTTCGTCGTAAGGCACGGCGCCGACGTATTGTAGGGCCACGTCAAGGAAGCGATCCGTGACCTTGGTCAACTTGGCGAACAGGTTGCGCCCTTCCTGCGGGCTCTGCGCCATGTTGGCGAGGACGCGGAAGCGGTTCATGCCGTAATCGCGGTTGAGCAATTTGATCAGCGCGTAGGCGTCGGTGATCGAGGTCGGCTCGTCGCAGACCACCAGCAACACTTCTTGCGCGGCGCGTACGAAACTGACTACCGAGTCACCAATACCCGCAGCGGTGTCGATCACCAGTACGTCGAGATTGTCGCCGATGTCGCTGAACGCCTGAATCAGACCGGCATGTTGCGCCGGGCTCAGGTGCACCATGCTCTGCGTGCCGGACGCGGCCGGGACGATGCGAATGCCTCCGGGGCCTTGCAACAGCACGTCGCGCAATTCGCAGCGGCCTTCGATCACGTCGGCCAATGTGCGTTTAGGGGTCAGACCCAACAAAACGTCGACGTTCGCCAGTCCCAGATCGGCGTCCAGCAGCATGACCCGACGGCCAAGCTCTGCCAGCGCCAGAGACAAGTTCACTGACACGTTAGTCTTGCCGACGCCACCTTTGCCGCCGGTCACCGCGATCACCTGTACGGGATGCATGCTGCCCATGTTATTTCTTTACCTTGTCTTGCATAGACGGAGGCCACATTACTGGCTGCGCGTTCACAACCGGAACAATGCATGGCAGACCATCGATGTAGGTACAAAAACTGTTCATGAATACCTCAGCCTACCTGCTTGGTCGGGCTGTGATAGATATCAGCGAACATGTCAGCCATGGCTTCTTCGCTGGGTTCTTCCTGCATTTGCACGCTGACGGCGCGGCTGACCAATTGATGACGGCGCGGCAGATGCAAATCATCCGGAATCCGTGGGCCATCGGTCAGGTACGCGACCGGCAATTCATGACTGATCGCCAGGCTCAACACTTCGCCAAGGCTGGCCGTTTCATCCAGTTTAGTCAGGATGCAGCCGGCAAGCCCGCAACGCTTGTAACTGTGATAAGCGGCGGTTAGAACCTGTTTCTGGCTGGTGGTTGCCAAGACCAGATAATTTTTTGAACGGATGCCACGCCCGGCCAGACTTTCGAGCTGCATGCGCAGCGCCGGATCGCTGGCTTGCAGGCCGGCAGTATCGATCAATACCACGCGTTTGCGTAGCAGTGGATCCAGTGCCTGCACCAGCGACTGGCCCGGATCGACGTGGGTCACTGGCACATTGAGAATCCGCCCCAGTGTCTTCAGTTGTTCCTGAGCGCCGATGCGGAAGCTGTCCATGCTCACCAGCGCGACATTCTGCGCGCCGTATTTCAGCACATAACGCGCGGCAAGCTTGGCGAGAGTCGTGGTCTTGCCCATGCCGGCCGGGCCGACCATGGCAATCACACCGCCCTCTTCCAGCGGCTCGACTTCCGGTACGGCAATCATCCGCGCCAGGTGCGCAAGCAGCATGCGCCAGGCCTGACGCGGCTCTTCGATGTCAGTGATCATCGCCAGCAGATCGCGCGACAACGGACCGGACAGACCGATACGTTGCAGACGGCGATACAGGTTGGCTTGCGCCGGACGGCTGCCTTGCAGCTGATTCCAGGCCAGGGTGCCGAGCTGAACTTCCATCAGCTCGCGCAGGCTGTTCAATTCAAAGCGCATCGAATCCAGTGCACGCGGATCAACGCCGCCAGAAGACTGCGCAGGCGCCGGGGCCGGACGCGCTGGAGCAGCGTAAGTCGGCTCGCTCAGCGGTTCAGCGGCAGTCAGCGGCAGGCCAGCGGTCAACGGCAGCCCGGCGAAGATCTGGCGATTGCTGTTGCCGTCGGCTTCGCCACGCAGGCTCAGTTCGGCCTGGGCGGTGACGATGCGCGACTGGGTCTTGCGCAGCTCGTCTTCGAGTTCCATGTTCGGAACCCGTGGCGCCAGCGCCGACAATTTGTAATCCAGTGCCGCCGTCAGCTCGACACCGCCAGCAATGCGGCGGTTGCCAATGATGGCGGCATCAGCGCCCAGCTCATCACGAACCAGCTTCATGGCCTGACGCATATCGGCGGCAAAGAAACGCTTAACTTGCATAAACCACTACCTCAGCCGTTGGGCCCTACTGTCGCAACGATGGTCACTTGCTTGTTGTCCGGTATTTCCTGGTAGGCCAGCACATGCAGCCCAGGGACTGCGAGGCGGCCAAAGCGCGAGAGCATCGCGCGGATCGGGCCAGCGACCAAAAGGATCACCGGCTGACCTTGCATTTCCTGACGCTGCGCCGCTTCGATGAGCGAACGCTGCAGCTTCTCGGCCATGCTTGGCTCCAGCAGAACGCCCTCTTCCGAGCCTTGTCCTGCCTTCTGCAGACTATTGAGCAATATTTGTTCCAACCTTGGTTCCAAGGTGATCACAGGCAGCTCGGACTCAGTGCCTACAATGCTTTGGACGATGGCGCGCGATACGCCGACCCGCACAGCAGCCACCAGCGCGGCGGTATCTTGACTCTTCGCGGCGTTGTTGGCGATGGCTTCGGCGATGCTGCGGATATCGCGCACAGGTACGTGTTCGGCGAGCAGCGCTTGCAGCACTTTGAGCAACTGCGACAACGTGACCACGCCCGGCACCAGCTCTTCAGCCAGTTTCGGCGAGCTTTTGGCCAGCAATTGCATGAGTTGCTGCACTTCTTCGTGGCCGATCAGCTCACTGGAGTGCTTGTACAGAATCTGGTTCAAGTGCGTCGCAACCACGGTGCTGGCGTCGACCACGGTGTAACCGAGCGATTGTGCCTGCGCGCGCTGGCTGATTTCGATCCACACCGCTTCCAGGCCGAAAGCCGGATCTTTGGCGTTGATACCGTTGAGCGTGCCGTAGACCTGGCCCGGGTTGATCGCCAGTTCGCGATCCGGATAGATCTCGGCTTCGGCGAGGATCACCCCCATCAGGGTCAGGCGATAGGCGCTTGGCGCCAGATCGAGGTTGTCGCGGATGTGCACGGTCGGCATGAGGAAGCCCAGATCCTGCGAGAGTTTCTTGCGCACACCCTTGATCCGCGCCAGCAACTGCCCGCCCTGGTTGCGATCCACCAGCGGGATCAGGCGATAACCGACTTCCAGACCGATCATGTCGATTGGCGTCACGTCGTCCCAGCCCAGCTCCTTGGTTTCCATGGCGCGAGCCGGCGACGGCAGCAGTTCCTGCTGGCGCTTGACCTCTTCCAGCGCCACGACCTTGGCCACGTTCTGCTTCTTCCAGAACAGGTACGCGCCGCCAGCGGCCAGCGCGGCCATGGTCAGGAACGAGAAGTGCGGCATGCCCGGCACCAGG
The DNA here is from genome assembly GCF_009866785.1 of Pseudomonas sp. S49. Classification (NCBI taxonomy): domain Bacteria; kingdom Pseudomonadati; phylum Pseudomonadota; class Gammaproteobacteria; order Pseudomonadales; family Pseudomonadaceae; genus Pseudomonas; species Pseudomonas sp. S49. The sequence goes on along the minus strand of NZ_CP019432.1, from coordinate 1,881,672 downwards.
CCCATGACCGCCATCAGACCGGCCGCCACTGCCAGCGCTTTCGGCGAGGCGAACATCTGGCGATTGATCTGCTTGCCCATGTCTTCCGAACCGGAAGCACGGGTCACCATGATCGCTGCCGCTGTCGATAACAACAGTGATGGCAATTGCGCCACTAAACCGTCACCGATGGTCAGCAAGGCGTAAACCTTGCCCGCATCGCCGAAGCTCATGTTGTGCTGGAAGATACCGACGGCCATGCCGCCGATGAGGTTGATGAACAGAATCAGCAGGCCAGCGATGGCGTCACCACGGACGAACTTGCTGGCACCGTCCATCGAACCGTAGAACTCGGCCTCTTGGGCGACTTCCTGACGGCGTGCCTTGGCCTGGTTCTGGTCGATCAGACCGGCGTTGAGGTCGGCGTCGATCGCCATTTGTTTGCCGGGCATCGCATCGAGGGTGAAACGCGCGCTCACCTCGGAAATCCGCCCGGCACCTTTGGTGACCACGACAAAGTTGATGATCATCAGGATCGCGAAGACCACGATACCGACCACGTAGTTACCGCCGATCACCACCTCACCGAAGGCCTGAATCACCTTACCGGCAGCGGCGTGGCCGTCCTGACCGTGGAGCATCACCACCCGCGTCGAGGCCACGTTCAACGCCAGCCGCAGCAACGTCGCGACCAGCAGAATCGTCGGGAACACGGCGAAATCCAGCGGCCGCAGCGCATACACGCAGACCAGCAGGACGACGATCGACAGCGCGATGTTGAAGGTGAAAAACACGTCGAGCAGGAACGGCGGAATCGGCAACATCATCATTGCCAACATAACCAGCAGCAACAACGGCACGCCCAGATTGCCTCGACTGAGGTCGGCAACATTCGTGCGAGCAGTGTTGAATAACTGAGAGCGATCCACCGGTTTTCCCCGTTCCTTTAAAGCAAACTTTTGACGCCCAGAGCGGGCTCACGGCGGGTACTGCAAGAAGCTTTCCAACTTTTGCCTGGAATTTAAACAGAGGGGTTTTGACCGTGAATTTTCTGCTGACCGGGATCCCCCTTCGCGAGCAGGCTCGCTCCCACAGGGGAAATGCATTCCAAATATTGGAGTGGAATGCAATCCAAATGTGGGAGCGAGCCTGCTCGCGAAGGGGCCAGTGAAGTCAGCACAAAGTGCCTATTAAACTCTGGTGTTTAAAAGACACTTCAGGACACGCCTTCAAGGCTACAAATCCTTGCGCCATTGCCTACAGTCAAGCCAGAATCCTCCGGCTTGTGCGCCTTGGGGTCGGGTTCTATTGTGAATTGGTCGCTGACGAATCAGCGATCGGGTCTCGCAGCCCGTCGATCTCTGGACGCACAACATCCGCTTTGCTTATGGCGGCTGTACGTGGGAGACCTTCGGGTCTGCCGGTTCTAGAGTCCCGGTCTGCGACCCGCGTATAGCTGCCACCCTCATTCGTCTCGCAGCGAACGCTGGCAGCTCCAACGACTCCAGGAGCTTCACCATGATCAAACCAACACCCAACCCACCCGAAACCGACCCCACCTCCCCCTACGAATCCCTCGATTCAAAAAAACTCAACGACGCCGCCGAGCGCGCCCTCGATCACTACCTCTGCCCACCCGGCTCCACCCCACCGCCACGCAAAACCCGCCGAATGTACGCAGTCACCACCGACTTCAAAAATGAAGAACTGCTGGCCGACGCCAGCGAAACACTCGCCTCAGCCAGAACCATCGCCCATGACTTCGGCCATCTGATACCGGCGTCGCAGCGCAGGACGCTGCTGGGGATTGCGCAATTGATCATGCTCGGGGAGCTGGCGGTGAATCGGGTGATGGATAATCTGGAGTTGCCGGGCTAAACAGGCCAGACCACGCTTTCCGCTTTTGCGATCTTTGGCTTTTCAGTCTCGCGCCAATGACCACTCGTCGCCACCTGTCAGATCTGACAGGTGCGCAATCTCGCTTTTAGCCGTTCAATCACTCCGTCACTTTCCCGCCCGGAGTCGTTGCCATGGCCAGCCCCAACAAACCCCTGCTACTCGCGGAACTCGGCATCCCGGGTCGCAGCAAGGACCCGGTGTCGACGGATCCCGATATCTGGGGCATCAACATCGCCGCCGCGCTGGGCAACTTTCCCCTGCATGGCCTGCAGTGCCAGGCCGGACCATGGGGGAATATGGCGAGCGGCGACAGGTTGACGATCTTTTGGGGCACCGGGCTGGACGCGGGGGGCAAGACCGTCCTCAAGGATGAGGTCGGCACGCAATTGCGCATGTTCGTGCCTTCCCGGCACATGGTCGATGGTCAGTTCGCGGTGTCCTATGTCGTCAAGCCGTTGGGCGGCACGGATCAACCGTCTGAAGTCATGCAGGTGCTGGTCAAGCTGACGCGCCCGGGCGGCCATGACGAAAACGGTGACGGCGGGCATTCCAAGCTGATCATGATCATTCCCCAAGACATTCTTGACGGTGGCATCGACAAGGAGATTGCGGAAAAAGGCGTGAAGATCAGCATTGGCAAGGCCGACGGCACACCCCCCTATCCCTACGCCGCAGCCGGCGATATTTGTCGCGTGAGTTGGGGCGGGATCTTCGTGCTCAGTGAACCGCTGACTCAGGAACAGGCCGAAGGCAAGACGCCGATCATCGTGAAAATCGAAAAAGACTTCATCACCGACGCCGGTGATGCAGAGTTTCCCGGCGTAGCCGTGGTGTTCGAGGTGTACGACAAGGTCTTCAACCGTTCCGAGGACTGGAGCCCCGAACAGCGTGTGGTAGTGGCCGTTGATGCGACCCGGCTGATCGCGCCGTTGCTCAAGGAAACGCTGAACAACGTGCTGGATGTCGACCAACTGGGTGACGCTGACGGCACCGTGCAAATTATCGCCACAGACACGACCAACTTCAAAATCGGTGACATCCCGTTCATCAAGATCAAGGGCACGCCGGTCGAAGGTGCGCCGATTGATCTGGAAGTAGAAGGCGCGGCGTTGACCAGCGTGCCGAGCATTATTGAAATCAAGGCCCCCAACGCCGTGCTGCGCCAGTTGGCCAAGTCGCAGATCACCTTGTCATACCGCCTGAAAAAAGCCGACGGTTCCAAAGATCTGAAATCCAAAAGCCAATTCATCCGCGCCATCGGCGAAGTCCAGCGGCTGGCCGCGCCGATCATGCTGGACGAGGACTCCGGGGCGCTGGACCCGACGCTGGCCCAGGTGCGTCTCGAGATCCCCTTCGACAAATCCTTTGCCGAAGGCCAGGTTCTCAAGATATTCATGCTCGGCACCACGCCTGGTCTCAAACCTTACCTGCCTGACTTGCCTCTTCGCCTCATCACCCGCAACGACATCGTTGCGGCGAAACCGTTGTTGTACAACATCGACGGCAAACACCTGGCCCCGGTCAACGGTGGCACGGCCGAGTTCTATTATCAGCAACTGATCGCCGACGCAGTGCTCGCCACACTGAACCCGTTCGAGGCTACCCGCGCCATTCGCGAGTCGATCCACACCGACATCCTGCAAGTCGGCGAACCACGCCTGGAACTGCCCGAACCGGTGGTGGCCGGCGTGGTGGACGGCGTGGTGGACGGCGTTCTGCCAGCCGACACCGCCGGCACAACCCTGACCGTGCCGTACACCGAAACGGTCAAAGGCGATGAAGTCTTCATGTTCTGGATCGGCTCGATCACCGGCGAATACCCCGACTCGATCAAGCTGAACGAATTCACCGCCGGTAAGGAAGTACCGTTCAACATCCCGGCCGAGGTGATCAAGGGCAATGAAGGCGGGACGGTGATCGCCAGGTACGAAATCAAGCGTGCGGCCGGTGGGACGAGTTATGCCGAGCCGTTGGAGTTCAGTGTCGGGGTGGCGCTGGAAAACCCCTTGCCATTGCCACAGATGCCGGAAGCCACCGGCAATGGTGCCAGCGTGACCCTGGCGCCACTCGACGCCCAAGCGGGTGCCCGCGTGGTCGTGGCCTACACCGGCATGAATGAAAAACACAATATCAAACTGACCATGGCGGGCACGCCCGGCGTCGGCTCACCGGACATCCCGGCCAAACAAGGCGTTGCCAGCGGCAGCGTCGAGTTCCTGATTCCCGCCACAGCCATCGCAGCCAACATCGGCAATGAAACCAAAACCTTCACACTCAGCTACGAAGTCACGGCAGGCCAGACAACTCCATCTTTGCCTTTGACCGTCAGCGTCACGCCGCTGCCTGCGACAGAGCTGGACAAAATCAGCATTGAACAAGCCGATGGCACGGTGCTGGATCTGACGAAGGTGACGTTGGGCGCAACGATTCTCGCTGGCGTCTGGGCGTTTATAGCCGCCAATCATCGGGTAGGACTGAACCTCAAAGGTACGAAGAATAACGGCGATGCCTTCCATCACGTGGTATGGCCGTGGCCGTCTTCCTACGTTAATCAAAACTGGTTCAACAGCGGTCAATACACACATACGCTGGCGTACAACGCCATCAAGGACCTGGCGGATGGCAGTCGGCTGGAATTGCATTTCAAAGCGGCGTTGACGTTGAGTCGTGAGGAGGCTGAGGCGATTGATGCGCCGGTGAAGGTTTATACGATCAGGGCCATCGAAGATGTGACGCCGAGCATCACTTTGGTCACTGGATCGCCCAGCGGTGATGAAGTTATCGAGGGCGCAATCATCGTCGAAACGGCCGTGACCTTGACCGGTAGTGCCGCCAAAGGCCAGAAAGTCAGCGTGCTTGACGGCACAACGTCCAAAGGTGAACCGACCGCCGATTCAGCAACCGGGATCTGGACATTGGCCGTCACCGGCCTGAGCGTCGCGCCGCACAGTTTTACCGCCAGGGCGTTATACGGTTCGGGGGCCTCCTCGGCTGCCAGAACGTTGATCGTCACGGCCGTAGTTGTGCCAACGCTGAGCAATGTATGGGACGCCAGCAATGTGGAAGTGCTGGAAGGCACAACGACGGTCAGTACCGAGCTGACACTTAAAGGAACCGCGAGCCTGGGTCAGCAGATCAATATCCGTGACGGCACCGGTTCCGGCTCGGCCACAAGGGGAACCGCGACCGCCAACGGAACGACAGGTATCTGGGAACTTCCGATTACCGTGCCACTCGGCGCGCGGCGGCTGTACGCCGAGGCCTGTTATCCGAGTAATCCGTTGTATTCGAATGTGCGGAATTTGACGGTGGCGGCAGACTCAGCACCAACCATAACCTCGGTCAAAGGCTCACCCAGCGACGTCGAAATCCCTCAAGGCGGGAGCACAGTAGAAACTGCCGTAACTCTCAGCGGCGTCGCAGCCAAAGGCCAGAAGGTCGAAATCTTTGACGGCACTGCCTCCAAAGGTCAGGCCAATGCAGATGCCACAATCGGTGACTGGACGTTGCTCGCCGATGGCTTGGCTGTGGCAGTACACAGTTTTACCGCTAAGGCGTTGTACGGTTCCGGCGTCGTGTCGGCTGCCAGAACACTGACCGTAGCGCCGCCATTCGTTATAGATACATCTACTCTCGTTTTATCTGGTCGCTGCTTGTCTATTGATGGCACGGGGCTTAATTGGCCTCGCACTGAAATTGATCCCGTCGGAACCTTCGCCATTCGCCATCCTACTAGTGGTGCCCCGCCCTATACTTTCCGTTCCGAAAGCAGTGCAACAGCGTCAGTTGATTCAAAGGGATGCGTAAGAAGCGAGTGGAACGGGAACACACGGATCATTGTGACTGACAGCCTCAACCGTTCGGGTAGTTTCGAAGTTAAGGTAAGCAATGTATTCAAGCCTCGAGTGAACACTACAGGTCTTTCTGACCGCGGAGCCTACAATTGGCGAGTATCAGTAGGAGGAACAGTGATTAATGGAAATGACCTCGCACTATTTGCCAGATTCGACCCGGTCAACGGCACCATTCGTCTCTTCGAGATCCTAACCGGGTATCAACCAGTGCCTTACACAGGTCCAGGCGGAGGTTACTGGATAAGCTATATTCAAAAAAACGGGCCTTCGTGGCAATACGTTGCCCCCTTCACCGCTCATACGTCCGAAAGCGGAATTGAAGTGCCGCACCCTGACAAGTGCGCAATATGTTTTTAGCGATATCAGGGACAGACCACGTTTCCAACCAGACAGTCGCCCGATTCCTTGCCTTTTAAACTCAAGTGTTTAAAAGACACCTCCAGACACGCCTTCAAGGCTACACATCCTTGCGCCGTTGCCTACAGCTACGCCAGAATCCGCCGGCTTGTGCGCTTTGGGGTCGGGTTCTATTGTGGATCGGTCGCTGACGAATCAGCGATCGGGTTTAGCGACTCGGACCAACTCAGTGCATCAGCGTTCGTGGCTTCGTTGTGGGACTCTTCGCCCGCAATTACGTTATGGCGGCTGTATGCGGGAGACCTTTGGGTCTACCGGTGTGCCTGAGACCGGTTCGCTAACCTGCGTACAGCTGCCACCTTCACCTGTTTAGCGACAGGGAAAGAGTGGCTCCATAAACTCAGGAGCTTCACCATGATCAAACCAACGCCAAACCCACCCGAAACCGACCCCACCTCCCCCTACGAATCCCTCGATTCAAAAAAACTCCACGAAGCCGCCGACCGCGCCCTCGATCACTACCTCTGCCCACCTGGCTCCACGCCGCCACCGCGCAAGACCCGCCGGATGTACGCCGTCACCGCCGACTTCAAAAACGAGGAACTGCTGGCCGATGCCAGCGAAACACTCGCCTCCGCCAGAACCATCGCCCATGACTTCGCCCACCTCATACCCGCGTCGCAGCGCAGGACGCTGTTGGGGATCGCGCAACTGATCATGCTCGGCGAACTGGCGGTGAATCGGGTGATGGATAATCTGGAGTTGCCGCAGTAGCAAGGATCCGCGACAAGCTCTGAATAAGGCGTAGTGGCTGCTGACGTCTTCGCGGGCAAGCCCGCTCCCACAGGGATCTGCGCCGTTCACATATCCATGATCCACCGACGAACAGGTGGGAGCGGGCTTGTCCGCGAAGGCGACCTCACAGCCGACACGTGTCTTCAGGCATAAAAAAACCGCTGCTCCGTTGAATCGGGGCGGCGGTTTTTTACCCGGGTTACTGCGCAGTCAGAATCTGCTTGGGTGCAATATTGCCGAAGCTCAGTTGCTTGCCATTGATGTACCGCGTACCCCGGAAAAGTTGCTCACCTTCGACCTCAACGAAGTCCTCATCCATGTACATCAGCACGACCTTGGTCGCTGGCGCAATGAGTCCTGGGACTGTCAGGTCACTTTGCAGCAGATTGAGCGCCCAATGAAACTGGAGGACCGGCAAATCACCGATTTCGATCTGGCTAGTGTCATCCAGCGGTCGGAAGTCTTTGCGTGCAGTCACGCGCAGCTTGCGCCCGACCTGCACAAATTCCGGTTTGCCATAACGCACCCGCAAATGAAGGCCGTTTGCCCATTGATCCATGTAATACCTGGGCGAGTTGAAGAGTCCGAACAACGCTTGGTTGTCGCTGATTTTTCCGGCTGCATCGAACAGGTAGTTGTAGGAATAGTGATAAGCCAGCCCATCCAGCTCAGGTCTGATGGCGTTGACCGGATTGCCCAGATAATCCGGGATATAGGCATTGGCCATTTGTACAAAGTGCGTGAAGTCCAGATCCATGTCGACGGTGACCTCGTACCGAATGGAGTTTTCCTTCGGGTTTTCCTCCAACCGCCCCGAAACATACTCCAGGGTCATGCCTTCAAGCTTGCGATAGATACGTTCTGCCATGATCGTGCTCCGTGAATTGCGGAGAAATTCCGCAACCCATGTCATCGATTTTCACGGCGGCCGTCTACTGTCAGAACTAACAGGTACGGGGGTATTTCAGACAGGCGGTAGCCGTCAGAAAGCCCGGCGCAGCGGCAAATCATTCTTGAGCGAACCAAGGTAACGACGGATCTGGTAGCCGGGGATTTCAGTACGGACCACCTTTTCTCCCAGATAATTTTCCGTTCTGGCTCCACCCCACCGCCACGCAAAACCCGCCGAATGTACGCCGTCACTGCCGACTTCAAAAACGAGGAACTGCTGGCCGATGCCAGCGAAACACTCGCCTCAGCCAGAACCATCGCCCATGACTTCGCCCACCTCATACCCGCGTCGCAGCGCCGGACGCTGTTGGGGATTGCGCAATTGATCATGCTCAGGGAGCTGGCGGTGAATCGGGTGATGGATAATCTGGAGTTGCCGCAGTAGCGACACGCGATGATCGTTCCCACGCTCCTGCGTGGGAATGCCTCAACGGACGCTCCGCGTTCGGCTTTGGAAGGGACGCGGAGCGTCCCGGGCTGCATTCCTTTGCTGCGCGTGGGAACGATCATAAAAAACCGCCGCCCCGTTTTCAGCGGCTTTGCGATCAATTGCTCAATACCGAAGAATTTTCACTTTTCCATTCTTGTTCCTGGGCAATTCGTACTCGACCTCGCCGCCCACTTTGATATTCGCCTGCAAGGCATCAGCCAATGGAATGCTGAAGCGGTATTCTTTGGCGGTCAGAAAAAAACCCGTGGCGTCGGCAAACGAAAGACAGCGTCCCGATTGCTTCGGCGTGATGGTGCCGCTTCCGGTTTTTTCATCATAACTGCTGAAAATACCTTTCATTGTCGTGCTCCCTTGCACTCGCTCGCATGACCGCACCAGGTTCGCGGCGCCACCTTGCATCAAACTGCAAAATCACGGCAAGCACACCTGTCAGAGTTGACAGTGAAGGGAGATCTCAGACCAATGGCTGCAAAGCACCGTCAGGAATCGCGACGCAGATCCGGCGGAATCGGCAAATCATCCTTAAGCGGATCCGGCCGTTTGCCCTTGCCCGCGCGGTACTGGCGGATCTGGTAGACGTAAGCCAAGACCTGAGCAACCGCCAGATACAGTCCGCCGGGGATTTCCTGCTCGAGTTCGGTGGAGTAATAGATCGAACGCGCCAGCCCCGGCGATTCGAGGAGCATGACATTGTTGGCGACGGCGATTTCGCGGATTTTCAACGCGAGGAAGTCGCTGCCCTTGGCCAGTAATATCGGCGCGCCGCCCTTCTCCGAGTCGTACTTGAGCGCGACGGCGTAGTGGGTCGGGTTGGTGATGACCACGTCGGCGTCGGGAATCGCCGCCATCATCCTCCGCTGGGACATTTCGCGCTGGGTCTGGCGGATGCGCTGTTTGACTTCCGGGCGACCTTCCTGGTCCTTGTGCTCGTCGCGCACTTCCTGCTTGGTCATCAGCAGTTTCTTGTGCGCTTCCCAGAGCTGCACCGGCACGTCGACGGCGGCAATGATGATCAGGCCGCAGGCCAGCCACAAGGTACTCCAGCCCACCAGCGTGACGCTGTGAATGATCGCCATTTCCAGCGGCTCGTGGGCGATACGCAACAAGTCATCGACGTCCGCCGACAACACCACCAACGCCACACCCAAGGTAATCAGAAACTTGGCCAGCGCCTTGAGCAGCTCGACCACAGCCTTGAACGAAAACATCCGTTTGAGGCCTGCCGCCGGGTTCATCCGGCTGAACTTGGGGGCCAAGGAACCCGCCGCAAACAGCCAGCCACCGAGAGATATCGGCCCGATCAGCGCCGCCAGCAAAAGGGTGATCATGATCGGCTGGATCGCCACCAGCGCCATCTGGCCGGACTGCAACAGAAACGCGCCCATGGCGCCCTGATCCATGATCACCTCGCGCGAGAGCGTGAAGTTCAGGCGCATCAGCTCCATCAGGTCTTCGGCCAGCATGCCGCCGAACACCAGCAGCGCGCCGGCGCCGGCCATCATCACGGCGAGGGTGTTGAGCTCTTTGGAACGGGCAATCTCACCCTTCTCACGGGAATCTTTTTTGCGTTTGTCCGTGGGGTCTTCTGTTTTGTCCTGACCGCTTTCGCTCTCTGCCATGACTCAGCGCGCCCGTGCCAGTTCGCGTAGCAGCTGCAAGGCTTCAGTGGCCAGCGGCTGATACTGATTGAGAATGTCCGCCAGACCAACCCAGACGATAAACAGGCCGAGGACCAAGGTCAGCGGAAAACCGATGGAAAAAATGTTCAGTTGCGGCGCGGCGCGGGTCATCACGCCAAACGCGATGTTGACCACCAGCAGCGCCGTAACTGCCGGCAATACCAGCAACAGCGCTGCACCGAGGACCCAGCCGAGTTTGCCGGCCAGCTCCCAGTAATGCACAGTCATCAGACCGCTGCCGACCGGTAGCGTGGTGAAGCTCTCGGTGAGCACCTCGAAGACCACCAGATGGCCGTTCATCGACAGGAACAGCAACGTGACGAGCATAGTGAAGAACTGCCCGATCACCGCCACCGAGACGCCGTTGGCCGGGTCGACCATCGAGGCGAAGCCCATACCCATCTGGATCGCGACAATCTGCCCCGCCACGGCAAACGCCTGGAAAAACAGCTGCAGGGAAAACCCGAGCACGGCACCGACCAGGATCTGTTCGGCAATCAGCATCAAGCCACTCAGGTCGAGCGGGCTGACCGGCGGCATCGGCGGCAGGCTCGGCACAATCGCCACGGTAATGGCCACGGCGAAATACAGGCGCACCCGCCGCGACACCAGGGTGGTGCCGAACACCGGCATGACCATCAGCATCGATGCCACGCGAAACAGCGGCAACATGAACGAGGCCACCCAGGTACTGATCTGGGTGTCGGTCAGCTGAAGCAGCGATTGCATGGCTTAGCCGATGACCATCGGGATGTTTTTGTACAACTGGATGATGTATTCCATGAACGTCTGCACGATCCACGGACCACCGATGATCAACGTGACCAGCATCACCAGCAGACGCGGCAGGAAGCTCAGGGTCTGTTCGTTGATCTGGGTCGCGGCCTGAAACATCGCCACCAACAAGCCGACCAACAGGCTCGGTACCACCAGAATCGCGACCATCAATGTGGTCAGCCAAAGGGCTTCACGAAAGATATCGACCGCAACTTCCGGCGTCATGGCGAGACACCTCCAAAACTGCTGGCCAGGGTGCCGATGATCAGCGCCCAGCCATCCACCAGCACGAACAGCATGATCTTGAACGGCAGCGAGATGATCAGCGGCGAGAGCATCATCATACCCATCGCCATCAGCACACTGGCCACGACGAGGTCGATGATCAGGAACGGAATGAAGATCATGAAGCCGATCTGGAACGCGGTTTTAAGCTCGGAAGTGACGAACGCCGGCACCAGAATGGTCAGCGGCGCCTGATCCGGGGTGGCGATGTCGGTGCGCTTGGACAAACGCATGAACAGTTCGAGATCGCTGGTGCGGGTCTGCGCGAGCATGAAGTCCTTGATCGGCACCTGGGCCTTCTCCACCGCTTGCTGGGCGGTAAGGGTTTCCGCCAGATACGGTTGCAGCGCGTCCTTGTTCACCCGGTCGAACACCGGGGCCATGATGAACAGGGTCAGGAACAGCGCCATGCCGGTGAGGATCTGGTTCGACGGCGTCTGTTGCAGGCCGAGGGCCTGACGCAGGATCGAGAAGACGATGATGATCCGGGTGAAGCTGGTCATCAGAATCACGGCCGCCGGGATGAAGCTCAGCGCGGTCATGATCAGCAGGATCTGCAGACTGACCGAATACTCCTGCGCGCCATCGGCGTTGGTGCCCAGCGTGATCGCCGGGATCGACAACGGATCGGCGGCGAACGCCAGTGGCGCGGCCAGCAACAGGGCCAGCGTCAAGACGATGCGTAGCGCACCCATTACTTCGTATCCTTCTGATCCTTGCCGAGAATCTTCAGCAGATGCTGGGCAAATTCCGGGGTCGCTTTTTCACTGGTCGCCGGCACGTCGACCGGTTCCTTGAGCACGTGCAGCGCGGTGATGGTGCCGGGGCTCAGACCGAGCAGGATCTGCTCGTTGCCGACCTGCACCAGCAGCAAGCGGTCGCGCGGACTCAGTGCGCGTGAGCCGATCAGCTCGATCACTTGCCCCTTGCCTGCCGGCCCGGCCTGCTGCACCCGGCGCAACAGCCAGGCGAGGAAGAAGATCACGCCCAGCACCAGCAACAGGCCAAACACCAGTTGCGTCAGTTGCCCGGCCACGCCGCTGGTGACCATCGGCGCGGTGGCGGCAGGCACTGTCGTGGCTGTCGACGGCTCGGCAGCCAGCACGCTGAATGGCAGTGCCAGCAGAGCCCAGAGAAACCGTTTCACTCAGCGCAGCTTCTTGATGCGTTCGCTTGGGCTGATCACGTCAGTCAGGCGGATGCCGAACTTCTCGTTGACCACCACCACTTCGCCATGCGCGATCAGCGTGCCGTTGACCAGCACGTCGAGCGGCTCGCCGGCCAAACGATCAAGCTCGATCACCGAACCCTGGTTCAGTTGCAGCAGGTTACGGATGTTGATGTCGGTGCTGCCCACTTCCATCGAGATCGATACCGGGATGTCGAGGATCACGTCCAGGTTCGGGCCGTCGAGGGTCACCGGATCGTTGTTCTTCGGCACGCTGCCGAACTCTTCCATCGGCAGACGCGAGCCGCCAGCTGCGTCGGCGGCCAGCAGGGCGTCGATGTCAGCTTGACCATCACCGGTTTCTTCCAGAGCCGCAGCCCATTCATCGGCCAGTGCCTGATCGTCCTGGGCGTTCATATCATCGTTCATCATTTGTCCTCGGCGGGCAAAAATTCAGTTAAAGGCTTGGGGATTTGAGCGCTGCTTCAGCGACGCTCGATCGGCTCGATCACCTGCAACGCGAGGTTGCCTTTGTGCGAGCCCATCTTGACCTTGAAGGCCGGCACGCCGTTGGCGCGCATGATCATTTCGTCCGGCATCTCGACCGGGATCACATCGCCCGGCTGCATGTGCAGGATGTCGCGCAGCTTCAACTGGCGGCGCGCCACGGTGGCACCGATCGGCACATCGACATCGAGCACGTCCTGACGCAGCGCGTTGACCCAGCGCTCGTCCTGATCGTCGAGGTCCGACTGGAAACCGGCGTCGAGCATTTCGCGTACCGGCTCGATCATCGAGTACGGCATGGTCACGTGCAGATCGCCGCCACCGCCGTCGAGTTCGATATGGAACGTGGAGACCACGATCGCTTCGCTCGGGCCGACGATGTTGGCCATGGCCGGGTTCACTTCCGAGTTGATGTACTCGAAATTGACTTCCATGATCGCCTGCCAGGCTTCCTTCAAATCGACGAAGGCCTGCTCCAGCACCATGCGCACCACGCGCAGTTCGGTCGGGGTGAATTCACGCCCCTCGATCTTGGCGTGACGACCGTCGCCGCCGAAGAAGTTGTCCACCAGTTTGAACACCAGTTTGGCGTCAAGGATGAACAGCGCGGTGCCGCGCAACGGTTTGATCTTGACCAGGTTGAGGCTGGTCGGTACGTACAGCGAGTGCACGTATTCGCCGAACTTCATCACCTGTACGCCACCGACGGCAACGTCCGCCGAGCGGCGCAGCATGTTGAACATGCTGATGCGGGTGTAACGGGCAAAACGCTCGTTGATCATTTCCAGAGTCGGCATGCGTCCACGGACGATGCGATCCTGGCTGGTCAGGTCGTAGCTTTTGACACTGCCGGGTTCGGCAGCGTTATCGGTCTGTACCAGACCATCGTCGACGCCATGCAACAGCGCATCGATTTCATCCTGGGACAGCAGATCCTGCACGGCCATGTCGTGTTCCTACTGCAGTACGAAATTAGTGAAAAGCAACTGTTCGATCACCACTTTGCCCAGCTCTTTCTGCGCCACTTCCTGGACGCTGGCTGTGGCCTTCTGGCGCAACATCTCCTGGCCGACCGGGGTCGCCAAGGTGGCGAAATCCTGACCGGAGAAGAGCATTACCAGGTTGTTGCGGATCACCGGCATGTGCACTTTGAGCGCTTCCAGATCGGCCTGATTACGCGCCAGCATGGTGATGCTCACCTGCATGTAGCGCTGACGGCCGTTCTGGTTGTAGTTGGCAACGAAGGCTGGCGCCATCGGCTCGAAAATCGCTGGCTGCTTGCCGACGGGCGCTGCATCGGCGGCCTCGGCAGGCTTGCTCTGGGCACTGTGCATGAAGAACCAGGTCGCCCCCACGGATGCGCCAATGGCCAATAGCAACGCCAGCACGATCACAATGATCAGCTTGAGTTTGCCTTTGGTTGCGGGGTCTTTCACTGCTGCTGTTTCGCTCTTCGCCATGCCAATAATCCGTCACTATTCGGGTTTTCACAGTCGCACGGCAAGGCAAGAGCAAGTGTTATGCCAGAAGTGTCGGTGATGGTGGAGACAACGCTAAAGTCAAAGGCACCCTCACCCCAGCCCTCTCCCGGAGGGAGAGGGGGCCGACCGAGTTGCTTTGTCGTGATTCGTCGACCTGAAAGACCGAGTCGATTAGGGAGTCATCCATCAAGTCTTGGCGATCATGGATTCACAGACGCTATTTCAAGTCGGTGTAAATCTCCAATATCCCCCAATCAGTCCCCTCTCCCTCTGGGAGAGGGCTAGGGTGAGGGGCTCTTGATTTGATCAGGCGTAATAGTCGACGGCGCTGGTGCCAATCACGCTGGTGGTTTGAGCAGCGGCTTCAGCAATGGCGGCAGGCGCCAACTCCTCATCCGCCGAGTCGAGGCGACCGCCGGCAGCGCTGGTGCGACCACTCTGGCCCTGCTGTGCCTGCTCCTGGCCTTGCTGCCCCTGCCAGCCACGGTTCTGGTCGGAGACATTGACGTCGACCTGGCCCATGCCCTGCTGGTTGAACATGTCGCGCAGGCGATGCATCTGACCATCCAGCGCTTCACGCACGCTCGGGTGCGCACTCATGAACGTCACTTGCGTCTGCTGATCCGGGACCATGTTGACGCGGATATCCAGGCGCCCCAGTTCGGCCGGTTGCAACTGAATATCCGCCGCCTTGAGGTTGGCGCTCGACAGATACATGACGCGGTTGACCACTTCTTCAGTCCAGCCGCTCTGATGCATGGCGATCGGCTGATTTACCGGCACCGCGTTCGCGGTCTTCGGCGTGGCGGCTTGAGTCAATGCCGCCAGACGGTTGGCGAAGTCATCCACGCGGGTATCGCTGGTCGCCGTCTTGAGATCTTTGAGGCCATCGTCGATCAAACCACTGAAGGCTTTTTCGCCGCCCTGGCTGGTGCTGTCCTTGTCGGCTTGCACGTCAAGCATGCTGGCCATGCCGGCGGCGAAGTTCTGCGCCGCAGTCAATTCGCCGTCAGCCTGAGCCTGAGCCGGCGAAGCCTTCGGTTGCGCCTGGCTGGCAGCGGAAATGTGCCCGCCCTGCTCCATCGCCATACGCACGGCCGGCATCGAGTCGAGCGGATCGGCCGAAGGGTCGAAATCGCTGTCGGTGGTCGGTGCCGGATCTTTGACCACTCCCGGCAACACGGCGAGCGCGGGGTTTTCAGCTTCAGGCTGGACGGCGGCCGGGGCTTGCACCACTGGCGTGGTGACAACCGGCTGCACAGCGACGGCCAATGCCGGATCAAGTGTCGGGTCAACCGGTGCCGCATCAACCACTGGCGTCTGGGCAGTATTGGTACTGTCGTCGCTGCTGGCGGATGTGTCATCGCTAGCTGCGGTTTTATCGGCAGGCAAGTCGTTGCCGCTATCGGCAACCGCCGGTTGCGCAGCGGCAGACGGATCCTTACCGATATCCTTTTTGCCGCTGTTGTCAGCGACTTTGTCGCGCGACGCCTTGGGCGAATTATCGGTGCTTGCGACTGGCTTGCCCGGTCCCTGATCGGCGAACACTTTTGCGAAGCTTGAGGCCTTATCCCCGGTATCTACGGCCATGGCCGACGTTTTCGCAGAGGCGGCTTGCGCCTTGGCCTGAGCGGCGTTCTGAAGAAGGATGTTGGGGGTCGCAGGCATGAAACGGTCTCCGCTGCACTGGGATCGTAGGTACAGTTGCGGAGATAGCTGCAAGTGCCGGGCCAGTTTTGTCCGGCGCTTGAGAAAAGCGCCGGACGGCGGGATCAGTGAGTCAACGCGTGCTGTCGCTCGTCTTCGTAAACCGGGCGGACATCTGCGAACTCGCCACTGATGTCAGCCACCAGCCTGGCGATTTCCGAGGGGCTTTTATCTTTGGCTTCCGATTCCAGCTCCTGGCAGAGCGCCGCCAAGCGGACAGCTCCCATATTGCTGGCGCTGCCCTTGAAGCTATGGGCCACTTCCGACAACACCTTGGCATCCGCTGTTTTTTGCAGCACAACCAAGCGACTTTCGGAATCCGTCAGAAAGGTATCCAGAAGCTCCGGATAACCCTCCTCCATGACTTCGCGCAGTACGCTCAGCGCCTCGCGATCAATATGTGTGTCAGCCACTTGCTCACTCCTTGATCAAGAATTGCGCGGATTATGCCTCAACCTCCCAGGAAAACTCCACGCGGGCACTACGACCTTCGTCCGACCAACTGGCGTTGCGCCCCAATTGCCGGACCAGACTGACGCCACGTCCCGACAAACGGACTCCGTCCAGCGGTCGCTCCATGACTCGCGCTACATCAAAACCCTTGCCGCTGTCTTCAACCCGAATCACCAGACAACCGCCCTCGCCTTGTGGCTGCACCTGCAAATGCACGCGCACGAAACCGTCCTGCAGCGCCTCCAGCCGATCGTTGCGCTGCTGATAGTAGCGAGCGAACCCCGCCGCATCGCGCTTGAGACTGGAATCCAGACCGAGCACGCCATGCTCCAGCGCATTGGAATACAACTCGGCCAGCACACTGTACAAAGCACCACTCTGCGCCCGCAGCCCATGCACCTCAAGCAGCAACTGCAACAGGTACGGCAACGGATTGAAACGTTTTAGCGTCGCGCCACGGAATTCGAAGCTCACCGCCCAGTCCAGCGGACAAGACTGGCCGCTGTCGGAGTACACCGGTGCCGACGGCTTGACCTGCGCCGGTTCCAGCAGGCTGACCTCAACCATGCTGATATCGTCGCGCGCCTCGCCGCGAAAATCCCGCAGCGCCTGCTCGATGTCCTCGAACAAGCGATCCGGCTCGCGGTTGGCGGCGAACACCTGCTGCAAGCGCTCGACGCCGAACAGTTGATCACTGGCATCACTGGTGTCGATGACGCCGTCGGACAACAGGAACACCCGATCACCAGCGGCCATCGGATGCACTTCCGTACGGTCGTCGAACGCCTGCGCACTCAGCACACCCAGTGGCAAGTGCCGCGCTGCCAGCGGTACACGCTCACCGCTGGCGATCCGATGCAGATAACCGTCAGGCATGCCGCCGTTCCACACTTCGACTGAACGCCGCTGAAAACTCAGGCACAGCAGCGTGGCGCAGCAGAACATGTCCACCGGCAGGATGCGTTTGAGCTTGGCGTTCATTTCGCGCAGGGTTTCCGCCAGGCCGTAACCCTTGGCGGTCATGCCATAAAACACTTCGGCCAAGGGCATCGCCCCGACCGCTGCTGGCAGGCCATGACCGGTGAAATCGCCCAACAGCACATGCATGTCGCCCGCCGGCGTGTAGGCCGCCAGTAGCAGATCACCGTTGAACAAGGCATACGGTGATTGCAGATAACGGATATTCGCCGCGCTCAGGCAGCCGGAGTGCGCAACCTTGTCGAACACCGCTTTGGCCACGCGCTGTTCGTTGAGCAGATAATCATGATGTTTAGCGATCAGGTCGCGCTGTTGCAGAACCGTTGCCTGCAAACGGCGCAAGCGATCCATCGCCTTGATTTTGGCGGCAAGGATCACCTGGTTGTAAGGCTTCGCCAGAAAGTCGTCACCACCGGCTTCAAGACAACGGGCCAGCGCTTCGCTTTCGGTCAGCGACGTCAGGAAGATGATCGGCACAAGAGTTTCACCGGCCAACGCCTTGATCTGCCTTGCGGCCTCAAAGCCGTCCATGACCGGCATCATCGCGTCCATCAAGACCAGATCGGGTTGTTGCCGACGAAACAGATCGACCGCCTCGGCACCATTGGCCGCCGTCAGGACTTCGTGACCCTGGCGGCGGACGATGGTCGACAGCAATAAGCGATCGGCGGCGCTGTCTTCGGCGATCAGGATCGTCAGCGGCTCTTGCACCTGCATGGCCGTCAAGTGATGTCGAAGAGTTTGTCGAAATTGGAGATGGCGAGGATCTTGCGCACGTCGGAGCTGCTGTTGACTACTCGCACGTCCGAGTTATCGCCGCCGGCGTGATCCCGCAGCAGAAGCAGCATGCCCAGTGCCGAGCTGTCGAGGTAGGTGGCTTCTTTCAGATCGACCACGATGGAGTCAGGCTTCTTGGGAAGTCGCTCATAGGACTCGCGAAACTCCTGATGGCGACCAAAATCAAAACGACCCTTGACCAAAATCGTCAGTTTTTGACCATCTGGAGAGACTTCTGTAACGACTGACATTGACTGGCTTCCTTGTCATTGACGAACCTGTACAAGGTTTAGCACTTGCACAGGGTTGCAGCAAGGCGCAACGCAGGAACAAATGTGGGAGCGAGCCTGCTCGCGAAGGCGTCGTGCCAGTCAACAATTGAGTCAACTGACCGAATGCATTCGCGAGCAGGCTCGCTCCCACAGGGTCTGGCGGTGCGTTTTAAAACGGATTCTGCCGTGGCAAGCGCTGCGACAACTCATCAAGCAACTTCTGCTCGCGCTTGTCTTCAAGGCGTTGCGCCTCTTCGCGATAACGCTGCACCAGTTTGCGCAGCCCTTCGACCTTGGCGAACGCCTGTTGCCATTCCTCACGGGCCTTTTCGAGTTTGTTCTGGTGCCAGACCAGGCTCTGCCGCTGCTGATCAACCGCCGTGTCGAGTTGCGCCAGAAAGCCCTGAAAACCCAGCAGCCATTGGCCGGTCACGCCTGTGGCGCCACGCACGATCCATTGCTCGGAGTAGTCCAGACGGAAGGCATTGAGGTCGGCGAGTTTGCTTTCGGCGACCTTCACCTGACCCTGAAAATAGCCCAGGCGTTGCACGGCGGTTTTCTCGGCCTGTTCGGCCATGTCCACCACCGGCGCCAGACGCGCGGCTCGACTGACAGTGGCCATGACCGGTTAGCCGCCCGCCGCCGGGGCAAACAGGGTTTCGAGGTAAGCCTGGCTTTCGCCCATGTTGATTTTGTCGTTGAGGCCCTGACGCTGATACCGGACCAACTGCGGTTGCAGGGAGATCGCCAGATCGGTCTCGCGGTCGCCACCGGCAACGTAGGCACCGACGCTGATCAGATCGCGGCTCTGCTGATAGCGCGACCACAACTGCTTGAAGTATTGCGCGCGCTGCATGTGTTCCGGCGAGACCACCGCCGGCATCACCCGGCTGATCGACGCTTCGATGTCGATGGCCGGATAGTGTCCTTCCTCCGCCAGACGCCGGGACAAGACGATGTGACCGTCGAGCACGCCTCGGGCCGAGTCGGCAATCGGGTCCTGCTGGTCATCGCCCTCGGACAACACGGTGTAGAACGCGGTAATCGAACCGCCGCCCTTCTCTGCGTTACCGGCACGTTCAACGAGTTTCGGCAATTTGGCGAACACCGATGGCGGATAACCCTTGGTCGCCGGCGGCTCGCCGATTGCCAGGGCGATTTCTCGCTGCGCCTGAGCGAAACGGGTCAGCGAATCCATCAGCAACAGGACGTTCTTGCCCTTGTCGCGGAAATATTCGGCGATGCGCGTGCAGTACATCGCTGCGCGCAGACGCATCAGCGGCGCATCGTCCGCTGGCGAGGCAACCACGACGGAGCGTTTGAGGCCTTCTTCACCGAGGCTGTGCTCGATGAATTCCTTAACTTCCCGACCCCGCTCACCGATCAGACCAACGACGATAATGTCGGCTTCGGTAAAGCGCGTCATCATGCCCAGCAGCACGGATTTACCGACACCGGTACCGGCAAACAGACCCAGACGCTGGCCACGCCCGACCGTCAGCAAACCGTTGATGCAACGGATGCCGACGTCGAGCGGCACGCTGATCGGGTCACGGTTCAGCGGGTTGATCGTCGGGCCGTCCATCGGCACCCAGTCTTCGGCTTTCATGCCGCCCTTGCCGTCCAGCGCACGGCCGGCGCCGTCAAGCACGCGACCGAGCATGCTCATGCCCATCGGCAAACGCCCGGTATCAGCCAGTGGCACCACACGGGCACCCGGGGCGATGCCGGCGACGCTGCCGACCGGCATCAGAAAGACTTTGCTGCCGGAAAACCCCATGACTTCCGCTTCCACCTGTGACGGGTGATAGCTGTCGTCATTGATCACCAGGCAACGTGTGCCCATGGCGGCGCGCAGGCCTTCGGCTTCGAGGGTGAGGCCGACCATGCGCAGCAGGCGACCTTCAAGAATCGGCGCGCCGGCAATCTCGGTGGCCTCAGCGTAAGTGCTCAGGCGCTTGGCGAAACTGGTGCGTTCAAGGCGCATCGGGGTTGTCCGCGAGCGGCTCGTCAGGGACAGCCGCCGGTTTTACGTCTTCTGGAATGTCCAGGCTCAGATCCGCTTCAGCCGGGTGCAAAGCCTGTTCGTGCAACTGATCGAACAGCTTGGCCATAACCTGACCAACGCGGGTTTCAATGCTGGCATCGATGCGGCTGTGCTCGGTTTCAACCCGGCAGCCGCCCGGCAACAGCGCTTCGTCCTCGACGATGCGCCAGGTTTCCTCATGACGCTCGCGCAGGGCCTTGGCCTGTTCGAAGTCCTGCGGATTGACGTACAGGCGCACGTTGTCGACGCCCAGCGGCAACAGCTTGAGCGCATCGCGCATGACGTGTTCGATCTGGCTGGAATCGATGGCCAGTTCGCGCTTGATCACCTGTTTGGTGATGTGTTGCACGAGGTCGACCAGCGACTTTTCGATCTGCGTATCTTGCTCGGCGATCGGCTCGAACAGGTTCGCCATCAGTTGCTCAAGGCTGGCAAGTTTTGCCGCCAGCGCCACTTCAGCTTCCTGACGGACCTTGAGCGTGGCGCTGTGAAAACCTTCTTTTTCGCCGATGCCGAAGCCCTCGTTGTAAGCCTCCTGACGGATGCTTTCGAGTTCTTCCAGGGTCAGTGGCTGGACTTCTTCCAGCGGCACTTCTTCCATTTCCGGCGGTTCGGGCTCCGGCTCGGGCTCGGGTTCCGGTTTCGGCGGGTCGAAGCTGGGCATGGCCCAGGATTCGAAACCACGGACATCGCGGGCACGGATCAGATCCGTCACATCGTCGTCGTGCTTGTCCATGGGCTTAGATCATTTCCTCGCCACCTTTGCCACCGAGTACGATTTCGCCGGCTTCGGCCATACGACGGGCAATGGTGAGGATTTCTTTCTGCGCGGTTTCGACGTCGCTGACGCGCACCGGGCCCTTGGCCTCGAGATCGTCGCGCAACAGTTCGGCGGCACGTTTGGACATGTTCTTGAAGATCTTCTCTTTGACGCCTTCGTCCGAACCCTTGAGGGCCAGCACCAGCACGTCGGAAGACACTTCGCGCAGCAACGCCTGGATGCCACGGTCGTCGACATCGGCAAGGTTGTTGAACACGAACATGAGGTCTTCGATCTGACCGGACAGGTCTTCGTCGACTTCGCGGATCGAGTCCATGAGCTGGCCTTCGATCGAGCTGTCGAGGAAGTTCATGATGTCCGCCGCACGCTTGATGCCACCCAGGGTGGTGCGCGAGGCATTCGAGTTGCCGGAGAACTGCTTCTCGAGAATCTGGTTGAGCTCTTTCAGTGCTGCTGGCTGCACGGTGTTCAACGACGACACGCGCAGGATGATGTCCAGACGCACCTTGTGGTCGAAGTTGCCGAGCACTTCACCGGCCTGATCCGGGTCGAGATACGCGACCACGATCGCCTGGATCTGCGGGTGTTCGTAACGGATCACGTCGGCAACGGCGCGCGGCTCCATCCATTTCAGGCTGTCGAGGCCGCTGGTGTTGCCACCGAGCAGGATGCGGTCGATCAGGCCGTTAGCCTTGTCTTCACCCAGGGCTTGGGTGAGCATTTTGCGCACGTAGTCGTCGGAACCGACGCCGAGGCTGGTCTGGTCGCCGACGATGTCGACGAACTCGCTCATGACCTGCTCGACCTGTTCGCGATGGACGTTGCCCATCTGCGCCATGGCCACGCCGACGCGCTGAACCTCTTTCGGACCCATGTGGCGCAGCACTTGCGCGGCATCGGTCGAACCCAGGGACAGCAGCAGAATCGCGGCTTTGTCGACCTTGTTCAGTTTGACGGTTGCGGCTCGGTTATCACTCATCTGCGTTAATCCACTCTTTCACGACCTGAGCCACGCGACCCGGATCCTCGGCCACCAGACTCTTGATTGCATTCAGTTGCGCGTCATAACCCTCACTTGGGCTCGGCAACAGAATGCTCTGCGGACCACCGAGGCTCACGCGGTCGTTGGAAAGTTCGCCGTCCAGGCCGCCCATCCCGCCGAGTTCCACGTCGCTGCCAAGACCGGCCAGCTCCTTGCCTTTGCCGCCGCCGGTGATGTTGTTGAGCACCGGACGCAGCACACCAAACACCAGCACCAGAATGAACAACACACCCAGCACTTGTTTGACGATGTCCCAGAACCATGGCTGGGAGTAGAACGGAATATCGGCAATCACTTCGCCGCGCTCGGCGGAGAACGGCATGTTGATCACGCTGACGCTGTCGCCACGGCTGGCGTCGAAACCGACGGCGTCCTGGACCAGACGGGTGAAGCGCGCCAATTCGTCGGCGCTCCACGGCGCACGGGTGGTTTCGCCGTTGGCCGCGTTGACCTTGACCTGATCGTCGACCACCACCGACACCGACAGACGATTCAGGCGACCCTGCTGCTGTTTGGTGTGGCTGATGGAACGGTCGAGTTCGAAGTTCTTGGTCGATTGTTGACGCTTGTCCGCCGGGTACGGCGCGAGCATCGGCTGGCCGGTGGCCGGATCCATGATCTGCTGACCATTGGCATCGACCAATGGCTGACCTGGCTGCACCATCGCGGCCGGCGCGGCGGCGCCACCGGTGGTTTGCGGTGCCGAGGCTGGCGACGGCGGCTGGTTGCTCAGGGCACCCGGCACACCTTGCGGGCCATTGCTGGCGGTACGTTGTTCGTTGACCGACTGCTCGCTGCGCAACGCCGGTTGATCCGGGTTGAACTGCTCGGCTGTGGATTCGACGGCATTGAAATCGATATCGGCCGAGACTTCAGCCTTGTAGCGATCGTTGCCCAATACCGGTTGCAGAATGTTGTGCACGCGCTGGGTGAGCATGCTTTCCATGCGACGGCTGTAGTCGAACTGCTTGCCGGCCATGGTCATTTCGGAGTTTTCCGCCTGATCGGAGAGCAGGTTGCCCTTCTGATCGACGACGGTGATCTGCGATTTGCTCAGCTCGGGAACGGAAGTCGCCACCAGGTTGATGATCGCAATCACCTGACCCGGCTCCAGCGAACGACCGGAATACAACTCGACCAGGACCGAAGCGCTTGGCTTGCGCTCATCACGCACGAACACCGAACTCTTCGGAATAGCCAGGTGCACGCGGGCACCCTTGACGTTGTTCAGGCTGGAAATGGTCCGCGCCAGTTCACCTTCAAGGCCACGACGGTAACGCGTCGCTTCCATGAACTGGCTGGTGCCCAGACCTTGTTCCTTGTCGAGGATTTCGAAACCGATGTTGCCGTCGCTGGGAGTGACACCAGCAGCAGCGAGTTTCATCCGCGCACGGGACAGGTCGTCGGCCTTGACCAGCAAGGCGCCGGAATTCGGTTCGACGTTGTAAGGAATGTCGGCGGCGGCCAGGGTTTCCATGACCTGCTTGGCGTCCATGCCGGCAAGGCTGCCGTACAACGGGCGGTAATCCGGCTGCTGCGACCACAGCACCACGGCAAAGCCAATCGCCACGCTCGCAGCCAGGCCGACCAACAGGCCCACCTGACGCAGCATGGTCATCTCGGAGAGGTTTTCCAGGAAGGACAGGCCGAACAGCGGCGGTTTGCCGTCTATCGGGGTGGCCTTGGCCGGAACGTTATCGGCGACTGCTTCTGCCATGACTCAATCTCGTCCTTAAACCGGCATCTGCATGATGTCTTGATAAGCCTGAACCAGTTTGTTGCGCACCTGGGTCAGAGCCTGGAACGACACGCTGGCTTTTTGCGAAGCGATCATCACGTCCGTCAGATCGACGCCGCTCTTGCCCACTTCAAATGCGTTGGCCAACTGAGTCGACGCCTGCTGGGTATCGCTGACCTTGTTGATCGCCTGACCGAGCATGTCGGAAAAGCTGCTGCCCGCCAGTTCAGGGACAGCGGTCGTCGATTTCGGCGCAGACATGGCATCCAGCTTCATGGCCTTCATGTCTGTCATCAACCGATTAAATTCAATACCTTGGCTCATGGTCTACTCTCTTGGGCGGCCCGCAATTTTTTGACACTCACTCGGCGGGTACACAGGTATTAGCAACAAGGGTGCCAGCTCATGGACACCCCTTTCAGAAAAGCATTTTCAATTTTTTGCGGCACGTCTCAGGTGGCGAACAGATAACCTTCGACGTCCATCCCGGCATCGCGCATTTGCGCCAGTTTGTAGCGCAGGGTGCGCGGGCTGATACCGAGCTTTTCTGCGGCTTCCTTGCGGCGTCCACGCTCGGCGCGCAGGGTGTCGATAATCATCTGAAACTCCCGGCGGCGCAGGTCATCGCCCAGTGCACCGGCAGAATCCGCTTCGATTTCCACTTCGCGAATCACAGCAGAAACCGGCGCGCTGACGGGCATCGCGGTGTACGTCACGGGACCGGCCAGGCAGAAATCCTGCGGCTGAATCAAACCACCCTGCTGCAGGATCAGCGCACGCTGAATGGCGTTATCCAGCTCACGCACATTGCCCGGCCACGGATAAGCCGTCAGACACGCTTGCGCCTCAGGCGAGAGTTTCGCTGTGGCGTGCTTCATTTTATTGACGTGTTTGGCCAGCAACCTTTCGGCCAGCGGCAAGATATCGGCAGTGCGCTCGCGAAGTGGACGCCAAGCGAGAGGGAAAACCGACAGACGGTAAAAAAGATCTTCACGGAAACGCCCCGCTGCCACTTCGCCCGCCAGATCGCGGTTGGTGGTGGCGACCACGCGTATATCCAGAGCAATCGGTTTACGCGCACCGACGCGCTCGACCTCGCGCTCCTGCAACACGCGCAGCAGTTTGGCTTGCAGGCCAAGGGGCATTTCCGAGATTTCGTCGAGCAGCAGCGTGCCGCCGTCAGCCTGTTCGAATTTGCCGGCCTGCGCCGCGATGGCACCGGTGAACGAACCCTTCTCGTGACCGAACAGCGTCGCCTCGAGCATGTTGTCCGGGATCGCCGCGCAGTTGATCGCAATGAACGGCTGGCTGGCACGATGGGATTGCTGGTGAATGTAGCGCGCCAGCACTTCTTTGCCAGTACCGGACTCGCCGGAAATCAACACGGTAGAATCGCTGCGCGCCACTCGTGCGGCCAATTCGAGAAGTTGCGTACTGGCCGGCTCGACAGCAATAGGGCCTTCGCTTTCGCTCGCGCCAATAGTGCCCAGTGCATGCCGCGCCACCAGGTCCAGCAAAGCCTTGGGTTCGAACGGTTTGACCAGATAATCCGCCGCGCCTTGGCGCATCGCATCGACCGCGCGCTCGACGGCGCCATGAGCGGTCATCAGCAACACCGGCAATTGTGGCTGGCGAGCACGCAACAGCGCGAGCAATTGATGACCATCCATGCCTGGCATGTTGACGTCACTGACCACCAGACTGAACGCTTCGCGCGTGACCGCCGTCAACGCGTCTTCAGCGCATCCGACCGCCTGGTAATCGTGCCCGGCCAGCAGCAACGTATCAGCCAGTGCTTCACGCAACGAGCGGTCATCCTCGACCAGTAAAACCTTGATGCCCATGACGTTCACTCAGCTCCCTGTACTGCGGAAAACAGCGGCAGGATGACCTGCGCGCACGTGCCACGCCCGACTCGCGAACGCAGCAGCAATTCTCCCTGATGTGCACGCGCTACCGCTTTGACCACGGTCAGGCCGAGGCCAGTACCGGTGACTTTGGTGGTAAAAAACGGTTCGCCGAGCCGCGCCAGAACAGCCGGTTCGATGCCGCTGCCACTGTCGCTGATGCACAGGCGCAGGCTGTTGTCGCGGGTGTAGCAATGCACTTTCAGGCGAACGTCGCCGGCACTGGCCTGAATCGCGTTTTCAATCAAATTCAACAGTGCCCCGACCAGCGTGTCGCGATTGCACAACAGCTCGCCGACATGACTGTCGCACTGCCAGCGGATGGGCAGATCCTGCACATGGGTCAGCGCCGCAGCTTGCAGGGCCTGCATCAAAGCGTTGGGTGTGAGGCGGTCGGTCAACGGCAATTCACCGCGAGCGAACACCAACATGTCGCGCACCTGATGCTCCAGCTCATGCAGACGCTCTTTCAGGCGCCCGGCGAAACGCTGCTGGGTGGCGACCGGCAACTCCTGCTCAGTCAAATGACTGGCGTAGAGCAAGGCAGCCGACAATGGCGTGCGGATCTGATGCGCCAGCGAGGCGACCATGCGCCCCAGCGAAGACAAACGCTCGTGGCGCGCCAGTTGATCTTGCAGATGACGGGTTTCTGTCAGGTCGTTGAGCAGCACCAACTGACCCGGCTCGGCGTCCAGCGAGCGGGTGGCAATCGACAGGCGTCGACCATTTTTCAGAGATATTTCATGACCGTCGTCTTCACGCGGGGCAAAACAGCGGGCAATGACGTGGCGCCACAATTCGCCTTCAAGCGGCAGCCCGAGCAACTCGATGGCAGCCGGGTTGGCCTCGTGCACCATGCCGTGACCGTCAATGACGATGACACCACCGGGCAACAGATCAAGAAGGTTTTGCAGACGATTGGCCAAGCGCTCTTTTTCGGCCAGCTCCTGCATGCGCTGGGCGCTGACTACCGCCAGCTCTCCCTTGAGCTCGGTCACCCGCGCCTCAAGCATGCTGTAGGAGTCTGTCAGTTGGCTGGACATCTGGCTGAACAGCTCGAAGGCCTGCTCAAGACCCTGTCGGCTTGCCTGTTCTACGGAGGACGGTTGCCCCTCGGGACTGGAGGCAGAAGACATCTGGGCGGCTTGGGGCATTGTGCTTCTCGCTTGGCTGACCGTCAGTTAAACGGAACGTTGCGAGGGCTGTAGCAATACCCGTGCCTAAAAAAAACTGCTTATAAATGAAGCAGTTGAAAAACAGGCGTCAATCCTCCGCCTGTTCATCTCCATCGCGCCGGCTCATGCCGTACTTGCGCATCTTCTCGACCAGCGTGGTACGACGGATACGCAGACGTTCAGCGGCACGCGCCACAATGCCATTGGCATCGTCCAGCGCCTGCTGGATCAGGCCCTGCTCCAGACCACCGAGGTAGTCTTTCAGGTCCAGGCCTTCCGGCGGCAGCATGGCGTTGGCGGTGAAGTCCGGCGTATGGCCATTGATCGCCACGCGCTCTTCGAGATCACTGCGCAGGCTGTCGACCATTTGCTCGTCTTCGTCATCGACGTAGCGGA
The DNA here is from genome assembly GCF_009866785.1 of Pseudomonas sp. S49. Classification (NCBI taxonomy): domain Bacteria; kingdom Pseudomonadati; phylum Pseudomonadota; class Gammaproteobacteria; order Pseudomonadales; family Pseudomonadaceae; genus Pseudomonas; species Pseudomonas sp. S49. Next base: position 1,854,216 of record NZ_CP019432.1, on the reverse strand, counting down.
ATTTCTTCGGCAGTTCGACCACGCCGATCACCCCGTACGGATGCATGATCGCCATGCGCTCGACCAGGTTGGCCAGCTCGCGGACGTTGCCTGGCCAGCCGTGACGGCACAGGGACATGATCGCTGCCGAGTTGAAGCGGATGGAGCCACGCTTTTCGTGTTCCATGCGCGAGATCAGTTCGTTCATCAGCAACGGAATATCTTCGACGCGCTCACGCAACGGCGCCATCTCGATCGGGAACACGTTCAGGCGATAGTAGAGGTCTTCGCGGAAGGTGCCGATCTCGATCATGCTTTCGAGATTCTTGTGCGTTGCGGCAATGATGCGCACATCGACGCTTTGGGTCTTGTTGCTGCCCACGCGTTCGAAGGTGCGCTCCTGCAGCACGCGCAGCAGTTTGACCTGCATCGGCAGCGGCATGTCGCCGATTTCGTCGAGGAACAGCGTACCGCCGTTGGCCAGTTCGAAGCGGCCGGCACGACTGGTGATCGCACCGGTGAAGGCGCCCTTCTCGTGACCGAACAATTCGCTTTCGAGCAGCTCTGCCGGGATCGCCCCGCAGTTGACCGGAACGAATGGCGCATCGCGACGCTTGGAATGGTAATGCAGGTTACGCGCAACCACTTCCTTGCCGGTGCCGGACTCGCCGAGGATCAGAACACTGGCGTCGGTGTCGGCGACCTGCTGCATCATTTGGCGCACGTGCTGAATCGCACGGCTGGTGCCAACGAGGCTGCGGAACAGGTTGGGTTCGCGATGACGACCGCGCTCGCGGGCCTGGTCATACATCTCGCGATAGACCTGGGCACGATGCAGGGAGTCGAGCAATTTGCTGTAGCTGGGCGGCATTTCGAGGGTCGAAAGCACTCGGCGACGCTGGTCTTCAGGCAAGTCAACGGAAGAATTATCGCCCATCAACAAAACCGGAAGGAACTCATCCCAGGTTGAGAGTGTCTTTAACAAGCCCAAAAGCGCGCCAGGAGCATTAACGGTCCCGATCAGTACGCAAATGACCTCACGACTAGACGACAAAGAGCCGACTGCCTGCTGCCAGTCATGGCTGCCGCAGGGTAAATTTTCTTCGCCGAGAAAATTTAGAATCACCGCCAGGTCGCGGCGGCGGACGCTATCGTCATCGATCAGCAGAATTTTGGTTTCACGCCACATGCAATAGCAACTTCCCTAGTCAACTCAATGCCCGAAAAATGGGGCAAGCGAGACGCTTGCAGGACACCATGTGCCTGTAGACGCCTGAAATCTGAAAACAGCCACTAGTTAAGTCAAAAAACCGTGCACAGTCAAATTTATGGCGCACATGTCTGGATTAACTGGGGGTTAATTAACCAAACAGATGGTAAACCTTTGCCGCGTTCTGCGCTTGGGTGATCTGCGACATCTCGTTGGCAATCGCTTGCCGCTCACCCATGGCCACCTCAAGAAGCTCCTTGTAGACATGGAGCAACTCTTCAAGATTGTCGCGCAACGCGACTTCGTCCAGCGAAGCCTCAGCCATGACGTCTTCCATGCAGGAACGGCAAGCCAGATCCAGCTCGCCAATGGCTTCCCAATTACGCTCGGCCAATGCTGTGACCAACGCTTCACGGGTATCGGCGATTCGCTGCAATACAAGACTCATGACGATCTCCTTCAGAACTGCGGAGCTGGCGTAGGCGCGATCGCATCCCAGCCTTCTTTTACCGTACTCAGCAAGCCTGCAACCTCGTCGAGAATGCGCAGATCACTGCTGATGTTCGCCTCGGCGAGGCGCTTCATCATGTAGATGTACAGCCCGTCCAGATCAGCCAGGGTGTCTGCGCTGTTTTCAAGGTCGAGGCCTTCGCGCAGACCACTGACAATGCCGATCGCCTTGCTGATCGAAGTGCATTTGCCTGGAATGTCCTTGCGCTCGATGGCGCCTTTGGCCTGAGCGATACGGGCCAGTCCACCTTCCATCAACATTTGCACCAGACGGTGCGGGCTCGCTTCGGATGTCTGAGCGTGTGCGCCGACTTTCTGATACTGCCGAAGGGCTAACATCGGATTCATGTTCTACCTCATTGCCACAATGACTCGTATAACCAGTGTATCGCCAACGAATCACAAAACTTTAGAGCAGAAGACAAAAACCCGGCACACGCCGATAAAGCGTAGCCGGGTTTTTGTCGTTCCTGCCTGTTACTTCGCGGATTGCTGCGCGTTCAGCGAGCTGAAGAACGACGTGATGTTGCTCGCCGTAGCCTTCATCTGCCCTACCAGCAAGTCCATGGCGTTGTACTTGGCAGTCAACGTCTTGGTCAGGTTGGCCACACGCAGGTCCAGCGCCAATTGCTGCGACGTGAGGCTGCGGGTGTTGTTGTTCAGAATGGTCATACGTTGATCAAGCAGACCGCTGGTGGTTTTACCATCAGCAGAAGCTTTGAGGTACGGATCGACCGCCTTGGTCATACGCGCCAGCAGACCGTTCTTGTCGTCGGTGCCGGTGAACAACTGCTGAACCTGACCCGTCATGCCTGGCTGAGACATAGCCTTGTTGAAGGCAGTAGCGTCCAGCGTCAGCTTACCGGTGTCGCGATCAGTCATGACACCGATCTGCGACAGCACACCCAGCTCGCCTGGCGACGAAGTGGTCAACTGAGCACGAATGTCTGCAATCAACGTACGCGGCAGAGAGTCACCGGTAAACGCGGCCTGCACCGTCAACTTGCCATCTTCGTCTGGCGTTGCCTTGGACAGGCTATCGATGGTGGTCTTGAGCGTGTTGAAGGCGTCGACGAATTGCTGAACAGAAGCCTGCAAGCCCTTGGTGTTGGTATCGACTGAGACCTTCACCGCCGTAGGGCTGGCTTCTACCAGGTTCATGGTCAAGCCACTGATGGCGCCGCTCACCGTGTTGCTTTTGCTGGTCACGGTAAGACCATCGATGGTCAGCTTCGCATCCTTGGCAATGTCGCCCACAGACCCTGAATCACCGGCGGTCGGGGTGGCAGACATGACCTTGGTGCCATCGATTTCCAGACCGGCAATGCCACTGACCGTCAGGTCGGAGCCGGCGCCCGTCTTGTTCGAACTGATCACCAGACGCGAAGCGCCCGAGCTGTCGGTCACGATGTTGGCGGAAATGCCGTTGATACCCTGCGCCTTGTTGATGGCGTCACGGGTGGTCTGCAAGGTGGCATTGGCCGGAATATCGACATTGTAATCAGTGCCATTCTGACTGATTTTCAGGGTACCACTCGGAATGGCACTGGCCGCGCCGCCGGCAAAGGATGCACTGGCTACTTTCGAGCCGGTGGCCAGGTTATTCACCACGACACTGTATGTGCCCGAAACAGCCGTGTTATCGGAAGTAGCGGTCAGCGTTGCCGGGGTAGCCGAGGTCGCCGTGTAACCGGCAAACGCAGGGTTGGTCTTGCTGCTCAGATCGGTCATTGCCTTCTGATAGGCCGCCAACGCGCTTTTCAGCGTACCGACACCGGAAATCTTCAGGGTGTTGGTTTTAGTTGCGGTATCGATCTGCGTCTGTTTGGCAGACTTGTCGGCGTTTACCAGCGCGGTGACGATCGCGCCGATGTCCAGGCCGGAACCCAGTCCGGAACCCGGTAGAATTGGACTTGCCATGTGCATCTCCCTTCAGATTGTTGCCATTCTTTTGACCGTTACACGCGCCCTGAGAACGGACAAACACTATTCATGCCAGCTATCAGACTTTGGCGTCGAACAACACGTGACTCGCATTGGCGAGGCTGTCTGCCAGCTTGAGGGCTTCTGCGGAGGGAATCTGTCGTACGACCTCACCCGTCTCGCTTGCGATCACCTTGACGATGACCTTCCCGGAGTGTTCGTCGATCGAAAACTCCAGATTGCGCTTGATCGACTGTACAAACTTTTCGATCTCCTGCACCGCCAGTTTCAACTTGGCGTCGTCCGTTTCCTGACTCTTGGCAGCGACCGGCGCTTCAGTCTTGGCAACTTTAGGCATCTCTGACGATTTGTCAGCAACCGGTGGCACTGGCTTGGGAGCCGGATAAGACACGTTAAGCTTTACGCTCATGTCCATGCCCATCACCTCTTAACGTAAAAAGGCGAGAGAGCGCGACCAGCGCACTCCCCCGCCCAAACTCGATCCGAAATTACTGAAGCAGCTTCAGTACAGCGGAAGGCAGTTGGTTGGCTTGAGCCAGAACAGAGGTCGAAGCCTGTTGCAGGGTTTGCTGCTTGGTCAGGTTAGCAGTCTCTGCGGCGAAGTCGGTATCTTGTACGCGACCTTGTGCAGCAGTGGTGTTTTCGGTGATGTTCTGCAGGTTGGAGATGGTGCTGGTCAGACGGTTTTGCGAAGCACCCAGGCTGGCACGGGTTGCACCGATAGCAGCGATAGCGGCGTCGATTGCGGTGATCGCGTTGTCGATGTTCTGCGAAGCAGAACCAGCACCAGTACCCGAAGTACCGGTCAGAACTACAGTACCGCTACCAACCGACAGGCTGACGGCGTCGAACTTGGAGCTCAGTACCAGGTCGATGTGGTTAGCCGAACCGGTGTTTGCGCCAACTTGCAGAGTCACAGTACCAGCCGAACCGTCCAGCAGGTTTTTGCCGTTCAGGTTGGTAGCAGCCGAGATACGGGTGATTTCGTCAGACATCTGAGCGAATTCAGCGTTGGTTGCGGTCTGGTCAGCAGTGCCGTTGGTGCCGTTACGTGCTTTAACAGCCAGTTCACGCATACGCTGCAGGATGTCGGTCGAAGCTTGCAGAGCGCCTTCAGCGGTCTGGGCAACGGAGATACCGTCGTTGGCGTTCTGGATGGCTTGGGTGTTACCACGGATCTGCGAGGACATACGGTTCGAGATCTGCAGGCCAGCGGCGTCGTCTTTAGCGCTGTTGATTTTCAGGCCGGAAGACAGGCGCTGCATCGAAGTCGACAGAGCGTCGGAAGCGCGGTTCAGGTTTTTCTGAACGTTCAACGACGTGGTGTTGGTGTTTACTGTTAAAGCCATGACGAATTCCTCGTTGGTTGGGTACTGCGGCTTCCGGCCCTGGCAACCGCCGGGTATGGCCTAGAGAACCTTCGTAATAGTTATCGTCGGGTTTGCAGGTTGCTTGAGGGCTTTTTGAAAAAAATTTGCCATCACCCTGCCACCCCCGAGAAAACAAAGACTTAGCAGCCCATCCGCCGCGAAAAAATGACGTCATAAAACCGACTGCCGCGCAAACCTGCGGGCCAGTGCTGTCGGCGTGTTCAGGCCCGAACACTTCCCAGCAAATCCACCAGCTCGTACTCCATAGAGTCAGCCAGCCCCAACCAGTCCTGACGCTCCTGGCATTCGAGCATTTGCATTAACAGCTGCGCCCACTCCTGCTGAACCTCTGCCGGGGCAGACGCTAAACATTGCTGGGCCTTTTCAAACACATCGACCATCGTCAGCGCCGCTTCGACATCGCGCCCGAGGCGAAACAAACCCGCACACTGGCGACATTCATCCTTACAGAGGCTCAGCGTACTCATCGCACAAACTCCGGGTTGAAGCCGGTTCCGGCGATCAGCGCCCCGGAGCGGCTGCTGTTGAGAAATTCGACCTGTGGATGTGCAGCGATATAGCGCTCCAGCACACACAAATAACCGCGAAAGTTGAGCTGTGTGGTCACCCGCTGACCATGGCCATCGCGCACCCAATGCCGCGCCTGATTCACCGGTGGCCCCAGATCGCCGTCGTTCCAGCCTGCATGGGTCTTGTTCATCGGGAAGGCGAAGTCAGCACCAAACAGCGTGATGCCGGTGGCACCCATCTTTACCGCCAGATCCACCGCCGGGTGAATCACACTGCCGCCCACGTGCAACTGCGCTCGCGGGTGTTGCTCACGCAGATTCGCGTAGATCGGACTCGCGGAATAACCACCGTAACGCTTGCCCTTCCACGCCTTCAACACCGACGGATCGCTCATCGGCAGATACACCAGCGGGATGCCGTCGGACTCCTCGAACGGCAGATGGCGAAAGCTGATGCGCTGATCAATGCTCACCACCAGGTCAGGCACAATCCCGTGTTCGCGCAGCGGTCGATACGCGGTGTCGACACAGAGGAACAACGGGCGTTCGGCGCGTTGACGGATTGCCGCCAGACGCTGGTAATGCTGCTCCAGCGTCGGCCCGGTGGCGATCACGTAGATTTCCCGGCCGGCACAGGTGCCGAACAACTGCGCCACATCCGCATCGGCGAGCAGCACCGGCAGGCATTCCTGCAAACGCTGTTGAATCTGCGGTGACTGCGGATCGAAATCCCGATTGTTGAAGCTCAGGTGCACTTCGCTGACCAAGCGATCACGCACTTTCGCGTTGAAATCGTCGGCCAGCAGCATCTCGGCAGGCAGGGCAAAAAACGGCGTAAAAAAGTCTGGATGGTCGCCGGCGTAAAACAACTCGACGCGCGGATCTTCCAGCCAATGGCGCTGATCGAGCAGTTGCACCACCAGCGCGAACAATGCGCCATTGAGGATGTGCACGTACAGACGCTCAAGCCCTTCACGCTCCAGTAGCACGCTGGGCAAATCGCCGAGGCCGGTACCGTAGACATGCAATTGCGGCTTGTCCGCCAGGCTTGCCGCCTGAATCCGGGCTTCATGGATGCGGTCATGGCGGCTGGTGAGCTGAACACCATTAACGCTGAGCGTCGATCCCAACCCCTGCACCAGTTCGGCCTGGACTGCCGCACTGTCTTCCGCCATCAGTCGCTCGAACAGCGCCGGCCAGCGCCGTTGCAACACCTCGGCATTGGCTTGAAAAAACTCGCTCATGGCGCCTCGCGCTCCCTTACAGGCAAAAAAATAGCGTTCAAGGTTAACCTTGAACGCTATTTTTGTATCCGCCGTTTTTGATCAGACTCAAGGACGATAGATGATCGCCGAGCCCCACGACAGACCGACGCCAAAACCGCTCAAGGCAATACGCTGCCAGTCGGAATCGATGACGTGTTTTTCCAGCAGCAACGGAATGCTCGACGACACGGTGTTACCGGTCTCAACCATGTCTTTGATGAATTTTTCCGGCTCACCTTCGAAACGTCGCGCCACCGCATCGACAATTGCCGCACTGCCCTGGTGAATGCAGAAGGCATCGATGTCATCCGCCTTCAGACCTGAGTCATCCAGCAACTCGTGCAAGTGTGCCGGGACTTTCAGCAAGGCAAAGTTGAACACCTGACGACCGTTCATGAAGAACACGCCATCGGTCACTTTCAAATGCGGTGCACCGGAGCCGTCAGTACCGAACTTGGCTTTGCCCAGCGCCCAGGTCGGCTCTTCGCCCATCCACGTAGCCGTCGCGGCATCGCCGAACAGCATAGTGGTGTTGCGGTCTTCAGGGTCGACGATTTTCGAATACGGGTCAGCGGTGATCAGCAGACCATTCTTCAGGCCAGCGGCTTCCATGAAGCCCTTGATCGCGTAGATGCCGTAGACGTAACCGGAGCAGCCCAGGGAAATATCGAACGCCGCAACGTTGGTCGGCAGACCGAGTTTGTCCTGCACGATGGCGGCGGTGTGTGGCAGGCCTTCTTCGTCACCGTTCTGGGTGACGACGATCAAGGCGTCGATCGACTCACGCTTCAGTTCAGGGTTGCTGGCAAACAGCGCATTGGCCGCTTCCACGCACAGATCGGAGGTTTCCTGTTCAGCGTCTTTGCGTGGCAGAAACGCCGAACCGATCTTGCCAAGGATGAATTCTTCATCCTTCTCGAATTTTGCACCTTGTGCGTAATTGTCCACGCCGGCTACAGGAACGTAGCTCGCAATGCTTTTTATGCCAATCATTACGGCTTCCCAATAAAAAACAGCCCAAGACCACCGCTCGCAAGGATTTCGAGGGGCGCCGACAAATAGAAACGGCCGCCACAACGGGCAGCCACGGGGAGCGCAAAGGGCTATCACTGGAATCGAAAACGAGCCAGGCGCCATCTCCCCGATCAATACAATACAGTGAAGATGCGCGTTATGACTCGCAGGTCACGCTATTTTGCCGAATCGGTGCAGATCGGGTTATTCGACCAACGACCAGTCCAGAGGCGTGCCGCGCTTGATCGGCGCGCGGGCGCGGCGGCCGAGGACGGCGTCGGTGTGCTTGGGCGGCAGACCGAGACCCGGGCGAATGGCGCGCAGATTGTCCCCGGTAAAGGTGTCACCGGCGGCCATGTCAGCCGTGACATACAGCGAGCGGCGATACACCAGCGACTTGCGTTCAGCCTCTGTGACGCCGTAATGCACCTGCCCCATGGCCTGCCAGGCGCGCTCGGTTTCCACCACCAGACTGGCCATTTCTGCCGGCTCCAGCGAGAAACTGGCATCGACGCCACCCGCTGAACGGTCGAGGGTGAAGTGCTTTTCCACCACCGTCGCGCCAAGCGCCACCGCCGCCACCGACACGCCAACGCCCATCGAGTGATCGGACAGCCCCACTTCGCAACCGAACAACTCACGCAGATGGGGAATCGTGCGCACGTTGCTGTTGAGCGGCGTTGCCGGGTAAGTGCTGGTGCATTTGAGCAACACCAGATCTTTGCAACCGGCCTCGCGCGCGGCGCGAACGGCCTCATCCAGTTCAGCGATGCTGGCCATGCCGGTGGAAATGATCAGCGGCTTGCCAGTGGCGGCCACACGACGGATCAACGGCAAATCGGTGTTTTCGAAACTGGCGATCTTGTAGGCCGGAACATCGAGGCTTTCGAGAAAGTCCACGGCGCTGTCATCGAACGGTGTCGAGAACGCGAGCATCCCCAGTTCCTTGGCACGAGCAAAAATCGGTGCATGCCATTCCCACGGTGTATGGGCTTTTTCATACAAATCGTAGAGCGAAGTACCCGCCCACAGACTGCCCGGATCCTTGATGAAGAATTCGCCCTCAGACAAATCCAGCGTCATGGTTTCGGCGGTGTAGGTTTGCAGCTTCAGCGCATGCGCCCCCGCCTTGGCCGCTGCCTCGACAATTTGCAGGGCGACGTCCAGTGACTGGTTATGGTTGCCGCTCATCTCGGCGATGATGAAGGGTGGCGCGTCGGCACCGATCAAGCGGTTGCCGATCTTGAAACTAGTCATGCGGGGAATCCTTCAAAACACGGGTGAACGCACAAGCACTCTGAGTGAACCCGGCGTCACGAAACACATTCAACGAGGGACGATTGTCCGGCAACACCCGAGCGGTGATGACCTTCAGTTGCGGCCAGTGCGCGGCAACAAATGCCTCACCACGGGCCAATAGCGCCCTGCCCCACCCCAGACCCATCCGCCGTTCGAGCAGGTAAATCGAGACTTCGGCTTCAAACCCGCGCAGGTCATACCGCACAACGCCGACCGCGCCGTCATCCGCCTCGGCGATCAACAGCAGGCGCTGTGGATTGCGCAAACTCGCCGTCAGCCAGTTCAGGTGCTGCGGCCAGTCGATCACGCCGCTGTCCAGCGACCAGCGCCGTACCGTTTCGGCATTACGCCCATCGAACAGCAACTGCGCATCATCCAGAGTCGCCGCACGCACCTTCAGCACCGCACCGGCCAGTGCCACCGCAACACGCTCGGCACCACGCCCGTCGACCAGTTGTCGCGAGCGTTCGGCCAGGCTTTGGCGCAAATAATGATTGCCGGTGACAAAGCCGATGGCGTCGCGCAACTGCTCGACACTGACCTGCTCACGAGCGCCCATGAACACATGCGCGCCCGCCGCGGCCATGACTTCGCCGTTGCTCTGCTGGTTGTTCGACACGGCGATACAGATCGTCGGCAACCCCATCGCCGCCCGCTCCCAACTGGTGCCGCCCCCAGCGCCGATAAACAGATCCGCTTCAGTCATGCGCTGATGGAAATCGCTGACGAAGCTGTGCAGGCGCCAGTTCGGCCGCGTCTCGGCCAAGGCCTGCATCGGCGTCCACGCCGGATTGTCGGCACCGGCGACAAAGTCCACTTGCAGATCGCTGTATTCGGCCAGGGCGAGCATTGCGTGATGAGTCTGCATGGCCGCATCGAAGCCGCCGAAATTCACCAGCACGCGGCGAGCCCTGGGTTTGATTTCGATGGCCGGGCAACAGAACTCTTCGCGCAACATGGCATAGCGCGGGCCAAGCAAGGTGCGACAGCCGTCGGGTAACAGCGGCTGATAATTTTCATGCAGACCGGACAGATTCTGATTGAGCAAAAGATCCGCGCTGTAGCGCCGGGTAGCCAGATCGTCGACTGCCGCTATGCGCTGCGCCCAGCGCCGGGCGGCGGTTTGCCAGTGATGATCGAGGCCGTAATGATCGACGATGATCCAGTCGAACCCGGCATGGCCGGCCAACAACAGATCCAGCGCGTCGATGTCGGCCTGCCACGGCAGCATGGATTCGATGGCTTGCTGTGGGTCTTCATCACAATAGAGATCCGGCAACGCAAATGTCTCGAACCCTTCGGCGCTCAGCATATCGAGCCGATGTCCCGGCAATTTTCGACAGGCAAACGCGACATGGCTGCCCTGCCCGCGCAACACTCGCGCCAGCGTCAGGCAGCGGGCAATGTGGCCGCTGCCGATGGTTGGCGAGGCGTCGGCACGAATCAGTACTCTCATTGCAACTCTCCACCCGCCTTGAGCGCGGCGTATAGATATTCGGCGCGCTTCCAGTCTTCAAGGGTGTCGATGTCCTGCACCAGATGCCGGGGCAGAATCACCGGCAGGCTGGCTGGCGAATAGAGCACCTCGCCGCGCAACCACGCCTCAGTGCGCCCCCAGTAAAACTGACCGGCGTCCTGAAATGCTTCGGGCAAATCCTGCGAACGTGTATTGCGAAATTCCGGATACAAAGCGCTCAACGCACCCTGCCCGTCCAGCGTCAGCGCACGCTGCACCGGAAAACCGAAACTGCACACGGAGAACGCGAAAGACTTCTCCAGGTGCTGCTCCAGCAATTCGATGCCCTGGCGCAGATAGCGTGCCTGCAACAGCGGCGCCGTGGCATACACGCAACAGGCGTAATCGTACGCCGGCAACTGCTGCAAGGCATGCACGATCACTGCCGCCGTGCCGGTGAACTCATCGGCCAGGTCTGCCGGGCGCAAAAATGGCACCTGCGCGCCATGGGCTCGCGCCACATCGGCAATTTCGGCATCGTCGGTGCTGACCACGACCTGATCGAACAAGCCCGATTCCAGCGCAGTGCGGATCGAACGGACAATCATCGGCACGCCATCGAATGGCAAGAGATTCTTGCGCGGGATGCGTTTGCTGCCGCCACGGGCCGGGATGATTGCAACGTTGCTCAAGGACGTTTTTCCAACAGGAACCAAGTGATGTCGTCCGCCGGGAATTGCGGATCGCGGTGATAGGCAAAACCGTAATCGAGCAGGTGCAGATCGGCATAGCGATCAAGCATCTCCCCGGCAAAATCGCGCTTGAACAGCTTGCCGCTGTTGCCACGATAGGACACTTCCACCGGTGCCGGATTGTAATACTCGGCGATCAGGATGTAGCGCTGGCTCAGCTCGTACAACTGCGCATAAGCGGTCGGCAACAGCTCCGGGGCCAAGTGAATCAGCACGCCTTTACTCAGGGTCAGGTCGTAGCGGCGCTCGCGCGGGAAATCGAACAGCGAGCCATGCCAGATCTGTGCAATGTCCAACGCCCGTGCCTGAGCACAGGCGCTGTCATTGATCTCGACGCCGAACAGCTCGCAACGGGGCAGAAGTTGATGCAACGCCTGCAAATTATTGCCGGCGTTAGTGCCCAGTTCGACCAGGCTCTCGATGCCTGCGGCACGGCTCAGGGCTTTGGCAAACAACGCCAGATTCGTCGCCACCAGCGGTTGGCCGACATTGCGCTCGACGTACTGGTTACCGAAGTCGCCCTGCCAGAACTTTTCCTGCTCACTCAAATGACGCATTGCAGATACTCATCCTTTGCCTCAGCGGCAATTATTCGGTCAGCCGACGCAATTGCTCGACCACGTAATCCTGTTGTTCATCGCTCAACAGCGGAAACAGCGGCAGGCTGATCGCCTCGGCGTAATAACGCTCGGCTTCGGGGAAATCGCCCTCGGCGAAACCCAGGTCGCGATAGTACGGCTGCAAGTGCACGGGAATGTAATGCAGATTCACGCCAACACCGGCAGCACGCAAGCCTTCAAACACCTGACGGTGGCTGCGGCTGATGCGATCCGTCTGCAAGCGAATGACATACAGATGCCAAGCCGAATCCGCCTCCGGCTGGAGACTGGGCAACGTCACCGGCAAATACGTCAGCAGGCGATCATAACGCGCGGCCAGTTCGCGGCGCCGGGCGATGAATTCGTCCAGTTTGCCCAGTTGCGACAAGCCCAGCGCGGCTTGCAGATCGGTGATCCGGTAATTGAAGCCCAGCTCGATCTGCTGGTAGTACCACGGGCCGTGGCTCGATTCAGTCATCTGCTGCGGATCGCGGGTCATGCCGTGGCTGCGTAAACGTTGCAGGCGCTCGGCCAGTTGCGGGCGGCTGGTCAACACCATGCCACCCTCGGCGCTGGTGATGATTTTTACCGGGTGAAAACTGAATACAGTCATCGCCGCAAATTCGCCGCAACCGACCGGGCGTCCGGCATAGCACGCACCGACCGCGTGAGACGCATCTTCGATCACGGTGAAGTTGTAGCGCTCGGCCAGTTCGGCAATCTTGCGCATGTCGCAGCTCTGCCCGGAGAACGCCACCGCCACCAGCACTTTGGGCAAAGTGCCATCCTGCTCGGCCTGATCGAGTTTTGCGTCGAGGGCGAAGGCATCAAGGTTCCAGGTCAGCGGATCGATGTCGACGAAATCAACTTCGGCCCCGCAATAACGTCCACAGTTGGCCGAGGCAAGAAAGGTATTGGGCGTCGTCCACAAACGATCACCCGGCCCCAAGCCTGCGGCCAGACAGGCAATGTGCAGCGCCGCCGTGGCGTTGCACACCGCAACGGCGAAGTCTGCCTCGCAACGTTCGGCCATTGCCTGCTCGAAACGCTCGATGCTCGGCCCTTGGGTCAGCCAGTCCGACTGCAGCACTTCGACGACGGCATCGATGTCTGCCTGATCGAGGCTTTGCCGACCGTAGGGAATCATACCGAGAGCTTCGCGTGCAGATCGGCGATCTGGCCGACCGAGAGAAAATGCGGGTTGGTGTCGGAGCGATACTCGAAATCTTCGCTGACGACACGCCCCTGCTCACCGAGTCTGTCGACGGCGAAATCGACATCGACACTGGTAAAGCGAATCGACGGCTGGATGGTGTAGTGATCTTCGAACTCAAGGGTCATCCGCGCATCGTCCAGCGGCACCATCAACTCATGGAGCTTTTCACCGGGTCGAATGCCGACGTTCTTGTGCGGCAGATGTTCGGCCATGCCGCGCGCCAGATCGACGATGCGGATCGACGGGATCTTCGGCACGAACACTTCGCCGCCGTGCATGCGCGCAAAGCTGTCGAGGACAAATTGCACGCCGTGGTCGAGGGTGATCCAGAACCGCGTCATGCGCTCGTCGGTGATCGGCAACTCCTGAGCACCGTCGGCGATCAGCTGGCTGAAGAACGGCACCACCGAGCCACGCGAGCCGGCCACGTTGCCGTAGCGCACCACAGCAAAACGGGTTTCCTGCTCGCCGGCAATATTGTTGGCGGCGACAAACAATTTGTCCGAAAGCAACTTGGTCGCGCCGTACAGATTGATCGGGCTGGCCGCCTTGTCGGTGGACAGCGCGACAACTTTTTTCACGCCGTTATCGATGGCGGCGGCGATGATGTTCTCCGCGCCGTTGACGTTGGTGCGGATGCATTCGGTCGGGTTGTATTCCGCCGCCGGCACTTGCTTCAACGCTGCGGCATGCACCACGTAGTCGATGCCGCGCATGGCCTGGCGCAGACGATCGGCGTCACGCACATCACCAATGAAGTAACGCATGCACGGCGCGTTGAACGTCTGCTGCATTTCATACTGCTTCAGCTCGTCACGGGAGAACACCACCACGCGCTTGGGCTGGTATTGCTCGAGCAGTCGGGCGATGAATTTGCGCCCGAACGAACCGGTGCCGCCGGAGATGAAGATTGATTTACCGTTGAACATGTACTGATTCCTCTTCCCTGTCCGGCAGGCTTAAGCAAGCAACTGTGGCCAGTCCAGCGCAGCGCTGGCATTGAGCGCGAAACCTTTGCCGTCCAGACTCAGGTTGGCGTTGTAGGCCTGATCCTGGGCGAAAGCGGCTGCCCATTTTTCCTTCAGGGCCGCGAGCGCTTTCGGTGCCTGCGGCAACGCGCCCTGATGGATGACCTGCACCGCTGGCGTCCAGACTGTCAGATAACCGGCCTGAGCCGCGCTCAGGCACAGATCGACGTCGCTGAAGCCGTCGTTGAAGGTGCTGTCGTCGAGACCGCCCAGTGCGTCGAACAGATCTTTGCGCACCATCAGGCAGACGCTCGATACCGCCGAATAATTCTGTTCTACCGCCAGGCGATGCAGATAACCGTCGGCATCGTGTTTTTCGCCGACGAAGGCCGAACCGACACCACCGTTCATGCCCAGGATCAGACCGGCCTGGCTGATCTTGCGATCACGGTCGATCAGTTTCGGGCCGACCACCCCGACTTCCGGGCGCAGGGCATGATTGAGCAGAGAATCGAGCCAGTTCGGATTGACCACTTCGGCATCGGCGGCCAACAACACCAGATACTCGCCCCGCACCTGGCGGCTGGCCGCGTTGTACAAGGCCGTTTCGCTCAATGCCCGATCGGTACGCAGCACCTGGACTTTCGAATGCTGATAAGTGCCAAGCCAGTCATTGACCTCAGCCACCTGATCCGCCGTGGCGGCGATCAGCACTTCATATTGGTGATAACGGGTGCGCAGCAGCACACCTTCGACGCAGCGTTGCAGCACGGCCAGATCATCACCCGCCGGAATAATGATCGACACCAGCGGGCGTTCACTGTGGTGGTAGTCGATCTGATAAACCCCCGGTACCGCCGAAGTGACCTTGGCTTTGTAGCCGCGATTACCCAAATGACGCAGCAGCGCGAGACGCTCGTCAGGGTTCTCGACCAGCTTCGGCGCCTCGGTAATCAGCAACGGCTCATCGAGGTGAGCCAGGCTGTTGAGACCATGCTCTTCAATGAGGCGCAACAGCACATCGAGTTCCAGCGCCTTGTTGAAATCGGCGCGGTAGCCGCCGACCTCCACCAGCGCATCGCGGCGCACCAGCCAGTGCCGCGCCATCAAGGATGGCAGGCTGAGCAACAAGTCAAGATTGAAGCCCGGACGGAACACGTCCAGCAGTGCTCCGTTTTCCTGGCGCTGGATTTCGTCTGTGGACACCGCACGGCAATCGCCGGCGTTCATCAGCTCCAGACTGGCGCGCAACAGGCCGCTGGCGGTGAACTCATCGCCGGCCTCAGCCAACAGCAGCCAGTCGCACGGCGACTGACGCGCACTCTGATTGAGCTTGTCGACCAGATTGCCCGGTGTCACCCGAACAAAGTGCAAGGTGTTCTGCGCGGTGGTGGCGGCCGGCGCTTCGCCGGTGGTGAACACGACAATCCGGAAGGCCTTGCACTGCCCTTCCAGCAAACTGTCGAGAGAGACCTGGAGCTTGTCGATATCGTCGTCCAGATCCAGCAGGAAAATGCCGAACTGCGGGCCACCGCCATTCTGCGCCAGATGTTGGCTGATCGCCTCGACCTGCTGCCCGCCGGGCTGGCGCGCAGCCAGCCACTTGAGCAAGCGACCGGACTGCATCTTGTCCATGACCGCATGATGATCTTCAACGGTCAACGCTTCGAGACGCTCGATCCATGCCTGCATGTCTTGCGCTTCTTGAGCTTCGCCCATCGACGCCAGTTGAGCGGCGAGACGTTTGACCACCGTGCGATTGAACGCATTCAGGTCATGGGCCTGCCACAAACGATCAAGCACGCTTTCCGGTGTGTCATTGTTGCGCGTCTGAAGCAAATGCGCCTGACGGGTCCAGATACCCTCAAGTCCTTCCAGTTGAATACGCCCCGCCGGCATGGCGTGCAGCATGAATTCGAACTGCGCCAAGCGGTCGAAGAACGCCTCGTTGTAGAACGGCATTTCGACGTACTGCAACGGCCCGAACCGGCGATCCGGATACTTGAGTTCCTGATTCCAGGTGGACTGGATGATCAGTTCCGCCGTCAGCGCCCGACCCGATTGCAGGCTGTCAACCATCGCTTCGAAACTTTGCAGGGCGAACGCCTTGCCCTGCTCGGTATCAAGACCCTTGATTTCGGTCGGCAACGCGGCGAGGAACTCTGCAAACGCTTCACGCTCGGCCACGGATTTGGCGTCGACGTAGGTCAGCGAGTGATACACCTCTGTACTGTGTTCGGAGGCACCATAGTTGATCTCACGCACCACATACGGTATCGGCAGAATTCGCGCCTTGGCACTGGCCAACAGGTAATACACGTGACCGATTTCCTGCCACTGGAAATTGGTGCCCGGCGGCAACGCCGAATGCCAGCTCTTCATCAGATCAGTACGGGTTACCGCATAAAACGGCGGAATGTACTGGCTCATGTAATCGACGACCCGATCCTGAGCCTTGTCGGCACAGTAGTCTTCCTGGACCTTCTTGTCGCGACGGTAGTAGCTGACGCCACCGGCCAACGCCAGGTACATCAGGCAATAGCCGTGACACATGCCGTAATCCGGATTGGCGTGCAGGAAACCCACGGACTCGGCCAGCGAATCGTGCAGGATGAAATCGTCATCGGCCGCCAGCACCATGTACGGCGTGGTCAGTTGCTCCACACCATAGGCCAGTTTGGCCTGCATGCCCCAATAAGCGAATTGCGGCACATGGTGATAATCGACGCTGGAAAAATCGCCTTCGGGACGTTCCGATGTGGAGTCCAGCACCATGACTTTGCAGGGCAAGCTGCTGTAATACTTCACCGCCCGGCGCAGAAACGCCGGCCGATTGTGAGTAATCAGCACCACCGTCAACAGATCGTTGAGCGGTAGCGTCAGTTCAGAACTGTACTTGCCTTGCATAACTTCTCTCCACAACCGGCGACTCGCCGAGATAACGCTTTGGGGATGTTGCGAATTAACGGACGCGACGCAGATAGCCGTCCGGCGCCACGGTGATCAGCAGCTTGTTCTGCAACTGCTGGTCGATCTCGAAATCCTGATTCTCTTCCAGGTATTTCCACACAGCGGTTTTCGGGTTGTCGCCCGGGCCCCATGGACGATCCGGGAAGAAATCGGCCGGCATGTCTTCAACCACGGTGTCCATGACCACGCAGTAGCTGTCGACCGACACCAGTGGAGCGTACAGACGCAGCTCTTCGAGGACGTGATCGTGGGTGTGGTTGGAGTCGAGCACCAGAATGACTTTCTTGCCTTTGGCCGCAGCCTGCACCTGGGCGGCAATGCCGGCGTCGATGCTCGAACCTTCGATCATCTTGATGCGCTTGGCCATCGGGTGGCTTTCGATCGCCTCGCGGTTGTGCGGGCGAATGTCGAGGTCGATGCCCAGCACTTCGCCGTGGCCTTGCAGTTCCAGCAAAGAGGCGTAGTAGATGATCGAACCGCCGTGGGCGATGCCGCACTCGATGACCAGATCCGGTTTGACCTGCCAGATGATCTCTTGCATGGCCATCATGTCTTGTGGCAACTGGATGATCGGACGGCCCATCCACGAGAAGTGGTAGCTGTATTTGTGCTTGGCCGATTCATTGAAGAAATCGCGGGCCAGACCGGTGAGTTTCTGGTCGTCACCCTGCTGGGCAATCTGTTCCCGGCACTCGGCTTCGAAGGCTTGGTTGATGCTGTTGTCGGTCATTTTAATAATCTCAAGGGTCACTGAAACGAAGCGCTGTCGACGGCGTGATAGACGTAGCGTCCACCGGTCATCCGCTTGATCTCTTCGAGGTAATTGGAATTCATCACAAACAGGTTGGCGCCTTCGGGTAACGCGTCCATCGCCTCTTGCGGTGAAGAAACGCGGGCACCGCTCAGCGGCAGATAACGCCCCTGCTTGGCCGGGTTGATATCCACCACGCGATCCACTGCGACACCTGCGCGTTGCAGGAACAGCGAATAGATCACGCCTTTGGACGAGGCGCCCCAGATCGCGGACCCCTGCTCGGGGGCGGACTGAATGATCTGCACGGCGCGATCGAGGCTGGCGGTGAAACCGTCAGGCAGCGTCAGGCGCGGCACCGGTTGTTCCGGGGTCAGGCGCAACGTCGCAAGGTCAGCGACGATGTACAGATATTGGCCACCGAACAGGTGCCCGGCTTCGTGCACCGTGCCGAACATCCGCCGCAGGTCATCGAGGCGGAAATAATTGACGTGTTCGTAGAACAGGTCGAACCAGGCTTTGTGCTCGAGAATCCAGTCGAAGCACGGCACTTCGATGTAGATCTGCCCGCCCTGATTGGCATTGGCGATTTCGGCGAGGAAGCTCACCGGATCCTGAATATGTTCCAGCACATGGCGCAGCACGATGGCGTCTGCGGCGAGCCCGAGACCACGGGTGAACGGCGCCTTGATCACGTCGGCGTTTTCGCCTTCGTAAGCCGGATCGATGCCGGTGATCGCATAACCGAGGCCCTTGAGCAACTCAAGAAAGTAGCCCTTGCCGCAGCCGACTTCGATCAGTTCCTGACCCTTGAAGTGCTTGGCGATGATGCCTTCGACGTCACTCAAATGCTTCTGGAACTGGCCGGAATGCGCCTGCTCGTTCTGGTAATCGGCGTCGTAGCTGAGCTTGTCGGCGTCGAACGCGGCGTTGTAGATCAAACCGCTGCGCTCGTCCTGCACCAACAGCATGTCGGCACTGGCCGAGGCCTGTGCCGATGCGGCATCGGCAAAGGTGCGGTTCTGCAGCACCGGCAGGTCGGTGACCCGATACAACTCGTGCTTCATTGCGGCTCTCCCAGTAACTGTTGCAAACGCTCGCTCACCGCCCAGAACGCCAGCGGTTCGTGGGTTGGGTATGGGTAGTGGCCGAGGTTCAGATGCAGCGACACGTCGCGTTCGCGCAGGCGTTGTTCGACCAACGCACGCACGGACACCGGTTGGCCGCTGGCGCAATTGATCACGCCGTTGAAGTCGGTTTTTTGCAGGATCGCGGCGAGGTAACCGGCAGCGCGTTCAATCGGCAGAAAATCGCGCAACTGCTCACCGGCGGACATGTTGAACGACGCTTCACCGGCATCGATCGCCCGGTCCAGTGCGGCCAACAGACTGTTGGGGTTTTGCCCTTCGCCATGCAGATAGAACAGGCGCGTCCACTGCAAAGTAAACGGATGCTCCTGCTGCAGATTTTGCAAAAACAGGTGCAGCGTGTGCTTGGCCAGACCGTAAGGATTGCTCGGCTGAGGCTCGGTGCTTTCGCTGAGTGGCCCGCTCTGCATGCCGTATTCAAAACAGGTGCCGGTCACCAGAACCTGCTGCACGCCCGCCTCGACCGCGCTTTTGATAAAGCGGTAATCGGCCATCAGGTTGTGTTCGAAATGGAACAGCGCCCGGTAGTTCGGCAAGCCCGGCCAGGCCAGATGCGCCAGCGCGTCGATGCCATCGGTCAACGCGTGGATATCGAGATCGGCGGCGTGAATATCCGCTGCGATGAACTCGACGTCGTTGATCCACGGCATGCCTTGCGCGGTTTCCGCATTACGCGCCGCGGCGCGAACATCGCAGCCGCGTGCAAGCAATGCTGCGACCAGATGCCGACCGACAAACCCTGTGGCGCCAGTGACCAGAACCTTCACAGCACTTTCAACTCAGGCACGGCGATCACGAAGCGGCCGTCCCACTGACGCACTTGCGCCAGTTGCTGGCTGACTTCGTGCAGCAGGTTCCACGGCAGCACCAGCACGTAATCCGGTCTTTCGAGATCAATCTGCGCCGGCGCCACAATCGGAATGCGGCTACCCGGCAGGAACTTGCCCTGCTTGTGCGGATTGGCATCGGCGACCCAGGCCAGCAGGTCCGGTTTGACCCCGGCGTAATTGAGCAAGGTGTTGCCTTTGGCCGCCGCGCCATAACCGACCACACGTTTACCGTCAGCCTTGGCCTGCAACAGGAAACGCAACAGTTCATGCTTGATGCGTTCAGCGGCAGGCGCGAGGGTCGCGTAGTACTCGGCGGTTTTTACCCCGGCATCCAGTTCGGCTTGCAACTGTTGTTGCACCGCAGGTTGAACCGCGCGGCGCTGGCCGTCCTTGCGCTGCACGAACACGCGCAGCGAACCGCCGTGGGTGGTCAGTTGGCTGACGTCGAACACTTCCAGACCATTGCGCTCGCACAGGGTCTGCACGGCGGTCAGCGACAGATAGGAATAGTGCTCGTGATACAGCGTGTCGAACTGCGCGCCCGCCATCAGCGTCAGCAGTTGCGGGAATTCGAAGGTGGCCACGCCGGTTGGCTTGAGCAGCGTCGCGAAGCCGCCGAGGAAATCGTTGATATCCGGCACATGCGCGAGCACGTTGTTGGCCGCCATCAGGTCGGCGCCCCAGCCTTCGGCTTGCAACTGCGCAGCTGTGTCGCGACCGAAGAACAGTTCACGAATTTCGAGGCCTTTTTCCCGAGCCGCTTGCGCGGTGCTGCGCGTTGGTTCAACACCGAGGCACGGAATGCCGCGACCGGCCACGTACTGCAGCAAGTAACCGTCGTTGGCGGCGATTTCCACCACGCGGCTGTCAGCGCTCAGGCCGAAGCGCTCAACCATCTCGGCGACATAACGCTCGGCATGGGCCAGCCAGGTGCTGGAGAACGAACTGAAGTAGGCGTACTCGGCATCGAACAAGCTGTCGGCGCGGGTGTAATCCTCGGTCTGTACCAGCCAGCATTGCTGGCACACGGCGACCTTCAACGGCACCCATTGCTCGGCCTGTTCCAGGCGATCGGCGTGCACGTAGGCGTTGGACGGTGGCGAGGTGCCGAGGTCGATCAGCGGCAGGCTCAGCGGTGCGGCGCACCCACGGCAGTTCATAGACGCACTCCAGCAAAGTGTTGATCGAGCGCGGGATGGCTGGAATCACGCGCTGACAAATTATTGACAGGCAACGGCCAGGCAATCGCCAGCCGTGAATCGTTCACCGATAGACCGCCCTCGTGTTCCGGCGCGTAATCGGCGCTATGCAGATAGAGCAACTCGGCATCTTCACTGAGCGTCTGGAAACCGTGGGCGAAGCCAGCCGGGATTAACAAGCTGCGGCCATCACCGGCCTTCAGATGCTCGGCGTGCCAGTGCAGAAACGTTTCGGAATCCGGACGCAGGTCCACCGCCACGTCCCACACTTCACCGCGCAGGCAGGTGATCAATTTGGCTTCCGGCGCGTTGGCGTTCTGATAATGCAGACCGCGCACACTGCCCTTCTCGCGGGTGCAGGAATGGTTGATCTGACGGATATGGAATTCACTGCCGAACGCACTCAGGCTGCCTTCGCAAAACAGCCGTGCGAAGTGCCCGCGCTGATCTTCGAAACGTTTGTGCTGGACGCTGAACAATCCGGCCAGCGGCAACGCTTTCAGAGAAAACTCACTCACAGCGCGCCTCGATACAGGTTCAATTGGCCGAGGGTGACGCTGCGCATGTCATCGCCGTTCTGCCAGGCCAGGTGCCAGTCGAGGGTCTGGGTCAGGCACTGCTGCAAGGTCCAGCGCGGCTGCCAGCCGAGTACCTGGCGGGCGCAGCTGCTGTCCAGACGCAGCAGGCCGGCCTCGTGCAGTTCGCTTTTTTCGATGCGCAGACCGCGCGCCTGCGGCCAGCGGCTGGCGAGCAATTCGACGACTTCGCCAACGCTGCACATGTCCGCTTCGCCCGGGCCGAAGTTCCACGCCCCGGCATATTCCGGCCCTTGTTCGTAGAGGCCGGCGGCCAGTTGCAGGTAACCGGCCAACGGCTCCAGCGCGTGCTGCCACGGACGTACGGCTTGCGGATAGCGCAGGGTCACCGGCTCGTCGGCCGTCCAGGCTTTGAGCACGTCGGGAATCAGTCGCTCAGGGGCAAAATCACCGCCGCCGAGGACGTTACCGGCACGCGCAGTGGCCAAGGCCAGACCGTGTTCAGCGTACTTGTCGGCCGGGAAGAACGACGCGGCATAGGATTGCGCGAGCAGTTCACAGCAGGCCTTGCTGCTGCTGTAAGGATCGTGGCCACCGAGGGCTTCGTCTTCGCGGTACGGCCAGAGCCATTCCTTGTTGGCGTAGACCTTGTCGGTGGTCACCAGCACACAGGCGCGCACGCAACCGACCTGACGAATCGCTTCGAGCAGGTTCAGCGTGCCCATGACGTTGCTGGAGTAAGTGCCGAGCGGATCGCGATAGCCTTCGCGCACCAGCGGCTGAGCGGCCAGGTGCAGCACGATCTCCGGCTCGGTTTCGGCGATGATTTCCAGCAAGGCGCCCAGATCACGCAAATCACCGCGCTGATCGTTGATGCCTTCGTGCACCCGCGCCAGCTCGAACAGGCTCGGCTCGGTCGACGGCTCAAGGGAAAAGCCGCTGACTTGCGCGCCGAGGCTTTGCAGCCACAGGGTCAGCCAACTGCCTTTGAAACCGGTATGTCCGGTGACGAGAACGCGTTTGCCGCGCCAGAAGTCCGCACTCAGGCCCATTGCTTCCATGGGGCCTCCCCGCTCTGCCACAGCGCTTCGAGATGGTTCTTGTCGCGCAGGGTGTCCATCGGGTGCCAGAAGCCTTCGTGCTCAAAGGCTTTCAACTGTTCGTCGGCCGCCAGACGCGCCAGCGGCTCGGCTTCCCAAGTGGTAGCGTCATCGGCGATGTACGGCAGCACTTTTGGCGAGAGCACGAAGAAGCCACCATTGATCCAGCCACCGTCACCACGAGGTTTTTCGGTAAAACCCAGCACTTGATCGCCTTGACGCTCAAGCGCGCCGTAACGACCCGGCGGTTGCACAGCGGTGACGGTCGCCAGACGACCGTGGGCTTTGTGGTAATCCACAAGCTGAGCGATGTTGATGTCGGAAACGCCATCGCCGTAGGTGAAGCAGAACGCCTCTTCATCTTTCAGATAACGGCCGGCCCGCAGCAGCCGGCCACCGGTCATGGTTTCCTCACCGGTGTCGATGAGCGTGACGCTCCACGGCTCGCTGTAATTCTGGTGCACATCCATGCGGTTCTCGCGCATGTTGAAGGTGACGTCGGAGGTGTGCAGGAAGTAGTTGGCGAAGAAGTCCTTGATCGCATAGCCCTTGTAGCCGAGGCAGATCACGAAGTCATGAATCCCGTGGGCGGAATACTGCTTCATGATGTGCCAGAGAATTGGCTTGCCGCCGATCTCGATCATCGGCTTGGGCTTGAGGTGCGACTCTTCACTGATGCGCGTGCCGAGGCCACCCGCCAAAATAACTGCCTTCATCGTCTCCCCTCTTGTTCTTCACCGGGCTGCGCGCCGCTTTCTTGAGCTTTGCGGGCCTTCTGGCTAAACCTTTTGCCGATCCGTGCGCCGCTGGAGTGACCGCGAGCGCTCGTTTTATGGCGATTTACAGGGGACTTGCAGGAAACGCGCCAGCTCCACAAGCCCCTCACCCTAACCCTCTCCCAAAGGGAGAGGGGACTGACCGAGGAGTTCGGGAGAAGTACGCCGACGTGCGATACCGAGTCGAACTCAAGCGTTGAAAAGCCCAAAAATCGGCTCCTCGACCTCCGGGAGAGGGCTGGGGCAAGGGCAAATCCACCACAAACCCAAAGCCGATCACGCCGCGCTCCTCACCACTCAATAGGCCGAGTGTCAGCTCGCCTGCTCTTGATCTTGACCCACGGGCGACGTCGGAAGGCTGAGTGGAGGGATTGATCCGGGCGTGGGAGCGCAGCGACCGTTTGGCGCAGCCAAACACAGCGAGAGGAGGTGCAGCGAAGCAAACCGTAGGCGCTGCGCCCGGATCGATCCCGGAGCGAAGGAACCCCGAGCCCCAGCGAGCGGGCCGCACGCAGGAGCAAGCCTTTTTGGTTACTTTTTCGGCGTCTGGAAAAAGTGACCCGCCGTAAGGGCGGAACCCTGACCAGCAACACCCGCAGCAACGGATACCCCCCCCCCCAAGAGCATGGTCGGCCCAAAGGCCGCCAAGCCCCAGACAAAAAAAGGGATGAACCCAAAGATTCATCCCGTTCCACAAGCCAGATCAACAATGCAAACGACTACCCAAACATGGCAAACCCATCACCACTAACCGGCACCTCAAAAACCTGACCATCGGCAGTCTGAAGGTGCTCGATGTTGTTGAACCCGGCGTACCAACCCGCCAGTTTCACGCCGTTGTCCGGCACACCAGTGCTGCCGTCATTGGCACTGTGCAGATAAGCGTCATCACCGATGCGGGTGACGTTCAACTGGCTGGCGTTGGCGATCGTGTTGAGGATCAGGGTGTCGTTCAGATCCCAGCCCTCATCCTGAATCGTCACCAGCCCGGTGGTGTTGACCACGTAGGTGTCATCGCCCTGACCGCCATACGCACTGCCGCCGGAATTCGACTGACCGGCAAGGTTAAGAATCAACACATCATTGCCCCTATCGCCCTGCAGCATGTAGTCGCTGCCAGTGCCGGTGAGCACGTCATTACCCTCGCCGCCGAAAGCAAACCCTCGCCCCAGCGTGATGCTGTCATTGCCATCGTCACCACTGGCCCAGGTGAACAGATCATTGACGGCACCAACGATAACGTCATCACCGGCGCCACCCGACAGGCTGTCGGACTGACCGGCGACATCGAGACCGGAGGCCAGGCCACCATAGAGGTGATCGTTGCCATCGCCACCCTGAATCTGGTCGTCGCCCGCGCCGCCTTCAAGAATGTTATCGCCCCAGTCGCCCTCAAGAACGTCATTGAACTGGCTACCACGCAAGCCTTCGATATCGATGTAAACATCGTGGAACGCAATACCACTCTGCACGCCCCATTTCAGCGAAGCGCTCAAGCCTTCGCTACTGTCGTCATAGCTGACGATATCGATACCAGCGCCACCCTCAAAGTTATCGGCACCCGCACCGCCCAACAGCACATCATTGCCGGCGCCGGCGACGATGGTGTTGTTCTCGTCATTGCCGTAGCCAACGAAGTCAGCGCTGCCGGTATAGGTCAGGTTTTCAACGAACGCACTCAGTCTCAACTCGGACAGGCTGGTGAACACGTGATCGGTACCGCCCATGTAGCCTTCGATTTCCTCGATGGTCACGCCGGCGCTGTTGATCGTGTAGACATCGTCACCGCCACCGCCAGCGACGACCACACCACTGGTGTTCACGGTGAAGTGGTCGGCATCGGTGGAACCAATAACCTCTTCCACATTCATCAGTGTGTCGCCCGCCGCATTGACACCGCCGCCGATCAAAACATTGACCGGATCGAAAGCGTAGCGATAACTCACGGTGTCATGGCCGTCACTACCATCGATGCTCATAAAGTCTTTGTGACGATAAATCACATCATCGAAGCCCGAACCCTGCAACGCTTCAATGCCGGTGAAGGTGTCACCGTAGGCAATGGTCAGCCCGTCAAAGTTGGCAAAGTCTTCGACTCTCACGCCCTCAAGGCTGTCGCTGTAGCTGACCGTATCGTAGCCATCACCACCAACGAAGTGATCGGCACCATCCCCGCCCCACAGCCAGTCGTTACCGGCACCGCCAATGATTTCGTTGTCACTGGCATTGCCGTAAGCCTTGAAATCGCCGGTGCCGGTGAAGGTCAGCTTTTCAATGAACGGGTCCATCTTGAAGGTGTTGAGGCTGGTGCGCAGTTCGTCAAAACCCCCGTTGTCTTCCTCGACAATTGTCACATCCTCACTGTCGACGATGTACAGATCATCCCCGACGCTACCCTCGAACGTCACACCGCCGACCGAACTGGTAAACGTATCGTTGTGGAACGTACCGAAGACTTTCTCGACACCGATGAGGGTGTCGACCTTGCCTTCAGCCCCTGCGACAGTCGTGGCATCTTTGCCGAACTCGACACTGACACCCGACGACATCGCGTAATAGGTCGCCGTGTCGAACCCTTCTCCGCCATCCAGCACATCAGAACCTGCACTGCCGATCAGTACATCATCCGACTCCAGTCCATAGAGTTCGTCATTATCGTCGGTGCCCAAGAGGACATCCGCTTCACTCGTTCCATTCACTACTGACATTTGCGTCTTCCTTGCGTTGTTGTTGAAAGCGGTTCTGTCGGCAGAGAGAGACCGTTCAAGCGTGCAATCCCTGCCTGATGGATGAACGAATAAAAAGGTATCGACTACCAGCAGGCGAAGCTTGAGCCTCGGTACAAAAATGTATCGAGAAGGATGCTAGTAAGGTTTTCAGAGCAAAAAAAAACAGGCGATTGCCAGGTCGCCTGTTTTTCCGTAGATCATGCGTGGCTCGGTCAATCGGCGAGCCAGCCATTCTCCCAGTAACGCAAGTTGTCACCGCGCAACACGTAATCGCGCATCACCACTTCGCGCAAATCATCGCCCATGCGATAGCTGGCGTCCGGGTCAGCCAGGTGCATGCGGATCGCTTGCAGCCACTCATCCGTGCTGTTGGTCTTGACCCGCGTACACGGCAGGTAGCCTTGATAGGCTTCGGTGTCGGTGCAAATCACCGGGTAACCGCAGGCGCCGTACTCCAGCAAGCGCAGATTGCTCTTGCAGTCGTTGAAGATGTGGAACTCCAGCGGTGCCAGCGCCAGGTCAAGGTTGAGGCTGGCCAGTTTCGCCGGATAGACGTCCAGCGCAATCACCCCGTGAAATTCGTGCATGTACGGCCGCAGATCATCCGGACACATGCCGAAAAACACCCAGTCGACTTCATTGGCCAGCTCACGCACGACATCGGCAATCACTGCCAGGTCGCCGTGGTGACTGGTACCGCCGCCCCAACCGACACGCGGTTTTTTCGAAGTACGACGCAGGCTGCGCAGGCCGGTCCAGAGGTTCTGGGCAAGCATGTTGGGCACGACGCGTATGTCGTGGTGCATATCCGACAGCGCATTGGCCAGTGGCTGGGTCGACACCACCACGCGATCGCACAAACCGATCGCCTGGCGCACCATGCGCTCCATCTCGTGCTTGTTGGGCATGTTGCGGATATGGGCATTACGATGCGGAACATCGATCACATAGTCATCCAGCTCGAATATTCGCCGGGCATGGCAGAACTTCTTCAGCGGTGGAATTTCATCGATGGCACCTTGCGAGTAGCGCCCTTGCAAGACGATGACGTCCGGCGACTGACGCTCGATTTCAATGAGCGACGGCAAGCCGTAACGAATACACCCTTCGGCGCGGTTGGCCGCTTCCAGCTCGATCAGCGGCTGACTCATGCGGTAGTGGCCAATCGCAGAAGCGTTGATTGGCACCGCGAGTACGTTGGGCAGTTGCGGGCGGGAAAACGCCGTCCAACCGGTGCGCAGGCCCGGCTCCAGACTGAAGCTCGTTGCACCGATACCCTGCAATGACAAGTTGACGTTGAACGCCGGATCACGGGCAATGCGCGGCAACCAGCGTTTGTAGAAGGTCTCCTGCTCGTGCATGTGCTGCTGGCCTTCTTCGGCGGTCGCCCCGACGGTTGGCCGCGCGCCCTGAGCCAGCAAGGCATAGGGCGTCCACACCACCAGATAACCTTCCTGACCGATGCGCAAGCACAGGTCGACGACATTCAGCGCCTGTTTCAAATCCTGCTCGTCGAGCCCTGCGACAGACTCGAAAACAGCCTTGCGTACCATCACGCAATCACCGCCGACGGCACTCAGGTCTTGGGCAGCCTGCAACCGGAACATGTAGCCGTCGGACTGCAGCGACTGCCCATAAAACGGCAACCCGACCGCCCCTTGCAGGCCGAGAATCATGCCGGCGTGCAACACGTAACCATCCGGGTTGAACAACTTGGCGCCGACCACGCCGACTTCCGGGCGCTGCGCTTGATTGAGCAGCTCGTCCAGCCAGTCGGTGTGGGTGATCACCGCGAAGGTATTGAGCAACAGCACATACTCGCCACGGGCCTGTGTCACGGCAAAGTTATGCAGGGCCGCCATGTTGTCATGCTGCGGGTAACTCAGAACGCGAATCCGCTCACCGCCCAACTGCGCCATACCATCCAGCCATGCCAGCGCCTCGGCGCTTTCACTGCCGTTGTCGACCAGCAACAGCTCGTATTCGGAGTAAGCGGTTTTCTCCAGCACGGTCTCGACACAGCGCTGCAAGGCAGCCGTCTGATCGCGAGTTACGATGATGATCGACACCCGCGGACGCCGGCCATGCTGGTAGTCGATACGATTGAGCAATTCGCAACTGCCACGGCGTATTTCGTGGGCAATCCCCAGACGTTGCAGGTGTGCTTCAATCACCCGTGGGTTTTGTTCGATCACCGCTGGTTCGGCCAGCCACCCGGACAGATCGAATGGCGACTCGAGCAAGACTTCGGCGACATGCCCGATCACCTGTGTACCGTCGCTTTCGACCATACGCCACAGCATGTCATGGGGCGCCAGTTCGGCGAACGTCGCGTCGAATCCACCGAGCACCAGGAAGCGTTCGCGCTTGAACGCCAAGGCACGCCCGACGTATGGATAACTGCGCATGAGGTCGAGGTTGAAATCCGGTTTGAAGGCGGGCTCTGCCGATTCGCCATCGCGCAGGCTGCCTTCATCGCTGTACACGCAACTCAGCGAGGGCGAATGCGCTATTCGATCAGCCATGACCAGCAAGGCCGGCACCACCAGACGATCACCGGCCTGCAACAGGTAGAACCAGTCGGCACCTTCGAGTTGCGGTAACAGAGTGTTGATCTGTGCCAACCCGTCATCCTGCAACGGCATGCGGAACACCCGCCCGTCCAGCGTCGCCTCGGTACAGTCCGCAGACAACAGCAGAATCAGCTCCGGCGGATAGTCCTGGGCTGCGAGCGCTTGCAGCGTGCGTTCAACGCCATCGCGACTGCCTTGGGCATCAATGATGATCGGCACGATTCGCGGCTGCTGCGGCCAGGCGGCCAGGGTTTCTGGCAGCAACTTGCGTTGCCCCTCGCTGAGACTGCGGCATTGCAGCCAGTGTGCATAGAGTTCGGCGAAGCTCCAGCTATCGATACCGACACACCACTCCTGGCGACTCTGCTTGGTGCCGAGCGTACGGCTGAGCGGCAGCTCCTCCCAGACTCGCGGCGACTCGTCAGCCTTGGTCAGCGGGATATAGCGCACCCAGCCCGGCGCCGGCGCGGACTCACCACTGCGAGCCTTGAGCATTTGCAGAATCCACTCGCGCTCGACCTCAACCGCATCTTTCATTGGTTGCTGTGCGCTCAGACGCTCCGGGTAGAGCCGCTCGGCACTGAGCACATTGTTGGATACCGCCAGATTGCCGCGCCGCATCAGACAGACGTACAGGGCGAAATCCAGGGTCGCGACAAAACAGTGCCCATCCTGAGTCAGAGCCGGCAACAGCTCGACGAGATCCGCACGTCGAAACAAAGCGTTGGTGAAACCGCCCAGCACATTGACCGGGAATTTTTCAAAAATGCCCAGCAGGTCGTCCCCCTTGAACAGACCGCTGTGGGGCGACAACGAGGTGTTTTCCAGGCGCGCCGGCAGGATGATGTCGTTGGCATCCCAGAACAGTCGCTGGGCCAGCACCAGGCTGACTTCTTCGCGCAACATCTCGTGCGCCTGCTGTTCGATGCAGGCCGCATAAAGGTGGTCGTCGTCACACAGGAACTTGATGAGTTCGCCCTGCGCCTGATCCAGGCACGCCTTCAGGTTGCCGACCATGCCCAGGGTGCGCGGATTGCGCACATAACGCACGGCGACGCCGGACTGCTCGGCCACGGCAATAACAATCCCTTCGATCTCGTGGCCACGACTGTCGTCACAGACAATGATTTCAAGGTGCGCGTAGGTCTGGCTGACAGCACTGTTCAATGCCCGCTCGAAGAAGCGCGGATTGAAGGCGGGAATAACGAGGCTGACAAGAGGAAGTGAATTCACGGCGGGCTCACAGGCGGTACGAGCCCGCTCGGAAAAGCGAGCCCTTGAAACCGCTAAAAAACATAACTGAGGGGCAGGCCAAACGGGCGCTTACACGCCCGCTGACGGTCAGATCTTGTTGAACAGACCCAACTGGCTGATCTTGCTGAACGCCAGTTGCGAGGCTTGCAACATGGTTTGCTGCAGGGTCAGACGAGTCATCACTTCGGCCGGATCCGAATCACGGATCGAACCTTGGGTGGTGGTGTTCGCGGTGCTCAGGCTGTCATTGGTGATGGCTTGCATATCCAGAGCCTGCCCACGGGCACCGATCTCGGTGACTGCGTTGCCGATTTGATTGTTGGCCGCATCGATGTTGCCGATACCCGCCTCCATCGCGCCCTGGAATTTCTGCTTGGCCACCGGATCACCATCGATCGGAGTGTTCAACGCCGTGATCATCTGGCCCAGGGTGTCGAGCACGTTCTGGGTCTGGTGGTCGTTCGGCTGGATCGAAAACTGATCACCGGCAGCCGGGGCAGCGCCCAGTGCGAACGTGACGCCCGCCGCGGTAGCGTTGTTACCCACGATAGTGCCTGAGGACACGGGTTTGCTGTCGGCAGTGACCGGCGCTGCGTACAGATCGAAGGCGGTGGCGCTGGTGAACTTGAGGACGGCGCCGCCCTGCGGG
The DNA here is from genome assembly GCF_009866785.1 of Pseudomonas sp. S49. Lineage (NCBI taxonomy): Bacteria > Pseudomonadati > Pseudomonadota > Gammaproteobacteria > Pseudomonadales > Pseudomonadaceae > Pseudomonas > Pseudomonas sp. S49. The sequence continues at coordinate 1,823,589 of NZ_CP019432.1, read as the reverse complement.
AATGCCGCGGTGTAGGCCGCCTGGTCGGTAATGCTGGAGCCAGTGATCACCGCGGTCGACGGGTTGCCCGGGCTGCGCGTCGTGGTGAACGAGTCCGGCGCGGTCGACAACTGGAAGCTGTGGCCGGCAATCACCGCGTCCGGGTTGGTGTCGCCGGTCTTCAAGTTGATATTCAACTTCATGTCGACGCCACGGAAGCTCACCGTCTGGTTGGCGCCGCTGCTGTTGCTGACCAGACCGTTCTGGCTCGCTTCAGCGGTCACGTCATTGCCCAGGGCATCAGTGATTTTCAACTGGGTGCTGCTGAGGAAGCTGACGGTGTAAGGCTGGCCGGCAGTGAATTTGGAATCATAGGTGGCGGCAGTGCCGACCGTACCGTTGGACAGCACAACGCGGCCGTCGTCCACGGCCGGCGCCGTCATGGTGACGTTGGTGCGCGCGGTATTGATGGTCTGCTGGAAAGCGGCCCAACCGGTGGTGTTGGTGCCAACCGTCATACCGTCGCCGATGCCCAGATTGATCGTGGTCTGGTCACCGTTGTAGGTGTAGGTGCCGTCGGCATTCTGCGAGTACGGTGCGGTATCGGTTTTCGAACCGGAGAACAGGTAATTGCCGCCGGCATCCTTGGAGTTCATCAGGCCCAGCACTTGTTGCTGGATCTGGCCCAGCTCCGATGCGTAAGCCTGGCGGTCCTTGTCGGTGGCCGTGCCGTTGTTGGCCGCCAGGGCAAGTTCCTTGGCGCGCGCCAATGCGGTAGTGATGGACTCCAGCGTGGACTCCTGCACGGTCAACGCACTTTTGGTGGTATCAACGTTGGTCTTGTACTGATCCAGCATCGCCGCCTGCTGACCCAATTGCAGCAAACGCCCGGCACCGATCGGATCATCGGACGCATTGGTAATGCGCTGCAGGCTGCTCGCCTCGCTGGCGCTGGCAACAGCCTTGTTGAAGTTACGCTGATAGTCCGACGCTTGCGTGCCGTAATACTGGGCGGTGGAAATGCGCATGAATTACGACTCCTTAAAGGCTGTTGATCAGCGTGGCGAAAGTTTCCTGCGCAGCTTTGATGATCTGCGAAGACGCTGTGTAGTACTGCTGATATTTGACCAGGTTGCCGGTTTCTTCATCCAGGTTGACCCCGGACAGCGAATCGCGGGCGCCTTTGGCGTTGTCCAGAATCGCTGTGGTGGCGGCGCTGTCAGACTTGCCTTGAGCGGTCTTGGTGCCGACGTTGGTCACCAGCTTGTTGTAGCCGTCAGTCAGGCTGATGCCCTTGCTGGCCGAACCGGTGTCGATGGTCTGCTTGGTTTGCAGGGCGACCAGCGATTGCGCGTTGCGGTTGTCCGAAGACGCCGCACCGGTCAGGTTCATGGTGAAGGTTTCGCCCGACTTTGGCGTGCCGCCAACGGTGGTCTGTACGGAGAAGGTTTTCTGCACGTTCGGCGTAACGCTGGTGTCCAGCACCGGGTTGCCGCTGGCATCGACGATACCGACCTTAAGTTCCAGCGTGTTCGATTGACCGGGAACGATAGTGCCGCTGCTGATGAGGCCGCCCTTGGCATCCACAAAAGTGTAGGACTGGCTGCCCCCGGTAACCGCACCGAACACCAGTTTGACCGGCGTCGAGTTCTTCAGCGCCGCCTGCATGTCAGCCTGGGCAGTCGGGTTGTAGATATCGATCTTGCTGGAGAGCGTCGGCTGGGTGAAAGTGCCCAGACCATTGGCGCTGGCCACACCGGTCAACGGACCGGCCGCGGCGATTTTCTTCGGATCGGTGAGCACCGTCTGGATGCTCGCGGCCGCATTGCGGGTCGGGGTAATTTTGAAGCTGTCACCGGCGCTCAACGCACCACCCTTGAGAGCGAGGGTGAAACCGTCGATCACTGGCGGCGGATTGGTCGTGGTGCTGAAGGCGCCCATATCGGTGCCGTCGGAGCGCTTGACGGTGTAGTCAGTGGCGCTGGTGAACGTCACTTGATAATCGCTGGTGGTCAGCTTGCCGGTGTCCTTGATGGTGACATCGAGGTTACCCGAACCGGTGCTGTTGCCCGACTGCGCGATGCTGCGCGAACTGATCAGCGCGGCACTGTTGATGTTGTTGAAAATCGCCGCGCCGAAGTCACCGTTCTTGTCGATGCCCTGGGCTTGCTGGCTGTTGACCTGATCAGCGATCACCAGCGCTACGCGGCCCAGCTCATTGAGCGATGGATCGAGGACTTCTTTGCGATAGGTCAGCAGGCCACCGATTTCGCCACCGCTCATCGCCGAGGTGATGTCGATGGTGCTCGAACCGCGATCCATCTGGATGCCCATGCGCGATGGATCATCCTTGAGCGGCACGGTGCTCAGCGTGTTGGTGGTGTTACCGATGACCAGCGGCTGGCCGCTGCCGATATACACGTCAAAACTGGTACCACGCTCGACGACCTGCGCGCCGGTCAACTCGGACAACTGACGTACGGCTTCGTTACGGCTGTCGAGCAGATCGTTCGGCGCACCACCGCTGGTGGAGATCTCGCCAATCTTCTGGTTCAGGTTGGCGATCGAGGTGGCCAGCTTGTTCACCTGAGCTGCCATGTCGCCAAGGCTGCCGTTAATGGTGGTGTTCTGGTCGTTGAGCTGCTTGGCGATGGTGTTGAAGCGACTGGTCAGCGCCTGTGCGCCGGTCAGCACCGATTGACGGGAAGTGTCATCGGTCGCCGAGGTCGAAACGCCCTGCATCGTGGTGAAGAATTTCTGCAGCACGCCGGTCAGGCCGGTGTTGGTGTCTGACAGCATCGAGTCCAGCGGTGTGGCCTGAGCCAGAAACGCGGCAGATTCGCTGTCGAGCGAAGTTGCCGTGTGCAGTTGGCTTTCCAGGTACGAGTTGTACACCCGGCGCACGTCGGCCAGGGTGGTGCCCGTGCCGATGAACACGGTGCCGTACTGCTGCGAGGATTTGGTGCCCTGCACGGTTTGCTGGCGTGAATAACCGGCGGTGTCGACGTTGGCAATGTTGTTGCCTGTCGTAGCCAGAGAGGACTGGCTGGCCGACAGTCCCGACATCCCGATATTGAGCAAACTCATGGTTCAGACCTTATACCTTGTGCCTTATAAAGGCGTGGTGGATACACCCGCCGCAGCGTAGTTTTGGAAACTGTTCATCTGCTTGGCTATCTGCGAAATCTTGCTGGCGTAGTTCGGGTCGGTTGCGTAACCGGCCTTTTGCAACTCGCGTACAAACTGTTCTGGGTTATCGGCAGACTTCACGACATCTTGATAGCGATTATTGCTCTGCAGCAAAGTCACCAGATCGTGGAAGCTGTCCTTGTACGAGGCGTAGGAACGGAACTCGGCCGTCTCCTTGACCATCGCGCCATCGCGGAACTCGCTGGTGATCGCCCGGGCCGAATCGCCCTTCCAGTTACTGCTCGCCTTGATGCCGAACAGGTTGTGGCTGCTGCTGCCATCCTGGGCGCGCATGACCGATTTGCCCCAACCGGTTTCCAGTGCCGCCTGCGCCACCAGATAACGCGGATCGACGCCGATACGGTCGGCCGCTTCCTTGGCCATCGGCAGCATGGTGTTGACGAATTCATCGGCGGAACTGAAGGCTTTCTTCGCCGGCGCCAGCGGAATCTGCGCCATGGCGCGACCGTAGATCTGCATCTGCCCGCCAGCGGATTTTTCGCTCTCGGCACGTGCCAGCCAGTCGCCGTTGTACAGCGGGCCGGCGCCGGTGGTAGCAGCCGTGGTCGCGCGCTGCGGCAATTGCGTGGCCGCTGCCGGCGTAGCCGATGGCACCAGGCCTGCGAGCAAACGATCGGCCAGTTTCGGTGGCAGAGCCAGACGACGCTGATTGATCAGCTCCATGTCATTGCGATGAGCCAGTTGCGTGTTCGGCGCGCTCACCGAACGCGATGCCCACAACGGACGCTCGCCATTGAGGCGCGACAACGGGCCGTTGGTAGCAACGGTGCCAGCGGCAACCGGTGTGACCACGGCCGCAGCTTTCGCCTTGGCCTCTTCCTGCTTGGCGGCGGACGCGGCCGCCGCCTCACCCGGCGCCAGCGGTTTGTTCTTCGACATCTGCCGCATCAGCACGTCGGCCAGACCGATACCACCGCCCTCGCGGGACATGGAAACGGCCAGTTGCTGGTCGTACATTTCCTGATACTGCTTGGCTGCCGGCGTGTTGAGCGGGTTGTCCTGGCCCAGCGCTTCAGTGGCCGAGCGCATCGACTTGAGCATTTCGCCAAGGAACAGCGATTCGAATTCCTGCGCCACTTTGCGCAGGTTCGCATCGCTGTTCTTGTCGCCGACCTTGAGTTGGTTCAGGCGATTGAGGTCCGAGTAGGAACCCGAATCGCTGCTGCTGACCAGACCGCTTTTGCGCATATCCATAAGGGTCGGCCTCAGATCACGATCAGGTCGGCTTGCAACGCACCGGCCTGCTTCAGCGCTTCGAGGATGGCCATCAAGTCACCCGGTGCCGCGCCGACCTGGTTCACCGCACGCACGATCTCGTCGAGGGTGGTGCCCGGGCCGAACTTGAACATCGGTTTGGCTTCCTGCTCGGCATTTACCCGCGAGCGCGGTACAACAGCGGTCTGGCCATTGGACAGCGGGCCGGGCTGGCTGACGATCGGGTCTTCGGTGATGGTCACGGTCAGGCTGCCGTGGGTCACGGCGGCTGGCGACACTTTCACGTTCTGGCCGATGACGATGGTGCCGGTACGCGAGTTGATGATGACTTTCGCCACCGCCTGACCCGGATCGACTTCGAGGTTTTCCAGGATCGACAGGTAGTCGACGCGCTGGCTCGGATCGAGTGGCGCGGTGACGCGGATCGAACCGCCATCGATGGCTTGCGCGACGCCAGGGCCGAGCATGTCGTTGATCTTGTCGACGATACGTTTGGCGGTGGTGAAGTCGGAACGGTTGAGGTTCAGCGTCAGGCTGTTGCCCTGGTTGAAACCGCTCGGCACCGAGCGCTCTACCGAGGCACCGCCCGGAATGCGACCGGCCGACGGAACGTTGACGGTGATCTTCGAACCGTCACGGCCCTCTGCGTCGAAACCGCCAACCACCAGGTTGCCCTGAGCGACTGCGTAGACGTTGCCGTCGATACCCTTGAGCGGGGTCAGCAGCAAGGTGCCGCCGCGCAGGCTCTTGGAGTTACCGATCGAAGACACCGTGATATCGACCTGCTGACCTGGCTTGGCGAACGCCGGCAAGTCAGCACTGATCGACACCGCCGCGACGTTCTTCAATTGCACGTTGCCCGATCCTGGCGGCACCTTGATGCCGAACTGCGAGAGCATGTTGTTGAAGGTCTGCAGGGTGAACGGGGTCTGCGTCGTCTGGTCACCGGTGCCGTTAAGCCCGACCACCAGGCCGTAACCGATCAACTGGTTGGAGCGCACGCCGGAAATGCTGGCGATGTCTTTCAACCGTTCGGCTTGTGCATTGAAGGCCGCCGACATCAACAGCGCGGCCACCATAAGGCTTTTCAGATTCAACGTAGCCACCTAGAAAGGGAACAGCGGGCTGAGGAAGAAACGGTCGAACCAGCCTGGCTGACTCGTATCGGCAAACGCGCCGGTACCCGAGTAGGTGATGCGTGCATCGGCGACCCGGGTCGACGACACGGTGTTGTCCGTGGCGATGTCATCGGCGCGCACCAGACCGGCGATGCGCACCAGTTCGTCACCGGTGTTCAGTGTCAGCCACTTCTCGCCGCGCACGGCGATGATGCCGTTGGGCAGCACGTCAGCGACGGTCACGGTGATCGAACCGGTCAGGCTGTTGCTCTGCCCGGACTTGGCGTCGCCCTTGGTCGAACGGTCAGCGCTATAGCCGGCGTTCAGACTCAGGTCACCGCCACCAATCGGATTGTTGGTGGTCAGGCTGGAGCCGAACAACGAAGTCAGACCGACACTGTTATCGCTGTTCTTGTCCATCTGCGAGTTGGCGTTCTTGCTCGCCTGCGTGCGCTCGTTCAGGGTGATGGTGATGATGTCACCGACCCGGAAAGCCTTGCGGTCGCTGTACAGGTTCTGCTCGAAGCCGGCCTGATAGATCGAGCCATTATTGGCCGCAGCCGGCAACGGCGTGCGCGGCAACACCGGGGCGTAGTAAGGGTCATTGGGCTTGGGCGTCGGGGCGACGCAGCCCGCGAGCGAGACGACCCCACTCAATGCCAGAACAGATACAAAGCGATTCATGACCCTACCTCACGGTGTTGCAGGCGACCTCATGGCCGCCTCATAGACTTGATTACAGATTCTGCGTTACGAACGAGAGCATCTGGTCAGCGGTGGAGATCACCTTGGAGTTCATCTCGTAAGCGCGCTGAGTGGTGATCATGTTGACCATCTCTTCAACAGTGCTGACGTTGGAGGTTTCCAGAGTGTTCTGCAGGGTCGTACCGAAACCGGCCAGACCCGGGGTGCCGACTTGCGGCGCGCCGGAAGCGGCAGTTTCCAGGAACAGGTTGTTGCCCACTGCCTGCAGACCGGCCGGGTTGATGAAGTCGGCGGTTTGCAGATTGCCGATCACCTGAGACGCAGCGTTGCCAGCAACCGTGATGGACACGGTGCCGTCACGGCCGACGGTGAAGGTCTGGGCATCGTTCGGAATGACGATGGCCGGTTCCAGAGCGAAACCGCTGGCGTTGACGATCTGGCCGTTGGAGTCGAGGTGGAAGGTACCGTCACGGGTGTAGGACGTGGTGCCGTCCGGCTGCAGAATCTGGAAGAAACCGCGACCGTCGATGGCCATGTCCAGCGGCTGCTCAGTGGTTTGCAGGCTGCCGGCGGTGAAGTTTTTCTGGGTGCCGACGATGCGCACACCGGTACCCAGTTGCAGACCCGACGGCAGTTCGCTGTCCTGGGTCGACTGGGCGCCTGGCTGGCGCTTGATCTGATACAGCAAGTCCTGGAACTCGGCGCGATCACGTTTGAAACCCGTGGTCGACACGTTCGCCAGGTTGTTGGAAATGGTGGTCAGGTTGGTGTCCTGGGCGGACAGACCGGTTTTGGCAACCCATAGAGCCGGAAGCATTCGATTCTCCTCGTGCGCCTGTTTTTCGGCGCGACGTTCTGATAATTAGCTGATCTGCAAGACCCGAGCCATGGCCTGGTCGTCGTCTTTGGCGGTATTCATCATTTTGACGTGCAACTCGAACTGCTTGGCCAAGGCCAGCACCGAGGTCATCTCTTCAACGGCGTTGACGTTGCTCGACTCAAGGAAACCCGACACCAGTTTGACGTTGGCATCGGCCGGCGCAGGCTGGCCGTCCTTGGTGTAGATCGAGCCGTCGAGGCCCTTGTTCATGTTCTTGATGTCCGGGTTGACCAGCTTGATCCGGTCGACTTCCGCCATGACACGCGGGCCTTCGCCCATCGCACGAATACTGATGGTGCCGTCTTCGCCGACTTCGATTTGCTGCTCGGGCGGCACGGCGATCGGCCCGCCATTGCCGATCACCGGCATGCCGTTGCCGGCGCGCAGCACACCGAGGGCGTCGACGTTGAGGCTGCCGGTACGCACGTAGCTTTCGCCGCCGTTAGGGTTCTGCACGGCGATAAAACCGTTGCCGGTGACGGCGACGTCGAGGTCACGACCGGTCTGCACCAGCGAGCCTGGGGTGAAATCGGTGGCGGGCCGTTCGCTCATGGCAAACGCACGCGCCGGAAAGCTGTCACCGAACACCGGCATCGAACGCGCCTGCTCCAGGTCGCGCTGAAAACCGTTGGTGGAGATGTTCGCCAGGTTGTTGGCATGCGCCTTTTGCGCCAGCGCGTTCTGGCTGGCGCCGGTCATTGCCACATAAAGGTACTTGTCCACACTCTTTCCTCTGCATGCCGGACGTTTGCCGCCCACCGCTGTACTGCTGAGCCATAAGCAATTTGCAGACCAACTTTTTTCTGGCGCACAAAGGCCCGGTAAACAAAGGACTTGAGGGATGGCGAGGGGAAATGTGAAATGTATCGAAGTCGAAAAACCGGCGGTGTTATGCCGCTTGGCGGCAATCCCTCGAATGATCGTTCCCACGCTCCGCGTGGGAATGCCTCAATGGACGCTCTGCGTCCGCTTTGGGACGCGGAGCGTCCCGGGCTGCGTTCCCACGCAGAGCGTGGGAACGATCACGTGCTGCCCGACTCTTTGCCGACTTCGTATTCACGCAGCTTGTTGGCAATGGTGGTATGCGAAACCCCCAAACGCTTACCCAACTGCCGACTGCTCGGATGCTCGGAATACAACCGCTCCAGCACCGCTTTCTCGAAGCGCCCGACAATCTCGTCCAGCCCACCCTCCAGCGAGAAATCGCCAAGCGGCTGACGCACGCCGTAATCCGGCAGACGAATATGCTCGGCCTTCACCGTGCCGCCCTCGCACAGCGAAACCGCCTGGAACAGCACGTTCTCCAGTTGCCGCACGTTGCCCGGCCAGTGGTAATGACTGAGTCGATCCATCGCCGCCGGTGCCAGTTTCGGCAGCGAACAGCCGATCTGCCGACTGGCCTGATCAAGGAAGTGCTCGACCAGCGGGGTCAAGCCGTCGAGGCATTCGCGCAGCGGCGGGATGTGCAAGGACAGTACATTCAAGCGGTGATACAAATCCTGGCGAAACTCGCCGCGCGCGCACAGCTCGGACAGGTCCACCTGGGTGGCGCAGATCACCCGCACATCCAGGTAAACCTCTTCATCGCTGCCAACGCGACGGAAGCAACCGTCCTGAAGAAAGCGCAGCAGTTTCACCTGCAAGCGCGGGCTCATCTCACCGACGCCATCAAGAAACAGCGTACCGCCCGCCGTCAACTCCAGCAGCCCGAGCTTGCCTTCGGCCCGCGCACCTTCAAAGGCGCCGGGACCGTAGCCGAACAGCTCGGTCTCGGCCATCGACTCGGGCAGGCCGGCGCAGTTGAGCGCCATCAGCGGCGACTGCCCACGCGGACTGGCGAGGTGGCAGGCACGCGCCAGCAACTCCTTACCGGTGCCGGTTTCGCCTTCAATCAATAGCGGCGCATCGAGCGGGGCCATACGCCGCGCTTCACGCACGACGGCGGCCATCACTTTCGAACTCTGGAAGATGCTGTCGAAGCCCCGCAGCTCCTGCTTACGCACGTTATAGATGCGCTCGCCAACGCGGTCGGCGCGATGCAAGGTCAGCACCGCGCCGGCCATGGCTTCGCTGTCGTCATGCTCCGATTGCAGCGGCGCGATGTCGGCCAGAAAGATGTCGCCCTTGACCTTGACCCGCATGCCGTTGATTCGCGATTTATTCGCGCGCACCAGTTCCGGCAAGTCGAAATCTTCGGCATAGCGCGACAGTGGAATCCCCGGCACCTCATCAACGCGCACCCCGAGCAACTGCGCCGCCGCGCGGTTGGCGGCGACGATCGAGCCGCCCATGTCGATCGACAGCACCGGAAACTCCAGCGCGCCGAGCAAGGCGTTCAACTCCATGTGCCGCCGCTCGCTGGGCATCAGCCCTACCCGCTTGACGCCAAACACCCCGGCGATCGCCTCGAACTTCGGGCGCAGCGCTTGAAACTGAATATTGATCAGGTTCGGACAGTGCAGGTAGATCGCATTGCCATGCTCGCCACCGACCTCACCGCGCGCCACGTTGATCCCGTAGGCGACCAGCAGGTTGAGGATGTCGCGCAGGATGCCGATGCGGTTCTGGCAGTGGACTTTGATGCGCATATAAATCGCCCGAATAAACGATGAGAAACCTGTAGGAGTGAGCCTGCTCGCGATGGCTTTGGGTCAGTTGATATTGATGCTGACTGATACACCGCTATCGCGAGCAGGCTCACTCCTACAGGGGACCGCGCCAGACTTTTCTGTGGTGGCACGCAGATAGTTGTCAAGATTATGTGACAGCCAACCGCCTTTTCAAACCCATGAATCACTGCAAACGCGAGATATCCGCCAAACCGTAACGATAACTTTACGAATTAGAGAGAAATTTCCTACGCACAGGCCATTCAACCTGCTGCACATCAACCCGCTCTCAGGTAATTCTGAATCCATCGCTGGACATAACAAGAACGAATTCCCCTAGCAGGAGAGCAGTATGAAGCAGACGCAATACGTGGCCCGCGAGCCCGATGCGCAAGGTTTTATCGACTACCCCGCCGAAGAACACGCGGTGTGGAACACGCTGATCACTCGCCAATTGAAAGTGATCGAAGGGCGTGCCTGCCAGGAGTACCTGGACGGTATCGAAAAACTCGGTCTGCCCCACGACCGCATCCCGCAACTGGGCGAGATCAACAAGGTGCTCGGCGAGACCACCGGTTGGCAGGTCGCCCGTGTTCCGGCGCTGATTCCCTTCCAGACCTTCTTTGAATTGCTCGCCAGCAAGCAGTTTCCCGTCGCGACATTTATCCGTACCCGCGAAGAGCTGGATTACCTGCAAGAGCCGGATATTTTCCACGAGATCTTTGGTCACTGCCCGCTGCTGACCAACCCGTACTTCGCCGAATTCACCCACACCTACGGCAAGCTCGGCCTGCAAGCGACCAAAGAAGAACGCGTGTACCTGGCGCGCCTGTACTGGATGACCATCGAGTTCGGCCTGGTCGACACCCCGCAAGGCAAGCGCATCTACGGCGGCGGCATTCTGTCCTCACCGAAAGAAACCGTTTACTCGCTGTCGGACGAGCCTGAGCATCAAGCCTTCGATCCGCTCGAAGCCATGCGCACGCCGTATCGCATCGACATCCTGCAACCGCTGTACTTTGTTCTGCCGAACCTCAAGCGTCTATTCGACGTGGCTCATGAAGACATCATGGCCATGGTTCGCCAAGGCATGCAGCTGGGTCTGCACGCACCGAAATTTCCGCCAAAACCCAAAGCCGCGTGAACCGCGACTTTTGCTGACAATTGAGCCTGTCAGTCGCCGCCACTTTGGTTTAGCGTGACGGCATTGACGACTCAGAAGCCTTTATAAAAAAAACACACTCGATTTCAGGAATACGCCATGTCCACTTTGAACCAAGCCCACTGCGAAGCCTGCCGCGCCGATGCGCCACAAGTCAGCGACGAAGAACTGCCGATCCTGATCAAGCAGATCCCTGACTGGAACATCGAAGTACGCGACAGCATCATGCAGTTGGAAAAGGTCTTCCTGTTCAAGAACTTCAAACACGCGCTGGCCTTCACCAACGCTGTCGGTGAAATCTCCGAAGCCGAAGGTCACCACCCGGGCTTGCTGACCGAATGGGGCAAAGTCACCGTGACCTGGTGGAGCCACTCGATCAAAGGCCTGCACCGCAACGACTTCATCATGGCCGCGCGCACTGACGAAGTGGCCAAGACTGCAGAAGGACGCAAGTAATGCACTTCGACGCCATCGGCCGGGTACCCGGCGACCCGATCCTCGGCTTGATGGAGGCGTATGCGCAGGACACTAACCCGCGCAAATTCGACCTGGGCGTTGGCGTCTACAAGGACGCCCAGGGCCTGACGCCGATCCCGGAAGCGGTGAAAATTGCTGAAGCACGATTGGTCGAAAGCCAGGACACCAAGACCTACATCGGTGGCCACGGCAACCCGCTGTTCGGCAAAGTCATCAATGAGCTGGTGCTCGGCGCCGACTCGAAGCTGATCGCCGAACAACGTGCCGGCACGACTCAGACCCCGGGCGGCACTGGTGCCCTGCGTCTGGCTGCCGACTTCATCGCTCAGTGCCTGCCGGGCAAAGGCGTGTGGCTGAGCAACCCGACCTGGCCGATCCACGAAACCATTTTCGCCGCGGCCGGGGTCAAGGTCAGTCACTACCCGTACGTGGGCAGTGACAACCGCCTCGACGTCGAAGCCATGCTTGCCGTGCTCAATGAAGTGCCGAACGGTGATGTGGTGTTGCTGCACGCGTGCTGCCACAACCCGACCGGTTTTGACTTGAGCCATGACGACTGGCAGCGCGTGCTCGAAGTGGTGCGCAAGCGCAATCTGCTGCCGCTGATCGACTTTGCCTACCAGGGTTTTGGCGATGGTCTGGAACAGGATGCGTGGTCGACCCGACTGTTCGCGGCCGAGGTGCCTGAGCTGCTGATTACCAGTTCCTGCTCGAAGAACTTCGGTCTGTACCGCGATCGAACCGGTGCGCTGATCGTCTGCGCGAAAAGCGCCGACAAGCTCATCGACATCCGCAGCCAACTGGCCAATATCGCCCGTAACCTGTGGTCGACGCCGCCGGATCACGGTGCGGCGGTGGTCGCAACGATCCTCGCCGACCCAGAGCTGAAAACGCGCTGGGCCGATGAAGTGGAAGCCATGCGTCTGCGTATTGCGCAACTGCGCAGCGGTCTGGTCGAAGCCCTGGAGCCGCATGGCCTGCGCGAGCGCTTTGCGCACATTGGCGTGCAACGCGGGATGTTCTCTTACACCGGGCTGTCACCGGAGCAAGTGAAACAACTGCGCGAGCATCACAGCGTGTACATGGTCAGCTCAGGCCGGGCGAACGTTGCCGGTATCGACGCTACGCGCCTCGCGCTGCTGGCCGACGCCATCGCCAGCGTCTGCAAGTAATCCCTCCCATGCTCGTTCCCACGCTGCGCGTGGGAATGCAGCCCGGGACGCTCCGCGTCCCAACAGCGGACGCAGAGCGTCCATTGAGGCATTCCCACGCAGAGCGTTGGAACGATCAACCCGCCGACTTTGCTCCCCTGCGGCCATCTGTCGCATTAATTTGAATTAAAAGTCTGATTGTCATTTTTCCTGCTGTATCCTGCGCAGGCTTTCCAAAAGCGCGGATCTACCAGATCTATCAACAGACTTAGCGAGGAGCGCAACCATGCACGAGATTCCTAATCTCCCCTTCCCAAGCCTGCACGTACCTGAGCAGACGACCACGCAGCAAGCCGGCGCCCAACAGCCCGAGCCGAAAGAAGCCGTTGAGAGCCGCCCGGCCGACAACGAAGAGTAAGACCCCGTCGTACAGACCGTGTGGAAAGCGCTAACATGCGCTTTCCACACTGCCTGAACCCCGAGCCTGCCATGACCGACGAATTCTCTGAAAGCCAAGCCGCCGTACTGATCGGTGCGACCGAGAAAATGATCGAGATCTGGAATCGCCTCTCGCCCGAGAAACAGGCCGCCCTGCTCGCGCGTTTCGGCACAGAGGAAAACGCCCTCGCCGCCCTGGTTACCACGCAGATGGTCGCCCCGGACAAGCCTTGAAGCCGCCAGCCGGCAAATAGTTTTACTTTTCCCGCCCCAGAGTCTTCCACGCCGGTATCATAAGCAGCCTATCTAATCTGCCGTTCCCGTGGATCGTTACCCATGTCGTCCTCTATGCCAGAACCCCAGCGTCCCCTGGCGGTCACGCTGCAAGTCGTCTCCATCGTCCTCTTCACCTTTATCGGTTATCTGAACATCGGTATTCCGCTCGCGGTATTGCCGGGTTACGTCCACAGCGATCTGGGCTTTGGCGCAGTGATCGCTGGCCTGGTGATCAGCGTGCAATACCTCGCCACCCTGCTCAGTCGCCCGTATGCCGGCAAGATCATCGACAACCAGGGCAGCAAGCGCGCGGTGATGATTGGCCTCGCCGGGTGCGGCTTGAGCGGTGTGTTCATGCTGATTTCGGCGTGGACACCAAACCTGCCGATGCTTAGTTTGATCAGTCTGCTGATCGGTCGACTGGTATTGGGCAGCGCGGAAAGCCTCGTGGGCTCCGGCTCGATTGGCTGGGGCATTGGCCGCGTTGGCGCGGCAAACACCGCCAAGGTGATTTCCTGGAACGGCATCGCCAGTTATGGCGCACTGGCGGTCGGCGCGCCGTTCGGCGTGTGGCTGGTCGCCCAGTTGGGTTTGTGGAGCATGGGCGTCAGCATCATCCTGCTGGCCGCGCTCGGCCTTCTGCTCGCCTGGCCAAAAACCCCGGCACCGATTGTCGCCGGCGAACGCCTGCCGTTCATGCATGTGCTCGGCAAAGTGTTTCCCCACGGTTGCGGTCTGGCGCTGGGCTCGATCGGTTTTGGCACCATCGCCACCTTCATCACCCTGTATTACGCCACCCAGCATTGGGACAACGCGGTGTTGTGCCTGAGCCTGTTCGGCGCCAGCTTCATCGGCGCGCGCCTGCTATTCGGCAACCTGATCAACCGTCTCGGCGGCTTTCGCGTGGCGATTGCCTGTCTGTCGGTGGAAACCCTTGGCCTGCTGCTGTTGTGGCTCGCGCCGGACGCGCATTGGGCGTTGGCCGGCGCGGCGTTGAGCGGGTTTGGTTTCTCGCTGGTATTTCCGGCGCTGGGTGTGGAAGCGGTGAATCTGGTGCCGGCGTCCAGCCGTGGCGCAGCGGTTGGCGCCTATTCGCTGTTCATTGATTTGTCGCTGGGGATCACCGGGCCACTGGCCGGGGCGATTGCGGCAGGTTTCGGTTTCGCCTCGATCTTCCTGTTCGCCGCCCTCGCCTCGCTAAGTGGATTGGCGCTGAGCGTGTATCTGTACAAGCACACCGCCAAGTACCGCGAAGACTAGAAATCCACCTTGCCGCGCCCGGCCTTGATGCTACCGCGCTTGGTTTTCGATTCGAGCCGACGCTTCTTTGAGCCGAGGGTCGGCTTGGTCGGACGGCGTTTCTTTTCGACTTTGGTGGCGCTGAGAATCAGCTCGACCAGACGCTCCAGCGCATCGGCGCGATTGGCTTCCTGCGTGCGGTATTGCTGGGCCTTGATGATCAACACGCCATCGCTGGTGATGCGACTGTCGCGCAGCGCCAGCAGCCGCTCCTTGTAGAACTCGGGCAACGACGAGGCTGGAATGTCGAAGCGCAGGTGCATGGCGCTGGAGACCTTGTTGACGTTCTGCCCACCGGCGCCTTGTGCGCGAATGGCCGTCAGTTCGATCTCGGCATCCGGCAGATGCACGTTGTTGGAAATCACCAGCATGGAAAAACGCCCTTAATCAGAGCGCACAGGATACCGCGATTAGCCGCAAAGCGACCTGTGGCCTGCAGGCGCAACTTCCGGCGCACTTATATCGAGCGTCATTTCGAGTTACCATTGCGACCTTTAAAACTACCCGTTTAATGCAGGAAGCAGACTTATGAGCAACAAGGCAGTTATCGTGTTTAGTGGTGGCCAGGACTCTACGACTTGCCTGATCCATGCACTGACCCACTACGATGAAGTCCACTGCATTACCTTTGATTATGGTCAGCGTCACCACGCGGAAATTGAAGTTGCGCAGCAACTTTCCAAAAAACTCGGCGTGACCGTGCATAAAACGCTGGATGTGTCCTTGCTCAACGAGCTAGCCATCAGCAGTCTGACGCGCGACAACATTCCGGTCCCGACCGTTAACAGCTCCGGCGAGAGCCTGCCAAGCACCTTCGTCCCGGGGCGTAACATTCTTTTTCTGACCCTGGCCTCTATCTATGCCTATCAAGTCCAGGCTAAAACGGTCATTACCGGTGTTTGTGAAACCGACTTCTCAGGCTACCCCGATTGCCGGGATGAGTTCGTCAAGGCTCTGAATAAAGCCCTTGAATCAGGCATGGACTATAAGCTGAAACTGGATACGCCATTGATGTGGCTGAACAAGGCAGAGACCTGGGCCTTGGCTGATTACCACAATCAACTGGAACTGGTTCGCGAAGAAACTTTGACTTGCTACAACGGCATCAAAGGCGTTGGATGTTCCGATTGCGATGCCTGCCATCTTCGTGCAAAAGGCTTGAATGAGTTCCTGAACAATAAATTGCAGGTCACTCAAAGCTTGAAAGAGAAACTCGGCTTAAAGTAAAACCGCGACAAGAAGCGCTCACTCCAGCATGCCGCCAACAGTGAGCGCCCTCCTCTCTTACTGCGTCTGCGCACCCGTCAGATATTTCTTGAACAAAGACCTTGCCCCGTACGCAGGCAAAATATTAAAGAATGCGAAACCCACTTTGATTGCGATCTGAACGTAGATCATGCCCAGTATCGCGCTATTTTCCATCGTCCCGTAGAAAGCAATGTAGCAGAAAAGAAAACTGTCGATGATCACGGCAAACAGCGTGCTTAAAAACACTCGCAAAAACAGGAATCTGGAATTCGTGAGTTCCTTGATCTTGCACAACAGATATGAATTTATGTTCTCGGAAACCAGAAAGGATATAGAAGACGCTACCAGGACTGCGGACAACTGACTGATAACATCATTGTAAGCCCCATCGAGTTTCCAGCCCGGCAGTCCCGGAAGATGGGTAGTGATGGCCAGCAGAATGATAATCGCGGCATTACTGATGAATGCGAACAGGATCGCTTTTCGCGCGAGCCTCAGGCCAAACGTTTCGTTGAGCAAGTCGACGATCAGAAACGTCAGCGGATAGAGGAAGGTACCCGGCGTTACGACAATATCGAAATACTCGAGGTAGATCGGTTTTGTCGCAGCAATACTGGTGAAAATGTAAAGCGTGAACAGCATCAGGTTCAGGATGATGTAGATCATCCAGGAACTCTCATGCCGGTCATTTATTTCGTAAGCGGTGAGTGCTCCACCCTGCGAGTAAAACTTCTTGTAGAGGTTTTTCACTTCGATCTTGTTCAGATTATCCATAATCTCACTATTCAACACTTCACTTAGCTTTATTTTAATTATTTTGCCTGTCGCGATGACCATGATGACGGCCAGGCTTTTTCCATTCTCGAATCCCAGCAATTTGTACTTGCTGTTTTCCATTTCAACACTGCAATCCATTAAATCGTTCCTCGATTACATCTCCGATCACGCATACACGATCCGTATCAAAGCTGCCTTCATGGCTTATAGATAACTTCGCTGTGATTTTGTCATACACCAGTTTTTCCCTGTCGCTGCTCGACGCTCCTTTCTGCACGATCAACAGATCGCCGGGCTCATTCATGCCACTGATTTCGTTTTCCAGAAGTACGCCAATCAGGTTGAAAGACGCGCCAAAATAGTAAGTCAGCGGATAAATCGTGGCCAACTCACCAATTCTTTTATCCAGACTTTGCAGCAGCATGCTTTCCTTGATGACAGGCACAGCGGCTGGATTCATGTTGCCCTGTGGCGAAATACTGCTTTCGATGATTTCCTTTTCTTCAAAATCAAGCGTCTCTATTTCTTCGTAAGACACCCCGAAGAAATCGGAAATCTTGCGAACAGTGGACTGCTGGACATTAACCACCTTGCCTTCAAGGATGTTGTAGATGGTCGTTCGGGTCAAACCACTGGAGTGACACAAGGACAGCTGCGTCTCCCCGCGACTCTTGATCAGGTACTTGATATTGTTCTTCAGATTCTCCGATCTTTCTCTTCTATGCATCACATGCTTATCATCCATTTTGAACTGCAATCAATGTCACGTCCCGAATGATCATTCCGGACATACACAAGTGAGGTAGGAAATTGCAGTTTTATCCCTGTCAGTGCCGCGCGAAATCATAGCACCCTCCCTCCCTGGATTCGGTATAAAAAGTCAGCTTTCACAGGCTGTACCCCGCCCACTTGCAGGATCATTTCAGCCTCTGGACTGATCCGTCCGTTCTGTTGCCTTTCACCCGGTGCCTGAAAGTCGGCACTGAGCAATGCCTGTTTTACACCCGCAGCGCCTACAAAAAGAATCATTTTCTTTGAATAATGTTCATTTTTTTGATTAATTCTGTGGCGTTCCTCACTGAAAAATCTATGATGCGTCGAGCCGGCTTCTCATTTTAGAGAGTGAAACAACAAAAAACGGGAGGCCTGTACAGGGTTTGGTTTTGCACGCACCGCGGCAGAACATGGATTCGCCTGTACAGATTCGGCAAGCAGGATGTTCGCATCACGCAAAACCAGGGAAGGCGCGCTGCTGTTCGCAGCGCACAGTAAACAGGGAAGGAATCAAGCAATGGCATTCACTACTGAACCGCTCAAGAATCAGGCTGACTTGTTGCGACGTGGCCTGGCGGATCTTCGCGCAGAAGATGCCGAACTGGCGGCCATTCTCGATGCTGAAGTCACGCGTCAACAGCACACGCTTTCGTTGATCTCATCTTCCTGCGCAGTGCAACCACGAACCTTGGTGGCATGCGCTTCAGTGCTGGTCAACGTGACAGCTGAAGGCATGTCCGGCAAGCCTCACAGCGCAGGATGCGAGAACGTCGAACGGGTCGAGTCGCTGGCCATCCGCAGGGCGCGGGAACTGTTCGCGGCCCAATACGCCAACGTCCAGCCGCACTCGGCGTCGAACGCCGTTTACCAGGTGCTGACAGCATTGCTGGAGCCGGGCGATACCTTGCTGGGCATGGCAGTGGAACACGGTGGTCATCTGACGCATGGCAGCCTCGCTGCGTTTTCCGGCGCCTACTACAAGGCGATCCAGTACGGCACAACATCCGACGGCCTCATCGATTACGACAAGGTACGCCTGCTGGCGCTCGCCCATCGCCCCCGCGTCATCCTCTGCGGCGCAACCGCCTATTCGCGAGTGGTGGACTTCAAAAGGTTTCGTGAAATTGCCGATGAAGCCGGTGCCATCCTGCTCGCCGACATTTCGCATATCGCCGGGCTTGTCGCCACCGGGAGGCACCCAAGCCCGATCGACGCCGCACACGTCACCGTGACTTGCACGCACAAACAACTCGCCGGACCTCGGGGTGGCGTGATCCTCAGCGGGCGTGACGCGAACACCAAGATTCCCGGCTTGCGGACCACCTTCAGCCGCCTCCTCGATCAAGCCGCTTACCCGCGAATGCAGGGCACGCCTGCCGCCAATATGATCGCGGCAAAGGCTGCGGCGCTGGGCTACGCAATGTCTGCCGAATTCGATGCCTGCATGGCGCAGATCCGCAGTACGGCGGATGAAATGGCCAAGGCGTTTCAGGCACTGGACTATGAAGTGGTCGGCGGCTGCAGTGAAAACCATACGGTACTGGTTCGCTTGCGTGGCGGCATTACGGGCGCCATCGCGGAGGCGGCGCTGGGGCATTGCGGGATCATCGTCAGCAAACATCGCGTACCCGGCGACCCCCGCTCGGCACTTGTTACCAGCGGGCTGCGCATCGGCACGGGTGCCTTGGCGCAACGCCGGGTCGATGTCCACGGCAGCCGCCAGATCGTCAATTTGATCGGCCGGATTCTGAATACTGTGGCGCCGCTCGGCGAACAGGATTACACGCTGGAACCCCTGCTCCTTGCGCAGTTTCGCTCAGAGGTCGAAACCTTGTGCAGGGATTATCCGGTCGCCGACTACGTATAGCACCTCGACTCACAGCATTTGCGCATACAAAAAAACCGGCACTCAGGCCGGTTTTCTTGTTTCTGCGTCAGCGCTTACTTGGCGGCACCTGCCGCATGCACGGCCTGCTGCGCGCCGCGCTTGTTCTTGATCACGTAGCAGCCCCACATGAACACGACCCACACCGGAATCGCGTACACCGAGATCTGAATGCCCGGGATCAGCAGCATTACGCCAAGGATGAACGCGACGAACGCCAGGCAGATGTAGTTGCCGTACGGATACCACAGCGCCTTGAACAGCGGCGTCTGCTTCGTCTTGTTCATGTGCTGGCGGAACTTGAAGTGCGAGAAGCTGATCATCGCCCAGTTGATCACCAGCGTTGCAACCACCAGCGACATCAACAGTTCCAGCGCGTGCTGCGGGATCAGATAGTTGAGCAACACAGCGACCAGCGTCACCGCCGCCGAAGCCAGAATCGAACGCACCGGTACACCACGCTTGTCGATCTTCGCCAGACCTTTCGGCGCATCGCCCTGCTCGGCCATGCCCAACAGCATGCGGCTGTTGCAGTAGGTGCCACTGTTGTACACCGACAACGCGGCGGTCAGGACCACGAAATTGAGGATGTGCGCGGCGGTGTTGCTGCCAAGCATCGAGAACACTTGCACAAACGGGCTGCCGCTGTACGAATCGCCGGAGGCGTTGAGGGTTTCCAGCAAGCTGTCCCACGGGGTCAGCGACAGCAGGATCACCAGCGCACCAATGTAGAAAATCAGGATCCGGTAGATCACCTGGTTGATCGCTTTCGGGATCACGGTTTTCGGCTTGTCAGCTTCAGCAGCGGTGAAACCGAGCATTTCCAGACCGCCGAAGGAGAACATGATGATCGCCATGGCCATCACCAGACCGCTGACGCCATTGGGGAAGAAACCACCGTGCGACCACAGGTTGCTCACCGAGGCCTGCGGGCCGCCGTTGCCGCTGACCAGCAGGTAGCTGCCCAGCGCAATCATGCCGACGATCGCCACGACCTTGATGATCGCGAACCAGAATTCGGCCTCACCGAAGACTTTGACGTTGGCCAGGTTGATCGCGTTGATCAGCACGAAGAAGGCTGCCGCAGAGACCCAGGTCGGGATGTCCGGCGCCCAGTAGTGGATGTATTTGCCGACCGCGGTCAGCTCCGACATGCCCACCAGAATGTACAGAATCCAGCAGTTCCAGCCCGACAGGAAGCCGGCAAAGCCGCCCCAGTACTTGTGCGCGAAATGGCTGAAGGAACCGGCCACCGGCTCTTCGACAATCATCTCGCCGAGCTGGCGCATGATCATGAAGGCGATGAAGCCGCAGATGGCGTAGCCGAGGATCATCGACGGGCCGGCGGATTTCAGCACCCCGGCCGAGCCGAGGAACAATCCGGTACCGATCGCGCCACCGAGGGCGATCAGTTGAATGTGGCGATTTTTCAGGCCGCGTTTCAGCTCGCCTGATTGCGAGGGTTGTCCACTCATGAAAAAGGTCTCACGCAAGGTTTGATGGTGTTCAGTAGACGTTGCTGCAAGGTTGCGATTTCAGGCAGCCCCGATCAAACCCCAGCGCAGGCACCAGGAGTTCAGCTTGTTTACAACGGTCATGCGTCACCTGTTTGTTTTTATCTGTGACGAAATCGAACCCGAAACGCTTGTGGCGCCACGGAGTGAACAAGGCGGGTAGCCTTGAGATTGCGCGATTACGCAGAGGGTCACAGTTAAAACGCGGCGCATTGTACACCGCTAACCCCCTGCTGCCAGACCCCGCTGGATCAGCGTGTCGGTTGCCGGGATTGCGTGTGTCCGCCTCGAGACGCTCGGGCGGCTGCAAAAATTGAGTCAGGCCTTTGCAGGCCATCGGCGTGGACGAGGAAAAAACCGTCCCACGGAGAGAGGTGGAGATCAGTCGCGGCGTTCATTGCGCCTCCTTCTTGTTATGCACCTGCACGACAGGCATGGGGCGCATCTCACCCTGCCAACGCCGCTGAAACAAGCGCGCCAGAGCCTTGCGCAACGCCCGGCCAATCAGGCTTCGGCAGCTTTTCCTTACAGCGCGCATGGAAGTCTGGATTCACTCGGTTTTATCGGCTTTTTTGTAAACATTTCTTTACGACGCGTAACGCAGAGTTTCCATTTCAGAAATATCTGTCAGACGTCTGCAAATTGACGGTAGCTAGCTTGCTAATGAAACGTGCCGTTTAGTTTTTTGTTTTCAAATAAGAAAACTGCCGCCGAAAAACAGAATAAAAAGTCTATTTAAAAATTAAATAAATAATTTTTTGCATTACAAAAGTCCCTGAACTAGGTTCTTCACGTCTCGCCGGCCACCTCGACCGGCCAGTCACAACCGTGAAAGTCATCTAGGAGATCGACCATGCAAGCACTGGAAAAAGACTTGGATACCGAACTGCAACTGGACGAATGGTTTGAAGCACCGACCCACGAGGCGGCTGTAGAAATGATGCAAGCCGACGCGGTAGTTCCGTTCGGCACGGCGATGTGGCCTCTGTAAGACATCCCGGGCAGGCACGATCCGGCCGGTCGTGCCTGCCGCTTTCTTCACGGTCAGTCAGGGAGGACTCATGGATAAGCCCCGCGCGATCTCGCATTTCCTTTACTACCTCGAACACCACCCTGCCCTTGCCGGCCTCGACTCGGCGAAGGTACTGCTCGGCCACACGGCTGATTACGAAGCGCTGACCGGCGCCATCGCCGAACAGGCTGGCGATCATCCTCGTTTCCAGTTCAGCGCCCGACGCCTGGACCTGGAAAGCACCGCAACGCTGACCTCGGCAATCACCGACAGCGATCTGTACATTTTCTTCTACGACTCTTCCACCCTGGCCAACCCGCGGCCCGACGGCCCGGAGTTCGTCCGTGCGCTACAAAGCGTGATGGCGGAAAACTGGAAGAAGTCGCTGCTGTTCAAGGACTACGGCGAGTATTTCTACGACACCTTCAGCGTCACCCCGCAGCGGATTGCCGGGCTCAACAGTCACCTGATCCAGCGCATGTCCCAGGCGACCACGCTGAGCTTCAAGGACGACGACGGCTCATGGTTTGAAACGCCGCTGAGCAGCATCAAGAAATGGACCGACATCAACGGCGTCGGCAACTTCGACCTGGCCCCCGGGGAAATCGCGACTCACAGCGAAGCCATCAACGGCCATGTGAAATTCAAGGGCACGTTCCTCAGCACCATTCCGTTTGCACGCAAATACGGCGTGCTGGAATCACCGCTGGAACTGTGGATCGAGAACTCGACCATCAGCCGCATCGCCACGGACGTGCCGGGGCTGGAGCATGACTTCAACAAATACCTGAACGCCAATCCTTCGAACCGGCGGATTGAAGAGCTGGGGATTGGCACCAACGAAGGCGTGAAGGATCTGTATGCGCGCAATGCCGGGTTTGAGGAGCGGCATTGTGGCTTGCACCTTGGGTTGGGTGGTGGCGCCAAGGGCAGTCATCACCTGGACCTGATCTTTTCTGGCGGGGTGTTGGCGCTGGATGACAAGCCGGTGTTTGATGGCCGGTTTGTGTTTTAGGGCCGGCACCTGATCATTCCCACGCTCCGCGTGGGAATGCAGCCCGGGACGCTCCGCGTCCCTCTAGAGCCGAACGCGGAGCGTCCGTTGAGGCATTCCCACGCAGAGCGTTGGAACGATCGGTGTGCGCCAGACGAAAAAAAAACGCCAACCCTGCGGTTGGCGTTTTTTCATTCGGCGCTAAACCCGATCACTCAGGTTTCTTGCGACCAAACCCCGGACGCTGACCGGAACCTGCCGGTGCACCACGACGTTTGCCCGACGGCTTGTCGCCATCAACCAGCTTGATCCCCGGGCGCTTCGGCGCAGGCTTGGCCGGACGCTTGTTGGTGGTGTCTGCTGGACGATCCGCCACTGGCGTACCACGACCGGCAGGTGCACCACGCTCGCCACGCTCAGTGCGACCGTTGGCCGGACGCGGAGCGCGCTCGCCGTCACGGGCGACTGGCTTGCGACCTGGACGCTCGCCTTCGATCTGCGGCTCACGGCTTGGGCGTGGGCCGGTCGGCGCGCCAGCGGCTGGACGCAGCGTGCGGACGCGCTCGGTCTTGCCCATCGGACGCGACGATTTGCGCTGCATGCGCTCAAGCTTGTCTTTGCTCTTGGCGTTCAGCTGCGGCATCGCAACCGGCGTCAGGCCGACTTCAGCACTGAGGATGTCGACTTCGTACTGGCTCATTTCGCGCCAGCGGCCCATTGGCAGGTCGGAGTTGAGGAACACCGGGCCGAAACGCACGCGTTTCAGACGGCTGACCACCAGACCTTGGGATTCCCACAGACGACGAACCTCACGGTTACGACCTTCCATCACCACGCAGTGATACCAGTGGTTGAAACCTTCGCCACCCGGGGCCTGCTTGATGTCGGTGAATTTGGCCGGGCCATCTTCCAGCACCACGCCAGCCTTCAGGCGCTCGATCATTTCGTCGTCGACTTCACCGCGTACACGCACGGCGTACTCACGGTCCATCTCGTAAGACGGATGCATCAGGCGGTTGGCCAGTTCACCGTCGGTAGTGAACATCAGCAAACCGGTGGTGTTGATGTCGAGACGACCGATGTTGATCCAGCGACCTTCTTTCGGACGCGGCAGCTTGTCGAACACGGTCGGACGGCCTTCCGGGTCGTCACGGGTGCAGATCTCGCCATCGGGCTTGTTGTACATGATCACGCGGCGCACCGATTCGGCCGCCTCTTCGCGCTTGATCACCTTGCCATCAATGGTGATGGCGTCGTGCATGTCGACGCGCAGACCGAGGGTGGCGTCTTTGCCATTGACCTTGATCCGGCCCTGGCTGATCCAGGATTCCACGTCACGGCGCGAGCCGACGCCGATACGGGCGAGGACTTTCTGCAGCTTTTCGCCTGCTGGGCCGATTTCCTGGTCGTCTTTCTGAATGATGTCGCTCATCTGGGCACCTCCCGGTGTGGTCTGTTCAGGCGGCGCCTGAAGCATTGAAATCTGGGTACTCAGCCGAAGGGATCGGCGAAGGGTCGCGAATCATACGCGGATGTGCGCCGTCGCGCATCAGAGACTAGCTGATCGATCGACAGTTATTTCTTTTTCCGCCGACCGGCGCTGCCCAGTTTGATCAGGCGCAGCGCGGCTTCGGCGAGTACGGTGCGCTTGTCGTCCTTGTCGAGTTTCTTCCAGGCTTTGATTTCGCGCTTGCTGCGGCCGCAGCCGAGGCAGATGTCGTCGCTGAATTTGCAGAGGCTGATGCACGGGTCTTTGGTGGAACTCATCACTCACTCCAAATATGCACCGTTTCCTGTGGGAGCGAGCCTGCTCGCGAAAGGGCCCTGTCAGTCGACATCATCGTTGTCTGACACACCGCATTCGCGAGCAGGCTCGCTCCCACAGTTGTTCGTAATCAGTCTTCGAATTCGCGGCGTTCGGCTTCGATGGCTTCGGCCAGGGCGCGGGCCTCGGCTTCTTCTTCGCTCAGCTCCGGTTCGGGTTCTGGCGCCGGTTGTTCGAGGGCGGCGACGGCAGCCAACAGCTTTTCGCGGGCTTCGGCGACGCCAAGAATGTCCTCTTCCGGTTCGGCTTCTGGCTCAGCTTCAAGTTCAACTTCGATGGTTGGCTCGCCGATCTGTGGCTCAGGCTCAGGCTCAGTCTCGGTTTCTGCATCAACCGTCGGCGCTTCACCATCCACCGCATCCCGCAGCAAATCGTCGAAGTCGGTCTTGATCCCCTCTTCCATGCTGTCCAGCTCCAGCAACAACGTATGGAAACTGGTCTCTTCCTTCTCCTCCTCCGGCTCGGCGCTGGCGTCGGCCAGTTCCTGCAAGTTCTGCGGCACCGGCGCATCGTCGAAATCAAGCACCGGGTCAGTTTCCATCTCGCGCAGTTCGGCGAGCGGCGGCAGGTCTTCGAGGTTCTTCAGGTTGAAGTGATCGAGAAACATCTTGGTGGTGGCAAACATCGCCGGTTTGCCCGGCACATCGCGGTAGCCGACGACGCGGATCCACTCACGTTCCAGCAAGGTTTTGACGATGTTGCTGTTTACCGCCACGCCACGCACGTCTTCGATCTCGCCACGGGTGATCGGCTGGCGATAGGCGATCAGCGCGATGGTTTCCAACAGCGCACGGGAATAACGCTGCGGGCGCTCTTCCCACAAGCGGCCAACCCACGGCGAAAACTTCTCGCGGATCTGCAAGCGATAGCCCGACGAGACTTCCTTGAGTTCGAAAGCACGGCCCTCGCAGGACTTGCCGAGCAGGGTCAGGGCTTTCTTGAAAACTGCAGGCTCGGGGCGTTCGCCCTCTTCAAACAGTTCAAAGAGGCGCTCAAGGGATTGCGGCTTTCCCGAGGCCAACAGAAAGGCTTCAAGCAGGGATGCCAGCTCGCGGGGTTCAGTCAGGTTCATGTTTCGACTCGTTATTCGGCTCGGGCTCGCACGTGGATCGCGGCGAACGGCTCATTCTGCACCAGCTCGACCAAGGATTCCTTGACCAGTTCAAGGATCGCCATAAAGGTCACTACCACACCCAGCCTGCCCTCTTCGGCGGTGAACAGTTCGACGAACGGCACAAATCCGCCGCCCTTGAGCCGTTCCAGCACATCACTCATGCGCTCACGGGTCGACAGTGCCTCGCGGCTGACCTGGTGGCTTTCAAACATATCGCCACGGCGCAGCACTTCGGCCATGCACATCAAAATCTCTTCCAGCGCGACATCCGGCAACAGCTTGCGCGCGCGGGCTTCCGGGGCGTCGAGCCTGGGCACGATCACGTCACGACCGACCCGGCTCAAGCCGTCGATACCTTCGGCGGCCGCCTTGAAGCGCTCGTATTCCTGCAAGCGGCGGATCAGTTCGGCGCGTGGGTCGTCCTCTTCGTCTTCGACGGTTTCAGCGCGCGGCAGGAGCATGCGCGACTTGATCTCGGCGAGCATCGCGGCCATCACCAGATATTCGGCGGCGAGTTCCAGGCGCACCGACTGCATCAACTCGACATAGCCCATGTACTGGCGGGTGATTTCCGCCACCGGGATGTCGAGGATGTTGATGTTCTGTTTGCGGATCAGGTACAGCAGCAGGTCGAGCGGCCCTTCAAAGGCTTCGAGAAAGACTTCCAGCGCATCCGGCGGGATGTACAGGTCGAGCGGCATTTCCATGACCGCCTGGCCATAGACCATGGCAAACGGCAGCTCTTGCTGAGCGCCGGCCTGGGGATCGGCAACGGTTTCCACTGCGGACATTCAGGCCTCGACCATGAACGGCGTCGGATCGCCGCAACCGACGCGAACCACTTCCGGGTCGTCGCCGGTCAGGTCGATCACCGTGGAGGCCTTGATGCCGCCGAAGCCGCCGTCGACGATCAAGTCCACCTGATGTTCGAGCAACTGGCGCATTTCGTACGGATCGCTCAGCGGGTCTTCATCGCCGGGCATGATCAGGGTCACGCTCATCAGCGGCTCGCCGAGTTCGGCCAACAGCGCCAGCGCAATCGGATGGCTCGGCACACGCAAGCCGATGGTGCGCTTCTTCGGATGCAGCAGCAGGCGCGGCACTTCGCGGGTGGCGTTGAGAATGAAGGTGTACGGCCCCGGCAGATGCGCCTTGAGAATGCGGAAGGTGCCGGTGTCGATCTTGGCGTAATTGCCCAGTTGCGACAGGTCGCTGCAGATCAGCGCGAAGTTGTGCTTTTCATCGAGCTGACGCAGGCGACGCACGCGCTCGATCGCGGTTTTATCGCCGATTTGGCAACCGATCGCGTAGGAAGAGTCCGTGGGATAAACCACCACCCCGCCCTTGCGGATGATCTCGACTGCCTGTTTTATCAGGCGCGCTTGCGGGTTTTCCGGATGTATCTGGAAAAATTGACTCACATTCTCTACCTGTTCAGACGGCGGCAATATCTGTGTCATGTTTGAACCGACACCACAGGGGTGGAAGGTCCTCGGGAACCGGCCGGTACTGGCCGATCTCGGACCAGCCGCCAGGGCCATGGAAGTCACTGCCGGCGCTGACCAGCAGACCGAACTCACGGGCAAGGATTGCCAGGCTGCCCACCTGTTCCGCAGGCTGATGGCCATTGACCACCTCGATCGCATGCCCGCCTGCTTGAATATAGTCGGCAATCAGCTTTCGGCGCTTGCTGCGGGTGAAATCGTAGTGCCACGGATGCGCCAGGCTGACCCAGGCTCCGGCGGCTCGCAGTGTACCGACGGTGTCTTCCAGCGTCGGCCAGTGCAACTTGACGTCGCCCAGCTTGCCGGCACCGAGCCACTTGCGGAATGCCTCGGCGCGATCCTTTACAAAACCTTCACGCACCATCCAGTCGGCGAAATGCGGACGGGCCGGCGCGTTGCCGCTGTCGCCCAGTTCCTGCTGGATTTTCCGCGCACCGTCGAGCGCACCGGGCATGCCTTTAAGGGCGAGCTTGCGGCTTATTTCTTCCGACCGCAGCCAGCGGCCATCGTGCAATTTGGCGATGGCCTCGACCAACGGTACCGCATTGACGTCGAAACCGTAGCCCAACACATGAATGGTCGCGCCGCCCCAGGTGCAGGACAACTCGACGCCGTTGACCAGCTGCATGCCCAATTCATTGGCCGCCGTGCGCGCTTCGGCGAGACCTTCGAGGGTGTCGTGGTCGGTCAACGCCAGGACTCGCACGCCGTTCTCGAACGCACGCGCAACCAGAACCGCAGGCGCCAGGGCGCCATCGGAGGCCGTGCTATGGCAGTGCAAATCAACATTCACGGGGAGTTGTAACCTCAAATCAGCTGGCGCTATCGCGCGCCCATATGTTTGTTATTATGCCGCCACATCCAGCTTCTGGCTCTCACTGTGAAACAATTCATCGATTTCATCCCGCTTCTGCTGTTCTTCATCGTTTACAAACTTGATCCACGGGTCGTCGACATCGCTGGCCATGAAGTGACTGTAGGCGGTATTTACAGCGCCACGGCGATGCTGATCATCAGTTCCCTGGTGGTGTACGGCGCGTTGTTCATCAAACAGCGCAAGCTGGAAAAGAGCCAATGGCTGACCCTGATCGCCTGCCTGGTGTTCGGCAGCCT
The DNA here is from genome assembly GCF_009866785.1 of Pseudomonas sp. S49. Taxonomy (NCBI): domain Bacteria; kingdom Pseudomonadati; phylum Pseudomonadota; class Gammaproteobacteria; order Pseudomonadales; family Pseudomonadaceae; genus Pseudomonas; species Pseudomonas sp. S49. The sequence goes on along the minus strand of NZ_CP019432.1, from coordinate 1,795,309 downwards.
GACACTGGCCTTCCACAGCGAAACCTTCCTGAAGTGGAAAGCGCCGGTGGTCAACTGGCTGTTTGCCGTGGCCTTCATCGGCAGCCACTTCATCGGCGATCGCCTGTTGATCAAACGTATCATGGGCCACGCGCTGACCCTGCCGGATCCGGTCTGGACCCGCCTGAACATCGCCTGGATCGCCTTTTTCCTGTTTTGCGGCGCTGCCAACCTGTTCGTCGCCTTCACCTTCCAGAGCTACTGGGTGGACTTCAAGGTGTTCGGCAGCCTGGGCATGACCCTGGTGTTCCTGGTCGCACAGGGCATTTACCTGTCGCGCCATCTGCACGATGCCGATACCACAACTCCAAAAACCGAGGACTGACATGCTCTACGCCATCATTGCCACCGACGTCGCCAACTCGCTCGAAGCACGCCTGGCCGCGCGCCCTGCGCATCTGGAACGCCTGCAAGCGCTCAAGGGCGAAGGCCGCATCGTACTGGCCGGCCCGCACCCTGCCGTCGACAGCAATGATCCGGGCGCAGCGGGTTTCACCGGCAGCCTGATCGTCGCCGAATTCGACTCCCTGAGCGCCGCGCAAGCGTGGGCTGACGCCGACCCGTACATCGCCGCTGGCGTCTACGCCAACGTGGTCGTCAAGCCATTCAAGCAAGTCCTGCCGTAACTTTCCTGCGCAAGTCTCTCCCACGCGATGAACCTTGTCGGTTCATCGCGTTCTCAATCGCTCATTATTCTCGTTTGCCTGCCGACAACCTGCCCAATATCCATTTGGAAGCAGGTGTTGCGATGCGCAAGGGTCCGTTGTGTCTGATGTTGGTCACGTTGTCGATCATGGCGCCCGCCCATGGTGAGGAATCCACCGAAGGCGGCAGCTCCACGCCATTGTCGTTAAGCGCCGGCAGCCAGATCACCGAGTTGCAGCAGCGCCTCAAGGCCAGCGAGCAGCAGCGGGAAGAACTGAGCAAACAACTGCAAAATGCCGACAATACCCGCGAGAGCGCCCAGCTTGCCCGGTTGCGCCAGGAGAACCAGCGTCTCAAGCTGCAACTCAAGGAAGCCCAGGCAAGTCCCTTGCCGCGCCTGCTGACTGACCAGCAGCAGTGGTTCGTTACGGGAGGCGGAGTAGCGCTATTGGCGCTGCTCTGCGGTATCTTTGCCAGTGGAGCAAGCCGAAAACGTCGGCAATGGCTAAATTGAGTGAGTCATGAGCGAGCTGTTACTGATTGATGATGACCAGGAGTTGTGCGAACTCCTGAGTAGCTGGCTGAGCCAGGAAGGCTTCCAGGTGCGTGCCTGCCACGATGGCCAGAGCGCCCGCAAGGCCTTGGCTGAAACGGCCCCGGCGGCGGTGGTGCTGGACGTGATGCTGCCCGACGGCAGCGGTCTGGAGCTGCTCAAGCAATTGCGCCACGATCACGCCGACCTGCCGGTGCTGATGCTCTCGGCCCGTGGTGAGCCGCTGGACCGTATCCTCGGCCTGGAACTGGGCGCCGACGATTACCTGGCCAAACCTTGTGATCCGCGCGAACTGACTGCGCGCCTGCGTGCGGTGTTGCGCCGCAGTCATCCTGCGGCCGTGTCGACGCAACTCGAACTGGGCGACCTGAGTTTCAGCCCGGTGCGTGGTGTGGTCAGCATCGACGAAAAAGAACTGACCCTTACCGTGTCCGAAAGCCGTCTGCTCGAAGCGCTGCTCAAGCAGCCTGGCGAACCACTGGACAAACAGGAACTGGCGCAGCTCGCCCTCGGCCGCAAGCTGACCCTGTACGACCGCAGCCTCGACATGCACGTCAGCAACCTGCGCAAGAAGATCGGCCCGCACCCCGACGGCCGCCCACGGATCGTCGCCCTGCGCAGCCGCGGTTACTTCTATAGCCTCTGAACCGCGCCCATTCCCACTGTAGGAGCTGCCGAAGGCTGCGATCTTTTGATCTGTCTTTTAAAAACAAGATCAAAAGATCGCAGCCTTCGGCAGCTCCTACACAGGGCATGTGTAAGGATGTACGCGAAGCGTCTTTACCGAAGCTTTACCCAGCGCTGACCGCCGCTGACCTTGATCTCCGTAATCTGTACTCATCCGGAACGTACCGGGAACGAGACAAGGAGATTCACCATGCGCAAGACTCTTATCGCTCTGATGTTCGCTGCCGCTCTGCCAACCGTCGCCATGGCCATGCCGCAAGACGGCGGCCCGATGGGTGGCCCGCTTGACGGCCCACGCCACGGCGGTCAGATGCACGGCATGCACGGCAAAGGCCCGTACAGCCAACTCGACCTGTCCCGCGAACAGCGCGAGCAGATCCGCAAGATCATGGGCGAGCAGATGCACGAGCGTAAGCAAGTGGTCGACAAGTACCTGGAAAAACTCTCGCCGGCTGACCAGAAAGCCATGAAGGACGAGATGGCGGCCAACCACAAGAAAGCCGAAACCGATGTGCGCGCCGTGCTGAAACCGGATCAACAGAAGAAATTCGACGAGATCCAGAAGAAACAGGCCGAGCGTCGCGCCGAATGGGCCGAGTTCAAGGCGTGGAAAGCGCAACAGGCGCAAAAGGCGCAATAATGTTCTGACCCCGGACCCGACGGCTAAACACCGTCGGGTCTTTTTCCACAGATCCAATGTAGGAGTGAGCCTGCTCGCGATAGCGGTGTGTCAGTCAACGGATACTTGTCTGACTCACCGCTATCGCGAGCAGGCTCACTCCTACAGGGATTTGTGTTTGATTGAGGATTTTCTGTGCGTTCATTGTTCTGGCGTATTCTCGCGAGCTTCTGGCTGGCCATCGCTCTGGTGGCCGGGCTGTCCATTCTGCTCGGGCACATGCTCAACCAGGACGCGTGGATCCTCAGCCGTCATCCGGGCCTCAACACCCTCGCCGGCGAATGGACACAAACTTACGAAGCCCAGGGCGAAGAAGCCGCTCAGGACATTCTCGAACAGCGCAAACGCCAATATCACATCGACGTTCAGGTACTCAACGAATCCGGCGATCCGGTAGTGCGCGGCACCTTCCCGCGCCGCGCCGCTGCCTTCGAAGCCCGCCAGAATAACGACGACCGCCGCCTGCCCTGGCGCCGCCTGACCGATGAGTTCACCAGCGAAAAAACCGGTGACACCTACCTGTTTATCTACCGCATCCCGCACCCGGAACTCGACGCCTGGCACCGCGAAAGCCTGCTCTGGCCGCTGAGCGCACTGGGCATCGCGCTGGTGGTGCTGACCTTGTTCAGTCTGCTGGTGACCTTCTCCATCACCCGCCCGCTCAGCCGTTTGCGCGGCGCGGTGCATGATCTCGGGCAGACCACGTATCAGCAGAACAGCCTGGCGAAACTGGCCAACCGCCGCGACGAGTTCGGCGTACTCGCTACCGATTTCAACCGCATGGGTGCGCGCCTGCAGAGCCTGATTGGCAGCCAGCGTCAGTTGCTGCGCGACGTCTCCCATGAATTGCGCTCACCGTTGGCCCGGCTGCGGATTGCCTTGGCGCTGGCCGAACGAGCGAATCCTGAAGAACGCGAGAAACTCTGGCCACGGCTGACCCGCGAGTGTGATCGGCTGGAAGCGTTGATCAGTGAAATTCTGGTGCTGGCGCGAGTCGATGCCGACAACGCCAGTGCCGAAGATGTGGATCTGAATGTCCTGCTCGGCACGTTGCAGAAGGATGCGGAACTTGGATCGCCCGAGCAGATCGTGCGTCTCGATGCCGAGCCGCAACTGAATCTGAAGGGCTGGCCGACCATGATCGAGCGCGCCGTCGATAACCTGTTGCGCAATGCCCAGCGCTTCAATCCGGAAGGTCAGGCGATTGAAATGCAGGCCTCTCGTCAGGGCGAAAAAATTGTCGTGAGTGTGCGTGACCATGGGCCGGGGGTGCAGACCGAGCATTTGAGTCAGTTGGGTGAACCGTTCTATCGCGCGCCGGGACAGACGGCGGCAGGACATGGTTTGGGCCTGGCGATTGCACGCAGGGCGGCGGAGCGCCATGGCGGGAGTTTGACGTTGGCCAATCATCCGCAGGGTGGGTTTATTGCCAGTCTGGAATTGCCGCTTGTACCCGGGGCGGTGGTACAACTTTAAGAGCTAAAAGCGACCCTCACCCCAGCCCTCTCCCAGAGGGAGAGGGGGCCGACCGCGGTGTCTTGCGTCATACATCGACCTGAAACACCGAGTCGATTATGGGCCCGGAAGGCACGTGAATCGTCGCCGACTCTGGGTTCGAAATGCATCGGAACCGTTATCGACTCCGAGCTCGAAATGCATTGGAGCCGTTATCGATTCTGGATTCAGCCGAGCACTTTCAGGTCGGCGTACCTCTAAAGCATCCCCCAATCAGTCCCCTCTCCCTCTGGGAGAGGGCTAGGGTGAGGGGCTCTTCGCTTTACTTACCAGGCCAGGCACTAACAAACTCAGCCAGATCAACCTTCTCCGCCACACGCGGTTCTTTCTGCGGCGTGCCGAGGTAAAGAAACGCAATCACCTCTTCACCCTCCGACAACCCCAAACCTTTGGCTACGTGCTTCGAATAAGCCAAATCCCCCGTACGCCACACCGCACCAATCCCCTGCGCATACGCCGCCAGCAAAATCCCGTGGGCCGCACACCCGGCCGCGAGCAACTGCTCGGCCTTCGGATATTTAACGTGTTCCTGCAATTTAGCGATCACCACAACCACCAGCGGCGCCCGTAGCGGGCCGTTGCGCGCCTTGTCGATCATCGCTTCGGTGACTTCGCCTTCCTGCATCTGTGCAGCCTCGGCCAGCAACTCGCCCATCTGCTCACGCGCCGCGCCTTCGACGGTCAGAAAACGATACGGCTGCAAATGCCCGTGATCCGGCGCGCGCAACGCGGCGCCAAACAGAGCTTCGCGCTGCTCGGCAGTGGGGGCCGGTTCGACCAGTCGTGGAACGGAAACACGGTTGAGCAACGCGTCGAGAGCCTGCATCGGCCACCTCCTGAAAAATATGTGCGGCTATTCTAGCTTTATCTGTACACAGGATGCCGGTTTACATGCCCTGCCCCACGGGTAGAATGGCGCCCTTCCCACATCAGCCCGAGCGGACTTCATGGCGTTGCCGACCTTACGGATCATTGGTTTCATCATCGGCATCTTCCTGATCACCCTGGCCGTGGCCATGGTCGTGCCCATGGCCACCCTGGTGATTTTCGAGCGCACCAGCGACCTGCCGTCGTTCCTCTGGGCGAGCATGATCACTTTCGTCGCCGGCCTTGCGCTGGTGATTCCCGGCCGACCGGAACACATTCACCTGCGTCCGCGTGACATGTATCTGCTGACGGTCAGCAGTTGGCTGGTGGTGTGCATCTTTGCCGCGCTGCCGTTTCTGCTGACCCAGCACATCAGCTACACCGATTCGTTTTTCGAAAGCATGTCCGGCATCACCGCCACCGGTTCGACCGTGCTCAACGGCCTCGACACCATGTCCCCCGGCATTCTGATGTGGCGCTCGCTGCTGCACTGGATCGGCGGCATCGGCTTTATCGGTATGGCGGTGGCGATTCTGCCGCTGCTGCGCATCGGTGGCATGCGCCTGTTCCAGACCGAGTCCTCGGACCGCTCGGAGAAAGTCATGCCCCGCTCGCACATGGTGGCGCGGCTGATCGTAGCCGCGTACGTCGGCATCACCATCCTTGGCAGCCTGGCATTCTGGTGGGCCGGGATGAGCCCGTTCGATGCGATCAACCATGCGATGTCGGCGATTTCCACCGGCGGGTTCTCGACCTCCGACCAATCCCTGGCCAAGTGGACGCAACCGGCGGTGCACTGGGTCGCGGTGGTCATCATGATTCTCGGCAGCCTGCCGTTCACCCTGTACGTGGCGACGCTGCGCGGCAACCGCAAAGCGCTGATCAGGGATCAACAGGTGCAGGGTTTGCTCGGGATGCTGCTGGTGACCTGGCTGGTGCTCGGTACCTGGTACTGGTGGACGACCAAGCTGCACTGGCTCGAAGCGCTGCGCCACGTGGCGCTGAACGTGACGTCGGTGGTCACCACCACCGGGTTTGCCCTCGGTGATTACAGCCTGTGGGGCAACTTCTCGCTGATGCTGTTTTTCTATCTGGGGTTTGTCGGTGGCTGTTCCGGGTCGACGGCGGGCGGGATCAAGATTTTCCGTTTCCAGGTCGCTTATATCCTGCTCAAGGCCAACCTTAATCAGCTGATTCACCCGCGCGCGGTGATCAAGCAGAAGTACAACGGTCACCGCCTCGACGAAGAGATCGTGCGCTCGATTCTGACCTTTTCGTTCTTCTTCGCCATCACGATCTGCGTGATCGCTCTGCTGCTGTCGCTGCTCGGCGTCGACTGGATGACCGCCCTGACCGGTGCCGCCAGTACCGTGTCCGGCGTCGGCCCAGGCCTTGGCGAAACCATCGGCCCGGCGGGCAACTTCGCCACCCTGCCCGATGCGGCCAAATGGATTCTGTCGTTCGGCATGCTGCTCGGCCGACTGGAGATCATTACGGTGTTTGTACTGTGTATTCCGGCCTTTTGGCGTCACTGATCGTACCCGGCGCCTGCAACAACCGCGTCCGGTAATCGCCGGGCGTGGTGTCGAACCAGCGGCGGAACGCACGAAAGAAATTGCTTGGGTCGGCAAAACCCAACAGGTATGCGATTTCCAGCAAGGTCATGCTCGGCTGCGCCAGATACTGCTCGGCCAGTTCGCGGCGGGTGTCATCGAGCAGTTGCTGAAAACTCGTGCCCTCCTCCTGCAACCGCCGCTGCAAGGTGCGCTGCGACAGATGCAGGGTCTGCGCCACGGTATCGCGCTTCGGTTCGCCTTGTGGCAGCAACCGGCACAGCACCTGTCGCGCCTTATGGGTGACGCGGCTTTCGGAAAATCGTGCCAGATACTCCCCGGCAAAGCGGTCATGCAACAGCGCCATCGCCTCGTTGGCGGTGGGCAGCGGTGCTTCCATGTCGGCGCGTTCGAAGATCAGCGCATCGTACGGCGCGTTGAACACCAATGGCGCGTGGAAGGCTTGTTTGTAGGGTTGCAGATTTTCCGGCTGATCACCCTGCACCAGCACTTTGACCGGATGCAGCGTGCGCCCGGTCAACCAGCCGCACAGCCCCAGCGCACAGGCCAGCGAGGCTTCGGCACTCTGCCGGGTCGGCGGCAGATGATCGCCGTGCACGGTCAGAATCAGCGCATAACCTTCTTCCAGCAGACGGAAGCTCAGGTCGGCACTTTCGGCGATGATCCGCTGATAGCGCACCAGTCGCTGGAAGCCTTCGGCCAGGGTATTGCTCGACATCAACGCGTAGCCGGCGACATGAAACGACGCCGGTCGCACCACCTTGCCCATGTTCAGACCGATCGCCGGATTACCGGACACCTCGACCGCCCGTTGCCAGAGACGGGTCATGGAATCTTGCGGAAAGCGTGCATCCGGATCATCCAGAGCCGTGTAATCGAGCCCCAGTTGCTTGAACAGAACCCGGCAATCCAGGCCGTCCATCTCCAATGCTTTGACAATCCCCATCGCCCAGCTTGCAGAAGTCGTTCGTTCGCTCATGGCGTTTTTCTTTTACATGAGGGGCCGCATGCTACGGCCTGATTTGCCAAGGATACTAAAGTGGCGCCGATTGTCACTGGCCCACGCCAATGATCACTCTAGACTCAAATAAGCTACCCGCAGAACAACTCGTCGCCAGAACAATAACCACAGAGAACGCGGTCGTGGAAAACATCAAGCATTTCAACAGCTTCGCTGAGTTCTATCCGTACTACCTCAGCGAACACAACAACAGCACCTGCCGGCGCCTGCACTTCATCGGCACCACGTTGGTGATCTTCATTGTCGCGATGACCATCGCCAAGGGCGCCTGGCTGCTGTTATTGGCCGTGCCGCTGGCCGGCTACAGCTTTGCCTGGGTCGGGCACTTCTTCTTTGAAAAGAACCGACCGGCGACCTTTCAGCATCCGCTGTACAGCCTGCTCGGCGACTTCGTCATGTACCGCGACATGATTCTGGGTCGCGTGGCGTTCTGAATGAGGGTCAGCCAATGAATGCCAATGCCCGCTTCACTCACATGAAGGACGGTACGCAGGAAGACTGGGCGATCATCGCCGCAGATTTCAGTGCCTACGCCAAACAACTGCCTTCGCGAATCCTGACTCACCTGAAACTGCTCGAAGGCGACTTCGGTGGTTTCCCGGTGGATCGTCTGACCCACTCGCTGCAAACCGCGACCCGCGCCTTTCGTGACGGGCGCGACGAGGAATACGTGGTTTGCGCGTTGCTGCATGACATCGGCGACACACTCGGCTCGTATAACCACCCGGACATTGCCGCGGCGATTCTCAAGCCATTCGTCAGTGCCGAGAATCTGTGGATGGTCGAAAAGCATGGTGTGTTTCAGGGCTACTACTTCTTTCATCACCTGGGCATGGATCGGCATCTGCGCGAGCAGTTCGCCGGCCATCCGCAGTATCAAGCGACCGCCGAGTTTTGTGCCAAATACGATGCGGCGGCGTTTGATCCTGACTATGACACGCTGCCGTTGAGCTTCTTTGAGCCGATGATGGAACGGTTGTTTGCGCAGCCGAAGAACTCGATTTACAAGGCAGCAATGCAAGAACATAGCCCGGCCTAAGATCAAAAGATCGCAGCCTTCGGCAGCTCCTACATTGGAATGTGTACCTCTGTAGGAGCTGCCGAAGGCTGCGATCTTTTGCTTTTATGCGAGTTCGGCGACTTTGGCCGCCTTGAGCTCCGCCTCCCGCGCCTGCGCATCTGCCAGTCGATACAACTCGATCGTGCCGTCCCAATGCTCGATCAGCGCTGTGCACGACTCCACCCAATCACCGCAATTGAGGTAATCCACATCGCCCACCTTGCGGATCTCGGCGTGGTGAATGTGCCCGCACACCACACCATGCAACTCGCGCTTCACGCATTCGTGGGCGATGGCTTCTTCAAAGTCGCTGATAAAACTCACTGCCGTCTTCACCTTGTGCTTCAGATATGCCGACAGCGACCAATAACCGTAGCCATAGCGCGCACGCCAGTGGTTGAGCCAGCGATTGAGGGTCAGGGTGAATTCGTAGGCGGAGTCACCAAGGAACGCCAGCCAGCGGTGATAACGGGTGATTACATCGAACTGATCGCCGTGAATCACCAGCAGATGTCGACCATCGGCCGTGACATGCACCGCCTCGTCAACCAACTGGATGTTGCCCAGAATCAGCTTCGAATAACGGCGCAGGAATTCGTCGTGGTTGCCGGTGACATAAATCACCTCGGTGCCGCGCTTGCTCATGGTCAGCAAGCGGCGGATCACGTTGGTGTGTGCTTGTGGCCAGTACATGCCGCCACGCAGTTTCCAGCCGTCAATGATGTCGCCGACCAGATAAATCCTGTCGGCGTGATAGCCCTTGAGAAATTGCGACAAGTGCTCGGCCTGGCAATCGCGCGTGCCCAGGTGCACGTCGGAGATCCACAGGGTGCGCACGCGTTGTTTACGGCTGGGTCTGGCGAGCTCGGCGCTGGTCATGGGCAACCCTCTGCGATGTTTTCGCCACTCTGCGCCTGCCCGGTTAATCGACCATGACAAGTGCGAGTCAGTCCTGTGACAACGCAATCTGCGTGCGCCGGTGTAGACTGGCGACCTGCCCGGAGAACCTTGCCATGCGCCCGATCCTCACCCTGCGTCAGTACACCCACGATTTGATTGTGCATAGCCACGAGCACGCGCAACTGGTGTTCGGGCTGTCCGGTGCGCTTGATTTCGAGGTCGAGGGTTGCGGCAGCCAGGTGCGTCAGCAGAGTTTTGTGGTGATTCCTTCTGGTGCGCATCACGCTTGCGGCAGCCCCGACGGCAGCCGCTGTCTGGTGCTCGATATCCCTGAAGGGCCATGGGTGACCGATTCACTCGGCGAGCATGCCGAGGCCAGTCACCGCCTGCTCGATCAACCTGCGCGCCTGTCACTGGATTCGCGGCAAAGCCAGTTGGTCAGCTGGCTGGCGAACAGTCCGGTCAGCGACCCGTTGATCGCGCAGCAAGGCGCGGTGTTGCTGCTGGCCAGTCTCAATCATGCGCAACCAGCCGAACTCGCCACCCGCCGTTTGCCGTATGCAGCGCTGGATGCACACATCGAGCAAAACGCCGCTTACCCTTTGCAGGTTGCCGATCTGGCACGAGTGGCCGGGCTGTCCAGTGCGCGTTTGCATGCACGGTTCATGGCCGAATGCGGGCAGACACCGATGGATTACATCCGCAGCCGTCGCCTGCATCTGGCAGTACAACTGCTACGCGACACAGCCCTGCCGATCGGCGAAGTTGCCAGTCGCGTCGGCTACAGCTCGCAGAGTGCTTTCTCGGCTGCCGTCCTACGTGAGTTCGGTGCATCACCCGGCCAGCTTCGGCGCGATTCCTGCGACAAAAGACGATAGTCTGCCGACAGACTCACGGTCTTCCCCCGGTTCAATATGTAGGAGCTGCCGCAGGCTGCGATCTTTTGATGTTGTTTTTTAGAAGCAAGATCAAAAGATCGCAGCCTGCGGCAGCTCCTACAGTTGAAATCGTGTTTGAGATAGAAGGATTGCAATGACTCCGCGTACCGCCCTCGGCGCTCTGCATATCGGTGCTTTGATGTTTGGCCTGACCGGTGTGTTCGGCAAACTCGCTGCCGCCTCCCCCGCTGTGATCGTCTTCGGTCGTGCTGCGTTCGCCGTGCTTGCCTTGGCGTTCTTCGCCCGTTTCGCCAGCCAGAGCGGCTGGCAGAAACTGCAGGCCGTGGACTGGCGGCGTCTGGCCCTCAGCGGTGTGTTGCTGGCCGGGCACTGGGTGAGCTTCTTCATCTCGGTGAAGGTCGCCGGTGTCGCCATCGCAACATTGGGCTTTGCCAGTTTCCCGGCCTTTACGGTGATTCTTGAAGGGCTGATTTTCCGCGAACGCATCCGCGCCAATGAAATCATCCTCGTTGTCTTGGTAACGGTTGGTCTGGTGCTGGTAACCCCGGCGTTCGATCTGGCCAGCGGCGCAACCACCGGCCTGCTCTGGGCGGTGTTGTCGGGCCTGCTGTTCTCGCTGCTGTCACTGACCAACCGCGCCAGCTCCGGGCGCATCCCGGCGGTGCAAGCGGCACTGTGCCAAAACGTGGTGGTGGCGCTGTGTCTGCTGCCGGTTGCGGCGCCGCAACTCAGCGAAGTGCGCGCACTGGACTGGCTCTGGATCGGCTTGCTCGGGGTGTTCTGCACCGGCGTCGCTCATAGCCTGTTCGTCGCCAGTCTGGCGGTGATCAAAGCACGCACGGCGGCGGTGGTGTTTGCCATGGAGCCGGTTTACGGCATTACCATCGCCTGGCTGCTGTTCAACGAAAACCCGACGCTACGGATGTTGATGGGCGGCGCACTGATCATCATCGCCATCGTCGTTTCCGCGCGGATGTCCGGCAGCGCCGACAACAAAACCGTCGCCGCCGAGGCCGCGTCTCACTGAGTGCGGTCGTTGTGACCGAGGTCGCGGTCAGGATCGATCTGATCGCGAACTCGCTGCTTCAGCACCTTGGCTTCCGGAAAGCCGCCGTCAGCCTTGCGCTCCCAGATCTGCACGCCCGCGCAGGTAATCTGAAACACTCCGCCAGTGCCCGGCACTAACGAGACTTTGCCGAGGTCATCAGCAAAGGTGCTGAGCAGTTCCTGCGCCAGCCACGCGGCGCGCAGCAGCCACTGGCATTGGGTGCAATAGGTGATGACAACTTCTGCTTTTGCGACAGTCATGTTTGCTGAAACTCCTGAGACAGAGGGCGCCGCTATAATAGCCGGCTTTAATGCTTGCCCCGAGACTCACAATGCGCCGTCTGCTGTTCTGCCTGCTGCTTGGTTTCCTTCCTCTGCTTGTCCATGCCGGTGAAGCTTCACGGCCAAAAGTCGGCCTGGTGCTGTCCGGCGGTGCCGCGCGCGGGCTGGCGCATATCGGGGTGCTCAAGGCCCTGGAAGAGCAAGGCATCAAGATCGATGCGATTGCCGGCACCAGCATGGGCGCGGTGGTCGGTGGCTTGTACGCCTCGGGTTACAAGATCGATGAACTGGAAAAACTCGCGCTGAACATCGACTGGCAAGCCGCGCTGTCCGACGCCCCTCCGCGTGAAGACGTGCCGTTTCGGCGCAAGCAGGATGACCGCGACTTTCTGGTCAAGCAGAAACTCAGCTTTCGCGACGACGGCAGTCTCGGCTTGCCCCTGGGCGTGATTCAGGGCCAGAACCTCGCGCTGCTGCTGGAAAGCCTGTTGGCGCATACCAGCGACACCCGGGATTTCGACAAACTGCCGATCCCGTTCCGCGCCGTGGCCACCGACATCGCCAACGGCGAAAAAGTGGTGTTCCGCAAAGGCCACTTGCCCCAAGTGATCCGCGCGAGCATGTCGATCCCGGCGGTATTCGCCCCGGTCGAACTCGATGGCCGTCTGCTGGTGGACGGCGGCATGACCGACAACATTCCACTCGATGTCGCGCGTGAGATGGGCGTTGACGTGGCCATCGTCGTCGACATCGGCACGCCGCTGCGCAATCGCAAACAACTGACCACCGTGGTCGATGTACTGAACCAGTCGATCACCCTGATGACGCGCAGCAACTCCGAAGAACAACTGGCGGCCCTGAAGCCTTCCGATGTGCTGATCCAGCCGGCGCTGGCGGCGTTCGGCGTCACCGATTTCGGCAAGGCTCAGGAGATGATCGACGCCGGTTACCGAGCCACCCGAATCCTCGACGCACGCCTCGCCGTGCTCAAACCCGTCGACTCTCAGGACGCCGAACTCAACGCCGCGCGCTCACCGGGTCAACGCACGCCGATCATCACCGCGATCCGCGTCGAGAACGACTCGAAAGTCGATGACGACGTGATCCGCTACTACATTCGCCAGCACATCGGCGAACCGCTGGATCTGGGGCGTCTGCATTCGGACATGGGCACCTTGTACGGCCTCGATTACTTCGAGCAGGTGCAATACCGCGTGGTGCACAAGGGCCAGGATCACACGCTGGTGATCAGCGCCCGGGGTAAACGCAGCGGCACCGATTACTTGCGGGTTGGCCTCAATCTGTCGGATGACATGCGCGGCGACAGCGCCTTCAACCTCGGCGCCAGTTACCGCATCAACGGCATCAACCGCCTCGGCGCGGAATGGCTGACCCGCGCGCAAATTGGCGACAAACAAGAGCTGTACACCGAGTTCTACCAACCGCTGGACGTCGGCTCGCGTTACTTCGTCGCGCCGTACGCCTCGTTCGAAGCGCAGAACGTTGAAGCCGTGCTCGACAACGATCCGATCGCGCAGTATCGCGTCGAGCGCTACGGGTTCGGCCTCAACTTCGGCCGACAGATCGGCAACAACGGCGAGGTGCGCTTCGGTGTTGGCGAGGCCTGGGGCAAGGCCGATGTGCGCATTGGCGATCAGGATCTGCCGAGTGAAAACTTCAACGAAGGCTTTTACGCGCTGAAGTATTCCTACGACTCACTGGATAACGTGTACTTCCCTCACGAAGGCAAGGACGTCAGCCTGACGCTGACGCAGTTTGAACCGGGCCTGGGGTCGGACACGCGCTATCGACAGTGGGACTTTAAAATCGATAAAGCCATGAGCCATGGCCCGGATACGCTGATTCTCGGCGGGCGCTACGGGCGTACGCTGGATGATGCCAACGTGGTGACCTCAAGTTTCCTGCTCGGCGGTGCGCGGCAGTTGTCGGGCTTCCGTGAAGACGCGATTTCCGGGCAGAACATCAGCCTGATGCGCGCGGTGTATTACCGCCGTCTGACGCCGCGCTCGTATCTGCCGCTGGACTTCCCGCTGTATGCCGGCGCCTCGCTGGAACGTGGACGAGCGTGGAACAACGACAATGAGTTCGACAGTGGCTACATCAACGCCGCGAGCGTGTTCATTGGCTTTGACACACCGCTGGGGCCTTTGAATTTCAGTTATGGGTTGAATGATGCGAATGAGCAGGCGGTTTATCTGAATCTGGGGCAGACCTTCTGACCGGGGTCAGGAATTGGTGTTGTCTGACCGTCAGTCTTCGCGAGCAGGCTCGCTCCCACAATGGTTCTGCGAATACAGTTCAAATATAGGAGCGAGCCTGCTCGCGAAGACGGTATCAGATCCACCGCAAATCGATCAGGGGTTCAGCGAATCCCCGCCAGCAACGTCCGCGCCGTTTGCTTCAAAGGCTCATCGCCCTCTTTGAGCAACTCATTGAGCAACGCAATCGCACTGTCGATATCGCCGTCGTCAATGCACGTCTGCGCCTGTTCGAGCTTGCCGGAGTTTTCGTCGTGTAGCGGCTCGGGTTCCTGCAAGTCCAGCGGTTGCAACGCCAGTGAAGGCTCGGCATCGGCAAACTCATTGAGAAAATCTTCATCCAGCGGCCCGGCGTCCGGTTCAGGGATCCACTCAAGCTCAGGATCTTCGCTGGACGCTTGCGGCAATTCAAAGTCCTGTGGCAGCACCTGCAGACCGGAGCCGAGCGCCGAGGTGTCTGCCGCTGGTTCAGTAGTGGCCGTGCGGCTGTCTTCCAGATCCCAACTGGAATCCATCGACAGCTCGCCCAGATTCAACTCGAAATCAGCTTCAGGCGCCGGTTGTGCTGCAACAACAGGAACCGCCGCCACGATCGGCGGCACAGCGGCCAACGCTGCGGTAACCGCGAGTTTCGGATGTCGGGCGCGAACATCCTGCAACGTCTGGGTATCCACGCCCTGCTCACGCAAATGACTTTCCTGTTGTTCATACGCGGCGCTGTCACCCTGACGCCCCAGTACTTCAAGCAACTGCAAACCGATGTCGGTGCGCTCCGGTTCCTTGTGCAAGGCATCGCGCAACAATCCGGCGGCTTCGCCCAATCGGCCATACGCCAGATAGATCCCCACCGCCTCCAGCACATCGCCCGCCGCCGGTTCTTCGCGGTGTTGGGCTGAAGCATGGGTACTGACGGGTTCTGCGCTTTCGGCATCAGCTACGTCCGGCTCACGCCCCTGCGGCAAAAGCGGCAGCGGCTCGTCAGTCGGTATCTGTTGTTGCCGTCGACGGTGTACGAACAATCCGGCCAAGGCCCCCAGCAACAGCACCAGGCCACCGAGCAATGGCCAGTTCAAACCGTTATCTGTGGACTCAACAGATGCCACCACCGGGACAGGTGCAGGGGTTGCCTCGGTCGGTGGAGGTGCTTTCCTGAGTTCGACCAATTGCGTTTGCAGCTCAGTAATCTGCTGCTTGCCAGCGGCAATCTGCACATCCTGTGTTTGCAGTTTGGCGTTCAGCTCATCGACGCTCTTTTGCAATTGCTGATTCAGCAACACACTGGCAGCCAGTTGCTCGGCCAGTGCATCGTTGGCGGGTGGGGTCGCAGGCGTGGGTGCTGGCACGGTATCGCGCTTGGCTTGAGGCGCCTGTGGTGCAACCACGGCAGGTTCGACGGTGGGGAATTCGGAGGATTGCGCACGCGGATCCGGCTCATCAGTGGCCGGTACGATACCCGGTGAACCCGGTGGATCGATCAATACCGTGTACTCACGCAGCAACCGGCCATTGGGCTGATTGAGCTGCACAAGGAAATTCACAAAGGGTTCGTTGACCGGTTTGCTGGATGTCACCCGAATCATCTGGCGATTGCCATGCAGAATCGGAATGAACTTGAGGTCGTTGAGAAAAAACACCCGCTCGACCCCGGCCTGAGCGAACTCGTCTGCCGTGGCCAGGCTCACCGAAAGATCGTTTTGCGTCAGCCCACCGACATCGATCAGGGCGATGTCGGCCTTGAGCGGCTGGTTGAGGCCTGAATGAACAGTGATATCGCCCAGCCCCAAGGCCATCGACCCGGCCGAATAGCTGAATATGCCAGCGACCAGCAACCATTTGGCGCCACTGCGCAGTACCACGTGCCGACTTGCGAGCATGAGCATCCCTTAAATAAGCAAAACCGACTTCTATGCGTTCGCACATCCGGTACGAACACGATATTGCCCAGTAGTTCTTATAGTCGGCTCAGCGCGATCTCTCAAAGATCCGGCACGTGGATGTGCCTCAAGATTTTTCCAGGTTAGCCAGAATGTGCCCGTGAACCCGCATGCACACCTTTAAATCCGCTTCGTCGACGCCTTCGAACAATTCGTGGCGCAGTTGCGTGGCAATGGTTTCGATTTGTTCGATCAGCGGCAGGGCCGGTGCGCAGAGGACGATCTTTTTCGCCCGGCGGTCTTCCATCACGGACTGGCGTTGCACCAGGCCCTGACTTTCCAGACTATCGAGCAAGCGCGCAAGAGTCGGACCTTCGACGCCGACGCTCTGCGCCAGCTCGCGTTGGGTCGGTGCTTCTTCAAAACGCGCCAGATGCAGCAGCACCAGCCAGCGCGCCTGGGAAAGCCCCAACCCGGCGAGGCGTCGATCCAGTTCGGCACGCCAGCCACGCGACATCTGGGCCAGTTGCATGCCAAAGCGGTGTTGATCGGTTAACGGCATAAAACACTCACGGTTAGACTTAAAATAAGAAATTTCTAATTATTAGCCAGCTAAGCATGAGCTGCAGTTATAGGCAAGTGGCGGTCTGTACTGAATCGTTACATCTCGAGGCTCCCTCACCCTAACCCTCTCCCGGAGGGAGAGGGGACTGAATGGGGGATGCTTTAGATATTCAGCGACTTGGAAGTATTTTGCTGAATCCGGAATTGGAAGGCCCTCACCCTAGCCCTCTCCCAAAGGGAGAGGGGACTGAATGGGGGATGCTTTAGAGATTCAGCGACCTGGGAGTGCTTTGCTGAATCCAGAATTGGAAGGCCCTCACCCTAGCCCTCTCCCAGAGGGAGAGGGGACTGAATGGGGGATGCTTCAGGGTTACGCCGACCTGATCCTGCTTTACCGAATCCATAATCGACTGGTTCTTTCAGGTCGATGTCAAACCTCAGACGCCTCGGTCGGCCCCCTCTCCCTCTGGGAGAGGGCTGGGGTGAGGGTAGGCGGCCAAATTACATCTCGAATTCCGACTGCAATGCAGCCCGCACGCAATACAGCACGCCTTCCGGCACACGCCCGGCAAACAGCTCCGCAACCTCGGCGACCGATGGTAACTCGCCCTCGCCATCAAGGAACGCGTCCTGCACTTCGCCCATCAACTCTTCCGGCAAGTCCAGCGCTTGCTCCAGCGACAACTGTTGCTTGCCGATGGCTTCGGCAAGCATGGTGTACACATTCTTTTCCGAGCACTGCAACTGACCGGCGATCTGCAACGGCGTCATCCCCGCGCGAGCCAGCGTGATCAGCTCATGGCGCACATCGGCCACCGCTTTCGGCGCCTCGACCTCGCCGCCGAGCACTTCGAGGAAGGCATCGCCGTAGCGTTCCAGCTTGCGTGCGCCGACACCGCTGACCCGAGCCATCTCCGCCAGCGAAGTCGGTTGGCTGCGCAGCATTTCCAGCAACGTCGAATCGGGGAAGATGACGTACGGCGGCACACCATGTTCTTCGGCCAGTTTGCGGCGCAGCGCGCGCAAGGCTTCCCACTGTTCGCGCTCTTCGCCGCGCACCAATTGGCTGGCCGGGCTCTTGCTGGCAGTTTTGGCGGTGACCTGTGGTTTGAGGTCGCGGCGCAGCTCCAGGCTCACTTCGCCCTTGAGCAGCGGTCGGCAACTGTCATTCAGACGCAGACCGCCATAACCTTCGTGGTCGACATCCGCCAGACCTCGCGCCACCAACTGGCGGAACAACGAGCGCCATTCGCTCTCGCTCAACGCCTTGCCGACGCCATACACCGACAGATGCTGATGACCGAAACTGCGGACTTTTTCGTTGTCCTTGCCCAGCAGCACGTCAACCAGATGACCGACGCCATAACGCTGACCGGTACGGAAAATCGCCGACAGCGCCTGACGTGCAGGCTCGGTGGCGTCCCAGGTCTGCACGCCATCGACACAGTTGTCGCAATGGCCGCACGGCTCGGGCATGTCTTCATCGAAGTACGCGAGCAGGGTCTGACGACGGCAACGGGTTTCTTCGCACAGCGACAGCATCGCGTCGAGCTTGTGTTGCTCAAGGCGCTTGTGCCGCTCGTCGCCTTCGGAGTTCTGCAGCATCTGCTTGAGCATCACCACGTCTTGCAGACCGTAGGCCATCCACGCATCCGCCGGCAGACCGTCACGGCCGCCGCGCCCGGTTTCCTGGTAATACGCCTCAAGGGATTTCGGCAGATCAAGGTGCGCGACGAAGCGCACGTTGGGCTTGTCGATGCCCATGCCGAACGCCACGGTGGCGACCATGATCAGGCCTTCCTCGTTGAGGAAGCGCTTCTGATTGAAGGCGCGCAGATCGTTCGGCAGACCGGCGTGGTACGGCAGCGCCGGGAAGCCCTGCTCGCTGAGGAACGCCGCGACTTCCTCGACTTTCTTGCGCGACAGGCAATAAACGATGCCGGCATCGCTGCGCCGCTCGGCCAGGAACGCCAGCAACTGCTTGCGCGGCTGCTCCTTGGGCACGATGCGGTAAAAGATGTTCGGACGGTCGAAACTCGACAGGAAGCGCTCGGCATTCTGCAGATGCAGACGGGTGACGATTTCTTCGCGAGTACGCTTGTCGGCGGTGGCGGTCAGGGCAATGCGCGGTACGTCGGGGAACATCTCGGCCAACTGGCCCAGTTGCAGGTATTCCGGACGGAAATCGTGGCCCCATTGCGATACGCAGTGCGCTTCGTCGATGGCGAACAGCGCAATGTTCAGGCCTTGCAGGAATGAGAGCATGCGGGGCTGCACGAGGCGCTCGGGCGCCAGATACAACATCTTCACTTCACCGCGCTTGATCCGCGCCGCAAGGTCACGCTGCTGCTCGGCGCTCAAAGTGGAGTTAAGCGCTGCGGCGGCCACACCGAGTTCTTCGAGGGTGGCAACCTGATCGTCCATCAGCGCGATCAGCGGCGACACCACCACCGCCAGGCCATCGCGCAACAGCGCCGGCACCTGGAAGCACAGGGATTTGCCACCACCGGTAGGCATCAGCACCAGCGCATCACCGCCGCTGGCCACGCGCTCAATGATTGCACCCTGACGGCCACGGAAACTGTCGTAGCCGAAGATGTCCTTGAGGACGCGTTGAGCCTGTTCGAGCATAAAAACTCCAAAAATCTACCAATACATCCCTGCTCAGGCTGGTTCAGAACAGCCAAGGCTGCTTAAACAAAACGTAAGAGCGCATTGCACGGCAGCCGCAAGGCGGGCAGGGATCGCAAAACGCGGCAGTATACCCGAGCCCTCCCCTGCACAGGGTGCCGCTGATAAGACACTGATAAACCTGCAACACACAAAACCCTGTGGGAGCGAGCCTGCTCGCGAATACGGTGGATCAGTCGATACCAAGGTGCCTGATACGCCGCTTTCGCGAGCAGGCTCGCTCCCACAGGTTTGGCATGCGGCCCGGCAATTGCGGCAAATCTGCCATGCGGCTGGCTTGAGCGCGCAAGAAGGCCTAGAATTCCCGCATTGTTTATTCCCCAAGGTAGCCCCGTAATGTCCTTCGCTGAGCAACTGACCCGCCTGCAAGTTTTCCTCGACGCCGACGAGCTGCATGACGAGGCGCTGGATTACGTGGCCGCTCACGGCTACCTCACCGCCCTGTCGATCTGCGCCGAAGACGTGCCGGAGCGCGAGTGGATCGACGCGCTGTTCGCCGAAGAGCCGCATTACAGCAGCGACGCCCAGCGCGAAGAGATCGAAGCCACCCTGATCGGCCTCAAGGCGCACATCGCCCGTCAACTGGCTTCGGATGAAGAATTCGAGCTGCCGTGCGAACTGGATCTGGGCGACGATCCGGACGATTCCGAACTGCGCGGCTGGTGCATTGGCTTCATGGAAGGCGTATTCCTGCGTGAAGCGGCGTGGTTCGAAACCGCCGAAGAAGAAGTCAGCGAAATGTTGCTGCCGATCATGGTCGGTTCGGGCCTGTTCGACGAACAGCCAGAATTCGAAGACATCGCCAAAGACGCCAACCTGATGGACGACATGATCGTGCAGATTCCGGAAGCCCTGACCGCGCTGTACCTGCTGTGCCAGGCACCCGACGAAAAACCGGCGATCCTCAAGCCACGTCACCACTAAGATCCGGCCTATGGACAACCCCATAGGCAACCGCCCCCTGATGTTGCGCTACTTCCTGCTGGCCGTCGGCTGGCTAAGCGTGGCATTGGGGGTGATCGGGATCTTCCTGCCCGTCCTGCCCACCACCCCTTTCCTTCTGCTCGCCGCAGCCTGCTTCGCGCGCAGCTCTCCGCGTTTCTATCAATGGCTGGTCGAACATCCACGGCTGGGGCCATGGATCCGCGATTACCTCGACGGCAACGGCATTCCGCTCAAGGGCAAGGTCTACGCGATCGGGCTGATGTGGGCGAGCATTCTGTTCTCGTGCTACCTCGTGCCACTGCCGTGGGCGCGGGGTTTCATGCTGACCAGTGCGGTGTTGGTGACGATTTATATCGTGCGTCAGAAGACACTTCGCAAGCCTTGAACGCCGCTGAATTACGAGCGGGAAACGGTGCCTCGTTGATACCACTCGTCTGATTCCCACATGCACCTGTCAGATCTGACAGGTGCGCAAACCGATCCACACAGGTTCAATCACTCCATCATCCGACAGGAGTGCATTTCCATGTTCGCCAACGCCCCCGAGCCTGAAAGATCCCTGATCCTCAATGAGCCTGATTTCACCGGTCGTCGCCACGCGACGCCTGAATGCTCTTCAAGAGGACTTGCCTGATGCCTTCTCACAAGAATTTTCGCTTCCCTCCCCTCACGGAAAGCACCGCAACACTGGCACTGCGTCCCCTGCTGATTCCAGGAATGGTCGAGCCGGTGCAAGACGGCGATGGCGGGATCAGCATCAAGATCGCCACCGATGACCCCAACGGCTTGCAGTGCGTCATCAATCCTTATCTGCCTCCCATGAGCGACGGTGACAAGCTTGAGATCTATGCGAACAACGAGAAAGTGCTCGAACGATTCGTTGAGGCCGACGAAGTCAACCAACGGGTGTTCTTTTATCTGCCGACGCCTGTCGAGTCGGGGTGGATTGAAAACTGCCACTATGTGCTGACCCGCGTGGACGCAACTGTACCCGACCCACCCTCGGCGGCCTTGCGGATATGGGTCAAGCTTGACAGGCCGGGAGATCGTGACAAGGAACCGCATTTGCCCGACGGCCATTCAGAGTTGAACATCGTGCAACTGCCGCCCGAGTTGGTCGAACAGGGCGTGATAGACGCCGAATGGGCTAAAAAAGGTGTGCTGGCCACAATCCCTCATTATGTGTTTTGCACGCGTAACGATCAGGTCCGCTTAAAGCTGGGCGACTATTCGCTTCCTGCACACCCCATCACGCCGGCGCAAGCCGACGGCCAGCAGCCGATCGAGATCCTCATTGATCAGGACGCCATCCTCGGTGCCGGCGACGGTCTCAGACGGGAAATCAAGTACGACATCAATGACGAAGTCTGGAACTGGGCCGACCGCCACTCCAAACGCACCTACATTAATGTGGACGCGGGGGGCGGGCGTCTGGAGGCCCCGATCATCAAGGAAGCCATCCACGGCGTCATTACCATCAGGGATCTGAACAAACTGCCGGTGACGATACAGATCCATGTCAGCAGCGAGTACTTCGCTGTGGGCGACAGCGTGAAAATGACCTTCATCGGCACGCCGCCAAATAACGGTGAGCCGATCATCTGCAGCGAAACCCGCGACATTGATAACGTCCCCTCAGTGCTGGAAATCCCGGTGCCCTATGAGTTAATCAGGGCCATCGCCCAGGGTCGCGCCGATGCGTCTTATATCCGCTACAAAAAGGACGGGGGCGACCCGGTGTCTTCCAAGCGCACCATTGCGCGGGTAGAGGGCGACGTCAACATCCTCCCGGAGCCGAGCATTCGGGAATTGATCGGCGATACCCTCGAACCGGACGAGCTTTACGCCACTGTCGACGTGCGCTACGACATGAAAAATGGCGACTTGATCTGTCTGAGATGGACCGGCATCAAGTCCAATGGCGATGACTATCTGCATGAAGTTCCGCATATCGTCAGCGACAACGAAGCCAAGGAAGGCCTGGTCACGTTATTCATCGATTCCGAGCACATCAGTGTGCTTGATAACGGCACGCTCGACCTTTTCTACGTGGTCGCGAACGATGCACCCGGCCTCCTCGACATCAGGGAATCCGAGCGGTTGCTGGCCAGGGTCGAAAAGGCCCGGGCGACGCTGCCGGCACCCGTCGTGGAAGAGGCCGATCCGCCGGGGGATGTGCTGGATCCGTCGAAGGTGTTCGATATTGTCCATGTGCTGATCGCCGAAGCGAACACCCTCAAGGGTGATGTACTGACTTATTACTGGCGCAGTCCCAATCCTTTTGCCAGTACCAGCGACTGGCTGCCCATCACCACAGTAACTGCTGGTCAACCGGTACGTTTTCGGGTGGATGCAGAGTTTGTGACGGCCAACATCGGCCAGTACGTGAAAGTGCGCTACACGGTATTGCGTGCCTCGAACAAACGGTACGAGCACTCGGCCACGCTCAATTTGCTTATAGGAGAACTGGTCGGTGAGTTACCGCCGCCCGAGGTGGTACAGGCGCCCGACAAAATCCTCAACCCGAAGGATGGTTTGAACGGGGTGGACGTCAAAGTCAGCTACCCCAGCATGAACCCGGCTCAGGATATGATCCGTCTGAAATGGTTAGGGACGCCTGGCGCAGGAACCTCAGACGACCTGGAGCTGCCAGGCAGTCCGACAGGCACCGTGCAATTCCATTTACCCCCTTCAGTGATTGGCGCCAATATTGCGAAAAGGGTGATGGTTGAATACGAAGTAACCCGCTATACCCTCACAACGCCTTCGCAAATGCTCGACCTGTATGTTTCAGACTTTCAGGACCCCGAAAACGAACTGCCCCACCCGCGAGTACCCCAGGCACAGGACAACATCCTGGATCTGATGACATTCAGTGGCGATGCTAAAGCCATCCTTGCTATATGGCCCTTTATTGCACTGAAACAGCGCGTCTGGTTCTACCTGACAGGACAAACAACTTCAAGCGCGTCCCTGACTATCCCGCTAATCCCCGGTCGGGAAATAACCTCCACCGAAGTCAGCAGCGGCCTCAACGAAACCTTGCTCAGAAGCGAACTGATGAAACTGGGCCACTCCACGCCCGCCAGTTTGATCTGCAAAGTGGCATTCGATGGCAGTGAAAAAGAGGACATCGCCTGCTTATTCCCACAGCTACCCCTGACCATCAGAACCCGCTACGACTACGTGCAACCGGTCATCACCGGCGTGACGGACTCACGGGGCGATGTCGAAGAGGCTGGCAAAACCCGCGATGAAAAGGTCACCGTCAGCGGCACCGCTACGCGAGGCGAAACGGTCGAGCTGTTCGATGGACCGACGACATCGATGGGCACGGCGCTGGTGGAAGCCGACAGCACGTGGCGCCGCGAGATCGGTCCATTGACCGAGAAACCCTACAGCATCACCGCCAAGGCCATGTATGACGCCGACCCGGTGTCCAGCGTTCCGCGAACATTCACCGTCAAATTCGCAGAGACCCCGGCGATTCTTTCGGTCACCGATTCACGGGGGGACGTTGCCCATGGGACCACCACCTATGACAACAGTGTGCTGGTGGCCGGCAGCGCGACGCCAAACCTGCAGGTCAAACTGCTGGAGAACAAACAGCCGCTCATTACCCTTGATGTCGACGATAAGGGTGACTGGAACCATCGCCTCAATGATCTGGGAGTTCGCCCCTACAGCCTCACTGCCGAGGCGTTATACGAGATTGACCCTGCGACCAGTCCGCCGCGCAATTTTGTCGTGGCACAAGCGGTCACGCCGACGATCTCTCGCGTGACTGACCTGCGCGGTGAAGTCGCCGCCGACGGTACGACCTACTACCGGAGCGTCACTCTGACGGGCAAGGCCAGCCCGAATGAAAAGATTATTCTGCGCAACGCTGGCACGGCCATCGATACGATCGATGTCATCGCCAGCGGCGATTGGGAATACGTTTTCAATAACCTGAGCCTGTCGACCACTTACCGCCTCACTGCGCTGGGCGACTATGGCAGCAATCCAGAGTCGAGCCCGCCCAGAGTCTTTTCTGTTGCAGCCTTTATTTCACCGACGATTACCACGGTCACTGACTCGGTCGGCGCGGTGGGACCGAATGAAACGACTTATGACAACGCGGTCACCGTCGAAGGCGAAGCCACCCCGCGCGAGCAGATCCAGATGTACAACAATGGCACTGCCGTCGGCTCGCCGGTCAACGTCAATGCCGATAAACAATGGACGGCGTCTGTCACTCATTTGACGATCGGCGACCAAAGCCTCAAGGCCCGGGCACTGTATGCCGCGGTTCCGGTGGAGAGCCCGGCGAGAGACTTCAAGGTCGCCGCCCACATCGCGCCGACGCTGACGTCTGTGCATGACGGCGTCAGTGAAATCGGCAATGGTGGAACAACCAAAAAGACCTTGGTCAACTTGCGTGGCAACGTTACGCCCAACCGTGAAGTGCAGGTCTACGACAACAACAATCCAAAGCACACGGTGAGAGCGATCGGCGACGCGTGGAGCACCACACTGGCGGTGCTTGAGGGGGGTCATTCCTTGAAAGTCAAAGCTGTCAGCACCGGCCAGGAGTCTCAGCCAGCTCGTACCTTTACGGTACTGCCGGTGATACCGCCGCTGTACTTCAATACCAACCCCGTAACCTTGAGCGGCAGGATTTATCTCATTCCGGGAAGCCCTGTATTGCCAGCCTTCGGCCCAGGCACTTCAGTGCAGCACCAGGCGAGTGGTGGCCAACCTCGCTACACTTACAGCACCAGTAATGACAACGTGGCTGACGTGGATTCGCAAAGTGGACTCGTCACTGCGCGAAGTAACGGCAGTGCAACGATTTCGGTAACGGATCAGGCGGGACAAAGGAAAAGCTATTTGGTGACGGTAACAGCGGTTACGCAATGTTATGGATTAAGCGCAAACTGGTTGTCCAGGGTAGGGGATGAGGCAAAAAGTCGAGGCCTGAGGTTGCCTTCAATGGGCGAGTTACGAGCAATAAGCAGTTCTTTTGGAAATCGTTGGCCATTGGGTAATTCATTCTACTGGTCTAATGAGTCGATCCTTTATTGGCCCAACCCCAATCCGTACTATCACTGTAGAAATCTGGTTACAGGGGAAGAAAGAGCGATTATGAACCTGAATGTAATACCCGGAGTGGGCATCACACCTTGAGCATTTCAAATGTGGGACCGGGCTTGCTCGCGAAGGAGCCATACCTGCCAACAAAAATCCCAAGCCAAACCCGATGAAGGCGCGCCATTGCGCCAAGGAGGGAATCCTTCCCCATGCTGGCGGCAGCATTGGACAGCGGATGGCTTCGGCATCTGGCAAAACCGATTAACAAAAATGACAAGGCCGCTGCTCCTCGACAGAACAGCGGCCGTCGTAAAGGTGTCTCGTTGATTACGAGGCACTTTCCCTTTAACAAGCAGTAGTTAAAAGCTGTACCGCAATCCCAGATTCACACCGTAAGGCTGCTCGATATGCTCCCCATTGGCATAGTCCAGATCAACATGCACCTGCCACCGCTCGGACATCGCCACCGCCACCCCCGCCCCAAACTCCGCCCGAGAGCCGGACAAGTCATTGTTGAACACGTTGTTGTTGACCTTCACTTCGTTGTTGGTCGCAAATTCATAAGCAACCGCCGCGCGCACATAGGGTTGGGCGACAGCGCCGTTAGCGAGTGCGATGTTACGTCCGAACGTGGCACCCGCCTTGCCGAGCAGTGAGCGCATACGATCACCGTCGGCGTCCATGTCGTTGTCCAGCGTGTAGTGTTTGCCCTGGATCTGCACCGCCGACAGTTGCGCGAACGGTTCGACGAAGTAGTCGTTGGCCAGTTTGATATGCCGACCGAACTCGGCAGAACCGCCTACCCCCCAGTTGTCGTAATCACCTTTGGTCCGGCTGCCGTCGCTCAGGTTGACCTTGGACTCGTTGCGAAAACGGTTGAACTTGAGCACGCCGTCAAAGTAGTAACCGGTATCACTGTCGAGCCAGGTGACATAAGGCCCGACGTAGTAACTTTTCACCGTTCCCGACGTACCGCGATCAAGATCCAGATCGGACTCGCTCGTGCCGGTGAGTACCCCGACCAGCACCTGGCTTTCGCCCAGTCGAGCGTCGGCGCCAAGGGACAAACCCTGTTGCGTCTGCTGATAGCCCACGCCCGAGCCATCGGCAACGTTGTACTTGTTGCCGTAGGTGCGGATCCAGCCGCCGGCCTGGCCACCGTTGAAACGCAATTCGCCCATGCGGCTGCGCAACGAACTCAACTCGCCATACCAGACGGTCGGGGCTGTGTTGAACAAGGCCAGTACCGAGCGCGCGCCGGGGCTGATGACTTCGGTGGTCGGGTCGAGAAACCACTCCTTCGCTCCCCCCTCGATTTCCCGACTGGCCAAACCGTACGACCAGGTCCCGACATCCACTCTCTGATCGCCGGCCAGCGCAAAATTCGCTCCACCGGTTGTGCCGGTACGCACTAGCGTCAATTGCTGAGGCGACGCCGCATCCAGCCCCGAAGCCTTCACCGCGAGATCGAACTGCCCCTCTGACTGACCAAGAACATTGAGGAAATCACTCTGCCCGTTGGCAAAATCACCTTTCATCTCAAACGTGCCGGTACCGGCAAGTGCGCCGACCGTCAGTTGATAGTAGGTTGTGGGTGCCTGCGCTGCGCCGAAAGTAACCCGGCCGCCCTCCAGGCGCATTGCGCCAACAGAGTCATCGCCGGTCAAGGTCCAGTTTGAACTGTCATTGATGTTGACGCTGGCGACCTTGTCCAGACGACCGGTGAACTGCGACTGGTTCTGCAAGGTGACGTTGGCCGTCGAGCCGTCCTCAACCAGCATGTCTCCGGTCATATCGCCTCGGTCGAAAATGAAATCAGCCGTGCTGGAACCCGTCACTGAAAAGTTGCCAATCAACGTACTGTTGCCAACCTTTACCGCGGCGGTCGAAGCCTCTTGAACCGCCAGCAATTGATTAGCGCTACCTTGCAAAGTGGAGTTGTTCAGCACCTCGATGCTGACGTCTGCACCACCGGCAACCTCTATCGCCGGCCCATTGCGTCCCTCTATACTGGCACCGTCCAGTACCAGCGTATTGCTGCCTGAAACGGACGAGTCGTTGACCATCCGCACACCCGCCCGGTCGCCGCTGATACGAGTACCGGCTGTAGCGTGCACTTCACCGCCGATCATACTCAGGCCGACACTGCCCGCGGCCTGTCCCGTCACTTCACTGCCGATCAGTATCAGGTTGCTTAACGCGGTTATCTGTATCCCGGCTTCGCCCCCCCTGAATTGACTGTCAGTCGCGGTGACAGTCGACCCTTGCGTCGAAGAGAAAGACCGATTGACCATCATTCCTATCGAGTCGCTGGTGACATCGGCCTGCACAAGATTGCCTCGACTGGCCGTGATGGAAATTCCCTCAATGCCACTTTCAGCATTCACCGTGGCACCATTGATGTTCAGTGTCGATCCGGAAATCACATTCAGGGTATGAGTCATGGCCTGGGCAAGATTCAGTACTCCGTTATTGCGCACCAGGTAATCAGTGGGCGGCACTGTCGAGTCCACATCCAGCGTACTGTTATCGACGATGACCGCGAACGCGGGTGAACCCAACAAAAAAAATGCCGGTATCGCTACCAGCATTCGAAAGCTTCCGGTGGAAGTGATTCTGCAAAATGAAAAGACTTCGGGTTTCATGATTGACTATCCTTCGATTAATTAACTCCGGCAAATTTGTTTACCCGCCAGACAATTCAGCGTCGAACAATACCGAATGCCACAATCCAACCAACGTAGGATTTTTCTGAAGTTCACAGGGTAAAAGTCCTTAAAAAATTCGTAACCATTTTCCACTGGCTACTCGTTAACTATTTAAAAAGGAAGGTACATGCAGTACCTTCCTTGGCGACTTCAGCACCTTCTTAAGGTAGGGGGCATGAACCGCCCGCCGGATCAACCATATAAACCCTTACCACATGTTCTGCAGAGGGTGTGTCGCGCCCATCAATAACAGCCGAGTAGCTTATGCCTCCCCACGCGTTTTCCGTGGTCAGGATCGCCGGATCATAGGGAATCTTTACAATGAACCCGGCGGTTGCTTCCTGACTGGAGGGGGTGTAGGTAACTTTGGCTTCGGTATCGGGTTTAGTTGTGCTTCCGTCGTCAATGTAGCCTTGATAAGTGAACGTCAATACCTTATCTGCCAATTGAGGCTCGCCCCCCGCGACCAACACTTCGACTACAACGCCGGCAACGCTATCCCTTCGCAAAGACAAGCAATTCAGCAAGCCGAAGTCGTCATCGAGGTGTTGGAACTTCACCTCCGGGACGACACCGTCACGAACGAGTACATCAACATCCGTCGCGAGCGAAACATCCACGTTATCGTTTACATCGTGGCTGATCACATAATGGGTCTTGATCGGATTACCGTTACCTGCGTCCTCGAAAACCTTCCATAGAACAGTCCATTCCAAGTCGGCTGGAAGCGTAGCACCGATTTTTACAATCCCGCCGTCTGCCTCGCTTACCGGCTCACCTTTCCAGTAAAGTTGTACTTCGTCATTCTCCTTGGCCTCGGTATAGAGCGTAGCCGTTACAATTACCGGGCCAGTGTTATCAGCCTCCCTCAACTGATTGGGAAGCCCGCCATCGTTGCCTTGTACTGACACTGTTGGCAGATCGGGGTTCGGGTTGCCTGGCTTGTCGGGATCTATTGGCGCGCCTGGCTTGCGCAAATCCACGCTGATGTTGTCCAGCTCGACCGGAACAAGAGGATGAGCGACACCCTTGCGCCGTATCTGATAACTGGCTGTAACAGTCTTCAGGCCGGCATTGCCGTTGAAGACATTGCGGAAGGGCACATCGACATAAAAGGGAAACCCGGGAATCGTGACCGCCGACTGTAACTGGCCATCCCAAGTGACTTCCAACTGATCGCCATCAATGAAGTTGGTGTATTCATCTTTAATCCCGACGCCAATCGGTTGCTGAGCATCTTCCAAATCAATCAGGTTGTCGCTATACAGGGGAATATCCAGCGGCAGCAAACCTGCAGGAGGATCTGTCAGCGTGACGTTCAAGCGCTTATAAGGTGAATGAAGGCTTTTATTGCCCTTGCGATCCGTCACCTGCCAATAAATAGCCCTTACTCCCTCTTCATCGTCCAGCATTGCCGCGGTCAGTTGAAATTCCAGAGGCGTAGCCAGATCCGTACGAGTAATTGTTCCAATCAACGTCGGCAAAGGTACGGAAGTGCCAATAAAACAATCAACCACATCATTGAGCATATGGCCGGCATATTCCTGAACAGTTATCAGCACATGACCATTATCGTCGAGATATTTTTTAGTGATACCGTCACGCTCTACTTCGGTGGGAACATTGACCTCTGTTATCGGCAGCGGCGGGCTTCTGTCAACATTAATCTCCACGGGTGTTACGACACCAATGTTCCCGCCTTGACTGAGGTAGTAGCTCAATTCATGTTTACCCTCTCTGTCGGTCAGGTTGGCCGGCAGCGTCATAGGGATCAAGAGAATGCCAGCGTCAAGAGGCGTGGTGTAGCTATATCGCGTTTGTGGCAACCTCGTGCCATTCCACATCAAATCAATAAGCCCCGGCACGGAGGGTATATCACCTGCTCGTGGAGGCCGAGGTATATTTACTTTCAATTCCAAGCCCTGTAATGAAAGCGGAACCTGATTCTTGCCATCACCGACTTGATCAGGCAGCAAGGGATTATCAGGGTGTATTTGAGGGGGGTCTGCATCCATCTTCGGGGCTGCAAGGCGGATTCTCTTGTAATCCAGTCGACTTTGCTGTGCGGGGGTGAGTTTTTTATAAACGGTCATTTTATCGCTCCTGGAGAAGACGCCCACGCATACGCAACAACGCAGGCATACGTTTGGCACTGGTTAACTTCTTGTCACTGAAAGGCATTACTTGAGTCAGACACGAGAAACGTGAAATTCAGGAACTGCTTATTTCAACAAGCCTGGCAACTTCGCAGACAAGTGTTCTGCAAACTTTTTACCCCATCCGGAATTCTCGCAGGGCGAACCACAGTAATCCTCGCCCTCCTTATCGGAACAGACAATACCGCTGGGCAGGGTTCTATTAATAATGACGAACTCCTCTTTTGAACTGCCCACGCCGCCCTTGGCTTTCTTAAGTGTGTAATGACACAGTGCAGAGCCATCATTCACCATAGGGGCAATCAAACGTTCAAAGTCCGCGACATGCACTTCAAAGCCATCACGCGCTTGCGCGTCATTCAATATCGTGGGGAACTCGTCTGTCACTCCGGGAATAGGTTCAGAGCCATTCAGCCCTTCAGATCCTTGCCAATGCAGAGTCACTTCATCATCTTTGTCGAAGGCGGCATTCCCCTCGATTTTCACCCAGACCCCTTTCCAGAGTCGCGGACATGCACAACAGTCAAGAACACCATTCTTGTTCGCATGCGGAAAGGATGGCTCTTTCAGGTTGTCGATCACCACAATCGATACATTGACTGACGTTGTCAGAGCCTGTTGCAGATTGACGTTGTTGCTGGTCGTGTAATAGACCGGTAATGCAGGGTTTTCCCGGTCCTGGTCAATGATCGACCAGGGAATGCTGAACGGCACGCGCTTACCGGCTACATCACCGGGCTGGACGATATATTGTGCTGCAGGGGTGGCGATTGCTCCCCAGAACAGGCTGATTGTCTGCCCGGCAAGTGGCGCATCAAACAGCGCTAGAATCCCTTCGGCAGGCTCGCCAAAATCAGCCGACGTCAGCGTGTTGAGGTGTTTCGAATTGACGCCGTATATTTCTACTTTTGCCAGATCAGGGTTGAGCAATGCCGGGGCATTGGCGTGGTCCTGCCCTGCGAGGGTCAGATCCAAGGGAACCCGGGTTTCCAGAGAGGGTTGTGTGGTACCTGCAGGACGTCGCACTCTGTAAGTCACCGACGCCGTCAAGGGCCCCAGCCCTTTAGCCGTAAGAGCTGGCCAAGACACTGGCACGACCACGGGAAAGCTGGAAGGATCAACCGGCACCGGCGCTAGCGGTGTGCCATTCCAGTCGAGCAGAATTTCGTTGTCACTACCTGGATTGTCATAACGATCGATTTCTACCGTCACGGCACCCTGAGCCACCGCACCTTCACGGGCATGCTGGCGGTCAATCAACCCTCTGTCCGACAACGGCACGCGAGGCGGCTTGAGATTTCCGGGCGCCGCGTTCAGATCGACCAACAGTTGCAACAGTTCTGATCTGGGGCCTTTATTACCCGCCCAGTCTCGTAGACGGTAGTAGATATAACGGGGCCCCTCACCCCGATCACGAATGTCCTGTTCGCGCATGGTGATAAACAGTTCATCAAGGTCAATGTCTGTCTGACTGAATTCCTGTTCATCAATCTCGGTTTCCGAGTCGGAAGGTTTATCCGTATCGGTCCAGAAATAAATGGCTCTGTCCCGGGCTTGTATTCCCACATAACTGCGCACTTGAAAACGAACCTGCCCATGTTCCTTCAAGTAGTCGTCGGTGATAGCGCCGACGACATCGAGCATTTCCAGCAAGGCGGGTTCCTGACCATCATCCGGGGCCACCCTGTCCACGGTAATACGTTTTTTAGCGGACTCAGCAGGGTTGCCCCCCTGGATCAGGATGTAAGACAGGTCGTAGATGCCATTGTCCAGATAGTCCCTGGGGACTGATACGATCTTGTCCCCGGGTTCGATAGGTATAAAAAACTCAAATTCATCGACCTCGCGAAATTCATCCCCAAACGGGCGAAATCCCACTTTGACAATATCGCGCCTGAAAAGAGGATCGGTTGAGAAGCTCCACGCTGGAACAATCAACTGCAGATCACGGTTCAACTCCGTACGCGGCAACAGTCCGTCGGGACTTTCTGCACCGTGTTCGTCCTTGAGAATGACCGGCACTTGCGGAACCGGCAAAGCGGTGACTCCTGATGGTTGCGGATTTGCACTGTGCGGGCCTTGTGTGTGTTCCGGGGGCTGCATGTAGGACGCTCCGCGACAATTAACCAAACGTTGGTGTGCGGGTATCAACAGGGTGATACCGCCGCTGCATGGGTTCGATTTAATGCGCAAAGCCGGGCGCTGCCTACTGTCAGAAATTACAGGTTTTGCTACCGTTCGTCGGAATCAATGCTCGTACGCAGGGGGATTAAACATGTGCGCTTATCAGAACCGCGCAGGCAACAAATCGAGCTACACGACCTCGCGTCATCGCCTACGGCTACGGCAAAATCCGCCGGGTTGATGCAGGTGTGATCAATCGCTGAATTATTCGGAGTCAGATCCGGCGCTTTCGCGAGCAGGCTCGCTCCCACAGTTAACCGCGCTCCAATGTGGGAGCGAGCCTGCTCGCGCAGACTGACGGAGGAACAACGCCCTGCCTTCAGGTAGAAAAAACCCGCCGCCCCGGTTGAACGGAACGGCGGGTTTTTCGTTTCAGACTGCGCTTACACCGTATCCACCTTCAACGAATGATCATTCAACATGCCGCTGATGATCGTCGCCGTGTCATGCCCGCCAGCCACCATGCCGCCCGCCCCCGGCGTGACGCCGTAGTGACTGGCGAGGTTGACGCCGGCCAGATCAATCGTCTGGTTCGGCGTGGCGCCGGCCATGGCGCTGACGTCGATGCTGGTCATCACCGAGGCGCCGCTGCCGGTGACGGTGAAGTGCAGGTAGTCGTCCAGTGAGGCGCTGGTGCCGTTTTCGCCCTGCAGTAGTTGCGACAGGTCGAGCTTGTCGGTGCCGGGGGTGAAATCGGTGATCAGGTCATGGCCACTGTTGCCCTTGAGCCACTGGAAGGTGTCGGCCCCTGCGCCACCGGTCAGGGTGTTGTTGCCCATGCCGCCGATCAGCAGGTCGTCACCGCCGCCACCGTTGAGGATGTCATTACCGAGGCCGCCGGTGATCACGTTGTTATTGTTATCGCCGGTGAGGGTGTCGTTGAAGTTCGAGCCGACGAGGTTTTCGATGCCGGTCAGCGTGTCGGTACCGGCGCCGAGGGTGTTTTGCGCACCGAGCAGGCCGAGGTTGACGGTGACGGCAGCCGTGGCGTGGGCGTAGCTGGCGGTGTCGATGCCAGTGCCGCCGTCGAGCAGGTCATTGCCCGGGCCGCTGTAGAGCAAGTCGTTACCGGCACCGCCGTGCAGTTCGTTGTTGCCTGAACCGGCGCTGAGGACATCGTTGCCGTCGCCGGCGTTGATGATGTTGTCGCCGCTGCCGGCCACCAGCACGTCATCCCCCGAGGTGCCGGTGAGGGTGTGGCCGTCCTGATAGCTGATGCTGACGTTGGCCGTGTCGCTGCCGCCATGGTTGTCGTTGGCGGTGTAAGTGCCGTGGAAGTCCGGAGTGATGTCGTGGGCCCCGGCGTAGTTGACCGTCATGGTCAGTTGATAGTTTTCTGCCGTATTGGGGTTACCGCCGCCGTTGGGGTTGCTGATATTGGTGACGTGGATCTGGTAGGTGCCATCGGCGCTGGCAGTGATCGTGCCGCCATCGGCAATCGCGACGAACGCGCCGCCATTGAGCGAGTACTCCATAGTGATATGCCCGGCCGCCAGGTTGTGATCCAGGTTCAGCGTTTCGCCCTGTTTCAGTTTGACCGTGATCAGGTCTTCATCGTTGGCATTGGCGTTGGTCACCGCGCCGAGGTAGCCGCTGATCACCAGCACGGCGGTCATTGCCGCCGTGTTGGCCGCAAACGCGCTGCGCACATCGGCCAGGGTCTGGTTGGCGGCGGTGTTGCTGTTGCCGTTGAAAGTAATCGCGCCGGTACCGGTGAAATCCGCGCCCTTCGCTATCCAACCGGTGTTGAAAGTAGTCGGTGTGGCGTTGAGCGTATCGCCATTCGGATCGGTGTCGTTGGCCAGCAGCAGCTCGCCCGGCACCACGATGTTGCCCGACAGCACGTTGGTGATGACGTGGTCATCCACCGCCACTGGCGGCGCATTGGGGATCACTTTTACCGTCAGCATCGAGCTGGCGAGGTCGCCGTCGTTGTCGCTGAGGGTGAAGCCGATGTTCTCGGTGATGACCACAGCGGTGGTTTTCTGCGAGGTGTAGGTGTAGTCACCGGTGTCGAGGTTGATCAGCAGTGTGCCGCCGTTATTGGTGGCGATGCTCAACGTATTGTTGGCGGTGTTGAAGGTGCCGTGATTGGTGCCGCCACTTGGCGTCAACGAGCCTTGGCCGCTGAGCGCTTTTGGATCATAGGTGTAAGTGGTGCCGTCAACGACAATGGATTTGATGAAGCCGCCATCGGCGCCGAAGGTGCCGCCCTCGCCCAGCAACGAACCGGTGACCGGCGCGCCTTGGACGGTGCCCGACAGCACCGAGTTGAGTTGATTGAGGTCGGTCACCACCACCGCATTGGTGTTGGTGTGGCTGATGCCGTCATACGCCAGCGGATCGAGGTTGGCGTTGCTCACGCCGCTGCCCAGGCCAATCGCGTAGTTCTTGATGTTGTTGGCATCGAGGAAGTTTTTCAG
The DNA here is from genome assembly GCF_009866785.1 of Pseudomonas sp. S49. Lineage (NCBI taxonomy): Bacteria > Pseudomonadati > Pseudomonadota > Gammaproteobacteria > Pseudomonadales > Pseudomonadaceae > Pseudomonas > Pseudomonas sp. S49. The sequence goes on along the minus strand of NZ_CP019432.1, from coordinate 1,760,644 downwards.
CGCGGCTTCGTCAGCAGCGTTGATGTCACCTTCGTTGGGTTTGCCGTCCGAGAAGAAGTAACCGACGTTCTGCGCCCCGGTGAGTTTGCCCGAGGTGTTGAACGCGGTTTGCATCACCGCCACCGCGGCGTCGTAGTTGGTGCCGCCGCCTGCGGTGAGGCCGGCGAGAATGGTTTTCGCGGTCGCGACATCGACCCACACCGAGGTTCGGTCAGTGGCGTTGCTGCTGAAGGTAACGAGCTGGACTTTGACATCGCCGAGGTCGTCGTACTTGTCGAGCAAGGCGCTGATCGCCTGCTTGGCCAGGTCCAGCCGCGACAGGCCCGGCACACCCGAGGCGTCGGCCATACTGCCGGAGATGTCGAGGACGATAAGCAGGTTGGAGTCGATCTCCACCGCTGCCACCGAACGATCCGACGCCACGGCTTTTGGCACGTCATCGACGATGTTGACCACGAGGGTACTGGTGGTGCTGTTGCCCAGTGCATCGGTGGCTTTGTAGGTGAAGCTTTCGCTGAGGGTGTTCGCCCCGTCGTTGGCGCCCGGCGAGGTTTTCGGCGCCGAGGTCAGCGTGTAGGTGTAGGTACCGTCGGCGTTGAGCTGGATCTGCCCGTAGGTGCCGGTGGCGCTGCCGACCAAGGTGTAGGTAATCGCGCCGCTGCCGCCGGTGACGGCGCCGACCAGTGTGCCGGTCGCGGTTTCGCCAGTGTTGCTCGGGTCGCTGCCGGTGACCGTACCGGGAGCCAGATCCGCTCCGTCCTTGCTCAGGTCGAGGGCTTTTTCGTAGACCGTCACGTCTTGATCGACCGAGGCCACCAGCTTGCTGTCAGCAACGTTGATGGTGATGGTCGTGGTGCTTTCATCGCCGTCGCTGTCACGGATGGTGTAGGTGAAGGTGTCGGTGGCGCCCGGTGGGCTCACCGAGTTCGGGTTGCTGTGGTAAACGGCGTTGCCGGCCGCGTCGAGGGTCAGGTAACCGAAGTTGCCATTGATGTTGCTGTTGAGGCCGCCGACGGCCGAGGTGCCGGTGTTGCTGCCGGCACGCACACCGACCACCGTCGCTGCACCATCGGCACCGCTGATGTCATTGCCCAGCACGCTGACGTTGACCGTACCGCCCTCGGCCACCGAGCCGGTGTCGGGTTTGGCAGTCGGCAGGTCATCGACGATGTTGACGTTGATCTGGCCGTTGGCGGTGCTGCCATCGGTGTCCGTCGCCACGACGTTGAAGTTCTCGGTGAGGCTGTTGGCACCGTTGGCGTTCGGGTGGGTTTCGTTGTCGACCAGGGTGTAGCTGTAACTGACGACACCGGTCGCCGGGTTGTAACCGGTGACGGTGAAGGTGCTGCCCAGCGGCGAGACGACGGATTGCGGGAAGCCTGCGGCAACACCGTTGGTGACCACGGCGATGCCGCCCACAGTAAGGGTTTGCAGGCCATCGAGCGCATTGACGGTGAAGGTGCCGCTCTGGGTCAGCGCCGGGGTGTTGGGGCTGGTGCCATCGCTGAGGTTTTTCTCGTAAACGCTGAGTTCGCCGCCATTGACGTCGAGGCCATTGAGCACCACCGGATCGTCATTGTTGTGGATGTTCAGCACCAGGCTGGCAGTGCTGGTGTCGCCGTCGGCATCGGTCAGGGTGTAGCTGAACGTCTCGCTGCCGTTACCGCCGCCGTGCAGGTTTTTGAAGTCGGCATCGTTGGGGTTCAGCGTGTAGGTGTAAGTGCCGTTGGCATTGAGCACCAGGGTGCCGTAAGTACCGGTGAAGGTGCCGGGGGTGATCGGTCCGGCATTCGGTCCGGTCGCGACCACATCGGCACCTTGCACATCGTTGCTCAGCACATTGCCAGTCAGGGTCAGCTGGGTTTCCGAGGCGCTGTTGGCGTTGCTGTCGTTCACGGCTTTCGGCACGTCATCGACGATATTCACGACAATGGTGCTGGTGACGATGTTGCCGAGCGAATCGGTGGCCTGATAGGTGAAGGTTTCGCTCAGGCTGTTGGCGCCATCGTCGGCATGCGGCGTGGTGCTCGCCGGCGAGGTCAGGGTGTAGGTGTACGTGCCGTTGGGGTTGAGGACGATCTGCCCGTAGTTGCCGGTGGCGCTGCCGACCAGCGCATAGCTGATCGCGCCGACCGCCCCGGTGACCGAGCCGACCAGGGTGCCGGACGCGGTTTCGCCGGTGCTGGTCGGGTCGCTGCCAGTGACCGTGCCGGGCGCCAGATCCGCGCCGTCCTTGGTCAGGTCCAGCGCTTTCTCGTAGACGGTGACGTCGGTGTCGCTGGTCGCGCACAGCTTGCTGTTGTAGACATCAATGGTGATGGTGGTGGTGCTTTCATCACCGTCGGAATCGCGCACGGTGTAGGTGAACACATCCACTGCGCCCGGGCCGTTCACGACGTTGGGATTGCTGTGATAGACCGCGTTGCCGTTGGCGTCCAGGGTCAGGTAGCCGTAGGTGCCGTTGATGTTGCTGCTGAGGCCGCCGATGGCCGAGGTTGAGGTATCGGAGCCGGCGCGCACGCCGACCACGGCACCGGTCACAGCCGGGCCGTCGGCGCCACCGATGTCATTGTTCAGGACATTGCCACTGACCGTGCCGCCCTCTGCCACCGAAGCAGAATCAGGATGAGCGCTCGGCAAATCATCGACGATGTTGACGTTGATCTGGCCGTTGGCGGTGCTGCCATCGGTGTCGGTCGCGACGACGTTGAAGTTCTCGGTGATGCTGTTGGCGCCGTTGGCGTTTGGATGGGTTTCGTTGTCGACCAGGGTGTAGCTGTAACTGACCACACCGGTAGCGGGGTTGTAACCGGTGATGGTCAACGTGCTGCCGAGCGGCGTGACGATCGATTGCGGGAAGCCTGCGGCCACGCCACCGGTGACCACGTTGATGCCACCCACGGTCAGGGTTTGCAGACCATCGAGGGCGCTGACGGTGAAGGTGCCGCTCTGGGTCAGCGCCGGGGTGTTGGGGCTGGTGCCGTCGCTGAGGTTTTTCTCATAGACGGTGAGTTCGCCACCGTTGACGTCGAGGCCATTGAGGATCACCGGATCGTCGTTGTTGTGGATCTGCAGAACCAGATTCGCCGTGCTGGTATCGCCATCGGAATCGGTGATGGTGTAGGCGAAGGTTTCCGTGCCGTTGCCGCCGCCGTGGAGGTTTTTGAAGTCGGCGTCGTTGGTGTTCAGGGTGTAGGTGTAAGTGCCGTTGGCATTCAGCACCAAGGTGCCGTAAGTCCCGGTGAAAGTGCCAGGGGTTACCGGACCGGTTGGCACGCGATCAGCACCTTGCACGTCATTGGTCAGGACATTGCCAGTCAGGGTCAGCAAGGTTTCCGATGCGGTGCCGGCGTTGCTGTCATCCACGGCTTTTGGCAGGTCATCGACGATGTTCACATCAAGGGTGGCATTGGCGGTGGTGCCGTTGTCATCGACCACGGTGACGGCGAACTGCTCAGGCAGGTTGTTCGCGCCATTGGCGGTTGGATGCGCTTCGTTGTCGACCAGGGTGTAGCTGTAGCTGACCACGCCGGTGGTCGCATTGAAACCAGTGATGGTCAGCGTACTGCCGAGCGGCGTGACGATCGATTGCGGGAAACCTGCGGCTACACCGTTGGTGACCACGGCGATGCCGCCGACAGTCAGCGTGGTGACACCGTCGAGTGCAGTGATGGTGAACGTGCCGTTTTGGGTCAACGCGGTGGCGTCCGGTGTGCTGCCGTCCGTGAGATTTTTCTCGTAAACGGTGAGTTCGCCGCCATTGACGTCGAGGCCGTTGATGATCACCGGATCGTCGTTGTTGTGGATCTGCAGGACGAGGTTGGCGGTGCTGGTATCGCCGTCGGAATCGGTGATGGTGTAGGTGAAGGTTTCCGAACCGTTGCCGCCACCGTGGAGGTTTTTGAAGTCGGCATCGCTGGTGTTCAAGGTGTAGGTGTAAGTGCCATTGGCGCTGAGCACCAAGGTGCCGTATGTGCCAGTGAAAGTGCCCGGGGTTACCGGGCCGCTCGGTACGCGATCCGCACCTTGCACGTCATTGGTCAGGACATTGCCGGTCAGCGTCAGCAGGGTCTCCGATGCGGTGCCGGCGTTGCTGTCATCCACAGCTTTTGGCAGGTCATCGACGATGTTCACATCGAGAGTGGCATTGGCGGTGGTGCCGTTGTCATCGACTACGGTAACGGCGAACTGCTCCGGCAGATTGTTCGCGCCGTTGGCCGTCGGGTGCGTTTCGTTGTCGACCAGCGTGTAGCTATAGCTGACCACGCCGGTGGTCGCATTGAAACCGGTGATGGTCAGCGTACTGCCCAGCGGCGTGGTGACCGATTGCGGGAAGCCTGCAGCCACGCCATTGGTGACGACAGCGATGCCGCCGACGGTCAGCGTTGTTACGCCGTCGAGTGCGGTGATGGTGAACGTGCCGCTTTGGGTCAACGCGGTGGAATCCGGCGCACTGCCGTCGCTGAGGTTTTTTTCGTTGACGGTGAGTTCGCCGCCATTCACGTCGAGGCCGTTGATGATTACCGGATCGTCGTTGTTGTGGATCTGCAGGACGAGGTTGGCAGTGCTGGTATCACCGTCGGAATCGGTGATGGTGTAGGCGAAGGTTTCCGTGCCGTTGCCACCGCCGTGGAGGTTTTTGAAGTCGGCGTCGTTGGTGTTCAAAGTGTAGGTGTACGTGCCGTTGGCGTTGAGGACCAGCGTGCCGTAAGTCCCGGTGAATGTTCCGGCGGTGATCGGCCCGGCACTTTCATTGGTCACCACGCGGTCGGCACCCTGCACGTCGTTGGTCAGCACGTTGCCGGTCAGTGTCAGTTGCGTTTCAGACGCCGTGCCATTGCTGTCATCAAAGGCTTTGGGTACGTCGTCGGTGATGTTCACGTCGAGCGTGCCGTTGGCAGTGGTGCCGTTGTCATCGACCACGGTGACGGCAAACTGCTCAGGCAGGTTATTCGCGCCGTTGGCGGTTGGATGCGCTTCGTTGTCGACCAGGGTGTAGCTGTAACTAACCACACCGGTGGTGGCGTTGAAACCGGTGATGGTCAGCGTGCTGCCGAGCGGTGTAGTAATCGATTGCGGGAAACCTGCGGCCACGCCGTTGGTGACGACGGCGATGCCACCGACAGTGAGCGTCGTTACACCATCGAGTGCAGTGATGGTGAACGTGCCGCTTTGAGTCAGCGCGGTGGCATCCGGTGCGCTGCCGTCGCTGAGGTTTTTCTCGTAGACCGTCAACTCCCCGCCTTCGACGTTCAGGCCATTGATGACCACTGGATCGTCGTTGTTGTGGATCTGCAGGACGAGGTTGGCGGAGCTGGTATCACCGTCCGAGTCGGTGATGGTGTAGGCGAAGGTTTCCGTGCCATTGCCGCCACCGTGCAGGTTTTTGAAGTCCGCGTCGCTGGTGTTCAGCGTGTAGGTGTACGTGCCGTCGGCATTCAGCACCAAGGTGCCGTAAGTGCCGGTGAAAGTGCCCGGGGTTACCGGACCGGTTGGCACGCGATCAGCACCTTGCACGTCATTGGTCAACACGTTGCCAGTCAGTGTCAGTTGCGTTTCAGATGCCGTGCCATTGCTGTCATCAAAGGCTTTTGGCACGTCGTCGGTGATGTTGACGTCGAGCGTGCCGGTCGCGGTGTCGCCATTGCTGTCGCCGGCAATCACCGTGAATTGTTCGCTGAGATTGTTCACGCCGTCGCCGGCCGCATGAGTTTCGTTGCCGTTGAGGGTGTAGCTGTAGCTGACAACGCCAGTCGCCGGGTTGTAGCCGGTGATGGTCAGGGTGTTGCCCAGTTGCGAGGTGATCGATTGCGGGAAGCCGATCGGCACACCGCCAACGATAACGTTGATGCCGCCGATGCTCAGGCTGGTCAGACCATCCGGCGCCAACACCGTGAAGCTGCCGCTTTGCGTCAGTGCACCCGGGTTGGCCGACGAACCGTCAGGCAGATTGGCTTCACTGAGGTTCAGTTCGCCGCCCGCCACATTCAGGCCGGTGAGGGTCACCGGATTGTTCACCGGTGGCGGCACCACCACAGCCGGGGTGTCATCGCCGTTGTCGATCACCGCGTTGTGGCGTTCTTCAGGGAATTCGGGAATACCGCCGAACCCGGCGGTGGGGAAACCGATGATCGGGTCGACCCGTCCGCCCACTTCGGTCAGCAGAACAAAACTGTGGCCGCCGCCCGCCTCTCCCGGTGCGCCGCCCGGGGCATTCGGACCGGCCGCGGTGGCTTCAGCGGTTTTGCTCGGGTCGTCCCCGGCGGCGATGGCTTTCTGGATCTGCTCGACGTCGGTCAATTGCGCGTCGCTCGGGGTCACGGCCTCAGCGGCATTGACATGCGCCGCCTGACCCGCCAGCAGTTCACCGGTCATGGTCATGCTGCTGCCGCGTCCGAGGGTCAGTTCCTGGCCGTTTTGCAGGTGAACGGCGACGGCGCCTTCTGCGCCGGTGATCAGTTGATCGCCGGCAAACAGGCGATCCCCCTCAACCAGTGCGCGTTTGGTACCGTCGGCTGACTGGGCGAAAACCTGGCCAATGACTTTAGTGACTGTGCCGATGAGCGTTGCCATGTGAAATCCTCCGCTGCCGACCACCGTCGGCACTGGTAAGCGAAGCAGCCCATGGCTCAACCGGGTTGTTGGAGGCGACGCTCGCACCTTCAACAGTTCGTTTCGCAGGTGGCTTCTTTCGGAAACATCAGTGCTATCAAGCACTTCCGCATCCCGATCAAAGCAATACGCCCACTAACGCTACGTAACGCTGATGAATCACCCGAGTGACAAAAATCTGTCACCCCTCAGCCGCTACGCGTCCCTCCCCTTCAGCAGTACTTCGCCGTATGTCGCAAAGTGAGTGGAACTTTCCTCAAGCCTTTTTGCGCTCCCTAAAGCGCATAAAACAAAGGCTTTCGTGCTGAACAATGTGCCGGTTTTTACAAAGCGCATAAGTTTTTTTCGGCATAAGCCTTATGAAAATTTTTTCTTAGCTACGCTTCAGGATGTTCTTAGCTCTGTTGTTACAAGAGTGAAACGCTTAGACCTATAAATATCGTCAAATATTTGGCGACAGTAACACACCATCAGGACTCAGGGAGATGCACCCATGCGCGTTCTAACCCCCCTCTGCAGCGCGGTTTTGCTGGCCATGGCTTGCACTTCTCAAGCCCAGGCCATGAACCTTACCGAGGCTATTCAAAGCACCATCGCCACTCACCCGGAACTGGCCTCGCGCGTGGACGCCCGCCTGTCGGCTGATGAACAAGTCAAAGTGGCCAAGGGCGGCTTCTATCCGTCCGTCGATTTGAACGCCGCGTATGGTCGTGGCTACAGCGACAACACCAATACCCGAGCCTTCGGTAATCACCACACCGAAATCCTCAATTACACCCAGTCCGAGCTGCGCCTGCGGCAGATGCTGTTCGACGGTTTCAACACCGCCAACGAAGTCGAGCGCACCAAAGGCGTGTCCAATTCGCGCGCGTATTACGCGCAAGGCACCGCCCAGGATCTGGCTTTGCGTACCATCGAGGTCTACCTCGAAGTGCTCAAACGTCGCGAGCTGGTGACCCTGGCCAAGAACAACCTGCAGGCGCACTTGCGCGTCAATGACCAGATCGGCCTGCGCACCGAGCGTGGCGTCGGCAGCACCGCTGACTCCGACCAATCGGTAGCCCGTAAGGCCTTGGCGCAAAACAACCTCGACACCGCCGAAGTCGATCTGGCCGACGCCGAATCGAACTTCTACAGCGTGGTCGGACGCATGCCCGATGAGCTGGAAACCCCGGCCTCGACCCGTGGCGAGTTGCCGACCAGCCTGCCGGAAGCCCAGCAGAGCATGGTCGAGAACAACCCGTATCTGAAATCGGCGCAGGCTGACGTGCAATCGGCCGAGAGCCAGTACGAAGTCGCCAAGTCGCCGTTCTACCCGCGCTTCGATGCTGAAGCGGCCGTCGGCGCGAACAACAACGTGCAGGGCGATGAAGGCCACGACAACGAATGGCGTGTGGGTGTGGTGATGAACTACAACCTGTTCCGGGGTGGTAGCGACAAGGCGCGACTGGCCTCCGATGCGCACCAGATCAACCAGGCGATGGACATCCGCAACAACGCCCTGCGTCAGTTGAACGAGAACATTCATTTGGCCTGGAATGCCATGGTCAACGCGAAGAAGCAGACTCCGACCGCCCGCGAATACGCCGAAACCACCAAACGTGTACGCGCCGCGTATCAGGATCAGTTCGGCCTCGGCCAACGGACTTTGCTCGATTTGCTCGACAGTGAAAACGAGCTGTACAACGCCAACCGTCGCTACACCGAAATCCGCTACACCGAGGAGTACTCGATGTACCGCGTGCTGGCGAACATGGGCCAGTTGCTGAGCAAACAAAGGGTGGTGCTGCCAGCCGATGCCATCGCCGCGACTGAGGTCAAAAACGAAGCGCGCCTGCCGGAACTGAAATAAGTCCCCTGTTGATCGTTCCCACGCTATGCGTGGGAATGCCTCAATGGACGCTCTGCGTCCGCTTTGGGACGCGGAGCGTCCCGGGCTGCATTCCCACGCGGAGCGTGGGAACGATCAATGTGTGGATTCCCGTGCCCGTTCAACAGAGGCGATCAATATGACCAGCATGGAACCCGGCCATACCGGGATCGATCCGCGGCTGAGCTTCGATGATCCGTTACTCGACGGTCTGTTGATCCTCTGCAAACTGCATGGCGCCACCGTCAGTCGCGCCAGCCTGAGTGCCGGGCTGCCCCTGAACAAACAACGCCTGAGCCTCGACTTGCTGCCGCGCGCCGCCGCCCGGGCCGGGTTGCAGGCGCGAATTCTGCGCCGCGAGCTGAAAGACATCTCGCCGCTCAACCTGCCGATTCTGCTGCTGCTCAACGACGGTCGCACTGCTGTTTTACGGCGCTTCGGCGACGACGGCAAAGCGCTGATCCTGCCCAGCGAAGCCGATGGCGGCGAGCAATGGATCAGCCGCGAAGAACTCAGCGAGCACTACAGCGGCCAAGCCTTGTTCGCTCGGCCGCGCCACGAACTCGAAGACCTCCGTTCACCGCTGGTGCCGCGGGTACATGCATGGTTTCGCGACACCCTGAAACTGTCGAAATGGCTCTACAGCGATGCGATCCTCGCCAGTTTCCTGATCAACCTGTTAGGCCTGATGGTGCCGCTGTTCGTCATGCAGACCTACGACCGCGTGGTGCCGAATCAGGCCACCTCGACCTTGTGGGTGCTGTCGATCGGGTTGTTGATCGGCACCGGGTTTGAACTGGTGTTGCGGGTGGTGCGTGCGCACTTGCTCGACACTGCCGGCAAGAAAACCGATGTGATCCTTTCCGCCACATTGTTCGAGCGCATTACCGGCATGTCGATGAAGGCCCGGCCGGCGACCATTGGCGGTTTCGCCCAGAGCATTCATGACTTTCAGGGTCTGCGTGAATTTCTCACGGCGGTAACCCTGACCAGCCTGATCGACCTGCCCTTCGTCGTGCTGATGCTGGTGGTCATCGGCCTGCTCGGCGGCTGGCTGGTGGTCATTCCGCTGCTGGCGTTTCCGATCACCATCGTCTTCGCGATGATCATTCAGGTACGTCTGCGTGACACCGTGCAAAAGAGCCTGAGCCTCGGCGCTGAACGCCAAGCGGTGCTGATCGAAACCCTCGGTGGCCTGGAAACCCTCAAGGCCTGCAGCGCCGAAAGCGAGCGCCAGCACAAATGGGAAAGCACCCACGGCGCCCTCACCCGTCTCGACAGCCACGCGCGCAATCTGTCGGCGCTGGCCACCAACGGCACGTTGTTCATTCAACAGTTCTCGGGGATGGCGACCATTGTCGCCGGGGTCTACAGCATCATCGCCGGTAACCTCAGCGTCGGTGCGCTGGTCGCCAGTTACATGCTCGGCAGCCGCGTGCTCGCGCCGCTGGGGCAGATCGCCGGGCTGATCACCCGCTATCAGCAAGCGCAACTGACCATGAAAAGCACCGATGCGCTGATGGCCTTGCCGCAGGAACGCGACGGCAAACAGCGGCCATTGGAGCGCACGCAGTTGCAAGGCGCGCTGGACGTCAACGGCGTGACCTTCCATTACAACGGCCAGAATGCGCCGGCGCTGAGCAATGTCAGTTTCAGCCTGAAACCCGGTGAGCGGGTCGGCATCATCGGCCGCAGCGGTTCGGGCAAAAGTACGTTGGCACGATTGGTCATGGGTTTCTATGAACCCGAAGAAGGCCAGCTGTTGCTCGACGGCCTCGACCTGCGCCAGCTCGATGTCGCCGACCTGCGCCAGCAGATCGGTTACGTCGCCCACGATCTGCCGCTGCTGGCGGGCAGCCTGCGCGATAACCTGACCCTCGGCGCGCGCTACATCAGCGATTCACGCATGCTCGAAGTCGCCGAACTGACCGGCGTTACCGAACTCGCTCGCCAACATCCGCAAGGCTTCGATCGTCCGGTGGGCGAGCGAGGACAATTGCTTTCCGGCGGCCAACGTCAGGCCGTTTTGCTGGCGCGCTCGCTGTTGCTCGATCCACCGATCATGCTGCTCGACGAACCCACCAGTGCCATGGACAACAGCAGCGAAGACTTGCTGCGGCAGAAGCTGCACGGCTGGGTACAAGGCAAGACGCTGCTGCTGGTCACCCACCGTACCTCGATGCTGAGCCTGGTGGACCGGTTGCTGGTGCTGGACAACGGCCGGGTCGTCGCCGACGGCCCGAAAGAAGCGGTCATCGATGCACTGCGCAAGGGCCGTGTCGGCTCGGCGGCGGTCTAGGAGTTGCCCCATGTCTGCTTCCTCCGATAGCAAAGATCGAGGCTACTTCGACAGTTTCGGCAAAAGCGCCGAAGCCGAATTCATGCCGGAAACCGCCGGCGCTTCATTGCAGGACTCGCCGCGCTGGTCGCGGATCACCGTGTGGCTGGCGGCGGCGCTGCTGATCAGCGCGGTGGTCTGGGCCAAGTTTGCCGTGCTCGAAGAAGTGACCATGGGCGAAGGCAAGGCGATTCCTTCGAGCAAGATTCAGGTGATCCAGAACCTTGAGGGCGGGATCGTCACTGAGATATTCGTCCGCGAAGGGCAAATGGTGAACAAGGGCGACACGCTGCTGCGCCTGGATGACACGCGATTTCGTTCGAACAAGGGCGAAAGCGAGGCGGATCGTTATGCGCTGACGGCGCAGGTCGAACGGTTGTCGGCGGAGGCCGAGGGCCGGCCGTTCAAGCTCTCTGATGAGGTCATCGCCAAGGCGCCGCAAGTCGCCGAAGACGAGCGTTCGCTGTACGAACAACGTCAGCGCCGACTGGCAAGCGAGCAACGAACGTTGAGCGAACAACTGCGGCAGAAGACTCAGGAACTCGCCGAGTTTCGCTCCAAACAAGGTCAGTTCAGCTCGAGTCTGGCGTTGCTGCAGCAAGAGATGAACATGTCCGAACCGCTGGTGAAAACCGGTGCGGTTTCTCCTGTTGAGATCCTTCGACTCAAGCGCAGCGCGGTAGAAATCCGAGGTTCATTGAACGCGACGACGCTGGCCATTCCCCGCGCCGAATCAGCGATTGCCGAGATCCGCAGCAAGATCGACGAGTCGGAACAGACCTTCCGTTCCGAGGCGGCGAAAGAGCTGAATGAGAAACGCACCGACCTGTCGAAAATCACTGCCACCAGCATCGCCATCGACGACCGCGTCACCCGCACCACCGTGACCTCACCGGTACACGGGGTGATCAAGCAATTGAAGGTCAACACCATCGGCGGCGTGGTTCAGCCCGGCAGCGACATGGTTGAAATCGTACCGCTGGAAGACAACCTGTTGATCGAGGCCAAAGTGCGCCCGCAGGACGTTGCGTTCCTGCATCCGGGCCAGAAAGCCATGGTCAAGTTCAGTGCCTATGACTACACGATTTACGGCGGGTTGAGCGCCAAGCTTGAGTTGATCGGCGCCGACACGATTACCGATGACAAGGGCAACAGCTTTTATCTGATTCAGGTGCGCACCGATAAAAACCATTTGGGCGGGGATGTGAAACCGCTGCTGATTATTCCGGGGATGGTGGCGACGGTGGACATTATTACCGGGGAGAAAAGTGTGCTGGATTACTTGCTGAAACCGGTGCTCAAAGCTCGGACCGAGGCGATGCGCGAACGCTAGCCGATGATCGTTCCCACGCGCAGCAAAGGAATGCCGCCCGGGACGCTCCGCGTCCCTTTGCGACTGTGACGCAGAGCGTCACTGGATGCATTCCCACGCAGAGCGTGGGAACGATCATTTGTCGCCATGATTACGCTGGAAGGTCTCCTCCCCCATCGCCGCAATCTGCCCCTCGATCAACGCCTCGAACGGCTTGAGCAACGGCTCGAATGACCTCGGCGCTTCCAGCGTCTGCAACGCCTGCACAATTGCCTCAATCGTCGACAACGCCCCTGGCCCCGGTGCCTTGCGCAAGCGATAGCGCGACACGCCACCTTCGGCCAACGTCACCCGTGGCAACGCCGCCAACAGAGGATTGAGGTGCAGCATCTTGCGCGCCTTGCGCCAGGTGCCGTCCGGAACGACCAGTAACAGTGGTTCATCGGACTCGCCGTAAGCCTGCATCGGTTGCGCATCATCAGCCGGAAACAACAACCGCGCCCGATAGCCCGGACGGTTCAGCAGCGCCGGCAGATCTTCGAATACTTCACCGACAATCAGCTCGGCATTGGTCAGTCCCAACGCTGCTAACCGCGCAGTACTAAGCGCATGATTGACCTCGCTCGGATGCTGCAACAGCAACACTCGCGTGCGGCTGTCGAGGCGCGGGATCAGCGGGCACAGGCAATGGGTCTGGGGGCGCAGGCAGCGCGGGCATTGAGGTCTGGACATGGTTCTTTTCCCTACAAGCTAAGCCTGATTGAGCTGAGCTTTGAGCAAATCGCGGAAGGTCTGGATCAGCGGCTCGCGGCTGCGGCCCCGGCGCATGATCATCGAAAACGGTGCCTGATAACCGAAGGTCGCCGGTAGCAGCACGCGCAGGTCGCCCTTGTCGGCCCAGGCCTGAGCGTAGTGCTCCGGCAGGTAACCAATATAGGCGCCGGACAGCACCAGAATCAGCTGCGCCTCCATACTTTCCACCGTAGCGGCGCTGTGTTTGAAGCCGTGGCGCGCCAGTTCCGCCTGACTCCAGTAACCGCGCCCGACCATGCGTTGCTGGGTGATGACTTGCTCGGGAATGCGCCGCTCGTTGAACAACGGATGCCGGCTGCTGCAATACAGCCAGTGTTGCTCGCGGTACAACGGCATGTAGACCAGACCGCTCATGCGCGTGGAGAACGCACCGATGGCCAGGTCGAGGCGGTTGTCCTGCACGCCGAGTTGCAATTCGTAGGGGCTCATCACCGACAAATGCAGATGCACCGCCGGGTGTTCCTGGCTGTAGGCGCCGATGGCTTCGGCGAACGGCAAGGCCTTGTCGCTGACGGTGGAGTCGATCACCCCAAGGTTCAGCGTGCCGCGCAGTTCGCCCTTGAGCGCGGCGGCGTATTGCTCGAAGCCTTCGAGCTCGGCGAGCAGGCGCAGGGTTTCCTGATGGAACAGTTCACCCTTGCTGGTCAGGCTGAACCCGCCGCGCCCGCGATGGCACAACACCAGGCCGAGCGCGGCTTCGAGCTGGCTCATGTAGGTGCTGATCGCCGAGGTCGACAGGTTGAGTTCCTGCTGGGCGTTGGCGAAGCCCTGATGACGGACGACGCTGACGAAGATGCGTAACAGTTTCAGGTCGGGTAAAGCGTTGGCCATGTCTACTCCGGGCTTTGCAACTGTGTGTCTGTGGGAAAAGCCCCTCACCCCAGCCCTCTCCCCTAGGGAGAGGGAGCTGATCTCCATGGCTTTCAAATCCTGAGCTCGACTCGATTTTTCAGGTCGATGCAGATTCCGCCAACAACTCGGTCGGCCCCCTCTCCCTCTGGGAGAGGGCTGGGGTGAGGGCAGCAATCCCCAGCCGATCACAATCTTGAACCCGCCAAAGTCTAATCCCAGCCTCGCCATTAGTTTAGAAAAATCTGAACTAAGTTTTTGCCCGTAGCGATTCTTTCCCCCCACTACATTTCGCATCATCGGCCCCACAGCGGCGTCCGAACCTGTGCTCCACGGCGCGCCGACATAAATAAAACAAAGACGATGAGGCCTTACCCGTGGACAAGATTCTTCACCAACCACTGGGCGGCAACGAAATGCCGCGCTTCGGCGGCATCGCCACCATGCTCCGACTCCCCCATGTACCGACCGCTGCCGGCCTGGACGCTGCCTTTGTTGGCGTGCCACTGGACATCGGTACTTCGCTGCGCCCCGGCACCCGTTTCGGGCCACGCGACATCCGCACCGAATCGGTGATGATCCGCCCGTACAACATGGCCACTGGCGCTGCGCCGTTCGACTCACTGTCGGTGGCCGACATCGGTGACGTGGCAATCAACACCTTCAACCTGCTCGACGCCGTGCGCATCATCGAAGAAGCCTACGACAACATCCTCGAGCACAACGTGATCCCGATGACCCTGGGTGGCGACCACACCATCACCCTGCCGATCCTGCGGGCGATTCATAAAAAGCATGGCAAGGTCGGTCTGGTACACATCGATGCCCACGCGGACGTCAACGATCACATGTTCGGCGAGAAGATCGCCCACGGTACGACCTTCCGTCGCGCTGTCGAAGAAGGTCTGCTGGACTGCGACCGCGTCGTGCAAATCGGTCTGCGCGCGCAGGGTTACACCGCTGACGACTTCAACTGGAGCCGCGATCAGGGCTTCCGCGTCGTACAAGCCGAAGAATGCTGGCACAAGTCGCTGGCACCGCTGATGGCTGAAGTGCGCGAGAAAGTCGGCGGCGGTCCGGTGTACCTGAGCTTCGACATCGACGGCATCGACCCGGCCTGGGCGCCTGGCACCGGCACTCCGGAAATCGGTGGTCTGACGACCATTCAGGCAATTGAAATCGTCCGCGGCTGCCAAGGTCTCGACCTGATCGGTTGCGATCTGGTAGAAGTCTCGCCCGCTTATGACACCACCGGCAACACCTCGCTGCTGGCCGCCAACCTGCTGTACGAAATGCTCTGCGTACTGCCTGGCGTGGTCCATCGCTGAGGGTCGGGTCATGAACGAACGTGATCAGGTTTTGCGAGCGGCCGCCGAACTGGTGGCTGCCTTTGCCCGTAACGATCGCGAAGCTTATTTCGGCGCGTTCAGCGCCGATGCAAGTTTCGTTTTCTACACCCTCGAACAGCCGTTGCTGTCGCGCGATGCCTATCAGGCCTTGTGGGACAGCTGGCGCGCCGAGGATGGCTTCGAGGTGCTTGCGTGCACCTCCAGCAACGCCTTCGTCAGCCTGCAAGGTGACATGGCGATTTTCATCCATGACGTGGCCACCGAGCTGCGCATGCAAGGGGAGCAACACTTCAGCCAGGAGCGCGAGACGATTGTTTTCAGGAAACAAGCGTCGAGCCTAGAACAACAAGGCCATTGGCTGGCCTGCCACGAACATTTGTCCGCAATGCCGGAAGGGCTGCCATCCCCTTAGCCAAACAGGTGACGCTCACGCACGATGAGCGCGCCTTTATGATCGGAGCAGATCATGAATAACAACAACAACGACCAAAGCCTTACGCAGATTGAAACCCACGGGGTCGAACAGATCCCGGACCACGAACGCAGCGCAGGCCCGACGGACTTGTTCCGGATGATCTTCGGTGGTTCGAATACCTTTGCCACCGCCGTGCTCGGCAGTTTCCCGGTGCTGTTCGGTCTGTCTTTTCAGGCCGGTGTCTGGGCGATTGTGCTGGGCGTACTGCTTGGCTCGCTGATCCTCGCACCGATGGGCCTGTTCGGCCCGCTCAACGGCACCAACAATGCCGTGTCGTCCGGTGCGCACTTCGGCGTGCACGGGCGGATCGTCGGTTCGTTCCTGTCGCTGTTGACCGCTATCGCGTTTTTCTCGCTCTCGGTGTGGAGTTCGGGGGATGCGCTGATCGGTGGTGCAAAACGCCTGATCGGTCTGCCGGAAACCGACCTGTCTCTGGGCCTGGCCTACGGTCTGTTCGCGATCCTGGTGCTGACCGTGTGCATCTACGGCTTCCGCTTTTTGCTGTGGGTGAACAAGATCGCGGTGTGGAGCGCCAGCCTGTTGTTCCTGCTGGGCATCTTCGCCTTCGCCGGTCCTTTCGACGCCCATTACGCTGGCACCGTCAGCCTCGGTCAGCCGGGCTTCTGGGCCGCGTTCATCGGCGCCGCGCTGGTTGCGATGAGCAATCCGATTTCCTTCGGCGCGTTCCTCGGCGACTGGTCGCGCTACATCCCGCGTGACACCTCCAAGCAACGGATCATGGCGGCGGTGGTGCTGTCGCAGATCGCCACGTTCATCCCGTTCCTGTTCGGCCTGAGCACCGCGACCATCGTCGCGATCAAGGCGCCGGACTACATCGCGGCGAACAACTATGTCGGTGGTTTGCTGGCAGTGTCGCCGAGCTGGTTCTTCCTGCCGGTGTGCCTGATTGCGGTGATTGGCGGCATGTCCACCGGCACCACCTCGCTGTATGGCACCGGGCTGGACATGTCCAGCGTATTCCCGCGAGTGCTGTCACGCGTGAAAGCGACGCTGCTGATCGGCGTTTTGTCGATTGCCTTCATCTTCATCGGCCGCTTTGCCGCGAACCTGGTGCAGAGCGTGTCGACCTTCGCCGTGCTGATCATCACCTGCACCACCCCGTGGATGGTGATCATGATCATCGGCCTGGTGGTGCGTCGCGGCTTCTACTGCCCGGATGATCTGCAAGTGTTCACCCGTGGCGAACAGGGCGGACGCTACTGGTTCAGCCACGGCTGGAACTGGCGCGGTCTGGGGGCGTGGATCCCGAGCGCGGCGGTTGGCCTGTGCTTCGTCAATTTGCCGGGGCAGTTCGTCGGCCCACTGGGTGAAATGGCCGGCGGTATCGACATCAGCTTGCCGGTGACCCTGGGCCTGGCCTCGGTGGTGTACCTGACGCTGCTGAGCCTGTTCCCGGAACCGCGCGAAGTGTTCGGCCCGAAGGATGCCCGCAACCAAGCCATAGAAAAACCTGAACTGCGTCAGGCCGCCTGACGCAGGTCCCCTGTGGGAGCGAGCCTGCTCGCGAAGACTTCAGCACATTCAACATTCATGTGACTGACAGACCGCCTTCGCGAGCAGGCTCGCTCCCACAGTGAGATTCGAATTCAGCCTCAACATAAAAAAGACAATCGGAGACACGCCATCATGGCTTTGGATTTATTCGTCGTCCTCATCTACGCCGCCGGCATGCTCTTGCTCGGCTACTTCGGCATGCGCAAGGCCAAGACCAACGAGGACTTTCTCGTCGCCGGTCGTAACCTCGGCCCAAGCCTGTACATGGGCACCATGGCCGCAACCGTTCTGGGCGGTGCGTCCACGGTCGGCACCGTGCGTCTGGGCTACGTGCATGGTATTTCCGGTTTCTGGCTGTGCGCGGCTCTCGGTTGCGGCATCGTTGCGCTGAACCTGTTTCTTGCCAAACCGCTGCTGAAACTGAAGATCTACACCGTTACCCAGGTGCTGGAAAAACGCTACAACCCGATGGCCCGCTCGGCGAGCGCGGCAATCATGCTGGCCTACGCGCTGATGATCGGCGTGACCTCGATCCTCGCGATCGGCACCGTCCTGCAAGTGCTGTTTGACCTGCCATTCTGGGTTTCGGTACTCGTCGGTGGTGGCGTGGTGGTGATCTATTCGGCGATCGGCGGCATGTGGTCGCTGACCCTGACTGACATCGTCCAGTTCATCATCAAGACCGTGGGCCTGATGTTCATCCTGCTGCCGATCTGCCTGTACCGCGTCGGCGGTTGGGACGAACTGGTGCTGAAACTGCCGGCGACTGCCTTCAGCTTCACCACCATCGGCTGGGACACGATCATCACCTACTTCATGATCTACTTCTTCGGCATCCTGATCGGTCAGGACATCTGGCAACGGGTGTTCACCGTCAAGACCGCCAAAGTCGCGCAATACGCCGGCAGCATCGCGGGTATCTACTGCATCCTCTACGGCCTGGCTTGCGCGCTGATCGGCATGGCTGCACACGTGCTGATCCCGGATCTGGACAACGTCAACAACGCCTTCGCCGCCATCGTCAAACTGTCGCTGCCGGACGGCATACGGGGTCTGGTGATCGCGGCTGCACTGGCGGCGATGATGTCCACCGCCAGCGCCGGCCTGCTTGCCGCAGCCACCACCCTGACTGAAGACCTGTTGCCGAAACTGCGTGGCGGCAAACCGTCGAGCCTGGGCATCAACCGCCTGTTCACCCTGCTCACCGGCATCGTCGTGCTGGGTATCGCGCTGGTGGTGAACGATGTGATCAGTGCGCTGACTCTCGCTTACAACCTGTTGGTGGGCGGCATGCTGATCCCGCTGATGGGTGCGATCTTCTGGAAACGCGCGACCACTGCCGGCGCCATCGCCAGCATGGGCCTGGGTTTTGCCACGGCGCTGCTGTTCATGTTCAAGGACGGTCTGGATGCGAACACGCCGATCTACTACAGCCTGGCTGTGGGTCTGGTGAGTTTCGTGGTGGTCAGCCTGCTCTCCCCTCGCCCGGCGACGGTGGCGAGTGCGATCTAAGCTCTGATGTAACGACTTGATGCTTTCTTCGACGGGTGTGGCACGGGCGTGTCCTCCCTTATTTCCTGCACCGCGTTGCGCCTAAAAGCGAGCCAGGCAAGGCGCAGTCCGTAGGTAAGGGTTGTTTCCTTGCCAAGGACTGCAACGCAGCCTGGCTCGCTTTTAGGCACAACCCGGAGGGCCGGAGCTGATGTCGTGCAGGGCTGCGTTGCTCGGAGCTTATTTGGAAAAACCAAACTACGCTCCTCGCGCCTTGCCCTGCACGACATCAGATCCGGCGCGGTGCAGGAAATAAGGGAGGACACGCCCACTTGCCACACCCGTTTTTTTCGTCTGAAGGAAAGTGCTGATGAAGATTGTTTCTCGCGATCAATGGTTCGAAGTACAACACCTGAGTGACGGCATTCGGCTGATTCACGAGCCGTATATTCGGCCGTTTTACCGATGCAACCTCTGGCACGTTCAGGGCCGTGACAAAGACTTGTTGCTGGATAGCGGTTCAGGGCTGGTCAGCCTTCGTGAGCAGTTGCCGTGGCTGACTGAACGCCCGTTAGTGGCAGTGGCCAGTCATTGCCACTTCGACCATATCGCCGGCCACCATGAATTTTCCGAACGACTGGTGCATCCCGCCGAGGCAGACATTCTGGCGGCGCCGGATGGCGAAAACGATTTGAGCCGCGCCTTCGTCGGCGACGACATGTTTGAAGCACATCCGGACTGCCCGTTGTGCTACGCCGAATACCGGGTCAAAGCCGCGCCGGCGACCGGGTTTGTCGAGGACGGCGATGTGCTCGATCTGGGCAATCGTACGCTGCAAGTGCTGCACACGCCGGGGCATTCGCCGGGCGGGATCAGCCTGTATGAGGCAGCGACGCAAACCCTGTTCAGCGGCGACATCATTTACGACGGGCCGCTCATCGAAGACGCCTACCACTCCAATCTTGAGGATTACGCCACCAGCCTGAGACGTTTACAGGCGCTGCCGATCCGCACGGTGCATGGCGGGCACTTCGGCAGTTTTTCCGGGGAGCATTTGCGCTCGATGATTGACCAGTGGTTGCGCAGCCACGCCTGAGGCCTGCTTCACTCAAGCACAACAACAATCAGAAAAATCTGCCATGAGAAGAGCTGCCGTGCGTGCCGCCGTGCATCGATATATCCGGCGTTTACTGGAAACCCGCGAATTCAACGACAACACCAGCCTGGTGCAACTGGGCCTGGAGAAAGCCGACATCGAGGATTTGATCTTTCATCTGGAAGACGAATTCGGACTGACGGCGTTCACCGCCGAGGAAGACCGCATGCTCAAGACCGCGAACACGGCGAATGACTTGAGCCGGTTTTTGCTGGAGATCGGCCGTCATTAAAAGCAAAAGATCGCAGTCTTCGGCAGCGCCTACATTAATCCGTGCAGGAGCTGCCGAAGACTGCGATCTCTTGATCTTGAATCCTTTGATCTCGGATCGGGGGCATTACCGGCGCCGTTGTTGACGGCGGCGCTGCTCGTCATCGGTGCGGATCGGTACAGGTTGCAGAGGCGGTTCGATCAGACCGAGGGCAACACCCAAGTCGTGCAGCCAGTTTTGAATTTTCTCTTTCATCGTCATGCCCCCTTCAGGGTGGTGCTGAGCGGCCGGAATTCTGAGGCCGCTTCGCACTGATAATAGTCCGAAGTCCTACGCAATGCTCGGCCAAATCCGCAATGATCTGTTACTGAATTGAACAGAGTTCGCCACCATTGGTTCAGGCTGTTTCCCGGGTTTCGATCCGAGCCGCAGGATAGACAGCCTGCTGCACCTCGATCCACGCGTTCAGGTTGGCGCCGAGCATGCCCTTGCGCCACATGAGCCATGTTGTCGCACCCGCGAATGATTCGGCCAAAGGGTGCACTGCGACACTCTCGCGCCCCGGCAGACTGGCCAGCATCGACTCCGACATCAACGCCACGCCACTGCCGGCAATCACGCAGGCGAGCATGCCCTGATAGGACTCGATCTCCATCGCCCGGCCCATCGCCGCGTGATAGTGCGAAAACCACGCCTCCAGGCGCATGCGATACGAACACCCGCGACGAAAGGTGAACACCGACCGCCCTTCCACGTCCCGGGCGCTGTGCACTGGCGGATGATCGGGTTCGGTGATCAAAACCAACCGCTCTTCACACAACGGCACACCATCAAGTCCAGCCAGTTCCAGCGGACCATCCACCAGCGCCGCATCGAGTCGTCCGGTGAGCAAACCCTCCAGCAGCTCGGCACTCGGCGCCGACTGTACTTGCAGATTCACCGCCGGGTATTGCTTGTGATAGCGCGCCAGCAACGCCGGCAGATGAATTGCCGCCGTGCTGTACATGGTGCCGAGGACAAAATCCCCCGCCGGTTGCCCGCCCATGACTGCAGCGCTGGCCTGATCGCGTAACGCGAATAACTTGCCGGTGTAGTCCAGCAGGACTTTTCCCGCAGGCGAGAGCTGCAAACGCTGACGCTCACGGACGAACAGTTCGACACCGAGTTGCTCTTCCAGCTGTTTGAGCCGCGTCGACAGGTTCGACGGCACTCGGTGCAAGCGTTCGGCTGCGCGGGTGATTGACCCTTCTTCGGCGACGGCCTGAAAGATCCGCAGTTGGCTGAACTCCACAAGCTTTCTCCATAACAGAACAAGTTACTCACTATTATTCAATTTTAAAGAAAGTCAATCAGTCCTAGCCTGACGGTCATTGCTCCTTCAAAGGAATCCCGACCATGTCGCCCCTGATTCGCTTATCCGCCTGCTTCGTTGCCCTGATGATGGCCATGGGCATCGGGCGTTTCGCCCTCACTCCACAAATGCCACACCTGCTCAGCGAAGGGCAGATCGACCTGACGGCCGCCGGTCTGATCGCTGCGGCCAACTACCTCGGCTACTTGCTCGGTGCGGTCGACGCGATGTTCGCCCATCGCCCGCAGCAGGTTCTCAGACGTCTGCACGGCGGCTTGTGGCTGTGCGTACTGCTGACCTTGGCGTCGTTTTGGGCTGACGGTTTCTGGTCGCACCTGGTGCTGCGCTTTGGCACAGGGGTGGCAAGTGCGTGGGTGCTGGTGATGATCACTTCGCTGAGTCAGCCGCTGGCTGCCGCTGCGGGTCGTCCGCGTTTGGGCGCCCTGGTCTTTGCCGGACCGGGGTTGGGGATTTTTCTGACAGGGTTGCTGGCGCTGGTCTCACATCTGCTGAATCAGACATCCGCGACGTTGTGGCTGATTTATGCGGCGGCCGCGTTGCTGATGTTACTGAGCGTCTGGCGATTGCTGCCAACGCCCGTCGCAACGACAACGGCGGTTGCTGCGCCGGTCAGTCTGTCGAATCGGGGCATTGGGCGGCTGGCGGTGATTTATGCGCTGTACGGCGTCGGCTACATCATCCCGGCGACCTTTCTATCGCAAATGGCCAACGCGCAGTTCCATGGACAATGGCAGGCCGACCTGTTCTGGCCGTGTTTCGGTCTGGCCGCGGCGCTTGGCGTGTTGCTGGTGAGTCTGCGCCGTCACGATCCCGCAACCACCCGCCACTGGCTGATGGCAACGTTGTGGCTGCAAGCGGCCGGTGTGTTTGCCTGCCTGCTCGGCAGCGGCCTCGGCCTCACGCTGGGCGTGATCCTCTGCGGCACACCGTTCCTGGCGTGCATGCAACTGGTCATGCAACGCTCGCGGGAACTGGCGCCCCATGCCACCCAGCGCAATGCCGGCATGCTCACCGCGTGCTTTGCGCTCGGCCAACTCAGTGGCCCGTTGCTGGCGGCGTTGAGCAGCCATTTCAGCGGCAGTTTGCACCCTGCCTTGGTGATCGCCGGCAGCGGCTTGCTGATTGCCGGCGGTCTGGCGATGCAATCGACTAGCGCTGGCCCAGCGCTTTGCGCAAACGCCGACGCAGCCACTGCTCGGCGCTGACAAAGGTGATGCCGAGCAACACCAGCACCGCGCCGATAACGAAGTTCAGACTCAACTGCTCGCCCAGCAAAATCACACCGAAGGTCACGCCAAACAGTGGCGTCATGAACGAAAACACCGCGAGGTTGGCCGCCAGATAACGGCGCAGCAACCAGAACCAGATCAGATAACTGAAGAACGACACCACCAGGCCCTGGAACAACACGCTGGCCACCGCTACGGGAGTCAGACTGACGTGGGTGATCTGGCCGCTGAACAGCGCAATCAGCAGCAGGCCAAGGAAGCCGACGATCAACTGATAGAACAGAGTCAACGTCACCGGTGCTTCCGACAGACGTGAGGCGCGCACCACCACCGTGGTCGCGCCCCAGCAGGCGCCCGCCAACACGCCAAAGGCATCGCCGAGCAGCATGCGCCGGTCGAGGTTGTCCCATGACACGCCACCGGCGAAGGCAATCGCGATGCCGATAAACGCGAGCAGAATGCCCAGCCATTGCAGCGGTCGCAGCCGCTCACTGGCCAACAGGAAATGCACGCCCAGCGCAGTGAAAATCGGCGCGGTGTAGAGGAACACCGACATGTGCGCTGCGGTGGTCAGTTGCAAGCCTTCGGCGATGAAGAAGAATTCCAGACCGAACAACCCACCGGCCAGCAAGCCGCCGCGCCAGGTGTTGCCGACCTGATTCCAGCCGCCCTTCCAGCACATCAGCAGCCCGACCAGCAGCGCGGAAATCCCCGAGCGCGCCGCCGCTTGCATCACAGGGGCGATGTCTGGCGCCGCCCACTTGATCATCACCTGCTGTACGCCCCAGATCAGACACAGGCCGATCATCACTTGCAGGGCAAAACTGTCGGCATTACGCCGCTCGACACTCACCGCAACACCTCGAACACGCACAACATGGCAGGCCATCCAATGGTCAAAAACAATGCTGGGGATTATCAATCAGTCGGGCGGAAAAAGCCGTCTGGAAAAGACATTTGTTTCTTCAGTGGCGGTAGCAGTGGATGGCTGTCGGCTGCGCCGCCATTCGCGAGCAGGCTCGCTCCCACAATTGGAATGCATTTCCCTGTGGGAGCGAGCTTGCTCGCGAAGGGGCCGGCATTGCTTACCTACATTTCGAATCAGACCTTGCCCAACCGCCTAGACAGTAAAAACCCGACGCTACAAGCCACAGCAGTAGCAAACGTCCCCCACGCCCAATCCATCAACGTCACCTGCACTGACCACCCTCGCAATGTTGCCCAGTTCGTCAGGTCATACGTGCCGTAAGCTACCAGCCCTAACAACGCGCCCCGCTTCGCCGCCCATTGCCACGTCACGGCCGGCAGCACCACAAACACCACGCTGCCAAAAACATACAGGCAATAAAAAACCGCTGCCGGAACCAGCAGCGGTTTTTCGAGCATCAGCGAACCGAGCAGTTCGCGATAGGTCGGCGCCATCAACAGGCCGAGCCAGATACCGTCGAGCAACAGAAACGTCACCAGCGTGGCAACGTAGGCAATCAGCGCTTTTTTCATCGACCCGACCTCGTGTGTGCCCCATGCAACATGGGCCACCCAAGGCTCAGGTTAGTTCAATGCGATCGGCATGAATAACGATCTTGCCTTCCTTGTACAGCGCACCGATGGCCTTCTTGAAGTTGCCCTTGCTGACGCCGAACAGGCTGCTGATCAACGCCGGATCGCTCTTGTCGCTGACCGGCAGCGTGCCGCTGTTGTCGCGCAACTTGGCGAGGATCTTCGAGTTCAGGCTGCTCGCCGCTTCCTGGCCAACCGGTTGCAGGCTCAAGGCGATCTTGCCGTCGGCACGGATTTCCTTGATGTAGCCCTTCTCGATCATGCCGGCGCGCATGAACTTGAAGATTTCGTTCTTGTGAATCAAACCCCAATGCTTGTTGTTGATGATCGCCTTGAAGCCCATGTCGGTGGCTTCGGCAACCAGCAGATCAACTTCCTGGCCCTGGCTGTAGTTGGCCGGGGTCTTGTCGAGGTAGCGATCCAGACGCGCGGTAGCGGTGATGCGGCGGGTGTGCTTGTCGAGATAGACGTGCACCACGCAGTATTCGCCGGCGGTCATCTGGCGCTTTTCTTCGGAGTACGGCAGCAACAGATCCTTCGGCAGCCCCCAATCGAGGAACACACCGATGCTGTTGACTTCAACGACTTTCAGACTGGCAAATTCGCCGACCTGAACTTTCGGTTTTTCCGTGGTAGCGAGAAGTTTGTCTTCGCTGTCCAGATAAACAAATACGTTGAGCCAGTCTTCATCTTCGCTGGGAATATCTTTAGGGATATAACGGTTGGGCAAAAGAATTTCGCCGTCGGCACCGCCGTCCAGATATAAACCGAAGTTAGTGTGTTTAACCACTTGTAAACTGTTGTAACGCCCGACTAAAGCCATTTCCAGAACCCTCATTGCGTGGGCGGCATTCTACCCGTTTTTGTGCTGGCCGTCGGGCGGCAGATCCGCACGCGTCAGAATTCTGCGCAACGCCCTGATTTTCCTTGTGTGCGGCTGGGCTGAGGTGCCGCTCGTCAGGCAGACCCCAGCGCTCGCGGTTGAATATTTCAATGCCTGCAAACCTGAATGTTCCTATTTAAAACAGCAGGTTAGCCGGATATTTCGAATATTTAATCGAGAATAATGCAGTACAGCGGTGGGTTATTCCCGGGGATATTTACCAAGCAATTGTCAAGTTATTCCTGTACGATGCCTGGCCGAGTTACTTTTCTACAGGTTAATGGCCGCCATGCGTGTAAAAGCATCCACCAGCAAAGCAAAGCCAGCTCCAGCCGTTGAAACCAGCGAATCGATCAACGATCAGATTGCGGCGTTCCTCAAGTCCGGCGGCGAGATTCAACAAATTGCCAAAGGCGTCAGTGGCCAGACATTCGGCCCGTCCAAGCAGATCAGCCTGGGCAAGAAGTAACATCCGGTTTTACACCCGTCCAGAGGCGCTTTGAGCTTTGAAGCGCCTGGACTGGCACCGCGCAATATCCCCTTCGCTTTAAACAAAAATTCTTGTAAATCGACGAACGGCCTTCAATGCCGATCATTCGCCGGTATCCTTGCACGCGTCTAGATCAAGCGTTTCAGCAGGCCCGCCACCCTGCCCGCGCTGTTCATGGAGTGACGCATGCGCAAATCTTCGTGTTTATCACTTGTAGGCCTGCTGGCTTGCGCGACTGCGCACGCGCAGATTTTCCAGCGTGAACTGGGCGACTTCGATCTCAAACTCGGCACCACGCCCACGCGTAGCATGGCTCAGGGCCTGGTCAAACCGGCAGCCGTCGGTTCGTTCCACGGCGGCCTCGACCTGAGCCACGATAGCGGCCTCTATGTCGGCCAGTACGCACCGAGTATGGGCATCAGCCCTGGCAAGAACCTCGAGATCGACTCCTACGTCGGCTTTAAACAGCCTTTCGATCAGATCCTTGGCTACGAAGTCGGCATGATCCACTACAGCTATCCCGAAGTAGACACCCTCGACAGTCAGGAGCTGTTCGGCGGCCTGACCCTGCTCGGCAGTCGTTTCGGCGTGGCCTTGAGCAACGACCCGGACAAACAGAACAACACCTTGTTTGCCGACCTTGGCGGCAATCAACCGTTCGGCATCGGCGTCAGCATGAAATACACCACTCACCAACTGAACACGCCAGTCGCCGTGGACGGTGGTTCTGTCAGCAGTTTTACCGACTGGTCAGTGAAATTGTCCCGACCGTTCATGGGGGTCGATCTCGACCTGATCTACAGCAATTCCAGCCTCAGCGGCAGCGATTGCTCGGCCTATTCCGGGCACAACAGCCAGTGCGACGGCCTCGTCACCCTCAAGGCCGAACGCGCGTTCTATTGATCGGCTGAACTGCCGGGTTCATTCTGCGTTCACATAGGAATCAGATCCTCGAAGCCAGGCTCACGCAAGGATTCGCCCATGTCTCGCTGGTTCAAGCACATCGCCGCTCTACTGATTTTCACCCTCGCCCTCGGCGCTTGCAGTCGCGTCGGCCTGGCCTATCGCAATCTCGACGTCATTATTCCGTGGACGCTCGGTGATTACCTGGACATGAACGGCGAGCAGAAGGACTGGTTCAACGAACGCCTCAAGGACCACCTGAGCTGGCATTGCACCACGCAATTACCGGGTTATCTGGACTGGCTTGATCGCCTGCAGACCATGGTCGAAACCAATCAGGTCACCGATGCCGCGTTACAGGCGCGCACGACGGAAGCCAAGCAGGCCATTGCCGAAACCGCTCGAGAGATCACCCCTTCGGCCATTGAGCTGTTGCAAGGTCTGGATGACAAGCAAGTGGCCGAGATGAATGACGCGTTTGCCAAGGATCTGCGCAAGCGTCAGCAGGAATACCTCAAACCACCGCTTGATCAACAAATTGCCGAGCGTGGCGCGCGAATGGTTAAACGCTTGAATGACTGGCTCGGCCCCTTGAGCGCCACCCAGGAACAGCGGGTCATGGCTTGGTCGACCGCGTTGGGCGATCAGTACACCCAATGGATCGCCAATCGCGCCCATTGGCAGAAGCAGTTCAGTGCTGCCGTGGCGCAACGCAAAAGCCCCGAATTCCCACAGAGAATCGAGACGCTTCTGGTCAATCGAGAGAGTTTATGGACAGCGGATTACCGCAAAGCCTTCGCCGATACTGAAGCGCAGGGACGCTCGCTGGCGGTGGACTTGATGGCCGAGAGTACGCCGCAACAGCGTCAGCGCTTGTTGAAGAAGATCGAAGGCGTGCGCAAAGACTTCAACGACCTCAAATGCCTGAAGGCTGCGCAAAAAACCTGAACAACACGAAGATCAATGTGGGAGCGAGCCTGCTCGCGAAAGCGGTGCATCAGTTACTTCAAATGTCACTGACAGACCGTATTCGCGAGCAGGCTCGCTCCCACATGGGGATACCTTTGGACTCAGGCGATCTGAGCTTTAGATGCCACTTCATCAAACGTGGCCTCGGCCAGCGCATCCTCCTGCTCATCCAGCACCTGACGCGGGTGATCGTTGCCGGGAATGCTGCTGTCGATCAGGCTCAGCAGGCTGGAACCGCGCGGGGTCAGGACAAAATTGTTTCCGGTGCTGCCCTCTTCGTCCGGACGCGGTGCGATATAGCCGCGCAGGAGCAACAGTCTTTCATAGTCGCAAGCCAGCGTTTTCAGGTGATCAAGGTTCTCGATCGGTTCGCCCGCACTGGCTTTCTCCGCCGCATAGTCTTCGGCGTAGGCCCGGGGGGCGAAGCTGTGGCCAGCACTGTTCTGCACTTCGTGCAGCAATCGCTCAATCAAATCCCAGTTATAAATCGTCATCCTGATCCAACCTCCGGTGCGCGTGATTTATGGCGCGTTCATAGGTTGTGACCTGAGCGGTTCCCAGCCGTTCAGCCGCATTTGCCGAGCCGACCGACCGGCGGTCTGTCGATTTCCCGCAGGGTTAAACGACTAGTCTGAAACAGACGGTTTCAACCCCCGCAGGAGAAATCATCATGAACGTTGAGAATCATCCGGTGGTATCGCGCGAAGAATGGCTCGCCGCCCGCAAGCAACATCTCGCCGACGAAAAAGCCTTCACCAAAGAACGCGACCGCCTCAGCGCCAAACGTCGCGCATTGCCATGAGTGAAGGTCGACAAGGACTACCACTTCCAAGGGCCGAACGGCGAATTAAAGCTGGCTGATCTGTTCGGCAAACACAGCCAATTAGTGGTTTATCACTTCATGTTTGCCAAGGACTGGGAGGAAGGCTGTCAGGGCTGCTCGTTCCTCAGCGACCACATCGACGGTGCCAACCAGCATCTGGCTCATCACGACATCGCCGTGGTTGCGGTATCTCATGCGCCGTTCAACGAGTTCCAGGACTTTAAACGGCGCATGGGCTGGAAGTTTGACTGGGTGTCGTCAGAGGGTTGCGACTTCAACTATGACTTCGGCGTGTGCGCCCGGGCTGAGGATGTCGCGGCCGGAAAGGCTACGTACAACTACGAAAAGACTGACAGCGCCGAGGAAGAAATGCCGGGGTTGAGTGTGTTTTATCGTGATGAGGCCGGGGAGATTCTCCATACCTACTCGACCTACGCTCGCGGTCTCGACATGCTGGTCGGTGCCTACAACTACCTCGACCTCACGCCCAAGGGCAGGAATGAGGACGAGATCATGGAATGGGTGCGGCACCATGATCGATATGAAGGCGGCAGCAATTCCGGTTGCTGCCATGAGCAGTAATCAATAGAAAAGCCGTCAAAAAAGCTACTCGCTGAAGTACTCGAGCCAGGCCCGAGTACTTCTAGAGACCATGGCGTCACTGCCTGGCTTCACGCTTGGTCTGTTCAATCAATGGCCGATACTGGTCATACAGCGCACCGTAGTTGACGACTAACGCCGGCGGCATGCTGCCGACGTTTTCATACCACGTCATGTCCACGCCATTCTTGGCAATGATCAGCTTATCCATCCAGGTGTCATGCAACGTGGCAAAGGCATTCATGCCCGGTACCGAGTTGGCAATATTGCTGATCAGTGTGCCGTGACAGACCGCCAGCAACGATGCACATTCTTGATTCAGACCAATGTTCTTGCCCTCGACCCACTCGCCATTGATCCATTCGCGTGGCACCAGACCATTCTCGAGTTCCGTGAATTTAGGGCCGCCCGCACGGTCTTCACCCGGCCGGATATCAGGTCCGCGACCGGTCCAGTACGCATAGATTTCCGCCAGCGCACCGGTGCCGGCAATGGTCAGCCATGACTTGTCGCTGCCGTCGCCGGTCAGCAACCCCTTGAGCGCGGTATTGACCGCATAAGCCTTGAGTCGCTCGGTGACATTCTGGGTGATCAGGTTGCCCTGCGGCCCGGTCACTTTGCCCCAGGTGTTGGTATAGGAGCCGGCACCGGCAATGATCGCCGCCGTGACATAACTCTTGATGTTTTCTTCCGAGAGCACGTCTTTGAGGGTGTCGGCCAGATTGCCCTTGTTGTTGATAGCGCTGACTGCCGCCGTACTGGCCATCGAGGTGATCACCGCAGTCAAGGCAACGTTGCCAACGCCGGCAGCGGTGGTTGCTGTCGCCGCTGCGAACGTCGATCCGGTTCCGGATGCCAGAGTGCCGCCGACTGCCGCGCTCGCGGCGCCGGCCGTCAACACCGTGACAATGATCGCCACGGCAATCGCGGCGCCCATGCCCATGCCGGAACTTTCGTAGTCCCACTGGTCATGCACTTCCTTGATCATGCGCCAGTCGATGTCGCCGCGGTTCTGCATGTCCTTGAGCCATGCCAGTTGCGGATCAGCCTTGACCATCGCATCGATGCTGTCGGCCACGGTCTTCTGGTTGACTTCCTTGACATCGATACGAATGTCGCCGGCCGCCTTGATAACGATGTCACCGGCCGCAAGCAGATGACTCTGGCGAATGCTTTCGTCGGTCTGCCCGGCGCCTTTGGCTGAGGTCCAGGCCAGACTGCTCTTGCTTTTCTCGTGGCTCTCCTTTTTCAGGTCGGTGACACTTTCGAAGATCAGGTCACCGCCGCTGCTGATGGTCAGGTCCTTGCCGGCCTTCAGGTTGGCCGCCTGATAGAGCTGATCACCGCCACTGGCAATCGTCAAATCGCCGCCACTGCTGATTTCACTGCCGATATGGGTGACTTTGGTCACCTCGTCACGCCGGGTTTCCTTGCGTCCCAGGCTGCCTTTTTTCTTTTTGTCGTACAGCGAATAGTCGTAATCCTCGGCGGCCAACACATTGATGTCATTGCCGGCGAACAGATAGGCTTCGTCGCCTGCGGTGATCCGGCTCGACACCACGGTCAGGTCTTTACCTGAGGTGAACCCGGCCTTGCCACCGGCGCTGATCGAACTGGCAATCTGATCAATATGGTCTTCCTGCGCGGTGACCTTTTTCGATTTGTAATAGGAATGGGATTCCTCTTCGGCCGAGACGATCAACAGATCACGGTCGGCGCTCATGCCGATATCACGCTGGGCGCTGATCTGACTGCCGATCACCGACAGATCCCGACCGGCATTGACGGTAAAATCGCGTCCGGCCGTGGCAGTCGAACCGACCTGATGAACGCTGCTGGTGGTGGCACCGGTAAACGCGGAATTGTTGCTTTGCGCCGAAACGATGCTCGCGTCGCGCCCCGCCTCGATCACGGTATCGCGCCCACTGACCAGTGCACTGCCGGTGCTGATGAAGTCGCGGCCGGCACTGGCTTTCAGATCGTTGGTGGCCTCGATGCGTGATGCATTGTCGAGGTACTCACGATGCTGTGAGTAGCCCTGTGTGGCAAAACCGCTGCTGGTCACCGTGCGCTCGTTGATGATGTCGCCCTTCACCGCGACCAGATTGACATCGCGCCCGGTGATGATGCCGCCCGATTGGTTGACAATGCTGTTGCCGGCCAGCAAGTCGAGACGGTTGCCCGCCTCGATCAGGCCGCTATTGACCAAGTCATTGCCGGCTGCCGCTGTCAGGTTGTTACTGGCTCGCAGGGTGCCAGCGTTTTGCAGATCGTTGCCAGCAATCAACTTGACGTTAGTGCCCTGGATCAACGCACCATTTGGCGCCAGCCGATTATTGGCCTGAGCCAGATAGAGCACCGGCACCAGCACTTTCTCGCCATTCACTTCGTGCTCTTCGAGCCAGACGATGTCGTGGGTCAGCGCCGCAACCTGCTCGGCGGTGAGCGTCACCCCCACCGACAGATTGAGTTGATCCTTGCTGGCGATAGCATTGTTCATCAGGTACTTGAACAGGCCCTCATCGGAAGTCTGACCATCAATGAAGCGCTGTCCGGTGCGCTCGACCACCGCCTGCTGAATCAAGCGCTGCTCGTACAAACCATCGCCCAGGCGCTTGGCACTTTGGTCAGGGTCATAACCGAGTTTGGCCAGCAGATAATCGGAACTCATGAACTGTTTGAGTTCGGTGAGTACCGGGTTGGTTTCAATCAAGTACTTGTGCGCATTCGATGCCGCCTGGGTATTGGGCAGCCCCTGTACCCTGGCCAGCGTCTGGCCGGTGTTGTCCTTGAGCGGAGCGCTCGGGACGCCGCTCGACGAGCCACCACCGAACTGGACGCTGACATCAATGGCGCTCTGGCCGGAGCTCGGATCTGCGCCTTTACGATCGGCTGTGCTCAGTTGCCGATCAGTCACGCCGACCGGGTTGATCGAGTCAAATGTCAGTGTCCGCCCGCCACTTGGCACTTCGGCCTGACGCTGGGTTTGCGTGACTGACGCGCCGCCGATGGTCCAGTTCTGCGAACCACCGGGCAGCGGCGCTGCGCCGCCCGAACTGGCGCCTTGACCGCTCAAGCGGAACAGGCCGTTTTGCCCGCTCGGCAGTGCGAATCCGGGGGATGCCAACGGGTTGACCTGTTGTTGCGCGAGATCTGGCGGCAATTGGCGGTTGAGGCTGATTACGGTAGGTTTGGCCCCACCCCCGGCGCGCGTGTCGGCTGTCTTCCCCGGGCCGGCAGCGGTTGCACTGAACGACTTCAGTTCGCCGTTACTGATGTTGTTGGTCGCGTTGATCACTACGTTGCCACCGGCCTGCACAATCGCCGGGACATAGGTCTTGCCCGCCGACTCGGTAATGACCGTCTGGAACGGCGTGGCGTTGATGATTTCCGCCGGCGCCTGCACGCGAACCCCTGAAGCATATTGCGACGCTCCAAAAGTGACATAACCGCCACCCGAGGCATCATTTGCATACGTACCGATATATTGAGTACTGGTCTCGAGGATGTGGGGGTTGTTCTTGAGCCAAGGTGTCACCGACGACTCTGCACCTCCTGCAGTCCAGAACCGGATGTCCTTGTTGTAACCTGCATCATTGTGGCTGTTGTAGTCGACAATTTGACTCCAAAGTGTCCTGGTCGGCGCCTTGTTGGTGATGTACTTGAGCGACGAATAGCTGCCCAGCGAACTGCCGGAGTTGTTGAACGTATCGACATTGATGGTGATGTCGGACGACGCGGACACGGTGGAGTTGGAGTTGATGAACTCCGAACCAGTGACGCTCAGATTACGTCCGGCGGTGATGCTCGAAGCATCGGCGTCACCCGAAACCGTGACGTTGAACGTCTGCTGCCAGACCAGGTGTGAATCAACGTCCTCCATATGCTTGGGCCGGGCGGAATCACAGTTGAAGCAACGCACCCCGATGGACGAAGAATCGCCCTCGGTAGTGGTGACGCTGAAGTTTTCCATCTTGTTGTTGACCACGGCCGACTTCAACGACATATCGCCAGTGGACTCGATCCGCCCGGACAGGTTGTCAATCCGGCCTGCACGGTCGGCACCGTTGTAACCCGACACATTGATGTCACCCAGGCTGTACATATCGCTGTAAGTGTTGGTCAGGGTGCCGACTTGCAGGTTCATATGGCCACCGCTGAACAGCAGTGAGCCTTGATTGACGCGGATGCGGTTGTTCGTCAGGTTCTGCGCGTTGATCAACAGGTTTCTGGCACTGGCCAGCGTGCCGAGATTGCTCACCGTAGCGGCTCTGATTTCCATTGCATCAGCCGATGTCAGCCGCCCCATGTTGGTCAATTGGCCGCCCACATTGAGCTTGGTCAAACCGCCACCGGCGACACTGGCAGCCTCGTTGACAGTCAGTTGCGCCGCACCGAGCGTGAGGTCACCCACGCTTGAAACCCGGCCATTGCCGCCGTAACTGCCCGTCAGTTGTACATCCAGAGTGCCGTCACTGGCGATCAAGCCGTCGTTGTTCCAGTTGCCACCGCGCCCTTGCAGGTGCGTGGATGCCAGTATCTGACCACTGGCAGTCTGGCTGAAATTGTTGACGTTGACGTTCAACCGACCTGCCTGAATCACGCTGGAGTTGCTCCAGCTATCGGCATTGAGGGTCAGCCCGCCGCGGGTGACGATACTGCCGCCTGCGCCGGTGACATTGGCCGTGGAAATATCAAACGTGCCCTCGCCCAGATGCAGCAGTTGACCGCCACTGTTCTGAAAGCTGCCGACGGCCAGTGTCAAATCGGTGTTACCGGTTTCCAGTACGCCGTAGCGATTGTCCAGCAGCCCGCCAATCTGAAAGGCGGTTTTGCCACTGTTGCTCAGCGAGCGCAGCTTGCCGGTCTGGTTATCCAGGCTGGCCGCCTTGACTGCCAGAGTGGTGTCGCTTTCGATGACACCG
Source organism: Pseudomonas sp. S49 (assembly GCF_009866785.1). Classification (NCBI taxonomy): domain Bacteria; kingdom Pseudomonadati; phylum Pseudomonadota; class Gammaproteobacteria; order Pseudomonadales; family Pseudomonadaceae; genus Pseudomonas; species Pseudomonas sp. S49. The sequence continues at coordinate 1,726,899 of NZ_CP019432.1, read as the reverse complement.
CCACGGTTGTTCAAATCGTTGAGCAGATTCAGGTCGATACGATTGCCAGCGATCTGGCCGACATTGTTGTCCAGCCGGGTGCCGCTCACGCTGAGCAGGTTTTTCGCGTAGAGACCGCCGCTGCCGTTATCCAGCGCCGCCGTGGTAATGCTCACATCCGCGGCCTGCGCCGAGATCCGCCCGCCATTGTTGCTCAATCCGGCCAGAGCCGTGAGTTTGAGACCCTGCGCCTGAATGATGCCGCCCTGGCGATTGTTGTTCAGATCGACGCCGTTGCGCAGGACGCCAACAGTGCGTGCTTCCAATGCGCCTTTTATGCTCGCCAGCACACCGCCACGGTTGTCGATGTTGGCAGCGTTGAGACTGACGGCACCGGTTTCGGCAATGATTCTGCCGCTCTGGTTATCGAGGTCGCCGATGACATCGAGTGTCAAACCGTTCTGGCTCTGGATTGCGCCTTTGGCGTTGGTCAGGCTGTTGGCCTTGAGCAGCAGACCGGCGGTCTGGCTATAGATCAAGCCATCGCCATGATTGAGTACGGTCCCACTGGCGGTGATGGTCAGATCGCCCTTGGCGGCAATGGTGCCCTTGTCGCTGTTGTCCAGCGACTGCGCCTGCAGATCCAGTGTGCTCTGGCTGATCAGTTGACCGTTGCGGTTGCCCAGATCGGTAACGCCTTTGATGCTCAAAGGCCCCGCGCCGGCCAGTTTGCCGGCGCTGTTGTTCAGTTTTCCGGAAAGCCGGAGGTTGATCGCAGCATCACTGACGATCTGGCCGTTACTGTTGTCCAGCCCCGTTGCGCCGACATCGATCGCCTGTTGCGCATTGACCGTACCGCCGACGTTACTCAATGTGGCGCTGTTGATAGTCAGTGCGGCGCCGCTGTCGATCAGGCCCCCCCCAGCGTTATTGAGCGTCCCGTCCACCGCCAGTGTCTGGCCCTCGCCACTGCTGATAATGCCTTTGTCGCTGTTGTCCAGACTGCCGGCCTCGACGTTCAGCCTGCCATGACTGACCAGAGCGCCAGAACCGCTGTTGAGCAGGTCACCCTGCATGGCCACGAACACATTGCCATTGCGACTGGAGAGCGTGCCACCGCTGCGGTTATCGAGGCTGGCGCCTTTGACGACCAGGCCTTCCCAACCTGAAATCAAGCCGTTGCGGTTGACCAGACGAGTGCCGTCGAGGGTCAGTTTCTGGCTGCTGATCAACTTGCCAGCGTTGTTGATCACGTTCCGTGCAACCACGTCGAATCCGAGGCTGCTGGAGATTTCGCCGCTGTCGTTATCGAGATCACGCAGACGTTCAAGGGTCAGCAAGCCGTTGGCTGTGAGCAAACCGTTACGGTTGTCGAGATCACCATCCGCCAGATTCACCGTGACGGCCTTTTCGCCCAGTAAGCGGCCACCGTTCTGGGTCAGTGCGGTCAGCGTGAGATGGATATCATCCTTGGCGGACACCTCGCCGCCGTTGCTGGAATCCAGGGTCGTACCGGTCAGTGACAGCGTCCCGCGACTGTTGATCAAACCGTTGTTACGGTTGTTCAACGCCATGGCGTTTAAGGTGATGGCGTCCACCGCCAGTATCATCCCGCCGTCATTGCTCAAATCGCCACTGCTGATCTGCAGCGCTTTATCGGCGTTGATCACGCCATTGGCGTCGTTGCGCAACACGCCGTCGACGGTCAGATCAAGCCTGCCTCGGCTGTCCAGACTGCCACCGCTGTTGTTCAAACTGGCGCTGCGAACGTCAATCGACGTCGCGCCGATCAAGCCTTTGACGTTATCCAGCGCATTGGCAATGCGTAACGTCAGGCCCTGACTGCTTAAAAGCCTGCCATTGCTGTTATCCAGGTTTTGCGCAGTCAACGTGAAGGCCTGTTTGCTGGAGATCTCACCGCCCTGATTGTTGACGCCATTCAATTGTTTGAGCAGCAAGGCACCGGGCGCGTTGATAAGGCCATTCTGGTTGTTCAACTGACCGTTGTTCATGTCCAGGCTCAGGCTGGTTTTGCTGAACAATTGGCCGCCCTGCTGGTCAAGCCCGGTGACCGATGCAGTTAGCGCTTCTTCGCTGCCGATACGTCCTCGGTCACGGTTATTCACCTGAGCGGCGTGCAGATCCAGCGTGCTGGCGCTGTTGAGCTGTCCAGACTGGCTGTTGTCAAACGCCCCGGTGGTGACCGTCACCGCGCCCTTGGCGCTGATTGTGCCGTTCTGACTGTTATCCAGGCGGGTGCTGACGAGCTTGAGCACGCCGTCAGTCACCAGCGAACCACCCTGATTTGCGACTGCGCCCTGACTGTCGAGCGTCAAATCTTCAGCACTCGACAGACTGCCCATGGTGTTGGTCAGTTGAGCCGTACTGATCGTCAACTGGCGTTCGCTACTGACCTTGCCGTGACTGTTGTCGAATGCACCACTCAGATCCAGGTGCGCCTGCTGCAGGCTGAACAGATTGCCAGCGCTGTTATCCAGCACACGTCCGTGCAGATTGAACAGGGATCGGGAATTGATCAGACCGCTGTTGCGATTGAGCAAGCGATCGACTGTCAGCGTGAGCGCCTGCCCCGAGAAAATCTGCCCGGCATCGCTGTTGTCGACGTTGTCGGCGGTGATCGTCACGGTCGAGTTGCTGGTAATTTCGCCTCCACGGTTGTCTATCTCGCCGCTGTTGAGGGTCAGGGCCTGCGTAGCCCCCAGAAGTCCACCTTGGCGGTTATCGAGTGTTTCAGCGGTCAGACCGAGCACACCGGTGGCGATCAGTTGGCCCTTCTGGTTGTTCAGGCTCTGTGCATTGACGGTGGCATCGGCCTTGCTGGCAATGTTGCCGCCGGCGTTATCCAGCGCCTGTGCCGCAAGCGTGAGTTGTCCGTCGGCAATGAGCGTACCAAGCTGGTTATCCAGCATCTTTTCGGTGACCAGCAATAGCTCGCCACGGCTGCTGATCAGCCCTTCGTGGTTGTCGAGGCTGTCGCTATGACTGTCCAGCGAAGCGCCGGCAATAATGCCTTTGGTGTTGTTCAACGCTCGTGCAATACGCAGCATCAGCCCCAGCTGGCTGAGCAATTTGCCGTTGCTGTTATCGAGTTCCTGTGCTGCCAGCGTGAAGGCTTGCTGACTGGAAATTTCACCACCCTGGTTGTTCACGCCGTTGAGGTTTTTCAGCAACAACGCACTAGGTGCGTTGATCAAACCTTTCTGATTATTCAACTGGCCGTTGTTCAGGTCGAGGGTCAGATCAGCCTTGCTGAACAGTTCACCGCCCTGCTGATCCAGCCCGCTGACCGACATCGTCAGGGCCTGCTGGCTGGCAATTCGTCCTGTGCCGTTATTGACCTGCTTTGCCCTGATATCCAGCGCTGCACCACTGACCACCTGGCCGCTCTGGCTGTTATCGAAATCGCCGCTGCCGAGCCGGGCGATTGCCTTGCTGGAGATCAAACCTTTGCGACTGTTATCGAGACGGTCACTGTTGAGGGTCAAACTGCTGTCAGTGCTGATCGAACCGGCCTGATTGAGCAGATCGCCACGACTGTTCAACAGCAGCTCACCGGCACTGCCCAGACTACCGGCACTGTTGTCGATACGACCGGCATGAGCGGTCAATGAACCCTCACTGCTGATGAGACCTTGTACGTTGAGCAAAGCTTCGTCGAGGGTAATGTCCAGGCCACTGAGAATTTCGAGGTTGCCGTTGCTGTTATCCAGCACGCGGCCCGTTACCGTCGCCGCCCCTTTGGCGCTGATCAGCCCCTTGTTCTGGTTGTTGACCGTAGCGACTGCCAGCGCCAGGTTCTTGCCAGCGAGGACCTTGCCAGCGTCGGCGTTGTTCAGACGCTGTCCGGTGAGGGTCAATAACTGGCTGGCGGAGAGTTCCCCGGCGCGGTTGTCGATTTCTTCGACATTCACCGTGAGTGCTTTCGTGGTGCCCACCAACCCGCCGTTGCGGTTATCGAGGGTTTTGCCCGTCAGACTCAGGTTGCCCTGCGCCACCAGTGCACCGCCCTGCTGTTGCAAAAGACCAATTGTGGCGAGCAGATCACCCTGACTGGAAATACGCCCCAGCGCGTTTTGCACCTCGGCGACAGTGAGCGTGACCGGGCCGACAGCGCTGATCAAGCCGCCGCTGTTATCCAGACGTAAGCCGGAGTAAGCGATCCCGGCCTTGCCGCTGACCTTGCCTTTGTCGCGGTTGTCGAGTTGACCGACATTCAGCGTCAGTTGCTGGTCGGCCTGAATTGTTCCAACGCGGTTATCCGCCGAATCACTGCGCAATGCCAAGGTGGTTTTGCCGATGACTTTGCCGTCGCGGTTGTCGAGGCTGCCGGTCTGCGCATCGATGGCGCCTTTGGCGGTGATCTCACCTTTGTTGCGGTTATCGAGCAACCCGCTGACGCGCGCGGTCAGGTAACCATCGCTGACCAGCGCGCCGGCATCTCGATTATCCAGGCTGGCGGCTGTGAAACTCACCGACTGGGCAGAACCGAGTACGCCGTCGCGATTGTCCATGGCACCGCTGAGGTCGATATTCAGGCCCAGGTCGCCGAGAATCTGGCCGCTGCGGTTGTTCACCGTACCGGCGTTGAGCCGGGTGGTGCCGCTGCTGGCAATCTCGCCGTTGCTGTTGTTCAGTGTCGCCGCCGTGATGACGGTGGTTTGCCCATTGAGCGTGCCACTCTGGTTGTTCAGGGTTTGCGCGGTGTTGACCGTCAGATTGCGGCTGGCGGTGAGGCTTTTGCCGGTGTTGTCGAGATTCTGCGCGGTGAGGCTCAGGTCGCCGCTGGCATTGCGGCTGCCGTCGGCATTGACTCCGGCTTCGATGGCGCCGGCGTTGGTCAGTTGGCCGCTCGCGCTGAGGCTGATGCTGTCGCGGGCCGCGAGGGTCTGGCGGTTGGTCAGGTTGCCTTGGGTTTGCACGTTGAGCGCGGTGCCGGCGTAAACCGGGCCGCGCGCGTCGAGGCTGGCGGCCTTGACGTTGACCGCGCCAGTGGCCGAGGTGTCGGCCAGACTCAACTGACCGTTGGCATCGAGTTGAATATCACCGCCGCTGGCAATCAGCTTGCCGTCGAGTTTCACGCCGACACCGGCCTCGGTGCCGACCAGTTTGATCGCCCCGGCGTACATGCCGCCCAGCGCCGAGGAGTCGATGGCGAGTTGCGGTTTGCTGCTGCCGTCATCGGCGCGGGCGGTGGCATTCAGGGTTTGTGCGTTGACGTCGTTGCGCCCGGCGACAATCGTCAGGTTCTGCGCCTGCAGTTGCGCGTTGATCTTTGCGCTGCGGGTGATGATTTCGAAACGGTCGACGTTGGTCGCGTTGAGGCCTGCACCTTCGATGGCCACCGAACCCTGATCAACCTGAAAACGATCCAGCCGACCGTTGTCGAGCACTGGTTTACCGGTGGTCAAGGTCACCCGTGGCGAGTTGATGAAACCGCAGCCATTACAGGTAATGCCGTAAGGGTTGGCGACGATGACCCGCGCTGACTGCCCCGCCACTTCGGTGTAGCCGCGCAACTGGCTCGGGTTACCGCTGATGACTTCGTTGAGAATCGCCTGCGCCGAACCGCTGTTTTTCAGGTTCGGGTTGTCGACGATATGCCCGCCCAACTGGGTGAGATTATTCTGCGTCGAGCCGTTGTTGAGGATCAGACCCTGCGCACCGACGTTGTAGTCGTGGAACTGGTTGTGCGACAGGCCACTGGCATTAGGCGTGGCGATATTGATGATCGGCACGCCGTTGCCGGCGCGATCCAGCGAGGTGTTCGGGTTGGCCACCACAATGCCATCAGCCTGCGCCCACATCGGTTGCCAGAACATGACGTTCGCCAGCAAAAACGCCAGGCCGCGTTTGGGTACGCCGCAGACCTTCTCAGATTTTCCGAGGGCGCCAGAGGCTTGATGCGTGAATACCGCGTACGGGCGAACATCCATGTTGAGATCTCGTTGCTGCAGGTTGATTGGCAAAAACAACAGGCAAAGCAATCCCCGACCAGCCAAAACCAGAGTGCCGGTGAGTCATAAGCTGAATCAGGAGATTTAGCGCAATGGTCAGAGCGTCCAAAGCATTGCTAAACAATCGCAGACAGGCTGCGAAACTTCTGTTCGATCCCTCGAAAACACACATTGATATCAATGTGACAGCCCGATGTTAGATCGCCATCATTCTGGCGTCAATAAGCCGCTACGCCACTATTCTCGCAACCGCTCTAGCTCGCGGGCTGCGCTCATAAATATGTAATTTTGGCGAAGATCGCTACCTGTTGTTTGCATAATCCGATCGGGGCTGCAAGCGAGCAGCACTGAACTTTTCACGTCTTTGAACCCTCAACCGATTAACCCGCCTTAACCGGAACTGAGGCCTGCCCCCATGAAAACCCTGATCAAACTCACCCTCGCCGCCACCCTCACCTGTGCCCTGCCCGTCTGGGCCTGCACGCCTGAAGAAGCCACCGCAAAGCGCGAACAATTGGCCAAGGAAGTCTCGAAGCTGACCGAGCAGAATCCGGCCAAGGCCAAAGAGATCAATGCCGAATTGCAGAAGATGGATCTGGGTACGGCCAGTGCGGATCTGCCGGATAAATGTCAGTTGATTGATCAGCGGTTGAAAGAACTGAATTCTGCCGAGAAGAAGACCGAGGGCTAACAGCAAGATCAAAAGATCGCAGCCTGCGGCAGCTCCTACACAAAACCCTGTAGAGCTGCCGAAGGCTGCGATCTTTTGCCACTAAAAATGCATTAACGCATTTATTTATTTGCACTAACGCATATCTCTGGCTAGGGTTACCTCGAGCAAGGAGATCGGAACCGGCCACAGAAGATGGCACCCGTTAAGCACCGATCGCTCGGCAACACCGCTATACCCACACAAGCTGGACGCTTGTTTTCACTCATGGAGGATTGAAAAATGTTAACCACAGCAGCAACACAATTCACCGGCGAATCACTGCCAAGGTGCCTGGCCGGCCACCTGCTCGACCCCCAACTCACCGAAGTCGAAGCCGCTGAACAGCTCAGCGCCCTCGCCGCCGGCAGCCTCAACTTCAACATGCAGAAACAGACCCAGACCAACTGGTGCTGGGCCGCCGTTTCCGCCTCGGTCGGCAACTATTACGGCACCGGCAACTGGACGCAGTGCGGCGTCGCCAGCACCCAGCTCGATCGCAACTGCTGCAATCAGCCGGGGCCGTGCAACGTCTACGGCTATCTGGATTCGGCGCTGCAAACCACCCGTAGCTACAACGGCATGAATCAGGGTTCGCTGCAGATGTCGGCCATCCAGAACCAGATCAGCATGGGCCGCCCCGTCGGCTTGCGTTGCGCCTGGTACGGTGGTGGTGCGCATTTCCTGACGATTTACGGTACCAACGGCGATTACGTGTTGGTCGCAGACTCGATCTACGGTTATTCGACCCGCGCACTGAACGCATTCCCCCGCGCCTACAACGGCGGCGGCAATTGGACTCACACCTACTTCACGGTAAAAAACTAGGAGGGCGACATCATGCAACTGACTTATCCAAAGGCGCCTTCCAACGGCGTTCAGACTTTGCGCCCGGCGCTGCAAGCCGCGCTGCAAACCCAGGGCTTTGGCGCCAATCGCCAGTTCGCCAACACGGCACCTGCAAAAATCAGTCTCAGCGAAGCCTATCGCGGCTACTCGTTGAACCTGGAGGACCTGAGCCACGGCAAAGGCCTGAAGGAGGCTCGCCTCGGCGACTGGCATTACCTGGTATTTGCCGACGGCGTGACGATTGCCGATGCGCAATTGGCTGAAGTGCGCGGTCACGTCGAGTTCGCCTCGTTGAACCACGGCGATCACGCCGCCGCGACAGTGGGAGCGTTGAAACTGGCAGAGCAAGCGCCGCAACTTCAGGGCAAGACCGTTGAGTTGCGCGTGCTGTTTGTCTCGGCCCTGCACGTTGTCGCGATCTGGCTGCATGCCGACGGTGAAGACGTGCTGATCCCGATCGAGCCAACACCGAAAGAACTGGCGACCACGCAGTTGTACAGCGAAGCAACACTGCTCGCCGCACTGAAACCGGCAGCGGATCAAGCCAAGCGGCGCTTTGACGCCGACACCAGTGGCCAGCTCGGCAACTGATGGACGAAAAAAAACCCGGACATTGTCCGGGTTTTTTATGCGCGCCTGAAACTTACTCAGCCGCAGGTTCTGCTGGCTTGCGGCGCTTCAGCGGGGCCATGCCGTCGCTGCTCACCAACGAATCCGGCTTCGGACGGTTGGCGCTCTTGCGCTTGGTCGGCGTCTTGGCGGCGGTTTTCTTCTTGTCGCCCTTCGCGTCGGTCTTTTTCTTCTTCACACCAACGGCTTTGCCCGAGGCCTTGACCTTTTTCGGCCCGCCGTAGGTGCCTTTGACCTCCTTGATGGTACGGCGCTCGAAGCTCTGCTTGAGGTAGCGCTCGATGCTCGACATCAGGTTCCAGTCGCCGTGGCAGATCAGCGAGATCGCCAGACCGTCGTTACCGGCGCGGCCAGTACGACCGATGCGGTGCACGTACTCGTCGCCGCTGCGTGGCATGTCGAAGTTGATCACCAGATCCAGACCATCAACGTCCAGACCACGGGCCGCAACGTCGGTGGCCACGAGGATCTTCACGCCGCCCTGCTTCAGACGGTCGATCGCCAGTTTGCGATCCTTCTGGTCTTTCTCGCCGTGCAGCACGAACGCTTTGTATTCCTGAGCCACGAGGCGGCCGTAGATGCGGTCGGCCATGGCGCGGGTGTTGGTGAAGACGATGGCCTTCTGGTAGGTCTCGTTGGCCAGCAGCCAGTTCACAATCTGCTCTTTGTGCTGATTGTGGTCGGCGGTGATGATTTGCTGACGGGTGGTCGAGTTCAGCTGACTGACCGCGTTGAGCTGCAGGTGCTCAGGGTTGTTCAGCACCTTGCCGATCATGTCGCGCAGGCCGGAACCGCCGGTGGTGGCCGAGAACAGCATGGTCTGCTGACGGTTCGGACATTCGTCGACCAGACGCTGTACGTCTTCGGCGAAACCCATGTCGAGCATGCGGTCGGCTTCGTCAAGCACCAGCACTTCGACTTCTTTGAGGTCGAGATTGCCGGCGTTGAGTTGCTCGATCATCCGGCCCGGGGTGCCGATGAGGATGTCCGGCACTTTGCGCAGCATCGCGGCCTGGACCTTGAAGTCTTCACCGCCGGTGATCAGGCCGGACTTGATGAAGGTGAACTGCGAAAAGCGTTCAACTTCCTTCAGGGTCTGCTGGGCCAGTTCACGGGTCGGCAGCAGGATCAGCGTCTTGATGCTGACGCGAACCTTGGCCGGGCCGATCAGGCGATTGAGGATTGGCAGAACGAAAGCGGCGGTTTTGCCGCTACCGGTTTGCGCCGTCACCCGCAGATCACGCCCTTGGAGCGCCAGCGGGATGGCCGCGGCTTGCACAGGCGTTGGCTCGACAAATTTCAGCTCGGCCACAGCTTTAAGCAGGCGTTCGTGCAGGGCGAATTGGGAAAACACGGGTGCTACCTCGAAGATATGCAAAAAAACAGCTGCATAGGTTACCGGTTTCGAGCGCTCAGGCCGAGTTTCTTTATACAAACGGACGTAATCAGTGGCTTTTTTGTTGCTCGATTTGTCTCCAACGGTAATACACGGCGTCTTAAATGCTCTAATCGCCCATCGCTTCCTACAGAAGAATCGTTACTCATATGGATTTCAAACAGCTCTGGCTCAAAGCCCAGGACCTCTGGGGCACCCTGGAACAGCATCCATTTCTGCAAGCCGGCCTGGCGCTGATGCTGCTGTTGGTCATCGCGCTAGTACTCGGACGAGTGGCGCGTTACCTGATCTTGCACGCCAGCCGCATGCTTGGCCGCCAGCCGGCGCTGCACTGGATCAATGATTTTCGCCACAACAAGGTGTTTCAGCGCCTGGCGCAGATGACGCCGTCGCTGGTGATCCAGTTCGGTCTGCATCTGGTGCCGGAACTGAGCAAAACCGCGATGACCTTTCTCGGGAACGTGGCGTTGTCGTTCACCATTCTGTTCCTGCTGCTCTCGGTCAGCGCCCTGCTCAATGCTCTGCTCGACATCTATGCACGCACCGAACATGCACGCACGCGCTCGATCAAGGGCTACGTGCAACTGGCGAAAATGGTCTTGTACGTGTTCGGCGCGATCATCATCGTCGCAACGTTGATCGACCGTTCACCGCTGTTGCTGCTGTCCGGTCTGGGTGCGATGTCGGCGGTGATTCTGTTGGTCTACAAGGACACGCTGCTCTCATTCGTCGCCAGCGTGCAGTTGACCAGCAACGACATGTTGCGCGTCGGTGACTGGATCGAAATGCCACAAGTCGGTGCCGACGGTGATGTGGTCGACATCACTCTGCACACGGTCAAGGTGCAGAATTTCGACAAGACCATCGTCTCGATCCCGACCTGGCGCCTGATGTCCGAGTCGTTCAGAAACTGGCGCGGCATGCAGCAATCCGGCGGCCGGCGGATCAAGCGCAGTCTGTTCATCGATGCCAGCGGCGTGCGTTTCATCCGCGATGACGAAGAAGAAAAGCTCACCCAGGTGCACCTGCTGACTGACTACATGGGCCGCAAGAAAGCCGAGCTCAAGGCGTGGAACGAGGCGCAGGGCAATGTCGCGGCGATGTCGGCGAACCGCCGGCGGATGACCAATATCGGTACGTTCCGCGCGTATGCGCTGGCGTATCTGAAAAGTCATCCGGAGATTCAGCCAAACATGACCTGTATGGTCCGGCAGATGCAAACCACCGCGCAGGGGATTCCGCTGGAAATCTACTGTTTCACCAGCACCACAGCGTGGGCCGATTACGAGCGGATTCAGGGGGATATTTTCGATTATCTGCTGGCGGTGCTGCCGGAGTTTGGCTTGAGCCTGTATCAGCAACCGAGTGGCGGGGATTTGCGCTCTGGCCTGCTGCCGGCGGTGCTCGGCGCGGCCAGCATTCCCGAGCCGCAAAAACACCTCATGTAACCCCACCGATCACTCCTACAGGGGTTATGCGGTGGCTGGGGATTTGCGGATGCCCAGTCGGCTGATCCATACGGCAGCGAGGATGACGCTGCCGCCAAGGAACAACCGCCCCGGTTCCTCATGCTGATTCCAGATCAGCAAATTCAGCAGCAGCCCCACCGGCACATGCAGGTTGTTCATCACCGCCAGCGTGCCACCGTTGACCATGCACGCGCCCTTGTTCCACCAGTACATGCCCAACGCGGTCGAGACCAGGCCGAGGAACAGCAACACGCCCCACTGCAGCGGCGCTTCCGGGAGGAAGTTGGCTTTGCCGAACATCAGGAATGCCGGCAGCACCACCGCCAGCGCGCCGAGGTAGAAGAAGCCGAAACGCCGATAGTGCGGCAGATCGCTCGGGTGTTTCGCCACCAGATGCTTGTACATCACCTGCCCTGCCGCGTAGGTGAAGTTGGCCAGTTGCAGCAGCAAGAAGCCCATGAAGAAATCCGGATTGATGCTGTCGAAACGAATCACCGCCGCCCCGCCCACCGCGACCAGCGCGGCGATCAGCGCCCACGGATTGAAGCGCCGATTCAGCGCGTCTTCGATCAGGGTCACGTGCAACGGCGTGAGGATGGTGAACAGCAACACTTCCGGTACCGTCAGCACACGGAAACTCAGGTACAGACAGACATAGGTCACACCGAACTGCAGCGCGCCGATCACCAGCATGCCGCGCATGAATGAAGGTTCGACCGAGCGCCAGCGGGTCAATGGAATGAACACCAGCCCGGCCAGCACCACACGCACCAGCACCGCGAAGTAGCTGTCGACATGACCGGCCAAGTATTCACCGATCAGACTGAAGGAAAACGCCTGAATCAGCGTGACAAAAAGTAGATAGCCCATGCTCGCCTCGAAATCGAATGGCGGCGACGATAGCGGTTTTCTGGTCTCACTGCGAATAGCCGGAAATACAAATTTCCCTTGTGGGAGCGAGCCTGCTCGCGAAGGCAGAGTGTCAGACGGCAGATACTTGTCTGATACACCGCTTTCGCGAGCAGGCTCGCTCCCACCAGGAGTTTTGCGTCGTTCAAAAAATACAGGCAAAAAAAAGCCCGATCTCGCTAATGCGTTCAATCGGGCTACAGCACTCAGGAGCAACAAGTGCAAAGGGAGGTTCGATGCGCGTAGAGCCTTGAAGGGGTTGCGCCAGGTCACTTAAACAATCGGCGATTATCTGGGGATTAACCTGTCAAGCGACCTGGGACAGCTTGGCGTTGGCCTGATTCAAGCCCTTCTCCTGGAAGTCGCCACCGAGGTTCATGCCTTCCGCGTGAATGAACGTCACGTCGTTGATGCCGATGAAACCCATGACCTGACGCAGGTACGGTTCCTGATGATCCGCCGGGCCGCCGGCGTAGATGCCGCCGCGAGCGGTGAGCACGTAGGCACGTTTGCCGCTGAGCAGGCCTTGCGGGCCGGTTTCGGTGTACTTGAAGGTCACGCCGGCACGCAGCACGTGGTCGAGCCAGGCCTTGAGGGTGCTCGGGATGGCGAAGTTGTACATCGGCGCGGCCATCACCAGCACGTCGGCAGCAAGCAATTCATCAGTCAGTTCGTTGGAGCGGTCCAGCGAAGCTTGCTCGTTGGCGTTGCGTTGCTCGGCAGGTTTCATCCAGCCGCCCAACAGATTGATGTCCAGGTGTGGCACCGGGTTCACGGCGAGGTCACGCACGGTGATCTGATCGGCCGGATGCGCCGCTTTCCACTGACTGATGAAGGTCTGGGTCAGTTGACGGGATACCGAATCTTGCTGGCGGGCGCTGCTTTCGATGATCAGAACGCGGGACATGGTGTGTAGCCTCCATCCGAGAATGTTGTAGGTCGATGGAGTGAAGGTTAAACAGAGTCGAATCGATGAAAAAGCGCAAATAATTGCTGCAAAGCATCGAATAATTCGTTTAGATGCTGAACCATGCTCCTGTAGGAGTGAGCCTGCTCGCGATAGCGGCGTGTCAGGCGATATTGATTTATCTGGGACACCGCTATCGCGAGCAGGCTCACTCCTACAAGGGGTCGACCGTTATTTCGGGGTGCAGGTCAGTTTGATGCGCAGCTTGATGATCTCGCGGGTGAACTTGGCCGTGGCGTTTTTATGTTTGCCGGCCGGTACATCGATCGTGCGCGTGCGTGGTGCTTCCGGGCCGTTGCTGAACACCGCTTTGCACGTTGCATCGACATCACCATAGTTGGCCACCCGAATCGAGCCGATGTCGTTATCGGTGTCGAAGGTCTCGTAATCGATCTTCATGCCGTTGAGTTCTTTCTGCACATCAATCGGGTACGCGAAAGCAGTCAACGGAAGCAGCGCCAGCAGCACACAACAGAATTTTTTCATTCGGCAGTCTCCATGAGGGACGGCCAGCTTAGGACAAGAGGAGCTATTGATGAAAGCGCCCCGCGTGACCCTTGATCAATGGCGAACATTGCAGGCCGTGGTCGACCACGGCGGATTCGCCCAAGCCGCCGAGGCCTTGCACCGTTCGCAATCGTCGGTGAGTTACACCGTCGCCCGCATGCAGGATCAGCTCGGTGTGCCGTTGCTGCGCATCGACGGGCGTAAAGCCGTGCTCACCGAAGCCGGTGGCGTGTTGCTGCGCCGTTCGCGGCAACTGGTGAAACAGGCCAGCCAACTGGAAGACCTCGCCCACCACATGGAGCAAGGTTGGGAAGCTGAAGTCCGTCTGGTGGTCGACGCTGCTTACCCGAGTGCGCGCATCGTCCGCGCGTTGACCGCGTTCATGCCGCAGAGTCGCGGCTGCCGCGTGCGTCTGCGTGAGGAGGTATTGTCGGGGGTCGAGGAAGTGCTGCTCGAAGGCGTGGCTGATCTGGCCATCACCGGTCTGAGCATTCCCGGTTACCTTGGTGCGGAACTGAGCGACGTCGAATTCGTCGCCGTTGCTCATCCCGATCACCCGCTGCATCGGCTCAATCGCGAATTGAGCTTTCAGGATCTGGAAACCCAGATGCAAGTGGTGATTCGCGACTCCGGCCGCCAGCAGCCGCGTGATGTCGGCTGGCTCGGCGCCGAACAGCGCTGGACCGTCGGCAGCCTCGCCACGGCGGCCACGTTCGTCAGCAGCGGACTTGGTTTTGCCTGGCTGCCACGGCATATGATCGAACGCGAACTGAAAGATGGTTCGCTCAAGCTGCTACCGTTGGACAGGGGCGGCAACCGCAACTCGAGCTTCTATCTGTATTCGAACAAGGACAAACCCTTGGGCCCGGCCACGCAAATTCTCATCGAACTGCTGCGTACCTTCGACACCTTGCCGCTGGACGCACCGTTCGCCGCCCCTGAACAAGCCTGACACGGAGTTCACCGATGGCGTATTTCGAGCACGATGGTTGCAACCTGCACTACGAGGAATATGGCCACGGCACGCCGTTGCTGCTGGTTCACGGGCTCGGCTCGAGCACACTGGACTGGGAAATGCAGATCCCGGCACTGGCCGCGCATTACCGGGTGATCGTTCCGGATATTCGCGGCCACGGTCGCTCGGACAAACCGCGCGAGCGCTACAGCATTGCCGGTTTCAGCGCCGACCTGCTCGCGCTGATCGAGCACTTGAACCTCGGCCCGGTGCATTACGTCGGGCTGTCGATGGGTGGCATGATCGGCTTCCAGTTCGGCGTCGATCAGCCTCATCTGCTCAAGAGTCTGACCATCGTCAACAGCGCCCCCGAAGTCAAAATCCGCAGCCGCGACGATTACTGGCAGTGGTTCAAACGCTGGAGCCTGATGCGCGTACTCAGCCTCGCGACCATCGGCGAAGCCCTTGGCGGCAAGCTTTTTCCGAAACCGGAACAAGCCGATCTGCGGCAGAAAATGGCTGAGCGCTGGGCAAAAAACGACAAACGTGCTTATCTCGCCAGCTTCGATGCGATTGTTGGCTGGGGCGTTCAGGAACGACTTTCCCGAGTGACCTGTCCAACGCTCGTCATCAGCGCCGACCGTGATTACACACCGGTGGCACTGAAAGAAACCTATGTAAAACTGCTGCCGAATGCGCGGCTGGTGGTGATCGCCGATTCGCGCCACGCCACCCCGCTCGATCAACCCGAACGCTTCAATCAAACGCTGCTGGAGTTCCTCGCCGCAGCCGAAATTCAAACTCAGGATCACTGACCCATGCTGAAAAAACTCGCCCTCGCCGCTGGTACTGTGCTGTTTGCCGCCAACCTCATGGCAGCCACGCCGGTCAAAGCACCGCACGTGCTGCTGGACACCACAAACGGCCAGATCGAAATTGAGCTGGACCCGGTCAAGGCGCCGATCAGTACCAAGAACTTTCTGGATTACGTGAACAGCGGCTTCTACAACAACACGATTTTCCACCGCGTGATCCCGGGCTTTATGGTTCAGGGCGGCGGTTTCACTCAACAGATGCAGCAAAAAGAAACCAAGGCCCCTATCAAGAACGAACACAAAAACGGTCTGGCTAACGTTCGTGGCACCTTGTCCATGGCTCGCACTTCCGTACCTGATTCGGCGACCAGCCAGTTCTTCATCAACGTCAAGGACAACGACTTCCTCGACCAGGGCGACGGCTACGCAGTATTCGGCAAAGTGGTCAAAGGCATGGACGTGGTCGACATCATCGTCAACTCGCCGACCACCACCAAAAGCGGCATGAAAGACGTACCTGCCGACCCTGTATTCATCAAGTCGGCCAAAGTCATCGACTAAGCTGTACAGGGCGTATCGAGCGGCGCTGGATTAACCCCACGCCGCTCACACCGATAAAAGGAGAGCCCGTGCTCCGGGCGGTTATCTGATGCTCTATCGCCGTTTCGAACAACTGATCGACATATTCCGTGAAGCCCCGACGGCGTCTCCGCCGGACCGCGTTCTCCCCTTCTATACCTATTACCTCAAGCAGGTCTGGCCAAGTTTCGCCGCCCTGCTCGTCGTTGGCCTGTTCGCCGCATTGATCGAAGTGGCGCTGTTCAGTTACCTGAGCCGCATCATCGACCTGGCCCAAGGCACACCGAACCCGAATTTCTTCAGCGACCATGCCCTCGAACTGACGTGGATGCTGGTGGTTGCCCTCGTGCTGCGACCGATCTTCTTCGGCCTGCATGACTTGCTGGTGCACCAGACGTTAAGTCCCGGCATGACCAGCATGATCCGCTGGCAGAACCACAGCTACGTGCTCAAACAGAGCCTGAATTTCTTCCAGAACGACTTTGCCGGGCGCATCGCCCAGCGAATCATGCAGACCGGCAACTCGCTGCGTGACTCGGCAGTGCAAGCAGTGGACGCGCTGTGGCACGTGGTGATCTACGCGATCAGCTCGCTGGTGTTGTTCGCCGAGGCCGACTGGCGCCTGATGATCCCGCTGCTGACGTGGATCGTTGCCTACATCGGCGCGCTCTATTATTTCGTACCTCGGGTGAAAGACCGCTCGGTGGAAGCCTCCGATGCGCGTTCAAAACTGATGGGGCGCATCGTCGATGGCTACACCAACATCGCCACGCTGAAGCTGTTCGCCCACACCAATTTCGAACAGCACTACGCCAAGGAAGCCATCGAAGAACAGACCGTCAAAGCGCGGATGGCCGGCCGCGTCGTCACCAGCATGGACGTGGTAATTACCGCCATGAACGGCTTGCTGATCGTCGGCACTACTGCGTTGGCCTTGTGGCTGTGGACACAGTCGTTGATTACCGTTGGCGCGATTGCCCTGGCGACCGGCCTGGTGATCCGCATCGTCAACATGTCCGGCTGGATCATGTGGGTAGTCACCGGCATTTTCGAGAACATCGGCATGGTCCAGGACGGTCTGCGCACCATTTCGCAACCGGTCAGCGTCACCGATCACGAGCAGGCCAAACCGCTGGACGTGGCCCGTGGCGAAGTGCGTTTCGAGCACGTGGATTTTCACTACGGCAAGAAGCGCGGGATCATCGGCGACCTCAATCTGAACATCAAACCGGGCGAAAAAATCGGTTTGATCGGGCCGTCCGGCGCCGGCAAATCAACGCTGGTCAACCTGCTGCTGCGCCTGTACGACGTCGAAGGCGGACGGATTATGATCGACGGCCAGAACATCGCCGAAGTCGGTCAGGAAAGCCTGCGCGCACGGATCGGCATGATCACCCAGGACACCTCGCTGCTGCACCGTTCGATCCGCGACAATTTGTTGTACGGCAAACCCGATGCGACCGATGCCGAGTTGTGGGATGCAGTGCACAAGGCGCGTGCCGATGAGTTCATTCCGCTGCTGTCGGACGCTGAGGGCCGCACCGGTTTCGATGCGCATGTCGGTGAGCGTGGAGTGAAATTGTCCGGTGGTCAGCGTCAGCGCATTGCAATTGCGCGGGTGCTGCTCAAGGACGCGCCGATTTTGATCATGGACGAAGCGACCTCGGCGCTGGATTCGGAAGTCGAGGCGGCGATTCAGGAAAGCCTGGAAACGTTGATGCAGGGCAAAACCGTGATCGCGATTGCGCACCGGCTCTCGACCATTGCCCGTATGGATCGGCTGGTAGTGCTGGAGAACGGCAAGATTGCCGAGAGCGGCACCCATGCTGAACTGTTGGCTCATCGCGGTCTGTATGCACGGCTTTGGGCGCACCAGACCGGAGGGTTTGTCGGCATCGACTGACCCCTCCAAGATCGTTCCCACGCTCTGCGTGGGAATGCAGCCCGTGACGCTCCGCGTCACTGGACGAGGAGCGTCCCTTGAAGCATTCCCACGCAGAGCGTGGGAACGATCACCGCCACAGCCCGCCAACCACGGGCGCTGGCGGTTTTTTGTGGCCGCTGGAAATCCGTTAAAAGCCTGCTGTACTCAGCCAAGGTTCCGGAACGGAGCCTGTCGTAAGTCTGCAAGGATGCACAACTCGATGCAGTCTCGATAGCAGGGCTATCAAGGACGCCTCTCATGTCTCTGTTCAAACGTTCAGTCACTGAGTTGTTGGGTACGTTCTGGTTGGTATTGGGTGGTTGCGGCAGCGCGGTGATCGCCGCGTCTTCACCGCTGGGAATCGGGGTGCTGGGGGTGGCCCTGGCGTTCGGTTTGACGGTGCTGACCATGGCGTTTGCCATCGGCCACATCAGCGGCTGTCATCTCAACCCGGCCGTCTCGGTCGGTCTGTTCGTTGGCGGTCGGTTTCCGGCCAAGGAGTTGCCCGCTTACATCATTGCCCAAGTGCTCGGTGCGATTCTCGCGGCGGCGCTGATCGCCCACATCGCCAGCGGCAAAGAGGGTTTCGATATCGCCGCCGGCCTGGCGTCCAACGGCTATGGTGAGCATTCACCGGGCAAGTACTCGATGGCAGCGGGATTTGTCACTGAGCTCGTGATGACCGCGATGTTTGTGATCATCATCCTCGGCGCCACCGATAGACGCGCACCGCCGGGACTGGCACCGATCGCCATCGGCCTGGGCCTGACGCTGATTCACCTGATCTCGATTCCCGTCACCAATACCTCGGTGAACCCGGCGCGCAGCACCGGGCCGGCGCTGATGGTCGGCGGCTGGGCGATTGCGCAGCTGTGGATGTTCTGGGTCGCGCCGCTGATTGGCGCGGTGGTGGGTGGCGGGATCTATCGTTGGCTGGGCAAAGAAGAAACCTGAGGGGTGCCTGAGATCCCCTTGTAGGAGCTGCCGAAGGCTGCGATCTTTTGATCTTGATGTTCAAAAAAGCAAGATCAAAAGATCGTCCGATCGCGGCCCGAGCCTTCGGCAGCTCCTACAGGGGATCTAGGCTTGGCGGTAGGGCAAGGCTGTTTTGGCTTCTTCGGCATACGCGAGGATGCCGGCGCGTTCCTGATGCAGGAAATCTTTCACTGCTGCTTTCAGACCCGGATGCCGCAGGTAATGCCAAGAGTGGGTGATCACCGGTTCAAACCCGCGAATCAGCTTGTGCTCGCCCTGGGCGCCAGCATCGAAACGCTGATAACCCTGCGCAATCGCGTAATCCATGCCCTGATAAAAACAGGTCTCGAAGTGCAGTCGATCAAACTCCGCCAGACATCCCCAATAGCGGCCGTAGAAACTGTCGCCCCCGACCAGACTTAACGCCATCGCCACCGGCCGTGAGCCCTGTTTCGCTAGCACTACGCGGATTGCCTCGGGCATGCGCTCGGCCAGCAGGCTGAAAAACTCCCGCGTCAGATACGGCGTCTGGCGTCGCACCGCGTAGGTGTTGGCGTAGCAGGCGTAGACAAAATCCCACTGCGCCTCGTCCAGCTCGCGCCCCTCCAGCCATTCGAACTCAAAGCCCTGTCCCGCCACTTGCTCGCGCTCCTTGCGCATCTGTTTGCGCTTGCGCGAACTGAGTACATCGAGGAAATCCTGGAAGTCACGATACCCGCGATTCTGCCAGTGATACTGACAGCCGATGCGTTGCAGCCAGCCCGGTTGTTCGGCCATCGCCGCATCAGTGAAAGCGTCGGTGAAATTGATGTGCGCGCTGGAAAGCCCTTCGATTTCCAGATAACCCGGCAGGCTCTTGAGCAGTTCGAAACCGTCTTCGACATTGGCCGCCAACAGGCGCGGGCCGCTCACCGGACTGAACGGCACAGCCGTCAAAAGCTTGGGGTAGTAATCGATGCCGGCACGGGCGCAGGCATCGGCCCAGCCGTGATCGAACACGTACTCGCCGTAGGAATGCCACTTGCGATAACTGGGTAACGCGGCGATCAGTCGATCATCTTCGATGTGCAGCAAATGCTCAGGTTGCCAGCCAGTGTGGGGGCCAACGCTACCACTGTCCTCCAGTGCACTGAGAAAAGCGTGGCGCAGAAACGGCTGGCTTTCAGGCACCAGCGCATCCCAGCTTGCCGAGGCGATTTCCGACAGGTTTTGCAGGCGTTGCAACGGCATCAACAAGCTCTCCACAACAGGACTTCAGCGCCCGGCGAGTATCGCCGATTGCGCGGCATTGCACACCCGCAATCGGCCGACAGCGCTCTGGATCAATAGTTCAGGGCGAATCGATATCGTCATCAACCTGCCATCACTGTGCCACTGCTCTGTCATAAACCATCGCGATACTGGCGCCTGTTTTTAGAGCGCCGGGTTCTACCCGGACACTGTTTTCCGACGTCCAAATCGTCGGTTGTGCCCGGGATGGTTCAGCCATCCCTCTCATCTTCGGAGATTGCTATGCGTCTTGCTTCCACGAAAACTGCGGCGGCCCTGTGTGGCGGCCTGTTGCTGGCCATGAGTGTTCCGGCCAGTGCCGCAGTCGACGCCAAACTGCTCGACATGCTCAAGGCTAACGGTTCCATTTCCCAGGCGCAGTACATCGAACTGCAAACTGAACTGGCCAAGGATCAGAAGGCTCAGCAAATCGCGCAGCAGGCGCAGCAAGAGACCAACGAACAAGTCGCGGCTGTCGCGAAGAAGAGCAACGAGCAAAGCGCTTTCGACCAGAAACTGGCCTGGGCCGCGAAGACCCAGTTCAAGGGTGACGTGCGTATTCGTCAGGAAACCATCAAGATCGACGGCGAACCGAACAACGGCGGCCGCGACAAGGACCGTCAGCGCATCCGTGCCCGTCTGGGCGCCTACACCGAGATCAACCCACAGGTCGACACCGGCATCCGTATCGCCACCGGCGGCGGCGACGATGCCCGTTCCACCAACCAGGATCAGGACAACTACTTCGACAAGAAGCAGATCTGGCTCGACCTGGGCTACATCGACTACCACCCGGATCAGATCAAGAACCTGCACATCATCGGCGGCAAGATGCTTCAGCCGTGGGTCAGCATGGGCGACGTGATCTGGGACAGCGACATCAACCCGGAAGGTCTGGCCGTTACTTACAAATACCCGTTGGGCAGCAGCGCCGAACTGTTCGGCAGCCTGGGTAACTACAACCTCAAGGACAACGTTGACGGCGATGGCGTGCAATTCCGTCACGACCTGCGTCTGACCGCTGGCCAGTTGGGTAGCCGCTTCAACATCACCGACAACCTGAAAGTGACTGTGGGCGGCAGCGTCTACGCCTACCAGAACGACGAAGACAGCCGCTGCACCGGCACTTCCACGCCGTGTGCGCTGGCGGTCAATGGCAACTCGGCCAACAACGAATTCCGTCTGTATGAAGGGTTCAGCCAGGTCGACATTGGCGGTCTGCCGATGCCACTGTCGTTCTACGGTCAATACGTGAAGAACAATGATGCCGTGACCGATCAGGACACCGCGTGGCTGTTGGGCGCCAAGTCGAAAGTCTTCGGCCTGAACCTCGATTACAACTATCGTGACGTGCAGCGCAACGCCGTGGTCGGCGCCTTCACCGACTCCGACTTCGCCAACGGCACCACCGGTTCCCGTGGTCACAAGTTCAAGGTCGGTTACGACATCGACAAGAACTTCGCCATTGGCGCTACGTACTTCCTGACCAAGGCCGACTTCGCCAGCCGTACCCAGCGTGACGCTGACGCCAACACCTTACAGCTGGACGCCGAAGCCAAGTTCTAAAAACAGCAGTTGCAAGCTTCGAGCCTCAAGCTGCAAGTCAAAGCATTACTTGCAGCTTGAGACTTGGCGCTTGCAACTGACTCTCTTATAGCCCGGTGCGGGCGGGACGATCCCCATCATCCGTTCGTTTCGCTCGCGCCGGGCTATTTCTGCAGGATGCGAAAATCCCCTGTAGGAGCTGCCGAAGGCTGCGATCTTTTGATCTTGATCTTGAAAAAGATCAAAAGATCGCAGCCTCGTTTCACTCGACAGCTCCTACAGGGGATTATCTTTTCGTCGTTGCTCGGCCAGGCGTTCAGCCAAGGCATCGACGCCTTCTTCCGGTTTCTCCGGCATCGCCTTCAATGTGGCTTGCATCAAACGCATCTGGCGAATGAAACGCCGGCAGTTCGGGCAAAACATCAGGTGATGACGCACCATCCACTTTTCGCGAAAGCTCAGTTGGCCATCGAGATAATCGCTGGAGCGCGCCACTTGTTCCTTACAGGTCAGCATTCTCCGGTCTCCTCAAAATGCTCCACGGTCGCGAAGACTTTCAGCCGCGCACGATGCAGCAGCACACGGACATTGGAGAGCGAGATCTCCAGAAGATTACAGATCTCTTCAAGCTCCAGCCCCTGACGCTCACGCAGCAGCAAAACACTGCTTTGCAGTTCCGACAGATTCAACAGGGTGTGCTCCAGACATTCGCGCAATTCGCTCTCGGTCAGCAGCGCTTCCGGCGTGTCCTGGTGCCAGGCGAAGGGGGCGACCAGCCAATGGCCGTCACCGGGAGAAAAGCGGTCGTCGTCGATCGTGCCATGGGGCGATGGCAAATCATCCATCAACACTTCCCGGCGATTTTGTTTATAGCGACTTTTCGCCGAGTTGGCGGTGATGGTCAACAGCCAGGTCTTGAGACTGGAGCGACCTTCGAAACTGGCAATATGGCGCACCACCGATAGCCAAGCGTCCTGCACCACTTCTTCAACGTGGCGCTGGCCGACAATGGCATACGCCACGGCGCGCATGGCGCTCTGATACGTCGTCACCAGTTCCTTGAAAGCCTGTTGTTCACCTGCCAGCAGGCGCGCAAGCAGTTGGGTGTCGTCAGCCGCCATCCAAAAATTTCCTTGTGCCGATTCCGAAAATGACGGCGACAGGTCTTCACCTGCCGCCATTTCCGAAAAATTACAGCGTTTGAGCCGATTCGGATGTAGGAAAGGTCGGCGCGATTAAGAGGAAATTAAACCAATTTTCAACGCTTGCGCAGAATCACGCTGCCGATCGAATAGCCCGCACCGAACGAACTCAACACCGCCAGCGAACCGGCAGCCAGATCGTCCTGATATTTGTGGAAAGCAATCACCGAGCCTGCAGAGCTGGTGTTGGCGTATGTGTCGAGGATCACCGGCGCTTCTTCTTCGGTGGCTTCGCGGCCGAGCAGTTTGCGCACGATCAGATGGTTCATGCTCAGGTTGGCCTGGTGCAGCCAGAAGCGCTTCACGTCGCCGACGTTGAGCTGGTTCTCTTGCAGATGCTCGCCGATCAGTTCGGCAACCATCGGGCAGACATCCTTGAACACCTTGCGGCCTTCCTGCACGAACAGCTTGTCGCGGGCACCGATGCCCTCTTCCGCTGCGCGGTTGAGGAAGCCGAAGTTGTTGCGGATGTTGTTGGAGAACTTGGTCAGCAGTTTGGTGCTGACTACATCGAACTGGTGCTTGGACGTCGCGGTGTCAGCGCGCTCGATGATCACCGCAGTCGCGGCATCGCCGAAGATGAAGTGGCTGTCGCGGTCGCGGAAGTTCAAGTGCCCGGTGCAGACTTCCGGGTTGACCATCAGGATTGCCCGGGCCTGGCCCAGTTGCACGCTGTTGGCCGCAGCCTGGATGCCGAAGGTGGCCGAGGAGCAAGCCACGTTCATGTCGAAACCGAAGCCCTGAATGCCCAAGGCTTCCTGGACTTCGATGGCGATGGCCGGGTAGGCGCGCTGCAGGTTGGAGCAGGCGACGATCACGCCGTCGATGTCAGCGGCGGTTTTGCCGGCGCGCTGCAGGGCCTGTTCGGCTGCGCCGATGGCCATCTGGCAGAGCACCGACCATTCGTCGTTGGAACGCTCCGGCAGGCGCGGAGCCATGCGTTGTGGATCGAGGATGCCGTCCTTGTCCATGACAAAGCGGCTCTTGATGCCGGAAGCCTTTTCGATAAACGCAGCGCTGGATTCGGTCAGGGCCTGGACTTCGCCGCTGGCGATCGCGTCGGCGTTGTCGGCGTTGAACTGGGCGACGTAGGTATTGAAAGACTGCACCAGCTCTTCGTTGGAGATGCTGTTGGCCGGGGTGTACAGGCCGGTGCCGCTGATGACGACGTTATGCATGGTCGTTTCTCTAATCTGTTCAGGCAGAAAGTGCTGGAACCGTCGTACCAACACACAAAGGGTCTATTCCCATCCGGGGGACGCAAACCTGGCATCGCTTTATTCCGTCTCGCACCACGGCCGAAGGCTCTGGGTCGCGAAACCGGCGTTTATGGTCGCGAAGTTTGCCATAAACGTGGACTTTTGGCGCCTTTCTCAAGCACAACCCAAATCCCAATGTGGGAGCGAGCCTGCTCGCGAAGGGGGAGTGTCAGTCACCAGATTCTTGTTTGACACACCGCTTTCGCGAGCAGGCTCGCTCCCACAGGGGATGGCGTGCGGCTCAAGGTCAGGGTTCGACCTGGCTCCACTGTTTGTTCAGGCGTTTGTCGGAGATCGGGACCTTGGTGCCCAATTGCTGGGCGAACAGCGACACCCGGTATTCCTCCAGCCACCAGCGGTACAGCTCAAGTTGCGGGTCGCGTTTGCCTTCCTGCGCATGTTTCGCTGCGCGGGTCTGGTATTGCGCCCAGAGGCCGGCAAGTTCGCCGCTCCAGACGCGATCCTTCTGCACCTGCGCACCGAGCTTTTCGAAACGCTGCTCGACCGCTTTCAGGTAACGCGGCAACTCCTTGAGCCACTGCATCGGCGTCTCGCGGACAAACCCCGGGTAAACCAGATTATTGATCTGCTGCTTGATGTCATTCAGCGCCACGGCTTGCGCCAGATCGATCTTGCCCTTGAAGCGTTTTTGCAGACCGTGCCAGAGCTTGAGAATCTCCAGCGTCAACCGGGCCACGCGCTCGGCGTGCTCGGTCCAACTGCCGCGTTTGCGCTCGGCCAACGCCGCCAACCCGGCACCGTCACGGGGCAGTGGGTCTTCACCTTCAAGAATGCAGCTGTCGAGGCTGGCCAGGAGAATGTCTTCAACCAGCGCATCAACCCGGCCCAGTTCGCGATAGAGCAGGCCCAATTCAGTCTGCCCCGGCAACTTGCCGCGCAGAAACTTGGCCGGCTCCGCCAGTTGCTGCATCAACAACCGCTGCAAGGCACGACGATGCTGGAACTCGGCTTCGGCCGGGGTCGAGAAGCGCCCTTCCTTGACCGTGCCGCCCTCTTCGACCAGCGCCGGATACACCGTCATCGATAGCCCGGCGATCTTCTGTTGAGTCTTTTCCGCCACCGGCGCGAAGACTTTCGCCTCCACCGGTTGCTGGCTTTTCGCGCTCTGCGGCACCGCCAACGCGGCCTGACTGGCTTCGGCAAACCGCGCGGTCAATTCGGCCAGATCGCGACCTTCACCGAGGAACTTGCCCTGGCCGTCGACGATTTCCAGGTTCATCCGCAGATGCCCCTCGACGCCTTGCTCAGCTTCGGCCCACGCCTCGTCGCTGACCCGCGCGCCAGTCATGCGCAGCAGTTCGCGACCGAGCGCTTGCGGCAACGAACCCTCGGCAAAGGTCATGCGCTGCAAGGCAGCCTTGATGAAGTCCGGCACCGGCACAAAATTCTTGCGCAGCGCTTTCGGCAGGTTGCGCACAAGGGCGATGCACTTGGCCTCGATCATCCCCGGCACCAGCCACTCCAAGCGCTCCGGCGGCAGCATCGGCAACAGCGGTGCCGGCACGCGCAGGGTCACGCCGTCGCGCGGGTGATTGGGTTCGAAGTGATAGGTCAGCGCCAGCTCCAGATCGCCGATGTGCAGCGTGTCCGGGTAATCGCGCGCAGTGACTTCACTGGCCTCGCGGGCCAGTACGTCCTCTTCGCGCATGATCAGCAGTTGCGGGTTCTTCTGGCTGTTGATGCGATACCAACTGTCGAAGGTCGCGGTCTGGTGAATCTCCGCCGGCAGCCGCGCATCGTAGAACGCATACAAGGTTTCTTCGTCGGCGAGAATGTCGCGGCGACGAGCCTTGGCTTCCAGTTCGTCGAGCTGTTCCAGCAGTTGTTTGTTGGCGCTCAGACACTTGGCTCTGGACTGAATCTCGCCACGCACCAGACCTTCGCGGATAAACAGCTCTCGCGAAACCACCGGATCCACCGGGCCGTAATGCACCGGGCGGCGGCCGACCACGATCAGCCCGAACAGGGTGATCTGTTCGAACGCCACGACCTGGCCGCGCTTCTTCTCCCAGTGCGGTTCGAAGTGGTTTTTCTTGATCAGGTGCCCGGCCAGCGGCTCGATCCAGTCGGCATCAATCTTGGCGACCATGCGCGCGTAAAGCTTGGTGGTTTCCACCAGTTCGGCGGTCATCAGCCATTGCGGACGCTTCTTGCCAATGCCCGACGACGGATGAATCCAGAAACGCCGCTGACGTGCGCCGAGGTAATCGCCATCTTCGGTTTTCTGACCGATCTGGCTCAGCAGGCCGACCAGCACCGCTTTGTGCAGTTTCGGATAATCCGCCGGTTCTTTATTCAGACTCAACTGCATGTCGCGGCAGATCAGGCTCAACTGCCGATGGGAATCGCGCCACTCGCGCAGACGCAGATAGTTGAGGAAGTTCTTGCGGCACCAGTTGCGCAGCGGACTCGCAGTCAGCGATTGGCGTTGCTCTTCAAAACCACGCCACAGATTTACCAAACCGGCGAAATCCGAATCGACATCCTTCCATTGCGCGTGGGCCTGATCGGCCGCTTGCTGACGTTCCGGCGGACGCTCGCGCGGGTCTTGAATCGACATGGCACTGGCGACAATCAGCACTTCCTGCAAGCTACCGAGCTTGGCCGCTTCGAGCAGCATACGGCCCATGCGCGGGTCGACCGGCAAGCGCGCCAACTGGCGACCGAGCGGGGTCAACTGGCTGTTGCGGTCCACCGCCGAGAGTTCTTGCAGCAGGTTGAAACCGTCGCTGATCGCCTTGCCGTCCGGCGGCTCGATAAACGGGAACGCGGTGATTTCGCCGAGGCGCAGATGCAGCATCTGCAAAATAACCGCCGCGAGGTTGGTGCGCAGAATTTCCGGATCGGTGAACTCCGGGCGCCCATTAAAATCTTCTTCGCTGTACAGCCGAATGCAAATGCCCGGCTCGACCCGGCCGCAGCGACCTTTACGCTGATTGGCACTGGCTTGGGAAATCGCCTCGATCGGCAGACGCTGGACCTTGGCGCGATAGCTGTAACGGCTGATGCGCGCGGTGCCGCTGTCGATCACGTAGCGGATGCCCGGCACCGTCAGCGAGGTTTCGGCAACGTTGGTCGCCAGCACCACGCGACGGCCCGGGTGCGACTGGAAAATCCGCTGCTGTTCGGCCGGCGACAGGCGCGCGTACAGCGGCAGGATTTCAGTGTGTTTGAGCTGAGCCTTGCGCAGCATGTCGGCAGCATCGCGAATCTCGCGCTCACCTGGCAAGAACACCAGCACATCACCGGGGCTGCGACGTTCGCTGCGCTCGTAAGCGGCGATTTCATCGAGGGTCGCGAGGATCGCCTGATCCACCGTCAGGTCATCCTCGACGCGGTTGCCCTCTTCGTCCTGCTCCAACGTCAGCGGGCGATACCAGGTGTCCACCGGGAAGGTACGACCGGAGACTTCAACGATCGGCGCGTCGTCGAAGTGCTTGGAAAAGCGCTCCAGATCGATGGTCGCCGAAGTGATGATGACTTTCAGATCCGGGCGACGCGGCAGCAGGGTTTTCAGGTAGCCGAGCAGGAAATCGATGTTGAGGCTGCGTTCGTGGGCTTCGTCGACGATGATCGTGTCGTAGCGTTCGAGATAGCGATCATTTTGGGTTTCCGCGAGCAGAATACCGTCGGTCATCAGCTTGATCAGGGTGTTGGAATCGCTCTGATCCTCGAAACGTACCTGATAGCCGACCAGCGCACCGAGCGGCGTAGCGAGTTCTTCGGCGACCCGGCTGGCGACGCTGCGTGCAGCGATGCGACGTGGCTGGGTGTGGCCGATCAGACCGTGCTGGCCGCGACCGATTTCCAGACAGATCTTCGGCAACTGGGTGGTTTTACCCGAGCCGGTTTCGCCGGCGATGATCAGCACCTGGTGTTTTTCCAGCGCCTTTTTGATCTCGTCACGCTTGGCGGCGATCGGCAGACTGTCGTCGTAACGAATCACCGGCAGGCTGGCACGGCGGGCCAGCACCTGATCACAGGACGCCTGCATGCGCGTCACCCACTGGGCCAGTTTGGCCTCGTCGGGTTTCTTGCGCAGCTCAAGCAACTGCCGCCGCAGCCGGTGACGGTCGGCGAGCATGGCGTGATCGAGGTTTTTCAGCAGTTTGTCGATGGAGGGCGATTCGTCGGTCATCGGGTAGGCAATTCGGTCGTCTATTTATGCAGGGGGCGGATTGTCGCAGATTTGGCGGATTTGTGGCGTGTCAGGGGGATTGCTGCCCTCACCCTAGCCCTCTCCCGGAGGGAGAGGGGACCGACCGAGTCAACTTTGCCAGCCTCGCCGACCTGAACGCGCATCACCGAATCCATAATCGCCAAGCTCTTTCAGGTCGATGCTTGACGCAAGACACCTCGGTCGGCCCCCTCTCCCTCTGGGAGAGGGTTGGGGTGAGGGTTTCTGGCTTATTCGTTATCCAACCCTTTACGCCGATACGGGAAGACATCAATGACTTTCCCCGCCCGAATCGCCTCCTGCAGGCTCTTCCAGTAATCGGCGTTATACAACTCGCCATGCAACTGATCGAACAACTTGCGCTGCCCCGAATCGGCAAACAGAAACGGTGGAAACTCCTCGGGAAACACATCCAGCGGCCCGATCGAGTACCACGGCTCGGACGCCATTTCGTCCTCCGGTGTACGCGGCGCGGGGATGTGGCGGAAGTTGGCCTCGGTCAGGAAACAAATCTCGTCATAGTCATAAAACACCACCCGCCCATGCCGGGTGACGCCAAAGTTTTTCAACAACATGTCGCCTGGAAAGATATTCGCCGCCGCCAGTTGCTTGATCGCCAGACCGTAATCCTCCAGCGCCTCGCGCACCTGTGCGTCATTGGCGTTTTCCAGATACAGATTGAGCGGGGTCATCCGCCGTTCGGTCCAGCAGTGGCGGATCAATACCGTCTCGCCCTCGACCGAGACTGTCGATGGCGCGACTTCCAGCAATTCCTCAAGACACGCCGGATCAAACTTGCTCAGCGGAAAACGGAAATCGGCGAACTCCTGGGTATCGGCCATGCGCCCTACCCGGTCGACGCTTTTTACGAGCCGATACTTCTCGATCACCGTGGCGCGGTCGACGTTTTTCGACGGCGAAAAACGGTCCTTGATGATTTTGAACACGGTGTTGAAACCCGGCAGGGTGAACACGCTCATGACCATGCCGCGCACGCCCGGGGCCATGATGAACTGGTCATCGGTGTTGGCCAGGTGATTGATCAGTGCGCGGTAGAACTCGGATTTACCATGCTTGTAGAAGCCGATCGAGGTGTACAGCTCGGCGATGTGCTTGCCCGGCAGGATGCGCCGCAGGAAACCGATGAATTCCGCCGGCACCGGCACATCGACCATGAAGTACGAACGGGTGAACGAGAAGATGATCGACACGTCGGCTTCGTCGGTGATCAGCGCATCGATCTGGATCCCGCGCCCTTCGCGGTGCAGCAGCGGGATCACCAACGGCCATTGCTCGTCGCGGGTGTAAATGCGCCCGACCAGGTACGCGCCCTTGTTGCGGTACAGCACCGAGGAAAACAGCTCGACGCTGAGTTCCGGGTCTTTGCACACCCAGTCCGGCAGGTTCTCGCGCAGCTGCGCTTCGAGGCGAAGCAAGTCGCCGGGCAGATCGGCGTAATCCTCGCTGAAGCGATAGTCGGCAAAAATGCTCGCGAGCATCCCCGACAATTGCCCTTGCGGTTTGTAGGTACGGGTCTGCGCGGCGCGGGCACGGCGCAGACTCGGGCGTGTGGTGTGGATGAACATGCAGCCGTCGCTGATCAGGTCATGGCTGAACAGACCGCAGAAAATCGAGTTGTACCAGGTCTCGGACAGCTCATCGTCGAAGCGCAGGTCGATGACGCTGATGTAGGCGCTTTTCACCAGCGGCCAGCAGCTGACATTCATCAGCGTCTCATCGTCGAAGTATTCGCGCAGACGGGCGATGGTTTCGCCGACCTTTTCTTCATAGAGATTGATCCGCGCCGCCGACGCCGTTTGCGTCTCCTGCCAGCGCGCCTGCTCGAAGCGCTCACGGGCACCGTCGGTGATGCGCCGGAAATGCTCGCGGTAATCGTCAAAGCCATCGAGGATCATGCGGGCGATGTCGGTGGCTGGCCATTGCTGCGGCATAGATGAGACCTCGGCGTGCGTTTGGAAATCTGTGCCTGAGCTTAGCCACGGATGCGCACACAGGTGAAGTGCAATTTCTGCCAAATCTGCGCCGGGGTTGTACGCCATCAGCGTTTTGGCAAAGTTTTTTTAATCAACCGTTCGGTCAGTTAACGCCTGAGCGGTTCTTCTCGCCGCCCTGCGCCAGCCCGTGAATTCTCTGGGTTTCGGATCCAAGACCCAATGCACGCTTCTAGTCCGTGGCTTTGCTGCAACTACGCGGATCGTCAGCAACGACTCCAGATTGGTCTTACCAAAATAGTGGCACTTTGATATACAGCCCGCCATTACCCGCCTCATAACAAGATCCTCGCTGACGAGGACGACCTCCCCCCCTTCAAAGATCAAGGAGCACACTGATGTCTATCCGGAATCTGCGCATAGGTTTGCGCGCCAGTTTGAGCTTTGCCGTTTTGGCCAGTCTGCTGGTGGTGGTCGGCCTGTTCGGTCTGGGCCAGATGAAAACCCTGCGCGAAAGTGCAGCGGTGATCGAAGAGTCATGGATGCCCAGCATCGAGAGCATTCATGACGCGGCGGCGAACATCGCCAGCATCCGTCTCGAATCGTTGCGTCTGATCACCAACTCCCAGCCTGCGGTGCGCGACCGAAGCAAAAATATCCTCAAGGCGCAACGCGAGGAGTTGCTCAAACGCCTCAACGATCACAAAGCCTTGATCGCCAGTGATCAGGAACAGGCGATGCTCGACGGCTTGAACGCGGCCATCGGCAAATACCTGAGCATTCTCGATCAGATTGTCAGCCAGATTGACGCGGGGCAGAACGAGCAGGCTGCCACGCGTTTGAGCAATGAACTGGCGCCGCAGGGCACTGTGCTCGATAAGACGCTGGAGCAGATGATCAGCCTCAACCAACAAGGTGCGGATGCCGCCGCCAAAGCCGCTGCGGCGATGTATCAGCAGGCATTGTGGATCGTCACGTCGATCATCGTGGTCGCCCTGATTGCCACCTTGTTATTGGCCTGGCTGCTGACCCGCAGCATCACCACCCCGATCAATCAGGCACTGGATGTCGCGCGGCGCATTGCTGCCGGTGATCTCAGCGGACAGATCACCAGCACCGGGAAGGATGAGGCGTCGCAGCTGCTCCATGCCTTGGCCGAGATGCAGGGCAATCTGCGCTCGACCATTCGCGGTATCAGCGAATCGGCACAGCAACTGGCTTCCGCTGCCGAGGAAATGAGTTCGGTGATGGAGCAAAGCACCCGCGGCCTGCAGCAGCAGAACGATCAGATTGAACAAGCCGCCACCGCGGTCACCGAGATGAGCACGGCGGTGGACGAAGTCGCCGCCAACGCGGTGTCCAGCGCCGAGGCGTCTGCCGCGTCGAACGAGGACAGCAAGCACGGCCACGTACAGGTCAGCGAAACCATCAGTTCGATTCAGCAACTGGTCGATGCGGTACTCGGTGCTTCCGCACAAGCCGAGGGCCTGGCCACGCAGGCACAGGACATCAGCAAAGTGCTGGAGGTGATTCGCGGGATTGCCGGGCAGACCAATCTGTTGGCGCTCAATGCGGCGATCGAAGCGGCGCGCGCCGGTGAAGCCGGGCGCGGTTTTGCCGTGGTCGCGGACGAAGTCCGTTCGCTGGCGCAACGCACGCAGAATTCCACCGAAGAAATCGAGCTGATGATCAGCAGCATCCAGCAAGGCACCGGGGCGACCGTTGGCGCTTTGCAGAGCAGTGCCGAGCAGGCGGGTCAGACGCTGCGCCGCGCCAACAGTGCCGGGCAGGCACTGGAAAAAATCACCGCGTCGATCTCGCAGATCAACCAACGCAACCTGGTGATCGCCAGCGCGGCCGAGCAGCAGGCCTTGGTGGCGCGCGAGGTCGATCAGAATCTGGTGACCATCCGTGACCTCTCAACGCAGACCGCCGCTGGCGCCACTCAGACCTCGGCTGCAAGCCAGGAACTGTCGCGTCTGGCCGTGGACCTCAACAGTCTGGTGACACGCTTTGTGATCTGACCGATAAGTTGCATGCCCGAATAGCGGTTGCCTTCGTCAGGGCGCTCGGCAACACTCTCGTCCCGATCAAGGAAGGAGACCCGTCGTGAGCCCTGTCGATATTTTCCGTATGTTGTCGCTGGCGGCCATCTGGGGCGCAAGTTTTCTGTTCATGCGCATTATTGCGCCGGTGATTGGCACGATCCCGACCGGGTTCCTTCGCGTGTCGATTGCGGCTGCAGGTTTGCTGGTAATCCTCGGGCTGATGCGCGTGCGCTGGGATTTCAAAGGCAAACTGAAAACCGTGATGCTGCTGGGCGTGATCAACTCAGGCATTCCGGCGACACTGTACTCGGTCGCGGCCCAGGTATTGCCAGCCGGCTATTCGGCGATTTTCAATGCCACCACGCCGCTAATGGGCGTGCTGATTGGCGGGTTGTTCTTCAGTGAAAAACTCACCGCAGCCAAACTGGGCGGGGTGTTCCTCGGTCTGTTAGGCGTTGGCGTGCTGACCCGCGCCGGTCCCGTGGCATTTGACATGCAGCTGTTGATGGGCGCCCTCGCCTGCTTGCTGGCGACCACTTGTTATGGTTTTGCCGGTTTCCTCGCGCGGCGCTGGCTGGATCAGGCCGGTGGACTGGACAGCCGATTGTCGGCGCTGGGCAGCATGCTCGGTGCGACGTTGTTCCTGTTGCCGTTGTTCGGCTACAGCGTGATCACGTCACCGCCGGTCAGTTGGGGCGGCTGGAATGTCTGGCTGTCGCTGTTGGGCCTGGGTCTTGGCTGCACGGCGTTTGCCTACATCATTTACTTCCGCCTGCTCAGCTCGATCGGTCCGGTGAAGTCGATGACGGTGACCTTCATGATTCCGCCGTTCGGCGTGTTGTGGGGGGCGTTGTTGCTGGATGAGCCGTTATCGATGGCGCACATCTATGGCGGGGTGTTGATCGCGATTGCGCTGTGGCTGGTTTTGAAGCCGGCGGTGGTGAAACCGGCTGAGGTGCCGGCCCGATAAATTAGTGCTGTTGCCAAAAAGGCTATCGCGAGCAGGCTCACTCCTACAATTGGAATGCGTTCCCCTGTAGGAGTGAGCCTGCTCGCGATCGGCGGCCTAAAAGCCGCCACCTGATGATCTATTACCCCCTTTCACGAAACACAAATGCCAGACCGACCACAATTAACAACATCCCCAGCACACTCAACGCTGCCAGGCGATTGTCGAAAATCAGATAGTCCATCACCGCCGTCACCGCCGGCACCAGATAGAACAGACTGGTGACATTCACCAGATTGCCCCGCGCGATCAACCGATATAGCAACAACGTCGCCAGCACCGAAACCACCAGCCCCATCCACAAGACCGGCACGATAAAACCTGTGCTGTGTTCAAAATGGAACGGCTGAAACGGCACGAAGATCCCGCACAACAACAGCCCGGCCAGATACTGCACCGGCAGCGTGCCGAGGGGATTGTCGGTGATGCGTTTCTGCATGATCGAGCCCAGCGTCATGCTCGCCAGCGCCAGCAACCCGAACAGCATCCCCGCCCAGGACATCCCGGCCAGACCGATGCCCTGGTAAACCACCATGATCAGCCCCGCCAGCCCCAGCGCCAGACCGAACATCCGGCTGGCCGAGCGTTGCCGTTCCATCAAGACCACGGTGAGAATCGGCTGCACACCCATGATGGTCGCCATCACACCGGGGGTGACTTTGGTGTTGAGCGCCAATAGATAGAAAATCTGATAGGCCCCCAACAACACCACGCCCGTGGCGATCGCAAACAGCATTGGCCGCCCGCCCTTGGGCAACTTCAATTTGAGCAACGGCGCCAGCAACACCAGCCCGCACAAGGCAATCGCGAAGCGAATCAGCAGAAAGGCAAACGGGGAAGCATGGGCCAGACCCCATTTGGAGAAGATCGCCCCGCTGCTCCACAGCAGAACGAACAGGCTCGTGGACGCGGCCGCGAGCGCGGATTTTTTCGACAGGACAAACATGAATACCACCTGTAGTCAGGCAAGAAGCCAACTCAGCCGAAGCTGAAATTCAGTAGGTTTTTCTGGCGGGCGGCAGGACTCAGCAGACAGTGCTGATCAGCCCGAAACGCCAACGCCCGGCGGTGATACGACTGCGCACACCGGCGTGCTACTGACAGGTGGGGGGTAATGACTGATCTGCTTGGGCTGCTGATTCCCGCACGGCACCACGACAGCGTTGACCGCTGAATCGACTACCGCGTTGATGAGGGATGCAGGCATTGGCGCAGATCTTTTTTGAGAGTGTGGAAGGTGAGGCATACGACTCACGAGCGCCGACTATAACCAGCGTGGGACATGGATTGCAATGATTTGGACAAAGGGCCAGTAGCGACGGATCCATGAGAGCTGAATAGGCTGTTGAGCAACGGCTACACCTATCGATGGGGAGACATGGAATGCTCGAAATCATATGCCAAGGGAACGGAGTTATCTGCGCTATCAGTTGTATCGGTCAGAGGCGAGAAAGGCGGCTAGTATCACCACCAAGAAAATGCTTTTTCATGAGGGAGCAGACTTTTCGAAAGTACGCTTCGAAGCCATCGATGCTCAGGCAATGAGTGCTTTTGAGCTTTGGGATAACCCGCATTTTTCCTGGGGAGATGTCGCCACCTGGAAGACCCGAGAACCCTTGTCTCTGGATGTCGCGATCTGGTTTGAACAAGAGCTCTGCGGGCTGTGTTTTGTCATTCCAAACAATAGCCGTCAGCGAATTCGAATCGTGCGGCTAGAGGGAAGGCCAGGGGAAGCGCATCCACTTAAAAACCGTATCGCGGCGTTGGCGATGCTGGCCATTGACGAATTTGCCCAAATTATTGGCAGCAGATTGATTGAAGTTCAGGAGCCCATGCAAGGAGCCATTCCGAAATATAGACAGCTCGGCTTCACATTTGATTTGGATGGCCGGCTTGTGCTCGCAGTGGAGGGTAAAGTATTGTGAAAACTGTTCAATTAATGATCAGCGAGGGCAAAAAAATGCGTAAGGTTGTTAAACGAGCCCCCTCGAAAAAGGGATCACGCAAAGCCGATGAAAAGCTGGGGGATTTAGTGTTATCCACCAACCAGCAACGATTTCTGCAGGTTCTTGTCGATGGCATTGACGTAGATGAACCCAACGTTCTCGCTGGGCGGCGCTGATTCGCAGGCAATAAAAAACCGCTCACAAGGAGCGGTTTTTTATTGCCTGCGAATCAGCCTTAACCAAACAGCCAATACCCCAACAACGTCAACACCGCCACTGCCAGCACCGGCCGCATCACGCGGTAAGCCTTCGGATGACGGCGTTTCCACTGTTTGACCACGCCACTGAACTTGTCACTGAAGCTCTTGCTCCAGGCGTAGGCCTGATTGATCCCGCCAACGCGTTCATCGTCGAGGTTCTGCGGTGCGGTGGCACGGCCGAGCCAGGCGCTGATCGAGCGGTTGATGCGAGTCATCAGACGGTTGCTCAGCGGACGCTCGACGTCGCAGAACAGGATCACGCGGGTTTTGTCGGTTTCATTCTTGACCCAGTGCACGTAGGTCTCGTCGAACATCACATCTTCGCCGTCACGCCAGGCATAAACCTGACCATCAACAAAGATCCGGCAATCGTCGGAGTTTGGCGTCGACAGGCCGAGGTGATAGCGCAGCGAGCCGGCAAAAGGATCGCGATGCGGGTTCAAGTGGCTGCCACCCGGCAACAGCGCAAACATCGCGCCTTTGACGTTGGGAATTGCACTGACCAGCGCCACGGTTTTCGGACACAGGGTTTCGGCCGATGGCAGCGGTTTGTCGTACCACTTGAGGTAGAAACGCTTCCAGCCCTTCTTGAAGAACGAACCGAAACCGGCGTCGTTGTTCTTTTCCGCCGCGCGAATGTAGCCTTCATCGAACAGGTGCATGGCTTCGTCGCGAATGGTTTCCCAGTTATCACGCAGCACGTCCAGCTCCGGGAATTTGCTGCGATCCAGATAAGGCTTGGACGGTACGCCGGAGAACAGGTACATCAAGGCGTTGTACGGGGCGAACAGCGCCGAGTGGTTGACGAACTGACGCAGAACCGGCAAACGCGCCTTGCCGCGCAAATGCACATAGAGTGTGCTGCCCAAAAAGAGCAGCAGCACAAACGCCTTGGCGGCAAACGAAAAGGTCATCAACAACTCCTTGAATAAAGACAACGCTGCGCAATGCCTTTTACCCGGCATGGCAGCCGGCCATGATAAACACTACCGGCTTCGGGAAAAACCCGCCTGACACAAGATTCAGTGTTAAGAATTGCGCAACAAAGCATTTATTAGCATAACGATCCTGAACCCTGGCTGACCTGAATCAACTGGATTACTGCTGAGTCTCCTGCTCAGTGAACAGATCGCTGAACAACATGCTCGACAGATAACGTTCGCCCGAATCAGGCAAAATCACGACGATGGTCTTGCCTTGCATCTCTGGCGTCTCCGCCAGACGCACCGCTACCGCCATCGCTGCACCGCAGGAAATACCGCACAAAATCCCCTCTTCCTGCATCAACCGCAGCGCCATGGCCTTGGACTCGTCGTCGGTGACCTGCTCGACCCGGTCGACCATTGACAGATCCAGGTTCTTCGGCACGAAACCGGCGCCAATCCCCTGAATCTTGTGCGGGCTCGGCTTGATCTCTTCGCCGGCCAGCGCCTGGGTGATCACGGGTGACGACATCGGCTCCACCGCCACCGACAGGATCGGTTTGCCCTGGGTATTCTTGATATACCGCGAGACGCCGGTGATGGTTCCGCCAGTACCGACGCCAGCAACCAATACATCGACAGCACCGTCAGTGTCGTTCCAGATCTCCGGGCCGGTGGTCTTTTCATGGATGGCCGGGTTGGCCGGGTTATCGAACTGTGCCGGCATGAAATATTTGTCGGCATCGCTGGCGACGATTTCGGCCGCCTTCTCGATTGCGCCTTTCATGCCTTTGGCCGGCTCGGTCAACACCAGTTCGGCGCCCAGAGCCTTGAGAACCTTGCGGCGTTCGATGCTCATCGAGGCCGGCATGGTCAGCATCAATTTATAACCACGGGCAGCGGCAACAAATGCCAGGCCAATGCCCGTGTTACCCGACGTCGGCTCGACAATGGTCATGCCCGGTTTGAGTTTGCCGCTGCTTTCGGCGTCCCAGATCATGTTGGCGCCGATCCGGCACTTGACCGAATAACCGGGGTTGCGCCCCTCGATCTTGGCCAGAATGGTCACACCGCGCGGCGCGATGCGGTTGATCTGCACCAGCGGCGTATTACCGATGGAATGGGCGTTGTCAGCAAAAATACGGCTCATGGCTGGGTCCTTATGCAGCATTGAATTCAGCGTTCCAAGGTAAGCCTGTTGCCCATCGCAGTCCAGTCGGGTCGAACGTCTGGGGCCGCCAACAGTCAATCGCTTTGAATCGTTCGGGAATGACTGCCATGAAACGTCGCTACAGCTGGCCATTGTGGATTTTCGCGGGAATCGTTGTGCTGCTGCTCGCGCTGCACATCGCCCTGCCCTACATGGTGCGCGATTACCTGAACGACAAACTCGCGAACATGGGCGATTACCGGGGCCAGATCACTGATGTCGATCTGGCCCTATGGCGTGGCGCCTACAAGATCAATGGGCTGAAGATCGTCAAGGTCGACGGCAAGGTGCCGGTGCCTTTCGTCAATGCACCGCTGATCGATCTGGCAGTCAGTTGGCATTCTCTGTGGTACGACCATGCTGTGGTGGCGCAGGTGAAATTCGTCAAACCTGAGGTTAACTTCGTCGATGGCGGCGCCAACAAACAGAACTCGCAGACCGGTCAAGGCACCGACTGGCGCGAGCAACTGGGCAAATTGCTGCCGATCACCCTCGATGAAGTGCAGATCAGCGATGGCCGCATCAATTTCCGCAACTTCAATTCAAAACCGCCAGTGAACATGAACGCGACCAATGTCGACGCAAGCATCTACAACCTGACCAACGTGGTCGACAAACAGGGCAAACGCGACGCCCGCTTTGAAGGCAAAGCCCTGCTGCTGGGGCATGCACCGCTGGAAACCACCGCAACGTTCGACCCTCTGAGCAACTTCGAGGACTTCGAATTCCGCCTGCGCGCCAAAGACATCGAACTCAAGCGCATGAACGACTTCGCCTCGGCCTACGGCAAGTTCGACTTCAACGCCGGCCACGGTGACGTGGTGATCGAAGCCCAAGCCAAAAAGGCCCAGGTCAACGGTTACATCAAGCCGCTGCTGCGCGACGTCGAAGTGTTCAACTGGCAGCAGGACGTGGAAAACAAGAACAAGAGCATCTTCCGCTCGGTCTGGGAGGCATTGGTGGGCGGCACGGAAACCGTGCTGAAGAACCAGGCGAAAAACCAGTTCGCCACCAAGGTCGAACTCAGCGGCAACGTGCATCAGCAAAATATCAGCGCGTTCGAAGCGTTTTTGCAGATTTTGCGCAATGGTTTCGTACAGGCATTCAATGCCCGGTATGAGCGGCCGAAGCCGGATGCGGGTTAGGGCTCATTTCTGGAAAAGCATCCAGATATAGAGTATCGGCGCCAATCTGAATATCCGGGGCCGGCCATTCAACGGTCCAACCTTTATCGCCCCAGATGGCAGTCGCAAAGACTTGGGGATCAAGCAAGGGCTGCAACTGCTTACACGTTTGAATATCTCGACTCAAATCGAGTGTCAGCGCTCGACCATCAACAAAGTCCAGTGCAAGCCGGCAATCAGAGAGTGTAGTAACAGCCGCCAAGCGTGGTCGTTTCATGGATAGCATCAATTCAGCGCCTCCAGGCACATGGGGACTGCTTCGCAGCCCAGCGGGAGCAAGCTCCCTCGCCACAGATTCAGTGGACATCCTGAAGGCTATCGTCAAATCAACGAGGCCTGAATACCGGCCATCGGCCGAGACTGAGTCAACATGTGACGCCCCATTCAGAGACTGAATAAGCCGTCTGCGTTCACAGTCGACCGGGCTGCGCGTTATAGTCGGGCATCCGATTATTTCGCCCCCGCCCTGCCCGTCAGGTCGGCGTTACCGTTCGAGGATTAGCAGATGAAGTTCGAAGGCACCCAGGCCTACGTCGCCACCGATGACCTGAAGCTGGCGGTCAACGCCGCCATCACCCTGGAGCGGCCGCTGCTGGTCAAGGGCGAGCCGGGCACCGGCAAGACCATGCTCGCCGAGCAACTGGCCGAATCGTTCGGCGCCAAGTTGATCACCTGGCACATCAAATCCACCACCAAGGCCCATCAGGGTCTGTACGAATACGATGCGGTCAGCCGTCTGCGCGACTCGCAACTGGGCAATGAAAAAGTCCACGACGTGCGCAACTACTTGAAGAAAGGCAAGCTCTGGGAGGCTTTCGAGTCTGAAGAGCGGGTCATTCTGCTGATCGACGAGATCGACAAGGCTGACATCGAGTTCCCCAACGACTTGCTGCAAGAACTCGACAAGATGGAGTTCTACGTTTACGAGATCGACGAGACCATCAAGGCGAAAAAACGCCCGATCATCATCATTACTTCGAACAACGAAAAAGAGCTGCCGGACGCTTTCCTGCGCCGTTGCTTCTTCCACTACATCGCCTTCCCGGATCGCCCGACCCTGCAAAGAATCGTCGACGTGCACTACCCGGACATCAAGAAAGATCTGGTCAGCGAAGCGCTGGACGTGTTCTTCGATGTGCGCAAGGTGCCGGGCCTGAAGAAGAAGCCGTCGACCTCGGAACTGGTTGACTGGCTGAAACTGCTGATGGCCGACAACATCGGCGAAGCGGTGCTGCGCGAGCGCGATCCGACCAAAGCCATTCCGCCGCTGGCCGGCGCGTTGGTGAAGAACGAACAGGACGTGCAACTGCTTGAGCGCCTGGCGTTCATGAGCCGTCGCGGCACCCGCTAAGAGGCTGATGCCATGTTGCTCAACCTGTTCAATGAAATGCGAGCAGCCAAGGTGCCGGTGTCGGTGCGCGAGTTGCTCGACCTGATCAACGCGCTGAAACAGCGCGTGACCTTCGCCGACATGGACGAGTTTTACTACTTGTCGCGGGCGATTCTGGTCAAGGACGAACGCCATTTCGACAAGTTCGACCGTGCGTTCGGCGCCTACTTCAATGGCCTGGAAAAACTCGATGATCACTTGCAGGCGCTGATTCCCGAAGACTGGCTGCGCAAGGAGTTCGAGCGCTCGCTGACGGATGAGGAACGTGCGCAGATCCAGTCCCTCGGTGGCCTGGACAAGCTGATTGAAGAGTTCAAGAAGCGTCTGGAAGAACAGAAGGAACGCCATGCCGGCGGCAACAAGTGGATCGGCACCGGCGGCACCAGCCCGTTCGGTTCCGGCGGCTTCAACCCGGAAGGCATTCGGGTCGGCGATGCCGGCAAGCGTCAGGGTAAAGCGGTAAAAGTCTGGGATCAGCGCGAGTACAAGAACCTCGATGACTCGGTGGAACTGGGCACGCGCAATATCAAAGTCGCCCTGCGCCGACTGCGCAAATTCGCCCGCCAAGGCGCGGCAGAAGAGCTGGACATCGACGGCAC
Source organism: Pseudomonas sp. S49 (assembly GCF_009866785.1). Taxonomy (NCBI): domain Bacteria; kingdom Pseudomonadati; phylum Pseudomonadota; class Gammaproteobacteria; order Pseudomonadales; family Pseudomonadaceae; genus Pseudomonas; species Pseudomonas sp. S49. The sequence continues at coordinate 1,686,267 of NZ_CP019432.1, read as the reverse complement.
CATCGACCACACCGCCAAGGACGCCGGTCTGCTGAACATCCAGATGCGCCCCGAGCGCCGCAACACGGTGAAGCTGTTGTTGCTGTTCGACATCGGCGGTTCGATGGACGCGCACGTGAAGATCTGCGAAGAACTGTTCTCGGCCTGCAAGACCGAGTTCAAACATCTGGAGTACTTCTACTTCCACAACTTCGTTTACGAATCGGTGTGGAAGAACAATATGCGCCGCACGTCGGAGCGCACTTCGACTCAGGATCTGCTGCACAAGTACGGCGCCGACTACAAAGTGATCTTCATCGGTGACGCCGCCATGGCACCTTATGAAATCACTCAGGCCGGCGGCAGTGTCGAGCACTGGAACGAAGAGCCGGGTTACGTGTGGATGCAGCGCTTTATGGAGAAGTACAAGAAGCTCATCTGGATCAACCCGTACCCGAAAGACACTTGGGGCTATACCTCATCGACCAATATCGTGCGGGATCTGATCGAGGATCAGATGTATCCGTTGACGTTGCGCGGGCTTGAGGAAGGGATGCGGTTTTTGTCCAAATGACAGCCGGATTGTTCCCACGCGGTGCGTGGGAACAATCAAATTTACCAGCCCAATTGAATGTAGGACTTGCAAAGCCTGTCCATGAAGCTCCTGTCTTCTGTTTCGCAAATGGGCGGAGGTTGCACACCTCGCCTTTTTGCCAACAAATCAGTTTTTATTCTCTCCTGAGCTTCCAGCTTTCGCCGGCTTTTTCTTTCCAGGTCGGTTTCCGGGCGGTGCAACACTTCATGTTTCAGTTTGCCGTCTTCTGCAAAAAAGCGAAACGTGACACCTGTAGCAGTGCCCTCTGCAGTGTGTCCCTCGGCAATCAGCACCATGGATTTACCGTTTGGATTTCCACTGTGATGCCGGTCAAAACTGCGCTTGATATCGAGATTTGCCTTGGATATGAACGGCTCGATCAAACTCGCGAGCCCTTCGAATCCGATCTTGTCAGTGCTCGTTTTTTGCAGGTTGCCGAAACGATCCATCTTCGCTTGGTAAACGGCATCGTTTACGCCGGACTCATAGAACTCGACGATACGGCTTTCGACACTGGCTGTCCCTTCAACGCTAACTTGACCACTTACTTTCATATAACGCATCTGCAACTTCCTTGTAAAAGATGAAGACCGATAGTTCCACACTCCATCGCCAAGTGATGTAGGGCGACTTACCAAACCTCGCGGAATCGTCTCGGTCTTCAGTCCGAATGACGGACAATTACAAGTAGGACTTCAGATAGTTGAGATGAGTTTGCCATGCATGCTCTTGCATGACTGGCGTGAACCGCACCCTGTCACCCGGGAGACATTGCGCCAGCCTCGCCAGCGCCAAGGGTGTCAGCGCCCCCAAGCGTGGATAACCACCAATGGTCTGACGATCATTGAGCAACACGATCGGTTGCCCGTCCGGCGGCACCTGCACCGCCCCGAGTGGAATGCCTTCGGAAATCATCGGTTGCCCCTGATAGTGCAAGGCGCTGCCCAACAAGCGAATGCCCATGCGATCTGCGCGACTGTCCACAGCCCAGGTCGTGTTGAACACATCAAACAGGCTCTGCCCGCTGAACTGGCCGATCTGTGCGCCGAGTACCAGATCCAGCGGTGCATTCGCTTTCAAATCAGGCCGTAACGCCAAAGGCACTTCGCGAAGCAACACCGCTTCACCGCGATAACTCAGCGCCGCCCCTTTGGCCAGCGGCAACCCCATGCCATCAAGACCACCGAGTTCCTCACGCAGCACCGTCGCACGGCTGCCCAACACCTTCGGTGCATCAAAACCGCCGGGCGCTGCCAGATAAGCCCGGGCACCGAGCAACGGTTGCGTGAACAGCAACTTCTGTCCTTTACCCAACTTGAAACTGCGCCACGGCGCCAGCGGTTGACCATCAATCTGCGCCCCAAGATCAGCTCCGGCCAGCGCCAGCAAACAATCCTCTGCAGCGACGACGGCAAACCCGCCGAGGGTGATTTCGATCACCGTTGCATCGAGGTTATTGCCGAGCAACCAGTTGGCCCAGCTCATCGAACACCAATCCGCCGCACCGCCCTGGGTGACGCCCAGGTGTCGCACGCCAAACCGTCCCGCGTCCTGCAACAGGCACAACGGGGTACTGGCTTCAATCGTCAGTCGGCTCATGCCCGCGCCTCCAGTGGCGTGTCATCGCCACCCAGATTGATGAATTCAGCGTGACTGACCGCTTCGAATCGCACCGTGTCGCCGGGTTGCATCAGGCTGTAGCCATCACGATGACGGTCGAACAATTTCGCTGGCGTGCGACCGATCAGGTTCCAGCCACCGGGGGACACCACCGGGTAGGCCGCCGTTTGCCGTTCGGCAATCCCGACGCTGCCGGCAGCGACTTTTTTGCGTGGGGTATTCAAGCGCGGTGCAGCGAGAATCTCTTCGACCAGCCCCATAAAGGCGAAACCCGGCGCGAAACCAAGGGCAAATACCTGATATTCGCGGCCGCTGTGACGACGAATCACCTCCTCCAGCGCCAAGCCACTGCGCTCGGCGAGCAAGCTCAGTTCCGGCCCGACGCTCAAGTCATACCAGACCGGCAGCACATGGCACTGGCCAGCCTTTCGCGCATTGGGCGACAAATCAATCAGCGCCTCGGCGATCAATTCCCGCGCCTGACTCGGACTCAGTGCAGTCAAATCGTAATGCACCATCAGTGTCGTATAGGAAGGCACCAGATCGATCAATTGCTCGCCGAATAACGCACGCAAACGCTCACTGGCAGCGAGCATCCACGGCATGTTGGCTTCGGCGATTTCATCGAACAGACGCAGCATCAGGCAATCCAGTGCCACCACTTCAATCCTTGGGTTCATGGCGCGCTCTGCTGATTCAAGGCTTCGCGAATGCGTTGCACGGCGGCCACCGAACTGGCGTTGTCGCCATGCACGCAAAGGGTGTTGGCATGCAGGCGCAAGGCGCTGCCGTCGCTGGCACTGAGGTTGTCGCCACGGGCAATGGTCAGGGCTTGCTCAATGATTTTTTCCGGGTCGTGATGCACCGCGCCCGGCAATTGTCGTGAAACCAGTTTGCCGGCGCTGTCGTAGGCGCGATCGGCGAAGGCTTCAAACCAAAGGGTGACGCCATATTCATAGCCAATCTGCTGCGCGGCGGAGTTGTCGCGGGTGGCCATCAACATCAGCGGCAGGCCGCGGTCATAAGCGGCCACCGCCTGAATCACGGCACGCAATTGCGCCGGGTTGGCCATCATGTCGTTGTACATCGCGCCGTGGGGCTTGACGTAACTGACACGACCGCCCTGGGCTTTGCAGATGCCATCAAGGGCGCCGATCTGATAATGCAGGATGTCTTGCAGTTCTTGCGCCGAATACGCCATGGAGCGGCGGCCAAAACCGACCAGATCCTGATAGGCCGGGTGTGCGCCGATCTGCACGCCGTGGCTCAATGCCAGGCTGACGGTCTTGCGCATGATGCACGGGTCACCGGCGTGGAAACCACAAGCCACGTTGGCACAATCAATGAAGGGCATGACCTCGGCATCCAGACCCATGGTCCAGCTGCCGAAGCTCTCGCCAATGTCGCAATTCAATAGCAGGCGGCTCACGGTGAACACTCCTGTAGGTGCTTGTCTTTTTATCTGTAGGACTGTGCTGCGCAGGTTATCAGTTACTGCGCATCGAGTTGCTTGCCGCGGGTTTCCGGCAGGCTCAACGCCGCAATAATCACCACGCCGTAGGACACCGCCGCAAACGCACCAATGCCGACGCTCAACGGTACTTTCTGGCTGAGCAAACCGATCAGGAGCGGAAACAATGCCGCCAGCGCCCGACCGATGTTGTAGCAAAAGCCCTGCCCCGAACCGCGAATCCGCGTGGGGAACAGCTCAGTGAGAAACGCGCCCATGCCGCTGAAAATCCCCGAGGCGAAGAAACCCAACGGGAAGCCCAGCCACAGCATCACGCCGTTGCTCACCGGCAACTGCGTATAGAGCAGAACGATGGTGAACGAGCCGACCGCGAAGAGGATGAAGTTCTTTTTCCGACCCAGCAGGTCAGTCAGGTAAGCGCTGATCACATAGCCGACATAGGAACCGACAATCACCATCGCCAGATAACCGCCCGTGCCGAGTACGCTCAAACCGCGCTCGTTTTTGAGGAAGGTCGGCAGCCAGGAAGTAATCGCGTAGTAGCCGCCCAGAGCACCCGTGGTCAGCAGTGATGCGCGGATTGTGGTGAACAGCATGCCGGGGGCGAAGATCTCGTAGAACTTCGACTGAGTCTCCGGCGTTTGTTGAGCTTTGGCCTCGCGGTAGATCTCCGGATCTTTTACCAGGCGACGGACGAAAATCACAAAAATCGCCGGCACGATGCCAAGGATGAACAGCGCGCGCCAAGCGTCTTCCGGCGGCAGCACCGAGAACAGCAGCGCGTACAAAATCGCCGTCAGCCCCCAGCCCAGCGCCCATCCCGATTGCACCATGCCCACTGCTTTGCCGCGATCCTTGGCGCGGATTACTTCGCCAATCAGCACCGCACCGGCGGTCCATTCGCCGCCGAAACCGAAGCCCATCAAGGTCCGGGCAATCAGCAGTTGTTCGTAGTTCTGCGCGAAGCCGCAGAGGAAGGTGAAGAAGGCGAACCACAGCACCGTCAATTGCAGGGTGCGCACGCGACCGATGCGGTCAGAGAGAATCCCGGCGACCCAGCCGCCGATGGCCGAGGCGATCAAGGTGCTGGTGTGAATCAGCCCCGCTTCGCCGGTGGTAATGCCCCACATTGCAATCAATGTCGGCACGACGAAGCTGAGCATCTGCGTGTCCATGCCGTCCAGACCGTAGCCGATCTTGCAGCTCCAGAACGTGCGGCGCTCCTGCTGGTTGATGTTGCGATACCAGTCGAACGGCCCCGGACGCGCCGTTGCCGTGGATGCTTGTAGGGTGTCGGGCGCACTCATGGCTTATCTCCGCAGGTTTTTTATTGGTCTTGTTCGTAGCCCCGACGACGCCTATCGTGGGAACCGGATGCGTCGATTTTTTGTCGCGCGGCCCTGCTGCGTCCAACGAATAAAACCCCGCCTTAGCCATAAGAAAAATTTGTCACCCGAGCCTTGCCCATGAATCTGAAGTTTCTCGAGACCTTTGTCTGGGTCGCCCGACTGAAGAGTTTTCGCCTGACCGCCGACAAGCTGTTCACCACTCAGGCGTCGATTTCCAGCCGCATTGCGGTGCTGGAGGGCGAGCTGGGGGTGAAGCTGTTTTTGCGTGATTCACGCGGGGTCAGCCTGACGCCCGAAGGGTTGAAAGTGCTGGAGTACGCCGAGCAGATGCTCGACACGATGTCGGCACTGAAGCAATCGATCGAAACCCGCTCAAGCAAGGTTGGCCGGGTGCGCATTGGCGTGATGGACACGGTAATCCACACCTGGCTCAGCCCGCTGGTGGCGCAGATGACCGATCTGTATCCACGGGTGGAAATCGAGCTGGTGGCGGATACCTCGCTGAATCTCTGCGATCAGCTGCAAAAAGGCTTCCTCGACATCGTTCTGCAAACTGACCTGGTGCGCCATGAAAGCGTACGCAGTCTGGAGCTGGCCAGTCATCCACTGGGCTGGATTGTCGCCAGTAATTCGATCTACAACCGTGACTACGCCGACCTTGCCGAACTGGCGCAGGAACGCATCATCACCTACTCGAAAAACTCCCGACCGCATCAGGATCTTCTGGCGCTGATGCAGGCGAACGGCGTAATGGCGCCACGTTTGAATTGCGTGAATTCGGTGTCGGCGATCACGCGGTTGTTACGCGATGGATTTGGCATTGGTGTGCTGCCACCGGTGCTGGTGGCTGAGGAATTGGCGCGGGGGGAGTTGACCTTGCTGGCGGTTGATCAACGGCCACCGAACTTGCAGGTGGTGGTGTCGTGGCGGGTGGGCGTTGAGTGGGTCGAGGAGATTGTGACGTTGTGTCAGCAGGTGCTGGAGGGATATGCGATCAAGGTGGGCAAGGACTACATCGCTTTAAGTTGATCGTTCCTACGCTCCGCGTGGGAATGCAGCCCGGGACGCTCCGCGTCCCTCGAAAGCCGAACGCAGAGCGTCCGTTGAGGCATTCCCACGCAGAGCGTGGGAACGATCATCAGAGACCGCGCACGTCGCGGTCTTCGATCGGCCGGCTCTGGCGCAGGCGTCGACCGCCGAGAACAACCCAATCGATCAAGCGGAACAGGCATTCAATGCCGAACGACAGCAGCAACGCACCGCTCATGCCCCAGATCATCGCTTCCGGAGTCAGCAGGATCTGGTAGCTGTATCCGTTCCAGGTTTCCTTGCGGATATCCGGATCGGCGGCCAGCACCACTTGCAGGAAGCGGATGTACCACGGGCCTTGCATCGCCTGGAACTGCTTGTCCAATGCCACCTGACGCGTGAGCAAGGTGTTCAGACTGTCGGCGTCGCTGCGGAAGATCGGATCTTCACTGGCGCGGTAATGCGCGACCAGCGCCTGCATATCGCCCTTGAAGAACTGCTCGGCAGTCCCTTGAAAACCGCGCAAACCGGTCTGCGCTTCGATCAGATGCGCCTCGACCCGCTTCGCGTAATCATTGATGAATCCCGGCACCTGGACACCGATCAACAGGCCCGCCGCAAACAACACCAGCCGTACATAACTGAGCAACATCGGGGTAGATCCTTATTCGGTCTTGCCCTGGCTGACGCATTCGCCGCGTCGCCACAGGCTCCATTGGCCCGGTTCGTAGCGGGTCCAGGTTTCATTTTCGGTCAAAGGTTCGGTGGCGATCACCGTGACCACGTCGTTGGGCGTGGTCTCCGCCTGGAAATCGACGATGACATCGACATCCTTCAACCGCGCCGGGCCGAACGGTGCGCGTCGGGTGATCTGCGCCAGTTTGGTCGAGCAATAGCAGAACAGCCAGTCGCCATCGCTGAGCAGGCAGTTGAACACGCCTTTGCTGCGGTATTCGGCGCACGCGGCGACCAGATCCGGCAGCAATTCTTCTATATCGACCGGCTCCGGGAATGCTGCACGCACGCGGTTGAGCAAATCGCAGAACGCCGCCTCGCTGTCGGTATCGCCGACCGGGCGGTAGAAACTTTTGATCGGGGTGAAATCGGCGAGCTGGCCGTTATGCGCGAAACACCAGTTGCGCCCCCACAGTTCGCGGACGAACGGATGGGTGTTGGACAGGCAGACCTTGCCGACGTTGGCCTGGCGGATGTGGCCGATGACCACTTCGCTCTTGATCGGATAGCGCTGTACCAGATTGGCGACTTCCGATTCGCAACTCGCCGCCGGGTCCTGAAACAGGCGCAGGCCACGGCCTTCATAGAACGCGATGCCCCAGCCGTCGCGGTGCGGGCCGGTGCGGCCGCCGCGCTGCATCAGCCCGGTGAAGCTGAACACGATATCGGTCGGCACGTTGGCACTCATGCCCAGTAATTCACACATGTGCGGACTCTCGGGTTACAGGCGCGGCTCGACCCGCATGCGCTGCGGATTGTTCGGCACTGGCGGGCGACCGTAACGGTCATCACCGGCGCCGCCGAACGGTTGATCGTCATCGCGGTCATCGGCACGCGCGGCGGCCTTGGCGGCTTCGGCCTGTTCCCGGCGCGCCTTCGAAGCACGTTCGAGCGGGAAGCGGATCAGCACGAAAATCAGGTAGATGCCGAAAGCGATCATGCCGTACATGAACAGATCGGAGACTGCACGCCAGGCGTTGTTGCCAACCTTGAAGGCCAGATCCAGCGCGGTGATGGCAATGGCCGGCGCGACCTTTTCCTTGACCGGGTCAATGATGGTCGGGCTGAACAGCAACACCGCCATCAACACACGCAGCGGCTCGCGCAACCAGCGCCACATCCAGGTAGTCAGGCGCATCCATACCAACAGGCAGCCCACAGCGGCAAAGGCGTAGAGGCCCCAGGCGATCAGATAGTCGTTCTCGGTCATGGTGTCCATGGCAAGGCAGGCAAAGAGGCGCTTATAGTAACGACTTTTCGCCCGTGCGGCTTGTCCCAATAGACATGCGACCTGTAGGAGTGAGCCTGCTCGCGATGACGGACAGCCTGACAACATTGATGTTGAATGTGTCGGCCTTATCGCGAGCAGGCTCACTCCTACAGGGTCTGCGACGGTTTCAAGCGCTGCGAAAACCCTTATTCCGTACATTGTCCGAGAACCTTCCATGCCCCAATCCGCCAACGTCATCAGTGCCCCGATCGCCCACAAGGCTGCCGGTGCCGACCCGTATGCCTGGCTGCAGGAGCGCGACACCGACGCGGTGCTCGATTACCTCAAGGCCGAAAACGCCTGGCAGGAAGCGCAAACCGCCGATCAGGCCGAATTGCGTGAAACCCTGTTCGAAGAGATCAAGGGCCGAATCCTCGAAACCGACCTGTCCCTGCCTTCGCCCTGGGGCCCGTATCTGTATTACACGCGCACCACGGCGGGCGACGAGTACGCCCGGCATTACCGCTGCCCACGCCCGGCAGACGACAGCCTGACCCTCGACGAAAGCCGCGAACAACTGCTGCTCGACCCGAATGTACTGGCCAACGGCGGGTTCTTCTCGCTGGGTGCGTTCAGCATCAGCCCGGACCATCAACGTCTGGCCTACAGCGTCGACGCCTCGGGCGATGAGATTTACACGCTGTTCGTCAAGGAACTGTCCAACGACAAGGTCAGCGAACTGGAGTTCGAAGACTGCGACGGCAGCATGACCTGGGCCAATGACAGCCTGACCCTGTTTTTCGGCGTGCTCGACGACACCCATCGTCCACACAAACTGTTCCGTTATCGCCTCGACGGTACGGCTGCCGAAGAGGTGTTCCACGAGCCGGACGGGCGTTTTTTCCTGCATTGCTACCGTTCCAGTTCCGAGCAGCAATTGCTGCTGTCGCTGGGCAGCAAGACCACCAGCGAAGTCTGGGCGCTCGACGCCAATCAGCCGCACCTGCCCTTCACCTGCCTGGCGCCACGGGTCGAGGATCATGAATACGATGTCGATCACGGCCTGCTCGATGGGGTGTGGACGTGGTTTATCCGCAGCAATCGTGACGGCATCAACTACGCCCTGTATCAGGCCCCGGACACCGGCACCGCGCCGACCGAGGCCGACTGGCAAAACCTGATCCCCCACAGCGACACCGTGATGCTCGATGGCGTCAGCCTCAACACCGAGGCCATGACCCTGAGTCTGCGCGAGGGTGGCCTGCCGATCATCGAAGTTCACCCACACGGTCTGCCGCCTTATCGCGTGCAATTGCCGGACGCGGCCTACAGCCTCTATGTGCAAAACAGCCTGGAGTTCGAGAGCGACCGCATTCGTCTGCGCTACGAGGCGTTGAACCGTCCGGCACAGGTTCGCCAACTGATCCTCGCCAGCGGCGAACAGGCGGTGTTGAAAGAAACTCCGGTACTCGGTCCGTTCGACGCCGACGCTTACGTCAGCCAGCGCCTGTGGGCGACGGCGCCGGACGGCACGCAAGTGCCGATCAGTCTGGTGATGAAGCGCGAAATGGTCGGCCAAGCGGTGCCGCTCTATCTTTATGGTTACGGCGCTTACGGTTCGAGCCTTGATCCGTGGTTCTCCCACGCCCGCCTGAGCCTTCTGGATCGTGGCATGGCCTTCGCCATTGCTCACGTGCGTGGCGGCGGTGAATTGGGCGAGGCCTGGTATCGCGCCGGCAAGCAGGAACACAAGCACAACACCTTCAGCGATTTTATCGCCTGCGCCGAATTCCTGATCCTCAACGGCATTACCACGGCAGAAAAACTGGCGATCAGCGGTGGCAGCGCCGGTGGTTTGCTGATTGGTGCGGTGCTCAACCAGCGCCCGGATCTGTTCGGCGTGGCGATTGCCGAAGTGCCGTTCGTCGACGTGCTCAACACCATGCTCGATCCGGATCTGCCACTGACCGTCACCGAATACGACGAATGGGGCAATCCCGAAGAGCCGCAGGTTTACGAGCGGATCAAGGCTTACGCGCCGTACGAAAACGTCAGCGCGCAGGATTATCCAGCGACGCTGGTGATTGCCGGCTACAACGACAGCCGCGTGCAGTATTGGGAAGCGGCCAAGTGGGTGGCGAAATTGCGCGCTACCAAGACCGACGACAACGTGCTGTTGCTCAAGACTGAACTGGGCGCCGGGCATGGCGGGATGAGCGGGCGTTATCAGGGATTACGTGACGTAGCACTCGAATACGCATTTGTTTTCAAGGTTTTGGGTCTGGCCTGAGGAACTCCGTCGGTCACTTGGGTCTTAATTCCAGACCCGAGAGGCCGATACTCCACAGATCCCCTGTAGGAGCTGCCGAAGGCTGCGATCTTTTGATTTTGATTTTTTCAAAGGCAAGATCAACAGATCGCAGCCTTCGGCAGCTCCTACACGGAGACCGTGTGAAGCCTGAAACAGTGAAAACAAAAAGACCGTGACGACATGTCAGAACCGACCTTCCTGAACAACGAAATCCGCGACTGGCTGATGGACTGCGGCCTGTTTGATCAATTGCAGCTGGCCGACTTTGCAGCCGCTTCCGGCTACTTCAGCATCAGCACCGTGGCTGAGGGCGAGGCGATTTTCCGTGAGGGCGATGCCGGCAGTTTCATGTGCATCCTCCACACCGGCCAGGTCGCCGTGCAGAAAACCGGGCCCGATGGTCAGGTGATCACCATGGCCACCTTGCGCAGCGGTCGCGCGTTCGGCGAAATGGCCGTGCTCGACGGTGAACGACGCTCGGCCACCTGCGTCGCCGCGACTAACTGCCAGCTATTGAACCTCGGCAAGGATTCGCTGGAAAAAATGCTCAACGACGCGCCGAAGATCGCCGCGAAGATCATCCGCGCCCTCGCCGTCTCCCTGTCGAAACGACTGCGCATGGCCGACGGCCAACTGGCGGCGCAACAGGTTTAACCGCCGGGGGATTTTGCCTTGGTGCCGGTCGGTTCAATGCCCGGCACCGGTTGATCCTTGCTCGGCGGGCTGGGCATTTCAATCGGCACCAGCGGCGGGCTGCCACTGCCGGCACCCGACTTGGGAATGTTGATCGGCGTGATCTGCGGGTACGGCGTCGGCGTCGCGGTGCCGGGCGAACCGGGTTGCGGCGCCGGGCTGACCGGAATCGCCTGTTGCGCCTGCACTGCAGTAATCGTGAGCGCGGCCAGGGCAATGACCGTTAGAATGGTGCGCTTCATCAAGGGCTCCGTTTGGCCTCTAGTCTGCGCTCAGGCTACTCCCAACGGGCCTGCTTGCCTTCCCCCTTGTAGAGATTTCCATGAAACGTTTCGTTCTGCTCGACACCACCCCGATCCCTGAAAGCGGCGGTGCCCTGTGCCTGTTCGAATATGGCGAGGATTTCGTCATCAAGATCCAGGGCGGCGACGGCGGGCAACTGATGAACACGCGCATGCACGGTTCCGAAGATGCACTGGCCGAAATCCCTTGCCGCAAGGTCGCTGGCCGGCCGGATTCACGGGTGCTGATCGGCGGTCTGGGCATGGGTTTCACCCTCGCCTCGGCGCTCAAGCATTTGGGCAAGACTGCCGAAGTGGTAGTCGCTGAACTCGTGCCCGGCGTGGTCGAGTGGAACCGTGGCCCGCTCGGCGAGAAGTCCGGCCGGCCGCTGCTCGATCCGCGCACGGTGATCCGTCAGGAAGACGTGGCCAAGGTCCTGCAAAGTGAGCCGAACGGTTTCGACGCGATCATGCTCGATGTCGATAACGGCCCCGAAGGCCTGACCCAGAAGGCCAACAGCTGGCTGTACTCCGCCGCTGGTCTGAATGCCTGCGCCAAAGCCCTGCGCCCGAAAGGCGTGCTGGCGGTGTGGTCGGCCAGCGCCGACCGGCTGTTTTCCGACAAATTGAAGAAGGCCGGTTTCAAGGCCGAAGAAGTCCAGGTCTTCGCCCACGGCAACAAGGGCACGCGGCACACAATCTGGATTGCCGAGAAGCTCAAGGGCTGAGCTAAACTCTGCGCATAACCGTCATTAGTCTTTTACAAAGGTGAACCCATGAGTTCGTCCACCCCAACCAACACGTCGAAGCTGGATCGCATCCTCGCCGATAACCAGCGCGACAAGGAAATGGGCTACCGCGACAAGGCCCTGAAGATGTACCCGCACGTCTGCGGCCGCTGCACCCGTGAGTTTTCCGGCAAGCGCCTGAGCGAACTGACCGTGCACCACCGCGACCACAACCATGACAACAACCCGCAGGACGGCTCGAACTGGGAATTGTTGTGCCTGTATTGCCACGACAACGAACACTCGCGCTATACCGATCAGCAGTATTTCAGCGAAGGCTCGCTGAGCACGCCGAAGATTGCCAAGGCGACTCATAACCCGTTTGCCGCACTGGCCGGGTTGATGAAAAAAGAAGACTGATGATCTTCAGCGCCTGAACTGGCCCCTTCGCGAGCAGGCTCGCTCCCACATTTGATCGGTGGTGTACACAAAATCAATGTGGGAGCGAGCCTGCTCGCGAAGGCGGCCGGCCAGACACCACAAATCTCGAATCTGCCCGCCCTCCCCCAATCCCCGTATAATCGCGCTCTTTTTCCCGAAGGCACCTCGCTCGTGGCAGACAAACGGTACAGCTGCATTGGTTTGTATAACCCCAAATCACCGGAGAACGTCGGTTCGGTGATGCGCGCCGCAGGCTGCTATGGCGTGGCGTCGGTGTTTTACACCGGCAAGCGTTATGAACGCGCTGCCGACTTCGTCACCGACACCAAGCGCGTGCACTACGACATCCCGCTGATCGGCATCGACGATCTGAAAAAGATCCTTCCGCTCAACTGCGTGCCGGTCGCCGTGGAACTGGTCGAGGGCGCCCGCCCGCTGCCGGAATACACTCACCCGGATCGCGCCCTGTACATCTTTGGCCCCGAAGACGGTTCGCTGGATAAAGATATTCGCGACTGGTGCGAAGACGTCGTGTACATCCCGACCACCGGCTGCATGAACCTCGCCGCGACAGTCAACGTCGTGCTCTACGACCGCATGGCCAAGGGTCTGAACACGCGCTCCGGGCCAAAATTCCGCTGAAGCGCCGCACATTCGATGGAACGAGCTGACCGCTCCGGCAGTCAGCTTGTTTATCGATTACTCATTGCCTGGAGAAAGATCATGACCGAGCTCAAACGTGTCGAACGCATCGAATCCACCCCGTTCCAGAGCCATTCCGAGCAGAACGTCGAAGGCTGGGAGCGCATCGGCTCACTCGCGGGCGGCGTGATCATGGTCGGTAAAGGCCTGCGCCGTGGCGGCGTGTTCGGGTTGATTCAGGTGGCGATTGGCGGCGTGGCCATGGCGCGCGGGATTACCGGGCACAGTTCGGTGAAAAGCCTGTTTGAGAAAAGTCGTCAGGACATGAACAACGTGCGGGCGAAGATCGAAAGGGCCGGGGAAGAGCTGAGCAAGCTCAAGGCCAATGCCGAGGCGGCGACCAGCACCGCCACGGTGACCGGCAATGATTCGGTGAAATCGCCGAAAGCCGGGGTCTGATCCAAGAGTTGCGGTGGGGCTAATGGCCCCTTCGCGAGCAGGCTCGCTCCCACAGTTTGAAATGCATTCCCCTGTGGGAGCGAGCCTGCTCGCGAAAGCGGTATTACTGAAGCAACGCGGTATCAAGGACTTTGGAGGACTCACCGAGAACGCTCTCCGCCAGTTGCCCAAACTCCTTGGTACTCACCGTCCCCAGATGCATCGCCCCACGCAACACGTCATCCAGCGAACGCTTGTTGCGCGTCTTCAAGCGAATCTCGCGATCCAGCTCCTGCAGCACCACCACCGCTTTCGCCACCTGCGCCGGGCTGATCTGCTCGCCGCGCAAGGTCGTGACCTTCTGGCTGTCCCTGGCCAGTTTCGTCTGTAGCGTTTGATACCGCTCATCACTCATGCCACCGGCACGGCGCACCAGTTCAATGGCGTAATACTCGGCAAAACCTTCGCTGATCCAGTCGCTGCGCTGCTCGTCGTTGATCCGCCCGAACACCTGGGCCAACTCACGTACCAGCGCACTGCTACCGCTTTCGCTGACCAGCGGCAAGCGCGTGTTCACGTAAATGGATTCATGCGCACCGAGGCTGCCGCGCCACATCGGGTCGTTGGCCCCGACGATCAACAGTTTGGCCGGATGGCGAGGATAAACCGCCTGTACCTGCGGCCAGACGAACGTCAGCAAGGTCAGCACGTCCATACGGCGCATGCCCTGCCCTTGCGGCGAGGCCACGGTGACTTCTGTTTCGCCCAGCCGTGTGCGGCGGCTGCCGAGGTGTCCGGCGAGCATCCAGCCCGTCGGGCGGTCAAACAGGCGTGACGGGTTATCGATGCGGAATTTGTTTTTGCCGATGCGCGGCCAAGCGGTTTCGACGCTTTTCCAGCCTTCAGGTAATTCGAATTGCAGACGCGCGACCAGTTCGGTGCCGTCCTGCTGATCGAGTTTGGCCGGCGGCACCAACTCATCGCCGCGCATCAGTGCCCAGTTCGGGGTCATGCGCGTGTCGAAGCTGCCGTTCTTGCGGCCGTGGCTGATGCGCACGCGGTAGGTCAGGCTGGACTTGTCACTGGTCGGGCGCCAGACGCCCCGTGCGTTTTTGCCCGGGGTCAGCAGCCATTGGCCGTCGGCCTTGAAATCAGAGTAATGGCTGCCATCGCCAAGGTCGAAATCCAGGCTGCGCACCGCCTCGCCTTTGGCCAGGGTCAGACGCACTTCGGCCTGATCACTCTGCGGCAACAGGCGCACGTGATAATCCAGATCGACTTTCTTCGCCGCCCAGACCGGCGCGCTCAACGCCAGTAGCGCAACCATCAACGCCTGCGGCAATCCGACAGCCATACGCACTCCTTGGTAAAGCTTGGAACAGCAGGTGTTTAACCTGCGCGGAAAATCAGGTGATCTTCCCAGTCATCTTCCGGCACGCTGCCTTCGGCAAGCATGCGCCCGGACTGGGAAATCCGTTCGTGGTGCACCGCGTCGCGATCGCCGCAAACCAGGTGGTGCC
This sequence comes from Pseudomonas sp. S49, assembly GCF_009866785.1. NCBI lineage: Bacteria > Pseudomonadati > Pseudomonadota > Gammaproteobacteria > Pseudomonadales > Pseudomonadaceae > Pseudomonas > Pseudomonas sp. S49. The sequence continues at coordinate 1,671,225 of NZ_CP019432.1, read as the reverse complement.
ACAACGGCAGATCCTTGCCTTCGCTGACCAGTCGATAACCGCAGGTCGGCGGCAGCCATTTGAATTCTTCGGCCTGGCCCGGGGTGAGCTGGATGCAGTCCGGGACAAATTTGATGCGATTCGGGTAATCGCTGCACTGGCAGGTTTTCAGGTCCAGCAGTTTGCAGGCGATGCGCGTGTAGTAAACGCTGTTGTCTTCCTCATCCTCGAGCTTTTGCAGGCAGCACAGACCACAGCCGTCGCACAGCGATTCCCATTCCTCGTGATCCAGCTGATCGAGGGTTTTGCGTTTCCAGAACGGTTCGACTTCGGCGGCCATGGCTCAAGCATCAACATCAGGTGGTGAAAAGGCCGCCAGTCTAGTGCCCAAGGCCCGGCGGGCCAAGCGCTGGCGACTGCCGGTTGTGCGGGACTTGTCAGTTTTTGTGGCGGCGCGTAGCTTTGCCTGTCGTCACGAGCCTTGTCCGGAAGCCATTAACGCTCGACCGCGTTGCATTCCGGTGAACTGTCATGGCTCGCCAAACCCCATTGTTCAGCGCACCTGATCCCGCCGGGTTTGCAATCGAATCTCTTACTCAAACGTAGCCAGGAATCTCTCGATGAGTGCCAACCCTCGCGTTGCCGATTACGCCATTCACCCGCAATTCACCGACCGCTGGTCGCCGCGCGCCTTCACCGGTGAAGCGATCCCGGAAGAAACCCTGCTGAGCTTCTTCGAAGCCGCGCGCTGGGCGCCTTCGGCGTACAACTCGCAGCCGTGGCGTTTCCTGTATGCGCGTCGCGATACGCCGAACTGGGAGCGTTACCTGGGCCTGTTGAATGAGTTCAACCGTAGCTGGGCGCAGCATGCGTCGGCGCTGGTGATCGTGATTTCGAAAACCACGTTTACTGCACCGGGTGCGACGGAAGAAACCCCGGCGTTGTGGCACACGTTCGACACCGGTTCGGCGTGGGGCCATCTGGCGCTGCAAGCAAGCATCAGCGGCTGGCACACCCACGGCATGGCCGGGTTCGATCAGGAGCTGACCCGCAAGGAGCTGAATATTCCGGAAGGTTATGCGCTGCACGCGGCCGTAGCTGTCGGCAAACTCGGCGACAAGGCAACGCTGGCTGAATACCTGCAAGCCCGTGAAGAGCCGAGCCCGCGTCGTCCGCTGAACGAACTGGCGGCGGAAGGCGACTTCACCCTCTAATCCACACCGCAAATGATCGTTCCCACGCTCCGCGTGGGAACGACTCAAGGGACGCTCCGCGTTCCAATGGGACGCAGAGCGTCCCCGGCTGCATTCCCACGCGGAGCGTGGGAACGATCTGAAGCAAGGAGATCAATATCCGCGGTTGAAATCCACTTCCCCGCGCAACGCTTCGCTCGCCTGATACGCCTTCAGGTTCTCGACAAACAGCTGCACCATCAACGCCGGTGACGTCGGTGCCGAGCTGTGCCCGGTCAGCAGCAAACCCCAGGCGGTCCAGAACGGATGCCGTTGCGGCAACGGTTCCTGACGACAAACGTCGATCACCGCCCCCGCCAGATGCCCTTCCTTCAATGCTTCAACCAAGTCCGCATCGACTACCGCGACCCCGCGCCCGGCATTGATAAACAACCCGGTCGGCTTGAATTGCTTGAACAGCGCCGCGTCGTAGATATCGTGAGTGTGCTCGGTGTTCGGCAGCAGATTGACCACGTAATCCACCTCGCCCACCAGGCGTGGCAGATCGGCCATCGAACCGACTTCGACAAACGGCGCCTGCTCACGGGCGCTGCTGGCGATGCCGTACAACTCGATGCCGAATGGCAGCAGGAATTGCGCCACGCTCTGGCCGATGTCGCCAGTGCCGACGATCAGCACCTTGCGCCCGACCAGACTCTGGCCGCTGCGGTTGTCCCACTTGCGCTCGACCTGGCTGACCAGTCGCGCCAACACTTCGCGCTCATGGCCAAGAATGTAAGTCAGCACGTATTCAGCCATCACCTGACCAAAAATACCCACCGCGCGGGTCAAGCGATAATCGCGACGCAAGCCATCGGCAAGCAGCGGCGTGATGCCGGCCCAGGTCGATTGCAGCCATTGCGGTTGATGGCCCTGACGCAACAGGGTCGCCAGCAGATCCGGCTGGCCCAGCCACACCGGGCAATCGGCCGCCTGACGGGCCAGCTCGGCGGAGTCGCCACTGGTCAGTACTTCAAGCTCCGGCGCTGCCTGACGCAGCAGCCGGGCGTAAATCGCGTGGTCGTGTTCAGCAATCAGAACGCGCATCTTCAAACCTTTCGCAAACCGTGCAGACGGCCGCCGGATTCGGGCGACCATCGCGGTAAAAACAGTTCCTGGGTAAACCGAGACTCAGAACAGAGCCTCGCAGATCAGACCGGATCGTTGCGTCGCAGCAACTCTTCGGGCAGATGCTCGATGTACTCGTCCTCGGCTGGCGGCATTTGCAGGTGATAGCCCTGCTTGTCGAGGTTCTCCAGGACCACGACGATGTCTTCGCTAGCCAGTTTGCGCTCGGGCGACAGCACCAGATCGAAGGAATGCTTCGGCTTGCCGAAGGCCAGCATCAGCGCTTCCGGCACACGCTCAAGCGCATCGCTCTTGAGCACATAAAGGTACATGCCGCTGCGCTTGGAGCTTTGGTAGATGGAACAAATACGTTTCAAGGCTGTTCTCCGGCGGTGGCCAGGCTGTCGAGCAGCTTCTGACCCATGAGTTCGCGGCGCCAGCCACGCAGCGACTCAGGCAATTGGTAAGGACCCTCGGGGTAGCCACTTTTGACCAGGGCTTCGAGGGTTTTCTTGCGCAGCATCAGTTCCGGGGCAATGCCCAGACGCTCGGCCTCAGCCTGGCCCAATGCGCGCAGTTGTTTGATCAACGCAGCCGCTTCGATCGGCAATGGCTCCGCTACGGCGGGCGGCCATTGATCAGGCCCCACACTGCCAGAGCGCTTGATCAGATCAAGCAGAAACTGGCCGTCCTGACGCACGGTACGCGGGTGCATGTCTTCGATCTTGCCCAGCGCCGCGAGGTTGTCCGGTTGCGTGCGGGCCAGCGGCCACAGCGAATGCTCGCGGACGATGCGGTTGCGCGGCAGATCGCGGGCACGGGCTTCTTTTTCACGCCAGGCGCACAGCTCACGCAGTACCGCCAGTTGTGCGCGCGAAAGTTTCCACGCCAGCTTGGCCTCGCGGTAGACCTCGTACGGATCGGTTTCGCGGCGCAGGTTGGCAACCAGTTCGGCGCCGTCCTCCAGCACCCATGCGAATTTGTCGTCGGACAGTTTCGGCCGCAGCTGTACGAAAACCTCGGCCAGATGCACCGCATCTTCGGCGGCGTAGCTGATTTGCGTGTCGGACAACGGACGCTGCAACCAGTCGGAGCGAGTCTCGCCCTTCGGCAGTTCGATGCCGAGCACTTCCTGCACCAGCCGCGAATAGCCCATCGAGAAACCGAGGTTCAGGTAAGCCGCGGCCAGTTGCGTGTCGAACATTGGCGCCGGCAGGCTGCCGGTCAGGCGCAACAGCACTTCGAGGTCTTCGCTGCAGGCATGCAGGACTTTGAGCACTGCCGGGTTTTCCAGCAGAGCGGCCAGCGGTTGCCAGGCGTTGATGGTCAGCGGATCGATCAGGTAGGCGCGTTTGCCGTCGCCCACCTGCAGCAGGCCGGCAATCGGGTAGAAGGTGTCGACCCGCATGAATTCGGTGTCGAGGGCAACGAACGGCAGCTGCTGCCACTCGGCGCAAAACTGCGCGAGGCTTTCGTTGTCGCGAATCCAGTGAATATCGATGGCCACACGGCTCTCCCTTGAAGAATGGCGCGCAGTATATATCGCCACCGGCGATTTACGCGCCTGTGAAGGGCAAGAGCTGTAACGAAATGTCCTGCCAAAGAGCAAGAATAGTCTGACAGAGAAAACAGACAGGCCCGTCAGGTCAGGATGACCGGCCCGAATCGGCTCAGTCCTTGGCCAGCACGCCGTCGATCACCGCGCCACGGCAACCGGCGAACATGTCCAGATCCGGCTGATAGACCTTGCTCTTGACCTCGAGCAGGCCAAGCATCGAGTGGAACAGGTTGTCCTGACTCAGCGGTTTGTCGCGGCTCATCTGCAGGCAATGGGTGTCGACCGAATAGGCCTTCTGATAGTTGTCGGAGAACCACGCGAGCATGGCGACATGCTTTTGTTGCTCTGGCGCCAACATGTAAGGCGTGCCATGCAGGAACAGGTTGTATTCGCCCAGTGACTCGCCGTGGTCCGACAGATACAACATCGCGGTGTCGACTTTGTCCTGATTGCTGCGCAATACATCGATCAGGCTCGATAGCACATGGTCGGTGTACACCAGCGTGTTGTCGTAGCCGTTGACGATACTTTCGCGGCTGCAATTGTTCAGCGCGTTACTTTCACAAACAGGTGTGAAGTGCTCGTATTCCTTCGGATAACGCTTGAAGTATTCCGGACCGTGACTGCCCATCTGGTGCAGGACCAGCACCGTGTCTTTGTCCAGATGATCGATAAAGCTTTGCAAACCTTGCAGGAGGATTTCGTCACGGCACTCGCTGTTGGCGCACAGCGCCGGATCTTTCAGGTTGCTGACATCCTGCAAGGTGACCCGATCACAGGTGCCTTTGCAGCCGGACTGGTTGTCGCGCCAGATCACGTCGATACCCGCACGTTTGAGCACGTCGAGCAGACCTTCTTCATTTTTCGCCTTGCTCGCGTCGTAATCCTTGCGACCCATGTTGGAGAACATGCACGGCACAGAAACGGCGGTTTCTGTGCCGCAGGAGTGCACATTGGTAAAGGCGATCAACCCGGCTTCCTTGTCGAGTGTCGGTGTGGTGTCGCGGTCATAACCGAGTATGCCGAAGTTCTCCGCCCGGGCGCTTTCGCCCACCACTAACACGGTCAGGGATTTACGCGGCTGAAGCTTCACATCCGGATTGCGCTCAGCGTCTTCACCGATCTTGACGAACGGTTGCTGCGCCGAAACCACTTGCTCACGCAAGTAACCGGCCGATGCGCCAATGTAGTTGCTCGGCACCAGCATCAGGCGAATTTCGTGATGGTTGCGAAACAGTGAAGACAAGCCCTGATAGTTGGCCAGGGCCACGCCGCCAATTACTGCTACCGAGGCGACACTGACAATAACTTTACTGAACAACTCACGGTGCCAGCGACGATAATTAATCGGTAACTTCCACAATATCCAGGAGGGCAAGACACCGAGCAACAGAATATATGCAAACAACTTCAATGAGAGTAGATCACGCACTTCCGTCGCATTGGTTTCGGCAAAGTTGCGAAACATGCCGGCATCGATCATGACGCCGTATTGATTCATGAAGTAAGCCACACCGGCGCTGATCAGGAATATCAGCGTCAACAGTGGTTTGAGCAACGGGCGGAATGCCAGAACCGTCAGCACGATGTTGAATGCCGCGAGGATCATCACCCCGAACGCCACGCGCATGGCGATGCCCTTGCCATCAGCGGCAGTGATCTCGAAGAGGTGCTGCCAGAGGACAACATTGCAGCCAATTAAAAGAAAGGCACTGGCAATCAACGTCACCCATTCCGGGCGCACGGCTTTTAACTTCAACATAGAAAGGGGCGATCCTGAAAAGAAGATCCTTGGTCAAGGAGAGAAAATTCAATTGTGAAAATTTCATTAACTAAGGCATGACAAACTTTAAGCAGGCAACCATCAATTTTTTGTGAAAAAGACGCCAACGAATAGTTGGCTTTTGGTGATGTGATGAAACTTGCGAAGTATTTGAGAATGGTTCAGCTTTTATTCAGTAAAAACAACACGGCAGTCCATTGTGGGAGCGAGTCTGCTCGCGAAGAGGCCGGAACATTCAACATTTGCGGTGACAGACAATCCGCTTTCGCGAGCAGGCTCGCTCCCACCAAAAGCGGCGGGGTATCGAGTTTTTAAATACTGCTCAGGATTTTCTGGTTTGCCCGGACTAGACCGCTTCGCGCCTAATCATCCGCCCCGCCCAAAGGTCTGATGATGGAAAACGTTCGCGCCACCGCTCGCCCCGCCGCCTGGTTGATGCTCGCCATTATTCTCGTAGCCCTCAATCTGCGTCCGTCGATGGCGGCAGTCGGGCCGTTACTGTCGGCCATTCGCGGTGACATCCCGCTGAGTTTCACTGTCGCTTCACTGCTGACCATGCTGCCGGTGATGGCCATGGGGCTGGCGATGTTTTTCGGCATTGGCATCAGTCAACGGCTGGGTGAGCAACGGACGGTATTGCTGTCCTTGCTGATCATCGGCCTGGCGACATTGTCACGACTGTTTATCGACTCTGCCGCCCAACTGATTGCAAGCGCCGTGCTGGCCGGCATCGGCATAGCACTGATTCAGGCGTTGATGCCGGCGCTGATCAAATCGCGCTTCGCCGACAACGTCGCTCTGTGCATGGGTTTGTACGTCACCTCGATCATGGGCGGCGCTGCACTTGCCGCGTCGCTCGCGCCGCTGGTGATGGTGCAAACCGGGAGCTGGCGCAGTGGTCTGGCCTTCTGGGCGATTCTGGCTTTGCTCGCGTTTGTGTTCTGGTGGTTCCAGCGCCGCCAGCAACCCTCCACGGAGATGGCGACAGCCAGAAAGGATTCGTTCTTCGCCAATTCCCGCGCCTGGTTACTGGCGATCTTCTTTGGTTTGGGTACGGCGTCCTACACCTGTGTGCTCGCCTGGCTCGCCCCTTACTACGTGGAAAAAGGCTGGAGCGAACAAAACGCCGGGCTGCTGTTAGGTTTTCTGACAGCCCTGGAGGTGATTTCCGGCCTGGTGGTTCCCGCTATCGCCAATCGCCACCGTGATCGGCGCGCGGTTCTGATGGCGCTGCTGACGCTGATCATCGCCGGGTTTTGCGGCTTGATCCTCAGCCCGCAACATCTCAGCCTGCTGTGGCCCTGCCTGTTGGGGCTGGGCATTGGCGGTTTGTTTCCGATGAGCCTGATCGTCTCGCTCGATCACCTCGACAACCCGCAACGTGCCGGAGCGCTGGCTGCTTTCGTGCAGGGCATTGGTTACTTGATCGCCGGCCTCTCGCCGCTGTTGGCCGGAATGATCCGCGATCGACTCGGCAGCTTCGAATGGGCCTGGTGGTCGCTGATGGCAGTGATGGGGTTGATGATGCTGATGGTGTGGCGCTTCGATCCTCGGCATTACCTGCGGCACTTTCGGGGATAAAGCTAAAGGCCTCTGGCCATCTTTCCGCGCTTTGATCGGCGACGTCGTGTTACTAAAACTTTCTGTCCCACAACTGACCGTGAAACGTCCTACAGGGCTTTGTCCTGGCACCATCGTTCCGTTAGGATCATTCGCACACGTTTGCGCGGATTCAGCGCAAGGAGCACAGCGAGACAGAACGGATGCTGAACAGTAACTTGCTACGCAAGCTCGACATGCAGGACCTCATGGTATTTCTCGCCGTTTATGAGCAAAGCAGCGTCACCGATGTGTCGGAAACCCTGTTCGTCAGCCAGTCCACCGTCAGTTACTGTCTGAAAAAACTGCGCACCAGTTTCGAAGACGAACTGTTCATCAACACCCGTACCGGCATGCGTCCGACCTACAAGGCCAGCAGCATGTACGGCCATGTGCAGAAGATCCTCGAAAGCATCAACCTGTGCCACGCCGGCGCCCCCACGTTCGACCCGACCCAACAGGCCGTCACGTTCAACATCTGCGCCCCGGAATACTTCGAACAGTTGATTCTGCCGCGCCTGTTGAAGCGTTTCGACTTCGACGATCTGCCGGTGATGGTCAACATGCACAAGTTTGAAACCGATGTGCCGGCGGATGAGTTGCGCGATGGCAGCCTCGATCTGGTGATCAGTTTCGGCCCCAACTTCCACCGTCATCACACTGACCTGAAATCACGGATGCTGCTGGAGGATGATCTGGTCTGCGTCTTCGACAAGCGCGCCACGCCACTGGAACCGCGCCTGAGCCTGCAAGCCTTCACCGAACGCCGGCACGTGTTCCCGACACCGTGGACGTCAACCACCAACATGGTCGACGGCTGGCTGGCGCGGCAGGCGCAGAAGCGCCAGATCGTCGCGCGCTCGAACAGCTACAGCGCCGCGCTGAAAATGATCACCGGGACAGACTTCATCCTCACCCTGCCCCGCCGTATTCAGCGTTTGCTGACCAACGAAGCGGTGTTCAATCACTGTGAAGCGCCGAACGGCTTGCCCGGCTTTACCCTCGACATGCAGTGGTGCCAGAGCGTTGATCAGGACAGCGCCAATCTGTGGTTGCGCGAGCAGGTGGTCAATGTGTGCAACGAGCTCGAAGCGGCCTGAATCCTACGCGCCAATCGCGGTTTTGCTGTAGGACTCGCGATCCATATCGACCAGCTCGACACACAGCTGCACTTCGACGCCGGCCGGCCATTCGCACAGGTCCTGCAAGACCGCCAACAGGCTTTCTGACAACTGCTTCTTGATCTGCGGCGAACGCCCGCTGAGCAGCGCCAGCTTCACATAGACGAAGGCGCGCTCGGCCATGGCGGTGCCGACCTTGAACGTCTCGACTTTAATCGCACGACTTTTGATATCGAACTCCGCCGCGAACTGACCGGACCCCACCAGGGTGTTGTTGAGCCGGATCAATGCGACGTCGGCGTTCAGCTGCGGCAGGTTGGCGGTGTATTCCATGTGCAGGTGTGGCATTGCAGGTCCCCGGTGGGTTGGCAGAAAGGTCGTACATATAGCACATGCGGCTCATCACCAATCCCTGTAGGAGCTGTCGAGTGAAACGAGGCTGCGATCTTTTGATCGTGAGATTTGAAGATCAAAAGATCGCAGCGTGCCGCAGCTCCTACACGGTGTTATGGCTCAGGATGGGGTCAGTGGTCGTTCACTCATGAATTGCTCCAGCCTTGAGCGCAGCCAACGCTCGGCCGGGTCGCTGTCCACATGGCTGAGCCAGACCATCGACAGATCCAGCGTCGGTGTTTTGAATGGAAACGGTTCCTTGAACAGTAACCCGGAGGTGGCCATGGCCGCTGCGGTGTAATCCGGCAGACTGGCGATCAGATCAGTACCGGCCAGCAGCGCTGGTAAAGCACTGTATTGCGGCACCGACAGTACCACTTGGCGCGTGCGCCCCAGCTCCGCCAGCCACTCATCGGCAAAACCACTGACGTTGGCCGTGTGCGAAACCAGTACATGCGGGCGCGCGCAATATTCGTCCAGCGTCAGCGGTGTATCGCTGGCGTCGGCGCGCAGAATGCTCGGCTGGATATGCCGCAGCAATTTGCGCTTGGCATTGGCCGGCAGACCACGGGTCTGACTGATGCCGACCGTGATGTCGCCCGCCGCCAGCAGATCGGGAATCCGCCAGTAATCAACGTGTTGCACGACAAACACCACGTTCGGCGCTTCCTGACGCAGCGCACGCAACAGTGGCGGCAGCAGGCCGAATTCGACGTCATCGGACAGGCCGATGCGGAAAGTCATGGTGCTGACGGCCGGATCAAAATCGCGGGTCAGGCTCAACGCCACCGACAGCGAATCCAGCGCCGGCTTGAGATGGCGAAAAATATCTTCGGCGCGGGCGGTCGGCTCCATGCGATGACCGACGCGGATGAACAGCGGATCGTTAAGCATCGTGCGCAAGCGGTTAAGCGCCGAACTGATGGTCGGCTGGCCGAGAAACAGTTTCTCGGCGGCCCGGGTCACGTTGCGTTCGAGCATCAAGGTCTCGAACACCACCATCAGATTGATGTCGGCTTTGCGTAGTTCATTGCGGTTCATCCATTGCCCCCTGCCCCCCCGGAATACCGGCAGTGTAGAAAGGCGCAGGCCCCGGCGTCCATCGCCACAGTGCGTCAGTTCACCGTCAAGTGCTTCAAGCCCAGGCCCATGACCCGTGAATCGTCGTTCAATCCCATTTGTTCCGGGCTGATGGCGTCGGGTAATTGCAGCTCGATCGTCAGGCGATCGTTGTCCGCCAACTGCTGGCGGATCGTCGCAGGGATCGGGATTTCCAGATGATTATCCTGAAGTTGCGTCAGCCGCGTGGTCAGCACCTGCTCACCGTTCAAACTGACGATCACTCGCTGCGCCGGGTGTTGCGGGTAAACGAAAGCCAAGGCATCGAGGACGATCGAGCGCGCCTCGGGTGTCAGCCGCAAGTCAATCTGCGCCCGCTGCCCCGCCGACCATGTCCCCCAGCTTTCCGGAGTCGACCAGCCGCTGGTGAGCTGCCGGGTGGTGTGGTTGAACGTCATGACCTGACCGGGGCGCGACAGCGCCAGCCATGACATTCGCCGGCCTTCATCCGGCATGCTCAAGCATTGCGAACAGCGCTTCCAGCCCGGCGCCAGCACCACCAGGCCATCCACTCTGGTCAGCAGATCGGTTTCACTGTCGACGTTTTTCGCGGCGTCGACCAATACGGAATCGTCAAGGATGTACAGCGAGTCAGTGTCGTATTGCCCCGACTCAAGCATGCGCTGTGTTTTTTGCCGAGCCTGCTCCAGCGCTTTCGAACTCATCCGCCCCATATAAACAGCGTCGGTTTTCATGCCATGAGTGGCGGCAAAAGTGGCGATATCCTGCCAGCGTTCAGACTGATTCTGCGGCATCAGGCTGCGGATTTTCGGGTAATGCGCCGCTGCATTTGCCCAGAACGGATCACGCATCGGCGTTGCCCATTCGGCGGACGGTGCGAGCATTTTGCTTTGCCGCAGCCCCATCCAGCCATTACGTGTGTCGACGATCTGAATCGCCAGCGCCAACGCCAGCAGAGCAATGACCGTACGCGGACGGAAACCGCGTACCAACAGAAAAATCACCAGCAGGGTAAGCACATACAACACCGGCCAGAACATCCGGCCCGAGGCGCGAAAAACATTGGCCAGGCCGATCGCAATTTTCGGCAATGGATAGCTGAACGTCTGTGCACCGAAGCCGATCTGATTCGATAACGCGAACACCCACAGCGCGATCAACGCCGCCAGCAACCATGGCCGCGCACGCAACTGGATCTGCAACGGCTGGCGGTTTCTCAGCCAGGCGATAATCGCTACAGGCACCAGCAACAACACCCCCAACCCCAGGTAGTTGAAGCCCTCGTAATCGCCACTGGCCTTTGGCAGATTCGGCAAAATCAACGACCAGCCTGCCGGATCGAATGGCGACAGCAGATTCATCCGGTATAAACCGAAACCGCCGGACTTTACGCCATCGGCAATGGCGAAGTAACCCGTCTGCCAGCAACACAGGCTCACCACGGCGAACAGCAACATGCCTTCTAGCAGGCTCTGACGCCGAGTCAATTGTTGGCTGAAGGTCTTGCCGAGCAGATCAGCGACCCAGATCAACGCAACCATTGCGAGCAGGTACGCATGCACCATCGCCGTCACAGCCAACAACGTGCCCCAGGCCAGGCGCCGTCGATGCAGCTTCGGCAACAACGCCAGGTACAACGCGGCAAGAATCAGAAAATGCCCGGCCAGTGAAAGGTGGCCGCCCATGCGCAGAAACATTGGCGGCGAAAACACCAGTAATCCTGTTCCCAACAGCCGTACCAGCGGATTCGTTGTTATCAGCCCCAGCAGCTTCCAGGCAAACCAGGCTTGCAGAACGAAACACGCCAACAGCCACAGACCGAAGTACTGGAAGGTCGCCGGCAACCAGGCATTGAACGGTTTGAACAGCAGCGCCAGCAGCGGATTGGAGTCGGAAAAAATGATCGAGCTGCCCAATTCCAGACCATAGAACGGGTTGAGCCCGAGCGGAAAGGTCCACGGGGAATGCCGGAAATACGCCCACCCCAGATAATGCGTCGCCGGGTCGCCCTGCTCCAGCCAGGCAATATTTTGCGGATCCAGCGCTTGTGGCCCGATCACGCAGAAGAACGCCAACACGCCGAGCAACAAGGGCAAAACGCCCAACGCCGGATGCTTTGCTGAATCCTTCATCGATACGTCCAGAAATTGTGCAAGACAAAGGTGAATGCCGGAATCGTCAGCGCTACCGCGACGATGCCCAGCAAGTAAGGCAACCCGGCAATCTGCGCCGCCCAGGCAACGAACATCGCGAGGAAAAAACCACCCGTGGAAACCAGCAGAAAGCGCCGCAGCGTTCGCCCGTGCAGACGGGCAGAAAAACTCCAGGTGGTGTTGATTACGTAGGACACCACCGTTGCCACCGCAAACGCCACACCATTGGCAAGGGGCGGTTGCGCGGCGATGAAGTTGATGAACAGCACCGCCACTAGCGCATGCAGCGGGGTGACGAACAGACCGGTCACGGCGAAGCGCAAACCGCGCCGAATCAGCGCTGATTTTTCGCCTGAAGTCACGGCTTTTGCGCCAACACAAAAACACTCAAACCGGCGAGACGGTTCATGCCCATCAACGGCAATTCAAGGCTGCACAAGGTCTTGAGTACGCCGTTCACCAACGGATGATGGCGTTTGAGTTGCGAACGCGCCGGCTGGGTTTGGGCGCTTTGCGGCAACAATCGCAACGCCGCCGCAATCGGGAACACCGCACCGAAATAATAGGCACCGCGCTGCACCGTCAAACCGGCATCGCGCGCCAGTGTCTCGAACTGCGCCAGGGTGTAGCGCCGTTTGTGTTCAAGAAAGTCATCGTGGCCGCTCCACAGAAACTGGAATGCCGGCACCGTCATCAGGAAGCGACTGCCCGATGGCACTTTATCGACATACATCTTGAGCAAGCCGAGGTCGTCATCGACATGCTCCAGCACGTCCATCAACAGCACCAGATCGGCATCGATGGTTTCAATTGCGCGACGGTAATGCACCGGTTTGCCGGCGGTGGTCGCGCTGGAGTCGGCGGGATAACTGATATCCACGCACCACGCTTCGCGGGCATCGGTATGCGTCAGCAAATGATGGGAGAAAAATCCCGAGCCAGCGCCGACATCGAGTATTCGACTGATGCGGGCATCGCCCAGCATTCGCCTGGTGGCTGCGGCTTTCGAGCAGTAATACCAATGCTCGCCGATGCTGTCGCCGAGGATGTCGGTTTCCTTGAGATCCATGTGTCAGTCCTTGGGGTCGTAGACGCGACGCACCAGAAAAACCGGCCGGCGTTTGGATTCGATATAGGTGCGGCCCAGGTACTCGCCGAGCACCCCGATGCCGATCAATTGCAGTCCGCCGAGAAAGGTCACGGCCACCATCAGCGAGGCATAACCGGGCAAGTCGACACCATGAATCAAGGTGCGCACGACAATGAAAATGGCGAAGGCAAAAGACACCAGCGACACCAGAGCGCCCACGTATGTCCAGACTCGCAGCGGCTCGGTACTGAAACTGGTGATGCCCTCCAGCGCGAAATTCCACAGCCGCCAGCCATTGAACTTGCTCTGCCCCGCTGCGCGCTCCGGGCGCTCGTAATCGACGTGGGTAGTACGAAAGCCGACCCAGGCGAACAGGCCTTTCATGAAGCGCCGGGATTCGGGCAGCGTCAGCAAGGCATCGACCACGCAGCGATCCATCAGGCGAAAATCGCCGACGTTTTCGGGTAAAGGCTGTTCGGCAATTTTGTTGTGCAGGCGGTAGAACCAGTGCGCCGAGGTCTGCTTGGCCCAGGTGTCGCTGCGACGGCTGATGCGGTGACCGAGCACCACTTCAAAGCCTTCACGCCAGCGCTCGATCATTTGCAGAATGACTTCCGGAGGATCCTGCAGGTCAGCATCGATCGGCACCACGATCTGCCCGGTCGCGATCTGCAGACCGGCGGATAGCGCCGCCTCTTTGCCGAAGTTGCGGCTCAGGTCGACGATACGCAGACGCGCATCCTGATGCTGATGTTCGAGCAGGCGTTCGAGCGTGGCATCGGTACTGCCGTCGTTGACGAACACCAGTTCAAGATCGATTGACGCCTGCATCTGAAAGACGTCATTGATGCGCCGCAGAAAGGTGTCGAGGCTGTCCTCTTCATTAAATACGGGGACCACCAGCGATAACGTCACCTGCCCCGCCTGTTGCGTTCCGTGCTCAGTCAAAGGAGTGCTCTTTTTATAGTGTTTGTCGGTCGCCGAACGATATTCGACGCCATGAGCCGTCCCGTATTAAGCAGCAGCGTCGACAACGTTGCAAGGAGCAGACGGCGTCATATTGGCCAATCCAGAGGCCTATCCACACGCTCTAGCCCGCGCCCTTCAGAAACATCCGCGAACGATTGGAAACAAATGTCCGATAGCCAAAAAAAGCTTCTGCGCTAGGCTTGCGAGCATGCGCCACACAGGCTGTCGCACAAAATCAATCGCATGGAGCGAACTGAATGTATTTCGAGATTTACAGGCAATCCAGAGGCACCCCGAGCACCGGCAAAGGACAATGGCGCTGGCGGCTGAGGGCGGGTAACCACGAGACCATCGCCAGTGGCGAGTCGTACGTGAATAAAGCGGATTGTTTGCATGTGATCGGGTTGATCAAGGCTGTGCAGGGGGAGACGCCGGTGAAGGAGATTTAAGAAATGAACGTGCTGCCTATTGATATAGGCAGCATCCAGAGTCGTAAATTCTCTGAAACCCGTCCCCTCAGACCTGTACGCAAGCAACATACGGCTTTACCCTGATCGTCGCAGATGGATAATGGCAACCTGCCACAATTCGCCAGTCACTCACACCAGGGATTTTCATCTCATCGGCCCGACATTCACCCTCATGGATACATGATCAGGCTACGAAACAAGGAGTTCGTAACTTTGACCTCTTCTCAGGATTTATCCGCGCCCATTTCCCGGACACAGAAGCTGACTTCCCTGATAACGCGAGGCATGGCCGGACTTGGTGTCCTGCTAGGCGCCATGTGGGCACTGATCACTTACGCAGTGCCAGACCCTAGCGTATTTGGCTTTAGTTTCATCAGTTGGAAGAACGTGGTCTTGCTGGTCAGCACATTTATGTTTCTCGGTGCAGTTTCGATCGGATGGCAAATTCGACATTTCACGCCCTTTCTTAGAGGCAGCCTGCAATTCCTCATCATCGCAGGCATGTCATTCGGCTTTTTTATCCTGGGTACGGAGTACGCCAAACCCTCATTCGAATTTGCAAAACTCCAGGCAAAAATCGTCGAGAACGAGGGGAGCAATCTGCTCGGCAAGCGGTTGGAAGTCTTGGACAACGTACGTATTGAGTTGGATGGCTGCGAAAATATCGGTCGATTGCCTACGTGCACATTCGAACTGACCAATCTGAATGTGGATCGCAGTTTCCGTTTCGATGAAAGCACACGCCTTTTCGATGAATCAGGCGGGCCGCTGAAATTTGAATCGATTCGAGTAGGCCAAGTGGAAGATCGGTCTTGGCTAAGATTCCAACTTATCCGCAACGTCCCGACGCGCGTCACTCTGAATTTTCAGCAAAGCAACAGCAAGCTGAGCAAAACGCCCGCAATCAAGCTTGTATTCAATGATTTGAATGATGAAATTCTCACCCTCAAATTCAGCGAGATTGACATGCGCTGATGCTGGCGCAGCTAACATCATCATATCGCTGCTCGATTGACTGATAGCAACCATGCACAAACAAAAGGCCCCGTAGATTTCCATCTACGGGGCTTTCTCTACGTCACGGCGCAGAGGTAGGAACTCGAACTCCATCGCAGACATCATCTGCCATGGAATATCGGACCCAAACGCCTTGAGGCGTCAAGAAAACTTTGTGAATAGCACCATCCCTTCGATGAGCACGTCCTCCTTGCAATCATCAGACATCGAGTCGTCGAGCGTGCGAATCACGTCCCACGCCCACGAAGGTAGCGCACTTTTGTCGAGCGACAGCCCCAGTGATAGCAACATTGCCATCTGATTTTCAAACAACTTCATTGGGGGATGCAATGAACGAATCTGCAACGAACCCTGACTCGACGGAAAACCTTCGAGCAGATAGTTGCGTGTGAACATCCATTTGTCGTCAAGATGCCTGAAGCACTCCGCCGTCTTGTCGCGTCCGATTCGCGATTTTCTGTCCGCTACGATATTGCGCATGAACTCCTGAACGTTTTGGTTGATTTGCTCCTTTCGGCTGTCCGCAAGAATGATGCCCATTGCCGCAGACAGAATCACATTGCCATTCTCGAATGGCTCCATGAAAACTGCGTGGCCGTTAGGCTTGAGCACGCGGGCGACATGCCTGAACATCTGATCCGGACGATACAGATGATGTGCAATCGCATAGCCGACCACCAGATCTACGGAGCCGTCATGGAAATCGAGTTGCTCGGCATTCAATTGCAATACATCGATCTTGCACTTGAATTGGACGTCAACCAACCCCTGCCGCAACAGCGCAAGCATCTCCATCGAAAGATCCGAGCAAATGATACGTACGTTCGGCAGATGGCCGAACATGCGAATCAGAGTGAATACGGATCCACCAGCGCCCGAGCCGACGTCCAAAATCGTAAACTCTGATGCCTCCGCCGGAGCTTCGACGCCCAATGTACGCAACGCTTTCCCGATTACATCGTCTACATGATCAGAGTTGTAATGGGTTTTGACATACTCTTGCGCTCGGCTCTTGAACTGCTCCGTCATATACGAATCGACTACGCCACTATCGTATCCGGGGGTCAGCACCCCAAATTGCTCAATCAACTCACCACGAAAAATTCCGTTCAGATTGTTCATGTCCGCAGTCCTATTTGGTGACAAGGTTCGGCTACATAAGCGCTAGGAATGGCGTCCTCGCAGGCGCTTTCAGGCCTGCGAAACGGCGTGTGACGAGTTCGTAGGCACAGACTGGCACTTCCGCATCGCGAGCGAAAAGGCGCAGCCTGCACACCTCCCCGACTGGCAGTTTCAGATCATCAAAATAAAACTCGACCGGCTGACCTGCATTGGTATCGGCCAAAAGGATGGTGTCTTGATGCAATATCTGTCCAGCGCCATTGACGATCTCTATACCAAACGTGCCCTGCGCGTTCGCTGCCGGCACATGTATGGGCGTGCTGATGCATTGGTACGGCTGGTTCGGCGTAAGTTCATATTCGATATAGGGAAAATCACGCAAATCTGGCGTCATCAGTAGCTTGGTGGCACCTCTCTCATGGCGATCATTGCAGAATCTCTTGATGGCGGAGAACGGATGGCCCACCAGATCCCATAGGTCATCCTCCAGCCCAAATCTGCGATAAATTCGGGCAGCAAGACCATTGAAGACATTCGGAGCAGTGTTGGCATTATAAATTGCATACCTGCGATTCATTTCTGCCGCAACTCTGTCGACTTCAGCATCCTGCTTGAGTTTGACAGCCTGCACCTCCAGACCAACCGCGTAGTCGAAAAGTGCTTTGTGATCCCATCCCGACCCCCGCGCATCTAACGCCGAAGCGACCGCTACCGGATAATTTTTCAGCGACAAAGTAGTGTCCGACCAAGCGATTGCCTGCCGAGTACCAATAAAATGCAGAGCTGCACGACGCTTCTCGCGTAGATGCGCGAACGATGCTGTTGGGAAGATGTCCGTTAGCACTTCACAATAAGCATTGGCGATTACCTTGATTTCGAATCGCTGCTCCACGGCCGTACGCGCGTTCGCACCCATGCGCTGTGCGAGCGCATCGTCACGATGGATGAGCAACATTAAGCGTGCTAGAGCGGCACTGTCGTTCTTATTGATAAGAAAGCCCGTTTTACCATCTTCGATGATCGCTTCCGGACCGCCACATCGTGTCGAAATGACTGGGCGACCGCGACTCATTGCTTCGATAGTGACAAACGAAAATGACTCCAGTTGACTTGTGACGATGATCGCGCGTGAGCTGTCGTAAACATCATTCACATTCGCCGTTTTCGAATGGAAGAAGACACAATTTTGCAGCGCTTTCTCTTTCACTAAATCGTTCAGAAATTCAACATACTCACCGCTTCCCGCCCCATAGATATGAAATTCAATGGGCTCGGCTACGGCGGACATGAGTTGCTGAGCCGCCTCTAAAAACATGGGTACGTTCTTGTTCGGTTCAAGCGTGCACAGCATCGAAAAGCGCTGAGGATGTGAGTCGCTTGGCAAGGGTTCCCAAGACTCACAATCGGTGCCGTTGGGCACCACATGAAACTTGTCGCCGGGGGTCAAATACAGGTCAACATATGCATCGGCTACTAGTTGAGAAGGGCAGATTACACCGCTCGCCAGGTCTAGCTGCTCGGCATCGTCGTGCGGCCAGCGCTTGGCGCACAAGCGGGTATCAAGACGCGAACTGATGACGCCATGTGAATGAAGCACCACCGGGATCAAATTAACCGCTGCTGCATACACCGCGCTTTGCAATACGTTGGTGTTGACAACCACACCGTCGAGTTCCAGTTCCCTGAACACGCGTCCGAATCGGCCGACATAGTCATGATGGCGAGCATCCTCGAGTTGAAGATGCCACTGGTCGCCGACTCGCGGCACGGCGAAATCGTAGTCCGACTGAATTACAGGCAAGCCGCTTGCCAAGACGAGATCGAGCATCGGGCCAGCGCCTAGCGGAAATACGACGATCGGCTCGATGGATGCATTGAGATTACAGACGAAGTTGACAAGCGCCCGTTCAGCCCCCGCCTGATACGGCGAATGCGACACAAACGCCACGCGCTGACGCTCGGTAGACGGCTTCACGCCGCGTAGGTCATACGCTCGGTGCAGCAGCATTTCGAAATGCGGCAAGACATTTTCCGTCGCGTACGTTTCCTGTACCTTCTTGTACGCGTTCTTCTGAATATCGGAGCGCAGCGTGTCGTCGTCGAGCAGCCGTTCGATCGCGTCTTCCCATGAAGACTGATTAGAGTAAGCGAACAGACCCGTCTTCGCGCTCTGCACGACTGAGATATAAGGCTCAACGTTGCTGTAGATGCCAGCCGCGCCAACTGCACTGATTTCCAGAAACTTGTTGGGGCATTTCGATGCGTCGAAACGAGTGCCTCCGAGCGGTGCCAGCAACACGTCCGGTGCATAGCCACTGAGAATAGCCGCATAGCGGCGATATCCGAATACATAGGACTCTTGCTTCAAACGATGCTCGGGCAAATCGGCGAAACACTCAGGCAGGGCCGCCCCCATGTACATAACATCAAAGTCGTCTCGCCGGCGCGCAACGGCTGCAAGTGCCCGGAAAGCGACGTCGTCGGGACGCGGCGAGCCAACATATCCGACGATCTTTCTGCGTCCATCTTGCCTTGGCAGCGGATTGAATTCAGACAGTTCGATGTTGGTCGGCAACAACTCTACCGTACGTGAATGCGGGCGCATGTCTTCGAGGAGGAGCTGATTGTAGGTAAGAGCAATACTTGCCCGCTCGAGGCAATACCTGAAAGTTTTGACAATCGGCGAATCTTCGTGAAAAAGCTCGGCATAGACAGGCCAATCTTTGCCAACGGTGAACCAGTTATCATCAAGCATGTAGATCGTCGAAATGCCGGTCGCGACGCAGAAGTCCATCAAACGACAGCCCTCTTCCGACTTGATTCGACTGAAAATGACAATGTCACTGTTCACGAGGTCGGTCGTGTGTGCGGCGGTGTCGAGCACGGTGCGCCAAGTAAGCTTGTGATCTTTTTCCAGCAACGCAAAGTAGTTGAAGAAACATAGCTGGTTGTGAGCCGGCTCGCCTGGGCCCCCCAACACCGTGATACGAAGAGGCTCGCGAGCTCCTTCTGGTACAGACTGCGCGCGTTTACGGACAATTTCGTCGAATTCCCTCGACGTGCAACTGATCTGCTTAAGCAGCCATGCTCTCGTTCTCGAGTTCAAACTTTGGGAAAACGCAAAGGCATCGTCGAAATCTACTTCCACGCTCGGCGCGACGTTTTCGACCAGTGCAGCGCGCATCACTCGACGTGCGACAAGATCGCCGGAGATTACGACTTCGTGCGTAAGAGGATATTCGTGCCATGACCAGACCGATGATGCGCAGGGCACCCCTTCGATGGCGCGAATACGTCCAGCGCGGCCGTAACGAAGCGTGAACTCCCACCAGAATCCACGTTGCAACAATACCGAGGTGGAGAATCCCCCCGCCTTTAGAAACGATGCTCTTTCCACCAGGCAGTTGGCCATTGGAAGGTAATCGCTCAGCTCTAACCAACCCGTTGGATAAAGGTTCGGCATGCCTGCGGACGGATTACACAGCCAGGAGCCGGGTATGCCTGTCCGAACGGACGACTTGTCAACATCGCCCGCAAGAAGGAAATCGCCAGGCTCAACTTTACTCACGAGTGCATTCATCGAGGCTAACCACTCGACTGCATCGACGCCTGGCCACAGGAATGCAAGGAACTCACCCTTCGCCAGTTCCGCACCTGCGTTGAACAGGCAGGCTGGTGTTGACTTCTGTGCTACCGAAACGTAGCGAACATGATGGTCTTTGCGTAACCCGGCAACATCAGCAACTTGTGCCCAATGATCGCCGTCACCAACGAAAAGCAGATCAATAACCGTATCGTTGATCGGCCAATCCGTGGCCATAGCCTTCACGAGGCTGACGAGAAGAGGTTGCACCTGACGGTAGTCCCCCATAACCGGGATAACAGCCGTGATTGTTGCGTTCATTACCTTTTCCCTCAGGTGTATTTTTTCGGACACGAATTGTATCAGGACGGGATGCTGGCAGATGGATGTCAAGCATCGACTACTGTGCCATCTCGAATGCAGCACACTCGCAAAACCAAGCCGGAGAATTTATCAAACCAGCACAAGAAATTGGAGGATTTGATTACTAATTAATGCAGAGAGGTATTGATCGCCACTTTGAACCCCTGCGCCTCTGATTGCACCTGTCAGGAACAGATCAGTTCGAGGATGACATCCTGCGTGACCTCCGATTGATTCATGAAAATCGAACCTGAGATCTGGCTGCCCGCCGCCATCCCCGTCTTCGCTTCCTTGGCTTGGTCATCTGCATGGACAAGGCAATGCACAGAATAGTCAGTGTTCACACTCAGGCAGTCAGGAAGGGGTAATCAACATAATCCAAGGTGACTGCCAGCCAGCCGCCGACCAGTTTCAACTGTCCTTCGCGCAAAAGTTTGATGTCTACCGACTGAACGAGAAGCACGGCGCCTGGGTTGTGTTCGGTGCCCACGGACATGGCTGGCCGACACGAAGCTTGATCCATGTGAACGCCAACCCGCCGACCCCCACGCGCTTGCCGCATAACGCATAGTCGTCCGGCGATGATTGGCAACACCGGACGACTCAATCCAGCAGTCATCCCTAACCAGGATTCACAGCCTGCCGGTCAACGACAGGCGAGGACAAGAGCAGCACTGCTGTGCATTCAACGAATCGCGACTGGCTGCACACTTTTACGCCTAAATAACCGTTTTACAAAACGGGAATGAAGTTTGTGCTCAAACCAACCGAAGGCACAGCCACCGATAATTGAGCACAGCATAAAAATTGCGAAAACCCCAGAAAATCGCATTTCTACAGCGTGGGATTTAAACAGAGCAATCAAAGCCCCGATGATTATCATATGAACAAGATAAATACCGTATGAGTAATCCCCCAATCGAGTAATAAATGAAGGAAAAGCCATCTGCCTCGAAGCAGCAATCAAACAGATAAAACTGAATGACTGCATAATAAACATCGGAGCAGGTGAGGGTAGTTTCATATTATTACTAACTGCCCAAGTGCAAACCGCAATAAAAACCAAGAAGACTGGTGGAACTCGCTCAAATCTTGCAAGCCCGCCAATCGACGCAACCAGTCCGGCGATAAAAAAAATCGGATAAGGCGCTACTAGAATCCCCCAGCCAGGTTGAGCAACCAAAGCAAAAACCTGCGCACTATCGATATCGCCAATTACCGTATAGGCATCAATGACGATGATCACCGAGAGCCAAGCAGCACAGAACCATAATATATTTTGGCGTGACGCCTTCACTAGTACCAGCGCAAAGACAAGCACATAAAATGCCATCTCATAACACAAAGTCCAGTAAGGAATTTTATAGCTGCTATTTACTAACAACGTCGGCAACAGCAACACCGATCTAATATCGAAAGCCCAATCAACACCAAGCGGCACCAAAACCACCCAACTGACTACTATGGCCAACCAGTAGGGTGGATATATCCGTGCAATACGATTCCAAAGAAACACTCTACCTTGATCAAGACACATGCCCATGACATAGCCAGATATCACGAAGAACAAACTAACGCCCACGCGACCAAAATTAATCATCAAAAATGGGTGGTAGTCTATGCCTTTAAAGTCGCAGACAAAAAACGTCACATGCTGAAAAAGAACAAAAAAACAAGCAAGTAACCGTAGAGCCTGTATCCCGCCCACATAGTTTTTCTGCATTTACTTAGGTTCCACTGCGGTGATTAACGAGAGACGTCGAGTGCTGCTGATAGACTTATCGAGTCGCATGGGTAGAGCATTATCACATTTAAGTAGGTCGCATTCCAAAAAATCACAGCAATAGCGCCCCCCCCCCTACCAGCGTTACTGATAAACGGCGCACGAGGAGTTCTGCGCGCACGAAGAACCTGATGCGCGGTCGCGGTACACGCCCACGGCACCAACGGCTCTATGCAGTTGCCAGCACGGAGATGCCACCCTAAGTGGAGCCACCATCAATGCGCCCCGGGAGAAGCCCGTACACCTCGATTCGAGGGTTTACGAAGAGATGCCGTCCGGCTAGCTTCCATTTCCACAGGATCCTCGCACTCGGCGCCAGGCCGTATGAGCAGAGGGTATCGAATACGAGTGCCAAGATTTGATGCTGCGAAATGTTGTAAAAATGAGCACTACCTGGCTGAGCACGGTGATAGCACTGTGGTTTACATGAAAGTTAGCTTATAGCCGATATGGCGATGGAAACCCGATGCGGGACGGGACCGCCGTAAACGCTCGAAGTGAAACACCTGAAACGAAAAAGCCCCCGTAATCATCAATGATTACGGGGGCTTCGTCTTGTTCAATAATGGCGGAGAGATAGGGATTCGAACCCTAGGTACCGGTGAAGGTACAACGGATTTCGAATCCGTCCCATTCGGCCACTCTGGCATCTCTCCAACGGCGCGCATCATAACAACACTTTTACCGAAAGCAAACCCTCTTTCGAAAATTTCTTCGTGCTATCAGATGCTTGCGTCGATTAAAGCGGTACGCCCAGACGATTGGCGACTTCTTCGTAGGCTTCGATGACGTCACCGAGGCCCTGACGGAAGCGGTCTTTGTCCATCTTCTTCTTGGTGTCCTTGTCCCACAGACGGCAGCCATCCGGGCTGAACTCGTCGCCGAGGACGATCGAGCCGTCGCTGAACACGCCGAACTCAAGCTTGAAGTCGACCAACAACAGGCCGGCGTCGTCGAACAGTTTGGTCAGGACTTCGTTGACCTTGAGCGACAGTTCCTTCATGCGAACCAGTTGCTCGGCGGTGCCCCAGCCGAATGCCACAACGTGGGATTCGTTGATGAACGGATCGCCCTTGGCGTCGTCCTTCAGAAACAGTTCGAAGGTGTAAGGGTTGAGCTTCAGGCCTTCTTCGACGCCCAGACGCTTGACCAGGCTACCAGCGGCGTAGTTACGCACGACGCACTCGACCGGAATCATGTCGAGCTTCTTCACCAGAACTTCGTTGTCGGCCAGCAGCTTGTCGAATTGGGTCGGAATGCCGGCCGCTTCAAGTTTCTGCATGATGAAGGCGTTGAACTTGTTGTTGACCATGCCTTTGCGGTCGAGCTGCTCGATGCGCTTGCCGTCGAACGCCGAGGTGTCGTTGCGAAACAGCAGGATCAAGCGGTCAGCGTCGTCGGTCTTGTAAACCGATTTGGCTTTGCCGCGGTAGAGTTCTTCACGTTTTTCCATGATGGGCTCCGCTTGCTAAGTAGGTGGGCTAGGCGATGTGGCGCCAGTCGAGCCCTGAATCTTGATCGGCCAGTTGCAGCCAGTCCGGGTCGCACCCGAGGGTGTCGACAAAACATTGCCGGGCCAGCTGCGGCAGGTTGTTCTTGCTGCTCAGGTGGGCCAGGACCAGGTGTTGCAAGCCCTGCCAGCCCAACTCCGACACCAGGAATGCCGCCTGATGGTTGTTCAAATGTCCCAGCTCGCCGCCCACCCGCTGCTTGAGAAAGTACGGGTAATGACCACGGGCCAGCATGTCGCGACAATGGTTGGACTCGATCATCAACGCATCGAGATCCCGATAACCGTCCAGCACCCGCTCGCAGTAGGACCCCAGGTCGGTCAGCAGGCCGAAGCGCCGCTGCTGGTGATCACTGAAGACATACTGGGTCGGTTCCTGCGCATCATGGGCCACGGCAATGACCCCGATGTTCAGTGCACCGATCTGCAGTTGCTCGCCGCCGGCCAGAAAGCCTGCGGGTTCAATCGGTTTGCGCATCCCGCGCAGTGTGCCGCGACTGAGGTAGACCGGTAGATTGTAGCGCCGAGACAGCAAACCCACGCCATGCACGTGGTCGGCATGTTCGTGGGTTACGAGTATCGCGCTCAGTTGCGCCGGGTTCACACCCAGGCGCAACAGGCGTTTTTCGGTTTCCCGCAGAGAAAAACCACAATCCACCAGCACATACGTATCAGCACTGGCGATCAGCGTGCCGTTCCCTTGGCTACCGCTGCCGAGAACGGCAAAACGCATGGTTGATCAGCCCAGGTTGTCCTGAATCACGCTCAACACTTTGCGTGCCACTTCAGCCGGCGCGACGGTGTTGATGTTTTTCTCGACGGTCACCTGAATGTTCTCGCCAACCTTGCTCAGGCGAACCTGATAACGCTCGGCACGGGCTTCAACTTCTTCCTTGCTCGGCGCACTGCCGAACAGGCTGCTGAAGAAACCAGGCTTGTCGTCTTTCTTCTCGGCTTTTTCGGCCAGGTTGATGTAGTACAGGCCCAGGCTGCGGTTGATGTCTTCAACGCGCCATTCGCCTTGCTCCAGTGCACGGCCAACGCTCGACCAGGCACGATCCAGATCGGTACCGACGTTCAACACCGGGTTACCGCTGCCGTCTTCACTGAGGCTGACACGGCTCGGGGTATCGAAATCACGCGAAGCCAGCATCGACACCGAACCGCCCTTCTCGGAGATCCGGCTCATGCTTGCAAGCATGTCGTCGACCAGCGCTGCGTCCAGGCCAGTGTTGACCGAACGGTTGGTGAAGGCGACGTCGGCAGTGCTGCCGGCAGGACGCTCGGCGCTGACCACGTAGATTTCACTGGTGTTGCGCTGCACGCCCGGCTCGATGCGAACACGCACACGGGTTTCGCTGTCGCTGGCAATGCCGGCTGCGCTCAGGCGCTTGGCCATGGACGCGGACAGTTCATCGGAATGCTGCCAGGTGGTGGTGAATTCGCCGGTTTGCGGCCGCTGTTCATCCAGACGGAAACCGTTGTCCTGGAAGAACTGCACCGCCACTGGCCAGACTTCGGCCGGTGGATGCTGGGCCACGACCCAACGCGAATCACCGCTCTTCTGCAGCGAGTAATCGCTGGCATCGGCAACGGCCGACAGCGGCTGAGGACGCGGAACAATGTATTCGCCCTTGGCGGTGTCATCAGCAACGTTACGCGGGATCGGCAACAGCGGATCCAGGCGCTTGGAAGTGCTGACTTCCGGCGGCAGTTGCATCGGTGCAGTCTGTTGCGCTTGCAGGTAATCGCTACCACGGTCGCGGAAATAACCTTCCGGCCCCCAGACCCATCCGCAGCCACTGGTGCTGGAGATAATCAAGGCAAGTGCGGAAAGTCCGGCCATTCGCTTCATGCGTTGTACTTCCTCAATTAAACCAGGACGCTGCACTGGCGCAGGGCCGTGCGAAGCGTTTCATGACAAGGTGTGCTCAGCCAGGTCAGTGGCAGGCGGATGCCTTCGTGCATCAGGCCCATTTCAACCAAAGCCCACTTCACCGGAATCGGGTTGGCTTCGATGAACAGGTCTTTGTGCAGCGGCATCAGTTTTTCGTTGATCGCCCGTGCAGTGTCGGCGTCGCCTTTCAGCGCGGCCTCGCACAGATCAGCCATTTCGCGCGGCGCGACGTTGGCGGTAACAGAGATGTTGCCTTTACCGCCCAGCAGGATCAGTTCAACGGCGGTCGGATCATCGCCGGACAGCACGATGAAATCCTTGCTCACACCATCGATGATCGCCTTGGCGCGCTTCAGGTCGCCAGTGGCTTCCTTGATACCGATGATGTTCGGCACGGTGGACAGGCGAATCACGGTCTCGGCCTGCATGTCGCACGACGTGCGGCCAGGAACGTTGTAGAGAATCTGTGGAATGTCGACCGCTTCAGCGATGTACTTGAAGTGCTGGTACAAACCTTCCTGAGTCGGTTTGTTGTAATACGGCACGACCAGCAGGCAGGCATCGGCGCCGGCTTCTTTGGCGTTGCGGGTCAGCTCGACGGCTTCACGGGTCGAGTTGGCGCCAGTGCCGGCGATGACCGGAATGCGCCCGGCAACCTGTTTTACCACGGCTTTGATGACGGCGATGTGTTCTTCTACATCAAGGGTTGCCGACTCGCCGGTAGTACCGACCGCGACAATGGCATGGGTGCCGTTCTTGAGATGGAAGTCCACGAGTTTGCTGAGGCTGTCCCAGTCAAGACGCCCTTGTGCATCCATGGGAGT
Source organism: Pseudomonas sp. S49 (assembly GCF_009866785.1). NCBI lineage: Bacteria > Pseudomonadati > Pseudomonadota > Gammaproteobacteria > Pseudomonadales > Pseudomonadaceae > Pseudomonas > Pseudomonas sp. S49. Next base: position 1,644,631 of record NZ_CP019432.1, on the reverse strand, counting down.
GACCAGTGCCACCATACTGCCCGCAATCATGAAACCGCTCCTGCCGGAAAAAGAGAGCGGTAATGGTACTGGCGCCAAGATGCTTGCACAAGCGAAGTACTGCGCTGCTGCCATTCCCCTTGGCGCTGCTTTTCGCTACCCTTCAGACTTTGATCGGTACTGATCAGCTTGTACGCCGGGTTTCAGCCTTCCTTTACGGCCTCCCAGACCCCGTTCCTGCGTCGCATCGACGCGCTCCCGCTATAGTGGAGCGAGCCGCGAGCGCTTGCCGGGTCTTTTAGTACGGACGCCAGAACAGGCACTCCCCGGCAGCCAACGCGCGTAAACCTACCGACCGCTCATCGCTTTAGGAATGCTGCATGTCCACCCCCACAGTTCGCGAACAATTCCTTGTCATCAGTGCCCTTGGCGCCAACCCCATGGAGCTGACTAACGTCCTGTGCCGCGCCAGCCATGAAAATCGCTGCGCCGTGGTTACTTCGCGCCTGACCCGCCACGGCGAGTGCAGTGCGCTGATCCTCGAGATCTCCGGCAGCTGGGACGCTCTCGCTCGCCTGGAAGGCAGCCTGCCGGGCCTGGCCAAAAAACACGCCTTTACCGCCAATGTGGTGCGCAGCGCGCCGCTGGAAAATCGTCCGCAAGCTCTACCATACGTGGCTTACGTCAGTTCGGCGTATCGCCCGGACATCATCAATGAGCTGTGCCAGTTCTTCATGGATCACAACGTCGAGCTGGAAAACCTGACCTGTGACACTTATCAGGCGCCGCAAACCGGCGGCACCATGCTCAACGCCACGTTCACCGTGACCCTGCCGGCCGGCACCCAGATCAGTTGGCTGCGCGACCAGTTCCTCGACTTCTCCGATGCGATGAACCTGGACGCACTGATCGAACCCTGGCGCCCACAGAACCCAATGTAAGGAAGCTTTCATGGCCGTTGTCATCGACCAACCGGTTGCCGATTTCGAAGCACCTGCCACCAGCGGGCAGACTGTCAGCCTGTCCGCCCTGAAGGGCAAGCAAGTGGTGATCTACTTCTACCCGAAGGACAGCACGCCGGGCTGCACAACTGAAGGTCAGGGCTTTCGTGACCAGTACGCAGCGTTCCAGGCTGCCAACACCGAGATTTTCGGAATCTCGCGCGACAGCCTGAAGTCCCACGAGAACTTCAAGTGCAAGCAGGAGTTTCCGTTCGAGCTGATCAGCGACAAGGACGAGGCTGTCTGCCAGCTGTTCGACGTGATCAAGCTGAAGAAGCTGTACGGCAAGGAATACCTGGGCGTTGATCGCAGCACTTTCCTGATTGATAAGGACGGTGTGCTGCGTCAGGAGTGGCGTGGTGTGAAAGTGCCGGGGCATGTGGATGCAGTGCTGGCTGCTGCTCAGGATCTGAATAAAGCCTGATGGTTTTGCGTCGCCCTCATTGACGCCTTCGCGAGCAAGCTCGCTCCCACATTGGACTTGTGAACGCCACAGATCCAATGTGGGAGCGAGCCTGCTCGCGAATAGCCTTTCTACAAAATCTGGATCAATCGTTACAGCAGCGGTGCCACCGCCGGCTCCTTGCGCGGCCACGCATCCAGCACCGCCTTGAACAGCGTTGCCAGCGGGATCGCAAAGAACACCCCCCAGAATCCCCACAACCCGCCAAACAACAGCACCGCGCAGATAATCGCCACCGGATGCAGATTGACCGCCTCCGAGAACAGCAACGGCACCAGCACGTTGCCATCCAGCGTCTGGATGATCCCGTACACCGCCATCAAATAGATGAACTGATCGCTCCAGCCCCACTGGAACAGCGCGATCAACAGCACCGGCACGGTCACCACCACCGCGCCAACGTACGGCACCACCACCGACACACCGACCAGCAACGCCAGCAGTGCCGCGTAGTTGAGACCGAGCGCCACGAAAGCGATGTAGGTCACGCCGCCACAAATCACGATTTCGATGACTTTGCCGCGAATGTAATTGGCGATCTGCCGGTTCATTTCCTGCGCAACCCGGGTGATCAACGCACGTTCACGCGGCAAGTAGCCACGCACCCATTCGCCGATCATGGCCCGGTCCTTGAGGAAGAAGAACACCAGAATCGGCACCAGTACCAGATAGATCATGATGTTCACCAGCAGCGGCAGACTCGACAATGAGAATGTCAGCGCCCATTGGCCAAACTTGCCAATCTCGCCGCGCGCCGCCTCGATCGCCTGCAACACTTGCTCGTCGGACACCAGATGCGGATAGCGCTCCGGCAGCAATAACAGCAGCGATTGCCACTTGGCAAGCATGCCCGGCAGCTCATTGAACAAGGTAATCAATTGATGCCAAAGCAATGGCACGACCACGACGATGAACACCATCAGCACGCCCATGAACAGCGCAAACACCAGGCCGACCGCCACGCCACCCGGCACGCGCAGGCGCTCCAGCGTGACCACCAGGCCTTGCATCAGATACGCCAGCACCATCCCTGCCAGCACCGGCGCGAGCATGCCGCCGAGGGTGAGCACCGCGGTGAAGGCGAGAAACAGCAGCACCGCCAGCACCACGGCTTCTTCATCGGAGAAATAGCGCTGAATCCAGTCGCGTAACACTTTGAACATCAATAATCCTTAGGTCTTTTACGCTGTGGGCTCAGGCCTTTTTCAACCAGTAACGGTAAACGCCTGCTTCGTCTTCTTCACGCAGCAGCGTATGACCGGCCAATCTGGCAAAGGTGCGAAAGTCGCGCTGTGAGCCAGCATCCGTGGCGATCACCTTGAGGACGGCGCCACTTTGGAGTTTGTTGAGTTCCATTTTTGCCTTGAGCAACGGCAACGGACAATTCAGGCCACTGGCGTCCAGTTCCACGTCATGGGCTACAGCGTCAGTCATTGCGTCACTCCGGTTCGGGTCGTCGAGCTGCCTAGAATATCTGGTCGCAGCTCCGGTGTCCGGCTACAGTAAGGTCTTTGTCTTCTAAGGCTTTGTGCATGACTTTTCTGCGCCCTACCCTGCTGACGCTCGCTTGCCTGCTCGCCTCACCAGGCTTTGCCGACGATCTGCCGTCACTCGGCGACGCCAGTTCTGCCATTGTCTCGCCGCAACAGGAATATCAGCTCGGCCGCGCTTGGCTGGCGATGTTGCGCAGTCAGGTCTCACAACTTAATGATCCGCAGCTCAAGGACTACGTCGAATCCAGCGTCTACAAGCTGGTTGAGACCAGCCAGGTGACGGACCGACGCCTTGAATTCATTCTGATCAACAGCCCGCAGCTCAACGCCTTCGCAGCGCCGGGCGGCGTGGTCGGGGTCAACGGCGGTTTGTTCCTCAATGCGCAGACCGAGGGTGAATATGCCTCGGTTCTCGCACACGAATTGGCGCATTTGTCGCAACGTCACTTCGCGCGCGGCGTCGAGGCTTCGCAGCGGATGCAGGTGCCGATGATGGCCGCGCTGCTGGCCGGCATCGTCATTGCGGCGGCCGGTGGCGGTGACGCTGGCATCGCAACAATTGCCGGTACACAGGCAGCGGCGATTCAATCGCAACGGACCTTTTCCCGTCAGAACGAACAGGAAGCCGACCGCATCGGTATCCTCAATCTGGAAAAGGCCGGGTATGACCCGCGCTCGATGCCGACCATGTTCGAGCGTCTGATGCGTCAATACCGTTTCGACGCCAAGCCCCCGGAATTCCTGCTGACTCACCCGGTCACCGAATCGCGTATCGCCGATACCCGCAACCGTGCCGAACAGGCCAAGCCAGGCGGAATCGAAGATTCCAAGCGCTATCAGTTGATCCGCACCCGTGTGCAGTTGATCTACGAAGAAACGCCAGGCCTGGGTGCCAAGCGTTTCCGTGCGCAACTGGACGAGAACCCGAAAAACGATGTGGCACGCTACGGTCTGGCGATTGCACAGATCAAGGGCGGCCAGTTGAATGAGGCGCGCGAGAATCTGAAGCAATTGCTGGCGACCTCGCCGAACGAAATCATCTACAACCTTGCCCAGGTCGATCTGGACATCACCAACAATCGCCTGCCGGATGCGCAATCGCGGGTTGAGCGGATGCTTACGCAATATCCCGGCAACTATCCGTTGAATCAGGTTCGGGTGGATCTGTTGCTCAAACAGAATCGCGCACCTGATGCCGAGAAAGCACTGGAAGCGTTGCTCAAGTCACGTCCGGATGATCCGGATGTCTGGTATCAAGTCGCCGAAACCCGTGGTTTGTCGGGCAACATCATTGGCCTGCACCAGGCGCGCGCGGAGTACTTCGCACTGGTTGGCGATTATCGTCAGGCGATCCAGCAGCTCGATTTCGCCAAGCGCAAGGCAGGCAGCAACTTCCCGCTGTCTTCACGCATCGATGCCCGTCAGCGCGAGCTGATGGAGCAGGAGCGCATGATCAAGGACATGATGGGGTGATCGTTACCCGCCGGGACAAAAGCTTCAGGCATAAAAAAACCGCCTCTTCCGAGGCGGTTTCTTTTTTACCCTGCCGCTGGATTATTCAGCCAGCTTGAAGGTGATGAAGCTGGCGCGACCTTGACGCAGAACGCGCATCGACACCGAACGATTCTTCGGCAGCGCTTTGGCGATCTCGCCGAATTCCTTGGCGGAACCGATGGCCTGGTTGTTCAGGTGCGTAATCACGTCACCTGGCTGCAGACCGATCAGGGCCGCAGGACCGTCCTGCACTTCCTTGATCACCACCCCGCCTTTGAGGTCGTAGGTTTTCTTCTGCTCGGCGCTCAGCTCGCCCACTGAAACACCGAGGCGGTTGCTGGTACTTTCAGCGCCGGACTTCGGCAGTGCATCAAGCTCTTTGTCTTCGTCAGGTATCGCACCGACGGTCAGCTCGACGTTCTTGCGCTTGCCTTCACGAATCACTTCCAGATTGGCTTTGGCGCCAGCTTTCAGTGCACCGACCAGATGCGGCAGGTCAGCAGACATGACGATCGGCTGACCGTTCATGCTCAGGATCACGTCGCCGACTTGCAGGCCGCCCTTGGCTGCCGGGCCGTCATCCTGAATCTGGGCAACCAGCGCGCCGGCCGGTTTATCCAGACCGAACGACTCGGCCAGATCCTTGTTCACTTCCTGGATGACCACACCCAACCAGCCACGGCTGACTTTGCCGCCGCTCTTCAGCTGATTGGAAACGTCCATCGCCACGTCGATCGGAATCGCAAACGACACGCCCATGAAGCCGCCGGAGCGGGTATAGATCTGCGAGTTGATGCCGACCACTTCGCCGTTCAGGTTGAACAGCGGACCACCGGAGTTGCCCGGATTGATTGGCACGTCGGTCTGAATGAACGGCACATAGTTTTCGTTCGGCAGGCTACGGCCGACGGCACTGACGATGCCTTGGGTCACGGTGTGATCAAAGCCGAACGGCGAACCGATCGCGACAACCCACTGACCGGCTTTCAGGTCCTGGGATTTACCGAGTTTGAGCACGGGCAGGTCTTTGCCTTCGATTTTCAGCAGGGCAACGTCGGAACGTGGGTCAGTGCCGATCAGTTTGGCTTTCATTTCACTGCGATCGGCGAGGCGCACGAGGATTTCGTCGGCATCGGCAATCACGTGGTTGTTGGTCAGGATGTAGCCATCCGGAGAGATGATGAAGCCTGAGCCCAGCGACTGCGCTTCACGCTGACGACCACCACCGCCCGGCGAACGCTGCTGAGGCGGCATGCCACGTTCGAAGAACTCGCGCAGCATCGGCGGCAGACCTTCCAGATCAGGCATCTGCTGGTTCACTTTACGGTCCGGCAGCTTCTGCGTGGTACTGATGTTCACCACGGCTGGCGAAGCTTGTTCGACCAATTGGGTGAAGTCAGGCAGATCGGCCGCTTGCGCAGCAGGCACCGCCTGACCGAGCAACAGCACAGTGGCGAAAATGGAAAGACAGGATTTCAAACTTGGTATCGACATACAGCTCCCGTTACGACGAGCAGGGTTAAGCGATATGGAGCAAGGAACACCGGAAACCACCGACCGGCATTTTTGTTCCGGCAACAACAAACAAGGCCAGAGCCGTGAGGCTCTGACCTATAAAAAATTTTCAGGGTATTTGCAAATGAAAATGCTCAGCAAACATTTCATCTACGTCTCAACGAAGAAGTGGTAATGACTGAAATCAGCTCACTGCTTGCTGGTTGCAGCGCCATCAGTGTTACGCATCGACAGAGCAATTCGTTCGGCGGTGCCAATCGGAATTTCGCCGACCACTGTCACCATCATTTCGCCTTCTGGCGTGGTCAGGCGCCGGGAAACGGCAACGGTCGGGCCCAGTTGAGTCCGCGTGTCAGTGACGGTTGCGCCGTTCAATGGCTCAAGGAAAACCGAAAAACGCGCCAGACCGTCGTCATACAGCAAGCTGTTGACCTGAGTCTTGGTTTCCGGATCTTTGTGCGAGGTGCTGCTGGTCAGTTCGAAACCTGGTGGCAGCCAGTCCGAATGCCATACCTGAGCAGTCTTGACGGCCGAAGCCTTGTCGCTGTCGAGCGTAATCGCTTTACAGTCTGCGTCGGCCTGCAAGTCTTTGTCCGAAGGGACTTCATCAGTATCCAGACTGGTGAACTGGAAGCGTTCGAGCAGCTGCCCTTTGTCGTTCAGCAACAACGACTTCAACGGCAAGCCGGTTTTCTTGTCCAGATGCAACTCAAAACCGTAACGATGCTGATCGCGAGGCGTCAGCGATACGATCACTGCGTCACGCCCAGCCACGCGTGATTTGCCGATGACGGCAAGGTCATACCAGTTTTTCAGCTTTTGCGGATCGAGAGGACGAGCGGCTGAGTTGGGAGAATCCCCCAGTCCGGCTATCAGGGTGCCGCTGACGCATTGAGTATGCCCATCAATGCGCACGACTTCCTGTGCCGAACCGTCGAGCTGGAGTAAACGCTCGCGGACCTGGCCATTCTGGACGCGATGCCAGATGTTATGGGTAGAAAAGCTACCGTTACGCTCGTATACGAATGTGCCGTGAAAGCTTTGCTGCTGCTCGGCCTGGCCCAGACGGGTCAACCAGTCCTGGGCCTCATCAGCATGGGCTGGAACAATGAACCAGCCACTGAGCAGAAGCGAAAGTAGAGGTATGGCGCGCATGATCCTCCTTAACGGTTTTCCAGACTTGCTGCACGTGCGTATGGCAGTGCGCTTTCAGTGCCTTTCAGTGCAGCCTGTTGAGCGTGCTGGCGCAGATAACCTGGCAGACGCTGATCGTGCCAGCCTGGCTGACCTTGCAGTACGCCGTTAGCCATCGGGCCAGTGGCTTCCGAACTCTCACTATAGCCTGCCAGAACAGCCGGACCTTTGACCTGTGGGGTCGCCAGGGTTGGCTGATTGGACTGCTGAGCCAGCTCTACACCAGCGATTTCGTCCTGGTTGTACAGGCGAACACCGGCCAGAACGGCAACAGTCACCGAGGCCGCAACAGCCAGACGGCCGAGGTTGCGCCATGGGCTGCGGGATACTTTGGCCGGAGCCGTTTCGTCTTCCAGTGCAGCAGACACTGCCGCAGCGATATCCAGACGTGGAAGCAGCAGATCCTTGTGCATTGCTGCCCGAGCGATCTGGTAACGAGCCCAGGTCTCACGGGTATCAACATCGTCCAGTGCATTGAGCACTCGACGCAATTCCAGTTCGTCCGCTTCGTTATCCATCACTGCGGACAGCGATTCCTGCAGGGCTTCACGACTCATGGCGTTCCTCTCTTGGCTGTCGCCGCTGTCTCAGTTTTCCTGCAACAACGGCTGCAGGGCTTTATCGATGGCCTCCCGGGCGCGGAAAATCCGGGAGCGCACGGTACCCACCGGACATTGCATGACGCTCGCAATGTCCTCGTAACTCAGACCATCGAATTCACGTAAAGTTAAAGCCGTACGCAAATCCTCTGGCAGTTGCTGAATGGTTCGATGGACGGTGCCTTCGATCTCATCCCGCAGCAGTGCACGTTCTGGGGACTCGAGATCCTTGAGGCCATGATCGCCATCGTAGAACTCTGCGTCTTCGGAACTTACATCGCTATCCGGCGGCCGGCGGCCGCGTGAAACCAGGTAATTCTTCGCCGTGTTAATGGCAATACGGTACAGCCACGTATAAAACGCACTGTCGCCGCGAAAGTTTCCAAGTGCTCGATACGCCTTGATAAAGGCTTCCTGAGCCACGTCTTGGGCTTCATGGGTGTCGTGCACAAAACGCACGATCAACCCGAGAATCTTGTGCTGATACTTCAGCACCAACAGATCGAAAGCTCGCTTGTCGCCGCGTTGAACGCGCTCGACCAGCTGCTGATCCTCTTCCTGGGTTAGCATGAACACTCCTCGATAAGCCCGAAGGAGACTTGCATAACTAAACGACCAGACTTGCAAACATAGACTCGGGCTTTTCGCAAAAGTTCTCCCCCTCCAGGCAAGTTTCCTGCGAGCTCTGATTTGGCACGCACGAAAAACGCAGCGCGGGATAAACCGGCTGCGCGAATAATCTTGTTATCGGTTTCGCCGGGCAGGAATCCAACCGCAGATTCCGCACTGAAGCCGACACGTCCCTTGTTTCTGGCACCGACTATTGATCTTGGGCCTTTGGCAAAAGTTCCAATTATTTATAGCCGCACCGCCCGGACATTGGGCAACCCTGAGCAGAAAAATCCTGTTTCAGCGCCGATACAGTCGTGTTCTTCCCAAAAGGGTGAAAAAAACTTCCGACGAAGCACCCGGTTTTTTCCGTCACAGTAGTTTCACAATGCCATATCGGCTCGGCTATTGTGCCGTCCCCCCCCTCTATATACTAGTGGGCTGTGTGGCTGTCTTGACTCGCCGATCCAGCTGTCTTGCGCCACCCCCCGACCCGGGTCGCTTTGAGCGGAATCCTGTAATGAGCCAACAATTCCAACACGATGTTCTGGTCATTGGCAGCGGTGCTGCCGGTTTGAGTCTCGCGCTGACCCTGCCGGGTCATTTGCGCATTGCCGTTTTGAGCAAAGGCGATCTCGCCAACGGTTCGACTTTCTGGGCCCAGGGTGGCGTCGCCGCCGTGCTTGATGACACTGATACTGTCGAATCCCATGTAGAGGACACCCTGAACGCCGGCGGTGGTCTGTGCCATGAAGACGCCGTGCGTTTCACTGTGGAGCACAGCCGCGAAGCCATTCAGTGGCTGATCGACCAAGGTGTTCCGTTCACCCGCGACGATCAATCCGGCACTGAAGATGGCGGATTCGAATTCCATCTGACCCGCGAAGGCGGTCACAGCCACCGTCGCATCATCCATGCGGCCGATGCTACCGGTGCCGCAATCTTCAAAACTTTGCTGACTCAGGCCAAAGAGCGTTCGAATATCGAATTGCTGGAGCAGCGGGTTGCCGTTGATCTGATTACAGAACGCCGTTTAGGCATGGAAGGCGAGCGCTGCCTCGGCGCCTACGTACTCAACCGCAAAACCGGCGAAGTCGACACCTACGGCGCACGCTTCGTGATTCTGGCTTCGGGCGGCGCAGCCAAGGTCTATCTCTATACCAGCAATCCCGACGGCGCCTGCGGTGATGGCATCGCCATGGCCTGGCGCTCCGGGTGTCGGGTGGCGAACCTGGAATTCAACCAGTTCCACCCGACCTGCCTGTACCACCCACAAGCGAAAAGCTTCCTTATTACTGAAGCTCTGCGCGGTGAAGGCGCACACCTGAAGCTGCCGAACGGCGAACGCTTCATGTATCGCTTCGACAAGCGCGCCGAACTGGCACCGCGCGACATCGTCGCCCGGGCCATCGACCATGAAATGAAGCGTCTGGGTGTCGACTGCGTCTATCTCGACATCAGCCACAAGCCCGAAGACTTCATCAAGACGCACTTCCCCACTGTTTATGAGCGCTGCCTCGGTTTTGGCATCGACATCACCAAACAACCTATTCCGGTCGTACCCGCCGCGCACTACACCTGCGGTGGTGTGATGGTCGATCAACAAGGTCGCACCGACGTGCCGGGCTTGTACGCGATTGGCGAAACCAGCTTCACCGGCCTGCACGGCGCCAACCGCATGGCCAGCAACTCGCTGCTGGAATGCTTTGTCTATGCCCGTTCGGCGGCGGCGGACATCCTCGCGCAGCTGGACGATGTCGCCGCGCCAAGCGCCCTGCCCGCGTGGGACGCCAGTCAGGTGACCGACTCGGACGAAGACGTGATCATCGCGCACAACTGGGATGAACTGCGGCGATTCATGTGGGACTACGTCGGCATCGTGCGCACCAACAAGCGCCTGCAACGGGCGCAACACCGCGTGCGTCTGCTGCTGGACGAGATCGACGAGTTCTACAGCAACTATAAAGTCAGCCGCGATCTGATCGAGTTGCGCAATCTGGCGCAAGTCGCCGAACTGATGATCTGCTCAGCCATGGAGCGCAAGGAAAGTCGCGGCCTGCATTACACCCTCGACTACCCGGACATGCTGCCCGAAGCACTCGACACTATTCTGGTGCCACCCACCTACGTCGGCTGAACTTGAGCCGTACTCGCAGGCGTCGGTGCAGATCCGCCGCCTGCGAGTCCCGTGGCACGCAGATCGATCTGACCCGCCATTCGCCGCGCAAGCGAAAACGCAGCACCACGATCAAGGGCAGCGCGAGGCTGTCCGGGCGCAGCTGCGCCGCTTGCCAACCATCCGCCTGATTCCACACCTGCCAACCATCGGCGTCCCGACGCAATCCACGAAACGCCTTGGGATGATTCAGCAGAATCTGCCGAGGCAACACCCAAACGCCATGAAGCAGGCAGCCTAAAGCCCCAAGCAGACTGGCCCAGAGTGGAATCGAAAGCAGAAACAAAGCACCCAGTGCGAACGCCTGGGCCAACAGATACGCCGCCAGCAACTGCCGCGAGGCATGCCAGCGGCATTCGAACGTGTTACTTGGGCTGGACACGATCCAGGATCATGCGAACCATGCGCTGCAATTCCGGATCTTCAGACTCGCTGCGCTCCATGAACCAGCCGAACATGTCCTGATCCTCGCACGTCAGCAGACGCACATACAGATCGCGATCCACCTGGTTCAACGTCGCGTAAACCTCCTGCACGAACGGCACCAGCAACACGTCAAGCTCAAGCATGCCGCGACGGCTGTGCCAAAACAGGCGATTCAGTTCAACTTGTTCGACCATGGGGCCCTCCTCAAATTTGCCGGCAAGTATACAGCCCCCACGCAGGTCGCACAGTCGGCTTTGGTCGGGCACCACCGATCCTTTATCAACTACCCATTTCACCAACGCGCCCTTATGATGTGCCCCAGTCTATTTACCCTGCGATGACCCATGGCCGATTCTGCTTTTTTCTGCACCCTGTCTCATGAAGGCGTTCTCGCGGTTCGCGGCGCGGATGCCGGAAAATTCCTGCAAGGCCAGTTGACCTGCAACCTCAATTACCTCAGCGACAGCCGCGCCAGCCTCGGCGCCCGCTGCACGCAGAAGGGCCGGATGCAGTCGAGCTTCCGCATTCTGCTCGAAGGTGACGGCGTGGTCCTGGCGATGGCCAGCGAGCTGCTCGAGCCGCAACTGGCGGATCTGAAAAAGTACGCGGTGTTCTCCAAATCAAAACTGACCGATGAAAGCGCCGCTTGGGTGCGCTTCGGCCTGGAGCATGGCGATAACGCCTTGACCAGCCTCGGTCTGGACTTGCCGGCAGAAACCGACAGCCTCGTGCGTAATGAAAGCCTGATCGCGATTCGTGTTTCGCCGGATCGCGCCGAACTCTGGGCACCGGTCGATCAGGCTGACGCGATCAAAGCCAAATTGTCCGCCGCCCTGCCTGAAGCCGAGCTGAATCAATGGTTGCTGGGTCAGATCCGCGCCGGTATCGGCCAGGTCATGCCGAGCACCCGCGAGCTGTTCATCCCGCAGATGCTCAACCTGCAAGCCGTTGGCGGCGTGAGTTTCAAGAAAGGCTGCTACACCGGCCAGGAAATCGTCGCGCGCATGCAGTACCTGGGCAAACTCAAACGTCGTTTGTATCGCTTGAGCCTGGACGCTGCTGATTTGCCGGAACCTGGCACACAATTGTTCGCGCCAAGCCACAACAGTTCCATCGGCGAAGTGGTGCTGGCCGCCAAGGCCGGGCAAAACATTGAACTCCTGGCGGTGCTGCAGGCCGAAGCTGCCGAAGCCGGTGATTTGCATCTGGGCACCCTCGAAGGTCCCGCGCTGCATCTGCTCGACCTGCCTTACGAACTGGATCGCGACCGCGAAATCCAGCGCTGATCGCAGCATTTGTTGCAACACCCTAGAGAGTTTAAATGAGCGAACTGGCGGAAAAAGTCCAACAGGATTTGGTTGAGGCCATCGATAACGATGACCTGGTTCTGCCCACGTTGCCGGAAGTGGCCCTGCAGATTCGCAAGGCCGCTGAAGACCCGGAAATCAGCGTCAGCGACCTGAGCAAAGTGATCGGCCGTGACACGGCGCTGTCGGCGCGCCTGATCAAAGTGGTCAACAGCCCGCTGCTGCGCGCCGCGCAGGAAGTTACCGACCTGCACACGGCCATCACCCGGTTGGGCATCAACTACAGCAGCAACCTGGCGATCGGTCTGGTGATGGAGCAGATCTTCCACGCCCGCTCCGAAGTGGTCGAGCAGAAGATGCGCGAAGTCTGGCGCAAGAGCCTGGAAATTGCCGGGGTCAGTTACGCGCTGTGCCGCCGCTACACGCAGCTCAAACCCGATCAGGCGGCCCTCGGCGGGCTGGTGCATCAGATCGGTGTGCTGCCGATTCTGACCTACGCCGAAGACCACTACGAACTGCTGTCGGACCCGGTCAGCCTCAACCATGTGATCGATCACATTCATCCGTTGCTGGGCGACAAGTTGTTGCGCGTCTGGGAGTTCCCGGAGCGACTGGTGGAATTGCCGGGGCGCTATCAGGACTTCAAGCGCGACTCGACTGCAATTGACTATGTCGATCTGGTGCAGGTGGCGAGCTTGTACTGCCACAAGGACACTGATCATCCGTTTGCGCGGATTGATCCAATGACTGTTCCGGCGTTCAGAAAGCTTGGGATCGATCCGGAGAACAAAGCGCTGTGTGAAGATCTGGAAGAGTCGCGGACGATGTTTTACTGATCCGAGACCTTATTGTGGCCATCGCGAGCAGGCTCACTCCTACAGGAGAACGCGTTCCAGTGTGGGAGCGAGCCTGCTCGCGAAGGGGCCAGCAAAACCACCACAATCACCCGGCAATAAAACTGACCCGCACCTTCAACCCCGCCTGCTCGCCATCGTGCAAAGTGATCTGGGCCAGATGCGCCCGACAGATCTCTCCAACAATCGCCAGACCCAGCCCAGAACCTGCCACCTGCTGATTACGCCGGTAGAAACGTTCGAACACCCGATCGCGCTCTTCCAGCGGAATCCCCGGCCCATCATCTTCTACCTCAAGCACCGCCGGCGCGGTCACGCGCAAAATGACGTTACCGCCCGGTGGCGTATGCGCCAAAGCGTTGTCCACCAGATTGCTCAACAACTCGTTCAGCAACGTCGGCTCACCGCGCAGCCAGACGGGTTCGTCCGCCTCCAGCGCTAGCGCCACCCCGCGCTTGTGCGCCAACGGCGCCATGGCCATGCCCAATTCTCGCGCCAACTGGCTCAGATCGAGCAACTGCGCGCCGCCCTCGGCAATCGCCCGCGCGCCGTTTTCGACGCGCGCCAGTGACAGCAACTGATTGGCCAGATGGGTCAGGCGATCGGTGCTTTGCGCCGAGGATTCCAATGTCGTGCGCCACGTCTCGGGTTCGTTAGAACGCAGACCCAATTCAAGTCGCGCCTTGAGCGCCGCCAAGGGTGTGCGCAGTTCATGGGCCGCATCGGCGATGAACTGCGCCTGCCGTTCGAACTGACCACGCAAGCGCTCGGTGAAATGATTGAGCCCGCGCACCAATGGCCACAGCTCATGCTGCACCTCAACCAATGGCAGCGGCCGCAAGTCGTCGGGCTGACGTTCTTCCACTGCTGTGCGCAAACGCTCCAATGGGCGCAATGCGGCACTGACCGCAAACCACACCAGCAACAAAGCGCCAATCGCCAGCATGCCCAATCGCAGCAAGGTATCGGCCGCCAGACTGCGCGCCATGCTTACCCGGGCTTCATCGGTTTCGGCGACGCGGATTTCCGCCATGCCGTTCATGTTCGGTTCGGTCACCGCCTTGAGCAGGCTGACCACGCGCACGTTCTGCCCTTTGTAGGTGGCGTTGTAGAAACGTGCCAGCGCTGGATAACTGTCGGTTCGCGGCGTCCCCGGCGGCGGGCCGGGCAGGTTTTCGTAGCCGGAAATCAGCTTCTGATGGATGTCATTGACCTGATAGTAAATCCGCCCGGCGCTGTCATAAGCAAATGTATCGAGTGCCACGTAAGGCACATCGGCACTCAGTGTGCCGTCACGTTGCGACAGGCCCGCGGCGATGGTCCGGGCCGAGGCCAGCAGCGTGCGGTCGTAGGCGGTGTCGGCAGCTTCGCGACCATTCCAGTACGCACTCAAACCACTGGCGAGCATCAACACCACCAGCAGCAACGCGAGGTTCCACAGCAAGCGCCAGCGCAGGCTGCTGGGCTTATGCATCGCGGCTTTCCAGCAGGTAACCGAGGCCGCGGAACGTCACGATTGCTACCGGGTGGCCATCGAGTTTCTTGCGCAAGCGGTGCACGTAGATTTCGATAGCGTCGGGGCTGGCCTCTTCATCGAGACCGAATACCTGCGCGGCCAGTTGCTCCTTGCTCATCACTCGTCCCGGCCGGGCGATCAGTGCTTCCAGTACGGCTTGTTCGCGAGAGGTCAACGTCAGCAAATCTTCGCCGAGAGTGAAGCGCCGGGTGTCGAGGTCATAGGCGAGTACGCCACAGCGCTGCTGACGCTCGCCGCCGAGCACACTGCGACGCAGCAAGGCTTTGACCCGTGCCTCCAGCTCAGTCAGCTCGAACGGTTTGGCGAGGTAATCGTCGGCCCCCAGATTGAGGCCGTGGACGCGATCCTTCACATCGCTGCGCGCGGTCAGCATCAGCACCGGCAGATTCTTGCCGCGAGCGCGCAAACGCGCGAGCACCTCGAAACCGTCCATGCGCGGCAGGCCGACATCGAGGATCGCCACGGCGTATTCCTCACTGCCCAGCGCCAGATCGGCGGCCACGCCATCGTGCAACACATCCACGGTCAGACCGGTGCTCTTGAGCGCCTGAGCGACACTTTCGGCCAGTTGCAGATGGTCTTCGACGAGCAGAACACGCATGGATTTTTACCTCGTTCAGGAATGGCCGGCGCCACGCTTTGCCGCGGAGTTTACAGCCGCAACCGCCGCTGTGAAGCCCGAAAACCGTGAAAGTCAGCTGAAAGGTTAGCGAAAGGTTAGCTCGTTACAGTCGGCCCACGGACAGTTCCGACTGCCGTCGCTGATGCCACACAGCGTAACGAAAAACGCCATGAAGCGTTTTCGACCAATAAGAACAATAAACGGAGTACACCCGCATGCCGTCCATGCAGCCTCAGGCGTCCACGCCTGTTCGCCCTTCCCGTTTCAGCCACACCGCCCTCGTCAGTGCCGCCGCCCTCGCCGGTTTTTCGCCGTTGAGTTTTGCCGACTTCATTGAAGACAGCAGCGCCACCTTCGAAACCCGCAACATGTATTTCAACCGCGACTTTCGCGATGGCACCAGCGCTCAGCAATCCAAGCGTGACGAATGGGCTCAGGGTTTCATGCTCAATCTGCAATCGGGCTACACCGATGGCACCGTGGGGTTCGGTGTCGATGCTTTAGGCATGCTCGGCGTCAAACTCGATTCAAGCCCGGACCGCACCGGTACCGGCCTGCTGCCGACCCACGATGACGGGCGCGCGGCGGACGAGTATTCCAAAGTCGGCCTGACCGGCAAAGTAAAAATCTCTGCCACCGAACTTAAAATCGGCAGCCTGATTCCTGAACTGCCGATCCTCAAACCCAACGATGGGCGCATCCTGCCGCAGACCTTTGAAGGGGGTTTGCTGACTTCCAAAGAGATCAAGAACCTGACCTTCACCGGTGGTCGACTGGAGAAAGCCAAGGATCGCGACAGCACCGATTTCGAGGACATCGCCCTCAACAACAAGAACAGCCGTTTTGCCGGCACCGCCGCCGGCAAGCACTTCGATTTTGGCGGAGTCGACTACAAGTTCACCGACAAGATCACCGGCAGTTACCACTTCGCCCAACTCGACGAAGTCTATAACCAGCACTTCTTCGGCCTGGTCGCTTCACGGCCGATGGGCCCGGGCACGTTTGCCACTGACCTGCGTTTTGCCGTCAGCGATGACCAAGGCGCGGCCCGTGGCGGCGAGATCGACAACCGCTCGCTCAACGGTCTGGTCAGCTATGCGCTGAGCGGCCACAAGTTCAGCGCCGGTTATCAGCACATGTCCGGCGACAGCGCCTTCCCGTATGTCGATGGCAGCGACCCGTATCTGGTCAACTTCGTGCAGATCAATGATTTCGCCGGTGCTGAGGAGCGCTCCTGGCAGGCTCGCTATGACTTCGACTTCGCCAGGCTCGGCATTCCAGGCCTGAGTTTCATGAGCCGCTACTTGAGCGGTGACAACATCAAGCTCAAGAACGGCGAAGAAGGCAAAGAGTGGGAACGCAACACCGAGATCAAATATGTAGTACAAAGCGGCGCCTTGAAGGATGTCGCCGTGCGTTTGCGTAATGCCACTTACCGCTCCAACTACTCGGCTCGCGATGCAGACGAAGTGCGTTTGCTGGTGAGCTATAGCGTTGCGTTGTGGTAATGGCCTGCTGAAGAAAAACACGTCGAATAACAACAATGCCCGTGGAGAATCGAATGAACCTGTCACTGCGTAAAGTTGCACTGGCCGCCAGTTGCATGCTGTTTGCCGGCCAACTGATGGCCGAACCGAAACGTCCGGAATGTATCGCCCCGGCCTCCCCCGGCGGTGGTTTCGACCTGACCTGCAAACTGGTGCAGAGCGCACTGGTCAATCAGAAACTGCTGAGCAAACCGATGCGTGTGACCTACATGCCCGGTGGTGTCGGTGCAGTGGCCTACAACGCCGTGGTTGCGCAGCGTCCGGCCGATGCCGGTACGCTGGTGGCGTGGTCGAGCGGTTCGCTGTTGAACCTGGCGCAGGGCAAGTTCGGTCGCTTCGATGAGACCAACGTCCGCTGGTTGGCAGCGGTAGGCACGAGCTACGGCGCCATCGCGGTGAAAAGCGATTCGCCCTACAAGACCCTCGACGATCTCGTTCAGGCACTGAAGAAAGATCCAAGCTCCGTGGTGATCGGTTCCGGCGGCACCGTTGGCAGCCAGGACTGGATGCAAACCGCACTGATCGCCAAGGCTGCCGGGATCAACCCGCGCGACCTGCGTTACGTTGCGCTTGAAGGTGGCGGTGAAATCGCCACGGCCCTGCTCGGCGGTCACATTCAGGTCGGCAGTACCGACATTTCCGACTCCATGCCGCACATCCAGAGTGGCGACATGCGCTTGCTCGCGGTGTTTGCCGACAAGCGTCTCGACGAGCCGGAAATGAAAGACATTCCGACCGCTCGCGAGCAAGGCTACGACATCGTCTGGCCGGTGGTGCGCGGCTTCTACCTCGGGCCAAAAGTCAGCGATGAAGACTACGCCTGGTGGAAAGACTCGTTCGACAAACTGCTGGCCTCCGATGAGTTCGCCACGCTGCGCGATCAGCGTGAACTGTTCCCGTTCGCCATGACCGGCCCGGAGCTGGACACCTACGTGAAGAAGCAGGTTGCGGACTACAAAGTGCTGGCCAAAGAGTTCGGCCTGATTCAGTGATCGTCTCTGTCTAGCGGCTGCGTTCCCGGTTGCGGGGACGCGGCACAGGAGTTCCCATGCTTATTCAACGCATTTTCGCCTCCGTGCTGTTGCTGGTTTGCGCCGGCCTGGCATTGATGGCGTGGCCGTACCAAGCGGCCTTTTCCTACGAACCGGTCGGCCCACGCGCCTTTCCTCTGCTGATGCTCGGCCTGATGGGCGCGGCGCTGCTGTACATGGTGTTCCGCCCGGCGCCGATCAAACACAGTGAAGACGAGCCGCCACTGGATCGCGAAACCCTGACCAAGATCGCCATTTGCGTCGCACTGTTGCTGGTGTTCGCCGGTCTGTTCGAACCGCTGGGTTTCATCCTCAGCAGCATCCTTATCGGCATTCCGATGGCGCGTCTGTATGGCGGTCGCTGGATGCCGAGCATCGTGGTGACCACGCTGATGGCCATCGGTCTGTACCTGCTGTTCGACCGTGTGATGGACGTTCCGCTGCCCCTTGGCCTGCTCGACGTGCTGGAGAACTGATATGGATACCCTCGGTTATTTGGGTCAAGGCTTCGGCGTCGCGCTGAGCCCGTACAACCTGGTCACGGCCCTGACCGGCACGCTGATCGGCACCGTCGTCGGCCTGCTTCCGGGCCTCGGCCCGATCAACGGCGTGGCCTTGCTGATCCCGATCGCTTTCGCCCTCGGCCTGCCGCCGGAGTCGGCGCTGATCCTGCTGGCAGCGGTGTATCTGGGCTGCGAATACGGTGGCCGGATCAGCTCGATCCTGCTGAACATTCCCGGCGAAGCATCGACCGTGATGACCACCCTCGACGGTTACCCGATGGCCCGTAAAGGTCTGGCCGGTGTGGCGCTGTCGTTGTCGGCGTGGAGTTCGTTTATCGGCGCGTTTATCGCCACCTGCGGCATGGTCCTGTTCGCGCCGTTGCTGGCGAAATGGGCGATAGCCTTCGGGCCTGCGGAATATTTCGTGCTGATGGTGTTTGCGATTGTCTGTCTCGGCGGCATGGCCGGGGATCGACCGTTGAAAACCTTTATCGCGGCATTGATCGGCCTGTTCCTGTCGAGCGTCGGCATCGACGCCAACAGCGGCGTGTACCGTTTCACCGGCGACAACATTCACCTGACCGACGGCATTCAATTCGTCGTGCTGGTGTTGGGCCTGTTCTCGGTCAGTGAAATTCTGTTGCTGCTGGAGAAAACCCATCGCGGCCAGGAAGCGGTGAAAGCGACCGGGCGGATGATGTTCAACTTCAAGGAAGCGTCGTCGGTGTTCGTGGTGAACATCCGTTGCGGTCTGCTCGGTTTCATCATGGGCGTGTTGCCGGGTGCCGGCGCGACGCTGGCCAGCGCCGTGGCTTACATGACCGAAAAACGCATCGCCGGTGCCAGTGGCAAATTCGGTCAGGGTGACGCCCGTGGCCTCGCCGCACCGGAAACTGCCATCGGTGCTTCGGCCTGCGGTGCGCTGGTGCCAATGCTGACGTTGGGTGTGCCAGGTTCGGGTACCACGGCGGTGATGATTGGCGCCCTGTCGCTGTACAACATCACCCCGGGCCCGCTGCTGTTTCAGCAACAACCGGACATCGTCTGGGGGCTGATCGCCTCGTTGTTCATCGCCAACATCATGCTGGTAATCCTCAACATCCCGATGATCCGCATCTTCACCCGCATCCTCGCGGTGCCAAACTGGGCACTGGTGCCGGTAATCGCGATCATCACCGGGATCGGCGTCTACGCGGTGCACGCCACCACGTTCGACCTGTTCCTGATGGTCGGCATCGGCATCTTCGGTTACATCCTGCGCAAGCTCGACTTCCCGTTGTCGCCGGTGCTGCTGGGCTTCATCCTCGGTGGCCTGATGGAGCAGAACCTGCGTCGGGCGCTGTCGATTTCCAACGGTGCACTGGAAATCCTCTGGTCGAGCCCGATCACCTTCGGTGTCTGGGTGCTGACCGCGATCATGCTGCTGATGCCGCTGCTGCGCATCTGGCGCAAACGTTCGGTCGCGCGTCGCGCCATTGCCGATGTTTGATCGCGCCTCACTGAAATCCTGGTGGGGAACCCCGCTGGTCGGTCTGCTGGGCGGTTACCTCGCCAGCCAGATCGGCTGGCCACTGCCGTGGATGGTCGGCTCGTTGCTGGCGATCATCCTCGTGCGCTGCCTGACCCCGTGGCAACTCACGGAAATCCCTGGCGGCCGCAAGTGCGGCCAGTGGATCGTCGGCATCGGCATCGGCCTGCACTTCACCCCGGTAGTGATGGAGCAGGTGCTCAGTCATTTCGGTTTGATCTTCTTTGGGGCGCTGGTCACCAGTGTCTCGGCGGTGGTCGGCGTATGGTTGATGCGCCGTACCGGTGAAGATCGCGCGACAGCGTTTTTCTCCAGCATGCCCGGCGGTTCCGGGGAGATGGTCAACCTTGGCGCGCGTAACGGCGCGATGCTCAGCCACGTCGCGGCGGGACAGAGCTTGCGGGTGTTGGTGGTGGTGCTGTGTGTGCCGGCGGCGTTCAAGTATCTGCTGGGTGATGGCACACCGATTTCCCACGCTGGCAGCGTCGATTGGCGCTGGCTGGCGATTCTGTTTCCGGCGGGCGGTTTGCTCGCGTGGCTCTGGCAGCGTTTGCGCCAACCCAATCCTTGGCTGTTCGGGCCGTTGTTGGTGAGTGCCGCGGTGAGTATTGGCTGGGATCTGCACATTGGCTTGCCCAATGGCGGCAGTCAGATTGGCCAGTGGTTGATTGGCAGCGGTTTGGGGTGCCATTTCAACCGGCAGTTCTTCCGCCGCGCGCCTTCATTCATGGGGCGGACGTTGATCGGAACGGCGTTGACCATGTTGATCGCGACACTGGCGGCATTGGGGTTGAGCGCGCTGACCCATCTGGATCTGCGTTCGCTGACACTGGGCATGATGCCCGGCGGGATCGCCGAAATGAGTCTGACGGCGGAGACGCTGCAACTGTCAGTACCGCTGGTGACAGCGATGCAGGTGATGCGGCTTTTGTTTGTGCTGTTTCTGGCTGAGCCGTTGTTCAAGTACTGGAATCGTAATCCGGAGTAAGACCGCGTCGCCCTTTTCGCGAGCAGGCTCGCTCCCACAGGGTTTTGAGGTGTGCGCACAATCTGTGGCAACCACAAGAACCTGTGGGAGCGAGCCTGCTCGCGAAGGGGCCGGCTCAGTCAGCGCATCAAATCGGCGGCAAACGCCACTCGATCGGCGTCTCGCCATTCTGCTCGAGAAACTTGTTGGTCCGGCTGAAATGCCCACAACCCAAAAACCCGCGATACGCCGACAGCGGCGACGGATGCACCGACGTCAGCACCAGATGCTTGGTCGCGTCGATCAGCTTCTGCTTGCTCTGCGCATGGGCGCCCCAGAGCATGAACACCAGGTGCGGCTGCCGTTCGCTGACCAGTTCAATGATCCGGTCGGTGAAAAACTGCCAGCCCTTGTCCTTGTGCGCATTGGCGTTGGCGCGCTCGACGGTCATGGTCGTGTTGATCATCAGCACGCCCTGATCGGCCCAGCTCTGCAGGTAACCGTGATTGGGAATGTCGATGTTCAGATCGCGTTTCAACTCTTTGTAGATGTTGACCAGCGACGGCGGCGCCGGCACGCCCGGCTGCACCGAAAAGCACAAACCATGGGCCTGGCCCGGGCCGTGATACGGGTCCTGGCCGAGGATCACCACCTTCACCTTATCCAGCGGCGTCGAATTCAGTGCGTTGAAAATCATCGGTCCCGGCGGATAGATTTCCTTGCCGGCCGCCCGCTCCTGCTGCAGAAACTGGCGCAACTCTGCCATGTAAGGCTGGTCGAACTCAGCACGCAGTGCCTCCTTCCAGCTCGGTTCGAGTTTGATACGGTCGTCAGCAGTCATGGTCATACCCGGCAAAAACAATGGGGCGAACCCTAGGAAAGCCGGCCACGCTTGTCAATTGATCTGACGCAGATCCGGCACTTTCCCACACAACGATCATACTGATCGTTCAAATTCCCGATCGAGGTCACGATGAATCTGCACTTCGAAGAACTCACCGGCACCGACGGCGCCCGCATCGGTATCGCCAGCCTGGATGCTGAAAAGTCGCTGAACGCGCTGTCCCTGCCGATGATCAACGCCCTCAGCGACAAACTGAACGCCTGGGCCAAGGATGCGCAAATCGTCTGCGTGCTGCTGCGCGGAAATGGCGCCAAAGCGTTCTGCGCTGGCGGCGAGGTGCGCAGCCTGGTGGAAGCCTGTCGCGCTCACCCCGGCGAAGTACCACCGCTGGCCGCGCAGTTTTTCAGCGCGGAATATCGCCTGGATTACAGCCTGCACACCTATCCGAAACCGCTGATCTGCTGGGGCCATGGTTACGTGCTCGGTGGTGGCATGGGCCTGTTGCAAGGCGCCAGTACGCGGATTGTTACGCCGAGCAGCCGTCTGGCGATGCCGGAAATCAGCATTGGTTTGTATCCGGACGTCGGCGCCAGTTGGTTTCTCGCCCGGCTGCCGGGCAAGCTCGGTTTATTTCTGGGCCTGACCGGCGCGCACATGAACGGTCGGGATGCAATTGATCTGGATCTGGCCGACCGCTTCCTGCTCGACGAACAGCAGCCGCAACTGATCGAAGGCCTGTTGCAGCTCAATTGGCAGGAACAGACCGACGTGCAACTCAACAGCCTGCTCAAGGCTTTGCAGCAAGAGGCCGTGGCGCAGATGCCCGAGGCGCAATGGTTGCCACGGCGGCAGCAGATCGACGAATTGCTCGATGTCAGCGACGTCACCTGCGCCTGGAAAGCCATCGGCCTGCAACGCGACAGCAGCGATCCGTTGATCGCGCGGGCGGCGAAAACCATGAGCGAAGGCTCGCCACTGACCGCGCATCTGGTCTGGGAACAGATCCTCCGCGCCCGGCATATGTCGCTGGCCGAAGTCTTTCAGATGGAATACACCTTGAGTCTTAATTGCTGCCGGCATCCGGAGTTCAGCGAAGGGGTTCGCGCGCGCTTGATTGACAAGGATCAGAAGCCGCACTGGCATTGGCCGGACATCAACACTGTGCCGGATGCAGTGGTGGAGGCGCACTTTCACAAGGTTTGGGAGGGGCGGCATCCGTTGGCGGATTTGACGCAGTATTAAAATCCGGGCACAAAAAAAGCGGCGCTATATGCGCCGCTTTCTGTTGGCGGGTGATTACCAGCGGTTGCCACGCCCGTTGTGGTCGCCACGTCCGCTGTGTCGGTCGTAGTTGCCACGACCGCGGTGATCGTTATCCCAACCGCCGCGACGGTGGCCATCCCAGCGTCCGCGATCATTGCCGTGCCAGCGACGGCTTTCGTAGTGACGCGGGGCCGGTTGATAGTAACGCGGCGCCGATTGGTAATAGCGCGGTTGCTGGTAATACCGCGGTGCTGGCTGGTAATAGCGTGGTTGCGCGTAATACCTGCTGCCACCGTTGTAATACGTGCCGCCAGTGTTGTAGTAGGCCGGTGCGGGTGATGTGTAGACCTCTGAGCTGTAATACGAGTCAGCGTAGGAGTACGGGACGCAACCGGTAACGGAAAACATCAACGCAGCAAGCAGAAGAATTCGTCTATACATGGCGGCCTCCTGGACCGCGGGTTGGCCATACCAGCGACGCTGGCAGGCGACAGTCATTTAATCGGTGACTGTCGAAAAATCAGACAGCGTTTTCGGCATCTGGTGCGTCCCTGCAACAAGTTGAAACAAGTGCTCTATGAAACCTTGTTCATCCGCAAAAACGCCATCATTCAGCCGCTGATTAGTGGTGCCCACGGTGATATCCGCCGCCGTGATAACCCCGTCCGTAACCGCCTCGATGCCAACGGCGCAAACCATCGGATCAGCGGCAAACACGCTGCATCACGGTGCAGCCGCGCACCAACACAAAGCGCCTCAGCGCCCGCGCCGCCACCCCTAAGCAACCCGCGCGCCCGTGCCAGAGCGCCTGACGCGACTTGGCACGCGTCTCGCTTTAGCAAACCCGTGCAGGAGTCATCACAGGTTCGCGGCACCACAATTTGCAATGGCTGACTAGGGTTCCGGCTCGCAATCGCGAGTGGCTGGTCCGAGAGTTGGCGACCTCCAGTTGAGGTTACACGGCGGGACAAAAGCCCGGGAGACAAGCCACCGTTCGCGGTGCCGCGTTGCCTTCCTGTCCGCCCTTGATCAACTGGAGAACCCACCATGACCCGACTACGTTTGCCCGCCCTGCTCGCCGCCGCGTTCGCCGCGCTCATCAGCAGCCAAGCCCCCGCCGCCCAGAAAGATCACTTCAGCGTGTGCTGGACGATTTATGCCGGCTGGATGCCATGGGAATACGCCGGCAGCCAGGGCATTGTCGACAAATGGGCGAAGAAGTACGGCATCAAGATCGACGTCGTACAGCTCAATGACTACGTCGAATCGATCAACCAGTACACCGCCGGCCAGTTCGACGGCTGCACCATGACCAACATGGACGCACTGACCATTCCAGCGGCTGGCGGCGTCGACAGCACCGCGCTGATCGTCAGCGATTTCTCCAACGGCAACGACGGCATCGTCCTCAAGGGCGACGGCAAGAAAGTCGCCGACCTCAAGGGCATGGACGTCAATCTGGTCGAGCTGTCGGTTTCGCACTACCTGCTGGCCCGCGCGCTGGATTCGGTCGACCTGACCGAGAAAGACCTGAAAGTGGTCAACACTTCCGACGCCGATATCTCTGCCGCCTTCAACACCGAGCAGGTCAACGCCGTGACCACCTGGAACCCGATGCTCTCGGACATCAAGGCCAAACCGGGCGTGACCGAAGTGTTCAACTCCAGCCAGATCCCCGGCGAAATCATGGACATGATGGTGGTCAACAGCGCCACCCTCAAAGACAACCCGGCGCTGGGCAAAGCGCTGACCGGGGCGTGGTTCGAAGTGGTCGAGCTGATGAACGCCAAGAACGCTGCAAGCAAAGCCGCACTGGAACACATGGCCAAGGCCTCGGGCACTGATCTGGCCGGATTCCAGGCGCAACTCGACACCACCAAACTGTTCGCCACACCGAGCGAAGCGCTGAGTTTCACCACCAGCAAACAACTGCCGGAAACCATGCGCAAGGTCGCCGAGTTCTCCTTTCAGCACGGCTTGCTCGGGGAAGGCGCGAAGGACACCAGCGCGGTTGGCATGGCGTTCGCCAACGGCGTGACCAGTGGTGATACCGGCAACCTCAAGCTGCGTTTCGATCCGACCTACGTGCAGATGGCCGCCGACGCCAAGCTGTAAGCCACGGAGGATTTGGCCATGCGCCTGATCAATCGCCACCCGGATCGCCCCAGTCGCCTGTTGCTGGTGATCCTGCCGTTCGCTCTGCTGCTGTTCGCCTACTTCATGGGCTCGGCCGAGCGCCTGGCGGACAACCCCAACGACAAACTGCTGCCCAGCGCCGTGCAGATGACCGACGCGGTGAAACGTCTGGCCTTCAATGCCGACAGCCGCACCGGTGACTACCTGTTATGGCAAGACACCGCGTCGAGTCTGCGACGCCTGGCCATCGGCCTCGGTATTGC
The DNA here is from genome assembly GCF_009866785.1 of Pseudomonas sp. S49. Classification (NCBI taxonomy): domain Bacteria; kingdom Pseudomonadati; phylum Pseudomonadota; class Gammaproteobacteria; order Pseudomonadales; family Pseudomonadaceae; genus Pseudomonas; species Pseudomonas sp. S49. The sequence goes on along the minus strand of NZ_CP019432.1, from coordinate 1,619,280 downwards.
TGCGCTGGCCGGGCTGTGCCTGGGCATCGCCGCCGGCACGCTGCCGCTGTTCGGTGCACCTTTGTCGCCACTGTTGACGGTGCTGTCGATGGTGCCGCCCTTGGCGATCCTGCCGATTCTGTTCATCGTTTTCGGATTGGGCGAGTTGTCGAAAATCATGCTGATCGTGATCGGCATCACCCCGGCGCTTGCTCGCGATCTGGAACAGCGCGCGCGGGAAATCCCCGTCGAACTGCTGATCAAGGCGCAGACCCTCGGCGCCTCGACCTGGACGCTGATGCTGCGCGTGGTGCTGCCGCAACTGCTGCCGCGTTTGTTGATCTCGTTGCGACTGATGCTGGGGTCGGCGTGGTTGTTCCTGATTGCCGCTGAAGCGATCGCCTCCACCGACGGTCTCGGCTACCGGATTTTTCTGGTGCGGCGTTATCTGGCGATGGACGTGATCCTGCCGTACGTGGTGTGGATCACCCTCCTCGCCTGGCTGATGGATTGGGGCCTGAAATACCTGACTAGTCGCGCATTCCCTTGGTATGAGGGGGCGACCAAATGAGCTTCATCGCGGTAAAAAACGTCTGGCAGCAATACGCCGATCAGGTGGTGCTGGAAGGCTTGAACCTGAGCGTCAACGAGGGCGAGTTCTGCACTTTGGTCGGCGCGTCCGGTTGCGGCAAATCGACCTTCCTGCGCCTGCTGCTCGGTCAGGAAACGGCGAGTCGCGGCGAGATCCTTCTCGACGGTCAAGCGCTGGCCAGCGAACCGGATGCCAGCCGTGGCGTGGTGTTTCAGCGCTACTCGGTGTTCCCGCATTTGAGCGTGCTCGACAACGTCGCCCTCGGCCTTGAATTGCCGCGTGCGCCGTTGCTGGGGCGGTTGTTCGGCAGCGCCAAACGTGAGGCACGCGAACAGGCAGCGGCGTTGCTGGACAAAGTCGGCCTCGGCCATGCGCTGGATAAATACCCGGCGCAACTGTCTGGCGGGATGCAGCAACGCTTGGCGATAGCCCAGGCGCTGATCATGAAACCACGGGTGTTGCTGCTCGACGAACCGTTCGGCGCGCTCGATCCGGGCATCCGCAAAGACATGCACGCGTTGCTGCTGGAGTTGTGGCGCGAGACGAAACTGACGGTGTTCATGGTCACTCATGATCTGTCCGAAGGCTTCAGCCTCGGCACGCGTCTGCTGGTGTTCGACAAGGTTCGCCTCGACCCGCACGCCCCCGGCGCCTATGGCGCGCGCATCACCTACGACATCCCTTTGAACAGCGACCGCCGCGCCCAACGCGCCGCCGTCGACGCCCTGCCGTTGCCACTGGCAGGCGCCCTTCGCACCGCTTGAGAGGACTGCTCCGATGAATAAACCGATGACCGATTCGACCCAACTATTTCCACCGTTCGCCGAAGAAATGCTCCCCGGCGGCGGCCACCGTTCGTTCGTGCTGAAGCGCGGCCAATTGCTGCGCCTGACCGATCTGCGCGGCGGCGCCAACGTCAGCCTGACCCTGCTCAACGCCAATGAAAAAACCGAACGGCTGAACCTGCCCGACAGCCTCAAATGCCAACATACCGCCAATCTCACCAGCGGCCACTGCCTGTACTCGGACATGGGCCGCGTACTCGCCGCAATCACCGCCGACACCTGCGGCTGGAGCGACAGCCTCGGCGGCGTGCTCTGCGCCGAAGAAGTTGCACAAAAGTACGGCCAGGGCCGCTATCAGGAACTGCGCAACGGCTTCTTCCGCAACGGCACCGACAACCTGCTGGTGGAGCTCGGCAAGTGGGGGCTGGGCCTGTCCGATCTGCTGATGACGCTCAATCTGTTCAGCCGCGTGAACGTCGATGAGGCCGGGCGCTTCCATTTCATCGAGGGCAATTCCAAGGCTGGCGATTACATCGAACTGTACGCACCGATGGACACGCTGGTGGTGCTCACCGCGCTGCAACACCCGATGGATCCGGCGCCGGAATACGCGCCAAAACCGCTGAAGCTGAGCTGGATGAACGCCGACGCCAGCGTCGCCGAACACTGCCGCACCTCGCGCCCGGAAAATGAGCGCGGCTTTATCAACACCGACCGTTTGTTCGCCTGAGGATCGCTGCCATGTCAGTTGCTATCGCCACTTCGCAAAACCAACCCGACACAGCGGTGTATCGCGCCACGATCCCGGCTGGCGAACCCTGGCTGATGGAGGTCAAGGCTGGCCAGACCCTGCGCATCCTCGACCTGGAAGGCAATCAGGCCGTCGATACGTTGTTCTACAGCCTCGCCAATCCCAAGGAACGCTACGACGTGCAGCGCACCTTGCGACGGCAGAACAGCGTCTACCTGAGCACCGGCAGCGTGCTGTATTCCAACCTCGGCCACGCGATGCTGACCATCGTCGCCGACACCTGCGGACGCCACGACACCCTCGGCGGTGCCTGCGCGCAAGAGAGCAACACCGTGCGCTACGCCCTGGAAAAACGCTACATGCACAGCTGCCGCGACAACTACCTGCGCGCCTGCGCCCATGACGGGCGACTGGGCAAAGGTGACATCGGACCGAACATCAATTTCTTCATGAACGTACCGGTCACGGCGGATGGCGGGCTGACCTTCGAGGACGGGATTTCTGCGCCGGGCAAGTACGTCGATTTACGTGCCGAGATGGACGTGATCGTGCTGATTTCCAACTGTCCGCAGTTGAACAACCCGTGCAACGCCTATAACCCGACACCTGCGGAGCTGCTGGTATGGAACTGAATTTAAATCGACTGCGCCGTTGGCTTTTCGCACTGTGCCAGGCGCGCTCCGGGCAGTGCCTGAAATCCCCCAAACACCCCTAAACCCTGTGGGAGCGAGCCTGCTCGCGAATGCGGTGTGTCATACAGCATTGATGTGGCTGATCCACCGCCTTCGCGAGCAGGCTCGCTCCCACAGGGGGGTTGTGATGGGTTTGAGTGAAGTGGTTTTTTCATCCGGGACGGCCCGGATGTCTGTCGAAAAACAGCGGGACGGCCCGCTTCCCCTTCAGGGGTTATGCCATGTTCGAAAAAATCCTCATCGCCAACCGTGGCGCCATCGCCTGCCGCATCCTGCGCACCCTCGCTGCACTGCAGGTCAAAGGTGTAGCGGTGTATTCCGAAGCCGACGCCGCCAGCCTGCACATCCTGCACGCCGATGAAGCGCACAGCCTCGGTGAAGGCGCTGCTGCCGGCACTTATCTGGCCGTCGAAAAGATCCTCGCCATTGCCAAACAAAGCGGCGCCACGGCGATCCATCCCGGCTACGGATTTCTCTCGGAAAACGCTGCGTTCGCCGAAGCCTGCGAAGCGCACAACATCGCCTTCATCGGCCCGACGCCGGAGCAACTTCGCGTGTTCGGCCTCAAGCACACCGCCCGCGCGCTGGCCAAACAGCACGGCGTGCCCATGCTCGAAGGCACCGAACTGCTCGACAGCCTCGACGCCGCGCTGATCGCAGGCGAACAGGTCGGCTACCCGGTGATGCTGAAAAGCACCGCTGGCGGTGGCGGCATCGGCATGCGCGTGTGCCGTAGCGCCAGCGAACTGAGCGAGTCGTTCGAAGCGGTGAAACGACTCGGTCAGAACAACTTCAGCGACGCCGGGGTGTTCATCGAAAAATACATCCAGCGCGCCCGGCATCTGGAAGTGCAGGTGTTCGGCGACGGTCACGGTGAGGTTATCGCGCTCGGCGTGCGCGACTGTTCGGTGCAACGGCGCAATCAGAAAGTCCTCGAAGAAACCCCGGCGCCGAACCTGCCGGGCGGCATGGCTGATGAGCTGTGCGCGGCGGCGATCAAACTGGCGAAAGCCGTGAGTTATCGCAGCGCCGGCACGGTGGAATTCGTTTTCGACAGCGAGGCGCAGCGCTTCTATTTTCTCGAAGTGAACACCAGGCTGCAGGTGGAGCATGGTGTGACCGAACAGGTCTGGGGGGTGGATCTGGTGCGCTGGATGGTTGAGCTGGCCGCCGGTGATCTGCCGCCGCTGAGCGAGTTGTATCGCCAGCTGAAACCTGAAGGCCATGCGATTCAGGCGCGGCTGTACGCGGAGGATCCGGGGCGCGACTTCCAGCCGAGCCCAGGTCTGCTGACGGCGGTGGAATTCCCCCTGGCCAACGGTATTCAGTTGCGCATCGATACCTGGGTCGAGGCCGGCTGCGAGATTCCGCCGTATTTCGATCCGATGATCGCCAAGCTCATCACCTGGGCGCCGACCCGTGAACAGGCGCGCGCCGAGTTGCATCAAGCGTTAGGCGGCAGTCTGTTGTACGGCGTGGAAACCAACCGCGATTACCTGCGGCAGATTCTCCTCGACACTCCGTTCGCCAGCGGTGAGCCGTGGACCCGTTGTCTGGAAGGTCTGGTTTATCGCGCCAACACTTTCGAAGTGCTCAGCGCCGGCACACAAACCAGCGTGCAGGACTATCCCGGCCGCCTCGGTTATTGGGCCGTTGGTGTGCCGCCGTCGGGGCCGATGGACAGCCGCGCATTGCGTCTGGGCAATCGCTTGCTCGGCAATGCTGAAGGCGCGGCGGCGCTGGAAATCACCATGAGCGGGCCGTTGCTGCGCTTCAACTGTGCAGCAGTGATCGCGGTGACCGGCGCGCCGATTGCCTTGACGCTTGAAGGCACAAGCGTGCCGATGAACACCGCGCTGCTGATCCCGGCGGGTGCGACGTTGCATCTGGGCAGCATCAGTGGCGCCGGGGCACGCAGTTATCTGTGCCTGCGCGGTGGTTTGCAGGTGCCGGATTATCTGGGCAGCAAAAGCACTTTCACTCTGGGTCAGTTTGGTGGGCATGGCGGGCGGGCGTTGCGTGCCGGGGATGTGTTGCATGTGCCTGCGCTGGCCGACCGTAGCAGCGGTCAACAACTGGCACTCCAGCACATTTGCGAGTTGCCGACGGTGCGGCAGATTCGGGTGATCTACGGCCCGCACGCTGCACCGGAATACTTCACCGAAAACTACATCGGCACTTTTTTTGAAACCCAGTGGGAAGTGCATTTCAACTCCAGCCGCACCGGTGTCCGCCTGATCGGGCCGAAGCCGGAATGGGTGCGAGCCGACGGTGGCGAGGCCGGGTTGCATCCATCGAACATTCACGACAATCCGTATGCCATCGGCGCGGTGGATTTCACCGGCGACATGCCGGTGATCCTCGGCCCGGATGGTCCGAGCCTGGGCGGTTTTGTTTGCCCGGTGACGGTGATCGAAGCGGATCTGTGGCAACTAGGGCAGCTCAAGGCTGGCGATAAAATCCAGTTCATCCCGGTCAATCTCGAAACCGCCCGCGATCTCGCCCTGAAATGGGATCAATGTAGGAGTGAGCCTGCTCGCGATGAAGTTGATGCGGTGCCTGAACTGGCCTCATCGCGAGCAGGCTCACTCCTACAGGGGCTTTTGTCACCTGTGGTGTTGGAGTTGGGTCAGGGGGATGTGCGGCTTGTTGCGCGGGTTTCTGGCGATACTCATTTACTGTTGGAAATCGGCGAGCCTGAACTCAATCTCGTCCTGCGCTTCCGCGCCCACGCCCTCATGCAAGCGCTGGAACACAAATCCTTGCACGGCGTGATCGACCTCACCCCCGGTATCCGCTCGCTGCAAATCCACTACCAGCCCGAGCAGCTGCCACTCGCCGATCTGCTCGGCATCGTCGCCGGCGAATGGGACGCGGTGTGCGCCGCCAACGACCTGCAAGTACCGTCACGCATCGTCCATTTGCCGCTGTCCTGGGACGACCCGGCCTGCCAGTTGGCCATCGAGAAATACATGACCACCGTGCGCAAGGACGCGCCGTGGTGCCCGAGCAATCTGGAGTTCATCCGCCGTATCAACGACCTGCCGAACCTCGACGAAGTGCAGCGCACAGTATTCGATGCGAGCTATCTGGTGATGGGGCTCGGCGATGTCTATCTCGGTGCGCCGGTGGCCACGCCGCTCGACCCGCGCCATCGTTTGGTGACTACCAAATACAACCCGGCACGCACCTGGACCGCCGAGAATTCGGTAGGCATCGGCGGCGCCTACCTGTGCGTGTACGGCATGGAAGGCCCGGGCGGTTATCAGTTTGTCGGGCGCACCTTGCAGATGTGGAACCGCTATCGCGAAGTCGCCGCGTTCGACGGCAAACCGTGGCTGCTGCGCTTCTTCGATCAGATTCGCTTCTATCCGGTCAGCGCCGAAGAACTGCTGCGCATCCGCCGCGATTTTCCGCTGGGCCGCTTCGATCTGAACATCGAACAGAGCCAACTCAACCTCGCCGAGTATCAGGCGTTTCTCAATCGTGAAGCCGAGAGCATCAGCGCGTTTCGTGCTCAGCAACAAGGCGCATTCAATGCCGAGCGCGAACGCTGGATCGCCAGCGGTCAGGCGCATTTCGATAGCGAAGAAGCCGTGGCGCCATCCGCCGAAGACGCGCCATTGGCCGAGGGTGAACACAGCGTCGACAGCCACATTGCCGGCAATCTCTGGCAGGTGCAGGTCGAGGCCGGCAGTCGCGTCGCAGCAGGCGACGTGCTGGTGATTCTCGAGTCGATGAAAATGGAAATCCCGGTACTCGCGCCGCTGGCCGGGGTGGTGCGCGAGATTCGCGTGCAACCCGGTTCAGCGGTGCGCGCCGGACAACGGGTCGTGGTGCTGGAACTCGACTGAAGCCAATTGGATAAGGATCTACTCATGAATCTGCAACTCGATGTTCTGCGCAAGGCCTATCGCAATGGCGACACCACACCACGTCAACTGCTGCCGAAACTGCGCGAGAAAGCCGCCGCGCTGAACCCGGATTATCACCTGTTCATTCATCTGCTCAGCGTCGCAGAACTGGAGCCCTACCTTGCCGCCCTCGACGGTCGCGAGCTCGACAGCCTGCCGCTGTACGGCGTGCCGTTTGCGATCAAGGACAACATCGATCTGGCCGGCATACCGACCACCGCCGCGTGCCCGGACTTTGCTTATGTGCCGGAGCGCTCGGCGACCCTCGTCGAGCAGTTGATTGCGTTGGGTGCGATTCCGCTGGGCAAGACCAATCTCGATCAATTTGCCACGGGACTCAACGGCAGCCGCTCGCCGTATGGCGCGTGCCCGAACAGCGTGCTGACGGAGTATCCGTCCGGTGGCTCCAGCGCCGGATCGTCGCTGGCGGTGGCGTTGGGCGTGGCGAGTTTTGCTTTGGGCACCGATACCGCAGGCTCCGGTCGGGTGCCGGCGGCGCTGAACAATCTGGTTGGATTGAAAGCGAGCAAAGGGCTGATCTCCACCGCTGGAGTGCTGCCGGCGTGTCGCACGCTGGATTGCGTGACCACGTTTACCGCCACTGCGCGTGAGGCTAGTCAGTTGCTGGCGCTGACGGCAAAATTTGATCCGCGCGATGAGTACAGCCGCCGCAATCCATCGTGGAATGACGGCTCGACGTTTGGTGCGCCACGCGCATTTCGTTTCGGTGTGCCGCGTGCGCAGGATCTTGAGTTTTTCGGTTGCGTCGAAGGGCCGCTGTTGTTCGGCGACGCCATCGATCAACTCAAGGCCTTGGGTGGCGAAGCGATCGAACTGGACCTGTCGCCATTCCTTGAAGCCGCGCGTTTGCTTTACGAAGGGCCGTGGGTTGCCGAGCGCTATAGCGTGGCGGGTGAGTTGATGGAGAAAAATCCCGCGGCCGTTTTACCGGTGATCCGCGCCGTACTGGCCAAGGCCCCGGCGGTGACGGGCGTGCAGACTTTCCGCGCGCAGTATCGGCTGCAAACCTTGAAAGCGCTGTGCGATCAGGCACTCGAAGGTCTCGACTGCGTGCTCACCCCCACTATCGGCCGTCCGGTGACGCTGGCCGAGCTGCATGCAGAACCGGTGCTGCGCAACTCCGAACTGGGTTACTACACCAACTTCATGAACCTGCTCGACTACGCCGCCGTCGCCGTGCCGAGCGGGTTTATGGCCAATGGGTTGCCGTGGGGCGTGACGCTGTTTGGCCGGGCGTTTACCGATCAATATCTGCTGAGCGTGGCGGATGCGCTGCAGCGCCAGCAGTACCCGGCCCTGCCGACGCCCGCGAACGTTGCGCGCAACGATCGCGCCCGCATCGTGGTATGTGGCGCGCATCTGCAAGGGTTGGCGTTGAACTGGCAACTGACGCAGCGGAGTGGCCGATTACTGGAAACGACGTTGAGTTCGCCGGACTATCAACTGTATGCGTTGGCTGGCGGCCCGCCATTGCGGCCGGGGATGGTGCGAGTGAAGGATGGCGGTGTGGCGATTGCGGTGGAGGTATGGGAATTGCCGAGCAGTGAGTTGGGCTCGTTCCTCACCGGGATTCCGGCACCGCTTGGATTGGGCAAGGTGCAACTGGCGGATGGGCGTTGGGAAAGCGGGTTTGTTTGTGAGCCGTATGGTCTTGAGGGTGCGCTGGACATCAGCCATTTGGGGGGCTGGCGGGCGTATCTTGAGACTCGGAACTGATCCAGAAACCAACCCTCACCCTAGCCCTCTCCCAGAGGGAGAGGGGACTGACCGGGGTGTCTGTGAGGGGATTGCCATTCAGTGATAACCCGTCGAACTCAGGTTTTGAAATCACCACAATTCAGCCCTCACTCCTGAGGGAGAGAGGACTGACCGGGGTGTCTTTATGATAGTTGCCATTCGGTGATACCGAGCCGAACACAATTTTTGAAATCACCACAATCTAGCTCCCTCTCCCTCCGGGAGAGGGCTGGGGTGAGGGAGCTATCCTTCTGACACACCCTCAACGTCATATCCCCCGCCATTTCAGGCATAAATCCCGCAGTCTTTTCCCGGCCATCCCACTAGAATGCATGCCATCGGGCCACTGCCAACGGAACTGCCATGCCGCTTCGTTCTCCCCTGTATTCGCAACGCTCGCTGGTCCTGACGCTGATCGCCCTGCTCGGCGCCGGGTTCCTCGCCACGTCGTTGCTCAGCTACTACGCCTCCCGCGCATCGATCCGCGACAACATCGTCAACACCGAGCTGCCGCTGACCTCAGACACGGTGTACTCGGAAATCCAGAAAGACCTCGTCAGGCCGATCCTGATTTCCTCGATGATGTCCCGCGACACCTTTATGCGCGACTGGGTGGTCAACGGCGAGCAGAATCCCGAGCAGATGACCCGCTACCTCGACGAGGTCATGACCCACTACGGCGCCTACACCGCGTTCTTCGTCTCCAACAGCACGCACACCTACTACCACGCCAAAGGCGTGCTCAAGCAGGTCAAGGTCGATGAACCGCGCGATGCCTGGTACTTCCGCGTGCGCGACATGAAGGATCCGTACGAGATCAACGTCGACCCGGATCTGGCCAACAAGGACAACCTGACCTTCTTCATCAACTACAAGGTTTACGACTATCACAACCGCTTCATCGGTGCGGCCGGCGTCGGTCTGACCGTGGACGCGGTGATCAAGCTGATCGACAAGTATCAACAGCGCTATCAACGCAGCGTGTATTTCGTCGACACCTTCGGTCGACTGGTATTGACCGGCGCCGAGGGCGGTCCGGAAGGCGCGCACATCGGCAAGAGTCTCGGCGAACTCGAGAGCATGAAAAGTCTGGTCAGCCAGTTGCCGAAACCGCACAGCGGCAGCTACGAATACTCCGCCCACGGTCAGGGGCATTTCCTCAACGTGCGGTTTATCCCGGAGCTGAACTGGTACCTGTTTGTCGATAAACGCGAAGACGGCGCCCTGAGTGAAATCCGTCAGTCGCTGTACCTGAACCTACTGATCTGCCTGCTGGTGACGCTGATTGTCCTGGCGCTGCTCAACCGCGTGATCAAACGCTACCAAAGCAAAATCCAGGCACAGGCCATTCTCGACAGTCTCACCGAACTGCCCAACCGCCGTGGCTTCGACATTCTCGCCGCGCAAGCCCTGCACGAAGCGCAGCGCGAGACCAAACCGCTGACCGCGTTGCTGCTCGACCTCGATCACTTCAAAGTGTTGAATGACACTTACGGGCACATGGCCGGTGATCAGGTGTTGATCGGTTTTGCCCGCGATCTGCAAAGCTGCCTGCGCCACGCCGACATTGTCTGCCGCTGGGGCGGCGAGGAATTTATCGTGTTGCTGAAGGACACCGACGGCGACACCGGTCAGAAAATTGCCGAGAAGATCCGCCAACACGTCGAACAACACGAATATGCCTACGACGGCCACCGCCTCCATCTGACGGTGAGCATCGGCGCCACCACCCTGCAACGCGATGACACCTTGCACAGCCTGCTGTCGCGGGCCGATCATGCGATGTACCGAGCCAAACAAACCGGCCGCAACCGCACCTGCGTGGAAATGCCTCACTCGACTTATGCCTGATTCCGACGTTAAACCCGACCTTTGCCCGGCCTGCGGCGCCCGCAACGATTGCAGCCTGGCCGACCCGCGCACCGCCGACCGCGAATGCTGGTGCTATGGCGTGAGCATCGATCCGGCCGTGCTTGAAGCGCTGCCGCCAGCGCTGCGTAACCAATCCTGCCTGTGCCCGCGTTGCGCGCAGGTCGAGGCGCAACTGCAAGCGGCCAAGCGGCCGATCCCGTAAGATGCGCGACCCTTCATTCATCGAACACTGAACATGCGCGTCGACCGTTTCCTCAGCAACCTGCCCCGCTACAACCGTCAGCAGGTTCGCCTGTTGCTGGTGGAAAAGCGCGTGCGGATTGACGGAAAAGTCGTCAGCGACCCGCACAGTGAAGTGCTCGAGTTCAGCCGCGTCGAAGTCGATGACGAATTGCTACAAGTCGGCAAACCGGCGCGCTACTTCATGCTGCACAAGCCGCCGGGCTGTGTCAGCGCCACCCGTGATCCGCAGCATCCGACTGTGCTCGACCTGATCGATGAACCGGACAAGGACGACCTGCACATCGCCGGACGCCTGGACTTCAACACCACCGGGCTGATGTTGATCACCAACGACGGCGCGTGGTCACGCCGCCTGACCCAGCCGCAGACCAAAGCGCCGAAGGTCTACTACGTCGAGACCGAGCAAGAGATTGGCGCAGAATATGCGACCACTTTTGCCAAGGGCATTTACTTCGCCTTCGAAGACCTGACCACACAGCCTGCGCAGTTGGAGCTGCTCGGGCCACGCTCGGCGCGGCTGAGCATCGTCGAGGGGCGTTACCATCAGGTGAAGCGCATGTTTGGTTTCTTCAACAACAAAGTCCTGCGCCTACACCGCGAATCGATGGGCCTGCTACACCTCGATAACGCGCTAAAACCGGGCGAGTACCGCGCTTTGCGCACCGAAGAGATTCATTTGTTCTAAGCCGGCGACCGCTCAGCAGAAGTTGTCGAACAATTTACCAACGGCACTTGCGCGATCCCGACTCCCCTGCTTGAATCAGGACGTCGGCCAGAATGTGACCGATGAGTCACAACAGACATCCAAGAAACTTTTTGCCGGTAGAGAGCCTTCAAGGCTCCGCCTCAGCCGGCAGACTGCCCGCCAATAACAATACCCGTCGACCGCAGTCATGGATCGACATGGGCCAAGTAAATTCCAGGCGTATGCCTACCTGTCACAAAGCTCGTGCAATCTCTATTTGCGCGCATACCCGCTTGCTTGCCAGGAGTCTTATGACATGAGGCCAGAAATCGCTGTGCTGGATATACAGGGTCAGTATCGGGTTTACACGGAGTTCTATCGCGCAGACGCCGCAGAAAAGACCATCATCCTGGTCAACGGCTCGATGGCCACGACTGCGTCGTTTGCACAGACTGTGAAAAACCTGCACCCGCAATTCAACGTGGTCTGCTACGACCAGCCCTACGCGGGTCGGTCAAAAGCCCACAACCGCCACGAGAAACATCTGACGAAGGACGTCGAAGGGCAGATTCTGCTGGAGCTCATCGACCACTTCGCCGCCGAACACGTGCTGTCGTTCTCCTGGGGCGGCGCCGCGACCCTGGTCGCCCTCGCCCACCAGCCACGGCGCATCGAACGGGCGGTGATCAGCTCGTTCTCGCCAGTGATCAACGCGCACATGCTCGATTACCTCGAACGCGGCGTCGACTACCTCGGCCAGCGCGACGGCGACCGTGTCGGCCATCTGGTCAACAACACCATCGGCAAACACCTGCCGTCGTTGTTCAAACGCTTCAACTATCGCCACGTCAGCAGCCTGGCAGAGCACGAATACGGGCAGATGCACTTCCACATCAGCGACGTGCTGCACAGCGATCGGCAGTGCTATCTGAATGCAGCGAAAAAGATCAACGTGCCGGTGCTGTTTCTCAACGGCGAATGGGACGAATACACCGCTGCCGAAGACGCGCGCCTGTTTGGCAACCACGTGGCGCAGAGCACGTTTACCACGCTGCAAGCCACCGGGCACTTTCTCGACATGGAACACAAGGCTGCCTGCCGCGACAGCCAGAACGCCTTGCTCGGCTTTCTGAAACCGGCGCAGCAGACCAGCCGAACGCGTTACTCGTTTGTTCAGGATCAACATGCATTGGCAATTTGAAAGAGAGTCGTCGCGAGCGAGGCTGTGGGGTTGGGATTTTGCTTTACGCACCGCAGTGCTCGCCCGCGATTGACCGATTTCAGTGATTTAAAGCGTTCATGAGTAAAAGAAAAACTTCAAATCCGTGGCCGAGTCTGGTACAAAGTCAGCCGCTCTGAGCGGGTATAGTTTAATGGTAGAACAGTAGCTTCCCAAGCTTCCGACGAGGGTTCGATTCCCTCTACCCGCTCCACTCAATTTTGATCTCACGTTGTGGTTTGACGGGGGATGCAGGAACAAAAAAAACCGGCCTTGATGGCCGGTTTTTTTGTGCCCGAAAAAAGGTTTACATCTGACATTTGAAACAACGCAAAAGCCTGCAACACACTCTCCATGCCTCCGTTGCCTCCCTATCTAGACTGCTTCAAACCACTGAGCTGATTAACAGCGGATGACCGCTCGGTGATTACATTGTTGCCCGCAGATCACTGGTAGGTATAGTACCCACCAATCACACCACAAGGAAGTGTTGTGAATAGCCGTTTTTTAATCGGTCAACTTGTTGCATACGGTTGGTATTTAGTGAGAGTCAGAGGCAGTCACCATCATTTCAAGCATCCGACCAAGCCTGGACTGGTCACGGTGCCGCATCCGACGAAAGATCTGTTGAAGCAAGCGCTGCTTTGATTGGCTCAGTCAGCAACCATGGAGATCAACGAATATGCTCTACCCGATTGCGATTTCAATAGGTGATGAGGAACACGCCTGGGGCGTGGAGGTGCCGGACATTCCGGGCTGTTTTTCGGCTGGCGATGATCTGGATGATGCCGTCGCCATGGCTCGCGAAGCCATCGAGGGGCATTTCGAAATTTTGGCTGAGGACGGTGCGCCGATCCCGGCTGCGAGCAAACTCGGCGTGAACGTCGCCAATCCGAAGTACGCAGGATGTGCATGGGCCGTGGTCGATATAGATGTCGTGAAGTACTTGGGCAAAGCCCAGAAACTCAACATCACTTTGCCGGGGCACTTGCTCAACCGCATTGATGAATATGTGTTGCATCACCCGGAAGAAAAAAGCCGCTCGGGCTTTCTGGCGTCGGCGGCTCTGAAAGTTTTGCAGCAGGGTTGAACCTTGGCGCGTCAACCCGTGCTGGCCTATCCTACCCATTAAACCTAATTACATTTTCTTGTGAGTTAAATGATATTTTTAGGTTTAATCCACAGTATATTGTGTACTGACAATCAAAAATGAACGCCGACGGTACACACGACATGCTGGATTCAAGCCTCACTACCGCGAGCGAGATCGTCAAACGGACTTGCCAACGCCTGCGCACAGAACGATTGGCCTTGGAGATGACACAAGCAGACGTGGCCGCTCGCGCGGGCATTGCGACGAATACGGTGTCAAACCTTGAAGCCGGTCGTAATGTGAGTTTCGACAACATGGTGCGAGTGGCGATGGTTCTCGGACGCGAAAAGGAGCTCGAAGGATTGTTTCTGCCAAGGCTCGAAACTCTTGACGATATCATTCGCTACGAAAAGACGGCCAAGCGTCATCGCATCAAAAGGAAAGCCGACAATGCTTGAACAAGTTGACGTCTACTACGCGGGCTGGGGTGAACGTTGGCGGTGGGGCACACTTGCTACGACGAAAGCCCTGACCGGTCGCCCGCAGGTCATGTTTGAGTACAGCGATGAGGCAAAAAACAGAGGGCTGGAACTCTCCTCCTTGAGGCTTCCATTACAGGGAGCCAGGTTAAACCGGGATTTCCCGTCACATCAGTTGGGACTGCCTGGGCCGGTTTATGACTCGCTGCCGGATGGCTGGGGCATGTTACTGATGGACCGATTGTTCAAACGTCGAGGCCTCAACCCCGCGCGAATAGGCCCTTTGGAGCGGCTAGCCTACATTGGCAACAATGCCATGGGGGCCATGTCGTTTGAACCTGTTGCACCCGAGGCGCTGGAACCGCAAATGCATGCTCCCATCGAGTTGCTCGCATCCGAAGTGCAGGAGGTACTCAAAGGTAAAGGTGGAGAGCTTCTCCAGAAACTGCTACTGGTCGGAGGCTCTCCACAGGGCGCCCGACCCAAAGCGCTGGTGTATCGCGATCCGCACACTGACGCCTTTACTACGGCTGCCACTCCCGGTTTCGAAGCCTGGTTGGTGAAGTTTCCGGCTCAGCAAGAACATCCCGAGGTGTGCGCCATCGAAATGGTCTATGCCGAATGTTTACGCTTGTGCGGTATCCAGACTCCCGACACTCGTTATTTCAGCCTGTCTGAGGGAATGGCCGCTTTCGCCACCAAACGCTTTGACCGACAAAACGACTTACGGGTGCCCATGCAGAGTCTTGCAGCCTTTACCGGTGCGGATTTCAGATCCCCCGGGGCGCTGGACTACGTCAACTTCCTGCGTGCGACTCATAAGTGCAGCAATGACGTACGAGAGAAAGCCGTAGCGTTTGAGCGGATCGTCTTCAATGTCGCATTCAACAACCGAGACGACCATCCGAAGAACTTTGCTTACATCATGTCGCCTGGCGGAGACTGGAAATTAGCGCCGGCCTATGACGTCACGTTCTGCGAGGGGCCGGGAGGCTATCACCAGATGGACGTGATGGGTGAAGCCTTGGAAATTGGAAGAGAAAACCTGCTCAACCTTGCAGTGGAGGCTGAAGTAAACGCCGCTACGGCCGCCGACATCATTGACAGATTTTGCGAGGTAGCTAGCCGATTCTCAGCCATGGCTGAAAGTTTGTATCCGGGTGTGATCACCCAGGAAACCTTGCGCACCATTCAACAACGCATCGACCAAAACATCGGGCTACTTGCCTGAATTCGTGCTGCCACGTTGCAGTCTCGAGAAACCGGCGCTAATTGGCCGGTTTCTTTGGCTTCTTAAAGCGTTAGGGTTAATCCGCCGGCACAACCTTATCCAGTGCCTGATTCACCGCCAATTCGCCCAGCATGACCACCTGTGCAATGCCGAGCGCTGTCTTGCGGTGTGAGGTATCCAGCAACGCGGCGAAGTTGTTGAGCATGGTGGTGGCCGAGCCGAGTGTTTCGCTGGCGTTGGCCAGCAGAGACTCGGTGTCGTAGGCAGGGTTGGCGAGGTACATCGGTTCGGGTTCGCGGGTGGAACCCATGATCTGCGCAGTCGGACTGAGGTAGTGGTCGAGGGCGCGTTCGGCGGCTTCGTGGAATTTCTTTGAGTTGGGTGATTCGTAGGGGGATGCCGGATCGGTTTCCGGCGGATTGGGCGTAACTTTGAACATTTGGTGTATTCCGAATAGGGCTACGACCATTCCGCTGCTACACGAAAGGGTGGCGGCTGTACGCAAGTTAGCAGACCGGGCGAATCCACCAAAATCCCGGCGCACCCAAGGGTGCCATGCGCACAGCCACCATTAAGCACAGGAGAACCTGGCTGAATGACGCTCGTACGATTTGGTGGAAACGCGTGGCTGCTAAACCCGATCACTGGAAATCAGTGACGCGAACCAAGTTACCGACCGCCCCTAAAGCGCACAAGCCGGCGGATTCTGGCGTAGCGGTAGGCAACGGCGCAAGGATTTGTAGGCTTCAGGACGTAACACTGCACGCCTTTAAACACTTCGCTCGGAAGACGTTTACGCGGCGATAAAACATAGCGATTTCCCCGACATTACAGATCCACAACACTCCACCGGTTTTCACCTCCCGCCCAACCGACTAGCATTTCCCCATCACCCACCACCCTCCCCCCTGCGCGGCCATCGACGAATACGCGCCATCACTTTCGAGGGATTCCAATCGCGGCCACTTTGCCGCTGACGACCGAACTCAAAAGAGCCTTCACCATGACGCAAAACATTTACGACGATCCCGAGTTTTTCCAGGGCTACAGCCAGATGAACCGTTCAATCGGCGGTCTCGACGCGGCGCCGGAGTGGCCAGCGCTCAAGGCGCTGTTGCCCTCCATGCACGGCCTGAACGTGGTGGATCTGGGCTGCGGTTATGGCTGGTTCAGTCGCTGGGCCATTGAGAATGGTGCGGCCAGTGTCTTGGGGCTTGATGTCTCGGAGAAGATGCTGGAGCGGGCGCGGGAGACCACGACGGTGGCGAATATTCGCTATGAGCGCGCCGATCTGGAACAGCTCGACCTGCCCGCCTGCAGTTTTGATCTGGCTTACAGCTCGTTGGCGCTGCATTACATCAAGGATTTGCCGGGGCTGTTTGCTCACCTGTACGCGGCGCTGAAACCGGGTTCGCACTTTGTGTTTTCCATTGAGCATCCAATCTTTATGGCGCCGCGTAATCCGGGTTGGTTGATTGACGCTGAAGGTAACAAGCGTTGGCCGCTGGACAGCTATCAGTTGGAGGGTGAGCGGGTTACGAACTGGTTGGCTGAGGGCGTGATCAAGCAGCATCGTACGGTTGGGACATTGCTCAATTCGCTGATCGATGCGGGGTTTTCGATTCGTCATGTCAACGAATGGGGCCCGAGCGAAGCTGAAGTGGCGGCGCAACCGGCGCTGGCGGAAGAGCGGGAGCGGCCGATGATGATGTTGGTGGCGGTGCAGCGCTGAGCGGGTTTGCAGCTTGAGAAGCCCTCACCCTAACCCTCTCCCAGGGGGAGAGGGGACTTACCGAGTTGTTCTCTAGGGTTACGCCGACATGCGAAATCGAGGCGAACTCAGGTTTTGCAAGCAACACCAAGGCTCCCTCTCCCTCGGGAGAGGGCTGGGGTGAGGGGTCCAATTTATTTCAGCGAGTCGCGACGATAAACAACCGTGGGAATGGCAACAACACCGAGCCATCCGCCAATGCCGGATAAGCCTTCTCAACCTCCGCCAGATACTGCTTCAGGTACTGCGCCTTTTCCGCTTCGCTCAACGGACTTAAAAACGGAATCAACCCGCTCCCCTTGAACCATTCCACCACTCCCGCCGCCCCGCCAGACAACTGATGGTGATAGGTCGTACGCCACACATCGACCCGCGCACAGTGTGGCCGCAGCATCGAGAAATAATCACTGGCGCTCGCCATGTCGGTGCGCTGCCCCGCAGCGCCGGAAAGCTTGCTCGCCCACGGACCATTCGCGGCGACTTCTCGCATCAAACGGTGGGAGGGTTCATTGAGGTTATCCGGCATCTGGATCGCCAGGCTGCCACCGGCCGACAGCTTGCTGGCCAAAGTCGGCAACAACGTCGCGTGATCCGGCACCCACTGCAAAACGGCATTAGCGAAGATCACATCAAACGGCCCTGCATCGGCCCACTGATCAATCTCGGCGACATCGAAGCGCAAATCCGGCAAGCGCCTGCGAGCCGCGTCGATCATGTCTGCCGAGCTGTCCAGCCCGCTGACCTTCGCACCGGGAAAACGCTGCACCAACAACTCAGTCGAGTTACCGGGACCACAACCGATATCGACCACTGTTCGCGCTTCAGGCGTGGGAATCGCCGCCAGCAGATCGCGGGCCGGGCGGGTGCGTTCATCTTCGAAAGCGACGTATTGTTTGGCGGACCAACTCATTGCGTTCTCCTGTCGGGGGGCGTACCAGCGGTTAGTCACGATACAGGCCGCACAGCAAACAGTTCCAGAGCGACTCAATTGCAAAGGGTGTCTGAACACCCCGTCGGCTTATCGCCAATAAGTTGGTTCTCATGCATTGAATGACCGTCCGTCGAGCCAGACAAAAGCGATTTTGACAGCTTAAAAAACGTACCTATAGTCAAGGAGCGGCAATCGGAAGGAACCCGAATCAGTTGATTTCGTGCAAGGAGCACGGCCTGTTCATTTCTCGTGATCAGTGGGTTCCCCCCAGTAGTGTGCTGGCAAAAGCCATACGGCAAGCAAGCGTCGTCGTGCCTGGACTGCAGTCCGACGTTCACTATGAAAAAGGAGCATCACCATGTCTCGAGTGACGGATATTCTGGTTTCCATCGACACCGAAACCATTCTGAAAAAGTATCCAAACATCAGCAAGGATCCGAAGAACCCCACGCTGATCGATTGGAAACATGTGTACATGGTCACCAATCAGGACAACGTCGTCAGTGGCCAGGCCGGTGGCGAACTGGACCTCAAGGCTCAGGTCGGCGATCTGATTCGCTGGCGCGAAACCAGCCTGTCGCAGAGCTTCGAACAGGCGGTGATTTTCTACAAATTCATCCCCAACGCCGGGGAGAACCTGATCTCGCCCCCCTCCCCGCGCAAGGCCACAGCGTGCGTTGCTGTGCCCAACACAAGCAATCCATCCGTGCCAAGCTGCCAGAAAGTCGACAACCACTATTGGTCATCCGAAACACTGGACTGTGGTCGCGTGACGTATCACTTCCACTTCCTGATCGTCGATCGCAACTGCCAGATCATCGGCTGCTGCTCGTGGGATCCGTTCATCTCCATCCATAACTGATGATGTGTCGAGCCCTTTGGCGACAAGGGGCTCAACCGATCCGCTGCCGCTGCGGCCGGAACAGGAAGTCTTGCCTTGACCGAAGCGGCTTTCGTCTTGTGCCAACATCATGAAAGGAATCCATGATGACCAGCGAACCGATCCCGTCACCCTCATCCGCCATCACTGACGCACACAATGTGTTGCTGATCGTCGATGCCGAATCAGTACTGAAGCGTTATCCAAATCCAAGTCTGGACGCCGCCGCGCCGACGAGCATTACCGATGGATTTATCTTCTTCGCCACGGGTAATAACTCGAAAGAAATAGTCATAAATGACAGCAAACCAATAATCCATTCAGAAATTGGCCGAGACCTGCACCTTCGCGGCCGCTCCGTCAGCCTGATCGCCGAACACAGTGTGGTTGTGTACCGCATGACAGTGGCTGACAGCGGCGTGCTTTCCGAACCGAACCTGCAAATTCATACCGACCTGACGGTGCCCGCTCCCAACCCGGACGACCCGACAACACCGGGCAGCCGACAGGCTGATGACCATTTCTGGACCTGCACGCCGAAGAAACCCGGCGACGTGCAATGCGAACTGAGTTTCATGTTGGTCAATCAGCAGTGTGAGGTGGTGGGTTATTTCCACTGGACCGTCGACATTGAAATCAAGCTTTAGAGTACCAATGCCAAAACCGGCCGTGAGGCCGGTTTTTCAGGGACATCTTGCACATCAGTAGAATTTTCATAACGCCGCCAATGTCTGAATTTCAAGCACTCCCCCAATAAGGAATACCGCTATGAAATTCGCAAAAATCTCCCAGAAGCTCGCGATGGTGGCCGGTAGTCCCAAGACCTTCATGGGCGCATTGATCCTGATCGGGATATGGGGTTTGAGCGGGCCGATCTTCGATTACAACGACACTTGGCAACTGATCATCAACACCTCGACCACCATCATCACGTTCCTGATGGTGTTCCTGATCCAGAACACGCAGAACCGCGACACCGACATTCTCCATTTGAAGATCGATGAATTGCTCTTGGTGACCAAAGAAGCGCAGAACGCGATGCTCGGGCTGGAGGCGCTGGACTTGAAGCAGCTGGAGGCGTTGCGCAGGCACTACCGCTCGTTGGGCGAGGGTGAGGTTTTTAATCTTGAGGGGTTGGGCGAGAAGAGTAAGTCGAAGCAGGATTTGAATGAGTGTTGAGGATTGAAAGCAAAAGATCGCAGCCTTCGACAGCTCCTACAAAGTTTGGTGTAGGAGCTGCCGAAGCTGCGATCTTTTGATCCTGGTTAGCGGCTTGCCTGCAGCGCGCGAGCCATTTCCAGATGACTTTGCAGCTTTGGCAAGGTCTCGTCGGCAAACGCCTTGATCTCCGGCACGTCAGTGGTCTGCGCTTGCTGCTGAATCTGCTCGATGGCCTCTTCAGTGGCTTTGACCTGACTGGCGGCGTAGGCCTGATCGAAGGAAGCGCCATCGGTCACTGGCGGCATCAATTCTCTGGCCTTGTCGGCCAGCTCTTCACGCGGCGCGACGGGCAGGTCGAGCTTTTTGGCGATTTTCGCCAGGTGCTGGTTGGCCGTAGTGCGGTCGTTGATGACGACGATGGTGTAGTCCTTGACCTCTTTCGATTCGGCTTTGCTGTGGGCCAGACGACTGGCTTCGATGTCGGCCATGCCTTTGGCGGAGGCATCGTTGATGAAATCGGCGGGCGACTGGGCAAAAGCACTGCTGGCACACAGGCCCAACAGCGATGCAAAACTCATGGTGCGTATACGGGTGGCCATTCGGCTCATGGTCGCGCCCTCCTTACTTGCGAAATTCAAGCGGGAGCTTACGCCCCCGCCTCTCAATCAAAACTACCTTCACCGACTACTTCGATTTCTGAGCGGGCTTGCGGCCCATGTCTGGTTTTGGCTCTTTGTCGACGGTCGTTGTGGTGGTTTTCCCACCTTTGCGACCTGCTTCAGAGGCCTTGGTTCGATCGTTGGCGAAGTTTCCCGAGTTCGAGTTTCTTGAATTAGGCATGATTCTCTACCTCTTGGTAATGATCGTGGCGAGCAGGTGCCCGCCTAGATTGAGAATTTTCTGGCCAGCAAAGGTTTAGAAAAATTGCAGTCGCTGCGACGAACGGCGGCCCCGGATCAACTATTCAACGCGTGATGGTTCAAGCGTTTGGCGGCGTACATCGCCTGATCGGCATGGCGGAACAGTTGCTGCTCCTCCCTGCCGTGCTCTGGATAGCGGGCCACGCCGATGCTCGGTTCGATGTGCAGGTTGTGGCCATCGAGACGCATCGGCTGCAGCAGTACCTGTCGGATTTTTTCCGCCACGCCGTCAGCATCTTCCGAAGCCTGAACGCTGTGCAGCAGCACTACAAATTCATCGCCGCCAATTCTGGCCACCGTGTCGGTTTCCCGCACGCAGCCTTTTAGGCGGTTGGCCACGGTTTGCAGAAGCATGTCGCCGACGCCATGGCCGAAGGTGTCGTTGACCTGTTTGAAGCGGTCCAGGTCAACATACAACAAGGCCATGTGCCCTGATTGCTCGCGTGCGCCGGCCAACGCAGCCTTCAAGCGATCGCGCAGCAATTCACGATTGGGCAGCTGCGTCAGCTGGTCGTACTGCGCCATACGTCGCAGGCGGGCGTGCAATTGCTGACGCTCGATGGCCGTGGCGACCTGGGCGCAAACGTATTGCAGCAGTTCCTTGTCTTGCTCGGTGTAGCGCTCGCCGCCGGGCAGGCTTTTGACGATCAAGGCGCCGATGGTGCCGCTTTTCGAATTCAACGGCACGCCGAGCCAGCAGGGCGCGTTCTGCCCCGCCACCAACTCGGCGAAATCGGCTGGGGAATCTGTACTGTCCGGCGTAAGAAGAATCGGCTGGCCGCTACGGATAACTTCCGTGCACAGCCGTCCGGTGACGGTGCCCGGTTGCTCGGGCTGCAATTCGTGATCGTCGACGTGATAAGGGAAATTCAGTTGTGCGCAGTGCTCGTCGTACAGCGCCACGGAAAAATTCATTGCTGGCAGCCATTCGCCGATGATCAGGTGGATGCGCTTGAACAACGCCAGCAAATCTTCCGCGGCATGGGCCGCTTCGGATATCGCATACAGCGCAGCCTGGCGCGATTCGGCCTGTTTGCGCTCGGTGATGTCGCGCGCCACGGCGATGCGCAGTTGATCGGCTTCCGACCAGCGCGCCGACCAGAGGATATGCACGACGCTGCCGTCCTTGCGCAGGTACCGGTTTTCAAAGTTGAGTTTGGGTTCGCCACCCATGATTTCGTTGGCGGCAGCGAGGGTGCGTTGACGATCCGCCGGGTGCACCAGCTCGATCATTTGCCGGCCGATCAACTCTTCAGGCGAATAACCGAAAACACGCTCGCAGGCGGCGCTGACAAAAACAAAGCGGCCTTGCTTGTCGACCGCACAAACGGCGTCCAGCAACAGATCGATAAAACTCGCCAACGGCGAGGAATTTCGGCTTTCC
This sequence comes from Pseudomonas sp. S49, assembly GCF_009866785.1. Classification (NCBI taxonomy): domain Bacteria; kingdom Pseudomonadati; phylum Pseudomonadota; class Gammaproteobacteria; order Pseudomonadales; family Pseudomonadaceae; genus Pseudomonas; species Pseudomonas sp. S49. The sequence continues at coordinate 1,596,940 of NZ_CP019432.1, read as the reverse complement.
ATGGTTCAGCGTGGGTGTCCGGACAATGCAGCACTGATCAACCATCCCTGACCTCTTGATTGCGCATCCCTGCACACACCTTCAAGCCTTGTTCGGCATCAGCCCCGGGAGCGCATGCAGCAGCGCGTTGATAGCGAAACCGATAAACATCACGCCACACAAACGAGTGATCATCAGTTCGTGGCGTTGATACAGCGTGCGTACCCGCTGCGCGCCAACCACGCCAATCAGAATAGCGTAGGCCAGCAAGCCACCGAGGAAACTCAGGGCAATCAGCGCCGGCAGCATCGACCAGTTGAGCAGTTCGGCGCGGCTCGACAACAGCGCGGTGAACGTCGCCACCGCCACCGGATAAGCCTTGGGATTGGTCAAACCGAACAGAATGCCGTGCCAGAACGGGTTGCGCGCCGCGCCCTGGGGTTCGTCGCCGTTGCGACGCTGGGCCCGCACCGCGCGCCAGCCGAGCCAGAACAGGTACAAGCCGCTGAGCACACCGAGCACATCAAACGCGGTGCTGCCGATTTCCCGGGCGCCGACAATCGCAATCAGCGCCGTGCTGCACCAGACCACATCGCCGAGCAGATGCCCGCAGAGAAACCCCGCCCCGGCCCGCCGCCCATGGGCTGCGCCGATGCCGAACACCGCCAGCACACCCGGCCCGGGCGTGATGCCATAAATGAAACCCGAGGCCAGCACGGCCATTAGCAACGATGGAGTCATGGAAAACCTGCAAGCGCCAGAACACGTGGCCGCCAGTCTATATCAGACAAATGTGTCTGATCATGACTCGTCGTAAAAACGCATGCCGGCGTACGGTTTTTGCCGACAGACTGCCAATCGTGAAGCGAGATCGCCGACATGCGCTTCGAGCTTGTGGCCATCGGGATCGAGAAAATAGAACGACGCACCTTCGCTGCGGTTATCCCGCCATTCCTGCACGTTCACCGCTTTTAGCTTTGCTACGAACGTTGAAAAATCGGCTGCAGTGAGGCTGAAAGCGTAATGGGTGTAATCGGCGCACGGTTCGCTTGAGCGCGTTGAATCAAGCGACAGACACAACCACAGCCCGGGCAGCGACAGATAGGCACCTGCGTCCCACGTGGCTTCAACGCGCAGCTGCAACACATCGCGATAGAACGCGAGGCTGCGGTGCAAATCGCTGACTGCGAGTGTCAGGTGGTTGAGGCCGGTGAGCATCGGGTCAGTAACCTCTGAGGTCTTCGGGGACGATGTATTGCTGGCCGTCGTAGGTCAGGACGACGCGAGTTTTCTTCATATCGATCGTTTTCGAGATGCACTCCTTGCCCGACAGGAAGGATTTGTAAACTGAACCACTCGAGCTGACGATCAGATCGGCAAAACCATGGTGGCTCGTCGCGCCGATATCAACAGTCCTGCGGATTTGCGTGTCTTCGGTGGCACACTCATCCGTCCCTTCGCCGAACTCCTTGCGAATCACCAAGCCTTCCAGCACCGGGCGCAACTTGTTGCCTTCGCGCACATATAACGCCAAATCGGTTTTTGCGTAAGGATTGGCTCTGGAGCCGTGACTGGCGAATTTCGAACGCAATCCGAATGCACGGACATCTGCTGCCAATCGGTAGCGGGCCGTATCGATTGTCAGATCGTCGAAGCTGATGGCATCGGAATTGTAGGCGCCCGGCTTTGCATAAGTAGCGAGGCTCTTGCCGCTTGTCGAACTGACGAGCGCCAGTTCCAGATCGAACACCCCCATTTCGTCGTCGCCCGAATCGGAGAGAAATGAAGATTTCGCCGCAATCGACTGGTCGTTGTACGCCGGCCACGCTTTGCAGCGCGAAAGGGAATGGCCGTCGAACTTCTTCACTTCGCAGGCGGCCTGGGCTTGGGCGGTCATCGTTAAAAGGCCCATCGCGATGAACGAGCCCAGCAATGTAGTACGCGAGAACATTATTCTTCCTTGAGTAAAAGACATCGGTCTTAGAGGCCTTTGAAATCTTCAGGCATTACGTAGTTTTTGCCGTCATAGCGAAGTGTCGTCAAGACCGGTTTTTGCGTGACGGTATTGGATACACACGCCTCGCCCTCGCCCTCGCCAACGGTCGAGCTACGGATCGTTTTGATCATCAGATCGGCATAGCCATGGCTGCTGGTCTTGGCCAGCGCCACGGTTCGCGTAGTCTCGTAGCGCTCTCCCGCACAATTGCCATCCCACTCCCCGCCATATTCATAAACCACCAGCCGATTCATGACAGGACGCAATGCGTTGCCGTCTTTCACATAGAGCGACAACCAGGTTTGATCCAGAGGATTCACGCGCGAAGAGCCTTTGAACCGTACTCGCACGCCAAAGGCCTGCAATTGCGGCGTGAGCTTATAGCGGGCGGTATCGAATTTCAGTTCGTCCAGCGCGATTGCATCCACAGAGAATGCGGAGGGCTGATAAAAGCTCGCTAACGGCTTGGAGTCTGCACTCGCCACCAAGGCCAAACGCAGATCGTAAAGCCCTACAGTCCCTGACTCGCCATACACCGGATCGGGCGAGAAATTGGCAGCAGCGGTGAGCGTCAGCCCGGGATACGCCGGCCAGTCTTTGCAGAGGGAAAAATCCATCTCATGCGCGGTTGGCGCCGGTGTGCAATCGGCGAATGCCTGCCCCGCCAGCAACCAGCCGCACAATGCCGCACACCCGATCCAGCCAGACTTCACTGTCACTTCCCGCTCCTTGAGCACTTTTCAGCCGCGCACTATCCCCTGCTGTATCGGCGCTTTCAACCGAATCATCAGTAAACCAACGTGCATTTCCCGCTTGGCAGCGAGAAGTCGTTGACGGCGTTGCGGGTGTTGGGGCGATGTTGGCGATTGCCAGCGTGGTGTTGATTCGTGTGTTTGAGAAAAATGGGGTGGCTGTTAACTGATGGAATCAGTCCGTGATTTATCAGTCTCTGGAAGTCAGTCTTCGCGAGCAGGCTCGCTCCCACAGGGGAATGCATTTCAAATGTGGGAGCGAGCCTGCTCGCGAAAGTGTCATTGCAGGCGCCGCCAATCTCAGAACTTGTCGAGCGTGCGCAACTTCTGCGGCAAGCCCCACAGCAACAGTGCCGCAGCGATCAACGCCGCCACGCCAATCACATACAGCGCCGGCGTGGTGCTGCCGGTCAGGTCCTTGATCCGCCCGACCATCACCGGGCTGACGATCCCGCCGAATTGCCCCAGCGTGTTGATCACCGCAATCCCGCCCGCCGCACCAGCGCCCGCCCCGGCCAGCAACTTCGGTGGCAGCGTCCAGAAGCTCGGAATCGAGGCGATGATCCCGGCGCCAAGCAAGCCAAGAGCAACGATCAAAAACGTGGTGTGGCTGGCGAAAATCCCCGCACTGAAAAAGCCGATCGCGCCGACGATGACCAGCCCGGCGACAAATTTGCGCCGCTCGCCCGTCGCATCCGACAAACGCCCGATCACCACCATGCTGATCGCCCCGCAAATGTACGGGATAGCCGTCAGCAGACCGATCATCACCGGGCTCTCGGTGCCGGCGCTGCGGATCAGCTGTGGCGCCCAGAAGTTCAAGCCGTAGGACGCCACCTGGATCAGAAAGTAGATCAGCCCCAAGGTCAGAAAACCGGGAATCTTCAACGCCGCGAGCAACGACCCACCGCTCTTGTGCGGCTCATGCTGGGCGATGCGGCTGGACAGCATTTTTTTCTCGTCAGACGTCAGCCAGTGCGCATCCTCGATGCGATCCTTGAGCAGCATCAGCACCAGAAAACCAAGGCCGATGCACGGCACACCGCCGAGCAGGAACAGCCAGTGCCAGCCGCGCATTTGCAGCACGCCGTCGAGGTGTTCCAGTACCAGACCGGAGAACGGCGCGCCGACCAGCCCGGCAAACGCTGAGGCGAGAAACAGCATCGAGGTGATGCGGCCACGGAAGTGCTGCGGAAACCACAGCGTCAGGTAATACAGCACGCCCGGGGCAAAACCGGCTTCCATCGCACCGATCACAAAGCGCAGCGCATAGAACTGCCATTCGCTGTTGACGAACACCATCGCCGCTGTCGCTACGCCCCACGACATCATGATCCGCGCGATCCAGCGCCGTGCGCCGACCTTGTACAGCATCATGTTGCTCGGCACTTCGAACAGCACATAACCGACGACGAACAGCCCGGCGCCGAGGCCGTACGCGGTGTCGCTCAGGCTCAAATCGGTCTGCAACTGGAACTTGGCGAAGCTGATGTTGATGCGGTCGAAAAAAGCGAACAGGTAGCAGACCATGATCAGCGGCATCAGACGCCAGGCGACTTTGCTGACCAAGGCTTTTTCGGCGTCGTGATCGACGGACGGACGGGCGCCCGCCTCCATTACATTGAGGCTCATAGCTTTTCTCCAGACGGACTGCCGGTGGGCGTCCGATTGTTTTTGTTGTCTGGTATGCGTTTTTAACTGTAGGAGTGAGCCTGCTCGCGATAGCGGTGTGTCAGGCAACATTTGCGGTGATTGATACACCGCTATCGCGAGCAGGCGAAGGCCTACAGGGGTATTGGTGTTGTCAGGTGGGGATCGGGTGCAGGTCGCAGTTGCGCCCGGCCTTGGCCAGTTGGCCGGGGACTTCGTGGCCCAGCAGATCCGGCAAGCCGCGCGAGAGTTTCAGCAGCAGCGGCAAGTCGATACCGGTGTGAATACCGATCTCATCGCACAGGTTTACCAGGTCTTCAGTGCAGATATTGCCCGACGCGCCCGGCGCAAACGGACAGCCACCGAGACCGCCAAGCGCCGCATCGAAACGTCGCGCCCCCGCCTCGTAAGCCGCCAGCACATTGCACAATCCCAAACCACGGGTGTTGTGGAAATGCAGGGTCAGATCAGCCGCCGAAACCCGCTGCAACACTCGCCACACCAACCGGTCGACCTGACGCGGATTGGCCATGCCAGTGGTGTCGGCCAGGGTAATGCCCTGAATCCCGAGCTCCTGATAAGCATCGACGATTTGCAGTACGCGATCCTCGTCGATCTGGCCTTCGAACGGGCAACCGAACGTGGTGGCGATACTGCCATTGAGGCGCACACCGGAACCGCTGGCGAACGCAACAATCTCTGCAAACGCCGTCAGCGAATCCTCGCAGCGCATGCGCATGTTGGCCATGTTGTGCGTCTGGCTGGCGGACATCACCAGATTCAACTCGTCGGCACCCGCCGCCAATGCACGTTGCGCACCTTTGAGGTTGGGAATCAGCGCGACGTAAATCACCCCCGGCTGTCGTTGAATGCCAGTGAAGACCTGCTCGCCGTCACGCAGCGCTGGAATGGCTTTCGGTGAGACGAACGAGCCGGCTTCGATGCGGCTGAAACCGGCCAGCGACAGTTGATCGATCAGCGCGATCTTGTCAGCGGTTTCCACCCACGTTGGTTCGATCTGCAAGCCGTCGCGGGGCGAGACTTCCTGGACGATCAGGGTTTGCGAATAGTCCGTGATCATTGCACCACCCCTTGGCTTTTCAGGCGTTCGATGTCGAGTTCAGTCAGACCGAGGCCGGCGAGAATACCGTCGGTGTGCTGGCCGAGTTTCGGCCCCGACCAGTTCACCTCGCCGGGGGTTTCCGATAGTTTCGGGACGATGCCGGGCATCTTCACCGTTGCACCGCCGGGCAATTCGGCATTGAGCAACATGTCCCGGGCCTGATAGTGCGGATCGGCAACGATGTCGGCCACCGAATAGATTCGCCCCGCGGGCACTTCAGCGGCTTCGAGCGTGGCGAGCACATCGTCGATCGGCAGGCTGCTGGTCCAGTGGGTGATCGCGGCGTCGAGCAAACCGCTCTTGGCCGCGCGGCCGTCGTTGTGGGCGAAATCCTCTGCCTCAGCCAGGTCATCGCGACCGATAGTTCGCATCAGCCGCTTGTAGATCGGGTCGCTGTTGCCGGCAATTACCACGTAAGCGCCATCCGCCGTGAGGTAAGTATTCGATGGCGCGATCCCCGGCAAGGCGCCGCCGCTGCGCTCACGGACATGACCCAGCATGTCGTATTCCGGCACCAGACTTTCCATGACGTTGAACACGCTTTCGGCCAGCGACACGTCGACGACCTGCCCGCCACCCTGCCCGGTCTTGACCCGCAGCAGCGCCATCAGCGCGCCGATCACCGCGTGCAGCGAGGCCAGCGAATCACCGAGGCTGACGCCGACCCGCGCCGGTGGTGAACCGGGAGTGCCAGTGGTGTAACGAATGCCGCCCATCGCTTCGCCGATCGCGCCGAAGCCGGGACGATCGCGGTACGGACCGGTCTGGCCGTAGCCGGAAATGCGCACGAGGGTGAGATTGGGGTTCAGCGCGTGGAGTACGTCCCAGCCCAGGCCAAGTTTCTCCAGCGCACCGGGGCGCAGGTTTTCGATGATGACGTCGGCATCGCTGGCCAGTTGCTTGACCAGTTCGATGCCTTCGGCGGATTTCAGGTTGAGCGCCAGCGATTTCTTGTTGCGTGATTGCAGGTACCACCACAGCGACGTGCCTTCGTGCAGCTTGCGCCATTTGCGCAGCGGGTCGCCCTGACCCATGGCTTCGATCTTGATCACCTCGGCGCCGAACTCGGCGAGCATGCGCGCGGCAAACGGCGCGGCGATCAGGGTGCCGATCTCGATCACTTTGATCGCACTCAAGGGGGCAGTCATCGCGGGGTACCTCTTGTTCTTGGAATAGGTGGCCAAGGCTAGAGGAACGCCAAACGAAGAATCCAATCTTCTCTCGGCAATGAGCGTTCGCGAAATGCGAACGCTCGGGCGAGATTTCGTTGAACTCAGGTCCGTCATCAGCCGGTCGGGCTCACTGACCGGGGTTGGTCAGTGTCGGCAGGATTGCAATTTTTCGCCCACGTCAGAAAGGTGATTACTCGACAGATTTTCGTCGCTTCGCCCTACAAACAAAACTCCGTCGCCTCTCAGGATTCGCGGAAACAGCCGATTTTTGCCGGACTTTTCGCTCTGTAAAGTCTGGCAACACACACAAATTGCAACACCCCACGGATCGCTACGCTCAAGGAATGTCACCTGTGAATCTTCCGTTGCACACGCCCAATCTGTATTCCAATTTCCGCAAAATCATCGCCCTGGCCGACCACGATTGGGACATCGCCGAACTGGGCAAAGTCGCCGGCCTCAATGTCGAAGTGAAGAGCCCCAACCACCTGCTTGATCAGTACGGACGTGAACTCCATCATTTCTGCACGACCTCATACCTTGGCCTCGATCATCACCCTGCCCTGCTCGAGGGTGCCATCACCGCGTTGCGCGAAACCGGCAGCCTGCGCGTCGCCAACTCGAAGAACCGCTGCAAACTGGCAATTCTCGAGCAATACGAGAACGAATTGTCGCAACTGTTCGATGCCGTCTGCCTGAGCACCTTGTCTTGCAGCGCCGCCAGCGCCGGAATCCTGCCATTACTGGCCAGCGGCATCTTCACCGAAGGCCGGCCACCGGTGATGGTATTTGACCGTTACGCGCATTATTCGATGAATCATTTGAAGGCCGCGTGCGCCGATGAAACCCGCGTCGTGACTGCGCCGCACAACGACATGGAGTTCCTCGAACGCGTCTGCCAGCAACACGGCCGCGTGGCGTATGTCGCTGATGGCGCGTACAGCATGGGCGGCGTTGCCAACATGGACGGTCTGCTGTACTTGAAGGATCGCTACGGGTTGTTTCTTTATCTGGATGATTCTCACGCGTTGTCCGCTGTCGGTGAGCATGGCGCCGGACTTGTTCGGCCGCGGATGGCGGCGCTGGAGGAGGACTGCCTGATCGTCGCGTCACTGGCCAAGTCGTTTGGCGCCAGCGGCGGGTTGGTGATGCTGGGCAACGAGCGACAGAAAACACTTGTTCAGCGCTACGGCGGGCCAAGCAACTGGTCGCAGAGTCTCAACTGCGCGGCGATCGGTGCCGGCAGAGCGTCTATCCGCCTGCATCGCAGCGCCGAGCTTGTCACGCTGCAAAGCAATCTTGCGGCTAACATCCGCCTCTTCGACAGCCTGATCAGCACCGATCAGTGCCACAGCAACATAGCCATTCGGTTGATCAAGTGCGCACAGGCTGCCGTGGCCAATCGTATTGCCAGTGAATTGGCCGAACAGGGATTTTTCACCAGCGCGGTATTTTTCCCGGTGGTCGCTCAAGGCAAGGCAGCCATCCGTATTACGCTGCGCGCGGACATGCAGCCGGCGCTGATTCGGCGCTTCTGTGAACTGATCACCGGACTGTTGCGTACCCACCGTTGCGATTTCGACGACTGAAAACAGGGACAAGTCATGAACGCCAGCGTCACCCTTCTGATCACCTGCAGCACGGTTTTTCTCGCCCAGTTGGGCATGAGTATTTATTTGCCGGCAGTACCGGAGATCGCCCTACACCTGGGTGCGGAAGCTGCAAAGGTGTCGTGGGGGTTGTCGCTGTACCTGATCGGCATGGCGCTGCCGATGTTGTTCTGGGGCAGTCTGGCCCAACGCATCGGACGCAAACCGGTGTTATTGGCGGCGCTGGTTATTTACGGGGTGGCCAATCTGGCGTTGCCGTCGGGTTCGACGCTTGAAGCGTTTTTGCTGCTGCGACTGATGCAAGGCGTCGGTGCCAGCGGTATTTCAGTGATGGCACGGGTGCTGATCCGTGACAGCTTTCGCGGCGATCTGCTGGCCAGGGCGTTGTCGTGGATTTCGATTTCGTTCGTGGTGGCGCTGGGCATCGGCCAATATATGGGCTCGCTGATCGAGGTGACACTGGGCTGGCAGGCGATCTTCTATCTGCTCGGCGTGACGTGCCTGTTGATGGCGCTGATTGTGGCGCGAGTCACTTTCCCAGCGATGGCTGACGAACCGGCCAGCGCCTCATCGTGGTCGGCTTATCGGCAAATCCTGTTGCACCGGGCGTTTCTGCTGCCGGCTCTGGCCGGTGGCTTGGGCTACGGCGTGATCATCGCATTCAACACTGCGGCGCCACTGATTCTGCAGGGGCCATTCGCGTGGTCGTCGGTGGATTACGGACTGCTCGGCTGGCCCATCAGCGCTGCCTATTTTCTCGGCGCGCTGGCGGTCAATCACTTCGTGCTGCGCACCGGTCAGGCGTGGTTGATGGCGGTCGGTGCAGGTTTGGTATTGGCCGGTAGCAGCGTGATGTTGCTGGGCAGTCTGACGGCCAGTTCCATCGCATTACTGTTTTGGCTGCCGTATTGCGTTGCCGTGTTCGGCCAATCGTTGAACTACCCGATCAGCCTGTCCCGTGCCAACGATGGTGCGCCGATTGCCGGTGCTTATGCGATGGCACTGAGCGGGTTCATTCATCAATCGATGGCGGCAATCATTGGTGCGATGGCCAGTCTGATCGCCAGCCCACAGGCCTGGCGCCTGTCGCTGCTGTGCACCTTGCTCGCTGTCGGCACGATGCTCTGCGTGCGATTCGCGCCGATGGGCGACAAGCGTTAGAAGGCATTGCGGACAATCTCCTCAATCAGACCGCCGGGAATCTCACGAGCCCTGCCCTCGCAAGTGCTCAAACAGCATCCGACTCACCGGCGATAACCCCGCCTCATCCCGCACCACCACGATCAACGCACGATCCGACCAGTCATCCATCAACGGCACCGCATGCAAACCCAGCGCCTGACCAAACAATTCATAAGCGCGCTGCGGCAAAATGCCAATGCCCATGTTGGCCTGGACCATCCGGCACACCGCGTCGAACCCCGGCACATGAATGCGAATGCGCAGCACTTTGCCAGCCTGACGCGCCGCCGCATGGGTGCGCATATTGATCGAGCTGGCGGCGTGCAAACCGACATAATCGCTGTCCAGCGTCTCATCGAACGCCACCGATTCACGCGCGGCCAAGGGATGCTCTGGCAGCATGACCACCACCAGTTTGTCCTCGCGGTACAACACGCTGCGCAGACCTTTGGTGTCGCTGTCGTTGGAGCAGATGCCGAGATCCGCCACGCCATCGAGCACCCCCTGAATCACCCCGGCACTGGGTCGCTCTTCAAGATCGGTCTTGACCTGCGGGTGCTGCGCGGAGAAGTCGCGCAGGTCTTCGGGAAGAAACTGAATGATCGCCGACAGGTTCGCCAGCATGCGCACATAACCGCGCACGCCGTGGCTGTGTTCACCCAGTTCCAGGCCCATTTTCTCGACGTTGAACAACATCTGCCGCGCATGGTGCAGCAGCGTTTCGCCGGCGGGCGTCAGCGTCATGCCCTTGGCCTGACGCACGAACAGGCTGATCCCGAGCGCCTCTTCCAGCTCCATCAGCCGCTTGCTCGCCGCCGACACTGCGATGGCTTCGCGCGAGGCCGCGCGGGTCAACGTGCCCTCTTCATGGACGGCGACGAACAGTTGCAGGGTGATCAGGTCGAGGCGGCGGATCAGGCTCTTTTGCAGCATGGAGGGCTCGCTGACTGGGGTTATTCCGAGTCGGCAGGATAGCCCGGATTTCAATCACACCGAAAATGTGATGAACCCGCCCGTCAACTCGCCGCTGTCAGCAATCGCACCAGGTGAGCCGCTTCATTTCTATGCCCCAGCACCAGCACTGACGCCCCCTGCAGACAGGCATCCTGCGCAATCCACGGGATCTCGGCTGCACCCTCGACATCAAATAACGGATCCACTGCGCCATCGGCCAGAAAGCCAGCCGTCAGCAACCCTCGTGTGCCCTCCGAGGTCTGTCCGACCGTGACGATTCTCGGGCCGGGGGAGTCATTCAGCGCGAACCCTGCGCTCCAGCTTTTAAGATCCAGCGGCTGCTTTGCAAGGGTAATGACTGGCAGACCGAGATTAAACTCTGGATCAGCCTGGCCAGTGAGATTGATCCCGCTGATCAAGCCATGCTGACGTTTCTCCCCGGCGGAAGACTCGACGGCAGATCCGATCAATAACAAGCGCTGCGCCGATTGCACCACGATACGATTCACCGAGCTTTCAAGCGGTACACCGGCATTGTCCAGTTTCAGCAGTAGGGTACCGTCCTTGCCGAACGGCTTGGCAACCTGCCCGGAACTGTCGTAAGCCATGACCAGCCCCTGATTCGTCACTTCGGTCTTGCCATGGACAAGAATCTGCCCACCGTCCAACTGCGTGACCCCGTGCAACGTGATCGCCACACTTGGAAGCGTCAGAGGTATCCAGCCATTTTCAGCGAAATCGTCATCATTCCTGCCATCCAGAAAGAAACGCGCCAACAACCCGCTGCCCCCTTGGGAGGTGACGAAAAGCAATCTGTCCGGCATCGATTTCGCTGGAGTGGATTGGGCCAATATCAAGCGGCCGCCCGTGGCATTGTTCAGCGTGGGAATACGCATCGGCACGACTCGATAGCCCGACTGTTCATCACCAAAATCACGATCGAGCGTACCGTCGGGTTTGAATCGAGCGATGATTTGCTCGAGCTTGCCTGCTGCATTTGCGAGCACTGCACTCAACCAGAATGCACCGCTCGCATCGACGACCAGACTCCCGCCCTGTGATAACCGACCATTCGCAAACTGGCCGCCAAGGTACCCGCCCTGGCCGAAGCCGGTGTCGAGATGACCGTCAGGGAGCAGTCGTGCAAGTCCGTAATTCGAGGCTCCCGATGCGTCGATAACCGTTGTACTGACCATGATCCGACCCGAGGGCATCACTGCGACACTGTTACCGATGGTTTTGCGCGCGCCAGGAAACTGCAGCGTTTGCAGGCCTGAATGGGCAAACGTCTGATCCGGCTCACCTGCGAGTTGTGCGTTACGTGTAGTGGCTTCTGGCATGTTCGCGTGCTCCTGAAGAGATCGGAGTCGACCCCGTTATCAGAGCATTCGATCCGAAGCAGCCACGCCAGACAACTGACAGAAATGACAGTTTTTTAGAACAAAAAGAAATTACCGCCCAAGCAAAAAAAGCTAAAAAACTGGTAGTTCTTACAGGTTCTAAACGGGACACGCCGTGCCAGTGTTTCGTTTCAAATCAGCCTGAAACGAGAAACACAATGAGCACTCCCGACAAGCCCGACACGCAACCTGTCCCGCCCCCGACCATCACGTACCCCAAAAGGGACAGCGAAACGGGGGTTGCAACACTGTTTCTCGGCAGCGGTATACCGGGTGCTCTAGTGCAGGTTTGGAGCATTGCAGACAAGCATTCGCTCGGTGACGGACAGGTCAGCGCAAATGGACGATGGGCGTTTAGCATCAGCGGTGTCCAGTCTCCGGGTCAGCAGGAGATTCGCGCCCACCAGACATGGGAAGGCATCAAGTCAGACTGGAGTGAGGAGCGCAGATATACCGTGCTGCTGCGGCCGGCAATCGACGTCCCGGTAGTTTCCGAACCAAAAGAGGACGCACAGGTGAATACGGTTCCGGTCTTTTCGGGAGATGTCACAAAAGCTGAAGGCTTCGTTAGCATTATCGATCTGGACACCGGCGTGATGATTGCCAAAGCCGACGTCGACCCCCTCAAGCAATGGCGTACTCAGGTTACAAAACCCTTACCTCCCGGACTGAACCGGATATCCGCCATTCACAACATCAAAGGGAAGTTGTCTGACTGGGTCCGTGTTCGAACGTTTACGGTGACAGCTGAAGGCAAGGGCAAGGGCAAGGGCAAAACCTGACCGTCAAGAAATCAACCTGACCGGCCTCTCAAAACGCATTGCGAAAAATCTCCTCGATCTGGCGCTGATCGGCCGCCCGTGGGTTGGTCAAACCGCAGGCGTCTTTCAACGCATTGGTCGCGAGCAGCGGAATGTCACTGAGCTTGGCGCCGAGTTCACGCAAACCACCGGGAATCTCGACATCTTTGGCCAGGCAGCGGATCGCATTGATCGCCGCCTGGGCGCCCTCTTCGGGGCTGAAGCCACGAATGTCTGCGCCCATGGCGTGGGCAACATCGGTCAGCCGCTCGGCACAGACCAGCGCATTGAACGTCTGCACGTGGGGCAGCAGCACGGCATTGCACACGCCATGGGGCAGGTCGTAGAAACCGCCCAATTGATGCGCCATCGCATGCACGTAACCGAGGGACGCGTTGTTGAAGGCCATGCCGGCGAGGAACTGCGCGTAAGCCATGTTTTCCCGCGCGGCGAGGTCGCTGCCATCGCGCACGGCCAGGCGCAGGTTGTTGCTGATCAGGGTCATCGCCTTCAACGCGCAGGCATCGGTGATCGGGTTGGCAGCGGTCGAGACGTAGGCTTCGATGGCGTGGGTCAGTGCGTCCATGCCGGTGGCAGCCGTCAGGCCTTTGGGCATGGCAACCATCAATTCCGGGTCATTGACCGACAACAGCGGCGTGACATTGCGGTCGACGATGGCCATTTTCACGTGGCGCGATTCGTCGGTGATGATGCAGAAGCGCGTCATCTCGCTGGCGGTGCCGGCAGTGGTGTTGATCGCGATCAGTGGCAGTTGCGGCTTGCTCGATTGATCGATGCCTTCGTAATCACGGATCTGTCCGCCGTTGGTCGCACACAGGGCGATGCCTTTGGCGCAATCGTGAGGCGAACCGCCGCCCAGCGACACGACGAAATCGCAGCGACTTTCCTTGAGCAGCCCCAGCCCCGACTCGACATTGGCAATGCTCGGGTTGGGTTTGGCGCCGTCGAAAATCACCGAATCGATGTCCTGCATCGCCAGCTTCTCGGCGACCATGGTGGCCACGCCAGCCTTGGCCAGCCCGGTGTCGGTGACGATCAGCGCCTTGCGAAAACCATAGTTGCGGATCGCGACCATGGCTTCGTCGAGGCAGCCGTTGCCCATGATGTTTACCGCCGGAATGAAAAAGGTGCTGGTCATGCGCGCATCTCCTGACAGGGGCCGAATCGACTGCTCCGGTTCGGCGGATAGACACAGCATCGACCGATCGGTCACGAGCGATGTTGATCTGGCTCAATGCCCGCTCGTGATAAAGTCGCCGTCCATCAGCCCCTATGTTTTGAGACCGCCTACGCAATGACCGATTTTCTCGATGTCGACGCCAGCCTCGAAGACTGGAACACCCTGCGCGCCGCGACCGATTTCAGCGGTTTGCTGGTGGGCAATGGCGCCAGCCGTGCGGTGTGGGAAGACTTCGGCTACGACTCGCTGTTCGAAAACGCCCGCACCGTCGAAGAAAAACCGCTGAGCCCGTCGGAACTGGCGGTGTTCGACGCCATGCAAACGCGCAGCTTCGAGCAGGTACTCGGCGCACTGAAAACAACCAGCCGGGTCAACAAAGCCCTGGCCGTCAGTTCGGCGGCGCCGCGCAACCGCTACTACGCGATCAAGGAAGCGCTGATCAATACCGTGCACGCCGTGCACATTCCGTGGCGACTGGTGAAGCCTTCGACGCTGGCGACGGTGAACGAAGAACTGGCGCGCTATCGCACAGTATTCACCACCAATTACGACCTGCTCAACTACTGGGCGCTGCAACACCAAAACGAGGCCATCGACGACCTGTTCAACGGCCCGAATGCCAGTTTCGATCTGAGCGAAAGCACCACCGAAAAATCGCGTTTGCTGTACCTGCACGGCGGTCTGCATCTGGTGCGCAATCAGGACGGCACCGCGCGCAAATTGACCTCAACCGAAGGCACGCTGCTCGGCAGCTTCGCGATCAACAATACGATCAAGACGCTGGATGACGTACCGCTGTTCGTCACCGAAGGGCCGAGTGCAGACAAGCTCAAGACCATTCGCAGTTCGGATTATCTGTCGTTCTGTTATGAGCAATTGCTCGGGCATGGCGGCAGTTTGTGCATCTTTGGTCATGCGTTGGGCGAGCAGGATGCGCACATTGTTCGGGCGTTGCGCTTGGCGAAACCTGCGACGGTGGCGATCTCGATTTATCCGCGCAGTGCGGCGTTTGTTCAGCATCAGAAGCGGCATTACGCGCAGGTGTTCGAAGGCACAGGCGTTGAGTTGCGGTTTTTTGATGCGAAGAGCCATGCGCTCGGCAATCCGAAGTTATCGGTGCCGGTCGAGGTTTGATGCAGGCCTGACTGACGCCTTCGCGAGCAGGCTCGCTCCCACATCTGGAATGCATTCAACCTGTGGGAGCGAGCCTGCTCGCGAAGCTTTTGGGGCGCACCTCAATCTTCGCTGCTGTGCACCACCACCAGCAACTGCGCCTGCACATCCCCCACCGATCTGATCCGGTGCGGTTTCTGCGCATTGAAGTGCAGCGCATCACCGCGCTCCAGCAGCACCTTCTCGTTCATGAAATCCACTTCCACCTGCCCTTCGTGAACGAACAGAAACTCCTCGCCCAAGTGCTCCTTGAAGGTCTTGTCGCTGAACTCTTTCGGCGGATAGATGATGAACGGCAGCAGGTTGCGCTCGCTGACCTGATGCGCGAGCACGGCGTAGCCGGGGCTCTGGTCATTCGCCGCCAGTGACTGGCGCTCGTGGCTGCGCACCAGGCTGTAGCTGTCGAGGCTGACGTTGTCCTCAGAGAACAACTCCTCGACCTTCACATTCAGCGCTTTCGCCAGTTTCAACGCAGCAGCAATCGACGGCGTGTTCAGCCCGCGCTCGACTTTGGACAGATAACTCTTGGTCATGCCGGATTTTTCGGCCAGTGCCTCAAGGGTTACGCCAAGTTTTTTTCTCAATAATTTCAAACGGATAGACATGCGCGGCGGTTATTCCAGCAAGGAAGCGACGATTTGTGCTTGCCAATGACACTTTGTGTCATATAGCCTCTTTCGTGTCATTTGCAATCACCCAAAGGACACAGACATGGCCAAGACATTAGCACTACCCAAAGACCAACTGGTCAAGCAAGCGCTGACCCAGATGCAAAAAAGCCTGGCGGATAATACGTGGACCGATCGGCAAAAGCTGGCCCTGACCTGCCGGATTCTCTTCGAGAACGGTCACGACTCAGGCCTCGCCGGCCAAATCACCGCCCGTGGCCCGCAGCCCGGCACCTATTACACTCAGCAACTGGGGCTGGGTTTCGACGAAATCACCGCGAGCAATCTGCTGCTGGTCAACGAGGATCTGGAAGTCCTCGAAGGCCACGGCATGGCCAACCCGGCCAACCGTTTCCACAGCTGGGTTTACCGCGCTCGCCCGGATGTAAATTGCATCATTCACACCCATCCGACCCACGTCGCGGCGCTGTCGATGCTGGAAGTACCGCTGCAGATTTCCCACATGGATCTGTGCCCGCTGTACGACGACTGCGCGTTTCTCGAAGGTTGGCCGGGCGTGCCGGTGGGCAATGAAGAAGGTGAGCTGATTGCCGGTGCGCTGGGCGACAAACGCGCGATCCTGCTTTCGCACCACGGTCAGTTGTCGACCGGTACGACGATTGAAGAGGCCTGTGTCATCGCCCAATTGATCGAACGAGCGGCCAAGCTGCAACTGCTGGCGATGGCCGCCGGCACGATCAAACCGATCATCCCTGAACTGGGCCGCGAGGCGCATGACTGGATCGCCAAGCCGAAACGCCACGCCGCCGCCTTCAACTACTACGCCCGGCAGAACCTGCGCCAACACGCCGATTGCCTGAACTGAAACCTGTTACGGAGAGATTCCCATGTCCACTATTCACGGCATCATCGGCTACACCATCACCCCGTTCGGCGCCAACGGCGAAGGGTTGGACCTGCCAGCGCTCGGGCAATCGATCGATCGCCTGATCGACAGCGGCGTCCACGCCATCGCGCCGCTGGGCAGCACCGGCGAAGGCGCTTACCTGAGCGATGCGGAGTGGGATCAGGTCGCCGAGTTCAGCATCAAGCACGTCGCCAAACGTGTGCCGACGATCGTCAGCGTGTCCGACCTGACCACCGCCAAAGCCGTACGCCGCGCGCGTTTCGCCGAAGCCCATGGTGCCGACGTGGTGATGGTGCTGCCGGCTTCGTACTGGAAACTCACCGAGGCGGAAATCCTCGCGCACTACCGCGCCATCGGCGAGAGCATCGGCGTGCCAATCATGCTCTACAACAACCCGGCCACCAGCGGCACCGACATGTCGGTGGATTTGATTCTACGCATCGTCAATGGCGTGGAAAACGTGACCATGGTCAAGGAGAGCACCGGCGATATTCAGCGCATGCACAAGCTGCTATTGCTCGGTGAAGGTCAGGTGCCGTTTTACAACGGCTGCAATCCGCTGGCGCTGGAAGCGTTCGCTGCCGGGGCGAAAGGCTGGTGCACGGCGGCGCCCAATTTGATCCCGCAGTTGAATCTGGATCTTTATGACGCAGCCATGGCCGGCGATCTGGATCGGGCGCGGGATCTGTTCTATCGCCAGTTGCCGCTGCTGGATTTCATACTCAAGGGTGGGTTGCCGGCGACGATCAAGGCCGGGTTGCGACAGACCGGGCTGGAGGTGGGCGATCCACGCTTGCCGGTCTTCCCGTTGAGTGAGGCGGGCCAGACTCAGCTGCAAATGATCCTCAAGACCGTGCGCTGATCTCCCGGTAAAACGCAAAACCCAATGTGGGAGCGAGCCTGCTCGCGAAGACGGTGTATCAGTCGATGATGATGTTGACTGATACACCGCTTTCGCGAGCAGGCTCGCTCCCACAGTGGATTTGCAATGGATTTGAAAGTGAGGTCAGAGCACCGGCAAGGTCTTGTCCTTGATCACCTTGCTCGGCCCGTTCGCCTTGACGCTGGCAATGCCTTTATCGCACGCCGCATCCGATGAATACGCCTCGCTGCTGCCGATGACCTGATGATTGGCCGCTTTCAGATTGAAGTACGGATGACCGTCCTTCGTCGACTTCTTCTCGTAGCGCTCATCGAGCGGGCTGTTGGTTTGCACCGCCGCGATGCCGCCGTCGGCCGCTGCGCGAGTGGTGTACAGCTCGCTGGTCAGAATCGTTTCGGCATTCGCCGCTTTCAGCACGAACCTGAACTGGCCGTTGCTGCTTTTACTGATTTCGTACCATCCGGACATGCTCGTTGCTCCTTGGCGATTGAGAGACTTCGCGCTTCAGAGTAAAGACCAGTCCTGATTATCTGTCGCCTGTACCGGCCCCTTCGCGAGCAGGCTCGCTCCCACATTTGAGCGCATACCCGTTGGAGAACGCGGTCGAAAGTGGGAGCGAGCCTGCTCGCGAATGAGGCAACTCGGTGCCGGCTATTTCACCACCGCCCGCACCACCGACAACTGCGGCGCACTCACCCGCCGCTGACTCAAATAGCGCGTACAACTCACCCGCAGGAACGAGGCAAAGTTCACTACCTCCCCGCGATAATCCATCACCTCTTCATACAGCTTGGCGATCAACTGGTTGGTGGTCATGCCATCGACTTCGGCGATTTCGCTGAGGATGTCCCAGAACTGATTCTCCAGACGCAACGTCGTCACCACCCCGCAGATGCGCAGCGAGCGCGAGCGTGACTCGTAGAGAATCGGGTCGGCCTTGACGTAGAGCTCGCACATCGGCGATTCCTCGTTACAGAGTGATTTTAGTACCGAGCAAGCCAAGGAAACCGGCCAGCCAGTTCGGATGCGCCGGCCACGCCGGTGCAGTGGCCAGATTGCCTTGAACGTGGCCGTCCGTCACCGGAATGTCGATGTACGTGCCACCCGCCAGTCGCACTTCCGGCGCACAGGCCGGATAGGCGCTGCATTCGCGACCTTCAAGCACGCCCGCCGCTGCCAGCAATTGTGCGCCGTGGCAAACGGCGGCAATCGGTTTGCCGGCCTTGTCGAAGGCACGCACCAGGTCGAGGACTTTTTCGTTGAGGCGCAGGTATTCCGGGGCACGGCCACCGGGGATCAGCAGTGCGTCGTAATCGGCCTCGCTGACCTTGGCGAAATCGAAGTTGAGGGCAAACAGGTGACCGGGTTTTTCGCTGTAGGTCTGATCGCCTTCGAAATCATGGATCGCGGTGCGTACGGTTTTACCGGCTGCCTTGTCCGGGCACACGGCATGAACGGTGTGACCAACCATTTGCAGGGCCTGGAACGGCACCATCACTTCGTAATCTTCGACGTAATCGCCGACCAGCATCAGAATCTTTTTCGCGGCCATGGGGAGGACTCCTCTGGGGGAATGCTTGGGAGTATTCAAGGTAGACCTTATCCGGAGGCTCGGGTAACAACCGGCTACTACCTGAGACCGTGTCATCGTTCTTCGCGAGCAGGCTCGCTCCCACAGGAAGAATGCATTCCAAATGTGGGAGCGAGCCTGCTCGCGAAGAGGCCCTGAAACTGTACGCCTAAGTCCGTGCCTAGCTGTAACACCCCGAAATTCGCGGATTATGGCTAGATGAGGACACCTTCCAATTCCCTACGATTCTGGTCTCCCATCATGTCCTCGCGCGAAAACACCGGCATGGCCCTCGGCCTGCTCGGCGTGGTGATCTTCAGCCTCACCCTGCCCTTCACCCGCATCGTGGTGCAGGAACTGCATCCACTGCTTAACGGTTTGGGTCGCGCGTTGTTCGCGGCAATTCCGGCGGCGCTGCTTCTGTTATGGCGCCGCGAGAAGTGGCCAACGTGGCCGCAGGTCAAAGGCCTGAGCCTGGTGATCGCCGGGGTGATTCTGGGGTTTCCGGTGTTGTCGGCGTGGGCCATGCAAACCTTGCCGGCGTCTCACGGTGCGCTGGTCAACGGCCTGCAACCGCTGTGCGTGGCGCTGTATGCCGCGTGGTTGTCCCACGAACGTCCGTTGAAAGCCTTCTGGGCCTGCGCGGCGCTGGGCAGTGCGCTGGTGCTCGGTTATGCGTTGTATACCGGGGCCGGCAGCATTCAGGCGGGTGATTTGCTGATGCTCGGCGCGATTGCCGTCGGTGGACTGGGTTACGCCGAGGGCGGGCGGTTGGCCAAGGAGATGGGCGGCTGGCAGGTGATCTGCTGGGCGCTGGTGCTGTCGACGCCGCTGTTGATCGGGCCAGTGTTGTATCTGGCGCTGCAACATCAGGGTGCGGTGTCGGCCAAGGCCTGGTGGGCGTTTGGTTATGTGGCGCTGTTTTCGCAGTTTCTCGGCTTCTTTGCCTGGTACGCCGGGTTGGCCATGGGCGGCATTGCCCGGGTCAGTCAGATCCAGTTGCTGCAGATCTTCTTCACCATCGCGTTTTCGGCGCTGTTCTTTGGTGAACATGTCGAGCCGATTACTTGGGTGTTTGCGTGTGGCGTGATTGCAACGGTCATGCTCGGCCGCAAGACTGCGGTGAAATCAAATGTGGGAGCGAGCTTGCTCGCGAAGGCGGACTGACAGTCAACGATGATGTTGGCTGTTATGGCCCCTTCGCGAGCAAGCTCGCTCCCACAGGTTTTTGTGTCAGGCCAGGTAGCCGTCAGCGCGCAGGAGGGTTTCCAGGCAGTGCTCGCTGATGTTGTAGAAGTCTTTCAACTCCTGAATCTTCACCAACAACTGCGCCGGGTCCACCGGCTCGGCGCGTTTCACCGCCAGAATCATCTTGTTTTTGTTGGTGTGATCCAGCGAGATGAACTCGAAGACCTTGGTCTCGTAACCGCAGGCCTCAAGGAACAGCGCACGCAAACTGTCGGTGACCATTTCTGCCTGCTGCCCCAGATGCAAACCGTATTGCAACATCGGTTTGAGCAGCGCCGGGCTCTGGATCTGCAAGCGAATCTGTTTATGGCAGCACGGCGAGCACATGATGATCGACGCGCCCGAACGGATGCCGGTGTGGATCGCGTAGTCGGTGGCGATGTCGCAGGCATGCAGGGCGATCATCACGTCCAGCTCGCTCGGCGCCACGCTGCGCACGTCACCGCACTTGAACACCAGGCCCGGATGATCGAGCTTCGCCGCCGCAGCGTTGCACAGGTTGACCATTTCCTCACGCAACTCGACACCCGTGACTTCGCCCTCGGCGTTCAAGGTGTTGCGCAGGTAATCGTGAATCGCGAACGTCAGGTAACCCTTGCCCGAACCGAAATCCGCCACCCGCACCGGTTTGTCCAGCGCCAGCGGCGACGAGGTCAGGGCGTGGCTGAACACTTCGATGAACTTGTTGATCTGCTTCCACTTGCGCGACATCGCCGGGATCAGTTCGTGCTGGGTGTTGGTCACGCCCAAGTCCTTGAGGAACGGCCGGCTCAGTTCGAGATAACGATTTTTCTCACGGTTGTGTTCCGCGGACGGCGCTTCGCGCAATTGCTGAGGTTTGCTCTTGAACAGCGAAGACTTGCCCTTTTTGCTGTATTCGAGCTGGGCTTCGTCAGTCACCGCGAGTAAATGCGCATTTTTGAACGAGGCCGGCAACAGCGCGGCAATCGTCGCCACACCGTCAACCAAGGGCAGGTTTTTGGTGATGTCACGGGTTTTGTAGCGATAGACGAACGACAGATTCGGCTGCGCCTTGACCGTCACCGCTTTGATGATGACCCGCTGCAGATCCGCTTCGTCACCGACGTACTTGGCCAGCACCAGTTTGATGAAACCGTTCTGTTCGAGGCTGGTTTGCAGCAGCTCGATGAACTGGGCGTGGTGATCGGGCGTAGGCTTGATGGACGGGGCAGTAACGGACATGGAAAAGCGGCCTCGGACGGGCGAAATCGGGAATGGCGGGTATTTTAGGGGGGATGGGGGTTGGGGACACGCTCTTATTTACCGAACGGTTCTTTAAAAGCGGCCCTCACCCTAGCCCTCTCCCAGAGGTAGAGGGGACTGACCGTGGGATATTGACGAGATACACCGACTTGAACGATCTGCGTTGAATCCAATAATCGATGCCGATTTCCAGGTCGATGTCGAGCGCCAGACACTTCGGTCTGCTCCCTCTCCCTCCGGGAGAGGGCTGGGGTGAGGGGATGGCCCTCAAGCCGAGTGAGAAAATCTGCAAACTACCCCAAAACCACAAGACGATTCGGCAACTCATTCCTCACCTGCGTCACCGGCACATGCACCTTGAGCAATTCCCCACACGCCTCGATACACGTGACAAACCCCTCAAGCGTGCGCCCCTGCCGCACCTGCTCGGTAAACGCCGCAACAATCGCATCCCAACTCTTATTATCGAGCCGTTTGGAAATCCCCTCATCCACCAGAATCTCCACATACCGCTCCGCCTCGCAAACAAAAATCAGCATGCCGGTGCTGCCCACCGTGTGGTGCAGGTTCTGCTCGAGAAACTGCCGGCGCGCCAGGTTGGATGCGCGCCAATGCCGCACGCGGCGCGGGATCAGATGGGTAGTGATTTTCGGCAAACGAAACAGCAGGCACAGCACGATGAACGCGCCCCACTGCACCAGCAGCAGACTGCGCAGGGTCAGCCACCCGGTCAGGTAGTGCACGACGCCCGGCACCACCAGTGCCAAAAGGCTCGCCCACAACAGCGGGATGTACGCGTAGTCATCGGCGCGGGCGGCCAGCACCGTCACCAGTTCGGCGTCGGTGTCGCGCTCGACCCGGGCGATCGCCTCGGCGACTTTGCGTTGTTCGTGTTCAGTCAGTAATGCCATGTTGAAAAGTGCCTGCTCATTATTCTTCTGATCTCACCAGCCGCCGGACGAACCGCCGCCGCCGAAACTGCCCCCGCCGCCGCTGAAGCCCCCGCCTCCACCACCGCCGCCAAAGCCGCCGCCACCGCCAAAGCCGCCCCCTCCTCCGGAGCCGCCACGGCCAGCGGGCAGGATACCGAGCATCTGGCAGACAAACACCGTCAAGATGAACAACATCACTAAAAACACGAACAGTGCCGGGTGCCGCGAGATGAAATCGTCGGCCGGATCACCGCTGGACTCATACACCGTCGACGGTTCATCCAGCGGATTGCCACCGAGCACCACCAGCATCGCCGCGACGCCATCGCTGATGCCTTTGCTGAAATTGCCGGTCTTGAAGGCTGGGGTTATGACTTGATGGATGATCACCGAAGTCTGCGCGTCAGTCAGTCGGTCTTCCAGGCCATAACCGACTTCGATGCGCAGTTTGCGCTCGTCACGGGCGACGATCAGCAGTGCCCCGTTGTTCTTGTCCTTCTGGCCGATGCCCCAGTGCCGGCCGAGCTGAACGCCGAAATCTTCGATGGTGGTGCCTTGCAGATCCGGCACCGTGACCACGACCAATTGCTCGCCGGTCGCCTGCTCGTGGGCCTGCAACTGTTGGCCCAGTTGCGCGCGCACCGACGGGTCGATCATCTGCGCTTCGTCCACCACCCGGCCGCTCAACGCCGGGAACGTCAACTCGGCCTGGGCGCTGACGGCGAACAGCCACAGCATCAGCACCAGGCCCATTTTCAACACGCGCATGGACAACCTCGAATCAGAATTTCACTTCCGGGGCCTTTTCCGCGCCGGGCGTGGTGGCTTCGAAGGTTTCGCGGATCGGCAGGTCGCTGTACATCACGCTGTGCCAGAGGCGACCGGGAAAGGTGCGGATTTCGGTGTTGTATTTCTGCACCGCCAGAATGAAATCGCGGCGCGCCACGGCGATACGGTTTTCCGTGCCCTCGAGTTGCGATTGCAGGGCGAGGAAGTTCTGGTTGGCCTTCAGATCCGGGTAGCGCTCGGAGACCACCATCAAGCGGCTCAACGCGCCGGTCAGTTGATCCTGCGCCTGCTGGAACTGCTTGAGCTTCTCGGGGTTGTCGAGGGTGCTGGCATCGACCTGGATCGAGGTCGCCTTGGCCCGCGCCTCAATCACTGCGGTCAGCGTTTCCTGCTCGTGAGCCGCATAGCCTTTCACCGTTTCCACCAGATTGGGGATCAGGTCAGCGCGGCGCTGGTACTGGTTCTGCACCTGGCCCCACGCGGCTTTGGCCTGTTCGTCGAGGGTCGGGATATTGTTGATGCCGCACGCGGTCAACAACGTGGCCAGCACCAGCAGCGTGGCGACCTGCAAACGCGAGCGATTGGTTGGGCTTACATTCATCGCAGTGATGCTCCTTGGCACATTTCATTATAAAAACCGAGCGCGAAACATTCTTGGCGGGCTCTTGGGGCATAATCGGCCGCGTCGCTGGATTACGACGGGCCAATGGGCTAAAAAGTGCCCTGCGCGTTCACGCTGCCGAGTGTCGGCTGTCGTTTTTGGCTCGGTGTTTTCGAGCCTGCACCCGAACAACAATAGTCGCTCCCTAAATTTTGGCTGGCCGGCGTTACCTCGCCGTTTGGGCCCTTGAGAAAAATATTCATGAAGAAGCTGTGTTTGCTGGGTCTGTTCGTCAGCCTGGCCAGTCATCAAGTATTGGCCGCCACGACCCCGGTACCCCTGGAAAACAAGGACGCGTTCATCACGAATCTGATGAGCCAAATGACCCTCGATGAAAAGATCGGCCAGTTGCGCCTGATCAGCATCGGCCCGGAAATGCCACGTGAGCTGATCCGCAAAGAGATCGCTGCCGGCAACATCGGCGGCACGTTCAACTCGATCACCCGCCCGGAAAACCGGCCGATGCAGGACGCGGCCATGCGCAGCCGCCTGAAGATTCCGATGTTTTTCGCGTACGACGTGATCCACGGTCACCGTACGATTTTCCCGATTCCGCTGGCCCTCGCCTCGAGCTGGGACATGGACGCTATCGGCCAGTCCGGGCGCGTTGCCGCCAAAGAAGCCGCTGCCGACAGCCTCGACATCACCTTCGCGCCGATGGTCGACATCTCTCGCGACCCGCGCTGGGGCCGCAGCTCCGAAGGTTTCGGTGAAGACACCTACCTGACCTCGCGCATTGCCGGCGTCATGGTGCGCGCCTATCAGGGCGCCACCCCGAGCGCGGCTGACAGCATCATGGCCAGCGTCAAGCACTTCGCCCTGTACGGCGCGGTCGAGGGCGGTCGCGACTACAACACCGTCGACATGAGTCCGGTGAAGATGTACCAGGATTACCTGCCACCGTACCGCGCCGCGATCGATGCCGGCGCCGGTGGTGTGATGGTCGCGCTGAACTCGATCAACGGCATTCCGGCCACGGCCAACACCTGGCTGATGAACGATCTGCTGCGCCGCGACTGGGGCTTCAAAGGACTGGCGGTCAGTGACCACGGTGCAATTTTCGAGCTGATCAAGCACGGCGTCGCCCGCGACGGTCGTGAAGCGGCGAAGCTGGCGATCAAGGCCGGTATCGACATGAGCATGAACGACACCCTGTACGGCAAAGAGCTGCCGGGGCTGCTCAAGTCCGGTGAGATCGAGCAGAAAGACATCGACAACGCCGTGCGTGAAGTGCTCGCGGCCAAGTACGACATGGGCCTGTTCAAGGACCCGTACCTGCGCATCGGCAAGGCTGAAGATGATCCGGCCGACACCTACGCCGAGAGCCGTCTGCACCGTGCCGAGGCCCGTGAAGTCGCGCGCCGCAGTCTGGTGCTGCTGAAGAACCAGAACGAAACCCTGCCGCTGAAGAAAGACGCAAAAGTCGCGCTGGTCGGCCCGCTGGCCAAAGCGCCGATCGACATGATGGGCAGTTGGGCTGCCGCCGGGCGCCCTGCGCAATCGGTCACGCTGTTCGACGGCATGAGCTCGGTGATCGGCGACAAGGCGAACCTGATCTACGCCCGTGGCGCCAACATCACCAGCGACAAGAAGGTCCTCGACTACCTGAACTTCCTCAACTTCGATGCGCCGGAAGTGGTCGATGACCCGCGCCCGGCCAACGTGCTGATCGACGAAGCAGTGAAAGCTGCCAAGGACGCTGACGTGATCGTTGCAGCGGTAGGTGAATCCCGTGGCATGTCCCACGAGTCCTCCAGCCGCACCGACCTGAACATCCCGGAAACCCAGCGCGAGCTGATCCGCGCACTGAAAGCCACCGGCAAACCGCTGGTGCTGGTGCTGATGAACGGCCGCCCACTGACCATTCTCGAAGAGAACCAGTCGGCTGACGCGATTCTGGAAACCTGGTTCAGCGGCACCGAGGGCGGCAACGCCATCGCCGACGTGCTGTTCGGCGACTACAACCCGTCGGGCAAACTACCGGTGACCTTCCCGCGCTCCGTGGGCCAGATCCCGACCTACTACAACCACCTGAGCATTGGCCGGCCGTTCACGCCGGGCAAACCGGGCAACTACACCTCGCAGTATTTCGATGACACCACCGGGCCGCTGTTCCCGTTCGGTTACGGCCTGAGCTACACCAACTTCGCCCTGAGCGACATGGCGCTGTCGTCAACCACCCTCAACGCCACTGGCAAGCTCGACGCCAGCGTCATGGTGAAAAACACCGGCAAGCGTGACGGCGAAACCGTGGTGCAGTTGTACATCCAGGACGTCACCGGTTCGATGATCCGCCCGGTGAAAGAACTGAAGAACTTCCAGAAAATCATGCTCAAGGCCGGCGAACAGAAAGTCGTGCACTTCACCATCACCGAGGATGACCTGAAGTTCTACAACGCCCAGCTCAAGTACGCGGCAGAGCCTGGCAAGTTCAACGTGCAGATCGGCCTGGATTCCCAGAACGTGACGCAGCAGAGCTTTGAATTGCTGTAACCGCAAGCACACCGCAAAACCCTGCCTGATCGTTCCCACGCTCCGCGTGGGAATGCCTCAAGGGACGCTCCGCGTCCAGTGACGC
The DNA here is from genome assembly GCF_009866785.1 of Pseudomonas sp. S49. NCBI lineage: Bacteria > Pseudomonadati > Pseudomonadota > Gammaproteobacteria > Pseudomonadales > Pseudomonadaceae > Pseudomonas > Pseudomonas sp. S49. The sequence continues at coordinate 1,570,527 of NZ_CP019432.1, read as the reverse complement.
GGAGCGTCACGGGCTGCATTCCCACGCAGAGCGTGGGAACGATCAACGTGAGCGACTAGCCGCGGCGGTCGAGAATATTGACCACCACCCGATCCACCCAGCCCCACACCCGCTGCTTGACCCGTCGCCACAACGGCCGGCGCTGCCACTCCTCCAGACTCACCTGCTGGCTCAGCCCGAAGTCCTTCACAAAACTCGCCTCTACCGCTGCCGTCAACGACGGGTCCAGCGCCTCCAGATTCGCCTCCAGATTGAAGCGCAGGTTCCAGTGATCGAAGTTGCACGAACCGATGCTCACCCAATCGTCCACCAGCACCATTTTCAAATGCAGGAAGCACGGCTGGTATTCGAAGATTTGCACCCCGGCCTTGAGCAGTCGCGGGTAATAACGATGCCCGGCGTAGCGCACTGACGGGTGATCGGTGCGCGGCCCGGTCAGCAGCAACCGCACATCAACACCGCGCGCGGCAGCCTTGCGCAGGGAGCGGCGGATTTTCCACGTTGGCAGGAAGTACGGCGTGGCCATCCAGATGCGTTTTTGCCCACTGTTCAAGGCGCGGAACAGCGACTGCAGAATGTCGCGGTGCTGGCGGGCGTCGGCATACGCCACGCGGCCCATGCCCTCGCCCTTGTCCGGCACTCGAGGCAAACGCGGCAGACCGAAATGCGCGGCCGGGCGCCAGGCGCGGCGATAACGGTTGGCAATCCACTGACGATCAAAGAGCAATTGCCAGTCGATCACCAACGGCCCGCGGATCTCGACCATCACTTCGTGCCATTCGCTGCTGTCATGGCCCGGCGTCCAGAACTCATCGGTGACACCGGTGCCACCGACCACCGCCAGACATTGATCGACCAGCAGCAATTTGCGGTGATCCCGATAGAAGTTGCCGACCCAGCGCCGCCAGTTCAGCCGATTGTAGAAACGCAGTTCAACCCCGGACTGGATCAGGCGCTGACGCAGATTGAGGGTGAAGGCGAGGCTGCCGTAATCGTCGAACAGACAACGCACACGCACACCGCGCTCGGCGGCCAGCACCAGCGCTTGCACGATGGTTTCGGCACAGGCGCCAGCCTCGACCAGATACAACTCCAGTTCGATCTGCTCCTGCGCGCCAGCAATCTGCTCGAGCATGCGCGGAAAGAATTGCGGACCGTCGATCAGCAGTTCGAACCGGTTGCCGTCCCGCCACGGGAACACCGCGCCGCGCATGTCAGCGCGCCGTGAAGATCAGCACCGCACCCACCGGCACCGACAGACTGATGGCCGACAGACCGGCGAGCTTGCGCAGGCTTTCCAGCCCTGGCAGCAGATCGAAATCCTCGGCGTTGATCACCAGCGGCTCCAGCGTCACCACCTGAAAGCGGCGATCATCAAGGCGCGTTGCCAAGAGTTCGGCCGGGTATTCATGTTGCTTGCCGTGCAGGTTGACGGTCAGCGGCAGACGCAATTCCAGTTGCGCACCGGGGGCCAGATCGTTGATCGGGCGCAGGTCGATCTGGGTGGTGATGGTCGCTTCGGGGAATTGCTCGATCTGGAACAGCTCCTTGCGCATGCGCTCGTCGCGCAGCGGGATGCCGCTGTTGATCGAGTCCAGCTCGACTTCGACTTCGGCGCGACCGTTAGGGTCGACCTTACCGTGCAGCACCAGAAAGCGCTGCACTTCGGAAACATTGGCGTTCTTCGTGCTGACGAACGACAGCCGCGACGACTCGCCGTCCAGATACCAATTGGCCTGCGCCGGCAGCGTGACGGCAGCGAGCAGCAGGCTGGACAGGGTTGCACACAGGGAGCGGTTGAACATTGAACACTCGTGGGGCCGATAAACCTGCACGAACCTTAACCGCCCCCAAAGTTATTGCAACATCAAGATCAAAAGATCGCAGCCTTCGGCAGCTCCTACAGGGTGGACCCGATCCTGTAGGAGCTGCCGAAGGCTGCGATCTTTTAAGGCTGTAAACGACAGCCTTGGCGTTCGCTCAACCACTGGGCGCGATTGCTGCGGCCCATGCCGCTGACGGTGATGGTTTTGCTGGCAGGGTCATCGGTGAACTGGCTGGTCGGCAGCCATTGTTTGACATAGCCACGGCAATACTCGGCACCGTTGTTCATCACATACCGGCACGAACAATATTCCTTGGCGGTGTAAGCGCTGATGATGTCCGGGAAAGCCCACAGATTTTCGCGCTCGTAGACAACCCAGCCGAGCAGCAGAACAAGCAGTAACAGCAAAAAGCGCTTCATGGCCGCACCGCCTTCAGCACGTGTTTGAGCAATTCGTTGTGGCGGTAGCTGCCGTCGCGGTCATCGCCATATCGCACGATCACCAGTTTCTCGCTGGGGATCACGTACAGCGCCTGGCCCCAATGACCAAGCGCGGCGAAGGTGTCCGGCGGTGCGTCGGGCCACGGTGACGCGGCGCCATCGGCCGGACGATTGAGCCACCAGTGGCCGCCGGGCACCGCTTCGTCCTGATGAGCCTTGTAACCGGCGAAGGGTTCAAGGTTGAACGCGACCCAATCCTTGGGCAGCAATTGGCGATCATTCCAGCGCCCGTCGCGGGCCATCAACAGACCGACGCGCGCCAGATCCCGGGCTGTCAGATAAGCGTAAGACGACGCGACAAACGTGCCGCTGGCATCGGTTTCCCACACGGCGTGACGGATGCACAACGGCTCGAACAAAGCCGTCCACGGATAATCCGAATAACGCTGCGACCCGACGATGGTTTTCAACGCCGCCGCGAGCAGGTTGCTGTCGCCGCTGGAATAGCGGAACGCCTGCCCGGGAGCGGCGTAGCTGTCGTGGTTAGCGGTGAACGCAGCCATATCGTGATGACCACGGGTGTAAAGCATCGCCACCACCGAGGACCTCAGCGGGGCATATTCGTAGTCTTCCTGCCAATCGATACCGGAGGCCCAGTGCAGCAGATCGGCGATTTTTATCTCCGGGTATTTTGCCAGTAGCGGGTAGAACTTTGCGGCGGGATCTTCGAGTTTGAACAGGCCTTCGCCGTACGCCACGCCGAGGACGGTGGCCATCAGGCTTTTACTGATCGACCAGGTCAGGTGCGGGGTTTGCTCGGTGGTCGGGCCGGCGTAGCGTTCGTAGAGGATCTGACCGTCGCGGATGATCAGCAGGGCATCGGTGCGGATGCCTTGGCGGGTTGCGTCGTCGCGAGGTGGGAAGGCGTAATTCTCCAGAACTCCTGTATCGGTAATCGTCGTGCCAGTTGGCCATTGTTCGCCGGGCCACTGTTCGGCTTGAACGGTGAAGCAGATCAGCAGCAGAAACAGGGGCAGGCCTTTGCACATGGTGAGGGCTCTTGGGGAGAACCTGCTGAGACTAGTCGGGGTTGATGACAGATGTGTGGTGATTTTGAGGGCGCCTTCGCGAGCAGGCTCGCTCCCACATTTTGAACGCATTTCAATTGAAGAAACGCGGTCCCCTGTGGGAGCGAGCCTGCTCGCGAAGGGGCCAGTCAATTCACCATCAAAGCCTTGGTCAACCGCTTGGCCCGAGCCCCCGCCGCCAACTGCATCACGCCTTGATCGCGCTGCCACATCTGCGCCCACTCTGCCGGCCCGTCAGCCAACGCCTGACTCACCTCCCCCTCCAGCGCCTCAAACTGCGCAAACAACCCACCCAGCAACACATGCCCGGCCGGATTGTTCGGCGGTTGCCGACTCGCCTCCGCGCACCCGGCCAACAGCGCCAGCAAACGCAATTGCAGCGCTTGCGGCCAGTCGCTGTCCTGTCCGACGCCATACAGCCACGCGGTCATCGCGCTCAGCACATAGACATCTTCCAGCGTGCGAAACGGTTTGACGTAAGCATCCCAACCATCACCGGCGAGCAACTCGCACAACGCCCCGTCAAGCTGCAACCGGCCATGACTGATGTCCGGCATCAACGGCAGCGCCGGCAGTTTTTCCACGGTCACGCCGGGCTCGCCGGGATACACCACGGCCAGACTCAGACGCGGACTTTCACCGGGCTCTTCACTGCGAGCAGCGATCAACAGCCAATCCGCCGCATCGCCGGCGGTGACGAAATCCTTGCGCCCACTCAGGCGTAAATCGGTGAGCCGCGTCTGCATGTCCGCCGGACGCAAACTGCGCTGTTCGGTCGCACACAAAGCGCCCAGGCTCAGCGGCGCACTCGGCCACAACATGCGCAAAGCCGCTTGATAACCGAGCAGAAACGCCAGCCCCGGCGTTGCCATTCGCCGCCCGCCCGCGACCGCCAATTCGAACGGCGTGACGTTGCCCAGTTGCTGCAACAACGTCGCAAAACCCTCGGCCAGGTCAGCAACGGCGGGCAATCGGTCACGGCTGTGCAGCAGATCTGGCCAGGGCATAAGAGGCTCCTTGTGGGCTGTCATATAAGCATCACCAAACTTTCATGGCGATGACACCGGGGCTACATAGCCTGACTTTGCACAACACGGCTGCATAAAGAAAGTCGATCGGCTGCAACCCACGACGGGTTAAAGGCCCGTACGGAGATTCACATGACTCAGATCGCCCGCATCAGCGACACCGGCAATGAACGCCGCCTGCAAGCCGAACGCCTGATCGGCGCCGAGGCGTTGCAGCAAGCCCAGGCCTTGCGCTTCAACGTCTTCAGCGGCGAGTTCAACGCCAAACTGAAAGGCGCGGAACTGGGTCTGGACATGGATGATTATGATGTTCACTGCAGCCACATCGGCGTGCGTGATTTGAACACCGGCCGTCTGGTGGCGACCACGCGTTTGCTCGATCACACCGCCGCCAGCAGCCTCGGCAAGTTCTACAGCGAAGAAGAATTCAGCCTGCACGGCCTCGCTCATCTGCAAGGGCCGATTCTGGAAATCGGCCGCACCTGCGTCGACCCGGCGTACCGCAACGGCGGCACCATCGCGGTGTTGTGGGGCGAGTTGGCCGAAGTATTGAATCAGGGCGGCTACAGCTATCTGATGGGTTGCGCGAGCATCCCGATGCAGGACGGCGGCATTCAGGCCCATGCGATCATGCAGCGCCTGCGCGAACGTTATCTGTGCACCGAAAACCTGCGCGCCGAGCCGAAAAATCCGCTGCCAACCCTGGATATTCCGTCCAACGTGATCGCCGAAATGCCGCCGCTGCTCAAGGCTTACATGCGTCTGGGCGCGAAGATCTGCGGTGAGCCGTGCTGGGACGAAGACTTCCAGGTCGCCGACGTGTTCATCCTGCTCAAACGCGACGAACTCTGCCCGCGCTACGCCAAGCACTTCAAGGCGGCTGTGTAATGAGCCGGTTGCGCGTGTACGCGCGGATCGCGCGGGTGCTGTTGGTGGTTTCGCTGGGGTTGACCATGGCCAGCGTCTTCGGCGTGTTTGAACGGATTGGCCTGGCGCATTCGATGGAGCGGCGTCAGCGCTGGTCGCGCTTCTTCATGGCGCGCCTGAGCAATGCCCTGCCCTTTCGCGTGACGGTTCACGGTGAACTGCCGAAACAGCCGATGCTGTGGGTCAGCAACCACGTTTCATGGACGGACATTCCACTGCTCGGCATGCTCACGCCGCTGTCGTTTTTGTCCAAGGCCGAGGTGCGTACCTGGCCGGTGGCCGGTTGGCTCGCGGCGAAGGCCGGCAGCCTGTTCATCCGTCGCGGTTCGGGCGACAGCCAGTTGATCCGCAAGCAGATGACCCGTCACCTGCAAACCGATCACGCCTTGCTGATGTTCCCGGAAGGCACCACCACCGATGGCCGTTCGCTGCGAACCTTTCATGGTCGCTTGCTGGCGGCGGCGATTGATTCCGAGGTGATGTTGCAACCGGTGGCGATCCGTTACCTGCGCGATGGCGAAATCGATGGGCTGGCACCGTTCATTGGTGACGATGATTTGCTGTCGCACCTGATGCGCCTGTTCAGCAACGATTGCGGCGATGTCGAAGTGCATCTGCTCAAGCCGCTTGCCTGTCAGGGTCGTGAGCGTGCAGCGCTGGCGTTTGAAGCGCAGCAGGCGGTGCAGAAGGCGTTGTTTGGCGAAGTGGCGAAACCGGCTGAACCGCGTCGTGCCGGCGAATTGATTGCCGCCTGAAACACAAATCCCCTGTAGGAGTGAGCCTGCTCGCGATAGCGGTGTGTCAGTCAATACTGATGTCGACTGACACACCGCTATCGCGAGCAGGCTCACTCCTACATTAGATTTTCTGTGTCTGAGGGTTTTGTGCGAAGTCCTGGAGTTGTGGGTAGAAGAGTCGGAAGTCTTCACTGAGCGGCTCATACAACCGCCGCAATTCCTCCATCGCCCCCGCCAGTTCCTCCGGCCGGCTCAACCGCCGCGAGATCCCGCGCAACACCTGCTCCAGCACTTCAAACTGCTGATACGAACCCAACCAGTCATTGGCCACCATGTGCGGGGCGATCCTCGCCAATCGTTCGGGCAATTGCGGCTCGCGGTTCAGCACCCTATACACATCAGCGGTGAAAACCTCTAGCGGCTGGTCGGCATACAGCTTCCAGTCCCGCGCCAGGCAATGATCGAAAAACACATCGAGCACGATCCCGGCATAACGCCGGCGCGTATCGGAAAAACGCCCTAGCGCGATGTCCACCAGCGGATGACGGTCAGTGAACACGTCAATCCGCCGATGCAGTTGAATGGCCGCTTCCACCTCCGGCGCAAACTGCCCTTGCAGCCGGCCTTTGACGAAATCGCCATACAGACTGCCGAGCAGTTGCCCGGGGCGCTGGCCACCGAGGTGTAAATGTGCGAGATAGTTCATGGGCGCAGCTTAGCACTGCGGCCCATAAGCCATACACCCACGTATCGTTATAACGCGATATACCAATTTATGCTGACGTCAGATCAAAATCATATTGGTGTATCGCGATCTAACGATTTATATTTCGCCACATCGCGATATAGCGTTGTACACATTGTGAGCACCCTGCCATGAACCTCGACCTCGACGAAATAATAAAAGCCCTGGCGCACCCAGTACGGCGAGACATCCTCAACTGGCTGAAAGACCCGAAGAACGAATTTCCGGAACAGTTGCACAACCACGAGTACGGCATCTGCGCCGGGCAGATCGATCAACGCTGCGGCCTGTCGCAGTCGACCGTTTCGGCACACCTCGCGACGTTGCAACGCGCCGGTCTGATCAGCAGCCAGAAGGCCGGGCAATGGCACTTTTTCAAACGTAACGAGGACGTGATCCAGGCGTTCCTCAGCACCCTCAGTAAAGAGCTCTGACCCTTAACGTCAGCCAGCCGACAAGGAACCCTGCATGCCCCTCTCGCTCCTCATACTCGCCTTGAGCGCCTTCGCCATCGGCACCACCGAATTCGTCATCATGGGCCTGCTGCCCGATGTGGCGGCCGACCTCGGTGTGTCGATCCCCGGCGCCGGCTGGCTGGTGACCGGTTACGCCCTCGGCGTCGCCATCGGTGCGCCGTTCATGGCAATGGCCACCGCCAGACTGCCGCGCAAAGCAGCACTGGTGGCGTTGATGGGCATTTTTATTGTCGGCAACTTGCTCTGCGCCATTGCCAGTGATTACAACGTGCTGATGTTTGCCCGCGTGATCACCGCGCTGTGCCACGGTGCGTTCTTCGGCATCGGTTCGGTGGTAGCGGCCAATCTGGTGCCGGCCAACAAGCGTGCGTCGGCGGTAGCGTTGATGTTCACCGGTCTGACCCTGGCCAACGTCCTCGGTGTACCGCTGGGCACTGCGCTGGGTCAGCAATATGGCTGGCGCTCGACATTCTGGGCGGTGACCGTTATCGGTGTGATTGCGCTGATCGGCCTGATCCGCTTCCTGCCGGCCAAGCGTGAAGAAGAAAAACTCGACATGCGCGCCGAACTCGCCGCCCTCAAAGGTGCCGGGATCTGGCTGTCGCTGAGCATGACCGCGCTGTTCGCCGCGTCCGTCTTCACCCTGTTCACCTACGTTGCCCCGCTGCTCGGCGAAGTCACCGGCGTGTCGCCCCGTGGCGTGACCTGGACACTGATGCTGATCGGCCTGGGCCTGACCGTCGGCAACATCATCGGCGGCAAACTCGCCGACAAAGGCATGGCCGCCACGCTGATCGGCGTATTCATCGCCATGGCCGTGGTCTCCACCGTGCTGACCTGGACCAGCGTCGCGCTGATCCCGACCGAAATCACCCTGTTCCTCTGGGCCACCGCGTGTTTCGCCGCCGTGCCGGCGCTGCAAGTCAACGTGGTGACCTTCGGCAAAGCCGCACCGAACCTTGTGTCGACCCTGAACATCGGCGCCTTCAACGTCGGTAACGCGCTCGGCGCTTGGGTTGGCGGTAGCGTCATCGCCCACGGCTACGGCCTGACCAGCGTACCGCTCGCAGCCGCCGCCCTGGCCGTGCTCGCCCTGCTGGTGACCCTGATTACTTTCCGTCAGAACGGCAATGCCGATCTGGCCCCGGCAACTAACTGATTACTTTCCACTTACGAGGGTTGTAGACATGGCAACTATTTTCGATCCGATCAAACTCGGCGACATCGAGCTGGCCAACCGCATCATCATGGCCCCATTGACCCGCTGCCGCGCCGACGAAGGTCGCGTGCCAAACGCGTTGATGGCCGAGTACTACGTACAGCGTGCTTCCGCTGGCCTGATCCTCAGCGAAGCCACCTCGGTGACGCCAATGGGCGTTGGCTACCCGGACACCCCGGGCATCTGGTCCAACGATCAAGTGCGCGGCTGGGCCAACGTGACCAAAGCGATTCACGCTGCCGGCGGCAAGATCTTCCTGCAACTGTGGCACGTCGGCCGGGTTTCCCACCCGTCGTACCTCAACGGCGAAGCACCGGTGGCACCGAGCGCGATCCAGCCGAAAGGTCACGTCAGCCTGGTTCGCCCACTGGCCGACTACCCGACTCCGCGTGCACTGGAAACCGCTGAAATCGCCGACATCGTCGACGCCTACCGCACCGGCGCCGAAAACGCCAAAGCGGCCGGTTTCGACGGCGTGGAAATCCACGGCGCCAACGGTTACCTGCTCGACCAGTTCCTGCAAAGCAGCACCAACCAGCGCACTGACAATTACGGTGGCTCGCTGGAAAACCGTGCGCGCCTGCTGCTGGAAGTGACTGACGCCGCGATCGAAGTCTGGGGCGCCGGCCGTGTCGGTGTGCACCTGGCACCGCGCGCTGACTCCCATGACATGGGCGACGACAACCTGGCGGAAACCTTCACTTACGTGGCTCGTGAGCTGGGCAAACGCGGCATCGCGTTCATCTGCTCCCGTGAGAAAGAAGGTGCCGACAGCCTCGGTCCACAACTGAAAGAAGCTTTCGGTGGCCCGTACATCGCCAACGAAAAATTCACCAAGGACAGCGCCAATGAATGGCTGGCCAGCGGCAAGGCTGACGCTGTGGCGTTTGGTGTGCCGTTCATTGCCAACCCGGATCTGCCGGCTCGTCTGAAGGCTGATGCGCCGCTTAATGATGCGCACCCGGAAACCTTCTACGGCAAAGGCCCGGTCGGTTATATCGACTATCCAGCGCTGTAAGAAGCAGAAACACAAAGCCCCCGACTTGTGAGAGTCGGGGGCTTTTTTGTGTTCGCCTGGAGAGTTATTGCGCGGCTGAGTACGTAGCCCCTCATCGGAACGCCGCCCGCCCAGCCCTCTCCCGAGGGAGAGGGAGCCGATCTGTGTGCGTTTCAAATCTGGAGTTCGACCTGATATTTCAGGTCGGCGTATCTCGAAAGAACACCTCGGTCGGTCCCCTCTCCCGCTGGGAGAGGGCTAGGGTGAGGGCAAGCGGCTCACACTCATTCACACAGACGACACAAATTCCCTACAAAATGCGTAGCTCGCTACGTATAAACTCCCCGCCGCAAACGTATATAAAGGCAGGCCAATTGACATAAGCTGTGCCAATTACGCATTTTGTTTCATTTGCGCAGGCTGGGGCTCAGGCGCAGCATATCCAACCCTGTATCGACCCAACGCTCGGCCTCGGCATGTAGCTCAAAGCTGTCCGGCGCCAGAAGCCATCCATACAGAAGGCCATCGATATAGCTGTGAATGCTGATGGCCGCGCGGGCAGTGTCGAGATCTTCCGGCAACTGGCCGCGATTCACCGCATTACGCAACGTCAGAGCGATGCGCTCATTGCAATCGAGACTGACGTCCCGGCGCTGCTGGCGCAAATCGCACATTTCATCGGTGAACTCGCACTTATGAAACAGAATTTCGTTGATACGCCGGGTTTTCGGGTCCAGCGCAACTTGATGAAACAAATGAATCAGCAGTTGGCGCATGCAGCCCAGCGGATCGAGCTCGTCTTCACTTTCGCTGGCTCTGGCCAGTTCATCCAGCGGCTCACGCAACGAATCGAGCATCGCCTGCACCAGATCGGCCTTGTTGCTGAAATGCCAGTAAATGGCACCGCGCGTGACGCCGGCCAGGGCCGCGATATCCGCCAGGGTCGTGCGCGCAACGCCCCTTTCATAAAAGGCTTTCTCTGCCGCTTCCAGAATCTGGCTACGGGTCTCCTGAGCTTCCTCTTTGGTACGACGGACCATGGCAGTAAAACCTCAAACAGGATGTTTCAGGGATGGCTGAATATCCGCTGAATAAAGAGGGGGCGATCTCTCATGAATCGGCTCCCCAGCCTACAATTTCAAACCTTGCGCCGTTTTTTGTAACAGGGTGGATACGACGCCAGGGTGTTTACAAACAACCATGAACGTAAGTATATTCCTTAGCAAGCTACTTATCCACCCGGTAACCTTTTTTTACCCTTCCACACTTCTTGTGCGCTTTTCGCGCGCCTGACCCGAGGATTTTCATGCAATTCAAGCCAGCTGTTACCGCTCTGGTCACTGCCGTCGCCCTGGCATCGCTGCTCAGCGGATGTAAAAAGGAAGAAGCGGCCCCGGCCGCTCCACCGCCTCAGGTCGGCGTCGTCACCCTGCAACCACAAGCCTTTACCCTCACGTCGGAACTGCCGGGCCGCACCAGTGCGTTCCGCATCGCTGAAGTTCGCCCGCAGGTCAACGGCATCATTCTCAAGCGTCTGTTCAAGGAAGGCGGCGATGTCAAAGCCGGCCAGCAGCTGTATCAGATCGATCCGTCGGTCTATGAAGCGACCCTGAAAAGCGCTGAAGCCAACCTGCGTTCGACCAAGTCGATCTCCGACCGCTACAAGCAACTGGTCGACGAGCAGGCCGTGAGCCGTCAGGAATACGACACCGCCGTGTCCAACCGCATGGAATCGGAAGCGTCGTTGCAGACCGCGCAGATCAACGTGCGTTACACCAAGGTGTACGCGCCGATCTCCGGCCGCATCGGTCGTTCTTCGGTCACCGAAGGTGCACTGGTCAGCAATGGCCAGACCGACGCGATGGCAACGATCCAGCAACTGGACCCGATCTACGTCGACGTCACCCAGTCCTCGGTTGAACTGCTGGAGCTGCGCCGCGAGCTGGAAAGCGGTCGCCTGCAGAAGTCCGGCGATACCGCCGCAGCGGTCAAACTGACCCTGGAAGACGGCAGCCAGTACAAGCTTGACGGTAAGCTGGAATTCTCCGAAGTCACGGTTGACCCGACTACCGGTTCCGTGACCTTGCGCGCCGTGTTCCCGAACCCGGATCACACCCTGCTGCCAGGCATGTTCGTCCGCGCCCAGTTGCAGGCCGGCGTCAACGCTGCGGCCATTCTGGCGCCGCAACAAGGCGTGACCCGTGACCTCAAAGGCACTCCGACCGCACTGGTCGTCGGCGCCGATAACAAGGTCGAACTGCGTCAGCTCAAGGCCAGCCGCACCGTCGGCAGCCAGTGGCTGATCGAAGACGGCCTGAAGGCCGGCGATCGCTTGATCACCGAAGGCCTGCAGTACGTGCGTCCAGGTGTTCAGGTCAACCCGACCGAAGCCACTAACGTAGGCAACAAGAACCCGGCCCCCGCTCAGGCAGCTGACAAAGCCGCCGGCGGCAAAGGGGAGTAATCCATGTCAAAATTCTTCATCGACCGTCCGATTTTCGCTTGGGTAATTGCCCTGGTGATCATGCTGGTCGGGGCACTTTCGATCCTGAAATTGCCGATCAACCAGTACCCGAGCATTGCGCCGCCGGCCATTGCGATCTCCGTGACCTACCCGGGCGCTTCGGCGCAAACCGTGCAGGACACCGTGGTCCAGGTGATCGAGCAGCAGCTCAACGGTATCGACAACCTGCGTTATGTGTCCTCGGAAAGTAACTCCGACGGCAGCATGACCATCACCGCGACCTTCGAGCAAGGCACCAACTCCGACACCGCGCAGGTGCAGGTTCAGAACAAGCTGAACCTCGCTACCCCGCTGTTGCCGCAGGAAGTGCAGCAACAAGGTATCCGCGTCACCAAGGCAGTGAAAAACTTCCTCTTGGTGATCGGTGTGGTCTCGCGTGACGGCAGCATGACCAAGGATGACTTGTCCAACTACATCGTGTCGAACATGCAGGACCCGATCTCGCGGACCGCCGGTGTCGGTGACTTCCAGGTCTTCGGTGCCCAGTACGCGATGCGCATCTGGCTCGATCCGGCCAAGCTGAACAAGTACAACCTGACCCCGTCTGATGTCAGCTCCGCCATCTCGGCGCAGAACGTCCAGGTGTCGTCCGGTCAGCTCGGCGGTTTGCCGGCGCTGCCAGGTCAGCAACTGAACGCGACGATCATCGGCAAGACCCGTCTGCAGACCGCTGAGCAGTTCAAGGCGATTCTGCTGAAGGTCAATCAGGACGGCTCGCAAGTGCGCGTCGGTGATGTCGCCGATGTCGGTCTGGGTGGTGAGAACTCGACCATTTCCGCACAGTTCAACGGCAAACCGTCCTCCGGTCTGGCGGTAAAACTGGCCAACGGCGCCAACGCCCTCGACACCGCCAAAGCCCTGCGCAAGACGATTGACGAACTCAAGCCGTTCTTCCCGCAAGGCATGGAAGTGGTGTTCCCGTACGACACCACCCCGGTGGTGACCGAGTCGATCAAGGGTGTGGTTGAAACCCTGGTCGAAGCGATCGTGCTGGTGTTCCTGGTGATGTTCCTGTTCCTGCAGAACTTCCGCGCTACCGTCATCACCACGATGACTGTGCCGGTGGTATTGCTCGGTACGTTCGGCATCCTCGCGGCATTCGGTTTCAGCATCAACACCCTGACCATGTTCGGCATGGTGTTGGCCATCGGCTTGCTGGTGGACGACGCCATCGTGGTGGTGGAAAACGTCGAGCGGGTGATGAGCGAGGAAGGCTTGTCACCGAAGGAAGCGACCAAGAAGTCCATGGGCCAGATCCAGGGCGCCCTGGTCGGTATCGCGCTGGTGCTGTCGGCGGTATTGCTGCCGATGGCGTTCTTCAGCGGTTCCACCGGTGTGATCTACAAGCAGTTCTCGATCACCATCGTCTCGGCCATGGCCCTGTCGGTACTGGTCGCGCTGATCTTCACCCCGGCGCTGTGCGCAACCATGCTCAAGGCAATTCCGAAAGGCGAGCATGGCACGCCGAAGAAGGGTTTCTTTGGCTGGTTCAACCGCAATTTCGACCGTGGTGTGCAGAGCTACGAGCGCGGTGTCGGCAACATGCTGTCGCGCAAAGCGCCGTACCTGCTCGCCTATCTGCTGATCGTGGTCGGCATGATCTGGCTGTTCACCCGTATTCCAACCGCGTTCCTGCCGGAAGAAGACCAAGGCGTACTGTTCGCCCAGGTGCAAACCCCGGCCGGCTCCAGTGCCGAACGTACCCAAGTCGTGATCGACGAAATGCGTTCCTACCTGCTGGAGAAAGAATCCGGTGCGGTGTCCTCGGTGTTCACCGTTAACGGCTTCAACTTCGCCGGTCGCGGTCAGAGCTCGGGTCTGGCGTTCATCATGCTCAAACCGTGGGACGAGCGTGACGCGAGCAACAGCGTGTTCGCCCTCGCCCAGCGTGCGCAGCAACACTTCTTCAGCTTCCGCGACGCGATGGTGTTTGCTTTCGCCCCGCCAGCGGTACTGGAATTGGGTAACGCCACCGGTTTCGACGTGTTCCTGCAGGACCGTGCCGGTATCGGTCACGAAAAACTGATGGAGGCGCGCAACCAGTTCCTCGGTCTGGCCGCGCAGAGCAAGGTGCTCTATCAGGTGCGTCCGAACGGCTTGAACGACGAGCCGCAATACCACCTGGAAATCGACGATCAGAAGGCCCAGGCCCTCGGCGTGAGCATTGCCGACATCAACAGCACGCTGTCGATCTCCTTCGGTAGTAGCTACGTCAACGACTTCATCGACCGTGGTCGGGTGAAGAAGGTGTACGTGCAAGGTCAGGCCGGTGCTCGCATGAGCCCTGAAGACTTGAAGAAGTGGTACGTGCGCAACAGCGCCGGGACCATGGTGCCGTTCTCCGCGTTCGCCAAGGGCGAGTGGATCTACGGTTCGCCCAAACTGGCGCGTTACAACGGTGTAGAAGCGATGGAGATCCTCGGTTCTCCGGCGCCGGGTTACTCCACCGGTGATGCGATGGCCGAAGTCGAAGCGATTGCCAAGAAGCTGCCGGCGGGTGTCGGTATCTCCTGGACGGGTCTGTCTTATGAGGAACGTCTGTCCGGCTCGCAAGCGCCGGCGCTGTACGCCCTGTCGCTGCTGATGGTGTTCCTGTGTCTGGCGGCGCTGTACGAGAGCTGGTCGATTCCGATCGCGGTTATGCTCGTGGTGCCGCTGGGGATCATCGGTGCGCTGCTGGCCACCAGCCTGCGCGGTTTGTCCAACGACGTGTACTTCCAGGTCGGCCTGTTGACGACCATCGGTCTGGCGGCTAAAAACGCCATTCTGATCGTCGAGTTCGCCAAGGAACTGCATGAGCAAGGGCGCAGCCTGCGGGATGCGGCGATTGAAGCGTGCCGCATGCGTCTGCGACCGATCATCATGACCTCGCTGGCCTTCGTCCTCGGTGTTGTACCGTTGGCGATTTCCACGGGCGCCGGTTCAGGCAGTCAACATGCGATCGGTACGGGCGTGATTGGCGGTATGCTCACGGCCACGATCCTGGCGATCTTCTGGGTCCCACTGTTCTTCGTTACGGTTTCGTCCCTGGGCCAGCGTAAAATCGCTGACGAGGCTGAAGCTACTGAAACTCCTAAAGAGGCTGGCCAATGAGCAAGTCGCTACTCTCCATCGCAGTCGCCGCCTTCGTGCTGAGCGGTTGCTCGCTGATACCTGACTATCAGCAGCCTGAGGCTCCGGTCGCAGGTCAGTTCCCGCAGGGGCCGGCGTATTCGCCGGCCCAGGCTCCGGCGCAGGCCGCTGCCGAGCAGGGCTGGAAACAGTTTTTTCATGACCCGGCGCTGCAACAGCTGATTCAGGTTTCGCTGGAAAACAACCGTGACCTGCGTGTCGCGGCACTGAACATCGACGCTTATGCGGCTCAATACCGCATCCAGCGTGCCGACCTGTTCCCGGCGGTTTCGGCCAATGCCAGCGGCAGCCGTCAGCGAGTTCCGGCTCGTGCATCGCAGACCGGTGAAGCGGGCATCACCAGTTCCTACTCGGCCACCGTCGGCATCAGCGCCTACGAACTCGACCTGTTCGGTCGGGTTCGCAGCCTTAGCGAACAAGCGTTGCAACAGTACTTCGCCACCGAAGAAGCACGGCGCAGCACCCAGATCAGTCTGGTCGCCAGCGTCGCCAATGCTTACCTGACCTGGCAAGCAGACAAGGAACTGCTCAAGCTGACCCAGGACACCCTCGGTGCCTTCGAAGAAAGCTACAAGCTGACCAGCCGCAGCAACGAAGTCGGTGTGGCTTCGGCGCTGGATCTGGCGCAGTCGCGCACCTCGGTCGAGAACGCCCGGGCACAACTGGCGCGTTACACCCGCCAGGTGGCACAGGACGAAAACAGCCTGACGCTGCTGCTCGGCACCGGTATCCCGGCCAATCTGCAAGCGGCCAAGCCGCTGTCGGATGACCTGCTCAGCGACGTACCGGCCGGTCTGCCTTCGGACCTGCTGCAACGTCGTCCGGATATCCTGCAAGCGGAATACAACCTGAAAGCGGCCAACGCCAACATCGGCGCGGCCCGTGCCGCGTTCTTCCCGAGCATCAGCCTCACCGCCAACGCGGGCAGCCTGAGCCCGGATCTGTCCGGCCTGTTCAAGGGTGGTTCGGGAACGTGGCTGTTCCAGCCGCAGATCAACCTGCCGATCTTCAACGCCGGCAGCCTGCGCGCCAGCCTCGACTACGCCAAGATCCAGAAGGACATCGGCGTGGCGAACTACGAGAAGTCCATTCAAACGGCCTTCCAGGAAGTCGCCGACGGCCTGGCCGCCCGCCAGACCTACACCGAACAGCTGCAAGCGCAGCGTGACTTCGTTCAGGCCAACCAGGATTACTACCGTCTGGCCGAACGTCGCTACCGCATCGGCGTCGACAGCAACCTGACCTTCCTCGATGCCCAGCGTCAGCTGTTCAGCGCGCAACAAGCGCTGATCACCGACCGCCTCGCGCAGCTGACCAGTGCGGTCAACCTGTACAAGGCCCTGGGCGGTGGCTGGAATGCGCAGACCGCGCAGAACGAACCGCTGAAAGAAGAAGCACCGAAGATGAAGTTGTTCTGATCATCAGCTGAACAAAAAGAGCCCGCCATTTAGGCGGGCTTTTTTAACAAAGATAGAAAACCAAACTTAATAGACAAATATCACTTTTCAAATTCCGCCCAGAAATTTTCAGCTTCCACTTTAACCACGCTCCCGAGAGCGTCTACATAATTAAACGAAAAAGTCCCTTCAATACGCTGCTTTTCCGCATCATCAACGACAAGATGAACTTTAAGTACACCTTTACCAAATGCATCCCCTGCAATTCCCCCATTAGGCCTGCCGGCACCAAATATAGCGCCAACCTGCCAATCATCGTCGAAGGGATTTTTTATTTCGTAGGTCTTCTGCTCCAGCTTATGGTTCGCCAGCAACATCACTGCTGGGACCTTTTCGTCAGTATCATTTCCAAAATAAGCCTCGACTACAGTACGCCAGCTCTCAATATAGAAATTGAACCATCCCGTTTTCAGCTCTTCACTCGGTAGACCCTCGCGGGTGATTCGAAGGTTAATATAACCACTTGTAGCTCTGACCTGATTTAGATTTTCACCAAATTTCTTAATTGACCCAAAATGAACGCTATTCATAGCAAGCCCCTCCTGCATCGTGAGTTTAATATGCACTTACAAGTAACAAAACCTACACCCCGGCAATCTCACCTACAACTGTCATAGCTGACAGTTGACAATTCAAAAGGAATTCTATAGGACTGGCAAATCTAATTAGATAATGATTCCAGCAACCACTAACAGCGATTGGCAACTTTTTTGCCAGCCAGAAGTATGTTTGTACAGGCTTGCCTGAAAAAGGGCCCCCATTGATCAAAAACCAAGTTCAATCTTGCGTTCGATAATCGCCCAAAACCCGCTTTACCCAATTGAATCCGAACATCCGCCCCCCGCACCATTCGATCAACAAAACCAATAACAACAGGTTCGACACCATGCTCCCGCGCCCTGCTCCGACCGGCTGATCGCCGTCGCTTCACCCCCTGAATTCATCGCATTTCTGCACCGTAAAAAACGGCAGCAGCGCACCCGTTCGCCTTAAAAAAACAAGAGAGACCCGAGCCCATGACAGCTTCCCCTGCGCCTTACGCATTTCCCGGTCTGATCGCCCTGGCTCTAGCCAGCGCGGCGCTGCCCGCTGCGGCTGAAGAAGCCGGCTTCATCGAGGGCGCGAAGGTCAACCTGAACCTGCGCAACTTCTACATCAATCGCAACTTCACCAACCCGACCAAGGCCCAGGGCAAGGCTGAAGAATGGACGCAGAGCTTCATTCTCGACGCCAGATCCGGCTTCACCCAAGGTACCGTCGGCTTCGGCATGGATGTGCTCGGCCTGTATTCGGTAAAGCTCGATGGCGGCAAAGGCACGGGCGGCACCCAGTTATTGCCGCTGGATCGCGACGGTCGTCCGGCCGACAACTTCGGCCGAACCAACGTCGCCTTCAAAGCCAAGCTTTCGCAGACCGAAGTGAAGGTCGGTGAGTGGATGCCGGTGCTGCCGATCCTGCGTTCGGACGACGGCCGCTCGCTGCCGCAGACCTTCCGCGGTGGGCAGATCACTTCGAAGGAAATCGACGGCCTGACCCTCTACGGCGGCCACTTCCGCGCCAACAGCCCGCGCGACGACAGCAGCATGAGCGACATGTCGATGACCGGCAAAGCGGCATTCACCTCTGATCGCTTCAACTTTCAGGGCGGTGAGTACGTTTTCAACGAAAAACGCACACAGATCGGCCTGTGGAATGCCGAACTCAAAGACATCTACAGCCAGCAATACGTCAACCTGATCCACAGCCAGCCACTCGGCGACTGGACCCTCGGCGCCAACCTTGGCTTCTTCTACGGCAAGGACGATGGCAGCGCCCGCGCCGGCGACCTCGACAACAAAACCTGGTCGGGGATGTTCTCGGCGAAGTACGGCGGCAACACCTTCTACGTCGGCCTGCAGAAACTCACCGGCGACAGCGCCTGGATGCGCGTCAACGGCACCAGCGGCGGCACGCTGGCCAACGACAGCTACAACGCCAGCTACGACAATGCGCAGGAACGCTCCTGGCAACTGCGTCACGACTACAACTTCGTGGCATTGGGCATCCCCGGCCTGACCCTGATGAACCGCTACATCAGCGGCGACAACGTGCACACCGGGACGATCACCGACGGCAAGGAATGGGGCCGCGAATCGGAACTGGGCTACACCGTGCAGAGCGGCGCGCTGAAGGATCTGAACGTCAGATGGCGCAACTCGACCATGCGCCGGGACTTCAGCAATAACGAGTTTGACGAGAATCGACTCATCGTCAGCTACCCGATCAGCCTCCTCTAAACACTGATATTCCCCTGTGGGAGCGAGCCTGCTCGCGAAGAGGGCTTAACATTCAACAGAGATGTTGACTGATACACCGCCTTCGCGAGCAGGCTCGCTCCCACATTGGTTCTGAGCCATTGGTCAGGAGAAGTGGCACTTCGCCGGCCGGCAGGTAAAGTGACAAAACCTGAAGGATTCAGGTGCTTCACCTTTCCGCTTCCGTCGTCGTAGTCGGTCCTCAAGCTGGGAGCCAGGTTGTCATCGGAAGACACCAACGATCACCGGAGGACCACCTCAATGATCTCTCGTCTCGCAACACCCGACTGGGACGCCAAGGCGTACCAGCAGTTTTCCCGTCTCAGGCAACGCCCAGTCCATGAATTGCTCGACCGTGTCGACCTGCCCAACCCGCAACGCATTTACGACCTTGGCTGCGGCACCGGCATTGCCACGCAGTTGTTGGCCGAACGCTGGCCGCGCGCGCAGTTGCAGGGCGTCGACAGCTCCACGCAGATGCTCGATGAAGCGCGCTGTCTGCCGATCCGGGCGCAGTGGAAGTGTTGCGATCTGCTCGACTGGCAACCAGAGCAGCCAGCGGATCTGCTGCTCGCTGCCGCCGTACTGCACTTTATCGGGGGCCATGAAACGCTGCTGCCGCACCTGCTCGGTTATCTGAATCCCGGCGGTTGTCTGGCAGCGCACATGCCGGACTGGCGTGATGCGCTGTGGTATCGGCTGATGCTCGACACCCTCGAAGACGGCGGCCCCGGCGGCACGCCAATAGGCACACCAGAACTGCGTCAGCGCATGGCCGCACGGCCGTTGTTGGCACTGGAGGATTACTACCGTTTGCTCGCGCCGCTGACCTCGTCGCTGGATATCTGGGAGACCGAGCAGTTGCAGGTAGTCGACGGCAAATCACCGGTGTACGACTGGGTGAAAGTCTCGGCGCTGCGGCCGGTGATGCAGGCGCTGAGTCCAGAGGAACAGACGCGGTTTATCTATCACTACCTGATGCGGGTGCATGAGCATTATCCGCAGGAGGGGGATGGGCGTACGTTGTTTGCGTTCAAGCGGATATTTATTGTTGCCACGGTTTGAATGAGTTGTGCTGATTGATGCGCAACGGCGTCTGCCGCTTTCGCGAGCAGGCTCGCTCCCACATTGGAATGCATTTCCCTGTGGGAGCGAGCCTGCTCGCGAAGGCGTCAGTGGCAACAACCTCACTCCCGGGATTCAACTCCTAGCTCATCCCACACAGATTCAGCCAGATGAAACGTCGCATTCGCCGCCGGAATCCCGCAGTAAATCGCACTCTGCATGATCACTTCCTTGATCTCGCCCCGGCTCACGCCATTATTGGCCGCCGCACGCAGGTGAAGTTTCAGCTCACCTTCGCGGTTCATGCCGATCAGCATCGCGATGGTGATCAGGCTACGCGTGTGCCGAGGCAAACCCGGACGCGTCCAGATATCGCCCCAGGCATGCCGGGTGATCATCTCCTGGAACTCCGAGTTGAACTCGGTCAGCGTGGTCAGGCTGCGATCGACATGCGCATCACCCAACACCGCGCGGCGTACCTGCATACCGTCGTCGTAACGTTGTTTCTCGTCCACGAAAATCCCCTTATCAAGCGTTCAGAAACGCCAGAACACGATCACTGAAATCTGCACCGGCCTGCACGTTGGACAGATGCGCCGCATAGAACTCGGCGTATTCGGCACCGCGCACATGTTCCTGAATGAAGTGCCCACCAGACGGCGGCGTCACCGCATCTTCAGTCCCGGCGATCACCAGCAACGGCACATTGATCGACGCCAGTTGCTCGCGGAAATCGGCATCACGCACCGCCGCACAATTGGCCGCGTAACCTTCAGGCGAAGTCGCTGCGAGCATGTCGGTAATCTGCTTGGCCGCCGTCGGATGCGCCGCCGAAAAATCCGGAGTAAACCAGCGGGCAATCGACGCATCACGCAGGGCAACCATCGCCGCTGCGCCATCGCGCAGCACGGTTTCGATGCGTGGGTTCCACACCGACGGATCGCCGATTTTAGCTGCGGTGTTGCAGACGATCAGCTTGTTCAGACGATGCCCGGCATTGATGCCCAGCCACTGGCCGATCAAGCCGCCCATCGACAGTCCGCAAAAATGCGCACGCTCGATATGCAGTGCATCCAGCAGACCGAGCACGTCGTGACCGAGTTGCTCGATGCTGTACGGGCCCGGCGTCACCAGCGATTTGCCGTGACCACGGGTGTCGAAACGCAGCACGCGAAAGTGCTCGGTGAAGGCTGGCATCTGCACGTCCCACATGTGCAGATCGGTGCCCAGCGAGTTGGACAACACCAGCACCGGCGCATCGACCGGGCCCTCGATTTGATAGTGCAGTTCGCCATCGGCGAGTTGAACGAAAGCCACAGCCCTCTCCTTTCAGTCAGACAATGCGTTGTGTTCGGCCACCGCACGCTCGACCCAGGTTTTCGCCTGACCGAGATAATGGGCGGGGTTCAAAAGATGATCGAGTTCAGCGTTGCTCAGCTCAGCAGTGACTTGCGGTTCATCACCTAGCACTGCGCGTAAATGGCGCTGCTCGGCCACCGCGCGTTTGCAGCATTGCTCAAGCAGATGATGCGCAGTGTCGCGGCCGACACGCTGGGCGAGGACGATGCTCACGGCTTCGGCGAGCACCAGCCCCTGAGTCAAATCAAGGTTGCGGCCCATGCGCTCGGCATCGACTTCCAGGCCATCGGCCAACAAGCGTGCCTGTTGCAGCGAACCCGAAACGAGGCAGCAAATCTCCGGCAAGGTTTCCCATTCGGCATGCCACAGGCCGAGACTGCGTTCATGTTCCTGCGGCATCGCGCTGAACAGCGTCGAGACCAGACCCGGCACCCGCGTCGCCGCGCCGATCAACACCGCCGCGCCGACCGGATTACGTTTGTGCGGCATGGTCGACGAACCGCCCTTGCCTGGCGCCGAGGGTTCGAAAACCTCAGCCGCTTCGGTCTGCATCAACAGGCTGATGTCGCGGCCAAATTTGCCGAGGCTGCCGGCGATCAAACCGAGCACCGCGCCGAACTCGACCACGCGATCACGCTGGGTGTGCCACGGTTGTTCCGGCAAGGTCAGTTGCAGTTCTTCAGCCAGCGCTTCGGCAATCGGCAAGGCTTGTTCGCCCAAGGCTGCGAGCGTCCCGGAAGCACCGCCAAATTGCAGCACCAGCAGACGCGGCTTGAGTTCGCGCAGACGCTGGCGGCTGCGAGTCACGGCGCCCAACCAGCCGGCGATTTTCATGCCCAGGGTCACCGGCGTCGCGTGTTGCAACCAAGTGCGTCCGGCCAGCGGCGTTGCAGCATGGCGTTGGGCTTGAACAGCGAGAGAGTCGGCCAGTTGCGCCAGATCGTCTTCGATCAACACCAATGCCTGACGCAATTGCAGCACCAGCCCGGAGTCCATCACGTCCTGACTGGTCGCCCCCAAATGCACATAACGCTCGGCTTCGGCACTGGTCGCGGCAATCTGCTTGCCCAACGCTTTGACCAACGGAATCGCCGAATTGCCGGCCGTGGCAATCGCCTCGCCCAGCGCCGCAAAGTCATATAACCGCGCGTTACACGCCGCAGCAATCGGTGCGACAGCCGCAGAAGGAATCAGACCTACCCGCGCCTCGGCCCGGGCCAGCGCCGCTTCGAAGTCGAGCATGGCCTGCACACGGCCCTGATCGCAGAACACCTCACGCATATCGCGGGCAGTGAAGTAGGCATCGAACAATTGATTGCCCGGTCGCTGAGTCATAAACAGTCCTTGCCGGCGCGGGCCGAGGCGACCCGCGCGCATCGGGTTAGAGATCGTGGTGCAAGTACGCCGCCTGCTTCGGCAAACGCAAACTGAACAGGAAGGCGATCGCCATCATCGCCGTCACGTACCAGTAGAAGGAGTTTTCCATGCCGATGTTCTTCAAGCTCAGCGCGACGAATTCCGCCGAACCGCCAAAGATCGCGTTCGCCACCGCATAAGCCAGACCGACGCCGAGGGCGCGGACTTCCGGCGGGAACATCTCGGCTTTCACCAGGCCGCTGATCGAGGTGTAGAAACTGACGATTGCCAGCGCCACGGTGATCAACACAAACGCGAGGAACGGACTGCTGACACTTTTCAGGCTCAACAGAATCGGCACGGTGAACAGCGTACCGAGCGCGCCGAACCAAAGCATCGAGTTACGTCGGCCGATCTTGTCGGCGAGCATGCCGAACAGCGGCTGCATGCACATATAAAGGAACAGTGCGCCGGTCATGATGTAGCTGGCGGTCTTGGCGTGCATGCCGGCGGTGTTCACCAGGTACTTCTGCATGTACGTGGTGAAGGTGTAGAAAATCAGCGAGCCACCGGCGGTGTAACCGAGCACGGTGATGAACGCGGCTTTGTGATCGCGGAACAGCGCAGCGATGCTGCCAGCGTCTTTGTGTTCGCGGGTTTCCTTGTTGGTGGTTTCTTTCAGACTGCGACGCAGGAACAGCGAAATCAATGCCGCCACCGCACCGACCACAAACGGAATCCGCCAGCCGTAGGCACGCAGGTCTTCTTCGGTGAGGAATTGCTGCAGAACCACCACCAGCGATACCGCCAGCAGTTGCCCGCCGATCAGGGTCACATACTGAAACGAGGCGAAAAATCCGCGCTGGCCCTTGAGGGCGACTTCGCTCATGTAGGTCGCAGTGGTGCCGTACTCGCCGCCGACCGACAGCCCTTGCAGCAGACGGGCGAACAACAACAGCACCGGTGCCCAGACGCCGATGTCTTTATAGGTCGGCAAACAGGCGATCAGCAACGAGCCGAAGCACATCATCAGAATCGAGATGAGCATTGAATTCTTGCGCCCGTGCTTGTCGGCGACCCGGCCGAAAATCCAGCCACCGATCGGCCGCATCAGGAAACCGGCAGCGAACACGCCTGCGGTGTTGACCAGTTGCACGGTCGGGTTGTCGGAGGGGAAAAACGCCGGGGCGAAATAGATCGCGCAGAAGGCGTAGACGTAGAAATCGAACCATTCGACGAGGTTGCCGGACGAGGCGCCGACAATGGCAAAGATACGCTTGCTGCGCTCTTCACCGGTGTAATGGGAGGCAGTGGTGGTTGTCATTGTTTTTCACTCGATAGGGACAGTGAGAGTCTAGACATACTTTGCAACAGTCCCGTTCCACATCCTATATCGATCGTTCCCACGCTCCGCGTGGTAACGCATCCGGTGACGCTCCGCGTCACAGTGGACGCAGAGCGTCCATGGCGGCATTCCCACGCAGAGCGTGGGAACGATCAGTAGGCAGCGATCAGTAATCGAAGAACACCGTCTCGGCATCAGTGCCCTGCAGAATCACATTCCACTGGTAAACACCCGAGGCGTCCTGCTTGGCCAGCAACGTACTACGACGCTCGGCCGGCACACATTCGAGCAACGGATCATCGACGTTGGCCGGCTCGCCTTCAAAGTAGATCCGCGTCAGCAAGTGCTTGACCAAGCCACGGGCAAACACCAGCACCACCAGATGCGGCGCCTGGGTCGAACCTTTCAAGCCTTCAACCGTGCCCGGTTTGATCGTGGTGAAACGGAAACGCCCTTCAGCGTCCACCGGCACCCGGCCAAAACCTTCAAAGTTCGGATCGAGCGGTTTGTCCTGCTCGTCTTCCGGGTGGTCGTACTTGCCGGCGGCATTCGCCTGCCAGACTTCAAGCATGGCGTCGTTGACGACATCGCCATTGCCATCCACCACCTGCCCGGTGATCGCCACACGCTCGCCAAGAGTCTGCTCGACGGTGAGGTTTTCGCGGTTCAGCCAGGTCAGGCCGATGTGGTAATACGGCCCGACGGTGTGGGACGTGGTCGCAGTCAGCGTCATCTTATTTCTCCATCGGCGTGGCTTCACGCCCGCGCAGCACGATGTCCCAGCGATAACCGAGGGCGTAGGACGGAATGGTTTTTTCCAGATCGAAACTGGCGATCAGGCGTTCCTTGGCCGAGGTGTCCGGCACGCAGTTGTAGATCGGGTCGTAGGCCAGCAGCGGATCGCCCGGGAAGTACATCTGCGTGACCAGACGCGTGAGAATGCTCGGCCCGAACAGCGAAAAGTGGATGTGCGCCGGACGCCAGGCGTTGTGGTGGTTGCCCCACGGATAGGCGCCGGGCTTGATGGTCTGGAACTGATACCAGCCGTCGGCGTCAGTGACGGTGCGGCCAGTGCCGGTGAAATTCGGGTCCAGCGGCGCGTCATGCAGGTCGCGTTTGTGGTTGTAGCGACCGGCGGCGTTGGCCTGCCAGATCTCCACCAGAATCCCCGGCACCGGCAGACCGTTTTCGTCGAGCACACGGCCGTGAATGATGATGCGTTCGCCCTGTGGCTCGCCTTCATGCTGGGCGGTCAAGTCGTTGTCGGTGTCGCCCACACGCTCGGCGCCGATAGTCGGGCCGGTGATTTCCGACAGCGAGTGCGGCAGAAACACCAATGGCTTCGACGGCGAGCGCAGGTTGGTGGATTGATACGTCGGGTGCAGGTACTCAGGCTGAGTGCCTTCCTGCGGACGACGGTAACCAGGCTTGTCAGACATGTCGCTTTCCTCTGTTCTTTTTCGTCACGGCTTGCGTCAGACGCGTTCGATGGCCAGGGCCAGACCTTGGCCGACACCGACGCACATGGTCGCCAGACCTTTCTTGCCACCGGTCTTTTCCAACTGATGCAGCGCGGTCAGCACCAGACGCGCACCGCTCATGCCCAACGGGTGACCGAGGGCAATCGCGCCACCGTTCGGGTTGACCTGCGCGGCGTCATCCGCCAGACCCAGTTCACGCAGCACCGCCAAACCTTGGCTGGCAAACGCTTCGTTGAGTTCGATCACGTCGAAATCGCTGACCGCGACGCCCAGGCGCTCGATCAATTTGCGCACCGCCGGCACCGGGCCGATGCCCATCACCCGAGGTGCGACACCGGCGCTGGCCATGCCGAGCACTTTGGCGCGGGCGGTCAGGCCGTGTTTTTTCACCGCTTCGGCGGAAGCCAGAATCAGTGCGGCAGCACCGTCGTTGACGCCGGAGGCATTGCCGGCGGTGACGGTTTTGTCCGGGCCATTGACCGGTTTCAACTTGGTCAGCGCTTCAATCGTAGTGTCGGCGCGCGGATGTTCGTCCTGGCTGACCACGGTTTCGCCCTTCTTGTGGGCAATCCGTACTTCAACAATTTCTTCGGCGAAGTAACCGGCGGCCTGCGCGGCGGCGGTACGTTGCTGGCTGCGCAGGGCGAAAGCGTCCTGATCGGCGCGCGAGACTTTATAGTCGTCGGCGACGTTGTCGGCGGTCTGCGGCATCGCGTCGACGCCGTACTGCGCCTTCATCAACGGGTTGATGAAACGCCAGCCGATGGTGGTGTCTTCCAGCTTCATGTTGCGCGAAAACGCCGCGTCAGCCTTGCCCATCACGAACGGTGCGCGGGACATCGACTCGACGCCGCCGGCAATCGCCAGCTCCATCTCACCGCTGGCAATCGCCCGGAATGCCGTGCCGATGGCGTCCATGCCCGAAGCGCAGAGACGATTGAGGGTCACGCCCGGTACGGTTTCCGGCAGGCCCGCCAGCAGCAGGGCCATACGCGCAACGTTGCGGTTGTCTTCACCGGCCTGGTTGGCGCAACCGAGGAACACTTCGTCGATGGCGCTCCAGTCCACCGAGGGATTGCGTTCCATCAAGGCCTTGATCGGCACGGCGGCCAGGTCATCGGCGCGAACAGCCGACAGTCCGCCGCCGAAACGGCCGATTGGGGTGCGAATCGCGTCGCAGATATAAACGTCACGCATCATGCTTCTCCCGGTGCCTGGCCGTGGGCGGCGGCAGTACGCGCTTCGAGATCGCGCAGCGCAGTCAGTTCGACTTCAGTCGGTTCAGCGGTGTTTTCAACATGCTCGGCAAAACGGATCGCCCAACCGGTGGCCGCGACCACTTGCTCGCGGGTCACGCCAGGATGCAACGCGGTGACCACGAACTCATGGGTGCCCTCTTCCGGCTCCATGATGCACAGGTCGGTGATGATCCCGACCGGACCGGCGCCCGGCAGGCCCAGACGTTTGCGCGAATCGCCGCCCTCGCCGTGACCGACCGAGGTGATGAAATCGAGCTTGTCGACAAACGAACGCGCCGACTGTTTAAGGATGATCAACACGCTTTTCGCCGAACCGGCAATTTCCGGCGCGCCACCGGCACCCGGCAGGCGCACTTTCGGCGAGAAATAATCGCCGACCACGGTGGTGTTGATGTTGCCGAAACGGTCGACCTGCGCGGCGCCGAGAAAACCGACGTCGATGCGCCCGCCCTGCAACCAGTAGCGAAAAATCTCACCGGTCGGTACGACGGTATCAGCGGTTTCCGCCAGCTCACCGTCACCGATCGACAGTGGCAGCACGCTTGGCTTGGCGCCAATCGGGCCCGACTCATAGATCAGCACCACGTCCGGCGACGAGGTCAGACGCGCAAGGTTGGCGGCTTTCGACGGCAGGCCGATGCCGACGAAACACACCGAGCCGTTCTTCAGGCGACGCGCCGCCGCGACGGTCATCATTTCATTGGTGGTGTAAGTCATTACTTGGCCTCCGAAGCAGCGGCCAACTTGGCCTGGAACGCGCTGAAGTCAGCGCAGCCATGGATGTATTCATTGATCCACGCGGTAAACGTCTCACGGTCGCGGGCGATCGGATCCCACGCTTGATAGAAACGATTGTCGCGCTCGGTGTAACCGTGGGCGTAGGACGGGTGCGCGCCGCCGGGCACGTGGCAGACCGCGCTCAAGGCCCAGGTCGGCAGTACACAGGCGTTCATCGGCGCGTTGAGGTCGTCGACGATTTCTTCAACAGTGACGATGCAGCGTTTGGCGGCCAGTGCGGCTTCTTTCTGCACACCGAGAATGCCCCACAGCAGCACATTGCCTTGGCGGTCGGCTTTCTGTGCGTGGATCACGGTCACGTCCGGGCGCACCGACGGCACGGCCGCCAACACTTCACCGGTGAACGGGCAGGTCACGGTTTTGATCAGTGGATTGACCTTCGGCAGGTCGGAGCCGGCGTAAGCACGCAGCACCGCGAATGGCAGGCCGGACGCACCGGCGACGTAGGCATTGGCCAGGTCGGCGTGACTGTGCTCTTCGATTTCCAGCGCGTGCGGCCATTGCTTCTCGACCGCGTCACGCAGACGGTGCAGCGAACCGACGCCCGGGTTGCCGCCCCAGGAGAAAATCAGTTTGCGTGCGCAACCGGCGCCAATCAGTTGGTCGTAGATCAGGTCAGGCGTCATCCGCACCAGCGTCAGATCTTTCTTGCCCTGACGAATGATTTCATGACCTGCGGCCGTAGGGATCAGGTGAGTGAAGCCTTCGAGCGCGACGGTGTCGCCGTCGTTGACGAATTGCTTCACCGCGTCGTGCAGCGAAAGGATCTCAGCCATGGAGCGGGCTCCTGTTTTTGTAATGAATCGCCAGTGATAAAAAGGCGCGAGGTTCAGCGCCGGAGTCACTGAAGATTAAGCCTGGGGAAATGGCCAAACAATCCGATAATCGACTGAGTGTTCGTTTATCGAACGGATTGTTGTTCTCCTAACAATCGAATCAAAAGCATCGCGAGCAGGCTCACTCCTACAGGGGAACGCATTCCAAATGTGGGAGCGAGCCTGCTCGCGAATAGGCCAGAACACTCAACGAATATTTCTACGCATGAAACTCAAGTCGCATCCGCATGACTGACCATGCCTTTAATCACCACCGCCGTGGTGGCCAATGCCGCCGGAATCACCAACGCCGTCAGCACCTGCTCGAAATTCCAGCCCAGGCCCAACAAGGTCGCGCCCATCCACGCCCCGAGAATCGCGCCAAAGCGGCCAATCCCCAGCATCCACGAGACCCCGGTCGCCCGCCCCTGCGTTGGATAGAACCGCGCCGCCAGTGACGGCATCGCCGATTGCGCACCGTTCACGCACATCCCTGCCACCAGCACCAGCGTCGCCAGCAACGTGATATTCCCCAGACTCTGCCCGACCGCGTAGGCAAACACCCCGGCCAGCAGGTAGAAAGTGCCAATGACCTTGTGCGGATTGAAGCGGTCCATCGCCCATCCCACCGCCACCGCGCTCAATACTCCGCCGAACTGGAACAACGCACCGATAAACGCGGCTTGTTCCATGCTCGCGCCACTGTCACGCATCAGCGTCGGCAGCCAACTGGTCAGCAGATAAACAATCACCAGGCCCATGAAATAGGTCAGCCACAGCAACAAGGTGCCGGTGCTGTAAGTGCCAGAGAAGATCACGGCGAAAACGTTGCGCGCCTTGACGGTTTTCTGTTCCGGCACGCTGAAACTCGAGGCCTGGGCAACAGTGACCGGATCGATCGGTGCCAGGGTCTTGCGGATTTTGTCGGTGCCACGGTTACGGACTACAAGGTAGCGCGCCGATTCCGGCAGCCAGAACAGCAGCACCACCGCGAGAATCAACGGCAAGATCCCGCCGATCAGCAGCAGGCTGTGCCAGCCGAACGCCGGAATCAGCTTGGCGGAAATAAACCCGCCACCGGCCATGCCGAGGTTGAAACCGCAGAACATGCTGGTCACCAGCAGCGACTTCTTGCGCTCCGGGGTGTACTCCGAGAGCAGCGTGGTGGCATTGGGCATCCCCGCGCCCAGACCCAGGCCGGTGAGGAAGCGCAGCACCAGCAGTTGTTCAACGTTGGTGCTGTACGCCGACGCCAGACTGAAGGCACCGAACAGCACCACCGCGCCGACGAGGACGACTTTTCGCCCGAAGCGGTCAGCCAGAGGGCCGGAACCCAATGCGCCGAAGACCATGCCGATCAACGCAGCGCTCATCACCGGGCCGAGGCTGGCGCGGTCGATGCCCCAGTCCTGCGACAACGCCGGGGCGATGAAGCCCATCGCCGCGGTGTCGAGGCCATCGAGGAAGACAATCAGGAAACACAGGATCACCACCCGCCACTGATAGCGCGAGATCGGTTGGGCATTGATGAAGGTCTGCACGTCGAGGCAGTTACCTACAGCGGACTGAGGCTGGTTCATTATTTTTATTCCACGCAAAAAACGCAGTCGAACGGCGGCCGGCCAGAGAGCAGCACGGTCACAAGAATAGAAGGTCTGGATCAGGCGTTGCGGTGAACCCGGCAACAGGGGATGGAGCGGAGACAGTCGGGGAGCATGCGCATGGTGAGTTGCCTCTTGTCATTATTATGGGAGTCGACAGTCCGGCGGGCTCATTCACATCAGCGCCGGATGACGCTGCCGCGACATTAATGATCCGAGGGTTTTAGCGTCAATTCGATAAACGCAACACTGTGCGTTTATCGAACAGCTTCATCAGGCAAACAACTGCGCACTGAGGTCGCGGCTGGCACTGAGCAAGCCCGGCAGGAAGCGCTGCTCAAGCTCGGTACGGCTGACGCGACCGGCGTGGGTGCTGACGTTGAGCGCTGCGACCACTTGGCCGGAAGCGTCATAGACCGGCACGGCAATCGAGCGCAGACCCTGTTCCAGTTCCTGATCGACGATGCACCAGCCCTGCTGTCGCACTTCCTGCAGGCATTCGAGCAGCGCATCGGGTGTATGGATCGTGCGGCTGGTCTTGGCGACCAGTTCGGCGTGATCGAGGTATTCACGCAGCGACGTATCGTCCAGTGCTGCCAGCAGAATCCGCCCCATCGACGTGCAGTACGCCGGCAAGCGACCGCCCACCGACAGGTCCACCGAAATCAGCCGCTGCGTGGTCGCCGAACGGGCGATGTAGAGAATGTCGTCGCCTTCGAGTGTGGCCATGTTGCAGGCTTCGTGCAGTTGCTCGCTCATGCGGTCGAGGTACGGCTGGGCGGACACTGCCAACGGCGTCGACGACAGATAGGCGTGGCCGAGGGTCAGCACTTTGGGCAGCAATGAGTAGGTGCGACCGTCCGTGGTGGCGTAGCCGAGTTTGATCAAGGTATGCAGGCAACGGCGCACGGCGGCGCGGGGAATTTCCGTGCGGTGACTGATTTGGGCGATGGTCAGATGGCGTTTGCGCTCCTGAAACGCCTGCACCACCGCCAAGCCACGGGCCAGCGAGGTCATGAAGTCCGGATCACCGGTCAGCGCCTGGATGCGTTTGGCCGGCGAGGCGACGATCGGCGGCGCCACGGAGGTGAAAGAGTTGCGCATTTGATCGTTCATTTCTTGTCCTTTTATCCGGCACGGATCAATGGGCTATACAAGCGGCTCGCCGGCAAATGCACAAGCGTCTGGCCTGCAAGATTGGGCGATTATCGAACCGTCGGTCGATAATCGCAATCGGCCGTTCGGCTTGCTTCAAACCCTTTCCGGGGTTCGCTCAACTTCAGCCGTTATCTGAATCACTGCTTTAGTTGTTCGACTAAATGACGCCAAAAACCGATCGCGTGGCAAATAACGGCCAACGCACACTTCAACTAGCGACAAAAGTTGCGAGTCACAAAACAATCACACATCCAGAACCGTTTTTAACTTGGCAAAGATAGTCATTCCCGAATCGACCGCTATAATGCACCTCAGTGGCACCTCGTTTTTAATCGCCGAGGCCGTCACCCGCTGAGGCGATGTCCATCGCCAACAGCCCGGCCAGCGCCCGACACGCATCACTCATGCAACGCCTGCGCTCGCTGAAACAGGAAACTGATGCTGCGTCAGTTTTTATCTGGTGCCGTAGCCGCCTGTAACACGGAAGTCTTGATCGTCCCACCGATAAAACCAATGCCTGTCTGGGCATTGAACTCTCGGTGGCTTCGTTCAATCGATTCGTTGCAGTGCGTTTCACCAGACACTTCACTCAACTCATACAGGTAGCACTGTGACGAAAGACGAACTGCGCGCGGAACTTGAGCGCCAGGAACAACGTTACAAGGAAGTTTACGGCGGGGAAGTCACCACCTACGCCGCTCAGCCAGAACCGGAACGCAAAGCGTGGCGTAAACGCCCGACCGTTCAGGATCAGGTCTTCAAGCAAGAAATCGAAAAGATCGAAAAGGAACGCAAAGCCGAAGAGCCTTGAGCCACGGTTTTTGCATCTTTTGAAGGTTTGCGTCCGCACCGGTTACAAGCGCGGTGAAACGACGATGCCTTGCGCGCCCGCTACCCGCGGGCAGCGGCCATCACCCGGCCAGGCAGACTGAGGACGGGCGTCCTACAGGTTTCACAGATATTTCAGACAAGCGTTTGAGACCTCTTCGCGTCGGTAAAATCGCCTACGAAAAAAGGCTTTTATCAATTAAATCAATGACTTGAAAAACCCTGCGCAACGCTAGGTTTTCATGCGCTGCAACAAATTAAATCGAAGAAGTGTGTAACCGATGAGCAGGTAGGGGATCGATTTCCAGTCTTTTCTGGCATAATCGCGCCCCCTTACGACCGGGTCAGAAAACCTTCATGATCGATTTATTCAGCGGACTGGATGCTTGGGTGCTTGTGAGCCTCTTGCTCGCCCTGACGTTTGTCCTCGCCTTCGAGTTCATCAATGGATTTCATGACACCGCTAACGCGGTAGCCACTGTTATCTACACCAAAGCCATGCCGCCTCACCTGGCGGTGTTCTTTTCCGGTGTGTTCAATTTCCTCGGCGTGCTGCTGGGTGGCGTTGGCGTGGCGTATGCCATCGTCCATTTGCTGCCGGTTGAACTGCTGATCAATGTGAACACCGGCCATGGTCTGGCGATGGTGTTCTCGTTGCTCGCCGCGGCAATCGCCTGGAACCTGGGCACCTGGTACTTCGGTATCCCGGCTTCCAGCTCGCACACCTTGATCGGCTCGATCCTCGGTGTCGGCCTGGCCAACGCCCTGATCAACGACATTCCATTGGCCGACGGCGTGAACTGGCAGAAAGCGATCGACATCGGCGCCTCGCTGGTGTTTTCGCCGATGGCCGGTTTCCTGATCGCCGCGCTGATCCTGATCGGCCTGAAGTGGTGGCGTCCGCTGTCGAAGATGCACAAGACACCGGAACAGCGCCGCAAGATCGACGACAAGAAGCACCCACCGTTCTGGAACCGTCTGGTCCTGGTGATCTCGGCCATGGCCGTGAGCTTCGTGCACGGTTCAAACGATGGCCAGAAAGGCATCGGCCTGATCATGCTGGTGCTGATCGGTATCGTGCCTGCGCAGTTCGTTCTCGACCTGAACAGCACCACCTATCAGATCGAACGTACTCGCGATGCGACCCTGCACCTGAGCCAGTTCTACCAGCGCAACGCCGATTCGCTGGGTGAGTTCCTGGCCCTGGGCAAGAGCGTAGAAGGCGACCTGCCGGAGAAATTCCGCTGCAACCCGCAGCAGACCGAACCGACCATCAGCGCCCTGCTGCACACCCTCAAAGGTGTTGCGGACTACCACTCGCTGTCGTCGGAAAGCCGCATTGAAGTGCGTCGTTACCTGCTCTGCCTGGACGACACCGCGAAGAAGGTTGGCAAGCTGCCGGGGCTGGAACCGCGTGAAAAGGCTGACCTCGACAAGCTGCGCAAAGACCTGACCACCACCACCGAATACGCGCCGTTCTGGGTGATTCTGGCGGTCGCACTGGCTTTGGGCCTGGGCACTATGGTTGGCTGGAAGCGCGTGGTACTGACCATTGGCGAGAAGATCGGCAAGCAAGGCATGACCTACTCCCAGGGCATGTCCGCGCAGATCACTACTGCCAGTTTGATCGGTATGGCCAACATCTTCAGTCTGCCTGTGTCGACCACGCACGTTCTGTCCTCGGGCGTGGCGGGCACCATGGTCGCCAACAAGAGCGGCCTGCAGGGTGGCACGGTTCGCACCATTCTGTTGGCGTGGGTGTTGACCTTGCCGGCGACTGTTGCGCTGTCGGCCGGGTTGTTCTGGCTGGCGTCGAAGGCGCTGGGTAGTTGATAGATAGCGGTACATGAGAAAGGCGCGATTCGAGAGGATCGCGCCTTTTTTTGTGGTTGGGGTTTTGGAATTTGGGGGCATATCCGTTGCTGCGGGGGTTGCCGCTGGCGGTTTCGCTCTTACAGCGAGTCCCTTTTTCAAACGCCGAAAAGGTAACCCAAATTAAGGCTTTGCCCCGGCGTACGGCACTTCGCTGAGGCTCAGTGTTCCCTCGCTACGGTGGGGTAAAAGATCAAAAGCCGAAGCAAGATCAAAAGCCAGATCAAGAGCCCCTCACCCTAGCCCTCTCCCGGAGGAAGAGGGGACTGATCGCGGTGTTTGGGGGAGGCACGCCGACATGCGATATCGCGTTGAACTCAGATTCTGAAAGGCTCACAAATCGGCCCCCTCTCCCTCGGGAGAGGGCTGGGGTGAGGGGCAAATCCACCACAATTCCAAAGCCGAACATCCGCTTTTCACCACTCAATAGGCCGAGTGTCAGCTCGCCTGCTCTTGATCTTGATCTGTAAGGCGACGTCGGAAGGCTGAGTGGAGGGATTGATCCGGGGGTGGGAGCGTAGCGACCGTTTGGCGCAGCCAAACACAGCGAGAGGAGGTGCAGCGAAGCAAACCGTAGGCGCTGCGCCCGGATCGATCCCGCAGCGAAGGAACCCCGAGCCCCAGCGAGCGGGCCGCACGTAGGAGCAAGCGTTTTTTGCTTACTTTTTTTGGCGTTTGAAAAAAAGTGAGTCGCCGTAAGGGCGAAACCGCCAGTGGCAACACCCGAAAAAACGGATATACACCCAACCCCCCAAGAACATGGTCGGCCCAAAGGCCGCCAAGTCAAAAAAAAAAAGGGGCAACCGAAGTCGCCCCAAAATGCCTTGCGTGCCCATCAATCCAGAAGAATCACTTCTTGCGCTTATTCGCATCCTTCCAGATAAAAAATCCAAACCCTGCAAAAAACAGAACCATCAGCCCTACAGTCAGGACCCCGGCAAACACCACGTTATCGAAAAACATGACTGGCCTCCTGGCCCCTGCTCTGCTGCGATGGACCTAAGTTACCAAACACACAGGCGCACAAATTGACCGGGATCAATACCAGCAAGGAAGGGAGATAAAGGAGGGGAATTAAATGACCTGCATCAAAGGATGCAGGAGCAGATCAACGCTTTTTCGGCTTGTTTTTCGACTTTTTCCTGGCTTTTCCCAACGGCATCGCCTGCTCGAAAGCCTGGCGCACTTCGTTCAGGCGCTTCTCTTTTATGTCATGCACCCGCTTGGCGCGCTCAGTGCTGAGGTCGATCAGTTTGTCGTCTTGGCTCATGGCGTTCAGTACATCGCAGTAAAGGATCACAACTGCCACATCACCGGCAGGACCATGTCAATAATGCAACGTCACACCAGCGCTGACCAGCCGAAGATCAGATCTCGATATCGACCCACAAACCCTGACGCGGCTGATCTTCCATCAGCGGCACCACCGGCACGGTGTTGTCGGCGTTCAACTCGGTACCGGGTATGGCCAGGTGTTCTTCCGGATCTTCATCGGCTTCGCGACGACGGCGATCACGTTCTTGCTGGCGACGCTGTTCTTCGCGCGCCAGCAATCGATCCTCTTCCGGATCGCGTTTTTGCAGATCGATCGTGCTTTCGTTGGAGCTTTCCTGCACCGGCACCACCGGAGGAATGTCCGGCCGCTGGCGGATCGGATCCTGCTGGGAAGTGATCGGCACGGCGCTCAGGGGGAGCATCGGTGGCAACATATAAAGGGTCTCCTGTCAGCAGGCTATCGGCTGCGGCAAAGGCGCCTTGAGCCATCCGTCGTAAATCTGTGACGCACTTGGCACGTGTAGGAGCTGCCGCAGGCTGCGATCTTTATCAGACAGCTCTAACCTCAAGGGTTCTCAAAGATCAAAAGATCGCAGCCTTCGGCAGCTCCTCCCCAGTAATCTTTGGCCCTGAAGCCCTCATTCCGTTAAGATAGCCCGCTTTTTCAAGGTGGGAGTCAGGCAGCATGGCGCAGCAGTATCAACCGGGGCAACGCTGGATCAGTGACAGCGAAGCAGAGCTTGGTTTAGGCACCGTTCTGGCACAGGACGGCCGCTTGTTGACCGTGCTTTACCCGGCCACTGGCGAAACCCGCCAGTACGCGCTACGGAATGCGCCCCTGACCCGCGTGCGGTTCTCGCCGGGTGACAGCATCACCCACTTCGAAGGCTGGAAGATGACCGTGCAGCAAGTCGACGATGTCGACGGCCTGATGGTCTATCACGGTCTCAATGGGCAGAACGAAGCCGTCACCCTGCCGGAAACCCAGCTGTCGAACTTCATTCAGTTCCGTCTGGCCAGCGACCGTCTGTTCGCCGGGCAGATCGACCCGCTGGCGTGGTTCTCGCTGCGTTACAACACTCTCGAACACACCAGCCGCCAGCTGCAATCTTCGCTCTGGGGCCTGGGTGGCGTGCGTGCGCAACCGATCGCGCATCAACTGCACATTGCTCGTGAAGTCGCCGACCGTATCGCACCACGCGTATTGCTGGCGGACGAGGTGGGTCTGGGTAAAACCATCGAAGCCGGTCTGGTGATCCATCGCCAACTGCTCTCGGGCCGCGCCAACCGCGTGCTGATCCTCGTCCCGGAAAACCTCCAGCACCAATGGCTGGTGGAGATGCGCCGCCGCTTCAACCTGCAGGTCGCGCTGTTCGACGAAGAACGCTTTATCGAAAGCGATGCCAGCAACCCGTTCGAAGACACCCAACTGGCGCTGGTTGCGCTGGAATGGCTGGTCGACGACGAGAAAGCGCAGGACGCGCTGTTCGCTGCCGGCTGGGATCTGCTGGTGGTCGACGAAGCACATCACCTGGTCTGGCACGAAGAAAAAGCCAGCCCGGAATACACCCTGGTCGAGCAACTGGCTGAAACCATCCCCGGTGTGTTGCTGCTCACCGCGACCCCGGAACAACTCGGTCAGGACAGCCACTTCGCTCGCCTGCGTCTGCTCGATCCGAACCGTTTCCATGACCTGGCCGCCTTCCGCGCCGAGAGCGACAACTATCGCCCGGTGGCCGAAGCCGTGCAGGAACTGCTCGACAAGGGCCGTCTCTCGGCCAAAGCGCACAAAACCATCCAGGGTTTCCTCGGCAACGAAGGCGAAGCGCTGCTGACGGCGGTCAACGATGGCGACACCGAAGCCAGCGCCCGCCTCGTGCGTGAGCTGCTCGATCGCCACGGCACCGGCCGCGTGCTGTTCCGTAACACCCGTGCCGCCGTGCAGGGTTTCCCGGAGCGCAAACTGCACCCGTACCCGCTGCCGTGCCCGGACGAATACCTCGAACTGCCGCTGGGCGAACACGCCGAGCTGTACCCGGAAGTCAGCTTCCAGGCGCAACCGGACGCCAGCGAAGAAGAACGCTGGTGGAAATTCGACCCGCGCGTCGAGTGGCTGATCGATCAGCTGAAAATGCTCAAGCGCACCAAGGTGCTGGTGATCTGCGCCCACGCCGAAACCGCGATGGACCTGGAAGACGCCCTGCGCGTGCGTTCCGGCATCCCGGCCACGGTGTTCCATGAAGGGATGAACATCCTTGAGCGTGACCGCGCCGCTGCTTACTTCGCCGATGAGGAGTTCGGTGCGCAAGTGCTGATCTGCTCGGAAATCGGCAGTGAAGGTCGCAACTTCCAGTTCGCTCACCACTTGGTACTGTTCGATCTGCCGTCGCACCCGGACTTGCTCGAGCAGCGGATCGGCCGTCTCGACCGGATCGGCCAGAAGCACATCATCGAACTGCACGTGCCCTACCTGGAAACCAGCCCGCAAGAGCGCCTGTTCCAGTGGTACCACGAAGCGCTGAACGCGTTCCTCAACACCTGCCCGACCGGCAACGCCTTGCAGC
The DNA here is from genome assembly GCF_009866785.1 of Pseudomonas sp. S49. NCBI lineage: Bacteria > Pseudomonadati > Pseudomonadota > Gammaproteobacteria > Pseudomonadales > Pseudomonadaceae > Pseudomonas > Pseudomonas sp. S49. Next base: position 1,532,861 of record NZ_CP019432.1, on the reverse strand, counting down.
ACCAGTTCGGCCCGCGCCTGCTGCCGCTGCTCGAAGAAGCCGACGACAGCGAGTGGCAAGCGCTGATCGACGAAGCGCGCACCGAGCGTGAGCGTCTGGAAGCCGAACTGCACACCGGTCGTGACCGTCTGCTGGAACTCAACTCCGGCGGCGCCGGCGAAGGTGAAGCGCTGGTCGAAGACATCCTCGAGCAAGACGATCAGTTCGCCCTGCCGATCTACATGGAAACCCTGTTCGACGCGTTCGGCATCGACAGCGAAGACCATTCGGAAAACGCCCTGATCCTCAAGCCGAGCGAGAAGATGCTCGACGCCAGTTTCCCGCTGGGCGACGACGAAGGCGTGACCATTACTTACGACCGCAACCAGGCGCTGTCGCGCGAGGACATGCAGTTCATCACCTGGGAACACCCGATGGTGCAGGGCGGCATGGACCTGGTGCTGTCCGGTTCGATGGGCAACACCGCCGTCGCGCTGATCAAGAACAAGGCGTTGAAACCGGGCACCGTGCTGCTCGAGCTGCTGTATGTCAGCGAAGTGGTGGCGCCGCGTTCGCTGCAACTGGGCCGTTACCTGCCGCCAGCTGCTCTGCGCTGCCTGCTCGATGCCAATGGCAACGATCTGTCGCCACGCGTCTCGTTCGAAACGCTGAACGATCAGCTGGAAAGCGTGCCACGCGCCAGCGCCAACAAGTTCATCCAGGCCCAGCGCGATCAGTTGACGCCACGGATCAACGCCGGTGAAGACAAGATCGCCCCGCGTCACGCCGAGCGCGTGGCCGAGGCCCGTCGCCGTCTGGCGGCCGACACCGACGAAGAACTGGCGCGCCTGACCGCGTTGCAAGCGGTCAACCCGACTGTGCGTGACAGCGAACTGGACGCGTTGCGCCAGCAGCGTGAGCAGGGTCTGGCGATGCTGGATAAAGCGGCGTTGCGTCTGGAAGCGATTCGGGTGTTGGTGGCGGGTTAAACCGCCCTGCTCCAGCGCTGAAAACAGAAAGGCCCGCAGTGATGCGGGCCTTTTTTGTTGCCTGTGATTTAGATCGTTCCCACGCTCTGCGTGGGAATGCCTCAGGGGACGCTCCGCGTTCCAGCTCCGGAAAGGGACGCAGAGCGTCCCGGGCTGCGTTCCCACGCAGAGCGTGGGAACGATCATCATGCCGTCGCCGCTGCGACCTCTGGCTCAACCACCGCAACCAACCCCTCCTTCATCCGCTGCGCATCCCGGACAAAACACCGCGCCGCCAGAAACAGAAAGACCATCGTCAGAAACAGCGCCACCGGAATCAGGTACATCGCATCATGCAGCCCGACTGCCTTGAACGCCTCGGTCATCTGCTCAGCCCCCGCCGCCGCCATCGCGGTATGCGCAAAGTGATCGGACAAGCCACCGACCACCACCGGCCCCAAACCACCGCCCAACAGATACAACCCGGCAAAGAACAACGCCATCGCCGTCGCCCGCAAACGTGGTTCGACCACATCCTGAATCGCCGTGTAAACACAGGTGTAGAAGTTGTAGGCAAACAGCCAACCAACACTGAACACCGCGACAAACACACCAATTTCGATACGGCCGGCATGCAGCGCCCACGCCGTGCACAACGTCGAAATAATCAGACTGAACGCGGCGAACAACAACCGACCATTGGCCACACGCTGGTGAATCTTGTCAGCAATCCAGCCACCCAGCGTCAACCCGACCAGCCCGGTCACACCAACAATTACCCCGGTCGCCACCGCTGCTTCCTGCAACGGCATGAGGAAATAGCGCTGCAGCATCGGCACCAGAAACGAGTTGCAGGCATACGTCGCGAAGTTGAAGCACAACCCGGCCATCACCAGCCAGAGAAAGGTCGGCACCGCCAGAATCCGCCGGATCGGCTTGTCGACCTTCTCTTGCGAGACCTGCACGGTTTCCGCTGCGCCGCGCTTCGGCTCTTTGATAAAGAACATGAAGATCGCCAGAAGCAGCCCCGGCACCGCCGCAATAAAGAACGGCGCGCGCCAACTGTCGAACGCCTTGACCATCCAGCCGATGGTGAAGAAAGCCAGCAACAGGCCCAGCGGCAAGCCCAACATGAAAATGCCCATGGCCCGCGCCCGACGATGCGCCGGAAACAGATCGCCAATCAGCGAGTTGGCCGCCGGTGCATAACTGGCCTCGCCGATGCCGATGCCCATGCGCACGATCAGGAAACTCCAGAAACTGCCGACCAGGCCGTTGACCGCCGTCAGTGCACTCCACGTCGCCAGGCCCCAGCCCATCAGCTTGCTGCGCGAACCGGTGTCGGCCATGCGCCCCAGCGGCAGCCCGGCAATCGCGTAAACAATCGTGAATGCGGTACCGACGATGCCCAGTTGAAAGTCACTGAGGTGCCACTCCATGCGGATCGGCTCGATGATGATCGCCGGAATGGTGCGGTCGAAGAAGTTGAACAGGTTGGCGAGGAACAGCAGGAACAGAATGCGCCAGGCATTCGCCGCTTGGGTCGAGTTCTGCATGGGTCCGTCTCTTTATTGTTATAGGGCTTCACTGCCAACGCATCCGAGCCCGGAACCTGCAATCTAGTCAGGCATGACGGGGCTGTCTGTGATCATTCGTCTGCCTGATATCGGGCCATGGCACTGTAACGAAACGTAAGCCCTTGATAAGTCAGAAATCCCCCTGAAACCGGGGCTTTTGCGGCAAAACCTTGCCACAAAAAAATAGTTTCGCGCCCCCCTTCCCAAGTCTGCGGCAAAGCCTAGAATGGCCGCCGGATCCGTCCGGATCTCCCGATCAATCCCTTTGATACCCCCGCCCATGTCCGAAGTCAGTCCGTGTCTGAATTGCGGTGCCTGCTGTTCCCATTTTCGCGTGTCTTTTTTCTGGGGTGAGTGCGCTTCCTCCGGCGGCACGGTGCCCGATGAACTGGTCACGCAAATCAGCCCCAGTCGGGTGGCGATGAACGGCACCGACTGCAAATCGCCGCGCTGCACGGCGTTGGTCGGCGAAGTCGGCAGCGAGGTGAAGTGCTCGATTTACGAATTGCGCTCCAGCCCTTGCCGTGAATTCGAATCGTCCTGGGAAAACGGCGAACAGAATGTCGACTGCGATAAGGCCCGCGCGCGTTTTGGCTTGCCGCCGCTGCAACCGGACTGGGCGCAAATTCCTTTCGAACAGATCGCTTGAGCCTTTAGCGCCAATCGCTATGACGCTAATGCCGAAATCATTAGCGCCAATGTGCCACTACCCCTTGCACGGCTAAAACCGCCTCTATACTCCAGTCATTCGCCTGCGTTCACCGCGCAGTCAGGACGACTTCAGAGATGGGGCATGCTATGGAGTGGCTTGGTTTGCAGTTTGTTACCGAGCTGCCGGAGAGCGGGCAGGTCATCCTCGATTGCAGTCACAACCCTCTCCTGGTGATGGTTGCGTATCTGGTCGCCTGCGCAGCCAGTTTCGCCACTCTGGATATGGCTGAGCGCGTTGTAAATGCCGAAGATCCGGGGTCGCGGCGGATCTGGCGCTGGATCGGCGCGACCTGCCTGGCCGGCGGCATCTGGGCCATGCATTTCATCGGCATGCTGGCTTTCCAGACACCGATCGACATTCAGTACGACCTTGGCATCACCCTTTTCTCGTTGCTGATTGCCCTGCTCGCCTCTTGGCTGGCCATGCAAACCCTGAGCGAAGCGCAGCCGAGTGCATTGCATTGCTTGAAAACCGCGTTTGTCATCGGCCTGGGCATCGCCGGCATGCATTACGTTGGCATGGCGGCGATGAAGTCGAGCGCCACCGCCTACTATCAACCAGGACTGTTCGCGCTGTCTGTGACGATCGCCATCGGCGCCAGTTTCGCCGCGCTGTGGGTGGCCCGCTATCTGAGCGAAGGCGGCGGCGTGGCGCATCAGTTGCTCAAGTACAGCGCTGCGCTGATTCTCGGCGCCGGCATCATCAGCATGCATTTCACCGGCATGGCTGCGCTGGATCTGGTTCTTCCCGAGGGAGGCCTGACAGCGAGCGGCGGCGATAACGGGCATCTGCAACTGGGCCTGACCGTGGCGCTGATCATCCTGCTGATCCTTGGCAGTGCGATCAGTGCGGCGCTGGCCGACAAGAAACTGCAGAACAAAGAAGAGGACCTGCGCCGCGTCAACGCCCTGCTCAGCCAGCTCGATCAGGCGCGCATGTCGCTGCAACAAGCGGCCAACTACGACGCACTGACCAACCTGATCAACCGTCGCGGTTTCAACCAGATATTCGCCGAGAAACTCAGCCAGAAAACCAGCGAAGGCGGCATGCTCGCGGTGATGTTTCTCGACATCGATCACTTCAAGCGGATCAACGACAGCCTCGGCCATGACGCCGGTGACGAGTTGCTCAAGGTCATCGCCAATCACATCAAAGGTTCGGTGCGCAGCCATGAAGACGTGGTCGCGCGCTTCGGCGGCGACGAGTTCTGCATCCTCATCAACCTGCATGACCGCGAAGAAGCCCGCAACATGGCCCAGCGCATCATGCTCAAGATGAAGGAGCCGATCGAACTGGCCGGACGTCGCATGGTGATGACCACCAGCATCGGCATCAGTCTGTTTCCGGAGGACGGCAGCACCTGCGAGGAACTGCTCAAGCACGCCGATCTGGCGTTGTATCAATCCAAAGGCGCGGGGCGTAATGGCCTGCATTTTTTCAGTTCCAACCTCAAGACCCGCGCCAGCTTCGAGCTGCAACTGGAAGAAGAACTGCGCCATGCCCTGCGCGAAGAAAACGGTTTGATGCTGTATTACCAACCTATCTTCGAACTGAAAACCGGCCGCGTCACCAAGCTTGAAGCATTGATTCGCTGGCAGCATCCGCTGCATGGCTTGCTGACCCCGGATCGTTTCATCTCGATTGCCGAAAACAACGGCCTGATCGCCGAACTGGACAACTGGGTGCTGCGCCGCGCCTGCAAGGATCTGGGTGAACTGTCACGGCATGGCTGCGAAGAGCTGAAAATCGCCTGGAACTGCTCGCCGCTCAATCTCGCCCGGGAAGAACTGGCCACTGAAATCGAAAGTGCCTTGCGCACTGCCGGTGTCGCGCCGGAACGGCTGGAACTGGAAGTCACCGAGAACGCGTTGATGGGTAACATCGCCAACACCCTGGTGCTGCTGCGGCAGATCCGCGCGCTCGGTGTGTCGCTGTCGATCGACGACTTCGGCACTGGCTACTCGTCGCTGGCTTACCTCAAGCGCCTGCCGCTCAACACCTTGAAGATCGACCGCTCGTTCATCCTCGACATTCCCACGGCAACCGCCGACATGGAGATTGTCCAGGCGATCATCGTCATGGCGCACACCCTGCATTTGCAGGTGGTCACCGAAGGCGTGGAAAGCCTGGAGCAATACGAATTTCTTGAACGCTCGGGCTGCGACTTCATTCAGGGTTACCTGCTCAGCCGCCCGGTACCGCTGGACGAGCTGCGCCCGGTGCTGGAAGAAATCAATCAGCGCAAACATTCACACGCGCTCAATCCGTTGATTCTGGCGCGCGGTACATTTGCACCAGTGTCGCTGGATCCTGCGCCAAAAAGCCCTGCGCCCCATGCAGGCGCATCAATTGTGCGGCCAATCCGCTGATCGGTGTCGCCGAGCCTTGTTCGCGGGAAAACTTCACTGCCGTATCGAGATCCTTGAGCAAGGTGCGTACGTGCCACTTTATTGGCTCGAAGCGGCTTTCGGCCATTTGCGGTGCGAGTATCTGCAACGGTTTCGAATCAGCAAATCCACCGGCCAACGCTTCGGCGATCAGGCTCGCATCGACGCCGGACTGCTCGGCCAGCGCCACCACCTCGGCGATCACCAGCGCATTGCAGGCGACGATCATCTGGTTGCAGGCCTTGGTCACTTGCCCCGCGCCGATGCCGCCCATGTGCGTGACGCGCTGACCTAGGTTGAGCAGCACTGGGCGCACGCGTTCAAGATCCGCCGCCTCACCACCGACCATGATCGCCAGACTGCCCGCCTCGGCGCCGACCACGCCGCCGGACACCGGTGAGTCCAGCCAGGCCATGCCGGTTTTCTCCAGCAGTTGCGCCGCCATTTCGCGAGTAGCCGTCGGTTCAAGGCTGGAAAAATCCACCAGCAACTGGCCGTTTTTCGCGCCTTCGGCGATACCGCCAGCGCCAAACACCACCTCGCGAACCACCGCCGTATCGGCCAGACACAACATCACCACGTCGGCGTGTTCGCACAGTTCAGCCGGACTCACCACCTGCCGGGCACCGGCCTCGACCAGTGGCGCGCACTTGGCCGGGTTGCGGTTCCACACGGTCAGCGGGTAACCCGCTGCCAACAGACGCCGGCACATGGGCAGGCCCATCAGACCGATTCCGGCGAACCCCAACGAAGGTAGCGTTGACATCATTTTGCCTCTTTTCGATTAAAGATCGCCGAATAATGGCCGATTCATCAACGATCAGGAAAGGATTCCCCCCAGCGACAGTCAGGCCAAAACCCTGATGCTCGGGCTCAATTCGCGCACAAAAGACGCGAGATCTTATTCCGTGAGGTTCGTAGGCAAAGGCCAGCGAGCCAACCAGTCCAGGTATATGGCGCACAATGACTTCTAAAAATAATCCCGCCACTGCGGTATCCGATCTGACTTTGAGCCCCGCCGCCAACAGCCCGTCATCGTCGAAGCCATTGGTCCCGTCGCGCCCGCTGTCGACTCAGCAATACCTGTACTTCACCGAAACCAATACCGACCGCATCCTCGACAACCTCGACGGCCTGCGCGATCTGGTGTTCCCGCGCCCACCGCACCTGGAAGGCGACAACGAACAGCATAACGATCAGGAATTCCCCTCGGTGTGCCTGATCGGCCTCGGTCGCTGCGGCTCGAACATCGCCCTCGATGTTGCGGAACTGGTGTACAACGCGCGCAAGTTCTACCTCAACGAATTCAACAACGAAGACCGCGCGGCGGATCGCCGACTGGCCGACAAGGGCTACAGCCCGGCGCAGTGGATCAAGAACAACCTGCGCATCGGCCCGAACAAATCGACCAAACCGGTGTTCCTGGTCGAACCGCTGGTGATGCTCGGCGACCTCGACAAGGACATCGCCGGGCGTATCCGGTTCTCGCGCAAGGGCGAGAAAAGCGGCTTCCTGCGCGACTACAGCAAAATGAAGATCATGGACTTGTCCGAAGTCCACGCCGGTGGCGCCGGTAACGCGCCGATCCTCGGCCAGTACCTGGCGAAGATCATCCTCAACAAGGACACCCAGCGCTTCTCCAGCCCAGACTGGAAAATGATCCACTCGTACCTGATCGACAGCTGTGGCATCAAGGCCAACCAGTCGCGCCTGTACTTCTCGATCTTCAGTGCCGGCGGCGGTACCGGTTCCGGCATGGCGTCGGAATTCGGTCTGGCCCAGCAGCACTCGTACATGAACAAGACGTTCGACACCAAGCCGATGGACGAACATGACGGCAAGAGCGGTCATTCGTTCGTGTTCGAACCGATCTTCACCAGCGGCATCTGCGTGCTGCCGAACATTTCCGATCACCGCAGCGAAATGTCCGAGGCGCTGCACATCAACGCCGGTCGCCTGCTGTGCAAATACCTCTCGGAAGAATGGGATTTCTCCTACAACTTCGCCAATGAAGACAGCAGCGAAGCCAGCGTCATGGGTCGTATCCGCCCATGGAACGCGATGATGCTGATCTCCAACGACATCATGCGTTACGCCGAAGAGAGCGATGACGGCAACATCCAGAACATTGATGTCAATGCGATGGAGAAACACGCCAACCAGTACATCTCGCAGCAGATCTTCAACATTCTGACGGCGCAGGCAGTCACCACTGACTACGACCAGAACTACTTCCGCCGCGCCGGCATCGACATTGGCGAAACCATTCGCCTCGACGCCAACGACTTGTTCATGAGCCTGGCCGGCCCGGTGGCGATTGCCTACGCCGAATCGGTGGTGCCAGAAACCCCGCCGCCGAGCAGCGACAAGTTCAAGGTGTTCGACAAAGAGCCGCAGCGCCTGAACATCGACGACCTGTTCTTCCGCTCGATCGACCTGCCGCACTTCAACAAAGTGACGCAGGCGATTGAAGGCATCAGCCTGTTGCCGATCGAGTCCAAGCGTTATCGCGCTTCGCTTGAGCAGTACAAGAATTCCGACTACGACGCCGCCGCCCTGCACGATCTGCACTTCTTCAAGAATTGCTCGTCGGTGGTCTCGATCGTCTCGCTGCCGAAAGACTACAAACTGTCGTACATGGACCTGAATCGGTTGAAGACCCACCTCAACAGCCTGTTCCCCAACACCACGCTCAAGCGTTACGCACTGGTAATCGGCGCCTCGGCCAACCTGTCGCTGACCACGCTGATTGCGAAGAGCCCGTGCCTGTCGGACGACTTCCTGACCCTGATCGTCGCGTTTATCAAACGTTGCTTCGCGAAGAACCCGTACCGCTTCGACGAGACCCTGGACAACTCGATCCTCGATTTCATCATTAACGAAGAGTTCGACGAAGACCGCATCGATGACCTGCTCAACGAGTTCGAGAACCCGGCGAAGATCCTCGATACCAACTGGTACGCGATCAAGCCGATGTACGAGAAGAAGTACCGCGAGCTGATCAACGACAAAGAGAAGTTTGTTTCGATCAATGACATTCGTTTGTCGCGTGATTGCGTGAAGAAGTCGATCAAGTACCTGCGCGAGATCTATCGTCACCGGATTGGCAAGACCAAGGTTATTTCCCTCAATAACCATACCGGGAAGTCGTTCTCGGTCTGATCTGAGAACGAGTCGCCCCATTCGCGAGCGGGCTCGCTCCCACAGGGGAATACATTCCAATGTGGGAGCGAGCCTGCTCGCGAAGAGGCCTTGAAATTCACTGAAGATTTCAGCCTTTCCAACATCCAGAAACAATTAAGCAGCCGTTAGGCTGCTTACTAAACTGTTCCCGTTACGTTTACGTCACCGTGAGGCCGCCCGCGCTTGTGGTGTTTCTCTACGGCAACGTGCCATCACGCTACTCCGCTACACACTTTTCGCTGACGACAGGTCGCACCATCAAGGTGCAACGTCAGAAGCGACTGCCCTTTCCTGGATCAGAATCCACGGCGAAACCACCACCGCCCACAACGAAGGATCGCGCTCGAAAAGATCCAGCGCCCGCGTTTCAGAGAGCTTGGCGACCTTGTCTTCGGCCAGCCAGGCAGCGACTTTCTCGCCTTCGTCCGACGCTACGGCCTCAGCAGCCGCGATCAAATCCAGGTCAGGGTCGACCCACAATAGGGCACCCTTGGCGAAGAACGGCTCCAACTCTTTCCAGGTAATAGATGCGGTTTCACCAAGCAGCTTGGCATAGAGGGTGCTAGGTTCTTGATTCATGGGTGCTGTCCGGAAAAGAAATCGACGCGAATAATAACGTTGGTGGTCCGCCAGCAAAACCCGGTTGCAAAAGGCTGCACCGAACGAAAAGAGCAGGAAAGCCAAGGAATGCTGCTGATTGGGCTATATGCCCACGAACGCCCCGCCGCAATTCTGTCTTTTTCATTCAAAAATGCGACACCCCCAAGTTTTGCCCCTCGGCGCCCGCTTCCCAGGCTGACAACCGGCGCTCTACACTGTACCGGTACAGTTGCCGGGGGCATATCCGGAGGGTATCGCAAAGATATCTGACCCGGTTCTGCTGCTACGGCGCCAGAACTCAAAAAAATTACAACAGTAAGAGTGGAGCACTATGACTAAGGCTACTAAGCAGATTTCCAAACTGTTTGCCGCTATGGTTCTGGCCGGGGTTGCCAGCCATTCGTTCGCAGCTGACACCATCAAAATCGGTATCGCCGGCCCTAAAACCGGTCCAGTAGCCCAGTACGGCGACATGCAGTTCAGTGGCGCAAAAATGGCCATCGAGCAAATCAACGCCAAGGGCGGCGTCGACGGCAAGAAACTCGAAGCCGTTGAATACGACGATGCCTGCGATCCAAAACAAGCGGTAGCGGTCGCGAACAAGGTCGTCAACGACGGCGTCAAGTTCGTGGTCGGTCACCTGTGCTCCAGCTCCACTCAACCGGCTTCGGACATCTACGAAGACGAAGGCGTGATCATGATCACCCCGGCTGCCACCAGCCCGGACATCACCGCCCGTGGTTACAAAATGATCTTCCGTACTATTGGTCTCGACAGCGCCCAGGGCCCTGCCGCCGGTAACTACATTGCCGATCACGTGAAACCGAAAATCGTCGGCGTACTGCACGACAAACAGCAGTACGGTGAAGGCATCGCCACCGCGGTGAAATCGACTCTCGAGAAGAAAGGCACCAAGGTTGCCGTGTTCGAAGGCGTCAACGCCGGCGACAAAGATTTCTCGGCGATCATCGCCAAACTCAAGCAAGCCAACGTCGATTTCGTTTACTACGGCGGCTACCACCCAGAGCTGGGTCTGATCCTGCGTCAAGCCCAGGAAAAAGGCCTGAAAGCCAAGTTCATGGGTCCGGAAGGCGTGGGCAACGACTCGATCACCCAGATCGCCAAGGACGCGTCTGAAGGCCTGCTGGTGACCCTGCCGAAATCCTTCGACCAGGATCCAGCCAACATCGCCCTGGCCGATGCTTTCAAAGCGAAGAAAGAAGATCCGAGCGGTCCGTTCGTGTTCCCGTCCTACTCGGCGGTTGAAGTGATTGCCGAAGGCATCAAGGCAGCCAAATCCGAAGACGCGACCAAAGTGGCTGAAGCCATTCACGCCGGTACCTTCAAGACCCCGACTGGCGACCTGAGCTTCGACGCCAAGGGCGACCTGAAAGACTTCAAATTCGTGGTTTACGAGTGGCACAACGGCAAACCTAAAACTGAAGTATCGCCTCAGTAAGGCGCTGCCTGACTGACTGCCAATAAAGCCCACGGCGTGCCGTGGGCTTTGTTTTACGAATGTATTGGGCCGCGCTGGCGTGATCCGCCAGTCTCCCCACCTGAAAATCTCAAAACCGTCATCAGCGGTTCGCTGGCAAAACCCGGATTCGAAGTGGATAAAGATCCACGGGGCCGGGCGGGAAAATGACTCCACCAGTGAAATGCGTATCAGGTTTTTAGGAGCGCTGTAATGCCTGACATCTATCACTTCTTCCAACAGCTGGTTAACGGCCTGAACGTTGGCAGCATGTATGCCTTGATCGCCATCGGCTACACGATGGTTTACGGCATCATTGGAATGATCAACTTCGCCCACGGCGAGGTGTACATGATTGGCTCCTACGTGGCGTTCATCGCCATCGCCGGGTTGACCATGATGGGACTCGACAGTGTCCCGCTGTTGATGACTGCGGCGTTCATCGCCAGCATCGTCGTCACCAGTTCCTACGGTTACAGCATCGAACGGATCGCCTACCGCCCCCTGCGCGGCAGCAACCGTCTGATCCCGCTGATTTCCGCGATCGGTATGTCGATCTTCCTGCAGAACACGGTTCTGCTGGCGCAAGACTCCAAGGACAAAGCTATCCCCAACCTGATTCCGGGCAACATTGCCTTCGGCCCAGGTGGCGCACAAGAAGTGCTGATTTCCTACATGCAAATCGTGGTGTTCGTGGTGACCCTGATCGCCATGCTCGGCCTGACGCTGTTCATCTCCCGCTCTCGCCTGGGTCGCGCCTGCCGCGCCTGCGCCGAAGACATCAAGATGGCCAACCTGCTCGGCATCAACACCAACAACATCATCGCCCTGACCTTCGTCATTGGTGCCGCGCTGGCAGCCGTTGCGGCTGTACTGCTGAGCATGCAATACGGGGTGATCAACCCGAACGCCGGTTTCCTCGTCGGCCTCAAAGCCTTCACCGCTGCGGTACTTGGCGGCATCGGCAGCATCCCCGGCGCCATGCTCGGTGGGTTGGTGCTTGGGGTGGCGGAAGCCTTTGGTGCCGATATCTTCGGCGACCAGTACAAGGACGTCGTGGCTTTCGGCTTGTTGGTTCTGGTGCTGTTGTTCCGTCCGACCGGCATTCTGGGCCGTCCGGAGGTTGAGAAAGTATGACTAGGAATCTTAAACAGGCACTGTTCAGTGCCTTGCTGGTGTGGGCCGTGGCCTACCCGGTACTCGGTTTGAAACTGACCATCGTCGGCATCAACCTGGAAGTGCACAACACCAGCCCGACCGTGCTGGCGACCATCGCCATCTGTTCGGTGCTGATGTTCCTGCGCGTGCTGTTCAACCAGCAGATCAGCAAAGCCTGGCGTGCGTCGCCGGGCCTGCCGCTGATCCCGGCCAAGGCGAGCAACTTCCTCACCCTGCCAACCACCCAGCGCTATTTCATCATTGCGCTGATCCTGGTGGCGCTGGTGTGGCCGTTCTTCGGCTCCCGTGGCGCAGTGGACATCGCGACGCTGATCCTGATTTACGTGATGCTCGGCCTCGGCCTGAATATCGTCGTCGGTCTGGCCGGTCTGCTCGACCTCGGTTACGTCGGCTTCTACGCCGTGGGTGCTTACAGCTACGCATTGCTGTCGCACTACTACGGCCTGAGCTTCTGGATCTGCCTGCCGATTGCCGGTCTGATGGCGGCGACGTTCGGCTTCCTGCTGGGCTTCCCGGTATTGCGTCTGCGCGGTGACTATCTGGCGATCGTGACCCTTGGTTTCGGTGAGATCATCCGTCTGTTCCTGCGTAACCTGACCGACATCACTGGCGGTCCGAACGGCATCAGCAACATCGAGAAACCAACGTTCTTCGGTCTGACCTTCGAACGTAAAGCGGCGGAAGGCATGCAAACCTTCCACGAGTATTTCGGCCTGCAATACAACTCGATCAACAAGGTGATTTTCCTTTACCTGGTAGCGTTGTTGCTGGCGCTGGCGGCGCTGTTCGTCATCAACCGCCTGCTGCGCATGCCGATCGGCCGTGCGTGGGAAGCGCTGCGTGAAGACGAGATCGCTTGCCGCGCACTGGGTCTGAATCCAACGATCATCAAGCTGTCGGCGTTCACCCTCGGTGCTGCGTTCGCCGGTTTCGCCGGTAGCTTCTTCGCTGCCCGTCAGGGTCTGGTGACCCCGGAATCGTTCACCTTCATCGAGTCGGCAATCATCCTCGCCATTGTGGTGCTGGGTGGCATGGGCTCGCAGTTGGGTGTGATTCTGGCCGCCGTGGTAATGATCCTGTTGCCGGAAATGATGCGTGAGTTCAGCGAGTACCGCATGTTGATGTTCGGTGCCCTGATGGTGTTGATGATGATCTGGCGTCCACAAGGTCTGCTGCCGATGCAACGCCCACACATGGAGTTGCGAAAATGAGCCGCGAGATCTTAAAAGTTGAGAACCTGAGCATGCGCTTCGGCGGCTTGCTGGCGGTCAACGGCGTGGCCCTGACCGTCAAAGAGAAACAAGTGGTTGCCTTGATCGGGCCGAACGGCGCGGGCAAGACCACCGTGTTCAACTGCCTGACCGGTTTCTATCAGCCTACCGGTGGCAGCATCCTGCTCGACGGCGAGCCGATTCAAGGCCTGCCGGGCCACAAGATCGCCCTCAAAGGCGTGGTGCGCACCTTCCAGAACGTGCGCCTGTTCAAGGACATGACGGCGGTCGAGAACCTGTTGATCGCCCAGCACCGTCACTTGAACACGAACTTCCTGGCCGGCCTGTTCAAGACCCCGGCGTTCCGCAAAAGCGAGCGCGAGGCCATGGAATTTGCCGAGTACTGGCTGGAAAAGGTCAACCTCAAGGAGTTCGCCAACCGTACCGCCGGCACCTTGGCCTACGGTCAGCAACGGCGTCTGGAAATCGCCCGCTGCATGATGACCCGTCCGCGGATCCTCATGCTCGACGAACCGGCCGCCGGCCTGAACCCGAAGGAAACCGAAGACCTCAAGGCGCTGATCAGCGTGCTGCGTGAGGAGCACAACGTCACCGTGCTGTTGATCGAACACGACATGAAACTGGTCATGAGCATTTCCGACCACATCGTCGTGATCAACCAGGGCACGCCTCTGGCCGACGGCACGCCGGAACAGATCCGCGACAATCCTGAAGTGATCAAAGCCTACCTGGGGGAAGCGTAAATGCTGCAGTTCGAAAACGTTTCCACCTTCTACGGCAAGATCCAGGCCCTGCACAGCGTCAACGTCGAAGTCCGTCAGGGTGAGATCGTGACCCTGATCGGCGCCAACGGTGCCGGCAAGTCGACGCTGCTGATGACGCTTTGCGGTTCGCCGCAAGCGCACAGCGGCAGCATCCGCTACATGGGTGAGGAACTGGTCGGCCAGGACTCGTCGCAAATCATGCGCAAGAGCATTGCGGTGGTGCCGGAAGGTCGTCGGGTGTTTGCCCGCCTGACCGTTGAAGAAAACCTGTCCATGGGCGGTTTTTTCACCGACAAGGGCGACTATCAGGAGCAAATGGACAAGGTCCTCGGCCTCTTCCCGCGCCTGAAAGAACGCTTCAACCAGCGCGGCGGCACCATGTCCGGCGGTGAACAGCAAATGCTCGCCATCGGCCGTGCGCTGATGAGCAAGCCCAAGCTGCTGCTGCTCGACGAGCCGTCGCTGGGCCTGGCACCGATCATCATCCAGCAGATCTTCGACATCATCGAACAGCTGCGCAAGGACGGTGTAACGGTGTTCCTGGTCGAGCAGAACGCCAACCAGGCGCTGAAAATCGCCGACCGTGCCTACGTTCTGGAGAACGGCCGCGTGGTCATGCAAGGCACCGGTGAAGCACTGCTGACCGACCCGAAAGTACGCGAGGCGTATCTCGGCGGTTGATGCATGTCGCCAAACAAACAAACGGCCTTCGGGCCGTTTTTTTGTGCCTGCACGATTTCAGATTCTCCAAAAATCCCTTGCAGGAGTGAGCCTGCTCGCGATGGCGTCGTGTCATTCAACATCGCCAGTATCTGACATGACGCCATCGCGAGCAGGCTCACTCCTACAGGGTTTTGCGTTTTTCCAAAAAGATTTTGAGCGGGCTGTAACGCAACGCCACCTCGTTTCTCTAGAGGGACAAGCAAGCGCAAACGCGCTTGTAAAAACCCTGACCAAGACTGGAGAAACATCATGACTGCTACCACTCGCACCCTGTCCGCCACCGCCCTGGTTCTGGCCCTCGGTTCTGCCCTGAGCATGGCTGCTGTATCGACCGTCCATGCCGCAGACGCCGACATGGAAAAATGCTTCGGCGTGGCCATGAAAGGTCACAACGATTGCGCCGCAGGCGCAGGCACCACCTGTGCCGGCACGTCGAAAATGGACTATCAGGCCAACGCCTGGAAACTCGTTCCGAAAGGCACCTGCGCCACCACTGAGAGCAAGACTTCGCCGACCGGTTTCGGCCAGCTGGAAGCCTTCAAAGCCAAGTCCTGATCGTTGGCCTGCCTGAGTGACGATCATGTTCACTATTAATGACCATGCCCAATCCCGCACTCAGGCAGCCCGCACCGGGCTCCCGTCCCGTGTCGGGCTGGGACTCAAGACCGAGCACTTTCGTGAAGTGCTCGGCTCACAACCGGACATCGGTTTCTTCGAAGTCCACGCCGAAAACTACATGGTGGCCGGCGGTCCGTTTCATCATTTTCTCGGTTTGATCCGCGAGCAGTATCCGCTGTCGCTACACGGTGTCGGCTTGTCCATCGGCGCTGAAGGGCCGCTGGATAAACAACATCTTCAACGCCTTGCCGAGCTGATTCAGCGCTATCAACCGCAAGCCTTTTCCGAACATCTGGCCTGGTCGAGCCATGGCCCGGTGTTTCTCAATGATCTGTTGCCGCTGGCCTATGACACGCCGACGTTGAATCGCGTCTGCGAGCATATCGATCAAGTGCAGAACACGCTCAAACGGCCAATGCTGTTGGAGAATCCGGCAACCTGTCTGGCGTTTCAAAGCTCAACCCTCGATGAGGCAGATTTCATCGCCGAGGTCATCCGCCGCAGCGGCTGTGGCCTGCTGCTGGACGTCAACAATGTCTACGTTTCTTGCGTGAACCATCAGCGCGATCCGCTGGTGTATCTCGATGCGCTGCCATTACACACGGTGGGTGAAATTCATCTGGCCGGGTTTGCCGAAGATAGCGACAGCCTTGGCGATCGCTTGCTGATCGACGATCACGGCGCGCCGATCGATCAAGCCGTCTGGGGGTTGTACCGGCAAGTGCTGCAACGCATCGGCCCGGTGGCGACGTTGATCGAGCGCGACAATCAAGTGCCGGCGTTTGCGGTGCTACTGGCGGAAGCTCGGAAAGCTGATGCGCTTTTGCTGGATGCCGGAGCACGCACATGAGCACTCAACGCGCTTTCGCGGCGGCACTCATCGACACGCGACTGCCCTGCCCAGAAGGTTTGTGTAGCGCCAACGGCGCTGATCCGGCGAGCCGTTTCGCGGTGTATCGCAACAACGTGCAGGGCTCGCTGATCAATGCGTTGAGAGACAGTTATCCGGTGGTGGCGCAATTGGTCGGCGCTGAATTCTTTCGCGCCATGGCGGCTATTTTCGTCCAGCAGCAGCCGCCACAAAGTCCGTTGATGAGTCGCTATGGCGAAGCGTTCGCGGATTTCATCGACGCCTTCGAGCCGGCCTCCAGCGTGCCTTACCTGGCCGATGTCGCGCGCCTTGAGCACCTGCGCACACAGGCCTATCACGCCGCCGATGCCGAGCCGGTGCGACAAGAGCAAATCACCGCAGCGCTAGCCTCCCCACACACCTTGAGCGAACTCTGCCTAGCACTTCATCCATCGCTGCACTTGCTCGATTCGGTTTATGCCGTGGTTGCGATCTGGGCAGTGCATCAACAGAACGCGACGCTGGAAGGCATCGAGATCAATCGGCGGCAACACGCTCTGGTTCTGCGCAATGGTCTGGACGTCGAAGTGTTCGCCCTTGAGCCCGGCGCCAGCATGTTTATCCGCCACCTGATCGACGGCCAAGCGCTACTGACAGCGGCCGAAAACAGTCCTGAATTCGATCTCGGGCAAACCCTCGGCCTGCTGATCACGCGTAACGCCATCACCCACTTGCATAACAAGGAACTGCCATGAAAACGCTTATTGCCCGTGCCATCACGCTGCTGGAAAAAATCCCTCTCAGCGTGATCGCTTTCATTGCACGTTTCTCGATTGCCGCCGTGTTCTGGAAGTCAGGGCAGACCAAGGTTGAAGGCTTGGCGATCGATCTGATCGATGGCTCCTTTCAAGTCGGCTGGCCACGTCTGGCCGATTCGACCATTCCGTTGTTCAAAAGCGAATACCACGTGCCGCTGCTGTCGCCAGAGATTGCCGCGCACTTGGCGGCGTTTGCCGAGCACTTTTTTCCGCTGCTGATCCTGATCGGCTTCGCCACGCGGTTTTCGGCACTGGCGCTGTTGGGGATGACCATGACCATTCAACTGTTTGTGTATCCCGATGCGTATCCGACTCACGGCACTTGGGCGGCGGTGCTGCTGTACCTGATGGCGACCGGGCCGGGCAAGTTGTCGATTGATCATCTGATCGCCCGCCGTCTTTCCCGCTAAGCAAAATCCCTGTAGGAGTGAGCCTGCTCGCGATAGCGGTGTGTCAGGTAACTCATCCGCGACTGACACTCCGCTATCGCGAGCAGGCTCACTCCTACAAAGGAACGGTTCAGCGCTGGAGGCGATCCAGCGCTTCGCCACTGCGCTTGAACCAGCCGATCAAGTAATCCGCCAGCACCTGCGTGCGTTTCGGCAGTCCGCCCTGATACGGATGCACCAGGTACATCGGCATGCGTCGTGTCTGATAATCACGCAGGAGCCAGCGCAATCGGCCGTCAGCCAATTCCGCCTGCAGCAAGTAGGAAGGCAATCGCGCGATACCAGCGCCGCTGAGCGCGGCTTTCTTGAGCAGGTTGTAATGGTTGCTGGCAAACGGTCCTGACACGCGAACCCGCAGCAATTCATGCTGCTGGTGATACAGCCATTCCTCGCGCCCGCTGTAGTGGCTGTTGAGCAAACAGCGATGTTCGGCCAGTGCTTGCGGTGTCAGCGGTTCACCGAAACGCTCGAGATAAGCCGGGCTGGCGCAGGTCATTTCCTGCCAGGCCAGCAACGGTTTGGCCACCAGTCGTTGGTCATTGGCCACCTCGCTGCGGATCGCCAGATCAAAGCCGTCCCGGGACAAATCGCGATAACTGTTGTTCAGCTCCAGTTCGATCTGCACATCGGGGTATTGATGCGAGAACTCCAGCAATAAACCATCGAAGAAGGTTTCGCCCAACGACACCGGCACCGTCATGCGGACCGGTCCGGCCATATCGTCCTTTAACCGCGCCAAGGCCTGACGCGCCCTTTCCACCTGAACGACCAGCGCCTGCGCTTGTGGTAACAATGCTGCGCCGGCAGCGGTCAGGCTCAAGCGTCGAGTGGTGCGTTGCAGCAACACCACGGAAAACTGCGCTTCGAGCTGGCTGATGCGTTTGGACAGCTGGCCCTTGCTGCAGCCCAATTGCTGCGCCGCCAGGGTAAAACTACCCGCTTCGATCAACACCGCGAACGCCGCCAGATCATCCATCTCGCTCATGGATTGTTTCCAGTTGAAAACCAAAGGTTGCCTATTAGCGCGCTTATCCGCAGAAAAAACCACTCTAGACTGAAGCCTCGTTCAATCACTTGAGGTACGGCTCGATGAAAATTCTGTTGATAGGCGCTGGTGGCACCATCGGTTCGGCCGTGGACAAAGAACTGTCGCAACGCCACGAAGTCATTCGTATCGGTCGCAAAAGCGGCGATTTCAATGTCGATATCAGTGACAGCGCATCGATCCGCAAACTGTTCGAACAGACCGGCAAGTTCGATGCACTGGTGTGCGCGGCGGGCAACGTGACCTTCGCCCCGCTTGGTGAGATGAATGAAGACAGCTTCGCCCTCGGTCTCAAAGACAAACTGATGGGCCAGGTCAATCTACTGCTGATCGGCCGCGAATTCGCCAACGATGGCGCCTCGTTCACCTTCACCACCGGCGTACTCAGCCACGATCCGATCCGCAGCGGTGCCTCGGCAGCACTGGTCAACGGTGCGCTGGACAGCTTCGTCCGCGCAGCGGCCATCGAACTGCCACGCGGCTTGCGAGTGAACTCGATCAGCCCGACCGTACTGCTGGAAGCCATGGGTAGCTACGCCCCGTATTTCCGTGGTTACAAGCCGGTTCCTGCGGCGGATGTGGCGCTGGCCTACGCGAAGAGTGTCGAAGGCCTGCAGACAGGTCAGACATTTCACGTGGGCTAAACCCTTGTGATGAACGGTCAGGCTGCGTAACGTGGCGACACTTGTCTGGAGAGCCGAAGATGCGTGTTGCCCGTTCGTTAGTCGTTGTTGCCCTGCTGCCGTTGTTTGCCGCTTGCCAGTTGTTCGATGGCCAGCGAGAAAGTGCCTCGCACGTCGGGCAGACGCGGATGCAGGGGCAACTGACCGCCGCTGACGGCAAACTGGTGTTCCAGCCATGCCAGGATCAGCGCCAACTCGTCGTCAATGACATGGGTGGCACCAGCATTCTGCAGGAAGCCGCGACCCTCGCCGACGAGCAAGGCAAACTGTTTGCCGACGTTCGCGGCAAAGTCGCCGGTGATCGACTCGATCTGACGCAGCTGTATCGCGTCGAACGCTCGGGCACTGCCTGCGATGACCCCAACTTCAAACTGCTGATCCTGCGCGCCACCGGCCACGGCCCGGAATGGAACGTCAAAGTCAGCGGCAAAGGCATGGTCATCGACCGCGAAGGTCAGCCGCCACTTGCCGTGCCGTATATTGAAGATCAATTGGGCGACGGCCGCTTCAACCTGAGCAGCGAAGCCAACAATCAGCGCATCGAATTGTGGGTCGCGCCGCAACGCTGCGTCGACAGCAGCACCGGCAGCGTGCAGCACATGAGCGCCGAGTTGCGCATCGACGGCCAGGTGCAGCGCGGTTGCGGGTATTTCGGCGGATCGCGCAACGACTGAGCGTTTTAGCCTCACCGGATCCGGCCTTTGCGGCTTATAATCGCGGCCTTCAAACGCCCTGGCGCAGTTGTGCGCCCCGCGAACCCGGATCCTCGCCATGTTACGAATCACTGAACTCAAGCTGCCAATCGACCATCCCGAAGAAGACCTGCGCGTTGCGATCGTGCAACGTCTGGGCATCGCCAGCGATGATTTGCTCGATTTCACCTTGTTCAAGCGCAGCTACGATGCGCGCAAAAAGTCCTCCGAACTGTGCTTCATCTACACCATCGACCTCAACGTACGCGACGAGGCCAACGTGTTGGGCAAGTTCGCCGATGACCGTAACGTCAACGTGGCGCCGGATGTCAGCTACAAATTCGTAGGTGAAGCGCCAAGCGACCTGAGCCAGCGTCCGATCGTTGTCGGTTTCGGCCCGTGCGGGATCTTCGCCGGCCTGCTGCTGGCGCAAATGGGCTTCAAGCCGATCGTCCTCGAACGCGGCACCGAAGTCCGCCAGCGCACCAAAGACACCTGGGGCCTGTGGCGTAAAAGCGTGCTCAACCCGGAATCCAACGTGCAGTTTGGCGAAGGCGGTGCGGGCACGTTCTCCGACGGCAAGCTGTACAGCCAGATCAAGGACCCGAAGTTCCTCGGCCGCAAAGTCCTGCACGAGTTCGTCAAGGCTGGCGCGCCGGAAGAAATCCTCTACGTCAGCAAGCCGCACATCGGTACGTTCCGTCTGACCGGCATGGTTGAAAACATGCGCGAGCAGATCCGCGAACTGGGCGGCGAAGTGCGCTTCCAGGAACGCGTCACCGATGTGCTGATCGAAGACGGCCAATTGGTCGGTGTGCAACTGGCGAGCGGCGAAACCCTGCATTCGAAACACGTGGTTCTGGCCCTCGGCCACAGCGCCCGCGACACCTTCCGCATGCTCCACAGCCGTGGCGTGTTCATGGAAGCCAAGCCGTTTTCGGTGGGTTTCCGCATCGAACACCCGCAATCACTGATCGACCGCGCGCGTCTGGGCAAGTACGCCGGCCACCCGAAACTCGGGGCTGCCGACTACAAACTGGTGCACCACGCCAAGAACGGCCGCTCGGTCTACAGCTTCTGCATGTGCCCGGGCGGCACCGTGGTCGCGGCGACCTCCGAACCCAACCGCGTGGTCACCAACGGCATGAGCCAGTACTCGCGTAACGAGCGCAATGCCAACTCAGGCATCGTTGTCGGGATTACGCCGGAAGTCGATTACCCGGGCGGCCCGCTGGCCGGGATCGAGTTGCAGGAACGCCTGGAATCCCACGCCTTTATCCTCGGCGGCAGCGATTACAAGGCGCCGGCGCAACTGGTTGGCGACTTCATCAACGACATCCCATCGACCGAACTGGGCGAAGTCGAACCGTCGTACAAACCGGGTGTGGCGCTGGGTGATCTGGCCTTGGCCTTGCCGGATTTTGCCATTGAGGCAATCCGCGAAGCGTTGCCGGCGTTCGAGAAGCAGATTCGCGGCTACTCGCTGCACGATGCGATATTGACCGGGATCGAGACGCGTACTTCGTCACCGCTGCGCATCACTCGTAACGAAACGCTGCAGAGCATGAACGTGAAGGGCTTGTTCCCGGCCGGTGAAGGCGCGGGTTATGCGGGCGGGATTCTGTCGGCGGGTGTGGATGGGATTCGCATTGCAGAAGCCGTGGCGCGCGACATCCTCGGCCTGACTGACTAATCATCTGAAGTAACTCAAATCCATGTGGGAGCGAGCCTGCTCGCGAAAGCGGTATTTCAGTCAACGATGATGTTGAATGAGCTGCCCCCTTCGCGAGCAGGCTCGCTCCCACATTGGTTTTTGTGTTTCTTCAGATATTGGCGCGCAGGACTGAGGTCGGTAACAGCTCACCGCGCTCGGCACTCGCCGCCACCGCTTCGATCAACCCATTCAATTCATACCCCTGCGCCTTCAGCCAATCCTGATCGTAATAGGTGTCGGCATACCGCTCGCCACCATCGCACAAAATCGCCACGATCGATCCCGACTCCCCCGCCGCTTTCATCTGCTGCGCCGCCATCAAGGCGCCGATCAGATTGGTCCCGCTCGACCCGCCAACATGCCGTCCCAGACGCTGCGCCAGATAATGCATGGCCGCCAGCGACAAGGCGTCAGGCACCTTGACCATCGCATCGATCACCTTGGGCAGAAACGAGGCCTCAACGCGTGGCCGGCCAATGCCTTCAATGCGCGAACCGCAATCGAGGCGCAAATCGGCGTCGCCGGTCTGGTAGTAATCAAAGAACACCGAACGCTCGGCATCCGCGCACAACACGCGGGTGCAATGCTGGCGATAGCGCACGTAACGACCCAGCGTCGCGGTGGTGCCGCCGGTGCCGGGGCTGGAAATCAGCCAGCTCGGTTCCGGATGTTTCTCATAGCGCATCTGCTGGAAGATCGATTCGGCGATGTTGTTGTTAGCCCGCCAGTCGGTCGCGCGCTCGGCGTAGGTGAACTGGTCGATGAAATGGCCGCCATGCTCGCGGGCCAAACGCTCGGATTCGGCGTAGATCTGCGTAGGATCTTTCACCAGATGGCTTTGGCCACCGTAGAACGCGATCTGGGCGATCTTCTCTTTGGACGTGGTCGCCGGCATCACCGCAATGAACGGCACACCGAGCATCCGCGCAAAATAAGCCTCGGAAATCGCCGTCGAACCGCTGGATGCCTCAATGACCGGCGCGCCGGGCTTGAGCCAGCCGTTACACAACGCATAGAGGAACAACGAACGGGCCAGGCGATGTTTAAGGCTGCCGGTCGGATGGCTGGATTCATCCTTGAAATACAACTCGATGCCCGCAAAACCCGGCAGCGGCAAAGGAATCAGGTGGGTGTCGGCGCTGCGCTGAAAATCCGCTTCGATGATGCGGATGGCTTCGCGGGCCCACTGTCGGTTGTCGCTCATGGTGAGGGTTCTCGTTGAATCGGGCAGGAGATGAATCGGCTCGAAAGGCTCACTCATCAGCTTAGGAAAAATCCGATAGCGCGCACAGATACAGCTGAGTCTCAATATGTCAGACAACTGCTAGGCTCAGCGTGGCTTGAGCCAGACACCTTGTAACGCCATATAACAAAAAAGAATATAACTTTTGTTTTAACAACTAACAGTACGGGTTAGGGTGTCCCACCTTTTTGACGATTCGATGGAGAGCGACCTTGCCTCTGCGTAGCACTTTCACGCGTTTCTTTCAGTTGGAAGCTGCCAGCGGTCTGTTATTGATCGCTGCAGCCATCCTGGCCCTGATTATCAACAACTCGCCATTGTCGTGGCTGTACACCGGCCTGCTCGACACCCCGGTGGTGGCGCAGATCGGTGCGTTGAAAATCGCTAAACCCCTGCTGCTGTGGATCAACGACGGTCTGATGGCGATGTTCTTCCTGCTCATCGGCCTGGAAGTGAAGCGCGAAGTCCTCGACGGTCAGCTGTCGAAACCGTCGCAGATTGTCCTGCCCGGCGCCGCAGCGATCGGCGGCATGCTGGTGCCGGCGCTGATCTACTGGTTCCTCAACCGTGACAATCCTGCAGCCCTCGACGGCTGGGCGATCCCCACTGCCACCGATATCGCCTTCGCCCTCGGCGTGCTGGCCCTGCTCGGCAAGCGCGTGCCGGTATCGCTGAAGCTGTTCCTGATGACCCTGGCAATCATCGATGACCTCGGCGCCATCGTGATCATTGCGATCTTCTACTCCGGCGAACTGTCGACTCTGTCGCTGGGTCTGGCGGCAGCGTGCATTGCAGCGCTGGTGGCGATGAACCGGCTCGGGGTGGTCAAACTCGGGCCGTACATGATCATCGGTTTGATCCTCTGGGTCTGCGTCCTCAAGAGCGGTGTCCACGCCACACTGGCGGGCGTAACCCTGGCCTTCTGCATCCCGCTGCGCACGAAAAACGCCGAACCCTCGCCGCTGCTGACCCTCGAACATGCGCTGCATCCGTGGGTGGCCTACGGCATTCTGCCGCTGTTCGCCTTCGCCAACGCCGGCCTGTCGCTGACCGGCGTCACCATGGAAAGCTTCACTCATCACGTGCCGATGGGCATCGCGGTCGGCCTGCTGCTGGGCAAGACCGTCGGCGTGTTCGGCCTGACCTGGCTCGCGGTCAAAACCGGAATCGCCGCGCTGCCGCAAGGCGCCAACTGGGGTCAGGTGCTGGGCGTGGCGATCCTGTGCGGGATCGGCTTCACCATGAGCCTGTTTGTCGGCTCGCTGGCGTTTGAACCGGGCGTGAGTGATTACGCAGGCATGGACCGGATGGGGATTTTGACCGGGTCGATTCTGGCGGCGTTGATTGGTTATGCGGTGACGGCGGCGGCGAGTCGCCGGAATACAGCATTGCCTAACGCATAGAAAACCTGCGGCGAGGGGACTTTCCCCTCGCCCTTCTGATACCACAGCGACAAATCCCCACGTCTTTAGCGACGCGTCCTACAGCCACCACTTTCCTGCTTCGTTAACGTTGCGCAGCCCTTTGCGAAGGGCTGTCGATGGATGAGCGAAAGGACGATCAGTGGCTGGCAACAAGGACATTCCCCGGGTTCAAAACCCACCGCAAGGCGACGGGCATCACGTCACCTACCGCTACATGACGGCCACTGAACTGGCCGAGCGCGACGCCAGACAAAACGCTTACGACGCCATGCTGGCGCGGCAGGAGGCTTTCGAGCGCAGCCGTGAGGTGGCGGTTAAGAAGACAGAGCCCGTTCGGGCTGGCTGCGTCTTCGCCAAGTCCTGCAAATTGCCGGATGCGATCATCGATTACTCCAGTCCTGCGGGGATGGTGCCGACCGACAGCCTGAAGGATTACGGCGACCTGATCCTGCTGGGCGCGCGTGAAGCCGATGAAAGCGGCGCAGTTCCTCTCAAGAAAATCGGCGCAACTGCTGTTCCGGCCGGATTTGGCAGTCTGGCTTTGGCGGGATCGGTGTTTGAAGCACTGCCCGCTGCTGTATCAAGTGCGGCTGTTGCGCCTTTAGTTGGTTTGGTTGCGCTGTTCATGCCATCGAGTCTTGGCGACAGTGCGCTGTATACCGACGAGCAGTTGCGTGGACTTGAACAGGCGCGAACCCGTGTTCGACTGAGGATCGAACAACAGGCCGACGGCAGCCTGAAGGGCTACGGCTTCTACACCGGCAAGAATCGCGATTGGGAAATGGTTGATGTCGTGCAGTTCAAGTTGCGTGGCAGCCAGTTCATTGCTGACTTGGACGAAGGTGTAGAACTGATCTGGACGCCTGCTGTGGATGGCTCGGACATCCTCGGTATTCCCGCGCTGGAGGCTGCACCGCAGGCACCGCACATCTGGGTTTATCCGCCGACGAAAGCGGCGGATGGAATTCTGGTGAATCCGGTTTATCCGCCGGAGTACCGGGATTTTATTCTGGTGTTTCCCCCGAACTCCGGGGTTCGGCCGGTTTATATTGTTCTAAATGTTCGACGCCACGGTACCGCCGAAGCTGGACATACCTACCATCCTGCTCCCGAAACAAGCGATATCACTGCATTTCCCGGTTTGAGAAGAGCAAAAAAGAAAACCCCATACGCGGGTGGTCTCCGAGATCGCTGGACGGATGCGAAAGGCAGAACAATATATGAATGGGATTTTCTACATGGAGAACTTGAGACGTACCGGGCAAGTGATGGCACTCACTTGGGATCGTTCGACCACAAAACCGGTAAGCAGTTAGATCCGCCAAAAAAGAAGAAACGCAGCATTAAGAAATATCTATGAGGGATCTATGGGATTAAGAGCCAGGCTTGAATGGTATGACAAGAAAACTGAACTGGGCGAAGGAGAAGAATTATCGAAAGACTTCGGTGATGACGGTTCAATTATCGAATCACTTGGAATACCAATCGAAAATAATGTGAACAACGGAGGATTCGATGTGCCCTCGCAATGGGTCAATATCCTGCAACCCCATTTTAGACAAACCATTGATTTATCTTCTTTCGACTTTCAGGTCGCTTTCGTCTACCGCGACCATTGGTAAGCAACCAACAAAAAACCCCGACCAGTCACCTGATCGGGGTTTTCTTTACCCTGCATCCCGCTTAGTGCGAAACGCGGCTGGTCCCGCCAACGGTGGAGATGCGCACGCGCTCGCCAACGCGGAACACTTCATTCTCCTGCACCTGCTGCACATAGGCACGCATGCTGCCGTCGTCTTCACGTACGGTGATTTCCACACCCTGGGTGCGGGTCAAACCTTCTTCAGTCGCCGAACCGATCAGACCGCCCGCCACCGCGCCGATGACCGCAGCAACGATGCTGCCCTTGCCGCCGCCGATGGCGCTGCCGCCGACGCCGCCGACCGCTGCACCAGCGAGGCCGCCGATCGGGGTTTTGGTGCCTTCGATTTTCACCGGGCGCAGGGATTCGATGGTGCCCATGCGAATCGTCTGCACACGACGCGCTTCGTCACGGGAGTAGGAGTCACCGGTCAGGCTCGATTGGCAGCCGGTAAGCAACATCGCCATCGTGGAAAAGGAAGCAACCAGCAGAACAGACTTACGCATAGCATCAACTCCAAAGAAACATATAGTCATTAAACTCCGTGGCTTGACGCCTGTCACGACGCAGCCCGGATAAATTGGCTTTCATTCAGGCGCGGTACAGACGCCTGCACGCTTTCCCTGACATAGCCCCTACAGTAGCGCCAAATTGCCAAATCTGCGCCACCGACACCAAGGATTTTCATGGATTACTTCATCATCGTCGTCACCACGGCCGCCGGTTTGTACTTCCATGGGTGGTTGTATGTGCGGATCAAACGCTGGATGGATCGCGACCTGGCGCTGTCATTGGCCGGCAAGGATGAAGGCAAACGCGCCTTCATGCTCGAGCAGTTGGCGAACGCTCAGGCGCAGAAGATCAAGCGCCGGGATCTGCCGAAGTGGCTGGAGGCCGCTGCGGCAGGCTATCCCGCTCGGTAGACTGCTCAGGGTGCCAGACGTTCAAGAATCCAGTCGGCGCCCTGCACACGGTAGTTGAGGCGATCGTGCAGACGGCTCGGACGGCCCTGCCAGAATTCGATGCGCTCCGGCAGCAAGCGATAACCGCCCCAGTGTTCCGGGCAGTCGGGCTGAGTATCGGAGAAGCGCTGCTCGGTAGCCTTGAGCAAATCTTCCAGTTCACCGCGCCCGTTGATCACCCGGCTCTGCGGTGATGCCCAGGCACCGAGACGGCTGCCCAGTGGCCGCACCTGATAATACGCATCCGACTCCGCGGGCGTGACCTTCACCACCCGCCCTTCGATGCGCACCTGGCGTTCGAGGGTTGGCCAGAAGAAGGTCATGGCGGCGAACGGGTTGGCCGCCAGGTGCTGGCCCTTGGCGCTGTCGTAGTTGGTGAAGAAAGTGAAACCCTGCTCGTCCAGGCCCTTGAGCAGCAGAATGCGACAGTGCGGTCGCCCATCCTTGTCGACCGTGGCCAGGGTCATGGCGTTGGCTTCCACCGGCGCCTGTTCGGTTTTCACCGCGTCGGCAAACCACTGGTGGAACAACCCAAACGGCTCGGCCGGGGCTTGCGCCTCGGTCAGACCATCCCGGGTGTAATCACGACGCATATCTGCCAGAGCCTGGGTCATGGCGCATTCCTTTTCGTTAGCGGATCACTTTTTGGTGGCATCGGTCGCGGCGACTTTCTTGTCGGTTGCGGCGGCTTTGGCTGGTGCAGTTTTTTTCGCTGGAGCCTTGGCTGGAGCTTTTTTCGCTGGAGCCTTGGCAGCGGCTTTCTTGGCCGGAGCCTTTTTGGTTGCCGGAACAGCAGCTTTTTTCGCCGCAGGAGCCGGGGTTACCGGTTTGGCGGCGGGCTTGGCGTCCTGCGCAGCAACCATGGTCACTGGCTTCGGTGCCGGCATGTTGTACTTGCTCAGCAGGGCAACCATGGTGTTCTGCGGGGTCACCAGCAGCTCAACGCGACGGTTCAGGGCACGACCCTCAACGCTGTCGTTGGCCGCACGCGGCGCTTCGGAACCCATGCCGCGCAGCATCAGGCGATCACGCTGCAAGCCGCTGAGACGGAAGATCGCCGCAATGGACTGGGCACGTTCCTGGCTCAGTTTGATGTTGGCAGGCGCGGCACCGCTGGAATCGCTGTGGCCAAGGACCAGCACGGCAGTTTTCGGGTCGGCTTCAAGGATTTTCGCCACTCGGGTGAACGGGCCGAGGGTGACCGGCAGCAGCATGGCTGGACGATCCGGGTTGAACGAACCTTCGACCGGTGCCGTCACGACCAGCACGTTTTCACGGCGTTCGAGTTGCAGGTTGCTGTCCTTGACCGCTTCACGCAGACGCGGCTCGTAATCGTCGAGCCAGGCCTGGGTCACTTTCGGATCCGGCATCGGCACGGCTTTGGTCGTGGGTTGATCCTTGCCGCCAAACGGCCACCACCATTTGCCACCCGCGTCGGCTTCAGCTTTGGCAACGGCTACTGGCTTTTTCGCTTCCGGGGCAACCTCAGCCTTCATGTCCGCTTTGACGGCTTCATCATCGGAACCGAACGGCCAGTACCAAGGGCTGCTGCTTTCAGTCTTGGCCACGGGTGCAGTGGCCGCAGGTTTCAGAGGGGCTGGAGCCGGTGCCGGCTCCTTGGCCGCAACTTTGTCGGACGAACCGAACGGCCACCAACTGCCGCCGTCCGCATCGTTTTTCGGGGTCTGTGCACAACCGGTGATCGCTACACACAGGGCCAGGGCGAGGGTCTTTTTAGATGACATTGAAAATCCACAAAATGAAGTAATGAAAAATCAGAGCACTTTCGCCCGGATAAACAGCCGTTTTGAAACGAAAAACCGCTTGAGGTTCCGACCCTGGGACCTCGGATGCAACTTTACAGACAAGTGGCAAGCACCCGCGCGAGCTTCTGCGCGCGCGGATCCATCAAGACGTACGGCCCAAGGGTATTTGTCACAAAACCGAAGGCGACATCATGCTCAGGATCAGCGAAACCGATGGAGCCGCCCGCGCCCGGATGACCAAACGCCTTGGGGCCGAGGCCATAAGTGGCGTTGGGCACGTCCGGTTGATCGAGCATGCAGCCCAGACCGAAACGGGTCTGGGTCAACAGTGTCTTGTCTTCACCGAGGCTGTGTTCGCGGGTCAGCTCTTCAAGCATGTCGCTTTCGAGCAGACTGCCGTCGAGCAGGCCCGCGTAGAAACCGGCCAGACTGCGCGCATTGCCGTGGCCATTGGCCGCCGGTTGCTGCATGCGCCGCCATTCCGGTTTGTTGGTGCTGGTGAGCACTGAAGGTGGGTTGGTAAAAGCGCGGGTAGTCATCGCGGTGGGCTCGCGCATGGTCACCTGCAGCAGACGTTGCGCGGCGGCATCGCCAGCGTTGCCCTTGCCGCGCGCGATATGCGCCACGCGATGGAATTCCTCGTCAGCCAGACCGACGTGAAAATCCAGACCCAAAGGTTTGGCGACACGGGCGACGATGGATTCGCCCGGCCCACGACCGTCGGCGCGGCGCAACAATTCACCGATCAACCAGCCGTAAGTGATCGCGGCATAACCGTGACCGGTGCCCGGCGTCCACCATGGTGCTTCGGCTGCAAGGGCATCGACCATGGTTTGCCAGTCATACAGCGCTTCCGGCGCGAGCAATTGACGCAGAGCTGGCAGACCGGCCTGGTGGCAAAGCAATTGGCGCAGGGTCACGGATTCTTTGCCGGCGGCGGCGAATTCCGGCCAGTAGCGGGCGACCGGAACATCCAGTTGCAGCTTGCCTTCACCGACCAGTTGCAGGGCGGTGACGGCGGTAAAGGTTTTGGTGCAGGAGAACAGGTTGGCGATGGTGTCGCTGTGCCAGGCTTCGGCGCCATCCTTGTCGGCAGTACCGGACCAGAGGTCGAGGACGGTTTCTCCACCGACCTTGATGCACAGGGCTGCGCCGCGTTCCTGGGGATCGTCGAACAGTGCGGCGAAAGCTTCGCGCACCGCTTCGAATTGAAGCTCGTAATGTCCCTGAATCTGCACCCGCAACTCCCCCGCGAAAACGCTCTACAAAGTGGCCCGCATTGTTCCAGCCCTTGAGGGATTTGGGAACAGCTGCGGGCCAGACGGTTAAAAGCCAAGTCAAAAGATCGCAGCCTGCGGCAGCTCCTACATGGATTGCGTTCCCATGCAGGAGCTGCTGCAGGCTGCGATCTTTTTAGAGCATCAAAGGTCAGTGACCATTGCCGGAATGTCCACCGGCATGCCCTGCCCCCGGCCCTTTACCAGCCTCGCCTTTGCGCCCGCCCTCAGCCTCATGCTCCGCTGCTGCGGCCGCTTTCTCTGCCTCTTTGCCAAGCTGATCAATCGCCTGCAAATTGCTCTTGCGCACGGTTTCGACAAAGCCCTGATACGGCAGATCCGTCACGCCCACCAGACCAAAGTGACCGTTCTCGCCATCGAGCAGACGCCCGGTCACCGGTTGATCGAGATACTGGAACCAATGCACGCCGACAATCGACGGCTCGCTCAAGGCCTGCTTGAGGAAATTGGCGTATGCAGGGCCGCGATCTTCTTCCCTGACCACTGGCGTGACGCCGCCCCAGAACGGGCCACGATCCGCTGAGCCGAAGTTGAATTCGGTGATCAGTACCGGTTTATCCAAAGCCCCCAACGCAGCAAAGTCATAACCATCCTGCGGTTTGAGCGTGTACATATTGAAGCTCAGCACATCGCAATACTGCGCGCAGGACGCCACGGCTTCCGGCGTACTGGTGGCGAAACGGCCGCCAAGCAGCAACTGGTTCGGCGCGTGCCATTTCAGCGAGTCGGAAATGGTTTTGAAGTAGGTATCGGCGAAAACCTTCTGGAAGTATTTGAAGTCAGCCTCGATTTCCGGGTGCTCCGGGTTCGGCAGCGGCGGTACAAAACCCGGATCTTCCATCAATTCCCACGCGGGCAGATCAATGCCCCACGCTTTCGACAGCCCGGCCTGATTGCGGTACTTGTCGCGCAATTGCTTGAGGAACGCACGCTTGGCCGGCACGTCGGTGGTCATTTTCAACGTGCCATAGGCCAGCGCGTAACGGGATTTCGGATCATCACCGGGACCAGCCCAGGCCAGTTCGTTGTCGGCGTAATAGCCGATCAGCCACGGATCGTCGCGGTGATCGCGGGCGGCGATGGCGACGGCGCGCTCGGTGGCCATGGCGAAACGCGGATCGAACGGATCGGGCATGCCGCCCCACCAGTCGCTGCCGGTGCTGATGCTGGTGTAGTCGCCGACGATCGACAGCGGCAAGGTGTACGGCACACGCTCGGCTTCAGTCAGCGAATCGGCACTCCAGTTGCCGACCGTGTTGAAGCCCCAGGCTTGCAGGCGATCGAGCGTGTGGCTGGTCCACTGCTGCTCATCGATAGAGGCCTTGCACGGCTCGGCAGCTTTTTCTGTCGTCACTTGTACGGTTTCAGTTTTGGCTGCCTCAGCGACACCGGACTTCGGCTCCGCAGGCGCCGAAACAGGCTCAGCCGCTTTCACCGCCGCAGATTCGGCGGCTTCGGACTTGGCCGCTTCAGCGACGCCGGATTTACCTTCGCTGTCTGTTTTGCACGGATCTCCGTAAACACGCTGCAAGTTGGCGCCATAGAAGTCGTACCAGCGCCCGTTTGCATAACCCCGGCCCTGATCAACACCATTGCCGCCACGGTTGTCACCCTCGCCAAAATGCTTGGCCAACGGTTCTTCGGGTTTAGGCAGGGATTCGAACATGTACTCACGACCGGCCACGTAGGTCTGGTTGACCTGCGGGCTGACGGTATTCACGCCCAACGAGTAAAACGGATGCCCTTCAGGCGTGACCAGATACCAGCGACCATCACGCTTTTCGGTGCGGAAGAAACCGCTGGCCTTGAAGGCCGGGCCTTTGTTCCAGCCACCGAACTTGTCCAGCGAGGACTTTTCGCGCTCGGCCAGCCAGGTTTTCAGCTGTTGCTGTTCCTTGGCGGCGGCGGATTTCAGCTGTTCGTCATTGGCGACTTTTTCCGGCCACTTGCTGCGGGTCGATTGCCCGTAAGCGTCGACCAGATTGCCGTACACCGCTTGGGTGACCGATTCACCGTCCTGCACGCCGAAACGCTCGAGCAGCAAGCTCTGCGCGA
The DNA here is from genome assembly GCF_009866785.1 of Pseudomonas sp. S49. NCBI lineage: Bacteria > Pseudomonadati > Pseudomonadota > Gammaproteobacteria > Pseudomonadales > Pseudomonadaceae > Pseudomonas > Pseudomonas sp. S49. The sequence goes on along the minus strand of NZ_CP019432.1, from coordinate 1,500,821 downwards.
CCTTCGGCTGATCCATCGACAGGCTCACCGAGACCACTTGGCTGCGGTCGATTTCGCCGCTGCTGCTGGCCAGCAGGATCCGTTGACCATCGACCGTCATTGGCATTGGCGGCCCGGCCTTCATGCCTTGGCCAAGCGGTGCGGACGCCACCAGCGGCACCAGCAACGTCTGCGCAGGACCGGCCGGCAGGTCGACGCGGCTGAGCAGTGTGCGACCGTCATTGCTCTGGATTTGCACGTAGACCGTCACAGCCCAGTCCATTGCGCTCTGCAAACGCAAGGTCATCATGCCTGACTGCGACCAGTCCCAGGCGCCAGTCTGCGGCGTCAGGCGCAAGGTCGGGCGGGCCACCGGATTGAACGTCACCCGGCGCAGCACTTCGCCCTCAGGCGTTTGCTCGGCGTTGGCCTGCGGCAGATCCGCGTTTTCGGTGGCGATTTTCACCACGTCGGCAGGACGGACAAAGTTGAACAGGGTCTGCTGACCCGCAGGCGCTGCGAACAGCGGCGTGGCGAAGATCAAAGCGAATACGGCAGGCAACGAACGGCGGATCATAAGAACGGAGTTCTCCCTAACGACCAACAATGGCCAATGGAAAAGCGATGGCAGAGAGATAGACAACACGGTGGGCAAAACTGCCCACCGTTGTCTCAGGATATTTCACGACGGAAAGGAGGCAACGCATTGAGGATCGCCTTGCCGTAGCGCTGGGTGACCAGCCGCCGATCCAGCAAAGTGATGGTGCCGCGGTCTTCTTCGGTACGCAGCAGACGCCCGCAGGCCTGCACCAGTTTCAGCGAGGCATCGGGCACGGAGATTTCCATGAACGGATTACCGCCACGGGCCTCGATCCATTCCGACAACGCCGCTTCGACCGGATCGTCCGGTACCGAAAACGGGATCTTGGCGATCACCACGTGTTCGCAGTAGGCACCCGGCAAGTCGACGCCCTCGGCGAAACTGGCGAGACCGAACAGCACACTGGAATCACCGCCATCGACCCGCGCCTTGTGCTTGTTCAGGGTTTCCTGTTTCGACAGGTTGCCTTGAATGAACACTTGCTTGCGCCAGTCGCGGTCGAGACCGTCGAACACGTCTTGCATCTGTTTGCGCGAGGAGAACAGCACCAGGGTGCCGCGCGATCCTTCAACCAGATCAGGCAACTCACGGATGATCGCTGCCGTGTGTGCGGCGGCATCGCGTGGATCGGCCTTCAGATCCGGCACGCGCAACACACCGGCATCGGCGTGATGGAACGGGCTCGGCACCACAGCGGTGACGGCTTTTTTCGGCAGACCGGCGCGCATGCGGAAACGGTCGAAAGTGCCCAGCGCGGTCAGAGTCGCCGAGGTCACCAGACAGCCATAAGCCACGTTCCACAGGCTGCGGCGCAGGGTTTCGGCGGCGAGGATCGGGCTGGCATTGACCTCAATGTCGAACAGCGAACCGCTTTCGGCCAACGTCAGCCAGCGTGCCATCGGCGGACTGTCTTCCGGGTCTTCGGCGGTGAACGCCGTCCACAGTTCCCAGTTGCCCGAAGCGCGGGACAACAGGCTGCCGAACAGCGGATACCACTCTTCGGCCTGATTGCTGGCAATGCCGATGTTGACCTCGCCGTCCATGCCTTCCTTGAGCAGGTCGGTCAGGCGCGTGAACAGATCGTTGAGGCGCGAAAAGCCTTTTTTCAGCTCGATGCCCATTTCGCGCATGTGTTCGGGAATCACCCCGGCGACGAAACGATGGCGCGGACGCTCACGGCCTTCGACGTCTTCGCCGGGTTTGAAATCGGCGACCTGCTCACAGGCGCTGAACATGAACTGTTGCTGGGCCTTGATCTCGCGCGCCAGCTCCGGCACCTGCTCGATCAACTTGCCAAGATCGCCCGGCAGCGGATGCTGGGCCAGCAGCTTGGTCAGGTTTTTCGCCGTGGTTTCCAGCCAGTCGGCAGTGGAACGCAGGCGCGTGTAGTGAGCGAAGTGGCCGATCGCCTTATCTGGCAAGTGGTGGCCTTCGTCGAACACGTAAATGGTGTCACGCGGGTCCGGCAGCACAGCGCCGCCGCCCAATGCCAGGTCAGCCAAAACCATGTCGTGGTTGGTGACGATCACGTCGACCTTGCCCATGCCTTCGCGGGCCTTGTAGAAGGCGCACTGGCCGAAGTTCGGGCAATGACGATTGGTGCACTGGCTGTGATCGGTGGTCAGGCGCGCCCAATCGGCGTCTTCCAGCGCACTCGGCCAGCTGTCACGGTCGCCGTCCCACTTATTGCCCGCGAGTTTCTCGATCATGCTGGTGAACAGCTTCTGACTGGCCTCATCGACCTCGATCTTGAAGCCTTCTTCTTCGAACAGCTGGGCGGTGGCGGTTTGCGCGTGGCCTTCCTGCAAGAGCATGTCGAGTTTGGACAGGCACATGTAGCGACCACGGCCCTTGGCCAGCGCGAAGCTGAAATTAAGCCCGCTGTTGCGCATCAGGTCGGGCAAATCCTTGTAGACGATTTGCTCTTGCAGGGCCACGGTCGCGGTGGCGATGACCAGGCGTTTGCCGGCCAGTTTCGCGGTCGGGATCGCGGCCAGGCTGTAGGCAACTGTCTTGCCAGTACCGGTGCCGGCTTCCACCGCGACAATCGCGGGGTCGCCACTGCGCCGGCCTTCGTCGTCGGTGTCGATATCCCCGAGGACTTTGGCGATTTCAGCGATCATCAGGCGCTGGCCGTAACGCGGCTTGAGGCTCTTGGCCTCTAGAAAACGCGAATAGGCGCCCTGGATCGTGGTTTTGAGTTCAGTGCTGATCATTGAGTGTCGGGCGCAAAAAACGCTGGATAAATTTTCAGTGGTTTGAATCGGCGGCTATCATACCCCGCGAATCGATCCTGCGCAGAACGGAGTAACCCAATGACACTTTTTAGCTTCGTCTACCCCCTGCATGTATTAGCCGCACTGGTTTGGGTCGGCGGCATGTTTTTCGCCTGGATGGTCTTGCGCCCGGCGGCTGTGAAGGCCCTCGACGGCCCTGCCCGACTGACCTTGTGGGTGGAAGTGTTTCAAGGTTTTTTCCGTTGGGTCTGGGTTGCGGTGCTCCTGTTGCCGATCAGCGGCGTGGGCATGTTGCATTTGCAGCAGGTCGGCTTTGAGACCGCGCCGAAATATGTGCAGGTGATGATGGGCTTGTATGTGGTGATGACGGCGCTGTTTATCCGCATTCAGGGCTTGATGCTGCCGGAGTTGCGTACGGCGGTTGATGCAAAGGACTGGCCGGCGGGTGCGGCGGTGCTGGGGCGGATTCGGCGGGTGGTGGGGCTTAATCTGATTGTGGGGTTAGTATTGGTGGCGATTGCGGCGGCGAGGCCGTGATCGTTCCCACGCTCTGCGTGGGAATGCCGCAAGGGACGCTCTGCGTCCAGTGACGCGGAGCGTCACGGGCTGTGTTCCCACGCGGAGCGTGGGAACAATCAGTGATCTTACAAGCGCTGCACAGTCACCGCCCCCGCTGCCCCCACTGGCCCAGGCTGTCCATCCGCCCCGGCCTTGCCGTTCTTGCCGCCATCGGCGCGGTACACCAGGCAGCCCTTGGACTTGCCGCCCTTCCCTGCCTTGCCACCCACACCCGCCGGGCCGCCAGCACCGCCCGCGACATTGACCTTGATCAGCTCGGCCGGAAACTCGCGCGGCACTTCAAGGCGTACCAGCGCTCCCGGTGCACCCGGTTGGCCGTCGCTCCCGTTGCTGCCGTCAAAACCGTGCCCGGCCGAGCCATAAGTGCAGCCCGGGTCTTCACCATTACCGCCATCAAGGCCGACAAAACCCGGCGCACCGGTGCCGCCACGGGCATCGACCAACAGTTGCGGCGCGTTCAATGCCTTGAATTGCAGATTCAGATTGCGCCCGGCACGGGCGGCTTTTTCATAAGTACCCGGTGCACCCCGTGCAGTAATCCGGCTGCCATCGCTCAGCTCTGCACGAACGACCTTCATCTCCAAAGCGTTCTCGCTCGGAACGATCGCGATACGGGCTTCATGGCCAAGACGCAACTCGCCCACGGTCAGTTCGGTCACGTTGGCAGGAATCAGCAACGTGCCGTAATCGGCCACTTCCAGTTTTTCCAGCTGCAACGTGCTGGCCGTGTTGGGCAAACGCATCAGCGAATTGGTTTCAACACTGACCACTTGGGCACAGGCCAAAGGGCTGATGAATGCAGCGAGCAGGTAAAGTTTACGCATGGGAAGAAGCCTCCGGAGCGGCCGGGGCCGGGATGGATTGCAAGTGGAATACGCCGAACAGCAGGATGCGGCCACGGTCACGCCAAGGGTGCGGACGACCTTTGAGGCTGCGATTGCACAGCAGCACTTCGAGTAGATGAATCAGCAACAGCAGGCCGCCAGCCAGATTGACCAGCAGATGCAGCGGATGTACGAACGGCACCAGCTGATTGGCCAGCACCACGCAGCAGAACAGCAGGGTCAACAACCGCCCCAGCCCCCAGAACACTTTCATACGCTCCCCCGTGTTGCGAATTATTCTTTGGGCGCACAGTAACGGCTTCTGCGGGGGATAAGCCAGAGGCACAAATGAAAAAACTTCGCCGCGCCGCCAAATGGCTGCCGGAACGACTTTGATAATCGTCCGGCAGCTCTAGCCTGCGCCCTACAGAGGCGTCCTAGCGATTGATATGCAACTCCACACGACGGTTCTGCGCGCGCCCTTCATCGGTTGCGTTATCGGCCACCGGTTCACTTTCTCCGCGCCCTTCGCTGGTAAGCTTGTTCGGCGCCAGCCCCTGACTCAGCAGATACGCCGCGACACTGCTCGCCCGCCGTTCCGACAAAGCCTGGTTATACGCATCCGAACCTTTGCTGTCGGTGTGACCTATGACCTTGATGCTCACCACATCGGCATTGCGCAGCTTGTCCATCAGCGTATCGAGCTGGGCTTTCGCCGCCGGGGTCAGGTCGGATTTGTCGAAATCGAACAGCACGTTGCCGGCATCGCTGAGGGTGATGACTTCAGTTTGCGGCGCGGGCTCCGGCACTTTTTCCGTGACCGGGTACTGCGGCAGCGGGCAACCACGGTGATCGACAGGGGTGTTTTCCGGGGTGTCCGGGCAACGGTCGCGGCGGTCGAACACGCCGTCGCCGTCTTCATCGCCGTCCTGGGCATAACAGATCAGTCCGCCGGCAAGAATCCCCAGCGCTGCGCCGCCACCGGCCCAGCCGCCACTTTCAATGGCGCCGAGACCGCCACCGACCAGCCCGCCAATAAGGCTGCAGATCGGCCACGTACGTTGATTGAGGGGTGCAGTGCCATCGCTGTGGGTGGCGCAACCGGTGAGCAAACTGCCTAGCAGCAGCACCGGCAAGACGGACCTTGAGAAAACAGTCATTGTGAAAGCTCCTGTGTCACCGGCCCATACCGGTTACACAGGAGTAAAGACCCGCATCCGCGACTGCACAAGCCGCGGATGCGAGAGGGGCTTAACGCTGGATTTTGATTTCGGTACGACGGTTTTGTGCACGACCATCCGCCGTTTTGTTGTCGGCCACTGGCTGGCTTTCACCCAGACCGGACACCGAAACGAAGCTGGCGCGCGGCACACCTTGCTGGATCAGGTAATCCACCACCGAGTGCGCGCGACGATCCGACAGTTTTTTGTTGTAGGCATCGCTGCCCACGCTGTCGGTGTGACCGGTCACGGTCAGTTGCGCCGTCGAGGATTCCTGTTTCAGGCGGGTGGCGACCTTGTCGAGTACTTGCTTGTCAGGGCCGGTCAGCGTGGCTTTGTCGAACTGGAAGTGCACATCACGGATAACAATGGTTTCTTCCTTGACCACTACAGCTTCTTCGACCACGGGTGCAGGCGCTGGTGGAGGGCAACCGTCAGCGTCGACCTGCACGCCTTTAGGCGTGCCCGGGCACTTGTCGCGACTGTCCGGCACGCCATCGCCGTCTTCGTCGCCATCACCGTGTACCCAGCAATAGGCCGCTGCCGTGCCACCGATCAACAACGCGCCGTAGCCGGCCCACGCCGAACTCTCGGTTGCGCCGAGACCGGCACCGACGACACCACCGACCGCCGCACAGGTCGGCCAGTCGGTTTTCTGCAAACCTGCGCAACCAGTCAACACACTGGTTAGCAGAATCAAAGGTAATGCTGTCCGAACTATGCTCATCTGGTTTTCTCCTGAGGGATCGGCTTAAAACCGATTCAGGGAGTAAAGACCGGAGTTTTAATCTCCGCCAGCAATAGGCCATGCCTGTTTGCGACCGTGTTCACAGGACTTTGGCGCAATCGTCGGTAACTGACGGAACTGCGCTCTTTGCCGACATCGTCAGGCAGGCTAGTCTTGGCGGTCTGATTGAGGAGCCTTGATGAACGTCGCCATTTCTTCCCGCACGCCGCAACAGGCGTTGGCCGCTTTGCTGGATCGCTACGCCCCGGCCCGTCTGCTGCTGATCGGCGCCAGCGAATTTCCAGCCCTGAGCGCCTTTAAAGTGGCGCACCCAGACACCGTCGTCGCCCATACGGCGCCGGGCGCATTGCCCGCCGAACTGGCCGCGCAACGTTTCGATCTGGCGCTGGTGGTCGATTGCCTGGAACACTTGCCCAAGCGCGATGGCCTGAATCTGTTGGGCGGAATTCGTAATCTCAACGCCAGCCGCATTGCCGTGCTGGCGGATCTGTCGGCCAGCGGCTGGCAGGAAACCGACTTCTATTCGCTGGCGCTGCAGGCCAGCGAGCGCTTTCAACGCGACGATCAAGTGCTGACCCTGTTCACCTACGATCTGCTTGACTACAAACAAGTCCCCGACTGGCTCAACTCGCGGTTCTGGGCCAATCCGGAAAACTTCGGGAAATACTGGTGGTAATGCAATGAGTACAGCCATTTGCCCCTGCGGCAGCGGCAATCTGCTGGATGCCTGCTGCGGTCATTATCACGATGGCCATCCTGCGCCGTGCGCCGAAGCCTTGATGCGTTCGCGCTACAGCGCCTATGTGCTGGGTTTGATCGATTACCTTGTGGCGACCACCCTGCCTGCTCAGCAAGCGGGACTGAATCGTCAGTCGATCAGCGACTGGAGCGCGCAGAGCACCTGGCTCGGCCTCGATGTCGAAAGTTCGGAAGTCTTCGGTGGCCAGCCGGAACACGCCTTCGTCACTTTCACTGCACGCTGGCACGACAGCCAGGGCGAACACAGCCACCGCGAACGCTCGTCGTTTGTGCAGAATGCCGGGCGTTGGTACTTCATTGATCCGACGGTGCAGTTGAAGCTGGGGCGCAATGACAGCTGCCCGTGCGCCAGTGGGCAGAAGTTCAAGAAGTGCTGTGCGGGGTATTTTGGCGCTTAAGATCAAAATATCGCGGCCTTCGGCAGCTCCTATATGGAATGCGTTTCTCTGTAGGAGCTGCCGAAGGCTGCGATCTTTTAGCGTCTAGACTGGCACCAAAGGGAGTTAAATCATGCTCGGTTGCCAGCGCACATTACATTTTCTGTTTTTGATGCTGATCCTCAATCTCGGCGGCTGCGCGTCGTGGTTCAGCGATGACAGCGTCGACCCCGCCGTGCACCTGGTAAAAGTCGAAGTGGTGCGCGCCAAGCTGCTCGAACAGAAATTCATCCTGCACTTTCGCATCGACAACCCCAACGACAGCGACCTGACCGTGCGGGGCCTCGAATACCGCATTCATCTGGCCGATATGCTGCTGGCCGAAGGCGAGCATGAACACTGGTTCACCGTCGGGCCCAAGCGCAGCGCCTATTTCAAAGTGCCGATCCGCACCAACCTCTGGCCGAAGGTAAAAGACGTGGTGAAAATGCTGAAAAATCCGAACCAGCAGATTCCCTATCGTTTGCAGGGCGAAATGGAAACCGGTTTATTCATCGCTCACTACGTGCACCTTGAGCGCAATGGCGTGATAATCCCCGCCGATTTAATTCCGGAGCAACACCGATGACCCAGCAACCTCATGTCCATGGCCCTGACTGCAACCACGATCATGACCATCATCACGAGCATGACCACGGCCATGTTCACGGCCCGAACTGCGGCCACGCCCACCAGGAACCGGTGCGCAATGCCCTGAAAGACGTCGGCCGCAATGACCCTTGCCCATGCGGCAACGGCAAGAAATTCAAGAAGTGCCACGGCGCGTGATGCACTGGGCGGACAGTCGTTTCGCCTGACAGACCGCTTTCGCGAGCAGGCTCGCTCCCACATTTGATCTGCGCCGGTCAGGGCTTTTGTGCCCACCGCGATCCCTGTGGGAGCGAGCCTGCTCGCGAAGGGGCCGGCGCATACGGCGAAGTTATTCAGCCCGCCGCAAGAATCTGCTTCGCACTGACCACCGTCGCATACTCCCCATCCAGATTCCCCAGCGACATCCCGTGCACCTCTTCAGCCGTTCGCAACGTGCCGAAATAATCGGCCTTGTCGAAGGTGAAACAGGCATCCTCCGCCACCCAAGCTGCAAACCCCAGATTGCCCGCCGTGCGCGCCGTTGACTCCACCGAGTTGTTGGTCGCCACGCCGACAATGATCAGTTGCCCGATCCCCGCCTCACGCAACCGCGCCTCTAGTCCGGTGGCACAAAACGCATCCGGCACCTGTTTCTGAATCAGCCATTCCCCGTTCTGCGGCGAAAACCGCTGCTGAAATTCCACCCCTTCCTGTTCGGGCCAGAATACTGAATCAGGCTCACGCGACAGGTGCTGCACATGAATCACCGGTCGCCCGCTACGCCGCCAATGCCCCAGCAGATCAAGGATTCGCGCTTCCGCCTGAGGATTATTCCTCCGTCCCAAACGCGGCTGCAGGATGCCCTTTTGCTGGTCGATGATGATCAGTGCAGCGTTGGCCTCAAGCTCCATGGCGATTTTTCTCACGCGGGGTCATTGAATTCTGCGCAGTTCAGCATCACCTCTTCCTGTTAAGCAAGCTATCGAATGCACACGGGACGACCTGACGCCGGCGTTTGCTGTCCGCACGCAAGTCCATTTCTGCTTTGGAGTTCTCCATGATCGACCTGTATTACTGGACCACCCCCAACGGCCACAAGATTTCCCTGTTCCTCGAAGAAGCCGGCCTGCCGTACAACGTGCACCCGATCAACATCAGTCAGGGTGAGCAGTTCCAGCCACATTTTCTGAAGATCGCCCCGAACAACCGCATTCCGGCCATTGTTGACCATGAACCGGCCGATGGCGGTGAACCGCTGTCGCTGTTCGAGTCCGGGGCGATCCTGTTGTATCTGGCGGAGAAGACCGGGAAGTTTTTGCCCACAGACCTGCGCGGTCGGCAAACGGCGTTGCAATGGCTGTTCTGGCAAATGGGTGGCCTGGGGCCGATGGCCGGGCAGAACCATCACTTCAGCCAGTTCGCTCCGGAGAAAATTCCTTACGCGATCAAGCGCTACATCGACGAGACCGCACGTTTGTATGGCGTGTTGAACAAGCAACTGGCTGATAACGAATTCGTCGCCGGCAGCGAATACAGCATTGCCGACATGGCGATTTATCCGTGGATCGTTTCACACAAATGGCAGAGCCAGAACCTGGAAGACTTCCCGCATGTACTGCGCTGGTTCAACCACATCAAGGATCGCCCGGCGACCGTGAAGGCCTACGCCTTGGTGCAGAAAATCAATCCACCCAAATCCTGATTTAACGGCAAAAGATCGCAGCCTGCGGCAGCTCCTACATGGGAATGCATGCCTATGCAGGAGTTGCCGCAGGCTGCGATCTTTTCCATTCGACAGAAATACACAAATAACCCCTGCCCCCGCTTGCGCGGCCACCTCCTGCTCACTAACGTAGCGGCTTTATTGCGCCCCCAGCCTCTACACCCCCGCAGGAGCTTTGCCATGGCCTCGCCAGCCCTCATACATTTTCTTCCCCGGTTCGGCGTTGCCGCAGCAGTGGCCGGTGTTTTGGGCCTGTCCGGTTGCCAGACCTGGAATGCTCAGGACACCCTCCCGCCGACCTCCGGCGTGCAACCGCTCAAGGGCCTGGCGCAGAACGTGTCGGTGCGACGCAATGCCATGGGCATGCCGTTGATCGAGAGCAACACCTTTCACGACGCGCTGTTCAGCCTCGGCTATGTGCACGCCAGCGACCGCATCAATCAAATGGTCACCTTGCGCCTGCTGGCGCAGGGCCGGTTGGCGGAAATGTCCGGCGCATCGATGCTCGACGCCGACCGCTACATGCGCGCGGTCAATCTGAAGAAAAGCGCCGGCGAGCTGTACAAGGCTTCGTCGCCACGCCTCAAGCGTTTCTTCGAAGTCTATGCGCGGGGCGTCAACGCCTACCTGTTCCGCTACGCCGACAAGTTGCCGGGCGACCTCGCCTCCAGCGGTTACAAGCCTGAATACTGGAAGCCGGAAGATTCGGCGCTGATTTTCGCCCTGCTGAATTTCAGCCAGTCGGCCAACCTGCCGGAAGAGATTTCCTCGCTGGTGCTCGCGCAAACCGTGACCAGCGACAAACTCGCCTGGCTGACGCCGTCCGCACCCGACGAGAATCTGCCACTGGCCGAGGCTGACAAGCTGCAAGGTCTCAAGCTCAACGGGCAAATCCCGGGGCTGACCGAACTGAGCAGCGCCAGCCAGCAACTGTCGGCACTGAACCTCCTGGGCACCACGTCTTCGAACAACTGGGCGATCGCCCCGCAACGCAGCCGCAGCGGCAAGAGCCTGCTGGCCAGCGACGCCCATGGGCCGCTGGCCGCACCGTCGCTGTGGAGCTTCGTGCAGATCCGCGCACCGAAATATCAGGCCGCAGGCGTCACGGTTGCCGGTTTGCCACTGGTCCTTGGCGGTTTCAACGGCAAAGTGGCGTGGAGCATGACCAGCGTGCTCGGCGACAACCAGGACCTATTCCTGGAAAAAATCCGTCGCCAGGGCACCAGTTTGACCTACGAGGTCAACGGCAAATGGCAGCCGCTGGGCGTGCGCAACGAAACCTACTTCGTCAAAGGCCAGCGACCGATTCGTGAAGCGGTATACGAAACCCGCCACGGCGCGTTGCTCAACAGTGCTCAGGCAGCGGCCCAAGGCAGCGGTTTCGGCCTGGCCTTGCAAACGCCGAGCTTCACCGACGACAAGTCGCTGGATGCGTTTTTTGATCTGACCCGCGCGCAAACCGTAGAACGAGCTTCGGATGCCAGCCGGGAAATCCGCGCCATTGCCCTGAATCTGGTGTTCGCCGATGCAAGCAACATTGGTTGGCAAGTCACCGGGCGCTTCCCGAATCGCCGCGAAGGTGAAGGTTTGCTGCCATCACCGGGCTGGGAAGGTCGTTACGACTGGGACGGTTACGCCGACCCGATGCTGCATCCTTACGATCAGGATCCGGCACAAGGCTGGCTCGGCACCGCCAACCAGCGCGTGATCCCGCACGGTTACGGCATGCAATTGTCGAACTCTTGGGCCGCACCGGAGCGTGGCGAACGTCTGGCGGAACTGGCCGGCAGCGGCAAGCACGACAGCCGCAGCGTGCTCGCTATGCAGTACGACCAGACCACCACCTTCGCCGCCAAGCTGAAAAAAGTCTTCGAAGCACCGGGCATGAAACAACCGCTGAAACAGGCAATCGATGCCCTGCCGGAAGCGGATCGCAGCAAGGCCCGCGAGGCGTTTACCCGGTTGATGGCGTTCGACGGCAAGCTCAGCCCGACCTCGGCAGACGCGGCGATTTACGAACTGTTCCTGCAGGAAAGCATGAAGCAGATCTTCCTCGATGAGCTCGGTCCGGAATCGAGCCCTGCGTGGAAGGCGTTTATTGCCAATGGTGATTTGTCTTACGCGGCGCAGGCCGATCATCTGTTGGAGCGTGAAGACAGTCCGTTCTGGGATGACCTGCGCACGCCGCAGAAAGAGGATAAGGCGGTGATTCTCGCCCGCAGCTTCGCCGCGGCGATCAGCGCTGGCGACAGTCTGTTGGGCGGCGATCGACGTACCTGGCAGTGGGGCAAGTTGCACAGCTATGCCTGGAAGAACAGCAATGGTCAGACCGTGCGCGGGCCGCTGGCGGCCGGTGGCGATCACACGACGCTGAACACTTCGGCGTTCGCTTGGGGGCAGGATTTCACCACCACACGTGCGCCATCGATGCGTTTCATTGTCGACTTCGGCCAGACTGAACCGTTGCTGGGGCAGAACGGTACGGGGCAATCGGGGAATCCGGTCAGTCCCAACTACCTCAATGGCATCGATGCGTGGTTGAAGGGGCAGTACATCGGTTTGCCGATGCAGCCGCAGAACTTTGACCGGGTGTATGGCAAGGCCCGTTTGACTCTTACTCCCGGCAAATAAGGCAAAGGTCAAAAGCCCCTCACCCTAACCCTCTCCCGGAGGGAGAGGGGACTGATTGGGGGTTGATTGAGTCATACGCCGACCTGAACGGGCACTGCCGAATCCGGAATTTGCTCGGTTTAACTCGTCGGGCATCTCGGTCGGCCCTGTAAATCAAAAACCCCTCACCCTAGCCCTCTCCCAAAGGGAGAGGGAACTGACTGGGGGTTGATTGAGTCATACGCCGACCTGAACGGGCACTGCCGAATCCGGAATTTGCTCGGTTCAACTCGTCGGGCATCTCGGTCGGCCTTGTAAATCAAAAGCCCCTCACCCTAGCCCTCTCCCAAAGGGAGAGGGGACTGATTGGGGGATGCTGCAGGTCTACGCCGACCTGAAACTGTTGTACCGAATCCGGAGTTAACTTGGTTCGTGCTCTGCCGAATCCTGAGTTAAGCCGTTTCGTGCGTTGCCGAATCCATAATCGACTCGGTTTTTCAGGTCGATGTAGCTCGCCAGACACCTCGGTCGGCCCCCTCTCCCTCCGGGAGAGGGCTGGGGTGAGGGTCGCTCTTCAAAGTCGATAGAACTTCTGAACACGCGCCAACCTCATAGCTAACAAGCCCCCCATTCCTGGTAACGACATGGACCTTGTTATCGCCCGTCCCGAAGGTCTTTATTGCCCTGCCGGGGATTTCTACATTGATCCGTGGCGCCCCGTCGAGCGCTCGGTCATTACCCATGCCCACGGCGATCACGCGCGCACCGGCAACCAGCATTACCTCGCCAGCAGCGCCAGCGAAGGGATTCTGCGCGCGCGACTGGGGCAGGACATCAACCTGCAAACCCTCGCCTACGGCCAGCGCCTGACGCACCACGGTGTCACCTTGAGCTTTCATCCCGCCGGCCACGTGCTCGGCTCGGCGCAGGTGCGTCTGGAATACGGCGGCGAAGTCTGGGTGGCGTCCGGCGATTACAAAATCGAACCCGACGGCACCTGCGCCCCGTTCGAACCGGTGCGCTGCCACACCTTCATCACCGAATCGACCTTCGGCCTGCCGATCTACCGCTGGCAGCCACAGGCGCAGGTGTTCAGCGAGATCAATCAGTGGTGGGCAGCAAACATTGCCGCCGGCAAAGCCAGCGTGTTGTTCTGCTATTCGTTCGGCAAGGCCCAGCGGATTCTCCACGGTATCGACGCAAGCCTCGGCCCGATCCTCAGTCACGGCGCGGTCGAGCCGCTGAACCGGGTTTACCGCGAGGCTGGCGTGTACCTGCCGCCGACGATCTACGCCGGCGACGTAAAGAAAAGCGACCCGATCATGCGCCAGGCCCTGGTCATCGCCCCGCCCTCGGCGGGAGGCAGCACCTGGATGCGCCGCTTCGGTGAATTCAGCGACGCGTTTGCCAGCGGCTGGATGCGTTTACGTGGCACGCGGCGGCGGCGCGGTGTCGATCGCGGTTTCGTGCTCTCCGATCACGCCGACTGGCCCGGTCTGTTGTGGGCCATCGAACAGACCGGAGCGGAACGGGTGATGGTCACCCACGGCTCGATTGGCGTGCTGGTGCGGCATCTGCGTGAAAAAGGCCTGGATGCCCAAGGTTTCAACACTGAATACGGCGATGACGAAGAAGAAAACATCGCCACCGAACCGACCATCGTCGAGATGCCCGCATGAAAGCATTTGCCGAGTTATATGCCGAACTCGACGCAACTACGTCGAGCAACGCCAAACTGGCGGCGATGCAGACATACTTCGCCCAGGCCGAACCGCATGACGCTGCGTGGGCGGTGTACTTTCTGTCCGGTGGCCGGCCCCGGCAACTGGTGCCGGTGAGAATCTTGCGCGAACTGGCTGTCGAGATTTCCGGCCTGGAACCGTGGCTGTTCGAAGAAAGCTATCAAGCGGTCGGTGACCTGGCGGAAACTATTTCGCTGGTGCTCGCGGAAAACCCGCACAGTTCCGACGCCGGCCTCGCCGAGTGGATCGAAGATAAACTTCTGCCGCTACGCGGTGAAACTCCGGAATACCTCAGCCGACAACTGCCCGCCCTGTGGGCGCAACTGGATCGATCGAGCCTGATGCTGTGCATCAAATTGATCACCGGCAGTTTCCGCGTCGGCGTATCGAAACTGCTGGTCACCCGGGCTCTGGCATCGATGGCCGGGCTGGACAGCAAACGCGTGGCGCAGCGTCTGGTTGGCTACACCGACCTGTCCAATCGGCCAAGCGCCGCCAGCTACCTGAAGCTGATCGCCCCTGAGTCCAGCGATGAACATGCCCAGCGCGGTGGTCAGCCGTACCCGTTTTTCCTCGCTCATGCCCTGTCACAACCGGTGGAAGAGTTCGAAGCACTGATCGGGCCTGCCAGCGACTGGCAGATCGAATGGAAGTGGGATGGCATCCGCGCGCAAGTGGTCAAGCGTGAGGGGCGGCTGTGGATTTGGTCGCGGGGCGAAGAACTGCTGACCGAGCGTTTTCCCGAACTGGAAGTGCTGGTGCACGGCCTGCCTGACGGCACGGTGATCGACGGCGAAATCGTCGTGTGGAAAAGCACCCATCCGGGCACCGAAGACGCCTTTGATCCGCAATCGACCCAACCGCCGGCCGTGCAGCCCTTCGCCCTGCTGCAACAACGTATCGGTCGCAAAACCCTCGACAGGAAAATCCTCGAAGAGGTGCCGGTGGTGGTACTCGCCTACGACTTGCTCGAATGGCAAGGCGAAGACTGGCGCAACCAGCCGCAGGCCAAACGCCGCGCGCAACTGGAAGAGGTCATCGCCCGTTGCAACAGCCCGGTGCTGCTGGCCTCACCGGTGCTGACCGGCAGCGACTGGTTCGACCTCGCCCGCCAGCGCGAGTCCTCGCGGCGGCTGGGCGTTGAAGGGATGATGCTCAAGGCGCGGGATTCGCTGTACGGGGTTGGCCGCACCAAGGACATGGGCGTCTGGTGGAAATGGAAGGTTGATCCGTTCAGTGTCGATGCCGTGTTGATTTACGCGCAGCGCGGGCATGGTCGGCGGGCCAGTCTGTACAGCGACTACACCTTCGCAGTGTGGGACGGCCCGCCCGACTCGAGTCAGCGCGCGCTGGTGCCGTTTGCCAAGGCGTATTCGGGGCTGACCGATGAGGAAATGCGTCAGGTCGACAGCATTGTGCGCAAGACCACGGTGGAGAAGTTTGGCCCGGTGAGCAGCGTGAAACCGAGTCTGGTGTTTGAGCTGGGTTTCGAAGGCATTGCCCTGTCGCGGCGGCACAAGAGCGGAATTGCCGTGCGGTTTCCACGGATGCTGCGCTGGCGCCAGGATAAAACCGTGGATGAGGCGGATAGCCTAGCCACATTGCAGGATCTTCTCGCCTGAGTTCAACATGACGCGAAGATCGTTCCTACGCTCCGCGTGGGAATGCCTCAACGGACGCTCCGCGTTCGGCTCTGGATGGGACGCGGAGCGTCCCGGGCTGCATTCCCACGCAGAGCGTGGGAACGATCAGCCCTAAATCAGTGCAAGCTATTTTCAGTGCCCGTTTGCGGGCACTGACTCGCTCATCCAATCGCTGCGCCAACCTTTTAAAACACTTGTTCGGGACTCTGGTTCGGAAATTGCTACTTTCTATAGGTCGTACGCGTTCCAGTAACAATAATTCTGCGCCACAAGCGCTCATATTGGTTCTTAGGGATTGAATAATGAAAAAAGCATTGCTGACCCTTTCTGCACTGGCGTTGTGCATGGCCGCTGGCTCCGCGCTGGCCAAGGAATACAAAGAGCTGCGCTTTGGCGTTGACCCTTCGTACGCACCGTTCGAGTCGAAAGCGGCCGACGGCAGCCTGGTGGGCTTCGACATCGACCTGGGCAACGCGATCTGCGCCGAACTGAAGGTCAAGTGCAAGTGGGTCGAAAGTGACTTCGACGGCATGATTCCGGGCCTCAAGGCCAACAAATTCGACGGCGTGATCTCGTCGATGACCGTGACCCCGGCCCGCGAAAAAGTCATCGACTTCTCCAGCGAACTGTTCTCCGGCCCGACCGCTTATGTGTTCAAGAAAGGCTCCGGCATCACCGCAGACGTCGCGTCCCTCAAGGGCAAAACCGTCGGCTACGAGCAAGGCACTATTCAAGAAGCCTATGCCAAAGCCGTGCTGGACAAGGCCGGCGTGAAAACCCAGGCCTATCAGAACCAGGATCAGGTGTATTCCGACCTGACCTCCGGCCGTCTCGACGCCGGTATCCAGGACATGCTGCAAGCCGAACTGGGCTTTTTGAAGTCGCCACAGGGCGCCGACTATGACGTCAGCAAGCCAGTCGACAGCGAATTGCTGCCAGCCAAAACCGCTGTCGGTATTAAGAAAGGTAACACTGAGCTGAAAGCGCTTTTAGATAAAGGTATCAAAGCGTTACACGATGACGGCAAATACGCCGAGATTCAAAAGAAACACTTTGGCGATCTGAATCTGTACAGCGGCAAATAATGCCCCGGCGCCCATCCTCGATGGGCGCCTTTTCCATCCGCTCAGGTTGCTGATTTATGTTTGAAAACCTCTTACAAAATCTGGGGCTCGCAGCCTTCAGCCTCAAGGGCTTTGGCCCGTTGCTGTTGGAAGGCACCTGGATGACCATCAAATTATCGGCGTTGTCGCTGCTGGTGGCCGTGTTGCTCGGCCTGCTCGGCGCCAGTGCCAAGCTGTCAAAAGTCAAACTGGTGCGCCTGCCTGCCCAGCTCTACACCACGCTGATTCGCGGCGTGCCGGATCTGGTGCTGATGCTGCTGATTTTCTACAGCCTGCAAACCTGGCTAACGTCCCTGACTGACTACATGGAATGGGAATACATCGAGATCAACCCATTCAGCGCCGGGGTGCTGACCCTGGGCTTCATCTATGGCGCGTATTTCACCGAAACTTTCCGTGGCGCGATTCTCGCCGTGCCGCGCGGTCAGGTTGAAGCCGCCACCGCGTATGGCCTCAAACGCGGCCAGCGCTTTCGCTACGTGGTGTTCCCGCAAATGATGCGCTTCGCCCTGCCGGGCATTGGTAACAACTGGATGGTGATGCTCAAGGCCACCGCACTGGTGTCGATCATCGGCCTTGCCGACCTGGTCAAAGCTGCACAGGACGCCGGTAAAAGCACTTATCAACTGTTCTACTTCCTGGTTCTCGCCGCGTTGATCTATCTACTGATCACCAGTGCCTCGAACTTCATTCTGCGTTGGCTCGAACGCCGCTACGCCGCCGGCGCCCGGGAGGCCGTACGATGATCGAACTTCTGCAGGAATACTGGCGCGCCTTCCTCTATACCGACGGCCAGAACATCACCGGGCTGGCGATGACGCTGTGGCTGCTCAGCGCCTCGATCTTCATCGGTTTTCTGGTGTCGATTCCGTTGTCGATTGCGCGAGTTTCGCCGCACTTCTACATTCGCTGGCCGGTGCAGTTTTACACCTACCTGTTCCGTGGCACGCCGCTGTATATCCAGTTGCTGATTTGCTACACCGGGATCTACAGCCTCGCCGCCGTGCGTGCGCAGCCATTGCTCGACAGTTTCTTTCGCGATGCGATGAACTGCACAATCCTCGCCTTCGCCCTGAACACCTGCGCCTACACCACGGAGATTTTCGCCGGGGCGATTCGCAGCATGAACCACGGCGAAGTCGAAGCCGCCAAGGCTTACGGGCTAACCGGCTGGAAGCTGTATGCCTACGTGATCATGCCCTCGGCCCTGCGCCGATCGTTGCCGTATTACAGCAACGAAGTGATCCTGATGCTGCACTCGACCACCGTGGCCTTCACCGCAACCATCCCCGACATTCTGAAAGTCGCGCGGGACGCCAACTCGGCGACCTTCCTGACCTTTCAGTCGTTCGGCATTGCCGCGCTGATCTACCTGACCATTACCTTTGCGCTGGTCGGCCTGTTCCGCCTTGCCGAACGCCGATGGCTGGCCTTCCTCGGCCCGACTCACTAGGCCCAGCTCAGGAATAAAGAGATAAAAAATGCGCCACCTGATCCATGACCTGCTGGCCCCGCTGCCGGGGACCGCACGACAGATCCACAGCTTCCACTTCGGCCCGGAACAGGCCAAGGGCAAGGTTTACATTCAGTCTTCGCTGCATGCCGACGAACTGCCGGGCATGCTCGTCGCCTGGCACCTCAAGCAACGTCTGGCCGAGCTGGAAGCGGCCGGCCGCCTGCGCAGCGAAATCGTGCTGGTACCGGTGGCCAACCCGGTCGGCCTCGAACAAGTGTTGATGGACGTACCGCTGGGCCGCTACGAACTGGAGAGCGGGCAAAACTTCAACCGCTGGTTCGTCGACCTCAGTGAAGAAATCGGCAACGCCATCGAAGGCAGGCTGAATGACGATCCGCAGCACAACCTCGAACTGATCCGCACGCATCTGCGCAACGCCCTCGCCCGCCAGACCGCCAGCACGCAACTGCAATCCCAGCGTCTGACCCTGCAACGGCTGGCCTGCGACGCGGATATGGTGCTGGACTTGCACTGTGATTTCGAATCGGTGGTGCACCTCTACACCACGCCCGAAGCGTGGCCGCAGGTTGAACCGCTGGCGCGCTACATCGAAGCTCAGGCGAGCCTGCTGGCCACCGATTCCGGCGGCCAGTCGTTCGATGAATGCTTCACCCTGCTGTGGTGGCAACTGAAGGAACGTTTCGGCGAGCACTTCGAAATTCCGCTTGGCAGTTTCTCGGTGACCGTCGAGTTGCGCGGCCAGGGTGACGTCACCCATCCGCTGGCCAGCCGCGACTGCCAGGCGCTGATCGATTATCTGATCCAGTCCGATGCGATCGTCGGCGAAACCAAACCGCAGCCGCCATTGCCCTATCCCGCCACGCCACTGGCGGGTGTGGAGCCGGTGATCACGCCGGTCGGTGGCCTGCTGGTGTACACAGCGGTGGCCGGTCAATACCTCGAAGCCGGACAACAGATTGCTGAAATCATCGACCCGATCAACGACCGGATCACCCCCATTCATTGCACCAGCGCCGGCGTGATGTACGCCCGCTCGCTGCGACGCATGGCCACCGCCGGCATGGTCATCGCCCACGTCGCGGGCGCCGAAGCCTATCGCAGCGGCTACCTACTTTCGCCTTGAGGATGTCTGTCCCATGTACAAACTGACCGTTGAAGGCCTGCATAAAAGCTATGGCGACCATCAGGTGCTCAAAGGCGTGTCGCTCAAGGCCAAGACCGGCGACGTGATCAGCCTGATCGGCGCCAGCGGCTCGGGCAAAAGCACCTTTTTGCGCTGCATCAATTTTCTCGAACAACCCAACGACGGCGCCATGAGCCTCGATGGCCAGGCGATCCGCATGGTCACCGACCGCCACGGCATGCACGTCGCCGACGCTGCTGAGCTGCAACGCCTGCGCACGCGTCTGGCAATGGTGTTCCAGCATTTCAACCTGTGGAGCCACATGACCGTGCTGGAAAACATCACCATGGCCCCGCGCCGGGTGTTGGGTTGCAGCAAACAGGAAGCCGACGATCGTGCGCGGCGTTATCTGGACAAGGTCGGTCTGCCGGCGCGGGTGGCGGATCAATATCCAGCGTTTCTCTCCGGCGGCCAGCAGCAGCGCGTGGCGATTGCCCGGGCGTTGGCGATGGAACCGGAGGTGATGTTGTTCGATGAACCGACCTCGGCGCTCGACCCGGAGTTGGTGGGGGAAGTGTTGAAGGTGATTCAGGGTCTGGCGGAAGAAGGCCGGACCATGATCATGGTGACCCACGAAATGAGTTTCGCCCGCAAAGTCTCCAGCCAAGTGCTGTTTCTGCATCAGGGTTTGGTGGAAGAAGAAGGCGCGCCTGAAGAAGTGCTGGGCAACCCGAAAAGCGAACGCCTGAAGCAATTCCTCAGCGGTAACCTCAAATAACGCCGCACACAATCCCCCTGTAGGAGTGAGCCTGCTCGCGATAGCGTCATTACATCCAATACTAATGTGACTGACACACCGCTATCGCGAGCAGGCTCACTCCTACAAAAAGCACACCGTGCCAGCCTGAAAAATCAAACTTGTCTGCCCGCCCCGCGGTCTCTGGAAGAACCCCTCCAGAGCGCGCGCAGCCCGCATGGCGAAATCCTCCGACCTGGCAAAAATCTGGTTCAGCGCCCGCGACTGGAAGCCGTTCGCCTTTCAGAAACAGGTGTGGGCGGCGGTCAAAAACGGTGAGTCCGGTCTACTGCACGCGAGCACCGGTGCCGGTAAAACCTATGCGGTGTGGTTTGCCGCGCTCAATCGCTTTGCCCGCTCGCAGCCTGCCGTCGAAACATCGCGTAAACGCAAACAACCGGCCGAACCGCTGACAGTGCTGTGGATCACCCCCATGCGCGCGCTCGCCGCCGATACTGCACGCGCCTTGCAAACACCTCTCGATGATCTGCAGATCCCGTGGAGCATCGGCCTGCGCACTGGTGACACCAGCAGCAGCGAACGCGCCCGCCAAAGCCGACGCCTGCCGACCACGCTGATCACCACGCCGGAAAGCCTGACACTGCTGCTGGCGCGCGCCGACGCACAAGTCGCGCTGTCGAGTTTGCGTATGATCGTCGTCGATGAGTGGCACGAACTGCTGGGCAACAAGCGCGGCGTGCAGTTGCAATTGGCCTTGGCCCGCCTGCGCCATTGGCAACCTGATCTGATTGTCTGGGGCGTATCCGCGACCCTCGGTAATCAATCCCACGCCGAGCAGGTGCTAATCCCGCAGGGCGGCGGAATCAGTATTCAAGGACAAAGCGAAAAATCGCTGAAGGTTGACACACTCCTCCCGCCGGCCATCGAGCGTTTTCCCTGGGCCGGGCACATCGGTCTCAAAATGTTGCCGCAGGTCGTTGCTGAACTGGATGCCTGCGCCAGCACGCTGGTCTTCACCAACACCCGGGCGCAATCGGAAATCTGGTATCAGGCACTGCTGGAGGCACGGCCGGATTGGGCCGGGTTGATCGCGTTGCATCACAGCTCACTGTCTCGCGAGACCCGCGACTGGGTCGAACAGGCCTTGAAGGACGGGCAACTGAAAGCCGTGGTCTGCACATCGAGTCTGGATCTGGGCGTGGATTTCCTGCCGGTCGAGCGCGTATTGCAAATAGGCTCGGCCAAAGGTGTCGCGCGTTTGATGCAACGCGCCGGGCGCTCCGGTCATGCACCGGGACGCACGTCGCGAGTGACACTGGTGCCAACGCACAGCCTTGAATTGATCGAAGCGGCTGCCGCCGGCGATGCCGTCGAACAACGGCGCATCGAACCACGCCTGTCACCGCACAAACCGCTGGATGTACTGGTGCAGCATTTGGTCAGCATGGCCCTTGGCGGTGGCTTTATTCCTGAGGACTTGTACGAAGAAGTCCGCGGTGCCTGGGCATATCGTGACCTGACACCCGCCGATTGGGCGTGGGCGCTGGCTTTCGTACGCCATGGCGGGATGTCTCTGACAGCCTATCCGGACTATCGCCGGGTCGAACCGGACGAGCACGGCGTCTGGCGTGTGCCCGATGCACGATTGGCGCGGCGTCATCGCATGAGCATCGGCACGATCGTCAGCGATGCCAGCATCCAGCTGAAATTCTGGAGCAAGGGCGGCGGTGGTAAACAGCTGGGCAGTGTCGAGGAAGGCTTTATCGCACGGCTCAAACCCGGTGATGGTTTTCTCTTCGCCGGGCGTTTGCTGGAGTTGGTGCGAGTGGAAAACATGACCGCTTACGTCAAACGCAGCACTGCGAAGAAAGCCGCCGTACCGCGCTGGAATGGCGGGCGGATGCCACTTTCAAACGAATTGGCTGAGGCCGTGGTCAGGCGCTTCAGTGCCGCCGCGCAGGGCGAGTTTATCGGCCCGGAAATGCAGGCATTGCGACCCTTGCTGGAAACCCAGATGCGCTGGTCGGGTTTGCCCACCACAGAAAACCTGTTGGCCGAAGTATTGAAGTCCCGCGAGGGCTGGCACCTTTTCCTTTATCCGTTTGCCGGGCGCCAAGTGCATCTGGGCCTGGCGAGCCTGCTGGCATGGCGCGTCAGTCAACGGCAGCCCGTGACGTTTTCCATTGCGGTGAACGATTACGGCCTGGAATTGCTCAGCGCTACGCCGATCGACTGGGCCGAGTATTTGAATACCGATCTCTTCAATGCTGATGATTTGTTAACGGACGTTATGGCCAGCCTGAATGCCGGCGAACTGGCGCTGCGGCGCTTTCGCGAGATCGCGCGGATTGCCGGGCTGGTCTTCGCCGGCTACCCAGGCGCGCCGAAAAGCACCCGGCAGGTACAGGCATCCAGCGGTTTGTTCTTCGAAGTATTCAAACAATACGACGCCGACAACCTGTTGCTGGCGCAGGCCGGGGAAGAAGTCTTACGCGAAGAACTGGATATTCGTCGCCTGGAACAGACATTGGAGCGGATCAACGGGATGAAACTGGACGTGCATCAGCTCAAACGTCCTACACCGCTAGGGTTTCCGCTGCTGGTGGAACGCATGCGCGAAAGCATGAGTTCGGAAAAACTCGCTGATCGCATCAGGCGAATGGTCGGTGATCTGGAGAATAGCGCCGACAAGGATAAATCCCGATGAATGCGCCCTACCCGGTGCGTCTGGCCGGCGAAGAACTTTGGCTCCTGCCCGAGAAAGCCATGTACTGGCCCGCGCAGCAGGTCCTGTTGATTGCCGATGTGCATTTCGGCAAAGCCGCGGCTTACCGCAGTCTTGGTCAACCGGTCCCGCATGGCACCACGGCGAGCAATATCGCCGTGATTGATCGGCTGCTGGCAAAGCTGCCCTGCCGTTTATTGATCTTTCTCGGGGATTTCCTGCACGGGCCCGGCTCTCATGCCACACGCACGCTGAGCGCGCTGGCGCAATGGCGTGCGCGCCACGCTGAGCTGCCAATGACGCTGATTCGCGGCAACCACGACAAACGCGCTGGTGACCCGCCTGAATCGCTGAACATCCGGGTGGTGCCGGAACCGCTGCTGCTCGGGCCATTCGCCTTGCAGCATGAACCTGACCCGCATCCTGAAAGGCACGTGCTGGCGGGTCACGTACACCCGGTCTATCGGCTGCACGGCAAGGGTCGACAACGCTTGCGCCTGGCGTGTTTCAAGCTCGGCGAACGCATCAGTCTGCTGCCGGCATTTGGCGCCTTTACTGGGGGGTATTTAGTCGAGAAGGATGAAAGCTGCAGAATCTTCGTCATCGGCGACAACGAAATATGGCCAGTCAGTTGAAGTCTTTGCAGACCTCGTCTGGCTGACCATTTTCACGGCTTATCAGGCGACAGGCGCCGGTGGCGGCTCGTCCGGAAGGGTCGGTTCGCCCGGCTCGGTCGGTTGTTCGTTGGGCGTATCGGGATCGGGCTGTCCGGGAATTCCGCCAGCCATGCTCAGCGACGGATGCGCCAACAATGACCAGGCCAATACGCCAACCTGATTGGGCTCAAGCCTTGCCAGTTCGGCAGTGATTTGCGGATCGATCTTCATGGGGCACTCCTCGGCGAAGGCCCGTTTTGCCGAAAGCAAAAACGGGCAGTACACCCCATAGAGTGTCTGCCCGCCAAAGAATTCCCGCGATCTGTCGGATGGGCCGATCAGGTGCGCGGCAAGGTCACGCCACGCTGGCCCTGGTACTTGCCGCCGCGATCCTTGTAAGACACTTCACATTCCTCGTCGGATTCGAGGAAGAGCATCTGCGCCACGCCTTCGTTGGCGTAGATCTTCGCCGGCAGGTTGGTGGTGTTGGAAAATTCCAGCGTCACGTGGCCTTCCCACTCTGGCTCGAGCGGCGTGACGTTTACGATGATGCCGCAACGCGCGTAGGTGCTTTTGCCCAGGCAGATGGTCAATACATTGCGTGGAATGCGGAAGTATTCAACGGTGCTGGCCAGCGCGAAGGAGTTCGGCGGAATGATGCAGACGTCGCTGTGGACGTCGACGAAGCTGCCCGGATCGAAGTTTTTCGGGTCGACGATGGACGAGTTGATGTTGGTGAACACCTTGAAATGATTGGTGCAGCGCACGTCGTAGCCGTAGCTCGACACACCGTAGGAAATCACTCGGCTGTCATCACTGCCGCGCATCTGGCGCTCGACGAACGGTTCGATCATGCCGTGTTCCTGCGCCATGCGGCGAATCCACTTGTCCGATTTGATGCTCATGGCGGGGTGTCCTGAATAGCGAGGTGGAAAAATTCTGTCCGGCATCTTACCGGGCGCGCCGCCCGGTTCAAAGTGCGCGGTGCAATTCTCGCCGAACACCCATGAAATACGGGCTTTGGCGACGAACCGTCACACCGCCGATCCCGAAAACAGAGAAACCTTCGCAAGAAGCATTGGCACTTCTCGGAAACTGGGTTAAGGTGGCGTCACTGTGTTGCTTGTGTCACTGAGAATCTCTACACGATATGTTGAATTTCGATCCAACCATCTACAAGAATTTTTCCTGCTCTTTGCACTCAGTCTCGGCCAGGGTTCTTCCTGAGTCGCAGTTATCTTTGTTCAAGGAGTTACACCATGTCTAATCGCCAAACCGGTACCGTTAAGTGGTTCAACGATGAAAAAGGCTTCGGCTTCATCACTCCACAATCCGGTGACGACCTGTTCGTTCACTTCAAAGCTATCCAATCCGACGGCTTCAAAAGCCTGAAAGAAGGCCAACAGGTTTCTTTCATCGCTACCCGCGGTCAGAAAGGCATGCAAGCTGAAGAAGTACAAGTTATCTAACTTGTAGCTTCTTTAGAAAAGAGCCCCGCCCTTAAAAGCGGGGCTTTTTTGTGGGCGTCTGTTTTGTACAGGCACAAAAAAACGCAGCCCGAAGGCTGCGTTTTTTATGAAGGGTTTACCAGGCCACGCCAAACCCAGCGGTATAACGGGTCTTGTTCAGATCCGCATCGTTGGTGCCGCTGATGATGTCACGCTCAGCCTTGAGATTGAGCGAGGCCCAATCGGTGACCTTGTAGCGCAAGCCCATCTCGGCATCCAGCGCGTAATCGGCAACACCCGACAGCGGCTTGCCCACTTCACCGTTGGTGAAGAATTCGACCTTCTTGCCAATCAGGTAACGGTTGTAATCCCACTTCATCGCGACGGAATAGAAGTTGTCCTTGCTGCCATCGCGATACTCGTAATCGGTACGGTTGAGCAGCGAGCCCAGCGAGAACGCGCCCAGCTCGTCATCCCAGAACTGGTAGCCAGGACCGGTACCGACCACGCGCTGACGCGCCAGCTCTTCGATGTGATCACGCTTGTAGTTCAGGCGGCCCTGCCAGAACCATTGATCCGTCAGGAAGCGGTCGAGTGCATATTCGGCGCGCCAGTTGTTGGTGGTGGTTTCGTCGTCCTGCACTTCGCGGTTGTATTCACCTTCGGCGGTATGACGCCAGCGACCATGACGCGCTGAGGTCTTGAAGCCGACATCGTAGTCATCGGTGTCCTTCTCGGCGCGCTGATAGTCCAGCGCCAGGTCGACATTGCCCTTCCACACCAGATCCTCGACCACCGGTTTGGGTTTGAGAATCTGCTGAATGCTCGCCAGTTCGACGGTTTTCGGCGCCTCTCCGTTGGCCAGAGTGACCTTGCCATCTTCGGCAGCCATCAGCGACTTGGACACTTCCCCGGTGTAGGCATCCTGCTTGACCAGCAGGTGCTGATCGCTGTCCAGGGTCTTGACCTCTTTCCAGTCAATCGTGACCGCACCGGCATATTTGGTCTGGATCAACAGCTTGCCGCCATCGAACACGGTGATAGTGCCGCTCAACTTGTCACCGTTCTTCAACCAGACGGTGTCGGCAAGCAGGGGCGTGGACGCGCTGAATACAGCAAGGCACAGCAAGGATCTGGAAAACATAAGCGAATCTAGGGCTCAGTTTGCGAAAAGGTCGGCATTATCCGTAGGAATAAGACCCTGACAAGGACTGACCGGACGATTTCCATTGAGTTCATTTCTCAACTGCGCCGCGACGGATTACCCTTGAAGCATCAATCCGCCCATGTTCAGGAGCCGCGCACGTGACAGAGCAGCCCCACGATCGTGACAGTGAAGCGCAAATCCGACGCACGGCGCTCTATTCCACGCTCGCCCAAGTGCCCGAGGGCAAAGTCGTCAGCTATGGTCAGTTAGCTGAACTTGCCGGGTTGGGGCGCGCCGCCCGCTGGGTCGGCCGCACCTTGAGCCAGTTGCCCGGCGATACCAGGCTGCCCTGGCACCGCGTGCTCGGCGCCGGCGGTCGGATCAGCCTGCCGGTGGGCAGCCCTTCGGGCGATGAACAACGGGCCCGATTGCGCATGGAAGGCATCACCGTCCTGAACAATCGTGTGGATATTCAGCGCCATGGCTGGCGTCCGGTAGAGCACAGCGGTTAGAGTGCGCGCTTTGTTTTCGCAATCTTGAGGCAGACTCCAGCCCATGCCCCGTAAAACCTGGCGCGCCGCGCTAGCCGCTTATGCCAGTCCTTCGACGCTCGTGCTGTTGTTGCTCGGTTTCGCCGCCGGCCTGCCGTACATGCTGGTGTTTTCAACGCTTTCCGTCTGGCTTCGTGAGGCCGGTGTGGCCCGTGAAACCATCGGCTATGCCAGCCTGATCGGTCTGGCCTATGCGTTCAAATGGGTCTGGTCACCCCTGCTCGACCAATGGCGCCTGCCGTTGCTGGGCAAGCTTGGCCGTCGCCGCTCGTGGCTGGTGCTCTCACAGGTGCTGGTCATCCTCGGGCTGATCGGCATGGGTTTCTGTGATCCACAGAAACATCTGTCCTGGCTGATCGCGATCGCCGTTGTCGTCGCCTTTGCCTCCGCCACTCAAGATATTGCGGTGGATGCCTATCGCCTGGAAATCGCCGAGGACAACCGCCAGGCCGCCCTTGCCGCCAGTTATATGTCCGGTTATCGCGTGGCAGCACTGCTGGCGACTGCCGGTGCGCTGTTCTTCGCTGAGGGCTTCGGCTCCACGGGCTTCAACTATCAACATTCGGCCTGGGCCGGCACTTACGCACTGTTCGGTGCATTGATGGTGCCCGCGCTGCTGACCACGCTATTCATGCGCGAACCGCCAGTGCCACTACGCACGCAGTTGCAGGCCGGGCGTTACACCTTCATGCATCAGTTGATGTCGGTGTTTGTGCTGATTGTTTTGCTGGTCTCGGTGCCGGCGATGTTCACTCAGCTGTACAACACCGATTTCGCCGGTGTGCTGTTCGGCGACATGAGCCCGCTCGACCTGCTGCTCGAAGACCGCGCCTTCCTGCGCGCCATTCTCTATACGCTGCTGACTGGCCTGTGCCTGTCGACCATGGGCCGTCGCGGCCTGGCGCCGGTGCTGACGCCGGTCAACGATTTCATTCTGCGTTACCGCTGGCAGGCACTGCTGTTGCTCGGCCTGATTGCTACCTATCGCATGTCGGACACGGTGATGGGCGTCATGGCCAACGTGTTCTATATCGACCAGGGTTTCACCAAGGATCAGATCGCCAGTGTCAGCAAGATCTTCGGCCTGATCATGACGCTGGTTGGCGCCGGCATGGGCGGCCTGCTGATCGTGCGTTTCGGCATCCTGCCGATTCTGTTCATCGGCGGCGCGGCCTCGGCGGCCACCAACCTGCTGTTCGTCATGCTCGCCGACATGGGCCCGAATCTGCAGATGCTGGTGGTGACCATTTCCCTCGACAACTTCAGCTCGGGCCTGGCGACGTCGGCGTTCGTTGCCTATCTGTCGAGCCTGACCAACCTGAAGTTCTCCGCCACCCAATACGCCCTGCTCAGCTCGATCATGCTGCTGTTGCCGCGCCTGATGGGCGGCTACTCCGGGGTTCTGGTCGAGAAGTTCGGTTACCACAGTTTCTTCCTGATCACTGCCCTGCTCGGCGTGCCGACACTGGTACTGATCGCCCTGCACTGGTTCCAGGAAAGCCGCCGCGAAGGCCCGACGCCAACGCCCGAGCCTGTGCCGACGCCGGTCACAGAAGAATCGTAAGACGTTTCGGCAACGGCGGGAGGAATCCCGCCGTCGTGCCTCCCCACTGACCTCACGCCTGTACGTCGGCAAAACTCGCCGGTACACTGCGGAGTCATTTCCAGTCATAGCAACCGACAACGGCCAACCATGCGCACCAGTCAATTTTTGCTCGCCACACAGAAAGAAACGCCTTCCGACGCGGTCGTGATCAGCCACCAGCTGATGCTGCGCGCCGGCATGATCCGCAAACTCGCCTCGGGCCTGTACACCTGGCTGCCCATGGGCCTGCGAGTCATGCGCAAGGTTGAAGCCATCGTTCGCGAAGAGATGAACGCCGCCGGCTCTCTGGAAGTGTTGATGCCGAGCACCCAACCGGCCGAGCTGTGGCAGGAATCGGGGCGCTGGGAAGAATACGGCCCTGAGCTGCTGCGCATCAAAGACCGCCACGGTCGCGACTTCTGCGCGGGCCCGACCCACGAAGAAGTGATCACCGATCTGATGCGCAACGAGTTGAGCAGCTACAAACAGCTGCCAATCAACCTGTACCAGATCCAGACCAAATTCCGTGACGAAATCCGCCCACGCTTCGGTTTGATGCGCGGTCGCGAATTCATCATGAAGGACGCGTACTCGTTCCACGCTGATCAAGCCTCGCTGCAGGTCACCTACGACCGCATGCACCAGGCCTACTGCAACGTGTTCAGCCGTCTTGGCCTGAAATTCCGTCCGGTTGAAGCCGACAACGGTTCGATCGGTGGCGCCGGTTCGCACGAATTCCACGTACTGGCCGAGTCTGGCGAAGACGACATCGTCTTCAGCAACGGTTCCGACTACGCAGCGAACATCGAAAAAGCCGAAGCCGTGCCACGCGAAACCTCGCGCGCTGCCGCGACCGAAGAGCTGCGCCTGGTCGATACACCAGACACCAAAACCATCGCGGCGCTGGTGGAAAAATTCAATCTACCGATTGAAAAGACCATCAAGACCCTGATCGTACGCGCCGAAGAAGAAGGCAAGCTGATCGCGCTGGTCATCCGTGGCGACCACGAACTCAACGAAATCAAGGCTGCCCAGCAACCTGGCGTGGCCAGCCCGCTGGTCATGGCCACCGACGCCGAACTGCGTGACGCCATTGGCGCCGGCGCCGGATCGCTCGGCCCGCTGAATCTGCCGCTGCCGATCATCATCGACCGCTCGGTCGAGCTGATGAGCGACTTCGGCATCGGCGCGAACATCGACGACAAGCACTACTTCGGCGTGAACTGGGAGCGCGATCTGCCGGTTCCAACCGTGGCTGACCTGCGTAACGTAGTCGCCGGCGACCCAAGCCCGGACGGCAAAGGCACCCTGGAAATCAAACGCGGCATCGAAGTCGGGCACATCTTCCAGCTGGGCAACAAGTACAGCAAGGCGATGAAGTGCGAAGTGCTGGGCGAGAACGGCAAGCCGGTTACCCTGGAAATGGGTTGCTACGGCATCGGCGTATCCCGCGTGGTGGCTGCTGCCATCGAGCAGAACAACGACGAAAACGGCATCATCTGGAGCGACACCCTGGCGCCATTCCAGATTGCTCTGGTACCGCTGCGCTATGAAACCGAGCAGGTGCGTGAAGCCACCGACAAGCTGTACGCCGAACTGACGGCCGCCGGCTTCGAAGTGCTGCTGGACGATCGCGACAAGAAAACCAGCCCGGGCATCAAATTCGCGGACATGGAACTGATCGGCATTCCACACCGGATCGTGGTCAGCGACCGCGGCCTCGCCGAAGGCAACCTGGAATACAAGAGTCGTACCCAAGGCGAGGCGCAAGCATTGCCGGTGGCTGACGTATTGTCCTTCCTTCAGGCCCGTATCCGCCGCTGAAACCAGATAGAGACGTCATGTTCAAGCGAAACACCTTAGGCCTCGGAGGCACCGCCCTGTGCGGCGCCCTGCTGGTCAGCGGCTGTGCCAATCACATGTCACAACGCAGCGAGCACGAAGAGCGGGTCGAGCGAAAGTTGCTCGACCATAGCCTGCAGATTGATGTCGGTGAGCCTAAGGAGCTTGAGCTGCCGCAACGACGCGTGAAGATCAACGAACAGAAGACTTTTGAAGTCACCGAGTTCGAAGTGACGCGTCGCTACGATCGCTACACGCCTTACCAGCCTTGGCGGGAGGTTTACGAGATCCCGCTGGGGGCGGTAGCCGTGGTCGGCGGCGTAGGCGCCAATGTGGTCAATGTGTTTGCTCTCGGCAACCTGCCGGACAGCGTCACCAAGGACTGGCTGAGCTACGGTTTTGCCGGGCTCAACCCGTTCATGAACGTGCAGTCCAACGGTCGTGCGCAACAGAACCTCGCCGGTATCGATGAAATCCAGCGTGACAAGCGCACGGAGTATTCGAGCCTGCCGTGGAGCGAGCGCCCGGTGCAGGTCAAGGCTGGCAAGCAGACCTTCGACATGACCACCGATCGTAACGGTGTGCTGCGTCTGAACCTGCTCGACAGCCCGTTTGCCGAAAATGATCTCAATCATGTCGGCAAATTGCAGATCAGTGTCGAAGACGCCAAGGATGACGTGCACTCGGACTCTTCGCTGATGATCAGCAGTCATCTGCGTGGCAAGTTGCTGGAAGCGCACGGGCTGATTTATGACGACCTTGAAGACGACGAAGTGAGCCAGTGGGTGCACCGGGTCAAACGTCTGTCGGAACTGGGTCTGGAAGAAGAAGCCAGCGAACTGGAACAAAGCCTGATCGAACTGACGCGCAACGATCCTGAGTTGCAGACTGAGTTTCTCAAGTCGCTGACCAAGGATGCCGGGCGTCTGGTGGCGGATCCAGGGCCGAACTGACAGCTAAAAGCTTCGCGAGCAGGCTCGCTCCCACAGGGTGGAATACATTCCAAATGTGGGAGCGAGCCTGCTCGCGAAGAGGCCCCGACAGACACCGCAAATCTACCGCTCAAATAACTCCATCTGCTCAAACCCGCCGCGCAAATCCTCCAGCCTCACCCCAACCCCCAACAACCGCACCGGTTTCCCGCCGCGATTGAACGCCTGCGTCAGCATCAACTGATAACTGCCCAGATCCCGCCCTGCCCCGGCCTGCTCCAGTGTCGTCTGGGTAAAGTCATGAAACTTCACTTTGACGAACGGCTTGCCCGGCCGATAACTGCTGTCGATCCGCGCCATACGGGTTTTCAGGGTTTCCAGCAGCTCCGGCAGTTTGTCGAGACAGCTGCGCAGGTCCGGCAGATCGACGTCGTAGGTATTTTCCACGCTGATCGACTGACGCCGACTGTCGTTGTGCACTAACCGGTCATCGATCCCACGGGCCAGACTCCACAGTCGCTCGCCAAAACTGCCGAATTCGCGTACCAGCGCCAGCTTGTCCCACTCGCGCAATTGCAGGCAGTCGACGATGCCGAGCCTGCCCAGTTTGTCGGCGGTGACCTTGCCGACGCCATGCAGTTTGCTGACCGGCAAATCGCTGACAAAGTCTTCGACCTGATCCGGCGTAATCACGAATAGCCCGTTGGGTTTTTTCCAGTCACTGGCGATCTTCGCTAGAAACTTGTTCGGTGCCACGCCAGCGGAAACGGTGATGTGCAACTGATTGGAAACCCGGCGACGGATGTCCTGGGCAATGCGTGTAGCGCTGCCGCCAAAATGCGCGCTGTCGGAGACATCCAGATAGGCCTCATCCAGCGACAGCGGCTCGATCAGGTCGGTGTAATCGGCAAAGATCGTGTGAATTTCTTTCGAGGCTTCGCGATAGGCATCCATTCGCGGCTTGACGATGGTCAGGTCCGGACACAACTTCAGTGCATGCCCCGAGGCCATCGCCGAACGCACACCATACGCGCGCGCTTCATAGTTGCAGGTGGCGATCACCCCGCGCCGATCCGCCGAACCGCCCACTGCCAACGGCTTGCCGGCCAGACGCGGGTCATCGCGCATTTCGATGGCGGCGTAAAAACAATCGCAGTCGATGTGGATGATTTTTCGCTGAGTCATGTCAGAAAAGGAAACGTGGCGAGCCGGATGGGCAGTATCTCACTGACACCTGTATATAGCACCAGTGGTAAGAATGTTCTTTTCCGCGCGTGGGAAAAGGCCTTTGAATTTATTTTCTCAATCGACAAACGGCCTCCAATAGAGCTGAAAGCCTTGCCCCGCCTGCCCTGCGCACGGAAAAACGCCCGAGAAAAAGCGCTAACCGATTGAACCTCAACAGATTTTATCCAGATTGAAGGTTGACACCCCAGCGTTCCTCTGTAGAATGCCGACACACAGACGCGGGATGGAGCAGTCTGGTAGCTCGTCGGGCTCATAACCCGAAGGTCGTCGGTTCAAATCCGGCTCCCGCAACCAAACATCAAAAAAGGCTACTCGAAAGAGTGGCCTTTTTTGTGCGCGTCTGTTTTGTCGATTTACTCTTCTTATAGAGAAAGCGATCGCCAAACAGGAATTCGTTGCATTTCCGAAACTTAACGCGCTACCTGCGACCGTTTGACGCGATTGCACACTTATTTGACCCTTTACGGGATTAGCGGTTGACACCTCGCCGTTCGCCTGTAGAATGCCGCCACACAGACGCGGGATGGAGCAGTCTGGTAGCTCGTCGGGCTCATAACCCGAAGGTCGTCGGTTCAAATCCGGCTCCCGCAACCAAACATCAAAAAAGGCTACTCGAAAGAGTGGCCTTTTTTGTATCTGTTGAAAAAGTCCTTTCGCAACAATGATCTGTCACTGTGCAGTGAACCGCTTGGGATCTTCAGAAGTACTCACTTGCGACTATGCTTGAGTCGCAGGCAAGGCCTCTGCAATCCAGGAACTGCCCTCGCCGATACCCGGTGAGAGGCGTAGTATTTTGTGATTATTTTTTTCTACAGGGATTGGTAACTTGGCTGGATACCTCCATCCTGTCGCGCACAATCCAAGAGGTGATTGATGCGCGCCAACTCGTCTGATCCACAAGACACCGTCACAGCGGAACATCCGATCAAACCCGAGCGTCTGCGCTTGCTGGATCGGTTGAGCAAATACCGACAACCGATTGGTCTGGCGGTGACTTTGCTGCTGTTCGCCATTGCGCTGATTGCCTGTCGTCATCTGCTTGCCGAGCTTGATCTCGATGCGCTGCACGACTCGATTCTCGACGTGCCGAAACCCGCCCTGCTCGGTGCGTTTGCTGCGACTGTGGTCGGCTTCATCATTCTACTGGGCTACGAATGGTCGGCCAGCCGCTATGCCGGCGTGACCTTGCCGCCGCGCACATTGGCGCTGGGCGGCTTCACCGCGTTTGCGATTGGCAATGCGATCGGTCTGTCGCTGCTGTCCGGCGGTTCGGTGCGCTACCGTTTATATGCACGACTGGGCCTGGGCGCGTCGGAAGTCGCGCACATGACCTTGTTCGCCAGTTTGTCGCTGGGCTGCGCCTTGCCGCCGCTGGCCGCACTGGCAACGCTGAGCGACCTGCCTGCTGCCTCGCAGGCGCTGGGATTGTCCGAAGGACTGCTCGGCACCATCGCCGCTGTCGTGCTGGCGCTTGGCGCAGTATTGGCTATCGGCATCTACCGTCGGCGCCTGCCGGAACAACCGTTGCGCGACAACCTGCTGGTCAGGGTTGGCCGCCGCACGCTGCGCTTGCCGGGGCGTCGCCTGACCTTCCTGCAACTGATCATTACCGCCCTCGACGTTGCGGCGGCTGCCACTGTTCTATATCTGTTGCTGCCAGAAGCGCCACCGTTCGGCGCGTTCCTGCTGGTGTATCTGCTGGCACTGGCTGCCGGTGTACTCAGCCATGTGCCGGGCGGCGTGGGTGTGTTCGAAGCGATTCTGCTGGCCGCTTTCGCCGACAAGCTCGGTGCCGCACCACTGGCCGCGGCGCTGCTGCTGTATCGCCTGATCTACGTGGTGTTGCCGCTGCTGGTGGCCTGCGTATTCCTGCTGATCAACGAAGGTCAGCGCCTGTTTCAGACCCAAACCATGCGCGCCGCGTCTGGTCTGGCCGCGCCGATTCTGGCGGTGCTGGTGTTCCTGTCCGGTGTGGTGCTGCTGTTTTCCGGCGCTACTCCCGAGATCGACACACGTCTGGAGCACATCGGCTTTCTGATCCCGCATCGCCTGGTCGACGCCTCGCACTTCGGCGCCAGCCTGATCGGCGTGCTCTGCCTGATGCTCGCCCAGGGCCTGCGTCGTCGCCTGTCGGCGGCATGGATGCTCACCACCATTCTGCTGCTGGTTGGCGCCCTGCTCTCGCTGCTCAAAGGTTTTGACTGGGAAGAGGCGACACTGATGACCCTGACGGCAGCGCTGCTCGGCGTGTTCCGTCGCTCGTTCTATCGCCCGAGTCGCCTGACCGAACTGCCGTTCTCGCCGCTGTACCTAGTGGCCAGCCTCTGTGTGCTCGGCGCTTCGACATGGCTGCTGCTGTTCGCTTATCAGGACGTGCCGTACAGCCATCAACTGTGGTGGCAGTTCACCCTCGACGCTGACGCGCCACGTGGCCTGCGTTCGCTGCTCGGCGCCGCCGTCCTGCTGCTGGTGATCGCGTTGACCTGGCTGCTGCGCACCGCGCGCCCGGTCATTCACCTGCCGACGCCTGACGAACTCGATCGTGCAGCGAAGATCCTGATGGCGTCGTCGCAACCCGACGGTGGCCTCGCGCTGACTGGTGACAAGGCGCTGCTGTTTCACCAGAACGACGAAGCGTTCCTGATGTACGCGCGCCGTGGCCGCAGTCTGGTGGCGCTGTACGACCCGATCGGCCCCGGCCAGCAACGCGCCGAGATGATCTGGCAGTTCCGCGACCTCTGTGACATTCACCACGCTCGCCCGGTGTTCTACCAGGTGCGCGCGGAGAACCTGCCGTACTACATGGACATCGGCCTGACCGCGATCAAACTCGGCGAAGAAGCCCGGGTCGATCTGCTGCGCTTTGACCTGGAAGCCAAGGGCAAAGAGATGAAGGATCTGCGTTACACCTGGAACCGAGGCACCCGCGATGGTTTGTCGCTGGAGATCCACGAGCCGGGTCAGGCGCCGATGGATGAGCTGAAAGTGATTTCCGATGCGTGGCTGACCGGCAAGAACGTGCGTGAGAAAGGTTTCTCCCTCGGCCGTTTCAGCGACGATTACCTGAAGCATTTCCGCATCGCGGTGATTCGCTTCGAAGGTCGCCCGGTGGCGTTCGCCAACCTGCTCGAAACTTATAGCCATGACCTGGCCAGTCTCGACCTGATGCGCGCGCACCCGGATGCGCCGAAGCTGACCATGGAATTCATGATGGTCGGCCTGATTCAACACTATAAGAGTCACGGATACGCGCGCTTCAGCCTGGGCATGGTGCCGTTGTCGGGGTTGCAACCCCGCCGTGGTGCACCGCTGACCCAGCGTCTGGGCTCGATGGTTTTCCGCCGTGGTGAGCAGCTGTACAACTTCCAAGGCTTGCGCCGCTTCAAAGACAAGTTCCAGCCTGACTGGGAACCCCGTTATATGGCCGTGCCCGCCGGACTCGATCCGCTGGTGGCGCTGGCCGACACTGCTGCCCTGATCGCGGGCGGCTTGACTGGATTGGTGAAACGCTGATGATTCAACGCTCCCTGAAGTACATCCTGGCTGCACTGATCGTGCTGGCCGTGATTGCCGGCGGCGGTTTCTGGTACCTCAAACGCCCGGCACCGGAACCGACCGTCGAACAGCTCAACCCGGCCGATGGCGCCGCCATGACCCGCGTCATCCCTGGCACCAAGCCAAAGGCTCAAGTGCTGGTTGCGGTCAACGACGACCAGAAACTCTCTGAAAAACAACTGACCACCCTGAGCCGCAGCGCCTCGGCGCAGATCGTTCAGGTGATTCTGCCCAAGGACTGCCTGCTGCAAAGCCGCGCCCTGCAAACCGGTCTGCGCGAACTGAACGGCCCGGCTACGCTGGTCAGCGGTATCGGCCCCGGCGCGGTACTGGCCTGGCGTTGGTTGTCCGAGCAAAAGGACGACAAGGCCCAAGCGATTTCCGTGGACCTGGCGCTGGAAAAACCCGGCTGCACTCACCTGCTGCCAAAATCCGCCGCCCACGGCCACTGGCTGGTGGCGTGGAACGATAACCCGGACGACGCCAGCGCAGGTTTCGTACGCGACCAACCGAACGCCGAAACCAGCATCAGCGACTACGACATCAACCTGCCGCAAGTGCTGAACAACGAACTGCGTAAAATCCTCGTTGGCGGCGACAAGGCCAACGGCGGTCTGGCGATCCCGGTGGTTGAAGTGCCGGCCGGCCAAGCCAAAGACACCGTGACCCTGTTCCTCTCCGGTGACGGTGGCTGGCGCGACCTCGACCGCGACGTGGCCGGTGAAATGGCCAAGATAGGCTACCCGGTGGTCGGCATCGACACCCTGCGCTACTACTGGCAGCACAAGAGCCCGGAGCAAAGCGCACTGGATCTGACCGAACTGATGCAGCACTACCGGCAGAAATGGGGCACCAAGCGCTTCATCCTCACCGGTTACTCGTTCGGTGCTGACGTCCTGCCGGCGATCTACAACCGCTTGCCGGAAACCGAGCAGCAACGCGTCGACGCAATCATCCTGCTCGCCTTCGCCCGCACCGGCAGCTTCGAAATCGAAGTCGAAGGCTGGCTGGGTAACGCCGGCAAAGAAGCCGCCACCGGCCCGGAAATGGCCAAGCTGCCACCGGCCAAGGTTGTGTGCATCTATGGTGAAGAAGAGACGGATGAAAGTGGCTGCACGGACAAGACTGCCGTTGGCGAAGCAGTGAAACTGCCTGGCGGCCACCACTTCGATGAGAACTACCCGGCGCTGGCCAAGCGTCTGGTGGACTTGATCGAGAAGCGTCAGAGCAAGGACTCGGTCGCCGAAGAGTGATCTGAGCCACGCCCATAAAAAGCCCCCGCAACTTCACGGTTGCGGGGGCTTTTACATTCCAGCAGCCACCAAAATCCCCTGTGGGAGCGAGCCTGCTCGCGAAGCGGTGGGTCAGTTTACAGATTCGTCGACTGACACTATGCCTTCGCGAGCAGGCTCGCTCCCACAGGGGAATTGCCCTGGACTCAAATAATCGTTAGTCCTGGCAAGCGTATCTTGCCCGCATATCGTCATGGCTGATCACTTGAGCCGGATCGAGGTTGATCAATCGTTCCATCGCTTCGGCTTCAATTCGAAGGTTCTCGAGATCATCATGCTTTTCTTGTTCCGATGATGCCGTCATACATGCCTCGCTCATTTGCACACGCCAGTTCGTGTCAGACGTTTAGTATCGTTTACTTCCAGTCTCGCAATATCAGATGACGCCCACAGACCTTGTAGGCAAACTCCGAAACTCGTGTTCGGGCGCTGTGCCGCTCTATTGCGCTGTTTTTCGACGGGATACTCTCCGGACGTCGCTGACCCATTCAGCGATCGGGTGTGGTAACCCGGCTATGCAAAGCGCAACAGCGCCCCATCACGACAATAGGCATTTTGATGCCTGTAATTCAGTGTAATGGCGGCTGTGCGTGGGAGACCTTCGGGTCTGCCGGTTTCTTTGCTCCCGGTTTACCACCCTGCGTACAGCTGCCACCCTTTCGCGTGGTAACGAAATGGAGCAGCTCCCCGCGTTAAGGAGCAAAACAATGAGTAAAACAGGTACGCCTTCAGACACTACAACCATCGGCTTCACCCCCTTCCTCTACAACTCGGA
Source organism: Pseudomonas sp. S49 (assembly GCF_009866785.1). Classification (NCBI taxonomy): domain Bacteria; kingdom Pseudomonadati; phylum Pseudomonadota; class Gammaproteobacteria; order Pseudomonadales; family Pseudomonadaceae; genus Pseudomonas; species Pseudomonas sp. S49. The sequence goes on along the minus strand of NZ_CP019432.1, from coordinate 1,462,912 downwards.
TCAAGCGTATTTCAACGTCCGCTCCGGCATCCCGATCATCGATGCCTTGTCCCAATCCTCCGACCTGCTATCCCTCGCCAAATCCTTCGCAGAAGACGCTGCCTTCATCAGAGACACCGATCGCCATGCCTGGGCCGCGCATTACCTGACGGTGATGGGCAAAGCCTTGATTGATGATGTGATTCAGGCGTTGATGCCACGACCTGCGCGGACGAAGACTGAATCTGAAATCGATCTGCCTGAACGCACCACTTAACCCTGTGGGAGCTAGCCTGCTAGCGATTGCGGTGGATCTGGTAAAGATGTGCTGTCTGACACTCAGCCATCGCTAGCAGGCTAGCTCCCACAGGGGATTTGCGTGGGTTTGAGGTTTATGTGCATGCACAAAAAAGCCCCCGCCAGCCACAAGGCTGACGGGGGCTTTTCGCTTGAGGCCAGGCTTACATTTCTACCTGCGTGCCGAGTTCAATCACCCGGTTCAACGGCAAATTAAAGAACCGCAAATTCCCATTGGCATTCTTCAACATGAACGCAAACAACGCCTCACGCCAACGCGCCATCCCCTCAAGTTTCGAGGCAATCACCGTTTCGCGGCTGAGGAAGTAGGTCGTGCGCATCGGGCTGAAGTCCAGATCATCCAGATGACACAGCTTCAGCGCTTGCGGCACGTCCGGCTCGTCGGTGAAGCCGAAGTGCAGGATCACCCGGAAGAAACCCTCCCCGTGCGCTTCGACCTCGAAGCGCCGCGATGGCGGTACGCGCGGGATGTCTTCGTAGACCACCGTCAGCAACACCACTTGCTCGTGCAGTACCTGGTTATGCAGCAGGTTGTGCAACAGCGCATGCGGCACGGCGTCGGAGCGCGCGGTGAGGAACACAGCAGTGCCCTGCACACGATGCGGCGGTTGCACGCGAATGCTGCTGATGAAGATCGGCAGCGGCAGCGCTCCTTCGTCGAGGCGATCGACGAGCAACTGCTTACCTCGTTTCCAAGTGGTCATCAGCACGAACAGCGCGATACCGGCAATGACCGGGAAAGCACCGCCCTGCACAATCTTCGGCACGTTGGCGGCGAAGTACAGACCGTCCACCAGCAGGAAGCCGATCAGCACCGGCACCGCGAGGATCGGCGGCCATTTCCACAGCAGCAGCATCACTGCCGACACCAGAATGGTGGTCATCAGCATGGTGCCAGTCACTGCCACGCCGTAAGCCGAGGCCAGTGCGCCGGAGGATTCGAAGCCCAGCACCAACAGGACCACGCCGACCATCAGCGCCCAGTTCACCGCGCCGATATAGATCTGGCCCTGCTCGTCGCTGGAAGTGTGCTGGATGTACATGCGCGGGATGTAACCGAGCTGAATCGCCTGACGGGTCAGAGAAAATGCACCGGAAATAACCGCTTGCGAGGCAATCACCGTGGCCAGGGTCGACAGACCGACCAGTGGAATCAGCGCCCAGCTCGGTGCCAGCAGATAGAACGGGTTACGCGCTGCTTCCGGGTTTTCCAGCAGCAAGGCGCCCTGACCGAAGTAGTTGAGCACCAGCGCCGGCAACACCAAGATGAACCAGGCGCGGGCAATCGGCTTGCGGCCGAAGTGGCCCATGTCGGCGTACAGCGCTTCGGCACCGGTCAGCGCCAGCACCACGGCGCCGAGGATCGCTACGCCCATGCCCGGATGAACCACGAAGAAATTCACCGCCCAGATCGGGTTCATCGCATGCAGCACTTCTGGCGCGTGACTGATGCCATATACACCGAGGGCGCCGAGGACGAGGAACCAGGTGACCATGATCGGCCCGAACAGAATGCCAATCCGCGCCGTACCGTGTTTCTGAATCAGAAACAGCGCCACCAGTACCACCAGCGACAACGGCACCACCCAATGGTCGATGCCATCGAATGCCAGCCCCAGACCTTCAATCGCCGACAGTACGGAAATCGCCGGGGTGATCATGCTGTCGCCATAAAACAGCGCCGCGCCGATCAGCCCGCAAACCACCAACAACGAGCGCAATTTCTTGCGATGCCCTGCCGCCCGTCGCGCCAGTGCGGTGAGCGCCATGATGCCGCCCTCGCCCTGGTTGTCGGCGCGCAGCACGAACATCATGTATTTGATCGACACGACCCAGATCAGCGACCAGAAGATCAACGACAGAATGCCCAGCACGCCATCGTGATTGACCGATACGCCGTAAGCGCCGGAAAACACTTCTTTGAGGGTGTACAACGGGCTCGTGCCGATGTCGCCGTAAACCACCCCGACCGCCGCGACCAGCATGCTCAGCGGCTTGGAGGCCGAACCCTCGGCGCCTGCCGCATGACTACTTGCCTGACCCATCCAACACTCCTACTTCTCAGAACCGGCTTCTTGAATGAAGCACTATGCTTTGTGGTGCAGCATGCGCTGTTTTACCTGTTGTTACAGACGTTTTGTTGACTGTAAAAAATTGGTAAAGCTCAACGGCGCGAAGCATAGCGCAGCACTCGTCGTATTTCCCTGCATAAAGCTGGTCAAGTGCGTTGCCCGCCGCTAGAATTGCGCACTTTTTGATCAGAGGCGCGCCCTAAGCGCCCGTCCGTCGGCTTTCGCACCAAGAAAGCGATGTCACAAAATACCGAGGTTAGACATGTCCACCACTCCTGCGCCGGCCAATCCAAAGGTTGGCTTTGTATCTCTGGGTTGCCCGAAAGCACTGGTCGACTCCGAGCGCATCCTGACCCAGCTGCGCATGGAAGGCTATGACGTGGTGTCCACCTATCAGGACGCCGACGTTGTAGTCGTCAACACCTGCGGTTTCATCGATTCGGCCAAGGCTGAGTCGCTGGAAGTGATCGGCGAAGCGATCAAGGAAAACGGCAAGGTCATCGTCACCGGTTGCATGGGCGTGGAAGAAGGCAACATCCGCAACGTGCACCCGAGCGTGCTGGCCGTGACCGGTCCGCAGCAATACGAACAAGTGGTCAACGCCGTGCACGAAGTCGTACCGCCGCGTCAGGATCACAACCCGTTGATCGACCTGGTGCCGCCGCAAGGCATCAAGCTGACCCCGCGCCACTACGCGTACCTGAAGATTTCCGAAGGCTGCAACCACAGCTGCAGCTTCTGCATCATCCCGTCGATGCGCGGCAAACTGGTCAGCCGTCCGGTGGGTGATGTGCTCGACGAAGCTCAGCGTCTGGTCAAATCCGGCGTCAAAGAGCTGTTGGTGATCTCGCAAGACACCAGCGCCTACGGCGTTGACGTGAAATACCGCACCGGTTTCTGGAACGGCGCGCCGGTGAAAACCCGCATGACCGAACTCTGCGAAGCCCTGAGCACCCTCGGCGTCTGGGTGCGTCTGCACTACGTTTACCCGTACCCGCACGTTGACGAGCTGATCCCGCTGATGGCCGCCGGCAAGATCCTGCCGTACCTGGACATCCCGTTCCAGCACGCCAGCCCGAAAGTATTGAAGTCGATGAAACGCCCGGCCTTCGAAGACAAGACCCTGGCGCGCATCAAGAACTGGCGCGAAATCTGCCCGGACCTGATCATCCGTTCGACCTTCATCGTCGGCTTCCCGGGCGAAACCGAAGAAGACTTCCAGTACCTGCTGAACTGGCTGACCGAAGCCCAGCTCGACCGCGTCGGTTGCTTCCAGTACTCGCCGGTGGATGGCGCCCCGGCGAATGATCTGGATCTGGAGATCGTACCGGACGACGTCAAGCAGGATCGTTGGGATCGCTTCATGGCGCACCAGCAAGCGATCAGCTCGGCGCGCCTGCAAATGCGTATCGGCCGTGAAATCGAAGTGCTGGTGGACGAAGTCGACGAGCAAGGCGCGGTCGGCCGCTGCTTCTTCGATGCCCCGGAAATCGATGGCAACGTGTTTATTGATAACGGCAGCAATCTGAAGCCGGGTGACAAGGTCTGGTGCAAGGTTACTGACGCTGACGAATATGACCTGTGGGCTGAGCAGATCTGACCTGAAGATCAAAAGCCCCTCACCCTAGCCCTCTCCCAGAGGGAGAGGGGACTGATTGAGGTGTTCTTGCGAGCTGCACCGACCTGAACGTTCGAGTCGAACTCAGGTTTTGAACAGCACGAAGATAAGCTCCCTTCCCCCTCGCCCTCTCCCTCTCCCGGAGGGCGCGGGGACTGATCTATGTGTTCTCGCGTGCTGCACCGACCTGAGCCATCCGGTCGAACTCAGGTTTTGAACAGCACGAAGATCTGCGCCCTTCCCCCCTTGGGGGAGAAGGAACTGATCGAGGTGTTCTTCAGAATTGCGGCGACCTGAACGTTCGAGTCGAACTCAGGTTTTGAACAGCACGAAGATCTGCGCCCTTCCCCCTCGCCCCCTTGGGGGAGAGGGTTGGGGTGAGGGGGAGAGATCTTGCTGGCGACAGAAATAGCCAGCCAGACACCGCAACAAATACAAAAAGCCCCACTCTTTTTACAAGATGCGGGGCTTTTTTACGGCTATCGTTTAGCGGGGGACGGACTCCCTTGAAACGGACAAGAGGCAGACAGGCATGCGTCACCATTCGGTCATCCACACGCCGAAACTCAGCGATTATCAGGAACTGACCCGGGTCTGGGAGGCCTCGGTCCGCGCCACCCATGACTTTCTGCCGGACAGCTATATCGAGCTGCTGCGCAATCTGGTGCTCACGCGTTATCTCGATGCGGTGATGCTGGTTTGCACCAAGGACGCCGACCAGCGCATCACCGGGTTTGCCGGAGTCGCGGCGGGCAAGATCGAGATGCTGTTCATCGATCCCGATCATCGCGGTCAGGGCTTGGGCAAGAAACTGCTCAACTATGCCATGCAGCATCTGAATGCCGATGAGCTGGACGTCAACGAACAGAACCCGCAGGCGCTGGGGTTCTACTTCAAGCAGGGTTTCGAGGTAATCGGCCGCTCGGAGGTCGATGGCATGGGCCAGCCGTATCCGTTGTTGCATATGCGTTTGCGCCAGAACCAGCAGCGCTCCAGTAACGGTTGACACAATCCAAAACAACTGTGGGAGCTAGCCTGCTAGCGATGCAGGCGACGCGGTCAGTCAGATACACCGCGGTGATGCAATCGCCAGCAGGCTGGCTCCCACAGGGAATTGCGAACAGCCTGTAAATGGAACCGGGCTTAACCGGCGCCACACAGGTACAATGCCCACCCCTTTTTTGTTACGGCCCTGTCATGACTGACCCGATTCGCCTCTCCAAACGCCTCATCGAACTGGTCGGTTGCTCCCGCCGGGAGGCCGAGCTGTTCATCGAGGGCGGCTGGGTCACCGTGGACGGCGAAGTGATTGACGAGCCGCAATTCAAGGTCGGCGAGCAGAAGGTCGAGCTCGACAAGGACGCCAAGGCCACCGCGCCGGAGCCGGTGACCATCCTGCTCAACGCCCCTGCCGGCATGGACGTTGAAACCGCCATGCAATCGCTGAGCGCCGAAACCCTCAGCGAAGAACACCGCTTCAGCAAACGCCCTCTGCGCGGGCACTTCCTGCGCCTGACCGCCAGTGCCGATCTGCAGCCCAAGGCCAGCGGTCTGCTGGTGTTCACTCAGGACTGGAAAATCCTGCGCAAGCTCACCGCTGACGCCGCGAAGATCGAGCAGGAATACGTGGTTGAAGTCGAAGGAGACATGGTCGCCCACGGCCTCAACCGTTTGCAGCATGGCCTCACCCACAAGGGCAAGGAGCTGCCGCCGGTCAAGGCCAGCTGGCAGAACGAAAACCGTCTGCGCTTCGCCATGAAAAATCCGCAGCCGGGGATCATCGCCCAGTTCTGCGAAGCGGTCGGCCTGAAGGTCATCGGCATCCGCCGCATCCGCATCGGCGGCGTCTCGATCGGCAAAGTCCCGGTCGGCCAATGGCGCTACCTGTCCGGCAAAGAGAAGTTCTAAGACTTCCACTGCCGCCACACATTCCGGCAGCGCGCCCGCGTGCTGCCCACAACGCTTATCAGGATTACTCACATGATTCATAACGACGTATTGCGCAGCGTGCGCTACATGCTCGACATCAGCGACAAGAAGGTTGTCGAGATCATCAAACTCGGTGGCATGGACGTAGCGCTCGCCGACGTAGTGACCTGGCTCGACAAGAAGGAAGAAGACGAAGAAGGTTTCGTGCGCTGCCCGGACGAAGTCATCGCGCACTTCCTCGACGGTCTGGTGATCTTCAAGCGTGGCAAGGACGAAAGCCGTCCGCCGCAGCCGATCGAAGTGCCGGTGACCAACAACAACATCCTGAAAAAGCTGCGCGTAGCCTTCGAACTGAAAGAAGACGACATGCACGCAATCCTCAAGGCCGCCGAGTTCCCGGTGTCCAAGCCTGAGCTGAGCGCGCTGTTCCGCAAGGTCGGCCACACCAACTACCGCCCGTGCGGCGACCAGTTGCTGCGCAACTTCCTCAAGGGTCTGACCCTGCGCGTTCGCCCGGCCTGATCCCCTTCTGCGGTGGCGACTGATGGTCGCCGCCGCAACGCATGACTGCTCATTCCCTCCAGAAATAATGGCTCCGCTTTGTGCTGCTGACGACTAGGGTGTACTGATCCCTAATCCTCAGGACTCGCCATGCACCCGTATTTCTCCCTGCAAGGCCGCACCGCTCTGGTGACTGGCGGCACCCGTGGTATCGGCAAAATGATCGCCAAGGCCTTTGTCGAGGCTGGCGCGCGTGTCTATGTCTGCTCGCGCGATGCCGAAGCCTGCCATCAAACGGCTGAAGAACTCAGCGCCTTGGGCAAGTGCCACGGCGTGGCGGCGAATCTGGCGACTGAAGAAGGCGTGCAGGAACTGGCGGCGCGCTTGGGCGAACAGATCACGCATCTGGATATTCTGGTGAACAATGCCGGCACCACTTGGGGCGCGCCGTTGGAGAGTTATCCGGTCAAGGGCTGGGAAAAGGTCATGCAGCTCAACGTAACGTCGGTGTTCACCTGCATCCAGCAGTTTCTGCCGTTGTTGCGCAAGGCCGGCTCTGCGGCGAATCCGGCGCGGATTATCAATATCGGTTCGGTGGCGGGGATTTCTTCGTTTGGCGAGCAGGCGTATGCCTACGGGCCAAGCAAGGCGGCCCTGCATCAGTTGTCGCGGATTCTCGCGCGGGAGCTGGTGAGCCAGCACATCAACGTCAACGTGATCGCGCCGGGGCGTTTTCCGAGCAAGATGACTCAGCATATTGGCAGCGATCAGCAGGCATTGGCTGAAGACACGGCGCTGATTCCGATGAAGCGTTGGGGGCGTGAAGAGGAGATGGCGGCGCTGGCGATCAGTCTGGCGAGTACGGCTGGGGCTTATATGACGGGGAATATTATTCCGCTGGATGGTGGGTTCAGCCTCTGAGATTGGCGGTGCGGCCTTCGCGAGCAGGCTCGCTCCCACAGGGTTTTGTGCACGACATAGATCCACTGTGGGAGCGAGCCTGCTCGCGAAGAGGCCTGCCCTGCTAACACCAGACTTTAGGCCTGTCGGGTTATCATGCCCACCCCTGCCCCGCTTCGAATGCAAACCATGACTTACAGCGTCTCCCCCATCGGCTTCGTGCGCTCCTGCTTCAAGGAGAAATTCGCCATCCCGCGCCAACCGCAACTGGCCCCAGCCGCCCGAGGTGTGCTGGAACTGGTGGCGCCGTTCGATCAGGGTGACGCGGTGCAAGGCCTGGAGCAGGTCAGCCATGTCTGGCTGCTGTTCCTGTTTCATCAAGCGCTGGAAGATAAACCGCGACTGAAAGTCCGTCCGCCCCGCTTGGGCGGCAACAAGTCCATGGGCGTGTTCGCCACCCGCGCCACACACCGTCCTAATGGCATCGGCCAGTCCGTGGTGAAACTGGACAAAGTCGAAGCCAATCGCCTGTTCATCTCCGGCATCGACTTGCTCGACGGCACGCCGATTCTCGACATCAAACCCTACGTGCCTTACGCCGACATCATTCCCGAGGCTGCCAACAGCATCGCCAGCGCTGCGCCACAGCTGATTGACGTGCAGTGGACGGATTCCGCGCTGCAACAGGCGCACGCACACGCTCAGCGTCTTGATGAACCGTTGGTGGCGTTGATTGAACAGTGTCTGGCCCAGGATCCGCGTCCGGCGTATCAAACCCCGGTGCCGGAACGCGAGTACGGCGCGCAGTTCTGGGATCTGGACGTACGCTGGCATTACCCGACGCCTGAGCAGATCCGCGTTCTCGAAGTCATCCCTGCCGAAGCGTAACCCCCGGAAACGAAAAAGCCCGCGCTGCCTTAACAGGCAACGCGGGCTGATCGTTCCCACGCTCCGCGTGGGAATGCATCCAGTGACGCTCCGCGTCACCGGCCAAACGCTTACTTCTCGACGAACGCACGCTCGATCAGGTAATCACCCGGCTCGCGCATCCGCGCCGAGATCTTCAGGCCGAAGCTGTCGAGCACTTCGCTGGTCTCGTCGAGCATGCTCGGGCTGCCGCAGATCATCGCGCGGTCGTCCTGCGGGTTGATCGGTGGCAGGCCGATGTCGCTGAACAGCTTGCCGCTGCGCATCAGGTCGGTCAGGCGGCCCTGATTCTCGAAAGGCTCGCGGGTCACGGTCGGGTAGTAGATCAGCTTGTCACGCAGCGCTTCGCCGAAGAACTCGTTCTGCGGCAGGTGCTCGGTGATGAATTCGCGGTAGGCGACTTCGTTGACGTAGCGTACGCCGTGAACCAGGATCACTTTTTCAAAGCGCTCGTAGGTTTCCGGGTCCTGAATCACGCTCATGAACGGCGCCAGGCCAGTGCCGGTGCTCAGCAGGTACAAGTGCTTGCCTGGGTTCAGGTCATCCAGAACCAGGGTGCCGGTAGGCTTCTTCGAGATGATGATCTCGTCGCCTTCCTTCAAATGCTGCAACTGCGAGGTCAGCGGGCCGTCCTGCACCTTGATGCTGAAGAACTCCAGATGCTCTTCCCAGTTCGGGCTGGCGATCGAGTAAGCGCGCATAAGCGGGCGGCCGTTTGGCTGTTGCAGGCCGATCATCACGAACTGACCGTTCTCGAAGCGCAGGCCCGGATCGCGGGTGCACTTGAAGCTGAACAGAGTGTCGTTCCAGTGATGAACACTGAGGACACGCTCGTGGTTCATGTTGCTCATGTACGTTTGACTCCTGGAGATTGGGTCTGCGCTGGCTTTTGAAGGCGACGGTGCGCAATTGCATCGCATTCTAATAGCGACGACAATATCTGTTAACTGGATTATTAAGATAAGGGTTATCGGTTATATCGATATGCGATTTACTCTCCGTCAACTTCAAGTCTTCGTCGCCGTCGCCCAGCAGGAAAGCGTATCCCGTGCTGCGGGTCTGCTCAACCTCTCGCAGTCGGCCGCCAGCACCTCGATCACCGAGCTCGAGCGCCAATCCAGCTGCCAGCTGTTCGATCGCGCCGGCAAACGCCTGAGCCTCAACGCCCTCGGCAAACAGCTGTTGCCGCAGGCGGTGGCCCTGCTCGATCAGGCCAAGGAAATCGAAGACCTGCTCAACGGCAAATCCGGTTTCGGCTCGCTGTCAGTCGGCGCGACGCTGACCATCGGCAACTACCTGGCGACCCTGCTGATCGGCAGTTTCATGCAGCGCCACCCGGAAAGTCAGGTGAAGCTGCATGTACAGAACACTGCCAATATCGTGCAACAAGTCGCCCATTACGAAATTGATCTGGGTCTAATTGAAGGCGATTGCAGCCACCCGGACATCGAAGTGCAGAGCTGGGTCGAGGATGAGCTGGTGGTGTTCTGCGCGCCGCAGCATCCACTGGCGCAACGCGGCAGCGCGAGCATGGAAGAGTTGACTCATGAAGCGTGGATTCTGCGCGAACAGGGTTCCGGCACACGCCTGACCTTCGATCAGGCCATGCGTCACCATCGCAGTGCGCTGAATATCCGACTGGAGCTGGAACACACCGAAGCGATCAAACGCGCGGTGGAATCGGGCCTGGGGATTGGCTGCATCTCACGGCTGGCGCTGCGCGATGCGTTCCGCCGCGGCAGTCTGGTGCCGGTGGAAACGCCGGATCTGGATCTGGCCCGGCAGTTCTACTTCATCTGGCACAAGCAGAAGTACCAGACTTCCGCCATGCGCGAATTTCTCGATCTGTGCCGCGCTTTCACCGCCGGGGTGCAGCGCAGCGACGAGATCGTCTTGCCGACAATCGCTTAAAGCAGAATCACCGCCCACACCAGCGCGATCATGCTCAGTGCCACGAATTGCGCGGCGCTGCCCATGTCCTTGGCGTTCTTCGACAGCGGGTGCAGTTCCAGCGAGATGCGGTCGATGGCCGCTTCTACCGCCGAGTTCAACAGCTCGACGATCAGCGCCAACAGGCACACGGCAATCAGCAAAGCCTGCTCGACACGGCTGACATTGAGGAAGAACGTCAGCGGAACCAGCACGACATTAAGCAGCACCAGTTGACGGAATGCCGCCTCACCGGTGAAGGCTGCGCGCAGACCGTCCAGCGAGTAGCCGGAAGCGTTGAGGATGCGTTTCAGGCCGGTCTGGCCCTTGAAAGGTGACATAAAGTAGAAACCAACCAAAAAGGAGTGGGAAAACTAGATCAACAAAAGTCAAAAAAGCGTGAAGACGCCAGCCATTATTGGCTCGGAATTGACTCAAGTTGTTGCAACAGTAAAGCCGCTTGCGTACGAGTGCGCACATTCAGCTTGCGAAAGATCGCCGTGACGTGGGCCTTGATGGTCGCTTCCGACACGCTCAACTCATAGGCAATCTGCTTGTTCAGCAGGCCTTCGCAGACCATGGTCAACACGCGGAACTGCTGCGGCGTCAGGCTGGCGAGGCCATCGCTGGCGGCTTTGGCTTCGTCGGAAACGCTCACCGCTTCGAACGCCTGCGGTGGCCAGAACACATCGCCGTCGAGCACTTTGCGCACGGCTTGCTGAATCACGCTGAGGTCGCTGGACTTGGGAATGAAGCCACTGGCGCCGAACTCACGGGATTTGACCATCACCGAAGCTTCTTCCTGCGCCGAGACCATCACCACCGGAATCTGCGGATACTGTCCGCGTAGCATGACCAATCCGGAAAATCCGAAAGCGCCGGGCATATTCAGGTCCAGCAGGACCAGATCCCAGTCAGCTTTTTCGGTCAGGCGGGTTTCCAGTTCGGCGATGCTCGCCACTTCCACCAACCGCACATCCGGGCCCAGGCCCAGCGTCACCGCTTGATGCAGGGCGCTACGAAACAGGGGGTGATCATCGGCAATCAGGATGTCGTATGTGGCCATTTTTCAAATGATCCTGTTTTTGATGGCAGACGCGGTGCATTCCGGTCTGGCCAAAGCAACTCAAGATACCGCTTGGCAGCGATATCCACAGGGGCACGTTCAACGCCAATCAACAGCAAACACGGCGTTTCAAACCTTGGCCGCACCCCAATCGGCGCCAAGCATGCCCAGCGCAGACTGGGTGGTCAAGCAGCACGGCCGCCGTTGTGCACAGTATGGGCCACTATTGGGCCAACTCCGGCTGCGGCTTTCGTATATAGGGCAGCAACTCGGCGTGAGCAGGAGTGGACTCATTCATGTCGACCTGCTGTTTGGCGCCGAGGTAATGCTGGCTGAACACGTCGAAATAGGCGTCCAGCGCAGAGGCGGCGTCGCTGTCACCGGCCAGTTCCAGACACAACGCGGCGACTTCGGCAGTGCACAAGTGCTCGCTGCGGGTCGAACGACGCAAGCGGTAGCGCGAAAGTTTGTCGGGCAGCAGACTCAAGATCGGCAAACGATCGAAATACGGGCTCTTGCGGAAAATCTTCCGCGCTTCGGTCCAGGTCGCATCGAGCAAAATGAACAGCGGACGTTTGCTGCTATCGATCGCGACGGTGTTGGTCACGCGCGATGGCTCGACGTATTCGCCGGGAAACACCAGGTATGGCTGCCACTGCGGATCGTTGAGCAGCGCCAGCATCTGCGGATCGGGCTCGGTGCGCGACCAGATAAACGCATGGTTATCGCGCACGACATCGGCAATCAGCCAACCGGTGTTGCTCGGTTTGAACACTTCCTTGCCGGTCATGATCAGACACACGCCCGAACGCGTTTCGACGCTCGGCCGCCACGCGCACAAGCAATGGCTGATGATCACCCGGCAGTCGCGGCAACGCTCAGAGCGAAAGCCACGGGCCTGAATCGGCTTGATGCCTTCATCTTCACGCTGGTCACGCAGACGAGCGACGGCGTTGGGGGCATGATTCATCGCGGATAACGCCGAAAAGCAGGAAAACTCGACACGAACAACACTCGGCAGGGCAATAAAGGCCGGCAGTTTACCAGAGCGACGGGCACAAGCCTGTACCCTCCCGACCGGCTCCCCTATAATTCGCCGCCACTGAACGCACAGTCACGTGGCTGGTCGAACCACCAGTCACTGAACCAGGAGAGTTTCATGCTGCGCCTTATCGTTCCCACCGCTGCCATTCTGCTGGCGTCGTCCTTCACCGCTCAGGCTGCCTCCCTGAGTGAGCAGAATCTGAACCGCGAGCTGCGCAACGTCGCCGCCCAGAGCAGCGTCGGCACGCCACGCGCCATCAGTGAAGACATTCTTGATCAGGGCTTCACCGTTGAAGGCACGCAGTTGATCAACCACCTGAGCGTGCAGAAGAGCCACGCCGACAAGATGCGCGCTGATCCTAAAGCCGTGTATTTCCAGTTGGGCGCTTCGGTGTGCAACAACCCGTCGTTTCGCAAGCTGATGGCCAAGGGCGCGATCATGCGTTACGACTTCACGGAAGTGAAAACCAACAAAGCGATCGGCTCCGCCAGCTACCAGGAATCGGATTGCCCGAAAGCCGGGCCGGCGAAGAAGAAGTAATCATCGAGAATTGGCGCGCCGCTGTTCATCCTCGGCGCGCAGTTCGGCCAGCAAGGCCTGTAAATAGTGCGAACGGCGCTCGCCGCCCGCCAACCGCCGGCAGCACTCTTCTTCGAGACTGAGATGATTGGTCTCGGCTGATGCCTTCAACATTCGATACAGCTGCGTATCGATCTCCAGAATCACTCTGGCCATGTGCCCCGCCTCCTTGCCACCCGCAAATCCTTGAATCGCGTGCACCTTGCGTACGTTTGTTGACGCAAAGCTGTCGTACGGCGCCTGTGAGTTAGTTAATCAGAGGGATTGCCACTCGGCGCACGTTCGGACGAGCGGTGACGGAACGGGCGGAAAATCAATAAACGGTTGCCAGCCAAAACCTTGCAACGCAATGATCAAGTCAGCGCGATTGCGCGCAAGGGTCTAGATTCAGAGTATTCCCGATCACTTTTCAACGGCAGGAAAGGAACTGTCGATCGTGTGTTTTTTGCAGCGCGGCACTGACGCCGCTCGTCAGGGCCAACCGCTCTGTGCAGAAGGAGACGTTGAATGCCTTACCAACCGAATGACCTCTTGAGTCGTCATTTTCAGGAAAGCGGCCCCGACCTCATCAGTAAGGTCGAAGAACAACTCAACCGTGTTTCCCCCAACAGCCCGAACATTCCGATCTACCGCGACATGATCCTGACCGTGCTGCGCATGGCTCAGGAAGACCACAACCGCTGGAACGCCAAGATCACCCTGCAAGCCCTGCGCGAACTGGAGCAGGCATTCCGGGTGCTGGAACAATTCAAGGGCCGACGTAAAGTCACGGTGTTCGGCTCGGCGCGTACACCAGTCGAACATCCTCTATATGCCATGGCCCGTGAACTCGGCGCGGCGTTGACCCGCTCGGGGATGATGGTCATCACTGGCGCCGGGGGCGGCATCATGGCCGCCGCCCATGAAGGTGCCGGCCGCGATCATAGCCTCGGCTTCAACATCACCCTGCCCTTCGAACAACATGCCAACCCCACTGTCGATGGCACCGGTAATCTGCTGCCTTTCCATTTTTTCTTCACGCGCAAGCTGTTCTTCGTCAAAGAGGCTGACGCACTGGTGTTGTGCCCCGGCGGTTTCGGCACGTTAGATGAAGCATTGGAAGTGCTGACTTTGATCCAGACCGGCAAAAGTCCATTGGTGCCGGTGGTGCTGCTGGATGCGCCGGGCGGCACATTCTGGCAAGGCGCGATGGACTTCATCCGCCAGCAATTGGAGGCCAACCACTACATCCTGCCTACCGACATGAAACTGATGCGACTGGTTTACACCGTCGAAGAGGCGGTGGATCAGATCAACCAGTTCTACAGCAACTTCCACTCCAGCCGTTGGCTCAAGCGGCAATTCGTGATCCGCATGCATCACAAGCTCAGCGATCAGGCACTGGAGCATATGCAGGATGCCTTCGCGGATTTGTGCCTGAGCGGCCAGTTCCATCAACACGCCTACAGCGGTGAGGAACAGGATGAAGCACAGTTCAGCCATCTGGCGCGGCTGGCCTTTGCCTTCAATGCCCGCACTCATGGGCGTCTGAGGGAGTTGATCGACTACATCAACCTGCCGGAAAACTGGGCTGATTCAAAACCGCAAAAAGCGCAACGTTCGTGCGAACCCTCAAAGGTAATTTGAGAGCAAAAAAAAACGGCCCGCTATTTTCATAGCGGGCCGTTTTTATTGAAGCAGTTTAATCGTCCATCCCTCGACCGCTGAACAAGCGGTTGATCATCTCCATCGAAAACCCCCGATACGCCAGAAATCGGCCTTGTTTGGCCCGTTCCTTCGCATCAATCGGTAAATGCCCGGAGAACTTCCGGCGCCACGTTTCCTGAAGTTGTTCCTGCCAACTGATACCGCTTTCGCGCAGGGCGAGTTCAATATCGGCGCGTTGCAAACCGCGCTGGCTCAGCTCTTCGCGAATCCGCAGAGGGCCGTAGCCGGAACGGGCACGGTAGGAAACAAAGCTTTCAAGGTAACGGGCTTCGGAAAGCAGCCCCTCTTCCGTTAAACGGTCGAGGGCTGTTTCGATCATCTCCGCCTCGGCGCCGCGCTGACGCAGTTTGCGCGTCAGCTCGACTCGACCATGCTCGCGGCGTGCGAGCAGGTCCATGGCGGTTCGCCGCACAGCGACGAGGGTATCGAGTACGGCGGTGGTCATCGCTGCAATCAGATATCAGCGTCGGCCAGGTCGTCCTCAGTCTCTTTGACTGCAGAGGACTTGGAGTCGATCACTGCCGGCGTCAGCAGCTTGTCACGCAGTTGTTTCTCGAGCTTCGCGGCGATTTCCGGGTTGTCCGCCAGGAACTTGGCCGAGTTGGCCTTGCCCTGACCGATCTTGGTGCCTTCGTAAGCGTACCAGGCGCCGGACTTCTCGACGAAACCGTGCAGCACGCCCAGGTCGATCATCTCGCCGTTGAGGTAGATGCCTTTGCCGTAAAGAATCTGGAACTCGGCCTGACGGAACGGCGAAGCGACCTTGTTCTTCACAACCTTGACGCGGGTTTCGCTGCCGACTACTTCGTCGCCTTCCTTCACCGCGCCGGTACGGCGGATGTCGAGACGAACCGAGGCGTAGAACTTCAGCGCGTTACCACCTGTGGTGGTTTCCGGGCTGCCGAACATCACGCCGATCTTCATACGGATCTGGTTGATGAAGATTACCAGGCAGTTGGCGTTCTTGATGTTACCGGTGATTTTACGCAGCGCCTGGGACATCAGACGGGCTTGCAGGCCCACGTGCATGTCACCCATTTCGCCTTCGAT
The DNA here is from genome assembly GCF_009866785.1 of Pseudomonas sp. S49. NCBI lineage: Bacteria > Pseudomonadati > Pseudomonadota > Gammaproteobacteria > Pseudomonadales > Pseudomonadaceae > Pseudomonas > Pseudomonas sp. S49. Next base: position 1,447,292 of record NZ_CP019432.1, on the reverse strand, counting down.
TTCAGCCTTCGGTACCAGTGCCGCCACGGAGTCGACGATGATCACGTCAACGGCGTTGGAGCGCACCAGCATGTCGGTGATTTCCAGCGCCTGTTCGCCGGTGTCCGGCTGGGAAACCAGCAGGTCGTCAACGTTGACGCCCAGCTTGCCGGCGTACTCAGGGTCGAGGGCGTGTTCGGCGTCGACGAATGCGCAGGTCGCGCCGGCTTTTTGAGCCTGGGCGATCACGGACAAGGTCAGTGTGGTTTTACCAGAGGATTCAGGACCGTAGATTTCAACGATACGGCCTTTTGGCAGGCCGCCAATGCCGAGCGCGATGTCCAGACCCAGAGAGCCAGTCGAGATAGCCGGGATCGCCTGACGGTCTTGATCGCCCATACGCATCACGGCACCCTTGCCGAATTGACGTTCGATCTGACCCAGGGCCGCAGCCAAGGCTTTCTTCTTGTTGTCGTCCATTAAAGTCCTCACGTAATCAATAAGGCCTGACGGCCAACACCTGTATAAGTAGCCAGTATTATTCCACAGCGTTCGCGGATCGCCTACCCCTGATTTTCGATTTCTCGTGCCGCTAGTCGCAGGAGCCCCTCTAGCGCGGCCTTCACCGTTTGTCGGCGGACATCATCGCGGTTACCGGGAAAGTGCTGAACTTCACTGGTGACCGTTTCGCCAACACCCCACGCCAGCCATACAGTGCCGACCGGTTTGTTCGGTGAACCACCGTCCGGCCCGGCCACACCGCTGACCGCCACGGCAAATCGCGCCAGGCTTTTGTCCTGGGCACCACGCACCATCGCCTCGACCACCTCGCGACTGACCGCGCCCACCGTTTCGAACAGCTCGGCCGGCACATTCAGTTGCTGGGTTTTCTGCCGGTTGGAATACGTCACATAGCCCGCCTCGAACCACGCCGAACTGCCGGGAATCCGTGTGATGGCTTCGGCAATCCCGCCACCGGTACACGACTCAGCGGTGGTGACGTGGGCATTGAGCAGTTGCAGACGTCGGCCCAGTTCGGCGGCCAGTTGAGTGATCTCTTTCACGGCGTGCTCCGGATCGTGTGGAATGCCTCCACCGTACACGAGCCGGTTGCGCTTTCAATACACAGACTCATTCAAAATGTGCAGGCGCGAGCGCTCTGACATAGGCCTGGCATGCCTGCAGCGCAATCAATCCACGGTCGCCGGTGTCGGTGATGGCGATAATTCGTTGAGCATGCGCCGGGTCAAGTCGGGCGCGTACGGCTGCATGATCCACGCCGCCGGGGCCGGCGGTGGCTGGCATGTTGCAGCCTGGGGCAACGTCGCTGGCGTCGAGAAGGACTGACAGGCGCACATCAGCAGTGGCAAGACGATCGCGCAGGCGATCCTGATCACGTTGGGCATCGCTCAGCGCTCGATAATGGGTTTGTTCACTGGCGGCGAGTCGTTGCTCCAGCGCCAGACGTTTATCCTGCTCAGCCTGTTGCGCTGAGGTAGCAGCAACATTCTGTTGATTGAGGACTTCGGCGTTTAGCCGTGCCTGCTCCGCCAATTGCCGCCCGTAGCGCCAGTCCTGAAACTGCCAGGCCGCGGCAAAAGCACCAGCGGCCAGCATCAGGATGCCGATCATTCGCCAAGGGATTGGCATAGCACCGCCCTCGCCCGCGCCCAGATTTCCAGGCGGTCCTGCAACCCGTTCAACCCGCCGTTGATGCGTCGGGTGATGGTGTTGAACTGATCGCGATCGGCCAGCTCGTTCAAGCCGTTCTGCTCCCAGAACCATGCCGCGGACTCGGCGGCCCATTGTGGCTGTTCGAGCAGTTCGGGCAGGGACAGCAGACGCTCATCGCCGAACAGACCGAGGCTGCACTGGCGATAATTCGAACGGCCAGTAATCTGGATCAACCCGCGTCCTCGGAATTTTTGCCCGTCGCCGTCAGCCTCCGGCGTGTTGCCCAGACGCAAGGCCAACGTACCCGTGTCGTACTTGCTCAGGTATTGGTTGTTGCCCAGTTCGCGCACATAACGCAATTGCCCCGACTCATGGCCGACTTGCGCAAGGAACGCCGCGATACGTTTAGGCGTGTCGATACGCCGCCGAGCCATGGCACTGTTGAGTGCAGAAACAAAAACGCCCGCTTGGGAGCGGGCGTTGGGCATGATGTCGATAAGGTTGTTTTCAGTTATTTGCATAATGCTTGATCCTCCCTGGATATTGCCCCCGATTGAATCACGATTGACGACCAACACCTGTGAACCATTTTCTTGCCAGATTTTTCAGTGAGTTCTCCGGCGCAAGTTCTTCGGGGGATGTGAACATCCAACCGAGTGTGCCGAAATTGGCAGTCCAGTCGATTTGCGGTGCCGGAGTGATTTCAGTGATGTCGACCCAGAGCAGATCCGGATGAAACATTTCGGCCATGTTTCCGTTGGTCGAGAACAGTTCGACCACGGTGTTGTGGGTGATGCGTGCGTAGGTTTTCATCAGGCGTACTCGAAGATGATCACGGCGCCTGAAGCACCTGTGCCACCTGGTCTGCCAGGTTGATTGGGGGCGTTGGCGATTCCTCCCGCACCGGAACCGAAACCGGAACCTGGTGCGGCCAGAGAGCCTGCTGCGCTGTTGCCAAAACCGCCTCCGCCCAACGGCGAGCTGCCACCGTGCCCAGCAAGGGTCGAGCCGTTGACAGATATTCCGGGGGTGCCTGCATTTCCCGCGCTATTGACGATGTTGCCTCCACTGGCCGTCTGACCGGGATAGCCTCCGGTATAAAGCCCCATGCCCTGATTCGCGACAAATCCAATCCACGGCGACCCTCCACCACCGGCAGCAGAAACCAGCGAACCGAAAGAACTGGTACCACCACCTCCGGCATTCGCCGCTGCCAGTCCCGCGCTTCCGCCAGCCCCCACCGTGACGACCTGACGAGAACCAATCGTGTCGGAAGACAGCCATGCTTCAGCATAACTTCCGGATGCGCCGCCACCCACGGTTGCATACTGGGAGGTTGTGGTCGCACCGACTCCCGCACTTCCGCCACCGCCGGCCACCACCTTGACCAGAACATGCTTCATCCCGGTTGTCGGCTCATAGGTGCCGGATGCGGTAAACGTCTTCACTCCCAACAACCGGCCGCTTACAGCATTACCGCCGCTGGCATACACCAGCACCCAACTGTCCAGTGCAGCGCTGTACATCACCGAACACAGGCTGCTGGCGACAATCTCCTCTGGCCGCAATGCACTCAGCCCAAGGCTCAATAACGGCTTGGGCAGCAAGCCATTCGGCGCGAATGTGCTCGCTCCAGTGTTGGCATTACCAGCAGTAAAGCGCAGCGCCAGACCGTCCTTCAACGTACTGATGGCCGGCACGTAGTTGGCCATGTACAGATTGGCGGCGCCGATATCGATTGCATGCTTGTCTTCACCGGCCTGACTGATTTTTTTCAGCGCCTGCAACAGCTGCGTCGCATCGGTTTCATTGGGTTCAAGACCCGCAGATCTGACGACGTTCAACAATTCATCGGTGACAACGTTACCCCAGGTCGCCGGGATCAACGATCCGGGCAATCCCGAAACGACGTCTTCATTGACGAATTTGCCATTCACCAGCCCGACGCTGGGAACGCTTTTTGGATAGTCCACGTTAGTTCCTCAACTGTCTGTCCGAAGCAAGCCTTCCAGCCAGTCAGGCTCAACGGGTCGGGAAAGCAAATTCGGGAAGTCCGGGTCATTCGGCCAATCACGCAGTGCCTGCCGATACGCCAATAGTTGTTTGAATTCCTCGGAGCGCAAAGTCGTACCCTCGCCCACTTCCAGTTCTTCGGCATCACGAAACACCAGCCACTGGGTGTTTTGCAGAACGCGGTTGCGCCATGCGCGCTCGTGGCTGGCAAGCGTTTCAGGAGAAACGACGGGGTCGGTCAAAACGGGCTGACCACTGGCACTGGCGCTGATGATTTTGCCGCTCGCCTGGCCGGCAAACAGTTCGGAGTATTGCGCCTGGGTGATTTCCACCGCCCCTTCAGGCAGTTCGGGAAGTGCGCTTTCGACCCGGTCAAAACCGAGGCTTTGCGCATAGAAATAAATAGTCATGGTCAGTACCCCCAAACCAGAATGCGACCCGAAATGCCCGAATCAACCTTGACACTTGAAGCCTGGACACTTCGGACCCGAGCCACCACTGTCGTTGTCGTGGAGTTCGCGCCGTCAAATGCCCAAACGGTGACGTTGGAGGCCCCCCAACCTGACGGGTAGCCTTCATTGGCAACACCGCCGACGACAGCATTGGGAAACCTGATCGGCAGCGACACCGTCATGTTGCCATTCGCATCGGAGCCCCCCGTTACCCACTGCAGGATCAAACCGCTGGGAAACTTTTGATATCCCGCTGTGGCGAACTGTGCGGCGTAATTGACGGAGTACTTGAGCGCAGCGGTGCCATACACCACCCACACTCCAGACTCTCTGACAAAGTTCGCACTCTCACCATTGTTCAAAACGATCGACGCCAGATAAGCACCTTGCGGGCTGATCTGTGTGCCGGTTTTACTGGCCACGGTGACGGGAGCGCTGTTACGGCAGTGCAGGCTGATCGTGGCACCACTCGGCACCGCAGCGGCATCCGGAAGCGTCACGGTATACGTGGCGTTGCCACCGAGACCGATCGAACAGCCAACGTCGGCCTGGGTCAATTGGGTGGCGGCGAATATACCGCGAGCACTTGCGTAGCTGCCCAGCGCCCGCTGCACAAACTCGGACGTTGCTGCCGAGCGCCCGCCATCAAACTGAGGCGCTGTCATGAACAATGCCGGGCTGCGCAGCGCCCCCAGCAACTGATTGTTTGACGACTCGTTCGGCGTCAGACCGGCAGCTTGAACAACGTTGAGAATTTCTTGCGTGACGCTGTTGCCCCATGTCGCCGGGATCAGCGAACCGGGTTTTCCGGCAATTGGGTCCTCATCGACAAACTGGCCGTTGACCAGTCCGACACTGGGCACACTCTTGGGATAGTCCAATGTTCATCTCCTTGATTGAAATACAGTGGGCGCGCAGGCCTTAGCCAATCGCGCTGGCCAGCCAAAGCGGCACTGACGGCCGGGAAACCACTCCCGGAAAATGGCTGGAATCAGGCCAGTCGCGCAGCGCTTGTCGGTACTCGAGCAGTTCCAGGTATTGCGCAGCCTTGAGCAAGGTTCCACGCCCCAGTTCCTGCTCATCGCGATGGCGAGTGACCAGCCATTCGGTCGCTGAAAGGGATGCCTGACGCCAGCTACGTTCCGCTGCCGCAGGCGTTTGATCTGCAGCAACCGGCGCCAGGAGGATCACCGGACTTTGCTGCGCGGGCAGTGGGTCGGCAGCTGTCGGCAACTCACTGATCGGCGCGCCGATTTCGACCGCCTGACCATCCGGAACTCGCACCATCGACGCCACAAAAGACGGCGCAAACAGTTGGCTGATTGCGTAGTCACCGGTGTCGATCCGCTCGACGACCACGCCATTCTCGATCCGTGCATAAACGGCCATTACTCGTACTCCCAGATTTCACAGAAGGCGTGGCCGCCGGCGCCGCTGACGACTGAAGCGGACGCATTGACCGAACAGGATCCGCTGCCACCGGAGCCTCGCCCGCCGGAGATGCCATTTCCATTGACGCCTACACGTGTGCCACCACCGTCAAACGGGCTGGCAGCCCCGGCGCCGGAAACGACACCCCAATTGAAGTTGTACATCGCGAACTCACCAGGGCTGCCACGAGCGTTGGCAAGACCACCACCCGTGACGATTTGACCGCCAGCACCGCCCATGACGAAACCGACCGTCGTTGCTGTCACCGGGAATGAAAGGATTTGCCCGCCTGCACCGCCAGCGGCGCTCATATAGGTGCCGAAGGAAGCACCGCCCCCGGTCATCCCGGTCGTATTGACTGCAGCGCCGCCCGCCCCCAAAGACACAGGCACGCCAGCCAGCATTTGCGCGGTCACGTCGTAGAGACTCTCCGCATAGGCGCCGGAACCACCGCCACCACCAATACGGTGATTATTGGCGGGGACAGGTTCACAGCCACCACCGGAACCACCCGCGCCGACCAAGCGCACACGTATGCGTTTCGCTCGGGGATGGGGTTTGTAAAGCGTGATACCGACGGATTCGAACTGCCTGACTGCCAGCAACCGCCCCACCGCATCGGTGATGCCATAACCGGCCAACGTGGTTGGGGTATTTTTCAGTTTGCTGAAGTCGACCAGTGCACCGATTGCGCTGGCCAGCTGATCGGTTCTGGCTTCATCCGGTGTCAATCCGGCGGCCTTGATCGCGTTGAGAATTTCCTGCGTGACACTGTTGCCCCACGCCGCCGGAATCAACGATCCCGGTGTTCCGGCGAGCGGGTTTTCATCGACGAAGCCGCCGTTGACCAGTCCCACGCCGGGGATAGTTTTTGGATAATCCATTGCACTGCTTCCTGTGCTGAAATCAGTTGGCTACGGTTGCGCCGGGTGCGACCGGCCAGGTAATTTCATCGGGGAAACCGGCCTGTTTTTCGATGCGGTTCAGCTCGACGCTGTAGAGCTTCCACTCGATCAGCAGCAGTTGTTCGTCATGGCTGGCATCGCCAATGTCTTCGGCGTATTGCAGGGGTGCGATGCGCAGTACGGCATCGCGTAGCAGTACGTCGCGCTGATCGAGGCATTGCTGTCTTACGCTCACCAAGCGAGCCTGCTCATCCTGTACCCAGGCGTTGTCGCGCCAGACATGGAACTCCCCTGGCCACGGCTGTGCGGTCAGGGTGTTTGGCAACTCTCCCAGCTCGGTCCAGATCTGTTGGGCACCGCCGTCCTTGCGATAAACCACACCGCGGCGGTCAATCACTTCACGGGGTACACCGTTGATCAGCGCCCAGCTGCGACCGGCTTCCGGCTCGGGCAACTCGTAGGCCAGCTCAACGGCATTACCGGGCAACTGAACGCCGATGCCTGGCGTGGCAATGAACTCGACAGGCCCGGACAGAGCGCCCGAACCATCAAATAGATAATTGAACATAAAGCGCCTCAGATGAGTTTGATGCGACCGGGATAGGCCATGTTGCGCGGGCGGGATTTGAAGGCGTAGAGCAGAGTCGCTGACGGGTCCATTTGATAATTGGTACCCACTGGATAAATCGGACCGCCATTGCTCAACCCCGAAACGTATTGAGGCTCCTCTCGAGTATCCGCCCCCACTGCCGTCAGGCTGTCCGTCCAGCGCGACCCGACGGCGCCGCCACCATTCGCCCCCATCGCATACGAGTGCGTCGATCCAGTCTGAAAAGTACCCATCCCGCGTCCGGTATCCACACCACGACCTTCATCCAGAACCCGAAGGAATTCCCCTCGCCCATCAGGACCGCGAAACGTCGTTGCACCGTCACCGGTGGTCCATTTGCCCTCAGTGCTCGCCCGAAAGGCTTCAGCGCCCAACATGCCTGATTGCTGAGCGTGATCCCACAGCCACGGCCATTCCGCGCGTTTCATGACGGTGCCATTAAGCGCACCGTATCCGCCGGGGCTGAGCATGATGGTTGTCTCGAAAAACGGCCGGCCAAGCGGGGTATTGTCGAAGCGTCCGACCGGCCACCAACTCCCGGCCCCATCACTGCGCAAATGCCACCAGTCTCCGCCGCCCATCAACACGAAAAATGGATAACCGCTGGCCGCCAGATGCGTATGAAAGCGGATGCGATCCGTGCCCGATGCCTGGATGACCATGCGGTTGCCGCTGTTGTCCACCCGCCGAACAATCACATCACGCACACCGAGTGCGACGTTGGCCGGTGGTAGCAGCAAGGTCACCGGGCCGGTGCTGCCATCGATCAGGACGAGGCCGAGTTCGGCATCAGTCAGGGTTTTCGACGCGGCCAATCGGGTGATGACCGAACGCATCGGACTCGTGCTGCCGACAATCGACTGAATCGCCTTGAACAACTGAGTGGTGTCCGCCTCTGAGGCCACCAACCCACCCGCTGTAATCACACTCAGAATTTCCTGAGTCACACTGTTGCCCCACACCGCCGGAATCAACGACCCCGGCGTACCCGCCACCGGGTTTTCATCGACGAAGCGGCCATCGACCAGACCGACGCTGGGGACGCTTTTTGGATAATCCATAATTGGTTTTCCTATACCTGGAACATTGATGGGCGATGCCGACAACGCAGCATCCAGTCACTCGGCAGTCATCCAGGCAGGCTTTTTCGGTCGAGAGCGTTTGGCGGGAAATTTCTTCGCCTGGGGCCACTTGCGCAGCGCCTGCAGGTAAGTCAGCAGCGTCAGGTATTCAGCGTCGGACAGCGTGGTGGCCTTCATCAGCTCCACTTCGTCACGGTGGCGATCGCGCAACCAGGCAACCCGGTTGAATTCCTGATCGCGCCACGCCTTGGCTTCGGCCGAAGTTTGCTCATCAGAAAGAGCTGTCAACTCGACCAGGATCGGCAGACCGTGATCGTCATGAGATCGCTCGGTACCCGCTACTGGGTTTGCGATGACCGACTCATAACGCGCCTCGTCGATTTCAACGGCATCGTCTGGAAGGCTGGTGTGATAACCCGACAAATAGGTGTTGCCGGTGGTGCGGCTATAGAAACGTTTCATGTCAGTTCCCCACCCCCAGGACAGTGACAAAACCGGAGCCACCGGAATTGCTCAAGACTTGAACCTGGCTGGGATCAAAGTAGGTCACCAAAGGTGGAGTGACGATATCGAAAAAGGGTGCGTTGCCGCTGTGCGAGTAACTTGCCCAGGTAGCGGCGCACTGGGTCTTGAAAGCCACCGGCCAGGGTTTTGCAACATAGGTTTTATCTGTAGCGATGGTGATCACGACCCACTGGATCATGAAGCCGCCCAGCCAGCTCGGAAAAGCGATATAGCCGTTCGCGCCAATGCTGTAGGAAACACCAAACCAGAGCTTTTTCGGTGTGACGATGGTGGTGTCATCAGTCCCTGCGTTGACCTGGGCTTGAGTCGCGATCCGCGCCCAGCCAAAAACAGCTTCCGTGGCTTGCACCACTTTCTTTTCGATCGCTTGAAACACCCGCTGCGGGGTCATCAGGCGACTGCTGCTTGTGCCCGCCTCTGCTTCATCCTTGGTTGCCAGAGAATCACTTTTGTTCTTTTCGACAATTGCCGAAATCGCCGCTCTGAGTTGCGTACTGTCGCCCTCGTCGGGGACGAGCCCGGCAGCAGTGATCGCGTTGATGATTTCATCGGTGACGCTGTTGCCCCACCGCGCCGGAATCAGCGATCCCGGCGTGCCCATCAATGGGTTTTCATCAACAAACTTGCCATTCACCAGCCCTGAACTGGGCACACTTTTCGGATAATCCATCCCGTCATTCCTCCCTAGTCATAATTGATATGCACCTTGGTGTGCGCCGGCGCACTGCGATGAATCAGGCATTCCAGCGCCGAACCCGGGTTGACGCCGAACCGTTCACCCCAATAGCTCGCGCCGTAACGTCGACCGAGCAACAGGCGCCCGCCGGTGTTAAGCGTCCACATAAACTGCGCCTCCCACGTGCCCCAGTGCGCCGAGCCGAAACGCGAACGGCCCATGCGCGGGGCTTCGAGTTCGGTGATGGTCGCGTTGGGGTAGCCCTGGCTTTTGGCGATGTCGAGGTAGTAGCCGACGGCCTGGCTGCCGACCGCGAGCAAGCGCCGGCGTACGGCGAGGCGGCGGTCGTCGAACAGCGGCGTCGCGCCCAGGCACGGGTCGGGCAGGTTCATCACCCGCTCCCAATCCGGCACCAGTTCGCTGACGCCGGCCGGGTCCATTTCGTTGAGCAGGTCGGCAGCACGCGCATCGAGGCGTGCCAGTTCGACGGCGACGCCTTGCAGCACTTCTTCCAGCTCCGGCACGCGCTCCGGATCCCATGCCGGGCCACTGGGTAGCAAGGCGCGCAGTTGCGCCTGATATTGCGCGGCGGTTCTTATGCCCCCCATACGCAACCTCCGAAGGTCAGCAGTTCGCTGTCGTTGGCCGAAACGTTGGCGACGGGGGCCGTCAGTACGTGGTCGGTTTCACCCGCTGCGCTGCTGATCGCTTCGCGAATATGGCTGATCAGCAGATCCTCGCCGAGGTCAGCCTCACGGTTGTGCAAGTCGCGCAATTGGGTTTCGACCGCCGCGCGTACGGCGCTGGTGTCGGGGGTCAACTTCAGGCGATAGGTCACGGGCACCTGAATCGGCGGACGCACATGCACTTCAGCCGTCACCGGACGCAACGGTTCGATATAGGCCTGCACCTCGGCCAGTTGCTCGTCGTTCGGCACCGGTTGCGGATCGTCGTCACGCATGATGTACACGCCGACGGTGCCTGGGCCGAGGAAGCCACCACGGCACCAGGCGCGCGTCACGCCGGGCACTTCCAGCGCCCAGGTTTCGTAGTCACTGGCCGAGCCACCATGGGGAATCACGCGGTAGGAACGGATCACCCGCGAACGCAGCGACTCCAGACTTTCCCGCGCCACACCGCCGCTGAGTCCCGGCGCCAGCACCACAAAACTGTTGCCGATCACACCGGCAATCGGCTGCACCGGTGTCAGCGCCAGCCCGGCGTCGGCATTGCCCAGACTGCCGGCATCCAGCGCGGCGATCGTGGTGGTGTTGCTGCCATTGACGGTGGTGCGCGCGGCGGTGACTTTGTAGGTGCGGCCGTCATTGGTTTGCAGCAGCGTATCGGCGTCGAGCACCGCGCCGGCAGTGGCGGTAAAACTGACGCTGCCGGTGGCCACTTGCGCGGGTTTGCGCGGTTGGTTCAGACGCAGAGCGGCAATGCGTTCCAAGGTCGACTCATCGGCCTTGTCCGGCAGAATCTGCTCGGCAATCCAGTCGAGATAACCGTACAGACCATAAGCCGCACCACCGAGGGTACGGGCCAGCACTTGCGCATCGGACTGGCGCAGCGAATCGCCGGCCAGGTCGCTTTGGGTGCGCTTGATCAGCACCGGCAGCGAAGGGGTTTCAAACGGCATAGATCACCTGCCAACTGTTATCGGGGTTGATGTCCAGACGTTCGCCGTCGGCCAGAGTCAGGACCGTGCGCAGGTTCAGGCGCTGGGCGTCGAGGCGTTCGCTGATGATGTCGATGGCGCTGCAGTGGCCGTCGTCGATCAGCCACTGCAAGGCTTCGCGGGCGTAGAACTCGGCGTCCATCTGCGTTTGTCGAGTCAGCTTGACCCGGCGCAACAGCCACAGCCGCGAACCGATGCGATCGTCGGCGACGGTGGGAAAGGTGTCGCCCCACCAGCCGAAACGTTCGTCGTCGTCGAGGGCGTCGTCATCGGCGGCGCGGCGCCAGGTGAACAGGCTGATCAGTACAGAGCGGGTCAGTGCAGCGTGGAGGTTCGGGCTCAGCATCACTTGCCTCCTGCCGGCGCGCCGGTCTGGCCGCTGCCGGCCTGCACACCGACGTGCACGTGTTTGATCTGGCTGATGCCGCCGGCCAACTGATCACCGGTGGACACGATCTTGCCGGTCTGGTTGATCACTGGCGTATCGAAGTTCACCGCGCTGCTGGCGCGGATGTTCAGCGTGGCGGTTTCGATATCGATGATCCGCCCGCGCTTGAAGTGAATCCTGTCGCCCTCGTCGGTGTAGATCGCCACTTCGCCCGACGCCAGCGATTGCAGGCGATAGCGGCGGTCGGCGATGACCAGAGCGATGGCGTGGGAACGGTCGCCGCCGATGAAGGTGACGACACCTTCGGCGCCGGCCAACGGATGGCTGGTAAAACCGTAGGGTTCGAAGTGTTCGAGATCATCGTTCACTTCACCGGCGGTGAGGCGCATTTGCAGCGATTGCAGCTTGGATGCCGAATTGGCGAGCACGACAGTGCCGCGCGCCAGCAGGCGTGTCAGTAGGCTCATGAATTGTCCTCAAGAGGTAGGCATCACGCGATCCACTGTGGGAGCGAGCCTGCTCGCGAATGCGCTGGGTCAGGCAATGTGATGTTGAAGCTGCCAGCGCTTTCGCGAGCAGGCTCGCTCCCACAGGGTCCGGAGTCAGGCTCAGGTTTTTTTCGGGGGTGTTGGATCAGGATCGAAGGTATGCGGCGGCGCCACTTGCAGTGTGGTCACCGAGCCTTGTGCCGACAGCGAATAAGTGACTTTGGAAATCAGCATGTCGCCGTCAAACTCCAGCACCGGATCCTTGACCCGCACCAGCGTGTTGTGGCGCCACAAATCGCCGTTGGACTGACGCCAGCCCTGCACCTGATAAGTGGTGGTCTGCGCTCGGCCCATGCGGGTCGCGCTTTCCCATTGGGCTCGCTGCTGCGCCAACTCAAAGGTCAGTTGCGTGCCCTCGTTGATCACCGTGGTGCGCCGACGCTTGAAGGTCAGGTCCGCCGCTGTGGATTCGACTTCGCTGGCCGCCGCGCCGCTTTTGGTATCCGAACCTTTTTGCTGGCCGATCACCCGGTATTCGGAGAACACCTGGCTGTAATCCATCGACGCGCTGGCGGACAAAATATTCTTGCCCAGTTCCAGCGCATCGCTGGCCCGACCACCGCTGCCGGGTTTGGCCAGCACCAGCCGGCCCTGTTCGTCATCGGTGGAAAACACCCGCAGCAACGAGAGCAACCGGTCGATCGACTGGAACACCGTTTCACCCGGCACGATCGTGTGCTTGGTCAGCCTTGCAGTCTCGGGGATTTCATTGACCACCATCAGCCCGTACTCCATCGCCAGCGCCTGAACGATGCTCAACAGGGGTTGCTCCTGCCACTGGTTCGGCTGGTTTCTGGCGGCGCAATCGACCAGATCCTGAGTCTTGGAACTGCCCTCGATAGTCAGGCTGATCTGCCGCCCGTCATACCTGATCGGGGCTTTGAACACGTAACCGGTGAGCAGCAGATCCTTGCCGATTCGCACTTCGCACGGGTCACCGGGCTTGATCGGTTTGGCGACAGTCTGCCCCGGCCATTGCCAGGTGATGTCGAGTTTGAAGGTGCGAAACTGGCGCTCCAGATCAGCGGTGATTTCCACGCTTTTCCAGCCGCCGTATTCCATGTTGTTGACCGTCAGCGTGACGCGATTGTCCATTTCGCTCATGGTTCACTCCCCGGAGACTTTCACATCGTTGGGCGAGAAACCTGGATGGTTCATCCCGTTGCGCTGAGTGATTTCAGTGACCCGTGTGGCATCGCCCAGATACTTGTAGGCCACTACCACCGCCGGAGCGCTTTCCTGGATGGTTTTAGTCACCAGGCGCACACCGGACGATGCGACCGACTTGAGGTGCGCGACCGCCGCATCCTGCAGATCACTGATCAGTTGGTGGTGCGCAGGGCCGGCCTTGGTCTTCACCAGATTCAGGGTCTCGATCAGCGTCTTCTGAATCGCCTGCACATCATCGATGGCGGGCACGTCCGGACGATTGATCGGCTGGTTCGCCTGCTGATCGACGGAAGGTGTCGACGGCAATTTCACCGGTTTGGTGGCCACCGGCATGGATGCGATCCACTGCGCCGCTTTCACGATCAGCGTGTCCTGGACCAGATCGGCCATGGCTTGTGCCGCGGCGTTGGTGTCCTTGCCGGTGGTGATCTTCGGCGCATCCGCCTTGCGAATCGCTTCGAGTTGTTGGGACACGTCGGCAATCACCCCACGGTAGCCCTCCTTCGCGAATTCCTTGAGCTCTTTGATATCGCCGAGCAAACCTTTGAACTCAGCCGCCACCTCCTTGGGCAACTCCTTCACTGCCTTGACCAGTTCTGTGATCTGCCGGTACTGCTCGATCAGCGGTTTGAGCTGCTCTTTGATCACCTCATAGACTCCGGTCAGACTGTTGCGCAGATTGGCGATGCCGATCCGCGCAGCCTTGATCAAGGTCATCGCCTGTTCGAAACGCGCCACCGCAGACCCCAACAGCGTGTCGGCCTTGGCCAGCAACACTTTCTGTGTGCTGACGGTAGCGGTCGGAAACGGCAGCGGTTGGTCTGGATAGAACTTCAGGGTAAAAGTCACCAACCCGCCGTCCTGGCGGGTGTGGGTCATGTCGCATTCGCCGACCTTGACTTGCAGGCGCCCGAGCCACGGATGCACCAGTTCACCACTGCCCGCCTCCAATGCCTTGAGCAGCTTGTCGCGCTGTTCCAGGCAATCGGCGCCGATGATGAAGGCCGTGACATCGTGAATCCTTGCCTGCTGGCCGAGGTCCTCGAAATACGGCAGGTCACGTTGCGGATACTCGTGCAACTGGCCTTTGCGACCGACCGGGGTTTTCGCCTGATCGATCCAAAACCCGACACCGCGAAAGGATGCCGGCAACAAACGGTCACGCCAGTTCATTGGAACCTCCCATCGACAACGAGCGATAGCCGATGCGCGAAGACAGCGCCAGGCCCGGTTGATTGCTTTGTGGTTGATCGGTGCGCAACCCGGCCGGCGCATTTTCGAAGCGTACGGTCAGGCCGCCTTCGAGCTGCGTGCGGTTGTTGATTGCACTTTGTTGAATCAGCGCGCCAGAGGTTTGCGGCAGTGTGCTGCTCATTCCTGGCGCCCCGGCAGGCACCGCAGCGCTGGTGCCGGTGATCGTGGCGAAGAACCCGGAGACATTGCCGCCGAGCAGTTCTTTGACCTGTGCGAAAATACCTTGGAGTCTTGTCGACATATCACCGAACCAGACGAGAACGGGCTGCCACTTCTCCTGGATGGATTCCAGCGGCGACTGACTGAACAGATCACCCAAGGTTGCTTTCACCGATTGTGCGTCGGTGTTCAGCGTTGCCCACAAACCGGAAAAATATTCCGTGACGCCATTCCATTTCGCCATGACCGCTTCCACGGGAGCGTTGCCGAACAAGTTCTGAAACTCGCTCTTCAATGGCTGGGCACCCGCGCGAAGAACGTCCCACAGCGCTGAAAAAACCGGTGCCAAGGGTTGCCAGGCGCTTTCGACCATCGCGGTCGGAGACCAGGCGAACGTCGATTTGAGTTGCTCCCAACCACTCGCCGCAATGCTGTGCATGCTGCCAACCGCATCGAAAACCGTGCTTTGCGCAGAACCCCAGACCGTCGACATGTTGGTTGCCAGCGTGCCGTCGAACAGCGATGTGATGTTCGACCAACCGGTTGCAACCCTGTTGCTCATATCGTCGATGGCCGTGAAGACCGCGCTTTGTGCGGCATCCCATGCGCCTGACATTTTTGCTGTCAGCGTGCCGTCAAACGTCGACTTGACCGATTCCCAACCGGACTGCGTCGCTGCATAGCTACGATTCCAGTAACCGGTGACGGACTCATCGGCCGAGTCCCAGAGTGCGCTCATCTTCTCCAGTGGCGAGGTGTACAACCGGGCCTTGAGGCTTTGCAATCCAGCCGCAGTGCTGGCAGCTGCACTGTCCCAGTAAGCGCCGACGGAGCTGCGAGCAGAATCCCAGGTCTGCTCGATGGACGCGCCGAATGCGTGCAGACGTTCGGACGCTCCCGCCGCCAGACGGCTGGCACCAGCGATAGCGTCAGCGCGCATCTCCTGCCACTTCTGCGAAGCTGTGGCACGCATCGACTCGAACTGTTGCCTGCCATCCGCGACCATCTCATCCCAGCCTTTGCGCACGTCGTCGATGCCGCGACGGGTCGCATCGCTGATCGATTGCCAGGTCCGGCTGAAGAAGCCCGAGATCGCCCCCCAGTTGTTGCTGATCAAGCGCGCGCCGATCACGATAATCGCCACCGCGGCCGCAATCGCGGCGGCAATCAAACCGATCGGTGACGTCAGAATGCCCAATACACCGACCAGCCCCATCGCACCCACGGTGACTACCGTGAACGCGACGGCTGCCGCCGCCAGCCCTTCGACAAGAGAAGGATTGTTCGCCACAAACTGGCCAATCGAGGTGATCACCGGCGTGATTGCGGTAACGATACCGTTCACCGCTGGCAACAACGCATTGCCAATGTTCAACGAGATCTTGTCCAGCGCTTCGTTGAACTTTGCCAGGTTGGCCGAGGTTTCCCCCTGCACCACTTTCGGCAGTTTCAGGCCTTTGTTCGCCGCGACCTTTTTCGCCAGCGCATCCTGCGCCTCGATGGCTTTCTTGATGCCGTCCTGAAACGGCTTGAGCAAGCCACCTTCGGAGATGAACCCGGCGACGTCCAGCGGCTCGAGGCCGCTGTCTTCCATGCTTTTCTTGAATGCTGCGACCTTGCCGCGCAGCCCTTTCATTTCGGCTTCCATCTTCTCGGCGCCCTTGAGCACCACGAGCATGTTGACCGTGACAGGAAAGGTCTGCGGAATCAGGCTCAAATTCGTATTCGCCATCATTGCACCTGCTGCATCGCATTGATCCGTTGCGCGTGCTCCAGCGATTCGCGGAGCACATCCAGTGGCCTGGCCATCATCTGTTCGGGGTCAACCTTCCAGAACCAGGCCAGGTCATAGGCGACGGCGATCAGGTCGGTGATGGCGCCGACGCCGCACTCATGAAAAAACTCGCAACGGCCCAGCTCAGCGCATTGAGGTCAGCCAGATCCAGCTGGTTGACCGACGACGGCGGAATGCCGGCGCACACGGCGATGTATTTGGCCGCCACGTCCATGTCGAGGCTGACTTCTTCGCTCTTGTCGATCTTGTACGGCAGCGCCTTGATCGCTCGCACTTCCTGCACCGTCGGACGGCGCAGGACGAGTTCGGTCAGGGGCTCGCCGTGAGCTTCGATCGCAACCTGAAGCTTCACGGCGCCGCTCATTGCCAGGTCCCCTTGATGCCTTCGAATTTCAGTTCGATGGTGGCGTCATCGCCCTTGGAAACTGGCTCTTCAACCAGATAAGCGCCGGCCAGTACGTAGACTTTGCCGTTGCTGAATTCGCAGGTGACGGTGATGTCGGTGCCTTCGATCAGCTTCTTCAGCGGGAAGTCGGCGGTGTGCAGCGCGGTCACTTTGAACGACGGCGCGATATCGGTTTCCTTGTAGAAACCGGGTACGACGGTTTCGCGTTTGACCGCCATCAGCGGGGCTTCGCAGCCGCCATTGATGGTCAGTTGTGCGCCGTCGACTTTGACGTAGCAGGTGCCTGCAATCAGTTGACCCATGGTGTTACTCCCTTGAATAAAAAAGCCCACGCGAGGTGGGCTGAAAACTTACCGTCAAACGCGGCTATCAAGCCGCGTCGTCGTACTGCAGACGGAACTGGTTGAGCAGTGCGAACACGCGCAGACCGTTGATGTAATCCGGTGGGAACAGCACGTTCACACGGCTCGGGTCCTGCACGTCGCGCTCGACGATCAGGTGCTCGGCGAACAGCTCGGCGTTCTCGACGTGGCCTTCCAGTTCGAGCTTGGCGTACTGGGCGATCAGCTCACCGCGAATGGTCGCAGGCGTCACGATTGGCTGGCCGGCGCCGAAACGGGTGCCGTCGGAGGCCAGTTTGTGGCGGCCGTACTTGCTGGTGATCACGCTTTGCAGACGGCGCACGATGAACGCCGACTGGTGCATGGTTTCGCTGTCCAGGTAGGAGTTGTCGGCCTGACCGTAAGCGTTTTTCTGGTAGGTGGTGATCGAGCGCTGGATACGCACGTAGCCGCCTTCGTAGTACGCGGTGGCGATGCCGTAGTTGAGCAGCGACTGACGCTCGGTCAGCGTGAAGCGTTCGCTGGCCGGTGCCGGATCGACACCCGGCAGGCTGCCGCTCTGAGTCGGACGGCTGGCGTCGGCAGAGATGAACACCGCCGTGCGTGCAGCCAGTGCGGCGGCTTGCACCCAGAACGGTTGCGGAACGCCCGGCTCCAGCGCCTGAATGGTCATGTGCTGGTCGTTGCGTGCCTGGCCGGCAGCAACCAGAGTGCCGACAGTGCCGCGCTTGGCACTGTAGACGTGACCAAACAGTTGCTTGGCCCACGACCAGCGACCGGTGCTGTCATCCATGACCGCTTGCCAGGTATTGAGCGTCGACAGATCCGACCATGGCAGTGCGATGAACTCGAACGGCTCGTCGCCCAGTGCGGCAATCGCCGCCACTTGATCCGGCACGCCGACGCCACCGGTCATGGCGGTGATCGCAGTGGTCAGGCCGGCCGGGGTTTCTTCGCCGTTGCTCTTGCCCAGGCGATTGAATTGCAGGCTGATGTCGTTGCCGCTGTCGCCAGTCCATTTGGCGTTCAGGGTGACCACACCTTCGGCAGCGGCAGCGCTGACCGGCAGGTCGGCGGTGGCGTTGATTTTCTGCGCCAGTGCGGTGGCCGCTTGGGCAGCGGTGGCACCGTTGACCACGGTGGCTTGCACACGCACGCCGCCGACATACAGATTCAACACGCCAGCCTGGGTCGCGGTGCCGGTCAGGGTCAGCACGCCTTTGGCGATCGCGCCTTCGGTATTGTGCAGCGGCAGGCACCAGATCTCACCGATCGGGTCAGCCTTGCGGAAGGTCTCGTACATCGAGGCGAGCATCGAGCCTTGGCCGCCGATGCTCTTGGCCAGCGCAACGCTGGAGACCAGCACCAGTTTGCCGACTTCGGTCGGGGCGATGTTGTCGTTGACCTGAGCGACGATCAAACGACGCAGGGTCGAGCTCGCGCTATTGGCGGCCGAGTTGTCCATTTCGGCATAGAACAGCGGTACACGAATGTCCGCGGGGATGTTGCTGAATCCGATCGCCATTATTTGGCTCCCTTTTGTTTGGCTGGTGCGGTTTTGAGGGTGATATCGCCGTCGGCCAGACGTCGGCGCCACCAGGCGCTGTCCAGCACTTCACGGCCTTCCAGCGGCAGCAGATCGCCGGCCTCCGGGTCAGGTACGACGCGGCCAGCGGCCGGCAGTACGGTGATGCGATTGCTCATGGGGTTACCTCTGCAGAGAAAGTCATTTCCACGCGCCCATCGGGGCCCGGGCGTTTCAGGTTGGGGTCGGCCGGATCGATCGCATCGACCCGCACGGTGGCCCCGGTAAAGGACGACAAACCGTCCAGTTCGCGTTCGTGCCAACTCTCCGCAGGCTGACTCGGCAGATTGCGACCGAGCTGGAACTCGGCAAAAAAGCGCAGCCGGTAAAAGGCGCGGCTGCTGTTGATCGAGACCAGTTCGCCGCCGTCGTAGACGATGGCGCTGTAGTCGGAATCGGGCTTGAACCCCACCAGCGCACGCCACAGTTCGGCGCGCAGGTCGTGCAACAGATCCAGCGCTTTTGTAGCGTCGGTGGCGTCAAGCGCCAGGACGATTTCGAAGCGGTCGCGGATCGGTTGGGTGGTGAGGTTTTGGGTGGTGCTGTTGCTGGCCAGATCGGCCAGGGGTGTGATGCTGGCGCACGGGGTTTGCAGCGAGGCATCGGCTTGCAATGCCGTAACATCAATGCCTACTGCGATCCGATTGCCCAGCGTCGGGCACTGAGCACGCAATTGCGTGACCAGAGGGGTCATTTTCATGAGGAAGTACCGAGTGGGGGCGGTCGCAGGTCAGCGCCTGTACTCAACCCGATTTAACGAGGAACCCCAGCCCGCAGTTTTCAGTCTGGGTTTTGCTTAGAACCACCGGCCGATGGCGAAGCAGTCAAACGAGACTATTAGCTCGTCACCTTGTACGAACTGACCAAGGCTGAAAGCGCAGATGCTGGCAAAACCGAGCCCTCTGCTGTAGGCGCTGACGCTGGTCACCGCCCTTGTCACACCCAATACTCCAACCAGATTCCCAATGACAAATCCCAGCGTCACGAAGGGCATCGGATAAGACCAGTTGAAGCCCATGTTGGACGGGTTGTTAAACACTACGCCGCCCGTGTTGCAGAGGGTGCAAATCAACGTGCCGTCGGCAAACTTGACGTATTCACCGTTGGCATTGGCGCCGCGCTCAATGACGGCTCCGGTTGGAACGCCTTTGTCCTGGCTGACCGCTCCGACCAACGCGGCAACGGCGGCACTGCCCAGTCCGAGACCCGACCGAGCGGTTGCCGGGGAGTTGCCACCCGTGCCACCTCGTGCCACCGGTACAACAGCGTCCGTTGCCACAGCACCGAGTCCAAGCGCCTGGCGCGCCGACGCGGCATCCGTCGCACCGGTGCCACCACGTACGATGGGCACAATGGTGTCGGTTGCGACTGCACCCAGGCCAAGGCCCTGGCGAGCAGAAACAAGATCCGTTCCTCCGGTGCCGCCATTTCGCAGCGGCAGGACATCGAAACCACTCGCATCACCTAGTGCTGCCAGCTTCGGGCCGTACTGAACGTTAAGGTTGTTGAATGCATCAGCCAGTGCTTTGGGATACCCCTGCACCGGCATGATCGAATAGGACGCGTCGTTTGCCGTTGCGCCTTGGTAAGCCGGGGTGATCGACAACAAGACCGGACTGGCGATATTGCTGACTTCATATTGTCGTCCATCAGGTCCGACGAAGGCATCGCCCACCCGGACGTTGGTGACGAAATCAACGTCGACACCGATGACTGCAGGCGAGTTGTTGCTGACGTTGACCGAACCTGTTCTAAGCCATGGCATGGTGCAGTCCTTTTTTTAAGCGAAAAAAAACCGCACTCGGCGGTATGGGTGTTCAAGACGATCTCGATCAGGTAGCTGTCAGAAAGCCAGTCAGCCCGGCGGCAGCACCGGATCAACCACAATTACCGGAACATCGGGCTGGACAGGCCACTCTGGCGCCACGGGCCAGGCAGCTTGTGTGCTCACTTTGCCCAAGCTGAACTTGTAGGCTTTCCACTGTTTCAGGTTGGCAAGCAGTGCTTGCTGTTCCGCCTCATCCTCAGACGTCGCCTCCCCCAGATCGATGCCGTAACCGAGGGTGTCGATCCGATCCTGAATGCGAGCGACCTGCGCTGCAGCCACCTCGTTTTTGCTCTTGAGCAGTGCTTGAGCTTCGGTCAATCGTGCTGCGGCAGCCGCTGCCTCTTTCATGGCTTTGGTGATCAATTGCGACCAGTCGATGTTCATACTTCAACCTCCGCTTGCGGCAAAGGCTGTGGCAATGCCACGTCACCGTCAGGAATATCGATCAGGTCGGCAGGAAACGCTTGCGCCTGACTGTAATCGGCCGGAATCGGCAGCAACAGGTGAAGGGTCAAATGGCCGTTCTCGTGGAAAACGTCACCCACGAACCATTCAGAGTCGATTGCGGCTCGCGGTAGCGTGTCGCCGTCGGACAACCGCGAAAAATCGAACGTTTCGCCGTTCACCGTGATCAGGGCACCCGACTTGTGCAGCTTCAGAGCATCCTCTCTGCGTTGCGGAGACAGAACAATGTTCATCAATACCACCTGCCTATTGCGATCAAATTGATTTGCGCAGCCGAGGCTGCGTTCGTTGTAGCGATGGCGCGCCAGGCGCCCCAGTTGGCAATAGACGGGGGAAACCAGGCACTGGCCATTACACAGTCGGCGTAGACCTTGCCAATCGCTGCCGACGTCACAGTGGGAATCGATGCAAAGGCTGATGGATAGGCACCCGGGGCATAAGCATCACTGCCGAACAATGCACCCACGGCATAGGTACCCGTCGAGTTGGTGGCAATCACCTTCCAACAGACAAGTGTGCCATCGGCGAATTTGGTGTACTCACCATTGGCATTGGCCCCCCGCTCGATAATGGCTCCGGTAGGTGCACCGGCACCCGAAACGACGCCGATTATGTTGTTCTGTCGGTAAACCATGCGCCATGGGCCGAAAACGCCCGTACCGTACTGATCTCGCTCCCAGGTCCGTAGAGTGCCACCGCCGGCAATGCCGTTGACCTCGTGCCAGGCCTGATGAACCGGCTGACCGACGTATTTGATGGTGTCCATCAAACCGTAGGACGATCCCGTCGGTTTCACGCCCGTGGCGGTGTTAATGACAAAACAGCGCCCCGCCGGAACAGTTGCGGTGTCGTCGATGTTGCCGTTGTAGACCGGGGCGTCACCGCCGATCCCAAATGCTCCGACCTGCATCACGCGGCCTGCCGTGGCGTCGCTGTAATGGGTTTGAAGGGTGGCTGAAGCGGCACTGCCCAGCTCCAGAGCAGCGCGAGCTGCGGCCGGTGACACGCCGCCAGTCCCGCCTTTCGAGACAGGCAGCACGTCGAAGTTAGCGGTGGCCCCCAATGCCGCAAGCTTGGTACCGTAGGTGTTGACCAAAGCCCGCAACGTATCAGCTGACTCTTTTACGTAGCCTTGCAGCGGCGCCAATGCATACCCGCCTGCTCCGTCAGTCACGCCCTGATAGTTCGGCGAAATCGACATGGCCGTATCGCTGGCAATGTTGGTGACTTCATACCAACTGCCATCAGGGCCTCTGAACGCATCCCCTACACGTCCATTAACGATAAAGGATGTCCCGACGCCGATAACTGAATTGGAATTATTTGTGACGCTTACTGTTCCGGTCTTGCTCCATGGCATACCGATCTCCTCAGTTGGCTAGTTGTAATATCTAGACGATGGAAACTTGCACACCGGGATTCCGAAGCAAGTTCCATTTGTGCCTTGGTAATACCAGTATCCGCCGCCCGCCCTTTGTGCGGTAATATTCAGTACAGGAACATTGTTATCCAGCAAGCTCATACCTACAAAACCAAAACCATCAGCAAACCACGTGACACCACGATCAATACTCGAAACACACACGAAATCATCCGCTTCGATGACAAGGTTGCTTTTGTATGTATCTACATAATCACCTACTACCAGAGACCATGACTTGGCAAACTTGTGATAGCGAACAACTCTGTCTTCGGAAGAAAATACGATGCGGCCTTGGGCATCAAAGATATTCATGCCATACCGTTGCGGACTGGGCTGATCGGAAAACTTACAGATGACATACTCCATCAAATAGTTCTGTAAATTACTCCCATTACGCACTGCTGATGTCACCAGAAAACCCGTCCAGTTCCCAGGTCCTCCCAACATGGTGATATAAACACCCAGAGATGTATGAAACCCATTTACATGTCTGAAAAAAACTTGTGGAGCCTCCTGTGTCAGGATCGGTTTCACGAACGCAACAGCGCCGCTGCCTTCGCGATCGGTATACCTGGACTGTATTCTGAAACTGCCACGCTCGGAAAACACCATCACTTTATAGGTGCTGGAGATAACAACAGCCCCATACGTATTCGTCACTGAAAGTCCGTAATCCGCCATTACAATACCCTCACGACTTCGACCACGCACTCGACTGTATGCTCGGTCCATTCGTCAACGTAGTTATTGTGATAGCCGGTAGGTCGCCGCCTGTTCACGTATGTAAAAATACCGATCTGTGTCCCACCCAAGTCCTTATAGGTAGGTACATATCCCCACATATCCGGATAACCTGGTTGACTATACCCAGCATAAACCCGCGGTGTAATCACAACAAAACAAGTAGCTGGGTTATACCCTGGAACGTCCATCACAATATAATCAGACCTGATGCCATTTCCCATCTTGCGCGCGGCGGGCAAGTTCATCTGCGCCAGCTTTTCAATCGTAAAATCTTCCATACCCAACGTTTGTACACCATTGGCATCAAATACCGTCATCCCGAAGCTCATTCACTCAGATCTCCAAGTTGTACGCGCTTGACATTATTGGCATCAAACACCCGTAGCGACCTGTTAGTCATGATGACTCGTCCCTGCCCGACTACGCTGCTGTTTATTTCAAAGCCACCGGATTTGGTCAGCCTCCACCCAGATGTCCCCGGATAATAATTATCCGACTGCAAGCTATCGCCAATTTTCAACATATTAATCGAGCCATTTTGGATAAAGGCATCATTAATAAAGGTTTGACCGCCGGTCACGGTAAAAGGCGATACCGGTTTTCCGTTTGCCAGATTCAATAACATAAACGTATCGGCGCGCACGACGAATTGTGACGAAACACCAGAAGGATCGACCTGCAGCCCCAAACCAAACGACGCAGCATATTTTTGGCCGCCCGCCGTCGTATCCATCTTCACCGACCACATCGTCGATAACTTGCCATTGGTATCGGCAATGGCACTTGAGGCTTGCTGAACGGCTGCAGTGTTTTGCCCAACGGACACGTTCAACTGTTCAAGCTTTGTCGCCGTGGCCGAGCTATTGGTTGTTACAACTTTCTCGAGCGACTGGATACTTGCCGCGTTATCTCCAATGCTTGTTTCCAGTGTAGAAACGCGTTGGGCAGTGGCTTCGTTCTGGGAAGCCCGGACACTGCTTTCCGTAGCGATGGCTGCCGTACTGGTCCACCCTTTGAGGGCATCTGCCAGTTCACCTTCCCCGTTGTCGTCCCGGGAGGATGCTCGTAACGCCTGGAATGCCGCGGCTTGCGCCGTTACCGTGCCATCGATCTTGCTGATATCGGCGGTGTTGGTCTCGACTTGTTGAACCAGTCCAGTGGCAGTCTCGACCGTTTGCCCTACATCGACCCAATACTCGGCATTCGGTGGCGGCAGGTTGATCGGCACTGGCCCTTTGGCCTGATACAGACGATCGCCAAGACGAACAATTGCGTATTTCGCATAGGTCTTGGCCGAGTCGTAAGCTTCATCCAGCGAATCAATCTGATTCTGCAATCCCGGAATTTTCTCGATCTCGGTGAGCAGGTCTTTGCCCAATTCCGTCTGCGAAACTTTGCCAGCGAGCAGGTCAAGAATCGGTCCA
This sequence comes from Pseudomonas sp. S49, assembly GCF_009866785.1. Lineage (NCBI taxonomy): Bacteria > Pseudomonadati > Pseudomonadota > Gammaproteobacteria > Pseudomonadales > Pseudomonadaceae > Pseudomonas > Pseudomonas sp. S49. The sequence continues at coordinate 1,422,737 of NZ_CP019432.1, read as the reverse complement.
GCCTCCGAACTGGCCTGCCCCAGCACGCCATTACCGGTCGGATACCACGGCCCGATATTGCCCGTACGATCGACCAGTCTCGCCCAGAAGAAGAACGACGTGCCTGCCAACAGGCTCTGCATCGTGTAATCACTTTGCGGATACGCCAGGTCGGCCAGTTTGGTAGCGGCCTCAAGGTTTGCCGTTGGCCCATACCAGATTTCAGTTCGCTGTGTGTCCTCGGCGCCCGCCGGAAACTCCCATTTCAGGCCGATACCGAACAGCAGGCTGTCAGCCTTGAGGAAAGTCACTGAAGGCGGTGGCGTGGTTTTCCCGGACAGTTGCGTTTCCACCGAAGTCGCATAGATCGAACCGATGTCCAGCGCGTTGATGGCTCGCACTTTGGCCACGTAACGCCCGGCATAAATGCCGCGTACCTCCATCGACGAACCACCGGTTCGACCGGCAAACACCCATTCGCTGTCGTTCTTGCGCCAGTAAACTTCATATGCAATGGCGTTGGCCGGGCGCGCCCACTCGATGGTCATCACACCGACTGCACTGCCCTGATCGACGAAGTGGTTATTACTGATCGTGACTGAAGTCGGTGGCGCCTGAACGCCTGGCGGTATGACCGTGACAGGGGGGCGTTCGATACGGGAGCCGTTGTCGATCGCGCCGTACTTGCTCGGCACATGTTTGACTGCACTGATGCTGTACTTGATTTCAGTGTCGGTGAAGTCTTCAGCAATCGACAACACGCGAAATTGCTGTGCAGCCAGGGAAGCGGAATCAATGGCCCACATCGACTGTGCCGGTGGCAACTCGCTCAAGGGCTGAGCCAGGATCACACGTTGAGCCTGGTCGCTGATGCTCACTGACTTGATCACGCGGGAAACGGCTTTACCGGTCGGCATGACCAGGGTGAGCGTATCGCCAGCTTCGGCGGTCACGTGGGCATCCAGGGTCAGCGTATCGAGTGTTGCACCACGCAGGCGGCCACCAATCCGTCTGCCGGCACGATCGTTGTCAGCCACGCGGATAATTTGTCCCGGACGCGCGAGCGTCCCGTCCAGACCGACGGAGAAAGTGACACTTTCAGTTTCCAGGCGATTGGTCAGCAGTGCCCATTTACCGATGCGCTGGGCCTGGGCCTGAGACGTGCAACCGGTAGCGGTGATCTCAGTCTGCTGTACACCATAGCGAGCGACACCCTCAGCATCATCGACGTATTGAACCTTCTGCCGGTAGAAGTCCGTCGGATCATTCCAACTGACCAGCGCCACGCTGAAACGGGTCTTTTTCGCCGACCCGCCATAGACGAACTTGCCGCCAATGACGTTGCCGTTGGAGTAGGTGTACACCGGGTCTTCCGGCATGTCGGCCACCGCCATGACCGAACCCGCCCCCCAATACGACATGCCACGAAACGTGGTAGCCAGATCCTGCAAAACCTTCAGGGCATCGGCACGCACCGACAGATACAGGTTGCAGGTGAAGCGCGGTTCAGTCCCGCCCTTTCCGTCGGAGACAGGCTGATCGCAATACTGACCGATGCGGTACAGCTCCCATTTATCGACCTGACCGGCATTGAGCAAATGGCCCAGGCCATAACGCGGATGCAGCAGCAGGTCGTAGTAAATCCACGCCGGGTTGTCGGTCCAGGCCGATTTGAACGTACCGTCCCAAATGCCGTTGTACGTGCGGCTCTGCGGGTCGTAGTTGCTCGGCACCCGAATGATCCGTCCCAGCAATTCAAAGGAACGCGACGGTATCGACTGGAACTGGGAGGCGTCGAATTGCAAACCGATGATCGCCGAGCCGGGATAGCGCAGCTTGGCGTCAATTACCTCCGTACTCGATTCGACACTGGTGGTGTCGGCAATGGCGCCGCTGGTGGAGTTAGGGGTCAAACGGCGCACTCGCACGGTCCAACCGCTTTTGGCCGCGGGCAGATCGATGCGGTGCGATCGCTCGTACTTGGTGGTGGTTTTGCCACTGAACGCGGACGCCAGTACCTCGACGAAGGCACCGCCATCGGTGGCCAGATCGATCGCGTATTTGACTGTATAACCGTTAGTGTCGCCGTTGCTGGTATTGGTCTGCGCCAGTCGCGCCACCGCCAGACGAATCCGCACAGCCGACAGTTGCAGGTTGGTAAAGGCCTTGGTCCACGGTTGATCACTACGCAGCTCGACCGCTGCGACCGTCTCGTTTTCCACCGCGGGAAAACCGGGGATATGTGCCTGATCCTGGCTACCGGTACGAACATCCAGCGTGACACCATTGAAGTTCAGGCTGCCGTCGTCGTTGGCCAGCGGTGTTTCATCCAGAAACACCGAGCGGGAATCATTTTTCAGACCGACAATCTCGCCTTCGCTGACGAGATCGAGGATACGAGCGTAAGCCGTGCTTTGCAGGCTGTCTGGCGCCTCCACGGAGGGGCGCGGCTTGGCGCCGCCACCTTTGCTGCCAGCGAGAATGAGGTCAGTCATGGCTTTCCTTCAGGCGAAATAAAACCCGCACAGGGCGGGTTGGGTGGACGTCAATAAAAGATCGAACGCTAGAGTTGATCCTGCGCGTAGATACCAGCGCTGATCACGGAACTGCCGACGACCAACTGGCCATACAGCAGACCGACCGGGTTACCTTGGGCGCTGGTGTTGACCGGGCCGTTGAAGCTGTAACTGGCGCGATTGGCGGGGCTGTCCTGAGCCCCCAGGCCTTTGGCTTGGGGGGACAGCATTTGCAAAACGCCACCGATCACCATGGCGGTTCCCATTTGGTACAGAAAAGGTGAAGCACCGGCGAATGGCGTAAATGACAGAACGAAAGCGGCGGCAATCATCACGCTGCCGACAATGGTCTGCAGTGAGCCTGCGCGCTTTGACCCTGCGATGACTGGCACAATTCGCAGCACCTCTTTGCCGGTTGGCTTACCCAGTTCATCTTGCGAAAGATTTTCTCGACCATTGAACAGCGCAAACCGGAGCCCTTTGCCAGCGCTTTCGTTCATATACCTTTCGAAACCGGGGAATTGCTTGAAGTAGCCCATGACATCCCGAAACCCGCCGGAAGTTGTCACGCGATGCTTGCGCCCAAACAATCGTGCAAGGGATCCGGATAACAGGACCGTCTGAATTTTTTGTTGATCTGTTTGCATTGCCATAGTTTTCTCCGGCAGTGAAAAAGCCGCTCGCTACAGTTGATCCTGCGCGTAGATCCCGGCACTGATCACTGCGCTGCCGACAATGGCCTGGCCGTAAAGCAGACCCACAGGGTTGCCTTGAGCACTGGTATTGGTGGGGCCGTTGAAACTGTAGCTGGCTCGGTTGGCAGGACCGTCCTGGGTGCCCAGGCCTTTGGCTTGTGGAGAAAGCATCTGCATGACGCCACCAATCACCATGGATATCCCTACAGACCCCACTGCGCCCCAGGTACCGCCAGCGGCAATGCCTGCAAAACCACCGGTGAAAAATGTTGCTGCGGCGATCAATACGACCCCGACAACCGTCTGCAATGAGCCCGCTCGCTTGCTGCCAATAACCACTGGCGCAATACGAATATCCATCGTGCCACTTGGCGCTTTGAGCCGGTCATGGCCAATGTTGTCGCGCCCCAGGAAAACAGAGTACGTAAGCCCCCGGTCCCTGGACTCCATCAGAAAGCGCTCAAATCCCGGAACGAGAATGCACAAGGCATGAATGGCTTCCGCGGCGTTGTTCACAGCCAGCCGGTGCACGCGACCAAAGCTGGCACCCAAGGTGCCATAAAGGCGAATAGTCCTAAGTTTTTGCTGATGCATTTCACAGCTCCAGGAGAAGACCTCCAGTCAGGTTTCAGTCATTGAGTCAGGGGGCTGGTGATGCGAAATTTTCGATTGATGCCGCCAACAGCTCACTGTCACTTCTGTCCAGTATCCGCCATAGGTATCGCGCCGGCTGTCTCGCCCATAAAGGTGATGCAGGATTGAACCCGGCGCGGGGAAGCGATCGGGATCAGTCTTGAGTACGCCATCTTCAAGATAAATGGCGGCATGGTTGGGCACCGGCGAACGAATTTGCATCAGCACGATATCGCCCTGCTGCAATTGGCTGACCTGTTCAAAACCAGCGGCGGGCAGGTTCTCCAGATAGAGATTTGCGCCCTTGTCCCACCAGCCGTCCTCGCGGTCATAGTCACCGAGTTCGATACCCATTTCCCTTCGGTAATAGTCAAGAATGATGCTCAGGCAATCATGTACACCGTGGACGAATGCGCGCCCAATCAAGGGCGCCAGATATCCACTGGGTGTGATGGTGACCAGTTCACCCTTGTGAACTTGCCCTTCATCATCCTTGCGCACTTCGAGAATGTGCCACGGTAACCCAGAGGCTTCACAAGAGACCCGGTCTGCCTCACTGGCCGTCGCGGGATAATCAGGATGGCTGTGAACGACGGCGATGATCTCGCCGCACTCCTCGGCCGCTGCGTAGTCTTGTGGTGCCAGACGAAAGTGCTCACTGGGCGTCGTCGCAGTATTGCGGCACGGCACATAACGTTGTCTGCGTCCGTCGCGAATCAGCAAACCGCAGCATTCGTCGGGATACTGCGCAATGGCATGACGCTCGATGGCGGCCAGCGTGGTCTTGTTCATGATCAGCTCCGAATCAGACCTGCGGCCGGAAACGAGCCGTATGGCAGTGGATTGTTTTCGCCAAAACGCAGCTTGCAGCTGCTCAGGCGTCCACCGCACTTGTCCTTGGCCGCATCGCTGACGATCACGTCATTGGCATCCGCCACAGGACCGCCGTTGTAGCCGCAGTACGGACCGCGATAACCGCCACAACTGAGCCACCAGCAGACATTGGCAACGATTTGTCGACGCGGCAGTTGTACGCCATTGAAGTCCAGTGCACTGGCGAGTTCGAACTTCACCACTTCACTGTCTTCACTGACCTTGCGCTCGATGTACCAGACATCTGGAGGCAGTTCTTCTTCGGGATCGGCTTCAGGCTGACCATCGAGGTACTTGCCCAACGTGCGATGACGGATCAGCCGCGCCCCGACCAGATCATCGAAATACAACACCAGAGCAGTGATAAAACCACCGACGTTACCGACCGAAAGCGATGGAGTCGGCTGTGTGGCCTGCCCGGTCATTTCAAAGCCTTCGGCCTGAATGGGCCATGGTGAATACTCGAGGCCTTGCCAGAAGATCGAGGCTTGCTGTGGATAGCCGTGGAAGCGGTATAGCTCGGCGCCGAGGCTGGTGGCATCGAGTTCAAACAGCTCGACCCAGGCGCCCGGTTCCAGCGCCTGGATATCTGCAGTAATGGACATTTGAATCTCCGGGCAAAGAAAACCCCGCACAAGGCAGGGTGGTTTTCGCGTCAGGCGTATCCCGATTTACGGGTGAAATGCCTGCTCAAAGGTGGCTACCAAAGTGAAGAGACCTGCTCCCATCGGAGTCGGTTGATAACCTTTGCAGCGATAGAGGGCCGGCTCGCTCAGCGGTGCCGCCCAGTAAAAAGGCGCGGCTCCAGCATGACGATCAAGAAACTGCACAATGGATTTGATCCGCGCCTCGTCACCGACGAAGGTCAACGGCCAGGATTGTGATTTGTTGTTGATACCGTCTGCGGCCACTTGTTGATAGCCGTCACCAAACTTCGCCGACTTGAGGCGAAACTCGACATTGCCGACAGGCTCTACTTTTGGAAGCCAGCTGAATGTTTCCGTGCTCATGTTTTCTCCGGGCGTGAGTGATTGCAGCCGCTGATCGTCAGCGGCCGTTGATGGCGGACCAGATCTGCCCACCCGGTTTAAGGTCACGAGCAATCTGTTCGGCGGCGCCCTGTTTGGCTGCACCGGCGTAGGCCTTGGCGACGGTTTGCGAATTAATGTCGCCCGCTGCGCCACCACCTGAACTGTCACCCACATTGATTGTTTGCTGAATCACCACTTGATGGCTGCTGGTACTGCCCAGCGCACCACCCTGCACTTGCACGCCGAGGGAACCATCGGAACCGCGGCTGAGCGGCATGATGGCTTCCGGTCCTGCTTCGCCAAACATGGCCATCGGCGCCAGGATCGGCCCCGTAGCAACGCCGCTTGTAAAGGCACCACCCTTGGCGAATCCGGTGTATCTGAAATCCGACCCAAGCGATAAAGCCGGGTTGAAGATGGTGGTGTCCGCCCCTACTCTGGCGGTCGTCACCCCAGGTGCGCTGCCACCACCAAACAGCGACGTCGCCGCCGTTCCGACCAGACCGAACAACGAACTCAGACCTTTGGACATCGCTGTTTGAGCGGCCAGCTTGGCCATGTCTCCAAGCACCGATTTGGCAAAATCGGAAAACGAAAACTTGCCTGTCAGCGCAAATGTCGAAACCGCATCGCCCATGGTGTTGAACGCATTGGTAAACACTGCCTTGGATTTAGCTGCAACATTGTTGGAGCTGGTCAGGTAATCATCCCAGGCCGAAGTGGCCCCGTTGATCCAATTGCCCTGAGCCTCGGTCATCGACTCATAGTTGCTTTGAACCTGAAGAGTCATTGAGTCGTGCTCGGACTTCAACGCCGCCAGTCGAGTGCCGTAGTCGGCGCTGTCTTGAGGCGCAACACCTCCAGACACAGGAGTATCCAGCGCTTTTCGCGAGACTGCATATTTCTGGTCGATTTCACTCAACGCTTTCGCACGATCACTTTCTCGTGAGCCCATTCCAACGAGTGCGGCAGCCAGCGAGCCATCGCGCCGCAACTTGTCGAAGTCGTTTGAATAGTTGACTTGCTGACTGGCTTGCTCCTGAACGTCGACGTAAGTAGCGATGTTCGCTTGCGCAATCGAGTTGGCCGACGCATGCAGCGTTACGCCGATTTTCTTTGCGGCATCCTCGATCTGCTTTTGCATCTGACGCAGCTTTTGTTCGGTGATACGTGACGCCTGAGTCCAGGCTTGTTCAAGGCCGTCGAGGTTCGGCGTCAAACCTGCAGAGGAAGTAACTGCCATGTGCGTTTCTCCGGGCTATGAAAAAACCCGCCGAAACGGGTCATATAAATTTCTGGCTATTGCCATTGCTCAATCGCACGCTCGAGGGAAAGCCCCTGACGCTGCTCATGAGGCATGAAGTCCAGCAGTTCCGCCAGACCGCCGCCCAGCCGGTGAGTCTGTAGCGCAACCATTGCGCTACCCGCTTCCAGCCGCCTACCGGTATGAAGCGATCCATATCGATCAATGTATCGACCCCATGCCAGGGCTTCCTGGTAGGTCATACGTTCCTTGGCTTCGGCAATCGTGCGGCCGCCGACTCCGTTCAGCACCAATTCGTGCCAGAACTCATCGGCGGCAGTCAGTTTTTTACTGCGCTACCGCCTGTGCCATTCACCTCATTGACTGCGTTGAGCAACAGAAACCCTAACGAAGGTTCGAGGTTATAGGCGTCGTCGTAGGAAAGTGCTTCCGCGCCTTCGGCTCCCAACGAGACCGACGCCGCAATGTAACTCGCGTTCCGGCTCTGTTCGTTTTCACCTTGGGCGAACAGTCGCTCAATCACGCCGAACGACTGTCGGCGAATGTGCAACGTGAAAGTGTCAGTGACTTCCTTGCCCGATTGACTATCGAGATGAGTCCAACTCACTTCTTTTTTGATCGGCTGACCGTCGACGATGCCGCCCTTGGCTTTCAGTTGTTTGAGGTTCATGGCTGATCTCAGGCTTTCTTGATCCAGGCGGACCCACCGGTACGCTGAATAGTGACGGTAGTGGTGACGACGGCATTGAGTGCAAAGTTGAACGGGAAGTCCGACACATAACCGTCGAAGGCGAACCAGGTACGGGTGGCTGGCAATTCGAAGTCATTGCCCTGAGCATTCACCGTTGGCGCAACACCTTTGCCGTCAGACCAGCCCACAACCCATTTGATGCCGGTATCACCGTCGGCTTCCGACAATTGATGCAGACGGATATGGCTGGCGTTGGTCGGGTCGGCGTTGAGGCCGAGGCTGGCGGTACCAGGTGTGCGCAGACCTTTTTTATAGGTGCGCTCTTCAGCGTTGAGACTGGTGTCTTCAATCTGTTCTGCAGGGGCACCGCCCGGATCGAACGAAGTAGCGTGCTCGATTTCCAGTACGGTGTAAGGGCCGGTGCCTGCGGCTGGCGGAACAAGGGCGAAAATTTGAGTACCTTGGGTAAGAATCGACATCTGGCGTTCTCCATTGAACAAAAAACCCGCAATAGCGGGGTTGAGGGTATTACTCGGATGGACCTGTCTCGGCGTTGCGAGCGGCGTTCAGTCAGGGTGCAGGTGTACCGTCCAGATAGGGCGGTGCGTTGGGATCCGGTTCTCGGCTCTTTATCAAATCGACCAGTGCCTGATTGCTTTGCGCCAACAATCGAATGGAGGCACTCAATGCCGTCTGACTGTCGGACTGGATTTGCAGCGCCGCAACCAATCGATTGATTGCGGCCAGATCTTCGTCATTCATATTCAGCGTTTCTCTTTGCGGGAATCATGGATCGGTCGGCGAATCGCGCGGCGGGACTTCGCAGACGCCGATGCGCTTGGCCGCCCAGCGCTCGTACAGACCGATGGCCACGTCGGCCCCGGCCATTGCGGTGAGGCAACCGAACGCGCCGGCAGCCCAGATCGACATGCCGGCGGCATACAGCAGCATGATCGCCGACACGCCGCAGATCATGCAGGCGCCGGAGCGCAGGGCCAGACGCCGTAACAGCGGCCAGCCACGAGCGCCCTCCTTGTCGGCGCGCCACATTTCGCCGGACACCCCGCCGACGACGGCAAGGAGGATGACCAGCCAGATAGGCATGTCTGCCAACGCTTGTTGCTCGTTTGTCATTTCACGCCTCCGTAGGTGATTGATGAGTGATGTGTGTTGGGCTCAAGCGATGTCTCTTCAGGTAGGCATTCCAAAAAGCCCGGCGCTTGGGCCAGGCTTTTCAGTAATGCACTCTCGGTTTCGTCTGACAGGCGCTACGTAATCAGAAGGGCGCTACCGGCCAGTCGATCGTGAACGGGTAGTCCGGTTGATTTTTCACAGCGGTGACAGCGATGTAGTACTGCTGGTAAGAAGTCCAGGCGGCCTCTTCTTCTGGCGTGGCGACACCTAGATTGACCTTGTAATGCACGGGATTGAGATCAAGCCAGCTGGACGCAGCACCGATGCGCTGACGAATACGCGTCAAGACGAGATCGGCATAGTCCTGATACGTTGGCTCCGAGTAGACCCAGCCAGTTGCCGCGTACGTAGCCTTCCAGCCCACTTGAACGATGGTGTCCGTTGCAACCTGGTACCAACTGCCCGAGATCCCCTGAGGAGGAGTGAGCGGTGTTTCTTCAGACTCGATAATCTCCGCAACCCGGGAAAACGGGTACTGATTACTCATCTCAATGAATACGTAACGATTCATGTTAATTCCTTGTTTGTATTAACAACATGCGTGATTCGGCACTTCTCGACTTTCAACTCATCCGGTCGAAATAAGTGCGGCGAGTAAATGAACATGTAAGAAAGCCGGCAATTCACCGAGCCTTTTATTTTTCAGAATGGCGCGATTGGCCAGTTGATGATTGATGGATAACCAGACTGGTTTTTTACTTCGCTGACGGCGACAAAGTACTGCTTGTAAGAAAGCAGTGCAGCTTCATCGTCAGGCGTGGCAGTACCGATATCTTTTTTGTATTGCAGTGGATTAAAGGTAAGCCAGTGAATGGCTTTGTCAAAACGCTCGCTCATTCGGGCCGTGGCAAGTCGCACGTAAGCCTCGTAGTCCGGCTCGGTAAAGACCCACTGAAACGTCTGAAATTGAGCCAGCCAACCCACTTGAACCGCGAGTCCCGCGGTATCAATCCAGCTTCCCCCGCCATTTCCAGGGAAGGGAGGAAAATCATCCGCATCCACTAGTTGCGTGACGACGTAATAGTTTTGTTGATACACCGTCTCAATAAGAGCATAACGGTTCATTGTTACTTCCTTATGTATTTTTAAATCAGTACTTACCTTGATTTAAACATCTGCGAGTTCAGGCAGGCACTTAAACTGCTATCAGCGGAGCGACCGGCAATGTGCTCTTGTCAGTACGGTACGGTTGGCCAATCAATGGTCACCGGGTAACCTGCTTGCTTATCGATATCGCTGAGAGCAATGCAGTACTGTTTGTGCAGAAGTAGCAACGCCTGCTCCTGCGGGTCTGCTACGTCAAGATCCGCCTTGAATTGCAGAGAGTTGAGCATCAGCCACATCGTGGCCCCATTCAGCAACTGCCATTTCTTTTCCTGAGCGTCATTGCGCAAGTCTTGCTCGGATGGCGCAGTAAACGTCCAGACGCCATTGAGTGTTGCCTTCCAGCCAACCCGCACTTCCGTATTTCCTGTCACATCGACCCAGACAGTCATTGCCGATACAAAAGGTGGCTCGGCTTCGCTTTCTTTCAGTTGACTGACTTTGCCGTACTCAATCAGTGCATAAAGGTTCATTTGATACTCCTTCGCTTTTTGATTCGGTGAATGGGTAACGCGGTCATAAAGGCATTCCAAAAAGCCCGGTGATGCACCGGGCTTTTCAGTAATGCGCTCCTTCGCCTTCCTTCAAATCCTGTGTTCAAGAAGGAAGCTGACTTTTCGGCGCTACTGGCGCGGTACGAGTCCATTCAAATTGTTTTTCCGACCGCGGTCCCTGCCCGCCGGATAACTGCTTCTGGTGCTTTACGCTGCACACCCGGGTCAGTTGCCAACCCTCTGAACCGTTGAGGCCGGTTCATCGCTGCCTGTTCTTTTGGAACTAAAGAGCTTTCTTGCCAGCCGCTTTGTCGAGCGGCTTGGTGGCAAGAATATGCATGTATGCATATACAGTCAATGCGTAAATGCATTTATTTATGCGCAAGAAATGCTGAAATGCATGAAAGCCCCTCAACTCAAGGGCTTGACGGTTTCATTCAGGCGAAAAAAAACCCGCCAATGGACGGGTTTTTCTGGAGAGGGTCGGGTTAGCGGGCGTACATGCCCCACCAGAAGACATGACCGAGGATGACAATCTGCTCTTCCTGGATTTCCTGGAAGCTGTAGTCCTCGTCCGGATGTTCATCGCGATTGAAGCTGCGCAGACGAATGCCGGTAGGCAAGCGGTAAAGCTGCTTTACGCGTAACTGGCCGTTGTGATTGATCGCGTACAGGTCGCCATCAATGATGTCACCGATGCCGCACTTGCCCGCATTCACACCGACGGTGGCGCCATCACGCAACACCGGCAACATGCTGTTGCCACGTACGGTCACGCATTTGGCCTGGTCGAACTGCACACCGTTATGACGCAGGCTGCGCTTGCCGAAGCGCAGGCTAGAGCGCTCGCTCTCTTCGATGACGAATCTTCCTGATCCAGCAGCCAATTCAACCTCGCGAAGGAACGGCACCGATACTTCGTCATCATCGACAGGCGTATCGTCGTCCCACAGCATTATGTCCTTGAGTTCCGCGTGTACGTCATCGCGCGCGGCACCGGCCGACGGGGCGACATCTGCGCGCCCGCGCAATTGATCGGTGCTCACGGCGAAGTACTCGGCGATCTTCGAAATGTGTTTATCCGAGGGATCGACGATCTTCCCGCTGAGAATCCGCGAGAGAGTGGATTGAGGCACGCCGGTGCGACGGTGGAGCTCCGTGGGGGAGATCCCGTGCTGGTCGAGCAGTGCTCTTAAGACGGAGGCTACGTTGCGTTTTTGCATAACGCGCATAGTGCTTGAAGTTACACGCGAAGACAAATGCTGATTTGCATAACTTATGCATAAATCAGTATTTGGTTCGACGTGCCGCCGCATTCGCTCGCTTGAGCCGATCGTTTCGGGCTTTTTTGTCGTAGTCGTCTTTGGCGCCGAGGATTCCACCAGCAGCGTGTACCCAATCGGTGGCGGTGCAACCGGAGAGCAAAATGGCAGAGGTAAAGAGTGAAGCAAAGACAAGTGCGTTTTTCATCATCGAATTTCCGGTGGTCACTGATACAGAGGTTGGTTCACAGCCGAACTGGCGCTTACTCATTCACAAGCCGTTGCAGTTTTGCCTGGGCCCGTTCGAGCCTGGCTTCTTGCTTCTTGATGACTTTCACATCACCGTACTGACGCGCCGCTTTCAGATGGTTTTGTCTGCGCCGAATTTCAGCTTCGGCTTTCTGGATGGCTTTTTCGTGGTCATCCTCTACCGACGGTTCGCGACAGTAACGCTCGACATTGGCCAGCGCCTGCTCCAGGCCGGCCTTGCGATAAACATTATCCGCTGCGTTGGCGCGCTCTATTTGTCGGACAAGTTCAGCACGGCGCGGCGCGCAACTTTGACGCGCGTCGGCGAATGAACGATCAATGATTAAAACGCAACTGACGGCCAGAGACAGACTGCAAAACAGACTTGGCCTCATGAGACATACCCCAAGTAACTATTCTCACCCGAACGGTTGCAGAAATAGCTGACGCGACTCCAGGCATCACGGCATCTCAATATTCTCTGTAGGCCGAACAAGGCTGCCGACACCATATCGCGACAGAGCGCCTTACATATTGGAAAGTGTTTGACCAGCCACGCCACGGGTACGTAAACATGATCAAAACACAGCAACACCGGCGTGCGATCAGATAATGTGGAAATACTCACGTCTTTTTCTTTTCCAGCAATCGCTGCTGCAACGAATACAGTGCCCTCTTTATTAATAGCAATGGATCGTTTCCATGCCGGAGCCTGAACCCCATGATGATTACGCACGCAAAACCAGAGCATTTATAAAGCCCCCCTCAATATCCTAAACGTCGTCGAATGCTTGCAGGCAATAACAACAGCCGCACTGCGCTGACTCTCCGTTACAGTCGCAGAGGCTATTGGCCTGACTCGAATCACATTAACAACGCAGGACCATCACGGCCTTACTGGCATCTTACTCAGTCTTACTTAGTCACTCCGGGGCCTTGCGCCAGCGGGTTTTTCGCTAACGCGGGACGTGGCAGACGCCGTTGATCAGGTTATTGATGTTGTAGTAGTAATCGGCATCAGAGAAGTAATTAAACGTCACCATTCCGCCTTGAAAGCCTCTTTCCATGAACGGCAGTTCATCTTCTGCAGTATCGGCGTCAAACTTTACAACCGATCGCGTCTTGAACAAGAACCTGGAAGTGTCAAGATGAGTGAGGACAATGTTGAACTTTCGATCATAGGTATAGACTTTGCCCTCTGGTGTTTTCACCAGGTAATAAACATAAAGGGCGCCTTCTTTCGGGTCGATCGTCATATCACCGACGCCATGCCAGCGAACTTTGTGATCATGGGTATGCACAAAATCGATGGAAGCAAAACACGGTGCACGCGGAATGTCGCGATTGATCAAATAGAAATACCGAACAACCAATACACCGAAAATCAACACCGATGAGATAGCCGAGAGTGCGATTATTTTTTTCCAACGAGCTGATAATTCACGCATATGGCCTCCCCCTTACTTTCAGGTTTTACGCACTTGATCAACAACTGGGAGAGCGGCTTTCGCACATAGAAATTCGTATCGGACAACACAATGAGCGGTTCGAATTCGCTGAGCGCTTTTACAATTTCGTCCTTGGACATCCTTTCACTTTCTTCCACATATAACTTCGCATCGCCTTCCCGCCAGACGAGTTTCCACTCTTCCAGATCGGCGGGCTTCTTAAAGATCAAGTAAGCGTAAAACAGTGGAAGTGCAATTGCCGACGCAACGACTACGTACAGAAGGAAGCGCCAGTAGCGGCGCGACGACTTCGTAACGGTAATGCAAGCCTGCTCATCAGAGGCTACTGGCGCAGGCGGGGATTCAATCTCGGCGACAGTAGCGCTGACCAGCCTGATTTCACACAACAGCACCACGCCTCGGCGCGGCAAGGTCTTGAGACTGTCCCGTGGCAAACCGACGTCAGCGAGGTGCGCGCGAAGCAAGTGCAGGGTCTTGTAGTAACTGCTGTCGGAAATCACCAGCCCGCGCTCACCCCAGACCCGCGAGATGAGCTGTTCCTTATCGGTAACTCCGGCGATCAATGCCAACAACAGATCACTTTCATTGCTGCCCAGACAGACTGATCGCTGCGCCCGAGTGAGGGACATTTTTTCTGCATCGTAGTAGCAATCGCTCGGTGTCGATCCTGAGCCAATGCCTTCAGACTGTTCCACGCTGCTTCCTCAACTGACCTTCAACCCACGAACTCCGATCATTCGATAGCTTTTCGGCACTATAGGACACAATGCCAACCCGAGCGGCGGCGGGTTGCTGCATCCACCTCAAAAAAACTTCATACTCAGCCCCACTGAATCAACCCTCGGGCCGCATCGCTGGCAAACACTCGCCATTTCGTAGATGCGAACGACCCCGTTTTTTGTCTTGTCACTTTTTCCGGTATAGCTAAACCCCTGATGAATAAAGCCATTTCAGACCTGTCCTCCCACACCCCGATGATGCAGCAGTACTGGCGCCTGAAGAATCAGCACCCGGATCAGCTGATGTTCTACCGCATGGGCGACTTCTACGAGATCTTCTACGAAGACGCGAAGAAGGCGGCCAAGTTGCTCGACATCACCCTGACCGCGCGTGGGCAGTCGGCGGGGCAGGCGATTCCGATGTGTGGCATTCCTTACCATGCGGCGGAAGGCTATCTGGCAAAACTGGTCAAGCTTGGCGAGTCGGTGGTGATCTGCGAACAGGTCGGCGACCCGGCGACCAGCAAAGGCCCGGTGGAGCGTCAGGTCGTACGGATCCTCACGCCGGGCACGGTCAGTGATGAGGCGCTGCTCGATGAGCGCCGCGACAACCTGATCGCTGCGCTGCTGGGTGACGAGCGTCTGTTCGGTCTGGCCGTGCTGGACATCACCAGCGGCAGTTTCAGCGTGTCGGAAATCAAAGGCTGGGAAAATCTGCTGGCGGAACTGGAGCGGATCAACCCGGTGGAATTGCTGATCCCGGACGATTGGCCGAGGGATCTTCCTGCGGAAAAACGCCGTGGCGTCAGTCGCCGTGCGCCGTGGGATTTCGAGCGCGACTCAGCACTGAAAAGCCTTTGCCAGCAATTCTCCACCCAAGACCTGAAGGGCTTTGGCTGCGAGAACCTGACCCTGGCCATCGGCGCCGCCGGTTGCCTGTTGGCCTACGCCAAGGAAACCCAGCGCACCGCCCTGCCCCACTTGCGCAGTTTGCGTCACGAACGACTCGACGACACGGTGGTACTCGACGGCGCGAGCCGCCGCAATCTTGAACTTGACACCAACCTGGCCGGTGGCCGCGACAACACCCTGCAATCGGTGGTCGATCGCTGCCAGACCGCAATGGGCAGCCGTTTGCTGACTCGCTGGCTGAATCGCCCGTTGCGCGATCTGACCGTGCTGCTGGCGCGACAGACCTCGATCACTTGCCTGCTCGATCGCTACCGTTTCGAAAAGCTGCAACCGCAGCTCAAGGAAATCGGCGACATCGAGCGCATTCTCGCGCGGATCGGCCTGCGCAATGCCCGTCCTCGTGACCTCGCACGGCTGCGTGACGCCCTTGGCGCCCTGCCTGAACTGCAAGTGGCGATGACCGATCTGGAAGCGCCGCACCTGCAAGGTCTGGCGACCACCACCAGCACTTACCCGGAACTGGCGGCACTGCTGGAAAAAGCCATTATCGATAACCCGCCAGCGGTGATCCGCGACGGTGGCGTGTTGAAAACCGGCTATGACAGCGAACTCGACGAGCTGCAATCGCTGAGCGAAAACGCCGGCCAGTTCCTCATCGATCTCGAAGCCCGCGAGAAAGCCCGCACTGGCCTGAGCCACTTGAAAGTCGGCTACAACCGCATTCATGGCTACTTCATCGAGTTGCCGAGCAAACAGGCCGAGTCGGCGCCGGCGGACTACATCCGTCGGCAAACCCTCAAAGGGGCCGAGCGTTTCATCACGCCTGAGCTGAAAGAATTCGAAGACAAGGCACTGTCGGCCAAGAGCCGTGCCCTCGCCCGCGAGAAAATGCTCTACGAGGCACTGCTGGAAGACCTCATCAGCCAGTTGCCACCGCTGCAGGACACCGCCGGCGCGCTGGCCGAACTCGACGTGTTGAGCAACCTCGCCGAGCGTGCGCTGAACCTCGACCTGAACTGCCCGCGCTTTGTCAGTGAGCCGTGCATGCGTATTACCCAGGGTCGTCACCCGGTGGTTGAGCAAGTGCTGACCACGCCGTTCGTGGCCAACGACCTGAGCCTGGACGACAACACGCGCATGCTGGTGATCACCGGCCCGAACATGGGCGGTAAATCCACCTACATGCGTCAAACCGCGTTGATCGTGCTGCTGGCGCATATCGGCAGCTTCGTACCGGCGGCCAGTTGCGAACTGTCGCTGGTCGACCGTATCTTCACCCGAATCGGCTCCAGCGATGACCTGGCCGGTGGCCGTTCGACCTTCATGGTCGAGATGAGCGAAACCGCCAACATCCTGCACAACGCCACCGAGCGCAGTCTGGTGCTGATGGACGAAGTCGGTCGCGGCACCAGCACCTTCGACGGTCTGTCGCTGGCATGGGCCGCGGCCGAGCGTTTGGCCCATCTGCGTGCCTATACTCTGTTCGCCACGCACTACTTTGAATTGACCGTATTGCCAGAAGCCGAGCCACTAGTGGCCAACGTGCATCTCAATGCTACAGAGCACAATGAACGCATCGTGTTCCTGCACCACGTGCTGCCAGGGCCGGCCAGCCAGAGTTACGGTCTGGCAGTGGCGCAACTGGCCGGTGTGCCGAGCGAAGTGATCGTGCGTGCACGCGAACACCTGAGCCGACTGGAAGACACTGCGTTGCCCCACGAGACGCCGAAGCCGGCTGCCAAGGGCAAACCAGCAACACCGCAGCAGAGCGACATGTTCGCCAGCCTGCCGCATCCGGTACTGGATGAGCTGGCCAAGCTGGATATCGATGACATGACCCCGCGTCGTGCACTCGAAATGCTCTATGCACTGAAGAACCGGATATAAGTACTGAAGAAGCGGATATAACGCAAACGGCTTCAAGCTGTTAGAATCTCGCGCGGTTTGGGATGCTGCTGGCTAATAGCCTGGCCAGCAGGTATCGCTCCCGAACCTGGCGACCCCAACCGTGAAGGGGCAACGCTGCCGCCGCCTGAGGAGAAAATTAGAAATGACCTTCGTCGTCACCGACAACTGCATCAAGTGCAAGTACACCGACTGCGTAGAAGTCTGTCCGGTGGACTGCTTTTACGAAGGCCCGAACTTCCTGGTGATTCACCCGGATGAGTGCATCGATTGCGCCCTGTGCGAACCGGAATGCCCGGCCGTAGCCATTTTCTCCGAGGACGAAGTTCCGGAAGAGATGCAGGAATTCATTCAACTCAACGTTGAGCTGGCTGAAATCTGGCCGAACATCACCGAGAAGAAAGAATCGCTGCCGGATGCCGAAGAGTGGGATGGCGTCAAAGGCAAGATCAAAGACCTCGAACGCTGATCTGTCACGCGCTCGAATAAAAGGCCCCTTGCGGGCCTTTTTGCTTTTCTGCAGACAAAAAAAGGGGCGGTATGACCCGCCCACATTTTTTCCCTATTCCCTGTATTCCTTTTCATCGTCCTGATGAATCGCGTCCTGCGATGTCCGTTCCCCTCATCCTTGAAGGGCGTGTCTGTCCGTCGACACACCCCAGATACTAAAGAGTTCCCTGCCGAGAGCAATCGGCCCTCGGAGCGGAAGAGCGCTGTAATAAGCACTTCACATTAAAAAATAAGCATATAAAACAAATAGTTAAATCTCAGCACTGAAAGTAATCGACGTCTGCCGTCTTGTAAAAATAGGGAACACTTACGAGAGAGTAAGCCAAGGCTTACACCGCGAGACTACAAACGATGGAAATGCCAACCGTACGTCTGACAATGAAAAAGGCTTGCGAAATGACCATTAAATCCAGGCCAACAAAAAACCCCGAACCAGTCGGGGCTTTTGCGGGCGGGCGTTTGAGGCGCTTACTGGAACAGCGACTCGCTCGACAGGCCGTTCTTCTCCAGGATTTCCCGAAGGCGCTTGAGGCCTTCCACCTGGATCTGCCGCACCCGCTCCCGGGTCAGGCCGATCTCCAGGCCAACATCTTCCAGCGTGCTGCTTTCGTGACCGCGCAGGCCGAAGCGGCGTACAACCACTTCGCGCTGCTTGTCGGTCAGCTCAGACAGCCATTGATCGATGCTCTGCGACAGGTCGTCATCCTGCAGCAGTTCACAAGGATCAGTCGGACGATCATCGGTGAGGGTGTCCAGCAGGGTTTTATCCGAATCCGGACCCAGCGAGACGTCGACCGAAGAAACCCGCTCGTTCAGACCAAG
This sequence comes from Pseudomonas sp. S49, assembly GCF_009866785.1. Taxonomy (NCBI): domain Bacteria; kingdom Pseudomonadati; phylum Pseudomonadota; class Gammaproteobacteria; order Pseudomonadales; family Pseudomonadaceae; genus Pseudomonas; species Pseudomonas sp. S49. The sequence goes on along the minus strand of NZ_CP019432.1, from coordinate 1,404,415 downwards.
CATGCGCTTGACCTCGCCCACCGGTTTTTCCAGCAGGTTGGCGATCTCTTCGGGTGAAGGTTCGTGGTCGAGCTTTTGCGTCAGCTCCCGTGCAGCCCGCAGGTACACGTTGAGTTCCTTGACCACATGAATCGGCAACCGGATGGTCCGGGTCTGATTCATGATCGCGCGCTCGATGGTCTGACGAATCCACCAGGTCGCGTAGGTCGAGAAGCGGAAGCCGCGCTCGGGATCGAACTTTTCCACCGCCCGGATCAGTCCGAGGTTGCCCTCTTCGATCAGATCCAGCAGCGACAGCCCCCGATTGACGTAACGCCGGGCGATTTTGACCACCAGCCGCAGGTTACTTTCAATCATGCGCTTGCGCCCGGCCGGATCGCCACTTTGCGACAAGCGCGCAAAATGAACTTCTTCCTCCGGGGAGAGCAATGGGGAAAAGCCGATTTCGTTGAGATACAACTGCGTGGCATCAAGTGCCCGCGTGTAATCGATGTACTTATGTTGTTTAAGTGAAGCGGAGTGTTTGGATTTGGAACGAACGGAAGGTGAAGCAGCCCCTTCATCATTCGACATCGAATCCGAATCGATGCCGGTCTCCATAAGGAGAACCTCATCGTCGATGTCAAACTCCGGCACTTCTTTACTGAGAGCCATTGTTATAGTCCTTTGGTGAGTTCGACCCCAAGCTCAAGCGACGCCTTTATCCTTGGCAGCGCTGGAGCCTGTCCCCTCTACGCGACGGAACAGGCTGGCTTACAAATCAACGTCTTGGCAGGAACTGCAGTGGATCTACAGGTTTACCTTGGCGGCGAATCTCAAAATGCAGTTTCACCCGGTCTGTACCCGTTGACCCCATTTCGGCAATTGTCTGTCCGACCTTGACCTGCTGTCCCTCCCGAACCAACAGCCTGCGGTTATGTCCGTAGGCACTGACGTAGGTTTCGCTGTGTTTGATGATGACTAATTCGCCGTAGCCCCTTAAGCCACTCCCGGCGTATACCACCGTCCCATCAGACGCAGCTAAAACAGGCTGTCCCAAATCTCCGGCGATATCAATTCCTTTATTCAAACTACCGTTTGAAGAGAATTTTCCAATCAGAATGCCATTAGATGGCCATCCCCAGCCGGTCGGGGCCGGGCCCGCTGGAGGCAGTGGCGCGGGGGCCGGTTTGCTGGCGACGGACGGTACAGCCCCCGTAGAACCGGTGGTTGTGGTGGTTGTCGTGCCATTTGCCTGGCGCCGGATTACCGTGGTTTTACTCGACGAAGAAGGCGAAGAACTGCTGTTGCTCACCACCGCCGTCGGCGTTGAACCGGTGCGGCCATCAAAGCGAATTGTCTGACCCGGATGGATCGTATACGGCGTAGGAATATTGTTCCGGGCCGCGAGGGCTTTGTAGTCCCAACCGTAGCGAAACGCGATCGAAAACATCGTATCGCCCGGACGGACTACATACTGTCCGGTCGTAACGGTAGGACGCTGGGCCACCGCATTGTTGCGATCGACCACCCGGACATTGCTCGATTTGGTGCTGGAGCAACCGACCAGCAAGGTGCTCAAGACAAGGCCAGTCACCAGGCGCTGAAAGCTCGTGTTACCCATACGCTGCGCAATGACTGTGAGACTCACCCGCCGCTCCCTTTGTGGTGGCTGAAAAATGTGAAATGCCGGATTCCGGCATGAGGTGTCGCCAGTATAACGGGCCGGATCGGCTTTACCTTTAATGAAGCGAAATCGCTTCGCGCACACGTTTGCAAGTTGACAATCTGCTGCGTTTAAACCATCGCTGCCGGAGTAAGACACAGGCGAACGAAAGGAATTCAGCGCACGCAGACAAATGCTCAGGCCAGTGGCCCATTAAGCAACGGCACGAAACGAACGGCGCCCAGAACATGCCGGGAAAAGCCGTTTTCCTCACGCACGATCAGCATCAATTGCTGCACTTCTCCCGAGCCCACCGGGATCACCATGCGCCCGCCCGGAGCCAGTTGATCGAGCAAGGCTTGCGGTACATCGGTGGCCACGGCCGTGACGATAATGCCGTTATACGGTGCCAGCGCCGGCCAGCCTTCCCAGCCATCGCCCCAGCGGAACACCACGTTGCGCAGGTTCAGTTCAACCAGACGTTCCTTGGCCCGGTCCTGCAGGACCTTGATGCGCTCGACCGAGAACACTCGCTCGACCAATTGCGACAACACAGCGGTCTGGTAACCGGAACCAGTGCCAATCTCCAGCACCTTATCCAGCGGCCCCGCCTCCAGCAGCAGCTCGCTCATGCGCGCCACCATATAAGGCTGGGAAATCGTCTGGTTATTGCCGATCGGCAGCGCCGTATCCTCGTAAGCGCGATGTGCCAGCGCCTCGTCGACGAACAGGTGGCGCGGCGTACGCCGAATCACTTCCAGCACCTTGGCGTTGGACACGCCCTCCTCATACAAGCGCTGGATCAGCCGCTCGCGGGTACGCTGGGAGGTCATGCCGATACCGCTGCGCAGTCGGTCTTCGTGTTCACGGGCCATCAGCGCAGTCCCTCCAGCCAGCCGTCGAGGCTTCTGAACGCATCGTTGAAGGTGCGATCGAGCTGCAACGGAGTGATGGAAACATAGCCCTGCATCACCGCATGAAAATCAGTCCCCGGGCCGCCATCTTCGGCATCGCCGGCAGCGGCAATCCAGTAACCGGCCTTGCCACGCGGATCGACCACTTTCATCGGCGCCGCCGCCCGCGCGCGATGGCCGAGACGGGTCAGCTGGATGCCACGAATGTGATCGATGGGCAGATTGGGAATGTTCACGTTGAGTACCGTGCGCGGCGGCAGATCGAGCCCGGCATGGGCCTCGACCAGTTTGCGCGCAAAGTACGCCGCCGTCGGCAGATTATCCACCTGCCGCGAGACCAGCGAAAAGGCAAACGAGGGACGCTCGAGGAAGCGCCCTTCGAGCGCTGCCGCGACGGTGCCGGAATACAACACGTCATCACCCAGGTTGGCACCGAGGTTGATCCCGGAGACCACCATGTCCGCCTCGCGCTCCAGCAAGCCATTGAGGCCCAGGTGCACGCAGTCGGTCGGTGTGCCGTTGAGGCTGATAAAGCCGTTGGCCAGGTATTGCGGGTGCAGCGGACGGTCGAGCGTCAGCGAACTGCTGGCGCCGCTTTTGTCCTGCTCCGGGGCGATAACCACGCACTCGGTGTAATCCGCCAGCGCAGCATAAAGCGCGGCGAGACCGGGTGCGGTTACCCCATCGTCGTTAGAAATCAGAATACGCATGGGCTGTCCGTCTGCCCCACCGGCACCAGATCAACGAGCTCGCGCACCAATACGGTGGCGAAGCATCCGGCCGGGAGGACGAATTCCAGTTGCAGAATGTCAGGCTGGGGATAATGCCACGTCAACCCGCCAATGGGCAGCCGCAGGATGCGACGTTCGTGGCTCATGCCGGCGTTGATCAACCAATCGCGCAGATCCGCTTCACCAGCGGCAATCCCCTGCTCCAGATCATGGACAGCCCCTGCGGTCGGCGAGTCACCTTCGCCCCACTGCGGGCCGGTCGGATGCAAATCAAGAATAGCCAGACGCGGATCGCTGCACTCAGCTTCACCGGCAGGGAAAAAACTGCGACTGTCAGTGAAGGCCAGCAGATCGCCGACTTGGGCTTTTTGCCAGGTGCCATCGGCAACACGCGCCGCCAGCACCTTGTTGAACAGAAAACTGCGCGCGGTCGAGAGCAGCCGCGAACGCACATTGCGTTGCTCCGGCAAGGCCTTGCGTGCCGCCCACGAACGCGCATCGACGACGTTACCGCCGTCATGGCCGAAGCGCTGGGCACCGAAATAATTGGGAATACCTTGTTTAGCGATCAGTTGCAGGCGCTGCTCGATCGCGTCTTTGTCGCCAGCGAACTGAGTTAGGCGCAAAGTGAAACCGTTGGCCGAATGCGCGCCACGTTGCAGCTTGCGCTTGTGGCGGGTGGTCTTGAGGATCTTCAGCGTATCGTTTTCCGCCGCTGTCAGATCCGGATCGGCCTTGCCCGGCAATTGCACGCTGAACCACTGGCGGGTCAGCGCCTGACGATCCTTGAGGCCCGCATAACTGACGGTGCGCAACGGCACGCCGGCAGCCTTGGCAATACGCCGTGCGGCTTCCTCAGTGTTGAGCCCACGCTTTTCAACCCAGATCCACAGGTGTTCGCCATCGCCGCTGAACGGGATGTCGAGCACTTCATCGACCTGAAAATCTTCAGCGATGGCTTTCAGTACAGCGGTGCCGAGGGGTTCGCCACAGGCCCGCGGGCCGAGCAATTGCAGTTCATTCATGCGCGCAGCAACAAGGCAACGGAGTGCACGGCGATGCCTTCTTCGCGACCGACAAAGCCAAGTTTTTCGGTGGTGGTAGCTTTCACGTTCACTTGATCCAACTCAACTTGAAGATCCGCCGCGATCAGCGCGCGCATCGATTCGATATGCGGGGCCATTTTTGGCGCCTGGGCGACGATGGTGTTATCGACGTTGCCGACTTTCCAGCCTTTGGCGTGGATCAGCGCGACCACATGACGCAGCAGCGCACGGCTGTCGGCGCCTTTGAATTGCGGGTCGGTGTCCGGGAAATGCTTGCCGATATCACCCAGCGCAGCGGCGCCGAGCAAGGCATCGCTCAAGGCGTGCAGCAGGACGTCACCGTCGGAATGAGCGAGCAGCCCGAAGCTGTGTGCAATGCGCACGCCGCCCAGAGTAATGAAATCGCCTTCAGCGAAACGGTGCACATCATAGCCGTGGCCAATACGCATAAAAAAAACGCCCCGATTTTTGTCAGGGCGTGATTCTACCCGCATTAACCGCGCAGAGCGCGTGCGTGATGCTGCAAGTGGTCGTCTATAAAGCTTGAGATGAAGAAATAGCTGTGGTCGTAGCCCGGTTGCAGGCGCAATGTCAGCGGATGGCCCGCTTGTTTTGCCGCTTGTTGCAAGGCTTCGGGTTTGAGCTGGGTAGCGAGGAAGTCATCGCGATCGCCTTGATCGACCAGCAGCGGCAGTTTTTCATCCGCTTCGGCAATCAGCGCACAAGCATCCCACTCTTTCCATTTCGAACGGTCTTCGCCCAAGTAGCGGGAAAATGCTTTTTGGCCCCATGGGCAATCCATCGGATTATTGATCGGCGAGAACGCCGACACCGATTGGTAACGCCCAGGATTGCGCAACGCGCAGACCAACGCACCGTGGCCACCCATGGAGTGTCCGCTGATGCTGCGCTTGTCCGATGCCGGGAAATGCGCTTCAACCAGTGAAGGCAATTCCTGCACGACATAGTCATGCATCCGATAGTGCCGCGACCAGGGTTCTTGCGTGGCATTCAGATAGAACCCGGCGCCGAGGCCGAAATCCCATGCGCCGTCCGGATCACCCGGGACATCGGCGCCACGCGGACTGGTGTCCGGCGCAACAATGATCAAACCCAGTTCAGCAGCCATGCGCATCGCGCCGGCCTTCTGCATGAAGTTTTCATCGGTGCAGGTCAGGCCCGACAACCAATACAGCACCGGCAACTTGCCGCCCTGCTCCGCTTGCGGTGGCAGGTAGACGGCGAACACCATGTCGCAGCCGAGCACGTCGGAGCGATGGCGATAGCGTTTGTGCCAACCGCCAAAACTTTTCTGACAGGAGATGTTTTCCAGACTCATGGGGATTCTCCCAGCTGCAAGTGGCAAGCTTCGAGCTTCAAGAAAAGGCAAAAGCGCCTTTGCTTGCAGCTTGAAGCTTGTAACTTGGGGCTGCTTTTAGAAATGAATGACGGTACGGATGCTCTTGCCTTCGTGCATCAGGTCGAAGGCCTTGTTGATGTCTTCCAGACCCATGGTGTGGGTGATGAAAGTATCCAGCGGGATTTCACCGCTCTGAGCCATATCGACGTAGCTTGGCAACTCGGTACGACCGCGCACGCCGCCGAATGCCGAACCGCGCCAGACGCGACCGGTGACCAACTGGAATGGACGGGTCGCGATTTCCTGGCCGGCTCCGGCCACGCCGATGATTACCGACTCGCCCCAGCCTTTATGGCAGCACTCAAGGGCGGCGCGCATCAATTGCACGTTGCCGATGCACTCGAAGGAGAAGTCGACACCACCATCGGTCATGTCGACGATCACTTCCTGGATCGGACGATCGAAATCTTTCGGGTTCACACAGTCGGTTGCACCGAGTTGCTTGGCGATCTCGAACTTGGCCGGGTTGATGTCGATGGCGATGATGCGTGCAGCCTTGGCTTTCACGGCACCGATCACCGCAGACAGACCAATGCCACCCAGACCGAAGATGGCCACGGTGTCACCCGGTTTGACCTTGGCGGTGTTGAGCACTGCACCGATGCCGGTGGTGACGCCGCAACCCAGCAGGCAAACCTTTTCCAGTGGCGCGTCCTTGGAGATCTTGGCCACGGAGATTTCCGGCAACACGGTGTATTCCGAGAACGTCGAAGTGCCCATGTAGTGGAAAATCGTTTCGCCCTTGTAGGAGAAACGTGAAGTGCCATCCGGCATCAAACCTTTGCCCTGAGTGGCGCGAATTGCCTGACACAGGTTGGTCTTGCCCGACTTGCAGAATTTGCACTGGCCGCATTCGGGGGTGTACAGCGGAATGACGTGATCGCCAACGGCAACCGAAGTCACGCCCTCGCCGATCGCTTCAACGATTGCGCCACCTTCGTGGCCAAGGATCGACGGGAAGATGCCTTCCGGGTCAGCGCCGGACAGGGTGTAGGCGTCCGTGTGGCAAACACCGGAAGCGACTACACGCAGCAACACTTCACCGGCCTTGGGCATGGCGACATCGACTTCTACGATTTCCAGCGGCTTCTTGGCCTCGAAGGCAACGGCGGCGCGCGACTTGATCATGCTGACTCTCCAGTGAATCCATTGAATAAAAAAACCAGACAGCCAGTGTAGTTCAGCGCCAACTGATTAATAATCCGGACAAATGCAAAATATTATTGCCGTACAGGGATAATCGAATGTCCGAAAACCGCTGGGAAGGCATCGACGAATTTGTTGCCGTTGCCGAATGCAGCCAGTTCACCGCCGCTGCCGAACGTCTTGGGGTTTCTTCCTCTCACGTCAGTCGACAAATCGTACGACTGGAAGAGCGCTTGCAGACGCGGCTGCTTTATCGCAGTACCCGTCGCGTGACACTGACCGAGGCCGGGCAGACCTTTCTGCAACATTGCCAACGCTTGCAGGATGGTCGCGAGGAAGCATTGCGCGCTGTCGGCGATCTGACCAGCGAACCAAAAGGGATGCTGCGCATGACCTGCGCCGTCGCCTACGGCGAGCGGTTTATCGTGCCGTTGGTGACGCGGTTCATGGGGCTGTATCCGCAGCTGCGCATCGATATCGAATTGAGCAATCGCCAACTTGATCTGGTGCATGAAGGGCTGGATCTGGCGATTCGCCTGGGTCGGTTGCAGGACTCGCGCCTGGTCGCCGCCCGGCTGGCGCCACGACGCATGTATCTCTGCGCCTCTCCGTCCTACGTTGAACGGTATGGACGCCCACACAGCCTGTCGGAACTGTCTCGCCATAACTGCCTCATCGGCAGCTCAGACATCTGGCAGCTTGAGCAAAACGGGCGGGAATTTTCCCAGCGCGTGCAGGGAAACTGGCGTTGCAACAGTGGGCAAGCGGTGCTGGATGCGGCGCTTCAAGGCGTGGGGTTGTGTCAGCTACCGGACTATTACGTGCTGGAGCATCTGCACAGCGGTGCGTTGATTTCGTTGCTGGAGGCGCACCAGCCGCCGAATACGGCGGTGTGGGCGCTGTACCCGCAACAGCGGCATCTGTCGCCGAAGGTGCGCAAGTTGGTGGATTTTCTCAAGGAAGGATTGGCTGAGCGGCCGGAGTATCGAAGCTGAGTGATGGGTTGCCTGAACTATCGCTTTCGCGAGCAGGCTCGCTCCCACAGGGGATCTCCAGTGGATACAAAATTCGTGTTCGGCGTTATTCAAAGGTGGGAGTGAGCCTGCTCGCGATGGCGATTCAACAGGCACCACAAAAATTCAGCGGCGATTCGCCCAACGCTGACGCAACCATTCGAGATCTTCCGGCCGGGTCACCTTGAGGTTATCCGCCCGCCCCTCAATCAGACGCGGCTTCAGCCCCGCCCACTCCATTGCCGAAGCTTCATCGGTAATCACCGCATCCGCCACCAGACTGTCCGCCAACGCCCGATGCAACGCCCCAAGACGAAACATCTGCGGCGTATACGCCTGCCAGATCACGCTGCGATCGACGGTTTCCACCACACGACCGTGCTTGTCGACGCGCTTCAACGTGTCGCGCGCAGGGACGGCGAGCAAACCGCCCACCGGATCATCCGCCAGTTCATCCAGTAACTTGTCGAGATCATCGCGACTCAGATTGGGCCGTGCCGCATCGTGCACCAGCACCCAATCCTCATCATCAGCACCCTGCGCATGCAGGTGCAGCAAGGCATTGAGCACCGAGCCGGAACGCTCGGCCCCGCCCTCAACCCGCTGAATACGCGGATCGCTGACGCACGCCAGGTTCGGCCAGTAAGGATCATCAACCGCAAGACTGACCACCAGCCCCTTGAGGCTTGGGTGATCGAGGAAACAGCCGAGGCTGTGTTCGAGAATTGTGCGTCCGCCCAGTTGCAGGTATTGCTTGGGACGGTCCGCGGCCATTCGGGCACCGACACCCGCGGCAGGAATCACGGCCCAGAAGGCCGGCAGGGAATTGATCATTGGGCCAACTGGTAAAGGGTTTCGCCGTCCTTGACCATGCCCAGTTCGTGACGAGCCCGTTCTTCAACGGTCTCCATGCCCTTTTTCAACTCGCTGACTTCAGCGTCCATCACTCGGTTGCGCTCCAGCAAACCTTCGTTCTCGGCGTGTTGATCAGCAATCTGCTGATTCAGCTCGGCGACCTGCGCCAGACTGCCATTGCCCACCCACAGGCGGTACTGCAGACCGGCCAGTAGCAAGAGCAAAACGAGAAACAACCAGTAAGGACTGCGCATCGAATATCAGGTATCCAGTGAAAAAAGACAGCCACGCCAAAACTTTGAAGCATCTGATAGCACGAAGCCTGGAAGACCCAGGCTTGTGCTGTTAAGGCATCAGATTAGTGGCAAATCCATCGCTGTCACGACTTTTTCGACACAATCCGGTGTCCTTCCATCGATTCGTACTTAGCCGCGGAACTCGCTGCGACCGTTGTACTTGGCCTTGCCATTCAACTGCTCTTCGATACGCAGCAGTTGGTTGTACTTGGAAACGCGGTCGGAACGGCACAGCGAACCGGTCTTGATCTGGCCAGCCGAAGTGCCCACAGCCAGGTCGGCAATGGTCGAATCTTCGGTTTCGCCCGAACGGTGCGAGATCACTGCGGTGTAACCGGCAGCCTTGGCCATCTGGATGGCTTCCAGGGTTTCGGTCAGGGTGCCGATCTGGTTGAACTTGATCAGGATCGAGTTGGCGATCTTTTTGTCGATGCCCTCTTTCAGGATCTTGGTGTTGGTGACGAACAGGTCGTCGCCTACCAGTTGAACCTTCTCGCCGATCTTGTCAGTGAGGATTTTCCAGCCAGCCCAGTCGGACTCGTCCAGACCGTCTTCGATCGAGATGATCGGATAACGTTCGGTCAGACCTTTCAGGTAATCAGCGAAACCTTCAGCGGTGAACACCTGGCCTTCGCCGGACAGGTTGTACTTGCCGTCTTCGAAGAATTCGCTGGCCGCGCAGTCCAGGGCCAGGGTCACGTCGGTGCCCAGCTTGTAACCGGCGTTGGCCACCGCTTCGGAGATCACTTTCAGCGCGTCTTCGTTGGACGCCAGGTTCGGTGCGAAACCGCCTTCGTCGCCAACGGCAGTGCTCAGGCCACGGGCCTTCAGCACAGCTTTCAAGTGATGGAAAATCTCGGTGCCCATGCGCAGACCTTCCGAGAACGACTTGGCGCCAACCGGCTGCACCATGAATTCCTGGATGTCGACGTTGTTATCGGCGTGCTCGCCACCGTTGATGATGTTCATCATCGGCACCGGCATCGAGTAAACACCCGGCGTGCCGTTGAGGTTGGCGATGTGTGCGTACAGCGGCAGGTCCTGATCCTGTGCAGCAGCCTTGGCCGCAGCCAGGGACACGGCGAGGATGGCGTTGGCGCCCAGGGTTGCCTTGTTTTCGGTACCGTCGAGCTTGATCATCGCGTGATCCAGGGCTTTCTGGTCGCTTGGGTCGGTGCCCAGCAGCAGATCGCGAATCGGACCGTTGATGTTGGCTACCGCTTTGAGCACGCCCTTGCCCAGGTAACGGCTCTTGTCGCCATCACGCAGCTCGAGCGCTTCACGCGAGCCAGTGGATGCACCGGACGGCGCGCAAGCGCTGCCGATGATGCCGTTGTCGAGAAGCACGTCCGCTTCCACGGTGGGATTGCCACGGGAGTCGAGAACTTCACGACCTTTGATGTCGACGATTTTTGCCATTGTTGTAAACACTCCAAAGTTGACGAAAACGACGCAGCTAGAGGAAATCTTTTTACCGTCGGCAAGGGGTGTGCAGCGGGCAGACTTGCAGACGATAACGCTCATGCCCGAGGGCATGAGCGACAAATCGTGCGGTACTTTACCGGAGAATTGAGTCTTACGCGGTTTCTACCGTCGGAAAACTCTTCACCAGTTCGTCCAAAGCTTTGAGCTGGGCCAGAAATGGCTCCAGTTTGTCCAGACGCAAGGCGCAAGGGCCGTCGCATTTGGCGTTGTCCGGATCCGGATGCGCTTCGAGGAACAGACCCGCCAGCGACTGGCTCATGCCCGCCTTGGCCAGATCCAGAACCTGCGCACGGCGACCGCCCGCGGAGTCGGCACGACCACCCGGCATTTGCAGCGCGTGGGTCACGTCGAAGAATACCGGGTACTCGAACTGCTTCATGATGCCGAAGCCGAGCATGTCGACCACGAGGTTGTTGTAGCCGAAGCTCGAACCACGCTCGCAGAGGATCAATTGATCGTTACCCGCTTCCACGCACTTGTTCAGGATGTGTTTCATCTCCTGAGGCGCGAGGAACTGGGCTTTCTTGATGTTGATCACTGCATTGGTCTTGGCCATCGCGACGACCAGATCGGTCTGGCGCGACAGGAAGGCCGGCAGTTGAATGATGTCGCAGACATCAGCGACGACCGCGGCCTGATCAGGCTCGTGGACGTCGGTGATGATCGGTACGCCGAAGGCTTGTTTGATGTCCTGGAAGATGCGCATGCCCTCTTCCAGGCCAGGACCACGATAGGAGGTCACAGAAGAACGGTTGGCCTTGTCGAAGCTGGCCTTGAACACGTAAGGGATACCGAGTTTTTCGGTGACCTTCACGTACTCCTCGCAAACCTGCATGGCCATGTCACGGCTTTCCAGCACGTTCATGCCGCCGAACAGCACCATGGGTTTGTCGTTGGCAATCTCGATGTCGCCGACGCGGATGATCTTCTGTGCCATCGGGGTTACGCCTTCTTCTGGTGTTGAGCCAACGCTGCTTTGACGAAGCCGCTGAACAGCGGGTGGCCATCACGTGGTGTGGAGGTGAACTCAGGGTGGAACTGGCAAGCGACGAACCATGGATGATCCGGAGCTTCAACCACTTCAACCAATGCCGCGTCAGCGGAGCGACCGGAAATCTTCAGGCCGGCTTCGATGATTTGTGGCAACAGGTTGTTGTTCACTTCATAACGGTGACGGTGACGTTCAACAATCACGTCCTTGCCGTAGCAGTCGTGCACCTTGGAGCCGGCTTCAAGCAGGCATTCCTGTGCGCCGAGACGCATGGTGCCGCCCAGGTCGGACGATTCGGTACGCACTTCAACGGCACCGGTTGCGTCTTCCCACTCAGTGATCAGACCGACAACCGGATGGCCGCTGGCGCGGTCGAATTCGGTGGAGTTGGCGTCTTTCCAGCCCATGACGTTACGAGCGAACTCGATCACTGCCACTTGCATACCTAGGCAGATACCCAGGTAAGGAACCTTGTTTTCACGAGCGTACTGAACGGCAGTGATCTTGCCTTCCACGCCGCGCAGACCGAAGCCGCCCGGTACGAGGATCGCGTCGACACCTTCGAGCAGCGCAGTGCCCTGGTTTTCGATGTCTTCGGAATCGATGTAACGCAGGTTGACCTTGGTGCGGTTGCTGATGCCGGCATGACTCATCGCTTCGATCAGCGACTTGTAGGCGTCCAGCAGCTCCATGTATTTGCCGACCATGGCGATGGTCACTTCGTGTTCCGGGTTCAGCTTGGCGTCAACCACGGCTTCCCACTCGGACAGATCAGCGCTGCCGCATTGCAGGCCGAAACGCTCGACAACAAAATCGTCCAGACCCTGCGAGTGCAGGATGCCCGGGATCTTGTAGATGGTGTCGGCGTCTTCCAGACCGATCACCGCGCGCTCTTCAACGTTGGTGAACTGGGCGATCTTGCGACGCGACGAAATGTCGATCGGGTGATCGGAACGGCACACCAGCACGTCTGGCTGCAGGCCGATCGAACGCAACTCTTTTACCGAGTGCTGAGTTGGTTTGGTTTTGGTTTCGCCGGCAGTGGCGATGTACGGCACCAGTGTCAAGTGCATCAGCATCGCGCGCTTGGCGCCGATTTCGAAACGCAGTTGACGGATGGCCTCGAGGAACGGTTGCGACTCGATGTCACCGACGGTGCCACCGATCTCGACCATTGCCACGTCAGCGTCACCGGCACCCTTGATGATGCGGCGCTTGATTTCGTCGGTGATGTGCGGGATCACCTGGATGGTTGCACCCAGGTAGTCACCACGGCGCTCTTTGCGCAGCACGTGCTCGTAGACACGGCCAGTGGTGAAGTTGTTGTTCTGGGTCATGGTCGTGCGGATGAACCGCTCGTAGTGGCCCAGGTCCAGGTCGGTCTCGGCGCCGTCGTGGGTGACGAACACTTCACCGTGCTGGAACGGGCTCATGGTGCCCGGGTCGACGTTGATGTACGGGTCCAGCTTCAGCATGGTGACCTTAAGTCCCCGCGCCTCCAGGATGGCCGCCAATGAAGCCGATGCAATGCCTTTCCCCAATGAAGAAACAACACCGCCCGTGACGAATATGTAGCGCGTCATGAAAAACCCTAGAAGTCTGCGTTAAAGCGGTACGAGCCGCCGGGGAAAGCGAAGGAAGGCCGAAGCCCCCGATCACCTGCATTAATCACAGTGCACCTTTCAAAAAAACCGCCGCGTTGGGACAGACCGGAAGTGAAAATACCGGTACGTTGCTCGCTACACATTTTTTGGAATCGCCCAGCAAAGACTGCTTGGTAATCGGCAACTCCTGCAATTCAGGCGAATCCACAGAAGTTGTATCAAGAAGGGAGCGTAGTCTACCGGAATGCTCCTTTCAGCTCAAACCTTGATCTTCGTCTGTTGGCAGCCAATGCAATTTCCAGCCGTCCTGCACATGACCATCAAGTCCCGGCAGGTTCGCCACCGCGAGCAATTCATCGCCGCGAAACAGCAGCGGCAATCTGCCACGGACAAAGCCCGGCACCGCGCGCTCATTGAGCAGGCGCTTGAGATCGCGGTGGCCGCGATCCGCCAGATGCATGACTTCGCCGCCCTGCCGATAGCGAATCTGCAAAGGCCCGACGGGAGTTTGCCCGCTGAACATGACACGTCCGTTATCGCCCAAGCGTAGCGCTGACGCGGGGCTCTGCCACTCGCAGCCGATCACTGGCGTGCGTAGCCAGTCACCGCTGAGCCACCACAGACGACCGGCACTGCGGTGCAACTCGCCATCGGCCAGACGCCAGATCGGTGAGGCATCAGGGGCGGCATCGCACAGATCCGTCCAACCCGACCAATGGTCGGTGTCCGGCAGGCGCGTCAGCGGTTCGAGCCAGTGACTGAGGGCGTTTCGCTGGCGGGCGGCAGACAACGCCGCCAGCGGCGCCAACGCCAGCGACGGCAATCCCAGCCATTGGAAATCATGGGCGGTTGCCGCCTGCGCCAGATCAATCTGCGCCAGCTCATCGAGCAAGCCCTGCGCTTCACGCAGATGCGCGGCGCTGCGGGCCATGCTCACCTGCGCTTGCGGCCAGCGCCCGGTCAGCAGCGGCATGACTTGATGGCGCAAGTAGTTGCGCGAGAACTGCCGATCCTGATTCGATGGGTCTTCGATCCAGTTCAAGTGATGAGCCTGCGCATACGCTTCCAGCTCGGAACGAGAGACATCCAGTAACGGACGAATCAGTGTGCCCTGCCCGACTGGTCGCTGCTTGGGCATCCCCGCCAATCCGCGCACACCCGCACCACGCATGAATCGAAACAACAGCGTTTCCGCTTGATCATCACGATGCTGGCCAGTGAGCAACACGTCATTGGCTTGCGTCAGCGCACTGAACACGGCGTATCGCGCATTCCGCGCCGCCCGCTCCAGACTCGCGCCCGGTTGCACCCTCACCCGCTCAATCAGCAACGGCACCCCCAGCGCATCGCATACGGATTGGCAATGTGACGGCCACGCATCGGCTGCAGCCTGGAGGCCATGATGGATATGAACTGCGCTTAGCGGTGGGAGGGATTCGCTCGTTGCAAGAGAGGCCAGCAGATGCAGAAGGACGGTGGAATCCAGGCCACCAGAGAAGGCGATGCGCCAATGAGCGGCATTGCGCCAAGGCTCAAGAACCCGCAACAAGCGCGAAGGCAAATCAATCATGGACTGACCCATATTTAACTCTTTGCCCCAAAACAAATGTAGGAGTGAGCCTGCTCGCGATAGCGGTGTGACAGCCAACACATTGGTTGAATGTTACGCCCTCATCGCGAGCAGGCTCACTCCTACAGAGGTATTGCGTTCGACTTAGAGACCGTAGCTCATCAGTCGATCATAACGGCGCTTCAACAGCGCTTCGTTATCGAACTTCTTCAGCATCGCCAGTTGCGAGCTCAGCTCGGCACGGATCGATGCAGCGGCGGCAGCCGGATCACGGTGTGCGCCGCCCAGAGGCTCGCCGATAACTTTATCGACGATGCCCAGACCTTTCAGACGCTCGGCGGTGATACCCATCGCTTCAGCAGCATCCGGCGCTTTTTCTGCGGTTTTCCACAGAATCGAAGCGCAACCTTCCGGCGAGATCACCGCGTAGGTCGAATACTGCAGCATGTTCAGTTGGTCGCAGACGCCGATCGCCAATGCACCGCCAGAACCGCCTTCACCGATAACGGTGGCAATGATCGGGGTCTTAAGACGCGACATCACGCGCAGGTTCCAGGCAATCGCCTCGCTCTGGTTACGCTCTTCAGCGTCGATACCTGGGTAGGCACCCGGGGTGTCGATGAAGGTCAGGATCGGCATCTTGAAACGCTCGGCCATCTCCATCAGACGGCAAGCCTTGCGGTAGCCTTCCGGACGCGGCATGCCGAAGTTGCGGCGAACCTTCTCGCGCACTTCACGGCCTTTCTGGTGACCGATGATCATCACCGGCTGATCGTCCAGACGGGCGATGCCGCCAACGATGGCGGCGTCGTCAGAGAAGTGACGGTCGCCGTGCAGTTCGTCGAACTCGGTGAAGATGTGCTGGATGTAGTCGAGGGTATAGGGGCGTTTCGGGTGACGCGCCAGGCGTGCGATCTGCCAGCTGGTCAGCTTGCCGAAGATGTCTTCGGTCAGCGTCTTGCTCTTGTCCTGCAGGCGGGAGATCTCATCGCCGATATTCAGCGAATTGTCATTACCGACCAAGCGCAACTCTTCGATCTTGGCTTGCAGGTCGGCGATCGGCTGTTCGAAATCTAGAAAATTCGGGTTCATAGGCGTCCGTCTTGGGTCGTGTCCCAAATGAGCTTGGGCCGGCCGGTTGTCTATTCGCGCCCTACCTTAAGGGAGAGGCGCGCTGAGGTCGAGATTAAAAATTCAGGTTGCGGGCAAGCGCAGTAATGGCACTCGCCGGTCAACGGTATTGGAGGAAGACGTTGTCTCGCCCGAACTGGTCACGCAGAGCCTGAATCAAGGCATCTGCCGGGTCGATCCGCCACGTCTCGCCAAACTGCAGCAAGGTCTTCGCATCCGGGCTGGTGTACTCCATGGTAATCGGGCACGCGCCGCGATGACGCTTGAGCAAATCACCCAACCAGCGTAGCTGATCGCCTTTCAGATCCTGGGTTTGCAGCTTCAGGCGCAGGCTCTCGGCCAGGTTGGTGCGCGCATCTTCCATGCTCATCACGCGCTTTACCCGCAAGCGCAGGCCGCCGGAGAAGTCGTCGTTGCTGACTTCACCTTCGACCACCACCATCGCGTCAGTCTGCAACAACGACTGCGCAGAATGGAACGCATCGGCGAACAGCGACGCCTCGATCCGCCCCGAGCGGTCGTCGAGGGTGATGAAACCCATCTTGTCGCCCTTCTTGTTCTTCATCACCCGCAGGGCAATGATCATCCCCGCCACGGTTTGTGTATCCCGGGCCGGCTTCAGGTCGATGATGCGCTGACGGGCGAAACGGCGGATCTCGCCTTCGTATTCGTCGATCGGGTGACCGGTCAGGTACAGGCCCAAGGTGTCTTTTTCACCTTTGAGGCGTTCCTTGAGGGTCAGCTCCTTGGCCTTGCGATGGGACGCGTAAACGTCGGCATCCGCCTCGACGAACAACCCGCCAAACAGGTCGGCGTGGCCGCTGTCGTGGGTGCGGGCGGTCTGTTCGGCAGCCTTGATCGCCTCTTCCATCGCCGCCAGCAGCACGGCGCGGTTACGGTCGATGTTGGCTTGATAAGCCTTTTGCTCGTCGTGGAAGTACGGGCCCAGACGATCCAGCGCACCGCTGCGGATCAGACCGTCCAGCGTGCGTTTGTTGATGCGCTTGAGGTCGACCCGCGCGCAGAAGTCGAACAGATCCTTGAACGGACCTTCCTGACGCGCTTCGGTAATCGCCTCAACAGGACCCTCACCAACGCCCTTGATCGCGCCGAGGCCATACACGATGCGGCCATCGTCGTTCACCGTGAACTTGAACTCCGAAGTATTCACATCCGGCGCGTCGAGACGCAGCTTCATGGTGCGAATTTCTTCGATCAAGGTCACGACCTTGTCGGTGTTGTGCATATCCGCCGAGAGTACCGCGGCCATGAATGGCGCCGGGTAGTGGGCTTTCAGCCATGCCGTTTGGTACGACACCAGACCGTAAGCGGCGGAGTGGGATTTGTTGAAGCCGTAACCGGCGAATTTTTCTACCAGGTCAAAGATGTTACCGGCAAGGTCGGCGTCGATATTGTTGGTCGCGCAACCCTCAATGAAACCGCCGCGCTGCTTGGCCATCTCTTCGGGCTTTTTCTTACCCATGGCGCGACGGAGCATGTCCGCACCGCCGAGGGTGTAACCGGCCATGACCTGAGCGATCTGCATCACCTGTTCCTGATACAGGATGATGCCGTAAGTCGGTGCCAATACTGGCTTGAGGCCTTCGTACTGGTAATCCGAGTGCGGGTACGCCAATTCGGCGCGACCGTGCTTACGGTTGATGAAGTCGTCCACCATGCCGGACTGCAGCGGGCCCGGACGGAACAGGGCCACCAGTGCGATCAAGTCTTCCAGGCAGTCGGGCTTGAGCTTTTTGATCAGCTCTTTCATGCCGCGCGATTCAAGCTGGAACACCGCAGTGGTTTCAGCTTTCTGCAACAACGAGTACGTCGGTTTGTCGTCCAGCGGGATAAACGCGATATCCAGCGGCGGCTCGTTGACCTTGGCGCGGTCGCGGTTGATGGTTTTCAGCGCCCAGTCGATGATCGTCAGCGTGCGCAGACCGAGGAAGTCGAACTTCACCAGACCAGCGGCTTCAACGTCGTCCTTGTCGAACTGGGTTACCAGACCGTCACCGGCCTCGTCGCAATAGATCGGCGAGAAGTCAGTCAGCTTGGTCGGGGCAATAACCACACCACCGGCGTGTTTACCGACGTTACGCACGACGCCCTCGAGCTTGCGCGCCATCTCCCAGATTTCTGCCGCCTCTTCATCGACCTTGATGAAGTCACGGAGGATTTCTTCCTGCTCGTAGGCTTTTTCCAGGGTCATGCCGACTTCGAACGGAATCATCTTCGACAGACGATCCGCCAGGCCGTAGGACTTGCCCTGCACCCGCGCCACGTCACGCACCACCGCTTTTGCGGCCATGGAACCGAAGGTGATGATCTGGCTTACCGCGTTGCGGCCGTATTTCTCGGCCACATAGTCGATCACCCGGTCACGACCGTCCATGCAGAAGTCGACGTCGAAGTCGGGCATGGATACCCGTTCCGGGTTAAGGAAACGTTCGAACAGCAGGTCGTATTCCAGCGGGTCGAGGTCGGTGATCTTCTGCACGTAAGCCACCAGCGACCCGGCACCCGATCCACGGCCAGGACCTACCGGCACGCCGTTGTTCTTGGCCCACTGGATAAAGTCCATCACGATCAGGAAGTAACCTGGGAAGCCCATCTGGATGATGATATCCAGCTCGAAATTCAAGCGGTCGACGTAGACCTGACGCTTGGCTTCGTAGTCTTCGGTGGTGTCTTTGGGCAGCAGCACCGACAGGCGCTCTTCGAGACCGTCGAAGGACACCTTGCGGAAATATTCATCGATGGTCATGCCATCGGGGATCGGGAAGTTGGGCAGGAAGTGAGTGCCCAGCTTCACTTCGATGTTGCAGCGCTTGGCGATCTCGACGGTGTTTTCAATCGCGTCAGGAATATCGCTGAACAGCTCGATCATTTCCTCGGCGCTTTTCAGGTATTGCTGATCGCTGTAATTCTTCGAGCGCCGCGGATCGTCGAGGGCGCGGCCCTCACCGATGCACACGCGGGTTTCATGGGCGGCGAAGTCTTCCTGCTTGATGAAGCGCACATCGTTGGTCGCCACCAGCGGCGCGCCGAGCTTGTCGGCGAGGGCAACGGCGCCGTGCAATTGCTCTTCATCGTTGGGACGGTTGGTGCGCTGGATTTCCAGATAGAAACGATCCGGGAACACCGCCATCCACTCGCGCGCCAAGGCTTCGGCCTCAGCGGGGTTGCCGCCGATCATGGCCATGCCGATCTCGCCTTCTTTGGCGGCGGACAGCATGATCAGGCCTTCGTTGGCTTCGGCGACCCACTCGCGTTCGACGATGATCATGCCGTTGCGCTGGCCTTCGATGAAGCCGCGCGAGATCAACTCGGTGAGGTTGCGATAACCCTTGGCGTTCATCACCAACAGGCTGAGCCGGCTCAGCGGTGCATCCGGGTCTTTGTTCGACAACCACAGGTCGGCGCCGCAGATCGGCTTGATGCCTGCGCCCATGGTGTTTTTATAGAATTTGACCAGGGAACACATGTTGTTCTGGTCGGTGACCGCGACGGCAGGCATGTTCATGCCGGTCAGCGCCTTGACCAGTGGCTTGATCCGCACCAGCCCGTCGACCAGCGAGTATTCAGTGTGCAGGCGTAGATGAACGAATGAAGCCGGCATAGTGATCCTGTCCAGTTACATAGAGACAACAAGGCCCGGATTGTACCGGGCCTCGAACAAAACATCAGCCTTGCGACTAAACCTGTGTCAGGCCTTCGAGCGCTTCATAAGCCTGACGCACCGGGGCGAACGAGCGTCGGTGAATCGGCGTCGGGCCGAGACGTACCAAGGCTTCCAGATGAACGGGCGTCGGGTAGCCTTTATGGCCGCCGATGCCGTAACCCGGGTAGATCAATTCGAAAGCAGCCATTTCGCGGTCGCGACTGACTTTAGCGAGAATCGACGCAGCAGCAATCGCCGGCACCTTGCCGTCGCCCTGCACCACCGCTTCGGCGCGCATCGGCAACTGCGGGCAGCGGTTGCCGTCGATCATCGCCAGTTTCGGCTGAATGTGCAGGCCGGCGACCGCGCGCTGCATGGCCAGCATGGTCGCGTGGAGAATGTTCAGCTCGTCGATTTCTTCGACTTCGGCGCGGGCGATGCACCAGCTCAGGGATTTCTCGATGATTTCGTCGTAGAGCTTTTCGCGTTTGGCTTCGGTGAGTTTCTTCGAATCGTTGAGGCCGAGGATCGGGCGTTTCGGATCAAGGATCACCGCTGCCGTGACCACGGCCCCGCACAACGGGCCGCGACCGACTTCATCGACGCCGGCGACCAGTTCGTCGACTTCGGCGACCAGGGTGAAATCCAGGCCCATCTGCATGCTTGTCTTGCTCATCGTGTCTGACCGATCAGGTTAAGGACGGCGTCCGCCGCCTGATTGGAGGCATCCAGCCGCAGCGTGCGATGGATCTCGTCGAAACCGCGTGTTTGTTCTTCGCCACCGTCGATCAACGGCGACAGCGTCTGGGCCAGCGCTTCGACCGTCGCATCATCCTGCAACAATTCCGGGACCAGCAGACGCTGGGCCAGCAGATTCGGCAAGGACACGTACGGGCTCTTGACCATGCGTTTGAGGATCCAGAACGTCAGCGGCGCCAAGCGATAAGCCACCACCATCGGCCGCTTATACAACAGCGCTTCGAGGGTGGCGGTGCCGGAGGCGATAAGCACGGCGTTGCACGCCGCCAAGGCCAGGTGAGACTTGCCATCGAGCAGGGTCACCGGCAGATCCCGGCCAGCGAGCAGCTCTTCGATTTGCGCGCGGCGTTCCGCATTGGCGCACGGAATGACAAAGCGCAAACCCGGGCGCATCGCACGCAGACGTTCGGCAGTATCGAGGAACAGCGCGCCGAGGCGGGACACTTCACCGCCACGGCTGCCGGGCATCAACGCCACCAGCGGGCCGTCGGGCAAGCCCAGTTCGGCACGGGCCGCAGCGCGATCAGCTTCCAGTGGGATGGTATCGGCCAGCGTGTGGCCGACGAACCGTACCGGTACGCCTTTCTCTTCGTAAAATCTGGCTTCGAATGGCAACAGCGTCAGCATCAGATCGCAACCTTCGCGAATCTTCAGTACACGCTTCTGCCGCCATGCCCACACCGAAGGGCTGACGTAATGCACGGTTTTGATCCCGGCCTGACGCAGCTTCAATTCAATGTTGAGATTGAAGTCCGGTGCATCGATACCGATGAATACGTCCGGCTTCTCGGCGATCAGCGTGGCGATCAGATCCTTGCGGCGCTTGAGCAACTCGCGCAGGCGACCAAGGACTTCCACCAGTCCCATCACCGACAGACGCTCCATGGGAAAGTACGAAGTCAGGCCTTCAGCCTGCATCAACGGCCCGCCGACGCCGATGAACTCGACCGCCGGATGCTGTGCCTTGAGGGCGCGCATCAGACCGGCGCCGAGAATGTCACCGGAAGCTTCACCCGCCACCAGCGCAATACGCAGATTGGCCATGATCAGCGCGTGATGCCGCGAGTCGACGACTGGATGGAGTCGCGGAATATCGCCACTTCCGGGTACTGCGCAGCGGGTTCAGCCAGTTCGGCCAGCGCCTGCTCAACCGTCAGGCCTTGGCGATAGACGGTTTTGTAAGCGCGACGCAGGGTATGAATCGCGTCTTCGCTGAAACCGCGACGGCGCATGCCTTCGAAGTTCATGCTGCGCGCTTCTGCGGGATTGCCGAACACGGTGACGAACGCCGGAACGTCCTTGCCGATCGCCGTGCCCATACCGGAAAAGCTGTGAGCGCCGATGTGGCAATACTGGTGAACCAGGGTGAATCCGGAAAGGATCGCCCAGTCATCCACATGTACATGCCCGGCTAACGCGGTGTTGTTGACCAGAATGCAGTGATTGCCGATGACGCTGTCATGCCCGATGTGGGCATAGGCCATGATCAGGTTGTGATCGCCCAGCGTGGTCTCCGAACGGTCTTGCACGGTGCCACGGTGAATGGTCACGCCTTCACGGATGACATTGTGATCACCGATCACCAGGCGGGTTTCTTCGCCTTTGTACTTCAGATCGGGCGTGTCTTCGCCTACCGAGGAAAACTGGTAGATGCGATTGTGCTTACCGATGCGGGTCGGGCCTTTGAGGATTACATGAGGCCCGATCACGGTACCCTCGCCGATTTCCACACCTGCGCCGATGATCGACCACGGGCCGACCTCGACGCCGTCAGCCAGAACGGCCGACGGATCGATGATTGCGCGAGGGTCAATCAAACTCATAGCTTGCGTTCCGCACAGATGATTTCAGCCGAGCAGACCGGCTTGCCATCGACCGAAGCCTGGCATTCGAACTTCCAGATCTGGCGCTTGCAACTGATGAACTTGGCTTCGAGGATCAGCTGATCGCCCGGCAACACAGGTTGACGGAAGCGCAGCTTGTCGGAACCGACGAAGTAGTAAAGCGTGCCGTCGGCAGGCTTCACATCAAGCATTTTGAAACCGAGGATCCCGGCAGCCTGAGCCATCGCTTCGATGATCAGCACGCCCGGCATGATTGGATGCGCAGGGAAGTGACCATTGAAGAACGGCTCATTGATGCTGACATTCTTGTAGGCGCGAATGCGCTTGCCTTCAGTGTCCAGTTCCACCACCCGGTCCACCAGCAGGAACGGGTAACGGTGAGGCAGGTATTCGCGAATCTCGTTGATGTCCATCATTTCGGGGGGAAGCCTATGTAAAGATTGGGAGCGCGACTGACGCGCACTCCTCTAGCAAATCAAGGAGGCAGTCTAGCGGCTGTGCACACTTGATATGGAAATGGTATCAGCCATCTGATGAAGCATTGCCGTCAGGGGTCACTTCCCCTACGCGCTTTTCCAGCTGTTTCAAACGCCGCGCGATATCATCGAGCTGACGAATGCGGGCCGCGCTTTTGCGCCATTCGGCCGCCGGTTGCATGGCTGTGCCGGAAGAATAGGCACCCGGCTCGGTAATCGAGTGGGTCACCATGGTCATCCCGGTCAGGAAAACGTTGTCGCAAATATCAATGTGGCCGACCAGCCCGACACCGCCGGCGAGCATGCAATGCTTGCCGATTTTGGTGCTGCCGGAGATCCCGACGCACGCTGCCATCGCGGTGTGATCACCGACCTGAACGTTGTGGGCAATCTGGATCTGGTTGTCGAGCTTCACGCCATTACCGATTACGGTATCGGCCAGAGCGCCACGGTCGATGGCGGTATTCACGCCAATCTCGACATCGTCGCCGATGGCCACGCCACCGATCTGAGCGATCTTCTGCCAGATACCTTTTTCGTTGGCGAAGCCGAAGCCTTCACCACCAAGCACGGCACCGGACTGAATCACTACGCGCTTGCCGATGCGTACATCGTGATACAGCGTCACGCGTGGAGCGAGCCAGCCGCCCTCACCGATTTCGCTGCGTGCACCGATGACGCAATGCGCGCCCAGTGTCACTTGCGCACCGATCCGCGCGCCGGCCTCGATCACCACGAAAGGACCGACGCTGGCGGTTGGATCAACCACTGCGTCCGCCGCAATGACCGCCGAAGGATGGATACCCGCAGTGGCTTTTGGCTTGGGATCGAACAAGTGTGAGATGCGTGCGTAAGCCAGATAAGGATCAGGCACCACCAACGCATTACCGGCAAAACCCTCGGCATCGGCCTCTTTGAGCAGCAGTGCTGCTGCCTGCGAGCCTGCCAGGTATTTGCGATATTGAGGGTTTGCCAGAAAGCTCAACTGAGCTGGGCCAGCCTCTTGCAAAGTGGCTAGCCCAGTAATTTGCTTCTCAGGGTCGCCACGCAGGGTGGCGCCGAGGAACTCGGCCAACTGGCCGAGCTTGATAGTCACGGTCATGGGTTACTTCAGCTGATTCATGCGCTCGATAACCTGGCGCGTGATGTCGTACTGTGGTTTGACATCAATCACTGCGCCACGCTCGAACACCAGGTCAAAACCACCTTTCTTGATGACTTCTTCCACTGCGCTATCCAGTTTCGGCTTCAGTTGCTTGAGCATTTCGCGGTCGGCAACAGCTTTGGCTTCGTTCAGTTCCTTGGACTGGAACTGGAAGTCACGGGCCTTTTGCTTGAATTCCAGCTCCAGACGCTCACGTTCACCTTGCTGCATTTTGTCGCCACCGGCCATCAGACGGTCCTGAATACCCTTGGCGCTGCTTTCCAGGGTTTTCAGCTTGGTCAGTTGCGGACCGAACTTCTTCTCGGCATCCACGGCGTACTTCTTCGCTGCGTCGGATTCGAGCAAGGCCATCTGATAGTTCAGAACAGCGATTTTCATGTCGGCAAATGCCGGGCCTGCCACCATCAAGGAGGCCAGGAGAACCAATTGAGTCAACTTACGCACGATGCACTCCTACAAAATCCATTGTCGTTATCTTGGGTCAGACGCTTAGAACGTCTGGCCGAGGGAGAATTGGAACACTTGAGTTTCAGCCTCATCCGGCTTCTTGATCGGCATGGCCAACGCGAAGCTCAGAGGACCCAGTGCGGTGACCCAGGTCACACCCACACCGACGGAACTGGCCATGTTGCTCAGGCTGATGTCGTTGCACTTGGTGTTCGACGTCGAGCCGTTCGCATTGGTAGTGTCCTTGCACTGCGAGTCAAATACGTTACCCACGTCCCAGAATACCGAAGTACGCAAGGAGCGCTGATCTTTCACGAATGGCAGCGGGAACAGAACCTCGACACCACCCTGGATCAGGACGTTACCACCGAACGGCAGCGGATCCTGGTCGGGGTCAGCAAGCGTGCCCGGGTTGGTACCACGGCTCGGCGTACTGCGTGGACCGAGGGTGCTGTCCTTGAAGCCACGAACCGAGTTGAAACCACCAGCATAGTAGTTTTCATAGAACGGCAAGCCGTCGGTTCCACCGTAGCCGTCGCCATAACCCAGCTCGGTATGCAGGCGCAGGGTGTAGTTCTCGCTGATCGGCTGGAACAGCTGACCGCGATAATCAAGCTTGTAGAACGACAGGTCGCTGCCCGGCACGGTGGTTTCCAGGGTCAGGCTCTGGGAACGGCCACGGGTCGGCAGTACGCCTTTGTTCAGGGTGGACTCGGACCAGCCGGCCGACGCCTTGAAGTTCAGGTACTTGTCGCCTTCCTTGTTAACGAAGTCGAAAATCTCGTCAACGGTGTAGGTACCGGTCTTGATCTCGTCCTGTTGAACCGACAG
This sequence comes from Pseudomonas sp. S49, assembly GCF_009866785.1. NCBI lineage: Bacteria > Pseudomonadati > Pseudomonadota > Gammaproteobacteria > Pseudomonadales > Pseudomonadaceae > Pseudomonas > Pseudomonas sp. S49. The sequence continues at coordinate 1,379,382 of NZ_CP019432.1, read as the reverse complement.
GCCAAAGGTCAGACGCGAAGTTTCGCTGATCGGGTAGCCAACGTTGACGCCGGCACCCAGGCTGTCTACCGCATAGCTTGCTACATCGACGTCGAGGTCTTTGTAGTCAGTGGTGCGATAGAACGCGTTGTAACCCAGGCTCACGCCATCGGCGGTCCAGTACGGGTCAACGTAGCCGAAGTTGTAGCGGCTCTGATATTCGCTGCGGGTCAGGCCGATGCTGACGCGGTTACCAGTACCGAGGAAGTTGTTCTGGGTGATCGAACCACCGAGGATCAGACCGGCACTCTGGGCGAAACCGACACTGGCGGTAATCGAACCGGAAGCCTGTTCTTCAACGGCATAGTTCACGTCAACCTGGTCGTCGACACCTGGCACAGCCGGGGTTTCAACGTTGACTTCCTTGAAGAAGCCCAGACGCTCAAGACGAGTCTTGGATTGGTCGATCAGGTAGGTCGAAGCCCAGCCACCTTCCATCTGACGCATTTCACGACGCAGCACTTCGTCCTCGGACTTGGTGTTGCCACGGAAGTTGATGCGGTTGACATAGGCACGCTTGCCCGGATCAACAGCAAACAGGATGTCGACGGTGTGGTCATCATCATGCGGCTGCGGTACGCCGTTGACGTTGGCGAAGGTGTAACCCTCGTTACCCAGACGGCGGGTGATCAGCTCGGATGTGGTGGTCATCAGCTTGCGCGAGAACACCTGGCCTTTCTGCACCAGCAGCAGGGACTTGACCTGATCTTCAGGAACTTTCAGGTCACCGCTGAGCTTGACGTCACGAACGGTGTATTTCTCGCCTTCAGTGACGTTGACAGTGATGTAGACGTGCTTCTTGTCCGGGGTGATGGACACCTGGGTCGAAGCGATATCCATGTTGATATAGCCACGGTCCAGATAGTAGGAACGCAGACGTTCCAGGTCACCGGAAAGCTTTTCACGGGCGTACTTGTCGTCGTTCTTGAAGAACGACAGCCAGTTGGTGGTTTTCAGTTCGAACAGGTCGGTCAGGTCTTCCTCGGGGAAAACCGTGTTGCCCACCACGTTGATGTGCTGAATGGCGGCAACGGTACCTTCGTTGATCTTCACTTTCAGACCAACGCGGTTACGCGGTTGCGAGACCACTTCGGTATCGACCGTAGCCGAGTAGCGACCTTGCGCGACGTACTGACGCTGCAGTTCGTTACGCACACCCTCAAGGGTGGCGCGCTGGAAGATCTCGCCTTCGGCCAGACCGGATTGTTTGAGACCTTTCATCAAGTCTTCAGTGGAGATCGCCTTGTTGCCTTCGATCTCGATACTGGCGACCGACGGACGTTCGACGACCGTGATGACCAGAACGTTGCCTTCGCGACCCAGCTGGATATCTTGAAAGAAACCGGTTTTGAACAACGCACGAGTGGATTCCACCAGGCGACGATCATCCGCCTGCTCACCGACGTTCAACGGCAAGGCACCAAAAACGCTACCCGCGGAGACCCGCTGGAGGCCATTGACGCGAATATCAGAGATAGTGAAGGACTCGGCGTGAACTTCGGCGATCATCAATACGGTGAGAACCGCAGTTAGCAGCAGACGTTTCATGAAGTCCTTTCTTATTCCAACTGGCAATAAACAAACTGCCGCAAAATGCGGCAGATTCGCAATTCAGCGAAGCGTTACAGTCGACCCAGATCGTTGACCAGAGCAAGCAACATCACCCCGACCACCAAACTGATACCGATCTGTATCCCCCAACCTTGCACCCGATCCGACAAGGGACGACCACGCGCCCACTCGATCAGATAAAACAACAAATGCCCCCCATCCAATACAGGAATGGGCAGCAAATTCAGAACGCCCAGGCTAATACTCAGATAAGCAAGGAAATTCAGGAAATCAGCGACGCCCGACTGGGCAGAAGCGCCCGCCACTTTAGCAATGGTTATCGGTCCACTCAAGTTTTTTACCGAGAGCTCGCCGAACAGCATTTTCTTTAGCGAATCGAGCGTCAGAATGCTCATGGTCCAAGTGCGACGGGCACCCTCGCCAATCGCAGCCAGAGGCCCGTAACTGACCTCGCGAATCATCTCCGGCGGCCAGTCGACAGCTTTTACGCCCGCCCCCAGATAACCGCTTGGCGATTTGCTTTCACCACGCGCCGCCAGCGTCACCGGGACGTCGATTTGAGCACTGTCGCGCTCGATGCGCAGCATGATTTTGGTATCAGGACGCGTACGAACGGTGTCGACCACCTGCTGCCAGTCATTCAGCGCCTGACCATCGAGAGCCAACAGGCGGTCACCGGTCTTCAGGCCAGCCGCCTGGGCCGGGCCTTTCGGATCGAGCTCGGCGAGCACCGGCGGCAAAGCCGGGCGCCATGGACGGATACCCAGCGAGCGGATCGGATCCGGCTCATCAGCGCCTTTGAGCCAGTTATCCAGCTTCAGCTCACGCGGCGAATCCGCAGTAGAACCCTGTTCACGCACCAGCAATTGCAGAGAACCGCTTTCGCCAAGGCGTCGGACCAATTGCAGATTGACCGCCGCCCAACCGGAAGTCGGTTCACCATCGACCGCGACAATTTCCTCACCTGCACTCAAACCGGCACTGGCAGCGATACTGCCGGATTCAACCGCACCGATGACCGGGCGCACCTGCTCGCTGCCGAGCATGGCCAAGACCCAGAAGAACACCAACGCCAACAGGAAGTTGGCAATCGGGCCGGCCGCAACAATAGCGATACGCTGACGCACGGATTTGCGGTTGAACGACTGATCAAGCTGATCGACCGGCACTTCGCCTTCGCGCTCATCGAGCATTTTGACGTAGCCGCCCAGCGGTATCGCCGCGACCACAAACTCAGTGCCCTGCTTGTCGTGCCAGCGCAGCAGCGGCATGCCGAAGCCTACGGAGAAACGCAGAACCTTGACGCCACAGCGACGCGCGACCCAGAAGTGGCCGAATTCGTGAAAGGTGACCAGCACACCCAAGGCGATCAGGGTGCCGGCAATCATATAGAGCGCGCTCATCTACTTTCTCCGCAATCCTGTTCAGTGTCGCGTGTAGCCATTGTGTTGCAAATTCTATCGATCGTGACGCTTCAACCATTGCTCAGCCAGAGCTCGCGCCTTGGCATCAGCCGTAAACACGGCATCGAGATCTGTCAGTGCAACGACCGGCTCGAGGCTCAAGACCTCCTCGATGATACTCGCGATTTCCAGGTAACGGACCCGTCCGTCGAGAAACGCTGCCACCGCCACTTCGTTGGCCGCATTGAGCATCGCCGGTGCACTGTTGCCAGCCTCGGCAGCTTGCCGTGCCAGACGCAGACAAGGGAAGCGCTCTTCATCCGGCGCTTCGAAGTCCAGACGCGCGACAGCAAACAGATCCAGCGGTGCCACGCCCGAATCAATGCGTTCCGGCCAGGCCAGGGCGTTGGCGATCGGCGTACGCATGTCGGGATTACCCAACTGCGCCAGCACCGAGCCATCGACATAATCGACCAGCGAGTGAATGACGCTCTGCGGGTGAATCACTACCTCGACCTGCGACGGCTTGGCATCAAACAACCAACAGGCCTCGATCAGCTCGAGCCCCTTATTCATCATGCTGGCCGAATCGACCGAAATCTTGCGCCCCATGGACCAGTTCGGGTGCGCACACGCCTGGTCAGGTGAAACATGCGCCAACTCACTCATCGGCGTCTGTCGGAACGGGCCGCCAGAGGCTGTGAGCAAAATCCGACGAACACCCACCGAGCTCAATCCACGGGCAAAATCCTGTGGCATGCACTGGAAAATCGCGTTGTGTTCACTGTCGATCGGCAACAACACCGAACCGCTCTTGCGCACCGCCTGCATGAACAAGGCGCCGGACATCACCAGCGCTTCTTTATTGGCCAGGAGAATCTTCTTGCCAGCTTCGACAGCCGCCAGGGTCGGACGCAAACCTGCTGCACCGACGATCGCAGCCATCACCGCATCGACTTCCGGAGCAGCAGCGACCTGGCACAGGCCCTCCTCCCCCACCAGCACACGGGTCGGCAAACCGGCGGCACGCAAATCGTCCTGCAAGCCACGCGCGGCAGCAGCCTCGGGAACCACGGCAAATTGCGGCACGTGGCGCACGCACAAGGCGAAAAGCTCACTGAGACGCGTGAAACCACTCAACGCGAACACCTGATAACGCTCAGGATGTCGGGCAATGACATCCAGCGTGCTCAGACCGATCGAGCCCGTCGCACCGAGAACGGTAATCTGTTGAGGACGACTCACGGTGCCGCCATCCACAGTAGCACTGCAAACACCGGGATTGCCGCTGTCAGACTGTCGATACGATCAAGCACCCCACCATGACCGGGCAGCAGATTACTGCTGTCCTTGATGCCGGACTGACGCTTGAACATGCTTTCGGTCAGGTCGCCGACAACGGAGATGAAGACGATCAGCGCAGCGCCAATCAAGCCTTTAAGCAGCTCGGCGACGGTCCAGTCACGCACGAGACCGACAATCGCTGTAATCAGCAAACTCAGCGCCAGACCACCGTAGACGCCTTCCCAGCTTTTACCCGGACTGACTTGCGGGGCCAGCTTGCGCTTGCCGAATTTTCGACCAGAGAAATAGGCACCGATATCGGCGCCCCAAACCAGCACCATCACCGCCATGATCAGCCAGTTACCCAGCGGGTACTGCTTGATCTGTACCAGACCTTGCCAGGCCGGCAGCAGAATCAGCAGGCCGATCACCAGTTTGGTGGCCGCCGTGGACCAGCGCTCGCTCGAACGCGGATACGTCAGCACCAGGTACGTTGCCACTGCCCACCACAACACCGAAGCGCCCAACACCCAAGGGGCGAGGCCCGGCAGCACGTACATGACGAACAACATCAGCGCAACGACAGCGGCATAGCCGACACGGAACGACTGTGCGGCGAAGCCAGCCAGACGCGCCCACTCCCAAGCCCCCAGGCTCACGACCAGACCGATGAACAGCGCAAAACCGGAGCCTTCGAGCAGGAAAAACCCGCACAAGGCAACCGGCAGCAGGATCAGCGCAGTGATGATTCGTTGTTTAAGCATTAAACCCGGGCTCCAGCTTCGATCTGTTCGCTCGTTTTACCGAAGCGACGCTGACGCGAAGCGAAATCGGCCAGCGCAGTACGCATGGCATCGTGTTTGAAGTCCGGCCAGAACAGGTCGGAGAAGTACAACTCGGCGTAGGCCAGTTGCCACAGCAGGAAGTTGCTGATGCGGTGCTCGCCACCGGTGCGGATGCACAAGTCGGGCAATGGCAGATCGCCGGTCGCCAGACAGGTTTGCAGCAGATCCGGGGTGATGTCTTCCGGACGCAGGTGTCCGGCCTGAACTTCACGCGCCAGACGCTGAGCCGCTTGGGCGATATCCCACTGACCGCCGTAATTGGCGGCGATCTGCAGAATGAAGCGGTTGGAGCCGGCGGTCATGGCCTCGGCTTCGCGCATCGCCGCCTGAAGCTCAGGGTGGAAGCGCGAACGATCGCCAATGATGCGCAGGCTGATGTTGTTGTCGTTGAGGCGCTTGGCCTCTCGACGCAATGCCTTGAAGAACAGATCCATCAAGGCACTGACTTCATCGGCCGGGCGCTGCCAGTTCTCACTGGAAAACGCGAACAGGGTGAGCACTTCGACCTTGGCCTCAGCACACACCTCGATCACGGCACGCACAGCATCCACGCCCGCTTTATGCCCGGCGACACCCGGCATAAAGCGTTTTTTCGCCCAGCGATTGTTGCCATCCATGATGATCGCGACATGGCGCGGCACCGCGGACGGCGCAGTCTGCTTGGTCTTGTCCATTAAAAGCTCGAACCTTATACGGCCATCAGATCCGCTTCTTTTTGCTTGGTAGCCGTGTCGATATCAGCTTCAGCCTTGTCGGTGAGTTTCTGAATATCGGCAGCGGCACGACGCTCTTCGTCTTCGCTGATTTCTTTGTCCTTGACCAGTTTCTTCAGCTCGCCCAAGGCGTCACGACGAATGTTGCGCACAGCAACACGCGCGTCTTCGGCGGCACTGCGCGCCTGCTTGGTGAAGCCCTTGCGGGTTTCTTCAGTCAGGGCAGGCATGGAGATCAGCAACAATTCGCCCAGGTTGGTCGGATTGAGGTTCAGGCCAGCGCTCTGGATTGCCTTGTCGACCGCTGCGAGCATGTTGCGCTCGAAGGCGACGACTTGCAGGGTGCGCGAATCTTTTACAGTGATGTTGGCCACTTGAGTGATGGAGGTGTCTGCGCCGTAGTACGGCACCATCACGCTACCCAGAATGCTTGGGTGAGCCTTGCCGGTACGAATCTGACCAAAAGCGTGAGCCAGAGAGTCCAGGGATTTCTGCATGCGCTCTTGAGCGTCTTTCTTGATTTCGTTGATCATTGTTGACCTTCCTCGATCAGGGTGCCTTCAGCGCCGCCATGGACGATGTTCAGCAGGGCACCGGGCTTGTTCATGTTGAATACGCGCAACGGCATCTTGTGGTCGCGGCACAGGCAGATAGCGGTCAGATCCATCACGCCCAGCTTGCGATCCAGTACTTCATCATAAGTCAGATGATCGAACTTCTCGGCATGTGGGTCTTTGAACGGGTCAGCGGTGTAGACGCCATCGACCTTGGTCGCTTTCAGCACGACGTCGGCATCGATTTCGATTGCGCGCAGGCAGGCTGCCGAATCCGTGGTGAAGAACGGGTTGCCGGTACCGGCAGCGAAGATCACGACGTCTTTGGAGTTCAGGTGACGCATGGCTTTGCGGCGATCGTAGTGATCGGTCACACCCACCATGGAAATCGCCGACATCACGATGGCCGAGATGTTGGCACGTTCCAGCGCATCGCGCATGGCCAGAGCGTTCATCACAGTGGCCAGCATGCCCATGTGGTCGCCTGTAACCCGATCCATACCGGCTTTGCTCAAGGCTTCGCCGCGGAACAGGTTGCCACCGCCGATCACCAGACCGACCTGTACGCCGATACCGACCAGCTGGCCGACTTCCAGCGCCATGCGATCCAGCACTTTTGGATCGATCCCGAACTCTTCCGAGCCCATCAGGGCCTCGCCGCTAAGCTTGAGTAGAATGCGTTTATAGCGAGCCTGATAACCACTGCCCTGCTGAGCCATTGCGAATCTCTCCTGCGGCGTATTTAAAATTCTTTGCGAGCTGTTTACAGCTGGCGTTCACTCTAGCTTGGCGCTGCTTCAGCGCCATCGGAACATGGCTTTGTAAGTCAGTTCCAAGTGGAAACCAATAAAAATTGGCAACCCCATCTGAAAAGAGGCTGCGCGCGTAAGCGGGCAGCCTCTTTCGGGCGACAGTTGAAAAACCGTCTTATTGCTTGGCGGCAGCCAGCTGGGCAGCAACTTCTTCAGCGAAGTTGTCGACCGGCTTCTCGATGCCTTCGCCTACTTTGTAGTAAGTGAAGGAAACGATTTCAGCACCGGCTTTCTTGGCCAGTTCGCCAACCTTGATTTCAGGGTTCTTGACGAACGCCTGCTCAACCAGGCTCGCTTCAGCCAGGAACTTGCTGATACGGCCTTTGACCATATTTTCAACAATGTTTTCTGGCTTGCCTTTGATTTTTTCTTCGTTCAGCTGCAGGAACACAGCTTTTTCGCGCTCGATCGCTTCAGCCGAAACTTCCGATGGCAGCAGGAACTCAGGGTTGCTTGCCGCTACGTGCATCGCGATGTCTTTGGCCAGCTCGACGTCACCGCCTTTCAGAGCCACAACAACGCCGATCTTGTTGCCGTGCAGGTACGAACCTACAACGTCACCTTCGATACGGGCCAGACGACGGATGTTGACGTTCTCGCCTACTTTGGCAACCAGTGCTTCACGAGCGGCTTCTTGCGAAGCGATCAGTGGAGCAGCGTCGGTCAGCTTGTCAGCGAAAGCTTTTTCAACGCTGGCAGCAACGAAGTTCTTGAAGTCGTCTTGCAGAGCCAGGAAGTCGGTCTGCGAGTTCACTTCCAGGATAACGGCAGCTTTACCGTCGTCCTTGATTGCGATTGCGCCTTCAGCGGCAACGTTGCCAGCCTTCTTCGCAGCCTTGATCGCGCCCGAAGCACGCATGTCATCAATGGCTTTTTCGATGTCGCCGTCAGCCTTTTCCAGGGCTTTCTTGCAGTCCATCATGCCTTCGCCGGTACGCTCGCGCAGTTCTTTAACCAACGCTGCAGTAATTGCTGCCATTTTCAAATTCCTCTTGGATAGGTTTTCAACCATTCCACCCGATCGAACGGGCGTTCAATTCTTCCCGAACCACCCTTGTTAGCTGCCGCACATTACAAACAGTGCCGTGGGCGCCGACAAATGGTTTTCGAGGTGGCAAAAAGGGGGCCAAGCCCCCTTTTTGCTTACTGAGTCAACGCCAGGGCGTCAATTACTCAGCTGCAGCCTGAGTTTCTTCAGCTGCGAATTCAACAGTACCGCCAGCAACATTGTTGCGACCACGGATAACTGCGTCAGCCATCGAACCCATGTACAGCTGGATAGCGCGGATTGCGTCATCGTTGCCTGGGATGATGTAGTCAACGCCTTCCGGGCTGCTGTTGGTGTCGACAACGCCGATTACCGGGATGCCCAGCTTGTTGGCTTCGGTGATCGCGATGCGCTCGTGGTCAACGTCGATCACGAACAGTGCGTCAGGCAGACCGCCCATGTCCTTGATGCCGCCCAGCGAACGATCCAGCTTTTCCAGGTCACGGGAGCGCATCAGCGCTTCTTTCTTGGTCAGCTTGGCGAAAGTACCGTCTTCGGCTTGAACTTCAAGGTCACGCAGACGCTTGATCGAAGCACGAATGGTTTTGAAGTTGGTCAGCATGCCGCCCAACCAGCGGTGATCGACGTACGGCGAACCGCAACGTGCTGCTTCTTCAGCAACGATCTTGCCAGCGGAACGCTTGGTGCCGACGAACAGAATCTTGTTTTTGCCCTGGGCCAGACGCTCTACGAAAGTCAGAGCTTCGTTGAACATTGGCAGGGTTTTTTCAAGGTTGATGATGTGAATCTTGTTACGCGCGCCGAAAATGTACTTACCCATTTTCGGATTCCAGTAACGGGTTTGGTGACCGAAGTGCACACCGGCCTTCAGCATATCGCGCATATTGACTTGGGACATGATAGTTCCTTAATAAGTCGGGTTTGGCCTCCACGTATCCCAATGACCAACCAGTGGCATAAAGCCAAAAGCACCCAGGTCATCGTGTCGACACGTGTGTGGATTTAAGCTTTTCGGGGTATCCCCGGAAAGCGGCGCATTTTATACCACAGGGTGCGCAGAAACGGAACCCGGAATCTGTATTCGCACCAAGGACATGGGCGCAGCCCCCTTGGAATCGGCCCCGAACGCACCATTGTATAGAGAGAAGCGATGCACGCGGGCGCTGAATTGCGCCGTGCGTCTGTTAGAATCGCGTTTTTCAGGGTCGCAAAACGATCACCTGCCGCCCTATTCGTATCAGCAAGCGCCGCCGAGCGCAGAGAGAGCCTGTATGACCGTCAACCTCAAAACCCCCGAGGACATCGCTGGCATGCGTGTCGCCGGCAAACTGGCCGCCGATGTGCTGGAAATGATTGCCGAACATGTCAAACCGGGCGTCACCACCGATGAGCTGAACCAGATCTGCCACGACTACATCGTCAATGTGCAGCAAGCCATCCCTGCCCCGCTCAATTACAAGGGTTATCCGAAGTCGATCTGCACTTCGATCAACCACGTGGTCTGCCACGGCATCCCGAATGAAAAGCCGCTGAAAAACGGCGACACCCTGAACATTGACGTGACCGTGATCAAGGACGGTTACCACGGTGATACCAGCCGCATGTTCCATGTCGGCGAAGTACCCGTCTGGGCCGAACGCCTGTCGCAGATCACCCAGGAATGCATGTACAAGGCGATCGAGATCGTCAAACCCGGCTGCCGCCTCGGCGACATCGGCGAAGTCATTCAGAAGCACGCCGAGAAGAACGGCTTCTCGGTAGTTCGCGAGTTCTGCGGTCATGGCATCGGCAAGGTTTTCCACGAAGAGCCGCAGATCCTGCACTACGGCCGCGCCGGCACCGGCATGGAACTGAAGGCCGGCATGACCTTCACCATCGAGCCGATGATCAACCAGGGCAAGGCCGACACCAAAGTACTGGGTGACGGCTGGACCGCGATCACCAAGGATCGCAAGCTGTCAGCACAGTGGGAACACACCCTGCTGGTGACCGACACTGGCTACGAGATCTTCACCCTGCGCGCCGACGACACCATCCCGCGCATCTCGGCCTGATCCACACAACGCTCCCAGCCTTATAGAAGGAATGCCAATCGATGCCGCAGGTGGATCCCGAACTCTTCGACCGCGGTCAGTTCCAGGCCGAACTGGCTCTCAAAGCGAGTCCTATCGCGGCGTTCAAGAAGGCGATCCGCCAGGCTCGCGAGGTGCTCGACACGCGTTTTCGCCAGGGTCGCGACATTCGCCGGCTGATCGAAGACCGTGCCTGGTTCGTCGACAACATCCTGCAAAAGGCCTGGGAGCAGTTCAACTGGAGTGAAGACGCCGACATCGCACTGGTCGCGGTCGGCGGTTATGGTCGCGGTGAGCTGCACCCTTATTCCGATATCGATCTGCTGATCCTGCTGGACAGCGCCGATCACGAGGTCTTCCGCGACTCCATCGAGCGTTTTCTGACGCTGTTGTGGGACATTGGCCTGGAAGTCGGTCAGAGCGTGCGCTCGGTCGATGAATGCGCCGAAGAGGCCCGCGCCGACCTGACCGTGGTCACCAACCTGATGGAAAGCCGCACCATCTGCGGCCCCGAGCGTCTGCGCCAACGCATGCTCGACGTCACCAGCACCGCACACATGTGGCCGGCCAAGGAGTTCTTCCTGGCCAAGCGTGCCGAACAAAAAGCCCGCCACCACAAATACAACGACACCGAATACAACCTGGAACCCAACGTCAAAGGCTCGCCCGGCGGACTGCGGGATATTCAGACGATTCTCTGGGTTGCGCGTCGCCAATACGGCACCCTGAACCTGCGCGCCCTCGCCGGCGAAGGTTTCCTGGTCGAGAGTGAAAACGCCCTGCTCGCCTCCTCTCAGGAATTTCTCTGGAAGGTTCGCTACGCCCTGCACATGCTCGCCGGCCGCTCCGAAGACCGCTTGCTGTTCGACCACCAGCGCACCATCGCCGGACTACTGGGTTTTGAAGGCGACGACGCCAAGCAGGCCGTCGAAAACTTCATGCAACAGTATTTCCGCGTAGTGATGAGCATCGCCCAGCTCAGCGACCTGATCATCCAGCATTTCGAGGAAGTCATCCTCGCGCCGGAAGACGAAGCGCCGCCGCAGCCGATCAACTCGCGCTTCCAGCTCCACGACGGCTATATCGAGGCACGCAACGACAACGTGTTTCGCCGCACGCCGTTCGCCATGCTGGAGATTTTCGTGCTGATGGCCCAGCAGCCGGAAATCAAAGGCGTGCGCGCCGACACCATTCGTCTGCTGCGCGAGCACCGTCACCTGATCGACGACAACTTCCGCAACGATATTCGCAACACCAGCCTGTTCATTGAACTGTTCAAGTGCAAGATAGGCATCCACCGCAACCTGCGGCGGATGAACCGTTACGGCATTCTCGGGCGTTATCTGCCGGAGTTCGGCTTTATTGTCGGGCAGATGCAGCACGACCTGTTTCACATCTACACGGTCGATGCGCACACGCTGAACCTGATCAAGCACCTGCGCAAATTGCAGTACACCCAGGTCTCGGAGAAATTCCCGCTGGCCGCCAAGCTGATGGCCAAGCTGCCCAAGCCCGAACTGATCTACATGGCGGGCCTGTACCACGACATCGGTAAAGGCCGGCATGGCGATCACTCGGAGATCGGCGCGGTCGATGCCGAGGCGTTCTGCCAGCGCCATCAGTTGCCGGTGTGGGACAGCCGCCTGATCGTCTGGCTGGTGCAGAACCATCTGGTGATGTCGACCACCGCTCAGCGCAAGGATTTGTCCGACCCGCAAGTGATCCACGACTTTGCCCTGGCTGTCGGCGATGAAACCCGTCTCGACTATCTCTACGTGCTGACCGTGGCCGACATCAACGCCACCAACCCGACGCTGTGGAACTCGTGGCGCGCCAGCCTGTTGCGTCAGCTCTACACCGAGACCAAACGCGCGCTGCGTCGCGGCTTGGAAAACCCGGTGGATCGCGAAGAGCAGATCCGCCAGACCCAAAGCGCCGCACTGGATATTCTGGTGCGCGGCGGCACCGATCCGGACGATGTCGAGCAGTTGTGGGCGCAGTTGGGCGATGACTATTTCCTGCGCCATACCGCCGGTGACGTGGCCTGGCACAGCGACGCGATCCTCCAGCAACCCGTCGATGGCGGGCCGCTGGTGCTGATCAAGGAAACCACCCAACGCGAGTTCGAGGGTGGCACGCAGATCTTCATTTATGCACCGGACCAGCATGATTTCTTCGCGGTGACCGTGGCGGCTATGGATCAGCTGAACCTGAACATTCATGACGCCCGGGTTATCACCTCGAGCAGCCAGTTCACCCTCGACACCTACATCGTGCTCGACAACGAAGGCGAGTCCATCGGCGACAACCCGGCGCGGGTCAAACAGATCCGCGAAGGCTTGACCGAAGCCCTGCGCAATCCCGACGATTACCCGACGATCATTCAACGCCGGGTGCCGCGCCAGCTCAAGCATTTCGCCTTTGCGCCGCAGGTAACCATTCATAACGACGCGCAACGTCCGGTGACCGTACTGGAACTGACCGCGCCTGATCGCCCGGGCCTGCTGGCGCGGATCGGCGGGATTTTTCTCGAGTTCGACCTGTCGCTGCAAAACGCCAAGATTGCGACCCTGGGCGAGCGCGTGGAAGACGTGTTCTTCATCACCGACGCCCACAACCAACCGTTGTCCGACCCGCTGCTGTGCAGCCGTTTGCAGGATGCGATCGTTGAGCAACTGAGCGTCAATCAGGAACCCGATATCAAACTGTCGCGCATCAGTATCTGATGGCGCCCCGGATTCAAATGGCTTTGCGAGAGACCCTGCCCCAATGAACAATGCTCTGAACCAGCTCCAGCCGTACCCGTTCGAAAAGCTCCGCGCCCTGCTCGGCACCGTGACCCCGAACCCGGACAAACGCCCGATCGCTCTGTCGATCGGCGAGCCGAAACACCGTTCGCCAAGCTTTGTCGCCGAGGCTCTGGCCAACAGTCTGGATCAGATGGCCGTGTACCCGACCACCCTCGGTATCCCCGCCCTGCGCGAAGCCATCGCCGGCTGGTGCGAGCGTCGTTTCGGCGTGCCAAGCGGCTGGATCGATCCGGCGCGCAACGTGCTGCCGGTCAATGGCACCCGTGAAGCCCTGTTCGCGTTCACCCAGACTGTGGTCAACCGTGGCGACGACGCACTGGTGGTCAGCCCGAATCCGTTCTACCAGATCTACGAGGGCGCCGCGTTCCTCGCCGGGGCCAAGCCGCACTACCTGCCATGCCTCGACGAGAACGGCTTCAATCCGGATTTCGATGCCGTTTCGCCAGACATCTGGAAACGCTGCCAGATCCTCTTCCTCTGCTCGCCAGGCAACCCGACCGGCGCACTGATCCCGGTCGAAACCCTGAAAAAGCTGATCGCCCTGGCCGACGAGTACGATTTCGTGATCGCCGCCGACGAGTGCTACAGCGAGTTGTACTTCGATGAGCAAACCCCGCCGCCGGGTCTGCTGACGGCCTGCGTCGAACTGGGCCGCAAGGACTTCAAGCGTTGCGTGGTATTCCATAGCCTGTCCAAGCGTTCCAACCTGCCGGGGCTGCGCTCGGGTTTTGTCGCCGGTGATGCCGACATCCTCAAAGGCTTCCTGCTGTATCGCACCTACCACGGCTGCGCGATGCCGGTACAAACGCAACTGGCCAGCGTTGCTGCGTGGAACGACGAAGTGCATGTGCGCGCCAACCGTGCGCTGTATCGCGAAAAATTCGATGCGGTGCTGGAAATCCTCAGCCCGGTGATGGACGTGCAGCGCCCGGATGGCAGTTTCTATCTGTGGCCGAACGTGCAAGGCGACGACGCCGCGTTCTGCCGCGATCTGTTCGAGCAGGAGCACGTGACCGTGGTGCCAGGTTCTTACCTGTCCCGTGACGTCGATGGCGTCAACCCGGGGGCTGGCCGCGTGCGCATGGCGCTGGTTGCACCATTGGCAGAGTGCGTAGAAGCGGCGGAGCGAATTCGCGCGTTTGCAACGCGACAAAAGTAAACATCACATGCCCGCGCCAGGCAATCTGGCGCGCAGGCTCGATTGCAAGTTACATATCCAATTATTTCTCGTCTTCCTGCCTTTACCCGGCAAAGTTAGTCTTTAAGTCGCAGCGAATTTGACAACACTTTTTAAATACCAGGTTCAGTGCACTTACCGACAAGTCATAAAAATATGGATATTAACCATGCAAAATTACCACTACGTAAAAATACTAAAACCCAGGCTGGATGCAGATAACCTGTATTTACCGGCACGCACCAAACGTTCAGTGGCTTACTCGGAAAAGTTCTGGAAAAACGCCAGCACTGTCAGTTTTTCGTTCATGCGCGCGCTACCTGAGGAAATGAAATACCGCGTTGAACGTTGCATTCGACAATGGGAACCCTTTGTCAGCCTTGCCTTCGAACGGGTTGAGGATGGCCCCGGCCAGATTCGTATCGATCTGGAGGGCTCCGGCAATTATTCGGCACTAGGGACGAATGCCCTGACGATCGCATCCGACGAACCTACGTTAGTAGTCACAGAACGATCAGATACACCATCCTTCGAAATCTCACTGATTCATGAATTTGGCCATGCGCTGGGCTTCCATCACGCTCACCTTCATCCCGATGCGAACATTCCATGGGATAAAGATGCCGTATACCAATATTTCGTCGAAGTCGTCGGCTGGGAAAAAGATGAGGTCGATTTGAATCTCTTTGATCTCGACACGACCGGCGGGCTTGTTCTGGGCAACTACGACAAGCACTCCATCATGCACTACCCGATTCAATCTTTTTTGACTACCAACAACTTCGAGATCCCCATCAATAAACACATCAGTGAAGGCGACAAGCAATTAGCGAGAATAGCTTATCCGCCCATCAACTATCAGGATGTGTCTATTTGACCTGCCCCAGATTGGCTTCACTCAGGTCAAGATCAGCCAACACCTCTCTCAGGACGTCATCACCGATCTGGTGATGACGACTGAGGCTATAGAGTTCCAGACGCTGTGCCCTGAGCGCCTTCAAGCGCAGGCGTCGCTCGAGCAGATCCATCTGGAACGCCAAGGCCTGAGCTTCGGCGGAATCGTTGAAGACATCGAGTTGATGGCGATACTCGGACATGATCCGTGCCTTCAGCTCGGCCGACAGCGCGGCTTGAGCAGCGTCCTGCGGAGACGTTTCTTCTGTTTCCAGCGCATGAATCGCCGCTTCCGCAGTTTTGCGCCAGGCATCGCGCACTTCCTGGCGCCGTTTGTCGTCCGGGCTCTTTTCGATCCCGCGCAACAACAGCGGCAGAGCGATACACGCCGATATCAGCGACAGCAGAATCACCCCGGCAGCAATGAAGATCAGCAGATCACGCTCGGGGAACGCGTCCGCCCCCATCAACATCGGCACCGACATCACACCCGCCAGTGTCACCGCACCTCGCACCCCTCCGACAGTCAGCAACCAACAGGAGCGCGCGGTCGGCACTTGTGTCAGCTCGCCCTTGCCGCGCAAACGTCGCAGCAACACCGACAAGCGCCAGATACTCTGCACCCAGATAAACCGCAGCAACACCAACGCGAGGAAAATCGCCACGACATCAAGGCAGCGATAGAACAGCGTCGGCCACAAGGTTGGCTCGTGGCTGACCACGGCTTTGATGATGTCCGGCAATTGCAGGCCGAGCAGCAGGAAGATCAGACCGTTGAAGGCGAATTCCAGCAGCGACCAGACGCTGCGATTGAGCAAGCGAGTGCTGGTCTGTCGTGGCAGCAGATCAAGCCAGCTCTGCATCATCCCCGCCGCTACCGCCGAGAGAATGCCCGAGACGCCGAGGCGTTCGGCCAACACATAAGCGGCGAACGGCAACAGCAACATGAACACCACGTGAGTGGCCGGATCGTCCCAGCCACGGGCGATCATCCACGCCCGCAAGCGCCCGACCAGCCAGCTCAATGCCACCCCGACCGCCAGTCCGCCGAGCGCCACCACGACAAAGGTCAGGCTGGCGTTGGTCAGCGAGAACACGCCCGTGATGGCCGCCACCAGGGCGAACTTGAAGGTCACCAGACCCGAGGCATCGTTCATCAGCGCCTCGCCCTGCAATATATGCATCAGCGGGGTCGGCAAGCGGTTTTGTGAAATGGCCGACACCGCCACGGCGTCGGTGGGCGACAAAACCGCCGCGAGGGCAAAGGCTACCGGTAACGGAATTGACGGCAATAACCAATGAATGAAGTAGCCGGCGCCGACCACGGTGAACAGCACCAGCCCGACCGCCAGGGTCAGGATCGGTCCGCGCAAGTGCCAGAACTCGCGCTTGGGCATGCGCCAGCCGTCGGAGAACAACAATGGCGGCAGGAACAGAAACAGGAACAATTCGGGATCAAGGGCCACGTGCAGACCGAGGGTCGGCCAGGCGAGCAAGGCGCCAGCGGCGATTTGCACCAGGGGCAGCGGCAGCGGGATGACCCGTCCGACCAGACGCGAAACGCTGACCAGCATCAGCAGGATCAGGACGGTATAAGCAGTTTGCATAAAGCGGAAATCTCAGACAATCGACAGCGTTGAACTGCCATATTAGCCGCTTAGGCTGTGTCTGACCGTTGCACCTATGTAGCACTGCCCGATTGCAGTCCCTTGTGGGAGCGAGCCTGCTCGCGAATGCGGTCATTCACCGAACAGAGATATTGACTGACACGACCACTTCGCGAGCAAGCTCGCTCCCACAGGGTTTTGCATTGCCAAATCGACCTGAGGCGCCGCGAACCGGTTTGGTCATGGCATAATCCGACACCATTTTTCTCCAGCACCTGTAAAGGGGGCAATTCCTTGACCGTTTCAAGTAAAACGTTGCACCTTTTCGGCATCAAAGCCTGCGACACCATGAAGAAGGCGCGCACCTGGCTCGATGAACACGCTGTCAGCTACGACTTTCACGATTACAAAACCGCCGGCATCGACCGTGAACACCTGACCCAATGGTGTGACGAACACGGCTGGCAAACGGTGTTGAACCGCGCAGGCACGACCTTTCGCAAACTCGACGACGAACGCAAAGCCGATCTCGACCAGTCGAAAGCCATCGAACTGATGCTCGCTCAACCCTCGATGATCAAGCGCCCGGTGCTCGATCTCGGTGACCGAACCCTGATTGGCTTCAAGCCAGATATCTACGCGGCCGCTCTGAAGTAAGCAGCCCGTCACTCTTTGTAGAGGTGTATTTACATGTCCAATTCCCTGTTCAGCATCGCCTTTGGTGTCGGCACTCAGAACCGTCAAGGCGCGTGGCTGGAAGTGTTCTACGCACAGCCACTGCTCAACCCATCGGCCGAACTGGTCGCGGCAGTTGCGCCAATCCTCGGTTACACCGAAGGCAACCAGGCCATCACTTTCACCACCGCCCAGGCTGCACAACTGGCTGAAGCCGTGAAAGGCATCGACGCCGTGCAAGGCAAGCTGCTGACCCGTCTGGCTGAAAGCCACAAGCCGCTGGTCGCCACCCTGCTGGCCGAAGACGCACAGCTGACCTCGACGCCTGAGGCGTATCTGAAGCTGCACCTGCTGTCGCACCGTCTGGTCAAGCCACACGGCGTGAGCCTGGCCGGTATTTTCCCGCTGCTGCCAAACGTAGCGTGGACCAGCCAGGGTGCAATCGACCTGAGCGAACTGGCGGAAATGCAACTGGAAGCCCGCCTGCGTGGCGAGCTGCTGGAAGTGTTCTCGGTGGACAAGTTCCCGAAAATGACCGACTACGTGGTTCCGGCTGGCGTGCGTATCGCTGACGCCGCGCGTCTTCGTCTGGGCGCTTACGTCGGTGAAGGCACCACCGTGATGCACGAAGGTTTCATCAACTTCAACGCTGGCACCGAAGGCCCGGGCATGATCGAAGGCCGCGTTTCCGCTGGAGTGTTCGTCGGCAAGGGTTCGGACCTGGGCGGCGGTTGCTCGACCATGGGCACCCTGTCGGGCGGCGGCAACATCGTGATCAAGGTTGGCGAAGGCTGCCTGATCGGCGCCAACGCCGGTATCGGTTTCCCGTTGGGT
The DNA here is from genome assembly GCF_009866785.1 of Pseudomonas sp. S49. Classification (NCBI taxonomy): domain Bacteria; kingdom Pseudomonadati; phylum Pseudomonadota; class Gammaproteobacteria; order Pseudomonadales; family Pseudomonadaceae; genus Pseudomonas; species Pseudomonas sp. S49. The sequence continues at coordinate 1,361,082 of NZ_CP019432.1, read as the reverse complement.
GACCGCAACACCGTTGAGTCGGGCCTGTACGTGACCGCTGGCACCAAGGTTGCCCTGCTCGACGAAAACAACAACCTGGTCAAGGTTGTGAAGGCGCGCGAGCTGGCCGGTCAGACTGATCTGCTGTTCCGTCGCAATTCGGAAACCGGTGCTGTGGAGTGCAAAACCCACAAATCGGCGATCGAACTGAACGAAGCGCTGCACGCTCACAACTAAGCAGCACATTGATAACCTGTGGAAGCGGGCCTGCTCGCGAAGCTTTTAGCGTCCTCAAGGACGCCTTCGCGAGCAGGCTCGCTCCCACAGGGTCAGGCGTATACCACATGATGATTCCCTCCCCCTGGCGTGCCGATTTCCCGGCCATCGCCGCGCTGCAACGGCAAGACCAGACTTATCTGGACAACGCCGCCACCACGCAAAAACCCCAAGCCCTGCTCGACGCGTTGACGCATTACTACGCCAATGGCGCAGCCAATGTGCATCGTGCGCAACACCTGCCCGGCGCTCACGCGACGCAGGCGTTCGAAGACAGTCGGCTCAAGGTCGCCCAGTGGCTCAATGTCGGTGACAGCGGGCAGATCATCTTCACCCACGGCGCCACCAGTGCGCTGAATCTCCTGGCTTATGGCCTGGAACATCTTTTCCACCCGGGCGATGAAATTGTCATCAGCGCCCTGGAGCATCACGCCAACCTGCTGCCGTGGCAGCAACTGGCGCAACGTCGCAACCTGAAACTGGTGATCCTGCCGCTGGATGCCGACGGTCTGATCGACCTTGCTGCCGCGGTACATTTGATCGGTCCGCGCACGCGTTTGCTGGCAGTCAGTCAGTTGTCCAACGTGCTCGGTGCATGGCAGCCATTGCCGGCCTTGCTGGGCATGGCCAAGGCGCAGAACGCGCTCACTGTAGTCGATGGCGCGCAAGGCGTGGTCCATGGTCGGCATGACGTGCAGGCGCTGGGTTGCGACTTCTATGTGTTTTCCAGCCACAAACTGTATGGCCCCGATGGCCTCGGCGTATTGTTCGGGCGCAACGCAGCACTTGAGCAACTGAAACCATGGCAGTTCGGTGGCGAGATGGTGTTGGAAGCCAACTATCACGACGCGCGTTTCCGCCCTGCGCCGCTGGGTTTTGAAGCGGGCACGCCGCCGATTGCCAGTGTGATCGGCCTCGGCGCAACGCTCGATTATCTGGCCGATCTGGATCAGGACGCGGTGTCGGCCCATGAAGCGGCGCTGCATGACTATCTGCTGCGTGGACTCGCCGCTCGTAACGGCATCCGTCTGCTCGGCAAGCCGCAACTGGCACTGGCGAGTTTTGTTGTCGAGGGTGTGCATAACGCTGATCTGGCGCACTTGCTGACCGAGCAAGGAATCGCCGTGCGCGCCGGGCATCACTGCGCGATGCCGCTGCTGAAAAGCTTCGAGTTGGCCGGAGCGATTCGGGTGTCGCTGGCGCTGTACAACGACTCCGAGGATCTGGAGCGCTTCTTTGAGGCGCTGGATCAGGCGCTGGAGTTGTTGCGATGAGTTTGCCGGTCGCGGCTGCTGAAGCGCTGCACATTTTTCAGAACGCAGCCGGCTGGGAACAGCGGGCGCGGTTGCTGATGCAGTTTGGTGATCGTCTGCCGCCGTTGAGTGACGCCGACAAGTGCGATGCCAACCGAGTGCATGGCTGTGAGAGTCAGGTGTGGCTGGTTGGGGCATTGCACGACGGTCACTGGCAGTTCAGCGCCAGCAGCGATGCGCGGATGATTCGCGGGTTGGTGGCGTTGTTGCTGTTACGGGTTAACGGGTTGTCGGCGGCTGAATTGCAGCAGGTTGATTTGCCGGACTGGTTCAATCAGCTAGGCCTTTCGCGTCAGCTATCGCCATCGCGCAGCAATGGCCTCAATGCCGTGCTCCAGCGGATGAATGAGCTGGCTCGCTGACTGATCGTTCCCACGCTCTGCGTGGGAATGCCTCAACGGACGCTCCGCGTTCGGCTCTGGATGGGACGCGGAGCGTCCCGGGCTGCATTACCACGCGGAGCGTGGGAACGATCAACCGGTCAGGCGTCAGATTTGACCCGGTCAGCCGGACGCCGAACCCCCGCGACAATCTTGTCCACTGCCTTGGTCGCCGCGACCATGCCGAACGTTGCCGTGACCATCATCACCGCGCCAAACCCACCGGCGCAGTCGAGCTTCACGCCATCGCCGACAAAACTCTTCTGCAGACAAATGCTGCCATCCGGTTTCGGATAACGCAGTTGCTCCGTGGAAAACACGCACGGCACGCTGTAATGCCGGGTCACGGTGCGCGAAAAGCCATAATCACGCCGCAACGTCGAGCGCACTTTCGACGCCAACGGGTCGTTGAACGTGCGGTTGAGATCGCACACCTGAATCAGCGTCGGGTCAATCTGCCCGCCCGCACCACCCGTGGTGATGATCTGGATCTTGCGGCGCTTGCACCAGGCGATCAGCGCAGCCTTGGCGTTGACCGCGTCGATGCAGTCGATCACGCAATCAATGTTCGGCGTGATGTATTCAGCCATGGTCTCGCGAGTAACGAAATCCGCCACGGCGTGCACGGTGCAATCCGGGTTGATCCCGCGCAGACGCTCGGCCATCACCTCGACCTTGGGTTTGCCGACGGTGCTGTCCAGTGCGTGCAACTGGCGGTTGGCGTTGCTGACGCAGACGTCATCGAGGTCGAACAGCGAAATCGCGCCGACGCCACAGCGGGCCATGGCTTCCGCCGCCCAGGAACCGACACCACCGACGCCGACAATCGCCACATGGGCCGCGCGCAGGCGCTCCAGGCCTTCAATGCCATACAAACGGGCGATGCCTGCAAACCGCGGATCTTCTGTACTCATGACCATTACCCCAAAAACCGGCGCGCATTATAGGGCTACGCGGCGACAAGTTCTAAACATCAGCTACAAGTGTAAGAACTTAAGTCAAAGTCGGCTGCCCAATGTCGGGCATTTCCCTGTCTGATGTACGACTTGTGAACTGCCGGTGTAGGATGCGCGCCCCTCGGGCGTCTAGCCGACCGATCCTTCGTTCCACAGCCTTTGGAACCCGAAATAGCTATGTCATCGCGTAAATTTGGACTCAACCTGGTGGTGGTTCTGGCAATCGCTGCCCTGTTCACCGGTTTCTGGGCGCTGATCAATCGCCCGGTTTCCGCGCCGAACTGGCCGGAGCAGATCTCCGGTTTCTCCTATTCGCCGTTCCAGCAAGGACAATTCCCGCAGAAGGATCAGTATCCGTCTGACGACGAAATGCGCCGTGATCTGGAGATCATGAGCAAGCTGACGGACAACATCCGTATCTACTCGGTCGACGGCTCGCTGCAAGACATCCCGAAACTGGCTGAGGAATTCGGCCTGCGCGTGACCCTGGGGATCTGGATCAGCCCCGACCAGGAACGCAACGAACGGGAAATCACCCGCGCCATCGAACTGGCCAACACTTCGCGCAGCGTGGTTCGTGTGGTGGTCGGTAACGAAGCGATTTTCCGTAAGGAAATCACCGCCCAAGAGCTGAGCGTATTGCTCGATCGCGTGCGCGCTGCGGTGAAAGTGCCGGTGACCACGTCCGAGCAATGGCACGTCTGGGAAGAACACCCGGAACTGGCCAAGCACGTTGACCTGATCGCTGCGCACGTTCTGCCTTACTGGGAATTCATCCCGGTCGACAAGGCCGGCCAGTTCGTGTTCGACCGTGCCCGCGATCTGAAAAAGCTGTTCCCGAAAAAACCGCTGCTACTCTCCGAGGTCGGCTGGCCGAGCAACGGCCGCATGCGTGGCGGCGCCGATGCGTCGCCGGCGGATCAGGCGATCTACCTGCGGACCTTGGTCAACAAGCTCAACCGCCAAGGCTTCAACTACTTCGTGATCGAAGCCTTCGACCAGCCGTGGAAGGCCAGTGACGAAGGTTCGGTCGGCGCCTACTGGGGCGTGTTCAACGCCGCGCGTCAGCAGAAATTCAACTTCGAAGGCCCGGTGGTCGCGATCCCGCAATGGCGCGTGCTGGCGATCGGTTCGGTGGTGCTGGCGCTGTTGTCGCTGACCTTGCTGATGATCGACGGCTCGGCCCTGCGTCAGCGTGGGCGGATCTTCCTGACCTTTATCGCGTTCCTTTGCGGGTCCGTGCTGGTGTGGATCGGTTACGACTACAGCCTGCAATACAGCACGTGGTTCAGTCTGACAGTGGGCTTCCTCTTGGCGCTCGGCGCGCTCGGGGTGTTTATCGTCTTGCTGACGGAGGCGCATGAACTGGCTGAAGCGGTGTGGATTCACAAGCGTCGGCGCGAGTTCCTGCCGGTGGAAGGCGACTCCAGCTATCGCCCGAAAGTGTCGATCCACGTGCCGTGCTACAACGAGCCGCCGGAGATGGTCAAACAGACCCTCGACGCCCTCGCCGCCCTCGATTATCCAGACTACGAAGTCCTGATCATCGACAACAACACCAAGGATCCGGCGGTGTGGGAACCGGTGCGTGACTACTGCGCAACCCTCGGCCCGCGCTTCAAGTTCTTCCACGTCTCGCCGCTGGCCGGTTTCAAGGGCGGCGCGCTGAACTACCTGATTCCGCACACCGCCAAGGACGCCGAAGTGATCGCGGTGATCGACTCCGATTACTGCGTGCACCCGAACTGGCTCAAGCACATGGTGCCGCACTTCGCCGACCCGAAAATCGCCGTGGTGCAGTCGCCGCAGGATTATCGCGACCAGAACGAAAGCACCTTCAAGAAGCTCTGCTACGCCGAATACAAAGGCTTCTTCCACATCGGCATGGTCACCCGTAACGACCGTGACGCGATCATTCAGCACGGCACCATGACCATGACCCGCCGTTCGGTGCTGGAAGAATTGGGTTGGGCCGACTGGTGCATCTGTGAAGACGCCGAACTCGGTCTGCGCGTATTCGAGAAAGGCCTGTCGGCGGCGTATTACCACGACAGCTACGGCAAGGGCCTGATGCCGGATACGTTTATCGACTTCAAGAAGCAGCGTTTCCGTTGGGCGTACGGCGCGATCCAGATCATCAAGCGTCACACCGGCAGCCTGCTGCGCGGCAAGGACACCGAGCTGACGCGCGGCCAGCGTTACCATTTCCTCGCGGGCTGGTTGCCGTGGGTGGCGGACGGCATGAACATCTTCTTCACCGTCGGTGCGCTGTTGTGGTCGGCGGCGATGATCATCGTGCCGCAGCGGGTCGATCCGCCGCTGCTGATTTTCGCGATTCCGCCGTTGGCACTGTTCGTGTTCAAGGTCGGCAAGATCATCTTCCTGTATCGCCGAGCAGTTGGCGTGAACCTGAAAGATGCCTTCTGCGCGGCACTGGCCGGGCTGGCGTTGTCGCACACCATCGCCAAAGCGGTGCTCTACGGCTTCTTTACCAGCAGCATTCCGTTCTTCCGCACGCCGAAAAACGCCGACAACCATGGTTTCTGGGTGGCGATTTCCGAAGCGCGGGAAGAGCTGTTCATCATGCTGTTGTTGTGGGGCGCGGCGCTGGGGATCTACCTGGTCAACGGCATGCCGAGCAACGACATGCGTTTCTGGGTGGTGATGTTGCTGGTGCAGTCGCTGCCGTATCTGGCGGCGCTGATCATGGCGTTCCTGTCGTCGCTGCCAAAACCTGCGGCTGCGCCTGAGCCGGCGCCGGTCGTCTAAATCCTCATCGATGCACTAAACGGCGGCCAATGGTCGCCGTTTTGCTTTAAGATAACCGCCATTTTGCGGGGCTTGGCGTGATACGCGGTGTAACCGACCGAACCCAATCCCTGTGGGAGCGAGCTTGCTCGCGAAGGCTTTGTAACATTCAACCCTTATGTTGCCTGATACACCGCATTCGCGAGCAGGCTGGCTCCCACAGTGGCCCTCGCTCAAATTCATGATCCCGGAGTTTTCCATGACGGCCCACGCCGACCTTTCGCCGACCCTCCAACTCGCCATCGACCTGATCCGCCGTCCGTCCGTGACGCCGGTCGACGCCGATTGCCAGAAGCAGATGATGCAGCGCCTGGGCGATGCCGGTTTCAGCCTCGAGCCGATGCGCATCGAAGATGTGGATAACTTCTGGGCGACCCACGGCACCAACGACGGCCCGGTACTGTGCTTCGCCGGCCACACCGACGTGGTGCCGACCGGCCCGGTCACCGCGTGGCAGATCGACCCGTTCAACGCACTGATCGACGAACACGGCATGCTCTGCGGCCGTGGCGCGGCGGACATGAAAGGCAGCCTGGCGTCGATGACCGTCGCCGCTGAGCGTTTCGTCGCCGACTACCCGAACCACAAGGGCAAGGTCGCGTTCCTGATCACCAGCGACGAAGAAGGCCCGGCGCATCACGGCACCAAAGCAGTGGTCGAGCGCTTGGCCGCGCGCAACGAGCGTCTGGACTGGTGCATCGTCGGCGAACCGTCGAGCACCACACTGGTTGGCGACGTGGTGAAAAACGGTCGTCGCGGCTCGCTGGGTGCAAAGCTCACGGTCAAAGGCATTCAGGGCCACGTCGCCTATCCACACTTGGCAAAGAATCCGATCCACCTCGCCGCTCCGGCGCTGGCCGAACTGGCCGCCGAGCACTGGGATCACGGTAACGATTTCTTCCCGCCAACCAGTTTCCAGATTTCCAACGTCAACTCCGGCACCGGCGCGACCAACGTGATTCCGGGCGATCTGGTGGCGGTTTTCAACTTCCGTTTCTCCACCGAATCGACCGTTGAAGGCCTGCAGAAGCGCGTGGCTGACATTCTCGACAAGCATGATCTGGACTGGCACATCGACTGGGCGCTGTCCGGTCTGCCGTTCCTCACCGAACCTGGCGCGCTGCTCGACGCGGTGTCGGCGAGCATCAAGGACATCACCGGCCGCGAGACCAAGGCGTCGACCAGCGGCGGCACCTCCGATGGCCGTTTCATCGCGACCATGGGTACGCAGGTGGTTGAACTGGGCCCGGTCAACGCGACCATTCACCAGGTCAACGAACGCGTGCTGGCAGCAGATCTCGATGTGCTGACCGAAATCTACTACCAGACCCTGATCAAGTTGCTCGCCTGATGCTCGCTTGCCCCATCTGCAGTGAACCGCTGAATGCGGTGGATAACGGCGTGGTCTGCCCCGCCGGCCATCGTTTCGACCGTGCGCGACAGGGTTACCTCAACCTGCTGCCGGTGCAGCACAAAAACAGCCGTGATCCTGGCGACAACCAGGCCATGGTCGAAGCGCGCCGCGACTTCTTGAACGCTGGCCATTACGCGCCGGTAGCCAAGCGTCTGGCCGAACTGGCAGCGAGTTATGCGCCGGATCGCTGGGTCGATATCGGTTGCGGCGAGGGTTATTACACCGCGCAGATCGCCGAGGCCCTGCCGAACGCTGATGGCTACGCGCTGGATATTTCCCGTGAAGCGGTCAAACGCGCCTGCAAACGCAACCCGGCAATCACCTGGTTGATCGCCAGCATGGCCCGCGTGCCGTTGGCGTCGGGCAGTTGCCAGTTTCTCGCCAGTGTTTTCAGTCCTTTGGATTGGGAAGAGGCCAAGCGCTTGCTCAGTGTCGGCGGCGGTCTGATGAAAGTCGGCCCGACCAGCGGCCACCTGATGGAGTTGCGCGAACGCCTGTACGACGAAGTGCGCGAGTACACCGACGACAAGCATCTGGCCCTGGTGCCGGAAGGCATGGCGATGGCGCACAGTGAAACCCTGGAATTCAAGCTGACGCTGGACAAGCCCGAGGATCGCGCCAACCTGTTGGCGATGACGCCCCACGGCTGGCGCGCCAGTGCCGAGCGTCGTGCGGCGGTGATCGAACAGGCCGAGCCGTTCGAGACCACTGTGTCGATGCGCTACGATTATTTCGTTCTTCAATAACTTTTGGTCTCGGGCGAGTGCCCGGGGCCGGCTAAATCCGCGAATGGATTTTTCAGACCCGCAGTGAGGACATCCATGCGCCAACCGGATATCGAGATTTACCTGAAAGACGCCGACGTCGACCACAAGGCCATTTCGGCCTGGCTGGGCGCCGCGCTGGGCCCGTGCACCGACTGGGTTCAGAAAGGCCAGACCTGGAAGTGCAAGGCCGGCAACGTGCCGGTGACCTGGCTGCCGAAAGCCGTGGGCAAATGGAACAGCCTGTACCTGGAAAGCGACCAGACGCCATGGGACGACGACATCGCCTGCGCCCGCGCCGCATTCGCTGCGCTGAACGTGGAAGTGCGTTGCGCGCCGGGCACGTGGGTTGAAGAAGAAGGTGAGGAAACGGCGGATCGCTGGATGCGCATCAGCGAAGACGGTGAAGAAGAAATCACCTGGAAAACCGCGTAACAACAGGCAACATAGATCCCATGTGGGAGCGAGCCTGCTCGCGAATGCGGTGTATCAGTCACCATTCATATCGACTGACACTACGCATTCGCGAGCAGGCTCGCTCCCACAGTGGTTTTCAGCGACTTACAGGCCTACAACATCCTCAGCCTGCAAACCCTTCTCGCCGGTAATCACCGCGTACTCGACCTGCTGGCCCTCGGTCAGCGACCGATGCCCTTCGCCGCGAATCGCGCGGTAGTGCACGAACACGTCCACCCCGTCTTCGCGCTGGATAAAGCCGTAGCCTTTGGCGTCGTTGAACCACTTCACGTTGCCGGTTTCACGTGTTGCCATCTGTTCGTACTCCTTTTTTATTATTGAACAGGCTTTTCGCAGGAAAGCCTTTGCGGAACGTCAGCCTGCGTCCGACGTCCATAAAAGGGCCCCGGCGACAGACCGCCGAGTATATGACAGGCGCGAAAACTCTCAACAGGAGATTACTTCGCCGCTTTTTTGCCGATTTTCGGTGAATACGGCAAACTGTCGACCTCCCGAGCAAATGCTCGGTTTTATCCACTCACGCAGAAGCCGTATGACCCGTTCCCCGTTCCGCCGTCTTGTGTTTGGCACCTTGCGCCGACTGTTGTACCTCTGGGTCCGCTCGGAAACGATCAACCAGTCGTCGTTCACCCTCAACCTCGACCGCAGTCGTCCGGTGTTCTACGTCCTGCAAAACCCTTCGCTGACCGATCTGGCCGTGCTCGACACCGAGTGCACCAAGGCCGGCCTGCCGCGTCCGGTGCTGCCGGTGTCGGTGGGTTCGCTGATCGAACCGGCGGCGTTTTTTTACCTGACGCCGGATCCAGACTGGCTCGGTCGCCAGGACAAACGCGGCGCGCCGCCAACCCTGACTCGCCTGGTCAGCGCACTGACGCAGAACGCTGCTGAAGATGCGCAGATCATTCCGGTCAGCGTGTTCTGGGGCCAATCGCCGGACAGCGAAAACAGTCCGTGGAAGCTGTTGTTCGCCGACAGCTGGGCCGTCACCGGGCGCCTGCGTCGTCTGTTGAGCATCATTGTTCTCGGGCGTAAAACCCGCGTGCAATTCTCGGCGCCGATTCACCTGCGCGAGCTGATCGAGCACAACAAGGGCCACGAACGCACCGTGCGCATGGCCCAGCGAATCCTGCGCGTACACTTCCGTAATCTGAAAGCAGCGGTGATCGGCCCGGACATTTCCCACCGTCGCAACCTGGTCAAAGGTCTGCTCAACCAGCCACTGGTCAAGCAAGCGATCCTCGACGAAGCCGAGCGCGAAAACATCTCCGCGGAGAAAGCCAAGGCCCAGGCCTTGCGCTACGGCAACGAGATCGCCTCGGACTACACCTACACCGCGATCCGCTTTCTCGAAGTGGTGCTCAGCTGGTTCTGGAACAAGATCTACGACGGCATCAAGGTCAACCACATCGAAGGCGTGCAGAAGGTCGCCCAGGGTCACGAAGTGATCTACGTACCGTGCCACCGCAGCCACATCGACTATTTGCTGCTGTCGTATCTGCTGTTCCGCAACGGCCTGACCCCGCCGCACATCGCCGCCGGGATCAACCTGAACATGCCGGTGATCGGCAGCCTGCTCCGTCGCGGCGGCGCGTTCTTCATGCGTCGCACATTCAAGGGCAATCCGCTGTACACCTCAGTGTTCAACGAATACCTGCACACCCTGTTCACCAAAGGTTTCCCGGTCGAGTACTTCGTCGAGGGCGGCCGCTCGCGCACCGGGCGCATGCTGCAGCCGAAAACCGGCATGCTCGCCATCACCCTGCGCAGCTTCCTGCGTTCGTCGCGGATGCCGATCGTGTTTGTGCCGGTGTACATCGGTTATGAGCGCGTGCTGGAAGGTCGCACCTACCTCGGCGAACTGCGCGGCGCGAGCAAGAAGAAAGAATCGATCTTCGACATTTTCAAAGTCATCGGTGCGCTCAAGCAGCGCTTCGGTCAGGTCGCGGTGAACTTCGGCGAGCCGATCAAACTGGCGGAATTCCTTGATGCCGAGCAACCGGACTGGCGCCAGCAGGAACTCGGCCCGCAGTACAAACCGGCGTGGCTCAACGAAACCACCAATCGCCTTGGCGAGAAAGTCGCGCAGCATTTGAACGAAGCGGCGGCGATCAACCCGGTCAACCTTGTCGCGCTGGCGCTGCTGTCGACCACACGTCTGGCGCTGGACGATCGCGCCATGGCGCGGGTGCTGGACCTGTACCTGGCGCTGCTGCGCAAAGTCCCGTATTCGCCGCACACCACGCTGCCGGAAGGCGATGGTCGTGCGCTGATCGAGCATGTGAAGGACATGGACCTGCTCGCTGAGCAGAACGATGCGCTGGGCAAGATTCTCTATCTGGATGAGCAGAACGCCGTCCTGATGACCTACTACCGCAACAACGTGCTGCACATCTTCGCGTTGCCTGCGCTGCTGGCGAGTTTCTTCCAGAGCGCTTCGCGCATGAGCCGCGAACAGATCCTGCGCTACACCCGCGCGCTCTATCCGTACCTGCAATCGGAGCTGTTCATTCGCTGGACGCTGGACGAACTGGACGGTGTGGTTGATCAGTGGCTCGAAGCGTTCGTCGAGCAAGGCCTGCTGCGCTTCGAGAAGGACGTCTACCTGCGTCCGGCGCCAAGTTCGCGGCATTTCGTCCTGCTGACGCTGCTGTCGAAGAGCATCGCCCAGACCTTGCAGCGCTTCTACATGACCGTGTCCTTGCTGCTCAACAGCGGCCAGAACACCGTCAGCGCCGAAGAGCTGGAAGATCTCTGCACGGTCATGGCCCAGCGCCTGTCGATCCTCCACGGTCTGAATGCGCCGGAGTTCTTCGACAAGAGCCTGTTCCGTCACTTCATCCAGACGATGCTCGACCTCGACGTGCTGCGCCGCGACGAAGCCGGAAAACTGAGTTACCACGAGCTGCTTGGCGAACTCGCCGAAGGTGCGGCCAAGCGCGTGTTGCCGGCGGAGATTCGTTTGTCGATCCGCCAGGTTGCACTGCATCGCAGTGAAGATGCTGCCGATCAGGTCGTCGCCCAACCCGAGACCTGATGCAAACCCTGTGGGAGCGAGCCTGCTCGCGAAGGCGGAGTGTCAGTCGACATCTCAGTGACTGAAATACCGCTTTCGCGAGCAGGTCGAATCGTCGCAACGTCGCTCCCACATTGAAAGGAGATGTACCTTGAAGAAACTACTAACCCTCGCCGCCGCTACGCTGTTGAGCGCCTGCCAATCGACCACACCTGCCGGCAAGGTCAGCCTCGACGGTGAAGTGTTCTACCTGCAGCGCATCGCCCTGCCACCGAGCGCGACCCTCAGCGTCAGCCTGCAGGACGTTTCCTTGGCCGATGCGCCAGCCGTGGTGCTGGACGAGCAGAAAGGCCCGGTCAAAGGTCAAGTGCCACTGCCCTTCCACTTGAGCTACGATCCGGCGCAGGTCAAACCGGGCCACCGTTACTCGGTCAGCGCGCGCATTGAAGTGAACGGCGAACTGATGTTCATCACCACCGAAAACCACGCCGTGCAACTCGACGGCAACGACCCGCAGCCGCTGAAAATCCGCGTCGACGCCGTTCGTTAATTCATTTTCCGCAGCCCTTTTCCGCAACAAGGAAGCCGCCATGTTCCGCCCTACCCTTCGCTTCGCCGGCCTGTGTGCAGGCCTGATGATCTCCGCCAGCGCCATGGCTTTGTCGCTGAGTGACCTGTCGCAAAAAGACGCGACCGGCGGCCTCAAGGATGCCCTGACCCAGGGTGCGCAAATCGCCGTCAAACAACTCGGCACACCCGGCGGTTTCAGCAACAACCCCGACGTGAAGATCGAACTGCCGGGCAAACTCGGCAAAGCCGCGAGCAAAATGAAAGCCTTCGGCATGGGCGCCCAGGTCGAAGAACTGGAAACCGCCATGAACAAGGCTGCCGAATCCGCGGTGACTCAGGCCCAGCCAATCCTCGTCGATGCCGTGAAGAAAATGAGCGTGGAAGACGCCAAAGGCATCCTCAGTGGCGGCAAGGACTCGGCCACGCAATACCTCGACAAATCCAGCCGCGAACAGATCCGCGCCAAGTTCCTGCCGATCGTCAAACAAGCGACCGACAAGGTTGGCGTGGCGCAGAAGTACAACGCCTTCGCCGGCCAGGCCGCGACGTTTGGTGTGGTAGACGCGAAGAGCGCCAACGTTGAAAACTACGTCACCGAGCAAGCGCTCAACGGCCTGTTCGAGATGATCGGCAAACAGGAAGAAACCATCCGCCAGAACCCGGCCGCAGCGGCGACCAGTCTGGCGAAGAAGGTGTTCGGCACGTTGTAATGTGCTGAACGACAAAAAGCCCGCTGACCTTTACCGGTTCAGCGGGCTTTTTTGTGGGCGTCAGTTTTGCGGATCGACTTGATCGAGGACGCGATTCACCGACAGCTCAGCGAGGGAAATCATCTGCTGAATACCCAGAAGCTGACTACACGTCGGGCCATTCAGGGTGAACGCCAGTTCGCTGGCCATGATGTTGGCTGAGGCCAGGGTTTCACAGGCGTGAGCGAGTAATGTTTCGGAATCGACTTCGGGAAGGACGGTAAAAATTGTGCTGGGATGGCTGACGGGTTTGGGGGGATTGGGTGTGGTTTTGAACATGGCGAAATCTCCTGAAGTAGTGGAGCCGCCACCGTTCGCTGCGAAACGAAAGTTAGGTGGCAGCTGTACGCAGGTTCGCAGACCGGGACTTCAGGCACCCGGCATACCCGAAGGTATCCCGCGCACAACCGCCATGACACAGGCATAAAAAAGCGCCCGCTTTCGGATGGTGGACGCTGTGCGTCTGAAGTTTAACCGGGCTGCGAAACCCGGTCGCTGATTTTTGCAGCGACAGACCTAGCCTAGAGATCGCGCTTCCGACGGACAACCTGAAAACCTTGTGGGAAGGTTCTGTATTTTCGCAACACGGTTAAACAATTTTGCCTGTCCGATCGTCATCGCCGGCAGGGTCACTCCTACAGTTAAATGGAGTACACCTGCAAAAAACGGGTCGGCTGTCAGGCCGCCTTCGCGAGCAGGCTCGCTCCCACAGTTGAATTGAGTACACCTGCAGAAAACAGGTCGGCTGTCAGGCCGCCTTCGCGAGCAGGCTCACTCCTACAGTTGGATTGAGTACACCTGCAGAAAACAGGTCGGCTGTCAGGCCGCCATCGCTGGCAAGCCAGCTCCCACAATTGGATTGGGTGTATGCCGGTAGAGATTGGGCGGCTGTCAGGACCTCATCGCGAGCAGGCTCACTCCTACAGTTGGATTGCGTACATCTGCAAAAAACAGGTCGGCTATCAGGCCGCCTTCGCGAGCAAGCTCGCTCCCACAAAAGAGCAAGAGCAGATCGCTTCTGCTCCTCACCACTCAACAGGATGAGCGTTAGCTCGGCTGCAGCTTTTGATCTTGATCTGGAAGCCCGTCGGCAGGCTGAGTGGAGGGATTGATCCGGGGGTGGGAGCGCAGCGACCGTTCGACGAAGTCGAACACATCGAAAGGAGGTGCAGCGAAGCAAACCGGAAGCGATGCCCCCGGATCGATCCCGGAGCGAAGGAACCCCGAGCCCCAGCGAGCGGGCCGAACGTCAGGGCGCAGACCTTTGGTTCCTTTGGGGCGTTTGCCAAAGGGACTCGCTGTAAAAGCGAAACCGCCAGCGGCAGCGCCCGCAGAAACGGATATTCACCCAAACCCCAAGAACATGGTCGGCCCGAAGGCCGCCACGTCAAACAAAGGATCAAGCCTCGCGCCGAACCCTGAACCAAGCCGCATACAACGCCGGCAAAAACAACAGCGTCAACGCCGTAGCCACAATCAACCCGCCCATGATCGCCACCGCCATCGGCCCAAAAAAAACACTCCGCGACAACGGAATCATCGCCAGCACCGCCGCCAACGCCGTCAACACAATCGGCCTGAAGCGTCGAACCGTAGCCTCGATAATCGCCTGCCAAGGCTTAAGCCCGGACTTGATATCCTGCTCAATCTGATCCACCAGAATCACCGAATTGCGCATGATCATCCCGGACAACGCAATCGTCCCCAACATCGCCACAAACCCGAACGGCTGGCGGAACACCATCAAAAACAGCACCACCCCGATCAACCCCAACGGCGCCGTCAAAAACACCATCGCCGTGCGCGAAAAACTGCGCAACTGCACCATCAAAAGCGTCAGCACCACGACGATGAACATCGGCACCCCGGCATTCACCGACTTCTGCCCACGCTCGGAATCCTCCACCGTGCCACCGACATCCAACAGATAACCATCGGGCAACTCGGCGCGAATCGAATCCAGCGTCGACATGATCTGCTTCACCAGCGTCGCCGGCTGTTCCTTGCCATAAATATCCGCCCGTACGGTCACGTTCGGCAGACGATTGCGGTGCCAGATAATCCCCTCCTCAAAGCCATATTCAAGGGTAGCAATCTGCGACAACGCCACACTGCGGCCGTTATCCGTCGGCACCGCCAGACTCGGCAACAACGACAACTCGGTACGCTCATGCACCGTGCCGCGCAGCAGAATCTCGATCAATTCGTTGTCTTCGCGATACTGGCTGACACTCGACCCGGTCAACGAACTCTGCAGGAATTTCGCCAGATTCGCCGTGCTTACACCCAATGCCCGGGCGCGATCCTGATCGATATTCAGGTACACCACTTTGCTCGGCTCTTCCCAATCCAGATGCACATTGACCACATGCGGATTCTCGCGAACCTTGGCCGCCACTTTGCGCGCCAACGCGCGGACCTCTTCGATGTGTTCGCCGGTGACGCGGAACTGCACCGGATAGCCAACCGGCGGACCGTTTTCCAAGCGTGTAACCCGCGAACGCAATGCAGGAAATTGCTCGTTAAGCGTCTCGATCAACCAGCTGCGTAGTGCTTCCCGCTCCTCGATAGTTTTCGCCAACACCACAAACTGCGCGAAGCTCGCCGCCGGCAACTGCTGATCCAGCGGCAGGTAGAAACGCGGCGAACCGGTGCCAACATAGGCCACATAATTGTCGATGCCCGCATGATCCTTGAGCATCGCCTCCAGCCGTTTCACCTCACCGGTGGTATTGGCCAGCGACGCGCCTTCAGCCAATTTCAGATCGACCATCAACTCCAGTCGATTGGAGGCCGGGAAGAACTGCTGCGGGACGAAGCGGAACAACATCACCGAGGCGATAAACAGCCCCACCGTCAGCACGATTACGGTCTTGCGATGCGCCACGCACCACTCCACCAAACGCCGAACCCGCTGATAGAACGGCGTGCCATACGGATCCGGCTGACCATCGCCAGTGCCATGTTTGGCCGCATGAATTTTCGCCAGATCCGGCAGGAGTTTTTCCCCCAGATACGGCACAAACATCACCGCCGCCACCCACGAAGCGAGCAGCGCAATCGTGACCACCTGAAAGATCGAACGGGTGTATTCGCCAGTGCCGGACTGCGCCGTGGCAATCGGCAGAAACCCGGCGGCAGTGATCAATGTGCCGGTGAGCATCGGGAACGCGGTGCTGGTCCAGGCGTAGCTCGCCGCGCGGATGCGGTCGAAACCCTGCTCCATTTTTATCGCCATCATTTCCACAGCAATGATCGCGTCGTCCACCAGCAAGCCCAGCGCCAGCACCAACGCGCCAAGGGAGATCTTGTGCAGGCCGATGCCGAGGTAATACATGCAGGCGAAAGTCATCGCCAGCACCAGCGGAATGGTCAGCGCCACCACCATGCCGGTGCGCACGCCGAGGGAGAAGAAGCTCACCAGCAAGACAATCGCCAGCGCTTCGACCAGTACCTGAACAAACTCGCCGACTCCGGTTTTCACCGCCGCCGGCTGGTCGGAAACCTTGCGCAATTGCATACCGGCCGGGAGGTTTTTCTGGATGCGCGAGAACTCGCCTTCCAGCGCTTTACCCAGCACCAGAATGTCGCCGCCATCCTTCATCGCTACCGCCAGACCAATCGCGTCTTCGCCCATGAAGCGCATGCGCGGCGCCGGTGGATCGTTGAACCCGCGACGCACATCGGCGACATCGGAGATGCGGAACGTACGATCACCGACGCGGATCGGGAAGTTTTTTATCTCCTCGACCGTCTGAAAATTCCCCGAGACTCGTAGTTGCAAACGCTCGCTACCGGTTTCAAAGAACCCCGCGGTCGACACCGCGTTCTGCTCTTGCAGCGCTTGTTGCACCGCCGCCAGCGGCAAGCCGAGCGTTGCCAGTTTGACGTTGGACAGCTCGACCCAGATTTTCTCATCCTGCAAACCAAGCAGGTCAACCTTGCCAACATCCTTGACCCGTTGCAGCTGGATCTGGATACGGTCGGCGTAATCCTTGAGCACCGCGTAATCGAAACCGTCGCCGGTCAGCGCATAGATATTGCCGAACGTGGTACCGAATTCATCGTTGAAGAACGGCCCCTGTATGTCCGGCGGCAAGGTCTGGCGAATATCACTGACCTTCTTGCGCACCTGATACCAGAGGTCGGGAATTTCCTTGGAGTGCATCGAGTCGCGGGCAATGAATGTCACCTGGGATTCACCGGGGCGCGAGAACGACACAATGCGTTCGTACTCACCGGTTTCCATCAGCTTCTTTTCGATGCGTTCGGTAACCTGGCGCGAGACTTCCTGCGCGGTCGCCCCCGGCCAACGGGTTTGAATCACCATGGCTTTGAAAGTAAACGGCGGGTCTTCGCTCTGGCCGAGTTTGGTGTAGGACAACGCACCAACGATGGCCAGCAAAAGCATCAGGAACAGTACGATCTGGCGATTACGCAGCGCCCATTCGGAAAGGTTGAAGCGCATCGTGGCTTACTCCTTGTCCGCCAGATTGACCACACGGTTGGAGCGATCCACCGGACGCACCTGCTGCCCTTCAAGCAACACATGCACACCGGCGGCCACCACCCAGTCGCTGGCGTTCAAGCCTTCGAGCACCGGCACGGTTTTCTCGCCGAACGGGCCGATGCGCACCGGGGTTTTCTTCAAGGTGTTGTTGCCGTTGACGACCCACACGTAGGTCGCGCTGTTTTCCGCGGTGAGTGCCGAGAGCGGCACCGACAGGGAAACGCTGTCAGCCGATTGCACAAACACCCGGGCGCTCTGGCCCAGTTCGGCCGGGACTTTGCCGCCGGTGAAGGAAATACGTGCAGCAAAGGTGCGTGAGCGTGGATCGGCGGCGGGCGACAGTTCGCGGATCTGCCCGGCGAAACGCTGGTTTTGCTGCGTCCACAATTCAACCGTCACTGGCTGACCGACCTTGAAGCGCCCGAAGCTCTGCTCCGGCAGGCTGATCAACACTTCGCGCTCGCCATCAGTGGCCAAGGTGAATACGGTTTGCCCGGCGGCAACCACCTGCCCCACCTCGACCGAACGCTTGGCCACCACGCCATCCTGCGGCGCACGCAGCACGGCGTAACTGGCCTGATTGGTCGATACGTTGAATTCGGCTTTGATTTGTTTGAGGCGGGCTTCACCGGAGCGGTAAAGATTTTCGGCATTGTCGTAAGCCGAGCGGCTGACCATCTGCCGATCCATCAGGGTCTTGTAGCGATCGCGCTCGGCACGCACCAGATTGAGATTGGCTTCGGCGGCGGCGACCTGGGCGCGGGTGGCTTCCAGTTGCAGGCGCACGTCCTGCGGATCGAGCTCGGCGAGTGGCTGATCAGCATTCACCCGCTGGCCCTCATCGACCAGTCGTCGGCTGACTTTGCCGCCAATGCGGAAGGCCAGATCGGGTTCGTAGCGAGCGCGAACCTCGCCCGGATAACTTTCCATCGCCTGCGCCGAAGGCTCTGGCTGCACCACCATGGCCGGTCGCACGGTGACTTGCGTCGCCTCTTCCTGACCACACGCTGACAAAAGGAACGCCAGACTCACTGGCAACGCGAGGGACAACGCATGGCGGAACATGGTGACGGACCTTTCGCTAATGGTGCTTGGAATAATTATACTGGCGGGTATGGTATTAATAGCAAACTCACCAGTCCAGTATTAAAAGCGAAGAATGTCGAACAATCTTTCAGCTCCAAACGGTCCGGGCCGCCCCAAGGATCTGGCCAAGCGCCAGGCCATCCTCGACGCGGCGAAAATTCTGTTTCTGAGTCATGGCTACGCCAACACCAGCATGGACGCGGTCGCCAGCGAGGCCGGCGTGTCGAAGCTGACGGTCTACAGCCATTTCAACGACAAGGAGACGCTGTTCTCCGCCGCCGTGGTGGCCAAATGCGAAGAGCAATTACCGCCACTGTTCTTCGAATTGCCTGAAGGCATCGCCGTGGAAAATGTGTTGCTGAACATTGCGCGAGGCTTTCATCACCTGATCAACAGCGATGAATCGGTGAACTTGCACCGCTTGATCATGGCCCTCGGCAGTCAGGACCCGAAGCTGTCACTGATCTTCTTCGAGGCCGGCCCGCAGCGCATGGTGCAGGGCATGGAGCGGCTGTTGACGCGCATCCACGAGACGGGCGTGCTGAGCATCGATCTGCCGCGCAATGCCGCCGAGCATTTCTTTTGCCTGATCAAGGGTGCGGGAAATTTCCGGCTGTTGTATGGGTGTGGGGAGCCGTTGAGCGAAGAGGCTGCAGAGAGCCATATCGAGGAAGTGGTGGCTTTGTTTATGCGCGCCTATCGCCCCTGATTCTGTGGTGTCTGGGGGGACGCCTTCGCGAGCAGGCTCGCTCCCACAGTTGAAATGCATTCCAAGGTGGGAGCGAGCCTGCTCGCGAATAGCAGCGACTCGGTCTTAGGGTTTTAGCGCTTTCTTCGGATAGATGTCATAGCGGCTCGATTTGCCATCCAGCGCATGACTCGGCTTCGGCCCCTCAATGCACGGCGCCTTGCGCGGTCGCTTGACCACTACCCGGTGCGTCGCCAAGGCCAGCGCCGCCTGCAACAACGCCGGCGCATCCGGATCATCGCCCACCAGCGGCCGGAACAGACGCATTTCCTTCTTCACCAGCGCGGTCTTCTCGCGATGCGGAAACATCGGGTCGAGATAAATCACCTGCGGCGGCTCACCTTCCCAGTTCCGCATGACTTCGATGGAATTGCCCTTGAGCAATTTCATTCGCGCCACGATCGGCGCGACATCGAAATCTTCCGCAGCGCGTGCCAGGCCATCCTCCAGCAACGCCCCGATCAGCGGCTGGCGCTCGATCAGACTCATCTCGCAACCCAGACTGGCCAGCACGAACGCATCCTTGCCCAACCCCGCCGTGCCATCCAGCACCCGCGGGCGCACGCCTTGAGCAATGCCGACAGCCTTGGCGATCATCTGCCCGCTGCCGCCCCCGTATAAACGCCGATGCGCCGCGCCGCCTTCAACGAAGTCGACGCGCACCGGCCCCGGTGCGTCCGGGCCGAGCTGTTGCAGCTGCAAACCCTGCTCGCCGACCTGCAAGGCAAATTCGCCGTCCGCCACTTCAAGCGGCAGGCCCAGACGCTCGGCCCACTGCTCGGCTTGCGCTTCAAACGTCGGGCCGAGGGCCTGAACATGGATGCGGCAGGCCGCGGGTTGCTCAATCATGGAAAACACGCTCAAAAATTCAAGGACCGGCAAAAACCGCCGATAACTCATTCAACGCGCATTTTGCCAGAGCTGAGCGTCAACCGAAAAAAATGTCAGGCATTCTTCCCACATCGATTGGCTACATCTCGCCCCATGGCGACTTTAGCCGTCACAACACTCAAGCACTGAGCGGCGTCAGTCATCTGTGGCAGGATTTCTTTGCCCAGGCGCTGGCCGAACAGACGAGTGAAGTGGTGCCTGCCTGCGGTACGTTTCCGCCGGTTGACCTGAGCAGCCCGGAAGAACCGACCATCGGCAGCGAGTTGCACGCGCACATCGTCAGCCAGCGCGAATGCGATGTGGTGGAAACCGAGGTGCGCCCGCCGGAGCCGCTGTTCCTGCCGATCGCCGAATTCGAAATGGACTTGCTGGACAAACCATTCCCGCCATTCCCGCCAGAAGAACTGAAAGCTCAGCAAGAGCAACAGGATTTCGACAGCAGTTGGGTGCGTCCGGTTGTGATCAACAATGGTCAGCCTGTTCCAGAGCCTGGCCCGGCCCCGCAGAAGAAACCGCTGTACCTGCCGATTGCCGAGTTCGACCTCGACCTGATGCAGAAGCCTTACCCGCCGTTCCCGCCAGAAGAAATCGTCGAGCAACAGAAGGCGCTGGACTTCGATAATGGCTGGGCGCGCCCGATCGTTCTGCAGAACCTGCGCCTCGCCGCCTAAACCTCAGCGACACACGCTCCAGCGCCCGACATCGACATGAAAGTGATTGCGATGGGCGGCGTTGTAATCCGGACTCAACACCACACTGAACGCCTCGCAGGCACCGTCGCGCACCTGACGGAGAAACTGCGCGTCCTGATTTTGCTTCGGCCAGTCCTTGAGTACGCTGACCGTGCGGCCATCGGCCAGACGAAACCCGGCGATGTCCAATGCATCGGCGCTGGCGTGACGGCTGAGCGCCCCGCTCTCGCGGTTGTAGACATTGCGACAGGCGAAGCTGCCGAGGTGATCAACTCGCGCGACTTTCTGACCGTAAACCGACTGTGCGGCGGGTTGCAGCGAATGGTGCTCGAACATCGCGTAGGCGACCGCCAACGGGCAACTGGCGAGGAAACTGCTGCTCAGCGCCACCTCACCGCCCTGTACGCGTAATGCACCGATCAGTGGGCACTTGGCGTCAGGACTGTCGGATTGACGTGTGACGCGCAGATCGGAACTGCTTAACGCCTGGGCGCAGAGCTCAGGATCACTGCGCAAGCGCATCAGCTTGTAACCGGTCAGCCAGTTGGGCGCGGCTTGCACATCCAGCGGCGCCCATGGATTCCATTCTGGCGGCACGTCCAGCCAACCGCGCCAGACACTGATCAACGCGCCGCCGATGATCAACAGGACGCTTAGCGCAATCCATCGCCCCATGCTCAACCCTTGAAGAACTGATTGGCCTTGGCGTACGGCATCGACTGCGAGGTAAAGCCGAACGTGCCCGATTGCTGGATCTCTTCAGCGGCGCGAAAAAATTCGCCGAACGCCGCCAACGCCAGCGCCGAACCGGTACTGATGCGGCGCACGCCCATTTCCTCCAGCTCCTGCACGGTCAGTTTCAAGCCGCCAGACATCAGCACGTTGACTGGTTTCGGCGCCACCGCGCGCACCACCGCCAGCACTTCTTCGGCGTTGCGCAAACCTGGCGCGTACAGCACGTCGGCGCCTGCTTCGGCGAAGGCCTGCAAGCGGCGGATGGTGTCGTTGATGTCGGGATTACCGTGCAGATAGTTTTCCGCACGCGCGGTGAGAATGAAGGGAAATGGTAGCGTGCGCACCGCAGCAACAGCGGCTTCGATGCGCGCCACGGCGTGTTCGAAACAATAGATCGGCGCATCCGCGCGGCCTGTGGCGTCTTCGATCGAGCCACCCACCGCGCCCGCCTCGGCTGCGCGAAGCAGGCTTTTCGCGGCTTCGGCCGGGTCATCGGAAAAACCGTTTTCCAGATCCACCGCCACCGGCAGATCCGTCGCGGCGACGATTGCGCGGACATTGGCCAAGGTCTCATCAAGGCTCAAGGCACCGTCAGCCTTGCCTTGGGAAAACGCATACCCGGCGCTGGTGGTCGCCAAGGCCTGATACCCCAGGCTGGCGAGCATTTTCGCCGAACCTGCATCCCACGGATTGGGAATGACAAAAATCCCCGGACGCTCATGCAGGACTTTGAAGGCGTGGGCTTTACGGGTTTGTTCTTGAAGGGCTGAGGCGTCCATCGGCAGGCTCCCTGGCAGGATAAAAATCCGCCTCAGAGCAGGTCAAGTTGCTCGGCGGCGGGTTCTCTGTATAGCTCAGGCAGCGCTGGCAGGCCAGGCAAACGTTGCATCAGTTGCGTGTGAAAACGTTGCGCCAGTTTTGCCGCCAACAGGTTGTCGGCGGTGTGCAGGAAGATGTACGGCGTGCGCCCCTCTTCGATCCACTCGGCGATTTTAGCCACCCACGGCAGCAGAAACGGGTCGTTGGCCTCAAGCTCTGGATGGCCAATGAAGCGCACCTGCGGAAATTGCGTAAATGCCGCCGGGCGTGTCGGCACTCGCGGCTTTTTCGATTGCGCGTGAATCACCGAAGACTCGGTCGACAGGCAGCTGAACAGCGCACGCGGATCAAGGCAAATGCGCTCGACACCACGATCCAGCAGCAGGCGATTCAGCAGGCGTTCGCTCTCGCCCTTGGCGAAGAACTGTTCATGCCGCACTTCCACCGCCAACGGGCAATCCAGCGCATCGAAGAACGCTGCCAGTTCCGGCAGGCGATGCGGCGTAAAGCTTTTCGACAGTTGCAACCACAGCGGCGAGACACGCTGGCCGAGGGGTTTGAGTAATTGCAGGAAGGTATCGGCGGCGGTCAGTTGCTCGCGCAGATCACCGCTGTGGCTGATGTCGCCGGGAAATTTGGCGGTGAAGCGAAAGTGTTCGGGCATCACCTCGGCCCAACGCTGCACGGTGGCCGGCGACGGGCTAGCGTAGAAGGTCGTGTTGCCTTCAACGGCGTTGAACACTTGCGAATAGAGACTGAGGAAGTCAGAAGTTTTGGCGTCTACCGGGTACAGATACTCGCGCCAGGCGTTTTCGCTCCAGGACGGGCAACCGAGGTAGTAAGGCAGATCCATCAGATGTACAGATCGAGGCCCAGCACGTCTGCATCCCAATCGACAAACCCGGCGGTGCTCAGGTAGCTGGCCAGGGCCATGGCTACGCTCTTTTTCATCGCACGGTGGTAAATCATGTCTTGTTGACGGGCGGGCAGATTGCTCAGGCGTTGCGCGGCGGCTTTGGCAGCAGCGCGGGCAGCCATTTGCTCTTCAGTCGGAAATTCCAGCTCGCCGTCGATATCGTCGACGGACTCATCCAGCGCCGCATTGCCTTTACGAGGCTTGCGCTTGATGGGGTAGGACTGAGAGGAAAGGCCGTCTATACGCATAATTTCATGCTCGGTATCGATGATGGCAATTTAGCGGCACCTGACCGACTTAGCAAATCGCCGAGTGATAACTAGAACACATAAAGCGCAAAAGGTTTAAAGCGAGGGGTTAGAAACTGACGATTGGCTTCAGAAGATCAAAAGATCGCAGCCTTCGGCAGCTCCTGCAGAGGTACACATGTAGGAGCTGCCGAAGGCTGCGATCTTTTAGGAGTTAGCGGGCTTTCGGGGTGGCGACTTTATCGCGCAGGTAAACCGGTTGCGCGTCATCCGCCGGAACCGATTCGCCACGCTCCCAAGCGAAGCGCGCCAGAGTCAGCAGATCCTCGGCGTGGGGCAACATGCCTGCATCCGAGCCGCTCAGATTGACCGCGATCCGCTCGGCATAACCCCAACCGGTGCCGGCACCGAACCACTCGCCACTGGCATCGGCCGGCAGCGCCGCGACTTCCGGCGGCAGCACCGCTTCGGCGCCCACCAGACGCATCTCCCCTGCCGTCTCGCGGTAGCAGCCCCAATACACTTCATCCATCCGCGCATCGATGGCCGCCGCAACCTGGCTCACACCGTACTCACGCAACGCGCGCTGGGCCAATACGGCAAGGTTGGACACCGGCAACACCGGACGATCCAGCGCAAACGCCAAACCTTGCACCACACCAATGGCAATCCGCACCCCGGTGAATGCACCCGGCCCGCGACCGAAGGCAATCGCATCGACCGCTTGCAACGTGGTGCCGGCGCCGGCCAGCAGTTGCTGAATCATCGGCAGCAGCTTCTGCGCGTGCAGGCGCGGGATCACCTCGTAATGGCTCGTGACCTTGCCGTCATGCAGCAAAGCAACGGAGCAAGCTTCAGTCGCGGTGTCCAGGGCCAGCAAGGTGCTCATCGATGTTTCCAAAACAGGGGTGGGAAAAAGTGCGTCAGTATAAACAACTACGGCCCGCAAGCGGGCCGTGGATGATGCTGCGGTTCAGACTTTTCAGCTCAGCGCGGCCAGCACCTTGGCGGTGATCGCATCGACCGAACCAACGCCCGGGATGTGGCTGTACTTCGGCTTGCCAGCGTTTTTCGCGGACAGGTTCTGATAGAACTCCACCAGCGGCTTGGTCTGCGAATGGTAGACCGACAGGCGATGACGCACGGTTTCTTCGGTGTCGTCCTTGCGCTGTACCAGCTCTTCGCCGGTGATGTCGTCTTTGCCAGCGATTTTCGGCGGGTTGTAGACGATGTGGTAAACGCGGCCGCTGGCTTCGTGAACACGACGACCGGCGATGCGTTGAACGATTTCTTCGTCTTC
The DNA here is from genome assembly GCF_009866785.1 of Pseudomonas sp. S49. NCBI lineage: Bacteria > Pseudomonadati > Pseudomonadota > Gammaproteobacteria > Pseudomonadales > Pseudomonadaceae > Pseudomonas > Pseudomonas sp. S49. Next base: position 1,336,438 of record NZ_CP019432.1, on the reverse strand, counting down.
AACAGCGATTTCAACCACGGCATCCAGCTCAACACCGGCAGTCACCAGGGCTTCAGCCTGCGGAATGGTGCGCGGGAAGCCGTCGAACAGGAAGCCGTTGGCGCAGTCTGGCTGAGCGATACGGTCCTGAACCAGTGCGATGATCAGGTCATCCGACACCAGACCGCCGGCATCCATGATGCTCTTGGCTTGAACGCCCAGTGGAGTACCGGCCTTGACCGCTGCACGCAGCATGTCGCCGGTGGAAATTTGTGGAATGCCGAATTTTTCGGTGATGAACTTAGCCTGAGTACCTTTACCGGCCCCGGGAGCTCCCAGCAGAATGACGCGCATTAGATGTGCTCCTCAATTTTTTTATAAAAAGCTTTTACAAAACAAAGGATTCGCCGCTTGGGACGAATCCTGAAAATACGGGTCGTGGCCGCACAAACGGCCAAAGGCTGATCAAGATACACAGCAGGCTGCGCCCACACAAGACGCCAAAAGTCGGAGAAACCGAAGCCCCCCGCGACCTTGCGACGCGGTAACCCAAGTCGCAACCCCATCATTAACTGTCGCCTGGCGGCACTTTGCGCCGAGAGGCAAAGCGGCATCCGGCGTTTGTTGCCGATGCCGCACGCCACGACAAAAACGTTAGCCGGTATTTCGCAAACCGGCGGCAATCCCCGCCACAGACACCAGCAATGCCTGTTCCACCGGGCTGCCCTGCTCGACCTCCTGTTGCCGCGAGCGGGCCAGCAATTCGGCCTGCAAAAGATGCAGCGGGTCGAGGTAGGTGTTGCGCAAACGGATGAATTCGAGGGTGTCAGGGCTATGTGCCAGCAGCTGCGACTGGCCAGTCAGGCCGAGCACCACCGCACACGCCTGCGACAATAGGTCGCGTAACTGCGCGCCCAACGGCAGCAAGTCCGGCTCGACCAGACGCTGATCGTAGGACAATGCGATATCCGCATCAGCCTTGGCCAAGACCATTTCGAGCATGTCGATACGAGTGCGGAAGAACGGCCATTGTTCACGCATCTGCCCGAGCAATTCGCCTTCGCCGCGCTCCAGTGCTTTGCTCAGCGCCGACTCCCAACCCAGCCACGCTGGCAGCATCAACCGCGTTTGCGTCCAGCCAAAAATCCACGGGATCGCTCGCAGACTTTCTATGCCGCCCGCGCGACGCTTGGCCGGGCGACTACCGAGCGGTAAACGCCCCAGTTCCTGCTCCGGCGTGGATTGACGGAAGTACTCGACGAATTGCGGATTTTCCCGCACCACCTGGCGATAAGCGCTGACACCGTCCGCCGCCAACTCATCCATCAGATGGCGCCACTCAGGCGTTGGCGGCGGTGGCGGCAGCAAAGTCGCTTCAAGCACCGCCGCCAGATACAGATTGAGGTTTTGTTCGGCGATATCTGGCAGGCCGAATTTGAATCGAATCATTTCGCCCTGCTCGGTGGTGCGGAAACGCCCCGCCACCGATCCCGGCGGCTGCGACAGAATCGCCGCGTGCGCCGGGCCACCGCCACGACCAACAGTGCCGCCGCGACCATGGAACAACAACAATTCGACTTGCTGCTCGCGGCAGATTTCCACCAAACGTTCCTGCGCGCGATATTGCGCCCAAGCCGCTGCGGTGGTGCCGGCGTCCTTGGCCGAGTCGGAATAGCCGATCATCACTTCCTGCGGACCTTGCAGCCGTGCACGATAACCCGGCAGCAGCAACAGTCGCTCCATTACCGGCCCGGCATTGTCGAGGTCGGCGAGGGTTTCGAACAGCGGCACCACACGCATCGGCCGCAACACGCCGGACTCTTTGAGCAGCAGTTGTACGGCGAGCACATCGGAAGCTGCGCCGGCCATGGAGATCACGTAGGAACCGAGCGACGCACCCGGCGCGGCGGCGATTTCCTTGCAGGTGTTGAGTACTTCAGCGGTATCAGCAGAAGGCTTGAAGTGCGCCGGCAGCAATGGCCGACGGTTGCTCAGTTCGCGGGTGAGGAAAGCGATGCGCTGCTCTTCGTCCCAGTCTTCGTAGCGGCCGAGGCCGAGGTAATCAGTGATTTCGGTCATCGCCGAGCTGTGGCGCGACGAGTCCTGACGCACATCCAGACGCACGAGGAACAAGCCGAATGTCACCGCCCGACGCAGACAATCAAGCAGCGGGCCATCGGCGATCACACCCATGCCACACTCGTGCAGCGAGTTGAAGCACAGCTCCAGCGGATCGAGCAGATCACGGTTGTTGCTCAGCACATCAGACGGCGCTGGCGTCGGTGCGGTCAGCGCGGCGTGTGCCCAGTTGCGCGTCGCGCGCAGGCGTTCGCGCAGTTGTTTGAGCACCGCACGATACGGTTCGGCGCTGTCGCCGGCCTTGGCTTTGAGGGCATCGCTGGCCTGCTGCATCGACAGTTCAGCCGCGAGATGGTCGACATCGCGCAGGTACAAATCGGCGGCCATCCAGCGCGCCAGCAGTAGCACTTCGCGAGTCACCGCGGCGGTGACGTTGGGGTTGCCGTCACGGTCGCCGCCCATCCACGACGCGAAGCGAATCGGTGCAGCCTCCAATGGCAGGCGCAGGCCGGTCGCTTCATGCAAAGCCTTGTCGGCCTTGCGCATATGGTTGGGAATCGCCTGCCACAGCGAATGTTCGATCACCGCGAAGCCCCACTTGGCTTCGTCGACCGGCGTCGGGCGCGTGCGGCGGATTTCTTCGGTGTGCCAGGCTTCGGCAATCAGCCGTTGCAGGGTGTTTTGAATCTGTTCGCGTTCGGCTGTGGTCAGGTCGCGATGATCCTGCGCAGCGAGTTGCCCGGCGATCGCGTCGTACTTCTGGATCAGCGTGCGCCGCGCCACTTCGGTCGGGTGCGCGGTCAGCACCAATTCAATTTCCAGTCGCGACAATTGCCTCGCCAGGGATTCGGCGCTGTGGCCTTCATTGCGCAAACGGGCGAGCAATTCCGGCAGCACACGGGATTCGAACGGCGCCGGCTGCGATTCTTCGCGGCGATGGATCAGCTGATACTGCTCGGCGATGTTTGCCAGATTGAGAAACTGGTTGAACGCCCGCGCCACCGGGAGCAATTCGTCTTCGCTCAATTGATTGAGGCTGGCGCTCAGCTCAGCGTCCATCGAGCCCCGCCGGTCAGCCTTGGCGCCCTTGCGAATCTGCTCGATCTTGTCGAGGAAGGCCTCGCCGTACTGGTCTCGAATGGTGTTGCCCAACAGCTCTCCGAGCAGGTGAACGTCTTCGCGCAAGCGTGCATCAATATCGGTCATCAGCAATTCCCCAGCAGTAATCCGGACGGCTTAGAAACAAGTGCATGACCTAGAGAGTGCCGCTCTACGACGCTTCTTACAAGCAGCCGACCAAGGGACTTTAAACCTTACTGACAAAAGCTAGTCTCAACAGTAAGCCGTACAACGGCTTGCCGCCGGCGCTGCCGGACACTCACCCAGGCCTGCCATGAGCAGGCGCGAAATGAGGTCATCATGAAAATTCGTGAACTCGCCCAGCATTGGGAAGAAAACGCCAAGGGTCGCCTGACCGACACTCGCTACACGATTCATCTGGACGTCGAGGCCGCTGCGCGTCTGGCAGCGATTGCCGAGATGTACCCCAAACGGCATGCCGAAGAGCTGCTCGGCGAACTGATCGGCGCAGCCCTTGAAGAGTTTGAAGCGAGCCTGCCGTATGTGAAGGGTTCGACGGTGGTGGCGACCGATGAGGAAGGTGATCCGTTGTATGAGGATGTTGGGCCTACGCCACGTTTTCTGGCGTTGTCGCGCCGGCATTTGCATGACCTGTCGGCGGCTGCCGGCAAGCAAAAACACTGACACAACCTAGATCAAACTGTAGGAGTGAGCCTGCTCGCGATAGCAGTTTTTCATTCAACATTTTTGTTGTCTGATACAACGCCATCGCGAGCTGGCTCACTCCTACAGGGATGGTATTTCAAGCTGAAAATCGATGTGCTTTCGGCGTCTTGAAACCCCGCGCGTACCACTCTCTGCCGCCAAAGTTCCCGCTTTAGAGCCTTGTCCATTCGGTCAAAATATTTTTTGGCGATAGGCCATCTTTTCTGAACTTTTGAAAAATCCCGCCGGTCGGAACCTGTAACCACGCCTGGAACGAGCGTTTCAAAAACGCGCTTTCACACGTCGCTTGCGGCTCCTCGACCAGGATGGATTCAGATGTATTCAGGAGATGCCTAATGGAGTTGAAGACCATGAAAAACCAAACCTCGTTTACCCACCTGCGCGGTCTGAAACTGGCTGCTCTGGCGATCGGCACCAGCTTCGTACTGGCCGGTTGCGCCGGTAACCCACCGACCGAGCAATACGCCGTGACCCAATCGGCCGTGAACAGCGCAGTCAGCGCCGGCGGTACCGAGTTCGCTGCGGTTGAGATGAAGCAGGCGCAGGACAAGCTGAAGCAAGCCGAAATCGCCATGCACGACAAGAAGTATGACGAGGCTCGCACCCTGTCCGAGCAAGCCGAGTGGGACGCTCGCGTCGCCGAACGCAAGGCTCAGGCAGCCAAGGCCGAACAAGCCGTGAAGGATTCCCAGAAAGGTGTTCAGGAACTGCGTCAGGAAAGTCAGCGCACTGTGCAGTAAGCGCGCATCCCGATAGCAACGCTGAAACTTTTATCGATAGAAAGGACGAAAATTATGCGTAAGCAACTGATGATCCCAGCTCTTTTGGCCGCAAGCGTCGCTCTGGCTGCCTGCTCTACCCCGCCTAACCCGAACCTGGAACAGGCGCGCACCAACTACGCCGGCCTGCAAGCCAACCCACAGGCTAGCAAAGTCGCAGCACTGGAAACCAAAGACGCCAGCGACTACCTGGACAAGGCCGACAAGGCTTATCTGGACAAGCAAGACGCGGCCAAGGTCGACCAACTGGCCTACCTGACCAACCAGCGTGTGGAAGTGGCCAAGCAGACCATCGCCCTGCGCACCGCTGAAAACAATCTGAAGAATGCTGCAGCCCAACGTGCCCAGGCGCGTCTGGATGCGCGTGATCAGCAGATCAAACAGCTGCAGGACAGCCTGAACGCCAAGCAGACCGATCGCGGTACGCTGGTGACTTTCGGTGACGTGCTGTTCGCCACTGACCGTGCCGACCTGAAATCCAGCGGCCTGGTCAACATCAACAAACTGGCGCAATTCCTCCAGGAAAACCCGGATCGCAAAGTGATCGTCGAGGGTTACACCGACAGCACCGGTACTGCCAGCCACAATCAGTCGCTGTCCGAGCGTCGCGCCAACTCCGTGCGCACCGCGCTGGTGAAAATGGGCGTTGATCCAGCGCGTATCGTCACCCAAGGCTATGGCAAGGAATACCCGGTTGCCGAGAACGGCAGTGTTTCCGGCCGTGCGATGAACCGTCGTGTGGAAGTGACCATTTCCAACGACAACCAGCCAGTGATGCCACGTTCGGCAGTCAGCTCGAACTAAGCTTCAGGCTGTAACGCAAAAGCCCCGTCTGAGTGATCAGGCGGGGCTTTTTTTGTGGCGCTGAAATCGCGGCCCCTCACCCCAGCCCTCTCCCGAGGGAGAGGGAGCCGATTTGTAGTGCTTTCAGAATTTGTGTTCGACACGATGGATCAGGCTGGGCTTTTTTTGTGCGGGCTGAAATCGCAGCCCCTCACCCCAGCCCTCTCCCGAGGGAGAGGGAGCCGATTTGTAGTGCTTTCAGAATTTGTGTTCGACACGATGGATCAGGCTGGGCTTTTTTTGTGCGGGCTGAAATCGCAGCCCCTCACCCCAGCCCTCTCCCGAGGGAGAGGGAGCCGATTCGTAGTGCTTTCAGAATTTGTGTTCGACACGATGGATCAGGTCGGCGTATAGCGAAAGAACACCTCGGTCAGTCCCCTCTCCCTCTGGGAGAGGGTTAGGGTGAGGGCTGAACCTGCAGAATCACTCTTGCAGCTTCTGCGGGGTCTCTTCGCCCATGCAGCGCACGGCTTTTTTCTGAGCGTTAATCAGCACACCGGTCAACCCTTTCTGCTCGGTATCGAACAACACCAGCACGCCATCAATGCACTGCGCCACTTGCGGCGCCGGGGTGAGCGAGACTTTGTAGTCTTCGCCCGGCACGGTCTTGAGCATGGTGAATTCATTGAGCAACAACGCATCCTCGGGTTTGGCAAAGTGCAGGTAGCCGTAGTACCACAGCGCCCCGACGGTGCCGAGGATGCTGCAGATACCGGTGATGATCAGCGGGATGGCGTTACGTTCTTCAGTCATTGCGGACTCTCGTCTTCAGAATTCGGGGGGGTCGGGTAATTGGGGATTTCGCCGAGACGGCGCAGGCCGTTGAAGTGCTCGGGATCGTCGAGGTAGCGCAGCATGACCTGACGCCACACCGGGTCGCCGAAGGTCTGCACATGACCGCCGCGAGTCAGTTGCAGCACGCGCGGTGGCGGCGCAGCCTGATACAGGCGGATGCCGTTGGAAAGTGGTACCAGCGGATCGTCGATGCTGTGGAAAATCAGTTTCGGCACGCCGTTGAGCTGCGGCATCGAGTTGATCGCGCTGTCGCCGTCCGGCACCAGCCACGACAACGGCACCTGAAATGGCCAGGTCAGCCACGAGGTACTGAGGGCGTATTGGCCGACGCTGCGATAGCTGGCGGGCACGCCGTCGAGCACCAAAGCCTTGAGCTGCTTTTGTCTTTCAGGATGTTGTACCAGCCAATGCACCGCCATCGAACCGCCGAGGCTTTGGCCGAGCAACACCAATGGCTTGCCTTTGACTTCCGGCGACTTGTCGAGCCAGGCGAACGCGGCGTCGATGTCCTGATAGATCGCCGGCAAACTCGGCTCGCCCTCGGACAAGCCATAGCCGCGATAGTCCACCAGCAGCACTTGATAGCCATTTTTCGGCAGCCACCAACTGCCACCCAGGTGCATCGGCAGATTACCGCCGTTGCCGTGCAGATGCAGGACGGTGCCTTTGACCTCGACACCGGGTTTGGCCGGCAGCCACCAGGCGTTGAGCTTCAACCCGTCAGCCGTGACCAGCGTGACGGTGCGGTATTCGAGTTTGGCTTTTTCCGGGGTGAAAATCTGGCCCGGCTCGGGGTAGAACAACAAAGAGCTGCAACCGCCGAGGGTCAGGAGCAGGCAGATGATGCCGAGGATTCTCATCCGGTGAAACCTCGCAAAAAATTCGGGTTTAGATCGTTCCCACGCTCTGCGTGGGAATGCATCCTGTGACGCTCTGCGTCACAGTGGACGCGGAGCGTCCATGGCGGCATTCCCACGCAGAGCATGGGAACGATCGGTGTGGTATCAGAGGATATTGGAGTAATCCGCTTCGATCCGGTCCAGGCTCAAATGGTTGAGGAAGTTGGAGAAGCACATCCACGCCGACAACGCATTCAAATCGCGGAACTGGTCCGGCAGATACTTCGGCGGCACTACCAATCCTTCATCCACCAACTGGCGCAAGGTACGCATGTCTTCCAGCGTGGTCTTGCCGCAGAACAACAACGGAATCTGCTCAAGCTTGCCTTTACGCACGGCCAACTGAATGTAGTTGTAAACCATGATAAAGCCCTTGAGATAGGACAAGTCTTTGGTAAATGGCAGACCGGTCGGCGTCGATCCACGGAAAACCCGGCTGGCGTTGCCGTAGCTTTCGGCCATCTCGAAACCCTGTTCGCGGAAGAACTCGAACACCTGCAGGAAGTCCGCGCCCTCCTCGACCATGTGAATCGCGCGGGTGCGGTTGGTCAGTTTGCGCAGACGACTCGGGTAGGAGGCAAAAGTGATGATTTCCATCAGGATCGCCAGGCCTTCCTGAGTCACCGTCGACGAGGGCGGGCCTTTGGAGAGGAAGGTGCAGATCGGCTGATTGAGACCATTGAGCGTGGTGCCGACGTGGACCAGACCCTCGTGGACTTCCAGCGCGCGCACGTCGCGATCGTTGAACATCGCGTCGGTACGGATCTTGATGTAGTCCGCGCCGGCCGCTGCGTCGGCGACGATGCCGTCGGACTCGAACACGCGGATGGTTTCCTCGGCCTCGCCGAACACCTTGTTCAGACGGGTTTGCAGCAAGTGCACGGCGTCCTTGGCGGTGAGGGTTTTCGGTTCGTCCTTGAGGTCGCCACGGCCGTCGATATTGTTCAGATAGTCAGACATCATCAGGCCGAGGTCGGCCAGCGTCGGGTCACCGGCGTGGAAGGCATCGGACGCAGCGCCGTACAGCTCTTGCGAGATCAACCCGAAATCCTCGGTGCCGCGCGCTTCGAGCATGCGCACCACCATGCGGTATTCCTTGCACATGCGCCGCATGATCTGCCCGACCGGGTTGAACTGGCCGAGCTGACGGGTGATGTCACGCTCGATGTTCTGGAATTCCAGTTTGACCTTGCTCGAATCGAAACTCAGCGGCCGATTGAGGTAGTAGTCACGATCCACCGCCGGCATTTCCTTGCCTTTGGCCTTGAGGAAGCCCTTGCGGATGTTCTCGTCCCACTTGACCGCGTCGAGCACACGGATCGGTGTCTGCGCCAGCACAATGCGGTCGGACAATATGCGTATCGACTGCTGGTAATCGTCCACCCGGAACTCCTGTAGAAAACCTGACGTAGTGAATTATTGGGCGCGGGCCTGGCGCTGGTAGCGCACGGCTTCGACAAAGACATCGGAATTGGCCGGATCGTCGAGGTAAGCAAAGACCTTGTCGAGGTTACTGTCGACATGCACGCCGTCGCCATCGTCGGTCTGGAAGGCCTGGCCGTCGAGGGCTTTTTGTTTGATCGCTTGATTGATCTGCTCGAGGTCGAGGTTATAAACCACCAGTTCGTGTTTATCGGTGAGTTCGAAACCGGCGATGGTGTAGTGGCCGCCAAACCGCGCCGGGACTTTCGCCGACAGATACCAGCGGTTGCCATGGCGCGACACGGTGAACGGATAGGCTTCGCGTTCACGGGGCTTGGCCTTGAAGTAGGTGACGGCCTGATAGCGGTCATTGCCCAGGCGCGTCAGCTCAAGGTTCATCGGCTCGCCCCAGGCATTGGTGCTCGACCATTTGCCGAGCAAGCCCTTGGGCGCCGGGTCACTGGTGGCCAGCGGTTCCTTGAAGGTCACCAGACAGCCACTGAGCAGCAGGAACGACAAGGCGATCAGCACGCCACGCCAGGCTTTCATTCAATACTCCCTATGAACATGCGCCGCCCTGAATATCACTGCAGTCCCCTGTGGGAGCGAGCCTGCTCGCGAAAGCGGTGTGTCAGGCAACAAAGATGTTGAATGTCAGACCGCATTCGCGAGCAGGCTCGCTCCCACAGAGTGAAGCAACAGCGGATTACACCGACGCGAGCACCAGGTGCATGTAGCGCGTCAGAATGCCGAGCATGTCCTCTTCGGCCAAAGGCTCGGCGTCGTTGAGCAGGCCCTGATATTCCATCCGTCCGATAATCGCCGTCAACACCTTGGCATCTTGCTGCGGTTCACGCGAGCCCAATACCTGAAACAACTGGCAGGTGCCCTGCAACAGAATCTGCTGATGCGAGCGCACCAGAATTGCCAGACGCGGATTGAGCAGCGCTTCCTGGCGAAACGCCTGCTCGGCCATCAAATGCTCGCGACGGTTAAGCAATTGACGGTGCACATAATCCGCCATCAACCGCGCAATGTCGTCGGCCAGTTGCGAACGCGACTCCGGGCTGCCATCACCGCTGACCACCATCTCGCGCAGCAAACCTTCGTTGTTGACCCACAACTTGGCCATGTACGCCGCACTGCGCTCGACATATTGGGCGAAGGTATCGGTGAGCAGGTCGTCGATGTCCTTGAAGTAGTAGGTGGTCGCCGACAACGGCACGCCGGCCTCGGCGGCCACTGCGCGGTGGCGCACGGCACGTACGCCGTCACGCACGACAATCCTCATCGCCGCGTCGAGAATGTCCTGTCGACGCTGCTCACTGCCCTGTCGGCTGGCCTTGCGACCCTGGTACTGAACACTTTCAGCGACCGCAGTGGCGATACCCGCTGCACCCTCTTGAGCTATTGCACCCATCACGACAGAACTTCCTCTGCTATTGCAAAATTAACCAATTGATACATTTGTACCAGACAGGCAATAAAAAGCCGCCTGTTTTAGGCGGCTTTTTAACTGAAACGTTTACGCTTGCGGTCGCATGTGCGGGAACAGGATCACATCGCGGATCGACGGCGAGTTGGTCAGCAACATCACCAGACGATCGATGCCGATGCCTTCACCGGCCGTTGGCGGCATGCCGTACTCCAGCGCGCGAACGAAGTCGGCGTCGTAGTGCATGGCTTCGTCGTCACCGGCGTCCTTGTCGGCCACCTGCGCCATGAAGCGCTCGGCCTGGTCTTCTGCGTCGTTCAACTCGGAGTAGGCGTTGGCGATTTCGCGGCCACCGATGAACAGTTCGAAACGGTCGGTGACGTTCGGGTTGTCATCGTTACGACGCGCCAGCGGCGACACTTCGAACGGGTACTGGGTGATGAAGTGCGGCTGTTCCAGCTTGTGCTCGACCAGTTCTTCGAAAATCATCACCTGCAGCTTGCCCAGACCTTCGAAGCCCAGCACCTTGGCGCCGGCCTTCTTGGCGATGGCGCGAGCCTTGTCGATGTCGTTCAGATCATCGGCAGTCAGCTCAGGGTTGTACTTGAGGATCGAGTCGAACACCGACAGGCGCACGAACGGCTCGCCGAAGTGGAACACCTTGTCGCCGTACGGCACGTCGGTGCTGCCCAGAACCAGCTGCGCCAGCTCACGGAACAGTTCTTCGGTCAGGTCCATGTTGTCTTCGTAGTCGGCGTACGCCTGGTAGAACTCCAACATGGTGAATTCAGGGTTGTGACGAGTCGAAACGCCTTCGTTACGGAAGTTGCGGTTGATCTCGAAAACCTTTTCAAAGCCACCGACCACCAGACGCTTCAGATACAGCTCTGGCGCGATACGCAGGAACATTTCCATGTCCAGCGCGTTGTGGTGGGTTTCGAACGGTTTGGCCGCGGCGCCGCCCGGAATGGTTTGCAGCATCGGCGTTTCGACTTCGAGGAAGTCGCGCTTCATCAGGAAGCTGCGGATGTGCGCGATCACTTGCGAACGGACGCGGAAGGTCTGACGCACTTCTTCGTTGACGATCAGGTCAACGTAGCGCTGGCGGTAGCGCTGTTCGGTGTCGGTCAGGCCGTGGTGCTTGTCCGGCAGCGGACGCAGCGATTTGGTCAGCAGACGCACGCTGGTCATCTCAACGTACAGGTCGCCCTTGCCGGAACGCGCCAGGGTGCCTTCGGCGGCAATGATGTCGCCCATGTCCCAGGTTTTCACCGCGGCCAGGGTGTCTTCCGACAGGGTTTTACGGTTGACGTAGACCTGGATGCGACCGGTCATGTCCTGGATCACCATGAACGAGCCACGGTTGAGCATGATGCGACCGGCAACCTTGACCGGGATTGCAGCCTCTGCCAGCTCTTCCTTGGTCTTGTCCGCGTATTTCTTCTGCAGATCTTCGCAGTAGTTTTCGCGGCGGAAGTCGTTCGGGAAGGCGTTGCCCTTGGCGCGCTCGGCAGCCAGCTTTTCCTTGCGCAGGGCGATCAGGGAGTTTTCTTCCTGTTGCAGGGCTTGCGGGTCGAGTTGTTGGTCGCTCATGTCTTTAGATATTCCATCAGGTTCGTTGCCCCCGGGCCTTGCGGCCCGGGGATCGCCAGCAGGCTGGCTCCTACAGGGATCGGGTTGAATCAGCCGATGCTGTATTGCGTCTTTTACAGCCCGGATTTCAGGCTGGCATACAGGTATTCGTCGATGTCGCCGTCGAGTACCTTGTCGCAGTCGCTGCGTTCGATGTTGGTGCGCAGATCCTTGATCCGCGACGCATCGAGCACATACGAGCGAATCTGGTGACCCCAGCCGATGTCCGACTTGGTGTCTTCCAGCGCTTGCGACGCGGCGTTGCGTTTCTGCATTTCCTGCTCGTACAACTTGGCCCGCAGCATTTTCATGGCGGTGTCCTTGTTGGCGTGCTGGGAACGTTCGTTCTGGCAGCTGACCACGGTGTTGGTCGGTACGTGGGTGATACGTACAGCCGAGTCTGTGGTGTTTACGTGCTGACCACCGGCACCCGAGGAACGATAGGTGTCGATCCGCAGGTCTGCCGGGTTGATTTCGATTTCCACCTTGTCGTCAATCTCTGGCGAAACGAAAACCGCGGAGAACGAAGTGTGACGACGGTTGCCGGAGTCGAACGGGCTCTTGCGCACCAGACGGTGTACGCCGATCTCGGTACGCAGCCAGCCAAAGGCGTATTCGCCCTTGATGTGCACGGTCGCACCTTTGATACCGGCGACTTCACCGGCGGACAGTTCCATGATGGTGGCATCGAAACCGCGTTTGTCCGCCCAGCGCAGGTACATGCGCAGCAGGATGTTGGCCCAGTCCTGGGCTTCAGTGCCGCCGGAACCGGCCTGGATGTCCAGGTACGCGTTGTTCGGGTCCATTTCATGGCTGAACATGCGGCGGAATTCCAGCTTGGCCAGGTTTTCCTCGAGACGGGCCAGCTCGGCGACGACATCGCCCACTGCGCCTTCGTCGTTTTCTTCGACGGCCATGTCCAGCAGGTCGCGGCAATCGGCCAGACCGGCGTTCAGTTCATCGAGGGTGTCGACGATCTGTGCCAGCGCAGCGCGCTCGCGACCCAGTTCCTGGGCGTATTCAGGTTTGTTCCAGACGCTCGGATCTTCAAGCTCGCGATTGACTTCAGTCAGACGCTCATGCTTTTGATCGTAGTCAAAGATACCCCCGAATAGTTTCGGAGCGCTCGGACAGGTCCTTGATGGTGTTCAGGATCGGGTTGATTTCCATGACGGGCAGCACTCGTTGGCGAACTTTTGAAAGCCGGCGAGTATAACGTAATCAGGCTGTGACGGCAGCCCGTCTGGCGGGTGTGGGGATCATTAAAGCCTTTGCCCTCACCCTAACCCTCTCCCAGAGGTAGAGGGGATTGATTGGGGGATGTTCGGGAGGTACGCCGACGTGAAAGGGCTTTGCCGAATCCAAGATCGCCAAGGCTTTCAGGCGGAAATTGGCGTATGGGCCTGCCCTCACCCTAGCCCTCTCCCAGAGGTAGAGGGGACCGATCGGTGGATGTTCGGGAGATACGCCGACGTGAAAGGACTTTGCCGAATCCATGATCGCCAAGGCTTTCAGGCGGAAATTGGCGTGTGGGCCTGCCCTCACCCTAGCCCTCTCCCAGAGGTAGAGGGGACTGATTGGGGGATATTCAAGAGGTACGCCGACTTGAAATGGTAATGCCGAATCCGGAATCGCCACGCTTGAAGATCCATGATCGACTCGGTCGATCAGGTCGATGTACAGCGCCAGACACCTCGATCGGCCCCCTCTCCCTCCGGGAGAGGGCTGGGGTGAGGGTAAGCGCTTACTCGATTCCGACCTGATTACGGCCATTGTTCTTCGCCAGGTACAGGCCACGATCCGCCGCCGAAATCAGCAACCGGCAATCACTGCCCGCCTGCGGCACCATGGTCGCCAGACCAATACTGATGGTCAGACTCGCCCCTTCCGCCGGGGTGTTGTGCGGAATTTTCAGCGAGGCCACGGTCTGGCGCAGTTTCTCCGCCACCAGCCGCGCGCCGCCCGGCGAGGTGTTCGGCAGCACCAGCACAAATTCCTCACCGCCATAACGCGCCGGCAGATCCGACGGTCGTGCGCTGGCCTCGCGGATCGCCGTGGCGACCTTGCGCAGCGCTTCATCGCCTTCAACGTGACCAAAGCTGTCGTTGTAGGACTTGAAGTAATCGACGTCGATCATCAGCAGCGACAACTGGCTCTGATCGCGCAACGAGCGGCGCCACTCCAGTTCCAGGTACTCGTCGAAATGGCGGCGGTTGGACAGCCCGGTCAAGCCATCGGAGTTCATCAAGCGTTGCAGCACCAGATTGGTGTCGAGCAACTGCTGCTGACTGACCCGCAGCGCGCGGTACGCGGCATCGCGCTGCAACAACGTCATGTAAGACCGCGAGTGATAGCGGATGCGCGCCACCAGTTCGATGGTGTCTGGCAGTTTCACCAGATAATCGTTGGCCCCGGCGGAAAACGCCGCGCTTTTGATCAGCGGGTCTTCCTTGGTCGACAGGACGATGATCGGGATGTCCTTGGTCGCCGGGTGATTGCGGTATTCGCGCACCAGGCTCAGGCCATCAAGGCCGGGCATCACCAGGTCCTGCAGGATCACCGTCGGTTTGATCCGCACCGCCTGGGCAATGGCCTGCTGCGGGTCGGAGCAGAAGTGGAAGTCGATATTTTCCTGATTCGACAGCCCACGGCGCACGGCTTCGCCGATCATCGCCTGATCGTCCACCAACAACACCATGGCGGCGTTTTCGTCGGTTTTAATGTCGTCGATCTGTAAGTCATTCATGGGCGGTCACCTGAGTACTGCGGGGGCCAGGATTGCGGATTGACCTGATCATTTGGGGAAAATCTCCTGCAATCGTGGCGCTATTCTTTCCAGTGGACGTATTTCTACGGCGGCATCAATGGCCGCAGCGGCCTTGGGCATGCCATACACCGCACTGCTTTGCTGATCCTGCGCGATGGTCAGATAACCCTGTTGGCGCATGAGCTTAAGCCCTTGCGCGCCGTCACGTCCCATCCCGGTCAATAAAACCCCGATCGCGTCGCCATTCCAATAGCTGGCAACACTCTCGAAAAACACGTCGATCGAGGGTCGGTAGATCTCGTTGACCGGCTCGGCGGTGTAGGCCAGCGTGCCGTTTTTCAATAAGCGAATATGGTGGTTGGTGCCGGCCAGCAACACGGCGCCGGCCTGCGGCGGTTCGCCCTCGCGGGCCAGACGCACATCGAGGCCGCTGGCGCTGGCCAGCCATTCGGCCATGCCGGCAGCAAACACCTGGTCGACATGCTGCACCAGTACGATCGCCGCCGAGAAATCCTTCGGCAAGCCCTTGAGCAACACCTCCAGCGCCGCTGGCCCACCTGCCGATGAGCCGATCGCCACCAGCCGCTTACATGAGGCAGAGCTGCGCTGAGCCGTCGGCGCCGGCCGCGAACGTTGCGGCTTATCGCCGATCAGCCAGCCAATATTGAGAATTTTGCGCAACAAAGGCGCTGCTGCTTCCCGAGCATCACCGACGCCGAGGGCCGGAGTATCGACCACGTCCAGCGCGCCGTGACCCATGGCTTCGAAGACACGGTGCACGTTCTGTTGACGGTCAACGGTCACGATAACGATGGCGCACGGGCTTTCGGCCATGATCCGGCGAGTGGCTTCGACACCGTCCATCACCGGCATGATCAGGTCCATCAGAATCAGATCCGGGGTGTTTTCAGCGCACAGTTGCACTGCCTCTGCGCCATTTCTGGCGACCCAGAGCACCTGATGCGCCGGCTCGAAGGCCAGCGCTCGGCGCAACGCCTCGACCGCCATGGGCATATCGTTGACGATTGCGATCTTCATGCGCGCGCTCCTCCGATGAGCTCGACCACTGCGTCGAGCAGGGCGTCGTCATGAAAACTGGCTTTGGCTAAATAATAGTCCGCCCCGGCATCGAGTCCACGGCGGCGATCCTCTTCGCGATCCTTGTACGACACGACCATCACCGGCAGCGATTGCAGACGGTTGTCGCGACGCAGCAATGTGACCAGCTCGATGCCGTCCATGCGCGGCATATCGATGTCGGTGATCAGCAAATCGAAGTCCTCTGAACGCAGCGCGTTCCACCCGTCCATACCGTCCACCGCCACCGCGACGTCGTAGCCGCGATTGAGCAGCAGCTTGCGTTGCAACTCGCGCACGGTCAGCGAATCGTCGACCACCAGCACCCGTTTACGCGCTGCCTCAGCAGCCTGATTGCCGTGGCGGGCGATGCGCTCAAGGCGCCCGGTATTGAGCAGTTTGTCCACCGAACGCAGCATGTCTTCGACATCGACGATCAGCACCACCGAGCCGTCGTCGAGCAACGCCCCCGCGGAGATGTCCTGCACTTTGCCCAGACGCTCATCGAGTGGCAAGACCACCAGGGTGCGCTCGCCGATGAAGCGTTCGACGGCAACGCCGTAAACTGCATCGCGCTCGCGAATCACCACGACTTTAAGGGTTTCGCCGCTGTTCTGGCTGGCCGGGCGGTTGAGCAACTGGCTGGCCGCGACCAGCCCGACGTGCTGGCCTTCGTGCCAGAAATGCTGACGGCCTTCGACCTGCACGATGTCGTCCGGGGCCAGATCACACATGCGCTCGATGTGCGCCAGTGGGAAGGCATACGCCTCTTCGCCGACTTCGACGACCAGGCTGCGCACCACCGACAAGGTGAGCGGCACTTCCAGATGAAAGCGACTGCCCTCGCCCGCCGCCTGCTCCAACACCACCGCACCGCGCAACTGACGAACCATATGCTGAACGGCATCGAGGCCGACGCCGCGCCCGGACACTTCAGTGACCGTGTCGCGCAGGCTGAAGCCGGGCAGGAACAGGAAGGTCAGCAGTTCTTCTTCGCTCAACTGCGCGGCGGTTTCAGCTGGGGATAGCTGCCGTTCGACGATGCTGCGGCGGACTTTTTCCAGATCGACACCGTTGCCGTCATCGCTCAGTTCCAGCACCAGCAGACCAGCCTGATGCGAGGCGCGCAGGCGGATCAGGCCCTCTTCTGATTTGCCTTTAAGCAGACGCTGCTCAGGGGTTTCGATGCCGTGATCAACGGCGTTGCGCAGCAAATGCGTCAGCGGTGCTTCGAGTTTCTCCAGCACGTCGCGGTCGACCTGGGTCTTTTCGCCTTCGATCTCCAGGCGTACCTGTTTGCCGAGGCTGCGACCCAGATCCCGCACCATGCGCACTTGACCGGTCAGCACATCGGCGAAGGGCCGCATGCGGCACGCCAGCGCGGTGTCGTAGAGCACTTGCGCGCGCTGGCTGGCCTGCCAGGCAAATTCGTCGAGTTCGGCGTTTTTCTCGCTCAGCAGTTGCTGGGATTCGGCGAGCAAACGCCGCGCGTCTTCCAAGGCTTCCAGCGCCTCCAGACTCAGCGCGTGTTCCTTGAGGTGCACGTTGAGGTTTTCCAACGCGCGAAGACCGTTGTTCTGCATGCGTTTGAGGCGTTGCATGGTCGCCAGATGCGGCTTGAGGCGCTGGGTTTCCACCAGCGATTTGCTCGACAGATCGAGCAGGCTGTTCAGACGCTCGGCGGTGACACGCAAGACGCGTTCGCCACCTTCGGTGGTGCGTTTGTTCTTGCGTGGCGCCGATTCGGAGGATTCGACCGGCGCGTCCATGATCGGAGCTGGCGCGGGTTCAAACACCGGCGGCGCTTGAAATTGCAACTCGGCCATCGGCGGCGCTGCGAGCGTTGCCGGCGGCGTCGAAGGGTCAAGCAAACCCGCCATCAATGCCACGTAAGCTTCGATATCACTTGGCTGCGGCGCATTCGTCGGCGTAGCAACGCGCATCAGCAAATCGGTGCCCTGCAACAGCGCATCAATGTGCTCTGGCCGCAGCAACAAGCGCCCTTCCTGTGCGCTGACCAGGCAATCTTCCATCACATGAGCAACGCTGACGCCGCTGTCGATGCCGACGATTCGCGCCGCACCTTTGAGCGAGTGCGCCGCACGCATGCACGATTCCAGTTGATCGGCCTGGGTCGGATTACGCTCCAGCGCCAGCAGCCCGGCGCTGAGCACCTGGGTCTGGGCTTCGGCTTCGAGGCTGAACAGCTCCAGCAAGGAGGCGTCGCGCATTTGCTCGGGGGTCATGTGAGGCTCCGGGTCACGGCGGACAACAGCTGTTCTTCATCCAGCCAGCGCAGGCTGCGACCGCGATATTGCAGAACGCCACGGGTGTATCTGGCACTGGTTTGCGCGCCGGACTGCGATGCAGCGTCGAGGATTCGCTCGTCGATGGCATGAATACCGTCGACCTCATCCACCGGCACCACGACTGGCCCGCCATGGGCGGCGATGATCAACATACGCGGCATGATTCGCCCGCTGGTGGTCGGCGTAACGCTGCCATCCAGATCGAGCAGTTCGACCAGTGACAGACACGCCACCAGCGCGCCGCGCACATTCGCCACGCCAAGCAAGGCTCGCGAGCGCTGGTGCGGCAACGAGTGAATCGCCTGCAGCGGCGCGACTTCAACGAGGCTGCGTGTCGCCAGCCCCAGCCATTCTTCGCCGAGACGGAACATCAACAGCGAACGGGTTTTCACGTCCGTTTCAACGGCCGTGGCCACCGGATCGCGCTCGTCCTGCTGCAACGCATATCGATCGAGCAGACGCGTGGCAGCGGCGGAATACACCGAGCAGTTGCGGCAATGAATGTGCTCGTCCAGCAGCGGACAGGACTTGTCGCCATGGATGCCGATGCGATTCCAGCAATCATCGATGGCCCGGGCGTCTTCGTGGGTGACGTTCAAGGTGTCGGACGGGATCATCGGTTACGCTCACTGTCAGCGGTGCGGCCACTGCGGGCGGCGCGCTCCTGCAATCGTCTGGCTCCGACGCTGTCGCCCTGAGCCTGCAGCAACGCGGCCAGGTGCATCAACGCTTCGGGATGTTGCGGTTCGAGATACAGCGCCTTGCGGTAGAAACCTTGGGCTTCCAGCGTCAGGCCAGCGACATCGCTGAGCAAGCCGAGCCAGTAAAACACCTGAGCCACCGGTTCATGACTGCGCAGATACTGTTCGCAGGCAGCCCGGGCTTCGGCGCTTTTGCCTTCGTTGGCCAGCGCGGCGATACTGGCCAGCAAGGTCGCTGCGTCCGGGTTGCTCGCTTTGCCGGAAACAGGCAAAGGCGTCACGGAGGCAAACGGTCGCTGGCGCACCACCGCTGGCGGTGTGCTGCGCGGCGGTAGGCTGACAGGCAATGTGACGGGTTTAGGCGTCGGCAACGGCTCGGGGTGCGGGTCGCTGTGGCGGCTGAAGGCAAAGGATTGCGGGATGCCGATCGAACGCATGCCCAAACGCCCGAGCAGACTGCCCTCGGCCGGACCGATAAACAGCACGCCATCGACATGAGTCAGGCGTTTGAGCACTTCGAACACCTGCTTCTGGGTCGGCTGATCGAAGTAGATCAAGAGATTGCGGCAGAACACGAAATCGAACGCCGGCTCACTGGCCAACAGCGTTGGATCGAGCACATTGCCGACCTGCAGACGCACTTGCTCACGGACATTCTCGTTGACCCGATGACCGTCCTGCTCAGGCGTGAAATGCCGCTCGCGATAGTCCAGATCCTGGCCGCGAAACGAATTCTTGCCGTACAACGCACGTCGAGCCTTGTCCACCGACAGCGGGCTGACATCCATGCCGTCGACCTTGAACTGATGCGGCTTGAGCCCGGCATCGAGCAAGGCCATGGCAATCGAATAGGGTTCTTCGCCCGTGGAACACGGCAAACTGAGGATGCGCAGCGCACGCATATTGTTCAGTTCGCCAAGGCGTTTACGCGCCAGTTTGCCCAGCGTCGCGAAGGATTCCGGATAGCGGAAAAACCAGGTTTCCGGGACGATCACCGCCTCGATCAGCGCTTGCTGTTCTTCCCGCGAGCCTTGCAGCAACAGCCAATACTCATCGGCATGCGCCGCTTGCGAGAGCGTCGTGCGCTGACGCACGGCGCGCTCGATGATCGCCGGGCCGACCGAGGTGACATCGAGACCGATGCGTTCCTTGAGAAAGTCGAAAAAGCGCTGATCGCTATTCATGCCTGCGCCTCAAGCTGCGCCGGATTGAGCGGCGGATCGGGGAACAGCAAACGGCGCACGGCATCATCAAGCAGGTCATTGACCCGTACCCACTGCACCAACCCCTGAGCATCTTCGCGAACCGGGCCGAGGTAGGGCGCCTCGCGGTTGTCGAGGCCGTAGGGCGCAAACTCATGAGGATGGCAGCGCAGGGTGTCGGTGGCCTGTTCCAGAATCAGTCCGAGCCATTGCGCCGGTTGCGACTCATCAGGCTGGTAATTCACCAGCACCAGCCGCGTACTGGTGCGCGCTTCGGCGGGATGGCCGAAGGTCAATGCGCTGAGGTCAATCACCGGAACTACCGCGCCGCGATAGGCGAACACGCCGGCCACCCACTGTGGCGCCCGCGCGATCGGCTTCAACGGCAGACGTGGCAGCACCTCCGCCACTTCGGTGGCGCGCAGGGCGTAACGCTCGCTGCCGATGCGAAACAGCAGGAACAACGCCGGCTTCGCCACCTGCGCGGCGCTGCGTTTGGCGATGATGTCGCTCATCAGACTTTGAATCGCGAAACGCCGCTGCGCAGCCCGACGGCCACCTGGCTCAGTTCGTCGATGGCGAAACTGGCCTGACGCAACGACTCGACGGTCTGGCTGCTGGCGTCGCCCAATTGCACCAGCGCGTGGTTGATCTGCTCGGCACCGGTGGCCTGAGCCTGCATACCTTCGTTGACCATCAGCACCCGTGGCGCCAGCGCCTGCACCTGATGGATGATCTGCGACAGCTGTTCACCGACCTGCTGCACTTCGGACATACCGCGACGCACCTCTTCGGAGAATTTGTCCATGCCCATGACACCCGCCGACACCGCCGACTGGATCTCGCGAACCATTTGTTCGATGTCGTAGGTGGCGACCGCGGTCTGATCCGCCAGACGCCGAACTTCCGTGGCGACCACGGCAAAGCCGCGACCGTACTCACCGGCCTTCTCGGCTTCAATCGCCGCGTTGAGCGACAACAGGTTGGTCTGGTCGGCAACCTTGACGATGGTCACCACCACCTGGTTGATGTTGCCGGCCTTCTCATTGAGGATCGCCAGTTTGGCGTTGACCAGGTCCGCTGCGCCCATCACCGAGTGCATGGTGTCTTCCATGCGCGCCAGACCTTGCTGGCCGGAGCCGGCCAGCACCGAGGCCTGATCGGCGGCGGTGGAGACTTCGGTCATGGTGCGCACCAGATCGCGCGAAGTGGCCGCAATCTCACGGGAGGTCGCGCCAATCTCAGTGGTCGTCGCGGCGGTTTCGGTGGCGGTGGCTTGTTGTTGCTTGGAGGTGGCGGCGATCTCGGTCACCGAGGTGGTCACCTGCACCGACGAGCGCTGTGCCTGCGACACCAACGCAGTCAGCTCGGTCATCATGTCGTTGAAGCCGGTTTCGACGGCGCCGAACTCGTCCTTGCGCTCAAGGTTCAGGCGCGAACTGAGGTCGCCAGTGCGCATGGTTTCGAGGATCTGCACGATGCGGTTCATCGGCGCCATGATTGCGCGCATCAACAACAGGCCGCACAGGCCGGCGGCCAGAACCGCGACCAACAGGGAAATGAACATGCTGACTTTGGCCGCGGCCACAGCGTCATCGATATTGTTCATGGCCTGGTCGGCGACTTTCTTGTTTTCGCCGATGATGTCGTTGAGCTTCATACGCCCGGAATACCAGGCTGGCGTGAGCTTGTCGTGGAACATCCTGACCGCGTCCGCTTCCAGGTTGCGTTTGTGCAGATCCAGCACGGCATCCTGAATCTGGATGTAGGCGTCGTGATACTTCTCGAACGCGGCGAACTCGACACGATCCTCGTCGGTCGCCATGGTCTTGCGATAGTTGGCCATCTGCTCCTGCAAACGCGCCTCGAAGGCTTTGTAGTCCGCCGCGTCCTCGCTGGAAATCCCCTCGCCTTCCTTGAGCCCGAGCAACTCTTGCGTCTGCAGATAGCTGTCGACCCAGGCGCCACGGATCATCGAGCTGTAATAGACGCCGGGAATCGCGTCATCGCGCACGCTGTTTTCACTGGTTTCAATCTTCAACAGTCGCGAATAAGAGACGACGACCATCAGCAACATAATGGCGATAATCACCGCAAAGCTCGCCAAAATGCGTTGGCGCAACGTCCAGTTCTTCACAGTGATTCCTCGTGCCTGATCGAAATGCGGGGAGTATAGCCGAGGGCGGTGTTTCATTTATAAGACGCTTTTGACCCTCGGGCCTGTCCGCAGTGGTTTGCGGGAAGGCTCTGGGGTGGGAATGTCCGACAATTGCGGGTGGGCGTGCCAGTGGGGTAATGGCAAAAAGGGGCGATGGAATGGTCATTGCCGTCGCTGTGCGGCGGAAAATGCCTTCGCGAGCAAGCTCGCTCCCACACCGGAAGGCAATACCCGGTGGGAGCGAGCTTGCTCGCGAAGGGGCCAACCAGGTTTACACCGATGCGATGCGCACTTGCTTTTCCAGCTCCACCTTCAAACCCGGCTCGAGCTTCAACTGGCGCGCCAGTTCATCCAGATAGCTCTTCTCCATGAAGTTCTCCTCATCCACCAGCATCACGCTGGCGATGTACATCTCAGCCGCCATCTCCGGCGTACTCGCGGCGCGGGCCACGTCAGTCGGGTCGAGAGGTTTGTTGAGTTCCGCGTGCAGCCAGTGCTGTAGCTCCTGATCGTTGTCGAGCTTGGTGAATTCGCCTTCGATCAGTTGGCGCTCGCGATCATCGATATGGCCGTCGGCTTTGGCAGCAGCGACCAGCGCTTTGAGAATGGCCTGACTGTGCTGCTCGGCTTGCGCCGGCGGTAAGCGATCGAGGGTTTGCGGTTCGCTTTGTGGAGCGGTGCCTTTCTGGGCGTTGTAGTTGCCGTAGGCTTTGTAGGCCAGTACGCCAAGCGCTGCGAGCCCGCCGTAGATCGCAACTTTGCCGCCGACCTTGCGCACTTTCTTGTTACCGAGCAACAGGCCCATCGCGCCAGCCGCCAATGCACCGCCACCTGCACCTGACAGCAGACTGCCGAGGCCACTGGAGCCTGAAGCGCCGCCGAGCAAACCGCCCAAGCCACCGCCAGCCGTTTTGTTCTGCGCTCCGCCAGCCTTGTTCTGCAAAAGATCCTGCCCAGACTTGAGCAGTTGATCGAGCAATCCACGGGTGTTCATGTTCCGCCTCCAAACAGGGGTTATCCGGATCTATATGGCCCTCAGCCTAGTTCGAAAGTGCCCCTGTCCGACCTGCGAGTGTGCTTCCAGATGTTGCTTGCCCCGCAGCGGCCCTTCGTGAAAATAGATATACACTCAGGCCAATCTATAAAAACCGCCCACTGGGTACCCTTCTCATGATGACCCTGCGTCAGATCCGTCACTTCATCGCCGTGGCCGAAACGGGCTCGATCTCCGCCGCTGCGCAAACCGCATTCATTTCCCAATCGACCCTGACCCTGGCGATCCAGCAACTGGAGGAGGAAATCGGCGTCAGCCTGTTCAGCCGCCACGCCAAGGGCATGACGCTGACACACCAAGGTCATCAATTCCTACGCCAAGCGCACCTGATTCTGGCGACCGTGGACAACGCCAAGCGCAGCCTGCAACAGAGCACCGATCAGGTCGCCGGGCAGTTGATCGTCGGCGTGACCAGTCTGGTCGCCGGTTATTACCTGGCAGATTTGCTTACCCGGTTTCAACGTGCCTACCCCAACGTCGAAATCCGCGTGATGGAAGACGAGCGCCCTTACATCGAGCATTTGCTGGTCAGTGGCGAGATCGATGTCGGCGTGTTGATCCTCTCCAACCTCGAAGATCGCCACGCTTTGCAGACTGAAGTACTGACCCACTCACCGCACCGTTTGTGGCTCCCGGCCCAGCATCCACTGCTGGAGCACGACAGCATCAACCTCGCCGACGTCTCCCGCGAACCGTTGATTCAACTCAACGTCGATGAAATGGATCGCAATGCCCAACGCTTGTGGCGCGGCGTCGGGCTGCAACCAAAAATAACCCTGAGAACCGCGTCCACCGAGGCCGTGCGAAGTCTGGTCGCCGCCGGTTTGGGCGTGTCGATTCAGCCGGACATGACTTATCGCCCCTGGTCACTGGAAGGCGACATCATCGAAGCGCGGCCCATCGCCGACCTCAACCAGACGCTGGACGTTGGCCTGGCCTGGCGCCGCGGCACCGCGCGCCCCGCATTGGTCGACCCCTTCCTGACCGTGGCCCGCGAACAACCTCACGGCGGGCGCAAGCCATCTATTTAATCGAATGCTGCCTTCAGTATTTAGAATTTGTCGACCTCGGAGCCGCGCACTAGTCTTGCTGCATCTATAAGACGGTCGGCTCCCGATATCAGGGAGCAACAATGGCCACACAAGAAAAGAGATCGCGGAAAATGGCTGGCGCGCAGACCCCGATGTGTACCGCGTTGTTGATCGATGGCGAACTGGTCGCTGGGGAAGGTTTTGTCGAGCCGATTCTCAACCCGGCGACCGGTGAAATTCTCACGCACATCGCCGAGGCGAGCAACGAGCAAGTCGAAGCCGCCATCCTCGCTGCCCACCGAGCCTTTGCCGAGTGGTCCCGCACCACGCCGCAGCAACGTTCCAACCTGCTGCTCGACATCGCCAACGCCGTTGAAAAACACGCTGACCACCTCGCCCGTCTCGAATCGCTGAATTGCGGCAAACCTTTGCACCTGGCGCGTCAGGACGATCTGACGGCGACTGTCGATGTGTTCCGTTTCTTCGCCGGCGCCGTGCGTTGCCAGACCGGTCAGCTCAGCGGCGAGTACCTGCCGGGCTACACCAGCATGGTCCGTCGCGATCCGATTGGCGTGGTCGCCTCGATCGCACCGTGGAATTACCCGATCATGATGGCCGCGTGGAAAATCGCCCCGGCCCTCGCCGCCGGCAACACGCTGGTGTTCAAACCGTCCGAACACACACCTCTGTCGATCCTCGCCCTGGCGCCAGCGCTGGCCGAAATCCTCCCGCGCGGGGTGATCAACATCATCTGCGGTGGCGGCGAAGGCGTTGGCAGTCATTTGGTCGGCCACGGGAAAGTGCGCATGGTCTCGCTGACCGGCGATATCGTCACCGGCCAGAAAATCCTGCAAGCCGCGGCGAAAACCCTGAAACGCACGCACCTCGAACTCGGTGGCAAAGCCCCGGTGATCGTCTGCAATGACGCCGACATCCAGGCTGTGGTCGAGGGCGTGCGCACTTACGGTTACTACAACGCCGGGCAGGACTGCACCGCCGCGTGCCGGATCTACGCGCAGGCCGGGATTCACGACAAGCTGGTCGCCGAACTCGGCGCCGCCGTCAGCAGCCTGCGCTTCGCCGGCAAACGCGACGCTGACAACGAGATCGGCCCGCTGATCAGCACCCGCCAGCGTGACCGCGTGGCCAGTTTCGTCGAGCGCGCCCTCGGTCAGCCGCACATTGAACGCGTGACCGGTGCGGCGGTGCATTCCGGCGCCGGTTTCTACTATCAACCGACGTTGCTCGCCGGTTGCAAACAGAGCGACGAAATCGTTCAGCGCGAAGTGTTCGGCCCGGTGGTCACCGTGACCCGTTTTGACGAACTCGCGCAAGCCGTCGACTGGGCCAACGACTCCGAATACGGCCTCGCCTCATCTGTTTGGACACAGAACCTGGACAAGGCGATGCAAGTCGCCGCGCGCTTGCAGTACGGCTGCACGTGGATCAACAGTCATTTCATGCTGGTCAGCGAAATGCCCCACGGCGGTCTGAAACGTTCGGGTTACGGCAAAGACTTATCCAGTGATTCGCTGCAGGACTACAGCGTGGTGCGGCACATCATGGCCCGCCACGGCCAGCATCTCTGACTACGCTAATAACAAGCCGTCAACGGCATGCTTCACCGCGTTCACAACTGCCCCGACCATAATTTAAAGAAGAGGGTTCAACCATGTTCGTGCACAAGACCGCATTGCTCAGTGCAATCACCACGGCCCTGCTGGCCAGCGCCAGCCTGCAAGCTGCCGAGCCGCTTAAGGCTGTCGGCGCTGGCGAAGGTCAGCTGGATATCGTTGCGTGGCCGGGTTACATCGAACGTGGCGAGAGCGACAAGGCTTACGACTGGGTCACCGGTTTCGAAAAAGAAACCGGCTGCAAGGTCAATGTGAAGACCGCTGCAACCTCCGACGAAATGGTCAGCCTGATGGCCAAGGGCGGTTATGACCTGGTCACCGCGTCGGGCGATGCGTCGCTGCGGTTGATCGTCGGCAAGCGTGTGCAACCGATCAACACCGCGTTGATCCCGAACTGGAACACCCTCGACCCGCGCCTCAAAGATGCGCCGTGGTACGTGGTCAACCAGCAGACTTACGGCACCCCGTACCAGTGGGGCCCGAACGTGCTGATGTACAACACCAACGTATTCAAGACCGCACCGAGCAGTTGGAGCGTGGTGTTCGCCGCGCAGGATCTGCCCGACGGCAAGCCGAACAAGGGTCGCGTGCAAGCGTATGACGGCCCGATCTACATCGCCGATGCGGCGCTGTATCTGAAATCGACAAAGCCTGAACTGGGCATCAAGGATCCGTACCAACTCACCGAAGATCAGTACAAAGCCGTGCTCGACCTGCTGCGCGCGCAGCAGCCGCTGATCCACCGCTACTGGCACGACACCACGGTGCAGATGAGCGACTTCAAAAACGAAGGCGTAGTGGCGTCGAGCGCATGGCCGTATCAGGTCAACGGTTTGATGAACGAGAAGCAGCCCATCGCGTCGACCATTCCGAAAGAAGGCGCCACGGGTTGGGCTGATACCACCATGTTACACGCCGAGGCCAAGCACCCGAACTGCGCGTACAAGTGGATGGACTGGTCGCTGAAGCCGAAAGTCCAGGGTGATGTGGCGGCTTGGTTTGGTTCGTTGCCAGCCGTTCCCGCGGCGTGTAAAGAGAGCGAATTGCTTGGCGCTGAAGGTTGCAAGACCAACGGTTTCGACCAGTTCGACAAGATCGCCTTCTGGAAAACCCCGCAGGCTGAAGGCGGCAAGTTCGTGCCGTATAGCCGCTGGACTCAGGACTACATCGCGATCATGGGTGGCCGCTAAGCCCGGGAGCACCTCGGTCTAGCTCCCTTTCCCCCTCGCCCCCCTGGGGGAGAGGGCTGGGGTGAGGGGGTAGCTTTTGATCTTGCCCTTGATTTCAGAGCTACGGCCAATAAAGCCACCCTCACCCCCCGCCCTCTCCCGGAGGGAGAGGGAGCTAAAAGCGGATCGCATCTCGTCCGCCGAATGTGTGAGCTAAGCAAACCGTAAAACGTTTCAGATTTTTCAGAAGTCCAGGCAGGGCCGCTGCGACGGCCTTCGCCTTTTTGGAGCACCGCACCATGACGCTTGCAGTCCAGTTCACCAACGTTTCCCGGCAGTTCGGCGAAGTGAAGGCCGTTGACCGGGTTTCCATCGATATCGAGGACGGCGAGTTCTTTTCCATGCTCGGCCCATCCGGCTCGGGCAAAACCACCTGCCTGCGCCTGATCGCCGGGTTCGAACAACCGAGCGCCGGCTCGATCCGCATTCACGGTGCTGAAGCGGCCGGCTTGCCGCCGTATCAACGTGACGTCAACACGGTGTTTCAGGATTACGCACTGTTCCCGCACATGAACGTCCTCGACAACGTCGCCTACGGTTTGAAGGTCAAAGGCGTCGGCAAAACCGAACGTCACAAGCGCGCCGAAGAAGCCTTGGACATGGTCGCCCTCGGCGGTTACGGCGCACGTAAACCGGTGCAGTTGTCCGGTGGTCAGCGCCAGCGTGTCGCCCTCGCCCGCGCCTTGGTCAATCGTCCGCGCGTGCTGTTGCTCGATGAGCCTTTGGGTGCGCTCGATCTGAAACTTCGCGAGCAAATGCAAAGTGAATTGAAGAAGTTGCAACGCCAGCTCGGCATCACTTTCATCTTCGTCACCCACGATCAAACCGAAGCGCTGTCGATGTCCGATCGCGTCGCCGTATTCAACAAGGGCCGCATCGAACAAGTCGACACACCACGCAATCTGTACATGAAACCGACCACCACGTTTGTCGCTGAATTCGTCGGCACCTCGAACGTGATTCGCGGCGATCTGGCCCGGGAAATCAGCGGCCATCCGCAGCCGTTTTCGATCCGCCCGGAACACGTGCGGTTTGCCGAAGGCCCGCTCGCCAGTCACGAAATCGAAGTCAGCGGCCTGCTCCATGACATCCAATATCAGGGCAGCGCCACGCGCTATGAATTGAAGCTGGAAAACGGCCAGACCCTGAGCATCAGCCACGCCAACAATCAGTGGATCGACAGCAGCGCACAACACCAGACCGGCCAGCGCCTGAGCGCGCGTTGGGCGCGGGAAGCGATGATTCCGTTGCACGACACCGTGGCGAGCGGGGTGTGACATGAGCACACTCGCGATGACTGCATCGCCGCCATTGCGCCGGTTTTCCAACCTGCTCTACCGCAAGCCGAACCTGTATCTGTCGATGCTGCTGGTTCCACCACTGCTGTGGTTTGGCGCGATTTATCTCGGCTCGCTGCTGGTGCTGTTGTGGCAGGGTTTCTACACCTTTGACGACTTCACCATGGTGGTCACGCCTGACCTGACCCTGGTGAATTTTGCCGCACTGTTTCAGCCGTCGAACTTCGACATCATCCTGCGCACACTGAGCATGGCCATCGTCGTGTCGATCGCCAGTGCCATCGTCGCGTTTCCGATTGCCTACTACATGGCGCGCTACACCACGGGCAAGACCAAGGCGTTTTTCTACATCGCGGTGATGATGCCGATGTGGGCCAGTTACATCGTCAAGGCCTATGCGTGGACGTTGCTGCTGGCCAAGGGCGGCGTGGCACAGTGGTTCGTGCAGCACCTGGGATTGGAACCGGTGTTGCAGTTCATTCTGGGGATTCCCGGGGTGGGCGGCAGCACCTTGTCGACCTCGCACCTGGGGCGGTTCATGGTGTTTGTGTACATCTGGCTGCCGTTCATGATTTTGCCGATTCAGGCTTCGCTGGAACGTCTGCCGCCGTCGCTGTTGCAGGCCTCCGCCGACCTTGGTGCCAAGCCGCGTCAGACCTTTATGCAGGTGATTTTGCCGCTGTCGATTCCGGGCATTGCCGCCGGTTCGATCTTCACGTTTTCGCTGACCTTGGGCGACTTCATCGTGCCGCAACTGGTCGGGCCGCCGGGCTACTTTGTCGGCAGCATGGTGTACGCGCAGCAAGGTGCGATCGGCAATATGCCGATGGCGGCGGCGTTTACGTTGGTGCCGATTGTGTTGATCGCGGTTTACCTGTCCATCGTCAAACGACTGGGGGCTTTCGATGCACTCTGAGAAAGCATCATTAGGCTTAAAGATCGCGGCCTGGGGCGGGTTGGTGTTTCTACACTTCCCGATCCTGATCATCTTCCTTTACGCCTTCAACACTGAGGAAGCCGCGTTCAGTTTTCCGCCGAAGGGCTTCACGTTGCACTGGTTCAGCGTGGCGTTTTCGCGGCCGGATGTTTTGGATTCGATCAAGCTGTCGCTACAAATCGCCGCCATTGCCACGTTGATTGCGATGGTGCTCGGCACCTTGGCTTCAGCAGCGTTGTACCGCCGCGATTTCTTCGGCAAACAAGGTATTTCGCTGATGCTGATTTTGCCGATTGCGCTGCCGGGGATCATCACCGGGATCGCCTTGCTGGCGACGTTCAAGACCCTGGGCATCGAGCCGGGGATGTTCACCATCATCGTCGGCCACGCGACCTTCTGCGTGGTGATCGTTTACAACAATGTTATCGCCCGCCTGCGCCGTACTTCGCACAGTTTGATCGAGGCCTCGATGGATCTCGGCGCCGATGGCTGGCAGACCTTTCGCTACATCATCCTGCCGAATCTCAGCTCGGCGTTGCTCGCTGGCGGCATGTTGGCGTTTGCGCTGTCGTTCGACGAGATCATTGTTACCACGTTTACCGCCGGGCATGAACGCACGTTGCCGTTGTGGCTGCTCAATCAACTGAGCCGACCACGGGATGTGCCGGTGACCAACGTCGTCGCGATGCTGGTGATGATGGTGACGATGCTGCCGATCCTCGGCGCGTATTACCTGACGCGCGGTGGCGAGAGCGTCGCCGGTAGCGGCGGTAAATAAATATCTAACAAACACCAAAAATCCCCTGTGGGAGCGAGCCTGCTCGCGAAGAGGCCGTCACATCCAACATCGATGTCGACTGATACACCGCTTTCGCGAGCAGGCTCGCTCCCACAGTTTTAATCCGGTTTCGGCAGAACAATAAAAGTGTTAGTGAGGACAAACCCATGCAAACCAAACTCTTGATCAACGGCCAACTGGTCAACGGCGAAGGCCCCGCGCAACCGGTGCTCAACCCTTCACTTGGCGAAGTCCTGGTAGAGATCAACGAAGCCACTGAAGCCCAAGTCGATGCCGCCGTGCGCGCCGCCGACAACGCCTTCGCCGAGTGGTCGCAAACCGCGCCGAAAGACCGTTCGTTGCTGCTGCTCAAACTCGCCGATGCCATCGAGGTCCACGGCGAAGAACTGGCCAAACTGGAATCCGACAACTGCGGCAAACCCTACAGCGCCGCACTCA
Organism: Pseudomonas sp. S49; assembly: GCF_009866785.1. Classification (NCBI taxonomy): domain Bacteria; kingdom Pseudomonadati; phylum Pseudomonadota; class Gammaproteobacteria; order Pseudomonadales; family Pseudomonadaceae; genus Pseudomonas; species Pseudomonas sp. S49. The sequence continues at coordinate 1,306,135 of NZ_CP019432.1, read as the reverse complement.
ACGACGAGATCCCGGCGATTGCCGACGTGTTCCGTTTCTTCGCCGGCGCCAGCCGTTGCATGAGCGGCTCGGCCGCTGGCGAATACCTGCCCGGCCACACCTCAATGATCCGTCGCGACCCGGTCGGCGTGATCGCTTCCATCGCGCCATGGAACTACCCGCTGATGATGGTCGCCTGGAAAATCGCCCCGGCGCTGGCTGCCGGTAATACCGTGGTGCTCAAGCCGTCGGAACAAACGCCGCTGACTGCGTTGCGTCTGGCCGAACTGGCGTCGGAAATCTTCCCGGCTGGTGTTCTCAATCTGGTATTTGGTCGCGGTCCTACCGTCGGCAGTCCGTTGGTCACGCATCCGAAAGTGCGCATGGTTTCGCTGACCGGCTCCATCGCCACGGGCGCCAACATCATTTCCAGCACCGCCGACAGCGTCAAACGCATGCACATGGAACTGGGCGGCAAGGCGCCGGTAATCATCTTCGACGACGCGGATATCGATGCGGCGGTTGAGGGCATTCGTACCTTCGGCTTCTACAACGCCGGGCAGGATTGCACTGCCGCGTGCCGGATCTATGCGCAGCAAGGCATCTACGACAAGTTTGTCGAGAAGCTTGGCGCGGCGGTCAGCAGTATCAAGTATGGCTTGCAGGATGATCCGTCGACTGAACTGGGGCCGTTGATCACCGCGCAACATCGCGACCGCGTTGCCGGGTTTGTCGAGCGTGCTGTGGCGCAGTCGCACATTCGTTTGATCACTGGTGGTAAGGCTGTTGATGGCAATGGTTTCTTCTTCGAGCCGACCGTGCTGGCCGATGCCCAGCAGGACGACGAGATCGTCCGCCGCGAAGTGTTTGGGCCGGTGGTTTCCGTGACCAAGTTCACCGATGAAGCGCAGGCACTGGAATGGGCCAACGATTCGGACTACGGACTCGCGTCCTCGGTGTGGACAGCGGATGTAGGACGCGCGCATCGCATGTCGGCGCGTTTGCAGTACGGCTGCACGTGGGTGAACACGCACTTCATGCTCGTCAGCGAAATGCCCCATGGCGGTCAGAAATTGTCCGGCTACGGGAAAGACATGTCCATGTATGGGCTGGAGGACTACACCACGGTTCGGCATGTGATGTTCAAGCACTAAAAGCATCGCCAGCAGGCCTGGTTTATATGTGGATTGGCAAGCCGTATGACCATGGCAAGGCGCCGGCTGGGGATGCCTGGAAGGTGAGTCGCTAAGAGTTTTTGACCTCGGCACCGACAAGGTGCCGGGGTTCAGGAAAGCCGAGAAAAACCATCAAAAAGAAAGCTCTGCCTGATCGTGCTTCAGCAAGGAAATACGATCGAACAGTTTGATTTTTTCGTTGGCTTTTTGCTTGGCGTGATCGGACATGAATGCAATCAACTCTTCGAGCTGATTGACGTCTCCGACCACTTTGAATTCCTTTTCCTTGTTGACGAAAACAAGCGTCTTCTTCTTTCTCGACAACAACTCAATGACGTTGCTGAGCGTGCCGGTGCTCTTTGCGTCCCAGATCATCAAACCGTAGTCGGCTGCTTCGGCCATGACGACGTCTTTCTCGGTGAAGAAAGCTCTCGACCCTTTCGAATGTTTGGACTCGACTGTTCTGGCGGGCCAATGCCCAAGGTTGTTCCTCGGCGCCGAACCGCTGCAGAACACCGTGGTTCTGGATCGTTCGAGACTCAGCAGGTACTCCTGAATGGAGGTATCGGCGCCACCTGCATCCCCAACCACCACCTCAAAATCTGACGCGACGATATTATTGATGCGCTCTTTAACCTTCGGATCAAGGTTCTTGATGTTGATAGAGCCAGCAATAAATACAGTGGTCATTGAATTCACTTCCAAGTTAGCGCTGCGACGTAAATTTTCCCTACTTTCGGATATTTACGCAGAACAGCGCAGGCCGCGTCCATCGACGCTCCGCTATCAAACAAATCATCTACAACCAAAACATTCCAGCATCCATCGGTGGTGATTTCATCATTGACAGTGAAACTGTCTCCAATCGCGGCAACCTTGTCGGCTTTGGAATGTAAATCCTTGAGCGACTTTCCCGTGGTCGCTTTTCGAAGCAAATCCGTGAAAACCGGCCGACCGATAATTCGTCCCAACGCCAGGGCAACTTCAGTCACCGGTTGTCGCTGACGAATATTTGAAGCGGGCATAGGCACTACAAACCCGACCTGGTTCAGTTTTGGGAACACATTTGTCGCTACTGCCTGGGCAAGTGGACTGACCTGAGTCCAATCCTTCTGGTATTTGAGCTGGTAGGTCGCCTCACCAATCTCAGTACGCTGATTATCGAAGCATGGGTGTCCGCGATCATCGTTGCCAAGAAAGGTACTACTTACCATGTGTTTGTCCAGCACCCAGCCCTGATCCCAAGGGCCGTTGATCTGCTTGAGAGACACCTTCATTGAATTCTCCTTTATTCATAGCAATCCTTTGAGCCCTGAAACCAGGGGCCAGGCATCTGCAGCGATGCGTAAGATTCAAACAAATAACGGAAAAAACACTGGTGAGGGGCGGTCTCGCTGGCGCCATTGCAAAAACAGGCATTTCCTACAGATACGACCCTCAGCGATAAATCCTCTTTCCTACAGAAGGTATCGACAGAGCCGACTTGGCGTAGTAGGTGGCTAGCCGATAGGCTTTCGCTCGGCGGCGAAATCAGCGGCCCGGTGTCGAAGCCGGAACAAAATCAACATGGCGCAACCGCGCTCATTTGAGTGGCGGCTCTATTCTCGATATTGGAGTCGACAAATGCCTAACGACGTACAAATTCCTTCTGAAAGCTCTGCTTTCTTCACCCCCATCATCTTCACCCGCCACAACCGCTTCCTCCATGCCTTCATGCAAGACCACGAAGCCTGGTTCTGCGTGCAAGATCTCGGTCGCTTGATGGGTTACCCCCTGAACGAACGCCTCACCCTGAAACTCGATCCCGATCAGCGTCGCCATGTCCTTCTGCGTCGGGACGGCGAAATCATCGATTGCGCGATGGTCAGCGAGTCTGGCCTGTTCGCCCTGCTCGTCCATCACTTCCTCCCGGAAAACCGACACCTGCGCCAGTGGCTGAGCCATGAAGTCATCCCGATGCTGCGCGAAACCCAATCAAGCCCTGTGGAAAACCACCCGAGCCTGAGCTCGATGCATTGGGCGGGCGTCACCGTGCCGCTGCTGCACTGGCAACAGCAGGCGTGGGTCAAATGGCGGGATGTGCCGGAGTTGATGCAAGGCCAGCGGCCATATCCCGTACTGGAAACGTAAAGCTGATTCCATAAAAAAGGGGCGGACTTCTCAGTCCGCCCCTTTTTATCTTCTCTTAAAACCGCGAAACACTCCGCATCGCATCCACCAGATACCGCATCGCGATCCGGTCACTTTCCGAAAGCTCTCGATAGCGCTCCACCAGTTTCAGTTCGTCAGAGCTGAGCCGACGCCTTCTGCGGCCGCTGCCCAGGCAAGGAAAGATGCCCAACATGTCGGTGATGCCTTGGATTTTTGCCATGGACGATGTCCTTCTCTAATACTGCAAAGAATTGCTTAAACACCACATCGCCCTGCCCCTTACAGCAGCGCCGTGTGCCCTACCGGTCAGATGGGTCGCACCGGTCATGCCCATAGAATAGAAATTAATTCGGCGCTGAAAAGCGGTTTTTAGAGTAATTAGTCGAGAAAAGCAGATATGCCGTGTAAATCAGAAATTCCCGTAAGACTTTTAACCGACATGTCTTGTTTCATTGACACACTCGCGCAGTGAATCAACGAATTTTGCATTGCGAGCGAACGGTTTAAGCTAGCGGGTATCTGTTTATAGTCCGTTGCGTTTGGCCGAAGGCATGTCCGAACCGTTATTTCTGATCCAGCACGTGCCAGGAACGGCGCGGGATTGCACACGACAGGTTGTATTTATGCACCGCAGGAATTTGCTCAAAGCGTCCATGGCCATTGCGGCTTACACCGGTCTTTCGGCCACTGGCCTGCTGGCTACCCGCGCGTGGGCGGCCAGTGGCGGCGCCGCTGATGGCGAGGCGCAGGCGTTCGATTTCGAGGCGCTCAAGCGCCAGGCCAAGCAGCTCGCTGGCAGCGCCTATCAGGACACTAAACAGGTGCTGCCGCCGACGCTGGCGACCATGACTCCGCAGAATTTCAATGCGATCCGTTACGACGGCGACCATTCGTTGTGGAAGGAAAACAAAGGCCAGCTCGACGTGCAGTTCTTCCACGTCGGCATGGGTTTCCGCCAGCCGGTGCGCATGTACAGCGTCGACCCGAAGACCCGCACTGCACGCGAAGTGCATTTCCGCCCGACGCTGTTCAACTACGAGAACACTTCGGTCGACACCCAGCAACTCAAGGGCGATCTGGGTTTTGCCGGCTTCAAGCTGTTCAAGGCACCGGAACTGGATCGCCATGACGTGGTGTCGTTCCTCGGCGCCAGCTATTTCCGTGCGGTGGATGCGACTGGCCAATATGGCCTCTCCGCTCGCGGTCTGGCGATCGACACTTATGCGAAGAAACGCGAAGAATTCCCTGACTTCACCAAGTTCTGGTTCGAGACCCCGGACAAGAACGCCACGCGTTTTGTGGTCTATGCCCTGCTCGACTCGCCGAGCGCGACCGGTGCTTACCGCTTCGACATCGATTGCCAGGCCGAGCGCGTGGTGATGGAGATCGATGCGCACATCAACGCGCGCACCGCGATCGAGCAACTGGGCATCTCGCCGATGACCAGCATGTTCAGCTGCGGCAACCACGAACGCCGCATGTGCGACACCATCCATCCGCAAATCCACGACTCGGATCGCCTGGCCATGTGGCGCGGCAACGGCGAGTGGATCTGCCGTCCACTGAACAACCCGGCGACCTTGCAGTTCAACGCGTTTGCCGATACCGATCCGAAAGGTTTCGGTCTGGTGCAGACCGACCACGAGTTCGCCAACTACCAAGACACTGTCGACTGGTACAGCAAACGCCCAAGTCTATGGGTAGAACCGACCACCGCGTGGGGCGAAGGCTCTATCGATCTGCTGGAAATTCCTACCACCGGCGAGACCCTCGATAACATCGTGGCGTTCTGGACACCGAAAAAACCGGTGGCTGCCGGCGATTCGCTGAACTACGGCTACAAGCTTTACTGGAGCGCACTGCCGCCGGTGAGTACGCCGTTGGCGCGGGTGCAGGCAACCCGTTCGGGCATGGGCGGTTTCGTCGAAGGCTGGGCCCCGGGCGAGCATTATCCGCCGGTGTGGGCACGTCGTTTTGCCGTGGACTTCACCGGCGGCGGGCTGGATCGATTGCCACAGGGCACCGGGATTGAGCCAGTGGTGACGTGCTCGAACGGTAAGGTGCAGGACTTCAGCGTGCTGGTGCTGGATGACATCAAGGGTTACCGGATTCTGTTCGATTGGTACCCGACCAATGACAGCGTGGAGCCGGTGGAGCTGCGGTTGTTTATTCGCACCAATGACCGCACGTTGAGCGAGACCTGGTTGTACCAGTACTTCCCGCCGGCGCCGGACAAGCGTAAGTACCCTTGAGGATTCTCTAGCGTTTGGGCAGGCCTCTTAGCGAGCAGGCTCGCTCCCACAGTTGATCTCGGCCGATCACAAAAGTCATGACCGGCATTGATTCAATGTGGGAGCGAGCCTGCTCGCGAAGTCGGCCCAGGCAATACAACATTCAGCAGACAAAAAACAAAGCCCCGGCCATCACTGACCGGGGCTTTTTTGCTTTATTGCGACTGACTCAATCGCGCAAATCAGATTCATGAATCGGCTGATCCCGATGCGTCGCGCGCTGATACTGCGCCGGCCACACCGCTTTGCGTCCACCCAGATCATCATCGGCATGCAGCGGCCAATACGGATCACGCAACAGCTCGCGGGCAAGGAAGATAATGTCGGCCTGACAGGTGCGCAGAATGTGCTCGGCCTGCGCCGGCTCGGTAATCATTCCCACAGTGCCGGTGGCGATGCCTGACTCTTTGCGTACGCGTTCGGCGAAACGCGTCTGATAACCCGGCCCGACGGGGATTTCAGCGTTGGCCGCCGTCCCGCCCGACGATACGTCGATAAGATCGGCGCCCAGAGTGTGCAGACGTCGCGCCAGCTCCACGGTTTCGTCCGGATTCCAGCCGTCTTCCACCCAGTCAGTCGCCGACACGCGAACAAACACCGGCAACTCCTCAGGCCAGACCGCCCTCACCGCTTCAGTGACTTGCAGCACCAGACGAATGCGGTTTTCAAACGAACCACCGTACTGATCGCGGCGTTGATTACTCAACGGCGAGAGAAACTGATGCAACAGATAACCATGCGCCGCATGCACCTCAACCACACTGAAACCGGCCTTCAACGCGCGTTTCGCGGCATCGACAAAGGCCTGAATGACGTCAGCAATCTGCCCTTCGTCGAGCTGTTTCGGTTGAGTGTGTTGCGGGTCAAAGGCAATCGGCGACGGCCCGACCGGGGTCCAGCCGCCATCATCGGGTTTAACGCTGCCATGCTTGCCGATCCATGGCCGATGGGTGCTGGCCTTGCGCCCGGCGTGGGCCAGTTGAATACCGGCGACCGCGCCTTGGGACGTAATGAATCGGGTGATGCGCTGTAGAGGTTCGATCTGTTCGTCGTTCCACAGGCCAAGGTCTTCGGCGGTGATCCGTCCGTCGGCCGTGACCGCCGTGGCTTCGGTGAAGACCAGACCGGCGCCGCCCACCGCACGACTGCCTAAGTGCACCAAGTGCCAGTCGTTGGCCAGGCCATCGACGCTGGAGTACTGGCACATCGGTGACACGGCGATGCGGTTGGGCAGGGTCAGTTGGCGCAGGGTGAAGGGTTCAAGCAGCAGACTCATGGGGCACCTCTCAAATCAGTGGGCAGGCTCCAGGGTTCTGTTTGAATAGTCGACGAGTGACAGGAAAAAGATGCAGCACCCGCCCCCGCGGGCAAAAAATTCGACAAGACGTCACAAGGCCAATCAAGCAGTGCTTAGAGCCTAGTCGACAACGGGGGATGAGGGAGGGTTCAGAGTGATTCTGTGTGTGAAAGTCCGCCTTCGCGAGCAGGCTCGCTCCCACAAGGACAACACCGTACCTGTGGGAGCGAGCCTGCTCGCGAAGGGCTTAGCGCGGTTCGATGTGGGCAATCATCAACTGAACCGTCTCATTCCCACGAAACTCATTAACGTCGAGCTTATAAGCCAGTTCAACCCACTTGATTGTCGGATTCGGCCAGATATCCCGGTCAATACCAAACGCAATACCGTCCAGTTTCACCGAGCCACACTCGCTCTTCAGCACCACTTTCAGGTGCCGCTCACCCACTACCCGCTGCTCAACCAGCTGAAACACACCATGAAACAGCGGCTCAGGAAAGTGCTGTCCCCAAGGCCCGGCGTGGCGCAGGGCGCGGGCCAGTTCGAGGTGGAACTCTTCAACCGCCAGCGTGCCATCGGTCAGCATGCGCCCGGTCAGGTCGTCTTCGCGAAGTTGCCTACGCACTTCAGCGTCGAATGCTTCAGCGAAAAGCGGAAAATTCTCTTGTGGCAAGGTCAGTCCGGCCGCCATCGCATGGCCACCGTATTTGGCGATCAGGTTCGGATGCTGCGCCGCGACCACACTCAGGGCATCACGAATATGGAAGCCCTGAACAGAGCGGCCGGAGCCCTTGAGCAAACCATCGCCCGCATCGGCGAAGGCAATGGTCGGGCGGAAATAACGCTCTTTCATGCGTGACGCGAGGATGCCGATCACGCCCTGGTGCCACTCCGGATCGAACAGGCACAGACCAAACGGCATCGACTCGACCGGCAATTCCTTGAGCTGCGCCAGCGCTTCACGCTGCATGCCCTGCTCGATGGATTTGCGGTCCTGGTTCATGCCGTCGAGTTGCGCGGCCATTTCCCGGGCCAGATTGGCGTCGGCGGTGAGCAGGCATTCGATGCCCAGACTCATGTCATCCAGACGCCCGGCGGCATTCAGGCGCGGGCCGACGATAAAACCCAGATCCGTGGAGGTAATGCGTGCAGCGTCACGCTTGGCCACTTCAAGGATCGCTTTGATCCCCGGCCGTGCGCGACCGGCGCGAATTCGCTCAAGCCCCTGATGCACCAGAATCCGGTTGTTGGCGTCCAGCGGCACCACGTCGGCAACGCTGCCCAGCGCCACCAGATCCAGCAGTTCACCGATGTTCGGCTGCGGCTTGTTCTCGTACCAGCCGAGGCTGCGCAAACGCGCGCGCAACGCCATCAACACATAAAAAATCACCCCGACACCGGCCAGTGCCTTGCTCGGAAACTCGCAACCGGGCTGATTCGGATTGACCAGCGCATCGGCCAGTGGCAGTTCATCGCCGGGCAAGTGGTGGTCGGTGATCAGCACTTTGAGGCCATGGCGTTTGGCGGCGGCCACGCCTTCGACGCTGGAGATGCCGTTGTCCACGGTGACCAGCAAATGCGGCTCGCGGGTCATCGCAACTTCGACGATTTCCGGGGTCAGGCCATAGCCATATTCAAAGCGGTTCGGCACCAGATAATCGACATGTGCAGCACCGAGCAGACGCAAGCCAAGCATGCCAACCGTGCTGGCCGTCGCACCGTCCGCATCGAAGTCGCCGACGATGAGGATGCGCTGACGTTGCTCCAGCGCCGTCACCAGCAAGTCCACCGCCGCATCAATGCCCTTGAGCTGCTGAAACGGGATCAACCGCGCCAGGCTCTTGTCCAGTTCTGCCTCGGATTGCACGCCCCGCGCCGCATACAGGCGGGTCAGCAGTGGCGGAATATCACCGAGAAAAGGCAGAGTTTCGGGCAGTTGACGAGGTTCGATACGCATGGGGTGACGGAGACTTCTCTTTAATACGTGGGATTAATCAGTTGAGGGCGCAGGATCAGCCGCGCTCACCTTGCAGCCATTGCAACTGGACTTCGTGCTGACCACGGTCGTCGGTGACGAAGATCGTCCCTTCGCTGATCATCACGTCCCACTTGATGACGCGGGGCATGTCCTTGGCCAGCGTCTCCAGCACTTCCTGCGGGACGGCGGCGATGTTGACGTTCTTCAGGTTCTTGATCGCCGGGATCACTTTGGTTTCCCAGACGCGCAGGCTGCCATAGGCCAGCAGGCTGGTGCGCTCGGTGCGACGCGAGCACCAGGTCAGACGGTCGGCGTCTGGCTGGCCGACTTCGATCCAGTGCAGAACACGGTCGTCCAGGCTCTTTTCCCACAGCGCGGGTTCGTCCACGTCTGACAGACCGCGACCAAACGACAACTGCTCGTTGTACCAGAGGGCGTAGGCCAGCAGGCGCACGGTCATGCGCTCTTCGGTTTCCGAAGGGTGACGGGCGATGGTCTGCTTGACGCTCTCGTAGACACTGCGGTCGAGGTCGGTGAGGTTCAGTTCAAACTTGTAGGTAGTGGACGGCTGGGCCATGAACGGGCTTCTTGATACGAGGAAAGTCGGCAAGTCTAACCGATGCGGTAGGCAATCATCGAATTGATGGCGATCAACCTGCGGCGTCTGACAGCCGGCTATGTTAAAACGCTGTATCTGCTTAGCCTTGTCCTACAGGATTCAGTATGCCGTTCGCCAACAAACCGCTCAGCGGTGTGAAAGTCATTGAATTGGGTACATTGATTGCCGGGCCGTTTGCCTCGCGTATTTGCGGCGAGTTCGGCGCTGAAGTGATCAAAATCGAGTCGCCAGACGGCGGTGATCCCTTGCGCAAATGGCGAAAACTGTACGAAGGCACGTCGCTGTGGTGGTTCGTTCAGGCGCGCAATAAAAAGTCGCTGACGCTGAACCTCAAACACCCTGACGGCTTGGCGATCCTGAAAAAACTTCTCAGCGAAGCTGACATCCTCATCGAGAACTTCCGCCCCGGCGTGCTGGAAAAGCTTGGCCTGAGCTGGGAAACCCTGCACGCGCTGAACCCGAAACTGGTGATGGTGCGCCTGTCCGGTTTCGGTCAGACCGGACCAATGAAAGATCAGCCAGGCTTCGGCGCGGTTGGCGAGTCCATGGGCGGTCTGCGCTACATCACCGGTTTCGAAGACCGGCCGCCGGTGCGCACCGGCATTTCCATCGGCGATTCGATTGCCGCGCTGTGGGGCGTGATCGGCGCGTTAATGGCGCTGCGTCATCGCGAAGTCAACGGCGGCCTTGGCCAAGTAGTTGACGTGGCGTTGTACGAAGCGATTTTCGCGATGATGGAAAGCATGGTGCCGGAGTTCGATGTGTTCGGTTTTATCCGCGAACGCACCGGCAACATCATGCCGGGCATTACACCCTCTTCGATTCATACCAGCGCTGACGGCAAACATGTGCAGATCGGCGCCAACGGTGACGCGATATTCAAACGTTTCATGCTGATCATCGGCCGCGACGATCTCGCCAACGATCCGACGCTGGCCAGCAACGACGGACGCGATAATCGCCGCGACGAGCTGTATGGCGTGATTGATCGCTGGGTCAATTCGCTGCCATTGCAAACCGTGCTCGACCTGCTCAATCAAGCCGAAGTACCGGTCAGCCGGATCTTCAGCGCCGAGGACATGTTCAACGATCCGCAGTACCTGGCCCGGGAGATGTTCCTGCAGGCCAAACTGCCCGACGGCAAAGATTTCAAGATGCCGGGCATTGTGCCGAAACTCTCTGAGACACCGGGCAGTTCAGAATGGGTCGGGCCGCAATTGGGTGAACACAATGCGCAGGTACTTCACGACCTTGGCTACGACGAGCAACAGATCGCCAAGCTGCGCGAAGACGGAGCCATTTAAGCTGAAACGTCGGCCGCCATCGCACGCCAACCGCGCCCATCATTGGTGGACGTGGCGGCTGTTCGGCCTGTTGTTTTTGCTCGTCCTGTCGACGGGAGCGCAGGCGAAGCCGACGCTCATATGGCTGCTGCGCGACTTGCCTCCACTGACCATTTTCGAAGGTCCGAAAAAGGGTCAGGGGGTGATTGACCAACTGATGCCGTTGCTGATCGCCGGCATGCCGCAATACGAACACACGCTGATGCGGGTCAATCGCGCCCGTGGTCTGCAGATGCTTCATGAAAACCCGTTTGCCTGTGATCCCGCACTGCTGTGGAACAAGGAGCGCGCGCAGTGGGTTGCGTATTCGATTCCGGCGATCCGCGCCGTGAGCAATGGTCTGGTGGTGCGCCTGCAAGATCGCTCGGTCCTTGAACCTTATCTGGTGGACGGCGAAGTCGACCTGTCGGCGTTGCTGACCGCCACCGACAGAAAAGTCGGCGTGGTCGCTGAGCGCAGTTATGGCGAATTTATCGACAACATTCTGCATCAGGCACCCAGCGGCGCACTGACGCCCCATTACGGTAACGAGGCACTGACCAATCTGCTGTCGATGCAGCGTCTGGGCCGGCTGCAGGTGGTGCTGGGTTACTGGCCGGAAATCCGCTATCAGGCCAGGCAGGCGCAGATCGCCGAGGATGAACTGGAGTTTTATCCGATTCGCGGCACGGGAAAATATCTCTCAGGCTACGTGGCGTGTTCCGACACCACCCAGGGACGCCAGGCCATCAGCGAGATCAACCAACTGCTGCGCACCCTGCCCCACGAGCATCTCAATCAGCTCTACGCCGCATGGCTGGACCCCGAGCGACAAGCGGATTATCTGGAACAGGCCCGCGCGTTCTTCGAACGCCAGGCCGCGCAGTAGGCAAATCGCAGACAAAAGAAACCCCGAGAAGTGGGGAGACGACTCGGGGTTAAACGTGGCCTACATAAAGACCAGTAGCAGCAAGCGACAAGCACCGGAGCACAATGCTTGATCCTGCTGTTACGGGGTCTGACTGACAGGGATGCAGGAAGGTTCCCACAAAAAATATTTCATCTTTACAGCGCCGCACGTTTATCCAGTGCCGCGTTGCGCAATGCCGCGATCACACAAGGCTCCAGCCGTCCTTCAGCGATCAGCACGTCACGGTGCAAGCCGTCGACGACGTCGGTCAGCTGCCGCTTGTCGTTGAGTTGCGCGTGATTGAATTCGCGTTCCACCACAATGGCGCCGCTGCTGTTCTTCAAGGTCAACAGGCATTCGCCATGGCAACCGCTTGGAGACAACGAAACCTGATACGGGCTCAGAGCCTCACCGAGCAATAGACTGATACTTTCCATCTCGATCTCCACTCAATAGTCCGAAAACTGTGTGCCTGGGGCGTGTTCACAATAAATGACCACCGGCCCGAGAAGAAAGTTCTGCATACCGATCGCCCCCACCCTGGAGTGTCACCGGTCTGTCAGAGCATGCACGGCGAAGATGACAGTAAAATAACGGCCCTCGTCAAATCCCGAGCGGTGGCGAAGCAGCGATCAGGTAACTGTCGAGCAAACCGCGCATGAGCACCGCCGACACCGGGGTTTGCAGACGCCCCAGCAGCCGCAGGTGGTGCTCGCACAGCAAGGGTTCGAGATCGTTCAGCAGGCTCGGCGCGACCGTTCCCAGCAGGATCAGTGCACGCGCCTCATGCTGAACCGCCAGATGATGGATCAGCGCCAGACCATCGCCACCCTTGAGCTGCGGATCGCAAATCGCAATGTCGACCACGCCACGATGGCTCAGCGAAGACAGGGCCGATGCCAGCGACGGCGCCGTCAGTACGTCATAGATGCCAATGGCATTGAGCATTTGATGCAATGCCATCAGCTGGAACGGATTGGGTTCAAGTATCAGGACTTTAAGCGAGCGCATAAGCGACCTCTGAAGCGACAATCGCGGACTCTCACCGCAGTGGTTGTCACTCTAGGGCAGCCGTCCTAAGCCTCCCATCGGAAAAGTAGCCGCGTCGTATAGGACATTTCCCATCTTCAATGCGGACATCGACACCCGCTCTCTGTGCGACGCTGAGTGATGTCCGTCCAGCCACCCAAAAGCCCGCGCAGTTGACCGTCGGCACTGTAGAACGGCACCGTCCACTGATACACCTCACGGGGACCGCTATTGAATTGCAATCGCCGTTTGCTGAAACGTGATTTGCGCGTGCGCAATTGCACCATGAACTCGTCGTGCAGCATCAGCGCCGTCGCCTCGGGCAACGCATCGACTTCGATCAGCAATCGGCCCAGCACCTGATCCAGTCGCACCGATAACGCCTCCTCATAGCTGCGATTGCACATGATCAGCCGCCCTTGCAGATCACGGACGAATACTGGGTCCGGCATGGAGTCGATCAATGCATGCTGGAATGCGAGTTGATCGCCCAGATCCTTTTCCGCCACGCGCCGCAGTTTGATCACCGCTGTCAGTCGCCGATTCCACACCAGCGACAGCAGACCGAACACGCCAAGTCCGCCCATGCCCCAGCAACCCCATTCGAGCAGCTGCTGCCAGAACGACGGCACCGGCGCCGGCGCAATACCTTCCAGCCACTTCAGGCGGATCGCCCGCAGTTCCGCCGCAGGAAATGCCTCAAGGGCCTTGTTGAGAATACTCAGCAGCACTGGCATGCCTTTGCGTACAGCGAGGTTATCGGCCTCCCATTTGCCTTCGACCAGCCCGCCTACCTTGAGCAAGCCCAAGGGATAAAGCTGCGCACCGATTTCGTTTTCGATGGTGGCGTAGGCCTCACCGCTTTCGACCAGCGCCCGCGCCTCGGCATAAGTCTTGACCGAGCGGATCTCGATCGAGGGAAAGTCACGCCTGATCATGTCTTCCAGCGCATGCCGGGCCGGCAACACCAGCACTCGTTTGCTCAACTGCTCGAACGATTCCAGCCGGGGCGCGTCAGCACGACCGACGAACACCCAGCCCGCGCCACCGAATGCGTGACTGTAATCCAGAAACGTCTTGCGCTCTTCGCTCATGGCCAGGGTCGTACTGATATCCGCCGCCCCACTCTCGAGGCGTTCGAGCATGTGATCGGTGGAAAACGACTCCTGATGCACGAACTGCAGCCCGGTCATTGCCGTCACACGCTTGAGCACATCGTTGTTCAAACCGCTCCACTGCCCATGCTCATCCTGAAACAGATACAACGGGTACTGCACCGACGTCACCGTCACCTTGGGATTGTCGCGAATCCATTGACGCTCGTGCGCGGCCAACTCGATCGGCTGGACCTTGAACGCCACGGCATCGTCGTGCAACGCCAATTGCGCCGCCACACTGCTGCGCGTCAAAGCCAGCAATCCGAACAAGAACAGTCCACTCAGTGCCGGTTTCAAACCTCTATAAAACAGCATTGCCACTTCCTTCGTGATCGACTCACCCGTCCTTCGTGGGTGAAAACCCGAGCAGTGTGGCAGCAGAAACAAAAAAGCCCGTCAGGAGACGGGCTTCAAAATGTGACAGCTTTTACGGGCTTAAAGCGGCTTGCCGCGGTTGCCATGCTGGCTGACAAAGGCTTGCACGGCTTTCAGCTCGTTTGGCAGAACGGTGCAGCGCTCGTTTCGCTCAAACAAATCAGAAAGATGTGCAGGTAGCTCGAGCGCTTTTCCTACACCGGCTTTCTCCACTGCATCCGGGAATTTCACCGGGTGGGCGGTGCCGAGGATGACCATCGGGATGTCCAGGCTGCGTCGGCATTCGCGCGCAGCTTTGACGCCAATGGCGGTGTGCGGATCCAGCACTTCGCCGGTCTGTTCGTAGACTTCGGCGATGGTTTCGCAGGTCTGCGCGTCATCCACGGCCAGCGAGTCGAACAGTTTGCGCGCTTCGGTCCAGCGCTCTTGCTCGACGCTGAAACCGCCGCCCTGCTTGAACGAGTCCATCAGGCCGGCAATCGCTGCACCGTTGCGACCGTGCAGGTCGAACAGCAGGCGTTCGAAGTTCGACGAGACCATGATGTCCATCGACGGCGACAGCGTGGCGTGCAGGGTTTCCTTGACGTACTGATTGCCGCTCATGAAGCGGTGCAGGATGTCGTTGCGGTTGGTGGCGACGATCAACTGGTTGATCGGCAGGCCCATGTTGCGCGCCAGGTAACCGGCGAAGATATCGCCGAAGTTGCCGGTCGGCACCGAGAACGACACCGAACGCGCTGGGCCGCCCAACTGCAGGGCTGCGTGGAAGTAGTAAACGATCTGGGCCATGATCCGCGCCCAGTTGATCGAGTTCACCGCGACCAGACGCGTGCCTTTGAGGAAGCTCTGGTCGGCGAAGCTGTTCTTGACCATTTCCTGGCAGTCATCGAAGTTGCCTTCGATGGCGATGTTGTGGATGTTCTCGCCGAAAATCGTGGTCATCTGGCGACGCTGCACTTCAGACACACGGTTGTGCGGGTGCAGGATGAAGATGTCGACGTTTTCGCAGTGCTTGCAGCCTTCGATGGCGGCCGAACCGGTGTCACCGGAGGTGGCGCCGACGATCACTACGCGCTCACCGCGTTTTTCCAGCACGTAGTCGAGCAGACGACCGAGCAGTTGCAGGGCGAAGTCCTTGAACGCCAGGGTCGGGCCGTGGAACAGCTCCAGCACCCATTCGTTGCCGTTCAGCTGACGCAGCGGCGCCACGGCGCTGTGGGCGAACACACCGTAGGTTTCTTCGAGAATCTTTTTGAAATCCGCATCCGGGATGCTGCCGGTGACGAACGGGCGCATGACGCGGAAAGCCAGTTCGTGATACGGCAGGCCGGCCCAGGAAGCGATTTCTTCCTGGGTGAAACGTGGCAGGTTTTCTGGAACGTACAGACCGCCGTCGGTCGCCAGACCAGCCAGCAGGACGTCTTCGAAATTCAGGGCCGGTGCCTGGCCGCGGGTACTGATATAACGCATGATTTCAAACCTTCGGTTTGAGCTTCAAGCTACGAGCTACAAGCTGCAAGTAAAAGCCAGACCGCTTTTCTCTTGCCGCTTGCAGCTCGAAGCTTGCAGCTGCTTCTGTTTAGTTCAGGTGCTCGACGCGGATCCGTACAACCGGACCATTGACGCCGGCCAGCGCTTCGAGGGCGGCGATGGCATCGTTGATGCGCTGCTCGACCACGCGGTGGGTCAGCAGGATCATCGGTACCAGACCGTCGTGTTCCTCGACTTCCTTCTGCATGATCGACTCGATGTTGATGCCGCGCTCCGAGAGGATGCTCGCCACCTGAGCCAACACACCCGGATGGTCCTTGGCCTGAATGCGCAGGTAGTACGCGCTTTCGCAGGCTTCGATCGGCAGGATCGGATGGGCCGACAGCGAATCCGGCTGGAAGGCCAGATGCGGCACGCGGTTTTCCGGATCGGAAGTCATCGCGCGAACCACGTCGACCAGATCGGCGATCACCGACGAAGCGGTTGGCTCCATGCCGGCGCCAGCGCCGTAGAACAGCGTCGAACCGGCGGCGTCACCGTTGACCATCACTGCGTTCATCACGCCGTTGACGTTGGCGATCAGACGATCGGCCGGGATCAGTGTCGGGTGTACGCGCAACTCGATACCGGCGGCAGTGCTGCGCGCCACGCCGAGGTGCTTGATGCGGTAGCCCAGCGCTTCGGCGTAGTTGACGTCAGCGGTGGTCAGTTTGGTGATGCCTTCGGTGTAAGCCTTGTCGAATTGCAGCGGAATGCCGAACGCGATGGAGGCCAGAATTGTCAGCTTGTGCGCGGCGTCGATGCCTTCAACGTCGAAGGTCGGATCGGCTTCGGCGTAACCCAGTGCCTGCGCTTCGGCCAGCACGTCTTCGAAGGTACGGCCTTTCTCGCGCATTTCGGTGAGGATAAAGTTACCGGTGCCGTTGATGATCCCGGCGACCCAGTTGATGCGGTTGGCGGACAGGCCTTCACGGATCGCCTTGATCACCGGAATGCCACCGGCCACGGCCGCTTCGAACGCCACGATCACGCCTTTCTCGCGAGCCTTGGCGAAAATTTCATTACCGTGAACGGCAATCAGAGCCTTGTTCGCGGTGACCACATGCTTGCCATTCTCGATGGCCTTGAGTACCAGCTCGCGGGCAACGGTATAGCCGCCCATCAGCTCTATGACGATGTCGATCTCAGGGTTCGTGGCCACTTCGAAGACATCGTTGGTAATCGCAATACCGGTCGTCTGGAACTGAGGCTTTGGCGTGCGCATGGCAATTTGTGCCACTTCGATTCCACGCCCGGCACGACGAGCAATTTCCTCGGCGTTGCGCTGAAGTACGTTGAAGGTACCGCCACCGACGGTCCCTAACCCACAGATGCCTACTTTGACCGGATTCACTGTGAACTCCCCATAAAACGGCCGACGCGGGGTCGGCCGGAAAACAACCGCGTGCTCGCGGCTCTCTATTAATGGCCCGGCGATGTCGCTGCCTGACCATGATCGTCACGGCTGACCGTGACGATGCGAATTTACTTCGCGCCCAGCGCCAGTTTGGCGACTTGTGGCGCAGGCTGGTAGCCCGGAATCACTTGTCCGTCGGCCAAAACGATGGCCGGTGTGCCGTTCACGCCGATCGACTGACCGAGGGCGAACTGCTTGGAAACCGGGTTATCGCATTTGGCGGCCTTGATTTCCTTGCCATCGACCATTTTGTCCATGGCGGCTTTCTTGTCTTTCGAGCACCACACGGCTTGCAGTTGCTCGTCACCCGGCGAGTTCAAACCCTGGCGCGGGAAGGCGACATAGCGCACTTCGATGCCGCGCTTGTTCAGCTCAGGCACTTCGGCGTGCAGCTTGTGGCAGTACGGGCAGGTGGTGTCGGTGAACACGGTGATGTGCGATTTGGTTTCGCCCACGGCCGGGTAGACCACGGTTTCGGCAACCGGAATGGCATTGATCAGCTTGGAGATGCCCAGGCGTTCGGTCTTCTCGGTCAGGTTGACCGGTTTGCCGTCCTTGAGCTGAAACAGGTAGCCCTGCACGATGTACTGGCCATCGGCACTGGCGTAGAGCACGCGGCTGCCCTTGAGCTTGACTTCGTACATGCCTGGCAACGGGCTGGCACTGATACTTTCTACCGGAACCTCGAGTTCGAGTTTTTCCAGGCTTTGACGAATGGCTTTGTCGGCCGCGTCATCGGCGACGGCAAAGGTGCTGACCAACGCAATGGCTGCGGCGGCGAAAATCTGGGTCAGACGCATGAGAACTCCTGAAGGCGGACAAATGGAACGATCAGAACGCCCGTGCCGGAACACCGGGTCATAACCGTCCATCGTGCAAACCGGCAAAGCCTAACACATAAGGCCACGGTGGCCGAATGCGCCTGTCGCCATAGATTTTGAGAGCACTGAAGAACCCGTAGGAGTGAGCCTGCTCGCGATAGCGGTCCTTCATTCAGCACTGTGTTGTGAGGAATACCGCTATCGCGAGCAGGCTCACTCCTACAGGGACTTTTTTCAGCCGCGCGGGTGGTGTTTGGCGTGCAGGTCCTGCAATCGAGCGCGGGCGACGTGGGTGTAGATCTGCGTAGTAGAGAGGTCACTGTGGCCGAGCAGCATCTGCACCACACGCAAATCCGCGCCGTGGTTGAGCAGGTGCGTGGCAAACGCGTGACGCAAGGTGTGCGGCGACAGCGATTTGCCGATCCCGGCAACCTTGGCCTGATGCTTGATCCGGTGCCAGAAGGTCTGGCGGGTCATCTGCTCGCCGCGCTGACTGGGGAACAGCACATCACTGGGCCGGCCACCGAGCAGTTCGCCGCGACCGTCACGCATATAGCGCTCGACCCAGACAATTGCCTCCTCGCCCATCGGCACCAACCGCTCCTTGCTGCCCTTGCCCATCACCCGCAACACACCTTGACGCAGGTTGACCTGTTCCAGCGTCAGGCTCACCAACTCGGTCACGCGCAAACCACAGGCGTACAACACTTCCAGCATGGCGCGGTCACGCTGGCCGATCGCTTCGCTCAGATCCGGTGCTTTGAGCAGCGCCTCGACATCGGCTTCCGACAGGGATTTGGGCAATGGCCTACCGAGTTGCGGCATGTCGACGCGCAATGTCGGGTCAACGCTGATCAGCTTTTCCCGCAACAGATAGCGATAAAAGCCACGCACACCGGAGAGAAATCTCGCAGTCGAACGCGGTTTGTAGTTCTGCTCCAGCCGCCAGGCCAAGTGATCAAGGATCAACTCGCGTCCGGCATTGATCAGTTCCAGGTTCTTCTCCTGCAACCAGCCATTGAACAGCGCCAGATCACTGCGATAAGCGCCACGGGTATTATCGGACAGGCCTTTCTCCAGCCATAAAGCGTCGAGGAATTGATCAATCAGCGGATGGTCGATGGCAGGCATGGGCGCTCAAGTCACACAGCCTCAAAGACTGTGCGCAAATGTAGAGTGAACTGTAGGAATGGGCGCTAGTCTTTCATAGCCCGCTATTTCAAGGAACAGGGAGCTTCAATGAACGAGCAGCAAATTCTCTTGGCGTTTGGCGGGATTGGCGCGGCGGCACTGGGTTGCCAATGGCTGGCCTGGCGCCTGAAGTTGCCAGCGATCCTGTTTCTGTTGCTGACCGGCATTCTGGTCGGCCCGGTGCTGGGCTGGCTTGATCCGCAGGAAATGTTTGGCCCACTGCTGATGCCGCTGGTGTCACTGGCGGTGGCGCTGATTCTGTTCGAAGGCAGCCTGACGCTGCACCTCTCGGAGTGGAAGGAGATCGGCAGCGTCGTCCATCGCCTGGTAACCATCGGTGCGATCTCGACCTGGGTCGTCATCGCGGTCGCCACGCATTTCCTGCTCGGCTTCGACTGGATGCTGGCCATTCTGTTCGGCAGCCTGACGCTGGTGACCGGCCCGACGGTGATCGTGCCGATGCTGCGTGTGGTGCGACCGAAAGCCTCGATCGCCAACATTCTGCGCTGGGAAGGCATCGTCATCGACCCGATCGGCGCCCTCCTCGCCGTGGTGGTTTACAGCTTCATCATTGCCAGCGCCGAAGGCCATGGTCTCAAGCAAAGCCTGTTCACCTTTGGCGGCGTGATTCTCTGCGGCGCTGCGTTCGGCATTCTCGGTGGCTGGCTGCTCGGCACGGTGATCCGCCGGCAATGGCTGCCGGAGTATCTGCATAACCTCGCCTCGCTCGCGGCGGTGCTGGGGATTTTCATTACCTCCAACGCAGTGATGCACGAGTCCGGTCTGCTGGCGGTAACGCTGATGGGCATGTGGCTGGCGAACATGAAGGGCGTGGATGTGCGGCACATCCTGCACTTCAAGGAAAACCTCAGCGTGCTGCTGATTTCCGGACTGTTCATCTTGTTGGCGGCGCGCCTGGATTTGTACGCGCTGATCGGACTGGGGCCGCTGGTGCTGATTCTGCTGCTGGTAATCCAGTTGATTGCCCGGCCGCTGAACGTGTTGCTCAGCACAGCTGGTTCCAGCCTGAGCTGGCGTGAGCGTGCATTGCTGTGCTGGATCGCGCCACGCGGGATCGTCGCGGCGGCGGTGTCGGCGATTTTCGCGATTCGCCTGCATGAAGCCGGGCATGAAGGTGCATTGCTGCTGGTGCCGCTGACGTTTGCGGTGATCATCGGCACTGTTGTGCTGCAGAGTGCGACTGCGCGACCACTTGCACGACTGCTCAAGGTCGCGGAGCCAGCGCCGAGTGGATTCCTGATCGTCGGCGCCAACGGCCCCGCGCGGGAGCTGGGCAAATCGCTGCAGCAACTGGGCAGCCGCGTGCTGTTGACCGATTCGAGTTGGGAAAATATTCGCGCGGCGCGGATGGAAGGCTTGCCGACATATTTCGGCAACCCGGCCTCGCAACATGCCGATGCGCATCTGGATCTGGTCGGGCTGGGGCATTTGCTGGCGCTGTCGCCGTCGGGCGAACTCAATACTCTGGCGGCGATGCGCTTTCGGCATGATTTCGGCCATCAACGCTTGTTTGGTCTGGCCAGCGGTCATGAGAGCCGGCGCAGCGACAAACACCGCGCCAGCCTTGAGCATCGCGGCAATCAGTTGGGTAGCGAGGCATTCACTTACGCGAAGCTGGCCAGCCAGATGGGCCAGGGTGCAGAGTTGTACAGCACGACGCTGACGGATGGATTTGGCTGGGAGGATTACCGGGCGCTGCATGGCAATCGCGCCACATTGTTGTTCATGCGCGATGACAGTGGCTGGGTGCATGTGGTGACGCCGGAGACGGCGTTGAAGCCTGGGGCGGGGTGGACGCTTCTGGCGTTGATTCAGCCGGAGACTTCCAGCGCCTGAGCTGACGCCTTCGCGAGCAGGCTCGCTCCCACAGGTTCTATGCCGGACACAAATTTTGTGTTCACCCCGATCACTGTGGGAGCGAGCCTGCTCGCGAAGGGCGCGACGCGGTTTTTGATCAGGCCGCAAAACCCGGCAGCACCGGCACCGGCCGCTTGTCATCATCAATGGCAACAAAGCTGAACTGCCCATGAATCGCCTTCTCGCGACCATCACTGCTCATGCTTTCGACAAACACTTCCACTTCGACCTTGAGGCTGGTATTGCCGACCTTGATCACCTTCCCGACCAACTCGACGATGGAGCCGGCCGGGATCGCATGATTGAAGTCGATGCGGTCGGTGGACACGGTCACCAGCGGCAACCGGCAGAAGCGCGTGGCGGTGATGAACGACACTTCGTCCATCCATGCCAGCGCGGTGCCGCCGAACAGGGTGTTGTGGTGGTTGGTGGTCGGCGGGAAGACGGCTTTGGTTACGCGAGTCACCGAGAGTTCGGTGCGGCGCTGGATTTCCTGGTCGCGGGTGGTCATGGTTCTGGCCTGAAACGAAAGTACGGTGAATAAATTGCAGGCAACAAAAAAGCAGCCCGTAGGCTGCTTTTTTCTGCATCGGAAGCTGGACTTAAGCCAGTTTTTCCTTGATGCGAGCTGCTTTACCCGACAGGTCGCGCAGGTAGTACAGCTTGGCTTTACGTACGTCACCGCGACGTTTAACAGCCATGCTGTCGATCTGCGGGGAGTAGGTCTGGAAAGTACGTTCTACGCCAACACCGTTGGAGATTTTACGAACGGTGAACGCACTGTTCACGCCGCGGTTACGCTTGGCGATTACAACGCCTTCGAACGCTTGCAGACGGGAACGATCGCCTTCCTTCACTTTCACCTGAACGACAATAGTGTCGCCTGGGGCGAAGGTAGGGATTTCTTTGGTCATCTGCTCTGCTTCGAGTGCAAGGATGATTTTGTTGGTCATGCTGTGCTCCTAAGGTAAATCGTTCGATCTACCATCGATACGTTGTTAACTATCGTCCCGCTCGCGGATGTATTCCTCGAGCAGCTTCTTCTCTTCTCCAGAAAGCGAGCGGCTTTCCAGAAGATCGGCGCGTCGTTCAAAGGTCCTACCAAGGGACTGCTGTAAACGCCAACGCCGGATATGCGCGTGATTGCCACTCAGCAACACGTCGGGAACACGCTGATCCGCATACACCTCAGGTCGGGTGTAGTGCGGGCAATCCAGCAGACCATCCGTAAAGGAATCTTCCTCAGCGGAATCCGCATGCCCTAAAGCTCCAGGCAGCAGTCGTGTAACCGCATCGATCAGGACCATCGCCGGCAGCTCGCCGCCAGACAGTACATAGTCACCAATCGACCACTCTTCATCGACATGAGCCTCAATAAAGCGCTCGTCAATGCCTTCATAGCGGCCGGCAATCAGGATCAATGCATCCGATTGTGCCAGCTCGCGTACCGCCGACTGAGTCAGTTGACGGCCTTGGGGGGACAGGTAAATCACCTTCGCCGCCTCCCCGGCTGCTGCCTTGGCCTGAACCAGAGCATCTTCCAGGGGCTTGATCTTCATCACCATGCCCGGACCACCGCCAAACGGGCGATCGTCCACAGTGTGATGCCGATCCGTCGTGTAATCTCGCGGATTCCAACAGGTCAGCTGCAAGAGCCCCTGTTTGACCGCACGACTGGTGATGCCGTAGTCGCCGATGGCGGAAAACATTTCGGGAAACAAACTGATCACTTCTACGCGCAAATTAGCCACGTTTAGAAGTCCGCGTCCCAATCCACCTTCATCTCGCCCGCTGCCAGGTCGATGGCCAACACGCATTGCTCCGTATAGGGCAACAGACGTTCGCGATCATCCAGGCTGCCAGCGCAAGGCTTGACGACCATTACATCATTGGCGCCGGTTTCCAGAAGATGATCGATTTTCCCGAGCAGTTGCCCGAGCGTGTCGATGACCTTCAGACCTTCCAGCTGGTACCAGTAGTACTCACCGTCGGTCAATTCAGCGAACAGATTGCGCGGCACGCAGATCTCGTAACCGGCCAGAAGACGAGCTTCTTCACGATCATCAAGACCCTTGAGCTTTGCGACCAGGAACTTGTCGCTCCCGCGTCCACTGACCAGCTCGACCTGTTTGACATTGCCTTCGCGCTTGAGCGTCCAGGTTTTGTACTGCAACAGGTTTTCAGTCGGATCAGTAAAGGAATAAACCTTCACTTCGCCGCGAACGCCATGAACAGAATAAATTTTGCCAATAACGATCAAATCATCGGCAACAGCAGGCGTCGCGTTCATATTGCTCAGGCCGCAGCCTTTGCAGATTCCTTCAGCAACTGAGCAACACGCTCAGAAGGCTGTGCACCAACGCTCAGCCAGTAGGCTACGCGCTCTTGGTTCACGGACAGACGAACTTCCTGACCACGGGCAACAGGGTTGAAGAAACCAACCTGTTCTTTGTGGGAGCCGTCACGCGGGTTACGCGAGTCGGTTACGGTCAGGTGGTAAAACGGGCGCTTTTTGGAGCCGCCAAGGGCAAGACGGATTGTTAGCATGTGAACATCGTTCCTGTAGTCGGTGCTGCAAATCTAAATGCACAGCGGGCATGGGTGCCCGAAAGGCCGCATATTCTAAGGAATATCCGGACTTTTGCAAATGACTTTTTCCGGCGCCTATGGCATGCCGTGCAGATCTGCATATAGAGCCGTCGATGAAAACGGCCAGTCAGCTCCCGCCGAGTGCGGGTTTGCTGTTGATCCTGCGTCCTTGCAGGGTCTGCGCCGGTGCGACGACCGGCGCGGATTCTTTACATCTTTGGCATGCCGCCGCCGGGCAACATTCCGCCCATGCCGCGCATCATTTTCGCCATTCCGCCCTTGGCGGTGAATTTCTTCATCATCTTCTGCATCTGCTTGTGCTGCTTGATCAAGCGGCCGATGTCCTGCACCTGAGTGCCGGAACCCATGGCGATACGACGTTTGCGCGAACCGCTGATCAGCTCAGGGTCGCGGCGCTCGGCCGGGGTCATGGAATTGATGATGGCTTCCATCTGTTTGAATTGTTTCTCTGCGGCGTTCTGGGCGTTGCCCATTTGCGACAGGTTGACGCCGCCGATGCTCGGCAGTTTGTCCATGAGCCCGCCGAGGCCGCCCATGTTCTTCATCTGTTGCAGCTGATCGCGGAAGTCTTCGAGGTCGAAGCCCTTGCCCTTCTTCAGCTTCTTGGCCAGTTTGTCGGCCTTGTCCTTGTCGAGGGTCGCTTCAGCCTGCTCGATCAGGCTAAGCACGTCGCCCATGCCGAGAATGCGCGAGGCGATACGCTCAGGGTGGAACGGATCGAGCGCTTCGCTCTTCTCGCCCATACCGATGAACTTGATCGGCTTGCCGGTGATGGCGCGCACCGACAGCGCGGCACCGCCACGGGCATCGCCGTCGACCTTGGTCAGGATCACACCGGTCAGCGGCAGCGCATCACCGAAGGCCTTGGCCGTGTTGGCGGCGTCCTGGCCGGTCATGGCGTCGACCACGAACAGGGTTTCGACCGGGTTGATCGCGGCGTGCAGCGCCTTGATCTCGCCCATCATCTCTTCGTCGATGTGCAGACGACCGGCGGTGTCGACGATGACCACGTCGATGAACTTCAGTTTTGCTTCTTTAATAGCTGCGGTGGCGATGTCGACCGGCTTCTGGCTCAGGTCGGACGGGAAGAACGTCACGCCGATGTCGTTGGCCAGGGTTTCCAGCTGTTTAATAGCAGCCGGGCGATAAACGTCCGCCGACACAACCATGACCGACTTTTTCTTGCGCTCTTTAAGGAAGCGCGCAAGTTTGCCAGCGGTAGTGGTTTTACCGGCGCCCTGCAGACCGGCCATCAGAATCACGGCTGGCGGTACCGCGCTCAGATTCAAATCTTCGTTGGCCGCGCCCATCAGGCTTTCGAGTTCAGCCTGGACGATCTTCACGAACGCCTGGCCCGGCGTCAGGCTGCGCGACACCTCGGTGCCGACAGCGCGCTCCTTGACCGAATTGACGAAGTCCTTGACCACCGGCAGGGCGACGTCGGCTTCGAGCAACGCCATGCGCACTTCACGCAGGGTGTCTTTGATGTTGTCCTCGGTCAGCTTCGCCTTGCCGGTGACATGGCGCAGCGTCTGCGAGAGACGGTCGGTTAAGTTTTCAAACATTGCGCGATCCTTTCAGGCCCTGTGTAGACCGGGATAATGGCGGCCCAGACCGGAATCAACATGTGCTCGGCGAGCCTGCGGCGTGGGCAGGTCGCGGATTATAGCGAAGACTGCGGCTGGCGGACACCTCGCTGTCAGCTTCCTGAGTCTTTCGTGCCATGGCGGTTCTATGCCAAACTCAGCCCCTTTCGGGCTTGCCTAACAGGATTTATGCTCCCCTTGTCACCGAGTTTGCTGACCACCCTCGCCGCCGCCCTTCTATATGCCGCTGCGACCCTTTATCAGAGCACCCGCTTGGCCTCCGGCGCCAAGGCGAACAAGCGCCTGCTGGTTAGCCTCGGCGCTCTCGCCGTGGTAGCCCACGCCGCCAGCCTGCTCACCCACTTGCTGACACCCATCGGTCTGGGCCTGGACTTCTTCAGCGCCTCCAGCCTGATCGCGGCGGCGGTGATCGCCCTGACGCTGATCGCCTGCTCGCGCATTCCGGTGGAAAACCTGCTGGTGCTGCTGTTCCCGCTCGGTGCGGTCACTGTGCTGCTTGCGCAGTTCGCGCCGACCGGCACGGTGCAGATCATCGATGAAGAGCCAGGCATCCTTGCGCACATTCTGTTGTCGATCCTCGCCTACGGCATGTTCACCATCGCGGTGTTCCAGGCTTTGCTGCTTTTGGTGCAAGACCACCAGCTCAAGCACAAGCATCCGTCCGGGCTGATCAAGAATTTCCCGCCGCTGCAAACCATGGAAAGCCTACTGTTCGGCTTCCTTTGGGCTGGCTGGACGCTGCTGTCGCTGTCGCTGATTTCCGGCTGGCTGTTCGTCGAGAACCTGTTCGCCCAGCATCTGGTACACAAGACCCTGCTGGCCTGCCTGGCGTGGATCGTGTTCAGCGTGCTGCTGTGGGGCCGCAACCGTCTCGGCTGGCGCGGTCACAAGGCGATTCGCTGGACCCTCGCCGGTTTCTGCCTGCTGATGTTGGCGTATTTCGGCAGCAAACTGGTTCGTGAATACATCCTGCACATCTGACGGGCGGCATAAATGGACGGTTTGCCCTTAGGGCCGATGCTCGCGGTGTTTGTCCTGCTGATTTTGTGGTCAGGGCTGTTTACCGCCGTCGAAATCGCGCAGCAGCACCTGCTTGCGCAGCGCACCGCCTCGCGCGCCAGCGACAAACCGCTGGCGAAGCTGAGCTTTCCGCTCGATAGCCTGATCCTCTGCAACACCTTGTGTCGTGCGCTCGCCGTGGTGATTGCGACGCTGCTGGCGATTTTTCTCTGCGAAGAAAACGGCCCGTGGGCGGCATGCCTCGGTGCTGGCGCAATCCTGCTGGTGTTTGCCGATTATTTTCCACGTACCGTCGCCCAGCGTTCCCCCGATGCGGTGCTGGCGTTCGGCAATACATTGCTGGCCGTGCCGCTGAAGATTGTTTATCCGCTTGCCTGGCTGTTCAGCCGTATCAGCGGCTTGCTGATGAGTCCGTTTGCTCGCAAAGTTCAGGTCGTGCAGCAAAGCGAAGATGACTCGCCCGCCGATCGCTACGACGACCCAGAGCATCCAGTGCGCGCGCACCCGGTCTCAGGTATTCATGCGCTGGACAACATTACGGTCAATGACATTCTGGTGCCGCGCAGTGACGTCGACGGCATCAACCTCGACGATTCGATCGACGAGATCATCGAACAGCTACGCCACAACAAGCGCACGCGCCTGCCGGTGTTCCACAGCGACATCAATCAGGTTGAAGCAGTGCTCAACACCCGGCAGATCCGACATTTGCTGAACAATGGTGATTTGACCCGCGAGGCGCTGCTGGCGGCGAGTTACGAGCCTTACTTCGTGCCAGAAAGCACACCGCTGCAACTGCAGTTGCTGAATTTTCACAAGCAGCAGCGCCGACTGGGCATGGTGGTCGACGAGTACGGTGAAGTACTCGGCATCGTCACGCTGGAAGACATTCTCGAAGAAATTGTCGGCGAGTTTGAAAGCGAGCACAGCCTGGATAATCCGCATATTCATCCGCAGGACGATGGCCGCATGGTCATTGACGGTGCCGCGTCGATCCGCGAATTGAACAAGTGCCTGGGCTGGCATTTGCCGAGCGATGGTCCGAAAACGCTGAATGGTCTGGTGACTGAGGCGTTGGAGACTATTCCGGAAAGTGCGGTTTGCTTGAAGATCGGGCGTTATCGTCTGGAGATTCTCGAGACTGAAGAGAACCGGGTTAGCAAAGTGCTGATTTGGCATACCTCTTCTGTGCCTGCTTTGGTGCCTGCCCGATAGAAAGATCAAAAGATCGCAGCCTTCGGCAGCTCCTACAGGGCAACGCATTCCAAATGCAGGACCTGCCGAAGGCTGCGATTTTTTGCTCTTGTTTGATTGTTAGCCCCCTTCCTATAATCGGAACGCTTACCCAAGCCCCGCCGAACCTTGTGCTTACCCCGCACACACCAGGTTTCGGCCATTTGCGCTGTACTCCGGCGACTGTTCCTACCTGAAGCAGCGACCGCGCCTCATCCCACATCCCTGGGTGTTCGACCATAATAATTCGCTCCAACGGAGCTCATGACTGTCAGGGATCACCGCATGACAACCAGTACCGCTATCAGCGACACCGCGCCTGCCCAACCGACCAATTCCGCCACCCGCGTGGCGACGGCGAGTTTTATCGGCACCGCGATCGAGTTCTATGACTTCTATGTTTACGCCACCGCGGCTGCGCTGGTGATCGGGCCAGTGTTCTTTCCACAGACCTCCGGCACCGCGCAGATGCTTTCGGCGTTCCTTACCTTTGGTATCGCATTTCTGGCGAGGCCACTGGGCTCGGCGTTGTTCGGCCACTTTGGTGACCGCATCGGGCGCAAATCGACGCTGGTCGCCTCCTTACTCTTGATGGGCGTGTGCACGACACTGATTGGCGTGCTGCCGGGTTATGACAGCATTGGCGCCTGGGCACCGATTCTGCTGTGTGTGCTGCGTTTCGGCCAAGGTTTGGGATTGGGTGGTGAATGGGGCGGTGCCGCCCTGCTCGCCACGGAAAACGCGCCGAAAGGCAAACGTGCGTGGTTCGGCATGTTCCCGCAGCTTGGGCCTTCGATTGGTTTTCTCGCGGCCAACGGCTTGTTCCTGACACTGGCCATGACCCTCAATGACGAGCAGTTCCGCAGCTGGGGCTGGCGGATTCCGTTTCTGCTCAGCGCGGCTCTGGTGATGGTCGGCCTGTATGTACGGTTGAAACTGCATGAAACCCCGGTGTTCGCCAACGCCATCGCTCGTCAGGAGCGCGTAAAAGTACCGCTGGTCGAGCTGTTCAGCCAGTACTGGGCACCGACGTTGCTGGGCGCGGCAGCGATGGTGGTGTGCTATGCACTGTTCTATATCTCGACAGTATTCTCCCTGAGCTACGGGGTTTCCACGCTCGGCTATAGCCGCGAAACGTTCCTCGGGCTGCTGTGTTTTGCAGTGCTGTTCATGGCGGCCGCTACACCGTTGTCCGCTTGGGCCAGCGACCGTTACGGGCGCAAACCGGTGCTGATCATCGGTGGTGTGCTGGCGGTTCTTTCCGGTTTTCTGATGGAGCCGTTGCTGACTCAGGGCTCGACCTGGGGTGTGGCGCTGTTTCTGTGCATCGAGCTGTTTTTGATGGGCGTGACGTTTGCACCGATGGGCGCATTGTTGCCTGAGCTGTTTCCGACCCACGTGCGTTATACCGGTGCTTCGGCGGCGTATAACCTGGGCGGCATTGTCGGGGCCTCGGCGGCGCCGTTCTTTGCGCAAAAACTGGTGGCGATGGGGGGGTTGAGTTACGTCGGCGGGTATGTGTCGGCGGCGGCGGTGCTGAGTTTGATTGCAGTGCTGTGCCTGAAGGAAACGAAGAATAACGATCTGAATCAGGTTGCCTGACAGAAGATCAAAAGCTTCGCGAGCAGGCTCGCTCCCACAGGGTTTTGGGGTTGGTCACAGATTCTGTGTTCACCCAATGCCATGTGGGAGCGAGCCTGCTCGCGAATGTCGCAACTCGATTTAGAGCTCTACGACAACAGCTTGAGCAGCGCGGGTCGCCTTGGCGCGTGCGGCCTCGATCGATTCATCCCGCGCCAGCGCCACGCCCATGCGGCGCTGACCATTCACCTCTGGCTTACCAAACAGACGCAACGCCGTGTCCGGCTCGCTCAACGCCGCGCCGAGGTTGGCGAAAGCGGTCTGAGTCGACTGCCCTTCCACCAGAATCACCGCCGAAGCCGATGGCCCGAACTGACGGATCAGCGGTACCGGCAGGCCCAGAATTGCGCGAGCGTGCAGGGCGAACTGCGACAGATCCTGCGAAATCAGCGTTACCAGACCGGTGTCATGCGGGCGCGGCGAAACTTCGCTGAACCACACCTGATCACCCTTGATGAACAGCTCAACGCCGAACAGACCGCGACCACCCAACGCTTCAGTCACCGCTTTGGCAACGCGCTCGGATTCAGCCAAAGCAATCGGGCTCATGGCTTGTGGCTGCCACGACTCCTGGTAGTCGCCCTTCTCCTGACGGTGACCGACCGGCGCGCAGAACGTGGTGCCACCGATGTGACGCACAGTCAGCAGAGTGATTTCGTAGTCGAAATCGATGAAACCTTCGATGATCACCCGACCTTTGCCAGCGCGACCGCCCTCTTGCGCGTAATCCCAGGCTTTTTGCACGTCATCGACGCTGCGCAGCAGGCTCTGGCCTTTGCCCGACGAGCTCATGACCGGTTTGACGACGCAGGGGAAACCCAGGTCCTCAACGGCTTTGCTGTAGTCCTCGAAGGTGTCGGCGAAGTGGTACGGCGAGGTCGGCAGGTCCAGCTCTTCAGCGGCCAGACGACGGATGCCTTCACGGTTCATGGTCAGTTGCGCTGCGCGTGCGGTCGGGATCACGGTGAAGCCTTCGGCTTCCAGTTCGACCAGGGTAGCAGTGGCGATCGCTTCGATTTCCGGCACGATGAAGTGCGGCTTTTCAGCTTCGATCACCGCACGCAGGGCGGCGCCGTCGAGCATGTTGATCACGTGGCTGCGATGGGCGACTTGCATGGCCGGCGCGTTGGCGTAACGGTCGACGGCAATCACTTCAACGCCCAGGCGTTGCAGCTCGATCACCACTTCCTTGCCCAACTCACCACAGCCACACAGCAATACGCGGGTCGCGGTTGGCGACAATGGAGTTCCGATACGGGTCATCTCAGGTCCTCAAAGAAGCGGATCATCGAGGAAAGCAGCGCCTGACGCGCTTTCCATGGGGAGAAAGCGCGGCATTTTACATGAACCTGAGGCTTTGGCTTCAGCCGGCGACGGCCTGTTTGCGCTCACGCCAGGCCATGATCAGCCAGACGGCAGTGACGCCGGCAAATTTCGAGGCCAGCGCGGTGATGATCACCGGCGGCGTCAGCAAGTCGATCATGCCGAAGAAGATGAAGGTATCGAGAGGAATGCTCAGCGCCGAACTGATCCACAAGCGGTCGCGCAACGGGCGCTTGGTGATGCTGAACACCAGCCAGTCAATGCACTCGGAGACCGCGAACGCCGTAGCGCTGGCCAGTGCAATGGAAGGATCGGAGGTGACGTAAGACAGCACCAGCGCCGCCAGCATCGCGACGATCGCGCCGTGACCAAAGCGGGTTTGCACCATGTCGCGCAGCACGAACACCAGACCACCCCAGGCCGACCAGATGATGTCCAGATGCGGCGCGGTGGAGAAGGCGAAGTTGATCAGCACGACGCTGCTGATGTAGGCGATGAGGAAAATCATGGAGGCGACCTGGCAGATTGGCGCACAGATTACTGGACCCGCAGATCAAGAGCCACCCCCTCACCCCAGCCCTATCCCCCAAGGGGGGCGAGGGGGAAAGGGAGCAGATCTTCGTTGAATCGACTCCCGAGTTCGACTCGATAACCCAGGTCGGTGCGACCCGAACAATCAACCCGGTCGCTCCCTCCCCCTTCAAACGAAGGGAAAGCGAGCCGATCGGAGGCTTTTCAAAACCTGAGTTCGACTCGGTAGCTCAGGTCGATGTAACTCGAACCATCAACTCGGTCAGTCCCCTCTCCCTCCGGGAGAGGGTTAGGGTGAGGGCCGTCCCAAGCCGATCACGTCTTCGACGACGGCATCATCCAAACCAACCCACTCGCCTTAGCCCGCTCATGACACAACCCCAACACTACCCGACGCTCGTCATTGGTCATCCGGCCCCAGCGGGTGATCTCCTCGACCGTACGCTGGCAGCCCGTGCAGATGTCAGCCTCATCCAGCGCACAAATATTCACGCACGGCGAGGCGACCGGTCTTTCGAGCGTAGTCATTCTTCCTGCTCAACCAGATCGCGCGCATAACGCTGCGAGTTATGCACATAGTGGGCGGCGCTGGCTTCAAGCATCTTCTTCTGCGGCTCGGTCAGCTCGCGCACAACCTTGCCCGGCGAGCCCATCACCAGCGAACCATCGGGAATTTCCTTGCCCTCGCCGATCAGCGAATTGGCGCCGATGATGCAGTTCTTGCCGATCTTCGCGCCGTTGAGAATCACCGCGTTGATGCCGATCAGGCTGTAATCGCCGACCGTGCAGCCATGCAGCATGGCGTTATGGCCAATGGTCACGCCGGTGCCGATGGTCAGCGGATAGCCCATGTCGGTGTGCATCACGGTGCCGTCCTGGACGTTGCTGTTCTTGCCGATCAGGATCAGTTCGTTATCGCCACGCAGCACGGCGTTGAACCAGACGTTGGCGCCCTCTTCCAGTTTGACCTTGCCCACCAGCACGGCATTGGGGGCGACCCAGCTCTGTGGATGGGTCTCGACACGGGCGTCGCCCAAGCGGTATTTCATCTTGTTTTCCTCAGGGCTCACGGTGAATGGCCGCTCGAACGACGGCTTCAGGTGTTGATAAAGCTTTTCGGCGGCTCATGCAGACTGATTTTCGCGTCATAGAGCAGGTTGATCAACTCGACAATCATGATCGCCGTGAGGCCCCAGATCTTGTACTCACCAAATCGATAACTCGGCACGTACCAACTGCGCCCCTGATAGTCGATGCGATGGGTATGCTCGCGAGGGTCCTTGCGGAAGAATTCCAGCGGAACGCTGAAGACGGCTGCGATTTCGGCATCGTTGGCGCGGTATTCGACAAAATCGGGGATGACGCCGACATAAGGCGTGACCTTGATGCCGTGCAGGGAAATCAGTGGGCTGAGCGGACCGATGACTTCGACCAGTCCGGGTGGCAAACCGATTTCTTCTTCGGCTTCGCGCAGCGCCGTGAAGATCAGATCCGGGTCTTCCGGATCGCGGCGACCACCAGGAAAAGCCACTTCGCCGCCGTGGGTCGAGAGCCCGCTGGCGCGCAGGGTCAGCACCAGTTCCGGCTCATCACTGCGGGTGATCGGCACCAGAACGGCAGCCTCGGGGAAACGTGTGTCGGTCTCCAGCGTGCGCGGTGTGTGGTTGCTTACCCTATGCAGTAGCTCGTCCAGCATGAGTGTTCTCGATCTGTGCCTTACCCTGCATCATGCACCAATCAATGCAGCCGCCCAAGCCCCCGAATCTCGCCATGTCGCGAAACGACAACTTGCCGACCGGCACCGCTGCACGCCAAGATAGGCGCAGCATTCAGGAAGCCCAGCATGAAATTTTGCAGCCACTGCGGTAACCCGGTCACCCAGCGCATTCCCGAAGGCGATTCGCGGCTGCGATTTGTCTGTGACAGCTGTCAGACCATTCACTATCAAAACCCCAATATTGTCGCCGGCTGCGTGCCGACCTGGGGCACGAAAGTGTTGCTCTGCCGTCGTGCCATCGAGCCGCGTCTCGGTTACTGGACGTTGCCCGCCGGATTCATGGAGAACGGCGAGACCATCGAACAGGCCGCCGTGCGCGA
The DNA here is from genome assembly GCF_009866785.1 of Pseudomonas sp. S49. Lineage (NCBI taxonomy): Bacteria > Pseudomonadati > Pseudomonadota > Gammaproteobacteria > Pseudomonadales > Pseudomonadaceae > Pseudomonas > Pseudomonas sp. S49. Next base: position 1,272,953 of record NZ_CP019432.1, on the reverse strand, counting down.
AACTGCCGAAGAAGCCTGCGCCCGGGTGCGTAACCTGAGCATCTATACGCTGATCGACGTGCCGCACATCAGTCAGGTGCATGTGTTCTTCCGCGCCGAACTGGTGGATCTGGACTTTGCCGCCGGCCCCGAGAGCCTCGAAGTGCAACTATTCGACGAAGCCGACATTCCCTGGGACGAGCTGGCTTTCCGCACAGTGGGGCGTACCTTAGAATGCTTCTTCGCTGATCGGCGCGTCGAGACGTATCCAGTGCGTTCGGAATCGATTCCGCCGCTTGCTCAACCTGCCATTACTTGATTTCGTCGCCGGCCAGCCGATAACCCGAGCACGTCTGCACAACACCTATAAATCATGTATCTGCGTCATTCCTGGGGAATCGTTTCAATGCGCTGGTTGCTTGCCCTGTTCTGCCTGTCGTTCGTTACCGTCTCCCAAGCGTCATTCGTGACCACCGTGGCGCCTGCGAATACCCCGCTCATCGAAAAAGTCCTGGTGCTCAAGTCAGCGCATCAACTGCAACTGATCGCCGATGGCAAGCCGCTGAAGACCTATCGCATTTCCTTGGGCAAGGGCGCGAAAAAGGGCCCGAAACTGATCGAAGGCGACAAACGCACGCCGGAAGGTTTCTATTGGATCGACTGGCGCAAGACCAGCGACAAATTCAATCTGTCGATGCACATTTCCTACCCGAACATCAGCGACTCGGCCCGCGCCCGGCGTGAAGGTGTCGAGCCCGGCGGGATGATCATGATCCACGGCACGCCAGATTCGGAAGAAACCCCGGAAGACCTGTTCCACACCCTGGACTGGACTGACGGCTGCGTCGCCATGCGCAACGTTGATATGCGTGAAGTGTGGAATCTGGTGCCGGACGGCACGATGGTCGAAATCCGCCCTTAACCAGCGACCGCTGGTCACCCGCAAAAAAATAAATCAAAAGATCGCAGCCTGCGGCAGCGCCTACAGAGGTGATACCACTCTCAACTGTAGGAGCTGCCGCAGGCTGCGATCTTTTGCTTTTTATAGGCCGACACTAATACCACTTGAAACCACACCCCCTTAAACCCGCCATCCTACTGGGCCAAAGCCCATTTCAGCGCGTTGACATGGTATTCAAGTGGTATTAATTTCCGCCCCACAAGCGAGCCACAACAATCCTATACTCGCGTCGGAAATGACCTACATGAACGACTTCCAGGCCCTACGCCCAGACGACTCCCAGCCGACGCCGCTGTACCTGCAACTGGCGCGCAATCTGGAAGCAGCGATTCATGCCGGGCAGTGGAAGTCCGAGCAGGCGATGCCGTCCGAGCGCAATCTCAGTGAAATGCTCGGTATCTCCCGGGTTACCGCGCGTAAAGCGCTGGAAGTGCTCCTCGATCAAGGCCTGATCCGCCGCCTGCAAGGCTCCGGTACCTTCATCACCCCACGCCTCGAACAGCCGCTGTCGCGCCTCTCGGGCTTCAGCGAAATGCTCCGCCTCAAAGGCTTCGTACCCAGTTCGCAATGGCTGGAACGTGAAATCACCCTGCCGACTCATGAAGAACTGATCCGCCTCAGCCTGTCGCCGAACGACAAGGTCGCGCGCATGAAGCGTCTGCGCAAAGCCGATGACACGGTCATGGCCATCGAAATGAGCACCCTGCCCGCCTCGATCATGCCCAAGCCGCAATTGGTCGGCGATTCGCTCTACGAATACCTCGACGGCATCGGCAAACCGATCGTCCGTGCCTTGCAGCACATTCAGGCGATCAACGCCTCGGACGAGTTCGCCGCGCTGGTCGGCATCGCCCCCGGCACCGCCATGCTGCTGATGACCCGGGTCGGCTACCTGGAAGACAACACACCGATCGAAGTCACCGACACCTATTGCCGCAACGACTACTACGACTTTGTTGCAGAGCTGCGCCGCTAGGCGGCCCAAAGCGAGAACCAAAATGTCCGAAGACAACATCCTCACCGCCAGCGGCTGGGTTCGCGGCCGGCTGATCCACGAACACGGCAAAGTCGTGTCGATCGAAGGCGCACCCTGCGATCCGGCGAGCAATGACCTGCGGTATCTGCTGCCGGGCTTCATCGACCTGCACGTTCATGGCGGTGGCGGCAAAGACATCATGGAAGGCGCCAGCGCCTTCGAGACCATTACCAGAACCCACGTGCGGTTCGGCACCACCTCGCTGCTGGCCACCACCATGACCGCGCCGAGTGCCGAGATCTCTAAGGTTTTGAAGGAAGTCGGAGAGTTCTGCGAGCAGCGTCCGAAAGGCGCCGCGCGCGTCCTCGGCGTCCACCTCGAAGGCCCGTACATCAACCCCGGCAAACTCGGCGCGCAACCGAACTTCGCCCACACCGCGTTGATGGCCGAAGTCGAAGAATATCTGGCACTGGCGCCGATCCGGGTGATCACCATCGCCCCGGAAATCGCCGGCCACGACGGTTTGATTCGTGAACTGAGCAGCCGTGGCGTGCGCATGCAGATCGGCCACACCCTCGGCAGTTACGAAGAAGGCGTCGCCGCACTTGATGCCGGCGCGACCAGTTTCACCCACCTCTACAACGCCATGAGCCCGCTGCATCACCGCGAGCCGGGCATCGTCGGCGCCGCACTGGCCCACGCCAAATTCGCCGAGCTGATTCCCGACTTGCTGCATGTGCATCCCGGCGCCATTCGCGTGGCCCTGCGCTCGATCCCGTGCCTGTATTGCGTGACCGATTCGACCGCTGCCGCCGGCATGCCCGACGGTGAATACAAGCTCGGCAGCCACACCGTGACCAAATGCCTGGGCGGCGTGCGCCTGCCCGATGGCACCTTGGCCGGCAGCACCCTGACCATGGATCAGGCCCTGCGCAACCTGGTGAAGATCGGTTTGCCGATCGCCGAGGCCTCGCAGCGCCTGTCGCAATTCCCCGCCGACTACCTCGGCATCACCGAACGCGGGCGCCTGCAACCAGGTGCCTGGGCCGACTGCGTGCGGCTGGATCGCTCACTCACACTGACCGCCGTCATGGTCGAAGGAGAAGACATTGACTTCAAAAATGCTTGAAGAGGCGCTGTCCTCGTTCGAGGCCGTGCAAGCCCAACTGCAACAGCTCGACGCGCCAATGATCGAGATCGCCGGGCGCCTGCGCCGTCAGCCACCGCAAGTGGCGATGACGGTGGCGCGCGGCAGCTCCGACCACGCGGCGAGCTACTTCGCCTACCTGACCATGCAGCAACTCGGTGTGCCGGTGGCGTCGTTGCCGATGTCGGTGGTGACCATGCAGCAGGCGCCATTGAAGGTCAGCGGTCAGGTCGCGTTCGCCTTTTCGCAGTCGGGGCAGAGCCCGGATCTGGTCAACAGCCTGCGTCTGTTGCGCAAGCGTGGCGCGTTGAGCGTGTCGATGGTTAACGCCGCCGACTCGCCGCTGGAAGCTGCCTGTGAATTCAGCGTGCCGCTGCTCGCCGGGACTGAAAGCAGCGTTGCTGCAACCAAAAGTTTTATCGCCACCCTCAGCGCCAGCGCTCGTTTGATCGCGCATTGGAAAGAGGACAGCGAATTGCTCGAGGCTGGCAATGCCTTGCCCGAAGGCCTGCGCGAAGCGGCGAAGCAGGACTGGAGCGTGGCCATCGAAGCGCTGCGCGATTGCGAGCGTTTGATGGTGATCGGTCGTGGTGCTGGTTTCGCCATCGCTCAGGAGGCAGCACTGAAATTCAAGGAAACCTCGGCGATTCAGGCCGAAGCGTTCAGCAGCGCGGAAGTCCGTCACGGCCCGATGGCGCTGATCGATGAACATTATCCGTTGCTGGTTTTCGCACCGCGCGGAGCTGAACAGGCTGGCCTGTTGAGTCTGGCAGCAGAGATGCGTCAACGCGGCGCCCGTGTGTTGCTGGCCGCACCGGATGACGTCAGCGAACGTGATCTCACCCTGACCCGCGCCGAACATCCGGCCCTCGATCCAATCCTGGCGATCCAGAGCTTCTACGTGATGGCCGCAGGTCTGGCCGTGGCCCGTGGCATGGACCCGGATCAGCCGCGCCACCTGAGCAAAGTGACCCGCACGCACTAATTGAAGCAAACCTGTAGGAGCTGCCGAAGGCTGCGATCTTTTGATTTTGATCCAAAAAACAAGATCAAAAGATCGCAGCCTGCGGCAGCTCCTACAGGGGACATCGAACCGAGATTTAACCGATGAGACCGAGCCATGCACAACAACAATAAAGAGCTGACCCTCAGCGCCCCGCTCAGCGGCCCGGTGCTCACGCTCGCCAAAGTCCCGGACGCAGTGTTCGCCAGCGGCGCGATGGGCGACGGCATTGCCATCGACCCGATCAACGACACCCTGTACTCGCCATGCGCCGGGGTGATCATTCACGTCGCGCGCACCGGCCACGCACTCACTGTGCGTGCCGATAACGGCGCGGAGATTCTTCTGCATCTGGGCCTGGATACCGTTGAACTGAACGGCGAAGGCTTCTCGATGCTGGTCAAGGATGGCACGCGTGTCAGCAAGGGCCAGCCGTTGTTGCGCTATGACCTCGACAAGGTCGGTCAGCAGTGCAAAAGCCTCGTCAGCTTGTTGATCCTGACCAACAGCCAGGATTTTCAGGTGCGTCCGATCACGCTCAAAGCGGTGAAAGTCGGCGAGCCGTTACTGCACATTGTTGCGCGCAACAGTTCGACGGCGAATGTTGCAGACGTGAGCGGGCCAGAGGTTCATGGCCATGTTCTGGTGGCGCATCGCGGCGGATTGCATGCGCGCCCTGCGGCACTGATTCGGCAGACCGCGCAAGGTTTCAAAAGCCGGTCGCAACTGCACTTCGCCGGCAAATCGGCGCCGTGCAACAGCCTGATCGGCCTGATGGGGCTGGCGGTTGGCGAGCAGGATCAGGTGCAGGTCAGCTGTCAGGGGCCGGATGCCGAAGCGGCGCTGCAAGCGTTGCTCACCGCGTTGGCCACAGCGCTGCCGGATGATTGTCACGCTGCGGCGCCGGTGAGTGTCGCATCGGTTAAACGCCCGGCCGAGGCTGGCGTGTTGCACGGTGTGTGCGCTGCACCGGGATTGGTCGGCGGGCCACTGTTTCGCTTGAACGCGATCAGTTTGCCGGTGGATACGGGCAATCATGATCCGCTGCAACAACTGCAGGCGCTCGACACTGCACTGAATCAGGTGCGCAGTGAAATCGACGGCACCCTCGCCCAAGCGAAAAAACACAAAAATGCCGATGAAGAAGCGATCTTTGCCGCGCACTTGGCACTGCTGGAAGATCCGGCACTGCTCGATGCTGCGCAGCAAGCCATCGAACAAGGCACTGCGGCGACTCATGCCTGGAGCCAGTCGATCGATGTGCAGTGCGAAGTCCTGCAACACACCGGCAGCGCGCTGCTGGCCGAACGCGCCAATGATCTGCGCGACCTCAAGCAACGCGTGTTGCGTGCAGTGCTCGGCGAGGCCTGGCACTACGACGTGCCGGCCGGCGCCATCGTCGCGGCACATGAACTGACGCCGTCGGATCTGCTGCAACTCAGCGCGCAAGGTGTCGCCGGGTTGTGCATGGCCGAGGGTGGCGCGACTTCGCACGTGGCGATTCTCGCTCGCGGTAAAGGTCTGCCGTGCATGGTGGCGTTGGGTTCGGCGCTGCTTGATCAGCCGCAAGGTCAATCGGTGGTCCTCGATGCCGATGGCGGTCGTCTCGAACTGACGCCCAACGCTGAACGTCTGGCCGAAGTTCGGCAAGCGCAAATCGACCGGCAGCAGCGCCGCGACGCGCAACAAGCCAAAGCTCATCTGCCCGCCGAAACACGTAATGGCGTGCACATCGAAGTCGTCGCCAATGTCGCCTCCAGCGCTGAAGCGGCGGACGCCTTCGCCAACGGTGCCGACGGTGTAGGCCTGTTACGAACCGAGTTTTTGTTCGTCGATCGCCAGACCGCTCCGGACGTCGAAGAGCAGCGCAGTGCTTACCAGGCGGTGATTGATGCCATGGGCGATAAATCCGTGATCATCCGCACCATCGACGTCGGCGGCGACAAGCAACTCGACTACCTGCCACTGCCCATCGAGGCCAACCCGGTACTCGGTCTGCGCGGCATTCGCCTGGCTCAGGCGCGTCCGGAAATCCTCGATCAGCAACTGCGTGCGCTGCTGCAAGTCAGCCCGTTGCGTCGTTGCCGGATCCTGTTGCCGATGGTCACCGAAGTCGATGAGCTGCTGCAGATTCGCCAACGCGTCGATGCGTTGTGCGTCGAACTGGGCGTGAGCCAGCGCCCGGAAATCGGCGTGATGATCGAAGTCCCTGCCGCCGCGCTGCAAGCCGAACAACTGGCCGAACACGCCGATTTCCTCTCGATCGGTACTAACGATCTCTCGCAATACACCTTGGCCATGGATCGCGACCACGCTGGTTTGGCCGCTCGCGTCGACGCTCTGCATCCGGCGCTGCTGCGATTGATCGCCATGACCTGCGAAGGCGCGGCGGTGCACAAACGTTGGGTCGGTGTCTGCGGCGCCCTCGCCTCTGATCCGCTGGCCACACCGGTGTTGATCGGTCTGGGCGTCACCGAACTGTCGGTCAGCCCGGTGCAGATCGGCGAAATCAAGGATCGCGCGCGCCAGGTGCACGAGGCCGAGTGCCAGCGTCTCAGCCGCGACCTGCTCAAACTGAGCAGCGCCGCCGCCGTGCGTCACGCCTGTCATCAACATTGGCCTCTGCGCTAACAAAAACAACAAGGACAAACGCCATGTACCAACTCTTCATCGAAGGCCTGCAACGCCTCGGCCGTGCGCTGATGCTGCCGATCGCAATTCTGCCGATTGCCGGCCTGTTGCTGCGTCTGGGTGACACCGACCTGCTGAACATCGCGATCATCCACGACGCCGGCCAGGTGATCTTCGCCAACCTGGCGATGATCTTCGCCATCGGTATCGCGGTCGGTTTTGCCAAGGACAACAACGGTACTGCCGGTCTGGCCGGGGTAATCGGTTATCTGGTGATGATCTCCACGCTCAAGGTGCTCGATTCAACCATCAACATGGGCATGCTCGCCGGGATCGTCAGCGGCCTGATGGCCGGCGCGCTGTACAACCGTTTCAAGGACATCAAGCTGCCGGAGTACCTCGCATTCTTTGGTGGCCGACGGTTTGTGCCGATTGTCACCGGGTTTGCGGCGGTCGGTCTGGGCGTGGTGTTCGGTTATATCTGGCCGCCGATCCAGCACGGCATCAACGCGTTCGGCACCCTGATGATGGAGAGCGGCAGCATCGGCGCCTTCGTCTTTGGCGTGTTCAACCGCCTGCTGATCGTCACCGGCCTGCACCACATCCTCAACAACATGGCGTGGTTCGTCTTCGGCAACTTCACCGATCCAACCACCGGCGCATTGGTGACGGGCGATCTGTCGCGCTACTTCGCTGGCGATCCGAAGGGCGGCCAGTTCATGACCGGCATGTTCCCGATGATGATCTTCGGCCTGCCGGCGGCATGTCTGGCGATGTACCGCAACGCCCTGCCGGAGCGCCGCAAAGTCATGGGCGGGATTTTTCTGTCGATGGCGCTGACCTCGTTTCTGACCGGGGTGACCGAGCCGATCGAATTTGCCTTTATGTTCCTCGCACCGCTGTTGTATCTGCTGCATGCGTTGCTGACCGGGTTATCGATGGCGATTACCAATGGCTTGAATATTCATTTGGGCTTTACCTTCTCCGGCGGCTTTATCGACATGGTGCTGGGTTGGGGGCGCTCGACCAATGGTTGGCTGGTGATTCCGGTGGGCCTCGCCTACGCGGTTATCTATTACGCCGTATTTGATTTCTGCATTCGTCGCTTCAATCTGAAGACGCCGGGGCGCGAGGATGTGGCTTCTGCTGAGAAAGCAGTGCTCACAGAAAACGAACGTGCCAGCGCTTACATAAAGGCCTTGGGCGGCGCCGAAAATCTGCTGACTGTTGGCGCTTGCACCACGCGCCTGCGACTGGAGATGGTCGATCGCAACAAGGCTTCGGATGCCGATCTGAAAGCGCTGGGCGCAATGGCGGTTGTGCGTCCGGGTAAAGGTGGCAGTTTGCAGGTTGTGGTCGGGCCGATGGCGGACAGCATTGCTGACGAGATTCGCCTGGCAATGCCTTCTCTCGGCCATGCGGTTCTGCTTGAAAATGCTGTGGCTGTCGAGGAACCGAAAGCGCCGGTGGTCGCCGGCTCCGAGGCGCAGCAATGGCTGAATGCCTTGGGCGGTGGCGGCAACGTACTGCAACTGGACTGCATCGCGATGACGCGGATTCGCCTGCAATTGGCGGATGGCAAGGCGCTGTCGGAAGCGCAGTTGAAGGCGTTGGGGTGTCATGGCGTCAGCCAGTTGGATGGCGGGGTCTGGCATTTGCTGGTGGGGGATAAGGCCGCGAGTTTGAGTGGAGCGCTGGAGAGCCTGGTGAATCGCAGCGAGGTCAGCGCGAAGGTTTGAAGCAATAGTGTTTGAGTCGACTGTATCGCTGGCAGGCTCGTTCCCGTAGAGGAATGCATTTCACATGCCCTGCTGGCGATCAACGATGCTGCAATTCTCCGGTATGTGGATCGAGTCGAGCCTTTCACGCCTCCGCCTGACCTGCACTGCACACCCACTACATATGTACCACCTTCGATCGAATCACCCTCGCCATGCTGAAGGCTCTTCCCACCAGCATGGAGACTGTGCCGATGAGCACTCCCACCGCCCCCACGGTTGAAGAGATCAGGAGCGATCTCAACCAGATCGCCCAGCATCTTTTCAACATCGATACCCCGTTGCTTGCCGAACAGGCACCGACAGCGGAGCAGGTTTACCTCAAACGGCTGAACAGCCTGCTCAAAGCTCACCGCGAGCAGTTCTTGCAAAAAAGTCGGGCGATCTACCAGATCCTGGAAAACAGCGACCTGCACAGTGACCAGGGCAAAAAACTGCTCGCGACCACCAAAGCCAAGCTCGACACGGCGTTGCTCGACATGGATCTGCGCGATCTGATCGATAACAAATCGGCCAGAACCTTTCTGACCTACGAAGCCGGTTTCACCGCGATCGGCCACGAGGCGCGACAGGCCATCAAGGATCGCCTGCTGCATCCCCAAGCCGCTGCGCTCCTGGAACAGCTGACGCTGGGGCCGACGCTACGTCCGGCCGCCTACGCGCTGCAGTTCAGCTTTCAGGAACACACCGTTGAGCTGGCTGGCGCCTTTGTCGTCACGGAAAAGAACAAGTCCGCGCTCACCGATCTGTCGACGGCCAGGGACGGTGGTTACGTCCTGTTGTTCACCCCGAGCCGGGGCATCGAGTACTTCGATTCAGCAGCGGCTCTCGACGTCCATTTGCTGCAATACCTGCAACATCCCGCCAGCCACACTGAATTCATGCAGATGTTGCCGGCGCGCTATCACGACTTGAGTGCAGCGGGGATCTGGCCGTTGCAGTGTTCGCTGATCGATAGCCAACCGCTGTTCGAACATATCTGCGATGCCCTGATCGACAAGCGCACACAAGACATCGATCGCGCCTGGAGCTACGACGACAACCCGCAACAAGACTCGGCGCAGTTGCTCGCGGCCCTCGACCGGGCCATTGCAGGAGCCCTGCCGGATCTCGCCCCGCGCCTGGAACTGCAGGCGCAAACCTTGTTCGAACGCCACCTGCGCGACAGTGCACCGCCGTGGTACCGCAGCGCCAGCGCCGCCAGGCAGACCGAGCTGGCGCAACAGGTCGGTATCTACCACAAGGCGCGGCAAAAACTGCTCGACCTGATGGGGCCGTCTGCCAGTCTTCTGGCCCTCGCCCGGCATCAATGGCTGGAGCGTCTGAGCGAAGATCTGGAGATTGATGATCTGGAACCGCAGAAGCTGCAAATCACCACGCAACGTCGGGTGCCCGGATACGGTGTGTATGAGCATCAGCGCAATTTGCTCGATCTGTCCTTGCGTGGCCCGCACACGGGAGACGAATTGCCGGACTCGGAGTTTCTTCGATATACCACCCTCACCTATGACGATGCGCCTTTGGCCGATGACTACGCAGACCTGACACCGCAGTGGCTGGTCAAGCAAGGGTTGAGCCTCAAGCCGCGTATCGAATTCGACCGTTTGCAGAAAGACATGCATGCCGGCCCAGCCATCAAACCCGCGATCGAGGACATGCTCGATCAACGGATCGTCGCGCTGGCTCATACGGCAGTGCTGCAAGGCCATCTGCTCGAGAGTGACCTGCAACTGATCCAGCGCTTGCGCAGCGACAGCGATCCACACCTGCGCGCCGCGACCCTGTCAGTGCACGGTGCGCAACTGCAGGATCTCTGGGTGTTGCGCCAGAGCGACGCCGAGGGCGTCCTCAAACGCATGTTGCTGTGCACGCCACAAGCGCCGCGAGAGCAGCAGTTCCAGGTCTTCGCCAGTGAGCTTGAATGTCAGACCCACCTGCTTGGCTGGGCCACGCACAGCGAAGACGTCAATACCATGACCGGCTACCTGATCAGCCGTGCACCTCTGCGTTTTCGTTCAAGCCTGCGCAAAGTGCTCTCCAGCCTCAGTTTCAAGCTTGAGGATCAGGAGCACAGAAAAGTCACCTTCGAGAACATCGGCAAGCACCTCGATTGCCTGCAAGTCATGGCCGAACACGTGTTGGCCACGCGAATCGACGACTACGATTTCGGCACCCCGCTGTGGTATCGCACAACCACCGACGAAAACCGCAGAAAACTGTCGACGCTGAGCGAAGACGCCGAAGGTGCATTGCAAGGCTTCGACCGACATCAACTTTCGGGCAGCCGCTTTCCGGCGTTCGACGATTACGTGCACGAGCAGGCGAAAAAACAACTGAACCAGTTGCTCAAACGCCCGGCAAATGACGTCGACCCGGATACTGTCATCGCTTACTCGCCCATGTCGGTCATTCCGGCCCTGACACCAAAACCGTTAACGTACACACGGCTGTATCGCGACGGGTATGCCGACGGCGTCGGCTTCCTCGACGAAAAATTCTCTCGTTCGGCACACTTCAAAGGGCCGCCAGACATCGATATCAGCAACCTGAGCGCAGAGACTGTCGCGCGCTCGATTACCGGTGTGTGGATAGGCAAACGCTACACCGACAAGGTCAGACAAGAACTGCAAAGTGACGCGAGTGAGGGTTACGCCTTCAGGCGCAATACAATCCTGGCCATTACTCAACGCCAGATGAAATGCGCAGCGCTGGAATGCCAGTTGCAGGGCCATATCGCCAGCAGTGACCGGCAATGGCTTGAGCAGAGCATCGACAGCATGGAGGACACATCGGCGCCACGGCAAAAAAAATACCCGGTCCATCGACTGATGATTGAGGGTGAGTGGGTGCTCGACAACTGGCTGTTCGGCCACGACAAAAACCCGGTGCTGCTCTACACCCCCGACGCGCCTGACGGCGTGAGTTTTCGCGAAGCACGGCTGTTCAATTACCTGCTGAAACAGCAGCCCGGCATGATCGAATACTTCACCCGGCGGGTAGGCATTCAATCGCAGACCCGGGTGCGCAAATTCCTTGAAACCGCCAAAAAGCAGCTGCCCAAAGACATCGACAAAACCACGTCCAGCCCGGCACGCTACGACTCGACACAGCAGAAAGCCCCGATCAGCGACATGCGCGACGCGCTGTATGACATGAAGCTGCAGCGCAAGATCGACGACGTCCACGCGACTACCAGCAGCCGCGCCCAGATGATTGCCGGCCTGATCTGGACATGCGTCGAATGGATCACCGCCATTGCCACCGCACCGTTTCCACTGTTGAGTCTGAGCACCGGGCTGCTGTTGGCATTCAAGGATGGCATGCTCGCCCTGCACGCCTATCGGCAGGGTAACAACGCCGAAGCGCTCAACCATTTGCTGGGCTACATGCTCAACAGTAGCGGTGCGCTATTGACCGACCTGCGTCCAGCCCTGCGCTCACTTCAGCCAGTCAGCCGTCCCCTGCGCCAGGCCGCCGTCAGCAGCGCCAGCGAGCAGCAACGCGTCATGGCTCTGATTGAGCAACTGGAACCCAGCGTACCCCCGGCGGACATGCGGCCGGTGAACTACAAGGGCCAGACCCTGTGGGCAGCGAATACGCCCGACGTTATTGGCCGATACCTGCTGCATCGCCTTGACCCTGACACCGACAGGCTTCTGTCGACCGGGATTCTGGCCGTGCCCAATGGCGAAGGTGTGATGGTGCGCAGCGGCGTGGCCGGCGGCGCGCCGAAATACGACGCCTTGCCGGATACACCCGGCCCGCACAAAGACTACGGCGTGCCGTCCAAATATCGGGACAGGATTGCAATGGTGATCAATCCAGAGTCCCGAGAGGAACTCATTTTGCGCAGCCAGGACTACATGGGAACGTCCTACGCTCACTCCAGCCTCTTCGCCGCTGCCGACCAACTGGCTTCCACACGCACTGCCTACCTGCAACAGGTCGAAAAGCTGACCACGGACGCGACCCGTCATTTTGCCGAACTGGCCCCTTTGCCTGCGCGCATCGAAGTGCCGGCCATCGCCGCCGACACGTCATTTACGCAACTGATCGCCAGCGACGCGTTGGCCGGCAAGAATCTGGTCATCGGCGCCCAGCCTGGCTCCATCGCCAGTAAACAGGCGCTGATCACTTATATGGACGCGTTGCTCAAGAGTGGTTTCAAACACCTTTATATGGAATATCTGCCGGCTGACGTCTTCCATATCAAGCTGGCAAAATTCAACCGGGGTGAATCATGGCGCGGTATCAAACGACATTTGAAAGCCGTCGACAAAGCCTTTGGCCACGGACCCGACGCGCCGTTCTCGTACCTTGCGCTGGTTCGCACGGCTCGGGAAAAGGGTCTGAAAATCCACGCGCTGGACGCCTCCACCAGCTATAAGCTGGACGGAGCCCTGGTGATGGCCGATGTTTCGCCGCTGACGCCCCGCAGCAACAGCATCAGAAATTTCTACTCGCTCAAGGCCATTGCCGCCGATGCCATTGAGGCGCCCGCCGAGCGCTGGATAGCCCTGACGGACGCTTCACGCATGAGCACGTTCGACAAGACGCCTGGTCTGGCCGACCTGCACGAAGCCGTTGCGCTGCGCATCGACGACGTGGCTGTGGGTCAACCGACGCGCATCGGCGTGGACTCACCCGGCGCGATACCCGGTGACGCAGCGGCCAAGGGCGATTACCTCGTGGCATTGCCGACATCCTACAAAGCGCCCCAAGTACCGGCTCAGCCTCCGGCGACGGCGAGTCCGGGCGTTCAACATTTCGACGAGTTCGATGTTCCGACGGCGTTCCGTGACGAAATTGCTCGCATGCAATTCCGCCCCCGAGCACTGGACTCTCGCTTCCCCTTTACCTCCTTGCGTGGTCAGGCCGGCCGCGACGCGCAGGCTGCCTATGACGCGTTTATTGCTCAACGCAACCGCCTCGAGAAAAAGGCCCGAGACGCCTTTACCGACTACACCCCGGCCCCCGCTGCGACCCTTCCAGACATCGCTGCCGATAGCTCATTCGAAACATTTTTGAGCCAACTGGTCGACAGTCGTCTGAGCCTGCTGATCGGCGAATCAAGACTCACAGTGTCGAGCAAAACACTGCTGAAAAAACACATGGAAACACTCAAGTCGTCAGGCTACGACACGTTGTATATGCAACATCTGCTGACCGACCTGCATCAGGCCGAGCTGGACATTTTTTTTCAAACCCAACGCATGCCCGACCGCCTCAGAAGCTACTTGCGGATACTCGACTCCTCACTCATGGGGCGTTCGGGCGGTGTCGCTCTCTACACCGAACTGGTCCACGCGGCGGCGAAAAACAACATCCGCATCAGGGCGCTCGATTGCACGGTGAGCTATTACCTGGACGGCTTGGCTGACAAGAATATTTCGCGAAACCAGATGTTCAGTTACTTCGCTACCCAGCTGATCGAGGCTGACCAACTGGCACACGGACCGCATAAGTGGGTGGCGCTGATCGACAGAACGAACACCCACTATAATCTGGGCGTACCGGGGCTGACCGATACGCTTGGTGCTGCCAGCCTTCATGTGCGCGACACCCCGCAAGAACTGGCCAAAGGTGTCTATCAAGGCACCTGGGAAGTGGTGAACTCGGAAGTCAATTCCGGCGTGTTCGCACTGCGCAGCGATTTCAATCTGGACATCGCGGTTTCCCGAGCAAAAAAACTGCCACCCATTCCGTCTGTCAGTCGGACCAGACTCACCCAGGCCGGACACTTTCTGATCGAACGTCCTGACCCGAGCGAAATCAATCTGGTGCATAAGTCCGCAACGGGGGACATTGTCAGCACGCCAATCCAGGTGGATGACAAAGGGTTGTTCTTCATTGACCGCTGGAACAGGAAGGAGCAGCGGTTCCAATACTTGCCCGAATTGATCGAAATGCTTGTCGACCAAGTCAAACTTTCGGCTGTCAGTTGAACGCCTTCGAGAGGGCGTAATCACGCTGAAAACCACTGGACTTGACGGCCCAGTGGTTTTCTTCTCGCCGTTTTTGGGGCCAGCCCCCACAACTTCGATTTGCGAACATACCCGCAGCGAAGCCGCCCGACTCAACAGGATGAGCGTTAGCTCGGCTGCAGTTTTTGATCTTGATCCACCAGCCTCGTCGGCAGGCTGAGCGGATGGATCCCGGAGCGAAGGAACCCCGAGCTTTAGCGAGTGGGCCGAACGTTGGGGCAAGCCTTAATGAGATGGTCAGCCCGGTGAGATCCTCGGCGGGTCTAAACTTGCCGAGGCTCTCTTTTTACTGAAGGAGGATTTCTCATGAATACCATCACGCTCTTGGGTATCGACATCGGCAAACACACTTTCCACCTGCATGGCCAAGACGCCAGAGGCCATCAGGTACTGCGTAAAAAACTCAACCGAAACCAATTACTCCCCTTTCTGGCGCAGATCTCGATCTGCAAAATCGCCATGGAATCCTGCGGCGGGTCTCAATGGCTCGCCCGAAAAATCATGGAACAGGGGCATCACGTGCAGTTGATTGCCCCCCAACATGTGAAGGCCTACGTCACCGGAAATAAAAACGATTTCATTGATGCCGAGGCCATTTGTGAAGCGGCCTCGCGCCCCAGAACCCGCTCGGTTCAAGTCAAAACCGTAGAACAGCAGGTACTGTCCACAGAACACCGACTGCGCAAGTCTTTAGTAAATCGACGCACCGCCGTCATCAATCAAGTGCATGGATTTCTCCTGGAGTTCGGCGTCGTTTTTCCCGTTGGATACGCCGCACTGGATCGGCTCTCAGGTCTGATGGAGAGCCGTGAACTGCCCACTCGCTTGATAAGTGCTATCGAACGCATGCTTGAAGACATTCGGCAGCTGACACATGAGATCAAAAAACTCGACGTCGAAATCAAACAACAGCTGACGCAAAACGATGCCGGCCAACGCCTGCAGAGCATCCCCGGTATCGGCCCTCTCATCGCTAGCGCGCTGGTGGCCGATGTCGGCGACGCTTCGATTTTCAAGTCATCTCGCGATTTTGCAGCGTCGTTGGGGCTGGTGCCGCGCCAGTACTCAACGGGTGGGGAAACGACATTGCTCGGCATCAGCAAGCGAGGGGACAAGTATTTAAGGAGTTTGCTGATGCAGGGCGCTCACGCCGTTTTGTGTCGCGTCGATAAGCGAACGGATGCCCTCGGTGTCTGGGCCAAAAACTTACTAGCACGCAAACATCCAAACAAAGTGGCCTGCGCCCTCGCGAACAAAATGGCAAGAATCGTCTGGGTGTTGTTAACCAAGGGCGGCACCTTCAACTCAACGCTCTTAGCTTGATCTGTACGCTTCACCAACGGCTTTTGCGACGTCAGTACTGATGACGATAAACGGCAGACATCCTGACTGAAAACCTGATAACCCAAAAAGCTTTGGAAGCTGAAGCCTTTTTAAGGACAGGCAGGAGCGACTACTCATCAAGGGCCGAGCGCTATCCGTGCTCACACTGAGCCCGGATACATTAGCGCAAGCTCGATTTACCGTTAATCGCTGCTGAGTGGCAGAAGATGGGCTGACCATACATTTGGTTACTTTTTCGGCGTTTGGAAAAGGTGACCCGCCGTAAGGGCGGAACCCTAAGAAGCCGTTACCGCAGCAATGGATATGTACTCGGTCAGTCAGAACATTATTGCCTGAGCCGGCGCCTTCGCGAGCAGGCTCGCTCCCACATTGGATTCCCATCGCCCGGAAAATCGGGGGGGCAACAAAAAACCCGCAGACAATCACTCATCTGCGGGTTTCCTGTTTAAGCGGCTATCAGAAATCTTCCAGCCGCCACACTTCATAAGCCGGTGTCTCGTACGGATGACTGAGCTTCAACGCCGCCACAACAGCAACGATCAGCTCATCCGCCACTACAAGCTCAACCTTCCATTCCTCAACCCGCTCGACCTGCCCAGCCTCGCCAATAAACGGCTGACTGCCGTCCAACGGTCGAAACTGGCCCAGACCGAGCACCTGCCACGCACAGTGATCATAATCACCGATCCGCCCACCACCGGCAGCGAACACAGCGCCTTTGACCACTTCGACATGACTGTCGGGAACAAAAAAGGCGAGCTTGTACACAGGGCTCAGTTCACCCAGACGCGCGCGTTACGGAACATACGCATCCACGGTGCATCTTCGTTCCAGTCTTCCGAACGCCACGAGTTCTGCACCGCGCGGAACACCCGCTCCGGGTGCGGCATCATGATCGTCACGCGGCCATCACGGCTGGTGAGACCGGTAATCCCGCGTGGCGAACCGTTCGGGTTGGCCGGGTAACGCTCGGTGACCTTGCCGTGGTTGTCGACGAAACGCATCGCCACGCAACCCGACAGATCGGCTTCCAGCAGTGCCTCTTCGCTGGAGAACTCGGCATGACCTTCGCCGTGAGCAATGGCGATCGGCATACGCGAACCGGCCATGCCCTGCAGGAAGATCGAGTTCGACTCCTGAATCTGCACCATCGCCACGCGCGCTTCGAACTGCTCGGAGCGGTTGCGCACGAAGTGCGGCCAGAATTCGCTGCCCGGGATCAGCTCGTGCAGGTTGGACATCATCTGGCAACCGTTGCACACGCCGAGGGTGAAGCTGTCGTTGCGCTCGAAGAAACCCTGGAACGCATCGCGGGCACGGCTGTTGAACAGTGCCGACTTGGCCCAGCCTTCACCGGCGCCGAGCACGTCACCGTAGGAGAAACCACCACACGCCACCAGACCTTTGAACTCGTTCAGGTCAACACGGCCGGCGAGAATGTCGCTCATGTGCACGTCGATCGCGTTGAAACCGGCGCGGTCGAACGCCGCCGCCATTTCCACCTGACCGTTGACGCCCTGCTCACGCAGCACGGCAACCTGTGGGCGGATGCCTTTCTTGATGTAAGGCGCGGCGATGTCCTGGTTGACGTCATAGCTCAGCTTGACGCTCAAACCCGGATTGTCTTCTTCCAGCAGCACGTCGAACTCTTGCTCGGCGCAGTCGGCGTTGTCGCGCAGACGCTGGATCTGGTAGCTGGTCTCGGCCCACTGACGTTGCAGCAGACGACGCTGGCCTTCGAACACGGTGTCACCGTTGAAGGTGATGTTGATCTGACCATTGTTGATCGGCTGACCGATCACCGACACGCAGTCGCCCAGACCGGCCGCACTGAATTGCGCGAGGATGTCTGGCGTGGCGTCCTGACGGACCTGGATCACCGCACCCAGTTCTTCGTTGAACAGGATCGCAGCGATTTCCGCCGAGGACTCGGCAACGCTGTCGAGGTTCAGGCTCAGACCGCAATGACCGGCGAAGGCCATTTCCACCACGGAGGTCAGCAGACCACCGTCGGAACGGTCGTGGTAAGCCAGCAAGTGACCGTCGGCGTTCAAGCCCTGGATCACCGCGAAGAAGGCTTTCAGGTCTTCGGCGTCATCGACGTCCGGCGCGTGTTTGCCGAGCTTGCCGTGTGTCTGAGCAAGGATCGAAGCGCCCATACGGTTCTGCCCGCGACCGAGGTCGATCAGGATCAGGTCGGTGGTGCCCTTGTCCATGCGCAGTTCCGGGGTCAGGGTCTGACGGATGTCAGCCACTGGCGCGAAACCGGTCACGATCAGCGACATCGGCGAGGTCACGGTTTTTTCTTCGCCGTTGTCATTCCAGCGAGTGGCCATGGACATCGAGTCCTTGCCCACCGGAATGGTGATGCCCAGCTCAGGGCACAGTTCCATACCGACCGCTTTCACGGTGTCGTACAGACGCGCGTCTTCGCCCGGGTGGCCGGCCGCCGACATCCAGTTCGCCGACAGTTTGATGTCGGAGATCTTGTTGATGCGCGAAGCCGCGATGTTGGTCAGGGTTTCGCCGATGGCCATGCGGCCCGACGCCGGAGCGTCCAGCAATGCCAGCGGAGTGCGCTCGCCCATCGCCATCGCTTCACCGGTGTAGACGTCGAAACTGGTCGCGGTGACGGCAACGTCAGCCACTGGAACCTGCCATGGGCCGACCATTTGGTCACGGGCCACGAGGCCGGTGATGGTGCGGTCGCCGATGGTGATCAGGAAGCTCTTGCTCGCCACGGCCGGGTGATGCAGAACGCGCTCGATGGATTCGCTGATGTCGAGGTTCGACGGATCGAAGTCATCGCCCAGTTCAGCTTCACGAACCACCGAACGGTGCATGCGTGGAGCCTTGCCCAGCAACACTTCCAGCGGCATGTCCACCGGATTGTTGCCGAAGTGGCTGTCGGTCACGGTCAGTTGCGGCTCGGCGGTGGCTTCACCGACTACGGCAAACGGGCAACGCTCACGTTCGCAGATCGCCTGGAAGCGCTCGAAATCTTCCGGGCCGACCGCCAGAACGTAACGTTCCTGGGATTCGTTGGACCAGATTTCGTGCGGGGCCATGCCCGGCTCGTCGTTAGGAATGTTGCGCAGTTCGAAACGGCCACCGCGGTCGCCGTCGTTGACCAGTTCCGGGAAGGCGTTGGACAGACCGCCCGCACCCACGTCGTGGATGAAGCTGATCGGGTTCTTGTCACCCAGTTGCCAGCAACGGTCGATGACTTCCTGGCAACGACGCTCCATTTCAGGGTTTTCACGCTGAACGGAAGCAAAGTCGAGATCCGCCGAGCTGGTGCCGGTGGCCATCGAGGAAGCGGCGCCGCCGCCCAGACCGATCAACATCGCCGGGCCGCCGAGGACGATCAGCTTGGAGCCGACCACGATCTCGCCTTTCTTGACGTGTTCTTCGCGGATGTTGCCCATGCCACCAGCGAGCATGATCGGCTTGTGGTAACCGCGAACTTCGTCACCGTGCGGGGTGGTGATCGATTGTTCGAAGGTACGGAAGTAGCCAGTCAGGGCCGGACGACCGAATTCGTTGTTGAACGCGGCGCCGCCGAGCGGGCCTTCGATCATGATGTCCAGCGCGGTGACGATGCGCTCAGGCTTGCCGTACGGCACTTCCCACGGCTGTTCGAAGCCCGGGATCTGCAGGTTGGATACAGTGAAACCGGTCAGGCCAGCCTTAGGCTTGGCGCCACGGCCGGTTGCACCTTCGTCACGGATCTCGCCGCCGGAACCGGTCGACGCGCCCGGGAACGGAGCGATCGCGGTCGGGTGGTTGTGGGTTTCAACCTTCATCAGGATGTGCACCGGCTCCTGCACCGCGCTGTACTGGCGGGTCTCAGGATCCGGGAAGAAACGGCCGGCAACGTTGCCGACGATCACCGAGGCGTTGTCCTTATAAGCCGACAGAACGCCTTCGCTGTGCATCACGTAGGTGTTCTTGATCATGCCGAACAGGCTTTTTTCCTGGTTCTCGCCATCAATATCCCAACTGGCGTTGAAGATCTTGTGACGGCAGTGCTCGGAGTTGGCCTGGGCGAACATCATCAGTTCGATGTCGTGCGGGTTGCGCTTGAGACCGTTGAAGGCGTCGACCAGATAGTCGATTTCGTCTTCGGCGAGGGCCAGGCCCAGCTCGGTATTGGCTTTTTCCAGCGCGGCGCGACCACCACCGAGGATGTCGATTGCAGTCAGCGGCTTCGGCTCGGCGTGGCTGAACAGACCGGCGGCCTGCTCGAGGTTGGCCAGCACGATCTGGGTCATGCGGTCATGCAGCACGTCGGCAATCTGCTGGGCTTCGGCTTCGCTGAACTGACCGGCCACGTAGAAGGCGATACCGCGCTCCAGACGCTGGATCTTGCTCAGACCGCAGTTGCGAGCGATATCGCTGGCCTTGCTCGACCATGGCGAGATGGTGCCGAAACGCGGCAACACCAGAAACAGACGGCCGGTCGGCTCTTGAACCGGAACACTTGGACCGTACTTCAGAAGGCGCGCTAGCACCTGCTGTTCGTCGCCGGTCAGGACGCCGGTGACTTCGGCGAAGTGAGCGAATTCAGCATACAGGCCACTGACAGCTGGAACCTTCTGGCTCAGTTGCTCAAGGAGTTTGCTGTGGCGAAAGGCAGAAAGGGCAGGAGCGCCGCGCAGGATCAACATCTTCGGGACAGCCTCGGGAAGGGGTGTGCTTTGAGGCCGTGCATTCTAGCCTAAACCGCCCTCAACATCACCCGAAACGCTACGCACGGTTGCACTCGAGTATCAATCTGTGTTTCCGACTTCAGAGTCAGGTAAATCAGCTATTCGGAGGCCGCTTATTTTTACTGTAACAAAAAGCCGTAAAGGCCCGTTTCTGCGGGGTTTCGCTCGGTTTTGTGATCGCTAGCAGACTCGCCCTGCACTGTCGAGATATGGCGCCCGCGGCCGTTTGCGTATACTGCGCAGATGTTTTTCCCAACGGCTTTGCGTCCGCGGTACGCCAAATGGCTGATCGCAACCGGACTCTTCCTGATGCTCGGTGGCTGTGTTGATAAACCCAACACACTCGAGCGCGTAAAGGAGGATGGTGTGCTGCGGGTGATTACCCGTAACAGCCCCGCCACCTACTTTCAGGATCGCAGCGGTGAAACCGGCTTCGAATACGAGCTGGTGAAGCGCTTCGCCGACGATTTGGGTGTCGAGCTGAAGATCGAGACCGCCGACAACCTCGACGACCTGTTCGACCAGATCGGCAAGCCGAACGGCCCAGTGCTGGCCGCCGCCGGTCTGGTCAGCAGCGAACAGCGCAAGAAGCAGGTGCGCTTCTCGCACTCCTATCTCGAAGTCACCCCGCAGATCATCTACCGCAACGGCCAGTCGCGGCCAACCGATCCCGGCGATCTGGTCGGCAAAAAGATCATGGTGCTCAAGGGCAGCACCCATGCCGAACAACTGGCCGAACTGAAAAAGAAATTCCCCGGCATTGAATATGAAGAGTCCGACGCGGTTGAAGTGGTCGATCTGTTGCGCATGGTCGATGAAGGGCAGATTGACCTGACCCTGGTCGACTCCAACGAAGTGGCGATGAATCAGGTGTACTTCACCAACATTCGTGTGGCCTTCGACCTCGGCGATGCGCGCAGTCAGAGTTGGGCGGTTGGCCCGGGCGAAGACAACAGCCTGCTCAACGAAATCAACGCGTATCTGGACAAGGTGCAGAAGAACGGCACCCTGCAACGCCTGAAGGATCGCTACTACGGCCACGTCGATGTCCTCGGTTACATGGGCGCCACGACCTTCGCCCAGCACTTGCAGCAGCGCCTGCCGAAATACGAACAGCACTTCAAGAATTATGCGAAGAAAGAGAAAGTCGACTGGCGCCTTCTGGCAGCGATCGGTTATCAGGAATCGCTGTGGCAGCCGACGGTTACCTCGAAGACCG
The DNA here is from genome assembly GCF_009866785.1 of Pseudomonas sp. S49. Taxonomy (NCBI): domain Bacteria; kingdom Pseudomonadati; phylum Pseudomonadota; class Gammaproteobacteria; order Pseudomonadales; family Pseudomonadaceae; genus Pseudomonas; species Pseudomonas sp. S49. Next base: position 1,251,219 of record NZ_CP019432.1, on the reverse strand, counting down.
GCGTGCGCGGGCTGATGATGCTGACCCAGAACACCGCGCAGGCGATGGGCGTGTCCAACCGCCTCGACCCCAAGCAGAGCATCATGGGTGGCGCCAAGTACCTGGCTTATATGAAGGATCAGCTCGACGATTCGATCAAGGAACCGGATCGCACCTGGTTTGCCCTGGCGGCGTACAACGTCGGCAGCGGCCATCTGGATGACGCGCGCAAGCTGACGGCCAAGGAAGGGTTGAACCCGGACAAATGGCTGGACGTTAAGAAGATCCTGCCGCGCCTGTCGCAGAAGCAGTGGTACAGCAAGACGCGTTATGGCTACGCCCGGGGCGGCGAGCCGGTGCATTTTGTGGCGAACATTCGTCGCTATTACGACATTTTGACCTGGGTGACGCAGCCGCAGCTTGAGGGCGATCAAGTCGCTGAGGGCAATCTGCATGTGCCCGGCATCGACAAATCAAAGCCCACTCAAGAACCTGCCCCGCTCTAACCAACACCCCAAATCAAATGTAGGAGTGAGCCTGCTCGCGATAGCGGTGGGTCAGGCAATTAATTTTGTCTGACACACCGCTATCGCGAGCAGGCTCACTCCTACAGGGGGTTTGTGTTGTTGATCAGGACTTGGCAGCAGCCAGAATCAGCGCCTTCATTTCCGATACGGCAGACTTGAAGCCGACGAACAACGCATGTGCCACCAGCGCATGGCCGATGTTCAGTTCGTTGATGCCCTTGATCGCCGCGACGGCTTCAACGTTGTGGTAATGCAAGCCGTGACCCGCGTTAACGATCAAGCCTTGGGCCAAACCAAACGCCACGCCTTCGGCAACGCGCTTTAGTTCTTCAGCCACTTCGGTCGGGGTTTCGGCATCGGCGTAGCGCCCGGTGTGCAGTTCAATTGCAGGCGCACCGACGCGCTTCGACGCAGCGATCTGACGCTCGTCCGCATCGATGAACAACGACACTTCGCTGCCGATCTTCGACAGACGCTCGACCGCGGCCTTGATCCGCTCTTCCTGCCCCGCGACATCCAGACCACCTTCAGTGGTCAGTTCCTGACGGGTTTCCGGAACCAGACAGATGTGTGCCGGGCGAATACGCTCGGCGAACGCCATCATTTCTTCGGTGACGCCCATTTCGAAGTTCATGCGGGTTTGCAGCACGTCCTTGAGCAGCAGAACGTCGCGCTCCTGAATGTGCCGACGGTCTTCACGCAGGTGCACGGTGATGCCGTCGGCACCCGCCTCTTCCGCGTCCAGCGCAGCCTTGACCGGATCCGGGTAGCGCGTGCCACGGGCCTGACGCAGGGTGGCGACGTGGTCGATGTTCACGCCAAGAAGAATGCGATTGCTGGTGGTCACGGATGCGCGCTCCTGAAGGAAAAGATTCGGCGCACAGCATACACGGGGCTAGGGCTTGCGAAACAGCTCGCGACTGACGAGAGGGCGACCGCCCAAATGAACGGCCAAGGCCTGCCTCATCAAGCGCTTGGCGGCGGACAACGCGCCGGGAGCGCTCCAGTCGGCTTCGGCCATGGCCAGTAATTCGACGCCGTTGAACAGGCCGGGTTGCAGCAGGAAGACTCGCTCAAGTCCCGCATCCACTTGCAGACGATAGAGACCATCTGCCGCGACGGGCTCGCCGTGGATATCGGTGTTCAGCGAGAAGCCATAACCGAGATCGTCCAGCAGTCGCCATTCGAACGAACGTAGCAACGGCTCCAGCGGACGGCCTTCAGCCAGTGCCAGCAAGGTCGCGGCGTAGTGATCGAATACACCCGGGTGCGGATCTTCAGCGGGCAGCAGACGGATCAGCAGCTCATTGAGATAGAGACCACTGAACAGCGCCTCGCCATTGAGCCACGCCGAAGTGCCAGAACTCTCCATACGTCCGACATTCTTCAGCTCCCCCTTGCCACGGAATTCGACTTCCAGCGACACGAACGGCCGCGCCAATGTCCCGGCCTTGCCCCGCGCACTGCGCAACACCGCCCGCAGCCGCCCTTGCGGCGTGAGGAAATCCACCAACGCACTGGTTTCGCGATAGGCGCGACTGTGCAGGACGTAGGCAGGTTGGGCGGGAGGCGGGTTTTGCGACATTGAGTTCTCGATGAAGAAACGCAGATTTACACACAACCCAAAAACCACTGTGGGAGCGAGCCTGCTCGCGAAAGCGGAGTGACAGTCAACATCAATGCTGAATGTTACATCCCTTCGCGAGCAGGCTCGCTCCCACAGTGGGTATCGGTGTTCTCTGGAACGGTGATTACAGGTCGCCGTAACCCAGCGAACGCAGCGCACGCTCGTCGTCAGACCAGCCGCCCTTCACCTTGACCCACAGGTTGAGCATGATCTTGGAGTCGAACAGCAGCTCCATGTCCTTGCGCGCTTCGGTGCCGATGCGCTTGATGCGCTCGCCCTTGTCGCCAATGATGATCTTCTTCTGGCCGTCACGTTCAACGAGGATCAAAGCGTGGATGTGCAGTGTTTTGCCCTGCTGCTTGAACTCTTCGATTTCGACGGTGATCTGGTACGGCAGCTCGGCGCCCATCTGGCGCATGATTTTCTCGCGCACCAGTTCAGCAGCGAGGAAACGGCTGCTGCGGTCAGTGATCTGGTCTTCCGGGAAGAAGTGATCGTTCTCCGGCAGATGATCGGCAATCACTTTTTCCAGCGCTTCGAGGTTGTGCCCGTGCTGCGCGGAAATCGGAATGATCTGCGCGTTCGGCAGCTGTTCCTGCAACCAGCTGAGGTGCGGCATCAGCTCGGCTTTGTCTTCGATGCGGTCGGTCTTGTTCAGCGCGACGATCAGCGGGCCGGTCACGTACTGCACGCGCTCGAGAACCATCTGGTCTTCGTCGGTCCACTTGGTGCGGTCAACGACGAAAATCACCACATCGACGTCTTTCAACGCCGCCGAAGCGGTTTTGTTCATGTAACGGTTCAGAGCCTTTTCGCCACCCTTGTGCATGCCGGGGGTGTCGACGTAGATCGCTTGCACGTCACCTTCGGTTTTGATCCCGAGCATGTTGTGGCGGGTGGTCTGCGGCTTGCGAGAGGTAATCGCGAGTTTCTGGCCAAGGATGTGGTTCAGCAGCGTCGACTTACCGACGTTGGGACGGCCGACGATGGCAACATAGCCACAGCGAGTTGCATTTGTATCAGTCATTGCCATTCTCCACGCCCAGGGCAATCAGTGCTGCAGCGGCCGCTACCTGTTCGGCAATACGACGGCTCACACCCTGACCTCGGCTTTTTTCATTCAGTAAGACAACTTCGCACTCGACGAAGAAGGTTCGGCAGTGCGGCTCGCCCTGGATATCCACCACTTCATAGCGTGGCAGATCGCAACCGCGCGATTGCAGGTGTTCCTGCAGGCGGGTCTTCGGATCCTTGTTGGTGTCGACCAGCGTCAGGCCTTCGAACTCGCCGGCCAGCCAGGCCAGCACGCGCTCACGCGCCATGTCCATGCCGGCATCAAGATAGATCGCACCGATCAAGGCTTCGAGGGCGTCGGCCAGAATCGATTCGCGACGGAAGCCGCCGCTTTTCAACTCACCGGAACCCAGTCGCAGGTAATCGCCAAGGTCGAAACCGCGCGCCAGTACGGCCAGCGTCTCACCTTTTACCAAGCGTGCGCGCAAACGCGACAACTGGCCTTCACGGGCCAGCGGGAAGCGATCGAAGAGTGCCTCGCCGGCAACGAAGTTGAGGATGGCATCGCCGAGGAATTCCAGGCGTTCGTTGTTACGCCCGGCAAAACTGCGGTGCGTGAGGGCCAGCAGCATCAGCTCCTGATCCTTGAAGGTGTAACCGAGCTGACGCTCGAGACGGCTTAGAGAAACGCTCACGGTTTACCCACGCTGAGTTCGTGGCTGGATTCCACTGCCATCGCCGGGATGCGGCGCAGGCCTGGGACAATTAACGCTGTGTTCAAAAATTAAATCCTGGCGATTGCGAAGCCGATTGTGCCGGCTCCAGAAATGCATTCGGCGCTGTGGTCAACAGCGCCGTGTGTGATTACTTGATCAGGCCAACCCGCGAGAAATTCGGCAGGTGACTGAGTTTCGGTTCCGGCCAGCTCATCCAGACCGCGAAGGCCTTGCCGACGATATTCTGGTCGGGAACCATGCCCAGCAGATCCTTGGGAATGTTCGGATCATCCCAATAGCGACTGTCGTTCGAGTTGTCGCGGTTGTCGCCCATCATGAAGTAGTGCCCGGCAGGCACTGTCCACGAGCGGTCCGGCGTGGCGCGGTAGCGGCTCATTTCCTTGCGGATCAGATGCTCGGCGGCGCCCAGTTTCTCTTTGTACAGTTCGGCACTGCCCAGCGTGCCCGGCTCGGCGCCGACCATCTGCTCGGCAATCGACTCGCCGTTGACGAACAGACGCTTGTCGGCGGTGTAGCGCACCGTGTCACCCGGCAGACCGACCACACGTTTGATGTAGTTGACGTTCGGATCGCTCGGGTAGCGGAACACCATCACATCGCCGCGCTGCGGATCACCGACTTCGATGATTTTCTTGTCGACCACCGGCAGGCGGATCCCGTAAGAAAACTTGTTCACCAGAATGAAGTCGCCGACGTCCAGGGTTGGCTTCATCGAGCCCGAAGGAATCTGGAACGGCTCCACGAGGAACGAACGCAGCACCAGAACGATGAACAACACCGGGAAGAACGACTTGCCGTATTCAACCAGCAGCGGTTCTTTATTCAGTTTTTCAACGACCACCCCGTCAGGCTGGCTGACGCTGCCTTGATAAGAGGCAATGGCAGCACGCCGACGCGGTGCCAGGATCAACAGATCAAGCAACGCCAACAGGCCGCAGACGAACACGGCGATGACCAGCAACAGCGGGAAATTTAGTGACATAGGACCTAACTATCCAACCTGAGCACGGCAAGGAAGGCTTCTTGTGGAATTTCCACGTTGCCGACCTGCTTCATGCGTTTCTTACCGGCCTTTTGCTTCTCGAGCAGTTTCTTCTTACGGCTGACGTCACCACCGTAGCATTTGGCCAATACGTTCTTTCTGAGTGCCTTGACGGTTGTCCGGGCAACGATCTGACCACCAATGGCAGCTTGAATCGCCACGTCGAACATCTGACGAGGAATCAGTTCTTTCATCTTCTCGGTCAACTGGCGACCTTTGTAGTGCGAGTTGTCACGGTGCACGATCAATGCGAGGGCATCGACCTTGTCGCCGTTGATCAACACGTCCAGTTTCACCAGATTAGCCGATTGGTAACGGTCGAAATGGTAATCCAGCGAAGCATAGCCGCGACTGGTGGATTTGAGACGGTCGAAGAAGTCCAGGACCACTTCGTTCATCGGCAGGTCGTAAGTGACTTGCACCTGATTGCCGAGGAACAGCATGTCGACTTGAACGCCGCGCTTCTCGATGCACAGGGTGATGACGTTGCCCAGGTGTTCCTGCGGCACCAGAATATTGGCGCGCACGATCGGCTCGCGCATGTCTTCGATCGACGAGACATCCGGAAGCTTGGATGGGTTGTCGACGTAAATCGTTTCACCGGTTTTCAGTACCAGCTCGAAGATTACGGTTGGCGCGGTGGTGATCAGGTCCAGGTCGTACTCGCGCTCCAGGCGCTCCTGAATGATCTCCATGTGCAGCATGCCAAGGAAGCCGCAACGGAAGCCGAAGCCCAGTGCGTCGGAGCTTTCCGGGGTGTACTGCAGCGACGAGTCGTTGAGGGTCAGCTTCTGCAGCGCTTCGCGGAAATCTTCGAAGTCGTCGGAGCTGACCGGGAACAGACCGGCGTAAACCTGTGGCTGGATGCGTTTGAAGCCGGGCAGCACTTCAACGTCCGGGGTCGAGCTCAGGGTCAGGGTGTCACCGACCGGTGCACCGTGAATGTCCTTGATGCTGGCGATGATGAAGCCCACTTCGCCGGCCTTCAGGTCAGACGTGGCGGTGTGCTTCGGGTTGAACACGCCAACGCTGTCGACCAGATGGATCTTGCCGGTGGACTTGACGAGGATCTTGTCGCCCTTCTTCACGCGGCCATGACGCACGCGCACCAGGGAGACAACGCCCAGATAGTTGTCGAACCAGGAGTCGATGATCAACGCTTGCAGCGGATCTTCGATGTTGCCGGTCGGCGCAGGAATGGTGTGCACCAGACGCTCAAGCACTTCGTCGACACCCAGGCCAGTCTTGGCGCTGCAGGTGACGGCGTCGGTGGCGTCGATGCCGATGATCTTCTCGATCTCGTCCTTGACGCGATCAGGATCGGCCTGCGGCAGGTCGATCTTGTTCAGTACCGGCATGACCTCAAGGCCCTGCTCGATCGCGGTGTAGCAGTTGGCCACGGACTGGGCTTCAACACCTTGACCGGCATCGACCACCAGCAACGCACCTTCACACGCGGCCAGGGAACGGCTGACTTCGTAGGTGAAGTCGACGTGGCCCGGGGTGTCAATGAAGTTCAGCTGGTACTTGATGCCGTCTTTGGCCGTGTAATAAAGGGTGACGCTGTGGGCCTTGATGGTGATCCCGCGTTCACGCTCCAGATCCATGGAATCCAGTACCTGGGCTTCCATTTCACGCTCGGCCAGGCCGCCACACATCTGGATGAAACGGTCAGCCAGCGTCGACTTGCCATGGTCAATGTGGGCGATGATGGAGAAATTGCGGATATGACTCAAATCACTCACGGATCAACACTCAAAAAGGCTGCAGGCATGGCCCGCCGAAAAATAGCCGGGAATTGTACCTGATACACGGCGCAAGCGTCACGTTCACCTGTCACCCGGATTGCATGCAAAAACGCCTCGATCTGTCGACCGAGGCGTTCTCAAAGCTGAAACATTGGCAGAAAAGTGCCGATCAACCGGCTCTTCGCAGCAGCCAGACACCCGCCAGCGCACAAACCCCGGCCGGCACCAGTACCGCGAACAGCGGCGAGAAACCGAACACCAAGCTCGACGGGCCCAGCAAATCCTGGACGATGCGGAAGGTGAAACCGACCAGCACGCCGGTGAACACCCGCTGACCGAGGGTCACCGAACGCAGCGGACCGAAGATGAAGGAGATCGCCATCAGTACCAGCGCGGCGGTCACCAGCGGCTGCAACACCTTGACCCAAAATGCCAGCCAGTAACGGCCGTTACTCAAACCTTGCTCGGACAGATAGTGGATGTAACCCCACAGGCCGCTGATCGACAGCGATTCCGGGGCCATGACCACGGTGCTCAGCAATTGCGGGCTCAGGGACACGTCCCAGCGCTCGGTCGGCATATTCACCACTTCAGTGCTGCGCTCATTGAATTTGGTCGTCGCCACATCGGTGAGCTGCCAGTGATTGCCATCGAACTCAGCCTTTTTGGCGAAGCTCGAACTGAGCAGATGGCGTTCCTTGTCGAAGTGATAACGGGTCACGCCATACAGCAAGCCGTTCGGTTGCACGGCGTTGATGTGGATGAACTCTTCACCCTGACGGTGCCACATACCGTGCTTGGCGCTTTGCGCGTCGCCGCTGCCTTGCGCCAGCGACCGGTTGGCCTGCGCCATGCTTTCGGTCGCCGGAGCAACGTATTCGCCGATCAGCACGCCAGCCAGCATCAGCACCAGCATTGGCTTCATCACCGCCCAGACGATCCGGCCGATGGACACGCCAGCGGCGCGCATGACGGTCAGCTCACTGCTGCTGGCCAGACTGCCGAGGCCGATCAGGCAACCGATCAACGCGGCCATTGGCAACATTTCGTAGAGACGGCGTGGCGCGGTCAGCAACACGAAGCTGAGAACATCAACGAGGGTGTAGGTGTCGCTGACATCACCCATCTCATCGATGAACGCGAAAAGCGTTGCCAGACCGAGGATGATTGCCAGCACGGCGATGATCGCCATGAACACGCTGCTGCCGATGTAGCGGTCGAGTTTAACCACGGGCCACCTCCAGCGCAGCGGCGCGACGGCTGGCCATTTTCAGACGCAGCGGCTCCCAATAGAGCAGGCCGAGACCGATGAACAGGAAGATCGCGTGCACCCACCACAGGCCAAGGGCCGGTGGAATCTTGCCTTTTTCAAGGGCGCCGCGCGCGGCAATCAGGATGGTCAGATAAGCCATATAAAGAAGAATCGCCGGCAGCAGCTTGAGGAAACGCCCTTGGCGCGGATTGACTCGCGACAGCGGCACCGCCATCAGGGTCACGATAAACACCAGCAGCGGCAGGGACAAACGCCATTGCAGTTCGGTTTTGGAGCGGATGTCATCGCTGCCCAGCAGAGACGAGGTCGGCATGGCGTCACGGTCGGTGACTTCTTCGCTGACGTCCGGCTTGGGCAGCAGCACGCCGTAGGTTTCGTAATGAATGGCACGGTAATCGGCCTGACCCGGGCTGCCGTCGTAGCGGTAGCCGTTATCGAGGATCAGATAGCGGTTGCCGTCGGGGCGCACTTCCTGGCGACCACTTTCGGCCACCAGCACGGAAATCCCGCGATCCTTTTGATCGGCTCCGAGATTCTTCTGCGAAATGAATACACTGCCCAGATTGACGCGATCGTCGCTCAGGGTTTCGGTGTAAGTCACCCGAGTGCCGTCACGCAGCGCCTGGAAACGCCCCGGTTCAAGGGTATCGAATTCAGTCAGTGCATCCTGCTTGTTCAGGAGTAACTGAAACTGATTGGCGCCTTGCGGGGCCAGGCCCAGGCTCAGCCATGCCACGACCAATGCAACCAGCGTCGCCGGAAACAGGGTCATGCGAAACAGCTTCTGCTGGCTCATGCCGGTGGCCGACAGCACGGTCATTTCGCTTTCAAGATACAGGCGACCGTACGCCAGCAGGATGCCGAGAAACAGGCCCAGCGGCAGAATCAGTTGCAGGAAACCCGGCAGACGAAAGCCCATGATCAGGAACAACGAGCCCGGATCGAGCTGGCCGGCAGCGGCCTGCGCCAGGTATTTGATGAAGCGACCGCTCATGATGATGACCAGCAGCACGGCACTCACGGCGCTGAGGGTCAACAGGACTTCGCGGGACAGATAACGGAAGACGATCAAACCAGACACTCCAGGGTTGTCAGGCTAAGGCGGCCAAACAAGCAAACACATCGACCGGCCCGCAACGCAGAGCCGTCGAAAAAAGATGCGGCATTATCCTGTGATTGGGGGCGCCTGTCACTGCGCACACTCATCCATCGTTGTAATCCTTTGCAGATCGTACAACCTAGGGGGCGTTCTCAATTAGTTTTCACACCGCGCCGGGTCTGCTGTTGTGCAGGGCAAGGCGCGAGAAGCGTGGTTTGGTCATTCCAAATAAGCTTCGAGCAACGCAGCCCTGCACAACAGCAGGCCCGGCCCTTCGGGTTGTGCCTTAAAGCCGGCCAGTCTGCGTTGCAGGCCTTGGAAAGGGAACAACCATTCCCAGCGGCCTGCGCCTTGCCTGGCTGACTTTAAGGCGACAACGCGGCGTGGAAACTAATTGAGAACGCCCCCTAGGGTTGTCAGGTGCGGGGAGCGGGGTTCAAACTGCGGCCCTTGTCGCAGGCTTTGGCCTGCGCCTCTTCTATCTATAAGCAGGCGACTGCGGACACCGTCGAACGCCTGCGTGTTGACCATTCATTCAGGGATCCGGACATGGAACTGGTTGTAAAAAGCGTTAGCCCAGAAACGTTGAAAACCGCCACCCTGGTGGTTGCCGTCGGCGAAGGCCGCAAACTCGGCGTCGCCGCCAAACAGGTCGACGAACTCAGCGGTGGCGCGATCAGCGCCGTGCTCAAGCGTGGCGATCTGGCCGGCAAGGTTGGCCAGAGCCTGTTGCTGCACAGCCTGCCGAACCTCAAAGCCGAGCGCGTGCTGCTGGTCGGCGTGGGCAAGGATGAAGAACTGGGCGACCGTCCGTTCCGCAAAATCGTTGCCGGCATCCTCAACACCCTCAAGGGTCTGGGTGGCAGCGACGCCGTGCTGGCGCTGGATGAAGTCATTGTCAAAAATCGTGACAGCTACGGCAAAACCCGCCTGCTGGCGGAAACTCTGGTGGACGGCGAATACACCTTCGACCAGTTCAAGAGCCAGAAAGCCGAACCGCGCGCGCTGAAGAAAATCACCCTGCTGACCATCAAGGCCGCGCAAGCCGAAGTGCAGCGCGCCGTGAACCACGCCACCGCGATCGCCAATGGCATGGCCTTCACCCGCGACCTGGGCAACCTGCCGCCGAACATCTGCCACCCGACGTTCCTCGGTGAACAAGCCAAGAATCTGGGCAAAGAATTCAAGGATCTGAAAGTCGAAGTCCTCGACGAGAAGAAGATCAAATCCCTCGGTATGGGCTCGTTCTACGCCGTCGGCCAAGGCAGCGAGCAACCGCCGCGCCTGATCGTGATGCAATACAACGGTGGCAAGAAATCCGAGAAGCCGTACGCCCTCGTCGGCAAAGGCATCACCTTCGACACCGGCGGTATCAGCCTGAAACCAGGCGCCGGCATGGACGAAATGAAGTACGACATGGGCGGCGCGGCGTCCGTGTTCGGTACCCTGCGTGCCGTACTTGAACTGAAACTGCCGATCAACCTGGTGTGCATCCTCGCCTGCGCCGAGAACATGCCGAGCGGCAATGCAACCCGTCCGGGCGACATCGTCACCACCATGAGCGGCCAGACCGTGGAAATCCTCAACACCGACGCCGAAGGCCGTCTGGTGCTGTGCGACGCGCTGACCTATTCCGAGCGCTTCAAGCCGCAGGCAGTGATCGACATTGCCACCCTGACCGGCGCTTGCGTCGTTGCCTTGGGCGCCCACACCTCGGGCCTGCTGGGCAACAACGACGAACTGATCGACCAACTGCTCAGCGCCGGCAAAGCCGCTGACGACCGCGCCTGGCAACTGCCGCTGTTCGACGAGTACCAAGAGCAACTGGACAGCCCGTTTGCCGACATCGCCAACATTGGCGGGCCGAAAGCCGGCACCATCACCGCCGCGTGCTTCCTGTCGCGCTTCACCAAGAACCTCAACTGGGCGCACCTGGACATCGCGGGCACCGCATGGACCAGCGGCGGCAAGGACAAAGGTGCAACCGGCCGTCCGGTGCCTCTGCTGACCCAGTACCTGCTGGATCGCGCCAAAGCCTGAACCCGCTGACGCGCGGCGTCACTTTCGGGTGACGCCGCTTGCTGCTCTGGAACCGCAATGACCAAAGTCGACTTCTATATCCTGCCCAGCGCTGACCCTTCGGCTCGTCTGGACTTTGCCTGCAAGCTCACCGAGAAAGCCTGGCGCATGGGCCACCGCATCTACCTGCATTGCAGCGACGCGGCTCAGCGTGACGATCTTGATGCGCGCCTGTGGGCATTCAAGGGCGAAACCTTCGTGCCGCATGGCCCGGCCGACAGCGAACCGGACGGTTTGATTGTGTTGGGATTGGGTGAGGACTGCGGTCAGCATCAGGATTTGCTGGTCAATCTCGACCTGAAAGTCCCGGGCTTCGCCAGCAAATTCGCCCGAGTGGCGGAAGTGGTAGTGGAAGATCCGACGATTCGAGCGGCCGCGCGGGAGAGTTTCCGTTTCTACCGCGAACAGGGCTATCCTCTGCAAGATCACCGTTTACAGCGACTCTGAGCATTCCAATGGACACTCCGAAACCGCAGCAAAAGTCCGCACATCTGCTGGACGATCTCGAATCGATCCGCCAGTTGCTCGGCGATGACAACCTGCAACCACCGCTGCTGACCGATACGGTCGATGACGGTGAACAGGAACAGATTCCGATGCTGTTCGATTCGGTTGGCAACGAGCCGGCCGCTGTCGAACCACCACCCGCGCCAGCTCCGACACCCGCCGTACAACCGGCGGCACCTGTGGATAAAGGCCCGGACGCCCTGCTCCACCTCGACAGCGAACTGCGCGCCGCCGCGCAATTGATCATGCAAGACGTGATCGACGACTTCGCGCCGCACATCGAAACCGAAATCAAACGCCGTCTCGATGCGCGCATGGAACGGCTCCTCAGCCAGTACGAATAACGCGCCCCGTGTAGGAGCTGCCGCAGGCTGCGATCTTTTGATCTTGTTTTTAAAAACCGAAGTCAAGGGATTGCAGCCTTCGGCAGCTCCTACATTTAGCTCCCCTCCGGGCCCGCCCCGCTCGCCCTCGGCCCCATGCCCCGCTATACTCGTCGGCTTTTCCTGAATTAATGCCAATAGGGTCCCGCCGCGCATGGATAAGACCTACCAGCCGCACGCCATTGAAACTTCCTGGTACAACACCTGGGAGTCCGAGAACTACTTCGCCCCGCAAGGCGCGGGCGACTCCTACACCATCATGATCCCGCCGCCGAACGTCACCGGCAGCCTGCACATGGGTCACGGTTTCAACAACGCGATCATGGACGCCCTGATCCGTTTCCGCCGCATGCAGGGTCGTAACACCCTGTGGCAGCCGGGCACCGACCACGCCGGTATCGCCACGCAGATGCTGGTGGAGCGTCAACTCGAAGCCCAGGGCCAGAATCGCCATGATCTGGGCCGTGAAAAATTCCTCGAGAAAGTCTGGGAATGGAAGGATCAGTCCGGCGGCAACATCAGCCGTCAGATCCGCCGCCTCGGCTCGTCCGTTGACTGGAGCCGCGAGCGCTTCACCATGGACGACGGCCTCTCGGAAGCGGTTAAAGAAGCCTTCGTACGCCTGCACGAAGACGGCCTGATCTATCGCGGCAAGCGCCTGGTCAACTGGGACACCAAACTGCACACGGCGATTTCCGACCTCGAAGTGGAAAACCACGACGAGAAAGGTTTCCTGTGGAACCTGAAGTACCCGTTGGCCGACGGCGCGAAAACCGCTGATGGCAACGATTTCCTGATTGTCGCGACCACCCGTCCGGAAACCATGCTCGGCGACTCCGCCGTTGCGGTGAACCCGAACGACGAGCGCTACCAGGCCCTGATCGGCAAGTTTGTCGAGCTGCCACTGGTTGGCCGCCGCATCCCGATCATCGCCGACGATTACTGCGATCCTGAATTCGGCACCGGTTGCGTGAAAATCACCCCGGCCCACGATTTCAACGACTACGAAGTCGGCAAGCGCCACAACCTGCCGCTGCTGAACATCTTCGACAAGAACGCCAACGTGCTGCCGGCAGCGCAGGTGTTCAACCTTGATGGCACGCTGAACGACAGCATCGACGGCGCGATTCCGGCTGAATACGCCGGTCTTGAGCGTTTTGAAGCGCGTAAGCAAATCGTTGCTGCGTTCGACGCCGCCGGCCTGCTGGTCAGCGTCAACGACCACGGCCTGAAAGTACCGAAAGGCGACCGCTCCGGCACCATCATCGAGCCGTGGTTGACCGACCAGTGGTACGTGTCGACCAAGCCTTTGGCCGAGCCTGCAATTGCCGCCGTTGAAGACGGTCGCATCCAGTTCGTACCGAAGCAGTACGAAAACATGTACTTCTCGTGGATGCGCGACATCCAGGACTGGTGCATCAGCCGCCAGCTGTGGTGGGGCCACCGGATTCCAGCCTGGTACGACGAGTCGGGCAAGGTCTATGTAGGTCGCGACGAAGCCGAAGTGCGTGCCAAGCACAACCTGGGTCCGGACGTTGCACTGCAACAGGACAACGACGTACTCGACACCTGGTTCAGTTCTGGTCTGTGGACGTTCTCCACCCTGGGCTGGCCTGAGCAGACCGAGTTCCTGAAGAAATTCCACTCCACCGACGTACTGGTGACGGGCTTCGACATCATTTTCTTCTGGGTTGCCCGGATGATCATGCTGACCATGCACCTGATCAAGAACGAAGACGGCACGCCGCAAGTTCCGTTCAAGACCGTTTATGTGCACGGTCTGGTGCGTGATGGCCAGGGCCAGAAGATGTCCAAGTCCAAGGGCAACGTCCTGGACCCGCTGGACATCATCGACGGTATCGAGCTGGAAGACCTGGTGCAGAAGCGCACCTCCGGCCTGATGCAGCCGAAACTGGCGAAGAAGATCGAGAAGCAGACCCGCGACGAGTTCGCCGATGGCATCGCCAGCTACGGCACCGACGCCCTGCGCTTCACCTTCTGCTCGCTGGCCTCGACCGGTCGCGACATCAAATTCGACATGGGCCGTGTTGAAGGCTATCGCAACTTCTGCAACAAGATCTGGAACGCCGCGCGTTATGTTCTGGACAAGGGCGAAGACTGCGGCCAGAACGGCGAAGCCTACGAGCTGTCGCTGGCGGATCGCTGGATCATCTCGCAGTTGCAACGCACCGAAGCCGAAGTGACCCGTCAACTCGATCAGTTCCGTTTCGACCTGGCGGCGCAAGCGCTGTACGAGTTCATCTGGAACCAGTACTGCGACTGGTACCTGGAACTGTCCAAGCCAGTGCTGTGGGACGAGAATGCGCCGGTTGAACGTCAGCGCGGTACTCGCCGTACGCTGGTACGCGTACTGGAAGTGGCGCTGCGTCTGGCGCACCCGTTCATGCCGTTCATCACCGAAGAAATCTGGCAGCGCATCGCGCCGCTGGCCGGCATTCAGGGCAAGACGATCATGCTGCAAGCGTGGCCAGTGGCCAACGAAGAGCGCATTGATCCGGCCGCCGAAGACGATATCGAATGGCTCAAGGAACTGATGCTCGGCACGCGTAACATCCGTGGCGAAATGAACATCGGCCCGGGCAAGCCACTGCCGATCTACCTGAAGAACGTCAGCGCTGAAGACCAGCGCCGCCTGACCGAGAACGAAGCGCTGCTGAAGAAACTGGCGCGTCTGGAATCGATCACCGTTCTACAGGCTGGTGAAGAAGCACCGCTGTCCGCCACCGCGCTGGTTGGCGAGATGGAAGTGCTGGTGCCGATGGCCGGTCTGATCGACAAGGGCGCCGAGCTGGCACGCCTGGACAAGGAAATCCTGCGTCTGCAGGGCGAGGTCCAGCGGGTTGGCGGCAAACTGTCCAATGCCGGTTTCGTCGACAAGGCCCCGGCCGAAGTCATCGAGAAGGAACGCGCCAAACTGGCCGAGGCTGAACAAGCCCTGGGCAAACTGGCCGAGCAACACGCGCGGATTGCCAGCCTGTAACGGCAAATCGCTTTAAAAAGGGCGGCTACAACGGCCTAATGCCAGTCAGTTAAGCTGACTGGCATTTTTTTGATCGGATACTTCGGTGATTTCAGCCGAATCGCCCGAGGATATGCGCGCTCCTCACGTCGATGCGGCAGCACGTAGTGCGGCGCTGAAGCATGCCGTTCGGCCAAAATTATTGGCAATGTTCCCGGAGCGGTCGACGGAGACGCCCATCGGATGGGAAATGCAGTGGATCGGCCATCGACGTCAAAATCTGACAGACCTTGCCCTTGACGGTTTTGCTCAGGAGTCTTGCGGTCAGGCGTTCTGGTAATCCCGGCCATTGCTTGCGGGCCTGCGGCGAAGTGCTTAACGAGACCACCGCATCCTGACGTCCCAAACGCTGAATAACTTCGTACTGCGTCCCTTTGCGTAACGGCATCAGCCAATGCCGCTCAGTGCCTTTCCAAGGGCAACAGCCGCTTGCGCAGGGTTGCTAAGCCGGCCTGTTCCAGTGCCTGCTCGACCAGTGCAGGATCGAGCAAAGAATCCACCCCTCAATGGCGCTAGGGGTAGAGGCGATGTTGTGGGTCAGTTCCAATGCCCGAGCGAGACGCATAAAAAAATCCAATGCCGGTTACAGGCATCGGATTTTGATTTCTTGCGGCCAAAGGTCAAGCAAAGAGGCTTAACTGATCGGCATCAGGCCTGATGGCCTGCTTCTTTCTCAATCTGTTACCTCATCACAGAAATCACCTGACGGGTATATCAAGTAAACCCTAAGACTTGCGTCAATAATTCCAGCACCATTAATCGTATAGGAGGCCTTCCCCCAGCCACTCCGGATAGGTTTCAGGTGCTGAAAATAATCGCCTATCTTCACGACAAATCCTTTCTCGCGATCATCTTCGGTTACGAAATGAGTCACGGAATTCAATGTTCCCTTAACAGGTTTCGTTGACTCTTTGTCTTCGAACCCCTCCCAGGAAATATTCAATACCGCGCCGACCTGTACATCTCTGAGGGGGCCGATTGCAACTTTTAATCCCTGCATGGGATTCGAGTTGCAATTGAGATATGGCTGATTAGGGTCAACGTCGAGATCTGCATCCGGAAATGTGATTGCGCCAGTCATGATAGCTTCCTTGTGTCATTGGATTTTATTTGCACTGGTTTGTGCAAATTCAGTAAACAAGGAGCGAAAGCGCCTTACAACTGTCAGAAATGACAGTTATTCATATGATTTAGCTATATAAAAGAACATCCACCAACATTACGGACTGGCTTGTTATTAGATGTGGGACAATACCCGCCACTTTCAGCCATACCCGAATCGACCACGCCCATGAACGCCCCCCGCACACCCAAACCTGCGCGCAAGAAGCCTGACACCGCGACCCCGGCCAAGACCGCCGAGCCGCGTGAAAAGGCCAGCCTGCACCCGCGCAATCGCCATCAGGGTCGTTACGACTTCCCGGCGCTGATCAAGACCACGCCGGAACTGGCGAAGTTTGTGATCACCAACCCTTACGGCAAGGAAAGCATCGACTTCGCTAGTCCCGATGCGGTGCGAGTGTTCAACCGGGCGCTGCTCAAGTCGTTTTATGGCATTCAACACTGGGACATCCCGGCAGACTACCTCTGCCCGCCGGTGCCGGGCCGTGCCGATTACGTGCACTTCCTTGCGGATTTGCTGGCCAGCATGAACGACGGCAAGGTGCCACGCGGCGCGATCGTCAACGTGCTGGACATCGGCATGGGCGCCAACTGCGTGTATCCGCTGATCGGTAACAGTGAATACCGCTGGCACTTCCTCGGTTCGGAGATCGACCCGACCGCCGTGGCCGCTGCCCGCGCCATCGTTCAGTCCAACGACCTGAATAAAGTCATCCAGCTGCGTCAGCAGGAAAACCGCAAGCACATCCTGATCGGCTTGCTGGAGCCGGGTGAGCGCTTTGACCTGACCATGTGCAACCCGCCGTTCCACGCTTCGATGGACGAAGCGACCAAGGGCAGCGAGCGCAAATGGCGCGCACTGGGCAAGGCCGACCCGAAACGCAAACTGCCGGTGCTGAACTTCGGTGGCCAATCGGCTGAGCTGTGGTGTGAAGGCGGTGAAGCGCGTTTCGTGACGCAACTGATCGCCGAGAGCGCGAACTTCCAGCACAAGGTGCTGTGGTTCAGTACGCTGGTGTCGAAGGCTTCGAATTTGCCAGCCATCGAAACCGCGCTGAAAAAGGCCGGCGTGCTGGAAAGCCAAGTGGTGGAGATGTCCCAAGGTCAGAAGCAAAGCCGTTTCGTCGCCTGGACGTTCCAGACCAAGTCCGAACAGCAGATCTGGCGCCGCGAGCGCTGGGTTCGCTAAGAAACCGAAGATCCCCTGTGGGAGCGAGCCTGCTCGCGAAGGCGGTATAGCAGTCGATATTGAAGGAGACTGAACCACTGCATTCGCGAGCAGGCTCGCTCCCACATTGGCCCTGCGATTCAGCCATCAAATCGCAGACACAAAAAAACCGTGCCCGGATCGCTCCGGAGCACGGTTTTTTATCGCTGCGTCTTACTTGTTCACAGCGTCGGTCAGGCCTTTGGCCACAACCAGCTTGATCACTTTCTTTGCAGGGATTTCGATGGCAGCGCCAGTCGAAGGGTTACGGCCAGTGCGGGCAGGACGCTCGGTCACTTTCAGCTTGCCGATACCTGGCAAGGTGATTTCGCCGCCGTTTTCCAGCTGATCGGCAACGATTTGGCCCAGTTGGTCCAGAGCGTTACGCGCGGTGGTTTTCGGCGCGTCGATAGCTTCAGCGATGTCGGCGATCAGTTGGTCTTTAGTAAGAGCCATGTAGTGTTCCTTCCCTATCAAATTCATATGGATTGCAGAGTGCAGTGTCAGCCATCGAGCCCGATCTTCTGGATCTGGCACCCTCGGCGATAACCACGACGAGTCGGGTTATAGATACCGAAATCAGGGTTTGGTTCGACCTGACAAATGCTGATTGCACGCTTAACGCAGTGACTTCGCGTAAGACCGGGCAAAACTAGCACAGAGCCGGGGAAATATCCGCCTCTAGCTACCCATTTGGTCAGCTTTATTGCGCTAAATCGGTAAAAAACTGCATAAGCGCCAGTGCGCGCCCCGGTTTTGCCCTACAACCCGCGCCAAAACCAGTGGTTGCGGTACACTGAGCGCTTTTTCGGGGGAGCCTGCCCTCCTCCCTTCCAACAGCCGAGAAGCCCATGCCGATCCGTCATTGCATCGTCCACCTGATCGACAAAAAACCCGACGGCACGCCCGCAGTTCTACACGCCCGTGACACGGAACTGGCCGAGTCTGCAGCCATCGAAAACATGCTCGCCGACCTCAACGAGAGCTATAACGCCAAACAGGGCAAAGCCTGGGGTCTGTTCCATCCGGAATCCGGTGCGTTCCCGTTCAGCGGCTGGCTGAAGGAATACATGGACGGCGGCAAGGACTTCACCGCGTTCAGCAAAGTCGCGGTCGAACACCTGCAGAAGCTCATGGAAGAGTCGAACCTGTCAGTCGGCGGCCACGTGCTGTTCGCCCACTATCAGCAAGGCATGACCGATTACCTCGCCATCGCCCTGCTGCACCACAGCGAAGGCGTGGCGGTGACCGACGAGCTGGACGTGACCCCGTCGCGCCACCTCGACCTCGGCCAATTGCATCTCGCGGCGCGGATCAACGTCTCCGAGTGGCAGAACAACAAGCAGTCCAAGCAGTACATCTCGTTCATCAAGGGCAAGAACGGTAAGAAGGTGTCGGAATACTTCCGCGACTTCATTGGCTGCCAGGAAGGTGTCGACGGCCCGGGCGAGACGCGCACGCTGCTCAAGGCGTTCAGCGACTTCGTCGAGAGCGAAGACCTGCCGGAAGAATCCGCTCGCGAGAAGACCAAAACCCTGGTCGATTACGCCAGCAGCCAGGCCAAACTCGGCGAACCGATGGGTCTGGAAGAGTTGTCCGAGCTGATCGACGAAGAACGCCCGAAAGCCTTCTACGATCACATCCGCAACAAGGATTACGGCCTGTCGCCCGAGATTCCGGCGGACAAACGCACCCTGAATCAATTCCGCCGCTTCACCGGCCGCGCCGAAGGCCTGTCGATCAGCTTTGAAGCGCACCTGCTGGGTTCGAAGATCGAGTACGACGAAGAGGCGGGCACGCTGGTGATCAAAGGCCTGCCAACGTCGCTCACCGATCAGCTGAAGCGCCGTAACTGATGCTCGGCAAAGTGCTGAAGAAGGTTGCGCTGGTTCTGCTGGTGGTCGTGGTCTATCAGAACTGGGGCAAGATCGAGCGGGTGTTCAATCCGTCGCAGATGGTTGCAGAGCAGACGCGGGCCCAAGCCAACGTCGTGCTCTACGCCACCGACTGGTGCGGCTACTGCAAGCAGACCAAACGCTTTCTCGACAGCAAGGGCATTCCCTTCAAGGAGTTCGACATCGAGAAGGATGCCGAGGCGCGCAAGGCGTACGAGGCATTGGGTGGGCGCGGGATTCCGTTGATTGATGTGAACGGTACGTTGATTCGCGGATTTGACCCGGACGAAATCCTCGCCGCCCTGAAGTAACCAATGTGGGAGCGAGCCTGCTCGCGAAGACGGCTGATCATTCAACACTGTTGTTGTCCGACATACCGCTTTCGCGAGCAGGCTCGCTCCCACAATGGAGCTTTAGCGGGCTTCGATGCGGAAACCAAAACGCGGAAAGTGCACATGCACCACACCGCCACGCTCGTCTTCGCGACGAATGATCAACTCTTCGCTACCGGCAAACAGCAACTCACCCACCACCGGATCAACTCCGTAATCGGTCGCGGCGATTGCCACCTGCTGCCCAGCCTTGAAGCCGTTCGGATCAACGAACTGCTCATCCGGCAATGCCGCTGGCGTCGCGTTACGCGCTACCTCAAGCGCCTCTTCCGACGTCATCGCACTGGCTGCGCCATGGCCAAAGCCCAGCACTCGGCCCAACCAGGCTGCAACCGCCGGATACTCATCCACCAGCGGAGCCGTGACATGCGTGGCCTTCAGGAACCACATGGGATGCGCCAGTGCAAAGTCGGCAATCGACGGTTCGCCGAACAGGAAGTCGCCCTGCTCGCGCTGCAACTGCTGCTCCAGCCGCGCCATGATCGTCGGCCACTGGTGCTTGGCTTGTTCAGCAGACAAACGCGTGGCGCTGCCACCACTGAACAGACCAGCGCGGTCGGCAATAAAAGCTTTGATCGCTTCCGGCGGCAACTTGGCGAAGCGCACCGCCACCGATTCCGGTTGAAACACCAGGCTCACCGCATGTTGAAACACCACCGAGTCAGCCCATGTGGCAAAACTGGCGGCGGTAAACTCCTGACCTTCGGGGAAGAACGCCGGCAACGCCTTTTCCTGCTCCAGACGACGGGCGATCAGCGAGGTGTCGCAATAGATATCAGCGCCAATCTGCAGCACCGGGGTCTTGCGATAGCCACCGGTCAGGGCGGTCAGATCCGGTTTCGGCATCACCGGCGAAATATGCACCGAGCGCCACGACAAGCCTTTGAAGCCCAGCAGCAGGCGGGCCTTCTCGGCAAATGGAGAGGTCGGGTAATGATGCAGAATCAACTCGGACATGCTCGGCTCCGCCGCTCAGATAGTGAGCCAGCAGCTTAGCGTGCATTTGCTTAGCAGCCTACAGATCTGCCTGATGGGAACTGATCAGTCAGATTGATAAGAGCTCTGCCGTGATCGCGGTACCGAGACATGGCATCAGGGCATTGCCTGACAGATAAAGTCTTGGAACTCGTCGGTAATTACACGCTATTTTTATAATTCGTTTAAAGACACTCAGTGTTACGCGCAAAGGCCCACAAATTCTTGCGCCGCTGCCTACGCGTACGCCAGAATCCGCCGGCTTGTGCGCCTTGGACTGGCTGCGTAACTTGGAACCGTCACTGATTTCCAGTGATCGAGCTTAGCGGCTCAGCTAGTCACTACGGTTGCACATGTCTATCCAGTCGGGCATTCGCCTGCACTTGATGGTGGCTGTGCGCATGGCACCTTCGGGTGCGCCGGGTTTTGGTGACTACCGGTCCGCTAACTTGCGCATAGCCGCCACCCTTTCGCTTAGCGGCTTAGGGCTTGCGGCCTCAAAGAGGTTAGTCACCATGTTTAAAGTAACGCCAAACCCACCGGTCATAGACTCGGCAACCATCACCCATCCGACGTCGCCATACGAATCCCCCGATTCGAGAAAACTCAACGAAGCCGCCGAACGCGCACTCGACCATTATTTAGGTCCACCCACGGCCCGGATCATGGACACCCCCTATCAACCCAACCGCCTCTACATGGCCAACCCGCAATCGGACGCCGAATCCCTGTTGGTCGACGCGTGCGAAACCTTGGGATCGGCGAGTGTGATGCTCAATGATTTTGCCGGCCAGTTAGAAGGGCCCCGCCGTAAAACACTGCAAGGCATAGCGCAAATCGTCATGGTGGCCGAGATGGCAGTCAATCAGGTTGTGGATAAATTAGTACCCACTGAGTAAATGAAATTAGTGGCGAGAGGTGTACTCTCGCCACTATAGTAAAGACCTAAGTTGCTCAAATAAATCATGTTGTTTTTTCGCGTGGTAAAGCTCGTAGTCGGTCGAACAGTAGGCGATCAACTGCTTGAGCAGGCGGATTGAGTGTGTGCGTAAAAATGTAAGATTAGTGACCCAAGTATGCCCACATGCAGTCGAACCGCACTGACAGTAAAGTCGAGCGAACTCCAATGAAAGCTCTTCTCGAGAAACAATCCGACCTTTCTCATCACAGGCTTTGCAGTTCACCATCATTTAGACCGACTCAGACGTGACCAAACCTAAATTCTAACACCATTAAATCCACTCCTCGTCAACTTACCCCTAAAGCCTTTAAAAACAGCAGCACACGCTAATTGATAAATGCAAACTCTGCACCCACCGACAAACCAACACTAAAAGATAAGAATACAATCATCTTTTGATAGTTTTCGTTTTTTCTATTGAGGACGCGCTGTAAGTTCCAACTCCACGCGCGCTAAGCTGAATATCATCATAAACAACCGTGGCCATGTTTCGCGCCCAGTCGAGACGAACCTCAACTATTGGAGTAGACACCCCATAGTCTTTCGCAAACTTATCCCTAACGGACACCTCCGTATCAACTGTTTTCACGATCGGAAACTCTGCTGTCTTCGACATTTTGAAGCTCCTAAGCACTAGCCAGTTAAATTAAAGTCTTAGTATTGGTAAGACTGGAGCCTTTAGCCTGTCATTAAAAGAAGATCAAAACCACTGTCAAACCTGACAGGTCTTTAGTTGATTTTGCGATTTAAATTTCTATTAATATAATTGATTTACTATAAATCCGACCAATAAATTTGCCTGTCATGTCGCAGAGATCTGTTCATCTGCTTGAACAACTGGCTAATCGGTCGTATCTAATTATTTATATAAACCCGATCTATTTTCTCGATATCACCAAACCCCGCCGCATTCTCTGGCATCCCCCCCAGCGCTGCGTTCATTCGCCACGCCGCGATCACGTCATTGCGCGTGATGTTCTTGATGCGCTCGAACTCGTCTTTTGTTGCAATCAGTCAGACTGATAAGACGCGACCAGACATTCCTTGGCGCTCTTGCGCAGCTTTTTGATCAGCCGCTCCTGGCGCAGCGCATCGCTTTTATCGCGACACAACTCGGTATAGACCAGCGCCATTGCCGGGCTGGAGAGGAAGAACCGCGCGCCTTTGCCGCTTTGATGCTTGGCGAAACGGCGCACCGGATCATCGCTGATCCCGCAGTACAACGAACCATTGGCGGCGCGAACGAGGTAGACGAACCAGGACTTGCTCACCGGTTCGGCGACATCGACAGATTTTTCGCTAAGACTGGTCACTTCGGGATCAAGACGTGTAGGAAACAGGCGGCGATCTTATCAGCGACCGGCCTGAAATGCCTTCAGTCCCTTCAATGCCTGTGCACGCACGGCGTTGCGCACCAACGGCGTCCAGCCCAGCAGCAGGCCCTTGAAACCCAGCGCCTGACGCGACCAGCGCCACAGGTCGAAGTGATCGTGGTGCTCGCAGATCTTGCCGTCACGGAACACGAAGCGGGCCTGGATATCGTTGACCACGACGTTGCCGGTCTGGCTGAACAGGTAGGTCGCGACCCAATGCGCGCCGCCGCTGCGCTCATCGGCGCGGACATTGTCGAAGGTCAGCGAGAAATCCTTGGCGCGGGTGGTGAGCATGCGCCACATGTCGCCGGCATCGCGCCCGCGCAGTTCGCCGAAGGCCGGGTCGCTGAACACTACGTCATCGGTGTAGCAGGCGGCCATGGCTTCGGCATCGAGGCGCTGGAAGGCCTGGTAGAAGCGGGTGATCAACGCGGCGTGGGCTTCGCTCATGGGCAATCTCCAAAATAGGTACAGATTGCCAGCACGATAATCCGCAATGCGCAGAAACACTATCGGCATTCGCACACCGAATACCTGCAGCACGCAAAACCCATGTGGGAGCGAGCCTGCTCGCGAAAGCGGCGTGTCAGTCGACACAGATATTGAATGTAAAATCGCCTTCGCGAGCAGGCTCGCTCCCACATTTAAAATCAGTGCATTCAGATTTTTTCGCTTTGCACTTGCACGTACAGCGCACGCCCGGCGCCAAGCCCGGCGATGATCGCACCAGTACCGATGATGCCAAAGATCCAGCCCACCGCATTCCAACCGCCGGTCCAGTCATGCACCACGCCGACCGCAAACGGCCCCATGGACGCGAGGGTGTAACCGAAGCCCTGAGACATGCTCGACAGGTTCGCCGCGACATGGGAATCCCGCGAACGCAGCACGATCAACGTCAACGCCAGACTGAACGTACCGCCCTGCCCCAGACCCAGCAGAATCGCCCAGCCCCACAGGCCTTCGATCGGCGCATACAGGCAACCGAACAGACCGCCGAGGGTCAGTGCCATAACCACCACGATTGCCAGACGCTGATCCTTGCCACGCGTGGCCAGCCATGGCGCGGCCAACGAGCTGGCCAGTTGAATGATCACCGAACCGGACAACACCAGACCGGCCTGAGTCGGTGTCAGTCCACGCCCAATCAGAATCGACGGCAACCAGCCGAAGACGATGTAGGCCAGCGACGATTGCAGGCCCATGTACAAGGTCACCTGCCAGGCCAGCGGATCACGCAGCAGACCGCGCACGCGATAGGCGACATTGTGCGCGCCATGTTTCTGCCCGACTTGCGGCAGCCAGAACACCGCTGCAACCAACGCCGGAATCACCCAGAAGCCCAGGCCCATCGCCCAACTGCCACCAAAATGCTCACTCAACGGCACGCTGGAACCGGCCGCCATCGCCGCGCCCAGACACAACGCCATGGTGTAGACGCCCGTCATAGTGCCGGCGTGTTTGGCGAAGTCGCGCTTGACGATTCCCGGCAACAGAACACCGATGATGCCGATGCTCGCGCCACCCAATACGCTGCCGGCGAACAAGCCGATCTCGCCAAAGTTGCTGCGCAAAATGATCCCGCCAGCCAGTGTCAGCAGAATCCCCAACACCACCCGCTCGGCACCAAAACGTCGCGCCAGAATAGGCGCCAAGGGTGCAAACAAACCGAGGCAGAGCACCGGCAACGTGGTCAGCAGACCGGCCTGAGCCGCCGACAAGCCGAGGCTTTTGGATACGTCGCTGAGCAGCGGCGCCATGCTCGACAGCGCCGGGCGCAAATTCAGCGCCACCAGAATCAGACCCAGCAGCAACAACCACGGCCGGCGCACCAGCGGATGGCTTTGTTGCACTTGTTCGTCATCGGCCTCGGCGTCGATCAGCAGTTCTTCAAGTTCTGCCGTGCGCTTGGGGGTTGTGGATATCTCGTTGCGGGACATGGATTTCTCGGTTTCAAGGTTCATTGATCAACTGCCTCGACAGGGCTTTGGCCCGTTCCGGGTCGCTTTGCTCGACCGCATCGAGCAACGCGATGTGCAGGTCGAACACTTCCTGACGGCGCGGGACGATGTTCAGGGTCTGGCGCAATTGCGCACCGACGATGCTGGAGAAATAGCGATACAGCTCGCTGAGGGTCGGGTTGTGCGCGGCGTCGACCAGCCGGCGGTGGAACACCAGATCGCAGGCAATATAGGTGTCGAGGTCGCCGTGGTAGTGGCTGCCGCTGGTGCCGAGCGCCTCGCGCAATGCGACGAGGTCTTCTTCAGTACGACGTAACGCCGCCAGGCCGATGGCCTCGACTTCGAGGATGTGGCGGGTTTCCCGTGCCTGTTCCAGCGAGCATTGCGACAGCGCTTTCAGGGTATCCATCGGATCGACCACTGCGCGCAGGTAACTGCCATCGCCCTGACGAATCTCGATCAGTCCGGAAAACGCCAGCACGCGCATGGCTTCGCGCACGGTGTTGCGGCTGATGCCCAACTCGGCGCAGAGCTCGGGCTCTGTCGGCAATCGCTCGCCGACCTGCCAGGCACCGCTGTTGATGCGCTGACGAAGCTGATCCAGGGCCTGATCGACCAGGGATCGTTTGATGAGTGGAGAAATGTCTGACGTAGGATTCGCCCTTTCATCCAATCATAGGATGAATTTTCTGACATGTTAGTCAGACTCGTGTAGGACGGCAACCACCTAGGGTCAATCGGAGACACATGAAGCGGTATTTTCGATTGGTGAAAATTACCCTTTAAGGGTAATTTCAGGGACAGGGTTTTGGTTTCTTATGGAAAAGAACACACCCCATTATGAGCTGGCGGTGATCAAGGCTGAGGTGAGGCGGTTGGGTCAAAAAGCTTTCACCAAAGCTTCGGTCAAATCAGCGGAGAAGCTCGGCTTCAACCTCAGCGAAATGCTAGAGATCGTTTTCGAGCTACAAACCAGGATGTTGTACAAATCGATGACTACTTATGACGATCATCGAATCTGGCAAGACGGGTATCACATCAATTCACGAGATCAGGAGATTTACATCAAGGTGACCTACCGCCCCGGCGGCAGCCCACCGGTAATCTCCTTCAAGGAGAAAAACCCATGAAAACCCAGCAATGTGTCAGCTGCGGTGCACGTGAGGGAATGAGGCATTTCCAGGGTCGCGGAGAAACCCTGAGTGTCAAAGGCATGGAGCGCCGAGTAGACGATTTATCTGGTTGGGAGTGCCAGAAGTGCGGTGAAGTGGAATGGGATTTCGACACCGATAGTGCTGAGCGTTATTGTGATGCCGGTGACGAGCTGGTTCTCGCTGGCAGACAAATGATCGGCGCCGAGATGAAACGTATTCGACGCAAATTGCACCTGACGCAGAAAGAGACGGTGCAACTGCTCTCTGGTGGCGGGCATAACGCATTCTCTCGCTACGAACGCGGCGAGTTACTTCCACCCAAAGCATTGGTGCTGCTGATGCGTCTATTGGATCGTCATCCCTACATGCTCGTCGATATCCAGACCTTGGCTGAAGGCGCAGACCTGCGAGGTTTCACGCACACCGTACACAAGGAACACGAAACCCTCACCGTTTCCTGACCCACAAAAAAACAAACCCGGCACAAGGCCGGGTTTGATTTACACACAAACCATCAATGCAAAATCTGACTCAAGAACAACTTCGTCCGCTCATTCTGCGGGTTATCGAAGAAGTCATTCGGCGCCGCCTGTTCAACGATCTCACCCTTGTCCATGAAGATCACACGGTTCGCCACAGTCCGGGCAAAGCCCATTTCGTGAGTCACGCAAAGCATGGTCATGCCGTCTTCAGCCAGACCGATCATGGTGTCGAGCACTTCCTTCACCATCTCCGGATCGAGCGCTGAAGTCGGTTCATCGAACAGCATGATTTTCGGCTTCATGCACAGGGCACGGGCGATTGCCACACGCTGTTGCTGACCGCCGGACAATTGCCCCGGGAATTTATGCGCCTGCTCTGGAATGCGTACGCGTTCCAGGTAATGCATGGCGATTTCCTCGGCCTTGCGCTTGGGCATCTTGCGTACCCACATCGGTGCCAGGGTGCAGTTCTGCAAAATGGTCAGGTGCGGGAACAGGTTGAAGTGCTGGAACACCATGCCGACTTCGCGGCGGATCGCTTCGATCTGCTTGAGGTCGTTGGTCAGTTCCACGCCGTCGACGACGATGCGGCCCTGCTGGTGTTCTTCCAGACGATTGAGGCAACGAATCGTGGTCGACTTGCCGGAACCCGACGGCCCGCACAGGACGATACGCTCGCCCTGTTTGACGTTGAGGTTGATGTCTTTGAGCACGTGGAACTGGCCGTACCACTTGTTGACGCCCTGCATCTGAATAATGCCTTCAGGACCTGCAGGCTTTTTGATTGCTTCACTCATTTACACAACTCCTAACGCTTGTGGCCAGTGTCGAGCTTGCGTTCCAGATGCATGGAATAGCGCGACATACCAAAACAGAAAATCCAGAACACCAGGGCGGCGAACACGTAGCCTTCGGTGGCCATGCCCAGCCATTTCGGATCGGCAGCGGCTTGCTTGACGCTGTTGAGCAGGTCAAAGAGGCCGATGATGATCACCAGACTGGTGTCCTTGAACAGCGCAATGAAGGTGTTGACGATGCCGGGAATCACCAGCTTCAGGGCTTGCGGCAGAATCACCAGGCCCATCGAGCGCCAGTAACCGAGGCCCATCGCCGCAGCCGCTTCGTACTGACCTTTGGGAATCGCTTGCAGACCGCCGCGCACCACTTCGGCGACATAGGCCGACTGGAACAGGATCACGCCGATCAGTGCCCGCAGCAGCTTGTCGAAGTTCATGCCTTCCGGCAGGAACAGCGGCAGCATCACCGAAGACATGAACAGCACCGTGATCAACGGCACGCCGCGCCAGAATTCGATGAAGGTCACGCAGACCACACGAATCGCCGGCATGTTCGAGCGTCGACCCAGCGCCAGCACAATCCCCAGCGGCAACGCACCGGCAATACCGACTGTGGCGATCACCAGAGTCAGCATCAGGCCGCCCCACTGGCTGGTCGCCACCGGGGTCAGACCGAAACCGCCGTGCAGCAGGGTGAAAGCAATGATCGGGTACAACACCAGGAAGCTCAGCCCGTAGATCGCTTTACGCGGCACACGCGAGATGAACAATGGCGCCGCGCCGATCACCGCCAGCCACACGGTCAGGTCGACGCGCCAGCGCAGTTCCGTCGGGTAATAGCCGTACATGAACTGGCCGAAACGCTGCTGAATGAACACCCAGCAGGCGCCCTCCTTGGTGCAGTCGGCGCGGGTGGTGCCGACCCAGTTGGCATCGACAATCGCCCAACTGAGGATCGGTGGCACCACCAGGTAGATCAGGTAAAACGCAAACAGCGTCAGCAGGGTGTTGAGCCAGCTGGAGAACATGTTCGCGCGCATCCACGCCACCACGCCGATGCTGCTGTTCGGTGGGGGCATGTCGGGTTTGAAAGTATGAGTACTCATGCGCTTTTCCTTACCGCTCGATCAGCGCAATGCGCTTGTTGTACCAGTTCATCAGCAGGGAAATGCTGATACTGATCGCCAGGTACACGCTCATGGTGATGGCAATCACTTCGATCGCCTGACCGGTCTGGTTAAGCACGGTGCCGGCGAACAGCGA
Organism: Pseudomonas sp. S49; assembly: GCF_009866785.1. Classification (NCBI taxonomy): domain Bacteria; kingdom Pseudomonadati; phylum Pseudomonadota; class Gammaproteobacteria; order Pseudomonadales; family Pseudomonadaceae; genus Pseudomonas; species Pseudomonas sp. S49. The sequence goes on along the minus strand of NZ_CP019432.1, from coordinate 1,222,582 downwards.
AACCATTTCCGGGTAACCGATACCGGCTGCCAGCGAGGAGTTCTTCGCCAGGTTGAGGTATTGGCTGGTCAGCGGCGGAATGATCACGCGCAGGGCCTGCGGAATGATCACCTTGCGCAGGGTCGGGCCGTTGCGCAGGCCGAGGGAACGCGCCGCCTCAGTCTGGCCATGGCTGACCGACTTGATCCCCGAACGCACGATCTCGGCGATGAACGCCGCGGTGTACACGGTCAGGGCCAGGGTCAAGGCAAGCAGTTCCGGGATCAGCACCCAGCCGCCAACAAAGTTGAAGCCTTTGAGCTCGGGCATTTCCCAGTGCAGCGGTGCGCCGAAGATCAATGCGCACAAGGCCGGGATCACCAGCAGAATCGCCAGGCCGACCCAGAACTTGTGAAACGGCACGCCGGTTTCTTCAAAGCGCTTGTTGGCCCAGCGCGTCATCAGCACGATACCGACGATGGCGACCACGATGCTGATCACGAACGCCCAGAACCCGTCCGCAGCCAATGCGGCCGGCATGTTCAGGCCACGGCTGCTGACGAAAAAGGTGTCGCCGAAGTTGTGGCTGTTGCGCGGCCCCGGCATGGTCAGGAATACCGCGAAGTACCAGAACAGGATTTGCAGCAGCGGCGGAATGTTGCGGAACACTTCCACATACACGGTCGCCAGTTTGCTGATGATCCAGTTCTGCGACAGCCGCGCTACACCGATGATGAAACCGAGGATCGTCGCCAGAACTACGCCAATCACAGTCACCAACAGGGTGTTGAGCAGACCGATGACAAACACACGGGCATAGCTGTCCGCTTCCGTGTAGTCGATCAGGTGTTGAGCGATGCCGAACCCGGCACTGCGCTCCAGAAAGCCGAAACCGGAGGTAATGCCCCGGTGCTGAAGGTTGGTTTGCGTGTTGTCGAACAAGTACCAGCCCAGCGAGACCACCGCCACAACGGTGATGATCTGGAATAGCCACGCACGCACTCGTGGATCGCTGAGGCTGAGCCTCTGCTTTGGTGCGCCGATTGAATTTTGCATGAAGTGCCCCGGAAAAAATGGAACAAGAACATCACCCGGCGGTTGGCCCGCCGGGCGATAGAACCATTAGCGCACTGGTGGTGCGTACTGAATGCCGCCGTTGTTCCACAGGGCGTTCAAGCCGCGGTCGATTTCCAGCGGAGTGCTCTTGCCGAGGTTTTTCTCGAAGATTTCGCCGTAGTTGCCGACTTGTTTGACGATCTGCACCACCCAGTCTTTCGGCAGCTTCAGGTCTTTGCCGTACTCGCCGTCAGCGCCGAGCATACGGGCGACGTCCGGGTTCTTGGTCGACTTGGCTTCCGCTTCGACGTTCTTCGAAGTGATACCGGCTTCTTCGGTGTTGAGCAGCGCGTAGCCTACCCAACGGACGATGGCCAGCCACTCGTCGTCGCCATTACGTACGACCGGGCCCAGCGGTTCTTTGGAAATGGTTTCCGGCAGAACCACGTAGTCCTTCGGCGAAGCCAGCTTGCTGCGCTGGGCGAACAGCTGGGACTTGTCGGAGGTCAGCACGTCGCAACGACCGGATTCCAGCGACTTGGCGCTTTCATCGGAGGTGTCGAAAGTGATCGGGGTGTATTTCAGACCGTTGCCACGGAAGTAGTCGGAAACGTTCAGCTCGGTGGTGGTACCGGCCTGGATGCAGATGGTTGCACCGTCCAGCTCTTTGGCACTTTTCACGCCCAGCTTGTTGTTTACCAGGAAGCCGATGCCGTCGTAGTAGGTAATGAAGCCCGGGAATTTCAGGCCCATGCCCGCGTCACGGGAACTGGTCATGGTGGTGTTGCGCGACAGGATGTCGATCTCGCCCGATTGCAGCGCGGTGAAGCGCTCTTTGGCGTTCAACTGACTGAATTTGACTTTGGTCGCATCGCCGAAGACGGCAGCGGCCACAGCGCGGCAGACGTCAGCGTCGATCCCGAGGATCTTGCCGGTCGCGTCCGGTACCGAGAAGCCCGGCAGACCGTCGCTCACGCCACACTGCACGAAACCTTTCTTCTTCACGCCATCCAGGGTTGCACCCGCCTGAGCGAACCCGCTGACGCCGAGAACTGTTGCTGCAGTCACGATCGCCAGAGTGGATTTCAACATCTTCATTCAAACCTCCAGTTTTGCTCTTGTTGTGTCGGAGCTTGAGTCCAGTCGCACCCTTTTGAGGCGTTGTTGACCCGTGTTGGCTTTTTTTGGGGTCAACCGACGTAAGACCTTCGCTATGAGTCTAGTAGGAGAAAATCCACATCATGGACAACTCACTTCTCACCAATCGGCCGAACGGGCTGTAGCCCTTTCACGTTCGCTGCGCCCGTAGCGGCCATTGGCGAACATCCATCACCGGATTCTTTGCCATCCCGTCGCGGGTCGTACACTGATAGTGTTACCGCCACGCGTAGGATGCTTCGTACAGAACCTTCCATAGCAAAGCCCGTACCACACCTGTCGCGGAATCGATTCGGCGACAGGTCAATAGCAAAACTTGTAACCTTGCGACATCTTCTTAACGGATCAACCGGACGCGCACTCGAACCACGCACTTAATGAGAGCGCCCGCACATTTTTGGAGCAGACATGACCGAGCCCTTGATTCTTCAGCCTGTTAAGCCCGCAGATGCCTGCGTGATCTGGCTGCACGGCCTCGGCGCCGATCGCTACGACTTTCTGCCGGTGGCCGAGGCGCTGCAGGAAAGCCTGCTGAGCACGCGCTTCGTGCTGCCGCAGGCGCCCACACTTCCAGTGACGATAAATGGCGGATATGCCATGCCGAGCTGGTACGACATTAAAGCCATGAGTCCGGCGCGGGCGATTGACCGTGACCAGCTGGAAGCGTCGGCGGATCGCATCATCGAATTGATCGAAAACCAGCGCGCCAGCGGAATAGACGCTTCGCGGATTTTCCTCGCCGGGTTTTCCCAGGGTGGCGCGGTCGTATTGCACACCGCATTTGTGAAATGGCAGGGGCCGTTGGGTGGCGTGCTGGCGTTGTCGACGTATGCGCCGACCTTCAGTGACGAGATGGAGCTTTTAGCCAGTCAACAGCGGATTCCTGCGCTGTGCCTGCACGGCCAGTTCGATGGCGTGGTGCAAAACTCGATGGGCCGCAGTGCCTACGAGCATTTGGTGAAGCATGGTGTCACCGTGACATGGCAGGAATACCCAATGGAGCACGAAGTGTTACCCGAGGAAATTCGCGACATCGGTGTCTGGTTGAGCGAGCGCCTGCGCTAAGCGGCGAGATTAAAATCGCCCTTTGATCCCTCCCCCTACGCCGCGCCCGTTTCTTGCATTACACTGGCCGGCGTACATTCCTTAACCAATTGATGAGATGACCGTGCTCAAAGCACTCAAGAAGATGTTCGGTAAAAGCGAGGCTGAGCAGCTCGCGCCAGTTCCCAGTGCGCCGTCGCACGCCCCCGGTCATCGCACCGATGCCCCACAGGCCGACCGCCCCGCTCCCGTAGCGGCACCGAAGCAGCCACCCAAACCTGCACCGGCCGCACCCGTCGCCGCCGAACCTGCCCGCAGCGAAGCGCCGAAACCGGTCAAGCCACGCCGCGAACCGAAGCCCAAGGCGCCGGTCATTGCGTGGAAACTCGAAGACTTTGTCGTCGAGCCACAGGAAGGCAAAACCCGCTTCCACGATTTCAAGCTGTCTCCAGAACTGATGCACGCCATCCAGGATCTGGGCTTCCCGTATTGCACGCCGATCCAGGCGCAGGTGCTGGGCTTCACCCTCGCCGGCAAAGACGCCATTGGCCGCGCGCAGACCGGCACCGGTAAAACCGCCGCGTTTCTGATTTCGATCATCACCCAGTTGCTGCAAACTCCGCCGCCGAAAGAACGCTACATGGGTGAACCCCGTGCGCTGATCATCGCGCCGACCCGTGAGCTGGTTGTGCAGATCGCCAAGGACGCCGCCGACCTGACCAAGTACACCGGCCTCAACGTCATGACGTTTGTTGGCGGCATGGACTTCGACAAGCAACTCAAGCACCTCGAAGCGCGCCATTGCGACATCCTCGTTGCCACCCCGGGCCGTCTGCTCGACTTCAACCAACGCGGCGACGTGCACCTGGACATGGTCGAAGTGATGGTGCTGGACGAAGCCGACCGCATGCTCGACATGGGCTTCATCCCGCAAGTACGGCAGATCATTCGCCAGACCCCGCCGAAGTCCGAGCGCCAGACCCTGCTGTTCTCCGCGACCTTCACCGAAGACGTGATGAACCTCGCAAAGCAATGGACGACCGATCCGTCCATCGTCGAAATCGAAGTCACCAACGTCGCCAGCGAAAACGTCGAGCAACACATCTACGCCGTGGCCGGTGCCGACAAGTACAAATTGCTCTACAACCTGGTCAACGATAATGGCTGGGAGCGGGTGATGGTCTTCGCCAACCGCAAGGACGAGGTCCGCCGTATCGAAGAGCGTCTGGTGCGCGACGGTGTGAATGCGGCGCAGTTGTCCGGCGACGTGCCGCAGCACAAGCGCATCAAGACCTTGGAAGGTTTCCGCGAAGGCAAGATTCGCGTACTGGTCGCCACTGATGTGGCCGGTCGCGGCATCCACATCGACGGCATCAGCCACGTGATCAACTTCACCCTGCCGGAAGTCCCGGACGACTACGTGCACCGCATCGGCCGGACCGGTCGTGCTGGCGCCGATGGCGTATCGATCAGCTTCGCCGGTGAGGACGACTCCTACCAGTTGCCGTCCATCGAAGAAAAGCTCGGTCGCAAGATCAGCTGTGAAACGCCGCCGACGCATCTGTTGCGTGCGGTTGAGCGCAAGCGTCCGCAGTAAACGACGTTTAAAAGAAAAGCGCAGCCGGCAACGGACTGCGCTTTTTTTTCGTGCGGATTTTCATCAGGTGCTTGCCCGACAAAACCAAAAGTCCATAATGGACAAATGAGTTTAGATTTCCATTTTCGGAGCCTGACATGTCCAGTACGCCCCACGTGATCGACCAAGCCCAGGCCCGCGAGTTACTGGCGCGCATTGATGTGCCGCAGATCCTGCGCAAGCTGTTCCGAGACCTGGCTGCCGGGAACGCCGTGCAGCCGGCGCAGCAACTGGTGGAATTCCCGCAGGGTGCCGGCGACTTCATCAACTATCTGGGGGTGCTGGCAGAGGACGGCGTGTACGGTGTGAAGACTTCTCCGTATATCGTTCGCGAGCAAGGCCCGTTGGTGACGGCGTGGACACTGCTGATGTCGATGAAAACCGGCCACCCGCTGCTGCTCTGCGATGCCGGTGAACTGACCACCGCGCGCACCGCCGCGACCACCGCCGTGGCTGTCGACGCCCTAGCGCCGCTGAATGCCTCGCGACTGGCGATCATTGGCAGCGGCAAGGTTGCCCAGGCGCATCTGCACTACGTGAAGTCGCTGCGCGACTGGCAGAGCATCAGCCTGTATTCGCCAAGCCTGTCCGCCGACGCGCAAACCCAGGCACTGTTGAAAGCCATCACGCCTGAGCTGACGATCGCTGAAAGCCGTGATGCGGCCATCGCCGAGGCCGATGTGATCATGCTCTGCACTTCGTCCGCCGGACCGGTGATCGATCCTGCCGCATTGAGCAAACCGGCGCTGATCACCTCGATCAGCACCAATGCCCCACGCGCCCACGAAGTGCCGCCGCAGAGCCTCAACGGCATGCAGGTGTTCTGCGACTATCGTCTGACCACGCCGGGGTCGGCCGGTGAGATGCTGATTGCGGCTGAGCAGCATGGCTGGAGCAAGGATTCGATTGTCGGCGACCTCGCCGACTTGCTCAGCGAGAAAGTCCAGCGCCCCGATTACGATCGTCACGTGTTCTTCCGTTCAATCGGCTTGGGCCTGGAAGACATCGCCCTCGCCAATGCGATTTATCACTTAACCCACTAACACCACATATCCCTGTAGGAGTGAGCCTGCTCGCGATAGCGGTCTTACATTCAGCATTATTGTTGCCTGATACACCGCTATCGCGAGCAGGCTCACTCCTACAGGGGATAGCGAACTATTGGATATTGCGTACCCACTGGAGAACCTCATGAGCCAGGCAGATTTCATCATCATCGGCGGCGGAATTGCCGGCGCTTCCACCGGTTTCTGGCTGTCGCCGCACGGCAAAGTCCTCGTGCTGGAACGTGAATCGCACCCGGCCTATCACTCCACCGGACGCTCCGCCGCGCTGTTCACCGCAGCCTATGGCACACCACAAGTACGCGCGCTGACCCAGGCCAGCCGGGCGTTTTTCGACAACCCGCCCAGCGGTTTCTGCGAACACCCACTGCTGACCCCGCGCGGCGAAATGACCGTCGATTTCACCGGTGACGCCGCCGAACTGAACAACCAATACCTCAGCGCCAAAGCCACCGTGCCGGAAATGCAATTGCTCAGCGCCGACGAAGCCTGTGCGCGACTGCCGATCCTGCGTCGGGAAAAAGTCCACGGTGCGATCTACGATCCAAGTGCCAGCGACATCGACACCGACGCCTTGCATCAGGGCTACCTGCGCGGCATCCGTCGCAATAACGGTGAAGTGCATACCGATTGCGAAGTGCTCGGCCTGAGCCGCGACGCCGACGGCCTCTGGCACGTGCAAACCAACGGCCAGACTTTCAGCGCACCGATGATCATCAACGCCGCTGGCGCCTGGGCCGACAAGGTCGGCGCACTGGCCGGTGCCAAGCCGCTGGGCTTGCAACCGAAACGCCGCGCCGCGTTCATTTTCGCCGGCCCCGAAGGCGTCGACATTCATCATTGGCCGATGCTGGTCAGCCTCGACGAATCCTTCTATATGAAGCCTGACGCCGGCATGTTCCTCGGCTCGCCCGCCAACGCCGACCCGGTCGAGCCCCACGACGTGCAGCCGGAAGAGCTGGACATCGCCATGGGCATCTACCAGATCGAAGAAGCCACGACGCTGACCATCCGCCGCCCGACCCGCACGTGGGCCGGGCTGCGCAGTTTCGTCGGCGACGGTGATCTGCTCAGCGGTTTCGATCCGCAGGTGCCGGGGCTGTTCTGGGTCGCGGCGCAAGGTGGTTATGGCATCCAGACTTCGCCAGCCATGGGCCAGGCCAGTGCGGCATTGGTGCGCGGCGAGCCTTTGCCCGAGCACTTGCGTGACTTCGGCCTGAGCAGCGCCATGCTCTCCCCTGCCCGCCTCGCCTGATCGTCCATCCGGATGACGCGCCCAACGGATTGCGGCACACTCGCAGCGCCTCCTGATCACGGGGGCGTTGACGCTGCCTGGAGCTCCACTGTCATGACCGCCCCTGAGTTCGACCCGGCGCTGGATAACTTCCGCGCCATCGCCGATGCCATCGCCACACTGTTCTTTCCGCACGCCGAAGTGGTGCTGCACGACCTGCGCACGCAGAAGGTCGATTACATCGCCAACAACCTGTCCAAACGCGAGATCGGTGACGACTCATCGCTGGAAGACATGCTCAGCGAGGATGTCAGCGACCGTAATATCGGTCCGTACGAAAAGCTCAATTGGGACGGCCAGAAGATCCGTAGCCTGAGCAGCGTCCTGCGCGACAACGAAGGCCTGCCGCTGGCGGTGCTGTGCATCAACTTGAATATTTCGCTGTTCGAAAATGCCAAGGCGGCGCTGGACCTGTTCCTCTCACCGAGCAAACTGATCCCGCAACCGGACTCACTGTTTCGCGATGACTGGCAGGAGCGCATCAACACCTTCCTCCACGCCTGGCTGCGCGAACGGCAGCTGAGCCTGAATCTGCTGACCCGCGATCACAAGCGTGAACTGGTGCTGGCACTGCACGCCGAAGGCGCGTTCAAGGGCAAGAGCGCCTCGAACTATGTGGCCAATGTGCTGAACATGGGGCGGGCGACGGTGTACAAGCATTTGAAGGAAATGAAGGGCTAAAGGTTTGCGGTGATTTCTCTGACGCCATCGCGAGCAGGCTCACTCCTACAGGGGAGCGCATTCCAAATGTAGGAGTGAGCCTGCTCGCGATAGCGGACTATCAGTCGCCGTAAATGTCGGACTTGAAATACTTCTCGGAAATCTTCTGATATTCGCCACTCGCGCGAATGCCATCAATGGCACCATTCAACTGGCTGACCAATTCGGCATTACCCTTGCGCACTGCAATCCCCGCCCCCTCGCCCACGTACTTCGGATCCTTCAACTCAGGCCCGACGAACGCATAACCCTTGCCACGCGGCATCGATAAAAAGTCATTCAACGGAATGGTGTCGGCAAAAATCGCATCCAGCCGCCCTGCCGCCAAATCCATGTAGATCTCTTCGTTGTTGCTGTAGCGCTTGACGTTGATGCCCTTCGGCTCGAACACCTCGGTGGCGTAACGATCAGTGGTGGTCGCGCGCTGCACGCCGACGTTCTTGCCCTTCAGGCTGGCGTATTGATCGTCAACGCTGGCGCCTTCTTTCATCACCAGCCGCGACGAAGTGAAGTAGTACTTGTGGCTGAAATCCACCGACTTCTTGCGGTCTTCGTTGATGGTCATCGAGGACAGCGCCATGTCGATTTTCTTCACTTTCAGCGAAGGAATCAGACCGTCGAACTCACCTTCGACCCACACGCACTTGACCTTCATTTGCGCGCACAGGGCATTACCGATGTCGTAGTCGAAACCGACGATTTCGCCCTTGTCGGTTTTCGAGGCGAACGGCGGATAAGCGGCTTCAATGCCGATGCGCAGGGTTTGTTCGGCGGCCAACACACTGGCGGAGGCCAACAGGCTTAGGGCAAGACCGGTGATGAGGGGGAGTTTCTTCATGTTCGTTCTCTCGCGGGTTGTTGTTGGTTTGGCAAGAAAGAGCTGAAACGGAGGGAGATACTTTTTTTGTACTTATAAATCCATATTGGACTTATATGTATAGGCAGTCAATCAGGCAAAGACAGAGGTTTTTGGTGTTGCAGATGACGTCATCGCGAGCAGGCTCACTCCTACAGGGGGAACGCATTCCAATTGTAGGAGTGAGCCTGCTCGCGATGGCGGACTAGAGGGCGACTCAGGGTTTATTTCTTCCAGCGATCCGCAGCCGCGTGATCACTGTCCCGCCCCTCAACCCAACGCGGCCCGTCGCTGGTGTTCTCTTTCTTCCAGAACGGTGCACGGGTTTTCAGGTAGTCCATGACGAAGGCGCAGGCATCGAACGCGGCCTGGCGATGGGCGCTGGCGGCGCCGACGAAGACGATCGGTTCGCCCGGTTCCAGCGCGCCGATGCGGTGCAGCACTTCCAGTTTCAGCAGCGGCCAGCGCTGCTCGGCTTCGACAGCGATCTTGCCGAGGGCTTTTTCAGTCATGCCCGGATAGTGCTCGAGGAACATCCCCGCCACATCCAGGCCATCATTGAAGTCGCGCACATAGCCGACAAAACTCACCACCGCGCCGACGCCGACATTGGCCGCGTGCATCGCGTTGACTTCAGCGCCCGGGTCGAACGGCGTGGCCTGCACGCGAATCGCCATGGCTCAGCCTCCGGTCACGGTGGGAAAAAACGCCACTTCGTCGCCATCGACCACTGGCTCGTCGAGCTGGCAGAGGTCTTCGTTGCGTGCGCACATCAGATTCTGCTCGCTCAGCACATCAGCGCCATCACGCTGCACCAGCAACGCTCGCACGTCGTCAACAGTAGCGAAATCACCTTCAACCTTCACCGAATCCACGCCCAGCGCTTCACGGTAACGGGCAAAAAACTTCACGGTCAGGTTCATGGCTGCTCCGCCTGAAAGTGCCCGCTCTTGCCGCCGACCTTCTCCAGCAGGCGCACGCTTTCAATGGTCATGCCGCGATCGACAGCTTTGCACATGTCGTAAATGGTCAGCGCGGCGACGCTGGCAGCGGTCAGCGCTTCCATCTCGACGCCGGTCTGCCCGGACAGTTTGCAACGGGCGACGATGCGCACGGTGTCTTCGCCATCCGCACTCAGCTCGACTTTGACGCCGGTAAGCATCAGCGGATGGCACAGGGGAATCAGATCACTGGTTTTCTTCGCCGCCTGAATGCCGGCAATGCGCGCCACGGCGAACACATCGCCCTTGGGATGGCCGCCGCTGACGATCATCTGCAGCGTTTCGGGGAGCATGCGCACCAGCGCTTGGGCCGTCGCTTCACGGAACGTCACGGCTTTTTCGGTGACGTCGACCATGTTGGCGCGACCTTGGGAATCGAGATGAGTCAGCACGGGATTACTCCTGATCAGGAGCGTGGATTGTAAACCTGCGGGTCAAATTTCTGCGAGTGAGATTACCGTCACCCCGCAAATCCCCTGTAGGAGTGAGCCTGCTCGCGATAGCGGTGTGACATTCAACACCAATGTTGGCCGACACACCGCTATCGCGAGCAGGCTCACTCCTACATTTGATTTGTGTTGGGCATAAAAAACCGGGCGGCTGTTGGGCCGCCCGGTTCTGGGTGAAAGGTTACAAATGGGTTTCGGCGTATTCAGCCAGAATCGAGCGAGGCACCCCTTGCAGGGTGATGTGCACACCGTTGGGGAAATCCTTGAAGCGTTCGGTCAGATACGTCAGCCCGGAGCTGGTCGCGGACAGGTAAGGGGTGTCGATCTGTGCGAGGTTGCCCAGGCACACCACTTTGGAACCGGCGCCGGCACGGGTGATGATGGTTTTCATCTGGTGCGGCGTGAGGTTCTGGCATTCGTCGATCAGGATCAGGCTCTGCTGGAAGCTGCGCCCGCGAATGTAGTTGAGCGATTTGAACTGCAACGGCACTTTGCTGAGGATGTAATCGACGCTGCCATGGGTGTTTTCGTCATCCATGTGCAAGGCTTCGAGGTTGTCGGTGATGGCGCCCAGCCAAGGCTCCATTTTTTCCGCTTCGGTGCCGGGCAGGAAACCGATCTCCTGATCCAGACCCTGCACGCTACGGGTGGCGATGATGCGGCGATAACGCTTGCTGACCATGGTCTGCTCGATCGCAGCGGCCAGTGCCAGAATGGTTTTACCGGAACCGGCAGCACCCGACAGATTGACCAGATGAATGTCCGGATCGAGCAGCGCGTACAGCGCCAGGCTCTGGTAGATGTCGCGCGGCTTGAGCCCCCAAGCCTCTTGATGCAGCAGCGGTTCCTGGTGCAGGTCGAGGATCAGCAGCTTGGCCTCGTCAATCTCCTTGATCCAGCCGACAAAGCCCTGTTCGTCAATGATGAACTCGTTGATGTGCACCGCCGGCAGGTTGTCGATCAGTTGCACTTGATGCCAGGTGCGGCCGTGGTCCTGACGGGTGTCGACCTTGCTCACGCGGTCCCAGAAAGAGCCGGTCATGTTGTGGTAGCCGTTGGGCAGCAGGGACACGTCATCGACCAGTTGGTCGGTGCTGTAATCCTCGGCATCAATGCCGCAGGCGCGCGCCTTGAGGCGCATGTTGATGTCTTTGGTGACCAGCACCACCGGTTTTTTCGGGTCGCGGGTGTGCAGGTCGATCAGTTGGTTGATGATTTTGTTGTCGTTCAGATGCTCGGGCAGAATCAGGTTAGATTCGGCCTGCTTGCTCATCAGAATTGACAGCAAGCCCTTCGGCCCGCCCTTGCCGCGCTGGATCGGCACACCCAGTTCGACATCTTCCGGGGACGCATCGCCCAGGGTCTTGTCGATCAGCCGGATGGCCTGACGGCACTCAGCGGCCACGCTGTGATGCCCGCTCTTGAGCTTGTCCAGCTCTTCAAGCACGGTCATCGGGATCGCGACGTGGTGTTCTTCGAAATTCAGCAGGGCGTTTGGATCGTGAATCAATACGTTGGTATCGAGTACATACAGGATTGGCTGGTTGGAGGAAGGGCTACGTCCGTGATCATCCATACTCGGTCACCTTTGTCAGAGCCAGTAGACGCAATACCTTGACGGTGCTGCGCCTCGAAGTGACTGCCGAAATCTCACCTGCGGAGATTCAAGTGACTGCAAACAAACGGGTCTTGGAAGACGCCACCTGTGTTGCAGGTTTCGGCGGTCTGTCTTCGTAATACTCCAAAACCCATGACATAAAAAAGTACTTTGACGGTTTTTTTAAGTTTATTTTGCAGAGTGACGAAAAGCCCTTGGCGGACTGCCCAGACCCCGCTAAAGTCGGAAGTCCGCCTGCATCGAATCCTGCAAAAAAATCGCCCCAAGCCCAATGTTTCCGGGCTTTTTTCGTTTCTCAGCGAAACGCGTCCTGACAGTCTTCCCAACCGATGCCGCTCTGCGCGGTTTGCGTGATCAACCACGGCAACGAGGTCTTCACCGCCTCTTGTTTCATGTTGAAATTGATCACCCCGTGCCGCCACAACAGCATCAGGGTCAGTACCCGCTGCGCGCTCGCTGCGCCCTTGAGTTTGCCGGCGCTGTCCTGGGCATCGATGTCCCACAACGCCACTTGCAGGCCCTGGGTGTTGAAGAAACCCTGCGCATCGCTGCGACGCTGCCCTTCCGGCGGACGGAACAGCGGCACGTAGTTTTCCGGCAATTTGTTTTTCACCAGATCAGCACTGCGTCGCACCGAATCCTGCCAGTCCTGCCAGTGGCTGTGGGAACGGAACTCCCAACCCTGCACGCCGACGCACTGTCTCGAGAAACCGGCTTGCAGGCTGCTCACCGAACGATCAGCCAACCGCGCCTGAATATCCTTGCCCAACACGAAGAAGGTACCGCTCAGGTTGGACTTGCGCAGGTATTCGGTGAGCCAGTCAGTGTTGTCCGGTTGCAGGTTGGCGGCGCTGTCGAAGGTCAGCAAAAACAGCCGGTCATGCATCTCGTCGCCGTTACGCTCGTAGTCGCCGAAACGATCGATTTCGCTGCTGGTCTGCGGTGACAGCGCCGCCTTGCGCATCAGTTCGTCCAGATACTGCAAATGGAAGATCCGGCTCGGCTCGGCCCACTTGGTGTAATAGCTGTCGTCGCTGACCACGAACTTGGCCGCTTGCTCACGCAAGGTCGGCAGGTCTTCGACGAGGAAACAGAATGAGGCGTCCTGATCGCAGCTTTGCTGGGCGTAGTTGTAGTTGGCCAACAGGCGCTGCCAGAGGCGCTGGCGCAGGCTGTTGACCGCGTCGATGTTGATCGTGCGCAAGCCCAGCCGCTGAGCCAACGCGGCTTCGTCCATCGATTCGGTGCCCAGCAGGCCACGGGCGAACATGAGGATTTCCGCCCGGGACGCCACATCAAACAGCGTCGGGTTGCTGAGCTGCTCTGGCCAGGTGCTGCGATCCAGCGTCGCCACATCGCCCGGCGCCGCCACGGCACCGAAGCTCAACAGCCACGCGGTGAATAAAAGAACAATGCGCAAAAGGGATGTCTCCATAACAAAACCCGCGCGGCACTATAGCTGATGTGCAAGATTCACGGACGCTGCCCTCACCCCAGCCCTCTCCCAGAGGGAGAGGGAGCCGATCTGTGTGGATTTCAAAATCAGCATTCAACTCGATAGCTCAGGTCGGCGGATATCGACAGTTCACGCGGTCAGCTCCCTCTCCCTCTGGGAGAGGGCTGGGGTGAGGGAGCGATCCACCAGCCGTCGCAAATGCCGGTACTTACACCTGCCTATAACCCCCATAGCTGGAGTCAACACCGACAACCCCCTAGAATCGCCCCCACGATTAAAGGAGACGACTTCATGCTGATGGTGATTTCCCCCGCCAAGACCCTCGATTACGAAACACCGCCGGCGACCCAGCGCTTCACCCAGCCGCAATACCTCGACCATTCCCAGGCGCTGATCCAGCAACTGCGCGACCTGACGCCGGCGCAGATCAGCGAACTGATGCACGTGTCCGACAAGATCGGCGGGCTCAACGCCGCACGTTTCGGCAGCTGGACACCCGCCTTCACCCCGGACAACGCCAAGCAGGCGCTGCTCGCGTTCAAGGGTGACGTCTACACCGGTCTCGACGCACAGTCCTTCAGCGAAACCGATTTCGACTACGCGCAAAAACACCTGCGCATGCTCTCCGGCCTGTATGGCTTGCTGCGCCCGCTCGACCTGATGCAACCGTATCGCCTGGAAATGGGCACCAAACTGGCCAACGCTCGCGGCAAAGACCTTTATGCCTTCTGGGGCACGCGCATCAGCGAATGGCTGAACGAAGCGTTGGCCGATCAAGGCGACGACGTGTTGCTCAACCTCGCGTCCAACGAATACTTCTCGGCGGTCAAACGCACGGCCCTGAACGCGCGGATCATCAATACCGAGTTCAAGGATCAGAAGAACGGCCAGTACAAGATCATCAGCTTCTACGCCAAGAAGGCCCGGGGCCTGATGAGCCGTTTCGTGATCCAGGAAAAAATCAACGATCCGGCCCTGCTCAAACAATTCGATGTGCAGGGGTATCGCTACAGCGCCGAGCAGTCGAAACCCGACAATCTGGTATTTTTGCGCGACCACGCCCCCGAATAAAGCATGCCTATTGCACGACTCTTTCTATAAAGAGTCGTGCAGCCTGCACGCTGTCAAAAATCCCCCGCCTTATTTCGCCATTTTACTGGCGCCAAAAAAACCTCCCTGTCTTTTCTAAGATTAGTTTCACTCGACACTGATCATTTTTTTCAGTAGTGGCACCTAAATTTTTTCACCGTAGTGGCACAAAACTATCTAACGTGATTTTTCGCCTGTTATTAAAGGTCGAAAACGAAAGTGCTATCAAATTGAGACCAGTGCCATCTCTGACAATATTTCAAGAAATTTCAGATTTCGCGATGAGCGGACAGGAACTTCGTCCGAATGCATAGCTCATACCACCGGTAACGATTCTCGCCGAGTTTGTACGAGATAACTTACGCGGAGCAGATAGCCATGTAACCAAGTTGTCACAGCAACTTGCCTAGATGACTAACTAGTCTCAAAACAGACGATGGACAGGAGATACGCACCATTAATATCCCCTACAAAGGCCATGACCGCGCCCTTATAAACGTGCTCGCCTGAGCACCCAACCGCTTGATTCACGGGACTTTCATCCTGACATCGAGCGCGCAGGACGATTGCACAAGAGTCTTCTCCAAAGAAGATCGGCTGCATAACAGGGCAAGTCATAACAACAAAGCCTGGTTGCGCACATCTTGAGTGCACTTATTTAGACACTCGAAACTTAGTATGCCTGCACACGGCATTGTGGCGCCTGTATGCCGCACTTTCGAGTGCACTAATGAACGCTGAACACCATTAACTCCGGCCTTCTAAGGCCTGATATATACAGAGGTAATTGCGATGCGCATCAGCATATTTGGTTTGGGTTACGTTGGCGCAGTATGTGCCGGTTGCCTGTCTGCACGGGGCCATGACGTAGTTGGCGTCGATGTTGCCAAAGACAAGATCGACATGATCAACGCCGGCAAATCGCCGATTGTAGAACCAGGCCTGGGCGAACTTCTGCAACAGGGTATTCAGACCGGTCGCCTGCGTGGCACGACCAACTTCGCCGAGGCGATTCGCGACACCGACCTGTCGATGATTTGCGTCGGCACGCCGAGCAAGAAGAACGGCGACCTCGAACTGAACTACATCGAAGCGGTATGCCGCGAGATCGGTTTTGTCCTGCGTGAAAAGACCACCCGCCATACCATCGTCGTACGCAGCACCGTACTGCCGGGCACTGTTGCCAACGTGGTGATCCCGATTCTCGAAGACTGCTCGGGCAAGAAGGCCGGTGTCGACTTCGGCGTTGCGGTCAACCCTGAGTTCCTGCGTGAATCCACCGCGATCGCCGACTACGACCTGCCACCGATGACCGTTATCGGCGAGTTCGACAAGGCCTCGGGCGACGTTCTGCAATCGCTGTACGAAGAACTCGACGCACCGATCATCCGCAAGGACATCGCCGTTGCCGAGATGATCAAGTACACCTGCAACGTCTGGCACGCGACCAAAGTGACCTTCGCCAACGAGATCGGCAACATCGCCAAAGCGGTCGGCGTCGATGGCCGTGAAGTGATGGAAGTGGTCTGCCAGGACAAGACCCTCAACCTGTCCCAGTACTACATGCGCCCGGGCTTCGCCTTCGGCGGTTCGTGCCTGCCGAAAGACGTGCGTGCGCTGACCTACCGCGCCGGCTCCCTGGACGTCGAAGCGCCGCTGCTCAACTCGCTGATGCGCAGCAACGAATCGCAAGTGCAGAACGCCTTCGACATCGTGGAAAGCCACGACAAACGCAAAGTCGCCCTGCTCGGCCTGAGCTTCAAGGCCGGCACCGACGACCTGCGTGAAAGCCCGCTGGTAGAACTGGCCGAGATGCTGATCGGCAAGGGTTACGACCTGAGCATCTACGACAGCAACGTCGAGTACGCCCGTGTTCACGGCGCGAACAAAGACTACATCGAGTCGAAAATCCCGCACGTATCGTCCCTGCTCAACGCGGACTTCGATTCGGTGATCGACAACTCCGACGTGATCATCCTCGGCAACCGCGACGAGAAGTTCCGCCCGTTGGCCCAGCAAGCGCCGCACGGCAAGCAGGTCATCGACCTGGTCGGCTTCATGGCCAAAGCCACCGACGCCGGTACGCGCACCGAGGGTATCTGCTGGTAATGCAGACCTAAGCGACAGGCTTCGAGCTGCAGTACTTGCAGCTCGAAGCTTGCAGCTTGAAGCCTCCCTTACCTTCGGAAGACGCTGATGAGCAAGCTCAAACATTTTTTTCTGCAATCAGCCGGCTGGCTTTTTTATCTCAGTCTGCTGATGGGCCTGGCCTTGATGCTGCCCACGTCCACGTTCGACTCCGAGTCGAAGGACTTCATTTTCCTGATTGGCGCCGTGGGTATCTGGCGCTACTCGATGGGTGCAACGCACTTTGTGCGCGGCATGATTTTTCTCTACATCGTTTACCCGCACCTGCGCCGCAAAGTGCGCAAGCTGGGTAAGGCGGCGGACCCGTCGCATGTGTTCCTGATGGTCACCAGTTTCCGGATCGACGCGCTCACCACCGCGCAGGTCTACAGCTCGGTGATCCGCGAAGCCATCGACTGCGAACTGCCGACCACCGTGGTCTGCTCGATCGTCGAAATGTCCGATGAGCTGCTGGTCAAGGCGCTGTGGGCGCGGATGAATCCGCCCGATCGCGTCAAGCTCGATTTCGTGCGTATTCCCGGCACCGGCAAACGCGATGGCCTGGCCTATGGTTTCCGCGCGATCTCCCGTCACCTGCCAGACGACCGCGCCGTGGTGGCCGTGATCGACGGCGACACCGTGCTCGGCGAAGGCACCGTGCGCAAGACCGTGCCGTGGTTCCAGCTGTTCGGCAACGTCGGCGGCCTGACCACCAACGAATTCTGCGAAGTGCGCGGCGGCTACATCATGAGCGAATGGCACAAGCTGCGTTTCGCCCAGCGCCACATCAACATGTGCTCGATGGCCCTGTCCAAACGCGTGCTGACCATGACCGGTCGTATGTCGGTGTTCCGCGCCACCGTGGTGACCAACCCGGAATTCATCGCCGACGTTGAAAGCGACTCGCTGCAACACTGGCGTCTGGGCCGTTTCAAGTTTTTGACCGGCGACGACAAGTCGAGCTGGTTCAGCCTGATGCGCCTCGGTTACGACACCTTTTACGTGCCTGACGCGGCGATCAACACCGTTGAACACCCGCCGGAAAAAAGCTTTATCAAGGCCAGCCGCAAACTGATGTTCCGCTGGTACGGCAACAACCTGCGCCAGAACTCGCGAGCACTGGGCCTGGGTGTGAAACGCCTCGGCGCCTTCACCTCGGTGGTGCTGTTCGATCAGCGTGTATCGATGTGGACGTCCTTGCTCGGTCTGACCGTGGCGCTCATCGCCAGCTTCAAATACGGCACCGCGTTCATCCTCGTTTACCTGCTGTGGATCGGCATCACCCGCCTGATCCTGACGTTGCTGTTGTCGTGTTCCGGTCACCGCATCGGCCCGGCTTACCCAGCGATTCTGTATTACAACCAGATCGTCGGTGCACTGGTGAAGATCTACGTGTTCTTCCGCCTCGACCAACAATCCTGGACTCGCCAACCCACATCCCTGACCCGTGATCTCGCCAGCTTTCAACGTTGGTTCAACACCTGGTCGTCTCGGACCATGACCTTCTCCGCCGGCAGCATTTTCGTCGCCGTGCTGCTGATGATGGTCTGACCCGCCCCTATTGAATTAACAAGGAAATCGCCCCTATGAATACCGCCGTCAACGCCAACGTAGTGCATGAATCCGAAGCCCAGCGCCAACACGCCCGCGTGAAAATCCCGGCCAAGCTGCGCTTCTTCGGTCCAGACCGGACGCCGGTTGAAGCGCGGGTCATCGACCTGTCTGCCGGTGGTCTGGCGTTTAACGCCGGGCAACTTCAGCTGACCATTGGCCAGGTGTACAAGGCGCGTCTGCAATTCGTCATCGACAACCTCGGCATCGCCATGGACGTTGAACTGCAAGTACGTTCCTTCGACCGCCAGACCGGCCGCGCCGGTTGCCAGTTCCAGAATCTGGAGCCGCAGGATATTTCCACCCTGCGCCACTTGATCACCTCGCACCTGGCCGGCGACATCGTCAGCATCGGCGAAGTGCTGGCGACCCTGCAGCGCGACAACTTCACCAAGGCACGCAAGGTCAAGGACGGCGGCTCCGGCATGACCCCGTTCGGGCGCCTGAAAGCAGTGACCTTCAGCGCCGGTATCTTCGCGGTCGGTCTGGTCGCGGCGGGGTTCATTTTCAAATCGGTATACGGCATGTACTTCGTCAGCCACGCGCAGGCCGGTCTGGTCAGCGTGCCGGGCATGAACATCACCATGCCGCGCGACGGCACCGTGCAGAGTCTGGTCAAGTCCGACGGCGTCGCGGCCAAAGGTGCGCCACTGGCGACCTTCAGCACCAGCATGCTCGATGTGCTCAAGGGCCATCTGGAAGAGGATCAGCTGTCGCCGGCCAAGGTTGAAGAACTGTTCGGCAAGCAAATGACCGGCACGCTGACCTCGCCGTGCGATTGCACCGTGGCCCAGCAACTGGTGGCGGACGGTCAGTACGCAAGCAAAGGTGATGTGATCTTCCAACTGGTGCCGCGCAACACCCAGGCCACCGTCGATGCGCGCTTCTCCTATCGCCAGTTCGGCGACGTGCGTCCGGGTACTCCGGTGAGCTTCCAGATCGCCGGCGAAGACAAGACCCGCACCGGCAAGATCGTCAGCAGCACCAGCCTGAAAAGCGCCGACCTGTCCTCCGATATCCGCGTACAGATCCAGCCTGACGAGCCGCTCGACAGCAGCCTCGCCGGCCGCCCGGTGGAAGTGAACAGCGACCGTGGCCCGAACCTGAACTGGCTGATCGACAAAGCCATGGCTGCCGGTCTTTAAGTCGAGGACATGCCTGTGACTACTCCTATCTTGAACACACCGCCGACCCTGTGGGAGCGAGCCTGCTCGCGAAAGGGTCAGCACGGTTTGTCTGATGTACCGAGTCGACTGCTTCGCGAGCAGGCTCGCTCCCACATGGGACTAGTGGTGTGCTCGCTGGCATTGGCGGTGAGTCTGGCCGGTTGCGCCGGCCTGCCCGATCAACGTCTGGCCAACGAAGCGCTCAAGCGTGGCGACACCGCCACCGCTGCGCAGAATTATCAGCAACTGGCCGATCTGGGTTACAGCGAAGCACAAGTCGGCCTCGCCGATATCCAGGTCGACAGCCGCGACCCTGCGCAAATGAAACAGGCCGAGGCGACTTACCGCGCCGCCGCCAGTGTTTCGCCGCGTGCTCAGGCGCGTCTGGGCCGCTTGCTGGTGGCCAAACCGGGTTCTACCGAAGCCGAACACCACGAAGCCGAAACCCTGCTGAAAAAAGCCGCCGCCAATGGCGAAGGCAATACGTTGATCCCGCTGGCGATGCTCTACCTGCAATACCCGCACAGCTTCCCGAATATCAACGCGCAGCAGCAGATCGATCAGTGGCGCAAATCCGGCTACCCGGAAGCGGGTCTGGCGCAGGTGCTGCTGTATCGCACTCAGGGCACTTACGACCAGCACCTGGATGACGTGGAAAAGATCTGCAAAGCCGCGCTCAACACCACCGACATCTGCTACGTCGAACTGGCCACCGTGTACCAGAAACGCGCGCAGCCTGAGCAACAAGCCGAGCTGATCAAGCAGATGCAGGCCGGTTACAGCCGTGGCACCGTCACCGCGCAGCGCGTCGATTCCGTGGCCCGTGTACTGGCTGATTCAACCCTCGGCAAGCCCGACGAAAAAACCGCGCAGTCGCTGCTCGAGCCGATCGCTCCGGGCTACCCCGCGTCGTGGGTGACCCTCGCGCAACTGCTCTACGACTACCCGGAACTGGGTGACGTCGATCAGATGATGAAGTACCTCGACAACGGCCGCGCCGCCGACCAACCGCGCGCCGAGTTGTTGCTGGGCAAGCTCTACTACGAAGGCAAAATGGTCCCGGCCGACGCCAAAGTCGCCGAAGAACATTTCCAGAAAGCCGTTGGCCGCGAAGTCGCCGCCGACTACTACCTCGGCCAGATCTATCGCCGTGGCTACCTCGGCAAGGTCTATCCGCAGAAGGCTCTCGACCATCTGCTGACCGCTGCGCGCAACGGCCAGAACAGCGCCGACTTCGCCATCGCCCAACTGTTCTCCCAAGGCAAGGGCACCAAGCCCGACCCGCTCAACGCCTACGTGTTCAGCCAATTGGCCAAGGCACAAAACACTCCGCAAGCCGATGAGCTGGCGACCACCCTCGCCGCGCAACTGCCGCCCGAGCGTCTGGCCGAAGCGCAACGTCTGCTGCAACAAGAGCAAGCCAGCCGTGGCGCTCTGAACCCGAACACGCTGCAACTGCACGCCCTGCAAGAAGAAGACGGCGAGGAAAAACTATGAAGCTGAATCCATTCGTGAAGGCCGGTATTGGCCTCACTTTCGCGCTGATCTGGTCTTGCCCGACACTGGCCGCGATGACTGAAAGCAAAAACTTCGGCCTGGAAGTGAAAGTCACCGGCCAGTCCGAAGATGACCGCGACCTCGGCACCGCCAGCGGCGGCGACGTCAACGGCGTCGGCCTCGACCTGCGTCCTTGGGTCTACGGCGAAAGCGGCGCGTGGAGTGCCTACGCCATGGGCCAGGCCGTGACCTCGACCGACATCATCGAGACCGACACCCTGCAACAATCCGACGGTGAACAAGCCACCGACAACGGTGATCGCAAAACCAAGAAAAACTACCTGGCGATGCGCGAGTTCTGGGTCGGCTACAGCGGCCTCACGCCTTACCCGGGCGAGATGCTCAAGTTCGGTCGCCAGCGTCTGCGTAATGACGACGGCCAATGGCGCGACACCAACATCGAAGCGCTGAACTGGACCTTCGACACCACCCTGTTGCGCGCCAACGCCGGTGTTGCCGAACGCTTCAGCGAATACCGCACCGACCTGAAAGAGCTGGCGCCGAAAGACAAGGATCGCCTGCACGCCTACGCCGATGCGGCTTATCAGTGGACGCCGGGCAACTGGGTCGGCATTCGCGGTCATCACACCCATGATGACGGCAAACTCGATTATGCCGAACCGGGTGTTCCGCGCGACTCGCTGGACAAAACCGAAAACGGCGACATCAGCTGGATCGGCCTGACCGCCGACAGCGACGCCTACAACTGGCGCAACACCAACACCGTCAACTACTGGGGCAGCATCACCGGCATGAGCGGCGACCGCGACACGGTCAACGCCTTGAACGCTGATGGTTCGCGCCCGGCGCAAGCCAAGCGTAGCGACGACGTCAACGGCTGGGCCACTGACATCGGTGTGCGCCTGCGCCTCGATCCGCAATGGCAAGTCGGCGGTGCCTATGCCCGTGCCAGCGCCGATTACGAGCAGACCGGCCTGGAGAGCAACCGCTCCAACTACACCGGTACCCGCTCGCGTGTTCACCGTTTCGGCGAAGCGTTCCGTGGCGAAATGAACAACATGCAGACCGCGACCCTGTTCGGTTCGTGGATGGTCAACGACGAGTACGACGCCAGCCTGATCTACCACAAGTTCTGGCGTGTCGACGGCAACAAGCCGGTGGGCAGCAACGGCATCAACGCCGTGGAAAACAACACCGACGACGTCACCGGCGCCATCCTTTCCAGCACCTCGCTGCCGCTTGAAGACGGCAACAAGGACCTCGGTCAGGAGATGGACCTGGTCGTCACCAAGTACTTCAAGCAAGGCCTGTTGCCGGCGGCGCTGAGCCAGTCGATCGACGAGCCTTCGGCCCTGGTGCGCTTCCGTGGCGGTGTGTTCAAACCGGGCGATGCCTACGGCAAGCAGGTTGATTCGTACATGCACCGCGCGTTCATCGACGTGATCTGGCGCTTCTGATGCAAACCGCCAAGGGAGTGCCCGACATGATCAGCACCAGGATAGGCTCACTCAGCCTGCTGGCCGGCGCGATGCTGCTGGCCAGCGCTGGCGCCTTCGCCAACGTGGAGCCGGCCAAGCCTGCGACCACGGCCAAGGAGCTGCAACAAGCCAAGACCTACACCGTCAGCAGCGCACCCACCGAGGCGCTGAATCTGGCCGCACCGAAACTGCCCGACCTTTCCGGCTTCACCGCCGAGGCCGCTGCGGCGAAAATCGTCCGTAGCAAACCGGGCAAGATCAGCGTGCGCCGGATGATGCAGGAAGACGCGCTGAAGGACTTCATCGGCGGCGACAACAAGATGGCCGAATGGGTGGTGCGTCAGCACGGTATCCCGCAGGCGATCTTTGTCGACGACGGCTACATGAATCTCAAGGACCTGGCGCAGAAACTGCCCAAGCAGTACTTCAGCGAGACCTCGCCGGGCGTGTACCTGTCGAAGCTGCCGATCGTGGTGGGCCGTAAAGGCATCCTCGAAATCGACGGCCAGACCCAGGAACTGCGCCTGTCGCAAGAGGCCGGGGCGTTCATGGTCAACGACGGCCAACTGTTCGTGCGTGACACCAAAGTCACCGGCTGGCGCGAGAAGGAAAACGGCCCGGCAACCTTCCGTTCGCCGAAGGAATTCCGTCCGTTTCTGCTCGCCTGGGGCGGCACCGAGACCTACATCGTCAACAGCAAGATGGCCAGCTTCGGCTACGCCAACAGTAAGTCGTACGGCGTGAGTATTTCCCAGTACACGCCGAACATGGCCAAGGTCCTCAAGCGCCCTGAACCGACTGGCTGGATCGTCGGCTCCGAGTTCTCCGACATGTGGTACGGCTTCTACTGCTACGAGACCCGCGACTTCGTGGTCAAGGGCAACACCTACAAAGACAACATCGTCTACGGCATCGACCCGCACGACCGTTCCCACGGCCTGATCATTGCCGAGAACACCGTGTACGGCACGAAGAAGAAGCACGGGATCATTATTTCCCGTGAGGTCAACGACAGCTTCATCTTCAACAACAAAAGCTTCGACAACCATCTCTCGGGCCTGGTGATCGACCGTAACAGCGTCAACAACATCATTGCCTACAACGAGATCTACAAGAACCACACCGACGGCATCACCCTCTACGAGTCCGCCGACAACCTGCTGTGGGGCAACAAGGTCATCAGCAACAAGCGCCACGGCATCCGCATTCGTAACAGCGTGAATATCCGCCTCTACGAAAACGTCGCCATGGCCAACGGTTTGACCGGCGTCTACGGCCACATCAAAGACCTCACCGACACCGACCGTGACATCAAGCTCGACCCGTTCGATGCGCAAGTGTCGCTGATCGTCGTTGGCGGTGAGCTGGCGGCCAACGGCAGCGGCCCGCTGTCGATCGATTCACCGTTGAGTGTCGAGCTGTATCGCGTGTCGATGCTGGCGCCGACCAAATCCAGCGGCATCAGCTTCAACGGCATCCTCGGCGAGCGCCAGGATGAAATTCTCGACCTGCTGGTGCGCCAGCAGAAAGCCGTGCTGATCGACCCTGTCGAACGCCAGACCGAAATGCAGGACTGAGGATAATTTTATGCACCCACACTTGATCAGATTACTCAGCCTGTCGGCCCTGACCGTGGGCATTCTCGCGGCCAGCAACGGCGCCCGCGCCGACGAAGGCGCCGCTGCCACGCCACCAAAGTTCAGCGCCGAACCGTGCTGCAACCTGTGCCCGGCCGCCCATGACGCGAAGAACTACACCACGCGTTACCAGCAGAACTTCACCACCCTGGTGCAGGCGCAAGGCGACTGGCTGTTCCGGACTCAGGAAGATCTGCGCACCGAGTTCAACACCACCCCGGCCGGCTACAAACGCCTGCAACAGCTGCACGATGCGTTCAAGGCCAAAGGCGTCGAACTGGTGATCGTTTACCAGCCGACCCGTGGCCTGGTGAACCGCAACAAGCTCAACCCGCAGGAAAAAGCCGCGTTCGATTACGAGAAAGCGCTGGGCAACTACAAGACCATGCTTGGCCGTTTCGCCAAGATGGGTTACGTGGTGCCGGACCTGTCGCCGCTGACCAACGAATCGCTGCCGGACACCCTGCCCGCCCACGATTTCTACTTCCGCGGCGACCAGCACTGGACGCCATACGGTGCGCAGCGCACGGCGAAAATCGTCGCCGAAAAGGTCAAGCAGATCCCGGCCTTCGCCGACGTGCCCAAGCGTGAGTTCGAGACCAAACGCTCCGGGCGCATGGGCAAGACCGGTACCCTGCACAACATGGCCGGGCAACTGTGCGGCACCAGTTACGCGATCCAGTACATGGATCAATTCACCACCGAGCCGAAAGGCGAAGCAGGCGACGGCGATCTGTTCGGTGATTCCGGCAACCCGCAAATCACCCTCGTCGGTACTTCGCACAGCGGCAAGAACTACAACTTCGCCGGCTTCCTCGAAGAAGCCATCGGCGCCGACATTCTCAACGTCGCCTTCCCCGGCGGTGGTCTGGAAGGTTCGATGTTGCAGTACCTGGGCAGCGACGAATTCCAGAAGACGCCGCCGAAGATTCTTATCTGGGAATTCTCGCCGCTGTACCGCCTCGACCAGGAAACCATCTATCGCCAGATGATGTCTCTTCTCGACAACGGCTGCGAAGGCAAAGACGCGCAAATGTCCGCGAGCACCACGCTCAAGCCGGGCAGCAAACAAGAACTGCTGGTCAACAGCAAGAACCTGAACCTGCAGAACAGCAGCCATCAGGTCGACATCCGCTTCGCCGACCCTTCGGTGAAAACCCTGCAAGCCACCCTCTGGTACATGAACGGTCGCCACGAGGACATCAAGATCGAGAAACCGGAAACCTCCGACACCGACGGTCGTTTCGCCTTTGAGTTGCGCACGGACGAAGACTGGGCCTCGCAAAACCTGCTGGCGGTCGAAGTCCAGGGCCCGGAAGCGGGCACCGCGCCACAGAAAGTCGAAGCGAAAATCTGCAAACGCAACGTATTCCCGGGCGCTGGGCAACAAACCGCTCAGGTCGGGCAATGAGGTCTGCTATGCGAAACTCGAAACTGAAAACTCTTTTAGCGCCGACGCTGCTCGGGCTGGCGATCTTCGCCGGCACCGCGCAGGCCGCCGCGCCACTGCGTCCACCTCAGGGCTATTTCGCGCCTGTGGATAAATTCAAGACCGGTGACAAAAGCGAAGGCTGCGACGCGATGCCGACGCCGTACACCGGGCCGCTGCAATTTCGCAGCAAATACGAAGGTTCGGACAAGGCCCGCGCGACGCTGAACGTGCAGTCGGAAAAAGCCTTTCGCGACACCACCAAAGACATCACCACGCTGGAACGCGGCACCGCCAAACGGGTGATGCAGTTCATGCGCGACGGTCGTCCGGAGCAGCTCGATTGCACGCTGAACTGGCTGACCGCGTGGGCCAAGGCCGATGCGTTGATGTCCAAAGACTTCAACCACACCGGCAAGTCGATGCGCAAATGGGCGCTGGGCAGCATGGCCTCTTCGTACATTCGCCTGAAGTTCTCCGACTCGCATCCGCTGGCCCAGCATCAGCAGGAAGCGCAGTTGATCGAGGCGTGGTTCAGCAAAATGGCCGATCAGGTCGTCAGCGACTGGGACAACCTGCCGCTGGAAAAAACCAACAATCACTCGTACTGGGCTGCATGGTCGGTGATGGCGACATCGGTCGCGACCAACCGCCGCGACCTGTTCGATTGGGCAGTGAAGGAATACAAGGTCGGCGTCAATCAAGTCGATGCCGACGGCTTCCTGCCGAACGAACTCAAGCGTCAGCAACGCGCTCTCGCCTATCACAACTACGCCCTGCCGCCGCTGGCGATGATCGCCAGTTTCGCCCAGGTCAACGGTGTTGATTTGCGTCAGGAAAACAACGGCGCGCTGAAGCGTCTCGGTGATCGGGTGTTGGCGGGGGTGAAAGACCCGGATGAATTCGAGAAGAAGAACGGCAAAGAGCAGGACATGACCGATCTGAAAGAGGACATGAAATTCGCCTGGCTCGAACCGTTCTGCACGCTCTACACCTGTGCGCCGGATGTGATCGAGAAGAAGCACGGCATGCAGCCGTTCAAGACTTTCCGGCTTGGCGGCGACCTGACCAAGGTCTACGACCCGTCGCATGAGAAGGGCAACAAAGGCTCATAAAGCAAAAGCCCCTCACCCTAACCCTCTCCCAAAGGGAGAGGGGACTGACCGAGGTGGCTGCGCGAGTTACGCCGAAATGAAATACCGAGTCGATCTCAGGTGTTGAAAAACAACCGAGATCAGGCTGCACAGAAATACCGAGTCGATCTCCATTTTTGAAAACCATGGAGATCAGGCTCCCTCTCCCTCCGGGAGAGGGCGGGGGGTGAGGGGCGCGGTCTGAAGGCCTCCCCGAAACCTCAAGCAAACACACATCACCCCTCCACTACCACGGGGGGTTTGGGGGGGCTCTGGCCCTTGACTGTTGGTTCAAACATGGAGAGATCGGGATGGTATTTTCATCCAACGTGTTCCTGTTTCTGTTCTTGCCGATCTTTCTCGGCTTGTACTACTTGAGCGGGCAACGCTATCGCAATTTGCTGCTGCTGATCGCCAGCTACGTGTTCTACGCCTGGTGGCGTGTGGACTTCCTCGCGCTGTTCGCCGCCGTCACATTGTGGAACTACTGGATCGGCCTCAAAGTCGGTGCCGCGGGCGTGCGAACCAAACCGGCGCAGCGCTGGCTGCTGCTCGGTGTCGCAGTCGACCTGTGCATCCTCGGCTACTTCAAGTACGCCAACTTCGGCGTCGACAGCATCAACGCGATGATGACGTCGGTCGGTCTTGAGCCGTTCATCCTCACCCACGTGCTGCTGCCGATCGGTATCTCGTTCTACATCTTCGAGTCGATCAGCTACATCATCGACGTGTATCGCGGCGACACCCCGGCCACGCGCAACCTGATCGACTTCGCGGCGTTCGTGGCGATCTTCCCGCACCTGATTGCCGGCCCGGTGTTGCGTTTCCGCGACCTCGCCGATCAGTTCAACAACCGCACGCACACCCTCGACAAGTTCTCCGAGGGCTGCACGCGGTTCATGCAGGGTTTCATCAAGAAGGTCTTCATCGCCGACACCCTCGCGGTGGTCGCCGACCATTGCTTCGCCCTGCAAAACCCGACTACCGGTGATGCCTGGCTCGGCGCGCTGGCCTACACCGCGCAGCTGTATTTCGACTTCTCCGGTTACAGCGACATGGCCATCGGTCTGGGCTTGATGATGGGTTTCCGCTTCATGGAAAACTTCAAACAGCCGTACATCAGCCAGTCGATCACCGAGTTCTGGCGCCGCTGGCACATCAGCCTGTCGACCTGGCTGCGTGACTATCTGTACATCACCCTCGGCGGTAACCGTAAAGGCACGCTGATGACCTATCGCAACCTGTTCCTGACCATGCTCCTCGGTGGTCTGTGGCACGGCGCGAACATCACGTACATCGTCTGGGGCGCCTGGCACGGCATGTGGCTGGCGATTGAAAAAGCGCTGGGCCTGAACACCTCGCCACGCAGCCTCAACCCGATCCGCTGGGCGCTGACCTTCCTGCTCGTGGTCATGGGCTGGGTGATCTTCCGCGCCGAGAATCTGCACGTTGCCGGGCGTATGTACGGTGCGATGTTCAGCTTTGGCGACTGGTCGCTGTCGGAACTCAATCAGGCCAGCCTCACCGGTCTGCAAGTGGCGACCCTCGTGGTGGCGTACGTGACGCTGGCCTTTTTCGGCCTGCGCGATCTGTACACCAATCAGCCGCCGGCCAAGAGCAAACCTGAAGTCAACGTCGAGGCCAACGGCCCTGCCACCGCGACTCCGGGGATGATCAAAGCCGCGCCTGGCGAAAACCCGGCGAGCATCCACGAGCCTGGCTACACCGTCGGCGTCGAAGCCCAGGTGCAACCGGTCTACTGGAGCGCGGACTGGTCGCGCTACGTGATGCGCGGCTTGATCCTGCTGCTGTTCATCGCCTCGATTCTCAAACTCTCGGCGCAAAGCTTCTCGCCGTTCCTTTACTTCCAGTTCTGAGGGATCTGACATGACCCGCTCATTACGCATCTTCTACATCGCCCTGTTCCTGGTGACCCTGTTGGTCCTCGGTCTGTGGTCGGTTCGCAGCTTCTTCGGCTTCAGCACCAACGCCGATGCGACGGTGCTCAACGGCCGCTGGACCAAGGCTGTGGAAACTCATTACGACGAAGAATTCCCGATCAAGCGTCTGGGCACCAACCTCTGGGCCGCGCTGGATTTCAAACTGTTCAACGAAGGTCGTCCGGGCGTGGTGCTCGGTCGCGATCAGTGGTTGTACAGCGATGAGGAATTCAACCCGATCGTCAACGAAGAGCTGAACCTGCAAGGCAACTACGCGCTGGTCGAAGGCGTACGCCAGACCCTGAAAGAGAAAGGCGTGAAACTGGTGATGGCGATCGTGCCGGCCAAGGTTCGTTTGTACCCGGAGCATCTGGGTGAAGTTAAACCGGCGAGCATTCACGAAAATCTCTATCAGGATTTCCACCAGCGCGTGGCGGCCGACAAGATCCTCGCCCCTGACCTGCTCAAGCCTTTCCAACAGGCCAAGCAGAACGGTCAGCAAGTGTTCCTGCGCACCGACACGCACTGGACGCCGGAAGGCGCCGAGATTGCCGCGAACACCCTGGCGAAAACCATCGCCGACAAGTTCCCGCTCAGCGGCGAGCCGCAGCGCTTCGTTACCACGCCAGCCGAGAAGGTCACGCACAAGGGCGATCTGCGTCTGTTCCTGCCGCTCGATCCGCTGTTCGAAAACCTGATGCCGGCGCAAGAGCCACTGCAAAAACGCAATACCGTCGCGGCCGACGATCAGCCTGCCGGTGACGACGCGCTGTTCGCCAGCAATGAAGTGCCAGTGGCACTGGTCGGCACCAGCTACAGCGCCAACCCCAACTGGAACTTCGTCGGTGCACTGAAACAAGCGCTGCACAGCGACGTGGTGAGCTACGCCGAAGACGGCCACGGCCCGATCCTGCCGATGCTCAGCTACCTGAAAAGCGATGACTTCAAGAACAGCCCGCCACAGGTGCTGATCTGGGAGTTTCCTGAACGTTATCTGCCTGTGAACAACGAAATCGGCGACGCCGACCCACAGTGGGTCGCAGAGCTTAAACAAGCCGGCGCGCGCCAACAAAACGTAGCAATCAACACTAAATCCGAGACGCCCGATCGGGCGCAAAACTGAAAGAGAGGTACACCATGACTTTCACTACTACTCCTCGTCGTCTCGCTAAAAGCTTCGCTCTGGTTGCTGGCCTCAGCGTGCTTTCCGTGCCTGCCTTCGCCGGCGGCGACGCCGCACTGTACGGCCCGACCGCACCGAAAGGCTCGACCTTCGTGCGTGTCTACAACGCCAGCAACGCAGAAGTCAGCGCGACTGTCGGCAGCACCAATCTGAGCGACGTTGCGCCACTGGCCAGCAGCGACTTCAGCTTCATGCCGGGCGGCGATTACAGTGCCAAGGTCGGCAGCCAGACGCTGCCGGTGAAACTCGCCGGTGACCACTACTACACCCTGGTCAACAACGCTTCCGGCGCGCCGCAGCTGATCGAAGAGCCGCCGTTCAAGAACAAGCAGAAATCCCTGGTGCGCGTGCAGAACCTCAGCGACAAGCCGCTGACCCTGAAGACCGCCGACGGCAAGACCGACGTGGTGCCGAACGTCGCCGCCAAGGGCCGTGGCGAACGTGAAATCAACCCGGTGAAAGTCAGCCTGGCGCTGTACGAAGGTGACAAGAAAGTCGGCGACGTAAAACCGGTCGCCCTTGAGCGCGGTGAAGCTGCGGTGCTGTACGTCACCGGCAGCGGCAGCAGCCTGTCGCCAGTCTGGGTAAAACGCCCGGTATCGACTCGCTAACAAATTTTCCTAACTGACGCAGTCCCCCATGTGGGAGCGAGCCTGCTCGCGAATACGGTCTGACATCCAACATCAATGTCGACTGATACGCCGCTTTCGCGAGCAGGCTCGCTCCCACCCTTGACCGGGTTGTCAGTTCGGATACGAGACAAAAACAAGAGTGAAACGACACAGCGTTCGTGCCTCTAACCAATCGATTTTATGGAGTAAACAATATGATTCCGGTGATCTTGTCAGGTGGTAGCGGTTCGCGTCTCTGGCCGCTTTCGCGTAAGCAGTTCCCTAAGCAATTCCTCGCCCTGACCGGCGAACACACACTGTTCCAGCAGACCCTCGAGCGCCTGGTGTTCGAAGGCATGGACACCCCGATCGTGGTCTGCAACAAGGATCACCGCTTCATCGTCAACGAGCAGTTGGCCAATCGTAAACTGGAATGCCAACGCATCCTGATGGAACCGTTTGGCCGCAACACCGCGCCGGCCGTGGCGCTGACCGCGATGATGCTGGTCAATGAAGGTCGCGATGAGCTGATGCTGGTGCTGCCGGCCGACCACGTGCTGGAAGACCAGAAAGCCCTGCAACGCGCTCTGGCCCTGGCCACCGTCGCTGCCGAAAACGGCGAAATGGTCCTGTTCGGCGTACCGGCGACCAAACCGGAAACCGGTTACGGCTACATCAAATCCACCGGTGATTCGCTGCTGCCCGAAGGCGTCAGCCGCGTTTCGCACTTCGTCGAAAAACCTGACGTCAAACGTGCCACCGAGTACGTCGAATCCGGCGGCTACTACTGGAACAGCGGCATGTTCCTGTTCCGCGCCAGCCGCTTCCTCGAAGAGCTGAAAAAGCACGATCCGGACATCTACGACACCTGCCTGCTGACCCTCGAACGCAGCCAGCAAGACGCCGACACCATCACCTTCGACGAAGCCACTTTCGCCTGCTGCCCGGACAATTCCATCGATTACTCCGTCATGGAAAAAACCCAGCGCGCCTGCGTCGTGCCGCTGACCGCCGGCTGGAGCGATGTCGGTTGCTGGTCGTCGCTGTGGGAAGTCAACGAGAAAGACGCCAACGGCAACGTCACCAAGGGCGATGTGGTGATTCAGGACAGCAAGAACTGCATGATCCACGGCAACGGCAAACTGGTGTCGGTGATCGGTCTGGAAAACATCGTCGTGGTCGAAACCAAAGACGCCATGATGATCGCCCACAAAGACAAGGTTCAGGGCGTCAAGCAGATGGTCAACACGCTCAATGAGCAGGGCCGCAGCGAAACCCAGAACCACTGCGAAGTCTATCGTCCTTGGGGCTCGTACGACTCGGTGGACATGGGCGGGCGTTTCCAGGTCAAGCACATCTCGGTGAAACCGGGCGCGTGCCTGTCGCTGCAGATGCACCACCACCGCGCCGAACACTGGATCGTGGTCAGCGGCACGGCCGAAGTGACCTGCGATGAAAACGTGTTCCTGCTCTGCGAAAACCAGTCGACCTACATCCCGATCGCCTCGGTGCACCGCCTGCGCAACCCGGGCAAGATCCCGCTGGAAATCATCGAAGTTCAGTCGGGTTCGTATTTGGGTGAAGACGATATCGAACGCTTCGAAGATATCTACGGTCGCTCCACCCCGATCGAACGTGGCGTGTCGGTGAAGACCATCGCGCAATAACTGATCGATAAAACAAGAAGCCCCCGTCCAGCCCGCTGCGTCCCCTATCCGCAGTGGGTTGGGTGGGGGCTTTTTTTGTTCGAAGTCTGTGTCGTCTGAACCGGCCTCTTCGCGAGCAGGCTCGCTCCCACAGTTGTCCGCATTCCAAAAGTGGGAGCGAGCCTGCTCGCGAAGAGGCCCGGTCAGACACCGCAAGTCCCGATGCCCATCGCCAACCTCACCTACGCTTAGGTAGGATGACCCTCTCTCTCCTCGAGGTTGTGCGCATGTTCATCGGCATTCTGCTGGTCATCACCTGGTTGATCCTGCTGTTGCGCTACCCGGCCAAGGCCTTGCCGGTCTCGGTGGCGGCGGCGATTGGCCTGGGTTTTGTCGCCATGTGGGTGGTGTGGCTGGACAACCGCGAGATCAAACAACTGGCGCGCCTTGAGATGCGTATCAGCTATGCACCGGAGCAATGCCCGGC
This sequence comes from Pseudomonas sp. S49, assembly GCF_009866785.1. Lineage (NCBI taxonomy): Bacteria > Pseudomonadati > Pseudomonadota > Gammaproteobacteria > Pseudomonadales > Pseudomonadaceae > Pseudomonas > Pseudomonas sp. S49. The sequence goes on along the minus strand of NZ_CP019432.1, from coordinate 1,190,196 downwards.
CGATCGTCCGTTGCAACTGAAAATGAAAAACGGCAACGACGTTCCCCTGACCGAACTGCGCTGGCGCATCGCCGCCTATGCGCCGGGCGACACGGTCAATCTGGCCGACAACCAATACACCGCCCCGCGCTATCGCGGCCCCGGCGAATTGCAGGCCGGCGGTGAATGGGAAGACTGCCTGCCCATGCCGCCGCTGCGCTCCGGTTATCGCCCGCAAACCCTGGAGTTTCGCGCCGAGCGCTTGCAGGGTAGTTTCTCCGACTGATCCCCCCTCCCCCCATTTTTTGCACAAGGAATGCGCCATGCCCGTTGCGTTGATTACCGGTTGTTCCAGCGGCATCGGCCGCGCCCTCGCCGATGCGTTCAAAGCCGCCGGTTTCGAAGTCTGGGCCAGTGCGCGCAAGGCTGAAGATGTGGCGTTGCTGGCGTCTTCCGGGTTCACCGCCGTGCAACTCGATGTCAATGACAGCGCGGCGCTGGAGCAACTGGGTGAGCGGATCAACCAGCAACACGGCGGCCTCGACGTGCTGATCAACAACGCCGGTTACGGCGCCATGGGGCCGTTGCTCGACGGCGGTGTACCGGCGATGCAGCGCCAGTTCGAGACCAATGTGTTTTCGATTGTCGGCGTCACTCGTGCGTTGTTTCCGGTGCTGCGCCGGGCCAAGGGTCTGGTGGTGAATATCGGCAGTGTGTCCGGTGTGCTGGTCACGCCGTTTGCCGGTGCTTACTGCGCCTCGAAAGCAGCCGTGCACGCGTTGAGTGATGCCTTGCGCATGGAACTCGCGCCGTTTGGTGTACGCGTCATGGAGGTTCAACCGGGGGCGATTCAATCGAGTTTTGCCAAGAACGCCGGGCATGAAGCCGAGCAGTTGATCAATGAACAATCACCGTGGTTTCCACTGCGCGAAGGCATCCGGGCACGGGCCAAGGCGTCGCAGGACAAACCGACGCCGGCCAGTGAGTTTGCGGCTGTGTTGCTCAAGGCTGTGCAGCAGAGCAAACCGCCGCGGTTGATCCGCATTGGTAACGGCAGCCGGGCGTTGCCGTTGTTGGCGGCGTTGTTGCCCAAGGGCTTGCTCGAATCGACGTTGATGAAGCGGTTCGGATTGCGCGCAAAGCTCTGAGACCGGGTTGACGCTTTCGCGAGCAGGCTCGCTCCCACATTGGCTCTCTGTGTGGGAGCGAGCCTGCTCGCGAAGAGGCCAGATCAGCCAACACTCATCCCCAGCCCTTCATGAAATCAATGAACGCCCGCACTTTCAGCGGCAAATGCCGGGTGTCCGGGTACAGCGCATACACCCCTTGCGGCGCAAACCGGTAATCCACCAGCAAACGCTGTAACCGCCCCGCATCAAGATCGTCCTGAATCAGCCATTGCGGCAAAATTGCCACGCCTTGCCCGGTCAACGCAAACGCCCGAAGCGTCGCCGAGTTATCCGCGACGATGGCAGTGGTTCCCGGTTTTGGCTGGTAGAAATGCTCCACGCCGTGCGGGTCGGTTATGGTCATTTCCGGCACTCGTCCATGCCCTAACGTCGGCATCGACTCCAGCGTGGCCAGCGTGACCACCGGTGCAAAGCGCTCGACCAACCCTGGTGCCGCCACGGCAAATATTTCGAACGTCGACAACTGCACCGCACGCAGATTGGAGTCGTGCATGCGCCCCAGCCGAATCGCCATGTCAAAGCGCTCGGAAATCAGATCGGCATGGGTCGAAGACGTCGACAAATGAATGTTCAGTTGCGGTTGCTGCTGGCGAAACACCTCCAGCGCCGGCACCACCTGAGCCAAGGCAAACTCGACAGTCGTGGTGATGCGCAATGTGCCTTTGAGTTGTGCGTGTTCGGAACGCGCCTCTTCGATCGCCAGCCGTGCCTCATCCAGCGTGCGCAGGCAGCGTCGATAAAAGCGTTCACCGGCATCGGTCAGCGCCAGTTGCCGGGTGTTGCGCGTGAGCAAGGTCACGCCCAGTTCTTCCTCCAGGCGTTTGAGGTTGAAGCTGACCACCGCGCGCGTTTGCCCCAGCGTATCGGCGGCAGCGGTCAGCGAACCGGCCTCGACCACGGCTTTGAAGGTGTCAAAACGATCCAGGCTGACCATATCCACGGCACTCCTTGTCAAAATAATTTTGACAAACTAGCAGCCAAACCAGCGTTTTCCTATGACCAGAAGCGCCCTACCCTGCACGTCTTACTACAGGGAAGCTGCCATGGCTTATCGCTCGAAAGTCGCGCTGGTGTATTTGTTGGGCTTCGCGCTCGACCTGCTGAACATGTTCGTCGCCAGCATCGCTTACCCCGACATCGCTCAACAACTGCACGCCTCGGTGACGCAACTGGCGTGGATCAGCAACGCCTACATGCTTGGCCTGACACTGATCATTCCGCTGAGCGTATGGCTGGCGACACGGGTTGGCGAGCGCCGGCTGATCCTCGCGTCGCTGCTGTTGTTCGGCGTCGGTTCGGCACTGGTGGCGCAAGCGGGATCGATTGAAAGCCTGATTGCCTGGCGACTCCTGCAGGGGCTCGGTGGCGGACTGCTGCTGCCGGTGGGCCAAGCCCTGGCGTATCGACAGTTTCCGGCGACGCAACGCGCGCACTTCACCGGTGTGGTGTTGCTGGTGGCGCTGCTGGTGCCGGCACTGTCGCCGGCGACCGGTGGACTGATCGTTCAGACGCTGTCGTGGCGCTGGATTTTCTACCTGAATCTGCCGCTGACACTGCTCGCATTCGGGCTCGGCCTGTTCTGGTTGAAAGCCGATCAGCCCTTGCATGAGCGCCCGACGCTGGACGCCCGTGGCCTGTTGCTGGCGGCGTCGGCACTGAGTTTGTTGTTGATCGCCGTCAGCCTGGTAAGCGACGCCAGCACCCGAGCACTCGGCATCATTGTGCTGATACTCAGCCTCCTGATCCTGGGCCTTTACCTGCGCGATGGCTGGCGCAAACCCGGCGCGATCCTCGACCTGCAACTGATCAAGCACCCGTCGTTGCGTCTGGCGATGTTGATCTACCTGTGCGTGCCGGGAGTTTTTACCGGCACTCACATGATTGCCGTGCTGTACCTGCACAACCTCGGCGTCGGCGCAGCACAAACCGGAGCGCTGATGCTGCCGTGGGCCGTCGGTTCGGGCGTGGCGATCATGCTTGGCAAACGCAGTTTCAACCGCATCGGCCCCAAGCCATTGCTCAGCGTCGGCATGCTCCTGCAATGCCTGGGTATTGTTCTGCTGATGCGCATCGAACAACCGGCGAGCACACCGCTGATCATCGCCTACGCCCTGATGGGGTTGGGCGGCAGCCTGTGCAGCGTCACCGCGCAGAGCTTGGCGTTCGTCGGCATTACGCCAGAAAAAATGGGCCACTCCAGTGCCCTGTGGAACATCAATCGCCAACTCGGTTTCTGCCTCGCGGCGGCGCTGCTCAGCTCACTGCTGGGCGCGTTGGGTGGTGACGGTTTCAGTGCCTGCTTTATCGCCGCCGCGCTGCTGACCCTGTTGCCAATGGTCGCCGTCCTGCGTTTCGACTCGACCCACGTGCTCGCACTATTAAACCCACCTGCCCTTGAGGAAAAAACCGCATGAATGACGCCACGCCCTACCTGGACGAAGTGATCCAGGCGCACGAAGCCATCGAACGATGGTTTGCCGTCGAAGAAGATGACGCCGCGCTGCAGCGATTGCTGGCGCGTTTTTCACCGCGTTTCTCCATGGTGACGCCGTTGGGCCGAGCGCTGGATATCGATGCCTTGCGCCTGCTGTTCCGAGCCGCAGGCGGGCAGAAGAAAGGTTTCAGAATCCAGCTCAGTGAGTTACGCGTGATTGCCCTGCATCAGCGCGGCGCGACCGTGAGTTACCGCGAACAGCAGAGCGATGCGAGCGGTGCACACACGGATCGGCGCTCGACGGTGGTGTTTGAAAAACTCGAATCCGGGCGAGTGTTCTGGCTGCATTTGCAGGAGACGTTTTGCGCTGAGTGATTGCTCGTTATCAGTCTGGAAATACCGAGTCGCCCCATTCGCGAGCAGGCTCGCTCCCACATTTGAAATGCATGACCTCTGTGGGAGCGAGCCTGCTCGCGAAAGGAGCGACACGGTCTGTCAGTTGTCCACTGCGCTCTGATTCACCACCACCGTGCAGGTAATCCCCGCCGCCAGCAGCACACCTTCCGGCACTTCATCAATATGAATGCGCACCGGCACCCGTTGCGCCAGGCGCACCCAGTTGAAGGTCGGGTTCACATCTGCAATCAGCTCGCGGCTTTCCGGATTATCGCGGTCATAAATGCCGCGCGAGATGCTTTCCACATGGCCCTTGAGCACTTCGCCGCTCATCAACTGCATGTCGGCTTGGTCACCGACTTTAACGTGGGGCAATTTGGTCTCTTCGAAGAAGCCGTAAACCCAGAACGAGTTCATGTCGACCACGGCCATTTTCGCCTCGCCGATGCGTGCGTAGTCACCGCGATGCACGTTGAGGTTGGTCACATAACCGTCGACCGCCGCGCGCACTTCGGTGCGTTTGAGGTTGAGTTCAGCGGCTTCCAGTTGCGCTTGGGCGTGTTGGTAATCGGCCAGCGCGGCGTCGGCGATGTTGCTGGCGTCGTCGCGGTTTTCCTTGGAGATCACCAGGTTGTCGAGGTCGGCGCGGCGGTGGGCGTTGACCTTGCGCATCTCCCACGTCGACTTGCGCGAAGCGACCAGCGACTGCGCCTGCTTGACCGCGATGCGGTAGTGCTCTGGGTCGATCTGCATAAGCAAATCACCCTTCTTCACCAGTTGGTTGTCGCGCACCGGCACATCGATGACTTCACCGGTAACGTCGGCGGCGACATTGATGATGTCGGCGCGCACGCGGCCATCACGGGTCCACGGCGTGTTCATGTAGTGCTCCCACAACGTGCGGCCGATCCACAACGCCAGGGCCAGCACCAGCAGGGTCGCGAGCAGGCTGAAAAACTTTTTCATCAAGATAGTCTCAACGGTAGACAGTCAGCGCCATGGCGCCGAACAGACAGGTAAACAGACTCAGGCGCAGCAGCGCCGGGTGCCAGAAAAAGCGGTACAGGTCGAACCCGGACAGGAACCGGTCCACCGCCCAGGCCAGCGCCGCAGCGATGAAAAACATCAAAGTCATGGTCGGCATGTACACGCCGTGGAAGGCGATTTCACGAGGCATGGGCAAGTCCTTCCGGCTTGGCGATGGCGTAGGCAGCAAGCGGTGATTGCGGGTCGAGCAGCGAGGTACGGATGAAGTGCAGATAGCTCTTCACCCGGCGCAACGCCGAGGTGTCGAAGTGTGGGGCGAACGGTTCGTCAGTGGCCGCTACGCGACTGATCGCATGGTCGACCGCGACCAGTGCGCGTTCGAGATTGCTGGAGTTCGGTTGCAGAAACAGTCGCACCAGCGCGCGGCCCATCACGCGGATTGCCTGGCGCCACGGCTGCGATTCGGCATAGGCCGGGTGCACCGGCAGGATCGCCTGCTCCTTGCGCAGCTCGATGATCGCGTGGCCGACTTCCAGTACCACGAACATCCAGCGCAGCAGGTTTTTTTGCACCTTCGGCTGACCGGCCGCGAGGCCGTAGGCCTGATGCAGCAGATCGCGGGTACGGCTCTCGAAACTCGAGGCCAGACCTTTGAGTTTGCCGCTGATCGCATAGACCACTTGACCACGCAGATCCTGCTCCAGGCGCTTCCACAACCAGCGACTGTTCGGCGGCAGAATAATCGCCCCGGCAGCGGCACAGACCAGCATGCCCATGACCATGGCGATGTAGTCGTTGATAAAGGTGTAAGGGTTGTAAATGGTCAGGTTGTCCGGCACCGAACCGGTGCTGAAGAAGATCAGCAGACCGAGGCCGACCCCGGCGTATTGCGGGCGCGACGTGAGGAACGAGCCGAGGACGATCACCGGCGCGAGCATCACGCACAGCAGCGGAAAACCATCGATCCACGGGAAGATGAAAAACATCTCGACGAAGCCGATCAGCGCACCGAGGAAGGTCCCGCACGCCATCTGAAAGGCCATGCGTTTCGGGTTCGGTGTGGCGGCGGAGAGGCCTACGGTGGCGGCGGCGATCAGGGTCATCGTCGCGCCGCTTGGCCACGCTGTCGCGACCCAGTAACTGCCCAATACAACGAGGATGAACGAGGCGCGAATGCCCGATGCAGCAGCTGCCCACCAGTTGGTTTGCGGGGTGAACTGCTCGTCCCAGCGCTCGCGCTCGTGGCGGTGATCGGCCAAGGATGCGTGGGTCTGTGCATAACTGTGCAAGTCGTCGACGAAGCGATAGAGCAATTCGTACGCGGTGTGGAAATCCAGTTGCTCGGCGTCGCTCGGCTCGCTCTCCTGGAAGATGGCGCGCAGGCTGCGCACGCGTGCCGGCAGGCCTTCCTTGTAGCTCGCCAGCGCTGTCGCCAAGCGCGCGGCATCGGGGCTGGTCAGGGCGCGACCACTGAAGCCGTCGAGCACTTCGGCGAGATCCTGCAGGCCCGGTCTGATCGCCGCGACCACATGTTCTTCGCCATTGCCACGCAAGCGTTCAAGCAACTGATGCAAAGCGTTGAACCGCGTGGTGATGCCCATGAATTCGCTGTTCAAACGGCTCAGGCGACCGTTTCGCCGACGCATGTGCGGGTCTTCAAACACGGTGACACTGCGCAAGCCTTCGAGGCCCACGGCTTCGGCGATAAAACGCACGTTGCTCGCCTCGAAAGACTCGGCTTTGCTGCGCCCGCGCAGGCCATCGGTGACGAATAAAGCGAACACACCGAAGCGCTGATACAAGGCATTGCGCATGGCGGCGCTGGCGGTTTGCGGCAGGATCGCGGCGCTGATCAGGGTCGAGCAGAGAATCCCCAGCGAGATTTCCAGCACCCGCCACACCGCTGCCATAAATGCGCCGTCCGGGTGCGCCAGCGCCGGCAGCCCGACCATCGCGGCGGTGTAACCGGCGAGGACGAAACCGTAGGCGCGGAAGTTGCGACAACGTGCGGCACCGGCCGAGCAGATGCCGACCCAGATCGCCAGCGAGCCGAGGAACAGCTCAGTGTTTTGCGCGAATAACGCGATCAGCGTGACCATCATCGCCGACCCGGCCAATGTGCCAAGGAAGCGATAGAAACTCTTGGCGAACACTTGGCCGCTCTGCGGCTGCATGACGATGAACACGGTGATCATCGCCGTGCGTGGTTGCGGCAATTCCAGGCGCATGGCCAGCCACAGGGTCAGGAATGCAGCGATCAACACCTTGAAGATGTAGACCCAGGTCACGCCATCGCTGCGCGCCCAGTCGAAGAAACTACGGCGCCATTCCAGGGCGTAGAGCCAGCGCAGAGGTGCGGGCAAGGGAGTCATTCAAATGTGCTCAATGAGATTCGGTCTGGTCGCAGAACCTGTGGGAGCGAGCCTGCTCGCGAATGCGTTTTCATATTCAACGTTGATGTCGACTGATAAACCGCTTTCGCGAGCAGGCTCACTCCTACAATGGGTTGTGTGTTCAATGCAGGAGTGCCGGGGTTTTCGGTGCCTGGGTTTTCTCGGCCGCCGGCACATCGTTGCCGGCACCGAGGCCACCACCCAGCGCAGTCACCAACTCGGCATGCGCACTCAACCGCGCCGCCTGCACCTGCTGCTGAACTTGCTGTTGCTTGAACAGCAACGTCTGCGCATTGAGCACGTTGAGGTAATCGGTGAGGCCGCGCTGATACGCGATCATCGCGATGTCGTAAGTCTTCTGCGCCGTGGCCACCGACTCGGCGGCAAAACCTTGCTGCTTGTCCATCGACTCGCGGCGGATCAACTGGTCGGAGATATTCTTCAGCGCATTCACCAGCGTCTGGTTGTAGTGTGCCACAGCGATGTCATAACCGGCGGAAGCCTCGCCCAATTCGGAGCGCAAACGCCCGCCGTCAAAGATCGGCAGCGAGATCGCCGGCCCGACGTTGTAATTGAGTTTCTTGCCGGTCAAAAACTCCAGCGCGCCACCGCCGGTGGCCATGTAACCGAGACTGCCAACCAGATCGACGTTGGGGTAAAAACCGGCGTGCGCCACATCGATACCACGCGCCTGCGCCGCGACCTGCCAGCGACTGGCAACCACATCCGGACGCTGGCCGAGCAGTTCGGCGGGCAATGCCGACGGCAGCTTCAGCGCAGCACCGAGGGACAATGTCGGGCGCTGCAACTGTGCGCCCGCCCCCGGCCCTTTGCCGGCGAGTGCGGCGATCTGGTTGCGACTCAGGGCGATTTCTTCATCCAGCGCATCGATTTGCCGATGGGTTTCCGGCAACGGCGTTTCGGCCTGACTGACTTCGAAGTGTGTGCCGATGCCACCATTCAAACGCTTCTGTGCCAGATCGAGAATCTGCTGTTGCTGCTTGAGCGTCGCCGCGACGATGTCGCGCTGGGCGTAATGCAGCGACAGTTCGATGTAGGCGCGAACGATGTTGTTCTGCAATTCAAGCTGCGCCAATCGCGCCTCGGCCGCGCTCATGTGCGCAAGGTCCACCGCACGTTCGCTGGCGTTGCTTTCACGGCCCCAGAGGTCGAGGGCGTAGCTGAAGCCCAGTGCGGCGTTGTTGTCCCAAGTGGTGGTGTTGGCCAGCTCGCCCGGGCCGTAGAACTGATCGGTCGGCCAGTTGTGGCGTTTGAGGGTCGACTCGCCGTTGATCTGCAACGACTCGGCGGCTTCGGCGACACCGGCCATGGCTTTGGCTTGACGCACTCGCGCAGCAGCCATGGCCATGGTCGGACTGCCTTGCACGGCGAGGTCGATCCAGCGATTGAGTTGCGGGTCGCCGTAGGCTTGCCACCATTGCGCGGTAGGCCAGTTGGCGTCACGGGCGGCGTGGGCGATGGCGTCATCGGTAGCCAGTGAATTGGCCTCCAATGCGTTGCCCTGCGGGGCAATTCCGTCCGTTGAGATGCAGCCGCCAAGACCCAGGGTAAAAGCCAGAACACTGAGCGGCAAAAGCGCTCTGTTGATGCGACGCGGCACAGCTGCGAATTCCTGAGAGAGGGGTAGATCGAGGACCCGTGCAGGAGCTGCCGCAGGCTGCGATCTTTTGATCTTGATTCCCTTAAAACAAAATCAAAAGATCGCAGCCTTCGGCAGCTCCTACCGGGATCGGCGCAATTCTAGGGGGCGCCCTCAATGGCGATAAGCTGGGAATTCTGTGAATCTTTGTTACGGTTAACGAGATAATCCCTTGGTCGGGGGTCTCGCCCCCGAAACTTCGTGTCACAATTTGCCATCTCCCTTGAGAGCACCCCATGGACACTTTGCAAAACATGCGCGCCTTCAGTTGTGTCGCCGAAGCCGGCAGCTTCACCGCCGCCGCCGTGCAACTCGACACCACCACCGCCAACGTCTCGCGCGCGGTCTCCAACCTGGAAGCCCACCTGCAAACCCGCTTGCTCAACCGCACCACGCGGCGCATTGCCCTGACCGAAGCGGGCAAACGCTACCTGCTGCGCTGCGAACAGATTCTGGCCTACGTCGAAGAGGCCGAAGCCGAAGCCAGCGACGCCCACGCCCGCCCGGCCGGGCAATTGAAAGTGCACACCATGACCGGCATCGGCCAGCACTTCGTCATCGACGCCATCGCCCGCTACCGCAAGACTCACCCCGACGTCACCTTCGACCTGACCCTGGCCAACCGCGTGCCGGACCTGCTCGACGAGGGCTACGACGTGTCCATCGTGCTCGCCAGCGAATTGCCGGACTCGGGTTTCGTCTCGCAACGGCTGGGCATCACCTACAGCATCGTCTGCGCATCCCCCGCCTACGTGAAAGCCAACGGCGCCGCGCAAAAACCCAGCGACCTGCTCAACCACGCCTGCCTGCGTCTGGTCAGCCCGGTGATTCCGTTGGAGAAGTGGGCCTTCGACGGCCCGGAAGGCCAGGAAATGGTCACCATCAACAGCTCACCGTTTCTGGTGAACTCCGCCGACGCGATGAAAACCGCGATCACCAGCGGCATGGGCGTTGGCGTGTTGCCGGTGTATGCGGCGATCGAAGGCTTGCGCAACGGCACACTGGTGCGGGTCATGCCGAACTACCGCTCGCAAGAACTGAACCTGTATGCGATCTACCCGTCGCGGCAATATCTGGATGCGAAGATCAAGACGTGGGTTGAGTATTTGCGTGGGTCGTTGCCGGAAATTCTCGCGGCGCATCAGGCGGAATTGGCGGCGTATGAGTTGAGTGGCAGCCTCGCCGGCGTGCGTGTCGCCAACTGAATGTAGCGTTCTGCCGACGTTACTGAACCGGGGCAATTGGCGTTGGCAGTCCCTCTGACGTTCAATTCTCCTCTACTGTCAACTGTCAACTCTGACAGTTGACAGTGTTCCCCCCCACTCCTAGCTTGAAAACGTCGCCAGACCTTGTCTGGTTCACGGAACGATCAACGCCAAGGAGTTCATCATGTTCACCAGGCATCAGTTTCCCATTATCAAAACCTCTCCCAGCATCGGTCGTATGACGGCCCGCATATCGGGTGATCTGGACTTCACCTCGCAAAACTCAGGCTTCGCCTATGACCACTACACCACCGACAACAAACTGCACTTGTCTTTAAACACGGTACAGCTCACTACCGATGCAAATAGAAACGAAATCGAGCGCGGCATTGAAATAGTGTTCCCACCCGACATCTCGAGCGGCACCTATAACTTCGAAGATAAAAAGGTCTGTGCGACTTTTTGGAAGATATGGCAAGTGGAGACCCATATCCGCTTTGAAACCTACAGTGCTGATACAGGCTCCATCACCTTGAGTTTTGATCATGATCAAGAACTGTACAAGGGGAGCTTTCAGTTCAAATCTGCTGGCGCTGAAGGTAAGGAGCTGGAGGTCAATGGTGGTACGTTCTCCATCAAAGGGCGGGACAGTATTTCGCTCTGAATCTGCCGCGGCCTGTGGCAGAAGAGCAAAAGCTGACCCTCTTCGCCGCGCAGACTTTTGACCCACGGCTCTCTTCATCGCCCCAACTGTCTCCTAAACAAAACGCCTCACCTCCAGGAGCTGCCGCAGGCTGCGATCTTTTGATCTTGCTGTTTAAAAATCAACAGATCGCGGCCTACGGCAGAGCCTACAAAAACAGGGATTTCGCGGATGTTTCCGACAGGTTTTGCAGGTTGTCCGTCGGAAGTGCGGTGGCTAGGATTTGGGTGTCGCTGACGAATCAGCGACCGGACTTGGTCGTCCGGGTTTAGAATGGCGCACTTTTTCAGCTTGCTTAATGGCGAACTGTGCGTGGGAGGGCTTTGGCCCTGCCGGGTTTCCATTCCCTGGTCGACCAACCCGCGTACAGTTCGCCACCCTACTGCTTGGTCGCAGTGTGTGACGAACTCCACATCCCGAATGGAGTTTCACCATGATCAAACCAACGCCTAATCCGCCCGAAGCGGAGAACACCACCCCCTACGAATTCCCCGGCTCGAAGAAATTTCACGAAGCCGCCGAACGCGCCCTCGACCACTACCTCAAACCCAACGCGCTCACCCTGCGCTTCCACAAATCCAGCACCATGTTCCAGGTCGCCCCCGATCAGGACAGCGAAAGCCTGCTGGTCCACGCCTGCGAATCACTGGCCCAGGCCAGCCTCATGACCAGCGACATCGCCGCCTACATCGACCTGCCGCAACGGCGGACGATTCTGGCGATTCAGCAGATCATCATGCTGGCTGAACTGGCGGTGAATCGAGTGCTGGATAACCACGAAATCTCCCAATCCCCTTCACAAAGCTAAAAGCCCCTCACCCTAACCCTCTCCCGGAGGGAGAGGGGACTGATCAAGGTGTTTGGCAGGGCTACACCGACGTGCGATACCGTGTTGAACTCAGATTTTGAAATGCCCAAAAATCGGCTCCCTCTCCCTCGGGAGAGGGCTGGGGTGAGGGGTAAATTCACCGCAAAACAAAAGCCAAGCGCGTGTCTTCCCATCCAGCGGACAGGACGTAAGTTCGGCTGCGGCCATCGGGCTGACTTTAAACAGAACGTCATATTCGCGCAGATCAGCCACAGCCTGCGACCGAGGGACTTTCTGTTTAAAAATCAAGCAATCCACACCTACAACAACTCCTACGAAAACCAGGAATCAGCGGATGTCTCCGACAGGTTTTGACGGTTGTCCGTCGGAAGTGCGCTGGCTAGGATTTGGGTGTCGCTGACGCATCAGCGACCGGGTCTGGAAAACCCGATTTCAACTACCAAAGCTCATGGCATACTGCGGCGCTTTTTCTGCTCGCAATGTTATGGCGGCTGTACGCGGGAGGCCCTTGGGCCTGCCGGTTTTGGCAAGTTGACCGGTTTTTCCAGTCTGCGTACAGCTGCCACCCTTTCGCCTGGAAAACGAAAAGTGGCAGCTTCAACTCAACTTGCCACGAGTATGTTTCCTATGTTCAAACCAACGCCTAATCCACCCGAAACCGACGACACCACCCCCTACGAATTCCCCGGCTCAAAGAATTCCACGAAGCCGCCGAACGCGCCCTCGACCACTACCTCAAACCCAACGCCCTCACCCTGCGCTTCCACAAACCGAGCACCATGTTTCAGGTCGCCCCGGAACAGGATAGCGAAAGCCTGCTGGTCCACGCCTGCGAATCACTGGCACAGGCTAGCCTCATGACAAGCGACATCGCCGCCTACATCGACCTGCCGCAACGGCGGACGATTCTGGCGATTCAGCAGATCATCATGCTTGCCGAACTGGCGGTGAACCGCGTGCTGGATAACCACGAAATCCCGCAATCCCCGGCCCACAGCTAAAAGCCCCTCACCCTAACCCTCTCCCAAAGGGAGAGGGGACTGATCGAGGTGTTTGGGTGAGCTACGCCGACGTGCGATACCGAGTCGAATTCAGATTCTGAAACAGATCAAAAGCCCCTCACCCTAGCCCTCTCCCGGAGGGAGAGGGGACTGACCGAGGTGTTTGGGAGAGTTACGCCGACGTGAAATACCGAGTCGACACTCAGATTCTGAAACAGATCAAAAGCCCCTCACCCTAGCCCTCTCCCGGAGGGAGAGAGGACTGATCGAGGGGTTTGGAAGAGCTAGGCCGACGTGCGATACCGAGTCGAACTCAGACTTTGAAAAGCCCAAAAATCGGCTCCCTCTCCCTCGGGAGAGGGCTGGGGTGAGGGGCAAATCCACCACAAATCCAAAGCCGACCACGCCCCGCTCTTCACCACTCAATAGGCCGAATGCCAGCTCGCCTGCTCTTGATCTTGATCCACGGGCGACGTCGGAAGGCTGAGTGGAGGGATTGATCCGGGCGTGGGAGCGCAGCGACCGTTTGGCGCAGCCAAACACAGCGAGAGGAGGTGCAGCGAAGCAAACCGGAGACGCTGCGCCCGGATCGATCCCGCAGCGAAGGAACCCCGAGCCCCAGCGAGCGGGCCGCACGTAGGAGCAAGCGTTTTTTTGCTTACTTTTTTGAGGCGTTTGTCAAAAAAGTGAGTCGCCGTAAGGGCGAAACCCTAAGCCGCCATCACCCAAAAAACGGATATACACCCAACACCACCCAAAACCTGGTCGGCCCAGAGGCCGCCAAGACAACCCCAAGCCAGAAATGTTAGCGTGCTTGGTATCAAGCCCGAACAAGAGCCAAAAACGATGAAAAAAACTGTCCTGGCCTTCAGCCGCATCACCCCGCCCATGATCGAACGCCTGCAGCAAGAGTTCGACGTCATCGTCCCCAACCCAAAGAACGGTGACATCAACGCCCAATTCAACGAAGCCCTGCCCCACGCCCACGGCCTCATCGGCGTCGGCCGCAAACTCGGCCAGGCCCAACTCGAAACCGCAACAAAACTCGAAGTGGTCTCAAGTGTCTCCGTCGGCTACGACAACTACGACCTCGCCTACTTCAACGAACGCGGGATCATGCTCACCAACACCCCGGATGTGCTCACCGAAAGCACCGCCGACCTCGCCTTCGCCCTGATCATGAGCAGCGCCCGCCGCGTCGCCGAACTCGATGCCTGGACCAAGGCCGGCCAATGGCAAGCCAGCGTCGGCGCGCCCTTGTTCGGCTGTGACGTCCACGGCAAAACCCTCGGCATTGTCGGCATGGGCAACATCGGCGCCGCCGTCGCCCGCCGTGGCCGCTTCGGCTTCAACATGCCGATCATCTACAGTGGCAACAGCCGCAAAACCGAACTGGAGCAGGAACTCGGCGCGCAATTTCGCAGCCTCGATCAACTGCTCGCCGAAGCCGATTTCGTCTGCCTGGTGGTGCCGCTCAGCGACAAGACCCGCCATCTGATCAGCCACCGTGAACTGGCGCTGATGAAACCCGACGCCATTTTGGTGAACATATCGCGTGGCCCGGTGGTCGATGAACCGGCCCTGATCGAAGCCCTGCAAACCAAGCGCATTCGTGGCGCCGGCCTTGATGTGTACGAAAAAGAACCGCTGGCCGAGTCGCCGCTGTTCCAGCTCAGCAATGCCGTGACTCTGCCGCACATCGGCTCCGCGACGAATGAAACCCGTGAAGCCATGGCCAATCGTGCACTGGCCAACCTGCGCAGCGCCCTGCTCGGCGAACGCCCGCAGGATCTGGTCAACCCGCAAGTCTGGCGCGGATAAAAAAACACGGGCAAGTGCGCTATCGCATTTGCCCGTTAGTTATGCCTTACACAACTTGAAATTGAACAGCAAAGCCAATTAAACAACAGCATTATAAGCTCTGCCTGCCTGTCGAATAATCGACAAACGCTATGGAGAGCCAATACCTTGAACACCCTGACAACCGAAAAACTCATTCGTTACAGCAAAGTCATATTGATGGCTTACATCAGCTTCTTTGGCGTGCTGGTGATGATCCACAACTTTACCGATTACAATTCAAACTACACCTACGTGGCTCATATCCTGAGTATGGACACCACCACCGCCAGTGAAACCATCAAGTACCGGGCCATTGAATCACCGATGATCCATCACCGGATCTACTGGTTCATCATCACGCTGGAAGTCACGTATACCGTGCTGTGCCTGATAGGCACCTATCAGTTATATCGCCACATCGATGCTTCCGCAGAGATATTCCAAGAGGCAAAAAAGTTCTCGATCATGGGCATATTGGCAGCCATTTTCATTTATTACGTGTGTCTGCAAACCGTGGGTGTGGAATGGTTTGACATGGACACTTCGCAATCTTGGAATGCCAAGGATTGGGCGCGACATATCGTTGACTTCATCTTCCCGGTAATGATTTACATCACATTGAAAGTCGAGCGCTGAAGTTCAGCGCTCGTTTATTTCAAGCCAGCTTTCCCTGTACCGGCGCCACCACCGCTTTCGGTTTACGAAACACCAATACGTTGCCCAGCATCACTAACACCAGTCCGACCAGCGCCGGCGCTGTCCACTGATAACCCTCAGCAAATGCCGAGACGTTCAGCGCCACAACCGGGAACAGCACGGTGCAGTAAGCCGCGCGCTCCGGGCCCATGCGTCCGACCAGCGTCAGATACGCAGTGAAACCGATCACTGAGCCCGGGATGACCAGATACAGCAGCGCACCGACGTAACGCGGGCTCCAATCCATGTCGAACGGAATGCCCTTGACCAGACACCACACCGACAGCATCGCCGCGCCGTAGGCCATGCCCCAGGCGTTGGTGGTCAGCGGCTTGAGACCCGCTTTCTGCTGCAGACTCGAGAGCATGTTGCCCGCCGAGAAACACAAGGTGCCGCACAACGCCAGGCCGAGACCGAGCAAGGTTTGCGGGCTGGCCTGATGCCCGGCCAGTTCCGGCCAGAACAGCATGCCCAGGCCAAACAGGCCCAATGCACCACCCATCAGCACATTGCGCGCGATGCGCTGGCCGAAGAACACCCGCGCATTCAGCGCGTTCCACAGCGTTGCGGTCGAAAATACTACCGCGACCAGTCCGCTGGGAATCCACTGACTGGCGGTCAGGAAGCACATGAAGTTGACGCAGAACAGACACACCCCCTGCGCCACGCAGATGAGATGCCCACGGCGGTTCATCGGTTGCAGGCGACGGCTGAGCAGCAACAGCGCAAACAGCACCAGCGCGGCGAGGCCGAAGCGATAGACGATCGATACGGGAATCGCCACCACGCCCAATTGCCATTTCAGGGCAATCCACGTCGTGCCCCAGATCAGCACGGTCAGCAAATACAACGACAGGTTCATGGCACACACTCCTCGATAGGCCTTGAGTGTCTGCCCGGGCGTTCATTGCGCGCTTGCAGATTCTTGCGCTTTTGTCGGGCGGCAGGCTGGCAGCTCGGCGTCTACGGAGTAGGATGCAAGGCGTTGAAGAGAACCGCTCATGGCCGCCATCGATACCTTGCAAGTCTTTCAAGCGTTGAACAGCTCGCCGAACGCACGCCTTGTGCACAGCGCCGAGCTCGGTGACGGCTTGTCTGCGGCTTTGTGGACCAACCACCACGATGCGCAGGAATACGCAGCGCCGAGCCACCACACGTTGTCCTGTTACATCGCCGGTGGCACCGGCACCTTTCGGCGCGGGCAACCCGGACAAAAAGGCGGGCCAGACAAGCTATGCATCCTGCCCGCCGATCATGAGTCGGGCTGGGTGATCAACGGCGATATCCGTCTCGCACACTTGTATTTCAGCGCCGAACAATTCGCCCTCGGTTGCGTCACGCTGCTGGATCGCGAACCGCGGGAAATGCAGCTGCGCGAGCAAACCTTTCTCGAAGACCCGCAACAGGCGCAGCGCTTTCGGCAACTGCTGAGCCTGAACTGGGACGAACCCGCCGAACGCTTGCTGACCAGCAGCCTCGCCCATGAACTGATCAGCCACACCTTGCTCAGCCAGGTGGGTGCGCGTCAGGGTTTGCGTTTGAAGGGTGGATTGGCGCCACACCAGCGGCGGCAATTGGTGGAGTTCATCGACACTCAGTTGGCCGAGCCGATCAGCCTCGGTCAACTGGCCGGGTTGTGTGCGTTATCGGAATACCACTTTGCGCGGATGTTCCGTACGAGCTTCGGCCTGCCGCCGCACCAATACGTGCTGGCGCGACGCTTGAGCCGGGCACGGGAGTTGTTGCGCGGAACGGCGTTGCCGTTGGGTGAGATTGCGCTGGCGTGCGGGTTTGCCAGCGCGAGTCATTTCACCAATCGGTTCAAGCAGGTTCTGGGCGGGACGCCGGGCGATTATCGGCAGGCGTTTTTGCGTTGAGCCCCTCTCCCTCGGGGAGAGGGTTAGGGTGAGGGGCTTCTGATCTTGCCTTAAAACTCCAAAGTGCTGGACAGCGAAACCTGCCGCGAATCGCCCATCGACACAAAGAACCGGCTCGCCGCCGAGGTGTAATACGTGCGGTCAAACAGGTTCTTCACATTGAGCTGAAACTTGACCTTCTGCCCTTCGACTTTGGTGTCGTAAGTGGCAAACGCATCGGCCACGGTATAGCTCGGCAGATCAAAATCGTTCACCGCGTTACCCGCACGTTCACCGACATAACGCGCTCCAGCGCCGACGCGCAACTGGTCGCCGCCGATCACGCTGCCGAAGTCATACACCGCCGACAGTGAGCCGGAATTCTTTGCCACGTTTTGCAGGCGCTTACCTTTGTAATCCGGGTCTTCGGTCACTTCAGCATCGGTGTAAGCGTAGCTGCCGATCATGCTCCAGCGGTCAGTCAGTTGGCCGGTCAGGTCCATTTCCAGACCGCGCGAGCGCACCTCACCGGCGGCGCTGTAAATCGTCGTCGGGCCTTCAGAGTTGGCCACCAGCACGTTGCGCTTCTTGATGTCGAACAACGCAATGTTGCCAGTGACGCGCCCCGGCATATCCAGCCGCGCGCCGAGCTCCCATGACTTGGCTTCTTCCGGCGCGATGCTGCCGTCGAGCACGGTGCTGCTGCCGCTCAGCGGGGCGATGGTCGAGTTGGGTTTGAACGATTCGGTGTAGCTGCCGTAAAACGACAAGGCGTCGGTGTAGCGATACACCAGACCTGCGCGCGGGACGAACTTCTGGCCGTTGCTGTCGGTGTTGGCCTTGAACGGCACGCCTTTGCCGGCGTACTGGTCGTACTCCTGGAAGCGCCCGCCGGCGACCAGAATCCACTGGTCATTGAGGTGAATCGAGTCCTGCATGAACACCGAATCGCTGCGCAGTTCATCGGTCTGCGCACTGTCGGGGGCGCTGACGGTCGTGCCGGCGACTTCGCGGCCATACACCGGATTGAGGTAGCTGAACGTGGTCAGGCTTTTCTGGCGGATCAGGTCAGCGCGGTAGATCTTGCGGTACTCGTCATCAACACCGAACACCAGATCATGCTGCATGCCCAGCACGTTGACCTTGCCTTCGAGACTGGCGGTGGTGAAACGGTCGGTGCTGATCGCGTTCTGGGTGCCATCCATGCTGCGGGTCAACGTGCCTTTTTTCGTGTCGATTGCAATCACGCGGACTTGGCTGGCGTCGTAGGTTTCGCGGTTCCAGCTGTAGCCGAAGTGGGCTTTCCAGTCGTCGTTGAGGTCGTGGTCGGCTTCAAAGTGATACAGATCCGAGCGGCCTTCCATGTTGTTGAACGGCTCGTCGAGACGCTCTTTGCGGGAGATGTCCAGCGGATGATTGGTACGTGGATCGATCAGTGTGCCGCGATCGAAAGGCGTGAGAAATTCGCGGTGCTCGTAGGCGAACAACAGCTTGGTGCTCTCGCCGAACCAGGCCAGCGACGGGGCGATCAGGGTTTCACGGTGGGTGCCGAAGTTGCGCCAGTAATCTTCGTCTTCGTGATCGAGCACCATGCGGTAGGCCAGCCCGGAATCACCCAGCGGGCCGGTACTGTCGAGGCTGCCGCCGCTGCCGTTCTTGCCGTCACCGTAGGTCGAACCGCGCAAGGTCAGCGCATTGTATTGCGTCAATTCCGGCTTCTTGCTGACCATGTTGACCACGCCACCCGGGTCTTGGATGCCGTAGAGCAACGAGGCCGGGCCTTTGAGTACTTCAACACGATCGACGGTGGCGTTCATGCCACGGCCCTGCACGATCGGCATGCCGTCGCGCATGATCGAGCCGTTGCGGTTGTCACCGAAACCGCGCGTCATCACCGAATCCTGAGTGCTGCCCAAGGTATTGCCCTGGGTGATGCCGCTGACATTGGCCAGTGCATCATCGAGATTGCGTGGTGCCTGATCGCGGATCACTTGCGCCGGGATGACGTTGACGGTCTGCGGGATTTCCTGCAACGACGCCGAAGAACGCATCACCGAACTGGTTTCCGGCGGCTGATAACTCATCGACTCGTCGCGCATCGAGGTGATGGTCGTGGCACCAAGGTTCAACGCGCCTTCGGTGGGTTTGGGCTCCAGCGCCAGCGTGTGGCTATCGGTGCGGCGGAAACTCAGGCCGGAGCCACTGAGCAGACGTTGCAGCGCTTGTTCGGCACTCATCTGGCCATTGACTGCCGGCGCGGTGAGGCCGTAAGGCGCTTCGTCGGTGTAGACCACGCTCTGCCCGGTGACGCGGCTGAAATCGCTCAAGGCTTGCGGCAACGGTTTGGCGGCCAGGGAAAAGTTGAACTGCTTTTGCGCCTGGCTGCTGACGGTTTCAGCGGCGAGCGCCACGCTCATCGGCAACAATGCCAATGCCGAAAAGCTCAGTGCCGACACGCCTAACCATTGTTTGACCGAACCCGATTTTGCCCTGGACTTCATTGCTCAATGACCTGTGTAGAACCGCAACGGATGCGAATGACTCGCAGTTTCAGTCACTACACGGATGGGGCAGATGTTTACCTCACCAACATTTGAAAATTATTTTTTGTGGTGTTCGATCGGGCGCCATCGCGAGCAGGCTCACTCCTACATTTGGAATGCGTTCCCCTGTAGGAGTGAGCCTGCTCGCGATGGCTTTAGCCGCCTCAACGCAAAATTATCAGATGCCCCAACACCTGATGCTGCTCAAACCCCATCACCCCTTGCAGTGAACTGAGCACCGCCTGCGGATCCTTGCTCGGAAAACTGCCACTGACCTTACGCGCCGCCAGCTCATCGTTGAGCAACACTATTCGCCCGGGGTAATAACGGCGCAGATCCTCGACCACATCGGCCAGCGTCGACTTGTAATAAGTCAGCCAACCCTGACGCCAGGCCAGTTGCGCTTCGCTGTCCACCGCGTGAAGCTTTTGCGCCGTGCCTTCGCCGTAAGCAACCTGCTGACCAGCGGTGAGAATCTGCTGTTCGCCGTCGCGATCCGCCGTCACGCCAACGCGCCCGGACAACACCGTGACCTGCGCACCGTGAGGCTGCAGTCGCACTTCGAACTGCGTGCCGAGCACTCGCGCCTGACCTTTCTCGGCCTCGACCACAAACGGCTCGCCGGTGTGCGTAACCGTGAAAAATCCGGCACCACGACGCAGCTGAACATGCCGCTCGCCATGGCTGAAATCCACGGCAATCGCACTGTCGGCATCCAGCGTCACCTGCGATTGATCGGCCAGCGTTACCGTGCGGATCTCTCCGGGCGCCGAAACATAATCGGCGCCCAGATCATCGATCCAGCGTTGCGGTTGCCAACCGCTGCCGAGGCTGACCATCAGCAACAGACACGCCGCCATCGCCAGCGCCCCCGACCAACGCAAAAGCTGCGGACGGCGCGGGCGATCCATCGCATCGAGATAACCCTGCAACGCCAAAGCCTCTTCATCGGCCAGCGTGCGCGCCGGGCTTTCGCTCAACTCCCAGAGCACTTGCGCCTGCGCATACGCTTCGGCATGCGCCGGATCGGCGCGCAGCCATTGACTGAAGGTCAGTTGATCGCCGGCGCTCGGCCGGTCATGCAACAGGCTCAGCCAGGCAAACGCAGCCTGCTCTTGCGCGGGCGTCGGGGTGGTGCAATCGGATGGCTTCACGGTGCTTTCCCTGGCAGGCGTGGCGCGGGTTCGCGCAGGCTGGCCTTGCAGGCCTCGAGGGCGCGCATCATATGTTTTTCCACGGCACTTTGGGACAGGCCCATGGCTTTGGCGATGTCCGCGTACTTGCGGCCGTGGATGCGATTGAGCAAAAAGATCTGCCGGGTGCGTTCGGGCAACGCACGCAACGCCGCTTCGACATGGCGCAGATCATTGCCCGCTTCCAGCGCCGCTTGCGGTTCGCTGCCGTGGCTGTCCGGCGCGTCCGGTTGCCAGCCTTCGTTGACGCGCGTGCGTGTGCCTTCGCTGCGCAGATGATCGATGGCGATGTTGCCGGCGCAGCGCAGAAGATAGGTGCTGAGCTCTTCGACCTGCACCAGCGGCCGCCGCCAGAAACGCAAAAACAGGTCCTGAACCAGATCCGCCGCCGTTGCCCGGCAACCCACGCGCCGGCTCACCAGCGCTTCCATTTGCGAACGCTGAGACAGAAAAACCTGGAGAAAATGCGCACGCGCCCCGCGCGGCTCGTCGTCGCGGGATTCCGGCGGTAGACCGATCAGCACTTCAGCACTGCGCCCATGCGGCGACCGGGCTGGCCAGCAGGCTGACCCCGGCCAGCGCCAATGCGAAACGCGGGCGATACGGCAGCAGCAATACCAAAGCCAGAGCACTGAGCATCAGCACGGCGAACCAGTCGACCAGGCCGAAACTCCAGCCGTTCGCCGAAACGGCAGCCCACAGCGACAGGCACAACAGGAGCCAGCCACCGATTTTCAGTCCCTGTCGACGCGAGGTTGAAAGTTTTTCGCGGAGCAATTCATCGTGGTGCCGAGGCATCGACAAGCACAACGCGGTGAATCCGGTGTAGGTAAGCAACAAGGGCAACAGCATCAGTTCGTCCCTTGTTCAAGGGTGATCGGCGGAGCCTTTTCGCGTGGTGCTTTTTTCACGCTGACCGTGCTGCCGGCGCGCTGCATTTTCCACGCGGCCCAAGCCAGAAACAGACCGGTTGCCAGGCACGTCAGATCAAACCCGGCCAATGCCCAATCACCGTGCTTGAGCGTGACGCCCAGATTCCAGGAAGTGGTCAGCGCATTGATCAGCGGCACTGCGACAAACAGGCCAGCACCCAGGGCAAGCTGCTCAATCCAGGCTTTGCGTCCCGGCCGCAACATCGCGTGTGCCACGCTCAAGCCCCAGGCAATAAAGAATGCGTTCACCTCCCAATCGGCACGTTCGGCAAGGCTCACCGGCAACAGACGATTGGCCAGGAAGAACACCGCCACCGCCGACACCAGCCCGGCCATGCTGGCGATATTCAGCACTTCAACCAGCCGCAATTCAAACGGCATCACGCCGCTCCTGGCGTGTTTGAGCTGACGCTTGCCGAGCCAGATCACCAGCCCGGTGCCGATCATCGCCGTACCCGCCAGCCCGCAGATGAAGTACAGCCAGCGCAACACCGGCCCAGCGAAGTGGCCCATGTGCAACCCGTAGAACGCGCCACCTACCGCCATTGCTACCGGCTGCTCCGGTGTGCTGCCGAGCATCTGCCCGGTCACACCATTGAAGGTCACGGCCCTACCGAAATCATGCACGACACCGTCGCCGGCACGGGCCAGCACCACCGTGGCGTTGGCATCCCCCGGATTGCTCACCGACAGGCGCGCCGTGTGGCCGCCCGACCATTGCTCGCTGGCCTTGCTCAACAGCGGCGCCATCGCCGCCAACGGTGCCGCGATGTCGGCGCGTTCCGGAGTCTTCGACGCCGGGAAAACTTCGTCATAGAACTTGCGCACGTCACTGCCGTATGAAGCGACGATGCTCGCCGGCATGACCATCGACATGAAAATCACCAGGCTGCTGTAGGTGATCATCAAGTGAAACGGCAGCACCAGTACGCCCACTGCGTTATGCCCGTCGAGCCAGGAACGCTGGCCCTTGCGCGGGCGGAAAGTGAAGAAGTCCTTGAAGATTTTCTTGTGGGTGATGATCCCGGTGATCAGCGCAACGAACATCACCATGGCCGCAATGGTCGCCAGCCAACGGCCCCACGGATAAGGCATTTGCAGCTGGAAGTGGAAACGGTAGAAGAATTCACCGCCCATGCTTTCGCGACCCTGCACTTCAGCACCGGTTTGCGCGTCGAGGGTTTTCGCTTCGAAACGCCCGCGCTCGCCAGGCTTCGCCGGCGCTTGCTGCCAGCGCACGGTCATGCCGGGATCACGGGCATCGGGCAGATCGATCAGCCAGCGCGAAGCACCCGCCGCGTGTTGTTGCAGATAATCCTGGGCCAGCGTCAGGCTGGTCTCGGCACTCACCGATCGAGCAGGGATTTCCGGCTGCATCCAGTGGCTGATCTCATCTTTGAAATAGGCCAGCGTCCCGGTCAGGAAAATCGCGAACAGCAACCAGCCGAACAGCAGTCCGGTCCAGGTGTGCAGCCAGGCCATCGCCTGACGAAAGCCCTCTTTCATGCCAGGCCCAATCCACGTGCCGCGCCAGAGATGGTTGCCAGAATCACGCTCGGCACCAGCAAGCCAACCCAGGCCGACCACGCCGTGCGGCAGGCAAAACACCAGAGCACCGCCACCAGATAGACCAGAAAGGAAATGGTCATGCCGGTCACCACCGCTTCGGCGCGGCTCAACGGCAGCCACAGCGTCAGGGTGACACTGGCCAGCGCCGCGACGAGATAGCCGCCAAACACCGCCGCCAGCACCCGAGAAGTGACGGCCAGACGATAGGACATGGGAAGTGTGGCGAGTTTGCCTTTCATGTTTCGACCCTGAAACGAAAAACGTCCGGCCGATCAGCCGAACCTACAGGCGAGCAATATTAATGATAAATATTCTCATACGCAAAAGCATCTGATTGCCGGTGGCGTATCTCGACCACTACAATGCGAACAGTTCTTGTTCTCTAACGTACTCTCTACCGCGTCAAGAAAGCGCCCGGAGTCCACCGTTGTCGTCCGCCCATCCCGTCGAATCGCTCTATCAGGCCCACCACAGCTGGCTGACCGGCTGGCTGCGGCGCAAGCTCGGCTGCCCGGACAACGCGGCGGATCTGGCGCAGGACACGTTCATCAAAGTGCTCACCGCCCGCGAACCACCGGTAATCATCGAGCCGCGTGCCTTCCTCACCACCCTCGCCAAGCGCGTTCTGTTCAATCACTACCGCCGTCAGGATCTGGAGCGCGCCTATCTCGACACCCTCGCGCAGATACCGGAAATGGTCGCGCCGTCAGAAGAAGACAAAGCGATCATCCTGCAAACCCTGATGGAGCTGGACGAGTTGCTCGACGGTTTGCCGCGTCAGGTCAAACGCGCCTTTTTGCTGGCGCAGGTCGATGGCCTGACTTATCCACAGATTGCCGCCGAACTGGGCATTTCCGTGGCCACGGTTAAACGGCATTTGAACAAAGCAGCGATGCGCTGCTACTTCGCCCTATGAACCGCGCCCCGGATTTTTCCTCTCAAGTGGCGGAACAGGCCGTGCATTGGTTGCTGGAAATGCAACAAGGCACGCTCAATCCGCGTCAGCAACAGGCCTGGCAACAATGGCTGGACGCGCACAGCGAACACCGGCGGGCGTGGGAACACATTCAACGGGTCAACCAGCGCTTGCGCGGTGTGTCTTCGCCGCTGGCACACGCGGCGTTGAACGGGACGAGGTCCGGCAGTCGTCGTCAGGCGCTCAAGCTGTTGCTGATTCTCGGCGCTGGTTCGGCGGTCACTTGGGGCATGCGCGAGCACAATCCGCTGCCGTCGCTGCTTGCCGATTACCGCAGCCCGATCGGGCAACGGCGCAAGGTGGCGCTTGGTGCCGGCGATCAGTTGCAACTCAACACAGCCAGTGCCGCCGATGTGGATGTCTCGGCGCGACTGATCCGCTTGCTCGAAGGCGAAATCCTCCTGACTGCCGCGCAATCTTTCGAAGTGCGCACCGCTCAGGGCATTCTTGAAACTCACGGTGCACGTCTCAATGTGCGTCAGTTTGCCGATCGCACGCAGGTTGCGCTGTTTGACGGCCGCGTCGAACTGAGCAGCAATGGACGCGCGCCGATTCTGCTGCCGCTTGCACGGCAACTGAGTTTCACCTCGAAATCCATCAGCGAAGCCAAACCGCTGGATGCCAACAGCGGCGCCTGGGCCGACGGCATGCTGGTGGCCGCGCATATGCGTCTGGGCGACTTCCTCGATGAACTCGGCCGCTACCGTCGTGGCCAGCTCAATTGCGACAGGAACGTCGCCGACCTGCTGATTTCCGGGACTTACCCACTGGACGACAGCGAGCGGATTCTCGACCTGCTGGAAATCAGTTTGCCGGTGAAGGTGAAGCGCTTTACCCGTTACTGGGTGAGCGTCGAAGCGCGGGTTTAAAAAACATCAAAAATAAATGAGCCGTTTTTCAGATCTGGCGTGACAGAGAAGGAAAGCCCCCTTGATTCAACCTTCTCAGGATCATCCGACATGCACTCCACCCGCCTCACGCCACTGGCTCGTACCCTGCGCAATCTTGTCCTCGGCGCCAGCCTGAGTTTCAGTGCCCTGCCCGCCGCGCTGGCCGCTGATGCCAAGGCTTATCACATCGCGCCGTCGTCGCTGGAGAACGCCCTCAACCAGTTTGGCCGTGAAGCGGGTGTGCTGATTTCGTTTGGTTCGCAAGTCACCAGCGGTGTGCAAAGCCGTGGCCTGGAAGGCAGTTACACACCTGAGCAGGGTTTGAATGCATTGCTTGAAGGCACCGGTCTGCAAGCGCGCGCCGAAGGCAACAATGCGTTCAGCCTGCAACCGGTGGCGGATGCCGCGCTGGAGCTGGACACCTCGAAAGTCGTCGGCGACTGGCTCGGCGACGCTGCGCAAATCAATGTGTTCGAGCACCCGGGCGCGCGCGATGTGATCCGCCGCGAAGAGTTCGAACGCCAGGGCGCCACTCAGGCGCGGGATGTGCTCAATCGCATCCCCGGCGTCAACGCTCCAGACAACAACGGCACCGGCAGCCACGACATGGCGCTGAATTTCGGTATCCGTGGCTTGAACCCGCGACTGGCCGCGCGCTCGACCGTGTTGATGGACGGCATTCCGGTGCCGTTCGCGCCCTACGGCCAGCCGCAGTTATCGTTCGCGCCGATCAGCATGGGCAACATGGATGCCGTGGACGTGGTGCGTGGCGGTGGCGCAGTGCGGTATGGCCCGCAGAACGTCGGCGGCGTAGTCAACTTCGTGACCCGGGCGATTCCTGATGAACCGACAGTCAAGGGCGGCTTCCAGACGGAAACCAGCCCCTCGTCGAGCCACGACGGCTTCAAGACCAGCGCCAACCTGCTGGCCGGCGGCACGAACGAAAATGGTCTGGGCGGCGCGTTGCTCTACTCCGGGACGCGCGGCGGCGACTGGCGTGAGCACAGCGACACCGAGATCGACGACCTGATCCTCAAGGGCAAATACCAGCTCGACGAAGCCAACAGCTTCAACGCCATGGCCCAGTATTACGAAGGCAAAGCCGACATGCCCGGCGGTTTGAACGTCGCGGATTACGACGCCGATCCTTATCAATCGACTCGCCCGAAAGACCAGTTCTGGGGCCGGCGCACGATGTTCAATTTCGGCTATCGCTATCAGGAAGATCGCCGCGAATTCACCGCCAACACCTTCTTCACCAAGACCTTGCGCAGCGGTTATCTGGATCAGGGCAGCTTCTTGTCGCTGTCGCCGCGCGAGTATTGGGTGCGCGGCCTGGAAACCCGTTTCGCCCAAGGCTTCGACCTCGGCCCGACCAGCCACGAAGTCGGCGTCGGCTACCGCTACATCAACGAGGCTGGCCACGAACTGCGCTATCGCACGCCGATCGCCAGCAACGAATACCCGACCACCAACAGTCGCAATGACCGCGACACCCGTGGCGGCACCGAAGCCAATGCGTTCTTCGTCGACGATCGCATCGACATCGGCAAATGGACGATCACCCCGGGCGTGCGCTACGAGATGATCGAATCGCAGCAGACCAACAACCTGACCAACGTCAAATACAAGGGCGACTACAACACCGCACTGCCGGCTTTAAACGTGCTTTATCACCTGACCGACAGCTGGAACCTGTACGCCAACACCGAAGGCTCGTTCGGCAGCGTGCAATACAGCCAGATGCCCAACCGTGTGACCAGCGGCGAAGTGAAACCGGAGAAGGCCCGCACCTGGGAACTCGGCACGCGCTATGACAACGGCGCGTTGCGGGCCGAGATCGGCGCGTTCCTGATCAACTTCGACAACCAGTATGAAAGTAATCAGACCAACGACTCCGTGATTGCCCGAGGCGAAACCCGCCATCAAGGGATCGAGACCAGCGTCAATTACGCGCTGGATGACTTGAGCCCGGCACTCGCCGGCTTCGATGTCTACGCCACCTACGCCTATGTTGATGCGACCATCCGCGAAGACGGGCCGAACAAGGGCAATCGCGTGCCGTTCTCCTCGAAACACAAAGGCACGATTGGCGTCGGTTACACCGAAGGGCCGTGGAAGCTCAATCTGGACAGCAGCTTCCAGAGCGACCAGTTCGCCGACAACGCCAACACCTCGAAGGAAAGCGCCGATGGCAGCACCGGAAAAATCCCCGGTTACATGCTGTTCAGCAGCCGCGCCGGGTATGACTTCGGGCCGCAGTTGTCGGATCTGAATGTGGCGGTGGGGGTGAAGAACATTTTCAATACGCAGTACTTCACGCGTTCGTTTGATGACAACAACAAGGGCAAGTATGTCGGGGAACCGCGCACGGTTTATGTGCAGACTTCTGTAGCGTTCTGAGGATTGAGAAGCCCCTCACCCTAGCCCTCTCCCAAAGGGAGAGGGGACTGATCGTGGGATGCTTGCGAGGTACGCCGACCTGTACGTGCTGTGCCGAATCCATAATCGACTCGACCTGAAACCGCTTTGCCGAATCTATAATCGACTCGGTCTTTCAGGTCGATGTACAACGCCAGACACCTCACCCCAGCCCTCTCCCTCTGGGAGAGGGCTGGGGTGAGGGTTCTCGGCTACAGTGAAATATCAAACCAACTTCACAAGGATCGTGAAGCATGCAAACCCGCCCCACCCTCGCCCAATTCGCCCGCCAGCTCCGCGTCAACCAAACCGATTGCGAACACCTGCTCTGGCAAAAACTCCGCTCCCGCCAGATCGCCCATCTGAAATTTCGCCGGCAATTTCCGTGTCTGCCTTACGTGCTGGATTTTTACTGCGCTGAGCTGAAGTTGGCGATTGAACTGGATGGCGGTCAGCATTATGAAACGCCGAAAGTGATTCATGATCAGCGACGGACGCACTATCTGAATCAAAAGGGCATTGAAGTCGCGCGTTTCAGTAATCTCGAGGTGATCCAGCAGATGGACGATGTGCTGGAGCAGATCATGAGAATTGCAGCCAATCGAAAAATACCCTCACCCTAACCCTCTCCCAGAGGGAGAGGGGACTGACCGGGGGATGCTTGCGAGCTACGCCGACCTGATTCTGCTTTGCCGAATCCATAATCGACTCGGTCTTTCAGGTCGATGTACCTCTTCAGACACCTCGGTCGGCCCTCTCCCGGAGAGAGGGGGGACTGATTGCGGGATGCTTCAGAAATACATCAACCTGAAGTGCTTTGCCGAATCCATAGTCGACGCTGTCTTTCAGGTCGATGTAACCCGCAACACACCTCGGTCGGCCCCCTCTCCCGGAGGGAGAGGGCTGGGGTGAGGGGCCGCTTTCTTACGCCCTGTGCAAAAACCGCCACAAACAAAAACGGGCCTGCTTTCGCAGGCCCGTTCTCATTGAGTGGCTTATAAAATCAGCGCATCAACTGTTGATCGCTGCCTGTTCGTTCTCAAGAAATTCTTCCTCCAGCAGAGCATCATTCGCCTTGCTGAATGGCACCACAGCGGCACGTGGTTTACCTCGCAGTTTGCCGAAAAGGTGCTCCAGTGCGTGCTCGAGTTTTTCGGCAGCACCGTCGATCGCCTGCTCCAGCGAATCGGCCTTGTGGGTCACGGAAATCGGTTGATGGCCTTTTGGCCGCGCTTCCAGTTGGCAGCGCATGTCATGGGGACCTGGTTTATCACCGTTCTCGTCGGCCAGATGGACTTCGACGCGGGTCAGGTCTTCTTCATAACGTTCGAGCGTGCTCTCAATGGTTGTACGTACCCACTCCTCCAGTCGTTGACTACTTTGAATATGGTTATCGCTGTTGACTTGGATTTGCATAGTTCATCCCTTATTTCAGCTAGCTCGTGAGAGGCCTTGAGTTGAATTTCCTGACCTCCTGGTTACAACAATCGGCCCGACTGACGAACATTTCAACCCCTGAAAAAAGATAAATATTCATTCGCAAAAAAAGCCGGACAACCGAGCAAAGCACTGGTAAGGTCGGGAGTTGGGTCGCCTCGCAACCCGGCAAAATTTACTCACAATTGCCCGTCGTTCAACGGGTGCAAGCTGCGAAATATCCCCGCCTCTTCGACCAGCCAATCATGCACAGCCCGTACGCCCGGATGGCTCAACGCCCCCGGTGCATAAAGCAGTACGTAACGTTTGTGATTAGGCACCGACAGGCCAAACGGCACGATCAACGTCCCTCGCTCCAACTCATCGTTAAGCAACGTGCGTCTGGCAATCGCCACGCCCATACCGGCAATCGCCGCTTCGATGGTCAGGTGATTGCGATTGAACGTGTGCCCGCGCCGTACGTCGGCGCCGTCGAAGCCAATCGCGTTCAAATAGAACTCCCACTCTGCGTATTCATAACTGCCACGCCAGGCGGTGATGTCATGCAGCAACGGGAAATGCACCAGATCCGCCGGCCCGTGCAGCGGCGGACGCCCACGCAACAGGCTCGGTGCACACACGGGAAAAATCTGCTCGTCGAGCAATGCTGTTGATAACAATCCCGGGTAACTGCCGTCGTTCAGATCTATCGCCAGATCAAAGTCGCCCTCGTGCAACGGCACGCTGCTGTCCTCGGCGACCAGCCGTAGCTGAATATCCGGATAGCGCTGTTGCAGGCGCGGCAAGCGCGGCGTCAGCCACTTGCTGAGGAACGACGGAATCGAGCGCACGCGCAAAATCCCGCTGATCATTCCGGCATCGAGTCGACGCAATTCCGCATCGATGCTGCCATACGCTTCATTAACGGTAATGGCTAGCCGCTGCCCTTCTGCACTCAATTCCACACCGCGCGCGCGACGATGAAACAGGCGAAACCCGAGGCGTTCCTCCAACTGGCGGATCTGCTGGCTAACCGCCCCCGGGGTGATGTGCAGTTCCTCGGCACAACGGGTGAACGACAGATGCCGCGCGGCACAGGAAAACACCTGCAGCCAGACATAGGTCTGGGCATGCAATTGACGACTCATCGTTTAGTCCTGCTAAAGGCTTACTTAGGAAGTTTCGTTAGTCACGTAGGACCGAGGTAGGCAGTATCGCCGACATTGCGCTTGTCCTACAAAAAATGGCAGCGATTCCTACTCCATTGCTTGTAAGGGTTTAGCATGGCTATCAGTGTTTTCGATCTATTCAAAGTCGGCATCGGCCCGTCCAGTTCCCACACCGTCGGTCCGATGCGTGCGGCGGCAACCTTCGCTCAGGCGCTGATCGATCAGCATCTGTTGAACGATGTGCGCCGTGTGGAAATCCGTTTATACGGTTCGCTGTCGGCCACGGGTGTAGGTCACGCCACCGACCGCGCCACGGTCATGGGCCTGATGGGCGAATGGCCGGACAGCATTGATCCGTCGACCATCGATCCACGCATCCAGCAACTGCGCGAGACAGGCCAACTGTCTCTCGCCGGGCAAAGAGAAATTGCCTTCGACTGGCAGCATGATCTCCTGCTGCTGGATGAGAGCCTGCCCTACCACCCCAACGCCATGTCGCTGACAGCCTTTGGCGAAACGGCCGAGCTGTTCGAGCAGACGTACTACTCGGTCGGCGGCGGTTTCATCATCGAAGCGGCGGAAGCCGAGTCCGGTGTGGCGCCGACCGGTGATGTGGTGTTGCCGTATGACTTCTCCAGCGCTGCCGAACTGCTGGCGTTGTGCCGACAGCACAATCTGCGCGTGTCCGAACTGATGATGGCCAACGAGCGCGCCTGGCGCACTGACGCAGAAATCCGTCAGGGCCTGCTGCACATCTGGTCGGTGATGCGTGAATGCGTCGAACAAGGCCTGCGCCACGAAGGCATTCTGCCCGGTGGTCTGAATGTGCCACGTCGTGCAGCGAAACTGCATCGCAGCCTGTTGGAAATCGGCAAGCCGAACGTGATCAGTTCGACGCTGTCGGCAATGGAGTGGGTCAATCTGTTCGCCCTCGCCGTCAACGAAGAAAACGCCGCCGGCGGACGCATGGTCACCGCGCCGACCAACGGTGCAGCGGGGATCATTCCGGCGGTTCTGCACTACTACATGAAATTCAATCCGGACGCGTCTGACGATGATGTCGTCGCTTTCTTCCTGGGCGCGGCCGCCGTCGGCATTCTCTGTAAGAAGAATGCCTCGATCTCCGGCGCTGAAGTTGGCTGCCAAGGTGAAGTCGGTTCGGCCTGCGCGATGGCCGCTGCCGGCCTGGCTGACGTACTCGGCGCCACCCCGGAGCAACTGGAGAACGCTGCCGAAATCGGCCTGGAACACAACCTCGGCCTGACCTGCGACCCGGTCGGCGGCCTGGTGCAAGTGCCGTGCATCGAGCGCAACGCCATCGCCGCCGTGAAAGCGATCAACGCCACGCAAATGGCCCTGCGCGGCGACGGCAAGCACTTCATTTCCCTCGACCGGGTGATCCGCACCATGCGCGATACCGGTGCCGACATGCACGACAAATACAAAGAGACTTCACGGGGCGGCCTGGCTGTGAGCTGGGTGGAGTGCTGAGGCGCATTCCCTGACCGCCCCGGCAGACCGCACCCGACGGTCTGCCAACCGTGAGCCCGAGCAAAAATAATAACGAGGCGATACCGATGACCGATGTACGTACACCTGCTGCCGAAAATCCCGCTGTAGACCGCACACGCAATACAGAAACAGCCCACAAGGGCTGGAGCAAATTCGACACCACCTGGATGCTTGGGCTGTACGGCACTGCCATCGGTGCCGGTACGTTGTTCCTGCCGATCAATGCCGGTGTCGGTGGTTTCTGGCCGTTGCTGATTCTCGCCGTGCTGGCGTTTCCGATGACCTTCTTCGCCCACCGAGGCCTGACCCGCTTCGTACTGTCTGGTCGCTCCGGGAACATCACCGAAGTGGTCGAAGAACACTTCGGCATCGGTGCCGGCAAGCTGATCACACTGCTGTATTTTTTCGCGATCTTCCCGATCCTGCTGGTGTACAGCGTGGCGCTGACTAACACCCTGAGCAGCTTCCTCGAACACCAATTGCACATCGCTCCGCCGCCTCGGGCGATCCTTTCGCTGGCGTTGATTCTGGGTTTGATGGCCATCGTCCGTTGCGGTCAGAGCGTCATCGTCAAAGCCATGAGCGTGTTGGTGTATCCATTCGTCGCCGCGTTGCTGGTGCTCGCGGTCAGCCTGATTCCGAACTGGAACGGCGCTTTTTTCGCCAGTGCTCAAGAAGCCATGCCGATGTCGGTTTTTCTCAAGACGCTGTGGCTGGCGATCCCGGTGATGGTGTTCTCGTTCAACCATTCGCCGATCATCTCCGCGTTCGCGGTTGAGCAGAAACAACGCTACGGCGAGCAGGCCGAACGCAAGAGCAGCGGCATCCTCGCCATGGCCCACGGCATGATGGTCGTGACGGTAATGTTCTTCTGCTTCAGCTGCGTGCTGGCATTGTCGCCGGCGGATCTGGCAGCGGCCAAGGCGCAGAACATTTCGATCCTGTCGTACCTGGCCAACCACTTCCAGACCCCGGTCATCGCTTATGCCGCGCCGCTGATTGCGCTGGTAGCGATCACCAAGTCCTTCCTCGGCCACTACATCGGCGCCAGCGAAGGCTTCCAGGGCATGATCGTGAAAAGCTTGCGCAGCCGTGGCCGTGTCATGTCAGCGAGCTGGCTGAACCGCGCGACCGCCGTGTTCATGATCCTCAGTTGCTGGGCCGTGGCGACTTTCAACCCGAGCATCCTCGGGATGATCGAGGCTTTCGGTGGGCCAGTGATTGCCTGTCTGTTGTTCCTGATGCCGATGTACGCCATCCGTCGCGTGCCAGCCTTGCGCCAGTATTCGGGCCAGGTGTCCAACGTGTTTGTGGTGCTGATCGGCCTGATTGCACTGTCAGCGATCATCTACTCGGTTCTGCCCTGAAAACGCGCCATTAAAAAAGGCGAGCCAAGCGGCTCGCCTTTTTTATGCCCGTGTTCATTGTTCGACAATTTTCCCGGCACAGCCCTTGCTACATACCTGCAGGGGCTGCCGCAGGCTGCGATCTTTTGATCTTCGTGACCGACATCAAAACATTGAAGAGCAAAAGATCGCAGCCTGCGGCAACTCCTATACGAAGCAACAACACAGACCACGGAATGGCCAGTGATCCGGTTTGGCGAACCAACCCGATCACGGCCGGTCAACAACTGCACGTTCAATCAGGCGGTGACGCATCATGGACAATCCTTTTCAGATCATTACCGATGCCTTCGCGCCGGACTATCAGATCAATCTGAGCATTCAGGGCCTGGACGGCAGCATCATGCTGACCCTGTCCAATAGCGGCCGGATCGTGGCCAAACGCATGATCAGCGCCGAGCAGCGCAACGACCCCGCGCGTCTCAAGCGACTGGTGCAAAGCATCCAGTTCGGCATCGCCATCGAACAGGGCCACAGCGCCATGGCGATCCTCGAAGCCATGACCAGCGGCAGCGGGCTGACCCCGCCACCGCCCCTCGTCAGCAGCCAGCCCCGACCAGCGGCCGGGCTTTAAAGCTCACCCTTCTCGACTTCAGGATGTTCGCTGGAACCGGTGCCCAGTGTGCGCTGCGGTTTCTCGATCTTCACCGAGGGAAATTGTGACGAGGCGTAACGCACCACCAGAATCGCCAGCGCCAGCAGCAGAATCCCGCCGCACAGATAGATGATGCCCATGTCCGGCGGGTTGTGGTGCGAGACATTGGAGATCAGCAGACGGGTCAGCGCGGTGATCGCTACATAGATCAGAAAGCGCACCGGCATGTGGTTGGTCTTGAAATAAATTCCGACCATCGCTCCCAGTTCGAGATAGATGAACAGCAGCAGAATGTCATCGATCTTGATGTGGCCTTCCTCGAGCATCCCGAGAAACTCCATCACCGCCGCGTATGCCGTCACCGCACCGATGGCAAACAGCGCCAGATAGTGGAAGGTCTCGACAAACAGGTTGCCCAGGGACTCGGCCAGTTGATGCACGTTTTGCCGCAATTTCTCGGCCCAGTTTATTTTCACGATGATGTTCCTTAGCTCGAATGCGAGCGGATGATGCGTGTTGGACGTGACGGTTTTCTGCACGTAACGGTTTTCATGCAGAAAAGAGGCCACGCCATCATGGCGAGCCGCCGCCAGACCCGCGCCGTGGCGTTTGGTCGCACCGCTGTGCTTTTGTAGGAGCGAGCCTGCTCGCGAATGCAGACGCTAAGGTCCATCTGACAAACCCGAAATCCGGTCTACATTGAAAAGCCACTACCCATGGCGCAGGGATTCGCTTATCCTTTTCGCTGTATATGGATACAGTAGTCGTCAAGACAACTTAATGTGAAGGCATGTGAGGTGGTGAATGGCCGTCGAAGTGGTATACCGCAGCAGCCGAGATCTGGAGCGCTTGTTCATGGATAAAGCCGAAGCTGACCGTCATGACAAAATGCTCGAACTGGCCGAATATCTGGCCGATGTCCTGCAAAAAGCCGTTCCGTCCCTGACTGAACAGCAAGTGGAAGAAGCCGGGATCTACATGGCGAAGAATCGCGATGTGTTCGCCCGGGCGTTCAAGAGCCAGCCGGATGCGCTGTCCGAGCTGATCAACGCACCGGCCGAACCGGTCGATAATGCCGAAGCTGCAGAACCTGCTGAAACGCCGGTGAAGCCGGTCAAAGCGGCGAAAGCTGCAAAGTAAGCGATGACCGAATTGAATAGGCCCTGAGTCGAATGGCTCAGGGCCTTTTTCATGCCTGTGAAACTCAGCGATACAAAACTTTCTCCGCCAACTCATCCGCCACCCGCGCCGGCGAACGTTTTTCCGCCTGCGCATGGGCGAACACCTCGGTCAGCCGTGAACTGATCTTCGACAGGTGCGCAGTAATCGTCGGCAATTCCTCGCCACGGTGTTTCAGCGAGACGTAGATCAAGCCTCCGGCATTGATCACATAGTCCGGCGCATACAGAATTCCGCGGCGCTCCAGTTGATCGGCGACATCCAGGTGCGTCAGTTGATTGTTTGCCGAACCGGCCACGGCCGAACACCGCAGTTGGGTGACCGTGTGGCTGTTCAGCACACCGCCCAGACCGCACGGCGCCAGGATGTCGCATGGCGTGCTGAGCAATGCATCGTTGGCGATCGGATGCGCGTTGAGCTGCTCCATCGCCAGTTGCACCTTGCCGTGGTCGATATCGCTGACCAGCAACTCAGCCCCGGCGGCGTGCAGTTGCTCGGCCAAGGCAAAACCGACATTGCCCAGGCCCTGAATCGCAATGCGCAAGCCTTCGAGATTATCGCTGCCCAGCCGGGCCATCGCCGTTGCTCGAATGCCGGTGAACACCCCCATCGCTGCGTGTGGCGCCGGGTCGCCGGCCGAGGTGGTGCTAGTGACATGCTGGGTCTGTTGAGCGATGCAATCCATATCCGCCACCGAGGTACCGCTGTCGATCGCGGTGATGTAGCGGCCGTCGAGCTGATTGATGCAGCGGCCAAACGCTTCAAACAGTGCCCCACGGTTTTCCACATGCACCGGACGCACGATCACCGCAACCCCGCCGCCCTGCTGCAGACCCGCCAGCGCGGCTTTGTAGCTCATGCCCTGAGCGAGGCGAATGGCATCTTCAACGGCAGATTCGTCATTGGGATAGGCAAGATAACGACATCCGCCCAAGGCTGGCCCGAGGCGACTGTTATGGATGGCAATGACCGCCTTCAACCCGGAGACCGGGTCAACGCTAAGGTGCAGCGATTCCAGGCGAGTGCTTTGCATGAGCGCAAACATCGTTGGGCTCCCGAATCACTTCTTGTAGAACGCCAGTATAGGCCTGCGCCTGAAAATTGCTGGAGCGCACCGGAATAAGCGCCTGCGCAGACCACGGCTTTGCGGCATAACCGTAAACCCGCGCAGCGGGGGTACTGGACGAATGTCACGGACCGGGCTAAAACGAGGCATTCCCCGGAGATTTCGATGAGTGCGCGTCAACGTTTTTTCGAATGCCTGCACCGTTCACCGCCCGCGCTGTTCGAAGCCGCGCTGTGGATGGCGGCCGAGCACGAAAAAGCGGTCGATCCCGAAGCCCTGCTACAGGAATTCAAGGATCTGCAGCAACGGGTCAGTTACGGTTTGCCGATGCTGCCAGTGAGTGAACTGGCACAACCCCTGTTACGCCGCATGACCGATCTGGGCTTTGCACAGGACGACTTTCTGCCGCTGCGCCCACAGGCTGCGTTGCTGCACAAAGTGTTGCAGACCCGTCGTGGACAACCGCTGGCATTGGCGCTGATTGCTCTGGAACTGGCGCGCAGTCTGGAAATTCCGCTGGTCGGGGTCAACTTCCCCGGACACTTCCTGTTGCGGGTACCCGGTGCCGATCACTTGCTCGATCCGTGTGGCGGCCGGCGTTTGTATCCCAATGATTGTCGCGAGCTGTTGCAGCGCCAGTACGGGCCGAACATGAAGCTCAACGCCGAGCATCTGCTGACCGCCACACCGCAGCAGATGCTCCAGCGCCTGTCGCGCAACCTGCGCCAATTGCACCTGACCCATGATGACTTTATTGCTGCGCTGATCGACGCCGAGCGCGTCCTCGAACTGGGTGACGCTGGCGCCGCCGATTATCTGGCCCGTGCCAGTCTGTATCAGCGGCTCGACTGCCCGAATGCCGAGCGCTTCGATCTGGAGCATGCGCTGATGCTCAGCGATGACCCGATTCAACGCCTGCGCCTCACCGAGCGCCTCGGTCACCTGCCGCCCAACTCGGTCGTCCATTAAAAGCAAAAGATCGCAGCCTTCGGCAGCTCCTGCATTGAATTATGTATTTCCCTGTAGGAGCTGCCGAAGGCTGCGATCTTTTGCTCTTCAGGATTTGACAGACATCCCCACTCCAACTGCCGAACTGCCTTCGGAGGGCGAGCGCACCTGGATGATCAGCAACGCGGCGATGACCGCCGGGATCGCGCAGAAGAAAAAAATCTGCGCCACCGGAATGTGCATCGCCAGCAGCAGGCTGCCGAACAGCGGCCCGAGAATCGAACCGAACCGCCCCACACCCAATGCCCATCCGGTGCCCGTGGCACGTACATGCGCCGGGTAGAAATTACTGGCGAACGCATTTAACGTCAGTTGCCCGCCGATGATGCAGAAGCCGGCGGCGAAAACGCAGGCCACCAGATAGCGTGGGTTGTCGTGATTGAGCCCGAGCAAAATCGTGCACAGCGCTGCGCCCGCCAGCACCGCTGACAACAGACGCACTTTGCGCTTCAAGCGGTCAGCGAACCAGGCCATGCAAATCGCGCCCAAAGTACCGGCGAAGAGGAACATCGACGTCACCAGATTGGCTTCGTTGAGTTTCAGGCCGCTTTCCAACAGCAGCGTCGGCAGCCAGCTGATCATGAAATACAGCAGAATCAGGCTGACGAAGAACGTCGCCCAGATCAGCAAGGTCGGCCGTGCGTAACCGTTGCGGAACAACTCGACCACGGTCAGTTTGCTGCCCTGCTCACGTTCGTTCTGCTCGACAGTCGCCACCGGCGGTTGCCAGTCAGGCAGCATGCGCGCGGTGACTTTGCGCAGTCGTGCATACGGCGGCGCATCACGCAGCAGGCGTGGCAGCGATTCCGGCAGCATCCACCACAGAAACGGAAACAGCAGCAACGGCGTGACGCCACCGGCGAGAAACACCGCTTGCCAACCGAATTGGTCGATGAACCCTGCGGCGACGAAACCACCGGCTGCCCCACCGAACGAGAAGCCACAAGCCGCCAGCGTCACCATCAAGGTGCGTAAACGCGGTGGCGAGTATTCCGACATCAACGCCATGGCACTGGGCATCGCGCCGCCCATGCCGATGCCGCAGATGAAGCGCGCGATCATCAGCGTATTGAGCGAGTCGGCGAAGACCATCAGCACGGTCAGCGTGGCGTAGATCAGTACGCAAGCGAGCAGGATCCGTCGCACGCCAAAGCGGTCAGCCAGCGGCGTGACCGCCAGTGAACCAAGGGTGAGACCGAGCAGATTGGCGCTGAAAACAGGTCCGAACGCCGACTTTTCCAGGCCCCAGTCCTGCGCCAGCGCGGGCACCACGTAACCGAGCACTTGGGCGTCATAGCCATCGGTGACCAACAGCAAGGCGAGCAGGATCAAGAGTAACCACTGATAGCGGGACACAGGACGGGCGTCGAGCGCCGCCCGGAAGCTGGCAATCTGGTTGTGCATCGCAAGGTACCTGTTTTGTTTTTATGATTATGCGAATGGCGATATTCCCTTGTAGGAGTGAGCCTGCTCGCGATAGCGGTGGGTCAGTCAGAACATGAGTGACTGACACTCCCTCATCGCGAGCAGGCTCACTCCTACAGGGTTATGGGGTGTCTGGTTGATTGGCAGGATGGGCCTTGATGAACGCTGGATGTTCAGCCGCCAGTGCGGCGACCCGGCGGATTTTCGGGTAAGCCTCCAGCGAAACATTGAACCGCTCAGCCGCATACAACTGCGGAATCAGGTACACATCAGCCACGCACGGCCACTCGCCGAAACAGAATCCCTCATCACCAATCAACTGCTCCACCGTCGCCAGCCCCTGGCTGATCCAGTGACTGATCCACTCGACCACCTGCGGCTCGTCCTGCCCCGACTGGCGCAGGCGATTGAGCACGCTGACGTTGTGCAGCGGATGCACATCGCACCCGATCACCGCCGCCACGCCGCGCACATGGGCACGGGCGACAAGGTCCTCCGGCAACAGTGGCCGCTGTGGATAACGTTCCTCCAGGTATTCGATGATCGCCGGCGACTGAATCAACAACTCACCTTCGTCAGTGCGCAAGGCCGGCACCCGGCCTTGCGGATTGATCGCCAGATACGCCGCTTGCCGATGCTCGCCACCCGGCGGTGCGATCAGATTGATCGGCAACGCCTGATAGTCGAGCCCCTTCAGCGCCAGCGCGATTCGTACTCGATACGACGAGGTCGAACGGTAATAGGTATAAAGATCCATAAGCAGCTCCTGTCAGCGCGCCGCCAGCACTTTGCCGCGGCACTCGCCGAAGCCGATCGAAGCAAAACCATCACGGGCACAACGTGCGCGCAGAATGATTTCGTCACCGTCCTCGAGGAATTTACGCACCTCGCCAGAGGCCAGTTCGATCGGTTTTTTACCGCCCTCGGTGATTTCCAGCAGGCTGCCGAACTGGCCGTTTTCCGGGCCGGACAAAGTGCCCGAACCGAACAGGTCACCGGCCTGCAACTGGCATCCGTTGACGCTGTGATGCGCGACCATTTGCGCGACGGTCCAGTACATGTAACGGGTGTTGCTCAGGGTCAGGCGATGGGCCGGCAGGTTCTGCTCGCGCATGGCTTCGGTGAGCAGCAGCACTTCCAGTTCGATGTCGAAGGCTCCGCCGTCCTGATCACGCTTGTCGAACAGATACGGCAAAGGTTGCGGATCACCATCAGGACGCTTCGGCTGCGCGGTGCGGAACGGTTCCAAGGCTTCAGCAGTTACAACCCATGGCGAGACGCTGGTGATAAAACTTTTCGACAGGAACGGCCCCAGCGGCTGGTATTCCCAGGCCTGGATATCGCGGGCCGACCAGTCGTTGAGCAGGCAGAAACCGGCGATGTGATCAGCGGCATCACCAATGGCGATCGAATCGCCCATCTCGTTGCCCTGGCCGATCCAGATGCCCAGTTCCAGCTCATAGTCCAAGCGCGCGCACGGGCCGAACACAGGCTCGGTCTGACCGGCCGGTAGCGTCTGGCCTTTCGGACGGCGCACGTCGGTGCCGGATGCACGCACGGTGGAGGCGCGACCGTGATAACCGATCGGTACGTGCTTGTAGTTCGGCAGCAGCGGGTTATCCGGACGGAACAGTTTGCCGACGTTTTGTGCGTGTTCAATGCCGACATAGAAATCGGTGTAATCGCTGATGCGTGCCGGCAGGTGCAGTTGGCAATCGGCGGCCAGGGGCAGCAATTTTGCACCTTGGGCTTCGATGTTGCCGCGCAGGGTGCTGCCTTCACTGAACAGTTCCAGCAGGCGTGTGCGCAGGGCCACACGTGCCTCGCTACCGAGGTCGAAGAACGCGTTCAACTGGCCGCCGTGCATGGCTTCGACGGCGCTGCGCGCGGCACCGTCAAACAGCCCTGCCTCCAGCGCCACTTGCAGATCGAAGATGTGGTCGCCAATCGCCACGCCAGCGCGCGGCAGCGCACCGGCGATGCTGAATACGCCGAGCGGCAAGTTCTGCAGCGGGAAATCGGTGTGGTCGTTGGCCGAAGCGACCCAACTGCGGGTGATGGAATTCTGCGTCATGGATTATCTCCGGGTCGGGTCGAACGTGGCGGGCAACGTGGCCCAGCAAGCGTCGTAAGTGGATTGCAGTTGCGGGCAGTCGAGGGCGAAGCGGCTTGGCCGCAGCACTTGGCTGGTCTCGAACATGAAGGCCATGGTGTTGTCGATCTTGGTCGGTTTCAGTTCAGCGTTGATCGCTTTGGTGCAGGTCTCGCCATCCGGGCCGTGAGCGCTCATGCAACTGTGCAGCGACGCGCCGCCGGGCACAAAACCTTCAGCCTTGGCGTCGTATTCGCCCTGGATCAGGCCCATGAACTCGTTCATCAGGTTGCGGTGAAACCACGGCGGACGGAAGGTGTTTTCGGCGACCATCCAGCGCGGCGGAAAGATCACGAAATCGAGATTGGCCAGACCGTGCACGCTGGTCGGCGAGGTCAGCACGGTGAAGATCGACGGGTCCGGATGATCGAAACTGACGGTGCCGATGGTGTTGAAGCGGCGCAGATCGTATTTATACGGCACGTTATTACCGTGCCAGGCGACCACGTTGAGCGGCGAGTGATTGAGTTCGGTAGCCCACAACTGGCCGAGGAATTTCTGCACCAGCGTGGTCGGCTGTTGCAGGTTTTCGTAAGCGGCGACCGGGGTCAGGAAGTCGCGCGGATTGGCCAGACCGTTACTGCCGATCGGCCCCAGATCCGGCAGGCGCAGCGGCGCGCCATGGTTCTCGGCGACATAGCCACGTGCTTGCGGATCGAGCAATTCAACGCGAAATTTCAGCCCGCGTGGCAGTACGACGATTTCCAGCGGCGCCACGTCCAGCACACCCAGTTCGGTGGCGATGCGCAGACGGCCGAGTTGCGGCACCAGCAGCAGTTCGCCGTCGGCGTTGAAGAACACGCGCTCCATCGAACGGTTGGCGACGTAATTGTAGATGCTGATACCGGACGGTTTTTCCGCGCCGGCGTTGGCGGCCATGTTCACCAGTCCGTCGATGAAATCCGTCGGTTCGGCCGGGATCTCCAGCGGGTTCCAGCGCAGGCGATTGGGCGTCACTTCACCCATGGGGCCACCGGCCAGTTGCCGCTCCAGTTTGACGAAGGCCGGGTGATTGGCCGACGGCTGAATGCGGTACATCCAGGTGCGCCGCGCTTCACTGCGGGTCATGGTGAACGCGGTGCCGGAAAATAATTCGGTGTAGAGGCCGTACGGGGCTTTTTGCGGGGAGTTCTGGCCGACGGGCAGCGCGCCGGGCAACGCTTCAGTGCTGAATTCGTTGCCGAAACCGGACTGATACGCCAGCGCCTGAGCGGTTGAATCGAGGTTCATGGAGCCTCCTGAACAGGGAGTCGGCAGTGGCCCATCGCTCTGGCTCAGAGGTTTCGGCACGCCGGGGTTGTTATTGTCGTAATTCGATTACGCATAACGTAATTTGCTCGCTATCCAGCGTCAAGCTATAAAGACGCCCATTCGTTTCGGAACCCGGCCGCACCATGGAAAAAACCAGCGACAGCAACGGCAAACAGAAAGTCCGCTCCGCCGAAGTCGGCACCGACATCCTCAAGGCCTTGGCCGAGTTGTCGCCATCGACTTCGTTGTCGCGTCTGGCCGAACATGTGCAGATGCCGGCGAGCAAGGTTCATCGCTATCTGCAAGCGTTGATCGCCTCGGGTTTTGCCGAGCAGAACACCGCGACCAACCACTACGGTCTCGGCCGCGAAGCGCTGCGTGTCGGCCTGGCGGCACTCAACAGTATGGACGTGCTGAAAGTCGCCGCCCTGCCGCTGGCCGAACTGCGCGACGAACTCAACGAAACCTGCTTTTTGGCGGTGTGGGGCAATCAGGGCGCAACGGTGGTGCACATCGAACCTGCAGTGCGCGCGGTGACGGTGGTGACGCAATTGGGTTCAGTGCTGCCGCTGCTCAGTTCATCGACCGGACTGGTCTTCAGCGCCTACCTGCCGCCTCGGGAAACCGACGATTTGCGCGAACTGGAAATCGCCGCTGTCGATCATCCTTTGAAAGACGAAAAAGCCTACACGACGCTGTGTGAACAGATCCGCGAACGCGGTCTGCATCATGTGCATGGTTTGCTGATGCCGGGTGTGGATGCGTTATCGGCCCCGGTGTTCAACGCCGTTGGCCAGGTCGCCGCCGTGCTGACCATTGTGGGCCCGACCTCGCTGTTCCACGCCGACGAAAACGGCCCGGCGGCGCAGCGATTGCTGGCGGCGACGCGGGCCGTGAGTTGGCGGATGGGTTATGAAAGATAAATCCGCAGGCTAAGATCGCTCGAAACGGCTCAACGAACCGTGGTCTTGCTCAATGCGGAACCAGCATCTTCCATCAGTGACTTGAAGAAACCGAGCAGCTCATCCTGAGGGTCCTGGTGGCCGGTGTAATACGTAACGAGTTCCGCGACTGTCCGAGCGTCTTCAAACAAACTGAGGAACGAGCGTTGCGCACGAGTAAGTTCTTTAACCGGTGCGCCCGCCGCCGCAGCCTGACCCAATGTCAGCAGTTCGCTCAATACATCCCGTACATGTCCAAGCGCAGCGGAGTAATCACCCCGTCGGTGCGACTGCGAAGCGTCGTAGATGCTTTTCATCATCTGCACAGCCACCACGACAGTGCCCACGGGAGGCACCAGCAGGCTTATGATGTTCGCGGCCTTCAACAGGTTGTCGTAAACAAGACCGGCGATTATTTCATTGAGACTGGTGGTGCGTTCGTCGATATCACTCAATACACGGCGCACTCGCTCGTCATGGAAAGTGAACAGATCAGGCAATAACGAACGCTGCTGCGTGCGAATAACCGGTTTGGTATCGACGGTTGCGACCAGATTGTCGAAATAGTCGTTGATCACCTTTTGGTCGACCAGCAGTACCCGCTGGCTGTAGTAGTCCCGGAACGGGCCGTATCGAAAACGAATCGAAGGAATGAACTCAGCGATTGGCCGGAAGCTGACCAGATCCGGCGCGTCAGGCGTATAGAGCAAATCGAGAAACCCTGAAGACAACTTCAGCCGG
Organism: Pseudomonas sp. S49; assembly: GCF_009866785.1. Taxonomy (NCBI): domain Bacteria; kingdom Pseudomonadati; phylum Pseudomonadota; class Gammaproteobacteria; order Pseudomonadales; family Pseudomonadaceae; genus Pseudomonas; species Pseudomonas sp. S49. The sequence continues at coordinate 1,146,640 of NZ_CP019432.1, read as the reverse complement.
AAAATATAAACGCCGCCCACCGTACGGTCCCAGGCAGTCGTCAAACCCAGCGTACCGATATTGAATTTATACAGCCCGACATCACCTTCGGTAAGGCTGTCCACAATTGACTGATAGCCGCCACTTTCTTTCAGATTATCGATAGTCCGCTGGATAGCAGAGAAAGACTCTATTGACAGTCTGCCATTGGTAAAGTCGGCCAAAGCACCGCAGTACATTTCACAGCGAATTCTTCGCGCGTGTACTGCGCGCCTGAACGCGTAATCAGGATGAGCCTTGTTCTGATATTGCGCTTTCAGCATCGCGGCATATCTGTCGCCGGGACGGAAAGTTTTCGACAGCGAGGACAGGTCTCGGATATCCAGTTTTTCAACGCTGGGATGGCCATTCACCAAATAGTATTTCGGGCTGAATTTAGTTTCGTAAGCCGGATGCACCGCTTCAAAGGCGAGTCCCTCGAGCAAAACATCGGTAACGCTCTTACGAAACGCTTCGGTTTGAACAATGATCTGGTCGGGGTTGACCGAAACATTGCTCCCACGAATACGCAAAATGTCTTCTATCTGAGCTTTCACCGAGTCATAAGTGAACTGCTCGAATGTCGGAAAACCATTATCTCGTGCATCAATCGTAGACAGTGCCTTGAGTTCGGTTGTCAGACGCGAATAGCGCTTGCGGCCTTCGATACCAAGCGCCCGATAACTTGCCGGTGCAATGGCCTTGCGCAGGGCAACTTCGGCTCGGTAAGCGATATTTACGTAGTCTGCCAACGGTGCCTTGAGATTCAGGCCAAGATCGACCGGCCGGCCATCGAGCGTGTAGCGGTAGTTCAGCTGTCTGGAATCGCTGCCGAGCAACTTACCTGCTTCTTGCAGGTAGTCTGGATGGATCAGCAATGCAGCGTATTCACGATCTGCGGACAATGCTGTCTCCAGCCAGCGGTTCGCCGCGTAAACATCGGAAAATTTCAGCAGTTCAAATTCACCACGAGGCGTTTTGACCAACATCAGCGACGGTACGTATTCCCTGGCCGAAATAATCAGGACATCTTTTAAAGCGGGTACTTGAGCACTGATTCTCAATCCCTGAATAGTCACCGAAGGGTCATTGGCCATGGCTCGCGCGATGATATTCGCATCGGTGGAGTCCAGCTTTCCGGAGTGGCGAGCAACAAAAACTGCAAACGCTATCTGGCTGAACAGGTAGTTGCGGTAAGCCTCTTGGTAATCAACCGAGGGCGAGGATGCAAGGCCGCCGGTAAATGCCAGTCGCAGGTTACGATTTTCCAGCCACTGCTCAAGCGCCATACTCGTCAGCCGACTTCCCTCGGGAGCGCCAATGATAGTCAGAGTGGCTTTATAACCATTGTCATGCAGTCCAAAAACGAGAAATTCCGTCAGCGTTCGGGTGTCTTCCTGTTCGACAGTACGTCCGGCAATTTGCAGGGTGTACGAGCTATGGACACTAATTGTTTCTGGATCAAGCTGTTCCCCGAGCGTCCTGTCCGCCCATTCGGCGAACGTACGCACCACATAATCCTTAAACGAAAAGTACGCATCGAAGACGGTTGAATAAGCAGTCTGGTATTCATCCCTGGATTCCTCAAGCTCCTTGTATCGCTGTTGAATATCGCGACCGGCGGCATGGAGCCAAAGCGGCCAGTCGGTGCGTTTCAATGCAGCCCAAAGCAGATAGAAGCGAGTGTCGATACCGTAGCGCAGCACGTGCAAGCCTTGATTCTCCTGCAGCACGGAGGTGAGCGGACTTTCCAGTTGTTCCCGGCCACCGAGCAAGGATGACACGCTTTCCAGCTGGCCCTTGAGGTGCGTCTCTACGCAGAAGGCGTGAGGACTTTGTGTGGCTTTCAGGTATCGGATCTGGTCGCTACCCATAGACAGCCGCTGCTGTAGTTTGCTGTGCAGCTCGGTATTTTTTTCAAAGAACTCGAAGCCGTTTTCCGGCGTGTGCATGAGGTAAGAGGTCGACTCGTTGACTAGCCGCATTTCTGCGTCCGGACGCTCGGCGTTGTCCAGAACGAAACAGGGCAGGAGCGACAGAAGGTAATCCTGCGCCGGTTGCAACTTCACTTCGAACACTGCGCGACCGGCGTTTGCGTCGAGCAGATGGGCGAATCGCTCACCCAACCGGGCATCAAAAATCCGGGCCATGACTGACAGGGACAGCTCTGCACTCGTGACTACGGCGTACGCTTCGATGAAAGTTTGCTTATTCGACAGCGGTGCAGTGTCCCGGCGAATGGTTTTCGCTGGCGCCGCCCAGAACTTTGCGATCTCGGTTCGCAACGTTTTTTCCAGTCCGGCAGCTACAGCAGCGATCAGGTCTTCGACAATAAGCGTATTCAGAACATTGACTTTGAATTGCTCACTGAACGTGTCCGGCAGAAAATAAACGCCATCGCCGCCCATTATGTAAGCGGGGCTGACGTTATTATTCAGACAATGAACAGTGACGTCCCAAAGAGTGCCCGAAGGTCGATTTTCATTGGCGGGGAAAGCAGGATCCGTATTGACATAGACTCTGTCGATATCGACTGTTTTACCCAAACGCTTTAATTCACTTTCAAGCATGTTGCGAAGAATATCCAGCACGCTTGGCATGGCGTCGATGATCTTGAATAGACCTGCTTTTGCCTGGCTTGCCTTTTCCCACTCTTCGGCCCACGTAACTTGTTCACCCAACGAACCACGCATCAAACTTTTAAATAACTTAGCCACAACATCTCCTTACTTGACTATCCAGAGCTGCGAGTGCAGCCACACAGAGGGTCGCAAGGTAGTTTCTTTTTCAATCAACATGAAGCTCGAACAATTTACAAAACATGCCGACAAACAACCACAACCATTTGCACCATAAGAAAATCACAACACTAAACCAATATCCCCATAAACTTTGCTTTTGCCACAGCCTGAGTTCTGCGCTCCACACCCAACTTTCCGTTAATCCGTCTCGCATGTGTTTTTACTGTATGCAACGAAATAAAAAGTTGTTCTGCAACTTGCTGATTCGAAGCACCTTGAGCAATCAACATCAGCACTTCACGCTCACGCCGGCTGAGGCCCGACGTCAGATCACGGTTATCGCATTGCCTGGCAGGAAACTGCTTGGCAGGCACCGCTCCGAGACTGCCTCGGCGTAATTCCCACTCCCGCATGGCGTGCTGCAATTGGCAGCGCTCCACCAGCATTCCGGCACGCTGGAAAGCTTGCTGCGCCGCCTCCGTGTCACCGTTCGATTCGGCCAACTGGGCGAAGGCCAGCAGCAACTCCGTTTCCGCCGTCAACATGCCTCTGGCCTGGGCCTGATTCAGCAATCGTTCAATGGTTGGCAGACAGTTTTCATCCGGATTCAACTGCGTATGCGCGCAGGCCAGCAGGTATTCAATGCGGATAATCAGCTCGAATGTCGCGGGCGGCGCCTGGAGTGCAGAGGGTCCACGGTAATGCCGTAACAGCCGGCCCAACGCCTCTTGCACCAATTGCGGTCGCCCCTGCTGCAACCAGAACTGGCTGCTGACCTGAAGCACGACACCGCGATAGACCGTATCGGGAATCTGCCGCTGCTGCATGACCCTTTCGGCCTCGCGCAGGCGCTCGAAAGCGCAGGCATAATCGCCTCGATTGCCGGCCAATTGAGCCTGCCCGAGGTAGCCATACAAGACCCGCTTGTCTGCACTGCGCAAGCAATCTTCAAGGCCTCGGCTGAACAGATCCGCAGCCTGCTCTTCAAGCCCCATGCACAGCGCCAGCCGTCCTCGTCGCAGGGCAATTCGGCCCAGCAGCGGCGTGGGCACCAGGGTGCGCTGGCGCAGCAAATTCTCAATGTCCACCAGCAGACTTTCGGCACGCACGGGCGCTCCTCGCTGCTCGAGCCATTGCGCATGATCAAGCTCGAGCAACCCTTCGAACAACAAGGAGCCATGCGCGCGCGCCAGGCACAGCGCCTCGCGGTTGAGGGCATGGGCCTGATCGAGTTCACCGCACAATAACGCCTGCTGCGTCAGTCCCGACAGACACATCAGACGGGCCTGCCAGGCATCGTCGGTCAGGGCTGACAATGCCTCCTGAAAACAGGCGCGCGCCGGCTCCATTTGCCCCTGCAAGTGGCAGAGCCAACCTTGTTGCGCCTGCCAACGTGCCAGCAGTTGCTGCTCCAGATGTCCCGTCGGCTGTGGCATGAAGCGGACGAGATGGGCCATGCATTGCGCGGCCTGTTCGAATCGGCCGGCGAACAGTAATGCCCCGGTGACCAGCCCGATCAATTGCGGTGTCATCAAGGTCAGCTCGCGGCTTTGCTGCTCATGCAAGCGCAACAGCAGGACGACCGTCTGGTCTTCCAGCAAATCCTCGAAGCTCAAATGCTGCAACAGGCTTACGGCCGTTTCGTACTCTTCGGCCAACAACGCTTGTTCGAACGCTGCTCGCCAATCCTGCACCGCAGTGAACCACTGACAGGCGCGCCGGTGCCACGAGCGCGCACACGGCCAATGCGACTCCTGCATGATTCGCGACAGCGGGCGAAAGACCTGCAGCCAATCGGCGGACTCCTGCCAAGGCTCGATAAAGCAGCCCAGCACTTGCAGATCATGCAACAGCTGTGCGCCTTCGCCGGGGCCGAACAAATGCTCGCATAATGGCGCGTTGAACCGTGGCAGGTGAGCCAGAACACGCCATGCCTCATCCTGCTCTGGCGTCAGGTTGCTGAAGAGTTCGTGCTGCAGATAATCGAGCAGGGTGTCGACACGCTGTTGTGGCTGCAGGTTTTGCGACCAGTCGCATTTTTGCAGGAGCGCCATGCGCGCACCCGCGCACCAGCCGCCGGTACGCTGGATGATACGGGCGGCGACACGGTCCGCCTGGTCTGGCGGTAAATGGCGCAACACCGGTACAACCTCATCGTGGGTCAGTGCCAGGCTGGCGCGCTCGGATTCGTAGAGTTCGTCATCGAGCAACAGGCGCGGCCAGTTGCACTGCGGCCGGCGGCGAGTGCTGATCCACCAGGTGAGCGCCGGGCTGCTGACCGCCAACAAACGATCCAGTAAAGCATCCAGAGCCGGATCTGGCAGACGACTGTAATCGTCGATAAACAGCGAAGTCGTCCTGGACCAGCGTGCCAGCTGCGCCATCAGTTGCGTAGCGTCAAGGTCTTCGACCAGCCCGAGCGCCCGAGTCAGACGCAGGCAAAACTCCTCGCGGCTGAGCGCTGCTCCCGCCAGCGGCAGCCAAATCGTCTCGCAGTCTGCACGCACCTGCAGAAAACATTCGCTGAGCAGTGCGGTTTTGCCACTGCCAGCGGGGGCGCACAACAGCCTGACCCGCGCGTTCGAAGCCAGAAGAGGCGCACTCAAGCGACTGCGAAGCTGATGATGTGAAGAAAGTCTGGGCAAAAATCCGGGTCGATCCAGGCACGGGGTCATGGCAGTCATCGAGTGAGCCTTCTTATCGTTGTGCGCTCACCCTAGCCCTCTCCCGCGCGCTTGTTGACGAGTATTCAGCGCGCTGATTGGCGTCCATAAAAAAGGCGACCGAGCGGTCGCCTTTTGTGCAACTGATGTATCAGAACCGTTACCGCACACCCTCTGCACGCAAGGCCGCTGGCGTGTAGTCGGCAGCCTTGGCTTCGAAGCCGAATTCGTAACTGTGCTTCTCTTCGTTCTTCATCCCCAAGGCAATGTAGCGACCGGCAATGATGTCGTAGAGCGCTTCCAGTGTGTATGCCTGTGCCTGATGCTCGTAGTGATATTCAGAGTGGCCTTCGGCTACGCGCCAGAGTTGACCGCGACCGTCGTAGTGGTCGGCCAGTGCAACCTGCCAACTGTCCTCGTCGATATACATGTGGCGTTTGGCGTAGATATGCCGCTCATTCGGTTTGACGGTGCCGATCACTTCCCAGACCCGGTGCAACTCATAGCGCGTCAGATCCTGATTGATGTGCCCGGCCTTGACGATGTCGTCGTACTTGAGCTTCGGCGAATCGAGTTTGTAGCTGTTGTACGGGATGTACATTTCCTTCTTGCCGACCAGTTTCCAGTCGTAGCGATCCGGTGCGCCGGAGAACATGTCGAAGTTGTCTGAAGTGCGCAGGCCATCGGCAGCGGTGCCCGGACCGTCATAGGCTACTTGCGGCGCACGACGCACGCGGCGCTGACCGGCGTTGTAGATCCACGCCAGGCGCGGTTCCTTCACCTGATCGAGGGTCTCGTGTACCAGCAATACGTTACCGGCCAGACGCGCTGGCGCGGTCACCGACTGCTTGAAGAAGGTCAGCACGTTGGCGGCTTTTTCCGGGTCGATATCCTTGATCAGTTGCGGCACGGCGATCTCTTCTTCGAAGCGGATCGGCGTATAGCTGCCGTTGGTCTGCGGGGTGACCTGGGTGATGATGCGTTTGACGTTGCCGCCGTGATAACGGGTGATGTGGTTCCACAACACCTCGACGCCGTTCTTCGGAATCGGGAAGGCGTAATAGCGATTGCCGGTGAAATTGGCCAGGCCGTTACCGTCGTTGATGGTGGTCACGTTGAGCGCACTGCGCTTGGCCGATTCGTAGATTTCCGACGGTGCGGCGACGGTGCGGTGAGTCGGATAGACCGGGATCCTGTAGGTTTCCGGATAGCGCTTGAACATCGCTACCTGGCCATCGGAGAGCTTGTCCTTGTACTTGTCGACGTTGGCCGCGGTGATGGTGAACAACGGTTTTTCATTGGCGAACGGGTCAGCGAGAAAGCCTTTGCTGTCCACCGCTGCAGCATTTTTCGGGATGCCGCCGGTCCATGCCGGGATAGAGCCATCGGCGTTACCGGCCTTCTCGGCACCGAGCGGCGTCAGGCTGGTGCCGAGCTTGTTGGCCTCATCCGGCGACACCGCCGCCATCACGTTGGCCGCCAGCAGACTCAGGGCCAGCACGCCACATTGCAGAATCATTTTGCGCATTGCAGTCATCCTTCTCGGGCAGATCAGAAGTTCACGCCGAAGCTCAGGGCCACGAAGTCACGGTCTTCGAGGACGTTGTAGTCGCCACCGAAAAAGTCGGTGTAACTGAGGCTCGCGGTGTAGGTGTTGCGGTAGTCGGCATCGACGCCGACGCTGATCGCTTTCGCGCCTTCGTTGAACAGGCCGTTGGGGCCATAACCGGCGACGTCATGCGACCACGACAGGTTGGGTTTGAGGTTGATCCCGCCGATCACGTTGGCGTAATCGAGGATCGCCCGGGCGCGGTAGCCCCACGAGGTCGAGGTCACGAAACCGTCGGTGTCGCCGCCAAAACCGTACTGCCCGTAAACCGAGTCGCGGCCATAACGCAGCTTGTTGCGCGACTCCAGGCCACCAACCCTCACCACCGCGGCTTCACCGACCAGGGTCAACCGTTGAGCGCCCCAGACCTGATCGAAGAAATGCGTGAGCGTGCTCTGGATCTGCGTGACTTCTTTGCGCCGATAGCCTTTGTTGTCAGAGCCCGGCGACGTCGAAAGTGGCGAAGCCGTACCACCGGCAATCGGGTTGAGCAGCGCCAGCGTCAGGTCATTGGTGTTGACCTGAACCGGAGCATTCGGGCGATAGCTGATCTCACCGGTCCACGCGGTGCCGGTGGGTAGCGTGGTGGAGAAACTCGCGCCGTACAGACGAATGTCTTCCGGGTATTCGAGGTAGTACTGGCCGCGTCCGAGCATCACGCTCTGGGCCAAACCGGAACCGCTGCCGGGGGCCAGGCCATTGGCGATGCCGACCATGCCCGGCAATGCTGCCAATGTCGAAAGACCGGCCGTCGTAGTGCCAACCGTCGGCGTGCGGCTGTGGTAATTCATGAAGTAGAGACCGTATTCGGTGTCGTCCCCGAGCCAGCGCAATGCCGTGCCCCACTGCCCGGAATCCCGCGCATCGCGGTCGCCGCCACGGGGGATCACCACACCTTCGCGAGTCACTTGAATGCCTTGGCCAAAAGCCTGGGTCAGCGGGACAAACGGTGCGATTGCCGGGTTGCCGACGGTGTAGCCGTTGTTGCAACCGTCCGCCGCGACGTCGACTCCGAAAAAGGTGCCGCAGTTGTCGAGAACGGTCTGGTCCCACTCCAGTTGGTAGAAACCTTCAACGGTCAGTTGATCGGTCAGGCCTTGCGAGCCAAACAGCATGTTGACCGGAATCAGGCCTTCCTTGATCTCCGCACCGGGACGACGAAACGCCGAAACGTCGATCGGGTTGATGCTGTTGATCGAGTTACCGATGAAGGTACTTTCGCCCCAGCTCACGACCTGCTTGCCCGCGCGCACGGTGCCCGGCAGATCGGCGATGGAATAGTTGTGATAGACGAATGCATCAAGGATCTGCGCGCCGGAAGATTTCGCGCCTTCCTTGCGGCCGCTGTCGCTGATCGGCTTGAACTCGCGGTCTTCGTCCTTCAGCTCGAAGTCATACCAGTACTTGCCACGTACGAAGACGCCGGTGTCGCCGTACTTGAGTTCAAGGTCGTGAATACCTTTGAAGATTTTCGAGAAGGTCTCGCCCTTCTTGAAATTCAAACGCCCGTCATCACCGGTCGAGGATTGCCCGGTACCACCATTGACTGTGCCGACCAGCGATTTGTCGGCATCGCGCATGCCCCAGCTCGCGCCGATCGACAGCGACGAGTCGAAGGTGCCCTCGATTTCGCCAATGTTGAACGCAACCGCTTGCGCCTGGGCGCAGCAACCCAAAGCCACCGCGGCTGCCAGCGCCTGCGGTGTGAAGATGGCGCGCATTGTTGTTTTTGTCATGCGTCTTCCCCGGTGAGTGACAGAAGGCCCCACCCTACTGCCGGGCAACCGCGTCGATAAGCGCACCAAGGAGGTATTCGTATTGTCGCTCGAAAGGATGAATGGCCTTGCGGGACGGGGCTTTGCGCCGCTCATGGATCGGCTGGATGAACGATCATCAGTGCCACGCATGGTGCGCATGGGTTCGTGGGACTGTTGCATGCCCCGCAACAGTGCATGTCCGGAATCGGTATTTTTCCTACGCGCTCAAGACCTTATTCTGAACGCGCTTTCACGGGACACGCCGTAACGCACGAAGCCAACTCCGCTGAATGACTGAAGCGATTGGCAACAGATTTCAGATAAATCGAAAGTTCGGTTTATCGCCCCGGTGTTCACTGACGTTGATTTGTAGCTCCTTGATCCAACGTCTTACCTTGGCCGCTGCGTTTGCAGCGGCCTTTTTTATGCCTGATGAAAAGTTAAACGCCTCACTCAGCGAAAAACTTCCGAGAACAATGTCGGACGTTTCTCTGTTCGCAGGAGAACGATGACCGACAAATTGAAAGTCCTGGAAAGTTCTTCCAAAACAAAACCTGTTTACTTACGAAGTTCTCAGATTTTGCAACCTGAAATCTGTTGTAACTTGAAACGCCTCAAACACTCGCCGGTGACATGGACGTCACTATTGGCCGCACTGACTTGCCGGCGACTTATCGCGCACATTCAAAAGGATATGAATATGCAAAAGCCTCCACCATGGGAATTGACCGAAGCTGTCCATACAACGGCAATAGCACCCGCCGGAATACCCATAACACCTGCGACTATTACGAACATTCCGAACAGCGGAGCGTTCGATTCGGTCAGCGCCACTCGAGCCAATATTGCTGAATTTAACGACCACACGGCGCAAATCACTCACGAGTTTAAAACTCGCACAGAGCAAATGCCCCATTCAATTGAACAGGAGCTGGCCGCGACACGCCTGGAAGGCACGACTCACCCGCTTCCTCCCGCGCAGGCGATCATGCGGGAGCTGCAAGTTCGCCACACGTTAATCGCCAGAAAAACAGCCGAGTATCATCAGAAAACAGCAGTAGCCAATCAGTTTTTTGGGGACTCCCCGCTTAATAAAAACTTTCATGACTATTACGTAAAAGTCAGCCACAGCAGACGAACTTATGTTCTGGGTATTGCTGATGCCTGGGTCGTATCGTACAGGGCGGCACACGAAGCAAATTTACTGTTGCAAACCATTCATCTGCTTAATCAACAGCAAATCGATGTGCACAGGTGGCTGGCTGCTGTGCAGGGCAATGATCAGGCACAAGCGGCAGCGGCAGAGGCCCAGCGCGTGGCTGGCGAAAATGCTCGCATCGCCGCCGAACAAAACCGCCAGAGAGAATTGGCCGAAGCGGCACGCCTAGAACAGGAGCAAGTTCGGGCTCGCGAACAAGCACGGCTCGCTGCGCTCGCACAGGCTCAGCGGCAGGCAGCCGAGCAAGCACGAATCGCTGCCGAAGCTGCTGCACGGCAATTAGCCTCTGAACAGGCAAAATTGACGGCATTGGCGGAACGTCAGGCTGAAGTGCAAAGGTTGCGCATAGAACAGGAAAAGCAACTGGAGATTGAAAAGGCTCGCCTTGAACAACAGCAAAAAGCCGCAAGAGCGGCAAAAAGTAAACGCCAGCGGCAAGCGCGCAAGCAAGCCAAGGCAGAGGCCCAGCAGCGTGCTGAGCAAGCACGCATGCACGCCCATTGGCACACGCAGACACAAGCACGCTGGAATAGTCCTGAATTCGCCTATTTCGGTTCCCACGCGGCGTTCGGCCCCGCGTTCTCGGGAACACTCGGCGCGATAAGCCACAACTCGGTAACCACACAAGCACTCAGAACGTCACTGCGCTCGGCCGTCACCATCGCGATTGCAGCGATTTCGACCAGCGCAGTCCCGGTGCTGGTGGGATTTGCCGCTTTGCTCATTCCCTCCGAGCTGGGCAACGGCGATCTGTTTGCTGCAAGCGTGCCACTGTCCGACCTTGCTCCTGATCTGGAGGACGATCTCTACGAACTGGCAAGGATAGGCGCAGACGTCGATCTGCCGGTCAGGCTTGGCTCAAGGACGATAGGCAACAAAGTCGAAGTGGTTGTCGTCAGCACCGATGGAGTGACTGTGCCCAGCAAAGTGCCGGTTGTATCAGCGCGGTTTGACGCACTTAAAAACGTTTACGTTTCCTCCGCCTCTGCAACCGACGCCAAAGGCCCTGTAATCACTTGGACGCCGTTGCTGGAACCGCCAAATCCTTCGACGCAATTACCTGTCGCCGATCCAGACTTGCCAATCTATGAAGGCGCGAATGTCACACCCGACAGCGGACGGATCGATCCATTTCCCGAGATGGATCTGTATGGTTTTGGTGGATGGATCACGGTCTTTCCGGTCGACTCCGGAATCCCGCCGATTTTCACGATGTTCAGGGATCGGCGGCAGGATCCCGGCTTTGCCAGCGGTATCGGACAACCGGTTTCGGGCAATTGGTTGGGGGCCGCTGCGACACCGCAAGGTGCACCTATTCCGATGCAGATCGCGGATAAGCTGAGAGGACGGGAGTTTTCGAGTTTCAGGGCTTTTCGAAAGGCGTTTTGGAAGGCCGTAGCAAACGAAAAATCCTTAGCCAATCAGTTCACTAAAATTAACAAAATTGATATGAGCAAAGGCCTGTCACCAAGTGCAGACATTGCAGAACACATTGGCAAGAGAAGAAAATTTGAAATCCACCATATCAATCCGATAAATGAGGGTGGCTCAGTCTACGATATATCCAACCTGACCCTATTAACACCGAAGCAGCATATCGATGCACATTCCAAAAAAGGCGAGACTCCATGATCAAACTAAAAAGCAAACTTGAAGAGTACACAGAGTCGGAATATGCGAGCCTTATCAACAGATTATTTGAGGGAAATTACTCCTCAGAAAAAGAACACGACGCGATAGTCGATAACATTGTGGATACATCGCAGCATCCCAATGGGACAAATATTTTGTATTATCCTGAAGACGGTGTCGAAGACAGCCCTACTGGTGTGCTGACAGCGATAAAACAATGGCGCGCTGCCAACGGAAAACCTAGCTTCAAACCTGAAGAATAACAACCAAGCGAGCAGGCATCTTGGCCTGCTCGCTTGGTTCTCCATTTACAACGAATACTTCTGCAAATTCGCCATCATTTCCTTCAGCGCCTCGATATTGTCCTTCGGATGCGCCGCCCCTTCGAAATCACAAATCTGCTGCCAGTGCGCCGCGACATCTTCCGGCGAGAAACCCACCCGAGGATCAAAACCGGCACCGAGGCTGCGCTCCCAGCGCACCTTGCCCATCCAGCCGCCACCGACCTCGAACAGCCCGGAGGTTTCCTGGCATTGTTCGCTCGCCAGATACACAACCAACGGGCTGACCAGTTCCGGTTTCAATTGCTCGAACACCTGCGGCGGAATCAGGCCCTCGGTCATGCGCGTGCCGCCGGTTGGCGCGATGGCGTTGACGAGGATGTTGTTCTTGCGGCCTTCGATGGCCAGGGTGCGGGTCAGGCCGTAGAGGCCCAGTTTGGCCATGCCGTAGTTGGACTGGCCGAAGTTGCCGTAGATGCCCGAGGTGGAGGCGGTGAAGATCACCCGGCCATAGTTTTGCTCGCGCATATGTGGCCACGCGGCGCGGGTGACTTTGTAGGCGCCTTCGACGTGGACGCGGTAGACCAGATCCCAGTCGGCGTCGTCCATTTTGTGGAAGGTCTTGTCGCGCAGGATGCCGGCGTTGTTGACCACGACGTCGACGCGACCGAAGACGTCGAGGGCGTTTTGTACGAGTTTGTCGCCGTCGGTGACCGAGTCGTGGTTGGCTTCGGCGATACCGCCGGCCTCACGAATTTCCGCCACCACACGGTCGGCGGCTGAGGCATTGGCGCCTTCACCCTGGGTCGAGCCGCCGAGGTCGTTGACCAGCACTTTGGCGCCTTGCTTGGCAAACAACAATGCATGGGCGCGTCCGAGGCCGCCACCGGCTCCGGTGACGATGACGACTTTATCTTCGAAACGCACAGACTCATTCATCGCAGCAACTCCAGCAGGCCAGTATTGAGCCTGAGTGTCAGGCACACAGCTTTTGGTCACAATGAATACGGCGGAGGCTGAATGGTGTGCGATAAGGTTGGGGGATGATGAGGCCGTCAAAGAAACAAAAGATCAAAAGATCGCAGCCTTCGGCAGCTCCTACATTGGATTTGTGTAGGAGCTGCCGCAGGCTGCGATCCTTTGATCTTTCAGGAGCAGGCGACTTTGCGCGGTGGCAGCACAAAACGATCGCGAAACGCCAGATAGTGCTTGAGCACCTGCACCGGCGCTTCGGTCTGTGGATAGTGACCAATGCCCGGCAACAGCACCGTGTCCGCGTCCGGGATCAACTCGCGGTAACGCTCGACCATGTGCGCCCCGGAAATCGGATCGACTTCACCATCGATCACCCGCAACGGAATCTCGCCCCGCTGCATCGCCATCACCCAGCGATCACGTTGCACCCGGCGTTCGGGAATGTAGCTGATCAACTTGTGCATGATCCGTGGCCCGCGATTGCTGTCGACCAGGCTCCAGAAATCGTCCAGCTCACTTTCAGTCGGCCGGGTCTGCGGGCCGAAGATCTGCCGGAAGCTTTTCACCAGCGCATCGCGCGTGAACGCGCGGCCGATCATCCAGCCCAGCGGACTGAGCAGCAATTTCTGCATCAACACCGGACGATGGGTTTCCGGAAACAATCCGCCGTTGAGAAATACGCAACTGGCGACCTCGATCTTGTCTTCGTAGTGCCGGGCGAGCAGTTCCTGGGCAACGCTGTCACCGTAATCATGCGCCAGCACATGCACCGGTTGTTCAACCTGCAAATGCGCGAGCAATGCCTGTTGCAGGTCAGCCTGCTCCAGCAGGCTGTAGGTGTGATTGAGCGGTTTGGCCGAATCACCAAAGCCGAGCATGTCGCAGGCGATCACCCGATAACGCTGGGCCAGTGGCTGCCACAGGTAATGCCAGTCCCAACTGGCGGTCGGGAAGCCGTGAATCAGCAGCAGCGGCTCACCCTGCCCCGCCGTCCAGTAACGGATTGGCTGACCACGAAAGACAAACGCCTGGCTGCGTTTACGCCAGACACACAGAGGAATCTCGGCAAGAGGCATTAGAGTTTATATCCGGGGTCTTGTTTATCGAGTTTGCGCAGCAACGCTGGCCAGGCCAGCGCGCCACCCATGCCTTGAGCACTTTTGGTGACGCCAGCGATCATCGCTTTGGCGCCTGCCAGAATTTGCGGTTCGATGGCGATGAGTTCAGCCCCGCCGGTTTGCGCCATGACCTGAATGTCGCAGGCGCGCTGGAAGGTGAACATCATCAAAAAGGTGTCGGCGATGGTGCCGCCACAGGTCAGCAAACCGTGGTTGTGCAGCATCAGGAAATTGTTTTCGCCCAGATCGGCCTGCAAGCGCGCCTTCTCTTCGTGGTTCAGCGCCACGCCTTCATAGGCGTGATAGGCCAGGCTCGACAGCACGAACAATGATTGCTGGCTGATCGGCAGTACGCCCTGCTTTTGCGCCGACACCGCGACACCGGACGCGGTGTGGGTATGCAGCACGCAAACCACATCGTGCCGCACTTCGTGCACGGCGCTGTGGATGGTGTAGCCGGCGGGGTTGATTTCGTAAGGGCTGTCCATGAGTTTGTTGCCGGCCTGATCGACTTTCACCAGGCTCGACGCGGTGATCTCATGGAACATCAGACCGAACGGGTTGATCAGGAAATCTTCGGTGCCCGGCACCTTGGCAGAAATATGCGTGAAGATCAGATCGTCCCAGCCATGGGCGGCGACCAGACGATAACAAGCGGCGAGATCGACCCGGGTCTGCCACTCTGCGGCGCTGACCTGGTCTTTGACATTAAGGGACGATTGGACGGGGGCTACGCTCACTGTATGCACCTCTGCGTTCTTATTGTTCTGCACGTGTGAGCAGTCTAGTCAGGCGCAGAGGATCGCGTAGTTGCATTGGCAGCCAGCTTGATGACTGAGCGGGTCACTCATGCAAACAGCTTGGATCCATGTCAAAGCAACGACGCCAACAAAGGTGCGGCAAACAGATTGAGCAAGCCGGTCAATACCATCACCAGCCCGGCGACAGAGCCCTCTTCGCCGCCCACTTCATGGGCGCGACTGACGCCGGCACCGTGCGCGCCAACCCCGAACAGCGCCCCACGCGCCAAGGCACTGCGCAACGGCAACCACTTCAACAGCACGCCGCCGAGCATCGCACCGAACACGCCGGTGAACATTACGAACACCGCCGTCAACTCCGGCACGCCCCCCAGATTTTGCGCCAGCGGCATGGCGAACGGTGTGGTGATCGAGCGCGGCACCAGTGACATTGTCACCGAACTGTCCAACGCCAATGCTTTGGCCAGACCGAACGACGTACCAATCGATGCCGCACTGCCGGCAACCATGCCCAGCATCAGTGCCGACCAGTGCCGCATCAACAATCGGCGTTGCTGCCAGATCGGTACGGCGAAGGCGACGGTCACCGGGCCCAGCACCAGCATCAGCCAGTGGGTGTTGCTCGAATACTCGGCATACGCGGTGTGCAGCGGCACGGCGAGCGCCAGCAACAGCGCCGGGACCAGAATCAGCGGTGACAACACGTAGCGGCCGGTGCGCCGATAAATCCAGCGGCTGAACAAATACGCCAACAAGGTGAAGGCGAGCCAGAACATCGGCATCCATTCAAGCTTCATGGGAACGCCTCGCGCGCACGGCCAGCTCCACGGTGAACGCAGTCACCAGCATCACCATCAAAGTGCTGGCCGCGATCACCAGCAAAATCCGCCAGCCGTCATTGCGCAGCAACGCGCCGTAGTCGAGCAAGCTCATCAGTGCCGGAATGAAAAACAGCAGCATCTCGGCCATCAGCAAACCCGCGCCCAATTGCAGCGCCGCCGGTTTGACCCAGCCGAAAGCGAATGCCAACAGCAACAGCGCCATGCCGATCACGCCGCCGGGAATCGGCCAGGTTAGCCATGCGGCGAGTTGGCAGCCGAGCAGGTAGAGACCGAGTAACACGGCGAGTTCGACAAAGAGACGGAAAAAGTGCTTGAGACGGGCGGCGTTCATGATTGTGCTCCTGACAGAGGCCTATTTTACGAAGCGGCCTGCCATCCCCGAAGCGAATTGTTAGACTCAACACCATTCCAAAATGGAATCAGGCAATGGAATTCAAACAGCTGCGCAGTTTTGTCGAAGTCATGCACCAGGGCGGTTTCACTCAAGCCGCAAAAACCCTGCACATCAGCCAGTCCGCGGTCAGTAAACAAATCGCACAACTGGAGCAGAGCCTCGGCACGCCGTTGCTCGAACGGCTCGGTTCGCAGTTGCGCCTGACCGCCGCTGGCAGCGTGGTACTGCAACGCGCTGAAGCGATGCTGCGTTTACGCAACGAGCTGTTGGTTGAACTGGACGACCTCAGTCATCTGGCGCGTGGAGAGTTACGTCTCGGCCTGCCACTGCTGGGCAGTGACGCGCTGTTCGCCGGACTGTTTGCCGAGTACCGTCGGCGCTATCCGAATATCAGCGTGCAATTGCTGGAGGGTGGCAGTCGCAATATCGAGCAGGCAGTGTTGAGCGGGGAGCTGGAATTGGGCGGCAGTCTGTTGCCCAAGGATCCACAATTCGACTGGCAGCCGTTTTGCGATGAGCAACTCGACGCCCTGCTGCCGGTGGATCATCCGCTGGCCGATCGAGGCGAGATTGGTCTGGAGGAATTGGCCGAGACGCCCTTTCTGCTCTATCAACGCAGTTTCGTGCTCAACGACCGCTTGCTGCAGGCGTGTCAGCAACTGGGTTTCACGCCGAAGGAAGGCGGACGCAGCGGTCAGGCAGACTTTCTTGCGGCGCTGGTGGCCGCCGGGCAAGGCGTGGTGCTGTTGCCCAGCGTGGTCGCGCGCGGTCTGGTGCGGCCGGGCGTTGTACGCCTGGCCTTGCGCGCGCCGGATTATCTGCGCTGGGACATCGCGTTCATCTGGCGCCGGGGCGCGTACTTGTCGAAAGCGGCGCAGGCGTGGCTGGACTTGCTGCGCGAACGGCCGATCAGCCCTTGAGCGCGTCGATCAACTGCGCCAGCCAAGGCTCGGCGTCGGTTTCCGGAGTGACGCTTTCGCTGGCGTCGATGCGCAGCATGTCTAGTACTTCGCGCACACCCAGTTCGCCGAAAAGCTCACGCATTTGCTCGCCGCCACCGCAGAAGGTGTCGCCGTAACTGGCGTCGCCCAAGGCAATCACTGCGCCCGGCAAACCGCGCCACGCGGCTGGCAACTGATCGCGAATGGTCGAGTACAGCGGTTGCAGGTTATCCGGCAACTCGCCCATGCCGGTGGTGGAAGTCACCGCGAGCAACGCTTCAGGAGCGAACGACTGAATGTCGGCCAGGCTGGCGCGCGAGTTGTAGAAGGTTTCGAAGCCGGCGGCTTTCAACAGGTTCTGGGCGTGACGGGCGACTTCTTCGGCGGTGCCGTAGACCGAACCGGAGAGGATGGCGACTTTCATCAATCTGATCCTGAAACTGAAAAAAAGAGCGGCGATAGTAACAGCCTCCAACGCAAAGCTGCGATTGAATCTCAACTGGCGATAATGGCCAGTAGACAGCGCCTACGGTTCTTCTAGAATGCGAGCCACTGACAACTCTGAAAGGATTCAAAGATGATCAACGCAAGCTTGTTGCAAATGGTGATCAACGCGTCGAACGACGGCATCGTGGTCGCTGAAAAAGAAGGTGAGCAGGACAACATCCTGATTTACGTAAATCCGGCCTTTGAACGTCTGACCGGCTACACCAGCGAAGAAATCCTCTATCAGGACTGCCGTTTCCTGCAGTCCGGGGACCGCGACCAGGAGAACCTGGAGCTGATTCGCGACACGTTGCGCGGCGGCGGATCGTGCCGGGAAATCCTGCGCAACTATCGCAAGGACGGCACGCCGTTCTGGAATGAACTGTCGCTTTCAACGGTGAAAAACGCCGACGACGGTCAGACTTATTTCGTCGGCGTACAAAAAGACGTGACTGTTCAGGTCAAGGCTCAGCAGCGTGTGGCGCAGTTGGAAGCTCAGGTCGCGGCCCTCGAAGCTGAACTGGCTGCGGTGAAAACGACAAACGGTCAAAACAAAATCGCGAACTAATTGTCATTAACTACAATCACCAATAACTTTGTAACTATATCTTTTGAGTTAGCCATGCAGCGCGACGCCCTCCTCACTCAGGACGAGCTGGATTTCATCCAGACCATGCAGCACAACCCGCAACTGAACGTGCGGGATGCGACGTCGAGTCTGCTGGTTAACGGCGGTTCGCAGATCCGCGATTTGCTCACCCGCCTGGCCGCTCACGAGCAAGTGACCATTCAGGCCAACTTCGAAAACCAGCAGATGACCTTCCCGCTGCATCTGGTGGAAGACGAGTTTCACGCGTTGCATCTGCGTCTTGGCGTGCCGAGCATTTATGAAGACGGCCCGATGGTGCGGCCATGGCGGTTGACTCTCGAAGAGCCAGTAGCTCTGGAAAACGCCAAAGGCCAGCCGGGCATGTTGTTTGTGCACGAGGTTTCGCACAAAGGTGTGCTGCTGGAAGTGCGCAACAAGACCAAACCACCCAAGCATTTCGCGCTGTGGTTCAGCCCTTCGGGTTATGAGCGGATTTCATTGCGTGGCAATTTCGAATGTGAAACCGAAAGCGGGTTCTACGCCTACGAGTTGAGCCAGACCGATACCGACGAAACCGAGCGGCTGCGTCAGTTCATCCTGCAGCAACATCGCCTGACGCATCCTGCCCTTCACACCTGAGTTTCAGGTATCAAGATTCCCTGCAAGAAACTGCAGCATGCGCTGACGCATGCTCGCCCCTTCGTTTCCAAGACATGCAACAGAGGAGCCGGCCAGACTGTCCTGCGCCAGATCTGAAGCATCGCCCGCCAGCATCAACTGACAATCAAGGCTTAACGCCAACCGGTTCAGACGTCGAGGCAATTCGGCGCTGGGCGCGTGATTGGAAAACAGCACGAGTGCATCAGGTTTGATCTTTTCGCACACCAGCGTCAATTCATCGAACGGCTGCCCCGTGGTCAACACCCTGACACCGGCATTGCTATCGCTGAGAAACAGCGCCGCCACCAGCAATTCCAGTTCCCGACATTGCCCGGCCAGCGCGCTGACGATCACTCGACGCGGTTGCGTGCCGCGCAGCATGACAATCCGCTGCAACACCCGCGCCCGCAGGAATCCATCGAAGAACAGCCACTCGCTGGTTTGCCCGAAAGCCTCCTGGCGCTGCAACAATTGCAGCCACAACGGCATGAGGATGTCCTGAAATACCACGGGCAGTGCGTAGGAAGAGAAAATCTGCCCATAGACGCGGTCCAGTTGCTGATCATCAAATGCACTGACCGCCTGTTGAATCTGCTCCTGCCACTGCAGGTAATCGGCCTGCACCAGATCATCGGGGATGATGTGCGCCAGCACTTTCATCGGCTCGGTCTTGGCGAGGATCTTGCCGACCTTGCTCACGGCGACACCGCGATCAATCCAGTCGACGATGCTGCGCACGCGCTCGATATCGGTCATCGAATAGAGCCGATGCCCACTTTCGGTGCGCGTTGGCTGAATCAAACCATAGCGCCGCTCCCAGGCACGCAAGGTCACCGGGTTGACACCGGTCAGGCGTGCGACCTCACGGATCGGGAACAGATCGGCACGCTCGAGCGCGACAGATGCCTGCGAAGCGGGGCTTGCATCCGTGATGACAGGCATATGGCGTTCAACTTCCATGTCGGTTCAATTGGATCCCATTCTAACGCTTATGCCCCAATGGGGTTCAAGTGATGAAATGCGACGAAAGTCGCTGGTTTAATCGTGAAAAACCGGAATAATCCTTGCTTGTTGAAAAACGCAGGCCTCTACCCCGGCTCTGCGTCAGGCGAAACTCCTACCCGGAGTGACGCACTCGAAATACGGAGATACAAAATGTCTACTTCCCCCGTCACGCTGATGGTTGCCCGTCGCGTCGCCGACGGCCGTTATCAGGATTTGATCGCCTGGCTGCGCGAAGGCGAACAACTGGCCACTGACTTTCCCGGTTATCTCGGCTCTGGCGTGCTCGCTCCGCCGCCCGGTGATAACGAGTTTCAAATCATTTTCCGTTTCGTCGATGAACAGACGCTGCATGCGTGGGAGCATTCGGCTTCACGCACGGCGTGGCTGGATCGTGGCAGCGACCTGTTCGCCCACCCCAAGGAACATCGGGTCAGCGGCATCGAAGGCTGGTTTGGCGCAGCCGGTCAGCGGCCACCGCGCTGGAAGCAGGCTGTCGCGATCTGGCTGGCGTTCTTTCCGGTGTCATTGCTGTTCAACTTTGTCCTCGGGCCGTTGCTCGCTGACATGAGTTTGTTGCCGCGTGTGTTGATCAGCACGGCGTGCCTGACGCCGCTGATGGTTTACCTCTTTATTCCGCTGTCGACGCGGTTGCTCGCGAACTGGCTGAACAGCACGCCGGTGCGCCCGTTGCCAGTGACGTCTTCCGCACAGAATCGATGATCTCTGTGTGGGAGCGAGCCTGCTCGCGAATACGGACTGACCTTCAACATTGATGTCGACTGAGACACCGCTTTCGCGAGCAGGCTCGCTCCCACAGTCATGGGGACAGCCGACGATAGGTGGGCAAGCCATGTCGCTGTTATAGTTTTTGCTCCCACCTCGATGCGAGCCGTTCATGCCTGATTCCTCCGCCCCGATCCTCATCACCGGTGCTGGCCAGCGTGTCGGCCTGCATTGCGCGCAGCGGTTACTCGAGGACGGCTATCGCGTCATCTTCACCTACCGCAGCGAACGCCCCGGCGTACAGACGCTACGAGATCTGGGCGCCGCCGGCCTGTTCGCGGACTTCTCCAGCGAAGCCGGGATTCTCGCCTTCATCAACGAACTGAAAACCCACACCGACCGCCTGCGCGCCATCGTGCACAACGCCTCCGAGTGGCTGGCCGAAATTCCGGACAGCGAAGCCGAAGCGTTCACGCGCATGTTCAACCTGCACATGCTCGCGCCGTATCTGATCAATCTGCACTGTGGCGAATTGCTGCAGCGCTCGACGCCCGCCGACATCATCCATATCAGCGACGATGTCACTCGCAAAGGCAGCAGCAAGCACATCGGCTATTGCGCCAGCAAAGCCGGGCTCGACAGCCTGACGCTGTCCTTCGCCGCTCGCTATGCGCCGGCGATCAAGGTCAACGGCATCGCACCAGCCCTGCTATTGTTCAATCCCGACGACGACGCGGCGTACCGCGCCAAGGCCCTGGCCAAATCCGCGCTGGGCATCGAACCCGGCAGCGAAGTGGTCTACCAGAGCCTGCGCTATCTGCTCGACAACCCCTATGTCACCGGTACGACCCTGACCGTCAACGGCGGACGGCACCTCAAATAACGCCTGCCTGCGAGGATTTCCATGGCCCGCTCACTGCCCGAGAATTACCGCGAAATCCTCATCGGCCTCGGTGAAGATCCCGATCGTGAAGGATTGCTCGACACCCCGCTGCGCGCGGCCAAGGCCATGCAATACCTGTGTCACGGTTACGAACAGAGCGTCGACGAGATCGTCAATGGCGCGCTGTTTGCCTCCGACAGCGACGAAA
The DNA here is from genome assembly GCF_009866785.1 of Pseudomonas sp. S49. Classification (NCBI taxonomy): domain Bacteria; kingdom Pseudomonadati; phylum Pseudomonadota; class Gammaproteobacteria; order Pseudomonadales; family Pseudomonadaceae; genus Pseudomonas; species Pseudomonas sp. S49. The sequence goes on along the minus strand of NZ_CP019432.1, from coordinate 1,125,135 downwards.
TGATCATCGTCGCCGACATCGAGTTGTACTCGTTGTGCGAACATCACCTGTTGCCCTTCATCGGCAAGGCCCATGTGGCTTATATTCCGACGGGCAAAGTACTGGGTCTGTCGAAGATCGCGCGACTGGTGGACATGTTCGCCCGGCGCCTGCAGATTCAGGAAAACCTCACCCGGCAAATCGCCGATGCGGTGCAACAGGTCACCGAAGCCGCCGGCGTCGCCGTGGTGATCGAGGCCAGGCACATGTGCATGATGATGCGCGGTGTCGAGAAACAGAATTCGACCATGAACACCTCGGTCATGCTCGGCGCGTTCCGCGAGTCGAGCAACACCCGTCAGGAGTTCCTGCAATTGATTGGACGGAGCAAGTAAATGCCACAACTTCAACCGGGAATGGCGCGCATCCGGGTCAAGGATCTGCGCTTGCGCACCTTTATCGGGATCAACGAGGACGAAATCCTCAACAAGCAGGATGTGCTGATCAACCTGACCATCCTGTATGCCGCGCAGGAAGCGGTGCGTGACAACGACATCGACCACGCGCTGAACTACCGCACGATCACCAAAGCGATCATCGCCCACGTCGAAGGCAACCGCTTTGCACTGCTCGAACGCCTGACTCAGGAGCTGCTCGATCTGGTAATGAGCAATGGCTCGGTGCTGTACGCCGAAGTCGAAGTCGACAAGCCGCATGCGCTGCGTTTTGCCGAATCGGTGTCAATCACGCTTGCAGCGAGCCGCTAGCTTCAAGCTTCAAGCACCAAGCTGTAAACTTGGTATCACCGCCAACCATCTTGCAGCTTGAAGCTCGTCGCTTGAAGCTGTCTCGCAGAGACTCCCATGAACGAGCAACAACGCCTCGAACTCGAAGCCGCCGCCTTCCGCCGGCTGGTCGCACACCTGGACAGCCGCAAGGATGTACAGAACATCGACCTGATGAACCTTGCCGGGTTCTGCCGCAACTGTCTGTCGAAGTGGTACAAGGCCGAAGCTGACGAGCGCCAGATCGAGGTCAGCCTCGATGACGCCCGCGAAGTGGTTTACGGCATGCCGTACGCCGAGTGGAAAGCCCAATTTCAGCAAGAAGCCAACGCTGAACAGCAAGCAGCGTTCGCCAAAGGAAAAACCCATGAGTGACCTCAACACCCTGCGCGCCAGCCTCAACAGCGGCGAACACGCTTTCGCCGGCACCCTGGCCTTCATCGCCGCCGGCTACGATTATCAGCCGCAGGCGTTCAACAACGGTGGCGTGGAAAGTGCCGCCGGGCAGAACGAAGGTTCGTGCAAGACCTTGGGTCTGGCGCTGCTGGAAGGTCTGAGCGATGAGGAAGCGCTGTTGGCGTTCGGCGAGCATTATCGTTCGGTGGTCGCGACCCCTGAGGGCAGTGATCACGGCAATATTCGTGCGTTGATCCAGCACGGTCTGGCCGGCGTCAAATTCACCGCGCAACCCCTGACCCGCCGCTGATCCTTCTATCCACACAAAATCCCTGTGGGAGCGAGCCTGCTCGCGAATGCGGACTGATATTCAACATTGATGTCGACGGATACACCGCATTCACGAGCTGGCTCGCTCCCACATTTGATCCGTGGTGACTGTGATTCTCGGGCACAAAAAAACCGGCCAATCTGGCCGGTTTTTTTATGCCTGCGATCTTAGAACGAAGCGTTCTGCAGACCGTCCAGGTAACGCTCGGTGTCCAGTGCCGCCATGCAGCCGGCGCCGGCCGAGGTGATGGCCTGGCGGTAAACGTGGTCAGCCACGTCACCGGCGGCGAAGATGCCTTCGACGCTGGTTGCAGTCGCGTTGCCGTCACGGCCGCCCTGCACCACCAGATAACCGTCTTTCAGGGTCAACTGGCCTTCGAACAGCGAAGTGTTCGGGGTGTGGCCGATGGCGATGAACACGCCGTCGACAGTGATTTCGTCGAAGCTGCCGTCGTTGTTCTTCAGACGCGCACCGGTCACGCCCATGTTGTCGCCCAGGACTTCGTCCAGGTTGGCGTTCAACTTGAGGATGATCTTGCCTTCGGCCACGCGAGCGTTGAGCTTGTCGATCAGGATCTTCTCGGCGCGGAAGGTTTCGCGACGGTGGATCAGGGTCACGGTGCTGGCGATGTTGGCCAGATACAGTGCTTCTTCAACAGCCGTGTTGCCGCCGCCGACCACGGCAACAGGTTTGTTGCGGTAGAAGAAACCGTCGCAGGTCGCGCAGGCCGAAACGCCTTTGCCCATGAACGCCTCTTCCGACGGCAGACCCAGGTAACGCGCGCTGGCGCCGGTGGCGATGATCAGGGCGTCGCAGGTGTAAGTCGCGCTGTCGCCGGTCAGGGTGTAAGGCTTGGCAGCGAAGTCGACGGCGTTGATGTGATCGAAAACGATCTCGGTTTCAAAACGCTCGGCGTGCTCGCGCATGCGTTCCATCAGTGCCGGACCGGTCAGACCGTGGACATCGCCCGGCCAGTTGTCGACTTCAGTGGTGGTGGTCAGTTGACCGCCAGCCTGCATGCCGGTGATCAGCAGTGGCTTGAGGTTGGCGCGGGCCGCGTATACCGCAGCGCTGTAACCGGCAGGGCCGGAACCGAGAATAATCACTCGCGAATGACGGACTTCAGACATGACCTGCTCCTGTTGACCGGGCGGAAAAACAGGCCCGGATCGCCGGACTGCCGGCGGGAATAAAAAAGGACTGTGGAAAACCTTGGGGAAGGCTTGAGCTCGACAGTCCTGTAAAAAGTTGGGTGCAGCGTATCGAGGGGGGCAAGATTAAGGAAATACGGTTTAACAATCCAGCTCATAGGTGGTCTCTATGCCGACACACTGACGAGATGGACGTCTTTGTTACAGTGAATGTCGATCGCTCTGCCGCGCTTTCGCCCCCGGTGCAAAGTCGGTAAGGTCGGCGCGTTTTCCCTTGCTCGGAGCACCTTATGCCCGCCCCTGTTCTGTCCGGCCCGCAATACCTGCGCGAAGGCCTCAAACTGGTCTTGAGCCCAGGCTTGCGCCTGTTCGTGTTATTGCCGCTGGCGATCAATCTGGTGCTGTTCGTCGGATTGATCTATCTGGCCGGCCACCAGTTCAGCCTGTGGGTCGATACGCTGATGCCGTCGTTGCCCGAATGGCTGAGTTTCCTCAGCTACGTACTCTGGCCGCTGTTTGTGGTGCTGGTGGCATTGATGGTGTTTTTCACCTTCACCATGCTCGCCAACGTGATCGCCGCACCGTTCAACGGTTTTCTCGCGGAGAAAGTCGAAGTGGTGGTGCGCGGCACTGATGATTTCCCGGCGTTCAGCTGGGGCGAGTTGATCGCCATGGTCCCGCGCACCCTTGCACGGGAAATGCGCAAACTGGGCTACTTCCTGCCGCGCGCCATCGGCCTGTTCATTCTCTCGTTCATCCCTGTGGTGAACATCATTGCCGCACCGCTGTGGTTGTTGTTCGGCGTGTGGATGATGGCGATCCAGTACATCGACTACCCGGCGGACAACCACAAACTGGGCTGGAACGAAATGCTCGCCTGGCTGCGGCAGAAGCGCTGGCAGAGCATGAGTTTTGGCGGAATCGTCTATCTGGTGTTGCTGATTCCGGTGGTTAACATCCTGATGATGCCGGCGGCCGTGGCCGGTGCGACGTTGTTCTGGGTGCGTGAGCGCGGTGCTGAGAATCTCGTCACTCAACGCTGAGCACGTCACAAATCCATCATCCGAACGTCACAAGCACGACATGGCCTCAGTCGACACTGAGGTCATGACGACAGCTCTACACATCACCCTGATCAGCGAAACCTTCCCACCGGAAATCAACGGGGTGGCCAATACTCTTGGCCGCTTGTGCGATGGGCTGCGCGCGCGTGGCCACCAAGTGGAACTGGTGCGCCCGCGTCAGGCTGGCGATCCGCAACACAGTGAAGACGATGCGTTGCTGCTGTGCCGGGGCTGGCCGCTGCCGGGCTATCCGGGGTTGCAATGGGGTCAGTCGTCGATGCACAAACTGCTGCGGCGCTGGAAACGTCAGCGCCCGGATGTGCTGTACATCGCCACGGAAGGCCCGCTCGGGTTGTCGGCGCTGCGTGCGGCGCGGCGCCTGGGAATTTCGGTGGTCAGCGGGTTTCACACCAACTTTCAGCAATACACCAGCCAGTACGGGCTCGGTCTGCTGACCCGGATGCTTACGCATTATCTGCGTTGGTTTCACAATCGCTCGGCCATGACCCTGGTGCCGAGTGTCAGCCAACGCCTGGAACTGGAGCGGCGCCACTTCGAGCGTTTGGCGCTGTTGTCGCGCGGTGTCGACAGCCAGTTGTTTCATCCAAGCAAACGGTTGAATGCCTTGCGTGAGCAATGGGGCCTGTCCGAGCAGGACATTGCGGTGATTCACGTAGGACGACTCGCTCCGGAGAAGAACCTTGGTCTGCTCAAACGCTGCTTCGAAAAACTGCGCGACACTTATCCACAGCGCAACCTGAAACTGGTCGTCGTCGGCGACGGGCCGCAACGGCTGGCACTGGAAAAGCAATTGCCCGAAGCGATCTTCTGCGGTGCACAACGCGGTGAGGCGTTGGCGGCGCACTATGCGTCTGGAGATTTGTTTCTATTTCCGAGTCTGACCGAAACCTTCGGCAATGTGGTACTGGAAGCACTGGCCTCGGGACTGGGTGTGGTGGCTTACGATCAGGCTGCGGCGGCGCAGCACATTCGCCACGGTTACAACGGCGTGTTGGCGATGCCGGGTGATGAGCAGGCGTTTTGCGAGGCGGCGGCGTGGTTGCTGGAAGAGGATGAGCGGCTGCGCTGTGTGCGCCTGAATGCGCGGCAGCATGCGAGTCGCCAGGGCTGGCCGGCGGTTATCGAGCAGTTTGAAAAGCATTTGCGCGGGGCTTGTGTAGGGGAGTTGGTTGTCCCGAATGCGCAAACATTGCCTTGAATCTTTGCTGACCTTAGAACCGCTTTCGCGAGCAGGCTCGCTCCCACAGGGGATCTTCAGTGAACACACATTTTGTGAACAGCAGAGAAACCTGTGGGAGCGAGCCTGCTCGCGATGGCGTCAGTACAGCCGCTGGTTAAACCAGCGTCATCAACGCCTCGCGGCTGAACGGCAGAATATCCTGCTCACGCCCTTCGCGGACTTTCTGCGCCCAGTCCGGATCGACCAGCAGCGCACGGCCCACCGCCACCAGATCGAATTCCTCCTTGTTCAAGCGCTCCAGCAGGTTTTCCAGACTGGCCGGTTGCGCGACCTTGTCAGTGTTGACCATGAACTGCAGGAACTCGCCATCAAGACCGACGCTACCGACGGTGATGGTCGGCTTGCCGGTGAGTTTGCGGGTCCAGCCTGCCAGGTTCAGCTCGGAACCATCGAACTCCGGCTCCCAGAAACGCCGCGTCGAGCAGTGGAAAATATCCACGCCAGCGTCGGACAGCGGCTTGAGAAACTCACCCAACGCTTCCGGAGTCTGCACCAGACGCGCGGTGTAATCCTGCTGCTTCCATTGCGAGAAACGTAAGATGATCGGGAAACCTTCGCCGACCGCCGCACGTACGGCTTGAATCAGTTCGATGGCGAAACGCGAACGGTTGGCCAGGCTGCCGCCGTATTCGTCGGTACGCTGGTTGCTGCCCTCCCAGAAGAACTGGTCGATCAGGTAACCGTGGGCGCCGTGGATTTCCACGCCGTCCATGCCGATGCCTTGTGCATCTTTGGCCGCTTGAGCGAACGCGGCGATCACGTCCTGAATGTCTTGTTTGGTCATGCCGTGCACCACGACCTGACCGTCCTTGAGTTTTTCCGACGGGCCGTAAGCAGGCACGCTGGCGTCCGGCTCGGTGCCGATACGGCGTACGCTGCCGACATGCCAGAGTTGCGGAACGATCTTGCCGCCTTCAGCGTGAACAGCGTCGACAACTTTTTTCCAGCCGGCCAATGGCGCGTCACCAAAGAACTGCGGCACGTTCGGATAACCGTTGGAGGCGATGTGGCCGACGGTGGTGCCTTCGGTGATGATCAGGCCGACACCGGCCGCCGCGCGACGACGGTAGTACTCGATGACTTTCGAATTAGGCACGCCGCCCGGGGAGAACGAGCGAGTCATCGGCGCCATGACCACGCGGGTCGGCAGTTCGAGGGCACCGAGGTGGAACGGTTTGAACAAGGCTTGAACGGGCATCGAAGGGCTCCACAGAGAAGGCTTTATGACGGCGATAATATGGAGGCGCGCACCCTTTGAACAGCACTATTGATTTGGGTGATTAAGGATTAAAAGACGCAAAGCAAAAGATCGCAGCCTTCGGCAGCTCCTACATGGGGTTTGAGGTCACCAGCAGGAACTGCCGAAGGCTGCGATCTTTTGATCTTGCTGTTTCAGCTCAGCGCTTTTTCAATCGCATGAACAATGGTCGGATCATCCGGCGCCGTGCGCGGCGAAAACCGGGCCAGCACCCGACCGTCCTTGCCAAGCAGAAACTTCTCGAAATTCCAGGTGATATCACCGGGAAACTCCGCGCCCTCGCCCGCCAGCAGACGGTAGAGCTGGTGACGATCATGACCGTTGACTTCAAGCTTGCTCGACAACGGAAACGTCACGCCATAGTTGAGGCTGCAGAAATCCTTAATTTCCTGTTCGGTACCTGGTTCCTGGCCGGCAAACTGGTTGCACGGCAGGCCCAGCACACTGAAGCCTTTGCCTTTGAACTGCTGATAGAGGTTCTCCAGCGCCGCGTACTGTGGGGTCAAGCCGCATTTGGAGGCGACGTTGACCACCAGCACGACTTGGCCCTTGAACGGCGCCAGCGGTAGCTCCTGACCATCCAGGGCTGTCAACTTAAGGTCGTGAAAAGCACTCATGACGAACTCCAAGATTCCCGTGTTCTACTCGAAACAGCCACTTGGCGAGGTCACCAAGGACAGCCGCGGACTAAAAAGGCGCCCGCAGGCGCCTCTCCAGTACTCGAAGCTTAGCGCAGAAAATCAGTGGTGATGGCCACCTTCGCCATGGACGTGGCCATGAGCGATTTCTTCCTGGCTGGCGTCACGGATGTCAACGATCTTCACTTTGAAGTTCAGGCGCTGACCGGCCAGTGGGTGATTGCCGTCAACCGTCACGTCGTCGCCGTCGAGGTCACGGATGGTGACGATTTGCATCTGGCCGTCCGGCGCCGAAGCGTGGAACTGCATGCCGACTTCCAGCTCGTCAACGCCTTCGAACATGCTGCGGCTCAGGGTGCTGACCAGCTCAGCGGCGTATTCGCCGTAAGCGTCTTCCGGTTCAACGGAAACTTCCAGCTCGTCACCAACAGCTTTGCCTTCCAGAGCTTTTTCCAGGCCCGGGATGATGTTGCCTGCGCCTTGCAGGTAGACCAGCGGAGCGCCGCCGGCGGAGCTGTCGATGACCTCACCAGCGTCGTTGGTCAGGGTATAGTCGATGGAGACAGCCTTATTGGCGGCGATCAGCATGGGGCGAGACCTTTTGCATAAGAATATAGAAAGGCCAAGTTTAGCGAAGCAATCGCGCGAAAGCGAACACAACCCGGACAAACGGGTTTCGACGATCGCAGGCTTCCATCAGGACGAGGACGGCCACTGGGTCGTCGAGCTTTCCTGTGGCCACACCCAGCACCTGCGCCATCAACCACCATGGCAATCACGCGCCTGGGTGCTGGACCCGGCGCAACGTATTGAAAAAATAGGCCAACCCTTTGCCTGCGGTTGGTGCGCACAAGGCTCGGTTAGCGATAACCTTGGCGACTGAATTTCGGTAGTCAGCCAGACATAGACTGACGCCATTGCCATGCAACTTTAGAGAATTCGCATGCAAACTTTTTTTATCGCACCCACCGATTTTGGCGTGGGTCTGACCTCCATCAGCCTCGGGCTGGTGCGCACGCTTGAACGCGCCGGGCTGAAAGTCGGTTTCTTCAAACCGATTGCGCAGCCGCATCCGGGTGACACCGGCCCTGAGCGTTCTACCGAACTGGTGGCGCGCACCCACGGTCTGAAACCGCCGCAACCGCTCGGCCTGGCCCACGTCGAGCGGATGCTCGGCGATGGTCAGCTCGATGAGCTGCTCGAAGAAATCATCACGCTGTATCAGCAAGCGGCCATTGGCAAAGACGTGCTGGTCGTCGAAGGCATGGTGCCGACCCGCAGCGCCAGTTATGCCGCACGGGTCAACCTGCACCTGGCCAAGAGCCTCGATGCCGAGGTGATTCTGGTCTCGGCGCCGGAAAACGAAGTACTCGCCGAACTCTCCGGCCGCGTCGAGTTGCAGGCGCAATTGTTTGGCGGGCCGAAAGACCCGAAAGTCCTCGGGGTGATCCTCAACAAGGTCAAGACCGACGAGAGCATGGACGCCTTCGCCACGCGTCTGAAGGAACATTCGCCGTTGCTGCGCAGCGGTGATTTCCGCTTGCTCGGCTGCATTCCGTATCAGCCTGAACTTAACGCGCCACGCACCCGCGACGTCGCCGATCTGATGGGCGCGCAAGTGCTCAACGCCGGTGATTACGAAACCCGGCGGATGACCAAAATCATCATCTGTGCGCGGACCATGCGTAACACCGTCGAGCTGCTCAAGCCCGGTGTACTGGTGGTGACCCCGGGCGATCGCGACGACATCATCCTCGCCGTCAGTCTGGCGGCGATTAACGGCGTGCCACTGGCCGGCCTGCTGCTGACCAGCGACACCCTGCCCGATCCGCGCATCATGGATTTGTGCCGTGGCGCCTTGCAGGCTGGTTTGCCGGTGTTGTCGGTGAGCACCGGTTCCTACGACACCGCCAACCTGCTCAACGGCCTGAACAAGGAAATCCCGATCGACGACCGCGAGCGCGCGGAGATCATCACCGATTTCGTCGCCAGCCATCTCGACGCCAAATGGCTGCACCAGCGTTGCGGCACGCCACGGGAAATGCGCCTGTCGCCAGCGGTGTTCCGCTATCAATTGATTCAACGCGCGCAAGCGGCGAACAAGCGCATCGTTCTGCCCGAAGGCAGCGAGCCGTTCACTGTGCAAGCGGCGGCGATCTGTCAGGAGCGCGGGATCGCCCGTTGCGTGTTGCTGGCGAAACCGGAAGACGTCGAAGCCGTCGCCCGCGCTCAAGGCATCGTCCTGCCGCCGGGGCTGGAGATTCTTGATCCCGACCTGATCCGCGAGCGCTACGTCGAGCCGATGGTCGCCCTGCGCAAAACCAAAAGCCTCAATGCACCGATGGCCGAGCAGCAACTGGAAGATACCGTGGTGATCGGCACCATGATGCTCGCACTGGATGAAGTCGACGGCCTCGTTTCCGGCGTGATCAACACCACGGCCAACACCATCCGCCCGGCCCTGCAGCTGATCAAGACTGCACCGGGCTGCACGCTGGTGTCGTCGGTGTTCTTCATGTTGTTCCCGGAAGAAGTGCTGGTGTATGGCGATTGCGTGATGAATCCGCACCCGAGCGCTACGGAACTGGCCGAGATCGCGTTGCAAAGCGCCGACTCGGCCGCTGCATTCGGCATCACCCCGCGCGTGGCGATGATCAGTTATTCCAGCGGCGAATCGGCCACCGGCGAAGAAGTCGAAAAAGTCCGCGAGGCCACCCTCCTCGCCCACGAGCAACAGCACTCGCTGCTGATCGACGGTCCGCTGCAATACGACGCTGCTGCCAACGCCGACGTGGCCCGGCAACTGGCGCCGAACAGCCAGGTCGCCGGACGCGCCACGGTGTTTGTGTTCCCCGATCTGAACACCGGCAACACCACGCACAAAGCCGTGCAACGCAGCGCCGACTGCGTCAGCCTCGGGCCGATGCTGCAAGGCCTGCGCAAACCGGTGAATGACTTGCCGCGCGGCGCGCAGGTCGATGACATCGTCTACACCATCGCCCTCACCGCGATTCAAGCCGCCAACCGACCTATGGATGTGTAAATGCTGGATTTTCTACCTGCACCCGTGCGCGGCGTGATCGCTTCGCTGCTGTTGGCGCTCAACACGATTCTGCTCTGCTCGTTTCTGTTCTGCGTGGCGCTGGTCAAGGCGTTGCCGTTCGCGCTCACCCAGCGCATCGCTGGCTGGCTGATGAGCCACACCCATGAAGCATGGATCAGCAATAACAAGGGCTGGATGAATCTGGTGCGCCGTACCCGCTGGCACCTCAGCGGCCTGCAAGGGCTCGACTATCAGCACTCGTACCTGATCACCAGCAACCACCAGAGCTGGGTCGATATTCTGGTGCTGCAATACGTGCTCAACCGTCGGATTCAGCCGCTGAAATTCTTCCTCAAACAGGAGCTGATCTGGGTGCCGGTGATCGGTCTGGCGTGGTGGGCGCTCGGTTTTCCGTTCATGAAGCGCTACTCCAAGGCCTACCTGGCCAAGCACCCGGAGAAGAAAGGCAAAGACCTGGAAACCACGCGCAAAACCTGCGCGAAGTTTCGCAATAATCCGGTGGGGATTTTCAACTTCGTCGAGGGCACGCGCTTCACCGAAGGCAAGCATGCGCAGCAGCAGTCACCGTTCAAATATCTGCTCAAGCCCAAAGCGGGCGGCATTGCCTTTGTGCTGGATGCGATGGGTGAACAGCTGGAGTCGATCGTCAACGTGACCATCCACTATCCGGCAGGACGTCCGGGGTTCTGGGATTTGCTCTGCGGCAATGTGCGCGATGTGGTGGTGCACTTTGAAGAGCTGAAGATTCCGCAGCAGTTCATTGGCAAGAATTACGATCAGGACGGCGAGTATCGCCTGCAGTTTCAGGGCTGGATCAATCAGCTGTGGCTGGACAAGGATGCGCTGCTCGAACAGATGCACCGCGAATACCCTTCCGTATGATCGTTCCCATGCTCCGCGTGGGAATGCCTCACTGGATGCTCTGCGTCCGCTTTAGATGGGACGCGGAGCGTCCCGGGCTGCGTTCCCACGCAGAGCGTGGGAACGATCACGAATCGCCGTATGCCCGAATAAAAAAGCCCGCCGATGATTACTCATCGGCGGGCTTTTTCTTGCAGCTTGAAACTCGAAGCTTGCCGCTGCTTCAGTGCTTAGATCGCGCCGCGCTTGCGCAGTAGATCCAGCACTTGCTTGACGCTGTCTTCCAGACTCAGCGTCTGCGTGTCGATCACCAGATCGGCATCCAGCGGCACGTCGTACGGGAAGGATTCGCCCGGGATGTTGTCGCCAGCGGCGGCATACAGACCCTGTGGATCACGCTCGGCGCAGACAGCCGGCGAGGCCTGCACGTAGACCGTCAGCAGACGATCCTTGCCGATCAGATCCTTGGCTTGCTCACGCCCTTCGGCACTCGGTGCAACGAACGCAGCCAACGTCACCAGACCGGCTTCGTTGAACTGACGCGCAACGTGCGCAGCACGACGCCAGTTCTCGGTACGACCAGCGCGATCCTGTGGCAGACCTTTGTTGAGGTCGTGACGCAGGTTCTGACCATCCAGCACAAACACCGCACGGCCCATGTCGAACAGCTTGCGTTCAACCGCATAAGCCAGCGTGCTCTTGCCCGCGCCCGACAGACCGCTGAACAGCACGGTCGCCGGTTGCTGGCCGAAACGCTGGGCACGTTCTTCCGTGGCCACGTGCGCCAGTTTGCCGTGGTGCGTGGCAGTACCATGCGTCACCGGTTGCGCGACGATCATGCCGGCGCCCACAGTGCCGTTGGTCAAACGGTCGATGATGATGAACGCGCCGGTGGTGCGGTTGCTTTCGTAACCGTCGAGGGCGATCGGCGCGTCGAGCGCAATCTTCACCTTGCCGATTTCGTTGAGCTGCAACGCGCTCGCCGGGCCTTCTTCAAGGGTGTTCACGTCGACCTTGTTGACAATGCTGGCAATCGAGCCCGGCACGTAACTGGTGGCGCGTTTGATGTCGTATTTCTTGCCCGGCAGCATCGGCTCTTCAGCCATCCACACCAGCATCGCTTCGAAGCTGTCGGTGACTGGCGGCACGTTGTCGGCATGCACCAACAGGTCGCCACGGGAGATGTCGATTTCATCTTCCATGGTCAGCGTGACAGCCTGACCTGGACCGGCGTGTTCCAGCTCACCTTCGAAGGTGACGATGGATTTCACCCGGCTGCTCTTGCCCGACGGCAGCACCACGACTTCGTCGCCTTTGTGCACGATGCCGCTGGCCAGCGTGCCGGCGAAACCACGGAAGTTCAGGTTCGGACGGTTGACGTACTGCACCGGGAAACGCAGATCGGTGAAGTTGCGATCGCCCGCGACTTCCACGGTCTCGAGGATTTCCATCAGCGACTGGCCTTTGTACCAAGGCGAGCGCTCGGACTTGTTCACCACGTTGTCGCCTTTGAGGGCAGACATCGGCACGAAGTGCATGCTGGTCGGCTTCATCTTCAAGCCTTCGGCGAACTTCAGGTAGTCAGCCTTGATCGACTCGAACACGCCTTCATCGAAGCCCTTCAAGTCCATCTTGTTGATGGCGACAACGATGTGCTTGATCCCCAGCAGGGAGGCGATAAAGCTGTGGCGACGGGTCTGGGTCTGCACGCCGTAACGCGCGTCGACCAGAATGATCGCCAGGTCACAGGTGGACGCACCGGTGGCCATGTTGCGGGTGTACTGCTCATGGCCGGGGGTGTCGGCGATGATGAATTTGCGCTTGGCGGTGGAGAAATAGCGGTAGGCAACATCGATGGTGATGCCCTGCTCCCGCTCGGCCTGCAGACCGTCGACCAGCAATGCCAGGTCGATATCGTCACCGGTGGTGCCGACTTTCTTCGAGTCGCGGGTGATCGCTTCGAGGTGATCTTCGTAGATCATTTTCGAGTCGTGCAGCAGGCGCCCGATCAGGGTGCTCTTGCCGTCATCGACGTTACCGCAAGTCAAAAAGCGCAGCAGCTCTTTACGTTCGTGCTGGCCCAGGTAGGCGAGGATGTCCTCGCTGATCAAATCAGAAACATGCGACATGACAGCCCCTTAGAAATAGCCTTGACGTTTTTTATCTTCCATCGAGCCTGCGCCATCGTGGTCGATGACACGGCCCTGGCGCTCGGAAGTTCGCGTCAGGAGCATTTCCTGGATGATGTCCGTCAGGCTTTCAGCCTCGGACTCCACGGCACCCGTCAACGGGTAGCAGCCAAGGGTGCGGAAACGCACTTTCTTTTTGACGATGCGCGCTTTGTCTTCATCGGAGAGGTGCTCGAGGATGCGCTCGTCGTCGATCATGATCAGCGTGCCGTTCTTCTCGATCACTTCGCGTTCGGCGGCGAAGTACAACGGCACAATCGGGATGCCTTCGAGGTAGATGTACTGCCAGATGTCCAGCTCGGTCCAGTTCGACAGAGGGAATACGCGGATGGATTCGCCCTTGTTGACCTTGCCGTTGTAGACGTTCCACAGCTCCGGGCGCTGGTTCTTCGGGTCCCAGCGGTGCTTGCTGTCGCGGAACGAGTACACGCGCTCTTTGGCACGGGATTTCTCTTCATCGCGACGGGCGCCGCCGAACGCTGCGTCGAAACCATGCTTGTCGAGCGCCTGTTTCAGGCCCTCGGTTTTCATGATGTCGGTGTGCTTGGCGCTGCCGTGGGTGAACGGGTTGATGTTCTGCGCCACGCCATCGGGGTTGATGTGGGTGATCAGGTCCAGGCCCAGTTCTTCGACCATCTTGTCGCGGAACTTGTACATCTCCTGGAATTTCCAGCGGGTGTCGACGTGCATCACCGGAAACGGCAGTTTGCCCGGGAAGAACGCCTTGCGTGCCAGGTGCAGCATCACGGCGGAGTCTTTACCGATGGAGTACAGCATCACCGGGTTATCGAACTCGGCGGCCACCTCGCGGATGATGTGGATGCTTTCCGCCTCCAGCTGTTTCAGATGCGTCAGTTTGTCGACCATGGCTACTCACGAAAACTTTCTTATGAACGGCCAGCGGGCCGTGTTCGAGCGAGAAATCCTAGCACAGCGGCCTCTTCTAATCAGGACGCCAACTAGATCGAAAGGGTATATGAATATGCCCACTCGTTTGGGCGATGCCCCCTGTAGGAGTGAGCCTGCTCGCGATAGCGTTGTCACATTCGACATAGCGGTGACTGACACTCCGCTATCGCGAGCAGGCTCACTCCTACAGGGGATTTGCGGTGGTTTTCAGATCGGGTTGGGGCAGTCGATGAAGATGTGTTCGACGGCGAAGCGTTTCGCCAGATAGTCGCCCAGCGCCTGCACGCCATAGCGTTCGGTGGCGTGGTGACCGGCGGCGATGAAGCTGATGTCGTTTTCGCGGGCGCTGTGGAAGGTCTGCTCGGACGCTTCACCGCTCAGATAAAGATCGACGCCCGCCGCGACGGCCTGATCGATATAGCCCTGACCGCCGCCGGTGCACCAGCCGACCCGACGAATCATCGGATTGCCTTCAATCAGCAACGGTTCGCGGCCCATGACTTCTTGCACCTTGCGGGCGAAATCGCGTGCGGTCAGCGGTTCTTTCAAAGACCCGACCAGACCAACGATTTTCAGATTGTCCGGGTCCAGCGGGCCTTCCACAGTGATGTCCAATTGGCGAGCAAGCTGCACGTTATTACCGACATCCTGGTGCAGATCCAGCGGCAAGTGGTAAGCGAGCAGACTGATGTCGTGCTTGAGCAAGGTCTTCAATCGGCGCTGCTTCATGCCGGTAACGCACGGGTTCTCGCCCTTCCAGAAGTAACCGTGATGCACCAGCACCAGATCGGCCCCGGCCTCAACGGCAGCGTCCAGCAACGCCTGACTGGCCGTGACGCCGCTGACGATGCGCATCACTTGCGGACGGCCCTCGACCTGCAATCCATTCGGGCAATAATCGGCAATTTTCGCACTGCCGAGGTAACGGTCGGCTTCTTCGACGAGGGTGCTGAGGGCAACGGCCATGAAAGACTCCTAAATATCCCGTTCAGAGGCTCGCGCGGCCTCGTATAATGCGCGACATTATGGGCGGTCTGACCCCGCCTGCAACTCTTCCAGGACGTGCTTAATGTTCAAGGCGCTGCGTTTTATGGGCTGGCCGTTGTTGGCCGGCGTGCTTATCGCTCTGTTGATTATTCAGCGTTACCCGCAGTGGGTCGGGCTGCCGAGCCTCGACGTCAACCTGCAACAGGCCCCGCAAACCACCAGCGTGCAGCAGGGGCCGGTGTCCTATGCCGATGCGGTGACCATCGCCGCACCTTCGGTGGTCAACCTGTACACCACCAAAGTCATCAACAAACCCGCGCATCCGCTGTTTGAAGATCCGCAGTTCCGCCGCTTCTTTGGTGATAACTCGCCGAAGCAGAAACGCATGGAGTCGAGCCTCGGCTCCGGCGTGATCATGAGCCCGGAAGGCTACATCCTGACCAACAACCACGTGACCAGCGGCGCCGACCAAATCGTCGTGGCCCTGAAGGACGGTCGCGAAACCCTCGCCCGCGTCATCGGCAGCGACCCGGAAACCGACCTCGCGGTGTTGAAGATCGATCTGAAAACCCTGCCGGCGATCACCGTCGGCCGCTCCGACAATATCCGCATCGGCGACGTCGCACTGGCCATCGGCAACCCGTTCGGCGTCGGCCAGACCGTGACCATGGGCATCATCAGCGCCACCGGGCGTAATCAGTTGGGCCTGAACAACTACGAAGACTTCATCCAGACCGACGCGGCGATCAACCCGGGTAACTCCGGCGGCGCGCTGGTCGATGCCAACGGCAACCTCACCGGCATCAACACGGCGATCTTCTCCAAGTCCGGCGGCTCGCAGGGCATCGGTTTTGCCATTCCGGTGAAACTGGCGATGGAAGTGATGAAGTCGATCATCGAACACGGTCAGGTGATTCGTGGCTGGCTGGGCATTGAAGTGCAACCGCTGACCCAGGAATTGGCTGAGTCGTTTGGTCTGTCCGGGCGTCCGGGGATTGTCGTGGCGGGGATCTTCCGCGATGGCCCGGCGCAGAAGGCCGGCCTGCAATTGGGCGACGTGATTCTGAGCATCGATGGCGAGCCTGCGGGCGATGGCCGTCGTTCGATGAACCAGGTTGCACGGATCAAACCGACGGACAAGGTGACGATTCAGGTGATGCGCAACGGCAAAGAGATCAAGCTCACCGCTGAAATCGGCCTGCGCCCACCACCGGCGCCGGTGAAAGAAAAAGAAGAATAAAACTTTTTTCGCGCCAGCCGCGCGAATAAAAGACATTCTCAACAGGCATGTTATATTGTTTCAATTCTAATAATTGGAACAACATAACATGTCGTCTCGAACAAAGGCCTCCCTGCTCGGCCTGAGTCTTGGTCTGCTGGTCGATCCAGCCTTCGCCGAAGAGCCCAAGCCGCTTGAACTCGACGCCATCAGCGTCATCTCCGACTACGAATCGCCGACCGGTCCGGTCAAGGGCTATCGCGCCACCCGCTCGTCCAGCGCAACAAAAACCGACACCGCGATCCGCGATATTCCTCAAGCCATCAGCGTCGTACCGGCCAGCGTGCTCAAGGATCTGGGCAGCACCAGCGTCGAGCGCGCACTGGATTTCGCCGGCGGCGTATCCAAGCAAAACAACTTCGGCGGCCTGACGCTGTACGAATACAG
Source organism: Pseudomonas sp. S49 (assembly GCF_009866785.1). Taxonomy (NCBI): domain Bacteria; kingdom Pseudomonadati; phylum Pseudomonadota; class Gammaproteobacteria; order Pseudomonadales; family Pseudomonadaceae; genus Pseudomonas; species Pseudomonas sp. S49. Next base: position 1,108,596 of record NZ_CP019432.1, on the reverse strand, counting down.
CGTGCGCGGTTTCACCACATCGGAGTTCTACAAGGACGGCTTTAGCGCCAATCGTGGTTATCCGAGCACACCGGATGCAGCCAATATCGAGCGCATCGAAGTGCTCAAAGGCCCCGCCGCCAGTCTGTATGGCCGAGGCGATCCCGGCGGCACGGTAAACATCGTCACCAAGAAACCGCAGCCCGAAGCGTTCACGACGTTGCAAACCAGCGCCGGCAGTTGGGACCGTTATCGCACCGCGCTGGACCTCAACACACCGCTGGATGATCAGGGCAATGTGCTCTCGCGAATCAACCTTGCAGTCGAAGACAACAACAGTTTTCGCGATCACGTCGACAGCAAGCGTGTGTTCGTCGCGCCGTCGATCAGTTGGCAATTGAACCCGGACACGTCGCTGTTGGTGGAAAGCGAGATCGTCCGTCAGAGCTCCACGTTTGATCGCGGTATCGTCGCGCCGAACAACAAGTGGAGCGGCGTTTCGCGCTCGACGTTTCTCGGTGAACCCAACGACGGCAACATCGATAACCACAACAATCTGCTTCAGGCGACGCTCGAACATCACCTCAACGATAACTGGAAGCTGCGTCTGGCCAGCCACTACAAGGAAGGCAAACTCTGGGGTGACGCCTCCGAATCCCGCCCGTTGAACGCCGATGGCCACACCGTCAACCGCCGCTATCGCGAGCGCGACACAACCTGGCACGACAGCATTACCCAGCTTGAGCTGCGCGGCCTGTTCGACCTCGGCCCGTGGCAGCACGAACTGCTGATCGGAACCGAATACGAAAACTTCCGCAAGAACGAGCGCGTCACCAACATTGCCGGCGGCCCCTACGCCATCGACATCTACAAGCCGATCTACGGCCAGCCGAAACCCAACGGCGCACGCTCGGGCACTGACTTCTTCGAACAGGTCGAAAGTCATGCACTGAACCTGCAGGATCAAATCGTCTTCACCGACAAACTGCGCGGGATGATCGGCGCGCGCTTCGAGCATTTCGACCAGCGCATCGACGACCACAGCCGTAATGCGAAAAGCCAGCAGCGCCACGACGCTCTGACTCAACGCGCCGGCCTGCTCTATCAACTGACACCGGATACCGGCTTGTTCGCCAATGCGTCAACCTCGTTCAAACCGAATAACGGCCTCGACGCCTCCGGCAAATCCTTCGACCCGGAAGAAAGCGTCGGTTACGAAGTCGGCATCAAGAACGAGTTGTTCGACGAACGCCTGAGCAGCACCCTCGCCTTCTTCCACATCGACAAGGAAAACGTCCTCGCCCTCGATCCGGCCACCGACACCAGCCGCGCGATGGGCAAGGCGCGCAGTCGTGGTTTCGACCTGCAAGTCACCGGACAGGTCACCGACGCTGTACGAGTCATTGGTGCCTTTGCCTACATTGACGCAGAAGTGACCAAGGGCGACGCAGTCATTCCCACCGGCAGTCGCATCCTCGGCGTGGCCAAACGCAGCGGCAGCCTGCTCGGGGTTTATGAGTTTCAGGATGGTCATTGGCGCGGCTCGGACGTCGGCGCAGCGTTCACTTATGTCGGCGACCGCTCCGGAGAATCCGGCAGCGACTTCGAATTACCGGCCTACCAGACCGTCGACCTGCTCGCGCATTACAAGGCCAGCGACAACGTCACCGTCGGCCTGAACCTGAACAACCTCTTCGACGAGAAGTATTACGAGCGCTCCTACAGCAACTACTGGGTCAATCCCGGCGAGCCGCGCAATTTCACTGTCAGCCTGACTCTCAACCTGTAAAAGGACGTCACCATGCAATACGGCAAAACCTTTGTACTCATCGCAGCGCTGTTCGCAGGGGAAGTCTCGGCTCATGGCCTGTGGACCGAACAACGGCGCGGCAATATCGAAGTGGTTTATGGCCATGGCGCTGAAGACAACGCGTTCAAGGCACAGAAAATCAGCGGCGCGTGGGCTTATGACGCGAGCGGCAAGATGATTCCGGTCAGCGTCGAGCGTCTGGCGGATCACGCACGCCTGAAGCCCTTAAAGTCGCCGGCGGTCATGGCCGTCGCATTGAATAACGGCATGTGGTCGCAAACCACCGACAAGAAGTGGATCAACGAAGGCCGCAGCAAAGTGCCGGGCGCTGTCGAGGCAACCGAGACGTTTAAATACAGTCTGGCGATTTATCAGCCGGGGGCGAAGTTGCCCAAGCTTGATCAGATCAAGTTGCTGATTCTGCCGGAGGTTGATCCGCTGACGGTTGGGCCGGGCAAGTCATTGCCGGTGCGGGTATTGCTCGATGGCAAACCGGCGGCCGGGGTGAAGTTGATTGGCGACTATCGCAGCGCGCCGAACACGTTGAGCACCGAGACTGACAAGGATGGTCGGGCGCAGGTGTTGGTGCGGAATGAAGGGTTGAATGTGATTGCGGCGCAGGTTGAGGTGCCAGTGAAGGGCAGCGCGGATGTGGATAGTCGTGGGCTGTTTACCTCACTGACTTTCCTTGGCGAACCGCATCACGAATAAGAGCAGACCCTCATCGGAAACGCCGCCCGCCCAGCCCTCTCCCGGAGGGAGAGGGGGCCGACCGAGTTGTCTTGCGAAGTACGTCGACCTGAAAGACCGAGTCGATTATGGATTCGGTACAGCACTTTCACGTCGACGAAGCTCTGCAATATCCCCCAATCAGCCCCCTCTCCCTCTGGGAGAGGGGGCCGACCGAGTTGTCTTGTGAGGTACATCGACCTGAAAGACCGAGTCGATTATGGATTCGGTACAGCACTTTCACGTCGACGAAGCTCTGCAATATCCCCCAATCAGTCCCCTCTCCCTCTGGGAGAGGGTTAGGGTGAGGGCTTTGCTTTTAGAGGTCGCCAAGCCCATCGATCAACGCCTGATTCTGCTCCGGCGTGCCAATCGAAATCCGCAAAAACTGCGCAATCCGCTCCTGCTTGAAGTGCCGCACGATCACGCCCTGCTCCCTCAGCTTGGCCGCCAGTCCCGCCGCATCATGCTGCGGGTGGCGAGTGAAAATGAAGTTCGCCGCCGACGGCAACACTTCAAACCCCTTGGCCTGCAATTGCGCAATCACCCACTCACGGCTCTCGATCACCAGACGGCAGGTCTTGTCGAAATACTCGCGATCCTCGAACGCCGCCGCCGCACCGACAATCGCCAGACGATCCAGCGGATAGGAGTTGAAGCTGTTCTTGATCCGCTCCAGCGCCTCGATCAGGTCCGGATGCCCAACCGCCAGACCAACGCGCAAACCAGCCAGCGAACGCGACTTGGACAGGGTTTGCGTCACCAACAGGTTGGGATAACGATCCACCAGACTGATTGCCGTCTCGCCGCCGAAGTCGATGTACGCCTCGTCTACGACCACCACCGAATCCGGGCTGGCCTTGAGGATCTGCTCGACCGCTTCCAGCGCCAGCAGGCAACCGGTTGGCGCGTTCGGATTCGGGAAAATGATCCCGCCGTTCGGCTTGGCGTAGTCGGCTGGATCGATCTGAAACTGCGTATCCAGCGGCACCGCATCGAACTGGATGCCGTACAACCCGCAGTAAACCGGATAGAAGCTGTAGCTGATGTCCGGAAACAGCAGCGGCTGATCGTGTTGCAGCAAGCCGTGGAAAATGTGCGCGAGCACTTCGTCCGAGCCGTTGCCGAGGAACACCTGATTGCTCTGCACGCCGTAGTATTTGGCGACCGCAGTTTTCAGCAGATCACTGTTCGGGTCCGGGTACAGACGCAGGTTGTCATTCAGTTCGATCTGCATCGCGGCCAAGGCTTTTGGCGATGGGCCGTACGGGTTTTCGTTGGTGTTGAGCTTGACCAGTTTGGTCAGCTTCGGCTGTTCGCCCGGCACGTACGGCACCAGATCTTTAACGAACGGGCTCCAGAATTTACTCATGTTCAGTTCCCCTTCGATTCGTCTTTGATGCGGTATTCGGCGCTGCGCGCGTGCGCGCTCAGGGATTCGCCACGGGCCAGTACCGATGCAGTCTTGCCCAGTTCCGAAGCACCGGCCTCGGAGCAGAAGATGATCGACGAGCGCTTCTGGAAGTCATACACGCCCAGCGGCGAAGAGAAGCGCGCGGTGCCCGAAGTTGGCAATACGTGGTTCGGACCTGCGCAGTAATCGCCCAGCGCTTCGGAAGTATGACGGCCCATGAAGATCGCGCCGGCGTGGCGGATCTGCGGCAGCCAGGCCTGTGGATCAGCGACCGACAGCTCCAGGTGTTCCGGGGCGATGCGGTTGGCGACTTCGATGGCTTGCGCCATGTCCTTCACGTGAATCAGCGCACCACGGCCATTGATCGAGGTTTCGATGATCGTCGCGCGGTCCATGGTCGGCAGCAGTTTGTCGATGCTCGCCGCAACCTTGTCGAGGAACTCGGCGTCCGGGCTGACCAGAATCGCCTGCGCGTCTTCGTCGTGCTCGGCTTGCGAGAACAGGTCCATGGCGATCCAGTCCGGATCGGTCTGGCCGTCGCAGACCACGAGGATTTCCGAAGGACCGGCGATCATGTCGATGCCGACCTGACCGAACACGTGACGCTTGGCCGTGGCGACATAGATGTTGCCCGGGCCAACCACCTTATCGACTTTCGGCACACTTTCGGTACCGTAGGCCAAGGCAGCGACAGCTTGCGCGCCACCAATGGTGAACACTCGGTCGACGCCGGCGATGCACGCAGCCGCCAGCACCAGTTCGTTGATCTCACCGCGCGGCGTTGGCACGACCATGACCACTTCGGTCACGCCGGCGACCTTGGCCGGAATCGCGTTCATCAACACCGACGACGGGTACGACGCCTTGCCACCCGGCACGTACAGGCCGGCACGATCCAGCGGTGTGACCTTTTGGCCCAATACCGTGCCGTCAGCTTCGGTGTAGCTCCAGGAATCCTGCTTCTGTTTTTCGTGGTAGCTGCGCACGCGGGCGGCGGCTGTTTCCAATGCCTCGCGCTGTGGCACGGTGATGCGGGTCAGAGCCAGTTCCAGACGCTCGCGCGGCAGGATCAGGTCGGCCATCGAAGCGACTTCGAGGCCGTCGAATTTCTGGGTGAACTCGACCAGCGCCGCGTCACCGCGCTCGCGCACAGCCTTGATGATGTCCAGCACGCGCTGATTGACCGAGTCGTCAGACACACTTTCCCAGCTCAGCAGATGATCCAGATGATGCGCGAAATCCGGGTCAGCAGCGTTGAGTCGGCGAATTGCAGTCGTTGCGGTCATAGCGAGAGCCTCATAGGAATGGCAAAAAACTCAGGCGCCCGAAACTATCATCCGATCCGCTTAGGCACCTGAGAATTCTGGCTATGAGGCGGATAGACGGCGCGACCTGGGGCCGCGCAGGTAAATCAGCCGCGGTGTCGCGATTCCACTGCGTTGCGCAGGGTATCGATCAACGCCTGGATTCGGGCGTGTTGCATTTTCATCGAAGCCTTGTTGACCACCAGGCGCGAGCTGATCGTGGCGATCAGTTCCTGAGGTTCCAGGCCATTGGCGCGCAGGGTGTTACCGGTGTCGACCACGTCGATGATCTTGTCGGCCAGACCGATCAGTGGCGCCAGCTCCATCGAGCCATACAGCTTGATGATGTCGACCTGACGGCCTTGCTCGGCGTAGTAACGCTTGGCAACGTTGACGAACTTGGTCGCTACGCGCAGACGGCCCTTGGGCTCCGGCGCGCCGATCTTGCCGGCGGTCATCAGCTTGCACTGAGCAATCTGCAGATCCAGTGGTTCGTAAAGACCCTGGCCGGTGTATTCCATCAACACGTCTTTACCGGCAACGCCAAGGTCGGCCGCGCCATGCTCGACATAGGTCGGCACATCGGTGGCTCGCACGATCAGCAGACGAACGTCGTCCTGCGTCGTGGGGATGATCAGCTTGCGGCTCTTGTCCGGATTCTCGGTCGGCACGATGCCCGCTTCGGCGAGAAGCGGCAGGGTGTCGTCAAGGATGCGGCCCTTGGACAGTGCGATGGTCAACATGGGAAACGTCAGTCCTTATCAAGGTACTCATGTCCGGTCGCAATCGGCGCCGGACACACATCGAGCCGGAAACCGGCTCGACTCTTAAAATCAGTGGACACGTCCCTGTGTCCCAATGCAGCAATCAGCCCGGAACGCGACGGATCTTGGCGCCCAGCATCTGCAGTTTTTCTTCGATGCACTCATAACCACGGTCGATGTGGTAGATGCGGTCGATCAGCGTATCGCCCTCGGCAACCAGTGCCGAGATCACCAGGCTGGCCGAAGCCCGCAGGTCGGTGGCCATGACTGGCGCGCCTTTGAGGACTTCGGTACCGGTGACGATGGCAGTGTTGCCTTCGACCTGGATCTTGGCGCCCATGCGGTGCAGTTCGTACACGTGCATGAAACGGTTTTCGAAGATCGTCTCGATCACCGCACCGGTGCCTTCGGCAATGGCGTTGAGCGAGATGAACTGCGCTTGCATGTCGGTCGGGAATGCAGGGTACGGCGCAGTGCGCACGTTGACTGCTTTCGGACGCTTGCCGTGCATGTTCAGCTCGATCCAGTCTTCACCGCAGGTGATTTCTGCACCGGCTTCACGGAGTTTTTCCAGAACGGCTTCGAGGATGGTCGGATCAGTGTCCTTGACCTTGACGCGACCACCGGTCACGGCAGCGGCAACCAGGTAGGTGCCGGTTTCGATACGGTCAGGCATGACCTTATAGAAAGCCGAACCCAGACGCTCGACGCCATCGATGGTGATGGTGTCGGTGCCAGCACCGGAAACCTTGGCGCCCATGGCGTTGAGGAAGTTCGCCAGGTCGACCACTTCAGGCTCGCGAGCAGCGTTCTGCAACACGCTGCGGCCCTTGGCCAGAGCCGCGGCCATCATGATGTTCTCGGTACCGGTCACACTGACGGTATCGAAGAAGAAGTGCGCACCGCGCAGGCCGCCTTCAGGCGCCTTGGCCTTGATGTAGCCGCCTTCGACGTCGATGACCGCGCCCATGGCTTCGAGGCCACGGATGTGCAGGTCGACCGGACGCGAACCGATGGCGCAACCGCCAGGCAGTGCGACTTCGGCTTCACCGAAACGGGCAACCATCGGGCCCAGTACCAGGATCGACGCACGCATGGTTTTCACCAGTTCGTACGGGGCGATCAGGGTCTTGATGGTGCGCGGGTCGATTTCGACGCTGAGTTTCTCGTCGATCACCGGCTCAATGCCCATGCGACCGAACAGCTCGATCATGGTGGTGATGTCGTGCAGGTGCGGCAGGTTGCCAACGGTCACCGGGCCATCGCACAGCAGGGTGGCGGCCAGGATCGGCAGGGCGGAGTTTTTTGCGCCGGAAATGCGGATCTCGCCATCAAGACGAGCGCCACCGGTAATAATCAATTTATCCATAAGAATCTCGACGCCCTAAGGCTCAGGTGCGCTCGGCCCAGGCCGCGCTGCTGAAAAATTTCATAGTGACCGCATGGATGCTGCCATCGGTGATCCATGGGTTCAAATGGGCATAGACCTGCTGCTGACGCTTCACCGGGCTCAACGCCGCCAGTTCATCGCTAATCACGTTCAGCTGGAAATTGCAGCCTTCGCCCTCAACTTCTACCAACGTTCCGGGCAGCTTTCCTTCAAGGAAGCTCTTCACTTCTACGGCCTGCATGCTCAACCTCAATCGGCGCCCTGTGCGCACGGGTCGGACATCATACAAAAAAGCCCCGCGCCTGCGAACCCCGCATGGCAGGACTCTGACGGGGGGCTTCTTTATAGATGCTGTTTCAGGGGTGCGCCAACAGTTCGGTCAGTTCACTGACCTGAGCGATTTCGCGCATGTCTTCGGGCATCGCGCGGATGCTGACAGCCTTTCCGGCCGCATTCGCATCGCGCATGAAGCACAGCAGCAACGACAAACCGACGCTGCTGGACTTCTTCACCGCCGAGCAATCGATCACCAGCGAAGCAGCCTTGCTGGACTTGATCAGCGTCTGGCCTTGCTTGCGCAGGTCGGCACCGGTGCGATAGTCCAGCACTCCGCTGAGCAGAAGCTCGTCGACATCACTCATACGAACTGCGGCCTCATTCATTGCGCGGGGTTCTTTTCGGTGGCTTCTTTGGCCTTGGCCACTTCCCCGGCCCAACCATTGATGGTCTTGTCCAGATCGTTGCCATTGCGCTGCATCGCGTCGGCGAACTGATCACGGAACAGTTTGCCGATGTTGATGCCGTTGATGATCACGTTACGCAGTTTCCACTCGCCGTTGATCTTCTCCAGCGTGTACTGCACAGGATAGATTGCGCCGCTGCTGCCCTTGACGGTCATGTTGACGCTGGTGCGATCGCCCGATTCGTCCTTGGCAGGGTCAACGGTGATGCCCTGATTGTTGTACTCGAGCAAGGCGTTGCCGTAGAACTGGAACAGGCCTTTCTTGAAGTTTTCCTGGAAGGTCTGCATTTGCGCTGGCGTGGCCTTGCGCGAATACTTGACCGTCATGATGCTCTTGGAGATGCCCTCGGCGTCCACTACTGGCCCGACGATGGTGTTGAGCGCCGCGTAGAAATCAGTCGGATCCTGCTTGTATTTCTCTTTGTTGGCAGCCAGGTCGGCCAGCAACCGGGTGGTTGTGTCCTGAACCAGATCATGTGCCGAAGTCGCAGCAGCCACGGCGTTACCCATCAACGGCAAGGCCGCCAACAGCACCAACAAGCTGCGTCGCAAGATAGAGATCATTCAAAAGCTCCTCATTTGGCGTCTTTGCTAACGGTATTGAGCAGGAATTTACCGATAAGGTCTTCCAGTACCAGTGACGACTGGGTGTCGTGGATGGTTCCGCCATCCTTCAGCGGTTTGTCTTCCCCGCCGACGCTGATACCGATGTACTTCTCGCCCAGCAGACCAGCGGTCAGGATAGACGCTGTGGAGTCGGTCGGCAGGTTGTCGACCTTTTTATCCACTTGCAGGGTTACCCGACCGGTGAAGCTGTCGCGATCCAGATCGATTGCCGTGACCTTGCCGATGGTCACACCGGCCATGGTCACTTTGGCTCTGACCGTCAAACCGGCGATATTGTCGAAATACGCATAAAGTTTATAGGTGTCGGTGGTCGACGTCGGAGACAGACCACTGACCCGCAAAGCAAGCAGCAACAAAGCCAGGATCCCTGCCAGCAGGAACAGGCCGACACCGATTTCCAGGGTGCGGTTTTGCATCAGAAATCTCCAAACATCAAAGCAGTCAGAATAAAGTCCAGGCCGAGCACTGCCAGCGAGGCAAACACTACAGTCTTGGTGGTGGCGCGACTGATGCCCTCGGAAGTGGGCTCACAGTCATAGCCTTGGAATACGGCGATCCAGGTCACGACAAAGGCGAAAACGATACTTTTGATGACGCCATTGAGCACGTCACTGGTGAAATTCACGCTGTTCTGCATGTTCGCCCAATAAGAGCCCTCATACACGCCCAGCCAGTCGACGGCCACCCACGAACCGCCCCAAATCCCGACCACGCTGAAAATCATTGCCAGCACCGGCAGGGAAATGAAACCGGCCCACAGGCGCGGGGCAATGATGTACTTGAGCGGATCGACGCCGATCATTTCCAGACTGGAAAGCTGTTCGGTGGATTTCATGTTGCCGATCTCGGCAGTCAGTGCCGAACCGGCACGACCGGCGAACAACAGCGCAGTCACCACCGGACCCAGTTCACGCAGCAAGGTCAGCGCAACCATCTGCCCCACCGCCTGCTCCGAACCGTAGCTCGACAGAATGCTGAAGCCCTGCAGCGCCAGCACCATGCCGATGAAAATCCCCGAAACGACGATGATCACCAGCGACATCACGCCGACTGAATGCAGTTGCTTGACCAGCAGGCTGAAGCCACCGCTGATCCCGCCGCGCCCCAGCAGAGCATGAAACAGGAACAGCGTCGCACGACCGAACACCGCGACGGCGTCGATCGCCGCCTCGCCGAACCGGCGCACGCGTTCTATTAATGAAATTCTGCGCATCAGCGCTTCCCCAGAAGATCTGCGCGGTAATCCGTCGCTGGAAAATGGTACGGCACCGGGCCATCGGGATCGCCGGTCATGAACTGACGGATACGCGGCTCGTCCGAGCTCATCAACTCGTCCGGCGTACCCTGCCCCAGTACCTGACCATCACCGACAACATAGATGTAATCGGCGATGCTCGCGGTTTCCGCCAGATCGTGGGACACCACGATACTGGTGATCCCCAGCGCGTCGTTGAGCAGGCGAATCAGACGGACCAGCACGCCCATGGCGATCGGGTCCTGCCCGACGAACGGTTCGTCGTACATGAGGATCTGCGGATCGAGCGCAATCGCCCGCGCCAGTGCGACGCGGCGCTTCATGCCACCGGACAGCTCATCCGGCATCAACTCGATGGCTCCGCGCAGACCGACCGCCTGCAACTTGAGCAGGACGATGTCGCGGATCATTTCTTCCGGCAAATCGGTATGAACACGCAGGGGGAAAGCCACGTTCTCGAACACATCGAGATCGGTGAACAGCGCGCCGCTTTGAAACAGCACACCCATGTGCTTTCGCGCATCGAACAGATCGCTGCGCGAAAGCGCAGGCAGATTCTGGCCGTTGACCCAGACTTCGCCGCTGGCAGGACGCAATTGTGCGCCCATCAATCGCAGCAGCGTGGTCTTGCCACACCCGGAAGGCCCCATGATGCCGGTGACCTTGCCGCGCGGTATGCGAATATCGACGTTATTGAAAATGCTGCGCGCACCGCGCTTGAAGGAGACTCCCTTCAGCTCGACCGCGTAGGCGTTATCGGCACTCATCTAAACTCCTTGCGATGCAGCCTCTCACTCGGACGCCTGTCTTTACTTAAAAAGTACGTACATCCCGGGCAGGCCGAACTGGCGGCGAACTATATCACTGCAAAGGCTACGCGCCCAAGGCTTGTACCAGCCTGAGTTCGGCGATATGACAGGTCCGCAGGCTCTTTTACCGGGTTTTGGTAACGAGTAATGACAAAGCGCGACGAACTTGCGTGAGGCTTTGCCACATAACCGCTATAATCGCCGCCTTTTCATCGGGCTATACGATTTCTGACATGAGCCAATCCAGCGACCTGATTCAATCGGCACAACGCACCATCCAACTCGAAGTGGAAGCCGTACAAGGCTTGTTGCCCCATATCGACGCCGATTTCGTACGCGCTTGCGAGATGATTCTGGCCAGCAAGGGCCGTGTAGTTGTGGTCGGCATGGGCAAATCCGGGCACATCGGCAACAAGATTGCCGCGACCCTGGCCAGCACCGGCACCCCGGCTTTTTTCGTGCACCCGGCCGAGGCCAGCCATGGCGACATGGGCATGATCACTCGTGATGACGTGATTCTGGCCCTGTCGAACTCCGGCTCGACCAACGAAATCGTCACCCTGCTGCCGCTGATCAAACGTCTGGGTATCCAGCTGATCAGCGTCACCGGCAACCCGCTATCGCCGCTGGCCAAGGCGGCCGAGGTCAATCTCAACGTTCACGTCGAACATGAGGCCTGCCCGCTGAATCTGGCGCCGACCTCCTCGACCACCGCAGCGCTGGTCATGGGTGATGCGCTGGCCGTAGCGTTGCTGGAGGCGCGCGGTTTCACTGCCGAAGACTTCGCCTTTTCTCATCCGGGTGGCGCCCTTGGCCGTCGCCTGTTGCTGAAAGTGGAAAACGTCATGCATGCCGGTCAGGAGTTGCCGCAAGTACAGCGCGGCACGCTGCTCAAGGACGCACTGATGGAAATGACCCGTAAAGGTCTGGGCATGACCGTCATTCTTGAAACTGACGGCAAACTCGCCGGGATCTTCACGGACGGCGATCTGCGCCGCACGCTGGATCGCAGCATCGACATTCGCAGCGCCACCATCGATCAGGTAATGACCGCTCACGGCAAGACTGCCCGGCCGGAAATGCTGGCCGCCGAGGCCCTGAAAATCATGGAAGACCACCGAATCAACGCATTGGTAGTCGTAGACGAGGAAGATCGCCCGGTCGGCGCCTTCAACCTCTCCGATCTGCTGCGCGCAGGAGTCATGTAATGAGTAACGATCTGCTGCAACGCGGCAAAGCGATCAAACTGGCGGTTTTCGACGTCGACGGCGTTCTCACCGACGGGCGCCTGTACTTCCTCGAAGACGGCAGTGAGTTCAAGACCTTCAATACCCTCGATGGCCAGGGCATCAAGATGCTGATGAACGCCGGCGTGCAGACCGCTATCATCAGCGGTCGCAAGACCCCGGTGGTCGAGCGTCGCGCGAAAAACCTCGGCATCCCCCACCTGTTTCAGGGGCGCGAAGACAAATTGGTCGTTCTCGACGGTCTTCTCGAGCAACTGGGCCTAAGCTATGAAGAGGTTGCCTATCTCGGTGACGACCTGCCCGATCTGCCGGTGATTCGTCGCGTAGGTTTAGGCATGGCCGTGGCCAACGCCGCCGACTTCGTCCGCGAACACGCCCATGGCGTGACCCGCGCTCGCGGTGGTGAAGGCGCCGCCCGCGAATTCTGCGAATTGATCCTGCGCGCCCAGGGCCGCCTCGATGCGGCCAACGCCGCGTACCTGTGAGCCAAACCATGTTCAGCAAAAAATTTCGTAACTTCCTGCTGTTCGGCTGCATCGCTGCGATTTTCGCCGCGGTCGGCTATTGGAATATCAGCCCGGAACGCTTTCTCGACAAACCACCGGTCACCTCGGTGGAAACGCCTATCGACTGGTATGCGACCAACACGCACACCCTGCAATATCTGCCGGATGGCAAGGTGCAGTATGAAATGACGTCGGAAAAGGCCGAGCACGTAAAGGCAACCGACGTCACGCTGGTGACCAAACCCGATCTGAACATGTACCGCGGAACGGACTTCCCGTGGCACGTGACCAGTGAGCGCGGTGAAGTGAACTCAGGCGGCACCGAAGTCGAGCTGATCGATTCGGTACGCGTTGCGCGCACCGACGAAAAGAAGCGTGACATCCTGATCACTTCCACGCGCATGACCGTGTTCCCGCAGCAGGAATATGCGCAGACCGAGCAACCCGTTAGAATCGACGGCGCTGGCGGTGTATCGACTGGCGTTGGAATGAAAGCGTACCTGAAGGAAAGCAGGATACACCTGCTATCGAACGTAAGAGGACAGTATGAGGCTCGTTAAAACCCTCCCTATTTTGCTCAGTCTGGGCGCAGCACTGGGAAGCGTGAGCGCCTGGGCTCTGCCGAACGATCAGCAGCAACCTATCCGCATTCAGGCCGACGACGCCCAACTGGATGACAAGAACGGCATCGCTACCTATAAAGGTGATGTGATCATCACCCAGGGCTCGATGATCGTTAAAGGCAACACGGTCACCATGACTCGCGCGCCGAATGGCGATATCGACGTAGTGACCTCCGTGGGCAACCTGGCTTACTTCGAGCAGCTGCAAACCCAGGGCGACACCAAACCGGTTCAAGGCTACGGCGTGACGATTCAATACCACGCCCAGCAAAACCGCGTCGTGCTGATCGACAAGGCCAAGGTCGTCGACAAAGACGGCAACGTCACTCAGGGCGAGAAAATCGTCTATGACACCGTGAAGAAACTGGCCAGCGCCGGTCGCGCTACCGGCAGCAAGGTCACCGAGGCGCGTCCGCGCATCGACATGGTGATCCAGCCGAAGAAGAAAACCGACGAGAAAACCCAGTAATGGCAACTCTGAAAGCTCAGCACCTGGCCAAGGCCTATAAAAGCCGCCAGGTCGTGCGTGACGTCAGCCTGTCGATCGACAGCGGCCAGATCGTCGGCCTGCTCGGCCCGAACGGTGCCGGCAAGACCACGTGCTTCTACATGATCGTCGGCCTGGTACAGGCCGATCAGGGCCGCGTACTGATCGACGATCTGGACGTCAGCCATCAGCCAATGCACGGTCGCGCCAAGGCCGGTATCGGCTATCTGCCGCAAGAAGCGTCGATCTTCCGCAAACTGTCGGTGGCCGATAACATCATGGCCATCCTCGAGACCCGCCAGGAACTCGACAAGGCCGGCCGTCGCAAGGAGCTGGAAAGCCTGCTGCAGGAATTCCACATCAGCCACATCCGCGACAACCTCGGCATGAGCCTTTCCGGTGGTGAACGCCGCCGGGTGGAAATTGCTCGCGCACTGGCGACTGCACCGAAATTCATCCTGCTCGACGAACCGTTCGCCGGTGTCGACCCGATTTCGGTCGGCGACATCAAGCAGATCATCCACCACCTCAAGGCCAAGGGTATCGGTGTGCTGATCACCGACCACAACGTCCGTGAAACGCTGGACATCTGCGAAACCGCTTACATCGTCAACGATGGTCAACTGATCGCTGAAGGCGATGCAGAAACCATCCTGGCCAACGATCTGGTCAAGGAAGTGTATCTGGGCCACGAGTTCCGCCTGTAAGCGCAACAGTGCCCGGTGCGCCGCCGGGGCGCTGTATCGATTCAAGCAGGATTTAATCCGCTTTAATTGTTACAGCGCTCTAGGCAAACACTTCAGTTTCAGGCATATAATTTGCTTAAGTTTGGCGCCTCGGCGCCCTGTAGTGGATGGCGCATAGCGCCGGCGAATAAGGTGTTAAGCCCCTGCCATGAAACCATCGCTAGTCTTGAGAATGGGCCAGCAGCTGACGATGACACCGCAGCTGCAACAGGCCATCCGCCTGCTCCAATTGTCGACCCTGGATCTGCAACAGGAAATCCAGGAGGCGCTGGAATCCAATCCGATGCTCGAACGCCAGGAAGAAGGCGAAGACTTCGATAATTCCGACCCCATGGCTGACAACGCCGAACAGAAGCCCAACACCGAGATCCAGGAACCGTCCTATCAGGAAACCGCCCCGACGGTCGACAACCTCGAGGACGGCGAATGGAACGAGCGCATCCCCAACGAGCTTCCGGTCGATACCGCCTGGGAAGACGTCTACCAGACCAGCGCCAGCAGCCTGCCCAGCAACGATGATGACGAGTGGGACTTCACCACCCGCACCTCTGCCGGCGAGAGCCTGCAAAGCCATATGCTGTGGCAACTGAATCTCGCACCTATGTCCGATACCGATCGCCTGATCGCCGTGACCCTGATCGATTGCATCAACAATCAGGGCTACCTGGACGAAACCCTCGAAGAAATTCTTGAGGCGTTCGACCCGGAGCTGGACATCGAACTGGACGAAATCGAAGCCGTCCTGCACCGCATTCAACAGTTCGAGCCGGCCGGCATCGGCGCGCGCAACCTCGGCGAATGCCTGCTGCTGCAATTGCGCCAGTTGTCGGCCAAGACACCTTGGCTGGCTGAAGCGAAACGCTTGGTCAGCGATTACATCGACCTGCTGGGCAGCCGCGACTACAGCCAGTTGATGCGCCGCATGAAGCTCAAGGAAGACGAACTGCGTCAGGTCATCGAACTGGTGCAGAGCCTTAATCCGCGCCCAGGTTCGCAGATCGAATCCACCGAAGCCGAATACGTTGTGCCTGACGTCATTGTGCGCAAGGACAATGAGCGCTGGCTGGTCGAGTTGAACCAGGAATCGGTGCCGCGCCTGCGCGTCAATGCCCAGTACGCCGGTTTCGTCCGTCGAGCCGACACCAGCGCCGACAACACCTTCATGCGCAACCAGTTGCAGGAAGCCCGCTGGTTCATCAAGAGCCTGCAGAGCCGCAACGAAACCCTGATGAAAGTTGCCACCCAGATCGTCGAGCATCAGCGCGGTTTTCTGGAGTACGGCGACGAAGCCATGAAGCCGTTGGTCCTGCATGACATCGCCGAAGCGGTCGGCATGCACGAATCGACGATTTCGCGGGTGACCACCCAGAAATTCATGCATACCCCGCGCGGTATTTATGAGCTGAAATACTTTTTCTCAAGCCACGTCAGCACTTCCGAAGGCGGCGAATGCTCGTCCACGGCGATCCGCGCGATCATCAAAAAACTGGTTGCCGCGGAAAATCAGAAAAAGCCGTTGAGTGACAGCAAGATCGCTGGTTTACTGGAGGCACAAGGCATTCAGGTGGCTCGCCGCACCGTCGCCAAGTACCGCGAATCCTTAGGGATCGCGCCTTCGAGCGAACGCAAGCGGTTGATGTAAGCCACGTTACAGCGTTCCAGTGGCAGGCTATCCAGCCTGCCGCTTTATGCACTGGCAACGAAGGAGAAGCTGTATGCAAGTCAACATCAGTGGACACCAACTGGAAGTGACCGAACCTCTGCGCGACTACATCAATGAGAAACTTCAACGATTAGAGCGCCATTTCGACAAGATCACCAACGTGCAAGTCACGATGTGCGTCGAAAAGCTTAAGCAGAAAATCGAAGCCACCTTGCATATCCCCGGCAGTGAAGTGGTCGCCAACGCAGAACATACCGATATGTATGCCGCGATCGACGCCTTGACCGACAAGCTGGATAAACAACTCAAAAAGCATAAGGAAAAGACCCAGAGCCTGCTCCAGGGCGCGACCGGTCGATAACCCCCCATTCCATGATCCGACTTGAAAGTATCCTGACCCCCGGCCGTTCCCTCGTGAACGTGCCGGGTGGCAGTAAAAAGAAAGCCCTCGAACAAATTGCCAACCTGATCGCCCGCGAAGTGCCGGATCTGGCCATGCAGGATGTCTTCGAGGCGTTGATTGCCCGTGAAAAACTCGGTTCCACCGGTTTTGGTAACGGCATCGCCATCCCCCATTGCCGCCTCAAGGGTTGCCAAGCGCCGATCAGCGCGCTGATGCACCTTGACGCTCCGATCGATTTCGACGCCATTGACGGCGCTCCGGTTGACCTGCTGTTTGTTTTGCTGGTCCCGGAAGCCGCCACCGATGCGCATCTGGAGTTGCTACGTCAGATCGCCAGCATGCTGGATCGTAAGGAAGTGCGCGAAAAGCTGCGTAGCGCACCGAGTAGCGAAGCCTTGTATCAGGTCGTCCTGAGCGAGCAGAACGGGCATTAATCATGCGTTTGATCATCGTCAGCGGCCGTTCCGGCTCGGGTAAAAGTACGGCTCTGGATGTCCTTGAGGACAACGGCTATTACTGCATCGACAACCTGCCCGCAGGCTTGCTGCCGGAACTGGCCGAACGCGCGCTGATTCACACTGAACTGGCGCAACCGCTGGTGGCCGTATCGATCGATGCGCGCAACCTGCCGAGTCATCTGACCCGTTTTCCCGAGCTGCTTGAAGATGTCCGGGCCAAACACATCCAGTGCGATGTCCTGTATCTGGACGCCGACGAAGAAACCCTGCTCAAGCGTTTTTCCGAGACTCGCCGTCGCCATCCGCTGAGCAACGCCAACCGCTCGCTGGCCGAGGCGATTCAGGATGAAACCGCCCTGCTCGGCCCGATCGCCGACCTCGCCGACCTGAAAATCAACACCACCAACCTCAACCTGTACCAGTTGCGCGACAGCATCAAGCTGCGCCTGCTGAATCAGCCGGAGCCAGGCACGGCGTTTCTGGTCGAATCATTTGGCTTCAAGCGCGGTATGCCGGTGGATGCGGATCTGGTGTTCGATGTGCGCTGCCTGCCCAATCCGTACTGGAAACCGGAACTGCGCGCGCAATCGGGTCTTGATGCACCAGTGGCCGAGTACCTGGCGGCGCAGCCGGAGGTCGAAGAAATGTTTCAGGACATTTTCACCTACCTGCACAAGTGGCTGCCGCGCTTCGCTGCGAGCAACCGCGCCTACGTCACCATTGCCATTGGCTGCACCGGCGGGCATCACCGCTCCGTCTACCTGACCGAACGTCTGGGTCAGGCCCTGCAGAAAACCCTGAAGAACGTCCAGGTTCGCCACCGCGACCTCACTTAAAGGATTCACACCGCGATGCCTGCTCTGGAAATCGAAATCATCAACAAGCTGGGCCTGCATGCCCGCGCATCGGCCAAGTTTGTCGGGGTGGCTGGGCAGTACCCGGATTGCACGATCAGAGTAGGCCGCACGCCAGAGACTACGGTCGATGGCAAAAGCATCATGGCGATGATGATGCTGGCGGCTGGCAAGGGCACCAAGATCTATCTGAGAACTGAAGGGCATCAGGAACAGGAAGCGCTGGATGCGCTGGTGGCGTTGATCAACAACTACTTCGATGAAGGTGGCTGACAGCCAAAGTCAAAAGATCGCAGCCTGCGGCAGCTCCTACTTTGGAATACGTTCCCTGTAAGAGCTGCCGCAGGCTGCGATCTTTTGATCCGCTCAACCCAACGCCGTATCCATCACCATCATCAGACAAAACCCGATCAACAAGCCAAAACTGGCCAGTTTGTCATGACCATGGCGTCGTGATTCCGGGATGACCTCGTGGGTCACCACCAGCAACATCGCCCCCGCCGCCAGTGCCAGACCTAACGGCAACAATACCTGCGCCAGACCCACCAGCCACGCACACAGCAGCGCAAACACCGGCTCGACCAGACCTGACGCCGCGCCGATTAAAAATGCTTTGACCCGCGACATCCCTGCCCCGGCCAAGACCAATGCAATCACCAGACCTTCCGGCACATCCTGCAAAGCGATGCCCATGGCCAGGCTGTCTGCATCCGGCATGCCACCACCGGCAGACACGCCGACGGCCATACCTTCAGGGATGTTATGGGCAATGATGGCAAACACGAACAACCAGATCCGCGGCGGAATGACCGGATGCTCGACCGTGCCGACGAGCATTTCCGGTGAGGCGCCGGAAACTTTGCGATCGACCAGATACAGCCCGAAAGCGCCGAGCATGATGCCGAAGCAGATCAGGCCGCTGGCACCCCACGGAGTCAGACCCAGGCTTTCGGCGGCAGCGATACCCGGCACGATCAGCGAAAACGCCGTCGCCGCCAACATCACGCCGGCGCCAAACCCCAGCAAAGTATCGCTGAGCGCCTGCGGCATACGCCGAATCACCAGCACCGGCACAGCGCCAAGCGCCGTGCCAAGGGCGCAGATCGCACCGCCCTGCAACGCCCGCGACAGCTTCGGTTCGAGATTCAGCCATTCCAGCCCGTGGGCGACCAGCAAGGTCATGCCCGCCAACAGCAACAGCGATCCCACTGCGTAACGAAACATACGCCCACTTCCGATCGCCAGTGTTTCAGTGCCCATAGTCAGCCTTGGATTGTTTTTATAGAAGACTTAAACCAGTGCGGCCTGATAGCGCGCAGCCACTTCAGGCCAATTGATTACGTTGTAGAACGCATTGATGTATTCGGGGCGGCGGTTCTGATAGCGCAAGTAGTAGGCGTGCTCCCAGACATCGAGACCGAGGATCGGCGTGTTGCCATTCATCAACGGGCTGTCCTGGTTGCCGCTGCTCTCCACGATCAGTTTTTTCTCCGGGGTCACGCTGAGCCAGGCCCAGCCGCTGCCGAATCGGGTCAGTGCGGCTTTGGTGAAGGCTTCCTTGAAGCTGTCGAGGCCACCCAGTTGCTCATCGATGGCCTTGGCCAACGCACCATCCGGCTTGCCGCCACCGCTCGGCACCATCACTTCCCAGAACAGCGAGTGATTGGCGTGACCGCCGCCCTGATTGATCACCGCCGCACGGAGTTTTTCCGGCAGTTGCTGAACACTGGCGACGAGTTTTTCTACCGGCCATTCAGCGTACTCAGTGCCTTCTACAGCGGCGTTGAGGTTGTTGATGTAAGTCTGGTGATGCTTGGTGTAGTGAATCTCCATGGTCTGTGCATCGATATGCGGCTCAAGAGCGTCGTAGGCGTAAGGCAAGGCAGGCAAGGTAAAAGCCATTTCAATGGACTCCATGGTGATGTGGGGCAGGCGCGCGGCGCGCATTGCCGGTATCCGGGTGCAGCAGACGCTGGGTACGCGGGTATTCGCCGTGTTCGCTGATGAAATTCAGCAGCTCGACGTAGGTCTTGCTGCTCTGGCGCAGCGCCGCTTCACGCAAGGCCAGGCGCTGACGTTCGTCCTGCATGGTTTGCAGCAGCCGTTGGTGAATAGCGCAGAGGTATTCGGCGCTCTCCTCCGGCTGATTCAGACGCAAGTGCAAATCCGCGAGGTTGTGGTGCGAGATGACGCAGGCCGCCACCGCTTCGTCGGCATCTGCCCAACGTTCGAACAACACTTGCGCCAGGGCCAGGGCTTGCAGGTACGCCTCACGGGCGTCGATCAGTTCGCCCCGCATGAAGCAGCGATTGGCCCGTTCGATCGTGCGTTTCCAGTGCTCCATGGTGAGCCTCCAAAGCGGTTGCGGGGTTTATACGCCGCCGGCGGTGAGTTTCTCGGGATTGAGCAACTCTTCCAGTTGGCTGCGCGACAGGTCGGTGTGCTCCAGGGCGACGTCGATCACCGCGCGGCCTTCCTTGTAGGCCTGCTTGGCGATTTCGGCGGCTTTCTGGTAACCGATGATCGGGTTGAGCGCAGTGACCAGAATCGGATTGCGCGACAACGCTTCCTTCAGGCGCGATTCGTTGACCTTGAAAGTGGCAATGGCTTTGTCGCCGAGCAGGCGGCTGGAGTTGGCCAGCAGTTCGATGCTGCTCAGCAGGTTCTGCGCGATGATCGGCAGCATCACGTTGAGTTCGAAGTTGCCCGACTGGCCGGCGATGGTGATCACCGAATCGTTGCCGATCACTTGCGCAGCGACCATGGCGGTGGCTTCGGGGATCACCGGATTGACCTTGCCCGGCATGATCGACGAACCCGGCTGCAAAGCTTCGAGTTCGATTTCGCCGAGGCCGGCGAGCGGGCCGGAGTTCATCCAGCGCAAGTCGTTGGCGATTTTCATCAGCGACACGGCGGTGGCCTTGAGTTGGCCGGAGACGGCGACGGCGGTGTCCTGCGAGCCGATCAGCGCGAACAGATCCTTGCCGGGGGTGAATTGCACATCGGTCAACTGGCTCAGCTGACGACTGAAACGCGCGGCGAACTCAGGGTGCGCGTTGATCCCGGTGCCGACCGCTGTGCCGCCCTGCGCCAGCGATTGCAGGCTTGGCAGCAGATCCTGCAGATGAGCGATGTTGGCCTTGAGCTGCTGCGCCCAGCCATTGAGTACCTGGCTCATGCGCACCGGCATCGCGTCCATCAAATGCGTGCGGCCGGTTTTGACGTGATGATGCACTTGCCCGGCCTTTTGTTCGATCACTTGCACCAGGTGCAGCAGCGCCGGCAGCAGTTGTTCATGGAGGGCCAGCGCGGCGCTGACGTGGATGGTGGTCGGAATGATGTCGTTGCTGCTCTGCCCGCAATTGACGTGATCGTTGGCGTTGACCGGCTCGCCGAGCAGACGGCTGGCGAGGGTGGCAATCACTTCATTGGCGTTCATGTTGGAACTGGTACCGGAACCGGTCTGGAAGATATCCACCGGGAAATGCTGCATGAAATCGCCTTCGAGCAAGCCTTGCGCGGCGTCGCTGATGGCTTTGCCCTGTGCGGGGCTGATCTGGTTGAGTTCAACGTTGGCGCGAGCGGCGGCCGCTTTGGCGAGGATCAGTGCGCGGATGAATTGCGTCGGCATCGGCTTGCCGCTGATCGGGAAGTTATCCACTGCGCGCTGGGTTTGCGCGCCGTAGAGAGCGTCCACCGGCACCTGCAGTTCGCCCATGCTGTCGCGCTCAATACGTGTCTTGGTCATCGGTAAATCCTTGGACTAATTCAATGAGAGGAATCGAGGGAAGCAATTCGCAAGTGGCGAGCTGCCAGGTGTAGCGCTGCCAGCGTTTAAGCCGGCATTTGCACAGAGAAAGGCGCTCCATTTCACGCAACGGACGCCAGGCTTGATCGAGACAGAGGCTGCGCCAGTGCCACGGCAAAGCGATGTCGGTGGCGGTGTCGAGCAGCAAACGGAAAGAGGTTTCGGCGACCATCCAGGGCGAGGTCGCGGTGCAACAAGACAGATACCGGCCTTCGGCCAGGTAATGTTCGATCAGGCGCGGCTCGTCAGGATCCATCGCGCAACGGATCTGGCGACTCATCCAGCGCCAGCTTTCGAGGTACGGCTGCTCGTGCAAGGCAGAACTCATGATCCGGGGCTCATCCGTTAATGAGATTTATTATTAGATGATAATGAGAACCAAAACAAGAGTACCGAGCGATGCAGATTTCAGGGTGGGAGCGAGCCTGCTCGCGAAGGCGTCCTGTCAGTCACCCTGGCGGTCGACAGTAAAATCGCTTTCGCGAGCAGGCTCGCTCCCACATTGGTTTTGTGTGGCGCCAATAAAAAAGGCGCGCCACCCAATGAGGTGGCGCGCCTTTTTGGTGTGACGACTGGGGGTTAGCTGCCCGCCACCGTCATCCGCTCGATCAACACCGAACCGGTGCGAATGTTGCTGCGCAACTCCAGATCATTACCCACGGCAACGATCTGCTTGAACATGTCACGCATGTTGCCGGCGATGGTCACTTCCTGCACCGCAAACTGGATTTCGCCGTTTTCGACCCAGAAGCCTGCCGCCCCGCGCGAATAATCGCCGGTGACCATGTTCAAGCCATGGCCCATCAACTCAGTGACCAGCAAGCCACGCCCCATACGCTTCAACAGCGCAGCCTGGTCTTCATCGCCGTGGGTCACGAACAGGTTATGCACGCCGCCAGCGTTGGCGGTGCTCGGCATACCCAGTTTGCGCCCGGAGTAAGTACCGAGGATGTACGACACCAACTCGCCTTTTTCGACGAACGGTTTGGCATACGTTGCCAGACCATCACCGTCATACGAAGCACTGCCCATCGCCCGCATCAAGTGCGGACGCTCATCAATGGTCAGCCATTCCGGGAACAGCTTCTGCCCCAAAGTGCCTTCAAGGAACGACGATTTGCGATACAGGCTGCCGCCGGACACCGCTGAGAGGAAGCTGCCGAACAAACCGCCCGCCAGCTCTGCGGAAAACAGCACCGGCACCTCGCAAGTCGGCACCGGACGCGCGCCCAGACGGCTCGCTGCGCGTTGCGCCGCACGCTGACCAATGCTCACCGGATCCGCCAGCAGATTGCCCTGGCGGCTCACGTCGTACCAGTAATCGCGCTGCATCTGGCCGTCGGCCTCGGCAATCATCACGCAACTCAGGCTGTGTCGGGTCGATGCGTAGCCGCCAATGAAACCGTGGCTGTTGCCGTAAACCCGGCAGCCCTGATGGGTGCTCAGGGTAGTGCCGTCTGCGTTCTTGATCCGCGCATCGGCGTCGAACGCCGCCGCTTCACAGAGCAAAGCCTTCTCGATAGCCTGCTCCGGGGTGATGTCCCACTCGTGGAAAAGGTCAAAATCGTGCTGTTCCTTGGCCATCAACGCTGCATCAGCCAGACCAGAAGCCTCGTCCTCCGACGTATGCTTGGCGATGGCCAGCGCCGCAGCGACGGTTTCGCGAATCGCATCCGGACCGGTCGCCGAGGTACTGGCCGAGCCTTTGCGCTGACCTACATACAGCGTGATGCCAAAGCCCTGATCACGATTGAACTCGACCGTTTCGACCTCGCGCTGGCGCACCGAAGTCGACAGCCCCTGCTCGAGCGACACCGCGACTTCGCAGGCGCTGGCGCCCTGACGCTTGGCTTCGGCGATGATCTGCTCGACCTGTTCCTGCAGTGCCGGCAATGCCTGCGGGCCGACGCTTTGAACTGCACTCATGCTCATCTCCACTCAAATTCTGCTTTCGGCTGGGGTCATCGAGCGACCGGGCCGGACAAGCGGCCCCCGACTGGTTATCATGGCGGCGTTTCTTTGCGGACTGCCACCATGGTTGATTCTTACGACGACTCCCTCGATACGGGAGAAAAAAGCAAATCTCAGGTCAAACGCGAGCTGCATGCTCTGGTTGACCTCGGCGAGCGCCTGACCACACTCAAGCCAGACTTGATCGCAAAACTGCCGCTGACCGACGCCATGCGCCGGGCTCTGGCCGATGCGCCCAAGCACACCGCGAACATCGCGCGTAAACGGCACTTGCAGTTCATCGGCAAACTGATGCGCGATCAGGACACTGACGCGATTCTCACGCTGCTCGATCAACTCGATGCCTCGACTCGTCAGTACAACGAGCGTTTCCACAATCTCGAACGCTGGCGTGATCGCCTGATCGCGGGCGACGATGCCGTGCTGGAGAAATTCGTCGTCGAGTACCCGGACGCCGATCGCCAGCAACTGCGTTCCCTGATCCGTCAGGCTCAGCACGAGGTTGCGCAAAACAAACCTCCTGCTTCCAGCCGCAAGATCTTCAAGTACATCCGTGAGCTGGACGAGACTCAACGCGGCCTGCGTTGATATCTCGCCCCTGTAGGAGCTGCCGAAGGCTGCGATCTTTTGATCTTAAGAGCAAAGATCGCAGCCTGCGGCAGCTCCTACACACGTTTCTTATGCGCCCGTGCCACCCACGGTGATCGCATCGATTTTCAACGTCGGCTGACCGACGCCTACCGGCACCGATTGCCCATCCTTGCCGCACGTGCCCACACCGCTGTCCAGCGCCAGATCATTACCGACCATCGACACCCGGCTCATCGCCTCGGGGCCGTTGCCGATCAACGTCGCGCCTTTGACCGGCGCAGTGATCTTGCCGTCTTCGATCAGGTACGCCTCGCTGGTGGAGAACACGAACTTGCCGCTGGTGATATCGACCTGACCGCCGCCGAGGTTGGCGCAGTAAATGCCCTTCTTCACGGAGGCGATGATTTCTGCCGGATCGCTTTCGCCGCCGAGCATGTAGGTGTTGGTCATGCGCGGCATCGGCAGATGCGCATAGGACTCACGACGACCGTTACCGGTACGAGCCACACCCATCAGGCGCGCGTTGAGCTTGTCCTGCATATAGCCCTTGAGTACGCCGTTTTCGATCAGCGTGGTGCACTCGGTCGGCGTGCCTTCGTCATCGACACTCAGCGAACCGCGACGGCCGCTCAAGGTGCCGTCATCAACGATCGTGCACAGCTTGGAAGCAACCATTTCGCCCATGCGCCCGCTGTAGGCCGAGCTGCCCTTGCGGTTGAAGTCGCCTTCCAGACCGTGGCCGACGGCTTCGTGCAACAGCACGCCAGACCAGCCCGAACCCAACACCACCGGCAACGTACCGGCCGGTGCCGGAATCGCTTCCAGATTCACCAGCGCCTGACGCAGCGCCTCACGGGCATAACCCATGGCGCGGTCTTCGGCGAGGAAATAACGGTAGTCGGTACGCCCGCCGCCGCCGTGCCCGCCGCGCTCGCGACGACCATTCTGCTCAACGATGACGCTGACGTTGAAACGCACCAGCGGGCGCACATCCGCCGCCAGCCCGCCGTCGGTGGACGCCACCAGAATCCGCTCCCAGACGCCAGCCATGCTCACGCTGACCTGCTGGATACGCGGGTCGAGCGCGCGGGTAGCCACATCGATACGCTTGAGCAGTTCAACCTTCTCGGCGCGGCTCAGCACTTCCAGCGGGTTGTCCGGCGCGTACAGTTGCGCGACATCCTGCGTGGTGAACGCCTGCACCGTACCGTTCTGCCCGGCGCGGGAGATCGAGCGCGCGGCACGGGCCGCTGCGCCAAGGGCTTCGAGGGTGATCGCGTTGCTGTAGGCAAAACCGGTTTTTTCACCGGACTGCGCGCGCACGCCGACACCCTGATCGAGGTTGAAGCTGCCTTCCTTGACGATGCCGTCTTCCAGCGCCCAGGACTCTGAGATCTGGCCCTGGAAATACAGGTCGGCAGCATCGATGCCGGGGCCGGCCAGATCGCCAAGCACGCCTTGCAGGCTCTCGATCGTCACGCCGCCGGGCGCCAACAGGTGATCACTGACTGAGGACAACAACTCGCTCATAGGTTTACGCCTTAAATTCGTGTTCTGAAGCAGGCCGCTGGGCGCCCTGCGAGAAAAACCGTCGATGACTCGTCACCGGCATTCGCGCCCTGATGGACGCTTGTTCATCGCTATCGCGTTCGGCCAACAACACCGCTTCGCCTTGATCCTGACTCGCCAGCACGCGGCCCCACGGGTCGATGATCGCTGCATGGCCGAAGGTTTCCCGCGGTCCCGGATGGGTTCCGCCCTGCGCTGCGGCCAGCACATAACACTGGGTCTCGATGGCCCGCGCGCGAATCAGCACATCCCAATGCGCTGCGCCGGTCACCGCAGTAAAGGCCGACGGTGCGGTAATCAGCTCGGCACCGGCGGCTCGCAATTCGCTGTACAACTCGGGAAAGCGCAAGTCATAACACACAGTCAGACCGAGCTTGCCCACCGGCGTGTCGGCAACCACGACGCCACTGCCATAAGCATAGTCATCGGATTCGCGGTAACGGCCGCGATTGTCCGCCACATCGACATCGAACAGATGCAACTTGTCATAGCGGGCAACGATTTCGCCATACTCATTGACCAGCAGCGAGCAGGCATTAGCCTTGCCCGTCGGCTGATCCACCGGCGGCAACGGCAAGGTGCCAGCCACTATCCATAACTTGAGGTCGCGGGCGGTCTGTTTCAACCACGGCAGGATCGGTCCTTCGCCGAGCGCCTCGGCGCGGCCGATGTCAGCAACGTCACGACGGCCCATGGCAGCGAAGTTTTCCGGCAGCACCGCCAGCTTGGCGCCACTGGCCGCAGCCTGTTCGAGCAGGCGCCGGGCCTGAGCCAGATTGGCCAGCACGTCGCTCTGGCTGACCATTTGAATCACCGCTAAAGACATGGCCGCTCCTCGGAATCTGCACATAACCGTGTAGGAGCTGCCGCAGGCTGCGATCTTTTGATCTGGCTCGTCAAAAACAAAATCAAAAGATCGCAGCCTGCGGCAGCTCCTACATCGGGAATAGGGTCATGCTACTCAAAAAGGCTTGTCGAAGGTGATTTTCGGCTCTTTCCATGGGCCTTTGACGGTGTACTTCACACTGGCAAAGCGCGCCACCCGATCACCGATCAGCTTGTCGATCAGGAACAACGCGCCGCCGACTGCTGGTGCGCCGACGATCAGCGCAGCGATCGGCAGGTTGTTGGTCACCGGCAAGGTCACTAACAATTTGGCGTC
Organism: Pseudomonas sp. S49; assembly: GCF_009866785.1. Taxonomy (NCBI): domain Bacteria; kingdom Pseudomonadati; phylum Pseudomonadota; class Gammaproteobacteria; order Pseudomonadales; family Pseudomonadaceae; genus Pseudomonas; species Pseudomonas sp. S49. The sequence continues at coordinate 1,081,685 of NZ_CP019432.1, read as the reverse complement.
GACCTTGTCGCCGACCAGATCCAGAGTGCCGTCCAGTTCCAGATTGCTTGAAGGACCGGTCAGGCGAATCGGCTCACGGGTGACGTACACGCCATTGTTTGCCACCAGCAGGCCTTTGACCCGGTCGTAGCTCAAGCCTTTGCCGAACAGATCAGAGAAATCCAGACGCAAACGCCGGCCGATGGAGTTGAAGTTAAGCAGACCGAACACCCGCAATGCCTGCGCGCCGCCTTCCACTTCAACAAATTGGCCTTTGTTCAACGATGCATCGAGGGTGCCAGAGAAGCGCTTGGTCGCCAGCCATGCCGGCGAGCCCGGCCAGCGGCCATCGACGTCCATGTGGAATTCTTCACTGGTCACGCTTGGAGCAAAGCCCCAACCCTTGAGGACATCAGCAAGGTTCTTGCCGCCAATCCGGCCTTTGAACCAACTGTTGGTTGCACCCGGCGTGCCTTCCCAGCCGCCATTACCCTGCAACAGGATGCCTTTGAGGCCCATGTCGAGGTTGTTCAGAGCGATGCCTTTGGCGGTCGGGCGCACCTTCAGCGACCAGCCGCCGACCAGATCCGGGCCGAGGAACAGTTGATTGATGGTGATATCCAGCGCCGGAATTTTCGTCGGATCGACCGATACCAACGGATCCGGCGAGTTCTCGTCAGCTTGAACCGTCGGGTCCGGTGCTGGCAGTTTCACGTACTGCAAATTGACCGCAATCGGCACGCCCTTGGCGTCCGGCAGGCTCGCCGAGCCTTTGGCCTGCTGGCTGTCGAGGGACAGATTCCAGGTGCCTGGCTTGCGATTGACCTGCACCGACGCCTGATCCAGCGTGGTCCCGAAAGCCGTGAGTTTGCCGACCTTGAAATCAGCACTGCTGAGCAATTGCTTGGCACTGCCGCCCGGATCTTGCCCGGCGTATTTGTTGACCAGGTCCTGCCACGGCGCGACATCCAGCTCCGAAAGCACCCCGCGAATCCGCAAGCCTTTGGCGCCCGGCAGCACCGCTTCGCCGGCCCCGAGGAACAACTCGCCACGGCCCTCGCCAAAATTGCTCGGCGGTGCCGCAAAGGTGAAATTGGCCAGTTGGTCGTAATTGACCCAGTAACGCCGCTCCTGCCCCTGCAAGGTCATGCGGAACACCGTGTCGCGACCGACATCCGCCGCCATACCGAACGGCGCGGGCAAGTCCACCGCCACACCTCTCATGCTGGAACTGACCATCAACTGGCTGTCGGCACCGTCGAGATTGAGCTGCAACTGATAGGGAATGGTCCCGGATACCGGCAACGGTTGGCTCACACCCAGCCAGTCGGTGAGTTTCTTCACTTCGACCTGCCCGGATGCCGCCACCCGAGTCCTGAGTTTGCCAGGGCTGCCATCGGCGAAGATCTGCGCAGTCACCGGTTTGTCGAATGCGCGCGCGGCGATGTTCTGCCCGCTGAGGCCTTTGCCGCTGTCAAAGCGGAAATCGCCTTTGAGCTGAGTCAGCTCCAGTTTCGGCTCAGCCAGTTTCAGCCGCGCATTGGCGGTTTTGAAGTCGACGAGGATTTTCGGCTGGTCACCGCCCTTGTCCAACGGGATATCGAGCTTGAGCTTGCCTTGCAGATCGCCCGCGCCTTCCCAACCGGCAAAGGTCTCACCGGTACCGATCGGTGCGTCCTGAAGGATTTTCAGGCCATCACCGAGGCCACCGGCAAACGCGCCATCGAGATACATGTGCGTGTGTTGCCCGGCCGGTACGTGGGGAATGTTGACGAATACATCGCTGACCTGGGTGTCGAGCAACTGCCCCTTATTGGCCCAGATCCGTACGCCACTGTCTTCGATGAACACGTCACCACTGACCTTGCTCACGTGCGGCCAGCCCGGCTGGAACGCCAGTTCGGCATCGTGCACCTTGAAGAACAGGCTGATGCTGCGGTCGGCCTCCCCGGCGTTCTTGTTCAGCGAGCCCTGATACTGGAAGAAGCCCTGATCGACAGCACCTTTGAGGATGGCCGTGCGCAGCCACTCGTCAAGCGCCGGGCTCAGGACTTCGGGCAGGTATTTGGCGGTGTAGCGACCGTCGCCCTCGACCAGACCGACCCGCAGGTCCATGTAGTCTTCCTGGCTATGGTCGAAATGCAGACGAATCAGGAAATCACCGGCAATCTTGCCCTCCTCGCCGAGCACCTTCAGGTACGGCGCGATCAGGGTGAAGCCGTCTTTATCGAGCTTCCAGGTCAGCCGGGCGTTAGCCTGAATGTACTGCCATGGCTTGGCGAAAATCGGATCGAGGTGCAGGACAAAATCCTTGCTGTCCATGCGCAACTCGCCACCGTCAAGGTTGCCACTGAGGCTGCCACTGACGTTTCGTGCTGCCGGAGCGCCGTGATAGGCGTCGAAACCAACATTGTCCAGATTGGTGGCGAAACTGAATTTGTTGCCATCGGTGGCATTGGGGCGAAAATCCAGCAGCACGTTGCGCAGACCACCGGTGACTTTCAAATGATCAACGGCCGTGGCGAAACCTTGCGGCAACGGCCCCAACGCATTCAGCAGTGGAGTGATCGGGGTCAGATCGAGACGATCCGCCTGCAAGTGCCAGAGCTCGTCCACCTTGTCGGTCGCGCGCGTCTGCTTCAGCTGTACATGCGACTCCCAACGGTTCTCGCCGAAACTCATCGCCAGTGAATCGAGGGTAACGGTCGCACCCTCATCACTGTTTTCGTAGTAGGCGTTAAGCGCCAGATTATTGATCTGGATCGGCTTGCGATCGGCATAGGCGCCGGTCAGTTGCGGAGCATTCAAGCGTAACGCGGCACTCTGCAGCGTGCCCTTGGCCCAGTTGACCCAGAGTTCACCACCGGCCTTGATCTCGGAAAAATTCCATTGTTGGGTAAGGCGTTCTGGCAGCCACTTCGACCAGTCGCTTTGCGGCAGGCTGGCGTAACCGTCTACCACACTGTCCTTCAATTGCTCGGGGCGAATTCGCGTGCGCAGGCTCAGCGCGACGGGCTGACCATCCGGCAAGGTCAAACGAGCATCGAGCCGTTGACGGCTGGCGCCGGTTTTCAGATTGAGGCCGACATAGGTGAGGGTCAGCGGCGCGTGATCCAGCGGTTGCAAGGTCACCTGACTGTCGAGCACCGACAGTTGCTGAATCATTTGCGAGCGATTGAACAACTGTTGCGGATCGAGCGGCTGATCGTTCTGTATCGGCAGACCTTCCAGCGCCCAACTGCCGTCTTCTGCCTCTTTAAGGCTGATTTTCAGACCGTTGAGTTCGAGGTGGGCAATGCGCACTTCGCGCGCCAACAGGCTGGCCCACAGATCCGGCACCGCCCGCACCCGATCCAGACGCAGCGCATTGGCGCCTGAGCCGACCATCACATCGTGAGCCAGCAGGATCGGCGCAAAACCGCTCCAGTTGCCCTCCAGCTCGCCGATCTGCAACGGCATGCCGAGGGCGGCACTGGCCTTGTCTTCGATGTCGGCGCGATATTCGGCCACCAACGGCGTCAGTTCGCGGCCGAGACTGACGTACAACGCCATCAATACCAAAACCAACGCGCACAGGCCCAGCCCCCAGCGGGTGATTGCGGCCAAAATGCGTGTCAGACGCTCCATGTCAGTTGGCTCCCATGGCAAAAATACTGCGAAAAGCTGAGGCCAGCCGCGGTGAAAAAGTTGTGACGCAGGGGTTCAGAGCAGCACCACGTCATATTGTTCCTGGGAATACATGGTTTCCACCTGGAAGCGTATGGTGCGGCCGATGAAGCCTTCAAGTTCGGCAACGTTACCGGATTCTTCGTCGAGCAACCGGTCGACCACTTTCTGGTTCGCCAACACTCGGTAGCCCTCGGCCTGATAGGCGCGGGCTTCACGGAGAATCTCGCGGAAGATCTCGTAACAGATGGTTTCCGCAGTTTTCAGTTTGCCGCGCCCCTGGCAACTGCTGCACGGTTCGCACAGCACTTGTTCGAGACTTTCGCGGGTGCGTTTGCGGGTCATCTGCACCAGGCCCAACTCGGTGATGCCGATGATGTTGGTCTTGGCGTGATCGCGCTCCAGCTGTTTTTCCAGAGTGCGCAGCACCTGGCGCTGGTGCTCTTCATCTTCCATGTCGATGAAGTCGATGATGATGATCCCGCCCAGATTGCGCAGGCGCATCTGCCTGGCAATCGCGGTAGCCGCTTCGAGATTGGTCTTGAAGATGGTTTCTTCGAGGTTGCGATGGCCGACGAAAGCTCCGGTGTTCACATCGATGGTGGTCATGGCTTCCGCCGGATCGACCACCAGATAACCACCGGATTTCAGCGGCACTTTGCGTTCAAGGGCTTTCTGGATTTCGTCTTCGACACCGTACAGGTCGAAAATCGGCCGCTCACCCGGGTAGTGTTCCAGACGATCAGCGATTTCCGGCATCAGTTCGGCGACGAACTGCGTGGTTTTCTGGAACGTTTCCCGGGAGTCGATGCGAATCTTCTCGATCTTCGGGTTGACCAGATCACGCAGGGTACGCAGCGCCAGACCAAGGTCTTCGTAGATCACGCTCGGCGCGGAAATGGTCTTGATCTGTTCGTTGATCTGGTCCCACAAGCGACGCAGATAACGGATGTCCATGAGAATTTCATCGGCGCCAGCGCCTTCGGCGGCAGTGCGCAAAATGAAACCGCCCGCCTCCTTGATCCCTTCCTTGGCCACGCAATCGCTGACCACTTGCTTGAGGCGTTCGCGTTCGGCTTCGTCTTCGATTTTCAGGGAAATGCCGACGTGGGCAGTACGCGGCATGTACACCAGATAGCGCGACGGGATCGACAGTTGCGTGGTCAGACGCGCGCCTTTGGAACCGATCGGATCCTTGGTGACTTGCACGACAAGGCTTTGGCCTTCGTGCACCAGCGCACTGATGCTTTCCACCGCCGGGCCTTCGCGCAGGGAGATTTCGGCGGCGTGAATGAATGCCGCGCGATCCAGGCCGATGTCGACGAAGGCCGCCTGCATACCCGGCAGCACGCGGACGATCTTGCCTTTATAGATGTTGCCGACGATCCCGCGCTTTTGCGTGCGCTCAACATGGACTTCTTGCAGCACACCGTTTTCGACCACCGCCACGCGCGACTCCATCGGCGTGATGTTGATCAGAATCTCTTCACTCATGGCAGGATCTCGTTCAGGCATGTTCACGATAATGGCCGCATCTGGATTCGTACGACGCTTATTGCGCGTTCAGGTTTTGCCAACAGGGTATGCCGAAATGGCCCAACAGTTCTGCGGTTTCGCAAACTGGCAGCCCGACCACCGCCGAATAACTACCACTGAGCCCCGCGACAAACACCGCGCCGAGGCCCTGAATGCCATAACCGCCGGCCTTGTCCTGCGGTTCGCCGCAGGCCCAATAGGCGGCGGCTTCATCCTCGCTGATCGGCCGGAACCGCACCAGACTGCGCACCACCCGTGACTCGCAATGATCGCCTTCGAGCACGGCGATGGCGGTCAGCACTTCATGCTCCTTGCCGGACAACATCATCAGCATGGCGCATGCATCGGCTTCGTCCACCGGTTTGCCAAGAATTTTGCCGTCCAGCACCACGGCGGTATCGGCACCCAGCACGCAGAATGACTGAGCAGACACGACGGTACGGCGCCCGGCCTCGGCCTTGCCGCGTGCCAGACGCTCGACATAGGCCGACGGCGATTCTTCGGGTATTGGGGTTTCGTCGATATCCGCACTGATGGCGGAAAACGGAACGCCGATCTGCGCGAGCAATTCACGGCGACGCGGCGATCCGGAGGCGAGGTAAAGCGGCTTCATCAAAACATCTCCCTGTTCAGTGCCCAGCTTCACCGGCTCAATTGATTTTGTAGCGTCGGCGTAGTCCGCGAAGGGCAAAGCTGACCCAAGGCCAGAGCAAGGCACTGACCAGCGCCGGTAACACCAGTGCCAGCGTTGGCTGACGGTTGCCGGTCAAGGCGCTGAGCCACAATTGCACCAGTTGCGCGAGACCGAAGATCACCAGGATGACCAGGCATTGCTGCCACATCGGGAACATTCGCAGGCGTTGTTGCAACGACAGCACCAGGAAGGTGATCAAGGTCAGGATCAGCGCGTTCTGCCCGAACAAGTCGCCTTGCAGGACGTCTTCGGCCAGCCCCAGACAGAACGCCGTGACCATGCCGACCGTGTGCGGCATATACAACGCCCAGAATGTCAGGAGCAAGGCCAGCCATAACGGGCGCAGGATCTCCATGAAAATCGGCAACGGTGACACGCTGAGCAGCAGGCCAACGAGAAACGTCAGCCAGACAATCCAGCCGTTTCGCGATGCGGTAGCCCCGACCATTATTCTTGTCTCCCGGTTGTCGCCGGTGCGCTGACAGGCGGTTTGGCCGCAGGTCGTGCAGCGGGCTGGGCAGCTGGAGGTTTGCTTGCCGCCGGAGTCGCTGCCGGTGGTTTGGCAGCCGCTGGCGGTTTGCTTGCAGCGGGTTGGGTGGGAGCCGCATTGGCCGCAGGTGCTGCAGGCGTGGCATTGGCCGGCGCCACAGCAGGTGAGGTCACGGTCTTCGGCACAGTGGCCGGAATAATCGGGCCACCGCCAAAGGCGTCAAGATTCTCCTGGGCTTGCGCGGCATCGTTGGCGCGCTCTTCGGCGGTACGATTGTCGCTGAACACCAGCAGCAGGTAGCGACTGCGATTGAGTGCGGCAGTCGGCACGGCGCGGACGATCGCGAACGGCTGGCCGGAATCGTGGATGACTTCCTTCACCGTGGCGACCGGATAACCGGCCGGGAAGCGCTGGCCGAGACCGGAACTGACCAGCAGATCGCCTTCCTTGATATCGGCCGTGTCGGCGACGTGACGCAATTCCAGGCGCTCGGGGTTGCCGGTGCCGCTGGCAATCGCGCGCAGACCGTTACGGTTAACCTGTACTGGAATGCTGTGGGTGGTATCGGTCAACAGCAATACACGGGAAGTGTAAGGCATCAACTCGACCACCTGGCCCATCAAGCCGCGTGCATCGAGCACCGGTTGACCCAGCACCACGCCATCGCGCTCACCTTTATTGATGATGATGCGATGGGTGAAGGGATTGGGGTCCATGCCGATCAGCTCGGCCACTTCGACCTTTTCGTTGACCAGCGCAGAGGAATTGAGCAACTCGCGCAGCCGAACGTTCTGCTCGGTAAGGGCGGCAAGCTTTTGCATGCGACCCTGATACAGCAGATTTTCGGTCTTGAGTTTTTCGTTTTCGGCGACCAGTTCGGTGCGACTGCCGAACTGACTGGCAATCCCTTCCCACAGGCGTCCCGGCAGATCGGTAATCCAGTAGGCGTCCATCAACACCAGCGACGCTTGTTTGCGCGCAGGCTTGAGCAGGTCGAAGCGGGCATCGACCACCATCAGTGCGACCGACAGCACGGCCAGCACCAACAGGCGCACACCCAACGAAGGGCCTTTGGCGAAAAGCGGTTTAATAAGCCGCTCCTCCCAGGCAAATGTTCTGTTTATTCATACGGCATCAAACCGGCCTGGATGAAGACTGACAGAAGATAAACGCCAACAGGCAGCACTGCAAAGTGCTGCCTGCGCGTTCACCCACGTATTGCACTCGGCGACTTATTCGCTCGAGAGCAGGTCCATGGTGTGCTTATCCATCATTTCCAATGCACGGCCACCGCCGCGAGCAACACAGGTCAGCGGATCTTCGGCAACGATCACTGGCAGACCGGTTTCCTGGGCCAGCAACTTGTCGAGGTCACGCAGCAGCGCGCCACCACCGGTCAGCACCAGGCCACGCTCGGCGATGTCGGAAGCCAGTTCCGGCGGCGATTGCTCCAAGGCGCTTTTCACGGCCTGAACGATGGTCGCCAGAGACTCTTGCAGAGCTTCCAGCACTTCGTTGGAGTTCAGGGTGAATGCGCGTGGAACGCCTTCGGCCAGGTTGCGACCGCGAACGTCGACTTCGCGAACTTCGCCGCCCGGGTAGGCCGTGCCGATTTCCTGCTTGATGCGTTCAGCGGTGGATTCACCGATCAGGCTGCCGTAGTTACGGCGCACGTAGGTGATGATCGCTTCGTCGAAGCGGTCGCCGCCAACGCGGACGGATTCGGCATAGACCACACCGTTCAGGGAGATCAGCGCGATTTCGGTAGTACCACCACCGATATCCACGACCATCGAACCGCGCGCTTCTTCGACCGGCAGGCCGGCACCGATCGCAGCAGCCATTGGCTCTTCGATCAGGAACACTTCACGAGCACCGGCGCCAAGGGCCGATTCACGGATGGCACGACGCTCAACCTGGGTGGATTTGCATGGAACGCAGATCAGCACACGAGGGCTAGGCTGCAGAAAGCTGTTTTCGTGAACCTTGTTAATAAAGTATTGCAGCATCTTTTCGCAGACGCTGAAGTCGGCGATCACGCCGTCCTTCATCGGACGAATGGCAGCAATGTTGCCCGGCGTACGGCCGAGCATGCGCTTGGCCTCGGTGCCGACAGCAACGACACTTTTCTGGTTACCGTGTGTCCGAATGGCCACAACCGATGGCTCATTCAGGACGATACCGCGCTCGCGCACGTAAATAAGGGTGTTGGCAGTGCCCAGGTCAATGGAAAGATCGCTGGAAAACATGCCACGCAGTTTCTTGAACATGGGAAAGGGACCCTAGGCAACGCGTGGGTAAAAAAGTGCGGCAAACTCTAACAACGACAGGGATTTTGGGCAAGGCGCCAATATGTTAAATTGGCCGCTTTTCTGTGCACCAAGCCCCACAATCGCGGCCTTATGACCGTAGAAGTGCGGTAGTGTTCCGACAATCTAACACACGGACGCCGTCCGTTCTGTTTTCCACTGGAGAATCCCGATGGCGCTAGAACGCTCCGACGTGGAAAAAATCGCTCATCTGGCCTGCCTTGGTCTCAATGATGCCGATCTTCCACACATTACTTCCGCCCTCAACAGCATTCTCGGTCTGGTCGACGAAATGCAGGCTGTTAATACCGACGGAATCGAGCCTCTGGCCCACCCGCTGGAAGCCAGTCAGCGCCTGCGCGCCGACGTTGTGACCGAGACCAATCACCGCGAGGCCTACCAGTCCATCGCACCAGCGGTCGAAAACGGCCTGTATCTGGTTCCGAAAGTCATCGACTAAAGGGAATGAGCCTGCAATGCATCAAATGACTCTGGCCGAGATCGCCCGCGGTCTCGCCGATAAAAAGTTTTCCTCCGAAGAGCTGACCAAAGTCCTGCTGGCGCGTATTACCCAGCTCGATCCACAGCTCAACAGTTTCATCAGCCTCACCGAAGAGCTGGCCCTCGAGCAGGCGAAAGCCGCCGATGCCCGCCGCGCCAACGGTGAGAGCGGCCCCCTGCTCGGCGCGCCGATCGCCCACAAAGACCTGTTCTGCACCCAGGGCATTCGCACCAGCTGCGGCTCGAAGATGCTCGACAACTTCAAAGCCCCGTACGACGCCACCGTGGTCGCGAAACTGGCCGCTGCCGGTGCCGTGACCCTGGGCAAGACCAACATGGACGAATTCGCCATGGGCTCGGCCAACGAGTCGAGCTGGTACGGCGCGGTGAAAAACCCGTGGAACCTGGAACACGTACCGGGCGGTTCGTCCGGTGGTTCGGCGGCGGCAGTTGCCGCGCGTCTGTTGCCAGCAGCCACGGCCACTGACACCGGTGGTTCGATTCGTCAGCCGGCAGCGTTCACCAACCTCACTGGCCTGAAACCGACCTACGGTCGCGTTTCGCGCTGGGGCATGATCGCTTACGCCTCCAGTCTCGATCAGGGCGGCCCTCTGGCGCGTACTGCCGAAGACTGCGCAATTTTGTTGCAAGGTATGGCTGGCTTCGATCAGAACGACTCGACCAGCATCGACGAGCCGGTTCCGGATTACTCCGCAAGCCTGGGCGATTCGCTGCAAGGCCTGCGCATCGGCGTGCCGAAGGAATACTTCAGCGCCGGTCTCGACCCGCGCATCGCCGAGCTGATCCAGAACAGCATCAAAGAGCTGCAGAAGCTTGGTGCCGTGATCAAGGAAATCAGCCTGCCGAACATGCAGCACGCGATCCCTGCGTACTACGTGATCGCGCCAGCAGAGGCTTCTTCCAACCTGTCGCGTTTCGACGGCGTGCGTTTCGGCCACCGTTGCGAGCAACCGAAAGACCTGATCGACCTGTACAAGCGCTCCCGTGGCGAAGGCTTCGGCCCGGAAGTCCAGCGCCGGATCATGGTCGGCGCCTACGCGCTGTCCGCCGGTTACTACGACGCCTACTACCTGAAAGCGCAGAAGATCCGTCGTCTGGTGAAGAACGACTTCATGGCTGCCTTTAATGAAGTCGACATCATCCTCGGCCCAACCACGCCGAACCCGGCCTGGAAGCTCGGCGCGAAGAACAGCGACCCGGTCGCTGCCTATCTGGAAGACGTCTACACCATCACCGCCAACCTCGCAGGCCTGCCAGGCCTGTCGATGCCGGCCGGTTTTGTCGACGGTCTGCCGGTTGGCGTGCAACTGCTCGCGCCGTATTTCCAGGAAGGCCGTTTGCTCAATGTTGCGCACCAGTATCAGTTGAACACTGACTGGCACACCCGCACCCCAACCGGCTTCTGAGGAGACACACATGCAATGGGAAGTCGTGATCGGGCTGGAGATTCACACTCAGCTCACTACCCGGTCGAAAATCTTTTCCGGTAGTTCCACCACATTCGGTTCCGAGCCGAACACCCAGGCCAGCCTGATCGACCTGGGCATGCCGGGCGTATTGCCGGTGCTGAACCAGGAAGCGGTGCGCATGGCAGTGATGTTCGGTCTGGCGATTGACGCCGAGATCGGTCAGCACAACGTGTTCGCCCGCAAGAACTACTTCTACCCGGACCTGCCGAAGGGCTATCAGATCAGCCAGATGGAATTGCCGATCGTCGGCAAGGGCCACCTGGACATCGCGCTGGAAGACGGCACCGTCAAACGTGTCGGCATTACCCGCGCGCACCTGGAAGAAGACGCCGGCAAGAGCCTGCACGAAGAATTCAACGGTGCCACCGGCATCGACCTGAACCGTGCCGGCACGCCGCTGCTGGAAATCGTTTCCGAGCCGGACATGCGCAGCGCCAAGGAAGCCGTGGCTTACGTCAAGGCGATCCACGCGCTGGTGCGTTATCTGGGCATCTGCGACGGCAACATGGCCGAAGGTTCGTTGCGTTGCGACTGCAACGTGTCGATCCGTCCGAAAGGCCAGGTTGAGTTCGGCACGCGTTGCGAGATCAAGAACGTCAACTCGTTCCGCTTTATCGAGAAGGCGATCAACTCCGAAATCCAGCGTCAGATCGAGCTGATCGAAGACGGCGGCAAAGTGATTCAGCAGACTCGTCTGTACGATCCGAACAAGGACGAAACCCGTCCGATGCGTTCGAAAGAAGAAGCCAACGACTACCGTTACTTCCCCGATCCGGACCTGCTGCCGGTGGTCATCGAAGAGTCGTTCCTCGGCGAGGTGCGTGCCACCCTGCCGGAACTGCCACCGCAGAAACGCGAGCGCTTCCAGAGCCAGTTCGGTCTGTCGGCGTACGACGCCAACGTGCTGGCCACCAGCCGTGAGCAAGCGGACTACTTCGAGAAAGTCGCAGCCATCGGCGGCGACGCCAAACTGGCGGCGAACTGGGTAATGGTCGAGTTGGGCAGCCTGCTTAACAAACAAGGCCTGGACATCGACGAGTCGCCGGTTTCGGCTGAACTGTTGGGCGGCATGCTGCAGCGCATCAAGGACAACACCATCTCCGGCAAGATCGCCAAAGTGGTGTTCGAAGCGATGGCCAACGGCGAAGGCAGCGCGGACGAGATCATCGAAAAACGCGGCCTGAAGCAAGTGACCGACAGCGGCGCGATTTCGGCGGTGCTGGACGAAATGCTCGCAGCTAACGCCGAGCAGGTTGAACAGTACCGTGCGGCTGATGAAGCCAAACGCGGCAAGATGTTCGGCTTCTTCGTCGGCCAGGCGATGAAAGCGTCGAAAGGCAAAGCCAACCCGCAGCAAGTGAACGAACTGCTGAAAAGCAAGCTCGAAGGCTGATTCTAGCCCCGCGCCCGGGGATCGTTCCCACGCTCTGCGTTGGAATGCCGCCCCGGACGCTCCGCGTCCATTGCGGTGTGACGCAGAGCGTCACGGGATGCATTCCCACGCTGGAGCGTGGGAACGATCACTTTGGAGTATTCGAATGAAACGTCTGCTCGGCGCCTGCGCCCTGCTCTCCTTGCTGGCCGGTTGCGCCAGCACCGACACCATCGACCCGCACGGTTACGACCAGACCGGTGTCGCCTCTTATTACGGTGCCAAGCACCACGGTAAACGCACCGCCAGTGGCGAACCGTTCAACCAGAATTCCCTGACCGCCGCCCACCGCCAGCTACCCTTCGGCACACGGGTGAAGGTCACCAACCTGAAAAACGATGAATCCGTCGTGGTCCGCATCAATGACCGCGGCCCGCACACCCGTGGACGCCTGATCGACGTGTCCCGCGAGGCCGCCGAACAACTCGGCATGCTGCGCAGCGGCACCGCGCGGGTTCGCGTGCAGGCCCTCGACGACTGATGGAGCGCTGACCATTTTCGGATTAGCCGATTTACCCCTGATCAGCGTGATCGAACTGCTCGCCGGCCTGTGCCTGCTGATCTTCGGCGCCGAATTGATGGTGCGTGCGGCAGTGCGTCTGGCAGCGCGTCTGCATGTACGGCCGCTGATCATCGGCCTGACCATCGTCGCCCTCGGCAGCAGCGCGCCGCAAATGGCCGTCAGTCTGCAAGCGGCGCTGGCGCACAACCCGGACATCGCCGTTGGCAGCGTGGTCGGCAGCAGCATCTTCAATATCCTCGTCACCCTCGGCCTTTCCGCGCTGATCATTCCTCTGCGCGTTTCGCGACAACTGGTGCGGCTCGATATTCCGCTGATGATCGGCGCCAGCCTGCTGGTGTTCGTCCTGGCATGGAATGAAGAGCTCGGCCGCTTGGACGGCATCTTGCTGCTGGGCGCACTGGCGTTGTACCTCGGTTTACTGTTGCGCCAGTCACGGCACTCGACGCGACCGCATTCTGCACAAGCCGAAGTGGTACAGACCTCATGGGTTGCCAGCGTCTTCATGATCATCGTCGGCCTCGTCCTGCTGGTGTTCGCCGGGCACTTGCTGCTCGGAGCCGCCGTGGTGGTGGCGACGGATCTGGGCTTCTCCGAGCGGGTGATCGGCCTGACCGTGGTCGCCGTCGGCACCTCGCTGCCAGAACTGGCAACCTCGCTGATCGCCGCATTGCGCGGTCAACGCGACATCGCCGTGGGCAACGTGATCGGCGCCAACCTGTTCAATCTGCTCGGGGTGCTCGGCCTCACCGCACTGATTGCACCGACACCGCTGTCGGTATCGCCGAATGCGCTGGATTTCGACTTGCCGGTGATGCTCGGTGTCGCCGCGCTGTGCCTGCCGGTGTTCTATTCCGGCTACCGCGTGACGCGTGCAGAAGGTTTGTTGCTGCTCGGTTTGTATCTGGCCTATGGGCTGCACGTGGTGTCGTTCACCACCGGCATGCCGCTGGCGGGCAAGCTCGAACGGCTGATGCTGTTTTATGTCCTGCCGACGCTGTTGACGTTTCTGCTGTTCACGTCGATCCGCGCCTGGCGCCGCCAACACCACAAGAGTGAAAAACCATGACCGAATCGAAGAAGTCCGGGGTTGAAGTCCGCCGCCAGGTAATGGGCGATGCGTTTGTTGATCGCGCGCTGGGCAACGCCACCGAGTTCACCCAGCCGTTGCAGGATTTCGTCAATGAACATGCCTGGGGTGGCGTGTGGAACCGCGAAGGTTTGCCGCTGAAAACCCGCAGCCTGATCACCCTCGCCGCGCTGACGGCACTGAAGTGCCCGCAGGAATTGAAAGGCCACGTACGCGGTGCGCTGAACAATGGCTGCACCGTGGACGAGATTCGTGAGGCGCTGCTGCATTGCGCGGTGTATGCCGGCGTGCCGGCGGCGATTGATGCGTTTCGCGCGGCGCAGGAAGTGATCGATACCTATCAGAAACCTGAGTGATTCAGTGCTGCTGAAATAGCTTTCGCGAGCAGGCTCGCTCCCACATTTTGGAATGCATTTCACATGTGGGAGCGAGCCTGCTCGCGAAGAGGCCCTGAACAACACCACAACACTCAAAATCAGATCCACCCACCCCACTGCAAAACAAAGATCCCGACATTGGTGGTAATCGCCGCCATCAACGTGGTCATCACAATAATCGCCGCCGCCAGTTCATGATTGCCCTGCGCTGCTCGCGCCATGACAAAACTCGCCGCCGCCGTCGGGCTGCCGAAGTACAGAAACAGTATCCCCAACTCCGCGCCACGAAAGCCCCACAACCACGCCCCCAACGTCGCCAGCACCGGCAGACCGATCATCTTCACCAGGCTGGAACTCAGCGCCATGCTACCGCTCTTGCGCAACGCCGCCAGCGACAACGTTCCGCCAATGCAGATCAGCGCCAATGGCAAGGTGGTCTGCGCCAGATACTGCCCGGAGGTTTCCAGCCATCCCGGCAAACCGATCTTGAAATAGGCAAACGGCGCCGCCGCAATCACGCTGATGATCAGCGGATTGCTGAACACGCTTTTGCAGATGCTCCACGGATCGGACTTGATCACCGGGCTGTACACCGCCAGCACGATGGTCGACAGCGTGTTGTAGAACAGGATCACCAGCGCCGCGAGAATTGCCCCGAGGGAAATCCCGTAATCGCCGTACATGCTCGCTGCCAGCGCCAGACCGATCACACCGTTATTGCCGCGAAACGCGCCCTGGGTATAGATGCCACGATCTTCACGCGGACAACGGAAAATCGCCCAGCCCCAGGCCACGGCAAAACTCACCAGCGTGGCGAGGGAAAAGTAGATCAGCAGGGACGGTTGCAACGCAGCGTGCAAGTCGGCATGCAGAATGCCGAGGAACAGCAGCGCCGGCATGGTGACGTTGAACACCAGCGACGAGGCCGTGTGGATGAAGTTGTCGTTGATCCAGTCGATGCGCTTGAGGAGCACACCGAGAAACAGCATGGCAAACACCGGCGCGGTGATGTTCAGGGTTTCGAGGAAAATTGCCAGCATGCCGGGGAGCCTTGGGTGAGCGTCGTTAGGAGCCAATGATAAAGCAAAAGCCCCTCACCCTAGCCCTCTCCCGGAGGGAGAGGGAACCGATCGGGGGATATTGCAGAAATCCATCGACCTGAAATGACTTCGCTGAATCCATAACTGCTTGTCGAATCCATAATCAACTCGGTATTTCAGGTCGATGTATAGCGCCAGACATCTCGGTCGGCCCCCTCTCCCCCTGGGAGAGGGCTGGGGTGAGGGTAGCTCTTGACCCCCCCCAAACCGTCAAGTAATCGGCGCCGGATTGAACAACGTAATGTCGTTATGCAGTTTGTGCTTCTCCGCCCACGTCTGCTGCTTGCCGCTGGCAACATCCAGGTAATAGTGAAACAACTCCCAACCCAACTCCTCAATGGTCGCCCGCCCAGTTGCGATCCGCCCGGCATCGATGTCGATCAGATCCGGCCAGCGCTGCGCCAGCTCCGTACGCGTCGAAACCTTCACCACCGGCGCCATCGCCAAACCATACGGCGTGCCACGCCCGGTGGTGAACACATGCAGGTTCATCCCCGCCGCCAACTGCAACGTCCCGCAGACAAAATCGCTCGCCGGGGTCGCACAGAAAATCAAACCCTTCTGTTTGAACCGCTCGCCCGGGCCGAGCACGCCATTGATCGCGCTGCTGCCGGATTTGACGATCGAACCCAGCGACTTCTCGACAATGTTCGACAACCCGCCCTTCTTGTTGCCCGGCGTGGTGTTGGCGCTGCGATCCGCTTCACCCTTGGCCAGGTAACGGTCGTACCAGTCCATCTCACGCACCAGTTCCTCGGCAACGGTTTTGCTTTCGGCGCGAGATGTCAGCAGGTAAATCGCATCGCGCACTTCGGTGACTTCGGAAAACATCACCGTCGCCCCCGCGCGCAACAACAAGTCCGAGGCATAACCCAGCGCCGGGTTGGCGGTAATCCCGGAGAAGGCATCACTGCCGCCGCACTGCATGCCGAGGATCAACTCGGACGCCGGCACGGTTTCGCGGCGGCGCTGGTCGAGTTTCTTCAGGCGAACCTCGGCCAGTTCCATGATCTGCTCGATCATCTCGGTGAAACCGTGACTGGAATCCTGCAAGCGATACAGCCACGGATCGCTGAGATCCACCGACGCATCGTCCTCGTGCATGACCTGCCCGGCCTGCAATTTCTCGCAGCCCAGACTGATCACCAACGCCTCGCCACCGAGGTTCGGGTTGCGCGCCAGATTGCGCACGGTACGAATCGGGATGTAGGCGTCGGTGGCGGTAATCGCCACGCCGCAGCCATAGCTATGAGTCAGCGCCACCACATCATCGACGTGCGGATACTTCGGCAGCAGCTCTTCCTTGATGCGTTTTACCGCGTGATCAAGCACGCCGGTGACGCACTGCACGGTCGTAGTGATACCGAGAATATTGCGCGTGCCGACGGTACCGTCGGCGTTGCGATAACCCTCGAACGTGAAGCCTTCCAGCGGTGCCTGCGCGTCCGGCACCTCGGTGGACAGCGGCAAGCTGTCCAGCGGCGGCGCGGTCGGCATGCGCAGTTGATCTTCCTTGACCCAACTGCCTCGGCGAATCGGCTGCAACGCGTAGCCAATCACCTGACCGTAGCGAATCACCTGGCCGCCCTCGGGAATGTCTTCGAGGGTGACCTTGTGGCTCTGCGGCACGAATTCCAGCGTCACCAGGCCATCGGCAAATTCAGTGCCGGCCGGTGCGCCCTGGTCGTTGACCACGACCACCACATTGTCCCGCTCGTGCAGGCGGATGTGGCGCGGCGAGTCGGAATGTTCAATCAACTGCATGACGCCGCTCCTCAGGAATGCGCTTGGGACAATTTACCGCTGGCTTCAACACCGCCATTGGTTGGCGGCTCTTTGAGTACCACACGTTTGATCGGGCCAACGATGACCAGATAGCTGAACACCGCGACCAGTGCGTTGGCACCGACGAACACCAGCGCCCATTTGAACGAACCGGTGGAGCTGATGATGTAGCCAATCACGATTGGCGTGGTGATCGAAGCGATGTTGCCGAAAGTGTTGAACAGGCCACCGCTCAGACCGGCGATCTGTTTTGGCGAGGTGTCGGAGACCACCGCCCAACCGAGTGCGCCAACGCCTTTGCCGAAGAAGGCCAGGGCCATGAAGCCAACCACCATCCATTCCACTTCAACATAGTTGCAGGCAACGATGCTGCTGGAAACCAGCAGGCCGGCAATGATCGGCGCTTTGCGGGCGAAGGTCAGCGAGTGGCCCTTGCGCAGCAGGTAATCGGAAATCACCCCGCCAAGCACACCACCAATAAAGCCGCAGATTGCTGGCAACGAGGCGATGAAACCCGCCTTGAGAATGGTCATGCCACGCTCTTGCACCAGATACACCGGGAACCAGGTCAGGAAGAAGTAAGTGATGCCGTTGATGCAGTACTGGCCCAGATACACGCCGAGCATCATGCGATTGGTCAGCAACTGACGGATGTAATCCCACTTCGGACCGTCGGACTTTTTGCCCTTCTGATCCATGTCGACCATGCCGCCGTTTTCAGCGATGTGTTTGAACTCGGCTTCGTTGATACGCGGGTGTTCACGCGGGCTGTAGATCACTTTCAGCCAGACCAGCGAGAAGATGATCCCGAGAATACCCATGACGATAAACACGTGCTCCCAGCCAAAGGAGTAAACGATCCAGCCCATCAGCGGTGCGAACAACACGGTGGCAAAGTATTGCGCCGAGTTGAAGATCGCCGAAGCGGTGCCGCGTTCAGCGGTCGGGAACCACGCGGCAACGATGCGCGCGTTGCCGGGGAACGATGGCGCTTCAGCCAGGCCCACGAGGAAGCGCAGCATGAACAGCGCAACGATGGCCGTGGACATGCCGAATTCACCGACAAAGCCTTGCAGCACGGTGAACAGCGACCAGGTGAAAATGCTCAGGGCATAGACTTTTTTCGAGCCGAAGCGATCGAGCAGCCAGCCACCGGGAATTTGCCCGGCCACGTAGGCCCAACCGAATGCGGAGAAGATATAGCCGAGGGTGACTGCGTCGATGCCCAGATCTTTTTGCAGGCTGGAGCCGGCGATGGCGATCGTGGCGCGGTCGGCGTAGTTGATCGTGGTCACCAGAAACAGCATGAGCAGGATCAAATAGCGGACGTGAGTCGGCTTGGACGATTGCATGTAGATGTACTCCCACTGATTATTTTTATGCGCGGGTGAATCTTCTTTGGTATTCCCTGTAGGAGCTGCCGAAGGCTGCGATCTTTTGATCTTGAAAGATCGCAGCCTTCGGCAGCTCCTACAGGGTTATTGCGTTTATCAGGAACCGATGTAACTGGTCTTCACGACCGTGTAGAACTCTTGCGCATAGCGGCCTTGCTCACGTGATCCATAGGATGAACCTTTACGGCCACCGAACGGAACGTGGTAATCGACGCCAGCGGTCGGCAGATTGACCATCACCATCCCGGCTTGCGAATGACGTTTGAAGTGGTTGGCGTACTTCAGCGAGGTGGTCGCAATGCCCGCCGACAGACCGAATTCGGTGTCGTTGGCCATCGCCAGCGCCGCGTCGTAATCGGCAACGCGAACGATGTTGGCCACCGGCCCGAAAATCTCTTCGCGACTGATGCGCATCGACGCTTCGCTGTCGGCAAACAGCGTTGGCGCGAGGAAGTAGCCTTCGGTGTCGCAGGTCACCAAGCCACCGCCGCTGACCAGACGCGCACCTTCGGACTGGCCGATGTCGATGTACTTCATGTCCTGTTCCAGCTGCGCTTGCGAAACCACCGGACCAATATCGGTGCCGGATTTCAGCGCGTGCCCGACCTTGATCGACTTCATGCGCTCGGCCATGGCTTCAACGAATTTGTCGTGAATCCCGGCAGTGACGATCAAACGGCTCGACGCGGTGCAACGCTGACCGGTGGAGTAGAACGCGCTCTGCACCGACAGCTCGACCGCTTGCTTAAGGTCGGCGTCGTCGAGAATGATCTGCGGGTTCTTGCCGCCCATTTCCAGCTGAACCTTGGCCTGGCGCGAGACGCAGTTGACTGCGATCTGACGACCCACGCCCACCGAACCGGTGAAGCTGATGCCATCGACTTTCGGGCTCTGCACCAGCGCATCACCAACCACGCGACCGCTGCCCATCACCAGGTTGAACACGCCGGCCGGGAAGCCTGCGCGGGAGATGATTTCCGCCAGTGCCCAGGCGCAACCCGGCACCAGATCGGCCGGTTTCAACACCACGCAGTTGCCGTAGGCCAGCGCCGGGGCGATTTTCCACGCAGGAATCGCGATCGGGAAGTTCCACGGGGTGATCAGACCGACCACGCCCAGCGCTTCGCGGGTCACTTCAACGTTGACGCCCGGACGCACCGACGGCACGTAGTCGCCAGACAGGCGCAGGCATTCACCGGCGAAGAACTTGAAAATGTTACCGGCGCGGGTCACTTCGCCGATGGCTTCGGGCAGGGTCTTGCCCTCTTCCCGGGCCAGCAGGGTGCCGAGTTCTTCGCGACGGGCAAGGATTTCCGTACCGACTTTATCCAGCGAATCGTGACGGGCCTGAATACCCGAAGTCGAATAGGCCGGGAATGCCGCGCGGGCGGCGTCGATGGCAGCGTGAACCTGAGTCAGGTCAGCCTTGGCGTAATCGCCGATGGTGTCGCTCAGTTCCGACGGGTTGATGTTGGCCGAGTAGTCGGCACCGGCAACCCATTCACCGTTGATGTAGTTGTCGTAGCGTTTTGCATTTGTCACAGGGGCAGCCCTCAAAACTAAAAGCCTTTACGCAAAAAGCCGCTGATTACTCAGCGGCCGCGTTTTTGTCGGGTGTTACTGCGCACCTTGCTTGTCGATCAGCGCAGCGAGCATTTCGTACTCTTCACCAGTCAGATCGGTCAGCGGTGCCCGCACCGGGCCTGCGTCATAGCCGGCGATTTTCGCGCCTGCCTTGACGATGCTCACGGCGTAACCGGCCTTGCGGTTGCGGATGTCGAGGTACGGCAGGAAGAAGTCGTCGATGATCTTGCCGACGGTAGCGTGATCTTCACGAGCGATCGCGTGGTAGAAGTCCATCGCGGTTTTCGGAATGAAGTTGAACACCGCCGAGGAGTAGACCGGCACGCCCAAAGCCTTGTAGGCAGCGGCGTAGACTTCGGCGGTCGGCAGACCACCCAGGTAGCTGAAGCGATCACCGAGGCGGCGACGGATCGACACCATCAACTCGATATCGCCCAGACCATCCTTGTAGCCGATCAGGTTCGGGCAGCGCTCGGCCAGACGTTCCAGCAGCGGCGCGGTCAAGCGGCAAACGTTGCGGTTGTAAACGACCACGCCGATGTTGACCGATTTACACACGGCTTCAACGTGAGCGGCAACACCGTCCTGGCTCGCTTCGGTCAGGTAGTGCGGCAGCAGCAACAGGCCTTTGGCGCCCAGACGTTCGGCTTCCTGAGCGTATTCGATGGCCTGACGGGTCGAACCACCGACACCGGCAAGGATTGGCACGCTGGTTTCGCAAGTGTCGACGGCAGTCTTGATGATTTCCGAGTATTCGCTGGCGGCCAGGGAGAAGAACTCACCGGTGCCACCGGCGGCAAACAAGGCTGAAGCGCCATACGGAGCCAGCCATTCCAGGCGTTTGATGTAGCCCGCGCGGTTGAAATCGCCCTGCGCGTTGAAATCGGTCACCGGGAAAGACAGCAGGCCGGCAGAGAGGATGGACTTCAGTTCTTGTGGATTCATTATTCGAACACCCTGGTAGCAACGTTTTTTGTGATTGGTCCGTTCAGCCTTCGCTGAAGTTGTAGGTCATCGTACAACTTAAATAATAACCGTCAACTGCATTTCATCGTTGTGGGTGTTTTTTTGTCGGACAAAGCTGCTCAAGGCTTGGCAAAACTCGTCGCAAAGGCGCGTGTTTAAAGGGTTCTAGCGCGGAAATGTCTGGTCAAGATTCGTTTACTGAGCGATGCAGAGACGCCGGGTAAGGTGCGACGACTGCCACGAAGGATCGTGGCGGACCTTCGAAGGAAACTGAAATGTTCGTGAATTATGCTGCACCGACCCTCGCGCAAATGGCCTCTTCTGCCTCTGACACCCTCACCCTTCAGCTATCCGCGCTACCCGATGTATTGATCATGCAGGTCCCGGATTCGAGCGATTTTCCAGCGAACTGGAGCGTTTACCCGATTCTCGGCGGCGACCCGGAAGAGCCGGAATGGGAAGGCGAGGAAGTGAACACCGGCACTTGGGACGATGCTGAAGACGAGATGGAGAAACTCACGGGGATCGAGTTGCAGATCCCCAAAGAGGCGCTGCGTCCGTACCTGAACAGAGAGGTTGAATTGCGCTACAAGTTTTCCGACGAGTCGAGCATGGAGCCGTTTTCGCACGCGTTGAGGTTGCGGATCGAGGGCTGAATCTTGTCGTGCGGGAGCGGTGACCGTTCATCGGAACTGGTATTTCTTACAGGTGCCAGGCTTTCGCGATCCATACGTTAATCAACTTGAGCTGCCAACGGCTCGTTTCGACAACTAAAAGGATTTTGAACATGACAGATAAACGTTTCGCTATCCAAATGCTGCCAGCACCTGTGCTCAAGGAAGCAATCGATGACGTCCTCTACGTACATAACTTGATTGACCCTGCTCATGGGGTAGTGCCTGCCCTCCAAGAAGCGGCCGCAGGGGACAAAATCACACTGAAAGTGTACGACTCAGACGGTGCTGAGGAGTGGTCACACTCCGTAGTAGTGACTGCAATCTCCGCTGGAAAGCCCGTTAAGTTTGCAATCCCGAAAGCGCTATTTGAAAAAATGCTCAAAGCTGGCATGAATGCGCGCTTGCAGTACTCCAACGACAGAGCAGGCAACGTCCGGCAATCATTACCATTGGAAATCACGCTTAAAGAATGACCCAACCTCAACCCTGCGCCTGCGCCTCTTCATGGGCCTGGCGCAGTCTTTCACGGCTGTTGGTCAAATGCAGACGCATCGCCGCACGCGCTGCATCGGAATCCTGACGGGCAATCGCGTCGTAGATTTCTTCGTGTTCGCGACTCAGGCGGCTCATGTAATGCTGCTGATCATCATGGGCCAGGCGCGCCGAGTTCAGCCGCGTACGCGGAATGATGCTGGTGCCCAGGTGGGTCATGATGTCGGTGAAGTAGCGATTGCCGGTGGACAGTGCTATTTCCAGGTGGAAGGCAAAGTCCGAAGCGACCGCATCACTGGCGTGGGCAGCGCTTTCGTTAAGAGCATCGAGGGCGGCACGCATGGTCGCCAGTTGCTCGGCGCTGCGACGTTGCGCGGCAAGGCCGGCAGATTCCACTTCCAGGCTAATGCGTAGTTCGAGAATGGCCAGCACATCACGCAGGGTGACGACGGTGGCCGGGTCGATGCGGAAACCACTCGGGCTCGGTGTGTCGAGCACGAAGGTGCCGATGCCGTGGCGGGTTTCCACCTGTCCGGCAGCCTGCAAACGGGAAATCGCCTCGCGCACCACGGTGCGGCTGACGCCATGGGCTTCCATGATCGCCGACTCGGTGGGCAGTTTGTCACCGCGTTTGAGCAGGCCATCGCGGATCTGCTCGCTCAGCACCGTCACCAGTTCCTGGGCCAGGCTGCGGCGCTTGCGCGGGAGACGCGGGGTGTCGATCAGGTTTTCCATGGTGTGCATCTTGTCTCGAAAATTCGGCTTGTGGGCATGATAGCTCAAGCGGGTTGTACGATCACTTTCCGGTTTACATCGCTTTATGTAGGAGTGAGCCTGCTCGCGATGACGTCCGCACATTCAGCATCAATGTGACTGACCCAACGCTATCGCGAGCAGGCTCACTCCTACAGGGGGTTAGCGGTGATCAGGCGGTTACGGTCTGTTCAACCAAGTGGCCGCTGTCGATCCGCACATGCCGTGGATGGAAGCGTTTCAAACTGCTGCGATGGCCGACACTGACAATGCTCAGACCCGGCAACTGATCGATCAGTGCCTGATACAGCGTCGCTTCGTCTTCCTCGTCCATCGCCGAAGTGGCTTCGTCCATGTACAGCCATTGCGGTTCGTAAAGCATTGCGCGGGCGAAAGCCAAGCGTTGCTGTTCGCCCGGCGAGAGCATGCGCTGCCAGTGATTGGCCTCGTCAAGGCGCGCGACCAAATGCGACAAGCGGCAGGTTTCCAGCACTTGTGCATAACGTTCCGGCGCGTAAGTGTCGCCCGGTTGTGGATAACTCAACGCCTCACGCAGGGTGCCGATCGGCAGATAGGGTTTTTGCGGCAAGAACAGATAACGCGCCGCCGGCAAACGGATGTTGCCGTGGCCCGCCGGCCACAAATGCCCCATCGCCCGCAACAGCGTCGACTTGCCGCTGCCGGAACGGCCGCTGAGCATCACGCGCTCACCCGGTTCGACGGTCATGTCGGCGCTGGTCAGCAGATGACGACCGTCGGCCAGATCCAGACCGAGGTTGTGCACCTTCAATTCGCGGCCCTGATTCTGCACATCGATCGCCGGAATGCGCTCTTCGTTGTCGGTCATAGCCTGACGGAAACTCAGCAGACGATCACAGGTGGCGCGCCAGGAAGCGAGGCTCTGGTACGCACTGATGAACCAGCTGAAGCTTTCCTGGACGTTGCCGAATGCCGAGCTGATCTGCATCAGCTCACCCAGCTCGATCTTGCCGGCAAGGTAACGCGGTGAAGCCACGATGAACGGGAAGATGATCGCTGCCTGGCTGTAACCGGCGGTGAAAAACGTCAGGCGCTTGGACACTTTCATGATGTCCCAGAAATTGTGCCAGACATTGCCGAAGCGGGCGCTCAGACGACGATTTTCGTTCGGCTCACCGTTGTACAACGCGATGCTTTCGGCATTCTCGCGAATCCGCACCATGGAAAAACGCAGGTCAGCTTCGAAGCGTTGTTGTTGGTTGTTCAGACCGATCAAGCGACGACCAATCAAATGCGTCAGCCAACTGCCCACCACCGCATAAACCAGCACACACCAGAACATGTAGCCGGGAATGGTGATGCCATAAAGTTCGATGCTGCCCGACACGCCCCAGAGAATGATCGAGAATGACACCAGACTGACGATATTGCGCAGCAGGCCGATACCCAGTTCGAGGGTGTTGGAAGTGAAGTTGTTGAGGTCTTCGGAAATCCGCTGGTCCGGGTTATCGGTGTAACCGCCCTGCTCCAGCTGGTAGTAATTCTTGTCGGCAAGCCAACGCGAGAAATGCTTTTCAGTGAGCCAGGCCCGCCAGCGAATCGTCAGCATCTGAGTCAGATAGAGCCTGTACACCGCACCGACAATGGCCACCGCCGCAATGCCGCAGAAATACAGAATCAAGCGCCAGAACGCCACTTCGTCTTTCTTTTGCAGGGCGTTGTAAAAGTCCTTGTACCAGGTGTTGAACCACACCGAGATGCCCACGCTGAGCAGCGAGAGTGCTATCACTGCGATCAGCAGCGTCCAGGCCTTGCCCTTCTCTTCACTGCGCCAGTACGGCGTGATGATTGCCCACACCTTGCGAAAAAACTGCCCGCGCACAGCATCGTTGACCGCGGAATATTCAGCGTTCTGATTCATGGATAAGGCTCGATATAGAAAAGAACAGACACGCACCGATCATAGTAGATCGGTGCGTTTTATCGCGAGCGCTAGCGATAGTCGTTCAGCGCAGGTTCAGCGACGAACCGGGCGCTTCTGCAGTTTGCGCTGCAGGGTACGGCGGTGCATGCCCAAGGCGCGGGCAGTGGCGGAGATGTTGCCTTCGTGCTCGGTGAGCACACGCTGGATGTGTTCCCACTGCAGGCGATCAACCGACATCGGGTTTTCCGGCACCAGACTGTCGAGGTCGGCGTGCTCGGACAGCAGCGCAGCCAGCACATCGTCGGCGTCAGCCGGTTTGCACAGGTAGTTGCAAGCACCACGCTTGATCGCTTCGACCGCGGTGGCAATGCTCGAATAACCGGTGAGAATCACCACGCGCATTTCCGGGTCCAGCTCCAGCAGTTTGGGCAGCAGCACCAGACCCGAATCGCCGTCCATTTTCAGGTCGAGCGCGGCGTAATCAGGCAGATCGGCCTGGGCGATGGTCAGACCTTCTTCGGCCGAACCTGCGGTGCTGACGCGAAAGCCACGGCGAGCCATGGCACGGGCCATCACTCGGGTGAACGTTGCGTCGTCATCGACCAGCAGCAAATGCGGCAGTTCTTCGCCTTCGACTTGGATTTCGTCACTCATGTTGGTCTCCTCGGGCGCCGTGGGGCAGGCGCAGCTCGGTGAGCGTGCCGCCTTCCTCATGACTATAGAGTTTCACTGAGCCGCCGGCGCGTGTCACGCTGGCCTTGCTCAAAAACAGGCCCAGGCCGAAACCTTTGCCCTTGGTGGTAAAAAACGGTTTGCCGATCTGCTCGGCGATGGCCAGCGGCACACCGGCGCCGTGGTCACGAATGCTGATGGTCAGGTTCTCGACGTCCCAGTCCAGGGTCACCTTGAGATTTTCCGGGCAGGCATCGGCGGCGTTGTTGAGCAGATTCAACAGCGCCTGAGTCAGATCCGGCGGCGGCGCCATGCGCGGCACGGTGCCCTGGCCGAGGCGGTGGAAGCGATAACTGGCTTCCGGACGCATCAGGTGCCAGCGGTTCAGCGCTTCGTCGAGCCAGTCGGTGACGTCCTGCATCTCGACGGCCAGACGACGATTGGCTTCAGCGGCGCGCACCAGTTGCTGCAGGGTTTCTTTGCAGAGTTTGACCTGATCCTGCAGCACCTTCAGATCATCCTGCAGCATCGGGTCGGGATGATCCTGCTGCATTTCCTTGAGCAACACGCTCATGGTCGCCAGCGGCGTGCCGAGTTCATGCGCAGCGCCAGCGGCCTGGGTGGCGACGGCCAACAATTGCTGATCGCGCAGGCCTTCTTCACGACGGATCGCACGTAATTCTTCCTGACGGCGCAACTCTTCAGCCATGCGCGCAGCGAAGAAGGTGATCACCGCCGCTGCCAGTGCGAAGCTCAGCCACATGCCGTAGATCTGCAGATTCTCGCGAGCGACCGGCAGGGTTTCCAGCGGATAGAAACGCGTGAGCATCACGGTGTACAGCGCCAGCGCGATGCCAGAGAGAATCACCGAATAGCGCCACGGCAACGTCACCGCAGCGATGGTCAACGGCACCAGATAGTAGGAAACAAACGGATTGGTCGAACCGCCGGAGAAATACAGCAGCGCACTGTGGATAACCAGATCGCAGGCCAGTTGCAGGGCATATTCGAGTTCGGTCACTGGCCACGAGGTACGCAAACGCACCGCGGTGAACACGCAGAGCAGCGTCGAGCAGCCGAGGGTCATCGCCAGTTGTACCCACGGCAACGGCAACAATTGCAGCCAGTAGGCCAGGCCAACGGAGCCAGCCTGCGCGGCGAGCACCAGAGTGCGGATGAAAGTCAGTCGCCAGAGGTTCTGGCGAGTGGCGGAAGTCAGTTGTACGGGGGCGAGCATGAGCTCTCCTGATGAGCGCTCCAGGCGGATCGCACGGAGTATAACCAAGCCGCGGGCTTGAGAGGCGAAAGTGCGGCAAACGACCACATGGCGAAAACATCTTCGGCGGCTATAAGGACGCCTTCGCGAGCAGGCTCGCTCCCACCTTTGAAATGCATTCCCCTGCTCGCGAAGGGCTGCACAGCGGCCACCAGTCATCTGTATAGAAGTTGTAACTGGGCGAACCGGATCATAAAAGCTAGAGTCTGATGGTTTCACGCAGGCCCCCGAACCATCACCTGCGCCCTCATCAAGGAGCTTTCATGCACACATTTCGCCGCAGCGCCGCCCTTCTCGCCCTGACCGTCGGCAGCGTCGCCAGCCTTCCGGCCCTGGCCGCCGATGAGCTGCACTACAACCAGATTTCCCTGCGCGCCGAAGTCAGCACGGAAGTCGCCCGCGACCTGATGATCGTCACCCTCTACACCGAAGAGCAAAACACCGACCCGGCGAAACTCGCCGCCGACGTCAGCACCACCATGAACAAGGCATTGGCCCAGGCCAAGCAAGTCAAAGACATCACCCTGCGCCAAGGCAGCCGCAACAGTTACCCGATCTACGACACCAAGGGCCAGAAGATCACCGGCTGGCGTGAACGCGCCGAACTGCGCCTGGAAAGCTCTGACTTCGCCGCCCTGTCCAAACTCACCGGCGAACTGCTGGGCGACTTGAAAATGGGCGGCATGGACTTCGCCATCGCCGACCCGACCCGCAAATCCAGTGAAGACCAGTTGCTCAAAGAAGCCGTGACCGCCTTCAAGGCCCGCGCCCAACTGGCCACCGATGCACTGGGCGGCAAGGGTTACAAAATCGTCAACCTGAACCTCAACAGCAACGGTTATCCACAACCGTACCTGCGCGCACCGATGATGATGAAAGCCGCGGCCATGGATTCCGCGCCGGTGACGCCGGAAGTTGAAGCAGGCACCAGCCAGGTCAGCATGACCGCTGATGGTTCGATTGAAGTGTTGATGCAGTGATTTGATGTGGGCTGAATAAAAAACCGCCGATCGGTGAATGATCGGCGGTTTTTTTGTGCCCGGGATTTGCTGTGGATGAACCACCCTCTTCGCGAGCAAGCTCGCTCCCACAGTTTGAAATGCATTCCACCTGTGGGAGCGAGCTTGCTCGCGAAGAACGATAACGCGGTATCAAGTCTGCGGATCAACCCGATCCAGCGCCCGGTTAACCGCCAGTTCGGCCAACATGATGATCTGCTGAATCGCCAACGCCGTATTACGCTCGGGCCGGCCCAACTGATCGGCAAAGTTACCGGTTAACGTGTTCGCCGACGCCAGTGATTCACAGGCATGCGCCAGCAGGCTTTCGGTGTCGATGTTCGGCTGGATCAGGAACATCGTGCTGGGTTGCCGGGGTTTTAGGGGTTCGGGGCTGAGGTAGAAATCCAGGGCGCGTTTGATGGCTTCGCGGGTTTTGATTTGGTCGTCGGCGCGGATGGCGTCTTCGAGTGGGGTATCGAGGGGTGGGTCAGGTATCAATTTATCCATGGAAAATTTCCTTATGAACTGACGCCATTCATTTCCGATCTCACTCGAGAAATGAGGTGGCAACTATGTACGGAGTGAGATTACCGGTAAGGAAACCAACCCGGCCGGACAAAAGTCCGCCCGTACATAGCCGCCATAAAAACTGCTGACAGCATGAGCTGGCGGCGATTATGGGGTGGCTTGTGCAGGTTTCCAAATTCAATAACCGGGAATCTCACCTCCCGATCGCTGAGTCTTCAGCGACAACCAGAGCCTAGAGAGCGCACGTCCGACGGACAACCTGAAAACCTTGTGGGAAGGTTCTGGTTATCTGACACAGATTTAAACAGTCAAAAAGCCAACCCTCACCCTAGCCCTCTCCCAGAGGGAGAGGGGACTGACCGAGGTGTTTGGCAGAACTACGCCGACGTGAAATACCGAGCCGAACTCAGATTATGAAACAGATCAAAAGCCCCTCACCCTAGCCCTCTCCCGGAGGGAGAGGGAACTGACCGAGTTGTTTGGGAGAACTACGCCGACATGAAATACCGAGCCGAACTCAGATTCTGAAACAGATCAAAAGCCCCTCACCCTAGCCCTCTCCCGGAGGGAGAGGGAACTGACCGAGGTGTTTGGGAGAGCTGCAGTGGTCTAATTTCCCCGGACACCCCGATAGGTGGAAAATACATCTATCGAGGAGTTATTCATGACTAAAAAACGCAGGGCATTCGACGACAGCTTCAAGCTGCAAGTCGTGAAGATGATCAAGGATCAGGGACTGACTGTTGTGCAGGTTTGCCAGGATCTGAACATTGGTGAGACAGCCGTTCGACGCTGGGTTCAGCAATACGAGGCAGAGCAACTGGGGCAGGCCGGAATCGGCAAGCCATTGACGGCAGAGCAACAGCGCATCCGGCAATTGGAACAGGAAAATCGGCAGCTCAAGGTGGACAACGACATCTTAAAAAAGGCTACCGCCTTCTTTGCCCGCGAGCTGAAGTAAGGTATCGACTGGTTCGGCAGCTGCAACAGAAGGCTTACTCAGTGGCACATGTCTGTCGGTTGCTGAGCATCAGTCGTTCAGGCTTCTATGAGTCTCAGAAGCGTGCTGATGCGCCTGTTCGGCAGAGTTGTCCTGTTCTTGTGCAACTCAAGGCGTCTTTCGCCGAGAGTGGAGGCTGCTACGGCAGCCGCCCTTTGCGCGACGCTTTGCGCGGTAAAGGCATGCTTGTCGGGCTGTATAAAATCCGTCGATTGATGCGGGCTAACGGACTGCGTTCAGCCTGGAAGCGCAAGTTTGTACACACAACCGATAGTAATCATGACCTGCCGATTGCAGAGAATGTACTGAACAGAAAATTTGATCCAGTAGCGCCAAACAAGGCCTGGGTAGCCGACATCACCTATATCCGCACCCGCAGTGGCTGGTTGTATCTGGCCGTGGTATTGGACTTGTTCTCGCGCAAGATAGTGGGCTGGTCGATGGCTCCGAACATGCCGGCAGAGCTGGTGTGCACCGCGATGCAACTGGCTATCGCGCAGCGTCAACCGCCGCCAGGCTTGATTGCCCACTCAGATCGGGGTAGCCAATATGCGAGTGCAACTTACAGAGAATTACTGGCAAGAAACGACATGCAGCAGAGCATGAGCCGTAAAGGTAATTGCTGGGACAACGCAGTGATGGAGCGCTTCTTTTTGAGTTTGAAAATGGAGCGGGTATGGCGCCGTGACTACGCGAACCACGCTGAAGCGATCCGCGACATCACCGAGTACATCGTTGGGTTTTACAACAACGAACGGCTGCACTCGAAACTGGGATATCTGCCACCGACCGTTTATGAGCGAGCGATGGCGTCAAAAACACCTATCGAGGTGTCCGGAATTAGTTGACCACTGCAAGCTACGCCGACGTGCGATACCGCGTTGAACTCAGGTTTTGAAACGCCCGAAAATCGGCTCCCTCTCCCTCGGGAGACGGCTGGGGTGAGGGGCGAATCCACCACAAATCCAAAGCCGACCGCGCCCCGCTCTTCACCACTCAACAGGATGAGCGTTAGCTCGGCTGCAGCTCTTGATCTGTAAGGCGACGTCGGAAGGCTGAGTGGAGGGATTGATCCGGGCGTGGGAGCGCAGCGACCGTTTGGCGAAGCCAAACACAGCGGGAGTAGGTGCAGCGAAGCAAACCGGAGACGCTGCGCCCGGATCGATCCCGGAGCGAAGGAACCCCGAGCCCCAGCGAGCGGGCCGCACGTAGGAGCAAGCGTTTTTTGCTTACTTTTTTTGGCGTTTGAAAAAAAGTGAGTCGCCGTAAGGGCGAAACCCTAAGCCGCCGTTACCGCAGCAACGGATATACACACAAGTGCTAGATATGCCGAGATAGACGCTTCAACAGGAAAAACGATATTTCCGCCAACACCCCCGCCCCAGCTACTCTTCCACGATTACCACCGCCGATTCCCCGGGGACCCCATGCCAAGATCCACCCTAAAACCGCTCTTGATCTCCCTCGCACTAACAGCCATAACCCCGATCGCCAACGCCGCCACAACACTCGTTTATTGCTCCGAAGCCAGCCCGGCAGGCTTCGACCCCAGCCAATACACCAGCGGCACCGACTTCGACGCCTCCGCCGAAACCGTCTTCAACCGCCTCACCCAATTCCAGCGCGGCGGCACCGACATCGAACCCGGCCTGGCAACAAAATGGGACATATCCAACGATGGCCTGCAATACACCTTCCACCTGCGCCAAAACGTAAAATTCCACACCACCGACTACTTCAAACCCACCCGCGACTTCAACGCCGACGACGTGCTCTTCACCTTCCAGCGCCTGCTCGACCCAGACAACGCCTTCCGCAAGGCCTACCCCGCCGAGTCCCCCTACTTCACCGACATGGGCCTCAACACCACAATCAAATCGGTAGAAAAACTCGACGAGCAAACCGTGCGCTTCAACCTCAACAACGTCGACGCCGCCTTCGTGCAAAACCTCGCCATGAGCTTCGCCTCGGTGCAATCCGCCGAATACGCCAACCAACTGTTGAAGGAAGGCAAAGCCGCTGACCTCAACCAGAAACCCATCGGCACCGGCCCATTCGTCTTCAAGCGCTACCAGAAGGATTCACAAATCCGCTATGCCGCCAACACGGCCTACTGGAAACCCGAAGACGTCAAAATCGATAACCTGATTTTTTCGATCACCCCGGACGCCGCCGTGCGCCTGCAAAAACTCAAGGCCGGCGAATGCCAGGTCAGCGGCTACCCGCGCCCGGCCGACATCGAAGTGATGGAAAAAGACCCGAACCTGCGCGTGCTCAAACAGGCCGGTTTCAACCTCGGTTTCCTCGCCTACAACACCACCCACGCGCCACTCGACCAGCTCAAAGTGCGGCAGGCGCTGGACATGGCCATCGACAAACCGGCAATCATCAAAGCCGTTTACCAAAGCGCCGGCCAGTTGGCGCAAAACGCCTTGCCGCCGGCGCAATGGTCGTATGACCCGACCATCAAGGACGCTCCCTACGACCCGGCAAAAGCACGGGTGCTACTGAAAGAAGCAGGGGTTGCGCCAGGTACAACCATCAACCTCTGGGCGATGACAGTGCAACGCGCCTCGAACCCGAATGCGCGGATGTCGGCACAGATGATCCAGCAGGATTGGGAGAAAATCGGCATCAAGGCCAACATCGTCAGCTACGAATGGGGCGAGTACATCAAACGTGCGAAAAATGGCGAACACGACGCCATGATCTATGGCTGGACAGGTGACAACGGTGACCCGGACAACTGGCTTGGCGTGCTCTACAGCTGCGCGGCGGTGAAAGGCAGCAACTACGCCAAATGGTGCGATCCGGCTTACGACAAACTGGTGCAACAGGCCAAGTTGTCCACGGACAAGGAGCAGCGGGTAAAACTGTATCAACAGGCACAACTGATCCTTAAACAGCAAGTGCCGATCACGCCGATTGCAAACTCCACGGTGTTCCAGCCGTTGCGCATGGAAGTCACCGACTTCCGTATTAGCCCGTTCGGTCTAACCCCCTTCTATGGCGTGGGTATAAATAAGTAACACCGAGCCCCAAGGCGGCGCGCACAACGTGACCAGCGCACCGTTTTGGGGCTTCATTTGCACCGTAAAAACCACCCGCAAACGGTCAAATGCGTCAGAAGTTATACAGATGCGACATTAAGGTACGTTCGTGCCACGGTTTAACGCTCACTCACACTCTGGATCTTGCATTGGGTATGGCCCCTGCATAAGTATCCGCAGGCACGACTCACGAGGTCGTACCTCACAACTAAAAAATGACAACAAATCATGAGGCCAACATGCTTAAACACGCGGTCATTCCGTTTTTAGTCGGCGCAGGCTTGTTAGCCTCCGCACCTTTCGCATCCGCTGCGACTAACCTGGTGTTCTGCTCCGAAGGCAGCCCGGCCGGTTTCGACCCAGGCCAGTACACCACCGGAACCGACTTCGACGCCTCAGCCGAAACCATGTTCAACCGTCTGACCCAGTTCGAGCGCGGCGGCACCGCCGTGATTCCTGGTCTGGCGACCAAGTGGGACATTTCCGATGATGGCCTGACTTACACCTTCCACCTGCGTGAAGGCGTCAAGTTCCACACCACCCCGTATTTCAAGCCGACTCGTGAGTTCAACGCCGACGACGTGCTGTTCACCTTCAATCGCATGATTAACAAGGATGACCCGTTCCGTAAGGCGTACCCGACCGAATTCCCGTACTTCACCGACATGGGGATGGACACCAACATCACCAAGATCGATAAAGTCGACGACCACACCGTCAAGTTCACTCTGAAAGAAGTCGACGCTGCGTTCATCCAGAACATGGCCATGAGCTTCGCCTCGGTGCAGTCCGCCGAGTACGCAGCGCAGCTGCTGAAAGAAGGCAAAGCCGCCGACATCAACCAGAAGCCGATCGGCACTGGCCCGTTCGTGTTCAAGAGCTACCAGAAAGATTCCAACATCCGTTACACCGGCAACAAGGATTACTGGAAGCCTGATGACGTGAAGATCGACAACCTGATCTTCGCCATCACCACCGACCCGTCGGTACGTATTCAGAAGCTGAAAAAGAACGAGTGCCAGGTCACCCTGTTCCCGCGTCCGGCCGACCTGAAAGCGCTGAAAGAAGACAAGTCGCTGAAGATGCCTGATCAGGCGGGCTTCAACCTCGGCTACATCGCCTACAACGTGATGGACAAGGTCAAGGGCAGCAACGAAGCCAACCCGCTGGCTGACCTGCGCGTCCGTCAGGCGCTGGACATGGCGGTGAACAAGCCGCAGATCATCGACTCGGTTTATCAGGGCGCAGGCCAACTGGCCGTCAACGCCATGCCGCCGACCCAGTGGTCTTACGACACCACCATCAAGGATGCCAAGTACGATCCTGAGAAAGCCAAACAGCTGCTCAAGGAAGCGGGCGTCAAGGAAGGTACCGAAATCGTTCTGTGGGCGATGCCGGTGCAGCGTCCGTACAACCCGAACGCCAAACTGATGGCTGAAATGCTCCAGTCCGACTGGGCCAAGATCGGCTTGAAAGTGAAGATCACCAGCTACGAGTGGGGCGAGTACATCAAGCGTTCCAAAGGTGGCGAGAACCAGGCCATGATCATTGGCTGGAGCGGTGACAATGGTGATCCGGACAACTGGCTGAACGTGCTGTTCGGTTGCGACTCGCTCAGCGGCAACAACTTCTCCAAGTGGTGCGACAAGAAGTTCGACGGCCTCGTCAAAGAAGCCAAGCGTACAACCGACCAAGGTAAACGCACCGAACTGTACAAAGAGGCACAACACGTCCTCAAAGATGCAGTCCCGATGACACCTATCGCTCACTCGACGGTGTATCAACCCATGCGCGCCAACGTGCAGGATTTCAAGATCAGCCCATTTGGCTTGAACTCCTTCTACGGCGTCAGCGTCAGCAAATAAGGCACTGCAGCGGCGACGTTTTTAACGTCGCCGCTGTTTTATCTGCCGGGAATTCAGGAAATTGCCTACAGCCAATTCCACTGTGGATTACCGCAGCGGTATAGGACGTGTCGCCTTTTCCTACGAGCTTTAAGGCATTTACGCATTTACTGCCAGGACCGCGGCCCCTACCGTCGGGTACTGACCAGTTTCTGCGTGGGCCACCGGTTTGCCGTACGTACTGGATTGAGCTCGATGTAGCCAAACGTCTCCGGATGAGACGACGGCGCATTGAACAACACTAAAAAGAGAGGGAGCGTCATGCGCCATACCTTGGTTTTTTCCGCATTGCTGGGCGCCGGCCTGTTGGCCGCCTCGTCCGCCAGTTTCGCCGCCAGCAAAAGCCTGGTGTTCTGCTCTGAAGGCAGCCCGGCCGGTTTCGATACCGCGCAGTACACAACAGCGACCGATAACGACGCCGCCGAACCGATCTACAACCGTCTCGTCGAGTTCGAAAAAGGCGCGACCAATGTCGTCCCCGGTCTGGCAACCCAGTGGGATATTTCCGAGGATGGTCTCAAGTACACCTTTCACCTGCGTGAAGGTGTGAAATTTCATACAACGCCGTACTTCAAGCCGAGCCGCGATTTCAACGCCGATGACGTGTTGTTCACGTTTAATCGCATGCTGGATGCGCAGCAGCCCTTCCGTAAGGCTTATCCAACCGAATTCCCGTACTTCAACGGGATGAGCCTGAACAAGAACATCGCCAAGGTCGAGAAGACCGGGCCGCTGACCGTGGCGTTCACGCTCAACAGCGTCGACGCCGCGTTCATCCAGAACATCGCCATGAGCTTCGCCTCCATCCTGTCCGCCGAATACGCCGACAAACTGCTGGCCGACGGCAAGCCGAGCGATATCAACCAGAAACCGATCGGCACCGGGCCGTTCGTGTTCAAGAGTTATCAGAAAGACTCGAACATCCGTTACACCGGTAATAAACAATACTGGGATCCGAGCCGGGTCCAACTCGACAACCTGATCTTCGCCATAAACACCGACGCCTCGGTGCGCGTACAGAAGCTCAAGGCCGGCGAATGCCAGATCACCCTGCATCCGCGCCCTGCCGATGTTGAAGCGTTGAAGGCCGACCCGAAACTGCAACTGATTTCCAAGCCGGGTTTCAACCTCGGCTACATCGCCTATAACGTCCGTCACAAGCCTTTCGACCAGCTCGAAGTGCGGCAGGCGCTGGACATGGCGGTGAATAAACAAGGGATTCTCAACGCTGTTTATCAAGGCGCTGGCCAACTGGCCGTGAACGCCATGCCGCCAACCCAGTGGTCTTACGACGACACTATCAAAGACGCCGCCTACAACCCGGAAAAAGCCAAAGAGCTGCTCAAGGCTGCCGGCGTCAAGGAAGGCACCGAAATCACCCTGTGGGCGATGCCGGTGCAGCGTCCGTACAACCCCAACGCCAAGCTGATGGCCGAAATGCTCCAGGCCGACTGGGCCAAGATCGGTCTTAAAGTGAAGATCGTCAGTTACGAATGGGGCGAGTACATCAAGCGCACCAAGAACGGCGAACACGACATCAGCCTGATCGGCTGGACCGGTGACAACGGTGACCCGGACAACTGGCTCGGCACGCTGTACAGCTGCGATGCCATTGGCGGCAACAACTATTCCATGTGGTGCGATCCGGCTTACGACAAGCTGATCAAAGAGGCCAAGGTCGTCACCGACCGCGACCAGCGCACCGTGCTCTACAAACAGGCCCAGCAATTGCTTAAACAGCAAGTGCCGATCACGCCTGTCGCCCACTCGACGGTCAACCAGCCGTTAAGCGCGAGGATCGAAGGGTTCAAAGTCAGCCCGTTCGGTCGCAACGTGTTCTCGGGTGTCGGTATCGATTAAACCAGACGATTAGCCGCAACGCTGAGGGGCGCTGTCTAGCCCCTCACGCAAGCGCTTTGCCGAAATTCGCCAATCCGGCTTTTTGCAAACGTTTGCGATGTGTGAATGAGTTCTAAACCAATAACCGGCACACCAAAAAAAGCCGGCATAAAAAGAAAGTAAAGGAGCTTCACCCATGAAACTGAGCAGCACCGCGATACTGGCCCTGGCCATCAGCAGCATCACCGCCACGGCGTACGCAGAACCTGCAAGTCAGGAGTTCGTCCCTACCACATTGGCCGGCAGTAGCGCCCAAAGCGAGGCCAAAGGCTTTATCGATGGACAAAGCCTGGGCGGCACAACCCGTAACTGGTACGCCAATGAACTGAAGCGTCGTGATGACCGTTTCAGCTACGTGAAAAACAGCGACAAGAACACTTCGCCAGTGGTCAAGACACCGACCCCGCGTCGTATCAACTGGGTGCAAGGCACCATCGTCAACTACACCTCGGGCTTCACCCAAGGCACCGTTGGCGTCAGCACCGAAGTCGCCGCTTACAACGCCATCGTTCTGGACCGTGACCGCAAGGACATCGCCGGCGGTTCCAACCGTACCCTGGCGCACTCCGACGGCGACGCTGTCGACCAGTGGAGCAAACTGGGTCTGGCCAACGTCAAGCTGCGGGTTTCCAACACCACGCTGACCGCCGGTCGCCAGAACTTCAGCACCCCGATCGTTGACGTCATCGGCAACCGTCCGCTGCCTTCGAGCTTTGAGGGTATTACCCTGCACAGCGAAGAGTTCAACAACCTGTCGTTCGACCTCGGTGGCTTCGACCGTGTTTCGCCGCGTACCGAGCAGAGCCTGTCGAAATTCCGCACCGAGTACTCGGCCACTGGCGTTGAGACCGACAAGGTCTACATCGCTGGCGTCAACTATCAGCCGTTCAAGAGTCTGAAAACCAGCCTGTACGGCTCCAACGTCGAAGACTTCTGGAACCAGTACTACTTCGGTGCCACCCACGAACTGGGTGACAGCCAGGTGCTGAGCCTGACCACCGGTCTGAACTACTACAAGACCGTCGACGAAGGCAAAAAGCTCATGGGCGAGATCGACAACGATACTTACTCGCTGTCGCTGGGTCTGGCTCACCAGGCTCACAGCCTGACCTTCTCGTACCAGGAAGTGAATGGCGACACCTACTTCGACTACCTGCACGAAACCAACGGCATCTACCTGGCCAACTCCCTGCTGTCGGACTTCAACGGCCCGAACGAGAAGTCCTTCCAGATCGCCTACGGCATCAACATGGCCGAATATGGCGTGCCAGGCCTGAAGTTCAACATCTACCAGGCACGCGGCTGGGGCATTGACGGTACTCACTACCGTGGCACCGCCTACACCGACCCGGGCGCCAAGCGCGGCGACCTGAGCCTGATGGACGGCGAAACTCACTACGAATACGGCATCGGTGCTTCCTACGCCGTGCAGAGCGGCCCGCTCAAGGCCACTGCGATTCGCGCGACGTACACCACGCACCGCGCCAGTGAAAACCAGGCTGACGGCAACATCAACGAGTTCCGTCTCGTGACCACGATTCCATTCAACATCCTGTAAAAACGCCAGTCGACGGCTGACTCATGATGAGTCGGCCGTTCGGCTTTTTGTCTTCAACCGATTGCAGAGGGTTATCGATGAAAATGCTTCCCCTACGTGCAGCCATCGCGGCTGCGTTGCTGAGTGTCGCTGTCGGCGTCTCGGCCAAACCCTTGGTGGTCTGCACCGAAGCCAGTCCGGAAGGCTTCGATATGGTCCAGTACACAACTGCAGTCACGGCGGACGCTGTGGCCGAAACCATCTTCAACCGTCTGGTGGACTTCAAGCCCGGCACCACGGAAATCGTTCCGGCCCTGGCAGACACCTGGGACATCAGTGAAGACGGTCTGACCTACACGTTCCACCTGCGTAAAGGCGTCAAGTTTCACACCACCGAATACTTCAAGCCGACCCGCGACATGAACGCCGACGACGTGGTCTGGAGCTTCCAGCGTCAGCTGGACCCGAATCACCCGTGGCA
This sequence comes from Pseudomonas sp. S49, assembly GCF_009866785.1. Classification (NCBI taxonomy): domain Bacteria; kingdom Pseudomonadati; phylum Pseudomonadota; class Gammaproteobacteria; order Pseudomonadales; family Pseudomonadaceae; genus Pseudomonas; species Pseudomonas sp. S49. The sequence goes on along the minus strand of NZ_CP019432.1, from coordinate 1,043,599 downwards.
CAAATTGTCGAGCGTGGGCTTCCCGTACTTTGAAAGCATGGGCTTCAAAGAACTGCTCAAAAGCGTCGAAAAAGTCGACGACCAAACGGTCAAGTTCACTCTGACCCGCCGCGAAGCGCCGTTCCTGGCCGATGTCGCGATGCCGTTCACTGCCATCTACTCCGCCGAGTACGCCGATCAGTTGCTCAAGGCCAACAAGACCGGCGACCTCAACAACAAACCGGTCGGCACCGGCCCGTTCATCTTCCAGCGTTATGCCAAGGATGCGCAGGTGCGCTTCAAGGCCAACCCGGAGTACTTCCGTGGCAAGCCACCGGCCGATGCGTTGATCCTGGCGATTGCCACCGACAACAACGTGCGCCTGCAGAAGCTCAAGGCCAACGAGTGCCAGATCGCGCTGTATCCGAAACCGGATGACATCCCGAGCATCAAGAAAGACGAGAAGCTCAAGGTCGATGAACTGAATGCGATGACCGTTTCGTACATCGCCATGAACACCCAGCACAAATACATGAGCGACGTGCGTGTGCGTAAAGCGATCGATATCGCCTTCGACAAAGCGGCTTACGTCAACGCGCTGTTCGGCCCGGGCAATGCGACCGTCGCGGTCAACCCGTACCCGGACACGCTGCTGGGCTACAACCACGACCTGAAGAACCCGCCACGTGACCTCGACAAGGCCCGCGCCCTGCTCAAGGAAGCCGGGGTTCCGGAGGGCACCGTGTTTACCCTGTTTACCCGCAACGGTGGCGGCCCGACCAACCCCAACCCGATGCTCGGCGCACAGATGATGCAGGCTGACCTGGCGAAAGTCGGGATCAAGATCGACATCCGCGTGATGGAATGGGGCGAAATGCTCAAACGCGCCAAGGCTGGCGAACACGATATGGTCTCGGCCGGATGGGCGGGCGACAACGGCGACCCGGATAACTTCCTGACGCCTATGCTCAGTTGCGAGGCGGCAAAAAACGGCGAGAACTACGCGCGCTGGTGCAACGAGAAATTCCAGACGCTGCTGGATGAAGCACGGGCTAAAGTAGATCCGGCCGAACGCGCCGCGCTCTACGAACAGGCGCAAGTATTGTTTAATCAGGATCAGCCATGGATCAGCATGGCCCACACCAGGATGTTTACCGCAATGCGCAACAACGTAGAGGGCTATCACATCAGCCCTCTCACCACTAATAACTTCGCCACCACCCAGGTGAAGTAGATAAGAAACTCCCGGTGTCCCTGACCCCAGGGACACCGGGCACGCCTAACCGGCTGATGAGGTACCACACACGATGTTTAGTTTTATTGCCCGCCGACTGGGGTTGTTGATCCCCACGTTTTTCGGCATCACCTTGCTGACTTTCGCGTTGATTCGCATGATTCCGGGCGACCCCGTGGAAGTGATGATGGGCGAACGTCGGGTCGACCCCGAAATGCACGCTCAGGCAATGGAACGCCTAGGTCTGAACAAACCGTTGTATGCCCAGTATCTGGACTACATCGGCAAACTGGCTCAAGGCGATCTCGGCGAATCCCTGCGTACGCGTGAGAGCGTATGGACCGAGTTCACCTCCCTCTTCCCGGCGACCCTGGAACTGTCCATGGCCGCCCTGCTGTTCGCCGGCATTCTCGGGCTTCTGGCCGGGGTGATTGCGGCACTCAAGCGAGGATCGCTGTTCGACCACGGGGTGATGGGCATCTCCCTCGCGGGCTATTCGATGCCGATCTTCTGGTGGGGCCTGATCCTGATCATGTTCTTCTCGGTGAGCCTGGGCTGGACCCCGGTTTCCGGACGGATCGACCTGCTCTACGACATCGAGCCACGCACCGGTTTCATGCTGATCGACACGCTGCTGGCCGATGACGTCGGGGCGTTCTTCGATGCCCTGCATCACCTGATTCTGCCGGCCATCGTCCTCGGCACCATTCCGCTGGCAGTGATCGCGCGGATGACCCGTTCGTCGATGCTCGAAGTGCTGCGCGAAGACTACATCCGCACCGCCAAGGCCAAAGGCCTGTCGCCGTCGCGCGTGGTGTTCGTCCACGGTCTGCGCAATGCGCTGATTCCGGTACTGACCGTGGTCGGCCTGCAAGTCGGCACCCTGCTGGCCGGTGCAGTTCTGACCGAAACCATATTCTCCTGGCCCGGCATCGGTAAATGGCTGATCGAAGCCATCGGCGCCCGGGACTACCCGGTTGTGCAAAACGGCATCCTGTTAATCGCCTGCCTGGTGATTCTGGTCAACTTCGTGGTGGACATCCTCTACGGCTTTGCCAACCCACGCATCCGTCATCAGCGCTGAGGTCCATACCATGAGCACTCCAACATCCTCAGTAGCCACGTCCGCCCCAAGCGCGGATCAAAGCCTGCTGTACCCGTCACCGTACAAAGAATTCTGGCAAGCCTTCTCCAAAAACAAAGGCGCGGTTGCCGGCCTGCTGTTCATGCTGCTGATCATCTTCTGCGCGATTTTCGCGCCGTGGGTCGCACCGCATAACCCTAGCGAGCAATACCGCGACTTCCTGCTGACGCCGCCGGCGTGGCTCGAAGGCGGGCAGATGCAGTTCCTGCTCGGCACCGATGAACTGGGGCGTGACCTGCTGTCGCGTCTGATCCAGGGCTCGCGCCTGTCGCTGCTGATCGGTTTGTCGTCGGTGGTGATGTCGCTGATTCCGGGGATTCTGCTCGGTCTGTTCGCCGGTTTCTTCCCGAAGATGATCGGCCCGACCATCATGCGTCTGATGGACATCATGCTGGCCCTGCCATCGCTGCTGCTGGCTGTGGCGATCGTCGCCATCCTCGGCCCTGGCCTGATCAACACCGTGATCGCCATTGCTGTGGTGTCCTTGCCGTCCTACGTGCGTCTGACCCGAGCCGCCGTGATGGGCGAACTGAACCGCGACTACGTGACCGCCGCGCGCCTGGCCGGTGCCGGTCTGCCACGTCTGATGTTCATCACCGTGCTGCCGAACTGCATGGCGCCGCTGATCGTTCAAGCGACCTTGAGCTTCTCTTCGGCGATTCTCGATGCCGCCGCACTGGGCTTCCTCGGCCTTGGCGTACAACCGCCAACTCCTGAGTGGGGCACCATGCTGGCCTCGGCCCGCGACTACATCGAACGCGCCTGGTGGGTAGTCAGTCTGCCTGGTTTGACCATTTTGCTCAGCGTGCTGGCAATCAACTTGATGGGCGACGGCCTGCGCGATGCGCTGGACCCGAAACTCAAGAACGCCGCCTGAGGAGATTCCCATGTCACTGCTAGAAATCAAGAATCTCAACGTTCGCTTCGGCGACAAGACCGCGACCCCGGTGGTCGATGGCCTCGACCTGAAAGTCGACAAAGGCGAAGTACTGGCCATCGTTGGCGAGTCGGGTTCGGGTAAATCCGTGACCATGATGGCGCTGATGGGCCTGATCGAGCACCCCGGCATCGTCACCGCCGACTCGCTCAGCTTTGACGGCAAAGACATGCTCAAACTGAGCAACCGTCAGCGTCGGCAGATCGTCGGCAAAGACCTGTCGATGGTGTTTCAGGATCCGATGACCGCGCTGAACCCGAGCTACACCGTCGGTTTCCAGATCGAAGAAGTGCTGCGTCTGCACCTGAAAATGTCCGGCAAGCAAGCGCGCAAACGTGCGATCGAGCTGCTGGAAAAAGTTGAAATTCCGGGCGCCGCCAGCCGTATGGACGCCTACCCGCATCAACTGTCCGGCGGTATGAGCCAACGCGTTGCGATCGCCATGGCAATTGCCGGCGAACCGAAACTGCTGATCGCCGACGAACCGACCACGGCTCTGGACGTGACGATTCAGGCGCAGATCATGGATCTGCTGCTGGCGTTGCAGAAAGAACAGAACATGGGCCTGGTGCTGATCACTCACGACCTCGCCGTCGTGGCAGAAACCGCCCAGCGCGTCTGCGTGATGTACGCCGGGCAAGCCGTTGAAGTCGGGCAGGTGCCGCAACTGTTCGACATCCCGGCGCACCCGTACAGCGAAGCGCTGCTCAAGGCGATTCCCGAGCACAGCCTCGGCGCCTCACGCCTGTCGACCCTGCCGGGTATCGTTCCGGGCCGCTACGACCGTCCGCAGGGTTGCCTGCTGTCGCCGCGCTGCCCATACGTGCAGGACAGCTGCCGCGCGCAGCGTCCAGGCCTTGATCCGAAAAGCCACAGCCTCGCCCGCTGCTTCTTCCCGCTGAACCAGGAGGTGGCGTAATGGCCGTCGTACTTACCGCCCGCGACCTGACCCGTCACTACGAAGTCTCCCGTGGCCTGTTCAAGGGCCATGCGACCGTGCGCGCACTGAACGGCGTGTCGTTCGAACTGGAAGCCGGCAAGACTCTCGCTGTTGTCGGCGAATCGGGCTGCGGCAAATCCACCCTCGCCCGTGCGTTGACACTGATTGAAGATCCGTCCTCCGGCTCGCTGAAAATCGCCGGCCAGGAAGTCGCCGGCGCCGACAAGGCCCAGCGCAAGCAACTGCGCAAAGACGTGCAGATGGTCTTCCAAAGCCCATACGCCTCGTTGAACCCACGGCAGAAAGTCGGTGACCAGCTCGGCGAGCCGCTGCTGATCAACACCAATCTCTCCGCCGCCGAGCGTCGCGAGAAAGTCCAGGCGATGATGAAGCAGGTCGGCTTGCGCCCTGAGCACTATCAGCGCTATCCGCACATGTTCTCCGGCGGTCAGCGTCAGCGTATCGCCCTGGCCCGGGCGATGATGCTGCAACCGAAAGTGCTGGTGGCGGATGAACCGACCTCGGCACTGGACGTGTCGATTCAGGCGCAGGTGCTCAACCTGTTCATGGATCTGCAGCAGGAGTTCAACACCGCGTACGTGTTCATCTCGCACAACTTGGCGGTGGTGCAACACGTGGCCGATGACGTGATGGTGATGTACCTCGGTCGCCCGGTGGAACTGGGTCCGAAGAACGACATTTACGAGCGTCCGTTGCACCCCTACACCCAGGCGCTGCTGTCGGCGACCCCGACCATTCACCCGGACCCGAACAAGCCGAAAATCAAGATCGTCGGCGAACTGCCTAACCCGCTGAACCCGCCGCCGGGCTGTGCTTTCCACAAGCGCTGCCCGTATGCGACCGAGCGTTGCAGCAGCGAAGAGCCGGCCTTGCGTCAGCTCGACAGCCGGCAGGTGGCCTGCCACTACGCCGAGCAGTTCCTTGATGGCGCGGCCTAAAAACCGCCCTGAAACAATGTGGGAGCGAGCCTGCTCGCGAAAGCGGTGAATCAGTCACCATTAATGTTGACTGAGATGACGCCTTCGCGAGCAGGCTCGCTCCCACAGGGGATGTGAGTTATTCCTGAGTTAACCAAACCCCTTCCACCCCGATTGCGCATCAGTCGAGGCAGTAGGGGTTTTCTTTTGCCTGCAATTTACGTCTGGCTGTCGCCCTCATCGTCGGTATCCGGCTCATCGGTAGTCGAGTCGTCATCATCGGCGCTGCCACCCTGCCCCTGATCGCCCGGCTCGGACTCGGACTTGGCAAGCATCAAACCGCTATGCCCGACCTGCCCGTTGAACGCCTGAGAATCGTGATCCTCGCACTCGGCCCAGGCCGTCGCGGTGCCGAGGGACAGCATGACCATCACTTTCAACAGCAATAAAACCCGTAGCAACCTGCTTTTCATAGCCGACTCCATCCATTTTCAGGTGAGACATTTGTGCCTGACTGGCGCTGTGTGAAATCTAGTTCCGATCCATCGGGTTCACCAGATAGGACGCTAACGAGCACGCAGAAATGCCCTCGACAGACAGATTGCTTTCGAATAACGCCAATCGCCGGATCAGCTAAGCGACCGGGCGCAGGCGCGTGGCCTGCCAAGTCAGCGGGATGGAAATCAACACCATCAGCGCACTCGCCAGCCACACACTGTGGCCACCGAATTGACCGTACAACTGGCCACTGAGTACCGGTGACAACAGCGCACTCGCGCTCCAGCTCATAAAGAACAGGCCGAAGTACTGACCGCTTTTGCCGCCCTGGGCAAAGTGCATGGCCAGCACATTCAGCGGCGGCATGAAAAAGGCCTCGCCCAAGGTCCAGATCAGCGTCGACACGCAGACGTAAAACAGCCCGGAACCGAACGGCAACATGCCGAGCCCGCAGGCCAGCAACACACTGCCGAGCAGCATTTGTCGACGCATGCCCCAGCGCTCGCCCCAATGCGACAGCGGAATCTGCAGGGCGATCACCAACAACGCATTGAGGCCGAACTGCCAACCGATGGCCTCAGTGCTCAGGTGGTAGTAATCACGCAGATAATTGCCCAGCGTGCTGTAGACCGTGTCGAACGCGATGCCAAGCACGGCCGTCGCCGCCAGCAACCAGAGGAACGGTTTGTCGCGATGCGGCACCCCGGAACCTGCGTCGTCCGTGGACTTTTCGTCATTGATCAGCACCGGTCGACGCCACGTAGTGCGGACAAACCACATCAAGGCCAGCAACGTCATTGCCGCGCTGCCGAAAAATACCCAGCGAAAATCAGCCTGCGCCAAAACCCCGCCCGCCACACCGGCGGCGGCCATCCCAAGGTTGCGCGCAACCCGACTCAACGCCTGCGCACGCGAGCGCTGCGCCACCTCGCAATATTCCATGATCAGCCGCTGATGCAGCGTGCGAATAGCCCCGTCGATGCCCCCGCTGAGCAACAGCAATGCCGCCAGCAACGACACCTGCGTCACCAGCCCCAGCAGAATCAGCACCCACACCGAAACAAAGAACAACGCCGCCGTCAGCCGTGCCGTGCGCACATGATCACTGAGCCAGCCACCGAGCATCGACCCGACCAGCAACCCCGCGCCGTACGCCGACAACAACCAGCCAACCGTCTCGATCGCCAGGCCCAGCTCCTGACGCAGATACAGCGCCATGAACAGCTTGACCATGCTGCTCAGGCGATTGATGAACAACAGCGCCGCGAGCACCCAGGCCATCACGCTGAAATAGCCGTTCAGTCGTAGCAAGTGAGTCAGGCGACTCGTCATTCCATTGACCTCTCAAAGCGACGTGCGGGGAGCTGGAACACTAACGGTCAGCAGGCAGGTTGTCGCGTTCAAGAACATCGAAACCACAAAAAGCCGAGTCGTCCTACAGCCATTGCGCGGACGAAACCAGAAACCGACTTGAGATCAAAAGCCCCTCACCCTAGCCCTCTCCCGGAGGGAGAGGGGACTGACCGAGGTGTTTGGGAGAGCTACGCCGACGTGAAATACCGAGCCGAACTCAGATTCTGAAACAGATCAAAAGCCCCTCACCCTAGCCCTCTCCCGGAGGGAGAGGGGACTGACCGAGGTGTTTGGGAGAGCTACGCCGACGTGAAATACCGAGCCGAACTCAGATTCTGAAACAGATCAAAAGCCCCTCACCCTAACCCTCTCCCAGAGGTAGAGGGGACTGACCGAGGTGTTTGGGAGATGTACGCCGACGTGAAATACCGAGCCGAACTCAGATTCTGAAACAGATCAAAAGCCCCTCACCCTAACCCTCTCCCAGAGGTAGAGGAGACTGACCGAGGTGTTTGGGAGAGCTACGCCGACGTGAAATGCAGTGGTCTAATTTCCCCGGACACCCCGATAGGTGGAAAATACATCTATCGAGGAGTTATTCATGACTAAAAAACGCAGGGCATTCGACGACAGCTTCAAGCTGCAAGTCGTGAAGATGATCAAGGATCAGGGACTGACTGTTGTGCAGGTTTGCCAGGATCTGAACATTGGTGAGACAGCCGTTCGACGCTGGGTTCAGCAATACGAGGCAGAGCAACTGGGGCAGGCCGGAATCGGCAAGCCATTGACGGCAGAGCAACAGCGCATCCGGCAATTGGAACAGGAAAATCGGCAGCTCAAGGTGGACAACGACATCTTAAAAAAGGCTACCGCCTTCTTTGCCCGCGAGCTGAAGTAAGGTATCGACTGGTTCGGCAGCTGCAACAGAAGGCTTACTCAGTGGCACATGTCTGTCGGTTGCTGAGCATCAGTCGTTCAGGCTTCTATGAGTCTCAGAAGCGTGCTGATGCGCCTGTTCGGCAGAGTTGTCCTGTTCTTGTGCAACTCAAGGCGTCTTTCGCCGAGAGTGGAGGCTGCTACGGCAGCCGCCCTTTGCGCGACGCTTTGCGCGGTAAAGGCATGCTTGTCGGGCTGTATAAAATCCGTCGATTGATGCGGGCTAACGGACTGCGTTCAGCCTGGAAGCGCAAGTTTGTACACACAACCGATAGTAATCATGACCTGCCGATTGCAGAGAATGTACTGAACAGAAAATTTGATCCAGTAGCGCCAAACAAGGCCTGGGTAGCCGACATCACCTATATCCGCACCCGCAGTGGCTGGTTGTATCTGGCCGTGGTATTGGACTTGTTCTCGCGCAAGATAGTGGGCTGGTCGATGGCTCCGAACATGCCGGCAGAGCTGGTGTGCACCGCGATGCAACTGGCTATCGCGCAGCGTCAACCGCCGCCAGGCTTGATTGCCCACTCAGATCGGGGTAGCCAATATGCGAGTGCAACTTACAGAGAATTACTGGCAAGAAACGACATGCAGCAGAGCATGAGCCGTAAAGGTAATTGCTGGGACAACGCAGTGATGGAGCGCTTCTTTTTGAGTTTGAAAATGGAGCGGGTATGGCGCCGTGACTACGCGAACCACGCTGAAGCGATCCGCGACATCACCGAGTACATCGTTGGGTTTTACAACAACGAACGGCTGCACTCGAAACTGGGATATCTGCCACCGACCGTTTATGAGCGAGCGATGGCGTCAAAAACACCTATCGAGGTGTCCGGAATTAGTTGACCACTGCAAGCTACGCCGACGTGCGATACCGCGTTGAACTCAGGTTTTGAAACGCCCGAAAATCGGCTCCCTCTCCCTCGGGAGACGGCTGGGGTGAGGGGCGAATCCACCACAAATCCAAAGCCGACCGCGCCCCGCTCTTCACCACTCAACAGGATGAGCGTTAGCTCGGCTGCAGCTCTTGATCTGTAAGGCGACGTCGGAAGGCTGAGTGGAGGGATTGATCCGGGCGTGGGAGCGCAGCGACCGTTTGGCGAAGCCAAACACAGCGGGAGTAGGTGCAGCGAAGCAAACCGGAGACGCTGCGCCCGGATCGATCCCGGAGCGAAGGAACCCCGAGCCCCAGCGAGCGGGCCGCACGTAGGAGCAAGCGTTTTTTGCTTACTTTTTTTGGCGTTTGAAAAAAAGTGAGTCGCCGTAAGGGCGAAACCCTAAGCCGCCGTTACCGCAGCAACGGATATACACACAAGTGCTAGATATGCCGAGATAGACGCTTCAACAGGAAAAACGATATTTCCGCCAACACCCCCGCCCCAGCTACTCTTCCACGATTACCACCGCCGATTCCCCGGGGACCCCATGCCAAGATCCACCCTAAAACCGCTCTTGATCTCCCTCGCACTAACAGCCATAACCCCGATCGCCAACGCCGCCACAACACTCGTTTATTGCTCCGAAGCCAGCCCGGCAGGCTTCGACCCCAGCCAATACACCAGCGGCACCGACTTCGACGCCTCCGCCGAAACCGTCTTCAACCGCCTCACCCAATTCCAGCGCGGCGGCACCGACATCGAACCCGGCCTGGCAACAAAATGGGACATATCCAACGATGGCCTGCAATACACCTTCCACCTGCGCCAAAACGTAAAATTCCACACCACCGACTACTTCAAACCCACCCGCGACTTCAACGCCGACGACGTGCTCTTCACCTTCCAGCGCCTGCTCGACCCAGACAACGCCTTCCGCAAGGCCTACCCCGCCGAGTCCCCCTACTTCACCGACATGGGCCTCAACACCACAATCAAATCGGTAGAAAAACTCGACGAGCAAACCGTGCGCTTCAACCTCAACAACGTCGACGCCGCCTTCGTGCAAAACCTCGCCATGAGCTTCGCCTCGGTGCAATCCGCCGAATACGCCAACCAACTGTTGAAGGAAGGCAAAGCCGCTGACCTCAACCAGAAACCCATCGGCACCGGCCCATTCGTCTTCAAGCGCTACCAGAAGGATTCACAAATCCGCTATGCCGCCAACACGGCCTACTGGAAACCCGAAGACGTCAAAATCGATAACCTGATTTTTTCGATCACCCCGGACGCCGCCGTGCGCCTGCAAAAACTCAAGGCCGGCGAATGCCAGGTCAGCGGCTACCCGCGCCCGGCCGACATCGAAGTGATGGAAAAAGACCCGAACCTGCGCGTGCTCAAACAGGCCGGTTTCAACCTCGGTTTCCTCGCCTACAACACCACCCACGCGCCACTCGACCAGCTCAAAGTGCGGCAGGCGCTGGACATGGCCATCGACAAACCGGCAATCATCAAAGCCGTTTACCAAAGCGCCGGCCAGTTGGCGCAAAACGCCTTGCCGCCGGCGCAATGGTCGTATGACCCGACCATCAAGGACGCTCCCTACGACCCGGCAAAAGCACGGGTGCTACTGAAAGAAGCAGGGGTTGCGCCAGGTACAACCATCAACCTCTGGGCGATGACAGTGCAACGCGCCTCGAACCCGAATGCGCGGATGTCGGCACAGATGATCCAGCAGGATTGGGAGAAAATCGGCATCAAGGCCAACATCGTCAGCTACGAATGGGGCGAGTACATCAAACGTGCGAAAAATGGCGAACACGACGCCATGATCTATGGCTGGACAGGTGACAACGGTGACCCGGACAACTGGCTTGGCGTGCTCTACAGCTGCGCGGCGGTGAAAGGCAGCAACTACGCCAAATGGTGCGATCCGGCTTACGACAAACTGGTGCAACAGGCCAAGTTGTCCACGGACAAGGAGCAGCGGGTAAAACTGTATCAACAGGCACAACTGATCCTTAAACAGCAAGTGCCGATCACGCCGATTGCAAACTCCACGGTGTTCCAGCCGTTGCGCATGGAAGTCACCGACTTCCGTATTAGCCCGTTCGGTCTAACCCCCTTCTATGGCGTGGGTATAAATAAGTAACACCGAGCCCCAAGGCGGCGCGCACAACGTGACCAGCGCACCGTTTTGGGGCTTCATTTGCACCGTAAAAACCACCCGCAAACGGTCAAATGCGTCAGAAGTTATACAGATGCGACATTAAGGTACGTTCGTGCCACGGTTTAACGCTCACTCACACTCTGGATCTTGCATTGGGTATGGCCCCTGCATAAGTATCCGCAGGCACGACTCACGAGGTCGTACCTCACAACTAAAAAATGACAACAAATCATGAGGCCAACATGCTTAAACACGCGGTCATTCCGTTTTTAGTCGGCGCAGGCTTGTTAGCCTCCGCACCTTTCGCATCCGCTGCGACTAACCTGGTGTTCTGCTCCGAAGGCAGCCCGGCCGGTTTCGACCCAGGCCAGTACACCACCGGAACCGACTTCGACGCCTCAGCCGAAACCATGTTCAACCGTCTGACCCAGTTCGAGCGCGGCGGCACCGCCGTGATTCCTGGTCTGGCGACCAAGTGGGACATTTCCGATGATGGCCTGACTTACACCTTCCACCTGCGTGAAGGCGTCAAGTTCCACACCACCCCGTATTTCAAGCCGACTCGTGAGTTCAACGCCGACGACGTGCTGTTCACCTTCAATCGCATGATTAACAAGGATGACCCGTTCCGTAAGGCGTACCCGACCGAATTCCCGTACTTCACCGACATGGGGATGGACACCAACATCACCAAGATCGATAAAGTCGACGACCACACCGTCAAGTTCACTCTGAAAGAAGTCGACGCTGCGTTCATCCAGAACATGGCCATGAGCTTCGCCTCGGTGCAGTCCGCCGAGTACGCAGCGCAGCTGCTGAAAGAAGGCAAAGCCGCCGACATCAACCAGAAGCCGATCGGCACTGGCCCGTTCGTGTTCAAGAGCTACCAGAAAGATTCCAACATCCGTTACACCGGCAACAAGGATTACTGGAAGCCTGATGACGTGAAGATCGACAACCTGATCTTCGCCATCACCACCGACCCGTCGGTACGTATTCAGAAGCTGAAAAAGAACGAGTGCCAGGTCACCCTGTTCCCGCGTCCGGCCGACCTGAAAGCGCTGAAAGAAGACAAGTCGCTGAAGATGCCTGATCAGGCGGGCTTCAACCTCGGCTACATCGCCTACAACGTGATGGACAAGGTCAAGGGCAGCAACGAAGCCAACCCGCTGGCTGACCTGCGCGTCCGTCAGGCGCTGGACATGGCGGTGAACAAGCCGCAGATCATCGACTCGGTTTATCAGGGCGCAGGCCAACTGGCCGTCAACGCCATGCCGCCGACCCAGTGGTCTTACGACACCACCATCAAGGATGCCAAGTACGATCCTGAGAAAGCCAAACAGCTGCTCAAGGAAGCGGGCGTCAAGGAAGGTACCGAAATCGTTCTGTGGGCGATGCCGGTGCAGCGTCCGTACAACCCGAACGCCAAACTGATGGCTGAAATGCTCCAGTCCGACTGGGCCAAGATCGGCTTGAAAGTGAAGATCACCAGCTACGAGTGGGGCGAGTACATCAAGCGTTCCAAAGGTGGCGAGAACCAGGCCATGATCATTGGCTGGAGCGGTGACAATGGTGATCCGGACAACTGGCTGAACGTGCTGTTCGGTTGCGACTCGCTCAGCGGCAACAACTTCTCCAAGTGGTGCGACAAGAAGTTCGACGGCCTCGTCAAAGAAGCCAAGCGTACAACCGACCAAGGTAAACGCACCGAACTGTACAAAGAGGCACAACACGTCCTCAAAGATGCAGTCCCGATGACACCTATCGCTCACTCGACGGTGTATCAACCCATGCGCGCCAACGTGCAGGATTTCAAGATCAGCCCATTTGGCTTGAACTCCTTCTACGGCGTCAGCGTCAGCAAATAAGGCACTGCAGCGGCGACGTTTTTAACGTCGCCGCTGTTTTATCTGCCGGGAATTCAGGAAATTGCCTACAGCCAATTCCACTGTGGATTACCGCAGCGGTATAGGACGTGTCGCCTTTTCCTACGAGCTTTAAGGCATTTACGCATTTACTGCCAGGACCGCGGCCCCTACCGTCGGGTACTGACCAGTTTCTGCGTGGGCCACCGGTTTGCCGTACGTACTGGATTGAGCTCGATGTAGCCAAACGTCTCCGGATGAGACGACGGCGCATTGAACAACACTAAAAAGAGAGGGAGCGTCATGCGCCATACCTTGGTTTTTTCCGCATTGCTGGGCGCCGGCCTGTTGGCCGCCTCGTCCGCCAGTTTCGCCGCCAGCAAAAGCCTGGTGTTCTGCTCTGAAGGCAGCCCGGCCGGTTTCGATACCGCGCAGTACACAACAGCGACCGATAACGACGCCGCCGAACCGATCTACAACCGTCTCGTCGAGTTCGAAAAAGGCGCGACCAATGTCGTCCCCGGTCTGGCAACCCAGTGGGATATTTCCGAGGATGGTCTCAAGTACACCTTTCACCTGCGTGAAGGTGTGAAATTTCATACAACGCCGTACTTCAAGCCGAGCCGCGATTTCAACGCCGATGACGTGTTGTTCACGTTTAATCGCATGCTGGATGCGCAGCAGCCCTTCCGTAAGGCTTATCCAACCGAATTCCCGTACTTCAACGGGATGAGCCTGAACAAGAACATCGCCAAGGTCGAGAAGACCGGGCCGCTGACCGTGGCGTTCACGCTCAACAGCGTCGACGCCGCGTTCATCCAGAACATCGCCATGAGCTTCGCCTCCATCCTGTCCGCCGAATACGCCGACAAACTGCTGGCCGACGGCAAGCCGAGCGATATCAACCAGAAACCGATCGGCACCGGGCCGTTCGTGTTCAAGAGTTATCAGAAAGACTCGAACATCCGTTACACCGGTAATAAACAATACTGGGATCCGAGCCGGGTCCAACTCGACAACCTGATCTTCGCCATAAACACCGACGCCTCGGTGCGCGTACAGAAGCTCAAGGCCGGCGAATGCCAGATCACCCTGCATCCGCGCCCTGCCGATGTTGAAGCGTTGAAGGCCGACCCGAAACTGCAACTGATTTCCAAGCCGGGTTTCAACCTCGGCTACATCGCCTATAACGTCCGTCACAAGCCTTTCGACCAGCTCGAAGTGCGGCAGGCGCTGGACATGGCGGTGAATAAACAAGGGATTCTCAACGCTGTTTATCAAGGCGCTGGCCAACTGGCCGTGAACGCCATGCCGCCAACCCAGTGGTCTTACGACGACACTATCAAAGACGCCGCCTACAACCCGGAAAAAGCCAAAGAGCTGCTCAAGGCTGCCGGCGTCAAGGAAGGCACCGAAATCACCCTGTGGGCGATGCCGGTGCAGCGTCCGTACAACCCCAACGCCAAGCTGATGGCCGAAATGCTCCAGGCCGACTGGGCCAAGATCGGTCTTAAAGTGAAGATCGTCAGTTACGAATGGGGCGAGTACATCAAGCGCACCAAGAACGGCGAACACGACATCAGCCTGATCGGCTGGACCGGTGACAACGGTGACCCGGACAACTGGCTCGGCACGCTGTACAGCTGCGATGCCATTGGCGGCAACAACTATTCCATGTGGTGCGATCCGGCTTACGACAAGCTGATCAAAGAGGCCAAGGTCGTCACCGACCGCGACCAGCGCACCGTGCTCTACAAACAGGCCCAGCAATTGCTTAAACAGCAAGTGCCGATCACGCCTGTCGCCCACTCGACGGTCAACCAGCCGTTAAGCGCGAGGATCGAAGGGTTCAAAGTCAGCCCGTTCGGTCGCAACGTGTTCTCGGGTGTCGGTATCGATTAAACCAGACGATTAGCCGCAACGCTGAGGGGCGCTGTCTAGCCCCTCACGCAAGCGCTTTGCCGAAATTCGCCAATCCGGCTTTTTGCAAACGTTTGCGATGTGTGAATGAGTTCTAAACCAATAACCGGCACACCAAAAAAAGCCGGCATAAAAAGAAAGTAAAGGAGCTTCACCCATGAAACTGAGCAGCACCGCGATACTGGCCCTGGCCATCAGCAGCATCACCGCCACGGCGTACGCAGAACCTGCAAGTCAGGAGTTCGTCCCTACCACATTGGCCGGCAGTAGCGCCCAAAGCGAGGCCAAAGGCTTTATCGATGGACAAAGCCTGGGCGGCACAACCCGTAACTGGTACGCCAATGAACTGAAGCGTCGTGATGACCGTTTCAGCTACGTGAAAAACAGCGACAAGAACACTTCGCCAGTGGTCAAGACACCGACCCCGCGTCGTATCAACTGGGTGCAAGGCACCATCGTCAACTACACCTCGGGCTTCACCCAAGGCACCGTTGGCGTCAGCACCGAAGTCGCCGCTTACAACGCCATCGTTCTGGACCGTGACCGCAAGGACATCGCCGGCGGTTCCAACCGTACCCTGGCGCACTCCGACGGCGACGCTGTCGACCAGTGGAGCAAACTGGGTCTGGCCAACGTCAAGCTGCGGGTTTCCAACACCACGCTGACCGCCGGTCGCCAGAACTTCAGCACCCCGATCGTTGACGTCATCGGCAACCGTCCGCTGCCTTCGAGCTTTGAGGGTATTACCCTGCACAGCGAAGAGTTCAACAACCTGTCGTTCGACCTCGGTGGCTTCGACCGTGTTTCGCCGCGTACCGAGCAGAGCCTGTCGAAATTCCGCACCGAGTACTCGGCCACTGGCGTTGAGACCGACAAGGTCTACATCGCTGGCGTCAACTATCAGCCGTTCAAGAGTCTGAAAACCAGCCTGTACGGCTCCAACGTCGAAGACTTCTGGAACCAGTACTACTTCGGTGCCACCCACGAACTGGGTGACAGCCAGGTGCTGAGCCTGACCACCGGTCTGAACTACTACAAGACCGTCGACGAAGGCAAAAAGCTCATGGGCGAGATCGACAACGATACTTACTCGCTGTCGCTGGGTCTGGCTCACCAGGCTCACAGCCTGACCTTCTCGTACCAGGAAGTGAATGGCGACACCTACTTCGACTACCTGCACGAAACCAACGGCATCTACCTGGCCAACTCCCTGCTGTCGGACTTCAACGGCCCGAACGAGAAGTCCTTCCAGATCGCCTACGGCATCAACATGGCCGAATATGGCGTGCCAGGCCTGAAGTTCAACATCTACCAGGCACGCGGCTGGGGCATTGACGGTACTCACTACCGTGGCACCGCCTACACCGACCCGGGCGCCAAGCGCGGCGACCTGAGCCTGATGGACGGCGAAACTCACTACGAATACGGCATCGGTGCTTCCTACGCCGTGCAGAGCGGCCCGCTCAAGGCCACTGCGATTCGCGCGACGTACACCACGCACCGCGCCAGTGAAAACCAGGCTGACGGCAACATCAACGAGTTCCGTCTCGTGACCACGATTCCATTCAACATCCTGTAAAAACGCCAGTCGACGGCTGACTCATGATGAGTCGGCCGTTCGGCTTTTTGTCTTCAACCGATTGCAGAGGGTTATCGATGAAAATGCTTCCCCTACGTGCAGCCATCGCGGCTGCGTTGCTGAGTGTCGCTGTCGGCGTCTCGGCCAAACCCTTGGTGGTCTGCACCGAAGCCAGTCCGGAAGGCTTCGATATGGTCCAGTACACAACTGCAGTCACGGCGGACGCTGTGGCCGAAACCATCTTCAACCGTCTGGTGGACTTCAAGCCCGGCACCACGGAAATCGTTCCGGCCCTGGCAGACACCTGGGACATCAGTGAAGACGGTCTGACCTACACGTTCCACCTGCGTAAAGGCGTCAAGTTTCACACCACCGAATACTTCAAGCCGACCCGCGACATGAACGCCGACGACGTGGTCTGGAGCTTCCAGCGTCAGCTGGACCCGAATCACCCGTGGCACAAATTGTCGAGCGTGGGCTTCCCGTACTTTGAAAGCATGGGCTTCAAAGAACTGCTCAAAAGCGTCGAAAAAGTCGACGACCAAACGGTCAAGTTCACTCTGACCCGCCGCGAAGCGCCGTTCCTGGCCGATGTCGCGATGCCGTTCACTGCCATCTACTCCGCCGAGTACGCCGATCAGTTGCTCAAGGCCAACAAGACCGGCGACCTCAACAACAAACCGGTCGGCACCGGCCCGTTCATCTTCCAGCGTTATGCCAAGGATGCGCAGGTGCGCTTCAAGGCCAACCCGGAGTACTTCCGTGGCAAGCCACCGGCCGATGCGTTGATCCTGGCGATTGCCACCGACAACAACGTGCGCCTGCAGAAGCTCAAGGCCAACGAGTGCCAGATCGCGCTGTATCCGAAACCGGATGACATCCCGAGCATCAAGAAAGACGAGAAGCTCAAGGTCGATGAACTGAATGCGATGACCGTTTCGTACATCGCCATGAACACCCAGCACAAATACATGAGCGACGTGCGTGTGCGTAAAGCGATCGATATCGCCTTCGACAAAGCGGCTTACGTCAACGCGCTGTTCGGCCCGGGCAATGCGACCGTCGCGGTCAACCCGTACCCGGACACGCTGCTGGGCTACAACCACGACCTGAAGAACCCGCCACGTGACCTCGACAAGGCCCGCGCCCTGCTCAAGGAAGCCGGGGTTCCGGAGGGCACCGTGTTTACCCTGTTTACCCGCAACGGTGGCGGCCCGACCAACCCCAACCCGATGCTCGGCGCACAGATGATGCAGGCTGACCTGGCGAAAGTCGGGATCAAGATCGACATCCGCGTGATGGAATGGGGCGAAATGCTCAAACGCGCCAAGGCTGGCGAACACGATATGGTCTCGGCCGGATGGGCGGGCGACAACGGCGACCCGGATAACTTCCTGACGCCTATGCTCAGTTGCGAGGCGGCAAAAAACGGCGAGAACTACGCGCGCTGGTGCAACGAGAAATTCCAGACGCTGCTGGATGAAGCACGGGCTAAAGTAGATCCGGCCGAACGCGCCGCGCTCTACGAACAGGCGCAAGTATTGTTTAATCAGGATCAGCCATGGATCAGCATGGCCCACACCAGGATGTTTACCGCAATGCGCAACAACGTAGAGGGCTATCACATCAGCCCTCTCACCACTAATAACTTCGCCACCACCCAGGTGAAGTAGATAAGAAACTCCCGGTGTCCCTGACCCCAGGGACACCGGGCACGCCTAACCGGCTGATGAGGTACCACACACGATGTTTAGTTTTATTGCCCGCCGACTGGGGTTGTTGATCCCCACGTTTTTCGGCATCACCTTGCTGACTTTCGCGTTGATTCGCATGATTCCGGGCGACCCCGTGGAAGTGATGATGGGCGAACGTCGGGTCGACCCCGAAATGCACGCTCAGGCAATGGAACGCCTAGGTCTGAACAAACCGTTGTATGCCCAGTATCTGGACTACATCGGCAAACTGGCTCAAGGCGATCTCGGCGAATCCCTGCGTACGCGTGAGAGCGTATGGACCGAGTTCACCTCCCTCTTCCCGGCGACCCTGGAACTGTCCATGGCCGCCCTGCTGTTCGCCGGCATTCTCGGGCTTCTGGCCGGGGTGATTGCGGCACTCAAGCGAGGATCGCTGTTCGACCACGGGGTGATGGGCATCTCCCTCGCGGGCTATTCGATGCCGATCTTCTGGTGGGGCCTGATCCTGATCATGTTCTTCTCGGTGAGCCTGGGCTGGACCCCGGTTTCCGGACGGATCGACCTGCTCTACGACATCGAGCCACGCACCGGTTTCATGCTGATCGACACGCTGCTGGCCGATGACGTCGGGGCGTTCTTCGATGCCCTGCATCACCTGATTCTGCCGGCCATCGTCCTCGGCACCATTCCGCTGGCAGTGATCGCGCGGATGACCCGTTCGTCGATGCTCGAAGTGCTGCGCGAAGACTACATCCGCACCGCCAAGGCCAAAGGCCTGTCGCCGTCGCGCGTGGTGTTCGTCCACGGTCTGCGCAATGCGCTGATTCCGGTACTGACCGTGGTCGGCCTGCAAGTCGGCACCCTGCTGGCCGGTGCAGTTCTGACCGAAACCATATTCTCCTGGCCCGGCATCGGTAAATGGCTGATCGAAGCCATCGGCGCCCGGGACTACCCGGTTGTGCAAAACGGCATCCTGTTAATCGCCTGCCTGGTGATTCTGGTCAACTTCGTGGTGGACATCCTCTACGGCTTTGCCAACCCACGCATCCGTCATCAGCGCTGAGGTCCATACCATGAGCACTCCAACATCCTCAGTAGCCACGTCCGCCCCAAGCGCGGATCAAAGCCTGCTGTACCCGTCACCGTACAAAGAATTCTGGCAAGCCTTCTCCAAAAACAAAGGCGCGGTTGCCGGCCTGCTGTTCATGCTGCTGATCATCTTCTGCGCGATTTTCGCGCCGTGGGTCGCACCGCATAACCCTAGCGAGCAATACCGCGACTTCCTGCTGACGCCGCCGGCGTGGCTCGAAGGCGGGCAGATGCAGTTCCTGCTCGGCACCGATGAACTGGGGCGTGACCTGCTGTCGCGTCTGATCCAGGGCTCGCGCCTGTCGCTGCTGATCGGTTTGTCGTCGGTGGTGATGTCGCTGATTCCGGGGATTCTGCTCGGTCTGTTCGCCGGTTTCTTCCCGAAGATGATCGGCCCGACCATCATGCGTCTGATGGACATCATGCTGGCCCTGCCATCGCTGCTGCTGGCTGTGGCGATCGTCGCCATCCTCGGCCCTGGCCTGATCAACACCGTGATCGCCATTGCTGTGGTGTCCTTGCCGTCCTACGTGCGTCTGACCCGAGCCGCCGTGATGGGCGAACTGAACCGCGACTACGTGACCGCCGCGCGCCTGGCCGGTGCCGGTCTGCCACGTCTGATGTTCATCACCGTGCTGCCGAACTGCATGGCGCCGCTGATCGTTCAAGCGACCTTGAGCTTCTCTTCGGCGATTCTCGATGCCGCCGCACTGGGCTTCCTCGGCCTTGGCGTACAACCGCCAACTCCTGAGTGGGGCACCATGCTGGCCTCGGCCCGCGACTACATCGAACGCGCCTGGTGGGTAGTCAGTCTGCCTGGTTTGACCATTTTGCTCAGCGTGCTGGCAATCAACTTGATGGGCGACGGCCTGCGCGATGCGCTGGACCCGAAACTCAAGAACGCCGCCTGAGGAGATTCCCATGTCACTGCTAGAAATCAAGAATCTCAACGTTCGCTTCGGCGACAAGACCGCGACCCCGGTGGTCGATGGCCTCGACCTGAAAGTCGACAAAGGCGAAGTACTGGCCATCGTTGGCGAGTCGGGTTCGGGTAAATCCGTGACCATGATGGCGCTGATGGGCCTGATCGAGCACCCCGGCATCGTCACCGCCGACTCGCTCAGCTTTGACGGCAAAGACATGCTCAAACTGAGCAACCGTCAGCGTCGGCAGATCGTCGGCAAAGACCTGTCGATGGTGTTTCAGGATCCGATGACCGCGCTGAACCCGAGCTACACCGTCGGTTTCCAGATCGAAGAAGTGCTGCGTCTGCACCTGAAAATGTCCGGCAAGCAAGCGCGCAAACGTGCGATCGAGCTGCTGGAAAAAGTTGAAATTCCGGGCGCCGCCAGCCGTATGGACGCCTACCCGCATCAACTGTCCGGCGGTATGAGCCAACGCGTTGCGATCGCCATGGCAATTGCCGGCGAACCGAAACTGCTGATCGCCGACGAACCGACCACGGCTCTGGACGTGACGATTCAGGCGCAGATCATGGATCTGCTGCTGGCGTTGCAGAAAGAACAGAACATGGGCCTGGTGCTGATCACTCACGACCTCGCCGTCGTGGCAGAAACCGCCCAGCGCGTCTGCGTGATGTACGCCGGGCAAGCCGTTGAAGTCGGGCAGGTGCCGCAACTGTTCGACATCCCGGCGCACCCGTACAGCGAAGCGCTGCTCAAGGCGATTCCCGAGCACAGCCTCGGCGCCTCACGCCTGTCGACCCTGCCGGGTATCGTTCCGGGCCGCTACGACCGTCCGCAGGGTTGCCTGCTGTCGCCGCGCTGCCCATAC
This sequence comes from Pseudomonas sp. S49, assembly GCF_009866785.1. Classification (NCBI taxonomy): domain Bacteria; kingdom Pseudomonadati; phylum Pseudomonadota; class Gammaproteobacteria; order Pseudomonadales; family Pseudomonadaceae; genus Pseudomonas; species Pseudomonas sp. S49. Next base: position 1,022,651 of record NZ_CP019432.1, on the reverse strand, counting down.
GTGCAGGACAGCTGCCGCGCGCAGCGTCCAGGCCTTGATCCGAAAAGCCACAGCCTCGCCCGCTGCTTCTTCCCGCTGAACCAGGAGGTGGCGTAATGGCCGTCGTACTTACCGCCCGCGACCTGACCCGTCACTACGAAGTCTCCCGTGGCCTGTTCAAGGGCCATGCGACCGTGCGCGCACTGAACGGCGTGTCGTTCGAACTGGAAGCCGGCAAGACTCTCGCTGTTGTCGGCGAATCGGGCTGCGGCAAATCCACCCTCGCCCGTGCGTTGACACTGATTGAAGATCCGTCCTCCGGCTCGCTGAAAATCGCCGGCCAGGAAGTCGCCGGCGCCGACAAGGCCCAGCGCAAGCAACTGCGCAAAGACGTGCAGATGGTCTTCCAAAGCCCATACGCCTCGTTGAACCCACGGCAGAAAGTCGGTGACCAGCTCGGCGAGCCGCTGCTGATCAACACCAATCTCTCCGCCGCCGAGCGTCGCGAGAAAGTCCAGGCGATGATGAAGCAGGTCGGCTTGCGCCCTGAGCACTATCAGCGCTATCCGCACATGTTCTCCGGCGGTCAGCGTCAGCGTATCGCCCTGGCCCGGGCGATGATGCTGCAACCGAAAGTGCTGGTGGCGGATGAACCGACCTCGGCACTGGACGTGTCGATTCAGGCGCAGGTGCTCAACCTGTTCATGGATCTGCAGCAGGAGTTCAACACCGCGTACGTGTTCATCTCGCACAACTTGGCGGTGGTGCAACACGTGGCCGATGACGTGATGGTGATGTACCTCGGTCGCCCGGTGGAACTGGGTCCGAAGAACGACATTTACGAGCGTCCGTTGCACCCCTACACCCAGGCGCTGCTGTCGGCGACCCCGACCATTCACCCGGACCCGAACAAGCCGAAAATCAAGATCGTCGGCGAACTGCCTAACCCGCTGAACCCGCCGCCGGGCTGTGCTTTCCACAAGCGCTGCCCGTATGCGACCGAGCGTTGCAGCAGCGAAGAGCCGGCCTTGCGTCAGCTCGACAGCCGGCAGGTGGCCTGCCACTACGCCGAGCAGTTCCTTGATGGCGCGGCCTAAAAACCGCCCTGAAACAATGTGGGAGCGAGCCTGCTCGCGAAAGCGGTGAATCAGTCACCATTAATGTTGACTGAGATGACGCCTTCGCGAGCAGGCTCGCTCCCACAGGGGATGTGAGTTATTCCTGAGTTAACCAAACCCCTTCCACCCCGATTGCGCATCAGTCGAGGCAGTAGGGGTTTTCTTTTGCCTGCAATTTACGTCTGGCTGTCGCCCTCATCGTCGGTATCCGGCTCATCGGTAGTCGAGTCGTCATCATCGGCGCTGCCACCCTGCCCCTGATCGCCCGGCTCGGACTCGGACTTGGCAAGCATCAAACCGCTATGCCCGACCTGCCCGTTGAACGCCTGAGAATCGTGATCCTCGCACTCGGCCCAGGCCGTCGCGGTGCCGAGGGACAGCATGACCATCACTTTCAACAGCAATAAAACCCGTAGCAACCTGCTTTTCATAGCCGACTCCATCCATTTTCAGGTGAGACATTTGTGCCTGACTGGCGCTGTGTGAAATCTAGTTCCGATCCATCGGGTTCACCAGATAGGACGCTAACGAGCACGCAGAAATGCCCTCGACAGACAGATTGCTTTCGAATAACGCCAATCGCCGGATCAGCTAAGCGACCGGGCGCAGGCGCGTGGCCTGCCAAGTCAGCGGGATGGAAATCAACACCATCAGCGCACTCGCCAGCCACACACTGTGGCCACCGAATTGACCGTACAACTGGCCACTGAGTACCGGTGACAACAGCGCACTCGCGCTCCAGCTCATAAAGAACAGGCCGAAGTACTGACCGCTTTTGCCGCCCTGGGCAAAGTGCATGGCCAGCACATTCAGCGGCGGCATGAAAAAGGCCTCGCCCAAGGTCCAGATCAGCGTCGACACGCAGACGTAAAACAGCCCGGAACCGAACGGCAACATGCCGAGCCCGCAGGCCAGCAACACACTGCCGAGCAGCATTTGTCGACGCATGCCCCAGCGCTCGCCCCAATGCGACAGCGGAATCTGCAGGGCGATCACCAACAACGCATTGAGGCCGAACTGCCAACCGATGGCCTCAGTGCTCAGGTGGTAGTAATCACGCAGATAATTGCCCAGCGTGCTGTAGACCGTGTCGAACGCGATGCCAAGCACGGCCGTCGCCGCCAGCAACCAGAGGAACGGTTTGTCGCGATGCGGCACCCCGGAACCTGCGTCGTCCGTGGACTTTTCGTCATTGATCAGCACCGGTCGACGCCACGTAGTGCGGACAAACCACATCAAGGCCAGCAACGTCATTGCCGCGCTGCCGAAAAATACCCAGCGAAAATCAGCCTGCGCCAAAACCCCGCCCGCCACACCGGCGGCGGCCATCCCAAGGTTGCGCGCAACCCGACTCAACGCCTGCGCACGCGAGCGCTGCGCCACCTCGCAATATTCCATGATCAGCCGCTGATGCAGCGTGCGAATAGCCCCGTCGATGCCCCCGCTGAGCAACAGCAATGCCGCCAGCAACGACACCTGCGTCACCAGCCCCAGCAGAATCAGCACCCACACCGAAACAAAGAACAACGCCGCCGTCAGCCGTGCCGTGCGCACATGATCACTGAGCCAGCCACCGAGCATCGACCCGACCAGCAACCCCGCGCCGTACGCCGACAACAACCAGCCAACCGTCTCGATCGCCAGGCCCAGCTCCTGACGCAGATACAGCGCCATGAACAGCTTGACCATGCTGCTCAGGCGATTGATGAACAACAGCGCCGCGAGCACCCAGGCCATCACGCTGAAATAGCCGTTCAGTCGTAGCAAGTGAGTCAGGCGACTCGTCATTCCATTGACCTCTCAAAGCGACGTGCGGGGAGCTGGAACACTAACGGTCAGCAGGCAGGTTGTCGCGTTCAAGAACATCGAAACCACAAAAAGCCGAGTCGTCCTACAGCCATTGCGCGGACGAAACCAGAAACCGACTTGAGATCAAAAGCCCCTCACCCTAGCCCTCTCCCGGAGGGAGAGGGGACTGACCGAGGTGTTTGGGAGAGCTACGCCGACGTGAAATACCGAGCCGAACTCAGATTCTGAAACAGATCAAAAGCCCCTCACCCTAGCCCTCTCCCGGAGGGAGAGGGGACTGACCGAGGTGTTTGGGAGAGCTACGCCGACGTGAAATACCGAGCCGAACTCAGATTCTGAAACAGATCAAAAGCCCCTCACCCTAACCCTCTCCCAGAGGTAGAGGGGACTGACCGAGGTGTTTGGGAGATGTACGCCGACGTGAAATACCGAGCCGAACTCAGATTCTGAAACAGATCAAAAGCCCCTCACCCTAACCCTCTCCCAGAGGTAGAGGAGACTGACCGAGGTGTTTGGGAGAGCTACGCCGACGTGAAATGCAGTGGTCTAATTTCCCCGGACACCCCGATAGGTGGAAAATACATCTATCGAGGAGTTATTCATGACTAAAAAACGCAGGGCATTCGACGACAGCTTCAAGCTGCAAGTCGTGAAGATGATCAAGGATCAGGGACTGACTGTTGTGCAGGTTTGCCAGGATCTGAACATTGGTGAGACAGCCGTTCGACGCTGGGTTCAGCAATACGAGGCAGAGCAACTGGGGCAGGCCGGAATCGGCAAGCCATTGACGGCAGAGCAACAGCGCATCCGGCAATTGGAACAGGAAAATCGGCAGCTCAAGGTGGACAACGACATCTTAAAAAAGGCTACCGCCTTCTTTGCCCGCGAGCTGAAGTAAGGTATCGACTGGTTCGGCAGCTGCAACAGAAGGCTTACTCAGTGGCACATGTCTGTCGGTTGCTGAGCATCAGTCGTTCAGGCTTCTATGAGTCTCAGAAGCGTGCTGATGCGCCTGTTCGGCAGAGTTGTCCTGTTCTTGTGCAACTCAAGGCGTCTTTCGCCGAGAGTGGAGGCTGCTACGGCAGCCGCCCTTTGCGCGACGCTTTGCGCGGTAAAGGCATGCTTGTCGGGCTGTATAAAATCCGTCGATTGATGCGGGCTAACGGACTGCGTTCAGCCTGGAAGCGCAAGTTTGTACACACAACCGATAGTAATCATGACCTGCCGATTGCAGAGAATGTACTGAACAGAAAATTTGATCCAGTAGCGCCAAACAAGGCCTGGGTAGCCGACATCACCTATATCCGCACCCGCAGTGGCTGGTTGTATCTGGCCGTGGTATTGGACTTGTTCTCGCGCAAGATAGTGGGCTGGTCGATGGCTCCGAACATGCCGGCAGAGCTGGTGTGCACCGCGATGCAACTGGCTATCGCGCAGCGTCAACCGCCGCCAGGCTTGATTGCCCACTCAGATCGGGGTAGCCAATATGCGAGTGCAACTTACAGAGAATTACTGGCAAGAAACGACATGCAGCAGAGCATGAGCCGTAAAGGTAATTGCTGGGACAACGCAGTGATGGAGCGCTTCTTTTTGAGTTTGAAAATGGAGCGGGTATGGCGCCGTGACTACGCGAACCACGCTGAAGCGATCCGCGACATCACCGAGTACATCGTTGGGTTTTACAACAACGAACGGCTGCACTCGAAACTGGGATATCTGCCACCGACCGTTTATGAGCGAGCGATGGCGTCAAAAACACCTATCGAGGTGTCCGGAATTAGTTGACCACTGCAAAATACCGAGCCGAACTCAGATTCTGAAACAGATCAAAAGCCCCTCACCCTAGCCCTCTCCCAAAGGGAGAGGGGACTGACCGAAGTGTTTGGGAGAGCTACGCCGACGTGAAATACCGAGTCGAACTCAGATTCTGAAACAGATCAAAAGCCCCTCACCCTAGCCCTCTCCCGGAGGGAGAGGGGACTGACCGAGGTGTTTGGGAGAGCTACGCCGACGTGAAATACCGAGTCGAACTCAGATTCTGAAACAGGTCAAAGGCCCCTCACCCTAGCCCTCTCCCGGAGGGAGAGGGGACTGACCGAGGTGTTTGGGAGAGCTACGCCGACGTGAAATACCGAGCCAAACTCAGGTTTTGAAAGGCCCACAAATCGGCTCCCTCTCCCTCGGGAGAGGGCTGGGGTGAGGGGCAGCCCCAACACAAATCAAGAGCCGAACACCGCTTGGCCCTTAACCACTCAATAGGCCGAGTGTCAGCTCGCCTGCTTTTGATCTTGGAGCCCGTCGGCAGGCTGAATGGAGGGATTGATCCGGGGGTAGGCGCGCAGCGCCGTTCGACGAAGTCGAACACATCGAAAGGAGGTGCAGCGAAGCAAACCGGAAGCGATGCCCCCGGATCGATCCCGGAGCGAAGGAACCCCGAGCCCCAGCGAGTGGGCCGAACGTCAGGGCGCAGACCTTTGGTTCCTTTGGGGCGTTTGCCAAAGGGACTCGCTGTAAGAGCGAAACCGCCAGCAGCAACACCCGTAGCAACGGATATTCACCCAAAACCCCAAGAACCTGGTCGGCCCACAGGCCGCCAAGACCAAAGCAAAAAGCCCCCGATGCTTTCACATCGAGGGCTTCGGACCAACCATTCAGAACTTAATGATGCTCACGCGTCGCCCGGAATTTCACATCCGGCCAACGCTCTTCCATCAACGCCAGATTAACCCGCGTCGGCGCCAGGTAAGTCAGGTGACCACCGCCATCAACGGCAAGGTTCTCCACAGCCTTGTTAGAGAATTCCTCAAGCTTCTTCTTGTCGCTGCACTCAATCCAGCGCGCGGAATACACAGTGATCGGCTCATAAGAGCACTCAACCTTGTACTCCTCCTTCAAACGACTAGCGACCACATCGAACTGCAGCACACCGACGGCGCCAAGAATGATGTCGTTGCTGCGCTCTGGGAAGAACACCTGCGTCGCGCCCTCTTCGGCCAACTGCTGCAGACCCTGACGCAGTTGCTTGGACTTCAGCGGATCACGCAGACGTACGCGACGGAACAGCTCCGGAGCAAAGTGCGGAATGCCGGTGAAGCCCAGGGTTTCGCCTTCGCTGAAGGTGTCGCCGATCTGGATGGTGCCGTGGTTGTGCAAACCGATGATGTCGCCGGCAAAGGCTTCTTCAAGCTGCTCACGTTCGGAGGAGAAGAACGTCAAGGCGTCGCCGATGCGCACGTCCTTGCCGGTGCGCACGTGGCGCATCTTCATGCCTTTCTCGTACTTGCCGGAGCAGATACGCATGAAGGCGATGCGGTCGCGGTGTTTCGGGTCCATGTTCGCCTGGATCTTGAAGATGAAGCCGGAGAACTTCTCTTCGACCGGCTCGACGGTACGCTCGTTGGCCACACGGGCCAATGGACGCGGCGCCCAATCAACGACGGCGTCGAGTACATGATCAACACCGAAGTTGCCCAAAGCAGTACCGAAGAACACCGGAGTCAACTGACCGTCGAGGAATTCCTGCTGGTTGAATTCGTGGCAGGCGCCCTGAACCAGTTCCAACTGCTCGATGAAGCGCTCGTACTCGTCGCCCAGATGCGCGCGGGCTTCGTCGGAGTCGAGCTTCTCGATGATCTTGGTTTCGGTGCGTTCGTGACCGTGACCGGCGGTGTAGACAATGATGTAGTCGTCAGCCAGGTGGTACACGCCCTTGAAGTCGCGGTAGCAACCGATCGGCCAGGTGATCGGCGCCGCCTTGATCTTCAGCACGGCTTCGATCTCGTCGAGCAGTTCGATCGGGTCGCGGATGTCACGGTCGAGTTTGTTGATGAAGCTGACGATCGGCGTGTCACGCAGACGGCAGACATCCATCAGCGCAATGGTCCGTGGCTCTACACCTTTACCGCCGTCGAGGACCATCAATGCCGAGTCCACTGCCGTCAGGGTGCGGTAGGTATCTTCGGAGAAGTCTTCGTGGCCCGGGGTGTCGAGCAGGTTGATCATGTGTTCGCGATACGGGAACTGCATGACCGACGTGGTAATGGAAATACCCCGCTGTTTCTCCATCTCCATCCAGTCGGATGTCGCATGGCGATCGGATTTACGGGATTTCACCGTACCGGCCACTGCAATCGCCTTGCCCATCAACAGGAGCTTTTCGGTGATCGTGGTTTTACCGGCATCGGGGTGGGAAATAATGGCGAAAGTGCGGCGTTTCGCGACTTCGGCGGCCTGGTTGGTCATGGGAAATCGCCTGGCGGTGATTCAAAAAAGGGCCGCGATTATAGCCCAACTCGATGCAATAACCGAACCGTTGAGCACATTAAGGGTGGCCAAATGCTGCCGCAGATGGGAACCTTTTAAAGCACGGAGACGTCCATCCCCTGTTACGAAATTTCGTCAGGGGCTGAAAAATCAGCAAGTTAGCCTGACGAGGCTGCGCTCATGGCTCGCTTTCAGACCGCTTTTTGCCGGTGCTGAGGGAGCTGCTTCTCGCGAACGTTTATTCCCGGCAGCCATGTATGGCATGCCACACGGGAGGGCGTTCGCCGACTACAAAAAAAGGAGTCCGCCTGTGGCTATCCGCTATGGCAAAGGGCTGATGGGAGGTGCGGTGGTGATCGCGCTCCTGGCCCTGCTGGTCCACTGGATCGGCATCAACACGATCGAACACTACCGCGACGATTTGTTGTTTTACCTGCAAGCTCATCTGATTCTCGTCCTCGCTTCAATGCTGGCCGCCCTTGTCGTGGGCATCCCCGCCGGCATCTTCCTCAGTCGCCCGACCATGGTCGGACGCGCCGAACGCTTCATGCAGATCTTCAATATCGGTAACACCGTGCCTCCGTTGGCCGTGCTCGCGATTGCCCTGGGCGTCCTTGGCATCGGCAGTGGCCCGGCGATCTTCGCTTTGTTCCTCGCCTCCTTGTTGCCGATTGTGCGCAACACCTACGAAGGCCTGAAAAACGTGCAGGGCTCGCTGAAAGAAGCGGCCGTCGGCATCGGCATGACCCCGCGCCAAGTGCTGTGGAAAGTCGAACTGCCCAACGCCGTGCCGATCATCGTCGGTGGTGTGCGCGTGGCTTTGGCAATCAATGTCGGCACCGCGCCGCTGGCCTTCCTGATCGGTGCCAACAGCCTCGGCAGCCTGATCTTCCCTGGCATCGCCCTGAACAATCAGCCGCAACTGCTGCTCGGCGCCGCGTGCACCGCGCTGCTGGCCTTGCTGCTCGATGGCGTCGTCACCCTCGCCAGCCGTCTCTGGCTGGAACGCGGTTTGCGCCCGTCTTAAGGCTTTTGTGAAGGAATACCTATGAAACGATTGAGCTTGATTCTGGGCTGTATCCTGCTGTTCGCAGGTATTGCCCAAGCCGCCGACAAACCGGTTATTCGCCTCGGCGCACGCGTGTTCACCGAGCAAACCCTGCTCGCGGAAATCACCGCGCAATACCTGCGCAGCAAAGGCTACGACGCGCAGATCACCGGTGGTCTGGGCAGCAACCTCGCCCGCAGCGCCCACGAAAGCGGACAACTGGACATGCTCTGGGAATACACCGGCGTGTCGCTGGTGGCCTACAACCATGTCACCGAAAAACTCGACAGCGCCCAGTCCTACGCCCGGGTGAAAGAACTCGACGCGAAAAAAGGCCTGGTCTGGCTGACCCCGTCGAAATTCAGCAACACCTACGCCCTCGCCCTCCCTAAAAAGGTCGCCGAGGAATATCCGCAGATCAACAACATCAGCCAGTTGAACGAAGTGCTGCGCGCCGAAGCCAAGACCAATCATCTGGTGGCGCTGGATACCGAGTTCGCCAACCGCTCCGATGGTCTGATCGGCATGGTCGATCTCTACGGCATGAACCTGAGCCGCAAGAACATCCGCCAGATGGATGCCGGGCTGGTTTACACCGCGTTGCGCAACGGTCAGGTGTTTGCCGGTCTGGTCTACACCACCGACGGTCGCTTGAACGCCTTCGGCCTGAAACTGCTGGAAGACGACAAGCACTACTTCCCCGACTACACCGCCGCGCCGGTTGTGCGTCAGGCCTACCTCGACGCGCACCCGCAACTGGCCGAACAGCTCAAGCCACTGGCCGAACTGTTCGATGACGAAACCATGCGCCAGCTCAACGCGCGGGTCGACGTCGATCACGAAAGCCCATCGAAAGTTGCCGCCGATTTCCTGCGCCAACATCCGCTGAATTAAGAGAGGAGAAGTCATGGAATTCCTGAACGCCTTTTCCCATCTCGACTGGCAACAGGTGATGCACCTGACCTGGCAGCACATCACCCTCGTCGGTATTGCCGTGACCCTGGCGATTGTCGTTGGCGTGCCGCTGGGCATTCTGATGACACGCTTTCCGACCCTCGCTGGTCCGTTGCAGGCCAGCGCCACCGTGCTACTTACGGTGCCGTCGATTGCCCTGTTCGGTCTGCTGCTGCCGTTCTACTCCAAGTTCGGCCAGGGCCTCGGCCCGATGCCGGCGATCACCGCGGTGTTCCTTTATTCACTGCTGCCGATCATGCGCAACACCTACCTCGCCCTCACTGGCGTGGAACCGGGCATCCGTGAAGCCGCGCGCGGCATCGGCATGACCTTCGGCCAGCGCCTGCGCATGGTCGAATTGCCGATCGCCGTGCCGGTGATCCTCGCCGGCGTACGCACCGCCGTGGTGATGAACATCGGGGTGATGACCATCGCCGCGACCATCGGCGCCGGCGGCCTCGGTGTATTGATCCTCGCTTCCATCAGCCGCAGTGACATGTCGATGCTGATCGTTGGCGCACTGCTGGTCAGTCTTCTGGCCATTTTCGCTGACCTGTTTCTCCAATGGCTGCAACGCTCGTTGACTCCAAAAGGACTGCTCAAATGATCGAACTTCAAAACCTCAGCAAAACTTTCCAAAGCAACGGCAAAGATGTCAAAGCCGTGGACTCGGTAAGCCTGACCGTCAATGAAGGCGAAATCTGTGTGTTCCTCGGGCCATCGGGTTGCGGCAAAAGCACCACGCTGAAAATGATCAACCGCCTGATCAAACCGACCTCGGGCAAGATCCTCATCAATGGCGAAGACACCACCGATCTCGACGAAGTGACCCTGCGTCGCAACATCGGCTACGTGATCCAGCAGATCGGTCTGTTCCCGAACATGACCATCGAAGAGAACATCGTCGTCGTGCCGAAACTGCTCGGCTGGGACAAACAGAAATGCCACGACCGCGCCCGCGAGTTGATGAGCATGATCAAACTTGAGCCCAAGCAGTATCTGCATCGTTATCCGCGCGAATTGTCCGGTGGTCAGCAACAGCGCATCGGCGTGATCCGCGCACTGGCCGCGGATGCACCGCTGCTGTTGATGGACGAGCCGTTCGGTGCGGTCGACCCGATCAACCGCGAGATGATCCAGAACGAATTCTTCGAAATGCAGCGCGCGCTGAACAAGACCGTGATCATGGTCAGCCACGACATCGACGAAGCGATCAAACTCGGCGACAAGATCGCGATTTTCCGCGCCGGTAAACTGCTGCAGATCGATCATCCGGACACGCTGCTCGCGCACCCGGCGGACGACTTTGTCAGCAACTTCGTCGGCCAGGACAGCACGCTCAAGCGCCTGCTGCTGGTGAAGGCCGAAGATGCGGCGGACAACGCGCCGTCGGTGAGCCCGGAGACGCCAGTGGCCGATGCGCTGGAATTGATGGACGAGCATGACCGTCGCTATGTGGTGGTCACCTGTGCCGAGAACAAGGCGCTGGGGTATGTGCGTCGTCGTGACCTGCACCGTCAGACCGGCACCTGCGCGCAGTTCCTGCGTGAGTTCAATGCCACGGCGGCGTACGACGAGCATTTGCGCATCCTGCTGTCGCGCATGTATGAATTCAACCGCTCGTGGTTGCCGGTGATGGATGCCGAGCGGGTGTTCCTTGGCGAGGTGACGCAGGAGTCGATTGCCGAGTATCTGAGCTCCGGCAAATCTCGCGGCGGCAAGACCAGCATCGTCTCGCCAGCTGAGGCCGTAGTCGCATAAAACACGAAACCTGTGGGAGCGAGCCTGCTCGCGAAAGCGCAATATCAGTCAACTATGATGTTGGTTGTGAAAATGCCTTCGCGAGCAGGCTCGCTCCCACAGGATCTGCGTGATTTTTTCTTCATTCGCCAGCTGGAAAAGAATCTCAACACACGTCACTCAGAGAACACACCAACAAGCGCTTCTGAAACAACTAAAATCCCCTCCATACGCCCCTCTCGCCGCCAACGTCGCCGATGTTGCGCCCATCACACTTACCCACGACTTCGCCGACATAATCCGCGAACGTGCAGGTATTTTTAACACTTGAAAATTCTCGGGGAACATCTGCCCGTCATCTCGGTCGGCTACAAAGAGTGATGAACGCGACGCACGTCAGAAGCGTGCAAAAACGCGACATTTTTAGTTGATCTCACGCCCCTCACGCCCTAAAGTTCGCGCCGAACGTCCATGCTGGAAACGATCCATCCGGCTCAAGTACTGACGACGAGACAGCAAGGCCAAGGGAAAGCTGCACATCCCATGGCCTTTTTGCTTTCGGCGACATGCCTTGGGAAGTAGGCGAACCAAAGTGGGGATACGGAGGGCGTTCATTTGCACCCATTGATTAACTTAGTTTGCCAGTAGGAGTTCCCAGCATGTCGATCCAGGTCGAAGACTATTTCGCGCGCGCTACATTCGACAAAATGAAGGCGTTCGCCGACAAACAGGAAACCCCGTTCGTGGTGATCGACACCGCGATGATCGCCCAGGCCTACGATGACCTGCGCGCCGGTTTCGAATTCGCCAAGGTCTACTACGCGGTCAAGGCCAACCCGGCCGTCGAGATCATCGACCTGCTCAAAGAAAAAGGTTCGAGCTTCGACATCGCCTCGATCTACGAACTGGACAAGGTAATGGATCGTGGCGTCAGCGCCGACCGTATCAGCTACGGCAACACCATCAAGAAATCCAAGGACATCCGCTACTTCTACGAGAAGGGCGTGCGTCTGTTCTCCACCGACTCCGAAGCCGACCTGCGCAACATCGCCAAGGCTGCACCGGGCTCGAAAGTCTATGTGCGCATCCTCACCGAAGGCTCGACCACGGCTGACTGGCCACTGTCGCGCAAATTCGGCTGCCAGACCGACATGGCCATGGACCTGCTGATCCTTGCTCGCGACCTCGGCCTGGTGCCTTACGGCATCTCGTTCCACGTCGGTTCGCAACAGCGCGACATCAGCGTCTGGGACGCAGCGATCGCCAAGGTCAAAGTGATCTTCGAGCGTCTGAAAGAAGAAGACGGCATCCACCTCAAGCTGATCAACATGGGCGGTGGCTTCCCGGCCAACTACATCACCCGCACCAACAGCCTGGAAACCTACGCCGAGGAAATCATCCGCTTCCTGAAGGAAGACTTCGGTGATGATCTGCCGGAAATCATTCTTGAGCCGGGCCGTTCGCTGATCGCCAACGCCGGTATTCTGGTCAGCGAAGTGGTGCTGGTTGCACGCAAGTCGCGCACTGCCGTTGAGCGCTGGGTGTATACCGATGTCGGCAAGTTCTCCGGCCTGATCGAAACCATGGATGAAGCGATCAAGTTCCCGATCTGGACCGAGAAGAAAGGCGAGATGGAAGAAGTCGTCATCGCCGGCCCGACCTGCGACAGCGCCGACATCATGTACGAGAACTACAAGTACGGCCTGCCGCTGAACCTGGCGATTGGTGATCGTCTGTACTGGTTGTCGACCGGTGCTTACACCACCAGTTACAGCGCGGTTGAGTTCAATGGCTTTCCGCCGTTGAAGTCGTTTTACGTGTAAGCGCTGAAGCCGTAATGCAAAAAGCCCATGACGTGTCATGGGCTTTTTTGTGCCTGTGCGTTCGGCTTGATGTTTTGCGGGGTACTTGAGACCGAGATCCCTCACCCCAGCCCTCTCCCAAAGGAGAGGGAGCCGACCGAGGTGTAAAGCGTCATTCACCGACCGGAGAGACCGTGTCGATTATGGATTCGGCAAAGCACTTTCAGGTCGGCGTAACTCTTCAATATCCCCCGGTCAGTCCCCTCTCCCTCCGGGAGAGGGTTAGGGTGAGGGCTTGCGAGTTCAGACGCGCTGCAAGTCTGTGCATCGAAGCGCGAACCGAGCAGCCATCCCCTGAACCCTGGGATCTGTCGCACCTGACAGCGTCTGACTCGCCACCCGCAGAAAATTCGGATTACCGCCGGCCAAAGCTTTCTCAAGCCAATCGACCGCCTCATCAATCCGCCCCTCATCCGCTAAAACTGCAGCGAAACTGAACTGCCCACGAAAATCCCCACCCTCCGCCGAGCGCCGATACCACTCACGCGCCGCCGTCGGATCCGCCGGGCACACCAGCCCTTCTTCCAGATACCGCCCCAGCAGATTCATCGATTTCGCATGGCCCAGTTCAGCCGCGCGGCGATACAGCGCCAGCGCCTGCAGATGATCCACCTCCACTCCCCGCCCGGTCGCCAGCAGATTGGCGAGGTTGTACATCGCCCAATCCAGTCCGGCCTCCGCCGCAATCCGATAGTGCTGCGCGGCAATCGCCGCATCTGCCGAACAACCCCAACCATGCTCATGACAACGCCCGAGCATGTTGCGCGCCATCAGATGCCCGCGTCCGGCGGCGATGCCGAACCAGCGCAGCGCCAGCGCTTGATCCTGTGCGATTCCCTGGCCATCCAGCAGGATCTGGCCTAGCAGCGCTTGCGCTTCAACCTCGCCCTGACCCGCCGCGAGCAAAATCGCTTGCGCGGCACGGGCAGGACTTTCGGCGAGCATGGCGCTGAGTTGTTCGCCGCTGAGGATTTCCTCGCGACGTATTTGAAAAGTCATACCTCAACCCAACGCCGCAGCAGGTTGTGATAGGTGCCGGTGAGGCGGATCAGCGAAGGATGATCAGGCATGTCGCTGGTGAGCTGCTGAATCGCGCCGTCCATCTCGAACAGCAACGCGCGCTGACTGTCTTCGCGCACCAGACTTTGCGTCCAGAAGAACGACGCATAACGCGCACCGCGAGTGACCGCGTTGACCTTGTGCAGGCTGGTGCCGGGATACAAAACCATGTCACCAGCCGGCAACTTCACCCGCTGCGTACCGTAAGTGTCCTGGATTTCCAGCTCGCCGCCGTCGTAATCCTCCGGTTCGCTAAAGAACAGCGTCGCCGACAAATCGGTGCGCACCCGCTCGATACTGCCCTTGGGCTGGCGCACGGCGTTGTCGATGTGGAAATCGAAGCTGCCACCGGCGGTGTAACAGTTCACCAACGGCGGGAAGACTTTGTGCGGCAACGCGGCGGACATGAACAACGGATTTTTCCACAGCCGTTCCAGCATCGCCGCGCCGATTTCCTTGGCCAACGGATGACCTTCAGGCAATTGCAGATTGTGCTTGGCCTTCGCTGACTGAAAGCCGGCGGTGATCTTGCCATCGGCCCAATCGGCCTGCTCCAGCGCGTCACGAATGCGCTGCACTTCGTCTTTTGCGAACAGTCCGGGGATGTGCAGCAGCATGGCGATGTCACCTGATGGCAAAGAGGCGGCAATGGTATTGATTCTTATTGACCGTGTAAAACCCGAGAGACGAATGAACTGGCAAAAACCGTAAGGTTAAATTGTAAAGAATGTAAATTCAGTGCGAATAACAATGTTTCGCAATTGATACGAATACTTGTTTAACCTATATTCCGCCGCCTCAAATCCTTGGGGAGGGGAATAAAAATGGCACGTCAACACGCACAATTACCGGTCAGTTCACCACGTCTGCTCGCCTCTGCAATCGGTGTGGCAATCACCGCCGGCTCCGCTGGCCAGATGGTGTTCGCCGCTGAAAAAACCGACAGCAAAGCCGCCGGCAATGCCATCGCCCTGGACGCCACCGCCATCACCGGCGAAGCGCAGGACTCTACGTCCTACCAGGTCGAAAAAGCCTCCTCGCCCAAGTACACCGCGCCGCTGGTCGACACGCCGCGCTCGGTCACCGTTATTCCGCAACAGGTTCTGAAAGACACCGGCGCCCTGAACATGCAGGACGCGCTGCGCACCGTGCCGGGCATCACCTTCGGCGCCGGTGAAGGCGGCAACCCCCAGGGCGACCGTCCGTTCATTCGCGGTTTCGACGCCCAGGGCGACACCTACCTCGACGGCGTGCGCGACACCGGTTCGCAGAGCCGCGAGATCTTCGCCGTGGAAAACATTGAAGTCAGCAAGGGCCCGAACTCCGCCATTGGCGGTCGCGGCGCGGCAGGCGGCAGCATCAACCTGGTGAGCAAGAAAGCGCACCTGGGCAATTCGTTCGACGGCGGCTTCACCTGGGGCTCCGACCAGACCCAGCGTTACACCCTCGACGGCAACTACCAGTTCAGCGACACCGCTGCTGGCCGTCTGAACCTGATGAGCCACGAGAGCAATGTCGCCGGTCGCGACAAGGTCGACTACGACCGTTGGGGTATCGCCCCGTCCCTGGCGTTTGGCCTGGGCACCGACACCCGCGTCAACCTCGATTATTACCATCTCGAAAGTAACGACACCCCGGATTCGGGCGTGCCGTACACCATTCCTGCCGGCGGCTCCGCTGCACGCACCAAGTCCAATCCGGACAAGCCTTACGCCGGCGGTGATCACAGCAACTTCTACGGTCTGGATCGCGACTTCCGCAAGGGCCGCACCGACACCGCGACCTTCGCCATCGAGCATGACCTGAGCGACTCGCTGACGATCAAGAACACCCTGCGTCACGGCACCAGCATGCAGGATTACATCCTGACCCAGCCGGACGACAGCAAGGGCAACGTCAACAACGGCACGGTCTGGCGTCGGGCGAATACGCGGGTGAGCAATACCGAGACCACCACCAACCAGACTGACCTGTTCGGTAACTTCTACGTCGCCGGCTTCAAGAACAGCTTCTCCACCGGCATTGAATACACCCGTGAGGAAAGCCAGAAGTCTTCGTATAACGTCAACACCGACACCACGCCGCGCACACCGGGCAACTCCAGCACTAACTGCACCCCGTCGATGGTCGGCGCTTCGAGTGGCTACAACTGCACCTCGCTGTCGAACCCGAACCCGAACGATCCGTGGAACGGCGCAATCTCGCGCAACTACGCTGGCACCGACACCCAGGCCAACACCTACGCACTGTATGTGTTCGACACCCTGGAACTGAACGAGCAGTGGCTGGTGAACATGGGTCTGCGTTACGACCACTTCGACACCGACTACAAGTCCTACAACGCCGCTGGCACCACCACGTCCAAGGGTGATGACACCAGCGAGTTCGTCACCGGTCAGTTCGGCGTCGTCTACAAGCCTGCGGAAAACGGCAGCATTTACGCCTCCTACGCCACCTCGGCCACACCACCGGGCAACACCTTGGGCGAAGGTCAGGAAGGCAACCCGTTGGGCGGCACCCCGGATCGCAGCGGTAATCTGCTGAGCAGCGACATGGAGCCGGAAACCACCAAGAACTATGAAATCGGCACCAAGTGGGATCTGCTCAATGATCGCCTGTCGCTGACCGCTGACATCTTCCGCACCGAGAAAGAAAACGCTCGTGTGCAAGTCGACACCACCTCGTACGAAAACGCCGGCAAGACCCGTGTGCAAGGTGTCGAGCTGTCGGCCAGCGGCAAGATCACCGACAAGTGGCAAGTGTTCGCCGGTTACGCCTTCATGGACAGCGAACAAATCGACGGCGGCCCGATGGGCAAGGCTAACGATGGTAACGAACTGCCTAACACGCCGAAAAACAGTGCCAGCCTGTGGACCACTTACCAGGTCACGCCGAAGCTGACCATCGGTGGCGGTGCGTTCTACGTCGACGACGTGTACGGCAGCGTGGCCAACACCACCATGGTTGACTCGTATGTTCGCTACGACGCGATGGCCGCGTACAAGCTGACCAAGAACGTCGACCTGCAACTCAACGTGCAGAACCTGACCAACGAAACCTATTACGACAAAGCCTTCTCGACCCACTTCGCCAATCAGGCGGCGGGCCGTACGGCACTGTTGAGCACCAACTTCCACTTCTGACCGATGTGGAAACCTGTGGGAGCGAGCCTGCTCGCGAAAGCGCTGGGTCAGTTAAGTCGAGGCTGACTGACACGACGCCTTCTCGAGCAGGCTCGCTCCCACAAGGTATGCGCCGCAAGGCTTGGCCCCGTTCATTCAATTGAACGGGGCTTTTGTGCGTAAGAAAGAACGCTTCTCGATAACCCACGGCATAATGCGCGCCGTGAAGACAATTTCCGAACGGACGGCGAGTGACGTGTTGAAGAAAACCCTGTTCCAGTTGCACTGGTTTTTTGGCATCACCGCAGGCCTGGTGCTGGCGTTGATGGGCATCACCGGCGCGGCCTATTCGTTTCAGGACGAAATCCTGCGGGCGCTGAATCCGTCCGTCCTGCAAGTAGAAAAACAGGTCGCCGGTGTCTTGCCGCCGGTCGAACTGGTCGAGCGCATCGAAGCCACGTCGGGCAAGAAGGTTTCGATGCTCTGGGTCGAAACCGACAGCGGCAACGCGGCTCGCGTCTTCTTCACGCCGCCCAAAGGCGAGCGTCGCGGTGAGATGCGCTATTTCGATCCCTACACCGGCGAATTCATGGGCAACGCCGTCGGCCAGGACTTCTTCGGCCTGATGCTGCAACTGCACCGCTTCCTCGCCATGGGCGACACCGGGCGCAACATCACCGGCGCCTGTACGCTGATCCTGCTGTTTTTCTGCCTCTCCGGCCTGTACCTGCGCTGGCCGCGTCAGTGGAACAGCTGGCGCGTATGGCTGACGCTGGACTGGAAGAAAAAGGGCCGCGCCTTCAACTGGGATCTGCACTCGGTAGCCGGCACCTGGTGCCTGCTGGTCTATCTGCTGCTGGCGTTGACCGGGTTGTCGTGGTCGTACGAGTGGTACAACAAAGGCCTGACCAAATTGCTCTCCGACGCCCCGCAAAACGAACGCGTGCGCGGCGGTCGTGGCCCGGCGCCGGAAGGTCCGGCGCCGACCGCCGATTACGCCGCGATGTGGAGCAGCATCTACAGCGCAGCCGGCCCGGGTCTGTCTGCCTACAACATTCGTATGCCACCTGTGGCCGGTCAACCGGCGACGGTGTTCTACCTGCTCGACAGTTCGCCGCACGATCGCGCCCTGAACCAGATCACCCTCGATCCGGCCACCGGCGTGGTCAAACGCGTCGACCGCTACGCTGACAAGAGCTTCAAGGCGCAACTGCTGACCAGTATTTATGCGCTGCACGTCGGCAGTTACTTCGGTCTGGTCGGGCGGATCATCATCACCGTTGCGGCGGTGTGCATGCCGCTGTTTTTCATCACCGGCTGGCTGCTGTACCTCGACCGCCGCCGCAAGAAAAAGCAGATCAAGGACGCACGCAAAGGCCTCGCTCAACCGGCCGGCGATACTCCGGCGTGGCTGATCGGTTTCGCCAGCCAGAGCGGTTTTGCCGAGCAACTGGCGTGGCAGACCGCCGGGCAATTGCAGGCCGCCGGACTGCCGGTGAAGGTGCAGCCATTGGCGAATGTCAGCGAGCAGGATCTGCGTGAATCGAACAATGCGTTGTTTGTCGTGAGCACCTTCGGCGACGGCGAAGCACCGGACAGCGCACGCGGATTTGAGCGCAAGGTGTTGAGCAAGGCTGCAACGCTCGACAGTCTGAATTACTCGGTGCTTGGCCTCGGCGATCGTCAGTATCAGCACTTCTGCGGTTTCGCCAAACGCCTGCACCATTGGTTGGCTGAGCACGGCGGCAAGACATTGTTCGCCCCGGTGGAAGTCGACAGCGGTGATCCGTATGCCCTGCGTCACTGGCAAACCCAACTCGGCCTGCTCACCGGGCAAGCCCCCATCGATACTTGGCAGGCGCCGAGCTACGACAACTGGACGCTGATCCGCCGCGAACTGATGAACCCGGACAGCAGCGGCTCACCGGTTTATCTGTTGGGCTTGAGCGCACCGAACACCAGCAGTTGGCTGGCCGGCGACCTGGTCGAAGTACAGCCACGCAACTGCCCGTGGGCCATCGAGCATTTCCTCGACGGTCTCGGCATTCGTGGTGAAACCCCAGTGAAAATCAACGGCCTCGACGAACCTCTGGAAGTCGCGCTGGCGTCGCGGCAATTACCCGAGCACCGCGCCCATCTGGTCGGTTTGCATGCGCAATCGCTGGTCGATGCGATGGTGCCGCTGGCCATGCGCGAATACTCGATCGCCTCGATTGCCGCCGACGGTGTGCTGGAGTTGATCGTGCGTCAGGAACAGCATGCCGACGGCACGCTTGGCATCGGTTCTGGCTGGCTGACCGAGCACGCGCCGGTGGGCGGCAGCATCAGTTTGCGGGTTCGACGCAACAGTGGTTTCCATCTGCCGAACGAACCCGTTCCGATGATTCTTTTGGGCAACGGCACCGGCATCGCAGGACTGCGCAGCTTGCTCAAGGCGCGGATTGCCGACGGTCAACAGCGCCAGTGGTTGCTGTTTGGCGAGCGCAATCGTCAACACGATTTCCTCTGCCGCGCGGAGCTGGAAGAGTGGTTGATCAATGGCGATCTGGAGCGGCTGGATCTGGCGTTTTCGCGGGATCAGGCCGAGAAGGTTTACGTGCAGGATCGCTTGCGTGAGTCGGCGGACGAATTGAAGAAATGGCTGGCGGAGGGGGCGGTGATTTATATTTGCGGCAGCTTGCAAGGCATGGCTTCGGGCGTGGATCAGGCACTCAACGACATTCTCGGTGCCGCTGAAGTCGAACGCCTGATTGAGCAAGGCCGCTATCGGCGTGATGTCTATTAAGAGCCCCTCACCCTAACCCTCTCCCAAAGGGAGAGGGGACTGATTGGGGGAGATTCACGCAATACGCCGACCTGAACGTGCTTCACCGAATCCAGAATCGAGAAAGGGTTTTGTACCTGATCTCATAATCGACTCGGTCTTTCAGGTCGACGTACCTCTTCAGACACCTCCGTCGGCCCCCTCTCCCTCCGGGAGAGGGCTGGGGTGAGGGTAGCCTTTGATCTTTAAGCGGGCTGCAACTTCTTCTCAAAAACCGCCACCCCATTCAAATCCCGCAGCACCACACTCATCTCCCCACTCCCCCCTTCAATATTCACCTCGCCAAAAAACTGAAACCCGGCAAACGGCGAAGTGTTCTGCGCCGGCGGTGCCTTCTCGAACACCACCTCCGGGCCAAAGGTTTTATCCAGCGGATTAGGCCCAAAGCTCCCGGCATTCAGCGGCCCCGCAACAAACTCCCAGAACGGCTCGAAATCCTGAAACGCCGCGCGATCCGGGTGATAGTGATGCGCCGCGCAGTAGTGCACGTCGGCCGTGAGGAAGACAAAATTGCGCACCTGCTGCGCACGCAGATAACCGAGCAACTCGGCGATTTCCACCTCGCGCCCCTGCGCCGGTCCCGGATCACCGTTAGCCACCGCTTCCCAACGCGCGACACCCGGGCTGACCTCGCCATCCGGCACACCCAGACCGATTGGCATGTCGGCGGCGATGACCTTCCACTGGGCTTTGGACTTCTTCAAACCGCGTTTGAGCCAGTCCAGTTGCTCACGCCCCAGAAACGGTTTCGCCGCGCCAAGGTTGTCGTCATTGGCGCCGCGATAACTGCGCATGTCGAGCACGAACACATCGAGCATCGGCCCATAACTCAACTTGCGATAAATCCGCCCGCCGCCGTCAGCAGCCTGTAAACGCATTGGCGAATATTCCAGCCACGCCTTGCGTGCGCGTCCGACCAGGGTGTGGATATCTTTCTCCTGATAACGCTCGTCGAGCTGCTTGCCCGGTGACCAGTTGTTGACCACTTCATGGTCGTCCCACTGCCAGATCTGCGGCACCTCGGCGTTGAAGCGGCGGATGTTTTCGTCCATCAGGTTGTAGCGGTAGTTGCCGCGATAGTCGTCGAGGGTCTGCGCGACTTTGCTCTTGGCTTCGGTGGTGAGGTTGCGCCAGATGCGCCCGCCTTCAGTGGTGAGCTGCGCGGGCACCGGGCCGTCAGCGTAGATGGTGTCGCCGCTGTGGATAAAGAAGTCCGGCAAACGCAGACGCATCGCTTCGTAGATGCGCATGCCGCCGATGTCCGGGTTGATGCCGAAACCCTGGCCGACGGTATCGCCGCTCCAGACGAAACGAATATTGCGCCGCGCCGTCGGTGCGCTACGCAGGTGACCGAGCCACGGTTCGCTGGCGACGCCGGTTTGCGCATCCTTGAAATACACCCGATAGAAAATCGCCTGATCGGCCGGCAGGCCGGTGAGTTCAACCCGGGCGGTGAAATCTGTGCGCGCATCGGCCAGCGCCGAGACCACCCGGCGCGGATGACGAAACTGGCTGCGGGTGTCCCACTCGACCACCATATGCGCGGGGCGATCGCTGCGGCTCCAGATCATCGCGCGGTCGCCTTGCAGGTCGCCGGACTGCACGCCATCAGTCAGTTGCGGACGATCCTTGACCGACGCAATCACCGCCGGCGCCAGGCTTGGCATCAGCAGACCGGCGCCGACGACTTGCATGACACGCCGGCGACCGGGGTTGAAATCGCTCATGGTGTTCTCCCTGAAAAAAGGAAAACTTAAGCACGCCTATATGAATTCGCCATGACACCACCAACCATTGTGGGAGCGAGCCTGCTCGCGAATGCGTCCTATCAGTCGAAATCTTATTCGCTGACACACCGCTTTCGCGAGCAAGCTCGCTCCCACAGGGTTTTGTGGAGCCAGTTAAGCCTTCGCCGGTTCCAGGGCCATCTCGACGGCTTCGGGGCGTTTGACCGTTGCATAGACGACGGCGGTCAACAAACTACCGGCGACAATTGCCAGCAGATACAGCAACGCATGATTGATCGCATTCGGGATCGCCAGCACAAACAAGCCACCGTGCGGCGCCATCAACTTGCAGCCGAAATACATCGACAACGCACCGGTCAGCGCACCGCCGGCAATGCTCGCCGGGATCACCCGCAACGGGTCTTTCGCGGCAAACGGAATCGCGCCTTCGGAGATAAAGCACAGCCCCAGCACCAGCGCTGCTTTACCCGCCTCGCGCTCGGTCTGGGCAAACTTGCGTCGCGCAATAAACGTGGCGATACCGAGGCCAATCGGCGGCACCATGCCCGCCGCCATGGTCGCGGCCATCGGCGCATAACTCTGCGACGCCAGCAGCCCCACCGAGAACGCGTAAGCGGCTTTGTTGATCGGCCCGCCGAGGTCGACGCACATCATGCCGCCGAGCAGCACGCCAAGCAGAATCGCGTTGGTGGTACCCATGCTGTCGAGGAAATGCGTCAGCGCCCCAAGCATGCCGGCGACCGGTTTGCCGACCACGTAAATCATCACCAGACCGGTGAACAGACTGGCGAACAACGGGATGATCAGAATCGGTTTCAGCGCCTCAAGACTCTGCGGCAAGGCGACATAACGGCTGATCGCCTTGGCCGCATAACCGGCGATGAAACCGGCGACGATCCCACCGATAAAACCAGCGCCCAAGGTGCTCGCCAACAGACCACCGATCATCCCCGGCGCCAGACCTGGACGGTCAGCAATCGAATAGGCGATGTAACCCGCCAGCAACGGCACCATCAGTTTGAACGCGGTCTCGCCGCCGATCTGCATCAGCGCAGCGGCCAGCGTGCCTTCTTCCTTGAACGCGGTGATGCCGAACACGAACGACAGCGCAATCATCAAACCGCCGGCCACGACCATCGGCAGCATGAACGACACACCGGTCAGCAGGTGTTTGTAAACGCCGGTTTTCTCTTGCTTGGCTGGTACTTTGCCGTCAGCCGCCGCGCTTTCCACAGCACCTTCGGCCAAGGCTTTTTTCAGCGTGGCTTCGGACTGCTTCAAGGCGATCCCGGTGCCGCAGCGATAGATTTTCTTGCCAGCGAAACGCTCGGTGGCGACTTCGATATCCGCCGCCAGCAACACCACGTCAGCCTCGGCAATCGCCGCTGCGCTCAAAGGGGTTTTCGCGCCCACCGAGCCTTGGGTTTCGACCTGCAGTTCGTAACCCAGACGCTTGGCGGTTTGCTGCAAGGCTTCAGCGGCCATGAAGGTGTGCGCGACACCGGTCGGGCACGCGGTAATCGCGACGATGCGTGGCGCACGCGGCGCGTCAGCAACCGGTTCAGCCGCGCTGGCGACGTAAACCTCAGCCTCTTCAGCTCCACGACGCAGCACCGCTTCAACATCCTGCAGCGCCTGCGCCGGGGCGATCTGGAAAACACGTTTACCGACAAAACGCGTCATGTCGACCGCGCCGGTGGCAACCAACAAAACCCACTCGGCCGCTGCAATGGTCGCCGCCGACAACTCACGTTCCGGGTGCGCCGCATCGACCACTTCAACGCTGGTGCTCCAACCCTGACGCTGCGCCGCCGCATCGAGCAAACGCGCGCACAGCACACTGGTGACCATGCCGTTCGGGCAAGCCGTAACAATGGCTAATTTCATGACAAACCCTCTTATTGTTCTGTCAGGGGACGCACGCGCACGCCCTGTTCGAGCTGCGCCAGTTGCGCAGCGTCGTTGATGCCGAAACCGATCTGGGTCACCGCCATCGCCGCAATCGCGGTGGCGGTGCGCAGGGTTTGTTCAGGCGTGTCAGCGCTGAGCAAACCGTGAAGCATGCCGGCCAGCAACGAATCACCGGCACCGACCGTGCTGGCGACGCTGACCTTCGGTGGCGTCGCGTGCAGTGCCGAACCGACGCTGAACCAGTTCACACCGTCGGCGCCGTGGGAGATCACCACGTGCTCGATGCCTTGCGCATGCAAACGCGCCGCTGCTTGCGCTTCCGCCGCGTGCGAAACCACCTCGCAACCGAGCGCATCAGCGAGTTCTTCAGTGTTGGGTTTGATCAGCCATGGACTGGCTTTCAAGGCTTCGCGCAACGCTTCGCCGCTGGAGTCGAGGGCGACTTTCAGACCGAGCTGATTGAGCCGTTCGATCAACTCGCGCAACCACTGCGCCGTGACGCCGCGCGGCAAACTGCCGGCCACCACCACTGCGTCGTGACCCGGTGCGATCTGCAGCAGACGCTCCAACAAGGCCTGCTGCGCGGCGGCGTCGACCACCGGCCCCGGGCCGTTGATGTCGGTGATGCGGCCATCCTGTTCGGCGACCTTGATGTTGCTGCGCGTCTCACCCGGCACGCGGATAAACGCGTCGACAAAACCGCGCTTGGCGAACAGGGTTTCGAACGCTTGCAGATTGTCTTCGCCGAGAAACCCACTGACCGTCAGTTGATGGCCTAGATCGGCCAGCACTTGCGCGACGTTCACGCCTTTACCAGCGGCGTGGGTGTGCATCTCGTCGCTGCGATTGACCTGACCGGCCTCCAGCCGTGGCAACTCAACGGTGAGGTCGAGCGCCGGGTTGAGGGTCAGGGTAAGAATCTTGGCCATTACAGGGCCTCCACTAGTGCGCGCACTTCATTCGCGCTGCCCACGGCCAGGGCCTGTTGAGCAAGGGTTTGCGCCTGAGTCAGGCTGAGTTCGCGGATGCGTGCTTTGACTTCGGCAATGCTGCGCCCTGACACGCTGAGTTCATCGACACCGAGGCCAACCAGCACCGGCACCGCCAGCGGATCAGCTGCGAGTTCGCCGCACACGCCGACCCATTTACCGTGGGCATGGGCCGCGCGCACGGTGATGTCAATCAGTTGCAGCACCGCCGGGTGCAAGCCGTCAGCCTGCGCCGACAGCGTCGGGTGACCCCGGTCGATGGCCAGTGTGTATTGCGTCAGGTCGTTGGTGCCGACGCTGAAGAAGTCGACTTCCTTGGCCAATACCGGCGCGAGTAACGCGGCGGACGGCACTTCGATCATGATCCCCAGTTGCAGATCAGCAACCGGGATTTCCAGGCGCAGACGTTCGGTCATGTCACGGGCCTGACGCCACTCTTCAACGCTGCCAACCATCGGGAACATGATGCGCAGCGGACGGTTGTCCGCCGAACGCAGCAAGGCGCGCAATTGCGCTTCCATGATCTGCGGCCGCTGCAAGGTCAGGCGAATGCCGCGCACGCCGAGGAACGGGTTTTCCTCTTTGGCGATCGGCCAATACGGCAGCGGTTTGTCGCCGCCGACATCCAGCGTTCGCACCACCAACGGGCGACCGGCGAGACCATCAAGAACGCGGCGGTATTCGGCTTCTTGCGTCGCCTCGTCCGGCGCTTGCGGATGGGCCATGAAAATCAGTTCGGTGCGCAGCAGACCGATGCCTTCAGCGCCTTGCTCCACCGCGCTGATCACGCCCGCGCTTTCGCCGATGTTGGCGAACACTTCAACGGCGTGACCGTCGCTAGTGTGTGCCGGTTGGTGGCGTTGTTCGGCGGCAATCTTCAGGCGTTGCTCGCGAGTGTCGCGTTCTTCGGCGGCGCGTTGCAGGGTCGCAGCATCGGCGTCGACATGCAGGCGACCGCGCTGGCCGTCGAGCAGCAACGGCGTGCCCGGCGCCAGCAACAACACCGCTGCGCCAGCGCCGACCAGCGCCGGAATCCCGAGCGCTCGCGCGACGATTGCACTGTGCGCGGTGGCGCCGCCGCGTGCGGTGAGAATCCCCGCCACACGCGCCGGGTCCAGCCGCGCGACGTCGGACGGGCCGACTTCGTCCATCACCAGAATGTATGGCTGCTCAGGCTCGCTCGGGGTTTGCACACCACACAGTTGCGCCAGCACGCGGCGGCCGATATCGCGCAGATCCGCCGCACGCTCGGCGAGCAACGCGTCCTGCAACGACTCCTGTTGCTTGGCCGCCGCCTCGATCACTGCCATCCACGCCGCTTCGGCACTTTCGCCCTGCTTGAGGCGGGTGTCGACTTCGTCGGTGAGATCCGGGTCGTCGAGCATTTCCTGGTGGGTGATGAAGATCTCGCGGATGGCTTTGGCTTTGCTACGTTCGATCAGACCTTGAATGTCGCTGCGCACATCGCTGAGGGCTTGCTTGAGGCGTTCGCGCTCGACCGCGGCGGACTCGCCGCGCAGCGGGTAATCGATGGTCTGCTGCACCTGAATATGCGCAGGCCCGATAGCAATGCCCGGTGCTGCCGGGATCGCCTGCAACTGAGTGCCAGACGCCGGAGCGATCAGCACTTCGGCGATGTCGGCGATGACTTCGCGCTGCTGACTTACTGCTGGCAGCGGTTCGACTTCTTCACCAAGGCCTTCTTCAATGGCGGCGAGTAAGGCCGGCAAAGCATCAGCGGCGATGCTCGGTTCGGCAATCAGTTCCAGCACCTGACCACGACGGGCGCCGAGGCTGAGCAGTTTGCTCAAGCTCTTCACCGATACTGCGCTGTCCTGGCCGTCGACGATGCGCACGCGAATTTCGCCATCAAAACTCTTCGCCAGTTGCGCAAGGATCTTCGCCGGACGCGCGTGCAGACCATGGGCATTGGCCAGGGCAATGCGTGCGCTCGGCCAATCGGCGGGCAATTCACCGCCTAGCACTTCGAGAACTTTGCGGCTGCTGGTGGCGCGCCCCAATTCATGGCCGCGACCTTCGATGAGCAATGCGCAAAGACGTTCGAGCAGCGCCTGATGCGCCTCGCCCAAACTGGCCAGACAGAACAAGCCACTGAGTGGCTGACCGAGGTAGCGCATCGGTTTGTCCGGGGTGACAAACGCCAGGCCCGGGCGCTTCACGGTTTGCTCGCTGTGCAACCACCACAAACCATCGCCCAACGGCAGTGCTTCGACCTGTTGCAGCACCGCCGAGAAACCGTTGCTCACACAATCGGCCTGACGCAACAGACGTGCGCCACGCCAGACCAGTTCTTCGAAATCATCGGCCGACACGCCGAGGCCGATCATCTGCGCATCCAGCGCCAGCTCCTGCGGCGCGCCTTGCAGCAGTTTCAGCAGGGCTTCGGGGGAACTGGCGCGCCGCAGGGCCTGGCCCAGATCGGTCTCGCCGAGGGCACGGGTCAGCAGTTGCAGCAGGCGCAGGTGTTCGTCGGATTTGGCAGCGATACCAATCGCCAGATAAACGATCTGGCCATCGCCCCAATCCACGCCTTCCGGGAACTGCATCAGGCGCACGCCAGTGGCGAACACTTGATCGCGGGTTTCCGGGGTGCCGTGGGGAATGGCAATACCTTGACCGAGAAAGGTCGAGCCCTGGGCTTCCCGGGCCTGCAATCCGGCGAGGTAGCCGTCGGCGACCAGACCATCGGCCACCAGATGATTGGCGAGCAGTTGCAGGGCAGCGGGTTTATCCACAGCCGATTGGCCCATGGATATCTGCTCTATAGTGAGCTCGAGCATGCGATCTCCTTTTTGGCGCTTTATGAGTGCCAGGTATTGTTTTGGATGGTTGCAGCTTAGGCGCTCTGCCGCTTTGCTTTTCAGCGGCAGTTTTGGCGGTTTCACGGCAGCACCGGCCAAAGGCGTCTAAAACGTAGAAAATACGCTTGCTGAAACGTTTAATCTAGATTGATCGGCACGTTACTCGATAATGTCCCATCCTTGAAGTCCAACTTGTCGGATGCGCTGCGACAATAGTCGCCTGCCCTAATCGGGTAGGATTGGCGAAAATGTCGCGGCAAGCTCGAATAAACAAGGAAATCCCGGGTTGAAACTCAGTGATATCGCGCGGTTGGCCGGAGTGTCCGTGACCACCGCCAGCTACGTCATCAACGGCAAGGCCGAACAGCAACGCATCAGCACCGCCACCGTCGAGCGGGTGCGGGCGGTGGTCGATCTGCACGGCTTCACGCCGAACCCTCAAGCGGCTGGGCTGCGCAGTCGGCATACGCGCACGCTGGGCTTTATTCTGCCGGATCTGGAAAACCCCAGTTACGCGCGGATCGCCAAACTGCTCGAACAAGGTGCGCGAGCGCGTGGCTATCAGTTGCTGATCGCCAGCTCCGACGATGCGCCGGACAGCGAACGGCAACTGCTGCAACTGTTCCGCGCGCGCCGTTGCGATGCGCTGATCGTCGCCAGTTGCCTGCCGGCCGGCGATGACAGCTATCGGCAGTTGCAGGCCAAAGGTCTGCCGATCATCGCCATCGACCGGGTCATGGAACCCGAGCATTTCTGCTCGGTGATCAGTGACGACCGCGAAGCCAGCCTGCACCTGACCCAGAGCCTGCTCGATCCGCAACCGAAGCAGATCGTACTGCTCGGCGCGCGCCCGGAACTGAGCATCAGCCAGGAACGTGCCGCCGGTTTCAAAGAGGCGCTGGTCGATTTCAAAGGCGAAGTGCTGGTCGAACATGCTGAGTCTTTCAGCCGTGAGTGCGGCAAGCAGTTGATGGAAGAACTCCTGCAACGTCTGGGGCATTTGCCGGATGCACTGGTGACGACGTCCTACGTGCTGCTGCAAGGCGTGTTCGATGCGCTGCATGACTTTCCGCTGAAATCCCGGCCGCTGCGTCTCGGCACCTTCGGTGATACACAGTTGCTGGATTTCCTGCCGCTGCCGGTCAACGCCATGGCCCAGCAGCACCAGTTGATCGCCGACAAGGCGCTGGAACTGGCGCTGGCCGCCGTCGAGCAGTCGGAGTACAAGCCCGGTGTGCAGGCCATCGCGCGGACCTTCAAGCAGCGTATCCACCAGGACTGAGCCGTGGAGCTGATCGACAGCCACACCCACCTCGATTTCCCCGACTTCGACGCCGATCGCGCGGCGTTGCTCGCCGAATGCCGCGCCCTCGGAGTGCGGCGGATGGTGGTGTTGGGGGTTTATGAGGGTAACTGGCAACGGGTGTGGGATCTGGTGCAGAGCGACAAGGACTTGTACGCGGCGTTCGGTCTGCATCCGGTGTATCTCGATCAGCATCGTCCTGAGGATGTGTCAGCGCTCGGTGATTGGCTGACCCGGCTGCGCGGTCATCGACAATTGTGTGCGGTGGGCGAAATCGGTCTGGATTACTTCGTCGAAACGCTGGATCGCGAGCGGCAACAGGCGCTGTTCGAAGCGCAGCTGCAATTGGCGGCGGATTTCCAATTACCGGCATTAATCCACGTTCGCCGTAGTCATGCGGCGGTCATCGCTACGCTCAAACGCGTCAAGCTCAAACGCGCGGGGATCATTCACGCCTTCGCCGGCAGCCGTGAAGAAGCGCGGGAGTACATCAAACTCGGTTTCAAACTGGGCCTGGGCGGCGCACCGACCTGGCCGCAGGCGTTGCGCATGCATCGGGTACTGGCGGAACTGCCGCTGGAGTCGATCGTGCTGGAAACCGATTCACCGGACATGGCGCCTGTCATGTTTCCCGGTCAGCGCAACAGTCCGGCGCATTTGCCGGCGATCTGCGAGGCGCTGGCCGAGTTGATGAAGATCAGCCCCGAACATTTGGCCACCGCCAGCACCGCCAACAGCTGCGAAGTATTCGGCTGGTAACACATCTCCCCCTGTAGGAGCTGTCGAGTGAAACGAGGCTGCGATCTTTTGATCTTTGAAATCAAGATCAAAAGATCGCAGCGTGCCGCAGCTCCTACAGGGGATTTGTGTACAGCTCAGACACGGAAGGCGCTGATCAGTTGTTTGAGCTCAACGACCTGAGCTGACAACGCCCGGCTGGCATCTTCAGTCTGGTGCGCACCTTGCGCCGTGCGTTCGCCGGCGCGGTTGATCTCGACGATATTCTGATCAATGTCGTGGGCCACCGCCGTTTGCTGCTCCACCGCAGCGGCGATCTGCTGGTTCTGATCGACGATCATGCCGACCGCGCCGAGGATGTTTTCCAGCGCCTGCTGAACCTTTTCCGACTGCCCCACCGTGCCGTTGGCCATCTGATGGCTGACACCCATGGCTTTCACCGCTGCTCCGACGCCGCCGTGCAGCTTGGCGATCATCTGTTCGATTTCTTCGGTCGATTGCTGAGTGCGTTTGGCCAAGGTACGCACTTCGTCTGCGACCACAGCAAAGCCACGTCCCTGCTCGCCGGCACGTGCCGCTTCGATCGCCGCGTTGAGCGCCAGCAAGTTGGTCTGCTCGGCGATGCTCTTGATCACTTCCAGTACACGGCTGATCGACTGACTGTCGCTGGCCAACTGGTTGATCACCAGCACCGACTGGTCGATCTCGCTGGCCAGCGCGGCAATGCTGCCCTGCTGTGATTCGACCAAGCCACGGCCATTGATGGTCTCGTCATTCACGCTGTGAGCACTGCTCACCGCTGCGGCGGCACTGCGCGCCACCTCCAGTGAGGTCGCCGACATCTGGTTCATCGCCGTCGCCACTTGTTCGATCTGCGTGCGCTGTCCCGCCACCGCCTGATTGCTCTGCGCGGAGACGTTTTCAACCTGCCCGGCCTGACGTTCGACCTCGGCGACGGTCTGACCAACCCGTTCAATCAAGTCGTGAATCTTCCTCACCGTGCCATTGAACACCTCGCCCAACTCACCTAACTCATCGCGACTGCTGGCCTTGAAGTTGACCGTCATGTCACCAGCCGCAACCTTGTCCATCATCGCCCCGAGGCGTTTAAGCGTGGTGCGGGTCGAGGCGTAGAAACCACCGTAGAGATAGAAAATCAGCACAAACACCACCGACAGCGCCACCGCCTGCAAGACCATGTGTGTGCGGTTTTGCGCCAGACGCTGCTGCAATTGAGTGTCGAGGAATTTCAACGTGGCTTCGTTGAGCTCATAGGTCTTGCCGATCAGCCCAGTGACCTGATCGTAAAAAGCCTGCCACGGCGCATCGAGGGTGTCGGCCATGACGACCTGCTCTTCGAACAGTTCGCTGGCCTGTTTCAGCGAGGCCTTGCTGCTGTCGGCCGCAGCGCTGAGGGTTTCCCGCGCTGCTTTGCTGGAGCCGAGGGCGTCCTGCAGTTTCAAACCGTATTCGGCCTGGAGTTTTTCGATCTGCACCATCAACTCGTCGAAACGTGTGCTTGAAGAGCTGTTGAGAAAACCCTGACCCAATGAATACGAACCCATGGCCCGGCCTTCGCCGAGAGTTTGCGTGACGGTCGGCGTAATCAGGGTAACCAGTTCGCTGAGCTGACGGATGTCGCTCTGGTTGTCGCGGCTCAGCCCGGCCTGACTGGTGATGATCTGGCTGAAAATCTGCGCACTGGCCAGCAGTTTGCCAATCAACGCGCTTTTACTCTGCAGCGAGTTTTCCACTTGCTGGGCCTTGAACGCGGCGATCATTTCATCACGCTTGTCGTCGAATACTTTGATCTGCTCGGGATCGTCGGTCATTGCCGTCAGTCCCTGCAGGCGCGCCAGAACCGCCTGTTCGAGCGTGGTGATCTGCGCCTCGACATTCCCGGCCTTGCCCGACTGGCCGAGGCTGACGTTGATCTGCACCAGATTGTTGAGGGTTTCCAGATCCCGGCGCAGGGCCAGGCTGCTGCCCAGCAGATCAAGGCTTTGCAGCTCGACGCGGGTGCCCTGGAATTCGCGATAGGAGTCGCGCACCAGATAGAAATTGGTCACCAGCATCGGCACCAGGAACAGCACGCTGATCAGGCTGAACTTCATGCCGAAGCTCAGACGGTTCATCAGCGAGACGGCGGGATAGAGCAAGCTCTTCACTGGAAGTCTCCCTTGGTTTTTCTTGTTTTTATTGGCAGGCGCGGGACGACAGCAGATAGCCACTATCGGGCGCTATCTCTGTATAGCTCAAATCGGAGGGAGGTTTTGTAACTTAAGGTTAACGACAAAAAGATCGCAGCCTGCGGCAGCTCCCACAGGAAACACACAATCCCTGTGTAGGAGCTGCCGCAGGCTGCGATCTTTTGATCTTTCTTTAAATCAGTGAAATCAGTGGATCAGGACTGTCCACAGGGCAAACCCGGCATACCACAGCACTGCCGCGCGCAGCAGCAGTTCCCACAGGCAATCGAGGGTGTTGATGCCTTCCGGCCCGACCACTGGAGGTGGAATCTCGCCTGCCGCCAAACCGACCCGATTGATCAGTTGCGCCGCGCTGATGTTCCAGTTGAGCAGTTCATGCAGCATCACCCGACTGACCGCAACAAAGTTGCCGACCAGTGCCATGCTCGCCGCCAGCAAGCGTACCGGCAGCCAGTCGAAGGCGTGCCGCAGTTGCGCGGCGCGCTCGACCAGCGCCGGGTTCTGCCCGTGTTCTTGCGCCAGCGCCAACAAGCGATAGGCCAGTGCCGCCACCGGGCCGAGCACGAAATACCAGAAGATCACCGCAAAAAAGCTCTGGTAAGCCTGCCACAGAAGATGCCCCTGCACACGCTCGAGCAACTGCTCGCCGCTGTCGGCGCAAATATTCAGATCACGCTTGGCTACATGCGCCGCGGCTTGCAGATCCTCACGGCGCCAGGCATCACGGAACGGCCCGAGACCGCCGAGCAAGTCGCCGCGCCCCAGACTGTAAATCACCACCAGCAAATGCACCGGCAACGCCAGCAAGCCGTACGCCACCGGCTCCAGCACCACCAGCAACAGCGCCAGCAAGGCCACCGGAAACAGCACCAGAATGCTCAGCACCAGCCACGGCTGTTTGGCCAGCCGCTCGCTGCTTTCGAGTTTGTTCAGTTCGCGGATCCATCCGCCATCGCGTTGAACCCGATGACGCAGGGCCGAAAACTTCTCGATCCACAGCGCCAGCAGTAACACCAGAAAACTCATTGTCCTTCCTCTTGTGCCAGGGCCGCGCGGTAACGCGCCCAGTCGAATGCCGGGCCAGGATCGGTCTTACGCCCGGGTGCTATGTCGCTGTGCCCGCAAATGCGCGCGCCGGTGATGGCCGGAAATGCGCTTTGCAACTGACGCGTCAGCGCCGTCAACGCCTGATACTGCGCGTCGGTGAACGGCAGATCATCGGTGCCTTCGAGCTCGATGCCCACGGAAAAATCGTTACAGGTTTCGCGCCCTTCGAACACCGATACACCCGCATGCCACGCCCGCTCAAGACAGGAGACAAACTGGGTGACCTTGCCGTCACGTTCAATCAGAAAATGCGCCGAAACGCGCAAGTCGGCGATCCCTGCAAAGTAGGGGTGTTCGGTGACATCCAGACGATTCTGGAAAAATTCATGTACCTTGCCCGTGGCAAACTGCGCCGGCGGCAGGCTGATGTTGTGGATAACCAACAGGGAAATTTCGCCCGCAGGGCGTTCATTGAAGTTGGGCGATGGGCAGACCTGCACCCCGTGACACCACCCGCTAGCGGGATCCAACTGCATACCGATTCCTTCAACGCCGACTGTGTTGGCGCCCAGTATGCCGTGATCGGCCCCCGGCGCGCGATCACTTGCCGCGATTGAGTCGCCGCAGATTGCCCAGTACCGACTCCAGCGCCCGATCAAACAGCAAGGTGTCATCCAGTGCGCGTACCGCACCACGCTGGAATTCCTCGGCCAGCGCAAGGCGACTGCGCTCCAGTACCTTCATGCCGGTGCGATCGACAAACACATATTTGCCGGTGGCTTCGATGATCGCCGCGAGTTTGCAACGCAGACTGTGTTCATCGTCCTCTTGAAACGCCACCCAACTGCCCAGACGCAGTTGCTCGACCTGGCGCAAACCGACGGCATCGTGGGACAAACGTGCCGATGACAGCGCCATGCTGCTGTCGTCGGCGCTTTGCAGCACGATCTGTTGCGAGACCTCAATCATCGAAGCGGCCGGTTCTGCCTCGACGGAGCGCTCCAGCACCTGCACATGCAGGGCTTCAAGTTCGCTGAAAAACTCGCTGGTGGCGAACGGGTCGAACGCCGAACTGGTCAGGCCATCACGCAGCGACTTGAGCAACCCCGGTACCAGCGCCAGCAAGCGCAGACTGGATTCAGCGTCTTCGTGACGCTGCACACTCCAGATCAATTGCTCCATGGTTTGCACATCGGCCTGCCATTCGGCTGACTGATCGCCATGCTTGAGGCACGTCAGCAGCAGTACTTTGCTCCACGCATCTTGTACGAAGGTGACCACGGAAGGCGGCAGCGTCTTGCCCAGCAATGCCTGATTCAAAGCCCGTTCGACCCGGCGCCGGGCCAGTTCGGTTTTCGCTCGCCCCTCTTCGGCGTCACGCAGACGCTGTTCAAGCAGCTCGCTGCGACGGCGTTCATCACTGGTGAACGCGAGGAAATCGGCGAGCAATTCGGAAAAAATCGCCGGATCATCGACAAAGTCAGTCAGCAGGCGCTGCACCACTTGTTCGATACGCAGGTACAAGCTGTCACGCGCGTCACCGTCACAATCGCCCCAGCCCATGGCCGCCTCGGCGATTTCATTGAGCAGGCGCCGCGCCGGATGCGTGCTGCGGCTGAAGAAACTCTTGTCGAGCACCGCGACCTTGAGCATCGGGATCTGTAACCGGGCGATCAGGGCCTTGAGCGAATCCGGGACATTGCGGTCTTCAAGAATGCAGTCGAAGACCATGGCGATCAGATTGATCACATCTTCGTCCGCATCGCCCACAATCCGCGATTTGCCACTTCTGACGCTGACCCGGGTCAGCAGTTGTTCGAGCTGATTGCGTAGATCGAAATCATCCTGTGCCGCCAACTCGGGCACGTATTGCTGCAAATGCGAGAGCAGGCGCAGCAGATCGCGGGTGGAAATCGGTTGAACCGCAAAGCTGGATTCCAGCGTCGGTGCGACAGTGCCACGTACATGCGAAAGCAACTCTTGCAACGCGGCGAAGACCTCTTGCACGCTTTCATCGACAGGCGGCAGATCGTCGCTTTCACCACTTTCCACATTCGCGATCGCCCGATCAATGGCGCGGCGTGCAGGGGCCGGCTTCAAGTCCGGCAACACACCGGTGGCGAGCAGCAATTGATTGGCTTCGGCGTAAAGCTGTTCGGTGTCGGCCAGGACATAGCGCTCGAACAGTTTGAGCAGGATCAGTTTAACCTTGATCTCCACGCCCAGATTACGCCCGGCCTGGAGGAAAAACTCGCAGAGCAGCGCCGGGCCGAGCGGGTTGTGCTGATCATCGAGGGTCTTGCCGAGCAACGCGTTAAGCCGTGCGGTCAGTTGATCGAGGGCGAAGCCGTCACGCTTGAGCACACGACCGACCATGGTCTCGACCGCCACGCTGCGTTCCATATCGTCGTTGCGGGGGGCCAGCTCGTCGTATATCAGCGCGTGCGGCAGCGTGTTGTGCGCAGGATCGTATTGGGTCAGGCCGACGAAGGCTTCGAAGAATTGCTCGAGAAAACCGCGTTCGATGTTTTTGCGCTTCAGGCGCAGGTCGCGCATGGCTTCGAAAAAGATGTTCTGTTCGACGTCGTTGCGCGCCCGGTCGGCCATTTCAAACAGCGTGTCGTCGGCGTTATCGAACAGCTCCTGCAAACCGTGGCGCAGTTGCTGGGCAGCCTTGTCGCGAACCTGAAGCAGAATCACAGGCAGGCGGGCGAGCGGCGAGTGATTCGCCTGATCGGCAGTGCCTTTGTGCAAAGGCACCACTTTCCCGTCGTTGTGCATCCAAGCCTCCTGAAACGGTGATTCGTTCGGTCAAGCCAACCCGGATCCCTGTGGGAGCGAGCCTGCTCGCGATGGCGGTGTGTCAGCCGTAGCAATGTCACTGAAAGAATGCATTCGCGAGCAGGCTCGCTCCCGCAAGTTCAATCAGGACGTCAAAGCTATGACGTCAAATGCAAGGCGAATTATCTTTCATAACTTGCACCCGGCGCCATAGCCGTCAGGGTTTCCCCTATACCGCCCCTTTCAGTGACCACGCCTGGCCGGGTTTGCTCAAAGAAAATCGACCGGATGCAGGCTGGCACGCGCGTTCTCGCCTTGGGTTGGCTCGCGCCATGCCCCTATAATCGAACCACTTTGTTTGTGGAGCCCGTTATGCCGAATCTACGTCTCGCCGACTTGACCGCCGAAATCGAAGCCAACGTGCGCCGTGCGTTGCTCGAAGACATCGGCAGCGGCGACATCACCGCGCAACTGATCCCGGCCGAACGCCTGGCCAAAGCCACCATCATCACTCGCGACGCGGCCGTTATCTGCGGCACTGCCTGGGTCGATGCGGTGTTTCGTCAGCTTGATCCGCGGGTGGCGGTGCATTGGCAAGTGGTCGATGGCGAGCGGGTAAAGCCCAATCAACCGTTATTTCATCTGGAAGGCCCGGCCCGTTCGCTGCTGACCGGTGAGCGCAGTGCGCTGAATTTTCTGCAATTGCTTTCCGGCGTAGCTACGCACGCGCAGTACCTGGCCGATTTCGTCGGTACCACTCAGGTCAAACTGCTCGACACCCGCAAGACTCTGCCGGGTCTGCGTCTGGCACAGAAATACGCGGTGACCTGCGGTGGCTGCCACAACCATCGCATCGGTCTGTACGACGCGTTCCTGATCAAGGAAAACCACATCGCCGCCAGCGGTGGCATCCCGCAGGCGATTGCCGCCGCGCACAAGATTGCCCCGGGCAAACCGGTGGAAGTCGAAGTGGAAAGTCTGGAGGAGCTGAAGGAGGCACTGGCCGCCGGCGCCGACATCATCATGCTCGACGAACTGAGCCTGGATGACATGCGCGAAGCCGTGCGCCTGAACGGCGGCAAGGCGAAACTGGAGGCCAGCGGCGGTATCAACGAAAGCACACTGCTGCCGATCGCCGAAACCGGAGTGGACTACATCTCGATTGGCGCGATGACCAAGGATGTCAAAGCGGTGGATCTGTCGATGCGCCTCAGTCTCTGAATACTGCGCGCAATAAAAAACGCCAGCCCGGTTGAGGCTGGCGTTTTTGTATCAGACCACCAGATTATTCATCTCGCAGTACTCTTCCCACTCGACACCCAGCACTTCGGCCGCCTCTTTGTGCAGCACGAGGCGCTGTGCCTCGAACTCTTCCGGCGTGCTCGTGTACTTGAGTGTCAGCTCCCACGGCTGCAAGCCCTGGGCTTCGGCTTCGTCTTCGAAGGCCCACTGGATCTGATCTTTTTGATCATCGGGACTCAGGTCCTTGATCTCTTCTTTCAGGTCCGGTACGTCCAGAATGTACTTTTCCAGCGCTTGTTCGTGACGTTGCTCTTGAGTTAATTCGGTCATGGCGTTCTCGCTGATCTTAGGAATGGAGGATGGATCTGGATCATCAAGGATCTCTCTGACGCGGATTTGTCCGGCCTTCGGAACCATTCGGGATCATCTGAAAACTGCTGGGCGATGCTCATGCAGGCTCCGAATATAGGACGTTTGCATGACGAATTACACGGCTCTTTACATCTCTCTCACAAAAAGCTGACCTGCGGAACATAAATCCGCTTTTGCGATGGGTGAGAGTGTTTAAGAAGGTGGTGCCCGAGACAGGAATCGAACCTGCGACCTTCGCGTTACGAGTGCGCTGCTCTACCGGCTGAGCTACACGGGCGGTGGGCTAAACCTAGCACCGGTCTTGAAGTCCGGCAACTTCACAGAATGTCCCGATATTTCGCAGACAAAAAAATGCCCCGCCGTTTTCACGGCGGGGCATTTTTATTGCGCTAACGCTTTGGGGTGATTAAACGCCCGAAGCCTTGGCAGCAGCCACGTCTTTGATGGACAGCTTGATACGGCCGCGGTTGTCCACGTCCAGTACCAGCACTTCCACTTCCTGGCCTTCTTTCAGGATGTCGGTCACTTTCTCTACGCGAGCGTCGCTCAGCATCGAGATATGCACCAGACCGTCCTTGCCCGGCAGGATGTTGACGAATGCGCCGAAGTCGACGATGCGCTCAACTTTACCCACATAGATCTTGCCGATCTCGGCTTCAGCGGTGATACCCAGAACGCGCTGACGTGCAGCTTCAGCAGCTTCCTTGGTTTCGCCGAAGATCTTGATCGAACCGTCGTCTTCGATGTCGATCGAAGCCTTGGTTTCTTCGCAGATCGCACGGATGGTCGCGCCACCTTTACCGATAACATCACGGATCTTGTCGGTGTCGATTCTCATCGCGATCATGGTCGGAGCGTTGGCCGACAGTTCGGTACGCGACTGGCCGATGATCTGGTTCATCTGACCGAGGATGTTCAGGCGCGCTTCCAGGGCTTGGCCCAGAGCGATCTCCATGATTTCTTCGGTGATGCCTTTGATCTTGATGTCCATCTGCAGCGCAGTAACGCCTTTGGCGGTACCGGCTACTTTGAAGTCCATGTCGCCCAGGTGGTCTTCGTCACCGAGGATGTCGGTCAGAACTGCGAACTTCTCGCCTTCCTTGACCAGACCCATGGCGATACCGGCAACCGGCGCCTTCATCGGCACACCAGCGTCCATCAGGGCCAGGGAAGCGCCGCAAACGGAAGCCATCGAGCTCGAACCGTTGGATTCGGTGATTTCCGAAACCACACGGATGGTGTACGGGAACACGTCAGCGGCTGGCAGCATGGCCGAAACCGAACGACGGGCCAGACGGCCGTGACCGATTTCACGACGACCAGCACCACCCATGCGACCACACTCGCCCACCGAGAACGGAGGGAAGTTGTAGTGCAGCATGAACGGGTCTTTTTTCTCGCCTTCCAGGGTGTCCAGCAGTTGTGCGTCACGGGCGGTGCCCAGTGTTGCAACGACCAGCGCCTGGGTTTCACCACGAGTGAACAGCGCCGAACCGTGAGTCTTCGGCAGAACGCCGACTTCGATGTTCAGCGGACGTACGGTTTTGGTGTCGCGACCGTCGATACGTGGCTTGCCATTGACGATGTTTTCGCGAACAGTGCGGTATTCGATTTCGCCGAAAGCGGCTTTGACTTCGCTGGACGAAGGCTGACCTTCTTCACCGGACAGCTTGGCAACGACTTGATCCTTCAGCTCGCCCAGACGCGCATAACGGTCGGCCTTGACGGTGATGGTGTAAGCCTGGGAGATCGCTTCGCCGAACTCGGCACGGATAGCGCCCAGCAGTTCGGTGGCTTCTGGCGCAGGAGCCCAGATCCAGGTTGGCTTGGCAGCTTCAGCGGCCAGTTCTTTAACGGCGTTGATCACAACCTGGAATTCGTCGTGAGCAAACAGTACCGCGCCCAGCATCTGGTCTTCGGTCAGCTCTTTGGCTTCCGATTCAACCATCAGTACGGCGTCGGAAGTACCGGCAACGACCATGTCCAGGCTCGAAGCCGCTTGCTGCTCGTAAGTCGGGTTCAGCAGGTAGCCGGTGCTTTCGTGGAAGGCAACGCGAGCGGCGCCGATCGGGCCGTCGAACGGGATACCCGAGATAGCCAGGGCAGCCGAGGTACCGATCATCGCTGCGATGTCCGGATCGGTCTTCTTGCTGGTGGAAACGACGGTGCAGACAACCTGCACTTCGTTCATGAAACCTTCAGGGAACAGCGGACGGATCGGACGGTCGATCAGTCGGGAAGTCAGGGTTTCTTTTTCGGAAGGACGGCCTTCACGCTTGAAGAAACCGCCAGGGATCTTACCGGCAGCGTAAGTCTTTTCCTGGTAGTGAACCGACAGAGGGAAGAAGCCCTTGCCTGGATCAGCTTGTTTTGCACCGACTACAGTCACCAACACGCTGACGTCGTCGTCAACGGTGACCAATACTGCGCCGGAGGCCTGACGGGCGATACGGCCAGTCTCGAGGGTAACGGTCGATTGACCGAACTGGAATTTTTTGATTACCGGGTTCACGGTGTCCTACCTTCTTTGTGGCTCTTGGGGGAACTGGTTTCTTGCGAATTCTTGGGCAATGTCGGGAATCGGCCCAACGCCTGTCCAGGGTAAAACGTGTATCCAGATAAAACTTGAGGCTGGGAGCCTGCAAGACGCCGGCGGTAAACCGCTGACGTCCGACAGACAACCAACCTCATAGCGCAATCGCTGATTAGCGACGCAGACCCAGGCGACCGATCAGAGTCTGATAACGACCCAGATCCTTGCCTTTCAGGTAGTCCAGCAGCTTGCGACGCTGGTTTACCATGCGGATCAGACCACGACGGGAGTGGTGATCTTTACCGTTGGCCTTGAAGTGACCTTGCAGCTTGTTGATGTTGTGGGTCAGCAGTGCAACTTGCACTTCTGGCGAACCGGTGTCACCAACAGCTTGCTGGTAGTCAGCAACGATTTGAGCTTTTTCTTGAACGTCGAGAGCCATGAGGCAATCCTTTTATCAGGAAACTGTTTCAAAGAAACAGCTTCAACAGGCCAGGGACAAATCCCTGTATCTATAAATGAGTAGTGACCGTGCCTGTTAACAGCCACCCTCGCCAGCCTGCTTTGACACAGACCGGTTTCGGTCATTCCGACCGAATCAGTCGACGTGGCGCAATGCGCCCGTCTTCGCTCACTTCACCGATACCGATGAAGCGACCATTGTGATCCTGTACCCGCACCATGCCGAACTTCGGAGCATCCGGGGCACGCACCGGCTGGCCGTTGAGCCAGTAGAACGCACTCGCTTCGGAGAAGTGCAGCAACGGCCAATCCTGCAGGCCGCTGTCCGATGGCATCAGGAAGCGATCCACCGCTTCGTTGCCGCCCTCGGCATGTACCGCTTCAAGCTCTTCGAGGGTCACCGTCTGCGCCAGGGTGAAAGGCCCGGCCTGGGTACGGCGCAATTCCGCGACGTACGCACCACAACCGAGTTGCTCACCGATATCCTCCACGAGGGTGCGAATATAGGTGCCTTTGCTGCAATCCACCGCAAGTCGTGCAGTATCGCCTTCGAAGGCCAGTAATTCCAAGCGCGCAATAGTAACAGAACGCGGTTCACGCTCCACTACTTCGCCTGCACGAGCCAACTTGTAGAGCGGCTGGCCATCACGCTTTAGCGCCGAGTACATCGGCGGTATCTGACTGATTTGCCCACGAAATTTCGGCAATGCCGCTTCGACATCGGCGCGACCAACGGTCACCGGGCGCTCCTGCAAAACCTCACCTTCGGCATCGGCCGTGGTGGTGGTCTTACCCAGTTGCGCGAGGGTTTCATAAGCCTTGTCGGAATCGAGCAGGTACTGCGAGAACTTGGTCGCTTCGCCAAAGCACAACGGCAAGACGCCCGTGGCCAGAGGGTCGAGGCTGCCGGTGTGACCGGCCTTCTCGGCGTTGAGCAACCAGCGAACCTTCTGCAACGCGGCGTTGGACGTGAATCCCAACGGCTTGTCGAGCAGGATGATGCCGCTGACGTTACGACGGATACGTTTGACCTGAGCCACCGAGTTACTCCTTGGTGTCTTCAGGTTCAGCAGCGACCGGATGCTGATTGTCTTCAGCCACCGCACGCTCGATCAGCGCCGACAGGTGCGCGCCACGCACGACGGACTCGTCGTAGTGGAAGTGCAGTTGCGGCACGCTGCGCAGCTTCATTTCACGGGCCAATTGCATGCGCAGGAAACCTGCGGCGGAATTGAGCACCTTGATGCTTTGTGCGATGTCTTCAGCGTTGTCCTGCCCCATCACGGTGATGAAAATCTTCGCGTGACCGACGTCACGGCTGACTTCCACTGCGGTAATGGTGACCAGACCCACGCGTGGATCCTTGACTTCACGACGGATCAGCTGGGCCAGCTCGCGCTGCATCTGATCGCCGATACGTTGGGTACGGCTGTATTCTTTTGCCATGATTTTGTTACCTGTTACTGCCCGGCGGTGAAACCCGCCAGGTCTGAAAGCGGCAAACGCCCGGCCTGACAAAAGCCAGACCGGGCGTTGCGTTTAGAGTCCGGGTGATGCGCCACACTGTTGAGTGCGGCCGGCCATCACGGCTCCTGAAGTGCGCGAGTTAGAGGCTGCGAGCAACCTGAACCTTCTCGAAGACTTCGATCTTGTCGCCGACTTTGACGTCGTTGTAGCTCTTCACGCCGATACCGCATTCCATGCCGGCACGTACTTCGGAAGCGTCATCCTTGAAGCGGCGCAGGGATTCCAGCTCGCCTTCGAAGATAACGATGTCTTCACGCAGTACACGGATCGGACGGTTACGGTGCACAACACCTTCGATCACCATGCAGCCAGCGATCGCGCCAAACTTCGGCGAACGGAACACGTCACGCACTTCGGCCACACCCAGGATATTCTCGCGAACATCGCTGCCGAGCATGCCGGTCAGGGCTTTCTTGACGTCTTCGATGATGTCGTAGATCACGTTGTAGTAACGCATGTCCAGACCTTCCTGCTCGACGATCTTCCGTGCGCCAGCATCGGCACGCACGTTGAAGCCGAACAGTACAGCGTTGGAAGCCAGTGCCAGGTTAGCATCGGATTCGGTGATACCACCGACACCGCCGCCGACTACGCGCACTTGAACTTCGTCGTTGCCCAGGCCATTCAAGGCACCGTTCAACGCTTCCAGCGAACCACGGACATCGGATTTGAGGACGATGTTGAGCGTCTTCTTCTCGGCCTGACCCATGTTTTCGAAGATGTTTTCCAGCTTGCCGGCGTGAGCGCGAGCCAGTTTGACTTCGCGGAACTTGCCTTGACGGAACAGAGCCACTTCACGGGCTTTCTTCTCGTCAGCAACCACGCTCATCTCGTCGCCAGCGTCCGGGGTACCGTCCAGGCCGAGGATCTCGACAGGGATGGAAGGACCGGCTTCTTTGATTGGCTTGCCGTTCTCGTCGAGCATGGCGCGAACGCGACCATAGTTCGAACCGACCAGGACCATGTCGCCTTGGCGCAGGGTACCGTCTTGAACCAGAACGGTTGCCACCGGGCCGCGACCTTTGTCGAGACGCGATTCAACCACAACACCACGACCAGGAGCCGATGGAGTTGCTTTCAGTTCGAGAACTTCAGCTTGCAGCAGAACGGCTTCAAGCAACTCGTCCACGCCAGTACCGACTTTCGCCGAAACCGGAACGAACGGCGTATCACCGCCCCACTCTTCGGAAGTCACGCCGTGAACCGACAGTTCGCTACGGATGCGATCGAGATCGGCGCCCGGCTTGTCGATTTTGTTCACTGCAACAACCAGTGGAACGCCAGCCGCTACAGCGTGCTGAACAGCTTCAATGGTCTGCGGCATCACGCCGTCGTCCGCTGCAACCACCAGAATCACGATGTCGGTCGCCTTGGCACCACGAGCACGCATTGCGGTAAACGCGGCGTGACCCGGGGTATCGAGGAAGGTGACCATGCCGCGTTCGGTTTCAACGTGGTACGCACCGATGTGCTGGGTGATACCGCCGGCTTCGCCAGCAGCTACCTTGGCACGACGGATATAGTCGAGCAGGGAAGTTTTACCGTGGTCAACGTGGCCCATTACGGTCACGACTGGCGCACGGGAGAACGACTCACCTTCAAACTTCAGGGACTCGGCCAGGGAATCTTCCAGGGCGGTGTCGCTGACCAGGGTCACTTTGTGGCCCAGTTCTTCGGCTACCAGTTGAGCAGTTTCCTGATCAAGCACCTGGTTGATGGTCGCTGGAGTACCCAGTTTGAACATGAACTTGATGATTTCAGCAGCCTTGACCGACATCTGATTGGCGAGATCGCCAACAGTGATGGTCTCGCCGATCTGCACATCACGCACGACAGGGCCGGTTGGGCTCTGGAAACCGTGAGCGTTGCGCTTCTTCAGCTTGGCCTTGCCGCGACCACCACGACGGAAGCCATCGCTTTCTTCGTCGGTAGTGCGTGGCGCCACACGTGGAGCCGGCGCTTTTTCTTTGACCGAGGCGCGATGCGGAGCGTTTTTGCGCTCGCCATCACCACCACCGCTACGACGATTGTTGTCGTCGGCACGTGGTTTGTCCGGACGGCGCTGTTCGTTCTGCTTGTTGCGAACTTCGGCAGACGGAGCTGGAGCAGCGGCCACTACCGGTGCGCTTTCGCGAACAGGTTCGGCAGCTGCAGCCGGCGCCGCAACGGCGTCGCTGGCAGCGGTCTGCGCGGCAGCAGGCTGGCGGCGCGCTTCTTCTTCGGCGCGTTGCTTGGCTTCTTCTTCAGCCTTCTGACGAGCAGCATTTTCTACTGCGCGACGCTCATCCAGTTCACGCTTGCGCTCGGCTTCGATTTCTTCCGGGCTGCGCTGTACGAAAACTTTCTTTTTGCGAACTTCTACGCTGATGCTTTTGCTACCAGCCACACGCAGGGTGCTGGTGGTTTTACGCTGCAGCGTGATCTTGCGTGGTTCTTCCACTTTCGCCTTGTGGCTGCTTTTCAAGTGAGTCAGCAGAGACTGCTTCTCACTGTCAGTCACATTTTCTTCGGCGGCGGTGTGCGGCAGACCTGCCTCACGCATCTGCTGCAACAGGCGCTCTACCGGTGTTTTGACCTCATCGGCCAGTTGTTTCACCGTGACTTGCGTCATGCACTTCTCTCCTCAGGCCGCGCCTAATTACTCGAACCAGTGGGCTCGGGCGGCCATGATCAACTTGCCGGCACGATCATCGTCAATGCCGTCGATGTCGAGCAGGTCGTCAATAGACTGCTCGGCCAGGTCTTCGCGGGTAATTACGCCGCGCACCGCCAGTTCCATCGCCAAATCCTTGTCCATACCCTCAAGCGAGAGCAGGTCTTCGGCCGGATGGGCGTCTGCCAGCTTTTCC
The DNA here is from genome assembly GCF_009866785.1 of Pseudomonas sp. S49. NCBI lineage: Bacteria > Pseudomonadati > Pseudomonadota > Gammaproteobacteria > Pseudomonadales > Pseudomonadaceae > Pseudomonas > Pseudomonas sp. S49. The sequence goes on along the minus strand of NZ_CP019432.1, from coordinate 978,339 downwards.
TCAGTAGCGATGGCTTTGGTCAACAAACGATCCTTGGCACGAGCGCGAAGCTCGTTGACGATATCTTCGTCAAAGCCGTCGATGTTGAGCATTTCTTCCAACGGTACGTAGGCAATCTCTTCCAGGCTGGTGAAGCCTTCATCAACCAGCACCTGAGCCAGTTCTTCGTCGACTTCCAGCTCGTCGATGAAGTTGCGCAGGATGTCGCCGGTTTCTGCTTGCTGCTTAGCCTGGATGTCCGATTCGGTCATCACGTTCAGGGTCCAGCCAGTCAACTGGCTCGCCAGACGCACGTTCTGACCACCACGACCGATGGCCTGAGCCAGATTGTCTGCGCCAACGGCGATGTCCATTGCGTGGGCATCTTCGTCAACGATAATTGCCGCAACCTCAGCCGGGGACATGGCGTTGATCACGAACTGAGCCGGGTTGTCGTCCCACAGGACGATATCAACACGCTCACCGCCCAACTCACCCGACACTGCCTGGACGCGCGAACCGCGCATACCGATGCAAGCGCCCTGTGGGTCGATGCGTTTGTCTTTCGAGCGGACGGCGATCTTGGCGCGCGAACCCGGATCACGGGATGCAGCCATTACTTCGATCAGGCCTTCGGCAATTTCCGGCACTTCGATACGGAACAGCTCGATCAGCATTTCCGGCGCGGTACGCGACAGGATCAGCTGCGGGCCGCGGTTCTCGGTGCGGATTTCCTTGAGCAACGCACGCAAGCGCACGCCGACACGGAAGGTTTCGCGAGAAATGATGTCTTCACGGGCCAGCAACGCTTCAGCGTTGTTGCCCAGATCGACGATCACGTTATCGCGGGTGACTTTTTTCACGGTGCCGGAGATGATTTCTCCCAGGCGCTCGCGATAGGCGTCGACCACTTGAGCGCGCTCGGCTTCGCGAACTTTCTGCACGATGACCTGCTTGGCAGTCTGTGCAGCGATGCGGCCGAACTCGATGGATTCGATCTTTTCTTCGACGACGTCGCCAACCTTGGCACCAGGATGCGTTTCGGCAACCTTGCTTGGCCAGGTTTCGATGGCCGGATCGTCGAGATCATTCTCTTCGACGACCGTCCAGCGACGGAAAGTTTCGTATGCCCCGGTGTGGCGGTTAATTTCCACACGCAGGTCAACTTCGTCCTCAAAACGCTTTTTGGTAGCAGTGGCCAGAGCCAGCTCCAGCGCTTCAAAAATTACGCTTGCCGGTACGCCCTTTTCATTGGATACCGACTCAACAACCAGCAGTACTTCTTTGCTCATCGTACGCCTCGCCTTTCGCAAGCCATTGGATCCGCGGGATCCGCGTCTCAGTCAAAACTGGGAATAATGTTGGCCTTGTCGATCATATCGATCGGCAACAGGAACTCATGGTCGTCTACCTGCACCACGACATCCTGTTCTTCTACACCGCGCAGAAGGCCCTGAAAGTTGCGTCGCCCTTCAAAAGGCGAGCGCAGCTTGATCTTCACTTGTTCACCGGCAAACTTTGCAAACTGCTCAAGAGTGAACAGTGGGCGCTCCATGCCAGGCGAGGAAACTTCGAGGGTGTATTCAACGGAGATCGGATCTTCAACATCCAGTACACCGCTGATCTGACGGCTGACAATGGCGCAATCGTCCACCAGCACGCCACCCTCTTTATCGATATAAACGCGCAACATCGAGTGACGACCCTGAGCCGAAAACTCGATACCCCAGCATTCATAGCCCAGGGCCACGACCACCGGGGCCAGCAAGGCCTGCAACTCTTCTAGCTTGCTCGACACCTGAACCCCCTAGTGCATGATATGTGCATGCTTTGCAAAATAAAAAAATGGGCTTAACGCCCATCCTTGAAACGCCGTCGAACAGCGGCGTTGAAAGTGTCCAGCTAACAAAAAGCCCCTTAAAAGGGGCTCCTTAAACTGGTTGCGGGGGCCGGATTTGAACCGACGACCTTCGGGTTATGAGCCCGACGAGCTACCAGACTGCTCCACCCCGCGACAAAGCTGGGGCGGAAGTATACGACCGATCCCTTATAGGGTCAATGTAACCTTCCACCTGCAAGAAAGCCCGCAACAGCGGGCTCTCCTGACTAATTGGTACCGAGAAGGGGACTCGAACCCCTACACCCTATGGGCACAACCACCTCAAGGTTGCGTGTCTACCAATTCCACCACCTCGGCAAAACTACGTTTGAAACCCTTCTTACTTCTGCTCTTGAGCTGGAGGTACGTCAGTCGCTGGAGTAGCCGACTTTTGCTCTTGAAGCACCGGTACATCATCAGAAGCCGGTTGTTGTTGCTTAGGTACTTCCAACACTGCTGGATTTGGGAGACCTGCCTGAGTCAGCTGGTGAGCCTTCTCTTTAGCAAAGTAACCTAACCCCAAGCTGGTTATGAAGAAACCGGCGGCAAGTATAGCAGTAAACTTACTAAGAAAGGTAGAGGAACCTTGGCTTCCGAACACAGTATTTGAAGCACCTGCTCCGAAAGACGCGCCAGCGTCCGCACCCTTACCCTGCTGCAGCAAAACCAGAGCAACTACGCCCAATGCACCCAGCAGATGAAAAACGACTACGACTGTTTCCAGCATTTTTTCAGTTTCCCGCGGCGCGACAAATCGCACCGAACTCATCTGCATTCAGGGAGGCTCCACCAATGAGCCCCCCATCGATATCCGGCATGCCGAACAGTTCGACCGCATTGGCCGCCTTCACGCTGCCGCCGTATAGAAGCCGCACACCTCGTGCCACTTCAGAATTCTCTGCCGCCAGCTGCTCGCGAATGGCTTTATGCACATCCTGAGCTTGCTGCGGCGTCGCAGTCAGTCCGGTACCAATAGCCCAGACCGGCTCGTAAGCAATGACTGCCTTGGCAAAAGCACCGACACCCAGCTCCTCGATGATGCTGCCCAGCTGACGCCCGACAACCTCAAGAGTTTTTCCGGCTTCGCGCTGCTCGAGGGTTTCCCCTATACACAACACCGGAATCAAGCCACATGCCTGCGCAGCTGCAAACTTGCGATTCAGCATCCCATCCCGCTCGCCCATTATCTGGCGACGCTCGGAGTGCCCGACAAGCACCAGGGAACAACCTGCATCCACCAACTGACTCGGCGCAATCTCACCGGTCAATGCACCTTGCATGGATTCCACCGCAGAATTCTGCGCGCCGACCGAAATCGACTTGCCTTTCAAGCCATCAATCACTTGATTGATATACAAGCAAGGCGGGAATACCGCGACATCAACACCGCTTGGCAAGGCCAGATGACGAAGGCCGTTGATCAGCTCAGCGACGCTGGCGCGGGTACCGTGCATCTTCCAGTTACCAGCTACCATAGGGCGACGCATGCTGTACCTCGTCGGTCAAAGTGGGCGCAGATGTTACCCAACACAATCATGGCTTGCAAGCCGTATCAGGCAGAAACTTCAGTTACCAGTTTTGCCAGCTCTTCGGCGTAGTTGCGAACCTGGGTTTCGTCCTCGCCTTCGACCATTACGCGCACCAGAGGCTCTGTCCCGGACTTGCGCAAAAGCACGCGACCGCGCCCCGCCATTGCCTGGGTAACACGCGCACTGGCTTCCTTGACAGCCGAGTGTTCCAGCGGACTTTCGCCACCACCAAAACGCACATTGATCAGCACCTGAGGGCACTTGCGCAATGCCTGACGCGTTTGCGCCAACCCTTCATTACGGGTCTTCAAGGCCATCAGCACTTGCAAAGCCGCGATGATCGCATCACCGGTCGTGGTGTGATTGAAGCAAACGATATGCCCTGAATTTTCGCCACCGACCAGCCAATTGCGCTCAAGCAACTCAGCGATCACGTAGCGGTCGCCGACATTGGCACGAATGAACGGAATCGAAAGCTCTGCAAGCGCGAGCTCCAGACCCAGATTACTCATCAGGGTGCCAACCACGCCGCCCTGCAACTTGCCACGTTCATGCAGATCGCGAGCAATAATGAACAACAACTCGTCGCCATCAACAATGGCGCCAGTGTGGTCAACCATCAGAACCCGATCGCCATCGCCATCAAAAGCGATACCCAGGTCGGCATGCTCCGCCAGTACCGCAGCCTGCAGCTGCCCCATATGGGTCGAGCCGCAATTCTCATTGATGTTCAGACCGTTAGGCTGGGCTGACAGCACGACAACTTCCGCACCCAGCTCCCGGAAGACACTCGGAGCCACCTTGTAGGTCGCACCATGCGCACAGTCGATAACGATCTTGAGTCCAGAGAAACTGGTGCCCGTTGGCACGCTGCTCTTGCAGAATTCGATATAACGGCCTGACGCATCGTTGATCCGCGAGACCTTGCCGATCTTGCTCGATTCGACCACGGTCATCGGCGTATCGAGCAACTCTTCGATCATCAGCTCCAGTTCATCGGGCAGCTTGGTGCCTTTACCGGAGAAAAACTTGATGCCGTTATCGTCGTGCGGATTGTGCGAAGCACTGATCACGATACCGGCCTCAGCCTGGAACGTGCGCGACAAGTAGGCGATGGCCGGCGTCGGCATAGGACCCAGCAGCATCACATCGGCACCCGCCGATGTCAGACCGGCCTCAAGCGCCGACTCGAACATATAACCGGAAATTCGCGTGTCTTTGCCGACCAGCACCTTGCAGGCGCCCATCTTGCGGAACGCCATGCCAGCAGCCCAGCCGAGCTTGAGCATGAAGTCAGGAGTAATCGGGTATTCACCAACGCGACCACGAATGCCGTCAGTACCAAAATATTTCTTGCTCATAAGCGCTCCATCATTCTTATTCGGCTGATTCCACGGCCGCGATCATCCGCACCACGTCTACTGTTTCCGCCACATCATGGACGCGCAATATACGCGCACCTTTCACCGACGCCAGCGCCGCCAGCGCCAATCCGCCATGCAGCCGCTCGCCAACAGGACGATTCAAGGCGTGCCCAATCATGCTCTTTCGGGAAACACCAACCAGCAAGGGCCTGCCCAACGCATGCAGGGCTTCCATGTGCTTGAACAAGCTTAGATTGTGCTGCAGGGTTTTGGCGAAACCGAAGCCCGGATCAAGAATGATCCGCTCGGCAGGAATACCTGCTGATGCACACACCGACATCCGCTGCGCGAGAAACTCGCCAACCTCGCGAGTGACATCGTGATACTGCGGATTGTCCTGCATATCGCCTGGCTCACCGAGCATATGCATCAGACATACCGGCAAGCCTGTCGCCGCCGCTGCATCCAACGCACCATCGCGCTGTAGCGATCGCACATCATTGATCAAACCGGCACCCAACCGTGCGGTTTCGCGCATCACCGCAGGCGTAGACGTATCCACCGAAATGATCACATCAAGCTCGCGATTGATCAGCTCGACAATCGGCGCCACGCGCTCAAGCTCTTCGAGCGGAGAAACCGCTCGCGCGCCAGGCCGGGTGGACTCGCCACCGACGTCAATCAGTGTCGCACCCGCCGCAACCATCGCTTCTGCATGGCGCAAGGCAGCGTCAAGCTGGCTGTATTGGCCGCCATCAGAGAAAGAATCAGGGGTGACATTGAGAATGCCCATGACATGCGTCTGGGCCAAATCAAGAACCCGGTTGCCGCAAGGCAACCGGGTCAGGGACTGTACAGAAGTCATTTCAAACCTTAAACGTCAGCAGCCGGACCGCCAATCGGTGTTTCCGGACGCTCGTCCTGAACCACTGGAGGTGGTGGTGTACCCGTGCCACCCGACCAGTCACGAGGCTCGCGAGGCGTACGACCGGCCATGATGTCGTCGATCTGTTCAGCATCGATCGTTTCGTACTTCATCAGGGCATCGGCCATGGCATCGAGCTTGTCACGGTTGTCCGTGAGGATCTGCTTGGCGGTGCCGTAGCACTGGTCAATGATACTGCGCACTTCGGAGTCGATCAGCTTGGCTGTCTCGCCAGAGAAACTGGCAGCCTGACCGCCACCGCCGCGGCCGAGGAATACTTCACCCTCTTCTTCGGCATACATCAACGGACCGAGTTTTTCCGACAGACCCCACTTGGTCACCATGTTCCGCGCAATCTGGCTAGCACGCATGATGTCGTTGGAAGCACCGGTGGTCACACCGTCAAAGCCCAGGGTCATTTCTTCAGCGATACGGCCGCCATACAGCGAGCAGATCTGGCTGATCAGCGCGCGCTTGGACAGACTGTAGCGATCTTCTTCCGGCAGGAACATGGTCACACCCAGCGCACGGCCGCGCGGAATGATCGACACTTTGTAGACCGGATCATGCTCAGGCACGACGCGACCGACAATGGCGTGGCCAGCTTCGTGATAAGCGGTGTTCTGCTTCTCTTTCTCGGACATGACCATCGATTTGCGCTCGGCGCCCATCATGATCTTGTCTTTGGCCAGTTCGAACTCTTTCATTTCAACGATGCGCTTGCCGCTGCGCGCAGCGAACAGCGACGCTTCGTTGACCAGGTTTGCCAGATCAGCACCGGAGAAGCCTGGAGTACCACGCGCGATAACGGCCGGAGCGACGTCGTCACCCATTGGCACTTTGCGCATGTGAACCTTGAGAATCTGTTCGCGACCACGGATATCCGGCAGACCGACGACAACCTGACGGTCGAAACGGCCCGGACGCAGCAGCGCAGGGTCAAGTACGTCAGGACGGTTGGTTGCAGCGATAACAATGATGCCGTCGTTCATTTCGAAGCCGTCCATCTCGACCAGCAACTGGTTGAGAGTCTGCTCACGCTCATCGTGACCGCCACCCATGCCAGCGCCACGATGGCGACCGACGGCGTCGATTTCGTCGATGAAGATAATGCACGGCGCGTGCTTCTTCGCCTGCTCGAACATGTCGCGAACACGGCTCGCACCGACACCGACAAACATTTCAACGAAGTCGGAACCGGATATGGTGAAGAACGGAACCTTGGCTTCGCCGGCAATTGCCTTGGCCAGCAAGGTTTTACCGGTACCCGGAGGACCGACCATCAGCACACCGCGAGGAATACGACCGCCCAGGCGCTGGAACTTGCCCGGATCACGGAGGAACTCAACCAGTTCGCCGACTTCTTCCTTGGCTTCGTCGCAACCGGCAACGTCAGCCAATGTGGTTTTCACCTGATCTTCGGAGAGCAGGCGTGCCTTGCTCTTGCCAAAGCTCATCGGCCCGCCCTTGCCACCGGCACCGCCCTGCATCTGGCGCATGAAGAACATGAACACCGCGATGATCACCAGGATCGGGAAGCTGGCTACCAGAAGCTGGGTCCAGATGCTTTGCTGCTCAGGCTGCTTGCCTTCAACCACAACGTGGTTGTCGACCAGATCGCCGATCAGGCCATTGTCCTGAATTGCCGGACGAATGGTCTTGAAGCTGTCGCCATCGTTGCGCTTGCCGGTGATTACATAGCCATCAACCGCTACGCGCTCGACCTTGCCATCCTTGACCTGCTGGATGAAGTCGGAATAGTTGAGGGTCTGCGGCTCGTTAGGGCTGGAGAAGTTGTTCATCACCGTCACCAGGACAGCCGCGATGATCAACCACAGGATCAGATTCTTTGCCATATCGTTCAATTAACTACCCTCTGAAGCAAGCTCCGCTACTGGCGCGCGCTTCGCATGATATTCACCGGCCTAACTTACTACATTACCTACGGCTCTGGCAGGCGCCGTCTGTAACCCTTTGTGAAACACTTTCTACACAATATTCGTTAATGCTAGCCGGGCGAAATACTAAAAACCTATCACCCCGCACAAAAACCTCGTTTTACTCACTACGTCCGCGGTAACCCCAAGCCAGCATGTATTGCTCGCGTGAGCTGCCACGGGAGGAGTCCGGCTTGATCATCTGGATCTTGTCGAACTTTTTGCGAGCGTCCTTCAGGTAAACATCAAATCCTTCGCCCTGAAAAATCTTGATCACAAAATTGCCACCCGGCTTGAGTATCCGCTCCGCCAGATCAAGCGCCAGCTCGCAGAGAAACATGGCTTTGGGCATATCCACTTCGGGCGTACCACTCATATTGGGGGCCATATCGGAAATCACAAGGTCCACCTGCGAATTACCCACAGCTTCAAGAATCTGAGCGAGTACTGCGTCCTCGGTGAAGTCACCCTGAATAAAGGTCACGTCAGGGATGCTGTCCATTTCCAGAATGTCCGAAGCGATCAGGCGGCCCTGACCACCGATCAGCCGGCTAGTCACCTGCGACCAGCCACCGGGCGCTGCACCCAGGTCGACAACGCTCATGCCAGGACGGATCAGCTTGTATTTCTCCTGGACTTCCAGAAGCTTGTAACTCGCACGCGAGCGGTAGCCATCCTTCTGCGCTTGCTTCACATAGGGATCGTTGACATGTCGTTTCAGCCAACCAAGGCTTGTCTTGGAACGCGCCATTGGGCACCTCGATGATAAGGGTCGTGATTAATTGGGCGGATCCACGAACCCTCGGGTAAAATGGCCGCCATTTTACAGAATCCAGACGAAAGGGTCAGATTATGCCGCTCACTCCAGAGCAGAAGAAACAGTACAAATCCATTGGCCACCACCTGAAGCCGGTTTTGACGGTGGCTGACAACGGTTTGACTGAAGGTGTTTTAGCCGAACTTGAACGCGCCCTGGCGGATCATGAGCTGATCAAGATCAAGCTCAATATCCTCGATCGCGAGTCGCGCCTGGCGCACATCGCAGAGCTGTGCAAGGTTGGCAAAGCAGACCTGGTACAGGTCATCGGCAAGATGGCACTGGTTTACCGCAAGAACTTCAGCGTCAACAAGCAGCTGTCGAACGTTCATCGCTTCAAGTGATGAAAAGGGTCAAGGGTGTGCTTCGCGCACCCTGCCACTCCATCCCGGCACCGGCTGCATCACCAGCACCAGCCCGGAAAAGCCCAAAACCAGATAACTGAACACCTGCCAGCGCTGCGCATCCGGCCAGCCGACACGCACTGCGACATACATCGCACACGCATACAACGCCATCAACAGCACCTGCCCACGAAAATCCCGCCATAGACTGGCAAGGCCCTCGGCCTGTACCAGCACCAAAGCCTGAAAAATAACGCATGCGGCGGCGAACCCCACCACCAGCACTTCAAATGCACTGGCAACTTCATCGATCAGCAGCGGTGCCAGGCCAATCTTGCCCAGCGCCGGCTGCAAACCGAGATGTATCAGCCATAGACCGCCGACCCAAAGCATCTGGGTCAGCTGCCAAAGCATGGCGCCAGCATGCAGCGGGCGCCCTTTTTCAGATGTGGCGGACTTCGACAATCTCGTACTCGATAACGCCGCTCGGCGTTTTCACGGCGACCACATCGCCCTCTTCCTTGCCGATCAAGGCACGGGCCAAAGGCGAGCCGACCGAAATCTTGCCGAGCTTGAAGTCAGCCTCATCCTCACCCACGATGTGGTAAGTGACGCTTTCATCAGTCTCGACGTTGGCGATTTCGACGGTAGTGCCAAAAATCACCTTGCCGGTATGAGGAATGGTCGTGACGTCGATGATGACCTGATTCTGAATCCGGCCTTCGATGTCACGAATCCGCGCCTCGACCATGCCTTGCTGTTCGCGGGCGGCATGGTATTCAGCGTTTTCCTTCAAGTCACCCAACTCGCGGGCCGTACCGATGTCCTGGCTGAGCTTCGGACGAACGACCTTGGTCAGGTGAGCGTGTTCTTCTTCCAGGGCTTTAGCGCCCTGGACGGTCATTGGGTATTTGATCATGCCTTCAATCCTGCGTGTAGATCCTGCAAGCGGCGCACAGTCTTTTCCGGACCGAACTTCAGCGCTTCACAGATAGCTTCGCCAGCAGCAATGGTGGTGGTGCAATAGATCTTGTGCTGCAAGGCATTACGACGAATGGAGTACGAATCAGCGATCGACTGACGACCTTCGGTGGTGTTGATGATCAGCGTGACTTCGTCATTCTTGATCATGTCGACCACGTGCGGACGCCCCTCGGTCACCTTGTTCACACGGCGCACTTTCAGGCCTGCGGCTTCGATCAGCTTGGCAGTACCGGCAGTGGCAACCACTTCGAAGCCCAAGTTGATCAGATCACGGGCCACGCCTGCAACCAATGGCTTGTCGTCGTCGCGCACGCTGATGAACGCAGTACCGCCGGTCGGCAGCACTTCACTGGCGCCCATCTGGGCTTTGGCGAATGCTTCACCGAAGGTGTCACCGACGCCCATCACTTCACCGGTCGACTTCATCTCTGGGCCGAGGATCGGGTCAACGCCAGGGAATTTGGCGAACGGGAACACCGCCTCTTTCACGCTGTAGAAGTTCGGGATGATTTCTTTGGTGAAGCCGATTTCTTTCAGGGTCTTACCGGCCATCACGCGGGCAGCGATCATCGCCAGGGAGACACCGATGCACTTCGACACGAACGGTACGGTACGGGAAGCGCGCGGGTTGACTTCGATGACGTAGATGTCTTCGCCCTGCAAAGCCAACTGCACGTTCATCAGGCCGACAACGCCCAGTTCCAAGGCCATTTTCTTGACCTGTTCGCGCATCTCGTCCTGGATGTGCGCCGGCAGCGAGTACGGCGGCAGCGAGCACGCGGAGTCACCGGAGTGAACGCCAGCCTGTTCGATGTGCTGCATGATCGCGCCGATCACCACGTCTTTGCCGTCGCAGACCGCATCCACGTCCATTTCGATGGCGCAGTTGAGGAAGTGGTCGAGCAGCACCGGGCTGTCGTTGGACACTTGCACCGCGTCACGCAGGTAACGCTTGAGCTCGTCTTCTTTATAAACGATTTCCATCGCACGGCCGCCCAGTACATAGGACGGGCGCACCACCAGCGGATAACCGATTTTCGCAGCAGCACGAACAGCTTCATCTTCGCTGCGTACGGTGGCGTTTGGCGGCTGACGCAGATTCAGGCGCTCAACCATTTGCTGGAAGCGCTCACGGTCTTCAGCGCGGTCGATGGCGTCAGGGCTGGTGCCGATGATTGGCACGCCAGCGGCTTCCAGAGCACGCGCCAGTTTCAGCGGGGTCTGGCCGCCGTACTGGACGATCACGCCTTTCGGCTTCTCGACACGGCAGATTTCCAGTACGTCTTCCAGGGTTACCGGCTCGAAGTACAGACGGTCGGAAGTGTCGTAGTCGGTGGAAACGGTTTCCGGGTTGCAGTTGACCATGATGGTTTCGTAGCCGTCTTCGCGCAGAGCGAGGGCAGCGTGAACGCAGCAGTAGTCGAACTCGATGCCTTGGCCGATACGGTTTGGACCGCCACCCAGAATCATGATCTTGTCGCGGCCCGACGGCGCGGCTTCGCACTCTTCCTCGTACGTCGAGTAGAGGTAAGCGGTATCAGTGGCAAACTCGGCGGCGCAGGTGTCAACGCGCTTGTAGACCGGGAACACTTCGAGCTTTTGACGGTGGGTACGCAGGTTCTTCTCGGTCACACCCAGCAGCTTGGCCAGGCGCTGGTCGGAGAAGCCTTTGCGCTTGAGCTTGAACATCAGGTCGCGATCGATAGCGGACAGACCGAGGGTCTTGACCTTCTCCTCTTCCTTGATCAGATCTTCGATCTGCACCAGGAACCAAGGGTCGATCATGTTCATGCCAAAGATGTCTTCGACCGACAGGCCAGCGCGGAAAGCGTCCGCCACGTACCAGATACGCTCGGCGCCCGGCACGGTCAGTTCGCGCTTGAGCACGCTCATGCTTTCCGGGTTGCTCAGGTCGAGCTTCTCGTCCAGACCGCAAACGCCCACTTCCAGACCGCGCAGAGCTTTCTGCAGGGACTCCTGGAAAGTACGGCCGATGGCCATGACTTCACCAACCGACTTCATCTGAGTGGTCAGGCGCGCGTCAGCCTTGGCGAATTTCTCGAAGGCGAAACGCGGCAGCTTGGTCACGACATAGTCGATCGACGGTTCGAAGGACGCCGGGGTCTTGCCGCCGGTAATGTCGTTCGACAGCTCGTCGAGGGTGTAGCCCACAGCCAGTTTGGCCGCGACTTTGGCGATCGGGAAACCGGTGGCTTTCGAGGCCAGCGCCGAGGAACGCGATACACGCGGGTTCATTTCGATCACGACCATGCGGCCAGTGTTCGGGCAGATACCGAATTGAACGTTGGAACCGCCCGTCTCGACGCCGATCTCGCGCAGTACCGCCAGGGAGGCGTTACGCAGGATCTGGTATTCCTTGTCGGTCAGGGTTTGCGCTGGAGCCACGGTGATCGAGTCACCGGTGTGCACGCCCATCGGGTCAAAGTTTTCGATCGAGCAGACGATGATGCAGTTGTCCTTTTTGTCGCGGACAACTTCCATCTCATATTCTTTCCAGCCGATCAGCGATTCGTCGATCAGCAGCTCTTTGGTCGGCGACAGGTCCAGACCACGGGCGCAGATTTCTTCGAACTCTTCACGGTTGTAAGCGATACCGCCACCGGTGCCGCCCATGGTGAAGGACGGACGGATGATGCACGGGAAGCCCAGGGTTTCGAGAACCGCGTTGGCTTCTTCCATGCTGTGGGCGATACCGGAACGCGGGCACGCCAGGCCGATGGATTTCATCGCCTTGTCGAAACGCGAACGGTCTTCAGCCTTGTCGATGGTGTCGGCGTTGGCACCGATCATTTCTACGCCGAACTTCTCCAGAACGCCTTCGCGCTCCAGGTCCAGGGCGCAGTTCAAAGCAGTCTGGCCGCCCATGGTTGGCAGCACCGCGTCCGGACGTTCTTTCTCGATGATCTTGGCAACGGTCTGCCACTTGATCGGCTCGATGTAGGTAGCGTCGGCCATGTCCGGGTCGGTCATGATGGTGGCCGGGTTGGAGTTCACCAGGATGACGCGGTAACCCTCTTCGCGCAGGGCTTTGCAGGCCTGGGCGCCGGAGTAGTCGAATTCGCAGGCCTGGCCGATAACGATCGGGCCAGCGCCGAGAATCAGGATGCTTTTAATGTCTGTACGTTTTGGCATGGGTTTGTCACTCAAATCCGCAGGTCAGTCGGCAAGCCGTCTTGATCGATTTCTGAAGTCTCGAAGGGGCCGCCGGGATCGGGGCCACCCTCGAAGGGCTTCTCTCTACAGTCTCAAGGCGAACGCTTAGCGTCGCTTGGCCATCTCGTTGATGAAGCGGTCGAACAGTGGCGCGACATCGTTCGGGCCCGGGCTCGCTTCAGGGTGACCCTGGAAGCTGAACGCGCTCTTGTCGGTGCGTTCGATGCCTTGCAGGGTGCCATCGAACAGCGATTTGTGGATCGCGCGCACGTTGGCTGGCAGGGTTTCTTCGTCTACCGCGAAACCGTGGTTCTGGCTGGTGATCATCACGACGCCAGTGTCCAGATCCTGCACCGGGTGGTTGGCACCGTGGTGGCCGTGGCCCATTTTCAGGGTCTTGGCGCCGGAGGCCAGTGCCAGCAGTTGGTGACCGAGGCAGATGCCGAATACCGGAATTTCGGTTTCCAGGACTTCCTTGATCGCCTTGATCGCGTAGTCGCATGGCTCCGGATCACCAGGGCCGTTGGACAGAAACACGCCGTCCGGCTTCAGTGCCAGCACATCAGCGGCTGGGGTCTGAGCCGGCACCACGGTGACGCGGCAGCCGCGCTCGACCAGCATGCGCAGGATGTTGACCTTGACGCCGTAGTCGTAGGCAACCACGTGGTAAGGCAGCTCGGAAGCGTCGATGGTCGCATGGCTATCGGTCTTCAGATCCCAGACAGTCGAGCGCCACTCGTATTGAGTCTTGGTGCTGACGACTTTCGCCAGATCCATGCCCTTGAGGCCCGGGAAGCCTTGCGCCGCGGCGATGGCCGCTTCTTCGGAGATGTTGTCACCAGCCATGATGCAGCCGTTCTGTGCGCCTTTTTCACGCAGGATGCGAGTCAGGCGACGGGTGTCGATACCGGCGATGGCCACAACGTTGTTGGCTTTCAGGTAGTCGGACAGGGACATCGTGTTACGCCAGTTGCTCGCTACCAGCGGCAGGTCACGGATGACCAGGCCAGCGGACCAGACGCGATCGGACTCGGCATCTTCCGGCGTGGTGCCGGTGTTGCCGATGTGCGGGTAAGTCAGGGTAACGATCTGTTGGGCGTAGGAAGGATCGGTAAGGATTTCCTGATAGCCGGTCATTGCGGTGTTGAACACCACCTCACCAACGGTTTGACCGTCGGCACCAATGGCTTCGCCGCGAAAAATGCTGCCATCAGCAAGGGCAAGTATGGCTGGCTTAGTCAAGAAGACCTCCCGTAAATAACGCATGAAAGGGCGATCGCAGGTTGTAAAAAAGCGGAGTGACGTATGGACACGTCACCCCGCTTCTTCACTGAATTATTCTGCGCGCTTTTAGTGGACACACTAAAGCTGTAGCTTACAGAAAAAGGCTTTTTTGGTCCACCGCTAAAGAGCCGAAAAGGCCGGAGAATGCGACAGGTCGTCGCCAAGCGGAGAAAACCCAGCGCAAACAGGGCGTTTGCGCTGGGTTCAGCAGTGTATCAACGCAGGTCGAGCACGTCTTGCATGTCGTACAGACCCGGCTCGCGACCGTCCAGCCACAACGCCGCACGCACCGCGCCCTTGGCAAAAGTCATACGGCTCGACGCCTTGTGCGTGATCTCCAGACGCTCACCTTCGCAGGCGAACAGCACGGTGTGGTCACCCACCACGTCACCGCCGCGCACGGTGGCAAAACCGATGGTTTCACGCTCGCGAGCACCGGTATGACCTTCGCGACCGTACACCGCGACCTTCTGCAAATCACGATCCAGCGCACTGGCGATCACTTCACCCATGCGCAACGCCGTACCCGACGGCGCATCGATCTTGTGACGGTGATGAGCTTCGATGATTTCGATATCAGCATCATCGCCCAGCACGCGCGCTGCCATATCCAGCAGCTTCAGCGACAGATTGACGCCGACACTGAAGTTGGCCGCGAACACGATCGGAATATCCTTGCCCGCCTCGACCAGCAACTGCTTCTGCGCCGCGTCCAGCCCGGTAGTGCCGATAACCATGGCCTTGCCTGCCTTGCGGCAGAACGCGAGGTTTTTCAGCATCACTTCCGGCAGGGTGAAGTCGATCAATACATCGAACTCTTCAGCCACAGCCTCGATATGCCCGGACAACGGCACACCGATGCGACCCAGCGACGCCAGCTCACCGGCATCGACGCCGATCAGCGTGCTGCCAGGACGAACCACGGCAGCGGTCAACCCGGTCAGCGGCGCGCGCTGCTGCACGGCTTCGACCAGAATCTTGCCCATGCGCCCAGCAGCGCCCATCACAGCTATTCGTCGCATGCCGACTCCTTACAGATCGCCGAAGAAGCGCTTCACACCGTCAAACCAACCGGTGGTTTTCGGTGAATGGCTGTTGTCGTCCGCCAGCGAACTGCGGAACTCTTCCAGCAATTCGCGCTGACGACGGTTCAGGTTGACCGGGGTCTCGACGGCCACACGGCACATCAAGTCGCCCGCACCGCCGCCACGCACCGGCGCCACGCCTTTGCCGCGTACGCGGAACTGCTTGCCGGTCTGGGTGCCTTCAGGGATTTTCAGTTTGACGCGACCGTCGAGGGTCGGAATTTCCAGCTCGCCGCCCAAGGCTGCATCAACAAAGCTGATCGGCACTTCGCAGAACAGATGCTTGCCATCGCGCTGGAAGATGTCGTGCTCGCGGACATTGATGACCACGTAAAGGTCGCCCGTCGGACCACCCTGAGTACCCGCCTCGCCTTCGCCGGACAGACGAATGCGGTCACCGGTATCAACGCCGGCCGGCACTTTGACCGACAAGGTTTTGTACTCTTCGACGCGACCGTCACCGTGGCAGGAGTCGCACGGATCAGAAATGATCTTGCCTTGGCCATGGCAACGCGGGCAGGTCTGCTGCACCGAGAAGAAGCCCTGCTGCATGCGCACCTGACCGATGCCGCCGCAAGTCGGGCACGTCGATGGCGAGGAGCCTTTCTTAGCGCCAGAACCATCGCACGGCTTGCAGTTGACCAATGTCGGAACACGGATATTCACGGTCGTGCCGCGCACCGCTTCTTCCAGATTCAGCTCCAGGGTGTAGCGCAAGTCGCTGCCACGCTGAGCGCCGCCACGGGAACCGCCGCGACCGCCACCGAAGAAATCACTGAAGACATCACCAAAGATGTCCGAGAAATTCTGACCGCCGAAACCGGCGCCACCGCCACCCATGCTCGGGTCGACACCGGCATGACCGTACTGGTCGTACGCCGCACGCTTGCTCGAGTCGGACAGCACTTCATAGGCCTCGTTGGCCTCTTTGAACATTTCTTCCGACGCTTTGTCATCGGGATTACGGTCCGGGTGATGCTTCATCGCCAGACGACGGTAAGCCTTCTTCAGGTCCGCATCGCTTGAGCCGCGCTCAACACCCAACACTTCGTAATAGTCACGCTTTGCCATAAGTCTTCTGCACTCTTGAGGACGTCCGACAAACCCCTCCTGAGGATCGTCAAACTCGTTGAGCCCCAATACAGGCCCGGACCCAACTCACGTCAATTCAACGATCCTGGTCTTTGTTTCTTGTGGTACTTGCGGCACGGAAAGCAGGAGCATTCCCGGCCATACCAGCAACACACGAGGCTTGTCGCATGCTGTAAAAATTCGCGTATTCCAGATACGCCAACGCGGGAGCTAGCTCCCGCGCGGCGACATCCTACCAGTCACTGCCTAAAGGCAGTCAACCGGCCGACCAACAACTTACTTGTGGTCTTTGACTTCTTCGAACTCTGCATCGACAACGTCGTCAGCCTTCTCAGCCGATTCGCCTTGCGGGGCTGCACCATCAGCTGGCTGAGCCTGTTCGGCGTACATCTTCTGAGCAACCGGAGCGGAGACTTTCGACAGCTCTTCAACCTTGGCTTCGATAGCAGCCTTGTCGTCGCCTTTGACAGCAGCTTCCAGAGCAACCACAGCGGCTTCGATCGCAGTCTTCTCTTCGGCGGTGACTTTGTCGCCCGCGTCGGCAATCATTTTGCGAGTCGAGTGAACCAGTGCGTCACCCTGGTTACGGGCAGCGGCCAGCTCTTCGAACTTGCGGTCTTCCTCAGCGTTGGCTTCGGCGTCACGCACCATGCGCTCGATTTCTTCGTCGGACAGACCGGAGTTGGCCTTGATCACGATCGACTGGGTCTTGCCGGTAGCCTTGTCTTTCGCGCCAACGTGCAGAATGCCGTTAGCGTCGATGTCGAAGGTCACTTCGATCTGCGGCACACCACGTGGAGCTGGTGGAATGTCGGCCAGGTCGAACTTGCCCAGGGACTTGTTCTGAGTGGCTTGCTTACGCTCGCCCTGCAGCACGTGAATGGTCACAGCACCCTGGTTGTCGTCGGCAGTCGAGAACACTTGCGATTTCTTGGTAGGAATCGTGGTGTTTTTCTCGATCAGCGCAGTCATCACGCCACCCATGGTTTCGATACCCAGGGTCAGCGGGCTGACGTCGAGCAGCAGAACGTCTTTCACGTCACCGGCCAGAACAGCGCCCTGAATCGCAGCACCCATGGCAACAGCTTCGTCCGGGTTAACGTCTTTGCGAGCTTCTTTACCGAAGAAATCAGTAACCAGCTTCTGAACCAGCGGCATACGGGTCTGACCACCGACCAGGATCACGTCGTTGATCGCGCCAACGTCCAGACCTGCGTCTTTCATGGCGATACGGCAAGGTTCGATGGTGCGCTGAACCAGGTCTTCAACCAGTGCTTCGAGCTTGGCACGCGAGATCTTCACGTTCAGGTGCTTAGGACCGGTCGCGTCTGCAGTGATGTACGGCAGGTTGACGTCGGTCGACTGAGCGGACGACAGCTCGATCTTGGCTTTCTCAGCGGCTTCTTTCAGGCGCTGCATGGCCAGCGGGTCACCTTTGAGGTTCATGCCGCTTTCTTTCTTGAATTCGTCAACGAGGTAGTCGATCAGACGAATGTCAAAGTCTTCACCGCCGAGGAACGTGTCACCGTTGGTAGCCAGTACTTCGAACTGGTGCTCGCCGTCTACTTCAGCGATCTCGATCACGGAAACGTCGAACGTACCGCCACCCAGGTCATAAACGATCACGGTGTGATCGCCCTTGGCCTTGTCCATACCGTAAGCCAGAGCGGCTGCGGTTGGTTCGTTGATGATACGTTTTACGTCCAGACCAGCAATGCGGCCGGCGTCTTTGGTCGCCTGACGCTGGCTGTCGTTGAAGTAGGCCGGAACGGTGATCACCGCTTCGGTCACGGTCTCGCCGAGGTAGTCTTCGGCGGTCTTCTTCATCTTTTTCAGGATTTCAGCCGAGATTTGTGGCGGCGCCATTTTCTGGCCGTTCACTTCAACCCAGGCGTCGTTGTTGTCAGCCTTGACGATCTTGTAAGGGACCATCTGGATGTCTTTCTGCACAACTTCTTCGTCGAAACGACGACCGATCAGACGCTTTACCGCGTACAGAGTGTTGTGCGGGTTGGTCACAGCCTGACGCTTGGCCGACTGACCTACCAGGATTTCGCCATCGTTGGCGTAAGCGATGATCGACGGCGTGGTACGCGCGCCTTCAGCGTTTTCGATAACTTTTGCTTTGCCGTTTTCCAGCACGGAGACGCAGGAGTTGGTAGTCCCCAGGTCGATACCGATAATTTTGCCCATGTTAACTCTCCCGAAACTTTGGATTTTGTTGCCGCAGCAGTGGTGGCTAACTGCGGTAATACTTAAACGCTTGACTTCTAAATGGGGGCCTTGCGGCTAATTTCAAGCCTTCTCGTCGATCGAAGGCGAAATTGGCGCAGGCGCCTTGCTGACCACAACCATGGCCGGGCGCAACAGGCGACCGTTGAGCTGGTAGCCCTTCTGGAACACCTTCAGAACGCTGTTCGGTTCTACGTCGGCGCTTTCCTGCATGGCCATCGCCTGATGCTGAACGGCGTTGAACGGCTCGCCATGCGGGTCGATCGCTTCCAGCTGATAACGCTTGAGGGTGTCGTGGAACATTTTCAGCGTCAGCTCGATGCCTTCGCGCATCGGACGGATGCTTTCGTCGTCCGGGTTCGACAGCTCAAGGCCGCGCTCCAGACTGTCGACGATCGGCAACAGGTCGCCGGCGAATTTTTCCAGGGCAAACTTGTGCGCCTTCTCGACATCCTGCTCGGCACGGCGACGGACGTTCTGCAGATCGGCAGCAACACGCAGAGACTGATCCTGCGCGGCGGCCAATTGCTCTTCGAGCACTTGTACACGGGTCGCCAGGTCATCACCCGAACCTTCGGGCGCCTGATTGGCTTCTGGGTTTTGCGTATCTACTGTCTGTTCGTCAGCCATAGAATTCTCCTTTCAATTTCGTCCGCGAGCCTGACTCGCGCTTCTGCCCCGATATATGGGGCCGCAAAATCAGGCTTCAAGGGCTTTCAACCATTAACCCTACAAAAAAGTGCCACATTCTCATTCCTGAATGCGCTAAGCAGTTTTTATGTTCAAGCGAATCGAGCTAAGGGAGGGCATTGTCAGCCCGAAACAAAACACTGTATAAATAACCAGACCTAAAGCCTGGGAGCGGCCTTTATGCTGGTGCACCTGTCCGTACATAACTACGCCATCGTTGAACATCTCGATCTCGAACTCGATCGCGGGATGAGCGTGATCACAGGGGAAACCGGCGCCGGCAAGTCGATCATGCTCGACGCCCTGGGCCTGACCCTTGGTGATCGTGCCGACAGCGGCGTGGTTCGCCCCGGTGCCGACAAGGCCGATATCCTTGCGACCTTCGATCTGGCCGACATCCCTGAAGCCAGCACGTGGCTGGCCGAGCGCGATCTGGAAACTGACGGCCCGTGCATTCTGCGCCGGGTAATCACGTCGGAAGGTCGCTCGCGCGGCTACATCAACGGCACCCCTTGCCCACTGGGCGATCTCAAGTCGCTGGGCGAGTTATTGATCGATATCCACAGCCAGCACGAACACCAATCCCTGCTGAAAACCGATACCCATCGTCGGTTGCTGGACGAGTACGCCGGCGCTACAGATCTGGCCCGCCAGGTTCAGCTCGCCGCCCAGCGCTGGCGCCAGACTCGCCAGGAACTGGAGCGCCTTTCCAACTCCGGCGACGAACAACGCGCGCGCCATCAATTGCTGAGCTATCAACTCGAAGAGCTGGAAAACCTCGGCCTCGGCGATAACGAACTTGAGCAACTGGAGCAGGAACACAAAAACCTGACCAACGCCGAGACCCTGCTGGGCATTTGTCGGCAAGTGGTCGAGCAATGCAGCGAAAGCGATTCCGGCAATGTGCTGAACGCACTGACCGCCAGCCTCAATCGCCTGTCGAGCGTGAATAACTCCGTCGGCGCATTGGGCGAAGCCAGCAGCCTACTGACCAGCGCGCAGATCCAGGTCGAAGAGGCCGTCGGCGAACTCAACCGCTTCCTCGACAACTTCGATGCCGATCCGGCGCGCCTGCAATATCTGGAAGAGCGTCTCGACGCGATCTACACGCTGGCACGCAAACACCGGATTCAGCCGACCGAGGTCGGGGAAATGCAGCAGAAGTTGCTGGATGAGATAGAAACCCTCAACGCCAATGACGAGTCCATCGAGCGCCTGGGAGAAGAACTGGCTTCCTACGCCCGCCACTATCAAGAGAAGGCGCGGGAACTGAGCGACTTGCGTCATCAGGCTGCCGGCAGTCTCGCCAGCGCGGTTGAACAGGAAATTCAGCGTCTGGGCATGCCCGGAGGTCGATTCACCATTGAATTAAAGGCCAATAGCAGCGACGAATTGCTGCCCAACGGGCTGGAACAGGTCGAATTGCTGGTCAGCGCCAACCCGGGCCAACCACTGAAGGCGCTGGCAAAAGTCGCTTCTGGTGGCGAACTGTCACGGATCAGCCTGGCGATTCAGGTCATCACCGCACAGACATCCCGTGTTCCGACGCTGGTGTTCGACGAAGTGGACGTCGGCATTGGTGGCCCTACCGCTGAAATTGTCGGCCAGCTGCTGCGCCGTCTCGGGGATCGCGGCCAGGTACTGACCGTGACGCACTTGCCTCAGGTGGCAGCGCAGGGTCATCAGCATCTGTTCGTGCACAAGGTGCGGGGCGAACAGGCGACGCACACCGCCGTCTCCAAACTGAGCAAGAACGAGCGCATAGAAGAAGTGGCGCGGATGCTCGGCGGCATCGATCTGACCAAGGAATCCCTGGCCCACGCGAAAAAAATGGTTGTGACCGCCAAGGTTTGACAACGACAGAAAGCACGAAGGCGACCCTTGGGTCGCCTTCGTTCGTTTCGCGAATATGAAATTCGCGCGACATGCTTACTTTTTCTTGCGGATGTACAGCACCAGGTTGTGATCCACCAACTCGACACCGTGTTCCTCGGCAATTGCCTTCTGAAGCTTTTCGATTTCCGGGCTGACGAATTCGACAACCTCACCGGTTTCCACGTTAACCATGTGGTCGTGGTGACCACTGTCGGCCAACTCGAAAACCGCATGGCCACCGTCGAAGTTGTGACGGACCACGAGGCCAGCCGCTTCGAACTGGGTCAGAACACGGTAAACCGTGGCCAGACCGACGTCCTCACCAGCTTCCATCAACGCCTTGTAGACGTCCTCGGCACTCATGTGGCGCTGCTCGGTGGAGTCGAGCATTTGCAGGATCTTGACCCGTGGCAGGGTCACTTTAAGGCCGGCTTTGCGTAGTTCGCTATTTTCAACCATGGTCAGCTTTCTCGCGATGCTGCTTCGCAGCTTCTCTTAATGCGGGTATGATCGGCGTTTACGTTGTCCCAGCCAAGATAGTGGAAGTCGCCCACCGATGCAAAACACCAAGCTCTTGCTAACCAGTTTCACCTTTGTGGGACTGCTCGCACTCGCCGGTTGTTCATTCCCCGGGGTTTACAAAATCGACATCCAGCAGGGCAATGTCGTCACGCAGGACATGATAGACCAGTTACGCCCGGGAATGACCCGGCCGCAAGTACGGTTTATCATGGGTAACCCTCTGCTTGTCGACACGTTCCATGCCGATCGCTGGGATTATCTGTACAGCCTGCAACCGGGTGGCGGTGAACGCCAACAGGAACGCATCAGCGTTATTTTCAACTCAAACGACCAGCTTGTCAGCCTGTCCGGTGACTTTATGCCGGGCGTAAGCCGTGACGAAGCCATTCTCGGCAAGGACAGTGGCACTACGGTGACCGCTCCTGCTGAAAACGCCGAGAAGCCAACACCGGAAAAACCGGTGAAGCCAGGTTCCTTGCTGGATCAGATCCAGAAGGACGTCGATGGTGTAGAAACCGTTCCGGTTCCGACACCAGAGCCGCTGGACACCTCGCCGCAATAATTGGCGAGACAATAAAAAACCCGGAAACTCCGGGTTTTTTATTGTCTGCGATTTGGTTTTTACGCGTTTCGGGCCTTGGCTTCGGCAGCCTTGGCCGCACGCAGACGCCGTACCTCTTTCGGATCGGCCAGCAATGGACGGTAAATCTCGATGCGCTCCCCTGCCTGAATCAGCCGCGAATCCGGGTCAGTAACCACTTTGCCAAAAATGCCCAATGGACATTCCGCCAGATTCAGCTCAGGGAACTCGCCACCGATACCCGACGCAAGCACCGCAGCCCGCACCGTTGCGCCGTCATTTATGCTAACCGAGCGCAAAACCTGACGATCCACGGCCGCGTACACCACCTCTATCTCGATCACCGGCTCAACCATGCATCTGCTTGGCGCGCTGGCAAAACGCGTCCACCAGCGTATTGGCGGCCTGATTGAACAGCGGCCCCAACGTCGCGCGCACCAGCGGCCCGGCATAGTCGAAAGACAGATCCAGACTGATCTTGCAGGCCTTCTCGTTCAACACCTTGAACACCCAGACACCGTGCAACTGATTGAACGGCCCCTCTTCAAGGTTCATCTCGATCGACTGCCCTGGCACCAGCGTATTACGCGTCACGAAATGCTGGCTGAGACCACCCTTCGCTACGCCAACACTGGCGCGCATATGCTCCGGCGAGCTTTCCAGTACCTCGGCCGACGAGCACCACGGCAGAAATTCCGGGTAGCGTGCCACGTCATTCACCAGGTCGTAGAGAAATTGCGCCGGGTACGGCAGCAATGCCGATCGTTGAATATGTGTCGTCATGTGAGCGTTACTTCCAGAGCTGAGCGGCAAACACTACAAGAATGCCGATGGGCGCCACGTAGCGCATCAAGAACAAAGACAGGGCGAACAGTACCGGGTTGCGGATCGACAACTCGTCGCGTACCGCTTCACGCCCCATCACCCATCCAGCAAACAGCACGAAACACAGGCCACCGAGCGGCAACATGATCCGCGAGGTGAAGAAATCGATCACGCCAAAGAAGTCCAGACCGCTCTGCGCACCCCATTGGTAGAGGTGGAACATCCCGCCTTCGTTCACGAAAAATTTGGCTTCCTTCCAGATATTGAAGGAGAACACTGTGCCCAGACCGACGAACCAGCAGATGAATGCCAGCCAGAAGGTTACCCAGGCGCGACTGACTTTCGTGCGTTCAACCAGATAGGCAACCATCGGTTCCAGAAGCGAAATCGCCGAACTCCAGGCCGCAATCGCCACCAGCACAAAGAACACCACGCCCATCAATTGACCAAAAGCCACATTACCAAAGGCAAATGGCAGGCTGACGAACATCAAGCCTGGTCCTTCGCTAGGGTTCAGCCCCCCGGCAAACACAATCGGGAACAAGGCCAGACCGGCGACCAGCGACACAAAGGTATCAAGCAGCGCCACGCCGACAACCGTGCCGGACAGCGACGAACTTTTCGGCATGTAAGCGCCGTAGATCATGATCGAGCCGACACCGACGCTCAGCGAGAAGAACGCGTGGCCCATCGCTGGCAACAAGCCGTCGAGGACTTTTTCCGGGTGGAAGTCGAACATGAAATGCACGCCTTCCATGAAATGCCCGGTGGTCATGCTGTAACCCAGCAATACCAGGATCATCACGAACAGCAGCGGCATCATGATGCGCAAGCTGCGCTCAAGTCCGGCAACCACGCCTTTGGCGATCACATAGGCTGACAGCAGCATGAAAATCGTGTGCCAAAGTGTCAGGCGCCATGGATTAGAGATGACATTGCCGAAATAGGCGCCGACCTGATCGGCCGTCGCGCCCTGGAAGTCGCCGCGCCCCATGTCGACGATGTAATCCAGCGACCAGCCGCCGACCACACTGTAGAAAGACAGGATCAGCAATGCCGTGATCATCCCGGCAAATGCGCCCCACGACCACTTGCCCGAGTGCCCGGCTTCCAGCGCCAGCACCTTCAAGGCGTTCGCCGGACTCTGCCGGGCGCGCCGGCCGATCAGGGTTTCCGCGAGCATGACCGGTATGCCGATCAGCGCGATACACGCCAGAAACATCAGCACAAAGGCACCGCCGCCGTAGACCCCGACCATGTAGGGGAACTTCCAGATACTACCCAGTCCCACGGCCGAACCGGTCGCGGCGAGTATGAATACCCAGCGGCTAGCCCAACTGCCGTGGACAGAAACCTTGTCTGTCGACATCGTTTATCACGCCCAAGCGTTAGAAAAAGAGGCCGCATTGTCCGGGATTCACTCAACCTGCTCAAGCACGCAGCATCACCGTAGCCGACAGCGGTTTATCTCCATATAATGCCGCCCCTATGGCTAAACAGAAGAAACACCCAACAGGGACCATCGCGCAGAACAAAAAGGCGCGACACGATTACTTCATCGAGCATAAGTTCGAGGCTGGTCTGGTCCTGGCCGGCTGGGAAGTAAAAAGTCTGCGGGCAAGCAAGCTACAGCTGGTCGACAGCTATGTCCTGCTCAAGGATGGCGAAGCGTGGTTGCTCGGCAGCCACATCACGCCTCTGATGACCGCAAGCACCCACGTCATCGCCGACCCGGTGCGCACACGCAAATTGCTGCTCAACCGCCGCGAGCTGGAAAAGCTTGCAGCGATGGTGCAGCAAAAGGGTTACGCCTGCGTCTGCCTGTCCTGGTACTGGAGCAAGCACATGGTCAAGTGCGAAATTGCTCTGGGCAAGGGCAAGAAGGAATACGACAAGCGTGACACCGAGCGCGAACGCGATGCCGGTCGTGAGCTGCAGCGTGCCGTGCGCAACAAGGGCAAGGAAGATTAATTTCTTCTGCCTTTAAAGTGTATTCGCGAGCAGGCTCGCTCCCACATTTGGAGTGCATTTCAATGTGGGAGCGAGCCTGCTCGCGAAAGCTATTGCAGCATCAACACAGAAATAACTGATCACATCCCCTTGCGCCGCTCCGCCCGAGCCATGCGCTGAACTTCCTGCCGCACCTCTTCCAGCACCTCCTGCACATACAAAATATGTCGGCTGGAGACTTCCCGCGCCTGCTCCGCACGACCTTCGATAATCGCCAGATACAATTCCCGATGCTGGGTGATCAGCATGTCGCGGGTTTCCGTGCGCTGCTTGTACATGCCGCCGATGTTGGTGACCACATTACGTTTGAGCAGATCGAACAGCCCGCGAATAGTGTGCAGCAACACCGCGTTATGGCTGGCTTCGGCAATTGCCAGATGGAATTTCGCATCCGCCGCGCCCTCCTCCGCCCGGCTGACTTCATCGTGACGCGAATAGCAGTCCTGTAGTTCTTCGAACGCTGCGGTCAAGCGCTCGCGATCCACATCAGTAGCGCGCAATGCAGCGTAATAGGCGCACGATGCCTCCAGAGTGTGCCGAAATTCCAGTAGATCGCGTTGTGCCTCGGGGTTGCTTTCAAGCAGCTGCAACAGCGGATCACTGAACGTCGACCCGAGGCTTTCCACCACATAATTGCCGCCGCCCTGGCGACTGACCAGCAGCCCTTTGGCCGCCAGTTTCTGAATCGCTTCGCGCAGCGACGGCCGTGATACGCCAAATTGTTCGGCGAGCGTGCGCTCCGCCGGCAGCCGCTCACCGGACTTCAGCGTGCCCTCAAGGATCATCCCCTCAAGTCGCTCGACAATATCGTCAGACAAACGGCGCTGACGTATCTGATCAAACCCCATAACTCATTTCTCCACGATCCCGACCGCTCGCCGGGCTCTCTATTCTGGCCTATCGGCGCCTTGTCGACACCTACCAGACGCTACTTGCAGAAACCGGATCAGATGCGATCTGCACCGCTTGT
Organism: Pseudomonas sp. S49; assembly: GCF_009866785.1. Lineage (NCBI taxonomy): Bacteria > Pseudomonadati > Pseudomonadota > Gammaproteobacteria > Pseudomonadales > Pseudomonadaceae > Pseudomonas > Pseudomonas sp. S49. The sequence goes on along the minus strand of NZ_CP019432.1, from coordinate 952,242 downwards.
TCGACAAAAGTTTTAACGCGGCAAATTGACACACCGACATCAAGGCTTTTACCCTAGCCAACAGCGATTGTAAATTGGTATTACCAATTATCCAAGAACGCTGACAGTGCCTGACCAACAACAATTAGGGGCCACCCCATATGCAAACCTGGCAACAGCTCTACAGCCCGCTCGGCAGTCTCGGCGTATCCGCACTCGCGGCCGTCATTCCCATCGTTTTCTTCTTTCTCGCGCTGGCGGTGTTCCGCCTCAAAGGCCACGTGGCCGGGAGCATCACCCTCGCCCTGTCGATTGCCGTGGCAATCTTCGCGTTCCAGATGCCGGTCGATATGGCTTTCGCCGCCGCCGGCTATGGTTTCGCCTACGGTCTGTGGCCGATTGCCTGGATCATTGTCGCAGCGGTATTCCTCTACAAACTGACGGTCAAAAGTGGTCAGTTCGAGGTCATTCGCAGTTCGGTGTTATCGATTACTGACGACCAGCGCCTGCAAGTGCTGCTGATCGGTTTCTGCTTCGGTGCGTTCCTGGAGGGTGCCGCCGGTTTCGGCGCGCCCGTAGCGATTACTGCCGCACTGCTGGTCGGACTGGGCTTCAACCCGCTGTACGCCGCCGGCCTGTGCCTGATCGCCAACACCGCACCAGTGGCGTTTGGTGCCCTGGGGATTCCGATCATTGTTGCCGGGCAAGTCACCGGCATCGACGCGTTCAAGATCGGCGCCATGACCGGTCGCCAACTGCCACTGCTGTCGCTGTTCGTACCGTTCTGGCTGGTGTTCATGATGGACGGCCTGCGTGGCGTGCGTGAAACCTGGCCGGCTGCACTGGTTGCAGGCTTGAGCTTCGCCATCACCCAATACTTCACCTCGAACTTCATTGGCCCGGAACTGCCGGACATCACCTCGGCCCTGGCCAGCCTTATTTCCCTGACCCTGTTCCTGAAGGTCTGGCAGCCGAAACGCGCCGCCGGCCAACACATCGCCGGCGCCGTTTCCGCTTCGGTGGTGACCGCCAGCGTCGGCGGTTTCGGTCAAAAGCGCACCACCGTGGCTTCGCCTTACAGCCTCGGGGAAATTTTCAAAGCGTGGTCGCCGTTCCTGATCCTCACCGTGCTGGTAACGATCTGGACGCTGAAGCCTTTCAAAGCGATGTTCGCCGCTGGCGGTTCGATGTACAGCTGGGTGTTCAACTTCGCGATTCCGCACCTTGATCAACTGGTGATCAAGACCGCACCGATTGTGGCCGCTCCAACAGCAATCCCTGCGGTGTTCAAACTTGATCCGATTTCCGCGACCGGCACCGCGATTTTCTTCTCGGCACTGATCTCGATGCTGGTGCTGAAGATCAATTTCAAAACTGGTCTGACCACTTTGAAAGAGACCTTCTACGAACTGCGCTGGCCAATCCTGTCGATCGGCATGGTGCTGGCGTTCGCTTTCGTCACCAACTACTCCGGCATGTCTTCGACCATGGCGCTGGTACTGGCCGGTACGGGCGCAGCGTTCCCGTTCTTCTCGCCATTCCTCGGCTGGCTCGGCGTGTTCCTCACTGGTTCGGATACTTCGTCCAACGCCCTGTTCAGTTCGCTGCAAGCGACCACTGCGCACCAGATCGGCGTCAATGACACCCTGCTAGTTGCAGCGAACACCAGCGGCGGCGTGACCGGCAAGATGATCTCGCCACAATCGATCGCCGTGGCCTGCGCCGCGACCGGGCTGGTGGGCAAGGAATCGGATCTGTTCCGCTTCACCCTCAAGCACAGCCTATTCTTTGCAACGATTGTCGGTTTGATCACCCTGGCCCAGGCCTACTGGTTCACCGGCATGCTGGTGCACTAAACCAATAAGAAACCTACAAAACGTCTACAAGAAGCATGGAAATAACCGACGCCGATCCGTGATTTCGGCGTCAGCAATTCACAACCCGGTCTGTAAGGCTGCTGAAAGCAACTCTCTCTATATTTCAGCAGCCGCAACAGACGGATAACCGGGCCCACCCGGAGACACGCCTGATGAGCGAGCTTTTTTACAACGCCGTGCCAAACGCGACCCGTGTGGCACCGCCACTGCCCGAACCTCGGCAATACCCCAGCGAGAAACCGGCGCGGGTCTACCTGTTCGGCACGTGCGTGGTCGATCTGTTCTACCCCGAAGCCGGGATGGACGCGATCCACTTGCTGGAGCGCGAAGGGATCCGGGTCGAGTATCCGCAAGGGCAGAGTTGCTGCGGGCAACCGGCCTACACCTCGGGTTACACCGAGCAGGCACGGACGGTAGCGCGCTCGCAACTGGCGCTGTTTGCCGGGGATTATCCGGTGGTGGTGCCGTCGGGTTCCTGCGCCGGCATGCTGCGCGAGCATTACGCCGACTTGTTCAAGGACGAGCCGGAAACGTTGAAACAGGTTCAGGCCCTCGCGGCCCGCACCTATGAACTGGCCGAGTTTCTGCTGTTCGTCTGCAAGGTGCAGCTCAAGGACAGCGGCGAGCCGGTCAAAGTCGCGCTGCACACTTCGTGTTCGGCACGTCGCGAAATGAACACCCACCTGCACGGCCGCGAGTTGTTGGCGCAGTTGAGCAACGTGGAACGGGTCAACCATGACCACGAAAGCGAATGCTGTGGCTTCGGTGGGACATTCAGCGTCCGTATGCCAGACATTTCCGGCGCGATGGTGGCTGACAAGACCAAAGCGTTGAAGGATTCCGGCGCGCACAAGGTGTTGAGCGCCGACTGTGGCTGTTTGATGAACATCAACGGCGCATTGGAGAAACAAAAAGAAGCGCTGCGCGGGCAACATCTCGCCAGCTTCTTGTGGCAACGAACCGGGGGTGCGCAATGAGCACTTCCGCGATTATTCCTACGGTCGCCGTAGAAGAAGATTTCCGCACCCGGGCACACAACGCCTTGGGTGATCAGCAGCTGCGGAACAACTTCCGCACTGCCATGGACTCACTGATGGTCAAGCGGGCAGCCGCTTTCAGTGATCCCCATGAAAGAGAACATTTGCGCGCACTGGGCAATTCGATCAAGGCCCGCGCGCTGTCCAAGTTGCCCGACCTGCTCGAGCAACTGGAACAGAACCTGACCCGCAACGGTGTGACAGTGCACTGGGCGGAAACGGTGGACGAGGCCAATGGCATCGTCTTATCGATCATCCGCGCTCACGAGGCGCGGCAAGTGATCAAGGGCAAATCGATGGTCAGCGAAGAGATGGAGATGAACCATTTCCTCGAGGCTCGGGACATTGAATGTCTGGAGTCCGACATGGGGGAATACATCGTCCAGCTCGACCACGAGAAGCCTTCACACATCATTATGCCGGCGATCCACAAGAATGCCGGTCAGGTCGCGTCCTTGTTCCACGACAAACTTGGCGTGGAATACACCAAGGACGTTGACCAACTCATTCAGATCGGTCGCAGAGTCCTGCGGCAGAAATTCTTCGAAGCGGACATCGGCGTCTCCGGTGTCAACTTCGCCGTCGCCGAAACCGGCACCCTGCTGCTGGTGGAAAACGAAGGCAACGGGCGCATGACCACCACCGTGCCGCCGGTGCACATCGCCGTCACCGGCATCGAAAAAGTCGTGGAAAACCTGCGTGACGTGGTGCCGCTGCTGTCACTGCTGACCCGCTCGGCGCTGGGCATTCCGATCACCACTTACGTCAACATGATCTCCAGCCCGCGCAAGGAGCACGAACTCGACGGCCCACAGGAAGTCCATCTGGTGCTGCTCGACAACGGTCGCAGCCAGGCTTTCGCCGACAGTGAATTGCGCCAGACCCTGAATTGCATCCGCTGCGGCGCTTGCATGAACCATTGCCCGGTTTATACCCGCGTCGGTGGTCACACCTACGGCGAGGTGTATCCGGGGCCGATCGGCAAAATCATCACCCCGCACATGGTCGGTCTGGCCAAGGTTCCGGATCACCCGAGTGCTTCGTCGCTGTGCGGTGCCTGCGGTGAAGTCTGCCCGGTAAAAATTCCGATTCCGGCGATCCTGCGACGCCTGCGCGAAGAGAACGTCAAAGCCCCGGACAGCCCGAATCAAGTGATGCGCGGTCAGGGCAGCAAGTATTCGCGCAAGGAACGCTTTATCTGGAACGCCTGGGCCAAGCTCAACAGCTCGCCAACCTTGTATCGATTGTTCGGCTTCTTCGCCACGCGCCTGCGGGCGCTGACTCCGAGCAATGTCGGCCCATGGACACAAAACCACAGCGCGCCGAAACCCGCCGCCCGCTCACTGCACGACATGGCCCGTGAGCATCTGGCCAAACAGGGAGACCGCTGATGAGCGCCAAGCAAAATATCCTCGGCAAGCTGCGGAAAAGTCTGACCGGCACCACGCCGATTGCCGACAACTTCGATGTCGATCTGGTGACGCAGCCTTACACCTACAGCGCCGAACAACGCATCCCGCAACTGCGCAAATTGATGGAAGCGGTGCACACCGAAATCCACCTGACCTCGGACGCAGAATGGCCGGCGCTGCTTGCGCAATTGCTGCGTGATCGCCAGTTGCCGAGCCTGTTGATCGCGCCGACGACAGCGCACGGGCAACGCATCACACAGCATTGGGCGAACAATCCTGATCTGCCAGCGCTGAAGTCCTACGACCGGCCGATGGAAGAGTGGAAAGCCGAACTGTTCAACGACACCCCGGCCAGCCTCACCGGCACCCTCGGCGCCATCGCCGCTACCGGCAGTTTGATTATGTGGCCAACCCGCGAGGAACCACGACTGATGAGCCTGGTGCCGCCGGTGCATTTCGCCCTGCTCAAGGCCAGTGAAATCCGCGACAACTTCTATCAGGTGCAACACGAATTCAAATGGGCGCAAGGCATGCCAACCAACGCATTGCTGGTGTCCGGTCCGTCGAAAACTGCCGACATCGAGCAAGTGCTGGCTTACGGTGCCCACGGCCCGAAAGACCTGGTGGTTCTGATCCTGGAGGACCAATGACGCTTCCAGTGAATTTCCTGCGTGATGCGCAACAACTGATTCCGGCGGAGCGCCGCTTTGATGATCCGTTATCGACTCTGGCCTTTGGTACTGATGCCAGTTTTTATCGGCTGATTCCGCAACTGGTGATCCGCGTCGAGTCTGAAGATGAAGTCGTGGCACTGCTGAAACTGGCTCAGCGCGACCATGTTCCAGTGACCTTCCGTGCGGCGGGCACCAGTCTGTCGGGTCAGGCGATCAGCGATTCCGTTTTGATCGTGCTTGGAGATAACTGGAACGCGCGCGAGATTCGTGGCCAAGGCATGCAAATCCGCCTGCAACCGGGGGTGATCGGTGCGCAAGCCAACGCATGGCTGGCACCGTTCGGGCGCAAGATCGGCCCGGATCCGGCTTCGATCAACGCCTGCAAGATTGGCGGGATCGTCGCCAACAACGCCAGCGGCATGTGCTGCGGCACCGCGCAAAACACCTACCACACGCTGGCCGGGATTCGCCTGGTGCTGGCCGATGGCACACGTCTGGATACCGAAGACGCTGCCAGTGTCGCCGCGTTTCGCAACAGTCACGGCGAGTTGCTGGAGCGCTTGGCTACCTTGGGCCGCGAGACCCGCGCCAACGCCGAACTGGCTGCAAGAATCCGCCACAAATACCGTCTGAAAAATACCACCGGCCTGTCGCTGAATGCCCTGGTGGATTTCGATGAGCCTGTGGATATCTTGAGCCATTTGCTGGTCGGCTCCGAAGGCACCCTCGGTTTTATCAGCGCAGTGACCTACGACACAGTGATCGATCACCCGAACAAAGCCTCGGCGCTGATCGTCTTCCCGGATGTGGAGACCTGCTGCAACGCGGTCACCGTGCTGAAAAGCCAGCCGGTGTCTGCAGTTGAGCTGCTGGATCGCCGCAGTCTGCGCTCGGTGCAGGATAAACCGGGCATGCCCGCTTTCGTACAACAGCTGTCGAACAATGCCTGCGCATTGCTGATCGAATCCCGCGCCGCGTCTTCCACTTTACTGCAGGAACAACTGGCGCAAATCATGGCCTCGCTCAGTGGCTTCCCGGTAGAAAAGCAGGTCGACTTCACCGAAGACCCTGCCGAAAACGCCAAGCTCTGGGCGATCCGCAAGGACACCTTCCCCGCCGTCGGCGCGGTGCGCAAAACCGGCACCACGGTGATCATCGAAGACGTAACCTTCCCGGTCGAACAACTGGCCATTGGCGTCAATCGCTTGATCGAGCTGTTCGACAAACATTCCTACGATGAGGCGATCCTTTTCGGACACGCGCTGGAAGGCAATCTGCACTTCGTCTTCACCCAAGGCTTCAACAACCCGGAAGAAGTCGCACGCTATCAAGCGTTCATGGACGACGTCGCGCAACTGGTCGCCGTGGAGTTCGGCGGCTCGTTGAAAGCCGAACACGGCACCGGCCGCAACATGGCGCCGTTCGTGGAACTGGAATGGGGCAGCGACGCCTATCAGTTGATGTGGCAGCTCAAACGTCTGCTCGATCCGAACGGTATTCTCAACCCGGACGTGGTGCTCAGCGAAGATCCGCAGATCCACCTCAAGCATCTGAAACCGCTACCGGCGGCGGATGAGATTGTCGATAAGTGCATTGAGTGCGGCTTCTGCGAGCCGGTTTGCCCGTCGAAAGGACTGACCCTGAGCCCGCGCCAGCGCATTGTGATCTGGCGCGATATTCAGGCGAAAAAACGCGCCGGCATCGACACCCGAGAACTGGAAGAAGCTTACGAGTACCAAGGCATCGAAACCTGCGCCGCCACCGGTCTGTGTGCGCAACGCTGTCCTGTAGGCATCAATACCGGCGAGCTGGTGAAAAAGCTGCGCGGCCGACACGCAACGCATCAGAAAACCGCTGACTGGATCGAAGGAAATTTCGCCAAGACCCTGCAAGGCGCACGCTTCACCCTGCACGTGGCCAACGGCGCGCGGATGCTGCTCGGGGCGCCGCGTCTGGCGAAACTTTCAGCAACGATTACGCGACTGTCCAAAGGCCAGGTGCCGTTGTGGACGAATGCGATGCCGCAACCGGAAAAAGCGATTCGCTTCAGCCCGAGCGCGTCAGATGAACGCCCGCGCGTGGTCTATCTGGCTGCTTGCGTGTCACGAGTCATGGGCCCGGCGGCAGGTGACAAAGAGCAGATGTCGCTGTACGACAAAACCCGTGGGCTGCTGGAAAAGGCCGGCTACCAAGTGGTCTTCCCGGACAATCAGGACAACCTATGCTGCGGTCAGCCCTTTGCCTCGAAAGGCTACGCCGAACAAGCCGAACACAAGCGTCAGGAGTTGATCAGTGCATTGCTCCACGCCAGTCGCGGCGGTCTCGATCCGATTTACTGCGACACCAGTCCGTGCACGTTGCGACTGGTTCAGGACGTAGGAGAAACCCGTCTGGATCTGTACGACCCGGTGCGCTTCATCCGTACGCACCTGCTCGAACGACTCGACTTCACCCCGCAAGACGCGCCGATTGCGGTGCACGTGACGTGCAGCACGCAACATCTGGGCGAAAGCCAGGCGTTGATCGATCTGGCGCGCAAATGCAGCAAGAACGTGGTGATCCCGGAAGGCATTCACTGCTGCGGATTTGCCGGCGACAAAGGCTTCACCACGCCGGAGCTGAACAGCCACTCGCTGCGCACGCTCAAGGATACGGTGCAGCATTGCAGCGAGGGGATTTCCACCAGCCGCACCTGCGAGATCGGTCTGACGCAACATGGCGGGATTGACTACCACGGACTGGTCTATCTGGTGGATCGAGTGACCCGGGCGAAGGCCTGCTGAAGAAAAATAGAACCCTTGAGTTCGACTGTAGTCCACAGAATAACCCCGACTGATCGGGGTTTTTCTTCCATACGGTTGCCCGTCCTGACGGCCAGCGAAGTCTGGACCCACTCGGTTCAAGGAGATACACATGAAACGTTCTGTACTGTTAGGTCTGTTCGTTACTGCATCGATGATGGCGTCCACTTCGTTTGCTGCTGACAAGCCTGACGACCTGTGTGAAGTCAATATTCAGACCATCAACAATGCCAAGGGCCAGCTGTCAGCGAACCCGGAACTGAGTCAGCGTGCTAACGCCAGTGTGAGCAAGGCCGAGGCGCTCAAGGCTCAAGGCAAAATCGACGATTGCATTGCGGAAACCTCGCAAACCATCGTGGAACTGCGCAAATCCACCGGTACCAACAACTGATCAGCGTCCCGGCCAACCTTCGGGTTGGCCTCGCGGGCCGATTGGCGTACACTGCGCAGGCTTGTTGCTCAAACAGATGTACTGAGCAATGAGTTCGGGGCCGTTTAGGATTCGACGCCGGTTGCGAAACTCTAGGTGCATGCCGACTTGGTAACAGAAGTCGTAAATCCACTGTTGCAACTACTTATAGTTGCCAATGACGACCAATACGGTGTTGCTCTCGCTGCTTAATTGCAGCTGACAATGCTCCTGGTACCTTCGGGTCCAGCAATCATCAGGGGATGTCTGTAAACCCAAAATGATTGTCATATAGAACAGAATCGCCGTGCAGTACGTTGTGGACGAAGCGGCTAAAACTTACACAACTCGCCCAAAGCACCCTGCCCTTCGGGTCGCTGAGGGTTAACTTAATAGAAACGGCTACGCATGTAGTACCGACAGCGGAGTACTGGCGGACGGGGGTTCAAATCCCCCCGGCTCCACCAACTCTCAACAACAAGGCCCGCCAAGTGCGGGCTTTGTTGCATCTGGACATCAGCCAAACCGGGGATCCACGACCGCAGCCTGCAATCTTCAGGCTCGATAACCCCGGCGATGCTCCGCCAACCTACAAAAAAGGACGACACAATGTCGTCCTTTTTCCTACCTGCACTCATGCCCCATCAATGAGCAACACTAACCAAATCCGGACGACTGGACTTGAGCATCGCTTCATTGACCTTGCCTTGAATCGAGCAAGTAAACATCCCCTTACTCCCAGCACTCAGCTCTTCCGGAGCCGGTTCGATCAAGAACACCCGCTCAGCACTGTCGACCACCAGCTTACCGGCAGTAGCGGCAGGATCTTCCGGCTGCCAGCTGGATTTGCCATGAGACCAGATTTCCGCACGAGCGTAGAGTCCCTGCGACATCTCCATGCGTGGTCCGCCCGCTTTTTCCAGCTGAGTGTGGAGTTCATTCGGCGTCTGTTTGGCGTAGAAGCCCCAACTGATGATGCGCGTGCCCATCAGGTCCATATCTTCGGCGTAGAAGCCGGTCAACGACATGCCATCGATCTCGACCGGCTTGGCGAACATCCAGCGCTGCCCCATGTCGCTCTTGGTACCGCCGGACAATTTGATCTGGCCATTTTCGACAGAGTTCGGCACCAGATCCTTGATCAATGGTGATTGCACAACGGCCAGTGAGTGATCGTCACAAGCGGCAAATGACGCCACTGGTGAGGGTGCAGCGGCAACGCTGACAGTCGAAAAGAGGGTCACAAGGGGCAGCAGGAAAAAGGGTTTCATGGAATGACTCGAATGAAAGACTGAAGAAACTGGCAAAAAATGATATCACAGTGATATCAATTGACAGACTTTCGACATTCAATCAGTGCTCATGCCGGTGATGAATATCCGGAAAATGTGCATGCCGGTGACGCATCGGCGTATGCACATGCGGATGGCTGTGCGGCTCCGTTCCATCCCAGTCAAACCCGTGCGTATGCTGGTGATGCTCGTCGTGTGTGTGGCGATGATCATGCTCGAGCCGTTCGTGCTGATGCTCATGAATATGGTTCTCCATCAAGTGAATCCATACCCCCACGGCCATTAACGCCGCAGCGAGCAGGAACATCAGCGACACCGACTCGCCCAGCAGCAGAATCGAGATAGCTGCGCCCAGAAACGGCGCGGTGGAAAAGTACGCGCCGGTGCGTGCACTGCCCAGCCCACGCAGGGCGAGGACGAACATCACCAGGCTGACCCCGTAACCGAGAAACCCGACCAGCAGGATGGGCACCAGCGAGGCGGTTGCGGGCAGTTGTTTGCCGATGAACAAGGCGAGGCCGCAGTTGACCACTCCCGCCACAAGACCTTTGCTGCCCGCGATAAACAGTGCATCCGAGGCAGACACCTTACGTGTCAGGTTGTTATCGATGGCCCAGCAAAAGCAGGCGAACGCGACGGCCAGCGGCCCTGTCCAGTCTTGCGCCGACACGGCTTCTTGCGGCCAGGACAACACGACACCGCCAGCCACGATGGCGAGCATGCCGATCACGATTCGCCGATCGGCGTTTTCCTTGAACACTACCCACGCCAGCAGCGCCGTGAGCACTGATTCCAGATTGAGCATCAGTGACGCGCTCGCGCCGGACGTTCGGGTCAAACCGAACATCAACACCACCGGTGCCAGCACGCCGCCGAAGCCGATGGCACCGACTAGCCACGGCCATTCGCCGGCTCCTAGTCCGGAACGCTGCCAGCCTCGATCGCGGGCAAAACGCAGGATGGTCAAACCCAGCCCGCTGCCCAGATAGAGCAAACCGGCCAATAGAATCGGTGAAATCTGTACGCCCAACAGCTTGGCGAGTGGCGTACTGGCGCCAAACAATGCTGCCGCAACCAAAGCGTAGAGGATGCTCACATTCATGACGGGATCACTCGCTCGGGCCGATGAAATACCGGTGACAATCATGGCAGAACTCAGGTGAGAATTATGTGACCGTTCCGCCCGCTGACTACATGCTTCAGATGGCTTTCCGTGATCACCGCGACTGCCGTCTGGTTTTGTCGCCATGCCGTCCTTCCCACACCGAACGTCCTAGGAAAATTCCCGCAACACGCGTCGACTTTGATGAACTGGTGGACAGTTCCTCAGGGCGTTACGCTCCACGACCACTGCCATCCAACGGACGGTTTGGCAGCCGCAATTGCAGTGAATGTTCACTCCACGGAGCTACGTCATGAAAAAGACCCCACAACTTTCGCTGGTTGGCTCGGCATCTTCCGACGCGCCCGCTTCCAGCACCCAAACTCAGTCGAATACCACCGCACGCACCGAGGCGACCCGTCGGCGGCGTAGCGTCCCGCTCAATCAACTCATCAGGGTGCGTGACGATGTCGACACACTGACCCTGCTCACCCACGCCAGCGAGATCCTCGACTCCCTCGTCGCCATCAGCGCAAACCTTGCCGATGAGTTCGACGGTTCGAAACGCCATGTGGCGGTGGCCATGAAGCAACTGAGCGCACTGGCCGAGATCCTGGTCTGCCGGGCGCGGGACAATCTTGATCCGCAGGGACCGCAAACCTGCGGGCCTGAAACCCGCCATTGACGGGTGAAACCTGTACGAGTCGCCCCGTCGCTCGGGTGAGCATCGGACAACGCCGAGCCGCCCATCGAGATGAATTTTTCTTCACTGCAGCTACGTGGCCAAGCCTTGTACAGTCCGCTCGCTCATTCAAGAAACTACGGTTCGCCCGCGCTCCTGCGGGCTTTTTTTTGCCTCGAATTTACCGCTCCAACCTGCGAGGGCTTGCTCTCCCACAGGCGAGTGCGCCAACCTGCCGGAAGATCCCCCACTCCGGAGCATCCGATGCCGCTGTTGACCCTGCCCTACCAACGCCTGACGCTCGCGATACTCGCACCGGACCAGGCCGACCTTGAAAGCGAGTTCTACCGACGCAACCAACGCCACCTCGCGCCATGGTCGCCTATCCGCACCACCGAATATTTTTCCACCGAGCAGATTCGCCGGCGCCTTGAAATACAGGCCAGCGCCTTCGAGGCCGGGCTGGCCATGCACTTCGCGCTGCTGACGCCGGACGGCCAGCAAATGATCGGCGCGTGCAACTTCAGCGGCATCATTCGTGGTGCCTTTCAGGCGTGTTATCTGGGCTATCACATCGATGAGGCCCAACAGGGTCAGGGCCTGATGCAGGAAGCGCTGGAAGCTGGCATCGCTTACATGTTCGATATCCAGAACCTGCACCGGATCATGGCCAACTACATTCCCGGCAACGAGCGCAGTGAGCGTTTGCTTGAGCGGTTGGGCTTTGAACGCGAGGGTTACGCCAAGGCGTATCTGAACATTGCCGGGCGCTGGCAGGACCACGTGCTGACGGCGCTGGTCAATCCGCTGTTCGAAACGCCGGAAAAGCGTTGGTCGCGACGACTGGCCTGAGCTTCACAATTTATTCAGGATTGCCGACGTATGCTCAGGCTCCCGCCCCTTCCGGTTGCCTGAAACCATGTCGCGTGCCGTCACTTCACTGTTTCTGCTTGCCGCCCTGCTGTTTTTCTTCGCCTTGGGCGGCCATCAATTGCAAGGCTCCACCGAGGCCCGCGTCGCCGGCATCGCCATGGAGATGCACCTTGATAACGACTGGGTGACGCCCCGGCTGTTTGGCGAACCGTTTCTGGAAAAACCACCACTGAGCCTGTGGCTGGATGCCGGCGCCATGCGCGTGTTTGGCGTTTCACCGTGGGCGGTGCGGCTGGCGTCGGCGGTGGCCGGTTTAATCAGTGTGATGCTGCTGTACGGCATGTTGCGCCGGTTTGGACGACCGAAAATGGTCGCCTGGACGGCAGGCATTCTGCTCGCGACCATGTCCAGTTACTGGAGCAATGTGCGCGGCGTCGGTGAGGATGCGTTGCTCGCTCTCGGCGTGACCACGGCGCTGCTCGCCTTTTATCAAGCGCAACGGGCACCGAGTGTCGGCAGCTCGCTGTTGTTTATTGTCGGGATTGCCATCGCCACGTTGAGCAAAGGTGTGCTGGGGCTGGCCATGCCGGGGGTGGTGATTTTTGCTTACCTTCTGGCCGACAACCTGATGGACAAGCGCCTGAAAATCGTTGACTGGCTGCGACCGGGCTTACTGACCCTGGTCGGTTTGATTCCGCTGCTGATCTGGCTCGTCATCCTCTTTCAGCACGGCGGCGCACAAGCCGTCAGAGAAGTGCTGTTGACCAACAGCGTCGGGCGCTTCAACGGATCGTTCGTCGAAGCCGGACACTACGAACCGTTCTATTACTACCTCGCCAAACTGCCGGAAGCCTTTCTGCCCTGGAACATTCTGGTGTACCTGGGACTCTGGCATTTCCGCAAACAACTGAAGGCCAACCGTTACCTGTTGTTTTTCAGCCTGTGGATCATTGCGCAGTTCATCATGCTGACCTTGGCGTCGAGCAAGCGCACGGTGTATCTGATGTCGATGACACCCGCCGCTGCAGTGATCGCAGCGGAGTATGCGGTCGTGCTGTTCGAGCGCTTGAAGCAGTACGAATCAGGCAATGGATTCGTAGGCCGAATCACCCGGCAGCGTCAGACACTGGCAGTCGGCGTACTCACGCTGGTGATCGGCAGTTATCTCGCGGCCGCGCAATGGGCGCTGCCCCACGCCGACAAAAAGCTATCGTTCCTGCCGTTGAGCGAACACATTCAAATGCTGCAAGCCGAAGGTCGACAAGTTGCGTTGTTTCAAGCCAATGAACGCGTTGGCGGCGCCAGCGTTTTTTACACCCGACAGGTGCTGAAAGGCCTGGATACCGACGCGCAACTGAAAGACTTCCTCGCAGCCTCGCCATCCCACGTCGCCGTCATGGCGGCAGACCGCGAACCTGTCGCACCGTTGAAAGTGCTCAAGACCCTGAGAGTCGGTCGGCAGGCTTATTACTTCGTCAGTTATTGAGGTAGCCGCTACACGATCATCTCGTGCAGGCACGCCCCTGAACCCGCGATGAAAAAGAGCCTCAGCGGGGCCGTTACAAATTCCGTAGGACAAAATCCTTTCAGCTCTGGGAAATGCGGCCGATACAAACCTGCTAACACCCTTGCTGGCTCAAAAAAACAACAATCTTCCAGCCTAACCGACGACAAGAAACCCAACGTTTCTGGAGGATTTTTGATGAATAGCTGGTTCGGCAACATCAGCGTGAACATGAAACTGGGCCTGGGCTTCGGCCTGGTGCTGGCCCTGACCTGCGTGCTGGCCCTGACAGGCTGGACCAGCCTCGGTGGCCTGATCGACCGCAGCAACTGGATGAGCGACATCACCCAGCTCAACGCCGGCCTGACCAAACTGCGTGTGGTGCGCCTGCAATACATGCTGACCAATGGCGATGAAACCGCCGCGCAGAATGTGCAGACCACCCTCGAAAGCTTCGCCGCGCAGCAACAGAAGCTGATCAACAGCTTCAAGAGCCCGGAAAACGTCAAACTGCTCAAGGAGCAGGCCGCGACCATCGCTGAATACCAGACGTCGCTGAACAAAATGCGCAACGCCTATCGCACCGGCAACAGCGCCCGCGACAGCATGAGCGTGAGTGCCGAGACCGCGTACAACCAGATCGAATCGATCAGCAAGCGCGTACAGCAGATGGACATGAGCGAGCAGCGTTTCGAACAGTTCCAGGCGATCACCGCCGCCAAGGAAGCGTTCATCCTCGCGCGCTACGAAGTGCGCGGCTACACCGCCACCACCAACGCCGACACCGAGCAGAAAGCCGTCGGCCAGGTGGATGTCGCGATCGCCAGCCTCAAGCAACTGAACGTGCATTTCGCTGATTCTCAGCAAGATGCCCTGCGTCAGTTGGAAACCGCACTGGTCAACTATCGCAGCGCATTGATGGCGTATAAAAATGCCAACACCGATGCGGTGCAGGCGCGTAAGGAAATGACTGATCAAGGCGCCGCCATCGTCACCACCAGCGAGCAGCTGTATCAGATCCAGCTCGACCGTCGCGACATCGAAAGTGCCCAGGCGCGTACCTTCCAGTTGATCAGCACCCTGCTGGCGCTGTTGGTCGGCGTGATTGCTGCGGTGATCATCACCCGTCAGATCACCCGTCCGCTGCAAGAAACCCTGGCTGTGGTCGAGCGCATCGCCAGCGGCGACCTGACCCAGAACGTCACGGTCACCCGTCGCGACGAACTCGGCGTGCTGCAACAAGGCATCGCACGCATGGGCGTGACCCTGCGTGACTTGATCAGCGGCATCCGCGACGGCGTCACCCAGATCGCCAGCGCCGCCGAAGAACTCTCGGCCGTGACCGAGCAGACCAGCGCCGGTGTGAACAGCCAGAAAGTCGAGACCGATCAGGTCGCCACCGCGATGCACGAGATGACCGCCACCGTGCAGGAAGTTGCGCGCAACGCCGAAGAAGCCTCGCAAGCTGCTGCCGCCGCTGACGGTGAAGCCCGTGAAGGCGACAAAGTGGTCAACGAAGCCATCGCGCAGATCGAGCGTCTGGCCAGCGAAGTAGTGCGTTCCACCGAAGCCATGAGCGTGCTGCAACAGGAAAGCGACAAGATCGGCAGCGTCATGGACGTGATCAAGGCTGTTGCTGAACAGACCAACTTGCTCGCCCTCAACGCTGCGATCGAAGCCGCGCGTGCCGGTGAAGCCGGTCGTGGTTTTGCCGTGGTCGCCGATGAAGTTCGTGGCCTGGCCCAGCGTACGCAGAAATCCACCGAAGAAATCGAAGGCCTGGTCGCCGGTCTGCAGAACGGCACCCAGCAAGTCTCGGCGGTAATGAGCAACAGCCGCGCCCTGACCGACAGCAGCGTAGCGCTGACGCGCAAGGCTGGCGCATCACTGGAAAACATCACCCGCACGGTGTCGAACATCCAGTCGATGAACCAGCAGATCGCTGCAGCGGCTGAACAGCAAAGTGCAGTGGCTGAAGAGATCAGCCGCAGCATCATCAACGTGCGCGATGTGTCGGAACAGACCGCAGCGGCGAGTGATGAGACGGCAGCGTCGAGTGTTGAACTGGCGCGTTTGGGTGGTCAATTGCAACAGATGGTCAGCCACTTCCGCGTTTGATCCTGATTTCGCGCTGAAGCTACAACCGCATCGCGAGCAGGCGAAGGCCTACAAGAAATGGTGTTGATCACAGATTATGTGAACGACGCCAATCCCCTGTAGGCCTTCGCCTGCTCGCGATTGCGTCCGCCCCATCACCCCGATGTCCCGGAAAAAACTCCGCCTAATGTAGGAGCTGCCGCAGGCTGCGATCTTTTGATCTTCGCTTTTGAACAAATCAGAAGCCAGATCAAAAGATCGCAGCCTTCGGCAGCTCCTACATAAAGGTATTCTTCAGCGCGTGCGCATTTCGAGCATCAGCAATCTGGAAAATCCATAACCCTGGCTTTTTCCTGCCGTGAAGGCAAACCAAGGTCGATCCCTCCGACCGAGGAAAAGCGCTGGCGAATCCGGCTACCCAAGCCTCCAGCGCTATCCCTTCTAATCAATGCTCGCCCCAGAATCATGCGAGCTTCTTCCTCGATGGAATTTCCGTTCTGGGTCGCGTTAATCCGTAACTGATCCATGAGCGGACCATCAATATTTCGAATTGTGATACTGGCCATGATGCCTCCTGCTATCAAGCAAAAATCATTGATCGAGACTAACACCCAACCCAAGAACAGCCAGCGCAATCACTTAGCGCGTCCCACGCTGCCGCAACGCCGACGGCATGAAGTACGCATCCTCCGGTACGGGTTGTGCGAAATCCACCGTCTCCGCCTCTTCGTTATCAAGGTTCTGCACGTAGTAACGACGCGCCTGCAAATCGTGGAAAACATCCAGCGCACTCCACGTGGTGGGCAAGTCGTAGAAGTTTTTCAGGTAGGCCATCGACACCCGCCACAACTCCCCTCGCCCATCGTACTGATCGACCAGCGCGGCGCCCCAGCTGTCTTCATCGAGAAACAGCACTCGCTTGGAATAGATATGCCGCGAGCCCGGTTTCAAGTTGCCTTCCACCACCCACACGCGGTGCAGTTCGTAGCGGGTGTATTGCGGGTTGAGGTGGCCCGGCGAGAGCAATTGCGCGTACTTCACGTCGGGGCTGGCGACTTTGTAGTTGTTGTAGGGGATGTAGATTTCCTGTTTGCCCTTGAGCTTCCACTCATAGCGGTCCGGCGAGCCGTTGAACAGATCGGTGTCGTCGGCGGTGCGCAGGCCATCGGAGGAAGCGATCGGCGTGTCGTAGGCGAGGTTCGGTGCGCGACGCACGCGGCGTTGGCCGGCGTCGTAGATCCAGGCTTGGCGTGCGTCCTTGAGTTGATCGAGGGTTTCGTGCACCAGTGCGGCACCGCCGGCCAATCGTGCCGGGCTTTTCACGAAGGCGAGGTAGTAGAACAGGATGTTTTTCAGGTCGGCGAACTGGCCGTTCGGGCGGTAATAGTTGAACAGCGCTTCCTGCTGCGAGGTCACCAGCGCGAAGCTGCCGTTGCGCTGTACCGGCGCTTCGGAAGCGCGGCGCACGACGTAGATGCCGCGGTAGCGGGTGATGTGGTTCCACAGCACTTCAACGCCGTCCTTCGGTACCGGGAACGGCACGCCGCCGTAGGCATCAGAAAAGCCGCTTCCGCCTTCGAGCAATTTGGCTGAGGTCGCATTCTTGAGGGTGTTGTCGTACAGCCACTGCGGCGCCGAGCCAGATCGCCGGGACGGGTAGACCGGCATCTGGAAGGTGTCCGGGTAGCTATTGAACAGGGCGATCTGACCGGGGCTGAGGTGCGCTTTGTACTGGTCGAGATTGGCTTTGGTGATGGTGAACAGCGGTTTGTCGGCCGCGTACGGATCGGGGTGATGCTGGCCCGGTTTGTAGCCGGCGGGCGCCTGGGTGATGCCGCCGGTCCAGGCGGGGATGGTGCCGGCGGCGTTGCCGGCGCGCTCGGCGCCCATGGGGGTCAGGGTGGTTTTCAGTTGTTCGGCTTGTTGCGGGGTGATGGCCGCGAAGACGCTGCTAGCGGCAAGGCCTAAAACAAACCCTAGCGAAGCTTTGGTCAATCCCGAAGTGTGAACCATGATCTTCTCCAAAATACAAAAACCTGTGGGAGCGAGCCTGCTCCGGGCGGCGTTCCGACGAAAGCGGTGGGTCAGTCGACATCAATGTTGAATGTGACGGCCTCTTCGCGAGCAGGCTCGCTCCCACAGGGGCTGTGTGTAGCCTTTAAAGGAAATACTTGAGGTTGAACCCGACGTTATCGCGGTCGCGAATGCCGTTGTTCTGCCCGCCGCCGTAGAACTCGGTGTATTGCAGTTCAGCTTCGAGCTTGTTCTGGTAGTTGGCCTTGATCCCCAGCGTGTAGGCCTTGCGACCTTCGATGGTGTTGCCAGCCTGATAGCTGTTGCCCTCGAAATCGTCCTTGTAAACGATATACGGCGAGACGTTGACCCCGGCGTATACGTCGTTCCAGGTGCCGTTGAGCATCACCGTGTAGCTGTAGGAATTGCGGTTGACCTGATCGTCGCGATCACCGCCGGAGACATAGGAATAGTTGCCCGTGCCCGCGTAAAAACGACGACTACCGTCATACGCGGTGTATTGCAGACTACTGCCGCGCAGGTGTTCTGAGGCCAGTTCGAAGATGCCGAACAGCGAGTCGAACGAAGCGGTCGGGCCGAAGTTGTAAATGGTGCCGAGCGAGGTGTTGAACGCTTCGACACGTTCGGCGTTGTTGATCTCGCTGTTGAGATTGACCATCTGCCCGCCGACGTTGATCGACCTGCCTGTCACCGCCACGGCAGCACCGTTGGCCAGGTCACCGATCAAATCGTTGGTGGCTGCGACACCGATCGGCAGGTTCGGCCGATAAGCAATTTCGCCGAACACCGATGCCTCGCCCAGTGTGGTGTTGAAGCTGAAACCGTACATGCGGATGTCTTCGGCATAGCGCCGATGCGCCTGGATATTGCCCATCACATCAGCGGTGGCCAGACCATTGGCCAGCGCCCCGGCCTGACTGCCGGCAACACCGGACAACAGGCTGGTCAGCGCATCCATGTCGATGCCGTTGTAGCCGCCCAGGTCCGCCGCGATGGTCGGTTCCTTGGCGTGGTAGTTGACCAGGTACAAACCGAACTCGGTGCTGTTGAGCTGTTCGGCGATGTAGCGAAAGGCAAAGCCGAACTGGCCATCGTTGCGCGCGTTGTAGTCCTTGCCGATGGACGCGACTTTGAGCGTATTGCCGTAGGCCGGGGTCACGCCGTTGGCGTACAACCCGGTGCTTTGCAGGGCGGAACTCAGTAGCGGGTTGTTGCCGAGTGCGCTGTACAAACCGATGACATTGCCAAACCCCGGAACCGGCGTGTCGAGCGCCGTGCCGCTGAAGTTGTTGTACCCGGTGTTGCCGCCGTCGGCGAACAGGTCGGTTTGCGAATAAAACGTGCCGACCGGGTCGATACGGGTTTCCTTCCAGTTGGTCTGGTAGAAACTCTCCAGGGTCAGCGAGTCGGTCAGGCCGATGTTGAAGCTCAGCGCCTCGACCGGCACCAGCACTTCCTTCACTTCGGCGCCGGGCAAACGGTACTTGGCGGCGTCCACCGGGTTGGTGGTGTTGATACCGCCACGATAGAAAATCCCCTCGCCCCAGTTGAACACCTGACGGCCGACACGTGCGGTCACCGGCATCTGCGCAACGTCCCAACTGCCATGCACGTAGGCGTCGAGCATCTCGATGCGGCTGCCGGCGATGTCGCGGGTCTGGCTGGTGAAATGGTTGTCCTGCGGGTAGCTCTGGCTCGGCTGCGACGGGCTGTTGTTGTCGTAGTAGTCGTTGCGCTTGTCCATCAGTTGCGTGTCGTAGAACGCGGTGCCGCGCACGAACACGCCGTAGTTCTGATAGTTGGCTTCAAGCTCGGAGGTGATCTTGTACACCTCGGAAACCAGCCCGGTGTCGAAGTTGCGATTGCCGTCGTTGGTATTGACGTCATCGTTAGTCTTGTCGCGGCCCTGCACCCGCCACAAACGGCCGTAAGACAAGGTCGTGTCGAGGGAGCCAGTGACCTGCTTGTCCATCAGGCTGAACTCCACCGCGTGCGCCGCATCGACTGCGCACAGTTGCAGCAACCCGGCCAGGCCGACACCGGGGAGCCCGGCGCCCGTCAGGCGCAATCGAGAGTTGATCATGTGTTCCTCCTTCCCTGTGTTTTTATTGTTTTGGTGTACGTTGCCGCGCTAAGGCGCCAATCCGGCGCTGACGTAAATCCGGCTGTGCGCGCCGAAATGCCCGAGCAATTTCAACAGCTGCTGGTTAAGTGCCGGGTGGTCGAAGTCTTCTCGTTGCAGCTGATTACCGCTGCTGAAATCACTGCTGACGGGCGCCGTTTCCAGCCACTGGCCGATGGCTTCGTCGAAGGCTGCGGAATCGTTGACCGCTTCGGCGCTGACCACTTCGCGCAGGTAGTCGACCGAGTACGGCGGGTAGCTTTTGTCTTGGGCTACATCGGCGTAAGCATCAAGCATCGGATGCGGCTGCCCCGTGCGCAGCACGCGGCGCAGCCAGGTCGACTGATACTTCTCCACTTCCATATGCCGAGTAGCGACGCGCTCGATGGAGGCTTGTTTGTCCTCAGCGAAACCGGCGATTGCCTTGCCTTCCAGCAGCAAAAGACTGGCGAGGTCGACGCCGGGCAACGGCTTGGCGTGATACGGCTGAGTCAGGTCCTGAATGTGGTGCAGGCCCCAGCCGAGAAAGCGATAACCCCAATACGGATGACCGCTGGCAAACGCCAGTCGCGCCAGGCCCATGTATTGATACGCGCGCCAGTCCGGCCAACTGCGCTCGAGGAAACCGGCAGCGGCATACACCACCGCGCTTTCATGGAAGAAGCCCATGTGGAAAGGCGCCTGCGAGCTGTACTGGAAACGCGCATCACCGAACGGTTGCGGGCCGAAACCGTAGAGCGCGCCGACCTCGCCGGGGTTATCACTGAACAGATTGATGTCGTGGCCGTAATCCGGCTCGTCGGCGGCGCTGGCGAGTATGGCCAGCGGGGCGACTTTTTCATGATCGGCGACCACGATGAAGCGTTGGCGATTCCACGGCGAAAGGGTTTGCTCGACCATGACCTGATTGGCCTGCAAATGCTCACGTTCGGGCAGGTCTTTGCCGGGCAATGGCTGGATGACCATCGCCAGGTAAATCTCGGGATTGATGCGCAGTGCCGTGAGAAAGTCGTGGCGCAGATTGTCACTGGGCACCGCTGGCAATTTCAGGTTATCGGGGCGTGGTGGGTATTGCGCGAAGTGCTCGCGGGCAAAGCTTTCCTGTTGCTCCAATAGCGCCAGCACGGCCGGGTATTGCTCAGTGAGAAACTGCTCCAGTGGCTCGACTGCAACCGCTGGCGCATCGCGCAACGCCGGCAGTTCCTGCAGAGCCAGATAGCTGCCCACCGTATGGTTCGACCAGCCCCAGGCGCTCGGGGCCGTTGCACAAAGCAGCAACAGGAGGGAAGTCAGTTTCATTGCTTCTGGTTCTTATTGGCGGTGCCGTGGGGGATGAGCCTAACAACCGACCCCGCCGCTGACACTGTCCGATCTCACCAGAAAAAGTCTCCGATGGCGCCAATTACCCGATATCAAAAACACCACCGTCCCCTGTAGGAGTGAGCCTGCTCGCGATAGCGGTGTGTCAGTCAAATAGATGCTGGCTGACCCTCCGCTATCGCGAGCAGGCTCACTCCTACAAGGGATTTGTGGTGGTCAGCTAAGCGGGGTAACCGGTGATTTTGCGGATGCTTTGATACAGCGGTTTAAGCTGGCGGTACATGCGCAGGTAGACCTCTTTGTACAGTTGCTCATAGATTTTCTGCGCCTCGGGCTGCGGGGTGAACACCGCGCCCACCCGAGTCATCGCCGCGATCGCCGTGGGAAAATCCGCGTGCAACCCCAACCCCACCGCACAACAAATCGCCGCGCCCAGACCCGACGCTTCATACACATGCGGACGCTCCGCTGGCAGGCCGAAAATATTCGCCGTGAGCTGCATCGCCGCATCACTCTGCGAGCCGCCACCGGCCACGCGCAACCGCTTGATCGACACCTTCGAACGCCGCTCGATGTTTTCCATACCCTGGCGCAATGCATACGCCAGCCCCTCAAGAATCGCCCGGTAAATATGCGCGCGGGTGTGCACATCGCCGAAGCCGATCATCGCGCCTTTCGCCTCGACACCCGGTTCACGAATCCCCGGCGACCAGTACGGCTGCAGCATCAAACCCATCGAACCTGGCGGCACCGCATCGACCAGCGCATCGAACAACTGCTCCGGCTCGATGCCCTGCTCTTTGGCCTGCTGCATCTCACGCAACCCAAACTCGTTCTTGAACCAGCTGACCATCCAGTAACCGCGATAAATCATCACCTCGCAGTTGTACTGATCGGGCACCGCCGAGGGGTACGGCGGGATCAACGGAACGATTTCCAGATAGCGCGAGCGGGTGCTGGTGATCGTCGCCGTGGTGCCGTAAGACAGGCACACCGTGCCCGCATCGACCACGCCGGCACCGACCACTTCACACGCCTTGTCGGCACCCGCCGCAATCAGCGGCAAGCCTTCGGGAATGCCGGTGTGGAGAGCGGCTTCAGCGGTGATGTAGCCGAGGGTTTCACCGGGTTTGTGCAGGCTCGGCAATTGCTCGGGACGCACCGCCAGCGCCTGCCATTTCCATTCACTCGGCGCGGCCCATTTCAGCCGTTTGAAATCGAACGGCAGATAGCCGACGCAGCAGCCTACGGAGTCGACAAAACGCCCGCAGAGTCGATGAGTAAGAAACCCCGACAGCAGCAAAAATTTGTCAGTCGCCCCCCACACTTCAGGCTGATGCTTGGCGATCCAGTTCGCCTCAGCCTGAGCGCGAAAATAATCTACGGTGCCTTGCGCGCCGACCAGTTTGAACAACCAGCCCCACGGCCCTTTGATCCCGCCCTCGACTTCGCTCTGCCGTTGATCGAGCCACAGAATCGCCGGACGTAATGGCTTGCCTTCGGCATCGACGTTGATCACCGTGCCACGCTGCGTGGTCAGGGAAACGCCGGCGATCTGCGAGCGATCGATGCCGGTCTGCGCCCAGACCTGCTGACACGCCTCGCCGAGTTTCGCCCAGTAATACTCCGGATCCTGCTCGGCCCAGCCCGGTTGCGTCGAGTAGTACGCCTGCAGTTCGACCTTGCCTTTGCCGAGCAGATTGCCCTGCAGATCGAAGAGCAACGCGCGCACGCTCTGGGTGCCGTTGTCGATCGCCAGCAGGTAACGCTTGTTCGGGTGGTTATCCATGGAGCTCTCTTCAAGGGGCATCAAGGCGTGGCATCCGGCAAACCGTGATGGCGTTGCCACAACGCCCGATAACGCTGTTCTTCCTGCTGCCAGTGTTCGTCGCTCCAGCCCAGTCGTGGCTGGCAGAGCTGGCGGATGGCCGCGAAATACTCTTCTCCACCGCGCGGCAACAGCAGACCGAGACGCGTGCGGCGCAGGAGCAGATCGTCGAGGTGTAGGATCATTTCCGTCTCACAGGCGAAGGCCAGTTCGGCCCATAGCGTATCTGTAGCGCCGACCGTGTCATGACCGATCTCCCTGAGCAGTTGCGCCAGCCTTGGCAAGTCGCGCCCATGTCGCCCGGCCAGACGTCGCCACTGATGGCTGCTCAACTCTGGAATCGCCAGCGCAGGGACAGCGGCAAACACCGGCGCGGCGTCATCGACCAACGGACGTTCGAGCATGGCCGCGCAGGCCTTTAGCACTTCGATGGCTTGTGGACGAAACGTGGTCAGCTTGCCGCCGGCCAGGGTCACGCAACCGGGCTCCTGCCACAGCACATGTTCACGGGTTTCGTTCGAGGGTTTGTCTTGATGATTACCCGCTGCACTGCCGACCACCGGACGCACGCCGGACCATGTCGACAGCACATCCGAAGCACTCACTTGCGCGCCGGGAAATTGTTGCGTGCAGGCGGCCAGCAGGTAGTCGAGCTCTTCGCCGCTGATGCTCGCGCTCTGATCCAGATCCTCACGGTGATCGAGGTCCGTGGTGCCGACCACTGTCGCGCCCTCCCATGGGAAAACGAACACCGGACGCCGGTCGCGCTCATGCAGAAACGTGAACGCCTGCGCCACCGGCAAACGCCACCCCGGCAGCAACAAATGACTGCCGCGCAACGGCCGCAATTGCCGTGGTGCCTCCATCGGCCGCAGGCGTTCAGCCCACGCGCCAGTCGCCACGGCGAGCACGTCGCAGCGCAATTTCAGGGTTGTGCCCGCCTCGCAATCTTCGATCTGAACTCCGCAAACACGGCCGTTTTCTCGCAGCAAATGTTCGACGCGAACGCCATTGACCACGACAGCGCCAACAGCCCGCGCTTCGCTCAACACACGCATCACCAACCGTGCATCATCAGTCAGCGCATCGACAAAACTGGTGCCGCCGAGCAAGTCGATTTCCTTCACCCCTGGCGCCAGATATCGAAGCTGTTGCGCATCATGAAAACGATGGCTGCGACGCCCGGCCAAGGCGTCATAAACGCTCAGCAAACCACCCAACACCCGAGGTCCGGGAAAGCCGCCGCGATAGTGCGGCATCATGAAACTCATCGGCTCGACCAGTCCCGGGACTTCGTCAAGCAAGCGCTGGCGCTCGCGTACCGAGTCGCGGGTCAGGCGCCACTGGCCCTTGGCGATGTAACGCAAACCGCCATGGACCATTTTCGATGATCGGCTGGAGGTGCCCCAGGCGAAATCGCGCTGCTCCAGCAACAGGCAGCGCCAACCTCGGCGCGCGGCTTCACGCAGAATGCCAGCGCCGCTGATGCCGCCGCCGATGACGATCAGATCCCAGGTTTCCTCGGCCAGCGTCGGCAAAATCTGCTGGCGCCATGCGGCGTTCCAGTCCTGATTCATGGCCGTCATTCCGGCAGCAGCGTGCCGGGGTTGAGGCGCCCGGCCGGATCGAAGTGTTTGCTCAGCGCCTGCAAGGTATCCATCGCCAGCGCGCCCTTCTCACGCAACAGGTACGGCGCGTGATCCTTGCCGACGCCGTGCTGGTGACTGATGGTGCCGTGGTTGTCGACGATGGTCTGGCTGGCCGCCTGTTTGAGCGCTTTCCAGCGCGCCAGCGTCGCCGGATAGTCAGCCGCCGGGCGAAACACGTAAGTGGTGTAGATGCTCGAACCTTCGCCGTAGACGTGGGACAGGTGGGTGAACACATGCACGCGTTCGCCCTCGGCGGCCAAGGCCTCGCGCAGGCTGTTTTCGATGAGGTTGAGCAGGTTGTCGACATTGCTCCAGTCGGTAGCGGTTTCGAGGGTGTCGACCACGTAACCGGCATTCCACAGGTTCTCGCGCAGGTAAGGAAAACGGAAACGGTTCTGCGCCCACTTCTTGCCGAGCAAGGTGCCGGTGAAGACGCCGCCGAAGGCTTTGAGGTGTTGTCGTGCCTGTTTCAGCGACAGTGCGTTTTGTCGACGATTGCCGGTTACGCCGAAGGTCAGCAGGCATTTGCCCGAGCCTGCGCCTCGCAGGTTCAGGTACTTTTCCAGCCAGGCGATTTGTTGCGGATGACCGGCCAGCGCCAGTTGCGTTTCGGTTTCCACGGCGTTGGACAGGCGCAGCATCGACAGCGGTACGCGCGCCTGAGCCAATTGGCGGATGGCGCTGAGTGCCTGCGGCCAATCAGGTAGAAACACACCGTAGAAACGCTCATCGGCGGGCAAGGCGCTGACCCGCACCTTGACCTCGGAAATGATCCCGAAACGTCCCTCGCAACCGAGCACCACTTCGCGCAGATCAGGCCCGGCGGCAGAGGCCGGGAAGGTAGGAATGTTCATCGGCCCGGCAAAGGTTTCCAATGTCCCGCCAGCAAATAACTGCTCGATCCGGCCATAGCGCAACGACTGCTGACCGCTGGAACGGCTGGCCACCCAACCGCCCAGCGTCGACAACTCCCACGACTGCGGGAAATGCCCCAGGGTGTAGCCCCGCGCCCGCAACTGACTTTCCACCTGCGGCCCACTCGCACCGGGACCAAACGTCGCCAGCAGGCTCTGTTCGTCGAGGTCGATCAGGCGATTCATCCGCGCCAGCGACACCGTCACCACTGGCCGCGCCGAATCCGGTGGATTGATGTGGCCGGCCACCGATGTGCCGCCGCCATAGGGGATAAGGCACAGGTCCTGTTCGTGAGCGAGCGCCAGCAATTGGCGAATATGTTCAGCGGTCTCGGGGAACGCCACAGCATCCGGATAATTGCCCAGCGCACCTTCGCGCAACGCCAGCCAGTCCGGCAGACTCTGGCCCCGCGCATGCAACAAACGATCATGAGCATCGATGCTGTACAAAGTGTGCGCCGACAACCGCGAGGCCGGCACACGCGTCAATGCCGCTTCAAGCGTGGCATCGGGCAGCGCGCGCCCCTCGCCCAGTCGCTCATGAAGAAACTCCGCGCCCTGGGCCGGCAGTTCGACCACCGTGGTTGCATCTCCCCAGCCGTTCCAGCGTCGCATGCGTGTGTCCTTCTAACCGTCAGATCAGTGATATTTCAGGCCCCCATACTAGCCAGCGGCCGCAAAGTGTCACGGTCGCATCCGGCCAGTTCGTGTAGCCAATTGAGTCAAACGTCGCGCAAGCGTCAGCCATTTACTTTAGTCGGGGTTTCAAATTACCTTTCAGGCTATTTCGTCCGTCTTCGCCGCCATTGATCAAAGGAATGGGATCATGCAATCGCTTGGCTTCACCTCGGTTCCGCCGCTGCTCAAGTACCTGCGCCATGCCGAACAACTGGGCATGGCCATCGAGCCGGCGTTGGCGGCGGCGGGTTTGCAGGCGCAGCAGTTGAGCGACAACACCCTGCGTTTGCCCGGTGAGGCGCATGAACGCTTGCTGGATTATTTCTGCGAGCACTCGGGTGATCCGTTGTTCGGGCTCAACGCGGCGAATTTCGTCCTGCCCAATTCGTGGAGCGTGCTCGGTTACATCACCATGAACTGCGCGACTCTCGGCGATGCGATGAGCCGGATCATGCCGTTCGAGAAACTGGTGGGGGACATGGGCGTCAGCCGCGCCGAGGTGCAGGACGGCCATGTGCATCTGATCTGGACCTGTCGCTATCAGCGCCCGCGAATTCGTCGGCATCTGGTGGAAAACGTGATGGGGTCGTGGCTGCACTATGCACGCTGGATTGCCGATACACAGATGTCGCCGGCCGGGGTCTGGCTGGAACATTCATGCCCGGCCGAGGCCACGCCGGCGCAGTACGAAGCGTTTTTCGATTGCCCGGTGTTGTTCGATCAGCCGTATTCGGCGCTGGTCGTGCCGCTGGCGTATTTGCAGTTGCCGTTGCGCCAGGCGGATGCGCAGTTGCTGCGCACGCTGGAAGAACACGCGATGGGATTGATGGCGACGCTGGAGGATGCGTCGCTGGAACAGCAGGTGAAAAACATTCTGCGGCAGTTGCTCAAGGAAGGTCTGCCGCGCAAGGAGCAGGTCGCCGAGCAGCTCGCCGTTTCCGTGCGTACGTTGCAGCGGCAGTTGCATCAGGCGGGGACGTCGTATCAGCAGATTCTCGATGACCTGCGCCAGGAACTGGCTGAGCATTATTTGCTCAACAGCGCGCTGCCGATTCAGGACATTGCGCAGTATCTGGGGTTTACCGAACCGAGGTCGTTTCATCGCACGTTCAAGAGTCGGCGGGGGATGCCGCCGGGGGAGTTTCGGCAGATGCATCGCGGGTGATTGTTCCGGCCTCTTCGCGAGCAAGCTCGCTCCCACATTGGGCCGGCGGTGAACATCAACTTTGTGAACAACGGAGATCAACTGTGGGAGCGAGCCTGCTCGCGAATGCGCCAGTTGCCGCACCCGATTCCTACAGGTAAATCTTCGATACTTGAGCGCAATAAACATCCAGCATCACAGGTGTTTAAAGACACTCAGCGTTACGCGAAACAGCCCACAAATCCTTGCGCCGTAACCTACGCCTAAGCCAGAATCCGCCGGCTTGTGCGCCCTGAGCATGCTGCGTAACTTGATTGCGTCACTGATTCCCAGTGATCGGGTTTAGTAGCCCGGTGGTAACTCTGCTGGTCGTACACTCATCACAGGTGCTCCCGCACCTGAGCTATATGGTGGCTGTACGCAGGGCGCTTCGGCGCGCCGGCTTAGCTGAGTTCCCCGGTCTACTAACCTGCGTACAGCTGCCACCCTTTCGTTTAGTAGCCAAAGGGTTGCCGCTCAACAAAGGGAACACAGCTATGTTCAAGATAACGCCAAACCCGCCGGTCACTGACCCGGCCTCCCCCTACGAATCCGCCGATTCGAAGAAATTCCACGAAGCCGCCGAGCGCGCGCTCGACCATTATCTCGGTCCGACGAACGCCGACCTCATGGCCACGCCCTACACCCCCAACACGCTGTACATGGCCAACCCCAATGCCGACACCGAATCACTGCTGGCCGACGCCAGCGAAACCCTGGGTTCGGCGACGGTCATGCTCAACAACCATGCCGCGCAGGTTGAAGGCACTCACCGCAAAACCCTGCAGGGCATTGCGCAAGTGGTGATGGTGGCGGAAATGGCCGTCAATCGCGTGTTGGACAGGTTAGTGCCGACCGAGTAACGAAGAAGCCCGCTGCCCAACTGGAAAGGTTGGATGGCGGGCTTCTTTTTGTGGTGTGTCATTTTCCCCTCACCCCAGCCCTCTCCCGGAGGGAGAGGGGGCCGAACGGGGAATATTGATTAGATACGCCGACCTGAAAGTGCTGCGGTGAATCCATAATCGACTCGGTCTTGCAGGTCGGTGGATAGCGCCAGACAACTCGGTCAGTCCCCTCTCCCTCCGGGAGAGGGCTAGGGTGAGGGGCCAACAGTGGGATGTTCGCTAAATACACCGACCTGAAAGTGCTGCTGTGAATCCATAATCGCTGCAGATCTTTCAGGTCGGTGCATAGCGTCAGACAACTCGGTCAGTCCCCTCTCCCTCTGGGAGAGGGTTAGGGTGAGGGGCTTTTCGCTTCAGAGGCTGATCGCGTTGGTAAACACCAACCGATTACCAAACGGATCGACGATGGTCATGTCCTGGCTCCCCCAAGGCATCGCCTGAATCCCCGGGTGCGAAAACTTGTAATCCTTGGCCTCCAACTGCTGCTGAAACGCCTCCAGCTCGTCCGTCTCGATACGCAGCGCCGAACCCGGGCACGCATCGCCATGATGCTCGGACAAATGCAACACACACTCGCCGCGCGACACCTGCAGATACAACGGAAAATTCGCCTCGAAGCGATGCTGCCAGTCGATCTTGAAACCGAGGAAGTCGACGTAAAACTCGACAGCTTTGGCTTCATCGAAGATCCGCAGGATCGGGGTGGTTTTGCCGAAGCTCATGGGGTGCTCCCTGACTGATTGGCCCCACAGTGTAGACGGGGTGGATGTCAGCAATTCGGCCTGTTGATGACTTTCTTTAGTCGCAATGTGCCATCACTGTGACGCAGTCCGCGAAACCTCAGTGAAAATTGTCGCGCAGATCACCCTGTCGCGCGAGAAAGCGCCCTTCCCTGCGACCATTCGCCTGCCCATCGCGATAACTCAAAACACCGTTGATCCACACGCCATCGATGCCCTGCGCCGCACGTTGCGGGTCGTGGAAGTCGGCTACATCACGCACGGTAGCCGGGTCGAATAACACCAGATCCGCCCAATAACCTTCACGAATCTCACCGCGCTCTTTCAGCCCGAATCGCGCCGCCGACAGTCCAGTCATCTTGTGCACGGCGGTGTGCAGCGGAAACAGCCCGACATCACGACTGAAATGTCCCAACACCCGTGGGAAAGCGCCCCACAGGCGCGGATGCGGAAACGGATCTTCGGGCAGTCCGTCAGACCCGACCATCGATAACGGATGCGCGAGGATTCTTCGTACATCCGCCTCGTCCATGCCGTAGTACACCGCGCCGGCCGGTTGCAGGCGTTTGGCGGCGTCGAGTAGCGGCACGTTCCATTCGGCGGCAATGTCGATCAGGTCGCGGCCGCTGACCTCGGGGTGCGGCGTCGACCAGGTGATGGTGATGCGATGCGCATCGGTGACTTGCTTCAGATCCAGCGTCGAAGAACTCGCCGCATACGGGTAGCAATCGCAGCCGACCGGGTGGGTTTTCGCGGCCTCTTCCAATGATGCAAGCAGCTCGGGACTGCGCCCCCAGTTACCGACACCGGCACATTTGAGGTGGGAAATGATCACTGGCGATTTCGCATGTCGACCGATTTGAAAAGCCTCATCCATCGCTTCCAGAACCGGGGCAAATTCGCTGCGCAAATGGGTGGTGTACACCGCGCCAAAGGCCGTGAGTTCTTCGGTCAGTTGCATCACTTCATCGGTGGAAGCGTTGTAGGCGCTGGCGTACGCCAGGCCTGTGGATAAACCCAATGCACCGGCCTCAAGACTTTCGCGCAGTTGCTCACGCATCGCGGCGATTTCATCCGGCGTGGCGGTGCGGAACAGGTCATCCAGATGATTGCTGCGCAGCGCCGTATGGCCAACCAACGCGGCAACGTTCAACGTGGTATTGGCCGCTTCAACCGCAGCGCGGTAATCACTGAACCGTGGATAAATGAACGCCGCCGCCGTGCCGAGCAAGTTCATCGGATCCGGCGGATTGCCTTTCAGACTGACTGGCGAGGCGCTGATCCCGCAGTTACCGACAATCACCGTGGTCACGCCCTGGCTGAGCTTGGGCAGCATCTCTGGCTGCCGGATAACCACGGTGTCGTCATGGGTGTGTACATCGATGAAACCCGGCGCCAGCACGCGCCCGGCCGCGTCGATTTCTTCGGTCGCCGTGGCATCGTGCAAGTCGCCGATACGCTCGATGCGACCCTCGCGAATCGCCACGTCGGCGCGGTAACCGGGCACGTTGCTACCATCGATGATCAGGGCATTGCGAATCAGGGTGTCGTACAGCATGTCAGTCTCCCAGCGGCAGGTGATCGTCGCCGCCACGGTATTCGTCGAGGGCGAGTTTGATCCGCCGCAGACGTTCTTGATTGTCTTCAGGATTGGCCAGCGCCAGCTCAGTGGCGAGCACGTCGATGGCGAGCAACATGCCGTAGCGCGCCGCCGTCGGTTTGTAGATGAATGAGGTTTCCGCACCTTGCAGGGGCAGGACAATGTCGGCCAGTTGCGCCAGCGGCGAATCGGCGCGGGTGATCGCCAGAATGCGCGCACCATAGTTACGTGCCAGTTCGACAGTCTCAAGCAACTCCGGGGTGATGCCGGTCAGCGAACAGACGATGAGCACTTGCTCGGAATTCAGGCTGGCGGCGGTGACGCGCATCATCACCGCGTCGTGACACACCGCAATCGGGTAGCCGAGGCGCACCAGGCGTACCTGCAATTCGTCGCTGCACAGGGTCGAGCAACCGCCCAGGCCGAAGGCGTGAATCATTCGTGCCTGGCCGAGCATCTTCACCGCATCGGCAAAGCGTGACTCGTCGAACCCGGCCAGATGCTGGCGCAGCGTGGTTTCGATATCACCGACGATCTGCCCGTAGAACGCCGACTGCTCAGGCGTGCCTGCCGGGTCGAGAAAACGGCTGCCAACGCCGCTGGCCTGAGCCAGTTGCAGGCGCAGATCACGCAAGTCGCGGCAGCCTACGGTGCGGGCGAAACGCGACAGCGTGGCGGTGCTGACTTCGGCGCGTTGCGCGAGGTCTTCGAGGCTGGCGCTGGCGGCGAAACCAACGTCATCGAGCATCAAACGGGCGATGCGGCCTTCACCGGCGCTGAAGGAATCCTGACGGGCGCGGATCTGGTAGAGGATGTCCATGGGCGGCGGGCTCCGGTTACAGCAGGTAAGAAAGGCCGACGGTCAGGCCGAACGCGACTATCGAGATCAGCGTCTCGAGCACGGTCCAGGTCTTGAACGTCTGCGCGACCGTCATGTTGAAGTATTCCTTGATCAACCAGAAGCCGCCGTAGTTGACGTGAGAAAAGATAACCGAGCCCGCGCCGGTCGCCAGCACCAACAGCTCAGGGTGTGGATAACCCAGACCAATGGCCACTGGCGCGACCACGCCGGACGCGGTGGTCATCGCCACGGTTGCCGAACCGGTGGCGATACGCATCAGCGCGGCGAACAGCCAGCCCATGATCAGCGGCGACAGCTGGAATTCGTGGGCGAGGCCGACGATCTGATCGGTGACGCCAGCGTCGACCAGAATGCGGTTCAAGCCACCACCGGCACCGACCAGCAAGGTGATACTGGCGGTGGGTGCCAGGCATTCGTTGGTGAATTTGAGGATCGATTCACGGTTGAAACCCTGGGCGATGCCCAACGTCCAGAAGCTCAACAAGGTCGCCAGCAACAGCGCAATCACCGAGTTGCCGATGAACAACAGAAACTGATTGAAACCGCTGCCCGGGGTGGAAATCAGGTTGGCCCAGCCGCCGATCAACATCAACACCACGGGCAATAGAATGGTCGCCATGGTGATGCCGAAACCCGGCAGTTTG
Source organism: Pseudomonas sp. S49 (assembly GCF_009866785.1). NCBI lineage: Bacteria > Pseudomonadati > Pseudomonadota > Gammaproteobacteria > Pseudomonadales > Pseudomonadaceae > Pseudomonas > Pseudomonas sp. S49. The sequence goes on along the minus strand of NZ_CP019432.1, from coordinate 920,024 downwards.
TCGCGCGGTTCGCGGTCGAGGAATTGTTTTTCCAGCGGGTTATCCGCCGGCAATTGAATGCGCGGCACGATGAATTTGGCGTACAGCGGCCCGGCAATGATCGCGGTGGGAATGCCGATGGCAATCGCATACAGCAAGGTCTGCCCGACCGACGCCTGATAGGCCTGCACCGCGAGCATCGCCGCCGGATGCGGCGGCACCAGCGCATGCACCACCGACAGGCCGGCAACCATCGGCAAACCGACCATCAGAATCGACACGCCGACGCGGCGCGCCACGGTAAAGGCAATCGGCACCAACAAGACGAAACCGACCTCGAAGAACAGCGGCAGCCCGACCAGAAACGCAATGCAAACCATCGCCCAGTGCGCATTCTTCTCGCCGAATTTATCGATCAGCGTGCGCGCCATTTGCTCGGCGCCACCGGACTCGGCCATCATCTTGCCGAGCATCGTCCCCAGTGCCACCACCAGCGCAATATGCCCCAGCGTCTTGCCCACCCCTGCTTCATACGCCCCCACCACACCCGACGGCGGCATCCCCGCGACCAGCGCAAGACCAATGGAAATCAGGGTGATGACGATAAACGGATTGAGCCGGTAACGGGCGATCAACACGATCAGCGCAATGATGGCGACGGCGGCATACACCAGCAGCCAATAGCCGAAGGAAGGCGTCATGCGGTACTCCTCGAAAGGGTCACGTTCGAATGGGTTGTGAAACTCATAAATCATTTCGAGATCGAGATTTCAAACCGCATGAAAGTAATTTTCGTGGAGAGGCAAGGCGTGTCGCTGATGGATATGTCTTGTCGTGATTAATGAAAGTCAGGGGGCAGGATTTACATGACCTTTCGGTGAACGAGAAACCAATGTGGGAGCGAGCCTGCTCGCGAAGGCGGCTTCACATTCACCATCTCTGCCGACTGATCCAGCGCTTTCGCGAGCAGGCTCGCTCCTACAGTTTTGATCGCATTCCTCCAGACAGAATGCGCAAAACCTGTGGGAGCCGGTGGACGACTCACACCATTTCGTTACGAATCCATTCAACCACCGACGTGCGCTTCGGTGCCCAGCCCAGCAGTTCACGGGCGTGTTTGCCGCGTACGCGGCTGTTGGAGCCGAGGCCGTAGTTGGCCATTTCGTAGCCCCATTCGGCTTCGGCGTCTTTCAGTGGCCAGTCTTGTGGTTGGCCCAGGTTCAGCGCTTCGGCCATGGCGGTGGTCATGTCGATGAACGAGGCTTCGCCGCTTTCGACAAAGTAGAACGTGCCCGGGACGTTCTTGGTCAGCGCTAGCAGGTAGAGGGCGACGACGTCTTCGATGTGCACGTTGGACCAGATGTTCTGGCCGGTACCGACGTGGCGCACCACGCCGCTTTTGCGTGCTTGCTTGAGCAGTCGTGGCAATTGCACGCTGTCGCGATTGACGCCCAGGCTGTGGCCGTAGATCAGCGTGTTGCAGATAACGGCGGAATTCACGCCGTCCTTCGCCGCCGCGAGGATCAGGTTGTCGATGGCCACGCGGGCGGCCTTGTCGACGGTCGGCTCCGGCAGATTGTCCTCGTAGTAGATGACATCGCTGGATTTACCGCCCGAGGCATCACCGACGATGCTCGAACCGCTGGTGTGCAGGAACACTTTGTTCGAACCGCGCAAGGCATCGAGCAACGCTTCAACTGCACCGCGATGGTCGCTGCTGGCGGCGTTGATCACCGCGTCGGCAGCGCGGGCCTGTTCGGCGAGCAGTGTTTTGTCGTCGAGAGTGCCGATGACCGGGGTGATCCCGATGGCTTTCAGCTCTTCAGCCTGTTCGGCGCTGCGCACCAGACCGGTGACTTGATGCCCGGCCTTGACCAGACCGGTAGCGATCGAGCCGCCGATAAAACCGGCAGCGCCGGTGACGAATACGTTCATGGAGAAACTCCCTGCGTGAGTAAGTGATGGGACGAGTATCTGCCCGTGAGCCGGGGGGAAAAACCCGTCCCCGCCCAATTCACTCTTGCGCAGAGGTCACGAATCAGCCCTTGAAGTCGGCGCTGGCGTAAGCCGCGAGTTTGCTCTGGATGAAGTCGAGGAAGCATTGAATGCGCAGCGCCAGTTGCGAGTTACGGTAGTAAACGGCGTTGATTGGCTGGCGATAACCGCTGTTGAATTCGCCGAGCAGGACTTTCAGGCGCCCGGCACGGATGTCATCGATGGTCATGAAGTGCGACAGGCAAGCGATGCCCTGCCCTTCCAGCGCCAAATGGCGCACGGTCTCGCCGCTGGAAGCACTGATCGCCGGGGTGATCGGCCAGCGGTCGCCGTGCACATAGCGCAGCGGCCATTGATTGAGGCCTTCGTTCTGGGTGAAGCCAAGCAAGGTGTGTTCGCTCAGATCGGCGACTTGCTGCGGCGCGCCATGTTTTTCCAGGTAGGCGGGGCTGGCGACGATCAACAGCGGGCTGCAGCCGAGCGAGCGCGCGTGCAGCGTCGAATCGGCGAGAGTGCCGATACGGATGGCGATGTCGGTGCTTTGTTCCAGCAGGTCAATGATCAGGTCATTGCTGTTGAGTTCGAGCTGGATGTCCGGATAGAGCCGACGGAATTCGTCGATGTACGGGACCACCGCGTGGAGCATGAACGGTGATGCGGCATTGATCCGCAAGCGCCCGGATGGGGTTTGCTGGCGCGAGGACAGGCGCTCTTCGAGTTGCTCCATCTGATCGAGAATCAGCTTGGCCTGCTCGAAGAAGTACTTGCCCTCTTCGGTCAGATCCATGCGCCGCGTGGTGCGGTTGATCAGCGTGGTGTCGAGCTTGGCTTCCAGCTTCGACAACGTACGACTGACCGCCGACGGCGTTTGCCCGACCTGTTCGGCGGCGGCGGAAATCGAACCGCATTCGATCACGCAGACGAAAATCTGCAACTCATCGGATCTGGCTTTCACGGGTGTCCTCTTTGAAATCGCCAAGATCGCCGATGACTGCAACTCTCTGTAGGAGCTGCCGCAGGCTGCGATCTTTTGCTGTTACCACCGATAGTAGCCCGAAACCATTCAGCCCTTGAGACCAAACACCTCGGTCAAATGCTGCTCATAACGCGCCACATCAGCCTCGATGTTCGGACGTTTCATCACGTCGACACACAAAAAGGTCGGCAACCCGGTCATACCCAAAAATTCATTGGCCTTGTGAAACGGGAAGTACACCGCATCCACGCCTTTGGCTTCAAAGAAGTCAGTCGGGTCATCGAACGCCTGCTGCGGTGCATTCCAGGTCAGCGACAGCATGTATTGCTTGCCCTGAATCAGGCCACCGCTGCCGTACTTCTGCGACGCATCGGAACGGGTGCGGCCATCGCTGGCGTAGAGGCTGCCGTGGCCCTCGGTGAAGACTTCGTCGAGGTACTTTTTCACCGTCCATGGCGCGCCCATCCACCAGCCAGGCATCTGATAAATGATCACGTCGGCCCAGAGAAATTTCGCCACCTCTTCGGCAACGTCGTAGCCCTCGTCGATGAACGTGGTTTTCACATCGACACCGCCACGATCGAGCACGCTCAGCGCGGCCTCATGCAGGGTGGCGTTGTAGCGACCGTCGGAGTGAGCGAATTTTTTACCGCCATTGAGCAACAGCACTTTTTTCATGAGAAAGCCTCGGCGCAGCCAGTGGGCTGGATGGAGAAGGGAAACTGGAATGGCGGCAGGTTAACGATCCGCCTCGCGCGGAATAAGGCCTGATTGCGCAAAATACATTTGATCAAAAGGCACGAATCTATCGTTGATTGTTGCAATAACATCCGCGGCATTCTGAATTTTAGGAGTCGTTGTGATGAGTGAACGCTTGGGTTTTATCCTGCACGCCAAGACCCGCCCGGAAAAAGCCGAGGCTTTCGAAGCGCTATTTCGCGCCTATGTCGAGCCGAGTCGCGCTGAGCCGGGTTGTATCGAGTACCACATGCTGCGCGACAAGGAAGATCCGACGCTGTTCATCTTCTACGAGATCTGGGCGTCCCAGGCGCATCTCGACGTGCACTCGAATCTGCCGCACATGAAGGCATTCTTTGAGCGACGCATGGATTATCTGGAGCGTGATTTTGATATCCGCCAGATTGAAATGCTCAGCGAGGCCTCGGCTAACCGCAGATCAATAAATGGGCGCCGAGCGCGCCCAGACCGATGAAGAACACCCGCTTGAACAGCAGGGCGCTGATCCTCTGGCGCAGCCATTGACCGAGCAACATGCCCAGCACCGCCGGGATCAACGCCAGCAGTGAGGCCGTGAGTTCGCCGCCACCTAGGGCGCCGCGCCAGAGCAATCCAGCGGCCAGTGCCAACGTTGAAACGGTGAAGGACAGGCCCAGCGCCTGCACCAGTTGATCGCGATTTAACCCCAGCGCTTGCAGGTACGGCACCGCCGGGATCACGAAGACGCCGGTGGCCGAAGTGATGACACCCGTGATCAAACCGCACGCCGGACCCAGCCAGCCTTCATGACGTGGATTGACACTCAGCGTTGGCAAAAACAATCCGCTCAACGCATAGAGCAACAGTGCCGCGCCGAGTCCGCGTACCACCCACTGCCCGGCTGCCATGCCGATCCACATTGTGCCGACGCCGGTGCCGAGAAAGATCATCAGCAGCATCGGCCAGAGGCGTTTGATCAGTCCTTTCAAATGTCCGCCGAATGCCAGTTGCCAGACATTGGTCAGGGTTGCCGGGATGATCAGCAGTGCGGCTGCCTGCGACGGCGCCATAGCCAGACCGAGCAAGCCCATGGCAACGGTGGGCAGGCCGAGGCCGATGACGCCTTTGATCAGGCCGGCGAGGATGAAGGTCGTGATGACCAGCAAGGACAGGGCTAGACCGAGGTGTTGGTAGAAGTCTGTGAGAGTGTTCATGGCGCTACTCTGCGCCAGTCCGGGTTGGCTGAAAATCTGCCATATACTGAGGCTGCCTCTCTTTTAGCAAGAGGCTGATTTTTCCATTGAGTCTTCTGGCCCCTTCGCGAGCAGGCTCGCTCCCACAGGGGATTTGTGTACGACACCCATCCAATGTGGGAGCGAGCCTGCTCGCGAAGGGGGCCGCCCAGACACCACAAAAACCAGAGGCTGCCAACCATGCACTTCGACCTCACCGACCTGCGCCTCTATCTGCACATCCTCGACACCGGCAATATCACCGCCGGCGCCGCCCGAAGCCATTTATCCCTGGCCGCCGCCAGCGCCAGAATCCGCGCCATGGAAGCCTCGCTCGGCAGCGATTTCCTTGAGCGCGGCCGCCGTGGCGTCACACCGACGGCCGCCGGAAAGGCGCTGGCCCAGCACGCGCGCATCCTCCTGCAACAGGCCGAACGCCTGCAGCAGGATCTGGCCGACTATGCCCAAGGCGTCAAAGGTCAGGTGCGCTTACTGTGCAACACCACGGCGATCACCGAATACCTGCCGGAAGTACTCGCGGACTTCCTGCGTGATCACCCCAATCTCGACATCGACTTGCAGGAACTGCCCAGCGCGCGCATCACCCACGCCTTGCGTCAGGGCGCGGCGGACCTCGGGATCGTCTCCGATGCGGTCGACACCCACGGTCTGCAAACCCGACCCTTTCGCGATGATCCATTGGTGCTGATCCTCCCCCCAGACCATGTTTTGGCGAGTCAGGCGTCGCTGACGTTTGGTGAAACCCTGGCGCACGACTATGTGGCGCTTGGCAGCCACAGCGCGCTGGCCATTCACCTGGAGGAACAAGCGCTGCACATCGGCCAGCGCATGTCGATCCGGATCCGCGCCGATGGCTTCGAGGGCGTCATGCGCATGGTGGCGCGAGGTGCGGGGCTGGCCATCGTGCCCAAGGTAGCCATCGAGCGCTGGGCGGCGGTGCACTCGGTAACGTGCCGGCCGCTGGACGAAGTCTGGGCCCATCGCACCTTGCAACTGTGCGCACGGGATTTCGACCACCTGCCCGGTTACGCCCGGGCCTTGTTTGATGCGCTGGTGCCTTGACTCTACCGCTAGGGGCAGACTCTATCCTGTGAGCTTCATTTCAGGAGTACACACAATGAGCAAACGAATGCTCGTGATACTGGGTCACCCCTCCACCGACAGCTTTTGCGGGGCATTGAGTGAGACTTACGTTCAGGCCGCCAAGGACGCCGGGCATGAGGTGCGGCTGTTGCGTCTGGATGCACTGGAGTTCGACCCGGTCCTGCACGAAGGCTACAACAAGGTGCAGCCACTGGAACCGGACCTGCTGCAAGCCCAGGCCGATATCACCTGGGCCGAGCACCTGACATTCGTCTATCCGATCTGGTGGGGCGGGATTCCGGCACTGTTGAAAGGCTTCGTCGACCGGATTTTCCTGCCGGGTTTCGCTTTCAAATACCGCGAAGGAAAAGCCTTCCCCGACAAGCTGCTCAAGGGCCGCACCGCGCATTTGCTGGTGACCATGGACACGCCGTACTGGTACTACAAATGGATCTATGGCATGCCGGGGCTGAATCAGATGCGCAAGACCACGCTGGAATTCTGCGGCATCAAGCCACTGAAGACGCTGACCTTCGGGCCGATCCTTGGCTCCAAGCCAAACCAGCGCGATGCCTGGCTGGAAAAGGCGCGCGTGACCGCCGCCGTCTAAGGTTTTCCAGCCGCCTCAACTGACGGCGCACAAGCCGCCGTCAGTGCCTCTTCGGGTTCCCTCCACGAGCCCGTCCGTCGCCTGTGCACGTCATTTACGCGCAGTTGCAATTTTCAGATGGTATTGGACATATAATCGCCGCCGATCCGGCATGACGCCTGATCGCGCTACGCTATGTTTGACCATCGAGACGGACCTTTATGTATATCGGCAAAGCCGCCCAGCTGTCGGGCACCACTGTCAAAAGCATTCGCCACTACGAAGAAATCGGCCTGTTGCCCGAACCCAAGCGTGAAGGCAAATACCGCATCTACAGCCAGCAAAGTGTCGAGGTGTTGACGTTCATCAAGTGCGCCCAGCAATTGGGCTTCAAGCTCAAAGAGCTGCAGGTGATCCTCAACAACTACCGCGGCGACGAATTCCCGTGGGACATGGCGCAACGAGCCATTGCCGAAAAAAAAGCCGAACTGGTGACCCAGATCGGCGATTTGCAGCAATTGCACGACGGCCTCGAAGCGTTCGAAAGCAACCTCAACGATGCGCGCCAGGAATGCCAGTTCGAGCGCATTGCCCGTTATGGCGAAAAAAACCCGGTCAATACACTGAACTGAAAACCCTTCTGCGCCGCATGACCGGGCTCGCCTGTCGTCTCAGGGCAGGCGCGCCCGGTCGTTGGCGAGTCAGCCCGGTACCGCCTCCCCTTCTGTGCGCAGCGCTTGAACCGGCGCATGCACCGGCGCAATCGCCGCAAAGAACCACGGCGATACCAGCGTCACCAGGACAATGGTCATGACCCCGCTGGAAAACAGCGCCATCGCCACCAATGCGCCGAGATCGACAATCGGCTTGAAGTCGGAAAACAGCAGCGCCATGAAGCCTACGGAGAAGATCACCACGTTGATCACCGTCGAACGGCCGACGCTGTGCATCGCCTGCAAAATAGCCGCGTCGATTTCAATACCCTGCTGCACCAGCAACTTGATGCGTGACAGCAGGTGCACCGCGTAATCGACCACGCCGACCACGAGGAACGTCACCAGCGTCGTGCCGATGTTCAGCTCGATGCCGAACAGGAACATAAAGCCGTAGACCGTCACCGAGGTGGTCAGCAAGGTCAGCATGCCGAGCACCCCGAGGCGCACCGATTTGAGCCAGTACATCATCATCAGCGTAACGACCAGCAAGGCCAGGGAAAAACTCAGCACCTGGCCCTGAGTGATTTCCTGCAGTACACCCGTCCAGATCAACGGTGTACCGGCGTGGGTCACCTCCAGGTTGGCCGGTTTATTGATCAGCAACCAGGCATCGAGGCGGTCGAGCATGCCCTGATAGTCGCTGGCGACCGACGAGGTCATGGTGTACAGGGTCAAGGCCTTGGAGAAATCGGCGTTGAGCACGTTGTTCAGGTCCGAACCGCCACCGTTTTCGAACAGCATCACGTGCTGCTCGATCAGCGAATTGCCCGGTACTTCAAAACGCTCGACCTGCCCGTCGTCATTGACTGACGTGACCTTCTCCACGGCATTCGGCACCCGCAGATAATCCGGGTTCATGTCGTTGAGCACCAGGTTCATGCGCTTGACGTACGTGGCCAGCGAGTAGCCGTAACTGACGTTCGGTTGCTGTTTGATGAAGTGGTCGAGCTTGTCGATGAACTGCACCACTTCGGTGGTCAGCACGCCGCGTGGTTCTTTGCTGTCGATGGCGATCCAGCCCGGCGCCGTCCCCGCCACTTTGGCGTGGTTGATGAACTGATCGGACACGCGAATGTGGCTTTCCGGCTTGAAGTAGGCGATGCCGGAGTCTTCGATATCGACGCGGAACGTGAACACCGTGGCCAGTGCCAGCAGCGGCAGCATGACCATCAGGACCGGTTTGCGAAAGCGGATCATCCAGGCACAGAACGCCACCAGATACCGCGAGATGATCGATTCCTGGTGCACGACAGCCTTGGCTTGCTGCGGCTGATCCTTGCCCCAGATCGAGATCCACGCCGGAATCAGCAACAGCGAAATGATCAGCGCCGCGGTCAGGCCGATGGACATGAACACGCCGAAATTGCGGATGCTGACAATGTTGTTGGTGGTGGAAATCATGAACGTGGCGATGGTCGTCACGGTCGTCAACACCACCGGCACCACCATCAAGCGCTGGGTTTCGCGGTTGGCCTCGCGATTGCTCTTGCCGGCGTTTTTCTGCTCGTAATACTCAGCCATCACGTGGATCGCATCCGAGCAGCAGATGGTGAACAGGAACACCGGCAGCACACTGGTCAGCAGGTCGAACGGCACGCGCAATAGCGCCATCAGGCCCAAGGTCCAGATGGTGCAGAACAGAATGTTGAACAGCGGCAACAGCACGCCCAGCGGTTTGCGAAAGAAGAAGATCAGCAGCAGTGTGATCAGCAAAAACACGATCGGAAAAAGCACGGCCAGGTCGTGATCAATGATTTCCTGCTGCGCGGCGATAAAGATCGGCATGCCGGCAATGAAGATTTCGTCCTTGTACTCCGGGTGCTCGGCCTGATATTGCGCAACGATGCCGCGCACGATCTGATAAGCCCGCAGTTGCGCCTGAGCGTCGTCCTGCTTGGTGCCGAGCTCGGCCACCAGCATCGCGACTTTCTTGTCTTTGGACACCACCCCGTCGACCATCAATTCGTTGCCCATGATCTGCGACTCGACCAGCGCCGGGTCCATGTCATAGGCATTCAGGGTTTTGTGAATCAACAGCTCACCGTCGTCGGTCAGGACGATGTTTTCCAGGTCGCCCATCGAGGCCATTTCGCGGATCGGGTTGATCCGCTCGGCGAGAAAGGTCAGGAACAACTGATCATGGGCGTCCCAGTTCTGGCTCTGAGCATGATCACGCAATGCCTTGGCGTTGGCGTAATCGTTCTGCGAAAAGCCACCCTCGAGAATGTCCCGGGTCAACAACTGCGCACGGCTGTCGTCTGCATGCCGGGCCACGATTTGCGCCAACTGCTCCTTGTCGGCATCGTTGGCCAGAATCATCTTGCGCACCGACTGCGACATCGAAAACAGCGCGTTGAGCGTGGTTTTGTTGAACACCGTCTGTGGATTGTTCAGCGCCACCATCACCGAGTCGAACGTGCCGGTGAACTCACCCTGCAAATCGATGATGGTCTTGCGCGCCGGGTGGCTTTCCTTGAGCAGATAAGGGTTGGTGTCGGACACCAGCGCGCCCAGCGTATAGGTGAAATACGCCGTAATCGCCACCAGCAGGAAAACAATCGCCCGCGCATAGCGCTCGACGAAATTCAGATATCTTTCCATGATCAAGGGTTCCAGTTCGTCGGGGGCGGCGCTTAGCGGGCAGACACGGCAAATTCCGGCAGGTCACCGGTTTTCAGCCCGCGCTTGATGGCGGTCTGGGTGAACAGGCGATCTTCCAGCGAGACGTTGTACTGCAACTGGTTGAAGCGCATTTCCGAACGGGTGCCGTCGATGAAATGCTCGGTCTCACTGAGCACGATGCTGTCGATCGAGTCGATGGTCGCGACTTTCTGCGTGCGCATCTGCTTGATCAGCACACCTTTGACGTCGAAGAAGTCCTGACGCATGACCAGGAAATTCTGCTTGTCGATCCACACTTTCAGCTTGTTGTAACCGGTCTTGGCCAGCACCTCGGGAGATGCCGGTTCACGCTCGATCACGTAGCAGTCGCGGCCCTTGATCTGCTCTTCACCCACGAGTTTCTGCGAGTAATCCTTGACGCGGATCTTGTCCAGATCAGCGTACGAATACTCACTGCCCATGAACGAGCCACGCTTGTCGGTAGTGGAGATGCGGCGGGTCTGGCGGCTGACTGGCAGGTACATCCACTGGCTGTCTTCCAGGCCGAGGGTTTCGTGCGGGTTTTCGATGTGGAAGGCAACGTCACGCACGTCAGTCGGCGCGGAAAAGTACATGCTGAACTTGTCGCTGTCCGCGTAATCCTTTTGCAGGTAGGTGAACTCGCGAACGCGGGTATTGCCTTTCTTGTCATGCAGGATCAGCGAAACCTGGGACATGAAGCTGTTCCCGTCATTGCGATCGCGCACCTGACGGATGATCTCATCGGCATTGCCGGCCTCGGCGGCACTGGCGCAAGCACTGCCAAGGATCAAAGCGGCGGTGGTCAGACTTTTCAAAAACGGCAACATAACAACTTCCTTTTCGTTGGATGAATGCACCTGCGCGCGAGAGCGGCAGGCGTGATGGGTCAGAACAGATAGCCGACCGACAGCCGCACTTGATCGCGCTTGCTGTACTCGCCGAAAGTCTTCTCGGGCTTGCCGAAGAACACGTCGACTTCCAGGCCGAGCTTGATGTAGTCGACCGGCTTGTAGGTGAAGATGCCTTGCAGCAAGGCGTCGTCCTGAAACGGCGGTGAGCCAGCGACCACCAGACGACTCTTGAGGCGGTCCTGCCAATGGGTGCCTTCGGCCGACAGGGTGAACAGCGGTTCGTGTTTGTCCTGCAACATGCCGTCCTGCCAGTCGAGCAACACCTGCTCCTGCCACTGCGCGGAGATCAGCCAGTCGCGCAACAGGTAGTCGACACCCAGCAGCGACTTGACCATGGGCGTGCTGTCGGCACCGTAGGCGCGGGTCGGATTGGTCACGCGCCAGTTGTCGAAATACGCGACCTCGCTGCGTACCACGATGCTGTGCCCGGCGTCGATCGCCAGCCCCGCACCGCCCATGGTGTAACGGGGAAACTGCCGTTCCAGTCGCGTACGACCGTCATCGGCGAGGCCTTCGACGGCGTACACCGGGTCTTGCTGACGGGCGCTCAAGGCAACAAAACTGGTGTCCACCGCGCCGATCCGGCCGTTGGCGCTCAAGCCATAGGAATAGCCCTTGTCGCCGTCATAGCCGGGCTTGGAGTCGAGCAGAAAATACTGCGGGTCCGGCGCGGCAAACAGTGGCGCGGCAAATTCACTGCCCTCAACCGGCGCCTGGTTTTTCACGAAGTCGGTGATCCACAGCGCTTCCAGCTCCCACTCGCCCACCGGTTGTGCAAAGCGCACCATGGGCACGGCGATGCGGCTGTCTTCGAGCAGCGGCGTCAGACCGTCGCGATAGTCCAGCGGGTTGATCTGATCGAGCACGCGCAATTCATCCGCGCGGCCCCAGACCACTTGCTGCCAGCCCACTGTCACTTCACCGTCGCCCAGCGAATGGCCGACGTAGAGGTGCCGCCAATCGGCGTCAAAACGGTATTTGTCGCGTGCCCGTTCGCTGTACGGATTGTTGCCGTCATAGCGCGCGTCGTAACGCACGCGGCCCTTGGCCTTGTAGTAACCGCCCTCCCAGTTGTCTTCCAGGTTGGCCTTGAAATACACGGCTTTCTGCGTGACCTGATCGTCACCGTGCAGGCGCAAAGCCGTGGCCACGCCGACTTCACCGTCGGCGTAATCGGGCTTGAGATCATCGACGGTCAATTCGGCCATCGCGCCGGGCGCAGCCATGCACGCCCACACCGCACCCACGATGTGACTGTTGTGAAATCGAGGCATCGTTACATTCCCAACCCGACACCGCCATCGATCACCAGACTCTGCGCGGTCACCCCGCCAGCCTCGGGGCTGGCCAGGTAACGCACCATCGCCGCCACTTCTTCGCTCTGGATGAAACGGCGCATCGGCAGTTTCTTCTTCGCGTTGCGTACGATCTGTTCCTGGGTCAACCCGGCAATCGCCGCTTGCGTCGCCAGTTCACCCTGCAACATCGGCGTATCGATCCACGCCGGCAGAATCGCGTTGACCGTGATTTGCCGCGAAGCGAGATCCAGTGCCAGCGCCTTGGTCATGCCGACAATGCCGTGCTTGGACGCGCAGTACGCAGTGTTGCGCACCTTGCCGGCACGGCCGAGGATCGACGACATGTTGATGATCCGCCCACGGTCGGGCATCAGCGCAAGACACAGCGAGGTCACGTAGAACGTGCCGTTGAGGTTGACCGAAATCACCTTGTGCCAGTTGTGCAGATCCTCCGGCTCGTTCTCGTTGCAGATGCCAGCGCTGTTGACCAGCACATCGACATATTCGACTTGCGAACCGAGGGTCTTGAACAACGCCTCCATAGCCGGCAGGTCGGCAATGTTCGCCGCATGGGTTTCGACCCGCGCCTGGATCTGCTCCTGTTGCTCATCGACCCAGCGCTGCAGTTCGGCCAGATCGAGATCCAGCAGAATCAGGCGATTGCCAGCCTCGGCGGCAAAGTTCTCGGCGACCGCGCGGCCGATGCCTTTCGCCGCTCCGGTGATCAGAATGGTCCGGCTCATGGCATCTTCAACCCGCCGTTGACCGGCAGGACCTCCCCGGTCAGGTACAAACCGCGATCGGCGAGGTACAGCACCGCTTCGGCAATTTCTTCAGGTTCGGCGTAGCGTTTGATCAGCAGGCGCGACTGGATTTCTTCTTCCTGACTGCCGATCAGCGCCGTACTCATCTCGGTCTTGACGATGCCCGGGGCGACCGCGTTGACGCGAATGTTGCGCGGCGCCAGCTCCACCGCCAAGGCACGGGTCAACGATTCGACCCCGCCCTTGGCAGCGGCATAGTTGCTTTGGCCTTTGCCGGGCTTCTGCGCCGCCACCGAACTGATGTTGACGATGCAACCGCTGCGCTGGCGCAACATGCCCGGCACCACCTGCTGACAGCAGAGCATCGTGCCGATCAGGTTGGTCTGGATCACGTCGATCAGGTCACGCGCCGACATCGTCGCCAGCAAACCATCGCGAGTGATGCCGGCGTTGTTAACCAACAGATCGATACGCTGAAAATGCTGATCGATCCGTTCGAAAAACGCCTTGATGCTGTCGCCGTTGCTGACATCGCACTGCAATGCCAGGCAATCGATCCCCGACGCCTGAACCTCATCGCGCAAGGCCATCGCCGCGACTTCATCGCGCACGTAACTGAACGCGATCTGATAACCCGCCCCGGCCAGGGCCAGGACAATCGCCCGACCGATGCCACGACTGCCACCGGTCACCACTGCTACTTTATTCGGCATGACCGTTCCTTAGAGCGAGTTGTCGGTTTTGAACTGCGCGAGGGTGAAACCGTGAGTCGCCGCCAGTGCACGAATCTGCTGCACCTGCTCACGGCTGATGTCGCCGTAGGAGTAGTGCTGTTTCATCCCGGACAGGCCCATCAGCACCGACTCGGCCATGCACGCGTACAACTGACCTTGCTTGAGATAGGCCCGTACGTTTTTCACCAGGCCATCGCCCAGCGGCGTCTGCACGATGCCGCCGTGCATGTAGAGAACGTCGCTGCGTTGGCTGGCGAGGTTCTGGTCAACGTTCAGCGGCACGGCGATGTCGCAGATCACGCTGTTTTCGGCGAAGTGCTCGGCAAAGAGAAACGGCTGCGGTGCGTTCGCCGCGCAGAGCACGATGCGTGCCTGTTTCAGTACATCAAGATCGTTGCTGACGGTGATGAAGGCATTCGCGCCCAGGCGTTCTTCGACCAGTTTCGCCACGCGCTGCCCCAGATCGGCACTGCTGCCGTGGACCTGCAACAGCGCATCGATTCCATCAATTTGCTGCAGGCGACGGGCGAGGCGATCGTGTTCGGCGACACCCTTGAGAATCGCGCGAGCGGCTTCGGCATAAATCTGTTGCGCGGTTTTTTCCAGACGACGCAGGGAACCGTCGCGGCCGCTGCCGATGAGGATCAGATGCTCGACGCTGGTCGACAGCAGAGAGGCGTAGGTCGAGGCAATATTGCCCGCCGCACCGACCACCGCAGCGGTCTGCTCGCTCAGTTCCAGGCCTTGCTGCTTGCAGCCCTGTTCGATGGCTTCCAGGCCCATGCCGATGGTCAGCGCGTTGCCGGAAGTCAGCGCCATGTCAGGAATCTGCAAGGCCTGGCAGTTGTTGGTGACGATCGAGGTGTACATGCCCAGCCCGGCGACGCTGTAGCCATCGGCGCGAGCATCCTTGATGCGGTTGCCGACTTCTTCGCGGATGGTTTGCAGATCGCCGCTGGCGATGTACGCCGCCATGGCGTCGGAATCCATGCACAGCGGGTACAGGGTGAACTCCACGGCGGTGCCGAGTTTCGAGCGAATCTGCACCGGGCCGATGGGCGCAGCTCGGCGCTCGGGCGCCATGCGTTTGATGAACTCGCGCTTCTGCTCGACGCTCAGGGTCGACAGTGACGGATCGACGTCACTGAGCATGTCCGAATCAATCAAATGGTTGATGAACGCCACGCGAGCCACCACGCGCACGTTCTCGTCAGACTTTGGGCGGGTTTCGATCTCCTTGAAGCTGACCTCGCGCGCCGGCACGTCAGCGACGCTGTCGGCGCACACACCGGCGGCCAGCGGGAAGGCGTCGCGGCGGCGCAGCATGTCGCAGACTTTCTGCAGGGAGCCGATCAAGCCATCGATTTCTTCGAAGGTGATGCACACCGGCGGTTCCAGACGAATCACATTGGCGTTGCTGCCCGAAGGCGCCACGCGCAGGGATTCGAATTGCAGCAGGTAGCCGGCAATGATGTAGCCCAGCGCATCGTTGTACTGCGCCGAAGCCTGAACCAGCGAACTGGTGCCGGTCAGGTCGTGCAATTCAAAACCCAGCAGCAAGCCGCGACCACGCACGTCGGCGATCACGTCCGGGTAGGCCGCTTTGAGTTCCAGCAGCGAAGCCTTGAGGTACTCGCCCTTCTTGTTCACGTCCTTGAGCATCGCGCTGTCGTTCTCGAACAGACGGCGCAAGGCCGACAGAGCGATATGGCAGGACGCATCATCTTCGGCAAAGGTCGAACTGTGGATGTAGCTGAAATCGTTTTCGTAGTGGCTGGCGCGAATCACCGTCGCGGCAATCTTCATCAAGCCACCGCCGAGCGCTTTCGACAGGCAGTAGTAATCACCCTGCAAGTTGAAATGGCTGGCGCCGAGCAAGGTGCCGGTGCGGCCGAAACCCGATTGCACTTCATCGATGATCAGCGGGCATTGCTGTTCGTTGCACAGACGCCGCAGGCCCAGATAAAACTCATTGGCGAACTCGTTGATGCCACCCTCGCCCTGAATCGGCTCGAGCAATACCGCCGTGATCGCGCTGAATGCTTCGCGGCGCACTTGCAGGGTTTCGCCGCTCCATTCCAGGCTCAGCCAGTGACGCACGTGACGGGCCGGCAGCTCTTGCAATTGCTGTGGCTGTTGCGGGTCGATGAACTCGACGTTGAGGCCGAAACGGGCGAATGGCTTGCGGTACTGCTTGCCATAGGTCAACTGAACGGTGTTCACCAGTTTGCCGTGGAAGCTGCCGCGCACAGCCAGGAACACCGGCTCGACATGCAGCTGCGCCAGGTTGTGCTGACGCACCGCTTCGGCCACTTGGCGCACGGTGACGCAGGACAGATTCTGCGGCAGCAGACCGGCTGGCAAATCGAGATCGTCGATGTCCAGCTCGACATAAGCCTTGTCGCTGGCAACCAGATTGGCGAGGGCGAAGTCGCGCTCGTCGAATTGCGTCTGCAGGTTTTTCTGACGACGGTATTCGGCGTGCTTGACGGCGATCTCCACCGACTCGGCGCCACTGTTGGAGAAGGTCGAAATGTAGCGCTCGCTGTTGTTCAGTTCACGGTTGAACGCTTCACTGAGTTCGCGTCCCAATTGACCGGCCGCACCGCGCACCGACATCTGCGCGTTGAACGGCACATCGGCACGCAACAGGTCGACGAGTTGATCGACAAACTGCGGATCGTTGTGGCCATACAGCGCGGCGCCGTAACCACCGAGGAAGTCGGTGACGGTTACTTCATCGCCCTGGCGGTCGCGGTAAAACAGTTTGCTGCCCAGCGCTCTGTGGAACTGGCATTCGAGGCCCAGAGCCTGCATCAATTCAACGAATTTCGGCCGTACGTAATCGCGGTAATCCATGACAGTTCTATCCCTTGAGTAAAAAATCAGCTGCGTTTCGTTGCGTGCGGACGGTCAGTCAGCCGCGTGAAATTCGAGTTGGTAGCCGGCACTGAAGCCGTTGTCGTCGCGGTTGATGACCAGGCAATCGTGCAGCACGGCATCGCGCGGCCCGCCGATCACGAACGGCAGGTGCGCATCCACAGGTTGTTCCAGACCACTGACCGGCGGGATGCTTTGCGCCTGCAAGGCCTGCCGGGCAAAGATCAGGTCAACCAGACTCGGTGCACCACTTAGAATGCCGGTCAGCGGTGTGCTGCTGGTGATGTGCGCGGCGCCGGTTCGCGCCAGCGTGCGGGCCAGATCGGCATCCTTGTGCGGATCGCCAGTGGCGCTGCTGACCAGCAGATCCACTTGTTTATCCGGCAGGTTCAGCGAATCCAGACGAGGGTGGGCGAAGAGCGCCGTCAGGCAGGTTTGCGGGCCTGCCGGCAGATCATCGGCGCGGCGCAGCACCAGCGCCGCCGCGCCTTCGCCGGCAATACCACCACTGCCCTGGCGATCGAAGGCGCGCAGGCTTTGCGAAGCATCGGTGCTGATTACGCCAGCCTCGGCCAGTGCGGCCAGCGCCAGCGGATCCAGTTCACTGCCGGCGCCAACCACAATCGCCGCATCCACTCGACCGCTTTGCAGCGCGGCGCAGGCCTCGCGTAGCGCCGCCAGATTGCCGGCGACGCCTTGCATGTAAGCGTTGCTTTCGCACTCCAGTTTCAACGCCAGACTGACCACCCCGAGCAAACCGTTGCTGAGGCTTTTGAGGACCAGAAACGGGTCGAGCGCGCGCTCCTGCAATACGCGTTTGGCCAGACGCTGCATGTCGGCACCGGTCTCGGTCTGACACTCATGCAACAGTTCGCCGTAAGAAGCGAGCGACGGATGGGTGTAACCGCCCTGGCAGCAATAGAGACCAAAACGTACGTCGTCGCGGCCCGGCTCAAGCCCTGCCTCGGCCAATGCCTGACGCACGGCGCTGACGCCCCAGATCACTGCCGGCGGACAATAACGCTGGAGGTTTTGTGCAACGTCCTGGCGACTGCGTTGATGATCGTCCTCAGCGACGTGACCGAACGCGACGACACGCTCACTGTGGAAAAGCGGCGACTGCAAGGCCGAGATCGCGCTGCGACCTTCGCGGGCTGCCGACCAGAAACGCTCGACACCCCAGCCGGTGGGCAACACACAGCCGCTGCCGGTGATGGCGATACGTGCAGAGGCATTGCTCATTGTCCGTGCTCCCGATATTTGCCAAGGGCCAGCGAGGTGTTGAGGCCGCCAAAACCGAAAGAATTGCTCAGTGCGTAATCCACGCGACGACTGACGGCCTGACCGGCGCAATAATCCAGATCACACTGTTCGTCGGCGTCGTGCAGGTTCACCGTGGGCGTGACCAGATCGTTCAGGCAGGCCAATGCGGTAACGATGCATTCGGGTGCGCCGGCCGCCGCGATCAGGTGACCGAACTGCGATTTGTTGGCACTGACAGCCAAGGCTTGATAGTGCTTGTGCTCGGCAAACACACTTTTGATCGCGAGGGTTTCGGCCACGTCGTTGAGCGGCGTCGAGGTACCGTGGGCGTTGATCAGATCGATCTGCTGCGGGCGTAGCCCGGCGTCGTCGAGTGCGGCCTGCATCGCCAGCGCCGCGCCGCGTCCTTCGGGTTGTGGTGCGGTGACTTTATAAGCGTCCAGGCTGCTGCCGAAACCCAGCACTTCGGCATAGGGTGTGGCGCCCCGCGCCAAGGCGTGTTCCAGGCTTTCGAGGACGACAAAACCGCCGCCTTCGCCGGCGATCAGCCCGCTGCGGTCACGATCGAACGGCCGACACAGGTCGGCGCCCCAGCGTTGCTCTCCCGAAGCGGCGCCGAGCAGGTACAGCGCAGCCATGGTGTCGAGATTGAGCACCGAGTCGGCCCCGCCGGCCAGCGCTACGCTGACTTCGCCACGACGGATCATCTGAAAGGCATTACCGATCGCTTGGGAGGCACCCGCACAGGCACTGCTGATATTGATCACGGGGCCTTCGCAGCCCAGATCGTCGGCGATTACTCGCGCCAGACGGTCGTTGCTCTGACGCAGCGAGCCATCGGCATTTACTTGCCCGGCACGCGGCATCAAGTGCTGCCAGCCCGGGGCTGCGCCATCCGGGGCGGCGGTCAGGAGCATGTCGGCGAGCATGTGTTGCGGCGCGCCAGAGGCACACAGAACCGCTGCGCCGCGCAATTGCTCCGGTTGCAGGCCACTGTCGTTGACGGCTTGCGTGGCGGCCACCCAGCCAAAGCGGCTGCGTTTCTCCAGTGGCAGGGTCCACGCCGCGTGGCTGTGCAGTTTTTCCGGCAACAGGCTCATGTCGACGGGCGCTGCATAACGCACCGCGAACGAGGCCTCTTGCAGGTCGTCCGGCTGCCATGGCCGCACGCAATGTTCGGCGCCGAGCATTTTTTCCCAGAGGGTCTGCCATTCGAAACCGAAACCGGTGACGGCACCCATGCCGGTGATCACAATCCGTGTCGCACTCATGCGTGCTTCTCCATGGTTTCACTGCACAACAGCAACGCGCCCCAGTGACCGGCGCGAGTGTGGCTGACAAGCAGCGTGTAGCCTGGCGTCGCTGTCGTCTCATGACTGAGGTGCAAGGTCAGGGCTACTTCAGTCAGCAAGCCGCTGGCGCCCAGTTCACCGGTCATGGCGCGGGTACTGCGAATCTCGCGCGGGAAGGCTTCGAGCAACTTCATCAACTGCCCGTCAGCGTAATTGCCGACCACCTGTTCGACGTCGCCCACGCGCAGTTTCTCCAGACTCAAGGCCTGGTCGATCACGCGCTGGCCTACGGCTAAAGAACGTTGCGGATCCGCGCTGTAACCCCGAGCGAACCCGGCTACGCGCAAGACGTGTGTCGTATCCGCGGGTGGTGTTGACGCCAGCAACAGCGCCGCGGCGCCCTCACCGAAAACCGGCTCGTTCGCCTGATCCGGCTCGCGCAGGTACAGGGCCGGTGTCAGGTTCGGACTGCTGCTGACCACCAGCGCGGCGTCGGCATGCCGCTCGCCAATCTGCTGGCTGGCTTCGATCAGCGCATCCAGCCCGGCGTTGTCCTGGGAACAGAAGCCCCCCATGGGCCCGTGGCAATCGAGCGCTTCGGCCACATACGCCATTACGCTGCTGTTGAGCAGGGTCAGCGCATGCAAGGGCGGCGTGTTGGCCAACAATTGGCCGAGTTGTTTGTGTGGCTGTTCGATGATCGCCTGCACCGCGTCCCAACAAGGGCTCGGTGCGTCGACTTCGGGAATGGCCGCGGTCAGCGCAACGCGCGAGGCGGGCAATTGCAGCGCCGCCAGCGATGGTGCCAGCCGTGCTGCGCAATGCAGTAGACGCAAACCCTGCGGCTCGACGCTGCGCTGGATCTTGCGATCGAACAAATCGCTCGCCAGACGCGGCGTCGGCAATGCAAAGGCCAGACGTCGCGTATCAAAGGTCAGTGGCTGTGCAGAACGCGGTGTGCCGAGCAAGTCGGCACATTCGCTGCCAGCCGTGTTCAGGACAGCAGCGGCGTGCAGATAGATGGCTCTGTTCATGTCATGCCCTTCCCAGAACCAGCGAACTGTTGATACCGCCGAAACCGAACGAGTTGGACATCACCACGTTGATCGACTGGCGAAGCGGCTCGCTCAGAAACTTCAGCGATGGGTATTCGGCACGTTCAGGGTCGTAATTCAAGGTAGGTAACAGCACACCGTCACGCAGGCTCATCAGCGACAGCACGGCTTCGATTGCACCGCTGCCGGCCAATGAATGGCCGACGGCTGATTTGTTGGCGGTGAAGGTCATGAAGTCCTGGCAGCCGCCAAACAACCGCTGCAAGGCCAGCGCTTCACAACTGTCATTGGCCTGGGTGGAGGTGCCGTGGGTGTTGACGTGTTGCACGGCACTGCGCAGCAGCCCCGCATCTTCGATTGCAGCTTCCATGCATTCCTCGTATTTGCTGCCATCCCGGCTGCTGGAGGTCATTTTCTGCGCCTCGCAGACATTCGCGTAACCGAGCACCCGGCCCAGTGGCGCAGCCTTGCGTCGTTGGGCGTGTTCAGCGGATTCGAGAACGACCATGGCCGCCCCCTCGCTGAGCACAAAACCACTGCGGTCAGGCATGAACGGGCGGCTTTGTTCGCTCGCCGGCAAGTCGGCCTGACAGAGCGCGCCGAGACTGTTGAACATGTAGTAGGGCAAT
Organism: Pseudomonas sp. S49; assembly: GCF_009866785.1. Lineage (NCBI taxonomy): Bacteria > Pseudomonadati > Pseudomonadota > Gammaproteobacteria > Pseudomonadales > Pseudomonadaceae > Pseudomonas > Pseudomonas sp. S49. The sequence goes on along the minus strand of NZ_CP019432.1, from coordinate 899,247 downwards.
TCGTTGGCCATCAACTCGACGGCACCACAAATGGCCAGATCGATCTCACCGCGCTCGATGGCCCGGTAAGCACTGCCGATGGCCATGGTGCCCGCGGCACAGGCATCGGAATGGGTCGAGATGTGATCGCGGATACCAAGCCGATCGGCCAGGTGTTGTGTTTGTTGATCGACTCGTTTGTTGAAGATCGCGCCGGGCGATGGCGGATTATCCAACAGACGGTCGAGGTCGACGCGCCCCGCCTCATTCATGCAACGGCTGACACGATGCAGGTCGTGGCTGTCGGCACAGTACTTGTTGGCGCCCAGAAACAGACCGCTGCGACTGTGGGCAAAATCTGCCGGTGTCAGGCCGGCATGCTCCAGCGCCTGCCGGGCGACGTACTCCGCCAGCACACTTTGTCGCGGGTGCAGCGCCGCGTTACCGCCGAAACCGGCACCGATCTGCTGCCACTGCGCGTCATCGATAAACCCGGCAGCGCTGTTGTGAAATCCCAGCGCCTTGAACCGGGGATGTTCGCGGACACAGGATTGCTTCCGGCAAATCCGCTCGAACAACGTGGCAGCGTCCAGCGCCATGGGCGCCACCAGGCCGAACCCGCTCACATAGACTTCTCGTGCCCGCATGAGAACTCCTACACCGCTTCTTTGGCGTGAGTGGTCACAAACTGCTCAACCAATTGACGGGACACTTCATCACCATCGGCCGGCACAAGGCGCGCACTGCAGGCGCCGCAGACCACTTGTTGGCGCTCGTTCAGAACCGCCTGATGGGCGTTGCAATCCGGGCAGGTGGCCGGCAGGTAGTTGAACAGGTTGCGGCACTGGTTGGCCCAGTTACGCACGGTGGTGGCGGCAAAAACCTGAGCCGGTTGCATACCGGCCTTCAACTGATCCGGGGTGTAGGCACTCAGGCTTTGCTCAAGCAGGGCTTTGCCGCTTTCCGTGATGCGACCGTTGACGAGGAACTCGCCGGCGTCGCCGCAAACAGCCACCGCATGATCCAGCACGCTGGTTTTCGGCAGTGTGCAGCCATACTGTCGGCCCAACTGGAAGCTCAAGTCGACGATGTCCAGCGAATCGGCACCCAGATCCTCGACGATGCTGCTGTCCTCATCGATCTCATCCGCGCCCATCACCAACAGCTGTGCCAGGATCTCGCGAGTGCTGGCAATGACATGTTCCAAGTCCAATGGATTGTTCATTTCTATCTCCCTATATGTCGTGACTACTTCATGAATTCGACTTATGAAAAGTAACTTTTCCCACAGCAACTTCTCACGCGGCGGAAATCTAAACTCTGCCCTTAAGGGGAGAGTCAACGAACTATTCAAGGTTTTTTTACAACTTGGAAAAAGTCTGAAAAACCCCGCAATCGCCGCACCTGATTGGTGCGGAACGTCACCGTCGAACGACATATTTACTTAACAAAGACGGGGTATGGTGGAGCGTCCGCGCGCTCTAGAAGACGGCATATCGTGAGCAACTAAGCCGTAGCAGCACAGACGTACAAAAAACAAAATCCGGACAAGTAAAATAGTTATAACTTCATAACTGTTGTTCCAGATCAGTACTGCCGTTAAATGAATTTGCCGGAGGGTTTACTCACCTGTCAGTAGAACAGCGGCAGCGTTTATGGATAACCGGATGTCGAGCACAGACATCTGTCCATGCGCGCAGCGCTATAGGGTGCGAGTTCAGTTCATAGCCAACAGCCCGGAGTCCTCATGACCGCGACCGCCCCTATTACCGTTCTGCGCGACACCCACCCGTTGCCGGTACTCGACGCCTGCAAATGGGAAAAACTCGAAGGCGACCCGCACACCGTCAACCTCAACGCCTACACCAGCGAAGACGGCAGCAAGATCATGGGCACGTGGATCTGCACGCCGGGTAAGTGGCGCGTTGAATACGTGAAGTGGGAGTACTGCCATTTCCAGGAAGGCTACTGCGTGATCACCCCGGATGGCATGGCGCCGATTCACTTGCGTGCTGGCGATATCTTCGTGATTGAACCAGGCATGAAAGGCACGTGGGAAGTGGTCGAGACCGTGCGCAAATATTTCGTGTTTGCCTGATGCAAAAAAGCCGGGAAATCACCCGACGTGATTTCCCGGCAAACAATATCGGATACCCAAAAATCCCCTGTGGGAGCGAGTCTGCTCGCGAAAGCGCACGGTCAGTCACTTCCTCGTTGAAGCCACCGCCGTCATCGCGAGCAGGCTCGCTCCCACAGTTTGTTCAGCGCTGCCCTTCTATTGCAGGCTTGCGATAGCTGTTGATGATCGCCGAGAAATCCTTCCCGCCGTCACCACGCTGACTCATTGCCTGATACAGCTGCTGCGCCACCGCGCCGAGCACCACCGGTTGATGCGCCTGACGCGCCGCTTCCGTCGCCAGCCCCAGATCCTTGAGCATCAGTTCTGCACCAAACCCACCGGTATAACCACGGGACGCCGGCGCGGTTTCAACAATTCCCGGCCACGGGTTGTACATCTCCGAACTCCAGCAACGCCCGGTCGAACTGTTGATGATCCCGGCCAGTACCGAGGTGTCGATCCCCAGCGCATCACCCAGCGCCATCGCCTCACTGACGCCGACCATCGAGATCGCCAGCAGCAGGTTGTTGCAGATCTTGGCGATCTGCCCGGTGCCGACTTCACCGCAATGCACGATGTTGCGGCCCATCTGCGCCAGTACCGGTTGCAGCGTGGCGAACAGTTCCGGGGTGGCGCCGACCATGAAGGTCAACGTCCCGGCTGTCGCGCCGCCAGTGCCACCGGACACCGGCGCATCAGCCATGGCCACGCCTTGTTTCGCCGCAGCGGCCGCTACATCGCGGGCCGTCTGCGGATCGATGGTGCTGCAATCCACCGCGGGCACACCTTGGCGAATGCCAGCCAGCACACCGTCCTCACCGAGCCAGACACTGCGCACATGCACCGCCGCCGGCAGCATGGTGATGACCAGTTCGGCGTCTTCGGCTGCTTCACGGGCCGAAGCGCGAATGCTGCCGCCCAGTTGTTCCAGTTCCGCCAGCACGGCTTTGTTCAGATCGACCAGATTCAGCGAGTGGCCAGCCTTGATCAGGTTGCGCGCCATCGGCGCGCCCATGTTGCCCAGACCGATAAATGCGATTTTCATGGCAGTTCCTCAGCGCAGGTTGATGGTGGTGTTCACGCCGTCGTTGACGCTGTCGTCATCGAACCAGCGCGCGGTGACCGTTTTGGTCTGCGTGTAGAACTGCACCACTTGCTTGCCGTACGGGCCGAGGTCGCCGAGTTTCGAACCGCGCGAACCAGTGAAGCTGAAGAATGGCACCGGCACTGGAATCGGGATATTGATGCCGACCTGGCCGACGTCGATTTCAGTCTGGAATTTACGCGCCGCCGCACCGCTCTGGGTGAACAGGCCGGTGCCATTGCCGAACGGGTTGGCGTTGACCAGCGCAATCGCCTGATCGAGGGTGTCGACTTCCAGTACCACCAGCACCGGGCCGAAGATTTCCTGGGTGTAGATCTGCATGTCGGTGGTCACGCCAGAGAACAGAGTCGGGCCGACAAAGTTGCCTTGCTCGTAGCCCGGGACCTTGATGTCGCGACCGTCCAGTTCCAGCTTGGCGCCTTCCTTGATGCCGCTTTCGATCAGATCGAGAATTCGTGCTTTGGCTTTTTTCGAGATCACCGGGCCGACGTCAGTGCCCGGCTCGCTGCCGGCGTTGACGGTGAGTTTCTGCGCCAGCGCTTTCAGGTCCGGCAGCCATTGTTTCGCCGCGCCGACCAGCACTACCACCGAAGTGGCCATGCAACGTTGCCCGGCCGCACCGAAACCGGCACCGACCAGCGCATTCAGCGCTTGTTCGCGATTGGCATCGGCCAGCACCACAGCGTGGTTCTTCGCGCCCATCATCGATTGCACGCGCTTGCCGTGTTTGCCGGCCAAGTCGTAAACGTGGGTGCCGACAGCGGTCGAACCGACGAAGGACACCGCTTTGATGTCCTTGTGCGTGCACAGGCCATCGACCACGTCTTTACCGCCGTGAACAACGTTCAACACACCGGCCGGAACGCCAGCCTCAATTGCCAGCTCGACCAGCAACATGGTCGACAGCGGATCCTGTTCCGAAGGTTTCAAGACGAAGGTGTTGCCGCAGGCGATGGCCATCGGGAACATCCACAGCGGAATCATCGCCGGGAAGTTGAACGGCGTGATGCCAGCGCACACGCCGATCGGCTGACGCAGGGTGTAAGTATCAACGCCACCCGCGACGTTTTCGGCGAACTCGCCCATTTGCAGCGTGCCGATGGAGCAGGCGTGCTCGACCACTTCCAGGCCACGGAAAATATCGCCTTCGGCGTCGGCAATGGTTTTGCCTTGCTCGGCGCTCAGCACTACCGCAATGCGTTTGGAATGCTCGCGGATCAGCGCTTGCAGCTTGAGCATGATGCGCATGCGTGCGCCGATCGGGGTCAGTTTCCAGGTCTGGAAGGCGCGCTGGGCGGCGCTGACGGCGGCGTCGACTTCAGCGGCGGTGGCAAACGGCACTTTGGCCAGCACTTGCTGGGTCGCCGGGTTGACGATGTCGTGCCATTCGGTGGTCTGCGACTCGACCCATTCGCCATTGATCAGCAGCTTGACCTTCTGGACCGTGGTTTCGTTGGGCGTAAGCGATGCGTTCATGCTGGTCTCCGAAACTTGTTTTTATCGTAGGAGCCAAGGCGAAAGGTTCGCCTTGAGATGAGGCGTGTGTCACGAATTGGTTGTCGGACTGTTTTTGGAGTATAGATGTGCAAACTTCTAATAAGAACGCACATATAAGCCCGTCCATCATGCAAAAAAACATCACCTCTCTAGGCTCGCTGAACTGGGACGACCTCAAGTTTTTCCTCGAAGTCGCCCGCACCCGCAAGGCCAGTACTGCCGCCAAACGGCTGGCTGTCGACTACACCACGGTGTCGCGGCGGATCAGTTCGCTGGAAGCGGCATTGGGCACTTTGCTGTTCGAGAAGTCGCGGACCAGCGGCTTCGTCCTGACCACCGAAGGCCAGCGTTTGCTCGGTTATGCCGAGTCGATCGAAAGCACCTTGCACATGGCCTGCGAGCAAGTCTCCGGCTCCGGCGTGGCGCTGTCCGGGCATGTGCGCATGGGCTGCACGGAAGGTTTCGGCAGTTTTTTCATCACCCCGCAGCTGAGCCATTTCGTCGACGCTTACCCGGCGATCTCGGTGGACATACTGCCGCTGCCCCACTTCATCAGCCTGTCCAAGCGCGAGGCCGACATCGTCATTGCACTGGAGCGCCCGGAGCACGGGCCGTACGTGTGCTGCAAACTCTGCGACTACCGTTTGCAGCTCTATGCGACTCAGGAATATCTCGACAAACACCCACCGATCCGCCGCCCGGCAGACTTGAGCAAGCATCAATTCATCAGTTATGTGGATGACCTGGCGTTCAGCTCGGAGCTGCTGTACCTGGCGAACGTATTGCCGGGCGCCAGCGCCAACTTGCGCAGCACCAGCGTGATCGCGCAGTTCGTCGCGGCGCAGCAAGGGCGCTCACTGGCGATTCTGCCGTGCTTCCTCGCCGCGCAGGATCCGCGCCTGCTGCCGGTGTTGCCGGAGGACATCGACATCACCCGGCAGTTCTGGATGTACTGCCGCGAAGACCTGCGCAAGCTCAAGCGGATCACCCTGTTATGGGATTACATCCGTGAGGTGACCGAACGCAATCAGGCGCTGCTGATGGGGCAGACCGGCGACATGCAGTTCGCCGACTAGTCGGCGCTGACCACAATCGACACCCGGCGGTTTTCCGTGCGACCGGCCGCCGTATCGTTGGAGGCTACCGGCTCTTTGCTGCCCAGGCCCTGCAGCTGGATGTTTTCTTGCTTCATGCCGACCGTGCCCAGCACGTTGGCGACACTTTTCGCACGGCGCAGGGACAGTTGCTGGTTGTAGGTTTCCTTGCCCGACGCGTCGGTGTGGCCATCGACCCGCACGCGCTCGATACCGACACTCAGCAGGGCCTTACCGATGCGCTCGACGATCTCGGTGCTTTGCGGGTTCAGGCTTTCGACGTCGCTGCCAAACAGCACCTTGCCAGACAGGCCAAACTCCCAGCCCTCGTCGGTCAGTTCAAAGCCCTGTTGTTTCAGCACCGCGACTTGCGCAGGCGTCAGGCCTTTTTGTGGCGCAGTCTGGCAACCGGTCAGGGCCAGTACGGCGATCAACAGCACAGCGTAAAAAGATCGAATGGACAGTGGGAACACGAGAGTCAGCTCCTGGTTTGAACGGAATCGACCGGGAGCTCCGCCCCGGCCGTGAATTGGGCGCCGCGCGACAGGCGCTTGGCTTGATACATCGCCGCATCGGCAGCATCGAGCAAGGCGCCCGGCGTGGCACCATGATCGGGATAAACCGCGATGCCGATACTGAGCGAGGTCACGACACTGGTGTCGCCCGGCAGCGCGATGGGCATGTCCATGCTGGCGAGGATCTTGTCGGCAATGCGCTCGGCGTCTTCGACCTTGTGCAGCGGCGTGAGCAGCACGGCGAACTCGTCACCGCCCAGCCGCGCCACCAGATCCTCTTCGCGCAATTGCGCGCGAATGCGATTGGCCACGGCGACCAGCACAGCATCACCCGCAGCGTGACCGAAGTTGTCGTTGATCCCCTTGAAGCGGTCGCTGTCGAGAAACAACACGGCAACGCGTTCATTGTGTTTGCCGGCATTACGCAACGCGCGGATCAAGCGCCCTTCGAAAAAGGCGCGGTTCGGCAGACCGGTCAGGCTGTCGTGGCTGGCCTGGTGAGCGAGGGTTTCGTTTTCGTTTTGCAGATGGGTTTGCCACGACTCCAGTTCATCGAGCAAGGCGTTGAAGTCATTGCCGAGGTTGTCGAGTTCGGCGATCTGCGCTGGCGGCACGCGGCGATCCAGCGCTCGTTCGCTGCGGGCGGCGTGGGCCACATTGGCCAGACTGCGCAGAGGACCGGTGATCGCGCGTAACTGGCGACGCGCCAGGTAGAGCGCCACCCAGGCGCTGATCGCGGTACAGAGGATGATCCCCGCCAGACCGCTGAGCAGAAAGCGCATCAGGCTGCCACCATGGCCGGTGAGCAGCACACGACCGATTTCACGATCCTGATGCTCGATCGGCAGGCTGATGGGTTTTTCCAGGATGGCGCGGGTGATCTGCATTTCCAGCTCAGAGAACAAACCGTTTTCCGGGCGTTGCCAATGCGCGAGCAGTTGTCCCTGACTGTCCAGCACCTGGGCGTCAGCGACCTCTTCGGTGGAAGCAATCAGCGCCAGCGATTCGTTGGCGGCCGCCTTGTCGTTGAACACCACCGCGGCTTCCACGGTGTAGCTGATCGAACGGGCGATCAAGTGCAGGTTGTGATCGGCGTACACCCGTAAAGCCAGTACGCCGAGCAACGTCAGCGAAACGCTGGCCATCGCCACGCCCACCAGCGCGACCGTCAAATGGCCTCGGCCAATGACCGAGCCCAGCGTTGGGCGGCTATTCGATCTGAACAGGTTCATGGCGCCGCCGGTTTGCGACGCGACAATTGCAGCACGCTGGGGTGAATGCGCACGCCGCTGCGGGCAACGGAATCGAGATTGACCTCGAAGGACACTTGCTCATCGCCAACGCGCAGACAGAACAGGCTGCCGACCGTGCATTGATCGCCACCTTCGCTGATGCTCAGTACCGGATGACCGATCAGCGAAGCGAACAAGCGAGTGCGTTCATCGGCGGTGAGTTTGCCGATGTACACCGCATCACATTCGCTGACGATCGCCGGATTGTCGGCCAACAAGCGACGTACGGTAACCGGTCGGCCAGTGGCTTGCGTGGTGCCTTTGACCAGATCATCGGTGTACTCGGTCGGGCCGACGATGCACAGGCGCAACTGCGCAGGCTCCACCGGCCAGCGCGCGTAGCTGAGAATGCCAAGAACAACCTGAGTGACAGATTTGGCCCGTTGTTCGGCCATACCTGTCGGCGCTTGTGGCTGCGCGACAGCCGCGCCCGTCAACAACCAGAGCAGACCGACAAGCAACGCGTGCTTGCAGACAACTACGCGCCCTGTCGCCCAGACAGACACCTTCATGCAGGGATTCTCTTGGATCGTAGCGAAATGATGCCGCAACGATAGCACAGCGCTGAAACGCCAGCGAGACAGCGACCTCTGACCGGTCGGTCAGTAAACGCCGTCAATCGTCGGGATTTTCACCTCACAGGCAGGGTCCCCTCCTCCAGTTCCAGCATCAACCCGCTCAGGCGCTTGACCTTGCGCTGCACCGCTTCTTCAAACACGCCCGCTCGGGATTCGATCAAGGTGAACCAATGCTTGGCCCGGGTGATACCGGTGTAGATCAATTCTTTGGTCAGCACCGGATTCAAGGCATCGGGCAGAATCAGCGCCGTATGGGCAAACTCCGAGCCTTGGGATTTGTGCACCGTCATCGCGTAGACGGTTTCGACGTCGTTGAGGCGGCTCGGCAATACAAAGCGCACGCCGCCCTGACCGTCGTTGCGCGGGAAGGCCACGCGCAACACGGGTTTGCCGGCGTCGGGTCCTTCGCGCTCGGGCAGTTTGAGGGCTATACCGATATCACCGTTCATCAGGCCCAGACCGTAGTCATTGCGCGTCATCAGCACTGGCCGGCCTTCGTACCATTGCTGATCGCTTTCGATCAGACGTGCCTTCAGCAGCGCGGCGGTGATGCGTAGATTCAGACCTTCAACGCCCCATGGCCCTTTGCGCACTGCACACAGCAACTGGAACGTGTCGAACGCCTGCAAGACTTCGCGGGCCCAAATGATCCAGTCCGGATGTTCGAGCGGCCTACCCGACGATGGACGCTGATCACGCAGCACGCTCAGATAATGGCGATAGCCTTGTGGGCCGTCGCCATGCCCCTCCAGCAACAGTCGCTCCAGTTTCTGATCGTGCTCACCCTTGAGCGGCAGCGAATACACATCGTCGTAGTGCCCGGCTGAGAGTAACTGACGTGCTTCAGCCGGCAACTGCTGATTGACTCGCCGCGCGAGCTGGCCGATCCCGCTACCCTCGCCGAAACGCCGCGAGTAGCGGAGCATCACCACTTGCTGGGCCAGTGGGTGAGCACCCTCGACGTCCTCATGCAAGCCACTGTCCTTCAGGGACTCACCGCTGACCGACTCCAGCCACTGTCGGGTCTGCGGGTTGTACCAGCCACCCTCGGCATCCCGGCACAAATCGCCTAGCACTGCGCCGGCCTCAACAGAAGCCAGTTGATCCTTGTCACCGAGCAACACCAGTCGCGCATGGGGTGGCAACGCATCGAGCAGATTGGCCATCATTTCCAGGTCGATCATCGAGGCTTCGTCGACCACCAGCACATCCAGTGGCAGGCGGTTACCGGAATGGTGTCGGAAGTGTCGGGTGCCGGGACGACTGCCCAACAGACGATGCACGGTGGTGACGTCGCAAGGAATTTTCGCCCGCACCTCTTCGCTGACTTCCAGTGACTGCACTTGTTGGCTGATGGACTCGGTCAACCGCGCCGCAGCCTTGCCTGTCGGCGCCGCCAGACGAATCCGCAGCGGATGACCGGTCGCGACTGCGGGGGCTTGAAGCAACGCCAGCAAACGCACCACCGTGGTGGTTTTACCGGTCCCCGGCCCGCCGGTAACGATGCTGAAGGCGCCGCGAGTGGCGAGAGCGCAGGCGAGTTTCTGCCAGTCGATCACCTCGCCAGCCTTGGCTGACCCGAACAGTCCATCCAGTCGCTGCGGCAGATCGTCCGGCGTTGGCTCTACTTGCTGCAGACGCTGACGCAACGCCGAATCGATGCGCCGTTCGTAGGCCCAGTAGCGTCGCAGATACAGACGTTTACCGGCCAACACCAGCGGGCGTTGCTGTGCGATATCGCGGGTATCCGCCGCCAGTGCGACCAATGAGCTGCCCGCAAGAACCTTGCACCAGTGCGCCCCCTCGAGCGCTTCAAGCAATTGCGAAGGCAGCAACAACACGCCCCCTTGCACGTCACCTTCGGGGGGCAACGACAGAGCGAAGTCGGGAGCTTTCAGGGTTTCGTACAGATCGAGACAGACATGACCGTGACCAAGTTGATGGCTGGTCAGGGCAGCCGCGAGCAGCACCAGCGGATCCGTATCGCGCTCAAGTTCGTGAAGAAACGCGACAAACGCTTTGTCCAGCGCACGCAGCCAGCCACGCTCGACCCAACGGGTCAGCAATATCAACAGGTCATCGGCGCTGGTCAGGGGCGATAGCCTCGACAGACTGTCGGCTGCCAGCGGCGTGGGGAGCAGATCGGCAAAGGTGCGGCTCATAGCAGGACTCCCTGTTCCCACGCGGGTTCGGACTTGGGTTCGGGTTTTCCTTGGAACATTCGGTCGAGACGTTCGATCAGCTCACGGGGCGGACGAGCAAAATACACGCCGCGACTGTCAGCACGGGTGCCGCGCAGGAACAGATATAACGCGCCGCCGACATGCCGGTCGTAATCGTAATCAGGCAGCCGCGCCTTGAGCTGGCGATGCAACGCCAACAGGTACAGCACGTATTGCAGGTCATAGCGGTTGTCGAGAATCGACTGTTCCATGGCTTGTTCGGTGTAAGCCAGCTCATCCACGCCAAGCCAGTTGGACTTGTAGTCAGCCACGTAATAACGGCCGTCGTGTTCAAAGGTCAGGTCGATGAAGCCTTTGAACATGCCGTTGAGCTGCACCGGTTCTGCCGCCACACGGGCCACGCCCCTGTGAGTGTGCTGACGCACCAGTTCGTCGAGTTTGAGTACATCGACTTTATGGCTGGCGAACCAGAACTCCATCTCGACCCGATACTGCTTCAGTTGCTCCAGAACAACTGGCGGCTGCCCACCTGCAATCGGCAATGGCGACTGCAGCAAATGTTGCAGCCAGTCGCTCAAGGTGTTGATCCAGCCCTCCCAGCCGCGCAAATTGCAGCGCCGGGCAATCGCATCTTCCAGCGCTTCGCGAGAAACGGCGAAGCCATCGTCACCGGCCCATTCCAGCAAACCGTGAAGAAACGTTCCCGGATTGGGGCCACGTGGAAAGCGGTGGATATCGGCGCCGCCGGCTATGATTTCTCTCGGCGCGTCCGGGTCGAGGCGTTCGTCGTCAAACAGCTTTTGTGCCTGCGGGCTGTCCGGCGCTTCATCGCTGCCGACACTCAACACGTCGCTGATGCGCAATGCACTGTAGGAGGCGATCCACCAATTTTCGCTGGCCTTGCGCTTGGGCAACAGCGTCGCACTCAGCACGGCGTCATTGCGTGGCGGCTGGTAATGCTCGTCGGTGGGTTGTGGCATTTCACCGATGTGGATGGCCGGGCAGTCTTGTTGCAGATCTTGCAACCAGCGCTTCAATTCGCTGGACTCGCCCAGCGATACGCCGCCACCAAGCAGATAACCCAGCGCCGAAAGATGCAGCACCGAGCTGTTGTTATTGCCTCTTTTGAGATCCGTCACGCCCAACCAGCAGGCATGCTGCGCGCGCGTCAGGGCAACGTAGAGCAAGCGCAAGTCTTCGGCCAGGCGTTCGTCGTCCGCTTGCGCAATCAGCTCGGCGGTCGGCTTGAGGCTTATCTGAGCCTTGCCCTCGGCGTCGTGATAATGCAGTGGCAGACGACTGCCATCAACGGGTTTTGCCGAGCAAATGAACGGCAGGAACACCAATGGATATTCCAGTCCCTTTGACTTGTGGATAGTCACGACCTTGACCAGTTGCTCGTCACTTTCCAGGCGCAGAATCTGCTCTTCGCCAGCCTGACCGGACACTGCCAGCAGTTCGCCGAGATGCCGAATCAGCGCTTGTTCACCGTCCAGTTCCGCAGCCGCTTGTTGCATCAATTCCGACAGATGCAAAAGGTTGGTCAGTACGCGCTCGCCATCGCTGCGTGTCATCAAGGTTTGCGGCAGATGGAAGTCATGCAGGAGGCGGCGCAACATCGGCAGTACACCTTGTTTGCGCCATAGCTCGCGATAGCCACGAAATTGCATGACCCGGGCTTCCCACACCAGTTCGTCCTGGTTCAGACGTTCCAGCTCGGCCAATGGCAGGTTCAGGGTGATACAGGCCAATGCGGCTTTCAGGGAGCGCTCGACATCAGGCTCGGCGCAGGCCTTGAGCCAGGACAACAGGTCGTGGGCCTCTTGCGCCGCAAATACCGAGTCCTTGTCCGACAGGTAAACGCTGCGCACGCCACGGACAGCAAGTTCACCGCGCACGGACTGCGCCTCTTTGCCGTCGCGCACGAGAATAGCGATGTCGGACGGCCTCAGACCTCTGAAGTCTTTGCCATCCTGCACGAACCCCGCTTTAGCGCTTTGCCCGCCATTGAGTAGCGCGGTGATTTCGCTGGCGCACGCGGCTGCCAATTGCTGGCGATAGACCACGCCGGACAGTGGCTGGTCGCTGGACAAGTGCCAGACATTCAACGCGATAGCTTGCCCGGCAACTTGCAGCTGCTCTTTGCGACCTTGAGATTCAACAGGAAGAAATGGTACCGGGTTGTCGCCGTTTTTCTCGCGGAACAAAAACGCACCGCGACCCAGCTCTCGGGACTCGGCGCGTGCGAATACATGATTGACCGCATTGACCATGCCGTGGCTGGAGCGGAAGTTGGTGCCCAGCGTATGCAACCGACCAGTGGTGGCCTGACGCGCGCGCAGGTAGGTGTAGATGTCTGCACCGCGAAAAGCGTAGATCGCCTGCTTCGGATCACCGATCAGAAACAGCCCGGTGTCAGGGCTGTTTTCCTCAATGCGATAGATGCTTTCAAAGATTCGGTACTGCACCGGGTCGGTGTCCTGAAACTCATCGATCAGTGCGACCGGGAACTGCTCGCGGATCAATGTCGCGAGACGTTCGCCACCATCGGATTGCAGCGCGGCATCCAGACGCAAAAGCATGTCGTCGAAGCCCATCTCGGCACGACGGCGCTTCTCTTCTTCAAAGCGTGCGCCTACCCATTTGGCGGCATGTTGCAGCACAGCGGCATCAGGAGTGGGCAATGCATCGAGGCTCGACTTGAGTTTCGGCATGGCATCCAGACCCGGGTGGTTCGGGGCCTGACCTTTCCACGCTTCGGCCATGCCGTCGGGGGTCAGTCGGGTGAAACCGGTGCCGATATCCAGTTGCTCCAGGGACTCGTCTTCGGCCCATGCCTTGAGCTTTTCAAACCAGGGTTCGAAGTAACGCGCCTGCATCTTGCGCCCGTCGACGGTTTTGCTCGCAACGCCCTGATGACAAATGGCGAGCAATTCGTCTGCCCACTGGCGCCAGGGCATTTTCAGTTCGATCAACGCCGCCCGGCGTTCTTGCAGGCATTCTTCGATCAGCTCCGCAGGCGCCTTGCCTTCGTTGCTGTCGCGCTCACTGGCGAACAAGCCGCGTATGCGTGGCATCAATGCCGCAGGTCCGCCCCAGTTGCTGCGAACCCAATTCAAGGCATCGCCTTGCATCGGGTAACAGAACAGCCGCCAGTAATCACGCAACACCTCGCCAAGCAAGTCGCTGTGATCGGTTTCCAGGGATTGGGTAAACAAACTGCCGCTGTCGAACGCATGCTCACGCAGCATGCGCTGACACCAACTGTGGATGGTCGAAACGGCGGCCTCGTCCATCCATTGCGCGGCAACATCGAGGCGGTTGGCGCAACCGGGCCACTGCTGAGAGTCGAACTGATCACGCAATTCGGCAATCAATCCGTCGGGCGCAGGCGTTTCGTCGCGGAAAAATCGAGCGGCCTCCGCCAGACGCGTGCGTATGCGTTCGCGTAATTCCTTGGTCGCGGCATCGGTGAAGGTCACGACGAGAATCTGTGGTGGCAGCAACTCGCGACCGAACCCGCTCGCCTCGTCACCGTGCCCGAGGATAAGCCGCAGGTAGAGCGCAGAAATCGTGAAGGTTTTACCGGTACCGGCACTGGCTTCGATCAACTGGCTGCCCTGTAGCGGAAATGCCAGGGCGAGGGGAGTCTTGGTACTCATGCGCGAGCCCCTTCAGTGGATAGCGAACGCCAGGGCGCTTCAAACAGGGGGCGGTACAAAGCATCACACCAACCGGAAAACGTCTCGTCAGCAAGCAATGCCTCGAAATCGGCAAATTGACGTGACAACGCCGGGCTCTCGCGGCGCTCACCCTCACTGGTCTGCCCGTCACCGTCATAGGTTTTACGTGCCGCAGCTTCTGCCTTCAGCGGGTCGGTCTGAGAAAGCCACGCGAAAGCGGTCTTAACTGCGATGGGCAGCGGCTGTCGCATACCCGCCTGCCAGGCGAGGAGCAAATCACCGAGGAACCGTATGGCGCGATCTGGCTCCATGGGATCAAGCAGCAAGGTGTCATCGCTGGCCACCAGTGCGGTGCTCAGGGAAAGTCCGCTGGCGCAGGCCGCCAGATGATTGACCCAGGGTTTGGTCAGGCGATGCCATTTACGGCTTTTGATCGAGCCAATGCTGTTGGGGATGGTTGTGACCGACAACAGGCCACCGTCGGCGCGCTGATGCAAACCGGCAAGCCAGCCTTCAAGGCGTAACCCCTGCAGTTCAAGGTTGACCGGTAACGCACTGGTCAAAGGGCCAGGCCAGAGTGTCAGCAGTTGTTGATAACGCTGCAGCAAATCCGGCAGAGGCTCGATCAACTCTCGTTGCAGGCACTCACCGAACCCGGCCATTGGCAACAGGCCGCTGTTTTGCAGACGCCGTGCCTGGGCAGTCAGCGCCTCATCGACATTGTCCGGTTGCCTGAGAGCGGCTTCGAGCAGGCTGTCGCTGAGTGTGTAACGCTGCAATGCGTCCAGTACGAAGGGTTCTTCATCGGCCAGCGGAGCTTCGGCGGCCTCGAAATAGACCTTGAGGCGCTGGGTGAAAAAGTGTCGAACCGGGTTGCGCAAAAAATCCTGCAGCAAAGCCAGGCTCAACGGCTCCTCTTGTACATAAGGGGTAAGCAACTGCGCTTCGCTTTGAGACTCATGCTGCTGATGCAGAACCTGCCATTCGCTGGCGTAGCTGAAAAGGTGATCGCCGTCATGAAAATAGCGTGCACTGAACGGTTGCAGAGGATGCTCTTGCGTCATGGCACTTAACAGATCGCCGCTTTCGTCGAGCAATCGCCAACCGCTGGCGAGGTGATCGCGCAACTGGCCGATCAACACGGAAGCCGGTCGCTCACTGTTGTCGCGAATGCTGCGGCCGACCCAACTGATGTACAGCTGATTACGCGCTGACAAAAGTGCTTCGAGCAAAAGATAGCGGTCATCTTCACGCCGCGAACGATCTCCCGGACGGTAGTCGCTGCCCATGAGGTCGAAGTCCAGCGGAGGCTGTGCGCGGGGATAATCGCCGTCATTCATTCCCAGCAGGCAGACCAGTTTGAATGGAATGGCGCGCATGGGCATCAGCGTACAAAAATTCACGGCACCGGCCAGGAAGCGCTGAGACAAACGCCCCTGATCCAGCCCGGCGAGCCAGGCTTCGCGAACCACGGTCAGTGGTAGCTCATCCGCCAGACCTACAGCCTCACACGTTTCCAGCCAGGTTTCGCGAAGCTCTTCGAGTTGGGTCAACAAGTAGTCGTCATGCTCGTTACTAGCCTTGAAGAACAGTTGCATCAGCGCCTGCAACCGGTATCCCCACGCCTTGGGCTGAGCCGGTTGGGTGAGCTGCTGATGGGCGAGCTCCAGAGCATCGAGCAAAGCCACCAGTGGCCCGATGAGGGCGGCGTCGAGTCCGCCGATCTCATCGTAGGGTTCAATCCCTTCACACGCGTTGGCGCTGCCGACAGCGTAGCCCAGGAGCATCCGGCGCAGACCGAAATGCCAACTGTTTTGTTCAAGCTCGTTCGGTAAACCCAGGCCAGCGCGCTGCTCGGCGTTCATGCCCCAACGCACGCCAGCACCTTCGATCCAGCGGTGCAGTGTTGGCAGGTCACGCTCCTCCACACCAAAGCGCGCGCGAAGTGCGGGAACGTCGAGCAGGTCGAGGATTTCACTGACCGGGAAACGACTGTCGGGAAGCTTGAGCAGGTGTTCGACTGCGATCAGCAGTGGATCGCGGCCGCGCTGCCCCTGATCGGCCAATGTGAAGGGTATGAATCGTGGATCGTGGCGATCAAGCTGACCAAACACCGCGCGGATATGCGGCGCGTAGCTGTCGACATCCGGCACCATCACGATCACATCGCGAGGGCGCAGATCCGGGTTGGCACTGAAGCGCGCGAGGAGCTGGTCATGCAATATCTCGACTTCACGTTGAGCACTGTGGGCAATGTGAAAGCGTATCGACTCGTCATCAGCCAGGTCGACAGCGGGCCAGTGTTCACGAGTTTCATTGAGCGGGCGCAACTCCAGGATGTCGTCCTGGAGTTGATTGAGCAGATTCTGTGGCTGGGTGTCGCTGAACAGGTCTATGCGACCGTCGCGAAAAGCCGCTCGATAGCTATTCGGATCATCATAACTGTCGAGCAGGCTGATGTAGTCCCGGCCTTGCTTGCCCCATGCTGCCAACAGCGGATGGGCATGTTGATGCAGTGTTTCAGGATCAAGCACGACGGGCATTCCGCTTTTGCGCGATTGCCGCTTGTATTGATGGCGCAGCAGATCCTTGTCGGCGACGATGTCGGCCCAGTGATGGCGGCAGGGGTTGTGCACACACAGCAGAACCTGACTGAAACGCGCGAGCCCGGCCAGCGCCTCAAGCACTTGTGCTGGTAACGAAGAAATCCCGAAGACGATCACTCGCGAGGGCAACCCCACCGGGGCCTCGGTGAGGTTGTTGATGCGCTCGATGAATCGCTGGTGAACACCCGCACGACTCTGCGCCATTCCCAGTTCGCCCACGTCATCGAGCAATGCACGCCACAACTCCGCTTGCCAGCAACTGGTCGGTGGCAGCGGTTTTACTTCGCCTCTGACATTTCGCAGTTGATGCCGCCCTTCGGCCCAATCTTCGAGCCAGTCGGCGCGATATACCTGATATTGGTCGAAGAGATCCGACAGTCGCTCAGACAGTTGATAGCGTTTACGCAAGTCAGTGTCGTTGGTGAGGAAGCGTTGTAACGGCTCGAAATGCGGACGATCGATCACCTGGGGTAGCAAGCGCATCAGACGCCAGGTTAACGGTGCCTTATCGAGCAGGGATTTGGCCGGAATCTCTTCTCGTCCAAGAACCATGCGGTAAAGCTGCCACATGAAACTGCCCGGCAGTTGCACATCAATCGCTGCCGCAATACCGCAGCCGCCCAGATCCTCGTCCTGCGGGTCTTCCGCCAGAGCCAATTTGAGCCATTGGGCAATACCGTTGCTCTGCACCAAGGCAATTTCATTTTCCAGGGGAGCTAATGGATAGCGCCGCATGATGCTGATCACAAGGCTGCGCAGTTCGTCCAGGCTGTTGCTCTGAACCACCATGAATGCAGCGTTGAGGGACTGGGCGTCCGGCATAAGGGCTTCCTTGGGAAAGTACAAAAGCTAGGGCAGAACCTTAGCATTGTCGGCAGGTTGTAGCAGCCGGACGGCGTCTGTGAATGCTGTACGAACTTTCCTGCGGGCAAAACAAAACCCCAACTGCTTTCGCAATTGGGGTTTCGGAATTTAATCTTGACGATGACCTACTCTCACATGGGGAAACCCCACACTACCATCGGCGATGCATCGTTTCACTGCTGAGTTCGGGATGGGATCAGGTGGTTCCAACGCTCTATGGTCGTCAAGAAATTCGGGTACTGAGTCGTGGCCTTGCGGCCTCGCTTCAGCAAATTGGGTATGTGACAGCTAGGTGTTTTGTGAACATCGAACTTTCGGTTCGTTTCGTCTTCACACACCGCAATCTGGCCTTTCGACGCAAATTGCTTGGGTGTTATATGGTCAAGCCTCACGGGCAATTAGTATTGGTTAGCTCAACGCCTCACAGCGCTTACACACCCAACCTATCAACGTCGTAGTCTTCGACGGCCCTTCAGGGAACTCAAGGTTCCAGTGAGATCTCATCTTGAGGCAAGTTTCCCGCTTAGATGCTTTCAGCGGTTATCTTTCCCGAACATAGCTACCCGGCAATGCCACTGGCGTGACAACCGGAACACCAGAGGTTCGTCCACTCCGGTCCTCTCGTACTAGGAGCAGCCCCTCTCAAATCTCAAACGTCCACGGCAGATAGGGACCGAACTGTCTCACGACGTTCTAAACCCAGCTCGCGTACCACTTTAAATGGCGAACAGCCATACCCTTGGGACCGGCTTCAGCCCCAGGATGTGATGAGCCGACATCGAGGTGCCAAACACCGCCGTCGATATGAACTCTTGGGCGGTATCAGCCTGTTATCCCCGGAGTACCTTTTATCCGTTGAGCGATGGCCCTTCCATACAGAACCACCGGATCACTAAGACCTACTTTCGTACCTGCTCGACGTGTCTGTCTCGCAGTCAAGCGCGCTTTTGCCTTTATACTCTACGACCGATTTCCGACCGGTCTGAGCGCACCTTCGTACTCCTCCGTTACTCTTTAGGAGGAGACCGCCCCAGTCAAACTACCCACCATACACTGTCCTCGATCCGGATAACGGACCTGAGTTAGAACCTCAAAGTTGCCAGGGTGGTATTTCAAGGATGGCTCCACGCGAACTGGCG
The DNA here is from genome assembly GCF_009866785.1 of Pseudomonas sp. S49. Taxonomy (NCBI): domain Bacteria; kingdom Pseudomonadati; phylum Pseudomonadota; class Gammaproteobacteria; order Pseudomonadales; family Pseudomonadaceae; genus Pseudomonas; species Pseudomonas sp. S49. The sequence continues at coordinate 880,593 of NZ_CP019432.1, read as the reverse complement.
TCCACGCTTCAAAGCCTCCCACCTATCCTACACAAGCAAATTCAAAGTCCAGTGCAAAGCTATAGTAAAGGTTCACGGGGTCTTTCCGTCTAGCCGCGGATACACTGCATCTTCACAGCGATTTCAATTTCACTGAGTCTCGGGTGGAGACAGCGCCGCCATCGTTACGCCATTCGTGCAGGTCGGAACTTACCCGACAAGGAATTTCGCTACCTTAGGACCGTTATAGTTACGGCCGCCGTTTACCGGGGCTTCGATCAAGAGCTTCGCGTTAGCTAACCCCATCAATTAACCTTCCGGCACCGGGCAGGCGTCACACCCTATACGTCCACTTTCGTGTTTGCAGAGTGCTGTGTTTTTAATAAACAGTCGCAGCGGCCTGGTATCTTCGACCGGCATGAGCTTACGGAGCAAGTCCTTCACCCTCACCGGCGCACCTTCTCCCGAAGTTACGGTGCCATTTTGCCTAGTTCCTTCACCCGAGTTCTCTCAAGCGCCTTGGTATTCTCTACCCAACCACCTGTGTCGGTTTGGGGTACGGTTCCTGGTTACCTGAAGCTTAGAAGCTTTTCTTGGAAGCATGGCATCAACCACTTCGTGTTCTAAAAGAACACTCGTCATCAGCTCTCGGCCTTAAGATCCCGGATTTACCTAAGATCTCAGCCTACCACCTTAAACTTGGACAACCAACGCCAAGCTGGCCTAGCCTTCTCCGTCCCTCCATCGCAATAACCAGAAGTACAGGAATATTAACCTGTTTTCCATCGACTACGCTTTTCAGCCTCGCCTTAGGGACCGACTAACCCTGCGTCGATTAACGTTGCGCAGGAAACCTTGGTCTTTCGGCGTGGGTGTTTTTCACACCCATTGTCGTTACTCATGTCAGCATTCGCACTTCTGATACCTCCAGCAAGCTTCTCAACTCACCTTCACAGGCTTACAGAACGCTCCTCTACCGCATCACCCGAAGGTGATACCCGTAGCTTCGGTGTATGGTTTGAGCCCCGTTACATCTTCCGCGCAGGCCGACTCGACTAGTGAGCTATTACGCTTTCTTTAAAGGGTGGCTGCTTCTAAGCCAACCTCCTAGCTGTCTAAGCCTTCCCACATCGTTTCCCACTTAACCATAACTTTGGGACCTTAGCTGACGGTCTGGGTTGTTTCCCTTTTCACGACGGACGTTAGCACCCGCCGTGTGTCTCCCATGCTCGGCACTTGTAGGTATTCGGAGTTTGCATCGGTTTGGTAAGTCGGGATGACCCCCTAGCCGAAACAGTGCTCTACCCCCTACAGTGATACATGAGGCGCTACCTAAATAGCTTTCGAGGAGAACCAGCTATCTCCGAGCTTGATTAGCCTTTCACTCCGATCCACAGGTCATCCGCTAACTTTTCAACGGTAGTCGGTTCGGTCCTCCAGTTAGTGTTACCCAACCTTCAACCTGCCCATGGATAGATCGCCCGGTTTCGGGTCTATTCCCAGCGACTAGACGCCCTATTAAGACTCGCTTTCGCTACGCCTCCCCTATTCGGTTAAGCTCGCCACTGAAAATAAGTCGCTGACCCATTATACAAAAGGTACGCAGTCACAGAACAAAGTCTGCTCCCACTGCTTGTACGCATACGGTTTCAGGATCTATTTCACTCCCCTCTCCGGGGTTCTTTTCGCCTTTCCCTCACGGTACTAGTTCACTATCGGTCAGTCAGTAGTATTTAGCCTTGGAGGATGGTCCCCCCATATTCAGACAAAGTTTCTCGTGCTCCGTCCTACTCGATTTCATGACCAAGAGATTTTCGCGTACAGGGCTATCACCCACTATGGCCGCACTTTCCAGAGCGTTCCGCTAATCTCAAAGCCACTTAAGGGCTAGTCCCCGTTCGCTCGCCACTACTAAGGGAATCTCGGTTGATTTCTTTTCCTCAGGGTACTTAGATGTTTCAGTTCCCCTGGTTCGCCTCTTGCACCTATGTATTCAGTACAAGATAACCATCTTATGATGGCTGGGTTCCCCCATTCAGACATCTCCGGATCAAAGTCTGTTTGCCGACTCCCCGAAGCTTTTCGCAGGCTACCACGTCTTTCATCGCCTCTGACTGCCAAGGCATCCACCGTATGCGCTTCTTCACTTGACCATATAACCCCAAGCAATCTGGTTATACTGTGAAGACGACATTCGCCGAAAATTCGAATTTCTCAATTAAGAGAACTCACAAATTTTACCTTAGCCTGATCCGTTACCAGTGAAAGTAACGTTCAGTCTATCTTTCTATCACATACCCAAATTTTTAAAGAACGATCTAATCAAAAGACTAGAAATCAATATTCTCAATGGAATACTCATTTCTAAGCTTTCAGAAGCAGTTATATGGTGGAGCCAAACGGGATCGAACCGTTGACCTCCTGCGTGCAAGGCAGGCGCTCTCCCAGCTGAGCTATGGCCCCATAACAAAATTGGTGGGTCTGGGCAGATTCGAACTGCCGACCTCACCCTTATCAGGGGTGCGCTCTAACCAACTGAGCTACAGACCCAATTTCGAGCGCGTAACTGTTAGCTTGGAGCTATCAGCTTGGAGCTTAAAGCTGCTTCTATCGTCTTCTTCAATGAATCAAGCAATTCGTGTGGGAACTTATGGAGCAGCTGATGTCGTCGATTAAGGAGGTGATCCAGCCGCAGGTTCCCCTACGGCTACCTTGTTACGACTTCACCCCAGTCATGAATCACACCGTGGTAACCGTCCTCCCGAAGGTTAGACTAGCTACTTCTGGTGCAACCCACTCCCATGGTGTGACGGGCGGTGTGTACAAGGCCCGGGAACGTATTCACCGTGACATTCTGATTCACGATTACTAGCGATTCCGACTTCACGCAGTCGAGTTGCAGACTGCGATCCGGACTACGATCGGTTTTATGGGATTAGCTCCACCTCGCGGCTTGGCAACCCTTTGTACCGACCATTGTAGCACGTGTGTAGCCCAGGCCGTAAGGGCCATGATGACTTGACGTCATCCCCACCTTCCTCCGGTTTGTCACCGGCAGTCTCCTTAGAGTGCCCACCATAACGTGCTGGTAACTAAGGACAAGGGTTGCGCTCGTTACGGGACTTAACCCAACATCTCACGACACGAGCTGACGACAGCCATGCAGCACCTGTCTCAATGTTCCCGAAGGCACCAATCCATCTCTGGAAAGTTCATTGGATGTCAAGGCCTGGTAAGGTTCTTCGCGTTGCTTCGAATTAAACCACATGCTCCACCGCTTGTGCGGGCCCCCGTCAATTCATTTGAGTTTTAACCTTGCGGCCGTACTCCCCAGGCGGTCAACTTAATGCGTTAGCTGCGCCACTAAGAGCTCAAGGCTCCCAACGGCTAGTTGACATCGTTTACGGCGTGGACTACCAGGGTATCTAATCCTGTTTGCTCCCCACGCTTTCGCACCTCAGTGTCAGTATCAGTCCAGGTGGTCGCCTTCGCCACTGGTGTTCCTTCCTATATCTACGCATTTCACCGCTACACAGGAAATTCCACCACCCTCTACCATACTCTAGCTCGACAGTTTTGAATGCAGTTCCCAGGTTGAGCCCGGGGATTTCACATCCAACTTAACGAACCACCTACGCGCGCTTTACGCCCAGTAATTCCGATTAACGCTTGCACCCTCTGTATTACCGCGGCTGCTGGCACAGAGTTAGCCGGTGCTTATTCTGTCGGTAACGTCAAAATTGCAGAGTATTAATCTACAACCCTTCCTCCCAACTTAAAGTGCTTTACAATCCGAAGACCTTCTTCACACACGCGGCATGGCTGGATCAGGCTTTCGCCCATTGTCCAATATTCCCCACTGCTGCCTCCCGTAGGAGTCTGGACCGTGTCTCAGTTCCAGTGTGACTGATCATCCTCTCAGACCAGTTACGGATCGTCGCCTTGGTGAGCCATTACCTCACCAACTAGCTAATCCGACCTAGGCTCATCTGATAGCGCAAGGCCCGAAGGTCCCCTGCTTTCTCCCGTAGGACGTATGCGGTATTAGCGTTCCTTTCGAAACGTTGTCCCCCACTACCAGGCAGATTCCTAGGCATTACTCACCCGTCCGCCGCTGAATCCAGGAGCAAGCTCCTCTCATCCGCTCGACTTGCATGTGTTAGGCCTGCCGCCAGCGTTCAATCTGAGCCATGATCAAACTCTTCAGTTCAAACATCTTTGGGTTTTTAAGAAACCCTAAACTTGGCTCAGCAATCGTTGGTTACATCTTTGATTTCTCGCGGAGTAACTTGTGATGCTGATAATCTTGTTGACTATCAGTCTGACTCCACAAGCACCCACACGAATTGCTTGATTCAGTTGTTAAAGAGCGGTTGGTTAAGATCTTTCGTCTCAACCGAGGCGCGCATTCTACAGCAGCCTCACTTGCTGTCAAGTGATTATTTTCAGAAGTTTTCGAAGAATTCTTCAACAACTTCAACCACTTGCGCTTCCGATCTCTCGTCAGCGGGAGGCGAATTCTACAGCGTTACACGCTGCTGTCAACACCTCTTTTTCAACTTCCTTCTGGCTTCGATGAACTGAAGCAACCTGCTGCCGAAACCTACATAACTCATTGAATCTCAAGGAGTTTTCCGTTTCGACTGCGCCGGAAGTGGGGCGAATTATAGACATCTCAAATCTGCCGTCAACACCTATTTTCATAATTCTGTCACATCGGTCAAAAAACCCCAAAAACACGAAGGCCGACCTCAATGAGGTCGGCCTTCTTTGCAATCCCTTCTACTTACAAGCTAGGGAACGCGAACTGCGAGGCTTCATGGCTAGCGCGCTGTGGCCAGCGCTGGGTGATTGCCTTGCGACGGGTATAGAAGCGCACACCATCCGGACCATAGGCATGCAGGTCGCCGAACAACGAACGCTTCCAGCCGCCGAAGCTGTGGTAAGCCACCGGCACCGGCAGCGGCACGTTGACACCGACCATGCCGACTTCGATCTCGTCACAGAACAGACGCGCCGCCTCACCGTCACGGGTGAAGATGCAGGTGCCGTTGCCGTATTCGTGATCGTTGATCAGCTGCATTGCCTCTTCCAGGCTGTTCACGCGAACAATGCACAGTACTGGGCCGAAGATCTCTTCTTTATAGATGCGCATTTGCGGGGTGACGTTGTCGAACAGGCAGCCACCGAGGAAGAAGCCTTCTTCATGACCGGCCACGCTGAAACCACGACCGTCGACCACCAGAGTCGCGCCCGCTGCCACGCCGTCATCCACGTAACCGCTGACCTTGTCACGCGCCTGACCAGTCACCAGAGGGCCCATGTCCAGACCGCACGAAGTGCCGGCACCGATTTTCAGCGCTTTGATCTGTGGAACCAGTTTCGCCACCAGCGCATCCGCCACCTGGTCGCCAACACACACGGCAACCGAAATCGCCATGCAACGCTCGCCGCACGAACCGTAGGCCGCGCCCATCAGTGCGCTGACTGCGTTGTCCAGATCGGCATCCGGCATCAACACTGCGTGGTTCTTCGCGCCGCCCAGTGCCTGAACGCGTTTGCCGCGCTTGGTGCCTTCGGCGTAGATGTACTCGGCAATCGGCGTCGAACCAACGAAGCTCAGCGCTTTGACTTCCGGCGCTTCGATCAACGCGTCCACCGCAGTCTTGTCACCGTGCACCACGCTCATCACGCCTTTCGGCAGACCGGCTTCCAGCAGCAACTGAGCAATCAGCAGCGTCGAGCTTGGATCACGTTCGGACGGTTTGAGGATAAAGCAGTTACCGCAGACGATCGCCAGTGGGTACATCCACAGCGGCACCATGGCCGGGAAGTTGAACGGGGTGATACCGGCCACAATGCCCAGCGGCTGAAAGTCCGACCATGCGTCGATGTTCGGGCCAACGTTGCGACTGTATTCACCCTTGAGGATTTCCGGGGCAGCGCAAGCGAACTCGACGTTCTCGATACCGCGCTTCAACTCACCGGCGGCGTCTTCCAGAGTCTTGCCGTGTTCTTCGCTGATCAATTGCGAGATGCGTGCTTCGTTCTGCTCCAGCAGTTGCTTGAAGCGGAACATCACCTGGGCACGTTTGGCCGGTGGCGTGTTGCGCCACGCCGGGAACGCAGCCTTGGCGGCATCGATGGCTTTCTGGATGGTTGCCTGGCTGGCCAGTGGCAGCTTGTGGATAGCCTGACCGGTGGACGGGTTGAACACATCAACCGCGCGACCGTTCTCGGTCACCAGTTCGCCATTGATCAAATGCGGAATAACGCTCATCGAAAACTCCTGAATTCTTGTGCGCAGACACCCGCAACAGGCGCCTGCTATTTGTATAGCTATATAAAAGGAAAAATCAGTCGAGCTTGTTCAGCACTTCGCCGACCGCGTCGAACAGACGATCGAGGTCTTGCGGCTTGCTGTTGAAGGTTGGGCCGAACTGCAGGGTGTCGCCGCCGAAGCGTACGTAGAACCCGGCTTTCCACAGGGCCATGCCCGCCTCGAACGGACGCACGATGGCGTCGCCGTCACGCCCGGCAATCTGGATCGCACCGGCCAGACCGAAGTTGCGGATGTCGATAACGTTCTTCGAACCTTTCAGACCGTGCAGCGCGTTTTCGAAATGCGGTGCGACTTCGGCAACGCTCTGCACCAGGTTTTCCTTTTGCAGCAGATCGAGTGCTGCCAGGCCTGCAGCGCAAGCCACCGGGTGTGCCGAGTAGGTGTAGCCGTGCGGGAATTCCACGGCGTATTCCGGGGTCGGCTGATTCATGAAGGTCTGGTAGATCTCGGAGCTGGCAATCACTGCGCCCATCGGGATCGCGCCGTTGGTGACTTGCTTGGCGATGCACATCAGGTCCGGGGTCACGCCAAAGGTGTCGGCGCCGAACATGTTGCCGGTACGACCGAAACCGGTGATCACTTCGTCGAACACCAGCAGGATGCTGTGCTGATCGCAGATTTCGCGCAGACGCTTCAGGTAACCCTGCGGCGGCACCAGTACGCCGGCGGAACCGGCCATAGGTTCTACGAATACGGCGGCGATGTTCGAAGCATCGTGCAACTCGATCAGCTTCAGCAGCTCATCGGCCAGTGCAATACCACCCTGCTCCGGCATGCCACGGGAAAATGCGTTGCTGGCCAGCAGCGTGTGCGGCAGGTGATCGACGTCCATCATCGACTGACCGAACAGCTTGCGGTTGCCGTTCACGCCGCCAAGGCTGGTGCCGGCGATGTTCACGCCGTGGTAGCCACGGGCACGGCCGATCATTTTGGTTTTGGTCGACTGGCCTTTCAGGCGCCAGTAGGCACGGACCATTTTCACCGCGGTATCGGCGCACTCGGAACCGGAGTCAGTGAAGAACACGTGGTTGAGGTTGCCCGGAGTCAGCTCGGTGATTTTTTCGGCCAACTGGAACGACAGTGGATGGCCGTACTGGAAGCCCGGCGAGTAATCGAGAGTGCCCAATTGCTTGGAAACTGCTTCCTGGATTTCCTTGCGGGTGTGGCCGGCGCCGCAGGTCCAAAGACCGGACAGCGAGTCATATACCCGGCGGCCCTTGTCGTCGATCAGCCAGCTGCCTTCGGCACCAACGATCAAACGCGGGTCGCGCTGAAAGTTACGGTTGGCGGTGTACGGCATCCAGTGCGCGTCCAGCTTCAATTGGCTGGCCAGTGGCGACGGCGCGTTTTCAGGCATGTTCATCGGGCAAAACCTCGCAGGGCATAAGCGTCAGGGAGATAAAAAGCGTTGTTGCAGCTAAATTGCCACGGCGATAAAGTCGGTGAAATTCAACTCTTCTAACCTTCAGTTAGAACTTTGCTAAACAATGAGAACAATAAGATGAGCAGCCGCCGTCCCGATCCGCTGGCCCAGGTCAGTGACTTTGATATTCGCCTGCTGCGGATTTTTCGCAGCGTGGTGGAGTGCGGCGGCTTCTCGGCGGCGGAAACCGTGCTCGGCATCGGTCGCTCGGCGATCAGTCAGCAGATGAGCGATCTGGAGCAGCGCCTCGGTTTGCGTCTGTGTCAGCGTGGGCGCGCGGGGTTTTCGCTGACCGAAGAAGGTCGCGAGGTGTATCAATCGGCGCTGCAACTATTAAGTGCGCTGGAAAGTTTCCGCACCGAGGTCAATGGCTTGCACCAGCATTTGCGTGGTGAGTTGATCATCGGCCTGACCGACAACCTCGTCACCCTGCCCCACATGCGCATCACCCACGCCCTCGCCCAGTTAAAAGAGCGCGGACCAGATGTGCAGATCCAGATCCGCATGATTGCGCCGAATGAAGTTGAGCAAGGCGTGCTCGATGGGCGTCTGCATGTTGGCGTGGTGCCGCAGGCCAGTGCGTTGTCGGGACTGGAATATCAGCCGTTGTACAGCGAGCGTTCGCTGCTTTATTGCGCGGTGGGGCATCCGTTGTTTTATGTCGATGACAAACAACTCGATGACGAACGCTTGAACAGTCAGGACGCGATTGCGCCGACGTTTCGGTTGCCGGCGGATATTCAGGCGCATTACCAGGCGCTCAATTGCACGGCCAGTGCTTCTGACCGTGAGGGTATGGCGTTTCTGATTTTGACCGGACGTTACATCGGTTACCTGCCGGATCACTACGCCAGTCTCTGGGTGCAACAGGGGCGCTTGCGTGCGCTGAAATCGCAAACACGTTTCTACGACCTGAGCCTCGCATCGGTCACGCGCAAGGGGCGGCGCCCTCATTTGGTGCTGGAAAGCTTTTTGGAGAGTCTGGCGGCGACGCGCTGAAAATCCTCCGAGGCCCGACAGCGTTGGGCCTTGGCGACAAATTCGACCAATAACCTGAGCAAGTGGACAGCTTTTTGCAAAGCAGGATCAACCCCGATCCTTCAACAAGAAGCCCTAAGCCATGCAGCCAGATTCCGCACCGTCCAGCGACCTGATCTACGGCCTCAACGACCGACCCAAACCACTCGCCGCAACTCTCGCGGCGCTGCAACACGTGCTCGCCAGTTTCGTCGGCATCATCACCCCGCCGCTGGTGATCGGTTCGGCGCTCGGGCTCACCGCTTATCTGCCTTATCTGATCAGCATTGCGTTGATGGTTTCGGGCGTCGGCACCTTTATTCAGGCGCGGCGGCCGTTCGGCATCGGGGCGGGAATGATCTGTTTACAGGGCACCAGTTTCGCCTTTCTCGGTGCGGTGCTGTCGGCCGGTTTTCTGGTCAAGCAACGTGGCGGCAGCCCGGAAGACATTCTGGCGATGATCTTCGGCGTGTGCTTTTTCGGCGCAATCGTGCAGATCGTCCTCAGCCGCTTCATCGGTCAATTGCGTCGAGTCGTTACGCCGCTGGTGACCGGGATCGTCATCACCCTGATCGGTATCAGCCTGATCAAGGTCGGCATCACCGATCTGGGTGGCGGCTTCAATGCGCCGGACTTCGGTGCGCCGGGCAATCTGGCGCTGGGCGTGTTTGTGTTGCTGACGATCATTCTGCTCAACCGCTCGAACACGCCATGGGTGCGCTTGTCGGCAATCATCATCGGTTTGCTGCTGGGCAGTCTGGCCGCGTGGTTCAGTGGGAAACTGGTGCCGCAGCCTTTACCTGACTTGCCACTGGTGAGTTTTCCTACACCGTTCAAGTTTGGCTTCAGCTTCGACTGGACGGCTTTCCTGCCGGTCGCGTTGATTTATCTGATCAGCACCATCGAAACCGTCGGCGACCTCACTGCCAATTGCATGCTCGCTCGCCAACCGATCAGTGGCCCTTCTTATATAAGCCGCCTGCGCGGTGGCGTCCTCGGCGATGGCGTCAGTTGCATGATCGCCGCGACCTTCAGCGCCTTCCCCAACACCACGTTTGCGCAGAACAACGGCGTGATCCAGCTGACCGGCGTCGCCAGTCGTTACGTTGGTCTGTACATCGGCGCGATCCTGTTTTGTCTCGGTATGTTCCCAATGATCGGCGCGGTGCTGCAGCAGATTCCAAAACCGGTACTCGGTGGCGCGACCCTGGTGATGTTCGGCGCGGTGGCGGCTGCCGGCGTGCGCATCCTCGCGCAGTCGCCGCTGGATCGACGCAGCATGTTGATCATCGCCACCTCGTTCGGCGTCGGCCTGGGCATCGCCGCGCAACCGAACCTGCTGCACCTGCTGCCAAAACTGGTGCAGAACCTATTCGACTCGGCGATCACCAGCGGTGGTCTGACGGCAATCATCCTGTGCCTGTTGCTGCCGGAGTCGAAAACCGAGGCCGCTGAAGCGCACGCGCCGCTGAACAAGATCGAACAGGCGTAACGGTTTTTCGCGCAAGGACTTGTCGGATGCCTGTGGGTGCGCTATCAACGCAACTGGTTGCACCCACAGACAAACCCGGAAGTGCCTATGACCTTTGAAGTCCCAGCCCATGGCGGCAAACCCGCCAGCCGCATTCGTCAGAAAAACGAAGAGACCATCCTCAAAGCCGCCGAAGACGAGTTCGCCCGTCACGGGTACAAAGGCACCAGCATGAACACCATCGCGCAGAATGCCGGGTTGCCCAAGGCGAACCTGCATTACTACTTCACCAACAAACTCGGTTTGTACGTGGCGGTGTTGAGCAACATCATCGAGCTGTGGGACAGCACCTTCAACACGCTAACGGCCGAGGACGATCCAGCCGAAGCGCTGACCCGGTACATTCGCGCCAAGATGGAGTTCTCCCGCCGTCAGCCGCAGGCCTCGCGAATCTTTGCGATGGAAGTGATCAGCGGTGGTGAATGCCTGACCGAATATTTCAATCAGGATTACCGCGCCTGGTTCACTGGCCGTGCGGCGGTGTTTCAGGCGTGGATCGATGCGGGCAAAATGGACGCGGTCGATCCGGTGCACCTGATCTTCCTGTTGTGGGGCAGCACTCAGCATTACGCCGACTTCGCCACGCAGATCTGTCGCGTCAGCGGTCGCAGCAAGCTGACCAAGCAGGACATGGAAGACGCCGGCAACAACCTGATCCGCATCATTCTCAAAGGCTGCGGCCTCACTCCTCCTCTATAAGACGTTTATGCCTTTCACCCTCAGCGGTTTTTGCGAGTACCGCGAAGAGATTCGCAAAAGCCGCTTTATCACCTTCGCCACGCCGATCGGCAGCCCTGCCGAGGCGCTGGCGTTCTTCGAGCAACACAGCGACTTCAATGCCTCGCACAATTGCTGGGCGTGGAAGCTCGGCGATCAATATCGCAGCAATGACGACGGCGAGCCGGGCGGCACGGCGGGTCGGCCGATTCTCGCGGCAATTGAGGCGCAGGATTGCGATCAGGTCGCGGTGCTGGTGATTCGTTGGTACGGCGGCATTCAACTTGGGACTGGTGGGTTGGCCCGGGCTTATGGCGGTGGCGCGAACAAGTGCCTGCAAACGGCGGCGAAGGTTGAGTTGATCAGTCGGGTGCCGTTGAGTTGCGCTTGCGGGTTTGCCGAGTTGGCGTTGGTGAAGTTGCGCGTTGCCGATCTGGGTGGGTTGGTGGTGGAGGAGAACTTTACCGCCAATGGCGTTGAGTTGAAGTTGGCGGTGGGTGAGGCGCAGATCGAGTTGTTACAAAGCCAGTTGGCAGATTTGAGCCGTGGGCGGATTTTGTTGCTGCGGTGAAGCCAAGATCAAAAGATCGCAGCGTTCCGCAGCTCCTACAGGGATCCGGGTTTGTCATGAATTTCGTTGGTGATACCGGTATCAGCGTTTTCGTGTAGGAGCTGCCGAAGGCTGCGATCTTTTAGGGCATCACCCTTTTCCGTTATTCCCCGGAGTTGCCCACATCTGCTGTGCACCCGACTGTGGATAACCTGAGTACATTCCGCTGTAACCCTTCTGTCACGTGGCTTTGCGCGGTTTGTTCACTTTTCGTTCAATTCAACCGACAAAACGAAAATTCCAAACAGAAACAGACAGTTAGCGTGGTTTATCACCATTAGAAGAAAGCACCACAGTGCTTATGCCCGGGTTTGCGGCTTGCACACAATAACTGTGGAACAAGCTGTGGATAACCCGTTCATGGCTGGCGCAGTCGCAGGTTCTGCCTGACTCACACGTGTTTGCTCGTTTTTTGATCAGTTGCCAACGGGCAAAACTGGAGCCCGATCAACGGCTTTGCTCTGAATTGGTGCCGGGCAGAAGCCTGTTTTTATCTTGAGTGCTCTACGCCAAGGGCTGATACACGCGGCCCGCTCGCGTTCCTGACTCAATGGCCAGGAAATTGCTTTATCCACAGGCACAACTCCAAGCAAGTCGAGCCTGTCATGCCAATCGCTCCTCCCATTGCGCGCTTGCAACTGCGCCATATCAGCAAACGCTATCCCGGTTGTCTGGCCAATGACGCCATCGACCTGAGCATCGCACCCGGGGAAATCCATGCCCTGCTCGGTGAAAACGGTGCGGGCAAAAGCACCCTGATGAAGATCATCTACGGCGTTACCCAGGCCGATTCGGGCGAGATGCTCTGGCAGGGTCAACGGGTCAACATCCGCAACCCAGCGCAGGCGCGGCAGCTGGGCATCGGCATGGTGTTCCAGCATTTCTCACTGTTCGAAACCCTCAGCGTGGCGCAGAACATTGCGCTGGCGATGGGCGCTGCGGCCGGCACACCGAAGCAACTGGAGCCGAAAATTCGCCAAGTGTCGCGTCGCTACGGTATGGCGCTGGAACCGGAAAGACTTGTCCACAGCCTGTCGATCGGCGAGCGGCAACGAGTGGAGATTATTCGCTGCCTGATGCAGGACATTCGCCTGTTGATTCTCGACGAACCGACTTCGGTGCTGACGCCGCAGGAGGCCGAGGAATTGTTCATTACCCTGCGTCGCCTCGCTGCCGAAGGCTGCAGCATTCTGTTTATCAGCCACAAACTCGGCGAAGTACGGGCGCTGTGTCACAGCGCGACGGTTTTGCGCGGCGGGCGCGTCGCCGGGCATTGCGTGCCGGCCGAATGCTCCGAGCAGCAGTTGGCGCAAATGATGGTTGGCGAAGCGGCGGCGTTGATTGGCGACTATCCGAAGGTCAGCGGCGGCACGGCGTTTTTGCGGGTGAGCGAATTGAGTTGGCACAACCCGGACCCGTTTGGCTGCTCGCTGAAAGACATCGACCTGGAAGTGCGTAGCGGTGAAATCGTCGGCATCGCCGGGGTCGCCGGTAATGGTCAGGATGAGTTGCTTGCGCTGCTCAGCGGCGAGCAAATCCTGCCTCGCGCCGAAGCGGCAACTATTCGATTCGCGGAGCAACATGTCGCCGACCTGCGCCCGGATGCGCGACGCAAACTGGGCCTGGCGTTCGTCCCCGCCGAGCGTCTCGGCCACGGCGCGGTACCGGAGTTGAGTCTGGCAGACAACGCCCTGCTCACCGCTTTCCAGCAAGGCTTGGTCAGCAACGGTTTGATTGAACGCGGCAAAGTCGAAGCCCTCGCCCAACAGATCATTCAGCGCTTCGGCGTGAAAACCCCGGACACGCAAACTGCCGCGCGCAGTTTGTCCGGCGGCAATCTGCAGAAATTCATCCTCGGCCGGGAAGTCCTTCAGCAACCGAAACTGCTGATCGCCGCGCACCCGACCTGGGGCGTCGACGTCGGCGCCGCCGCGACTATCCACCGGGCACTGATCGCGTTGCGCTATGCCGGTGCGGCGATTCTGGTGATTTCCGAAGACCTCGACGAACTGTTCCAGATCAGCGATCGCCTCGGCGCGTTGTGCGGTGGACGTTTGTCGGCGTTGCACAACACCACCGATACCCAACTCAGCGACGTCGGCGGCTGGATGGCCGGCCAGTTCGACCACGCACCTTCAGCCGCCACGGTTTAACGGAGTTTTCCACATGCTGCTTTCCCTCGAACCCCGTGGCCAGCAATCGCGCCTGATGCTGTGGTGCTCGCCGTTACTGGCGGCGGCGCTGACGCTTGGCTGCGGCTCGCTGCTGTTTATCGCCCTCGGTCACGACCCGCTGCAAACCTTGCACACGCTGCTGATCGCACCGGTCAGCGACTTGTATGGCGTCTCCGAATTACTGGTCAAGGCGCTGCCGATTCTGCTCTGCGCACTGGGCTTGGCGGTGGCCTATCAGGCGCGGATCTGGAACATCGGCGCCGAAGGTCAATTGCTCCTCGGCGCACTCGCCGGCAGTGCCTTGGCGGTGAACATCATCGACCTGCAAAGTCGCTGGGCACTGGTGTTGATTCTGCTCACCGGCACCCTCGCCGGCGCGGCGTGGGCTGGGCTCACCGCTTGGTTGCGCACGCGCTTCAACGCCAATGAAATCCTCACCAGCATCATGCTCAATTACATCGCGCTGAACCTGTTGCTGTTCTGCGTGCACGGGCCGTTGAAGGATCCCGCCGGTTTCAACTTTCCCGAGTCGGCGATGTTCGGCGACGCCAGTCGTTTGCCGCTGCTGATGGAGGATGGCCGCGTGCATGCCGGGGTGTATTTCGCCCTGCTCGCATTGGTCGCGGTGTGGGTGTTGTTGCAGAAAAGCTTTGTCGGTTTCCAGATCAAAGTGCTTGGCCTGGACAAACGTGCGGCGGGGTTTGTCGGCTTTCGCGAGAAGCGTTTGATCTGGCTGGCGCTGTTGATCAGTGGCGGATTGGCGGGGCTGGCGGGTGTCTGCGAAGTGACCGGGCCGATCGGCCAATTGGTGCCGCAGGTGTCACCGGGGTATGGCTATGCGGCGATTACCGTGGCGTTTCTTGGGCGTCTGAATCCGATCGGGATTCTGTTTTCGAGTCTGTTGATGGCGCTGCTGTACATCGGTGGCGAGAGCGCGCAAATGACGATGAACCTGCCGCAAGCGATCACCCAGTTGTTTCAGGGAATGATGCTGTTTTTCCTGCTCGCCTGTGACGTGCTGATCCTCTATCGGCCACGCCTGAACCTGCGCTGGGTGAAGCGCACGTCGACCACCGCCGTAACTGCCGGAGCGCTGTGATGGATATCGATCTGTTGAGCAATATTTTCTACGCCATGGTGCGGTGCGGCACGCCGCTGTTGCTGGTGGCGCTGGGGGAACTGATCTGCGAGAAGAGCGGCGTGCTCAATCTTGGGCAGGAAGGGATGATGCTGTTTGGCGCGGTGATCGGTTTTATCGTCGCGCTGAACAGCGGCAACCTGTGGCTGGGCGTGTTGCTGGCGATGCTGGCCGGAATGCTGCTGTCGTCGCTGTTTGCCTTGGTGGCGCTGGTGTTCAATGCCAATCAGGTGGCGACCGGGTTGGCGCTGACGATTTTTGGTGTCGGGCTGTCGACCTTTGTCGGCGCGGCTTGGGTGGGTAAACCGCTGGCCGGTTTTGAGCCGTGGGCGATTCCTTATCTGAGTGAAATTCCGTTGATCGGGCGGATGCTGTTTGCCCAGGATCTGCTGGTGTATCTGTCATTCGCGCTGTTTGCGCTGGTGGCGTGGGTGATCATCAAAAGTCGTGTCGGGCTGATCATTCAGGCAGTCGGTGAGAACCCGGATGCGGCCAGTGCGATGGGCTTGCCAGTGTTGACCGTGCGTACCCTGGCGGTGCTGTTTGGCGGGGCGATGGCCGGGTTGGCCGGGGCCTATCTGTCGCTGGCGTACACACCGATGTGGGCGGAGAACATGACTGCCGGGCGTGGCTGGATCGCGTTGGCGCTGGTGGTGTTTGCCAGTTGGCGAGTGTGGCGGTTGTTGCTCGGGGCGTATCTGTTTGGTCTCGCCAGCATCCTGCACCTGGTGGCGCAGGGGTTGGGGCTGGCGATTCCGTCGAGTTTGCTGGCGATGCTGCCGTATGTCGCGACGATTGTGGTGTTGGTGCTGTTGTCGCGGGATGCGCTGCGCACGCGGCTGTATGCACCGGTTTCGCTTGGGCAGCCTTGGCAGGCGGGGCATTAAGAGGTGAATTCACTGGCCTCTTCGCGAGCAAGCTCGCTCCCACAGTTGACCGAGTTCACTCAGTTCCCCTGTGGGAGCGAGCTTGCTCGCGAAGGCGTCCGCACAGGCAACACCTGAGCAACGCCCCACGCCAGTTCGAAGACCAGGAAAACAATCAGAATCGAACTGGCACCGTGAAGCAGGGCATACCCCTGCCAAGCCGCAAACAGAAACCTGGCCACCGCGTCATACCGTCCATAAAGCGCCCGCGGATCACGAATCCGCAGCACCGCCCACACGCACACTACCGACCCCAACAGATTCGCCATCAACATATGCACAGGCTGAAACACCGGCAACTCGCCGGGCAAATCCAGTGCGCTCAACAACCCATGAACAACGGCAAAACTCCACGGCGTGGCAAACGCTGCCGTGACGATCAAGTCATACCAGGCGCTGCCGCGCACCACATTGCGATACTGCGTTGAAGTCCACATCATCCATGCTCCAGAAATTCAGGGAGCCTCCACGGTAAAGCCTGGAGTATGCTCCAGGGTCAATAGCCCTTTTGAGACCCGCCATGCGCATCGGTGAATTAGCCCAGGCCAGCGCCGTCAGCCGTGACACCCTGCGTTTCTACGAGCAGCGCGGGTTGATCGCGGCGCAGCGCAGTGCCAATGGTTATCGCGACTATCCGCCGGAGATGGTGCAACTGGTGCTCTATATCAAAACGGCGCAGCGTCTGGGATTTACCCTCGGCGAGATCGGCGACAGCGTCGCGGCGCTGTGGAACGCACCCGATCCGGACAACGCCGTGGCGCAGTTGCTGCGCGACAAACTGCAACTGATCGAAACCCGGATGCGCGAACTCGATGCGCTGCGGCAGGAGTTGCAACTTCGCCTCGGTCAGGCCTGTCCATTGAATCCATGATCCTCATTCATCAAGGAAGCCTTTCATGTCTGCAAAAAACGCACTGATCATCGGCGCCTCCCGAGGCCTTGGCCTCGGTCTGGTGAAAACCCTGCTCGCCGACGGCTGGCAAGTCACGGCCACCGTGCGCAATCCTGCCAATGCTCAGGCACTGGAAGCGCTGGGCAAGGTGCGGATCGAGAAGCTCGACATGGACGACCAGCAAGCGGTCATTGCTCTGAGCCAACAGCTCAAGGGCGACACCTTCGACCTGCTGTTCGTCAACGCCGGGGTCAAAGGCCCGGCCGATCAAACCCCGGGTGGCGCGACACTGGCTGAAGTCGGTCAGTTGTTTTTCACCAACGCCGTGGCGCCGATCAATCTGGCCCAGCGTTTTGCCGGGCAGATTCGTGACGGCAGCGGTGTGCTGGCGTTCATGAGTTCCGGACTGGGCAGCGTGACCGTGCCGGACGCGCCGGAGCTGGCGCTGTACAAGGCGAGCAAGGCTGCGCTGAATTCGATGACCAACAGTTTTGTCACGCAATTGGGCGAGCAGAAGATGACGGTGTTGTCACTGCATCCGGGTTGGGTGAAGACGGACATGGGCGGTGAAGGGGCTGACCTTGACGTGGAAACCAGCACCCGTGGGCTGGTTGATCAAGTAAATGCGTACACCGGCAAGGGCGGGCATCACTTCATCAATTACAAGGGTGAAACTATCCCCTGGTAAGCATACAAATCCCTGTAGGAGCTGCCGAAGGCTGCGATCTTTTGATCTTAAAAACAAAATCAAAAGATCGCAGCCTTCGGCAGCTCCTACAGGGGTTGTGTATTTTGGTTGTGTGGTGAATGGTCGGGTTGGGCTTGCCCGCTGCAACAATTTGTTTGAAACTGCGCACCTCGTCCCCGCGGCGACCCTGGATCAGCAGACAGGGCATCACTGAGCTGGCAACCCTGAACCCCATTTTCAGAGGAGCCGGCAACATGCCCGCGACCCGTACCTGGTTAAAAAATCCCCTCGCCATTTTCACCTCTAACGAGCTCGATGCCCGTGGCGGTCTTGTCGTGCAAGACGGTGTCATCGTCGAAGTCCTCGCAGCCGGCCAACAGCCGTCGGCGCCGTGCAATGAAGTGTTCGATGCCCGCGAGCATGTGATCCTGCCGGGCCTGATCAACACCCACCATCACTTCTATCAAACCCTGACTCGCGCTTGGGCGCCGGTGGTCAATCAGCCGTTGTTCCCGTGGCTGAAAACCCTGTACCCGGTGTGGGCGCGCCTGACGCCTGAGAAGCTCGCGCTCGCCACCAAAGTAGCGTTAGCTGAATTGCTGCTGTCGGGCTGCACCACCGCGGCCGACCATCACTACCTGTTCCCGGACGGTCTGGAAAATGCCATCGACGTGCAAGTCGAAAGCGTCCGCGAACTGGGCATGCGCGCCATGCTCACCCGCGGTTCGATGAGCCTCGGCGAGAAGGACGGCGGCCTGCCGCCGCAGCAGACCGTGCAGGAAGGTCAGGTGATTCTCGACGACAGTCAGCGCCTGATTCACGAGTACCACGAGCGTGGCGATGGCGCGCAGATCCAGATCGCGCTGGCGCCGTGCTCGCCGTTCTCGGTGACCCCGGAAATCATGTCGGCCAGCGCCGAACTGGCGAACAAGCTCGACGTGCGTCTGCACACGCATCTGGCCGAAACCCTCGACGAAGAGGATTTCTGCCTGCAGCGTTTCGGCCTGCGCACCGTCGATTATCTCGACAGCGTCGGCTGGCTCGGCCCGCGCACCTGGCTGGCCCACGGCATCCATTTCAACCCGGACGAAATCGCCCGCCTCGGTCAGGCCGGTACTGGCATCTGCCATTGCCCGAGTTCGAACATGCGTCTGGCTTCCGGGATCTGCCCGAGTATCGATCTGACTGACGCGGGCGCGCTGTTTGGTCTGGGCGTGGATGGTTCGGCGTCCAACGATGCCTCGAACATGATTCTCGAAGCGCGTCAGGCGCTGTACATCCAGCGCCTGCGCTACGGCGCCGAGAAGATTACGCCGGAACGCGTGCTGGGCTGGGCGACCAAGGGTTCGGCGAGCCTGTTGGGGCGGACCGACATTGGTAAGATTGCCGTGGGGAAACAGGCGGATCTGGCGCTGTTCAAGCTCGATGAGCTGCGCTTCTCCGGCAGCCATGATCCGATTTCGGCGCTGCTGTTGTGCGGCGCGGATCGTGCGGATCGGGTGATGATTGGTGGTAAGTGGCGCGTGGTCGATGGCCAGGTTGAAGGACTGGACCTGAAAGGCCTGATCGCCGATCACAGCCAGGCGGCGCGCCAGTTGATCGCCGGTACCTGATCCCCCTCCCCATCTGATCGTTCCCACGCTCTGCGTGGGAATGCATCTCGGGACGCTCCGCGTCCCAGCGGCGGACGCAGAGCGTCCATGGCGGCATTCCCACGCGGAGCGTGGGAACGATCAATCATCAGAGGCCGAGCAGGGAAAGCATGATGAACGTCGCAAACAACACAAAGTGCGTCATGCCTTCGATGGCATTGGTCTCGCCGTCGTTGAGGTTGATCGCACTAACGATCAACGTCAGGAAGATCATCACCGTCTGCACAGGCGTCATCGCCATCTGAAACGGTTGACCGGTGTACAGCGCCATCGCCTCCATCACTGGCACGGTCAGAATCACCGTCGACAGTGACGCGCCCATCGCAATGTTCACCACCGACTGCATACGGTTGGTCAGCGCCGCACGCAACGCCGTCAAAATCTCCGGCGCAGCAGAAATCGCCGCCACCAGAATCGCGGTGATCACCGGCGGTGCGCCCGTGCCTTCCAGGCCCAGATCGAGGGTCTTCGACATCACTTCGGCGAGTGCGCCAATCACCACCACGCCAAACACCAGAATGCCGATCGACAACGCCAGGCTGACCGGTTTTGGTTCTTCCTCGACCGGTTCTTTCTTGCGGCGTTTGTCCGGGTAGCTGTAGCTGAAAAAGTAACTGTGCGGGCCGACCTGCATGCGCAGAAACAACGCATACAGCACCACCATCGCACCGATGGTGAACGCCGAATAAATCTTCCAGTTGGCCTCGGGAATAAACTCCGGCACCACCATCGATACGCCCATGGCGGTGAGAATCATCACGCTGTAGCTGCGCGCCGAATCGTCGTTGTAAGACTGCTCACCGTGCTTGATCCCGCCCATCAGCGCGGCGAGGCCAAGGATGCCGTTGATATCGAGCATTAGGTTTTTCTAGACACATGAATTCATCTAGAAGGTGTAACCCTATACGAATCAACAGCTTAGAAAACGATTTTGACACCTAAAACTTGACACCCATTTCCATGTGCTTCGGATACCCCAGACGGAAAAAACGCTGAATTCATCGACACTCCACCACCTCCCATAGGCTGAGAACGGAAGAGAGATCTCACAATGATCGATATGAGTTCATCGTGGCCAGGTTGCCCATCATCTCGGATTGACGGGTGGGAAGCCCTAGCGCACCGTCCATCGCCTTTGCCTCCCCCCACATATCACCAATCTCAAGGGTGGACAGCAGGCGCATATCGCAGTGCTGTCTGCGGCGAGGCGCGGGATGTCCAGTCACACCTGAAAAAAATCACGGTTGCGCTGGACGTGATTCAAGCCGATTCGGAGCCTAACATTAGACTCGATACCACAAGCTAGGGGCCGAACACCAACCGGACTAAATATATGCGGAGGTAGTGCTTGTATTCCGTAGAACACGGCGACGAGATAAATCGATAATTGGTTCAAACGCTAAGTCAATATTGCTTTAATTAATGCCCCGCCAGCAATCCCGGCAAAGAGCTATTAGAGACCACCTGGTTGAGGATGACCAAGCAATCGCTCAGTGAAATACTCCCTAGGAACTAAGTACACTGGGAAGGAGCAACCGCCTTCCTTGCACTCACCCACGCTTATGTATGCCGATAACGACGAACCCTCTTGTCCAGCCTAATCCTGCCACCCGGCGTATTCGCTGATCAGCGTCCAGCGCCGGCAATTCCTTATCAGCGAAAAACAGACCAACAGATATACCAAACAACATATCAATTGTCGGCCAACCTTTCACTGCGACGTGAGATTAATGCAAAATCCCGCCCCGAAATACATGTAAGAGTATGCTTTTAATACACTGTTTAAAACTTTAGAAGCACGCACGAAAGTTCTTGACCAGAGCAACCAAATCACTACGCTATGCCGCTTTCAACGTAGGATCTCATTATGCTTACCTACCAAGTGCAGGATGATCGCATCATATTCAAGCGGGATGATGATGAATGTATTCGCGGCTACAGGATTTCTACCATCCACACTCCATCGTGGGTCGACAAAGAAGTGCTCTATAAAGTAGCCGATGCGGTTAGGGTATTATGCATCACTGGAGAGACTACTAGCTATTCAGGACGCTTCCGGGCAAGTAGATATATTTTCAACCACGTTGCCAAGCTCCGGTTAAAGTTCCCACCTGCGGAAGATGACTGGAGCAACTTCATACTTACACACTACTCCCATCACCTCTACAACAAAGATCATAAGCCCAAAACCCGATATGACCATTGGAACGCGGTGGCGTTTGTTTACAAAAAACTGAGGCGGGATGGATTTATACCGGAAGACACATTCATCCCAGATGCAAAAGCGAACTCCGTCAGTCACCCGGAGAATATGTCTCAACCGGCTGGTTACGGGACTGTGCACACGCCTATTCCCAAAGGGCCACGATTTCTGCTTCCCAAAAAATACCTTGTGGAAGAAGGCTTGAGTTTTGAAGATGACGTGTACCTACTTAATCTTAAGAACACTCTCGAGACAAGGGCCGATGCCATTGTCGAATGCTCGGTAGACTACTGGAATCGAATGCTAAGATGCCACGCCCGAGGTGATGAGCTATGTAAGAACATCTCGAATGACGAAATCGAGGCGGTGCTTGAGAGCGGACAATTCAGCAGAAATGGGATTCATCTTGCGCATCCAGATTCGCCTACAGGTATTAACTGGTTTCTAGCCGTCGCTCGATATTACGCCGAACAGACTGACGAGCTTAAATCGATGACATTCGACGACCTGCAAGAACTACCTTTCTTCAGGCCCGTAATCTACAACTCCCATAGCAAGCCAAAACTTAGGGCACGACTTTGGGAGGCTGCCGGCGACGACTGTATCGATAACAATACAGTTAACGAAACTTTCAACCGACTACTCGGCTACTTGTCACCCAGAGACTGCGCAGTTGCAAGTGCGATCATTGCATCAGAAAATCCTTCGTTCAATCCATCATCACTGACCAACATAAGGTTATACCGACGAGACGGAAAATTCTATCTACGCGGCAATAGTGACAACAAGCGAATAACAGTCAGCGTTAGCAAACCTCGCGCGCAGTCACGCAAGGTCTCTGTACTTCCCCCATTGAGCACTCGGATCGTTATGGATGTGATTCGGTGTACAAACATGCCAAGACGACGCCTTTTATCGGAGGGTAAGAGCGGGTGGAGGAAGCTGTTCCTTGTCTCGAGCAGAAACCAAATTGGCTCCAGTCCTAACTTTGCAAAAACCTTGACTACAAATGCCGGACTCTCTCTGCACGATTTATATAAAGATGAACTAGACAAAGTAGGCGTAACTCCAAGCATGGTCAATCTCTACACGATCCGATGCACTCAAGGGATTTTGGAGTTTTTGCGTACTGGTAGTCTCCAGGCCGTAGCGGACATGCTGGGTAACTCTTTGCAGGTGGTCAGAGATAAATATATTCCGGCCTGGATGGTTCATCGATGGGCGACGAGGTTTTTCAGGGTGCTACATCAAAAGGTCATCTTAGTAGCAACAGAGGGCGAGCCTTGGCAGTTAGCTGCATCTGACTTTAGCACTCGAGAAGAGCTACAGGCTTTTGTCCGACGGATACTATTAGGCCTTAAGAAGGGAGATCCCTTAAGCGAAGCCTTACGCTCGAAGCTGGGTCATTACTCGCCTGACCCCAGCTCCCTAATTGAAATGTTTGTAGAGCGCGAGCTGCTATTTGATCGGAGTGCGGGTAGCCTTGCCGCGATCTACGCATACGCAGATGCCGTCGATAAGCTTGCACCAGAAGAACGCTTAGTGATCGATGAGCGAACTAGCGTGCCCTTATGGATCTTCCCGGTGCTCAGGGATTTAGTAGCGAAAACAATTTCCCTCGATTTCGATAGCGCATCTAACGCTGAGATGGCTATTGCGGGCAGGGTTTCGGGCGACTCCATGAGTGAACTCCGAAAATCGCATGCTCGTGCGACCATCCTGAAGCAAGACCTTCGTCCGCTAGTCTCCCTTTCCGATTGGAAGGCCATCTAATGGAAGACTTTTCATTCGACGAACGTCGTATCAAAGCGATGATCGAGCACGCGGAACGGCAAAGCAAAATCTATAAAAGAAGCCACAGCTATCAAGCAGATTGGCTGGTAAGAGGTGGGATCGGAAGTCAGGAATGGCTGGTCAGTTTTCCAGGTGGGTCAAAGCTTCAGTGCATGAGCTTTGATCGCTTGATGGCGGACGGCACCAACCTCACCGACGACCCTAATAAGCTGCTGCTGGAAACGGTGCAGAAATGGTTATTTCACTGTCGCATGGGCACCATTACAGGTAAACCAGTCGCGGAAGGTCGATGGATCACATACTTTAGCTTCGCTATGAATTTGGCGGCACGCGCCAATCTTTATAAAGATACTTATGAAACCAGTACGCATGGCTTCAGGCTCTTCGATGAGGACGCCTGCAAAGCTATCGCCGAAACTTTCAGTCAGGGTGGATGGACTGCTGCTTTGTTGTTGAAGGAGCGTTTCATTTCACACCTGCTCGATATTTTACCTCTCTCCTTCTCATTAGAAGATCTTATATCAGACCCGGACGCCCTGCCAGTTGAGCTCACAAGAGAAGCGATTTCCTACTTTACTCGAAACGATCTCTATGTCTCCAGCGCCCAAAACAGCACCTATGATAAAGGATTGCTGTCAAGAGACTTTATTGGCTCCATTCTCGGTCGACCTTCAACGTCTCTGCATAATGCAAATTTTCGACTGTTCATTAGGCAGTTTGAGCCGGCCTTAGCCCATGACGACTTACTACAAAGAGGTGTACGAGCAAACCTTCACAGCACTCAAAATACTAAGACAATAGATGAAGCAGCTGACGGGGCGATGGGCATCAGCTCTTTTATGGATACAATGTCGTGCCTAAAATTATTTTTCCAAGGCCATGATATTCTGCCCGAAGACATCCCCGACATTAAGCTGAACATTGATCAACTTGTTCTTGATTACAAGCCACACTTGAAGCCAGGTGGCCACACCAAATTGCTACCTCTTGATATTGGCTTCAAATGCCTGAATCAGGCCTGCAAGTGGATAACCGTCTACGGAAATGCCATAGTTGAGTCTCTGATTTTTTACATCGAGCAATTCGTCTCTATTGACGAAGACAATTCATTGTCGAAACAGTCCGTAAAAAAGAACGAGCTCTTCCAGAAAACAAAACACCTTTGGATGACGAGAGGTATGGAAAACCTACCTGCCCAGCCGCTATTCCAAGCGCTCAACATAAGCAGGCTCCAAACCAAAGAGAAGAAAAATTTCCCTGTAGATAAAACCAACTACAAAATGGTGATGGAATCTTTTTATGGCGCTTGCGCCATAATTATCGGCATCGTAAAACCTATTCGGAATACTGAGCTTAGTACCCTTGAACGTAACTGCCTATCTACTGACCGGGGCAACAATGGCGCTTTTATGGGCCACATGGTTGGCAAAACTGGGGAGTTGGGTGCAAACGACTTCATTGAGCGCCCTATTCCCTACGTTGCTGCCCATGCCATCCAGCTACTCCAAGTGCTCGGCGAAAAGCTAGCAGATATCTATGGAGATGAATCAGAGTACGCAGGGAGGCTGTTTTATATTCCGGGCAGAGGATTCAAATGCCCTAGTGGCGAAATTCCCGAATGGAAAGTAAACCTGTGCATTAATACTTTCTGCGATGCTATCCAACTGCCCGTCGATAAAATAGGTCGGCGATGGTATGTGCGCATTCACGAGATGAGAAAATTCTTCCTCCTGCTCGTACATAGACACGTAGGAGATTCAGGGAAAGAATTGCTGAGGTATATGGCAGGTCACTCCAATAGGAAGCATATTGATGATTACACAGATTATGAACCGTCAGATTCGGAAGCCGTCCGATATGAATCCGAATGCATCGACGACAAGCTCATTGCTCTTGAAAACGGCTTGCTGTCCAAAGATACAAACCAAGGGCTTCTAGCGCTTTACATAGAAGCCTTGAAGCACTTCAAAGCCACCAGCATCGCCTCGATTAGCAACAAGGAATTGCTCAAATACCTAGACAAAATGGTGCAACAACCTGAGTTCGATATGACCACATATAAGGTCAGGCTTGAATCTTACGACGAAGAAATCTACACCATCGATTTCGCCATTTGCCTAGGAGGCCAAAAAGATGAGAGATACAACAAATAAAAATCTCCACTCTCGTCACACTTGGCTTTCACAGGTGCTATCTGAAGAAATTACACCGTCGAAAGCCCAGCTTCGAGCCCTATCCTCGATGCGAGGCTTCTGCAAACTGGATGTCGCTGGCTGCTTCACATCGATTTCGCTCAACTCCCTGAAGCAAGCGGCTAAGGTCGCACAGTTTGGCATCTCTGGGTCAAGCCTTTGGGACAACATGCTACAGATGAGATCCAGGGCATTTGCCCTGTTGACTCCCAAGGTTAACCCGGCGCCTGCACCTAACCTTCCTTCAGACAAGGATCAGGCACGCATCGCGCTGCTGGAGGCTCACATCGCCTCGATGGCGTACTTTGACATCCTGACTTTCCTAGAGCGTATTGACCCTCAGAGCAACCGTAGCGCTGACGAAATCCGCGCAACCATCAGACTTAAAGTCAAAACATCCAAGGCCAAATATCAATCTTTCCTGATAAGCGACCAGATATTTTCTTCAGAGAAAATGAAGGTAATCGACGGCGGCAAAAAGGATGGGTAAGCAACTCTACACGGAATATGAATCCGTAAGCCTGCCAGACAAAGCTATGCCGATTCGGAAGGCTGGGGCGTTCATTGGAAAGCCACGCACTATCGAAAACTTCATACTTATTCGCTGGCCTAACGGTAGGCCGTGCAACCTTGCCAATCTATGGATCGCTGAGATCTGCGCGTCCACAGGCGCCAGAGATTCTGCGAGGGTAGACGCAGCGCTCATCACGCACTTCATTCGCTTTTGCTCTGTCAAGAGCATTCAATTCAGCAATTTCAACGAAACTAATTTTAAGGATTTTACTGAACAGCTAGTTCAAGAAACCAGGTCTACCCTTCGTGGTATCGCACCAGCAAGGAATAACAATCGCACCAGGCTAATCCAGCACACCACGCTTAACTTTTTGCACTGGCTAACAGAAAACTATCCAGATCTTTCTAAAACGCCGTTGGTAGGCCTAAAGAATAGTGGTGCAAATATCACGATATCTTATGAGATAAATCCCAAAACCAAGCGATCCTACATGGTTCATCCCCTGCTCGTAGCTCCCGTGCCGTACAACGATGACAAGGTGGCAATAGACGAACACATCATCCAAAAAATCCAGGATGAGATTTTCCGGAAGCGAGACTGGGAGGATCTGCCTGCTAGCTCCAAGCTTAAATCAATCAGTGACCTCAAACTCTACGATGCTACCAGTGTGTATCTATACGAGCGGCGGATGTTCACGTTAAGAATGATGAAACTCACAGGACTACGTCCTGAGGAGCTATTTGACCTCGACCTTCAGCTCAATCAAAACATTTCGAATACACTAGAGATTGTGATCCCCACTAAAAAGCGCGGAACTCCGGCACCGTTACGCCGTTTTAAAATCAATGCTGCAGATGCAAGGCGGTTTGCAATTTACGTTGAAGCCAGGAACGCTTACATTGACTTCCTAGCAGATCGTAATATTTTTTTCGACCAGCCCAACAATATATTCCTAGGTGAAAACGGTAGTCGACTGAAAAAAGAGTCAATCACTAAGGAGTTTGACCGACTGTGTTTAGGTGCTGGTTTGTCAGGTACCCGTGTTTGCCTGTCCATGTTTAGACATCGTTTTGTCACGCGTCAAATCAATATCAGGCTGGAGGAAAGATTCGCCCAAACCCCCGCTCTAAAGAAAGGGTGGACGCCGGCGCTGCGAGACGATGTTTGCGCAGAGGTGGCCCAACTCACCGGCCACTCTGACCCTGCTTCTCTCCATCATTATTTTCACGCTGAATATAAGGCGCTCACCTCGAGTTCTACCTACAGTTCGATGCTTGAGACCCAAGACGAACTGGACTCTGTTAAAGACACGCTCACTGCTCTGGAGCATAGATCCAAGCTGCAAAAAATTGATATGTCGGTTGAGATCCGAAGCGTCAAAGCTCTGGTTGAAAAGCTGGAAATGCGGCTAAGCAGCCGCGAGAGTGCTGAGTAGTGTTGCTGCTCCACCGGAACGGCTTGTGAACCTGAGTCATCACAGTTTCACGCGCTGCCGGTGTGGGTTTACCGATACCAGGGAGAATAGTCAGATGCGAATAGTCCGTGCGCTATGGGATCTCATCCGCCAAGACCGCCGTCCTCAGCGTGAGATTGAGCGCGAACTTGCGTTCATCCAAGCCGCGAACAGCCTCCAGACCCTTAGGGTGACGCCGGAAGGGGCCATGTCCATTGATCCAGAAGAGTTCCGGGAGCAAATTGCCTCCGCACGTGAGCAGTTGAAGCACCTCGTACACGTCCCAAGAGCGCTTGGCGGGCCGTTCCGAGCATCTGAGAGCCATAGGGCGGATGAGGGCGCGGGTTTCGCCGTCGAGGCTCCTGTGGAGCCAATGGACTGCATTGAGGTCGTGGCCTGGCGTAGGCTTTCCAGTGGCGCTGCATTGCGCTACGTGTGCCTCCAGTCTACAAGTACGGGGCGATTCGCTGTCGCTACAGCCAGTCTTTTCACAGGAGCCATGGAGAGTCTCCCGACTTGGGGTGACGGCAATACCAACAGGCAAATCGCGAATGCCTTACAGGTTGGTGAGCTCCACTGGTATGCGACTGTCACTGAGGCGATGGATGCCTGGGGCATGGAGCGTTGATAGCTCAAAGCGTTGGGCGGGCAAGCACTCACGGGAAACGTCCAAGCTCAGATTTTGAGATTTGTGCACAATTTATTAGGGCTATCACTCACTGATTCCCGTCAATGTGATCTAACCGATCTTCGAGCCGATAGACATACGTACCGATATCCGCGCTGCCCGAGGCATTGCAGATGGTGAATCAGTGCTGCTCAAGCTCTCGTCAAACCGATGCAGGCGGTCGTGATCGTGGGGAAGGAGCATCTCGGGAACGAGCTTTTCTTATCAGTCGCTCAGCCTGATATGACTCGGCTGAGCCAACTGAATCCTGTAAATCTCGGTCACAAGGTAGCAGCTAGCCCAGATCGCATGGACACCTCCAGCGAACTAAATCGACTACGACTAAGGTGTCTCGTCAAATACTCGCGAAACAATCAAAATCGGCATGCGTTTTTTGCTAAACCGCATCAATATATTTAGTGCGGTTGCAGCAAGCACTTTAAGCGCAGGCCACACTGGGAACGAGTACATCACAGCCCGCTGCAACCGGTTTTGGGGCGCACCGTTTGTCAAATGAGGTGGGATTATCTGGCCTCTTACGGCTCTGATCATCTCGATGCACAGCCGATCCCAATTGGTAGACGTGGGGTTTCCGTGATTAAGGGAGGCGGGAGCGTAGTTGAAGGGAGCGCCCGCATCTATGGGCCTCTTGGTTATGTTCGATGACTGGCCTCCAGAAAAATGCCTACACAGTAAACTTCCCAATGTTTCATTACACGCGTGATTCTGCTCCGCAGGAGCACACATCCATGGGCTAACCCAGGTGCCAACTTGTGAACTGGAAGGTCTGATCATCGGAGTTCCCATAAACCACCCCATCGGCGGAGGACTGGTTGAGAAGGGAACCTGTATGTTAGTAGCAAGGGGGATGTTGCTGTTGGAGCCCAAATACATATCAAACTTAGGCCACCTCGACAAAAGTCGAAGCTCTCGTTCAGTGGTTGTATTTGATTTAGGGGCGGGAGGGTTTAAGCAAACTGTGGGTGCCGATAGTTGAGCCGCAGTCTTAACTGCTTTGGCCTGTAAAAGCAGGCACCGAGCTGTCGTGCTACTTCCCGTGCTCCACCGGTTTGTATCAAAATAAAAAACAGCAACATCAGCAATTTCAACTTTATGCTTTTCACGATCCATTAGTGCATATGGTCTTTTGTCGATCCATGCCAATTGAACTGTTACGGACACATTGGGTGGATTTCCCCTTAACGGTTGAGGTGGCGGTGGCGGACGAAGAACCGTACGCAGCGTCCTTAAAAGTCCGTTAGAACCAAACAGCTTCGCCAGTTGGGTAAGCTCTCCTCCTCCCAACCTCGGGTAGATATTCTTATGGAGTGCTGAGTCAATCTGATCTGCCTGAGACTGCGTTAGCTGAGTGTTCATCTACGATTCCTTTCGTTTAAATAAAGGCAGTATGCCACTGTTTGGCTAATTCATTTGCAAAAAATCAAATGGCACAGCATCGAAATTTTCACTGATTACTTCGCTTTCCATCAATCCGAGGAACATACCTGCAGTTCGTTACGAACTCAGCTCCACGCTTGATGGCGGTGTTCTGGACGACATGCTGCCAGCACCTACAGTCAGTGTTGTGTCGGGCGCCATCGGCCCAACTTTTGCGGATTATCCAGGATATCAATCGATGTGCTGAGCTCGTACTGCATGTGCTCGAAAACTTTGTCCAAGCTCGGGTAGGCTTTCGAATCTAGTAAGGTGTTTACCAGTTGCAAAAGCTCTCTGCCTTCGGCTGCTGGCATCTGGATATCGCAGTACACGGTGTCATCGCCGTCTCGTTCCACGTCTATTCTCCGTCTGCATCAATCCAGCTTGGGGTTACTGCAGGCAGCTCTGTGTGCCTCTAGGTGTTGCGTCTCTGTTTCCCAGCAAGCCAGGAATTTATACCAGTCCGCAGCGTAAGGCCCATCTAACAATTTGGTCGACCCGATACTCGCCTGATTGAAGCGCTCCCTCCAGGGCTGGGGGATAGTCTGCTCCAAAATGATGTCAATTCCGGCGTGGTGATACTGCACGGTGACACAATCCCGAAGCTGGTTGAGCTCAAGTGCCTTGTCAGCATGAGGGGAGTCTTTTCGCTCTTGAAGTTCAAGGTCATCAAGAATGGATAAGGGATCGAACGCCTTCGAATCGCCTGGAGACAGGTTCGCAAGCATCCACAAAGCCTTTCGTCTCTTGGCCTCCAGTTCGCGGAGTTCATCGTCGGGCATTTGAGTTACCTCTTGTTGGCGTTGATGGCGTGCCGCCTGCGGCGTCAGGCTGCCGTGAATCGAGCCCCGCCAAGGCGTGTCTCGACCCTGCGGGCTCACATCCCTCACGCCTGCGCGCTCCGCTTGCTTGGTGTCTGAGCCTCTGTGAAGCATAGATCGCAACGCATCCTACCCTCATGATTCGGAGCTCGGCATCGCTATTCGAAGCGTTCTGTTATCGTTCTAAAAGTAATTTAGTCGCTCTTATTCATCAGCCTTCTGGGGAGCCGGGAATGGACACAACTCGACGCGTACTAGGCAGAGCCTACCAAACGGTTCGCGATCCTGAGCGTCTGCTCATTGAAGAGCGCGCCGAAGCTCTATCTGCTGCAGGCTACCCGCTGCCAGATGATGATCCGGCTATGTACGCTGAGCAATTGTTGAAAGAGGCCAGAGCGGCAGCTCGTTCGTCGCAGCTAGATGGCGCTGCCGAAGAGGCTCCACTCTCAGCGCGAGAGGTCAGCCAAGTGCTGAGGGAGGTAGCTCTTGGGCGCCTAATTATGGTCAGAGCCTGCGAGAGGGGATGGGAAGAAATTTATGCGGAGCGCTTCAAAGTTAATGTCGAAGGTTGGCGAATGTCTATTCATAACGACCGCGATGAGCTGGGCTACTGCGAAGAGTGCATAAGCCCTGACGGACGGCGCTGGTCTTTAGACTCGGGAAATCGCTTTGGCACAGATCCCATTGCTATGCTGAGCACATGGGAGCATCAAACGCTTGAGCGTCTCCTGAAGGCGATTTAAGTGGGGTACCCTCCGCCACCCGCCTCTTTAGACATTAACGCAGGCCTGCCAGGCTGCTAGGACGACTTCCGTGCTCAGATATTTGTCTTTCGTCCTGTGAGTTACAAGGTACTGCCGACTAGGAAGTTAAGAGCTGCCGCCCCCCCCATTTTTAGCATCAAGGAAGAAAATGAAATACTCATTGCTTGAAGGCGCTCGTGTAGAGGCCACTCCAAAAGCACGTGGTGTTTGCAGTTTTTGTGGTTCCCAGACCGTCGCTAAATGCGGGAACCATGTCGTCTGGCATTGGGCTCATAAACGTTTGGACAATTGTGATCCGTGGTGGGAAACGGAAACGGCATGGCATCGCGATTGGAAGAATATGTTCCCAACCGAGTGGCAGGAAGTTGTGTTGCAAGCGTCTTCAGGGGAGCGACATATAGCAGATGTCCGAACGCCTTCAGGGATGGTTATTGAGTTTCAGAGATCGACAATACATCCTGAAGAGGTCATCGCGAGGCAAAACTACTATCAAAATATGATCTGGGTGATCGATGGCATGCGAACTGAGTTCGACAGGTACAACTTCAGAATGGGTTTGTCAAAAGTGTCTGAGAATGGACTGGCTTCATTTAGCTGGCATTCCCGCAGCAAGCTTTTTGCTCGCTGGTGGGTTTCCAAACCCGTGTTCATCGACTTCGGCCCCGATTTTGGTATATGGCGCGTCTTAAGATTCGATCCGACTCAAAAACGTGGAGTGGTGGCTTACACACACAAGGAAAAGCTGGTCGAATGGATCACCAACGGCACCACCGATTTTAGCTTCAATGGAGGCCCGGCCTCTGATAAATCCGGTACGGCGGATCAATAAAAACCGACCAAGCGTCTAGCCTGCATCTCTGTCCTTCGGGCTCGTTGCTGTGCCAGCTTGCAAATCAAACACTTCGAGACTACTGAGGGACGGTACGCTCATAAATTGCTCTCCAGGGTATCCCTATAGCCCTCGCACCCTTCAGAGATAGCCCTGGAGAGTACGAGAGACGATTTCGGGAGAAGCAACTCAAGGCTTTTCCTCCCACCTTCAGCGGCGCAGGAGACGGTCTAGTACCAGCAGGGCTACTGCACCAATTGCAAGTGCAGCAACCGGCTTCTCTTTGACGAACGTAGACACACTGTCCAGTGCATCGCCATAGGTTTGGGTCAACTGACCGGCAGCCTGACGTCCCGCACCTTCGGCTTCAAGCTTCGAATCACCAAACAGTTTCCCGACTGCGCTCTGCGCTTTGCCAGCAACCTTTTCTACAACGCCTTCTACCTGTTCGCTCTTCATGATTCACCAAACCTTTGTGTGTAAATAGGATGCTCAGGGTTGACCTGAGCTAGCGGCTATCTGCACAGGATTAGGGGCGTGGTCGTCATGATTAGTTCAAAGTTGCTGAGCACCGGGAGCTACCCGTAATACACTTGCTGACTCATCTCTGAGCTATGCTGGGTCGTAATCAAGGAGTCCATGTAGATGCCCGGTGAATACTCGCTGTCAGATGTTTTGGAAAGGATGTACCAAAACCAACTCGCTCTCGAAGCTGCGCTCATGGAACTGACCCTCCAGGTGGAAGCCCAGGGACATGCCGAAGTCGGCGCCAACGTTCGTGGCGCGCTCTACACAATTGGCAAAAACGCGGGCCACATAAAACAAGGCTTGGCGCGTCTCAGCAAGCTCCCATGACCCAGCCGCTTTTTGATTTTGATCTCAAACGCGTATCCCGCAGGCACTACATCACTGGCAAGGCTGCGATCAACTTTCCGCACGCTGGAAGCACTACAGGTGGGTGGCATTTTCTGTCCTACTTCGACCGAGAAGCAGGGGCGGCGAAGGTGTCTCTGGCAGGTATTCACTATCCAGACACCACCGTTTTTTTTGATCACGCGGGCGTCATTGACGTCACTGAACAACTAGCCAAGCTTGGTTGGTTTGCAGAGGGGCGACGACTCTTCATGGCGGATCACTACCGAGCAGCAGCGGACATGGTTGTGAAATGGGCCCTGAGTGAGTCCAGGCACTGCAATGTCGAGGTCGCTGAATGGTTTCCATCACCAGAGTGCAGGCAAGAGCTACTCACGCTTTTAGATTTAGGAAAACCGAAGCTTCTCGAAATGGGCAGATTGCAAAAAATGGAAGCCTGGCTAATCTCGCACTGATGTCAGCGCCGCCCTTATTTTCTAGCCGTATTCAGCTCCCAACTCAGCCGTGAATGCCGCCTCGAATTTCGTCACTTAGTCTCAAGTGCTTGCCTGGACAAACCGTCCAGAATCCCCAGAATCTGATCGTCATTGAGCGCAAATTTGGGCACAAACTCCATGCCGACCGGCATGCTATCGTGAGGACACATCAGTGCTCCCTTACCCTCACCGAACTGCTGGCCGATGAAGGTTTTGAGGTTGCTTGGCGTTATAGTGGCGTAGGCGCTTCGGAAGATCGACAGGTCGCAGAGGACACCTGCGAGCATTACCCAGGCGTGGCCGTCCCACTTGGCTTCCACAAACTCTCCCTCGTAGGTTGCCCCTGGAATGTTCCCCCTGCATTCGAAAGCATACTGGCCGTTAATCAGTAGGTCTCCGAGAACGACAACTGCGGGTATCCCTTGAGATTTGAGAATGGCAGTGAAACCAGCACTGACCATGACGCAAGAACCAAATGATGGAGGGATCGAATCGAGCGTTTGCCTAGCGGCGCTAACGATTACATCGGGATCGGTAATTTTGAACTCTGCGTAATCGGAGTAGGCCTCCGCGCCACGGTCGCGGGTAATAATGTCTATTAAAGTTGAAGGCACAAAGGATCCCTTGGGCATTTATTCGACCTTGCTGGTCATTTGGATTCGTTCTGACCAACCATTGCTTCAGATTCAATCGGCAAAACTGCTTCCGGTTGGGGCTAAAAAGAATTGGAGCCAGCGTCGATCTCGCGTTGACGCTTTCGCTCAAGATAACGCTTGTACAAGATGTTCTCCCCTTGATCCTCTAGCCACTTCACGAATGCAGAGACCTGTGAAACAGCGTGCAGAAATTTCTCGGTAGTGATGTGAATGTGGGGGCGATATAGCCATTGCCGACTCTCGTCATCTGCGTCCTCAATCAAGTTTTTCTCTCGATCACTTACGAAAAATGGGCTTGGCATCTTCTGGAGAGCATCGTCAGAATATCGAGATGTTTCGAAGATCAGGGAGTCGGGATGTTGGATGCTATTCCTCGCCAGCACGAGTTCTTCAATCAAAGCGAAATCGAATGGCCCATCCTCAAACCGGTCTGAACCATGGGCCAGGTAGAATGCTCTGTAGCCATTTGGCCATCCGCCATTTTTGAATTCTGATTTGAGTGAAGGCCCTGGAGCAGGCCCAAGCTGACGCTCCCATTCTTTTAGATATAAGTGTAGTGACGCAGCAATCATTGATAAGCATGCGCTACCCAGCACCTGCACTGATGAATCAGCTTCTAGCCATTCATTCAAATATGCAGGTTCTCCATCTTCGCTATAGGGCGGGATGAAGGGGGCTTCTTCGTTCTCAATTTTCCTTTTGCGGTCGTCAAACGGGCTCGCCCCATTCAAATAAAGCTGCTTGATAAAAGCTAGCCGCTGTTCAAGGAAGTACCGAATGTCCATTTCGTTGTCCTAGTAGGTAATTGTCATTCCCGGCCTACACTCGGATCACAGGCTCGGAGGACGGTATCACGACTACGCTGAGCAAAGAGGTGCAAGTGTCTGCAGCCGACCCCAATTCATCGATACCTCAGTAAGGCCTTAGGACTTGGCTGCTCTCTGTCGGGTTCCTGTCGTGTTGTGTCATCAGCAGCTTCTTCATCATGAGCCGTACCGACAACCTCATGGAGCTTGAAAATGAATACAAACACCTCGTCTAGCCAGCCTCGCGTGTTGAGCCTCGAAGAATTTGCCGCACTCATCCGCAAAATGCGGGAGATTTTTCAATGGTCACAGGAGACTCTGGCTGAGCTTGCAGGCTTGAACGTACGGACTGTACAACGCGTTGAGAATGCCAAGTCGGCAAGCACTGATACTCGACGTGCGCTCGCGGTTGCTTTCGAGATCGAAGACATCGATGCCTTCAACAAGCCCTTCGACATCCCCTCAGAAGAGGAGTTGAGAGCAGAGAAAGCCCGTATTGAGCGCGACTACATCACACTACCGGCGCTGCCTCTGTCGACTGGACACCAGCTCGCTAAGCTTGCAGAAAGCTCCACAGTAGATATTTCCCAACCCGGATTTAAAATGCAGCGTGATGCCCACGAGGTCTTTGCGTCGCTCGTGGACTATTTTCGCGACTATAGGGACTGCGCCAGCGATTATTCAGAAAGCGCCAAATTTGCCGTTTACGACGAGATGCAGGAGCTGATCAATGAGCTGCAAGGGCTTGAGGTATCAATTCAATATGCGACTCGCAAAGTTCATCTGAAGATTTCTGGCGAGCAGTCAGAGGCGAAGCTCTTGACCGTCCAGATGTCGTATTTGATTGCTTTCGAACGAGGAAAAGCACCAGGCGAGTTTGCGGTGCAGAAAAAACTGGATTTACCATTCTGACCGGAACCGCCAAAGGATGCTTAATCGACGCCATGCGACAGTTCGAACGAGATGACGTCCTTCGGGCTGCCGCAGGAGACGTAAATGCCTTGCTAAGAGTGCAAAGGCGCAAGGACGTTCTGAAGTGGAATGCCCTTAAGCGGAGAATAGCGTTGCAGAACGCCACGCCGTCTTGGGCTGACCATGAGGCAATTGACGCGTACTACACTGAGGCCAAGCGGCTTTCAGTAATGACAGGTAGTAAGCATGACGTTGATCACATCATTCCTCTTCAAGGTAAGCATGTTTGCGGGTTGCATGTACCCTGGAATCTGAGAGTAATCACGAAAACTGATAACGTCAGGAAGCACGCTAACTGCGGTGATGAAGACGTCATAGGCTTTCTGGCGGAGCGTGGATTCAAGATACTCTTTGGTGTTAACAAGCTTAAGCGAGCAATCAAGTTGGGTAAGCGTGAAACGGTTCTGTTCGTCAGTCCCAAAGAACAGATAGTGTTGAGTATTGCATACGCTCAGGGGGAGTTTGTTATCGATACTGCTCCTGAGGGGGCAGTCACCCCGTCAGTGGTTATGACTGCGGTCTCATGACACGGCCAGCCCTGATGTCTAAGAATGCACTATCGGCTTGTCAGATCGAACGCACTCACTGATCAAGCCCACTCAATCCCTGTCTCACCCCTAGCGAACAAGGAAAACGACACTACTGCAACACTCGTGGAGTGAAATGGTGCTGCCCCTGTGAAATACGTAGAAAATCTCGCAGGCTCGCACGCCCATTACCGCGCTGAAAAGTCGCGATCACGTAGCGTGAGTTCTCTGTAGTCAGTACCCAAAATCGGCCCTCGCGCTCCGCTTTAATCACGTCAGATGTTCGGATTAGATGGCCATCGCCAAACCGTCCATATTGGTCTTTACGGTTGTGACCAAACACGACGCCTAATCCAGCACGAGCCTTTATGGATACTCCGCAGAGATAGGCTGTTATCGGTTTGTCGAAGCCTTGCGCTTGTGCTTTTAGGATTCGTGCGAGATCGAAATCTGTATGTCGTTTTCCATGCAGATTTACATCAATTGTGTTCAGCATAATTGCGTTCCTTTCGCAGTCCGTATGGCGTTACCAGGAAATCTTCACCGAACCATCTGTACTGGTATCGTGCAGGATTCTTGGAAAATCTCAGGCTGTACGAATCATGTTCGCGTGATAGATCGGACGAAGGTTGCTCAGCACATCAGTGTTGAAGCCAGGTTGGTGAGAGCTGTGGTATTTGGAGCCGGTCTCCACCTCCAGCAGACACACAACACACTCGTTTTGGTCTTCACCAAGCGTCACTTTGGTCAGTTTCTCCATGCGCCAAACTCCCGTGCCATTCATGTGGGCAGGTGTGACTACTTGCACCTCTGTGATGATCGTCTCCGCGTCTTGGGCAATCAGCAGTTGCTGAAGCCGTGGTTCGCTGTCGATCATCAGAATCGCCTCTGAAATTCTGTCCTCGTACATGGCCTGGACAGTTACGTGATACCAGTGATTACGAAGCACTTTGGATACCTGATGCCATTGGTACTGACCCTCACCGAACATGCCCGGTAGGCCCAGCATGTCGGCGTCGTGTGTTCTAAACATCGTATGTCCTTGGCCTGAAGGGGCTCCGATATAGAGCGCAGGTTAGAAGAGGGAGAAAACGTCTTTCAGGCTCGCGAGCTGTTCATGACCAGGGCCAATCAATACGTAAACAGAGTTTCTGGTCTCGAACGCAACACCTTCGTGGAGACCGGTGCACATGCTTGAACGAACCCAATCGCCGCGTTCGAAACGACCTTGGCTGTCCTCTGCCACGTTGTGAGCAAACAGGATCATCGGGAGCTGGCCCGCTGCATGGCATTTGAAGAGTTCGTCGCGGGTGACTTCAATGCGAAATATTGTCCAGTCTCGAACCAAGCAGTAAGGCTTTTCGGGAAAACGTTGGTTCGCCAGCGCTCGTGCATCAGAGCTGCTCGACAGGCCTTCCAGTGGTGTACGTGGCCCCTTCATAAAGTCGGGTTCTACGACGCTAGCCATAAGGCCTCCCCTAAGTAATTAACATCAAATTGACAATTCAACCCTCTCTACCCGCCGCTCACGATGGCTTGGCTGATCCACGACAGGGCTGCTTTTTCGTGGCCGTGACGCATGGGTTAAAGCTATTAAACCTCTAGATAAGCCCCAAGGCAATCATAACGAACCTGATTGGGCGTGTTATGACACTACTAGGTGTGGCTTTATCCTCGGATTTGGTTGGGGAAATACCGATGGATGCGGCAGAAGCACTGGCTGTCGTGGTTCGTGGAATTCGCAGAGGCCAAGGTCTGTCCCAAGAGGACATCAACAATCTTGGGCGCTCTCATTTCAGCCGTATAGAACGCGGAGAAGTCAGTATTGGACTCGACGTCCTGGTGAGGCTCGCCGGGATCCTAGACCTCGATCCGGCTACGCTCCTGCTGATGGCGACCTCCATGCAAAATCACGAGTCATTCAAGGACGGCCAGAAACGTCTTACGAAGCAACTCGCAAGAATTAGGAAGGCAGGGATCGACCTTGAGATTGAGTCGCAGGCTCGAACTGGAAAGCCACGTCCTGGGCGGCCAGCTCGTCCTGATGCGGCTAGAAATGCCATTGAGGCCAATCGATTGAAGCAGTGGGGAATTTCTGTTGCTGAGATCGCGGAAAGGTTGGGGCTTTCTGAAGCGACTGTTCGTAGGTATTTGAAAACAACCAAGCCCGAACAGCCGTGACTTTTGAATGACCAGCACCAGGCTGAAAATGTCCCAAGAAGGTTTGCTGTGGAAGAGTGCTCTGCAACACCTTGGCCCCATAGGATTTCACCGCATTGTTGTCGAACTATGGACAAAGGCAGAGCCGCGAGCCCGCGCAACCGTCGAGTACCTGGAAAGTCTTCACATTGGCAATGACGTGCTGAATATACTGAGAATTGCCCAAGTATCTGTCGGTGCGGTAGTACCTTACAGGCCGCCAGAGCCGGACAGAATCGCGATCTACTCCGCTCACGCCGAGCATCTTGTCGACAAGTTGTTGCGGGCCATGCCTGTCGAAAAGCTGCAGCCCAGCTTGAAGGGGGCCAGGCTCGAGGTCGATCTAGGAATGTAGGTCGAGCAACGGGTGATTCATACATGCTTCCAGTGGACACGCTGGAGCAGCCATCCTAGTAGAATTCGTCGAGCTGATTACCGCCCCCTTTGAGATGTTCTATGAACTCTGAATTAACTGAAGAAGAAATGCGTCGTG
Organism: Pseudomonas sp. S49; assembly: GCF_009866785.1. Classification (NCBI taxonomy): domain Bacteria; kingdom Pseudomonadati; phylum Pseudomonadota; class Gammaproteobacteria; order Pseudomonadales; family Pseudomonadaceae; genus Pseudomonas; species Pseudomonas sp. S49. Next base: position 841,827 of record NZ_CP019432.1, on the reverse strand, counting down.
CGTTATTCGGTACGCCTCAGCCCGAGGAGCAGATGTCTGCTCCTGCAGTAGAGGAGCCAGTGGAAGAAGTTGTGCTCGCGAAATCGGTGGTCGCTCCAGCAGCTAAGAAGAAAACGGCAAAAGCTTTTACTCCCAGGCTGCGGGTCACGCTTCGCGTTGGAAACGAGTTTGAAGGGAAAATGATCGAGTTGGTTCACGAGGCAGATACGTTGAGCTCTTTGCTTGCTGAGCAGGAGGCTGTGAAGGCTGCTAGGAAGAAGTACAAGTACGTAGAAGTGGTATCGGTTAAATCCATGTAAACGCGCCAAATGACCTAGTTGTGCAAAGGGTCGGCCTGTACCTGGATCATTGATCAAACATCTTACCTAGCCAAAAGGGCCTTCGGATCGCTTGCATGCGGCTGCTCTTGATGCCATTGGCGCTGATGCTATAGGATCAGGACAGGAGATGGCATTCCTCCTTAAACCGCCTTCGTGCTGATGATGCCTACGTGACCCTGGACAGGGTGCGTAGGTGCGTCTCCCTGTCCTCCATTTTAGGACAGGCTATGATCTTACCCTTCGAATTTCCATTTTCTTTCAGCGCGAGCTGCTTGCCAGTTAGTCCACTCAGATCTGATGAGGAGGACTCTCCGTGCTGAAGTCATTAATTGTCATTGCCGTTGGCGCTTCACTTGGAGCCTGGTTGCGTTGGCTTTTGGGGATGAAGCTGAATGCTCTGTTTCCTACGATTCCTCCAGGCACTGTGGTCGCGAACATGGTTGGGGGTTACATCATCGGCTTGGCCATCGCCTTCTTTGCCGCATCTCCGACACTAAGTCCAGAGTGGCGCCTCCTACTCATCACGGGTTTCTGTGGTGGACTTACCACCTTCTCTACATTTTCAGCCGAAACGGTTGCCTTGATTCAGGAAGGCAGACTGCTCTGGGCGCTCGGCTCAATTTCGTTGCACGTCGTAGGTTCGCTAGCGATGACCGCTGCCGGGCTTCTGTCCTACCAAATGATTGGTACTCGCTGAGGAGATAGAAATGGAAGGCTATATGGTCGTTTTCTTCACCCAACAAAACCGTCGTTATCAGGGAAAAATGCTAGGCGAATGGATAGTCGACGTGGCTAAAGAAACCCGCACCCTACCTGGTCGGCTCGTATCGCCATCCTGCTGTGAGGGGTGGGTATTGCCCTACTTTTACCGACCATCCCGTGGCTAGCCTTCGTAGCCCTGGCGCTTTACGGAGCAGGTAATGGAATTCTGACCATTGCTCGCGGAACATTACCCTTGGCTCTATTCGGCGCTGATGGCTACGGAACACGCATGGGGCTGCTGGCTCGTCCCACGCTGATCGCCCAGGCTGCAGGCCCTGTAGCAGCACTTGCTCTAGAGAAATTTGGTTCAATCCCGCTGTTGGTTGGTATGTGCGTTTTAGTGGCGATTAGCTTCATCACAAGCCTTGCGCTTCCCACCGAATGAATGCTGGCGTAGTGATCCCAAAATGGCACATTAATCCTTGATTAAGGGCTTAATGTGCCGATTAAGGCACCTTATGCCGAGAGGATCTCGAGGGCGAACAATGCTGCAGTTCCAGCGCAGGATAGTGTGCTATGAGCTGCCGACAAGCGCGAGCGCAGGTGATCAAGGTGGTGATGGCTTTTAGCCTCGATGCCAGCTAAATTGGAACCTTCTACGATCAAGGACGGATATGAAAAAGCTCATCGCGATTCTGGGAATGTGCGTGGTACTTGGCGGTTGCGCTACTTCGCACTACACGGCAGGCCGAGACTTTCCTTCGGCCAGTGTAGCGAGCATCACCAAGGGTAAAACTACCACTGCAGAACTAAAGTCGCTATTCGGCGAGCCCTACGCCAAGAGCGCCGTCAGCGAGACTGACGAGAAGTGGATCTACACCTACACCAACGGCTCAGCCCATGCTCAAAGCTACGTGGTCACTATGAAGGTGACGACTACGGGCACTCAGAAAACGCTCGACGTCTTGATCCGCAATGACGTTGTCATCAACTACACGTTCAGCGAAGGCCCCGCTCCAGGCACTACCACTGCGACGAACTGAGTTCGCCACCTTGCCATTGGGCGACCCACTGCGCTCAGCACGTTGTTGATGGAGCAAGCTCATGGACAGAACCTATGCCTTCGTGGATGAGTCCGGGAATTCCGACCTTGATACTTCAAAGGGAGGAAGCTCGGGCTTCTTCATCGTGTGCTCCATTCTGGTGGCAGAGAAAGATCTGGAAGCTGCTTATGCCCAAGCTGAAGCACTCCGCACGCGTCATTTTCAAACAGGCGAGATCAAATCTAGCAATCTGAAGCCCAAAGATTCAGATCGCCGTGCCCGAATCCTCAACGAGCTAGCTGTGCTGCCATTCAAGCTCTATTTCACCGTCGTTGATAAGTCCCGAATTCACAAAGACGGCGGCCTCCGTATCAAGACCTCGTTCATAAAATACGTGAACGGGTTGCTCTATGAACGTTTGTTCCGTGCATACCCTGACCTCCAGATGATCGTAGACGAGCATGGTGGCCAGGAATTTCAGGAGAGCCTCAAAAGCTACGTTGCAGAACGATTCGTGAACGACCTATTTGGCGATAAGGATGCCTTCCAGACGATGGCCAGTAAGGACAACGTTTTGGTTCAGGTTGCAGATTTCTTCGCTGGCTCAGTCGCTCAGATATACGAAGAGAAAGCTTCGGAAGCAGCAGTTCTTGCCTATAAGAAAATCCTCCGCAGCCTGACTCTTGGAATGCTTGAATGGCCATCCAAGTACCAGTCTCTTCTGCCGCCGCCGACAAATGAGTCTGGGTATGCAGACTACCAGGTACACCAGGAAGCTCTCCGCCAGGCAGACCGTTTCAGCGAGCGGGTTGGTGAGCATCCTGATGAGGATGAGCGCCTGCAATTGAGTATTCTGCGGTTCTTAAGATTTCAAAGCGAATTCGTCACCAAGGATTACGTGCTGACTACGGAGATCATGGCCCATCTAAAAGACAGCGGATTGGGAGAGGTTAACGGCCAGAGAATCCGATCCAGTGGCATTGCCAAGCTTCGGGATGCGGACGTCATCATCACAAGTGCGGCCAAAGGCTACAAGATCCCTCAAACACGGGCAGACATTAACGAATTTCTTGAAAGAGCATCAGGCATTGTTGTTCCTCTACTGGAACGGGTCAAAAAGGCTCGAGAAGTATATCGGCTGAGTAGTCGAGGAGAATATGACATCGTCACTGCGGCCAACCTTACTGAACTAGCCAAGCTGCTCGCCGCCCTGGAAGCATTTGCGGATGAGTGAGACATGCCTGCATCGCTGAATCGTTCACTTTGAAAGGAGGTACCAGACATGTTGAGCGTATTCTCAAAGCTCTCCTCACACCTCAATGCCTTGGTGGATGCTGCACCCACACTTGCAGTACAACAAGCTCGTGAAATCGATCTAGATGGGCCAAATCGCATTAATCTGATGGCCCTGCGTGCAGCCACTCTGGTTAATGCCGGCGCCTCACTTGGACGCCAGGATGCCATTGAGGAGGGTCTTGAGCTTTATCGCGAGCTTCATGGCCTATATCCGACGGCTAATATCACCTACAACCTAGCAAACGGGCTCGTGGAAGCCGCAAATTGTGGGGCCGATGAGTCTGAATGGGTAGATCACCAGGAGCAAACCCGCGCCTACAGAGCCGAAGCTCGACGATGCTATTGGAGGGTTTTGCAAGACGTAGGTGCCGATGTGGAATTACGCACTCAGGCCTGGACGAATATCGCTAATTTGTTCGCAAAAACCTACCGGCTTTCTGAAGCTCATGACGCACGGCTTGCCGCTCTGAAGGTTGATCCAAAGAACGGTGTAGCTGCGTTCTGCGCGGCATCGGATCTCATGTGGCTTTTTAAGCGTGGGGGCTGCTCAGAGCTAACGCGCATGGAAGCCGTGATGCTAGCCAGGCAGGCACTTAGAAATAAGGAGCGAATTGTCCAGTACGCGGGGGCAAGCGCAGCGGCCAAGGTTGAAGCACTCGCCAGTGAGCTAAGCGATCCGCCATCTCGGCCTGAGCACACGAATCCATTCATCAGGTGGGTAGAAGAGGAACGTCTTACACTTGCTCCTGCTGTCGAACTCGTGGAAGCATCCTTGGGTAAGCTCGATTGGCTTACCCTTCCAGGTATTCTCGAGAGTGAACCAGAAGTGGGCAGCAGACCGCCGCCATTGTTTGCCATGTTCAATATGCTGAAGAGCGATTTTGTCCTAGCACGGGATTTGACATGGCGTGCAAGTGATGAAAGCGTCTGGCCGAAGACAGGACAGTTTGCAGACACTCTCGACTATGCAATGTACGGCCCTGATACCTCGGCACTCATACTGGCGCATCGAACAGCCCTTGACCTGCTCGACAAGGTAGCCGTAACGGCAAACTACTATTTCAAGCTGGGATTAGCTCCCAACAAAGTCAGTTTCGGGAGGTTGTGGAGAGATTCCGCAGACAAGAAAACAGGTACTCCGCTCACAAAAAAAGTAGAGGTACTGATTCGTGCAGGCGTATACGCAATGTACGGCCTGGCCGAGCTGGCAGAAGACTATGACGGCATAGATGGAATTCTCCGCTCACAGAAGGATCTGCGGAATTCGGGTACGCACCGATTCGTAGTGCTTCATGACCTTGGGGATCCCTCGCAAGCGAGGCAGGCTCCTGAAATCGAGCATCTCAACCGCTCAGATTTTATCGATGGGGCCTTGCGTGCCCTTCGGGTCGCGAGATCTGCAATCCAGATGCTCGCACTGGCAATTTCTCAGCACGAGGAAATCCTGAGAAAGCAAACGGATGGCCTTATCGGAACAATGATCGTTCCTGATCACCACTGGATTCGCGGTGAAGATGAGGAGCTCTGATTCAGCTGATTGGCCCATATAGAAATTTTTCTATAAAGTTTTCAAGGAGCATGACCTGTGTTCGGTTATCACCAAATTGACAAGACAATGGATGAGCATATTCGTGAGATTGCGGATCTCGCTCTTTCTGCGCAGACATTAATTATCCTCGACACTAACATATTAGCTTACCTTTACAAACTACATGAAGCAGCCCGGCAAGAGTTTTTTGCTTGGTCAGATGCTGCCGTTTTGAATGAGCGTCTCGCGATACCTGCCTGGGCGGCAAGTGAATATCTTTCGCGAGTTACCGGAAAAAACCTTGAGTCGTACACTCCTAAAAGTAAAGAACCTACCCAAATTAAAAAAGCCTTAGAAAACCTTCATCAAACAGCCGCACTGTTTGTAGATGACAATATTTTACATAGAACGTCATTCCAGGGGGATCGCTTAGCTTATATAAATGGATTTCGAGCAGCTATCGAAGAGCTAGAAAAACATCTAGGTGTATTTAAACACCAATTCGACGCTGGAACTATCCACCAGCAAATACAAGACCACTTATCCACTTGCATCCTTGATTCTGACCTCTCCTCACTTTGCACCAGAGCCGCTCATGAGGGGGCTGCCCGCTTCGAACACCGAATGCCCCCAGGCTTTAAGGATGGTAACAAAGACGAAAACCCTTACGGTGACCTCATCATTTGGTACGAGATACTCGAAAAATCTAATGCTGCTTCGGCTCAGTTCCCCAAAGTGCTCTTTGTAACCAACGATGAGAAATCTGACTGGGTCTATGCGCCTAAGATGAGATCTCAGATTGTCAGAGATGTAAGAAAGTCAGTAGGGAACTCAGCTCCGGAAATTAAAATAATCGATCCTCGGCTGGTCTCCGAATTTAAGCGAAAAACAGGACATCCTGATATCACCATCTGCACCTTAGCCACACTAATCGAGGGTCTATCACGAAGCAACGGTACTGAGTTCTCTCAACTGGCGGCTGCAATCCAGGTGAATACGCAGGAGTTGCTAGTAGATACCACCGTAATCGCTGAGGTAGAGAATGACGCAACTGCGGCTCCTGAGGAGGAAGTTCATATTCCTGAGGCTGATGCAGGGAATGAGATCGTTGCCGTTGAGGCACCAGCAATGGAAGAAGTAGAACTACGACTTCAATACAGCCAAGAAGCCCTCGCAGACGCTTTGTATCAGGTTGATGCACCATCAACTATAAATGAGATAATAGATGAATTAAAATCTCATAACTGGTACACCCAAAATCCGGCCATGCTGAAAATCTCTTCCATTCGCGACGAGGAGTTTCCACCTTCATCATGGTTTGTATTAGGGAGAAACATTTATCAAGCAGCATGTGGCAACTCTCAGAAGGCCATGGAATTCATGGGAAACCTTGAGTCTAGGCTTGCTCATTTTCCTGAGGAAACCGCAAAGCACATGCTGGCGGGGATGCTGTTCGAGATATATTTTGATGCGCACGGCCAATTCCGCGAGACGCTGAAGTTTGGTTATGCGGAGAAACCATTATCATTGGTGACGAAGCAAGAGTATTCTGATGTAGTCGTCTTCATTCTATCAAAGCTAGAACCGCATGTCGGCAGGCTGAAATTTTTGCCTGGCGAAACTGCGCGTAAACATGTAGTTATAATATCGACCCCTGTCGAGCGCGCCGAAGGAGAAGATGTTGAGGAAATCAGCGAACTAAATTCCGTTACACTTGATGGTATTGAACTAATGGAGGATATACCCGAACCACAAGGGGACGGTCTGTGGACACATTTACTTCATACACGAACTTTCTATATCAATCGTATTCGAGAGCGAATTTCAGAAGAGCTCGCAATCCCCAAATGGGCACTCGAAATCGAAACCGCGCCACCAATCGCCAGTGACCGTAAATTATTGATCCCAGGCAACCGAACCTTCGACCCTAAACATATAATCTGACCATCAATAGATAGCGTTACACTAGCTGCTCAGCATCTTTGTAGAGAGGCTGAGCAGCTCAGTTTCTGGCAGCTGCCGGCGCGGGTGCGATTTTGACCCAGGCTAATGATGTGAGCTGGCCCTCTTACAGCCTTAGAAATCACGAGTAGGTCTGTCAAAGGTCTCGCGACGTAGGCCTCTGCTTCATTACTGAAGCAGGGCTTTAGAGAAAGTGCTCGTGGCTGCTGATATCGAAGCGCATAGGATTGATGTGAACGACAGTTACCCCGTGGCCCAAAGCGCGTATGAGGAGCTCAGCACCCGGGTAAACAATCCCAGACGCACCAATCGTTGAAAAGGCTTCGCACTCACCTGCAGCTTCCAGCCCTGCCTGCCATGCCCCTCGAGTAGCATTTCACCGAACCAAACCACTCCAGGACGAACATACCCGTCTCAGGCACAGCACTGAGGTGGCTCGATTCACTTCCTTCCTCAGGCAGCGCTTGAGGGCTTGTAGACAATTGATATGCGAGCCCACAGTCAATACAGCGAGGAGAGTGCAGACTTCCGTGCAAATGAATCACATCTTGGCTGCCTGCGCGCTCATGAAGGTCATCAACATTCTGTGTCACCACGGTCAGCTTTGGCACATGCTTGGCGAGCTCGGCAATTGCCACATGCGCACCATTTGGACGCGCCTGATTAACCTTGCTCCGTCGCCACTCGTACCATCGCCAACAGAGACTCGGGTCGTTTGTGAAAGCTTCGCGGGTGGCTAGTTGGGCAGGATCGAAGCGCTCCCGTAGTCCCGTCAGTGCGTCTCTGAAGGTTGGAATTGCGCTCTCCGCTGATGCGCCGGCACCAGTGAAGACCACAACGTGCTGAGCATCCTTTAATTGCCGAGCTAGGGTGCCGGTGGTCATGAACATTGCTGATGCGCCACTCAATGAGGCTGACCGCATGACATTCTTCGGCGTTGATGACAAGGGTTACAACGACTGCCCCACTCTCCAGTCTTAATTGGGGTAGGGGAGAGAATGGCTGTTACGGCCATTCCCGCTCCACCTTAAAGGCGAGGATTTGGTTCCGGGTAGCTTGGTTCTGCATGAACAGCAGGATGTCGAAAACCCGGCCTGGTGTGTCTTGCAGCCCCTTGTGGTTGCTCTCCAGAATCCCCTTCACGAACACTTCCCGGTGTAGGCTCCAGCAGTGCCCCAGATAAAACGGAAGCTCGCAGATTCGACGGCCTGCGCCTTGCTGTACATTCCTCGGCAGGAGTTGTTGTCCGGTGAAGCCCGCTTTCCCCGCTCGAGTTAGCCCGCCTCTTACCTGGCTATCCAGTGCCGGCATCAACCCGGTGATGAGTAGCAGGGCCTTCATGGGGTAAGTGATGCCGGTGTTGTTGAAAAACAGCACATCCGCCAACCTATTCAGGATCTCTAGAATTTCCTTGTCGAAGGCTCCAACATCGTTTATTGGCGCATTGCTGTCCAGAAGACGATGCTCCTGCTGATTGAGGCTGAATGCCGCAAGGCTATGCTGGCTCAGTTTGAGTAGGCGGTCATGAAGCCGCTTGCCCTTTAGAGCACTTTCGATTTGCGGGACGGGGCGAAGAGTTGGGCTTCTGCGTTTGCAAGCCCCCCAGTTGCGCAAAGCTGTATATAGCGCCTGGGCAAGTAGGACTGCATTTGCGCTGCCCAGCTGCGCATTGAGATATCGACGGGCAACCACCTGCACATTTGCGAAGTCTTGGTGGTAGGACAGCCTGAAGTCGTTAATGGCTGATGTGATATCGAGAGAGCTGCCAACCAGTCGAAGCATGTTTTCCATCACAGCCCAAGGGGGGGGCCACGAGTGTGTAATTTACCCTGAAGCCGGTCAAGCTGTAGCCTGAGATGCCCAGTCTTTCAGGCGGGCCACATGATCATGGCTTGACGAAGATACCGCCTTGGAATCGCATTAAGACGTCATCAGGGTCGGGTTGAGGGGCTGCCTTGAAGATCTATTCCCGGTAGTCGTAAGCGCTGTCCTGCGCGGGTACGGAAGGAAGGCGCGGCCATGCTCGACCGGTTGAACGCATTCGTGCAACGCAAGAAGGCCGATGGAACGCTCGCCAGCATCTACGCTAAATGGATGAAAGGGCAGCTTCCGACGCTCCCGGAAGAGATGGATGGCATCGCGTTCACCCGCCGCCCTATCGCTGTGAATTGATCATCTCCAGACACTGGGCCGTAGTTTTGTTGCGTGCCCCAGGCGCCTGCGTGTATGGTCTTGGAGTGCCGTCAGAAGTGGATTTCAGCTAGCGTCATACTGGACATCTGATTCTGTTAACTAATTGATTTATATGTATTTATTTTAGTCCCCTACAGGCCTTCGCGGTGAATCTACAGAATCGCATCCAGACAGACGCCATCTCGCATGGCCTGTCCGGTGAAAGCTGTGGGGGAAACATTTCACCGTCCAATTGCACAGGGATGTGCATCTGCGGTTCACCGCTTGGACGGTAGGATTTTGAGTGGCCCACACCGTTCGCCTTCCCCGTGGGTTTGGGGAAGCCCCGGAAGGAATTCCGGCGTCGGCCTGAAGGCCACTGCGTTCGACGCGTCGTCCTTGGATGACAGCGATCCTGTACATGGCAACGACGGTTGTGCAGGGTGAGCGCCGCGAAAACGGTGAATAGAATGAAAGACTTCATTCGATCTGTTTGGCGTCTGGTGGTCGATGTGTCTCGAGTGCTCCGTGCGGGCCTCGAGCTACTCGACTACTACGACCGTCACAATCCTTAACCAGCAACCCGCCTGAGGCAACTCAGGCGGGTTCTGCTCACTACAGCGCTGTGCCTCCGTTAGTTGACACGAAAAGCGAGAGCTTTTCATCCAATAGATCAAGATCCAGGGTCTCAAGGATACGAATGATGCTCTCGTTGATAGTCTTATTGAAGATCAATCGTGCCTTGAAGATTGTTTCCTGACCCACCATGGCGTAAGTGAAGTAATCCAGGCGCCCAGTCCAGTACCGCGTTGATCCTTCCGGCGAATCGAGATTAATGTGCTCGAATCGAACGCTTTTGAGAAATTCAACTAGCCCACCGGTGATGTTACCTTGACCATACCAATAAGGTTTATATGGAGTGCTTTCATGAAGCTCGGTTAGCACAAGCGCCATTGCCCCAATAGCTATAGTAAATCGAATGTTTTTATAAGCTTCGCTATAACTGTGCACTTTCAATAGTTTTTCGAAGAGCGGTAGAGCTTTACTGTAGGTAGCGCTATCGATCTCTCGATCAAAGATAGTGCTATAAAAATTGATGAATGATGACGTCCCCGAAGTGAAGTCCTTGATGAGATCATCCGTACTGCGTATAAAGTGCTGCGCAGAGATGCCTTGAAAGCCAAGGTTACTCATCAGCTGACCAATAGTGCTCCATGACTCAACAAAAGGCGGTTGGTTAGCAATTACCGCATCAAAGAGGTGGGAACTGGCTGCTACGTGATGTGAGAACTCGAGCTGAATCAAGTAAGTAAATAGAAGTTCATCCAGCGGTAATTCTACAGGCTCTCGATCTTCAATTTTGAGGATGCTCTCAATACAGTCTGACATGTATTGTACGATCAGCTCGAACTTTTTGAGGTTGTTGCCGCACTGGGAAGCAGCTTGCTGGATAAGCATTTCCTCAATTGCATCCAGTACACCTCGCATCTGGCCGTAGGCAGATGTAATCGCACGGAGACGCTCGCGCGGTATCTCAAAACTCAGATGAGTCTTCAAATCCGAAATGATTTCTACTTCTTCGTTCGACCCATCAATTCCATAGGAGTCTCGTATTTCAAACGATGGCTTACCGGTTTTATGGGGGGGCGCCAATAGAGTAAATAAGAATCTATAGTCTCTCTGGAATCTATAAAGAGTCTTAAGGACTTTAAGTGATTTCGATGGGTTTTTTGAAAAGAAATTACTAAATTTCTTATCTAGCAAATCAGCAATGCGTTTTTTTATGGTTTTTAAAACTTCCTCGGGGTCGATTTTGGTCTCGTTATATATCTCACTTTCAAGCGCTACATATTTGCAGCGCTCTGCAGGAATGTCTTGGAAGCTCCCTAAGTCAAATGCGCCAGGAAAAATCCTACCCCGCTCCTCATCTGTAATCAAAGTATGTACGATTTCGTACAGCTGGCTTACGCCTTCCGGCCCGCCGCCTATTATTCTCCCACTTACACGATGTTTCCTGTATTTTCGGTCATGAACATATTCTCGTGTGGCGAATGAGGCATTGTCGCCAAATTCTTTCTTAATTTGGGTTTCAAACATATGCCTAAATAGATCCTTGTCCACAAACTTCTCCCTGTTAATGAGGTATGAGAGTGTCATTATGCCATGCTTACTATGTGGCTCCCTCTCCACCAGCTTTCTAAGGCATGGCCGCGCCAGTTTCTACCTTGGCTGCCCAGGAGGGTGTCCAGCGCATCTTTAGGTAGGGTTTCCGGTACAGCAAGGACGAAGTGCTAGTGCTGGGCTTCAAACAGAGGGAGATCACGGCGACCTTTTGCCGCTGCACCACCGATCACCAGACTAAAGCTCATGGGTGTGCTTGACGCCGTGAGTGGCTGGTGGTGCGGGGAATCACAAACTAGCTCATGCCGGTCGATTCGGCCTCGGGGGATGCAGAGGGAGCTCATGAGCAGAGCTTCCCGACAAAAATGGACAAGCTTTAGGTTGTTTTGCAAATAGAGGATGGCCCTCCGAGAAGCCCTATTTAGAAACCCGCAGGGTTGAAAAACACATCTGGATGCCCCACGTAGTGTACTGCGAGTCCAAAAAAATGGACATGGTTCGAACTTTTCCTCGGGGGAGAGAGTATGGGTAACGCGGTTGAATATGAAAAACGGCTGACATTGTTTCTCGACTTCTTGGGATTTAGTGAGAAGGTTAAGTCCACAGAAAAAGACATTGAAACATTAAATGATTTGGTTGATGCCCTTAGTGATGCGGCGGAAACAGCTAATATCGGAAATGCTCCTGACTTTCAAGCAACTCAGTTTTCAGACTGCCTGGTAATTTCATACAGGCTCGATAGTCCTGATGCTCTATTTGAGATCATAAATAAACTCAGTTTGATAGTGGTAATTCTCGCAGCTCGAGGCTATCTAATACGTGGTGGCTTGACCTATGGTCAGCTCCTGCACACTGACAAAGTTGTCGTAGGGCCAGCCATGAATAGAGCCTATTTCTTGGAGTCGAAGGTTGCGAAGGCCCCTCGCGTTATTCTTGATCCTGAAATATTTAACGCAGCCTTGAAGAAGCCCAAGGTTGAAGTGCTAAAAGTAATAAAGAAATTTCTAAAGCGGGATAAGGATAGCGATGGTAAAGTTTCTTGGTTTTTCGATTATTTTTCATGGCGAAGTGTGGTTGAAACGGTAGGGGCGGACAGCAACGCATACCCAGAATATTTGAAAACCTTGTCTGGATTGATAAAGGCTGGGTTAAAAAATACTGATTCTGGTGTTCTTGAAAAATATGTTTGGATGCAAAAGCGTTATAAAGCTGCTAGACACGACTTTATAGGTACTCCAGATACTCATCCGGCTAGAAAGCGCGACCCAGGTTACTTGGAAGCTATCGAAAAACTACCATCTTTGGACAAAGCCGCAGCAAAGGCTACGAAGATCATCGCCAAAGCTGAGAAGGAAAGAAGGAAAAGGGATCAGTGCTGTGAGAGCTGCGTCCGGCGGCAGTAGTACCGTTTCGCTAGAGCCTTCATGATGAACCGTAATGAACCTGTAACGCCTTGAGGTAGCCTCGCGTGTGGAGCCTGGATATGTCGCAAAGCTTTTTGAATGGCCAGCATTGAAACTGGCCATCACCTGATCACCTCAGAAGTCGTGCTCAATATCATCGAAGAAATTTGCGTGTAGCTCGTACTCTAGAGAACCGAATCGTGCAAGCAGGTCTGCTCTCAGTTCACCTTCAGCTTCTGGTTCGAAATTGATCCAGTAACTGTATACGAGCCCGTCGTCAGATTCGTTGGTTGTGATCTCTGATCCGGCCAAAAGCTCGGCGTTGTCGACAGTTATCCCCAGTTCAATCGCAAGGGCTTGGGCCATGGACATGCGGTTGCTACTTCGGGCTTCTTCCACCGTTGCCCAATACTCCTGCTCAGACCTACGGTCGCGGTCAGCATCAGACTCACCGTCCGCGATGGACACGCCGTCCTCAGCAAGCTGCCACTTACTATCACGGCGCAGCAACTCGACCGTGGCAGTAAGAAAGAACGCTGCACCGTGATACACCCGTTCCTGGTCTTGCTGGCCCTGGTAGGTCAGCGAGACTCCCAAGCTCAGCATCCCGGTTGAATCGGTGTAGTCAGCGGTATTGATCGTCAAGGCGTCTATGGTGAATCCGCTTGCGTTGGTCTCTGCAATCGCATCAGAGAGCTGCTCCTCAAGTTCCTGCTCCAGATCTGCGTAGACATCGTCCTCATGGATCGCTTGGGGAAAGTCTTTGATCCCAAACACAGCCACCATCAGACGCGGATCTCTGGGGTTCCGCTGGGCGACTACTGAAAACTCATGGTAATCAGCGAAGCCTGCTTTTTGCACAAGGGTTTCTTGAGCGACAGAAAGCTTCAGGCCCTGATCACGAGCAAGCTGTTTAGCTTGAGATTTGAAGATGTTTAGCGGGGAAAAATCAGACATGGCAATAGCTCCTAAATCTACGACGCTTAGGTGACCGATTGCCTGTTCACCGGGCAGCGTCTGGTTAGGGACATGCCGATGTAATGCTGGATGGTGTCACAGATGGGCTATTGCTTCGCGAAACAGGCGCCAGGCGACCATCACCGCCTAGTGGGATCATAGGTCAACGAGCCCAACTCGACAACTTGAAAGATGATAAATTTCCTAGGTGGCACTAATACGAGTGACACTTAAATTTTGACGCTTTATATAGTCAAAAATACGACTTATACGAAAAACAACTCTTGCAACAAATAACAGTTGTCGCCGGTTTGTTTATTCTGATAAATACTGCGTCTGTTGGGTGCTACCACCCAAGTGCTCTTTAAATATGACTGAAATTTGGGCTCGCGGTTTTTGACCGGGAAACTGGTCGCCTTGGTGTTCGCCTTGGCTTTCTTCGCCGTGCAGGTTGGTGCTGCCCATCGCTCCTGAGTGCTTAGCGCCTAGGGCAATCCCAAAGGTGATCCAAGGGTTTGTCTCTGATCGTTTGATGCGTTGAGGCGAAATGTGATGTGGCGGTAATGCGGCGGACGGCTTATCAAGGGACTTGATAAGCAGAACTGTGGTTTGTAGTGGCATCTTCAGCGTTCCTTTCGGCCCGGAATGCTTGGCGGCGGGGCAATTTCGCCTGTCGTTGGGAACATCAGTCATGGTTAATTTAAAGAACCTAGCGCGCCGCAAGGCGCGTCAGTCTATGCACAACAGTGAAGATGCTCGTGTCATCGAGACAGCTCCATCTCAAGAACCTAAAGCGGGTCGGATTGCGTGGGTAAAGGCGAAGGCAGTAACCCTGCTCAAGTGGATCGCACGTATTCGTCTATGCATCTGGTTATGGGAGAAGGCTGTTGAGGGCTGGGATTTTGTCGAGACAGTGGTGATTCCATTTATTGAGAACCTCCCATGACACAACAAACCACATCATTCGAATTCAGAGGGGCCGGTTCTTCGGGGCCGGCCCATCACCGGAAGCTTGGACATGGATGCTCCGTTCTATCCTCATAGCCCTATCCACAGCATCAGCGCCTTAGCACGTGCTCTCGGAGAGCCAGTCGAGAGGCTAATCGCACTTGCTCATCGCAGCTCTCGCCTTTATCGATATGTCCCGCAAACAAAAAAAGACGGCATAACACCCAGACATACCTATGATGCTCATGAGCCTCTGAAGACTATCCAGCGCAAGATCGTGGATCGGATCCTCAGCAAGGTTGCGTTCCCTGGATACCTGCACGGCGGTATCAGAGATCCCAAGCTACCCCGCAGCATTTACTCGAACGCTCGGGTTCATACCGGCGCCAAGACAGTCATTCTTCAGGACATCGCTGATTTCTTCCCCTCAATTACAAACGAGCACATTCATCGCTTGTTCGTGGGTCTCTTCCGCTTCTCCGCAGATGTAGCCACTCTGCTTGCGGATCTAGTTACTCGTGAGGGCCAGGTTCCACAAGGGGCGAGTACAAGTAGTTACTTGGCCAACCTAGTGTTTTGGGATATCGAGCCGGCGCTCGTCACTCGCTTTAAAGCTCAGGGACTGGCGTATTCGCGCTTCGCAGATGACATTACTGTATCTAGCAAAACTCGTATTGATCAAGCTACCACCACCCAAGTTATTGCCTCTGTCACATGGATGCTCGGACAAAAAGGCTGCCTGCAGAAGCGGAGCAAGCTGCATGTTCGTAAGCGCGGGCAAGCATTGATCACTAGCGATAAAGCTGACGCCGTCACCGTGACCGGATTAGTGGTGAACGGGCCGATACCGGCGCTTCCCAAAAAACATCGGATGGCAATCCGCGCCGCCGTGAAACAGCTAGAGGATCGCTTCGAAGGTAATTCAGGTCAGCTGTCCGCTGATGATGAAAAGGAGGCGCGTCGAGTGATGGGACGCATAGGCAGGTTGATCGCTTGTGGGCATCCAGAGGGGCAGCGCCTCAAGGCTCGCGTTCGAGTATTACTGATGCGTGCGCCACTTATGGAGCGATATGCAGATGCCGAGTTTCAGGTTCAGATGGTTGCGGAGACCACCGCAGATCTGGACGTAGCGGCTAGCAGCTTGCAAATTGACCTGCCGGTGGATCTACCTTGGAAAGTTGGCTAACCGTTGGCTGGCAGTTGTTTTGGCTGTGATACTCAGGAGCGGTTTGGCTAGAAAATGGGGCGATGTCGCTGACATGCAGACGAAGCTTCAAGCTCCGTAACCGCAACAAATTTCTACCCTGCGATACAGGAAGTTAAAACATTAAAATTCCAGTACGAAAGCTAAATCGGTTCTACGAGAATACGTCTCAGAGCAACGTAATTCAGTCTGTGAGAAGGCTTATATTCACCCATTGCTCTCAGCCTATTGAAGAGCTTGGCCGGTATCACGCCGATATGGTCTATAGCAAAGGCGGGACAGGAATACTGATCAAGTACCAGCAGAAATTTTTTCTCCTGACGGCTCAACACGTTCTAGATGCGAACTACGAGGCGGCACAAAACGAGTCGCCGTTCTTCACTCACCTCTTTGCTAAGAGAGGCTGGGAAGGAATAGAGGGTATGGGATTCCCAATGCGCGGCTGGCGTATCGGTGAGCTGATAACGGCAGATAGTCCCTGTATCGACATGCAAGACATCGTGCTGATCGAGCTTTCATCCTCGCTATTCCGTTTTCCCGATAAATTCATCGACCTAGATGGCACGAATGGCCGTATAGCCGTAGCTGTAAGCGATTTGTATGACGGCATGTTATTGGTAGCCTCTGGCTACCCAATAGATGAAAACCCGATTGAGTATCCGTATGGCGATGACTACAACTGCTCGACAGTGATCAATAAGCATATCTTTCACGGTGTTTGTGAGTTCGAAGGATCAGCCCCCATCCTGCGTTTTCTTAGTCAGATCACACACTCAGAAATGAATGGAATGAGTGGTGGGATGGTTTCTAACCTAATGCCTAAATCCAACCAGGTTGCCTGGGTCGGTATGATTCAGAAGGCTGGTAATGGAATTCTCCGTTTCTATCCCGCATGCTGGATTATCCCAGCCATCAAGAACTATATGCAGGCGAGCCATTACGTCATAGATCCTGCTGTCCATATGGCAAATCTAGAAATTGAATCTACTCCAGAAGCAATCCAAGGTAGAGCAGAGTATTTCAAGATGATCAAGGTCATAACGGATGATATGAGGGCTAGAGAAGCAGGACATTAGCATTAGCCAATGCTCCTCTCTCGGCCCACTGCCATACTTTTCAGGCTTAAAACGCCAGTTCGACTCACCTTATGCCAAACGCTGTTATGGGATCAACGGCGCTGAACCCAGCGATTCCTTACGAAGTAAGGTTGTATGCGATTCCAGATTCAACATCGTCGATGAGAGCTAGCTTTAAGCCTTACTTCCAGTGATGGATGTGATGCTTTTGACCACAAGTACGGCAACCATGCCTACAAGCGCGCCTACCAGGCAGTGAATGCCTAAAGTTGCGAAGGTTTCCCACGCCCCTGCCCCTTCGACCAGTCTCTCAGCAAAGTGCTGCATCGGCCCGATGCCTTCTGTAATGAACGCCCCCCCGACCAGGAACATTGCCACAGTTCCGATCCAGGATAATGCTTTCATAAGCTTCGGAGCAGCCGACAGCAGCCATCGCCCGACAGTCCGCACCACAGAACCCCATGTACCGGTAGCTTTAAACTTCTGGAGAATAAGGCCAGCATCATCCAAGCGGACGATCCCCGCGACCAATCCGTAAACGCCCACTGTCATGACTACCGCGATCAGCGCTAACGTCAAAATCTGTTGGAGCATCGGGGCATCAGTAACGATATTTAGTGTGATGACGATGATCTCGGCGCTCAGAATGAAGTCTGTTCGAACAGCCCCTGCAATCTTCCGCTTTTCATAAGCTGCAAGCTCTTCAGGCGTCTTAGGCTTCGTTTTCTTTGGCTGCCCTGTGTCATCGTCTCGACCAGCCGTGAGCTTGTCCTTGATAGCCTCAAAGCCCTCATAACAGAGATATGCCCCCCCAATCATGAGCAGCCAGTGAACCGCCGCAGGCAAAAGTGCGTTCAACACCAAAGCACAAGGCACAAGGATGGCTTTGTTTCTCAACGAGCCCTTGAATACAGCCCATACCACCGGTAGCTCTCGGTCGGCTTTCATGCCGGTAACCTGCTCAGCATTCACAGCAAGGTCGTCGCTCAGGACACTAGCTGATTTCTTTGCAGCGACTTTACTCATGAGTGAGATGTCGTCTAGCAGTGTGGCAATGTCATCCAATAGTGCGAACAAGCTACTGCCGGCCATCTAAGGCTCCTTGCGTTGATTTATTCTGTTCCCCCACCTACCTAATGCATACCGATGCTAATGCCCCGCATACGCTCCCTCCGTAGGCTCAGGATTACCCTGTCGTCACCGGATTACGGAGAGCACCTTTCTAGACAATGGGCACGCCATACCGTTCATCAATAGCTAGGCGATCTGCAACAGAGCCTTCAAGACCGCACCAAATAATCTTTACTGAATGCTGGCCTACTAACATCTTTTAAATCAAACCGCCTATTCTAAGTCAGCGATATCCGACCCGTTCGGCTGTCGGCGACGCGAACCGAGTCAGCAGACGCGGTACGTACACATCCTGGACGATGGGCGGTGAGCAATGAAGCTGCACAGTATTCGGCTATGTAATTTTCAATCCTTCGGCAATGAACCTACGGTAATCACATTCGAGGATGTCACCTACCTTATCGGCCCCAATGGCTCTGGAAAGACAGCAGTCCTGCAAGCGCTCTGCAGGTTGTTTGCCTTTGATCCAAGCCTGCGTCGGATCAAGCGATCTGACTTCCATGTGCCTGCTGATGAGGATTTGGTACCTGAGGAGCGCAGCCTATGGCTGGAAGCGGATTTCGAATTCCCAGAGCTTCTGGAGGATGAAGACAACTCGACCGTGGCCCCGCATTTCGCTCATATGCGATTGGATACAGCCGACGGCATCCCGCGTGTTAGATATCGATTGAGCGCGACCATCGGGATTGATGGAGACATTGAAGAGAACCTAGTTTATGTCCTTGATGTTGATAGAAACGCCAACCCACTATCGACCGCAGTCGTCACTCGGGCGCATCGCAATACCATTCAAATGCATTACCTCCCCGCCAGACGAGACCCTGCCGACCACATAACCTATGGAGCTAACGCCCTGCTCGGACGCTTGCTACGAGCCGTCAATTGGGAAGATGACCGCGCAAGGATTAAAGGACTCACTGACGAAATCAGTGAATGTTTATCAGGAAACCAGTCGGTAAGTGCATTCAGTGAAAGCCTGAATGGGATGTGGAAGCGACTTCACAGAGGCACCTTTTTCACCGATCCCAAGCTCACTTTCGTCACATCCGAAATTGAGTCGCTTCTAAGACACATGTCAGTGTCGTTCTCCCCAGGGCACGACGAGAATCTAGTCGACTTCTCTCGCCTCAGCGATGGACAGAAGTCGATGCTTTACCTATCACTGGTGTTGTCCTCTCACGCCATCGGGCGTGCAGTCCTAACCGGTAAGGACGTTTCTTTCGACGCTGACAAACTGAAGCCACCGTCATTCACACTGATCGCAGTGGAGGAGCCAGAAAACAGCCTCTCTCCTCATTACCTCGGGCGCATCGTGAACGCCCTCAATAGCTCAATTGGAGGGGCTGACTCTCAGGCAATCATTGCGACCCATGCCCCGTCCATGCTCCGCCGCGTGGATCCCGAGAACATCCGCTATCTACGCTTGGCTGCGAGCCGTGCAACTAAGGTCACCTGCATAGCACTACCCGACAAAGAGGATGAGGCTCATAAGTTTGTCCGAGAGGCTGTGCAGGCTTTTCCTGAAGTTTATTTCTCTAGGCTGGTTGTACTAGGCGAAGGTGACAGTGAGGAAATTGTCCTTCCAAGAATACTTCAAGCGAAAGGCGCACCTGTTGATGAGTCAGCGGTGACAATCGCTCCACTGGGGGGACGCCACGTCAATCATTTCTGGCGCTTGCTGGCTGCATTAGAAACGCCTTTTGTGACCCTCTTGGATCTCGATGTCGCACGACATCAAGGTGGGTGGGGGCGGATTAGCAACGTCAATAATCAGTTGGCAAAGTTTTCTCCAGATAAAAAACTACCTAACTGGGAAATAGCTAAGTGGAACGAAGATCTTCCAGTTCGAACCGACCACTGGTTTGAGGAAGGAACAATAAGCATTTTTTCCGAACTTGAAAAACGGGGCGTTTATTTTTCGGATCCTATGGATCTAGATTTCTCCATGCTTCTAGCCTACCCAAAAGCGTACGGTGTTTCCCGAAGCCCTCCTGACGAATCAACTCTTAAGGCAGTGCTCGGAAAGAGTCACTGTAACGCCGGTCAATATGATGCAAATGAGCAGGAACTGTTTGGAACCTATCACTCAAAATTCAAATTAGGTAGCAAGCCCGCAGCACACATCTCCGCCCTTGCGAAGCTGACTGACGAAGATCTGCTAAAAAGCCTTCCTCCATCGCTAGATCGTTTAGCCGACGCAATCATCGCGGCGCTGGAGGACATCCCAGAATGATCAGCGCGGATGTATGGAAAGTCGCCGATGGCTTGACCTTGGAAACAAACGCCCTTCTCGCTGTGAGGGAGCTTGGAAAGTCGCTCGCGCTCACCGCAGGCCCAGGCGCAGGCAAAACGGAAGTTCTGGCGCAGCGTGCAGACTTTTTGCTACGCACCGGAAACTGCCGATACCCCAAGCGAATACTGGCGATCTCCTTCAAGGTCGATGCGAGCATAAACCTCAAGGAACGGATTCGTCGCAGATGCGGACTTGATCTGGCTGCACGCTTCGACAGCTACACCTTTCACGGCTTCGCCAAGCGCATCATTGATAGGTTTAGACCCGTGCTCACGGGCGGGGACTCTCTTGAGCCAAACTACTCCATAGGCGACGAACCAATTCAAGGCAAACAAATTAAGTTCGCGCAGCTCATACCTCTCGCAACGAAGATCTTGAGCAATTCAGTGGTTGCAAGAAATGCAATTTGTCAGACCTACGCTGATGTATTCCTTGATGAGTTTCAAGACTGCACTACTGAGCAGTACGCACTGCTGAAGCTTGTCTTCATGAATAAGCCCATTCGATTGACCGCCGTCGGTGACACCAAACAGAAAATTATGGGCTGGGCGGGAGCACTGGATGGCATATTTATAGACTACGCAAAGGACTTCGACGCCCGACCACTCAATCTATATCGAAACTTCCGATCTAAGCCTCGGCTTTTGCGGATGCAGAACGAGATCATTCGAACACTTGATCCTGCTGCGGTGATGGCAGATGACCTGATCATTGGAAACGACGGCGAACTCCTCGCTCGAAACTACGACAACAGTCACAGCGAAGCAGCCGCGTTGGCCAACATCATCCAGAAGTGGATAGATGTAGAGAAAATACCCCTACCAGAAATAGCGATTCTTTTTCCCAGGCAGATAGACCTCTACGGCACCCTACTCATGGAGCAACTGGCAGCCAGAGGAATTCCCTTTCGCAACGAGCATGAGTCTCAAGATCTAGTTAATGAGCCCGCCGCTCGCCTAATTATTGACTACCTATCATGCCTGTATCGGGAGCGAGAACCGAAGGCGTGGATCAATTTGATGGAGCAACTGGTTTCATTTAATGACGAGGACGGTGAATCTGAGATCCAGAGAAACTTCGAGCGCCTCTATCTTGCCCAGCGCAAGGAAGTGAAAAAATTGGCCCGATCTGACGCGCCTTATTCAGGATGGTGGGAGCTAACTATGAAGTTCCTAAAGAACATCGGCCTACCCGTGCTGACCACCCTTTCTTCTGACTACGAAGCAAAAGCCAGATTGAACGAGGTTATCAAGAACACGAGACAGCAAATTGAGAAACTGCTCGAGCAAGAACCGGATTTGCTCAAAGCACTTGATCTGTTCTCCAACGATCAAGCAGTCCGTTTTCTGACGATTCATAAAAGTAAAGGATTGGAATTCCACTCTGTAATTATGATCGGTGTAGAAACACAGACATTTTGGGGCAAAGTCCAAGAGGAGCGTTGCGGCTTCTTTGTGGGTGTTTCACGCGCCAAGGAGCGGTTGATGATCACGACATGCGACTTACGCTATCGACCGGCATCAAACCCTCCAAGGTGGAATGAGCATCGCACTCCTCATGCTGAGTTCGTCACATACGTAACGCCATTTCTTTCCGCCCAGCCAAATGCCTGACAGATAGCCGCGTGTCGCTGATCTTGTATGAACTCGCGGCAAGGATGCTCCCCACACAGCAAGTCATCCTTAGACCTCAAGCAGAGTCACAAACACGGGCTGAGGAAAATCTCCGGGCTTCCGGGGTATGCCATAGATAGAGGTGTGTCAGGAAGGACAAGGCAAGAGCACTCCCAATCAAATACACATCTTAATCTTCCCCATCAAGAGCAAGAGCAGGTCAAAGCCTAAGGGCTTTGACACCAAAGCGGAGTGTGTCTAGAAAATCACTGCCGAATAGATCGTGTCGCGCACCAACGTGGCCGAAGCTTCGTTGCTCATCATGATCGCCAGGATCACCACCTCCACCAGCACGGCGGCGAGGGTGAGAATCATGGTGCCGTACGGGTCGCCGACTTTTTCCGCGAGCAATTCGGCTTGATGGGCGACGCGCATTGAGGCGGCGACGATGAAGGCGATCAGCACCAGACCGCCGATCAACGCGACGATCTGGCCGCTGTGCAACAGCCAGTGTTCCAGCGGATAGGCAACGCAGGCGGCGATGACGGCCAGCAGCAGAAAGCTTTCTTGCTTGAGGATGGTGAACATGGCGGGCCTTTTTGCCGAAGAGAGCGGATGAGCTACTGACTGCGGGGCGGCGCTAACGTTTCGTTACACCTTAGCGCACCAAGCGCTGGCAGTGCTTTTGGCAGTTGCACTTTTATTGGCCTTGAGGGCGCTATCGCGAGCAGGCTCACTCCTACAGTTGACCGCATTCCCCTGTAGGAGTGAGCCTGCTCGCGATGGCCGTTACGCGATTTCGAATTGTTTGTTGTCCTGTTGGTCAGCAATTTGCATTGGCCCTGACCACACACAACAAAACGGAGCTCCAATTCATGCAAATACGTCCGCTGCACAAACTGCTGTGCGCCGCCCTCGGTCTGGGGATCAGCCTGAGCGCCAGCGCTGCCGATCCGCTGAAGGTCGGTTTCGTCTACATCGGCCCGATCGGTGACCACGGCTGGACGTATCAGCATGAACAGGGGCGCAAGGCTCTCGCAGAGAAGTTCGGTACTCAGATCACCACCAACTACGTCGAGAACGTCGCTGAAGGCGCCGACGCCGAGCGGGTCATCCGCAACATGGCCAAGGACAACTATGACCTGATCTTCACCACCTCTTTCGGCTACATGAACCCGACGCTGAAAGTCGCCAAGCAATTTCCCAAGGTGACCTTCGAACACGCCACCGGCTACAAACAGGACAAGAACCTCGGCACCTATCTGGCGCGCACTTACGAGGGTCGCTACGTCGGTGGTTTCCTCGCGGCGAAGATGACCAAGACCAAAAAGATCGGTTACGTCGCTTCGTTCCCGATCCCCGAGGTGATCCGCGATATCAACGCGATTCAACTGGCCCTGAACAAATACAACCCTGGCACCGAGATCAAAGTGGTGTGGGTCAACTCGTGGTTCGATCCTGGCAAGGAGGCCGATGCGGCCAACGCGCTGATCGATCAGGGCGTCGACGTGGTGTTCCAGCACACCGACAGCCCGGCACCGATTCAGGCCGCCGAACGTCGTGGCGTATACGCCGTAGGTTACGCCTCGGACATGGCGCACTTCGGGCCGAAAGCGGTGCTGACCTCGATCGTCAACGACTGGGCGCCGCACTATATTCAGGCGACGCAGAGCGTGATCGACCACACGTGGAAATCCCAGGACTACTGGGGCGGGTTGAAGGAAGGCACGGTTGAACTGCCGATCAGCGGTCTGGTGCCGGCGCCAGTGAAAGCCGAGGCCGAGCAGATCATTGCCGACATCAAGAGCGGTGCGCTTCAACCGTTTACCGGGCCGATCAAGGATCAGGCCGGCGTCGAGAAAATCCCGGCGGGCGTGAGCGCGACGAATGCGGAACTGGCGTCGATGAACTATTACGTGGAAGGCATGAAGGCTGAGATGCCGAAGTAATCCATTTGACCCGGATCGTTCCCACGCTCTGCGTGGGAATGCCGCCCGGGACGCTCCGCGTCCCTGCCAAAAGCGGACGCAGAGCGTCCATTGAGGCATTCCACGCGGAGCATGGGAACGATCTCCCGTACTTTTCAAGGATTGTGTATGGATCAGCTTCCGATCATCGACATCAGCCCGCTCTATAGCGACGACGAAAACGCCTGGCCTGCCGTGGCTGAACAAATCGACCACGCCTGCCGCGAATGGGGTTTCTTCTACATCAAGGGTCATCCGATTTCCGCGCAGCGCATCGACGCGGTGCTTGATCAGACTCAGCGTTTCTTTGCCCTGCCCGTCGCAGAAAAACTCAAGATCGACATCACCCAAACCCGCCACCATCGCGGTTACGGCGCCATCGCCACCGAGCAACTCGACCCGAGCAAACCCAGCGACCTCAAAGAAACCTTCGACATGGGGCTGCACCTGCCAGCCAACCATCCCGACGTGCTCGCCGAAAAACCGCTGCGCGGGCCGAACCGTCATCCGGCGCAAACCGGATGGGCTGAGTTGATGGAGCAGCATTACCTCGACATGCAGGCCCTCGCGCAAACCTTGTTACGAGCGATGACCATCGCGTTGAACATCGAACGCGACTTCTTCGACAGCCGTTTCAACGACCCCGTCAGCGTGCTGCGCATGATCCATTACCCACCCCGCCACACCGCCAGTTCGGCCGAGCAGCAAGGTGCCGGTGCGCACACCGATTACGGCTGCATCACCCTGCTCTATCAGGACAGCGCCGGCGGCCTGCAGGTGAAAAACGTCAAGGGTGAATGGATCGACGCGCCACCCATCGACGGCACTTTCGTGGTCAACCTCGGCGACATGATGGCGCGCTGGAGCAACGACCGTTATCGCTCGACGCCGCACCGGGTGATCAGCCCGCTCGGGGTGGATCGCTATTCGATGCCGTTCTTTGCCGAGCCGCACCCGGACACACGCATCGAATGCCTGCCCGGTTGTCAGGACGCACAGCATCCGGCGAAATATCCGACCACCACCTGCGCCGAATTCCTGCTGTCGCGCTTCGCCGATACCTACGCCTATCGTCGCGAGCAGGAAGCCGTGTGATGGATCGCTTGGTCAGGTTTTGCCAATTGTTTCGGCGAGCATCTGTAGAATGCCGCCATTGCACCTGATGAGAAAAGAATATGTACGACTGGCTCAACGCCTTGCCCAAGGCTGAACTGCACCTGCACCTGGAAGGCTCGCTGGAGCCCGAGCTGCTGTTCGCCCTGGCCGAACGCAACAAGATCGCCCTGCCGTGGAACGACGTGGAAACCCTGCGCAAGGCTTACGCCTTCAACAACCTGCAGGAATTCCTCGACCTGTATTACCAGGGCGCCGACGTGTTGCGCACCTCGCAGGACTTCTACGACCTGACTTGGGCGTACCTGCTGCGCTGCAAAGCACAGAACGTGATTCACACCGAACCGTTCTTCGATCCGCAGACCCACACCGACCGCGGCATCCCGTTCGAAGTGGTGCTCAACGGCATCGCGGCGGCATTGAAGGATGGCGAGCAGCAACTGGGCATCACCAGCGGTTTGATCCTCAGCTTCCTGCGCCACCTCAGCGAAGAAGAAGCCGAGAAAACCCTCGACCAAGCGCTGCCGTTCCGTGACGCGTTTGTTGCTGTCGGTCTGGACAGCTCCGAGATGGGTCACCCGCCGAGCAAGTTCCAGCGTGTGTTTGATCGTGCCCGTCACGAAGGCTTCCTGACCGTTGCCCACGCTGGCGAAGAAGGCCCGCCGGAGTACATCTGGGAAGCCATCGACCTGCTGAAAATCCAGCGTATCGACCATGGCGTGCGCGCCATCGAAGACGAGCGCCTGATGCAGCGGATCATCGACGAACAGATCCCGCTGACCGTGTGCCCGTTGTCGAACACCAAGCTTTGCGTGTTCGATCACATGTCGCAGCACAACATTCTCGACATGCTCGAACGTGGCGTGAAGGTCACGGTGAACTCCGATGACCCGGCGTACTTTGGTGGTTATGTGACCGAGAACTTCTACGCGCTGCATGAGCATTTGGGCATGACCCAGGATCAGGCCAAGCGCCTGGCGCAGAACAGCCTGGATGCGCGACTGGTAAAACCATAAGCAACACCCAATAACCATTGTGGGAGCGAGCCTGCTCGCGAAGAGGGAGTGTCAGTTAACATTTTCGTTTAATGACACTCCGCTTTCGCGAGCAGGCTCGCTCCCACAGTGGGTTCTTTGTTTAGCCTGGGATTTGGCTTTCAGTCAGCTCTTCCAGGGTCTTACCCCGCGTCTCCATCCCGAACAGCCACACCACCCCCGCCGCTATCGCGAAGCACGCCGCGCCCAGCGCAAACACCCCGCCCTGCCCGGTAATCGGGAACACCAGCCCGGTCACCAACGGCCCGAGCAGCGAGCCAACCCGGCCAATCGCCGAGGCGAAGCCCGAACCGGTTGCCCGCGCCGACGTTGGATAAAGCTCCGGCGTATAGGTGTAGAGCACCGCCCACATGCCGAACAGGAAAAACTGCATCAACAGTCCGGTGCCGATCAGCAGCGCAACGTTGCCGCCGAACACCGCGCTCTGGCCGTAGAGAAACGCCATCACCCCGCCGCCGAGCAACGTAACGATGCACACCGGTTTGCGCCCCCAGCGCTCAACCAGCCAGGCGGCCATCAAAAATCCCGGAATCCCGCCAAGGGAAATCAGCACCGTGTAATACACCGACTGCGTCACGGCAAAACCCGACTGTTGCAGCAAGGCACTGAGCCACGAAGTCAGACCATAAAATCCCAGCAGGGCGAAAAACCACAGGCTCCAGATCATCGTCGTGCGCTGGCGATACTGCGGCGACCAGATCTGCTTGAGCGCCGCGAAGAAGTTGCCCGGCGGCGTCACGGTACGCGGCAATCGAACCGGCTCCGGTAACGCAGCACCGCCGAGCGACGAACGCACCCGCGCCTCGATGCCGTTCAGCACCTTGTCTGCCGCCTCATGCTTTCCAGCCTGCTCCAGCCAGCGCGGTGACTCGGGAATGAAAAAGCGGATCGCCAGCACAAACACCGCCGGCACCGCCAACACCAGAAAGATGTCACGCCAGCCAATCAGCGGCAGCAGGAAGTAAGACAGCACGCCGGCCGCCACGAAACCCAGCGGCCAGAAGCCGTCCATCAACGCGATGTAACGACCCCGGCGTTGCGCCGGAATCAGCTCGGACAGCATCGACTGGGCAATCGGAAATTCCATGCCCATGCCAATCCCCAACAAGATGCGGAACAGCGTCAGCGTTTCGACCGTTTGCGCCGTCGAACACAGGTAGCTGGCCACGCCCCACAGCACGATGCTCCACTGAAACACCGGTTTGCGCCCGAAACGATCGGCGAGCATGCCGGACAGCGACGCCCCCAGCACCATGCCGAAGAAGCTCGAACTGGCGAGCAGACCCGCTTGCGCGCTGCTCAGACCGAACTCGGCTTTGATCGAGCCGAGCAGGAACGTCATCATCGCCAGGTCCATGGAGTCGAAGAAAAACGCCAAGGCGATGATGATGAAAATGATCCGGTGATAACCGCTGATTGGCAGTCGTTCCAAGCGTTCTGCCGCGCCGTAGCCATGTGTGTCCATGCCGCTTCCCCCATCCGAAATGTCCCCGGAACGAGTGTGCGCGATAGCGTTTCGGCGTTCGTGCTGAATGCGACCTGTTCGCAGTCGTGGACGACGCCAGAAGCACCGGTGCTTGCCAGGCGTCGAATGCGAGAGCTCTACAACGCCATTTCCAGCTCGGTTTCCTTGGCGAAACGATGCAGCTCCCGTTGGCCGGTAGCCGTCAATTGCAAGGCCCGAGAGTCGTTGGGCAGGGTAAGCCAGCCGGACTGCATGAACAACTGCAACAACGCCGCACCGAGCGAGCCACCCATGTGCGGGCGACGCTCGCTCCAGTCCGGACAAGCGCACGCCACTTGCACATTGCGATGGGCCAGCGCCTGGATGAACACGCCACGGCCGGCCAGCAATTTTGCCCCCTTGAGAGTCACCACGACGCGTTGTTCAAGTTGTTCGATCCAGCCGGCATCCAGCAGCCGCTGGTACAGATCGGCGGCCAGCGTACCGCCCAGGTGGTCATCGCAAAAACGCGCGCGCAGCAGCGAGGACGGCGCAGTTTGCGGCTTGGCCATGGGGGTGGCGCGCTTGAACACCTCGGGAATGTCCCGTGGAGCACTGGCGATGGTGGCGCTGGCCAATGCTTCTATCGCAGCACCGACTTCCGGTGCCGAGAGACGGAAAAACCGTTTGCGACCACGGACTTCGACCTTCAACAGACCACCCGTGGATAGCCGCGCCAGATGCGCGCTGGCCGACGATGGCGACAGCCCTGTCAGTAGCGCAAGCTCCTCGGTTTGCCGGGCCGAGCCATCCATCAACGCCCACATCATCGCGCTGCGCTTGGGGTCGGCCAGCAACGTGGCGATCTGGCTGATGCAAGGTGCATGTTCCATGTGTTCACTCCCTGTTGAATCGTATCGTCTACTGCTCGGAGACATCTTGGCCGGTAATGAGTCATCGGCCAAGACGCGAAAATCGCCATGAACCGGGGCGAGGCAAGCTACTGACGCAGCCTGCTCCGGCACAGAACCCGCAGCAGTTGCGCGACCGTCACTCGAAGACTGGCGACGCGGTGCGAGGGTCTCCGGGCCGGGGTGTCGGTGCTGGCGTGAGGCGGGCGCTAGTATAAGCGGGTTAGCTCCCGCGTCCCGCGCCGGGGCCTGCACAGGTGGTGATTGTTCCTGACAGAAATTTCTCTATTTACCTGCGACTAATGATCATCTTTGGGAAAAACGGGAAATTGACTACTCAAATCAGCGCATCGGCTGGCGAGCATTTCCCTCAGAAGGTTCACCGGCTTACTCAATTGGGCGCGATGGGCGCACAACAGATTCAGCGGTGCGCGCTCACAGAGCAGCTCCGGCAGCAGCACTTTGAGCCTGCCGGCGAGCACATCGGCGCCGACGTCCAGCCACGATTTGTAGGCAATCCCGGCACCGGCCACCGCCCACAGGCGCACGACGTCAGCGTCGTCGCTGAAACGGTCACCACTGACGGTCAGACCGACTTCACGTTTGCCGTCGTGAAAACTCCAGTGGTCATGCACCCGGCTGCCGAGCATGTAAAGCAGGCAGTTGTGCTGGGCCAGCTGTTCGAGCTGGCGCGGTTCGCCGTGCCGGGCCAGATACGCCGGGGAAGCGCACAGCACGCGGTGGTTGTGCGGGGCGATGGGTAAGGCGACCAGGCTTGAGTCTTCCGGCTCGCCATAGCGCAAGGCAATGTCCACCGGTTGCCGAAACAGATCGGCGATGCGGTCGCCAAGCAGCAAACGCACGGTCAGCTTCGGGTGCTCGCGCTGGAACTCATCGAGCCACGGCAGCAACAGGTTGCGGCCAAAGTCCGAAGGCGCCGACAACTGCAAGACCCCGCTGACCTGATCCTGGCTGCTGGCGAGCAAACGCCGACCTTCATCAAGATTACTCAGCGCCGCCCGCGCGTATTCGAGAAAGCCTTCGCCCTCGGCGGTCAGGCGCAGGCTGCGGGTCGAACGCGCCAGCAAGCGTGCGCCCAATTGCTGTTCGATCCGCTTCAATGCCGCGCTGGCCACGGCGGCGGACATGTCCATCACCCGCGCCGCCGCCGACAGACTGCCCAGATCCGCCGCCCGGACAAACAACTGCAAGTCATCGAAACGCAACATGGTCAGCCTCGATTATCAAAAAAATATTGAAAGAGACTGCTCTTTTAGCCGGTTTTATCTCGCAGAGAAATAGCCAATCATCTCTCCATCGAATTCATCCCGCTTCTCTGGAGCCGAGCATGTCCCAGCCATTCACCGCCATCGCCACCCTGATCGCCAGACCCGGCCAGCAGGATCGTCTCGAACAGGGCCTGCGCGCACTGGTTGAGCCGAGCCGCGCCGAAGACGGTTGCAGCCAATATGACTTGCACCGCGACCTCGCCGACCCGCAGGTTTTTTATGTGATCGAACACTGGGCCAGTGAAGCGATTCTTGAGGCGCACAACAACAGCGCGCACTTTCGACACTTCCAGGCCAGCGCCGGCGACACCATCGAACATTTCCAGCTCAAGCGCCTCGGCGCGATTGCCTGATTCCTTCTTCTATTACCTGTACGGAGCCACTCATGAAAGCCATCGCCTATTACGCTTCCCTGCCGATCAGCGACGCCCAATCCCTGCAAGACATCGAGCTGCCAGAACCGGTCGCCGGCCCGCGCGACCTGCTGGTGGAAGTCAAAGCCATTTCGGTGAATCCGGTCGACACCAAGGTGCGGCAGAACGTGGCGCCGGAAAACGGTGCAGCGAAAGTATTGGGCTGGGACGTTGCCGGTGTGGTCAAGGCAGTCGGCAGCGAAGTGACATTGTTCAAGGCCGGCGACAAAGTCTTCTACGCCGGCTCCATCGCCCGTGCCGGCGGCAACAGTGAGCTGCACGTGGTCGATGAGCGCATCGTCGGCCGCATGCCCAAGTCGCTTGGTTTCGCCGAAGCCGCCGCGCTGCCGCTGACCGCGATCACCGCGTGGGAACTGTTGTTCGAACGTCTGCAAATTCGCGAGGGCAAAACCGATGAGGGCCAAAGCCTGCTGGTCGTTGGCGCGGCGGGTGGTGTGGGTTCGATCCTCACTCAATTGGCGAAACAGTTGACCGGGCTGAAAGTGATCGGCACCGCTTCTCGCGAACAGACTCGCGACTGGGTAAAAGACCTGGGCGCCGACTTGGTGATCGATCACAGCCAGCCGCTGAGCGAAGAGCTCAAGCGCGCCGGAATCGACCACGTGACCCACGTCGCCAGCCTGACCCAGACCGATCAGCACCTGGATCAACTGGTCGAAGCGCTGGCGCCGCAAGGCAAACTGGCATTGATCGACGATCCGAAGTCGCTGGACATCAGCAAACTCAAGCGCAAGAGCCTGTCGCTGCACTGGGAGTTCATGTACACCCGTTCGCTGTTCGAGACGCCGGACATGATCGAACAGCACAAACTGCTCAACCGCGTGGCCGAGCTGATTGATGCGGGGACGTTGAAGACCACGGTGGGCGAGCATTTCGGCACGATCAATGCGGCGAACCTGCGCCGCGCCCATGAGTTGCTGGAAAGTGGCAAAGCCAAGGGAAAAATTGTTTTAGAAGGTTTCTAAAAAACCGCACAGCGCAGCCTTCGCCGAACCTAGAGCGGTCGGCGGGGCTGCGCTGTTTTTTGCCGTCAGTCCGATGCTTGACCGTTGTCACAATTGCGATCGTATTCAGGTCTACAATCGAAGCCTCTGCGATACATCTTTTACGCAAGGGAGGTCAGCAATGAAGATCCTGATAAAAGAAGTGGCAAAGTCTCAATGGCAGGTTCGTCTGGACCAACACGCCGTGACATTCCGCAGTGAAGCCGAAGCATTGGCCTTCACCCGCACCCTCGAAGCGCGACTTTGCGCGCCCCATCAGATTCCCGATCGCAGCCAGCAGCGCGCCGCCGGCTGAGGTTATTTATGCCTCGGCCTGAGCTTGCGCCAGTGCCCGGGCGTTCTGCAGACGGCGGGTGATTAGCGCCACGCACACCACCAGCAAACCGCACACGCTGATGACTATTGCCATCGGCACGGCGGTGCCGTCGTGCAACACCCCTACCAGCGCCGAAGCCCCGGCGGCGACGCTGAATTGCATGCAGCCGAGCAGTGCCGACGCACTGCCGGCGCGTGCGCCCTGCCCGTTCATCGCGCAAGCAGCGGCGTTCGGGCTGATGCAACCCAGGCTCGATACGCAGATGAACAGTGGAATCAGCAGCGGCCACAAGGATTCGGTGTGCATTGCGCTGACCGCGAGCAACGCCAGCCCGGCGCCGAAGTAAACCCACACCGCCCGCGACAGCAGGAACGCCGGGCCGCGCTTGGCCAACATCCGCGCGTTGACCTGCGCCACCAGAATGAACCCCGCCGCATTGGTGCCGAACAGCCAGCCGAAATGCTCGGCCGGCACGCCATACAGCTTGATGAAAATAAACGGTGAGCCCGCGATGTAGGCGAACATCCCGGCGATGGCGATGCCACCGGTCAGGGCATGACCGAGGTAAACCCGATCCTTGAGCAAGCGCCCGTACTGGCGCAGGGCGCCGGACAACGGCTGGCGCGGCATGTGCGCTGGCATACTTTCCGGCAGCCCCAGCGCCACGGCCAAACCGGCCAGCGCGCTGAACCCGGTCAACACCAGGAAGATCGACTGCCAGCCTGTGGTGTTGACCAACAGACCGCCGAGCATCGGCGCCAGAATCGGCGCCAGGCCCATCACCAGCATCAATTGCGAGAAGACCTTCGCCGAGCCGACCGCGTCGCATTTGTCGCTGACCACCGCCCGGGAAATCACCATCCCCGCGCAACCGCCCAACGCCTGGACAAAACGCGCACCGATCAGCCATTCGAGGTTCGGCGCATAGGCGCAGGCCAGCGATGCCAAGGTGAACAGCGTGAGCCCTACGAGCAGCGGAATACGGCGGCCAAAGCGATCCGCCACGGGGCCGTAAAGCAGTTGGCCAATCGACAATCCGGCGAAATACGCCGCCAGCGTCATCTGTACATGTTTCTCGTCGGTGCCGAACGCCAGCGCCATCGAGGGAAATGCAGGTAAATAGAAGTCGATCGCCAAGGGCCCGAAGGCGGTCAAGGCACCGAGGATCAGAATGGTACGGAAGTTCATCAGGCATCCAGGTTGGCAAGTCGGCAGCCCGACAGTCTAGCCGCGCCCGGACGCCTTGAACATTCCGATAGCTCGCTAACTATAAAACTTCAGACGAGTTTCACCGCGTAGCCTTCTTCGCTGATTGCCTCGATGACCTGATCGCTGGTCAACGCGCTCTCGACGCCCACCTCTTTCGCCGCCAGATCGACCCGCACGCTGGCCGCCGGATCCTTGACCTGCAGAGCGTTGGTGATGGCTTTGACGCAATGGCCGCAGGACATGCCTTGAACGTTGAACACTTGCATGGAATGACTCCTTTGAGTGAGGTTGCCGGCAGTTTCGAGCTTGCCACGATGGCAAGGTCAAGTTCTTCAATAAACTGCCGGGCTGGCAATCGGCGCCGCGCTCGGCCAAGCTGCGTACATCAATGACTCGATTCAGGAGATTCAGCCATGCGCTGGTCAGCTTTCAGCCTGTTTGGCTTTCTCAGCCTCTTTGCCGCCGTTCCTCAAGTGCAAGCCGCTGGCGAGGACTATGCGGTGCTGATCATTTCCCGTGAGCGTCTGGAAGTGTCGACCTCCTGCGAGATCGGCGTGTACATCCAGGATCAGCTCTCGGCGCGGTTGCTGCAGGAGCAAAGCATTTCCTTCAACCTGCCGCCGGGCACTGTTTCGCTACGCTTGAAGTTGCTGCCGGGACAAGTCGCCGGTTGCAACCCGGGGATGCTCGCGCCGGGTTCGCAGGAGATCAAATTGCATGCCGGTGATGTGCTGAAGTATCGCTTGGCGATGAATTCCGAAGGCGTCTATCTGAAGCGCGCCGATCTCGAATACTAAGCAAATCCCAATTGTGGGAGCGAGCCTGCTCGCGAATACGGCGGGTCATTCAGCGATGATGTTGACTGACCCGCCGCTTTCGCGAGCAGGCTCGCTCCCACAGTTTGTTTTGCGGCGAGTCAAAGAATGGCGCTTGACCTTGCCCGCATGGCAAGGTTGATCCTTGTAGGCATCTACTACAGGGAGTACGACCGATGTCCGATTCCATCACGTTCGATCTGCCGATTGCCGGCATGACCTGCGCCAGTTGCGCCGGCCGTGTCGAGCGGGCGTTGAGCAAAGTCAGCGGCGCCAGTGCCGTGAGCGTCAATCTCGCCACCGAGCAGGCCCGTGTGCAGGCACCCGGCGGCAGTCTGCCGGCCTTGATGGACGCAGTTGAGCGCGCCGGTTACAGCGTCCCGCAGCAGACTATCGAATTGAAGATCGAAGGCATGACCTGCGCCTCCTGCGTCGGTCGCGTCGAGCGCGCCCTGAACAAAGTGCCAGGAGTGAAAAGCGTCAGCGTCAACCTGGCCAACGAACGTGCCCACCTCCAATTGCTCGGTCA
The DNA here is from genome assembly GCF_009866785.1 of Pseudomonas sp. S49. Lineage (NCBI taxonomy): Bacteria > Pseudomonadati > Pseudomonadota > Gammaproteobacteria > Pseudomonadales > Pseudomonadaceae > Pseudomonas > Pseudomonas sp. S49. Next base: position 807,972 of record NZ_CP019432.1, on the reverse strand, counting down.
GGTCGATCCGCAAACCCTGCTCGAAGCCGTCACCAAGGCCGGCTACTCGGCCAGCGTCTGGCAAGCCGAACACCCACAAACCGATAACCAACAACAGCGCCTGAAACATGAACGCTGGGCACTGATCTGCGCGATCGCCCTGGCTCTGCCGCTGGTGGCGCCGATGTTGCTGCAACCGTTTGGCATCCACTGGATGCTCCCGGCCTGGGTGCAATTCGCCCTCGCCACGCCGGTGCAGTTTGTTTTCGGTGCACGTTTCTATGTCGCCGCGTGGAAAGCCGTGCGGGCGGGAGCAGGCAACATGGACTTGCTGGTCGCCCTCGGCACCGGTGCCGGTTACGGCTTGAGCCTGTATGAGTGGGCCACCGCTGCCGGGCGCATGCCGCATCTGTATTTCGAAGCGTCGGCGGTGGTCATCGCTTTGGTGCTGCTCGGCAAATACCTGGAGAGCCGCGCCAAACGTCAGACCGCCAGTGCCATCCGCGCCCTCGAGGCGTTACGCCCGGAACGGGCCATTCAAGTGATCGACGGTCGCGAACAGGATGTCGCCATCAGCGCCCTGCGCCTCAATGATCTGGTGCTGGTCAAACCCGGCGAACGCTTCCCGGTCGATGGTGAAGTCATCGAAGGCCAGAGCCACGCCGACGAAGCATTGATCAGCGGCGAAAGCTTGCCGGTGCCGAAAGAACCGGGTGACAAAGTCACCGGCGGCGCGATCAATGGTGAAGGGCGCTTGCTGGTGCGCACTCAGGCGCTCGGCGCCGAGACCGTACTGGCGCGGATCATTCGTCTGGTCGAAGACGCCCAGGCGGCCAAGGCACCGATCCAGAAACTGGTGGATAAAGTCAGCCAGATCTTTGTGCCAACCGTGTTGCTGATTGCCTTGGCGACACTGATCGGCTGGTGGCTCTACGGCGCACCGCTCGAAACCGCGTTGATCAATGCGGTCGCGGTTCTGGTCATCGCCTGCCCGTGTGCACTGGGCCTCGCCACGCCGACCGCGATCATGGCCGGCACCGGCGTGGCCGCGCGTCACGGCATTCTGATCAAGGATGCTGAAGCGCTGGAACGCGCCCATGAAGTCAGCAGCGTGGTGTTCGACAAGACCGGTACGCTGACCTCCGGCACGCCGCGTATCGCCCATTTCACAGCAGTCGATGGTGACGAAAACACTCTGCTGAAACTGGCCGGCGCGCTGCAACGCGGCAGCGAACACCCGTTGGCCAAAGCGGTGCTCGATGCCGCAGCGGAACGAGGCCTGCACGTACCGGATGTCAGCGCCAGCCAGTCGCTCACTGGTCGCGGCATCGCCGGCAATCTCGACGGCCGGCGCCTGGCGCTGGGCAATCGCCGGTTGCTGGAGGAAAGCGCTTTGAGCGCCGGTAATCTGGGCGAATCCGCCCAAGCCTGGGAAACCGAAGGCCGCACCCTGTCATGGCTGATCGAGCAAAGTCCGGAGCCGAAAGTGCTCGGCTTGTTCGCCTTCGGTGACACCTTGAAACCCGGAGCGCTGGAAGCCGTGCAACAACTCGCTGCACGCGATATCCATAGCCATCTGCTGACCGGCGACAATCGCGGCAGCGCTCGCGTGGTCGCCGAGGCCTTAGGCATCAGCAATGTCCACGCCGAAGTGCTGCCAGCGGACAAAGCCGCCACCGTCACCGAGCTGAAAAAAACCGGCGTAGTCGCCATGGTCGGTGACGGCATCAACGACGCCCCGGCGCTCGCCGCTGCCGACATCGGCATCGCCATGGGCGGCGGCACTGACGTGGCCATGCACGCGGCGGGTATCACGCTGATGCGTGGTGATCCACGGCTGGTGCCGGCGGCGCTGGAAATCAGCCGCAAGACCTACGCGAAGATCCGTCAGAACCTGTTCTGGGCCTTCGTCTACAACCTGATCGGCATTCCGCTGGCAGCGTTCGGCTTCCTCAACCCGGTACTGGCCGGTGCGGCCATGGCGCTGTCGAGCGTCAGCGTGGTGAGCAATGCGCTACTGTTGAAAACCTGGAAACCCAAGGATCTGGAGGAACACCGATGAACATCGGCCAAGCGGCCAGACACAGTGGCCTGAGCGCGAAAATGATCCGTTATTACGAGTCGATTGGCCTGCTCAAGGCGGCCCATCGCACCGACAGCGGTTACCGGGTCTACGGCGACGACGACCTGCACACGCTGGCCTTCATCAAGCGCTCGCGGGACTTGGGCTTTTCGCTGGAAGAGGTCGGCAAACTGCTGACCCTCTGGCAGGATCGCCAGCGTGCCAGCGCCGATGTGAAAGCATTGGCGCGCCAGCACATCGACGAGTTGAATCAGAAGATCCGCGAACTCGGCGAACTGCGCGACACCCTGCAGGATCTGGTCGAGCACTGCAACGGCGACCATCGCCCGGATTGCCCGATCCTCAAGGAGCTGGCGTCGGGCTGCTGCGCGCAACCCGCCCGCGCTTGAGGGCGAGCACTTTCACCGTGAGCAATGTGCCGAGGGGAATGCCGTGGAACAGCATGACCACGGCACCCGGCGTCCACCACCCGTAGAACGGCGCGGCGATGAGCATGCCGATGCCGAATCCGCTCATTTGCAGCAAGGTCAGCATGCTGAAAATCGGCAGGCGCAACTGCTCGGGTTCGCGTTGCAGGCGCGACATCAGCCCGACTTCTGAAAAACCGTCTCCCAACCCCGCCGGCAAGGAAAACAGCAGCAGACCGTAGAGGCTGTGTTGCTGGAACATCAGGATAAAGCCGCAGGACATCAGCGCCACACCGAAGAAAAACCGTCGTTCGAGGTGGATGTTGTCCGAGCCTTTGAGACGGCTGGCGATTCGCGCACCCAGCAGTTTGCCGCTGGCCCACACCGCCAGCATCAGACCTAGAGTGGTGCTCGCCGACTCTGGCGTGAGCAGTTTGGAGATGATCGGAAAGCCGACGTTGTGCGCGGCGCTGCCCAAGGTGTCGGCCATGGTCACCGCCAGCATCGCGGCAATCACCGGTGCCGAACGCAGACCTTGCTTGAGTGCGGTCCATTCGCCGCGTTCGGGTGCTTCGTTGACTGTTGCGGGTTCGAAACGCAGCGGCACGATCAACAACGCTGCCAGCAAATAGGTCAGTGCATTCAGGGCGAACACTGTTTCAAAACCAAAACCCGCGACCAGCAAACCTGAAACCAGACTGCCGCCGACCATGGCCGCTGAAGACGCCGAAGTGATCCAGGCGTTGGCCTTGAGCAATTGCTCGGCGGGGATCAGACGCGGCAATTGACTGTTGAGGCCGATGGCGAACATCGAATTGCCCAGGCCCAGGCCGAAAGCGATCACGGGCAGCAGCAAGGCTTGCTGGCTGACGGGCACGATCAACAGCAAACCGAGCACGCTGGCGCGCAGCAGATCGAACGCGATCAACGGTGCGCGTCCGCTGCATCGACGGTAAAACGCGGTGCCGATCAGACTGGCAAAAATCCCCCCGCCGACGCGACTGGCGAGGAAGATCCCGACGCTCATCGCGCTGTTGCTCAGCAGGTAGACGTAGGTGGCCAGCGCGACCATGTTGAGGAAGGCGCCGAAATCGGAGATCAGACGGGCGGTGACGATCAGGTGGGTGTTGCGCGGGGTGGTCACATTCAGTCCTTGAGTGTGGTTGGAGCGGTGGACAGTAGACGCGAAATTGCGTTGATCCGAAAGAGGCCCTCACCCTAACCCTCTCCCAGGGGGAGAGGGGACTGATTGGGGGATGCTTCAGAGGTTCGCCGACCTGAACGTGCTGTATCGAATCCATAATCAACGCGGTAGCCCATTCCATAATCGACCCGGTATTTCAGGTCGATGAAATACGCCAGACACCTCGGTCGGCCCCCTCTCCCTCTGGGAGAGGGCTGGGGTGAGGGGCTTCTAGGGATTCTGATTCAAAAAAAAACCCGGCCGAAGCCGGGTTTCTCATCAAGCAATCACTGCATCCACGGTGGCGGAGGCGGTTCGTCAGACTTGCCTTTCGGCTCGTCGTCCGCCGCGCGGATGGCCTGCTTGCGTTCCTCGTCGAGGCGCGCCGCTTCGATCTCGCGCAGAACTCCGCCAACATCGGCCAGGTCTTCCGGATCATCGAACTCACCGGTCAGCACACTGTTCGGGTGCAAGGTGCCGGCTTCGTACAGCGCCCACATTTCCTTGGCGTACTTGGTCAGTTTCAACTCCGGCGCAAAGCGACCGAAGTAGGAAGCCATGTTGCCGACATCCCGCTCCAGCATGCTGAACGCGTGGTTGTTACCGGCTGCGTCGACGGCTTGCGGCAGGTCGATGATGACCGGGCCGGTCGGCGTCAGCAGCACGTTGAACTCCGAGAGGTCACCGTGCACCAGACCGGTACACAACATCAGCACGATCTGCGAAATCAGGAACGCGTGATACTCGCGCGCCTGATCCGGCTCCAGCACCACGTCGTTCAGACGCGGCGCGGCATCGCCGAATTCGTCGGCCACCAGCTCCATCAACAGCACGCCGTCGAGGAAGTCATACGGTTTTGGTACCCGCACCCCGGCGCCGGCCAGACGGAACAGTGCCGCCACTTCGGCGTTCTGCCAGGCATCTTCGGTCTCTTTGCGACCGAACTTGGAGCCTTTCGCCATCGCCCGAGCCTGTCGGCTGTTGCGAACCTTGCGGCCTTCCTGATACTCGGCCGCCTGGCGGAAACTGCGTTTGTTCGCCTCCTTGTAGACCTTTGCGCAACGTAACTGATTGCCGCAGCGCACCACATAAACAGCTGCTTCTTTACCACTCATCAGTGGGCGCAGCACTTCGTCGACCAGACCGTCCTCGATCAGGGGTTCAATGCGTTTTGGAGTCTTCATCAGCTTTTATTGTGGGTCCTTTATTACCAAACACGCGAATGTCACTCGTTATACGGCAATCCTCGCACAACGGGGAGGGGTTGCCGACCTGTGAACCTGTGAATGCACACACTGTGCCGAAAAATCGACCGCTGCGAATCATAGCTGAGCCGCCCTTGAATGTTGGTATCGGCCGTTGAGGGTATTTGCGACAGAATCTGACATTTGCGGTTTTAGCCTTTTACCCTCACCCCAGCCCTCTCCCCGAGGGAGAGGGAGCCGACCGAGGTGTCTGGCGTTATACATCGACCTGAAATACCGCGTCGATCATGGATTGGAATAAACATCTGACTGAAACACGTCGATTATGGATTGGGCTAACCATCTGACTGAAACACCGTCGATTATGGATTCGGTAAAGCTCGATCAGGTCGGCGTATCCCTCAAACATCCCCCAATCTGTCCCCTCTCCCTTTGGGAGAGGGTTAGGGTGAGGGCTCTTCTAGCGTTCGATGATGGCGGTAACGCCCTGCCCGCCCGCTGCGCAAATCGAAATCAGGCCCCGGCCCTTGCCCGCCGCATCCAGCAGCTTTGCCAAATTGGCGACGATACGCCCGCCAGTCGCGGCAAACGGATGCCCGGCCGCCAGCGAACTGCCCTTCACATTGAGTCGGCTACGATCTATCGAGCCCAGCGGTGCGTCGAGGCCCAGTCGGGTTTTGCAGTATTCGGGATCTTCCCAGGCTTTCAACGTACACAGCACCTGCGCGGCGAATGCCTCATGTATTTCGTAATAGTCGAAATCCTGCAAGGTCAGCCCATTGCGCGCCAGCAACCGTGGCACGGCGTAAACCGGCGCCATCAGCAGCCCTTCGGCGCCGTTGACGAAATCCACTGCCGCCGCTTCGCCATCGCGCAGATACGCGAGGATCGGTAAACCACGTTCCTTCGCCCATTCCTCACTGCCGAGCAATACCACCGACGCGCCATCGGTCAGCGGTGTGGAGTTGCCTGCCGTCAATGTGCCTTTTGCGCTTTTTTCGAAGGCCGGCTTCAGTGTCGCGAGTTTTTCCAGGGTCAGGTCCGGGCGCAGGTTGTTGTCGCGGGTCAGGCCAAGGAACGGCGTCATCAGGTCGTTGTGCCAGCCTTCGCTGTAGGACGCGGCGAGTTTGTGGTGGCTTTCGAGGGTCAGTTGATCCTGCTCTTCACGGGGGATCTGCCAGGCCTGCGCCATCAATTCACAGTGCTGACCCATCGACAGACCAGTGCGTGGTTCACCGATGCTTGGGAAATCCGGAATCAGATGTTTGGGCCGCAGTTGCAGAAAGGTTTTCAGCTTGTCGCCGGTGGTCTTGGCGCGGTTGGCTTGCAGGAGGATTCTGCGCAGACCTTCGCTGACACTGATCGGGGCGTCCGACGTGGTGTCGACACCGCCAGCGATACCGCTTTCGATCTGGCCGAGGGCGATTTTGTTCGCCACCAGGATCGCCGCTTCCAGGCCGGTGCCGCAGGCTTGCTGAATGTCGTAGGCCGGCGTCGCCGGAGACAGACGCGAGCCGAGCACGCATTCACGGGTCAGACTCATATCTCGTGACAATTTCAGTACCGCGCCTGCCACCACTTCGCCGATGCGCTGGCCGTGCAGGTTGTAGCGTTCGATCAGGCCTTCGAGGGCTGCGGTGAGCATCGCCTGATTGCTGGCCGTGGCGTACGGCCCGTTGGAACGGGCGAAGGGGATGCGGTTACCGCCAATGATCGCGACGCGGCGCAGCTGACTCATGAATAACTCCTTTTCAAATTGATCGAATTTGATGCGTTCCCCTGTGGGAGCGAGCCTGCTCGCGAAAACGCCGGCACATTCAGCATCTTCGGTGGCTGACAGATCGCTTTCGCGAGCAGGCTCGCTCCCACAAGTACCGCGCTCCTCTGCAAGACCTGCTAAACCTCAGTGTCTAGCGTAGGCCTTATTGCGTGGATCGAACGATTGATTGCCATCGACAGTCCACACTTTGAACCCCAACTTCTGGAGAGCGTTCCATGTCTGACCGCTATATCGACTTCGCCAACTCGTCCATCGGCCATCGTCTGGTCGGGGCGCTGGGTCTGCCGTCGCCGGTGCGACTGGAACGCTGGCAGGCCGGGCGCCTGCGGCCGGTGGAAGGTGCGCTGCTGATCGGCGGCGGGCCGCTGGCCGAGCGCATCAGTGCCTTCGCCAACCGTTTGACCGACGGCATCTACCGCTACGGCGAACAACCGGCGAGTGCCACCGAATGGATTCCCGGTCACGGGCCGAAACTCAAAGCCGTGGTGTTCGACGCCAGCGAATTGCTGCACACCGACCAGCTCAAACAGCTGCGCGAGTTCTTCCAGCCGCTGATGAAAAACCTTGAGCACAGCGCGCACCTGGTGATTCTCGGTCGTGCCCCGGAAACCCTGAGTGATCCGTTTGCCGCCAGTGCGCAACGAGCGCTGGAAGGGTTTTCCCGTTCGCTGGCCAAAGAACTGCGCAGCGGCGGCACGCTGCAATTGATCTACGTCGGCGACGGCGCGGAAGATCAACTGGAAGGTCCGCTGCGGTTTTTCCTTTCGCCGAAAAGTGCCTTCGTCTCTGGGCAAGTGATTCGTCTGACGGCTTGCGCGACGCCAGTGACTGACTGGACACGCCCGCTGGCCGGGCGCAAGGCGTTGGTCACCGGGGCTGCGCGTGGCATCGGCGCGTCCATTGCCGAAACGCTGGCCCGCGATGGCGCCGACGTGATCCTGCTCGATGTACCACCGGCCAAGACTGATCTTGAAGCCCTCGCCGCGCGCCTCGGCGGGCGCGCCATCACCCTCGATATCTGCGCCGAAGACGCCGCCACGCAACTGATCGAACAGCTGCCCGACGGCCTCGACATTCTGGTGCACAACGCCGGCATCACCCGCGACAAAACCCTGGCCAACATGACGCCGGAGTTCTGGGACGCGGTGCTGGCGGTCAACCTCAATGCCCCGCAAGTGTTGACCAAAGCCCTGCTCGACAGCGGCACGTTGCTCGACAACGCGCGGGTGATTCTGCTGGCCTCGATCAGCGGCATCGCCGGCAATCGCGGGCAAACCAACTACGCCGCGAGCAAGGCCGGTTTGATCGGGCTGGCGCAAGCCTGGGCTCCGACGTTGCTGGAACGTGGCATCAGCATCAACGCCGTCGCTCCCGGTTTTATCGAAACGCAGATGACCGCACACATCCCGTTCGGTCTGCGCGAGGCCGGGCGGCGCATGAGTTCGCTGGGCCAGGGCGGCTTGCCGCAGGACGTTGCCGAAGCGGTCGCGTGGCTGGCGCAACCGGGCACCGGCGCGTTCACCGGGCAGGCGCTGCGGGTCTGTGGACAAAGTGTTCTGGGGGCTTAGGCAATGAGCATCGAATGGCACACGCTGGATCGCGAACCGAGTCTGCCCGGGCTGTACGCGCGGGCGGCGACGCGACGGAAAATCACCGGCACCCGGTTGCCCGACAGTGGTTTGCGCTGTTGGGTCGATGTCGATGGCAAGCGCCTGGCTGCTTATCGCAAGGTCTGCGGTTTTGTCGATGACGGCCTGCTGCCACCGACCTATCCGCACATCCTCGCCTTCGCCTTGCAGATGCAATTGCTCACCGCCAAGGGGTTTCCGTTTCCGCTGCTGGGGTTGATTCATCTGAGCAACCGCATTCGCGTGTTGCGCCCGATGGGCGGCATCGGTCGGGCGCAAGTGAGCGTGCGCGTGACAAATCTGCAAGCGCATCCCAAAGGTGCAACGTTCGATCTGCTGACCACGCTGGATGATCAGCTCGGGCCGTTGTGGGAAGCCGAAAGCCAGATGCTCTGTCGCGGCGTGAAGCTTGAGGGCGAAGCTGTCGAACAAGACTGGGAACCCTCGCAATCGCTGGTGGAGGTGGCGCGCTGGAAAGCCCCGGCCGATATCGGGCGGCAATACGCCAAAGTCTCCGGAGACTACAACCCGATTCACTTGAGTGCGGCGAGTGCCAGGTTGTTCGGCTTTCCGACAGCGATCGCCCATGGTCTGTGGAACAAGGCACGCACACTCGCGGCACTGAGCGATCATTTGCCCAAGGCCAACCTCGAGATCGCCGTGCACTTTCGCAAACCGGTACGCCTGCCCAGTGAGGTGACCTTATTGGCGAGTGCGGCGGGGTCCAGTGGTGAGTTGCGGCTGATCGGTGCACAAGACCTGGAACACATGGTCGGGCAGTGGCAACCCATTGCCTGAGCACGCGGTACACCGTTAATTGTATGTATATAACTTAAGTTTTCGCCGTCCTTCCCCCTTCCACTGAAAAAACCCGGGCCTTGATTATCAAGGCCTTTTTTTGTGCGGCTATATCGTGGGTATTAGTTCTTAGGCGCTGAACTTCACCCTCTATATAAAGGCGTTAATACCAACTTGAGAATGGTGTGAAACCTGCCCCGGGACTGAGATTGAGCACAACGGGCGAAGGCATCTCCGGCGACAGACCGGCGAGCCATCGAAGACAACGTACGTTGTGACAGGTGCAAGGAATCTCCATCATGAAAACTCAAAACGTGTGGTGCAAATCAGCAATTGTTATCGCATTGATGCTCTCTCTTGGCCTCGCTGGTTGCAGCAGCGGCGGTGGCGGTCACAAGAGCAGTTCCGGCAGTTCGGCGGCGGATGGCACCGCAGGGACTGGCGGCACATCGGGTACTGACGGTACGGGTGGCACGGGTGGCACCGGTGATACTGCAGGCACTGGCGGCACTGGCGGCACTGGCGGAACCGGTGGCACGGGCGGTACTGGCGGAACCGGTGGTACCGATCCGACCAACCCGACTAATCCGACTGATCCAACCAACCCGACCAATCCAACCACTACACCGCTGGTAACCACCACGTTGGTGCAGGATGTCGGTACAACCGTCGCTGGCGTCGGCGATGGCGTTGGCCAGATCGGCGATTCCCTGAGCACCGTGCCTGTGGTCGGTGGCGTGGTGCAGAGTGCGGCCAACACCGCAGGCAATGTTGTCAGCACCTTGGGTGATGGCATCACCGATGGCGTTGGCAAACTGGCCACCGATCCCAATGGCCTGACCACCACCGTTGCTTCGGTTGGCGGTGTAGTGACGGATGTCGGCAACGGCGTCTCCGACCTCAGCGCCAAGCTGTCCACTACCACCAGCAGCGTGCCAGTGGTGGGCGGTGTGGTCACCAAAGTCGCACCGCTGCTTGATGGGGTCGGCGAGAAAGTCACCATGCTCGGCAATACCCTCGACACCACGCTGACCAGCGGCCCGACCAGTCAACTGACGAACAAACTCGGCAGTAGCCTGGTGCCGGTGATTGCGATGGTTGAAAGCACCACTGACAAAGTCGGCGATGCGACCGGTCTCGGCGACCCGCTCAAAGGCGTGGTGGCGCAAGTCGGTGGCGCGGTGAACACACTGGGCGGCAATGTTACCGATGCGGGTAACGGCAACGCCTTGACCAATACACTTGGCGGCGCGTTGAGCGATACCGGCACCGCAGTTGCCAAGGCCGGTGGTCTGGTGTCCAACGGCACCGGTTCAGGCACTGGCGGCGTGGGCGGTGGCCTCGGTGGCACTGGCCTGCTGCAAACGGTTGGCGGCGCGGTGGTCAATGTCGGCTCAGGTCTGGCGGCTGGCAACGGCACTCTCGCAGCGCCTGGCAACGTCCTCGCAGCGGCTGGCAACACGGTGGCTTCGCTTAACACTGTACTCGGCGGATCCGGCACCCCGATCACCGCAACTACCTCACCGCTGGCCACAGTTGGCGCCACCTTGGGCACTAGTCTGAATCCGGTCACCAGTGGCGTTACCAACGTGACTCAGCAACTCGGCGCGGCTACCGGTATCGGCTCTCCCGTTGCAGGTCTCACTGGCCAGGTGGGCGGTGCGGTCAGCAGTATCGGCGGCAGCATTGCCGCCACCAACAACCCGGTCACCACCGCGGTCGGTGGTCTGGTCACTAACGTCGGCGGCACCGTTGCCGCTGTCGGCGGACTGGTCAACGGCGGTACCAGCGGGGGCACCACCGGAGGCAGTCTGGGCGGCGTACTCGGCGGTCTGACCGGCGCCCTGGGAGGCAACACACGCTAAATTGCACCTGGCCGATTCGACGGCCTCACCTACAGCGCCTACGCTTGGTTGAGGGCGGAAGATTCCCACGAGTCTTCCGCCTTTTTTCTTAGGAGAATTCAGCCAAGTGCTGTGATCTGACCATGGAGTGTCCTATGCGCGTAATGGCATCCCTGCTGTTCCTCAGTCTCAGTTCCGCCGCCCTCGCCGACACCCTGCCCAGCTTTCTCAACAGCAACGAAACCATCCGCAATCTGCCTGTGCCCAACCTGCCGGCCGACGCCTATCGACCGAGTGCCACACCGGTGCAAGTGCCGGACGCCGGTGCAGCCGCCGCGCAGCCACTGCTGATGGACACCAAAATCAATCTGCAAACCGTGCAGATCGAAGGCGGAACCCTCTACCCGCTTAACGAACTCGCTGAAATCTATAAGCCCCTGATCGGCCGGCAAGCCACGCTCGCCGACCTGATCGAAGCCACGCGCAGCATCACTCGTCGCTATCAGCAGGACGGTTATCTGCTGTCCTACGCGTTCTTGCCGCAGCAAAACTTCAATGACGGCGTAGCGCGTGTCGTGCTGGTGGAAGGCTACGTGCGGGATATCCAGATTCAGGGCGATGTGGGTCGGGTCAAAGCCCTGCTCGACAAACTGGCGGCGAAAATCCAGGCCGAACGGCCGCTGACCCGCAAGACCTTCGAGCGCTACACCACGCTGATGACACGCATCCCCGGCGTGACGATTCAGGCCCAGGTGCCACCACCGGGCACCACCGATGGCGCGACCACGCTGATCGCCCAGGCCAGCCGCAAACCGTTCACCAGCACCCTGAGCACCACCGAAGACAACCGCAACGGCACCCAGGCCTTGCTCGGTGTCAGCAGCAACTCGCAAACCTCGATGGGCGAGCAACTGACCCTCAGCGGCCTGTTTCCGCCCGGTGACGATCACGAACATTACTACCGCCTCGACTACAGCCAGTTTCTCAATGACGAGGGTGCGCAACTGGCCTTGTCCGCTTCACGCTACCGAGCGGACCCCGGCACCAATGTCGTGCTCGACAATGGCCTGCAACTCAAACCGCACCGCGAAAACGATCGCTACTCGATCGGCCTCACGTTGCCGCTGATTGCCGCTTCCAACGAACTGCTGACGGCCGGCTCAAGGCTCTACGCAGTCAACGACAAGACCCGCTACAACGTGATCGGCTACCCACTGAGCGTCGAAGAGCGCACCGACATCCGCGCCCTCGCCTTCGAGAGTGACTGGCGCAAGGCTGATGCCCGACAACTGCGGATCCTCAGCGGCGGTGTGTACCAGGGCCTGGACAGCATGGGTGCGAAAACCAACAACGACGCCATCGACCTCGACTTCTTCCGCCTGCGCCTGTCCGGCGTGCAGAGCGACAAGTTCCTCGACAACTGGCAAGGCGTGCTGTCGGCCGCACTTTACTGGAGCGACGACAGCCTGCCCGACAGCGAGCGCGCGGTGTTCGGCGGGCAGAATTTCGGTCGCGGTTATCCCGACGATCAAGCGTCCGGCGACAAGGGCTGGGGCGTGGCTTACGAGGTCAACTACAGTTTCAACCGCGACGGCAACTGGGTGCGCATCCTGCAACCGTATGTCGTGCTCGATCGCTCGCGCAGCTGGTTCAACGAATTGCCGGTGCGGGCCAACAATCTGTCATCGGCGGCGATCGGCCTGCGGTTTGGCGATGCCAAGTACTACAACATTGCGCTGGAGGCAGCGAAGGCGATGTCGGATGAAGCACTGGATACGTTCAATCGCAAGCCTCGGTACAGCATCAGCTTCAGTTATCAGTTGTAGGGCCGAGATTGCACGCCAGCCCTGAGTCAAAACAACTGTGGGAGCTGGCTCGCTCCCACAGGTTTTACGTGATGCGGATCAGAACGCGTAACGCACCTTCGCGGTAAAGCCGTCGGAATCAAACCCGCTGGCCGTTACGTAGTCGTACGAGCCACCGACGCTCCACGCGCCCATCCGATAATTGGCGCCCAGACCCAGTTCGTAACTGTCGCGCACCGGCGTGGTGCCCCGGCTGGTGAACGAATCGCCGCCCAGTACAAACGAAGACGTCGTGCCGACCTTGTCGCCGATGAAGTCGTGCCAGGCCATGAGTTTCGCTTCCGGTTCAAGACTGCCGGTGCCCACTGCAAACGCTGCAGCGAGGCGCGCGCCCACACCCATTTCACCGACTTCATAACGCTGACTGCCGACATTCAGCGAGGCCGAACTGCCCTTCTCGCGATATGAATCCATGCCGACGTTGGCGTAACGCACACCGACCTGCGGCTCCAGCACCACACCCGGGGTCAGGCGCAGGGTATAACCGGCCAAGGCGCTGACGCCGAATACATCGCTGTCGTAATCGCCTTTGGCGCGGGTGCCGGCGATGTAGCGTTTGGATTCGTTGTCGTTCCAGCCATACATCAGCGAAGCGTCCACGAACCAGTTGTCGTGCATCCAATTGCCGTAAGCGGTCAGCGCATGACCGGTCACTTTGGTTTTGCTGCCGATATCGGATTTCACATCGCTGTCGAGGTAGCTGTAAGCCAGACCGATCGATGTGTCGGCGTTCAACTGGCCGTCGGCGCCTACGGCAATCCCGTGGCTGTCGGCGTCATAACCAGCGACACCGCGACGGGCATCCTGATCGGCATCGCTGTTGAGGGCTTGCAGCCAGACGCCTTTTTCCAGGCTGCCGGTGGCCGTACGTGCGCGATTGGCGCGGTCGTTGATCACGCCCGAGACCAGCGTCTGGCTGTTGGTGGCGGCGTGCAGGACACCACGGCTGACGTCCGGGCTGAGCGTCTCGGCCAGCCGCGCCAGTTGCGTGTCGGTGCTGGCATTGGCGAACGCCTGGAACACCGGATCCTGTTCACCAAGACGTGACATCAGCGAGGCCGACAGTCCGACCAGCGCAGAAGCAGCATTTCGGGTGCCACCCGCATCGAGGGTGTTTTGCGTCAACACATCTTGCGACTTGGTGCTGACCAGCGCCTTGACGTCGTTGCCTTCCACGCCGAAGCTTTTGACCTCCAGCAACGCCGAAGACGACTCGACCGTAAGGTTTTCGCCGCCGATCAGATTGCCCGAACGGATCAACGTGTAGCGGTTGCCACCAGCGGCGGTGCGAAAATCGCTGGAGCGTGCCTGCAATTGCACATGGCCGCCCGGCGCGATCTCGGTGGTGCCGGTGACGGTCAGAATCGCCCGGTTGATGTCGGTGTCATTGCCGATCGACATCGCAATCACCGAGTCCGCTTCTTCCATGTCCAGATCGCCGACGATCGTGGTATGTGCCCGCGCCAGGGTCAGCGTGCCTTCTTGTACCGTGACGTAACCGGACTTGATCGTCGCGCCATCGAAGTTGACCTCGCCATCAATCGACACCCCGGAAAGGCCCAGCAAGTCGCCTTTGACATCGCCGTTATTCCAGTAAAAGTAACTCAGGCCATCGTCCACTTGAATGGCCGCCGTACCGCCCTCGATCATGCCGTATGACTGAACAATGTTGAGCGGACCTTGTCCTGCGGGCTGGTTGTACACATGAATGCCGATGCTCTCCCCGTATACGTTGCCGTAGTTGTAGAGACCGTATTGGCTCGCATTCGATGCAGACACAAGCTGCACCCCGTTCAACACCAAAGCTTCGGCGCCACTGCCGGTGGCCCTGAGCGTCGACCGGCTCACGACGGCGGCGGACAGTGCGGTGTTTTCCAGATAAAGGCCACGGGCGTTGGTGCCGCTGACGACGATGGGGCCGGAGTTGATCACACCGCGGCCAAAAGAAGTGTCGACCAGCGCAACCCCGGTGGCGTTATTGCCGCTCACCGTGATTGGACCTGAGTTCATGAAGGTGCCACGAACCGGAGTGTCCTTCAGCGCGATACCCGTCGATTCACCGCTGGCAGCCAGGCCATTGACCGTGACCGAACCCTCGTTGCTGAAGTTGTAGCCGAGCTGCGCCCACGACACGCCCGCCGCTGGCGCTATGTCGATCCCGACACCGTGGGTGGCGCCATCGATGGTGATCCTGGCCTTGTTGACGATTTCGCTATTGACCGACAAACCGGTGAACCGCGCCGCGCTGGTCATCGCCGACGAAGAGCTTTCCACAACATTCGCCGTGCCCACGAGATTCAGAAAATCGTACGTCTGCTTGACGCTGACCAATGGCCCCGTGCCCAGATCGTAATTGAGCGTGACAGCGCCGACACCCGGAGCCTGAACAACGGCAGCCGCCACAGAAAGCGCCAGCAAAGAGCGGCGCAGACAAGAAGTATTCAAACGAGATTCCCTTCCAAAACATGAAAAACAGTTTCAGCAGGGTTCACGTATTCATTCAGGCATCCCTACCGGCCCGCCAGGTGTCCTGGCTCGGGCGCGGGGAATGTACACGAGCCATCACTTTGACACCATCAAAAAGTCAAAGAAATGACGTCAAATATTCAAGGAAACCGACCAACTGTCAGTCCGCAATCGCGAGCAGGCTCACTCCTACAGAAAAACAAACGCAAGAGCAGCGCAAATCGCACATCGCTTCTGCTCCTCACCACTCAACAGGATGAGCGTTAGCTCGGCTGCAGCTCTTGATCTTGATCCACGGGCGACGTCGGAAGGCTGAGCGGAGGGATCGATCCGGGGGTGGGAGCGAAGCGACCGTTTGGCGAAGCCAAACACAGCGAGAGGAGGTGCAGCGAAGCAAACCGTAGGCGCTGCGCCCGGATCGATCCCGGAGCGAAGGAACCCCGAGCTTTAGCGAGTGGGCCGCACGTAGGAGCAAGCCTTTTTGGGTACTTTTTCGGCGTCTGGAAAAAGTGCCTCGCCGTAAGGGCGAAACCGCCAGCCACAACACCCGCAGCAACGGATATTCACCAAAAACACCCAAAGCACGGTCGGCCCAAAGGCCGCCGAGTTCAACCTCAGCCAACCTGAACCTTAGGCTTGGGAAACAGATTATCCAAAGTCTCCAACAACCTGACGTGATAAATCGGCTTGCGAAACAGATCCAGCACCTGCAACCGCAACATGTCGCTGACATCCTCCATATCCGCATGCCCCGACGTCACAATCACCGGCAAATGCTGCCGAGAAGTATGCTCACGCAACCGCTTGATCAACGACATCCCGGACTCCTCCGGCATACGCAAATCAGTAATCACCAACGCGATATCCGGATACCGCGTCAGATGATGCAACGCCAGCTTCACCGACGTCGCCGTATGGCAAGTAAACCCTTCACCCTCCAGCAACTCTGCCAGCTCCAGCAACGCGTCCTCTTCATCGTCAACCAGAAGCAACTGTTGGCGCGGCAGCGAGGAAGCAGTCATGGGCAATCCCTGAAAACTGAAAGTGAACCCGAGTGTAGCGCGGCATCAACCAGGCAGCAGTTTCATTCAACTCAGGGCGGCGGTGCGGGGGCCGTCACGGCAGTGCCGCCCAGTGCCACCAGCAAATTGTTGAACATCACCAGTACCCGGGCGCCAACGGGGGTGACGAACACGATGACCACCACCGCCACCATCGCCACGACAATCGCATACTCGATTGCCGACGCGGCTTCAGTACTGGCAAAGAAGCCGCGGACACGCACTTTCAAATAATCAAAGAGCATCGCCATTCTCCTCGCCAGTCAGGGCCTGGTTACCGCTGTGCCACCCAGCCCGGTCAGAATATTGTTGAAGTAAGCCAACACGCGGTTACCCAGCGGCGTGACGAAAGCCACCACGACCACGGCAACCATCGCCACCACGATCGCATATTCGATCGCCGACGCGGCTTCTTCGTTTTTGACCAGCAAACGGACTCTGGCCATCAAATAATCGAGGATCATCCGACACATACGACTACTCCTTTGCGCCTGTGGCGCCCATGTCACGCTGCTGCGGTAAAAACCACCGTGCCATTTGAGCATTGTCAACAAAGCCCCACCCAACAACTGTAAGAACGGATTAATCACAAAGGATTAATCACATCGCGAAGTTGCCGATTGCTGCTGTTAATTGGCCAAGACTCATACTTTAGTGGGTTATTTTCCTGTCACTAATGGCGTTTTGGCTTGGATCAGCTAGCGTGGAAATAGCGAAATAGTTGCATGTTCATAGCTGCCGGATTGGGAACTTCTCTCGTAAGCAAGTGCAGTGGGTAGTGCAGCAGGAAAGGGAGAGCCGTCATGAACAGTCGCGTCACCATGGGCCTTGCAGCCATCCTTCTGCTTGGAGCGATCTTTGTCGGTTACTGGGGGCTGGTGCTCAGTCGTCAACCGGCACCCGTCGCCGAAGCCCCCGTTGCTCCAGCCGTCACCGTTGAAAAAACTGTCGCGATCGCCGAAGACCAGACTCGCCAACCGGTGGTGGTATTGCTGCACGATGTACCGCCCTTCACCGCGCTGACGGCGGCCGAGGTCGCGTTGGAAAAACTGCGCAGTGCACCGGCCGGCAGCTTGAGCAATGTCGATCAGGCCATCGGCCGCACACCCTGGCGGCACCTCAGCGCCGGCACTTGGCTGAACGATGAAAGCTTCACCGCCGGCGGCTCACTGGCACGCATGATTCACAGCGATGAACGTGCCCTCACCGTGGCCGTCGATGAAGTGATCGGCGCGGCCGGGCAACTGATCCCCGGCGATTACGTCGATGTGCTGCTGTATCTGCGCCAGGACACCAGCAATCTGGAACAGTCCGCGCAGATCGTCGTCCCGGCCATGCGGGTGCTCGGGGTTGGCGATCAATATGGACTGACCAACGACGGCCAACCTGCTTCGCCGGCCCTGAGCGCCGATGAAAAACTCAAACAGGATCAACGCCGCATCGCCGCGCGCACCGTGGTGCTGGCGGTGCCGGAACAACTGCTCAGCCGACTGATGCTGGCAACGCAAGTCGGCACCTTGCGTCTGGCCGTACGCAGCAGCGAAGAACAACGCCTGGCCAAATACTGGGCCGGCGAAGCTCAGGCGCCGGCACATCTGAACACTGCCAACAGCCAACTCTTCCAGTTCACCCAACTGGCCTTGGGCGCTGGACCGAAAGCGCCTGCCGGTGGCGGTTCCGGCGCGGCCCCGAGGCCTGCCGTGGAAATCATTCGCGGCAATCAGATCACCCAACAAAACCCATGACTGCGCAAGGATCCAAGGGCATGCAGAGTCGTTTCAGGCCGACATTCAAACCCATGCTGCGCGCCCTGTTACTGATGGGACTGTCGATGGACGCCGCGTTGGCGGCAGTCGGCAACTGTTCGGCACTGGGGCGCATGCCGCCGGTGATCGAAATCGGCGAAGGCTTTCAGCAGGACGTGCAATCGCCGGTGGCGATCACCCGTCTGGCGATTGGCGACCCGAAAATCGCTGACGTACACGCCAACGGCAGCTCGTCCTTTCTGCTCACCGGTGTTGCGCCCGGCGCCACCAGCCTGATGGTCTGGACGTCGTGTTCGAGCGAACCGCGCCAGAGCATGGTGTTCGTGCAGGGCGCCGCCACCGCTGCGCTGAGCACCAGCCTGCCGTCGGATGATCCGAGCCTGCCGTCCCAGGTGCAGACCGATATCCGCTTCGTCGAAGTCAGCCGCACCAAACTCAAGGAAGCCACCGCCTCACTGATCGGCACGCGCGGCAACTTTCTGTTCGGCTCGCCCGGCACCCTGCCACCGATTGATGGCGTGCCGCAGCCACGTCTGCCAGTGGACAACTCACTGTTCAACTTCTCGTGGGTCGGCGGCAAGACCATGGCGATCATCAATGCCCTGGAAACCAGCGGCTTCGCCTACACCCTCGCGCGGCCGAGTCTGGTCGCGTTGAACGGGCAGAGCGCAAGCTTTCTGGCCGGCGGTGAAATTCCGATTCCGGTACCCAGTTCCGGCAGCGACAGCGTGTCGATCGAATACAAGGAATTCGGTATCCGCCTGACCCTGACGCCAACCATCATCGGCCGCGATCGCATCGCCTTGAAGGTCGCCCCGGAAGTCAGCGAACTCGACTTCAGCAATGCCGTGCAGATCGCCGGCACCACCGTGCCCGCTCTGACCATCCGCCGCACCGACACCAGCGTGTCACTCGGCGATGGCGAGAGCTTCGTCATCAGCGGCTTGATCAGCACCACCAACAGCTCGCAAGTGAACAAGTTTCCCGGCCTCGGCGATATCCCGGTGCTGGGTGCGTTTTTCAAGGGCTCGCAGATCAAGCGCGAAGAACGCGAACTGCTGATGATCGTCACCCCGCATCTGGTCCAGCCATTGGCCGCCGATGCGCAACTGCCGTCGCTACCGGGCGAAAAACTGCGTAATTACGATCCGAATTTCTACCGCATGTTCTTCCTTGAAAACGGCAACTTCGACAAGCGCAGCGGGTTATCGCAATGAGCCAGAGCCTGAGCCAGACCTTTCTCGCCATCACCCGCAACAGCACCGATCTGGAGTGGCTGCAGGGCGCGCTCGCGCCGCTCGGTCAGGTGGTCAGCGCCGGGGGCGGCAGCCTCGATGAACTGCTGGCGCTGGTCGACGTGACCTTTGCCAGCCTGGTCTTCGTCGGTCTTGATCGTGAGCACGTGGTCGCTCAAAGCGCGCTGATCGAAGGCGCGCTGGAGGCCAAACCGATGCTGGCGATCGTCGCCCTCGGCGACGGCATGGACAATCAGTTGGTGCTCAACGCCATGCGCGCCGGCGCCCGGGATTTTGTCGCCTACGGTTCGCGTTCCAGTGAAGTCGCCGGACTGGTACGGCGCTTGAGCAAACGCCTGCCACCCGTGGCACCGAACACGCAACTGGGCGGGCTCACGGTCATGTATGGCGTGCAGAGCAGTTCCGACGGCGCACTGTTGGCCAACCACATGGCGATGGTGGTGCAAAAGAGCGGCCAGCAAACCTTGCTGCTCGATCTCGGTTTGCCGCGCGGTGACAGCCTCGCCCTGCTCGGGCTGGAGAGTTCTTTTCACTTCGGCGATGCCTTGCGCCACTTGCGAAGGCTCGACGCCACGCTGATCGACAGCGCCTTCACCAGCGCCGAAGCCGGCCTGCGGATTCTCGCCTACGCCAGCAACGATGAACCGCTGGAAAACACCAGCGCCGCCGAGCTGTACATGTTGCTCAGCGCCTTGCGCCAGCACTTCCAGCACATCGTTGTGAACCTCACCGGACAGACCGACAGCGAAGCCTTGCGCACCTTTGTCAGCCACTGCGACAAGTTGCTGTGGTACACCGACCAGAACGTGCTCAACTGCCGACGCAACCTCGCCGTGCTCAATCTGTGGCGGGAAAAAGGCATGAAGCTCGACCATGGACGCCTGCTGATCGACCGCTACCTGAGCAACGTCGCGCCCAATTCGGAAACCCTCGGCAAGACCTTCAATCTGGAAGTAATCGCCACGCTGGCCCTCACCCCCGAAGTGCGCCTGAACGCGAAAAACCAGGGCGTCAGCCTGTTCGAGCTGGCCCCGCGGGAAAAACTCACCCAGAGCCTGCGCGCCCTCGGCGAACGTCTGGCCAAACGTTCCGAAGGCCTGGCCAAACCGAAAGTGACCTGGTTCGACCGCTTGCGAGGCACCTCATGAGCGCAGAAAAACTCTTCGGCGCGGCGCCCCGCAGTGGCGTCGGCAACAGCGATCACGAAGGCCTGAAACTGGTCCTGCATCGCTACATCATCGACGCCCTCGAAGAGTCCGGGAAAAACCTGCTGGAAGGTTCACGCCAACAACTCGCGCAGTTTGTCACCGACAAAGTCGCCGAATACATCGCGCGTTTGCACCTGGCGATTTCCCGCTACGAAATGGAGCGTCTGGCCGAAGAGATCGTCGACGAGCTCACCGGTTTCGGTCCACTGGAAGTGTTGCTGCGCGATCAGTCGGTGACCGAGATTCTGGTCAACGGCCCGCACCGGGTGTTCATCGAACGCGACGGTGTGCTGCACCAGAGTGACCTGCGGTTTATCGACGCGCACCACGTCGAACGCGTGATGCAACGCATCCTCGCGCCACTCGGTCGGCGCCTCGACGAGTCTTCGCCGATGGTCGATGCACGCCTGCCGGATGGCAGTCGGGTCAACGCGATCATTCCGCCGATCGCCCTCGACGGTCCATGCCTGTCGATCCGTAAATTTCGCAAGGACATGCTCAAGAGCACCGACCTGATGGCGATGCAAACCATCGACCTGTCGATCTTCGAGTTCTTTCAGGACGCGGTCGGCAAGCGCTGCAACATCTTGATCAGTGGCGGCACCGGCACCGGCAAAACCACGCTGCTGAATATTCTCAGCCAGTTGATCAACCCGCACGAACGTCTGGTGACCATCGAAGACGTCGCCGAATTGCAGCTCGGTCACCCGCACGTGGTGCGCCTGGAAACGCGGCCGCCGAATGCCGAAGGCCACGGTGAAGTGAAGGCCAGCGACCTGATTCGCAACGCCCTGCGGATGCGCCCCGACCGGATCATCCTCGGCGAGATTCGCGGCGTCGAAGTGGTCGACGTCCTCACGGCGATGAACACCGGCCACGACGGCTCGATGAGCACCGTGCACGCCAACAATGCGCAGGATGCCCTGCTGCGCCTGGAAACACTGGTCGGCCTGACCGGCCGCTCCATCGCCGAACGCACCCTGCGCCAGATGATCTGCGCCGCCCTCGACGTGATCATCCAGTTGACGCGCATGCCTGACGGGCGCCGCTGCGTCAGTGAAGTGGTGGAGGTGGTCGGCATTCGCGAGGACGTCTACGTCACCAACACCCTGTTCCGCCTCGACCGCCGCAGCGGTTTCGGCTTCCTGCGCGAAGCCGTCAATCCGGCCGGCGACAAGCTGCGCCACGAAGCGCATCTGGGCTGACGGCAAGGAGCACCGAGCATGCTGGGACCGATCATTCTCATTGTTATCTGCCTGACGCTGCTGGGGCTGTCGATCCGTCTGTTCCTGCAAGGCCTGCGCAAGACCGCAACGGAAAAAGTGCTCAACCGTCTCGCCGCCGGACAGCCGCAACTGGCGCCAGAAAAACCTGTGTGGGTCGGACTGGAGCGGATGTTTCTGCGTGCCGGACTGGGCCGCCCGACCGAGCGTTTCGGCCTGTGGCTGAGTCTGTGGGCGCTGGCGATGGCGCTGGGTTATTTTCTCGCCGACTGGATCGGGCTGCTGCTGATGATCTTCGTTCCGCCACTGGCGCTGCGGCTGTACATCGCCGTGCTCTACCAGCGCCGGGTCAAACGCATGATCGAGCAACTGCCGCAGTTGCTTGATCACACCGTGCGCAGCCTGAAGTCAGGGCGCACCCTAAGTGACGCGGTCATGGGCGGCATCGAAGCCAGTGAAGACCCACTGAAAAAAGCCATGGGCCGGGTCCAGCGCAACGTGCAATTGGGCGTGAACTTGCCGGACGCCGTCAGCGACTTTGCCGAACTGTATGAACAAGACGAACTGCGCATGTTCGCCCTCGGCCTCAAGGTCAATCATCGCTACGGCGGCAACGCCAGCGAGCTGCTGGAGAACCTGATCAAACTGATCCGCGAACGCGACCAGGGCGCGCGGCAACTGCGTGCGCTCACCGGCGAAACGCGGATGACCGCCTGGGTGCTCGGCTCGTTGCCGCTTCTGCTGGTGAGTTACTTCATGCTGACCAATCCTGGCTACATGCTCGGGATGTGGAACGACGCGAGCGGCCAGCACATGCTGATCAGCGCTGCCGTGTTGCAAGTGTTCGGCAGCCTGGCGCTGTGGCGCATGTTACGGAGCGTCTGACATGGTCTGGCTCGCGGCTCTGATGTTGCTGCTCGGTTCCCTGCTGCTGGTGGTCAATCACTTGCTGACCGAACGGCGTCGGGTGCGTCAGGTCAATCAGCGCTTGCAAGGGCATCTGGTGCGCGAGAATCGCTTCGGCAGCTGGTTGCGCGTACTGGGCAGCAGCAAGTTCGGCCAACGCTCGGTGAGCATCGACAGCGAAACCCAGACCCTGCTCAACCGCATCGGCTGGCGCCGCGCCAACGAACGAGCGCTATTCGCGGCCTGCCAGATCGGCACGCCGCTGCTGACACTGGGCCTGGCGATCTTTCTGCAAGAAGTGTTTTTCCCCCAGGCCAGCAACCGCTGGATCGTGCCGATGCTCGCTACCGGCGGCGGTTATCTGCTGCCCAAACGCTTGCTGGCCTACGCGGCGGCACGTCGGCAGAAAACCATCGCCGTGGAGGTGTCGACGTTCATTCCGCTGCTGCGCATCCTCTTCGAATCCGGCATGGCCGTCGAACAGGCCCTGCGTGTGCTCAGCATTGAGGCGCAAAAACTGCTGCCGGAACTGACCAGCGAATTGCGCCTGATCCTGACCCGTGTCGACTCCGGTCTGGAACTTGGCCAGGAGTTGAACAAAGCGGCGGTGATGCTCGCCGTCGATGAGTTCAGCGACACCTGCGTGATTCTCCAGCAACTGATTCAACAGGGCGGCGGCGCGATGAAATCGCTGCTGGCGCTCAAGCAACTGCTGGATGACCGCCGCCTGACGCGCTTGCAGGAATACATCTCGAAAATGTCCGCGAAGATGTCGGTGGTGATGATGCTGTTTCTGTTTCCGGCACTGCTGATCGTCCTCGCCGGCCCGGGCTTCACCGCGATAGCCCGGGCATTCGCCAACTGACCTTGCTCATGGAGAGCGTTTGATGAAAGTACTGATAGTCATGGCAAGTCTATTGATGCTCGGCGGTTGCGCCACCGACGGCCAGGCACCGTGGACGGCGCTGCTGTCACCGAGCAGTTGCAGCAAAATGACCCAGGAGCAGGAACTGGCCCTGAACCTCGCGGACGACCTGGCCAACGACGGCAAACTGCACGCCAGCCTCGCCAACCTGCAAAGCCTGCCGGACAACATCAGCGAAGTGCGCCTGCGCAAAGCCAAGGTCTACCGCCTGCTCGGCCGCAGCGAAGCCGAGCCGTTGTACCGCGGCCTGCTCGGCGGCTGCCTGACCGCCGAAGCCGAACACGGCCTCGGCCAACTCTACGCCGCCCGCGGCGACAACGGCCAGGCCCAGGCCCACCTGCAACGCGCCGCCCGCCTGGCCCCCACCGACGAAAAAATCCGCAACGATCTCGGCGTGGTCTACCTCAACCAGCTACGCCTCAACGACGCCCGCTTCGAGTTCCTTACCGCCATCGAACTCAAGCAGAACAACCAACTGGCAACCCTGAACATGGTCACCCTGCTGCTGTACCAGAACGACTGGCCACAAGCCGCCGAAATCGTCAGCCGCGCCAAACTGACTCCGGAACAATTCACCGAAGCCCAGGAGCGCGCAGAAAAACTCAAAGCCCCGGTCAAGACCAAACCGGCCACCAGCAATCAAGTGGCCGCCGTCGCTGACCCGTTGCCGTCATCGCTCAAATAAGGAGACAGCCATGAACCCCCTTAAAGGCCTGTGCTACCTGACCCTCCTCAGCCTGCCCCTCAGCGCTACCGCCATCGACGCCGGCCCCGCCTCGGCGCAACAACAGGAAACCGAAGGCTGGCTGGTCCTGCAAAGCCGCAACAAAGCCGCCTCGCCCAAGCCACAAACAGCGACCACGACCGAACGGGATCTGGCGATGCAGCGCTGGTTGAAGAAGTACAAATATGAGATCCCGGATTTTTATGATCCGGATGCGGGTGGGAAGATCGAGACCAGGAATTAGTGATGTGGTGACCTTGTGAGCGCTTTCGCGAGCAGGCTCGCTCCCACCTTTTGAAATGCACCCCATCTGTGGGAACGAGCCTGCTCGCGAAGAACGATGACGCGGTGTGCCTGCCGGATCAGGCCTGCGGGTCCACCCGATCCAATGCCCGGTTTACCGCCAGCAAAGTTACCGGCCAGCGTGTTGGCCGAGGCCAGGGATTCGCAGGCATGGGCGAGCAGGCTTTCGGTATCGATTTTCGGATAGATGAGAAACATCGTGCTGGGCTGGCGGGGTTTTGCAGGTTCGGGACAGAGGTAGAAATCGAGAGCGCGTTTGATGGCTTCGCGGTTTTTTTCGAGGTTGTCGGCGCGGATGGCTTCTTCGAGCGGGGTGGTGGATTCGGTGGGTGGGTCGGGGATCAGTTTGTCCATTGAAACAACTCCAAAGTCTCTGCCACCACCCACTGCCATTCTCACGGGGCAAAAGGTGGCAGCTGTATGCAGGGTGAGAATACCGGTTATGGACACCCGGCCAGACCGAAGTCTGCCCGCAAACAGCCGCCATGACACATTGCAGACAGCAGACAAGCTGGCGGCGATTATGCGTGCACAAAGACTTGATGACCATAAATTGCCGGGTTCTCACACCCGATCGCTGAGTGTTCAGCGACAGCCAGAGACTAGAGAGCGCACGTCCGACGGACAACCTGAAAACAGTGTGGGAAGGTTCCTGTTATCTGCAACAAATTTAAACAGCCAAAAGCCAACCCTCACCCTAGCCCTCTCCCAGAGGGAGAGGGGACTGACCGGGGTGTTTGGTAGAGGTACGCCGACGTGAAATACCGCGTCGAACTCAGATTCTGAAAAGCACCAGATCAGCTCCCTCTCCCTAGGGAGAGGGTTGGGCGGGCGGCGTTCCGATGAGGGGCAAACCCACCACAAAACTAAAGCCGAACACCCGCTCTTCACCACTCAATAGGCCGAGTGTCAGCTCGCCTGCTTTTGATCTTGGAGCCCGTCGGCAGGCTGAGTGGAGGGATTGATCCGGGGGTAGGCGCGCAGCGCCGTTCGACGAAGTCGAACACATCGAAAGGAGGTGCAGCGAAGCAAACCGGAAGCGATGCCCCCGGATCGATCCCGGAGCGAAGGAACCCCGAGCCCTAGCGAGCGGGCCGAACGTCAGGGCGCAGACCTTTTGGTTACTTTTGGGGCGTTTGCCAAAAGTGACCCGCTGTAAGAGCGGAACCGCCAGCGGCAACACCCGCAACAACGGATATTCACCCAAACCACCCACAACCTGGTCGGCCCAAAGGCCGCCAAGTCAATGCGCCGTAACCCGCTGCCGAGAAGCAGAAGCACTCGGCGACAAGGCCAAAGCCAACTGCGTCCGATTATGCATATGCGTCAACCGCAACACCTGCGAAACATAAAGCTTCACCGTGTTCTCGGTAATCCCCAACTCACAGGCAATCTGATAATTGGTCTGCCCCTTGCCCACCAACCGCGCCACATCCAGCTGTCGCGGTGACAACTGATTGAAAATCGCCGGCATCTCCTGCGCCTCAGCCTCGCCAGGCTCACCACCCGACACATCGCGAGTCACCGCCGCAGGATTGCGCCGCACCTTGTCCAGATCCTGGTACAGGTCATCAATCGACTCAGACAAATACTGCAACTTCTGATTCAAATGCCCCAGCTGCAGATTCTTCTGCCGCTCCTGCAGAGCCACCTCCTGACGCCGCACACCTTCCAGCAACTCATCCAGATCAATCGGTTTCTGATAATAATCGGCAATCCCGGCACGCAACGCCTTGATCACGTCCTGCTTGTCGGCACGCCCGGTGAGCATGATCGCCTCAAAAGCCCGATGCTTGCCCGCCAGCCGCTGCAATGCCTGGATCAACTGAATGCCATCCATGTCCGGCATGTGCAGATCACTCAGCACCAGACCGATTTCCGCGTCCTCACTGAAACGCTCGATCGCCTGCTGACTGGACTCACACGGCACACAGCGATAACCGCTGCTTTCAAGAAACTCGCACAACTCCTCCACAATCAACGGCTGATCGTCGACCACGAGGACTTTTACCGCAGACGTAAGCTTGTTCACGTGCTACTCCATGTCCCAGGCCAAAGCTGACCATTCCTGTACTGCCAGCCTTTGGCTGTATAACCAGTTCCTTTGAAAGTAGACGTACTTTCCGACTATGTACATAGGACTAGTGGCGCTTGGCGACTAATGGATCCAAAGCAGAACAAGCACCGTCCCAAGCAGCACAAACGGTGCAAATGGCAGCTTTTTTGACATAGTTGGCCCCAGATATTGCAGACGATCTCTAAGCCCTTGACTCATATGAAGCCAGACTCTTGGCGCCAGCAGCATCCAGACCACGCTGGCGAGCCCAGCGCCAATAAATACCCCAAGAATGAACAGACCGTCCGTCGCAAGCCCCAGAGCTGTCATTAATTTCACATCGCCGGCGCCCATGCGGCCCATGAAAAAACCCGGCAGGGTCAGTGCCAGCGCAATCAGGCAGGCCCAACCGCCCTGCCCCGCTTCCGCGCCCAGCCAGGTGCTGCCGGTGCACAACAGCCAGATCAGCGCCAGCGCGGCGACGCCGAGGGTCAGCGCATTGGCAATGCGGCGCTGGCGGGCGTCTTGCGCCGCGCACAGCACGAGCCAGATCAGGAGGATAAAACTGTGCATCCGGTAAAAACCGTCCGTTTTTTCTGAATGATTCTATGCTGATACTACGCAGTGACAGTCAGGGTAGACGCACTCATGAAAACCGGCTTTCGGAAGTCGCAAAAAGGTGCGGTGGCGATCGAGTTCGCCTTGGTGTTCATCATCTTTTTCGCCGTATTTTACGGTCTGGTCAGCTACAGCCTGCCCTTGGTGATGATGCAATCGTTCAACCAGGCCACGTCCGAAGCGGTACGTCGCAGTGTCGCGGTCGATCCCAACACACCCAACTATTCAACAGTCGTGCTCAACACCGCGAACGCCACGCTGACCCAGCAATTGTCCTGGATTCCGCCGGTCTTCAACCTGGTGATCGGCGTTGATACCAGCAGCCAATACAGCGCATCAGGCCTGCTGACGGTGCGCGTGGATTATCCGGTCAGCAAGTTGAATCAGGTCATGCCGTTTCTGGTGCTTCCGGTCGTTGGCACAGTGCCCAATCTGCCCACCTACCTGACCGCCAAATCGAGTCTGCAATTTTGACGTCGGGGGACAAGCTCTTCGGGCGCTTGCTCAAACGCACGCCGCCCGCCGCCCACGAGTTGCCCGACCCACTAGGCTCACCCGCAACAGGCTTGCACCTGTACCTGAACGACGACGCTGGCGTGCTGCAAATGGCCGGCCCGTTGCGCCATCTGCTGGCGCAGCACAAACCGCACCAGCAACCCTTGCCACTGAGCGCCTATCTGTTGCCCCACAGCACATTGACCATCGAAGGTCGGCCGAGGGAGTGGCAAGGGCTACTGCTCGATCTCGACTTTTCGGGATTGGGCGAGCAGCCCTTGCACTTGCGTGGCTGGGTGCAACCGCAGGGCGAAGGCTGGTTGATGCAGTTGATCGATATCGCCGACCTGCTGTTCGAACGCCAGCAATCGCGCCAGCGTGACGCCTGCCAATTGATTGCCGGGCAGATCAGCGAACAGTTGCGCGCGTGCAGCCCGCTGCGTTTGCCGGTGATCGTCAGCGAACAACTGCAGGTGATTGCCCAGCACTGGCACATCCCTTGTCTGGCGTTGGCCTTGCTCGATGATGAGACGCAGGGCTGGCAGATTTATCGCCAGTATCGCGCCCACGATGCGCCGACTTTGTGGCATGACGATCAGCGTCTCGGCACGCCGCTGGACAGCCTCAACGGCGCTGCGCCGCAGCGTGTCGGCGCGCACCATGGCCTCGATGAACATTCACGGGTGCAGGCTCTGTTTGGCAATGCCGAAGGTTTCGCGGTGCCGTATAGCGATGAACGCGGTGTGGTGGCTTGGCTGCTCTGCGGGTTTTATCCCGTGGACAGCGCCGCGCCGTACCTGACCGAACGTGACTGGATGGCGCTGCTCGCCGCGCTGGCCGGGCCGTTGCTCGGGCGCCTGCGCGAACAGCAGCATCACCGGCAACTGGAGCGCATCGAAGCGCTGCAAACCCTGTTGGGTGCAGGCTGGTGGGAAATCCTCGGCGGTGACGACAACATTCAACTGGCGCCTGCGTTGGCTGCGTCCCTGCAACTGAACAATGACGGACTGGCGCTGGAAGACTGGCTGGCACAGATCCATCCCGCCGACCGCGACGAGTTGCGCAGCCGTCTACAGGCCTTGCAGCAACATGGCGAAGCCCTGACGCTGTCGGTGCGCCTGCGCAATGGCGATCCCGCGCAGGCGCCAACGTGGTATCGCGTGCAAGGCCAAGTGATTGGCAGCGGCGAGCATCGCCGGCGAGTCGGTTTCATGCTCGACATCAGCGACATCCAGAACCAGCAGCAACGAGCCGCCGCCGCGCATGCACGGCTCGACAACCTGATCGCCAGTTCGCCGGCGGTGATTTACGTCCAGCAGTATCACGAAGGCGCGCTGATCCCGGCGTTCTTCAGTGCCAGCCTGCAACCGCTGCTGGGCTGGAGTCTTGCGGACTGCGGCAACAGTGCACTGATCGAGATGATCCACCCTGACGATCGCGACCTGTATTTCGCCCGCAGCCGCCAGTTGCTGCGTGAAGGCTCAGTGCGCGCGCGTTATCGGCTGCGCGACCGGCATGGCGAATATCACTGGCTGCTCGATGAAGCCAGGCTGCTGCGCAACGACCTTGGCCTGCCGGTGGAAGCGGTCGGGTTGTGGCTGGACGTCACCGAAGCGACCCTGGCGGCCGAGCAGGTGAAAAAGAGCGAGGAGCGCTACCGGATCCTGGTGGAGGACTCGCCGGCGATGATCTGTCGCTACCGCCCGGACCTGACTCTGACTTTCGGCAACCGGCCGCTGGCGACCTATCTGGAATGCACGCCGGAAGAGTTGCCGGGGGTCGATCTGGGCAGTTGGATGTCCGACGAGCAACGCGCCGCGTTCATCCAGCGCCTCGCTTCACTGACGGCGGAGCAGCCGGTGAGCACCGCAGAAATCAGCCTGCAACTGCCCGGCCGCGAACACGCCTGGTGGGTGTGGTCCGATCGCGGCGTGTTCGATGAACACGGCCAACTGATCGAAGTGCAAGCAGTGGGCCGCGACAACACCGAGGTGCGCCGCTCGCAACAACAGCTCACACAAAGCGCGAAAATGGCCACACTCGGCGAAATGGCCACCGGCCTGGCCCACGAGATCAATCAGCCGCTGAACGTGATGCGCATGGCCATCGTCAATGTGCTCAAGCGTCTGGGCAATGGTGATGTACAGATCGATTACCTGACCGACAAGCTCAACCGCATCGACGCGCAGGTGCAGCGCGCCGCGAAAGTGGTCGATCACATGCGCGTGTTTGGCCGGCGTTCGGAGATCGAACAGCAACTGTTCAACCCGGCCTCGGCCATTGAAGGCACGCTGTCGTTGCTGGCCGAAGGCATGCGCGGCAAAGGTGTGGATCTGCGCATCAGCGAGACCGGGTTCGAGGTTCAGGTGCGCGGCTACGTCGATCAGCTTGAGCAGGTGCTGATCAACCTGATGGTCAACGCGCGCGACGCCTTGCTGAGCAAGCGCGAGAAGGATTCATCCTTCAAACCGTGGATTTCGATCTATGCCGAACGCGATGAACAGAGCGTGCGGTTGTGGGTCGAGGACAACGGCGGCGGCATTGATCCGCGTCTGCTGGAGCGGATCTTCGAGCCGTTTTTCACCACCAAACCGATCGGCATCGGCACCGGGCTGGGGCTGTCGGTGAGCTACGGCATCATCGACAACATGGGCGGCCAGTTGAGCGTGCGCAATTCGGCGCAAGGCGCGCGGTTCTGCATCGAGTTGCCGGTTGCCGTAGACGCCTAGATCACCAGATAGGCCTTGCCGGTCTGGCCGCAAGTCATATTGGCGCCGACGTCGACGTCCATCAGGTTGATGCCCAGGCCTTTGAGCAGGTTGTTCAGCAGCGGATCGAGCAACGGGCTGATCAGGTTGGTCACCACCGGCAGCAATTTGCTGGTGACATCGCTGATCAAAGAGGCAACGCCAGTGACGACGGCACCCAATGGATTGCTGCCCTGCGGTTTGTAGACAATCAGATTGATCCCCGCGAGGGTGCTCGACAGACTGCCGACGATATTGTTGGTCGGCACCGCCGGCAAGATGCTCGGCGGCAGTTTGAGATTGGCCGGGGTGGCGAATGGTGTGCTGCTGGAGAACACCAGGTTCTGGGTATTCTGCGCGACGCTGGTGTCGAGTTTGATCGCGATGCCGCCTGCGCCGTATTGAACATGGGTGGCAGGGTCACAACTGCCGATGCCTAGAATCTTGTGGCACGTCACGATACCAAGATCGACCAGTGGCAATGGTGCGACCGCGGGCGGGGCAGACGAGGAAAATGCACTGCTCGGGTCGATTTTTCCCAGCTTGAGATCGGCGATGGAGGTGACGGTTGTGGCGGTCAGACTTTTACTGCCGGTATTGCCGGTCGGGCAGCTGTAATCCGTGACATAGCTTTGTGCCCCACCGGCATCCAGAGCGATATCGATTTGCGGCGACGGCAGCAGTTTCGGATCAAGCTGCTCGCAACCGGCCCCCAACAAACAGCCAAGCGAGTTGAGTGTGTCCACCAGATTCAGGCTCAGCAGTGCGTTAAGCGTCGGGGTCAAGGTACCGACCAATCCCAACACCGCATTGGCCAGCCCCGTGACCCCGGACAGCACCGGCAAACTCACCGACAACATCGTGCGAACCTGCGCCGTGCGCACATAAATCCGATCTGGCGCATGCGGGTCGGGATTGGCCTTCGCCCGCGCCGGGTCGCCAATCGCAGAGAACTGCGGCGGCTCGATCACTTTCACCCGCACCGTGACATTCGCCAGCCCCAGCACGCTGATCGGCAATGTCGCCGCCACCGCACTCTTGCTGTTGGCCAGTTGCACCACGCCCTGAATCAGTTGCAGCAGTTGCAGATTGGCGTCCAGCCCTGCCGCCGTGGTGCCGGTCTGCAATTGCAGGATGTCACCCAGTTTGACCGGCGCCGCGTTGATCGCGGCCACCTGCAATTGGCCCAGTGCGGTGATCACCTGCGCGGTCGCGCCATTGAGCTGCACCACCGTTGCCGCCGCCTGAATCAGTTGCGTCACCGTGGCCTGAGTGTTGAGTAATTGCGTGTAGTTGCCCGCCGCGACGTTGAGATTGATCGCCAGTTGATCAAGGTATTTGAGCAAGTTGATGTCGGTGTTCAGCAGGCCATCCCAGCCCAGAGCCGTGAGGTTGACGTTACCGCCCAATAATCCGGAAAACAGCGGATTGAGGATGTTCGACTGCGCCGTATCAATGCTGGCCAAGGTGCTGCGTATATTCAGTTGGGCCACCGTCGGCTGCGGTTTGGCGGCCACCGCCGAGGCATTGAGCGTGGTGTTGAGACTGACCGGGGTGCCGCTGAACAAGGCCTGTACGCCACCGGCAAAACTGGTGGTCACCGTGCGACTGGCGACGACTTTGACCGCTGCCGCTTGCGTGGCATCCACTGCGAACGTGCGCAGGCCGGAGGCTGGAGTGACCAGGGTGCCGCACGTGGTGGCGAGGGAGTTGCCGGCATCGACTATGTAGCCATTGCGCACGGCGCTTTGCCCGACGTAACTGGCAGCGCTCAGGCCCGGCAGGCAATTGCCGCCACGGCTGACGGCTTCGAGGGCGGCGTTGTCGACCACCCGCTGCAACTTGCGTTGTTCCATGTACAAGCGGCCGGTGTCGACCACCAGCAACATCATCACCACCGCCAGACTGAGGGTGGCCGCCGCCATCAAGCCGATCGCCCCGCGCTGGCGGGCCGGGCCGTTGAATCGCGAACGAGGCGACATGGCGCACTCCTTTGCCGCTAGCTCCATTGGTGCAACTGAGTGTAGACGCGCCTAATGGCAACGCGCCATTTCGAACAGACAAACATCCCTGTGGGAGCGAGCCTGCTCGCGAAGACGTCGTGTCAGATAAATAGCAGTTGAATGACACCCTGCTTTCGCGAGCAGGCTCGCTCCCACATTGGAATTTAGGGTGGAGCAAAAAAACGGGAGCTCAACAGCTCCCACTTTTTAACGGATTCAACGCGGTGGATAGTTGGCCAGAATCCGCGTGACCGTCTCGCGGATGGCGTTGCTGCGATCATCGGGATTCGGCTTGCCGGAGAGCATCTGCTCATCGCTGCCGCGCCACACCAGTTTGCCGTCCTTGCCGTCGAGCAAGTCGATCTGGATGGTCGCGACCTTGTAGGTGATGTTGCGCGTTTCGTTGTACATCGGCGCGCCCCAATAGCCGTTCCACGGGCCACCCCAACCGCCGCCATAGTTGGTCGTCACTTGCTGCTGACGATCCTCGACGATCAGATAAGTCTGCACATTCAAGTCACCCTTGGCGCCCGCCGCCGCGGGACGCAAACCGCGCTGGTCGAGCTGATCGGCCACGGCCTGGCGGATGCGTTGCTCGGTCAGGTCGCTCTTGATCCGTGGATCATCCGGGCGATATTGCAGGGCGGGGTTTTTCCAGCTCCAGCTGCGATAGGCCGCAAAGTCGCGGCTGGCATCGAAGTCGTGATTGACCTGGTTGGCGGCGCAGGCGCTGAGCAGCGCGACCATGGCCAGTAGAGCGAGACGGCGGAACATGGGTTTTCTCCGGTTGAAGACATGAACCTGCGGCAGCTTCTGATGGGCAGGAGCTAACTGGGAGGATACGCCGACATGGCTTTTTCCACAGCTTCGCGGATCGAATCGGTGCGATCGATTTCGCTGCCCTTGTTCGCGGTTTCGGCACTGGCGCTCCACACCGGTTGCCCGCTGCCAGCGTCGAACAGATTGACCTGCACCACCACGACTTGCTCGGAATACGTGCGTACGATCGGCACCGTGTTGTACATACCGTAACCGCGTCCATATCGATCATAGCTGCCGTATCCACCGCCGTAATAACCGTAGTCATCCTGAACCTGGCGCAAACGGGTTTCCAGACGCAGATCAGCGCTGACCAACAGGTCGGCCGGGCGGTTGTCGTGCAATGGACGCAAGCCGCGCTGATCCAGCGCATTGCTTACCGCTTCGGCCACTTGCGCCGAATCGGCCCAGGCCGTGCCCGGTGGCAGTTGCCCATTGAGCCAGGCCCAACTGCGATAACGCCCATAATCACGCGGCGGCGCCGGGTACGCGCTGCGGTCGAAGGTGGTGGCGGCTTGCGCTGGTGCCGGCGGTAAGGGCCGCGATTGCGCCACGTAGGGGTTGCTGCTCTGGCAAGCAGCCAAGCCCAGACACATCAGCAGTAACGCGGATTGAGCTTTCATGTCGCGCTCCGATCAGATCGGCCGGCAGATCCAGTGCAAGTAACGCCCAAG
This sequence comes from Pseudomonas sp. S49, assembly GCF_009866785.1. Taxonomy (NCBI): domain Bacteria; kingdom Pseudomonadati; phylum Pseudomonadota; class Gammaproteobacteria; order Pseudomonadales; family Pseudomonadaceae; genus Pseudomonas; species Pseudomonas sp. S49. Next base: position 773,950 of record NZ_CP019432.1, on the reverse strand, counting down.
CCCGGCGAAGCTTGGGTGACGACGGTGAGCGAGCTCCATCTCGAGCAAATCGACGAGTTCGGCGCGGGCCTGGAATTCCACCGGCATATAGTCATGGAAAACGCGGATCCCACTCTGGCTTTCGACCTGCCACAAGCCTTCGAGTTGCGTTGCCAATTCCCTTGGATCGAGCGGCTGCTGCGGGGTCAGGCTCTGCTTTTCGCCGGCCATGACGTTCTTGCGCATTTTCTTGAAATGGCCTTTGAGCAGGTTGCGGTAGATCAGCGCATCGCGGTTGTAGAACGCCAGCGACAACCAGCCACCGGGTTTGGTCAGTTGATGCAGCACCGGCAGGATCGCGTGGGGTTCGGCGAGCCATTCCAGCACGGCGTGGCAGATCACCAGATCGTACGGTTCGGTGAGTTGGCCGAGCAGTTCCTGCCACGATGCCTGAATGAACGTCGCGGTTTGCCCGGCGTCGGCAAAACGCTGGCGCGCGCCTTCGAGCATCGGTGCGGCCGGCTCGGTGAAGGTCACCTCGTGACCGCGTTCGGCCAGCCACAGCGACATGTGGCCAAGACCGCCGCCAATATCCAGGACGCGCAACGGACGATCCGGCAGCGCTTCGGCCAGGTCAGCCTGTAACACCGCGAGACGAATCGCGCCTTTGGCGCCGCCGTAGATTTTTTCGGCGAAACGCGTCGCCAACTGATCGAAATGCCGGTCGCTCATCAGCTGAACCGCCGTTCACTGTCGGCGAGCTTGGCGCGCACCACTTCATTCATGTCCAGCCCCAGCTCGCTGCACAGCAGCAACAGATACAGGACGATATCGCCGACTTCCTGCCCGGCATGGGCGAGTTTGTCAGCGGGCAACTGGCGCGACTGGTCTTCTGTCAGCCACTGGAAGATTTCCACCAGCTCGGACATCTCGACACTGGCCGCCATGGCGAGGTTTTTCGGGCTGTGAAATTGCCGCCAGTCATTGCGGTCGCGAATGGCGTGCAGGCGTTCGGTCAGTTCAACAAGGTTCATCGGGCTCTCCTGAAGGCGTATAGCTTCGGGGGGATACGCCCTGAAGGCAAGCAGCGCAGACGATCTATTGTGGGAGCGAGCCTGCTCGCGAAGACGGTATGTCATCAACCATTGATTCACTGACACAATGCCTTCGCGAGCAGGCTCGCTCGCACACAGAATGGGTGCAAACCTTCTATCATGCAGGGAACTCGGCCACCTGCGTTGTGGCCCAAGGCTCAGCTCTTTCATCAGGATGCACACATGCAGGTAGAAAGCTTTTTCGAATGGCTCGGCCAGGCGCTCGGTTCGATCATCCGCTTTATCGTCGACGGCCTCAGTGGCTTGTTCAATATTCTGAGCAATGCCGGTGGCAACTTTGTCGACGGGCTGGCGAAGACGTTGGGCATGGACACCTCGATCATCAGCATCATCGCGCTGATTGTCGGGCTGATGCTGTTGTGGTCGGCGATTCGCGCGTTCATGAATGCGTCGATCATTGCCGGGATCATCTGGTTGTTGCTGGGGTTGTGGTTGCTTAGCTGGATTATTCACTAGCGCCACAAAACCTTGTAGGAGTGAGCCTGCTCGCGATAGCGGTGTGTCATTCGAAGCTGTTTTGACTGAACGGACGCTATCGCGAGCAGGCTCACTCCTACAGTGAATCGCGTTTCAGGCCAGAGGAATCGCTACAATGCCGCTCCCCCAAGGAGCCTGCATGTCCACTCTGATCGCCGACTGGCGCCACCGCCCGACGCACCGCAAGGTCTGGGCACTCGCCGCGCCCATGATTCTGTCGAATATTTCCGTACCGCTGGTGGCGCTGGTCGACAGCACCGTCATCGGCCACTTGCCCCATGCCCATCAATTGGGTGCGGTGGCGGTCGGCGCCAGCCTGTACACCTTTCTCGCCTGGGCCATGGGCTTTCTGCGCATGGGCACCACCGGATTTGCCGCGCAGGCTGCCGGGCGCAGCGACGGTGCGGCGTTGCGACAGATTCTGTTGCAAGGCTTGCTGCTGGCGATGGGACTGGCGCTGGTGCTGGGTACGCTGGGCGTGCCGCTGAGCGGGGTTGCATTGCACTTCATGCAACCGTCGGCGGAGCTGGATCAGCTCACTCGGGATTTCTTCCACACGCGTCTATTCGGCTTGCCGGCCGCGCTGGCCAGTTATGCGCTGGTCGGCTGGTTCCTCGGCACGCAAAACGCCCGGGCGCCACTGGCGATTTTGCTGACCACCAACCTGATCAACATCGTCCTCAATCTGTGGTTCGTCATTGGCCTGGACTGGGGCGTGGTCGGTTCGGCGCGCGCCTCGGTGATCGCCGAATGGAGCGGCGCCCTGCTCGGCCTGCTGCTGACCCGCAAAGCGCTGCGCGCGTATCCGGGGCACATCGTCTGGGCGGCGTTGAGGGTCTGGCAGAGCTGGCGCCCTTTACTGGCGGTCAACCGTGACATCTTTATCCGCAGTCTGGCGCTGCAATCGGTGTTTTTCCTGATCACCGTGCAAGGCGCGCGGCTGGGCGATTCGACGGTTGCCGCCAACGCGCTGCTGCTCAATGGCTTGCTGTTGACGGCGCATGCGCTGGATGGCCTGGCCCATGCCGTCGAAGCCTTGTGCGGACACGCCATCGGCGCCCGTGATCGCCTGGCCCTGCGTCGTTCGCTGGTGGTGGCGGGCGGCTGGTCGCTGTTCGCCAGCCTCGGATTTGCCGCGCTGTTTCTGCTCGCCGGGCACCTGTTCATCGAGATGCAGACCGATATCCAGAGCGTGCGCGACACCGCGTTCGTCTACCTGCCCTACCTCGCCGTGCTGCCATTGATTGCGGTCTGGAGTTACTTGCTCGACGGTCTGTTCATCGGTGCCACCCGCGCACGCGAAATGCGCAACGGCATGCTCGTCACCGTGGCTCTGCTGCTGCCGTTTGCCTGGGCACTGCAAGGCTACGGCAACCACGGGCTGTGGATATCTTTTCTGCTGTTCATGGTGTTACGCAGCCTGACCCTCGGTGCGCAAGCCTGGTGGCTCAAGCGCAACGATGGCTGGTTCTCTGGCGGCGTTCACTGAGTCGGTGTGCGCGCGATAAACCCGACCACCTGATCGAGCACCGGCGCCAGATGCCGCAACGGACGCGACAGGGTCGCCACCAGGGTTATGTGGCTGGGCCGCGAGTAATACAGATCCTGTGCCGGCACCCCTGCCGCGCGCAGCTTGCTGGCGAGACCGCCGGTGTTGCGTGTCGGGTTGACCAGATCATCCTCAGTCGCGGCGATCAACAGGGCCGGCGGCGCGCCATGACTGACATGGTTGACCGGCTGCGATTGCGGCGGCGAGTCCGGCCAGAAGAACACCGGGCGCACCTCGGGATTCTTGATCGGCAGAAAGTCGTAGGGCCCGGCCAGGCCGATCCAGCCCTGCAAATCCCTGGGTGACATGCCCACCGAAGCGAGCAGTTCGCCGTCCAGCGCCAGCATCGCCGCGTTGTATCCGCCGGAGCTGTGGCCCATCAGATACAAGCGCTGCGGGTTGCCGGAAAATTCGCGGATATGCGCTTTGGTCCACGCCACCGCCTGCGCTCCATCCTGCAGAAACAGCGGATAACGCACTTGCGGATACAAGCGGTAATCCGCCACCACCGTGACAATCCCCTTGGACGCCAGCGCTTCACCGACAAAGCGGTAGTCGACGCGCGATCCGCTGTTCCAGCTGCCGCCATAGAAAAACACCACCACCGGTGCGCCCGGCATCGGCTGATGCGGCACGTACACATCAAGCTTCTGCCGCGGATCGTCACCATAAGCGATGCCCGTCGTCTTGTCGTACGTGCTGTCCGGGGTCAGCGCATTGAGCAATTGCACCGGCGAACATCCGCCCAGCGCCAGCAGCAACACCCCGCCGATCACTGCACCAAACCCTTGCCGGAATAACCGTGCCATACGCGCCGAACCTCGCTTCAGAGCTGATCGCCGCGCCATTGACGCCGCACATGGTCGAGCCGTTGTTGCTGGGTCAGTCCCACCGGCGGCGGCACCAGTACGGCACGCGGATGCAGCAAACGTAACCATAACCAGCCATCGAGCACGGTGCGGTCGCTGAACCCCAGCGTCAGACCCTGTTGGACATGGGAGGACATCGTCGCGTAATCGGTTCCCAATGATTGGCACCAGCGCCAGATATGCTGCTCCAGCAGGCAGGCTTGCAAGCGTTCGCGCTGGCGCCGGGTCAGGCTTTCTTCGATGCTCAGTGGCTCGACGGCAAGTCCCGGATTGCGCAACTGCTGCCAGCCCTGACTACCAATCGCGCGGTCGGCCCAGGTGCCGCCGAACCAGCGCAACTGGCGGATCGGCCCAAGCCAGCGGCTCAATTCAGCGGCGTCGCAGGCATCGAAAAAATAGCTCGCGGTCTGCCGGTTGTAATAGCTGAGCAAGGCCCGATGGCTCAAGCCGAACGACACCGTGAGCATGCGTTGCAAGTGGCCCAGCAGCTGTTGTGCCGATGCCTCGCTGCCAAGCAACAGCCCGCGCCAGGTGTCTGGATCGCTGTGACACAAGGCGGCCAACGCCGGGCAATCGCGCAACTCGAGCAGCACCGGGCCGTACTCGCTGACCGGTTCAAACTCGGTACCCTCGAACAAACTGAAGCGCCGCACCCCGCTAAAAGCCTGGCGCAAGGTCAGCAAGGCCTGTGGGGCATCCGGGCCATCGAGCAACAGCCATTGCGCCATAGGCTCATGCACCGCGCCACTCATGTTGCGCCGCTCTGTTCAAGCGCAGTGACCAGTCGACAACTGCACACCGGTTCTGCGCAGTGACTGAAGCTGCCGCCGCCGGGGATCAGGCACAGCAGCAGCAACGGCTCACCGGACGCCAGCAATTGCTGCAAGCCGTCACTCACCAGACGGTCGGGCAGAGGCGCGACATCGCCCGTGTCAGTCTCGGCGATTGGCGGCTGCAGGACGCCGCTGATCATCGGCTGATCCGGATCGCCTTCAAAGAAACTCACCACCACCTCGACACCATCGCTCAGCGCCGTCATTGGCGTCTGCTGCAGAGACGGCGCGAGGGGCAGCCAACAATGACTCGGCGCGGCGCCTTCGCCTTGATAGAGCCAGTCGAACTGCACCGCTACCGGTCGCGAGCAATCGGGCTGTGGTTCATCGACCGCCACCACCCAGGCCCGTTGCAGGCTGTGCATGCGCAAGCGCGGCGGCGCGGTGGCCGCTGCACTCGGCAGTTGCAATGCACCGAACAGGCGGTTGGCGTAAGCAGGTTCGAGGGCCGGGTCGGCGCGATGCTCAATGCGAGTCAACAACCATGGGCGATTGCATTCGGCGAAGGGATGCCCGGCCAATCGCAACCAATGACCACTGCGCAATGTCGCCAGATCACTCTGACCTTCGGCCTGTTGCCCACCCGCCGAATTGACCTGAATTGCACTTTGCAATTTCCATTGGTGCAACGCGGGAGAAGCATCATGTCCGTCATCCTCGCACTGATAGCTCGCGGCGCCCGCCAATGGCAACTGCGCCGGATCATCACTGAAAACCAGGCAATGCCGATCACGCTCGTGTTCAAAGTAATAATGAATTCGCGCCTGCGCGCACAAACGCTGAAGCAGTTGCAGATCGGACTCGCGGTATTGCGTGCAGAACGTCCGGACCGGGTAGTCGCCACGCAATTCAAAGCGGCGCTGGGCAGCGACGATGCCGTGCTCTCTGAGCACCTGCTCGATGATCTGCGGCACCGAGCGGCCACTGAAGATCCGCTGGCTGAAGCGCAGCGCGAGGCAACCGAGTTTCGGCCCCAGACGGATCCGGCTCAACCGCAAGCCTTCGCCGTACTCATGCTGGACAAGGCTCTGCAATTGCCCGTGCACGCCCTCCCCTGACGGCCCGAAACAGAGGAATGCCGAACGGTAAAGCAGGCCGGCGAGATCCAGGTGTGGATCGTTGATCAATACATCGATCTCGAACGCAAAGGATTCGCTGAGGGCTTCGCTACCGGTAAAGGCCAGGACTTCGAAGGGGTCGGACAGGCCCGCTACATCGAGACGAAACGACGACTCGTTGACTGGATCGAACATGGGCGGATCTCTACAGGAGGGGCGGTCGGGGATTCTCGCCGAGAGCCATGGCCGAGTAGAGAGCTGAAGTACAACTTAGGAAATGACCTACGCGAAAAGCAGACCGGATGACTTTGCTGGCCAGGACAGCCAAGCATTTCGCGAGGATTTTGGGAGATATCCCACCGGGTCATCTGAATTTTCCGCCACTTTCGGAAAAAATTCGGACAACCCGGCGAGATCACACCTGCCTCAGGAAGACAGGTAGGAGGAGCGGGTCAGGCCCAGACGCAAGGCATCGAGAAATTGCGTGCGCTCGCTGGCACTGATGCGGGCACTGGCGCACTTGTCGCGGTAGTGAGTCATCAGTTCTTCCGGCGACAAGTGCACGTAACGCAGCATGTCTTCGATGGTGTCGTGGGTCTCGATGCCGGCGTGGTACACGCTGCCATCGGCATTCTGGTAGATGTTCACCGAGTCGGTGTCACCGAACAGGTTGTGCATGTCGCCGAGGATTTCCTGATAGGCGCCAACGAGGAACACGCCCAGCAGGTAGTCTTCGCCTTCATTCAAACCGTGCACTGGCAGGCTGGTTTCGATGCTCTGCTCGTCGACGTACTGGTTGATCTTGCCGTCAGAGTCGCAGGTCAGGTCTTGCAGCACCGCGCGGCGCAGCGGCTCTTCATCGAGACGGTGCAGCGGGATGATCGGCAGCACCTGATCGATCGCCCAGGTGTCCGGCAGGCTCTGGAACACCGAGAAGTTGCAGATGTACTTGTCGGCCAGCTTGTCGTTGAGCTCGTCGAGCACCTGACGGTGCGAACGTTGACGCGCTTTCAGCGAGTTGTGCAGGCGACGGCACACCGCGAAGTAGCACTGCTCGGCCAGGGCTTTTTCAGCCAGGGTCAGTTTGCCGTCGGCGTACTGCGCAGCCACGTCGCTCATGTAGTGCGTCGCGCGCCAGTAGGTTTCGGTGACCATTTCGATGTCGGTCGGGCCGAGCAGGTCAACCAGCCATTGCACGGTTTCCGGCAGCGCTTCCTTGTTCTCGATCTGCGGGATTTCGTCGTTGTGTTTCTCGACGTCGGTCACCTGCACCACCAGCATCGCGTGGTGCGCGGTCAGCGAACGGCCGCTCTCGGAGAAGATGTGCGGATGCGGCAGGCTCTGCGCGTCGCAGAACTCCTTGAGCATGCCGACCACGACACCGGCGTAATCGTCCATGTCGTAGTTGATCGAACTGGCGTTGCGCGAGTGCGTGCCGTCGTAGTCGACACCCAGACCACCGCCAACGTCGATGTGATCGACCGGCAGACCGAGGTTGCGCAGCTCGCCGTAGTAACGGATCGCTTCTTTGAAACCGTGCTGATAGTCAGCGAGGTTGGCAATCTGCGAACCCATGTGGAAGTGCAGCAGGCGAATGCCTTGATCCAGGCCCGCTGCGCGGAAACGCTCGACCACCGACAGCAGTTGCGCTGCCGACAGACCGAACTTGGATTTTTCGCCACCGGTGTCCGCCCACTTCGACGACGCCAGCGACGACAGACGCACGCGCAGGCCGACCTGTGGCTTGACCTTCAGCGAGGCGGCTTCTTCGATCACCAGACCGACTTCGGATTCTTTCTCGATGACGATGAAGACGTTATGGCCAAGCTTCTGCCCCATCAGCGCCAGACGAATGAACTCGCGGTCCTTGTAACCGTTGCAGACGATGGTGCCGCCCTTCGGTGCCAGCGCCAGCACGGCCAGCAATTCAGGCTTGGAGCCGGCTTCCAGACCGATGGAAACGTCCTGGGTGGCGATGATGTTCTCGATCACCGCTTCTTGCTGGTTAACCTTGATCGGGTACAGCGCGGTGTATTTGCTCTGGTATTCCAGGCGCTCGATGTTGGAATCGAAGGCACCGGTCAGCTGGCGTACACGGTCTTGCAGGATGTCGGGAAAACGAACCAGCAACGGCAAGGACAAACCGCTTTTGCGCAGTTGGTCGACTTGCTCGAACAGGTCGATAGGCGAGCTGCTCGGGCCGTTCGGACGAACTTCGACGCGACCGGCGTCATTGATCGCGAAATACCCGGCCCCCCAATGGCGAATCCCGTAAACACTGCGGCTGTCCGCAACTGTCCATTGGCTGCCATCGTCTTTGCGTGTGCGTCGTACGGACATCGAAGTCCCCTATAAAGAAGTCATAGTGCGTCGCCTGATCTCAGGCCGGCGCAGTCTAAAGTATGAAAATGACGGTTCGTCAGCGCGGCGGTAGACCGCACTGACTGCGTGGAGTTTAGAAACCGGTCATGAACAGGCTCTGTGAAAACCATGGAGACGACGCCGGATCTGACAACATTCAGAGCCGGATCAAGCCGCAGGTGGGTTTCACAGAGGCTGCTAGCCGCCGGACTTCTTCGCTTTGAAACCGTGCTTGATCAGCTCAGCCAAGAGTAGCTCGACATGATCGCCCTGGATTTCGATGATGCCGTCTTTCAACGCCCCGCCGGTGCCGCAACGTTTCTTCAACGTTGTTGCCAACTCTTTGAGCGCGTCTTCGGCCAGTGGCACGCCGGTGATGGTGGTCACCGTCTTGCCGCCGCGGCCCTTGCTCTCGCGTCGCACGCGGGCAATGCCGTCGCCGGCCGGGATCACGGTTTGTTTGCAGATACAGGCGTCCACCGGCTTACTGCATTCCGGGCAATGACGACCTGCGTCGGTGGAAAATACCAGGCCACCTAAGGCGGCGAAGGATGCGGCTTTTTTGGCCACCGGCAATCCTCTTGGGAGGACAAAGACTGATCGCGACCTTGGGCAAGGTCATCGACCGCGAAGCCCCACTCAGGCAGGGGCAGCGCTACTGCACCGATGCTTCAATAAAAGCAGGACGGTGCAGCTTGAAAAGGTCGCGCAGTGTAACGGCAAAAATGCGACTTGCTAAGTGCCAATCGGCGCCAATTTATGTGTTCTTTGCGACGTCGCTTTGCTGCGCCTTCAGATAGCGCTTCAAGGCTGCCAGAGAGTCCGGGCAATAAGGCTTTTGCTGGATTTCCTGCATGACCTGCTCGACCGGAATAAAGCGTGCTTCGAGCACCTCCTCCGGTTGCAGTTTCAGCGGCCCGTCCCAGACGGCGGAAAACGCCGAACACCACAAACGGTTGCCGGTGTCTTCGAAGTAGAAATGGTCATGGGCAGTCAGTTCGATACCGCTGACGCCCAACTCCTCTTCCAGCTCTCGGGCTGCCGACTCGGCGTAAGTCTCGTCGGCCTGCACCATGCCGCCCGCCGCGACGTCCCAGTAACCGGGATAAATCGCCTTGCTCAACGTGCGCCGGTGCACGCAAAGGTCGCCGGCGGAATTGAACAACATGATGTAGGTGCCGCGACCGATCAGCCCACGCTCGCGCAGATCGGCACGCACCAGAGCGCCGAGCAGGTTGTCCTGCTCGTCGACCCAGGCGATCTGTTCGGCATCCGAGGCGGCGCGATGGGCCGCCTCTTTGGCGTTCTGACTCATGAATCAGCCCTGATTGAGCAGTTGACGCAAATCGATCACAGCAGCGTTGGCACGGGAAATATAGTTGGCCATGACCAGCGAGTGGTTGGCCAGCACGCCGAAGCCGCTTCCGTTAAGAATCATAGGACTCCAGACCGGTTCCTGCGAGGCTTCCAGCTCACGAATGATCTGACGCACGCTGACGGTGGCGTTCTTCTTCGCCAGGACATCGGCGAAGTCGACTTCGATGGCGCGCAACAGATGCGACAGCGCCCAGGCCTGACCGCGTGCTTCGTAGAACACGTTGTCGATCTGCATCCATGGTGTCTCGACGACTTCCTCGTCAACCTGCGGCACTTCGCCGATGGCCGGCACTTCGGTTTTCAGCGCGGTGTTGAGTTTGACCCGACCGACACTGGCCGACAGTCGTTGCGACAGCGAGCCGAGACGGGTGCCGACATCGCCGAGCCAGTTGTTCAGGTTGTCGGCGCGGGCATAGAACAGCGCGTTTTTCTGGGTTGGATCGGACAGACGCGCCTGATAACGGCTCAGCGAGTTGATGCCTTCCTGATATTCCGACTCACTCGACGGCAGGATCCAGCTCTTGTTGTCGAAGTTGAAGCGCGGCTCGGCCTTGGCCAGATCGGCATCTTCTGCCGACTGCGATTGCGAACGGGCAAAGTCTTTGCGCAGGGCACGGGTCAGGTCACGCACCTGTACCAGCACGCCGTACTCCCAGCTTGGCGTGTTGTCCATCCACAGGCCCGGCGGGAAGCGGTCGTTGGAAATGTAGCCGCCCGGCTTGTTGAGCAAGGTGCCGGCAACGGTCTTCAGGGTTTCGACGGTGGTGTAGCCGATCACCATCTGCTTGCCTTCTTTCTCGGCCGCCACTTGCGCGTTTTGTGCGACCGGAAACAGCGCCGGCTCCTGGCTCCAGTACCAGCCAAGGCCAATGGTCACCAGCAGGTAGATGCCGATCAGCGTGGCCAATGCACGGCTGAACAGCAATCCGCCAACATAGCTGCGGGTGGCCGACTTGGGTTCGGCGGCACGTTCAGGCGCGCTGCCCGCGCGGTTTTTCCAGTCCAGCATGGCGATATCCTTTCAATCACTTGGGTTCAACGGTTCGACCACAACCATACAACAACGTGCCGAGGCCGGGCACCCGCGCGTAAAGATAAGCCGCAATTCGTATGGGCGAATGACGCTTCGACGATGACTAAGGGAATCCCCGATGCCCATGCTTCAGCCCATCGGATTGAAAACCATCGCAAAGGTCATTCACTGCACGGATAAAAGCACCACTGCCCCGTCATCCTGATCACCCAGCTTAGTCAGGGAGTGCCCGGCCGACGGGGACTTGTCAGACACTCAGGTCAAAAACAAAACCGCCCGGTCAGAAACTGAATGGTGACGCACTGCAGATTATTGACGTACGACACTCGTCTAAGGGAAAAGAGGTGCTAGCATAGAGCCACCAGTCGATCTCAGCATGCAGCCTAACTAGTAGTCAGGATATGACCGAGCCAGAAGACCCCAGCCGTGAGCGTCTCAAGCACCACTTTGCCCAGCGGGTAATTCATCAGGCACGTCAGATTCTTGAGATATGGCAGCGCCTGCAACGCAGTGAGTGGTCTACTGTCGACCTCGCCGAACTGAGCGAGGCCAACCTGCGCCTGCTGCGTTTTGCCGAGCGCTTCGAACAGCCGGAACACACTCAACTCGCGCGCCACATCAGCCAGTCGCTGGAAGCGGTGGACGCCAATCGCGGCCGTCTCAGCAGTGGCCTGATCACCGACCTCAATCGCTTGATGCAGCGCTTGTCGCGCACCGGCCTGCGCCATGGCGATCAACTCGACCAGACGTTCCTGCCGCCACTGCGTAAACCGATCTACGTGATGCTGCAGGATCACGACCGCGCCGAACGGCTGGCCAAACAACTTGAATTCTTCGGTCTGAGCGCGCAGGCGCTGGACAGTGTTTCGGCATTTCGCTCCTCGATGGTCGAGCGCCTGCCGGCCGCGATCGTCATGGACGTGGATTTCAGCGGCGCCGGCATCGGCCTGAAACTCGCCGCCGAAGCCCAGGTCGGGCTCGAGGAGCCGCTGCCGCTGCTGTTCTTCAGCCTGCACGAAACCGACACGCCGACCCGTCTCGCCGCCGTGCGCGCCGGTGGCCAGGAATTTCTCACCGGCACTCTCGAAGCGTCGAGCCTGCTGGAAAAGATCGAAGTCCTCACCTGCGTCGCCCAGTACGAGCCTTATAAAGTGTTGATCATCGACGACTCGCGTGCGCAGGCCTTGCACACCGAACGCCTGCTCAACAGCGCCGGCATCGTCACGCGCACCTTGATCGAACCGATTCAGGCGATGGCCGAACTGGCGGATTTCCAGCCCGACCTGATCATCCTCGACATGTACATGCCGGCCTGCACCGGTACCGAACTGGCCAAAGTGATTCGCCACAACGACCGCTATGTCAGCGTGCCGATCATTTATCTGTCGGCCGAGGACGATCTGGACAAGCAGCTCGACGCCATGAGCGAGGGCGGCGATGATTTTCTGACCAAACCGATCAAGCCGCGCCATCTGATCACCACCGTGCGCAACCGCGCCGCCCGCGCGCGCAATCTGAAAGCGCGGATGGTCCGCGACAGCCTCACCGGCCTCTATAACCACACGCACATTCTGCAATTGCTCGAAGACTGCTCGTTCCGCGCCCGCCGCGAGAACAAGCCGCTGAGTTTTGCCATGCTCGACATCGACCACTTCAAACGGGTCAACGACAGCCACGGCCACCCGATGGGCGACCGGGTGATCAAAAGCCTGGCGCTGTTTCTCAAGCAGCGTTTACGCAAGACCGACTTCATCGGCCGCTACGGCGGTGAAGAGTTCGCCATCGTCATGCCCGACACGGATATAGAAGCGGCGCACAAAGTCCTCGACGAAATCCGCCAGCGCTTCGCCGAAATCCATTACCCGGCGCAGCCGCAGGATTTGTGGTGCACCTTCAGTGCCGGCGTGGTGGAAATGCACGACGACTGCGACAGCCTGATGATGGCCAGTCAGGCCGACGAAGCGCTGTACCGCGCCAAGGGTGCCGGGCGCAATCGCGTGCAGACTGCGCGCGAGTCAAAGCAAAGTGCCACTTTTTCATCGAATTCCACTGATTCGGTCATAACCCTGTAACAGAACCGCAATAAATTCAGGCGCTTACCATTTCTGCCGTTGGTAGCCGTCATGCGCCTGAAGTTGCTCACCAATCTCAATACGCTGCTGCTGGTCGCCGTGTGCCTCGCACTCGGCGCCACGCTGTGGTGGTCGCAAAAAGCCCTCGAACGCCCGTATCTGTTGATGGAGCGGTATTTGGGACTGTCGCAGCAGTTTCAGAACGAGGTCGCACGCAACGTCGAGGATTACCTCGCCAGCGGCGACGCCTTGCGCCTGAGCAGCGCCAGCCAGGCCATCGACAGCTTGCGCAAAGAACTCGCTGAATTGCCGCCGGCGCTGGCTGAAACGCTGCACCCGAGCCTGTCGGGCCTGGAGGAGTTCAGCAAAACCGACTTGCTCGCGGCCGGCAAACTGGCGGGCGATCCGCAGGCGTTGCTGTTGCAGGCCGAGCGCGAATTGAGCGCCAGCCTTGAGCAACTCAGCACTTATGCCAACGGCAACGCGAGCTATCTGACGCCGTTGCTTGCGGCTTCGCAGCATCTGGGCAAACTGTCGTTGGCGCGGGACAAGCTGGTCAGCAGCGGGCGCAGCGAACTGACGGCCGATGTTGAGCGCGAGGTCACCAACATCCGTACGCAAGCTCAGGCAATTGATGCCCTGCCCTTGCTCGGCGTCGTCACCAGCAACGAGTCGAACAGCGACGATTTTGCCGCGTTGATGGGTATCGAAAACACTGAGAAAACCGCCGCCGAAGACGCCGGTGTCGACCTCAAACGCGAACTCAACAGCCTGCTCGGACGCTATCCGGCAGAGCTTGAGCGCACCCGCGACCAGATTCAGAAACGCGCGGATCTGAGCACCGCGACGCACCAGAAAATTGCCGCCGTGCAACAGGCGATCGCCGGCCTGGAACCCGTCGTACGCGCCCAACACGGGCAAATTCAGGGCGAAGTGCGGCTGATGCAAGGCGTGATGATCGGCCTGATTCTGCTGATCGCTTTACTGATCGACACTTTGCAACGGCGCCTGGCGCGCACATTGACCAATCTCGCGCCGGCGCTTTCAACCTGGGCCGAGGGCGACTTCAGTCGCGACATTCATCTGGGCAAAACCAACCGTGAACTGCGTGACATCGAAGCCTCGCTCAATCGATTGCGCGCGTATCTGGTGGATCTGGTCGGGACCATTCGCGGCAATGCCGAACAAGTCGCGGGCAGTAGCCGCACCCTGGCCGAACTGAGTAACGACTTGCACAGCGGTGCCGAACATCAGGCTGGCGACACCGCGCTGATCCGCGACTCCCTCGGCGAACTTGAAGCGACAATCCAGCAGGTTGCCGGCGATGCGCAGCAGGCCGCTGACGCCAGTCGTCATGCCGGACTGGCGGTCGAGCATGGTCAGACGGTAATTGGCCAGAGCCTCACCGGCCTGCACGCATTGGTCGGTGAAGTACAAGGCAACGCGCAGATGATCGAACATCTGGCCGAAGAGTCGGCAACCATCGGTGGCGTGTTGACGGTGATTCGCTCGATTGCCGACCAGACCAACCTGCTGGCCCTCAACGCGGCGATTGAAGCGGCGCGCGCCGGGGAAATGGGTCGTGGCTTTGCCGTGGTAGCTGAAGAAGTGCGCTCGCTTGCCCAGCGTACTGCCGGCGCGACTGCCGAAATCCAGACGCTGATTGCCGGCCTGCAAACGGCGGCACGGCAATCGGTCGAAGGCATGCGGGCGCAGGTTGAACATGCCGAAGCCACAGCCAATCAGGCGCAAGCGGCAGACGGTGCGCTGGATAAAATCGTCGGCGCGATCCAGACCATTTCCGACACGGCAATCCGCATTGCCGATATCACCGCGCAGCAAAGCGGTGCTGTCAGCGAGATTCGCGATCACAGCGAGCGGATTCATCAGTTGGGTGGGGATAATCTGGTGCGTATCGGCCGTGGGCGCGAACAGGGTGAGAACCTGCTGGTATTGGGCGGGCAACTGCATACGGCCGTTCAGGCCTTTCGCGTCTGACAAATCGCCTTCGCGAGCAAGTTCGCTCCCACATTGGGATGCATACCCCTGTGGGAGCGAGCTTGCTCGCGAAGGCGTCAGTCCATACACCACAAGTGACCGAATCAAATCACTTGGTCACATATTTCGCGCAAACATCGGCCATCGTGCTGGCTATTGCATAGAACTGGACAGTCACAAAGTCTTTGCGGCATAGTCGCCGGGTTCTGACGATTGCTCATTCATAACAAGGACTACGCAGATGGCAACCCTACTGGTGCTGCACGGCCCCAACCTGAACCTGCTCGGCACCCGCGAACCCGGCACTTACGGTTCAACGACCCTGGCGCAGATCAATCAGGATCTGGAGCGCCGCGCCCGTGAAGCCGGTCATCATCTGCTGTATCTGCAAAGCAATGCCGAGTACGAATTGATCGACCGCATCCACGCCGCGCGCGGCGAAGGTGTCGATTTCATTCTGATCAATCCAGCAGCTTTTACGCACACAAGTGTCGCATTACGTGACGCGTTGCTGGGAGTGAGCATCCCATTCATCGAAGTGCATTTGTCCAACGTGCACAAACGCGAACCTTTCCGCCATCACTCTTACTTCTCCGATGTAGCGGTGGGAGTGATCTGCGGCCTTGGCGCCAGCGGTTACCGACTGGCCCTGGAGGCTGCACTAGAACAGCTTGAAACACAGGCAACGACTTGAACTACAAGCGTTAAGCGCCCCTGACCGACCCTTGGGAGTTGATGATTCATGGATATCCGTAAAGTTAAGAAACTGATCGAATTGCTGGAAGAGTCCGGCATCGACGAGCTCGAGATCAAGGAAGGCGAAGAGTCCGTACGCATCAGCCGTCACAGCAAGACCCCGGCTCAGCAGTACTACGCACCAGCGCCGATGCAAGCTCCAGCTGCTGCACCTGCCGCTGCTGCTCCGGTTGCTGCCGCAGCTCCGGCTGCTGCTGCTGCTGCCCCTGCGCTGAACGGCACTGTTGCCCGTTCGCCGATGGTCGGCACGTTCTACCGCAAATCTTCGCCAACCTCGCCGTCCTTCGTTGAAGTCGGCCAGACCGTGAAGAAAGGCGACACTCTGTGCATCGTCGAAGCCATGAAGATGATGAACCACATCGAAGCTGAAACCAGCGGTGTGATCGAGTCCATCCTCGTCGAAGACGGCCAGCCGGTTGAGTACGACCAACCGCTGTTCACCATCGTTTGAACTGCGGAGAGCCTTTGATGACTGCGAAGTTGGAAAAAGTTCTGATCGCTAACCGCGGTGAGATCGCCCTGCGGATTCTGCGTGCCTGCAAAGAGATGGGCATCAAGACCGTCGCCGTTTACTCCAAGGCCGACAAAGAGCTGATGCACCTGGGTCTGGCAGACGAATCCGTCTGCATCGGCCCGGCTTCTGCCGCGCACTCTTACCTGCACATCCCGGCCATCATCGCTGCCGCTGAAGTGACTGGCGCTACCGCCATTCACCCAGGCTACGGTTTCCTCGCGGAAAACGCCGATTTTGCCGAGCAGGTCGAGAACTCCGGCTTCGCCTTCATCGGCCCGAAAGCCGAAACCATTCGCCTGATGGGCGACAAGGTTTCGGCCAAGCACGCGATGATCGAAGCAGGCGTGCCTACCGTTCCAGGCTCCGACGGCCCACTGCCGGAAGACGAAGAAACGGCGCTGCGCATCGGTCGTGAAGTCGGCTACCCGGTGATCATCAAAGCCGCTGGCGGCGGTGGTGGTCGCGGCATGCGTGTTGTGCACAAGGAAGAAGACCTGATCGCCTTCGCCAAACTGACCCGCACCGAAGCTGGCGCGGCGTTCGGTAACCCGATGGTCTATCTGGAAAAATTCCTGACCAACCCGCGTCACGTCGAAGTGCAGGTGCTGTCCGACGGCCAGGGCCACGCCATC
The DNA here is from genome assembly GCF_009866785.1 of Pseudomonas sp. S49. NCBI lineage: Bacteria > Pseudomonadati > Pseudomonadota > Gammaproteobacteria > Pseudomonadales > Pseudomonadaceae > Pseudomonas > Pseudomonas sp. S49. The sequence goes on along the minus strand of NZ_CP019432.1, from coordinate 757,327 downwards.
CATCTGGGCGACCGCGATTGCTCGCTGCAACGTCGTCACCAGAAAGTTCTCGAAGAGGCGCCGGCACCGGGCATCGACGAGAAGGCGCGCGAAGAAGTACTGGCTCGCTGCGTCAAGGCGTGCATCGACATCGGCTACCGCGGCGCGGGTACTTTCGAGTTCCTGTACGAGAACGGTCGTTTCTACTTCATCGAAATGAACACTCGTGTTCAGGTGGAGCACCCGGTTTCGGAAATGGTCACCGGTATCGACATCGTCAAGGAGATGCTCAGCATCGCCGCTGGCAACAAGCTGTCGTTCACGCAGGATGACGTGGTTATCCGCGGCCACTCGCTGGAATGCCGGATCAACGCTGAAGACCCGAAAACCTTCATGCCGAGCCCGGGTACGGTCAAGCATTTCCACGCTCCAGGCGGCAACGGCGTTCGCGTCGATTCGCACCTGTACAGCGGTTATGCAGTTCCGCCGAACTACGACTCGCTGATCGGCAAGCTGATCACTTACGGCGCGACCCGCGACGAAGCCATGGCACGCATGCGTAATGCCCTGGACGAAATCGTGGTTGACGGGATCAAGACCAACATCCCGCTGCACCGTGATCTGGTTCGCGACGAAGGCTTCTGCAAGGGTGGTGTGAACATTCACTACCTCGAGCACAAGCTGGCTGGCGAGAAGCACTAAGCTTCGGCCCGCACCAGACAAAGCCGCCTTCGGGCGGCTTTGTTGTTTCTGCAGGTTTCAAAAGCCCCTGTGGGAGCGAGCCTGCTCGCGATGAGGCTGGCACATTCAGCATTTGTGTTGACGGCAACATCGCCATCGCGAGCAGGCTCACTCCTACAAGGGATTGGCGCTACAAATCCAGCTCCCACAAACCGCCTGCGCTCGCGTAAACTTGCGCGCTTCTCGCCGGCCGCTAGGCTGCAATCAATATTTTTCAAAGGTGCCCGCCATGCCTTGGCTGCAAGTACGTCTCGCCATCAGCCCGGAACAAGCCGAAACCTACGAAGACGCTTTCCTTGAAGTGGGCGCCGTGTCGGTGACCTTCATGGACGCCGAAGATCAGCCGATCTTCGAGCCGGAACTCAATACCACCCCGCTGTGGGCGCATACGCACCTGCTGGCACTGTTCGAGGGCGGCACCGAACCGGCACCGGTTCTGGCCCACCTGGAACTGCTGACCGGCAGCCCGTTGCCTGAGCATCACAGCGAAGTCATTGAAGATCAGGACTGGGAACGCAGCTGGATGGACGGCTTCCAGCCGATGCGCTTCGGCCAGCGCCTGTGGATCGTGCCGAGCTGGCATGCCGCACCTGAGCCAGACGCAGTCAATCTGCTGCTGGATCCGGGTTTGGCGTTCGGCACCGGCACGCACCCGACCACCGCGCTGTGCCTGGAATGGCTCGACGGTCAGGATCTGAAAGGCTGCAACGTGCTCGACTTCGGCTGCGGCTCGGGGATTCTGGCGATTGCGGCCCTGCTGCTCGGCGCCAAGGAAGCGGTCGGCACCGACATCGACGTGCAGGCGCTGGAAGCCTCGCGTGATAACGCCGGGCGCAACAACATTGCCGAAGAACTGTTCCCGCTGTACTTGCCGGAAGATCTGCCACAGGTCAAAGCCGACGTACTGGTCGCCAACATTCTGGCCGGCCCACTGGTTTCTCTCGCGCCGCAACTGTCCGGCCTGGTGAAATCCGGTGGCCGTCTGGCGTTGTCGGGCATCCTTGCCGAGCAAGGTGATGAAGTCGCTGCCGCTTATGCGCAGGACTTTGATCTCGACCCGATCGCCAATCGCGATGGCTGGGTGCGCATCACCGGCCGTCGGCGTTAATATGGGCGCCTGCATAATCCGGATCGCCGCATGACCGACAGCTTCGTCACCCAGTGCCCGCATTGCCAAACCAGTTTCCGTGTCAGCCATGCTCAATTGAGCGTGGCCCGCGGGGTGGTTCGCTGCGGCTCCTGCCTGCAAGTGTTCAATGCGGCCAAACAGCTGCTGGAGCAACACGCCGGCAAGGACGCGGTGACACCGGTTGCACCCTCGATTGTCGAGCAGCCGCCGATTATCGAGGCCCCGCCCGTTGTCCAGGCGCCGGCCATCGTCGAACAGCCCGCGCCGCGTGCCATCAGCCAAAAGCAGTGGAGCGCGTCCGAGCTGGATCTCGACAGCCTCGATCTGGACGAAGAACTGGCCCGCCTCGAACAACGGGAAATCCAGCCGACCACCGAATTCGGTCGTCCACGCGAAGATGCCCTGAGCGCACGCCGCGACAACCCTGAACCAGATGAAACGCTCTGGCGCGACAGTCTGTTCAGCGAGCGCGCCGATGAACACACGGCCGAGCCCGAGGACGACGAGGCAGAAATCGCCGACATCGAACCGGTCAAATCCGAGCGCACCGAGCCCTCGCTGTCACTGGAACCGGTGGATCTGGATGACGAACCAGCGATTCCGCATCTGCGCCTGCACGACCCGATCGACCCCAATGCCCGCCGCGAACGCCTGTCGGCCAGCGACGAAGCCGATGACGACGATTTGCCATCGATCGAGCCGCTGCGCAAAAAGCGCGAGCGCGCAGAGCCCGGCGTACGCGCCGAAGTCCTGCAAGACCTGACCGACGACCCGCTGCAACTGGACTGGCAGAAGCGCCGCTCGCCGTGGGGCCGACGTACGCTCTGGCTGCTGTTGGTCCTGCTGGCGGCGGGAGGCCTGGCCGCCCAGTACATCTCTTATCATTTCGAAGAGCTGGCCCGACAGGATCAGTATCGCCCGTGGTTCCAGCAAATCTGCCCGCAGATCGGCTGCACGGTGCCGTCCAAGGTCGATATCGCCCGAATCAAGAGCAGCAACCTGGTGGTGCGCAGCCATCCGGAGTTCAACGGCGCGTTGGTGGTCGATGCGATCATTTACAACCGTGCGACGTTCTCTCAGCCGTTTCCATTACTGGAACTGCGCTTCGCCGACCTCAACGGCCACCTGATTGCCAGTCGTCGCTTCAAACCCGGCGAATACCTGAGAGGGGACCTCGAAGGTCTGGCGGAAATGCCGCCGCAGACGCCGATCCACATCGCGCTGGATATTCTCGATCCAGGCCCCAAAGCGGTGAATTACAGCCTGAGTTTCCACTCGCCCGAGTGACGCGCTTCATCGCTTTCGAATTGACGGCGGTTTTCTGACTTTGCCATCCACAACCAAACCCGTGGCGATAACAGAATAACTGTTCAGATTTTGTTCAATTCAGCCTTTATCCAGTCATCGAGAGCGGGTATCATGCCAACCCTTTTTCGAACTCTCATGATCCGGCCCCACCTCAGGGAAGTCCTATGTCGGCGGTACGCATCGGCCCATACATATTGCAGAACGGCTTGATTCTCGCCCCGATGGCGGGGGTCACCGACCAGCCCTTTCGTCAGCTGTGCAAGCGTTTGGGCGCAGGGCTTGTAGTCTCGGAAATGGTCACCAGCGACATGAGCCTGTGGAATACCCGCAAGTCGCGCCTGCGCATGATCCACGAAGGCGATCCCGAGCCACGCTCGGTACAGATTGCCGGTGGTGATGCGCAGATGCTGGCGGATGCAGCCCGGGCCAACGTCGAACTGGGCGCACAGATTATCGATATCAACATGGGTTGCCCGGCAAAGAAGGTCTGCAACAAGGCCGCCGGTTCCGCGTTGTTGAAGGACGAAGCACTGGTGACCGAGATCCTGCAGGCCGTTGTGGCGGCGGTTGATGTGCCGGTCACCCTGAAGATCCGCACCGGTTGGGATCGCGACAACAAGAACGGTCTGACCGTGGCGAAGATCGCCGAGCAGGCCGGGATCACCGCGCTGGCAGTGCATGGCCGCACGCGCGCCGACCTGTACAAGGGTGAAGCCGAGTACGACACGATTGCCGCGATCAAGCAGGCGGTGTCGATCCCGGTGTTTGCCAATGGCGATATCGATTCGCCGGAAAAGGCCCGTTACGTCCTTGACGCGACCGGTGCCGATGGCCTGTTGGTAGGCCGCGCCGCCCAAGGGCGGCCATGGATTTTTCGCGAGATCGAACACTTCCTGCGTACCGGCGAGAAATTGCCGGCACCGGAGCTGATCGAGGTGGAACACATACTGCTGGAGCATCTGGCCGCACTTCACGCTTTCTATGGGGATGTGATGGGCGTGCGCATTGCGCGCAAGCATGTGGGCTGGTATCTCGCAACCTTGCCGGGCGCCAGGGAGTTTCGCGCCCACTTCAATCGTTTGGATGGTACGGAAACACAATGCGCCAACGTTCGGGAGTTCTTCGCCGAGCGTTACAAGAGCCTGACAGGGGACGAAGAAGGGGTGGCCGCATGACGATGATGACCGAGACTTTAGTGAGTGGAACAGCACCCGTGAGCGACAACGTGAATTTGAAACAGCACCTCAATACCCCGAGCGAAGAAGGTCAGACCCTTCGCGGGAGTGTCGAGAAGGCGCTGCACAATTATTTCGCCCACCTTGAGGGCGCATCCGTCACGGATGTGTATAACCTGGTGCTCTCCGAAGTCGAGGCGCCCCTGCTCGAAAGCGTGATGAACTACGTCAAGGGCAACCAGACCAAGGCGAGCGAGCTGCTGGGACTTAACCGCGGCACGCTGCGCAAGAAACTCAAGCAGTACGATCTGCTGTAAGCATTCAATCAAACCAGAAAGGCGCCCGCGTAAAAAACGGTCGCCTTTTTTGCTGACTTCCTTTGCTTTTGATGGAAATTGAGATGACCGACCAGACTACCCGCCTGCCGATCCGCCGCGCCTTGATCAGCGTTTCCGACAAGACCGGGATCCTCGAATTCGCCAAGGAGCTTGAAGCTCTGGGCGTCGAGATCCTCTCCACCGGCGGGACGTTCAAGCTGCTGCGCGACAACGGTGTTGCCGCAGTGGAAGTCGCGGATTACACCGGTTTCGCCGAAATGATGGACGGTCGGGTGAAAACCCTGCACCCGAAAATCCACGGCGGCATCCTCGGTCGTCGCGGTATCGACGACGCGATCATGAGCGAGCACGGCATCAAGCCAATCGATCTGGTTGCTGTCAACCTGTACCCGTTCGAAGCCACCATCAACAAGCCAGGCTGCGACCTGCCGACCGCCATCGAAAACATCGACATCGGCGGCCCGACCATGGTCCGTTCGGCAGCGAAAAACCATAAAGACGTAGCGATCGTGGTGAATGCCAGCGATTACGCCAGCGTGCTCGAAGGCCTCAAGGCCGGTGGCCTGACCTACGCTCAGCGTTTCGACCTGATGCTCAAGGCTTTCGAACACACCGCCGCCTATGACGGCATGATCGCCAACTACATGGGCACCGTGAATCAGGCTGCTGAAACCCTGAGCACTGAAGGCCGCAGCGAATTCCCGCGCACCTTCAACAGCCAGTTCATCAAGGCCCAGGAAATGCGCTACGGCGAGAACCCGCACCAGAGCGCGGCGTTCTACGTGGAAGCCAAGCCTGCCGAAGTCGGCATCGCCACTGCGACCCAACTGCAAGGCAAAGAGCTGTCGTACAACAACGTCGCCGACACCGACGCCGCGCTGGAATGCGTGAAGAGCTTCGTCAAGCCAGCCTGCGTCATCGTCAAGCACGCCAACCCGTGCGGCGTGGCCGTCAGCCCGGACGCTGAAGGCGGCATCCGTCAGGCCTACGAACTGGCTTACGCCACCGATACCGAATCGGCGTTCGGCGGCATCATTGCCTTCAACCGTGAACTGGATGCCGAGACCGCCAAGGCGATCGTCGAGCGTCAGTTCGTTGAAGTGATCATCGCTCCAAGCGTCAGCGAAGAAGCTCGCGCCATTGTTGCAGCCAAAGCCAACGTGCGCCTGCTGGCCTGTGGCGAGTGGTCGGCTGACCGCGCCGCGGCCTGGGACTACAAGCGCGTCAACGGCGGTCTGCTGGTACAGAGCCGCGACATCGGCATGATCAGCGCCGACGACCTGAAAGTCGTGACCAAACGTGCGCCGACCGAACAGGAAATCCACGACCTGATCTTCGCCTGGAAAGTCGCCAAGTACGTTAAATCCAACGCCATCGTCTACGCCAAGAACCGTCAGACCATCGGTGTCGGCGCGGGCCAGATGAGCCGCGTAAACTCGGCGCGTATTGCCGCGATCAAGGCTGAGCACGCCGGCCTGCAAGTGGCCGGTTCGGTGATGGCCTCCGACGCGTTCTTCCCGTTCCGCGACGGCCTGGACAACGCAGCCAAGGTGGGTATCACTGCGGTGATCCAGCCGGGTGGTTCGATGCGTGATGCTGAAGTGATTGCCGCCGCTGACGAAGCCGGCATCGCGATGGTATTCACCGGCATGCGCCACTTCCGTCACTGATACACCGATTCAAATGTGGGAGCGAGCCTGCTCGCGAATGCAATCTGCCAGCGACGTTGACGTTGACTGACACACCGCTTTCGCGAGCAGGCTCGCTCCCACATAAAGCGCTACAGCAGCGCCTGACAGATTTTTGAGGTTTTTGAAATGAATGTTTTGATCATTGGCAGCGGTGGCCGTGAACACGCCCTGGCCTGGAAAGTGGCTCAGGATCCGCGCGTGCAGAAGGTTTTCGTCGCACCGGGCAACGCAGGCACCGCCATTGAAGCCAAGTGCGAGAACGTCGCCATCGACGTGCTGGCCCTTGAGCAACTGGCCGACTTCGCCGAGAAAAACGTTTCCCTGACCATCGTCGGCCCGGAAGTACCGTTGGTGGCTGGCGTTGTCGATCTGTTCCGCTCCCGTGGTCTGGACTGCTTCGGTCCGACCGCCGGTGCCGCGCAACTGGAAGGTTCGAAAGCCTTCACCAAGGATTTCCTCGCGCGCCACAAGATTCCGACCGCCGACTACCAGAACTTCACCGAGATCGAGCCGGCTCTGGCTTATCTGCGTGAAAAAGGCGCACCGATCGTGATCAAGGCCGATGGCCTGGCCGCCGGTAAAGGCGTGATCGTCGCCATGACCCTGGCTGAAGCCGAAGACGCCGTGCGCGACATGCTCGCTGGCAACGCTTTCGGTGATGCCGGTTCGCGTGTGGTCATCGAAGAATTCCTCGACGGCGAAGAAGCTTCATTCATCGTCATGGTCGACGGCAAAAACGTTCTGCCGATGGCCACCAGCCAGGACCACAAACGTGTTGGCGACGGCGACAGCGGCCCGAACACGGGTGGCATGGGTGCTTACTCCCCTGCCCCGGTGGTCACCGCCGACGTGCACAAGCGCGTGATGGATCTGGTCATCTGGCCGACCGTGCGCGGCATGGCTGAAGAAGGCAACGTCTACACCGGTTTCCTCTACGCAGGTCTGATGATCGACAAGGCCGGTAACCCGAAAGTCATCGAGTTCAACTGCCGCTTCGGCGATCCGGAAACCCAACCGGTGATGCTGCGACTGCAATCGAGCCTGGTGCTGCTGGTCGAAGCCGCTCTGGCGCAAGCGCTGGACAAGGTTGAAGCACAGTGGGATCCACGTCCGAGCGTCGGCATCGTGCTGGCGGCTGGCGGTTACCCGGGCGATTACGCCAAGGGCGCAGCGATCAACGGTCTGGACGCAGCGGCGAAGCTGGAAGGCAAAGTCTTCCACGCCGGCACCGCGCTGAAAGATGACAACGTCGTCACCGCCGGTGGTCGCGTACTCTGCGCCACCGCAATGGGCGCCAGCGTCGGCGAAGCGCAACAGCAAGCCTACAAGCTGGCAGCGGCCATCGACTGGGAAGGTTGCTTCTACCGCAAGGACATTGGCTACCGTGCCATTGCCCGTGAACGTGGCGAAACCCAGGAATAAGCTGTACCTCAGGTCCGGCGAGGGATACCGTTCCTCGCCGGGCTGTTCCGCCGCCGCGCATCGTTATATTCTGGCATCAACCTACGAAGGGATTTCGCCGTGCGCTGGCTCAGGATTGCCATAAGCTTCACCGTCACATTGCTGACCTTGCTCTGCATGCTCCCGGCCCAGGCCGCGCAAGGCAGTGGCTGGTCGGTATTGCTTGATGATCAGGGCAATCTGCAACTGAGCGACATCCGCTCCGCTCGTTACACCAATCAATTCAGCCCCATCGACCTTGACCGCCTCACCGCGTCCGAGCCCGATGGCGCCTTGTGGCTGCGTTTCAGGCTGGCGCCGGGCAAGCACGAACAAGTGCTGCGCATCTTCGCCCCGGACCTGTCACAGCTCAATCTCTATGTACTCGACGGTGACAAGCTGATCGAGCAACGCAACACCGGCACCGACCAGCCGCAGGCCGAACGGCCGTTGCCGAGCAGCGACTTCATGCTGCCGTTGCCACAGAGCGACAAACCCCTCGATGTCTATCTGCGCATGGTCTCCGACCATCAGTTGCGCCCGCACGTCACCCTGCAATCGGCGGTGATGAGCGCGGCCAACCACAATCAGACGCTGGTCTTCGGCTTATTGTTCGGCTGCCTCGGCATGCTGCTGTTGCACAACCTGGTGCGCTACGCCTATTCCCGCTCGCGCAGCAGTTTGTGGCTGGCGGTCTGCGAAGGCCTGTTGGGCCTCAGCCTGTTGCTGCTGCTCAATCTCGCCGGCCCGTGGCTGCCGAACTGGCATGCGGTGCAGACGCCGGGCGCCTATCTGGCACTGTTGCTGACCGCTCCGGCCGGATTGATGTTCGCCTATCGCTTCTTCGCCCCGCTCGGCCCGCACCCGCTGAACAAGCTGTTGATCGGCGATATCCTGTTTATCGTGACCTGCAGCCTGTTGCTGTTGTTCGTCAACACCCTGCCGCTGAACATCATCACTTATGCACTGGTGGCGCTGGCCGGGCTGAGCATGTTGTTTGTCGCGTTCTATCACTGGCAGAAGGGTTACCGCCCAGCGCGCTTGTTCGTCGCGGCGATGGTGGTGTTCAACATCGGCACGCTGATCATCTTGCCAGCGCTGCTGGGCCTGACGCTGGTGTCGCCGCAAGGCCTGATCATGACCCTGATGGCGTTCATCTGCATCAGCGGTCTGTTGATGAGCATCGCCCTGGGCGAGCGGCAGCGCAGCATCACCGAAAGCCGCTTCAGCGTCAGCCGCGACCTCGCCGCGAGCAATGCCGAGATCAACGCCAAAGCCGAATTCCTCGCCAAGATCAGCCACGAAATCCGCACGCCCATGAACGGCGTGCTGGGCATGACCGAACTGCTGCTGGGCACGCCGTTGTCGGTCAAGCAACGCGACTACGTACAGACCATCCACAGCGCCGGCAACGAACTGCTGACGCTGATCAACGAGATCCTCGACATCTCCAAGCTCGAATCCGGCCAGATCGAGCTGGACGACGTGCAGTTCGACCTTAATGCCCTGATCGATGACTGCCTGAGCATCTACCGGGCCAAGGCCGAACAACAGAACGTCGAGCTGATCAGCTTTATCCAGCCACAAGTGCCGCGAGTAATCAGCGGCGACCCGACACGCCTGCGCCAGACCCTGCTGAGCCTGCTGGAAAACGCCCTGAAGAAAACCGACGAAGGCGAAGTGCTGATCGTCGTCGCCCTCGACGAGCGCAGCAGTAAACCGCGTTTGCGCATTGCCGTGCAGGACAGCGGCCAGCCCATGGATCAGGAAGAGCGCGATGCGCTGATGCACGCCGAGCTGCACAGCAAGCACTTCCTTTCAGCCAATCGTCTGGGTGGCAATCTGGGGCTGGTGATCGCACGCCAACTGATCCGCTTGATGCAGGGCGAATTCGGCATCAAGAGCGGCGCCAATCAGGGCAGCACCTTGTGGCTGACCCTGCCGCTGGATCCCGATCGCCTCGAACACCCGACGTCGGATCTCGACAGCCCGTTGCAAGGCGCGCGGGTGCTGGTGGTCGATGACAACGACACCTGCCGCAAAGTGCTGGTGCAGCAGTGCAGTGCCTGGGGCCTTAATGTCAGCGCCGTGCCGTCGGGCAAGGAAGCGCTGGCCCTGCTGCGCACCAAGGCGCACTTGCGTGACTATTTTGATGTGGTATTGCTCGATCAGAACATGCCGGGCATGACCGGCATGCAGCTCGCGGCCAAGATCAAGGAAGACCCGAGCCTGAACCATGACATCCTGCTGATCATGCTCACCGGCATCAGCAATGCGCCGAGCAAGATCATCGCGCGCAACTCGGGGATCAAACGCATCCTCGCCAAACCGGTGGCCGGCTACACGCTCAAAACCACCCTGGCCGACGAGCTCAATCAGCGCAACAAAGGCCAGGTGGTGTTCCAGCCGCAAGTGGTCACCCCGGCCACGGCCGCCAAAGTGCCAAGCGACTTCCGCATCCTCGTCGCCGAAGACAACACGATTTCGACCAAAGTGATTCGCGGCATGCTCGGCAAACTCAACCTGCAACCGGACACCGCTGCCAACGGCGAAGAGGCGCTGCAAGCGATGAAGGCCCAGCGTTACGACCTGGTGTTGATGGACTGCGAAATGCCGATCCTCGATGGGTTCTCGGCGACCCAGCAACTGCGCGCGTGGGAAGTCAGCAACCAGCGCATTCGCACGCCGATCGTGGCGCTGACGGCGCACATTCTCGCCGAGCACAAGGAGCGCGCGCGCCAGGCCGGGATGGATGGGCACATGTCCAAACCGGTCGAGTTGTCGCAATTGCGCGAATTGATCGAGCACTGGGTCGCCCAGCGTGACCAGCAAAACCGGACGGCATCGACTTTCTGAGCAGGATCGTATTGTTATTCGATCAGATCTCCAGGCCATCAAGGTATTTGAGAGAGCCGGTGATGACCGAGTTTTTGACCTTTTCGCGAAACTGAGCGTAATGCAGCGTGTTGAATGTGATGGCCGCAATTTGTTCAACGCTGTTGTGGACAAGTGTTTCATCCTTGCTGAACAAAAACCCGCTGGCCTCTCTCTCGATCTGGAACTGACGGTGATAGATGCCCATTTCCACTTTGTTCGGGCCACTCATCACGCAGGGGATCATTTGAAAATATCCGACATTGGCACGCAGGCTCGTGGACTCGAACAGCCTGAGTGCCAATGTGTTACGTTCCATCACCCGCAACGCACGCCGCATAGGTTCGCCGAACTGCTCACCCAATACCGCCGCGATACGCTGCGTTGCCTGACCGGCCATCAGATTATTGCGCGACGGAGTCAAGGTTTGCGGTTTCGGCACGTCCCATCCGACAAATTTCAGGACATTCCTGTAGTACTCGAACCAGTCCCCCGATAGCCCGTCCTCGAACGCCGCGCGCGTTGCTCTTTGCGCATAGGCTGTGCTCATGTAGATATCATCTCGATGGGTCGCAGGCAGGCCACCGGCAAACGCCACGACACTGCCGCCCACCACCGCAGCCTGCGGTGTAATCAAGTCCTTCATGCCGTAATCTCCTTGGGCAGATTCAGCACTGCCACGCTGTCCGCAAGTTTGTCCCTGACTTTCCTGGCAATGGCTTCACGCGCGCCGCTGTAGCGCATTTCGGACAGACTTGCCCGGGCGTGATGCACATGGACCAAGCCTTGAACCTCTTCGCATTGATACAACTGTTGAAATGGATTTTGGCTTAACTCGAGTGACGTCTCGAACTCAACAAACGCGCTTGCGATCGCATCGGCAGCGTTCGCAACAATCACCAGTAGATGCACCTTCGCCAACGGCGCTGGCATGCTGTCCGACTCGGCCGTAACCGATATTTTCATGAAACTGCGCAATCGCTGGATGGCGAGTTCGTCGCCCGGTATGTGTGCCATTCGCTGCAGAACTGCGCCCATTATTCGGGTTTCAGGCATTGCATCATTGCTTAACGCTGTATTGAAAAACTCCAGCGCGGACTGATTTCCGGGATTGCTGACCTGCCATGTCTGCTTCGACTTCTGATGGCGCAACCAGAAATCATCAAGGACACTCACGTACGTGCCGTACCAATCCGGGGACAGGGATTTTTCATGTTTCTTATTGGCAACCCGTTGCGCCAGCAAAATCGAATTGACCAGATCGCTATAAACTTCCAGCCGCTCACCATCGGGAATAATCACCACGCAAGCCCCGACAACCAAAATTAAACATTCATCATTCATGTCAGGCCTCCGTAATAAAAAAGGGCAGTCGCCATGACTGCCCTTCTTCTGTTAATCAGACTTCATACTCTTCGATTTTCGATACAACGTTCAGACCCAGTTTAGTCCTGATGGCCATGCGCGCCTTATCAGCAATTTCGGTATTCTTGGCAAAGATCGTTTCACCGGTGTACAACTTCACATTGCGAATATCTACATCGACAAACATAACTTTAGTGGAAGTATTGCGACGCAGAAAACGCACAGCGCCGACGGCCATGATGGCTTCGCCATTAACTTCGGTACAGACGCCAGCGGTGATGCCACCAACGCCGTGGTTCAGCAGATTGCGTTCATACAGAGTCAATGCGGTGTCACGTTTTTTCAGAGCGGTGATGGCGTCGCTCGCCGTCTTCAGCATCAGCGCAGTTGCAGGGCCAGGCACCGCAAGACCCGCTACCACCGAGCCGAGAATTTCCAGGACCAGTTTATCCATCCGTACGCTGGTGCCCGCAACCTCCAGATCGTTGTAGTACTTGGTGACAGGCGTCCAGCCTGAGTTGGTCATGACCTCGCGAAACAGCAGATACCACTCCAGGCCCTGGCTTTCGAGCGGGAATTTCTTGTTGGCGACAAGTGTCGCGAAAAGAAAGGCATTTTGTGCGTCGGTCCGATTGTCATCCGTCAGATGAGCAGAAAATGCCAAAAGCCCCTCGCCAACAACTGCCGCCTTTGTCGGCGCTTCCACGGCGTCACCGGAGTTAAGGGTCAAGGCAACACCACGAGCTTGAATAGTTGGAACTTCATCAATTTCATATTGCTGCAAAGCACTAATGCAATTAGCGACATAGAGTTGTTGCATTACTGGGTTATTCACTTTGAATTCCTTATCATCATTTAAGCAAGCCTTCATTAACTTGCGAAAACAACCATAACCAAAGCCACCAACAACCGACAAACAAAAACATGTAACACTACTTGCCAAACCCATCAAAAGCGCAACTAAAAAAACAACTAACCCAACAACAAGCAGCATTCTAAAAGTCGATACCCCAACCCCGTAAAGCGCTGATAGACTCCATCCCCATTCTCCTTCCCTGCGAGACATGACCATGCTCCACATGTTGTTCAGCGTTTACCTGAAGATGCTGGTGCTCTACAGCCCGTTCTTCGTGTTGTCCTGCTTTATCAGCCTGACCCGTGGCTACTCGCGCAAGGAGCAACGGCGGCTGGCCTGGAAAGTTGCGGTGGCGACGCTGGTCTCCAGCGTCTTGCTGTATTTGTTCGGGCGGGTGATTTTCGATGTGTTCGGCATCACCGTGGATGCGTTTCGCATCGGTGCCGGCAGCGTGCTGTTCATTTCGGCGCTGGGCATGGCGCAGGGCAAACCGGCGGTGCAGGCCGACAACGTGCAGCAGGACGTGACCATCGTGCCGCTGACCATTCCGCTGACCGTCGGCCCGGGCACCATCGGCGCCCTGCTGGTGATGGGGGTCAGCCAGCCGCACTGGGACGATAAGCTCACTGCGATCATGAGTATTGCGCTGGCCAGTTTCACGGTGGGCGTGGTGCTGTATCTGTCGAACCGCATCGAACGGATTCTGGGGGATCAGGGTTTGCAGATCGTCAGTCGTTTGATGGGTTTGTTTGTCTGCGCACTGGCGGCGCAGATCATTTTTACCGGGGTCAAAGGTTATCTGGTGCCTTGAGCGCCCGACCTCGGTTTAACTGCCAAAACAAAAACGCCGCGAACGACAATGTCCGCGGCGTTTTATTGTTCAGATGAATTTACCGCTCAGGGCAAATGTTCAGCCACCACCGCCAGGCTGGCAATGGCGTCACCGTCCTGCACAGCCGCAAAAGCCTGCAACCACTGCTCGAGTGCGAACAGATAATGACGGCCAGCCATTTTGACAGCCAGTTCGCACTCACCCTGCTCCTCGACGCCGCGCACGATCAGACTGTGCCCATTGTCCGGGTCGGTCAGCACCAGGTGGCCAGCGACCTGCGACATCAGAAAATGCCCGCCCTCCGCCACGTCCAGCACCAGCAAGCCAGGTTCCGGCACCCGCCCCTCGGATGGACGTCGCACATCAACAACAATGCAATCCAGACGCTGCCAGGTTTCGGCCGATATCCGATAACCTTCCGTGCGCGAACCGAAGGTCAGAATCAACCTTTCAACGCCGTCGGCAAGCAATGGCTGTACCTCGGCCAGATCATCAGTCAATTCCAGCGCCATGACTTCCTCGTCACGATGCGCATAACTGCCCGGCAACCAAACGCCATCGACCGTTCCGGCACTGAAGAGCAATTCGTCAATGGGGTCGAACAGTAGCGGATTGGCCGCATCACGCGTACCGAGAAATGTTGCCCATTGTCCATCGTCCCGTGCGGACACCTCAAACAGCCGATCAAGCATCGGAACGTAGTACTGATAACGATTGCCGGTATTTTCAATGGGTAGAAACGCGGCATGGGACTGCCCTTCCAGCCGCCGTTTCAAACGTTCCTGCAGTTGCCCTGGCGTCTGACCTGGAGCGTGTGACCATCGGTTTTCCATGCTGATGATCCGTGCCGGTTGCTGATCCCGCAGTAGCAGCGTCACACCTTCACGGGTACGCCCGAGCAGGCCGTCTGCGTGCGGCAGCACTTCGCTGAACGCCCACGACGACCAGACCTGTTCAGCCTGGGGCAAGGCTTCGCGATGCAGCAATACGCTGCCGTTACCAAACGCCGTGCGCATCGTATCGACGCAAACCAGCGTCTGGCGCCAAAGCTGCCCGGCGCTCGCATCAAGCAACCAAACGGCCTGCCGATCAGGCGTCAGCCCCAATAACGCGAGCTCGCGGTTAGCCGTTGCGTCCATCAGCACGAGCTTTTCATCAACGCACCACGCAGCCAGAAACGGCTGACCCGGCTGGGCACGCAAACCGATGATCGCAAAGGCTGCGCTGCTGTATTCCCTGGCAAGCGCCGGTAATGCCGCCAGCCAATCCGGATTTTGTTGCAGCCAATGCCGGCTGAGGCCGACAAACTTCAGAACATTTCTATCAAGCTCGGACAGCCAGTTGTCATCCTTGGCACCGAGGTCGATTTCGAACAGTCGTCCGTCGCTTTGAGTGGCCAGGTAGCTTTCACCCACACGGGTAACCTCGATCACGTTTTTCGCCAGCGCCTTGTGCCAGAAGACGTTGTCGCGCAGTTCGATGCCATGGCTGAGCATTTGGCTTTGCTGGCTGTAAAACAGCAGCGCAGCCGCCGGGTCAGACGCTCGCGGCATGAGCATCACCCTGTCCCCTTCACTGTCAGCGCCAGCGCGCAAGTACCTGTCGTGATGCGCGGCAATCCATGCTCGCTCAAGCAGCCGATCGAAGGACCAGGCACGGGCATGAACATAGGGCGCGTAAGTCCAGGTAGTGACCGGCGAAGCCATGCCTGGTGTTTCATCTGCGTAGGGGCGGTGCTTTTTCTGGCGATGGCGGAAAAACGCGATTCGCGTTCCCTCTTCCGGCTTGAGGAAAGAACTTTCCAGACCGGGCGACCACATGTGGATGTCCGTCAGGGTCACTTCGCTATCGGTCAGATGAAACTCCAGCGTCGTGCGCACATTCATGGACTTTTGTTCTACCAACTGCTGCGAGACTCGCAGCGTGCCGTCAGCCAGTTGCCCGAAAGTGGTGATTTTCGTGCCGAGTTCCAGGCTCAGTAACCGATAACGATGGACGACCGAAGCAGTGATCACATCGACGCGCCAGACCGTGGCATGGTCGGGATGATAAAACCACGCATGAGTCGTGCTGGCGGCGCCCAGCATCAAGCCCTCATTGACTTCGCCCGGCAGATCGCGCGCATACAACAAGCGTTTTTGAGCGACATCGTAAAAGGCTGTCGTGCGCACATCGAGGCTGGCTGGGTTGAGCGCAACCTTGAACCGCTGAAGCGTGACGTATCCCGTGCCGAGGCGCATCTCCTTCTCTCGTTTGCGCAGGTGGGCAAGCACATCACGCGGATTGTTTTTATCATCGCCCAGGGTGATGGAAACCAGGTGCAGCGCATTGCCTTGCCAGTCCAGTTGAAACAACTCTCCCCCGGCCAACTCGATCAGCCCATCGAACGCCGACAGCACGATACCGTCGACCGTCAGTTGACGCCCCGCCAGGTACGTTTGCGGGGCGCCGTCATCCATCCTGGGTACGTCATCAAAGCTGACCTGCTCGATGCTGACCCAAGGGGCATGCACCAGCCATTGGGTCGCTCCATTGAATTTCACCGTTTTCAACCCCGGCGTCAGACGAAGCTGGCAGCGGTCTGACGTGGCGCTGATTTCGTAGGACAGCTTTTGCTGGCACTCCATCGGCAACGTCGGCACCGCCAGTTGGCGCACCTGCTCGTCCAGCACCACGCTGATCGTTGTCGGTTTATAGACCGGATGCAGTTTGTAGAGGATGTGCTTGAGCGACGGCGTACTGTGCAGATAAAAGCGCCGTTTGCCCTGCTCGTCGTATTCCAGCTTGTCCGCCACACTGTTGCGCAATTGCGGATAGCGAGTGTGGATGCGCTCATCCATATGGGTCTTCAGCGTGTCGGTCAATGCCGTGAATGGATTGAACAACGAGTACCAGTCTGGCCCAGGTATTTCACTGGTGTCGCGAGGCTCGACCTGCTCTCCCGGCAGTGGCTCGTAGACGTAGCCCGCGCCTCCCAGTTGATATTCGTACCCGTAATAGCAGAGCGGCGTACACGGCAACACCACGGTATGAGGCGCAGCAGCCTTGCGAATGTTCAGCGCTGCACTCTCGGGGAGACCGAACGCGTGCCGAATATTGAGGGAACGGTGTATCTGCCTGGGATCATCGTTGTATTGCGGCAATTCCAGTGCACCGCCGCCCCACGGATAAAATCGCTGACTGTCAAAGCGCACCTGCCGGTCCTGCAGATCCAGGTGGGTGATGACGGCTTCCGGCGGGAACTGCAACACCCCCTCTTCCACAGTGAAGGCGCCCGGTTGGTAGGCATTGTGGATGGCACGCAGGTGATTGCCGACCGCCGTTGCCTTGTCGGCAATCTGCCCCAGATTGCTGGCGATGGCAGTGGCGCCGATGCCGATGCCGAGCAATGGCACAGACAGAAAAGCTGCGGCGGCCCCTACTGTTCCGCCTGCTGCCAATGCGGCAATGTCCAATCCCAACGCCACTGTGTTGAATGCCAGGGACGTGGAGAAGCGCGAGCGCTGCTCGTGATTGTCCGCCAGTGACAGGTTGTAAATATCGAAGCCGATATTGACCAGCGAAAACGCAAAACCAACCCCGGTTGCCGCGCGACCGAGCACCCGGCCAGACAACGACGACTGGCGCAAGAGCAGCGCCTGTTCACTGGCCAGCGCTTGCCGCACCAGGTTGATCATCTGTGCGGTATCGCTGACCACGCCAAAACCCAACTGCGCATAGCTGACGTAGACCTGTACTTGCAGCGCGATCGACAAGCTTGGCACCTGATCACCGGCCTGGTATTCGCGATGACGCATTTCGCTGATCAGCGTCTGGATCGCAAAGGCGAAACTCAAGCGACTGCCGCCATCCGCTTCCGCCGGACCACTGGGGTTGCCTGCCTTCACACTCTGCTGCAGATGCTGTTTGAGCTGAGTGAAGCGCGGGTCCGCTGTGCTGACGGTGCGCGCTGGATGGCGGTTCTGCGCATCGACCAGCGTCACCGAATAAGCACCGTCCGCCTGCGGTTTGAGCGTTTCCAGCAAAGGCAAATATTCCCGCCCGAGCGAATGTTCACTGCGCAACTGCTGCGTGGCCTGAGCAAACTCCTGCGCCCAATAGCGCGCATCCATTTGCGCCAGGCTGGCGCCCATCCGCGCGTTTTCACTGAGCGAACGCTGGCGCGCCACGGCTTGTTTTGCCCAGACCGGGACACGGCCTGAATCACTCGAAGGCAGGCGCAAAAAACTGTCCAGGCGCAAACCGCTCGATAGCTTGCGGGCGGCGATCGCCACAGTGTTCAACTCGATCACGTTGAACCGCGCTGCGGCCATATCGCCCAGCCCGTAGAACTTCGCCAATGCGCTGTCGCCTGCGCTCAGATAACGCTCAACGCCGAGCTTCACCTGTGCGCCTTTGGCGAACGCATAAATGGCAAAGTTCGGGTCATAGAAGCGGTAGACGAACTGGTCTCCAGCCTGCACTTTGGCCACCAGCAAGGCGTGATCACCGGTGTCGAGCAAGAAGACCGTGGACGCCGTTTGCGCCTCCAGTGTCTGTATGATCGTGTCCAGACTCTGCAAGCCGCGGGATTCACCGATGGCACTGCCGGGCAAGGCCCGTAGCTCGTTCAACGCACTGAGCAAAGCCAGTGAACTCGGTTCCTGATGGTTGACGTTGGCCGTGGCGACATGTCCCACCAGCGTCCGTTCGGCTGACTCGCCGGCAGCCACCGCTGCGCCCATCAGCAATGCCAGCGGATAACACCGACGCCCAGGATCACTGGCAGTGTGCATCAGCAAATCCTGCGACAGTTGCCGGGCCGAGGTCGCGCCGGCCTCGACGAACATCTCGCGCACCTGCGCACTGCGCTGGAGAATCCGCGAACGGTACTCACCCTGCGCCGTGCGATTGATCTGGCCGATACGTTCGCCCCATTGCCGCAATGTCAGCGGCTCAAACAGTGCCTGCACCTTGAGTTCGCGTGCCGTCAGGAGGCCATCCGCCTCGACACGCGCCAGCCCGGTCTCGAAACCGCGCGATTGTCGCTGGCGAACGGCTTTTTCCACCGCGTCATAACGGGCGAACGTGCCGTCGCCATCGGTTTCAACAGCCAGGTCGCGCACGGTTTTCCAGACTTCGGTGAAGCTGGCGTCGTCCAGACTTGTCGCACCGAAAATGCCCCCGAGCATGACGCGCACCAACGGGCTCAGTTGCTCAAGCGGCAAAGAGTCATGGGCAATGCGGCTGAACAGTTCGTTGAGGTTGCTCGATGATTCCGCGCCTTGGGAAACGGGCAGTGCGCGCACAGGTTGCGCAAGGATCAACTGACGATTATCAAAACCGATGGAAAAGGCCTTGGTGAAGGTGATCTCACCACTCAGCTTGTCCCTCATGGCGCGCACAAAGGGTTCGCCCAGATCATCCATCAATTGTTGCAGGACTGCCGTCAACAGCACCGGTTTACCGCCGACCACGGGCCAGCCTTGTTTGAACGTCAGCGTCTGTTGCGGTTGAAGCAGATCCGCCAGTTGGCCGGTATACCGCGATTTGAGTTTGCCGGCTTTCCACTGTTCCTGCTCTTTGGCCAGCCACTGCGCCTCGTCGTCATTAACGGTCCAACCGGAGATCGCCTCCTCCTCGGTCTGGACGTTGTAACCCTCCGCCAGGCGCAGGCGCTCCTGAACCGTGACCTCGTTGTCCGGCAGCAGGTGAGTCTCGACATGGTTTTTCAATCCGGTGACTGCCGCTCCGGGGCCGGTAAGCGCAATGGTGCCGCGCGCTCCGACGCGAATGCCATCGCGGTAGTAACTTAAAATCGACTCGCTCAACTTACCCAGAAAATCCTGCAGCGTGCGTGTCAGTTGCCCCTGCGCGATTTTCTCGTTCATCACGTTTTCAATTACATCTAGCAATCGCTCCGTCTGTGACCAGTCTATCGACGATGCTATTGCCGACTGTTCAACGGCTTGCAGACAGTCATAGTTGAAGCGGATCAATTGCATGACCGCGAGCGTCATCTCGCTTTGCGGGTGAGCCAGCAGATAAGCGTTCATCTCTCGGCTGAATTGCGCGCCCATTCGCAGACCGTGTTGCGGGCTGTGGTCTTCACGCGGCGCGACAAATATATGCTCGACGCCGGGTTTGCTGCGGGCAAAGGCCAGCAGTGCATCCAGATCGGTGCCTGGCAACGTATCCGTGTGATCGGTGTAGCGCAGGCGGTCGCGCCCCGGCATCAAGGTTTCGTCATGATTGAGCAACAGCTGCAACACGCCCAGTCGTTGCTCGTCACTGAAACCGCTAATGTCGACTCCGCCCGGTTTGTCGGCCAGCGGCGGCAAGTAATCCATGTCAGTGTAACGACCGCCCTCCAGATACTCGGCCTGCAAGCGCACAACATCGCTGGCTGCTGCAAAGTTACCGCGCATGGACACTTCGCGTTGATAGACATCCTGTAAAAAGTGCCCGGCAAACTCCCGTCTGACATCGCGTAACTGCAAATCGGTGCCGGCCATTTGCTGATGGCTTTGCAAACAGCGTTGACGAAAGGCTTCCAGCGTTGCGCGGTCCTTGCCGTAGGCACGCACCATCAAATCGATCCGGGCCTGATCAGCGCGGCCTTGCCATTGCGGTAGTTGCAGGTATTCAAACATCTCGCGCTTCAATACACGCGCACGATCTTCAATCATCTTTGCCAGCTCACTGGGGCTGGTCAGCGTGTCGCCGCCCGACTCCATCGCATCTACTCTGGCACTGTCGGATATAACCCGATTCATTTCGAAAGCGAGCAATGCATCGCTGTCATACCAAAGATTGAACTGGTAATTTTCGGCAGCCAGCACCTGGCGCCAGATATTCATGTAATCGCGCTGGATATTGCCAACTTCACTGCCGCCCACCCAGACAAAGTGCATGATTGCGGGTACCGGGCTGGGTACATCACTGAGCATGTTGACAGTGCCGACCAAACGGCTGGCATAGTCTCGTAGTTTATCTTCAACTGTATTGATCAACGCCGGCACGGGCGCTGAGTTGCGATGTGACAGGCGCTCAAGGTTTTGCAGGAAGAGTGTTACAACTTGCAGTTTTTCAGTGAGACTCGTGGCCTGCCCGGCATTTTCGTAAAGCGCTACCAACATTGCATATTCGGCAGAGCCGGAAAGTGCCTTGAATGTTCGCTTCAGCGCAGAATATTCATCAGGCGAAATAAAATTGAACGCGCCGACATATTGCTCCATGACACCCATCAGACTTCATCCTTTATTCATTGAGAGAATCCTGGACGAAGTTATTCTGCCGGCGCGACAACTTCAAAAAGCACAAAACTCAAATAATTTCTCAAGAAACATCAAACGACAGATAAGTTCATCGCACGCATGATCCGGTAACAAACAGCTGCATGACGAATGGTTCGATAAACAAACGAAGCGGTGCTCCTGACGGAGACACCGCTCTGTTTTAAACCTTATCGGCTGACAGGGAATTTCGACTTGATATCTCACCGAGGCAACTTATTTACAACTTGCCTCGGCGTGATGCTCAGGAAAGCGGTTTTTCGCCATACCAGCGCGGCGTGTAGACCCAATCATCCCCGCCGGCGCGGGGAAAGGTGCAGGTAGTGGAAGAACCAATCAACACCATGGTGCGCATGTCCACCTGCTCCGGCGTCAACGCGCCCAACGTCGTGGTGCGCAAGGTCTGACCCGGACGGCCGATGTCGCGGCCCAACACCACGGGCGTTTCAGGTGCACGATGCTGCGCGACGATTTCCAGTGCCCGGCCCAGTTGCCACGGACGCGCGCGTGAAATCGGGTTGTAGAACGCCAACGCCAGATCCGCTTCGGCGGCCAGATCCAGACGTTTCTCGATGATCGACCAGGGTTTGAGGTTGTCCGACAGCGACATCACGCAGAAGTCATGGCCCAGCGGTGCACCGGCCTGCGCGGCGGTAGCCAACGAGGCCGACACGCCCGGGAGGATTTCCAGGTCGACGCTGTGCCACGCCGGATCAGCCGACTCGTGCAACGCTTCAAGCACCGCAGCGGCCATGGCGAACACGCCGGGATCGCCCGACGACACGACGATCACCGAGCGCCCCTCGGCGGCCAGCCTGAAGGCGTGACGGGCGCGCTGCATCTCTTCGCGATTGTCGGTGCAGTGCTGCACCTGATCGTCGCGAAACGGCCCGGCCATTCGCACGTAAGTTTCGTAGCCCAGTACATCGGTGGCGCGGGCCAGCTCGGCTTTCACCGCCGGCACCATCAGTTCGACAGCGCCGGGGCCGAGGCCGATCACCGCGAGACGACCGCGTGGCCGGCCAATCTTTGAAACATCCAGAGGCTGCTCGGCAATTGCGATTGCCATGCCGTGGCCGGCCACGACTGTCGCCGCGGGCACTGCGACTCGCGCCAGGGTTTCGATGTCACTTTGTGCCGCGACAAAGCGCAGCGGCACACCCAGTTCAAGCGCCGCTTCACGCAAATGTGGCGCAGCCATTTGCGTCTCGCTGGCCAACAGACAGGCCAACGATTGCACGGCGATTTTCGCCTGCTGCAAGGCACTGCGAACGGCATCCGTCAGGTCTGATGTTTCAGCACTCACCGCCACCGCCACACTGCGTGGATAGATCAGTAACTCACTGGCACTCGCTTCACGCGCGGCACTGCCGACATGAATCGAGCGCTGCGCCTGCGGATCTTCCGGCAATTGCGCCTGATCCAGCCACGGCGCCGCGCCTTCGATGCGCACGCTGTGGCCAGCCAACAGATCGGAAACGAAACGCTTGCCCAGTTCCAGATCGCCCAATGCGTAACCACTCGGTGGATTGAGCAGGCACGTGCCAAAACGCAACTCGCCGCTGGTGGTGATCGCCGCGGCGACTTGCAGCCCGGCTGCGATGTCCCGCGCCATGACATTGACCCCACCGAGGCCGCCCAACAGCGGCACCACGGCGCTGCCGTCTTCGGCCACGGCAAGTACCGCAGGTTCAGCGCCCTTTTCCAGCAGCAGCGGCGCCAGCGTGCGGATGACGATGCCGGCCGCGCACAGGGCAATGATCGGCGTGTCCTGTTGATACAGCGTACGCAGGGTCGCGCCAAATTCCTGGTAGGTGCAATCAGCGCCGTCGACGCGCCCGGCAAGGCCGTGGATCTGCGCCGCTGGGTAGACCTGCTGAATGCGCCGCGCGGTGGCCAGGCTGCCCTGACCGAGAATGACGATGGCTGGCGTGGATTGAGTCATCAGCCTTGCCACCGTTCGCCCGGCACGATGATCAGCGAGAAGTACGGCGACGACATCGGCTCGACCTGATCCATCGGCACGATCTTCTGATTGGCCATGGTTGCGCGTTCGACGTACAGCGCGCGCTCGGCCAGACCCAGTTCTTCGAGTACCTGACGCACTTTCGGGAAGTTGCGCCCCAGCTTCATGATCACCGCCGCGTCGGCATCGGCCAGACGGCGCTTCAATTCTTCATGGGGCAACACGCCGGAGAGCACCGACAGGCTCTGATTGCGATACACCAGCGGCGCGCCCAGCACCGAAGCGCCACCGAGCATGGAACAAACGCCCGGCACCACTTGCGCTTCATAGCGAGTGGCGAGGCGATCGTGCAGGTACATGTAGGAGCCGTAGAAGAACGGATCACCTTCACAGATCACCGCGACATCGCGACCGGCGTCCAGATGCGCGGCGACCGTCTCGGCAGCTTCGTCATAGAAATCGCTGATGACTTGCTCGTAGGAAAGCGGCGCCGGCAACGCTTCGGTGGTCACCGGGTAGACCAGCGGCAGCAGGTTCTGCGCTTCTTGCAGGTGCGCCTCGATGATGCCGAACGCGTTGCCCTTTTTGCCCTTGGCGACGAAGTACGCCACCACCGGCGACTCACGTAGCAGGCGCAGGGCTTTGACAGTAATCAGTTCGGGATCACCCGGGCCGACGCCCAGGCCAATCAAACGTCCTTTGGCCTGCATCATTCGATCTCCGTGGCGAGGGCATTGACGGCAGCCGCAGCCATGGCGCTGCCACCGAGGCGGCCCTGCATGATCACGAACGGCACGCCACGGCTGTCGGCGGCCAGGGCGGCTTTCGATTCGGCGGCACCGACGAAACCGACCGGGAAGCCCAGAATCAGCGCCGGTTTCGGTGCGCCGGCGTCGAGCATTTCCAGCAGATAGAACAGCGCTGTCGGCGCGTTGCCGATTACCACCACGCTGCCTTCCAGATGCGGACGCCACAACTCCAGCGCGGCGGCGGAACGGGTGTTGCCCAGTTCACGGGCAAGCGCAGGCACGCTCTCGTCACGCAAGGTGCAGATCACTTGATTGTTGGCCGGCAGACGCGCACGGGTCACGCCTTCGGAGACCATCCGCGCATCGCAGAGGATCGGCGCACCGGCGGCCAGCGCATCGCGCCCGGCCTTGCCCGCGCCTTCGGAGAATTGCAGGCCGTCGACCGCCTCGACCATGCCGCAGGCATGAATCACCCGCACTGCGAGTTTTTCCAGATCGGCCGGGATGCGCGCCAGATTGGCCTCGCTGCGAATGATCGCGAAGGAGTTGCGATAAATCTCCTGACCATCGCGGATGTAATCAAGCATCAAGGGGGCTCCGAGAGCGGGCGTCGAGCAAGATCGCGGCCGCTTCAATAGTAAGGTTGCGTGCGTGCAGCGCGCCGAAACCCGGCTGCGTTGCATCGCGAAAATAGAGGTCGTAATGACCGGCACTGACGGCCAGTAACGTCACCGGGGCACAGTGGGCGGCGGCGCAAGAGCGCGTGCAACCGCTGAGATGGACGTTGAGGGCCGAGGGCAGCAACGTCGCCAGATGACGCGCGTCCTGCTTGGTGTCGGCCAGGCCTTTGCCGCAGCCATTGGAGCCGGTGCAGGCGATCAGGCGTGCAAGGGGTTCGGCAGCGCGGGTCAACAGGTTCAGTTGTTCAAGACCTTGCAGTACTTGCGCCGCATCGCTGGCTTGCACATCCGGCACCAGCAGGCTTTGCCAAGGTGTGAAACGCAGGCTGCCATTGCCGAACTGGCGGGCCAGTTGCGCGGCCCCGCGCAGCATTGTCGGATCGAGACGGCCCAGCGCCGGCACCGCGCCGAGGTACACCCGCCCCGAGGTATTTTGCGGATGAATGCCGATGTGCAGATCGTCCGCAACGGCCGTGCGCTGCCAATGGCTGACAGGCTTGATCGGCAAGCGCGTGCTCAGTTGCTCGATAAACGCCGAGAGCGGCAACTCGTCGAGCAAATGGCGCATGCGTGTTTGCTCGGGGCGCGCCAACTCAAGAAACAATTCCAGTACCGCCACCACCAGTGCATGGCCGTGTCCCAGCGCCACCGCGCCGACCGCGCGATCCGCCGGACATCCGGCCAGACCGAACGCCAGCAACACTTCACCGTCACGCTCGAACGCCGACAACCACAGATCATGGGGATGTTCGAGCATCGCCAGGGCTTCCCCGCCATCCAGTTGCACGGCGAACTTGGCGCTCAGCTCGTGGAAACGTGGATGGCTTTGCAGCGTGTCGAGGATCTGTTCGGCGAGGGGCCGGGTGTCGAAGTGCATCTGCCGATCAATCCCGGCCGCAGGGCTGAGCATCAGGTTGCGCACATCGTCACCGGCCGCCGTGCGCGGCCCGAGACCGGCGGCGAGCAGACGCTCGATCAGCGCTGCGGATTGCTTACCGATCCCGCGAATCTGCAGATTGGCGCGGTTGGTCGCCTCGATCGCGCCGCCGAACTGTTCGGCTGCATCGGCCACTGCATCAGCCTGATCGGCGCTGATCGAACCGCCATTGAGCTTGATCCGGCAGATGCCGCCGTCCAGTGCCTGGACGATACGCAGCAACCCCGGGCAGGCCGAGGGGCGTAAGGCGGTGGACATCGGGCGTTCGTTCAAGGGGCTGACCGGCTGCGTGGGAAAGGCGCTTCGCGGGCGAAGGCGCGGTATTATGCCTGCTTTGTCCGCTGGCATGAAAAGTCTGCCCGTCGGAACGGCGTGTTTAGAGGAATATAGATGTCACCCTGGCTGACGGTAGTGGGAATCGGTGAAGACGGCTTCAAGGGCCTGGGCAAAAACGCCCGGCGTGCCCTGTTGGGCGCCTCGCGGATCGTCGGTGGCCAGCGCCAACTTGATTTGTTGCCGGTGTGCATTCGCGGTGAACGGCAATTGTGGCCGAGCCCGTTTTCCCTCGCGCCGGTGCTGGCCCAGCGTGGCGAAGCGGTCTGCGTGCTGGCCAGTGGTGACCCGATGTTCTACGGCGTCGGTGCCAGCCTCGCCCGTCAGGTGCCGAGCGACGAGATGCTGATCC
Organism: Pseudomonas sp. S49; assembly: GCF_009866785.1. Classification (NCBI taxonomy): domain Bacteria; kingdom Pseudomonadati; phylum Pseudomonadota; class Gammaproteobacteria; order Pseudomonadales; family Pseudomonadaceae; genus Pseudomonas; species Pseudomonas sp. S49. The sequence continues at coordinate 731,308 of NZ_CP019432.1, read as the reverse complement.
TGCCGGCACCGTCGTCCTGCTCGCTGGCCGCCGCTCGTCTCGGCTGGCCGTTGCAGGACGTGGTAACGCTGTCCTTGGTGGCCCGACCACTGGCGGCGCTCAATGCGCAATTATTCAGTGGCGTGCGTCTGTTGTTGCTGAGCAACGACGGTCAGAGCCCGGCTGCTGTTGCACAACTGCTCCGTGAGCGCGGCTTCGGTTCGAGCCGGATGTGCGTTCTCGAGCATCTCGGCGGTGACACCGAACGACGCATCGACAGCAGCGCCAGCGCCTGGGATGACGCGCCGATAGCCGACCTCAATGTCATCGCCATCGAATGCCTGGCCGATGCCGACGCCCCGCGCCTGTCACGCCTAGCTGGATTGCCAGACTCGGCATTCCAGCACGACGGCCAATTGACCAAACGCGACGTACGCGCCATCACCCTCGCCCGCCTTGCCCCGACCCCCGGCGAATTGCTTTGGGATGTCGGCGCCGGCAGCGGCTCGATCGGTATCGAGTGGATGCGCGCGCACCCCAGTTGCCGCGCCGTGGCCATCGAAGCCGATGACGGCCGCCAGCAATTGATCGAGCACAACCGCGATGCGTTGGGCGTGCCCGGTCTGCAATTGATTCGCGGCAAGGCGCCGCAGGCGCTGAACGGACTGGAACGCCCGGATGCAATTTTCATTGGCGGCGGCGTCACCCGTGAGGGCGTGTTCGAAACCTGCTGGGAGCAACTCAAGCCCGGTGGCCGTCTGGTCGCCAACGCGGTGACCCTGCAAAGCGAAGTCACCCTGATGAACTGGCGCGAACGCCATGGCGGCGAACTCACGCGTATCCATGTCGCCCAGGCGCAACCGCTCGGCGAGTTCGACACCTGGCGTCAGGCGCTACCGATCACCCTGCTCGATCTGGTCAAACCCCTCGATGCGTGACGAAACTGCCGAACAACCTGCGCCGCTGCGCAGCGGCCTGACCACTGGCAGCTGCGCCACCGCCACCAGCCTTGCCGCCGCGCGTCTGTTGCTCGGCGGACACTCCGCCGATGCGGTGCAGATTGTTTTGCCCAAAGGCAAACAGGTGCAGATGCGACTGGAGTTCTGTCGTTTGACCGATGACGGCGCCGAGGCCGGAACGATCAAGGATGCTGGCGACGATCCCGACGTGACTCACGGTGCCCTGCTCTATTCGCGGGTAAGGCTAATGGCCGAGCCGGGGATTCGCTTCAATGCCGGTGCCGGCGTGGGCACCGTGACCCGGCCGGGACTGGTGCTCGGGGTCGGTGAGCCGGCGATCAACCCGGTACCGCGCAAAATGATCAGCGATCACCTGACGCTGCTCGCCGCCGAGACTGGTTATGCCGGCGGCTTCGACGTCACGGTCAACGTCGAGGGCGGCGAAGCGCTGGCACTGAAAACCATGAATCCGCGACTGGGCATTCTTGGTGGGCTGTCGATCCTCGGCACCAGCGGCATTGTCCGCCCGTTTTCCTGTGCGGCTTACATCGCCTCGATTCATCAAGGCATCGACGTGGCGAAAACCAATGGTTACCTGCACATCGCCGCCTGCACCGGCAACGCCAGCGAAGACACCATGCGCCGGGTCTACGATCTGCCGGAAATCGCCCTGATCGAAATGGGTGACTTCGTCGGCGCGGTGCTCAAGCATTTGCGCAAAGTACCTGTGGATAAACTCAGCCTGTGCGGCGGCTTCGGCAAGATCAGCAAACTGGCCGCCGGGCACATGGATTTGCATTCGCGGCACTCGAGTATTGATTTGCCGCAACTGGCGGAGTGGGCGGCAGCGATAGGCGCCGATGAGCCATTGCTGCAAGGCATTCGTGAGGCCAATACCAGTCAGCAGGCGCTGGCCATGGCCAGTGCGGCAGGGATCGCGCTCGGTGATGAAGTCTGCCGCCATGCGCTGAATTTTGCCCGCAGCGTGGTGCCGGCGCAGGTGCAGGTCGAGGTGTTTGCGATTGATCGTCAGGGCGGGATCGTCGGGCACGCCGGAGGTTTTGCATGAAGCGGGTTCTGCTGTTGGGCGGCGTGACGGAAGCGCTGGCGATTGCCCGCACGCTCGGGCCAGAACATATCTACAGCCTCGCCGGTGTTGGCCGGGTGCCGACGGATCTGACTTGTCAGGTGCGCGTCGGTGGCTACGGGGGCGCTGAAGGGCTGGCGCAGTTCATTCGCGACGAAGGCATCGACTTGCTGCTCGATGCCACGCATCCCTATGCCGCACAGATCAGCCAGAACGCCGCGACCGCCGCACGACTGACCGACATCACCTGCTGGGCTTTGCGCCGTCCGGCGTGGCAGCCGCAGCCCGGTGATGACTGGCGCGAAGTCAGCGACTGGGCCGAGTTGATCGCTGCCCTCAAGCCGTTTCGCCGACCGCTGTTCACCCTCGGCCGCGAACCGCTGCAGCACCTCGATGAAATCCCTGCGGAGCAGTTCTGGACTCTGCGCGCCCTCGACGTCTATCCGGGCAATGAACGCTGCGAAGTGATCGGCGCCCGCGGGCCGTTTCTGCTGGAGGATGAGCGAGCGCTGTTCGAGCGGCGGCAGATCGATGTGTTGATCAGCAAGAACAGCGGCAGCACCGCGACCGAGCCGAAGCTGGAAGTGGCGCGCGAGCGTGGGGTGCCGGTGATTGTGTTGAAGCGACCGGGGTTGCCGGGGGTTGATCGGGAGTTTGCCTCGGTCGACGCAATCCTCATGGCCCTTGCGCCCCTTAACCTTATCTAAAAACAAGCGCAGTTCTCACGGACGCCTTCGCGAGCAAGTCGAATCGTCGCACCGCCGCTTCCACAAGGTTCGCGACGTACACAGACTACGTGTTCGCCACCGACCACTGTGGGAGCGAGCCTGCTCGCGAAGACGTCGGCAACGTCTGCACATCATTGCCTGCCCCACCGCTTTCGCGAGCAGGCTCGCTCCCACAATGTCACGGGCTCGACTGGATATCTGACTTGAATCCTACAAACGCGCCGGACACTGCCCACAACAACTTAACGAATCACTGACTATCGGCAGTCAGCGTCCACCTCTACGCTCAACGTCTTTGATTCCAAGGGCGTACACATCCAATGTCAGAAAAATTCTCCCGTTTCGACGTCAAGGATTACCTCAAAACGCCTGCCGATCTTAGCGAATACATCAAGGGTTGTGAGATCGAAGACTCGGGCGATGGGCAGCTCAACCGGGTGGCGCTCCGAGACTACAAGCAGACCATTCGTGCACGAATAGAAAGCGACTCGAATTTCGCCCAGGCAATGCGAATCGAAGCCGCTACACTCATTTATAACGGCGAAATCGAGCTGGGGCGCAGGCTTCTCAAGCTCTTGCAGGCAGCGCTGCGACACCAAACCGCACGACGCTTTTTTACTTATCGGCCCTGATCAGGCTAAATAGCCGCGCCTGATCGCCCACCCAATGGATCTGTCCCATGAACCGACACCGGCTAGCAATTGCCTGGATCGCCTGCTTTGCAGTGCTGTTCAACATGCTCGCCATGCCGATGACCGGGGCGATGGCGCAGGCGGCCAGTTCACCGGCCGAACAATGGCTCTGGAGCAGTTTCTGCACCGGCAGCGGGACCAAGATGGTGGCGATCAACATCGGCGCCAGCGATCAAAAAGCCCCGACCAACGACACTCATTCGAACATGCAGCATTGCTGGTGCTGCTCGGGCTCGGCGCCATTGGTGGCGCTGCCGGCGCACTCGCCGCAGCTGTATTTCGCCCGTTACGAAAGTAATCGCAGCGTGGCGCCCGCCTCACTGCAAACACCCACGCCGCGCCAGCAATGGCCGAGTCTCAATCCCCGTGCTTCCCCTCTGGTTTGATTTGTTCGCGCAATTGACCTGCGTTTCAAATCGTTCTGGAGAGACTGCCATGTTGAACAAACTCATCGTAATCGCTGCGCTATTGCTGCCGGCGTGCTTTGCCCATGCCCACGAATACAAGGCCGGCGAGCTGGAAATCGCCCACCCATGGTCGCAGGAGCTGCCGCCCAACGCGCCGACCGTCGCCGCGTATTTCATCATTCACAATGCAGGCAAAACTGCCGACCGTTTGCTCAGCGTCGACTCGCCCATCGCCCCCGAAGCCCAACTGCACGAGCACGTCATGCAGGGCGATCTCATGAAGATGCAGCAAGTGCCGAGCGTGGAAATCCCGGCCGGCGGCAACGTAACATTCGCGCCGATGGCCTGGCACGTGATGCTGCTCAACCCGACCGATCGAAGCCTGCTCAGCGATGGCAAACGCTTCCCGCTGACGATGCATTTCGAGAAGGCCGGTGACGTCACCGTCGACGTCTCGGTGCAGAAGAAGCCACCGGAAACCACGCAGGCCCACGCGCACGCTCAGTAAGCCTTTCGGCAGACTCCGCCCATGCGCCCGCTGAGCGCCAGGCCTTTGCGGCAACGCCGTCAGACTCAAACTCTGACTCGCGGCAGCTGGATCGCCCTGTTCGCCATGTTGATGATCTTCATCGGCCCACTGATTTCTCAGTCGATGCCGATGGATCAGCACGCCTCGACATCGATGCCGATGAGCATGGACATGTCGATGGACATGCCGCGTATGGATCACAGCGGCCACGACGCCAAGCCCTCAGCCGAACACTGCCCGCCACAATCCTCGCACCACGTGCTGTGGGAAAAGTGCGGCTATTGCAGCCTGCTGTTCAATTGCCCGGCACTGACCGGCGTCGGCGATTTCGTCGCCTTCAACATCCCACCGCTCAACACCTTCACCCCGCCCTCCCCACGCCTGGGCCATGCCCGGCAGACCTTCTTCCCCGGCGCCCGCACCCGCGCCCCGCCCATCGCCACGTAAACACGCACCTTTGATTACACACGGTTGAGAAGACAGCTTCAGGCTGCCGGCCGTGTCGTTTACGACTGTTTGATGGAAATTGTCATGTCCAGGTTTGCTGCTGTTCCACGCTCGGGTTTTGCCCCGGCGTCCTTCGCTTTGAACGAATCGCGGATTCGTTTCAGGCACGCTACCGCCGTCCTTTGCGGCGTTCTGCTGTCCCCGCTGGTGCTGGCCGATGATCACGCCGGCCACAACGAAGAACTCAGTCCAACGGTGATCACCGCAATTGCGCCGAGCTCGCCATTGACCATCGTCACCAATCCAAAAGATCCGCGCCAACCGGTGCCGGCCAGTGACGGCGGCGATTATCTGAAGACCATTCCGGGCTTCGCCCTGGTGCGCAATGGCGGCACCAACGGTGATCCGGTGCTGCGCGGCATGTTCGGCTCACGCCTGAACATCCTCACCAACGGCAGCATGATGCTCGGTGCCTGCCCCGGGCGGATGGACGCGCCGACTTCGTACATCTCGCCGGAAACCTACGACAAACTGACCGTGATCAAAGGCCCGCAAACCGTGCTTTGGGGGCCGGGCGCGTCGGCGGGTACGGTGCTGTTTGATCGTGAGCCGGAGAGCTTTGGCGAACTCGGCACACGGGTGAATGCGAGCATTCTGGCCGGGTCCCACGGACGCTTCGACAAAGTCGTCGACGCCGCTGCCGGTGGCCCGCTGGGCTACGTGCGAGTGATCGGCAACACCGCGCATTCCGACGATTACCGCGACGGCAACAACGATATCGTCGCCTCGCGCTACGACAAGTGGAACGGTGACATCGCGGTCGGATGGACGCCAGACGCCGACACCCTGATCGAACTCACCGCCGGCAAGGGCGACGGCGAAGCGCGCTACGCCGGGCGCGGCATGGACGGTTCGCAGTTCCTGCGGGAAAGCCTCGGTCTGCGTTTCGAAAAATCCAGCATCACCGACGTGCTGGAGAAACTCGAAGCGCAGGTCTACTACAACTACGCCGACCACGTGATGGACAACTACACCCTGCGCACGCCGTCCGGCACCGGGATGATGGCGGGCCCGATGGCGTCCAATGTCGACCGCCGCACCCTCGGCGCACGGATCAAGGCGACCTGGCGCTGGGCTGATATTCAGCTGATCACCGGCCTCGACGCGCAGACCAACGAACACCGCCAACGCAGCGGCATGGGCATCGACACCTACAAGGATCAGCCGTACAGCAAGGACGCCGATTTCCATAACTACGGTGTGTTCAGCGAGATGACCTGGTACGCCGCCGACCGTGATCGGCTGATCACCGGCGCCCGTGTCGACCGTGCTTCAGCCAAGGATTACCGGCAAACCACCGGTTCGGGAATGATGAGCCGCCCCAGCCCGACCGCCGACGATACCCGCGCCGACACCCTGCCCAGCGGGTTCATTCGCTACGAGCATGACCTGGCCGACAGTCCGACCACGCTCTATGCGGGCCTCGGTCACGCGCAGCGCTTCCCGGATTATTGGGAGCTGTTTTCGCCCAAGTCCGGCCCGGCGGAATCGGTCAACGCGTTCGATTCGATCAAACCGGAAAAGACCACCCAGTTCGACTTCGGCGTGAACTACAAGAGCGCCGAACTCGAAGCCTGGGCCTCGGGTTACGTCGGCGTGATCCGCGATTACATCCTCTTCGACTACACCCCGGGAATGATGGGCATGAGTACTTCGCGCGCCGAGAACATCGACGCGCGAATCATGGGCGGTGAACTCGGTGCCGCGTACAGACTCACCGATAACTGGAAAGCCGATGCGACCCTGGCTTACGCCTGGGGCAAAAACAGCAGCGACGGCACGGCCCTGCCGCAAATGCCGCCACTGGATGCACGCTTCGGCCTGACCTATACCGAAGACAACTGGAGCGCTGGCGCACTGTGGAGGGTGGTTGCCGCGCAAAACCGTATCGACCAGAACAAGGGCAACGTGGTCGGCAAGGATTACGACAAGAGTTCCGGCTTCGGCGTGTTCTCACTCAACGGTGCCTATCGGATCAACAAACACTGGAAGGTCAGCAGCGGCGTCGACAACCTGTTCGGCAAGGCTTACGCCGAACACCTGAACCTGGCGGGCAACGCCGGATTCGGCTACCCGGCCAACGACCCGCAAGCGATCAATGAACCGGGGCGCACGCTCTGGACCAAGGTCGACATGAGTTTCTAACACCCACCCATGTGGGAGCGAGCCTGCTCGCGAAGGGGACGGCACATCCAACGTTGATGTCGTCTGGCACGACGCCTTCGCGAGCAGGTCGAATCGTCGCACCGTCGCTCCCACAGGGTTGCAGAACAACTAGAAGATCCAAGCCAAGCGGAGCACACGTGATGAAACAGCCCAAACCGAATTTCTACAACCTGGCCTGGCGTTGGCATTTTTACGCCGGCCTGTTCGTCGCCCCGTTCATGGTGATGCTGGCCCTGACCGGCATCATCTACCTGTTCAAACCGCAGCTCGATTCGCTGATGTACAGCAGCCTGCTCAACGTCCCGGCCGGCCATCACACAGTGCCGGCCGACGACTTGCTGCAGCGGGTAAAAAGCGCTTATCCACAAGGCCAGATCACCCAGTACCTGCCGCCGGTGAATGCCGAACGCAGCGCACAGTTTGTGGTGAAGAACGCCGGCCAGGAACTCAACGTATTCGTCGATCCGTACCATGGCGACATCCTTGGCGAACAGGATGCCAAGCAAAACCTGCAAGCCATCGCTCGCGCCATTCACGGCGAATTGATGATCGGCACCGTCGGTGACCGCCTCATCGAAATGGCTGCCGGGTGGGGTGTGGTGCTGGTGGTGTCGGGCCTGTTTCTGTGGTGGCCGCGCGGTCAGGCAGCGGGCATTCTGTGGCCACGCCTGAACAGTCGCGGCCGCGTGTTGTGGCGTGATCTGCACGCGGTGACCGGGTTCTGGGGCGCGACCTTGCTGTTGGTGATGCTGCTCAGTGGCATGACCTGGACGGGTTTCTGGGGCAAGCAATACGCCCAGGTGTGGAACGTGTTCCCGGCGGCGATGTGGGACAACGTACCGACCTCCGACATCGAGGCGCGCACCCTTAACACCGCCACCCGCCAGACCGTGCCATGGGCGATGGAAAACACGCCGATGCCGATGTCCGGCGACCATGCCGAACACATGGCCCACGGCAACGCCAACGCCGGTCCCGCCGCACCGGGGATCAGCCTGCAAGACGTGCAGAACATCGCCACTCAGCGCAAAGTCGAACCGGGCTACAGCATCACTCTGCCGACCACCGCCACCGGTGTATTCACCATCGCCGTGTTCGCCGATGACCCACGCAACGATGCGACCCTGCATGTCGATCAGTACACCGGCAAGGTTCTCGCCGATGTGCGTTTCGAACAATACGGCAGCGTTGCCCGCGCCACGGAAATCGGCGTGATGCTCCACGAAGGCAAGATGTTCGGCACCTTCAATCAGATCGTCGTGCTGCTGATCTGCCTGATGATTCTGCTCAGCGCCGTCAGCGGCGTGGTGATCTGGTGGAAGCGCCGGCCACAGGGCAAATTCGGCGTACCGCCGTTGCGGCATGACCTGCCGAAATGGAAAACCGGCGTGGTGATCATGCTGGCGCTGGCGGTGGTCTTTCCGCTGGTGGGGGCTTCGCTGGTGGTGGTGTGGTTGCTGGACAGGCTCTTATTGACCCGTTTCGCCCAGCGCACCGCCGATCTGGCGCCCTGACGTCATAGGCGCGGGCAGCCTTATCTGCCCGCGCCTGCGGCCTACAGCTCGTCTTTTCTGCGCACGGTGCCTTCAACCGATGATTGCTGACGACGTATTTTCCAGCCATCGCCCATCCGCCCCGTCTGACGCCAGTAGCGTCCGGCGACCAGCACGCGCAACTCGCCCAATTGCATGAGTTGCGAGACAAACTCGGCAGGGCTTAACCGACTGACCCATCGCCCGTCCTTGAAAGCAAGAAACCGGGCTGACAGCAGCAGATCATTTTCGGCGGCGGAATAATCGGGGGTGTACTTGAGCAACACTTGCTCGGGCGTCGAATAGTAATAGGCCTGAATATTCAGCCCTTTGTTTTTCAGTGCGTGGGTGTGCGCATGCATTCGATCAGGCGCAGGGAAATTGCCCCTGACTTGCTCGACGTCCGCTGACAGCGTGATGTTGGGCGACAAATTGAACTGGTGGCTGGCCACACACGTGTAACCGTCGAACAGACTCAACGGAGGATTGCGTGATGAAGAATCCTTGGCAGTACTGAATAACTGCTCACGAAGACTGTCACCATTGGCGAAACCGGCAATCGGTTCAAGGGGCACAAAGCGCTGGCTCGTCGACCGCGCCAGAATCGCCCCTTCGTACCCGGTTCGGCCAAGTGTTTCTTTATCCACTCGCTGCTGGGCATAGCGCGCGGCATCGTCGGGGTGATTGAAAATCGGTCCCAGTGCCGGCACCGGATGACGTTGCCAGCGCTGCTCGTGGGGCGTATCGGCAAGTTGCGGCTGCCAGTCTTCTGTCACCTGACCATGACGCGACCAGCAGTCACTGGTTTCAATGACCTCGAGTCGGCCAGCTTTGGCCATCCGCTGAACGTACCCAGCCAAACTGAACCGGCCTCTGGCCATATCGCGCTCATCGACCGTTGCCTGCTCAGGCGATACGAACGAGTTGGGAAGCAGCTTGATCTGGCCAAACTCGTCATAAAACTCGCCAGGCTCGAACGCATGCAATTGCCATTTCAACAGAGCGCCGTCGGCGCAGGACAAGTAAATCAGCTTGTACCCCTGAGGCGTGCTGGCGCGCCTACAGGCTTGCTGAATATCGTTTGGCGCAAAAAGGAAATGGCGCACATCATCGGCCCGAACGCCAACCGGCGGCAACGGCGCACGCAGATACAGCGCGTCCCAGGCATATCCGCGCAGCCATCGGCCTTGGGGAAACACCCGATCCAGCGCCAGCTCGGAACGCTGCGCTGGCAGCGGCAACGTGGCGAGGTACACGCCCTCGCGAGCGTACAGGACGAATCCGAACGTCAGCGTGTCGCGACTGACCGAAGCCTCATGCACGTAACGGGCAGTCGCATCGGCCTGCAGGAACAGCGGACTGCACACCGGGTCACGCATGGCTTGGGTGTAGTCAGCGGCAGATCGCAGATCGTTGGCATAAGGTGTCCATTGCTCCACGGCGCGGGGCGAGCCCCAGATTTCGCTGCCGGTCACAACCTGCAAATAGCCGATTCTGGCCAAGGAGTTGATCCAGGCAACCGGTTGCAACTCACCGTTGCGGATGCGCTGTCTGATCGCGTCTGCATCGAGATTGGCGGGAACCTTGGTGTTGTCCGACAGCGCCGCTGCAAGGTCAGCCCGCAAGCGCTCCCACAAACCCGGGTAATAGCAGATCAACGCACCGTCCGGGGCGAACAGGTATTCATCCCAATCCTTGAAGTGGCGAGTGAACGCCGAGTACACGGTGTCGACCGACAGCATGTTCAGGTAAATCTGCTTCTGAACCGGCGAAAACGTGACCGACAATTCCCGAACGACCCGGGATCGATAGCGTGCCGCAATCTTGCAACCCAAGGGAAACAGGCCTGCGCGCTTGCTCTCATCCGGGAAGATCTCTGTGCTGTCGAAATTTTCCCGTGAAACTTCGACCGGTAGCGTGGCCACGTACAGCGCATCCGCTCGGCGCAGAATCAGGCCACCCCACGTCTTCTCGCTAGCGCTGGGCAGAAGCGATCGGACATACACCGCCGCGTCGTCAGCGCTTTGGAAAGCCGGGCTGAGCCAGCGCCGCTCCAGGTTTGCAAAAGGCTGCCAGGTCGGCTTGACCTTGCCCGGGCGATCCCAGCACTCGCTCGTTCTGATGACCGACAGTTCGCCACTGCTGGCCACCACCTGGACGAAATCCGTCGCGACCTTCGCACCGGAAAGCAGATCGCGCTTGATGCTGTCGAGCGTCGCTTGCGAGGTGTTGTCATGAAACAGTTTACTGGTCGCGCTGCGCCGGTATTTCAACAGCGCACCCTCTCGGTTGGCGATATACAACGCTGCCGGCAAGTCCGAAGCGACCAGCGGACGCCGCGGCGAGTAATACATCGCAACGGTGAGATCGTCCGGCGTGATGAAGTAATGCGCCAGCCAGTCGGCGGGCCGCTCAGACAGATCCTTTACGCGCTGATGCGAATAAAAGCTGGCAAACAGATCGAAGCCTTCGGGATATCGATACCAGGGCTCGGTGGTCATAGAGGCAAACACGCTATCCAGATCGAACAGGTTGTCGCGCCGTTCACTGACCGGAATCAGTTCGGTAGCGATAAATTCCTCCCGCTCCCTGTGCTTGAGAATGAATCCGAACCATGCGCGCTTGTCGTCCTGCAAGCGCGTATCGCGAGCGTACTGACTCTGCGCCGCTTCGTCCGCCGACGCGAAGAGCGCGCCGTACAGAAGGTGCACCGGTCGTTTCCACGGCAACGGTGCTGGCGAAGTCGGCCCGGGCGGCGTCAGTTCGGGGTACGGCGGCAGATCCGGCTGGGATAACGGCGGACCAGGCAATTCGCGAGGCGGGGGCTCGGTTGACGCTGGCAGGGGTAACTCTGCGAATGCCCAGCCTGCAACTATCGGCCCTCGATACCCCCACAACGCATCATCGATCAGGCTCACCAACTCGCCGGCTGCCGCCTGCTCACGGACAAACGCCTGCGGCCGCTTGCTTCCCGCGTCCAGATCCCTGGCCAACGTGCCGGGGTGCTGGCGAGTGCCGAGGCGAGTGGCAAGATCCTTCGCGGCCAGGGTCACTGAAGGCGTGTAGCGGATCAGACTGTCCCGGCCGCCAGAGCAATACAGAACAAGCGTGTCGGCCAAAGCCTGGCGCACTTCTTCGACGCTCAACATCTGCAGGCTGAGCAACGCCTCCCGCGGCGTCCAGCGGTGATACCCGACGTGCACCGGATCGAGCCGCGACAACGCAACATGGGACACATAGCGCGCCTGCAAGCGATGATCATCGGGAAATATCGTCTGCCCGTGGTTGTCCAGCGGATAGAGCCGTCCCTGGCTCAGCGTGTCGATATCGCCTTCCCGCGGCTCGGTCACGACGAAGCGTTTGTCGCTGCGCTGAAAAACATACCCGGCATACTGTCGATCACGGCGAATGCCGATCTGATCATGGGCATACCGGGCTGCGTCATCGGCGCTCAGAAAATCCCGGCTCAGCACCGGCCAGGGGAAATGCGCGAAAGGTTGCCATTGCAGATCCACCGGCCCCAGTTGCGCCCACAAGGCACTGCCACGCACGACGTTGAGCCTGCCGGCCAACACCAGCATCGAGACAAACATACGCGGACGAAGCGTGTCAGCCAGCAGTCTGGATTGCACCCCGTTGTCGCCGATCGTGCCGTCGGCCTGTTCGACACTCAGCGCCGCTTCGACCGGACTGCCGCTGAACTGGTATTGCAGCATCGCGTAGTCTGTGGCCTGCATGAACAGCGACAATGGCCGGCTGGCAGCCAACCAGCGTTGACTGCGGGCACGGGCTGCGATGGCCAGAGCCATTTCCTGCGGGGTGAAAAAGTTCTCATAGAGCCACGGTTGCACCGGCGGAAACTGCGTCGGGTCAGGGCGTGACGCAAAGTAAAAGCCTTCCAGCGCATAGCCGGCCGGCAGGCGCAATTGACCGCTGGCCTCCAGCGGAAAGATTTTTTCCGGATCCCACGCGTCCAGCCCAGCAGGACGCGCATGGGTCGCGACATATTCTTCTGCACCGCGCTTTTTCAAGAGCAGGCCCGTCGTCTGCGCACCTCGGGATTTCAGCGCTGCGAGCACGGCACGTTCGGCATTGACGCAGACGCGCGTCATCAGAGGCAGCTCGGTGATCACACCGGCGGAAAAAGGTGCGCCGGCTTTCCAGGCTGCGGGGACCTGCCCAACGGAATGTCCCCAGTCGGCACTCGAAACAATGACTTTGAGTTCTCCCACGGTCGCGAGCTTGTTGATCAGGCTCATCAACTCATAAGCCCCCGACGGATGCCCAGAAGGCGCGCCGGATTGATGCCAGAGGTAGTAATCGCGCTCCTCAGGCGAGCCGCTCGACACATATTTGAGCAATGTGCCGTCGGCACCCGACAGATAAGCGCTGCGAAAAAAATCCCGCGCCGTCACATCGCCAATGAAGTCGGCCGCCGAAAAGAAACTGATGAAGAGCCTGACCAGCCTTTCATCCTGACGCGGATTGTCCTTGCGGAACTCATCATGCAGCGGCGGATGGCTATGCAAGCTGGCGACGCATCGGTAGCCCAGCGGATGGAGCATCATGCCAGCGGCATCGATTTCGAGAAGGGAGCCAAAGTCGAAGCGTGTGGGTTCACCCGCTATCGGTGAGGTGACCACGAATTTTCCATCCGGACGCAGCAGAATAACGCTGCCGTACTCCTTGTCCGATTTCCGCGCAATGCGCGTGTGGGCCCAATATGCCGCGTCCTCCTCAGTCAGAAACGCCGGGCTCAGAGGGGGCAGCTTGAATTTTGCGGAAGTCCTTGCAGCGCGGCCGGATCGGCCAGACACATCATTCATAAAAAATCCTGGGAGAAAATCGGGATGGCTGCGAATGAGTGTGTGCCTGCGGACCAAGCGAGCCGCGGTACATGTTTATCGTTTATGTATCCGCATCTATAGCGTCAGGCCGCGCCCCAATCTGGCGCACCTCGACGCACCAACGCCCACACCCTGTCCGTTCGTGGTGCGCACCGCGGTCATGCGACCGCTCTGAAACGACATTTTCCTGCCCGATCCCGACCGGGCACAGCCCTTGCAAAACACACCTTCAGTCGTCCGCATCTGCCAACCAGAAAAACTTCAAACGTTCATGGAGATCGCACAATGAAGCGTCGCAGTTTGATCAAGGCTTTCACACTCACGGCATCCGTTGCCGCGATGGGCATGACCTGGACCGTCCAGGCCGCCGAGACCATCAAGGTCGGGATTCTGCATTCGTTGTCCGGCACCATGGCGATCTCCGAAACGTCGCTCAAAGACATGGCGCTGATGACCATCGACGAGATCAACGCCAAGGGCGGCGTCAACGGCAAGATGCTTGAGCCGGTGGTGGTTGATCCGGCGTCGAACTGGCCGCTGTTCGCCGAAAAGGGCCGGCAGTTGCTGACCCAGGACAAGGTCGCCGTGGTGTTCGGCTGCTGGACCTCGGTGTCGCGTAAATCGGTGCTGCCGGTGTTCGAAGAGCTCAACGGTTTGCTGTTCTACCCGGTGCAATACGAAGGCGAAGAGATGTCGCCGAACGTCTTCTACACCGGCGCTGCACCGAACCAGCAAGCGATCCCGGCGGTTGAATACCTGATGAGTGAAGAAGGTGGCAGTGCCAAGCGCTACTTCCTGCTCGGCACCGACTACGTCTACCCGCGCACCACCAACAAGATCCTGCGCTCGTTCCTGCACTCCAAAGGCGTGGCCGACAAGGACATCGAAGAGGTCTACACGCCGTTCGGTCACAGCGACTATCAAACCATCGTCGCCAACATCAAAAAATTCTCCGCTGGTGGCAAGACTGCGGTGATCTCGACGGTCAACGGCGACTCCAACGTGCCGTTCTATAAAGAGCTGGCCAACCAGGGTCTGAAGGCGACCGACGTACCGGTTGTGGCGTTCTCGGTCGGCGAAGAAGAACTGCGCGGCATCGACACCAAACCGCTGGTGGGCAACCTCGCGGCGTGGAACTACTTCGAGTCGGTAGAGAACCCGCAGAACAAGAAATTCGTCGCGGACTGGAAAGCCTACGCGAAGAAACACAACCTGCCGGGCGCCGACAAAGCCGTGACCAACGACCCGATGGAAGCCACTTACGTCGGCATCCACATGTGGGCGCAGGCGGTTGAGAAAGCCAAATCGACAGACGTCGACAAAGTCCGCGAGGCCCTCGCCGGCCAGACCTTTGCCGCGCCGTCGGGCTACACGCTGACCATGGACAAGACCAACCACCACCTGCACAAACCGGTGATGATCGGCGAGATTCAGGCTGATGGTCAGTTCAACGTGGTGTGGCAGACCGAAGGGCCGATTCGCGCGCAACCGTGGAGCCCGTTCATTCAGGGCAACGACAAGAAGCCCGATTATGCGGTGAAGAGCAACTGAGGCGGATTCAGTTTTTGAGGTGGGCTTTAGATTTCCCCCTCACCCCAGCCCTCTCCCTCAGGGAGAGGGGAAAGGGAGCCGATCTTCATGTTTTTCAAAGCCTGAGTTCGGCTCGAATTCGCAGGTCGCAGCACATCGTCCAGACACCTCGGCCAGCCCCCTCTCCCTCCGGGAGTGGGGGAAGGGAGCAGATCTCTATGGCTTTCAGATCCTGAGTTCGACGCAGGAATGTCAGGTCGGTGTTGGATGACCTGACAACCCGGTCAGTCCCCTCTCCCTCTGGGAGAGGGTTAGGGTGAGGGGCGGATTCACAGCCGGACACCGCTCCATCGGCCACCGCAAGAAAGGAAACACCACTAATGCCCACTGCCATACACCGCTTTCTCATAGCCATCGCACTATTGCTGCCGATGCTGGCCCACGCCGGCGACGTCGAAGACTTCGTCGCGGCCAATCCTGTGCAGCAAGCCAAACTGCTGGAAACCTGGGCCGCGCAGCCCGATCCGGCCCGTATCGAATTGATCAACGCCCTGCAACAAGGCGAAATGACCATCGACGGCCAAGTGAAAACCCTGCGCCTGAACAATCGCCTGCGGGGTCTGATCGACACCGCCATGGCCAGCCACCAATTGCTCGCCGCCGACGCCAAAATCCGTCTGAGCGCCGCGCAGCAATTGCAGAAAAGCGCGAAACCCGCGCAGCTGAAATTCCTCGACCAGCAACTGGCTGGCGAAAAAGATGAAAACGTCCATGCCGCCCTGAGCCTGGCGCTGGCCAATCTGCAACTGGTCGATACCGATCCGGCCGTGCGCCTCGCTGCAGTACGCCTGCTCGGCGAAACCGGTGATCCGCTGGCACGCACGCGCCTCGAAGGTTTGCTCGAACCCGGCGTTGAAGCCGACGCCAACGTACGCACCGCAGCCGAAACCAGCCTTGCTCAAGTCAAACGCAAACTGCTGATCGGCGAGATCCTCGGTCAAGCCTTCAGCGGCATGTCCCTCGGTTCGATTCTGCTGTTGGCGGCACTCGGTCTGGCGATCACGTTCGGCCTACTCGGCGTGATCAACATGGCCCACGGCGAGATGCTGATGCTCGGTGCCTACTCGACGTACGTGGTGCAGTTGATGTTCCAGCGCTACGCACCACAGGCGATTGAGTTCTACCCGTTGATCGCGCTGCCGGTGGCGTTCTTCGTCACAGCGGCGATCGGCATGGCACTGGAACGCACGGTAATTCGCCACCTCTACGGCCGCCCCCTGGAAACCTTGCTCGCCACCTGGGGCATCAGCCTGATGCTGATTCAACTGGTGCGCCTGTTGTTCGGCGCGCAAAACGTTGAAGTGGCCAACCCGGCGTGGCTGTCCGGCGGCATTCAAGTGCTGCCGAATCTGGTGCTGCCATACAACCGCATCGTGATCATCGCCTTCGCTTTGTTCGTCGTCGTGCTGACGTGGCTGCTGCTGAACAAAACCCGCCTCGGCCTCAACGTTCGCGCCGTCACCCAGAACCGCAACATGGCCGCCTGCTGCGGTGTGCCGACCGGGCGCGTGGACATGCTCGCGTTCGGCCTCGGCTCGGGCATCGCCGGCCTCGGCGGTGTGGCGCTGAGCCAGATCGGCAACGTCGGCCCGGACCTCGGCCAGAGCTACATCATCGACTCGTTCCTGGTGGTGGTGCTCGGCGGCGTCGGTCAATTGGCCGGTAGCGTGCTCGCCGCGTTCGGCCTGGGCATCGCCAACAAAATTCTCGAACCGCAGATCGGTGCGGTGCTCGGCAAGATCCTGATCCTCGCGCTGATCATTCTGTTTATCCAGAAACGTCCGCAAGGCCTCTTCGCACTGAAAGGACGGGTGATCGACTGATGAACCAGCCTCTGTTAGTCACGGCCACACAAAAGGCCGGCCCGAAAGTCACGATCGCCGTCGGTGCGGTGATCCTCGCCCTGCTGATCGCCCTGCCGCTGCTGTCGTTGTTGCCGGCGGAAAATGCCCTGTCGGTCTCGGCGTACACGCTGACGCTGGTTGGTAAAATCCTCTGCTACGCCATCGTCGCCCTGGCGCTGGATCTGGTCTGGGGTTATGCCGGTTTGCTGTCGCTGGGTCACGGTCTGTTCTTCGCCCTCGGCGGTTATGCGATGGGCATGTACCTGATGCGTCAGGCTGCCGGTGATGGCTTGCCGGCGTTCATGACTTTCCTGTCGTGGAGCGAATTGCCGTGGTACTGGACCGGCACCAGCAGCTTCGTCTGGGCGATGTGTCTGGTGGTATTGGCGCCGGGCTTGCTGGCGCTGGTGTTCGGTTTCTTCGCCTTCCGCTCGCGGATCAAAGGCGTGTATTTCTCGATCATGACCCAGGCCCTGACCTTCGCCGGCATGCTCTTGTTTTTCCGCAACGAGACCGGCTTCGGCGGCAACAACGGCTTCACCAATTTCCGCACGATTCTCGGTTTCGGCATCACCGAACCGGGCACTCGCGCGGTGTTGTTTCTGGCCACGGTGTTGTTGCTGGTGGCGAGTCTGTTCATCGGCTGGCGCCTGGCGCAGAGCAAGTTCGGTCGCGTGCTGACAGCATTGCGCGATGCGGAAAACCGCTTGATGTTCTGCGGCTACGACCCGCGCGGTTTCAAGTTGTTCGTGTGGGTGTTGAGCGCGGTGTTGTGTGGTCTGGCCGGTGCGTTGTACGTGCCGCAAGTCGGGATCATCAACCCCAGCGAAATGTCGCCGACCAACTCGATTGAAGCGGCGGTTTGGGTGGCTCTTGGCGGGCGCGGCACGCTGATCGGCCCGTTGCTCGGTGCCGGTGTGGTCAACGGCATGAAGAGCTGGTTCACCGTGGCGTTCCCGGAATATTGGCTGTTCTTTCTCGGCGCGCTGTTCATCGTCGTGACGCTGTACCTGCCCAAAGGCGTGATCGGTCTGCTGAAGAAACGAGGTGAACAATGAGAGTCACGGCGAGCGCGGAATTCATGTTGGAACCGGCCTTCTTTCCCGTCGAACCGAATAAGGACGCCGGCACCAGCCGCGATTCGATCGGCCTCGGCCAGCGCGTCGGTCCGGGCCTCGACACCCGTCACGGCACGATCCTCACACTGGAAGACATCAGCGTCAGCTTCGATGGCTTTCGTGCACTGAACAATCTCAATCTGTACATCGGCGTCGGCGAATTGCGCTGCATCATCGGCCCCAACGGTGCGGGCAAAACCACGCTGATGGACGTGATCACCGGCAAGACCCGCCCGAGTCACGGCAAGGCGTGGTTCGGCGAAACGCTGGATCTGACGCAGATGAGCGAAGTGCAGATCGCCCAGGCTGGCATCGGCCGCAAGTTTCAGAAGCCGACAGTGTTCGAGGCGCTGAGCGTGTTTGAAAACCTGGAGCTGGCACAGAAAACCGACAAGTCGGTGTGGGCCAGTTTGCGTGCGCGTTTGAGTGGTGAGCAAAAGGACCGGATCAGCGAAGTGCTGGAGACGATTCGCCTGACCACCTCGGTCAATCGTCAAGCCGGGTTGCTCTCTCATGGACAGAAGCAGTTTCTCGAGATCGGCATGCTGTTGATGCAGGACCCGCAATTGTTGCTGCTCGATGAGCCGGTGGCGGGGATGACTGATGCGGAAACCGAGTTCACCGCTGAACTGTTCAAGAGCCTGGCGGGCAAGCATTCGTTGATGGTGGTGGAGCATGACATGGGGTTTGTCGGCTCGATTGCCGACCATGTGACCGTGCTGCACCAGGGCAGCGTTTTGGCGGAAGGCTCGCTTGAACAAGTGCAGGAAAACGAGCGCGTGATCGAGGTCTACCTCGGCCGCTAAGGACTCAGATCGTTCCCACGCTCCGCGTGGGAATGCCGCCATGGACGCTCTGCGTCCGCCGTTATGTGACGCGGAGCGTCACGGGATGCGTTCCCACGCAGAGCGTGGGAACGATCACCGGGGAGAATTTGAACATGCTGCAAGTCGACAAGCTGCACCAGTACTACGGCGGTAGCCACATCCTGCGTGGCCTCTCGTTCGACGTGAAAGTCGGCGAAGTCACCTGCCTGCTTGGCCGCAACGGCGTCGGTAAAACCACTCTGCTCAAGTGCCTGATGGGTCTGCTGCCGGCCAAAGAAGGCGTGGTGAATTGGGAAGGCAAACCGATCACCACCTTCAAGCCACACCAGCGCGTTCACGCCGGGATCGCCTACGTGCCACAGGGCCGGGAGATCTTCGGACGCCTGACCGTGGAAGAAAATCTGCTGATGGGACTGTCACGCTTTCCCGGCAGTGAAGCCAAAGAAGTCCCAGGTTTCATTTATGAATTGTTCCCGGTGCTGCTACAAATGAAGCAGCGTCGCGGCGGTGACCTCTCCGGCGGTCAGCAGCAACAGCTTGCGATTGGCCGCGCCTTGGCCAGTCGTCCACGTTTGCTGATCCTCGACGAACCCACCGAGGGCATTCAACCCTCGGTGATCAAGGAGATCGGCGCAGTGATCAAGAAACTCGCGGAGCGCGGTGATATGGCGATTTTGCTGGTCGAGCAGTTCTACGATTTCGCCGCAGAACTGGCCGATCAATACCTGGTGATGTCGCGGGGCGAGATCGTTCAGCAGGGTCGCGGTGAAAATATGGAGGCGGAGGGTGTACGCGGGCTGGTAACGATCTAGTACAACGAACTAATCTGTAGCTTCCTAACGATAATTACACACCATGAATTCGACTGTTGCACCTGCCCTGTTTACCCCGAGCTGGCACGCCGAGCTGGAACTTGCCTACGCCCGTTTCGGCGACTGCACGCGCCCGGTCATGCGCCGGCACCTCGGCCCGCTGCGGGTGCAAAAGCACCTGTACGCCGAAGGCCCCGAGGTCTGCCAGCACATCATCGTCCACCCGCCCGGCGGGATTGCCGGCGGTGATCGACTGGACATCAGCGCCCGCGTCGAGCAAGACGCCTGGGCCCAGATCACCAGCCCCGGCGCGGCCAAGTGGTATCGCGCCGGTGGGCCGGCTTATCAGCAGCTCGACTTGAAAGTGGCGGCCGGGGCGACGCTGGAATGGCTGCCGCAGGAGACCATCGTCTACAGCGCTGCCCAGGCCGAATTGACGACCTCGATCGAACTTGAAGGTGATGCGCGGCTGTTCTACTGGGACGTGGTTGCGCTGGGTCGTCCGGCCAGTGGCGAGCGTTTCGACCGTGGGCATTTTCAGGCGCACCTGGATATTCGCCGCGATGGCCGATTGCTCTGGCATGAGCGCCAGCGCATTGTCGGTGGCGACGGTTTGCTTGATTCGCCGATCGGACTGGATGGCAATCCGGTGTTTGCGACGTTGTTGGTGACCGGTGAGATTGATGCCGAGTTGCTTGAGCGTTGTCGCTCGCTGGGCCATGAAGTGCGTGGGGATTTGACCCAGTTGCCTGGGCTGCTGGTGGCTCGTTGTCTGGCCAGCGAAGCGTTGCTCGCCCGTGCGTGGCTCATCGATTTATGGCGCATGCTACGCCCGGTGCTGCTGGGCCGCGAAGCGGTGTCACCGAGAATATGGAGCACCTGAAAGCGACCCTCACCCCCCGCCCTCTCCCGGAGGGAGAGGGCGCCCGACCGAGTCGTTTGAAATGAATTTAACTGCCTGAACGAATACCGCTGACTGAACCGGCCATTGAAAACAACCGAGATCAGTCCCCTCTCCCTCGGGAGAGGGCTAGGGTGAGGGGCTGCTCCAACTGGCACCCCTCGCCCTCAAGAACCTCACAAAACTGCCCTGACGGAACCCCACAATGGACCTGACCCCACGCGAAAAAGACAAGCTGCTGATCTTCACCGCCGGCCTCGTCGCTGAACGGCGACTGGCGCGCGGCGTGAAACTCAATTACCCGGAAGCCATGGCTTACATCTCTGCCGCGCTGCTCGAAGGTGCGCGTGACGGTCAGACCGTCGCTGAGCTGATGCACTTCGGCACCACCCTGCTCAGCCGCGAGCAAGTGATGGAAGGCATCGCGGAAATGATCCCGGAAATCCAGGTCGAAGCGACGTTCCCCGACGGCACCAAACTGGTCACCGTTCACCAACCGATCGTCTGAGGCCGCGCCATGACTTACTCCATTCGCGATGCTGTTCACGCCGACCTGCCGGCGATCCGTGACATCTACAACGACGCCGTACTCAATACCACGGCGATCTGGAATGAACAGGCCGTCGACCTCGGCAATCGTCAAGCGTGGTTCAGCGCGCGTCAGGCCCAGGCTTATCCGATTCTGGTGATCGTCGACGCCGACAACAGCGTGCTCGGCTACGCTTCGTTCGGTGACTGGCGGCCGTTCGACGGCTTCCGCCACACCGTCGAGCACTCGGTCTACGTGCGCAGCGATCAGCGCGGCAACGGCCTCGGCCCGCAACTGATGACCGCGCTGATCGAGCGGGCCAGGACCTGCGGCAAACACGTGATGGTCGCCGCCATTGAAAGCGGCAACGCCGCCTCGATTCGCCTGCACGAACGCGCCGGTTTCAGCATCACCGGGCAGATGCCGCAGGTCGGCACCAAGTTCGGCCGCTGGCTCGACCTGACCTTCATGCAACTGACCCTCAACCCTGGCGCGGAGCCGCCTGACACCAACAAGGAGTGACACCGATGAATGCCGCCCAGCTGCGCCGCGTCAACGCGGAAAGTTTTGCCCACTACCGTCAGGGTCTGATCGATCTGCTGCTCGATGCCGTGGGTTACGGCGCCAGCGTCGGCTTCATGGCCGATCTCGATGCCGCGCAGGCACACGCTTACTTCGATGACGTTCAGGACAATGTGAACAAAGGCAGCGTGCTGCTCTGGGTGGTGGTCCAGGACGAGCAAGTGCTGGCCAGTGTGCAACTGGGGTTATGCCAGAAAGCCAACGGCCTCAATCGCGCCGAAGTGCAGAAACTGCTGGTGCGTGAACACGCCCGTCGGCGCGGGCTCGGACAGCAATTGATGAGCGCGCTGGAGCGGGAAGCGCGCCATCACAAGCGCGGCATGCTCTACCTCGACACCGAGGCGGGTTCGCCGGCTGAAGATTTCTACAAGTCGTTGGGCTACAGCCGCGCCGGCGAAATTCCTGATTACGCCTGCGACCCGAACGGCACCTATCGCGCGACCGCCCTCTATTACAAGATTCTGCAAGGAGCCCAGTGATGATTCCTGGCGAGTACCAGATCCAGCCCGGCGATATCGAACTCAACGTCGGCCGCCGCACCCTCAGCCTGAAAGTCGCCAACAGCGGCGACCGGCCGATTCAGGTGGGCTCGCACTATCACTTTTTTGAAACCAACGACGCGCTGACCTTCGATCGCGCGGCCAGCCGGGGCATGCGTCTGAATATTCCGGCGGGCACGGCGGTGCGTTTTGAGCCGGGGCAGAGTCGTGAGGTGGAGCTGGTCGATTACGCCGGGCATCGGCGGGTGTTCGGGTTTGCAGGACGAATCATGGGCGACCTGTAACTAACGCGGTGTCCGCACTGGCCCATTCGCGAGCAGGCTCGCTCCCACATGAGAACGCGATCAAATGTGGGAGCGAGCCTGCTCGCGAAAGCGAGTAATGCGAGCGATCTCAAAACCAATTGAATCCCAAGGCGAACGAATGAAAATCTCCCGTCAAGCCTACGCCGACATGTTCGGCCCCACCGTCGGCGACAAGGTGCGCCTGGCCGACACCGAGCTGTGGATCGAGGTCGAAAAAGACTTCACCACCTACGGCGAAGAAGTGAAGTTCGGTGGCGGCAAAGTCATCCGCGATGGTCAGGGCCAAAGTCAGTTACTGGCCGCCGAAGTGGTCGACACCCTGATCACCAACGCGCTGATCATTGACCACTGGGGCATCGTCAAAGCCGACGTCGGCCTCAAGGACGGGCGCATCGCCGCGATCGGCAAGGCCGGCAACCCGGATGTGCAGCCGAACGTGACCATCGCCATCGGTGCCGGCACCGAAGTGATCGCCGGTGAAGGCATGATCCTCACCGCTGGCGGCATCGACACGCACATCCATTTCATTTGCCCGCAGCAAATCGAAGAAGCGCTGATGAGCGGCGTCACCACCATGATCGGCGGTGGCACCGGTCCGGCCACCGGGACCAACGCCACCACCTGCACCTCCGGACCGTGGCATCTGGCGCGCATGCTTCAGGCTGCCGACGCCTTCCCGATGAACATCGGCCTCACCGGCAAGGGCAACGCCAGCCTGCCGGAGCCGTTGATTGAACAGGTCAAGGCCGGCGCGATCGGCCTGAAACTGCACGAAGACTGGGGCACTACGCCGGCGAGCATCGACAACTGCCTGAGCGTCGCCGATCAGTTCGACGTGCAAGTGGCGATCCACACCGACACCCTCAATGAATCCGGTTTCGTCGAAACCACCCTCGGCGCGTTCAAGGGCCGCACTATCCACACCTATCACACCGAAGGTGCCGGTGGCGGCCATGCGCCGGACATCATCAAGGCCTGCGGTTTCCCCAACGTGCTGCCGAGTTCGACCAACCCGACCCGGCCGTTTACCCGTAACACCATCGATGAACACCTCGACATGCTGATGGTCTGCCACCACCTCGACCCGAGCATTGCCGAAGACGTCGCGTTTGCCGAAAGCCGCATCCGCCGCGAAACGATTGCCGCCGAAGACATCCTCCATGACCTCGGCGCGTTCTCGATGATCAGCTCCGACAGCCAGGCCATGGGCCGCGTCGGCGAAGTCATCACGCGCACCTGGCAGACCGCCGACAAGATGAAAAAACAGCGTGGCCCGCTGCCGCAGGATGGCGAAGGCAATGACAACTTCCGCGCCAAACGCTACATCGCCAAGTACACGATCAACCCGGCGATCACCCATGGCATCAGCCATGAAGTCGGTTCGATCGAGGTCGGCAAGTGGGCGGATCTGGTGCTCTGGCGCCCGGCATTCTTTGGCGTGAAGCCGACACTGATCCTCAAGGGCGGCGCGATTGCCGCCAGCCTGATGGGCGATGCCAACGCTTCGATTCCGACGCCACAACCAGTGCACTACCGCCCGATGTTCGCCAGCTACGGTGGCTCTCTGCATGCCACCAGCCTGACCTTTATCAGTCAGGCGGCACAGGAAGCCGGGCTGCCTGAGGCATTGGGGTTGAAGAAGAAAATCGGCGTGGTCAAAGGCTGTCGTGATGTGCAGAAAACCGATCTGATTCACAACGACTACTTGCCGGACATCGATGTCGATCCGCAGACGTATCAGGTCAAGGCTGATGGCGTGCTGTTGTGGTGTGAGCCAGCGGAAACACTGCCGATGGCGCAGCGCTATTTCCTGTTCTGACAAGCGTCGCCGTCTGAATACGGACGTTGAAATCCGTATTCAGCGGCGTTGCCTGATCAATCAGGGAAATGCCCACGACATCTGTTGCTCGTTGTAGTTGTAATCCAGGCGTAGCTCAGTGCCTGCCGGTATGTCTTGCGAGGCGAACACGGCGTTGAGGATAAAGTCCTTGGTCACCAATTGCTTGCCGACCCACTGCTGCGCCTCGATATTGAATGGCACCGCTACAACGTTATAGCCATCCGGCGCTTGGCGAACGGGCTTGCCTGTAGCGTCGTACTCAAAGTTGGAGTTGATTCTGGAAATGATGTTGTCGCCCAGTATGGCCAACGGGTCGGGCAGAAATTGTCCCGGCCCATACTGCAAACGCATTCCGGCCAGCATGCTGAACGTCTGTTCATGGGGCCCTACGAAGCGTGCCGGGGTAATGACACCGCCATAGACACCAATCGCCTCACCCTTGGCGATGCGCCTGTTGGCCACCACCATGGACTGCCCGACCAAGGCTTTTTCACCGGGCACTTTTACATCGGCCGCGGTGAACAATCGCCATTGCAGCTTCTGCTCATAAAGCATCGCGACATCTTCATGACCTTCAAACTTGATATAGGGCTTGATCTGTTCGGAGGTAAACAAATCGCCTTCTACAAGACGCACTTTGGTCTCCAGTTTACGGATGCGGATCGGCCTGCCGGCAATGTCCCGCAGCGGGTACTTGCCGTTATTTGCGCGGTTGTAAGTGCCCAGTTGATTACCGAGAAACGAATAGCGTGTTTCACTGCGCATCATCATCAGCTCTTGAGTCGTGTACGGTTTGATCGGCATGGATTCGGAGGCCAGATAAAACTGCTCCGACGCACCGGCGTCATTGCGCGGCAACTCTTCCAGGGCCAACTCGAACTCATCGTCACTTTTGTGCGGAGAGCGACGACTCTTGCGCGGCATGACAGCCTGCGGCGTGGAAACGGAGAAGTCCTGCAATTCAAACCAGTGATTGCTCGCGAGATCAAATGCAAGCGCCGGCCCTGACGGCTGCAGTTCGCTCGCCAGACGGGCCCTGTGCAGACCGGTTTGCGGATCGACGGCAAGCAACACCGTGCCGCCACCCTGAATATCGGCGTACTGCCGGCCCTTGAAAGTGCGAAAACCCTCGGCATCGGCGCCGGGTAACGCGCTCGACGCGGGGATCAGGTATTGCTGCAGCCCAGGGGCATCGGAAGTACTGACCCCGGCGGAAACGGACGTCGACTCGTGCACATGCACTCTCGACGTCGCCGCAGCCACCGAGGACTCAGGCGTGCCATCAGCCGTTTCAGGCGTAGTACCGGGCGTTTTGCGAAGAAAGGGGTCTGGGGCGACATGCGGTGTCCCGGTTCCTGAAGAGTCCGCATCAGCGGATGTACGCGGGCTCGCGGGCGCATCGACCCGGCCCGTTGCCGGCGTTGGCGGTTTGGGTTTGACTGGCATTTTTACGTTTCCTTGTAAGCGTTACGCAGCGCCCGCCGGCATGGCTGGCGCTGCGGCGACCGGCGTCCATTGCCGATCCTTACTCGAAACTATCAGAGAGATTCGCCGGTTAAAACCGGAGAAACACCTGCAAACAATAACCTTGCACAAGCGGCTACGCTTCGCGAACAAGGTCGATCCGGCCATGCAAACCCAGCGCAAAACTACTCGACCACCAAACGCCCAAGGCGCTGGCGCAACATGCGGTTTTCAGCGCGCAATAAACGCACCTCTTCCAGCAGATCCAGCGCCAGGGCGACGCCTTCCCACTCCAGCTCCAGATCACGACGCAACTTCACCGCCCGTTTGGCCAAGGCCAATTCGTAATCGGTGAAGCGCCATTCCCGGGGCTGCGCGCCCTGAGGTTCGAGGATGCCGTGTTCGACGATTTCGATCACGTAGACGTCCGACAAATCGGCCGCCTCACAGAATTCTGCCAGGTCCAGTTGAACGATCAGGGGGCTGCTCATGATGGGCTACTCCGTCGTCGAATTCAGAAGTTCTCTCGCGGATTGAAGGCGGCTTTCTTCGCCAGTTCCTGCCACAGCGCCTTGACCTCGTCGTCGGCCGCTTTCGGCATCACCGCTTTGAGTTGCACAAACAGATAACCGCGCTCACCGGCCTTGTTTTTCAGGCCATGACCTTTGGCGCGCATGCGCTGACCGTTCTGACTGCCGGCCGGGACCTTGAGATTGATCTTGCCGGTCAGGGTCGGCACCGCCACTTCGGCACCCAGCGCCAGCTCCCACGGAGCCAGTGGCAGGGTGATGATCAGGTTTTCGCCTTCGACATCGAATTTCGGGTGCGGCGCAAAACGAATGGTCAGGTACAGATCGCCATTCGCCCCGCCACCGACGCCCGGTGCGCCCTGGCCTTTGAGGCGGATGCGCTCGCCGTCGGTCACGCCCGCCGGGATCTTCACGTTAAGGCTTTTGCTGGTGTTGCTGACGTGCTGGCCGTTGGCGTTGTATTGCGGCACCTGAAAGGTGACTTTCTTCGACTCGTTCGCCAGCGTCTCCTCGAGGAAGATCGGCAGTTCCATTTCCACGTCTTGCCCTCGGCGCCCTGCACTGCGTTGTTGCCGACCTTCGCCGCCACCGAAACCGGGGCCGCGATTGCCGAAGATCGAACTGAAGAAGTCCGAGAAGTCACCGGTGTCGCCACCGCCACCGCCAAAGCCGCCTCGGCTCTGCCAGCCCGGTGGCCCTTGGAACGGCTGACCGTGCTGGCCATAGCGGCGCAGCTCGTCGTATTCGGCGCGTTTGTCGGCGCTCTTCAGCGCTTCATAGGCTTCCGAGGCATCTTTGAATTTCGCCTCGGCGTCCTTTTCCTTGCTGACATCGGGGTGGTATTTGCGCGCCAGCTTGCGATAGGCAGCCTTGATTGCCTTGTCGTCTGCTGTCGGCTCCACGCCGAGTATCTTGTAATAGTCTTTGAAGTCCATCGAAGGAATCACCATCCGTTATCGATTTCGCGCCGATGCCAGCATGCGCCGATTCGCGCGTGCCGGGTTGACCGATCTCAAGGTTGTGACCGGGTGGCGCAGCAGAAGTTTATCGGCAGTGGACGGCGGTTCTTGCGACCGCCGGTGGTTCTGCCGGCCCATGCCAGCAAGTTTGGGGCGAAGCTGCGAGTTTCAAGCAGTTTAGTCGCGAAATAGCAGATGACCGGCCTTCGAATCTGACGCGCACTGACATACACTGCGCGGCCGTTTTTTTGACCGGAACCGAAAGACATGAAAGACGCCTCTCCAGCCCGTGCCTGCGGCATCGACTTCGGCACGTCCAACTCCACCGTCGGCTGGCTGCGCCCCGGCATGGAAACGATGATCGCGCTGGAAGACGACAAGATCACCCTGCCGTCGGTGGTCTTCTTCAACATCGAGGAGCGCCGCCCGGTGTACGGTCGTCTGGCCCTGCACGAGTATCTGGAAGGCTACGAAGGCCGCCTGATGCGCTCGCTGAAAAGCCTGCTCGGTTCCAAGCTGATCAAGCACGACACCAGCGTGCTCGGCACGGCAATGCCGTTCAAGGACTTGCTCGGCCTGTTCATCGGTCAACTGAAAAGCCGCGCCGAGACCGCCGCCGGTCGGGAATTCGAGCAGGTTGTGCTCGGTCGCCCAGTGTTCTTCGTCGACGACGATCCGCTGGCTGACCAGGAAGCCGAAGACACCTTGGTCGACGTAGCCAAGAAGATCGGTTTCAAGGAAGTCTCTTTCCAGTACGAGCCGATTGCGGCAGCCTTCGACTACGAGTCGACCATCGAGAAAGAAGAACTGGTGCTGATCGTCGACATCGGCGGTGGTACCTCCGACTTCTCGCTGGTGCGCCTGTCGCCCGAACGTCGGGGTCTGGATAACCGTCACGACGACATCCTCGCCACCGGCGGTGTGCACATCGGCGGGACCGACTTCGACAAACAGCTGAGCCTGCAAGGTCTGATGCCGCTGTTCGGCTACGGCAGCCGCATGAAGAGCGGCGCCTACATGCCGACCAGCCACCACATGAACCTGGCGACCTGGCACACCATCAACTCGGTGTACTCGCAGAAATCCAGCCTGGCGCTGGGCAGCATGCGCTACGACATCGAAGACACTGGCGGCATTGATCGCCTGTTCAAGCTGATCGAACAACGCGCCGGGCACTGGCTGGCGATGGAAGTCGAAGAGACCAAGATCCAGCTGACCCATACCGACAGCCGCCATGTGCCGCTGGACCGCATCGAAGCCGGTTTGAGCGTGGAACTGACCCGTGCGCTGTTTGAATCGGCGATTGATGCGTTGCTGGAGCGGGTGCGCGGCAGCGTCACACAACTGTTGAACGATGCCGGTGTGGCGGTTGAACAGGTGGATACCGTGTTCTTCACCGGCGGTTCGAGCGGGATTCCGGCGCTGCGCAACAGCGTCTCGGCGATGCTGCCGAATGCGCGGCATGTTGAAGGGAATATCTTTGGCAGCATTGGCAGCGGATTGGCGATTGAAGCCATGAAACGCTATGGCGCCATGAACTGACCTGAAATCGGCGTCGCGCCTTTCGCGAGCAGGCTCGCTCCCACACCAGATTGCATTTCAACTGAAGGAATGCGCTCAAAATGTGGGAGCGAGCCTGCTCGCGAAGAGGCCAGCTCAAACACTACAAATTCTGAATCAAACCATCCCGCCCAGCTTCAACTCACTCTTCAGGTACGCGTAATAAATCGGCCCCGCCACCACCCCCGGCAAGCCGAACGCGGCCTCGAACACCAGCATCGCCAGCAGCAACTCCCACGACTTGGCACTGATCTGCCCGCCAACGATGCGCGCGTTGAGGAAGTACTCGAGCTTGTGGATAAAGATCAGATAACCCAGCGCGGCAATCGCCACCCAGATCGACAGCGACAGGCCGACGATGGTGATCAGCGTGTTCGACATCAGATTGCCGATCACCGGCAACAGGCCGAGCAGGAAGGTCAGCACGATCAGGGTTTTGGTCAGCGGCAGCTTGATGCCGAACATCGGCAGGATTACCGCGAGGAAGATCCCGGTGAAGAAGGTGTTGAGCAGGGAAATCTTGATCTGCGCGAAGACGATGTTGCGGAACGCCTGCACCAGCAGGTGCAAACGGTCGAACAGCGCGGCGGCCAGCGGTTTGCGTTTGGTCACGTCGGGGATGCGCTGCAAGGCGATGATCGCGCCGAGCACCATGCCGATCAGCAGCGTCACGAACATGTGCGCCGCATCCTTGCCGACCAGTTGCAGGTCAGACAGGTGCTTGCTCATCCACTCGCCGATCGCCACGCGAAACTCCGCAGCACTGGCCGGCAGGTAGGCGTCGATGAACGGTGGCAATTGCCCACGCGCGCGATCAACCACGCCCATGAATTTGTCCAGGGAAGCGCCGGGGTTTTCTGCTTCGTGCAGGAGAAAACTGATCGCGCCGGCGAAGATCAGCGCCAGCACACTCACCACCAGGGTGCCGAGCAAAGCCACCGCCAGCCACCGCGCGCGTCGGCCTTCGATCAGCCGTTGCAGTTGCGGAGTGAGCATGTTGACCAGCTCATAGACCAACAAACCGGCCAACAGACTGGGCAGCAAGCGCAGCGGCAGCACCAGCAGCAAACCGCCGAAAATGATGATGCAACTGACCCAGAACACTACATGACGCTCAGAAAACGTTGGCATACAGCCTCAAAACGAACGGCGTAAAAGGATTGGCAGTCTGCCAGCGTTCCGGGGTAAGCACTAGAAATATGCGGAGCTACAGCCCCCCTCACCCTAGCCCTCTCCCAAAGGGAGAGGGAACCGATTGGGGGATGCTCTGGATATCCAGTGACCTGAGACAGCGCCATGGAATCCATGATCGACCGTTTTTTCAGGTCGACGAATGTCTTGAAACGCCGCGGTCAGTCCCCTCTCCCTCAGGGAGAGGGAACCGATTGGGGGATGCTCTGGATATCCAGTGACCTGAGACAGCGCCATGGAATCCATAATCGCCCGGTTTTTTCAGGTCGACGAATGTCTTGAAACACCGCGGTCAGTTCCCTCTCCCTCTGGGAGAGGGTTAGGGTGAGGGCAAATCTCAAGCGGACGCGTCGACCAGGTACCCCACCGAATCCAGTTATTTTTTCTTCAGGCAATCACTCATGAAGGTCTTGCGCGCATCGCCGGTCAGGGCTTTGGTGGCGGCATCGGCGTTGCAGGTCTTCATTTTCTGCTGCTGCGGGGTCAGGGCCTTGGCATCGTTGGCCGCTGGCGCTGCCTTGAGGCAGGTGCTCATGAAGGTTTTGCGCTCATCGCCTTTCAGACTCTTGGCGGTCGCATCGGCATTGCAAGTGGTCATTTTGTTCTGTTGCGCCGTGGCGGCGAAACCCTGGGAACACAGGAGCAAACCAATCATCAACAACGGCACACGCAACATCTTCATGGAGTTTTCTCCTTGTCGCCGCACCGATGGGGGCGGCCTCTGCTGGAGTGTAGCCAAATCTTGTTACACCTTCCTGCCTTCGAGATGGCTACGGCGATACTGCTCCGGCGTACACCCCGCCTGCCGCGCGAACATGGCGATGAATGCGGAGCCGCTGCTGTAACCGAGATCGAAGGCGATTTCCTGCACGCTGCACGATGTTTCCAGCGCCTCGATCGCGGCGAGATAGCGCAAGCGCTGACGCCACTCGCCAAAACTCATCCCCAGCTCCCGAACGAATTGCCGGGCCAGCGTACGTTCGCTGACGTGCACCTGCAGCGCCCAATGCGCCAACGGCTGATTGTTGCCCGGTTCGGCCTGCAAGGTTTCGAGGATCGCCAGCAACCCCGGACTGCTCGCGTACGGCAGATAACACTCATGCACCGGCGCCTGTTGCAGTTGATCGACCAGAACCTGCGCCAGTCGTTGATCGGCATCGAGCGCAGGAATCTTCACGTCGCGGGCGGCGAAGTCCTTGAGAATCGCTTTGAGGATGTCGCTGATCGCCAGAGTACAGGCGCGTGTCGGCAGTTCGGCGCAGACCTTCGGGTCGAGGCACACCGCACGATAGTTGACCGGTTGATGGCTGTAGAAACTGTGCTCGATCTGCGGCGGCACCCACACCGCGTATTGCGGCGGCGACATGAAGCGACTGCCATCGACGTCCATGTGCAACACGCCGTGTGCGGCATACTCCAGCGTGCCCCACGGATGGCGGTGCGGCGCGGCGTATTCATGGGCGTTGAAATCGGCGTAGCGGAAGTACACCGCCGACGGCAGTTCGCTGAAATCCAGCAGATCGATGTGTTTACTGTTCATGCTGTCCGGTTTCAGAGGCAGGTTGTCCGGTTCGAAGTATAGGCTTGCATCCAGACAACGGATAATTGCCTTTCATCAACGTACTGGTTTCAACTCATGCAATACGCGTTTCCGCTGCTGGCGATTTTTATCTGGGCCGGCAATACCGTGATCAACAAACTGGCGGTCGGGGCGATTTTCCCCGCCGAGATCGGTTTCTACCGCTGGCTGCTGGCCGGCTTGCTGTTCACCCCGTTCATGCTCAAAGCGGTGATCGCGCACTGGCCGCAGATCCGTCCGAACCTGGGCAAGATTTTCGTCCTCGGCGTACTTGGCATGGCGGTGTATCAAAGCCTCGCCTATTTCGCTGCGACTCTGACTACCGCGACCAACATGGGCATCATCCTGTCGCTGATGCCATTGATGTCGCTGGCCATGGCGATCATCAGCCTTGGGCAGCGCCTGACGGCGGGAGCACTGGTCGGTGCAGTATTGTCATTTGCTGGCGTGCTGGTGGTGGTGTCGTCGGGCAGCCTCGGCGCACTGCTGCAACACGGCGTGAACATGGGTGATGCGATGATGCTGATCGCGACCCTGGCCTATGCGATCTACAGCACGCTGCTGAAAAAATGGCAGCTGCGCCTGCCGCCGCTGGTGTTGCTGTATTTGCAAGTGCTGGTGGCAATTGTCGTGCTGTTTCCACTGTATGCCGCTTCGCCGAAGACCGGTTTGACCCTGCAGAACATTCCGCTGGTGTTGTATGCGTGTCTGTTGGCGTCGATGCTCGCGCCGCTGGCGTGGATGCAGGCTGTGCAGCGTCTGGGGCCGAGCCGCACGACGTTGTTCTTTAACCTGCTGCCGTTGATTACCGCGCTGATTGCAGCGGTGGTGTTGAAGGAACAGTTGGCGATGTATCACCTGGTGGGTGGGCTGTTGACGTTGGGCGGGGTGATTCTTTCCGAGCGCTGGACCACCGTGTTGGGCCGCAAATTAAGCGTTGCCTGATAGGCCCTCTTCGCGAGCAGGCTCGCTCCCACAGGTGTCCGCATTCCTTCTGTTGGAATGCATTCGAATGTGGGAGCGAGCCTGCTCGCGAAGAACGATGACGCGGTCTCAGGGCTAAACCCCGGCAGCCTCAAGCCGCGCCGCATGCTCGACAAACAGCCGCACCGGATCCGCACCCTTGCCGACCAGCCCCAGCGACTGATTGACGATATCGAAGTGGTCCAGCGGATAGTCATCGCCAATCACCGTCCCAAGATGCGAGCTATACCGCCCGACCATCCCATCGCACTGCCCCGGCTCACGCACGAAGGTTTTCGCAAACAAGCGGCAACTTCGATTGGTCCCGTCAAACAAATTCCCGCCGCGATCAGTCTTGCCGGGCTGCAACGTTCCCGACCATGAGTAATAACGTACGCCATTGACCTCTTCCGGCCCGTGCCCGCCCCACGACTCAGGCAAGCCCTGTGGATAACGCTGATTGAACAGCGCCACGCCCTCAGTGGTCAGCGATTGGTGCGAGGCGTGGATATCCACCGGCAATTTCGGCCCGCGATAACCGGTCTCCAAAACAGCCATCAACCACCCGACCAACCGTAGCAACGCCTCAAGCAGCCGCCCCTTGGCGCTGTCGGCCGGATAATTTTTTTCCAGATAATCGGCCAGCTCGGAGCCATGATTGGGCCCGGCCACCGACGTGACGGACGCCACCAGATCCGGCCGTTTCGCCGCCGCATAGCGCGCCGTCAGTGAGCCCTGACTGTGGCCGAACAGGTTGACCTTTTGCGCCCCGGTCTCGCGCAATATCTCATCGATGCGCGCGAGCAACTGTTCGCCGCGCACCTCAGTCGAGTTGAGCGGCGATACCTGCACGGCAATCACCGTCGCACCACCACGGCGCAGTGCCTTGATGATGCCGTACCAGTATGGATAGAGAACCAGCCGGATAAACCCGAGCATGCCCGGCACCAGCACCAGTGGATAACGCGTCGACATGGGCAAACATCCTTGTGGTCGGTGAGTGGATGCAAGACGTGCAAAACGCCCGCCAAGCATCCTCCGTGATGATGACAACTCAACGACCAGCCTACTTCAGGCCTGCCACCCCCGCCACAATCAGCCCGACCGAAACCAGTTTGACCAGCGTCAGGCTCTCGCCGAGCAGGGCAAAACCGAGGAACACCGTGCCCAGTGAGCCAATCGCCGTCCAGATCGGGTAGGCAATGCTCACCGGCAACTCGCGCATTGCCAGGGTCAGGAAATAAATCCCGCCGACCGCCGCGACCACGGTGATCAGCGAGGGCCAGAGCCGAGTAAACCCTTCGGCGTACTTCATGCCCATGGCGAAGATCACTTCAAACCCGGCGGCGATCAGCAAGAACAGCCAGGCCACCTAGAACACCCGGGCGAGGTCGAGCAAGCGCTGCTCGGCCTCGGCCACCGACACCGCGAAGGTGCGTTCGGCAGATTCTTCGCCCTCGGCCGCGACCACGGTGACGTCGTTGATGCCGATGAAACCCAGCGCCGTGCGCAGCCATGGGTCGGCGTGGTTCAAGGCTTCCAGCTCGCCACCCGGGCCGAAACCAAAGCCGCCGCGACTGGTGACGATCAGCGCCTTCTTGCCCTGCAACAGCGGCGTGTATTGGGCAACGCCGTTGTCCAGCGTGTGATCGAAGGTCAGGCCCAGGCGCACGATCTGATCGACCCAGGCCTTGAGGCCGCTGGGCACGCTGAAGTTGTACATCGGCGTGGAAATCAGCAACAGGTCGTGATCGAACAACTCGCCGACCAGTTGATCGCTCAGGGCCAGATCCGCCTGCATCGACAATGGACGCGCTTCAGGCTGTGGATAAAACGCGGCGGCGACAAAGGCTTCGTTGACCGCCGGAATCAGTGCCCGCCCGACCTCGCGGCGAGTCACCTGCGCCTGCGGATGACGCACCTGCCAGGCACTGAGAAAATGTTCCGCCAGGTGCCGCGAGTGAGAACGGTCACCCCGGGGGCTGGCATGGATCGCAAGAATTTTGCTCATCTGAAACTCCTTGAGGCTAGACTTTGATGGCTGTGTCGCTGCAGATTGCAGGCAGCACACCGTTGCCTCAAATGAGCAAAAATCAGTCGGGATGAATTCATTTCATCCATGGAGCTTTTCATGTTCGCCTCGCTGCCACTCACCGCCCTGCGCGCTTTTGAATCGGCATCACGGCTGCTCAGTTTCAAGGCTGCCGCCGAAGAACTGTCGGTCACGCCCACGGCGATTTCGCACCAGATTCGTTCGCTGGAAGACTGGCTTGGCGTCGCGTTGTTCGAGCGTCTGCCGCGCCAGGTTCGTCTGACCGAGGGCGGCGAGCGCCTGTTTCGCAGCTTGCATGGCGCGCTGCTGGAAGTGGCGCAAAGCGTCGACACCCTGCGCCCGCAGCGCAACGCCAGCACGCTGACGCTATCGACCACCGCCGCCTTCGCAGCACTGTGGCTGGTGCCGCGCCTCGGGCGCTTTTATGCCCAGCATCCGAACATCAACGTGCGCCTCGATACTCACTGTGAAGTCATCGATCTGCATCAGGACGCCAGCGTCGATCTGGTGTTGCGCTACAGCCTCGACGACTACCCGAACCTTTATGGCCTGTGCCTGTTCGATGAATCATTCGGTGTTTACGGCTCGCCCGAGCAAGTGGCGCTGGCCGCGCGGCGCACACCGACGTTGATCAGCGTGCGCTGGCACAACTCCAAGCTTTACGCCCATGGCTGGGAAGCGTGGTGTGCGAAGGCCGGCGAAAACTGGTTGAACCCGCAGCCGGCGATCCGCGAATACGATGAAGAGCATTACGCCCTGCAAGCGGCGATTGCCGGTCAAGGGCTGGTGCTGGCGAGCAATATTCTGGTCTCGGAGAGTGTTGCCAGTGGCTTGCTGGTGCCGTTCATGGGTCAGGTTCAAGTCGATGGCGCCGGGTACAGCGCGTTGTGTGTGCCGGGGCGCGAACGGCATCCACCGGTGCGGGCGTTTTTTGCCTGGTTGCGGGGGGAGGCAGTTTTGTCCGGGCTGGCGCCAAGATCACAGCCTTCGGCAGCGCCTACAGGGGTTGCGTAAACCGATAAAACTTTTTGCAACGCTCATGACTCACAGCTTAGGAAGCGACCGCGTCCGCAGAACGTGGCGCCCATCGGATTAGCCTCCAGGAGATCGAAATGAGCGACGACCTGCATCTGTCAGATGTCCAAACACTGCGCGACCGTGCGCGCCAACACGTCGAAAACGGCGCCGTCACCGAGGGCTACAGCGCCGACCGTGAAGAGGTGCTGCGCTTGCTCAATGAATCGCTGGCCACCGAACTGGTCTGCGTGTTGCGCTACAAGCGCCACTACTTCATGGCCACCGGTGTGAATGCCAGCGTGGCCGCCGAAGAGTTTCTCGAACACGCCACTCAGGAAGCCCAGCACGCCGATCGCCTGGCCGAGCGCATCGTGCAATTGGGCGGCGAGCCGGAGTTCAACCCCGACATGCTGTCGAAAATGTCCCACGCGCAATACGTGGCCGGGGAAACCCTGAAAGAAATGGTTTACGAGGACCTGGTGGCCGAGCGCATCGCCATCGACAGCTACCGCGAAATCATCCAGTACATCGGCGAGAAAGACCCGACAACCCGACGGATCTTCGAAGATATTCTGGCGCAGGAAGAAGAGCATGCCGATGACATGGCTGACATCCTGAAAGACCTGTAACCCTTCAAAACCGCCTTCGCGAGCAGGCTCGCTCCCACATTGGAATGCATTTCAAATGTGGGAGCGAGCCTGCTCGCGAAGGGGCCCTTACGGGCACCGACTATTTAGTGGGTTTGACGGTAACCGGCGCCTTGCCCGCCTTCATCTGCTCCAGCAACGGCGCACACTGATTCGGCTCGCCACCACTCGGCGCTACCAGCGCCAACAGCCCCGCCGCTGGCGCTGCGATCACGCCCAGCGCCACCATCCCCGCCCCGCGCAACATCAGCGGCACAGCCTTCACACCCGCATCCGGCTTGATGAACTTGCCACGCACGTACAGCGGCGAGCGCAGGGAAATCAACCGCCAGCCCTTGGATTCCGGCGTCACGGTCAGATCCAGTTGCTCGGTGGCCATGTTCGCCGTGCCGTCGATGTAAATGATCGCGTTCTCGGTATCGAAGACAAACAACTGCGTGGTGGCCAGACCGCTCTTGATGTCGAAGTCCGCCGCTGCGCAGTTGATCTTCACTTCCTTGTCGCCAAAGATCTTGCCGACCACATAGTTGCCGACGTTGAGCCCGGCCAGTTCCATCAGCTCACGGCTGATCGCGCCATCGTTGATCAGCATCTTCAATTTGCCATTGGCCCCACCCAGCAGCTTGGCCACCGAGTTGCCGCGCCCAGTGATATCGGCGTCGCCATTGAGCTCACCGAAACTGGTCTTCATCGGTTCAAAGGTCGGGAACAACTCTTTGAGTTTGAAGCGGCGCGCGGTCAGTTTGGCGCGACCTTCCAGCGGCTCGGTGCGGCCGTTGAGGCGAATCTGTGCATCGAGATTGCCGCCCGCGACGCCGAAGCGCAGCGGCTCCAGGCTCAGTTCGCCATCGTTGAGTTTCAGGTGGGTATAGAGGTCGTTGAACGGCAGTTTCTCGCTGTGGACGATGCGCTTGCCGGTGAACTCGACATCAGCGTCCATCGCGCGCCAGCGATCGGTCTTGAACTCCTCCACCGGCAGCACTTTATCGGCCGGCTGTTTGCTTTCGCCGCCGCGAGCCTTTTGTTTGTCATTGGAGTCGGCGCCGATCAGTGGTGCGAGATCGGCGAACAGCAATTGATTGGAGAGCAACGCGCCGCTGAGTTTTGGCCGTGGCTGGCTGGCGACGTAGGTCAGGTCGCCATGGATATCACTGCTGCCGATCTTGCCGTTGAACTGCTCATAGGTGAATTTCGCCCCGGCCGCGTCATGCAGCTTGGCGATCAAATGGCCGTCGGTGGCATACGGCGGCGTGTCCGGCAGGGTCACACCGGTCAACGGATAAAGATTGCCGAGGCTGGCACCGGCCAGTTTCAGGCGCAAATCGAGGGCGCCTAGGTTCAGTGGATCGGTCAGCGTGCCGGCCAGTTCGATGCGGGTGTCGCCAATCTTCGCCTGAGCCTGCAGCGGGAATGGCTTGCTCGCGTCCTGCAAGGCGAGCAGACCGCCGATCTTGCCTTGGCCTGTGAGGTTCTGGCCGTGGTATTGGCCTTTGACCTTCAGAGCAAACGCATAATCCTGCGGTGAGCCGCCCTTGTCCTGCGCGGTTTTCGCCGCTTTGGCACCGACGATGTCGCTGTAGGGAATCGGCTTGCCCAGCGGATCGATCAGCACATCAAGATTGGTTTTGAGCGTCTGGTCGTCGAGAGTGACGTGGCCCTTGTCGAACCCGATGGCGCCAATATCAACCACCCAGTTCGACGGCTCGGCATTCGGATCTTTCGGGTCGAACTTGAATGTCCAGTTGGCGCGGCCATCGGCCAGACGCTGCAACTCGGCATTCGGTTCGGTCAGGTCGATGCGCGGAATCACCACCCGTTGCGCCAACAGTGCCAATGGCGAAATACGCAGCTCAACGCGCTTGAGCGTGACCATCTGCGGTTTCTTCGACCAGTCCGGGTTGCCCAGGCTCAGATCTTCAGCGACCACGTGCGGCCACGGCACCCACGCACGCCAGCCGCCCTCGTCCGGCTCACGCTGCCAGATCACCGCGAGGTTGCCATTGATGGCAAACGGTCGGTGCAGTTCTTCCGAGACTTTGGCGTTGAGCGGCGGTTTGATCCGGTTCCAGTCGAAGAACACGATGATCAATACCAGCACGGCCAGTAGCAGCACGAGGATGGCGAAGGTCCAGCTGAAGATTTTTCCAGTGCGCGTCATGCACAAAGCTCCTGATCACGACCGCACGCAAAGACTGCGGCGCACGGCTGAAACGGCGGGCCAAAGCGGCCCTCATGAAATCTACGACTGGCAAACCAGCCGCAGGTTTAATCGAAAGGTCGATTACCGCGCAAAAAGCCGCGTGAAATCTGACCGATCAGTCGAACAGTGTTACCGCGACCCGCACTTTTACGAGGCGCGAGTGAGTCGGAAATACCCACCCCGGTGCAAAACCGTCGCCCGCAAAGCCGCGATCTAGAGCCTCCCGGCAGAACAATCAATTCTGTTGATTATTACCATTGCGTTTATGAACTTTTATATCGACTTATCGAGAGTAGCATTGCCCTCGTACCCACTTTATCGCCCTCCCAAGGAGCAACCCATCATGAAACGCCAATTACTGCTCAGCCTTACCCTGTCGATGCTAGCCAGCACTGCTTTCGCCCTGCCCGCTGCCGATCAGGCTACTCCGCAAGTGAAATCCAGCCACTCGGTATTCAGCCAAACCGTAGCAGCTGATGGTTCGGACCGTACCCCACAAGGTCAGACTCTGGCTGAAGGTGGCCGTGATCGCCTGGAAGAGAAAGGTCTGGTTCAGGACGGCTACGACAAGACTCCACAAGGTCAGACCCTGGCGTCCGACGGTAGCGACCGCACTCCACAAGGCCAGACCTTGGCTTCTGACGGTGGCGACCGCACTCCACAGGGTCAAACCTTGGCGTCCGATGGTAGCGACCGCACTCCACAAGGCCAAACCCTGGCTTCTGATGGCGGCGACCGCACTCCACAAGGTCAAACCCTCGCCGAAGGTGGTGGTGACCGTGTGATCGAACGCAACAGCAAATTGAGCTAAGCCCATGGCGGCCTGGAAAAAAAGCCCAATCAACGGATTGGGCTTTTGACTTTTCTGACCCGGTAAAACCTTTCGCCCCACCTCCTCCCGTTCGACGCCGACAAAGCCGATTTGCTAGAGTGCGGCGCTTGTCCTGCCATAGAACACACCCTGCGATGCTGCCCCGCGCCGAACAGAAACAACAGACCCGCAACGCCCTGATGGACGCTGCCCGCCACTTGATGGAAAGCGGCCGAGGATTCGGCAGCCTGAGCCTGCGCGAAGTAACCAAAACCGCCGGGATCGTGCCCACCGGTTTCTACCGGCATTTCGCCGATATGGATGAGCTGGGCCTGGTGCTGGTCAGCGAAGTCGGCCAGACCTTCCGCGAAACCATTCGCCTGGTACGGCACAACGAATTCGTCATGGGCGGCATTATTGATGCCTCGGTGCGGATCTTTCTTGACGTGGTCAGCGCCAATCGCTCGCAATTCCTGTTTCTCGCCCGTGAGCAGTACGGCGGCTCGCTGCCCGTGCGCCAAGCGATCGGGCGCTTGCGCGAGAACATCAGCTCGGACCTCGCTGCCGATCTGACGATGATGCCCAAGCTTCAGCATCTGGACGCCGAGGGCCTGAGCGTGATGGCAGACCTGATCGTCAAATCGGTGTTTGCCACCCTCCCCGACATCATCGACCCGCCCGCCGAAGCCCTGCCGGAGCATCTGACGCCGCAGGCGAAGATCACCCAGCAACTGCGCTTTATCTTTATTGGCCTCAAGCACTGGCAAGGCCTGGGCAGTACCGAATAACCTTCCTTTATTTCAGCCCAGACCAAATCCCCTGTGGGAGCGAGCTTGCTCGCGAAGGCGTCATGTCAGCCAACTTCTAAACCACTGACCCCCCGCTTTCGCGAGCAAGCTCGCTCCCACATTTGGTTCGGCGTCAAAGCCTCCATTTGGTGCATTAAAAAATCTTCACGCACCAAAACCTTCCATATTCCCGCAACATCTTGAAACATCCACTACGCTCCGACAGGGATTTCCTACATCTCGTCCGATTGGCAAGGCCCTTGCTCTAGACCAATCATTGTCCATAGCTGGAAGTTTTCCGATGCTGGTGATTCACCGCAGAATCGACCCCCAACCCGTCTGGGCCGCCGAATTGCACCTGACCTTCGAAGCGCGGAGCAAAAGCCGTTTGCGCTGTTTCAGTGCCGAGGGCGAAGACGTCGGGTTGTTTTTGGAGCGCGGTCAGCCGCCACTGTTTGATGGCGAGTGCCTGCAAGCCGAAGACGGCCGCATCGTCCGCGTCTGCGCCCGCCCCGAGCAATTGCTGCACGTCACCTGCGCCAACGCCTTCGAACTGACCCGCGCGGCTTATCACCTGGGTAATCGCCACGTCGCCCTGCAAGTTGGCGATGGCTGGTTGCGTCTGCTCGACGATTACGTCCTCAAAGCGATGCTCGAACAGCTTGGCGCCCAGGTCAAAGCCATTGAAGCACCGTTCCAGCCGGAACACGGTGCCTACGGCGGCGGCCATCACCATTCCCGACACGGCGACGAAGACTTCAATTACGCGCCGAAACTCCATCAGTTCGGCGTACGCCTGTGAATCCGGCCTGGGCGCTGCTGCGCCTGGCCAGTCCGCAACTGCCGATTGGCGGCTACAGCTATTCGCAAGGCCTGGAAATGGCTGTGGATAACGGCCGCGTGAACAATCCTGACAGTGCTCGGCGCTGGATCAGCGATCAGTTGCTGCTGAATCTGTCGCGCTTCGAAGCGCCGCTGTTGCTTGCGCATTGCCAGGCAGCCGCCGATGAACAATGGACCGAGTTGCGCAGCCTCTGCGAAAGCCACCGCGCCAGCCGCGAGACTCGCGAGTTGCATCTGGAGAGCCGGCAGATGGGCTATTCGTTGCAGCAATTGCTCAATGGTTTGCCTGAACTCGACACGCCCGCCCGCGACTTTCTCGATCAATGTTCAGAACCGCACCTGGCTCTGTGCTGGGCGCTGGCCGCGCGCGCCTGGGGCATCAACCCACAGGACGCCCTCGCCGCATGGCTGTGGAGCTGGCTGGAAAACCAGCTCGCCGTATTGATGAAAACCCTGCCGCTGGGTCAGCAAGCCGCACAACGCCTGACCAGCGAACTGCTGCCGCTGCTGCAGCAAGCGCAGCAGGATGCGAGCCGAATCAACCCCGAACACATGGGCAGCGCCGCGTTCGGCCTGTCCCTGGCGTGCATGGCCCACGAGCGCCAGTACAGCCGCCTCTTTCGCTCCTAGGAGAAACATTAATGAACACACAACCTCTGCGCGTCGGCATCGGCGGCCCGGTCGGTTCCGGCAAAACCGCATTGACCCTGGCCTTGTGCCTGGCCTTGCGCGAGCGCTACAACCTCGCCGTGGTCACCAACGACATCTACACCCGCGAAGACGCCGATTTTCTCGTGCGCAATGAAGCCCTCGCGCCCGAGCGGATCATCGGCGTGGAAACCGGTGGCTGCCCGCACACGGCGATCCGTGAAGACGCCTCGATCAACCTGGAAGCGGTCGATCAACTGAACCGGCGTTTTCCAGGGCTGGATCTGATTCTGGTGGAATCCGGCGGCGACAACCTCTCGGCGACGTTCAGCCCGGAGCTGTCCGACCTGACCATCTACGTGATCGACGTCTCGGCCGGCGACAAGCTGCCGCGCAAGGGCGGGCCGGGCATCTGCAAATCCGACCTGTTGGTGATCAACAAGATCGACCTGGCGCCGCTGGTGGGTGCCTCGCTGGAGATGATGGACAGCGACACCAAACGCATGCGCAACGGCAAGCCGTTCGTCTTCAGCAATCAGAAAACCGGTCAAGGCCTTGAGCAAATCATCGCCTTCATCGAACGCCAGGGCCTGCTGACCGCAGCCTGATTCACTGATCAACAAGGAAGCTCATCCATGACACTCAAACGTATTCTTGGCGCCGTGGCGCTGCTGCTGACCCCGGCGCTGGCCTTCGCGCATCCGGGGCATGGCGACAGTGGCTTGATCGCCGGCATCAGCCACCCGATCGGCGGCCTCGACCATTTGCTGGCGATGGTGGCAGTCGGTTTGTGGGCGGCGCAGCAGCAAGGCGCGGCGCGTTGGGCGCTGCCGTGCACGTTCGTCGGCACCATGCTGATGGGCGGCATGCTCGGTTTTGAAGGGCTGCAATTGCCGGCGCTGGAAAGCGGGATTGCGGCGTCGGTGCTGGCGTTGGGTCTGGCCGTGGCGCTGGCAGTGCGTCCGCCGTTGGTCATGGCGGTGGTGGCGACGGCGGTGTTTGCGTTGTTCCACGGTGTGGCGCATGGGCTGGAGTTGCCGGACATGAGCAATCCTTGGGCGTATGCGGCGGGTTTCGTGGCCGCGACAGCAGCGCTGCATGCGGCGGGTTATGGTGTGGTGCGGTTCCTGCCTCAGGCGGCGGCACCGTTGGTGCGGTTGGCCGGAGCGGCTTCGGCGGCGACTGGGGCCTGGTTGCTGGCCGGCTGATCTCTATCGCCTGAACTGCCCCTTTCGCGAGCAGGCTCGCTCCCACAGGTTTTGTGTACGCTGCAAATCCACTGTGGGAGCGAGCCTGCTCGCGAAGGCGGACTGACAGACACCACATCGCTCAGGCCGGTCTCTCTGCTACCATGTCGCGCAATCGCCCCAGCCGTGACGACGTCCGCCCATGCCCCACGCCTCCCGCTCCACCGCCCTGCCCGAATTGACCGCCCTGTTCGATGATGTGCAACAGCACTTCGTCAATGTGATCGTGCCCCTCTGGCAAGGCCCGGGCTGGAATGCCGACATGGCGCTGCCCTTTGAGGCGCTGGACGCCGCGCACCAACCGCTGCCACCGCAGCGCTACCGGGCGATGGCCTGCGCGCGGCAGCTGTATCTGTTTTCCAGTCTGATCGGGGTTGTGGATAACGCTGAAGTCCGCGCCGCGGCGCTGTTCCGCTCGCTGCAACGGCACTTCCATGATGCCGAACACGGCGGCTGGTTCTACAGCATCGACGCACAAGGCAAGCCGCTGGATCAGCGCAAAGACCTCTACACCCACGCCTTCATCCTGTTTGCCTGCGCGCATTACTGGGAAAAGTCCGGCGATCCGTTGGCCGAGTCGA
The DNA here is from genome assembly GCF_009866785.1 of Pseudomonas sp. S49. Taxonomy (NCBI): domain Bacteria; kingdom Pseudomonadati; phylum Pseudomonadota; class Gammaproteobacteria; order Pseudomonadales; family Pseudomonadaceae; genus Pseudomonas; species Pseudomonas sp. S49. The sequence continues at coordinate 687,946 of NZ_CP019432.1, read as the reverse complement.
CGCTCAACGCGGCGCTGGAAATCATTGGCCGGCGCTTTGCGACCGGCGATGGTTTGTACGAAGCGTGCCTGGAGCGCGACTGGATCACCCTGCAGACCGGTCCGCTGCAAAATCCGCTGATGCATCTGGCCGAAGCGTTTCTCGCCACCCTCGCCGTTCGTGAAGATGTACAGACGCAGCAGGCATTGCTGGAGTTATGCACAGCCATGCACAAGCAGTTCGTCGATCCGCAATATGGCGTGTTGATGGAAAAACCGCTCGGGGCTGTGGATAACTGGTATGAGCCTGGGCATCAATTCGAATGGTATTTCCTGCTGGAATCGTCAGCGTTGCTGCGGGGTTCGAAACTGCACGCGGCGCTCGACCGGGCGTTTGCCTTCACCGAGCAATACGGTGTGGTGCAGCCATCCGGCGCGGTGCGGGCGATGCTCGATCTGGAAATGGACGGACGCCCGCGAGACTCGACTCAGCGGATCTGGGCTCAGGCGGAATATCTGCGCGCGCTGACCTTGCGTCAGGGCAGTGAAGCGGTGGTGCTGCGCCAGTTGCAGGCGTTGCAGCAGCGGTTTCTGCATGCCGGTGGCTGGCATGAGTGTCGGGATGAATTGGGAGAGGTGAGCCGTAAGGACATGCCTTCGACTACGCCTTATCACTTGGCGACTTGTTACCACGGTCTGGCTGAATATCTTCGCTGATTTATAGATCGCTTTCGCGAGCAGGCTCGCTCCCACAGTTGATTGTGCGGCTCACAAATAGTGTGTTCAGCGCAATTCAATGTGGGAGCGAGCCTGCTCGCGAATGGCCGTTATGCGGTCTCTAAGCGATCCATTTCTTGTCCCCGGTAAAGCTGATGGTCAACCAGCGCGCCGCATCCGGTTTGCCCAGCTTCGCCGAAATCTCTTCGCGTAACGCATCCAGCTGTCCGACATTGCTCAACGCATAATCCGCCGGCAACACCACATGAATTTCGATAAACCGTGCCCGCCCGTGCTTCTGCACGTACGACACGTAATCGTCGAAACCATGCTCGGTTTTCGCCGCCTCCATCACCTGGCGCACCTGATCATCCAGCGTGTCCGGGGCGATCCCCAAGACATCGCGCAGCGCCGGCCCAAGGATCTTGAACGCCGGCGGCAACATGGTCAGCGCCAGTACGATCAGGATCAACGGGTCGACATACACCGCCCACAGACCATAACCCTGGGACTTGAGCAGCAGCGCCGCGAGGAAACTGATCAACAAGCCCACGGACAGCATCGCGTCCACCAGCCAACTGATGTTGTCGAACTGGATCAGGCTGGATTTGAGCTTGCGGTTACGCTGCCGGACGTAGAAGAAGTAGGCGAACTCGACAACGGTAAACACCGCCGCATAAATGATCACCAGGCCCAACTCGATCTCGCGGCCACCGTTGATGATGCCGAACACGCCGTTCAGGAACGCGTAGATCGCGATCAACATCAGGAAGCTGCCTTCGATCAGCAGCACCATCGGCTCCAGATGCCAGAAACCGAACTGGAAACGGTGATTGCTTTCCTTGGCGATCAGCTTGGCAGTGATCAGCATCAGAACTTTGATGAACGTTGCGATCAGCGAGAAAAAACCATCGAACAGGATGGATTGCGAACCTGAAACAAAACCGGTGACGATCCCGGCAATCGCCACGGCGAACATCAGGATGGTCGATTGTTTGAGCAGTGCCTGCTCACCTCGGTTACTCACTTTGACTCCTCGAAAAACCTTGAAAACCGCGGGGTGCGGTTAGGTTGTTGCGAGGGGAGTTTACCTTATCGCCCTGTTTTGGCCGATTTGCCCCCTTCGCGAGCAGGCTCGCTGCCACTTTGAAATGCATTCCAATGTGGAGCGAGCCTGCTCGCGAAGGGCTTCAGCGCGGTCTTAAGCCTTGTTCCGCTCGATGGCAAAACCGGCCCAGGTCTGGCTCACCGGCATCAACTCGAGGCTGTTGATGTTGATGTGCGCCGGCGCATTCATCACCCAGAAAATCGTCTCGGCGATGTCCTGCGGCTGGATCGGCTCAGCACCCGCGTAGGTCGCGTTGTAACGCTCCTGATCGCCAGCAAAACGCACCAGCGAGAACTCGCTTTCACACAGCCCAGGCTCAATGTTGCTGACCCGCACGCCGGTGCCCTGCAAGTCGCAACGCAGGTTCAGCGAGAACTGTTTAACGAACGCCTTGGTCGCGCCATACACATGGCTGCCCGGATACGGATAGTTGCCGGCGATGGAGCCAAGGTTGACGATGCCGGCGCCACGGCCGTGGGCGATCAGGCGCGGCAGCAGCAGGCGGGTTGCGTACATCAGGCCTTTGACGTTGGTGTCGACCATGGTGTCCCAATCGTCCAGATCGCACTTCGGCGCCGGGTCCACGCCCAGCGCTAAACCTGCGTTGTTGATCAGGCCACGCAGCTTGGCGAACGATGGCGGCAAGTTGGCAATCGCCTCCTCCATCGCCTTGCGATCACGCACATCGAGCACCAGACCATGCACTTCGGTCTGCTTCGACAGCTCGGCGCACAGCGCATTGAGGCGTTCTTCACGACGACCGGTCAGCACCAGTTTCCAGCCAGCCTCGGCAAAACGGCGGGCACAGGCTTCACCAAATCCGGACGTCGCGCCGGTGATAAACAGGGTGTTGGACATCGTGTTCTCCTTGCTTCGGCCGCCGGAGCAGCCCTTGGAATAGAAAATCAGCAGGCAGCATGCCCGGCCCGGCACTCACGGGCAACTGCTACAAGGTGTACAAAAAATAACCAACCCCGCCGGCGCCATAGCCGCCGTGGCCTGTAGCCATGTGCACGCATGTTATCCACAGCCCCTTCCACAGTTTCCGGGGGCAAGTACAATCGCGCAAAGCCGCGCCACACAAGGCTTTGCGGGCGAAATAGAAAGTTTTTTGCTTGACCCTGAAGTGGCGGATGTGCGGGACATGGCATTTTGCACGACTGGTCAGTCAGCACAGTGATTGCGCGAGGCCAGCAATTACGGCCCTCAGCGCAGTCTTTCCAGAGTTTAATCACAGACTTATCCACAGGCCTGTTCACGTCGAATTGCCCAAGAGGCGATGCCTAGAAAAAGGTTGACAACGACGCCTTCAGCCTCAGCAAAAACACCTGATCAAAAAACAACCACACACTTGCAAGCCACGGATTACAAGGCCTGCAGCTAGATACACCCACGTTATTCACAGCCAGCTCCACAGTAACCGGGGACAAGTCAAAACTGTGCAAAAACAGCCATTTGCAGCGTCTATATGTCGCGCTTTGGCAGCTTGGGGAATTTGTTTTCCACAATTCTGGATTCTGGCGCAGATCAACTGTAGGAGTGAGCCTGCTCGCGATACCGGTGCACCAGCCACCGATGATGGCGAATGGGAAACCGCGATCGCGAGCAGGCTCACTCCTACAGGGGTTTACGGTGAATTTGGGATATAAAAAAGCCCCGGGACTCGCGTCGCCGGGGCTGTGCATAACGCTGGAAGAATCAGTGCCCGCCCAGATAGGCGTTACGCACCTCCTCGTTCACCAGCAACTCTTTACCCGTACCCGTCAGGCGTATCTCGCCGTTGACCATCACATACGCCCGGTCCGACAGCTTCAGCGCATGGTTGGCGTTCTGCTCGACGAGGAAAATGGTCATGCCGGTTTTCGCCAGTTCCCGCAGGGTCGCGAAGATCTGCTTCACCACAATCGGCGCCAACCCAAGGCTAGGCTCATCGAGCAGCAACAGCTTCGGCCGACTCATCAACGCCCGGGCAATGGCGAGCATTTGCTGCTCGCCACCGGACATGGTCATTGCCCGCTGCGTGCGCCGCTCTTCAAGCCGAGGGAACAGCGCGAACATCCGCTGCATGTCCTCTTTGGCGTACTTGTCACCAATCGGGATGGTGCCCATCAGCAGGTTTTCCTCGACGGTCATGTCAGGGAACACTCGCCGCCCTTCCGGCGACTGCGCAATGCCGTTGGAAGCGATGTAGTGCGAGGACTTGTGGGTAATGTCTACGCCCTGATAAAGAATCTGCCCGCTTGCCGCCCGTGGCTGACCGAAGATCGACATCAGCAACGTCGATTTGCCGGCGCCGTTGGAGCCGATCAGGCTGACGGTTTCCCCTTCATTGATCTGCAGCGAAACACCTTTGAGCGCTTGGATCGGGCCGTAGAACACGTCGAGGTCTTTGAGTTCGAGGATCGGTTGCGTCATACCAGCTCCTCTTCATCGGCGCCGAGGTAGGCGGCGATCACTTTCGGATCGTTACGGATCGCTTCAGGCCCGCCTTCGGCGATGACGATGCCGTGGTCCAGCACCACGATGTGATCGGAAATACTCATAACCATGCCCATGTCGTGTTCGATCAGCACCACGGTCAGATCGTGCTCGTCGCGCAGCAGCCGGATCATCGCGCTCAGCGCTTCGGTTTCCTGAGGGTTGAGGCCGGCGGCCGGTTCGTCGAGGCAGATGATCTGCGGCCGCGTGCACATGGCACGGGCGATCTCCAGACGGCGTTGCTGACCGTACGAGAGCTCACCGGCGAGACGGTTGGCGCAGTCGACCAGGTCGACCACTTCCAGCCAGTAGAAGGCAACGTCCAGCGCGTCGCTTTCAGCCTTGCGGTAGCCCTTGGTGTTGAGAATGCCGGCGAGCATGTTGCGATTGACCCACATGTGTTGGGCCACCAGCAGGTTTTCCAGCACCGACATTTCCTTGAACAAACGAATGTTCTGGAAGGTTCGCGCCAGGCCTGCACGGTTTACCAGGTGCGTACCGCCGAACATCTTGTAGTACATGCGGCTGAGGAAAGATTTCGGTGAGACAAAATCCGTCGGTTTGAACGACTCGCCCAGCAACTGGATGACGTTGGTCTGCTGGCCGCGCACATTGAGTTCGATCTTGCCGCCCGAGGCTTTGTAGAACCCGGTCAGGCAGTTGAACACCGTGGTCTTGCCGGCGCCGTTGGGGCCGATCAAGGCGAAGATCGAGTTGCGTTTGACCTTCAGGCTGACATCGCTCAACGCCTTGATGCCACCGAAATGCATCATCAGTTTTTCAACAGAGAGTACGACTTCACTCATGGCGCAGTCCTCTCATAGTGAATGGCACCTTTGCGTGGAGTGACCCCGGTACGGCTGATGCGAATCAGCCCGCGTGGTCGCCAGATCATCATCAACACCATCAGGATGCCGAACAGCAGCACGCGATATTCAGCGAAGCCGCGCAGCAATTCCGGGGCGACGGTGAGTACGAATGCCGCAATCACCACGCCGATGGTCGAGCCCATACCGCCGAGCACGACGATGGCGAGGATCAGTGCCGACTCGAAGAAGGTGAACGAGGTCGGGTTGACGAAGCCTTGGTAGGTGGCGAAAAACACCCCGGCCAGACCTGCGGTCGACGCACCGATGGTGAACGCCGAAAGCTTGACCAGCACGTGGTTGAGGCCCATCGAGCGGCAGGCGATCTCATCTTCACGCAAGGCTTCCCAGGCGCGGCCGACCGGCATCTTCACCAGACGGTGCTTGATGTACAGCACGGCCAGCACCACGAGGAACAACACCGCGTAGATGAAGTAGTACTTTACGTCCGGGTTGTAGGCGATACCGAAGAACTCATGAAACGGCACCCCGCCATCCTTCGCCCGTTTGCCGAACTCCAGACCGAAGAACGTCGGCAGTGGCGCCGGCATACCGTTCGGGCCGCCGGTCAGCGACAACCAGTTGTTGAGGACCAGGCGAATGATTTCACCGAAGCCCAGGGTCACGATCGCCAGGTAGTCGCCGTGCAGACGCAACACCGGGAAACCGAGGATGCACCCGGCCAGCCCGGCAGTGATCGCCGCCAGTGGCAGCACCGTCCAGAAACCCAGACCGAGGTATTGATAACCCAGCGCCAGACCGTAAGCGCCGATGGCGTAGAACGCGACGTAACCCAGATCGAGCAGACCGGCCAGACCGACTACGATGTTCAGCCCCAGCCCCAGCAGCACGTAGATCAACCCGAGGATGACCACGCCGAGCAGATAGGAGTTGGAGACAAACGGCACGATGACGGCCAGCACAATCAGCAGCGGGATGATCCAGCGCAGCGAGGATTTGTGATCGGCAGGCAGCACGTGCACACCGGAGCCGGTGCTCTCGAATCCGTCGAGAATTTTCAGGCCCTTGGGCGTTTGCAGGAACAGGCTGAGAGCAAAGCGGCCAATCATGACAATGCCAATGATCCAGGCCACGCGGGTCGGTTCGAGGTTGAAGCTGTAACCCTCGAGCACAACGCCGACAATCGGGCCGAAAACGATCAGGGCAATCAGGCCGGCAAGAATCGCCTCAACCAGGCTTTTTTTGATATCGATGGATTTTTGAGTGGTTGAAGACATCGCTTACACCTTCGACACAAGAGGACGGCCCAACAGGCCCTGCGGCCGGAAGACCAGAACAAGTACGAGCAGCGAGAAGCTGAACACGTCTTTGTAGTCGGAGTTGACCAGACCGGAGAACAGCGACTCGGAAATGCCGAGGATGATCCCGCCGAGCATTGCCCCAGGCAGTGAACCGATCCCGCCAAGCACCGCCGCGGTGAACGCCTTGATGCCGATAATGAAGCCGGCATAGAAGTCGAAAGTGCCGTAGTTCATGGTGATCAATACACCGGCCAGCGCCGCCATGGCTGCACCGATGATGAACACATAGGAAATGACCCGGTCGGTATTGATGCCGAGGATCGAAGCCATCTTGCGGTCTTGCTGGGTCGCACGGCACATGCGTCCGAGCTTGGTGTACTTGATGACGTAGGTCAGCAGGCCCATACCGACGAACGCGGCCACCAGAATGAAGACTTTGGTGTAGGTCAGTTGCACGAAGCCAGTACCGACTTCGACACGCCATGCCCCGCTCAACAGGGTTGGCACGCCCTGTTGCTTGGCGCCTTGAGCGATCTGTGCGTAGTTTTGCAGGATCAGGGAGATACCGATGGCGCTGATCAGCGGGGCCAGTCGGGTGGAGTTGCGCAGGGGTTTGTAAGCGACTCGCTCGATGACCCAGCCATACACCGCCGTGATCACGATGGTGAAGATCAGTGTGCCGAGCATCAGCAGCGGGAAGGATTCAATACCGAAGTACGCCAGCAGAGCCAGACTGATTGCCGCCAGGTAAGCAGAAATCATGTAAACCTCGCCGTGGGCGAAGTTGATCATGCCGATGATGCCGTAGACCATTGTGTAGCCGATGGCGATCAGGCCATAGACCGACCCGAGGGTCAGGCCATTGACCAGTTGCTGCAGGAAAATACCATCCATAACGCAATCTCACGCAGTGAGAACCTGCACACCTTTGATGTGCGGCTCTTCTAGGAAAAATACAGATTTACGTCGGAGCAATGTCAGCCACGATCCACCCGTCACCACCGCCCCCTGTAGGAGTGAGCCTGCTCGCGATAGCGGATTAACATTCAACACATGTGTTGCCTGTAACTCCGTCATCGCGAGCAGGCTCACTCCTACAAAGGAACCGTGGGATCAGCCGATCGCGTCAGCCCTTACTTCTGTTTTTCCAGCTGGTGATATTTGCCGTCCTTGTCCCACTGGTAAACCACGTAGTCGGAGACTTTCAGGTCGCCCTTGGAGTCCCAGGTTTTTTCGCCCATGACGGTTTTCACCGGATTTTTCTTCAGCCAGGCCGCAGCCTCTTCGCCCTTGTTGGACTTCGCGCCGTTGAACGCGGCAGCCAGGGTCTGCACCGAAGCGTAGGCATACAGGGTGTAGCCCTCAGGCTCGGTACCGGCCTTGCGGAATGCGTCCACTACGGTCTTGCTCTCTGGCAACAGACGCGGGTCGGCGCCGAAGGTCATCAGCACGCCATCGGTGAATTGCGGGCCACCGGCGGTGGTCACCAGTTCGTCAGTCACGATGCCGTCATCGGACATGAACTTGACGTCTTTCAGGCCTTGTTCACGCAGTTGGCGAACCAGCGGGCCGGCCTCCGGGTGCAGACCGCCGAAGTAGACGACGTCGGCGCCGGCGCCACGGATCTTGGTGACGATGGTGCTGAAGTCTTTTTCGCCACGGGTCAGGCCTTCGTACAACACAGGCGTCACGCCGCGCTTGACCAGTTGTGCCTTGGTGGCATCCGCCAGGCCTTGGCCGTAGGTATCTTTGTCGTGCAGCACGACGACTTTCTTGCCCTTGAGTACGTCGACGATGTAGTCACCGGCCACAATGCCTTGCTGGTCGTCACGCCCGCACATACGGAACATGGCGCTGAGACCGCGCTCGGTGACTTGCGGGTTAGTCGAACCCGGAGTGATCGCGATGATCCCGGCTTCGTCGTAGATTTCCGACGCTGGAATGGTCGAAGAGGAGCAGAAGTGACCGACCACGCCGGCGACTTTCTGGTTGGTGAGGTCCTTGGCGACCGTCACGGCCTGTTTCGGCTCGCAGGCGTCATCGCCCTTGACCAGTACGATTTTTTCCCCGTTGACGCCGCCAGCCGCGTTCACCGCGTCAGCCGCCGCCTGTGCACCCTTCATGTACTGCTCGCCAAATGCTGCGTTGGCGCCAGTCATTGGACCCGCTACACCGATTTTCACATCAGCTTGAGCAAACGCAGAAACACCCAACGCAGTAGCCACTGCGAGGGCCAGAAAGCCTTTCTTGTAAAACGTCTGGGACATGAGGTGGTGCTCCAAGGTTTTTTTTAGTTGGCACTGCGACTTCACTTCACTGAATGCTCAGAGCAAGGGCCGTGCCATCGGTTTTTTATTCTTCAAAAAGTCGCTGCTTTCTTGTTATTTCGACTGTTTCGTTCCCATTTTCATTGGGCGTGCAACCGTCTAAACCGCGGAAGGTGAAACCATTTATTTTTTCAGGCGCAACCCGCACGCGCCATCATTGCAACCGCGGCGCCAAACGACGTGCAACCAGCCTGTAACAGCCCGCGTCACCGAACTGCACACTGCTGGTGCGGGACTGCTACAACCCGCACCATTACAGGCTAGTCGCTGCATCGAAAAGCGCCGCTTCCGGCAACATATTTCAACACTCAAATCACAATGCGCAGGCACTGGCCCGCGTGATACAGCGAGAACCCGGCCTCGTACAGGCAACTGCGCAAGCCCACACCGGCCAGGGGCTGCATCGGTGCGAAGGGAATCGGCAGGGCTTGCGGATCACCGTTGCACAAATAGTCGGCGAAGGCTTTGCCGACCACGGTGCCAGTGGTGACGCCACGACCGTTGTAACCAGTGACGGCCACCAGTCCCGGTGCAGGTTCGAACAGGCGCATAAGGTGATCGGGTGTAAACGCAATGCGTCCGGTCCAGGTGCATTCCCACTCGACGGGTTGCAGATTGGGGAAGTAATGCTGCTGCACGCGGTCAGCCCAGGCCTTGAGAAACCAGGTCGGTTTCTGATTGCCGTTGCCAAGGCTGCCGAGCAGCAAGCGCCCTTCTTTGTCGCGACGAATGCTGCTCAGCACCTGCCGCGTATCCCACGAGCCCTGCCCGCCCGGTAGGATTTCCTGCGCGGCGTCCTCGGTCAGCGGCACCGAAGCGACCTGATAGTAGTAACCGGGGAAGAAGTTGCGTTTGAGTTCGGTCCAGTCGCCTTCGGTGTAGGCGTTGGAGGCGATAACCACTTGCTCGGCCAGCACCGAACCGTGCTCAGTCTGCACCGACCACTTCGCCCCCTGACGCTCGAGGCGAGTGACCGGCGAATGATCGAACATTTGCCCGCCGAGACCGCTTACCGCGTTGGCCAGCCCGGTGACATACGCCATCGGGTTGAGCGTGCCGGCGCGACGGTCGAGCAACGCAGCAGCGATTTTTTGCGTGCCGGTGGCTTGCTCGCAGGCCTTGCCGGTGAGCAATTCGACCGGCGCACCACGGCGTTTCCATTGCTGTTCACGACTGCGCAGATCCGCCTCGCCCTTGGCGTTGTGCGCCATGTGCAACGTGCCTTCGCGGCGTAACTGGCAATCGATGTTGTATTTGTCCACAAGGCTGAACACCAGTGCCGGCGCGGCCCCGAGCATGCGATTGAGCTGACTTCCCACCGCTTCGCCGAAACCGGCTTCGATCTCGTCCGGCGGGATCCACATGCCGGCGTTGACCAACCCGACGTTACGCCCGGAACCGCCGTGCCCCGCGCGATGAGCCTCCAACACGCAGACGCTTTTGCCTTTTTCCAACAGATGCAGCGCCGCCGACAACCCGGTGAACCCGGCGCCGATCACGCAGACATCGACTTTGACTTCGCCTTTGAGCGCGGTGTTATCCGGCCTTTGTGGCGTGAGCTTTTCCCACAGACATTCTTCGCGTAACGGCATTGCCAGACTCCAACAGAAACCTAACAAACACTGCATACCCTGTGGGAGCGAGCCTGCTCCGGGCGGCGTTCCGACGAAAGCGGTATATCAGCCAACATCTATGTCGACTGACCCACGGTATTCGCGAGCAGGCTCGCTCCCACAAGGGGGATATCCACTTGTCAGTCGAAGGTAATGCCCTGCGCCAGCGGCAGCTCCAGCGAGTAGTTCACCGTGTTGGTCTGACGGCGCATGTACGCGCGCCACGCATCGGAGCCCGACTCACGGCCACCACCGGTTTCTTTCTCGCCACCAAACGCGCCGCCAATTTCGGCACCGCTCGGGCCGATGTTGACGTTGGCGATGCCGCAGTCGCTGCCGATCGCCGACATGAACTGCTCGGCCTCGCGTACATCAGTGGTGAAGATGCACGACGACAGGCCTTGTGGCACCGCGTTATTCAGGCGCAGCGCTTCCTGGAAATCGCTGTAACCGACCACGTACAGAATCGGCGCGAAGGTTTCGCTGCAGACCACGTCGCTCTGCTCCGGCATTTCAACGATGGCCGGCGAGACGTAATAGGCGTTGGGGAATTGGTCTTCGAGCTGACGCTTGCCGCCAAACACCCGACCGCCTTCGCTCAATGCCTGTTCCAGCGCATCCTGCATGTTTTCGAAGCTGTGCTTGTCGATCAGCGGACCGACCAGATTGCCTTCCAGCGGGTTGCCGATGCGCACTTTCGAGTAGGCAGCCTTGAGACGCGTGACAATTTCTTCTTTCACCGACTCATGGGCAATCAGTCGGCGCAAGGTGGTGCAGCGCTGCCCGGCAGTACCGACGGCGCTGAACAGAATCGCACGCACGGCCATGTCGAGGTCGGCGCTCGGGCCGAGGATCATCGCGTTGTTTCCGCCCAGTTCCAGAATGCTGCGAGCGAAACGGGCGGCGACTTTCGGCGCCACTTCGCGGCCCATGCGTGTGCTGCCAGTGGCGCTGATCAACGCAACACGCGGGTCATCGACCAAGGCTTCGCCAGCGTCGCGACCACCAATAATCACCTGGCAAAGATTCGCTGGGGCGTCGGTGAAGTTCTTCACTACACGATCAAACAGCGCCTGGCAGGCCAGTGCGGTCAGCGGGGTTTTCTCCGACGGTTTCCACACCACCGGGTTGCCGCAGACCAGCGCCAGCGTGGTGTTCCACGCCCACACCGCGACCGGGAAGTTGAACGCGCTAATCACCCCGACCACGCCCAGCGGATGCCAGGTTTCACGCATGTGGTGGCCCGGACGCTCGGAGGCGATGGTCAAACCGTACAGCTGGCGAGACAGGCCGACGGCGAAATCGCAGATGTCGATCATCTCCTGCACTTCACCCAGACCTTCCTGAGTGATCTTGCCGGCCTCCCAGGAAACCAGCTCGCCAAGATCAGCCTTGTATTCGCGCAGCACTTCACCGAACTGACGCACCAGTTCGCCGCGACGCGGGGCCGGCACCTTGCGCCATTGCTCGAACGCATGATCTGCGCGACTGATGTGCTGCTCGACTTCGGCCGGGCCTTCCCAGTTGACGGCGGCGATGCGGCTGCCGTCGATCGGCGAATGCACCGGCACTTTGCCGTTCTGATAAAGGGCCGAGTTCACACCTAGACGATCAAGCAATGCGGCAACCATGGGTCACTCCTCAAGCAAAAAACTGAATGTGTGCGGACGCTTTTTCGCGACCGGGCAGGCCTTTAGTTGTAGCGTCACAATGGCAAGGCAACAAACGACCTTTACGCGAGATATCATTCCGTTTATTCATGCTGCGCACAGAAAGACAAGAAAAGGATCGGCCATGCTCAACAAACGCCACTTGCCCTCGATCACCGCTCTGCAGTGTTTTGAGGCCGTGACCCGGCACTTGAGCTTCACTCGCGCCGCTGAGGAGCTGAACCTGACCCAAAGTGCGGTGAGCAAACAGGTCGCGCAGCTTGAGGAGTTGTTGCAGCACTTGTTGTTCCGCCGGGTGCGGCGGCGCTTGCAGATGACCCCGGCTGGGGATTTGTACTTGGTTGAAGTAAGAAAAATCCTCACCCAAGTGGAAATGTCGACGCATTACCTGCGCTCCTACGGCGGTGAGACTGAAGTCCTGCGCGTCTCTACGCCATCAACCTTCGGCGCGCGCTGGCTGGTGCCGCGCCTGAAAGGCTGGCGCCTGCGCCATCCGTCGATCCATCTGGATTTGTGTAACGAGCAGGAAGCGGATGACCTGCTGCAAGGGCGCAGCGATCTGGCGTTCTACTTCGGCCAGGGCTCACGGCCAGGGACTGAATGCCTGAAACTGTTCGGCGAAGAACTGGTGCCGGTGTGCGCGCCGGGCAGCCTGCCGGACACACCGTTTACTGATCCGACGCAATTGACCGATCTGGTGCTGCTGCAAAATGCCTCGCGCCCGCAGGCGTGGCACGACTGGTTCGACAGCCAGGGTTACCAGACCGAGCACAGCTACCACGGGCCGCGCTTCGAAACCTTTTATATGTGCATACGTGCTGCGCAGGTCGGCTGTGGCGTGGCGTTGTTGCCGCGATTTCTGGTGGAAGAGGAATTGGCCGACGGCAAACTGGTCATTCCCTTTGAGCATGCCATGCCCAGCACTGATGCCTATTACCTGGCGTACCCGGAGCATGCGGCGGAAGTGCCGAAGGTGCGTGATTTTGTGAAGTGGATGCTCGAACAGATCGACAGCCCGGAAATTTGACTCGATTGAAAAATGTGGGAGCGAGCCTGCTCGCGAAGAGGCCGGCACATTCAGTATCAATGTTGACTGAAATGACGCCTTCGCGAGCAGGCTCGCTCCCACAAGGGTTCTGCGGTGATTTAAAAAACTGCTGGCAATCTTCGTCCCTGATATGCGCCACTAGCGCCATTGAATGAGACCGCGCACAGGCGCGGCGCACCTGGAGACCCCGTTATGAGCGAGAGCGTGTTTGCCGATCGCATCGTGCAGAACCTGCTCGACACCGACTTCTACAAACTGACGATGATGCAGGCGGTGCTGCACAACTACCCCAACGTCGAAGTCGAATGGGAGTTCCGTTGCCGCAACAGCGAGGATCTGCGCCCGTATCTGGCCGAGATCCGTTTTCAGATCGAGCGTCTGGCCGAGCTGAGCCTGAGCGCCGATCAACTGAGTTTTCTCGAGCGGATCAGCTTCCTCAAACCGGACTTCCTGCGTTTCCTCGGGCTGTTCCGCTTCAACCTGCGCTATGTGCACACCGGTATCGAAAACGGCGAGTTGTTCATCCGCCTGCGTGGACCATGGCTGCACGTAATCCTCTACGAAGTGCCGTTGCTGGCGATCGTCAGCGAAGTACGCAACCGCTATCGCTATCGTGAAACCGTGCTGGAACAGGCGCGCGAGCAGCTTTATCGCAAATTCGACTGGCTGACCGCCAACGCCTCGGCCGATGAGTTGTCGCAACTGCAAGTCGCCGATTTCGGCACCCGTCGGCGGTTCTCGTACGGTGTGCAGGCTGAAGTGGTGAATGTCCTCAAACACGACTTCCCCGGACGCTTTGTCGGCACCAGCAACGTGCACCTGTCCCGTGAACTGGACATGAAACCGCTGGGCACCATGGCCCATGAATGGATCATGGCCCATCAACAACTCGGTCCACGGCTGATCGACAGCCAGATCGCCGCGCTCGATTGCTGGGTTCGCGAATACCGCGGCTTGCTGGGGATCGCCCTGACTGATTGCATCACCACCGATGCCTTCCTCGGCGATTTCGACCTGTTCTTCGCCAAGCTGTTCGACGGCCTGCGCCACGACTCCGGTGATCCTGTGGTGTGGGGCGAAAAATGCATCGCGCATTATCACAGGCTCGGCATCGACCCGATGAGCAAGACCCTGGTGTTCTCCGACAGCCTGACCCTGCCCAAGTCGCTGGAGATCTTCCGCGCGCTGCACGGTCGGATCAACGTCAGCTTCGGCATCGGCACCAACCTCACCTGTGACATTCCGGGTGTCGAACCGATGAGCATCGTGCTTAAAATGACTGCCTGCAACGGCCAACCGGTGGCGAAGATCTCCGACGAGCCAGGCAAGTCCCACTGCAAAGACCCCAATTTTGTTGCCTATTTGCGACACGTTTTCCAGGTTCCTGCCGATTCCAGTCTATCTAGCAAGGAGTGAATTCATGCAAGCCGTACAGCGTGAGATTGCTGAGCAGCTCAAGGTGCAACCGCCATTCGCCGACTACAAGGCCCTGCAGGCCGAAGTCGCCCGGCGGATTACCTTTATTCAGGATTGCCTGGTCAATTCGGGGCTCAAGACACTGGTGCTGGGCATCAGCGGCGGCGTCGATTCGCTGACCGCAGGCCTCTTGGCCCAGCGCGCGATGCGTGAACTGCGCGACCAGACCGGCGACAACAGCTACAAATTCATCGCGGTGCGCCTGCCGTACGAAACCCAGTTCGACGAGCACGACGCCCAGGCCTCGGTGGATTTCATCGCCCCGGACGAACGCCACACGGTCAACATCGGCCCAGCGGTGAAATCGCTGGCCAGTGAAGTGGCGGCGTTTGAAGGCAAGCACGCGGTGTCGGTGGACTTTGTACTCGGCAATACCAAGGCACGCATGCGTATGGTCGCCCAATACACCATCGCCGGCGCGGCGCATGGTCTGGTGATCGGCACTGATCATGCGGCGGAAGCGGTGATGGGCTTCTTCACCAAGTTCGGCGACGGCGCTTGTGATCTGGCACCGCTCAGCGGCCTGGTAAAGAATCAGGTACGCGCAATTGCGCGCAGCTTTGGCGCGCCGGAGTCGTTGGTCGAGAAAGTCCCGACGGCGGATCTGGAAGACCTGTCGCCGGGCAAACCGGACGAAGCGTCCCATGGTGTGACGTACGCCGAGATCGACGCTTTCCTGCACGGTGAGCCAGTGCGCCGGGAAGCGTTCGACATCATCGTCGCGACCTACAACAAGACTCATCACAAACGCGTGATGCCGTTCGCACCCTGAGCGGGTAAAAAACGGCAAAAACTGCCGCAGACAGCGATCCCGGTTTCGAGGATGACAATCGAAAGATCGCTGCCTGCGTCAGCTTCGCCGCGGTATCCGCAGACTCGCAATCAGTGCTTCACGCGAGTTTCAGGGGGCGCCGCGTTGACAGTCACGGTGTAGGTCTCAGACTCTGTAGTTGCATCCTTGGCTTTCAGCACATAGGTTGCGTCAGCTGCGAGGACGAACTCGCCACCCCAGATGCCATTCGCCGCAGTAAACGTTTCAATCGGCGTCGTGTTAGCACCCTCAAGCAACTCGATCTCGCCGTCTTTTGCCGTGCCGCCGATTGTCAGAGTGGTGTCGTCGGTATTCCCACCGTTTTCTACTTCCCTTTCCGAATCCGTCAGCGAAGTAATCCTTAAATCGACTTCGGGCACTTCGCTGACAATCACGGTGTGGGTCTCGGATTGTTTGCCGTCTACGTCCTCGGCTTTCAGCACATAGGTTTTACCCGCCGTGAGCTCGATATCGCCACCCCAAGTGCCATCCGCTGCCGTAAACGTTTTAATCGGAGTCGGGTTATCTCCATCCAGCAATTTGACCTCGCCGTCCTTCGCCGAGCCGGTGATCGCCAGTGTGGTGTCTGCGGTAGTCTCACCGTCTTCGATCTCGCCCCCCTCCGAATCCTTCAGCGAAGTGATCTTCACCTCGCCTTCGGACGCCTCGCTGACAATCACGGTGTGGGTCTCGGATTGTTTGCCGTCTACGTCCTCGGCTTTCAGCACATAGGTTTTACCCGCCGTGAGCTCGATTTCGCCACCCCAAGTGCCATCCGCTGCCGTAAACGTTTTAATCGGAGTCGGGCTATCTCCATCCAGCAATTTGACCTCGCCGTCCTTCGCCGAGCCGGTGATCGTCAGTGTGGTGTCTGCGGTAGTATCACCGTCTTCGATCTCGCCCTCCTCCGAATCCTTCAGCGAAGTGATCTTCACCTCGCCTTCGGAGACCTCGCCGACGGTCACGGTATAGAGGTCGGACACCGATCGATCATCCGCTCTGGCTTTCAGCGTATGGATTTTTCCCGTTGCAAGCTTGAGATCGCCGCCCCAAGTGCGGTCAGTGCCCACGCGAAACATGGCAATCGGTTCAGCGGCAGCACCGTTCAAGATCCATATCTGACCTTCCTTCCACAAGCCATTGATGCTGAGATCGGTATCTTCGGTCGAGCCGCCGTTCTCAACATTCCCATTGGAATCTTTCAACGTTTCGATGAAGGGTTTGGTCGCAACCGCATTCAAGATAAATGGATCGGTGCGCTCCTCCTCATGGGCCAGCCGATATTCGTGCCGCCCATCCGGAAGATCATCTATCAAAAAAGACAGGTCGCCCGCGTTGTTTGTCTGGCCGTTGTATTTCGGCACATCATCGATAAGGAGCTGCAGACGGGCGTCGACAGGCCCGGTGACGGTGAAGTTGGCTCTTGCGGAAAAAATCGTGCCGCCGTCGACAACGTCCTGCCCACCTGAAAACACTCTAGTGATTTTCAGGTCGGCTAAGGTCGAATTTTTGCTCTTGGCATTCATGTGGAAATCCTCTTTGCAATCGTCTGGAAAGAAGACTCATGTAAGCCCGAGTTTGAAGGAGTGGTCTACTGTCAGAAATAACAGGTAGGCGCCTGATTCGGACGAACGGTAGCTTTGCGCCGGACGCAAAAACGCCGCTGGCGATCATCGCGCAGCGGCGTTTCTTGCAATACCGGAACCCGGATTTACTTGAGGGTGACAGTGCCTTTCATCATCGAGATGTGGCCCGGGAACGAGCAGAAGAAGCCGTATTTTTCAGCGGCATCCAGCTTCGATACGTCAAAGGTCACCGAATCGGTTTCCTTGGCGCCGATGATCTTGGTGTGAGCGACGATGCGCGCGTCACCTTCCGGCAGGTAGTTCTTGTCGATACCGGCGGCCAGGCCAGCGGTAGCGATTGGCTGCATGTCAGCTTCTTTGCTGATCACCAGGTTATGGCCCATGACGTTCTTCGGCAGGTTGCCCGAGTGGGTCAGTTCGACGGTGAAAGTCTTGCAGCTCTTGTCGATCACGATTTCCTTGGTGTTGAAGGACATCTGATCGGTGGAGTCAACGGTGGTTTTGCACTCGGCAGCCATCAATTGGCTGCTGGCCAGCGCCAGCAGGGATACCGCAACAACTTTGGAAAACATGGTGAATCTCCAAGGCAGGGTTAACAAAAACACGAATGGTGGAAAGACTGCCTGAAATCTTCGCAAGTTCCTATGACTTGAGTCAAAAATTGTATACAACTTTCAGGCTATGACACTCATCGAGACAATCTAACGGCCAGATTCCCCGGCCCGCCCTATGATCGGCGCATCTACTGAGACGGAGTGCCTGTCATGTTCTTTAACGGTCTGTTGTGCAGTTTGCTCGCCGCCTACGCCTGTGGCGCCAGCGGCACCTTTGAATCGCCTGAACGCGAAGTTTAGCCCTTGGATCAAGGCGTGCCAGCCATTACCCTGTGACGGATTGACCCAGGAGGAAGGCATGTCTCTGAAATCCGTGTGTGTATTTTGTGGTGCCAATGCTGGCACTGATCCGGCTTACACCGAAGCCGCCATTGCCCTTGGCCGGGCTTTGGCAGAACGTAAACTGACCCTGGTCTACGGCGGTGGTGCTGTGGGTTTGATGGGCATTGTCGCCGACGCGGCGCTGGCCGCTGGCGGCGAAGTGATCGGCATCATCCCGCAGAGCCTGATGGACAAGGAAATCGGCCACAAAAGCCTGACACGCCTGGAAGTGGTCGACGGCATGCACGCGCGCAAGGCGCGTATGGCTGAACTGAGCGATGCGTTCATCGCCTTGCCCGGCGGCCTCGGTACGCTGGAAGAATTGTTCGAAGTCTGGACCTGGGGCCAGCTCGGCTACCACGGCAAACCGTTGGGCCTGCTGGAAGTGAACGGTTTCTACAGCAAACTCACTGCATTTCTTGACCATATCGTCGGCGAAGGCTTCGTTCGTGCGCCACACCGTGACATGCTGCAAGTGAGCGAATCGCCGCAAACACTGCTCGATGCCCTGGATAACTGGAAGCCGACCGTCACGCCCAAGTGGGTCGACCAAAAACCCGGCTAACTGCCGGGCACCGATACAGGGCAGAATACGCGCCGCTCAACCTCACCTTCGACCAAGAGGAACGCCCATGGCCAAACCCAATTACTCCTTCGCCAAACGTCAACGAGACCTGGCAAAGGAACAGAAGAAAGAGGAAAAGCTTCAGCGCAAGAAGCAAACCGCTGAAGAAGCAGCACTGAACCCTGAGGGTGAAGTGGTAACGGAAGATGATGTTGATGCAACTGAAGCACCGAAAGATCAGGCGCCCGACGCCTGAACCCCACCGGGTTTGATCATCGAATCAGACCCTGCGGATTTGTGACGGGGCTGGCGGTTTCACCGCCGGCCCTCACAGCCTTCCCAGAAACACCCCAATTTCCTTGTAGGAGTGAGCCTGCTCGCGATAGCGGTGTGTCAGTTGAAATATTTGCCGCTGACACACCGCTATCGCGAGCAGGCTCACTCCTACAGTTTGATCATCGTTAATCCAGCGGCATTACGGTGACCCGCACTTCCGGATCATGATTGCCGCCGCCGAGGATCACCCCGCGCAACGGTGACACATCGGAAAAATCCCGCCCCCACGCCAGCGTGATGTGTTCCAGCGCCGGCTGCACATTGTTGGTCGGATCAAAGTCCACCCAGCCCAGCACCGGACAAAACACTGAAACCCAGGCATGCGACGCATCGGCGCCGATCAAGCGTGGTTGTCCCGGTGGCGGCTGCGTCAGCAGGTAACCACTGATATATCGCGCCGCCAGCCCTCGCGAACGCACGCACGCCAGCATCAAGTGTGCGAAGTCCTGACAAACCCCGCGTCGCCGCTCCAGCACCTCCACCAGTGGTGTCGCCACCTGAGTCGCCTCGGCATCGAAAGTGAATTCGCTGAAGATTTTCTGCATCAAGTCCTGCACACCCAACAGCAACGGGCGGCCCGCCGGGAAACAGCTTTGCGAGAACTCGACGAAACTGCGTTTCAGATGCACGTACGGTGACTGAAACCGGTAGCGACAGGCTTCGAGCAACTCAGCGGACAACGGCTGGCTGCTGTAGCTCAGCGCATCGCGGGTCAACTCCCAGGCGGGTGACTGATTGAAGTCCAGCGTCGGCCGCGCCAGCACTTCAACGCTGAGTTGTGCATTGACCTGCAATTCGTCATGCGGCCGCTCAAAGGCCAGTCGGGTCAATGGATTGCCGAATACATCCAGCTCATCGCGCCGCGCTGTCGGGTCCGGGCTGATGAGCAATTGCTGTTCGGTGCAGCGCTGCCAATCGCATTTTCGCGGCCACAAGTGCGCCAGTTGCTGCGCCAGGGACACCGGGCTGTCGTAGTGGTAACAGGTGTCGTGGAAGATCTGGTATCGAGCATTCATCAGACGGACACCGTGCGCTGGCTGACGTCATCGACATGGGCGAAATGGCGCAGGGCCAGACGATCCGACACTTGCCCACTGGCCTCGGCAATCTCTTGTAGCAGATCGGCAAGGCCAGTGAGCGCGGCGCGGACGCTGGACTCCCCGAACAATGGATTCTCCAGACAGCCTAGATCGAACCGTGCCAGACGCTCGACCAGTTGCGGCAGCCCCGTTTCCCGTGGCACACCGAAATCATCGTTCAAACGTTTCAACGTACGAGTCACCAATTTCAACTGAAACAACACCGCGTGCGGGTTTTGTTCATCAAGCAGCAACAGGTCGAGCACCGGAATCAATTGCGCCACGGCCAGATAACGTGAGCGATAGGTGATGCTGCTGTTGCCCAACTCCAGCAACCACTCCAGGCCCGCCTGATCGAAAGCACCGGCGCCACGCAGAAACGCCGCGAGGCTGCTGCTGAGAAACTGCAGTCGCTCGATACGCCGGCCGATCATCAGAAAGCGCCAGCCTTCGTCGCGCGTCATGTCGTCCAAGGCAAAACCGGACAGCGCTGCCAGCGACATCACCAACCGATTGAGAAAATCCAGCAGCTCGCCGAAGTCGGGTTCGTCGGTGTCCAGTTCCATCGCCTCGCGCTGCAGCTCCACCAGCGCCTGCCAGTTCTCGCGCGAAAGCTTGCCACGCACCTGCGAGGCCGCCCACTGCAAGCGTTGCAGATTGGAGCGCAGGCTGAACGACCAGTCCTCGCCGAGCAGTGCTGCGAGCAAGCGCTCCGGCAATTCGCCTTCGTCCGGTAACAGCGTCAGTCGCTCGCCGAGATCGACCGCCGCCTGTAGCGCGTGCGGGTCATCGCCATCGACATACCGAGCGAGCATGATCCGCAGCAGTCGCGCACTGTCATCACAGCGTTCGCAGTAACGGCCGAACCAGAACAGGTTTTCCACCACCCGTGAGGGCAGATACGGGTCGCGCCGCACCAGATCGTGGACGCCGACGTTGCGTTGAGTCTTCCACTGTTCGCCGCTGGGCGGACGGTCGCCCAACACCCAGGTGTCTTTGCTCGCGCCGCCGCGCTGCATCGACACCACTTCGGCATCGGCATCGGCGGCCACCCGGGTCAGGCCACCGGGCAGCACGCGATAACCATCACCACTGGCCACCGCGTACATGCGCATGCCGATTGCTCGTGGTTGCAGTTGACCGTTTTCCGCCTGCCAGATCGGCGCATGCGACAGCTGCGCCAATTCTTGCGCAACATAGGCATAAGGGCGCGCCTGCATGCGCTCGGCAAGCGCCTGACGCTGTTTTTCACTCAGATCACGGCCGAACACAGGTGCGAAGCTTTGTGAGGGGAAGGCCGGTTTGATCAGCAGCTCGGGAAGTTTCTCCAGGGCTTGCGCCAATACCGGCGCCTCGCCGCACCACCACGTCGCGATCGACGGCAGAAGCAGTTCTTCGCCGAACAGGTATTGATTGATCTTAGGCAGAAACCCGAGCAGTCCCGGTGACTCCAGCACGCCACTGCCCAGCGCGTTGGCGACCAGTACGCGGCCCTGACGCACCGCTTCGAGCAGCCCGGGCACGCCCAGCGCAGAGTCCGTGCGCAGTTCCAGCGGATCGCAGAAATCATCATCCAGACGGCGCATGATCGCGTGTACCCGACGCAGGCCACTGAGGGTTTTCAGATAGACCGTGGCGTCGCGCACCGTCAGGTCACCGCCCTCGACCAACGGGTAACCGAGCTGGCGAGCCAGATACAGATGTTCGAAATAGCTTTCGTTGAAACGACCCGGCGTGAGCAACACCACCAGCGGTGCGTCATCGTCACACGGCGCCTGTCGCGCGAGGGTTTCCTGCAATGTGCGGAAGAAACCGGCCAGATGCTGCACCTTCAGATCCCGGTACAACTCGGGAAAGGCGCGCGACACAATGGTGCGGTTTTCCAGGGCATACCCGGCGCCCGATGGCGCTTGTGTGCGATCGGCAGTCACCCACCAACGCCCATCCGGAGTGCGCGCCAGATCCACCGCAAAAAGATGCAGGAAGGCGTTTTCCGGGGGAACGATGCCCTGGCAGGGCCAGAGAAAATTGTTGTGACCGAAGACCAGTTCAGCGGGCAGCAAGCCTTCACTGATCAACCGCTGCGGCCCGTACAAATCCGCCAGCACAGCGTTGAGCAGTCGCGCGCGCTGAGCGATGCCTGCCGACAATTGCTGCCATTCATCCGCCGCAATCACATGCGGCAACAGATCCAGCTCCCATGGCCGATCCGCGCCTTTCGGGTCGGCATAGACGTTATAAGTGACGCCGTTTTCCTGAATCTGCCGCGCCAACAAGGCTTGCCGCTGCACCAGTTGTGCCGGCGTGCTGCGCTGCAACTGATCGAACAGCCGCTGCCAATGCGGGCGCACCGCGCCACTGCCGTCGAGCAGTTCGTGATAAGTGCCCGCCGTAAGCGGGTAGCGGTCTAGCAGGTCAGGCATGGAAAGCTCGGCAGACAGCAAGGAACGGTCAGACTAACGCAGGCACATGACGCGCGGATATACGAAAAATCCGCGTGTCGCGTAGGCCTTAGAAACGTCGCAAATCGATTGTCATCGGCAGCTCGTCACTGATTTCTACATTCGGTACAGGAAGTTTCCCCGGCGTATGTCCGACGCGGAAGAACCGCGCCATACGCCGGCTCTCCGCTTCGTTGGCGTTGACCGGCAACGTCTCGTAATTGCGCCCGCCGGGATGCGCGACGTGATACTGACAACCGCCCAGCGAACGGCCCATCCAGGTGTCGAGGAGGTCGAACACCAGCGGTGCGTGTACGGGAATGGTCGGTTGCAGGCAGTTGGAAGGTTGCCACGCGCGATAACGCACACCGGCAACGAACTCGCCCACGCGCCCGGTAGGGTGCAACGGCACTGCGATGCCGTTACAGGTCAACAGATAACGCTGCGGCGGCAGGCCTTTGAGCTTGACCTGCAAACGCTCCAGCGAGGAATCGACGTAACGCACCGTACCGCCTGCCGCGCCCTCCTCGCCCAGGACATGCCACGGCTCCAGCGCCTGCCGCAACTCCAGTTCGATACCGTTGACCGCATAATCGCCGACCTTGGGAAAACGAAACTCCATATGCGCCGCAAACCATTCCGCGCGCAGCGGATAACCGGCGTTGTTCAGTTCGACGATGACGTCGGCGAAGTCCTGCTCGATAAAGTGCGGCAGCAGAAAACGGTCATGCAGTTCGGTGCCCCAGCGCGCCAGTTTCGGCGGCGCATAAGGTTCGCGCCAGAACCGTGCGACCAACGCCCGCAACAGCAACTGCTGGGCCAGACTCATCCGCGCATGGGGGGGCATTTCAAAGGCGCGCAATTCCAGCAAGCCAAGACGTCCGGTGGCGCCGTCCGGCGAATAGAGTTTGTCGATGCAGAACTCGGCACGGTGAGTGTTGCCGGTGACGTCGATCAGCAAATTGCGCAGCAGTCGATCGACCAGCCACGGCGCACATTCCTCGCCCGGTTCCGGCATCTGCGCGAAAGCGATTTCCAGTTCGTACAGCGCGTCATTGCGCGCCTCGTCGACACGCGGCGCCTGCGACGTCGGGCCAATGAACAATCCGGAAAACAGATACGACAACGACGGATGGTTGTGCCAGTAACTGATCAGGCTGCGCAGCAGATCGGGGCGACGTAGGAACGGTGAATCTGCCGGCGTCGCACCGCCGAGAACAAAGTGGTTACCGCCACCGGTGCCGGTGTGGCGACCATCGATCATGAATTTCTCGGTGGTCAGGCGGGTCTGGCGCGCCTCTTCATACAGAAACTCGGTGCGCTCGACCAATTCGTCCCAGGTCGCCGACGGTTGCACATTCACCTCGATCACACCGGGATCCGGGGTGATGCGGAAATTGCTCAGACGTGGATCGCTCGGCGGCTCGTAGCCTTCCAGCAACACCGGGCAATGCAGCTCTTCGGCGGTGGCTTCGATGGCGGCCACCAGTTCCAGATAATCCTCGACCCGCTCCAGCGGCGGCATGAACAAGTACAAACGCCCTTCGCGGGCCTCAGCGCAGAACGCAGTGCGGGTCAGCCAATCGGCAGATTCGTCGATTTTCGGCACGCGTTCATCAACCGTCGCGGGTTCGCTGTGACGGTTGAGCTGCGCGGCATCCGGCAGCTCGGGGAAATCCTGATTCGGATCCTGTGGATGGATAAACGGATACTCGGCGGCTTTCACCCAAGGCTGCGAACCCAGCGGCAAGCGATAGCCCAGCGGCGAATCTCCCGGCACCAAACGGCAGTGATCATCACGCAGATACCAGCGCCCGCTCTGCCATTGGTCGCCCTTGGCGGTGCGCGCCAGCGGCAACACCTGGCCAATGACTTTGTTCAGGCCCTGACTGAAGACCTTGCGCAGGCGTGCGCGCTCAAGCGGCTCTTCCAGACGCGAATCTTCGGCGCTGACATTGCTCGGCAACGTGCCCTCGCGCCAGAGGTAATAGAAATTGTCTTCGTAGGCGGGGAAGACAAAACGCGTAGGTAACTTCAGGCGTTCAGCGACGCTGGCCAGAAAGCGCCCGGCCAATTCGCCATTGGCGCCGTAATCCTGCTGCTCATCGGCGATCAAAGCGTCGTTGTGCCAGATCGGCACGCCGTCGCGGCGCCAATAGCAATTGAGCGACCAGCGCGGCAGTTGCTCGCCGGGATACCACTTGCCCTGGCCGAAATGTACCAAGCCTTTCGGCGCGTAATGCTTGCGCATGCGCTGGAACAGTTCGGCGGAGAGCCGGCGTTTATCCGCGCCCAACGCGGCGGTATTCCACTCGGCGCCGTCCGGATCATCGATGGAGACGAAAGTCGGCTCGCCGCCCATGGTCAGGCGTACGTCATCCGCCAGCAGGTCGGCATCGATCTGCCGGCCGAGCGCCTGAATCGCCAGCCATTGCTCATCGGTGTAGGGCTTGGTGACGCGCGGCGCCTCCCAGATCCGTTCGACCGACATTTCGTGGCTGAACTCACACGCGCAAGGCTCGACCAAGCCACTGATCGGCGCCGCTGAAGATGGATCGGGACTACAGGCCAGCGGGATATGCCCTTCACCGGCAAACAGCCCTGACGTCGCATCCAGACCGATCCAGCCGGCACCCGGCAAATACACTTCGCACCAGGCGTGCAGGTCGGTGAAATCCACTTCGGTGCCGGACGGGCCATCGAGGCTTTTCACATCGGCGGTCAGTTGAATCAGGTAGCCGGAGACGAATCGTGCGGCCAAGCCGAGGTTGCGCAGCAATTGCACCAGCAACCATGCCGAATCCCGGCAGGAACCGGAGGCATGTTCGAGGGTGTGTTCCGGTGTCTGTACGCCCGGTTCCATGCGGATCAGGTAACCGATGTCTTCGCTCAGACGCTGGTTGAGCGCCACGAGAAAATCCACCGCTGGTAATGGCGTACGGTCGATGGCGTCCAGATAGGCTTTGAATTTCGGCGTCAGCGGCAGGGTTTCGAGGTACGGCGCCAGCTCCTTGCGCTCATCGGCCGCGTAGGCGAAGGGGATTTTCTCGGCGTAGGGTTCGAGGAAGAAGTCGAACGGATTGAACACCGCCATTTCGGCGAGCAGATCGACCTCGATGCGCAACTCATTGGTTTTCTCGGGGAACACCAGTCGGGCGAGGTAGTTGCCCTGCGGATCCTGCTGCCAGTTGATGAAATGCTGCTCGGGCGAGACTTTCAGCGCATACGACAGAATCCGCGTGCGGCTGTGGGCGGCCGGGCGCAGGCGAACGATCTGCGGGCCGAGTTCGACAGCGCGGTCGTAGCGGTAATGCGTGACGTGATGCAATGCGACATGAATCGACACGGCGTGCCTCCTGCGAGCCTAAGCGTATTCGAAAGCGCGCAAGACTTATGCCATGCACAGGCTTGGGCGCTTTCCCGGAATGCTTAGGGCAGTACAGCACCAAAATCGGGCGATGCGGGGAAATGGTTTGGGCTCATTGCACGTAAATGTTGCGAAGAGCCCCTCACCCTAGCCCTCTCCCGGAGGGAGAGGGGACTGACCGCGTTGGATGTTGGAGATACGCCGACGTGAAAGTCCTGAGTCGAACTCGGATTTTGAGAAGCATGGAGATCTGCTCCCTTCCCCCTCGTCCGCTGGGGAAAAGGGGACTGACCGGGGTGGCTGTTGGAGATACGCCGAAGTGAAAGTCCTGAGTCGAACTCGGATTTTGAGAAGCATGGAGATCTGCTCCCTTCCCACTCATCCGCTGGGAAAGAGGGGACAGACCGCGTTGGATCTTGGAGATACGCCGACGTGAAAGTCCTGAGTCGAACTCGGATTTTGAGAAGCATGGAGATCTGCTCCCTTCCCCCTCGCCCCCCATGGGGGAGAGGGTTGGGGTGAGGGGGATGGATCTTGCGGACAACCCAATATCCAGCCCCTGCAATGCAAAACGCCAACCCGAAGGTTGGCGTTCTGTTCAGCTCAAGCGATGTTTAGCGCGGTACCACCGGCTTGCGTGTCGGCTTCGGCCCTTTGCCTTTCGCGGCGTCCTTGCGCTCTTTCGCCGCCTGCTGGTTGCGGGCAAACGCCGCGGCCTTGGCCTGTTCACGCTTGTCCCAAGGATTACCACCATCACTGGCACGTGGCGGCAAACCAGTGTGCTGAGTGAGGATCTTGGTGGTCTTCTCTTTGCCTTCCTTCGCCACTTTATGGCTGCCGGCCGGCGTCGAGTTCTTGCGACGGGCGCTCTGGTAGCTGTCGGTAGCCGGCTGGTGCGTCGGGATCAACTGATCCTTGCCCGAACCGATCAGGTCACCACGGCCCATGCGGATCAGCGCTTCACGCAGCATCGGCCAGCCCTTCGGGTCGTGATAACGCAAGAACGCCTTGTGCAGACGACGCTGCTCTTCGCTCTTGACGATAGTAACGCCATCACTCTTGTAAGTGACCTTGCGCAGCGGGTTCTTGCCCGAGTGGTACATCGCGGTGGCGGTGGCCATCGGCGACGGGTAGAACGCCTGCACCTGGTCAGCGCGGAAGCCGTTGCCCTTGAGCCACAGCGCGAGGTTCATCATGTCTTCGTCGGTGGTGCCCGGGTGGGCGGCGATGAAGTACGGAATCAGGTACTGCTCCTTGCCCGCTTCCTTGGTGTACTTCTCGAACATGCGCTTGAACTTGTCATAGCTGCCAATGCCCGGTTTCATCATCTGGTTGAGCGGACCTTCCTCGGTATGTTCCGGGGCGATCTTCAGGTAACCACCGACGTGGTGGGTCACCAGCTCTTTGACGTACTCCGGCGATTCGACCGCGAGGTCGTAACGCAGGCCGGAGGCGATCAGAATCTTCTTCACACCCGGCAACGCACGGGCGCTGCGGTACAGCTGAATCAGCGACGAATGGTCGGTATTCAGGTTCGGGCAGATGCCCGGGAACACGCAGGACGGCTTGCGGCACGCCGATTCGATTTCCGGTGTTTTGCAGGCGATGCGGTACATGTTCGCAGTCGGGCCGCCGAGGTCGGAAATGACGCCGGTGAAGCCCGGCACCTTGTCGCGGATCTCTTCGATTTCGCGAATGATCGACTCTTCGGAACGGTTCTGGATGATCCGGCCTTCGTGCTCGGTGATCGAGCAGAAGGTGCAGCCACCGAAGCAGCCACGCATGATGTTCACCGAGAAACGGATCATGTCGTAGGCCGGGATCTTCTCCTTGCCATACGCCGGATGCGGAACGCGCGCGTAAGGCATGCCGAACACGTAGTCCATTTCTTCAGTGGTCATCGGAATCGGCGGCGGGTTGAACCAGACGTCGACTTCGCCATGCTTCTGCACCAGCGCACGGGCGTTGCCCGGGTTGGTTTCCAGGTGCAGCACGCGGTTGGCGTGGGCATACAGAACGGCGTCGCCACGGACCTTTTCAACCGATGGCAGACGAATCACGGTCTTGTCGCGGGTCATGCGCGGGCTGGCCAGGATCTGTACGACCTTGGCTTCCTGCGGATCTTCAACCGGTCCCTTTTCCTGCTCGATGGCGCAGGCCTGGGTGTCCTGGGTGTTCACGTACGGGTTGATGATCTTGTCGACCTTGCCCGGACGATCGATGCGCGTGGAATCGACTTCGTACCAGTCTTTCGGCGTATCGCGACGAATGAACGCGGTGCCGCGCACGTCGGTGATGTCTTCGATCTTGTGACCGTAGGACAGACGCTGGGCGACTTCGACAATGGCGCGTTCGGCGTTGCCGTACAGCAGGATGTCGGCGCTGGCGTCGATCAGGATCGAGTTACGCACACGATCCTGCCAGTAATCGTAGTGGGCGATGCGGCGCAGGGAAGCTTCGATGCCGCCAAGGACGATCGGCACGTGCTTGTACGCTTCCTTGCAGCGCTGGCTGTAGACCAGGCTCGCGCGATCCGGACGCTTGCCGGCCATGCCGCCCGGCGTGTAGGCGTCGTCGGAACGGATTTTCTTGTCCGCGGTGTAGCGGTTGATCATCGAGTCCATGTTGCCCGCTGCAACGCCGAAGAACAGGTTCGGCTCGCCGAGCTTCATGAAGTCGTCTTTGGACTGCCAGTTCGGCTGCGCGATGATCCCGACGCGGAAGCCTTGCGACTCCAGCAGCCGGCCGATGATCGCCATGCCGAACGACGGGTGATCGACGTAGGCATCACCGGTAACAATGATGATGTCGCACGAATCCCAGCCAAGCTGATCCATCTCCTCCCTGCTCATCGGCAGGAATGGCGCTGGCCCGAAACATTCGGCCCAATATTTTGGATAGTCAAATAACGGCTTGGCTGCTTGCATGTCGACGACCGGTGTTGAAGTGAAAAATCGCGGGCGCGGAATATAGCACAAATTTTGACCAATTCCGACGGCAATGGTCGGTTTCTCTTACAACCGGCGTCGCGCATGCCCGACAACACGTAACAGGCAGAAAAATATCGTTCTAACCCAACATTCATCAGTCAGGCACCTGTGCCGGCTGATGTGACAACCCTTCAAGGATGAAGAAATGTCACCGAAATCGCCCATCAGGGGCACTACCACCGTTGATGTTCATCCACGCCCCGGCAGCCCGAGGGGCGGCCAAGTGCCGCATCCGACGATTCCCCTGTCGGCCGGCACGGTACGCGTGCCGGGCCCCCTCACGACAGGCGCCGATCTGGAAGCGATCCGGCCGGCACCGTCGATCAGGATCACCCCATCGGCCCCGGCTCCGTCCATCCGTCCGTCAGCCCGGGAACCTTCGCTTGAACAGTACCGGATCAGTGCGCCCGCGTCCCTGCCGGCGCCCGATGTGCACGGCGTCAGAACCTTCAAGGGCCGTCGTTACGTGGATGTACCGAACGGCGGCATTGTGCAGGTCGTCACGGATACGCCATCGGGTCTCTACCGGGCCCGGCTGGCGAGCGAGCTGACGCCTGCCGGGCCGCTGCTGATGCGTGACCGCGAGAGCGGGCTCTGGCATCCGCTGGAGGACGGCAAAAGCATCACCTTCCCCTTGTCCGACACGCGTCTGCAAGATTTTGCGACCGATCTGGACTTTACCGGCGTCCAGGTCGGCCGGGACCGACTGTATCGTTACGGCGGCAAACTCTACGCAGTGATCGGCGATCAGAGTTACCAGGCGCTGCATGACCTTGACGCCTCCTCGCCAGCATTGCCGGTCATGCGCATCGTTCGCCCCGAAGACCCCGTGGCTGCCGACCCTGCCAACGTTTACGTCGGCACACGCGCGGGAAGATCCGAGCCGATTGTCTTTGATGAGCAGCGCGGCTGGGTGGGGACGCTGGTGGGCGGCACTGCAGGCATGCGTCGACGAGCGAATCAGGCCGATGCCCTGCGCGCGGCTGACCTGACGTTCGAGTTACAGACGCTGGAACTGCAATTCAATCAGGCCATGACCACGGGAGAGCAGTTGCACCACCACTGGCAAGCGTTGAAGGGCAAAGAAGGTGAGCGCGCCCATTTGGAGCGCCTCGAAGAACATCATCGGCGGGAGCTGGCGCTACTGGAAAAAACCCTCGACCTGCACACCGACGAAAAGGAACGCATCGTCTCGATCCTGGGGCGTGTCGCTTACCGGGAAAAGATCATCGTGCTGCAAAAGGGGCGCATGCTGACCTACAACCAGCTGATGATCGCCAGCGATTCGCGAAAGTTGCTGGACGGGCCGATTTTCGGCGGCCCGGTTGCCGACCATGCGGCCGTGGCAGCCCATTTGTCGAACAAACTGGAGATCCTCAAAAAGCGTCAGGAAATCGCCGATGAACTCTTGCACAAGTGGCGCCTGTCCCCAGAGGACTTGCAAGGCACGGTCTACGATCCGATCGATCTGCACGAAAATGTTGCCTTCTGGATCTACGCCAAAAGCCGCCTGTTCGTCGATGCGGATGCGTCTGTCGATATCAGCAATGCCAGTGCCAGATACCTTGCGTTCTGTTTCGGTGAAGTGACCTTTGCCTTTCGTGCGCTCAAGGAAATTCCCCAGCATGCGCGTATTTCAGTGCTCAGTGACTTGCTGGATCAGACGTCGGCCGTCAAAGCCTCGTACGAAAATCTGCCACTGCCCCCCGGCCTGCAACACGCCAGCTCACGCAGTGAAATCATCGAAGCCATAGAACATTTCGAGCACACGCTGGAACAGCATCTGGATCGCTACCATCAGGAGCAGGAAACCACTCCCGCGCTGCCACCCCACGAACAACCGATCGATTTCGATTTCATCCCGGCACAGGGCCAGAGCCCGCAAGCGGCGGCACCGAGAAAAATGTTCCGCAGCAAGCACCACGGGATCTACAAGATCCGGGTCGGACGGCCACGTCGTACGGCGGCGGGTGAAGACTTGATCGATGTGATGAACCCGCATGACCCGACAGAGGTCCTGCAAACCTACGAACGCCGGGAGGGCGAATGGCGTCGGCAGATGGCCTGGCAAGAAAGAAACCTGTCGACGCTGACTGCTCAGGCGCGGCAGCACCTGGAACAATCCGAAGCGCATTTGAATAGCGCATGGCGCGATGAGAAGGCCAAACGCAACGCCAGCGGTATCGTCGAATTTCTGACTGGCCGGGCCGACGAACTGGACGATCTCGCCCGGCAAATCGAACAAGCGCCAAATCCCGCCGCCAGTGACATCTCCGCGCTGGTGCAACGCCTGCACCACGACAGTCAGCGCCTGCTCCAGGAGGGTGAAAACATTCGTGTGCGGCTCTACAAAGACCCCGACTACCTGAGCAACGACCGCGTGGCGTATCTGATCCGCCACGGGCATCTGAGCGCCACTCGCACGCAGAGCCGGATACCGCTGGGCAAGGGCAACAAAAAGGAATTTCTCGACGTCTACACGCTGAACGACAGTCAGTCCGGCACGGTGCTGTGGTACGCGCACTTCCACTACGCACAGAAGGACAGCCCTTTAGCGGACTTTCAGGCAAAGCGCGGTCACCTCAAGACTCGCCAGCAAAACAGGCTTGGTACGTCGTCCCAGCGCAGGGACGAACAGGCCGGACGCACGCACGTGAAAATCTGGCGTGAGGATATCGACAGCAGAACCGCTCAGAGAATCTTCGAACTGGCCACCTGAACCAGGAGCGCGACTGAACAAGCAAACTTGTCCGAAGGCAGGAAGCCCAACGACGCCTGTCTCTGGGCCAACACCCGGGGACAACCATTCAAGGATGATAACCATGGCTACAAAAACGCCCGTCAAAGGCACCGTTTCGGTCGACGTCCATACGCGTCCGAATCAAACACCGGAGACACCGACGCCGCACCTCGACAGCACGATCAGCGTCGGCTCAAGCCGGGGCGCAGAGCCGGCGCGGCCGGGTAAAACAGGCTCGGATAACGACCCGGACACCATCAGCCCGGCCCCGCCCATCAAGATTCAACCGGCAACGCCTCACGCTGAAAACCAGGTATCCGTGCAGCAGCCGATCGAACATTATCGAATGGCTGCGTCGGCATCGTTGCCTGCTGTCGACGCCAGCGGATTCAGAACGCACAAGGGCCGCCGCTATGTCGACATGGTCGATGGCGGCATCGTGCTGGTCGCAGTGGACGCTGACATGGGCCTGTATCGGGCCAGACTGGCCAGCGAGCGACTGCCTTCCGGTCCAATGCTGCTGCGCCACGCCGACAGCGGACTTTGGCATGCCGTCGATGATCGCCAAATTACTACCGTGCCGCTGACCGATCCCGACCTGCATGTCTTTCGCTCGGATCTGGATTTCAGCACGAGCGCACCCGACGGCGACGGCTTGTTTCGACACGATGGCAAACGCTACACGGTTATCCACGGCCATGCGTATCAGGTCATGCTCGATACGGATGCATCTACGCCAGTGCAGAAGGTATGGCGCATCGTCAACGCCAAAGACCCCGTGGCAAATGACAGCGAAAATATCTATCACGCCAGCCGTAGCGGCGAATCACGAGCCATCACGCGTGACGCGCAAAACAGCTGGGCATTTGTTGCCACTGGATTGATGGGGGGCATGCGTCGTGGGGACAGGGTTCAAGCAAACCTGGCGATTCTGTTGCAGCGCTATGCACCCTTCGCTGCAGTTCACAAGGAACTTGTCGAGTCAGCTGCCCGGTATAACAGCCTCTACAGTCAGGCACGCGCTTTGCCCACTGCCAGCTCAGCGCAGACGGCAGCCTTGATCGCCATTGAAGTCCATTTGCTCAAGCACATCAAAAAGCAGACGGACTTCGTCCAGTCACTCGTCGACAACAAGGACTGGATGGTTCATCTAAAGGCCGGCGGCGCATTCAAGGAGGAACTGCACACCTTCCGGCTCGATCGAGTGAGTTACCTGAACCGGCTCATGGCGCTGATGGATTTGCGGGTCTCGCCGATGTTCGAGACGCTGAACGCCGAAACCTGCAAAAAGATGATCACTCACCTGAACAAGAAACTGAAGCTTCTGGAGGATCGGGATGCGGTGATGGGGCAGATCAGAAAAGCGGCCCCCGGGGCGGCCCCCAGACTTGAAGAACTCAGCCAGGAAGTGCCCACGGCCGAGCGTGTCAACTTCAACAAGTTGAGTCTGTACGTACACCTGTTTGCGGGCACACCGGACCACTCGCCAAACGCGACCATGCCTTCGCTCTCCTCCATCGATCTGTTCTCCGGCGACCTGGAAAACATACCGGCAGGCACGCAACCGCTGGCGTTGATGCTGACCCTTGATCACCTGCGAGGAGACAGAGGCCGCTTTGAAGCCTGGTTGTCGGCAGACCATGTCAAAGCCGAGTACGCCAGAGAAATCCTCGCTCTGACGGACCCCATCGAGAGCAGAATCGAAACACGACTGAACGAGCTCCTGGCTACGTTTGATCGCAATGCCGAGCTCCCCAGCCGGGATCAAGACATCGACATCAACTTCCTTCCACAACAACCAGGCGACAGCGCGACAGCCCGCCCGGCAGCGCCGAGAAAAGTGTTCAGCACCCGCCGGCACGGCACTTCGAGAATCCTCGTCGGCGAGACGGAAACCGCCACGGATGGCAGCACCATCATCAAGGTCTCCAACCCGCTCAGACCAAATGGCCCGGCCGAGCGATACGAGAAAAGGCACGGTGAATGGCTGCCTGTTCGTCCGCCCATTGTCAGCACTCCGCGACCGGAACTGATCGCCGAGGCCAATCGTTTATTGGTTGATGTTGAAAAGCACAGTGCCGAAGCGCGGGCCAGAGAAGCCGCTAAAGACAATCCGACGGAAATTCTTGAAGACCTGGAAAAAGCCATCGACCCGCTCAACGAGCAGGCACGCCGCCTGCAAAACCTCGAAAGCGCGGCCGGGGATGCCGAGATCCAGAACTTGGCCGAACGCCTGCAAACGGCCGCAGACACATTGTCCGCACACGGCCAAAGCGTGCTGGTGCGGATGTACAAGAACAAGGACGTGCTGGACATTTTGCGGCTGAATTATCTGATCGATCACGCTGAGCTGAGTGCCGTCAAAACGGTTGATCGCAAACAGCTGGGCAAAGGCCGGGACAAGTCGTTTCTCGACGTCTATTCGATCCGCGATCACACCGACAATGCGCCGTTATGGGAAGCGCACTTTCACTACGACAAACACGACAGCGAGCCGCTGAATTTCACCATCAGGGGCAGCCATCTGAAAACCCTCGAACAGAGCAGGCGCGGCATCGAGTCCCAGCGCCGCGACGAACAGGCCGGCCTGCCGCATGTCGCGATCTGGCGCCAGACCTTCGATGGCAAGACCGCACGGAAGATTTTTGCTCTGGCCAGCGACGCGACAGCGGCGATCCGCTAACACCTCCAATCAGGCAATGACGCCGAATACGCCAGCAACTCCGGTCTGCGAGAGTTGCTGGCGACTACAAGGAAAGTACGAAATGCCAATCAAATTGCCTGGCAAAGGCACCCCCTCCAACGACACACACGTTCGACCCACACCCTCGCCAGACGTGCCCCCTGCGCGCGCCGATACGACAGTGCGTCCGGGCTTTGAAACCTTCAGCGAGATCGGTCCGCCGCCACGCACCTTCCGGCCGACGGACGACGCTGACCTCGATGCGATTACGCCGGTGCCCACGGTCACTGTTCACCCTTCCCCGTCACCCGCCGAAACGGCGCGCCCTGTCGATCCGCCGCTGGAGCACTACCGGGTCATGGCACCTGTTGGCTTGCCGGCGGCGAATGCCGAGGGTTTCAGGATCTACAAAGGACGCCCCTATGTCGACGTGGTCGATGTCGGGACCGTGCAAGTCGCCAAGGATGCCGACAGCGGTCTGTTCCGGGCGAGGCTGTCCAGCGAATCGAAGCCTTCCGGCCCCGCTCTGCTGCGCGATCCAGACAGTGGGCGGTGGCACAGGCTGGACGACTTCGAACCGATCACCTTTCCCCTGAGCGATACCCGTCTGGCACCGTTTCGCACACCGCTCGCTTTCAACCACTTAGACCCCGACAGCGATGGGCTCCATCGCCTCGACGGCAAACTGTATGCGTTGATCGACAACCATGCCTATCAGGTTCTACACGACCCGGACGCCTCGACCCCACTGGCCAACGTGATGCGCATCGTACGCAGCGACGACCCCGTCGCCAGCGACAGCGCCAACGTGTATGTCGCGACTCGCCCGGGCCGGTCGGAACCGATCGTTTTCGACGCCATACAAGGCTGGGTGGGGACCACCGTGGCCGGGGCCGGAGGAATGAAGCGCAGCGATAGCACAGATGCTTCTGCCGGCCCCGGAATACGGGACTGGCTGTCTAAGGCGCTCAACCGGTTACGCAGTCCGCAATCGCGCGCAAAAAAACTGTTTCCGGACCACACCGATGAAGAACTCGGCCGCTTTATCGAGTCCTTGGGAGATGATGTCACCGGCGGTTTGAGCCATCGCGAAAACGCCTACAAATCCCTCAAGATCGAACTGGATGCCTGGCTGCGGCAATCCGTCAGCGTGTCGCCCCCCAGTGTTTCGCCCAGCCACGCGCAGCAGATCGCCCAAAATCTCAAGCGCTGCTGGCGTCATCAGAGCGGCGACATTCTCTGGCTCGAAGCCGGGAACGGCCCACTGCCGGCGCTGAAAGCGGATTTCAGCCATGTTCGCCACCTGACATTGCAATCGGTCACCTGGTCAGACTCCGCCAGTACATTGCTCGGCAACTTCTCCGGTCTGGAAGGTCTGCATATCAGCGGATCAACCCTAAGTGCCGTGCCGACAGCCATTGCACAGATGCCCAACCTGCACAGCCTGGACCTGAGTACGAACCGTATCGCCCTTGATGAACGAGCAGCGGCAGAACTGAGCTCGCTGGGCAATCTCAAGCACCTCGACCTGTCAGGTAACCCATTGGGTAAACCACCTGATTTCTCCGGGATGCCAAACCTCAAGACGCTGAACCTGAGCAACGCACAATTGGATCAGTGGCCAGCAGGTCTGCTCAGCCAGACCCGGCTGACGCATCTGGACTTGCGCAACAACCGTCTGACCGCGGTCCCAGAGGCGAACCTCAATCCGCCAGCCGATCAGTTCGAAGCGCTCGCCCGAATCAACATCGTCACACTGTTAGAGAGCAATCCGTTCCCGCCCGGCTACTGGACAAAACTTGAAGGGTTTTGGCAACGCGTGGCAACCGATCAACCGGAGCTGGGCAACAACGCCGCCGCCGATGCATTCAGACTCCCCAGCGACATGCCCGAGACAGCCAGCGCGCAGCGGGTCTACCCCAATAAAGACCCAAAGCAGTTGCGCGCGTTTCTCCTCGCTCTGGATGAAGACGGCAAAGCGCAACTGGCACGACGAGTCGCAGCGCTGGACTTGCTGGAGGCTCAGCTTGACAGCTACGTCAACGGCAGCAAGGCCGACTCGTCAGGCGCAGACACACCGGCCAGAATCCAGGCGCGCCGTGTCGCGGATATCACCAGAGCCTGTTGGCTGGATTCAACGCACACGCTGAGGCTGTCGTTGAACAAAGCGCCACTGCCGCCGCTCAATGCCGACTTCAGTCATGTCAAATCGCTGTTTATCAACACCGCTGCCTGGTCGGGCGACGCCGACATTTTCCTGTCCGCTTTCCCCAATCTGGAACGCTTGGTGATCAATCATTGCGGGCTTGAAGCTCTGCCCGCCCCCATCTCTGCCATGCATAACCTGGTCAACCTGGATCTGGTCAATAATCGTCTGCAATTGACGAAGGACAGCGCGGCGATATTCAGTACCCTGAGCCAGCTCGAGGCGATCAACCTGGGCAACAATCCGGCCCTCGGTTCGACGCCGGATTTCAGCGGTATGTCCAGGCTGAGGCAGGTGCTGCTCAATAACACAGGCATCGAGCAGTGGCCGAGCGGATTGCAGGACAAGCCCGATCTGATCATTGTGGATCTAAGCAACAATCGCTTGAAGGAAGTACCGTCGACCTTCCTTGATCCACCCGCGGAGCAACTGTTGGCGATCGCCCGGGTCAACGCCGCGACCCAACTCGATGGCAACCGCTTTGCAGCCGGTTACGGGAAGAAGTTCGATGACTTTTGGCGGCGCGTCAGCACAGTCGCTCCCGAGCTGCTGACTCACACCAACTTCGATAGCGACAACTCCGTTGCGCAGCGTTACCAACGGCTGTTTCCAGGCAAGAACATGAAGCAGTGCAGGGAATACCTGTGGAGCCTCGACGCGGACACCGTAGTTATCAAGGTGCGCAGTCTCGAACGAGAATTCAAAGTACTGAAACGCCAGCTCGACGATTGGGTTTTTTCCGGAGGGGGCAATCTGGGCGGGTATATTCGCGCCGACCAGCTGGC
This sequence comes from Pseudomonas sp. S49, assembly GCF_009866785.1. Lineage (NCBI taxonomy): Bacteria > Pseudomonadati > Pseudomonadota > Gammaproteobacteria > Pseudomonadales > Pseudomonadaceae > Pseudomonas > Pseudomonas sp. S49. Next base: position 650,879 of record NZ_CP019432.1, on the reverse strand, counting down.
GCTCAATGCGCAGACCCGGGCAGATCGGGTCACGGCCAGCAACAAGATCATCAGTTGCTGGAGAAGAGAGGGGCCGCAAGCTCACGCCCATGACGGTACTCCCATCGGCCTGGAACTCGATCTCAGCAATCTGCGGCTGCCAAGCCTGCCGGACATAGACGTCGACTTCACTCACGTCGGCTCACTCAAACTCGTCAATATGCACCTGAGCACGTCTCCGGAGGGTTTCCTGACGCGCTTTCGCCACATACGCTGGCTGGATCTGGGACTAAATCAACTGCGCGAACTCCCCCCGGCCATTGGCGAAATGCATGGCCTGACGCGACTGTCTCTGGAAAGAAATCACATCACCCTCACCGCCGACACTGCCCGCGTTCTAGCAAGCCGCACCACCTTGCGAGCCTTGGAGCTGCAGGGAAACCGGCAACTGGGCATCGTCCCGGATATGAGCCAGATCGTCGACCTGCGGTCTGTCAGTCTGGCCCACACAGGGATCGACACCTTTCCCTCTGGCCTCATCCATCAGCCGCGGCTGGATACCATCGAACTGAACAGCAACCGCATCACGGAAATTCCCGACGCTGTCATCGCGCCGCCGAATGATCAATTGGCCAACACGGTGCGCATCAACAACATCACCGACATTTCGAACAATCCACTGTCGGACGCGACAGACGCCCGCCTGCTTCAATACCAAAATCGCCTGAGAGCAGCCGGAACACCGCTGACAGGCGCAAGGAACATCATCAGTACAGCCATCGTACGTCCTGCGCCCTTGCGCTGGATCAGGAATGATCCGATGAAGCGCTGGACAGCGGGATTCTCCGACAATCAAGTGGCTGATCGCAGGCGTCAATGGCAAACCCTGCGCGACCAACCGCGCTCGGACGGTTTGTTCAACACGCTGGAACGCCTGCTGGACACCTCCACCGGTCACCACGAACTTCAGGGACGAGTCTGGAGACTGATCGACAGCATCACCGAAAACACGCCGCAGTCCGAACGCTTGCGCAACGACGTGTTCGATCGCGCAGGCGAAGCGGCCTGCTGTGATCGGGCGGCGTTTACCTTTACCAACCTCGAAGTCATATCAATGATGCACAACGCTGTAGCCCGAGCCAGCGACAAGACTCAGGGGCCTGAACTGTTCAAGCTGTCCAGGGCCTTGTTCCGCTTGCACGAGGTCGACAAAGTCGCCTCGGCGGACATCGCGCAACGCGAAGCAGCAATTGCCGCGGCCAGAACGTCCCATGAGGCCGCGCACCTGCCACCGCCACATGTGCCGGAAGAAATCGAAATCAGGCTGTTCTATCGCCACGGCCTGAAAGACCGCCTGCAGTTGCCTGGGCAACCGGAAAAAATGGGGTTCTCGCATCTCGCCGGCGTCTCCAAAACGCAATTGGAAAACGCTTATCAAACGGTCATTGCGCGGGATAATTCAGTCGAGGAGTTTCAGGCATTGGTGTCGAGGGAGTTCTGGCAAAAATACCTGACCCATAAATATCAGGAAACCTTCGAAACTCAGCGTCAGCCGTTTCAGGACCGGCAGGCGGCTCTCGACGCGTCATTTGAGGCAAAAGAATTGTCGTTCGCCGATTACGACGCCCAATCGAAAGCGATGCAGGCTGAGTGGATGATTGAAGAGGCGGCCCTGATCGACAAACTGAGCCGCGAGGAACTGGCGCAATACACGGCCAGCGGCAGTGATGAAAACGCCGCTGGCACCCGTTCGTAACTGAATGAGGTGAGTGCTGGCCGACGGGATTCGGCCAGCCTTTACTCGTCGTCGTCGAAGTTGTAGCTGCCCGGTGCGAGGTTTTCGAAGCGGGTGTACTTGCCGATAAACGCCAGGCGGATAAAACCGATCGGGCCGTTACGCTGCTTGCCGATGATGATTTCGGCGATGCCCTTGTGCTCGGTTTCGGGGTGATACACCTCGTCGCGATACACGAACATGATCACGTCGGCGTCCTGCTCGATCGCTCCGGATTCCCGCAAGTCGGAGTTCACTGGACGCTTGTTCGGACGTTGTTCCAGGGAGCGGTTGAGCTGCGACAGCGCCACCACCGGGCAGTTGAATTCCTTGGCCAGCGCTTTCAGGGATCGCGAGATCTCGGAAATTTCGTTGGTACGGTTGTCACCGCTGGAACCGGGGATCTGCATCAGTTGCAGGTAGTCGATCATGATCAGGCCGACGTCGCCGTGTTCACGCACCAGACGCCGGGTCCGCGCACGCATTTCCGACGGGCTGATACCGGCAGTGTCATCGATGAACAGCTTGCGATCGTTGAGCAGGTTGACTGCCGAGGTCAGGCGCGGCCAGTCATCGTCTTCGAGTTGACCGGAACGCACTTTGGTCTGGTCGATGCGGCCCAGCGAGGAGAGCATACGCATGATCAGCGATTCACCTGGCATCTCGAGGGAGTACACCAGAACCGCCTTCTCGCTGCGCAACACGGCGTTTTCCACCAGGTTCATCGCGAAGGTGGTTTTACCCATCGACGGACGGCCGGCGACGATGATCAAGTCGGACGGCTGCAGGCCGCTGGTCTTCTCGTCGAGGTCGGTGTAGCCGGTGGACAGGCCAGTGATGGCGTTGTCAGTGTTGAACAAGGTGTCGATGCGGTCGATGGCCTTGGTCAGCAAATCGTTCACACCTACCGGGCCACCGGTTTTAGGCCGGGCCTCGGCAATCTGGAAGATCTGCCGTTCGGCTTCATCAAGAATCTCGGCGGCAGTACGACCTTCAGGATTGAAGGCGCTGTCAGCGATCTCGGTACTGATGCCGATCAACTGGCGCAAGGTCGCTCGTTCGCGAACGATCTGCGCATAGGCCTTGATGTTGGCGACGGACGGCGTGTTTTTTGCCAGCTCGCCGAGGTAACCGAGGCCACCCACTTGCGAAGTCTGACCTTCCTTGTCCAGTTGCTCGGACAGGGTCACGACGTCGATTGGCATGTTCTGATCGGCCAGCTTGGCGATCGCACGGAAGATCAGACGGTGGTCATGTCGATAGAAATCGCCGTCGGAGACTTGATCGAGCACGCGTTCCCAGGCGTTGTTGTCCAGCATCAGACCACCGAGTACAGCCTGTTCGGCTTCGATGGAATGCGGCGGCACCTTCAGGGCAGCGGTTTGCAGATCGTATTGCTCGGGAGCGGAGATATCGTTCATGGCCACTTGTGTTGTTTGGAAAAACGGGGAGTTCAGAAAGACAAAGGGCACGACCTGTAAACAGGATCGTGCCCGATGTTAACCGTCTGACGGACAAGCCGCCAGCCGATCAGTGTTGCTTAAGCTGCTACCACGACAACGCGTACGGTGGCTTCAACTTCGGCGTGCAGGTGCACAGCCACGTCGAATTCACCCACGTTGCGGATGGTGCCGTTCGGCAGACGAACTTCGCTTTTCGCAACTTCAACGCCGGAGGCGGTCAGTGCGTCAGCGATGTCGTGAGTACCGATCGAACCGAACAGCTTGCCTTCGTCGCCAGCGGTGGCAGTGATGGTCACTTCCAGCTCGGCCAGTTGGGCAGCACGGCTTTCAGCCGATGCTTTACGGTCTGCGGCAGCTTTTTCCAGCTCGGCACGACGCTCTTCGAACGCAGCCAGGTTGGCAGCGGTCGCAGCGGTAGCCTTGCCGAAAGGCAGCAGGTAGTTACGGCCGTAACCGGCCTTAACGTTTACTTTGTCGCCCAGGTTGCCCAGGTTGGCGATTTTTTCCAGAAGGATCAGTTGCATGTGGAAATCCTCTTAACTTTTAACCTTCACCGTTCGCGTTATCAGTGTCTTTCGACACGTGACGACCGCGAAAATCAATCAGGCTGTCGACAATGGCCAGGACCACGAGCAACGGATAGATCAGCTGCATGAACAACAGCAGCGTGACGTACAACCCCACCAGCCAGAAACCGGCCAGTCGCTTCTGCCCGACCAGCCCGTGAATCAGGGCAAGTCCGGCGAACACCAGCGGTACACTGCACAACGGCGTCAACATGGCCATCTGTGCACCGAGATTCGGGCCCAGAAGCATCAACGCCAGCAGTAACATCGCCGGCCCCAGCGGGATCCGGATGGCGCGAAACTCGCGACCAAAACCACCCGGGTTGTACAACAACGCCTGCCAATGCCGCCCGACAATCAGGCTCAGCACGCTGACGATTTGCAACAAAGCCGCAATCAGTCCGGTCAGGACCGGTGCAATCAGGGACGCGAAACGCGCTTGCTCATCGACCGACAATTGCTTGTAAGTCTCACCAAGAAGCGCCGGCATGACCTTTATCAAGGCCTGCGCGAGCATCTCGATCTGGGCCGCAAACGCGGCCCCGAGCACCACTGAAAACACCACTCCAATCACTACGCTGACCAGCAGCGTGCGAACCCAGGACTCACTTGCGCGCAAAACCAACGCAAGTCCCGAAGACCCCAGCAGCACCAGAAGTGCCCGTGGGTCATCGGCATACAGCCACCAGATCAATGCCGGCAGCAGCCCCAGAGACAGAACACCCAGGGCGTCCGTCAGTCCGCGCCGCAGCAGCACAAGGCTCCCCGCGGCAGCGCCCAACCAATACAACAACGGCAATGTTGCACATCCGGCCACCACGAGAGTGGCCTGCATACGGCCTCGCATGATGAACTCAGCTAAGGCACGCATGCATTCAATCCTTTGCTACTTGTCGACTGCCCGGTCTCAGCGGCCGTGGCTGTCGGTGTAGGCCAGCAGGGCCAGGAAGCGGGCGCGCTTGATAGCGGTGGCCAGCTGACGCTGATAACGAGCTTTGGTACCGGTGATGCGGCTTGGAACGATTTTGCCGGTCTCGGATACGTAGGCTTTCAGAGTGTTGAGATCTTTGTAATCGATCTCTTTCACGTCTTCAGCGGTGAAACGGCAGAATTTACGACGACGGAAGAAACGTGCCATTTGATAGGCTCCTTAATAAGGTCCGTGGATTACTCGTCAGCGTTATCGCTGTCGTTCTCTTCGCCTTCAGCGCTTTCAACGCCTTCGTGCTCAGGACGATCGCGACGCTCACGGCGCTCACTGCGGTTTTCTTCAGCCTTGAGCATCTCGGACTGGCCAGTTACGGCTTCGTCGCGACGGATGACCAGGTTACGGATCACTGCATCGTTGTAGCGGAAGTTGTCTTCCAGCTCGGCCAGGGCCTTGCCAGTGCACTCAACGTTCAGCATCACGTAGTGAGCCTTGTGAACATTGTTGATTGCGTAGGCCAGTTGACGACGGCCCCAATCTTCCAGACGGTGGATTTTGCCGCCGTCTTCTTCGATCAGCTTGGTGTAACGCTCAACCATGCCGCCGACTTGCTCGCTCTGATCCGGGTGGACCAGAAAGATGATTTCGTAATGACGCATGAATGCTCCTTACGGGTTGTAGCCTGCCGCTCAAAAACGGTCAGACAAGGAGTGAATGACACTTATGGACTTGCTGGCGCGGGGCACATGCGTGCCTGCCGTCACAGCAAGGGGCGCAATTGTAGAGAAGGGACAGAAGAGGTGCAAGGCAATTGGTGATTATTTGAACAACCACCCATTTATGCCACACCACAAAACACTGTGGGAGCGAGCCTGCTCGCGAATGCGATACATCAGGCAACATTAATGTCGTCTGACACACCCCTTTCGCGAGCAGGCTCGCTCCCACATTTGAACCGCTTTCAGCTCAAGACTACTTCTTCGCGGCAGCCTTGGCTTTAGCGCCGCGCTGACGCTGTGCTTCAAACAGGCAAACGCCAGTGGCTACGGAGACGTTGAGACTGCTGACGCTACCGGCCATCGGCAGCTTCACCAGATAGTCGCAGTGTTCGCGAGTCAGGCGACGCATGCCTTTGCCTTCGGCGCCCATGATCAGGATGGTCGGCCCGGTCAGATCCTGGTCATAAATGCTGATCTCGGCCTCACCCGCCGTACCGACAATCCACAGACCGCGCTGCTGTAGTTTTTCCAGGGTACGAGCGAGGTTGGTCACCGCCACCAGCGGAATCACTTCCGCCGCGCCGCAAGCGACTTTACGCACGACCGGCGTCAAAGTTGCCGATTTGTCTTTCGGCACGATCACCGCCAGCGCACCGGCCGCATCGGCCGAGCGCAGGCAAGCGCCGAGGTTGTGCGGGTCGGTCACACCGTCGAGCACCAACAACAGCGGCGCGCCTTCAGTGCGATCGAGCAGCTCGTCGAGCATGGCTTCGCCCCAGACCTGGCTCGGGCTGACTTCCGCGACCACACCCTGATGCACGCCTTCAACCCAGGCATCCATTTCGCGACGTTCGGCCTGGCCGACCTGAACGCGATTTTCGTTAGCCAGTTCAACCAGGGTCTGCACGCGCGGATCGTTGCGGCTTTCCGCCAGCCAGATCTGCTTGACGCGTTTCGGGTGGTGACGCAGCAACGCTTCTACCGCGTGAACGCCGTAGATTTTTTCCAACTGACTCATGACTTCGCCTTCGGTTTACGTGCCCCGCCACTTTTGGCTGGAGCAGAACCCGCTTTTGGCGGGCCTTTACGGTGTTTGCTCGGTTTTGCTGGCTTGCTGCCGGAGGCCTTTTCAGGCGCCGACCGTCCGGTCTTTCCCCCGGACGCCGCTTTACCACCGTTTTTAGCGTCGGAAAGCAGCGCTTTCTTCATTTCACGGCTTTTGCGCAGCTCGGCGTTTTTCGCCACGGCGTCGCTAGGGCGATAGGCTTCGGCAGCCTTTTCCTTGACCGGACGACGGCTGGCGGTTTTTGCCGGAGCCTTTTCTTCCGAAGCCTTGGCAGCAGGCGCAGCGGTTTCGGCGCCACGTTTTTTGCGACCGATCGGCGCGCTGATGGTTTTTTCGGCCATCTCGAAGTCGATCTTGCGTTCGTCGAGGTCAACGCGCATCACGCGTACTTCAACGGTATCGCCGAGGCGGAAGCTGCGACCGGTGCGCTCGCCCGCCAGACGGTGATGCACAGGATCGAAGTGGTAGTAATCGCCCGGCAGCGCGGTGACGTGCACCAGGCCTTCGACGTAGATATCGGTCAGTTCGACGAACAGACCAAAACCGGTCACTGCGGTGATCACGCCCGGGAACGATTCGCCTACGCGATCCTTCATGAACTCGCACTTGAGCCAGTTCACTACGTCGCGGGTCGCTTCGTCAGCACGGCGCTCGCTCATCGAGCATTGCTCGCCGAGTTGCTCCAGTGCCGCTTCGTCGTACGGGTAAATGCGCGCCTTCGGAATGGTCATCGCACCGGCACGACGAACGTGCGGGGTGTCCTGTTTCGAATGGATCACGCTGCGGATCGCGCGGTGCGTCAGCAGGTCCGGATAACGACGGATCGGCGAAGTGAAGTGGGTATAGGCTTCGTAATTCAGGCCAAAGTGGCCCTGATTGTCAGCGCTGTACACCGCCTGGCTCAGCGAACGCAGCATCACAGTCTGGATCAGGTGGAAATCCGGACGGTCCTTGATGCTCGCCAGCAAGGCCTGATAGTCCTTCGGCGACGGGCCGTCCTTGCCTTTGTGCAGGGACAGACCGAGCTCGCCAAGGAACGCACGCAATTTTTCCAGACGCTCCGGTGGCGGGCCATCGTGGACGCGGTACAGCGCAGGAATTTCGTGCTTCTTGAGGAATTCGGCGGTGGCCACGTTGGCCGCCAGCATGCATTCTTCGATCAGCTTGTGCGCGTCGTTGCGGGTGGTCGGACGGATTTCGGCAATCTTGCGCTCGGTACCGAAGATGATTCGGGTTTCCTGCGTTTCGAAATCGATCGCGCCACGTACGTGACGAGCAGCCAGCAGTACCTTGTACAGCGCATAAAGCTGTTTGAGGTGCGGCAGAACGTCGTTGTACTCACCGCGAAGCTGACGCGCTTCGGTGATTTTCGGCGTTTCCAGCATCGCGCTGACTTTGTTGTAAGTCAGACGAGCGTGGGAATGGATCACCGCTTCATAGAAGCAGTAGTCGGTCATTTCGCCGGACTTGGAGATGGTCATCTCGCAAACCATGGCCAGACGATCGACGTGCGGATTCAGCGAGCACAGGCCGTTGGACAACTGCTCAGGCAACATCGGCACGACGCGCTCGGGGAAGTACACCGAATTGCCGCGCACTTGCGCTTCGTTATCCAGCGCCGAGCCGATCTTCACGTAACTGGAAACGTCGGCAATCGCCACGTACAACTTCCAGCCGCCGGAGAACAGGCGCAGCTTGCCCGGTTTGGCTTCGCAATAAACAGCGTCGTCGAAGTCGCGGGCATCTTCGCCATCAATGGTGACGAACGGCAGATGGCGCAGGTCGACGCGCTTCTCTTTGTCTTTTTCTTCGACTTCCGGCTTGAGCTTGGCGGCTTCTTTCAGAACCGCTTCAGGCCAGACGTGCGGGATATCGTAGGTGCGCAGGGCAACGTCGATTTCCATGCCCGGCGCCATGTAGTTGCCGACCACTTCGACCACATCGCCTTGCGGCTGGAAGCGCGGCGTCGGCCAGTGGGTGATTTTCACCTCGACGAACTGACCGATCTGCGCGTTGGCGTTGCGGCCCGGCGTCACCAGCACTTCTTGCTGGATCTTCGGATTGTCGGCAACGACGAAACCGATGCCGCCCTCTTCGAAGTAGCGACCGACGATGGTTTCGTGAGCACGCGAAACCACTTCAACGATCACGCCTTCGCGGCGACCGCGACGGTCGAGGCCGGAAACACGGGCCAGCGCACGGTCGCCGTCGAATACCAGACGCATTTGCGCCGGGCTCATGAACAGGTCGTCGCTGCCGTCGTCCGGCACCAGGAAGCCGAACCCGTCACGGTGACCACTGATGCGGCCAAGGATCAGGTCGAGCTTGTCGACCGGCGCGTACGTACCGCGACGGGTGTAAATCAGTTGTGCGTCGCGTTCCATGGCGCGAAGGCGGCGGCGCAGAGCTTCAATCTGGTCTTCTGTGGTCAGACCAAACTCTTCGACCAGTTGCTCGCGGGCAGCAGGCGAACCCCGATCGGCGAGATGCGCCAGGATCAGTTCGCGGCTAGGAATAGGGTTTTCATATTTTTCCGCTTCACGAGCGGCCTCGGGATCGAGGGACTGCCAATCGGCCATTAGAGAGTTTTCACCTTGTCTATATGCGGGTTAGTTTGGCATAGGCGCCATGAAACGGGAAATTTCCGACTCTATAAGGCGCGTATCCGGGGCTGTAGCGTTGCTTGAAAGCCGTTTTGACCACCGCCGGTAAAAAAAATCATGTTTTTTGCTGAGAGGGGTTTACAGTTAAAAAGACGCTCCGTATAGTGCGCGCCATCGACGACGCACAAGCGTTACCGATACTGCCCAGATGGTGAAATTGGTAGACACGCCAGCTTCAGGTGCTGGTGACCTTACGGTCGTGGAAGTTCGAGTCTTCTTCTGGGCACCAATTTCGAGTTTGAGACTAGATCAGTTTCAAGGCTCACACAAAACCCGCGAAAGCGGGTTTTTTGCATTCTAAGCCCAGGTTTTCTTAAAACTGATTTATTAAAATTAAATCAGGGGTTTACAGATCAAAAGGCGCTCCGTATAGTGCGCCACATCAACAGCGGCAACGCTCGCGATGATTGCCCAGATGGTGAAATTGGTAGACACGCCAGCTTCAGGTGCTGGTGACCTTACGGTCGTGGAAGTTCGAGTCTTCTTCTGGGCACCAATTCAAACTCAAGGTTACGACGTTGAGTTTCACAAAAACCCGCGAAAGCGGGTTTTTGCGTTTCTGGCTTCCAGAATTTTATCGCCACCCCGCCTATCAAAACGCCAGCCCCACCGCAAGGCGCACTTGAGAAACAATATCGTTTATCATTGTTGCAAGTTTTTGCAATGCGACAGTGAGGAACCCTGCGAATGACGTTTCGAAATACCCTGCGCCGAGGCTTGACCTTCACCTTCCTCGGCCTGGCGCTCGCCACTCCCCTCACCCAGGCTGCCGATGCGGTTTCCCTGACCCTCTACAACGGCCAGCACAAGGAAGTCGGCGACGCGATCGCCAAAGCCTTCGAAGCCAAGACCGGCATTCACGTCAATGTCCGTAAAGGCAGCAGCAATCAGCTCGCCAGCCAGATCATCGAAGAAGGCGACCGCTCCCCCGCCGACGTGATCTACACCGAAGAATCGCCACCGCTGAACAATCTCGGCGAACTGGGCCTGCTGGCCAAGACCGATGAAGCCACTCTGGCCGTGCTTCCGGAAAAATATGTCGCTGGTAACGGCACCTGGATCGGCGTGACTGCACGCGTTCGCGTCGTCGCCTACAACCCGAAACTGGTCGACGAAAAAGACCTGCCGAAATCGGTGATGGAGTTTTCCGATCCGCAGTGGCAGGGCAAAGTCGGCTTCGTACCGACCAGCGGCGCCTTCCAGGAACAGGCCGTGGCGATCATCAAGATGCACGGTCGCGATGCTGCTGAAGAATGGTTAACCGGTCTGCGCGCCTTCGGCAAGACCTACAGCAACAATATGGTTGCCCTCAAAGCGGTGGAAAACGGCGAAGTCGCCACCGTACTGGTGAACAACTATTACTGGTTCGCCCTGCAGCGCGAGAAAGGCAAACTCGACTCGAAACTGCATTACTTCACGGGTGGTGACGTCGGCGGCCTGATCACTGTGTCCAGCGCTGCCGTGCTGAAATCCAGCAAGCATCCAAAAGAAGCCCAGCAATTCCTCGCCTACATGGCCAGCGAAGAAGGCCAGCGCGTGATCACTCAGACCACCGCCGAGTATCCGCTGCATAAAGGCATGGAATCGGATCGCGGACTCAAGCCGTTCAGCGAGCTGGAAGCGCCGAACGTAACGCCTGCCGATCTGGGCAATGCCGAAGAAGCGCTGGAGCTGGAACGTGAAGTTGGCTTGAACTGATGGCCGCATCGTTATCCGCCCCCGCCGCGCGCGGGGGTTACGTGCCAAAACGCAAGCGGCCTTCGATCTGGCTGGTGCTGCCGGTGTTGCTGCTGGTGGTGCTGAGCCTTTTGCCGCTGGCCTATGTCGGACTCAAAGCCTGGCAGGCCGGTTGGGCCGAGGCGCTGCACTTGCTGTGGCGCCCGTATGTGTTCGGCCTGCTGCGCAACACCTTGGCATTGATGGTTGGCGTGACCCTCGCGTGCGGCGTGATCGGTCTGTCGCTGGCCTGGCTGCTGGAGCGCAGCAATCTGCCGGGACGACGCCTGTGGGGGGTGATTCTGTGCCTGCCGTTCGCGGTGCCGGCGTTTGTCAGCAGCTTCACCTGGGTCTCTTTGAGCGCGCAGTTCGAAGGGCTTGGCGGGGCGATTCTGGTGATGAGCCTGTCGAAATACCCGCTGATCTTTCTGCCGGTAGCGGCAACCCTGCGCAATCTCGATCCCTCCCTTGAAGAGTCCGCGCGAACCCTTGGACAGAATCGCTGGGGCGTGTTCTTCCGCGTCACCTTGCCGCTGCTCTGGCCATCGTTGCTGGCCGGTTCGCTGCTAATTGCTTTGCACATGCTGGTGGAGTTCGGCGCGCTGTCGATCATCGGCCTGCAAACCTTCACCACCGCGATCTATCAACAATTCGAACTGGAATTCAGTAACGCCAACGCGGCGATGCTGTCGGCCGTATTGCTGGCCCTGTGTCTGGTGCTGCTGTGGCTGGAACTGCGCGTGCGCGGCAAAGGCCGGCATGTGCGCACCGGCCAAGGTGCTGCGCGACAGGCTGAGCAGGTTCGGCTCGGGCCTTGGGCAGCGGTCGGTCAGTTGTATTGCCTGCTGCTGGCGATTGTCGGCAGCGGGATTCCGCTGGGAATGTTGGCGTATTGGCTGGCGGTGGGTTCTTCGGCGGCATTCCCCGTGGCAGCGATTACCGAAGCACTGCTGTCCTCGCTGGCGCTGTCGCTCGGCGGCGCGGCGTTATGTCTGGTACTGGCGGTGCCGGTCGGTTTGCTGGTGGTGCGTTACAAAGGCCAACTGGCGATCTGGGCCGAGCGCTTGCCGTATCTGCTGCATGCCCTGCCAGGATTGGTCATTGCGTTGACGCTGGTGTATTTCGCCCTGCATTACGTGCCGGCGCTGTACCAGACTTCAGGCTTGCTGCTGATCGCTTATGCATTGTTGTTTTTGCCATTGGCACAGGCGCCGATTCGCACAGCGCTGAACAAGGCTGCGCCGCAGTTGGAAGAGGCTGCGCGCACGCTGGGCGCTTCATCGTTTACGGCGTTTTGCCGGGTGACGCTGCCGATTATCTTCCCGGCATTGGGCGCGGCGTTTGCACTGGTGTTTCTGGATGCGATGAAGGAATTGACGGCGACGCTGCTGCTGAGTCCGACCGGGCTGAACACGTTGGCGACTGAGGTTTGGGCGCATACCGCGAATGTCGAGTTTGCCGCGGCGGCGCCTTATGCGGCGTTGTTGATTTTGGTATCGGGATTGCCGGTTTATTTACTGACGACGCGGATGTATCTGAGCCGCTGATACCGCTTTCGCGAGCAGGCTCGCTCCCACAGAGAAACGCATTCCAATGTGGGAGCGAGCCTGCTCGCGAAGCGGCCCGCCCAGATGACCTCAAGCCCTGAACTGCCCCAGACTCGCCTTCAGCTGCGCCGCCAAACCATCCAGCACCTTGCCACTGGCCGTGGTCTCCACCACCGCCTGCGCCGCTTTCTCGGCCTGGGCATGAATCGTTTCGACTCGCCCGCGCACCGCCTGCGCACCTTGCGCCTGATGCGCCGCCGCTTGCGTCGCCAGGCCAATCGCCGCATGCACTTGCTCGACCGACGCCTGCACTGACTGCTGCAAGCGCGCGCTGTCGCGCAACACCAGCAACCCTTCGCTGGCCTGACGCCCGGCCTGGCCGATCGCCTCGACCGCCTCACGCGCGCCCTGCTGCAACGCGACGATGTGCGCCTGAATATCGCCGGTAGAGCTTTGTGTCTTGCTCGCCAACGCACGCACTTCGTCGGCAACAACGGCAAAACCACGCCCAGTCTCGCCAGCACGCGCCGCTTCAATCGCAGCGTTCAACGCCAGCAGATTGGTCTGCTCGGCAATCCCGTGAATCACCGTCAGCACCACTTCAATCTGTTCGCTCTGCTGCGCCAGCCGCTCGATGACTTTCGCCCCGGTGTCGACCTGCCCCGCCAGCGCTTCGATCAGACTGCCGACCTTGGCGGAGGTGCGGGTGTTTTCGTCGGTGGCCTGACGAATATCCACCACCTGCTTCAACGCAGCCTGCATTGCATGGCTTTCCGACTGCGCCTCATCAGCCATTTGCGACAGCGCTCGCAGGCTTTCCGCCACCTCATCACGCTGCATGCCGGCCGCCGCATCTGCACCGGCATTGCGCAGGGTCATCGCGCCAATCTCGACGCCGGTACGCTGCGCAACGTCGCCCGCCTCACGCACGATCGGCTGCAACTTATCCACAAAGCGATTGACCGCCGAGGCCATGTCGCCGATTTCGTCTTTGCTGTTGATCTGCACACGCTTGGTCAGATCGCCCTCGCCCGCCGCCAGGTCATCCATCGCTGCGTTGAGCATCTTCAGGCGATTGACCACGCGATGGCCCAACACTACCGCCAGCAACAACAGCACACCACAACCGACCAGCGCCAGGCCCAGGCCAATGCGCCAGCGCAAGGTTGCTGCTGCTTCCTGAACGGTATTGGCGGTATTGGATTTCATCTCGGTTGCGGTGGACTGCGCCGATTGCAGGCGCGACTGCATGGCTTTGGCACTGTCCCCTGCGGCGCCCTTGAGACTGTCGCCGACCAACTGATCACTGCTGGCGATCAACGCCGAGAAGCGCTTGTCCAGTGCCGCCAGATCGGTCTCCACCGAGGCTGTGGACACCCCCATCAGCACCTTGCCGATTTCCACGCCGTTGGGATTGATCGAGGCTTCAAGGTAATAAACCGACGGATCGTTCTTGGCCGCATCCAGCACTTTATCCAGCGCACGCTCGCCCTGGCCTTTTTCCAGCAAGGCCTTGTTGATCGGGTTTTCGCGGTTGAGATAACGGGTCAGGTGCTGGCCAGTGGCGTCGTCGTAGACCACGAACAGCACATTGGGATTGCGCTGGGCCCGGCGGGCGAACTCGGACAGGGTCGGCACGTCGCTGTCCCACATGGCGCGCGGCGCCACCGAGGCGAGCAACTGCGCCATGTCGTTGGCCGAATCCTTCAGATCCTTTTCCAGCGTCGCCCGCAACTGCGCCTGCTCGTCTTTCAGCCGCGAAGACAGACCGGCAGTCAGGCGCTGACGAGTGCTGGCAGACAACGCATCGAGGCTCGACGTGACTTCACGTCCCGCCTGCTCAAGTTCGCCGGAGAGTTTCTGGCTGTCGGCGCCGAGGCGCACCGCCAAATCAGCTTCCAGCGCGGTGACGGTGCTCCGCGTCAGGGCAACGGCCACCAACACCTGCACCAAAAGGGCGATACCAAGGGTAACGAACACGGGCCGCAACAAACGGCTTTGTAACAGTGAGAGAACGGCCGACACTGTGAATCCCTCTACTTCTGACGCCATTAATTTGATGGCACTCTTGTAGACAGATTCACAGCAAAGGTCATGCCGTCCAACAGGCATAAACGACAAAGGCCCCGATGAAGGGGCCTTTGTGTTTTTACATCAACGACTTATCAAGCAAACGGATGACGCAGAACGATGGTTTCGTTGCGATCCGGGCCCGTCGAAATAATGTCGATCGGCGCGCCGATCAACTCTTCAACGCGTTTGATGTAGGCACGAGCGTTAGCTGGCAGCTCTTCCAGGGTTTTCGCACCCACGGTCGATTCGGTCCAGCCTGGCACTTCTTCGTACACAGGCTGCAGGCCTACGTAGCTGTCAGCGTCGGTCGGGGCAACAGCATTGCCGTCCGCATCTTTGTAGCCGACGCAGATGTTGATGGTTTCCAGGCCGTCGAGAACGTCCAGCTTGGTCAGGCAGATGCCCGAGATGCTGTTCACATCGATAGCGCGACGCAGGATAACGGCGTCGAACCAGCCGCAACGACGGGCACGGCCGGTGGTCGCGCCGAACTCGTGACCTTGTTTGGCCAGGTGTGCGCCGACGTCGTCGAACAGCTCAGTCGGGAATGGACCCGAACCTACGCGAGTGGTGTAAGCCTTGGTGATGCCCAGGATGTAGTCCAGGAACATCGGGCCAACGCCGGAACCGGTGGCCACGCCACCGGCGGTGGTGTTGGAGCTGGTCACGTACGGGTAGGTACCGTGGTCGATGTCGAGCAACGAACCTTGGGCGCCTTCAAACATGATGTCTTTGCCGGCGCGACGCAGGTCGTGCAGCTCAGCCGTCACGTCGAGCATCAGCGGCTTCAGCAGCTCAGCGTATTCCTTGCACTCGGCCAGGGTCTTTTCGAACTCGATGGCCGGCTCTTTGTAGTAACCGACCAGCATGAAGTTGTGGTAATCCACCAGCTCACGCAGCTTGTCTTCGAAGCGCGGCATGTTCAGCAGGTCGCCAACACGCAGGCCACGACGAGCAACCTTGTCTTCGTACGCCGGGCCGATGCCGCGACCGGTGGTACCGATCTTCAGCTCGCCACGGGCCTTTTCACGGGCCTGGTCCAGCGCCACGTGGAAGGACAGGATCAGCGGGCAAGACGGGCTGATACGCAGACGCTCGCGCACCGGTACGCCTTTCTCTTCCAGCTTGGTGATCTCGCGCAGCAGGGCGTCAGGTGCAACCACCACGCCGTTGCCGATCAGGCACTGCACGCCTTCGCGCAGCACGCCCGACGGAATCAGGTGCAGGACGGTTTTTTCGCCGTCGATCACCAGTGTGTGGCCAGCGTTGTGGCCACCTTGGTAGCGCACTACGGCGGCAGCATGTTCGGTCAGCAGATCAACGATCTTGCCTTTGCCCTCATCACCCCATTGGGTGCCCAGGACTACGACATTCTTACCCATAACACTTGTCCTCATTCGCGCAAACTTGGTGCCGGCGATGGCCGGCAGGAAAACTCAAGAAGCCAGTGGCGATACTTGCCAAAGCCCGTTCTGCTGAATCAATTGCCGGTCGCAGTCCGCATCACGGGCGGCGGCCAAAGGTTGTCCAGGCAACGCCTGAACGACACGCTGACCCTCACTGCGCAACTGGCAAACCTGCTGCCAGAGTGCCGCATCCGTACTGTCAGGCATCCAGATACCGCCAGACGGTAGCTCGATCTCAGCACGCCCCAGGGTCACCAGGGTTTTCAAATCGGTGGAAAAGCCAGTTGCCGGACGTGCGCGACCAAAATCCGCGCCGATGTCGTCGTAACGACCGCCCTGAGCGATGGACTGGCCAACACCCGGCACGAATACCGCGAACACCACACCGGTGTGGTAGTGGTAGCCACGCAACTCGCCCAGATCGAAATACAGCGGCAGCTCCGGGAAGCGCGCCGACAGACGCTCGGCGATCGCCAGCAAATCTTCCAGTGCCGCCAGAACCGGCGCCGGCGCATTGGCCAGACGCTCACGGGCAGCGCTCAGCACTTCACGGCCGCCGCACAGATCAACCAGCGCACGCAGCATGCCGGACAAATCGGCCGGCAGGCCTTCGGTCAAGGTAATGACCTCGTCGATGGCTTTGCGTTGCAGCGCGTCGAACAACTGCTGCTCGACTTCACCCGACAGACCGGCGGCACGCGCCAGACCACGGTAGATGCCGACATGACCAAGATCCATGTGCACATCCGGCACGTCGGCCAGTTGCAGCATGGCCAGCATCAGGCTGATCACTTCAACGTCGCTGCTCGGGCTGGCGTCGCCGTACAACTCGGCGCCCAACTGGATCGGGCTGCGCGAGGACGACAGTGCACGCGGCTGAGCATGCAGCACACTGCCGGCGTAGCACAGACGGCTCGGGCCTTCGCGACGCAGAGTGTGCGCATCGATGCGCGCCACTTGCGGCGTGATGTCGGCACGGAAACCCATCTGCCGGCCCGACTGCGGGTCGATGACCTTGAAGGTACGCAGATCCAGGTCCTGGCCCGCGCCGGTCAGCAGGGATTCCAGGTACTCGATATGGGGAGTCACGACAAACTCGTAACCCCAGCTCTGGAACAGATCCAACACCTGACGACGCGCGACTTCAATGCGCGCCGCTTCCGGTGGCAGTACTTCTTCGATGCCATCTGGCAGCAGCCAGCGGTCTACCGTTGCCATTACGCCATTCCCCTTTGATCCGGGCGGCCAGCCTGCGGGCGAGCCTTGAGTGAAGCAGAAAATGACCAATCCGTTCAAAACGCACGCGCATGAACGACGCGGCGAAAGGCCTGTTACCGGCTTCGCCCATCACTTTCCTCGAAATACTCTCGGGCCATTCAACCCGATGCCTGCAACAAAAAACAGCAATCAAACGTGCAGACGCAAAAAAGCCGGGAATTTCCCGGCTGCCGCATCATACACACGTTTTCCCAAAGGATCACCCCGCCCGAGGTTTTAGCCGCCGGGCGGAATGATTCAGGTCAACGGCGTATCAAGGCTTGGCCTTTTCCAGGTAGTGGAAAAAGTCGCTGCTTGGGTCGAGGACCAATACGTCGGATTTGTTCGCGAAGCTTTCACGGTAGGCACGCAGGCTACGGTAGAAACTGTAGAACTCCTGATCCTGACCGTATGCCTTGGAGTAGATCGCAGCGGCCTGGGCATCACCGTCACCGCGAACCTCTTCGGATTCACGATAGGCTTCAGCCAGCAGCACGCGGCGTTGACGATCGGCGTCAGCACGGATGCCTTCCGCCAGCTCGTTACCCTTGGCGCGGTGCTCGCGAGCTTCACGCTCACGCTCGGTGCTCATACGTTCGAACACGCTGCGGTTCACTTCTTTCGGCAGGTCGATGGTCTTGACCCGGACATCGACCACTTCGATACCCAGCTCTTTTTCCGCCATCTTGTTCAGCGAAGCAGTGATGTCAGCCATCAGTGCGTCACGCTCACCCGACACCACTTCGTGCAGGGTGCGCTTACCGAACTGGTCACGCAGACCGGATTCCAGACGACGGGACAGACGCTCGTCGGCGATTTGCTTCAGACCGGAAGTCGCGGTGTAGAAGCGCTCGGCATCTTTCACTCGCCACTTGGCGTAGGCATCGACCATCACGGCTTTCTTTTCCAGGGTCAGGAAGCGCTGCGTCGGTGCATCGAGCGTCATCAGACGTGCGTCGAATTTACGCACCTGGTTAACGTAAGGCACTTTCACATGCAGACCCGGCTGAACATCGGCCTGAACCACACGACCGAATTGCAGCAGCACCGCACGCTCGGTCTGAGCGACGATGTAGAAGCAGTTCCAGCCCACCAGCACGACAACGACGCCAACGATCAGGGCGATCAGCGATTTATTGCTCATCAGCGGGTCTCCCTTGTGCGCGACTGCGGCAGGTCAGTGACATGCGGCGTGACGTCCGTGTTGTTGCTGGCGGCAGCCGAACCGGTGACCGGTGCATTGCTGCCTGAACTGTTCTGAATCATTTTGTCCAACGGCAGGTAAAGCAGGTTGCTCTGGCCGTTTTTGTTGCCGGTCACGAGTACCTTGCTGGTGTTGCTGAAGACTTCCTGCATGGTGTCCAGGTACAGACGCTGGCGGGTAACCTCAGGTGCCTTGCGGTACTCGGCAACCAGTTTGGTAAAGCGATCTGCTTCACCCTTGGCGCGCGAGACCGTTTCGTCACGGTAACCGTTAGCATCTTCGAGTATGCGCTGGGCCTGACCACGGGCTTCCGGCACGACGCCGTTGGCGTAGGTTTCAGCCTGGTTGCGCGAACGCTGCTCGTCTTCACGGGCGCGGATCACGTCGTCAAAGGCTTCCTGCACTTCACGCGGTGCCGCTGCGCTCTGTACGTTGACCTGAGTGACGGTGATACCGGTGCGATAGGTATCGAGGAAGCGTTGCAGACGCTCCTTGATTTCGCTGGCCATCAGTTCACGACCTTCGGTCAGCACCTGGTCCATGGCGGTCGAACCCACCACGTGGCGCAGGGCGCTGTCGGTCGCGTGCTGCAGGCTGATTTCCGGCTGATCAACGTTCAGCACGAAGTCCTGCAGATTGCTGATCTTGTACTGCACGGTCAGCGGCACTTCGACGATATTCTCGTCTTCGGTCAGCATCTGGCCCTGCTTGGTGTAGGCACGCTCACGCGTGACGTTTTCCATGTACTTCTTGTCGATCGGCGGGAAGTAGATGTTCAGGCCCGGGCCGACAGTCTCGTAGTACTTGCCGAAACGCAGCACCACGGCCTGCTCCTGCTCGTCCACCACATAGACCGCGCTGTACAGCCAGACAGCCGCCAGCACAACGAGGCCGATGCCGAGCAGACCGCCGAAGCCGCCACTGCTCTTGCCCGAACCACCGCCGTCATCACCACGTTTCTTACCACCACCGAACAACCCGTTCAGGCTTTCCTGCAGCTTTCGGAAGGCCTCGTCGAGATCCGGTGGCCCCTTGCGGTCGCCGTTATTGCGGCGCTTGCCACCCCAAGGATCCTGATTATTCGAGTTGCCACCCGGCTCATTCCAAGCCATAGCGCTCTCCATCTGATAAAGCAAAGACGCACCCACGGCGCGCCGACCAATGCTACAGAATGCCTGCCTTTGCGGCACAACCGCTTTGTCAGGCTTTTATTGCAAAGTGTGTTGCTCGATGAATTCCATCGGCTGCAATCCTTCGCGGCTTACCAGTCGATTCAACTCGACACGGGGCAAACGAACGGCCAGCAGACTGATGCCTTCTTCGTCATGCTCTTCTTTCTGCACCGCACCGAGTTCGAAAAACTGCGCACGCAGTCGGGCGAATCGTTGCGGCAAGCGCAAGGTACCGATAAACAAATCACTGCCAAGTAATTCGGCGATGGCTTGCTCAAGCAATTCCAGACCACTACCGTCACGCGCCGAAAGCCAGACCCGCTGGGGCTTGCCGTTTTCGTCGCGCTGGATTTGTGGCTCAACGCCTTCAAGCAAATCGAGTTTGTTATAGACCTCGAGGATCGGCAAGTCCTGGGCACCAATCTCGCCCAGCACCACCATCACCTGCTCGATCTGCAACATGCGATCCGGTTCGGCCGCATCGATCACGTGCAGCAGCAGATCGGAATTGCTCGACTCTTCGAGGGTAGACCGAAATGCCTCGACCAGCTTGTGCGGCAGGTGACGAATGAAGCCCACCGTGTCCGCCAGGACAATCGGCCCCAGGTCGTCCAGTTCCAGACGACGCAGGGTCGGGTCCAGCGTGGCGAACAATTGGTCGGCCGCGTAGACGTCGGATTTCGTCACGTTGTTGAAGAGTGTGGACTTGCCGGCGTTGGTGTAGCCCACCAGAGACACGGTAGGAATGTCCGCACGGGAGCGACCGCGTCGCGATTGCTCGCGCTGGCTGCGCACCTTCTCCAGCCGGCCCTTGATCTGGCGCAGGCGGACCCGCAGCAAACGGCGGTCGGTTTCCAGCTGGGTTTCACCCGGACCGCGCATGCCGATACCGCCACCCTGACGCTCAAGGTGAGTCCAGCCGCGAACCAGCCGCGTGCTCATGTGGTCAAGCTGGGCCAGTTCGACCTGGAGCTTGCCTTCATGGGTACGGGCGCGCTGGGCGAAAATATCGAGAATCAGGCCGGTACGGTCGATCACGCGACACTCGAAAACACGTTCGAGGTTACGTTCCTGACTGGGCGTGAGGATGTGATTGAAAATCACCAGATCGGCTTCTTCAGCCTTGACCAGGTCGCGCAGTTCCTCGACCTTGCCGCTGCCGATCAGGTATTTGGCGGTTGGCCGATGACGCGGCACGTTAAAAAACGCAACGGTCTCGGCGCCGGCCGAATTAGCCAATTCCTGAAACTCCTGCGGATCTTCGCGCGCCTCAGGGTCCTGTCCATCCAAGTGAACGAGGATGACTCGTTCACCACCACCGTGGCGCTCAAAGAACAAAGGAGACTCCTATCAGGCGTTACCTGGCTCAGCGTCACCTGCTTCGGATTCGGTTGCGCTAGGCAGACGAATTGGACGAACCGGCACTACTGTCGAGATAGCGTGTTTGTAAACCATCTGGCTCACGGTGTTTTTCAGCAGGATCACGAACTGGTCGAACGACTCGATCGTGCCTTGCAGTTTGATACCGTTGACCAGGTAGATGGAAACCCCAACTTTCTCTTTACGTAAAGTATTCAAGTAAGGGTCTTGTAGCGAATGCCCTTTTGACATGTGCCGCACTCCTTTAAGGATTCAATAATAAAAATAGGTAATTCAGATGGCTTTGGCCGTCACACCCCCAAGGATAGACGGCAATTGCAAGGACTCAGCTCAATATGGAGATGGTCCCAAGGTATTTCAAGGCGCGTGGCAGATTGTCGCAATCAAGACTGTCCAGCCAGTGTATATCTTCCCAGCTGCGCAGCCAGGTGAACTGGCGTTTGGCCAATTGGCGCGTGGCGATGATGCCGCGCTCCTGCATTTCGGCCAATGTCAGCTTGCCATCCAGGTAGTCCCAGACTTGGCGGTAGCCTACCGCACGTATAGACGGCAACCCCGAATGCAGGTCACTTCTTTTACGCAGGGCTACGACCTCGTCGATGAACCCCTGTTCCAACATATTTGTGAATCTTTGTTTAATGCGCTCGTGCAATACCTGACGATTTGCCGGGGCAATGGCCAAGTTCGCGACAGTATAGGGCAATTGTTGCAGTCCCGAAGCGGCTGCTTCAGTACTTTGCGCAGATTGTTGCAAGCGCAACTCGGTCATGCTCTGACCACTGACCCGATAAACTTCCAGCGCGCGACTCAGGCGCTGCGGATCGTTCGGGTGAATCCGCGCCGCTGACACCGGGTCGATGACCGCCAATTGGTCGTGCAAGGCTTGCCAGCCAAGGCGTGCAGCCTCTTCTTCGATCTGCGCGCGGACTTCGGGGTCGGCGGCGGGCATGTCTGCCAGGCCTTCGACCAGAGCCTTGTAATAGAGCATCGTGCCACCGACCAGCAGCGGAATTTTTCCGCGTGCGGTGATCTCGGCCATGGCTTGCAGGGCATCGCGACGGAAATCTGCAGCTGAATAGGCTTCGGCAGGATCAAGAATATCGATCAGACGGTGCGGAAATTCGGCCAGCAATTCTTTCGAAGGCTTGGCCGTGCCGATGTCCATGCCGCGATAGACCAGCGCCGAATCGACACTGATCAACTCGCACGGCAGCACCTTGGTCAGTTCGATGGCCAGATCGGTCTTGCCCGCAGCGGTCGGGCCCATCAGGAAAATCGCTGGAGGGAGCTGACTCATCAACGACCGCGCAAGAACAGTTTGTCCAGATCGTCCAGACCCAATTGGGTCCAGGTCGGTCGGCCATGGTTGCATTGACCGCTGCGCTCGGTGTTTTCCATGTCACGCAGCAGGCCGTTCATTTCCGGCAGAGCCAGGCGCCGGTTGGCGCGAATCGCGCCGTGACAGGCCATGGTGCCGAGCAATTCGTTGAGGTGCGCCTGAATCCGGTCGCTGGTGCCGTATTCCATCAGGTCCGACAGTACGTCGCCGACCAGACGGTTGGCTTCAGCTTGCTTCAACAACGCCGGAATCTGGCGGATTGCCAGGGTTTCCGGGCCCAGACGCTGCAACTCGAAGCCCAGACGCTGGAACCACGTCGCATGCTCCTCAGCGCAATCGGCTTCACGCTGGCTGACCGCCAGCGATTCCGGCACCAACAACGGCTGCCCACTGAGGCCTTCGCTGGCCATGGCGATTTTCAGGCGTTCGTACATGATCCGCTCGTGGGCGGCATGCATATCGACCAGCACCAGCCCCTGGGCGTTCTCGGACAGGATGTAGATGCCCTTGAGCTGCGCCAGTGCGTAGCCGAGCGGCGGAATGTCTTCCTGGCCGGCCGGCAATGCGTTGGCATTGGCCTCAGGCAACGGCGCAAAAAACTCGCGATACGCGGCTTGAGCCTCGGCAGCCGGCGGCACCGCCGATTGTGGGCGCGGCGTGTATTGATACTGATAAGCACCGCCAGCACTGGCACCGGACGACGTATTGAACGCCGGTTGCGCCTGCGGTTGCTCCAGCAGGGCATTGGCCGCCAGACGCATTTCGCCCTGTGGGCCGAACTCACCGGCGTCAAGGCCGGTTGGGCGGACGACGGCGGTGGTCACTGACCCGGCCAACTGGTCTTCCGGCCGCACATCGCCTAACGCGCGGTGCAACGTGCCATAAAGGAAGTCATGCACCATGCGCCCGTCACGGAAGCGCACTTCGTGTTTGGTCGGGTGCACGTTGACGTCGACCGCCGCCGGATCAACCTCGAAGAACAATGCAAACGTCGGATGGCGACCGTTGAACAGCACGTCGCGATAGGCCTGACGCACCGCGTGGGCCACCAGTTTGTCGCGCACCGCCCGGCCATTCACAAAGAAATACTGCAAATCCGCCTGACTGCGGTTGAACGTCGGCAATCCAACCCAGCCCCACAAATGCAGGCCATTGCGTTCGATCTCGATCGGCAGCGCCTGCTCAAGGAAACCTGAGCCGCAGATTGCCGCCACACGGCGGGCGCGGGCCGCATCATCGTGGGCCTCGTGCAGGCTGAGGATGGTCTTGCCGTTGTGGCGCAGATGGAATGCCACGTCGAAACGCGCCAGTGCCAGACGTTTGATCACTTCTTGCAGGTGATCGAATTCGGTTTTTTCGGTCTTGAGGAATTTGCGCCGCGCGGGGGTGTTGAAAAACAGGTCACGCACTTCCACCGAGGTGCCGACCGGATGCGCTGCTGGCTGAACCCGAGGCGCCATGTCGCGGCCTTCGGTTTCCACCTGCCAGGCTTGATCGGCATCGCGAGTACGCGAGGTCAGCGTCAGGCGCGCCACGGAGCTGATCGACGCCAGCGCTTCACCACGGAAACCGAGACTCATCACCTGCTCAAGGTCTTCCAGATTGCGAATCTTGCTGGTGGCGTGACGTGCCAGGGCCAGCGGCAGGTCGTCGGCGGAAATTCCGCTGCCATCGTCACGAACCCGCAGCAGCTTGACGCCACCCTGCTCGACGTCGACATCAATGCGTTTGGCGCCGGAATCGAGGCTGTTTTCCAACAGCTCCTTGATCACCGAGGCCGGGCGTTCAACCACCTCACCGGCGGCGATCTGGTTCGCCAGCCGTGGGCTGAGCAGTTCAATGCGAGCAGCAGCGTTCAGCACTTCGTTCATTCTTTGGACGCCAGTTCGGTGCCAGGAATGGTCAAGTGCTGACCGACTTTCAGCTCATCGCTTTTCAGGTTGTTGGCGGCGCGCAGCGTGGCCGGCGACACCTGATAGCGCACGCCGATCATCGCCAGCGTTTCCCCCGGGCCAACACGGTGATCACGCGGGCCCTGGGCGATCTTGCCGGAATCACGCAGCCAGGCGATGTAGGTGCCCGGTGGCGGATTCTGCTGGAAGAACTGACGCACGCCGCTGCTGATCGAACGCGCCAGCGCTTGCTGGTGGCTTGATGCCGAGAGCTTGTTCGCTTCGTTGGCGTTGGAGATAAACCCGGTTTCGACCAGGATCGACGGGATGTCCGGCGATTTCAGCACCATGAACCCGGCCTGTTCCACACGCTGTTTGTGCAGCGGCGTGACGCGGCCGATGTTGGTCAGGACTTTCTGGCCGACGTTGAGGCTGGAAGTCAGCGAGGCGGTCATCGACAGGTCGAGCAATACGCCCGCGAGCATGCGGTCCTTGTCGTCGAGGCTGACGTTGCCGGCACCACCGATCAAGTCGGAACGGTTTTCACTGTCGGCCAGCCAACGAGCAGTTTCGGAAGTAGCGCCGCGATCAGACAGGGCAAACACCGAGGCGCCGAAGGCTGCAGCGGATGGCGCAGCGTCGGCATGAATCGAGACGAACAGGTCGGCGCCCTTCTTGCGGGCGATTTCGGTACGGCCGCGCAACGGGATGAAATAGTCGCCGGTACGGGTCAACTCGGCACGGAAGCCTTTCATGCCGTTGACCTGACGCTGCAGTTCACGGGCGATCTGCAGTACCACGTCTTTCTCACGCTGGCCACGCGAGCCGGATGCACCCGGGTCTTCGCCACCATGGCCGGCGTCGATCACCACAATAATGTCGCGCTTGCCGGCCGGGGCTGGCGGCAACTTGATCGCAGGCTCGGTCGGGGTTACTGGCACCGCTGGCACGGTGGCCACCTGCGGCGTTGGCGCAGGCGGCGGTGCGGCGTCGGCCGGGTTGTCGAACAGATCGACCACCAGACGGTTGCCGTACTGCGCGTTTGGCGCCAGCGAGAAGCTTTTCGGGGTGACGGCTTTCTTCAGATCGATGACCACGCGCAGGTCGGTCGGCGTGCGCTGGGCCGAGCGCATCGCGGTGATCGGCGTGTTCGCGGTCTGTACATTCAGCGGCGCACCGAGGGTGGCGCCGTTGATGTCGATCACCAGCCGGTCCGGTGAGGTCAGGGTGAAGACGCTGTGCTGGACCGGGCCGCTCAGGTCGAAGACCAGTCGCGTGTTGTCCGGCGCCCGCCACAGGCGCACGCTGTTGACCTTCGAATCGGCCACAGCGTTGACGGTTACTGCCATCAACAACAGTCCAGCGGCAGCCACCAACGCGCGAAAGCGCATACCTAACCCCATCATTTAATTGGATTCCAATGCCAAAGCGGCACACCAGGCCTCGCCACGCGAGCCCTGGGATAAAATTTTCAGCGAACGCCCGCTGTCTTGCGGGCTAATGGTAATGGTCAGGTCAGGCTTTGGCAAAAAGCCTGCACCTTTATCGGGCCATTCGATCAGGCACATCGCGTCGTCTTCGAAGTAGTCGCGGATGCCGAGAAACTCCAGTTCTTCCGGATCGACCAGTCGATACAGATCGAAGTGGAAAGCGCGGATGTCACCGATTTCGTAAGGTTCGACCAAAGTGAAGGTCGGACTTTTTACCGCGCCGACATGACCCAAGCCGCGAATGATGCCCCGTGAGAGCGTGGTTTTGCCCATCCCCAGGTTGCCTTCGAGAAAAATCAGGCCATGGCCCTGGGTCACGCGGGCGATCCGTGCGCCAAAGTCGCTCATGGCCTGTTCATCGGCCAGGTACAGGGTTACTTCAGACACGGTGCTTGCTCCTCCAACAACTGACGAATGGCTGGAATCAGATCACTGGCCGCCAGCCCACGGCCGAATTTTCCTTGTTGCAGACCGGCATTGGCGTGCAGCCAGACCGCCAGACACGCGGCATCGAAGCCGTCCATGCCTTGCGCCAGCAATGCACCGGTCAAACCGGCCAGCACATCGCCGAGTCCGGCGGTGGCCATGGCCGGATGGCCCTGATGACACAACGCCAGACGTCCATCGGGATGCGCGATCAGGCTGCCAGCGCCTTTCAACACCACAACCGCTGTATATTTTTTGCTCAATGCCAGCGCCGCCGCCGGACGATCCGCTTGCACTTCAGCGGTGCTGATTCCCAGCAGACGTGCGGCTTCGCCCGGATGCGGGGTGATCACGCAATCCTTGGGCAACTCAACGAAACCGCTCGCCAGCAGGTTCAATGCGTCGGCGTCCCAGACTTGCGGCAGCGCGGCATTCGCGGCAGCTGACAACAGCGCCCGCCCCCAGCTAGCCTGTCCCAACCCCGGACCAACCACCAGTACAGAAACTTTCTCCAGCAAACTCATCAACTGATTGGCCGACGAGGTTCCGAGCGCCATGGCTTCCGGCACTCGCGTCAGCGCCGCCGGGACGTGTTCAGGACGGGTCGCCAGCGAAACCATACCCGCGCCACTGCGCAGGGCCGTTTCCGTGCTGAGCAAAATCGCCCCGCCAAACCCGTGATCGCCGCCGATCAGCAACACATGGCCGAAACGGCCCTTGTGCGAAGTCGGGGCTCGCGCCGCCAACCTTGGAAGATTAGCCGTGTTGAGCCGTTGGGCGATGACAGGAATGTCACGATAAATGTCGGCGCTGGCCTGCAAATCGTTAAATACCAATTGGCCGACATGATCCGCCGCGTCCCCGGTAAACAGGCCGATTTTCAGCCCGATAAAGGTCACCGTAAGATCAGCCTGCACAGCGGCGCCCAGAACATGCCCGGAGTCGGCGCTTAGACCTGAAGGGATATCGACGGCGGTTACCGGCAAACCGCGGGTGTTGATTGCTTTGATCGCCGACACGTAAGGCTCGCGAACTTCACCGCTCAACCCAGTACCGAGCAAGGCATCGAGAATGATCCCGCGCAATTCACTTTCAGCCTGCCAGGCCTGCACCGCGACACCTTCATTCAGCGCTTCGGCATGGGCCAGTGCGGCATCGCTCTGCAAACGCTGCGGATCGCCGACTGCCAACACCCGCACCTGCCAACCGGCTCGTTGCGCCATGGTCGCGACCAGATAACCGTCACCGGCATTGTTGCCATGCCCGGCCAGCACCGTCAGTTCAGTCGCCGACGGCCATTGCCGCACCAGCGCTCGCCACGTCGCATGCGCCGCGCGCTGCATCAATTCGAAGCCCGGCATACCGGCGGCGATCAGCCGTGCGTCGAGCTCGCGCACCTGCGCGGCACCATACAGCGCGTCGGGTAATTGATCTTTCGTGTGCGGCATGCGTCTTCGGGCTCCGATGTCTGGCAGAATTATACGCACCTCAGCTCCGGTTTCTCTCGTCTCATGTCCGCTATCACCACAGACCTGCCCGCCCTCGCCCAATCAATCAAGGATTGGGGCCGCGAGCTGGGCTTTCAGCAAGTCGGCATCAGCGGTCTGGACCTGGCCGAGCATGAGCAGCACCTCGCACGCTGGCTCAAGGCCGGCTACCACGGCGAAATGGATTACATGGGCGCCCATGGCAGCAAACGCTCGCACCCCGAAGAGCTGGTGCCGGGCACCTTGCGCGTGGTTTCGCTGCGCATGGACTACTTGCCGGGCGATACGCAAATGGCGCAAATGCTCGCGCAACCGGAAAAAGCCTACGTGTCGCGTTATGCCTTGGGCCGCGATTACCACAAATTGATCCGTAAACGTGTGCAGCAATTGGCCGACAAGATTCAGGCGCAGATCGGCCCGTTCGGTTTTCGCGCGTTTGTCGACAGCGCCCCGGTACTGGAAAAAGCCATCGCTGAACAGGCCGGGCTGGGCTGGATCGGCAAAAACACTCTGGTGCTGAATCGCAAGGCTGGCAGTTACTTCTTTCTCAGCGAATTGTTCGTTGATCTGCCATTGCCGGTGGATGAACCACACAGCAGCGAACATTGCGGGCGCTGCACAGCATGCCTGGATATCTGCCCGACCAATGCCTTCGTCGGCCCGTATGTGCTGGACGCGCGGCGCTGCATTTCCTATCTGACCATCGAACTGAAAAGCGCCATCCCTGAAGACCTGCGTCCGTTGATCGGCAATCGCGTGTTCGGTTGTGATGACTGCCAGATCGTCTGCCCGTGGAACCGTTTCGCCAAGCCTTCCGGGGAAAGCGATTTCAAGCCGCGGCACAATCTCGACAATGCCGAATTGGCTGAGCTGTTTTTGTGGGACGAAGAGAAATTTTTAGGTAGCACTGAAGGTTCGCCGTTGCGGCGAGCCGGGTATGAGCGTTGGTTGAGGAATCTGGCGGTGGGATTGGGCAATGCGCCTTCAACGATTCCGGTACTGGAAGCATTGAAGGCGCGACGGGATTATCCGTCAGAGTTGGTTAGAGAGCATGTGGAGTGGGCGTTGCGTCAGCATGTCCCTGACACACTGTAAAATCCTTTCGATCCACTTTTGCGGTGCGACCAATAGCCTGCACAGTCCGCTGGCCCGAGCATGTTGCCAGCCAATGAGTCAGCCCTCGTCGGAACTCTCCAGCCCACTGTCCACGCCATCGAACACTATATTCTGTTGGGGCACCCAGACATCGCCACCCACTTGAATCAGGACTTTTCTGTCTAAACCGGCGGCATTCATATAGTCAGTGACTCGTTGCAGGGTATCTTCATCCAGCGGATTGTTTCGAAAGTTATAGTTGACTTCCCAAACATCGGGCACGTCGAACAATTCCAGTGGCAAGTTCTTGATTCCATTACTCCCCAAATCTGCGTAGGCGAGACTCTCGATGTCAAACAGCCCGACTGGAACTTCGATCAGCCCTGTATTCGAAAGATAGAGACTGTCCAGGCGCCGCATGAAACTGATATCAGGCGCGAGGCCAAGCGGGTTGTCGCTTAAATCCAGAAGCGTCAAGTTTTCAATATGGGCGAGGCCTTCGACGGTTGCTTCGGAGAGTCGAATGTCGCAGTTGTCCAGTGTTAATGTCGCCAGTTCTCTCATTTGAAAAATTTCAACGGGAAACGTTTTCAGCGCAAAACCCGAGAGGATCAGATACCGCACGCCCGGAAAAGCTTCGAGAAAAGCGCTGCCACTCAGTGGCGAAGTGCTGGAGAGACTCAGTTCACGGACATGACTGAAGTCAGCCGATAAACGCGGCAGGCTTCCCAGCATATCCAGATCGTAATCAAGCGTTGACGGGGTGTAAGGGTTTACGGTTGTTGCCTTGCGAGACCAATTGGCTTGTAACTCCAGTGCGAAAAACTCTCTGTGGGCTCGCTGAGACTCAATCTCGGTCTTTGTCAGCGACAGCCCCGTGACGGGGTGGAGAGGCGGCACTTCTGCCACCCACGCTCCAAGGTCTTCCACCAGTGTGGAGAATTCCTTCTCCAGGCGAGCCACCGCGAGCAACGGATCGCCGCTAAATCGCTCGCTAAGCATGGTTGATCGGGCCTCCTCGGTCATGGTCGGGTACAGCTCGGCCAGACGCTCGTCTATCGTGGGAATCGACCCCTGCTGAAATTCCCCCTCACCGGACAACTCCCTGGCTCGTTCCACTGCTACCTGCCCGGGCAAGTCATCGTTGTCCGCCGGACGCCAGAACTTGCCCTCGGCATCCAGCTTCATCAGCGGGCCGGAAGCATTGAGTTCTCTGGCGACCGTGGCACGGTACAGACCGCTTTCGGCATCTTTGACCACTTGCACGAAATAGTCATCGGCAACGGCGACATACTGACGCTGCTTGCATAGCCGAATGCCCAACGCGTCGGCCTCACCGAGATTGTTCCAGGCACGTACCCAGTAGTCCCGGAACGCAGGTGCCGAAGCAGCCATTGCAACTCCCATGTAGGAAGTCATCGGGGTCACGCTGACCGACTGCGCTACGGCTTCAGTCGCCGACATGAGAAGAGGAGATTGCGCTACCTGATGCGAGACATTCGACGGGTGGGGCGGGCTGGTACGTAGCTGACGATGGGCCCCCCCAGCGCTGGAGTCGTTATTTTTTCCGAGGGAAGGTTTGATCTTTGGTGGTTTGCCAGACATAAGCTCTCATCCTTGATTTGATTGCACTGATCCAGCAGCTCTGCACAAGCAACGCCGGACATCGACACAAGTCATCCCTCTGGATAACTTGCCGATTGAAAGGAGCAGTCTATCGGGATGATTGCTGCGTGAAGATATACATAGATCTTCACGCAGCCCCGTTTTACTCAAGTGCAGAACCGAGCTAAATTCGGCAAATCACACTATTCGCGTATTTGCGTCAAATTCGTTTACAGACCTTTCAACTTCCTTTCACCGTGTGCCCAAACGCATGCGCCGTCACCGTCCGAGTATCTCTGTTCGCAAAAAATATAAAACGTTGGGCAGCACTTAGCTTGATTTCGGTTTGCCCCGTCGTGTTGACGAAAGCAGGGTCGTTAAGCTCTTTGGCATTGGCGCTGCGGAACGGGGTTAGCCCTCTATATTTAGTATTAGTTCCCAACATGCTAGCCGCGTCGGTTGGCGTCTTCCCCTCGTCGACGATCTCGGTCAGGAATCTTTTGGCCTTTCCAATTTCACGGTCATCTAATTTGCTAAAACCCTTAATGACACTCAAGTCGGCTTGCCCATCCACCTTCACGCCGTCAATCTCGAAAGTCCAAGGTTCTGGAGCAGCTCGCTGAGGGATTTTTTTGCCCCCGGGCTTGGTGAAGATAGCGAATTCCTTTTCAACGATTTTGACTGGCGGCTCGTCCGCAACCGTGGCGATGTAAGCACGGGCTCTACTGGTCTGTGACAAGGCCTTCTGGACCGCAAGCGCTCCCGCTGCTATCGAAGCGATTCCAAGACCAAGACTCACCCATCCAAGTATCGCTCCTGCCTGGGATTGTGAGTCGTAGGCATTTGCCACCTCACTGCCGATACCGGCAGCTCCCGATGCGACACCCAACCCCATGGCGAACAGGCCCAGTGGCGTGGCAGCCCCCATGGTCACAATACTCAATACAATCCCGATGAACCCCAATGCGATCCCGGCAATCGACTGCCAGGAAACATGGCCCGTTGGGTCAACCCTATTGATCGGGTCGCCCAGGCAGTAAGCGTACGCATTCAAACCACCCGCACGGAACGGACTCATGCTGTCGGGACTGGTGAAACGCATCAGCGTAGGGCTGTAGGCTCGGTAGCCGTTACCCAACAGATACAAGCCTGTGACCACATCGAGTTGCTCGCCATTGAAACCGGCCAGACTGAACAGACCACCGTCGACAGGACGATGCCCGTAGGGACTGTAGGTGCTGTCGACCCATTGCTCGCCATGCAAACGGGTCAACACGCTGTTCTGTTGATCAGTGCCAAAAATCCGGCTCCCCGCATCGGTCCCAAGCTGTTGATCCCCCAATATCAAGCCGTCATGGCGCACGACACTGCGCGAGTCATTGCCACGGACCTCGCTGCTGACTCTGGCGTTGTGGTAGTAGCGCTGCACATCCAGCATTCGCGGTTGCGACAACTCGACGAGCCGATCAAAGCCGTCGTAATGGTAACCACGCACCACTTCCCCTCGCGCATTGGTCACCTGCACCAAACGTCCAAAAGCGTCATATGTCAGGGCGCGTGCCTGATCATCCTTGATCATCCGACCGTCGGCGTCGTACTCCAGAACGATCGACGCCGGATAGTCGGCATGGGAGTGTGAGACGCCGATGAGCTGCGCCGGGTCAAGCGTGCTGAAACTGAAGGTGGTTACATTGACCCCCTGAGGAAACGTGGTTTGTAGCGTGAGAATGTTATCCAGAGCGTCGAAGGTAAAGATCTGCTGAACAATTTCCTTTCCGTACGGATCTCGCGGTCGCTGGCTGCCGCCGCAATCGTACTGAACCAGTCGCCCGCGCACGTCGTAAGTAAATTGCTCATCGCGCAACACGGCAGCGCCACGCGTCAACACCTTGCGCGCCAGTTTTCCGGTCATGTTGTAGCTGGAGGTCAGCGTCTGAGTGGGCAGCCCATTGACCTCGAAACTGCGGTTGGCTTCGCGCCCGATATCGTCATAAGTCAGACGCGTCTTCATTTGTCGCTTGGAGGAGGTATCGCGAGTTTCAATCGTTTGCAGCAAACCACGCTTGTCATAGGCGTATTCAGCCTGCACCGCACCTTGCTTGAACGTAGTTCTGCGCCCCCACTTGTCGTAACTGGTGTGGTGCTTTACACCCAGCACGTCCGTGTACGTCAGGGGTAGACCGGCAAATGAGTAAGTATGGGAAACGGTACGGCGCTGTTCGCCATATCGAGTGGTTTCCGATTTCAGACGTCCGGAGGGAAAGTACTCGAAATGACTCTCGCGATCTTCTTCGATACAGCTTTTGGTTCTTCCGCTCAGGGCTTCGTAGGTGAACCGCGTGCTCAACCCATCTTTGCCCTCCGCGGTCACGGCTTTGCGCTCAGTCAACACCCCTCCCAGTTCAGGCGCATGAACGAACTCGATTTTCTGACCCGTGGCGTCGGTGGTGAACTTGGGCAGACTGCGACCAGCCTCGAAACTGGCAACCGATTTACGCCCCCCCACTGAAATCTCCGTCACACGGTTCAAAGCATCGAAACTCTGTTGCCCCAATGACAAACCGGCCACTTTGATTTCCACTGGTAACTCATCGCAACTATGGGCGGCAAACGTGGTTTCCACGGCATGCCCGTCCGGGAGAACACTGCGAACCATCCGGGAGAACACGTCATATTCGTAGCGGGTCTTGTTACCTGCCTGATCGGTCTGGCTCAGGGTTCGGCCCAACCCATCGTATTCAAAAACGGTTTTACCCAGGCTCTGATCCTTGAGATCGAATACCTCGATGCTGTCCGGCTTGCTGAAGTCATTGATGATCGTCACGGTCTTGCCAAAACCGTGCTGCCAGGCCTTCTGCTGCCGGCCCACCGGATCAAACTCGATATGTTCGATTCGACCGTCGCCATGACGGGTTTCCCTGACATTCCCCCAGTCATCGTAAAGCGATTGGGTTTTAACCGGTCGTGCAACGCCTTCCCACCAATCCGAGTGGGTTTGCTCCACCAACCGCCCGACCTGATCATGAACAGCGGCAAAGACTGTACGCATTGGACTTCCCCCCGAATGATCCGGGTTGTCGCGGTCCTTTTCCTGAATGCCGATCACCCGCCCCAGCGCGTCATAGCTGACATCCTGCCTGCCGCCCGAGGAATCCGTCATGACCACCATCGCCGGCGCGGTAGCGCTTGCAGCGTGATAAACCCAATGGATCGATGACGCGTTGGTCGCACCCGGGGACATGGTCTTGCGCAACTGCCGGCCGATTTTGTCGTATTCATACTCGACAACCTGGCCATCTGCGTCACGCTCGGACAAGATCAGCGCATTGAGTGTCGACAGCGCGTGTTCGGTCGTCGCGCTCGTACCGTCAAAACCCTGGAAGATTTTCTTCAGCACAAGCGTATTGTCGTCAAGCACATAGGAATACTCGACTCGCGACGTCTTGCTATCACGCGAGACACTTCGTTGCTGCAATACACCATGCTTAAGCGAGTCGTGGGGTGCATTCACATAGGTCAGGCTGACGGTCGACAGCAGCACTTCACTGTCCGCCACACACTCGTACAGCTGTTCTTCGACGGGCATCACATTTGCCAATGTCGAACCTTTAACACCCGGCTGCAACGCATAGCGAAAGCGTTTAACGGTGGACGCTCCACCACCTGAAGCCGGGATCACGGTCTGCTGTTTAAGGAATCGGACAAAGCCTAGTGGGTCTGCGGGGCAGTCCGGGCTTTGGAAGGAGGGGAAGTATTCAAACAGCGTCGTCACGCCATCGATTCCGACCTGTTTACGCAGATTACCGGTGGCATCGAACTCAGTGGTCGACGTCTCGGAACGGATCTTCTTGGTTAGTCGGTTCTCGTAGCTGCGGGTCTGCGTCTTGGGCATCCGGAACTGAGCCGGCTGCTGGTCGAGTGTTTTTTTGACATCACCGTGATATTCGGTGGCAACTGTCACTACCGCATCACCACAAGTGGTGACTTCAGAAACCAACAGGTGGAACTTATCGTAGGTGCGTTTGACCTGGGTATGAACTTTCTCACCCATCATCAGACGCTCGACACTGCTGTACTGGTAAGTGCTGGCCGCCCGGTAAAGCGGGTCGCCGTCATCCGAAGGATCCGCCGCCACGCCGTGCCCCAGAAAGTTCCAGTCCGAATAGGTGTAAGCCTTGACGACCCTGGGCTGACCTTGCTTTGGATAAATATCGTGAGCAATCACGTAAGGCAGACTCTGGACACCCTGCAAGGTGGGTAACAGATGACCGATTTCCTTGTAGCGGATATTTTCCACAGCCCCCAGCGGCGAAACCACTCGCTTCAAATAACCGGTGCCATTGATGTCCTCGTACTGCAGATCCCAGCCCCTGCCGACAGGCAAGCTGATGGTGCTGACCCGATCATTCTTGAGCTTTAAGGTAAATCCGGCGCTGGCTGGCGTATCGGGATCGCGAGTCAAGGTGACGCGGCTACGCGTGCTGCCAACTTTCAACAAAGTCCTTTTGTCGTCCGCGATTTCGATGAGCATCGGCTGCTCATTGAACAACGCGTATTTCAGGCTGATGCTCACGCCGTTCGCTGCGAAGATTCGAATGGGTACGGCAATCTGTGTAGCACCGAAGACCTTTAGCTCTTCGCGCCGACCATCCTTGTAACGTACTTCGTAGTGTCCGTCGCCGTGCTTCAGCACCTTGGCGCTCTCCAGCTTCATTTCTTTAAAATGAAGCGCATTTCGTGATTCAACTGCCCGGTAGGTTTCACCGGTGAATAGCGTCATGACCTTGTTACGAACGTCATAACGCGTCAGGGTCAGCGACCAACCAAGGCCATAACCTGTGTTGCGCGAATTAAGCGGATTGAAGTTCAGCGCAAGATTAAACGAGGGGCCGTTCAAATCTGCGGAACGAATGGCACCCAGGGACAACGAGCAGGTATATATACCTGTTCGAGGATCAACGCCACCGCTCACAAATTCGCTAAAATTAAATGCATTCGAATGCACGGGCTCTGGAAAATGACTACTCATAAACAACTTCCTGTTATTTTAAACAATGCATCCATACAAACATCAACCGTCGACCTGAGACTCAGCAACAAGAGCAGGCCGACGAACGAAATAAAAGGAATCAGCTTATAAAGAAGCTGCGAAGAGCTGTGTTTGAATTAATACGCAAACGGTGATCAGTACCAAACTCATCAAAAACTTTCAGCTCGAAGGTTTCGGTACGCGCAGGTTTATTGGCAGGTTCCGCACTGGCATAGACGAATATGGAAATCCGACCGGCTTCCTGAGGTAGCGTCCTAAAGCCATAGTGCGTCTTTACTGTGACTGATTCGCCATAGACCGGAGCAATGAAACCAAAGTAAGTACTCAGGTTATTCACACCATCATCAAGATTGCCGGAGTAAAAGAATTCACCAGCGTAGTCCGGGTCATATTTCACCTGATCACTGGACCAGTCGAGCAAGTGAATAACCCGCCCCTCCGAAAAAAGCGAAAGACTGAACTGTTCAAGCCTGTCGTAACTACTTTTCTGCTCGACACTCCTGATTCCACCGAACAGGAAACTGGCAGCCGGATATCGCTTGGGAGCAACGGCGTCCAGGCTAACGCTGCTGTCGTAGCCATTTTGCCCATTGCTTCGATACCGCTTGCCGTCCAACATTAATTCTGCGGCAATCTGCAACGATCCCACTCGCTTGCTAGACACCCAGAACTCGAACACTTGAACGGTTTCGGAAGGGTCGGATATCCGATTGTCGGAAGCGGGTATCAGCGGCGTAATGCTCGCTTCGCGGCCTGACATGTCATGGGCATAGCGGTTCTCTTGGCGACTGGAAATCCAGTTACCCTCGAGAGGTGTGCCGTCGTTATAGCTGATGAGTTTAAGGGTCTGCAGCGCCGGATGCCCATGCAGAGAGACTTCATTACCTTGCGCATCCGCTGCGGAGACTCGCACCAATACCCGAATTTGCATACGTCCGTTGGCATATAACGTCCGACGGCGATCAGCGGCCGAAGAATCAAACTTAACTTCAAAGTGCTGAATACTTAGATCTTTCTCAAACATATATTTAACCTGATAAAAAATAAAAAGCAGGATTAACACAGCGCCATTTACACACAACCAAAAAACCAAATAAACCAGGGATGATTGACAAATTGTAATTGCAACACTGAAGCAAACCATTCAAACAAATCGTCGCCAGACAACACGCAAAAGATAACCTGCGCAGGAATCACCAGAACACGAAATCCGATAAGCAGATTGTAAACTTTCTTAAAAATCCAAAACGGAGCACATGAAGCGGCAGATAGCTACACCGGCGTGCTCTTGATTCTCACGTCGAACCTTTTGCCACCTGAAACTTTTGATGGAATAAGCGTCGAATTCCTTGATCAGGGGCGCACTGCTGTCGTGGCTACTGTAAAGGGGCGTTCCATTACTGCGAATGAATTGCTGGTTCACTGTCAGGCGAACGACAATCCGGGGCTCCCCGGTACCGGAGGACGATACTCAGAAAGTGCGCAATTACGGGCGTACTTTGTAGTCACCATCCGAATGCCTGGTCC
Source organism: Pseudomonas sp. S49 (assembly GCF_009866785.1). Lineage (NCBI taxonomy): Bacteria > Pseudomonadati > Pseudomonadota > Gammaproteobacteria > Pseudomonadales > Pseudomonadaceae > Pseudomonas > Pseudomonas sp. S49. Next base: position 614,055 of record NZ_CP019432.1, on the reverse strand, counting down.
ATCGTTTTGGGCAGGTTGCCTTACGCATCGGTCCCGCCGAGGCTTTTGGGTAGGGGATCCAGAAATCTTTCAATGAAGACTTCGCAGCATGCTTGGCGAACTCATTGATCGCGGAAGATCTCGGGATCACGTTACCTTGATCGCTGGCATCAATGTGATCGAGGCAGGCTTGTAGGTAGGCCGCAACGGCCCTAGGCAATGCGGTGTGGACTGATGCAGCATTGCTGGAGAAGCAAACGGTGGCCGGTAAGAGCCTGCCAGTCATCAATACTCATCCTTAAAGTGAGATGGCGTTGACCCCGCATAACTTCAGGGTCAGCGCCGGACATCAGTAAAAGCACTTTGGGTGCGAATACCGGACAATTGAACATCACAGCTTATCGGTAATCACCATATCAAAAGCATATATTACTGCATCCACAGAAATTGAATCAGTGACGATGAGACCTAGCCACGTTCGAGGTATAAATTACGCTCATGAAAATTCGTGCGAATAGCCAATTTATGCTCGGTACCGTGCTGATCAATGGCACGAAAGTGAAGCACATTGCCGACTTTGTATTTTCCCGCATCTTTCGAATACTCGGACAGTGCTTGAACCACGGTCAGATAACCTTCACGATCATTGACGGTTACGCTATATCGCTTCTCTTGCCTTGTTATAGCGTCAGCAGTAAAAGTATGCAGATTACTATTCCCGGAAAAAGGCAAGTACGTTATGAACTCAGTTCGTTCGCGACGAACAAGTGTAATCTCCATATAATTTGTTTTTGATTCATTAAGTTTGTTACCGCCTGCAAAGATATCATCAGCGTTTGGCTCCACTCCATCTACAATCCAGTCGACCAGCCTGATCTGCTGCCCCTTCGGAAACAACCCTAGATAGTAGTTCCAGATACGATTGCCGGGTTCTTCATTGCCCCGCCGCGTCTGAAACCAATCGAACAGTCCAATCGAATAGGTCTCAGGTGTTTGTGCTTCGAGCGTTACGCTGCTGTCATGAACATTGGAAAACGTGGTCGCGTTACTGACGATCCTCACACCGTTCAGAGACAAGCGTGCACCGATCTGCGTCGTACCAGCGCTCGATGAGGATACCCAGAACGTACGTACCTGAGGATGGATGCTGTCATTTTCCAGATCATCGTCTTGAACCTCTCCTGCAGCGGCTGAGGGCGGCGCCTCGATAGTAAACCGCCCTTGCACGATATTCGCGGCCCAGCCGTCGCGCAACGTTTTGCCAGAGCTGTAATGAATCAATTCGATGCTTTCCATCACCTCTGTCGGTACGTGCACAACATCACCATCAGCATCAACCCCGGAAACCAGAACTTGCACTTTCACCTGCATCCGTCCATTAGCGTACAGCGATTTACTGCGAGTATTGTCGCTGGCATCAAACTTGACTTTGAAACTGCCAAGTCCAGCAAGAATGGTCGGACTGGCTTGCTGATTGGGTGTAGCGTCCATGCTTTCACTCATGATGTATTCCTTTGAAGAGTTATATTTAAATATTGGCACCGAAGAAATGCCAACAAAAAAACTACAGACCTTTCAAATAAACAGCAAAGCGAAAAATGTAAGAAACATACACTTGCAAGTTTCGGCGGCTCACAGGCTTTTATCCGGAAACCACCATCTTCCAGCAACGAGGGTTAATGCTCGTCGTTATAAACGAACTTCGGCATTTCCCAATGAAAACGTATGGCCAGCAGACGTAACAGAAAACCGCCAAACAGCGTGATCAAAATGGCTTGATCGCTTGCCACATTCAGATAAAGACACAGCATGTAGCACCATGCTGCAGCAAACGACACGCTCGCATACAGTTCGCGCCGAAAGATCAGTGGAATGTCGTTGCAGAAGATATCGCGAAGAATGCCGCCGAATACCCCGGTGATCACCCCGCTGACCGATGCCACCAGCATGCCGTGGCCCATTTCCAGAGCGGTCATGCAGCCGATCAGGGTGAACGCCACCAGACCGACTGCATCGAGTACCAGAAACAGCGAGCGCAGATGGCGCATCCAGCGCGCGGTGAACACGGTGAACATCGCCGCGACCGAGGTCAACACCAGATATTCCGGATGTTTGACCCATGTCAGCGGATAATGCCCCAGCAGCACATCACGAACCGAACCGCCACCCAACGCCGTGACGCAGGCAATCAGCACCACGCCAAACCAGTCCATGCCACGACGGCCCGCAGACAACGCGCCAGTCATGGCTTCAGCAGTAATGGCAATCAGATAGAGCATCAGCAACATGGTGGCGATCCCGGCAGAGAGGCGCGCAGTCTAGCCATTTCGCGCCGGTATCAAAAGAGATGACGTTAACCTCGTTCCAGCCTGAAGCTTCGTTCTTTAAAGTCTGTGCGGATAGCCAGTTTATGTTCAGTGCCAAATTGGTCCAGAGCGGTGAAGCGGAAAACTTCCGATCTGTCGACCGGTGGTTGATCTCGTGCAGCTGGAGACAGTAACTGGACAACCGTCAGTTCTCCGATGCGGTCGTTGACTCGAACCTCGTAGTCCTTCTCATGATAAATATCTCTGATGGCGTCTGGCGTCCAGCCTACGACGTCGGTAAACGGTAACGACACGTCAATACTTTGCCGGTCAGGGCGGATCATAATGCCTGCCTGGAATGCTGCATTCCATCCTTTGGTTTTATTCCCGAAGGCAAAAACAACGTTCTTGTCAGAGCCCTCAGCAATCCAGTCCACCAACTTGACTTGTCGCGCATCGGGATACAAGCCGAGGTAGTATTTGTAAATACGTTGATTTCTAAATCCGCCGTCATACCAGACATCTTGCCAACGGAATTGCTCAACCGCATAGGTTACCGGCAGGATGGCCTCAATGTTGATGCTGCTGTCATGCCTGCTCGACAGAGTTGTGCCGTTACTGCGGATGATTGTGTTATCGAATTTAACGGATGCACCTATCTGGATGGTTTCGACATTTTCGCTGGAAACCCAGAATGTGCGTACGCGTTGCTGGCCCGAAGAATCTTCTTCTCCATCATTCTCCGTAACTGTGGCGGTGGGCGCTACTGCCAAGGTGAAGCGGCCCTGCTCCGTGCTGGCTCGCCAGCCATTGCGCAAGGTTTTGCCGCTGTCATAGTGAATAAGACGAATACTCTCCATGACCTCGTCGGAAACAGCAACGACGTTACCATCGCGATCCACACCCGCCACTACAACCTGGACCTTAACCTGCATGCGCCCATTGGCGTATAGCACTTTGCTCCGACTGGATGCACCCGCGTCAAACTTTACGGCAAAACTACCAATGCTTTCTGCCGCACCTGACTCAACAGATTGCCCCTGTGATGCACTCAACGTTTCACTCATGAACTTCTTCCTTGATAGATATCAAATCGAACACTTCGAGTGTTCGAAAATACAGAGCATCAGTAATAACATGCACCAGGGAAAACTCTTTCCTCAAAAGTGTAAGAAAAAACAAAAAGGCGATCATAACTTCAATTCAAGCGGGGCACTTAATTAAAACTCGTCAAAGCCATTACTTTTTCACGCGCAGAATAAAGGCACATCACTCAATATCAGAATACTGCAACAACAATGTCGGGATAAAATACACTTCGAAAGATTAGCAGGATGTCATTGCAACAGCTGCGACCGACACGTTCCAATGCAGGAGCAACCTGTGGCAGCTCCTGCACAAACCACATCAGAACTTGATGAAATGCTTGCGGTAGTGCTGCAACTCGGCGATCGATTCGCGGATGTCGTCCAGCGCCAGGTGCGTGCTGCCCTTCTTGAAGCTGTCGCGCACGTCCGGCGCCCAGCGCGCAGCCAGTTCCTTGAGCGTGGAGACATCGAGGTTGCGGTAGTGGAAGTAGCTTTCCAGCCCTTTCATGTGCGTATAAAGGAAGCGGCGATCCTGGCAGATGCTGTTGCCGCAGATCGGCGATTTGCCCTTCGGCACCCACTTTTCCAGGAAGGCGATGGTTTCGGCTTCTGCCTCGGCCATGCTGATGCGGCTGTCGCGCACGCGCTGGGTCAGGCCGGAGTTACCGTGGGTGCGGGTGTTCCACTCGTCCATGCGGGCGAGCACTTCGTCGCTGTGGTGGATGGCGATCACCGGTCCTTCGGCCAGCGTGTTGAGATCGCTGTCGGTAACGATGGTGGCCATTTCGATGATGACGTCGTTTTCCGGATCCAGACCGGTCATTTCCAGGTCGATCCAGATCAGGTTCTGCGGGTTTGGCATATTTCGGCTCCTAGGCAATGCTGCGCAGTTTAGCCTAGGCCGCTGGCCGGGCGTGCTAAACTCGCGGCCGTTTTACCTAATCGCTGCATTCTTCAGACGGAACACCCATGGCCAAACGCCAACTCAATCGTCGTCAAAACTGGCGCATCGAAAAGATTCAGGGCGAACGCGCTGCACGCGCCGCCAAACGCGAGTCCTCGGCTGTCGAAGCCCTTGAGGGTGGCGACCTGGGCCCGGAACAAACCGGCCTGGTGATCGCCCACTTCGGTGTCCAGGTCGAGGTCGAGGCGGTTGACGGTGATCAGGCCGGCCAAGTGTTCCGCTGCCACTTGCGCGCGAACCTGCCAGCACTGGTGACCGGTGACACGGTCGTCTGGCGTGCCGGTAACCAAGGCATCGGGGTGATCGTCGCGCAACTGCCGCGTACCACCGAACTGTGCCGCCCGGACAGCCGGGGCCAGCTCAAACCGGTAGCGGCCAACGTCGACATGATCGTCATCGTCTTTGCGCCGCTGCCTGAGCCTCACGCCAACCTGATCGACCGTTATCTGGTCGCCGCCGAACACGCCGGCATCCGACCGTTGCTGCTGCTGAACAAATTCGACCTGATCGACGAGCAGAACGCCCCGGCGCTCAACGCATTGCTGGCGGTGTATCGCACGCTGGGTTATCCGGTGCTGGAAGTCTCGGCGCACCACGGCAACGGTATGGAACAGTTGCAACAGCAACTCGACGGCCGTATCAGCGTATTCGTCGGTCAGTCCGGTGTCGGCAAGTCGTCGCTGGTCAACAGCCTGCTGCCTGAAGTTGAAACCCGTGTCGGGCCGTTGTCCGAACTGTCCGGCCAGGGCACGCACACAACGACCACCGCGCGACTGTTCCACTTCCCGGGCGGCGGCGAGTTGATCGACTCCCCGGGTATTCGTGAATTCGGCCTGGGCCACGTCAGTCGCGCCGATGTCGAAGCCGGTTTCATCGAGTTCGATGACTTGCTCGGCACTTGCCGTTTCCGCGACTGCAAGCACGATCGCGAACCGGGCTGTGCACTGCTCAAAGCGCTGGAAGATGGCCGCGTGCAGCAGCAGCGCATGAACAGCTACCGCTCGATCATCGCCAGCCTGCCGGAAAACGGCTACTAAACATCTGCACCGGCAGCACCTCGCCCGAGGGCTGCCGGATGTCGGATCACGCCTGACAAACCCCCGACTCCGCTAAACGTCAGACTTTTCTGACAGACCCGCACACACCTGCTTGCAGGACATTTCTCTTTCACCGCCCAACCCTTGTAGGCAAGCTCCAGATGCCTAGATTGGGGTCCTCCTTCGCACCTTCGCGACCTTCGAGGAACCCCATGCAAACCTATCACCTGTTCATCAGCCACTCGTGGAACTACTCCCACGCCCACGACAATCTGGTCCGTCTGCTCGGCGCGCAACCGGGTTTCACCTTCAAGAATTTTTCCGTACCGCCACATAACCCCATCATGGGCGCGCAGACCGACAGGCAGCTCGAAGAAGCCATCGAGAACAAGATCCGTCCTTGCTCAGCGGTGCTGATCATGGCTGGCATGTACTCGACCTACAGCAAGTGGATCAACAAGGAAATCGAGATCGCCAAGCGTATGGGCAAGGTGATCATCGCGATCAAACCATTCGGCGCCGAGCGTATTTCCACGGTCGTGCGCAACGCCGCGAACGCCGAATGCGCATGGAACACCAACAGCATCGTTAGCGCGATTCGCTTGCATACGGCGGTGTAACCATGCGCAAGGGACTGTTTATCGGCATCAATCATTACCAGCACGTCGCGCCATTGAGCGGCTGCAACAACGATGCGATGGCCATGGCATCGGTGCTGGAACGTCACGCCAACGGGCGCCCGAACTTCAGCAGTAAAGTGCTGACGTCGGCCGAAGAACAACTCACGCTCAAACACATGAAACAGCAGATCCAGAGCCTGTTCTCAGGCGACTGTGACGTGGCACTGCTGTACTTCGCCGGTCATGGGCAGTTCGACACCAGCATCGACGAAGGACTACTGATTCCCCAGGACTATCAGCCTGGCGGAGACGGTATCCGTATCAGCGACATTCTGGAATGGGCGGACAAGGCCCCGCACATCAAGAATAAAATCATCATTCTCGATTGCTGCCAGGCCGGTGCAGCAGGCGCCTTGCGCAATCTGCGCGGTGGCAGCAGTGTGATCGGCGAAGGCGTGACCATTCTCACCGCCTGCAAAAAAGAACAGTACGCCCTGGAAAGCCGCGGTCACGGTGTATTCACGGATCTGTTGCTGCAAGCGCTGCATGGTGGCGCTGCCAACGTACTCGGCAAGGTCACCCCCGGTAGCGTCTATTCGTTTGTCGACAATGCGCTGGGAGCGTGGGAACAGCGTCCGGTATTCAAGACCAATGTCTCGCAGTTTGTGCCGCTACGCGAGGTCGCGCCGCTGATCGCCGAAGAAACCCTGCGCAAACTCAAGGACTGGTTCCCGGAACCGAGCTTCGTTTTCAGACTCGACCCCAGCTACGAGCCCACCGAAGCGCTGTTCGATCCCGAGCACGGTGACATCTTCAAGCAACTGCAAATGTGCAATCGCCACAGCCTGATCGAGCCCGTGGACGCCGAACACATGTACTACGCCGCCATCAACTCCACCGGCTGCCGCCTCACCGCGCTCGGCGCCTACTACCGCGAACTCGCCCTCAAAGGACACTTCTGATGCCTGTCTTCATCAGCTACCGCCACATGGATCGCGCCCACGCCATCGCCATCAACAGACGCCTGATGCAGGCCAACATCAAAACCTACCTCGACGTGCTGGACCCTGAATCGCAAACCACCGATGACATCACCGGCGTCATCACCCGCAACATCACCGAGTGCACGCACTTGCTGGCGGTGGTGTCGGAGAAGACCGCGTTGTCGTGGTGGGTGCCGTTCGAAATTGGTGAGGCGACTATCAGCAACCGCCGGATCTGTTCGTTCAAGACCGGGCCGACGGAGTTGCCGTTGTATCTGGACAAGTGGCCGAAGCTGAGCACGGACAGTGATCTGAATTTCTTTATCGACGCGTATCGCGAGGAAGTGTCGAACAAACGCTCGATGACGCTGGATTCGAGCAATGAATCCTTTAGCGGTACCTATAAGCGCAACGCCGAGATTTTCCACGAACAACTGAAGAACCGGATTCGGCGCGGGTTCTGACAGACGTAAAAAAGCCGCGATCATCTCGCGGCTTTTTTTTGCCTCAAACGCTGGCTGGCGGCTTTGGCACAGCCGTCTTCGGCTCAGGCTTTTGAAACGCATACAAATGCTGACGCACGATCCCGCCCGGCAATTCCTTGCCGAACACGCCATAACGCACCGGCCACTCTTTGGGCGGCAATTTGAAGGTGCCAAACAGCATGTCCACCAGCGGCGTGTGGATCGCGTAGTTCTTGTAGATGTAATCCTTGTGCCGGGCGTGGTGCCAATGGTGATAGCGCGGCAGCACGACCAGGTAATTCAGCCAGCCGCCGTTGATCCGCACGTTGGCGTGGGCGAGCACCGCCTGAACACCGACCAGAATCACATAAGCGTTCAAGGCTTGAGGGGCAAAACCCAGCAGCATCAACGGCACCAGTACGCCGGTGCGGGTGAGCAGGATTTCGATGAAGTGCACGCGCGAACCGGCGAGCCAGTCCATGTGCGTGCTGGAGTGATGCACCGCGTGGATGCGCCACAGCCACGGCACCACATGGTAGAGCCGGTGCAGCCAGTATTGGCCGAGATCGGCGACCAGGATCGCCAACAGAAACTGCACCACCAGCGGCAGGCTTTGCACACTTGCCTGCAAGCTCGGCGACATCGCCCAACCAGCGATGTAGCTCGAGGAGGCGGTGATGAAGATCAGGATGAACTGCACCAGCATGTGGCTGACGAAAAAGTAGGTCAGGTCGGTGCGCCAGTGCGGGCGCAGGATATTTTGTTCGGGATCCTTGGAATAGAGCTTCTCCAGCGGAATGAACACGATCGCCGACACCAGCAGCGCCAGCACAAACCAGTCCAGACCGAGCGAGTACGGGGTCTGCCCGATCGAGCTGACCTGGACATTGGTGCCCCCGAGGAATACCGCCAGCCCCGACGCCACCAATCCGGTAATCCCCAGACGTTTGCGCTTGTTGAGCAGGATATTCAGGGTGCCGAGGCTGAACGACAGCACCAGACCGAGCAACAGCGTGGTGCGCGCGAACTGCTCGTCATAGACCTTGCGCAGTTCGGCCGTGGTCAGCCACTCGGGAAACAGGAAACAGAACACCGCCAACAGGCTCAACAGCCCGAGGGTGGCCGAAATATAGCCACTGACCCGCCCCTCGCCAAATTTGAAGGGTGCGTTGCCATGCCGTTGAAAATAGGCTTTGAGTCTTTCCATTAACTGATCTTCCGTGATTGCGAAAACTGCGACTGGTCATTGCGACGCAGGCAGAAACAAAAAAGCCACGGTGACCGTGGCTTTTTGTCGATTACTGCTTGGGCGCAGGCGCCGGTGCAGTGGTTGCTGGCGCTGGCGCCGCACTCCCCGGTTCCGCCGGTTTCGGCGCGGCGTCATCAAACAGATTCAACCGTTCACGTAACTCATGCGCCGGCACCGGCTGCTGGTCCGCCGGCAGCGCATTCGGATCAACCGGTGTCGCTGGAGCGGCGCCGTTCTGACCTTGATCTGCAGGTTTCGCAGGATCGGCACCTTGCGAACCTTCGATCGCCGCTTGAGCCTTTTTGGTCAGCACGACGATGTCGATGCGGCGGTTGACCGGGTTGAACGGGTTTTCCTTGTCGAACAGTGCCGACGAGGCATAACCGACGACCCGCGCCACTTGCGCATCCGGATAGCTACCGGCGATCAGCGCACGACGGGCAGCGTTGGCCCGGTTGGCCGACAGTTCCCAGTTACCGAAATCGCCAGTGCCAGTGTATGGCTTGGCGTCGGTGTGGCCGCTGATGCTGATCTTGTTCGGCACCGCTTTGATGGTGTCGGCCATGGCCAGCAGGATGTCTTCGAAATACGGCTTCAGGCGTGCAGAACCGGAGTCGAACATCGGCCGGTTCTCGGCGTCCATGATCTGGATGCGCAAGCCATTCGGCGTGATTTCGAAGAGGATCTGATCCTTGAATTTCTGCAGTTGCGGGTTCTCGTCGACCTTGTTCTGCAGTTCTTGCAGCAGCAGTTCGAGGCGCTCTTTCTCGACCATTTCAGCCATGCCTTCAACTTGCTCGGTGTCGACGGTGACCTTGTCCGGTTGCGGCTGGGATTTCACCTCAGGGTTCAGGGTATTTTCCGGGGCCAGGGTCGGTGTGCCACCCAGGTCGATGATGTACGGCGTGCCGCTTTCGGAAAAGCCGACCGGGTCTTTGAAGTAACCGGCGATGGCGATCTTCTGCTCCGGCGTTGCGGTGGACAGCAACCACAGCACCAGGAAGAACGCCATCATCGCCGTGGCGAAGTCGGCGAAGGCGATTTTCCACGCCCCGCCGTGATGCCCGCCGGCTATGCGCTTGACGCGCTTGATGATAATCGGCTGATTATTTTCCATGGCTTAGCGACCGCGAACGGCTTGTTCCAGCTCGGCAAAGCTTGGACGGTGGGCCGGGTACAGCACCTTGCGACCGAACTCGACCGCCAGCGACGGCGGCATGCCGGAAGCCGAAGCCACCAGCGAAGCCTTGATGGCTTCGTAGACGTTCAGCTCTTCCTTGGCATCGTGGGCCAGGGAATGCGCCAGCGGGCCGAAGAAACCGTACGCCGCGAGAATACCGAAGAAGGTACCGACCAGTGCCGCACCGACGTGCAGACCGATGGACTTCTGATCGCCTTCACCCAGCGAGGCCATGGTCACCACAATACCGAGTACCGCCGCAACGATACCGAAACCGGGCATGGCGTCGGCGATGCCGTTCACCGCGTGGGACGGATGCTCAAGGTCTTCCTTGAGGCTGTACAGTTCCATGTCGAACAAGCCTTCCAGCTCGTGCGGGGCCATGTTGCCGGACGACATGATGCGCAGGTAATCGCAGATGAACGCGGTCATGCGTTCGTCTTTGAGCACTGCCGGGTACTTGGCGAAAATCGGGCTCGCGGCGGCATCTTCGATGTCGCCTTCAATGGCCATCATGCCTTCGCGGCGGCTCTTGTTGAGGATCTCGTAGATCAGGCCGAGCACTTCCAGATAGAACGTGTGGCTGAAGCGCGAACTGAACATGCTCAGGGATTTCTTGAGCACGTGCATCGTCATGTAGCCGGGGTTGGCCTGCAGGAATGCACCGAGTGCAGCACCACCGATGATCAACACCTCGAAGGGCTGGATCAGGGCGGCAATCTTGCCGTGGGAGAGCACGTATCCGCCGAGCACGCTCGCGAATACGACGATGATGCCGATAATTTTAGCCATAGGTAGAAAGTACTTACTTAAGTCGGGTTCAAGGTCATATTCGGAAGTTAAAAAATCTCTTCTTCTACTTATCGGCAAAACTGCGCCAGACTATAGCCAGTTCAGGCGAAAAGCCAATTTAGCCCATGCCGGGCGCGTCTACAGTCAGTGAAGATCCCGTCCAGACATGGCTAATGAAACGAACGTCCCACACGCAAAACCGACCACGCTCGACGGCTGGGTAAAGTTGCTCGATGGCGTGCGACTGCCCGTGCCGCAAGAGGCTCACGACAAAGTCTGCCGCGCGATCCGTGACAATCGCAGCTCGCTGCGCGATATCGCCGACCTGATGCAGGACAGCCCGGCACTGGCCTTGAGCATCATCCGTGAGGCGAATCGTCACACCCACGGCACCATGGCCACGCCAGCGGAAAATCTCGAGGTAGCGATCAATCGTCTGGGCCTCGCCCGCACCGAAGAGCTGCTGACGCGCTTGCCCGCCGAACCGCTGATGCAAATCCCCAAGGCCCTGCGCCAACTGCAAATGATCAGCCAGCACGCGACGCAACAGGCCAACGGTTTTTTTGCCAGTCGCCTGGCGCGGCTGTGGCAGGACATTCATTGGGGCAGCCTGCTGTTTCTGTCGCCGCTGTGGCCCTTGGCGCTGACGTATCCGCAATTGCTTGAAGAGTGGGAGCTGCGGGTTATCCACAAGGGCGAATCGGCCCGCGTGGTCGAGAAGCAATTGTTCGGCGTGCGTCTGCTGAAAATCGCCGAAGCGCTGGTGCAAGTCTGGCATCTGCCGATATGGGTACAGCAGGGCTATAAACTGCTGCTCAGCGAGCAACGCGAGCTGGTGAAAGTGCTGCGTATTGCTCGCGACAGCGAACATCCGCTGCGTCAGCAAAACCGCCTCGACGATGACCCGACCCTGCGCCGCTGGCTCAATCAACCGGCCAATACCGTGCTGCTGGCCAATGGTCTGGCGCTGTCGGCGCAACAGGCCTGGGACAGTCCGCACAGCGAACGCTGGCAATACCTGACCAGCCTTTATCTGCAAATCCCGATGGACGACGTGCAACAACAGTTGCACCAGCAAGCCGCGAACAGCGCGCGCCAGCATGCGATGCCGGATCTGTGGCATCCGGCGGTTTCGTTGTTGTGGCCATTGGGCACTCGTCGTTTGCCGGCCGGCATGCTGCCCGCCGCCGCGCCAAGCGCTGAAGACCTGGGCCAGTGGCGCAAGCAATGTGCCGAACTGCTCGCCGAACCGAGCCGCTTCACCAATGCCATGAGCCTGACCGTCGCCGCTCGCGATGCACTGGTCGCCAGCGGCATGCGCCGGGTGATGATCCTGATGGCCGATCGCACGCAGTCGAATCTGCGCGTGAATCAAACCGCCGGGCTGCCGAAAGAAGCGGCGGCGCTGAATTTTGTCGTCAGCCAGAGCAGCGTGCTGCAAAGGCTGTTGGCGCAACAGGCGCAGGTGCGGATTACCCCGGACAACAACGCGCAGTTCTCCGCGCTGCTGCCACCGAGCCTGCGCACGCTGTTTCGGGGCGAGCATCTATTCCTGCGCTCTCTGGTCAACAATGGCCGGGTGATCATGATCGTTGTCGCCGATCAGGGCGGTGGACCGTTCGCTGACATCACCGTGCAAGCCTTTGGCAAAACCGCGCAGTGCATCGAAAAGGCCCTGCACAGCTTTAGCAGCCGTGCCCGATGAGGCTGCGCTACAATCCCCCCCTTTGTGCTCTGGAGACCTCACATGTCTGACTTCTCTGGCTTGCCGCTCGTCATCGAGCCGAGCGACCTGCTCCCGCGCCTCGAATCCCCTGAACTGATTCTGGTGGATCTGACCAGTGCCGCCCGCTATACCGAAGGTCATCTGCCCGGCGCACGCTTTGTCGACCCGAAACGCACTCAGCTCGGCCAGCCGCCGGCGCCGGGCCTGCTGCCGGCCAAAGCTGATCTGGAGGCGCTGTTCGGTGAATTGGGCCATCGCAAAGACGCGGTCTACGTGGTCTATGACGACGAAGGCGGTGGCTGGGCCGGGCGCTTCATCTGGCTGCTCGACGTGATCGGTCACGACAAGTACCACTATATAGACGGTGGTCTGCCGGCGTGGCTGGCGGATGGCATGCCGATGTCGATCCAGGTACCGGCAGCCGTTGGCGGCCCATTGTCGTTGACCCTGCACGAAGCGCCGACCGCCACCCGCGAATACCTGCAAAGCCGTCTCGGTGCTGCCGATCTGGCGATCTGGGATGCGCGCGGTCCACTGGAGTACTCCGGCGAGAAAGTACTGGCCGCCAAGGCCGGGCACATCCCCGGCGCGGTCAATTTCGAATGGACCGCCGGCATGGACAAGGCGCGTCAGCTGCGCATTCGCACGGACATGCCGCAGATTCTCGAAGACCTCGGGATCACCAAGGACAAAGAAATCATTACCCACTGCCAGACCCATCACCGGTCGGGCTTCACTTATCTGGTGGCCAAGTCCCTCGGTTATCCGCGGGTCAAAGGCTACGCCGGTTCCTGGGGCGAATGGGGCAACCACCCTGACACGCCAGTCGAGATTTAAGGTTTTTTAAGGACAACCAATGAAAGAGCGTCTGTTTATCCTCAGCCAGTACCTGCTGCCTCATCACCTGCTGTCGCGCCTGGCTGGCTGCGTTGCCGAGTGCCGCGTGCGCTGGTTCAAGAATGCCTTCACCCAGTGGTTCGCCAAGCGCTATCAGGTGGACATGTCGCAAGCGCTGGTCGAAGACCTGACCGCTTACGAACACTTCAACGCCTTCTTTACCCGTGCCCTGAAAGACGGCGCGCGTCCGCTGGACGAAACCCCGGGCGCGATCCTCAGCCCAGCCGACGGTGCGGTCAGCCAGCTTGGCCCGATCGAACACGGTCGCGTGTTCCAGGCCAAGGGCCACAGCTTCAGCGTGCTCGAACTGCTCGGCGGTGATGCGGCCAATGCGGCGCCGTTCATGGGCGGCGACTTCGCCACCATCTACCTGTCGCCAAAGGATTACCACCGTGTGCACATGCCACTGGCCGGCACCCTGCGCGAAATGGTCTATATCCCGGGGCGGATTTTCTCGGTCAACCAGACCACGGCTGAAAACGTTCCGGAACTGTTCGCCCGCAACGAGCGTGTGGCGTGCATTTTCGACACCGAGCGCGGGCCGATGGCGGTGGTGCTGGTGGGCGCGATGATCGTCGCTTCGATCGAAACCGTGTGGGCCGGTCTGGTCACGCCGCCAAAGCGTGAACTGAAAACCTTCCGCTATGACGAAGCCGCGCGTGCGCCGATCCATCTGGAAAAAGGTGCCGAACTGGGTCGCTTCAAGCTGGGTTCGACCGCCATCGTGCTGTTTGGGCCGGATCAGGTGAAATGGGCTGAAGAACTGGTCGCTGGTTCGCCTGTGCAGATGGGCCAGGGCCTGGCGCTGCCAAAAGCCTGATTGACCGCTGCGGGAGTCGCCTCAGGCGCTCCCGCAGATTACGTTATTTGCTGCTATGGTTTTTGGCATGAGCCAGACCATCTCCCCGCCGTCCCTTCAAGCACCAACACCGTCGCAAACGCGCCTGTCGTTTTGCGAAGCTTCCCCGCGTGATCTCAAGCGCTGGATCGCTGACCTGCCCAAGGCCAACATCGGCGAAACCGCCCGCCTGCTGTATCAAGGCCTGGGCGAACTCAACCAGCTGCTCACCCCCAGTGACAACCGTCTCAACCTGCTTGAGTTGCTGCGACCCGAGGTTTATTTCGTCTGCCAGCATCTGGAGCGGCACTTCCTGCATCAGGCGATCATGCTCGACGAGCGCTCGCGCAAGATCAGCAACCTGTGCCAGGCGCTGCAAAGCCATCTGGCCATCGGCTACAAACAGATCGTGTTGCGGATTGCGCCGAAGTACAGCAAGGATCGTGCAGCGCTGGTCAGTATGGCTCTGCAACGTGCCGCCCATGCACTCAAAGGCCAACTGCTGCGCGCCACGCAGCTGTATAGCTCGCCGCCGGAGCAGCTGTGGTTCGAACTGCATCAGTTGTACCGCAGCGCCGCTGAATTACAACTGCAACACCGACGCGTGCGTGACGACCTGGCCAGCCTCACTACAGAATTGAGCCTTGAACAGACCTACATCGCCGCACTCTTGCTGGGCAGCGCCCGGTGCAATCAGTTGCGGCAGAACCAGATCGCCCGGCTCGCCGAAGTGCTGGAGCCGTGGAGCGCGCTGCTCAAGCTGCATCCCGCCAGCCCGGACGCAGGCTTGTTGGCGATCAGCGCAGAACTGGATGCAGGCCCGCGCTACCGCAGCATGTTTCGTCGCGAGCAACAGCGCGGGTTGCTCGGTTTCGATCCACAGCCGCTGGTGAACGCCATCGAAGCGCATTTGCAGCATCAGGACACTTCGACACCCTTGCCCGTCCCGGCCGGGCTGAGCTTCGACACCCTGCAGCACCTGCACGCGACTTGGGGCCAGACGGCCGAACGCAGTTTTCAGCGCACCGTCGGCCAGGGTCATCTGACCGTGTGCGTAGGCATGAGCGCCCTGCACTTCTACCTCGGCGGCGAGCGCAGTTTCAGCGACCTGCTCAAACATCCCGGAGCGCGCTCGGCGAACTTCAGCCGTGCCGTCGCCAAAGGTGAAAAGGACAGTTGGAGCCAGGCCTTCGACGCTGCGCCGCAGAGCCAGCCTGAGGAGTTTTTACCCTATGAGGAGATTCAGTACGACCATTTGCTTGAGGATGAAAGCCACACCGACAGCACACCGCATTACCCGACCTACGCCCTGCCGGTGATCAATCACAGCCCCGGAGGTTACTGCCTGGCGTGGCCAAATGAAGTGCCCGCAGAATTGCAGGCCGGCGAAATGCTCGGGATTCAGGACAGTGTCAGTCAGGGATGGAGCATCGCGGTCATTCGCTGGATACGTCAGGTGCGCGGCGGCGGCACGCAAATGGGCATTGAACTGGTGGCGCCACATGCACAGCCGTGCGGCTTGCAACTGGTGCGTTCGCGGGACGATCACAGTCAATATCTGCGCGGATTACTGTTACCGGAGATCAGTGCGATCGATGTGCCGGCGACCCTGCTGGCACCGCGCTTGCCGTTTCAGGAGGGCAGCAAGGTGTTGATCAACACCCAGGGCGAAGAGCACCGCGCCGGACTGGATCGACGGGTGGCGAGTACGCATAGCTTCAATCAGTTTGCCTATCGCTCACTGGAGACCGCGCAGAATGGCGGGAGCGAGGAGGATTTTGACTCGCTGTGGAAGTCGCTTTAAGTACCCGCCGATGGATCGGCGGCGCTACATTCGCGAGCAGGCTCGCTCCCACATTGGAATGCATTTCAACTGTGGGAGCGAGCCTGCTCGCGAAGGAGTCGTTTCAGGCAACAGAGAACTCAGAGCTGCCCGTCGCGATCACGGAAGCCCAGCAGATACAACACGCCATCCAGACCCAACGTCGAGATCGCCTGCTTCGCCGACTGCTTGACCAGTGGCTTGGCACGGAACGCCACGCCCAGCCCGGCAATTGCCAGCATCGGCAGATCATTCGCGCCGTCGCCGACCGCAATGGTCTGCTCCAGACGCAAACCTTCCTTGTGCGCCAGCTCTTTCAACAGATCAGCCTTGCGCTGGGCATCGACAATCGGCTCGATCGCCACGCCGGTGCACTTGCCATCGACCACTTCCAGTTCGTTGGCAAACACATAGTCAATGCCGAGCTTGGCCTGCAATTGCTTGGCGAAGTAGGTGAAACCACCGGACAGGATCGCGGTTTTGTAGCCCAGACGCTTGAGTTCGGCGAACAAGGTTTCAGCGCCCTCGGTCAGACGCAGCGAGGCGCCAATCGAATCCAGCACGCTGACATCCAGGCCTTTGAGCAAGGCCAGGCGCTCCTTGAAACTGGCGCGGAAGTCCAGTTCACCGGCCATGGCGCGCTCGGTGATTTCAGATACCTGCTCGCCCACCCCGGCCGCCTTGGCCAGTTCGTCGATGACTTCGGCTTCAATCAGGGTCGAGTCCATGTCGAACACCGCCAGGCGACGGTTGCGACGAAACAGCGAATCTTCCTGGAAGGCGATGTCGACATTCAGCTCTTGGGCAACGCTGAGGAATTCGGCACGCAGCGCTTGCGGATCAGCCGCTTCGCCACGCACGGAGAACTCGATGCAGCCCTTGCCCTTGTCCGCTGGCGTGTCCAGTGGCATGCGACCCGACAGACGGTCGATGTGATCGATGTTCAGGCCATATTTGGCAGTGATCGAGCTGACCGCCTGCAATTGGCCAGCGGTCACTTTGCGAGTCAGCAGGGTGACGATGTGGCGCTTCTTGCCCTGATTGCCCACCCATTGCTGGTAATCCTCTTCGGACACCGGGGTGAAGCGCACCTGCTGGTCGAGCTCGTAGCCCTTGAACAGGATGTCCTTGAGCACGGATTTACCTTGCTCCGAATCGGGAATTTCAACCAGGATGCCGAACGACAGGGTGTCGTGGATCACCGCCTGACCGATGTCGAGAATGTTCACACCACCCTGTGCCAGAACACCGGTAATGGCTGCCGTCAGACCCGGACGGTCGACTCCCGTGATGTTAATCAGGACGATTTCGCGCAACGCGCACCCCCGCAACTGGAAAAAAACCGCATTCTACCCACTTTCAGTGACCATCGGGCACCGCGAGCGCTTTGCCGGTCTAGGGCCTGTCGCTATACTGCGCGTCAACTTCACGGACAAAAGAGCCGAGCTCAGTGAACCGGCCCACGCCAGTTAAAACCGATAACTTCTTCCTGCTGATCTTCCGTGCACTGCGCCACCGCCGTGTACCGATTGCATTGCGCATTGCCAGCCATAACGTGATCCTGGTCGCTCTGGCCCTGGTGATCTATGCCGGCGTGATGGGTTTGCAATTCAAGCAGGCCATGCACCAGCAGGCCGATGCGCTGGGCGAAAGCCTGACCACGCAGACCGCGACCTCTGCCACCGAGCTGTTGGTGTCCAACGACATCCTCAGCCTCAACGTGCTGCTCAACAACCTGACCAAGAACAAACTGGTGGCCCACGCGGCGATCTACAGCGTGGATAACCGCATCCTCGCCGAGTCCGGTCAGCGGCCCAAGCACAGCCTGCTGGGCGAAGCCGAAGGCATGTACGAGAGCAAGATCACTTTTCAGGACGTGACCGCCGGGCAACTGCGCATCAGCCTGGACATGGATCAGTTCCAGCAGCCGATGACCATCAGCCTGCAAAGCATGGGCATTCTCAGCGGGATTCTGCTGGCACTGTCGCTGGCCCTGAGCCTGCGCATGGGCCGCTACCTGTCGACGCCGCTGCTGCAATTGCGCGTCTGGTTGCGCCGTATCGACGAGCACACGCCGGGCATCGATCGTCAGGATGAGATTGGCGATCTGGCGCGTCAGCTGCACGCCAACTACGCGCCGGAGCCTGCACCGGAACCGGAGCCTGAGTTCGAGGACGAAGAAGACGAGCCGGAATTCGAGGTGCGCAACTTGCGTGATCCGAGTTTCGACGAAACCCGTCCGATGGCCGCGCAGAAGCCTGCACCGCGGCATCTGGTCAGCACCGTCGAAGACGATGATGACGATGACGCATTCGCCGACCTGCGCGACGAGTCGCTCAATGGCGCGCCCCAACCCGTTATCCGCCAACCGTCGCCAAGCGTGCCGCAGCACACCGCCGTACTGGCCGTGCAACTGGGCTCTCAGGAGCAACTGCGCCGCTTGCCACGGGCACGCCTGGAAGAATTGCAGGAGCGCTATCGCGACTGCCTCTATCAGGCCGCTTCGTTGTATCAGGGCGAAATCGAAACCCTGAACGACGGCAGCACGCTGATGCTGTTCCACACCGAAGACAGTGGCGATGATTACCTGACCAACGCCATTTGCTGTGGCGAGTTGCTGCGGGCCTTGGGTCATCAGTTGCAGATTGAAGTCGCGGACAGCGGCATCACCCTGCAGTTGCAACTGGGCCTGACCCTGGGCGATGAGTTGTTCGGCTTGAGCCAGATCGATCTGTTGCTGACCGATTCGGCGCAGGATGCATTGGCTCTGTCACAACACAGCCGCAATCTGCTGCTGGTTGAACGCAAGATCGGCGACGATGCGCTGATCCGTCAGCGCGCGCGGATTCGGCCGATTGCCAGCCCTGAGGGTGCTTGCTGCGTCGAGCGGTTGATGGAGCCTTATCCATCGATGCTCGAGCGGCAACTGGCGCGGATGCATGAGCGCCGGGCTTAAGCTTTAAGCCTGAAACACAGAAGCCCGCAGACGAGTGATTGTCTGCGGGCTTTTTTGTGGATGACTGAAAAGCCCCTCACCCTAGCCCTCTCCCCGAGGGAGAGGGGACTGATTGGGGGATATTGGAGAGCTACACCGACTTGAGCGCCCTGCTGTGAATCCAGAATCGCCAAGCTCTTTCAGGTCACGTATGACGCCAGATACTCCCAGTCCGCCTCTGCTTTACCGAATCCATAATCGCCAGGTACTTTCAGGTCCACGTATGACGCAAGACACCTCGGTCAGTCCCCTCTCCCTCTGGGAGAGGGCTAGGGTGAGGGGCTTTTGATCTTTCACGCAGAACCCCAGACACAACAAAGCCCGCACAAGGCGGGCTCTGTTCTGTCTCGATCCAGCGTCAGAAGCGGAACACTTCCATGTCAGTCCGAATCGGCGATGCCATCGGAATCTTCGGCTGCTTCTCGGCTTCCGCTGCCGGTGCTGCCGGTTTTGGTGCCGATTTACGCGGTGCCTCAGCCACCGGAGGCTGATTGGCCAAAGGCTTCAGCGCCACCGACAATTGCTCGGCCAGACGCTGCAGCAAAATGCCCTGAGCCTGCACCTGCGACGCCGTACTGCCGGCATGCAGCTCCTGCAGATGAACGATGCGGTTATCGCGCACCTGACCACGGCGGTCGATCAAGCGCCACTGCGCATCGAGGATCGCCGGCTGTTTCGCGCCGGAGTCCAGACGCGTGATGGTCAGCAATACCTGTACATCCGGGGTAAACCCACCGGTGGCCGGTGCCAGCACCACACGTTGGCTGTCCAGATGACCCGCCACCTGACGCATCAGCAACTGATCGATATCCGACGAAAGGCTGCCAGCCCAACGACCGTCGGTCGCCGCTTGCAGACTGCCGTCCGGTTGACGTTGCAGCAAGGTCTCACGTTGCAGGTAATCGGCTACGACTACCGGGCCCAACAAAACCGCCATGCCCGCGCTTTGCGCAGGCTGAACCGGACTTCCGCTGTCCAGTTGATACAGCGACACCGGCTGGTGAACGCTGCAACCCGCCAGGCCCAAAACGCCGGCGAGCAGGAAAATAAGGGGGCGCAGAGCAGTCATCATCCCGTCCAGGTGGCCGCCACAAGGCTGACCACAGTGAAAATACTCAATAAATATGAAGAACGCTCGGCCACGCCGGCGCTTGGAAAGGCCATATCATCCGTGAATATGCGTTCCGACTCCAGCGCCAAAGCGTCGATCTACGCGTTAAATCGTGGATCGACGCCTCTAGGACGCCTAATTGAGGTTTTCGACGAGCAGCGCATCGACCCGCTGGAAGCCCCTTGGAAGCTTGTTGCCACGACGTCCACGCTCACCTTTGTAGTGTTCAAGGTCGTCAGCCTTCAGCGACAAGGTGCGTTTTCCGGCCTGCAACACCAAAGTGGCGCCTTCCGGAAGTACGGCGATGTCCGTGACATATTCTTCGCGACTGGCCACACGCTCACCGGAAATACCGATGATCTTGTTGCCTTTGCCCTTCCCTAATTGTGGCAGATCGCTGATTTTGAAGATCAACAGGCGACCTTCGGTCGTGACCGAGGCCAGCCAGTTGTGCTCACGATCGGCAACCGGACGCGGCGGGATCACCTTGGCGTTGTTCGGCAGGCTCAACAGGGCTTTACCGGCCTTGTTCTTGGCTTGCAGATCTTCGCCCTTCACCACGAAACCGTAACCGGCGTCGGAGGCGATCACGTACAACGCGTCATCCTCCGGCATCAGCACGCACTCAAACGAAGCGCCCGGTGGCGGCGTCAGACGACCGGTCAATGGTTCGCCCTGGCCACGCGCCGACGGCAGCGTATGCGCAGCAACCGAATAGCTGCGGCCGGTGGAGTCAATCACCACGGCAGACTGGTTGGAGCGCCCCGCCGCCGAGGTTTTGAAGCCGTCGCCAGCCTTGTACGACAGGCCGGTGGCGTCGATGTCGTGACCTTTGGCCGAACGAATCCAGCCTTTTTCCGAGAGCACGACGGTGACTTTCTCGTTCGGCAGCAGATCGTGTTCGGTCAACGCTTTGGCTTCGGTGCGTTCAACGATTGGCGAACGACGGTCGTCGCCATAGGTTTCGGCATCCTTGATCAGCTCCGTACGCACCAGCTTCTTCAGCTTGGCTTCGCTGCCCAGCAGCGCTTGCAGCTTGGCTTGTTCCTTGAGCAGTTCGTCCTGCTCGTCGCGCAGCTTCATCTCTTCCAGTCGCGCCAACTGACGCAGACGCGTGTCGAGGATGTAGTCGGCCTGAATCTCGCTGAGGGCGAAACGCTCGATCAGCTTGGCTTTCGGGTGTTCCTCGGTGCGGATGATGTGGATCACTTCATCCAGGTTGAGGTAGGCAATCAACAAACCGTCCAACAGGTGCAGGCGACGTTCGACCTTGTCGAGGCGGAATTGCAGGCGGCGACGCACGGTCAACACGCGGAATTCCAGCCACTCGACCAGCAAGGCCCGCAGGTTTTTCAACTGCGGTTTGCCGTCCAGACCGATGATGTTGACGTTGACCCGGTAGGTCGACTCCAGCTCGGTGCTGGCGAACAGGTGCTGCATCAGCGCTTCGTGATCGACGCGGCTGTTGACCGGAATGATCACGATGCGGCACGGGTTTTCGTGGTCGGATTCGTCGCGCAGGTCAGCGATCTGCGGGGCTTTCGACGGTTTCGCCTGCATCAGCGCGGCAATCTGCTCCAGCACTTTCGCACCGGAGACCTGATGCGGCAGCGCGGTGACAATGATGTCGCCGTCCTCGACGTGGTACACGGCGCGCATGCGCACCGAGCCCTTGCCGGTTTCGTACATTTTCAGCAGGTCGGCGCGCGGCGTGATGATTTCCGCTTCGGTCGGATAATCCGGGCCCTGAATGTGTTCGCAGAGCTGTTCAACCGTGGCTTTCGGCTCATCGAGCAAGCGCACGCACGCAGTGGCGACTTCGCGCAGGTTGTGCGGCGGCACGTCGGTGGCCATGCCCACGGCGATGCCGGTGGTGCCGTTGAGCAGAATGTTCGGCAGGCGCGCCGGCAGTACCAGCGGCTCCTGCAGGGTGCCGTCAAAGTTCGGGCCCCAGTCGGCAGTGCCTTGGCCCAGTTCGCTGAGCAGTACTTCGGAATACCGCGACAAGCGTGCTTCGGTGTAACGCATGGCGGCGAAGGACTTCGGATCGTCCGGCGCACCCCAGTTGCCCTGGCCGTCGACCAGCGTGTAGCGATAGCTGAACGGCTGGGCCATCAGCACCATCGCTTCGTAGCACGCCGAGTCGCCGTGCGGGTGGAACTTGCCGAGCACGTCACCGACGGTACGCGCCGATTTCTTGTGCTTGGAATCGGCGTCCAGGCCCAACTCGCTCATGGCGTAGACGATACGCCGCTGTACCGGTTTCAGGCCGTCGCCGATATGCGGCAGGGCACGGTCCATGATCACGTACATGGAGTAGTTGAGGTAGGCACTTTCGGTGAAGTCGGCCAGCGAGCGGCGTTCTACACCGTCCAGGCTGAGATCAAGGGGGTTGCTCATGCAGGCCTCATCGGTTCGTTGTCTGGCGCAGCAGCATGGTGCCACCGCGCTGAGTAAATTCAAGTTTGTTCAAGGCGCTCATGCCGAGCAGCACCTGATCGCCATGCAGCCCCGGCGCCACCAATGCACGGACGTCCCGCAGCACGATGTCACCCAGTTGCAGACGGGCAATTTTGGTCCGATAGCCCTGGCTCAGGCCGTTCGCCGTGCTCAGGGTCACTCCGAAACCTTCTTCCAGCTTCAAGCGCTTGGCCAGATCCGCCGGGATCGCCACATCGGTTGCGCCGGTGTCGAGCATGAACTCCACCGGCTCACCGTTGATCTGACCGCTGGCGACAAAATGCCCTTGGGCATTGCCGGCCAGTTTCACTTCGATAAAACCTTCGCCCTGCTCCGAACTGACCACCACGTTCGGATTCTGCTGGCGCTGCTCCCACTGGCCGAAAAACCGCGTCGCCAGAAACAGCGCCGCGCACCACGCCAGAATCATCAGCACCCGACCGGCGCGCTTGCCCGGCGGTTGCTGGCTCATGGCTTGGCGCTCCAGCCACCGTCAGGTGCGGCGAAGCGCCAGACGATCGGCCGAACCTCACCGTCGGCGCGCGGGCCGAAATTATTGTCGACGCCGACCCATGCACCATCAGCGTCAACGATCAGCGCCTCTTCCAACCCGAAGTTCTGCGAGTAACGGCGGTTGGCCTGCAACAGTTCAGCGGCGTACGACCAGCAACGCTCGACCTTGGCGGTCTGCGCATCGCGCCGACAAATCTGGAAGGCGTTGCGCTCAAGGGTAAACAATTTGCCGTTAAACAACGAAAGGTCGGAAAAGTCTCGGTCGACCGCTCTGGCCTTCGGGAACTGCGGCGGCTGCATTTCCTTGCCGCCCTCGCTGAGCAGCACGCAACGACCATCGCAATCCCACACCGTCTGCTGGCGCTTGATCAGCAGCAAACCACGGCTTTGCCGCTCGGCGGCCAGCCACATCTGATCACCCGCAGGGCTGATCGCCAGGCCT
This sequence comes from Pseudomonas sp. S49, assembly GCF_009866785.1. NCBI lineage: Bacteria > Pseudomonadati > Pseudomonadota > Gammaproteobacteria > Pseudomonadales > Pseudomonadaceae > Pseudomonas > Pseudomonas sp. S49. The sequence continues at coordinate 590,589 of NZ_CP019432.1, read as the reverse complement.
TCGAAGATCGCATTGAAATGCAGGAGCATGCCACTGGCCCGCGCTTCGCGAACCATCATCGGCGAGATCTTCAGCCAGTTGACCGGGCCGCTGACGGGCACCTGCAAAACCGCCGCATGGCCCTCGCTGACAATGTAGCGATTGCCGGCGCTGTCGCAACTGATGCCCTCGAAATCCAGATCGCCACCGCGCACGAACGACGCGGCCCAATTGCGCGAGCGCAACCCCCACGGCAAACCGGTCTCCGGCACCAGCGGCACGTCGATGTGCAAGGCTTCGGCCTGCCAGACCTGATCGGCGGTATTGAGCCGATAGATCTGATCGTCATCGCGGTCCGACACCGTCCACAACTCGCCGCCACACATGGCCAGCCCCGACAGGTTACCGCCGCGCATGCCGTCGACCGGGTGCCCGGAGAGCACGCGCAACTCCTGCAACGGCTCGGCCGACACGCTCATCGCACACAACAGCAACGCACCCGCCAAGGCCCAGCCAAACCGCATCAGGCCAGCACCTCGGCGAGGTTGCCTTTGGATTCGAGCCAGGTCTTGCGGTCACCGGCGCGTTTCTTCGCCAGCAGCATGTCCATCATTTCCGAGGTTTCGGCGAAGTCTTCGCCCAGCGTCAGTTGCACCAGACGCCGCGTGTTCGGGTCCATGGTGGTTTCACGCAGCTGCGGCGGGTTCATTTCACCCAGACCTTTGAATCGGGTGACCTGTGGTTTGCCGCGTTTCTTCTCGGCGACCAGACGATCGAGAATTCCGTCACGCTCGGCTTCGTCGAGGGCGTAGTAGATCTCTTTGCCGAGGTCGATGCGGTACAGCGGCGGCATCGCCACATAGACGTGACCGGCATCCACCAGCGGACGGAAATGCTGGACGAACAGCGCGCACAGCAAGGTTGCGATGTGCAGACCGTCGGAGTCGGCGTCGGCGAGAATGCAGATCTTGCCGTAACGCAACTGGCTCATGTCCGCCGCGCCCGGATCGACACCGATGGCCACGGCGATGTTGTGCACTTCCTGGCTGGCCAGCACTTCGCTGCCGTCGACTTCCCAGGTGTTGAGGATCTTGCCACGCAACGGCAGGATCGCCTGGAACTCCTTGTCCCGCGCTTGCTTGGCGGAACCGCCGGCGGAATCACCTTCGACGAGGAAAAGTTCGGAACGCATCGGGTCCTGCCCGGCGCAGTCAGCCAGCTTACCCGGCAACGCAGGGCCCTGAGTGACGCGTTTGCGCTCGACCTTTTTGCTGGCCTTGAGGCGCCGACCGGCGTTGTTGATCGCCAGTTCAGCCAGCGCCAGACCGGTTTCCGGGTTGGCGTTGAGCCACAGGCTGAACGCGTCCTTGACCACACCGGAGACAAACGCCGCGGCTTCACGGGACGACAAACGTTCTTTGGTCTGGCCGGAGAATTGCGGCTCCTGCATTTTCATCGACAGGACGAACGCGATGCGTTCCCAGACGTCTTCCGGCGCCAGCTTCACACCGCGCGGCAGCAGGCTGCGGAATTCGCAGAACTCGCGCATCGCATCGAGCAGGCCCTGACGCAAACCGTTGACGTGGGTACCACCCTGCGCCGTCGGGATCAGGTTGACGTAGCTTTCCTGCACCGCATCGCCACCTTCGGGCAGCCACAGCAGCGCCCAGTCGACCGCTTCCTTGTTACCGGCGAAAGCGCCGCAGAACGGCTCGTCCGGCAGGCGTTCGAATTCGCTGACCGCATCGACCAGATACGAGCGCAGACCGTCTTCGTAATGCCACTCGACTTTCTCGCCGGTGCCTTTGTCTTCGAAGCTGACCAGCAGCCCCGGGCACAACACAGCCTTGGCCTTGAGCACGTGCTTGAGACGGCTGATGGAGAATTTCGGTGAGTCGAAGTATTTCGGATCCGGCGCGAAGTACACGCTGGTGCCGGTGTTGCGTTTGCCGACGGTGCCGACGATTTCCAGTTCCGAGGCTTTGAAGCCGTCGTTGAACGTCATCTGGTATTCGTTGCCGTCACGCTTCACGCGTACGCGCACTTCGGTCGACAAGGCGTTGACCACGGAAATACCTACGCCGTGCAAACCACCGGAGAACTGGTAGTTCTTGTTCGAGAACTTGCCGCCCGCATGGAGTTTGGTGAGGATCAGCTCGACACCCGACACGCCCTCTTCCGGGTGGATGTCGACCGGCATGCCACGGCCGTCGTCGCTGACTTCCAGCGAGTGGTCGGCGTGCAGGATGACCTGCACCGATCTGGCGTGGCCAGCCAGGGCTTCGTCGACACTGTTGTCGATGACTTCCTGGGCGAGGTGGTTCGGCCGACTGGTGTCGGTGTACATGCCGGGGCGTTTGCGCACCGGGTCGAGGCCCGAGAGGACTTCGATGGCGTCGGCGTTATAAGAGCTAGCGCTGGGAGTGGCCATAGGGTCTCGTCGTCAGTCATTCATGAAATAGGGGCAAGACTTCACAGTGCGGTGAAATCGATTGCCTGAAACAAATCGGCGCCAATGCCGGCAAAACTCAGCAACGCCGGCAATTGCCCGGCAAAACCCTGAAAACCATGGTCGCCGCCGGCCTGAATGCGCAAGGCACAGGCGCGGTAATACTGTTGGGCGAGGCGATAGTCCAGTGTTTCATCGCCGGTCTGCAACCATACCTGATAGCGCTGCGCATCCTGAGGCGCCGGCACTTCCAGTTCGGCCAGGGCCGTGACGTGGTCGTGGGTCAACTCCCAGATCTCATCGGTATACAGGTTTTTCTGCGGGCCCAGATAGCCGTCGAACATCCGGTGCGGGCTGACCGCCGGGTTGACCAGCAGGGCTTTCAAGCCATGGCGCTCGGCCAGGTGAGTCGCATAGTAGCCGCCGAGTGAGCTTCCCACCAGCAGCGGGCTGCCCAGTTCGGCAATCGCTTGTTCCAACTGACCGATGGCTTCGCGCGGGTGGTGATGCAGGGCCGGGACACGCAGTTTGTCGCTCAAACCCAGCTGTTCCATCACCGTCACCAACTGACAGGCCTTTTTCGAGGCCGGGGCGCTGTTGAAACCGTGGATATAGAGGATCGAACCAGACATTTGAGCTCCCTGGGTGTCGGTTTGGGTTTGCGGAGTTTACAGGGAGAGAAGAGCGGATTGGGGGTGGGCTCGATAATTTGGTGTGACAGCACGAGCTGCCCTCACCCTAGCCCTCTCCCGGAGGTAGAGGGGACCGAATGGGGGATATTTGCGAACTACATCGACCTGAACGCTGTGCTGTGAATCCATAATCGACAACGCTGCTTCAGGTCGATGGATAGCGAAAGGCACCTCGGTCGGCCCCCTCTCCCTCTGGGAGAGGGCTGGGCGGGCGGCGTTCCGATGAGGGGCTTTTGATTGGCAATCAGTAACCGTCAGAGCCGTAATCGACGGTGAAGGCGAAACCGGTAACGCGCTCAACTCCGGTTTCCAACCGCCCATCCGGCAACAACCGCAACCACCGATATCCCGGCGCCTGCTCCCCTACCTTGAAATCCTCACTCCCCGGCTCGAACTGAATGCACGTCGACGGCGAAGCCATCAACCGCACGCCATTGCGCTCACGATCGATCTCCTGATGCACATGCCCCCACAACACCGCCCGGGCCTGTGGAAAACGATCCAGCACCTCGAAAAATGCCTCGGGATTGCGCAAGCCAATCGGCTCCATCCATGCGCAACCAATCGAAACCGGATGATGGTGGAAGCACACCAGATGATGGCGCTCCGGCGCTTCGCTCAGCGAGCGGGCCAGCAGTTGCAGTTGATCGTCCTGCAAATACCCCGGCACCGAACCCGGCACCGCCGAATCCAGCATCGTCACCCGCCAGTTGCCGATATCGACCACCGGTTCCAGCAGCGTGCTCTGCACGGCGGCCTGGGCCATGATCATCGGTTCGTCGTGATTGCCAGGAATCCACCGCGCCGGTGCGTCGATCTGCGCGCTCATCTGGCGAAACTGCTGATACGACTCCAGCGTGCCGTCCTGCGAGATATCGCCGGTGGCCAGAATCAGATCGATCTGCGGCTGCTGCCCCAGCACCAGTTCGATGACCTTTTGCAGGCTCTCGCGGGTGTTCATGCCCAGCAGCGCGCCGTCCGCTTCAGCGAACAAATGGCTGTCGGACAACTGCACCAGCAACGCCGGATCGGCGGGGGTCAACGTGGATACGCTCGGCAAGGCGTTCTCCCAAGGCAAAAGCACGGAATCGATCAAGTGCCGCAATTATGCTGGGGGATCAGTGAAAGAGGAAAGCGGCGAACCGGACGCAGTTCACAACTAGCGTACGACTTCGTACTCGTGCCCCAACGCCAGGCAATGACTCAGCCATTCCCCCAGGAAAAGATTGAGCTGGGCCTTTTCATCCGGCTGATGCATGGCCGCGTTCGGGTAAGGATAGATGCCGCGAAAGCGTCGTGCATGTTCGGCACTGACGACCTCAGCCATGCGCGCGTCGTGATAGACCTGCACTTCCAGTTGCGGCACCGGCAGCCATGGCAGGCTGTGCTCCTGACGCACCTGCAAAGTGGTGGTGTACGGGCAGGTTTGCAGCACTTCGAGGGCCAGCACGCCGAGCATCTGCTCGCCCTGCGTCACGGCGATGCGCCGCGCCTCGGGCTCGTTGCGCATGTCCGGCAGCAGTCGCATCAGGCGCGCGTAGTTGGCCTCGCAGGCGGCTTGCAGCCCCACGAGGTCGACTCGATAGCGATCGCGCAACTTGTTTACGACCATAACCCCCTCACTTCGGCGCGATTGAGCGCCAGCCACTGCAAGGCGATGATGCTCGCCGCGTTGGCAATGCGTCCGTCACGGACGGCCTGCAAGGCATCTTCAAAGGCCCAGACCGTGACACGGATATCTTCTGCCTCTTCTTCCAGGCCATGCAGGCCGCCAACGCCGTCTGTGCTGCAACGCCCCAAGTACAAATGCACGAACTCGTTGCTGCCGCCCGGCGACGGGAAATATTTGGTCATCGGCCACAAGGCCTTGATGTCCAGCCCAGCTTCCTCCTGCGCCTCGCGGTGAGCAACTTCTTCCGGTTGTTCATCCTTGTCGATCAGACCAGCGACCAGTTCGACCAGCCACGGGTTATCGGTCTTGCCCATGGCGCCGACGCGGAACTGCTCGATCAACACCACTTCGTCGCGTTGCGGATCGTACGGCAGCATGCACACGGCATCGTGGCGCACGAACACTTCACGGTTGATCTCCCGGCTCATGCCACCGGCGAACAATTCATGGCGCAGGTGCAAACGGTCGAGCTTGTAGAAGCCCTCATAGCAACGTTCGCGCCGCACGACGTCGACGGTGGTCGGAATGGCATTGGCAAAATCAGTCATAAGCATCCTCTTTACTGCACATCCATCACGAAGTTGCTTTTGGTCGCTGGCAACCTCGACTTCGCGCCATCCTAACGCGCCCGCACCGTTTGATGCAGCCCCTTTACCGTCAGCGGGATGGACGGTGGAGGCGAAACCCACTCTAATTAGCTTAGTGGCGAACTGACTGCTTCGTTGAGAGTCGAAGCGGTAACTTTTTGCCTTCCCCTGCTTTCGAAAGGACGCCCATGTCGCTTTTCAAAATTGCCTCCGTGGCCGCCATTGCCCTGACCCTGGGCGCGTGTGCCAGCCTGTTCCAGCCCAACTACCGCACGCCGCTGGAAACCACCCGCGATGCATCAGAGCAACTGAAACCGGGCTGTTCCAACCCGGATTGCCCGCTGGTGAACATCGACACCTTGCGCTTCCCGGACGAACCTGCGCTGGACGGCATCATCGAAAAACGCCTGCTGCAAATGACCCGCACCGAGAAGAACGCCCCGGTTGCGCCGACTCTGGCGGCCTATCGCGATCAGTTTCTGGCCAGCGCCGGCCCACGCAACAGCAGCTACCTGCAAGCGAAAGTACGCGAGCAGCATGACGGCTTGGTGATCATCGAGGTGTCGAGCTACCTCGACACCGGCGGTGCGCATGGCACCCCGGGTCGCGGCTTCATCAACTATTCGCGCCAGCAGCACAAGGTGCTGAACCTGTCCGACATGCTTGTGCCGGGTCAGGAAGAGGCGTTCTGGAAGGCGGCGCAAGTCGCGCACAACAGTTGGTTGATCAGCACCAAGCTCGATCAGGAGCCGGAGTTCGTGGCGAACTGGCCGTTCGTGAAAACCCCGAACGTGGCGCTGACCTATGGCGGCGTGATCCTCAAGTACGACGTGACCACCATCGCGCCTTACGCGCTGGGCCACGTCGAACTGAAGATTCCTTATCCGCGTCTGAACGGCATTCTCAAGCCTGAGCTGTTTCCCGGCCGTAACTGAAGGCCCGGCCCAGCACTAGTTGCAACAGCCCTGCCAGCACCAGCGCCGGCAGGGTTGCGCCGACATCCGGATACAGATTCGCCAGCAAGTGGTAGGTGCTCACGCCACCCAGCCACGCCAACAACGCCGGCCAGCGCAATGCGGCCGACGCGACCTGAGCGCTGCGCTTGCGCAGAATGAAGTGATCGACCAGCACCACGCCGAACAGCGGCGCAAACACCGAGCCGATCAACAGCAGGAAATTCTGGTACTGCGCCAACGGCGCGAGCAGTGCGATCAGCGTGCAGATCACGCCGATGGCCAAGGCCAGATGCTCGACTTTCAGGCGCAACAGAATCCCGCTGGAAACCGCTGCCGAGTGAATATCGGCGAAGGCGTTTTCCGACTCATCGAGCAGAATCAGCAACAGCGGAATGCCCAGCCCGGCGCCGGCCAGTGCCAGCAACAGCGCGTTGACTTCACCGCTTGGCGCGAAGGCCAGGGTGTAGGCGACGCCGAGGCTCATCAGCCAGAAGTTGCCGATGAAAAAACCCACAGCGGTGCCACCGAAAACGTTCTTCGCCCGCTTGCCGAATCGTGAGTAATCGGCGATCAGCGGCAGCCACGACAGTGGCATCGCAATAGCGATGTCGAAGCCCACGGCAAACGGCATCGAACCGTCACCGGCGCGCGACCAGAGATCGGCCAGATCGGCTTTGGCAAACAGGTTCCAGGTCAGCCACAGGCACGCCGCCAACAGCAACCAGATGCCCCACTTGCGCAGAATCTGCCGCACAAAGGTCAGCGGCCCGCTCACCGCGAGCAACGTCGCCAACGCACCGAAAAACAGCGTCCACAACAGCGGGTTCGACCACAGCGAACCTTCGCTGAACGCGCGAGTGCCGAGCAGGCTGGCCGCATCGCGCATGACGATGATTTCGAACGAGCCCCAGCCGATCAGTTGCAGCAGATTAAGCAGCGCCGGCAGGCTGGCGCCTTTGCTGCCAAGGCTGAGTTTCAGCGCGGCCATCGACGACAGGCCGGTGTCACTGCCGATCACGCCGACAGCGGCCAGCAACAGCACGCCGACCAGCGTGCCGAGGAAAATCGCCAGCAGCGAACCGGACAGGCCCAAACCTGGCGCGAGCAATGCGCCGGTCTGCAAAACCATCAGGCCGATGCCGAGGGAGAACCACAGGGAAAACAGATCGCGACCGCCGAATACACGCTTGTCGGCGGGCACGACGAGGTCGGGGGAATAAGTGCTGGGTTGAATGCTCAAGGGTGTTATCTCAGAGGGACATTTGTTGTTGTGTTGTGATCGTTCCCACGCTCTGCGTGGGAATGCCTCTAGGGACGCTCTGCGTCCAGTGACGCGGAGCGTCACGGGCTGCATTCCCACGCGGAGCGTGGGAACGATCAGTCTTGCAGCTTGCAGCTTGCCGCTTACACTTTTTTGTACAGCTGACTGCCTTCCTTCTTGAACCGCTCGGCCTGTTCCGCCAGGCCTTGGGCGACGTCCACGTCGACCGCGTCGATCCGCTGGTTGGCCGCGTACTCGCGGACTTCCTGAGTGATCTTCATCGAGCAGAATTTCGGTCCGCACATCGAACAGAAATGCGCGACCTTGGCCGAATCCTTCGGCAGGGTTTCATCGTGATACGAACGCGCGGTGTCCGGATCCAGACCGAGGTTGAACTGGTCTTCCCAACGGAATTCGAAACGCGCCTTGCTCAAGGCGTTGTCGCGAATCTGCGCGCCCGGATGCCCTTTGGCCAAGTCCGCTGCGTGGGCGGCGATCTTGTAGGTGATGATCCCGGTCTTCACGTCATCCTTGTTCGGCAAGCCCAAATGTTCCTTCGGCGTCACGTAGCAAAGCATCGCGCAACCGAACCAGCCGATCATCGCCGCCCCGATACCCGAGGTGATGTGGTCGTAACCCGGCGCAATGTCAGTGGTCAGCGGCCCGAGGGTGTAGAACGGCGCCTCGTCACAGCATTCCAGCTGCTTGTCCATGTTCTCTTTGATCAACTGCATCGGCACGTGGCCCGGGCCTTCGATCATGGTTTGCACGTCGTGCTTCCAAGCGATCTTGGTCAGTTCGCCGAGAGTTTCCAGTTCGCCGAATTGCGCGGCATCGTTGGCGTCGGCAATCGACCCCGGACGCAAGCCATCGCCCAGCGAGAAGCTGACGTCATAGGCTTTCATGATTTCGCAGATTTCTTCGAAATGCGTGTAGGCGAAGTTTTCCTTGTGATGCGCCAGGCACCACTTGGCCATGATCGAGCCGCCACGGGAAACGATACCGGTCACGCGTTTGGCGGTCAGCGGCACGTAACGCAGCAGCACGCCGGCGTGAATGGTGAAGTAGTCGACGCCCTGCTCGGCCTGCTCGATCAGCGTGTCGCGGAACAGCTCCCAGGTCAGGTCTTCGGCCGCGCCGCCGACTTTTTCCAGCGCCTGATAGATCGGCACCGTGCCGATCGGCACCGGCGAGTTGCGGATGATCCACTCGCGGGTTTCGTGAATGTGCTTGCCGGTGGACAAGTCCATGATGTTGTCCGCGCCCCAGCGAATGCCCCAGGTCAGTTTCGCCACTTCTTCTTCGATGGACGAACCCAGCGCGCTGTTGCCGATGTTGCCGTTGATCTTCACCAGGAAGTTACGGCCGATGATCATCGGTTCCAGTTCGGTGTGGTTGATGTTGGCCGGAATGATTGCGCGGCCACGGGCGATCTCTTCACGGACAAATTCCGGGGTGATGATTTTCGGCACGCTGGCGCCGAAGCTGTGGCCCGGGTGCTGCTGATCCAGCAGGCCGGCGGCGCGGGCCACCTCAAGCTTCATGTTTTCGCGGATGGCGACGAATTCCATCTCGGGCGTGATTATGCCCTGACGCGCATAGTGCATTTGCGTGACGTTGCCACCAGCCTTGGCGCGACGCGGGTTGTTGACGTGGGCAAAGCGCAGTTTGGTCAGTTCCGGATCGGCAAGGCGCTCGCGACCGAAGTTGGAGCTCAGGCCGGCCAGACGCTCGGTGTCGCCACGGTCGTCGATCCACGCCGAACGCACATCGGCGAGGCCTTTGCGTACGTCGATCACCACGTTCGGATCGGTGTACGGGCCAGAGGTGTCGTAGACGGTCACCGGCGCGTTGATTTCACCGCCGAAATCGGTCGGCGTCACGTCGAGGGTGATTTCGCGCATCGGCACGAGGATGTCCGGGCGCGAGCCCTGAACGTAGACTTTTTGCGAACGGGTGAACGGCTTGACCGATTGCTCGTCGACCTTGGCCGAGTCACTCAGGTTGATCGCGTTTTTTGATTTTGTAGTCATCACGGGCTCTCCAGACAGCATCCAGGCAGTGGATTGTCGGAGCAGAACCTGAAAGGCACGGACGCACCAGGACCGGTGCTGTGCATCGTCGTCGAGCGTTCGATTGTCGAACAATTTCCCGGACGAAGCACAAGAGGACTCGCCGGGTGACGAGAAATCTTGTTCCCTACGCAGGCGCTAACCTGATCAGGTTCAACGGGATCCGAAATTATTCGATCTCAGCCTCATAGCAAGGCACCCCGACAAGAACCCGGCCAGTCTAGACACAACCGGCAAAGAACGCCAACACCGCAGCAATCACCATGATGAATGGCGCAAATACACAGGTTCGCCCGATTGTTGTGAGGCAAATGCGCAACTACACTCGCTTTGCCCTGCCATGCCTTGACGCTGTGGGGCCTGCGCCTTACCTTTGGCGCCCGGATTACTTCCATAATATTAATGCTAGGGATCGCCTCATGCTGCGCAAACTCTCACTGGCTGTTGCCGTGTCTTGTGCGTCCAACGCAATGGCCTGGGCAGCAGAAGCGCCCTTGTCGACCAAAACCGATCTGGTCAGCGTCTATCAGGAGGCAGTCGACAACAACGCCGATCTGGCCGCCGCCCGCGCCCAGTACGGCGCGCAGAAAGAAGTGGTGCCGCAGGCCCGCGCCGGGCTGCTGCCAAACCTGTCGGGCGGTGCCGAAGTGGCCAATGTGCGGACGTCGATCGATCAGCCCTCGGCCACTGCCAACCGCAGCGCTCACTCGTATCAGGCGACTCTGGCCCAGCCGTTGTTCCGCGCCGATCGCTGGTTCCAGTACCAGGCCGCGAAGGACGTCAACGAGCAAGCCGCGCTACAACTGTCAGCGACCGAACAGAACCTGATCCTGCAATCGGCCGAAAGCTATTTCAACGTGCTGCGCAGCCAGGACAACCTCGCCTCGACCAAGGCTGAAGAAGCCGCGTTCAAGCGCCAGCTCGACCAGTCCAACGAGCGTTTCGATGTGGGCCTGTCGGACAAGACCGACGTGCTGCAATCGCAAGCCAGTTACGACACCGCCCGCGCCAACCGTATTGTTGCGCAGCGTCAGGTCGATGATGCGTTCGAAGCGCTGATCACCCTGACCAACCGTCAGTACAACTCGATCCAAGGCATCGTCCACACGCTGCCGATCCTGCCGCCGGCGCCGAACGACGCCAAGGCGTGGGTCGATACTGCAGCGAAACAGAACCTCAATTTGCTGGCGAGCAACTTTGCCGTCAGCTCCGCCGAGCAGACCCTCAAGCAGCGCAAGGCCGGCCACTTGCCGACCCTCGATGCCGTGGCCAAATACGAAAAGGGTGACAACGACGCCCTGGGGTTTTCCAACCCGAACGCTTTCGGTGTGCCATACCGCGACAACGTCGAGCAGAGCACAGTCGGCTTGCAACTGAACATCCCGATCTACAGCGGTGGGCTGACCAGCTCACAGGTGCGCCAGTCGTATGAGCAACTGAATCAGAGCGAACAACAGCGCGAATCGCTGCGTCGGCAGATCGTCGAAAGCACCCGCAACCTGCACCGCGCAGTGAACACCGATGTCGAGCAGGTGCAGGCGCGTCGTCAGTCGATCATTTCCAACCAGAGCGCAGTGGAAGCCACGGAAATCGGTTATCAGGTCGGTACGCGCAACATCGTTGACGTGCTCGATGCGCAGCGTCAGCTGTACACCTCGGTGCGCAATTACAACAACACGCGTTATGACTACATTCTCGACAACCTGCGTTTGAAGCAGGCGGCGGGGACGTTGAATCCGGGGGATCTGGAAGATCTGCGGCGTTATCTGAAAGCCGACTACAACCCGGACAAGGATTTTCTCCCGCCGGATCTGGCCAAAGCGGCCGAGGCGCAGCTCAAGGCCCGGCCTTAAGCCTTAAAAACAAAAGATCGCAGCCTTCGGCAGCTCCTACATTGGAATACGTTTCCTGTAGGAGCTGCCGAAGGCTGCGATCTTTTTGCTTACTTGATCAGTCTGCCCAAACCATCCAGCAAACGCTGCAACGCGCCCTGGTTGCGGCGCATCACCGCCAGCCCGGCCTCGGCCATACGCTGCGCATCACGCGGCAACTCGAACAAGCGTTGCACCTCCACCGCCAGCCCTTCGGCATCATCCACTTCCGCCAATGCCCCGGCTTCACGCAACTGCGCGGCGATGTCGAGGAAGTTGAACAGGTGCGGGCCACTGATCACCGGTTTCGCCAAGGCTGCCGGCTCCAACAGGTTGTGCCCACCATTGGCCACCAGGCTGCCGCCGACAAACGCACTGTCCGCCAGTGCGTAGAGAAACAGCAATTCACCCATGGTGTCGCCGAGCAGTACGCTCGTCTGCGCATCGACATTGGCTTCGGTCGAACGCCGAACCGTAGCGAAGCCTTCGCGCTGACACAGTTCGAACACCGAGTTGAAGCGTTCCGGGTGACGCGGCACCAGAATCAGCAACGCATCCGGGTGATTGGCCAGCAAACGACGATGGGCGTCGAGGATCACTTCGTCCTCACCTTCGTGGGTGCTGGCGGCGATCCACACTGGGCGCTCCAGCGCCTGCCATTGGCCGCGCAGGTCGGCCGCGCGTTGCAGCAATTGCGGGTCTATGGTCAGGTCGAACTTGATCGAACCGGTGACCTCGACTGTCTCCGCACGCGCGCCGAGATTACGGAAGCGCTGGGCTTCTGCTTCGGTCTGTACGGCGAATAAACTCATTTCGGCGAGCATCGGCGCGGTGAGTTTGCTGAAGCGGCCATAGCCGCGTGCGGAACGCTCGGACAAGCGCCCGTTGGCCAGCGCCACCGGGATTCCACGCTTGGCGCACTGATGAATATGATTGGGCCACAGCTCGGTTTCCATGATCACCGCAAGCTTTGGCTGAACGCGATCAAGAAAGCGCGCCGCCGCACACGGCAAGTCATACGGCAGATAGCAATGCTGGATGCGCGGTTCGTTGGCGAACAGCGCCTGAATCCGCTCCGAACCGGTCGGGGTCATGCAGGTCACGGTGATCGGCAACTGTGGATAACGTTGCAGCAAGGCGCGGATCATCGGCGCCGCAGCAATGCTTTCGCCCACCGACACCGCGTGCACCCAGATGCCGCCGGGGTGCAATTTCGGCATGCCGTAAGAGAAACGTTCGCCAATCCGTTTGGCGTACGCCGGCGCCTTGCGTGCGCGCAGCCATAGCCGAATCGCCACCAATGGCAGCCCCAGGTAAAACAGCGCGGTGTACAGAGTTCTATTCATGGCGGCGGAGTTTATCGACTTTTGTCGCCGATCGCGCGCAAGTGCACGGCAAAACGTTCCGCAAGCCAACGCGCGGCAGGGCCGAGGGGTTCGTCGCGGCGCCAGACCAGTTCAACCACCAGCGCCGGCGGCGTCCATTCGCTGTCCAGTTCAACCATCAAACCCTGATACGCCGAGTACTGCACCACATGACGCGGCAACCAGGCCCAACCGAGATCGCGCACCAGCCATTCGGACATGACGTAGAAACTGTCCGCGCGCCACACCTGCGGGCTGGCCGGCTCGTTGCCGGGATAGACGCTGGTTTGCGTCGACATGAGCAATTGCCGATGTTGCGCCAGTTGCTGGCAGGTGACGTAAGACTGCTTCGCCAGCGGATGATTGATGCCGCACACCGTGACCATTTCCACGCTCCCCAGCACGCGGCGCTCCAGCGCTTCGGGAATTTCATCGTGATAAAACAGCAGGCCAAGGTCGGCGCGACGCTCGACCAGTTTGCGCGACACTTCACCTTGCGCAGCGCTGGTCAGTTGCACTTCAAGGCTGGGGAACTGCTCGGCCAGTTCACCGAAACTTTCCACCAGCGCCTGATACGGCATCGCCTCATCCTGAGCCACGCGCAGTTGCGCTTCCTGGCCGCGCATCATCGCCATGGCACGACCGTTGAGGCGCTCGCATTGGCGCAGGACTTCTCGTGCTTCTTCCAGCAACGCTTCACCCGCCTCAGTGAGGGTTGGCTGGCGACCGCTGCTACGCTCAAACAGATTCACGCCCAAGTCGTCCTCAAGCATGGCAATCGCGCTGCTGATCGCCGACTGGGCCTTGCGCTGCTGCCGCGCCACGGCGGAAAACGAGCGCTGCTCAGCGACGCCGACAAACACCCGTAGCTGATCGAGATTCCACTGCATACTGGCTTACCAACCCATCTTCAAAACAGATAGGTAATGACTTTACCCCATCTGGCGAATCACTAGAATGCCGACTCAGCAAGCAACGTTTCACATGAGGATTTGAACCATGAACGCCTACGCCTACCTGGCCATCGCCATCTGCGCTGAAGTGATCGCCACCGTGTCGATGAAGGCCGTCAAAGGCATCAGCACACCGCTGCCACTGGTGCTGGTCATCGTCGGCTACGCGATTGCGTTCTGGATGCTGACGCTGGTGGTGCGCACCGTTCCGGTCGGCGTGGCCTATGCGGTGTGGGCCGGGATGGGCATCGTGATGGTCAGCGTCGCGGCGCTGTTCATCTACGGGCAGAAACTGGATATCCCGGCAATGCTGGGGATGGCGTTGATCGTACTGGGCGTCGTTGTGATTCAGCTGTTCTCGAAAACTGCCGGCCATTAACCGCCAGCCCCAATCCCCTGTGGGAGCGAGCCTGCTCGCGAATGCGGTATATCAGTCAACAGATATGTCGACTGGCATTCCCTCTTCGCGAGCAGGCTCGCTCCCACATTGGCCCCTATGTTCGGCCTGTTGATCATCGACAAATCCGCCTCTTTCCCGAGTCTGTATACTGCGCCCTCGTCTTGAACACTGAGGTCGCTGCATGCCATCCGTTATTTCCACCGACGTTCTGATTGTCGGCGCTGGTGTCGCCGGCCTCTGGCTGAATGCGCGCCTGCGTCGTCAGGGTTTTTCGACCGTGTTGGTGGAAAGCGCCAGCCTCGGCGGCGGGCAGACTGTGAAGTCCCAGGGCATCATCCACGGCGGCGCCAAGTACGCGCTGCACGGTGCACTGACCGGCGCCTCGGAAGCCATCGCCGACATGCCGCGCCGCTGGCGTGAAGCGCTGGCCGGCAATGGCGAGCTGGATCTGTCCGGCGTGCGCCTGCTGTCCGAAGCCCATTACCTGTGGTCGCCGGGCACCCTCGCCGGCAACCTCACCAGTTTCTTCGCCAGTAAGGCCGTGCGTGGTCGCGTTGATCAGGTCAAGGGCGCGCAGCTGCCGCCGGCCCTGCAAGACAAACGCTTCAAGGGCAAGGTCTACCGCCTCGCCGAACTCGTCGTTGATGTCCCGAGCCTGGTGCAGCGTCTGGCCGATCTGGCCGGTGATGGCCTGCTCGCGGGGCAGACCATCGAGCCGCTGCTGGAAGCGGGTGTGCTGGTCGGCTTGAAGGTCGACGGCCGCGAGATTCGCGCTCAGCGCATCGTCCTCAGCGCCGGCGCCGGTACTGCCCAACTGCTCGAAGACCTCGGTTTGAGCCAACCGGCCATGCAGCGCCGGCCGCTGCACATGATCATCGCCAAAGGCCCGGGCCTCAAACCGCTGTACGCCCACTGCCTCGGTGGCGGCACCAAACCGCGCATCACCGTGACCACCCACCCGGCTGCTGACGGCCAGTGGGTCTGGTACATGGGCGGTGACATCGCCGAAAGCGAAGGCGTGCACCGCGAGCCGGCCGAGCAGATCGCCACCGCGCAAAAGGAAATCGCCCAGTTATTGCCGTGGATCGACCTCAGCACCACGCAATGGGCAACCCTGCGCGTTGATCGTGCCGAGCCGCTGCAAACCGGGCTGAGCCGCCCGGACAACGCATTTCTCGCCGAACAGGGCCGCTTGCTGGTCGGCTGGCCAACCAAACTGGCGCTGGCGCCGGACTTCGCAGACCGGGTCATCGCCTCCCTGCAACGCGACGGCGTCCAGCCACAAGCCGCCGAGCCCTTGCCGGCGCTGCCAAAACCACCGATGGGCGTTCCCGCCTGGGAGCAATTGCTGCCATGACTATCGCCACCCTGCACGACCTTCATCGCCCACTGGGCAGCACCGGCCTGACGGTTTCGCCACTGGGCCTGGGTACGGTCAAACTTGGCCGCGACCAAGGGGTGAAATACCCCAACGGTTTCCAGATTCCCGGCGACGATGAAGCGCGGATGCTGCTGCGACAGGCACGCGATCTGGGCATCAACCTCATCGACACCGCCCCGGCCTATGGCCGCAGCGAAGAACGCCTTGGCCCGCTGCTACGGGGTCAGCGTCAAGACTGGGTGATCGTCAGCAAAGTCGGCGAAGAGTTTGCAGAAGGCCTCTCGCATCACGACTTCAGCGCAGCGCACACGCGGATGTCGGTGGAACGCAGCCTGCAACGTCTTGAAACCGATTTTATCGACCTGGTGCTGGTGCACTCCGATGGCAACGACATGGCCATTCTCGAGCACGAAGAGGTTTATGCGACACTCGCGGCGCTCAAGGCCGAAGGCAAGATTCGCGGTTTCGGCTTCTCCGGCAAAACCGTCGAAGGTGGTTTGAAAGCTCTGGAGCAAGGCGACTGCGCAATGGTCACCTACAATCTGAACGAACAAAACGAGAAGGCTGTCATTGACTATGCTGCTGCCCACGGCAAAGCCATTCTGGTGAAAAAAGCCTTGGCCAGCGGTCACGTGTGTCTGAGTCCGGGCGTAGATCCGGTATGCGCCAGCTTCGAATTGCTGTTCGCCCAGCCTGGCGTAGCCAGTGCTATTGTCGGCACGATCAACCCGCTGCACCTCGCCCACAACGTTGCGACCGTTGCCCAGGTCCTGCGTGGTCACTGACGCCGCCTCGCGGCCTTAAGCAGGAGCCGATATGCCGCGCACGCTCATCAGAAAGAACCCGAGCAACTTCAAGACCCTGCCGCTGTTCGTCGAAGCTACCCCGGAAGGCCTGACCTACCAAAGCGTCGGCATGCCGCTGAACTTCGCGCAAACCTTGCAGCGGCGCAAACCGGTGAGCGTGGCCGACACCGAGCGCTTCTCGCTGGAACTGGCCAACCTCGGCGTTTCAGTGCGCCTGACCCTGCATTGGCAGAATCGCGATTATTGGGTGCTGGTGCGCCAGCGCCGGCAGGATCGCGGTGACGTCGTCCTGAAGTTGATTTCCGGTTACGTACCGGCCCATGAACTGAATATTCCGCTGCACACGGCGATTCAGGAAATTGCCGAAGAGTGCTTGCTGGAAACCCCGGAAGGCTGGCTCGGCGGACGCTTCAACGACACCTGGCTGCCTGCGCCCTATTCGGCCGCATTGCATTATCGCGAGGCCCTGCCGTTTCGCCTGACCCCGTTGTCCGGCTCGGCACGGCCAATACGCTGCGCCAACCTGCAATTGCTGGAGCGGCCACGGGCCTATGTGCACCTGCCGACCGCGTCACTGCAATTGATCTACGATTTGCGCCTGGATGTGCCCAAGGAAGCCAAATCCCTGAGCCTGTTCCATGTCGATGAGCGCCTTGAAGGTGATCAACTGGTTGCCCGACTCGACCGCAAGCGCCCCGATCTGTACTTGATGCCACTCAAGGACGGCGCGCCACTGGCCGAGTTGTACACCCTCAAGCGCGACAAACTCGTTCCTGCCAGTACCCGTGGTCTTTATCTGGCCGAGAGCTTTGCCACACAAACCGGCTGGGTCGTGCGCGAGGAGCGGATTCGCTGGAAGGACTGGTTGGTGCAGCAGGGTCTGCAACCGGCGAAAGCCCCACGTCAGGGGCTCAAGCAGTTGAGTATCAAGGCGCTGCGATTAGTCGGGCTGGGCAAAAAAACCGCTAAATAGCGGTTTAGCGGCGGCGATCCCACCACGTGCGCAACGCGGCAAATAAGTGGAAATAGCGGTTTTCGCGCTTGCCCATGCCGCGCTTGGGCGAGAACGATTCTTCGGCAAAGGCACCGGTAATGCGCACCCGCGATGCCTGGGTCGGCAGTGTGCAGATTTTGGCATCGACCTGCTGCAGCGCATATTTGAGCAAGCGCTCGGAATGCAGCTTTCGACCTGTCGCCTTGCAGAAATCGAAGATACGCTCGACCCGTTTGCCGTACGCGACATAGGTATCGCGCCCGCAAACCGCAAAGCGGTCGTTCAAGCCGCCCCACCACTGCCAGTCCGGAATATAAGCGTTGTGCTTGCGAGCCTCAGGGTGAGCGAAGACATAGCCAGGCAATGCGCTGTGAAAGAAATTGTCCGGGCGCACGAACACGACGAAATCCGGATTGAACGGCTCGATCATGTTGGTCACGGTGTGCAATGAGTTGAGCTGAAAAATCAGATTGCGCAGTGACGCAAAGTCATCGGCCCAGGTATCGCCCTGTGCTTTGACCTGTTCGAAATCCCAGCGCTCCAGCACGCCCTCGGTCGAGGTGAGTGTGCCGCTCATCGATTCGAACGGCTCGTAGTTGTCCGCCTTCAATTCGCCTTGCTCGCCGGATCGCGTGTTCTGCACCTCATCGATCTTGTACAGATGGTAGAAGCACTTTACATCGCTGCCCGCAGGCAACTGCGCCAGCACGTTCTGCTCGATGGAAGGGAAACAGATTTGCGAGTTTCTCGGGATTCCGAAAAAAGCCACGGCAATTTTCAACACTCAACAGCACCTTTTGAAAGTAGTTCGCGCCTGTTGGCAACCGGTAATACGCTGTCGCTTACTTTTGCCGAAACAGCTTTTGCCACCAGCGTCGGGGTTGCAGCGGTATGACGATGATGTCCGATTTTTGCAGCCAGTCGCGTTCGTAATCCCAGGCATGGCCACCCCACAGTTTTCCTGCTTCGTTGGAAAACCCCAAGGTCATGAGCTGATAGGTATAACCGGCATGGCCGCGCAACCAGTCGAACAATACCAGCGTATTGAAACCCGTGGACGGCCCGACATAACGCTTGCCGCCCGGTCGGTCGACCGGATAGTTCCACAGCGGCGGCAGTGGAATGCGATCCCGATACATGGTCACACGTGGCAACGGACACATCGGGGCGGCACAGCCCACCAGCATGCTGAAACAGCGGTCGCTCGCCTGTTCGAACATTTGCTGTACCGGCTGCGCGTAAGGCAGACCAAAAAAATATGCGTCGGGCGCGTTGTAGCCATGCACGAAGACATTGACGCTCTGCTTGTTGAGCAGCGCCGCTTTGATGCAGGTATTGAAGCTGACGACGACGTCATCGGCGCCAATGTTCAGCGCCTGAAAGTCCGCCGCCGTGATGGCCGGGTTGTTGGCAATCAACACGACCCGAGGCGCACGGCTCAGACAGTCGAGAAGTTCTGTGGGCAAAGCGCCCGCAACGGACTGATCACCACCGGGCAGCGCATCCAGCGCCATGTGCTCGTCCTTCATTCAGACCGGTACCTTCAGCCCGTAACGCAGCTTCACCCACCAACGTGTGAATGCCGAAGGCGGCTGCCATGGGCGCATCTCACGCTGGATTTCCGTGGCCAGTGCCTGACCGACACGGGCAAAGGAATAGCGGCTTTGCGCGAATTCCTGACCGTTGCGGGCAATGCGCTCTGCCAGTTCCGGATCGCTTTGCAGCAGCTTGATCTTTTCCACCGCCTCTTCTTCGCTGCGGTAGAACACGGTGTTGTGCATGTCTTCAAAGCCGAGCAAGCGGTCTTCTTCGCCCTGACTCCAGGCCAGCAGCACACAGCCGCAGGCCATGGCCTCATAGTTCTTGATCATGAACTCGTTCATGCCGATGTCGGCACTGACGAAAATCCTGATGCGATTGAGCGTCTGCAGATATTCCGCGCCTGACTTGGTGCGGGTCACCAGCATACCGGTACGCCTGGAGAGCGATTCGAGCATGGCTTTGCGCTCGGCATACTCGGTGCTTTTCAGGCTGCCAAGAAAGCCGACGGGAATGTCCCGATCAACGCCAGTGTTGTGCAGCATCTGTTCGTCATAACCCTTGGAGACGAACACCGTGTCGATACCTTCCGCCAGCATCTTGCGAGCGACAACAGCACCGGACACCAGCGCCCGACAACTTGGCAGACGACGATAGAGCCGTGAATACACGCCACGGTACTTACTCGCCGGCATGTAGTTCTGGTACGCGTCGTGCTCGAGAAAGACCAGCCCCGGTATACATTTGAGCACTTGCAGTTGCGTGGCCAGACGCTTGACCCGGGAGAAAATCACCACGCGATCGAAGGTCTGGTAATCGACCGAGGCGAGAAACGACCCCAGATTCAACTGCTGCTGTTTGCTCAAACGATAGATGAAACATTCATCACAGTTCTGCTGCACGATGTCGTAGAGCCGGTCGAGAATGACCCGCTGCTCGTCCATCACCAGGAGCATGACTTTCATAGTTTAATTGACCACGCGACGTAGGCAGGCAAGCGCATCGGATTCAAAGCTGCCCAAATCAACGGAAACGGCAAAATCCCCAAGGCAAAATCCGTTCACACGCAGTACACAACGGTAAAAATTCATCTGGTCAACGACTGCGAATTTTTTCGACAATCGCAGTTGTCGAGCTGTTTTCGACAAGTCCCAAGACCTTCACGGTGCCGCCATAAGCCGTGACGATATCTGCGCCGACCACCTGATCGATGCCGTAATCGCCACCCTTGACCAGCACGTCCGGCTTGACCTCGCGCAGCAGGTTTTCCGGGGTGCCCTCAGGGAAGCTGATCACCCAGTCCACAGCACCGAGTCCAGCGAGAACGGCCATGCGCCGGTCAACACTATTGATCGGTCGGCCCGGGCCTTTGAGGCGGCTGACCGATGCATCATCGTTGACCGCGACAATCAGACGATCGCCCTGTGCCCGCGCCTGCTCCAGATAGGTCACATGCCCGGCGTGCAGGATGTCGAAACAGCCGTTGGTGAAGACAATCTTCTCGTTGTGCGCGCGGGCATCGGCCACGGCGAGCAACAATTGCTCCAGACCCAGAACACCACGCTCGGAACCTTCTTCGCGCTGGATCGCACGACGCAGTTCCGGGGCACTGATGGCGGCTGTACCGAGTTTGCCAACCACGATGCCTGCGGCCAGGTTGGCCAGGGCAACGGCATGAGGCAGGTCTTCACCGGCGGCAATCGCTGCGGCCAGGGTAGAAATCACCGTGTCACCGGCACCGGTGACGTCGAACACTTCGCGGGCACGGGCCGGCAAATGCAGTGCCGGCTGGTCCGGACGCAGCAGGGTCATGCCGTGCTCGCCACGAGTTACCAGCAGCGCGCCGAGTTCAAGGTCGTGCATCAACGCAGCGCCCTTGTTCACCAGCTCATGCTCATCGACGCAACCGCCGACGATGGCTTCGAATTCGCTGAGGTTGGGGGTGATCAGGCTGGCGCCGCGATAGATCGAGAAATCCTTGCCCTTCGGGTCGGCCAGCACCGGAATATTCTTCGCGCGTGCAGCCTGGATCAGCGCCTGATGGTTTTTCAGGGCTCCTTTGCCGTAGTCGGAGAGCACCAGCACCTTGATGCCTTCGAGCAGGTCGTCGACCTGCGAGCCGAGGGCCAGAGCGTCGGTGGCGAACGGTTCTTCGAAGTCGATCCGCAGCAATTGCTGGTGCCGGCTCATGACCCGCAGCTTGACGATGGTTGGCTGGTGCGCAATGCGCTGGAACAGGGCACGTACGCCCGCGCCTTTGAGACTGTTGCTCAGGCTGTCGGCGGCTTCGTCATCGCCGGTCACACCGACCAGCGATGCCGGCGCACCCAGCGCGGCAATGTTCAAGGCAACGTTCGCGGCACCGCCCGGACGATCTTCGATCTGCTCGACCTTAACGACCGGCACCGGCGCCTCAGGGGAAATCCGTGAGGTTCCGCCATGCCAGTAACGGTCGAGCATGACATCGCCGACTACCAAGACCGGGGCTTGATCGAAACGCGGCATGGACAACTTCATGGAGCAACCCACATACAAAATGAACAGGGGCGCGATATTAACACAGGGTAAAGCGCCGTCCGCCTCAATCTGAAGGGTCGCGTACCCAGAACAATTCATGACGCCGGACCGCTTTGCGGAAAAACTCGTTACTGCCTGTTGCAGGCCAGCGACGACCCGCCAGGCCTTGCTGGATCCAGCGGCGTAATTGCCGTTTGAACACTTGCTCGCCCTGCAGATCGTGCTCCATCGCCAGGGCCATGGCTTTGTCCAGTTGCACGTCTGCCGACAACAGCGGGCTCCACAACCGGTCGGTCGGCAATGGCTCGATAGCAGGCGGCAGCGCGATACCGGCACCGGCAGGGCCCATCGGCCAGCGATCGTTGTCGTGCAGGTGATTGGCGTACATCAGCAGGGTTGTCGGTTTCCAGCTACTCAGCGCGATAGCCTCAAGCAACGCCTGGGTCGAGGCTACGTGATCGCTGTGAGGATCGAGCTCAGGATGGGGCGTCACCACCACTTCCGGACGATAGTGCTCAAGCAGGGCCTTCAGATCGCCCAGCAGATTTTGCCAGGTCGGCTGCCCATCGATGTCGGCGGGCAGGGTCAACGGATTGTGCCGGCGCACACTGCGCACGTCGTTTTCCTGCGACTCACGGGAGCCGAACACCTGGGAAGGTTCTTCGGCCATCGAAGGCAGTTGCAGGCAGTAATAACCCAATTGCACGCAGCGATCGGCAGGCACGCCGCCCCACAACGGGATCACCAGACTGTCCCAACTGCGCAAACGGCCCTTCAATCGCGCGGCTGCGGCTTGATCAAGGCCCAGACGCTGAAAGTCTTCGGCCTCGATCTCACCTTGGGTCAGGGTGACGATACTGACGTCTTCAGATCGACTGTAAAGGCCGAATGCAGCGAGTTCGGCATCGTCGGCATGGGGAGCGATGACCATCACCCGCTGGCGGCTGTAGTCAGGATTGGCCATGACCCACAGCACGCCCGTCGCGGCGGGCACGCAATATTGACCACGCAGTGCCAGAACGCCTTGCGCCAGCGCATCGGCCTGACCAGACAAATTGAGGAAACGCCGGCCATTGACCCCGCGCTCGAAGTCCTGGCGATCATCGCCCACTTCAACATGGGGGTCGAACCAGCGCCCCAGCCAAGTGGATTTCACTTCAAGTTCGAGTACCAACGTCTCGCCCTGCGCCAGCAGCTCGCTCAGGCGCAAAACGCCGCCCTCAAGACTCACGACCTGCCGCGCGGTTTGCGCCGGGAAGTTGTACTGATAGTCGTCAGAAGGCCGGTAAAACAGATGATCGGCAAACCAGGCCTCGTGAGCGACCCAGGCCAGCACCAGCAATACCGGCACCAGCCACCAGGCGATCAGGAAGCCGATCAACAACAGCGCCACCATAAAGGCAATCAGGAACAGACGTTTGTTGCGTCGATGGGCCTTGAGAAGCTGTTGCTTGCGAGCGCTCATGGATTCAGACCTTGTAGACCGGCACCGTGTGGCACCAGCGATCCTTGTACTCACGGTCGGCACGACCGAATGAATAGCGCAGAGGTTTGCCCAGCGCCTGCGCGTGCGCCCAGGCCTCTTGGGTGTTGACGAAACTCAGCACACTGCCAGGACTGAACTCGCGGCTCTGCGGGTCGACGCCACCGTTGATGTATTCGAGCGAAACCCATTGCGGGGCTTCAACGCGATACAGCACCTGAAAGGCAACTGGCGCTGAATCGAGCATTGCCACCGAACCGGTCATGAATTCGCGCAGCAAGGTAAAAACCTCAACCAGCCCGGCCTTGCCCGGCACCTCGAAGCCCCAGCGACGCTGAAACAGATCAGCGTAAGCAGCGGCTTGTTCCTGCGGCGTAAAATCGGACATCGGCACCAGCGATCCGCCCGCTTCTTCCAGCAGGCGCTGCTCGCGACGCTGGTTGTAGCGGAATTTCTTCGAATACTCTTCCGGCAACCGCGCCAGCGCCAAACCCTCAGGCTGCGGCTTCAACGTGCTGATCTGCTCGGCATTGAGCTGAGACACATACGCCATGCGCTGGCGCACCGGCACGATGACATCTGGCGCGATCGGCAGAATGATTTCCGCATTGCCCATATCGAGCAAACCGCGCTTGCCCTCGCGCTTGAGCACTTCCTTGGACAAGGCGACATGCCGCCCCCAGCAGGGAACGGCGGCAAGCACTTCACCGCCAATCACCCAGCCCAGGTAGCGCAACTCGATGCCCAGGAATGTCGACAAGCGCTCGACGACTTCCGGATGCGTGGCAAAACTGCCGCCGAAACGCTGCCAGGCCCGGGTGTAGCTGTCACGGTCAATTTCGCTCCAGCCACGCTCGCGAAAGCTGCGAAACATCGTCAGCATACGTTGGTCACGTGTGCCGGTTGTGGCTCGTCACCCTCTTCGAACTCTTTGGCATGCAGACGCGCGTAATAGCCGTTTTGCTCGAGCAATTGCGTGTGAGAGCCACGCTCAACGATGCGGCCCTCGTCCATGACCAGAATCAGGTCGGCTTTTTCAATGGTGCTCAAACGGTGAGCGATCACCAGTGTCGTGCGGTTCTGCACCACATGATCCAGCGCAGCCTGAATGTGCCGCTCCGACTCGGTATCGAGCGCGGAGGTGGCTTCGTCGAGAATCAGCAGCGGCGCATCCTTGAGCAGGGCCCGGGCAATGGCGATGCGTTGACGCTGGCCGCCGGACAGCAGTACGCCGTTTTCGCCGACCATGGTTTCGTAACCCTGCGGCATCTTGATGATGAACTCATCGGCATAGGCTTCGGTGGCCGCGCGCTTGACCTCATCGAACGGTGCGCCGGCCAGATCGCCGTAAGCGATGTTGTTGGTCACCGTATCGTTGAACAGCGTGACCTGCTGGGTCACCAGAGCTATCTGCCGACGCAGGCTGCGCAGGGTGAAATCCTGCACCTGCACGCCATCAAGCAGGATCTGGCCCTGCGCATGATCATGTTGATAAAAGCGTGGAATCAGGCTGGCGAGGGTCGACTTGCCACTGCCCGAGCGCCCCACCAGAGCGACCATCTGCCCCGGTTCGACGACGAAGCTGATGTCGTTGAGTACCGCTTTGTCGGTGTCGGGATAGTGGAAGCTGAGGTTACGCACTTCCAGACGGCCTTCGAGACGATCCTGCTCGACCGTGCCCTGATCCACTTCCGCCGGCTCGTCCAGTTGCTCGAAAATGCTTTCGGCACCGGCCACGCCTTTCTGAATCGTCGAACTGACTTCCGACAATTGACGGATCGGCTTGGGCAGCAGGCCAGCCATGGTGATGTAGGCCACCAGATCGCCCGGCGAAGCATCGCCGCGAAGGTACAGCACGAGGAACATGACCACGGCCATGGCGCTGTACGTCACCAGTTGCAGCATCGGCGTGTAAACCGCGCCGGTCTTGGTCATCGTCAACTGCTTGTCGGTATTGCTCTGACTGGCATCGCGAAAGCGATCCTTTTCGTACTGCTCGCCGCCGAAGCTGCGCACAACCCGGTAGCCATGAATGGTCTCGGACGCGACGTGCGTGACGTTGCCCATCGAGACCTGGATCTTCTTGCTCTGCTTGCGGAATTTCTTGCTGGTGCTGTTCACCATCAAGCCGATCAACGGCAGGATCGCGACCATCACCAGGGTGAGCTTCCAGTTCATCCACAACAGCGTGCAGAACAGGAAAATCACGGTCATGCCTTCACGGATGACGACTTTGATGGCATCCGTTGCCGCGCCGGTGACCATGGTCACGTTGAAAGTGATCCGGGAAATCAGGTGGCCGGAATTGTTCTTGTCGAAGAAGCGATTGGGCAACTCGAGCAATTTGTTGAACAGCACCACCCGCAGGTCATGCACCAGCCCCAGCGAAACCCGCGCCAGGAAGAAGTTGCCCAGATACGAACCCACACCCTGCCACAGTGCAATGAAAACGATCATCAGTGGCACGGTTTCGAGCAACTGCAGCTTGCCCAGATAAGGATTGCCCGGGAACAGACTGGCTTCAGGATTGGCCAGACCGTCGACAAAGTACTTGAGGATGTAAGCGAGCATCGGTTGAGTCGATGCGAAGATCAGAAACCCGACGATGCTGAGAAGGAAAAGGCCGGCATAAGGCCGCACGTAAGCCAAAAGGCGGAAATAGATCGCCAGCGTGGACTGGGCTTTCGGTTCAGGACTGCTCATGGTGATCCGCGCAATTCAGTGAGGCGCCGATGATATCACACGCGTTTTTGCCCCGATAAACATGACTTCAAGCCAGCCTTCGGCCAAGTCGGTTAAGATACCCGGCTAATGATGGGGAGCCCGATATGCAATCGATTGATCACAGCACTTACGAGGCACTGCGCAAAGGTGCACACGTACTGGAGGCCGACGGTTCCGGCGACAAAGTGCTCAGATTGGCCGATGGACGCATGCTCAAGCTGTTCCGCCGCAAGCGGCTGCTCAGTTCGGCGCTGTTCTACCCCTATGCACAACGCTTTGCCGACAACACCCGCGCCCTCGAACAACGCGGCATCCTCTGCCCGAAAGTCATCGCGGTCTATCGCATCCCGAGCATTGAACGTGACTGCGTGTATTACAGCCCGCTGGAAGGCAATACAGTGCGTCAGTTACAAGGCACTGACGATGAGGCTGACTCATTGCGATTCCAGCTGGGCGGGTACTTCGCCCTTCTGCACGAAAAAGGCGTGTACTTTCGATCGCTGCACTTCGGCAACGTGGTGCTGACGCCGGACAACCATTTGGGCCTGATCGATATCGCCGACCTGCGCTGCCAGCGACGCGCACTCAGCGATAGCAAACGCCTGCGCAACTTCGCGCACTTGCTGCGCTACAAGGAAGACCGCCAATGGCTGCTGGGCCAGGACACCGGCGACACGTTTATCGAAGGTTATCGGCAGGCGCTGCCGAGCAACCGACAAGCGCCGCTGATCTCGCGCCTGCGTCCGCTGCTCGGTTGAATCTCAGCGGCCGATGACCACCACGGTGGCACCTTTGCGATTGGCGAAATGCTCGATGATGCGCAGCTTGTGCGCCACCAGCCATTCGCTCAGCCACGGCTCGTCACCTTTGGCTTCAATGAGGAAATACTGATAGTCGCCAGCATGCGCTGCCGACATCGCCTCATCCGCAGTCAGTACCGGCAACACGTAACCGCGTCCGGCGTAATAGCTGATCCGCCCATCCTCGAAATACGTCTTCGCACCCGGCTCGACATGAGCAGACAACCAGCGACCGGCCTCCACGTAGTGCGTTTTACCGGCGCCGGTGGAAATGACGTTGGACAGCATCACCAGCAACCCGAGGACCACCAGCCATTTGCCCCAACGCGGGAACTCGCGAACAAACGCGGCCAGCCCCATGGCCAGCACAGGCACAAACAACAGATTCAGAAAGCTCAGATAACGCGTGTTCATGAACTGTTGCTTGATGAAAAACAGCACCAGCACCACCAGATACAACACGGCCGCCCAGGCAAAAGGACGATAATCACGCCAGTAAGTACCGAGAACTCCCCAGTTGCGCCGCAGAAGGAAGGGCACCGCGAAAGGCCCCATCAATTTCACGAAACTGATGGTCATGGTCGCCAGAATGCCGAAGAAAATGATCCGGCCGGCTTCATCCTGGGAATACTTGTTGATGAGCGAGTTGGCGAACTGATCGCTCAGCATCTGGAAGGCGGCAAACACACTGTGCGGCGCAATCATGTCCAGATACAGCATCACGCGCGCCGACATGAGCACACCCGACACCGAAACGGCCAGCAGCCCCAGAACCGGTAGCAGCGAAAACTGAGCGAACTGCATCCGTCGGGTCGACGACCACAGGTTGGGCAACTGCCACAGCGCCAACGCCGGCACCAGCAGCAAGGCTTCCAACCGGAACAAGGCTGCCGCAACGATCGCCAAATGAATCAATGCCGCCCGCAGCCAGCCGCCACGCGCTTGCCAGCGCAGCGCAAGCCAGAGCGTCAGTGTGCAGAAGAACCAGAAACCGCATTCGCGAATGATGTCATTGCGAAAGGCATTCACCGCAGGCATGGCCAGTACCACGAGGCAGGCCCAACCGGCGAGATGTGCAGACCGCTGACGAACGCAATCCACCATCAGCGCGCTGGTGCCGGCGAAAAAGAGCGCGCACCAAAGGTAGGCACTCAGCTCCAGCGGCAGATGGAGGACGGCGTGCGTACCGGCCAGCAGAAAGGAAAACCACGGCCAGTCGAAAGTTGCCCAGGCCACATCTGGCCCGTGCTCGGTGACCTGTTGCGCAATATCAATGTACAGCGCGGCATCACGCCCCACCGTCGCAGTGCCCAGAACCGCAATCAGCGATAACAGTGCACTGCCCAAAAACGCCAGCCAAACCGGGTATTCGTCGATGATTCTGGAGACTTGAGCCCCTACCTTGCCGCCCGTACCTTTCACCCAGCCACCTCATCGACACTCGTTACAAGGTACGCACACATCAGCGCGACCCGCTTACCGAAACAGCAACCGCAACGCCTTGCGCGTGTATGACCAACGCGAAAACGTCCGCCAGTCTGCGCGCAAGGCCTGAAAATAGAATGACTTGGCCAGCTTGTACTCGCCATGGGAATAACAGTCACGAAACAACGACAAACAGCGCTGCGCCAGAAATGCCTGGCGCAAATCACTCATTTCCTCGGGCATTCGTCGACTGGAAAAGACTTCGCTGACCACCTGCTCCGTACCGGCGGCAAGGCTTTGGCGCAAGTCATGGCGCATGCTGTCGGCATGCTTGTAGATCAGCGCCAAAGGCTTGTCCAGAACGGTGCAGGGATAGCGCGCCAGCACCTGGGCAAACACTGGCAAATCCTCGACGTTGCGCAAATGTTCCGGGTAGTTACCCAAAACAAAAACATCGCGATGCATCGCGCAGGCGCCGTTTGAAATCGACACAGTCTTGCTCAACAGGTAGCCCTGCAAGCGCTGCCGCGGTGTCACAGGCAACGGCTTGGCCGCCTGCAGGCTGCGTCGTCCGTCAGCGAACACCGACCAGTGCGCACCGATCACCATCAGGCTGTGCGGATGACTGGCAATGTGCTGAGAAAGCGCAGCCAGTGCGCCGGGAGCCATTTCGTCATCGGAGTCGAGGAATACCAGATACCGCCCGGTCGTCTCCTCAAGCCCACGATTGCGCACCGACGACAAGCCGCCATTGCTTTTGCGCAGCGCACGAAAACGCCCGCCATGCTTGAGCAGGAGCTTTTCCACCACCTCAGGCGTATCGTCCGTCGACCCATCGTCGATGACCAGCAGATCCGCCGTCGTCTCATCCAGCTGCGCCAACACCGACTCCACTGCACGTGGCAGGGTTCGCGCATAGTTGTAAACAGGAATGACGACGCTGATCAGTGTTTCAGTCAAGTTCGTATCCTTTCACACCCTCTTTTACGACCAGAATATCTTCCATGATCAGGTATTCCAGGTCAGAACCGAAAAACATGTTCAGTGCGTCGGTCGGCGAGCAGATCATCGGTTCGCCACGACGGTTGAGCGAGGTGTTCAGCGATACGCCGTTACCGGTCAGGTTTTCCAGCGCCTTCATCATGTCGTAGTAGCGCGGGTTGTATTCACGCTTGAGCACCTGAGCGCGAGAGGTGCCATCTTCGTGGACGACTTCCGGCACGCGGGTCTTCCACTCTTCTGCCACTTCGAACGTGAAGGTCATGAACGGCGCCGGGTGATCGATCTTGATCATCTGTGGCGCAACGGTGTCGAGCATCGACGGGCAGAAAGGCCTCCAGCGCTCACGGAACTTGATCTGGTGGTTGATCCGGTCAGCAACACCGGCCACGCTCGGGCAACCGATGATCGAACGACCACCCAATGCACGCGGACCGAATTCCATGCGCCCCTGGAACCAGGCAACCGGGTTGCCGTCGACCATGATTTTGGCGATCTGCTCAGGCATGTTGTCGAGCTTGCGCCAGGTCGGCTTGCTCTCGTGACGGGCGCAGGCGGCGATGACGTCTTCGTTGCTGTACGACGGGCCGAGGTAGACGTGTTCCATCTTCTCGACGGGTACGCCACGAGCGTGAGACACATAGGCAGCAGCGCCAACCGCAGTGCCGGCATCGCCGGACGCCGGTTGCACGAACAGCTCCGTGATGTCGTCGCGGGCAATGATTTTCTGGTTCAGCTTGACGTTCAATGCACAGCCACCGGCGAAAGCCAGCTTGCCGGTTTCCTTGAGTACGTCGCCCAGGTAGTGGTCGATCATCTGCAACGCCAGTTTCTCGAACAGCGCTTGCATGCTCGCGGCGTAGTGAATGTACGGTTCGTCAGCGATGTCACCTTCGCGCTTCGGACCCAGCCATTCGATCAGCTTTGGCGAGAAGTAGAAGCCTTTGCCCTTCTCTTTGTAGCGACGCAGGCCGATGACGTTGGCGTAGTCGGTGTTGATCACCAGCTCGCCGTTCTCGAACGAGGCCAGACGTGAGAAATCGTATTTGCTGGCATCGCCGTACGGCGCCATGCCCATGACCTTGAACTCACCGTCGAGCATCTCGAAACCGAGGAACTCGGTGATCGCGCCATACAGGCCGCCGAGAGAGTCAGGATCGAAGAATTCCTTGATCTTGTGGATCTTGCCGTTTTCGCCGTAGCCGAAAAAGGTCGTGGCGTACTCACCTTTGCCGTCGATACCGAGAATCGCGGTTTTTTCTTTGAAACCGGAGCAATGGTAAGCGCTGGAGGCGTGAGCCAAATGGTGTTCGACCGGCTCGATCTTGATTTTTTTCGGATCGAAACCCAGTTGCTCAAGGCACCAGACGATCTTGTTGCGATAGCGCTTGTAGCGACGGTTGCCCATCAGGATCGCATCGAGGGCACGATCCGGCGCGTACCAGTAACGCTTGGCGTAGTGCCAGCGCGCCTTGCCGAACAGGCTGATCGGGGCAAATGGAATCGCAACCACGTCAACATCGGACGGCTTGATGCCGGCCTGTTCAAGACAGAACTTCGCCGATTCGTAGGGCATGCGGTTCTTTGCATGCTTATCACGTACGAAACGCTCTTCTTCAGCCGCCGCCACCAGCTTGCCGTCGATGTACAAGGCTGCTGAAGGGTCATGGCTAAGGGCGCCGGACAGGCCAAGAATCGTCAATGCCACAGGGGTCTAGCCTCTTTAGTCTGCGTGCAGGCGCGATGCGCCTTGAATATTGATGTGCCCTCGCACAGGGCGAGTGACAGCTAAAGGGCGGGATTATAGCGTTAATCCCGCCGGGTTTGGGATTCGCAATCGCTAACCTGATGCCAGCAATCCAATGCGCCCACCGCGCAGAGGTGGAACCTCTGAAAAAGAAAGTCACCATGAAGTTGCGGCTCGATTTCCGTTTGTTCAAAAGGGATCCAGTGAGCATCAAAACGGTCTTGATTAGAACAAAAAAAACTAAAAACCTGTCAACTTTGACAGTTACGCAAATTGAACCTGCGCGGCTTACTCCCTGTACCCGGAAATACCGGGCAACCGAGAACACGGAGCAATGCATGGACACTCTCATTTACAGCAATAAGGACGTCGGCTTTTCGAGCAAGCTGAGCTCCCCCCAATTTGATAAAAGCGCCACGCGTGAACAACGGGAAAAACCTGCATTAGGCTTCCTGGCATTTATTTCAGGCGAATTTGTGGTCCTCAGAGAAACGGAAAAATGGGGTGCAGTTTTGCCAATGGAGATCATCAAAACCCTGCCAGTAATGATGGCTGTCAGTACACGAAAATCTGATATCGGCGCACGCATTACCCTTCACTGGGTCAGTACTGATGATCTCGCAAAAGCATCATTCGGCCCCTTCGATGTTTCAGTAGCCGGAAATGTTGAGTTCATCAGACTCTCACTCGAACAACTGGAGCCGTTCAGCGGCAAGTCCGTGAACGTCACCGCTGAAATCAAACTACCCAATGGAGTGATCGAAAACTCTCCTGCCCTGCTGACAGACGTCACACGTGAACTGAACTATCAGCCTGCAATCATTGAGGGTCTGGTGGATGGTGGCATCGATGCCGGCACCCACCCTCAGGGACGCCTCATTACCATTCCGGTCATCGAACACTTGCGTCCATACAACACGCTCCTGCTTCAATGGCGTGTCTACGCTGGAAACGAAAAGGTGTTCGATCAGTCCGTCGAGCTTCAGGCCAACCGACCTGAAGAAGCGTTCATGTATTCCCTCCCGGCTCAAGCCTACAGCCCCTTCAAAGGCTTCAAGGGAGAATTCCAGTGTTGGATTCAATTGGGCACCGAGATCGACTCGCGACTTCTGTGGAGCACCGGAATTTCCTTTTTTGACATTCGCTGAATAGCCCTGCATGGACAGCCTGCGTGACCGGCTTTCCATGCATTATCCGCACTCAATAACCACCCTTGCGCCAGTAAATACCAAGATTGCCGTCAGTGACCTGACGATAAACCGTATAGGGCAGCGCTACCGTATCGAATACACCGGACAGTGGCAGATCCAGCAGCACGAATGGCAAAAGAACCCCACTCGGATCGGGAGGCGCGTTCAACACGCAGAAATCGAAGGCCAGACCGCTGTAAATACGCGGAATGGATTGGCAGTAGGTTTTTTGTTTGCGCAGGTCACGGGCGACGTCGGCATCGTCCTGCAGTACGCTCAGGACGCTGCCGCAACCGGCTAAAAGCCATGAAAAAACACCCAGCGTTACAGCCTGTTTGATGGTCAAGATTTGCCCTCCAAGGTCGTCGGGCAAATTAGCATCGGCGCTGTGCAGGGCACAGTTCATGGTTTCTGTAGAAGCCGTAGGACAAGTCGTTAAATCTTGTCCTCCGGCGTTTGATTCAGGCCGCGCTGGAAATGTCTTTCGGCAGACGCTGATCAATAACCTGATACAGCGCGCTGCTTTCCGGCCAGTTACGCATGAATCGCGCACGGTCACGGGCATAGGCCGGGGCAAAACTGCCCACAGTCCCATGCTGGCACATCGAATCCAGATCGATCAGCGCCCAGCGATCCTGCTGCCAGAACAGGTTGTGGCCCTTGAAGTCGCCATGGCTGATGCGCTCGTCAATCAAGCGCGCGAACAGTCGGTCCAGCGCCTGCAACTCCACTTCTGGTGCGTCACCATTTTCAACGTACGGCGCAAAACGCTCGATGATGTCCGGCCCGGGGAGGTACTCGGTCACCAGATACGCCCGACTGCGCAGCCAGAAAAAGCGCTTCTCCAGCACCGCCAGCGGTTTCGGTGTGGCGATACCGAGAAACGCCAGGCGATTGCCTTCGCGCCACGAATGCCAGGCCCGACTCGGCCGCCAGAAACGCTTGAGCCAATGCGCAAAGCCCTTGATGTTGTAGCGCTTGATCACCAGCGTACGCGCACCGGCCTGAACCTTGCCAACGCTCGCCGCGCCACCGGTCTTGTACAGATGCCCCTGATCGAGCAACGCATCGGCCTGCGCAAGCACCGGCAGCATGGCCGGTTCTTCTTCGCGACGAATTGCGCGCAGTCCGAACGCTCCACGCTGCACACTGAACAGCGTGCACTCGCGACCGACCTTGATCAGAAAGTCTTTCAAACGCCAGCGGCGCACCTTGTCGATCTGCTTCTGCAAGGCTTCCAGCGGCAACGCGTGCTCACTGTTGCTCAACAGGTAATACACCAAAAGCTCTTCGGTAAATGGCTCCAGCGCTTTGGGCAACTGGGCGAAAAATACCCCGAGGTTTTCCAGGACTTTCTGTCGCGACAGCGGCTGGCCGGCGGTCTCGGCACAAATACCGGCACCATCAATCAAGTACAACTGGCCGCCGTGACGCAGCAGATTGTCCAGATGCAGGTCTTCCTGCCAAAGCCCCTTGCCGTGCAACCGGGCAATGGCGCCCAGCGCCTCGGCCAACACCGCCGATTGCTCGTCGGCCAGTACCGGCAGCGACTCGACTTTCGCCCAGGCATCACCAAGGCTTTCGGCACCCTCAAGGAAATCGAACAGCAGCCAGCCACCTTCGCCATTCTTCAAACCATCGGCCAATAACAGCGGTGTCGTCAGGCCTTGTGCGGCCAGCAAGCGCACGCCTTCCAGCTCACGCTGAAAATGCCGCGCCGCCTTGCCGCCAACCAGCAATTTGGCCAACACCGGACGACCGCGCCAGACACCGGCACCGACGTAACGCTGCCCCGGCAGCACTCGCAGCAGACTGAGCAATTGCAGATCCGCACTGCCGGCAGCATCGGCCAGGGTCACAGTCAGTGGCAGTTGCGGGGTTCGCCCGACACCGGCCAGCTCGGACAATTGCATCAACGCGTCTCCTTGTGACTGCGGCGCGCGGTCAGCCGGGCCAGCCAGCTGTCGAGCAGCGAGCTATCGGTGGGCTGATCGAGATAAGCCGCCAGCAATTCACGCAGTTGCGCCTCGTTCCATTCCGGCGCGCGGCGTTGCAGCGGCTCCAGATCCTTGATCCGGTCACGCATGCCGAACAATAAAGGACGGGTTTTTTCCAGGTCGATCAATTGCGCCTGATACCCGTCACCGGTGGCCCGCAGAAAAATATGCTTGGGGTAGAAACAGCCGTGTACCTGACGCACACCATGCAGATGCCGAGCCAGCAAGCCACAAGCCTTGAGGATGGCTGAATGCTGTGCAGCACTGAGTTGCACCCAACGCTGCAACAGCGATTCCAGATCGCTCCAGCCATCTAGCGCGCGGGTCAGCAGGATCGCGCGGACTTCGCCGTCGACTTTGCGTTCACCGAAGAACGCCGCTTGCAGCGCCGGGATACCGAGCTTGCGATAGCGGCTGATGTTGCGAAACTCGCGGGCAAAACTCGGTTCACCGAAAGGCGCGTGCAAGGTGCGCGTCAGGTAATTGCTCTGGCGCTTGAGGTAATAACCCTGCCCTTCCAGGTCCAGGCGGAAGACGCTGCTCCAGCCACCACGGGCGGTATTGGGCTCGTCCACAGCCTCAAGCTGCTTGGCCCACAATGCGTCGAAAGTGCCGAGGCCATGGCGCTCAAGCAATGCGCGGTCTTCAGCGGCGAGAAAATCAGTCATTCGCGTCCCTCGAAAAATCTCACCACGTGCCGAATCCGTTTCTTGTCGGCGCTATCAAGCCGATCGCACTGGCGGTATTGCTTATAGAAGCGCAGGCGTTGGGTATTGGACAGGTGGTATTTGGCGAGTTTATCGAGACAGGCCAGATCCTTGGTGATCCGATACTTGAGCCAGAAGCCACGCCAGAACTCGCCGTTAGGGCAATCGATCAGAAATATCCGCGCCTGGTCATCGATCAACAGGTTGCGCCATTTCAGATCGTTATGGGTAAATCGGTGATCATGCATCGTCCGGGTATAACCGGCCAGTTGCCGACTGACAGCGTCGACCCAGGCGCGATCCTTGAGCTTCGGATCCTTGCGCTCGGCGAGCGCCGAGAGGTCTTCGGTGTGCGGCAGTTCGCGGGTGATCATCGCGCCACGATCATACGCCGCACCTCGACGCTCCAGGCCCCAGGCCACCACTTCAGCGGTGGGAATGCCCCACTTGGCGAAGCGCTTGAGGTTCTGCCATTCCATCTTCACCCGCGGCTTGCCGAGGTAACGGCGCAGGCCTTTACCGGCGCCGACATAGCGTTTGACGTAATAGTTGACGCCATTGCGCTGCACGCGAATCACTTCCGACAGCGGGTCGCGGGTCAGGCGTTCGCCTTGCAATGCGAATACGGCTTCGAGGCTGCCAAAGTCTTCGGCGAGTTCGCTGTATTGCGGCTCGAGAGTCCAACCCGCCATCAGAGCGCATCCCCGTAACGCTGCTTACGTTCATAGAGCTTGTTGGCTTTGCCTTCCAGCCAGTTCAGCAACGGCGCTTCTTCAGCGAGAATCTGGCGCAGCGGTTGCTGGAAATAGCCTTTGAGGAAGCGCAGCTTGTCGCGGCGGGTCAGGCCGATGTCCAGCGCGGAAAAGTACAGCGCCGCCAGATCCTTGTTGCGCCAGCGCTGCGTGATTTTTGCGCGGGTCTGGGCGCGGTGCAGGTCGATCACCGAGAGCTTGAAATCTTCCGGTGTCACCGGTTTATCGGTGTGCAGCAGGAAGTGGCAGATGTAGCAGTCGCGATGGTTAACGCCGGCGCGGTGCATCATGCCGGTCATGCGCGCGACTTCGGCGATCAGAGCGCGCTTGAGTTTTGGCTCGGGCGGCTGCTTGACCCAGTCGATGCTGAAGTCTTCCAGGCTGATAGTCGGCGCCAGTTCTTCAGTGACGATGAACGAGTGCTGATCCGCCGGGTTGCTGCCCTTCTCGCCGTACGCGACGGCAGTCATGGTCGGCACGCCGACTTCCTGCAGACGCTGGATGGCTTTCCACTCCTGGCCTGCGCCGAGTACCGGCAGCTTGGCGGTCAGCAGGTTTTTGAAGATTTCGCCCCAGCCGATGCCGCGGTGGATCTTGACGAAAAATCCGTTGCCATCGACTTCCGTACGCAGTGTCCGACGCGCTTCCAGCTCGCGGTATACCTCGCCCTGCAAGCCTTCGACTTCGGCGAACGGGTCGCGTCCGGCCCAAAGGCTTTTGAACGGTTCAGCCAGCATCAACTTCATTAAGCGTGCTCCGCCAGAATCACATCGGCCGCGTGCTGCGGCATGCTGTAGAGGTCGGCCGTCTCGGCAAAAGCCAGACCATTGCGGCTCCAGGCCGCCCGTGCAGCGTCATCTTTCAACATGTCAGTCAGGTATTGCGTCAGTTGCGCCTGATCGAACGGCTCGTCCAGCACTCGCCCGGCATCGGCCTCGGCGATGTAATGGGCGTAACCGCAGACCGCGCTGACCAGCACCGGCAAACCGGCGACCAGCGCTTCAAGCAACACGGTACCGGTGTTTTCGTTGTACGCCGGGTGAATCAACAGGTCGGCACCGAGCAGGAAACGCGGAATATCGCTGCGGCCCTTGAGGAACGTCACGTTGTCGCCCAGACCTAAAGTCGCACTCTGCATCTGGAACAATTTGGGGTCATCCTGGCCGATTACAAACAGCCGCGTACGCTTTCTCAGTTCAGCGGGCAATGCGGCCAGCGCTTTCAGGCTGCGATCAACGCCTTTGGTCTTGAAGCCGGAACCGATCTGCACCAGCAGCAGTTCGTCATCCTTCAGATTGAATTCCGCACGGAAACCGGCGCGGATTTCGTCGGCATCTGCCGGACGGCGGCGATCCTGAGCGATGCCCGGTGGCAGCAGGTGAAAGCGTTCGATCGGCGTGTCGTAATGCTTGATGAA
The DNA here is from genome assembly GCF_009866785.1 of Pseudomonas sp. S49. Taxonomy (NCBI): domain Bacteria; kingdom Pseudomonadati; phylum Pseudomonadota; class Gammaproteobacteria; order Pseudomonadales; family Pseudomonadaceae; genus Pseudomonas; species Pseudomonas sp. S49. The sequence continues at coordinate 553,855 of NZ_CP019432.1, read as the reverse complement.
CAACGGTTGCTGCACTTCGGAAATCATCAGCACTTCAGTCTTCGCGTCTTTGGCGAACACCGCGCGCTCGTACTCGGCGAAGTGACGATAACGGCCCCAGCGGCGGTACAGCGAGTTGCGCAGGTTCTGCGCCTTGTCTTCAAAGCAGCCGTCGGCGGCGTAGTAGACGTCCAGCCCCGGCATCTTGTTGAAACCGATCAGGCGATCGACCGGGCGCTTGGCCAGATCCGCTTCCATCCATGCGCTGAGTTTTTCATTGCGACGATGGTTGAAGAACGCCTTGACCGGCGCCACCAGCACCTCGAAACCGGGCGGCACGTCGCCTTCCCAGATCAGTGTGTAGACGCGAATCTGATGACCACGCTTCTGGCATTCGAGGGCGATGCGCATGAAGTCGCGCTGCAAGCCACCGAACGGGAAATATTTGTACAGGACGAATGCCAATTGCATCAGCGCAGCTCCTCAGCCATTAACAACGTGCTCAGTCGGCTGGCGACACGCTCGGGGTTCAGACGCGTGAAGCACAGAGGCTGTTCACGCTTCAGGTCAAACTGACGGGCATCCTGCGCGGTCGGTTGATAGGTACATTTCTTTTGCAGGCACGGCGCGCACGGGAAGTCGCTGGCCAAGTGAATCTGCAATTTGCCGTAGGCGCCGGTCAGGCCCGGATTCGTCGGGCCGAACAGCGAGATGGTCGGCACGTCGAGTGCTGCGGCCAAATGGCCGAGACCGGTATCCACCGCTACGCACGCTTGCGCGCCGGCGAGGACTTTGCCCACGCCGGCCAGATTGAGTTTTGGCAGCACTTCGGCGTGTTTGAAGCCTGCGGCAATCCGCTCGGCGCGAGCCTTTTCCTGCGGGTTGCCCCACGGCAGTTTGACGCCGACGCCGAGGTAACCGACGCGTTCGGTCAGTTCACGCCAGTAGGCTTCCGGCCAGTGCTTGGTGTCCCACGTGGTGCCATGCAGGAACACCACAAAGGCGTTTTTGCGCGGCAATTCGACCAGACGTTCAACGTTGAGGCCGTAATCGCCCAGACCTTTGGGCAAGTCGTAACCGAGGGCGATGGCGAACAACTGCCGCACCCGCTCGACGGCGTGCTGACCACGGGCCACGGCCAATTTGCGATCGTAAAAACGCGAAGCCATCGGCTCGCGGGCCGAACCTTTGTCGAGACCCGCCACCGGGGCTTTGACGTAACGGGTCAGCCAGGCACTTTTCAGCAGGCCTTGAGCGTCGATGACCAAATCGTATTTGTTGGCACGCACGCTTTGCTTGAAGCGTTTCCATTCGCCACTGGTGATGGTTTTCCAGATGTTTTTGCGCCAGCGGCGGATCGCCACCGGGATCACCTTGCCAACGGCCGGGTGCCAGGTCGGAATCTCGGCGAAGCCTTCTTCCACGACCCAGTCGAATTTGATCCCGGGAATGGCCCGGGCGGCGTCGGTCAGCGCCGGTAACGCATGAATCACGTCGCCCAGCGATGAAGTCTTGATCAACAGTACCCGCAACTTATTGAACCTCGACCACAGAGCCCTGCAACTTCTGCAAGGCATCGTTGACCGCGTCCGGCATCAGCTGGCGCAGGCAGTTGTAATGGCCGAAGCGGCAGGTACGGTCGAAGCAAGGGCTGCAATCGAGGCCCAGCCGGACGACTTCGACGTGTTCGGCCAACGGCGGGGTGAAGCCCGGCGACGTCGAGCCGTAGACCGCCACCAATGGGCGGTTCAGCGCGGCGGCAACGTGCATCAGGCCGGAGTCGTTGGACACCACCGAGTCAGCACAGGACATCAGGTCGATGGCCTCGGCCAGCGAGGTGCCGCCGCTGAGGTTGACCGATTCTTCACGCAGGCCCGGTATCAACCGGGCGCGAATGTCTTCGCCCACCGCGTGATCGTTTTTCGAGCCGAACAACCACACCTGCCAGCCTTCGCGAATGCGCGCTTCGGCGACTTTGGCGTAGTGCTCGGACGGCCAGCGCTTGGACTCGCCGAACTCGGCGCCGGGGCACAGGGCCAACACCGGACGATCGAGGGTCAGACCAAATTTGGCCAGCGCCGCTTCGCGGGTCACCGGGTCGATTTGCAGGCTCGGACGTGGATACGGTTTCGGCAGCTCGGCGTTCGCTTCAAAGGCCAACGCCATGAAACGCTCGATCATCAGCGGATAACGTTCTTTGTCGAGGGTGCGCACGTCGTTGAGCAGGCCGTAGCGAAACTCACCGCGCCAGCCGGTGCGTTTCGGGATGCCGGCGAAAAACGGCACCAGCGCCGACTTCAGCGAGTTGGGCAGCAGGATCGCTTGATCGTACTGGCCGCGCAGGGACTTACCGATGCGCCGACGCGTCGCCAATTCCAGCGCGCCGTGGCCGAGCGGGAAGCTCAAGGCCTTGCGCACTTCAGGCATGCGTTCAAGGATCGGCCGGCTCCACTCGGGGGCCAGCACGTCGATTTCGCATTGCGGGTGGCGCTGCTTGAGACACTGAAACAGTGTCTGCGCCATCACCATGTCACCGACCCAACTGGGCCCAACGATCAGAATATTCATGTGGTTTCCATAAACGAACCGGGGAGGCATTTACGCCTCCCCGCCTCGATAATCACTGTGGGAACACCGGCGGCTTGCGATGGGTCATTACCTTCAACATTTCTGTCGACTGTTACTCCGCTATCGCGAGCAGGCTCGCTCCTACATGGTTTTGCATCTATTCACACATCTGCGACTCACCGCAGATCTATTGCAGGAGTGAGCCTGCTCGCGATGGGGTCGTTACATTCAACATCGTTGTCGTCTGATACTCCGCTATCGCGAGCAGGCTCACTCCCACAGGGTTTTGCATTCATTCATACATCTGCGGATCAGCTTAGCCCCATCTCTTTCCATATCCGCAAAACCTGCCGACGTTCGTCGGCAAACTGGTCTCCCGCAATTACCCCGGCGTCCTTCTGCAAGGCCTGCCGGTGGGCGGCGGAGCGGTAGGCTTTATAGGCCTCGCGCAACAGGCTGGCATCTTCGGCAGGCATCAGCCCTTCGTGTTCCAGCTCTTCCAGAATGCGGATGTTATCGGTCCAGCGCAGCAATGGCGGGTGGCTTTGCGACCACGCCAGAGCCGCGTATTGCACCATAAATTCAATATCGACGATACCACCGGCGTCCTGCTTGAGGTCGAACGGCGCCGTGGCGTCGAAGGCATTTGCTGCCGTACCGGCTGCGGTGCTCTTGGTGCCAAGGTTATCGCGCATCTTCGCGCGCATCTCGCTGACTTCCTGTTGCAGCGTGGCCAGATCGCGCGCCTTGCCCAGCACTTGGGCGCGAACTTTCTCGAACGCCTGGCCGACATCCTGACTGCCGACCAGCACTCGCGCACGCACCAAGGCCTGATGTTCCCACGTCCAGGCTTCATTTTCCTGATAGCGGGCAAACGCGCCGAGGGAACTCACCAACAGCCCGGAAGCACCGGATGGGCGCAGACGCATGTCCACTTCATAGAGCTGACCGGAGTTGGTCTGCGCCGTCAGCAGGTGAATGATTCGCTGCCCCAGCCGCGTAAAGAACTGCGCGCCATCGATCGACTTCGGCCCATCGGTTTCCGCCTGCGGATCGCCGTCGTGAATGAACACCAGATCCAGATCCGAACCATGCCCCAGTTCCAGACCGCCGACTTTGCCATAACCGACAATGATGAAACCGGGATCGCACAAGGTGCCGTCGGTGCGCAGCGGCGTGCCGTACTTGGCCACGGTCTGGCGCCAAGCCAGGGCCAGCACTTGCTCGAGAATCGCCTCGGCCAGCCAGGTCAGGTAATCGCTGACTTTCATCAGCGGCAGGCTGCCGGCAATTTCCGAGGCGGCGACGCGCAAGCGGTGCGCCAGTTTGAAATGACGCAGGGCTTCCATTTGTTGTTCGAGGTCGTCTTCGGGAATCCGCGTCAGGCGCTCGCGCAACTCGGCAGCCAACTCTGGGGCCAAGGGCGGCTTGAACAGGCGACCTTCGTTAAGCAATTCATCGAGCAGCAGCGGGAAGCGCGTGATCTGTTCGGCAATCCACGGGCTCGCCGCGCACAGCGTCAGCAAGCGGCGCAAGGCACTGGGGTTTTCCGTCAGCAACACCAGATAAGCCGAACGCCGGGCAACCGCCTCCACCAGCGGCAACACCCGCTCAAGCACCAGATCCGGGTTGGCGTGTTCCACTGCCTGCGCGAGCAAACGCGGAATAAAGGCATCGAGCCGCTCACGCCCCAACCGCTGCATCGCGCGCAACTGCGGGCTGCTGCGCAATCCGGCCAACGCTTTCAGGGCTTTGCTCGCGTCAGCAAAACCGCCCTCTTCCAACTGACGGCAGGCCGCTTCTTCGTCCTGCGCCTCTTCCCACAGCGGCAGCCATTCACCGCCGACCACCACTTCGCTTTCGGCGCCTTCATCGTCATCGGGATCGGCGATCACCTGAGCGAAGTGCCAAGCGACACGACCGCGCCAGAACATCAGGTTTTCGTGGAAAGCATCCCAATCGGCAAAGCCGAGCATGAAGGCAATGCGCGCCTGATCCTGCGCGCCATCCGGCAGCATCTGCGTTTGGCGGTCGGCGATCGCCTGAATGGCGTGCTCGGTGTAACGGAGAAATTCGTAGCCCTCGCGCAACTCGCTGATCACTGCCGGCGGCAGATAGCCTTGCCCCTCCAGCGTGCTCAGCACCTTTAATAGAGGACGCTGTTGCAAACTCAAGTCGCGACCGCCGTGGATCAGTTGAAAGGCCTGAGCAATGAACTCGACCTCGCGGATGCCGCCAGAGCCGAGCTTGATATTGTCGGCCATGCCCTTGCGCCGCACTTCCTGCTGGATCAACTGCTTCATGGTGCGCAGCGCTTCGATCGCCGAGAAGTCCAGATAACGCCGATAAACGAACGGCCGCAGCATGTCGAGCAACTGCGCGCCCGCGACCTGATCGCCGGCCACCACCCGCGCCTTGATCATCGCGTAGCGCTCCCAGTCGCGGCCCTGATCCTGGTAATACTGCTCCAGCGCATTGAAGCTCAGCACCAGCGCGCCGGACGAGCCGTACGGGCGCAGGCGCATGTCGACCCGGAAGACGAAACCGTCAACGGTCATCGGGTCCAGCGCCTTGATCAGGCGCTGGCCGAGGCGAATGAAAAATTCCTGATTATCCAGCGAGCGCTTAACGCCCACCGTTTCACCGCCCTCGGGGTAGGCGAAGATCAGATCGATATCCGAAGACAGGTTCAACTCGACCGCGCCGAGCTTGCCCATGCCGAGGATGACCATTTGCTGCGGCTCACCGCTGCGGCGGCCGGTCGGCGTGCCGAACTGTTCGCAATGGCGGCTGTACAACCATTGATAGGCTTGATCGATAGTGGCGTCGGCCATGTCCGAGAGATCGCGGCAGGTCTGCACCAGATCGGCCTGACGGGTGAGGTCACGCCAGATGATCCGCACTTGATGGCGAGCGCGCTGGCGGCGCAGGGCGCGGCCGAGTTCATCTTCACTCTGCGCAGCATTCACCGCGGCGGCAATCTGCGCACACAATTCACCCGGCGCAAAGGCCCGGTCGAGTTCGCCGGACTGCACCAGCGACAACAACATCAAAGGGTCACGAACGCTCTGTTCAATGACAAATTCACTGGCGGCGGTGACGCGGGCGAACTGCGCCCAGCGCTCTGGCGTCCAGTTCACAAAGCCATGATCGTCTTCCAGCGCGGCGACGGCCGTACGGAACGACTGCTCGGATCGAGTGACCAACGGCAGGAGAATGGCGGGCAGTTCGGCAAGCACGGGCAGGGTCATGGTCTATCCTTGATCGGCGTGTAAATGGCCGCTTGTAGTGATTGGTGAAAACCCGCTACCCGGAGGACTGTCGAACAAAAGTTAGAAATAGCTGAAATTTCTTTCTCTTTGGCAGCGAACATCAAAGTTTCACCTTTTTCGGATGGCAAAAGACCAACCTTAACGATTATTCTCACAACGCAGCCGGAGGCCACAAGCCATTCTTCTGTAGTTTTACTACTCGTCTATACATTCGAAAGGCTGAAATGCCGGAAGATTTGTAGTAAAACTACACGCCGCCGGAACAACCTATCGGCAATCCAAGAATTTTAAATCGTCTGCCCACAAGGCCAGTCGCAAACTCAGGCAACCGATTCTGGAAGCCTTTCCGCCCTGGAGCAAGCCATGCAAGACCTCGATCCCGTCGAAACCCAGGAATGGCTGGACGCCCTGGAATCGGTTCTCGACAAAGAAGGCGAAGACCGTGCTCACTATCTGATGACCCGTATGGGCGAACTCGCGACCCGCAGCGGCTCGCAGCTCCCTTACGCCATCACCACGCCTTACCGCAACACCATCCCGGTAACCCACGAAGCACGCATGCCTGGCGACCTGTTCATGGAACGCCGCATTCGCTCGCTGGTACGCTGGAACGCGATGGCCATGGTAATGCGTACGAACCTGAAAGATTCTGACCTGGGTGGTCACATCTCCAGCTTCGCTTCCAGTGCGACCCTGTATGACATCGGCTTCAACTACTTCTTCCAGGCCCCGACCGACGAACACGGCGGCGACCTGATCTACTTCCAGGGCCACACCTCGCCAGGCGTTTACGCCCGCGCATTCATGGAAGGCCGCATCACTGAAGACCAGATGAACAACTTCCGCCAGGAAGTCGACGGTCAGGGCCTGTCGTCCTACCCGCACCCTTGGCTGATGCCTGACTTCTGGCAGTTCCCGACCGTATCCATGGGTCTGGGTCCGATTCAGGCGATCTACCAGGCACGCTTCATGAAGTACCTGGAACACCGCGGCTTCATCCAGCCGGGCAAACAGAAAGTCTGGTGCTTCCTGGGCGACGGCGAGTGCGACGAGCCGGAATCCCTGGGCGCGATCTCCCTGGCCGGCCGCGAGAAGCTGGACAACCTGATCTTCGTCATCAACTGCAACCTGCAGCGCCTCGACGGCCCGGTTCGCGGCAACGGCAAGATCATCCAGGAACTCGAAGGCGTGTTCCGTGGTGCTCAGTGGAACGTGACCAAAGTCATCTGGGGCCGTTTCTGGGACCCACTGCTGGCCAAAGACGTCGACGGCATCCTGCAACGTCGCATGGACGAAGTCATCGACGGCGAGTACCAGAACTACAAAGCCAAAGACGGCGCGTTCGTCCGTGAACACTTCTTCAACACGCCAGAACTCAAGGCGATGGTTGCTGATCTGTCCGACGACGAGATCTGGAAACTCAACCGTGGCGGCCACGACCCGTACAAGGTCTATGCGGCGTACCACGAAGCGGTCAACCACAAAGAACAACCAACCGTCATCCTCGCCAAGACCATCAAGGGTTATGGCACCGGTGCCGGCGAAGCGAAAAACACTGCGCACAACACCAAGAAAGTCGACGTCGACAGCCTGAAGTTGTTCCGCGATCGTTTCGACATCCCGGTCAAGGACGAAGAGCTGGAGAACCTGCCGTTCTTCAAGCCAGAGCCAAACAGCGCCGAAGCCCGCTACCTCAGCGAGCGTCGCACTGCACTGGGCGGCTTCGTGCCTCAGCGCCGCGCACAAAGCTTCAGCGTGCCGACGCCGGACCTGGACACCCTCAAGGCAATCCTTGATGGCTCCGGCGACCGTGAAATTTCCACCACCATGGCTTTCGTGCGGATCCTCGCGCAACTGGTCAAGGACAAGGAAATCGGCCCGCGCATCGTTCCGATCATCCCGGACGAAGCCCGTACCTTCGGTATGGAAGGCATGTTCCGTCAGCTGGGCATCTACTCGTCCGTCGGCCAGCTCTACGAGCCAGTCGATAAAGACCAGGTGATGTTCTACAAGGAAGACCAGAAAGGTCAGATCCTTGAAGAAGGCATCAACGAAGCAGGCGCCATGAGCTCGTTCATCGCTGCCGGTACTTCGTACTCCAGCCACAACCAGCCGATGCTGCCGTTCTACATCTTCTACTCGATGTTCGGCTTCCAGCGTATTGGCGACCTGGCCTGGGCCGCTGGCGACAGCCGTACCCGTGGCTTCCTGATCGGCGGCACCGCCGGCCGTACCACCCTGAACGGTGAAGGTCTGCAACACGAAGACGGTCACAGCCACCTGCTGGCCGCGACCATCCCGAACTGCCGCACCTACGATCCGACCTACGGCTACGAGCTGGCGGTGATCATTCAGGACGGCATGAAGAAGATGACCGAAGAGCAACAGGACATCTTCTACTACATCACCGTGATGAACGAGTCGTACCAGCAGCCAGCCATGCCGGCCGGTGCCGAAGAAGGCATCAAGAAAGGCATGTACCTGCTCGAAGAAGACACCCGCGATGCGGCGCACCACGTACAGCTGATGGGCTCCGGCACCATCCTGCGTGAAGTCCGTGAAGCGGCGAAGATTCTGCGTGAAGAGTTCAACGTTGGCGCTGACGTGTGGAGCGTTACCAGCTTCAACGAACTGCGTCGCGACGGCCTCGCTGTCGAGCGCAGCAACCGTCTGAAGCCTGGCCAGAAGCCTAAGCTGAGCTACGTCGAAGAGTGCCTGAACGGCCGTAAAGGTCCGGTCATCGCCTCTACCGACTACATGAAACTGTTCGCCGAGCAGATCCGTCAGTGGGTACCGTCCAAGGAATTCAAAGTCCTGGGCACCGACGGTTTCGGCCGCAGCGACAGCCGCAAGAAACTGCGTCATTTCTTCGAAGTCGACCGTCATTTCGTGGTGTTGGCAGCCCTGGAAGCACTGGCTGACCGTGGTGATATCGAACCTAAGGTGGTGGCTGAGGCCATCGTCAAGTTCGGCATCGACCCGGAAAAACGCAACCCACTGGACTGCTGAGGAGACATTTTGTGAGCGAACTCATTCGCGTACCTGACATCGGCAGCGGTGAAGGTGAAGTAATTGAACTGTTTGTGAAGGTCGGCGACCGTATCGAAGCCGACCAGAGCATCCTGACCCTGGAATCGGACAAGGCCAGCATGGAAGTGCCGGCCCCGAAAGCCGGCGTCATCAAGAGCCTGAAAGTGAAGCTGGGCGACCGTCTCAAAGAAGGCGACGAACTGCTTGAGCTGGAAGTCGAGGGCGCCGCTGAAGCGGCCCCTGCTCCGGCTGCTGCGCCGGCTGCAAAAGCTGAAGCCAAACCGGCTGCCGCTCCTGCAGCTGCCGCGCCAGCGGCTGCCCCTGCTGCCGCTTCGGTTCAGCAAGTGCACGTGCCGGACATCGGCTCGTCGGGCAAGGCGCAGATCATCGAGATTCAGGTCAAGGTCGGCGACACCGTCGAAGCTGATCAATCGTTGATCACTCTGGAATCCGACAAGGCGAGCATGGAAATCCCGTCGCCTGCCGCTGGCGTGGTCAAGGCCATCAGCGTCAAGCTCAACGACGAAGTCGGCACTGGCGACCTGATTCTGGACCTCGAAGTGGCGGGTGCTGCGGCCCCTGCTGCGGCCGCTCCGGCTCAGGCTGCTGCACCGGCCGCTGCCGCCGCGCCTGCTCCGGCAGCCGCGCCAGCAGCACCGGTTGCTGACAGTGTTCAGGACATCCACGTTCCGGACATCGGTTCGGCTGGCAAAGCCAAGATCATCGAAGTGTTGGTCAAGGCTGGCGACACCGTCGAAGCTGATCAATCGCTGATCACCTTGGAATCCGACAAGGCGAGCATGGAAATTCCATCGCCTGCCGCTGGCGTGGTGGAAAGCGTTTCCATCAAGCTGGATGACGAAGTCGGTACCGGCGACCTGATTCTGAAGCTGAAAGTCAAAGGCGCGGCTCCTGCTGCTGCCCCGGCGCCAGCTACCGCTGCTGCACCAAGTGCTCCTGCCGCTGCAGCTCCGGCTGCCGCAGCACCTGCACCTGCCGCCGCTCCAGCCGCCGCACCGGCCAAGCCGGGCGCGAAAGTTCACGCCGGCCCAGCCGTGCGTCAACTGGCCCGCGAGTTCGGCGTCGAGCTGAACGCTGTCGGTGCCAGCGGCCCGCACGGTCGTATCTTGAAAGAAGACGTGCAGGTTTACGTCAAAGCGATGATGCAGAAGGCCAAGGAAGCACCGGCCGCTGCTGCTGGCGCAACCGGTGGCGCGGGCATCCCGCCGATTCCGGTCGTCGATTTCAGCCGTTTCGGCGAAATCGAAGAAGTGCCGATGACTCGCCTGATGCAGATCGGCGCGTCGAGCCTGCACCGCAGCTGGCTGAACATCCCGCACGTGACTCAGTTCGATTCGGCTGATATCACCGAGCTGGAAGCGTTCCGCGTGGCGCAGAAAGCCGTTGCAGAGAAGGCCGGCGTCAAGCTGACCATCCTGCCGCTGCTGCTCAAGTCGTGCGCGCACATGCTCAAGGAGCTGCCGGACTTCAACAGTTCGCTGGCGCCAAGCGGCAAAGCGATCATCCGCAAGAAATACGTGAACATCGGCTTCGCCGTCGATACCCCGGATGGCCTGCTGGTACCGGTCATCAAGAACGTCGACCAGAAGAGCCTGCTGCAACTGGCAGCCGAAGCCGCTGCGCTGGCCGCCAAAGCCCGCGACAAGAAGCTCACCGCTGACGACATGCAAGGCGCCTGCTTCACCATTTCCAGCCTCGGCCACATTGGCGGCACCGGCTTTACGCCGATCGTCAACGCGCCGGAAGTGGCGATCCTCGGTGTTTCCAAGGCAACCATCCAGCCAGTCTGGGACGGCAAAGCCTTCCAGCCGAAACTGATGCTGCCGCTGTCGCTGTCCTACGATCACCGTGTGATCAACGGCGCCGCTGCCGCACGCTTCACCCAGCGTCTGGGCAGCCTGCTGGCGGACATTCGCACGATCCTGCTGTAACTCGATCGGCCCTCCGGCAACGGAGGGCCGATTGCTGCACCCTTTCGAGCGCCACACGCTCGTACCTCAACCCCGTCAGTTTGGCGGGGCTTTTTTTTGCCTGAAGAAAATCCTTTCTCGTCTTTTTCCCACAAGCTGCGCTGATTTCGGCCACAGCCCTGGTCGACTTGGCCCCGATCTTTTTTATTCAATACGCAACTAACCTAGGCGCAACCAATTCAACTAAGCAACACTTGCAAACTTACATATTTATTAAAATTCATTCGAATGGATTCGACATGTTAAAACCAACTATCGGCCCGATTATCGGCCACATTACAACTAATCACGCACGCATATTCATGCGTGGCGACCGGCAGAACAATGCATTGGTATTTGCCGGCGTACGTTATCGCGCCGCCGGTGCACAACCGTGGTCAAAAGGTAACTTTGCGCGCCTGAGCGAGTGGCGTGATATGTCGCATGTGTTCGCAATCAATAACTTGAGTAGCGATACCGAGTATGAATATCAGGCCGGCTGGTTCAGTCCGATGAGTCCCGTGCATACCCCGGACAGCGTCGCCGAACTGCCGCTGCAATGGCCGCGCGAGATTTATCGCCTGCGCACTCGTTCCAGCAAAGCCCGGCAGCCCAGAGCCTATATCGTCGGCTCCTGCCGCTATCTGCGCATGACCGCCGGCATCGCTTCCCTGCCACAACTGGGCGACCGGATCTTCGCGTCCATCAATCAGGTGATCGAAGGCATACAACCGCCGATCAGCGCAGTAATGATGACCGGCGACCAAATCTACGTCGACGATTTGAATCTGCTCGCACCCGATCGCGAATACAAAGATATCCTCAGCAAGTACCGCGCCGCGTTTTCCCAACCGAATATTCAACGTTTGATGTCGGGCACTTCGACTTACATGATTCTCGACGATCACGAAATCGAAGATAACTGGCCCGCCAATGCCAGCACATCCGACGACGACTTATACCGTAACGCCATGGCCGCTTATGATCTGTATCAGGCCAGTCATAGTCCGGCACATCCGCTGACAACTAACGGTGAAGTAGATCACTCGACACTTGAGCAATACTGGTATCAATTCAGCGACGGCGATATCGAATGGTTTGTGACTGACAGTCGTACCCGCCGCAACTTGTCAGCCGATGATCGACGCATCCTCGACGAGGCACAGGAACAGGCCCTGCTCAAATGGCTGAGCAACAGCACCGCGCGGGTCAAGTTCGTGGTCACCAGCGTGATGTTCTATCCGGACCGCAAGCTCCACGGCGATGACGCCTGGAAAGCCTTTCCCGAGCAGCGCCTGCGCCTGCTGGAGACCATCCGCACCCGACGCATCAAGAATGTCGTGTTCATCTCCGGAGACGTACATGGCTCGCTGACCGCTCGCTTGACCCACAGCGAAGACCCGGACTTCGAAGTCCACACCGTGGTCTCCTCGCCGCTGTGCAACAGCAAACTGCTGCCTTATGCCAAGGCGTCCACGTTCATTCTGAATCAGCCGCTGGTGCGCACGGCGGCGGGCGATTACCGGCATGAGCTGACCAGCACGGTGGTCAGTGAAGACAATTTCGCCCACATGGTGGTCGAGGCCGGGCAGATTCAGGTCAATTACCACGACCGCGATGGCAAACGCATGCAATCGATCAGCATTCCTCTGCGCTGAGTTTCCAGTCAAAGGACGCCGTTGCGGGGCACGAACCGCTCTGGAACGGCGTTCTTTCAATTCAACTGGATTACTTTTCAGCGCACGCTGGAGAAATGTTCAGTGCAGCCGACATATTCTTATAGCACTTGGCCTTCATCTCTCTTGTCAGTCGGTGCCGCAATGATGCAACCTTGCCGCAGGCAACAGTAAAGAGGGCGCGAGCCCGGCGCGTTCAGCATATTTCCAAGCGAGTTCCCTTCATGAAGAGCCAACCCGATGCCGCCAGCCGTATGGCGGCCGAGGTAGTGACGCAGTTGCCTGTGCCCTCGCGGCTCGGCATGCTGCGTTTCGAGCGCTTGAATGAAGCCAGTTGGGCCATGCTGTTTCTCGATCCCAACTGTGAACGCCAGTTCGGTCAGCCGGCTGTCGAGCTTTGCGCGCTGGTCGGCTCCCCCTACGCCAGCCTGATGGAACCCGAAGCGCGTTATCAACTGCACGACGCGATCCAGCAACAGCTGACCGCCAGCCCGCATTATCTGGTGCGATACACCCTGCACACCGCGGCCGGTGCGCTGAGCATTCTGGAACTGGGCGAAGCCTACAAACAACACAACCGTCATCTGCTGCGCGGCTATCTGCTGGCGGTCGATCACGTCTTCGACGAAGCGCCGCCACTGCCCTCCGTTGACCTCGAAACCCAGAATTCCCGCCTGCAGATCGCTCTGGAACTCAACCAGCGCGCCCAGCAGGAACAACTGCAGCACCTGGAGCGCGTACGCGCCCAGCAGGACCTGATTCTGCTGCTCGCGCGCCAGCGCTACAGCACGCACAACTCGCTGCAAGAAGCCGCCGAACTGATCACCCGCTGCGCCTGCGATATCTATGAGATCGACTGCGCCAGCCTGTGGAACCTCGAAGGCCAGCATCTGGTGCCGATCTCCGCGTATCACCGCGCGACCCAGGAGTACATTCTCCCGGACGTGATCGACATCAGCGGCTTTCCCGACTACATGGACGCCCTGCACGGCAGCCGCGCCATCGATGCGCACAATGCAATGCGTGACCCGCGTACCCGCGAGATGGCCGAGGCCCTGCGCCCGCGCGACGTCAACGCGATGCTCGACGCCAGCATCCGCGTCGACGGCCAGGTCGTCGGCGTACTGTGTCTGGAGCAGACCGGCGTCACCCGCGCCTGGCAGTCCGACGAAATCGCCTTTGCCGGGGAACTGGCCGACCAGTTCGCGCAAGTCATCAACAACCACAACCGCCGCACCGCCACCAGCGCCCTGCACCTGTTCCAGCGTGCGGTCGAGCAAAGCGCCAACGCGTTTTTGCTGGTCAATTGCGACGGCGTGGTCGAGTACGTCAATCCAAGTTTTACCGCGATCACCCAGTACACCACCGAGGAAGTCCACGGCCAGCGCCTGTCCGAGCTGCCGGCGCTGGAAAACCTCAGTGAATTGTTGTTCGACGCGCCCTCGGCGCTGGCCAAGAGCAACAGTTGGCAGGGCGAATTCAAGAGCCGCCGCAAGAACCTCGAACCGTACTGGGGCCAGTTGTCGATCTCCAAGGTCTACGGCGACAACCGTGAACTGACCCACTACATCGGCATCTACGAAGACATCACCCAGACCAAACTGGCGCAGCAGCGCATCGAGCGTCTGGCCTACACCGACAACCTGACCAACCTCGGCAATCGCCCGGCGTTTATCCGCAATCTGGACGAACGCTTCGCCCGCGATAGCGATACCCCGATCAGCCTGTTGCTGGTGGACATCGACAACTTCAAACGGATCAACGACAGCCTCGGTCACCAAACCGGCGACAAGCTGCTGATCAGTCTGGCCCGGCGTCTGCGCAATAGTCTGAGCCCGAGCGGCAGCCTCGCGCGCTTCGCCAGTAACGAGTTTGCGGTGCTGCTCGACGATACCGATCTGGCGACCGGCCAGCAGATCGCCAACCAATTGCTGGCGACGCTGGATAAACCGATGTTCGTCGACAACCAGTTGATCAGCGTTACCGGTTCGGTCGGCCTGGCCTGCGCGCCGCTGCACGGTCGCGACCCGCAAACCCTGATGCGTAACGCCGGTCTGGCGCTGCACAAGGCCAAGGCCAACGGCAAACATCAGGTGCAAGTCTTCACCGAAGCGCTGAATGCCGAGGCCAGTTACAAACTGTTCGTCGAGAACAACCTGCGTCGCGCCCTGACCCAGAACGAGCTGGACGTGTTCTATCAGCCCAAGCTGTGCCTGCGCAGCGGGCGTCTGCTGGGGATGGAAGCGCTGCTGCGCTGGAATCACCCGGAACGCGGCATGATCCGCCCGGACCAGTTCATCAGCGTCGCCGAAGAAACCGGCCTGATCATTCCGATCGGCAAGTGGATCGCCCGTCAGGCCTGCCGCATGAGCAAAGCGCTGACCGCTGCTGGGATGGGCAATCTGCAGGTGGCGATCAACCTGTCGCCGAAACAGTTCTCCGATCCGGATCTGGTCGCCTCCATCGCCAACATTCTCAAGGAAGAAGCGCTGCCGGCCAATCTGCTTGAACTGGAGCTGACCGAAGGCCTGCTGCTGGAAGCCACCGAAGACACGCACTTGCAGCTCGACCAGCTCAAGCGCCTCGGGCTGACGCTGGCCATGGACGACTTCGGCACCGGTTACTCGTCGCTGAGCTATCTGAAGAAATTCCCGATCGACATCATCAAGATCGATCGCAGCTTCATCCACGAAATCCCCGACAATCAGGACGACATGGAAATCACCTCAGCAGTGATCGCCATGGCCCACAACCTGAAACTCAAGGTCGTGGCGGAAGGCATCGAGACTGCCGAACAACTGGCGTTCCTGCGTCGGCATCGTTGCGACGTCGGCCAGGGTTACCTGTTCGACCGGCCGATCCCCGGCGCAGAACTCATTCAAGCGCTGAAACGCTACCCGCGCGGCCCGCTCTGCCTCTGATCACCACAAGCTGTTCCTCTAGAAGACACTCCCCCTGTGGGAGCGAGCCTGCTCGCGAAGACGGAGAGTCAGTCGACATCAACATTGCCTGACATACCGCTTTCGCGAGCAGGCTCGCTCCCACATTTGGATAGTGCGAAGTCGGGCATCATTGGGCACACTGGCGGTCTGACTTTTTACCTCCAACCTGACTGAGAGGAACGATCATGGTTCTGCGCTCGGAAATTCTGGTGAACAAAAACGTGCTCCCGACTAAAGAACAAGCTTTGCCCGGCCGCGAAACCGCGATGACCCTGCCTGAAAAGCACTTCGTTTTCGAAGAAACCCCACTGCTTGGCCCGTTTTTCCAGGACGTCGACTTTGCCATTTTCGGTCTGGGCTGCTTCTGGGGCGCCGAGCGCCGCTTCTGGCAGCGCGAAGGCGTGGTCAGCACGGTCGTCGGTTATGCCGGCGGTTTCACGCCGAACCCGACTTACGAAGAAGTCTGCTCGGGCCTGACCGGCCACGCGGAAGTGGTGCTGGTGGTGTATGACAAGGATAAAGTCAGCTACGAAGAGCTGCTGGCAATGTTCTGGGAACTGCACAACCCGACGCAGGGCATGCGTCAGGGCAATGACATCGGCACGCAGTACCGCTCGGTGATCTACGCGACCTCGCCTGAGCATCTGGATGCGGCGCTGAAAAGCAAAGCGACCTACCAGGCTGAGCTGTCGAAAGCAGGTCTGGGCGAAATCAGCACCGAGATCGAACAGGCTCCGACCGTGTACTTCGCCGAGACGTATCACCAGCAGTATCTGGCGAAGAATCCTGAAGGCTACTGCGGGATTGGCGGCACCGGCGTGTGCATGCCACCGAGCCTGGCGGGTAACTGACCCCGTCGACGGATCGTTCCCACGCTCTGCGTGGGAATGCCTCAATGGACGCTCTGCGTCCGCTGTTGGGACGCGGAGCGTCCCGGGCTGCGTCCCCACGCGGAGCGTGGGAACGATCAGTCAGTGATCAGCTCTCGGCAATCAACCAATCCATCTGCCACCCACCCTGGGTCTGCCCAAGCTTCTTCGACAACCACGGCAGCAACTCACGCAACTCTTCCTCCAGGCCCCACGGCGGATTGGCAATCGCCATGCCCGAGCCGTTCAGGCTGTTCGGCGTATCCAGCGGATGCACCAGCAGTTCCACGCGCAGCAACTTCGGCGCACCGGTACCGGCCAGATCCTGATAGAACCGACGCAACGCACGCTGGTCCTTCACCGGATACCAGATCGCCGCCACGGTTTGACGCATCCGGCCAATCGCCTCTTTCAACGACGCCGCACAACGCTGCATCTCGTCGAGCTGTTCGAAAGGCGGATCAATCAACATCACCGCACGCTTTTCCTGCACCGGCAACATCGCTCGAGCGACGTGCCAGCCTTCGCCAAGATGAACTTTGACCCGACGATCACCGGCCATGTTGTCCTTGAGCAGTACGCCGTCTTCCGGGTGCTTTTCGTTGAGCATCACCCGATCCTGCGGCCGCGTCAGACGCCGCGCCAGCTCCGGCGACCCCGGGTAATAGCGCAACTGGCCATCCGGGTTCATCTCGTGCAGCACCTTCATGTAGTCGGCGGTCAGCGCCGGCAGATCCGGCTGATCCCACAAGCGCGCGATACCTTCCAGGTACTCACCGGTACGGTTGGCCTGATCACCCTGCAAGTCATACAGACCGATGCCGGCGTGTGTGTCGAGATAGGCAAACGGCTGCTCCTTGCGCGACATCAGGGCGATGAGGCGGGTCAAGGTCAGGTGTTTGAACACATCGGCGTGATTGCCGGCATGGAAGGCGTGACGATAATTCATGGCTGCTCCTGCGAAGGGCGCAAAGTTTACCTTTTACCGGGCGGCAAGTCAGGGGTTCGCAGCCGAGCGGACAAAAGCCTTTCCCTCACCCTAGCCCTCTCCCGGAGGGAGAGGGGACTGACGGTGGTGATCTTGCGAGTTACATCGACCTGAATAATCGGCGTGATCTCAGGCTTGGCCAAGCGAAGTTCACCACTGAAGTCGCAAGTCGGCGTCCATCACCCAGACAACTCGGTCAGTCCCCTCTCCCTCTGGGAGAGGGCTAGGGTGAGGGGCTTTGCTTTTATGGCGTTAAACTGGCTAACCATGAACGACAGGAAGTCAAAAGCTCATGCGATATCTGATCATCTGCTTATTCAGCCTGCTTAGCCCATACCTCGCCCTTGCCGACGAAACCCACATTGAACAGGCACGCCAGACACTCAAAAACCATGGCCTGAGCCACTGCATTCTGGCGTCATTCAACGAACACTCCGCGCTTAAAAAAGACATTGCACTGTCCGCCAATGCCTATTCGTTCATGGGCACAGGCATGCATTCCATCCTGCAAAATGAAGACACACTGCAAGTACTGCACGACCCCTATAAAGAAACCAGAAACTACGTATTGACGGCTTACGAGCAGACACCTTCAAACAGCAAATACTCGAATGAAAAAGTCGTGTTTTTTGGCTGCCTGAAGGTCTACAACTCCGAGGCGTTCAACAGTTTTATCAACACTCAGGATGCGTACATTCCACCCATCAAAGTCAAAAGATCTTTCACCCTGCCACCACTCTCGCAGTGACAACGAAAAGACTATCCCAGCAACCCACCGCCTACCCGTTCATGAAAACCGCCGCAACTTGAAGGAATCGTCCGAGACCTTCACCCCGAAAACTCACTCTGACTCTGCCAGCAAAAACGCCAGCAACGCCAATCGCGACGATTCTTCCGACATTGAAACCTGAAAAAACCGCCTCACCTTGCAACGCAAAACTGCCTCTGGAAAGGCTTCGAAAAGTGTCGGATGTTCCTCGCTCAACCACTGCAACGCATTGGCCGTTCGAACGTCATTACCCTGCTGCGCCAGCACCGAAGCCGGCACCTGCCACCACGGAAATGCCCGCCCCGACACCTGCGCCCTGCCGCCAATTCCCAGCGCCTGACCATTGATCAAACAACGCCCGATCAGCGGAAACAGTTGTGCCGCATCCACCTTATCGGCCTGAAGAATCGGCAACAGAAAGCGCCCGTCCCAGAAACGGAAAAACACCGTTTTGCCGCCCGGCATCAGCACTTGGGTGAGACTGCGAAAGTGCGCCACCACCTCTTCAAGGCTTGCCGAAGACACCGCCAGCCATCCCCAATCCTGCGACTCGGTAGTGGCGACCCAATGCAGAAACTCACTGTCAGCGGCGACAATTCCCACGTAAGGCATCACCGCATCCCACTCGGCATAGATCGTCTCGGCCCAGATCGGACTCGCCATTTCTGGCCAGGCCTCAAGCGGCTTCGCCTCGCTGGCATTGCTGAACACCACGAACAATTGCTCGGATGCACTCAACGGTTCCCGCGCCAACCATTCGGCAGGCAAAAGAAAATCAGGCTGCACAGAGACCGTCCTTGCAACGTTCACACTCTTCGCAGAATGGCGCATCACCCTTGAGGCTCATGATTTGTGCGGCGGTCAGCATGGCTGCCGGCGCGGCGGTGAGTTTCTCCGGCAATCCCGGCGCCACAGGTGCGGCACTCATCGCCGCCATCGGTGCGCCGCCCACGACAATCGGCACGCTGCTGAAAATGCCGCCGGGACCGATGTTGATCCACTGCCCACCGGCCTGAATCGTCGCACTCGCCCCGCCATCAATGACCACTTGCTGACCGGCGCTGACGTGGAATTGCCCACTGGCGCTGATCGCCTGATTGCTCACGCGAATATGCCGGTCGCCGATCACGCTCAGATGGTCGTCCTGCTTCACTTCAGTCTGGCGCCGGCCGTGGGTGATGCGCTGCTCATCAGCCTTTAACTCATGGCGGGCGGTGCCGGTGACGACGATGCTGCGCTGGTTGTCGACCTGCACCTGTTGATCATTCATCACATGCTGCGTCCAGTTGCGCTGGGCGCGCAGGTAGATTTCCTCGGAGCCTTTGCGATCCTCGATGCGCAGTTCGTTGTAGCCGCCACCGCCGGGGCTGCTCTGAGTGCGGAAAATGCTGCGGGTCTTGTCCGCTGGCAGATCCAGCGGGATCGGTGTCGCGGCGTTGGGCAGGCAGCCCACGACCAAGGGTTTGTCAGCGTCGGCATCGATGAAGCCGACCAGCACTTCCATGCCGACTCGCGGAATCAGAACGCTGCCGTAACGGTCGTGGGCCCAATTAGTGGCAACGCGCAGCCAGCAACTGGAATGCTCGTTCAATTCTCCGTCGCGATCCCATGCGAGCTGCACCTTGACCCGGCCGTACTCGTCGCAGTGGATTTCAGTGTCTTTCGGCCCGGTCACAACAGCCGGTTGGTAACCGGGCATCCGTGGCTTTTCCGTCCCCAGCGACGGGCGAAAGAACACGTCCCACGGCGTGGCGAGAAAGGTATTACGGTAACCCTGGAAACCTTCCCCATCGCTGGTCACCGATTCCTCCAGCACTTGCGGCTGGCGGCCATGGTGTTCAACGGCAGTCAGCAGCCACAGGTCATTCCAGTCATGGCGCGGATGCTCGGTCAGTTGCAGGAAATGTCCGCAAACCAATGCGGATTCGTCGCTGATGCCTTCGGCCTGACGGTAATCGGCGACATGTCGCTCAAGTGCCCGCTGGGCGAGATGCTTGCCGGTTTCACGATCGTTGAAATTGCCAGGGAAGTGATAGTCCTCCAGCACTGGGCGCTGCTCAGCGTCGACACGACTTTCCAACTGCAGTCGCGGCTTGATGAAATTGTAATCGCGCCGGGTCACCACGCTGGTGCGGGTTTCCACCCGCACGTTGAAACGCTGAATCGCCCGCGCTCCGCCCGCCATGCCGCTGCCCGGCAGATATACCGTCGACTCAGCCAGACGTGGAAACACCGTCTGGTCGTCGCCGAACACCAATAGATGGCCTTCGGGACTGTGCTGGAAGTGGTAGTGAATGCCGACCTCTGCACACAACCGCTGAATGAAGGCCAGATCACTCTCGGCGTATTGCACGCAATACTCGCGCACCGGGTATTCGCTGCCGAGGCGAAATTCGAAGGCATCACGCAAGATCGAATGATCCTTGAGGACTTGCGCGACAATCTGCGGAACCGTCAGATGCTGGAAGATCCGCTGATTGATCCGTTGCCCGAGGTACGTCAGACGCGGAACGAGACTGACATGATAGCGCGTCAGACGTTTCCCGGAATCGCCCTGCCCGACCTGATAAATCTGACCATGGATACCGGAACCCTGCGCATCCAGGCGCAGAAACGCCTGACAGTGCAGCAGGCTTTCAAGGTCCAGATCCGGCCGCTCGCTGACCAGTTCCAGCTCGAAGCGGAACGGTTGGCTGATGGCTTCCTTGCCCGTGAACTCAAGGACCTTGAGGTCATGCTGGGCGCCTTCGAGGGTCAACGTGAAACGCGGTTGATTGGCAGGCGCGAACATCCGATGTCTCTCTGCAAAATGAAGGGCGGGCGATTCTGCATGAGGGGCAAGGGGTGATGAGTGGGTGACGGAAAAATCAGATTTGCCCTACCTTCATTGACGAAAAACCCTGCAAAAATCGGCGCCTTCAACTACAGACAAATCCTCCAAAACCACCACCGACCCCCTGTAGGAGTGAGCCTGCTCGCGATAGCGGTCTGACATTCAGCATTGATGTCGACTGACACACCACTATCGCGAGCAGGCTCACTCCTACAGGGGAGCACGGTGAATCAGAGAAATCGCAGGCACAAAAAAACGGCCCGCCTCCTGTAGGAAACGGGCCGTTTTCCGGTGAGCTTCAGCTCAGAACAATTACTTGTTCAGGTGGAAATCTTTTTCCGCCGCTTCGAAGCGCTGCACCATGCCTCTGGTCGGCTCGCCCATCTTGCTGACGATGTAGATGGCCAGGCTGGCGAAGATGAAGCCCGGGATGATTTCGTACAGACCCAGCAGTTCGAAATGCTTCCAGACCACCACGGTGATCGCGCCGACCAGAATACCGGCCAGTGCGCCGTCGCGGGTCATTTCTTTCCAGATAACCGAGATCAGCACAACCGGACCGAACGCAGCACCGAAACCGGCCCAGGCGTAGGACACCAGACCCAGTACGCGGTTTTCCGGGTTGGCTGCCATCGCGATCGCGATCAGCGCAACCAACAGCACCATGGCGCGGCCGACCCAGACCAGTTCAACCTGGGAGGCGGATTTACGCAGGAAGGTTTTGTAGAAGTCTTCGGTCAGGGCGCTGGAGCACACCAGCAACTGGCAGCTCAGGGTGCTCATTACAGCGGCGAGAATCGCCGACAGCAGCACACCGGCAATCCATGGATTGAAGAGGATCTTGGCCAGTTCGATGAACACACGTTCATGGTTCTCGGTGACTGGGCCGGCAACTTCCGGGTGTGCCGAGAAGTAAGCAATACCGAAGAAACCCACGGCCACGGTGCCGCCCAGGCACAGGATCATCCAGGTCATGGAGATGCGACGGGCGTTGGCAATCGACTTCACCGAATCCGCCGCCATGAAACGCGCGAGGATGTGCGGCTGACCGAAGTAGCCCAGACCCCAACCCATCAGCGAGATGATGCCGATGAAGGTCGTGCCTTTGAGCATGTCGAAGTTGCTTGGATCATTGGCTTCGATGGCCAGGAACGTGGTGTCGACGCCGCCAGTGGCCAGCAGGACGATGATCGGCGTAAGGATCAGCGCGAAAATCATCAGCGTGGCTTGTACGGTGTCAGTCCAGCTCACCGCGAGGAAGCCGCCAACGAAGGTGTAGGCAATCGTCGCCGCAGCACCGGCCCACAACGCTGTCTCGTAAGACATGCCGAAGGTGCTTTCAAACAGACGGGCGCCAGCCACGATGCCGGAGGCACAGTAAATGGTGAAGAACACCAGGATCACGATCGCCGAAATGATGCGCAGCAGGCCGCTTTTGTCTTCGAAACGGCTGGAGAAGTAGTCCGGCAGGGTCAGGGCATCGCCGTTGTGTTCGGTCTGCACACGCAGACGGCCGGCAACGAACAGCCAGTTCAGGTAGGCACCGACGATCAGGCCGATGGCGATCCAGCTTTCGGACAGACCGGACATGTAGATGGCGCCCGGCAGGCCCATCAACAACCAGCCGCTCATGTCGGAAGCACCGGCAGACAGCGCGGTGACGACGCTGCCGAGGCTGCGACCACCGAGAATATAGTCAGACAGGTTATTGGTGGAGCGATAGGCCATGAAGCCGATCAGCACCATTGCTGCGATGTAGATCACGAACGTGATCAGTGTTGGATTGCTTACGCTCATTAAGTTACGCCCTGGCTTTGTTTTTATGTAGCAGCGGTGATGAACCGCGCGCAAACGATGACGTTTGGCAGACGATTCGCGATCCCGCGCATTTAGGACTGATGTTTCCCCAGGAAAGCCACCAGCCGATGCACCGGGTTATCCCGGTTGCACCTAGGGCGCGAATGCTATGCAACAAACCAAAAAAGGTGCAACCAGTTTCGCGCGAATTAGTTGCACCTAGTCGGATATTCCGAGAAACAGGCAGTTTTTGCTCCCTTTTAGCGCAGTCAAAGCGCATTGCTAGAAGCAAAAGCACCAAGCAAGTGCGGCACTTCCGTACCAGAAAATAATTCCTGACGAAGCGTTTATTTTTCCGACAAAAAAAGGGTTGCACCCGGTTGCACCTCTTTCGGCGCACGGCTAATCTTGCCGCCAGCTGATGCCACGCAACTGTGGCAACCATGAGGATAAAAATATGGCTACCACCACCCTTGGGGTCAAACTCGATGACCCGACCCGCGAGCGCCTGAAGGCGGCCGCGACCTCGATTGATCGCACACCGCACTGGCTGATCAAGCAGGCAATTTTCAATTACCTGGAAAAACTCGAGGGTGGTGCAACCCTGACCGAGCTGAACGGTTTGACCGCCAAGGACGCCGATGAGGCGGGCGAAGTCCACACCGATCACGCCCACCAATGCTTCCTCGAATTTGCTGAAAGCATCCTGCCGCAGTCCGTACTGCGCGCTTCGATCACCGCCGCTTACCGTCGCCCTGAGCCGGAAGTGGTACCGATGCTGATCGAGCAGGCTCGCCTGCCGGTCGCCATGGCTGAAGCCACCAACAAACTCGCCGCCTCCATTGCGGAAAAACTGCGTAACCAGAAAAGTGCCGGCGGTCGTGCAGGCATTGTTCAGGGTCTGCTGCAGGAATTTTCCCTGTCGTCCCAGGAAGGCGTGGCGCTGATGTGCCTCGCCGAAGCGCTGCTGCGCATCCCGGACAAAGGCACTCGCGATGCACTGATCCGCGACAAGATCAGCACTGGCAACTGGCATCCGCACTTGGGCAACAGCCCTTCGCTGTTCGTCAACGCGGCCACTTGGGGGCTGCTGCTGACCGGCAAACTGGTCTCGACGCACAACGAAGCTGGCCTGACCTCTTCGCTGAGCCGCATCATCGGCAAGAGCGGCGAGCCGATGATCCGCAAGGGCGTCGACATGGCCATGCGCCTGATGGGCGAACAGTTCGTCACCGGCGAAACCATCGCCGAAGCCTTGGCCAACGCGAGCAAGTTCGAAGCCAAGGGCTTCCGTTATTCCTACGACATGCTCGGTGAAGCGGCACTGACCGAACACGATGCGCAGAAGTACCTGGCGTCGTACGAACAAGCCATTCACTCGATCGGCAAAGCGTCCCACGGCCGTGGGATTTATGAAGGCCCGGGCATTTCCATCAAGTTGTCGGCACTGCACCCGCGTTACAGCCGTGCGCAGTACGAGCGTGTGATGGACGAGCTGTACCCGCGCCTGCTGTCGCTGACCCTGCTGGCCAAGCAATACGACATCGGTCTGAACATCGACGCCGAAGAAGCCGACCGTCTCGAACTGTCACTGGATCTGCTTGAGCGCCTGTGCTTCGAGCCGCAGCTGACCGGCTGGAACGGCATCGGTTTCGTCATCCAGGCTTACCAGAAGCGTTGCCCGTACGTGATCGACTACGTGATCGATCTGGCTCGCCGCAGCCGTCATCGCCTGATGATCCGTCTGGTGAAAGGCGCCTACTGGGACAGCGAAATCAAGCGCGCCCAGGTCGAAGGCCTGGAAGGCTATCCGGTCTATACCCGCAAGGTGTACACCGACGTTTCCTACATCGCTTGCGCACGCAAACTGCTGTCGGTGCCGGAAGTCATCTATCCGCAGTTCGCCACGCACAACGCCCACACCCTGTCGGCGATTTACCACATTGCCGGTCAGAACTATTACCCGGGCCAGTACGAATTCCAGTGTCTGCACGGCATGGGCGAACCGCTCTACGAGCAGGTTGTAGGCAAAGTTTCCGAAGGCAAGCTGAACCGTCCGTGCCGCGTGTACGCGCCGGTCGGTACCCACGAGACGCTGCTGGCGTACCTCGTACGTCGCTTGCTGGAAAACGGCGCGAACACTTCGTTCGTCAACCGCATCGCCGACCAGTCGATCTCGATTCAGGAGCTGGTGGCCGATCCGGTGGCGCAGATCGAGCAGATGGCGACCGTGGAAGGTGGATTCGGCCTGCCGCACCCGCGCATCCCGCTGCCGCGTGATCTGTACGGTGCCGAACGCGCCAACTCCAGCGGCATCGACATGGCCAACGAACATCGCCTGGCTTCGCTGTCCTGCGCTTTGCTCGCCACTGCCCACACCGACTGGAAAGCGGCGCCGATGCTCGGTTGCGCGTCCAGCACTGAAACCCCGGCAGCGGTGCTGAACCCGGCGGATCACCGCGATGTGGTGGGTCACGTTCAAGAAGCCACGGTTGAAGACGTCGACAACGCCATTCAATGCGCGCTGAACGCTGCGCCGATCTGGCAGGCCACCCCGCCCGCCGAACGTGCAGCGATTCTGGAACGTGCCGCTGACTTGATGGAAGGCGAGATCCAGCCGCTGATGGGCCTGCTCGCTCGTGAAGCCGGCAAGACCTACGCCAACGCCATCGCCGAAGTCCGCGAAGCCGTCGACTTCCTGCGTTATTACGCAGTGCAGGCTCGCAACGATTTCAGCAACGACGCCCACCGCCCATTGGGCCCAGTCGTATGCATCAGCCCGTGGAACTTCCCGCTGGCAATCTTCAGCGGCCAAGTCGCTGCGGCATTGGCTGCCGGTAACCCGGTATTGGCCAAGCCTGCCGAGCAAACTCCGCTGGTGGCCGCGCAAGCCGTGCGCTTGCTGCTCGAAGCCGGGATTCCGGAAGGCGTGCTGCAACTGCTGCCGGGTCGCGGTGAAACCGTCGGCGCCGGTCTGGTTGGCGATGAGCGCGTCAAAGGCGTGATGTTCACCGGTTCCACTGAGGTCGCGCGTCTGCTGCAACGCAACATCGCCGGCCGTCTCGACAACCAGGGCCGTCCGATTCCGCTGATCGCCGAAACCGGTGGCCAGAACGCGATGATCGTCGATTCGTCGGCTCTGACCGAGCAAGTGGTGATCGACGTCGTTTCCTCGGCCTTCGACAGCGCTGGTCAGCGTTGCTCGGCGCTGCGCGTACTGTGCCTGCAGGAAGATTCCGCCGATCGCGTCATCGAAATGCTCAAAGGTGCCATGGCTGAAAGCCGTCTCGGCAACCCTGAGCGCCTGTCCGTGGACATCGGCCCGGTGATCGACGCCGAAGCCAAGGCTGGCATCGACAAGCACATCCAGGGCATGCGCGACAAAGGTCGCAACGTGTACCAAGTGGCGATTGCCGACACTGAAGAAGTCAAACGCGGCACCTTCGTCATGCCGACCCTGATCGAACTGGAAAGCTTTGACGAGCTGCAACGCGAGATCTTCGGTCCGGTGCTGCACGTGGTGCGCTACAAGCGCAAAGAGATCGATCAACTGATCGGCCAGATCAACGCTTCCGGCTACGGCCTGACGCTGGGCGTGCACACCCGGATCGACGAGACCATCGCCAAGGTGATCGACAACGTCAACGCCGGTAACGTCTACGTTAACCGCAACATCGTTGGTGCCGTGGTCGGCGTGCAGCCATTCGGCGGCGAAGGTCTGTCGGGTACTGGCCCGAAAGCCGGTGGCCCGCTGTACCTGTACCGCTTGCTGTCGACGCGGCCTACCGACGCCATCGAACAATCCTTCGCTCGCGGTGATGCTGTTGTCGCCCCGGACGTTCGCCTGCGCGATGCCATGAGCAAACCGTTGAACGCGCTGAAAGCCTGGGCTGAAAGCAACAAGTACGCCGACCTGAGCACTCTGTGCGTGCAGTACGCTGCGCAATCGCAGAGCGGCATTACCCGTACGCTGGCCGGCCCGACCGGTGAGAAGAACAGTTACGCGATCCTGCCGCGTGAGCACGTGCTGTGCCTGGCGGAGGTTGAAGGTGATCTGCTGACGCAACTGGCTGCGGTATTGGCCGTAGGCGGTTCGGCGGTATGGCCGGAGTCCGACATCAGCAAGGCCTTGTTCGCACGCCTGCCGAAGGACATTCAGGCGCGGATCAAGCTGGTTGCTGACTGGAACAAGGATGAGGTGGTGTTCGATGCGGTTCTGCATCACGGCCATTCCGACCAGTTGCGCGGCGTTTGCCAGCAGATTGCCAAGCGTGCCGGCGCGATTGTTGGGGTTCAGGGCTTGTCCCAGGGCGAGACCAATATTGCCCTGGAGCGTCTGGTGATCGAGCGGGCGTTGAGCGTTAACACTGCTGCGGCGGGTGGTAATGCCAGCTTGATGACAATCGGCTAAACCGCTGTAAATCCAGGCGACCGCAATGGTCGCCTGGAATGTAAACCCCTGTAGGAGTGAGCCTGCTCGCGATAGCGGTCTGTCAGTTAGAATAAATGTGTCTGACAGACCGCTATCGCGAGCAGGCTCACTCCTACATTTGATTAGTGTCGCCCTCACCTCTGCATCACTCTCATCAATCATCCTATCCAGCCTCTATTCCCCCGCCTTAGACTCGGCCCAACCCCAATTTCAGGTAGGCCGCCATGTCCGAGACGCTGCTCAGTTCCCGCAATCTGGCTTTCGAGCTGTATGAAGTCCTCGATGCCGAGGGCCTGACCCGGCGTGAGCGTTTTGCCGAGCACAACCGCGAGACCTTCGACGCCGCCATCGGCACCGCGCGCAACATCGCCGAGAAGTACTTTGCACCGCACAACCGCAAGGGCGACGAGAACGAACCGCGCTATGAAGACGGCAAGGCGATTCTGATTCCGGAAGTGAAACCGGCGGTGGATGCCTTCCTCGAGGCCGGTTTTCTCAACGCCGCGAGAAGTTTCGACGCCGGCGGCATGCAACTTCCTACACTGCTGTCGCAAGCCTGTTTCGCACATTTCCAGTCAGCCAACGCCGCTTCGACGTCCTACCCGTTCCTGACCATGGGCGCGGCGAACCTGATCGAGAGCTTCGGCACCGACGAGCAAAAACAGCGCTTCCTGCAGCCCATGATCGACGGGCGCTTCTTCGGCACCATGGCCCTGACCGAGCCGCACGCCGGTTCGTCACTGTCGGATATTCGTACGCGCGCCGAGCCGGTGTCCGACGGCACTTATCGCCTGAAGGGCAACAAGATTTTCATTTCCGGCGGCGATCACCCGCTCTCGGAAAACATCGTGCACATGGTTCTGGCCAAATTGCCGGACGCGCCTGCGGGCGTTAAAGGTATCTCGCTGTTTATCGTGCCAAAGTTTCTGGTCAACGATGACGGCAGCCTCGGCCAGCGCAATGACGTGCTGCTGGCCGGGCTGTTCCACAAGATGGGCTGGCGCGGTACCACCTCCACAGCGCTGAACTTCGGCGATAACGGTGAGTGCGTCGGCTATCTGGTGGGCGAGCCGCATCGCGGTTTGAGCTACATGTTCCAGATGATGAACGAAGCGCGGATCGGCGTTGGCATGGGTGCAGTGATGCTCGGTTATGCCGGTTATCTGTATTCGCTGGAGTATGCTCGCGAGCGTCCACAAGGGCGGGTGCCGGACAGCAAGGATCCGACCACGGCGCCAGTGGCGATCATTCAGCACGCGGATGTACGACGCATGCTGCTGACGCAGAAATCCTATGTTGAAGGGGCGTTTGACCTTGGCTTGTATGCCGCGCGGTTGTTCGATGACACCACCACGCTTGAGTCCGAAGCCGAGCGCAAACAGGCGCATGAGCTATTGGATTTGCTGACCCCGATCGTCAAATCCTGGCCATCGGAGTTCTGCCTCAAGGCCAACGAACTGGCGATCCAGATTCTTGGCGGTCACGGCTACACCCGCGAATACCCGGTTGAACAGTACTACCGCGATAACCGCTTGAACCCGATTCATGAAGGCACCCATGGCATTCAGTCGCTGGACTTGCTCGGGCGCAAACTGGCGCAGAACAGTGGTGCCGGGCTGAAGCAGTTGATTCGGTTGATCGCCACCACTGCTGAACGCGCTACGGCGTACGATTCGCTGACCGCACTGCGGGAGCCACTGGAGAAACTGGTGGCGCGCCTGCAAACGGTGACCATCGGTTTGTTGACCGATCTGGCACAGGGCAAGATCAACAGCAGCCTGGCGAACTCAGCGCTGTACCTGAAGGTGTTCGGGCACACAGTGATTGGCTGGCGCTGGCTGGAGCAGGCGATTCGTGCCGAGGAAGGGTTGGCCAAGGGCAATTTGGTGGATGCTGACTTCTATAAGGGCAAGCTGCAGGCGGCGCGGTATTTCCTGACGTGGGAAGTGCCGGGGTGCCACCATGAACTGGCGTTGCTGGAGGCGCGGGACGATACGTGCCTGGCGATGCAGGATGCCTGGTTCTGAAAGCCGACCCTCACCCCAGCCCTCTCCCCGAGGGAGAGGGGGCCGACCGAGGTGTCTGACGCTATACATCGACCGGAAAAACCGCGTCGATTATGGATTCGGTACTGCACTCCCAGGTCGGCGTATTACTCAAGCATCCCAAGGTCAGTCCCCTCTCCCTACGGGCGGTCCGACGTTTCGGGAGGGCTAGGGTGAGGGGCTTTTCTGGCTCAACACTCAAGTCAACTTGAACCCACCCATCTGCCGCGCCAGATCATCCGCCAGCCTCTGCAACATCTGACAATCCTCACGACACGCCCTAACCTCCCCCGCCGTCGCCCGCGCCAGATCGGAAATCCCCTGCACATTACGGTTGATCTCTTCCGTCACCGCCGACTGCTCTTCCGTCGCCGTCGCCACCTGATGGTTCATGTCACTGATGCGCTCTACCTGCCCGGTAATCGCCGTCAGTGATGCCCCGGTGCGCTGGCTCGACTCAACCCCGGTGCCGGTTGCGGCTTGACCGGTGCGCATAGACGACACGGCGTTTTCCGCACCTTGCTTGAGGCTGCCGATCATCTGTTGAATCTCGTCAGTAGACGCTTGAGTGCGTCGCGCCAAGGTGCGCACTTCATCAGCAACAACCGCAAAGCCGCGCCCCATATCCCCGGCTCGAGCTGCTTCGATGGCGGCATTGAGCGCCAACAGGTTGGTCTGCTCGGACACCCCGCGAATCACCGCCAGCACCGAATCAATCGACGCCACTTGATGCGCCAGCTCGCCGACCGCGCCCGCCGCTACGCCAATCTCATCCGACATGCTTTCAATATGCTTGATCGAACCGCCAACCACTTCCCGCGCCTGCATCGCTTCATCCCGCGCGGTTTGCGAGGCCAGTGCCGCGTTGCCGGCATTCTGCGCAATTTCCTGCACGGTCAGGCCCATTTCGTGAACGGCGGTGGCAACCATGTCGGTCATTTCCTGCTGACGGCCGGAACGCTCGGCAGTGTTTTCCACCACTTTCGCCACTTGCCCCACAGCCGTACGCAGACGCTCGCTGGTGGTCAGCACTTCAGCGATCATCCCGCGCTGGCTGTCGAGGAAACGATTGAAGCCGCGCGCGAGGTCGCCCAACTCATCGGCGCGACTGGAATCTAACCGGTGGGTCAAATCTCCCCCACCGCTACCGATTGCTACCAACGCAGCTGTTACTTGGCGAATCGGCCGCACCAAACCTTGCGCCAGCCACACCACCAACGCGAGGCACACCAGTGCCACGGCCAGACCAATGCCGCCGCTCATCCACATCGCTTTACGGGCTTCGGCGTAGATCTGCGACCGCGGCACTTCGGCCACCAGAGTCCAGCCCAAATCGCGCAATGGCAGGCTGAAGGCGAGGAAGTCTTCGCCATCCCTCTGGAAGCTGCTGCTGATCGCCGTTTTCTGGCCCATGACGGACTGCGCCGCATTGGCGCCAATCTGCTCGCTCAAGGTGCGTTTACCGCTGAACTGCGCCTCCGGGTGCACTTGAATCAAACCGTCGGAACGCACGAGATAGACCTTGCCACGCTCACCAAAGCTGAAGTTGTGAATCAGTTCCGACAGCTCTTTCATGCTCAGTCCGAGCCCGGCCACACCGACCACTTTGCCGGCCTGCTCGACCTTCAGATCGATGAACAGCGCCAGTTCTCCGGTCGCCCCGTCATTGTCGATATTCAGAGTGCGCGGCTGATTGCTGTCGAGGAAGGAATAGAACCACGCGTCGGCCGGTTTGGTGCGACTGAGGGTGCGGTCCAGGCCTTTTTCGGTGATGTAATGATTGGATTCGGTGCCGATTATCAAAGCGGTGAAGGCTTTATGTTCGGCGCGGATGCCTTCCAGATACTGCGCGAAGCCAGCCGTTTTGCTGCTGTCTTCGCCCGAGGCGAGCCAGTCGCGGACCATCGTATTACTGGCGATATCTTTGGCCGCTGTCAGCGGTTGCACGAGGATCCGTTCGATATCGTTGCGCGTCGCTTCGATGCTCGACGGCAGGGCTTGTTCGACCAGATAGCTCTGGGCGAGGCGGTTGACCACCAGGGTATAAATGCCAACCACGATCAGGATACTGACCAGCAGGGCGGTGCCCATGCTGAGAATCAGCTGCCATTGAATACTGCGTCGCCACAACTGCATGGAGCACCCCCAAAGAATAAGTGGCCGAAACAATGCAACAGCCGTGCCGATTGTATACAACCCGGTCGACAATCTATTCTTTGGTTGTGCGCAGCTCCATCAACCCTGGTTGATGGTCTTGGCGATGGTGTCGACCGTGGCGCTGACTTGCTCTTGATAACGGTCGAGTTCTTCTTTGTGTTGCTTCTTCATTTCGATCTGCTGCGAGCACAGATTCATCGCCGCCAGCACCAGCAAGCGGTCACCGATCAATGTCGGGTATTTGCGCTTGGTGTCGTCCAGCGCTGCCTTGAGCATCATGGCCGCGTCCAGCAGGGTCTGTTCTTCCCCGGCCGGTGCCTTGATCGAATAGTCCTCCCCGAGAATGGAGACGACCTTTACCCCTGCTGTGTGGTGGTTCATGCGCTGACAGGACCTGCGTTGACGCGATCAACCAGGGCCTGAATGCGGGCGGCGGTGGCGCCGTGCTTTTCTTCCTGTTCCATCAGGTTCAGTTGCAGGCTTTCGTTTTCATCCTTGGCCTGGGCCAGTTCCGTGGACAGGGTCTGGTTGGTTTGCGCGAGGGTCTGGTTCTGTTGCACCAGGTCGCTGACGAGCTGTTCCAATTGGCTGAGGGATGCTTCCAACATTTTGATCTTCCAAGCGTTTTCAAAGGGCGCGTACGATAAAGAAAAGTCACCACGGATGCCAGGGTTAAACCGGCGCAAGGCCTTGATTTTCCTGGTGGCGGACCGTTCCTGCGAGTTTTAAAGACTGTGATCTGCCGATCTGGTTCCTGCACTTCGTCGCCCAAGCCCTTCTGCGACAAATACGCACAGTGCCTCAAGACTTTAGTCGTATGACCGATAAGTCATCCATACAGCAGTCTCAGCCCGCATGGAAGCGGCCCTCTCTTGGTATCCGCCCATGTCCCTCCGCAATATGAATATCGCCCCACGGGCGTTTACCGGTTTCGCCCTGATCGGCGGCCTGATGCTGATTCTCGGCGTGTTTGCGCTTAATCAGATGAGTAAAATCCGCGATGCAGCCGAGAACATCTCGTCCACCAGCGTGCCGAGCATCAAGAACCTCGACGAGTTCACCCAGTTGACCCTGCGCCTGCGTGTGCTGTCGTACCGTTTGCTGGTCAACCGCGAGCCGGACGTGCAGCAGAAAACCGTTGAACTGCTGGACATGCGCAACCAGCAGATCCGCAAGGCTCAGAGCGATTACGAGCCGCTGATCGGCAGCCCTGAAGAACGTGCAGCCTACGACCAGTACGTGCAGTTGCTCGGCCAGTACCGCCAGATCGAAGACCGCATGAAGAGCCTGTCGCGCAATAATC
Organism: Pseudomonas sp. S49; assembly: GCF_009866785.1. Lineage (NCBI taxonomy): Bacteria > Pseudomonadati > Pseudomonadota > Gammaproteobacteria > Pseudomonadales > Pseudomonadaceae > Pseudomonas > Pseudomonas sp. S49. The sequence continues at coordinate 521,225 of NZ_CP019432.1, read as the reverse complement.
AGGTGGATGAACTGCGCACCCTGCTCAACACCGAGTTGCTGAACAACTCCGAAGCGATGAATACCGTGCTCAACCGTCTGATGCAGATCAACGGCGAGCAGATCAGCGAGACCAATCAGCAGGCGGCCGACCAGTACTCTTCGGCGTTTGATCTGGTGGTGACTCTGCTGGTGATCGCGACCGGCCTGACATTTTTGTTCGCCTGGCTGCTGACGGTGAGCATCACTAAACCGATTTCCAAAGCACTGGACGCTGCGGAAACCATCGCCGAAGGCAATCTGACCCAGCCGATCCACGTTGACGGTGAAGACGAGGCCGGTCGCCTGCTCGCAGCCATGGCGAAGATGCAATCGAAGCTGCGTGACACCCTGCAGCGCATTTCCGGTTCGGCCACTCAGTTGGCTTCGGCGGCTGAAGAGTTGAACAGCGTCACCGACGAAAGCGCGCGCGGCCTGACTCAGCAGAACAACGAAATCGAACAGGCGGCCACGGCAGTCAACGAGATGACCAGTGCTGTGGAAGAGGTCGCACGCAACGCGGTGAGCACTTCGGAAGCGTCGAAAAACGCCACCACCTCGGCCGGCGACGGTCGTGATCTGGTCCAGGAAACCGTCAGCGCCATCGAACGCATGAGCGCCGATGTACAGAGCACCGCCAGCCTGATCGGCGATCTGGCCAATGAATCCCGCGACATCGGCAAAGTGCTGGATGTGATTCGTGGTCTGGCCGATCAGACCAACCTGCTGGCACTGAACGCAGCGATTGAAGCGGCGCGGGCCGGTGAAGCCGGTCGTGGTTTTGCTGTGGTGGCGGATGAAGTACGAGCACTGGCGCACCGCACGCAGCAGTCGACCAGCGAAATCGAGCGGATGATCGGCAGCATTCAGAGCGGTACCGAACACGCCGTGGATTCGATGCGCAACAGCACCGAACGTGCCGAGTCGACCCTGAACATCGCCCGTGGTGCGGGTATGTCGCTGGACACCATCAACACCGCCATCGTCGAGATCAACGAGCGCAACCTGGTGATCGCCAGCGCCGCCGAAGAACAGGCGCAGGTGGCGCGGGAAGTGGATCGCAATCTGGTGAACATCCGTGATCTGTCGGTGCAATCGGCGACTGGCGCGAATCAGACCAGTGCGGCGAGCAATGAGCTGTCGCGTCTGGCGCTGGACCTGAACAACATGGTTGGGCGGTTCAGCCTCTAAGATCAAAGGCTACCCCCTCACCCCAACCCTCTCCCCCAAGGGGGCGAGGGGGAAGGGAGCAGATCTTCGTGTTTTTCAAAACCTGAGTTCGACTCAGGCTTTTCAGGTCGATGTACCTTGCACAAACACCTCGATCAGTTCCCTCTCACCCCGGGAGAGGGGGGAAGGGGGCAGATTTTCATGCTTTTCAAAGTCTGAGTTCGACTCGGAGTTTCAGGTCGATGCACCTCGCACAAACACCGCGATCAGTCCCCTCTCCCCCCGGGAGAGGGTTAGGGTGAGGGCAGCAATCGCCCGCCGAACACAAAACCTGATGCTCCGCTGAAAAAGCTTTTTGACAGCATCACATTTCAACAGGTTAGAATCGCTGGCACGCAGACTGCATGGTCAGTTTGTGCCCGTCTTTACGCTTCTGGAGTACTGCCTTTGAATGCGACGACCATCAACAGCCTGTTCTTGATCGGCGCGTTGCTGGTAGGCGCAAGCATTCTCGTCAGTTCTCTTTCTTCCCGTCTCGGCATCCCGATTCTGGTCATCATCCTCGCTGTCGGCATGGCCGCCGGGGTCGATGGCGGCGGCATTATTTTCGATAACTACCCGACGGCCTATCTGGTCGGCAACCTCGCACTCGCAGTGATTCTCCTCGACGGTGGCTTGCGCACACGGGTATCCAGTTTCCGCGTGGCGCTATGGCCAGCGCTATCGTTGGCCACGGTCGGGGTGTTGATCACCACCGGGCTGACCGGCATGGCCGCCGCCTGGCTGTTCGACCTCAATCTGATTCAAGGCTTGTTGATCGGTGCCATCGTTGGCTCGACCGACGCCGCGGCGGTGTTCTCGCTGCTCGGCGGCAAAGGCCTGAACGAACGGGTCACCGCCAGCCTGGAAATCGAATCCGGCAGCAACGACCCGATGGCGGTGTTTCTCACCGTGACCCTGATCGACATGCTCGCCAGCGGCCAGACCGGCCTGCACTGGAGTCTCCTGACCCACCTGATCCGCGAGTTCGGCATCGGCGGCGTGATCGGTCTCGGCGGCGGCTGGCTGATGTTGCAACTGGTCAACCGGATCAATCTGGCGGCCGGCCTGTATCCGATTCTGGTGATTGCCGGCGGTCTGGTGGTATTCGCCCTGACCAACGCCCTGCATGGCAGCGGCTTCCTCGCCGTTTATCTGTGCGGGCTGGTCATCGGCAACCGTCCGGTACGCAGCCGTCACGGCATTCTGCACATGCTCGACGGCATGGCGTGGCTGGCGCAGATCGGCATGTTCCTCGTGCTGGGATTGCTGGTCACGCCGCATGATTTGCTACCAATCGCCCTGCCCGCTCTCGGTCTGGCGCTGTGGATGATTCTGTTCGCGCGGCCACTGTCGGTGATGGTCGGCCTGCTGCCGTTCAAGGCGTTCCACGGGCGCGAAAAAGCTTTTATTTCCTGGGTTGGCCTGCGCGGTGCGGTACCGATCATTCTTGCGGTGTTCCCGCTGATGGCCGGGCTGCCGAATGCGCAGCTGTACTTCAACCTCGCGTTCTTTATCGTGCTGGTGTCGCTGCTGGTGCAGGGCACGAGCCTGCCGTGGGTCGCCAAACTGCTGAAAGTAACGGTGCCGCCAGAGCCCGCGCCGATTTCCCGGGCGGCACTGGAAGTCCACGTCACCAGCGAGTGGGAGCTGTTCGTTTACAAGCTCGGCGCGGAGAAGTGGTGCATCGGTTCGCCCCTGCGTGAACTGAAAATGCCCGAAGGCACACGTATCGCGGCACTGTTTCGTGGCCAGCAACTGCTCCATCCGTCGGGTAGTACGGTGCTGGAAGTCGATGATTTGCTGTGTGTTATCGGCCATGAACACAACCTCGGCGCCCTCGGAAAACTGTTCAGCCAGGCACCGCAACGCGGCCTCGATCTGCGCTTCTTCGGTGATTTCGTGCTTGAAGGAGACGCCCAGCTTAAAGCGGTTGCAGCGCTCTACGGGTTGCCGGCCGAGGGCATCGATCCGGACATGACCCTGGGCGCCTTCATTGCTCAGAAAGTCGGCGGTGCGCCCATCGTCGGTGACCAGGTGGAGTGGAACAACACCCACTGGACGGTTGCGGTCATGGACGGGAACAAGATCGGCAAAGTGGGCGTCAGATTCCCCGAAGGAAGTCGCCCGGGCCCCGGGCTCTTCCTCTAAACTGCGTCCACTCTCACTTGCTTGACCGGTCTCTATGCCTACCCTGCGCTCCTTTTTCGCCGCGGCCCTGCTGGGCCTGAGTCTTACTGTCGGCCCGCTATATGCCGCCGAACCACCGTCCAGCGACGCCGTGCAGGCCAGCCTCGACAAGCTCGCCGACAGCAAACTGCCGGATGCCGATAAGAAGACCCTGCAGACCGTCCTGCAGAACACGCTCAATCAGCTGAACAATCAGCGTGATTACGAGCAAAAGCTGATCGATCTCAAGCAGCAATTGGCGACCGCGCCCAAGCAGACGATTGAAAGCACCCGTGAACTGACGCGCCTCAAGGCTACGGCCGTGGTGCCGGTGGCACAGCGTTTTCCCAAAGAGTCGATCCAACAGCTGGAGCAGATCCTCACCGATCGCTCGACCCAGCAAAGTGATCTGCAAAAAGCGCTGGCCGAAGCCAACAGTCTGATCATCACCGCGCAGACTCGCCCCGAACGTGCTCAGGCAGAGATTTCCGCCAGCCAGACGCGCATCCAGCAGATCAACAACACCCTCAAGTCCGGCAAGGACGCGGGCAAAACCGTCACCGCCGAGCAGCGCGATCAGTTGAACGCCGAATTGGCGGCGCTGAATGCGCTGATCCCGTTGCGCCGTCAGGAGCTGGCCGGCAACAGCCAATTGCAAGACTTGGGCAATGCCCAGCATGACTTGCTCTCGGAGAAGTCCGATCGCCTCGACCGCGAGATTCAGGAACTGCAAACCCTGATCAACCAGAAGCGTCTGGCGCAGTCGCAGGAAACCGTTACCCAGCAGTCGATCGAAGCGCAGAAGGCCGGTAGCAGCAGTCTGCTGGCCATCGAAAGCACGGCCAACCTCAAGCTCTCCGACTACCTGCTGAAAAGCACTGACCGCCTCAACGAAGTCACCCAGCAGAACCTGCAGACCAAACAGCAACTCGACAGCCTGACCCAAAGCGATTCAGCGCTGGACGAGCAGATCAGCGTGCTCAAGGGCAGCCTGCTGCTGTCGAAGATTCTCTATAAACAGAAACAAGCCCTGCCGCGGCTCAAGGTCGACCGCGACCTGGCCGATCAGATCGCCGACATTCGCTTGTGGCAATTCGACGTCAGCCAGCAGCGTGAGCAACTGAGCAATCCGGCCGCCTATGTCGACAACCTGCTATCCACGCAGCCGCCGGAGCAGGTCACCCCGCAATTGCGCAAAAACCTGCTGGATCTGGCCAACACCCGCGCCGACCTCCTAGAGCGACTGAATCGCGAACTGAGCGCCATGCTCAACGAGTCGATCACCCTGCAACTCAATCAGAAACAACTGCTGAGCACCGCGCAGGGGCTGCGTGCGACGCTCGATGAGCAGATGTTCTGGATTCCAAGCAACAAGCCGCTGGATCTGGAATGGATGCGCGCGGTGCCGGAGCGCCTGAAACGCCAGGTCGACACCCTGCCGTGGGCCTCGAGTCTGAGCGAACTGACCGACGGCCTGACCCAGCGTCCGTTGCTGTTCCTGCCGCTGGCGCTGCTGATCGGTGCACTGCTGTGGCGGCGCAAGAATCTGTACGCGCGGCTGAACAAGGTTCACCAGGACATCGGTCACTTCAAACGTGACAGCCAGTGGCACACGCCGCAGGCGATCCTGATCAATATTCTGTTGGCGATGCCGGTCGCGTTGGGCTTGGCCTTGTGTGGTCTGGCGTTGCAGATTGACGCTCGCGGGCAGAACGCCAACATGGGCGCGGCTTTGCTGCAAATGGGTCAGGCGTGGCTGGTGTTCTACACCGCTTACCGGATTCTGGCGCCGGGCGGCGTGGCGGAACTGCACTTCCGTTGGGAAAAGCCTCAGGTCGAATTCCTGCAAGGCTGGATTCGTCGACTGGGTCTGGTGGTCATGGCGCTGGTGACCATTGTTGCCGTCGCCGAACTGCAACCGGCGGCCCTGGCCGATGATGTGCTCGGCATGCCGGTGGTGCTGACTTGCTACGCCCTGATGGCATGGCTGCTCAGCCGTTTGCTGATCAGCAGCCCGGCCCACGAGAACACTTCGCTGTTCCGCAAAGCCGTCGGCGTGATGTTCACCCTGCTGCCGATCGCGTTATTCGTGGCGGTGTGCTTCGGCTACTACTACACCGCGCTGAAACTCAGCGACCGACTGATCAATACCCTGTACCTGCTGATGTTCTGGCTGGTGATCGAAGCCACGTTCGTCCGTGGTCTGAGCGTTGCCGCACGGCGTCTGGCCTATCAGCGTGCCTTGGCCAAACGTCAGGCAGCAAAAGAAGCCGGCGATGGCGAAGCGGTGATCGAAGAGCCGACGCTGGACATCGAAAAGGTCAACGAACAGTCCCTGCGCCTGATCCGCCTGGCCCTGCTCGGCGGCTTCATCGCCGCGCTGTACTGGGTCTGGTCGGACCTGATTTCGGTGTTCTCGTACCTCGACAACATCACCCTCTACGAATACACCAGCGGCACCGGCGCCAACATGAGCATGGTGCCGATCAGCATCGGCGACATGCTCGGCGCGCTGATCATCATCGGCATCACCTTTGCCCTCGCGCGCAACTTGCCCGGCTTGCTCGAAGTGTTTGTGCTGTCCAAGCTCAATCTGGCTCAGGGCAGTGCCTACGCGACCACCACGTTGTTGTCGTACGTGATCGCTGGCGTCGGCTTCGTCTCGACCCTGTCGACCCTCGGCGTCAGTTGGGACAAGTTGCAATGGCTGGTGGCGGCGCTGTCGGTCGGCCTCGGTTTCGGCATGCAGGAGATCTTCGCCAACTTCATCTCGGGCATCATGATCCTCTTCGAACGCCCGGTACGGATCGGTGACACCATCACCATCGGCAACCTGTCGGGCACGGTGAGCAAGATCCGCATCCGCGCCACGACCATCACCGACTTCGACCGCAAGGACATCATTGTCCCGAACAAGACGTTCATCACCGGGCAACTGATCAACTGGTCGCTGACCGACACCATCACCCGCGTCACGCTGAAACTCGGCGTCGATTACGGCTCCGATCTGGATCTGGTCAAGGAACTGCTGCTCAAGGCTGCCCGCGAGAACCCGCGCGTGCTCAAGGAACCCGAGCCGCACGTGTACTTCCTCAACTTCGGCGAAAGCACCCTCGACCACGAGTTGCGCATGCACGTGCGCGACCTCGGTGACCGTAACCCGGTGCTCGATGAGGTCAACCGCTTCATCAACCGCGAGTTCAAGAAGCAGCACATCAACATCTCGTTCCGCCAGATGGAGGTCTACCTGAAGAACCTTCACGGTCAGGAATACAAGATGGTGCCGATCGAGCCGGAAACCAAAACCATCGTGCCGATCGCCGACGATCAGAAACCGCTGCAAGAGCCGCCGCCGGCCAAACTCGACTAACCGGTCTAATCCCAGCAGAATGCTCGGACATTCTGCTGGAGCCGGCCCTTGAAAGCCCTCGACGAACTGACCTTCGATAATCGCTTCGCCCGCCTGGGCGATGCGTTCTCTGCTCACGTGCTGCCCGAGCCGATCGACAATCCGCGTCTGGTCGTCGCCAGCCCGGCGGCCCTGGCCTTGCTCGATCTCGACCCGGCGACCGCTGAAACCCAGGAATTCGCCGAACTGTTCGGCGGCCACAAGCTGTGGGCCGATGCCGAACCGCGGGCGATGGTCTATTCCGGGCATCAGTTCGGCGGCTACACGCCGCAACTGGGCGATGGTCGCGGCCTGCTGCTGGGTGAGGTGTACAACGCGGCCGGCGAGCACTGGGACTTGCACCTCAAGGGTGCCGGGCAAACGCCGTTTTCGCGCATGGGTGATGGTCGTGCGGTGTTGCGTTCGTCGATCCGCGAGTTCCTTGCTTCCGAGGCGCTATACGCGCTGAACATCCCCTCGTCGCGCGCTGCGTGCGTGATCGGTTCCGACACCCCGGTCTGGCGCGAAAAGCAGGAACGCGCAGCGATGGTCCTGCGTCTGGCGCCAAGCCATATCCGCTTCGGCCACTTCGAATATTTCTACTACACCAAGCGTCCAGAACAGCAGAAGCAACTCGGCGAGCACGTGCTGGCGATGCATTTCCCTGAGTGCCTGGAGCAACCGGAACCGTATCTGGCGATGTTCCGCGAGATCGTCGAGCGCAACGCCGAACTGATTGCCAAATGGCAGGCCTACGGTTTCTGCCACGGCGTGATGAACACCGACAACATGTCGATCCTCGGCATCACCTTCGACTTCGGCCCGTTCGCCTTCCTCGATGACTTCGACGCGAACTTCATCTGCAACCATTCGGATGATCAGGGGCGTTACTCGTTCAGCAATCAGGTGCCGGTCGGCCAGTGGAACCTCAGTGCACTGGCTCAGGCGTTGACGCCGTTCATCAGCGTCGAAGCCCTGCGCGAAACCCTCGGCTTGTACCTGCCGCTGTTTCAGGCGCACTACCTCGACCTGATGCGCCGCCGCTTCGGCTTCACCACGGCCGAGGACGATGACCAGAAGCTGCTGGAAGACCTGTTGCAACTGATGCAGAACAGCGGCGTCGACTACACGCTGTTCTTCCGCCGACTCGGTGAAGAATCAGCCGAACAGGCCGTCGCCCGTTTGCGCGACGATTTCGTCGACATCAAGGGCTTTGATGCCTGGGGCGAACGCTACGTCGCCCGGGTTGCCCGCGATGGCGAGGCTGATCAGGCACAGCGCCGAGCGCGGATGCATGCGGTCAATCCGCTATACATCCTGCGCAATTACCTGGCGCAAAAGGCTATTGATGCGGCTGAGCAAGGCGATTACTCGGAGGTCCGCCGACTGCATGCGGTGTTGAGCAAACCGTTTGAAGAGCAGGCGGGAATGGAGGCTTATGCCGAGCGGCCACCGGAGTGGGGCAAGCATTTGGAGATTAGTTGTTCTTCCTGAGTGCCAGCGCCTCATCTTGATAAACAGTTCTTACGGCTCAAGATAAGTCGTACGAAACGCTGAACGCCAACGAGCCGAATATGACTGACCCACTCCTCATCCCCTGCCCCTCCTGCAACGGCCTCAACCGCATCCCCGCAGAGCGCCTCGCGGACCAGCCCAAGTGCGGACGCTGCAAATCCGCCGTATTGCTGAGCAAACCCTTCGATCTCAAGCAAGGCGATTACGCCAGTCAGATCAAGGGTGATCTGCCGTTGCTGGTGGATGTCTGGGCGGAGTGGTGCGGGCCGTGCAAGTCGTTTGCGCCGGTGTTCGAGCAGGCGGCGGCGCAACTCGCGGGCAAGTGTCGCTTGGCCAAGCTTGATAGCGAAGCGAATCAGCAGTTGTCGGCGCAGTTGGGGATTCGCTCGATTCCGAGTTTGATTCTGTTCAAGAACGGCCGGGAAGTGGCACGGCAGAGTGGTGCGTTTCCGCTGCCGCAATTGATGGCGTGGCTGCGTAGCCAGGGTATCTGACACCACACAAATCCAATTGTGGGAGCGAGCCTGCTCGCGAAGGCGTCCGGTCAGTCAACACAGATGTTGAATGTACTGGCCTCTTCGCGAGCAGGCTCGCTCCCACAGGTAGGTTGGGTGCAATCCGGGAGATCAGTGATCTTCGAGCAGATTATGCAGTTCGACGAATTGCTGGGTCAGCTTGTGTCGCGGGTCGAGGTGGATCAGCGGCATGCTGGCCTGGTGCGATTCGCGCATGCGCACCGAACTGGTCAGGTACACCGGCAATACCGGCAAACCTTCGGCAATCAACTCGTCAAGGATCTGCTGCGGCAGGCTCGCCCGGGCCTGAAACTGATTGACCACGATGCCTTCGACTTCCAGACCTTCGTTATGGTCGTCCTTCAGCTCTTCGATTTCCGCAATCAGGCCGTACAGGGCCTGACGGGAAAAGCTGTCGCAATCAAAAGGAATCAGCACACGATCAGCGGCAATCAGCGCTGATACCGCATAGAAATTCAACGCTGGCGGCGTGTCGAGGTAAATCCGGTCGTAATCCTCGGACAGCTCATCGAGCAACTTACGCAGCTTGTTGATCTTGTGCTTGGCCTCGAGCTTGGGCTGCAAGTCGGCCAGCTCGGCGGTCGCGGTGATGATGTGCAGGTTGTCGAACGGGGTTTCGTAGATATCGGCCTGATTCTTCTTCGAGAACGGCCCCGAGGACAGCGTCTGCTTGAAGAAGTCGGCAATTCCCATCGGGATGTCGTTGCCGGTGAGCCCGGTCAGATACTGAGTGGAGTTGGCCTGGGCATCGAGGTCCACCAACAGTGTGCGATAACCCTCGCTGGCACTGACCGCCGCCAGATTGCAAGCAATACTGGATTTGCCTACGCCACCTTTCTGATTGAACACCACGCGCCGCATGACAAAACCTCCGTGTATCAAAGAATGACCGAGTGTAGATGCGCGCGCGCTCGCTTCGCTACCTTCATGGACATGGACTACAGAGTCAGGTGCAAATATCTGCGGACAGACAGTGCGATAACCACCACTGATCGGCGAGAAACCCGACAGACAAGCCGCTGGCGATCTGGATAATGGCCAAATGACAGTTTTCTTGCGAACCACTCGGTACATTTCATTGCACAAAATGTAACCAGCATTTGCTACACACTCGTCGCACCGGGATAATGCGCGCCACCCGGCGCCAAGCGCCACGTCAAGTCTGCTGCGGCTTTGGCCACTAAACGCGTCAACGAAAGCCCGCAGGGGCGGGATGAATGTCCGTGATCAACTTCAACATCGCCCAATGGCGCGCGTGGGCCCCTGGCCTCGACAGCGTGGACGCCTGGCAGGCCTGGAGCCGACAACCGGTCGTGCTTCAGAGCAGTGATGCCGCGCCCGATGTGTCGTTTTTGCCGGCCATGCAGCGCCGCCGCCTCAGTCGACTGGCGCGCATGGCGTTCAGCGTGGGCTGGCCCCTGGCCGACGGACGGGAAAATCTGCCGTTGGTGTTTGTCTCGCGACACGGCGAAACCCCACGTACTTACGAGATTCTCAGCGATCTGGCGAACGAGCAGCCGTTGTCGCCGACCCAGTTCAGCCTCTCGGTGCACAACGCGATCATCGGCCTGTGGTCGATCATGCGCGGCGAGACCAGCGAAATGACTGCCCTCGCCGCTGCCGGCGACGGTCTCGAACACGGCATGCTCGAAGCCGCGGCACTGCTCGATGAAGGCGCACCGGCGGTGCTGCTGATCATTACCGAAGAACAACCGCCCGAAGCGTATTCAGCGTGGATCGACGATGTGCCGTTTCCCTACGCAGTCGGTCTTTTGCTGACCCCCGGTACCGACTGGCGGCTGACCCTGAACAGCACCACAGAAACACGGTCAAAAGCGCACTGGCCTCACGCGCTGAATCTGCTGCGAACCTTGCTCGGCCAGCAACCCCATTGCCAACATGCCTGGAAAAATCGTGTATGGACCTGGCAACGCAACCCGTGACCGAAAAAAACCGCGATGCCTATTACTGGCGCCTGCTGGCCACCGCCGCAAGCTTCGCCCTGTTCGGGCTTGGCGGACTGTGCCTGCGCGTGCTGGTGTTTCCGCTGCTGGCCTGCCTGCCTGGTGATGCCGTTACGCACCGCCGGCGTGCGCGACAGACCGTCAGCCGCCTGTTCTGGTTTTTCGTGCGGTTCATGGCCCGCACCGGCGTACTGACCTATGACATTCAGGGCGCCGAACGTCTCGGTCGCCCCGGACAAATGATCATCGCCAACCACCCGTCGCTGATCGACGTGGTGTTCCTCATCGGCCTGGTGCGGCAGGCCAATTGCGTGGTGAAGAAAACCCTGTGGGAAAACCCCTTCACCCGTGGGCCATTACGCAGCACCGAATACATCAGCAATGACGGCAGCATGGACATGCTTGATGCCGCTGCCGAGTCCCTGCAAAACGGCCAGACCCTGATCATTTTTCCCGAAGGCACCCGCACTCAGCCAGGGCAGGCGCCGGCCTTTCATCGGGGTGCCGCGGCGATTGCCCTGCGCGGTGCGAAAATCCTCACGCCGGTGATCATCAAGGTCAGCCCGACCACGCTGACCAAAGCCGAACCCTGGTATCGGATCCCCAGTCGCCGCGTGCACTTCAGTTTTCGCGTCGGGGCCGATATAGACCCACAGACCTTTGCCGCGCAGGGGCCAGCCCCGCAAGCCTCGCGCAAGCTCAACGATTATTTGCACACCTACTTTATTAAGGAGCTCGCCGAAGATGAGCGATCTGAACACCCCTAGCCTGGTGCGTGACATCAAACTGCTGATCATCGACGCCCTCGGCCTCGAAGACATCAGCGCCGACGACATCGGCGACGAGCAGACCCTGTTCGGCGAAGGCCTCGGCCTGGATTCCGTCGACGCGCTGGAACTGGGTCTGGCGATCCAGAAAAAGTACGGCATCAAAATCGACGCCGACGCCAAAGACACCCGCAACCATTTCACCAACGTGGCCAGCCTTGCGGCTTTCGTCACGGCAAAACAGGCAGCTTGAGACCGGACCATGCAAACTCGTGACGACATTTTCAACACCCTGCGCGATGCCTTGGTCGAGCTGTTCGAACTGGATCCGGCCCGTGTGAGCCTGGACTCCAACCTGTATCAGGATCTGGAAATCGACAGCATCGATGCGGTCGATCTGATCGATCACATCAAGCGCCAGACCGGCAAGAAAATCGCCGCTGAAGAATTCAAGTCGGTGCGCACCGTTGGCGACGTGGTCGAGGCGGTCTACCGTCTGGTTCAACCGGCCGCATGAGCCGACTGATCGGCCTCGGCCTGCTGCTGGCCGGTCTGCTGTACCCCTTTGCGGTGTATTTCGGCATGGAGCACTTTGCCCCGTGGCAGTTCGGCCTGTTGCTCGGCAGCTTGTGGCTGGCGCGGGCAATGACTGGCGAACGCAAGCCCGGCAGTCTGTGGATGGCCTGTGTGGCGATCACCTTTTGCCTGTTGCTCGCACTGTTCGACAGTCCGCTGTTGCTGCGCTGGTATCCGGTGCTGATCAGCGGTTTCATGCTGGTGCTGTTCAGCCTGAGCCTGAAATACGGCCCGCCGATGGTCGAGCGCCTGGCGCGCTTGCGCGAGCCAGAACTACCGGACATCGCGATCCGCTATACGCGCAAGGTCACGGTGGCCTGGAGCGTGTTTTTCTTCTGCAACGGTTTATGCGCCGCCCTCCTGACCCTGTGGGCGCCGCTGAATTGGTGGATGTTGTACACCGGCCTGATCTCCTATGGATTGATCGGCCTGATGTTTGCCATTGAATGGCTGATACGACAACGGGTAAGAGGCCGTACATGAACTGGATAAAACTTGAGCAGCTGTTGCTCAAGGCTGGGCCGGCACGGGCAATCAGCCACGCACCGGCACTCGATCACGCGCAACTGTGCGAACAGGCGTTGAGCGTTGCCGCCGGTCTGCAAGCGCAAGGCGTGAAGCGCCTGGCTGTGCATCTGGAAGATGCCGCCGAACTGGCCATCGCCTTGCTGGGCGCATGGCGTGCCGGCGTCAGTGTGCTGCTGCCCTCGGACCTGCAAGCACAAACCCGCCAGCGCTGGTCCGCTGAAGTCGATCTGTGGCTGACGGATCAAGCCGATGACGCGCAACTGAACGACTTTCAGCAGCCACCGCTGCCCGGCGCCGAACTGGACCTCGACCAGTGCCGTCTGAGCCTGTGCACGTCCGGTTCCAGCGGCGAACCCAAGCGCATCGACAAGACCCTGCGCCAACTGGCCAATGAAGTCGAAGCGCTGGAGCAGTTGTGGGGCGCGGACCTCGGCGAGGCCTGCATCATCGGCAGCGTCGCCACCCAACATATCTACGGTTTGCTCTTTCGCGTGCTGTGGCCGCTGTGCGCCGGGCGCCCGTTCGTGCGCAAGCAACTGGCGTTTCCCGAGGACTTGCAGCGTGCCAGCCGCGAACATCAGGCCTTTGCCTGGGTCGCCAGCCCGGCGCTGCTCAAGCGCATGGGCGACAACCTCGACTGGCCAGCCCTGAGCGCCGTGCGTCGGGTGTTTTCCTCCGGTGGCGCGTTGCCGCTTGAAGCCGCGCAGAGCCTGCAGCAACGCTTGCAGCAATGGCCGACGGAAATCCTCGGCAGCTCGGAAACCGGCGGCATTGCCTGGCGTCAGGGCGAACAACTGTGGCAACCGTTCGCCGGTGTTGAATTGAGCCAGGACAGCGAAGGCGCCCTGCTGATCGCCTCTCCTTACCTGCCTGCCGGCCATGTCGAACACACCGCCGATGCCGCGCGCATTGCCGCCGATGGTCGATTTGAGTTGTTGGGGCGGCTGGATCGCATCGTCAAACTTGAAGAAAAACGTATTTCTCTGCCGATGCTCGAACAAGCCTTGGTCGCCCACGCTTGGGTCGCCGAAGCGCGCTTGGGCGTGGTCCAGGAAAATCGCGCCTCTCTCGGCGCTCTGCTGGTGCTCAGCGAGTCAGGTCTGTTTGCCTTGCGTGAACATGGTCGCCGCAGTCTGACCGAAACCCTGCGCCAGCATTTGCGCCAGCACTGTGAAGCGCTGGCGCTGCCCCGCCGCTGGCGGCTGGTGCGGCAATTGCCGTTGAACAGCCAGGGCAAGCTGCCGCAGGCCGATGTCGAAGCCTTGCTGATTGCCCCGCGAGCGAAAGCGCCGCAAGTGCTGTCGCAGATCGAGACCGAGGGTGAATGGAGTCTGCAACTGAGCGTGCCGCCGGATCTGGCTTATTTCAGTGGTCACTTTCCCAAAGCACCCGTATTGCCCGGTGTGGTGCAGGTGGAATGGGCGCTGAACCTTGGGCGGCAGTTGCTGAATCTGACCGGCCCGTTTGCCGGGATGGAAGTGCTGAAGTTCCAGCAGCTGGTTCGGCCCGGTGATGAAATCCAGTTGCACCTGCGTTTCGACCCGGAGCGGCGCAAGTTGTATTTTGCCTATCGCAATGACACGGCGACCTGCTCCAGTGGGCGGATTCTTTTGGGTGTTGATCATGATTGACCTTGGTGAGTGCTGCGCACTCAATCGCGAGCAGGCTCACTCCTACAGGGATCGTCGGTATGCATAACCCTTGCGCCGTGATCCCGGTTTATAACCACGAAACCGCGATCACCACGGTGGTCGACGCCCTGCTCGCGCAAGGCCTGCCGTGCATTCTGGTGGACGATGCCAGCACGCCATCTTGCGCCAGGGTCCTCGACGCTCTGGCCGAGCGCGACAACGTGCATCTGGTACGCCTCACCGCCAACCAAGGCAAGGGCGGCGCGGTGATGACGGGCCTGCGCGAGGCCGCGCTGCTGGGCTTCACCCACGCATTGCAGGTCGACGCCGACGGCCAGCACGACTTACAAGACGTCGCCCGTTTCGTCGATGAATCCCGCGCCCATCCCGAGGCGATGATCTGCGGTTATCCGCTGTTCGACGAGAGCGTGCCGAAAGGCCGTTTGTACGCCCGCTACCTGACCCACGTGATGGTCTGGATCAACACGCTGTCGCTGCAGATCCGCGATTCGATGTGCGGGTTTCGCGTCTATCCACTGGCCCCGACGCTGGCGGTGATCGACTCGGCGAAAGTCGGCAAGCGCATGGATTTCGACTCGGACATTCTCGTGCGCCTGTCGTGGCGCAATCAGCCGATGCGCTGGCTGCAAACCAGCGTGCACTACCCGCTGGACGGTGTGTCGCACTTCCGCTTGTTCCACGACAACGCGCTGATTTCCAGCATGCATACGCGGCTGTTTCTTGGCATGTTGCTGCGCTTCCCGGTGATCCTCTGGCGGCGGTGGCGAGCATGACCAGCGAGACCGACAAGAAGCACTGGGCCGACCGCGAAGAACGCGGCAGTTTCCTGCTGATGAAATTCACCGCGTTCGCCGCAAAAGTCCTTGGCCGACGCCTGCTCAGCCCATTGCTGTACGGCATCGTCCTGTACTTTTTCCTGTTCGGCCGCACCGCACGGCGCAGTGCCTGGCAATACCAGCAGCGCCTGGCCGACTGGAGTCAGCGCGCCGATTTGCGCCCGACGCATTGGCGGGTGTTCGGCCAGTTCATGGCCTTCGCCGATTCGATGCTCGACAAGCTTGACGTGTGGAACGGCAAACTGCGTATCGAACAAATCGAAATCATCGACCCGGCGCTGCTGCGCAACCAGTTGCGCGGCAGTCGCGGGCAACTGCTGGTCGGCGCGCACCTGGGCAATCTCGAAGTCTGTCGCGCACTGGCGGAGATCGGCGAAAAGGTCACCATGAACGTGCTGGTGCACACCAAGCATGCCGAGCAATTCAATCGCCTGCTCGGTGAAGCCGGAGCGACCAATCTGCGCCTGATCCAGGTCAGCGAACTCGACCCGGTGATCATGCTGCAACTGCACGAACGCCTGGAGCGCGGCGAGTGGCTGGCGATTGCTGGCGACCGCGTGCCGCTGCACGGCGGGCGCAGTGTGACCGTGGACTTCCTCGGCCACCCGGCGCCATTCCCGCAAGGCCCGTGGCTGCTCGCCGGTCTGCTGAAATGCCCGGTCAATCTGCTGATGTGCCTCAAGCAACCGGACGGTCACTATCGCCTGACCCTCGAGCCCTTCGCCGACGCCGTGGTGTGGAAGCGCAGCGAGCGCGAGCAGGTCATTCATCAGTGGGCCACCCGCTATGCGCAGCGCCTGAGTCACTATTGCCTCGAAGCGCCGCAACAATGGTTCAACTTTTACCCTTTCTGGAAGACCGATGACGACGCCAACCCATGAGCCGGTAACCTTCGGCGAACGCCCATTGCGCATCGAAGACGTGCTGGCCCTGGCCAACCGTCAGGCGCCCGTGCAGTTGCAGAGCGACGCCGACTATCGCGAGCGCATCGCCAAAGGCGCGCGGTTTCTCGATTCGCTGCTGGACAAGGAAGGCGTGATCTACGGCGTGACCACCGGTTACGGTGACTCCTGCGTGGTCGCGGTGCCGTTGCATCACGTCGAAGCGTTGCCGCGTCACCTCTACACCTTCCACGGTTGCGGGTTGGGCAAACTGCTTGATGCGCAAGCCACTCGCGCGGTGCTCGCGGCACGTTTGCAGTCGTTGTGCCACGGCGTTTCCGGAGTACGCGTGGAATTGCTGGAGCGCCTGCACGCGTTTCTCGAATACGACATCCTGCCGCTGATTCCCGAAGAAGGCTCGGTCGGTGCCAGCGGCGATCTGACGCCGCTGTCTTACGTCGCCGCGACCTTGTCCGGCGAACGTGAAGTGATGTTCCGTGGCGAGCGCCGTCAGGCGGCCGATGTGCATCGCGAACTCGGCTGGACGCCGCTGGTGTTGCGCCCGAAAGAAGCGCTGGCGCTGATGAACGGTACCGCGGTGATGACCGGCCTCGCGTGCCTGGCCTTTGCCCGCGCTGATTATCTACTGCAACTGGCCACGCGCATCACCGCGCTCAATGTGGTCGCGCTGCAAGGCAATCCGGAGCACTTCGACGAGCGCCTGTTCGCCGCCAAACCGCATCCTGGGCAAATGCAGGTCGCCGCGTGGCTGCGCAAGGATCTGGCGATCGACGCGCCGACAGCACCGCTGCATCGCCTGCAGGATCGCTATTCGCTGCGTTGCGCCCCGCACGTGCTCGGGGTGTTGGCCGACAGCCTGAACTGGCTGCGTTCGTTCATCGAGACCGAACTGAACAGCGCCAACGACAACCCGATCATCGACGCCGAAGCCGAGCGCGTTTTGCACGGTGGGCACTTCTACGGCGGCCACATCGCGTTCGCCATGGACAGCCTGAAAAACCTCGTGGCCAACGTCGCTGACCTGCTGGACCGCCAGCTCGCGCTGCTGGTCGACGAGCGTTACAACCACGGTCTGCCGAGCAACCTGTCCGGTGCTCCGGCGGATCGCGCAATGATTAACCACGGCTTCAAAGCCGTGCAGATCGGCACCAGCGCCTGGACCGCCGAAGCGCTGAAAAACACCATGCCGGCCAGCGTGTTCTCGCGCTCCACCGAGTGCCACAACCAGGACAAAGTGAGCATGGGCACCATCGCCGCCCGCGATGCGATTCGTGTGCTGGAGCTGACCGAACAGGTCGCCGCCGCCACCCTGCTCGCCGCCAACCAGGGCGTGTGGCTGCGCGCCCAGGCCGAAGACGCCCGACCGTTGCCGCCATCGCTGGCGGCGATGCACGCAGAACTGGCCAAGGACTTCCCGCCGGTGATCGAAGACCGCGCCCTGGAAGGCGAATTGCGCCTGTGCCTGCAACGCATCGCTGCGCAACACTGGAGGCTGCATGCGTAGCGCCGGAGTGCTTCACGCCGACACCGAAATCCTCGTGCCGTTCTTCGACGTCGACACCATGCACGTCGTCTGGCACGGCCATTACGTCAAGTATCTGGAAGTGGCGCGTTGCGCGCTGCTGGACAAGATCGGCCACAACTACACGCACATGGTCGAGTCGGGTTACGCCTGGCCGATCATCGACCTGCAACTGCGCTACGTGCGTGGCGCGGTGTTCGGTCAGCGCCTGAACGTGCGCGCCAGTCTGGTCGAGTGGGAAAACCGACTGAAGATCAATTACCTGATCACCGACCTGCAAACCGGCGAGCGCCTGACCCGCGCCAGCTCGGTGCAGGTCGCCGTTGAAGTGAACAGTCGCGAGATGCAACTGGCTTCGCCGAAGGTCTTCACCGATGCCGTGGAAAGGATGCTGCGATGAACCTGTTATTCAAAAGCCTTGGCGCAGTGGCGCTGCTGGCCGTGTCGTCGCTGGCCAACGCCTTCGACCTGCAACAGCTCAGCGAACAACTGGCGAAACCGGACGTGATCCACGGCCAGTTCATCCAGGAAAAACACCTGCGTGCATTACCGCAGCCACTGATCAGCAAGGGCAGCTTCGTTCTGGCAAAAAACCACGGCCTGCTCTGGTTGCTGAAAACACCGTTGCAACAGGATTACCGCATCAGCGCCAAAGGCATCGCCCGTCGTGACGACAACGGCTGGCAATTGCTGCCGAACAAGAGCGCCGGGGCTGAACAGAACCGTTTGTTCCTCGCCGTGCTGCAAGGCGACAGCAGCGGCCTGCAACGGGATTTCGAACTGGCGCTGAGCGGCGATGCACAACAGTGGAAACTCACCCTGACCCCGCGCTCGCTGCTGCTCAAGCAAGTGTTCAATCAAATCAATATCGACGGCGGCGCGCTGGTGCAGACCATCGAATTGCTGGAAACCCAGGGCGACAGCACCGTGCTGCGCATGCAGGACAGCAACGCCAGTCAACCGTTGAGCGACGCGGAGCAACATGACTTTGCCGAGTGAACGCAGGCTGCCCTGGCTGTTTCTGATCCTGCTGCTGGCGGTCGTCGCGCTGGCCGGTTGGCAATGGCGCGACGGTGCGCCGCTGTCGGCGAACCTGATGGAACTGGTGCCCGGCACTCACCCGGACGCTCTTGAACAGCGCGCCGAGCAGCGCATGCAGGAACCGCTCAACCGCGAGATGCTGGTGCTGGTCGGCCACGCCGATCGCCAGCAAGCGGTGGCCATGGCACAGACGCTGGGCGAGCAATGGCAGGCCAGTGGTCTGTTCGAAAAAGTGCAATGGAACCTGCAGGCAGATCTGCCAGCGCTGCGCACGCAACTGCTGCAAGGGCGGCTGGCGATGCTCTCGGCAGACGATCGACAACTGCTGATCGAACACCCCGACGTGTTCATTCAGCAACGCGTGCAGGCGTTGTTCGACCCGTTCAACGGTTTCACTCTGGTGCCGAGCCAGGACGACTGGCTCGGCCTGACCGGGCGCATCCAGAACAGCCAGCCGCAGCACGGTTCGGTGCAACTGGACATCGGCAGCGGCGCGCTGATTGCCGATGCCGACGGCAAGAGCTGGGTGCTGCTGCGCGCGCGCACCACCGGCAACGCCTTCGACATGAACTTGCCGCTGCAAGTCGCGGCACTGCTGGGAGCCAGCCGCGAGCAGGCCGCGAAATCCGACGTGCAACTGCTTGCTGCCAGCGGTTTGCTGTACGCGGCCAACGGTCAGCAGCAAGCCACCCGTGAAATGACCTGGGTTGGCGGCGGGGCCACTGTCGGCATTCTGTTGCTGCTGCTGCTCGCGTTTCGCCGCTGGCGGGTGTTGCTGGCGTTCGTGCCGGTGCTGGTCGGCATGTTGTTCGGTGCGGTGGCGTGTGTGGCGCTGTTCGGCCACATGCATGTGATGACGCTGGTGCTCGGCTCCAGCCTGATCGGCGTGGCGGTGGACTATCCGCTGCACTATTTGTCGAAGAGCTGGAGCCTGAAGCCGTGGCGCAGTTGGCCAGCCTTGCGCCTGACCTTGTCCGGGCTGACCCTGAGCCTGATCACCAGCGCCATTGGTTATCTGGCGCTGGCCTGGACGCCGTTCCCGGCGCTGACGCAAATCGCCGTGTTCTCTGCCGCCGGCCTGCTCGGCGCGTATTTGTCGGCGGTATGCCTGTTGCCGGCGCTGTTGAACAACGTCGAACTGCGTCCCGCGCAATGGCCGCTGCATTTGGCCGAGCGCATGGTTGCGCTGCGCGAAAAACTCCTCGAACGCGTACGCACGCCGGTGTTGCTGGCGCTGCTGATCGCCTTCTGTGTGGGCGGTCTGGTGCAGCTGCAAAGCAAGAATGACATCCGCCAATGGGTCGGCGCACCGCAACAGCTGACCGACGAAGCGCAGGCCATCGCGCGCATCACCGGCTATCAGCCGACCAGCCAGTTTTTCCTCGTGCGCGCCGACAATCAGCAGCAATTGCTCGAGCGTCAGGCCGCGCTGAGCGAGCGCCTGGAGCAACTGGTCAACCTCGACAAGCTGCAAGGCTATCTGGCCCTCGATCAACTGGTCAGCCCGCCGAATCAGCAAGAGCAAGTGCGCGCGGCGCTGAACAAACTGCCGCAATACTGGCAGCCACTGCTTGACCTCGGCGTACCGCTCGCCGCGCTGCAAAGCGAACTGCAACAGTTGCAGACCGTGCCCGCCGAAGACATCGACGCAGCGTTGGCCGGCCCGCTCGGCGAGCCATATCGCACACTCTGGCTCGGCCCGACCGAAGACGGCGTAGCGGCAATGACCAGTCTGCAAGGTCTGAACAACCCGGCGCTGCTGCGGGTGCAGGCGCTGGATTTGCCGGGGGTGATGCTGGTCGATCGTCTCGGTGAATTGAACGAGGTTTTCGCCGCGACGCAGATCAGCGCTGCCGAACTGAAACTCGCTTCCTGCGCATTGATCGTGCTGGTGCTGATGCTGCCGTTCGGTCTCGGCGGTGCGCTGCGCATTGTCGCCCTGCCGTTGCTCGCCGCGCTGTGTAGCCTCGCCAGTCTGGGCTGGCTCGGTCAGCCACTGACCCTGTTCAGCCTGTTCGGCCTGCTGCTGGTCACGGCGATCAGCGTTGATTACGCGATTCTCATGCGTGAACAAGTCGGCGGCGCGGCGGTGAGCCTGCTCGGCACCTTGCTGGCGGCTGTGACGACGTGGCTGTCGTTCGGTTTGCTGGCGGTTTCCAGCACGCCGGCGGTGAGCAACTTCGGTCTGTCGGTGAGCCTCGGTCTGGCGTTCAGCTTCATGCTCGCACCGTGGGCCGGACGCCACGAACACACCGCGACAGTCGCGGAGCCGGCAGCATGATGGTCGTCGCCTTCTGGTTCATGGCGCTGGCGTTGTTTGCCGTGGCCACCCGCGTCGGACGCCACTTCGGTCTGATTCCGATTGTCAGCCAGTTACTGCTGGCGAGCTTCGGCTTGCCGCTGCTGATGTACTTCTGGATCGAGCCAGGCTGGCAGCTCAGCGGCGCAGAACTGATCGCACCAGACTGGCTGAAAAACCTCTACAGCCTGAGTTTCGCCCTGCTGCTCGGGCATATTCTCAGCGATGTGATCGATCTGAAACTGGATCGGCAGAGTGTGAAAATCGCCGTGCCCAGTTTCGCCGTGCCGTTCGCCTGTGGTCTTGCCGCGGCTTATTGGCTACTGCCGGCGCAACCGTGGCTCAACTCGCTGGCCATCGGCCTGGTGTTCGCGATTACCGCGATCCCGGTGCTCTACCTGTATCTGCGCCACATCGATTACCCGCCCGCCGCCACGCGCCGCCTGGTGCAGACCGCGATCCTCATTGATCTGACCTGCTGGACGCTGTTCGGCCTCGCCCAGGGCAGTCTGCATCTGAGCAGTCTGCTGCTGCCGCTGGGTCTCGCCTGTGTGCCGTTGCTATTGAATCTGTTGCGTGTGCGTCGACCGCTGACCTACAGCCTCGGGTTCTTTGCGCTTTTGGTGATGGCCGAGCATTACAAACTCAACGCGTTGATCTTCGGCATCGGTTATCTGCTGTGTATGGCCGCATTGAAAGTGCCACTGGTGCTACCGTTGCCGGCGCGCTGGATGAGCCGCTTGCAAACGTGGCTGGCGATTCCGCTGATCCTCACCTTCGGCATTGTGCAGATCGACGTGCACAGCGCCCTCGCCAGCCTCGGCGCGGTGCAATGGGCGGCGCTGCTGCTGTTGCCGATTGCCAGTAAACTGCTCGGCAACTGGCTCGGTCTCGGCTGGGCCGGTGCTTCGTTCGAAGGCGCCAGCCGTTGGCGTGAAAGCGTGCTGCTGAACATTCGTGGCCTCAGCGAAATCGTCTTTCTCAATCTGCTCTTGCAACAACAACTCATCACCCCGGCGCTGTACTTCGCGCTGATGCTGATGGGCCTGATCGCGACGCTGCTACCGGCCCTGATCGGTCTGCATCGCGCACCATTGAATCTGCAACATCCTTTGCCCCGGAGTTCACGTGCCAATCGTTGAAATGGAATCCCGTCAGGTCGTGATCATCGGCGCCGGCCCGTCCGGCGCCATCGCCGCCGCGCTGCTCAAGCGCAAGGGCCACGATGTGCTGGTGCTCGAGCGCCAGCACTTCCCACGCTTTTCCATCGGTGAAAGCCTGCTCAGCCATTGCCTGGATTTCGTCGAAGAGGCCGGCATGCTCGACGCCGTCAACGCCGCCGGTTTCCAGCGCAAGACCGGCGCCGCATTCGCATGGGGCGAGCGTTACAGCGCCTTCGACTTCGCTGAGACTTTTACCGGCGGCAAACCGACCACGTTCCAGGTGCAACGCGCCGACTTCGACAAACTGCTGGCCGATCAAGCGGCGTTGCAAGGCGCGGAAATCCGCTACGGCGATGCCATCGTCAGCGTCGATTTCGACCGGACAAAACCGTTGCTCGACGTGCGCCGCGAGGACGGCAGTGAGTACCGCGTCGAAGCGGATTTCGTCCTTGATGCCAGCGGCTACGGTCGTGTGCTGTCACGCTTGCTGGACCTCGAAGCACCGTCGAATTTCCCGGTGCGTCAGGCGGTGTTCACCCACGTCGAAGATCACATCGACAACCCGGCCTTCGACCGCGAAAAGATCCTCGTCACCACCCATCCTGAGCATCGCGATATCTGGTTCTGGACGATCCCGTTCAGCAACGGACGCTGCTCGGTGGGTGTGGTCGCGGCCGAGGAACATTTCAAGGGTCGCGACAGCGATCTGGATGCCTGCCTGCGCGGCTTCATCGCCGAAACGCCGAGCCTTGCCGGCGTGCTGAACAATGCCGTGTGGGACACCCCGGCGCGCACCCTCGGCGGCTACGCGGCCAATGTGAAAACCCTGCACGGTCCGGGTTTCGCGCTGCTCGGCAACGCGGCGGAATTTCTCGACCCGGTGTTCTCCTCCGGCGTGACCATCGCCATGCGCTCGGCGAGCATGGCCGCTGCCGTTCTGCACCGTCAGTTGCAGGGTGAAACGGTTGACTGGCAAAGCGAGTTCGCCGAGCCGCTCAAGCGCGGCGTTGACACCTTCCGCTGCTACGTCGAGGGCTGGTACGCCGGCACTTTTCAAGACGTGATTTTTTATGAAGACAGTCAGGCGGAAATCCGTCGGATGATCTGCTCCATCCTCGCCGGTTACGCCTGGGATGAGCGCAATCCGTTCGTCAGCGAAGCGCGTCGCCGCTTGAAGATGATTTCCGAACTCTGTGCAAAGGACGCCACATGAATTACCTGAGCGACAGCTACGTCGAGGAAACCCGCTTCGGTTTCTGGTTCCTGCGCAGTCACACCTGGCAGCACCATGTGTTGCGCGTGGCGATCAATGATTTGCGCGGCTTGTTCAGTGACGCCCTGCCGGAAAATCCGGTGCTGCTGGACGCCGGTTGCGGTCAGGGCAAGTCGTTCGGCCATCTGCGCCAGACCTTTGCGCCACAGCGTTTGATCGGCGTTGATGCTGATCCGCACAGCCTTGAATTGAGCGGCGCAGAAGCGACGCGTCTGGAACTGGACGTGGAACTGATCGGCAGCGATTGCGCGACGCTCAATGTAGCGGACGCCAGCGTTGACCTGCTGTTCTGCCACCAGACCTTTCATCATCTGGTCGAGCAGGAAAAGTCCCTGGCCGAGTTTTATCGGGTGCTGAAACCGGGCGGCTATCTGCTGTTCGCCGAGTCCACCGAGGCATACATTGATACGTGGGTGATTCGCTGGCTGTTCCGCCATCCGATGCAAGTGCAGAAGAGTGCGGCGCAGTATCTGCAGATGATTCGCGGGCAGGGTTTCGAGTTTGGCGAACGCAATGTTTCCTACCCGTATCTGTGGTGGAGCCGGTCGAAGGATTTTGGCTTGCTGGAGCGGTTCGGGTTGCGCAAGCCAAAGCCGTTCGGGCAGCGCGAAGAGACGTTGGTGAATGTCGTTGCGCGCAAGCCTCTGGCAGAGGTTTCCTGATGTACACAAATCCTTGTAGGAGTGAGCCTGCTCGCGATAGCGGTGGGTCAGCCAACCTGTATTTTAAATGTCCGACCGCTATCGCGAGCAGGCTCACTCCTACAGTGTCCGCGGTGTGGCGACTTTTCGTGGTCGGCGTGATTCTTCTGTTGAGTGCCTGCGCCAGCCAGGCGCCGCTGCCAGCGGGCAACCCGACGCTGCCCCTGCCGCTGCAACTGCACATCGAACGCCAGCAAGCCGAACAACGCCAGGACTGGCTGTTGGTGATCCAGCGCGAAGGTCCCGGCATCCGCTGGTCGATGATGGATCCGCTGGGCATCCCTCAGGCGCGTCAGCAATTGATCGACGGGCACTGGCAAGCCGATGGGCTGCTGCCACCGAATCCGGAAGCGCGGGAATTGTTCGCCGCGCTGTTGTTCGCCCTGACCCCGTCCGGTGAGCTGCTGCGCAATTACCCCGCCGCGCAACAAGAAGGTCAGCAACGGTCCCTGCCTGCGCGCTGGGATATTCACTATTCACAACCGTTGAGCTTTCAATTGAACCTGCCCCAAGGCCCGCACTATCGGGTTGCACCGCTGGGTGAACCGACGCCATGACCGCCTACCTGAATGCCCTCGGCGTGATCTGTTCGCTGGGTCGCGACAAACAACAAGTGGCGCGCAATTTGTTCGCTGGCGACTGCTCGGGCATGCGCCATGAGTCCGGCTGGGTGCCCGAACGTGTGTTACCCGTCGCTGCCGTGCAAGGCAAACTGGCGCCGATCCCGGCAGAACTCGCCGATCAGCGCAGCCGCAATAATCAGCTGTTGCTGGAAGCGGCACAGCAGATTCGCGATGACATCGATCAAGCGATCCAGACCTATGGCCGCGAGCGCATCGGCGTGGTGCTTGGCACCAGCACCTCGGGCATCGACGAGGCCAGCCGTGGTCTGGCGCATTACATCCGCGAGCAACAGTTTCCGGCGGAGTACGATTACCGTCAGCAGGAACTCGGCGCGCCAGCGAATTTCCTCGCCGACTGGCTGCAACTGAGCGGCCCGGCGTATGTGATCTCCACGGCGTGCACCTCCAGCGCTCGGGCGCTGATGAGCGCTCAGCGTTTGCTCGATCTGGGCCTGTGCGACGCGGTGCTGTGCGGTGGCGTCGACAGCCTGTGCAAACTGACCCTCAACGGTTTCTCGTCACTGGAAGCAATGTCCGACGAACGCTGCAATCCGTTCTCGGCCAACCGCAGCGGTATCAACATCGGCGAAGCGGCGGTGCTGTTCGTAATGAGCAAACAGCAAGGCGAAGGCCCGGCCATTGCCCTGCTCGGCGCCGGTGCCAGTTCCGACGCCCATCATATCTCCGCCCCTGAGCCGACCGGGCGCGGCGCGCTGCAAGCCATGCAGAAAGCCTTGAACCGCGCGCATCTGCAAGCAACGCAGATCAACTACCTGAACCTGCACGGCACCGCCACCCAGCACAACGACGCCATGGAAAGTCTGGCGGTCGCCGCACTGTTCCCCGAAGGCGTGGCCTGCTCGTCGACCAAACCGCTGACCGGCCACACCCTCGGCGCAGCCGGCGCACTGGAAGCGGCGTTTTGCTGGTTGAGCCTGAGCGTCGACAATCCCGACCACGCCTTGCCGCCACACGTCTGGGACGGTCAGGCCGATCCCGCGCTGCCGCCGCTGAAGTGGGTGACCGCGAGCGAGCGCCTGACGTCCATTGCACCCCGCTACCTGATGAGCAACTCGTTTGCCTTCGGCGGCAACAACGTCAGCCTGATTATCGGAGACGCCCCATGACGGCCTGGCCGCTCGCCGAACTGCTGCCCCATGCGGGCGACATGATTCTGATCGACAGCATCCTCAGCTTTGACGAGGAGCAGATTTTCACCCGCCTCACGGTCAAGCCCGAAGGCTTGTTCAGCCTGCCCGACGGCAGCCTGCCGGCATGGGTCGGCGTCGAACTGATGGCACAGAGCGTCGCCGCGTTTGCCGGTTGCCACGCGCGACTCAAAGGCAATCCGGTGGAGCTGGGGTTCCTGCTCGGCACGCGCAAGTTCGAATGCAACGTCGAAGCGTTTCCCGCCGGTAGCGATCTGACCATTCATGGTCTGCGCTCGCTGGAAGACGACAACGGCATGGGCGTATTCGAATGTCATATCCACGGCGCCGGCATCCATGCCAGCGCGCGGCTGAACGTGTTCCGCCCACCCCAGCCATCCCAATATCTGCAACAGACACAGGAGTCGAACGATGACTGAATCCGTACTGGTCACCGGCTCCAGCCGTGGCATCGGCCGCGCCATTGCCTTGCGTCTGGCGCAGGCCGGGCACGATATCGTCTTGCATTGCCGCAGCGGCGTGACTGAGGCGCAAGGCGTTCAGGCGGAAATCGAAGCCTTGGGGCGCAAGGCGCGCATCCTGCAATTCGACGTTGCCGATCGCGAAACCTGCAAAACCATCCTGGAAGCCGACGTCGAAAGCCACGGTGCCTATTACGGTGTTGTGTTGAATGCCGGCCTGACCCGCGACGGTGCGTTTCCGGCGCTGAGTGACGACGATTGGGACGTGGTGTTGCGCACCAACCTCGACGGTTTCTACAACGTGCTGCACCCGGTGATGATGCCGATGATCCGCCGCCGTGCTGCTGGTCGCATTGTCTGCATCACCTCGGTGTCGGGGCTGATCGGCAACCGTGGACAGGTCAACTACAGCGCCTCCAAGGCCGGGGTGATCGGTGCGGCAAAGGCGTTGGCGATCGAGCTGGGCAAGCGCAAAATCACGGTTAACTGCGTCGCGCCGGGCCTGATCGACACCGCGATGCTCGACGAAAACGTGCCGGTGGAAGAATTGATGAAAATGATCCCCGCGCAACGCATGGGCACCCCGGAAGAGGTCGCCAGTGCGGTGAATTTCCTGATGTCGGCGGAAGCCTCGTACATCACCCGCCAGGTGCTGGCGGTCAACGGAGGCTTGTGCTGATGAAGCGCGTCGTCGTCACCGGCATGGCCGGCATCACCTCGCTGGGCAGCGACTGGGAGACCATCGCTGGCAACTTCGCGGCCAATCGCAGCGGCATTCGCCGGATGGACGAGTGGGATCGTTTCAGCGAACTCAACACGCGCCTGGCCGGGCCGATCGATGACTTCGAAGTACCCGCCCACTGGACGCGCAAACAGCTGCGCAGTATGGGCCGGGTGTCGCGGCTGGCGGTTCGTGCGGCAGAAAACGCCCTGGCTGACGCCGGTTTGCTCGGTGACGAATCGATCAAGGACGGGCGCATGGGCGTCGCGTGCGGCTCGTCCACTGGCAGCACCGACGAGATCAAAGCGTTCGGCAATATGCTGCTCAACTCGGTCGCCGAAGGCCTCAACGCCAACTCCTACGTGCGGATGATGCCGCACACCACCGCCGCCAACATCAGCATCTTCTTTGGCCTGACCGGTCGTTTGATCCCGACGTCCAGCGCCTGCACCAGCGGCAGCCAGGGCATCGGTTACGCCTACGAGGCGATCAAGTTCGGCCGCCTGCCCTTGATGCTCGCCGGCGGCGCCGAAGAGTTGTGCCCGACCGAAGCCATGGTCTTCGACGCGCTCTACGCCACCAGCCTGAAAAACGAGGCGCCACAGACCAGTCCACGCCCGTATGACAAGGGCCGCGATGGCCTGGTGATCGGTGAAGGCGGCGGCATGCTGGTCCTTGAAGAGCTGGAACATGCTCTGGCGCGCGGTGCGCACATCCACGCCGAGATCGTCGGTTTCGGCAGCAACGCCGACGGCCAGCACACCACACGCCCGGAACAAGTGACCATGCGCCGTGCCATGGAACTGGCGCTGGAAGACGCCGGCCTGACGCCGGAGGCCATCGGTTATGTAAATGGCCACGGCACCGCTACAGAACAGGGCGACATTGCCGAAACACTGGCAACCAGCAGTTTGTTTGGCGAACGCATGCCGATCAGTTCGCAGAAGAGCTTTCTTGGCCACACCCTCGGGGCCTGCGGCGCGCTGGAGTCGTGGTTCAGCATCGAGATGATGAACCGCGACCTGTATGTGCACACGTTCAACCTCGACGAGGTCGATCCGCACTGCGGCAAACTCGATTACCTGCGCGGCGAATTCCGCCAGATGCATCACGACTACGTGATGAACAACAATTTCGCTTTTGGTGGCGTCAACACCTCGTTGATTTTCCGCCGCTGGCACTGACCGCAACACCTTTGGAGTGAAGGGAATGACTCAGTTTCACCGCATCGCCGCTCTGTTGGCACTGGCTTTTGTGCTCGGCGGTTGCACCAGCAAACCGGTTTACAACGCCAAGGAAGAGTTCTCGCCCAACCTCGGCTTCACCCAGCAACAGATGAGCCGCGCCATCGTCACTGCGCTGAACGATCGCCAGTGGGTCGTGCAATCGGTACGTCCGGGCATGATCAAAGCGGCGATCACCGTACGCGGTCGTCATCACGCCGAAGTCGATATTCCGTTTACCCCGACTTCGTTTGAAATCGATTACCGCAGCAGCTACGGCCTCGACGCCAAGGACGGCAAGATCCACGGCAACTACAACCGCTGGGTCAATCGCCTGCGCGACAACGTGCTCAAAGAGCTGTCGATCAACCCGGACATCGAAGCCGTCAACAACCTAGGCATCATCAAACAGGGTGCCGACGAGCCGACTTACCTGAGCTTCCGCGAAGGCGTCAAACGCGCCACCGACGCCGGCCTGCTCGACGGCAGCGTGAAGTTCTACCTGGCCGGCGAAACGCTGCCAAAACAGGTGCGCAAACTCGACACCGTGAGCAGCAGCCGTAAAACCAACGGCTCGAACAAGTCCGACGAAGACGCCTGCTTCTGGGCGCTGCAATCGGCCTTGGCCACCTTGCAGAACGCCGCGAAGAAAGCCGACGCCAACGCGGTGATCAACATCGCCAGCGTCGACCAGCGTGATCTGTACAAGGACACCGAAAAATTCCAGTGCCGTGCCGGGCTGGTGGTGTCGAGCGTGGCGCTGCGCGGGGATCTGGCGCACGTGGATTGATGGGATTGTAGAAACGACAAAGGGCGCCATTCGGCGCCCTTTGTCATTCAGCCCGGATCAAGTACTGGCGTGTAACTTCAATCCTAACGCCTTCACCACTTTCAGGATTGTTCCGAACTCGGGGTTTCCTTCACCTGATAGTGCGCGGTAGAGGCTCTCTCGGGACAACCCTGCGTCACGTGCGACCTGAGTCATGCCTCGCGCTCTCGCTATGGTGCCAAGTGCCTTGGCGATAAAAGCCGGGTCATCTCCAGCCTCCTCCATGCAGGCGTCCAGATAGTTAGCCATGTCCTCTTCTGTCTTGAGGTACTCGGCTGAGTCCCAACGAGTGAATTTTTCGGTCATGGGTTTTGCTCCTGCCAGGACTCCGCGATGAGCCTGGCTTGCTTGATGTCTCGGGGTTGGCTGCTCTTGTCTCCGCCGCAAAGGAGGATGACCACTTGCCGACCTTGTTGCATGAAATAGACTCGATATCCGGGGCCATAGTCAATTCTGACTTCGCTGAGCCCTTCACCGATAGCTTTGACATCGCCAAAATTTCCGTCAGCCATACGATCAATTCGCACCTGAATACGCATCCTGGCGCGACTATCAGCCAACTTTAAAAGCCAGCTGGAAAATGTGGAACTTCGAAGAATCTCAGTCATCGCCGAAGTGTAGCCTTTGAGCTACACATACTCCACACTGTTTTCTCTGTAGCAGATGTACGGTGTCTACACTCTTTGAATCAGCGAATGTTCATCGCTACGTCAAGGAGATGACCATGCAAGTGAAAGCCCTGATCGCCGTCGCACTTTTCGCGCTACTGCCCAGCGCCAGCCACGCTACCAACCTCATGTACATGCCCTTCGAAACCGTGCTGTCGGATGCGCTTCGCGCCGGGCGGCTGGATGGCAGTGTGAAGTTCTATCTGCTCGGTAATGGGCCGCAGGGCACGCAGCAGTTGCTTCGCCGAGGGGTGGTCAGTGATTTGAAGACCAACGGCTTCAACAAGAGTGACCACAACTCCTGCGAGTGGGTGTTGCAGTCGAATCTGATCAAGTTGCAGGCCGATGCCAAGCGGGTCGGGGCGAATGCGGTGGTCAATATCGTCAGCTATTACGACCAGCATGTGCGCAAGGATTTGAATACGTACGAGTGCCGGGCGGGGATTTTTGTCACGCGGGTGGCGTTGAGGGGGGATTTGGTGCGGTTGCCCTGAAATCGGTGATGTTTGGGCCGACGCCTTCGCGAGCAGGCTCGCTCCCACCTTGGAATGCGTTCCCCTGTGGGAGCGAGCCTGCTCGCGATTTGAATTGCGCAGCAATCAGGCCTTTGAAGGTTCAACCTTGCGCGTAAGAAGGTCGACAAACGCCTTGGCCATCGGCGATTTCTGATCCTTGCGCTGCACCAGCCACACCGCCGACACCGCCTCCGGATCGAGCAACGGGCGATAGACCACGCCGTCGATGCGCATCCGCTGATAAGACGCCGGCAGTACCGAAACTCCAAGCCCCGCTGCGACCAGACCAATAATGGTCATCGCCTCTCCCGCCTCTTGAGCGAAGTGCGGGCTGAACCCGGCATCGCGCGCCAGACTCAGCAGTTGGGCATACAGCCCGCTGCCGTAGCTGCGCGGAAAGAACACGAACGGCTCCAGCGCCAGCGCCGAGAGGAACAGCCCTTCTTCACTGCCCTGCGCCAATGGATGCTTGGAACCGAGCACGGCGACCAGCGGCTCTCGCATCAACTCCACCACACTCAGCGAATCGGGCAAACCCAGCGGGCGCATGATGCCAACCTCGATCGACTCATCCACCAGGCCCTCGGCGACTTGCGTGCTACTCATCTCGCGAAGGTTGAGGTGCACCGCCGGAAAACGCTGGCGAAAGGAAAAGATCGCCTGCGGAATGGTCGAGTTGAACGGTGCCGACGAAGTGAAGCCAATCTTCAACTCGCCCAATTCACCGAGCTGCGCACGCCTGGCAACATCCGCTGCTTTGTCGACCTGCGCCAGCACCAGCCGCGCCTCCTCCAGAAACAATCGCCCCGCCTCACTCAGCTCGACACGACGATTGGTGCGTTCGAACAGCCGCGCGCCAACCTCTTGCTCCAGCGCCTGAATCTGCTGGCTCAGCGGTGGCTGAGAAATCCCCAGCACTTGTGCGGCGCGGCCAAAATGCAGCTCTTCGGCGACGGCGATGAAGTAGCGCAGATGACGCAATTCCATGGAAACCCCATTAGGTCGTTAAAGCTATCAAACAGGTCGAACAATATATTGGATAGAAACATTAGCCAGCTATATGATTTTTTCATTGCCTGCCTGGCCGTGCCCTCCGAGGTCTGAAGTGAAAACTGCTGTCGCGCCCCTAGCCCATGAAGTCCCGCCTGCTGCGGCGGACGATGTCGTCGCCGAGCTGCAAGAGATCTACATCGAAAAAGGCACGCCGATGTTCATGCGCACGGTGCTGGCGCTGTTCAGCGGCGGCTTCGCGACGTTTGCCCTGCTGTATTGCGTGCAGCCGATGATGCCGCTGCTGTCCCACGAGTACGGGATCAATGCGGCGCAGAGCAGCCTGATCCTCTCGGTGGCGACCGGCATGCTCGCCATCGGCCTGCTGATCACCGGACCGATCTCTGATCGGGTCGGGCGCAAACCGGTGATGGTGACTGCGCTGTTCGCAGCGGCGCTGTGCACCATGGCCAGCGCAATGATGCCGAGCTGGGAAGGTGTGCTGATCATGCGCGCGCTGATCGGGCTGTCGTTGAGTGGGCTGGCAGCGGTGGCAATGACCTATCTGAGCGAAGAAATTCACCCTCAACACATTGGTCTGGCGATGGGTTTGTACATTGGCGGCAATGCCATTGGCGGCATGAGCGGGCGTTTGATCACCGGCGTGCTGATCGACTTCGTAAGTTGGCACACGGCGATGCTGGTGATTGGCGGTCTGGCGATGATCGCCGCCGCGGTGTTCTGGAAGATCCTCCCCGAATCGCGCAACTTCCGCTCACGCTCGCTGCACCCGCGCAGCTTGCTCGACGGCTTCACCATGCACTTTCGCGATGCCGGTCTGCCGTTGCTGTTTCTTGAAGCATTTCTGTTGATGGGCGCGTTCGTCACGCTGTTCAACTACATCGGTTATCGCTTGCTGGCCGCGCCGTACAACCTCGATCAGGTGTTCGTTGGTTTGCTGTCGGTGGTGTATCTGTCGGGGATTTACAGCTCGGCGAAGATCGGTTCGCTGGCGGACAAACTGGGGCGGCGCAAGGTGCTGTGGGCGACCATTGCGCTGATGTTTGCCGGTCTTGCCTTGACCATGTTTACGCCGCTGCTGCTGGTGATTGTCGGCATGTTGATCTTCACCTTTGGCTTCTTTGGCGCGCATTCGGTGGCGAGCAGCTGGATCGGCCGTCGCGCGACCAAGGCCAAGGGACAGGCGTCGTCGTTGTACCTGTTCAGTTATTACGCCGGGTCGAGCATTGCCGGCACGGCGGGCGGGGTGTTCTGGCATCTTGGCGGGTGGAATGGCATCGGCTTGTTTATTGGCGCGCTGTTGCTGATCGCGCTGCTGGTGGCGTTGAAGCTGGCGAAGTTGCCGCCATTGCAGGGTGTAAAGGCCTGACGCGTAACCCATGTAGGAGTGAGCCTGCTCGCGATAGCGGTGTGTCAGCCAACATATTGGGCGACTGACTCACCGCTATCGCGAGCAGGCTCACTCCTACAATTGGTCTGCGTCCGACGTAGGATCGTGCAAATAAAAACGCCCGGCATTTAGCCGGGCGTTTTTTATGGTGTGGCGATCACTCGTGATACTGCGCCGACAGCTCATGCACCGCACGCAAGAACGCACCGGCATGCTCCGGATCAACCTCAGGCGTGATGCCATGGCCAAGGTTGAACACGTGACCGCTGCCCTTGCCATAACTGGCCAGAATGCGCCCGACTTCGGTGCGGATCGCTTCCGGTTTGGCGTACAGCACGGTCGGGTCCATGTTGCCTTGCAGCGCAACCTTGTCGCCAACGCGGGCGCGGGCGTTACCGATGTCGCAGGTCCAGTCCAGGCCCAGTGCGTCGGCGCCAGCCTCGGCGATGCTTTCCAGCCACAGGCCGCCGTTTTTGGTGAAGATGATCACCGGCACTTTGCGGCCGTCGTGCTCGCGGATCAGGCCGCTGACGATTTTCTTCATGTAGGCCAGCGAGAACTCCTGATACGCCGCCGCCGACAGGTTGCCGCCCCAGGTATCGAAGATCTGCACCGCTTGCGCACCGGCCATGATCTGGCCGTTGAGGTACGAGGTCACCGACTGCGCCAGTTTATCCAGCAGCAGGTGCATGGCCTGCGGGTTGTCGTAGAGCATCGCTTTGGTCTTGCGGAAGTCTTTCGACGAGCCGCCTTCGACCATGTAGGTTGCCAGGGTCCACGGGCTGCCAGAGAAACCGATCAACGGCACACGACCGTTCAGCTCGCGACGGATGGTGCTGACCGCGTCCATGACGTAGCCAAGGTCTTTGTGCGGATCCGGGATCGGCAGGGCTTCGATATCGGCCAGCGTGCTGACGACTTTCTTGAAGCGCGGACCTTCACCGGTCTCGAAGTACAGGCCTTGGCCCATGGCATCGGGGATGGTGAGGATGTCGGAAAACAGGATCGCCGCGTCCAGTTGTGGGTAGCGGTCGAGCGGTTGCATCGTGACTTCGCAGGCGAATTCCGGATTCATGCACAGGCTCATGAAATCTCCGGCCTGGGCGCGGCTGGCGCGGTATTCCGGCAGGTAGCGGCCGGCCTGGCGCATCATCCACACCGGGGTGACGTCAACGGGTTGCTTGAGCAGGGCGCGGAGGAAACGGTCGTTCTTCAGGGCAGTCATGTCGGCATCCGGAAAAAAAGTGCGGGCATTTTCTCAGAGCGCGACGCAAAAGGCACGGATGCAGGTCAGCCTTTTGTCTATCGGGTCAATTTATTGCGTTGGAATGCGCTATCAGCAACACCGAGAAACAACTGTGGGAGCGAGCCTGCTCGCGAAGAGGTCGGCACATCCAACATTTAAGTTGGCTGACAGACCGCTTTCGCGAGCAGGCTCGCTCCCACATTTTTGATCGCATTTCAGATTGAAATGTAATCAGACGCCCAGGTAATCGAGGATCCCTTCGGCGGCATTGCGGCCTTCGAAGATTGCCGTCACCACCAGGTCGGAACCGCGCACCATGTCACCACCAGCAAAGATTTTCGGGTTGCTGGTCTGGTGCTTGTACTGACCTTGCTCAGGCGCAACGACGCGGCCCTGGCTGTCGGTCTGGATCTCGAACTGTTCGAACCACGGCGCCGGGCTCGGGCGGAAACCGAAAGCGATGACCACGGCGTCGGCCGGGATGATCTCTTCGGAACCCGGGATCGGCTCAGGGCTGCGACGGCCACGGGCGTCCGGTTCGCCGAGACGGGTCTCGACCACTTTGACGCCTTCAACCTTGTCTTCGCCGACGATGGCGATCGGCTGGCGGTTATAGAGGAATTTCACGCCTTCTTCCTTGGCGTTCTTCACCTCTTTGCGCGAGCCGGGCATGTTCGCTTCGTCACGACGATACGCGCAGGTCACCGACTTGGCGCCCTGACGGATCGACGTGCGGTTGCAGTCCATCGCCGTGTCGCCGCCGCCGAGAACCACAACCTTTTTGCCTTTCATGTCGACGAAATCTTCCGGCGACTTTTCAAAGCCCAGGTTGCGATTGACGTTGGCGATCAGGAAGTCCAGCGCGTCATACACGCCCGGCAGGTCCTCACCGGCAAAACCGCCCTTCATGTAGGTGTAGGTGCCCATGCCCATGAACACGGCATCGTATTCAGCGAGCAGTTGCTCCATGGTCACGTCTTTGCCGACTTCGGTATTCAGACGGAATTCGATGCCCATGCCGGTGAAGACTTCGCGACGATTGCTCAGCACGGTCTTTTCCAGCTTGAACTCGGGGATGCCGAAGGTCAGCAAGCCACCGATTTCCGGGTTCTTGTCGAACACCACCGGAGTCACGCCGCCGCGTACCAGCACGTCGGCACAACCCAGACCCGCCGGGCCCGCGCCGATGATCGCGACACGTTTGCCGGTCGGTTTGACCTTGGACATGTCCGGGCGCCAGCCCATGGCGAACGCGGTGTCGGTGATGTACTTCTCGACCGAACCGATGGTCACCGCGCCGAAACCGTCGTTAAGGGTGCAGGCACCCTCACACAGACGATCCTGCGGACATACCCGACCGCAGACTTCCGGCAGGGTGTTGGTCTGGTGCGACAGCTCGGCGGCCTGAAGGATGTTGCCTTCGGCCACCAGCTTCAGCCAGTTGGGAATGAAGTTGTGCACCGGGCACTTCCATTCGCAATACGGGTTGCCGCAACCCAGGCAGCGGTGGGCCTGGTCGGCCGACTGCTGGGGTTTGAACGGTTCGTAGATTTCGACGAACTCTTTCTTGCGTTGACGCAACAGTTTCTTCTTCGGATCTTTGCGCCCGACATCGATGAACTGGAAGTCGTTATTCAGACGTTCAGCCATTGTTAAAACCTCATCAAACTCTTCAGGCGCATATCACTGCGGGTTGGCACGAGTGCTGGAAAGCAACGATTTCAGGTTGGCAGCCTTAGGCTTGACCAGCCAGAAACGGCGCAGGTAGTCATCGAGGTTTTCGGCGAGTTCACGACCCCACTCGCTGTCGGTTTCCGCGACGTACTCGTTCAGCACGTTTTGCAGGTGGCTGCGATAGGCTTCCATCGCCTCGCCGCTGATCCGCTGGATTTCCACCAGTTCGTGGTTGACCCGGTCAACGAAGGTGTTGTCCTGATCGAGCACGTAGGCGAAACCACCGGTCATGCCAGAGCCGAAGTTGTAACCGGTCTTGCCCAGAACGCAGACAAAACCACCGGTCATGTACTCACAGCAGTGATCGCCAGTGCCTTCCACAACCGTGTGAGCACCGGAGTTACGCACGGCGAAACGCTCGCCTGCGGTGCCAGCGGCGAACAGCTTGCCGCCAGTTGCGCCATACAGGCAGGTGTTGCCGATGATGGCGCTGTCCTGAGTCTTATAAACGCTGCCCTTCGGCGGCACGATGGTCAGCTTGCCACCGGTCATGCCTTTGCCGACGTAGTCGTTGGCATCGCCTTCCAGGTACATGTTCAGACCGCCGGCGTTCCACACGCCGAAGCTCTGCCCGGCAGTGCCTTTGAAGCGGAAGGTGATCGGCGCTTTCGCCATGCCCTGGTTGCCGTGCTTGCGGGCGATTTCGCCGGAGATCCGCGCGCCGATCGAACGGTCGCAATTGCAGATGTCCAGATCGAACTCGGCGCCGCTCATGTCGTTGATCGCCGACGAGGCCATCTCGACCATTTTCTCGGCCAGCAGGCCCTGGTCGAACGGCGGGTTGCGCTCAACACCGCAGAACTGTGGCTTGTCCGCCGGGATGTGATCGCTGCCCAACAGCGGCGTCAGATCGAGGTGGTTTTGCTTGGCGGTCTGGCCTTCGAGGATTTCCAGCAGATCGGTGCGACCGATCAGCTCTTCGAGGGAGCGTACGCCGAGCTTGGCCAGCCACTCACGGGTTTCTTCGGCGACGTAGGTGAAGAAATTCACCACCATGTCGACGGTACCGATGTAGTGATCCTTGCGCAGCTTCTCGTTCTGAGTCGCAACGCCAGTGGCGCAGTTGTTCAAGTGGCAGATACGCAGGTATTTGCAGCCCAGCGCGATCATTGGCGCGGTGCCGAAGCCGAAGCTTTCGGCGCCGAGAATGGCTGCCTTGATCACGTCGAGGCCGGTTTTCAGGCCGCCGTCGGTCTGCACCCGGACTTTGCCGCGCAGGTCGTTGCCGCGCAGGGTCTGGTGAGTTTCGGCGAGGCCGAGTTCCCACGGTGCGCCCGCGTATTTGATCGAGGTCAGCGGCGAAGCACCGGTACCACCGTCGTAACCGGAGATGGTGATCAAGTCCGCATAGGCCTTGGCCACACCGGCGGCGATGGTGCCGACGCCTGCTTCAGCCACCAGCTTCACCGAAACCAGTGCCTTCGGGTTGACCTGCTTGAGGTCGAAAATCAGCTGCGACAAGTCTTCGATCGAGTAGATGTCATGGTGCGGCGGTGGCGAAATCAGGGTCACGCCCGGCACTGCGTAACGCAGCTTGGCGATCAAACCGTTGACTTTACCACCCGGCAGTTGCCCGCCCTCGCCCGGCTTGGCGCCCTGAGCAACCTTGATCTGCAGCACTTCGGCATTGACCAGGTATTCCGGGGTTACACCGAAACGCCCAGTGGCAACCTGCTTGATTTTCGAACTCTTGATGGTGCCGTAACGCGCCGGGTCTTCACCACCTTCGCCGGAGTTGGAACGCGCACCGAGGCGGTTCATGGCTTCGGCCAGGGCTTCGTGAGCTTCCGGCGACAGTGCGCCCAGCGAGATACCGGCGGAGTCGAAGCGTTTGAGCACCGATTCCAGCGGTTCGATTTCACTGATGTCCAGTGGCGTGTCGAGGGTCTTGACCTTGAACAGGTCGCGGATCATCGACACCGGACGGTTATCCACCAGCGAGGTGTATTCCTTGAACTTGGCGTAGTCGCCCTGCTGCACAGCGGCTTGCAGGGTGTTGACCACGTCCGGGTTGTAGGCGTGATATTCGCCACCGTGGACGAACTTCAGCAGACCGCCCTGCTGGATCGGCTTGCGCGGACTCCAGGCTTCAGTGGCGAGTGCTTTCTGCTCGGCTTCGATGTCGACGAAACGCGCACCCTTGATGCGGCTCGGCACGCCACGGAAGCTCAGGTCGCAGACTTCTTCGGACAGGCCGATGGCTTCGAACAACTGAGCGCCACGGTACGAAGCGATGGTCGAGATGCCCATCTTCGAGAGGATCTTCAGCAGACCTTTGGTGATGCCTTTGCGGTAGTTCTTGAACACCTCGTAGAGGTCGCCCAGCACTTCACCGGTGCGGATCAGGTCGCCCAGCACTTCGTAGGCCAGGAACGGATAGACCGCCGA
Organism: Pseudomonas sp. S49; assembly: GCF_009866785.1. Taxonomy (NCBI): domain Bacteria; kingdom Pseudomonadati; phylum Pseudomonadota; class Gammaproteobacteria; order Pseudomonadales; family Pseudomonadaceae; genus Pseudomonas; species Pseudomonas sp. S49. Next base: position 483,189 of record NZ_CP019432.1, on the reverse strand, counting down.
GGCGCCGAAGCCGATCAGCACCGCAAAGTGATGCGGGTCACGGGCGGTTGCAGTTTCAACGAGGATGTTGGAATCGCAACGCAGGCCTTTTTCGGTCAGGCGGTGGTGGACGGCACCGGTCGCCAGTGATGCGTGGATCGGCAGCTTGCCCGGAGCGATATGACGGTCGCTCAGGACGATCTGGGTACGACCGGCGCGCACGGCTTCTTCAGCCTGATCGGCGACGTTGCGGATCGCCGCTTCGAGGCCGACGCTTTCGTCGTAGTTGAGGTCGATGATCGCCCGTTCGAAACCCGGGCGGTCGAGGTTCATCAGCGAGCGCCACTTGGCCGGGGAAATGACCGGCGAGCTGAGGATCACGCGCGAAGCATGTTCCGGCGACTCCTGGAAAATGTTGCGCTCGGCACCGAGGCAGATTTCCAGCGACATCACGATCGCTTCACGCAGCGGGTCGATCGGCGGGTTGGTGACCTGCGCGAACTGCTGACGGAAATAGTCGTACGGCGTGCGCACGCGCTGCGACAGCACGGCCATCGGCGTGTCGTCGCCCATCGAGCCCACGGCTTCGTAGCCTTGCTCGCCGAGCGGACGCAGGACCTGATCGCGCTCTTCGAACGTGACCTGATACATCTTCATGTATTGCTTGAGCTGATCGACGTCGTAGAACGCCGAACCGTGGTCGTTGTCTTCCATGGTCGCCTGAATGCGCAGGGCATTCTTGCGCAGCCATTGCTTGTACGGATGACGGGACTTCAGACGGTTGTCAATCGCATCGGTGTCGAGGATCTGCCCGGTTTCGGTGTCCACCGCGAAGATCTGGCCCGGGCCGACACGGCCCTTGGCAATCACGTCTTCAGGCTTGTAATCCCACACGCCGATTTCCGACGCCAAGGTGATGAAACCGTTGGTGGTGGTAACCCAGCGCGCCGGGCGCAGACCGTTACGGTCGAGCAGGCACACCGCGTAGCGACCGTCGGTCATGACCACGCCGGCCGGGCCGTCCCACGGCTCCATGTGCATCGAGTTGTACTCGTAGAACGCACGCAGATCCGGGTCCATGGTTTCGACGTTCTGCCACGCAGGCGGAATGATCATCCGCACGCCACGGAACAGGTCGATGCCACCGGTGACCATCAACTCGAGCATGTTGTCCATGCTCGAGGAGTCGGAACCGACACGGTTGACCAGCGGGCCGAGTTCTTCCAGATCCATCAGATCATTGGTGAACTTGGTCCGACGGGCCTGCGCCCAGTTACGGTTACCGGTGATGGTGTTGATCTCGCCGTTGTGGGCGAGGAAGCGGAATGGCTGCGCCAGCGGCCATTTCGGCAGAGTGTTGGTGGAAAAGCGCTGGTGGAACACGCAGATCGCGGTTTGCAGGCGCTCGTCGCTCAGGTCTGGATAAAACGCGGCCAGGTCGGCCGGCATCATCAGGCCTTTATAGATGATGGTCTTGTGCGAAAAGCTGCAGATGTAGTGGTCGGAGTCGACGGCGTTGGCCACCGACGAACGACGACGTGCACTGAACAGCTTCACGGCCATATCCTGATCGCTCAGGCCTTCACCGCCAATGTACACCTGTTCGATCTGTGGCAGGCGCTCAAGGGCCAGGCGGCCGAGGACGCTGGTGTCGATTGGCACTTTGCGCCAGCCGATCAGTTGCAGGCCTTCAGCGAGGATCTCGCGGTTCATGTTCTCGCGAGCGGCTTCGGCCTTGACCGGATCCTGGTTGAAGAAAACCATGCCCACCGCATATTGCTTGGGCAATTCGACGCTGAAGGTTTCCTGGGCAATGGCTCGCAGGAACGCGTCAGGCTTCTGAATCAGCAGACCGCAACCGTCACCGGTCTTGCCGTCGGCATTAATCCCACCGCGGTGGGTCATGCAGGTCAGGGCCTCAATGGCCGTTTGCAAAAGGGTATGACTGGGCTCGCCCTGCATATGGGCTATCAGGCCGAAACCGCAGTTATCCTTGAATTCATCTGGTTGGTACAGACCTGCTTTCATAGACACTTTCTCACCAGGCTGCCTCTTTTCGAGGCAAATTTCTTTTCAATTCAACCACTTGCATCCCGCGCCGAACGTACGCCAGCTTAGCAGGGGCAAAAGGGTGGTCATTGTACACAGCGACACAGAGGCTCACAAATTTGACGACGAAATGTCGCAAATTCATGTCGCATTTGTGAAAGGTTTAAAGCGATCTGCTGTGCTAGTCAAAGCTTTTTTAATTTTGACCGCAACGACTCAAAGACTACTGTGACGCAGACACCACAAGGCACGCGACCTGGAAGGAAGCGCGCACTCGTAGAAATTTTGAGGTGCTTGGAGAGGCGGCCTGGGTAAGGCCGCCGAATCTTCAGCGAGTTGTTGCCAGTTCCTGTTGGACGCTGGCGACAGTGCGAGGCCAAGGTTTACCAGCCTGAACCTTCGCTGGCAAGGCCTTGATGGCAGAAACGGCCGCATCACGATTGGCGAAGTTGCCGTAGGTGATCACGTAGAGAGGCTTGCCGTTGAGGACTTTCTTGAAATAACGGTACTCGCCACCCTGCTCCTTGACGAAGTTTTGCGCGGCGGATTCCGAACTGGTGCCGAGGATCTGCACCACGTAGTTGCCGGTCGGCTGACCGGCATACCAGCTGCCACCGGCGGCTTTGGCGACGGTGACCGGCTTCTCGGCCGGTTTGGCTGCAGCGACTGGCTTGGCCGGTGCCGGAGCCGGTTTCGCTGCAGGCGCTGCCGGAGCAGGCTTGGCGGTGGCGACTTGCGTCGGCGCCGGCGTCGGCTTGGCGGCAGGCAACGGAACCGGTGTCGGCGCAGGGCCGGCCGGAACGCCCGCAGGCGGTGCGGAAGTAGTAACGGTCGGCGGGGTATCGCTGGAACCTTCCAGCGGCACGCCATCGTCGCCTTCGGTAATGCCACCGGCCGCTTCGGCCAACGGACCGCGCATCACCGGTTGCGAGTTGCCGACCAGCGGCAACGGCATCGGCTGTGTATTACCAGCGAACTCGACGTTCGGTGCGCCGCCATTGGCTGCGCCCTGGCCCAATGGCAACTGTGCCTGTTCATTGGCCGGTGCACCGGTAGTCGGCGCCTTGTTGCGACCCGGCATCAGCCAGGCGGCAGCGACCGCGACCACAACGACGGCGGAAATCGCCAATACGTGTTTCTTCGGCATGTTGAACCCCATACTTGGACGCTTGACCGCAGAGCGGCTGGCAATCATGACTTCGATCAGAGCATCGCGAGCGACCTGGTTGATGTTGCCCGGCCAACCCTCGGCGCTTTCGTGAATATCAGAGATCTGATCTGCGGTGAAAAGTTCGACACCCCGGCCTGCGCCTTCAAGCCGCTGGTCGAGATATTCGCGGGTCTCTTCTTCGGTGTACGGCTGCAATTCGATGACGTGGAAGCGCTCTTCCTCAAGGTGCAAAGCCTCAAGCTGCGCGATCAGCGACGACTCACCGAACAGGAACACGTGCGGGCGACCTTCCGGTGCGCCGGCACCCAACGCCATCAGCGCTTCGAGGGCGGATTCATCGAGCTGCTCGGCGTCGTCCACCAGCAGATAGACTTCCTGACCGGTCAGTGCGAGTTGCACCACCTGATCCAGAATCGCGCCAACTTCGGCCTGAGCGACGTTCAGTGCCTGCGCCACCTGGCGTAGCACGCCAGCAGCATCGCCGGCGCCACGGGCGGAAACCACCACGCTCTGTACCGACTGCTTGTTGGTGCTGGCGACCAGCGCCTGACGCAGCAGCGTCTTGCCGCTGCCTTGCGGGCCAGTGACCACCAGCAGCAACTGGCTGTAACGCGCCAGATGATGCAATTGACCCAGCACCGGTTTGCGCTGGGCCGGGAAGAACTTGAAGCCCGGTACGCGTGGCGCGAACGGGTCGTGACTTAACTGGAAATGGCCGAGGAACGCCTCGTCGGCATGCAAACTAGTCATCGGAATCTTATTAACCTTTAAGCTGAGCCAGGGCGCGGTAATCCGCTCCCAGCGTGGCCTGTAGAACCTCTTTCGGATAATCGTCGGTCACTACCGCTTCGCCCATCCGGCGCAGCAGCACCAGGCGCAGACGACCGTCGATCACTTTTTTGTCGATTGCCATGTGTTGAAGAAAATCGGCCTCGGCCATTTCAGTCGGCGGCACCACCGGCAGACCGGCACGCTGGAACAGCCGAATGCCGCGATCACGCTCCGCGTCACTGATCCAGCCCAGGCGTGCGGACATGTCCAGCGCCATCACCGTGCCAGCGGCGACCGCCTCCCCGTGCAACCAGACACCATAGCCCATGTGGGTCTCGATGGCGTGGCCGAAGGTGTGGCCGAGGTTGAGCGTGGCGCGTACGCCGGTTTCCTTCTCATCGGCGCCGACCACCGCAGCCTTGGCTGCGCAGGAGCGCTCGATGGCATAAGTCAGGGCTTTCTGATCCAGCGCACGCAGGGCATCGACGTTGTCTTCGAGCCAGGTCAGGAACGGTTCGTCGCAGATCAGACCGTACTTGATGACCTCGGCCAGACCGGCGGACAACTCGCGTTCTGGCAGGGTTTTCAGGGACGCGGTATCGATCAGCACGACGTTCGGCTGATAGAACGCGCCGACCATATTCTTGCCCAACGGATGGTTGATGCCGGTCTTGCCGCCCACCGACGAATCGACTTGGGACAGCAATGTTGTGGGGATCTGGATGAAGTCAACGCCACGCTGGTAGCAGGCAGCGGCGAAACCGGCCATGTCGCCGATCACACCGCCGCCGAGGGCGATCACGGTGGTGCGGCGGTCATGACGGGCGGTCAGCAGACCGTCGAAGATCAGTTGCAGGGTTTCCCAGTTCTTGAAGGCTTCACCGTCCGGCAGCACCACGGAGATCACCGAGAACTGCGCCAGGCTGCGGGTCAGACGTTCGAGATAGAGCGGCGCAACGGTCTCGTTGGAGATGATTGCCACCTGCCGCCCATGGATATGCGGAGCCAGCAGCTCGGGCTGATCCAACAAACCTTCGCCAATATGAATCGGGTAGCTGCGCTCGCCTAGATCGACCTTGAGTGTCTGCATGTGTCCCCACAGTGAAGATGGAAGCAGGCGTCCTGCCCTGAATTATTGGTTATCTGCGGCCTATAGCGGGTATGACGCCGCTCGCCCGCCATCCGCCACAACCTCGGCGGGCTGTGACAGGACGCCGAGGATAGCGCATTTCGAGCGATGCTTTAACGGGGAGGCAGCTGCGCCAGACGATCGAGAATATCGAGCACGACCATGCGTGGCGGCCGTTCGTCGGTTTCCACCACCAGATCGGCGATTTCCCGATAGAGCGGATCACGAATCGCCAGCAGGTCGCGCAGGGTTTTCTCCGGATTGGCGGTGCGCAGCAACGGCCGATTGCGGTCGCGCGACGTGCGGCCGACCTGCTGTTCAACGGAGGCGTGCAGATACACCACTCGCCCGCCCTCATACAGCGCCTTGCGATTGGCATCGCGCATGACGGCGCCACCGCCGGTCGCCAACACCACGCCGTCGAACGCGCACAGCTCGGCAATCATCGCCTGCTCACGGTCACGAAAGCCGGGCTCGCCTTCCTTGTCGAAGATCCACGGGATATTGGCGCCCGTGCGCAGTTCAATTTCCTTGTCGGAATCTTTGAACGGCAGGCGCAGCTCTTTGGCCAGCAACCGGCCGATGGTGCTTTTGCCAGCGCCCATCGGTCCTACAAGAATCAAATTTCGCACAGAATCAACGACTCACAGCAATCGCCTGGTTATTCATGATACGTGGTGTGAGAAATACCAGCAGCTCGGATTTTTTCTCCGAAACCACATCACGCCGGAAAAGGCGGCCAAGATACGGCACATCGCCAAGAAATGGCACCTTATCTACGACCTTGCTTTGAGTATTTGAGAAAACGCCCCCAATCACGATGGTTTCGCCGTCGTTGACCAGCACCTTGGCGTTGACCTCGTTTTTCTTGATTGGCGGTACATCCTGCACTTTGTTCAGGTAATCCGGTTCGTCCTTGGTGACCTTGACCTCCATGATGATGCGATTGTCGGGGGTGATCTGCGGCGTGACTTCCAGCGACAGCGAGGCCTCCTTGAACGACACCGACGTGGCGCCACTGGAGCTGGCTTCCTGATACGGAATCTCGGTGCCTTTGAGGATTTTCGCGGTTTCCTTGTCGGAGGTGACCACTTTCGGCTGCGAGACGATTTCTCCGTTACCGGTTTTCTCCATGGCCGTCAGTTCAAGATCGAGCAAGACGTTGTCGGTGATGAAAGCGATGCCGATTCCTGAAGTATTGTTGACGGTGCCCATGTCGACGAACGGCGAGTTGGTACTGGTGCTGCCGGGAGTACCAATGGTGGTCGACGATCCGTTGACCCCGGAGGCGTTCCAGTTGCCCTTGTTCTGGATCGAACCGCCCCAGCGCACGCCCAGGCTTTTGTCGTAATCGACGTTAGCTTCGACGATCCGCGCCTCGATCATCACCTGACGTACCGGTATATCCAGCTGTGCCACGATCCGCCGCAGTTCGTCGAGACGATCCTGAGTCTGATAGGCAATGATGTTGTTGGTCCGCTCATCGACAGTAATCGAACCGCGCTCGTCGATTTTAGCCTCGGCACTGGTCACCGACTGGAACAGCTTGGCGATGTCCGCTGCTTTCGCGTAGTTCACTTGCAACAGTTCGCGACGCAGCGGTGCCAGTTCGGCGATCTGTTTCTGCGACTCCAGTTCCTGACGTTCGCGGGCAGCGATTTCATCGGCCGGAGCAACCAGCAGCACATTGCCGATCTTGCGTTTATCCAGCCCCTTGGTTTTCAGCACCAGATCCAGCGCCTGATCCCACGGCACGTTCTGCAGGCGCAAGGTGATGCCACCCTGCACCGTGTCGCTGGCGACAAGGTTGAGGTTGGTGAAATCGGCGATCAGTTGCAGCACTGAACGCACATCGATGTCCTGGAAATTCAGCGAGAGCTTTTCGCCGACGTAAGCCTGACGATCGACGTTACGCTTTTGCAGATCATCGGCGGTCATCGGGCGGATGCTGACGGTCAGTTTGTTGTCGGTCTGGAAAGTCGAATACTCGTAAGTACCACTGGGTTCAACCGTAATAACCGTGCGATCAGCGGTCACTCCGGCATTGACGAACTGCACCGGGGTGGCGAAATCCTTGACGTCGAGGCGTACCCGCAGCTTTTCCGGGAGTTGTGTGCGGGAAAAGCTGAGGATGATCTTGCCGTCATGCTCCTGGATATCCGGAGCGATGGTCGGGTCGGAGAGGTCAATGACCACGTTGCCTTCACCTGCCGTACCCCGCTGGAAATCTACGCCGCGAATAGCCCGGCTTTTCGGCACAACTGCCTTGGCCGGCGCTGCAGCCGCAGGGCGTGGCGCAACGACAGCAGATCGCGGCGCTGCCGCCGGCGCGCCCTGCCCAACCACCACGAACAGATTGTTGCCCGCGACCCGCGTGGTGTAAGGCGCCAGTTGCGTGAGACTCACGATCAGCCGCGTGCGATCCTTGGCCTCGACCACCGTAGCGGTGCGTGCATTGCCGCTGCCCAGATCAAGGTTCTTGCTGGCCAATTGACTGGCGACACCGGGCAAATCGAGGGCGATGCGTGCCGGTGATTCGGTGGTGTAGCCCTTGGGCTGTGGCGGTGGGCCGTCGAACGACAGCTTCAGCTCGACGCGATCACCCGGCAACGCCGCCACATCCAGCGTCTTCAGATTGGCCGCGAGTACCATCGGCGACATCAGCGCTATCCATAGCGAAAAACCGAGGGTGGAGAAAATCCTGTTCATTGTTCGACTTCCACTATGAGTGCTCTTTCAAAGGAATGGTGCGCGGACGCTCCAGCCAGGCGCCTTCGCCGTCGGGGACGATTTCGACGACATCGACCTGGGTGGCGCTGATGGCGACGATGCGACCGTCATTGCGCCCCAGGTAATCGCCGACTTTCAGCCGATGCACCCCGCCCGCCCCGCGCAACAGCGCAAAGGAGCCGGAAACATTGGAGATCGTGCCGACCATCTCGAACTGCTCGATGTTGAAACCTTCGAGGTATTGCTTGACCCGGTTGGGGTCGGGTTTGACGTTGCGCGAGCCATGTTTCTGGCCGGCCAGATCAACGCGCACCTGGCGCGAGAACGGACTGCGCAGGTTGGCCGCGCTGTAAGTGAATGTGGGGTAAGACCGGAATGTCGGGGTTGGTTCAATCCTGCCCGCCGGGCGCAGGCGCACTTCGTTCATGTAAGCGTCGAGATCGCTGAAGTCATCACTGCTACCACAACCGTTCAACGCGAGCAGCGTCATCGCCAACGCGATGTAACGAACCGGGCTCATTTCTGCAGCCCCTTGTCGTTGTAGCGGTAGGTCTTGGCAAGGATGCTCATGCGCAGCTTCGGCCCGCCGTCTTTATTGGCCGGAGCGAGTTCGAAATCATGCAGGGTGACGATGCGCGGTAGCCCGGCCACGCCACTGACGAACGTGGCGAGGTCGTGGTAAGCACCGGTGACAGTAATCTGAATCGGCAACTCGATATAAAACTGCTGGGTGACTTCTGGCAGCAGTTTGATCTCTTCAAACTCCAGGCCGCTGCCCAGCCCCGTGCGAGTGATGTCTTCCAGCAAGCCCGGCACTTCGGTGTCACTGGGCAATTGCCGCAGCAATACGCCGAAGGTATTTTCCATCTCCTTCATTTGCTGGGTGTACAGCTCAAGATTGGCTGACAGGCGCGCCTTGCTGGCAAATTGTTCCTTGAGCGTAGCTTCCTCTTCGCGCTTGGCATCCAGCTGGTTTTCCAGATCACTGATGAAAAAGTTATAGCCAAGCGCCAACACCAGCACCATCAACAGCGCCCCGGCGATGGCTTTCACTGCCCCCGGCCACGAGCCGATGTTGCTGGTATCGAGGTCGTTGAAATCGATGTCGCGCAAGCTTTCCAGCCATTCGGACGGCTTCATTGCTCGTCCTCCACGGTTCGGGGCTGGGTTTGCCGTACCGTCAGCTCAAAGGTATTGGCCTGATCCACCTGGCCCTCGGTCGTCGCCTTCACCTCGTTGAGGCCCGGCGCGTCGAACCAGTCGGAGGCGTCCAGATTGCGCATCAACTCGGAAATCCGGTTGTTCGATTCAGCGGCACCGCTGATCGACAGGGTTTTGCCGGCCATCTTCACATCGGTGAAATACACCCCGTCAGGCAGCGTGCGTGCCAATTGATCGAAGATTCGTCCGCTGATCTGCCGGTTGCCTTGCAGATCCTGGATGATGCGCATGCGTTCGACCAGCTGCTGGCGACGCGCCTTGAGATCGCTGATCTGTTTGATCCGTTCGTCGACCACGGCAATCTGCTTGCCGATGTAATCATTGCGCGCCACTTGTCGTGCAATGGCGGTGCTGATGACCTGATCGGCAATCAACACCGCACCGACCGAGCCGACGACGACACCGATCAAGGCCAGCAGGAAGCGTTTGCGCCGTTCTTCGCGGCGCTCTTCACGCCAGGGCAGGAGGTTGATCCGCGCCATCAGTCGAAACTCCTGAGCGCGAGCCCGCAGGCGATCATCAGGGCCGGCGCGTCGCTGGCCAGCGCTCCGGCATTGACCTTGCTGCTCAAGGCCATATTGGAAAACGGATTGGCCACTTGCGTCGGCGTCTTCAGGCGCTGCTCGATCAGCCGGTCCAGCCCCGGCACTGAGGCCGTACCGCCGGCCAGCAGAATGTGGTCGACCGCGTTGTATTGCCCGGAGGCGAAGAAGAACTGCAACGAGCGCGACACTTGCTGTACCAGCGCTTCACGAAACGGCTGCAAGACCTCGCTGATGTAATCATCGGGCAGACCGCCCTGCTTTTTCGCCAGCCCCGCCTGCTCGATGGTCAGGCCATAACGGCGCTGGATTTCTTCGGTCAGTTGCCGCCCGCCGAACAATTGCTCGCGGGTGTAGATGATCTTGCCGTTGTGCAGAACGCTGAGGGTGGTCATGGTCGCGCCGATATCGACGACGGCGACAGTGAGCCGCTCTTGCGTGGCCGCCAGTTGCGTGGCGAGCAGCCCGAAAGAGCGTTCCAGCGCATAGGCTTCGACATCGACGACCCGCGCAGTCAGCCCGGCGAGTGCCAGCGCCGCTTCACGGACTTCGACGTTTTCCTTGCGACAGGCAGCCAGCAGCACGTTGACCCGTTCAGGGTTGCGCGGCGAAACGCCCTGGACTTCGAAATCGATGGCAACTTCGTCCAATGGATAGGGAATGTATTGATCGGCCTCGATCTTGAGCTGGTTTTCCAGTTCGTCATCGGACAGCCCGGCGTCCATTTCGATGATTTTGGTAATCACCGCCGAACCGGCCACTGCGACTGCAACGCCCTTGAGCCCGGTACGCGCCTTGACCAGCACCCGACTCAGGGCCTGGCCAACGCCTTCGAGTTCGGCGATGTTTTTCTCGACCACAGCGTTGGCCGGCAATGGCTCGACCGCGTACGCCTCGACCCGGTAGCGATCACCCTGACGGCTCAGTTCCAGCAGCTTCACTGACGTGGAACTGATGTCGATCCCCAGTAACGTATTGGCCTTTTTATTGAAGAGTCCCAGCACTACCAATTCCCTATGACTTTCCGTGAGTTACGGACTCTGTAATACGCATTGCGTTCCTTCACCCCGTCTTGACAGAAGCGCAAATGACGCCCCCAGCAGAAAAGTGCTTATAATGCCCAGCGTTTTTTTCCGCTTTTTACTGCAAGCGCGGGCTGTTCTGTGTGTAGCCGGAACCCCGTCGCCAAATTCATTCTTTGCCCTGGATGTCCAAACGCCTTGATTCGTCTGCTGAAATTTTTCGGTTGGTCCATCGTCGCCGTTTTCTGCGGACTGCTTTTAGGTCTCAGCGGCGCGTTTCTTTACCTTAGTCCGGGTTTGCCCTCTGTGGAGGCTCTGCGAAGCATTCAGTTGCAGATTCCATTGCGGGTTTACTCCAGCGACAACAAGTTGATCGCAGAATTTGGCGAAATGCGCCGGACTCCGATCCGTTTCGCCGACATTCCACCCAATTTCATTAATGCGTTACTAAGTGCTGAAGACGACAATTTCGCCAACCACTACGGCGTCGATCCGAGCAGCCTGATGCGCGCCGCGACCCAACTGGTCAAAAGCGGACACATTCAGTCCGGCGGCAGCACCATCACCATGCAGGTGGCGAAGAACTTCTTCCTGACCAGCGAACGCAGCTTCTCGCGCAAAACCACCGAAATTCTTCTGGCCCTGCAGATCGAGCGGCAGCTGACCAAGGACGAAATCCTTGAGCTGTACGTGAACAAGATCTATCTGGGCAACCGCGCCTACGGCATCGAAGCGGCGGCGCAGGTGTATTACGGCAAGTCGATCCGCGATGTCAGCCTGGCGCAGATGGCGATGATCGCCGGCCTGCCGAAAGCGCCGTCGCGCTTCAACCCGCTGGCCAACCCGGCGCGCAGCAAAGAGCGTCGCGACTGGATCCTCGGGCGCATGTACAAGCTCGGCAAGATCACCGAAGCGGACTACACCGCCGCGATCAACGAGCCGCTGAACGCCAGCTATCACGTGCCGACCCCGGAAGTGAATGCGCCGTACATCGCCGAGATGGCCCGCGCCGAAATGGTCGGCCGCTATGGCAGCGATGCCTACACGGAAGGTTTCCGCGTCACCACCACGGTGCCGAGCAACCTGCAGGAAATGGCCAACACCGCGCTGCACGAAGGCCTGATGACCTACGACCAGCGTCACGGCTACCGTGGCCCCGAGTCGCGCCTGCCGGGCAAAACCCGCGAGGCCTGGGCCAGCGAACTGACCAAGCAGCGCACGATCAGCAGCCTGGAGCCAGCCATCGTTACCCAGGTCGACAAGAACGGCCTGCAAGTGCTGACCCGCACTGGCGAGGAACACGTTGCCTGGGACACCATGAAATGGGCGCGGCCGTTCCTCAACACCAACAGCATGGGCGCCAACCCGCGTCAGCCGTCGGATGTGGCGCAGGTCGGCGATCTGGTTCGCGTGCAGCGTCAGAAAGACAATTCGTTGAAGTTCAGCCAGATCCCGCAGGCACAAGGTGCGCTGGTTTCGCTGGATCCGCAGAACGGGGCGATTCGCTCGCTGGTCGGCGGTTTCGCCTTCGAACAGAGCAACTACAACCGCGCGATGCAGGCCAAGCGTCAACCGGGCTCGAGCTTCAAGCCGTTCGTCTACAGCGCTGCGCTGGACAGTGGTTATACCGCCGCCACCTTGGTCAATGACGCGCCGATCGTGTTCGTCGACGAGTACCTGGACAAGGTCTGGCGTCCGAAGAACGACACCAACACCTTCCTCGGCCCGATCCGCTTGCGTGAGGCGCTGTACAAGTCGCGTAACCTGGTATCGATCCGCCTGCTGCAGGCCATGGGCGTGGGCAAGACCATCGACTACATCACCCGTTTCGGCTTCAACAAGCAGGATCTGCCGCCGAACCTGTCGCTGGCGCTGGGCACCGCAACGCTGACGCCGATGGAGATCGCCACCGGTTGGAGCACGTTCGCCAACGGCGGCTACAAGATCACCCCGTACATCATCGACAAGATCGAAAGCCGCAACGGCGACACGCTGTTCGTCGCCAACCCGCCGACCGTGCCTCAGGGTGGTTCGGCGACGGACGGCATTGCAGCGCCGGAGACTCAATCGTTCACGGTCAATGCCGCGCCGGTTCCGGGTGAAGCGCCGGGCAACGCTGCCGTACCGCAAGCGCCAGCCGTGGCCGAGCGCATTGTCGACGGTCGTACCACCTACATCCTCAACAGCATGTTGCAGGACGTGATCAAGCTCGGCACTGGTCGCCGTGCGCTGGCCATGGGCCGCAGCGATATCGCCGGTAAAACCGGTACCACCAACGAATCGAAAGACGCGTGGTTCTCCGGTTACAACGCCGATTACGTGACCACGGTGTGGACCGGCTTCGACCAGCCGGAGAGTCTCGGTCGTCGCGAGTTCGGTGGCACCGTGGCGCTGCCGATCTGGATGAACTACATGTCGGCCGCGCTGAAGGACAAGCCGCCGCATGTTCAGCCTGAGCCGGAAGGTTTGCTGAGCCTGCGCGTGGATCCGGTCAGTGGTCGTGCGGCGACACCAAGCACACCAGGCGCGTACTTCGAACTGTTCAAGTCTGAAGACACGCCACCGTCGGTGAATGAACTGGGCAACGGCACTGCGCCGGGCAGCCCGCTGCCGGCGGATGAGCAGGCGCCGATCGATTTGTTCTGATCCAGCGGTATTGAAAAGCCCCGCCTTCGGTTGAAGTGCGGGGCTTTTTATTGCCTGAGGATCAAGAGCCCCCTCACCCTAGCCCTCTCCCGGAGGGAGAGGGGACTGATTGGGGGATGCTGGTGAGTGATGCCGACCTGAACGTGCTGTGTTGAATCCATAGGCGCTAATGCACTTTCAGGTCGGTGTATCTCGCGAATCTTCCACGGTCAGTCCCCTCTCCCTCAGGGAGAGGGTTAGGGTGAGGGGGCTCTTGATCTTCGGGCAATAAAAAGCCCCGACTCTCACGAGCCGGGGCTTTTGGTTGAAGCGCTACAACGACTTAGCCGTTGAACACGTCATCCACGCTTTTCAGCGGGTAGTTCTTCGGATACGGCAGGGTCGCCACACCGGTCTCGATTGCGGCTTTGGCCACAGCGTCGGAGATCAGGGTGATCAGGCGTTTGTCCATTGGCTTCGGAATAATGTACTCACGACCGAATTCCAGCGGCGCGCCACCGTAGGCATCGCACACGTCCTGAGGAACCGGCAGCTTGGCCAGTTCACGCAGGGCGTTGGCCGCAGCCACTTTCATTTCTTCGTTGATGCGCTTGGCGCGAACGTCCAGGGCACCACGGAAGATGAACGGGAAGCCCAGTACGTTGTTGACCTGGTTCGGGTAGTCCGAACGGCCGGTGGCCATGATCACGTCGCTACGGGTGGCGTGCGCCAGTTCCGGGGAGATTTCCGGGTCCGGGTTCGAGCAGGCGAACACGATCGGGTTGGCCGCCATCGACAGCAGGCCTTCAGCGCTCAGCAGGTTCGGGCCGGACAGACCCACGAACACGTCAGCGCCTGCCAGTGCGTCAGCCAGGCTGCGCTTGTCGGTTGCGTGAGCGAATACTGCTTTGTACTGGTTCAGGTCGTCACGGCCGGAGTGGATCACGCCGGTACGGTCAACCATGAAGATGTTTTCGATGCGTGCGCCCATGCTCACCAGCAATTTCATGCAGGAGATGGCAGCAGCGCCGGCGCCCAGGCAGACGATTTTCGCTTCTGGCAGGGTTTTGCCAGCGATTTCGAGGGCGTTGATCATGCCCGCAGCGGTCACGATCGCGGTGCCGTGCTGGTCATCGTGGAATACCGGAATGTCGCACTGCTCGATCAGAGCACGTTCGATCTCAAAGCACTCTGGCGCCTTGATGTCTTCCAGGTTGATACCACCGAAGGTGATGGAGATGCGTTTTACCGTGTCGATGAAGGCTTGCGGGCTTTCGGAGTCGACTTCGATGTCGAAAACGTCGATGCCGGCGAAGCGCTTGAACAGTACGCCTTTACCTTCCATCACTGGCTTGGAGGCCAATGGGCCGAGGTTGCCCAGACCGAGAATCGCGGTGCCATCGGAAATGACTGCAACCAGGTTGCCCTTGCCGGTGTATTTGTAGGCCAGTTCAGGATCGCGAGCGATCTCACGCACTGGTTCAGCTACGCCGGGGCTGTAGGCCAGCGACAAGTCGCGAGCGGTAGCAGTGGCCTTGGTGAGCTCGACACTCAGCTTCCCTGGACGAGGATTGGCATGATATTCGAGAGCGGCAGTTTTCAGATCAGACATTTTGGCATTCCGCTTTTTACTGTTGGACAGACTGGTCAGCGAGGATACGCGCCTCGCAAAGTCCCCACAAGACTGAGCGGTCACCCCTGTCAAGCGCCCTGCCCTACGACTTTGGGCCAAGAGCCACGGCGCACAAGGGCTGGACTGTTCACAATCGACAGAAAAAATGTCTACAATTTTTCTTCAGCGCGGCGTTTGCAACATCGCAGGATCCGTCAACGGAAGTAGCCAGCGCGACTGACCGGATTGCAATCCACCGCGCCGGGAACGATCAACGATCCAGCCGCGAGCCTCGATCTGCTTGCCTTTCAGCGCCTGCAAACGGGCATTGTCGAATTGTCCGACCAGATTGGGTGCAACGCGCAATACAAGCGCATCCTGCAACTCGATCCAGATTCCGCCGCGATTGCGCTGAACCTTGCTCACACGCCCACTGATCACGGCGAAACCCGAGCGCTGGATCTGCTCCGCTTTCAGTACAGGCGACTGCCGCCAAAGGCCCAGCCCGGTGTTTCGCGCGCTGCGTTCGGCGGCTTGCTGACAGACAACAAGATCGACATTCGGCGCCACCGCGACCTGGAAACCGAGGCCATCGGCGAGCATTTGTGCTTCGAGATTGGCGCCGCTGGCGCTGTAAATATGCGCGAGCGTACGCCCGTAATGGTCTTTGGCTTGCTTGCCGGGGCGCAAACCGACACGTCCGCCGCTGGCATCGATCAGCGCTTGCAGGCGTTTTCGCGCCGCCACGGCGAAGGGTTCATCGCCACGGCCCTGCTTGCCCAGCTCAGGCGTGTTGAGGCCGATCATGCGTACGCTGCGACCGTCGCTCAAGCGCAGCGTGTCGCCATCGACCACGCGCTGCACCGTGACGCTGGCCAGTCCCGCAGGCGCCGGGCAGAAGGCCTGCGCGCCGGATAGCCAAATCGCAGACACAAAAAAGGCGCCCGCGAGGGACGCCTTTTTCAGCAACGAGGAAAAGCCCACCGGGCTCTTCAACCTTACTCTGCAGCAGCAGGTTTCTTGCCGAAAGCACCGAAACGGTCTGCGAAGCGCTGAACGCGGCCGCCAGTGTCCAGAGTCTTCTGCTTACCGGTGTAGAACGGGTGGCATTCGTTGCAAACGTCGATTGGCAGAGCTTTGCCGAAAGTCGAACGAGTTTCGAACTTGTTGCCACAGCTGCAGGTAACAGCGATGACTGGGTAATTCGGGTGAATATCAGCTTTCATGGTGTCTTCCTCAGCTAGCGTGCCGCCACCCAACACTATTGTTGAATACCGCACGTAATTAGGCCGCGGATTCTACCAGACCTTTTCAAACACGCAAGCTGTCACCGAGACCGACCGTCTGCTAGGCTCCCGGCCCAATACGCGATTCCCTTGTAGGAGTGAGCCTGCTCGCGATAGCGGTATTTCAGACGACATAAATGTTGAATGACAGACCGCTATCGCGAGCAGGCTCACTCCTACAAGGTTATGTGCCTAGCCCTCCCGCCTGTTGATAGAGATCCCCCCGCGTGCCCGACGCCATTCTGCGCCTTGCCCTGCCATCGCCCCTGCGCCGCCTGTTCGACTATCGGGCGCCGGCCGGCGTGCTGCGCGAACAATTGCAGCCGGGCATGCGCCTGCGGGTGCCGTTCGGCCGGCGCGAGATGATTGGCATTCTGGTCGAGGTCACGGACACCAGCGAAGTGCCGGTGGAGAAACTCAAACCGGCGCTGGCCCTGCTCGATGCCACGCCGCCGCTGCCACCGGCGCTGTTCAAGCTGTGCCTGTGGACGTCGCAGTATTATCAGCACAGCCTCGGCGACACCTTGAGCTGGGCGTTGCCGGTGCTGTTGCGCCAGGGCGAACTGGCCGAGGCTCGGCAAGAGCGCTTCTGGTCAGCCGTCCCCGGCGCCAGCCTTGATGACCCGCGCATTGCCCGCGCACCGCGCCAGCGTGAGGCACTGGCAACTCTGGCTCAGCATCCGCACGGCGTCGCCCATCAGCTGCTGAGCAAACTGATGTTGAGCAAAGACAGTCTCGATCTGCTGCTGGCCAAAGGTCTGGTGCAAGTGGAAATCCGCCGCCACGCACCCGGCGCGCGCCATGAGCACTGGCTGGCGCAACCGGAATTACCGCTCAACACCGAACAGCGCGCCGCATACGAGGCGATCCGCGCCGGGTTCGACAGTTATCATGCGTTCCTGCTGGCCGGCGTCACCGGCAGCGGCAAGACCGAAGTCTATTTACAGCTGATCCGTGAAACCCTCGAAGCCGGCAAGCAGGCCTTGGTACTGATCCCGGAGATAAACCTCGGCCCGCAGACCCTGGCGCGCTTCGAGCAGCGTTTCAATGCGCGCATCGCCCTGCTGCACTCGGCGGTCAATGACCGCGAGCGCCTCGATGCCTGGCTCGCAGCGCGCGATGGCGAGGCCGACATCATTATCGGTACCCGCTCGGCGCTGTTCACGCCGATGAAAAACCCCGGACTGATCATCATCGATGAAGAGCACGACGGCTCTTATAAACAGCAGGAAGGTTTGCGCTACCACGCCCGCGATCTGGCGCTGGTACGTGCACGGCAGGAAAACATCCCGATTGTGCTGGGCTCCGCGACGCCATCGCTGGAAAGCCTGCACAACGCCTACACCGGTCGTTATGGCCTCCTACGCCTGAATGAGCGTGCCGGCGGTGCCAAGCAACCACGTTTCCTGCGTCTGGACGTAAAAAGCCGTCCACTGGACAGCGGTATTTCCGGGCCGATGCAACAAGCCATCGGCCAGACCCTCGCCAACGGCCAACAGGTGCTGGTGTTCCTCAACCGTCGCGGTTTCGCACCGACGTTGCTCTGCCACGACTGCGGCTGGATGTCCGAGTGTTCGCGCTGCGATGCGCGGATGACTGTGCACCAGCGCTACGGCGAACTGCGTTGCCATCACTGTGGCTACGTCGAGCGCACACCGCGCCAGTGTCCGAAGTGCAACAAGGTTGATTTGCGCCCCGTGGGCGCGGGCACGGAACGCGCAGAAGAACGCCTGGCGATTCTGTTCCCTGATTACCCGGTGCTACGGGTCGACCGCGACAGCACGTCACGCAAAGACGCGATGAATCAGTTGTTCGCGACAATTCAGAAAGGTCAGCCGTGCATTCTGGTCGGCACGCAGATGTTGGCCAAGGGGCATCACTTTCCACGGGTGACCCTGGTGTCGATTCTCGATGCTGACGGCGGTTTGTTCTCCGGTGACTTCCGCGCCAGCGAGCGCATGGCGCAGTTGATCGTGCAGGTGGCCGGGCGTGCCGGGCGGGCAGAAGAGCCGGGCAAGGTGATCATTCAGACGCACCTCGCCGACCATCCTTTATTGGTGCAGTTGACCGAACAGGGGTATTTCGCCTTTGCCGAGCAGGCCTTGAGCGAGCGCCGGGCTGCCGGGTTACCGCCGTTTTCGCACCTGGCGTTGTTGCGTGCCGAAGCGCACAAGCCGGGACAGGCGGAAGGCTTTCTTGATGAGGCGTGCAGCGAGGCCGAGCGCTTGTTGGCAGAACAGAATCTGAGCGGGATCGAATTGCTCGGGCCAGTGCCGGCACCGATGGAACGCCGCGCCGGACGCTATCGCGCGCAACTTTTGTTGCAGGCAACGGCGCGGGCGCCGCTGCATCGGTTGCTGGCGAGTTGGTTGCTGGTGCTGGAGCAGATGCCGAGCGGGCGGGCGGTGCGCTGGTCGCTGGATGTCGATCCCGTCGATTTGTATTGAAGATCAAAAGATCGCAACCTGCAGTTCCTACAGAGTTAATCGCGTTTACCTGTAGGAGTTGCCGAAGGCTGCGATCTTTTGCCTTTAATGTCACCACATATCCATAAGCTGCCTGCTAAGGTTGGCAAGCCCGTCTTCGCAACGGATAATGCCCAGTTTTTCCACCCGCGCATCGATGCGCCCGCCGCGCTTGCGGTCGAAAGAGAAGACCATGAAAGACACCATTCGCCAGCTGATCCAACAAGCCCTCACCCAACTCGTCAACGAAGGTGTGTTGCCTGAAGGCCTGACGCCGGCGATTCAGGTGGAGAACGCCCGTGACAAGACCCACGGCGACTTCGCCAGCAACATCGCGATGATGCTGGCCAAGCCTGCGGGCATGAAACCGCGCGATCTGGCGGAAAAAATCATCGCCGCACTGCCGGCTGACGAAAACGTCACCAAGGCCGAAATCGCTGGCCCAGGCTTCATCAACTTCTTCCAGAACACCCAGGCGCTGGCCTCGCGTCTCGACGCTGCATTGGCTGATGCCCATGTTGGCGTACGCAAGGCTGGCCCGGCGCAGCGCACCGTGGTCGACCTGTCGGCGCCGAACCTGGCCAAAGAGATGCACGTTGGCCACTTGCGCTCGACCATCATTGGCGACGGCGTGGCCCGCGTACTGGAATTCCTCGGCGACGAAGTGATCCGTCAGAACCATGTTGGCGACTGGGGCACCCAGTTCGGCATGCTGATGGCGTATCTGCAGGAAAACCCGATCACCAGCGACGAGCTGTCCGACCTGGAAAACTTCTACCGCGCCGCCAAGCAGCGCTTCGACGAATCCGCAGAGTTTGCTGACCGCGCCCGTGGTCTGGTGGTCAAGCTGCAGGCGGGCGATGCCGAGTGCCTGGCGCTGTGGACCAAGTTCAAGGACATCTCGCTGTCGCACTGCCAGAAGATCTACGAACTGCTCAACGTCAAACTGACCATGGCCGACGTGATGGGCGAAAGCGCCTACAACGACGACCTGATCAACGTGGTCAACGATCTGAAAGCTGCCGGCATGCTGGTCGAAAGCAACGGCGCGCAGTGCGTGTTCCTCGACGAGTTCAAGAACGCCGACGGCGACCCGCTGCCGGTGATCATCGTCAAGGCTGACGGCGGTTACCTGTACGCCACCACCGACCTGGCCGCCGTGCGCTACCGCAGCGGCAAGCTGAAAGCCGATCGCGCGTTGTACTTTGTCGATCAGCGTCAGGCTCTGCACTTCCAGCAAGTGTTCGCCGTGGCGCGCAAGGCCGGTTTCGTCACCCATCCGATGGAGATGGAACACATGGGCTTCGGCACCATGAACGGCGCCGATGGCCGTCCGTTCAAGACCCGTGACGGCGGCACCGTGAAGCTGATCGACCTGCTGACCGAAGCGCAGGAACGCGCCTACAGCCTGGTGAAAGAGAAAAACCCGGAGCTGGCCGAAGACGAGCTGCGCAACATCGCCAAAGTCGTCGGCATCGGCGCGGTGAAATACGCCGACTTGTCGAAGCACCGCACCAGCGACTACAGCTTCAACTTCGACCTGATGCTGAATTTCGAAGGCAACAGCGCGCCGTACCTGCTATTCGCCTACACCCGTGTGGCCGGTGTGTTCCGCAAATTGGGCAAGGACTTCAGCGAAGTCGATGGCCAAATCGTGCTCGAGGCGGAACACGAACTAGAGCTGGCGGCGAAACTGGCGCAGTTCGGCGAAGTGCTGAACGGCGTCGCTGAAAAAGGCACGCCGCATATTCTCTGCACTTATCTGTACGACGTTGCCGGTTTGTTCTCCAGCTTCTACGAGAACTGCCCGATCCTCGCTGCCGAAACCCCGGCCCAGATGCAGAGCCGTCTGCGCCTGGCCGCGCTGACCGGTCGCACCCTCAAGCAAGGCCTGGAGCTGTTGGGTCTGGAAACTCTGGAGCGTATGTAAGTTGGCCGCCAAGAAAAAACCTGCACCCAAGCGTGGCGCCAGCCGTTACCAAGCTCCTGCGAAGCAACCGATTCCGGGCTGGCTGTGGATGGCCATCGGCCTGACGGTCGGCGCGTTCATCGTGTTTCTGATGAAGCTCGAGCCGGGCAAGGGCAGCGATACGGTCAAGCGCGAGAAGGTCGAACAGGCACAACAGCAGAAAGCGTCGAAGATCGCCGAGGCCAACAAGACCCCGCCAAGCCCGACGCAACCGGTGAAACCGAAGTACGACTTCTACACCCTGCTGCCGGAATCGGAAGTGATCGTGCCGCCGGACGCCGTGCCGGAGAAGACTTTGCCGACGCCACAAGTGCCGGCCATCCCGACCACGCCGGTGACCCCGGCGGAAGCGGCGAAGATCGACACCGCGCGCGCGCAGGCAGCATTGGCCGGGATTACCCCGCCGCCAGCGCCACCGGTGAGC
Source organism: Pseudomonas sp. S49 (assembly GCF_009866785.1). Lineage (NCBI taxonomy): Bacteria > Pseudomonadati > Pseudomonadota > Gammaproteobacteria > Pseudomonadales > Pseudomonadaceae > Pseudomonas > Pseudomonas sp. S49. The sequence goes on along the minus strand of NZ_CP019432.1, from coordinate 462,194 downwards.
AAAGCGGCGCCGGTGACCAAGTTCTTCTTGCAGGCGGGTTCGTTCCGCAAGGAATCCGATGCCGACAAAGTCCGCGCGCAGATCATTCTGCTCGGCCAGGCGGTAGCGGTTGAATCCGGCACAGTGAAGGATGAAACCTGGTATCGCGTATTGGTCGGCCCGTTCAGCAACCGTGAACAACTGACCACCGCACAGAAACAACTGGCCGGCGCCGGCTTCAGCAACCTGTTGTTACAACAACGCCAGAGCCGCTGACGCTCGGCCGATCGTTCCCACGCTCTGCGTGGGAACGCCTCAAGGGACGCTCTGCGTCCCAGCAGTGAAGGGACGCGGAGCGTCCCGGGCTGCATTCCCACGCAGAGCGTGGGAACGATCAAAATACAAGACACCGCTCGTCCCATCTCCTGCGCTACGGTTGAAATCCTCTCCAGCACCCCCATATGAATGGGCATAAGGCACTTTCGCCCCGCTGTGTGGAGACTCTTCCCTTGACCACCATCGTTTCAGTCCGCCGTCACGGCAAAGTCGTCATGGGCGGCGACGGCCAGGTTTCTCTCGGCAATACCGTGATGAAAGGCAACGCGAAAAAAGTCCGTCGCCTGTACCACGGCCAGGTCATCGCCGGTTTTGCCGGTGCCACCGCTGACGCCTTTACCCTCTTCGAACGTTTCGAAGGCCAGCTTGAAAAACATCAGGGCCACCTGGTGCGCGCCGCTGTCGAACTCGCCAAAGAATGGCGCACCGACCGCTCCCTGAGCCGCCTCGAAGCTATGCTCGCGGTCGCCAACAAGGACGCCTCGTTGATCATCACTGGCAACGGTGACGTGGTCGAACCCGAAGATGGCCTGATCGCCATGGGTTCCGGCGGCGGTTACGCGCAGGCTGCGGCCAGTGCCCTGTTGAAAAAGACCGACCTGTCGGCCCGCGAAATCGTCGAAACCGCCCTCGGCATCGCCGGCGACATCTGTGTATTCACCAACCACACTCAGACCATTGAGGAGCAGGATCTCGCTGAATAAGCCTGACGCGGCCCTGTGCCACGGCTTGTTTCTGCTTGAGGACCGTCAATTACTATGTCCATGACTCCCCGCGAAATCGTCCACGAACTCAACCGCCACATCATCGGCCAGGACGATGCCAAGCGCGCCGTCGCGATTGCCCTGCGCAACCGCTGGCGCCGCATGCAGCTGCCTGAAGAGCTGCGCGTTGAAGTGACCCCGAAGAACATCCTGATGATCGGCCCGACCGGTGTCGGTAAAACCGAAATCGCCCGTCGTCTGGCGAAACTGGCCAACGCGCCGTTCATCAAAGTCGAAGCGACCAAGTTCACCGAAGTCGGCTACGTTGGCCGTGACGTCGAATCGATCATCCGTGATCTGGCCGACGCCGCGATCAAGATGCTTCGCGAGCAGGAAATGACCCGCGTGCGCCATCGCGCCGAAGACGCCGCCGAGGATCGTATCCTCGACGCACTGCTGCCGCCGGCCCGCATGGGCTTCAGCAATGAAGAAGCGCCGAGCAGCGATTCCAACACTCGTCAGCTGTTCCGCAAGCGCCTGCGCGAAGGTCAGCTGGATGACAAGGAAATCGAGATCGAAGTCGCTGAAGTCGCCGGCATCGAAATCGCCACGCCGCCTGGCATGGAAGAGATGACCAACCAGTTGCAGTCCTTGTTCGCCAACATGGGCAAGGGCAAAAAGAAAGCGCGCAAGCTCAAGGTCAAAGAAGCGCTGAAGCTGGTGCGCGACGAAGAAGCCGGGCGTCTGGTCAACGAAGAAGAGCTGAAAGCCAAGGCGCTGGAAGCGGTTGAACAGCACGGCATCGTGTTCATCGACGAGATCGACAAAGTCGCCAAGCGTGGCAACGTCGGCGGCGCCGATGTCTCCCGTGAAGGTGTACAGCGCGACCTGCTACCGCTGATCGAAGGCTGCACCGTCAACACCAAACTGGGCATGGTCAAGACCGACCACATCCTGTTCATCGCATCCGGCGCGTTCCACCTGAGCAAGCCGAGCGATCTGGTGCCTGAGCTGCAAGGTCGTTTGCCGATCCGCGTCGAACTCAAAGCGCTGAGCCCGTCGGACTTCGAACGCATCCTCAGCGAACCGCACGCTTCGCTCACCGAGCAATATTGCGCGCTGCTGAAGACCGAAGGCCTGAACATCCAGTTCCAGCCGGAAGGCATCAAGCGTCTGGCGGAGATCGCCTGGCAGGTCAACGAGAAGACCGAGAACATCGGTGCCCGTCGTCTGCACACGCTGCTTGAGCGTCTGCTGGAAGAGGTGTCGTTCAGCGCCGGCGATCTGGCCAGCACGCACGATGAGAAGCCGATCCTGATCGACGCCGAATACGTCAACAGCCACCTCGGCGAATTGGCGCAGAACGAAGACCTGTCCCGTTATATCCTGTAAGCCACTCTTACAGATGTAATGGAACTGTGGGAGCGAGCCTGCTCGCGAAGACGGCGGTACATTCAACCTTTGTGTTGGCTGAACCACCGCTTTCGCGAGCAGGCTCGCTCCCACAAGGTTCCGCACCAGACGGATACCTGCTCATGATCCCCACCGACATCAAACTGCACAAAGCCTCGAAAACCCTGACGCTCACCTACGCGTCCGGCGAGGAATACACCCTGCCCGCCGAATACCTGCGCGTGCACTCCCCCTCCGCCGAGGTCCAGGGCCACGGCAAACCGATCCTGCAATTCGGCAAGCTCAACGTCGGTCTGAGCAAGCTGGAACCGGCCGGTCACTACGCACTGAAACTGACCTTCGACGACGGTCACGACAGCGGCTTGTTCACCTGGGATTATCTCTACGAGCTGGGGCGACGTCATGACGCACTCTGGGCCGATTATCTGGCCGAGCTCAAAGCGGCGGGCAAGACCCGCGATCCGAACGAGTCAGTCGTCAAGCTGATGCTCTAGCCCGTGCCTTGCGCTCATTAGAGGGCATTTTCTAAATTCATCTGTTTGAATGCTCTGCTGTGTGGCCGAGGATCGGCCTGCTTGCGAAAAAAATTAAACTCGGGTAACCAATGGAGCTGGCAAGTTCCCTGCAATGCTCTACGACTGTAAAGCAGCTATGCAGAATTAACGGTCACCCGAGCAGTAGTACCTGGCATTGGCTGTGGAACTGCACAGCAGAAAACCGGGTACTCGTCTCAGGACAATGGAGCGTCGTAGATGAGTAACAAGAATAACGATGACCTGAAGTACCAAGCCTCGGAAAACACCCTGGGGCTTAATCCCGTCGTTGGGCTACGCGGAAAGGATCTGCTGGCCTCTGCTCGTATGGTGCTGAAACAGGCCATCAGACAACCGATCCATAGCGTCAAGCACGTCACCCATTTCGGCCTCGAACTGAAGAACGTGTTGTTCGGCAAATCCGAACTGCAACCGGCAGGCGATGACCGTCGCTTCGCTGATCCTGCGTGGAGCCAGAACCCGCTCTACAAACGCTATCTGCAAACTTACCTGGCGTGGCGCAAGGAACTCCATGCCTGGATTGATGACAGCAGCCTGTCACCCAAGGACATTGCCCGCGGCCACTTCGTCATCAACCTGATGACCGAAGCCATGGCCCCGACCAACACTGCTGCCAACCCGGCCGCGGTAAAACGCTTTTTCGAAACCGGCGGCAAAAGCCTGCTCGATGGCCTCTCGCATCTGGCCAAGGATCTGGTACACAACGGCGGCATGCCGAGCCAGGTCAACATGGGCGCGTTCGAGGTCGGCAAGAGCCTCGGTGTCACCGAAGGCGCGGTGGTATTTCGCAACGACGTGCTGGAGCTGATCCAGTACAAGCCGATCACCGAGCAAGTCCACGAGCGTCCATTGCTGGTGGTGCCGCCGCAGATCAACAAGTTCTACGTATTCGATTTGAGCCCGGACAAGAGTCTGGCGCGCTTCTGCCTGCGCAATAACGTGCAGACGTTCATCGTCAGCTGGCGCAACCCGACCAAGGCGCAGCGCGAGTGGGGCCTGTCGACTTACATCGACGCGCTGAAAGAAGCCGTCGACGTGGTCACCGCGATCACCGGCAGCAAAGACGTGAACATGCTCGGCGCCTGCTCCGGCGGCATCACCTGCACCGCCCTGCTCGGCCACTACGCGGCGATCGGCGAGAAGAAGGTCAACGCCCTCACGCTGCTGGTCAGCGTGCTCGATACGACGCTGGACAGCGACGTCGCCCTGTTCGTCGACGAGCAGACCCTGGAGACCGCCAAGCGCCACTCGTATCAGGCCGGCGTGCTCGAAGGCAAAGACATGGCCAAGGTTTTCGCCTGGATGCGCCCCAACGATCTGATCTGGAACTACTGGGTCAACAACTACCTGCTCGGCAACGAGCCGCCGGTGTTCGACATCCTGTTCTGGAACAACGACACCACCCGGTTGCCAGCGGCGTTCCACGGCGACCTGATCGAGATGTTCAAAAACAACCCACTGATCCGCCCGAATGCACTGGAAGTGTGCGGCACGCCGATCGACCTCAAGCAGGTCACGGCCGACATCTTCTCGCTGGCCGGCACCAACGACCACATCACCCCGTGGAAGTCCTGCTACAAGTCGGCGCAGTTGTTCGGTGGCAAGGTGGAATTCGTGTTGTCGAGCAGCGGCCATATCCAGAGCATCCTGAATCCGCCAGGCAACCCGAAATCGCGTTACATGACCAGCGAAGAAGTGGCTGCCAATGCCGATGAATGGCAAGAGAACTCGACCAAGCACACCGACTCCTGGTGGCTGTACTGGCAGACGTGGCAGGCCGAGCGCTCGGGCAACCTGAAAAAGGCCCCGCTGAAACTGGGCAACAAAGCGTATCCGGCGGGTGAAGCCTCGCCGGGCACTTATGTACATGAAAGATAGCGGCAAGCCACAAGCTACAAGCCGCAAGCTGAGCAGGTTCTGCTTGAAGCTTGCGGCTTGTAGCTGCTCCACTCTAACCCGAAGGGCCTGAAGCATGCCGCAACCGTTCATATTCCGTACCGTCGATCTGGATGGCCAGACCCTCCGCACGGCGGTACGCCCCGGCAAGCCTCACTTGACGCCCTTGCTGATTTTCAACGGCATCGGCGCCAACCTGGAGCTGGTGTTTCCGTTTGTCGCGGCGCTGGACCCGGATCTGGAAGTGATCGCCTTCGACGTGCCTGGTGTCGGCGGCTCGTCCACGCCTAATCGGCCATATCGCTTTCCCGGCTTGGCCAAGCTGACCTCGCGCATGCTCGATTACCTCGACTACGGTCAGGTCAACGTCATTGGCGTGTCGTGGGGTGGCGCGCTCGCGCAGCAGTTCGCCTACGACTACCCCGAGCGCTGCAAGAAACTGGTGCTGGCGGCGACCGCGGCCGGTGCGGTGATGGTGCCGGGCAAACCGAAAGTGCTGTGGATGATGGCCAGTCCCCGGCGCTACATCCAGCCGTCCCATGTGATCCGCATCGCCCCGCTGATCTACGGCGGCTCGTTCCGTCGCGACCCGACCCTGGCCGCTAGCCACGCGGCGAAAGTGCGTTCGGCGGGCAAGCTCGGTTACTACTGGCAATTGTTCGCCGGCCTCGGCTGGACCAGCATTCACTGGCTGCACAAGATCCATCAGCCGACGCTGGTGCTGGCCGGCGATGACGATCCGCTGATCCCGCTGATCAACATGCGCATGCTCGCCTGGCGTATTCCCAACGCCCAACTGCACATCATCGACGACGGTCATCTGTTCCTGATTACCCGTGCTGAAGCGGTGGCGCCGATCATCATGAAATTCCTCCAGGAGGAACGTCAGCGCGCGGTGATGCACCCGCATCCGACACCGCTGGGCGGTTAACCCCGGCGGCAGGCTTTATGCAGGCCTTTGGCAAAGAGTGCGCGGCAGGACGCCGCGCAGGCAGTAACCCGCAACAGCGTCTATGGTGTTCTGGTTCGGTGAGTTTGTTTTTGACCTGAAGACGAAGGAGTGTTGAGTCATGCGCGACAAACCAGCGACGGGCGGAGTGCCCAGCCCCGCCGTGTTCATCAACGCACAAAGTGCGATCACCGGCCTGCGTGGCCGGGACCTGATCTCGACCTTGCGCAGCGTCGCCGCCCATGGCCTGCGCAATCCGATTCACAGTGCGAAGCACGCGTTGAAACTTGGCGGTCAATTAGGGCGCGTGCTGCTCGGCGAAACCCTGCACCCGACCAATCCGAACGACAGCCGTTTCACTGATCCGGCGTGGAGCCTCAACCCGTTTTACCGGCGCAGCCTGCAGGCCTATCTGGCCTGGCAGAAGCAGGTCAAAAGCTGGATCGATGAAAGCAACATGAGCCCGGACGACCGCGCTCGTGCGCACTTCGCCTTCACCCTGCTCAACGACGCCGTGGCGCCGTCCAACACCCTGCTCAACCCGGTGGCGGTCAAGGAGCTGTTCAACTCCGGCGGGCACAGCCTGGTGCGCGGCCTCAGCCATTTGTTCGATGATTTGCTGCACAACGACGGCCTGCCACGCCAAGTGACCAAACAGGCTTTCGAGGTCGGCAAGACCGTCGCCACCACCACCGGTTCGGTGGTATTTCGCAACGAGATGCTGGAGCTGATCCAGTACAAACCGATGAGCGAAAAGCAGTACACCAAGCCGCTGCTGGTGGTGCCACCGCAAATCAACAAGTACTACATTTTCGACCTCAGCCCACACAACAGCTTCGTCCAGTACGCACTGAAGAATGGCCTGCAAACGTTCATGATCAGTTGGCGCAACCCGGATGTGCGCCATCGAGAATGGGGCCTGTCGACCTACGTCGAAGCGGTGGAAGAAGCGATGAACATCTGCCGGACGATCACCGGCGCCCGCGAGGTCAACCTGATGGGCGCCTGCGCCGGCGGCCTGACCATCGCCGCCCTGCAAGGCCATTTGCAGGCCAAGCGGCAACTGCGCCGGGTCTCCAGCGCGACCTATCTGGTCAGCCTGCTCGACAGCCAGATCGAAACCCCGGCCACGCTGTTCGCCGATGAGCAGACCCTCGAAGCGGCCAAGCGCCGTTCCTATCAGAAAGGCGTGCTCGACGGTCGCGACATGGCCAGGATCTTCGCCTGGATGCGCCCCAATGATTTGATCTGGAGCTACTTCGTCAACAACTACCTGTTGGGCAAAGAGCCACCGGCCTTCGACATCCTCTACTGGAACAACGACAACACCCGCCTGCCGGCGGCATTTCACGGTGACCTGCTGGACTTCTTCAAGCACAACCCACTGACCCATCCGGGTGGTCTGGAGGTTTGCGGCACGCCCATCGATCTGCAGAAAGTCACCGTCGACAGCTTCAGCGTCGCCGGCATGAACGACCACATCACCCCGTGGGATGCGGTGTATCGCTCGACCCTGCTACTCGGTGGCGAGCGGCGTTTCGTGCTGTCCAACAGCGGCCATGTGCAGAGCATCCTCAACCCACCAAGCAACGCGAAAGCCGCGTACGTCGAGAACGGCAAAATGAGCAGCGACCCGCGCGCCTGGTATTACGACGGCAAGCACGTCGATGGCAGTTGGTGGCCGCAGTGGCTGGAGTGGATTCAGCAACGCTCCGGCGCCCAGCACGAAACCTCGTTCACCCTCGGCAATCCGAACTATCCACCGATGGAGGCAGCGCCCGGTACTTACGTGCGTGTGCGCTGACGCTTAACCGAACTTTTCTAAGAAGACTGGATGAAAACCCGCGACCGGATTCTCGAATGTGCTTTGCAACTGTTCAACGAAAAGGGCGAGCCGAACGTCTCCACCATGGAGGTCGCCAACGAAATGGGCATCAGCCCGGGCAACCTCTACTACCACTTCCACGGCAAGGAACCGCTTATTCTCGGGTTGTTCGAACGCTTCCAGAATGAACTGGCGCCACTGCTCGATCCTCCGGCGGATGTGGAGCTGGCGCCGGAGGATTACTGGCTGTTTTTGCATTTGATTGTCGAGCGGCTGGCGCAGTACCGCTTCCTGTTTCAGGACCTGTCGAACCTGGCGGGGCGGCTGCCGAAACTGGCCAAGGGCATTCGACATTTGCTCAATGCGCTGAAGCGAACGCTGGCGTCGTTACTGGCGCGATTGAAGGCTGCGGGGCAGTTGGTCAGTGATACGCAGGCGTTGGGGCAGTTGGTGGAGCAGATCACCATGACGTTGCTGTTTTCGCTGGATTATCAGCGGATTCTGGATCGCGAAGGTGAGGTCAGATTGGTGGTTTATCAGATCATGATGCTGGTGGCGCCGCACTTGCTGCCGCCGGTTAAGGTCGCGACGGAGCGGATGGCTCTTCAGTATCTTGAAGACCATGACTGAATCAAAAGCCCCTCACCCTAACCCTCTCCCAGAGGGAGAGGGGACTGATTGGGGGATGCTGTAGAAGTACGCCGACCTGACAGTGCGTTACCGAATCCATAATCGATAAGGTCTTTCAGGTCGGCGTATAGCGTGAGACACCTCGTTCGGTCCCCTCTCCCTCTGGGAGAGGGCTAGGGTGAGGGGCTGTTGGAATTCAGATACAAAAACGCCCGACCTTCACAGGCCGGGCGTTTTGTTTTGCCCTGAAGAATCAGGATTGACTGGTTGGCGTCGACGGCGTCGATGCAGCAGTCGGGGTGGCCACCGGAGTCGGTGCCGCGGCGGAGTTCGACGCGCTCACCGGAGCTGCCGGGGTGGCCGGCCTGGCGGCAGCAGGTGCTGCTGGCTTCGGCGTTGCGGCTTTCGGCGCGGCCGGTTTTTTCACTGCCGGTTTTTTCGCCGCAGCCGGTTTGGCTGCTGGCTTGGCAGCCGGTTTGGCGGCAGCGGTTTTCGCGGCTGGCTTGGCGGCTGGTTTCGCTGCAGTTTTGGCCGCAGGTTTTGCTGCCGGTTTGGCGGCGGCTTTGGCAGCAACCGGTTTGGCGGCTGCTTTGGCTGCTGGCTTGGCGGCAGCGGTTTTCGCTGCAGGCTTGGCCGCTGCTTTTGCCGCGGGTTTAGCCGCCGCTTTTGCCAATGGCTTGGCAGCGGATTTTGCCGCTGGTTTGGCCGCCGCAGTTTTCGCTGCCGGTTTTGCCGCAGCGGTTTTCGCCGCCACAGGTTGAGCCTTCAGACCGGTGAGTTTTTCGATCTGTTTGGTCAGTGTGTCGACCTTGCTGTTGAGTGCCTTGACCTCATTGCGGCTCGGTACACCGAGGCGCGAGATCGCGCTGTTCAGGCGCTTGTCGAAAGCCCCTTCCAGCTCGTCCCACTTGCCCAGTGCGCGATCTTTCACGCCGCTGATGCGCGACTTGGCCGAGGAAGCAGAGTCCTTGGCGGCATCGACTTTTTTGCCGACTGCGGACTTGGTGAGCTTCTCGGCTTTCTCGCCGTCTTTGACCAATGTATCGAAGAGCTTGCTGCCGTCAGTGTCGATCTTCGAGTACACGCCTAAACCAGCCAGCCAGATTTTGCGGGAGTAGTCTTCGACTTTCCCGATCCACGAGCTGCCTTCTTTATCGGTGTTCTTTTTACCAGCCATCCCGTTCTCCTTAAGATTTACGCGCGACGCGTTCGAGCAATGCCGTCAGCTCATCGAGCTTAGCAGAGAGTGTCTCAACGTCATGTTTAGACGGAATGCCGATACGATTCAAGGCGCTTGCTACGCGGGAGTCGAATGCCTTCTCGACCTTGTCGAGTTGAACTTCGACACGACCTTTGAAAGAACTCACTTCGCTCTTGGCTTCATCGATCTCGGCGTTGGCCGCTTCGAGTTTTTCGGTGACGGCTTTTTTGCCTTTCTTTTCAACAGTTTGACCAGTCTTGATCAACTCTTGAAAGTAGTCGCTGCCCTCTTGGCCGACCTTGGCGTAGGCACCCAGGCCTGCCAGCCAGATCTTGCGGGCATAGGATTTGACGTCGCTCAGAGCAGAAGTCGAAGCGTCGATTTTTTTCTTCAAAATTACTTTGGCCATGGTGCACCTCACGCGCAGAAGGTTTGAGGAACTGCCCGCGAAAGTGTCGGGCTCAGGCACAAAGTAGGCAGAAAAATTAGAAACGGCACCCTAACAACTGACATAAAAGCTCGGGTGCACCACAAAATAAATGTAGGAGTGAGCCTGCTCGCGATAGCGGTGTATCAGTCAAAAAATGATGTCGACTGACAGACCGCTATCGCGAGCAGGCTCACTCCTACAGGGGATCGTGTTTCAGACCAGGGCTTTATCGAGGGCTTTCTCGATCTCGGCTTTGATCATGCCGCTCATGGCCGACATCATGATGCCCAGTTCCACGTCGACCTTGATCGAATCGTCCGCCACATGCACTGCGCCTTTCACGCCCGAGCGCTTGAGGTTCAGGGTGTCACCCGACCATTGCGGCTCCAGGCCATATTGTTCGGAGAGTTTTTGCGCCAGTTTGTCGGCCTTCTCGCGGGCGGCTTCCTTGCCCAGGTTGTGGGCACGCTCAACAGTGATTTTGGCCATTGAATGACTCCTGCTTTATGAATAGGTCTCAGTAAATCTTGACCGCCGCTGCGGCAAATCGTCCCGAAGGTTGCCCATCTTACCTTTAGCCATTCCAAGACAAAGCATGGCTTGGGGATTAGAATGTCGCGCATTCTCTTTTGGTGACAGCGATATGACTGATCAGCGCAAAGGCAGCGATGCCGAACCCACCACTCACTTCGGCTTCAAAAACGTTCCGGAAAGCCAGAAAGCGGAAAAAGTCGCTGAGGTTTTCCACTCGGTAGCCGCCAAGTACGACCTGATGAATGACCTTCTGTCGGGCGGCATGCACCGTCTGTGGAAGCGTTTCGCGATCGAACTTTCGGGCGTGCGCAGCGGTAACCGCGTGCTCGACATCGCCGGTGGCACCGGTGACCTGACCAAAAAGTTCTCGCACCTGGTCGGCCCGACCGGCCAAGTGGTGCTGGCCGACATCAACGAATCGATGCTCAAGGTCGGCCGTGATCGCCTGCTCGATCTGGGTGTCGCCGGCAACGTCGAGTTCGTTCAGGCGGACGCGGAAAAACTGCCGTTCCCGGACAATCATTTCGATTGCGTGACCATCGCCTTCGGCCTGCGCAACGTGACGCACAAAGAAGACGCCCTGCGCTCGATGCTGCGCGTGCTCAAGCCCGGCGGTCGTTTGCTGGTGCTGGAATTCTCCAAGCCGACCAACGCGCTGATGTCGAAAGCCTACGACGCTTACTCGTTCGCCTTCATGCCGCTGATGGGCAAGCTGATCACCAACGACTCGGAAAGCTATCGCTATCTGGCCGAATCGATCCGCATGCACCCGAATCAGGAATCCCTGAAGTCGATGATGGTCGACGCCGGTTTCGACCGCGTGACCTATCACAACATGACCGCAGGCATCGTCGCCCTGCACCGTGGCATCAAGCCCTGATGTTGCTCACCGGGCTGCTCGCCAGCGTTGAACTCGGCCTCAACCGGGTGCTGCGTCTCGACAGCACGGCGCTGCCGCGGCTGGCGCATTTGACCGGCAAGGTGATTGCCGTCGACTGCCGCAGCCCGGCGCTGCAACTGTTCATTTTGCCGAGCGACGAAGGCCTGATGCTGGCCTCGCACTGGGAAACCGGCGTCGACTGCACCCTGCGTGCGCCGGCCTCGAGCCTGATCAAACTGGCCGTGAGCAAAGACAAGACCGCGGTGCTGCACGCCCCGGAAGTCGAACTCGATGGCGACAGCGGCGTGCTGCTGGAGCTGGCCGGTGTGCTGCAGGACCTTGAGCTGGACTGGGAGTACGAACTCTCGCGCTGGCTCGGCCCGGTCGCCACGCAACTGGTCGGTGGCCATCTGCGCAGCCGCGCGCGCTGGTATCAACAAGGATTTGCCAGCCTCAACCAGAACCTCGCCGAATACCTCGCCGAAGAATCGCGCACCCTCGTCGGGCAGCGCGAAGCCGAAGCGCGGTTCAGCGAACTGGACCGGATCAAACTTGATCTGGAACGTCTCGAGGCGCGTTTCGAGCGCCTTTCCCGATCCCTCGACCCAAGCGATAACGCATGAAGCTGCTCGCCGTCCGCCGTCTGCTGCGCATCCAGTCTGTCGTGATCCGCTACCGCCTCGATGACCTGCTGTTCGATCTGCCGCTGCCCTGGTTTCTCCTGGCGCTGCGCTATGTGCTGCCGTGGCGCTGGTTCCCGCGCAAGCCGCTGGACCTGAGCCGGGGCGCGCGTCTGCGTCTGGCGTTGCAGGATCTCGGGCCGATCTTCATCAAGTTCGGGCAGATTCTTTCGACCCGCCGCGACCTGCTGCCGGAAGACATCGCCGATGAGCTGATGCTGTTGCAGGACCGCGTGCCGCCGTTCGATTCGCAGCTGTCGATCAAGCTGATCGAAGAACAGCTGGGCAAGAAAATCAGCGACGTGTTCAGCCGTTTCGACGTCGAACCGCTGGCCTCGGCGTCGGTGGCGCAGGTGCATGCCGCGCAGCTGAAAACCGGCGAAGAAGTGGTGGTCAAGGTGATCCGCCCGGGTCTGAAGCCGATCATCGCGCAGGATCTGGCGTGGCTGTTCATCCTTGCCCGCGCCGCTGAAAAACTCTCTGCCGACGCACGTCTGCTGCACCCGGTCGACGTGGTCCAGGACTACGAAAAAACCATTTACGACGAATTGGATCTGCTGCGTGAAGCGGCCAACGCCAGCCAGTTGAAGCGCAATTTCGAAGGTTCGCCGCTGCTGTATGTGCCGCAAGTCTATTGGGACTGGTGCCGGCCGAAAGTGCTGGTGATGGAGCGCATCTACGGTATTCAGGTCACCGATCTGGCGACCCTTGCCGATCAGCGCACCGACATGAAAATGCTCGCCGAGCGCGGCGTGGAGATTTTTTTCACCCAAGTGTTCCGCGACAGTTTCTTCCACGCCGACATGCACCCAGGCAACATCTTCGTCAGCACCGTCAATCCGTGGAGCCCGCAATACATCGCGATCGACTGCGGCATCGTCGGCAGCCTGACCCCGGAAGATCAGGATTATCTGGCGCGCAACCTGTTCGCCTTCTTCAAGCGTGACTACCGTCGTGTGGCGCAACTGCACATCGACTCGGGCTGGGTGCCGGCGGAAACCAAACTCAACGAATTCGAAGCGGCGATCCGTACCGTGTGCGAACCGATCTTCGAAAAACCGTTAAAAGATATTTCATTTGGCCAGGTGCTGATGCGCCTGTTCCAGACCGCGCGGCGCTTCAACATGGAAGTGCAGCCGCAACTGGTGCTGCTGCAAAAGACCCTGTTGAACATCGAAGGCCTCGGCCGTCAGTTGTATCCGGATCTGGATCTGTGGAACACCGCGCAGCCGTTTCTGGAGCGCTGGATGCGCGAGCGCGTCAGCCCGAAAGCCTTGCTGGGCAACGTGCAGAGCCAGTTCGAACAACTGCCGCACCTGGCCAACATGGCCCGCGATCTGCTCGAACGCATGTCCCAGCCGCACGCCTACGACCCACCGCCGCCATGGCATAAACGCAAGGATGACTGGTTCCTGCGCCTGCTCGGTTGCGCGCATCTGGCCGGCGGGGTGATCCTCGCCATCGGTGGCCCATTGCACGAATTGGGGCATTGGCCGGCGGGAATCATGGTGGCAGTCGGCTTGTATCTGGTCGTTCGCCGATAGCACGAATCAGCTGCAAGTTATAAGCTGCGAGCTGCAAGCCTGACGATACTGGAACACCGCAATCTGCTTTTACTTGCAGCTTGAAGCTCAAAGCTTGTAGCTGCGTTTCGGGAATTGAAGATGAAAAACTGGCTGGACGAGATCAAGTGGGACGCTGATGGCCTGGTGCCGGCGATTGCCCAGGATCACAAGACCGGACGCGTGCTGATGATGGCCTGGATGAACCGCGAGGCGCTCGAACTGACCGCTGCGGAAAACCGTGCAATCTACTGGTCACGTTCCCGTGGCAAGCTGTGGCGCAAGGGCGAGGAGTCCGGCCATGTGCAGACCTTGCATGAGATGCGTCTGGACTGTGACGCCGACGTGATCATCCTGATGGTTGAACAGATCGGCGACATCGCTTGCCATACCGGCCGTCAAAGCTGCTTTTACCGCGTCTTCGAAAACGGCGACTGGAAGACAGTCGACCCGGTTCTGAAAGACCCGCACGCAATCTATTCCGCAGGACACAAACATGAGTGACACCCTGACCCGCCTCGCTCAGGTACTTGAAGAGCGCAAAGGCGCAGCCGCCGACAGCTCGTATGTGGCCAGTCTGTATCACAAGGGTTTGAACAAGATTCTGGAGAAAGTCGGCGAAGAGTCGGTCGAAACCATTATTGCCGCCAAGGACGCCGCGATCAGTGGCGACTGCAGCGACGTGATCTACGAGACAGCCGACCTATGGTTCCACAGCATGGTCATGCTCGCCCAACTGGGGCAGCATCCACAGGCTGTGCTGGATGAACTGGATCGCCGCTTTGGCTTGTCCGGACACGTCGAGAAAGCCTCGCGTCCGTCCGCCTGAACAATTTTTCGAGAGGAACAGCAACATGGGCATTTTTGACTGGAAACACTGGATCGTCATTCTGGTTGTCGTGGTGCTGGTGTTCGGCACCAAGAAACTGAAAAACCTCGGCACCGACGTCGGCGAGTCGATCAAGGGCTTTCGCAAAGCCATGAACGACGACGAAAAACCGGCCGCTGATCCTACCGTGACGCCTGCGCAGCCAGTGCCACCGGTGCAGCCGCAAGCCACCGCTCAGGCCAACCCGCCGCACACCATCGACGTGCAGGCGCAGAAAGTCGAAGAGCCGATCCGCAAAGACGTGTGAGCACTGACTAATGTTTGGTATCAGCTTCTCTGAACTGCTGCTCGTCGGCCTCGTCGCCCTGCTGGTGCTGGGCCCCGAGCGTCTGCCGGGCGCTGCGCGCACTGCTGGCCTGTGGGTCGGTCGGCTGAAGCGCAGCTTCAACGCGATCAAACAGGAAGTTGAACGTGAAATCGGTGCCGACGAGATCCGTCGGCAACTGCACAACGAGCACATTCTGTCGCTGGAGCAAGAAGCGCGGAAGATTTTCAGCCCGGTTCAACAGGAACCGACGCCGGTTGAGCATGTGGGTCAGCAGACGATTCATGCGCCGACCGCGCCTGTTACGCCAGCACCGGCACCCGCTGCCGTTGTAACACCGACAGAGCCGGCGCCAGCCGCTGTGGAACAATCTGTTGAACACGTTGCGCCAAACGCCGCGCCGATCACACCAGCGCCACACGACACCACTTTGCCGCCGCGAGCCCCATGAGCGATCTCCCCGAAAACGACCAGCACATGCCGCTGGTTTCGCACCTCACCGAGTTGCGCACCCGTCTGCTGCGTTGTGTGGCGGCGATCTTCATCATCTTTGCCGGGCTGTTTGCGTTCACCCAGCAGATCTACACCTTCGTCTCGACGCCGCTGCGCCAGTACCTGCCAGTCGGCGCGACGATGATCGCCACTGACGTGTCGTCACCGTTCCTGACGCCACTGAAGCTGACGATGATGGTCTCGCTGTTCCTCGCGATCCCGGTGATCCTGCATCAGATCTGGGGCTTTATCGCGCCAGGCCTGTACAAGCATGAGAAACGCATCGCAGTGCCGCTGCTGGTGTCGAGCATTCTGCTGTTCTATACCGGCATGGCGTTCGCCTATTACTTCGTGTTCCCGCTGATCTTCAAATTCTTCGCTGCAGCCACCCCGGCCGGCGTGGAAATGATGACCGACATCGCCAGTTACCTCGATTTCGTCATGACGCTGTTCTTCGCCTTCGGCGTGGCGTTCGAGATCCCGGTGGCCGTGGTGCTGCTGGTGTGGATCGGCGTCGTTGACGTCGCCTACCTGAAGAAAATCCGTCCGTACGTGATCATCGGCTGCTTCGTGGTCGGCATGATCCTGACGCCGCCGGACATCTTCTCGCAAACCCTGCTGGCCGTGCCGATGTGGATGCTGTTTGAAATCGGCATCCTGTTCGGTGGCCTGATCAGCAAGCGCGAACGCCCGGACGAGAACCCGGCCGACGACCACAACGACCAGCCGCCAGCGACCCAGGCATGAACCTGCTGTTGCTCGAAGAGGCCGATTTCATTGCGGCCGACCGCGTGGTGCTGCGTGATCGCCGCCTGACCCATATGCAGGAAGTTCACCGTTCGGAAGTCGGTGACAGCCTGCGCGTAGGGCGCATCAACGGGCTGATGGGTTCCGCTGAGTTGCTGCGCCTCGAAGCGGGTGAAGCCGAGCTGCGCGTCACTCTCGATCAGCCGCCACCGGCCAAACTGCCGTTGACTCTCGTGCTGGCGCTGCCGCGTCCGAAAATGCTCCGCCGGGTGTTTCAAACCGTGGCGACCATGGGCGTGTCGAAGGTAATTCTGGTCAACAGCTATCGGGTCGAGAAGAGTTTCTGGCAGACGCCGTTTCTTGAGCCTGAGGCGATTCGCGAAAATTTGATCCTCGGCCTCGAACAGGCGCGCGACACCGTGCTGCCGGAGATCATCATCGAGAAGCGCTTCAAGCCTTTCGTTGAAGATCGGTTGCCGGCGATTACCGACGGCACCCTCGGTTTGGTCGGCCATCCGGGTAACTATCCGCCGTGCCCGCGCGCCTTGAGCGAACCAGTGACGTTGGCCATCGGCCCCGAAGGCGGCTGGATTCCTTACGAAATCGATCTGCTGGCCAAGTCCGGCCTGCAACCAGTGCAACTCGGCGAACGTATCCTGCGCGTCGAAACCGCCGTCACCGCCCTGCTCGCCCGCCTCTTCTAACCAAACACCGCTCCCCTGTAGGAGCTGCCGCAGGCTGCGATCTTTTGATGTTGTTTTTAGAAGCAAGATCAAAAGATCGCAGCCTTCGGCAGCTCCTACATTGATACCGTGCAGGGCCGGCGGATAAATGGTGTTACAGATTGCCATCACTCGGCCGATACCCTCTCCATAAGTCCAATTAGTGGTCGGGGAGTCGTCGCATGTACCGTTGGTTAGCCGAGAGTCTTGGAAACGTCAGCGTCAAACGCAAGCTGGGAATCGGTTTCGGCCTGGTGCTGTTGCTGACACTGTTGATCACCTTCACCGGCTGGACCGGCATGAGCGGCATTATCAGCCGTGGTGACAAGCTCGGTTTTATCTCAAGCCTCAATGAGCTGACCAAGGACCTGCGCCTCGCGCGCATGGACTACGACATGCGTCGCGGCGAGCAGGGACCGGGCACGGTCAACGAATTCCTGAGCAAACTCGAAAGCGGCCTGCAATCGGCGCGCGGCATGATCGAGCAGCCGTCCGATGTGGCGATGGTCGATCAACAATTGGCTGCCGTGGCCGAATACAAGCGTGCCTTCGGCGAAATGACACAGGCCACCGTGCAACGTGAAGACGCACGCAGCAAACTAGGCGCCAATGCCGACAATGCCGTGTCCAAGGTCGGCGAGGTCGAGAGCGCACTACTGCAAGGCGACAGCGTCGCGCAATACAACGCGGTGATCGAACTGAGCAAACTGCTGCAGCAAGCGCGCTATCAGGTGCGCGGTTACACCTACAGCGGCAAGGCCGATGCCGAGCAACCAGCCCTGACCGCGATCGACAATGCCCTGAAAAACCTCGAAAGCCTGCCGTCCCGCGTCCCAGATCAGCATATCGCCAACCTGCAGCAAGCCACCGACTCGCTTAAGGCTTACCGTGCAGCCGTGGCGCAATTCCGTGATTCTCAAGTAAAAAACGCTGCAGCACTGGCCAACATGTCTGCTCAGGGCGACATTTTGATCGCCGTCAGCAAGAAACTGACCGAATCGCAGACCGTGGTTCGCGACACCGACGCTGCACGCGCCAAGAACCTGCTGCTGATCGCCACCGCGCTGGCCGTAGCGTTCGGCTTGCTGGCCGCTTGGGCGATCACTCGCCAGATCATCATCCCGCTGAACCAGACCCTGAAAGTCGCCGAGCGCGTCGCTGCCGGCGACCTGACCCACAATCTGGTGTCCCTGCGCCGCGATGAACTGGGCCAACTGCAACGCTCGATGCAGAGCATGACCCAGGGTCTGCGCGAACTGGTCGGCGGAATCAGCGACGGCGTCACCCAGATCGCCAGCGCCGCCGAAGAACTCTCCGCCGTGACCGAGCAGACCAGCGCCGGGGTCAACAATCAGAAAATCGAGACCGATCAGGTCGCCACCGCCATGAACGAAATGGCCGCCACCGTGCAGGAAGTTGCGCGCAACGCCGAGGAAGCGTCCGAAGCCGCCGTCGCCGCCGACCAGCAAGCACGCGAAGGTGACAAAGTCGTCGGCGAAGCCATCGCACAGATCGAGCGTCTGGCCGTTGAAGTCGGTCACTCCACCGAGGCCATGGGCGAACTCAAGCGCGAAAGCGACAAGATCGGCAGCGTCCTCGACGTGATCAAATCCGTGGCCCAGCAAACCAACCTGCTGGCCCTCAACGCGGCCATCGAGGCTGCGCGTGCCGGTGAAGCCGGACGTGGCTTTGCCGTGGTCGCCGATGAAGTACGCAGCCTCGCCCAGCGCACGCAGAAGTCCACCGAAGAGATCGAAGAGCTGATCGTCGGCCTGCAGAACGGCACCCAGCAAGTGGCGACGATCATGGACAACAGCCGCACCCTCACCGACAGCAGCGTTGAGTTGACCCGTCGCGCGGGCGGTTCACTGGAAAGCATCACCCGCACGGTTTCGGCGATTCAAGCGATGAACCAGCAGATTGCGGCAGCGGCCGAGCAGCAGAGTGCAGTGGCGGAAGAGATCAACCGTAGCGTGCTGAATGTGCGGGATGTCTCGGATCAGACGTCGGCGGCGAGTGAAGAAACTGCGGCGTCCAGCGTTGAGCTGGCACGTCTGGGGACCCATCTGCAGATGCTGGTCGGTCGATTCAAGGTCTAGCCCAATGATCGTTCCCACGCTCTGCGTGGGAATGCATCCTGCGACGCTCCGCGTCGCGCATACAAAGGGACGCGGAGCGTCCCGGGCGGCATTCCCACGCGGAGCGTGGGAACGATCTGGTACTACAAGACCTGACGCAAGAAGGCCTGAGCGCGCGGATCCTTCGGCGCATCAAAGAACTCTGCCGGTGCAGCATCTTCAAGCAATTTACCGTGATCGAAGAACAACACCCGATCCGCCACTTCCCGGGCAAAGCCCATCTCGTGGGTCACGCAGACCATAGTCATGCCTTCCACGGCCAGGTTTTTCATCACGTCCAACACCTCACCGACCATCTCAGGGTCAAGCGCCGAGGTCGGCTCATCGAACAGCATGACCTTCGGCTCCATCGCCAGCGCCCGGGCAATCGCCACGCGCTGTTGCTGACCGCCGGACAGGCGTGACGGAAACTCGTTGGCCTTCTGCGCAATCCCGACCTTTTTCAGCAACTCCATCGCCTTGGCTTCGCGCTCTATCTTGCCGCGCTTGCGCACGACTTTCTGCGCCAGACAGAGGTTTTCCAGCACGGTCATGTGCGGGAACAGGTTGAAATGCTGAAACACCATGCCGACTTCGCGACGGTAGGCGTTGACGTCGGTTTTCGGGTCGGCCAGTTGCAGGCCGTCGATGCTCACCGAGCCGGAATCGAATTCTTCCAGGCCATTGAGGCAGCGCAGGAAGGTCGATTTGCCGGAACCGGACGGGCCGATGACCACCAGCACTTCGCCCTTGGCCACCGTGGTACTGACGTTATCCACCGCGCGCACCACTTGCCCACGGGTGTCGAAGACTTTTACCAGATCGCGGACTTCAATCACTTTGCGCGAGCCTCCGCTCAAGCCGGCTGGCGATTTTCGACAGCGGCAGGTTGATCAACAGGTACAGACCGGCGACGCAGAACAGGATTTCGAACGGCGAAAACGAGGTGGTGATGACTTCACGGCCGCTTTTCAGCAGCTCGGTGATGGCGATTACCGACACCAGCGAGGTGTCCTTGACCAGACTGATGAACTGCCCGGCCAGCGGCGGCAGCACGCGTTTGAACGCTTGCGGCAGCACCACATGGCACATCGACTGACCCGCGCTCAAGCCGAGCGAACGCGCCGCTTCGTTCTGGCCACGGGCAATCGACTGCACGCCGGAACGGATGATTTCCGCCACATACGCGCCGGTGAACAGCGACAGCGCGGCGATCCCGGCGAATTCGCGGGACAGGTTCATCACCGTGCCGATGAAGAAATAGAAAATGAAAATCTGCACCAGCAGCGGCGTGCCGCGTACCAGTTCAACGTAAATGGTCGAGAGGTCGCGCAGGGTCGGGTTGCTGGACAGACGGCAGAGGCCGGTGACCAGACCGATCAACAGACCTAGTACGCCAGACACCACCGACAGCCAAAGCGTCGTCCACAGGCCCCACAACAGCGGTCCTGCCGCCCAATGGCGAGTCACGCCCACGACGTCACCTTCGGCCACATCGTCGCCCTGAGCGAATTGCAGGCTGTTCTCGTCGACGGTCAGGTGCTGCTCGTCACCGGCATCGTTGCGCAGAGTGACGACAGCGCTGCTGCCCTTGCGCACCAGTTCGGTGACGGTGGAAATGTCAGTGGCACGCTGGGTTTCTTCAGCCTGATAGGCGAAGTACTGCGGCACGCGGTTCCAGCGCCATTCGTAGGACATCAGCGACGTCGCGTAATACAACGCGCCAGCCAGGCCGACCAGCACCAGCACGGTGAGGACGTGCCAGGGCCATTGGGCTTTTTTATGTTTCATTGCAGGTTCCGGATTTTGTGTTGCTCTGGAGGGCCTCTTCGCGAGCAGGCTCGCTCCCACAGGGGAATGCATTCCAATGTGGGAGCGAGCCTGCTCGCGAATGGGGCGACTCGGTCTATGCGACCGGGCTTATTCCATGTCCTTGAGCCACTCGGTGCTCTTGAACCACTTGTCATGGATGCGATCGTAGGTGCCGTCTTCGTGGATCTGGTGCAGGAAGTTGTTGATGAAGTTGAGGCTGTCGTAATCACCCTTCTTCAGACCAAACGCCAAAGGCTCGTAGGTGAACGGTTTGTCGAGGAACACCAGTTTGCCGGCACCGACCTTGGTCACCGCAACCACGTTGTACGGCGCATCGTAGATGAAGGCATCCGCTTTGCCGTTGACCACGTCGAGCACGGCTTCCTGCTCGTTGTCGTAGCCGTGGTACTTGGCTTTGGAGATCAGCTTCTTGGCGACCATCTCACCGGTGGTGCCGAGCTTGGAGGTGATGCGGTAGTCGGCGGTGTTCAGGTCTTTGTACGACTTGATGGTGCCTTCCAGCTCCTTGCGGATCAGCAGGGTCTGGCCGACCACGATGAACGGTTCGCTGAAGTTCAGGCGCAGATTGCGTTCCTGAGTCAGGGTCATGCCGCTGCCGATCATGTCGAACTTGTCGGTCATCAGCGCCGGGATGATGCCGTCGTACCCGGTCGAAACCAGTTCCAGTTTGACGCCCATAGCCTTGGACATGGCTTTGAGGATGTCGACTTCAAAGCCGATGATTTCGCCGCGCTTGTTGGTCATTTCGAACGGCATGTAGGTCGGATCCATACCGACTTTCAACGTGCCGCGCTTGACCGCGTCATCGATTGCGCCGGCCTGCGCCGCATTGACTGCAACCAGTGCCGTGACGCCGACCAGCAGCATCGACAGATACTTCTTCATCTTCAAGTCCCCAAAACCATTGCGTGTGCGGCGCGAAAACCAACAGAGACAGGCAAAAAAGCCCGGGTGCGCCAATTCGGGGACGGATGCTAACGCACTCGTTTTTTTGCACAAGGTTTAATGGACGATTTGTTTAACAATCAAGAGCTGACCCTCACCCCAGCCCTCTCCCCTAGGGAGAGGGGGCCGACCGAGGTGTCTCAAGCTATACGCCGACCTGAAAGATCGAGTCGATTATGGATTCAGCACAGCAAGATCAGGTCGGCGTACCTCTGCAGCATCCCCCAATCGGTCCCCTCTCCCTCTGGGAGAGGGCTAGGGTGAGGGGCTTTTCAGCGCCATAAAAAAACCCCGCATTATCGCGGGGTTTCTTTATCAGGCCGGCTGAGCCTGCAGGCTCACCGGTCGCAACGGCAGCAGCGGCGCATGCGGATCAGCTTTCACCGAAGCCCGCCACGCATCCAGCCACTCGGCGTGACCTTCCGCCCAGACCTGCTCGTGCAAACGCGCCAGTGCCACAGGGTCGCTCAGCAGTTGCAGACGATCATGGTTGTTCAGCCCGGCCGGGCCAACCTTGATCGCGTGACGCACACGTTCCTGACGCAGCCACTCGATCGGCTCGGCCTGACCGTGACGCGAGGTCGCCAGCGAGCACGCCAAAGCGTTCTGCTGTGGATCGACCACTGCGCGGACAAAGCCGTCGTTGAGGGCGTGGTAACGATTTTCGTGGGTGTACTGATCGGTCGCCAGCAGCGCCTGTGGCGGATTGTATTCCTCAGGGATGAGGAACAGGCTCTCGTCACGGGACTTCAGACCCAGCCCGACACGGCTGGAGATCACGGAAACCGGGATCGACAGCATCAGCGAACCGACGATCGGCACCAGCCACCAGAGGAAGCTCGGATTCAGCCAGATCACCAGCAGCGCCCAGCAGAAGCCCAGCAGGGTCTGCGGGCCGTGGCGTTTGACCGCTTCGCTCCAAGGCGTCGAGTCGTCGTCACGCTGCGGGGAATTCCAGGTCGCGGCCCAGCCGAGGAACGCGGCCAGAACGAAACGGGTGTGGAAAATCATCCGCACCGGCGCCAGCAGCATGGAAAACAGCATCTCCAGCAGCATCGACAGGGTCACCTTGAACTTGCCGCCGAACTCTTTCGCGCCCTTGGCCCAGATCAGGATGATGCTCAACAGTTTCGGCAGGAACAGCAGCACGATGGTCGTCGAGAACAGCGCGATCGCCTTGTCCGGGTGCCATTGTGGCCACAGCGGATAGAGCTGACGCGGTTCGAGGAAGTACTGCGGCTCCATCAGCGTGTTCACCGCCAGCAGCGCGGTCGACAACACCAGGAAGAAGAACCACAACGGCGCCGACAGGTACGACATCACGCCCGTCAGGAACACCGCACGGTGCACCGGGTGCATGCCTTTGACCAGGAACAGACGGAAGTTCATCAGGTTGCCGTGGCACCAGCGACGGTCACGCTTGAGTTCGTCGAGCAGGTTCGGCGGCAGTTCTTCGTAGCTGCCCGGCAGGTCGTAGGCAATCCACACGCCCCAACCGGCACGGCGCATCAGCGCGGCTTCAACGAAGTCGTGAGACAGAATCGCACCGGAGAACGCGCCCTTGCCCGGCAACGGCGCCAAGGCGCAGTGGTCGATAAACGGCTTCATGCGGATGATCGCGTTGTGACCCCAGTAGTGCGATTCACCCAACTGCCAGAAGTGCAGACCGGCGGTAAACAGCGGGCCATAAACGCGGGTCGCAAACTGCTGCATGCGCGCATACAGGGTGTCCATGCCCGACGCACGCGGCGCGGTCTGGATGATCCCGGCGTCCGGCGTGGCTTCCATCAAGCGCACCAGACTGGTCAGGCACTCGCCGCTCATCACCGAGTCGGCGTCGAGGACGACCATGTACTTGTAGTCACCGCCCCAGCGACGGCAGAAGTCATCGAGGTTGCCGCTCTTGCGTTTCACACGACGGCGACGGCGACGGTAGAAGATCTTGCCGAAGCCCTTGGCTTCGCGGCAGACATCCAGCCAGGCTTGTTGCTCGGCGACGCAGATGTCGGTGTCGTTACTGTCGCTGAGGACGAAAAAGTCGAAGCGATCCAGATCACCAGTAGCAGCCACCGACTCGAACGTTGCGCGCAGACCGGCGAACACGCGCGGTACGTCTTCGTTGCAGATCGGCATGACCAACGCGGTGCGCGCGTCTTTGGCAATCGGCTCGTTGCCGGCGCTTTTGCCGGAGATACGGTATTTATCGTGACCGGTGAGCAACTCGAGAAAGCCCATCAACGCGGTCCAGAAACCTGCCGAGACCCAGCAGAACAGAATCCCGAACAGAATCAGGATGCTGGTTTGCAGCGCATACGGCAGCACTTGCGTAGCGGTTTGCAGCAGTGGCTGGTGCAGGACTTCTTCGAGATCGACAAACGACCAGCCCTGGTACGGCATGATGCCTTTCATGTACCAGCCGGCAACGATGGTCTGGCCGAGCATCAGCAGCAACAGGATGTAGCGACGGATCGAACCGACGGTGCGCCAGCGCGCGGCCGGCAAGACGTTTTCGTCTTTCGGCGGTTGCGGCGGGTTGGTGCGACCGGTCATACGGCGCCAGCCACGCACCAGAATATTGGTGCGCCACGGCTCCGGCACAACCTTGGTCCGACGGATCGGCGGCGTAGCCTTCATGCTGACGCGACCACTGGCGTCGAGCACCAGCATCTCCGCGTCTTCAAGTTCTTCGGCGGTGCTCAGGGTCAGGCGCTTGCCCACCGAAGCCTGGGCGGCCTCGGCAGGGGCGTCGAACGTCGAGGACGACAGGCGTTCATGCAGCTCGCTGAACGACTGGCAACCCGCGAGTTCCGCGCGCTGCTCGTCGGTCATCGGCAGATGCGCCAGATACTCGGACAGAGTCTCTGGCTGTACTTGAGAGTTACTCATCGGCAGGCAACTGATAGCTCCAGGTCTCGGTCAGGACTTCTTCAGTCGGCGCCGATTCCGGTGTGGCTGGGGCCGCGTCGGCAGCAACTGGCTGCTTGGCGTCTTTGTTGGCCTTGTCCTTGGCATCTGCAGCTGGCTTGGCGTCGGCCTGTTTGGCCTCGGCTGCCTTGGCTTCCCTGTCGATTTTCTCTTGTTGCTTGGCGGCAACCTTGTCGGCCTTGGCGACGGACGAGTTGGACGCCGGTACCGATTTCGCCAGATCAGCGGTCACGACCGGCTGCACCAGAGCGGCACGCATCTCGGTCGACTTGCTCGCGTCCTTGATTTTCATCCGCAGGGTCAAGCGCCAGCCTTTGGTTTCCGGGTTGTAGCGCACGCTGTTCTCAACCAGCTCGGCGTTATCGCCGACACTGACCTGACTGCGCACGTCGGCATCCGGTGCCAGAGCAGCCAGCGATGGACCTTCGAAGTCGACCAGGTAAGCAACGCTGCCATCCGGCTGACGGATCAGGTTCGATTGCTTGACGTCACCGGTCGAACGCAGGGTCTGCGATACCCAGGCGCTGTCCGGCGCATGAATCGCCGCTTCGTCCATGGTCCAGTGCATGCGGTAAGCGAAGTCCAGCGGCTGACCCGGCTCCGGCATTTTTTCCGGGCTCCAGAACGCAACGATGTTGTCGTTGGTTTCATCGGCAGTTGGAATTTCTACCAGATCAACGGTGCCTTTGCCCCACTCGCCCTTCGGCTCGATCCAGGCGCTTGGGCGCTTGTCGTAGCGGTCGTCGAGGTCTTCGTAGTGGCTGAAGTCGCGGCCACGTTGCAGCAGACCGAAACCACGCGGGTTCTCGACGCTGAAGTTGCTCACGGCCAGGTGTTTCGGGTTGTTCAGGGGACGCCAGATCCACTCGCCGTTGCCGGCATGAATCGACAGACCGCTGGAGTCATGCAGTTCGCGACGGTAGTTGAGGACTTTCGACGGCTGGTTGGCGCCGAACAGGAACATGCTGGTCAGCGGCGCGATGCCCAGTTTGCCGACCTTGTCACGCAGGAACATCTGCGCTTTGACGTCGACAATGGTGTCGCTGCCCGGACGCAGGATCAGACGGTAGGCACCGGTGGCGCGCGGCGAATCCAGCAGGGCGAAAATCACCAGGTGCTTGTCGCCCGGCTTCGGCTGTTGAATCCAGAACTCGCGGAAACGCGGGAATTCCTCACCCGACGGCAGCGCGGTATCAATCGCCAGACCACGCGCCGAGAGGCCGTAGGTGTGGCCCTTGCCGACAACGCGGAAGTAACTCGCGCCGAGCATGGTCATGATTTCGTCTTGCTTGTCGGCCTTGTTGATCGGGTACAGCACACGGAAACCGGCATAACCCAGTTGTTCAGTGGCTTTCGGATCGAATTTCAGGTCGCCGAAATCGAAGCGCGTCGGATCGTATTTGATCTCTTCGACGGTGTTCGCTGTGATTTCGTTGATTTTCACCGGTGTATCGAAGTGCATACCCTGGTGATAGAAGGACAGTTTGAACGGGGTCTTCTGATCAGCCCACTCAGCCTTTTCGGTGAGGAAGCGGATTTTCTGATAATCCGCGAACTTCATGTCGCGGAATTCGTTCGGCAGGTTGCTGCGCGGGGCTTCGAACTTCTGCCCGGCCAGTTCTTTAGCCTTCGCCGATACATCGTCAAGATTGAACGCCCAAAGCTGGCCGGCGCTGAGCAGGCACAGGAGCGCCGAACCCGCTACCAGGGCACTTCGCATGCGTTTGGCAGACATTTTTGCTGCATTACAGGGACTAACAATCACGAGCAACCCTCGCCGAAAACAGATCAAAAAACCAACGGCCAGCTATCTATATGCCAGGTTGGCGAGCATTGTTCCGACTCCGCTGGGGCAAAATGATTCCCCAATCGGATCCAGACAAGTCTCTACCTAAGTCAAAAATGAATCAGCGAACGCTGATCCCAGTGCGCGCGATTATCTAGTAGCCCGCATGACAACGCATCAGGGGTAACAAAGTATTTATCGCGAAAACACCTTAAAAACAGTCGAAATTTCCTAAAAAGGTGTTTCAAGCGCTTTCAGGTCTGTAACAAAAAGGTAACCGGGCCATCGTTGACCAAATGCACCTGCATATCGGCGCCGAATCTACCTGATGCCACAGTGCCATGCACCTGTTTCGCACTGCTTAATAGATAGTCGAACAATTCCTCGCCCAACGCGGGTGGCGCAGCCGTCGAAAAGCTCGGGCGCAACCCGCTTTTGGTGTCGGCCGCGAGGGTGAACTGCGAGACCAGCAGCAACCCGCCACCGACATCGGCGAGGGACAAGTTCATCTTGCCCTCCGCATCACTGAATACCCGATAGTTAAGCAGTTTATGCAGAAGTTTGTCGGCGCTGGTACGCGTGTCGTCGGGTTCGACCGCCACCAGCACCAGCAAACCGTGATCTACCGCGCCTACCACCTCACCCGCGACTTCGACCCGCGCACCGCGAACGCGCTGTAAAAGCCCCTTCATGCTTCTTCGGGCGGCAGGTCGAGCAGGCGCCGGGCCATGTTGCCCGCCGCGCGCACCAGTGCATCGGTGATGCCCGGTTCAGAGGCCGCGTGACCGGCGTCGCGGATCACCTGCAGTTCGCTGTTCGGCCAGGCCTGGTGCAATTCCCAGGCATTGTCGAGCGGGCAGATCACGTCGTAACGACCGTGAATGATCACGCCCGGCAGATGAGCGATCTTGCCCATGTCGCGAATCAGCTGGTTCGGCTCAAGGAAAGCGTTGTTGGTGAAGTAGTGGCATTCGATCCGCGCGATCGACAGCGCGCGCTGCGGCTCGGAGAAACGATCGACCACCAGCGGGTTCGGCCGCAGGGTCGCGGTGCGCCCTTCCCAGGTCGACCAGGCTTTGGCGGCGTGCATCTGGGCGATCTGGTCGTTGCCGGTCAGGCGCTTGTGGAAGGCGCTGAGCAGATCGTCGCGCTCGTCCAGCGGAATCGGCGCGATGTAGTCCTGCCAGTAATCGGGGAACAGTCGGCTGGCACCGGCCTGATAGAACCACTCGATTTCCTGCGGGCGGCAGAGAAAGATCCCACGCAGGATCAGCCCGTGCACACGCTCAGGGTGGGTTTGTGCGTAAGCCAGCGCCAGGGTCGAACCCCACGAGCCGCCAAACAGCACCCATTTATCGATGCCCAAGTGTTTGCGGATGCGCTCAAGGTCGGCGACCAGATCCCAGGTGGTGTTGTTTTCCAGGCTCGCATGCGGGGTGGAGCGACCGCAGCCGCGCTGGTCGAAAGTGACAATACGGTAAAGATTCGGATCGAAATAGCGACGGCTTTGCGCGTCGCAACCGGCGCCGGGGCCGCCATGAATGAACACAACCGGCAAACCCTCCGGTGAGCCGCTTTCGTCGACGTACAGCGTATGGGTGTCATCGACAGCCAGATCGTGCCGGGCGTGAGGTTTGATCTGCGGAAACAAAGTCTGCATTGCGCGCTCCGTAAGGGGTCGAGGTCATCCCTGGGGGGACTTCTATTATTCTGCCGTTGGGCATCATAAACCCGATTTACGTCAATGAGCATGCTCCAGAGCAGTCACCGTTTGTCAGCCGTAAACTTCGCAGGCTGGACACCATCCTGTGGGAGCGAGCCTGCTCGCGAATGCGGTGTGTCATTCAACGTAGATGTTGGCTGAATGGACGCCTTCGCGAGCAGGCTCGCTCCCACAGGGGTTACGCGGCGTAGTGAGACTTTGCCCACGCCAGATAGCCTTGCAGCAGTTGCTTGAGCACTACTTGCGTCGGTTCGGCCAGATCGGCGCGATAGCGGAACGGTTCGAACTCTTCCATGTAGGTGCTCTGGCACAACTCCAGCTGCACCGCGTGGATGTTCTCGGCCGGGTTGCCGTAATGGCGGGTGATGTGGCCGCCCTTGAAGCGGCCGTTGAGCACGTGGCTGTAGTTGCTGTGGCCGGCGCAGATTGCTTCGAGCTGACTGGCCAGTTGCGGATCACAACTGGCGCCGTTGAAGGTACCGAGGTTGAAGTCCGGCAGTTTACCGTCGAACAGATGCGGGATGATCGAACGGATCGAGTGCGCATCGAACAATAGCGCGTAACCGAATTCGGCTTTCAACCGCGCCAGCTCTTCCTGAAGCGTGCGGTGATACGGTGTCCAGATTTGCTCAAGGTAAGTTGCGCGCTCTTGTTTCGACGGCTCGTGCCCTTCGCGGAACAACGGAATGCCATCGAACAGCGTCGCCGGGTACAGTCCGGTGGTGGCGCCGGCGTACAGCGGTTTGTCGTCGGAGGGCCGGTTCAAATCGATGACAAACCGTGAGTACTCTGCGGCCAACGTGCTGGCGCCCAGTTCTTCGGCGAAGTCGTAAAGCTGGGGGATATGCCAGTCAGTGTCCGGGAGGCTTTTCGCATCGGCGATCAACCCGGCGTCCACCGCTGGGGTCAGGCGCACACCGGCATGGGGCATGCTGATCAGCAGCGGCACGCGACCTTGTTTGAAGTTCAGAACCTTATCCACAACCGCTCTCCTACAGACTTGATTCGACGCCGTGACGCACGACGCGTTTGTCCAGATCACCGCCGAGCCAATAGGCCAGGTCCGCCGGACGATCGATGTGCCAGGCAACGAAATCCGCGACCTTGCCGGCTTCCAGCGAACCGTGGCTAGCCGCCATGCCCAGCGCTTGCGCAGCGTGAATCGTCGCGCCGGCCAGGGCTTCTTCCGGAGTCATGCGGAAGCACGTGCAGGCCATGTTTAGCATCAGGCGCAACGACAGCGCCGGCGAGGTGCCGGGGTTGAGGTCGCTGGCAATGGCGATTTTCACGCGATGCTTGCGCAAGGCGTCCATTGGCGGCAGTTGGGTTTCACGCAGGAAGTAGAACGCGCCCGGCAGCAGCACGGCGACGGTGTCGGACTCAGCCATGGCGATGGCGTCGGCCTCGTCCATAAACTCCAGATGATCGGCGGACAACGCCTTGTATCGAGCAGCAAGACTGGAGCCGTGCAGCGACGACAATTGCTCGGCGTGCAGCTTCACCGGCAGACCAAGTTTTTGCGCGGCGATGAACACGCGCTCGACTTGCTCTGGCGAGAACGCCAGGTATTCGCAGAAGGCATCCACGGCGTCGACCAGACCTTCAGCCGCTAGGGCCGGGAGCATCTCGGAGCAAATCAGATCGATGTAATCGTCGGCGCGATCCTTGTACTCCGGTGGCAACGCGTGGGCAGCCAGACAAGTGCTGCGCACGCTGATCGGCAACTCTTTGGACAGGCGACGGATGACCCGGAGGATCTTGCGTTCATTGGCCAGATCGAGGCCGTAGCCGGATTTCATCTCGACTGTGGTCACGCCATCGCGCATCAGGCTTTTCAGACGCTTGGCGGCGCTGGCGAACAGCTCGTCTTCAGTCGCTTCGCGCGTCGCGCGCACGGTGCTGGCGATGCCACCGCCGGAGGCTGCGATCTCGGCGTAGCTGACGCCTTGCAGGCGCTTTTCAAATTCGCCACTGCGGTTACCGCCGAACACCGTGTGGGTGTGGCAGTCGATCAGGCCGGGGGTGACCCATGCGCCTTGCAGGTCGTTGACCGCCGGGTATTCGCCGGACGGCAATTGATTGCGCGGGCCGATCCACTCGATGTGCGCACCGGACGTCACGATGGCCGCATCCTCGATGATCGAGTAGACGCCTTGCGCCATGGTTGCGACGTGGCAGTGTTGCCAGAGGGTTTTCACTGTTGGCCTCCGTTGGGGTTGGTTTGGTGGGTGGTCTTGAAAGCCCCTCACCCTAGCCCTCTCCCGGTGGGAGAGGGGACTGACCGTGTTGTTCTGTCGAGGTACATCGACCTGAAATTTTTGAGCCGAACTCAGGCTCTGAAAACCACGAAGATCGGCTCCCTTCCCCCTCTCCCCCCTGGGGGAGAGGGCTGGGGTGAGGGGGATCGATGTCTCGAACAACAAAAATCCCCCTGACAGTCCACTTACAAACTAGGCAAAAGCTCTGCCGAAACCAGCTCGGTCAAACACCGCGAAGCCAACAGTTCAGTCGCCGCATTGATGTCCGGAGCAAAAAACCGGTCCTTCTCATAAAACGGCACTTCCTTACGCAAAATCGCCCGCGCCTGTTCCAGCTTCGCCGAGGTCTTCAGACCGTTGCGCAGATCCAGCCCCTGCACCGCCGCCAGCCATTCCACCGCGAGAATGCCGCGAGTGTTTTCGGCCATTTCCCACAGACGTTTGCCGGCCGCCGGAGCCATCGACACGTGGTCTTCCTGGTTAGCCGAGGTCGGCAGACTGTCCACCGAATGCGGATGCGACAACGCCTTGTTTTCGCTGGCCAGTGCCGCCGCAGTTACTTGAGCAATCATGAAACCGGAGTTCACCCCGCCATTGGCGACGAGGAACGGCGGCAGCTGGGACATGTGCTTGTCCATCATCAGCGAGATGCGGCGCTCCCTCAGCGAGCCGATTTCGGCGATAGCCAGGGCCATGTTGTCAGCGGCCATGGCCACCGGTTCGGCGTGGAAGTTACCGCCGGAAATCACGTCGCCTTCAGCGGCGAAGACCAGCGGGTTATCCGATACGGCGTTGGCTTCGACCGCCAGTACTTCAGCGGCCTGACGGAACTGCGTCAGGCAGGCGCCCATGACTTGTGGCTGGCAGCGCAGCGAATACGGATCCTGCACCTTCTCGCAGTTCTGGTGCGAGTCAGAGACTTCGCTGCGCTCACCGAGCAGATCACGATAAGCAGCAGCCGCATCGATCTGCCCTTTCTGGCCACGCGCCGCGTGAATGCGTGCATCGAACGGCGAGCGCGAGCCCAATACCGCTTCAACGGTCAGACCACCCAGCGCCAGTGCGCCCGCGAACAAATCTTCACCCTCAAACAAACCACGCAGGGCGAACGCCGTGGAAACCTGAGTACCGTTGAGCAGCGCCAGACCTTCTTTAGCCGCTAAAGTCAGCGGCGTCAGGCCAGCCACTTTCAGTGCTTCAGTGGCTTCCATCCACTCACCCTTGTAGCGCGCCTTGCCTTCACCCAGCAGCACCAGCGACATATGCGCCAACGGCGCGAGATCGCCCGAAGCACCCACCGAACCTTTCAGCGGAATATGCGGATAGACCTCGGCATTGATCAGCGCGATCAGCGCATCGATCACCACGCGGCGAATACCGGAGAAACCACGGCTGAGGCTGTTGACCTTGAGCACCATGATCAGCCGCACCAGTTCATCGCTGATCGGCTGGCCAACACCGGCGGCGTGGGACAACACCAGCGAGCGCTGCAGGTTTTCCAGGTCTTCGCTGGCGATGCGGGTCGAGGCCAGCAGGCCGAAACCGGTGTTGATGCCGTAAGCGGTGCGATTCTCGGCGAGGATCTGCTCGACGCAGGCGACGCTGGCTTCGATCTGCGCCGAGGCGCTGTTGTCGAGCGTCAGCTTGACCGGGTTCTGGTAGACATCACGCAGTTGGGCCAGGCTCAGTTGGCCGGGAATCAGGTTCAGCGCAGTCATTTTGTGCTCCTTTTGAGAGTTTGTTATTAACTCGCCAGACGCTCCGGAGATGTCCGTTGTCCGTCGCGTCTCGCCTTTTGGGGAGTCGCGCCTTGGCACGCTGGCGTGGGTATTGTCAGTGCAGATTCGGTAATACGTTGTGCAGCGAATTCGGGTTTTTCAAAACGTTCGCGGCGGCGGCGATATCCGGCGCCAGCCAGCGATCCTGGTCGTAGGCAGGAACCGTTTCGCGCAGCAGTCGCCACGCGCGGTCAGTGCCCGCGCCAAAGCGCTGTTCCTTGAGGAATTCAAACGCCTGCGCCGCCAGCAGATATTCGATGGCGAGAATCTGCGTGCAGTTTTCCAGCGCACGATGCAGCTTCAGCGCGGCGTTGGTGCCCATGCTCAAGTGATCTTCCTGCAGGCCCGAGGTGATGTAGTTGTCGAGCACCGCCGGTTGCGCCAATTGGCGGTTCTCCGCACACAGCGACGCAGCGACGTACTGGACGATCATCATCCCCGAGTTCACCCCGGGATTGGCCACCAGAAACGCTGGCAGACCGCTGACGTGTGGATTGACCAGACGATCAAGACGACGCTCGGCGATCGAGCCGATTTCGGCCATGGCAATCGCCAGCAAATCCGCCGCCATCGCCACCGATTGGCCGTGCGGGTTGGCTTGCGACATCACCCGGAAATTGTCCGGTGTGCCGAGCAACAGCGGGTTGTCGGTGCAGCCGTTAAGTTCGGCTTCGACCTGTTTGATCGCATGTTCCAGTTGATCGCGTGCAGCGCCGTGCACCTGCGGGATCGAGCGAATACTCAGCGCATCCTGAGTGCGAATGCCTTTGCTCGACGCAATCACTTCACTGCCATCGAGCAAGGCGCGTAGATTGATGCCGACCTGCTGCATGCCCGGGTGCGGTTTCAGCGCGATGATCTCAGCGTCGAACGCATCGATCTGGCCGCGCTGGGCTTCGAAACTCATTGCGCCGATCACATCGGCCCATTGCACCAATCGTGTCGCATCGGCAATCGCCAGACAGCTGAGGCCGGTCATGCACGGCGTGCCGTTGACCAGGCACAAACCGTCCTTCGCACCCAGTAGCACCGGCTTCAAGCCTTCTTCGGCCAATGCCTGTTGCGCCGAAGTGATCTGCCCGCGATAGCTGACATTGCCGACGCCGAGCAGCGCGATGCCGATATGTGCCATGTGCGTCAGGTAACCCACCGAACCTTGCGACGGCACTTGCGGGGTAATGCCGCGATTGAGCAGCGCCAGCAGCGCTTCGACGACCCGGCGGTGGATGCCGGATTTGCCGTGGCTGTAGTTGTGAATCGCTGCGCAGATGATCGCGCGGGTCTGCTCGTCGGCGAGTACCGGGCCAACGCCGCAGGCATGGCTGAGCAAGGTGTTGCGCGAGAGCTGGCTGAGTTGTTCGTCTTTCAGGGAAACGTTGGACAAACCGCCCAGGCCGGTGTTGACGCCATAGGCACGCTCGCCGCTTTCGACGATGCGCTGGACGATGCCTTGCGCATTTTCGATGCGCGCCCAAGTGTCGCTGGACAACTCGAGAAGCGCACCGTGACGGGCGACAGCGACCACGTCCTGCCAGCGCAGAGGGGCACCGGTGATAATGATTTTTTCAGCCTGGGACATCTAAAAAACCTCTTGAACAAGATCGTTCCCACGCTCTGCGTGGGAATGCCGCCTGGGACGCTCCGCGTCCCGACTTCTGCTCTGTGCAGGGTGACGCGGAGCGTCACGGGATGCATTCCCACGCAGAGCGTGGGAACGAGCGTCAGACCACCGCCGCCCGCCGCTGCACGAACCGGTCAACATACTCATCCGCCGGCGAATGCAGAATCTCTCTCGGCGTGCCGACCTGAATCAGCCGGCCATCCTTGAGAATCGCGATGCGGTTACCAATACGCACCGCTTCGTCGAGGTCATGGGTGATGAAGACAATGGTCTTGTGCAAAGTCTTTTGCAGCTCCAGCAACTGGTCCTGCATCTCCGCGCGGATCAGCGGATCCAGGGCACTGAACGCCTCATCCATGAGGATGATGTCGGTGTCCGCCGCCAAAGCGCGGGCCAAACCGACACGCTGACGCATGCCGCCAGAGAGCTGGTGCGGGTATTTGTTTTCGTAGCCTTTGAGGCCGACGGTGTTGATCCAGTGCAGCGCGCGTTCCGCGCACATTTGCTTGCTCTCGCCACGCACTTTCAGGCCGTAGGCGACGTTGTCGAGCACGCTCTTGTGCGGCAGCAGGCCGAAGCTCTGGAACACCATGCTGATCTTGTGTCGGCGAAATTCGCGCAGGGCGTCCATGTCGTATTGCAGGATGTCGACGCCATCGACGAGGATCGCCCCGCTGGTGGGATCGATCAGCCGATTGAAGTGGCGCACCAAGGTCGATTTTCCCGAGCCGGACAGACCCATGATCACGAAGATCTCACCAGTGCCGATGCTCAGCGACAGGTCATTAACGCCGACCACACAACCGGTCTCGCTCAGCACCTGATCCTTGGTCTTGCCCTGGCCAACCATGGCCAAGGCATCCTTGGCACGGTTGCCGAAAATCTTGAAGACGTTTTTGACTTCGATCTTGCTCACGGTTGCGTTGCTCATTTGCTCACCTCATGCCGTGGCCGACCGTACGCCTGAGTAATGCGGTCGATGACCACTGCGAGAATCACGATCGCCAGACCGGCCTCGAGGCCGCGCCCGACGTTGAGGGTCTGAATCCCCACCAGCACATCTTCGCCCAGACCACGGGCGCCGATCATCGAGGCGATCACCACCATCGACAGGGCCATCATGGTGGTCTGGTTGATCCCGGCCATGATGCTCGGCAGGGCCAGCGGCAGTTGCACGCCGAACAGTTGCTGCCAGCGGTTAGCGCCGAACGCATTGATCGCTTCCATCACTTCGCCGTCAACCTGGCGAATGCCCAGATCAGTCAGGCGAATCAGCGGCGGTGCGGCGTAGATCACCGTGGCGAAAATCGCCGGGACCTTGCCCAGACCGAACAGCATCAGCACCGGGATCAGGTATACGAAACTTGGCATGGTTTGCATGATGTCGAGCAGCGGCATCAGCACCGAACGCAGGCGATTGCTGCGCGCCGAGAGAATCCCCAGCGGAATGCCGATCAGCACCGAAATGATCGTCGCGACCATCATCAGCGCCAGTGTCTGCATGAGCTTGTCCCACAAGCCAACGGCGCCGACCAGGAACAATAGACCGACGATGACCGCCGTGGTCACGACTTTACGCGTGGCATGCCAGGCAACCACACCGACGATGGCCAGCATCAACCACCACGGTGCGGCACGCAGCAGGCCTTCAAGATTGACGATGGCCCAGAGCAGCGTGTCGGAGATGTGGCGGAACACATCACCGTAGTTGGTCACCAGCGAATCGACCCAACCGTTGACCCAGTCGGCGATGGAAAAGGTAAAGCTTTCGGGAAACATAAGCGGCTCTCAATCAGAAATCTCAATCAAGCGTTTACGGCATATCTCCCGGCCAGCCTCACGGTTGACCGGGAGGTATCGACCTACAGCGCCGCGTCGATTTTCCTGGCAGCGTCTTCACTGACCCACGCATGCCAGACCTCAGGATGTTCCTTGAGGAAGATTTTCGCCAGTTTTGGCGACTCGATACGTTCCTTGGCCATGCGGCCCAGGTTCTGGTTCAGCAAGTCGATCGGCAGGTTGACCTTTTCCAGCACGGCGACCAGTTCCGGGGCTTCGTCGTGGAAGGTTTTCGACAGGCCGACCTTGATACTCACGGTCTTGTCGACGCCCGGTTTTTCTTCGAGTTTGACCAGATCCACCTGGCCCATCAGCGGGGTTGGCGACCAGTAGTAGAACAGGATCGGCTCGCCACGCTTGTAGCTCGACAGCACCGCCGCATCCAGCGCCGGGCCGGTGCCCGGACGGAAGTTGGTGTAGC
Organism: Pseudomonas sp. S49; assembly: GCF_009866785.1. NCBI lineage: Bacteria > Pseudomonadati > Pseudomonadota > Gammaproteobacteria > Pseudomonadales > Pseudomonadaceae > Pseudomonas > Pseudomonas sp. S49. The sequence goes on along the minus strand of NZ_CP019432.1, from coordinate 426,260 downwards.
TGCTTTCCAGGCCATAGCTTTTCAACATTTCGCTGTTATCGAGTTCGCAGGTCCAGCCGGCCGGGCAGTTGTAGAAACGGCCCTTGGACGGCTCTTCAGCGTCCTTGAACACGGCGGCGTATTTGCCCAGGTCAGCGATGTTTTTCAGGTCAGGGGCTTTGGGTTCGAGCTTGCGCTTGGCGTCGCCTTCGATCACGTAGCGCGGCACGTACCAGCCTTCCACCGCGCCGACGACCGGAGCGCCGACACCGACAACCTTGCCGGCCTTCTCGGCCTTGTTCCAGACCTCGCTGCGGCCGACCCACTCTTCGGCGAACACTTGAATATCGTTGCTGCTCAGGGCGTTTTCCATGGTGATGGAGTTGCCCGGGAGGCTGTCGGTCTTGCAGTCGTAACCTTTCTCCAGCACCACTTGCAGGACGTCGGTCAGCAGCATGCCGCTTTCCCAGTTCAGGCCGGCGAATTTCACCGGTTTGCCTGATTCGCACCAGCCAGCAGCTTGGGTCGCACCGGCACTGGCCAGCAGGCCCATGGACAGCAATGTGGTCAGCAGGGTCTTGTTCGATTTCATTGTTGTGACGCTCCTAATCATGAATTGGCTTACGGCAGTCAAGAGGCATCCAGCCCTGTCCACGTCCAAATCAGGCCTGCGCCGCAGCGCGACCGGCCCCGCTTGTTTTAGGTTGTACAACGCTGTTCTGCTCGACCGGCAGAATCAGTTGATCGGGTACCGCGCTGTGCCATTTTTTTGCGCACACGTAGTAGACGACGGCCGGCAGCACGAGGCCGATGATCCAGGAAATATCCACGTCACCGAGGGCAGCCACCAGCGGGCCGGTGTAGAACTTGGTGGAGATGAACGGCAGCTGCACCAGCACACCGAACACATAGACGCTGATGCCGAGCAGGTTCCAGCGACCGTAGCGTCCGTTCGGATCGGCCAGTGCCGGCACGTCATAACGCTCACGGGTGATGCAGTAGTAATCCACCAGGTTGATCGCGCTCCACGGTGTGAAGAAGGCGAGCAGGAACAGGATGAAAGACTTGAACGCACCGAGGAACGAGTGCTGACCGAGCAGCGCAATCAGAGTAGCGGCGCCGACGATCACCAGCACGAACACCAGACGCTGCATCCGGGTCACCGTCAGATGGCCTTTGAAACCACTGATGATGGTCGCGATGCACATGAAGCTGCCGTAGGAATTCAGCGTCGAGATGGTCACCTTGCCGAACGCGATGCTGAAGTACAGCAGCGCAGCGGTGGCACCGGTGCCGCCCAGGCCGACGATGTAGGCAACTTCGTGACCGGCGAACTGGCCGTTGGCCGAAGCCGCAGCGAACACACCGAGGATCATCGCCACTTGCGCACCGACCACCGAGCCGGCACCGGCGGCGAAGAAAGTTTTGACCGCCGAGGTATTGCTCGGCAGGTAACGGGAATAGTCAGCCACGTAGGGGCCGAAAGCGATCTGCCAAGAGGCCGCGAGCGACACCGCGAGGAGGAAGCTGCTCCAACTGAAATGACGGATTTGCAGAAGTGCGCCGACGTCGGTCTGGCTCATCAGCCGCCAGAACAGGAACACGAAAGCGATCACGCCAATCACGCTGGCGACACGGCCGATCCAGTGGATCACCCGATAACCGAGCACTGTGACCAGCACGATGACGCTGGCAAAAATCAGGATGCCGACGCTGTCACTGACGTTAAACAACTGACCCAGCGCCTGACCGGAAAGCACCGTCCCCGTTGCGGTGAAACCCAGGTACATCAGGCACACCAGCACAATCGGGATCGCCGCACCATAAACGCCAAACTGCACGCGACTGGAGATCATCTGCGGCAGGCCCAGTTTCGGCCCTTGCGCAGCATGCAACGCCATCACTCCGCCGCCGAGCAATTGGCCGATCAACAGACCGATCAACGACCAGAACACATCACCGCCCAGCACCACGGCCAAGGCCCCGGTGACAATCGCGGTGATTTGCAGATTTGCCCCCATCCACAGGGTGAACTGGCTAAACAGACGACCGTGTCTTTCCGCTTCCGGGATGTAGTCGATCGAACGCCTTTCGATCAACGGTTTGTTGCTTGCACGATCGGTGTTGACAGCCATGATTCAACCTCTGTGGATTGTTAGATTCTCTGTAGGAGCTGCCGCAGGCTGCGATCTTTTGATCTTGAAAAACCAACATCAAAAGATCGCAGCCTGCGGCAGCTCCTACAGGGGTTTTGCGTTTATTTACCGGTAATCATCGGCAGGTTCAGGCCCTGTTCCCTGGCGCAGTCGATGGCGATCTGGTAACCGGCATCGGCGTGACGCATGACTCCGGTAGCCGGGTCGTTGTGCAGCACGCGCGCAATACGCTCGGCAGCTTCGTCTGTACCGTCGCAGACAATCACCATGCCTGAGTGCTGCGAGAAGCCCATGCCGACGCCGCCGCCGTGGTGCAGGGAAACCCAGGTCGCGCCGCTCGCGGTGTTGAGCAGTGCGTTGAGCAGTGGCCAGTCGGACACGGCGTCGGAACCGTCCTGCATCGATTCGGTTTCACGGTTCGGGCTGGCGACCGAGCCGGAGTCGAGGTGATCACGACCGATCACGATCGGCGCCGACAGCTCACCGCTGCGGACCATCTCGTTGAAGGCCAGACCGAGCTTGGCGCGCAGGCCCAGGCCAACCCAGCAGATACGCGCCGGCAGGCCCTGGAAGCTGATGCGCTCGCGAGCCATGTCCAGCCAGTTGTGCAGGTGCGCGTCGTCCGGGATCAGCTCTTTGACCTTAGCGTCGGTTTTGTAGATGTCTTGCGGATCACCCGACAATGCAGCCCAACGGAACGGGCCGATGCCACGGCAGAACAGTGGACGGATGTAGGCCGGTACGAAGCCCGGGAAGTCGAAGGCGTTTTCGACGCCTTCTTCCTGGGCCATCTGACGGATGTTGTTGCCGTAGTCGAAGGTCGGAATGCCTTGCTTCTGGAATTCCAGCATGGCTTTGACGTGCACGGCCATCGACTGCTTGGCGGCTTTGATCACAGCGGCCGGTTCGGTCTTGGCGCGAGCGCGGTATTCGTCCCAGGTCCAGCCGGCCGGCAGGTAACCGTTGAGCGGGTCATGGGCGCTGGTCTGGTCGGTGACCATGTCCGGGCGCACGCCACGCTTGACCAGTTCCGGCAGAATTTCTGCGGCGTTACCCAGCAGGGCGATGGAGATCGCCTTGCCTTCCTTGGTGTATTTGTCGATGCGCGCCAGCGCGTCGTCGAGGTCTTTGGCTTGCTCGTCGACGTAACGGCTTTTCAGACGGAAATCGATGCTCACTTGTTGGCATTCGATGTTCAGCGAGCAAGCGCCGGCCAGGGTTGCCGCCAGAGGTTGTGCGCCGCCCATGCCACCGAGGCCAGCGGTCAACACCCATTTGCCGGTGAGGTTGTCGTTGTAGTGCTGGCGACCGGCCTCGACGAAAGTTTCGTAAGTACCTTGGACGATGCCCTGGCTGCCGATGTAGATCCAGCTGCCGGCAGTCATCTGGCCGTACATGGCCAAGCCTTTGGCGTCGAGTTCGTTAAAGTGCTCCCAGCTCGCCCAGTGCGGGACGAGGTTGGAGTTGGCGATCAGTACACGCGGGGCATTGCTGTGAGTCTTGAACACGCCGACCGGCTTGCCGGATTGCACCAGCAGGGTCTCGTCGTCATTCAGGTTGGTCAGGCTTTCGACGATCTTGTCGTAGCACTCCCAGTTACGCGCGGCGCGACCGATACCACCGTAAACCACCAGTTCTTTCGGGTTCTCGGCGACTTCCGGGTCGAGGTTGTTCATCAGCATGCGCAGCGGCGCTTCGGTCAGCCAGCTCTTGGCGGTCAGCTTGTTGCCGCGGGCAGCGCGGATCTCAACGTTGCGAAACTTTGTAGGCTTATTGTCAGTCACGAAAAAGACTCCTCAGCGATCAATTCAAACCAACCCTGGCAGTGGGCAAGCAGCCTGTGCGCTTCGATGCGCGACAAGCGAATCAGTGGACGCTGCGGAGAGTCTCGAGCGACTCATACGCATACGTCTTTACTTGTACATACAAGCATATGCAATCAAGCGGCCAACTTGTTGGAGGGGTGTTCAAGAAAAATCGCGGGCAGGGCTGGAGAGCGCCTGAATCAAGGGTTCGGGCGTGGATGAAATTTTTCGTGGGGATGATTTATGCCGAAGGGACTTTGTTACGTGAGCGTGGTTTTGCGCCACGCTGGGGCGTTCGGTAACAAGTTGGTGCGTGGGTTGGGAACACCCCAAAAGCAAAAGATCGCAGCCTTCGGCAGCTCCTACATTGGGTTTGATGTACACCCTGTAGGAGCTGCCGAAGGCTGCGATCTTTTAAGATTTCGGAATCAGCGTGCAGTCAGTTCAATGACGCAGCAACCCGCATTGACGGAGACTTCGACCAACCCGGCGTTACCGTCCAATTGCAGGCAATCATGGCGACCGAGTTGCGATGCAGTGTCACCGACCTGAACGTCCAACAGCTCACTGACACTGAACACCAACACCGTACCGGCCGAACTGAAGAGCCGCTGCTCACCGTCCAGCCACTGCAACCGCGCGCTGTAACGCTGCGGGGCGTAAATCAGATTGAAGTCGCGAATTGCGCCGCCAAGCAGCGTGCACGACACCTGGCTTTCGCCACTGAAGGCGAACGGGTCGAGCGGTAACAGCGGCCGAGTATCGTCACCGTCGACGCACAGGGTCATGCCGTCACCCTGCAACACCGTAATCACTCGCTGATAGCCAGCGAATGTCGAGAAACCACCCGACTCAGCGATGTCGGCAATCGACAGGCGCCAGCCAAAACCGTCCAGCCCGGCACCGGCATCACGGGTGATTTCTTCAGTGCTGCCGCCGCCGTTTTTCCACGGCATGCGCGGGTAGCCCTCGGCGCGTAAAACCTTCAAACCATTCATTTATGCTCTCTATTTATGAAACCGTCCTTCCAGACGGTGACGGGAACCCGGGTGAATCAATCGTGCTGCGGTCACCGGCTGACGCCCCGACCACGTGCGGCGACGAATCAGCAGGCACGGCTCGCCCTTTTCAATCTGCAGCAACTTGCATTCGGACGGCTCAGCGAGGATCGCTTCAACCACGTGCTCGCCTTCGGTCAGCGGCGCGACCTGATTGAGATAGGCGTAAGGCGTTTGCAGGGTGAAATCCTGCTTGAGGTATTCCGGGGCGACCAGCGCGTTGACGAAGCGGTCTTCGATTTGCACCGGAATATCGTTTTCGTAATGCACGATCAGCGAGTGGAACACCTTCTGCCCTTCGCGCATATCCAGCGCCAGTGCGCGCTCGGAACCGGCGGCCTCCTCTTCGAGGGTGATGACCTGGCAGGTGTGGCGATGGCCACGGGAGGCGATCTCGTCGGCGATGTTGTGCACTTCGAACAACGCGGACTGACTCTTCGGTTCGGCGACGAAAGTGCCGACGCCTTGCATGCGCACCAACAGACCATCAGCGGTCATCTCGCGCAGCGCGCGGTTGATGGTCATGCGGCTGAAACCGAGTTGATTGACCAGCTCGCTCTCGGACGGCACGCGGTAGTGCGGCGGCCAGTTTCCGCTGTCGATCTGCTGGGTGATCATCTGTTTGACGCGGGCGTACAAGGGCGCCGGACTGTCGCCCATGTTCGCGGCCAACGGGGAGACTGGAGGCGGAGTCGGCACGGTTGATCCCTGTTCTTTGGATGAAGGTTGCTAGCTTGCCGGAGTTTACCGGGCAGGCAAACGTCTGTATATGTATATACAAATAACACACGATGGGGTGCTGAACCATGTCCGCCTTCTTTGCCGAACGCGCGCTGCTGCCTAACGGATGGGCCAACAATGTACGTCTTGAAGTCAGCGCCGATGGCCTGCTGACCCAGATTCAGGCCGATTCCACCGCAGATGACGCCGAACGGCTGAGCGGCCCGCTGTTGCCGGGCATGCCTAATTTGCACTCCCACGCCTTCCAGCGAGCGATGGCGGGTCTGGCCGAAGTGGCCGGCAACCCGAACGACAGTTTCTGGACGTGGCGCGATCTGATGTATCGGCTCGTCGGAAAAATCAGCCCGGATCAGCTCGGCGTCATTGCCCGTCAGCTGTACATCGAAATGCTCAAGGCCGGTTACACATCGGTGGCCGAATTTCATTACGTGCATCACGACAGCAATGGTCAGCCGTATGCCGATCCGGCTGAGCTGGCGTTGCGCATCAGTCAGGCGGCGAGTGAAAGCGGCATCGGTCTGACCCTGTTGCCGGTGCTCTACAGCCACTCCGGTTTTGGCGGCCAGACGCCGAATGACGGCCAGCGCCGCTTCATCAACAGCACCGAAAATTACCTGAATCTGCAATCGCGTTTGCAGCCGTTACTGGCGCAGCAAAAGGCGCAGTCGCTGGGTCTGTGCTTCCACTCGTTGCGCGCGGTGACCCCGCAGCAGATCAGCGAAGTCTTGGCGGCCAGCGACAAGCAATGCCCTGTGCATATTCACATCGCCGAACAACAGAAAGAAGTCGACGACTGCCTGAGCTGGAGCGGTCGGCGTCCGCTGCAATGGCTGTACGAAAACACCGAAGTCGATCAGCGCTGGTGCCTGGTGCACGCGACCCACGCCAATCCGGAAGAAGTCACGCTGATGGCCAAGAGTCGCGCCATTGCCGGCCTGTGCCTGACCACCGAAGCGAACCTGGGTGACGGGATTTTCCCGGCAGTAGATTTCCTCGCTCAGGGCGGGCGCATGGGCATCGGTTCCGACAGCCATGTGTCGCTGAGCGTGGTGGAGGAATTGCGTTGGCTGGAATACGGCCAGCGTCTGCGTGATCAGCGCCGTAATCGTTTGTATGGCGCGGATCAGCCGATGGTTGGGCGCACGCTGTATGACGCGGCGCTGGACGGTGGTGCGCAGGCGATGGGTCAGCCGGTTGGTGCGCTGGAAGTTGGCAAGCGGGCGGACTGGATTGTGCTCGATGGCAATGATCCGTATTTGGCGACCGCCAGCGGTGACGGGATTTTGAATCGCTGGCTGTTTGCCGGTGGCGATCGGCAGGTGCGCGATGTGCTGGTCAATGGCCAGTGGGTAGTGCGCGATGGGCGGCATGCAGGGGAAGAGGACAGTGCGCGTGCCTTCACCCAGGTTCTGCGCGACCTCCTCGGCTGACAGCTGATCGTTCCCACGCTCTGCGTGGGAATGCAGCCCGGGACGCTCTGCGTCCCACAAGCGGACGCAGAGCGTCCATTGAGACACTCCCACGCGGAGCGTGGGAGCGATCAGGATGGGTGATTAATTCGAGGTCTTGGCCATCTGCCGATCCGACGCGCGCCAGATCAAGCGCGTGGTGTCATAGCCCTGCTGACGCGCCTTGCTCAGCAGCTCTTCACGCACCACACCGTTGACGGTCGGCGTGCGCGACAGCAACCACATGTACTTGCGACTCGGGTCGCCGACGATGGCGGTCTTGTAGTCATCGCTGACGTACAACACCCAGTATTCACCTTTCGCCACACCCGGAATCAGACGCGAGAACCAGGTATCGAATTCGACCCAGAGCTTGTCGGTCTTGCCCGGCACCTGTGGATAAGCCGTGCCCTTGGCCTCTTCCCACTGCCAGTCCGGCGTCAGGCAGCGATTGAGCACCGCGACATTACCGTCAGGCTTGAGGGTGTAATGGGCTTCGGATTGCGCGCAATGGCGCTGGAAGTACATCGGCAAGCGAGCCAGTTCGTACCAGGTGCCCTGATAGCGCTTGAGATTGACGCTGTTGACGGTTTTCGGCGCCAACGGGTCGACGCCGGAAGTGGCGCAGCCGGCCAGTACCAGGCCGGCAAAAAGGATCAGCAATAACCGCTTCATTTTTCTTCTCCGTGGGCGCGAAGCCCCGGTTTACTTCAGGCCTTGGCCGGAAAACATCAGCACTTTGTCACCGGCGTACTGCACGCTGATAAAGCTGTTCTTGTCGCCCCAGGTGCAACTGGACATGCCGAGCGCGCCCGAGCAATCGGTGGGCTTGCCGAGCAGAGTCTCGACTTCGGCCTTGGCCATACCGGCCGAGAGCTTCGAATAGTTTTCCTGATTGACCTTGCTGCATGCGGCCAACAGCACGCAAAACGTCAGAAGGGCGATAGATCGCAGCGACATGGTGTAACTCCTGGAACGAGGGGGGGATGGCATGGTGCCAACCAGAAGCTTAGAAGAGAAAACCCTCATCTGGTTCCCTGGGGGAATGGCTATTTATTAGCCCGCCCGTCTGGCATTTGCCGGTAAATCAGACACTTTGTAGGGCTATTGAGCATTTCGTCGCATTTCACCAAAGACGCCTAATCTTTGGCGCGCCGCGGTCGAAATAAGAGCAGCGCAAAGCCCCCGAGTGTGGCAAATTGCCGCCCTTTCTTGACCAGCCCCTTCGCGGTAGTTCATTCGATGACCAGAAACATGAAATTCAGCCACAAGATTTTGTTGGCTGCCGCCCTCGTGGTGGCCGTTGCGTTCGCCTGTTTCATTTTCTTCAACGACTATCGACAGCGCGAAGCCTTGAGCACGAGCACCGAAGCGTCGATGCAGGAGCTGGGCAGCCTGACCACCAGCAACATCCAGACCTGGCTGGAAAGTCGCATTCAGTTGCTGCAATCGCTGTCGCAGCAAGTGGCCGTCGACGGCAACGCCCCGGCCAGCCTGAAACGCATCATTGACCTGCCCGCCTACACCGGCAATTTCCAGCTCAGCTATTTCGGCGGTGCCGACGGCGTGATGTTCTCGGTACCGGCCGGCAACCGCGCACCCGATTACGATCCGCGCGCCCGTGGCTGGTACAAAGCAGCGAACAGCGCGCAGCAGACCATCGTCACCGAACCGTACATCGCCGCGTCCTCGGGCAAACTGGTGATCACCGTCGCCACCCCGGTACAGCGTCAGGGCCAGATGCTCGGCGTCGCCGGTGCCGACATCGATCTGACCAGCGTCAGCGCAATCATCAACTCGCTGAACTTCGGTGGCCACGGCCATGCATTCATCGTCAGTGCCGACGGCAAGATCCTGATCCACCCGGACAGCAAACTGGTGCTCAAGACCCTCGCCGAGGCCTACCCGAATGGCGCGCCAAAAGTCAGCCCGGGCCTGAAAGAAGTCGAGTTCGATGGCAAGACCCAACTGATCTCCTTCACCCGCGTCAACGGCGTGCCGTCGGCCGATTGGTACGTGGCGCTGGTGCTCGATAAAGACACCGCGTTCTCGATGCTCAGCGAATTCCGCACCTCGGCGCTGATTGCCATGGTCATTGCCGTGGTGATCATCATCGCCCTGCTCGGCATGCTGATCCGCGTACTGATGCAGCCACTGCTGACCATGGGCCGCGCGATGCACGACATCGCCGAAGGTGAAGGCGACCTGACCAAACGTCTGGTCATCCACGGCAATGACGAATTCGGCGCGCTGGGCACTTCGTTCAACCGCTTCGTCGAACGTATCCACACCTCGATTCGCGAAGTGTCCTCGGCCACCGGCCAGGTCAACGAAGTCGCCCTGCGTGTCGTCGCAGCGTCGAACTCGTCGATGTACAACTCCGACCAGCAAGCCTCGCGCACCAACAGCGTCGCTGCCGCGATCAACCAGCTCGGCGCCGCCGCGCAGGAAATCGCCCAGAACGCCGCCCTCGCCTCGCAGCATTCCAGCGACGCGCGCAGCCTTGCGGTCGACGGTCAGCAGGTTGTGGATAAAACCATCCAGGCCATGCAGCAGCTGTCGGCGAAGATCAGCGACTCCTGCGGCAACATCGAAACCCTGAACAGCAACACGGTGAACATCGGCCAGATTCTCGAAGTGATCACCAGCATTTCCCAGCAGACCAACCTGCTCGCGCTCAACGCTGCGATCGAAGCGGCACGAGCCGGTGAAGCCGGTCGTGGTTTCGCCGTGGTCGCCGATGAAGTGCGCAACTTGGCGCACCGCACTCAGGATTCGGCGCAGCAAGTGCAGAAGATGATCGAAGAGCTGCAAGTCGGCGCGCGCCAGGCGGTCAGCATCATGACCGAGAGCCAGCGCGAGAGCGAAAGCAGCGTCGGCATCGCCAACCAGGCCGGTGAGCGATTGGGCAGCGTGACTCAGCGTATTGGCGAGATCGACGGGATGAACCAGTCGGTGGCCACCGCGACTGAAGAGCAGACGGCAGTGGTCGAGTCGATCAATGTCGATATCAACGAGATCAACACGCTGAATCAGGAAGGTGTGGAGAACTTGCAGGCGACGTTGCGCGCGTGCTCGGATCTGGAGCAGCAGGCGGCGCGGTTGAAGCAATTGGTGGGTAGTTTCCGCATTTAAGATCAAGGGCTTTACCCCCTCACCCCAGCCCTCCCGAAACGTCGGACCGCCCCCAGGGGGGCGAGGGGGAAAGGGAGCAGATCTTCAGGCCTTTCAAAACCTGAGTTCGACTCAGGTCTCTCAAGTCGATGTACCTACAACATCCACCTCGGTCAGTCCCCTCTCCCCCCGGGAGAGGGTTAGGGTGAGGGCAAGCCCTTAAAACCGCGACCCCGGCTCAGAAAGAAACACCAACTCCTCAGCCGTAGACTCCCGCCCCAACACCGCATTGCGATGCGGAAACCGGCCAAACCGCGCAATCACCTTTTGATGCCGCTCGGCATAATCCAGATTGTCGGCAAACACCGCGCGCTCCGCTTCCGGCTGTTCAGCCACCAGTTCGATAAACCGGGAAACTGCCTCATTCTGCACCGCGAGGTTTTCGCAGTGTTCGAACACCAGATAAATGAATACACGCTGAATCGGCTTCAACTGCCGATCGAAATCCGCGGCAATACCTTGCGCGACGAGTTTCTGCGCGCGCAGATCACCGGAGAACGCTTTGGGAGTATCACGAAAGATCATTCGCGGCAGTTGATCGAGCAGTAGCACCACCGCCAGCCAACCTTCGGGACGTTGCGTCCACTCGGTCAATTCACCAGCGATGGCCTGATCGACAAAGACCCCGAAACGCTCACGCGCTTCGAGGTCTTGGCTGTCTCGCTTGCCAAACCACAACTTGCCCTTGTCAGCCGATATCTCGTCGGGGGATTCGGCGTGTCCGAACCACCAATCGAGCAACGGCTGCCAGGGCGCGGTCATGGTTTATTCCTTGTGGTAGGCCGTAGCGCGTGCGACTTCTTCTTTCGAGCCGAGGAACACTGCTACGCGCTGGTGCAGGCCTTCAGGCTGGATGTCGAGAATACGCTGATGACCGTCGGTGGACGCGCCGCCTGCTTGTTCCACCAGGAACGACATCGGGTTGGCTTCGTACATCAGACGCAGTTTGCCTGGCTTGGATGGCTCACGGCTGTCGCGCGGGTACATGAACAGACCGCCACGGGTCAGGATGCGGTGTACGTCGGCAACCATCGCCGCGACCCAACGCATGTTGTAATTCTTTTTCAGCGGACCTTCTTCACCGGCCAGCAGCTCGCCCACGTAGCGTTGTACCGGGGCTTCCCAGTGACGCTGGTTGGACATGTTGATGGCGAATTCCTGGGTCGATTCAGGAATGGTGATGTCTTCGTGAGTCAGCACGAAGCTGCCCATTTCGCGGTCGAGGGTGAAACCTTTCACGCCGTCGCCCAAGGTCAGTACCAGCATGGTCTGCGGGCCGTAGATCGCGTAACCGGCGGCAACCTGCTGAGTGCCTGGCTGCAGGAACGCTTTTTCGTTCAGCGGCTCGTTCTGGCTCAGGTATTCGTTCGGGCAACGCAGTACCGAGAAGATAGTGCCGACCGGGGCGTTGATGTCGATGTTCGACGAGCCGTCCAGTGGGTCGAATACCAGCAGGTACGCGCCTTTCGGGTATTTGCCCGGGATCTGGTAGGCATTGTCCATTTCTTCGGACGCCATGCCGGCCAGGTGACCGCCCCATTCGTTGGCTTCGAGCAGGATTTCGTTGGAGATCACGTCGAGCTTCTTCTGCACTTCGCCTTGGACGTTTTCAGTGCCCATGCTGCCCAGAACACCACCCAGGGCGCCTTTGGACACGGCGTGGCTGATTTCTTTGCAAGCACGCGCCACCACTTCGATCAGGAAACGCAGATCGGCAGGAGTGTTATTGCTGCGGGTCTGCTCAATCAAATAGCGACTCAGGGTAACGCGGGACATGGACGGCTCCGGTGGAATGGGGGGCTAAAAACCCGCGCAGTTTACAGGGAGTCTGAAACCGTAGCGAGCGAAGACGCCCGGTAACGTGCGTTGGGGTGTAATTGCCTGCATGAGACGTGAATGTGGGTGGAGAGTTCAGGTAGCGGGTTTAGCGTAGTTGGAAATCGGACGGGTGTGGCTGGGGGTTAATTGATCAGTTCGGAATATGTATTGGCTGACACGCCGCTTTCGCGAGCAGGCTCGCTCCCACAGGGAATCGGGGGTGACCGCTGAATTGGCGTCCATTGAAGATCCACTGTGGGAGCGAGCCTGCTCGCGAATGGCGCGCAGCGCCAGCCATTCTCAGGTGTTGGTTGGCGGCTTGCGCAACAAGCTAAACGCCATCGCCCCGAGAAAAACCACACTCAGCAACAACACCGCCCACAAGCCGATCTTCTTCCAGTTGGTCTCAGCCACCGCCGCCGTAGTCGCGGTAGAAGTCTGCGTAGCCACCGCCTCACCCTGAACCACAGCCTTACCCAACGCCGCCAGTTTCTCCGGTTTGAAATCCGGAATCAGCGTCGCCAACGGCAGATTCGCTGTCTTCACACCCGGGTTGCCCAACGCCAGACTGTACGGCCCCTCCCCGCGCGCAAGGAAAATCACCTGCGTCGCCCGCACCGCATATTTCAGACTCGGCGCCTGCTCGCCCAGACCACCGCCACGCTCATCCACCGTCAGCTTCAACTGCTGCACAGTCTGCCCGTAGAGCTGCAATTCGTTCTGCACCACGTCCTGACCATTCTGGGTCAGGCGATAGAGCAAGCCGCTGCTCAGCTCCTGCCACGGCAAGCTGCTCTCACGTCGGCCCGCCAATGTCACCGGTGCCAGACTGTTCGGTTGTTTGATTTCGACCTGCACCCGCTCGATATTCAGCCCCATCGGCAATTGCCAGGTGTACTCCCCGGCCTTGGCGCTGCCGCCGGCCAACTCTTGCGACCAGACCAACGGCAGCGGCACATTGCGCGGATCACTGCTTTTCAGTTGTGCCGCCGTCAGGATCGGCGCCGAATTCGGCGACTCCCACAACAGCCGCACATAACGCGCCGATTGCCCCGGCAATGTCACTTCATGCTGCTCAATGCGCTCATCGGAAAAGGTCAGCCGTGCCACCTGCCCTTCGCCCCATGGCTGCCAATGTTGCAGGTCGTCACTGGCCTCAATGCTGAAGCGCTGAAAACCGTCGCGCTCGCTGGTCCAGTCGAGGATCAACTGCTGCAACGGCGCCTTGATCGCACTCGCATCCAACAGCCAGCCGCGCAGAATCTCTTCTCCCGCCTCCAACTGACTGGACGGCTGCACCTCGACCAATGTGCCGTTGGTGGTCGCTTGCACACGCACATTCGGCGCGCGTTCACTGGCGTCAGCGGCGTTGTACAGCGGGAACCATTTCACCTCATGTAACTGACCGTCGTCGCGGGTCTGCGCCGACTCGCGCGCCAAGGCGTAAGCCTGCGGTTCGCCGGCGGCATTGAACACACGCAGATCACTGAGATCGGTCTGGCGTGCCTGCAATTGCACGCTCAACGGCAATTCGAGGCGGTACCACGGGCCGTTGCCACTGACCGACAACGGCACCTGCGTGGCGAAGTCCGCCGGTTTTTCCTGGGCGCCGGCCGCCATCACCACGCCCAACGCCAACCAACCCAGATTCAGCATGCGACTCAAGATGAAACTCCTTCGGTGTCCGGGACCGGTTTGTCCGCCGCCGGGTCAGCATCGACGCGCTTGGGCGGCAGCGGCGCGAAATAACCGACCACCAGCAACAACACTCCGACGCCGATAAACGAGACGATCCGGGCGAGACCGCCACGGTTGCTCAGTTCGACAAAAATCAGTTTGGCCACGACCAGCGCAATCAATGCTGCGCCGATCAGCCACACTTCGCGGCGATGACGCAGATGGCCGCCGATCATCAGCCCGAGCGCCATCAGCGTCCAGACGATCGACAATCCAGCCTGCACCAGCATTGAGGCGAGCAGCGTATCCAGCTCGAACGGGATCCCGGCCCAATGGTGCGCGGCGCGGGTGACCAGCGCGGTGCAGAAGGCGAACAGCGAAATCCCGGCAATCAATTGCGTGGCGTTATCGGCGTAGTCCTGTCGAATCGACAACTGCGAAATCGCACTGCGCGACCAGACATAGACGCCGAACAAGGCGAACAACAAACCCAGCTCTAATGGATTGAGCAGCGGTACGTAAGGAAGTGGCTCGGCATTACCATCGCTGACGCCATTGGCCAGCCAGAACCACGCCAGCATCAATACCGCCAGCGGCGCAGCCGCATACAAGCGGTACTCGCGGGCAAACGCTGCGACCGGCCACGGCCAGCTGCGCGGTGCTGCTGCCAGCAGCAGGTAAACGCTTGGCAGAATCGCCCAACCCAGCCAACGCCAGGCGTTGTATTGCTCGGACAACAGCAGCAGGCCGTAGCGCAATTCCAGCGCCAGCACGCCGATCAGCAGCCAGCAGCCGAGCACATGTGCCGTGCTCAAAGCGCGCGCCGGCAGCATCGGCGCCAAGCGTCGCAAGCTGAAGAAATGCACGGCGAATATCGCCGCCCATGCCAGCCAGCCGAAGTCAGCTGCCGGGTGATAACGCGAATGCCACGCGCCGAACAGCACAAGAGCCGCCGCCGGAATCAGCAAGGTGCAGAGCAAGCCCAGCGCCGGCCATTTCAAACGTAGCGACAACACAGTCCACAACCCCACGCTTACGGCTGCAACCAAGAGCAGCAACGTGCCTTGCAGATTCGGCGCAGCAAAACGCAGTACCTCGCTGACCCACGCCAACGCCCACCAACCCGCGCCCCACACCAGCAATACTTCGGACAAGCGCTGCAAACTCAACGCATCGAATGCCGAGGCGTGATTGCCCAGTTGCAGGCGCCACGCACCGATCATTGCCGCCAGCCCCAGCACCAGCGGCGTCCAGAATCCGCCATGGGCCAAAGGCTTCAGCCCTTCGCTGGACAGCGGCCCGAGCAGTTCCGGACCGGCCAGCAAGAACGCCGCGCCGCCAATCACCTGCAATAGCAGACCAAAAACAAAACTCACACGCTGCTTGAGGTACAGACTCAGCCAGATGATCAGCAGGCCACTGGCCGCCCACACCGCGCTCGCGGTCTGCCACGGCAGGACAAACAACACCGCGAGATTGATCAGCACCAGACCGGCCAACAACACCACCGACAGACCGCGCAGCAGACGCACGTCGCCGCGCACCATTTCATCGCGAGCCGCCAACAGCATGCCGGCAATCAACGCCAGACCGATCAGCGAAGCGCTGAGCAAGCCACTCCAACCGGCGCTGAACACCGCCGCCGAGTCTTCGCCCGCGCCTTGCAGGCGCAACAAGAACAGTGCGCCACCGAGTAACTGCACGGCAAACGCGGTGAACAGGAACGTGCGCGACTGAATTCGCAGGCCGACAAACAACGTCACCAACCCGGCCAGTGCCCAACTGATTGCCGTGGCCTGAACGAAGAAGAACAACGGCGCCAGCAGATAGAGAAACGTCAAACCTAGACATGCCAGCACCGGCAAGCCTTGACGCTCCCAGGGCGAGGACTGTTGCGGCGAAGCCTTGCGCAATTGGTAGAAACTGAACAGCAACGCGAGGCCCAGCATCAACGCGCCCAGCGGAGCACCGTCGAGCAAACTGCTTTCGCCAACCCGCAACTGACTGAGGAAGGCTAACGCGGAACCCAGTTGCAGTAGCAAGGCAAAGGCCCGGGCGAACGGTCGATGCTGACGCAGACCGAGCCAGAAAATCCCCGCGCCTTCCACCGCCCATGCCGCCGAGGTCCAGCGCGCATCCAGCCCCAGCGGGATCGCCAGACTGGCAAAAATCACCCCGAGCGCCAGACAGGTTTCACCCAGCAGCACCGCACGACCGCCCATCAATACCTTGGCCAGCACCATGTAGATCATGCCCAACGCCAGCGCACTGAACGCCGCGGCAAACTCCAGATGCTGCACCAGCGCAAACTGCAAACCGAAACCAATGATTGGCGGACCGAACAGCATCGTCCCGTCGACATAATCGCCCTTGCGGGCCGACCAGTGCAGCAAGGCATCACGGTCGCTGTCTGCCGGCGCGTCAGACATATCGAGCAATTTGCGCCGGGCAAACAACAGGCCGATAGCGAGGTACATCAGGAAGAACAGAATCAGGAACGGCTCGGTGCTCCACAACAGCTCCGGCGCATACGAACGCAGGCCCCAGGCGAAGCCGATACCGAAGGTGCCGACAAAGCCGATCAGGTTGAGCAAGCGCCAGGCCTTGAACCAGGCGATAGCGAGAATGCCGGCATTGAGCAAAGCGAAATAACTGAACAGTGCGACGTGGTTGCCGGCGCCGGTCGAGGTCAGGATCGGTGCGGCGAATCCACCCAATGCGGCGACGGCAGCCAACGCCAGCGAGTCTTGGGTGATCGCCAGAATCGCCGAAAATACCGTCACCGCGACCAACAATCCCAGCGCTGCGGACTGATCGAGCAACGGATGCAGACGCATCGCCGCGAACACCGTCAGGTACAGCACCGCAATCCCGGTGCCTTGCAGCATCAAGGCGTAACTGCTGTTGCGCCGCCGCAGCCACCAGCCTAGCGCCAGCAGGCCCAACGCGGCTGCCGCGACACCGGCGTAACGTACCTCGATCGGCACAACCATGCCTTCGGTGGCGTAGCGCAGCAGGAATGCCAGACCGAAGAACAGCAACACCACGCCGACGCGCAGCACGGTGTTGCCGCCGAACAACCAATTGCGCGCGGCGCTGATGCCACGCTCGATAAGGTTCGGCCCACGGGGTTCGGCAGGTGTTTGCGGTTCGGGCGTGACGGCGTCGAGGCGCCACACATCAGCGGGCAGCGGTTGACTGGTTTCACTGGCGACGGCGGAAATCGGTTCGAGTTCGGGCGGCAGTTCCCAGACCAGTTCGGGGACCGGGGCTTCTTCGACTGCTTTGAGGGGTTCGACGACAGGTTCGGCGGCCGGCGCCGAAGTCGGTGGCGGCGCGGCATGAAGGGGCGCGCCTTCGAGCAAAAACAGACGTTGCTCGACGCCTTGCAAAGCGACCTTCGCCTGCTCAAGTTGCTGCTGTTGCTCCGCCGCCAGCGAGCCAAGCCGCGCGATGCGGATCGTCTGCCCGATAGCCAGTCCGAGCAACGCGCCTAATAGCGCATCACTGAACGACTCGTCGAGCAGCCAGCCGAGCGCCAGCCCGATCAACATGAACATCCATTGCATGGTCGATATCCCTAAGCAGCCCCAAGACGGGGCGAGTCCGGCGATTGCTTCAGTCTAGGCACAAACCCTGTGGGAGCGAGCCTGCTCGCGAAAGCGGTTTGTCAGCCAACATTTCTGTTTAACATGACAACCGCTTCGCGAGCAGGCTCGCTCCCACATTGGATTGGTGGTGACTGGCGCTGCCGGTAACCGGCGCTCAGTATATCGATCCGGCCCAACAAACGTTGGGCCTTGCACACAATTGTCGCGAAAAACTACTCCAGCGCTTTCCAGATATCCGTGGCGTACTCGCGAATCGTCCGGTCCGAGGAGAACCAGCCCATCCGCGCCGTGTTGAGCACCGCCGAACGCCACCAGTTGTTGGAGTCGTGCCAATGCGCTTCGACCCGCTTCTGCGCTTCCCAATACGAGTCGAAGTCGGCGCAGACCAGAAAGCGGTCGTAATCCACCAGCGAATCGATCAGCCCGGTGTAACGCGACGTGTCGTCCGGCGAGAACACCCCGCTGCGGATCGCCTGCAGCACATCGTTCAGACGATGGGAGGCGGCGATGTCCGGCAACGCGCTGAACTCGTGGTTCTGTTTACGCGCTTCAACCTGCTGCGCGCTGAGGCCGAAAATGAACATGTGCTCGGCACCGATGCGCTCGCACATTTCCACGTTGGCGCCGTCCAGCGTGCCGATGGTCAGTGCACCATTGAGACCGAACTTCATGTTACTGGTGCCCGACGCTTCGAAGCCGGCAGTGGAGATCTGCTCGGACAAGTCCGCCGCCGGAATGATGCTCTCTGCAAGGCTGACGTTGTAGTTGGGCAGGAACACCACTTTCAGCAAGCCGCGCACGGTCGGATCGTTGTTCACCACTCGAGCGATATCGTTGGTCAGCTTGATGATCAGTTTGGCCTGGTGATAACTCGCTGCGGCTTTACCGGCGAAGATTTTCACCCGTGGCACCCAGTCGACTTCCGGCTCGGCGCGAATCGCCTGATACAACGCCACGGTGTGCATCAGGTTGAGCAACTGGCGTTTGTATTCGTGGATCCGCTTGACTTGCACATCGAACATCGCCGCCGGATTGACCGCGATGCCCAGCCGTTCGTGAATCAGATAGGCCAGCGCTTTTTTGCTGTGCAGCCGTTGTTCGGCAAAAGCTTTACGGAACGCAGTTTTTTCGGCAAACGGCTCGAGATCGAGCAGACGCTCTTCGGGGTTATCCAGTAGATCCGGGCCGAGCGCGTCGACCAGCATCGAAGTCAGTTCAGAGTTGGCCTGATACAACCAGCGGCGGAAGGTAATGCCGTTGGTTTTGTTGTTGATCCGCTCCGGATACAGCTTGTGCAGTTCGGCGAACACGGTTTTGCGCATCAATTGCGTGTGCAATCCGGACACGCCGTTGACGCTGTGCGAACCGAGGAAAGCGAGGTTGCCCATGCGCACCCGGCGACCGTTGTCCTCTTCAATCAGCGACACCGCACGCAGAACGTCAAAATCATGAATACCTTTGGCGCGCAGCGAGTCGATGTGCTGGGCGTTGATCAGGTAAATGATCTGCATGTGCCGCGGCAGCATGCGTTCCATCAGGCCCACCGGCCAGGTTTCCAGCGCTTCCGGCAGCAGCGTGTGGTTGGTGTACGACAGCGTATCGACGGTGACTTGCCATGCCGCATCCCACGCCACGTCGTAGACGTCGACCAGTTGGCGCATCAGTTCGGCTACGGCAATCGAGGGGTGGGTGTCGTTGAGCTGGATCGCCGCGTGATCGCCCAAGGTCAACACCGAGGTGTGCATATTGCGGTGACGACGCAGCAGATCTTGCAGCGACGCAGCGACAAAGAAATATTCCTGGCGCAGGCGCAGCTCTTGCCCTGCTTCGGTGCTGTCCGCCGGGTAAAGCACGCGGGAGATGCTTTCGGCACGGGCTACTTCGGCAACGGCGCCCAAGTGGTCACCGGCGTTGAAGCGTTCCAGGTGCAAATCTTCCATGGCGCGGGCACGCCACAGGCGCAAAGTGTTAACGCTCGCCCCGCGCCAGCCGACTACCGGCGTGTCGTAAGCAATGGCGCGAACGGTTTCTGCTGGCGACCAGACTTGCTTGGATTTACCAGAGACATCGGTCACGGTTTCAACGCTGCCACCGAAGCCGATGGTGTAAACCACTTCCGGCCGCTCGAACTCCCACGGGTTACCGAAATCCAGCCAGTGCTCGGTCTGCTCCTGCTGCCAGCCGTCAACGATGGCCTGACGGAACAAGCCGTGTTCGTAACGAATGCCGTAACCGTGACCGGCGATGCCGAGAGTCGACATGCTTTCCATGAAGCATGCGGCCAGACGACCGAGGCCGCCGTTGCCGAGCGCCGCATCGGGCTCCAGCAGACGGATGCGCTCCAGATCAACACCGAGTTCAGTCAGCGCTTCGCGGGCCACATCGAGCAGGCCAAGATTGCTCAGGCTGTCGTAGAGCAAACGGCCGATAAGAAATTCCAGCGAGAGGTAATACACCCGTTTCTGACCTTTGCGGTAGATCTGCCGGGTGTGGTCCATCCAGTGTTCGACCATGTGATCACGCGCCGCCAACGCAATGGCTTCGAACCAGTCATGGTCGAAGGCGTGATCGGGGTCTTTGCCCACGGCGTAGGTGAGTTTGGTCAGGACGGCGTCGCGAAATGCGGCCACCTCTGCTTCGCGAACTAGTGGTTCTTGAGTCATCGATAGGACCTCGAGCGAGCGGGGAATTGTCTGAGCCTAGACGGTCTGACCGACGGTAGCGGCTCTGGTTCGGCAGTTTTTCCCGAGACTGTGAGATAGCCCGGCATTACCTTGGCGAGTGAGCTAATGAATGCAGGGGCCGTGCCGAATTGTCCGGCAATGTGCCTGCACGCAGAAAAAATCTGGCGAAAGGTTGTTCAAAAATCCACCAGTCCCGGTATGATCGCGCGCCCTGATGCATACACACCTGGTAACTCCCGATGATGAAGCCCAACCTGATTGCCGCCGCCGAGATCGATCGTCTCGATACGTGGGCGAAATACTCAGCCCCGATGTGCGGTTCCTGCATATCCAGCTGCTGCACGCTGCCGGTTGAGGTAAAGATCAAGGATCTGGTGCGCATCGGTGTGGTCGACGAGTTCGAACTGGGTGACCCGCCAAAGAACATCGCCAAGCGTCTGCAAAAGGAAGGCCTGGTTGAACGTTTCAATCAGAAGTCCGGCATCTTCACCCTGCAGCGCATGAGCAACAACGATTGCTACTACCTGGATCGTAAGAGCCGCCTGTGCACCATTTATGACAAGCGCCCGGACACTTGCCGCAATCACCCGAAGATCGGGCCGCGGCCGGGGTATTGCGCGTACAAGCCGAAGGAAGTCGTGCGCGAGCAGAATTTCCGCGCGATCGAGAAGTTTTAAACGCTTACCCTCATCGGAACGCCGCCCGCCCAGCCCTCTCCCGGAGGGAGAGGAAGCCGACCGAGGTGTCTTGCGCCTGACATCGACCTGAAAAATATAGTCGATTATAGATTCGGTACAGCCCCACCAAATCGATTATGGATTCAGCAGAATTCTTTCAAGTCGATGCATCTCATGAATATCCCCCATTCGGTCCCCTCTCCCTCTGGGAGAGGGCTAGGGTGAGGGGCGTTTGATCTTCAAGGCCCAACCTGCTTTCCCCCAGACAAACAAAAACGCCCCCGGTCTCGCGACCGGGGGCGTTTTTTCAAGCTCGGGCTAAGTTACGCCTTGGCTTTCTTGGCAGCGCGGGTACGCTCGCTTTCGTCCAGGATCTTCTTGCGAAGACGGATGGACTTAGGAGTAACTTCGCACAGCTCGTCTTCCTGGATGTATTCCAGAGCCTGTTCCAGGGTGAAGCGAACAGGTGGAACCAGAGCGATGGTTTCGTCTTTACCCGAAGCACGCATGTTGTCGAGCTTCTTGCCTTTGGTCGGGTTTACACCCAGGTCGTTGTCGCGGCTGTTCTGACCAACGATTTGACCGTTGTAGATCTCCTGGCCGTGTTCTACGAACAGCTTGCCACGAGCCTGCAGGGTTTCCAGCGAGTAGGTCAGTGCCTTGCCGGTTTCAACCGAAACCAGAACGCCGTTCTGACGGCCGGACATGTGGCCCGACTTGACGGTGTCGTAGCGATCGAAGATCGAGGTCAGGATGCCAGCACCGTTGGTCAGGGTCAGGAACTGGTTACGGAAACCGATCAGACCGCGAGCAGGGATGTTGTATTCCAGACGAACACGGCCTTTGCCATCCGGCACCATGTTGCTCAGGTCGCCCTTACGCAGACCCATCTCTTCCATGACCTTGCCCTGAGCTTCTTCAGGGATGTCGATGGTGACGTTTTCGAACGGTTCTTGTTTAACGCCGTTCACTTCACGAATGATTACTTCAGGACGGCCCAGGGCCAGCTCGAAGCCTTCGCGACGCATGGTTTCGATCAATACCGAGAGGTGCAGCTCACCACGGCCGGAAACCTTGAACTTGTCGGCGGTGTCGCCTTCTTCAACGCGCAGTGCAACGTTGTACAGCAGCTCTTTGTCCAGACGGTCCTTGATGTTACGGGACGTCACGAACTTGCCTTCTTTACCGCAGAATGGCGAGTCGTTTACCTGGAAGGTCATCGAAACGGTTGGCTCGTCAACGGTCAGAGGCTTCATCGCCTCGACAGTGTCCGGGTGGCACAGGGTGTCGGAGATGAACAGCGAGTCCATACCGCTGATGCAAACGATATCGCCTGCTGCAGCTTCTTCAACGTCGATGCGGTGCAGACCGTGGTGACCCATCAGTTTCAGGATACGGCCGTTACGGCGCTTGCCGTCGGCACCGATCGCCACAACCGGGGTGTTCGGCTTGACGCGGCCACGAGCGATACGGCCAACGCCGATAACACCCAGGAAGCTGTTGTAGTCCAGAGCGGAGATCTGCATCTGGAACGCGCCATCACGGTCAACAGCCGGAGGCGGAACGTGGTCGACTACCGCTTGGTACAGCGGGGTCATGTCTTCAGCCATGGCGGTGTGATCCAGACCGGCAATGCCGTTCAGGGCCGAGGCGTACACAACCTGGAAGTCCAGTTGTTCTTCGGTAGCACCGAGGTTGTCGAACAGGTCGAAGATCTGGTCCAGAACCCAGTCCGGACGCGCGCCTGGACGGTCAACCTTGTTGATCACCACGATTGGACGCAGGCCGGCTTCGAAAGCCTTCTTGGTCACGAAACGGGTTTGCGGCATAGGGCCGTCTTGAGCGTCAACCAGCAGCAGAACGGAGTCGACCATCGACATTACGCGTTCAACTTCGCCGCCGAAGTCGGCGTGGCCCGGGGTGTCCACGATGTTGATGTGGTAGCCGTTCCAGTTGATGGCGGTGTTTTTCGCCAGAATGGTAATACCGCGCTCTTTTTCCTGGTCGTTGGAGTCCATCACGCGCTCGTCGTTGAGCTCGTTGCGCTCCAGAGTGCCGGATTGACGCAGGAGTTTGTCTACCAGGGTGGTTTTACCATGGTCAACGTGGGCAATGATGGCGATGTTGCGTAGATTTTCGATCACTTGTGTATCTCGATCAGAGGATTCGGTTTGCTGACAAGTCTTGGCAGCGATTAGCAGTAGTGTCCGGCATGGCCGTTACAGCTTGACGGCGGTGTCGGGGGGCCGGTGACGCAGGCCACAGGCAAACAGCCCCGGGCACTTAGCTCGGTCGATAAACGCGCACATTGGCATGCCCCTCACTGAGCAAATGGTGAGCATGCAGGCGACTCATCACGCCTTTGTCGCAATACAGCAGGTACTGGCGAGTCGGATCCAGCTCCTTGAAACGAGCGTTCACTGCGTAGAACGGCATCGTCTGTACTTCTACGCCAGCGAGTTCCAGCGGCTCATCCTCGGCGGCATCCGGGTGACGGATGTCGATCACGATCTGGCCGGCCAGTGCTTCGCTGACTTCTTCAATCTGTACGTCCTGGCCCAATTCGTCGATCACCCGATCGATCGGCACCAGTTTGGCGTTTTCGAGCGCACGCTCGAGGACCGCCATGTCGAATTCTTTCTCTTCGTGCTCAACGCGACCGCGTTTGGCGGCGGTCTTCGGATTGACCGAAATAACGCCGCAGTATTCCGGCATGTGCCGGGCGAAATCGGCGGTGCCGATCTCGTTGGCCGTGTCGATGATGTCCTGCTTGTGCGCCACGATCAGCGGACGCAGGACCAGTTTGTCGGTCACGCAGTCGATCACCGACAGGTTCGGCAGCGTCTGGCTCGACACCTGGGAGATCGCCTCGCCGGTGACCAGCGCTTCGATGTGCAGACGGTCGGCGATGTTGGAGGCCGCGCGCAACATCATACGCTTCAATACGACGCCCATATGACTGTTATCGACTTTGCCGAGAATTTCGCCCAACACTTCTTCGAACGGAACACTGACAAATAGCACGCGTTGCGAGCTGCCGTACTTCTTCCAGATGAAATGCGCGACTTCCATCACGCCCAATTCATGGGCACGACCGCCCAGATTGAAGAAGCAGAAGTGCGTCATCAGGCCGCGACGAATGATCTGGTAGGCCGCAACCGTCGAGTCAAAGCCGCCGGACATCAATACCAGCGTCTGCTCCAGGGCGCCGAGCGGGTAGCCGCCGATGCCGTTGTGCTGGCTGTGAATGACGAACAACCGTTTGTCGCGAACTTCGATACGGACTTCGATTTCCGGCGCTTTCAGGTCGATACCGGCGGCACCGCACTCACGGCGCAGCTTGCTGCCGACGTATTTTTCGACGTCCATCGAGCTGAAGGTGTGCTTGCCGGCACGCTTGCAGCGCACCGAGAAAATCTTCCCGGCCAGTGCATCGCCGTAGTGCTGTTTGCACTTCTCGGTGATGTCGTCGAAGTCGCCCAGCGGGTACTCGTCGATCTGCAGGAAGTGCGCGATGCCCGGCATGCAGGTCAGGCGCTCACCCATCTCTTTCAAGGCTTTGGGGTCGGTAACGCGGGTTTCCAGCTCGAGATTGTCCCACACACCGTTCACCACCACGGCCGGGTCCAGGTCGCGGAGCACGGTGCGGATGTTCTTGGCCAGCTGGCGGATGAACTTCGTCCGGACAGGTCGGCTTTTGATGGTGATCTCGGGGAAGACTTTTACGATTAGTTTCATGAAAACAGCGCGCGAACGGCCAGCCGAAAAAGGGGGGCGCGGATTATAGCGGAAATTGCTCAAGGTTTAACCAGTTAATGTGCAGAAGGTTTTGCACGCACCAAAACAGGTCATTTTCGTTTTACGACGCTACATTAAAGGGCGAGATTTTCCGCATTCAGGCGCTTTGCACCTTAATAAGCGTGAATCTGGGGCAAAAAACCCATGCTGGGGCACTGGCATGCAATTTGCTCCCTTGTGAGGCAGGTTGCCTTGGCAGAGTATTCGCGCCGGCATCACCCAAATTCAAGGGCATCCACTACCAAGCCCGAAGCCACCCGGAGGACATATGTCGAAGACGGTTCAACTCATCAAAGATCATGACGTCAAGTGGATTGATCTGCGCTTCACGGACACCAAAGGCACTCAGCACCACGTGACCATGCCGGCTCGCGATGCGCTGGATGAAGACTTCTTCGAAGTCGGCAAGATGTTCGACGGTTCCTCCATCGCTGGCTGGAAAGGCATCGAAGCCTCCGACATGATCCTGATGCCGGTTGACGAAACTGCCGTTCTCGACCCGTTCACCGAAGACGCCACCCTGATCCTGGTGTGCGACATCATCGAACCTTCGAGCATGCAAGGCTACGACCGCGACCCACGTGCGATCGCCAAGCGTGCTGAAGAACACCTGAAAGCCACCGGTATCGGTGACACCGTGTTCGCCGGTCCAGAGCCAGAATTCTTCATCTTTGACTCGGTGAAATTCAAGTCGGACATCTCCGGCTCGATGTTCAAGATCTACTCCGAGCAAGGTTCGTGGATGTCCGACCAGGACATCGAAGGCGGCAACAAGGGTCACCGTCCAGGCGTCAAAGGCGGCTACTTCCCGGTGCCACCGTTCGACCACGACCACGAAATCCGTACCTCCATGTGCAACGCACTGGAAGAAATGGGCCTGACCGTCGAAGTTCACCACCACGAAGTGGCGACTGCCGGTCAGAACGAAATCGGCGTCAAGTTCAACACCCTGGTGAAGAAAGCCGACGAAACCCAAACCCTGAAGTACGTTGTGCACAACGTTGCTGACGCTTACGGCCGCACCGCGACCTTCATGCCGAAGCCACTGTACGGCGACAACGGCTCGGGCATGCACGTCCACATGTCGATCTGGAAAGACGGCAAGAACACCTTCGCAGGTGAAGGCTATGCCGGCCTGTCCGATACCGCTCTGTACTTCATCGGCGGCATCATCAAGCACGGTAAGGCCCTGAACGGCTTCACCAACCCGGCGACCAACTCCTACAAGCGTCTGGTACCAGGCTTCGAAGCTCCAGTGATGCTGGCCTACTCGGCTCGCAACCGTTCCGCTTCGATCCGTATTCCTTACGTGTCGAGCCCGAAAGCCCGCCGTATCGAAGCCCGCTTCCCGGATCCGGCTGCCAACCCGTACCTGGCCTTCGCAGCACTGCTGATGGCCGGTCTGGACGGTATCCAGAACAAGATCCACCCAGGCGACGCGGCTGACAAAAACCTGTACGACCTGCCGCCTGAAGAGGCGAAAGAGATCCCGCAAGTTTGCGGCAGCCTGAAAGAAGCCCTGGAAGAGCTGGACAAAGGCCGCGCGTTCCTGACCAAGGGCGGCGTGTTCTCCGACGACTTCATCGACGCTTACATCGCGCTGAAATCGGAAGAAGAAATCAAGGTTCGCACCTTCGTACACCCACTGGAATATGAGCTGTACTACAGCTGCTGATCCGGTAGCGCCGCGTTACGTGGCGTGAGTGAAAGAGGCCTCCTTCGGGAGGCCTTTTTTATTGCCCGCGATTTATGGCATCACGCAGGTCCCTGTGGGAGCGAGCCTGCTCGCGATAGCGGTGGATCATTGGAGGTAATGCTGACTGACACGACGCCATCGCGAGCAGGCTCACTCCTACAGGGGAATTGTGGTGTCTGAATGATCTCGTGATGTGTGCAGGCTTGGGCCAACCGCCGCGTCTGTCCTATGCTGCACCCCATCGCTTTCAATCCCGGTCGATTTCATGGGTCGCACCTTTTTCTACATTCTGCTGCTGATCGCCCTGCCCGCCACTGCGCAGATCTACAAGTACACCGACGCCAACGGTAACACGGTGTATAGCGATCACTCGCCGGACGGTGTGCAGGCGCAGCCCGTGGAGTTGCCGCCGCTCAATCGTGTCGAGCCGCAGGCACCCGGCGCACCAGCCGCGCCCGAAACCGACAACCGTGAACCTGTGCGCAACGCCTACGACATTCTTGAACTCGCAGGCCTGCCCACCGAAGAGGCCGTGCGCGCCAATAACGGCACGTTCACCGTCCAAGTGCTGATCAAGCCGCGCCTACAGCCGCCGCATCAGTTGAGGCTGGTATTGGACGATGAGCCTTACGGTCAGCCGAGCAACGTGCCGATCCTGCAACTGGTGAACGTCGATCGCGGCGAACATCGCCTCGCAGTGCAGGTGATAGACGGACAGACGATCATCCAGCAGAGCCCACCAGTACCTCTCAGCGTGCAGCGGGTGCACAAGCCATGATCCGCGCATGTTTGTTCGTCGTGTTGGCGCTGATGACGCTGCTGGCCTCAGCAGAGGTCTTCACCTATACCGATGCTCAGGGCAATCGTGTCTACACCGACCAGCCCCGCGGCAACGCCAAACGGGTGCCCATCGCGACCAGCAATCGCATGTCGGCCAATCCCAGCGCCGCTGCGCCGATTTCCACGGCGAAAAAATCCCCGGAACAGCCGCCCTTCCACTACGACATGCTGCGCATTCTGGTGCCCGAGCCCGATGCCACGATTCGCAGCAGTGCCGGCGAAATCATCGTCAGCGTCACCAGCGAGCCGGGCCTGCAAAAAGGCCATCGCTACCGGCTGTTGCTGGATGGACAGGCCACCGGCGAACCAGGTCTGAGTCCGGTGTTCCCGCTGAACAACATTGATCGTGGCAGCCATAACCTTTCAGTGGAAATCCTCGATGCACAGGGGCGAACGGTCGAACGCACCGCCAACCAGCCTTTCCACATGCAGCGCATTTCTCTCGCGCAAAAACGCCAGATCAAACCCTGCGTCGCCGAAGACTACGGCGTGCGCCCGGAATGCCCACTGAAAGACAAACCGCCTGAGCCGAAAAACCCCTTCCTGCGTTTCTTCTAACGCCGCTCAGCTTTGCGCACTATATTGGTGCAATAGATTGCACCGTACCCACAATCCAACCCATTTTGGTTCGAAACTTCCCGTTCGAGCCGGCACCCTGCCACTCAAACGAGCGTCAAACGCCTGTTTCAGGCGTTTGACGCTTCTTTTCAGAGCCTTGGTTTGGTTTTTGCATTTTCCGTTCACCGACGCTTGCTTGTTGCGCACGCTCCGCCCCCAAAAGAGGCTCCGATGACCATTAGCGACGCAATCCACCGTTTGCTGCTCGACAATCTGACCACCGCCACCATCCTGCTCGACGCCGAATTACGCCTCGAGTACATGAACCCGGCGGCGGAGATGCTGCTCGCCATCAGCGGGCAGCGCAGCCATGGCCAATTCATCAGCGAGCTGTTCACTGAATCCACCGAGGCGCTGAATTCCCTGCGTCAGGCGGTGGAACAGGCGCATCCGTTCACTAAACGCGAAGCGATGCTCACCGCGCTCACCGGCCAGACCTTGACCGTGGATTACGCGGTGACGCCAATCCTCAGCAATGGCGCGACCATGCTTCTGCTGGAAGTCCATCCGCGTGACCGCTTGCTGCGGATCACCAAGGAAGAGGCACAGCTGTCCAAACAGGAAACCAGCAAGATGCTGGTGCGCGGTCTCGCCCACGAGATCAAGAATCCGCTCGGCGGCATCCGCGGCGCAGCACAATTGCTGGCCCGCGAGCTGCCGGAAGAAAGTCTGCGCGATTACACCAACGTGATCATTGAAGAAGCCGACCGCCTGCGCAATCTGGTCGACCGCATGCTCGGCTCGAACAAGCTGCCGTCGCTGGCGATGTGCAACGTCCACGAAGTGCTCGAGCGCGTCTGCCAACTGGTCGAAGCGGAAAGTCAGGGCTGCATCACCTTGGTGCGCGACTACGACCCAAGCATTCCCGACGTATTGATCGACCGCGAGCAAATGATTCAGGCGGTGTTGAACATCGTGCGCAACGCGATGCAGGCGATCAGCAGCCAGAACGAGCTGCGTCTGGGCCGCATCAGCCTGCGCACCCGCGCCATGCGCCAGTTCACCATCGGCCACATCCGCCATCGCCTGGTGACCAAGATCGAGATCATCGACAACGGCCCCGGGATCCCGGCGGAACTTCAGGAAACCATTTTCTTTCCCATGGTCAGCGGACGCCCGGACGGTACCGGGCTCGGTCTGGCCATTACCCAGAACATCATCAGCCAGCACCAGGGCCTGATCGAGTGTGACAGCCACCCAGGCCACACCACGTTCTCGATCTTTCTGCCACTGGAACAAGGAGCCACATCGACATGAGCCGTAGTGAAACCGTATGGATCGTCGATGACGACCGTTCTATCCGTTGGGTTCTGGAAAAGGCCTTGCAGCAGGAAGGCATGACCACCCAGAGCTTCGACAGTGCCGACGGTGTGATGAGTCGCCTGGCCCGTCAGCAGCCTGACGTGATCATTTCCGACATTCGCATGCCGGGTGCCAGTGGTCTGGATCTGTTGGCGCGAATCCGCGAGCAACACCCAAGGTTGCCGGTCATCATCATGACCGCTCATTCCGATCTGGACAGCGCTGTCGCCTCCTATCAGGGCGGCGCGTTCGAGTACCTGCCGAAGCCGTTCGACGTCGATGAGGCGGTGTCGCTGGTCAAGCGTGCCAATCAGCACGCCCAAGAACAGCAAGGCCTGGAAGTCGTGCCGGCGTTGACCCGCACCCCGGAAATCATCGGCGAAGCGCCGGCGATGCAGGAAGTGTTTCGCGCCATCGGGCGCTTGAGCCACTCCAACATCACCGTGCTGATCAACGGTGAATCCGGCACCGGTAAAGAACTGGTCGCCCACGCTCTGCACCGCCACAGCCCACGCGCGGCCTCGCCGTTCATTGCACTGAACATGGCGGCGATCCCCAAGGATCTGATGGAATCCGAGCTGTTCGGCCATGAGAAAGGCGCGTTCACCGGCGCGGCGAACCTGCGTCGCGGCCGTTTTGAACAGGCTGATGGCGGCACATTGTTCCTCGATGAAATCGGCGACATGCCGGCTGACACACAGACTCGACTGTTGCGCGTATTGGCCGACGGCGAGTTCTATCGTGTTGGCGGCCATGTACCGGTCAAGGTCGACGTGCGCATCATTGCGGCGACGCACCAGAATCTGGAAACCCTGGTGCACGCCGGCAAATTCCGTGAGGACTTGTTCCACCGCCTCAACGTGATCCGCATCCACATCCCGCGCCTGTCGGATCGTCGCGAAGACATTCCGACCCTGGCCAAGCACTTCCTTAGCCGCGCCGCGCAGGAACTGGCGGTCGAGCCGAAACTGCTGAAAAGCGAAACCGAGGAATACCTGAAAAATCTGCCGTGGCCGGGCAACGTGCGTCAACTGGAGAATACGTGCCGCTGGATCACCGTGATGGCGTCCGGGCGCGAGGTGCATATCAGCGACTTGCCGCCGGAACTGTTGAGCCTGCCACAGGACTCCGCACCAGTAACCAACTGGGAACAGGCGCTACGTCAGTGGGCGGATCAGGCATTGGCGCGCGGTCAGTCGAGCCTGCTCGACAGTGCGGTGCCGGCGTTTGAGCGGATCATGATCGAGACGGCGTTGAAGCATACCGCCGGACGTCGGCGTGATGCCGCGGTGTTGCTGGGTTGGGGGCGCAATACCCTGACGCGCAAGATCAAGGAATTGGGTATGAAGGTTGATGGTGGGGATGATGATGAGGGGGATGAGGGTTAACGCTTAAGGATTGTCGTTTACTCAGGATCGATCCCCCTCACCCCAGCCCTCCCGAAACGTCGGACCGCCCCCAAGGGGGAGAGGGGAAAGGGAGCCGATCTCGGGTGGTTTCGAGGCCTGAGTTCGGCTCGGTATCTCAGGTCGACGTAATTTGACCGGGCGACCCGGTCAGTCCCCTCTCCCTCTGGGAGAGGGTCAGGGTGAGGGGCCACCGTGCACCGCATCAATGCACAATGACCCGTGATCGCGCACAGCCGTATCGCCACAACCACTCCTGAAAACACTGAAGAACCCTTTATTGAAAAACACGAAAGCCCCGAATTCCGGGGCTTTCGCGTTTCTGATCAGCTTTTTTGTTTCAACATTTTAAAACCTGGCACGCCCCCTGCAATACCTCTCACAGGTGATTCGATTCACCACCCGTTTCGGGGACCTTGGTACAGGCAGGCCGGGGATTCCCCTCTTTACACCGGGCGCACACCGCAACGCGATGCGTCCACCCTTTTGGGATCCTTGGTACAGGCAGGCCGGGGGTTCCCTCTTTACACCGGACCGACGCGCATAGCGAAGTCCGCCCGTTTTGGGAACCCTGATACAGGCAGGTCAGGGATTCCCGCTTTTACACCGCAGTCCCGGGATCAGTCGAGCCTCGGACGCTTGGGTAGATGATGCAAGGGCTGATTCTGTCGCCCGGGATCAAGTGCCTTTATTTCCTCCTCCAGCCTTTCCAGCATCTTTCCTGGACTCGTTTCCTTCCTGGCTACGTCCCTGAGGCGAGACCGTTCAACAGCGCCTGCCTTTTCGAAACTTTCGAGAAACGCCCAGACCCGGCGCTCTAATAGCTGACGTTCTACGAAGAATTCAGGCGTACGGCTCAGATTTCGAATCCGCGAGAACAAACTGCTTTCAGAAAAGCTGTTCAACCTGTCCCAGAGCGCCAGTTTCTCTGGAGCTTGCGCGTGTGGCACATGTCGTAGCCAGAGATCCGCCGACGTATCAACGCTCTCTACTCCCAACCAGATATCGGTGCCCGTTTGTCGACGCGCAAATATCAATCGCCGCAGGGACGCGGGGTCTGTAATAGGATTTCCGGTCAAGTTGAAGCCTGCTCGAAGTTCCACTGATTCGGGAATCGATCTGATTCGATTGTTCGCGAGATTCAATACTGTCGCGGGAATTTCAGACGTGATGCCTTCGGGAAACTTGTCGATATCTGTGCTGGAAAGATCTAGTTCCCGCAATTTGCTCATTCCTTCGAGCGAAGGCGCATCAAACAGCAAATTTTCGCCGAGTTTCAATACTTCCAAGCCTTTGGGGCCATTCTCGGCGCCCAGCCCGTCAGGGAGCTGGCTGATACCGGTCTGCGTCAGATTCAAAACCCGCAATTCGGACATCCCGGTAACGTCAGGCGCACGCCCTAAAAAAGGATTTCGTTGAAGATCCAATACCTGTAACCGCGACCATCCGGCCAACTCGTTCAGTCCGGCAGGCAAGCCGACAAGACTGGTATTACCCAGTTTCAACACCCGCAACTCAGTCATATCGCGTATCGAAAAACCATGCCCGAGGGGATGGCCTTCCAGGTTCAGCTCGCGCAAACGTGACAGCTGTTTCAATTGTTCAATATCGGCTCGCGAAAGGTGGAGCAGAGGGTTACTCAAGTCCGCCACGCGCAACTCCGTGAGCCGTCCGACTCCGTCGGGCAGTCCATACATCATTTGGCCTGACGTCCTCAGTGTTTCAAGGCTGGGAAAACCGGCGAAGAAATCCTGCGGTGTTTGTGACGAAGAACCTCTCAGAGTAAGAGAAACAACGGAATTGATGGGTGTAGAAAAAAGTGGGGCCCTTTGCATCGGCCATTCGCTTAGATCGATATCCATCCTGAAACCCGCCATTCGCCCGCCGCGATAGATTCGCCCCCAAGGGTCGAGCTTGCTGCCTTGCCACTTGTACAGTTGAATCAGCTTGGCACTCAGTGACAGTCGACTCGCGTAATCGGCGCCGGGAGAGTCCTTGAGGGCATTCGTCCAGGTGCTGAGCTCACGCTCCAACTGCGGCAAACCCAGTTGAATGCGTTTGAGTTCAGTCTCTAACGTCTCCTTGTCTCCAAACCGGGATACAAAGTCATCCGCTTGTCGATCGGACAGTTCCGGAAGGCTTTTTTTCACTTGTGCTCGAAGGGTCAAGTCAACGCCCTCCCGTGGCTGCCAGAAACCGCTGTCAATGTCGCGCACCAACTCGGGGCCGGAAGGATGCCGCTCATTGGGCAACCGTGCTCGATACGTTGCATCGACCGGATCCATTGCGACCAGAACAGTGCCGCCCTCTGACAGATCGACGTAATAACGCTTGTTAAACGCCCTGAGGCCACGGCTGTCGGCATCTGGAAGCGTTATTCCGGGGCCGATCAAGTAATTCTCCAGTAGCGGCGCGGCTACCGGATATGGGAGGTCAACGGCAGTCATTTGAACCAGCACGGCCGGCTCCGGGCGGACGACATCAGCGTGTGTATCGCGGGATGGCCCGGTTCGCAGCTGCAGGTCATCGAGCGCAAGACCTGAGTCGACGCTTCTGCGGATCGATGGATCGGGGAGCGAAGTATCCACATCACCGGGGCGGCTCGGGCTACCGGGAACATTCACGTGGGTATTGCCACTGCGAGGTGGTTTTATTGGCATGTTTTTCATCCTTGAAGAACTCGCCCTTGGCATTCACGCAAGGGACGATGGTTTCGGCATCCTGCCGGTTAGTGGTCCTGGCCAGCTTCTTTTCAAAACTGCTGACCGCTGATCCCGTTCAAGCGTTCTGTCGAGCTCCCGCATAAACGCAGTTCTCGGATTTCCGCTTTCATTCAGGCCGTCACTTCAGCGTCATCCAAGTTTTGGGTGTTTTGGCAACTGATGGAGCGGCTGATGCTGCCACGTCGGGTCAAACTTCTTTATTTCCTCTTCCAGCCTGTCCAGCATCTTTCCTGGGCTGGGCTCGGTGACCGCCATGTCCCGCAAAACTTCCTGCTCGCCGAGACTGGTCTTTTTGAAATGCGCGAGAAACGACCAGACGCGACGCTGTAAAAGCGGACGTTCGACCACAAACTCCGGTGTGCGCACCAGCTCAGCGAAGCGTCTCATCATTGTCGAATTCTCTTGATCGGCAAGTGAGTTCCACAGGGCAATTTTTGTAAAGTGTTGCGCCGCAGGAACATTGTGCAACCAGTGATTGATCCCCACACCTGGATGTCCTCTATCAAGCCAAACATCGCGGTCTGTCTGTCGACGCGCAGCAATCAGTCGTCGCAGGGAGGTCGGGTCGGATATCCGCGCGCCATCCAGCTCAATCCCCGTCCTCAGTTCAACGGTCTCGGGGATCGACAGGATCGAGGTCAAGGAAAGATCCAGCCGTGTTTTCGGCACCTCGAAGGTAACGCCTTCCGGGAAATTCTGGATAAACGTCCGGCTGAGATCCACCTCCACCAATGCGGGCATTCCTCTGAGCGTCGGCGCCACGACAAGCGGGTTGTGCGACAGGTTCAGTACCTCAAGCCGCGTCGGACCGTTGGGAAGACCAAGCCCGACGGGCGGCTGACTTATACTGGTATGCGACAAATTCAATTCGCGCAATTCGGACATCAAGGTGACGTTGGGTGCATCCCGCAACTTCGGATTGTGATACAGATCCAGCACCCGTAAACGCGACGCGACGGGCAAGAAGGTCAGTCCGGAGGGAAACAGTTCCAGATCACAGGAGCGCAGGCGCAGTACCCGCAACTCGTTCATCCCCATCACTGAGAGCCTGGGCCAGATACTGCAATTGGAAAGGCTCAATTCCTGCAAACGGCTCAAACCGGTGAAATGTTGCTGACTGATCGACGGCAGCCAGAGGGAGGTTTCGCGTATTTCCAGAACTCGCAATGCTGCGAGTATGTTGATCTCGGCAAGCAGCCCATTGTTCTTACCGCTGAGTCCGTGTACTTCGAGG
Source organism: Pseudomonas sp. S49 (assembly GCF_009866785.1). Lineage (NCBI taxonomy): Bacteria > Pseudomonadati > Pseudomonadota > Gammaproteobacteria > Pseudomonadales > Pseudomonadaceae > Pseudomonas > Pseudomonas sp. S49. The sequence goes on along the minus strand of NZ_CP019432.1, from coordinate 391,815 downwards.
GTTTCAATGTGCGAAAACCTCGAAAACAGATTTCCCAGGTTGTTCGATGTGGTCCCCTCTAGCCGAAGAGCAACCACAGAGCCAAGTCGCGTGACGAAAACGGGAAGCGTCAGGTTTCCGCGGTGCCCCAAGTGCAAATCCAGCCTGAAACCGACCAGCCGTCCGTCTCGGTAGACCTTTTCCGAAGCTTCCCCCTGCCATTTGTACAGCCGACGCATGCGAGCACCGATATCCAGTCGTCGAGTGCGCTCGGCGCTGTCGTTACCCTTATAAGCACTCTCCCACGCAGTTATCTCACGGTCCAATAGCGGGAACTCGAGCTGCATCCGCTTGAGCTCCACCTCTGCCGCCGTCGATTCACCGAAACGCGCAATGAAGTCATCGGCATGTTGATCGGTTGCATCGGCAAAGTAGCGTTTGACCTGTGCCCGCGTGGTTGCAACCGCCGGTGGCAGGATTGCCGAGGGGCCGGGGCTGTCGAGCCAGGGTCGATGAAAGTTGAGCGGGTTGGCGGGGGCGGGGTCATTGCGTTGCATGCCTCCCCTCAATCCAGTGAGGATGGATACCCAAATACCCTGCTCGTTTCGAACGATGGCTCGGGTTTCACCGCTGCGACTGGCGCGGTAAATATTGGCGCTGTCCGTGGCAACAGGATCCTTGGGATTGACCAGACGCCACACCCTGTATTCGGGACGGGATGCATCAAGATCCTGCATCACCTGATACACCTGTTCGTCGATGGCTACGTAGAGTTTGCCATCGTGATGTATCAGGCCGTCGCTGCCGGGGGCTACGCCGTGCAGATCAAGCCCGGTACGAAAGACCTGCAAGCTTGCGTCGGCCAGAGGAGTGGTGTGTGCGTTAAAGTCGTTGTGCGGATGCCAGATGCCGCTCTCGATGTCACGCAACAGCAATGGTCCGGACGGCAGTAACTCGCTTGCCAGTCGAGCGCGATGAAATCCCGTGTCCGGGTCTACCCCGACCAACACGATGCCGCCGTCAGGCACATTCACATACTGGCGATTTTTGTACACCCTGAAGCCGTCGCTGTCGGCGTCCGGCAGCACGGCCACTGACTTTATCCCGTAATTCTCCAGCGACTTGTACATGACCGGAGGGGTTTCAGCAGGGAGCGGCGCCGGACGAATCTCGACCATCGGCACCGGCATGCTGGTATCGCGGCCGGCATCATCGCCAGGTGAGCTGTTCCGCAGCTTCGGATCATCGACGCGAGCCCAAGGGGTCGTGCCATCGCGGCCGAGCGTGTCAGCCTGTGAAAAATCCTTGTCCGCACTTCGATTCGGCTGCGTGTGAACATCCGTATCCACGCGAGTGCTGCCACCGCGAGGTGGTTTTAATGGCATATTTTCATCCTTGAAAAGACGTCCCTGGCATCCAGGCAAGAGACGATGGGGGTCGGCATCCTGCCGTTTGAAAGTGCGAACGATAGCGTGCGCTGGTGTTGAATGGAGATCGGAAAAGTAGACAGTCTCAGTGGGAAACGACACCCAAGAGCGTCGGAGCGAACATCTGTAAAAATGACGCTACTAGCGTTCTTGCAAGCGGACTTCCAGGCGCCAGCGATCATCGACTTCGCTGCCGACCCACTCGCCCAGCAGTGGCCGCGCCGCCAGCACCGTCAACAGCAAGCCGCCGTCACTCTTGCGCGTGCGCCAGTTCACGTCCTTGCCACTGAGTTTGAACTGGCCGTTCTGCGCCGGGCCTTCGGCCTGAAACAGCAGCGCCACGGTGCCATCGATGATTTCGCCGTGCAGCTTCGGCTCGTTGTTGAACCACACCACCAGGCCGCCATCGCGCACTTCAACTTGCTGCAGCACGCTTGGGTCCGGCGTGGTCAGGCGACCGATCATCAAACCGATCATCACGCCGACAATCGCCAGCGAACCGATCACCCGCGGGAATAGTTTCGAACGGTTGTCCACAGGCGGCGTAGAATGCCGCTCATCTTTACCTTCGGAGCCGTGCATGTTTCACGTCATCCTTTTTCAACCAGAAATTCCGCCGAATACCGGCAACGTTATCAGGCTGTGCGCCAACAGCGGCTGCCACCTGCATTTGATCGAACCGTTGGGCTTCGAGATGGACGACAAGCGCTTGCGCCGTGCCGGTCTCGACTACCACGAATATGCCACGCTGCAACGTCATGCGGATCTGGCCAGTTGCCTGGAGAGCCTGGGCAATCCACGGCTGTTCGCGTTCACCACCAAAGGCTCGCGGCCGTTTCATGATGCCGCGTTCGTCCCGGGTGATGCGTTTTTGTTTGGCCCGGAAAGCCGTGGCCTGCCGCCGGAAGTGCTCGACGCGCTGCCGCCGGAACAGCGCCTGCGCCTGCCGATGCGCGAAGGCTGCCGCAGCCTGAACCTGTCCAACACCGTGGCGGTCGCTGTGTACGAAGCCTGGCGCCAGAACGACTTCAAGTAACACCGCAAAACAAATGTGGGAGCGAGCCTGCTCGCGATTACGGAGTGTCAGTCAACTTTGATGTGTCTGACAGACCGCTATCGCGAGCAGGCTCGCTCCCACATGGGGTGTTGCTAAACCGTCTTATTGAACGGTTGGCGTCTCGCCGCTTTCCTGCATGCGCTGCAGCTCTTGCGCGTACAGGGCGTCGAAGTTCACCGGGGCCAGCATCAGGGCCGGGAACGAACCACGGGTCACCAGGCTGTCCAGGGTTTCGCGCGCGTACGGGAACAGAATGTTCGGGCAGAACGCACCCAGGGTGTGGCTCATCGAAGCCGCGTCCAGGTTCTTGATCAGGAAGATACCGGCCTGTTGCACTTCAGCAATGAAGGCCACTTCTTCACCGTTTTTCACGGTAACCGACAGGGTCAGCACAACTTCGTAGAAATCGCCTTCCAGCGCTTTCTGACGAGTGTTCAGATCCAGCGCGACAGCCGGATCCCACTGCTGGCGGAAGATCGCCGGGCTTTTCGGGGCTTCAAAGGACAGGTCGCGTACGTAGATGCGCTGCAAGGAGAATTGCGGTGCGGTTTCTTCTTCGCTGGCTGCAGTGTTCTGTTGGTCAGTCATCTCAGATCCTTATCGATCTTGGGTCTTTTAGGGAGTGCTGTACGTGGGTGCAGCCGTTCAGGCCTTGAGCAGCGCGTCGAGCTTGCCGGCGCGCTCCAGGGCATACAAATCATCACAACCGCCGATGTGCTGGCTGCCGATCCAGATCTGCGGCACGGACGTGCGTCCGGCTTTCTGGGTCATTTCGGCGCGCACCTGCGGCTTGCCATCGACCTTGATCTCTTTGAAGGCCACGCCTTTGTTCTCGAGCAGGTACTTGGCTCGCGAGCAATAAGGGCAGTAATCGCTGGAGTAGACGATGACTTCGCTCATATCACTTCACCAGCGGCAGGTTGTCGCCTTTCCAGCTGGAAATCCCGCCGGACAGCTTGGCGGCGGTGAAGCCGGATTTCATCAGTTCGCGGGCGTGGGTGCCGGCGGTCTGGCCCAGGGCGTCGACCAGAATGATGGTCTTGGCCTTGTGCTTTTCCAGCTCGGCAACGCGCGCAGCCAGTTTGTCCTGGGGAATGTTCACCGCGCCAACGATGTGGCCGGCAGCGAAATCCTTGGCCGGACGGATGTCCACCACCACGCCTGCATCTTTGTTGACCAGTGCTGTCAGCTCGCCGGTGCTCAGGCTTTTACCGCCGCCCTGCATCGTGTGCGCCAGCAGCAGAGCCAGCAGTACGACGAAGATACCGACAAGAATGTAGTGGTTAGTGGCAAATTCAATCAGGTGAGCAACCATCGAAGGAGGTTCCAGGGCGTTAAAATGTCGGCCAGTATACACAGCCACTATGGTCGGCCAAACCCCGTCCGGCGGTGACGCGGTCGGAACTTAGCTTTAAACTCCAACTCCCTTTTCCATCGCCCTCTTCTTTATTAGCCACGAGTGGATTCCATGACGACTACGCCTAAACCTTTGGTCCTGATGATTCTCGACGGCTTCGGTCACAGCGACAGCCCCGAATCCAACGCCGTTTTCGCGGCGAAGAAGCCTGTTCTCGATCGCCTCTGGGCCAGCGTGCCGAATGGCTTGATCTCGGGCAGCGGCATGGACGTCGGACTGCCGGACGGCCAGATGGGCAACTCTGAAGTCGGCCACATGAACCTCGGCGCCGGCCGCGTGGTGTATCAGGACTTCACGCGCGTGACCAAGTCGATCCGCGACGGCGAATTCTTCGAAAACCCGACCATCTGCGCCGCGGTGGATAAAGCCGTGGCCGCCGGCAAGGCCGTGCATTTCATGGGTCTGCTCTCCGATGGCGGCGTGCACAGCCACCAGGATCACCTGATCGCCATGGCCGAACTGGCCTTCAAGCGCGGCGCCGAAAAAATCTACCTGCACGCCTTCCTCGATGGCCGCGACACACCGCCGAAAAGCGCCGCCTCGTCGATCGAACTGCTCGATGCGACCTTCCAGGCACTCGGCAAGGGCCGCATCGCCAGCATTATTGGTCGCTACTTCGCCATGGACCGTGATAACCGTTGGGATCGTGTCGCTCAGGCGTACAACCTGATCGTCGACGGCAACAGCGAGTTCAACGCGGCCACTGCGCAGGAAGGTCTCGAGGCCGCTTATGCGCGCGGCGAGAGCGACGAATTCGTCAAAGCCACGTCCATCGGCGAACCGGTGAAGGTTGAAGACGGCGACGCCGTGGTGTTCATGAACTTCCGCGCCGACCGTGCCCGCGAGCTGACTCGCGTGTTCGTCGAAGACGACTTCAAGGATTTCGAACGCGCACGCCAGCCGAAACTGGCCGGTTTTGTCATGCTGACCCAATACGCGGCAAGCATTCCGGCACCGTCGGCATTCGCCCCGGGCAGCCTGGAAAACGTGCTGGGCGACTATCTGGCGAAAAACGGCAAAACCCAGCTGCGCATCGCAGAAACCGAGAAATACGCGCACGTGACCTTCTTCTTCTCCGGCGGTCGTGAAGAACCGTTCCCGGGTGAAGAGCGCATCCTGATCCCGTCGCCGAAAGTCGCTACTTACGACTTGCAGCCGGAAATGAGCGCACCTGAGGTGACCGACCGCATCGTCGACGCCATCGAAAACCAGCGTTACGACGTGATCGTGGCCAACTACGCCAACGGCGACATGGTTGGCCACAGCGGCGTGTTCGACGCGGCAGTGAAGGCTGTTGAATGCCTCGACACCTGCGTCGGTCGCATTGTCGACGCCCTGGAAAAAGTCGGTGGCGAAGCGCTGATCACCGCAGACCACGGCAACGTCGAGCAGATGGCCGATGAATCTACCGGCCAGGCGCACACCGCGCACACCACCGAGCCGGTGCCGTTCATTTATGTCGGCAAGCGTGACCTGAAAGTCCGTGAAGGCGGCGTGCTGGCGGACGTGGCGCCGACCATGCTGAAACTGCTGGGTCTGGAAAAACCGGCGGAAATGACCGGCACCTCGATTCTGGTCTGACCCGGTCCAGAAAACACCGCAAAACCCTGTAGGAGTGAGCCTGCTCGCGATAGCCATCTGACAGTCGACTACTCTGTTGAATGTAAGTACGCCATCGCGAGCAGGCTCACTCCTACATTGGTTTGTGGTGTTTTTCAGGCCAGTTATCACACAGCCCCAATTGGGCGTTTTTTTTGCAGCCTCGGGCGGGCATACTAGGCCGTCCATTACCCTGGTGCCGCCCGCCTCTATGCTCCGCGTCCTGATCGCCCTCGCTCTGACCTGCCTGCTCCAACCGGCCTTCGCTGACGAGCGCGCGCAAACCCAACAGCAGTTGGACGCCACGCGTCAGGACATTGCCGAGCTGAAAAAGCTGCTGAGCAAAGTCCAGGAAGAAAAATCCGGCGTACAGAAAGAACTCAAGGGCACTGAAACCGAGCTGGGCAAGCTGCAGAAGCAGGTCGACGCGCTGCAGAAAGAACTGCAGAAAAGCGAATCCGAGCTACAGCGACTCGATGCAGAGAAAAAAAAACTCCAGAGCGCGCGCACTGAGCAGCAGCGACTGATCGCCATTCAAGCCCGTGCGGCCTATCAGAACGGCCGGCAGGAATACCTCAAGCTGCTGCTCAACCAGCAGAATCCCGAGAAATTCGCCCGCACCCTCACCTATTACGATTACCTGAGCCAGGCCCGCCTGGAGCAGTTGAAGAACTTCAACGAAACCCTGCGCCAGCTGGCCAATGTCGAAAAAGACATTGCCGCCCAGCAAGCACAATTGCTGGTGCAGAAAAGCAGCCTCGACACCCAGCGCGACGAACTGGAAAATGTTCGCAAGGAACGCCAGCAAGTCCTCGCCAAGCTCAACGATGACGTGAAAGCCCGCGATCAGAAACTCGCCGCCCGCGAGCAGGATCAGGCAGACCTGTCTAAAGTCCTTAAAACCATTGAAGAAACCCTGGCCCGCCAGGCCCGTGAGGCAGAAGAAGCGCGGCAGAAAGCGCTGATCGCCCAGCAGGAAGCGGAAAAAAAGCGCTTGCGTGAGGCGCAGGCTGAAAACAGCGACGCCCCACGGAAACCAGTCAAATCTACTCCCGGCGCGCTGGTGTCCAGCAGCGGCGAGACCTTCGGTGGCCCTTTTGCTGCAACCCGGGGAAAACTTCCGTGGCCGGTTGATGGTCGACTATTGGCACGCTTCGGCGAAAGCCGTGGCGACGACGCCCGCACCAAGTGGGACGGCGTGATGATCAGCGCCTCTGCCGGCAGCCAGGTGCATGCCGTACACGGGGGGCGCGTAGTGTTCGCCGATTGGCTTCGCGGCGCCGGGTTGCTGGTGATCCTCGACCACGGCAACGGTTTTCTGAGTCTTTACGGTCACAACCAGACGCTGCTCAAGTCGGCCGGTGATGTGGTTAAAGCCGGTGAGTCCATCTCCACTGTCGGTAACAGTGGCGGCCAGGACACATCAGCGCTGTATTTCGCAATTCGTCAGCAGGGTCACCCGAGTGATCCGGCGCAATGGTGTCGTGCGCAAGGATAAGCGCACCGCCTAATTAAGGAGTTCGTTCGACATGCTGCATTTGTCCCGCCTTACCTCGCTGGCCCTGACGATCGCTCTGGTGATCGGCGCGCCTCTGGCGTTCGCCGCGCAACCGGCCCCGGCCGTCGCTCCGGCAGGCACAGCCGCAACCTCCAAGGCACCGCTGCCGCTGGAAGAGTTGCGCACCTTTGCCGAGGTCATGGACCGGATCAAAGCCGCTTACGTCGAGCCGGTGGACGACAAGACCCTGCTGGAAAACGCGATCAAGGGCATGCTCAGCAACCTTGACCCGCACTCGGCCTACCTGGGCCCTGAAGATTTCACCGAGCTGCAGGAAAGCACCAGCGGTGAGTTCGGCGGCCTGGGCATCGAAGTCGGCGCCGAAGACGGTTTCATCAAAGTCGTTTCGCCAATCGACGACACCCCGGCGTCGAAGGCCGGTATCCAGGCCGGCGACTTCATCGTCAAGATCAACGGCCAGCCGACGCGCGGCCAGACCATGACCGAAGCTGTCGACAAGATGCGCGGCAAGATCGGCCAGAAAATCACCCTGACGCTGGTACGCGATGGCGGCACGCCGTTCGACGTGACGCTGGCACGCGCGGTGATTCAGGTGAAGAGCGTCAAGGCACAGCTGCTTGAATCGGGCTACGGCTACATCCGCATCACCCAGTTCCAGGTCAAGACCGGCGATGAGGTCTCCAAGGCCCTGGCGAAGATGCGCAAGGACAACGGCAAGAAACTCAACGGCATCATCCTCGACCTGCGCAACAACCCGGGCGGCGTGTTGCAGGCAGCGGTGGAAGTGGTTGACCACTTCATCACCAAAGGCCTGATCGTCTACACCAAAGGCCGGATCGCCAACTCCGAACTGCGCTTCTCGGCGACCGGCAAAGACGAAAGCGAAGCGGTGCCGATGGTGGTGCTGATCAACGGTGGCAGCGCCTCGGCCTCGGAAATCGTCGCCGGTGCCCTGCAGGATCAAAAACGCGCAGTGGTCATGGGCACCACCAGTTTCGGCAAAGGCTCGGTACAAACCGTGCTGCCGCTGAACAACGACCGTGCACTGAAGATCACCACCGCACTGTACTTCACGCCGAATGGCCGCTCGATCCAGGCTCAGGGCATCGTCCCGGACATCGAAGTACGCAAGGCCAAGATCACCAGCGAGGCCGATGGCGAATACTTCAAGGAAGCCGACCTGCAAGGACACTTGGGCAACGGCAACGGCGGCGCGGACAAACCGACCGGGTCTGGCAGCAAGGCCAAGGCCATGCCGCAGGATGACGATTACCAATTGGCCCAGGCCTTGAGCCTGCTCAAAGGGCTGAGCATCACGTCCGGCCGTTGAGGATGTCTTTGCGTTTCGTCTTCGTTCTGTTGTGCTGTCTGGCGGGTGCTGTTCATGCAGAGCCCGCCAGCACCAAACCACACAAAGCCTACCTGACACTGATCATCGACGACCTGGGGCAGAACCTGCCCCGGGATCGCCGCGTGCTGGCCCTGCCCGGCCCGGTGAGCACGGCGATCATGCCTGATACCCCGCACGCCACTGAATTTGCCCGCGAAGCCCATCGCGCCGGCAAGATCGTCATCCTGCACATGCCGATGGACCCCGCCACCGGGCCGTATGCCTGGCATCCGGAACTGCCGATCGAAGAGCTGGAAAAACGCCTTAACGCGGCGTTCAAAATGGTCCCCTACACCGCTGGCATCAATAACCACATGGGCAGCCGCATGACCGCGCAACCCGTGGCGATGGCGTGGTTGATGGGCGAATTGCAGCGCCGGCACAAGTTCTTCGTCGACAGCCGCACCAGCGCACAGACTGTCGCCGCGCAGCAGGCGCAGAAGATCGATCTGGCGAGTGTGTCGCGGGATGTGTTTCTGGATGACGAACGCACTGAAGCAGCGATCTCCGCACAGTTGCAGACGGCGATCAACCTGGCGCACAAACAGGGTTCGGCGGTGATGATCGGGCACCCGTATCCACAGACATTGGCAGTGCTGGAGCGCGAACTGCCGAAGCTGAAAGCTCAGGGAATCGAGTGGATCGATATCAGACAGATGATCAGCCTGCGCAGCAATCGCGCCATGCTCGGGCATGGTAAAGACGGCATCTATCGGTAATACCCGGTCACATTGACTCATACATAGTTACCGCAAGAAACCCTCGCCCTTTCCGGATAGTAAGACCTGCAACAGGTCGCGACTCACCCCGAGTCGTTTTTTACTATCAGGAATGACTATGACCACAACTGACACTACTCCATTGCCTGCCAGGCAAATGGAACCGATCAGGCTCGACAACCTGCTGATCAATTTCACGAGCGAATTTCTGCGCATGTGGGATACCGATGGTTCGCGAGCCAAGCCTGCTGCGTTCTGGCGCCCCACTCCCGCCCCCGATTTGCTTCCCGGTTACTTCCCGCTGGGCGACGTGGTTGCGCCAGGCCTGGGCAACATCAATGGCAACAAAGTGGTGGCCGTGGTGTGCGAATCGCCGACGCCCAGTGTCGACGCTGGCAAAGGTAAAGCCTTGCGCAGCCCCGATGATTTTGAGTTGATCTGGCGGGATTCCGGTTCGGGATCGAAAAAGGACGGCGCTGTCTGGCGCCCGATTCCGCCCGCAGGGTACGTGGCACTGGGATCGGTATGCTCCAACGGTCACGAAAAACCTTCGCTCAATTCGATTCGCTGTGTTCGCGCCGATCTGGTGATTGCCTCGAGCGCCAGCGACCCACTGTGGAACGACAAGGGCAGCGGCGCACGACAAAGCATCAGCGCCTGGGGCGCGCTGCCACCAGCAGCAGCATCCGGTGAGATCTACCTGGCTCCCGGCACTTTCGTGGGATTCAATGGTTATTCGAAACCGGCGGATCTTCAGGTCCACTCGCTGCGTCTGCAGATTCCGCTCATCATCAATCCACGGCCTGTGGCACCTTTGCTTTGCGGGATAACACCGACTGCACTGGACCTGCCGCAGCAGCCTACCTTCATGGCCAGCCTACCGTGGTTCACGGTGAAGGACCCGCTGCTGGCCCCCCTTGAACAACTGCACACGTCGCCGTTCTATACACTGCAGCGCACCGATAAATACGTGCTCGTCGGTCATGCTCACAACAGCGAAAGCACCAGCCAGACATTTCGCTGGACGGCGTACCGCGAGCAGCGAACCGACGGCCTGCGCGCATTTACCAACAGCACTTCAGTCGAGTTTGGAGCCCAATGGCAAACCAATGTGCGCACTCCTTTCCTGTTTTCGGCAAGGCTGGGGCATGAGTTCACACAATGCGAAATGCACTCGAACGAATGGCTCAACACGGCGGCCATTGAAGTCGTCGCGGTGGTCGACGGCGGAAAGTCAGTGGCGGCCTATCTGATTCAAAGCGACTACCGACTGCTGCGTGCCGACGGCACAGCCGTGGCAAACCTTTTCAGCTATACCGCCGGCAGCAGCCTGCACATCAGCCAATACACATCCGAGGTACCCGAAAACATTGTCCCTGCCACGCAGCCGGTCGCAACAGAAACGCCCGTAGATATTGCCGAAATGGAGCAAACACCCACCCCTGCGTCGACTGAGCAGGACGTCGTGAGCGCTACAGATAGCGCCCCATGATCTCGTCCACCACGCCTTCTTTGCGTAGCTGATCCAGCGCGGCCTGAAGCCTGGCAACGACGTCGTCGGAGACGTCCTTGTTCAGCGCCAGATACAGTTCCGCGCTGTTGAAGCGCAACACCGTTTTGAGGCCGGTGACACCGTCCTGCCGTGCCAGATAGCGTCCGGCAGGATCACCGGTGGCCCACAGGTCGATCTGACCATTGACCAGTTTCTTCGCGTTGTCCTGATCACGCAGCACCACGATCGGCTTCAGGCCTTGTTTGGCCAATGTCTCGGCAATTGCATCGCCCTTGTAGGCGCCAACTTTGTACTTGCGCGCGTCATTGAGGGTTTCGAGGGTGATCTTGCTGTCAGCCTTGGCCAGCATGATCCAGTCGTCCGGACCGATCGGGCCGACCCATTTGAAGAGTTTTTCGCGATCCGGCAGGCGCGCCATCACGAAGGCGCCGTACCCAGGATTTTCCAGAGCGAGTTTGTAGACGCGCTCCCATGGGAAACGCAACGTCAGGCTGTAGGTGATACCAGCACGCTTGAACATCTCGCGGACGATGTCGGCGGCGATGCCGTTGATGTTTTCGCCTTTGGCGAAGTTCTTGCCATCTTTCGCCATGTTGTAGGGCGGGAAGTTTTCGGTGAGGAGCACCAGATCGGTGTCGGGACTGTTTTCGGCGCGGACAGTGTTGATGAGCAACATTGATGTGCTGGCGAGAACAAGAAGCAGGCGTTTGATCATGTCGGGCTACCGAAATCCATGGCGTGCCCAAGAGTGCCTTGGGTGCGCCATGCTGTCCACTGGCCTGTATGGTTTTCGATCCTGACCCGATTAAAAAGCACCAGCACGTGCTGAAGAAGCAAAAAAAGAGCATGCGAAAGAACAGTTTTCAGCCGTATCAGAGATGCCTGCGGCATTCACCGACCTCACACTTTTAACTTGCAGATAACAGCACTCACAACAAGTCACATTAGCCAGCACATACCGAACAGAACAACGAATTAAACTCACCTGCGAAACACAGCTGCTCCATTAATTCCTGAAATACGGTCAAGGATTGATCATGACTAATAAAGTCCGAATATTTTTTGCGTGTTCAACAATAGCACTGGCACTTCCCTTAATCTCCTGCGCAGGCACTACAGCCGAAGCGCCGGAAGCAATTCTGCTAAGTAACGCGGGTGGCGACTTCAATCACTGGAACGGTGTTGGCAAGATTTTCAAAGACGATAGGCCTTATTGCAGCGCATTCCTGCTCGATACTCGTGGAACAGGTAAAGAAGCAAACGGGCCTGCTTACGTAATGACCAATGCGCACTGCACTTCCATCAGAGTCGGCACAATTGCTGACATTGCTTATCAAGGTCAGATGCAGTTCAATTTTTTCCATGACACGCTCGCAGGCGCCAAGCGTTATGACATCAACAAGGTCAACTGGGCCAGTTTCGCCAGTACGGATATCGCAATATTGCAGTTAGGCACCTCACTGGACAGCCTGCTGAAAGACGGAATAACCCCACTCAAGCTCGCGGCGGCAGCGCCCCGCAACGTCAGTCAGGTGAACCTGGTAAGCGCGCCCGCCAATGCAGCGGGCCTGAGGATTTCGACCTGTACACAAGAGCCGACCCACACCACCCTGATCAAGTATTTGAACATTCACACCGACTACCAAAAGCAGAACTGCAAAGGAATTGAGCCTGGCTCATCGGGCGCCCCGGTGATCGATGCTGAAACGGGACAAGTGACCGGCATATTATCCGGCACTACTTACGGTATTCCTTCGGATGACTTGTGTTTCTGGCATGGTCTGTGTGGCGATAAAAAGACACCATCTCTATTGCCGCATCAGGCGAGCCAAAGTTTTCCTGTCGACTATCTGACTGGTTGTTTCGCCAATGGAACATTCCGTCTCGACACAGAAAACTGCGCACTCACTCCAAACTCAAACTTTCAGCTCAGATCAAACTCAAGAGCAATTACAGATATCGGACTGCACAAAGCGCCCACCAGCACCAGCCAACCAACACCCAAGTGGGATATCAATTTTTCCATGAGTACCGAGTTCTATCGCTTCAAGACTGTTCGTGATGCACAGGCTTGTTATTCACCTGACAACTACAGCGACCGAATCAGTACAACCAGCGCAAAAGTGCAATCAGAGATTGGCCGAGAAGCCGGACTGCATTATTTATGCTTGATTGGCGTGAACTCAATCGATCAACAAGCCGATAGCCGACTGCTTGGAAACGCCCAAATCCTCGCAGCAAGAGTCGTAACGCCCGTTCCGATGCAACTACCCGCGCCGACGCTCACCATTGAGCCAGACGGAAATTATCTTTTTATAAAGTACCGTGAAGAGGCAGATCGCAATCTCTGGACCCAGATCTACACGGGCCCGGCAGAAGAAACCAATTGCTCCGAGATCAATCCTGAGCACTACAGCAAAGTCGACGACGGGTTTTACACCCCCGTTCAGGCGCTGCCATTGACGCTATGCAGTTACACGATGGATCGAAACCTGAGTGTTTCAGAGGTTCGGACTGATCACCTGCACCCTACGCAATCCCGGATAGCAGAATGAATCATGTGGCGGGTCTCGCTCGACGCGAAGTCCGCCACAGCACCGACGACCATCTAACGCATCACGATCCCGCGATGCGCCATATAGGCCTTGGCTTCCTGCACGGTGTATTCGCCGAAGTGGAAAATACTCGCCGCCAGCACCGCACTGGCATGGCCCTCGAGAATGCCATCGGCCAGATGCTGCAGGTTGCCGACACCACCGGACGCGATCACCGGAATGCCCAGCGCATCACTGATTGCGCGAGTCACGCCGAGGTCGAAACCGTTTTTCATGCCGTCCTGATCCATGCTGGTCAGCAGGATTTCACCGGCACCGAGGCCTTCCATTTTCTTCGCCCACTCGACCGCGTCGAGGCCGGTTGGCTTGCGCCCGCCGTGGGTGAAGATTTCCCAGCGCGGGGTTTCACCCGGGCCAGAAACCTTCTTCGCGTCGATGGCGACGACGATGCATTGCGAGCCAAAATGCTGCGCTGCTTCGCCAACGAATTCCGGGTTGAACACGGCCGCAGTGTTGATCGACACCTTGTCCGCGCCGGCATTCAGCAGATTGCGAATGTCCTGCACGGTACGCACGCCACCGCCGACGGTCAGCGGGATGAACACCTGACTGGCCATGCGCTCGACGGTGTGCAGCGTGGTGTCACGGCCATCGACGCTGGCGGTGATGTCGAGAAAGGTAATCTCGTCGGCACCCTGCTCGTCGTAGCGACGAGCGATTTCCACCGGGTCACCGGCGTCGCGGATGTTTTCGAACTTCACACCTTTGACGACCCGGCCGTTGTCCACGTCCAGGCAAGGGATGATGCGTTTGGCCAGCGCCATGGTCAGTCCTCAGCCTTGGTACGAATCGCAGAAAGCTTGCGCTTCGGCGACGTCGAGGGTGCCTTCGTAGATCGCCCGGCCAGTGATGGCGCCGATGATGCCTGGCGCCTTGGCGTCGAGCAGCGACTTGATGTCACCCAGATTGTGGATACCGCCGGACGCGATCACCGGAATCTTGGTGGCGGCGGCCAGCGCAGCGGTGAACGGTACGTTGCAGCCCTGCATCATGCCGTCTTTGGCGATGTCGGTATAAACGATCGAGGACACGCCGTCGGCTTCAAACTGCTTGGCCAGATCGATGACCTGCACGGTGCTGATTTCAGCCCAGCCATCGGTGGCGACAAAACCGTCTTTGGCATCCAGACCGACGATGATCTTGCCCGGGAACGCGCGGCACGCTTCAGCGACGAACGCCGGATCTTTAACGGCTTTGGTGCCGATGATCACGTAGCTGACGCCAGCCTTGACGTAGTGTTCGATGGTTTCCAGCGAACGGATGCCGCCACCGATCTGGATCGGCAATGTCGGGTAGCGCTTGGCGATTGCGGTGACGACTTCGCCGTTGACTGGCTGGCCTTCGAACGCACCGTTCAGATCGACCAGATGCAGACGGCGGCAACCGCCCTCCACCCACTTGGCAGCCATGCTCACCGGGTCATCGGAGAACACTGTGGAATCTTCCATGCGGCCCTGGCGCAGACGTACGCAGGCACCGTCTTTAAGATCGATAGCGGGAATAATCAGCATGCTTTTTCCTTCGTCAAAAGAGCGGCAAGCTGCAAGCGACTAGCTGCGAGCATGCGGTGTACCAGTTCTTGCAGCTTGAAGCTTGCGGCTTGCAGCTGCTCCTAATTTTTTTCGAGCGCCCACAGGTCGCTTTCGATGCTTTCAAACCGCTCTTTGAGGTGGGTCTGCACATCGAAAATCGCCCTGTTGTAATAGTGCGGAGCAATTTCGCGGGTAAACAGTTCAAGAATTTCCGCCGCTTCGAACGAACCCAGGTCGAGTTCGAAACGGTCTTCCATGAACCGTTGGATCTTGCGATTGGCCTCGTTCTCCTGTTCGGGAGTGAGGGTCAGGATCGGCGGTCTGGACTTCTTGGCAGCCATTTACCAGCGACCGTCCCACGCGGCGAAGTTCTGCAGCAATTGCAGGCCATGGGTATGGCTCTTCTCCGGGTGGAACTGCACGGCGAAACGCGAGCCGTCGGCCAGCGCTGCAGCGAAATCGACGCCGTAGTGACCGCCGCCAACCACTTGCCGCGCATTGGCGGCAGCGATGTAGTAGCTGTGCACGAAGTAGAAACGCGCCATGTCCGGAATGTCATGCCACAGCGGGTGGCTGACCTTCTGCTGCACTTCGTTCCAGCCCATGTGCGGGACTTTCAGATGCTCGCCGTCTTCATGCAGGTCTTTGCCGAAGAACTTCACTGCGCCCGGAAACAGGCCGATGCAGTCAACGCCATCGTTCTCTTCACTGGTGTCGAGCAAGGCTTGCATGCCGACACAGATGCCGAGGAACGGACGATCCTGGCTGACTTCGCGCACCAACGAGTCGAAACCGAGGCGACGGATCTCCGCCATGCAATCGCGAATCGCGCCAACACCGGGGAACACCACGCGGTCAGCTTCACGAATCACCGCAGCATCGCTGGTGATCAGCACCTTGCCGGCGCCGACGTGCTCGAGGGCCTTGGCCACCGAGTGCAGGTTACCCATGCCGTAATCGATAACTGCAACCGTCTGCATTACAGAACGCCTTTGGTCGATGGCATTTGCCCGGCCATGCGCTCATCCAGTTCGACGGCCATGCGCAGCGCGCGGCCGAAAGCCTTGAACACGGTTTCGATCTGGTGGTGGGTGTTGGTGCCACGCAGGTTGTCGATGTGCAGGCTGACCAGCGCGTGATTGACGAAGCCCTGGAAGAATTCCTGGAACAGGTCAACGTCGAAACCGCCGACGGTGGCGCGGGTGTACGGCACGTGCATCTGCAGGCCTGGACGACCGGAGAAATCGATGACGACGCGCGACAGCGCTTCATCGAGCGGCACGTAGGCATGACCGTAGCGACGGATGCCTTTTTTATCGCCAATGGCTTTGGCAAATGCCTGGCCAAGGGTGATACCGACGTCTTCCACCGTATGGTGGTCGTCGATATGCAGATCGCCCTTGCATTCGATATCCAGGTCGATCAACCCGTGACGGGCGATCTGATCCAGCATGTGCTCAAGAAAAGGAACACCGATATCGAATCGGGCCTTTCCGGTGCCATCAAGGTTGATCGAGGCTTTGATCTGGGTTTCCAGAGTGTCGCGCTCGACAGACGCCTTACGTTCGGCCATCACCAGCTCCGCAAAATCATTGGGCGAAAAAGGCAGCCATTATAGGCACGCGGGGCCGAAACAGAAACACGAGAGGTGAGATGACTGACGGATAGAACCCCCGGCTGTCGCGGGTAGACATGTCCATACAAGCCATTACAGGCAGCGCAAAAACAAATGTGGGAGCGAGCCTGCTCGCGAATGCGGTGGGTCAGCCAACAATTAAGTTGACTGATATTCCGTCTTCGCGAGCAGGCTCGCTCCCACAGGTTCGGTGTTTATTCAGCTAACACCTTAGTGAAACAGTACCGCCGTCTTCTGCAGGGTCACCCACACACCCCACGCCAACGGAATACCTACAGCCAGCCAGGCAGCGATTGCCAGCGGCTTGCTGCCCGGCGCCGCTTTCCACTCCAGAACGGTGCTGGCGTCAGCACCCTTGTCGTGGCCCAGCGCCTGTTCGGCAGCCAGCTCAGCGTCAGTCATGAAGTACTTGTCGGCCACCGGACGCACCATCAGGTTGCACAGGAAGCCCAACACCAGCAGGCCGGCGAGGATGTACAAGGTGATGTCGTAAGCGGCAGCGCGTTCAACGCCGATGCTCAGCTGATATTCACGCAGGTAGTTCACCAGCACGGGACCGAGCACGCCAGCCGCCGCCCACGCCGTCAGCAGACGACCGTGGATCGCACCAACCATCTGCGTACCGAACAGGTCAGCCAGATACGCCGGAACCGTGGCGAAACCGCCGCCGTACATCGACAGAATGATGCAGAACGCCGCCACGAACAGCGCAACGTTGCCCAGGTGACCCATGTTCGGAATCAGCGCGTACAGGGCAAAACCCAGGGCGAAGAACACGAAATAGGTGTTTTTGCGGCCCAGGTAGTCCGAGAACGAGGCCCAGAAGAAGCGACCACCGATGTTGAACAGACTCAGCAGACCAGTGAAACCGGCAGCGATCGCGGCGATCGAAGCCAGTTGCCCGGCGTCGAGCTGACCGAATGGCACGTCAACACCCAACAACTTGCCACCGAACACTTCCTGCAGCAGTGGCGAAGCCATGCCGAGAATGCCGATACCAGCAGAAACGTTCAGGCACAGCACCAGCCAGACCAGACGGAATTGCGGGGTTTTCCACGCCACATTCACGTGCACATGGCGATGAGTGATCATCGAGTTGGAAGCCTTTTTCGCCGGAGCGGTCCAGCCTTCAGGTTTCCAGCCGGTTGGCGGCACGCGGTAAGCCAGAGCACCGCCGATCATGAACACAAAGTAGATCGCGGCCATGGCCACGAAGCTCTGCCAGACGCCAACGCCTTCAGCCGAACCGAAGTGGCTCATCAGCGCGGTTGCCAGCGGTGCACCGACCATCGCGCCACCACCGAAGCCCATGATTGCCATGCCGGTGGCCATGCCGCGCTTGTCCGGGAACCACTTGATCAGGGTCGATACTGGCGAGATATAGCCCAGACCCAGACCGATACCGCCGATCACGCCGGAGCCGATCCACATCAGCCAGATCTGATGGGTATAAATACCCAGCGCCGAGATCAGCAGACCGCCACACCAGCACAGTGCCGATACCACGCCAGCCTTGCGTGGCCCGGCGTGTTCCAGCCAGCCACCCCAGATCGCTGCCGAGCAGCCGAGGAAGATGAAGAACAACGTGTAGATCCAGCCGAGCATCGAGATCGGCCAGTCGCATTGCGACGAAAATACCTGTGCGATGAAGCTCATGTCCGGTGCGCAAGCCACTGGAGCAGTAACGCCCAGCGCCTTGGACAGCGGCAACCAGAACACCGAGAAGCCGTAGGCCATGCCGATGCACAGGTGGATGGCCAGTGCGGCCGGTGGCACCAGCCAACGGTTGAAACCGGGCTTGGCGATGATGCGTTCCTTGGACAGGAACGCAGGCTGGTCGGCGCGAAGGCCGTCCGCCGTGATGCTCGTGCTCATTGTGTATCCCCCAATTATTAGTATGGTTCGCCAGCCACTGTTCACCCCCGGCCTTTATGCACGCAGGCATGACCGTTTTTTTGGGTGAAGCTCCTTGAAGGCGCGACGTTAAGTCGCAGAAGGACGGACGAACGGGCGAAGGTTACCATTTGCACGTGACAGAAAAACCAAACTGATATCACCTTTTTTATGTCATCTGTTCTCGTACCACTCAGGAAAACGCCATGCCGATCGTTGTTGAAGCCGTGAAAGACGCCAGTTATCAGGATCAGCAGGATTTGCAGAAGATCTATCGCGATGCGCCAGAATGGCTGTTTGCGCCGTTTTCCGGGGAGGCTGAACTGATCGAAAGCGCCCTCGCGGACGGGACTCTGATTGCCGGACGCTTCAATGATCGCCTGCTTGGCGCAGCGCTTCTGCAAAGGCACCACAACGTTTGGTACTTGTCCCATTTATGCGTACGAAAAGTTACCCGTCGCCGTGGGGTAGCCGAACGGCTGGTGAACCAAGCGCAGAAAATGGCGTCGCAAGCGGGGGCCGAACTGCGTCTGCTGGCGCCTGAAGGGCATTTTGAAGCTCAGGCACTCGCCGCCAGGTTGCAGGTGCCGCTGGAGGTGCTGGCAACATGACGTCACAGCGAACCGGGCGGTTGCAGCGCTATACTCCCCGGCTAAATTACGAATTCGACTAATTACAAGGACTCGCCCATGAAAGCGTTCGGCAAAATCCTGGGTCTGGTACTTCTCGGGTTGTTGCTGATCATTGTGGCGGCAGGTTTTGCCCTGACCCACCTCTTCGATCCCAACGACTACAAAGACGAGATTCGCCAGATTGCCCGCGACAAGGCCCACATCGAGCTGACGCTCAATGGCGATATCGGCTGGAGCCTGTTCCCATGGCTTGGCCTGGAATTGCACGAGGCCAGCGTCGCCACCCTGATCAAACCTGCCGAACCGTTCGCCGACTTGCAGATGCTCGGCCTGTCCGTGCGCGTGCTACCGCTGCTGCGCCGTGAAGTGCAAATGAGCGACGTGCGCGTCGAAGGTCTGAACCTGCGCCTCAATCGCGACAAGGACGGCCATGGCAACTGGGAAGACATCGGCAAGGTGCCTGCCCCGGCGGGTGCAACGCCGCCAGCCGCTACGGCTGGCCAACCGGCCAGCGAAGCTCCTGTTGCGGTGGAAAAACCACCGCAGCCGATCCGCCTCGATATCGACAGCCTGACTGTCAACAACGCCCGCGTTGAGTACAACGACGAGAAGACCGGCAAGCAGTTCAGCGCCGAAAGCATCCAGTTGAGCACCGGCCCGGTACACGATTCGACCAATATCCCGGTAAAAGCCACCGCATTCCTCGGCACCAATCAACCCGTTCTGCGCGTGCGTACCGAGCTCACCGGCGAACTGCGCATTGAACGCGCTCTGCAACGCTACAAGCTGGAAGACCTGAAGCTGTCCGGCGAACTGGCTGGCGACCCGCTACAAGGCAAGACCATGACCTTTGCCGCACAGGGGCAGTTATTACTGGATAAAGCGGCGAACGTCGCCGAATGGACTGGTATCAAGATCTCTGCCAACCAATTGCGTGCCTTGGGCGAACTGAAAGTCAACGACCTCGACAAGACGCCGCAGATTACCGGCGGCATCTCCATCGCCCAGTTCGACCTGGCGAAATTTGTCGACAGCATCGGTCAGAAACTCCCGGCCATGGCCGAAGGCAGTCTGAGCAAGGTCGAACTGGTCAGCCGTGTGGCCGCCACGCCAACCAGCATCGCACTCGACAACATCAACCTGAAACTCGACGACAGCAGCTTCAGCGGTCGCATCGCCGTCGAAGACTTCGCCAAGCAGTCACTGCGCGCAATCCTCAAGGCTGACACATTCAACGCTGACCGTTACCTGCCGCCAAAATCGGCGCAGGCCAATAGCGCCACGCAGGTGCGCCAGGCCGAAGTTGCCAGCACTGAAGCCGATGCCATGGCCGGCGCGGGCTCAACGCCTCTGCCGGACAAACCAAGCAAAACCGCCTGGAGCACCGAGCGCCTGTTGCCGGTTGAACGCCTGGCCAAACTCGACGTGGACGCCGACCTGACCTTCGGCCAGTTGACCCTCGACAAACTGCCGATCCAGAACGCAGCGCTCAAGGTTACCGGCCAGGGCGGCTTGCTGACCCTGACCAACCTGAGCGGCGAGTTGTACAACGGTGGTTTCGCAGCCAACGGCACCCTCGATGTGCGTCCGAACGCACCCGTGCTGAATTTGCAGACCAGACTCAACCGCGTGCCTGTTGAAAAAATTCTCGAAAGCCAAGGCAAGAATCCGCCGGTCAAAGGTCTGGTGACCCTGACCAGCAACGTGACCGGCAGCGGCAACAGCCAGCAGGCGCTGATTGACACCCTCAACGGCAACGCCAGTTTCGTGATCAACAACGGCGTGCTGCTCAACGCCAACCTTGAACAGCAACTGTGCAAAGGCATCGCCACGCTCAATCGCAAAACCCTCAGCGGCGAGCCACGCGGCAAGGACACGCCGTTCCAGGAACTCAAGGGCAACCTGACCTTCCGCAACGGCGTCGCCAGCAACCCGGATCTGAAAGTGCGCATCCCCGGCATGACCGTCAACGGTGACGGCGACATCGACCTGCGTGTGCTCGGCATGGATTACCGCGTTGGCATCATCGTCGAGGGCGACACCAGCGCCATGCCGGATCCGGCGTGTCAGGTCGGCGAAAAATTCGTCGGAGTCGAATGGCCGCTGCGCTGCCGTGGCCCGCTCGAATTGGGCGCCAAGGCCTGCCGCGTCGACAACGATCGCCTCGGTCAGGTCGCGACCAAACTGGCCGGCGACAAGCTCAGTGAGAAGATCGACGAGAAACTCGGTGACAAGGTCAGCCCGGAACTGAAAAACGCATTGAAGGGGCTGTTCAAGCGATGAGAGCGGAGCAATTTTCCACGGCGGTGCTGGATTGGTTCGACCGCCACGGCCGCCACGATCTGCCTTGGCAGCAGGACATCAACCCGTATCGGGTCTGGGTGTCGGAGATCATGTTGCAGCAAACCCAGGTCAGCACCGTGCTCAACTATTTCGACCGTTTCATGGCCGCGCTGCCAACGGTAGAAGCACTGGCCGAAGCGCCGGAAGACGAAGTGCTGCACCTGTGGACGGGGCTGGGTTACTACACCCGTGCGCGCAATCTGCAGAAGACCGCAAAAATCGTCGTCAGCCAGTACGGCGGCGAATTTCCGCGCGACGTCGAAAAACTTACGGATCTGCCGGGCATCGGCTTGTCCACCGCTGGCGCCATTGCGAGCATCAGCATGGGCCTGCGTGCGCCGATCCTCGACGGCAACGTCAAACGCGTGCTGGCGCGCTTTACCGCGCAAGAGGGCTACCCCGGCGAGCCGAAGGTCGCCAAACAGCTCTGGGCCAACGCTGAGCGCTTTACGCCGCACGATCGGGTCAACGCCTACACACAGGCGATGATGGATCTCGGCGCCACGCTCTGCACGCGCAGCAAGCCGAGTTGTCTGCTGTGTCCGTTGGAACGGGGTTGCGAGGCGCACATGCTCGGCCTCGAAACCCGCTACCCGATCCCCAAGCCGCGCAAAACGATCCCGCAGAAGCGCACGCTGATGCCGATGCTCGCCAACGGCGACGGCGCGATTCTGCTTTACCGTCGCCCCTCGAGCGGTTTGTGGGGCGGTCTGTGGAGCCTGCCGGAACTTGATGACCTCAACGACCTGCAACATCTCGCCGCTCAGCACTCGCTGACCATGGGCGAGCAGCAGGCGCTGCCGAGCCTTGTCCACACCTTCAGCCATTTCCAGTTGTCCATCGAACCCTGGCTGGTTCAGGTGCAGGAGGCCGCCCATCACGTGGCCGAGGCCGACTGGCTCTGGTATAACCTCGCCACCCCGCCGCGCCTGGGCCTCGCCGCCCCGGTCAAAACCTTGCTCGAACGCGCGGCCGCCGTCTTGAATGCAGGAGTGTCGCCATGACCCGCACCGTAATGTGCCGCAAGTACAAAGAAGAACTGCCCGCGCTGGACCGCGCTCCTTTCCCGGGCGCCAAAGGTCAGGACATTTTTGACCACGTCTCGGCCAAGGCCTGGGCTGACTGGCAGAAACACCAGACCCTGCTGATCAACGAAAAGCGTCTGAACATGATGAACGCCGAAGACCGCAAATATCTTCAGGGCGAAATGGACAAGTACTTCTCCGGCGAGGAATACGCCAAGGCCGAAGGCTACGTTCCGCCTGCAGAGTAAAACCTGCAAAATCGGGGGTCGGATCGTAAGCGACGGAATTAATTTAAGAAATTTTAAAAAAGTCGTTGACGTAAATCCGAAAAACCCTTTTAATGCGCCCCGTTGCCCAGATAGCTCAGTCGGTAGAGCAGGGGATTGAAAATCCCCGTGTCGGCGGTTCGATTCCGTCTCTGGGCACCAAATACCGAAAACCCTGAATCGCAAGATTCAGGGTTTTTTTATGCCTGCGATTTGATAAGCCGTCCCTCACCCCCTCTTGCAGTGCTTTTGCTGGCCATTATTTTGATGTTAGGCTCCGTCAGCTTTTCCGGCAGGTCATTGTTGACTGCCCGGAATAATCGCCGGGCACTTCAGCCCTGACGATCAGCATTTAACGCATCACCCAATTAACGCACTCCGCGCCCTCCAGCATCGGGAATCTACCGAGGTTGTTGCAGGCACCCGGACAGTTGCGTCTGCGAGCAGGAACGCTCGCAGAACTAACACCCATCAAAAAGTTGTCATGGAGGACAAGACCTCAGCGCAGGTCATCTGCTGTTGTTTCAGCTGTCAGGCAAGCGACAGCAAACACTGACCAGGCATTCAGCATTTGTTTGAACTGTCGCGTCACAGCGCCCTGTGCCCTCCTGAAAAAACCAAACCTGTATCAACTCGCCCACGTCCGCATCATTGCGTGCGCTCGGCACGCATTGCAGCATCGAAACAGCCAACAGCTCCCACAAAAAATATAAGGGGAGCGGATACGACAGGGATGTAAACAATGACCGAAGTCCTACAACACACTAATAAAACCGTTGAGTCTTTAGTTGAACAGGAAGTCAGAACTTTCAGTTTTGATAAGCAACAAGCAAAACTGCTGCACACCTTCTCTGAAGCGTTGGCAGCCATGGGCGGACCACAAGCCGCAGGCGCCAAGTCCAAGGCCTCGCTGGCAGCGACCGAGCTGAAGTTTTCGTTTTCCAAGGATCAGTGTGAACTGCTTGGCGCGTACTCCGACGGCCTCGTTTCCCTGCTGATTTTTGAGGGCATGGAAAAATTCACTGACACCAGCCCTCCGGATGAACTGCCCGAGCTGGCCGCTCTGGAAAATCGTTACGACGTACTTTGTCTGGCGGCACGCAATCAGATTCTGTTGAAACTGGTGGATAACAGCTCCTTTGCCTACGACATGGACAACGAAGGCAAACTGGTCCGAATCGTCGCTAACTTCAAGGGCGGCGGACTGACCAAAATCAATGACGAACCGGAAATCAAAGAGCTGAGCTCCCATTCCGGTCTCGCCCTCGGCCCCCACACCGAAGCGCCGTACTGGTGTGCTGTGAACGCGCAGGACGGGCATTCGCCCTCGCCCTCGTCGTTGATACTGTCGGCGCTATGGAATCCAAGCCTGGAGCCCACCTCGGTGATTCCATTGCCACCCTTGCTGGATGAAATCGGCGTCACCGGATGCCTCGCACTCACAACGGGCAGCTTCCAGTTCACACGGAGTGATTCTTTCGTCAACGGCAAGGGCGAGGATGGCCGCAATGTTTCGATTCTGGAGTTCGATGACAACGTCGGATTCGCCGCGCGATTCAACTCGTACCGTTTTTCGGTCAACGACAACGCCTCGGATTTTGTAAAAGAGGCTTATTCCGCACTTTGCCAAAGCGTGGGTAAAGCAACACCGGTTCAATACACACTGACGCAAGAGTCGGCCATGGTGATCAATAACGTCCGGGCGCTGCATTGTCGCGATGTCATCAAAGACAACCGACGTGTACTGGTGCGCATCTTCGGCCTGTCGAAGTTCTCGTCTCCGATTGTCATTTCAGACGATCCGCTGCTGATACAGGGCTGATATTCACCGCACGGCAAGGCTGTTGAATGGCCAGTCATGTGGATGACTGGCCAATAACTATAAAAAGGGAAAACGTAATGGCTTGGGATGTAATTGGCATGTTGGCGCTTGTGGCATTTTGCGCCGGTTTTTTTGATGCGATTGCCGGGGGTGGCGGCTTGATTACTTTGCCTGCCCTGTTTCTGGCCGGTGTCGACCCGATCAGTGCGATAGCCACAAACAAGTTCCAGGCTGCTTCGGCGACCATATCAGCCACAGTCACGTTTGCTCGCAAAGGAATGATTGAGTGGCGCGAAGGACGCTTTCTGGTTATCTGCGCGTTCCTGGGGGGCGCCAGCGGGGCGCTGTTGGTCAGTTCGATTGATAAGCGCTATCTGGAAGTGTGCGTGCCCGTCATGCTTATTCTGGTGGCGATCTACTTTGCGCTCTCGCCGAAACTGGCCAATGAGGATCGACGCAAGCGAATCGGCATTCTGCTGTTCTCGTTCACCGTGGCGCCGATCCTGGGCTTCTACGACGGTATCTTCGGCCCGGGCGTAGGCTCGTTCTTTATCGTCGGTTTCGTGCTGCTCTGCGGGCTTGGCATGATGCGGGCCATGAGTTTCACCAAACTGGCCAACGCGTCGTGCAACCTGGGCTCGCTGTCAGTCTTCATCACCAAAGGCGTGATCATCTGGCCGATTGCGATTGCGATGGCTCTGGCAGCTTTCCTCGGTGCACAACTGGGTGCCAGAGCCGCTGTCCGCGTCGGCCCACGCTTGATCAAACCCATGTTGATCGTGGTCTGCTGCGCCCTGGCGATCAAGCTGCTGAGCGTGGAGACCAATCCATTGCGTGTTGCAGTCCTGCACACCCTGGCTGCCCTGTGATCAATCGGTTGGCGCTGACCGGCGCGTCGCGACTTCGCTCTCGGTTGCAGTTTGACGAGGCGCCAACCGGCCCTGAGTTTTTCTTTGCGCAAACCTTCGCCGGCTACCAACTGGAAGGTCGCGTATTGGCCGGTTCCGCCGCAGAAGCGTCAACGCCGAAAGTGCTGGCCATTCACGGCGCTCGCTCTGACTATTCGCGACTCAACGCCATTCTGTATCCCTTGCAGGCGCAGGGAATTGCCAGCCTGAGCTTCAATCTTTCCGGCCACGGCCCCAGCGCCGATGTTGCCCTTGAAGACACTTCACTGGCGCAGAACCTTCAGGAGGCTTTGCAGTTTGCCGATCATCTTGGCGCCGAACTCAGCACAGTGATCGGTCACAGTCTGGGGGGCGCACTGGCGCTCAAGGTAGCGCAAGCACATCGCGCTTCAGTCAGACGCATCGTGCTGTTCTGTCCCGCCCTGTACGCGGAGGCAGCCTGGCAGCAAGCGTTTGGGTCACCCTTCAAAAGCGCCATTTCGGTGCCTTACGGTTTTCTTGACTCGCCATCGCTGGAGTTCCTGCGCACGTTCGACGGGGAAGTCTTGCTGGTGATCGGCGAATACGATGGCCTTCAGGCAACCACTTTTGGCGGGATCGCTGGTACGTCTGCCGGGATACAGCAAATGGGCGCTCGCGCGATCAACAGCGCGATTCCGTACGAAGTCATCGAGGCCATTGAAAAGAGCCTGGCACCTGATCAGTTGAAAAAAATCGTCCTGCCAGGCTGCGACCACGCGGTATCAACGTGGCTCAGGGAAAACCCGCCACGCGCAGTGGAGTTGGCAAGCGAGATAGCGCGGTTCATCAATCCCGGAAACAGGTCACAAGCGTCATGAACCAAAGGAAAACGCGCATCCCCTTGCCCCATCCGCCACCCTATCGCCCAAGTCGGGTGACTTACTGGCTGACTGTTCTCGTTGCTCTACTGATCACTTTAGACACCGGGTTGTCGATCTGGATGCTGGTCGACAGCTGGATCACCGGCTCTATCACCACCAATAATCGCGGCCCGCGCAGCACTTACACCCTGGCCCTGCAACCGCGGCTGTTCTGGTTCGAGTTTGTCTGGCAGAGCGTTGGCACAGTGTTTCTGCTGGCAGTGGGTGTGTTCGGCGTGTGGATCTATCGCAAGGTTCAAGAGCCCGTGCACACGCCGAAAAGCAAACGCCGCGCAAAGAAAACCTAAAGCGTATTGATGTAATCGATCGGCAACAGAACCGTATCCAGCGCGGCATCCACTGGCAGGGATACGACGGTGATGACCGGACAGACAATCATCATGTAACAGACGATCGCCGCCGGCATGCCATCGCTGCCGCCGCCACGCACACCCAGTAGATGAAGGTTGCCATCAACGCCTCGGTAATACTGAGCATCGGACAAACCGTCATTCAAACGCCCGATAAACGTTCCGCAGCCTGCCAACTGCAACATGAGGCCTGCAACACCAACAACACGCAAAATCCCTTTCAAACCAGCACTTCCCTACGTCACAAAAGATGAGGCGCGGGATTGTACCCGCGCCCAGGCTTTGCAATCACCACGACTCACGAGCATGTACGAAAAGGACTACAGACCCTTTCTGTCTGACGCCTCTTTCACCGGCAACGTCCTGCAATACCAATCCCCTCTTCCTTCCGACTTCACCGGCTCGCCCGACATACCCACGCGGCGACTCTTGGCATGCTTTGACGCCTGTATCCAACGATGTGGAAGAGCCAATGAGCCCGCTAAAACCTGCTGACACGCAAGACCCGAAAATCGATTCGTTGCTGGGGAAGCTGGGCGAACTGATTCGCCAGGCGCGGCAAAAAGTGCTGCGTGCGGTGGACACGATTCAAGTGCAAACCTGCTGGCAGATCGGCAGGCATATTGTCGAGTTTGAACAAGAGGGAGCCCGGCGTACGGGCAAGGACAGGGAAGACGGTCTCGAACAAGCCCTCATCGACCATCTCCAGAGCTTTCTTCTCGAGCTGGGCAAAGGCTTTTCCTTTGTCGCCCGCCAACAACGCATCAGTACCGACGGCGTCGATCTGTACATCGATCTGGTGTTCTACAACTACCTGCTCAAATGCTTTGTGATCATTGATCTCAAGCGCGGCAAGCTCAGCGCCCGCGATGTCGGGCAGATGGACATGTATGTGCGCATGTACGACGAACTCATGCGTAGCGAGGGCGACAAGCCGACAGTCGGGATTATTCTGTCTGCCGAGAGCAACGACTCGGTGGCGCGCTACTCAATGCTCAAGGGCAATGAGCAACTGTTTGCCAGCAGTTACAAGACGATCCTGCCGAGTGAAGACGAGTTACGCGCGGAACTCAATCGCGAGCAGGCGTTGATCGAGGAGCGCAGGCTCACTCAATCCACCGAGTAAAACTTGCGGATTGTTGCCGGGCGGCGCTGAGACTATCGTTGTCAGCTTACTCTTCAAGGTCGAGCGTCATGAGCTGTCAGGACACGCCCGCAAGGCAAGACATGCAGTCAGGGTCGCCAACCTTGACTGCTGAGCAAGGTGAGCCTTTCAAAGAAGCTGCCGCCGACGGTTTTGCACTTGGCGGTTTCACCTGGCGTCAGTTCTTGCCTGATAGCCAACGCCCTGTAGTGATCATCAGCGCCGCCACGTCGGTACGTTGCCGCCACTACTCGCGTTTCGCGGCTTATCTGTTCGCAAACGGCTTCGACGTGATGACCTACGACTACCGCGGCATCGGCGAATCACGATCCGCGTCGATCAAAGGCTTGAACGCCTCGTGGACAGATTGGGGCGCACTGGATTTCGAAGCGATGCTCAAACGCGCGCAACGGGAGTTTCCCGGTCAGCCAATTGACGTCGTCGGCCACAGTTTTGGCGGTTGCGCGGCGGGGCTGGGCGAATCCGGGCAGGTTATCCGACGGCTGGTAACAGTCGGCGCGCAGTTCGCTTACTGGCGCGACTACGCGCCGGAACATCGCTGGCGGATGTTCGGCAAATGGCACGTCGTGATGCCGTTGCTGACGCTGTTCTGCGGCTTTTTCCCCGGCAAGCGACTCGGCTGGCTGGAAGATACGCCGACCGGCGTTGTACGCGATTGGAGCACGCCTGCTGCACGTTACGAACGGCGCCCCAGTGGTCGGGCACTGATGAACAAGAGCGGCGCCCTGCCCTTCGCCAACGTCCGCGCACAGACACTGGCGATCAGCATCAGCGACGATCCCTACGGCACAATTGCGGCGATCGAACGCCTGCTCGGTTACTTCAGCAACGCAGCCAAAACCCACTTGCGCATCGAACCGCAGGACATCGGCGAACAACAAGTCGGACATTTCGCCTTTTTTCGCAGCGCATACCAAGCCACACTATGGCCCATCGCTCTGACCTGGCTGCAAACCGGTGCACTGGCCCCCGACACACCGGGGCGGCAAGTCCCGCGCAGCTGAGCCCTCTCAACGCACGACGGAACACATCATGGCCTCCGCCAACAAGCAGCAAAAACGCGCCACCCGGGCCAAAGCCAAGGCCAAGCAGAACCGCACCAAACGCGCCGAAGCGCCGGTCGAGCTGGACCCGAACGACGACCGCATTGATTTCGAATCGGTAGACCTGACCGAGCTGTTCAAGAAAATGATCGACGCCGAGAAGATCAGCCAGCAAGCGTTGTGCACCGCGTTCCTCGAAGACCCGCTGCTGGAACTGGTTTACGAACAGGAAGGCGAAGAAGGCGCGATGGATTTCATCCTCGCCGCACTGATCGAGTATCGCCAGTGGTCGCAGGAAACCGACGAGGCCGGCGCGCTGGCGTGGATCGAATCCCCGGCCTTCCAGGCCGACTATGTGGCGGCGTCCGACGCGATTGCCGCACAAACCCAACAGAAGAACTGAGTTCCCATGGCATCCCTGAACAAGCAACAGAAACGCGCCAAACGCGCCAAGGCCAAAGCCAAGCAAATCCGTATGGTCGGCCGCAAGCCACTGGAACAGGACGAAGACCTCGACCACCTCGCCGAGCCGGTGCCGGAATACGTCCTGGCGATGTTCAGCAAAATGCGCGACGCCGAAGCCGTCAGCCGCAATGAAATGCTGCTGACGCTACTGCGCGAACTGGCGTTCGTCATCGTTGACCATCCAGAGCTGCTGGACATGGAAAACGCCGACAACGAAGGCATGGCCGCCACCCACCTGGCCGCCGACATGTTGATCGACTACCGCATGTGGGCCGAAGGCGCAACGATCGAAGAGGCCCAGGCCTGGCTGAGCGAGCCACAGTTCATCACCGATTTCGGGGTTGCGCTGGATGCTTATGGCAAGTCGGTGGAAGCGCAGGAAGACAAGAGCGAATAAACCACGCTCAAAAACAAAAACGGCCGCTCGTCATTACTGACAGCGGCCGTTTTGCATTACGCGTTACGGATCAGTTCAACACCACCGCGCCACGTTTTTCCAGCTTGCGACGGCGTGCCACCAACAGACCGGCAGCCACCACCATCAAACTCAGCAAACCAGTCGCGAGGATCTCCACGCGATGCGCTTCCTGGAACAGCATGATGGTCAGGGCCGCGACGATGAAGATGATCACCGCGTAGGTCAGGCCCGGAAATAGCCACATGCTGAAGACGATTTTCTCGCCGCGCGCCATACGCTGTTTACGCATGCGCAACTGCGAGAATGCGATCACCAGATACACCAACAGAGCGATTGCACCGGAGCTGGCCAACAGGAATTCGAACACCGCGGCCGGGGCCACGTAGTTGGCGAAGGTGCACAGGAACGCTGCGCCGGTGGACAGCATCACCGCCCAGTAAGGCGTACCGCTTTTGTTCACCCGCGTCGCCATGGCCGGTGCATCGCCACGCTTGCCGAGCGAGAAGAGCATGCGCGACGAGGTATACAGCGCCGAGTTCAGGCAGCTGGTCACCGCAACCAGAACCACGATGTCGACGATCATCTTCGCGTTCGGGATGCCCATGCGCTCAAGCACGGTCTGGTAGGAACCGAGGTTGGCCAGCGTAGGATCGTTCCACGGCACCAGGGCGACAACGATGAAGATCGACACGAGATAGAACAAGCCAATCCGCCAGATCACCGAGTTGGTGGCCTTGGAGATCTGCTTGCCGGGGTTCTTCGATTCCGCGGCCGCGATGGTCACGATTTCGGTACCCATGAAGGAGAACATGGTGGTCAGGATTGCACCCAGCACCGCGCCCATGCCGTTAGGCAGGAAGCCGCCGCTGTCGAACAGGTGCGAAACGCCGCTGACCTGGCTGTTCGGCAGAAAGCCAAAGATCGCCGCCAGACCGAGGATGATGAAGCCGATGATCGCCAGCACTTTGATCAGCGCGAACCAGAATTCGAACTCGCCGTAATTCTTCACGCTGAACAGGTTGGTGATTGTCAGCAGCATGGTGATGACCAGCGCGAACGCCCAGATGCCGACGTCAGGGAACCATGCGTGCAGGATGGTCGCAGCGGCGTTGGCTTCCAGCGGAATCACCAACACCCAGAACCACCAGTACAACCAGCCGATGGTGAAACCGGCCCAATGCCCGATGGCACGGTCGGCGTACGTCGAGAAGGAGCCCGTGTCCGGCGAGGCAACGGCCATTTCGCCGAGCATGCGCATCACCAACACCACCAGGGTACCAGCGGCGGCGTAAGCCAGCAGCACGGCAGGGCCGGCGGCAGCGATGGCGTGGCCGGAGCCAACGAACAGACCGGCGCCGATGACACCAGCGATCGACAACATGGTCACATGACGCGGTTTGAGCCCCTGTTCGAGGCCATTGGAGCTTGGGGTACTGCTCATCGAAACTACCTTTGCAAGGAATGCGATTCAGTCCGTCCTGCCTGGTATGTTCTTTCTCGTAAAAAGAAACCAACAGGGCGTTCCGGATTCTGCACGCAATAAATGCGCCAAAATGTTTCAAAGTCTTTTGGCTCGCGGCTTTGCGCGCGACCGGATGGTCATCGCAAGTCCTTGAGATTAATGGCTATTCGCCAGAGCGTTACCCTGCGACTCACTTTCAAGACGAATTCGCGCACCAGAAACACACTGAAAAAGTGTGGGATGCACAATAAAAGGGCGAATCCGGAACGTTCGGCCGGATAGCGCTTCCAACACCCCGCCAAAGCTGGCAACATCGCGCCTTTTTTTACGCGACACCCACGGGTTTGCACGATCAAACACCCGTTCGGTTGTTGATGGGGCGACAGTCTGCTGTGCCGATGCGACAACCTGCCACATGCCACCCGTTAACCGCTCGTAGCGCTGTTGGCTGCCATTGAAACGCTATGCTAGCTTGGCCGCCTCGCCAGGAAGGCCATCCAACAGCAGGAGCGCAACATATATGAGGAACGCACATGGCTGAGGCCACGCCCGCGCTTGAAATCCGCAACTTGCACAAACGCTACGGACAGTTGGAGGTGCTCAAAGGCATCTCGCTGACCGCCCGCGACGGCGATGTGATCTCGATCCTCGGTTCCTCCGGTTCCGGCAAGTCCACGTTCCTGCGTTGCATCAACCTGTTGGAAAACCCGCACCAGGGCCAGATTCTGGTGGCCGGTGAAGAACTCAAGCTCAAGGCCGCCAAGAATGGCGAACTGGTTGCCGCCGATGGCAAACAGATCAATCGCCTGCGCTCCGAGATTGGTTTTGTGTTTCAAAACTTTAATCTGTGGCCGCACATGAGCATCCTCGACAACATCATCGAGGCACCGCGCCGCGTGCTCGGCCAGAGCAAAGCCGAAGCGATCGAAGTCGCTGAAGCGCTGCTGGCCAAGGTCGGCATCGCCGACAAGCGCCACGCCTACCCGGCGCAACTGTCCGGCGGCCAGCAACAGCGCGCAGCAATCGCCCGCACGCTGGCGATGCAACCGAAGGTTATCCTGTTCGACGAGCCCACCTCGGCGCTTGACCCGGAAATGGTTCAGGAAGTACTTAGTGTCATCCGCGCACTGGCCGAAGAAGGCCGCACCATGCTGCTCGTGACCCACGAAATGGGCTTTGCCCGTCAGGTTTCCAGCGAAGTGGTGTTCCTTCACCAAGGCCTTATAGAAGAGCAAGGATCGCCTCAGCAGGTGTTCGAAAACCCGCTTTCGGCGCGCTGCAAACAATTCATGTCCAGCAACCGCTAACGGAGCAACATGCATGCAGAATTTCAAGAAGGTCTTCCTGGCCGCCGCCGTCACCCTCGCGTTCAGCGCCGGTGCCATGGCTGAAACCCTGAAGATGGGCATTGAAGCGGCCTATCCGCCGTTCAACAATAAAGATGCCAGCGGCAACGTGGTCGGCTTCGACAAAGACATCGGCGACGCTCTATGCGCGAAGATGAAAGTCGAGTGCACCGTGGTCACTTCCGACTGGGACGGCATCATCCCGGCCCTGAACGCGAAGAAGTTCGACTTCCTGATCTCCTCGCTGTCGATCACCGACGAGCGCAAAGGCGCGGTCGACTTCACCGAACCGTACTACTCGAACAAGCTGCAGTTCATCGCGCCGAAAAACGTCGACTTCAAAACCGACAAGGACTCGCTGAAAGGCAAGACCATCGGTACCCAGCGTGCGACCCTGGCCGGTACCTGGCTGGAAGACACCTACGCAGATGACATCAAGGTCAGCCTCTACGACACTCAGGAAAACGCCTACCTCGACCTGACCTCCGGTCGCGTCGACGCGATCCTCGCCGACAAGTACGCCAACTATGACTGGCTGAAAAGCGACGCCGGCAAGAACTACGAGTTCAAAGGCGACCCGGTCGTAGAAAGCGACAAGATCGGCATCGCTGTGCGTAAAGGTGACCCACTGCGTGAGAAGCTGAACGCCGCCCTGAAGGAAATCGTCGCCGACGGTACCTACAAGAAGATCAACGACAAGTACTTCCCGTTCAGCATCTACTGATCCTGACCTGTGGGACTGGCGCCGTGATGCAACGGCGCCATCTCCCGACTTTGCCTGCCGCAATTTGAACAGAAACCCATGATTATCGACCTCTACGGATTCGGCCCGGCCCTCGCTGCCGGCGCGCTGATGACCGTCCAACTGGCTCTCACCGCCCTGTGCCTGGGACTGGTGCTCGGCCTGCTCGGCGCCTTGGCCAAGACTTCCCCGTACAAGCCGCTGCAATGGCTTGGCGGCACTTATTCGACCCTGGTGCGTGGCGTCCCGGAATTGCTCTGGGTGCTGTTGATCTACTTCGGTACGGTCAACCTTATGCGCGCCCTCGGTGAGTTCTTCGGCAACCCCGACCTGCAACTCAACGCCTTCGCCGCCGGTGTGATCGCACTCGGACTGTGCTTCGGCGCCTACGCCACGGAAGTGTTCCGTGGTGCGATCCTCGCCATTCCCAAAGGCCACCGTGAGGCCGGCCAGGCCCTGGGTCTATCGAAATGGCGGATCTTCACCCGGTTGATCATGCCGCAGATGTGGCGCATCGCCCTGCCCGGCCTGGGCAATCTGTTCATGATCCTGATGAAAGACACCGCACTGGTCTCGGTGATCGGCCTGGAAGAAATCATGCGTCACGCGCAAATCGGCGTGACCGTGTCGAAACAACCGTTCACCTTCTACATGGTCGCCGCGATCATGTACCTGGGCCTGACCGTGCTGGCGATGACCGGCATGCACTTCCTGGAAAAACGCGCCGCTCGCGGCTTTGCGAGGAGCGCTTAATGAACTGGGAAGTCATCATCAAGTGGCTGCCGAAACTGGCGCAGGGCGCGACCCTGACCCTGGAACTGGTGGCCATCGCCGTGATTGCCGGCCTGCTGCTGGCGATTCCGCTGGGCATCGCCCGCTCTTCGAAGCTGTGGTACGTACGCTCGCTGCCTTACGCTTACATCTTCTTTTTCCGTGGCACGCCGTTGCTGGTTCAGCTGTTCCTGGTCTACTACGGCCTGGCGCAGTTCGACGCGGTGCGCGAAAGCGCCTTGTGGCCGTACCTGCGCGATCCGTTCTGGTGTGCGACCGTGACCATGACCCTGCACACGGCGGCGTACATCGCCGAGATCTTGCGCGGGGCGATTCAGGCGATTCCACCCGGCGAAATCGAAGCGGCGCGGGCTTTGGGCATGTCCAAGCCCAAAGCGATGTTCTACATCATCCTCCCGCGTGCCGCGCGCATCGGCCTGCCGGCCTACAGCAACGAAGTGATCCTGATGCTCAAGGCCAGTGCGCTGGCCAGCACCGTGACTTTGCTGGAGCTGACCGGCATGGCACGCACAATCATCGCCCGCACCTATCTGCCGGTAGAGATCTTCTTCGCTGCTGGCGTGTTCTATCTGCTGATGGCTTACGTTCTCGTACGCGGCTTCAAGCTGCTGGAGCGCTGGCTGCGCGTCGATGCCTGCCAAGGGCGCTGACATTTCCCACGTGCTGACGGGCGAGGACTTACTCGCCCGTTTCACGGCGCTGGATGATTTTCTCACAGCCCATCAAGCGCTGTGGAAACCTCGACCGTTCACTCATCTTTCGCTTGCCTGGGAAGCGTCCTACCCGGAGCTGGCCTTGTGGCTACGCGGACGGTCGCTGGAAGACGCAGAAAACGCTCACAACCAACCTGCTGATCTTGCTGATGCGCCGGAGCCGTTCGCCTCATTGGCGGCGTTGTCGGCTGAGTTGAGCGCGGTGGGTGAGTTGCCGGGCCACGCGCTGGAAGCCGCCGGCCATCGATTGAATGTCGATGTGCCGGGACGCAAGTGGCAGCAGATCGAGGCGTTTGCCAGTCGTTTGTCTTTCGCCTCGCAGCCGACGCATTGGCTGGACTGGTGTTCGGGCAAGGGGCATTTGGGACGACGCTTGTTGGGCGCGGGGCAGCAACTGACTTGCGTTGAATACGATCCTTTATTGGTCGCCAGCGGTCAGGCGTTAAGTCAGCGTCATCACTTGCACGCTTTGCATGTGGAGCAAGACGTACTGACGACTGATGCCTCTGCCGTATTGAGCTCAACTCACACGCCCGTCGCTCTCCACGCCTGCGGCGATTTGCATGTACGTCTGATGCAACTGGCCAGCGCTGCCGGTTGCCAGCAAATGGCGATCGCACCCTGCTGCTACAACCGCATCGAACGCAGCGAATATCAGGCATTGTCCCGCGCCGGATCACGATCGCTCCTACAACTCTCGTTGGAGGATCTGGCGCTGCCGATGAGCGAAACCGTCACCGCCGGTGCACGCGTCCGACGCCAGCGTGACACCTCGATGGCCCGTCGTTTGGCATTCGATCTGCTGCAACGCCAAGTGCGCGGCGTCGACGAATACCTGCCGACGCCATCTCTGCCCAGTGCCTGGCTGGATAAACCGTTCGCCGATTACTGTCGCGATCTGGCCGCGCTCAAAGAGTTATCCACAATCGGCTCGCCAGATTGGTCAGCCTTGGAAGCGGCCGGTTGGCAGCGGTTGGCCGAAGTTCGCAACCTGGAATTGCTCCGAGGATTGTTCCGACGGCCACTGGAGCTTTGGCTGAACCTGGACCGAGCCGTTTTTCTGGAAGAACAAGGCTACGCTGTACGTCTCGGCACTTTTTGCGCAGCTCGACTCACACCCCGTAATTTGCTGCTATTGGCCGAACGCGCTTAAACGCTCCAACCTGTGGATAACTCTGTTGATGAATTTCTCATGGATCCAATATCCACGCCTGTTACGAGCCATTAACAGCTCTGGTCATTTTTTGTTCATATAAATAAAAAACCTGTAAAACAGGGATTTGCGAACAAAACGAGAACGCGTCCACAAAATCCCCCGCAGGCGCCCCGGTGCAGCTTCCCGTTGTGCATAAGCTTCAGATCGAAATGACATAACCGCCGAATGACGGACTGTTTCAGGAGTAAATTGCGCCCACCCTCCGCCCTTGCTATACAAGCTCACACCGGGCAGGCAGCACTGCAACCAATAAGAACAAACCACTGACAGGGAGCGACCGTGACGTTCATTTCATATGCACAGAATTTCGAAGACATCCGCCTGTGGCGCGCACTCAAATTCTTTGAAAACGGCTTCTACATCGACGTCGGCGCCAACGATCCAATCCATGATTCAGTGACGAAGGCCTTTTATGATCGTGGCTGGAGCGGTATCAACATCGAGCCGATGCAAAGCTTCCACGACGCCCTGGTCCAACAACGCCCACGCGATACCATTCTGCAATGCATCGCCAGCGATGCGCCCGGGGAAATCACCTTCTACGGCATTCCCGGTACCGGCCTGTCCACCGCCGACCCGGTGATCGCTCAAGAGCGCAAGGAGCGTGGCCTGGAGGTGCAGAGCCTGACCGTAAAGGCCCGCACGTTGACCTCGATCTGCGAAGAACACGCCGCCCACCGCCCCATCCATTTCCTCAAAATAGACGTCGAAGGCCACGAAGAAACCGTGCTGCGCGGCATGGACTTCAGTCGCTTCCGCCCGTGGCTTATCCTTATCGAAACCCCGTTCGAACGTGACCACACCTGGGAACACCTGGTCACCGACGCCGGCTACCAGAACGTCTGCTTCGACGGCCTCAATAGCTATTTTCTCGCCGACGAACACCTGAACCTCAAACCGGCCTTCGACATGCCGCCCTGCCAGCTCGACAACTTCCAGCTGTGCCTGGGGCACCCTTTCGCCCACCCCGTCAGCCCCAGCGAAGCCGACGCCCTGGCCCAAATCAGCGCCGCCACACAACGCGCTGAACGCGCCGAAGCGCAACTCCACGCCATGCAGAACAATCGCGCCTGGCGTGCTCTGCAGAAACTGCACAACGTGCTGCGCAGGGCATGATCCGACCTCCCGCAAAAATAGTCTGAATTCAGGGGTTTACAGAAACCACCCAATCGCTATAATCGTCGCCCACAACGCCGGTATAGCTCAGATGGTAGAGCAACTGACTTGTAATCAGTAGGTCCCGGGTTCGATTCCTGGTGCCGGCACCATACAAAACAAAGCCCCTGCAGAAATGCAGGGGCTTTGTTGTTTCTGGGTGGTTTACATTTTTTGCAGCGTTTCAACTTCAGTAGAAATAGTGCCTCTCCTCCGCACAAGTCGATTTAATCGCCAGACGCCCTTCTCCCACAAAGCACGGCTTTTGCGCAAAACGCTCAAATTTCCGCGTTTATGCCAAACTATGAAATGGCTATAATTAGGGCGCGCCCATAAAAAGTGGAATTGCATGAGCGGCGTTCTCAGCGCACTGAACCGGCGGAGTCAATGGCAACCCGGTTTCCCAATCCAAGAGTGCTTGATGCCTCGACGCTTTGTTCCTCCGCCGCAGAGAGCAGCATCTGCGTTACGCGCGCGGCCTCACCGGCCTTCATCTGACGTACAGACTCCAGTAAGTCCTGCTGGAATTCCTGCAGTTCATCGACCAACGCTGATCTCCTCGTTCTGTTGTTTAAGAAAGGCTAAGGATAAGTCGTGATCGACAAAAACGCATGGCGCGAAATCCTGAGAAATCTGCTGTAACGAGAAGCCAAGCAGAGCCACTACTGGCCACGATTGCACGCCTGACACTCCCCAAGCTAACGTCAAACCCGTCGCTGCCAATTCAGCGACCGGGCCTGAGAACCCGCGTAAGATGCAGGCGCACCAGCGCCCCAAACCACGATTGCCGACGCTGTTTTAGTGTCCGCATTCACGTGCAATGGCGGCTGTGCGTGGGAGACCTTCGGGTCTGCCGGGTTCCTGTATCTCCGGTTTCTCAGCCTGCGCATAGCTGCCACCCTTTCGCCTGAGAACGAAATGGCAGCTCTCATTTGATACAGGGAGTTCAAAAATGAAAGCCATTGATCCATCCGTAATCCGCCCGTCAGCAACACCGATCACTTCACGCCCGCTTATCTCAACGGCAGGTGAAGCGAAATGACCAACTCTCAAGATCTGAAAACCCTCGGCCTCACCCACTTTTCCTTACACTCCAATCAAGCAATGTTTCGCACCAATCGTGGTGTGCCGGTAATCGCCGCCCTTTCCCACGCCTCACACTTGCTTCACATCTCTCGACTACTCACTGCGGACACTTCAGTCTCGCGCGATCCTGATCTTCACGCTTATGCCTCGCAGTATTTGCAGGAATTGAGCAAAGCGCTGATCGATGATGTCGTGAAAGTGATGGATCCGCCGCGGACAAGCCGTTGATGTGAACGCCGGTGTCAGGCCTTCGCCGATGCGAGGGCTTTTGCGTTTCAGACCTGACTGATCTCAAGCACAAACGAAATCTTCTGCTGACTCGCACTCCACACATACCGCAAATGCTTGCCCTGCTTCGGAATCGATACTGCTGGAGGTCGAAACGCGGCGACACATTCATGGCCCGGTAGGCGAACGCTGTTGTAGAGCAGTCCCCACGACTCGGTTTCGCGCAGTTGACGGGCGAATAGCTGAGACGGCCCATAAGCCTTCGGATCCGGATTGTGCAGCTCGGGGTGATCGTGACGAATGTCGTGTAACGGTTTAACCACCCGATTAACGTAAGTCCGCATGGTCAACTCAAGATCCGCTTCCTGAGTCGCCGCAAGAAATCGTTCCTGGTGATAACAGGTTTCGGAGATGGCCGCGGCTTGGCTGCTCGCAGCATAGTAAACGCCGAAGGTGCCATCGCAGAAACGACTGCGTTTGCCGATGTGGGTAAACGCAGCCATCACCGGAGTCGAGCCGGGGCCGGAGAGTCGGTCTTCGGTTCTCACTCGGGCGAGAACCCCGGCCTGTTCGATCAGGCGATCATTGGTCAGCGCTTCAATCGCGTAGGCAACTTCCAGGTCTTCGGGATCGAGCACATCTTCGAACAGCGCAATCGGCGGGAAGCTGCTGTTGACGATCCGATAGGCTCGCGGCCATTGCACATCCACCAAATCAGGCACTTTCAACCGCGCACCCCGTCGAGGTAGCGGCGAACGTCGGCGATATCGATCACGCGCCCAGCCAGCATGTATTCCAGCGCCGTTTGCCCATTGAACGGCGCCGCCGTGTTCGGGCTGCTGACCCACGTGTAGGCGCGGTCGCGACTGTTGCTGAAGATGATACTCAGCGCCTTGTGAATACCCATCAGGTAAGAGATGCGCTCAAGCGTGTCATTGGGCAGACGTACGTTCGGCAGGTGTTTGTATTTGTAGAACGTGGTGTTGCCGACGCCGCCCAGCAATTTACGCTGCTGCTCGGCGCTGCAGCCCCAGCGCTCCATGAGGTTGAAGAAGAACTTCAGCGCGACGCGGCCGGCTTCGGGGGCGTCAAGTTGTTCACGTGGGATGAGGGCTGGGGATGAGGTAGTCATTGCGCCTCTCCTGATTTGATTTGCTTTCATACTAGTACAGATATGAACCAATTTATAAATCTGATTCGCAAGCGTAGAGACAATGACCCAAACCCAGATTGACAGCTTTACTCGCGATGCCGAGAATCGGCCCAAGAGCGCGAAACCGACTGCCATCAGGTGGCGATAGTCGGCGTTAGGAACCCCACTGATGACCTGAGGATCAGTGTCCGGGTGAGACCTCTTTCCCTATTTGGGGAGTAAAAAAAGACCGACAGCGATGTCGGTTTTTTATTGCCTCAATTATTTGAGCATTCCGTCGACCGACTCAAACCGCTGCAGAATATTCAGTGCTTCCAACATCGCTTGAGCTGTCTTATCCGTAGGGATTCGTGCAACGGAAGGCCGTTCTCGAATCTCAATAACCTGGTGCTGCCGGGTGCCACTTGGGCAGTCCAGATCAACCGCTTCTTGTGATGTACTCAATTCGCTCACCTCATTCAGATCCGCAGCCACATAGGCTTGATGCCTTCCCACTGCCACTTCATCTGCTTTAACAAGTCGCCGCTATCAGCTCGGTCGCAAGTTCGCCTAGGACGCATCCACGTATTTCGCAGGCCAAAACCACTAACGTTGTCAGCCGTTTCCCCGTGAAAAATCGCCGCTACGCACCAAAACCACGCACTTTTTTTGACCCCCATCACCCCTACGTCACCAAAAACCCCGATCCTGTGTCAGCCTCCAGCCATCGGCGGGGACATCGATTCGCTACTAAACCCGCGACAACTATGCTCAGGTACAGGAATATAGCCAGCATATGGCGCCTGACCGGCAGTCTCGTAAACAACAATACCCAGCCCACTTCAGAGGGCATTACCCATGGATAGCAGAACCTTACGCAACCTCATGCGCATCGTGCAGACCGGCTCTTTGTCGGCCGCAGCCGAGCATTCGTGCCTGACTGTGCAGGCGTTGGCCGCGCAGTTGAACAAGGTCGAAGAGCAGTTCGGTTTCCGCTTGTTTCGACGTTCCAACAAAGGGCTGACGCTGACGCCGCAAGGCACTGAGCTGACGCCGTATATGGACAAAGTGCTGATTGCCACGCGACAGATGGAAGAGAAAGTCGAGGCATTGAAAGTGCCGGGCCAGCGCACGTTGAAGGTTGCGTTGAACAACACCCTGTCGCCGGACTTCAACCGGCGAATGATCGGACGCCTGATCGAGGTGTTTCCCGATTATCAGATGGAATTCAGCTACGCCGAGTCGATGGAAAACCTCAGCAAGCTGAAGAACGAAGACTTTGACCTCGCGGTGCTGATCGGCCCGCAGCGGCCGGGTTTGCCGAGCATTGTCTTGCCCGATGTGCAGGTGCAGGTGGTCGGCGCGCATTGCGGTCAGGAGAATGATCCACTGACCTTGCTGGGCAACAAATTTCAGGTACGTCCTGCGGAAGATTGTCCGTATTCCCACAGCTTTTTGCGTTTTCTCGACGCCGGGCTGGGCAATCACGAGAACGGCCAGCGCATGGTCTATTCGTGCAGTGAAACGTTGACGCTGTCGCTGATCACGCAGATGGACGCGGTCGGCATGGTCTCCCGTGAGGCCGCGCAGAAGAACGGTCTGACGATTTTCCCCGGGTTCGAGGATTTCCTCGAAGTTCGCCTGGCGGTGAACAATCCGGAGTTGTCGAGCCAGGCGCTGAGCGACGTCGTCGATCTGCCGCTACATGAACGAGCCGAGCGCAATGTACGCAGCCGTCCCAACCGCCACACTGAGAAAGAGGTTTTTGCTGAAATACGCACATAACAACGTCGGAATTGCGGCATAGAATTCCGGGCGATCGAGCTGTATGTGCTGATCCTTGATCAACAAGGGAGTCAGGCTGATCGCAGCGACGATCGCCACCGGCAGGTATTCCAGCGCCCGCGCAACGAACGGCGGCCAGTGCTCGGTATTGACTTGCAGTGGCAGGGCGCGTGGCAGGAAGGTCACGGCCATCATCAGCGCGACCACCAGAATCAGGAACGTTTGGTCAGGCATACACCCACTCCGCAGCCCACAAACGTGGCGATAAACACATTGAACGGCGAGCTGCCGACCAGACTCAACGCGCCCATGCACAGCACAGCGGCCGCAGCGGCGATGAGTTTGTTGCGGGTGTTGCACAGCGACACCAGCACGTAGAGCATCATCGCCGTCAGGGCGTAGTCGAGCTGATACTTGATCAGGTGCGCCGCGTACTGCGCGCAGACCGCGCCGAGCAAACCGCCAAGCACCCACGAGGTGTGGCAGAACAGGTTGAAGCCGATCAGATAGCGCACGTTGACCGGCGCGCCAGTGCCGAGTTTAACGCTGTGGAAAGCGAAGGATTCGTCAGTCAGGCCGCCGGCATAAGCCCAGCGTTCCATGCGGCTCAAACCGAGGGCGCGCAGGGCTTTGGCCATGTACACCGACATCAACATGTGCCGCGCGTTGATCAGGAAAGTGGTCAGTACGATAGTCGTCAGCGAGGCGCCGCTGGAGATCAGCGCCAGCGCGGCGAATTGCGAAGCGCCGGCATATACGAACAAACACATCGCCACTGGCAGCCACATCGGCAACCCGGCGTTGACGGCCATCAACCCGAACACGAATGACACCGTGAAATAACCGGCGACCACCGGGCTGGCTTCGGCAAACGTGCGCGACGGCTGATGGTTGACCATCAACGGCGCACTGCCGGACGTTTCATTCATAGATCCCTCTCAAATGTCCGTTCGCCATGAGGCTCGCAAAAACCCTGGGCAGTCCAAAAACGCTTGCCCGCGAGGTTAGCATCGTCGACGAACAGAAACATCCGTAACACACCGACGCGTTTCATGTCCGACGACGCCGCTTCAACCAGTCGTTGACCGACGCCTTGGCTGCGATAGCGCGGGCTGACGGCCAAGTGGTTGATGGTGCCGCGACTGCCGAGCATGCCACCGAGCACCGCGCCGACGATTTCGCCAGCGACGTCGAAGGCGAGATAGGCCGTGGTGGTTTTCTGGATCAGCACGCCGCGCAGGCACTTGGCGTCCTGCCATTCGCAGAAGGACACTTCGTCGAACTGGCGGAAGAAGCGCTCCATGCGCTGCGCATCCTTGGCCGTGGCGCGTCGCAGCACCACCGGCGTCGAGCACTCGACGCCGTCGATTGGGGTGATCTGATTAGCGAACAATGTCGAAAGCGGTCCCGGGCCGCGAGAAGGAAATCGCCAGAATCTGCCGATACGCCATGGCATGGGTGTGATTGTTGCGCGCTGGTGTCACGTAGTGGCGCATGTCGCGGTCGAGGAAGTAAGTGGTGTCGAGAATTTCCTGGTAGGTAGTCGACGCCAGTTGATGCTCGTGGATGTCGTACAGACGACTCTCCGCGCCCTCGACATTGTTGCGGCCCCAGAAGTGCACACCGCTGAATGGATAGCCGTCGCAGTGAATGCCTTCAGGGGTGATTTCCAGTTGTTTGCCGGGTTTGATCTCGATGCGGATCTGGTGGATCTGGCACTGCCAGATTTCATCGTGCAGCTCTTCCGGCAGTACGCTTTTGTACACTTCAAAATCGGTGTCGATCAGGCTGCGCATTACCGGCGAAGTAATCACTTCGTCGGAGAAATCCTGGAAGTGCCGCACCAGGCCGCCGACATAGGCGTTGTTCTCTTTCGACTGCACGTAGGCGCGATGCTCGAGTTGCTTCAGCTCGCGAGTCTTGGGGTTGTACTCAAAGTCGCTGTAACGACGGTAACGCATGCCGGCTTCGGCCTGACCGTAGTAGCTGTCAGGCTCCATGTTTTCCCAACTTTTGGTCAGTCTGACGAAGTCGGCAAAATGACCGTAGAGATTGAAGTCACCACCCTGGACGTTGACATATTTGTCGCGCCGTAGCGATTCGCCCACTTCTCTGTTCAAAACGATCATTACCAAATTCTCCGCTGCGTTGAGCGGCCTAATCTATTAGGTGGAGAATTTGCGTCCATGAGAAAGAATTTCAGGCATTTAAAGCCCTGCTTGAAACGGCGTTTGCAGTCACCTGAAAACAACTTTTACATGACAAAAACACGGTTTTTTTCCGGTTTTCATCGAAAAACCGTCGAAAAAAACCCCGAACCAGTCGGGGTTTTTCTCATGTTTCTTACACTTGATCAGGCATCAGAAGATATTGATCGGGTAATCCACGAACACACGCAGCTCGTTGCCGCTGACGTTGTACTCGCTGGATTTCTGCGACACGCGCAGGATCGAGCTGCGCAACTTCACGCTCAGGTCTTTGGCCGGGCCGCTTTGCACGACGTACTTGAACTGGTTGAAGATTTCCCGCTCGGTGCCGCCTTCGCTGGTAGACGTGGTGATGTTGTCGCCACGCACGTAGGCAAAGTTGTAGCTCAGGCCCGGGACGCCGAATGCGCCGAAATCGAGGCCGTAGCCCAATTGCCAGCTACGTTCGTCTTCAGCGTTGAAGTCGGACCAGTAGGAGTTGGCCAGGTAAATCGTGTTGCCGCCGTCGCCGACACGACCCTGTTCTTTCTGGTAGCCGCCGTAGGCGTAGCCCAGGTTGCTGTCGCCGGTGGAGCGTTGGTGCGCCACGGTGAACGAGTGCGGGCCAGTGGCGAACGTTGCAGCCAGGCTCCAGATCTTGTTGTCGCGACCGGTCACGATGCTTTCGCCCGGAACGGTGTTTTCGCGAACGTACGAGCTATCCAGCTTGGTGCGGTAGCCGTTGAAGTCCAGGGTCAGCGACTGATCCTTGTTGAACGGCAGCACGTAGTTGGCATTAACGTATTGTTTCTTCAATACGTCTTCGACGTCGGAAGCGTACAACGCGCCTTTGAAGTTCTCGGTGAACTGGTAGCTACCGCCCAATACGTTGATCGACTTCAGACCACCGCTGTCACGGCCTTCAGCGCTCTTGCGCGATTCAGCGGTGAAACGACCGGCGTTCAGCTCCAGGCCTTTGATCTCTTTGGAAGTGATCAACGTACCGGTGTAGCTTTCCGGCAACAGACGCGAGTTGTCGTAGCTGAGTACCGGCAAGGCCGGCATTTGGTCGCCGTAGGTCAGCACCGTATTGGAAATACGGAATTTGACGGCTGCACCGCCCTTGGACAGGTCATTGGCCGCTTTATCACTGCCGCCAGGCGCATGATCAGCTTGCTTGAAAAAGTCGATACCTTGCGCGCCGGTGCGACCTTCACCACCGTCCAGACGCAGTGCGTACAGACCGAAAGCGTCAACACCGACACCCACGGTGCCTTGTGTGAAACCGGACGAGAACGTACCGATGGCCGCTTGGCCCCACTCGGCTTTGTCCGGACGACCATCTTTGTAATCACGATTGATGTAAGCATTGCGCAGCAGCACTTTGAGGCTGCTGTCTTCAACAAAACCC
This sequence comes from Pseudomonas sp. S49, assembly GCF_009866785.1. Lineage (NCBI taxonomy): Bacteria > Pseudomonadati > Pseudomonadota > Gammaproteobacteria > Pseudomonadales > Pseudomonadaceae > Pseudomonas > Pseudomonas sp. S49. The sequence goes on along the minus strand of NZ_CP019432.1, from coordinate 346,926 downwards.
TTGGACTCGGCCTGGTCGTTAGCCATGGCCTGAGTGGCGCTCAACATCCCCAGTGCGATCAGACTGATTCGCTTGTTCAACATTTTGTTTTCCTTATTACGGGTTGAAACGCGCTGTGTCGAACGGCGGAAACGGCGCTTTTGCACTCTTTTATTCACCCCGAAACAAAAAGGCCCGCCCACGAGAACGTGATGGCGGGCCTGCTCCTTATTTTGAGTCATGGCGGTTGGCCACAGGCGTTGGGCCGAATCGTAGCCGCGCCCTGAACAATGTGTCAATTTCAAGAATCGTCTTTAAATAGGTAAAAATCGTCTAAGAAACGTAAATTTTGCGCTGACTCCTTGCTGGGAAATGCACACAGCCAGTGAATCCGGTGCGTCACGCACACCCATCGATCGCACACAGTGCAGAGACTTCGCCTGGCTCATCGAGGACGATTGCCTGTTTCAACCAATCGGCAAATGCCTGCGGCTTGCCCAGCCAGGGACTGATGTCGACCAATTGGAATGTGCCTTTCTGCTCCAGAGCAATCGTTGGAAAACCCTGGCCGCTCAATTGAGCCAAAAACTGGCGACTGGCTTTTATGTGCCCCTCGCTATCAACGGACTCAAACGCAATGTGGAAATCTTCCTGCGCATAGCCAATCTGCATCGCCAATTCCAACAGCACGGCTGAATCAGCAATGCGTCGCCCTTCCACATAGTGCGCGGTCTGCAAGCGCCCCAACATGCGCAGACCGCCTCGGTCGATGGCTTCGGCCGCCATGACCGCCGCAATCGGTGGCGTCGAATCGAACACCGCTGAGTGATCGCGCAGTAAACCGTCGAAATACGCCTCGCCAAAAGGCTGGCCGGTGTATTCGGCAATGCGTCGGTCGTGGGGCATGACGTAATCGCGCAGTTGTGGAGAAACGCGCTGGCGATTGGCGCCACTCATCATGCCCCCGGCATGGGCAATCACCGGCAACACCTGTTGCGCGGCTTCAACCAGCGGCTTGGCGCCATAACACCAGCCACACAGCGGGTCGTAGATGTAATGAAGAATCATGGGAAAGCTCCGGCAGCAAGTCAGGAAAATCGATGGCGGCAGATTAGTCCTCGCACCCGTGCAGAAAAACGCCGGAATGGCTTTCAGTCTGTTTCGCGAATCGGTCGAATTGTCTGGTCGGTCAGATTGTGTCGAACTGGACACAAATTGAAACAATCAGACCAGGGAACTTATAAGGAATAATTAACGGAAGTAAATGCAAAGCATTACCATTCGCGCGATCGAATTCCTCCACCCTCTCGGATGCGCTTTTCAATGCCTGCCCCGTTCCGTCTTACGCCCGTCACCCTTGGGCTTTCTGCTTTTCTGTCCAGTGGTTTTGCCTATTCGGCGACCGAGTTACCCGCCACCGCGATCAGCGCCGAAGCGCAAGCCGATGACCCGCGGGTAAAGCTCAGCAGCACCGCGACCCGCACCTCGACGCCCGTGCGCTATGTGCCGCAGGCGATCGATTCGATCAAGACTTCGAACGTCGCCAACTACGGCACCAATGACATCGCCGACGCCTTGAGCGGCATGCCCAACGTCAGCAGCAGCGCCGACACCCGCTTCGACAGCCTGCGTATTCGCGGCTTTGATGCCAGCAACGATTTCTATCTGGACGGCATCCGCGACGACAGCCAATACAAGCGCGACCTGCACAACATCGAACGCGTCGAAGTGCTCAAAGGCCCGGCCGCCGTGCTGTACGGCCGTGGCAGTCAGGGCGGGATCGTCAACCGCGTGAGCAAGATGCCGGAATTCGGCCGTCGCTCGACCATCGAGGCCCAGGCTGGCAGCGAAGATTTGCGCAGCCTTTACGCCGACCTCAGCACTGATCCGAGCGAAAACATCAGCCTGCGCCTGAACATGGGCAACATGGATGAAAACAGCTTCCGCGACGGCGTCAGCGGCAACCGCCAACTGTTCGCGCCGTCGATGAGCTGGCAACTGACGCCGGATCTGAACTGGCTGGTGCAGTACGAATACAGCCGCTACAACCGCACCCCGGATCGCGGCATCCCTGGGGTCAACGGGCGTCCGGCCGATGTAGGTCGGGGCACCACCTACGGCAACGATCACGACTTCATCGATGATAAGTCGCAATCGCTGCGCTCGAAACTCACTTACGAAATCAACGACAACTGGCAACTGCGCCAGACCCTCGGCGTGTTCAATCTCGACAGCGATTTCGACAACACCTACCTCACCGGTTACACGCCGGCGACCAACAAGGTCACGCGTCAACACTGGCAGCAGGATCTGACCACCCGCAACGTCTACAACAACGTTGAACTGGAAGGCGGATTCGATACCTTCGGCCTGGAACATCGTCTGCTCACTGGGATCGAGATCGGCAGCCAGCGCCGCGATCCGACGCTGTATAACGCCGCCACCGGCAGAACGCCGGGTGCGCAGCCCGTACCTTCGCTCGACCTCTTCAAGCCGAATCGTGATCTGCGCCACACCGGCAGCATGCAGGTTTCCAGCAGCAGCCACACCGAAGTCGAAAGCCGCGCGGTGTACGTGCAGGATCAACTGCGCCTGAACGATCAGTGGCAACTGCTCGGCGGCCTGCGCTACGACACCTTCGATATCGAGTCGACCAACAAGCTGCGCAACATTTCTGAAGATCGCGACAGCCACAGCACCAGCCCGCGCGTCGGCCTGGTCTGGACGCCGTTGCAGAACCATTCGTTCTACGCTTCGTGGTCGAAGACGTTTTCACCAGTGGGCGGTGGCTTGATCGGCATCACCCCGGGTGCGGCCGGCAACACCAACGACCTCAGTCCCGAGCTGACCAAGCAGAAAGAAATCGGCGTGAAGAGCGACTGGTTCGACGATCGCTTGAGCACCACGCTGGCGATCTATGACCTGGAACTCTACAACCGCCGCACCACCGATCCAAACGACCCGACTTTGACCGTGATGTCCGGTCTGCAGCGCTCGCGCGGGATCGAGTTGACGGCCACTGGCAACATCGTCGGCAACTGGTACATGCGCGGTGGTGTCGGTGTGCAGGATGCGACCATCGAGAAGGACAACAACGGTCTGGAAGGCAAACGCATCAACAACGTCGCCAAACGCAACGGCAGCCTGTTCCTGACCTGGAAACCGGAGATGGGCTGGTATGGCGAAACCGGTCTGACTCTGGTTGGCCAACGCTATGCCGATAACGCCAACACCACCGTGTTGCCGGGTTATGGCCGCTGGGATGCGCTGCTCGGTTACCGCTTCAAGGATTGGGATTTGCGCGCGGCGCTGAACAACATCACCGATCGTGATTACTACGCATCGGCGACCAGCCAGTATCAAATCCAACCGGGCGCACCGCGCAGCGTCGTGATGACCGGCACCTACAGTTTCTGATTTCACACACATCCCTGTGGGAGCGAGCCTGCTCGCGAAAGCGTAGGGTCAGTCGACATCGTTGTTAACTGATCCACCGCATTCGCGAGCAGGCTCGCTCCCACATTGAGTGGGTGCGTACAAAATAATCGTGCATAAAAAAGCGCCGCCATCCCGGCAGCGCTTTGACCAATCCCTGTTGTTCTTCTTATCCCTCCATCACAGCCCACAACGCATCCAGTTCGGCCTCGCTGAACAGGTCAGCGGGGTAACGCTCGATCATCATCCGGCGCGGATCAGGTTGCCTGATCTGACGCGTTCCATTGGACTTCAACCAGTGCGCGACAATCTGGAGCGATTCGCCGTTAACGGCCATGGGATGCAACGTCCGCTCGCTGACTACGTTCACTTCGGCGTTCATTTCAGCGCTCTCTCCCCGTTCGTGAGCGGCTACGTTATCCAAGGTTTATGACAGAACTGTTGAAGTTCTTCCCCCTCCCTAGTGCCCTTTGTCGGATACAAGACCTATGCCAAGGTTTCTCATTTGTCGACAAGCGGATACAAAGAAGCCCGCAGTCCTGTCGGGCTGCGGGCCTCAGTTGATGCATAGCGAGCTAATCACTGCCCGGCTGATTTGTTAATCAACTCAAGCTGTTACAACTCAACTCACTCTTTGTGCGGCGCGGGTTGCTGTTGGGTAAGGCAGTGAATATTGCCGCCACCCAGTAACAGTTCACGGCCCGGCACCATCACCACTTCGTGCTGAGGGAACAGCTTCTGCAGAATCTCTTTTGCCGGGGCGTCCATCGGATCGTCGAAGCTCGGCGCGATGATGCCGCCGTTGACGATCAGGAAGTTCACGTAAGAACCGGCCAGGCGTACGGAAGGATTACGCTCCTGTGTACCATCCACCGGATCGACGCCGGCGCACTCTTCTTCGGTCGCGTACAGCGGCCCCGGAATCGGCATTTTGTGCACCGTGAACGGGCGACCCTTGGCATCAGTGCTGCTTTGCAGGACTTTCATTGCCGCCTGGCAGCGCGGGTAGTTCGGGTCCTGCGGATCATCAGTCCACGCCAGCAATACTTCGCCCGGACGCACGTAGCAGCAGAAGTTATCCACATGGCCGTCGGTTTCGTCGTTGAACAAACCGTCCGGCAGCCAGATGATTTTATCCACAGTCAGATTGGCGCTGAGCACCGCTTCAATCTCTTCGCGACCCAGATGCGGGTTGCGATTGCGGTTGAGCAGGCATTCTTCGGTGGTGATCAGCGTGCCTTCGCCGTCGACGTGAATCGAGCCGCCTTCAAGCACGAAACCTTCAGTGCGATAACGCGGGCTGCGCTCGATCTCGAGGATCTTGCCGCCAACCTGCGAATCACGGTTCCATGGCGAGTACAGACCGCCGTCGAAACCGCCCCAGGCGTTGAAGTCCCAGTTCACACCGCGCACTTCGCCGCTGTTGTTGATGACGAAGGTCGGGCCGCTGTCGCGTACCCAGGCGTCATCGCTGGACATCTCGACCACGCGGATATTCGGCACGTCGAGGCGCGCGCGGGCGTTTTCGTACTGGCCGGCGGACACGGCCACGGTCACCGGTTCAAAACGCGCAATGGCCTTGGCCACCGCAGCGTGTGCGGCTTGCGCCGGTTTGCCGCCCAGACGCCAGTTGTCCGGGCGCTCGGGCCAGATCATCCAGGTCTGCGTCTGCGGCGCCCACTCGGCCGGCATGTGAAAGCCGTCGGCGCGCGGGGTACTTTTCAAGGTGGTCATCGGGATCAGGACTCCAGGGAACCGTCGAGGGTTTTCAACGCACCGTACAGGTTCGGACGGCGGTCACGGAATGAACCCCACGCGCTGCGAATGTGTTCGAGCTCGTCGAGGTTGAAAGTGTGCACAAGAATACCTTCTTCGGTTTTATTCAGCTCCTGCACTTTTTCGCCAAACTGGTTGGCGATGAACGAAGAGCCATAGAACGTGATGTCGTAGCCGTCCTGTTCTTCGTTGCCGATGCGGTTGCTGGCAATCAGCGGCATCAGGTTGGCGCCGGCATGGCCCTGCTGCACACGCTGCCAGTGATCGCGCGACGAGATGGTCTTGTCGTGCGGCTCGCTGCCAATTGCCGTTGGATAGAAGAGGATTTCCGCCCCTTGCAACGCCATGCTGCGCGCGGCTTCCGGGAACCACTGATCCCAGCAGATGCCCACGCCGATTTTCGCGTAACGCGTATTCCACACTTTGAAACCGGTGTCGCCCGGGTTGAAGTAATACTTCTCGTGGTAGCCCGGGCCGTCCGGGATGTGACTTTTACGATAAATCCCGAGATTGCTGCCGTCGGCGTCGATGATCGCGATGCTGTTGAAACGCGCGCGGCCGGCCAGTTCATAGAAGCTGATCGGCAGCACCACTTGCAGTTCTTTGGCGACTTTCTGGAAGTGCTTGATCGCAACGTTGTCTTCCACCGTCGTCGCCAGTTGCAGGTAGTCCGGGTTCGGCTTCTGGCAGAAATACGGCGCCTCGAACAGCTCCTGAATCAGAATGATCTGCGCGCCTTTGGCGGCGGCTTCACGCACCAGCCTTTCAGCGATTTCGAGGTTGGCTTGCAGATCCCAGGAACAGGCCATCTGAGTGGCGGCGACGGTAACGATACGGCTCATGAATCATCTCCGGGCAGGTGCTTCGACGGCCGAGAATTCGACCGAAAAGAAAAACGCGCGCACCGGACATGAGATCGCCATGCCGGAGCGATGGCGACTTTATAACCGATAAATATCGGCTTTAGAAGCTTGTTAAATGCCTTTCGTCTAAATAAATTCAATAAAAGCCGATACAAATCGAATTAAAAACCAAAAACAAAATGTGGGAGCGAGCTTGCTCGCGAATGCGGTGTATCAGTAACTGCATAGAGTGACTGACACACCGCTTTCGCGAGCAAGCTCGCTCCCACAGGGGATTGGCTTCGTTCTACAGACCTTCGCTGAGGACTCGGTCGAGCATATCGACAAAGAAATCCACACTCTGACGCGACGTCACCATCGGTGGCTTGATCTTGAGAATGTTCAGATCATCACCGGTCGGCTGCATGAAAATCCCCAACTCGCGCAGGCGATCGCACAGCAACGCGGTTTCCTCGCTCGCCGGCTCCAGCGTCTCGCGATTGCGGATCAGCTCCAGCCCCAGATAGAACCCGGAACCGTGCACCGCCCCCACCAGCGGATGTTTATCGATCAACGCTTCGAGCCGCACCTTGAAGTGGCCACCGACCACTTGCGCGTTCTCCCAGAGTTTTTCTTCTTCCATGACATCGAGCACCGCCATGCCGATCTGGCAACTGACCGGGCTGCCACCCGCTGACGAGAAGAAGTAACCCTCAGCCTCCAGCGCTTCGGCAATTTCCCGGCGAGTGATGACCGCGCCCAGCGGTTGACCATTGCCCATGCCCTTGGCCATGCAGATGATGTCCGGCACCACGCCCTGCTCTTCAAACCCCCAGAAGAAGTGGCCCATGCGCCCGTAACCGACCTGCACTTCGTCGGCGATGCACACACCGCCCTGCGCACGGACCAGCGCGTACACCTGTTTCAAATATCCCGGCGGCAGCGAAATACCGCCAGCATTGCCATAAACCGGTTCGCAGATGAATCCGGCCAATTGGCGCTTCTGCTCGGCAAGCTTTTCCAAATGACGCTCAACGCTGCGCACATACTCTGGCGCCGAATCGAGGCCACGGAACTCACCGCGATAGGTGTTTGGCGCCGTCACGGGATGCACCCAGTCCGGGCGACTTTCCAGGGCTCGCGGGTTGTCGGCTATCGAGGTCGAAACCGCATCAGCGCCGACCGTCCAGCCGTGATACGCCTCGAGTACGCTGAGCATGTCGCGCCCGCCGCTGTAGGCCCACGCCAGACGAATCGCCAGGTCATTGGCCTCGCTACCGCTGTTGACCAGAAACACTCGATCCATACCTTCCGGTGCCAGTTTCAGCAAGCGCTCGGAGAATTCGGCGACCGCCGCATAATTGAAGCGCGAGTTGGTGTTGAGCAACGACCACTGACGAGCCGCGACCGCTGCCATGCGCGGGTGACCGTGACCGAGCACCGCAACGTTGTTGAGCATGTCCAGATAGGAGCGGCCCTGCATGTCGATCAGATGATTGCGCCAGCCGCGTTCGATACGCGGCGGGTCGATGTAATAGTGTTTTTGCGTGCGGGCGAAACTGGCATCGCGGCGTTCGAGCAGGGTTTTCGCGTCCAGCTCCGGCTCGGCATCACAGGCAAGCCCCAACAACGCAGCGGGCGATGGGCACAGCGCCTGCCACGCCGGAGCATGCGTCGGTGTGCAAAACAACGGCGCATTGAGCTGCGCGCCTCGGCACAACTGCACCCGCAGCGGGCCGTTGACCGCGCCCAGTACTTGCCCTTTGACCAGCGCCGCGCCGCTGTGCAGCGAAGGTGTCACGCCCCACAGACGAACACTGAGTTGCGGGCCATCCAGTTGCAGCACACCGTCTGCGGCCTGATGCACGACGCCAGCGAACGGCGCCTCCACGGTGGTGCCATCGGGCACGCGCAATTCCACGTGCAGCGGGAAGGTATCCGGTTCAACGGCACTGTCGGGACGAGTGCGCGACAAACGGTACTGACCATAACGGCTCGCCGCCAAACCATGGGCCGCCGCCGCTTCGTTCAACAGGTGCTGATCGATACCCTCCTGCTCCCAGTTGCCGGCCTCGAAGTGCGGACTCAGGACACCGAGATCGATCAGCGCAAACTCGCGGCCGACCAGACCGGGCAGCAAGGGCGCAAACCCTTCGCTGTTGATCGCCGGCAATGCGTGACCGACGGCAGTGAGGATCGCCGCTTCCATCAGCGCCTGTGGCACCGATATCGCCACCCTGAAGATTTCCCACTCATGGCTGAGGTTGTCGCGGCTGTAAGTATTCGCCGGGTCGATGCTGACCTGTTGCTCGCCACTGAGCACCAGCACCGCTGCGCGCGCGACGATCAATGGCCACAGCGCTTGCAGCTCCTCATGCTGCAGCGGATTGACCGCGTGGTAGGCCTGCACCGCCGGCAGGATGACAAACGGATCGCCAGCGGCGTGATGCAGCAACGCCGCACAGGTCACCGACAGATCGGTGATACGCCAGGTGCGCACCAGATCGCCAAAGTCGATCACACCCTGCAACTGCCAGTGACGCTGGGCATCGCGCGCCCAAACGGCGTTGTCATCGGTGATGTCCATATGGATCGCCTGCACCGGCAGCTTGCCCCGCAACGGCTGCAAACGGCGCTCGGCCTGTTCGGCGGCATCGGCGATCAATGTCCGTTGTTGCTCATCCTTGATCACCGGCAGCAGATGGCTGATCAGTGCACTGGCGTGGCGGGCATCCCACTGCAACGTGCGCTCAAGGCCCGGATGGTCGAACCCGGCCAGCGCCAGATCCATCTCACCGCAGAGCCGGCCAAAACCCGCCACCACATCACGACCCAAGTGATCGAGATGCGTGAGCGGCTGCCCCTCGATGTAATCCAGCAGCCGCACATGAACGGCTTCGCCCCCAACCTCCAGCGACAGCAGATCCTCGCTATTATTGGCCGCAATCACCCGCGGCACCGTCACCACCGCGTGCTCGGCCAGATACTTGAGGCCCGCATGCTGGGCTTGCAGCTCCACCAAGGCGTAATCGCCACGGCAGATTTTCAGCACGAACCGCCCGCGTGGACTGTCGACGCGAAAATTCAGATCCTGCTGACTGCCAAGGGCCTGCAACGTGCCGCTGAGTCCGTAGTGTTCCGCCAGCCATTGCCGGGCCTGCTCGGCAGACACCTGCGGGCTGGGCAAACTGGCGCGATGAATCAACGTGGCGAGCGGCATGAAACGACCCCTGAAATGTTATTAGGCGCCTATATCGCCATTGCTGGACGGGATCCGCAACCCCCAACCGCGCAAAGGTATACGGGCTATTTGTCTTGCAGCACTCGCACCCTCCGACACTTTGCGCAAGAATGTCGGCCATTCACACCTGCCTATGGAAATCCTCATGAATGTAATCACCACCGACCTGCCCGGTGTCCTGATCATCGAACCGAAGGTGTTTGGTGACGAGCGCGGTTTTTTCTACGAGAGCTTCAATGCCAAGTCGTTCCAGGACGCCACCGGTCTGGACACGCAATTCGTGCAGGACAACCACTCGCGCTCGCAAAAAGGCGTGTTGCGTGGCCTGCATTACCAACTGCAAAACACCCAGGGCAAACTGGTCCGCGTGACCGTTGGTGAAGTACTGGATGTCGCCGTGGACATCCGCCGCAGTTCGCCGCACTTCGGCAAATCGGTGGCGGTGCGTCTGTCGGCTGAAAACCATCGTCAACTGTGGGTGCCGGAAGGTTTCGCCCATGGTTTTGTGGTGCTGAGCGAGTTCGCCGAATTCCTCTACAAGACCACCAACTACTACGACCCATCGTCCGAGCGCAGCATTCGCTGGGATGACCCGGCTCTGGGTATCGACTGGCAGCTGGACGAAGCGCCGAAGCTGTCCGCCAAGGACCAAGCCGCAGCGCTGCTCAAGGACGCTGACGTCTTCGCCTGAGGCCGGGCATAATGCGCCTGTCACCTCAGGCGCATCCGGCTTATGAAACCAACCCTTCCCCCCAGACCTCGCTGGCGCAGTCTTGCCCTGCTGGCCCTGTGTCTGGCGCCGCTGTTGTGGCCGCTGGAACATCTCGCCGAACGCTATTACCGCAGCGAATTGGCCGGGCAGAACCGCCAGACCCTCGACCTGTACGTCGCCAACCTGCTGGGCACCCTGCACCGCTATGAAGTGTTGCCGCAAATCCTCGGCGACCTGCCGGCGCTGCGCTCGGTACTCGGTGCGCCTGACGACGGCGTCACCCAAGGCAATGCCAATCGCCTGCTGAAGAACATTGCCGCGCAGACTGGCGCCGAAGTCATGTACCTGATGGACACCAGCGGCCAGACACTGGCGGCGTCGAACTGGGACAAACACGACAGCTTCGTCGGCCGCAATTTCTCGTTCCGGCCGTATTTCAGCGAAGCCATGGCCGGACGCCTAGGACGCTTCTTCGGCCTCGGCACGACGTCGGCCAAGCGTGGTTATTTCTTCGCCGCCGCCGTGCGCAACGGCGAAAAAATCATCGGCGTGCTGGTGATCAAGGTCGACCTCGACCACACCGAAAGCCTGTGGGGCAAAACTCCGGAACAACTGCTGGTCACCGACCACAACGGCGTGGTCATCCTCACCTCGCGCCCGGAATGGCGCTTTCGCTCGACCCGTGATTTGAGCGACAGTGAGCGTTCAGCGATCACCGCTATCCAGCCTTACCCGACTCGCGAGCCGCGGCCGCTGAATCTTAGCCCGACTGCGTGGTTGATCCAGACCCACGACATCGCCGAAACCGGTTGGAGCGTGAGCATTCTCGCCCCGCGCACGCTGATCGACCGCCCGGTGCGCACCGTGGTCGCCATCGGCGGCGCCACGCTGTTGGTGGTGATGTTACTGCTCGGCCTGATGATGCAGCGCCGCCGCCATTATCTGGAACGTATAGCGTTCGAGGCCAAGGCACGCCGTGAACTGGAAGGTCGCGTGGCGGAACGCACCAGCGACCTCGAAGGCCTCAACCGGCGTTTGAAGGAAGAAGTTCTGGAGCGTGAGCAAGCCCAGCAAGAACTGGTGCGCGCCCAGGATGATCTGGTCCAGGCCGGCAAGCTGTCGGCGCTGGGGACCATGTCAGCGAGCATCAGCCACGAACTCAATCAGCCGCTGGCAGCGATCCGCAGCTACGCGGAAAACGCCGAAGTGCTGCTCGATCATCAGCGCACCGACGATGCGCGCGGCAACCTCAAACTGATCAGCGAACTGACCGGACGCATGGCCTCGATCATCGCCCACCTGCGCGCCTTTGCCCGCCGTGATCGCCACGCGCCAGAAAGCGTTGCCCTGCAACCGGCGCTCGACGATGCGCTGGCCTTGCTCGCAAAACGGCGCCGGAGCATGGAAGTCGAGCTGATCCGCGACCTGCCCGCCGCCACCCTGTGGGTCGAGGCCGGGGAAACGCGTCTGCGCCAGGTGCTCGGCAATCTGCTTGCCAACGCCCTCGACGCCCTCACCGAGAAAGGCCCGCCACGCAAACTGTGGCTGAGTGCCGAATCCACCGCCGAGGGCGTCAATCTGTACATTCGCGACAACGGCCCGGGGTTTTGCATGGAAGCCCTCGGCCGCGCCAGCGAGCCCTTCTACACCACCAAGACTCGTACGCAGGGCCTTGGCCTGGGGCTGGCCATTTGCGAAACGCTGATGCGCGCCTTCGGAGGAGAACTGTCGTTCGCCAACCACAAGCAAGGCGGCGCCTTGATTACCCTGCGGCTGCGCGCCGGTGCGCCCGGGGTCAGCCTGCAACCGTCCGAGGATCGAAGTGCATGACCATCGACAATCGCATTCAGGTGGTGTTGATCGACGACGATCCGCACCTGCGTCAGGCCCTCGGTCAGACCCTGGATCTGGCCGGCCTGAAAATTCTGCCGCTGTCCGAAGCCAAGGGTCTGGCCGCACAGCTTGAGCGTGACTGGCCGGGCGTGGTGGTCAGCGACATTCGCATGCCGGGCATGGATGGCCTGGAATTGCTCAGCGAATTGCACGCGCAAGACCCCGAGCTGCCCGTGCTGCTGATCACCGGCCACGGCGACGTACCGCTGGCAGTGCAGGCCATGCGCGCTGGCGCTTATGACTTTCTCGAAAAACCCTTCGCCAGCGACGCGCTGCTCGACAGTGTGCGTCGCGCGCTGGCCCTGCGCCGACTGGTGCTGGACAACCGCAGCCTGCGTCTGGCCCTCAGCGACCGCAATGAATTGAGTGCGCGGCTGGTCGGCCACTCAACGCCGATGCTGCGTCTGCGTGAGCAGATCGGCGCGCTGGCCGCGACCAAGGCTGATGTGCTGATCCTCGGCGAAACCGGCGCCGGCAAAGAAGTGGTCGCCCGCGCACTGCACGATTTATCCAGCCGCCGTAACGGCCCGTTCGTGGCGATCAACGCCGGCGCACTGGCCGAGTCGGTGGTGGAAAGCGAACTGTTCGGCCACGAACCCGGCGCGTTTACCGGCGCGCAGAAGCGCCGGATCGGCAAGTTCGAATTCGCCAATGGCGGCACGCTGTTTCTCGATGAAATCGAAAGCATGAGCATGGACGTGCAGGTGAAGTTGCTGCGCATGTTGCAGGAGCGCGTGGTCGAACGTCTTGGCGGCAATCAACTGATCCCGCTGGACATCCGCGTCATCGCCGCAACCAAGGAAGACCTGCGTCAGGCCGCTGATCAGGGGCGCTTCCGCGCCGACTTGTACTACCGCCTCAACGTCGCGCCATTGCGCATTCCGCCGCTGCGCGAACGTGGCGAAGATGCATTGGTGCTGTTCCAGCATTACGCCGATGAAGCCAGCGCCCGCCACGGCCTGCCGCCCCACGAGCTGCAACCAGCACAACGCGCCTTGCTGCTGCGTCACACCTGGCCGGGCAACGTGCGCGAACTGCAGAATGCCGCCGAACGTTTCGCCCTCGGCCTGGAACTGGCGCTGGATAACGCTGGCGCCGAAAGCGGTGGCAGCACCACGGTCGAAGTCATCAACGGAGGTCTCAGCGAGCAAGTGGAAAACTTCGAAAAATCACTGATCGCTGCCGAACTGGCACGCGCTCACAGTTCCGTACGCAGCCTCGCCGAAGCCTTGGGCATTCCGCGCAAGACCCTGCATGACAAGTTGCGCAAGCATGGCCTCAACTTTGGCGACAGCAGCCATGGGGACGAGAACGAATGAGCACAGACACTCGCTATCTGGAGTCGGTCCTGCATCACGACATCCCGCTGACACGGGACATGGGGCTGAAGGTGCTCGACTGGCATGAGCAGCAGTTGAGTCTGCACCTGCCACTCGATCCGAACGTCAATCACAAAAGCACCATGTTCGGCGGCAGTCTTTACTGCGGCGCGGTGCTGGCCGGTTGGGGCTGGTTGCATTTGCGTCTGAAAGAGGAAGGAATCACCGACGGGCACATTGTGATTCAGGAAGGGCAGATCAGTTATCCGCTTCCGGTCACCGGAGATGCCACGGCGATTTGCCCGGCGCCTGACGCGAAGGCGTGGAAGAGGTTTCTGGCGATGTATCAGCGTTATGGGCGGGCGCGGTTGACGCTCGATACGCGGATCGTCAATGCGGGTAGCGATGAGGATGCCGTGAGGTTTACCGGCCAGTACGTTTTGCACCGCTGAAGATCAAAAGCCCCTCACCCGAGCCCTCTCCCAGAGGGAGAGGGGACTGATTGGGGGATGCTTCAGAGGTACATCGACCTGAAGGCGCTTCACTGAATCCATAATCGACCCAATCTTTCAGGTCGATGTGTGATGCAAGACAACTCGGTCGGCCCCCTCTCCTGGGGGAGAGGGCTGGGGTGAGGGCGATTGCCGATCAGCCCACTTAACCCCGGGCCAACGCCAACAACCTTTCCCGCCACGCCGCCTTCGCCGGCAGCGCCAAAAAGAACTCGTTCAACAGCGATTCCCGCGCCGGATAGCAGAACGCTTCCCCGCGCAGATCCAGCACTTCACCGCCAGCCCCTTCGAGCACACCCTGCGCCGCCGCCGTGTCCCACTGCGAAGTCGGCGCCAGGCGCGGATAGCAATCCGCCGCGCCTTCAGCCAGCAGGCAGAATTTCAGCGAGCTGCCAATATTGGCCAATTGCAACTCACCCAGGCTCGCACTCAACCCCGCCAGCAAGCGCTCCTGCTCGGGACTCGAATGGCGACGACTGGCTACCACGGTAAACGCCTCTCCCGGCCCCGGCACATCACGCACCTGAATCGCAACCGGCGTACCGCCCTTGTCGCAACGCCACGCCCCAAGCCCGGCGCCGCCGACGTAGAAACGACCGTTGGTCGGCATCGACACCACGCCAAACACCACCCGACCATTTTCGATCAGCGCGATGTTGACGGTGAACTCTTCGCTGCCGCTGATGAACTCCTTGGTGCCATCCAGCGGATCCACCAACCACCAACGCTGCCAGCCAGCGCGCACGCTCTGGGGGATGTTGGCGTCTTCTTCCGACAACACCGGAATGCTCGGATCCAGCGCCGTCAGCCCGGCGACGATCAGGTGGTGCGCGGCCAGATCCGCCGCCGTCACGGGCGAGTCATCGGACTTGGCCGTGACTACAACGCCGGCGCGCCAGAATGGCAAAATCGCCTCGCCGGCCTGCAATGCCAGCTCAACGACCGGCGCCATCAACGGGTGGGGAAACGTCATCGATATCTCACTCATGCTGGAAAGAACCCGCGCTCGGTCAGCAGATCGCGGGTCAGATACAGTGCAGCCAATGCACGGCCTTCGGAAAACTGAGGATTGAGCGCCAGCGACGACAGTTCGCGCAGGTTCACTTTGTCGACACGCATCGGCTCAGGCTCGTCGCCTTCGAGACGTTCCTCGTACAAATCAGTCGCCAGGACCACCTGAATCTTCTGGCTCATGTAACCGGGCGACAGCGACAGCTCGGTCAGATGTTCCAGTTGTCGCGCGCCAAAACCGGCCTCTTCCTTGAGCTCCCGCTCGGCAGCCGCCAACACATCTTCACCAGGCTCGATCAGCCCTTTTGGCAGAGAAAGCTCATATTCATCAGTGCCGCCGCAATACTCTTCGACCAACACCGCGTGCTCGGCATCCAGCATCGCCACAATCATGACCGCGCCGTAACCCGCACCTTTGCCGACCAGACGCTCATACGTGCGTTCCACGCCGTTGGAAAAACGCAGTTTGAGTTCTTCAACGCAAAACAGGCGACTGGTGGCGACGATCTCGCGGGCAAGTACGGTGGGTTTCTGGCGCATGCAAAGCTCCTTGGCGTGAACGCGCTACTATAACGCGGCTTTCCCGATTGTTTATGTCGGATATCTTTCTACCGCTCGAGACGTTGCCATGCCTTCATTACCGTGGTCCGACATCGATACCGTTCTGCTCGACATGGACGGCACGCTGCTGGATCTGCACTTCGACAATCACTTCTGGCTGGAACACCTGCCCCAGCGCTACGCCGAACTGCACGGGGTCAGCCGGGCCATGGCCGAGATGGAATTGCAGCCGCTGTTCGAACGCCATGCCGGTCAGTTGCAGTGGTATTGCCTGGATTTCTGGAGTGCCGAGCTGAAGTTGTCGGTGCGGGAATTGAAGCTGGAAACTGCGCATCTGATTGCCTTGCGACCGGATGCCGATACCTTTCTGGCGGCGATCAAACGCGCCGGCAAACGGGTGATCATGATCACCAACGCGCACCGCGACTCACTGTCGCTGAAGCTTGAGCGGATCGAACTGGTGCCGTATTTCGAACGGCTGATCAGCTCCCACGATTATGGTTATCCCAAGGAGAACCCGCAGTTTTGGGATGCATTGCAAGCGGACATCGGCTTTGATCCGGCGCGCAGTCTGTTTATCGACGATACCTTGCCGATTCTGCGCAGTGCGCGGGATTTTGGGGTCGCGCATTTGCTGGCGGTGAAAGAGCCGGACAGCCGCAAGGGGCCGAAGGACACGGCTGAGTTTGCGGCGGTTGAGGATTACCGCAGTTTGATTGCAGGGCTTTGATACCGAGTTGGCCCATTCGCGAGCAGGCTCGCTCCCACATTTGGAATGCGATCCAATGTGGGAGCGAGCCTGCTTCTAGTGGCGTTACGACGTGTTACTCAGGAATACGCAGCGTCTGCCCCGGATAGATCTTGTCCGGATGCGACAGCAGCGGCTTGTTGGCCTCGAAGATCTTGTTGTACTGGTTGGCGTTGCCATACACAGCGAGGGAAATCGCGCTGAGGGTGTCGCCTTTTTTCACCACGACAAATTTTGCTGCAGCCACCACCGGACCGGTCACGGTGATCTGATCATCCACGCTGCCAACCCCGACAATATTGCCCACCGCCAGCAAAATCTTTTCTTTCTCTTCCTGACTCGCGACTTCACCGGTAACGGTCACTTTGTCGCCGTCCACCGTTGCCTGCACATTCGGATTGCCCAGGCCGACCTTGCTGATGTGTTCCTTCAACTGCTCACTGGCATTGGCGTTACCCGGGGTCAGCAGATCGAGCAGCTTTTCACCGGCTTCTTTTACAAAACTTAAAAGACTCATCGTGGTTCTCTCCATGGAATAAAGGGTCAGTCGTCCAAGCCTAGACCACCGCAGACAAACCCGGTTCCAAGCCGACCAATGACCCTGCCACCGCGCAAGCGGTAGAATCGCCCACCCCTGCCAGCGCCCGGAGCGAAGATGGACATCAAGCAGCTGAAATTCCTCATCGCCCTCGACGAAACCCGCCACTTCGGCCAGGCCGCCGCGCGGTGCCACATCACCCAACCCACCCTGTCGATGCGCCTGCGCAGCCTCGAAGAAGAGCTCGACCTGCCGCTGGTCAACCGTGGCCAGCGTTTCGAAGGCTTCACCGCGCCGGGCGAGCGGGTGCTGGCGTGGGCGCGCTCGGTGATGGCGGCTTATGACGGTTTGCACGCGGAAGCGGCGGCGTGTCGCGGCAACCTCATCGGCACGCTGCGACTGGGCGTGGTGCCGCTGTCGAGTTTCGATCCGTTGCCGTTGATGCAACGCCTGCATGCCGCACACCCGAACCTGCGTTTCGAAATGTCGGCGCTGAGTTCTGAACAGATCCTCGAACACCTGGCGAACAACCGCATCGACCTCGGCGTGTCGTATCTCGATCGTCTGGACAACGAACGCTTCGAGTCCCTGGCCTTTAGCGAAACGCGCATGGGCCTGCTCTACGACCAACGCTCTTTCACCTTTGGCGACGCCCCCTTGAGCTGGGAATCGCTGATCGAACTGCCGCTGGGCATGCTCACCAGCGGCATGCACTTTCGCCAGTCCATCGACCACAACTTCCACAGCCGTGGGCTGACCCCGCAACCGTTGCTGCAAACCGACGCCGTGCATCAATTGTTACAAGCGGTACACGGCGGCTTTTGCTGCGCGATCATGCCGCTCGACGGCGGTCTGGAAAAACTCACCGACCACCTGCGCCTGCAACCCATCGAAGACGCGCAAACCCTCGCCCCGCTGGGCCTGATCATGCGCCGCGGCGCCCCGCGCTCGGCGCTGGCCGAGGCCTGTTTTGCGCTGTATCAGCAATCGCCAGGCGACGCTTGATCGACGGCATCTATCGATAGATCGACAGTAGCGATTAGACGCGACAACTTGCCGCGCCTAGTCTTAACGTTGATCAAACCGTCGGTGATGCCATGAACGCCAAGCGCCCAGCCTGCGCGGCGCCAGCAATCGAAACGCCCGCGCCCGCCGCCAGCCAGACGTACAGTTACAGCGATTTGCCCCGCGAGGAATCGACCAGCACTGCGCTGGCCGAGGAAGTCGCGTTGGCGATCGCCTACAACGGCATCAGTCAGGCAGTGATGCTGGTGACGCCGACCGACCTGGAAGACTTCATCGTCGGCTTCAGCCTCGGCAGCGGCATCATCGAAGACGCCACCGACATCTATGACCTGCAACTGACAGGGGCCGGATCTGCGCAATACGCGCAAGTGACCATCGCCAACCGTGCGTTCTGGAATCTCAAGCAACAGCGCCGGCAAATGGCGGGCACCAGCGGTTGCGGATTGTGCGGGGTTGAAGCGGTGGAGCAGGCATTGCCCGATTTGAAAGTACTGCCCGGCGCGCCGCTGCCACCGATCGAATGGCTCGACGGTCTGCGTCAGCGCATCGGTGCTTTTCAGCCGCTCGGCCAGCACTGCGGCGCGGTGCACGCGGCGGTGTTCATGAATGGCAGCGGCGAATTGCTGCTCGGTCGCGAAGACATCGGCCGGCACAACGCCCTCGACAAGCTGATCGGTGGACTGATCCGCCAGAAGATATCCACAGAAGGCGGCCTGGCGATTGTCACCAGTCGTTGCAGTCTCGAATTGATCCAGAAAGTCCTGCGTGCCGGCATCCAGACCCTGGTCAGCCTGTCCGCACCCACAGGCCTTGCCGTGCAATGGGCCCGTCGACACAACCTCAATCTCATCCACCTGCCGCAGAAAAGTGCGCCGCGGGTGTATAGCCCCGCGATGGAGAATCAAGCGTGAGCCAACATCATCAAGCCGACCAGAAACCTGTTCCGCGCTACAAGCCTTACAAAGGTGCCGCCGGCGGCTGGGGTGCCCTGATCAGTGTGGCCCAAGCCTGGTTGACCAGCGACAACGCCCTGAAAAACCTGCGCATGATGCTCAAGACCAACCAGAACGGCGGTTTCGACTGCCCCGGTTGCGCCTGGGGCGATTCGCCGGAAAGCGGCATGGTCAAGTTCTGCGAGAACGGCGCCAAAGCGGTGAACTGGGAAGCCACCAAGCGCCGTGTCGACGCCAAGTTTTTCGCCAAACACAGCGTCACTTCGCTGCTGGAGCAGAGCGACTACTGGCTCGAGTATCAGGGTCGCCTGACCGAGCCGATGGTTTACGACGCCGAAACCGATCGCTACAAGCCGATCAGTTGGGACGACGCCTACACCCTGATCGCCAAGCACCTGCAAAGTCTGCCGAGCCCGGATCTGGCCGAGTTCTACACCTCGGGTCGCGCCAGCAACGAGGCGGCGTATCTGTATCAGCTGTTCGTGCGCGCCTACGGCACCAACAACTTCCCTGACTGCTCGAACATGTGCCACGAGGCCAGCGGTGTGGCGTTGGCGCAGAGTGTCGGCGTCGGTAAAGGCACCGTGACCTTCGACGATTTCGAACACGCCGATGCGATTTTCGTCTGGGGCCAGAACCCCGGGACCAACCACCCACGCATGCTCGAACCGTTGCGTGAAGCGGTGAAACGCGGCGCGCAAGTGGTGTGCATCAACCCGTTGAAAGAGCGCGGCCTGGAACGTTTCCAGCACCCGCAACACCCGATCGAAATGCTCACCAACGGCGACAAACCGACCAACACCGCGTATTTCCGTCCGGCCCTCGGTGGCGACATGGCGCTGCTGCGCGGCATGGCCAAGTTCCTTCTGCAATGGGAGCGCGATGCGCAGAAGGCTGGCGAACCTGCTGTGTTCGATCATGACTTCCTCAATGCCCACAGCGCCAACGTGCTGGAGTATCTCGGCGTGGTCGATGACACGCCGTGGGAACAGATCGTCGAGCAATCCGGCCTGACCCTGGTCGAGATCGAACAAGCCGCGCGCATGTACGCCAAAGGCAAGAACGTGATCATGTGCTGGGCGATGGGCATCACCCAGCATCGCCATTCGGTGCCGACCATCCAGGAAATCGCCAACCTGATGCTGCTGCGCGGCAACATCGGTAAACCCGGTGCTGGTCTGTGCCCGGTGCGCGGACACAGTAACGTGCAGGGCGACCGCACGATGGGCATCAACGAGCGTCCGCCGGTGGCGTTTCTCGATTCGCTGGAGCGACGCTTCCAGTTCAAGGTGCCGCGCCACAACGGCCACAATGTGGTCGAAGCGATCCATGCGATGGCCGAAGGGCGCGCCAAAGTCTTCATCGGTCTGGGCGGCAACTTCGCCCAAGCCACGCCGGACAGCCCGCGTACGTTCGAAGCCCTGAGCAATTGCGACCTGACCGTGCAGATCAGCACCAAACTCAACCGCAGCCACCTCGCTCACGGTAAAGATGCGCTGATCCTGCCGTGCCTGGGTCGTACCGACATCGATATCCAGACCGAAGGCCCGCAAGCGGTCACCGTGGAAGACTCGTTCAGCATGGTTCACGCCTCCAACGGTCAGTTGCAGCCGCTGTCGAACCAGATGCGCTCCGAGCCGTCGATCATCGCCGGCATCGCCGCTGCCACATTGGGCAGTAAACCGGTGGACTGGAACTGGTTGGTGGCCGACTACGGGCGAATCCGCGAACTGATCGCCGACACCATTCCCAACTTCAAAGAGTTCAACGAGAAGATCAAGAACCCGGGCGGCTTCTACCTCGGCAACAGCGCCGGCGCACGCAAGTGGAACACGCCGTCGGGCCGGGCCAACTTCCGCGCGAACATGCTGCCCAAGGATCTGGTGCACGAACGCACCCGCGCGACCGGACAATTGCCGGATCTGATCCTGCAATCGATGCGCTCTCACGATCAGTACAACACGACGATTTATGGCCTCGACGACCGTTATCGCGGGGTGAAAGGCCAGCGTGATGTGCTGTTTGCCAATGAGGCCGACATCATTCGTCTGGGCTTCCGGCCGGGGCAGAAGGCCGACATCGTTTCGCTGTGGGACGATGGTCGCGAGCGTCGGGTGAAGGGCTTCACCTTGCTGGCGTTTGATATTCCGGCCGGGCAAGCGGCGGCGTATTACCCGGAAGTGAATCCACTGGTGCCGCTGGAGAGCACCGGGGATGGCAGCCATACGCCGACGTCGAAGTTCATTGCGATTCGGCTGGAAGCGGCGAGTGAGACTGGATTGATCATGGCCAAATCCGCTTAATTCAAAATCAAAAGATCGCAGCCTTCGGCAGCTCCTACACCGGTTCCTGTAGGAGCTGCCGAAGGCTGCGATCTTTTCGCTTCTGCTTTTCAATCGCCCACAAAAAAGGCCGTCTTTTCACAAAAACGGCCTGTCCGAAGTAGCTAAAGACCGGCGAAAATCGGTTAAGTTCCGCTGATAAAACAGCAACTTGCAATATTGTATACAAGTCGTGTTATTCGTCGGATTTCGATTGTCACGCTTGTCACACAGCCTCAGGATCGGCGCCGTCATCCCTTTGAGGCTCATCTATGAAGTTCTCCTCGATTCTCTTGTTGTCCCTTGGCCTGGTCAGTGGTTTGGCGTCTGCAGGCGGCACCACCGAAGCAGGTGTGGGCGGCGCATTGGGCGGGGTTCTTGGCTCGGTCGTCGGTCAGTCCTTAGGCGGCAATACAGGTTCCACCATCGGCGCAGCACTGGGCGGCGCGGGTGGTAGTGCGGTCGGCGCCGACAAGCGCAGCCGTGGCGAAGCCGCCATCGGTGGTGCGCTGGGCGCAGCCGGCGGTAACGTGGTTGGCCGCAGCATGGGCGGCACCACCGGCAGCCTGATCGGCTCCGCAGCAGGTGGCGGCGCCGGTGGTGCGCTGGGTAACTACATGGGTAACAAAAGCGATGACGATGATCGTCATTACGATCGCGGTCGTGACCGTGACCGTGGTTATTACCGCGACCGTCATCCAGGCCGCGGCCACGCTTACGGCCACCGCAAACATCACAAGTACCATCGCGACTGAGGCCTCAAACACCTCGCTGGCCGGTAAAGCAAAATCGCAGCCCAAGGGCTGCGATTTTTTTTGCCGTTTACACCACCAGGTATTCCAGTGCCTGCCGCAGTTCGGCAGGAATCGGCACTGGCTGATTGCTCGCCCGATCGACGAATACGTGAACGAAGCGCCCGGCCGCACACGCCTCGCTTTCGCCGACCTTGAACACTGCCAATTCGTACTGCACCGAACTGTTGCCCAGCTTGCCGACCCGCAGACCAATCTCGATCAGATCCGGAAAGGCGATCGAGGCAAAGTAATCACACGCCGAACTGACCACAACCCCCACCACCTCACCGTCATGGATATCCAGACCACCGACCTGAATCAGGTAAGTGTTCACCGCCGTGTCGAAGAAGCTGTAGTAGGTGACGTTGTTGACGTGACCGTAGGCGTCGTTGTCGTGCCAGCGCGTGGTGATGGGCTGGAAGTGCGGATAGTCGGCGCGTTGTGGCATCGGGTTGGACATTGCTCAACAATCCCTGAAGTTAATGGGCGAGTCTAATTCAAAATCGCGCCGCACCCTTCGCGAGCAGGCTCGCTCCCACATTTGAAATGCGCTCTCCTGTGGGAGCGAGCCTGCTCGCGAAGGCGTCAGCACCGCCGCCAAACTTAACGATCTGCAAACCCCTTACCCTGCGCCGCCAACTCTCCAATCAACCGCGCCGGTTTCCACTGATCCCCCTGCCGCGTCTCCAGCGCCAGCAAACGCTTATGAATGTCCGCCAGCCCTTGCTGATCCGCCCACGCCATCGGCCCGCCCTTGTCCGCCGGGAAGCCGTAGCCGTTCAGATACACCAGATCGATGTCGTGTGCCGACTCGGCAATGCCCTCCTGCAAAATCTTCGCACCCTCGTTGACCAATGCCAGCAGGCAACGCTCCAGAATCTCCTCTGGACCGATCTCACGGCGCTGGAAACCCAACCCTTCGCTGACCTGCAACACCAGCGCATCGACCTCAGGATCGTGTTCCGCCTGTCGACTGCCCGGCTCGTAATGGTAATAGCCATTGCCGGACTTCTGGCCAAACCGGCCCATCTCGCACAAGCGGTTATCCACCTGAACCTCCGGCGCATCCTGGCCCTTGCCGGCCAGCTCGCGTGCACGCCACTCCAGATCGATGCCGACCACGTCGTACATGCGAAACGGCCCCATGGCAAAACCAAAACCTTGCAGCGCCGCGTCGACCTGCTGTGGATAAGCGCCTTCAAGCAGCATCTTGCGCGCCTCCAGCACATACGGGTGCAACATGCGATTGCCGATAAACCCGTGGCAATTGCCCGACACCACACTGACCTTGCCCATGCGTTGGCCCAGCGCCAGTGCGGCGTCCAGCGCTGATGGTGAAGTCTGCGCGCCGCGCACGATCTCCAGCAGTTTCATGATGTGCGCCGGGCTGAAGAAATGCAGGCCCAACACTTGCTCCGGGCGCCGGGTCGCCGCGGCAATCGCATCGATATCCAGCGCCGAGGTATTACTCGCCAACAGCGCCTCGGGCTTGAGCAAGCCATCGAGTTCACGAAAGATCTTCTGCTTCAGCTCAAGATTTTCGTACACCGCCTCGATCACCAGATCGACATTGCGAATCGCCGCGTAATCCGCCGCCGCACAGACCCGCGCGATACGTGCATCCGCCTCGGCCTGATCAATCCGGCCCTGGCGCACGTTGTGTGCATAAGTCTCGGCCACGGTGGCGAGCGCCTGCTCAAGCATCTGTGGATTGTTATCCACCCACTGCACGCTCACACCGGCATTGGCCAGGCACATGACAATGCCACGGCCCATGGTGCCCGCACCGATCACGGCGGCCTGCTGAATATCGAAGGATGTCTGGCTCATGTTGTTCTCTTGTTGGCGATCCAAAGACTGGTCTCACGATAGTCAGCCAACGACGGTTTTTGAAGTTTATTACCGTGATGATCGACATTCAGCGGATGGATACAGGCGCCCTGACTCCCACAGGATTTATGTTCAACCGAGCAAATGATCGTCAGCCCAGTTCCGGACTTCGGCATAGGGATACTCTTCCAATGCGCCAAACCCGGGAATCGCCCGCGCCTTGAGCTTGGTGAACAACGGCACGCTGATCCCGCACAAAAACCGTGTCAGGCGCTCCGCCGTCGGGATGACCCCGGTGTGCTGCTCATGCCTGTGGATAAAGTCACCACACAACGCCGCAAAATTTTTATCCACAAGCGCTGGCAATTCCGGCGGCGCCGGCAATCGCGCCACCTGGCCATGACACACCGAACAATGCCCACACTGCTGAGGTGCATTGTGATCACCGAAATACTCCGCCAGGCGATACCCCAGGCAGCGTTCGGTGGCGAACACTTCAAGCATCGCGTGGATGCGCGCCACTTCAGCCTGCTCATGTCGGGTGAAATAGTCATGCAGTTCAGCGCTCAGGGCATCGCTGTCAAAGTCACTATTCAGCAAGCTGTAGACTTCTGTCATCTGCTTGCTTTCCAGCTCGACCCAGCCCTTTTCCTGAAAGTAATCGAGCGCCTTCACCACTCGATTGCGCTCGGCGGAATACTGCGAGTACATCGCCTCGAAATTCACCGTGGCCCAAGTGCGCGCGCGCGCCGAGGTCTGAATGATCGCTGCAACGAAATCCCTGCGCTCACCGTCGAAACGCTCAAGCAGCGCTTCGGGTTCCAACAGGTATTTGAAACGGTATTCGGCGTAGTAGGCATAGCGCGGCGCGATCAAACCGCGCAGCTCCAGTTGCACCAGCAATGTTTTCAGCGGCAGTGAGCGAATATTGCTCTGATCCGCCAATGGCCCGAGCAGAAACTCCCACTGCCCTTCCGGCGCCGAGGCCTTCAGTTCATCGAGTACATAGCGAATGCCATCGCGCTCCGGCGTATCACCGTAGACGAAGTTTTCCAGCACATTGAGGCTGTCGCGATTGGCCAGAACCAGACAGTCCGACGACTGCCCGTCACGCCCGGCGCGGCCGATTTCCTGACTGTAGTTCTCGATGGATTTGGGCAGGTCGAAGTGCACCACATTGCGGATGTCACTCTTGTCGATGCCCATGCCGAAAGCGATGGTCGCGACGATGCAATTGGACTGCCCGGCCATGAAACGTTTCTGGATCGCTTCACGTTTGTCATGGGCTAAGCCAGCGTGATACGCCTCAGCCTGAATGCCGTTGCGCTCAAGGTGTTCGGCGATGTGCTCGGCGGTTTTCTGCAAGGTCACGTAAACGATACTCGGCTGCCCCGCACGCTCGCTCATCCACTCCACCAGACGCCGACGCTTGTCCTGACCACGCACCGGTTCCACCAGCAGATTGAGATTGGGCCGGTAGAAGCCGGTGGTCACCACATCATCAGCGGCGATAGCGAATTTGGCCTGCATGTCGGCAATGACTTTCGGCGTTGCCGTGGCCGTCAGCAGCAAGGTCTGCGGGATGTTGAACTGGCGTTGGTAGTCCGGCAGCTTGAGGTAATCTGGGCGGAAGTTGTGGCCCCATTCCGAGATGCAATGCGCCTCGTCCACCACCAGCAGCGAGATCGGCACCTGCTGCAAAAAGTTGCGGAAGCGCTCGTTCTTCAAACGCTCAACCGAGATCATCAGAATCTTCAACTCACCCGAACGGGCGCGGGCCATCACATCATTGGCGTCATCGCGGCTCTGCGCCGAGTCGATGCTACCTGCCGAGATACCGTGTCGCTGCAAGAAGGCCAACTGATCCTGCATCAGCGCCAGCAACGGCGAGACTACCAGCGTCAGGTGCGGCAGCATCAGCGCCGGCAATTGATAACAAATCGACTTGCCGGAACCGGTGGGAAAAATCGCCGCCGCCGAGCGCCCGGCCAGCACCGCGCTGATCGCAGCCTCTTGTCCGGGTCGAAACTGTGGAAAACCAAAAACCTGTTCCAGGGTGTTGTGCATTCGCTGTCACTCCATTGACTGCTGCCATGCCAACAGCCTAGCGGGCGATCGCAGCGAGTCGAGAAAAGGTCGGGGCCAAATCGATTCGGAATGATACAGCGATTACTTGAACGCCACGGTCTCTGTGGGAGCGAGCATGCTCGCGAAGAGGCCGGTCAGAACAACGCAAAATCCTGAAGTTCAGGGACGCAAAACCGCCACTCGCAACTGCTCGTTCAGCATCTGCTCATGCACGTCCTGGCTTTTGCTGGCCCACAGCGCATGGGCCGGGCTGATGTCGCCAGTGAACGCTGCCGCCAACTGGCGCAGGTCAGCGACACTGCGCACGCGCGGGCAGAACGGCTGTTCATCACAGTTCTGACTGGCATTGCGATAGGTGCTCAGCAGCCCCTCCCAGAGCCCATCGCGCACATGGCGAATCGACTTCAGTTGCACGTGCGGCACACCGAGTCGCTGCTCAAGCCCCTCTTCATCCAGCGCTTCGCTGGCCAACAGCGCTTTGGCGAACATCAACACTTCACCGCGCGACGCCGTGTCCATGCTCGCCTGGCTGATGAGTGCTTCCGGCCAATCAGTGCGATCGAGACGATCCAGCACCCATGCATTGCCAACGTCAGAGGCCATCGTTAAACGGCAGGTGCTAAGCCCGAGCAATAAAATCGCGGCCATTCGTAGCCAGTGCATACCTAATTCCCTTTAAGCGCGTGTCAGACGTTTGGAAACGCCCTACAGATTCTGGCGCGCACGATACAGCGGTTTACCGCGAATCGCCTGACAAACAAGTAGGAATTATTACGCCTAAGGGTTTTGGCCTGAAAAAGCTGCGAAAACACGTAGGGCATTTCCTCAAACCACGGAAAAACCCCTACGAATACTGTCCATTGCGGCTGTCTTGTCCCACAGAGAAACGCCCTTCTATAGTGGCCGGCGCGGCTGCAAACACTCTGCCAGCCCGCCCGAGCGCCTTCGAACAGGACACGCCTCACCATGATCAACCGCTATCGCCCACTCAAGACTTGCTACAGCGAAAACCCGATGCTGCTTATCGACAGCCACTCCAGCCAGACTGACCTGATCAATGCCGCCGATCAGCGCCTGCGCGCGGCCGGTGATTTGCTGGAAACACTCTACTGCTTATGTTTCAAACAGGCTGACGTGAAAGATATTCCCAACATCGTCAATGCACTTTATCTGCTGGTACAGGATGGCTGCGACTTACTTGAAGTTGCCAAACAAAAACCACCGCAAACAACATACAACTAAACCACATTACAAATGCGGAAACACCACCACGCTTTATCTATACATGCGACTGACACTAACTTGTTCGCTCTTACAACTAAACGAGAGCAACACCATGACAGTTTTAACCATATTTTTTTGCGGCACCGGTTCCAACAAGTTTGACACTAACCATGAAAACTTCTGGGACGGCGAACTGGTTTCCACACTGGCTTCCAACCATACCGGCCGCGAGTTCGCCGAATGGATCGTCGTTGACGGGCCCGGCAGCGGCAACCTGCAGGCCGATGACCTGTTTACCAAAACCAAGGAGTACGGCCTTACCGGCACACTGTTCGGCAAAGGCTGGGAGGAAAACGTTCAGCACGCCCTCAACGTCATCAAGGGCAAATGTGACTGGCAGCGCCAGCAACTGACCGAGGCCGAATACAACCGCCTCAAAGCCGCCGGCATTCCTATTGACGATGTCAAAGTCGAAGGCTCGTGGATGTGGCGAAAGTACAACTACGGCGACCGCAGCATTACTCAACAGAAGTTACAGGAAGGCATCATCAGAACGTTCCGCAAAGATGGCATTATTCCCACCCGCGTCAATCTGGTGGGTTGGAGCCGAGGCGGCATAAGTTGCCACATGCTGGCCAATGCGATGTTAAAGGACAGCCAACTTAAAAACATTCCGGTGAACATCTTTGCATTGGACCCTGTTCCGGGTATCGGAAACTTCCAGGAAAACCGGGTAAAACTCGGCGCCAACGTCAAAGAATATGTCGCTTTCTATGCCCGCGATGAACGCTCCAAGGGTTTCAGTTGCGTGATCCCGCAGACAGCCACCGGCACCAAAACCAGCGTCTACCCCATGGCCGGCCGCCACGCGACCATGGCGGGCAACGCCACAGCTGACGGTGGCGTGCCTGCCAGCGCAAGCGACCTGAAAACCCTGGTGGAACCTGGCCGCGTGGTCCGTCACTACGCCGAAACGTGCCTCAAGCGCTGGGGCGTACAACTGAACAAAACCCTCAACCTGACCCAGACCGACCTGCAAAACCTCACCAACGGCATCGTCCGCGATGAAGCCCGGTACAAACGGATGCACAACATCTCCTACACCTACTTCACCGAACTGGATAAAGGCGAACGCTACGTGTCTCTGGGCAGCAAAGGCGTGCCGTTCTCGGCGGTGAAAGGCCCGATCTACGCGCCTGCGACGGGGCTGACGACGAGTGTGCTGGATGTGGCGGCGTATCGGGTTATTGGCTGAAGGCCGTGGGCGCGTGAACGGACGAAAAAACCTACAGCAATGGCCTATCTGGTATTCGTCCCATTCCTACAAACCCAGACTCCCTTGCCGCCTATCGCGGCTTGGTAAGCCAAATCTATAGTCGTGCCTGTCGCTGCCAAATCAGCGACTCGGGTTTGGTCACCTGAAATTGAGAGAGAGAAACTACGCATGCCCTTGTATGCTTGCCGCCATCTATTGTGCGGCATGCTTTATGGCGGCTGTGTTTGGGACGCTTCGGCGTACACGGAGTTCTCTCTCTCTGGTTGACCAACCCGAACACAGTCGCCTCCCATCGTTTGGTCATGATGGCGGCAGCTATTGGAACGCCTATAGAGAGAAGAACAATGAAAGCATGGAATCCGCTTACCCCTGATCGCTACCGCCCACTCGAATCCAACCTCACCGACACCAAGCCCCTGATCATCGACACAACGGCCAATCCACAAGACATCCTCGAATGCGCCGTCCAGCGCCTGCGCGCCTCCGCCGATCTGCTACGCACCCTCTACTGCCTCAGCTTCAAACAAGCCGACGTCGAAGACATCCCCCACATCACCCACGCCCTCTATCTGCTGACGCAGGATGGCTGTGACCTGCTGCAAGTCGCACAGCAGCAGATGCTCAACTGGAAGGCTCCAGCCTGAAATCGAGTGATCGTATCGTTCTTATGCACTCTGTGAGAGCGATCAAAAAAACGGTA
This sequence comes from Pseudomonas sp. S49, assembly GCF_009866785.1. Classification (NCBI taxonomy): domain Bacteria; kingdom Pseudomonadati; phylum Pseudomonadota; class Gammaproteobacteria; order Pseudomonadales; family Pseudomonadaceae; genus Pseudomonas; species Pseudomonas sp. S49. Next base: position 318,147 of record NZ_CP019432.1, on the reverse strand, counting down.
ATCAAACATGGGAGCAACCATGAGCAAATTCTTTGATGAGCTGATGGAAAGCGTTATCGAAATGGAGGAGATCTTACGCAAAAAGCATCGCGATTCAGACTCGAATACTGATACGAGCGTTTTGACGTTTCAGCAAAAGCAGGCCCATTACGACAAGGTTCGCCGATCAAACTATTTGGCCAGCCTACGCATTGAAGGTTTTGAAACCACCCCTGCCGATGCTGAAAAGCCACTTTCCTCACGCATGGAGGTTGTCGAAAAGTACCGGCAAAAACCGGCTGACTAGAGGAAGCGCTAACGTTTACGTGGCAGTATTCTAGCTATAAGAACCAAAAACAGATGGAATAATGCCACTTAACTTCGTTTTTTCAGGGATCTTGCGGCAAACAGCGTCCTTCAGCTTAAGTGCTATTATTCTGGCAGTTAAGGTTTAAAAATGAAGGAATACTGCCACATGGCCAAGAAAACAGCGCCGCTTTTGCCCTCCACTGCTCGACTTCTGGTCGACTTTGGTGAACGCCTGAAGCTGGCTCGCCTGCGCCGAAAATTGACGGCCAAGCAAGTCGCTGAACGATCTGGCATGTCGCTAACAACCTTGCGCCATCTGGAGTCAGGTGGATCAGGCGTAACCATCGGGGCCTACCTGTCGGTCATGCAAGTGCTGGGGCTGGAAAAGGATCTGAACAAACTGGCTGCAGCAGATGAAATGGGTCGCCAATTGCAGGATGCGCAGTTAATGCCTGCAACACGATCCGCAGCGAAAAAGCCCCAGAGAGTACGAGCAGTCAGTGCGGCAAAAAAGGGCGCATCTGAACACGCCGGAACTTCAAACGTTATCGATGCCGCCACTACCACGAAAATTCCGGCTGACTTCCCATTCAACACACACTCACTCTCCAGCCTTTTGAACAAGAAGAAAAAGGCCGGCCCCCCGACAGGTGAAGAATGACACTGATTGCTGTTTATGCAGACTGGGAATCCTTGAAAGGCGCCAGACGCCTCGGATTTCTACACGCAAGGAAAACACGCAACACCAACGTGTTCGAATTTGAGTACGACCCTAAGGCGTTGGCCGATCCCGAGTTGAGTTCCATAACTCTAGACCCGCGCATCGGCCCCTTCGAAGGCCGCCAATTCCCCGGCGAACATCAGAGCCGCTTTGGCGTCTTTGCAGACTCAAGCCCCGATCGTTGGGGCCAGCTGCTGATGAAACGCCGATTGGAAAGGGACATTCGCGACGGCTTGCTCCCCAGCAACAGCAAGTTGTTTGAATCCGATTACCTGCTTGGCGTCCACGACCTGTTCCGTGTGGGCGCCCTTCGCTACAAACTCAATGACGAAGGCAACTTCCTCGACGACCGCGACGGCGTTGCCGCCCCACCCTTTGTCGAGCTACGCGCGTTAGAGCAGGCAAGTCTCGCCCTGGAAAACGATAGGGACAACACAGCCACCGAGGGCCGCGAATGGCTAAGAATGCTCATCGCACCTGGCGGCTCGCTGGGCGGCGCCAGACCGAAAGCCAGCGTCGTCGACGAGTTCGGCCAACTGTGGATCGCCAAATTCCCAAGTACGAGGGATGACTACGATGTTGGTGGTTGGGAATTTGTAGTAAACGCTTTGGCGGTCAACTGTGGTCTGCGTGTTGCGACCGGCATGGCCCGACGCTACGCAAGCGATCACCACTGCTTCCTGGTGAAGCGTTTCGACCGAACCGCGCGCGGCGGCCGACATCACTTCGCATCAGCCATGACCATGACCAACCGCGTCGACGGCGACGACGCATCAACCGGCGCCAGCTATCTGGAATTGGCGGAAGTAATCATGGAACACGGCTCGGAACCCAACACCGACCTTCGTGAGCTTTGGTCGCGAATTGTCTTCAACATCCTGGTCTCCAACACCGACGACCACCTACGCAATCATGGGTTTGTTCTCGATCCTGGTCGGGGATGGCGATTGTCGGCAGCCTACGACATGAATCCGGTGGCGCATGCGGATGGGTTGAAGCTGAACATCACGGATTCTGACAACGCCTTGGATTTGGAGCTAGCGAGGGAAGTGGCGGAGTATTTCCGAGTCAGTCGGGGTGAAGCGGAGGAGATAATCGAGCGCTTCCAAACAGCCGTCCGTGAATGGCCTTTGCTGGCAGAAGCTATAGGTATTTCAAGACGCGAACAGGAATATATAGAACGGGCTTTCAGGGTCCCTTTGGTTAGCCAAAATCACTAAGTCACTGTAAAAAAAGATGTTTCCAACACTCCGGAAGGCCCAATTGAGCAAAGGAGGCATTGAAATAATTTTTATTTTTCAGAGTTAGTGGCGAAAAGCAATCACGAGAGACTAATCTTTATCTTTAGGATGCTTGTCTGAAATTTTACTGATGTAAAATTTCAGACAAGGCGACCGCTTCGAGAAGCAAAGACAAGGATTAGACATGTCAAAAGGAAAACCTAGACCGAATCTATCCCTAAATGATCTTGAGCCCTTCTTTCAAGTATTAGTGTTCAGGAAAGACAAATACACACGAAAAAAATTGCGAACTGATATATTCAAAAAAATATCAGAATTAAACAGTAAGAAAAAAAGCGCTGAGATTGACTGGTTAAGCAGCACAAAAAAAGTCCTTGCTATACGAGTTAGATTTCGAGAATTCCCATCTTGGCTCGAAACTACCACATCAATCTCAACCGCTAAGACCTCGCTTTTAGAGAACATAGAAAATGCGATCATACTTATCGACGACTCCCAAACACATGTATATGTTCACTCAAGCAATCGAAAGCTCGAAGACATCGTAAAGACGATAATCTATGAAGACTGGGATCAAGACAAATTAGATATCAAAAAAATTTATAGCGCTCTTGCTGAAATCGATCTTAGTATAAAAATGCTAGGAATTAACAATACTTTTGGCGCAGGGGGTACAGCCGCAGAGGCCAAGTCATATTCAGGAAAAGACCCAAGACTATCACTAACCCCATCTTTTGACTCCGGATATAGTTTTAGTTATTGCTTAGGCGCACAAATTGACGCAGCGGGTAACAAGCAAGCATTTGGCTGTTCATCCAAAAGACGAAAATTTTGGGGGGGATGGACAGAGGGATTTAACGACTTTTCAGAAAGATGTAAAAACATAGAAGCTGCACTGACATCAGTAAATAATGGCGATTTTATAAATACATTAGTCCGCCCGACCTCCGTAAAATCACCAAACAAATTAAAAATTCTCAGCTTTTATTTAGATTATGTAATCCCAAACAAGGGCGTAGTCATACTAGAAATTAACAAGGTAAAAATAACTGATTGGTACTGCAGCATATTATCAAACACCCGATTTACCATTGGAGACGGGATAAATAGTATTTCTATAGATATAACCAGCATTACGAACGACGCAATTACGTTCAGTTACACTAGAGCAGGCGAAAAAGCTTCAATCATCGTGGCAGAAGATGGCAGCGAGTTAAGCAAACGTCGCCGAATTGATCTTATCGAGTTTTTGAAAAAAGAGGATACTTTCACGATTATCTTTGAGGAAAGGCTAGCTTTCAGAGAAAACTCATTCTGGAAAGATAATCGCTTAAGCACGCCATTTAATAAAGATGTGCATACAGATATAAGCTGGACAAATGTCGACCTTAGAAAAGAAGATTCCGCTTCGAGTATTCCCGGGCACATTTCCATCGCAGACAAAACCGAAGAATTCTTACTAAACCTTGCACTAACTGAAAACATAATCGCAATTATTAAAGATGGCGGAGCAAATGAAATTTCTGACCACTTAGTCATTTACGATGATAAGATCATTTTAATTCATGAAAAATTTACAACCTCTCAAAGTCCAGGCTTGAGAATAGACGACCTGCAAGTCGTTTCAGCACAACTTATAAAAAACATCAAGTACTTATTCCCGAGTTCACACAGCGTTAGATCGGAACGACTTTTTGCCAATGCGATTTATTTAGATAAGTCTTGTTCAACAAAAGAGAGTCTCATTGAAAAAATCACAACAGCCCTCAATAATGTTGAAGTTCAAAATGAATGCTGGATAGTCCAACCTGGAATTTCGAAATCAAAACTCCTAAAGCTAGCAAACAATAAAGCGCATGTACTCCTATCGCACCTAGCAAGTATCTGCACATCAAACAACACAAAGTTCAAGCTTTATTGCAACCTATAAAAAAGCCGCCCCAAAGGGCGGCTTCTTCATTGACGACAGATCTTACAATTTCGGCCCTGCAGCCTTGATCGCGTCGCTCACTTCGAACTTCTTGAAGTTCTCGATGAACAGACCGGCCAGTGCTTTCGCAGCCTCGTCGTACGCAGCCTTGTCAGCCCAAGTGTTGCGCGGGTTGAGCAGGTTGGTTTCAACGCCCGGTACGGCCAGTGGCACGTCGAGGTTGATGGTGTCGAGGTGTTCGGTGGCTGCACCGATCAGCGCGCCGCTCTGGATCGCTGCGATCACCGCGCGGGTGGTCGGGATGTTGAAGCGTTTGCCGACGCCGTAGCCGCCGCCGGTCCAACCGGTGTTGACCAGGTAGACCTTGGAGCCGAAGCCGCGGATGCGCTTGATCAGCAGCTCGGCGTATTCGCCAGCCGGGCGCGGGAAGAACGGTGCGCCGAAGCAGGTGGAGAAGGTCGACTTGATGCCGCTGCCAGAACCCATTTCAGTCGAGCCCACCAAAGCGGTGTAGCCGGACAGGAAGTGGTAGGCCGCTTGTTCTTCGTTGAGGATCGACACTGGCGGCAGTACGCCGGTCAGGTCGCAGGTCAGGAAGATCACCGCGTTTGGCTCGCCACCGAGGTTGTGCTCGGAACGCTTGGCAACGTGCTCCAGCGGGTACGCGGCGCGGCTGTTCTGGGTCAGGCTGACATCGGCGTAGTCGGCGTGCTTGGCGTCGTCGATGACGACGTTTTCCAGCACGGCGCCGTGCTTGATGGCTTTCCAGATAACCGGCTCGTTCTTCTCGGAGAGGTCGATGCACTTGGCATAGCAACCGCCTTCGATGTTGAACACCACGCCTTCGCCCCAGCCGTGTTCGTCGTCACCGATCAGGTAACGGCTTTCGTCGGCCGACAGAGTGGTTTTACCGGTGCCCGACAGACCGAAGAACAGGGTCACGTCGCCTTCTTCGCCGATGTTGGCAGCGCAGTGCATTGGCAGCACGTCAGCGGCCGGCAGCAGGAAGTTCTGCACGGAGAACATGGCTTTCTTCATCTCACCGGCGTAACGCATGCCAGCGATCAGCACTTTTTTCTGTGCGAAGTTGAGGATCACGCAACCGTCGGAGTTGGTGCCGTCACGCTCAGGCACGCACTCGAAGTTGGCCACGTTGAGCACTTGCCACTCTTCACGACCGGCCGGGTTGTACTGGGCCGGGTTGATGAACAGGCAACGACCGAACAGGTTCTGCCAGGCAGTCTGGGTGGTCATTTTCACGGCCAGGTAGTGATCTTCCGCCGCGCCTACATGCACGTGGGACACAAAGTGCTCTTGCGCGTTGTTGAATGCTTCTACGCGAGCCCACAGCGCATCGAACTTGTCGGCCGGGAACTTGCGGTTGATCGGGCCCCAGGCAATAGCGGCCTGGGTGGAAGGCTCTTCAACGATGAAACGGTCAACAGGCGAACGACCGGTGCGGTGACCAGTGCGAACAACCAGAGCGCCGGTATCGGCAAGCTCGCCCTCACCGCGGTTCAGGGCTTCTTTTACCAGATCATCAACACTCAGATCGGTGTACACGGCGTTATTGGCTTGCGTCATGAGGTTCCCCGTCGGCCAGTGGCCGAGTGTGCTCCAAACGTTTTGTAGTAGAAAGTCGTGCACTACTACCGCGAAAAAAGTGGGCCGGATTATGCCAGAAAAGCCCAAAAAGAGTAGGGTCCTCCCGTCGTAACGGCGAAATTCCGTCGTTACGCAGTGAATTTACCTGCGCTGAACCGTTTTAGTGCCGGGTATCTGACGGCGTGTCGACGCCTGCACCAGCGAACAATTGAGCAATATCGGCCGCGTCGAACAGGTAACGCTGATTGCAGAACTGGCAATCGATCTCGACTTCACCACCGCGCTCAATCACGAGCGCCTGCGCATCTTCCAGACCCAGACTGACCAAGGCATTGCCCGAGCGTTCCCGCGAGCAGCTGCAGCGGAAGCGCAAATTCTGCACATCGAACAGACGCACCTGCTCTTCATGGTAGAGGCGGTGCAGCACGGTTTCGTTGTCCAGGCTCAACAGTTCATCGGCGGTCAGGGTGCTGGCCAGCGCAGTGATGTGCTGCCAGCTGTCAGCGCGCTCTTCTTCGTCTTTCAGACGGTCGGCCGGTAGTTGCTGCAAGAGCATTCCACGGGCGCGACGGCCGTCGGCGAACAATTTGAAACGCGTGCCTACCTGTTGCGACATGACGAAATAGTTGGTGAAGCATTCCGACAAGGTTTCGCCGTCAAGATCGACAATGCCCTGGTAGCGCTGACCGACAGTCGGGTCGACGGTCAGGGTCAGGTCACCGCCCGGCATCAGATCGGCAAGGGTCGCATCCGGCGCGATCTGCTCGGCGTTGTAACGCGCCAGGCCTCGGATCTCGCGCTCGCTGGAGCATTCGATCATCAGCAGCGGGATCGGCCCTTCGGAACGTGCCTGCAGAATCAGCAAACCATCGAACTTCAGGGTGCCCACCAGCAACGAGGCGGCCGCCATCAATTCGCCGAGCAGTTGCGCGACCGGCTCCGGGTACGGGTGCTTGGCAAGGACTTCGGCGTAGCTGCGCTCAAGCGCAACCAGTTCGCCGCGTGTATCGCTGTCATCGAAGATGAAACGTTGGGTGAAATCGGTATCCGCTAGGTCGGTCATAATTTTGGGTATCTGAATGTGGTGACAAAATGGTTACAAGACGTGAAAATTTGCGCTTCTTGGCACTCTTTTTGGTGCCGACTGCTCTGCCATGGGAGGCATTTTATGAACAATCCGGGTTTGTTCCAATCTAGGTGGAACCTCGGCCGGCTGGTTCTGTGCAACGTAGTGCCGTTGGCGCTACTGGCTTTCTGGTTATGGCCTACGGGCAACTCGCTGTGTGTGATTTTCGACGAGTGGCTGTTCCGCTCGCTCAATGCACCGCTGGCCAGCAACCCGATATGGCTCCACATCTGGGCAATTGCAAGTCTGCGTCCGTTCGACATCGTCGTCGGCCTGATTCTGTTGACGCTGCTGATCAAGGGCGACTGGGTGTTCAAGGCCATTGACGTGCGTCGCGCGTTTTTCGGTTTTTTCTCGATCCTGCTGTTGATGGTGGTGATCCGCGCGCTGTTTTCCAAGTTCGCCGACCATATGGACTGGCAACACAGTAGCCCGTCAATGGTGCTGGAAGGCGCAGTGCATATCAGCGATTACTTCCCGCACCTGGAGAAAACCTGGGAGCTGAAGGATCGCTCGGGCCAGAGTTTCCCGGGTGACCACGCTTCGGTGTTGCTGATCTGGGCGCTGTTCATGGGGGTGTTCAGCCGCACGGTCGGCCAGTTTGTGACGATCTGGGGCCTGGCGCTGTTGTTCATGCTGCCGCGACTGGTGGCCGGTGCGCATTGGGGTCAGGACGATTACATCGGTGGCGTGTTGCTGGCGGTGTGGGCATTGGGCTGGGGTTACTACACGCCGTTTGCGTATCACGCCTCGAACTTCTGGCTGAAAGTGACGGCGCCAATTTTTGCGTTGCTGGGCAAGCTGCCGCTGGTTGCGCGGATGAGTGTGGTGCGTAGCGCCTGATACCGAGCTGTCTTCGGCGAGGGCTGTGCCCTCGATTCGCGAGCAGGCTCGCTCCCACATTGGAATGCAATCTCCTGTGGGAGCGAGCTTGCTCGCGAAGAGGTCAGCACCAACAACGCGATTATTCGTCGTTACTGCCGCCTCGAAACTTGAACAAATCCCGCCGCTGTTTTTTGCTCGGTTTGCCATCCGTGGTAACGCCCAGCGCGCCCGCCTTGCGCATTGCCGCAGCCGCTTCACGTTTGGCAATACTCGCCTCGGTCTCCGCGTACAACGTCTGCGCCTCCGGTGCGCCGCGCCGCACAATCGACAACGCCTCGACCTTCACCGTGCGCACTTCAAACCCGGTACGAATCTCGAACTCATCGCCAATCCGTGGCTCTTTGCCAGGCTTGCAGCGTTCGCCGCGACAATGCACCTTGCCACTTTCAATGGCGGCTTTGGCCAGCGCCCGGGTTTTGTAAAAACGCGCGGCCCACAGCCACTTGTCGAGACGGACCTTGTCGTCCTCTTCGCTTTTTTGTGCCATTTGAATTCCTCGTTCAGCCAGTAGTCGGAACTGTACTACCGTTTCTGTCGGGCGCAAGAACTCGGCCCTCCAGATAGACTGTGATCTTGGCCGGTGCATCGGCATGGAGTGATCGAGTGACTAAATTTCCGTCTTCATTAATCTCGCCCAAGGCCGGTTGCCAGGGCTGCCAGCAAAGCGAGCCGCTGGGCTTCGACTTTTCTTTCGCCTACCAACCCATCGTCGATCTGCGCGACCAGTCGGTTTTTGCCCACGAAGCGCTGGTTCGAGGTGTGGCCGGTGAAGGAGCCTTCACGGTGTTGGATCAGGTTACAGAAGACAACCGCTACCGTTTCGACCAGCTCTGCCGGACCCGCGCCATCGAAGGCGCGGCCAATCTAAATATGCAGACACACTTGTCGATCAACTTCATGCCCAACGCGGTCTATCGTCCAGAGCTGTGCATTCGCAGTACGCTCGAGGCAGCAAAAAAACACCGTTTTCCTATCGACCGGCTGATTTTCGAAACCCTGGAAAGCGAGCACGTAGATAACTATCGCCATTTGACCAATATTCTGCGTGAATACCGCGAATTCGGCTTCAAGACCGCCATCGATGATTTCGGTGCCGGTTATTCGGGGCTCAATCTGCTGGCTGATTTCCAACCGGACCTGATCAAACTCGACATGGCGCTGATCCGCGATGTCGATCAAGACCGTGTTCGTCAGGCGATCGTCCGGGGGATTGTCACAATCTGTGCGGAGTTGGACGTTACAGTCATTGCCGAAGGCATTGAGAGCGTCGGTGAACGGGATTTCCTGGCGGACTGTGGAATATTTCTGATGCAGGGCTACTGGTTCGCCAAACCTGCATTCAAAGCGTTGGCTCAGGTTTCACCTGAGGCCTTTACGCGTTAATCGTTGGTTTTTTCTATTGAAGACATTTGACCATTTGACCATTGTCGGTCTGCGCGAGTGGGTGGCGCTCCCGGATTTGGGGGTCGCGGGCCTGCGGGCGAAGATCGACACCGGTGCCAGCACCTCCAGCCTGCATGCTACCGACATCGAGCCGTTCGAACGCGACGGCGAGAAGTGGGTGCGCTTCACCGCGCACCTGGGCACGGTGGTGCAGTTGCGTCACCGCCGCTGCGAAGCACCACTGGTGACGCGCAAGACCATCAAAAGCTCCAACGGCCATGCGCAGGTGCGCTACGTGATCAGCACCACCCTGGCCTTGGGTGATCGAGTGTGGCCGGTCGAGTTCACCCTCGCCTGCCGCAAGTCGATGCGCTATCGCCTGTTGCTCGGATCCAAAGCCCTGATCGATGGCCAGTTGGTGGTCAATCCGGGCATTAAATATGTACAAGACAAGCCGGTGTTCCCGGTATCTACCTCCTCCACAGGTGTTGCATGAAGATCGCTGTGCTGTCGCGGAATCCGCGTCTGTATTCCACCCGCCGTCTGGTCGAAGCCGGAACCGAGCGCGGGCATGAAATGGTAGTGATCGACACCTTGCGCGCCTACATGAACATCGCCAGTCACAAGCCGCAGATCCACTATCGCGGCAAACCGCTGGAAGGCTTCGATGCAGTGATTCCGCGTATCGGCGCGTCGGTGACGTTTTATGGTTGCGCGGTGTTGCGCCAGTTCGAAATGATGGGGGTGTTCCCGCTCAACGAGTCGGTGGCCATCGCCCGTTCGCGGGACAAGTTGCGTTCGCTGCAATTGCTGTCGCGTCGTGGCATCGGTTTGCCGGTGACCGGGTTCGCTCACTCACCGGATGACATTCCTGACCTGATCGACATGGTCAACGGCGCGCCGCTGGTGATCAAAGTGCTGGAAGGCACCCAAGGCATCGGTGTGGTGTTGTGCGAAACCGCCACGGCGGCAGAGTCGGTGATCGAGGCGTTCATGGGTCTGAAGCAGAACATCATGGTTCAGGAATACATCAAGGAAGCGGGCGGCGCGGATATTCGTTGTTTCGTGGTCGGTGACAAAGTCATCGCGGCAATGAAGCGTCAGGCCAAACCGGGTGAGTTCCGCTCCAACCTGCATCGCGGCGGCAGCGCCAGCCTGATCAAGATCACCCCGGAGGAACGCATGACGGCGTTGCGCGCGGCCAAGGTCATGGGCCTGGCGGTGGCAGGTGTGGATATTTTGCGCTCCAATCATGGGCCGTTGGTGATGGAAGTGAACTCGTCACCAGGGCTGGAAGGGATCGAGACCACCACGGGGAAGAATGTGGCGGGGATCATCATTGAGCATCTTGAGAAGAATGGCGGGCCGAATATGACCCGGACCAAAGGCAAGGGCTAGAGCCAAGAGCAAAAGCCCCTCACCCTAACCCTCTCCCATAGGGAGAGGGGACTGATTGGGGGATGCAGAAGAGATACGCCGACCTGATCCTGCTGTGCCGAATCCACAATCGCCCCAGTCTTTCAGGTCGACGTATGACCCCAGACACCTCGGTCAGCTCCCTCTTCCTCTGGGAGAGGGTTGGGGTGAGGGGTTGCTGGGGATTACACCGCGTCTCGCGGCAACATCAATCCCAACGGCAACCTCACCCGCGCCTCCAGTCCTCCACCGGACCGATTGCGCAATTCAACATTGCCGCCATGCATCGAAGCAATCCGCTTCACGATCGCCAAACCCAAGCCAGTACCCTTCCCGCCCCGGGCACGATCGCCACGGGTAAACGGATTGAAGATCGCCTCCAGCTCCGAAGGATCGATCCCCGCCCCTCGGTCCATCACGCTTAGCACCACATACGGCGCACTGACGTCACCCGACACATAAGCTGCGACTTCAACGTGACCGCCGGCATGGTTCAAGGCGTTGCCGATCAGGTTGTTCAGCAAGCGCTTCATCGATACCCGCCGCAGCGGAAACGGCTGAATCGGCTCAAGACGCAAACGCACCTTCTCTTCATTCTGGTTGTATGGCGCCGCGACCTCGCGCACCAAATCAGTCAGATCCACTTCTTCCACAGACTCGTCACGACCGTCGCGGATGAACGCGAGGAACTGGTCGAGAATCGCGTCCATGTCTTCGATGTCGCGGACCATGTCGTCAGTCAGGTCGTTGCGATCGCCCATCAATTCCAGCGACAGCCGCAGCCGCGTCAACGGTGTGCGCAGGTCGTGGGACACGCCGGCCAGCATCAACTCGCGCTCGCGGCCGGCCTGCTCGACGTCTTCGGCCATCTGATTGAAAGCGCGATACACCTCGGTCATTTCGCTCGGTGTGTCGCTGATCGGCAGCCGCACGCTGCGGCCCTGACCCAGTTGCCGGGCGGCATACACCAGACGCTTCAAGGGTTGATTGAGCTGACTGACGAAAATCCACGCCGACGCCGTCGACAACAAACCAATCGCAAGGAACCAGCCAAGCACGTTCCAGATTTTCTGACCGCGCAACGGGTGCGGGTACAGCGGCACCTTCAGCCAGCCATCACCGAGGCTCGGCGCGCGGACCCACAACGCCGGCGGCGAGTGCATGCGCAAACGCACTTCGGTGTCAGCGCCCAGCTCCGCCTGCATCTGTCGCTGGTAGATTTCGCTGTACGGCCAGTGCTGCTCGCCTTCCGGCACACCGGCGCCGACCACCCGGATCAGGGTCGCGGCATCAGCAATCTTCGCGCGATTTTCTTCATCGGCGGCCCAATAGGCACGCAGTGTCAGGGCGACGCCGTGACTGTACTGGCGATCGACCAGCACGTCCTCGTTCATCAACAGATAAACCAGGGTCAGTGCCTTGGAAAACAGCACGACGATAAGCACCAGCCAGAGGGTGCGGGAGAAAAAGCTTTGGGGGAACCAGACGGGGGTTTTCATCTATAACCGCTACACACTTGCAGGAGCGAGCAATGCTCGCATATTGCGGATTGCGAGTCTGCGGGCTGGCCGTTCGACCAAACCTGCAGACCCGCTCCTACAAATCACCGATCACTTGGTGGCGGCACCATCGGGTACAAACACATAGCCCACGCCCCAGACGGTCTGGATGTAGCGCGGCTTCGATGGATCCGGCTCGATCATGCGGCGCAGACGGGAAATCTGCACGTCGATGGAACGCTCGAGGGCATCCCACTCGCGGCCACGGGCAAGGTTCATCAGTTTGTCGCGGGTCAGCGGCTGACGCGCGTTCATCACCAGGGCCTTGAGTACCGCAAACTCACCGGTGGTGAGCATGTGCACTTCGTCGCCGCGTTTCAGTTCGCGGGTCGCCAGCGACAACACGTAATCACCAAAGGTGACGTTTTCGTCTTCGCTGCCCGGTGCGCCTGGTACGGGTGCAGCCTGACGACGCAGGACGGCTTTGACCCGGGCCATCAGCTCGTCCGGGTTGAACGGCTTGGCCAGATAGTCGTCGGCGCCCAGTTCCAGGCCCTTGATGCGGCTCAGCTCGTCGCCTTTGGCGGTAAGCATGATGATCGGGATCTGATTGTTCGCGCCACGCAAGCGGCGGCAAGCGGTCAGACCGTCTTCGCCGGGCAGCATCAGGTCGAGGACGACCAGATTGAAAACTTCACGCGACAGCAGACGATCCATCTGTTCGGTGTTCGGTACGGTACGGGCGCGGTAGCCCTTGCTGACGAAAAAACGTTCCAGCAGGCTGCTAAGGCCCGGATCGTCGTCAACGATGAGAATTTTTTCGCCTTCAGCAGTTTGTGCAGTGCTGCTCATTGGATGCTCCTTTTAGCTCGGCGCGCATTATGGCGTAGCTGCCGTTATACGCACCGTGTGCATTGTTAGCAGATTTTTCCTTCACTGCCAGAAAACCGGGGTTTATGCCTACAGACTGCAACGCCCCCGAATGACAGAACGCTGGTTATAATGCGCGGCGTTTTGTGCCAGGCAACGTCTGAATCGTTACCGCAGGTGGCAGGCTTTTTTCCTGTCGCGCGCAGTAATTGTTCGATTTCACGGGTCAATGGGCTGCCTTTTGACCCAGGCAGCGGCAATTTTCTAGCCGCTCAACCAGACTCCGGGCCTTTATTTGCGCGCCTGAGAGCCTGCTTTCACAATATGTCAGGTGGTTTTATGGACAGCATCAACAGCCGCATTGCCGAGGAACTCGGTGTACGCCCACAACAGGTCGAAGCGGCCGTCGCGCTACTCGATGAAGGCTCTACCGTTCCCTTCATCGCCCGTTACCGGAAAGAAGTCACCGGCAGCCTTGATGACACCCAGTTGCGTCATCTGGAAGAACGTCTGCGCTACCTGCGAGAACTCGACGAACGGCGCATCAGCATCCTCGCCAGCATCGAAGAGCAAGGCAAACTCACCCCTTCCCTCGAGCGCGACATCAAACTCGCCGACACCAAGACCCGCCTCGAAGACTTGTACCTGCCGTACAAGCAGAAGCGCCGCACCAAGGGCCAGATTGCCCTGGAAGCCGGCCTCGGCGACCTCGCGGATGGCCTGTTCAACGACCCGAATCTGGCCCCGGAAACCGAAGCCGCGCGCTTCGTCGATGCCGAAAAAGGCGTGGCCGATGTGAAAGCCGCGCTGGAAGGCGCCAAGTACATCCTCATGGAGCGCTTCGCCGAAGACGCCAGCCTGCTGGAAAAACTGCGTAATTACCTGAAACAGGAAGCCATCCTCAGTGCCCGCGTCATCGCTGGCAAGGAAGAGGAAGGCGCCAAGTTCCGCGATTACTTCGAACACGACGAACCGCTGAAAAGCATGCCGTCGCACCGCGCACTGGCGATTTTCCGTGGCCGCAACGAAGGCATCCTCAGCTCCGCGCTGAAAGTCGGCGACGAGCTGCCGGGCACCATGCACCCATGCGAAGGCATGATCGGTCAGCAATTCAACATCCAGAACCAGAACCGCCCCGCCGACAAATGGCTCGGCGAAGTGGTGCGCTGGACGTGGAAGGTCAAGCTCTACACGCACCTGGAAACCGACCTGCTCGGCGAGCTGCGTGACGGCGCCGAAACCGAGGCGATCAACGTGTTCGCGCACAACCTGCACGACTTGCTGCTGGCCGCGCCGGCAGGCCCGCGCGCAACGTTGGGCCTCGACCCGGGCCTGCGTACCGGCTGCAAGGTCGCCGTGGTCGACTCGACCGGCAAACTGCTTGATCACGCCACGGTTTACCCGCACGTGCCACACAACAAGTGGGATCAGACCATCGCCATTCTGGCCGCCCTGTGCGCCAAGCACTCGGTTGACCTGATCGCCATAGGCAACGGCACCGCCAGCCGCGAAACCGACAAACTGGCGATCGAACTGATCAAAAAATATCCAGCGATGAAAATGACCAAGGTCATGGTTTCCGAGGCCGGTGCATCGGTGTACTCGGCATCGGAACTGGCGGCCAAGGAATTCCCGGATCTCGACGTGTCGATCCGTGGCGCGGTGTCCATCGCCCGTCGTCTGCAGGATCCGCTGGCCGAGTTGGTGAAAATCGATCCGAAATCCATCGGTGTCGGCCAGTACCAGCACGACGTCTCGCAACTGAAACTGGCGCGTGGTCTGGACGCTGTGGTCGAGGACTGCGTGAACGCCGTCGGCGTTGACGTGAACACCGCTTCGGTGGCGCTGCTGGCGCGGATCTCCGGCCTCAACGCAACGCTCGCGCAAAACATCGTCGCGCACCGCGACGAGCACGGCGCGTTCAAAACCCGTGCAGCGCTGAAGAAAGTCGCACGTCTGGGCGAAAAAACCTTCGAACAGGCCGCCGGTTTCTTGCGCGTGATGAACGGCGACAACCCGCTGGATTCCTCGGCTGTTCACCCGGAAGCCTATCCGCTGGTGCAGCGCATTGCCGCTGAAACCGACCGTGATATCCGTTCGCTGATCGGCGACGCCAGTTTCCTCAAGCGTCTGGATCCGAAGAAATTCACCGACGAAACCTTCGGCCTGCCGACCGTGACCGACATCATCCAGGAACTGGAAAAACCGGGCCGCGACCCGCGCCCTGAGTTCAAGACCGCCGAGTTCCAGGAAGGCGTCGAAGATCTGAAAGACCTGCAACTGGGGATGATCCTTGAAGGCGTGGTGACCAACGTGACCGCGTTCGGCGCATTCGTCGATATCGGCGTGCATCAGGACGGTCTGGTGCACATCTCGGCGCTGTCGGAGAAGTTCATCAAGGATCCGCGCGAAGCGGTGAAGGCCGGCGACGTGGTGAAAGTGAAGGTCATGGAAGTCGACATCCCGCGCAAACGCGTCGGCCTGTCGATGCGCATGGGTGACACTCCGGGCGAGAAAATCGACGGTGCCCGTGGCTCGCGTCCGGGCTCGGCTCAGCGCCAGCCTTCGAACAACGCGCCGCGCAAGGAAACCGCGACCGCCGCGCCGGCGAACAACGCGATGGCTTCGCTGTTCGCCAACGCCAAGCAATTGAAGAAACGCTGATGGAAATTCCAGCCGGGCTCGTCGAGAGCGCGTTTTTCAAGCTGTTGGGCTGCCGCCTGCACAGCCTGGAAACCGGGGTGGCGCAAGTCGCCCTGGTGCTGGAACCGGAACTGCGCAATCGCGGCGGCAAATTGCACGGTGGCGCGCTGTTCAGTCTGGTCGACATCGCCATGGGGCTGGCCTGTTCCAGCACCCACGGCTTCGATCAGCAGAGCGCGACCATCGAGTGCAAGATCAACTATATCCGCGCCGTTTCCGATGGCGAGGTAATGTGCACGGCGCGGGTTATCCACCCGGGCCGGCGCACGCTGGTGGTCGAAGCCGACGTGATGCAGGGCGACAAACTGGTCGCAAAAGCACAAGGCACGTTCGCTGTCCTGTAGCTAGACGCCATCAATTTGAGTTAATTTCGGCGCAACGAATCCTGTGGGAGCGAGCCTGCTCGCGAAGGTGGTGTATCAGCAATGCAGATGTTGGCTGACACACCACCTTCGCGAGCAGGCTCGCTCCCACAGGGATTGTGCAGTTCCTGACTGACCGGCAAATGGCCTGCCGCTACAAAACCAGGCGAAAACGCCAGTTTCAACTTCACCCTTGTAGACCGTCCTGCCCACCCCCATATTGGGGCGACTGACGCGTGAAGGAATCCAAATTGAGCGAACTTCTCAACCGCCGCCTGGCTCTGCTCGGCGAGCGCGCTAACCTCTCTCTGCTCGAGCAGTGCCTGCACGGTATCGAACGTGAATGCCTGCGCGTGACCAGCGAAGGTCGCCTGGCGCAAACGCCGCACCCCGAAGCCTTGGGTTCCGCGCTGACCAACGAACAGATCACCACCGACTACTCCGAGTCGCTGCTGGAATTCATCACGCCCGCCCTGCCCGACCCGGCTGATACGCTGGCGAGCCTGGACAAGATTCACCGCTTTGCCTACAGCAAGCTCGGCAACGAGTACCTGTGGAGTCCATCGATGCCGTGCCCGTTGCCGGCCGAGGAAGACATCCCGATCGCCTATTACGGCACCTCCAATATCGGTCAGCTCAAGTACGTTTATCGCAAGGGCCTGGCCCTGCGCTACGGCAAGACCATGCAGTGCATTGCCGGGATTCACTACAACTTCTCCCTGCCGGAAAAGCTCTGGCCGCTGCTGCGCGAAACCGAAGGGTTTGTCGGCACTGATCGCGATTTTCAGTCGTTTTCCTACATCGCGCTGATCCGCAACTTCCGTCGCTACAGCTGGCTGCTGATGTACCTGTTCGGTGCTTCGCCAGCGCTGGATGCCGGTTTCCTGCGGGGTCGTTCGCATCAGTTGGAACAGCTCGACCCGGACACCTTGTATCTGCCATACGCCACCAGCCTGCGCATGAGCGACCTCGGTTACCAGAGCAACGCCCAGGCCGGCCTGACGCCGTGCTACAACGATCTGGCGAGTTACACCGACAGCCTGCGCAAAGCCGTGGCCACGCCGTACGCGCCGTACGTTGAAGTCGGCACGCACAAGGATGGCGAGTGGGTGCAGCTCAACACCAACATCCTGCAGATCGAAAACGAGTACTACTCCAACATCCGCCCGAAACGCGTGACCTATACCGGCGAACGGCCGATTCAGGCGCTGGTGGCGCGTGGCATTCAGTACGTTGAAGTGCGTTGCCTGGACATCAACCCGTTCCTGCCGATGGGCATCGACCTGACCGAGTCGCGCTTCCTCGACGCGTTCCTGCTGTATTGCGCGCTCAACGATAGTCCGTTGCTGACCAATACCTCTTGCGGCAATGCCACATCGAACTTCCTCAGCGTCGTGAAAGAAGGTCGCCGTCCGGGCCTGCAATTGCAGCGTGACGGTGAGTCGGTGGAGATGAAGACCTGGGCGGCCGAACTGCTGGAACAAATTGCCCCGCTGGCGGCGCTGCTGGATCAGAGCCATGGCGGCGATGCGCACAGCAAGGCGTTGGATGCGCAACTGGCCAAGGTCAGCGATCCGTCTCTGACGCCTTCTGCGCAGGTCCTGGCGGCGATGGCTGAGCACAAGGAAAGCTTTGCGCAGTTCTCCCTGCGTCAGAGCCAGGCGCATGCCGAGTTTTTCCGCAGCGAGCCTTTGGCGGCGGATGAACAGGCGAAGTTTGAGGAGTTGGCACGTACTTCTGTGGCCGCGCAAGCTGAGCTGGAGCAGAACGAGGTTGGGGATTTCGATGTGTTTGTCGGGTCGTATCAGGCGAGTATTCTTGCGATCAGCAACTGAAGAGCCCCTCACCCTAGCCCTCTCCCGGAGGGAGAGGGGACTGATTTAGGTGCTCATGAAAGTTACGCCGACCTGAAATACCGAGTCGAACTCAGGCTCGAAAAGCACAGAGATCGGCTCCCTTTCCCCCTCGCCCCCTTGGGGGAGAGGGCTGGGGTGAGGGGGCAAAAGATCTAACGTCGAACGAATAAATCCGAAACGCCCACAAACTCCCCCGCTCTTAGATTTTTCCGCTCATAAGCTCATTCGAAAAAGTTATTTATTTACCGATTCTTAGATCATTTAGTCTCCTTTCACGCCGACGCTCGGTCGCCTGATATGGAGCTGTTCAATGAAACTGAATTTCCCGCTTCGCCTGCTCGCCGTAGCCTCTCTTGCTGCCGCGAGTTTTCTGGCTCAGGCCGCCGACCTCACCGTCGCCTACCAAACCACCGTTGACCCGGCGAAAGTCGCCCAGGCTGACGGCGCTTACGAAAAAGCCACCAAAGCCGATATCGCCTGGCGCAAGTTCGACAACGGCGCCGACATCATTGCCGCCATCGCCTCCGGTGACGTGCAGATCGGCTACCTCGGTTCGAGCCCGCTGACCGCTGCGATCACCCGCAAAGTCCCGGTCGAAACCTTCCTCATCGCCACCCAGATCGGCGCTGCCGAAGCACTGGTCGCTCGTGACGGTTCCGGCATCAAGACTCCGCAAGATCTGATCGGCAAGAAAATCGCCGTGCCGTTCGTATCGACCGGTCACTACAGCCTGCTCGCTGCACTGAAGCACTGGAACATCGACCCTTCGAAAGTCACCGTGCTCAACCTCGCCCCACCAGCGATCATTGCCGCATGGAAACGCGGTGACATCGACGCCACTTACGTGTGGGATCCGGCGCTGGGCGTGGCCAAGGAAAACGGCAAAGTGCTGATCACCTCCGGCGAACTGGCCAAGTTCGGTGCACCGACCTTCGATGCGTGGATCGTGCGCAAAGACTTCGCCGAGAAGCACCCGGAAATCGTCACCGCGTTCGCCAAGGTCACCCTCGACGCCTACGCCGACTACCGCAAAGACCCGAAAGCCTGGCTCGCCAATCAGTCCAACGTCGACAAACTGGTGAAACTCTCCGGTGCCAAGGCCAGCGACATTCCACTGCTGCTGCAAGGCAACGTCTACCCGCTGGCGGCGGATCAGGTTGTCACCCTCGGTGCGCCGACCACCAAAGCCATCACCGACACCGCCGCGTTCCTCAAGGAGCAAGGCAAGGTTGAAGCCGTTTTGCCGGACTACGCGCCGTACGTCAGCGCCAAATACATCACCAACTGATCGGGAGTTAACTGCGATGGCCTTGCTACAGCTGGAGCGCATCAGCGCACAGTACCCGGGCAGCCCGACACCGGTGCTGGCGGATATTTCTCTGACCCTGGGGCCTCAGCAATTGCTGGTCGCCCTCGGCCCGTCCGGCAGTGGCAAGACTTCGCTGTTGAACCTGATTGCCGGTTTCGTCGAACCGAGCGCCGGGCGCATCACCCTCGACGGCGTGCCGGTCAAAGGCCCGAGCGCCGAACGTGGCGTGGTGTTCCAGGACGACGCATTGTTGCCCTGGCAGGATGTATTGGCCAACGTCGCATTCGGTCTGGAACTGGCCGGTGTCGCCAGGGACAAACGCGAACAGATCGCCCGTGAAATGCTCGCGCTGGTTGATCTTTGCGGTTTCGAAAGCCGCCGTATCTGGCAACTCTCCGGTGGTCAGAAACAGCGCGTCGGCCTCGCCCGCGCCCTCGCCGCTGACCCGCGCGTATTGCTGATGGACGAACCCTTCGGCGCACTCGACGCGTTCACCCGCGAGCAGATGCAAGAGCTGTTGCTGCAAGTCTGGCAGCGCACGGCCAAGCCGGTTTTCCTGATTACCCATGACATTGAAGAAGCGGTGTTCCTCGCCACTGACCTGATTCTGCTCGCGCCGAATCCGGGGCAGATCGTTGAGCGCCTGCATCTGGATTTCGGTCAGCGTTACGCCGCTGGCGAGTCCGCCCGCGCGATCAAATCCGATCCGCGCTTTATCGAAACCCGCGAACACGTACTGAGCAAAGTGTTCTCGCAACGCAGTGCCGGGCAACGGCAGGAGCGCGCATGAGCAGTTACGACGTTTCCTCGGCTGCGGTAAAACCCGCCAGCGCACCGGTGGCGATTCCAGTACGCCGCAGCCTTAGCACACGCTGGATCAGCTTGCTGACGCTGTTCGCTTTGTTGGCCATCTGGTGGGCGGTCACCGCCACCGGTTTGATCGAACCGCTGTTCCTGCCGCCACCGTCCGCCGTGCTGCAAAAGGGCTGGTTGCTGGCGACCACGGGCTACATGGATTCGACGTTGTGGCAGCACTTGGGCGCGAGCCTGAGCCGCATCGGTCTGGGCCTCGTTTTTGCGATTCTGACCGCTGTGCCGGTGGGCATCGCTATCGGCGCCAACCGCATTGCCCGTGGCGTGCTCGATCCGCTGATCGAGTTCTACCGCCCTATCCCACCGCTGGCCTATTTGCCGCTGATCGTGATCTGGTGCGGCATCGGCGAGTTGTCGAAAGTGCTGCTGATTTATCTGGCGATTTTTGCGCCGATTGCCATCGCTACTGCTACCGGCGTGCGCACGGTTGATCCAGCGAAATTGCGCGCGGCGCAGTCGTTGGGCGCGACTCGAGTGCAACTGATTCGTCATGTGATTTTGCCGAGCGCGTTGCCGGACATTTTGACGGGCGTGCGCATTGGTCTGGGGGTGGGTTGGTCGACATTGGTCGCGGCAGAATTGATCGCCGCCACCAGTGGCTTGGGCTTCATGGTGCAGTCGGCCGCGCAGTTCCTCGTCACCGACGTGGTGGTGCTGGGGATTCTGGTCATCGCCCTGATCGCCTTTGCCATGGAAATGGGCCTGCGCGCCCTGCAGCGCAAACTGGTGCCGTGGCACGGCCAGGCCCACTAAATCGCCTTGTGAAACTTCCCTTGTGGGAGCGAGCCTGCTCGCGAAAGCGTCGGGTCAGTCACTGCACTTTAGCCTGACACTCCGCATTCGCGAGCAGGCTCGCTCCCACAAAAGCATGACACCCCGAATTCGAAGAGAAAGACCATGAGCAGCCTCAACATTACCCCGTTAAGCTCGGCCCTCGGCGCACAGATCAGCGGCGTCGACATCAGCCAGCCGCTGAGCCTGGAACACCGCGACGCCATTGAACAGGCGCTGCTCAAATATCAAGTGTTGTTCTTCCGCAACCAGCCAATCGAACCGCCACAACAAGCGCGTTTCGCCGCGTACTTCGGTGATCTGCACATTCACCCGATCTACCCGAACGTGCCGGAACAACCGGAAGTGTTGATCCTCGACACCGCCGTCACCGACGTGCGTGACAACGCGATCTGGCACACCGACGTGACCTTCCTGCCGACGCCGGCGATGGGCGCGGTGCTCAGCGCCAAGTTGCTGCCGGAGTTCGGTGGCGACACGCTGTGGGCCAGCGGGATTGCTGCGTACGAAGCGCTGTCGGCGTCAATGAAAGCCTTGCTCGAAGGGCTGACCGCGACCCACGATTTCACTCGCTCGTTTCCACTGGAGCGCTATGGCAATACGCCTGAAGCGTTGGCGCAGTGGGAAGAGGCACGGCGCAAGAATCCACCGCTGTCGCACCCGGTGATCCGTACGCATCCGGTCAGCGGGCGGCGTTCGTTGTTCGTCAATGAAGGCTTCACGTCGAAGATCAATGAGCTGTCGGAAACCGAGAGCGAGGCGATTCTGAAGTTTCTGTTCGCCCACGCGACGCGGCCGGAATTCACCATTCGCTGGCGCTGGCAGCAGGACGATATTGCGTTCTGGGATAACCGCGTGACGCAGCATTACGCGGTGGATGACTACCGGCCGGCGCGGCGGGTGATGCAGCGGGCGACGGTGCTGGGGGATGTGCCGTTTTTTCGTTGAGACGTTTTAAAGCCAAAAGCCCCTCACCCTAACCCTCCCGAAACGTCGGACCGCCCCGAGGGAGAGGGGACTGACCGAGGTGTTTGTACGAGCTACATCGACCTGAAATGTCGGGTTGAATTCAAGTTTTGAAAAGCATGAAGATCTGCTCCCTTTCCCCTCGCCCCCCTGGGGGAGAGGGCTGGGGTGAGGGGGTTGGATCTTGCTGACCCAACCCAATCTTCATCACTCCGCCGTCGAAGGCCTCTCCCACAGATTGATCCCGCCCTCCTGGGCAAACCGGTCAATCTCCGCCAGCTCTTCAGCACTGAAACTCAGATTCTTCAACGCCCCAACGTTCTCGATGATCTGCTCCGGCCGACTCGCACCAATCAGCGCAGAAGTCACCCGAGGATCGCGCAGCGTCCACGCCAGCGCCAGTTGCGCCAGGCTCTGACCGCGACGCTTGGCAATCTCATTCAACGCCCGCACATGAGCAATGTTGGCCTCGGACAAATGCGAAGCCTGCAACGAACCTCCGCCCGGACGATTGACCCGCGCATCCGCCGGTACGCCGTTGAGGTATTTGTCGGTGAGCAGACCTTGCGCCAGCGGGGTGAACGCAATCACCCCGGTGCCGAGTTCATCGGTGGTATCAAGCAGATCTTTTTCCACCCAGCGATTGAGCAGGTTGTACGCCGGTTGGTGAATCAGCAGCGGCACTTTCCACTCTTGCAACAGCGCCGCCATCTCGCGGGTTTTCACGCCCGAATACGACGAGATACCGATGTACAACGCCTTGCCCTGTTGCACGGCGGTGGCGAGGGCGCTGGCGGTCTCTTCCAGCGGGGTGTCCGGGTCGAAGCGGTGCGAATAGAAGATATCCACATAGTCGAGCCCCAGGCGTTGCAGGCTCTGGTCGAGGCTGGCCAACACGTATTTGCGCGAGCCACCGCCCTGACCGTAAGGGCCGGGCCACATGTCCCAACCAGCCTTGCTGGAGATGATCAGCTCATCGCGGTATTGCTGGAAGTCTTCGCGCAGCAGACGGCCGAAATTGATCTCGGCGCTGCCGTACGGCGGGCCGTAATTGTTGGCCAGGTCGAAGTGGTTGATGCCCAGATCGAACGCGGTGCGCAGCAAGGCGCGCTGGGTGTCGATCGGCGTGCTGTCACCGAAATTGTGCCACAGGCCCAGCGACAGCGCCGGCAGCACCAGACCGCTGCGCCCGACGCGGCGGTAAGGGATGGAGTCGTAGCGGTTTTCGGCAGCGGTGTAAGTCATCGAATCCTCTCTTGTCTGTCTTGAAATGGGTGTCGACTTCATCGCTAGCAGGCTAGCTCCCACATTGGAATGCAGTCTCCTGTGGGAGCTAGCCTGCTAGCGATTGGGTGTTACACAAATCGATTGCCGGGTCGGCCGAGACCAAGGTTCTCGCGCAATGTCCGGCCCTCATACTCAGTTCTGAACAACCCACGCCGTTGCAGTTCCGGGACCACGCCATTGGCGAAGTCTTCGAGCCCGCCGGGCAAGTGCGGCACTAGCACGTTGAAACCGTCCGCCGCGCCCTGTTCGAACCATTCCTGCAAGCGATCAGCGATCTGCTCCGGCGTACCGACCAGGCTGTAATGCCCTCGCCCGCCGGCAATCTTGCGACCCAGTTCGGCGAGGCTCAGGTTCTCCCGGCCTGCCAGTTCCGTGAGCAGTTTCTGCCGGCTCTGCTGGCCGCTGTCCGTCAGCGGCAACTCGGGCAACGGCCCGTGCAGCGGGTACTTCGACAAATCGAAGTTGCCCAGCATACGCCCAAGCAAGGCGACGCCAACCTCGGGTTCGACTAATTGCTGAAACGTTTCATACTTTTCCTGCGCTTCGGCTTCGGTGCCGCCGACGACGACAAAAACACCGGGCATGATTTTCAGCGACTCAGCGCTACGACCGTACTTGGGCAGACGTCCCTTGAGGTCGGCGTAGAACGCTTGGGCACCGGCCAACGAAGTCTGCGCGGTGAACACCACTTCAGCCGTCTGCGCCGCCAACTCACGCCCGGTTTCCGAAGAACCAGCCTGAACGATCACCGGTTGTCCCTGCGGCGAGCGCGCAACGTTCAGCGGGCCTTTTACCCGAAAGTGCTCGCCGACGTGATCCAGCACATGCAGTTTCGACGGGTCGTAATACGCCCCACTGGCCTTGTCGCGCGCAAACGCATCATCCTCCCAACTGTCCCAAAGCCCGGTGACCACTTGATGAAACTCACGGGCGCGGCTATAGCGTTCGGCATGACCAATGTGTTCATCACGACCGAAATTCAGCGCCTCGGCGGCGTTGTCCGAGGTCACCAGATTCCACCCCGCACGGCCTCCCGACAGGTGATCGAGCGAAGCGAATTTGCGCGCCACGTGATACGGCTCGTTGTAACTGGTGGTCGCCGTGGCGATCAGGCCGATGTGCTCGGTCACCGCACTCAGCGCCGAGAGTAACGTCAGCGGTTCGAAGTGATCGGAGCGTGCCATGCGACTGGCGATGTCCTGGGTCGGCGCGGCGACGCTGTCGGCGACAAACAACGCATCGAATTTCGCCGCCTCGGCGATCTGCGCCAGCCGCTTGTAATGGGCGAAATCCAGACCCGCATTCGCCGGCACATCAGGATGACGCCAAGCCGCCACGTGGTGCCCGGTGGCCATGAGGAATGCACCGAGTTTCAACTGTCTGCTCATCGTCAGAAATCCTTGCGCAGTTGCACGCCGAAGTAGCGCTCGTCATCCCGTGGCACGGCGCGATAAATGTAATTGCCACCGCTGGCGAGCAATGGCGAGTAAGACTTGTCGGTGAGGTTCTTGCCCAGCAGCGCGACGCGCCAGCCATTGCTGTAATCGGCCAGCGCAACACTGGCGTTCCACAGACCGTAGGCGCCCTGCTTGGTGTCGGCGTTCTGGCTGATGTCGTACTGCACTTCGCTCTGCCAGCTGTAATCGGTGCCGAGTTCGATATCCAGACCGTTATCCAGCGGGATGGTGTAGTCGGCGCGCACGTAGCTTTTCCAGTCCGGACTGAACGGCAGCGGTTTGCCGTTGACGTTGCACGACGCCGCCGCGCCCGCCGGGCAGGCGAACTCGTCGATCCGTGCGCGGGTGTAGGCGAGTGCGCCGGACAGTTTCAATTGCTGGGTGGCCTGCAAGGCGTAGTCGAGTTCGACGCCTTCGGTGCTGACGCTGCCGGCGTTGATCAAACGAGTCACAACCTGGCCGGCGACGGTGTCGAAGAAGTTCGCCTGATAGTTGTCGTACTCGCTGTGGAACACCGCGAGGTTGGTGGTCAGGCGATTGTTCCAGCTCGTCGCTTTGATCCCCGCCTCCCAGGTGTTGGAGGTTTCCGGTTTCAGCGCTTCGGTATCGCGCGGCTGCATGTTGAAGAACACGTTATAGGCCGGGCCTTTGTAGCCACGCGAGTAGGTCAGGTAAGTAGTGACCGTATCGCTCAGGTCGTACTGCACACCGAGGCGACCGGACCAGCCGTCTTCGTCCACTGAACCGGAACTGCTGGTCGCCGGTTGAATGCCACTGACGGTGGTCGCCGAGGTCGAGACGCGGCGGTGATCGTATTCGAGATCATCGTGGGTGTAGCGCAGGCCGACGATGCCGCGAAAGTCGGACGTGAAGTTCAGCGTGCTCTCGCCAAACACGGCGTAACTGTCGCTGGTGGTGCTGTAATCAGCGACGCCGCGATCGGTGCGCGTGGTGGTGGTCAGCGTGCGCTGATAGGTCTCGTCGTCCTTGCCGTGCATGTAGAACAAGCCACCGACGTATTCGAGAAATTCGCCCTTCGGCGAGGCCAGACGCAGCTCTTGCGAGTATTGATCGAAGGCCAGATCGCCCTTGTCCGCAGTGCCGGGGAACGCTGCGGTCACCGTACCGAGCCGGTCGCCGTCCTGATACTGGGTGTTGTCCCAACCGCGCCATGCAGTGATCGAGGTCAGGGTGTAATCGCCCAGTTGCCAATCGAGCTGGCCGGACAGGCCTTTGTTGATGTCCTCGACATGGCTGCGGGTGTCGGTGTTGATATCGCGATTGTGGCTAGTCGCATTGACCGGGCTCAGCGCATTGGCGAAAGCCGGCGTCAGCGACTTGCTGACCACGCCGTTGGGGCCATCGTCATGAGACTGCATGTAATCGGCGATCAGGGTGAAGGTGACATCGTCGTTGGGCGTGAATTCGAGTTTGCCGCGCACGCCGCGATGGTTGTAGCCGTTGACCTCCTGACCGTTGTGTTTGTTGTCGACGTTGCCGTCGTAGGTGCCGAACAGTGTGCTGATCGAGCCTTTCAACGTGTCCGGAATCAGGCTGCCGCCGATGCCGAATCGGGTGCGGCTTTCGTTGCCGCTGTAATACGACTGATCGATGTAACCGTGGGTCTCGGCGGTGGGTGCCTTGCTGGTGATGTTGAGTACACCGGCCGAAGCGTTCTTGCCGAACAGCGTGCCTTGTGGGCCGCGCAAGACTTCGACGCGTTCCAGATCCAGCAGATCGAGCGTGGACTGACCCGGACGCGCATACACCACGCCATCGATCACCGTCGCCACGGTCGGTTCGACGCCGGGAGAGGTGGAAATCGTACCGACGCCGCGCACGAACAACGAGGTGTCCTTATTCGAAGCGCCAGTGCGAAAGTTCAGCGACGGCACTTGCTGCACGATACTGGCCACGCCGTTGCGGTTGTCGCGCTCAAGCTGTTCCCCGTCGATCACCGAGACCGCCACCGGCACTTTTTGCAGCGACTCTTCGCGGCGCGTGGCAGTGACGGTCACCGATTTGAGAGTCGGCTCTTGATCACTGCTCTCGGCAGCGAATGCGTTGGGCAACGGCAGCGCCGCCAACCCTGTGAATAACCAGCCAGCGGCGCGAATCGACTGCGCCAGTGTGTGTGTCGCCCCAGGAATGTTGTGCATGGTTGCCTGCTCGAAATTGGCCCTTAACCGCTGCCGTTCTGCGACGACAGCGCCTGAATCGGTGTCTTGGGCATTCGCTCGAGCGAGTAGCAGACAGCGCGCTTTGTTAGCGCTACCATCGACAGTATTGGCAAGCCACACATAGAGCGTCCAATACTGAAAAATTACTTTTATATGCGATTTGGTTTTTAATAAGGATCGAGCCTTGAGCGAAGAAAAACCCCGCAAACGCCGTGGCGCCGGACGCGTGACCCTGAATGCCGTCGCGCGCGAGGCCGGAGTTTCAGCGATCACCGTGTCGCGCTACTTCAACCAGCCGGAGCAGGTTTCGCCCGAGCGTCGCGAGCGGATTGCAGCGGTAGTAGCCGAGTTGGGCTATGTACCGAATCTGGTGGCCGGCGGGCTGGCCTCGGCGCGGGGCAAAATCGTTGGTATGGTCATCCCGAACATCTCCGGGCCGATCTTCGCCAATACCATTCAAGGCTTCAGCGACACGCTCAGCCGTCACGGTTATCAACTGTTGCTGGCGTCGAGTTACTTCAGCACCGAGCAGGAAGAAAATGCGGTGCGCGCGTTTCTTGGCTGGTCGCCGGCGGCGCTGGTGCTGACCAGTCACTTTCACAGTACGGGCACGGAAAAGATGATCGCCGAGGCCGATGTGCCGGTGATCGAGACGTGGGATTACCAGCCGGATCGCGAGCCGATGCAGATTGGCTTTTCGCATTTCGAGGTGGGCGTGACAGCCGCCAGATATCTGCTGGAAAAAGGCTACCAACGTATCGCCTTCGTGCAGAACAGCGCTGCGGGCGACTTCAGCGCATTGGAACGCCGCGATGGTTACGCGGCGACCTTGCGCGAATCCGGCCTGGAACCTTGGGTCTACGCCCCTGACGCTGATCGCGCACCATTCGAGGCCGGCAAACAGGCGATGGACGCCCTGATGAACGCCTCACCGCGCCCCGACGCGATCATCTTCGCCAACGACAACCTCGCCGCCGGCGGCCTGCTTGCCGGGCAACGCGCGGGTTTGAAAATCCCCGAAGACTGCGCCGTTCTTGGCTTTGGCGACTACCCGTTCGCCGAGATGCTTTTGCCGAGCCTCAGCACGATCAAACCACCGGCGCTGGAGATCGGTGTACTCGCCGCAACACGCGTGCTGGAAAGCCTTGGCGTGTTGCCGAGCGACGAGGTGCAGCGGCTGAACCTGCTGCAGTGCCAAGTGATCGAACGGGAAAGCACCTGACTTCGCTATACCGACAGTTCGCGCAAGGCGGCCGCCGCGAGAAATCCGGAACGGGATCGATAGCGCTGGTCACGGCGGACTGTCTGGTCAATACGCTCAAGCAACTGCTCCGGCAGCGTGGCGTTAAAACGCACTGACTTGCCGAAATACGGGGTGATATCAAAATCGACCACGCCCCAGATCCCTCCCGCGTAATCCGGGTTATCGAGATGAGCATCAATGTCCCGCACTTGCGGTAACGGCGCGCTGTCGGCGACCAACCCCTCATAGTGAAGCGCCAATGCCTCCTGAGTATTTTCAAACGCCTCAGCGACCGTAGTGCCTGCGGAGAAACAACCCGGGACATCCGGGATGATCACTCCGTAGTCTGAGTCGGCATCCTTGTGCAGAACGACCGGGAATTTCATATGAGTGAGTCCTTCCTCTGACAGGCCCATAAAACGGCCTTCGTTTCCAATAACGGGCCTCATTTCAAGCCCGCCTGTTTCAAAATGCTGTTGATCGTGCCCTTGGGCAGATCCGAATCAGGGTGCTTGATCGTCACCCTTCCTGGCTTGTGCGGATGCTTGTATTGGTGGTGGCTGCCTTTCACCGCCACGAGATACCAACCATCGTCTTCGATCATCCTGATCATTTCCCGACTACGCATTTCCTTTGCCCTGTTCGACAGCTAGAGCCATTTACTCTAGAGGGCGCAGGAGCCTTTGATACACACGATACACACTCAGATAAATATTAGCTCACTGAACAATCGCTCGGTTATGGGGCAGATCAACGGCAGGCTTGGGCCAGCAAGAAAAACACGTCGCCGGCCAGACTCTCTGTAAGGGTCGCAAAATATGTCCAGTGGAGATGTGGCGGGACTGGATTGGCTATGCTCTAAAGAACACCGAGGTGGCCCCTTCGCGAGCAGGCTCGCTCCCACAGGGATTTCCTGTGTACATGAAATTTATGTCCAGCCGGGATCCATTGTGGGAGCGAGCCTGCTCGCGATAGCGGTCTTTCAGGCGATACCCATCCACCAGGGAGAACCCGCCATGCACACCGCCATCATCATTTTCTTCGGCCTGATCCTGCTCGCCCTGATGCTCTACATCGGCGAGCGCATCGGCTTCAGCCGCCAGACCATGGCCTACGGCTTCGCCGCGCTGTGGCTGGCGTTGACGGTGATTAATGGCGCGGTGGGGGTGGTGCATGCCGGCCAGTCCGTGGGATCGGAAATAGCCATTGGCAGTGCGGTATTCGGCGTGCCGGTGGCGGCGATGGTGTTGTTCATGGTGCTGAGCGCCGAGTCGTAAACGTCCCGGCGCCCAGCCGCCGATCAACGCACCAGATGCAGGAACTGCATGTGCCGTTCGTACTGGTCGAGGATGTCGTTGATGATCTGCTCTTTGGTGTAACCGACCAGATCGTAGTCCTGACTGCCCTCGCTCAAATGCACTTCGGCGCGGTAGTAGCGACGATTGTTGAGCTGCTTGGAACCCATGCCGCCGCGCGCGAACGACGGCGTGAAGTAGCCGCGCATCTGCACCTGATAGATGAACGGATGCGCATCACCATGGCCGATTTCGAGGCTGACGCTGTCATTGGCCGGATCCGGCTGGGTGACCACGTTGAGGCCTTTTTCAACGAACACCGCCGTCACTTCTTCAATCGCCGGGCGCACCGTGGTGTCCATGAAGCGGTACACCTCGTCACGCGACGGGAAGTGCACAGCCTGGCTCAGACGCTGACGCCAGCCACCGGTGCCGCGCCGCGAACCGGAGACCGGTGCCAGCGAATGCAACTGCGCGATCTGCTTCTGCGACTCCAGATAGAACGCCTTGTGCAGGCCCCACATCATCAGCAGCAAGATCAGCGAGAACGGCAACGAAGTCAGCACCACCGCCGATTTCAGCGCATCGATGCTGCCGGAGAACAGCAACGCACTGGTGATCAGCGCGGTCATCGCGCCCCAGAACACCCGCAGCCATTTCGGCCCGTCTTCGTCAGGGTTGCCGCCCTTGGCCGACAACGTCGAGAGCACCACGGTGCCGGAGTCGGCAGACGTGACGAAGAACACGAAGCTGATAAACACCGTCACAGCGATGACGGTTTTGCTCCACGGGTAGGTTTCCAGCAGCAGGTAAATGCTCATCGACGGATTCTCGATGGCCGACATGCCCAGCGCGCTCATGCCGTGGTTGAGCACTTGATCAAGGGCGCTGTTGCCGAAGATCGACATCCACGCCAAGGTGAAACCGAGCGGAATCAACAGCACGCCGAAGACGAATTCACGGATGGTGCGGCCACGGGAAATCCGTGCGATGAACAGGCCCACAAATGGCGACCATGCAATCCACCAGGCCCAGTAGAACACTGTCCAGCCACCGAGCCAGTCGCTCGGTTTGTCGTAGGCGTAGAGGTCGAAACTCTTCATCGGCAAGGCGCCGAGGTAGTCGCCCAAGTTCTGGATCAGGGTGTTGAGCAGGTGCTGGGTGGGACCTGCGAACAACACGAACAGCAGCAGCGCACAGGCCAGCAGCATGTTGATGTCGGACATTACCCGCACGCCTTTATCGACGCCGGAAACCGCAACGATGATCGCCGCGCCCATCATCAGCGTGATCAGGCCGACCTGAATCCACTGGGTGTGAGCGATGCCGAACAGGTAGTCGAGACCGGAGTTGAGGTGCAGCACCCCAAAGCCCATGTCGGCACCCAGACCGAACACCGTGGCGATGATGCCGAAGCCGTCCACCGCGTAACCGATCGGGCCGTTGATGCGTTTGCCGATCAGCGGGTACAGCGCCGAGCGCAGGGCCAGTGGCAGATTGTGACGGTAGGCAAAATACGCCAGCGCCATGCCGACGAAAGCGAACACGCCCCAGCCATGCAGGCCCCAGTGCAGAAACAGAATCTGCATGGCCTGGCGCGCCGCGTCCGCCGTGCCCGCCTCGCCTTGCGGCGGTTGGAGCATGTGGGTCAGCGGCTCAGAGACGCAGAAGAAAAACAGCGTGATGCTGATCCCGGCGGCGAACAGCATGCCGGCCCAGGACAGGTAACTGAATTCGGGCTCGTCGTGGTCGGCACCGAGTTTTATCTTGCCGTAGCCGGATAAGGCGGTGACCACCACGAAGACCAGATACAGGGTCATCGCGAGCATGTAATACCAGCCGACCGTATTGGCCGCCCAGTTTTGCGCTTCCAGCAGCCAGGCGCCGGCCTGCTCAGGCATGGCGATAACAACGAGACCAAACAGCAGAATGACCGTCGCGGCGAAGTAGAACACCGGCGGATTCATGCGTACCAGACCGCTGGCGGGAGTTGACGATGCACTCATGAAACGTGCACCTCGAGGGGTTGAAACGTGGCTGAAATGATCGGACTCAGCAAAGGCAAGCCTCCTGTTGTGAGCGGGCAGCGAACCACCGGTTTAACTTGAATGAACGTTCAAGTTAAACATGGATGGGGTGGTAAGGACTAATCGCACGGCTAGATGGTAGTTTTCCTACGCTAGCTCAAGGATGGGTATGACGTGGGTTTGAGGGTATTCGTTCAATAGCCCTCTCCCAAAGGGAGAGGGGACTGATTGGGGGATATTGGGGAGATACGCCGACGTGATCCTGCTGTACCGAATCCATAATCGACTCGGTATTTCAGGTCGATGTATGACGCAAGACACTTCGGTCGGCCCCCTCTCCCTCGGGGAGAGGGCTGGGGTGAGGGTAAGCCGTTAAAGCCCTACTTCTGCGTCCCGTCATCATGCTGCAGATTCGCCTGGGTCAAATTGCACCCCGCCGGCACACTGCGTGTCAGCCACACATTGCCGCCAATGGTCGAACCCTTGCCAATGGTGATCCGCCCGAGAATCGTCGCCCCGGCATAAATCACCACATCGTCCTCAACGATCGGATGACGCGGATGGCCCTTCTGCAACTGGCCGTCTTCATCTGCCGGGAAACGCTTGGCGCCCAAGGTCACCGCCTGATAAATCCGCACGCGCTCACCAATGATCGCCGTCTCGCCGATCACCACACCCGTACCGTGATCGATGAAGAAGCTACGGCCGATCTGCGCCCCCGGATGGATATCGATACCAGTCGCCGAATGGGCGATCTCCGCACTGATCCGCGCCAGCAGCGGCAAACCCGCGCGATACAAATGATGCGCCAGACGATGGTGAATCACCGCGAGAATCCCCGGATAGCACAGCAGCACTTCATCGACACTGCGCGCCGCCGGGTCACCGTGATAGGCCGCCAGTACATCGGTGTCGAGCAGTGTGCGCAAGCCCGGCAAGGCCAAGGCGAAGTCCTGCACGATCTGGATGGCACGAGCCTCGACTTCGGTGTCGGCCTGCGCGCTGTGGCGGGCGACGTAACGCAGTTCCAGACGGGTCTGCGCCAATAACGCATTCAGCGCCACATCAAGGGTGTGACCGACGTAAAAATCTTCACTCTCTTCACGCAGATCCACAGGGCCCAACCGCATCGGGAACAACGCGCCGCACAACGCTTCGAGAATCTCCGCCATCGCCGCCCGCGACGGTAGCTCGCGACCACCCTGCTCGCCGGACGCCCGGCCGTTCTGTGCCCGCCACTGATCCCGCGCGCTGCGCAGTTGACTGACGATGGTCTGCAATTGCCAATGGCTGGAACGCTCGCTCACGGTAAAGACTCCTCACGGGCGGCCGGACTGTCTGGCCGCGTTAACGGCGCCTACTTTACGGCATGCTCGCGAAGGCGAATTAAGAACCGATAGTGCTGGGCTCAGTCGATTTGGCTATAAGCGATTGGCGGTTGCCCCTGCAAAAGCGCGTGCCTATAGTCCTTTCATCTTTCTCCGCCAGTACGGACCCATGATTAAACAACAGCTTGACCGCTTTGCCCGCCTCGACCTGCTCAACCACCCGACGCCGCTGGAAAAACTCGAACGGCTGTCCACCTGGCTCGGCCGCGAGGTGTACATCAAGCGCGATGACCTGACGCCGCTGGCCATGGGCGGCAACAAATTGCGCAAACTCGAATACCTCGCCGCCGACGCTCTCGCGCAAGGCGCCGACACGCTGATCACCGCCGGTGCGCTGCAGTCGAACCACGTTCGCCAGACCGCCGCACTCGCCGCCAAATTGGGCCTGGGTTGCGTGGCGCTGCTGGAAAACCCATTGGGCACCGACAACAGCAACTACACCGGCAACGGCAACCGCCTGCTGCTGGATCTGTTCGACACCAAAGTCGAACTGGTCGACAACCTCGACAACGCCGACGAACAACTCGCCGCCCTCGCCGTGCGTTTGCGCAGCAATGGGAAGAAACCGTATCTCGTGCCGATCGGTGGTTCGAATGCGCTCGGTGCGCTGGGCTACGTGCGCGCCGGTCTGGAACTGGCTGAGCAGATCAAGGACACCGGTCTGGATTTCGCCGCAGTGGTTCTAGCCTCCGGCAGCGCCGGAACTCACAGTGGTCTGGCCTTGGCCCTGGCTGAAGTGCTGCCGCAATTGCCGGTGATTGGCGTGACGGTTTCGCGCAGTGAAGAAAATCAGCGGCCGAAGGTTCAGAGCCTGGCGGAACGCACGGCGGATCTGCTCGGCGTCGAGCTGCCGGCCAGTTTCAAGGTCGAGTTGTGGGATGAATATTTCGGCCCGCGTTATGGCGAGCCGAATGCCGGGACGTTGGCGGCGGTGAAGTTGCTGGCGAGCCAGGAAGCGGTGTTGCTCGATCCGGTGTACACCGGCAAGGCCATGGCTGGGTTACTCGATGGTATCGGCCGTCAGCGCTTCAATGAAGGCCCGATCATCTTCCTGCACACCGGCGGCGCGCCGGCGCTATTTGCCTACAAGGATTTCCTCTGACTGATCGTTCCCACGCTCTGCGTGGGAATGCAGCCCGAGACGCTCTGCGTCCCTTCGAGAGCTGGAACGCGGAGCGTCCCTAGAGGCATTCCCACGCAGAGCATGGGAACGAACCTCATATTCTAATTAAGAATAACATTTCAATTATTAAGTATTTTCAAGTCTAAAGAAGACATCTTATAGTCTCGCCGCAGGCGAATTTCGCGAGAGACGCATAAGCTGCTTTAAGGCAGGATAGCGCTGTCGTCGAAAATCATAAATTCGCCAACTTTCCTTAAGCGTCTTCCATAAGAAAACACAGGGGCTCGTCATGAATTTTTCCGCACTACGTCGCAATCTGCTGGTGGGTTCGCTGGGCCTGGCGCTGAGCGCCGGTCTGATCGGCCAGGCAGTGGCCGGTGAACAGCTGCAACAGATCAAGGACAAAGGCGTTATCAACGTCGGCCTGGAAGGCACTTACCCACCGTTCAGCTTCGTCGATGCCGACGGCAAGCTGTCGGGTTTCGAAGTCGAGCTCTCAGAAGCACTGGCGCAGAAACTTGGCGTCAAAGCGAAGATCCAGCCGACCAAGTGGGATGGCATCCTCGCCGCGCTGGAATCCAAGCGTCTGGACGTCGTGGTCAACCAGGTGACCATCTCCGACGAGCGCAAAAAGAAGTATGACTTCTCCGAGCCGTACACCGTTTCCGGGATTCAGGCGCTGGTGCTGAAGAGCAAAGAGTCCGCACTGAACATCAAGACCGCCGCTGACCTGTCCGGCAAGAAAGTCGGTGTCGGCCTGGGCACCAACTACGAACAATGGGTTCGCGCCAACGTGCCGGGCGCTGACGTCCGTACTTATGACGATGATCCGACCAAGTTCGCTGACCTGAACAACGGCCGTACTGACGCCATCCTGATCGACCGTCTGGCTGCACTGGAATACGCCAAGAAAGCCCCGAAAACCGTGGCCGCCGGCGAAGCTTTCTCGCGTCAGGAAGCTGGTGTTGCCCTGCGTAAAGGTGAGCCGGAACTGCTGGCTGCCGTGAACAAGGCCATCGACGAACTGCGTGCAGACGGCACTTTGAAGAAGCTGTCCGAGAAGTACTTCAACGCAGACGTCACTAAATAATGGAAGTTGGATTTCAATTCGAAGCGCACTTCCCGCAGTTGAGCCAGCAAATCGCCGAGACATCGGCGCTGTTGCTGGACTCCGCCCCCTTTCTGCTCAAGGGCGCGTACTACACGGTAGTCCTCAGCCTCGGCGGGATGTTCTTCGGCTTGCTGCTCGGCTTTGGCCTGGCGCTGATGCGCTTGTCGCGCTTCAAATCGGTGAGCTGGCTGGCGCGCGTCTACGTGTCGTTCTTTCGCGGGACGCCGTTGCTGGTGCAACTGTTCGTGATCTATTACGGCTTCCCGCAACTGGGGATCGAACTGGATCCGCTGCCAGCGGCGCTGATCGGCTTCTCGCTGAACATGGCCGCTTACGCCTGTGAAATCCTCCGCGCCGCGATCGGTTCGATCGAACGTGGTCAGTGGGAAGCGGCTGCGAGCATCGGCATGACCCGCGCGCAAACCTTGCGCCGAGCCATCCTGCCGCAAGCGATGCGCACGGCGTTGCCGCCGCTGGGCAACAGCTTCATCTCGCTGGTCAAGGACACGGCGCTGGCCGCTACCATTCAAGTGCCGGAGCTGTTCCGTCAAGCGCAGTTGATTACCGCCCGGACTTTCGAAGTCTTCACCATGTATCTTGCCGCCGCGCTGATCTACTGGATTCTGGCCACGGTGCTCTCGCACTTCCAGAACAAGCTGGAAGAGCGGGTCAATCGGCACGACCAGGAGTCCTGACGATGATTGTCGTGGAAAAACTGACCAAGCAATTCAAGGGTCAGGTCGTGCTTGACGGCATCGACCTGGAGGTCAAGGAAGGCGAAGTCGTCGCGATCATCGGCCCCAGCGGCTCGGGGAAAACGACGTTCCTGCGCTGCCTGAATTTCCTTGAACAACCCACCAGCGGCCGGATCAAGGTCGGCGATATCGAAATCGATACCAGCCGCCCGCTGAACCAGCAGCAGAGTCTGGTGCGCAACCTGCGCCAGCACGTTGGCTTCGTGTTTCAGAACTTCAACCTGTTCCCGCATCGCACCGCACTGGAAAACGTCATCGAAGGCCCGATCGTGGTCAAGAAGATGCCGCGCGACGAGGCAATTGCGTTGGGCAAAAAGCTGATGGCCAAGGTCGGACTCGCCGGTAAGGAAGACGCTTATCCGCGTCGTCTCTCTGGTGGTCAGCAACAGCGCGTGGCGATTGCCCGGGCGCTGGCGATGGAGCCGGAAGTGATTCTGTTCGACGAACCGACTTCGGCCCTCGACCCGGAACTGGTCGGCGAAGTACTGGCGACCATTCGCGGTCTCGCCGAAGAAAAACGCACCATGGTCATCGTTACTCACGAAATGGGCTTTGCTCGCGACGTGGCCAACCGTGTGGTGTTTTTCGACAAAGGCGTGATCGTCGAGCAAGGCGAAGCGAAAGCGTTGTTTGCCAACCCGAAAGAAGAACGCACTCAACAGTTTCTCAGCAAGTTCCTCAATCACGCCTGAGAACTTTATTGCGTTATGGGTAACTTCCAAGGATGGAAGTCACCTTTTATAAAACTCTTCCACACATGCCCCCTTTCAGAAAAACTTATTCCCTGCGCTACCTATATATGTTCTGCAACAGATAATACCTGCCTGACCCCCGCATCACCCGACATAACAGCATTCGAATAAATCAGCGCAAAATGCCCCAAAAAGCCGCACGTTCCGTGGTCTTTTTCGCGCTAGCTCCTAGGCATACAGCCACAGCAGCGTAGGAAACTTCTGATTAATTCGTAATTCAACGATTAACTAATATCGTCTATTGACACCCCCTCCAACACACTCTTATCTAGTCGACGACCGGCACCACTTAGTTCAACAACCCCGTATTCAACTTGAATAAAAGTTAACGTTTTATTGCCAGTTTATTCACGCCTTTTGTTCTTTCAGAAACGGACTTCGCTGCAAGGCTTCAAGGAGAGAAATCGATGACCCGTACTTCGCACACCCCCGAGCTGGCAGCGCCGATTCTCGCGCCAGCGCAAAAAACCGGCATCAATCTGGCCGCCGCCGCCCATCTGCAGATCGAGGTGTCGCCCTATCCCGAAATGGATAGCGGCGACCTCATCGAGCTGTTCTGGAATAAATGCTATGTCGCTTCCAGAGTGCTGACGACCGATGACGTCGGCACGGCAGTCAGCCTGCGGGTTCCGGAGAGTTTCATCGCCAACGGCACCGCGCGCATTCACTACCGGGTGATGCAGGTCGGTCAGGGTCCGGCGTTTTCGGCGGCGACGCGAGTGCAAGTCAAACTGGACTGCCCCGGTGGGCAGCCTTCAGCGCTGAGCGCGGATGAAAACCAGCAACTGGCTCCCGTGACAATCCCCGACGCGATTCGCCGCCAGGGCGTGAACCCGAATCAGATCAAACGCGGCGTGCCGCTGACCATCGAGCCATACCTGAACATGGCCGAGGACGACGCCATTACCTTGCGCTGGGGCGATGTACGCATGGATCTGGCGCCGATCACCGCAGCGGATGTCGGGTTGCCGATTCAGGTCTGGGTACCGCCGTCGGTGATTGTCGAAGCCGGCGAGGATCTGCGCCTGGACGTGACGTATTGCATTCTCGATCGGGTCGGCAACAACTCACGCTGGGCGCCGCCACGCACCTTGAAGATCGGCTGCGTAAATCCTTATCTGACAGTCCCTTTGAGGCAGGAACTCAAGGCAGCCGAATCGCGCAAGGACTGATGTGCTTTGCCGGTGATGGGGGTTCAGCCCCCTCACCTGAAAACGCTTAACCAATCCGACCATCACCCCTTCTATGCATATTCCTAAAAGTTAGTTTATTTAATATTTATACACGCTTAGGGTATATGAACCGGACCACCGGACATTCATTCGTTCGCCGCACTTTTGCGGCGTTTTTCATGAGATGTGAGGTAGGCAGTATGGTCCGGAACACAATCACCCCAGTGCAGATCGCCAGGGCATTGCGTGCAGCCAAGGAGCGACACTGATGTCCAGTCTGGCAGACGCAAACGTCCAGTCGGATCTGGACATCGCCCCGTTGTTGTTGCCCGCGCAGGTCTTGCGCAACGACGCCCAAGCCATCAAGGCCGCCCATGAGCTGGCGCAAGTCGCCCGCGTGCAGGCCGCCAAACGCGACCGTCAGCGCAAGCTGCCGTGGTCGGAAATCGAACAGTTCACCCGCAGCGGATTAGGCAGCATCGCCATCCCGCGCGAATACGGTGGGCCACAAGTTTCGTTCGTCACACTGGCCGAGGTTTTTGCGATTATTTCTGCAGCCGATCCGGCACTGGGACAAATTCCGCAGAACCAGTTCGGCATCATCAATCTGGTGCTTGGCAGCGCCACCGAAGCGCAGAAAAAGCAGTTGTTCCAGAGTGTTCTGGAAGGCTGGCGCATCGGCAATGCCGGCCCGGAACGCGGCACCAAAAACACCCTGGAACTGAAAGCGCGAATCACCGCCGATGGCGATGATTACGTGATCAACGGCCAGAAGTTCTACTCCACTGGCGCGCTGTTTGCGCATTGGGTTGCGGTCAAGGCACTCAACGATGACGGCAAGCAAGTGCTGGCCTTCGTTCGTCGCGGTACGCCGGGTTTGCGTATTGTTGATGACTGGTCGGGCTTCGGTCAGCGCACCACCGCCAGCGGCACGATTTTGCTGAACAACGTGCGTGTCGAGTCGAACCTGGTGGTCGACAACTGGAAGATCAACGAAGTCCCGAATACCCAAGGCGCGGTGTCGCAGCTGATTCAAGCCGCGATCGACGCCGGCATCGCCCGTGGCGCTATCGACGACGCCATTGAGTTTGTCAAAACCCGCGCACGGCCATGGATCGACGCCAAGGTTGAGCGCGCCAGCGATGACCTCTACGTGATCGCCGACATCGGCAAACTGAAAATCGAACTGCACGCCGCCGAAGCGCTGTTGCGCAAGGCTGGCAAAGTCCTGGATCAAGTGCACGCCGCACCGCTCACTGCCGAATCCGCCGCCCGCGCCTCGATTGCTGTGGCTGAAGCGAAAGTGCTCACCACCGAAATTTCTTTGCTCGCCAGCGAGAAGCTTTTCGAACTGGCCGGCAGCCGCGCGACCCTCGCCGAATTCAATCTCGACCGCCATTGGCGTAATGCCCGCGTGCATACGTTGCACGACCCGGTGCGCTGGAAATATCACGCGGTCGGCGCCTATCGCCTCAACGGCACTTTACCGGCTCGCCATTCCTGGATCTGAGACAACCAGACATCTGGAGAAAAACATGACGCTTTCCCATCACGTCGCGGTCATCACCAGCGATGAGCAAGCCCTGATCGTCGCCAGCGACCTGGCCGAAGATTTCAAACGCGACAGCGCTCTGCGCGATCGTGAACGTCGCCTGCCGCTGCCGGAACTCGATGTATTTTCCCGCTCCGGTTTGTGGGGCATCAGCGTACCGAAGGAGTACGGCGGCGCTGGCGTGTCCAACGTGACGTTGGCCAAAGTCATCGCCTTGATCGCCCAGGCCGACGGCTCGCTCGGACAGATTCCGCAAAATCATTTTTATGCATTGGAAGTGCTGCGCGTAAACGGCAGCCATGCGCAAAAACAACGGCTGTACGCCGAGGTTCTCGCCGGCCAACGCTTCGGCAATGCCCTGGCAGAACTGGGCACCAAAACGGCTCACGACCGCGTTACCAGCCTCAAACGCGACGGTGAAGGCTATCGCATCAATGGCCGCAAGTTTTACTCGACCGGGGCGATTTACGCCCAGCGCATTCCGACTTCCGTGGTTGATGAAAGCGGTGTGCAGCAACTTGCCTTCGTCCCGCGTGACAGCAAAGGCCTGACCGTGATCGACGACTGGAGCGGCTTCGGTCAGCGCACCACCGGCAGCGGTTCGGTGGTGTTCGAAGATGTGTATGTCGCCGCCGAAGACGTCATCCCCTTCCAGAGCGCATTTGAACGTCCGACTACCGTTGGCCCGCTGGCGCAGATCCTTCACGCCGCCATCGACACCGGCATCGCCCGGGCTGCTTACGAGGATGCGCTGCATTTTGTGCGCAGCAAGACGCGCCCGTGGATCGATTCCGGTAACGACAAAGCTACCGAAGATCCGCTGACGTTGAAGAGCTTTGGTCACTTGAGCATTCGCCTGCACGCTACCGAAGCCCTGCTTGAGCGTGCCGGTGAGTTCCTCGATGCCGCACAAGCCGAGACCAACGCCGATACCGTTGCCGCCGCGTCGATTGCCGTTGCCGAAGCACGGGCGATCAGCACTGAAATCTCTTTGGCCGCCGGCAGCACGCTGTTCGAACTGGCCGGCAGCCAGGCGACCCTGATCGAACACGGCCTCGACCGCCACTGGCGCAACGCCCGCGTGCACACCTTGCACGACCCGGTGCGCTGGAAATATCACGCGGTGGGCAACTATTACCTCAACGATGAAAACCCTCCGTTGCGAGGGACGATCTGATGAGCGCCGCGAAAAAGAAGATCCTGCTCAACGCGTTCAACATGAACTGCATCGGCCACATCAACCATGGTCTGTGGACGCACCCGCGCGACACCTCGACGCGCTACAACACCCTCGAATACTGGACGGAACTGGCGCAGTTGCTGGAGCGCGGACTGTTCGACGGCTTGTTCATCGCCGACATCGTTGGTGTGTACGACGTCTATCAGAACTCGGTCGATGTCCCGCTGAAAGAGTCGATCCAGTTGCCGGTCAACGATCCATTGCTGCTGGTTTCAGCCATGGCCGCCGTGACCAAAAACCTTGGTTTCGGCCTGACTGCCAATCTCACCTACGAGCCGCCCTATCTGTTCGCTCGACGCATGTCCACGCTCGATCATCTGAGCCGTGGTCGCGTGGGCTGGAACATCGTCACCGGCTACCTCGACAGCGCCGCCAAAGCCATGGGCCTCAGCGAACAAGTCGAACACGACCGTCGCTACGATCAGGCCGACGAGTACCTGGAAGTGCTCTACAAGCTCTGGGAAGGCAGTTGGGAAAACGGCGCGGTGCTCAATGATCGCGAACAGCGCATCTATGCGCAGCCGCAGAAAGTGCACAAGGTCGAGCACAAGGGCGAGTTCTATCAGGTCGAGGGTTATCACCTCTGCGAGCCTTCGCCACAGCGGACGCCGGTGCTGTTTCAGGCCGGCAGTTCCGATCGCGGATTGCTCTTCGCCGGTCGTCATGCCGAATGCGTGTTCATCAGCGGCCAGAACAAGCCGTCGACCAAAGTTCAAGTCGACAAGGTCCGCGCCAGCGCGGTTGAAGCGGGGCGCAACCCTGAGGACATCAAGGTGTTCATGGGCCTCAACGTCATCGTCGGCGCGACGGAAGAAGCCGCGTGGGCCAAGCACGCTGAGTATCTGAGCTACGCCAGCGCCGAGGCCGGCGTAGCGCATTTTTCCGCGTCGACCGGCATCGACTTTTCCCAGTACGAAATCGACGAACCGATCCAGTACGTGAAGAGCAATGCGATCCAGTCGGCTACCAAGAACCTGCAGAACAACGACTGGACCCGACGCAAATTGCTCGACCAGCACGCCCTCGGTGGTCGCTACATCACCGTGGTCGGCTCGCCTGAGCACGTCGCGGATGAGCTGGAATCGTGGATCGCCGAGACCGGCCTCGACGGTTTCAACCTGACCCGGATTGTTACGCCGGAAAGTTACGTCGATTTCATTGAGCTGGTGATTCCCGAGTTGCAGCGGCGTGGGTCGTACAAGACCGCGTACGACAACGGCAGCTTGCGCGAGAAGCTGTTTCACGGTGCGGCGCAGTTGCCCGAACAACACACCGGATCGTCGTACCGGCATTAAAAGCTTCGCGAGCAGGCTCGCTCCCACATTTGGAATGCATTTCCCCTGTGGGAGCGAGCCTGCTCGCGAAGAGGCCATCCAATACACCACAAATTTATGCACTGACTGGAAAAACCATCATGACCAAAAAACGCCTGTCCCACCCAGTCAAAGCACTGGCCCTGGCCCTCGGCCTGTTCAGCTCGGCCGTGTTCGCCGCCGATGCTCCTCTGAAAATCGGCACCACCGCCGCCTTCGCCATTCCGCTGGAAGCCGCCGTCGAAGAAGCGTCCAAACAAGGCCTGAAAGTCGAGCTGGTGGAGTTCACCGACTGGATCGCGCCTAACGTCAGCCTCGCCGCCGGCGACATCGACGTGAACTACTTCCAGCACATTCCGTTCCTCGAAAACGCCAAAGCCGCGTCGGGTTTTGATCTGGTGCCATTCGCCCCGGGGATCATCAACAACGTCGGCCTCTACTCGCAAAAATACAAAAGCTTCGATGAGCTGCCAGAAGGCGCCAGCGTCGCCATCGCCAACGACCCGATCAACAGTGGCCGTGGTTTGCAGCTGCTGGCCAAGGCTGGTTTGATCACGCTGAAACCGGGCGTCGGCTACAAGGCTACCGAAGACGACATCGTCGCCAACCCGAAGAAAATCAAAATCCTCCAGGTCGAAGCCGTGCAATTGGTGCGCGCCTACGACGACGCCGATCTGGTCCAGGGCTACCCGGCCTACATCCGCCTGGCGAAGACCTTCGATGCCGGTTCGGCGCTGCTGTTCGACGGTCTCGACCACAAGGAATACGTGATCCAGTTCGTCATCCAGCCGAAGAGCAAAACCGACCCGCGCCTGATCAAATTCGTCGACATCTACCAGCACTCACCAGCCGTTCGCGCTGCGCTGGATAAGGCTCACGGCAAGCTGTATCAAGCCGGTTGGGAAAGCTGAGCATGACGGCCGCGATCCAACGGCGACTGGAAATTCCAGAGCCACACAATGCTGAAAAAACCGAACTGCACCCCGAGTTGAATCGCGCCCACGTACGTTTCATCGGCTTGGGTAAAACCTACAACGGCCGTCAAGGCCCGGTCGCGGCGTTGCAGGGCATCGATCTGGCCATTCAGCGCGGCGAAGTGTTCGGCATCATCGGCCGCAGCGGCGCTGGCAAGTCATCGCTGATCCGTACGATCAATCGTCTGGAACAACCAACCTCGGGGCGAGTGCTGATCGATCAGGTCGACATCGGCGAGTTCGATGAAGACCGTCTCGTCGGTTTGCGCCGACGCATCGGCATGATCTTTCAGCATTTCAATCTGATGTCGGCCAAGACCGTTTGGCAGAACGTTGAATTGCCGCTGAAAGTCGCGGGTGTCCCGAAAGCACAACGCGAAAAAAAGGTGCGCGAACTGCTCGAACTGGTCGGCCTGCAAGAGAAGCACAAGGCTTATCCGGCGCAGCTTTCCGGCGGGCAGAAACAGCGCGTCGGCATCGCCCGCGCGCTGGTGCATGACCCGGATATTCTGCTCTGCGACGAAGCCACTTCAGCGCTCGACCCGGAGACCACCCAGTCGATCCTCGGCTTGCTGCGCGAGATCAACAAACGCCTGGGCCTGACCATCGTTCTGATTACTCATGAGATGGCAGTGATCCGCGAAATCTGCGATCGCGTCGTCGTGCTTGAGCACGGGCGGGTGGTCGAGCAAGGCCCGGTCTGGGAAGTGTTCGGCAATCCGCAGCACGAGGTCAGCCAGACCTTGCTCGCGCCGCTGCAACACGCGCTGCCGGAGGAGTTGCAAAGCCGTTTGCAGAAGCAGCCGCCCTCCTCCGACGCCGCTGTGGTGCTGCGCTTGCAGTTCACCGGCAGCGCCAGTGATGAGCCGGATCTGGCCGCACTGTTCGCCGCACTGGGTGGGCGGGTGAAGCTACTGCAGGGTGGTGTGGAGCGGATTCAGGGGCATGCGTTGGGGCAATTGTTGCTGGCCGTCAGTGGTTCAGCGTTCGGAGCCGAGCAATTGCGCGAACGCGCCGCACCATGGGCGCAACGAGTGGAGGTGGTGGGTTATGTGGTTTGATCGCTTGTTGCAGGGTTTTATCGACACGTTCCTGATGGTCGGCGTGTCGTCACTGATAGCGCTGTTAGTGGGGATTCCCATGGCGGTGATCCTGGTCACCAGCGACAAGGGCGGGATCTATGAAGCGCCGGCACTCAACCGTGCCCTGGGCGCGTTCGTGAACCTGTTTCGCTCGATCCCGTTTCTGATTCTGATGGTCGCGCTGATTCCGTTTACCCGGTTGATTGTCGGCACCACCTACGGTGTCTGGGCTGCCGTCGTGCCGCTGACGATTGCGGCGACGCCGTTCTTTGCGCGGATTGCCGAAGTGAGTCTGCGCGAGGTTGATCATGGCTTGATCGAGGCGGCGCAGGCGATGGGTTGCCGGCGTTGGCACATTGTCTGGCATGTGTTGTTGCCGGAGGCGCTGCCGGGGATTGTCGGCGGTTTCACGATTACGCTGGTGACGATGATCAACTCTTCGGCGATGGCCGGGGCGATTGGGGCCGGTGGGTTGGGGGATATCGCTTATCGCTACGGCTATCAGCGCTTTGACAGCCAGATCATGTTGACGGTGATTGTGTTGCTGGTGGCGTTGGTGGCGGTGATTCAGTTGGGTGGGGATCGGTTGGCGCGGGGTTTGAACAAGCGCTGAGCTCATCCGGATTCATGCCACGCCCTTGAAACCGCTTTCGCGAGCAGGCTCGCTCCCACATTTGGAATGTGTTCCCCTGTGGGAGCGAGCCTGCTCGCGAATGGCTGCGCAGCAGCCCCGAACTCGATGGCGTATATTCGGCGAATCCCAACTGCCCGCGTATCTCGACCATGAAGCAGACCCCCAACGATCTCGAACAGATCACCGCGACCACCCTCGGCCACTACAACTCGGTGGCCGAAGACTTTCGTGAAGGCACCCGCGACCACGATGTCAGCCAGAACATCGATGCGCTGCTGCGGCATATTCAAGGTGTGGCGCCGTTGACGATTCTGGATTTCGGC
The DNA here is from genome assembly GCF_009866785.1 of Pseudomonas sp. S49. Classification (NCBI taxonomy): domain Bacteria; kingdom Pseudomonadati; phylum Pseudomonadota; class Gammaproteobacteria; order Pseudomonadales; family Pseudomonadaceae; genus Pseudomonas; species Pseudomonas sp. S49. The sequence continues at coordinate 273,414 of NZ_CP019432.1, read as the reverse complement.
TGCGGGCCGGGACGGGATTTGCAGACGTTTACCCGCATGGGTCACATCGCCGTCGGGCTGGATGGTTCGCAAGAGTTTGCGCGAATGGCCCGCGAAGACAGTGGCTGTGAAGTGTTGCAGCAGGACTTTCTGAGGCTGGATCTGCCGGCCGAACGTTTCGACGGGATCTTTGCCAATGCGGTGCTGTTTCATGTGCCGTTGCAGGAATTGCCACGGGTATTGAAGCAATTGCACGGCGCGTTGAAACCCGGTGGAGTGTTGTTCAGCTCCAATCCACGTGGGGATAATCGTGAGGGCTGGAACGGGCCGCGTTATGGCTCGTATCACGATCTGGCGGCGTGGCAAGGGTTGCTGACGGACGCGGGGTTTGTCGAACTTGAGCATTACTACCGCCCGGCGGGCCTGCCGCGTGAGCAGCAGCCCTGGTTGGCGAGTGTCTGGCGTAAATCTGCATAGCCAGTTCTGACGCCTTCGCGAGCAGGCTCGCTCCCACATGTTGACCGCGTCCGCCTGGACAACTCGGTCAACTGTGGGAGCGAGCCTGCTCGCGAATAGAGTGCGCAGCACTCGCTTTTAAGCGGCACCCTTTTGCGGCTCGCGAATCTTGTACCAGGCCACATACAGCGCCGGCAGGAACAACAACGTCAACAACGTCGCGACGACAATCCCACCAATCATCGCGTACGCCATCGGCCCCCAGAACACTTCCCTGGCGATGGGGATCATGCCCATGCTCGCCGCCGCTGCGGTCAGCAGGATCGGCCGACGCCGATGTTCGGTCGCCTCGACCACCGCGTCCCACGGCGCATAGCCCTTCTTCTCGAACTCATCGATCTGCGTCACCAGAATCACCGAGTTGCGGATGATGATGCCGATCAGCGCGAGAATCCCCAGAATCGCCACGAAACCCATCGGCGTGCCGGTCGGCACCAGCGCCAACACCACGCCGATCAGCCCCAGCGGCGCGACACTCGCCACCAGGAACATCTTCTGCACGCTGTGCAACTGGATCATCAGGAACGTCGCCATCAAAAACAGCATCAACGGCAAGACCTTGGCGATCGGCCCCTGCGCCTTGCCGCTTTCCTCGACCGTACCGCCGGTGGCGACTTTGTAGCCCACTGGCAGTTTGTCAGCGAAGGCATCAATCGACGGCTTGAGCAGTTTCACCAGATCGGTCGGCTGGATCTCGTCGCGCACCGAAGCCTTGATGGTGATGGTCGGCAAACGGTCGCGACGCCACACCAGCGGCTGTTCCAGCTCATAGCGCACAGTGGCGAATGCCAGTAACGGAATCGATGTGCCGTTGGGCGTAACGATCTGCAGATTCTGCAGGGTTTCCGGCGTACCGCGCTCCGAATTCACCGCCCGGCCGACCACATTGATCAGGTAGATGTCGTCGTTGACCTGGGTCAGAGGCGCGCCACTGACAATACTGTTCATCAGGTTCGCCACGTCTTCGGAGGACAGCCCGAGCTGCCGTGCCTTGTCCTGGGCGATGTCGATGCGCAGGACTTTGCCCGGCTCGTTCCAGTCGTAAATGATCTCGCCGATGTGCGAATTCTTGTCCAGTTCGGTGGCCAGATCGATGGCGTGCTTGCGCACTTGATCGATGTCCTTGCCACTGACCCGGTACTGGATCGGCCGCCCCACCGGCGGGCCCATTTCCAGCGCCTGGACGTAACTGCCGATGCCGACGAAGTCCTTGTGCAAGCGCTCGCGCAGACGCTGACTCAGTGCCTCACGGGCCTCGAAGTCTTTGCTGACGATCACCAGTTGTGCGTAGTACGGGTTTTGCAATTGCTGGTCGAGCGGCAGATAGAAACGGATCGCGCCCTGACCGATGTAGGTGCTCCAGCGCACAATGTCCGGGTCGCCTTTGAGGGTTTCTTCCAGCTTGTCGACGGCCTTGCGTGTTTCGTCGATGGAGGCGTTCTGTGGCAGGTTCAGGTCGACGAGAATTTCCGGACGGTCCGATGCCGGGAAGAACTGGTTCTGCACAAAGCGCATGCAAAAAATCGACAGGGCAAACAGCAGCACGGTGATACCGATCGCCCACCAGCGATTGCGCATCGCCCACAACAGACCGCCATTGAACGCACGCCCGACGCGGCCCGGCTCGGCTTCATGGGGTTTCACGTTGGCGCTGAGAATGTGCACGCCGATCACCGGAGCGAAGAACACCGCGACAATCCACGACACAATCATGGCCACGGCAATCACCGCAAACAGCGTGTAGGTGTACTCACCGGCGGAACTGGCGTTGAGGCCGATGGGCACGAAACCGGCGACCGTCACCAGCGTCCCCGTTAGCATCGGGAACGCCGTTGAGGTGTACGCGTACGTCGCGGCCTCCTCCTTGCTCTCGCCCATTTCCAAGCGCGTGACCATCATCTCCACGGTGATCATCGCGTCGTCCACCAACAGGCCGAGGGCGATGATCAAGGCACCGAGAGAAATCCGCTGCATGGTGATGCCACTGTATTCCATGAACACAAACACCATCGCCAGCACCAGCGGAATCGAGCACGCCACCACCAGGCCGGCGCGCACGCCGAGGCTGATAAAACTCACCACCAGCACGATGATCACGGCTTCGAACAGCGCGCTGGTAAAGCCGCCAACGGCCTCCTCCACCACCACCGCCTGATCGGACACGGTGTGTACACCCACGCCAACCGGCAAGTCTGCGGTCAGTTCATCGATGCGCTGGTGCAACGCCTTGCCGAATTCCTGAACGTTGCCGCCCTTCTGCATGGCAATCGCCAGACCGATGGCCGGTTTGCCGTCGAAGCGGAATTCCGGGGTAGCCGGATCGGTGTAACCGCGAGTGATGTCGGCGATGTCAGCCAGACGATAGAAACGGTCGTTGAGCTTGAGATTGACCTCGGCCAGGTCTTTTTCCGAGGCGAACTGCCCCGAAGTGCGCACGGAAATCCGCTCAGGGCCGGCCTCGATCACACCGGCCGGGGTCACGGCGTTCTGCGATTGCAGGCTCTGCACTACCTGACGCTGATCGATACCCAACGCCGCCAGTTTGCGGGTAGAGAAGTTCAGATAAATCACTTCGTCCTGCTGGCCGATCATTTCGATCTTGCCCAGCCCCGGTACATTGCGGATCTCGGCCCGCGCCTGTTCCACGTAATCGCGCAACTGGCGCATGGTCAGGCCGTCGGCGGTGAAGGCGTAGACCGAGCCGAACACATCACCGAACTCGTCGTTGAACCCGGGCCCTTGAATACCTTGGGGGAACTGCCCGCGAATGTCGTCGATCTTCTTGCGCACCTGGTACCAGATTTCCGGGATGTCCTTGGCACTGGTGGTGTCGCGCAGGTACACGTACACCGTCGATTCACCGGGGCGCGTGTAACTTTTCACGTAGTCGAGGGAGTCGAGTTCTTCGAGTTTTTTCTCGATGCGGTCGGTGACCTGCGCGAGGGTTTCTTCCTGGGTCGCGCCCGGCCATTTGGTCTGGATCACCATGGTTTTGATGGTGAACGACGGGTCTTCTTCGCGGCCCAGATTGAAGTACGAAAACACGCCCATCAGCAACGCGACGAACATCAGGTACCAGACGAATGACTGATGCTTGAGGGCCCATTCGGAGAGGTTGAAAGAGCCTTTCATTGACTGTCCTCGTCAAGTTTTACCGATTGTCCGGGTTTGAGGCTGTTGACGCCGGCGCTGACCACGCGCTCGCCGTTCTTCACGCCGCCCGCGAGCACCACGCTGCTGTCGGTGCGGCTGATCACGCTGACGTCGCGAGGGCTGACGGTTTTGCTCTGGGTGTCGATGACCCAGATCCGTGGTTTGCCGTCGACCTCCTGCACAGCGGTAGCCGGCAATTCGATGCGCGGTTTGATCGCTGAACTGAGGGTTACGCTGATCGCCGTGCCAAGGCGGAAACCGTCCGGTGTCTCGGCCAGCGTCAGGCGTGCGCGACGAGTACGCGTGGCGCTTTGCGCCTGCGGCTCGATCTCGCGAAGGGTTGCCGTGGTGTTGATGCTCGGGTCGAGTTGCCCGGCCACCAGAAACACCACGTCGGAGGGAATCTGATCGACCAGGGTGTCGGGCAGATCGATCACCGCTTCCTTGATGTCCGGTTGCGCCAGAGTCACGACCTGCTGGCCCGCCGTCACCACTTGCCCGGCTTCGGCGTTCCACGCGGTGACCACGGCTTTATGGTCGGAACGCAGTTCGGTGTAGCCGAGCTGGTCCTTGCTTTGATTGACCGCCGCCCGTGCCTGGTCCAGCGAGGCCTGGGTGGTTTTCAAGTCCGTGGTGGCGATGTCCAGTTGTGCCTGCGCCCCTACGCCACGATCGAACAGTGCCTGCTGACGGCGGGCATTGGCCTGGGCATTGATCAGTTGCGCCTGAACCTTGGCCAGGTCGCCCTGGGCCGAACGCAATTGGTTTTGCTGATCAGATGGATCGAGGGTGGCGAGCAGCGTGCCCTTTTGCACTTCGGTTCCGACATCGACGTTGCGGCTGGCGATGCGGCCACCGACGCGGAAACCGGTGTTGCTTTCATAACGCGCCTGGATGCTGCCGGCGAAACGCCCGAGGCTTTCCTCGCTCAACGCTTGAACCTTGACCGATAACACCGGACGTACCGGCTCCGGAGGTGGCTCGCTTTTCGAGCAGGCCGCCAGCAACACGCCCACGGATAACAGTCCCAGACGCTTCATGGCTGCGCTCCCGGCTGCAGATCCTTGTAGGTGTTTTCAGCGATTTCGACTTTCATGCCGGGATGCAACAACTGCCCACCGGCGACAATGACTTTCTCCCCACCCTTGAGGCCTTCGCTGATGATGACCTTGCCGATCAGGTAGCGGCCGACGGTCACGTTGTGCAACTGCGCTTCACCTTTATCGTCGACCATCCACACCGCCGGATCACTGATGTTTTTGGTCAGCGCCGACCATGGCAATTCGACTGCCGACTTGCCGCTGCCCTTGGCCGTGGCGCTGACCACCGAGCCCAGCTGCATCCCTTGTGGCAGGCTGTCGAGGCTGACTTTGACTTGCACCGTGCCGGACTGTGCCGACACCGCCGGGGTGATTTCACGCACCGTGCCGGTGGTTTTGATGGCAGGGTTATCGAGCAGGCTGACGACGATCGAGGGATCCGCAGGACGCTCGGCCAGCAGCGATTCGTAGACGTTGAACACCGCGTCACGGTCGCCATCGCGGGCCAACGAAAAAATCGGCGCCGTGGCCTGCACGACCTGGCCGACTTCGGCTTGGCGCTCGGTAATCACCCCCGGGGCATCGGCGATCAGCGCGGTATAGCTGAGCTGGTCCTTGGCGTTGGCCAATTGCGCCTGCGCCGCGCTCAAGGCGCTCTGGCTGCTGCGCAACGCGGCTTGGGCGGAATCGTATTCGCTCTGGCTGGTGTAGCCCTTGGGCAGGAGTTTTTGCTGGCGCACGAAGGCGGCCGCACTTTGTTTCACCCGGGCTTGTTCAGCGACGACCTGGGCTTGAGCCGAATCGACGTTAGTCTGCAAATCCTTGGGGTCGAGCTTGGCCAGCACCTGTTTGGCCGTGACCCGGTCACCGACGTCGACCATACGCTGGATGATCTTGCCGCCGACGCGGAACGACAATTCGGTCTGCACGCGCGCCTGCACGTCACCGGTCAATGTCACCGAAGCCGCGTAATCCGTGGGTTTGACCTCTTGTACAAAGACCCGTGGCAGGTATTCCTCAGGGGCTTTTTTCTCGCCGCATGCGGTCACCAAGGTGAACAGACTCAGCATGACCGCTGTTTTCAAACCGGGACTCGCCATGCAGACTCCTTCCTGTGTACGAACGTGCAAGTGACGATACGACTGTGAGCTTAGAACAGGGTTCAACGTTCGCCCGTTCGCCCCCCATGTTTTCCTGTAGGAGCTGCCGCAGGCTGCGATCTTTTGATCTTTTAAAAACAACATCAAAAGATCGCAGCCTGCGGCAGCTCCTACAATAGGCGTCTCAAGAGAAGGAATTCCATGCTCAACACTCTGGCAGTGGCCAATTACCGTTCGATCAACAAACTGGTGATCCCGCTGGGCCGGCTGAACCTGATCACCGGCCCCAACGGCAGCGGCAAGTCCAACCTCTACCGGGCCTTGCGCCTGCTGGCGGAAACCGCACAGGGCGGCGTGGTCAATGCGCTGGCCCGTGAGGGTGGACTGGAATCGACCTTCTGGGCCGGGCCGGAAACCATCAGCCGGCGCATGCGCAACGGCGAAGTGCCGATCCAGTCGACGGTGCGCCAAGGTGTGAAGCGCCTGCGTCTGGGATTTGCCGGGGAGGATTTCAGTTATTCGATCAGCCTCGGCCTGCCCGATTCCAACGGGCACTTCATATTGCCCGAACATTCACGGCCGATCCCCTCGCGGTTCAGCCTCGACCCGCAGATCAAGCGCGAATGCATCTGGGCCGGCGCGCTTTACCGTCCCGCCAGCCTGCTGGTGGATCGCGACGGCCCGATGATCCGCGCACGCGCCGAGCGCCAATGGGACGTGCTGGCGCAACACACGCCGAATTTCGACAGTTTGTTTGATCAGGTCGGTAGCCTGCGCAGCTCGCCGGAAGTGTTTCAGATGCGCGAGTTCATTCGCCGCTGGCGCTTTTACGATCACTTTCGCAGCGATGCCGATGCACCGGTGCGCCAGCCGCAATTGGGCACGCGCACGCCAGTACTGCATCACGATGGGCGGGATTTGGCAGCGGCTTTGCAGACCATCATCGAGATTGGTGATGGGGATGCGATGCGCGCAGCGATTACCGATGCGTTTCCTGGCGCTCGGGTGCATATCGAAGCACAGGCCGGTGGCAGGTTTGCCATCGAGTTTTATCAGGAAGGCTTGTTGCGGCCGTTATCGGCGGCGGAGCTGTCGGACGGGACGTTGCGCTATCTGCTGCTCGTCGCGGCATTACTGACGCCACGGCCACCGTCATTGATGGTACTGAACGAACCGGAAACCAGTTTGCACCCAGATCTGTTGCCAGCGTTGGCGCGGTTGATTATCCGTGCCTCGGAGCAGTGTCAGGTGTGGGTGGTGTCACATGCGCGGCGGTTGATTTCGGCGTTGCAGGAGGATCCGGAATGCAACTGCATTGTGCTGGAGAAAACCCTGGGGCAGACCGGGATTGTCGGGCAGCGGGTGCTGGATGAGCCGGCGTGGAACTGGCCGGATTGAGCGTTCCAGCCAAAAGCCCCTCACCCTAACCCACTCCCAGAGGGAGGGGGGACTGATTGGGGGATGCTCAAGAGTGACGCCGACGTGAAAATGCCTCTGTGAATCCATAATCGACTCGGTTCCGCAGGTCGATGTCCGATGCAAGACAACTCGGTCGGCTCCCTCTCCCTCGGGAGAGGGCTGGGGTGAGGGGCAGGCCTCACCACCGACTCAACAGACAATCACCCCTGCCACTTGCCACCCTCGACAATCACGCTCTCAGGCTTGGTGTCATCGCTCAGTTCCTTACGCACATATTGGTCGTACAGCTTGAGCAGATACTTCTCCTCACCCAGCTTGGTCAGCTCGGTATTCACCCAGTCGCGCAGTTCGATATTGCCCTTCTTCACCGCCGGTGCAATTGGCGCTTCTGCACCGAGTTTGTCCTCCAGTACGCGATAGCCCGGGTTCTGCTTGGCCCAGCTGAACAGCACCAGGTTGTCCTGCGCATAGGCATCGCCACGGCCATTGGCCAAGGCTTGCAGCGATTCGGAGTTTTTCTCGAACTTGAGCAGTTTCCAGTCCGGATGATTCTTGGTCAGCCAGATATCCGCCGTCGTACCGGTGGTGACGATAGTGGTGCGGGTCGCCAGGTCATCAAGGTTTTTCACCGAGCTGCTTTGCGGCACCAGCGCCTGCACCGCGACCTTGAGGTTCGGGTTGGTGAATTCCACCGCTTCCTTGCGCTCCGGGGTGACGGTCATGTTGGCGAGGATCAGGTCGACCTTGTCGCTTTGCAGGAACGGAATGCGGCTTGCCGGCTCCACCGCGACGAATTCGACCTTGTTTTCATCGCCGAGCAGATCCTTGGCAAAGCGCCGGCCAATATCAGTGTCGAAACCGACGTAGCGCCCGGCCTCATCGACAAAACCGAATGGCGGCTTATCGGTAAAGACGCCGACAATCAATTTGTCGCGAGCCTTGATCCTGTCCAGGTAACCGGCCGGCGCGGTGCTTTCGCTGGCGACTTTCGGCTTGGGCGGTTCTTCGGTTTTGCTGCAACCGGCGAGCAAGGCGAGGCTGAGCAGGGGCAGTAAAAAAGCGGCAGTTTTCATAACAGTTCCAGTTCCTTTGTCGGATTCGTTTCTGGCGGTGTTGCAACGAAGGAGAACTTCTCCAGAAACTGCTGCGCGCGTGCGGTTTGCGGGTTCGTAAAGAAAATCTCGGGTGGGTTCTGTTCAAGGATGCGCCCGGCATCCATGAACACGATGCGGTCGGCCACCGCACGGGCGAAGGCCATTTCGTGGGTGACGATCAGCAGGGTCATGCCTTCGCGGGCCAGGCCCTGAATGACCTGCAAAACTTCCTTGACCATCTCCGGGTCAAGCGCGGCGGTGACTTCGTCGAAGAGCATCACCCGTGGGTTCATGCACAGCGAACGGACGATGGCGATGCGTTGCTGCTGACCGCCGGACAGCTGACGCGGGAAGGCGTCGCGCTTGTCGGCCAGACCCACGCGTTCGAGCAGCGCCTCGGCTTGCTGCTGCGCTTCGCGGCGCTGACGCTTCTGCACTTTGAGCGGGCCGAGCAGCAGGTTGTCGAGCACGCTCATGTGCGGAAACAGGTGATAACTCTGGAACACCATACCGATCTGCTGACGGATCTCGCGCCAGTCAGTGGCCTTGTCCAGCAGCTCACGGCCGAGAAATTTCAGGCTGCCGCTGTGGGCTTCTTCCAGACCATTGAGGCAGCGCAGCAAAGTGCTTTTGCCGCAGCCGCTGGGGCCGAGGATAACGATCACTTCGCCGCTCTGCACTTGCAGGTCGATGCCGTTGAGCACTTGCTGCTCGCCATAGAATTTGTTGAAACCGTGAAACTCGATCAATGCGCTCATGCTTGCGTCCAGCGCCGCTCCAGCACGCGCGAGGCGGCCGAGAGCGGGTAGCAGATGAAAAAGAAAAACAGGAACAACGCGCCGTAGATCAGCACCGATTCGTAGGTGCGCTCGATAATCTGCTGGCCGACCTTGATCACATCGACCACACCGATCAGCACCGCCAGCGAACTGGTTTTGATGATTCGCGTGTAGACGTTGATGGTCGGTGGCGTCATGCGCTTCAGCGCTTGTGGCAGCAGCACGTAGCCGTAGAGTTGCGCGGCATTCAGACCGATCGACAGCCCCGCTTCACGCTGCCCGCGCGGTAACGAATGCAGCGCACCGCGCGCCACTTCGCCGACCTCGCTGGCGCCCCACAACGACAGCACCAGCACCGCGCACCAGAAACTCGGAATGCTCAGACCAAAGAAAATCGGCAGACCGAAGAACAACAGATACAGCCAGACCAGCACCGGGATCGCCCGGAACAGCTCCAGATACACCCGCAGGATCGCGTTCAGCCACGTCACGTTGAGCGTTCGCAGCACACCGTAGAGCACGCCGCCAACGGTGCTGATGGCGATGCTCAGAAACGAGATCGACAGGGTTTGCCCGGCGCCTTTGGCCAGTTGCGGCAACGACACCCAGAGCAGTTCAAGACCCGAACTGGCCATGCTGGAGCCTCCTTTCCAGACGGCTGAGCAACAGCGACAGCGGCAAGAACAACAGCACGCAGATCAGTGTCAGCACGGCGAGCATTTCGTAGGTTTTGTAATAAAGCGCGATGTAGCTCTTGGTGGTGTAGAGAATTTCCGGCACCGCCACCGCCGAGACCACGGTGGTTTCCTTGAGCAGGAAAATGAAATTGGCGAACAGCGACGGCAGGCTGAGGATCCCCGCTTGCGGCAGGATCACGTAGCGCAGCAACTGGCCGTGGGACAGGCCGATGGAACGCCCCGATTCCAGTTGCGCCTGCGGCACCGCATCAACGCCGGCGCGCAGCACTTCGGTAAGGTAGGCGCCGCCGAGGAAGGTCATGGTGATGATCGCGGCGGTGAATCCGGAGACCTTGATCCCCAGCGCCGGCAAGGCGAAGTAGACGAAGAACAACTGGATCAGCAGCGGTGTGTTGCGCGCAAGCTCCACGTACAGGCCCACGAGCTTTTGCAGGTAAGGCGTGCGGAACACCAGAATCGTCGCGTTGAGCAGTGCCACCAACAACGAGGTGCCAATGGCGATAAAACCGACCTGCAGCGTCACGCCCACGGCTTTGAGAAATGCCGGCAGGGTGCTGAGGATAAAAGCGTAATCAAAGGTCATGAAGCGTCCTGGACGCCGCTCGGTAAGCGACGGTGATGCAGTCCATGGGCAGCGGATGGCTGTCCGGCAGACACCGACTTTATAGGTATAAAAACAAGAATTTAAATACCGTTAAAGCATATTGATATCACCCAAAAAACTATCTTGTGGGTTTGCCGGGAAGGAATAAGAAGGCTATTTTCCTTTGCGCTGTAGGACGGATCTTTTTTTCACGAAAGCCCTCCAAGGATGAACAGCTTTTGGCCAGACTCCCCCGGCCAAACCCATAACAAGGAAGAAAACGTGGACGTAAAAGTGCCGCAGCGACTGGATCCGCAGGAAATTGTGAAATTGTTGGTGGCGTTGAGGCGGGCGCTGAAGGCCACAGCGTAAATCAAAAGCCCCTCACCCCAGCCCTCTCCCGGAGGGAGAGGGAGCCGACCGAGGTGTCTTACGTCAAACATCGACCTGAAAGATCGAGTCGATTATGGATTCGGCAGAGATCTTTCACATCGGCGTACATCTACAGCATCCCCCGATCAGTCCCCTCTCCCTCTGGGCGGTCCGACGTTTCGGGAGGGTTAGGGTGAGGGGCTTTCCCAACGCACACACAAAAACGCCGATGCCCATCACTGGCCATCGGCGTTTTCACACCTTGAAGGGGGTGGTTCGAGCGTCAGATCAGAACGCCGGCAGTACCGCGCCGTTATACTTCTTCTCGATGAACGCTTTGACTTCCGGGCTGGTCAGGGCTTTGGCCAGTTTCTGGATCGCGTCGCTGTTCTTGTTGTCCTCACGGGCCACCAGGAAGTTCACGTACGGCGAGTCAGCGCCTTCAATCACCAGCGCATCTTTCTGCGGGTTCAACTTGGCTTCCAGCGCGTAGTTGGTGTTGATCATGTCCAGATCAACTTCCTTCAGAACGCGTGGCAGCAGGGCCGATTCCAGTTCCTTGAACTTGAAGTTGTGCGGGTTCTTGGCGATGTCTTTCGGCGTTGCCAGAGCGTTTTTCGGATCTTTCAGCTCGATCAGGCCAGCCTTCTGCAGCAGGATCAGAGCGCGGCCGCTGTTGCTGCCTTCGTTCGGGATGGCGATAGTGGCGCCGTCCGGCAGTTCAGCCAGGGTCTTGTATTTGCTCGAGTAGCCGCCGAACGGTTCAACGTGCACGCCCTGCACGGTCACCAGGTACTTGGACTTGTCGTCCTTGTATTTGCCCAGGTTGAAGCTGTTCAGGTACGGCAGGGTCTGGAAGTAGTTGGCGTCCAGACGCTTCTCGCCAACCTGTACGTTCGGTTGAATGTAGTCGGTGAAGACTTTGATTTCCAGATCCACGCCTTCTTTGGCCAGGGTCGGCTTGATCAGCTCGAGGATTTCAGCGTGCGGCACCGGGGTCGCGGCAACCACCAGTTTCTCACCGGCATTGGCCAGGGAAGCAGTCAGAGCAGCCGCCAATGCGGTAAACAACAGAACCTTTTTCATGCAGTGTCCTTATCGAAAATCACGGTCGTCATCGACGACGGCATTAATACGTGTGCCAGTGAAGTGATATCGCTGGCGTGGGTCGGACAATACCGGGATTTTTTATTCCCGGACAATAACGTTTATTCAGCTTCATATTCCATTTTGTTCATGTTGAACGAAACGGTTACAACGCCGCACTCAGACGAATCAGCAAATCTTTCAATGCCTTACGTTCATCGACGCTGCCGCCGATGTTGATTTGTGCAACCAGTCGCTCGATCTGAAGCTGCGGCCCAGACACCTCGGGCAGATTCAGGTGCTCCGGCAGAATCTCGTCACCGGTACTCACCAACAACGCAAAGTGAATGACGTTTTCCAGCTCGCGGGTGTTGCCCGGCCAGCTGTGTTGTTCGAGCACGTGTTGCGCTGCTTCGCTGATCAGCGGCACCGGTAGATCCAGACGCTGGCTATAAATGCCGAGGAAATACTCGGCCAACGAAAGAATGTCGCCAATACGCGCGCGCAAGGCGGGCAGTTCCAGTTGCCCTTCGCTCAAGTAGTGATAGAGCCGCTCATGAAATTTGCCAGCGTCCACTGCTTGCGCCAGATCGATGCTGGTCGCCGCGACCAGGCGCACATCCACCGGACTCGGTTGATGTGCACCGACACGGGTGACTTCGTGGTTCTCCAGGGCGGCGAGCAGTTTGATCTGGATCGGCAGCGGCAAATCGCCGATTTCATCGAGGTACAGCGTGCCGCCGTTGGCCGAACCGAACCAGCCTGCACGGCTGCTGGCCGAGCCGCTGTAACTGCCGGCGGCATAGCCGAACAGTTCGGCATCAGCGTAGGTCGGGCTGATCGCCCCGCAATTCACCGAAACGAACAGGCCACTGCGGTCGCTGGCGCGATGGATATGCCGGGCAAGCAATTCTTTACCGGTGCCGGTCTCGCCACGGATCAGTACCGAGGTCGAACGCGGCGCCAACTGCTCCAGTTCTTCGCGCAACTGACGCGAGCGCGGGTCGACAAAAACCAGCGCCTTGGCGCGAATGCTCAGGGGGCTTTTTTCAGCATCGGGAAAGGTCAGCAACGGCTGACCGAAGGTTTCGAAACTCATGGCAGACTCCCGCCCAAAACCGCCGGGAGACGGGGGCGTTCAAAGAAAAAAGAAATCAGGCGCGCCGACGGGCGTGGTGTTCCATGCGGTTTTGCAGGCGATAGAGATAGGCAAAACCCTGCTCCCAACGCTGATGCCCGGACTTGACGTTGATGTGTCCGGCCCCGGCGAGAATCCCCGCCTCGGCACCCCAGTTGCGCGCCAGTTCCAGAGCGCGCGGTGCGCTGACGGCGGCGTCGTTGTCGGAGCTGACGACCTGGCTTGGGAACGGCAGCAGATCAGTCGGAATCGGTGCGAAGTTACGCAGCGCCGGCGCGCAGGCCGGGCGCTCGACATCGGCCGGTGCGACCAGCAAGGCGCCGCGCACCTGACGCAGGTATTGCAGCGGCGCAGTGGCTGCCCAATGGGCAACCGTGACGCAGCCCAGGCTGTGGGCGATAAGGATCACCGGCGTGCTGTCGGCGGCAATCGCCTCGGCCAGTGCCGCGACCCAGTCTTCACGACGCGGCGTCAGCCAATCGGCCTGCTCGACCCGCGCGCTATTCGGCAGGCTGTTCTGCCAGTGGCTTTGCCAATGATCTTCTGGCGATCCTTGCCAGCCCGGCACAATCAGGTAGCGGATTGATTCGTTGCGCATGGGGAGCTCTCCTGCGTCGTGTCTGTTCCTGAACGAGTATAGGGAGGGGATTTATATTCGTTAAGGAATAAGAAGCTATTTATTAAGATCTGAATTGAATATGAGATTTATGCATGGCTTGAAATCTTTTTCCCCCTCACCCCAGCCCTCTCCCCCAAGGGGGCGAGGGGGAAAGGGAGCCGATCACCTAGCCTTTCCAATCCGGAGTTCGACTGGATATTTCAGGTCGGCGTACCTTGAACAATCACCACGGTCGGTCCCCTCTCCCTCTGGGAGAGGGTTAGGGTGAGGGGCTTTTCTCCCCCGCCAGAAATAAAAAAAAGGGCCGCACCCTGCCAAGGAGACGGCCCCGGAAAAACGTAAATCCTGTTACCGCGCAGTAATCACCGACAACTTGGTAATCCCCGCCCGCTCAATCGAAGCCATCGCTCGCGCCACTTCGCCGTAATTCACCCCGTCATCGGCCTGCAATTGCACGCGCACTTCCGGGTCCTTGGCCTTGGCCGACTTGAGGTTGAATTCCAGCAGGTCCGGTTGAATCTCATCCTTGTTGATAAACAGTTTGCCGGCACCATCAATGCTCACCACCAGCGGATCCTTCTGCTCGACCGGCGCCACCGCTTCGGTCTTCGGCAGGTTGATCGGGATCGCATTGGTCAGCAGCGGCGCGGTGACGATAAACACCACCAGCAGCACCAGCATCACATCCACCAGCGGGGTCACGTTGATCTCGCTGAGCACCTCGTCACTGTCTTGCGTGGAGAAGGCCATATCAGGACGCCTCCTTCACTTTTGCCGAATTGCCGGTTGCTGCAACCTTGTGCGCGGTCGGATGAATCAGCACACGGAACGCACTCTTCTGCGCCAGGCTGTAGAAGTCGTGGGCGAAGTCATCCAGATCCGCCGCCGTCAGTTTCAACCGACGCAAAAAGTAGTTGTAAACCAGCACCGCCGGCACCGCGACGGCGATCCCCACACCCGTTGCAACCAGGGCCGCACCGATCGGCCCGGCCACCGTTTCCAGGCTCGCCGAACCGGCCGCGCTGATGCCTTTCAACGCTTCCATGATTCCCCACACCGTGCCGAACAAACCAATGAACGGCGACGTACTGCCAATACTGGCGACCACTGCCAGGCCTGTCTCCAGCGAACGCCGTTCGCGAACGATCTGCTGACGCAAGGCGCGCTCCAGTCGATCCTGATGGTTGATCGCCTGGCTCAAATCATTGGCCTGCGGCGCCTCGCCCACCTGAATCGCCGCGTAACCGGCCTGTGCCACCCGCGCGGCTGCGCCGGGTTGGGTCTCGCTCAATTCAGCGGCGGAATCCAGACTCGACGCCGCCCAGAAACGTTTGTGAAAACGCCGGTCCTGCGCCTTCAGACGCCCGAACTGCCAAGCCTTGAGCAATGCCAGCCCCCAAGTGGCGACGGAAAAAACCACCAGCAGCCAGATCACCGCGCTTTCGATGGATTCCAGTGGAGATGCCAGTAACGTCATGATGTATTCCCTCGTGTAAACGTTTCGCGCGAATTTGGTTTCGGTTTAATGAATCTTGAAATCGATGGGCACGCTGACCCAGCCGTCCTGGGCGACATCACCCTGCTTGGCCGGGACAAAACTCCAACGTTTCACGGCATTCAGCGCCGCGTCGTCGAGCTGTTGCCGGCCACTGCTTTTGGCTATCTGGATCTCGCCCGGTTTACCGCTGGCAAGCACATGTACGCGCAGCAAAACCGTGCCCTCCCAACCGCGACGCTGGGCCAGCGACGGGTATTCCGGCGCCGGGTTTTTCAGGTACGCGGCATTCGCTGATGCCGGGGTTACCGGTGCCGGCGCGGGAGGCGCAGGTGGCGCTGGCGCTGCAACCGGAGCGGCCGGTTGTGGCGGCGCCGGTGGTTGCTCGACCGCTTTCGGTGCTGGTTTGGGTGCCTGTTTAACCACCGGTTTGGGTTTCGGAACGGGTTTTGGCGGCGGCGGTTTTACCGCCAGTTCGTCTTCTACCGGCGGTGGCGGTTCAACCACTGGCGCAGGTGGCGGCGGCTCGACAACCGGTGGCGCTGGCGGTGCCGGGCGCGAGAACTCGATGGTCATCGGCGGAATTTCCGGCGGCACGATCGGCAGCACCGGCGTCGGCTTCTGGCTGATCCAATAGATCACCGCGCCATGCACCACCAGCGCGAGCACGCCGAGCAGAATTGTTTCGCGCCGACTCAGAATGCCCTGGGGCGCACGCTGCAAACGCAACTGCCCCAACGGCACACGATGCGGCCGGCCGAGATCGACCAACTCGCCACCCGGCGTCTGACGCCACAGCAATTCCTCTGCGCTGGCGGCGGTCTGGACATTGCCCATTGATTCACTCCCTGCGGTCTTTTTGCGTTCTCTACAAAAACTGCCGATCAACCGTTTTGTTGAATCCCCCAACGGCGGATCGACGGGTGAATCATTGGGCTTGGCGCTTATCTCCGAAAGTAATCTTTAACGTTATGCATAGGTCATTATGGAATATGCGAATTGATCAATTCCGCCAAAGCCACGCGCCACGCGGGCTGCAGCGACAGGTGAAAAAGTGCATGCTTTTCAGGCATTAAAAGTATTCATGCAACGCATCAAATACGACTGACACGGTTTTGCAGGACGACTAATACCAAGTAGATAACTGATGATAATTTTTCCTGAATAACAAAAAAGGCCGGAGCACTTTCGTGCACCGGCCTTTTAAATTTTTAAACAAGACTACTGTTTAACGAATTCCCCGCCCAGGGTCACCACATCACCATCGAAGTTTGTACGGGAGCCGGCAGCGCGCAATTTTGCGTAGTTATGATCCGGCGAAAACAGTGCCCATGTCTGATAACCGCTATTACCATTCTGAGCAAGTACTGCAATGGTGGTTGGGTTACCGGTACTGTTCTGGAAATGGTAGTTTCCATAACGGATGTCGTAATTCACGCCACCCTGACTCAACGTTCCGCTGAACGAGCCGTTGGAATCATTACCATCGGTAATCACCAGCTTGGCGCCAGAGTTGGAATTGACATAAGTGCCATTAATGCTCGACATGATTCGATTTCCTTTATCGTTGGGATAAGTGTCTTCCGATGAGAGCAAGTTTCCTCCTGGAAACTCACGACAGTCAGGATGGTTGGACATTCAATTATTGTCCACGCAGGCAACTAACTAAATTGCAATATGCACTGTTCAACCCGGTCATAACTTATCGCCGTTCGTTCGAGCACTAATTCCAATTCAGCTAACGACTGGCATTGGTTTGCTGCACACCGACAATCGGGGCATTAACCGCCGTCTCGGAGCGTGGCGTGCCCGTTGGCACCCAGTCATAACTCACAGGCAGCGCCCGATACACCCAGTTGCTGATCGCGTCGCTGCCCGGCGCTTTGCCGAGATAGGGGCTGACGTATTCCCAGACGTTTTCACCGCTGCTCGTCACCTGAAAAAACCGCCCGTTCATGCCTTCGTCGATCAGCGTGTTGCCGTTGGGCAAGCGCCGCGCACTGCTGATAAACGAGCTGTAAAACGCCCAACCCGGCTGCTTCGAATTCGCCGCGCTGTACTGCCAGACGATTTCGTTTTTCACCGGGTCGATTTCCAATACCCGCGAACCGGAAATCAGCCCGAGGGTGACGTTCGGATAACCCGCCGAACCCTGGTTATCGAATACCAGCACGTTACCGGCACCGGGCAATCCGGCCGGAATGATGTGCGCATCATGCTGGCCGACAAACTGATCCACCGGACGCGGTAGTTTCTGTGCAGTCTTCGGGTTGATCAGCGGCAAATTCGGTCCGAGACGCCAGACCACTTTGCCGCTGCTCTTATCGATGATCGCGATGAAGTTGGCGTTGCGTGAATCGATCAACAGGTTGTCCGGATTGAAGCGCTTGTCACCGGCATCAAACCACTTGTTCGGCCCGACCAGGCTGAGGTTGTTGATGTGCAGGTAGTCCGGATTTTCGCTGGCGCGCACTAGCTTCAACTGCTCGGCGGTGAAGCCGAACTCATTGAGATGCTCCGAGGCCAGCCACTGCCATTTCACCGCGCCTTCGGGGCTGACTTCATAGATCGCATCGTCGATCACCTCGGGCACTTTGAAGCCTTTGACCTTGTGCACCTTGTTCGCCAGCACCACGGTGTTGCCGTTGCTCAAACGGCGCTGATCATGGTGCTGTTGCGCCGCGCCACCGGGCGCCTTGTCGCCCCACTGCCAGACAACTTTACCGTTCCAGTCCAGCTCACCGATACTCTGATTGCCCAGACCATTGCCGGCCGAACCGAGTTTGCCGGGATCCTTTTCACTCAGTTGCAGCAACACATGCCCGCGCTCGCCGCCGACCAGTTTTGGATCGATGATCGCCGACGGGAAACCTGCCTGTGGCCAGGTTTTCACCTCGTTGCCGTTCATGTCGATCAGGTGTGTCTGCTTGTCGGCGCCGCTGAAAATCACGTACTGGTTGAACGCCTTGTTCGGGTCGTAACGAGTGACGCCCGTCGGGTAAACACTCGGTGCAGCGAAGGCGCCGGCACTGAGCACTGCGCCGGACAGCAACACCGGCAAAGCGGTTTTGATACGCAACATGATGCAGCTCCTTGAGTGACGAATCAGAAGTCGTAGCGACCGGTGACGCCGAGGGTGCGCGGTGTGCCGAGCAGGCCTTCATAGCCGCCGTTGCCGCCCGTCCACAGGGTTGTGTAGTAGGTTTTGTCGAAGGCGTTTTTCAGCCACAGCGACACGTCCCACTGGCCTTGGTTGAAGTCGCCGCGCAGACCGGTGGAAAAATTGACCACGGCGTAACTCGGGATCTGCCCGTAGTCGGAATCCTCGACCGTGCCGACCGCTTTCGAACGGAAGGCATAACTGGCAGTGACGTAAGGTTCGAAGCCGTTATCCAGATTCCATTTGTATTCGCCGTTGGCGTTACCGATCCACTTCGAAGCGCCGACCACTTGATGGCCGCTGAGATCGCAAGACGCTGGAGCACCCGGCGCCTGGCTGACTTCCGGCGGGCATGGGGCGTCTTTGTACGACAGGTAGCTGACGTCGTTGTAGGAGCCGTTGATGTTCAGGGTCAGGCCGCGCAACGGGATCATCGTGCTTTCGAACTCGACCCCGCGCGAACGCACAGAACCGGCGTTGGTCAGGTACTGCACGCGGTTTTCGGCGTCGTAGGCGTTGGTCTGGTAGGCGTTGACCTGGGTCCAGAAGACGTTGGCGTTGAGTTGCAGGCGGTGATCCCACAGCGTGCTCTTGAAGCCGAGTTCGGCGTTGTTCGCGCGTTCGGTGCCGATCAGCAGCGAATCGGCGCCGGCCACCGGAGCGGAACCGACGGCGAGGTTAACCCCGCCGGATTTCTCGCCGTGGGATAACGTGGCGTAGCCGAGCACATCGTCGGTGATCCGGTAGCTGAGATTGAGCAGCCCGGAGGGACTGGAGCTGTACTGATTCAAGTCACCGGAATCGTAAGCGCCGGCACGACCGCGTCGCGCCGTGGCCGCCGCCCCCGTGACCGCCGCGCCGCCGACCGGGGCATTGCGCGTGACCCAGGCGGATTTTTCTTCATAAGTGCCACGCACCCCGGCGGTGAAATCCAGCCGCTCGGTAAGATGCCAGGTGCCTTGGGCGAACAGCGCAAAGCTGTCGGTCTTGATATGGCCGTTGCCAACACTGGTGACGTTGGCCAGCGCACCGGGCGCCGTACCATTCCAGATATCGGCTTGCGGGCCGTAATAGGCGAAGGATTTATTGTCCAGATCCGAACCGAAGTAGTAGGCGCCGACGACGTAATCGAAGAACTCACCCTTGGGCGAGGCCAGGCGAAACTCCTGCGAATACTGTTTGTCCTCCACCGAAACCCCGGCGTTGTAGCTCGCCGGCACGTTGAGGCCGTCGTCGTTGCGCGGAGTGAAATTCCAGAAGCGATAGGAGCTGATCGAGGTCAGCGTGAAATCGCTCGGTAGCGTCCAGTTAGCCTCCACCGAGGTACCGCCCTGATGCACGGTGACATGCTGGTCGTTGTCCAGATTGACCTTGCGGTGCGAACCGTTGACCAATGTTGCCCCGGCGGCGTTGGCGCGCGACTGGTACAGGTTGACGCCGTTGATGGTCGGCCCGGTGTTGTAGAGCACACGGGTGCCCGCGCTGGAATCCTCTTCGTTGTAGTCGCCGATCCAGCGCAGGTTGAAATCTTCGTTGGGCTTGAACAGCAGTTGCGCGCGGAAGCCCTCGCGCGAGCCGCCATTCAAATCATGGCCGTCGTATTCGTTTTTGATGTCGCCGTCGCTGCGCGTGCGGTAGGCCGAAAAACGCCCGGCCAGTTGATCGTTGAGCGGGCCGGAAATCGTGCCCTTGGTCTGGAAATACCCGTCCTCACCGACCGAGGTTTCGATGCTGCGCTCAGGGGTGAAGGTTGGCGCGCGGGTGCTGATGTTGATCACCCCGGCGGTGGTGTTTTTGCCGAACAGCGTGCCCTGCGGCCCCCGCAAGACTTCAAGCTGTTCGATGTCCATCAAGTCAAACACCGCCATCCCCGGGCGGCCCAGATAGACGTTGTCGATGTACAGGCCGACGCTGCCTTCCAGACCATCGCTGGCCGGGTTATTACCCAGGCCACGGATCGACACGCTGGACTGGCGTGCGTGCATGTAGGCGACGTTGACGCTGGGCACCAGTTGTTGCAAATCCTGAATCCGGTAGACCCGCTGCGTCTCCAGATTCTGCCCGCTGACCACGCTCATTGGCGTCGGTACATCCTGCGAACTTTCTTCGCGGCGGCGGGTGGTGACGGTCACGGTTTCGAGTTGCGAACTGTTGGCGGCAGGCTTGCCGGCCGGCACTGGCGCCGGGGTATCAGAATCGGCGGCGTAGCCGTGAGTCCAGCTCGCGCTCCCTGCCAGCAACAGGGCCAGAGGCAGGCGTTTGAGCCGTCGTGGCGTTAAGGGTGACGCAAGGTTCAACGGACTCATGGCGCGGCTCCTGGTCAAAAAACACACAGACATCTTCAGCGCTGCATATTCTTTTAAGTTATTTATTTATGTATTTACAGATATTTACTGCATAAGAGATTGCCTTTATAAGGAGTCGACCTAATGCATATCCAATGCATTTCCCAGATATTTTTTATGTGAAAAATGCATATCGACTTGCGCCAACTTCGTCACTTCATCGCCCTGGCTGAACAACGCAGCTTCGTCGCCGGCGCGCAGGCGGTGAATCTGTCGCAGTCAGCGTTCAGCCGCAGCATTCAGGCGCTGGAACACAGTGTCGGCTGTCAGTTGGTTGATCGCGGGCGCAAGGAATTACCGCCGACCAAACAGGGCCAGGTGCTGCTCGAACACGCGCGGCGACTGGTCAGCGGCGCGCAGCAGATGGCCAACGAGATCAGCCAGTTCAATGGGCTTGAGGCTGGGGAATTGCGCTTCGGTTGTGGGCCGGCGCCGGCGGCGGGTTTGATTCCTCGGGCGATTGGCAGCTTCATCGGGCGCTATCCGAAAGCGCGGGTGCAGTTTCAGGTGGATGATTGGCAGAGTCTGAGCAAGCGACTGATGAGCGAGGAATTCGAATTCTTTGTCGCGGACACACGCTACTTCGAGGCGGATCCGGATTATCTGACGCACCGGTTGCGGCCGCGTAAATGGCATTTCTGTTGCCGTGCGGGGCATCCGCTGGCGGCTTTCGATAAGGTCAGCGCCGAGCAGTTGATGAGCTATCCACTGGCGGTGAGCATTCGTCCGCCGAACTTGCGAAAAGTCATTGTCGATCTCAGTGGACGGCCAGATTTCACGCCGAATGTGGAGTGTGAGAACAGCTCGAGTCTGCTCAGTGTGGTGCTACGTTCGGATGCGATCGGGATTGTCGGTGCGTACTCGGATGCACTGCATCAGGCCAAGGGCGAGCTGGTGTGTTTGCGCATTGAGGGGTTGGCCGATGATCTTGAGGAGCTGTATACGCGTTATGGGATTGTCAGCCGGGCGGGGTATCGGTTGTCGCCGTTGGCGGAGGCGATGATTGAGCAGATCAAAGCGATTGATCAGCAGGATGAGGAGGTTTGCTCGCTGCAGAATCTCGCCGTCTGATCGGACCTCTTCGCGAGCAAGCCCGCTCCCACAGGGGAACGCAGTCTAAATGTGGGAGCGAGCCTGCTCGCGAAGAGGCCGGCACAGGTACCGATGCATCCACTGCATAAAACCCATTCCCCAAATGCACTTGCCGAACACCCTCACGCCTAGCGAAATACCTCGCCTGTCCCATTGACCGGTGAACCCCATGCCCACCCCGCCAAACCCCGTGCGCAACGTGCTGTACATCATGTGCGATCAACTGCGCCGCGATTACCTGTCCTGCTACGGCCATCCGCATCTGCACACGCCAAACATCGATCGCCTCGCCGCTGCCGGCGTACGTTTCAGCCGCGCCTACACCCAAGGCACGATCTGCGGCCCATCGCGGATGTCGGCCTACACCGGACGTTATGTCAGCAGCCATCAAGTGGCGTGGAACGCCGTGCCGCTGCCGCTGGAAGAACTGACGATTGGCGATTACCTGCGCCCGCACGGCATTCGTACCGCACTGGTCGGCAAGACCCACGCCACCGCGAATGTCGATGCCTTGCAACGCCTGGCGATCAATCCCGAAAGCGAGCAAGCCGAAATCCTCAACGAAGTCGGTTTCGAACCCTACATGCGCCACGACGGCATCTACCCCGACGACCCGCTGTTCGACGACAAACGCGAATCCGCGCCCTATACGCATTACCTGCGTGAACACGGCTTCGACGGCAAAAACCCCTGGCACGACTGGGCCAATGCCGCCGAAGGCGAAAACGGTGAAATCCTCAGCGGCTGGAAAATGCGTCATGCGAATTTGCCAGCACGAATTCCCGAGCAACACTCAGAGACTGTCTACACTACAAATCGAGCCATCGACTTCATCACCGAGCAAGGCGAGAACTCGTGGTGTTTACACCTCTCGTATATCAAACCGCACTGGCCCTACATCGTACCAGCGCCGTACCACGCCTTGTACAGTACGAAATCGATTCTCGAAGCGGTCCGCGCGACGCCCTCCGAAGTCAGCAAACACCCCGTATATGCTGCCTTTCGCCAGCATGAGGAAAGCCTCAACTTTTCCCGCGATTCAGTACGATTGACTGTAATCCCTACGTACATGGGCCTGATCAAGCAGGTGGATGATCAACTCGGACGGCTGTTCGATTTTCTGCAGAGCAATGGTCGATGGGATGACACGCTGATCGTGTTCACCAGCGATCACGGCGACTTTTTGGGCGATCACTGGCTCGGTGAGAAGGAGTTTTTGCTGGAGCAGGCGGTGGGGGTACCGTTGATCGTGCGAGACCCTCGGGCGGCGGCGGATGTCACCCGGGGAACCGTCGATGATCGACTGACAGAAACCATCGATGCGTTGCCGACGTTTCTTCAGGCATTGGGATTGCCGGGGGCGGAGCATCGGCTTGAAGGGCGTTCGTTGATCCCGCTTCTGCACGGTGAACATCCGGACTGGCGCCGCTATGCAATCAGTGAATACGACTACGCCTTCCAGGCGCCGGCGCGTGAGCGTTTGGGCCAGCCGATCGACCGTTGCCGCATGACCATGGTGCGTAGCGAGCGCTGGAAATACCTGGCGTACGACGGTTTTCGACCGCAGTTGTTTGATCTGCTGAATGATCCGCAGGAGTTGCGCGACCTGGGGGATGACCCGGCGTTCGCGGCGGTGCGCGAGGAACATGCGGGGTATTTGTTTGAGTGGGTGCGCGGGTTGAAGCGGCGCACCACGATCAGTCATCGGGAGATAGATTTGCGCGGGCAGCGGTTTCGCTATGGTGAGCCGGAAGCCGAGAAGGTTGTTCAGATTGGTGTTTGGTAGCGGGAAGAGCCCCTCACCCTAACCCTCTCCCAAAGGGAGAGGGGACTGAATGGGGGATATTTCAGAGGTACACCGACCTGATCGTGCCTCACCGAATCCATAATCGATAAAGATCTTTCAGGTCGATGCATAACGGGAGACAACTCGGTCGGCTCCCTCTCCCTCTGGGAGAGGGCTGGGCGGGCGGCGTTCCGATGAGGGGATGTTGATCTTCAGTCACGACCTTTGATGGTCTGACTACGCTGCCCATTCGCGCCCACCGGCACTTCCCCCTTGAGCGTCACCCGACGCACCACCCGATCCTGAGTGCCGTAATCATCAATCGCATAGTGCTGCGTCGAACGGTTATCCCAGATCGCCACATCACCGGCCTTCCAGCGCCAGCGCACGGTGTTTTCCTGGCGGATCACATGGCTCTGCAACAGCCCGAACAGATGCGCCGAATCCGCCTGCGAATAACCCTTGATACGTTTGACGAAATGCCCCAGCAGCAAGCTCTTTTCGCCACTGATCGGATGCACGCGGACCACCGGGTGCTCAGTCTCGTAAACGGTAGAGGTGAAGACCTTGCGATAGCGCTCAAGCTTCTCTGCCGAGACGTCCGGCTTCGCGCTGGCGTAGTCGTATTCGTTGCTGTGCACGGCAACCAGTTTGTCGGCCAGTTCTCGCAGCTCGGTTGGCAAGCCGTTGTAAGCCGTCGCAGTGTTGGCCCACAGCGTGTCGCCGCCGAAGGCCGGGGCCACCACCGAGCGCAGGATCGAGGCTTTCGGGTAGGCGTCGACGAAGGTCACGTCGGTGTGCCAGGAGTTGGCGCGCTGGCCTTCAGCGCCGTCCAGTTCCAGCAGATAACGGGTGCCCTCACGGGACGGGACGGTCGGGTGCGCCACTGGCTCGCCGAGCAGATGGGCGAAGGCTTCCTGACGCTGATCATCAAGCTGGGTCTGCTCACGGAAGAACACGACTTTGTACTGAACCAGCGCCTGTTGAATCGCTTCGACCGTGGCGGCGTCCAGCTCACCGGACAAATGCACGCCACGGATCTCGGCGCCGATACGACCGGCCACCGGATGGATTTCCAGCGCGTGGACAGCGGGTTTAACTGCGAGTGCGGCATTGCTCATGGGTAGACCCTCATCGACTGCTTACGGTTTGGACGGCAGCGAAACAACGCTCTATCTATATTCCATTTACATCTAATAGATATTCACATGCTTCGTTGACGGAATAAGAACTTGCATTTAAAACCTCTAGCAACCCTCGTCGCAAATGCCTTCGAGCTATTTTTAGGATGCCGGAAAAGCATATGGATCTTCGCCAGTTGCGGTACTTCATCGCCCTCAACGAACACCGCAGTTTTGTCCGTGCGGCGGACGCGATGGGCATCACTCAACCAGCGTTCAGCCGCAGTATTCAGGGGCTCGAGCAGGAGTTCGGCTGCGTGTTGGTAGATCGCGGCAACAAGGATCTGCGCCCCACGCCCGAAGGCCAGGTGGTGCTGCAACACGCCCTGAGCCTGGTGCAGGGCGCAGCCTTACTCAGCGCTGAAGTGACGCAGATGACCAAGCTCGATGCCGGTGAAGTGCACTTCGGTTGCGGCCCGGCGCCGGCGGTGAAACTGGTACCGGACGCCGTGGCGCAATTCATCAATGCGCACCCGAAAGTGCGCACCTGTTTTCAGGTGGATAACTGGGAAAAACTCAGCCGCGCGTTGAGCCGTGAAGAGATCGAATTCTTCATCGCCGACATCCGCCATTTCGAGTCCGATCCCAACTTCCAGACCCAGGCACTGACGCCCAAACGCGGCGTGTTTTTCTGCCGGCCGGGGCATCCGCTATTGGCCAAGGAAAGCCTGTCGACCAACGACATGTTCGACTACCCGTTGGCGACGACGCTGATCCCACCGGGCATTCGAAAATTGCTGGCGAACCTCAGTGGCCGCATCGATTTCTCCCCGACCATCGAGACCGAGCATTTTCCGGCGCTGGTGAAAGTGGTGCTGCAATCGAATGCGATTGGCGTCGGTACGGAAGAGGCGTTTGTCGAGGACATTGCCAAGGGTTCGCTGGTGTTGCTGCACTGGCGAAATTTGCCGCAGAACCTGGAGAGCATGAATGCGCGGTGCGGGATTGTCAGTCGCACCGGATTTCGGCTGTCGCCGGCGGCGCGGGCGATGATCGAGACGTTGGTCGCGGTGGATCGGCAGGAGGTCAGCGTCGCTGTTTAAGGGGATCGTTCCCACGCAGAGCGTGGGAACGATCGGTGTACGTTAGAGCTTGGCCGCCGCCAACTCAGGCGCCACCCAATCATTCACCTTGAACGGCTTGCGAATCAGCTTCTGCTGCGCCGCCAGATCGACTTTGTCCTGCAAGCTGCCAAGGAACACCGGATCCAGCGTCGACGGGAACACTTCGCTCAATTTCTGATCCTTCAGATCTTCGGTGAGGATTACCGGCGGATAACTCGCCAGCCCCGAAACCAACTGCACATAGGCAGCCTTGTTGCTGTCCTGGGTCAGCCACTCCACTGCCTGCTGCTGCGCCTTGAGCAATTTCGCCACCGCCTCCGGATGTGCATCGACAAACTTGCCAGTGCCGACCAGAACCGATTGGACGCTGCCAGCACCGCCGAGATCTTTGGTGTTGAGCGGCAACTCGGCCAAGCCCTTGGTCTGCAATGCCGCCAACCCGGAACTGCCCCACGATGCATCGATCTGCTTCGCTGCCAGCGCAGCGGTCGCGCCAGTGAAGTCGAGGTTGATGACTTTCAGATCCTTCTCGCTCAAGCCCTGGCTGGCCAGTGCCGCATCAAACGACAACTGCGTTGCGGTGCCCCGAAAGATCGCCACGCGCTTGCCTTTCAAATCCTGCAGGGTCTTGATTCCGGAGCCCGGCACCACGCCCAGATACTGCTTCACCCCACGCGCCGTGGCACTGAGCAAGCGGGTGTCGAGGCCATTGGACTTGCCGATGATTGCCGCCAGATCGCCCAGATATGCCAGATCAACCTGGCCATTGGCAAATGCCTCGTTGATCACCGGCCCGGCACCTTTGAAGAAACTCCACTGAATCTTGATGCCCTGATCAGCGAAGGCTTTTTCGAGGATCTGCTGATCTCGCAATACGTCGACCACCCCGCCGCCGCTGTGCTGGGTGCCAGCACTCAGGTCGGGCACGGCGATTCTGATTTCCTTGAGTTCGTCAGCGTGGGCGGTGAACGCCAGCAGGCCCGCCAGAGCAGGAACGGCAAACAGACTGAAAACACGTTTGAAGGGGAGGTTCATGGGTGCAGCTCCTTGATCACGACAGGCGTTGAGGAGCCGAAAGTAGGCCGAATGAATACCTTCGCTTAAATACTATAAATGCACATTTTTATAGCTTTTAACGCTAAGCAAGCAACAACGGGGCTTGCAGCGGCGTATGCATTAACAGCATCGAAAATATTCTTCGAATGCATTGGATGCGTGTGGGCTGGAAGCCTTAAATGGCGCTGCTTATCTCTAAAAATAACTTATTAAAGATTATTTATAACCATTAGCTCTTAGCTAATGCCGCTAGAGATCGCAGCCTTCGGCAGCTCCTACAGGGGTCAATTCAAGGACGCATTCCCCCGTAGGAGCTGCCGAAGGCTGCGATCTTTTGATCTTGATCTTGAGCCAACCCGACAACGGAGGTCACCCATGGCCCGCCAATCCTTGCTCAGTCTCCCGCTCCCCGCGCCGCCGCTGAAAAGCCGCCGTACCTGGCCAAGCCTGAACCAAAGTCTGTTGCCGTGGCTGTTGCCCCTGAGCCTGTTCGCGCTGTGGTGGCTGGCCGCGCGCAATGAGTGGATGAGCGAACAGATCCTGCCCGCGCCCTCACTGGTGTGGAACAGTGCTGTCGAGTTGTCGCAGGGCGAGCTGTGGAGCCATTTGTGGATCAGTCTGCAACGTTTGTTCTGGGGCCTGCTCGCGGGGGTTTCTGCGGGGGCATTGCTCGGTGCAGCGCTGGGATTCAGTCGTCGTCTTGAACGCTTGATCTTCCCGACCTTCGCTGGGCTTTCGCAAATACCGACGCTGGCGTGGATTCCACTGTTCATGGTGTTTTTCGGTATCGGCGAGGTGCTGAAACTGGTGGTGCTGATCAAAGCGGTTGTGGTGCCGGTGACCCTGCATACGCTGGTCGGCGTGCGTGACGCCCAACCGAAATTGCGTGAAGCCGCCGCGGTTCTGCGTCTGCCGCCGCACTTGCTGGTGCGCCGCCTGGTGTTGCCCGCTGCTCTTCCCGCGTTTATGGCTGGCGTGCGTCTGGCACTGGCCGCCGGGTGGACCTCATTACTGGCGGTCGAACTGCTGGCCTCCAGTGAAGGCATTGGTTACCTGATGGTCTGGGCGCGACAGCTGTTCATGCTCGATATCGTTTTCGTCTGCATCGTGGTGATCGGGTTGATTGGCGTGGCAATGGATCGCGGCATCGGTCTGCTGGACAAAAAACTGGTGCACTGGCCGCATCCGGCCACCGCCGAAATTCGTCGCGGCCCGCGTTATGACGGCTGGCAGCGTCTGCAGCCGTGGCTGCTGCCGCTAGGCTTGTTGGCGCTGTGGCAATTGGCAAACGAACTGCAGTGGGTCGATGCCAATATTCTGGTCAGCCCGCTGGCCGTTTTGAGCACGGCATGGAACGGCCTGCTTGATGGCACGTTGATCAGCGGTATGGCCCTCAGCCTCGGTCGCACCCTCGGCGGTTTGCTGTTGGGCGGCGGACTCGGTTTCGCCCTCGGTTTGCTGCTGGGCTTGTCGCGCACCAGCGAACGACTGCTCGGTCCAACCCTCGCCGCCCTCCGCCAGATCGCCATTTTCGCCTGGGTGCCGCTGCTCACCGCGTGGTTCGGTCTGGGCGAACTGGCGAAGTGGGTGTTCGTCGCCCTCGCCGCGTTCTTTCCGCTGTTTATCGCCACGCAGCGCAGCGTCGCCAACCTGTCGCCACAACTCAGCGAAGCCGGCCAAGTGTTGCGCCTGAGCCTCGGCCAACGCCTGCGTCGACTGGTGTTGCCGGGCGCTGCGCCGGGGATTTTCGCAGGCCTCAGATTGAGCCTGATCTACGCCTGGCTCGGCACCATCGGTGCGGAATATTTCATGCCGTCCAATGGCGGCATCGGCAGCCAGATGATCGGCGCACAACAGTTGTTGCGCATGGATCTGATCATGGCCGGCATGCTTTTCGTCGGTCTCACCGGCGCCCTGCTCAACCTCATTGGCCAACGCCTGGAAATTCGCGCGACCCGCTGGAGACACGCATGAACGCACCGATTGTCAGCTTTAAACACGTAGGCAAATCCTTCGACGTCGACGGTTTCGAACTGGAGGCGATTCGCGAATTCAACCTGGACATTGCCGAAGGCGAATTCGTCGCCATTGTCGGTTCCAGCGGCTGCGGCAAATCTACCTTGCTGCGTTTGCTGGTGGGTCTTGATACGCAGTTTCGCGGGCAGATCACAGTCGACGGCAAAGCCGTCAGCGGCATCGGCGGCGAGCGCGGCATCGTCTTTCAGGAGCACCGTTTATTCCCGTGGCTGACCGTCGCGGACAACATCGGCCTGGGCCTGGTCAACGAGCCGCTGAGCGCTGCGCAGAAGCAACAACGGATCAACGACTTCATCGAGCTGGTCGGCCTGCGCGACTTCACTCGCGCCTATCCGCACCAGCTGTCCGGCGGCATGGCCCAGCGTGTGGCGATTGCTCGCGGCCTCGTCGCCAGCCCGCGTATTCTGCTGCTCGACGAGCCCTTCGGCGCGCTCGATGCGCTGACTCGCCAGCAGATGCAGGACGAGCTGTTGGCGATCCGTGATCGCGCGAAAATCACCACGATCCTCGTCACCCATGACGTCGAAGAAGCGATCTTCCTCGCCGACCGCGTGGTGGTGATGGAGCCGCGTCCGGGGCGGATCAAGCAAGTGGTCGACATCGCCCTGCCGCACCCGCGCCAGCGCAGCAGTTTCGACTTCCATCAGCTGCGTGAAGAACTGCTGCACGAGCTGACCAGTGACGACCATTACCAACCGAGCGTGCCGGTGCAGATCCGCGATCTGCCGCTGACGTTCATTGCCTGCTGAACAGGAGTTTTGCGATGCCGCAACGTCCCAATTTTCTGGTGATTCTGGCCGACGATTTAGGCTTCTCCGATATCGGCGCGTTCGGCGGCGAAATCGCCACGCCGCACCTTGATGCCCTGGCCAACAATGGCCTGCGCCTCACCGACTTTCATACCGCACCGACCTGCTCGCCGACCCGCTCGATGCTGCTCACCGGCACCGATCACCACATCGCCGGCATCGGCACCATGGCCGAAACGCTGACGCCGGAACTGATCGGTAAACCGGGTTATGAGGGCTATCTCAACGATCGCGTGGTGGCGCTGCCGGAGTTGCTGCGCGACGCCGGTTATCAAACATTGATGAGCGGCAAATGGCACCTCGGTTTGAAGGCTGAACTGGCGCCCCATGCGCGAGGTTTCGAGCGTTCGTTTTCGCTGCTGCCGGGCGCGGCCAACCATTACGGTTTCGAGCCAACCTACGATGAGCAAACACCCGGCCTGCTGAAATCCACTCCGGCGCTGTACATCGAGGACGATACTTTCCTTGATGAATTGCCGAAGGACTTTTATTCCTCCGATGCCTTTGGCGACAAGTTGCTGCAGTACCTCAAGGAACGTGACCAGACCCGGCCGTTCTTCGCTTATCTGCCGTTCTCCGCGCCACACTGGCCGTTGCAGGCACCGGCCGAGATCGTCGAAAAATACCGTGGCCGCTATGACGCGGGCCCTGAAGTGCTGCGCCTGGAGCGTCTGGAAAAACTCAAATCCCTCGGCCTGATCGAACCGGACGTCGAGCCGCATCCACTGATTCAGTTGACCCAGCAGTGGGACGCATTGAGCGAGGAACAAAAACAGATTTCCGCGCGGACCATGGAGGTCTACGCGGCAATGGTCGAGCGCATGGACTGGAACATTGGCCGGGTCGTCGACTATCTGCGCCAGCAAGGGCAGCTCGACAATACGTTCATCCTGTTCATGTCGGACAACGGTGCCGAAGGTGCGCTGCTGGAAGCGTTCCCCAAATTCGGCCCGGAACTGGTGACGTATCTCAGCCAGCATTACGACAACAGCCTCGACAACATTGGTCGGGCTAATTCCTATGTCTGGTACGGGCCGAACTGGGCGCAGGTGGCTACCGCACCGTCGCGGCTGTTCAAGGCGTTCACCACCGAGGGCGGGATTCGCGTGCCGGCGTTGCTGCACTATCCGCAGCTGGCGATCAAAGGGCAGATCAGCCATGGCTTCGGCACGGTGATGGACATCACGCCGACGATTCTCGATCTGGCCGGTGTGCGTCATCCGGGCAAGCTCTGGCACGGTAAACCGGTAGCACCGCTGCGTGGCAAATCCTGGTTGGGATTCTTGTCGGGTGAGACTGCGCAGGTGCATGACGAGCACACGGTCACGGGTTGGGAATTGTTCGGGCGCCGGGCGATTCGACAGGGGTCTTGGAAAGCGGTGTGGATCCCGGGACCGGTCGGGCCGGCGACTTGGCAGCTTTATGATTTGGCCAGCGATCCGGGAGAGATTCATGATCTGGCGGTGAGTCAGCCGGAGAAGCTCAGCGCGTTGATTGGGCATTGGCAGCAGTATGTCGAGGAAACCGGGGTTATTCTCAGTGAGTCGCCGTTTCAGCCGGATTGAGGCGAAGATCAAAAGCCCCTCATCGGAACGCCGCCCGCCCATCCCTCTCCCAGAGGGAGAGGGGGCCGACCGAGGTGTCTTTCGCTATACATCGACCTGAAAAATCGGGTCGATTATGGATTCACTGAGGAACATTCAGGTCGGCGTACTTCCCCAATATCCCCCAATCGGTCCCCTCTCCCTCCGGGAGAGGGCTAGGGTGAGGGCGCCTTCTGTCAGGCCTCCACCGCCTCCCCAGACACCGCAACTTCATCCCGACGAACAAACCGGTTCGCCCGCCCAAACGTGCCGAAATCATTAAACCGCACGCCCATCTCACGCATCACCTTATGCGCCACCGGCACGGTCATCTGGCGAATGTAAAACGGCTCCTTCACGACAAAATGATGGATCCCGTGACTGCTGCCAAAATTGAAGCAGAACGCCTGCAACGGCCACAGCCACCAAGGGTTGAGCACCTGACACTGCTGCAACACATTGCCCGGCTCGACATCGCCGTAGTAATGCATGTTCGAGCTGATGAAGTGCAGGCAAAAGGTGCGCAACACGTTCGGGCCGATGATCACCACGGCGGCGATATCGATCACCTGCATCACCGACAACGTCGTCGCTGACCATTCGATCGGCGAGCCCAGCAGATAGGCGATGCCATTGGCCGCGTGAAAACCGAGAAACACATACCACGCGCCCCAATGCACCAGCGCCAGCGGCGCATACACCTTCAACGTGCGCTTGATGATGCTGAACTTGTGCGCCCAGGTCTTGGCCCGCAGCATGCGGATGAACGCTGACATGACGTTGTCGCCAACCATCAGCAAGCGCGCGAAGCCCCACGGCTCGCCGTTGGTGATCGCGCGTTCTTCCATGTCGGTTTCTGTGCCAGAAACCTTGTGATGATTGAGGTGCAGATGCCGACGAATCCACGGATTGATCGTGCTCGGCCGCGCCAGCCACACCAAGCCCATCATCAAATTGTGCGGCACACGCTGTTTGCGGAAATACATGCTGTGGATCAGATCGTGTTCCAGTTCATGGGTCAGCGACGCGAAAAACGCATTGAGCAGCAGGCAAGCCCACCACGCCATGTGGCCGCTGATGTACAGCGCCGCCGAACCAATCATCCCGATCAGGGCAAAGGCCAGAATCCCCGCGCCCAGCGCGTCCTGATGCTTGAGAATCGGGTAGCGCTCGCGCAATTCGACGCCTTTGGCCAGCACCACTTGGCGAATATGCGCTGATCGCTGGGCCGCATTGTGTCGCTGGGGACTTGCAGAAGTACCGTCCATGCTTCCATCCTCGGGTTTATGATGTTCGCATCGTGCCTCGCCAAGGCTTCAATTGCGGTAGCCGAAAACGCCAACCTGTTGACCGGAAGCGCCAATCAGCATGAAGGAACCGACCTCCCTCGCCAGCTGGACCCGAGCCTTGCGCAAACAACTCGATGCGCTGGGACTGGACAGCATTGCCCTGTGTCAGCAGGCCGGGCTCGATCCGAATTTGATGGACGACCCCAACGCGCGCTATCCACTGTCCGGCACCACGCGCCTGTGGGAAATTGCCG
This sequence comes from Pseudomonas sp. S49, assembly GCF_009866785.1. Taxonomy (NCBI): domain Bacteria; kingdom Pseudomonadati; phylum Pseudomonadota; class Gammaproteobacteria; order Pseudomonadales; family Pseudomonadaceae; genus Pseudomonas; species Pseudomonas sp. S49. Next base: position 240,687 of record NZ_CP019432.1, on the reverse strand, counting down.
TGCAGGTCAGCGGCGATCCGGCGATTGGCTTGCGTGTGTCACGTTTTGTCAGCCCGACCACGTTCCATGCCCTCGGTTATGCGCTGGTCGCCAGCGGCAGTTTGCGCGAGGTGTTCGAGCGCATCGTGCGCTATCACCCGGTGGTCAGCGACGCGCTGGAACTGGAGCTGAGCCGCAGCGACGACCGCTATCAATTCCGTCTGAAAATTCCGTCAGGCAATCCGGCGCCGGCCTTCGAAGCCATCGATGCGTTTACCGCGATCTACGTGCGCACCTGCCGCAATCGTCTTGGTCGCGATTACGCGCCGCTGGCGGTTTATCTGCGCCGCCCGGAACCGAGCGATGCGCACCAATGGCACAAGGTCTTCCGCGCTCCGGTGCATTTTGGTTGTGCGGAGGATCGCCTGGAGTTCGCCCTTGCCGACTTTGACAGCCACCTCGACGACGCCAACCCGGAACTCGCCGAACACAACGAAGCCGTGCTCAAACGCACGATGGCCCAGCTCAAACCGCTGACATGGGAGCGCAAGGTGCGCGATGCCATTGAAGAGCAATTGCCGGAAGGCGAGCCGAGTGCTGAACGGATTGCCCAAGCGTTGCACCTGAGCTTGCGCAGCCTGCAAAGGCATCTGGCGGATGAGGGTTGTCGCTTCGACACGTTGCTCAATGAGAGCCGCGAGAATCTGGCGTTGCTGCATCTGCGCGATCCGCAGTGCTCGTTGAGTGAGGTGAGTTATTTGCTCGGGTTTGCCGACACCAGCAGCTTCAGCCGCGCGTTCAAGCGCTGGACGGGGCTGACACCTGGGCAGTTTCGTGATGGGTTGCGCTGACTGATTCCAGGGTTGGGTCGTCAGCTCCCACGCCTTCGCGAGCAGGCTCGCTCCCACATGTGAAACGCATTCCAAATGTGGGAGCGAGCCTGCTCGCGAAGACGTCCTTCAATTCACCACAAAACCCAGCTCAAAAACCGTACCCGCCGCATCACTGTTCACCCACACCTGCCCTCCATGCAACAGCATGATCGATTGCACGATCGCCAATCCCAACCCACCCGAATCCCCCGGCTCCGCGCGCGAAGGATCAACGCGGTAGAACCGGTCGAACAGCTTGCCCAGATGCTCCGACGCAATTGTCGGCCCGAGGTTGTGCACCTGCAACCAGCACCAACCCGCCTCATCGCGGCGACGCAGGCTGATCACGGTTCCGGAGTCAGCGTGGCGCACGGCATTCGCCAGCAAGTTGCCCAGCGCACGTTGCAACAGTTGCTGATCGGCAAGCAGTTCGCCATGCAGTTGATTGTCCAGGCGCAACTCGCGGTCATCGGCCAAGGCTTCAAAGTAATCACACAGTTCACTGCCAACGCTTTGCAAATCCAGCGTTTGCAGATTGAGCGCGCGCTCGGCCTGCTCAGCGCGGGCCAGGAACATCAGGTTTTCCGCCATGCGCTTGAGCCGTTCGAACTCTTCCATGTTCGACGCCAGCACTTCCTGATACTCCTCGGTGCTGCGCGGATGATTCAGCGCCTGACCGTTGCTCGCCAGCAAGGTGTGCAGCGGCGTACGAATCTCGTGGGCGAGGTCGGCGGAGAACTGCGACAGGCGCTGCACGCTGTCGTCCAGCCGCGCCAGCATGCCGTTGAGCGCCTGCACCGGTTCGAGCAGTTCGGCAGGCGTGCCGTTGGCGGGCAAGCGTTGATCGAGGCTGCGCAGATCGATGCCGCGTACCGCTTCGCTCAACTGCCGTAACGGTTGCAGACCCCGGCGCAACAACAGCAAGCCCAGGGCAAAGGCGAGCAACGCGCCTAGTCCAACGGACAGGTACAAGCGCAAGCGATAGCTACCGAGCATCTGCTCGCGTTCACTCAGCACTTTGCCGGCGATAACCGTCAGCGGCTCACCGTCCGGTCCTTGTGCATCGCCGGATAACAGGGCCAGTTCGGCACCATCCGCAGCCTGCCAGGTCAGCACATCGCGGCGCTGCGGCGCCTGCTCGCGGGGGATCGCGTTCAGCCTCGGTAGATCGCGTTGACGTGGGTTGATGGCGATCACACTGGAGCCATCGGCGCGGCGCACCAATAGCAGGCTGTCGAGATTGCCGAGCATGTTCTGATACAGCCGCGGCCGTGCCTGCAAGGCATCGAGGCTGTCGCTGTCGGCGAGCAAGGCGCGCACTTGCTCCAGTCGTCCAAGCAATGCGAGGTCGTCGCGGTAGGCGATTTCCGAGGCCAGCGAGCGGTAGAGAAATACGCCGATAGCACTCAACACCAAGGCGCAGACCAATGCGAACGCCAGCGCCAGGCGCCAGGCGATCGACCTAGAGCGCATCGTCGGGCGCTTCCAGTTGATAACCGACACCGCGCACGGTGTGGATCAGTTTCGGCATGTAGGGATCATCGACTTTGGAGCGCAAACGACGCACTGCAACCTCGACCATGTTGGTGTCGCTGTCGAAATTCAGGTTCCACACCTGCGAGGCGATCAGTGTACGCGACAGCACTTCGCCCTGGCGACTGGCGAGCAGTTGCAGCAGGGCGAACTCCTTGTTGGTCAGGGCAATGCGCTGACCACCGCGACTGACGCGGCGGCGCAGCACATCGATTTCCAGATCGGCAATGGTGTACGACTCAGCTTCGCGCATTGGCCCGCGCCGCAGCAACGTGCGTACCCGCGCGAGCAGTTCGGCGAAGGCGAAGGGTTTCAGCAAGTAATCGTCGGCGCCCAGTTCGAGCCCGCGCACGCGGTCTTCGATGGCGTCCTTGGCGGTCAGGAACAATACCGGCGTGGCGCCGCGCTGACGGATCAGTTGCAGCAATTGCCAACCGTTGAGGCCGGGAAGCATCACGTCGAGGATGATCAGGTCATATTCCTGCTGCTCGATAAAGTAGCGCCCATCGAGGCCATTGAGCGCCACGTCCACGGCAAAACCGGACTCGCCCAGGCCCTTGGCGAGGAAATTCGCGGTTTTGGCTTCATCTTCTACGACCAGCAAACGCATGGCACACCTCGATTGATCAGGCACACAGGCTAGGCGCCTTCGGCGGCGTTGCCCATTACAAACTTGTAATCAGACTGACGAGGTTCTGACGAAGGCCGGCGATTAAGGTGGCGACCTTCGCTTTTGGAGGCTGTCCATGACCGTTAAATTCCTCGTTGCAGGCCTGATGATCGGCCTCAGTGGCGCCGCTGTCGCCAGCCCTGAGCTGCCGCGTCACGCCGACCTCGACCTGAAAACTGCACGCCTTCTCGCCGACACGGCAATGGCCAACTGCACCGGCACGGTGTCGGTGCTCGATCGGGGCGGCAATCTGTTGGTGGCCCTGCGCGGCGACGGTGTCGGTCCGCACAACACCGCCGCCAGCCAACGCAAGGCGTATACCGCGCTGTCGACCAAAACCGCCACCCGGTTGTTCGCCGAACGTGCTCGCAGCAATCCGGAAACCGCCAACCTCAACACCCTCGACGAGTTGTTGTTGCTCGGCGGCGGCATTCCGTTGTTCGCCGCTGATGAGCTGGTCGGCGCGATTGGCGTGGCCGGTTCCGGCGGCGGTGAGCAAGACGAAAACTGTGCGATCAAGGCTGCCGGAAAAACCGGTCTGGCCACTACCCGTTCCCAATAAGGAGATGCATCCATGAGCACTTTGCGCATGACCCTCGCCGCGCTCGGCCTGAGCGCGTTTTCAAGCCTTGCACTCGCCGCCGGTAATCCGTTGAGCGTGCACGTGCTCAACCTGGAAAACGGCCTGCCGTCGCCGGGCATCGACGTGACCCTGGAAAAACACGTTGGCCAGAACTGGCAGCCGTTGGCGCAGGGCACGACCAATGAACAAGGGCGGATTGCCGAATTGTTCCCGGCCAAACAGCCTTTTGAAGCGGGTGAATATCGGGTGGTGTTCAAGACCGGCGAGTACTACAAGAAGATCAAGCACGACACCTTCTTCCCGGAGATTCCGGTGATTTTTGAAGTGAAGCAGACCGATCAGCATTACCACATCCCGCTGCTGCTCAGCCCGTACGGCTTCTCGACCTATCGCGGTTCCTAAATCAACACAGATCAAAAATGTGGGAGCGAGCCTGCTCGCGAAGGCGTCGGGTCAGTCGAAATGTCAGTTGAATGACCCACCGCTTTCGCGAGCAGGCTCGCTCCCACAGGGGATCTCAGGTGCCCGTTAGATCGTGGCCAGGGCACGCAATCGCGCGGCATCAAGGATTTCGATCTCGCCGTACCCAAGCCCGATAATCCCCTGCCCCTGCAAATCCTTGAGGATCTGGTTGGTGGTCTGCCGCGACAGCGACAGCATCGACGCCAACTGCTCCTGCGGCAGTTGCAGTACACGACGCGGCGCGTCGAGTTCGCCGTAGCCTTCGGCGATCATCAGCAACCGATGAGCCAGACGTGCCGGCGCTGGCAGCAGGCTCAGTTGTTCGAGGTTGATGAAGGTCAGGCGTAGTTTGTGGCTCATCAGCAGCGCCAGATGTCGCCAGTACACTGGATTTTCATCAAGCAGCTTCAGTAACGGTGCCTGCGGGATATTGAGCAGCGTGCACGGCCCGACCGCATAAGCGTCATGGGTTCGCGGCTGGCCATCGAACAGGCAGATTTCGCCGAACCAGTGCGGCGCCTCCACCAGACTCAACAACGCCTCTTTGCCCTGCTCACTCACCGCACCGATGCGCACCGCGCCGTCGAGTACTGCGTATAAGCCGCACGGCGCATCACCACGCTGAAACAAGCGCTGCCCTGCCGTCAGCCGCCGCTCCCGGGCCGCCGCCAACAGACTATCCTGAAAGGATGCCGGCAGATGACTGAACCACTGGCCGCTCATCAATCGCGAACGAATTTGCATAAACACTCCTGGATTGTCGCCTGCCTGACAGAGCGAACCCCGATCCCGAGGGATGATGCGATCAACCCTACCGGAGGAACAACAATGAAAAGCCTCGTCGACCATCTCAGTCAATACGCCGCCTACCACCGCGATCCGCGCAACATCGCCAGCCACTTTATCGGCATTCCGCTGATCGTGGTGGCCGTGGCGGTGTTGTTGTCGCGTCCGGAATGGTCGCTGGGCGGGTTGTGGATATCTCCGGCCGTTATCGTGGCGCTGGCGTCGGCGTGGTTTTACTTGCGCCTGGAAGTGAAGCTCGGGGTGTTGATGACGGTGCTGATGGGCCTGTCAGTCTGGGCCGGGCATGTATTGGCGCAGCAGAGCACCATGGTCTGGTTGAGCAGCGGGCTGGCGATGTTTGTCGTTGGCTGGGTGATCCAGTTTGTCGGGCATCACTATGAAGGGCGCAAACCGGCGTTTGTCGATGACGTGTCGGGGCTGATTGTCGGGCCGTTGTTTGTCGTGGCCGAGTTGGCATTCATGCTCGGGATGCGGCATGAATTGAAAGAACAGATCGAGGCGCGGGCGGGGGTAGTGCGGGTCAATCCGAATCGTGCGGCTATCTAGACTTCAACCCTGCTCGTTCCCACGCTCTGCGTGGGAACGCCGCCATGGACGCTCCGCGTCCACTGTGACGCGGAGCGTCACGGGATGCATCCCCACGCAGAGTGTGGGAACGATCAGTTAAAGGCTGGCGACTTTCTGCCAGACCTTCGGCTTGAAGAACAAGGTTTCACCCTTGGCCAAGCCGATCAGGCTGTCGTGATCTTTCACCACTTCGGCCTCGATCAGATCAGTCTGCCCTTCCACCTTCAACGTCACCCGCGTGGTCGCGCCCAACGGCCGGATATCACGCACCTCAGCCGCATGGTGATCCTCCAGCTCATGTCTGGACAACGACACTTCATGCGGGCGGAACAGCACGTGATTGTCGTCGCTCAGCAACAAGCGGTTCGAATCACCGAGGAAGTGATAAACGAAATCGCTGGCCGGGTTTTCGTAGACGTCGCCCGGTGAGCCAATCTGTTCGATCACGCCCTTGTTCATCACCACAATGCGGTCAGCAACTTCCATCGCCTCTTCCTGGTCGTGGGTCACGAACACCGAGGTCAGGTTGATGTCTTCGTGCAGACGCGCCAACCAGCGGCGCAGTTCTTTACGAACCTTGGCATCGAGCGCGCCGAACGGCTCATCCAGCAGCAGTACTTTCGGCTCGACCGCCAAGGCACGGGCCAGGGCGATACGCTGACGCTGACCACCGGACAACTGCTCCGGATAACGATCCGACAGCCAGTCCAGCTGCACCATGTTCAGCAGTTCATGCACCTTGGTCGCGATCTGGCTTTCGCTCGGGCGCTGGTTTTTCGGTTTCATGCGCAGGCCGAACGCGACGTTGTCGAACACGGTCATGTGGCGGAACAACGCGTAGTGCTGGAACACGAAACCGACGTTGCGATCACGCACGTCGTGACCGGAAACGTCTTCGCCGTGGAAGACGATATTGCCGTTATCCGGGGTTTCCAGACCGGCGATAATCCGCAGCAACGTGGTTTTGCCGCAGCCCGACGGGCCGAGCAGCGCGACCAGCTCACCGCTGTGGATGTCCAGGCTGATGTTGTCCAGCGCCTTGAAGGCATTGAAATTCTTGCTGACGTTACGCACTTCGATCGACATGAATTATTCCTCCGCGGCGCTGGCGCGCAGGCGGTTGATACGGTTTTCGCTCCACTGCTTGAGCAGCAGGATGAAGAGCGCCAGGATCAGCAACAGGCTCGCCACGGCGAACGCGGCCACGTGGTTGTATTCGTTGTAGAGGATCTCGACGTGCAGCGGCAAGGTGTTGGTCACCCCGCGAATGTGCCCGGAGACCACCGACACCGCACCGAACTCACCCATGGCCCGCGCGGTACACAGCACCACGCCATAGATCAGACCCCACTTGATGTTCGGCACGGTGACGTGCCAGAACATCTGCCAGCCGTTGGCGCCGAGCAGGCGCGCGGCTTCTTCTTCCTGCGTGCCTTGTTCCTGCATCAGCGGGATCAGCTCACGGGCCACGAACGGCACGGTGACGAAGATCGTCGCCAGTACGATGCCCGGCAAGGCGAAGACGATCTGGATGTCGTGATCCTGCAACCACGGCCCGAACAGGCCCTGCGCACCGAACATCAACACATAGACCAGACCGGCGATCACCGGCGATACCGAAAACGGCAGGTCAATCAGCGTCACCAGCATGCTCTTGCCGCGGAACGAGTACTTGCTCACGCACCAGGCAGCGCTGACGCCGAACACCAGGTTCAGCGGCACCGAAATCAGCACGGCGAACACGGTGAGTTTCAGTGCCGACAGTGCATCCGGTTCAAAGATCGCGGTGAAAAATGCGCCGAGGCCATTCTTCAAACCCTGCGATACGACGATGAACAACGGCAGCAGCAGAAACAGGAAAAAGACCAGCCAGCCAAGGCCGATCAGGATTCTGCGCGAAGTGGCACTGCCACGACGCGCGGCGTTGGCCGAAGAGGCGGCCGCAATAGACGATTGGGACATGGTTCGCGCCTCCTTATGGGGTTTCGATGCGCCGCTGCAGCAAGTTGATCAGCAGCAACAGGACGAAGGAAACCACCAGCATCAACACGCCGATAGCGGTGGCGCCGGTGTAATCGTATTGGTCGAGTTTGACCATGATCAGCAGCGGCAGAATCTCGGTTTTCATCGGCATGTTGCCGGCGATGAAAATCACCGAACCGTACTCGCCGACGCCACGCGCGAACGCCAGGGCAAAACCGGTCAACCACGCGGGCAGCAGCGCGGGGACGAGGATGTGGCGGAACACCTGCCATGGCTTCGCACCGAGGCACGCGGCGGCTTCTTCGACTTCACGGGGAATGTCGGCCAACACCGGTTGCACCGTGCGCACCACGAACGGCAGGGTGACGAAGGTCAACGCGAGGGTGATACCCAGCGGGGTATAGGCAATCTTGAAACCGAGATCAGCGGCGAATTGCCCGACCAGACCGGCCGGCGCATACAGCGCGGTCAGCGCGATACCGGCCACCGCTGTCGGCAGGGCGAAGGGCAGATCGATCATCGCGTCGATCACCTTGCGCCCCGGGAACGTGTAGCGCACCAGCACCCAAGCGAGCAACGTGCCGATGATGCCGTTGATGATTGCGGCACACAGCGCGGTGCCGAAGCTCAGCTTCAGAGCCGCCAGCACCCGCGGCGCGGAAATGATCGTCCAGAACTGATCCCAGGTGAGTTGGGCGGCGTGGACGAACATCGCCGCCAGCGGGATAAGCACAATCAGGCTGAGGTACACCAAGGTGTAGCCCAGCGTCAGCCCGAAGCCGGGTATGACGGGGGAGATACGACGCGACATAAAAGTCCTTGGTTAAAAAGCATTCCGCTGAACGCACCAATGTGGGAGCGAGCTTGCTCGCGAGGAGGGAGTATCAGTCAACTCTACGTCGTCTGACACTCCGCTTTCGCTAGCAAGCTCACTCCCACATTTTCCGCGCCTGGCTTCAAGCTTGATGTGTGGCTGAAGTCAGATTACTGCGCCTGATAAATCTGGTCGAACACGCCACCGTCGTTGAAGAATTTCGGCTGCGCGGTTTTCCAGCCGCCGAAGTCCTTGTCGATGGTCACCAGGTCCAGTTTCGGGAACTGCTGGGCGTACTTCGCGGCCACGTCCTTGTCACGCGGACGGTAGAAGTTCTTTGCGGCGATTTCCTGACCGGCCGGGCTGTACAGGTGCTTCAGATAGGCTTCGGCGATCTGCTCGTTGCCCTTCTTCTCGGCATTCTTGTCGACCACGGCTACTGGCGGTTCAGCGAGGATCGACAGCGAAGGCACGACGATGTCGAACTTGTCGGCGCCGCCATCTTCTTTCAGCGCCAGGAACGCTTCGTTTTCCCAGGCCAGCAACACGTCACCCTGACCGTTGTTGACGAAGGTAATGGTCGAACCGCGTGCACCGGTGTCGAGGATCGGCACGTGCTTGAACAGGGTCTGTACGTATTCTTTGGCTTTGGCTTCGTCACCGCCGTTGGCTTTCAGGCCGTAGGCCCATGCGGCGAGGAAGTTCCAGCGTGCGCCGCCGGAGGTTTTCGGGTTCGGCGTGATCACCGAGACGTCGTTCTTGACCAGATCGCCCCAGTCCTTGATGCCTTTCGGGTTGCCCTTGCGCACCAGGAAGACGATGGTCGAGGTGTACGGCGTGCTCGCTTCCGGCAGACGCTTCTGCCAGTCGGCGGGCAGGGTCTTGCCGAGTTTGGCGATTTCGTCGATGTCACCGGCCAGTGCCAGGGTCACCACGTCAGCACGCAGGCCGTCGATCACCGCACGACCCTGCTTGCCCGAACCACCGTGGGATTGCTGGACTTTCACGGTGTCGCCGGCGTGATCTTTCTGCCAGAACTTGATGAATTCAGCGTTGTAGTCCTGATACAGCTCGCGCGTCGGGTCATACGACACATTGAGCAGTTCGTAATCCTTGGCAACCGCGGAACCGGCAAACACAGCACTGGCCAGCGCGGCCAAAGCGTAACGGCGAATCGACGACATGGTGAAAGCTCCTGAAATTCTTGGTGGTGGCTTTTTCTTATGTATTTCGGAAATCGTGTTGCCGGTTCAAAGATCGCAGCCTTCGACAGCTCCTACGCACAGCCCCCTGTAGGAGCTGCCGCAGGCTGCGATCTTTTAGCCCGGTTGTTTACCGGGTTGCTGCAAACGGAATTTCTCTTTGCGTTCGATCTGTACGACCTGCGCGTTGTGCACAGTGATTTCCACCGCGCCAAAACGCAGATCGCGCAGGGCGCTCTGGATTTCACGCAAGATGGTGCTTTCGTCCTGACCGTCAACGCTGCGAAGGGATGCGCTCATGGTGCTGCTCCTTTGAATGGGATATGCCTGGCAGTGGGCGGCACTGCGTTCGGCGTAGGAGCAATATAAGAGAGGCACGGATATTCTTAAAAAGACTATTTAAGAATGTTTATATAACTGAAAAACATTATGTGGCGGGGCAAGGGTTTGCAGCCTGTTGAAGCAAAATATCGCAGCCTTCGGCAGCTCCTACAGGGATCGGTGTAGGAGCTGCCGCAGGCTGCGATCATTTGATCTTTAAACCAATCACCGGAGTTCTCGCCCAATCAATCTCCTGCTCCGGAACCGGCCGCCCAAACCAGTACCCCTGCCCCAGATCACATTCCTGCTCCAGCAAAAACGCCGCCTGCTCAACCTGCTCGATGCCCTCGGCATGCACCTGCATGCCCATACTCCGGGCCAGCGCGATAATCACCCGGACAATCGCCGCATCATCCTCATCCCACGGCAACCCTGCGACAAAACCCTGATCGATTTTCAGTTTCTGCACCGGCAAGCGCTTGAGCCGCAGCAGCGACGAGTAACCCGTGCCGAAATCATCGATGGCCAGGCGAATGCCCAATTCGCGCAAACGATGCATCTGCTCCAGCGCCACCTCCGGATCATCCATCACCGCGCTTTCCGTCACCTCCAGTTCCAGATACGCCGGATCCAGACCGGTGTCATGCAGCACCTGCGCGACTTGTTGATACAACTCACGCCGGGCGAACAATCGTGACGAAACATTCACCGCGACAAACGACAGCACGACCCCGGCCTGCTGCCACTCACACATCTGCCGACATGCCTGCTGCATCACCCACGCGTCGATTTCGGCAATCAGCCCGGTGCGCTCGGCAATCGGGATGAATTCCGCCGGCGACACCAGACCACGCTGCGGATGCTGCCAGCGCACCAAGGCTTCGACGCCGATCAGGCGACCGGTCTTCAAGTCATGCACCGGTTGGTAGTAGACGCGCAATTCCTGCTGTTCCAGCGCGCGGCGCAGTTCGAAAGCGATTTCGACGCGCTGCTGGGCGTGAGCAGTGAGTTCTTCGGTATACAAGGCGTAACCGTTGCGACCGCTACTTTTGGCCTTGAACAGCGCCGCGTCGGCATTGCGCAACAGCTGCTCGGCGCTCAACGCATCACTGGGGAACAGGCTGATGCCGAGGCTGGCGTTGATGAACAACTGATTGCCATCAATGCTGAACGGCTCCTTCAGTGCATCGAGAATCCGTTGCGCCAACGCCGCTGCCTGCACCAGCTGTGGACAACTTTCCGCCAGCACCGCGAACTCGTCACCACCGAGCCGCGCCAGGGTAATGCCGGGGCCGAACAGCGCCTGCAAACGCGCCGCCACAGCCTTGAGCAAGCGATCGCCTACGTTATGGCCGAGGCTGTCGTTGATCATCTTGAAGTGATCGAGATCGAGCATCAGCAATGCACAGCCGCGCTTGTGGTTTTGCGCCGAGGCCAGCGCCTGCTCGGCGCGGTCGCTGAACAGCAAACGATTGGGCAGATCAGTCAGCGGATCGTGGTGCGCGAGGTGCTTGAGTTCATGCTCCGAATCCTTGATCGCGCTGATGTCGGAAAACACCGCAACGTAATGGCTGATCCGGCCCTGATCATCGTGAATGACCCGAATGGTCTGCCACTGTGGATAAATCTCGCCGCTTTTGCGCCGGTTCCAGATCTCGCCGCTCCACTCGCCCTGAGATTCCAGGGTGGCAAACATTGCCTGATAAAAACCCGGCGGATGGTGGCCGGACTTGAACAGGCTCGGCTGCTGACCGAGCACTTCTTCGCGCTGGTAGCCGGTGATCTCCATGAACGCGCGGTTGACGTGCACGATCAATCCATCACGGTTGGTGACCAATACGCCTTCACGGGTGCAATCGAACACTGCCGCCGCTTGGCGTAAGCGTTCGCGATCAGCGTGGCGCTCACGCAAACGCGCGCCAATCCCGAGGAACTCCCACAAACGCGCTCGCGCCAGGAAAATCAGTCCGGCGCTGACTGCCGCAAACAGGTAACCGTTGATCAGTTGCCATCGGGCAAGATCGACGGAGTCATCGAAGAAATTGTTTAATAAATGATCAGTGCCCTGCAGCCAGGCAGCGGCAAGCACGAGATAAAGCAGCGCTGCACGCAAAGCATCGCGGTAAGTGGCAGGCATTCGGCTGTCCATGTCCCTACAAAAAGGTTGGAATTATAGGTCAAGAAACATTCAGCGACTCTTATCTGAAAGGGCGACTGGTTTTATCTGTGTGCTTGGTGATAATGCAACGGCTGTTTTTATCTTTATCGAGGGCCCTATAGCCTATGTGGTACGAAGGTTTTCTTGGCTTGTCGGCCTGGTCTCTGGTCGCAGTCACCCTGCTGATGACCCACGTGACGATTGTTGCCGTCACGGTCTATCTGCACCGCTACTCGGCCCATCGCTCGCTGGAGCTGAATGCCGGGCTGAAGCACTTCTTCCGTTTCTGGCTGTGGCTGACCACGGCGCAGAACACCCGCGAGTGGACCGCCATCCACCGTAAACACCACGCCAAATGCGAAACCGAAGATGACCCGCACAGCCCGGTCATCAAAGGCCTTTCCACCGTGCTGCGTACCGGCGCCGAGCTGTATCGCGCCGAAGCGCAGAACCCGGAAACCCTGCGCATCTACGGCAAGAACTGCCCCGAAGACTGGATCGAGCGCAACGTCTACAGCCGCTACCCGCTGCTGGGCGTGGCGATCATGGGCGTTATCGACCTGCTGCTGTTCGGCACCATCGGCATCACCATCTGGGCGATCCAGATGATGTGGATCCCGGTGTGGGCTGCCGGCGTAATCAACGGTCTCGGCCATGCTGTCGGTTACCGCAACTTCGAATGCCGCGACGCGGCGACCAATCTGGTGCCGTGGGGCATCCTGATCGGCGGCGAAGAACTGCACAACAACCATCACACCTACCCTAACTCGGCCAAGCTGTCGGTGAAGAAGTGGGAGTTCGACCTCGGTTGGGCGTGGATCAAAGTCTTCTGCTTCCTGCGTCTGGCCAAGGTCCAGCGTGTCGCGCCGATCGCCCACCGTGTCGAAGGCAAGGGCAATCTGGACATGGACACCGCCATGGCGATCCTGAACAACCGCTTCCAGATCATGGCCCAGTACCGCAAACTGGTGATCGGCCCGCTGGTCAAGCAAGAGCTGGCCAAGGTCGATCATTCGGTACGTCATCAGTTCCACCGCGCCAAACGTCTGCTGTCGCGGGAAACCAGCCTGCTGGAAGACCGTCATCACTTGCGCATCCAGACCATGCTCGAGCACAGTCAGGCGTTGAAGGTAATTTACGAAAAACGCCTGGCCCTGCAGCAGATCTGGGTCAAGACCAGCGCAAATGGCCACGACATGCTCGCCGCCATCAAGGAGTGGATTCACGAGGCTGAAGCCAGCGGTATCCAGTCCCTGCGTGAATTCGCTGACCAGTTGAAAACCTACTCGCTGCGTCCTGCGGCGGTCTGAGACCGTTGATCGGTGCACCCGGCTCCCGGGTGCACCCTTCGGAACTTCGCTAAAAATCGCCTATCTCAAAGACACTTCGCCATCCCGGCGGGCTGTACTGTGGCCGTTGTCGAATTGCGGCACGTCCTTTGAGATCTGTGCCGATGGTCAATAACAACCAAAAAGACTCATCCTTCCCGCAGTGGCCCGAGGCCGCGCAAACCCTCATGGCGTTGATGCACGCCCAAGGCGAAGTCGCTCGGCTAAGCGAACGCGAGCAGCTGTTCAGCTCTTTGTTGGTCAGCGTCAACGCCGTGCTTTGGGCTTTCAACTGGGAAACCCGTCAGGTGCTGTACGTCAGCCCCGCCTACGAACGGATTTTCGGTCGCTCCGCCGGCCTCCTGCTCGCCGACTACAACCAATGGCGCGACAGCATTTACCCCGACGACCTGGAATACGCCGAACGCAGCCTTGCCGAAGTCCTGCACAAAGGCGCGGTGGAGGATCGCGAATACCGCATCATCGCCGCCGACGGTCAGGTGCGCTGGCTCAGCGATAAGTGCTTCATCAACCGTCAGGACGAGCCGGGGCAACCGGTGATCATCGTCGGCATCGCCGAGGACATCACTGACAAGAAGCAGATGGAAACCGAGCTGCATCGCTTGGCGACCACCGACGTACTGACGCAAAGCAGCAATCGCCGCCACTTCTTCGAATGCGCCAACCGCGAGTTCGAAGAGGCACGTGTGCATGGTTCGCAGATGGCGTTTTTGCTGCTGGATATCGATGACTTCAAAGTGATCAACGACAGTTACGGCCATCCCGAAGGCGACAACGTGTTGCAGCGGATCGCTGAGTGCGGGCGTGGCTCGTTGCGGCGCGGTGATCTGTTCGGGCGGATTGGCGGGGAAGAATTTGCGGCGGTGTTTCCAGGGTGCGCACCGGACATGGCCATGCAAGTGGCCGAGCGACTGCAGCAGGAGATTCAGCGCTTGAGTTTCAGCCATGACGGCCAGACGTACGGCATCACTGTCAGCCAAGGATTGACCAGTCTGACCGAGGCAGACGAAAGCCTCGACAGCCTGTTCGCCCGCGCGGATGCGGCCATGTATGAGGCCAAGCGACAGGGCAAGAATCGCATCATTTCTGCCTGAACCCGATACCTCAACCCAACACATAACTACTGTGGGAGCGAGCTTGCTCGCGAAGGCGTCTTGTCAGTCAACATAGCGCTGAATGACACACCGCTTTCGCGAGCAAGCTCGCTCCCACAGAGTCAGTGGTGATGCAGGTTATTTGCGCATCCGCATCAATTCCGGCAGCCCGATCTTGAGCAACCGCGCCGTGCGGCTCTTGGCCAACTCCTCAACGCCCTCATGCTCGGTCAAGCGGGCCATCTGCGCCGCCATGTTCATGACCAGCGCCTCGCGGGAATACACCCCTCCGCCGAGTTGGTAGACCGACGCAATCAGCTCACGCAATTCCAGCGGCAAACGCCAGCGGGTGCGCAGGGCCGAACCATAAGCGGCACCGAACTCGGCCAGCGCCTCGCCGACTTCCTCCAGCTCATCCAGTTCACCACCGGCCTGCTGCCATTCCTGCAGACAACGCAGCAACGCCAGATCACCCAAGCGATGCAGCATGCCAGCGCAGTAACAGCGCTCCTGATCGAGATCGAGCAGGCGCGCCAGGGTGCGCGCGTATTCAGCGGTGTGCAGCGACAGCCCCCAGTAACGCTCAGCGTAATCGGCCAGACAGGGAACACTGAGTTTCGCACTGCGCTTGAGTGCCAACCCCAGAATCAGGTTCATGCTCTGCCCGGTGCCTAACCGGTGCAGCGCCTGCGCCAAGGTTTGCACCGGTGCGCCGTGGTGCTGCGCCGCGCTGTTGGCGGCTGCGATCAGCACTGCTGTGATCTGTGGATCGGTTTTGATCTCGTCTTCCAGCAGCTTCAAATCCAGCCCATTGGGATTGAGACTGCGCTTCACCGCCACCTGCACATCGGTCATCAACGGTGCGCCGTCGGCCTGCTCGCGGCGGCGCTCGAGAAACACCGACAAGGTCATGCCCGGCGCCAATGCCGGCACTTCACAGAACACCTCTTCACCGGCATTCAGCAACAAGCCCTGTAGACGCTCAGTCAGGTTTTCCATGTTCAGTGGTTTGGTCAGATACGCCGTCGGCGCCAACGGAATCGCTTCGCGCACGCTGGCACTGTCATTGCGGCTGCTCATCAGAATAAACGGCAGCAACGGATTGCGTTTGCGCTGCCGCACGCTGCGCAACACGCTCAAGCCATCGACGCCGGGTAGCTCCCAATCGACGATGGCCAGGTCATAAGGAATTTCGCTGAGCATCGACATGGCTTGCTGGCCATCGGCACACAGGTCCAGCCGCGCATCGCAACGCACGTTCAGCAGCACTTGTTTGAGCAGGTCGCGAGACCACGGATCGGCCTCAGCAATCAGTACTCGCGGTACGGCAGGTAAATCAACGGCAGTCATGCGCGCTCTCCCTTGCAATGCCTGAACCTTAGCCAATGCTGGCCATTCGATACAGCGCTAAAGCGCTCGATGTGTTTCAAAGGGCGTAAAAAAACCCGCCGAAGCGGGTTTTTTGTCGATCAGATCACAGGCAGATCAGAGCTCGGAGAAGCACTCTTCGATGATCGCCAGACCTTTGTCCAGTTGCTCGTCCGGCGAGGTCAGCGGTACCAGGACGCGCAGAACGTTGCCGTAAGTGCCGCAGGACAGCAGGATCAGACCCTTGTCGCGCGCCTTGGCCACAACGGACGCTACTGCTGCAGCGTTCGGCTTGTGGCTGTCGCCGTTTTCGAACAGCTCGACCGCGATCATCGCGCCCAGGGCACGGACTTCACCGATCACCGGGTACTTGGCCTGGATAGCTTTCAGACCAGTGACCAAACGCTCGCCGACAGCCTTGCAGCGATCCAGCAGTTGCTCTTCTTCGAACACTTCCATCACTGCCAGTGCAGCGGCGCAAGCGATCGGGCTACCAGCATAGGTACCGCCCAGACCGCCTGGCGCGATGGCGTCCATGTATTCGGCCTTGCCGCACACGCCGGCCAGCGGGAAGCCGCCAGCGATGGATTTGGCGAAAGTGGTCAGGTCGGCAGCAACGCCCATCTGCTCCATGGCGAAGAACGTACCGGTACGGCCAGCGCCGGTCTGTACTTCGTCAGCGATCAGCAGGATGCCGTGTTGGTCGCACAGCGCGCGCAGACGCTTCATGAATTCCTTCGGCGCAACGTAGAAACCACCTTCGCCCTGAACCGGCTCAATGATGATCGCGGCGATGTCTTTCGGCTCGGCGTCGTTCTTGAAGATGCGCTCGATGGAAGCGATCGAATCGTCGATGCTCACGCCGTGCAGTTCGTTCGGGTACAGCGCGCGGAAGATGCCGCCTGGCATCAGGCCCATGCCGGCCGAGTACGGCACGACTTTACCGGTCAGGCCCAGGGTCATCATGGTGCGACCGTGGTAAGCGCCGGTGAAGGCGATCACGCCAGCGCGGCCAGTGGCGGCACGGGCGATTTTCACGGCGTTTTCCACGGCTTCGGAACCGGTGGTGACCAGCAGGGTTTTCTTGGCGAAATCACCCGGAACCTTGGCGTTGATTTTTTCGCACAGCTCAACGTACGGCTCGTAAGCCAGCACCTGGAAGCAAGTGTGGGTCAGCTTGTTCAGCTGTTCGGTCACGGCGGCGATGATTTTCGGGTGCACGTGGCCGGTGTTCAGTACAGCGATGCCGCCAGCGAAGTCGATGAACTCACGACCTTCAACGTCAGTCACGGTAGCGTTCTTGGCCGATTCAGCGAAGATCGGGTGAATCTGGCCAACACCACGTGGAACAGCTGCGGTACGACGGGCCATCAGTTCAGCGTTAGTCTTGCTCATTACAGTCCTCATTCGCCGCTCATCGGGCGGCGTGGCTCAAGGATTAAGCGGGAGAAATCGACGGTGGCAGCATGCGATGATCGACTGCCACGGCGTTCCTGGCCGCAGAGAAAATTCCGGTTTGAAACCACGCAAAGGGACAGCGCTCTCGTGCCCTTTGCGTTTGCAGCGATCCTCGTCCGAGCTTAGATGCCCAGGCAGAGGTATTTGATTTCCAGGTAATCTTCGATGCCGTACTTGGAGCCTTCACGGCCCAGGCCCGAAGCCTTGATGCCGCCGAATGGCGCGACTTCGTTGGAGATCAGCCCGGTGTTGACGCCGACCATGCCGTATTCCAGCGCTTCAGCGACACGGAACACACGACCGAGGTCACGAGCGTAGAAGTACGAAGCCAGACCGAACTCGGTGTCGTTGGACATCGCGATCACTTCGGCCTCGTCTTTGAAGCGGAACAGCGGCGCCAGTGGACCGAAGGTTTCTTCCTTGGCCACGGCGGCATTTTTCGGCACGTTGGTGAGGATGGTCGGCTCGAAGAAGTTGCCTTCCATCGCCTTGCCGCCAGCCAGCACGGTGGCGCCTTTGGCTACAGCGTCAGCGATGTGCTCTTGCACCTTGGCCACGGCTTTTTCGTCGATCAGCGGGCCAGTGGTGGTGCCGTCTTCCAGACCGTTGCCGATCTTCAGTTTGGCCACAGCCACTTTCAGCTTCTCGGCGAACGCGTCGTAGACCGAATCCTGAATGTACAGACGGTTGGCGCAGACGCAGGTCTGGCCGTTGTTGCGGTACTTGGAAATGATCGCGCCTTCGACGGCCTTATCCAGGTCCGCGTCGTCGAACACGATAAACGGCGCGTTGCCGCCCAGTTCCAGCGAGACTTTCTTGATGTCCTTGGCGCATTCCGACATCAGTTGACGACCGATTTCGGTCGAACCGGTGAAGGACAGCTTGCGCACGATCGGGTTGCTGGTCAGCTCGCTGCCGATGTCGCCGGCGCTGCCGGACACCACGCTGAACACGCCCGCAGGAATACCCGCGCGCTGGGCCAGTTCGGCCAAGGCGAAAGCGGAGAATGGAGTTTGCGAAGCAGGCTTGAGCACCATGGTGCAACCGGCAGCCAGCGCTGGACCGGCCTTGCGGGTGATCATCGCCGCCGGGAAGTTCCACGGGGTGATCGCAGCGGTCACACCGATTGGCTGCTTGATCACGATCAGGCGCTTGTCAGGCTGGTGACCCGGAATCACGTCACCGTAGATGCGCTTGGCTTCTTCGGCGAACCACTCGATGAACGAAGCGGCGTAAACGATTTCGCCCTTGGCTTCGGCCAGCGGCTTGCCCTGTTCGAGGGTCATCAGGCGCGCGAGGTCGTCCTGGTTCTCGATCATCAGTTCGAACCAGCGACGCAGCTTGCCAGCACGTTCTTTGGCGGTCAGTGCACGCCAGGCCGGCAGCGCTTTGTCAGCGGCTTCAATGGCACGGCGGGTTTCGGCGGCGCCCATTTTCGGCACGGTACCGAGGATTTCGCCGGTGGCCGGGTTGTTGACCTTGATCGTCTGACCGTTGTCCGCATCGACCCAAGCGCCATCAATGAAGGCTTGCTGGCGGAACAACAGGGTGTCTTTAAGCTGCATGTCGGCTTTCCTTAACAGCACCGCGGCCCGCGCGGAGCAAATTATGATTGTAGAAAGGCGCCTCGCAAGGCTGCCGTCAGGGAAATCAGTGACCGGGCGTGGCGCATCGACAGTGCACGATTCGAAACACCGGCGCTTCAACGCCCGGTCAACGAGCGTTTGAAATCTCAAACGGATCGTAGGATCAAAGGGGTTAAAGGACAATAGGTCGTTCGAAAAAAAGAACAAAAACGGCGTGTTTGTGGAATTTTTCAGATCAACGAACCAAAAGCCTCAGCCGCAACAAAACCATAGAACAGTCCCGAGAAAGCGCCAAGCGAGGGTTTTGCAGGACGTTACCGCTTTATGGAATACCGCGATTTGCGCCGACACGCGCACTGACAATACCTGCTCAAACCCAGCATGGACGCCCCGAGCCGACCTAGGTATGATGTCGCCCGCTGCACCAGTAGCTCAGCTGGATAGAGTACTGCCCTCCGAAGGCAGGGGTCGTGGGTTCGAATCCCGCCTGGTGCACCATCTTCTTTCCCTTGTATTACAAGGGGATAGCGCTCCTGACAGAAACCTGTCCTAGTCCTGAAAGTCGTTTTTGCCACAAATTTGCCACACTTGAACGTGGCGGGAATGGTCGAAATGGCAACAATCAGGAATCGCGGCGAGTATCAGTGGGAAGCGCAAATCCGCCGCAAGGGCTATCCAGCCCAAAGAAAAACCTTCGAAACTAAAGCCGATGCCCAAGCCTGGGCACGCATGATCGAAAGCGAAATCGACCGAGGCATTTTTGTCTCTCGCGTCGAGGCTGAACGCACCGCCTTTCATCAACTCATTGATCGCTACATCTCAGAGATCGCTCCGAAGCACAAAGGCGTCTATTCGGAAATCAAACGTCTGGAAGCGCTCAAGCGTCATCCGCTGGCTACGCGCATCGTTGCCACCCTCACCTCCTCCGACTTTGCCCGCTACCGTGACGAGCGCCTGAAGATCCGCAAGGGCAATACGGTCAAGCGTGAGCTGGCATTGTTTCAATGCGTGATTGAGGTCGCTCGCCGCGAATGGGGAATCCATCTTGCCGAGAATCCGGTGCGGATGGTCAGCCGCCCTAGCTATAACGACGAACGCTCGCGACGCCTGGACCCAATTGAAGAACAATACATCCTTAACGCCTTGGAGCTTCGGGAGCGCCGTGCCGATGGAACCTATGCGGACGCCTCGCACAACCCTTGGATACGGTCCATTGTGCAGCTGGCAATTGAAACCGCCATGCGCCGTGGCGAGCTATTCGAGTTGCGCTGGAAGCATGTGAATCTAGATCGCAAAACCGCTCATCTTCCAGCGACCAAGAACGGGCTACCAAGAACCGTCCCACTCTCCCCGCGAGCTATTCAGCTGCTCAAGGACTTGCCACGCTCACGTTGCGGCCGAGTCTTCCCCACCACCGCAGACGCTCTCAAGAAGGCCTTCACACGCGGTTTGGAGCGAGCAAGGACGAAATACTTAGGAGATTGCGAACGCGCTCTGGTAACGCCCCAGGAAGACTTTCTGCTCGATCTGCGCTTCCACGACCTACGCCATGAGGCCACCTGCCGACTGGCCACCAAACTTCCCAATCTGATTGAGCTGGCCAGCGTGACGGGACACCGCGAGGTGAACATGCTGAAGCGTTACTACAACATCACCGCAGAAGAACTCGCGGCGAAGCTAGCTTGATGGTCTGTCGATAATCTCAAGACCCAGGGAGCGAGCCAGCTCTCTGGTCTCTGAATCCGTTCGCACACGGGTTAGCGCTGTCTCCTCGCGTTCCCGCTGCTTGAGCAGATAAACCTCGTTGAAACACTCGATAACCTGCTCACGGGTTAAGTCCGAGATCGATACCCGGCGCTTGAGGGTGTTCAGAATATTGCGCGCACTGAGCTGAGCCGCCTCCCGCAGATACGTCCTCAACAGCAAGTCGCGAAAAGTCCAATCGCTGACCCACGCCTTCGATAAAGCCCAAAACAACAGCCGCTGGTAGGTATCCCAAGCCATGCGCGTTTGGCCACTCAGATACCGCCGCAGAATCCGCCCATCTGCATCCTTGAAACCGTAAATCCCGAGGTCCGTAAGCAATCGCTCTAGCGCGACCTTCGACATACCAGACTTCTGCAATATCCCGGAGAACAGGTACTCCACCAGATCCACCGGAACACGGACAACAAAGTTTTTCCGACCGGTTTCCTGGTGATTTTCTATCTCACGGAAAACGAGCTGAAAGATTTCTTCGGGATTGATATCGGACTCAAAGGATGATGGCTGCATGTGCCCATTCTTTGGCTAACAGCCGCATCTGTCAAAAAGGTGTCCTAGTTGATCGGTCGTCGATTGGCGAAAGCTGCACTTACTCCATAGCAACCGAGCGACATTAGCGATGAGCGTCGATTACGAAACCATTCAAAAAATCCAGAAGCTTTCAGATGACGTGCTGATAGGCGTAGCCGAGGTCGCGGCGCTGACAGGATTCAGCGTGTTAACCGTGCGTCAGCGCAAACTGCCGGGGCTTGATCCCCTTCCGGGACTATCGCGGTTACGCTGGCGTCTCGGCGATCTTCGCCAGTGGATGCGCCATGGTCCCGAATGCACTTCGACTTCGCCAGTCAAGCCAGTGTTAAAAACTACGCCAGGAAATCGAGTTGGCCGCCCCACAAAAAAAGAGCAAGTCGAGGCTAGAAAATGAGCACTCGTACACCTGCCTCCATTCAAAATTAAGCAGTGGTCACTTCGTTTATTAACGAGCCGCTAATGTCGCCAGAGCTCCATACGAATGACATCGCGAATTCAGGGAGCAGGCGCCTTGCACAGCTCGCCAAACTTGAAGCTCAAGCAAGAGCGGCTAATAAGGCGCAGCTCAAGCCAAAGCCTGCGATTAAAAATCCAACGCTTAGAACATGGCCGGATGAATTTCGCGGCGTACCGAATGCGTTCTTGCGGTCGGCACTTTTCGGAGCAGTAAGGAAGGGCAGTCGGATTGATCTAAAAAGGGTGGCGATAAACTCAATCGGGGGCGTGCAAATTTCTTATACAGGAACGCGTCTCGACCAGATTGACCTTTCCGTATGGCTAAGCGTCTTGCACCTCTCTCGACAGCAAATGCTAGGCCAGGAGCTCCGCTACAAGGCTTACGGCGTGCTTAAACTCATGAAAAAGACCGACACGGGTAAGAATAGGAAGCTGCTGCACGATCGCTTGCTGCGATTGGCAGCGTGCACCGTTGAGGTAGTGCTGGGTGATATTTCCTACACCGGCAGCCTGATCAAGCACTTCTATAAGGACGAGAATAGCTTGGAATACGTCGTAATCCTTGACGCCAGGCTAAACGCACTGTTCTCCAAGTCTGGCTTCAGTTACATCGATTGGAGTATTCGGTCTGCATTGGATGGCCAGCCACTCGCCCAATGGCTTCATGGATTTTATTCGAGCCATGCAAAAGCTTACGGACTTAAAGTAAGCACACTGCACCAGCTCTGTGGAAGCGAAGCCCGCGAAATCTGGAAGTTCACCCAAACGTTATGTCGCGCGTTTGACGCTTTGAGCGCTGCCTACAACAAACACGGTAAATCATTCGAGTACGCCATTCGAGGTGATTTGGTACACGTCCAAAGACAGGAAAGCCTGACACAGTGCCGACATCTCTCGAGGGTGGAAAAAACAAAAATGATGCGTGCCGTCCTAGCGGGTAGAGAATACCGTTCTAGCAGGTAACGCTTGCCGTTGCAGCGGGTAGTGTAGCCCGTTCCAAAAGGTAGGCTATCCACAGTCAATAGTGCCTGTCAGCCTGATAGCACAAAGGCCGCAGCATGTGCCCCTGTAAAAACTAATCTTAACCTAATCAGTACTAATCGGATCTCGGACGGAAGTTCAGCCCCTAACGAGCAGTCGAGAGATTGTCCGCAGCCGGCTCAAACGCGGAAGATGAATGCTATGGCTAACCGGAGTCGTACCACCGTTGAGCGAATAATTCTCCAAGCCCGGATATGGGGATGGGATATGTCCTGGTCGTTCAGCATGGCCACGCCGACCGATACCAGGCGAATCGGACACCATTATTCAGAGCACACTGCGATCAAGCTTTACGGCTCCGTCCGATACCCTGAAGCATTCAAATACCCAGCCCTAGAATGCTACCTATACGTTGACCCATTACTCCTAAGCGACAAGTCGGTTCCTCGCTGCATCGGTTCCATGCAGGCGACTGGCAAAAAACTCATCGTATATGTCGCCGTTCACAATGACCGCTTCAACAGCTTAGTCATCGCTGCAAGTCGACTTGTCGCCCTGGAGATCAATGCGGAGCCGCTGAGATATCGCAAGGCAAAGGTTATGTTTATCCACCTAAGCACCGAGCTGGAGTCTGATTGGTAATGGTTTTTTGATCATCGGAGCGCTAGTGTCCAATGCTCATTTACTAGCCCTGCCCCCGGCGCCAAGAAACTATGACAAGGTCCAAAATCCTCATTCCTCGTCAAAGTAATCGCTATCCAGTTTCGGCAGTTTGAGAAGCCGGGACGTTACCCCAACCTCGTAGTCCATCATCAGGTTGACCAGGCGGATGCCATCCACCAGCACCATGCCTTCCACTGAACGGGCAAAGTCGATTCCTTGAGCAGTGAAACCTGACGTAGTAATAAATACCCCTCGCTTGGCCTTTTGCCCGGCAAGTGCTCCATAGAAAGCTTGCAGCTCAGGACGGCCTACAGTGCCTTGCCAGCGTTTTGCTTGGACATAGACTTTTTCCAGCCCGAGCTTATCGAGCGAGATTACCCCGTCAATTCCGCCATCTCCGCTACCACCAACACGCTGCAAATCGTTTCGGCTAGCCCCGTAGCCAAGGCTGTGCAACACGTCGAGCACAATAACTTCGAAGCGGTTGGGACTGACTTGTAGCAGGTTATCCAGTAGATCTGCTGCTGTTGCATCGCGTAGCTCACGCAGAGCCTGTTCCAACCGATCGTCTGGGCTCACAGTCGCTGATACCGGTGTATCTGCACCCTGCTCTAGCCCATCTAGCGGGACGGCATCTGTGGGGCTCCTAAGCTTCACGTCCATGAAACCGATGGCGAGTTGTTCAACCTGATTCGCCGTGAGCGGTGACGGGTGCTGTGTGGAATAAGCAGTGCCAGCTTCGGTGAGTCTCCAGTAGCCTCGTTTGGCGCTGGAGGATAACCCTGCGCGCTTGAGACGGTCGTGAGCCCATCCAGCGCGGTTCTTATAGGTCGCTTGCCCACTCGCAATCAGCTCTTGAAGCTGTGGTTCAGATAAATTCAAAGCCCGGGCCGCAGCTTCATGCGCGTCGCGTGCTGTCGCGCCTTCCGGATTCGCCGCCAGGTAGCGCAAGATCGGCTCAATGAATTTGTCGTATGTAGGAACGGACATCAGGATTCCCTTCGCAAGGTTGCCAGCGTGGGCAAATGTGGTACGCCGCATGTTATCCGGAGTTTGGAAAATTATGTTTGAGGTCTGTGTCTGATGATCGTGGAGTGAATCCAAAAGACAGTTGCTGCCTACGACCGCCCATGCAGAGCCTGGGCAGTAGCAGCCAGCCTGATCACTAATTGATAATGACCTCGCACTACTCTGTGAAACGTGCGAACTCCGCAATGAATACGACGACCCGCATGCCGCAGCTCTCTCAAAAAACTTTCGATATGTGAGGAGCTATTTGCTCTTAGCGAACGCTGGCGGGGCAATGCGCTGTCGGCGCTGGCTTGGATTGACAGAGTCAAGCAGAACTTCCTTGATGCACTGAGCAGAAATCTCGAGCTCTTCGGAGGAGGCGTTCTGGATAGCACGAATCAACCGCTCACGATTGGAGCGCTTCAGATCCATAATCTCGGCGAAGCTACTTTCGGAGTCACTGGACTGTTCCATAACTGTCTCCAAGGTATCCTGAGAGAATTACCTGAGATCTACACGCCAGTGTCAAATAGCTCCCTCAGACTCGTCACTTTAGCCTTTGTGCCTCCGCATCACCACAACCGTCCAAAAATCGTCTCACGCTTATGAACGTCACACATGCACGCATGCTGTTTATACCCTCCCTCTGTATCAGAAAGTCACGCAAGGCCAGGGGTAATTCGGTAAATCCTAGCTGTCGCTCTAGCGTCTTTCTCGCCGTCCAATCGTCGTATCCTCAGCTACTGATGGATGATGCATTTTTTGCTTATGTAATCGTTTTGAATTCGTCTTTTTTTCGTACCCATATTCCCCCCTCAATGCCAGCGCCTCTTGCATCTCGACTGTACCTGGATAGTGCAAAGCTCATCTAGATTCTGAAAGGAAAGGCTAGGACAAGGTAGGGTTTGTACTCCCGCCATGGATGGCGATCGTGCAACCGACAGCGCTTCAGTCGTTAGACTCCCTCCTCGCTTCCTACCCCCCTGCTCAGGGCAAGCCCCGAGACCCCACCAGATCGCCACAGTCCACCACTATCCTTTGGTTCAAAACTCGGTAACGACCCCATGAAGCGACAGAGCCTCATGCACTGTCAGACCCTGATGGCGATACTCTAAACCTGCAGCAGAGCTCAACGCTTCATGTTCGAAAATCTGCTGTTCTAGTAGCCGCCCCAACAAAACGACCTCACCATCCGCTTCCAGCAGACGAAGCTTATCTGGAGAGTTGAATGCCCATCGATCAAGTATTTGCCAGCTCCCCGCGTGGAAAGACGGAGATCGCAGAAGGGATTCAATTGTGGTACTCCTCAGAACGCGGGCAGCAATCGACAGTGGCCTATTGTTACTGATCATCTGCATCTCCTTCCTTGAGGAGTCGGGTGATCAGTCTTGAGTTTTGACCAATGGAAGTAGAGCGGAAACCTCCAGTACACTTCAGTTGCTCAATATGCGGATGAGTAAACCCCAAGGCCTCGAGCGCCCCGATATCATCGCGGGCAATCGCGTGATTCACCGAGCGCATCATTGCATTGGCTTGCTCCAGGCGAGAAATATCAGCCAGCACTGCGCTATTTTTAATTGACTTGCTCATGCGTCGTCCCTCAAGAATTCCTGACTGATACGTTCCGTCATGCACCCAGCAACGTATTGAGCCGCGCCTCAGTATTGAGCACCTCTCTCGACCTCAGCACGAGGCTGAAGGCAGGAATATTAAGATTACTGGTCAGCACCTCCAATCGATGATTGTGCTTCCCTGCCGGTACGATCCGCCAAGAACTAACTTCATCAAACTTAAAGAACTGCTCCGCGCCGTCTACTGGGTAGGCTAGCAACTGCTGCGCTGAACCATCGATACCTAGGTAGGCATCATTCATTTTCGCGAACAACTCAAGGTTCGGTTGAAAACCTGCACCCTTGAACCCGGCGACCAGTTGTTTCAGCTTCTCGGCATAGCGCTCGTTAACACGCCAGAACAGCCATGCCCCACCTGCGAAGTAGAAAACCAGAGCCCAGAACAACCATCGAACGGCTGGATCGGCGCCACCGGAAAAACCCAAAAAAAACGGCAGATTGAAACCGCACAAAACGACCACTACCAGCAGCAGCGCACCAACCGGTAGGCACCCGACAGCCCACATCACTCTAAAAAGCTCCCACAGCACTCTCATCACGTTTTCCTGAATCAACTGTTCAGCACAAAATAACTGAAAATCAGATATCCCAAAAGCAGATATAGCTTGATCAGCCGCCCCTTGCCCGGATACGGCCATGACCAAAGCTATCTATCGACGTGAGCACGTGATCTTCCTGCAGGAGCTAAAGCGCATACGTGTTGAGTCGGGGATGACCCAAGCTCAGTGCTCCGCCGCACTGGGGAGGCCGCAGTCGTTCATGAGTGATGTGGAAAGGGGAATCAGACGGCTGGACATGGTCCAGCTTCGTGATCTGTGTCTTGTCCTCGGCACTGACCTTATCGGCTTTACCAAGTCCTTCGAGCATGCACTCAGCCATGATAATGTGTAGACACGAAAAAGCGCTTCCCCCCGTGTAGGCGCTCTTCACCCGCGATTAGCGACCAGGAGTGGATGCTAGTCGGCCGTGACGCGGCTGGGCTTACCTATACCAAACCCGCATTATGCCTGCGCTATCGTTCAGTACGTGCCAAGGGATAGTTATCGTGCAGGTCATCTGGCCCAGTGACTACAACCCTGCCCTTTCTCGCCAACACGTGGCCACTCAGTGCAGCCATGTTTACTACGGGCCATACGATCGCAGAGCATCCTCAATGAGTGAGAAAAAAATCGAGCAGGGCTTTATCGACAAGCTAGTTGAGCTCAAGTACACCTACCGTGATGACATCACCGACCGCGCCTCGCTAGAGCGCAATTTTCGCGAGAAGTTCGAGGCACTCAACCGCGTCAATCTGACCGATGGTGAATTCGCCCGCCTGCTTGACGAGATCGTTACCCCTGATGTGTTCACAGCAGCCCGTATCCTACGCGAGCGTAATGCCTTCACCCGCGAAGATGGCACCCCGCTGAACTACACGCTGGTCAATATCAAAGACTGGTGCAAGAACAGCTTCGAGGTGGTCAAC
Organism: Pseudomonas sp. S49; assembly: GCF_009866785.1. Lineage (NCBI taxonomy): Bacteria > Pseudomonadati > Pseudomonadota > Gammaproteobacteria > Pseudomonadales > Pseudomonadaceae > Pseudomonas > Pseudomonas sp. S49. The sequence goes on along the minus strand of NZ_CP019432.1, from coordinate 213,379 downwards.
CAGCTCCGTATCAACACCGATAATAGCCATCACCGATTCGATGCGCTAATCCTCATCAACGGTGTGCCGTGCGTTCAAGTTGAGCTGAAAACTCTGGGGGTCAATCCGCGCCGCGCCATGGAGCAAATCGTCGAATACAAGAACGATCCCGGTAACGGCTACAGCAAAACCCTGCTGTGCTTCCTGCAAATGTTTATAGTCAGCAACCGCGACAACACTTACTATTTCGCTAATAACAACACCCGACACTTCTCGTTCAACGCCGATGAGCGCTTCCTGCCCATCTATCAGTTCGCCGACGAGGCGAACAAAAAGATCACCGACCTCGACCACTTCGCCGAGACCTTCCTCGCTAAATGCACGCTTGGCCAGACTATCAGTCGCTATATGGTGCTGATCGCCAGCGAGCAGAAGCTCATGATGATGCGCCCGTATCAGGTCTATGCGGTGAAAGCCATTGTCGAGTGCATAGAGCAAAACTGCGGCAACGGTTATATCTGGCACACCACCGGCAGCGGCAAAACCCTCACGTCCTTTAAGGCCTCCACATTGCTCAAGGACAACTCCGAGATCGAGAAATGTCTGTTCGTGGTCGACCGTAAAGACCTCGACCGCCAGACTCGTGAGGAATTCAACAAGTTCCAGGAAGGCTGCGTCGAGGAAAACACCGACACTGCCTCCTTGGTACGCCGACTGCTGTCCGAGGACTATGCCAACAAAGTCATCGTCACCACCATCCAAAAACTTGGCCTCGCCCTGGATGAAAGCAGCAAGCGCAACAAACAGCGCAAACGCAACGACCAGCCCACCTACAAAGAGCTGCTGGCCCCCCTGCGCGAAAAACGCATGGTGTTTATCTTCGATGAATGTCACCGCTCCCAGTTCGGCGAAAACCACAAATCCATCAAGGAGTTCTTCCCCAAGGCCCAGCTCTTTGGTTTTACCGGCACCCCCATCTTCGAAGAGAACGCCACACGGGTAAAAGTGGAAGGCGAGCAAGCGTCTTACCAAACCACCGATGAGCTGTTCGAGAAGCAGCTCCACGCTTACACCATCACCCACGCGATTGAAGACACCAACGTACTGCGCTTTCATATCGACTACTTCAAGCCAGAGGGCAAGAAAACGCCCAAGCCAGGGGAAGCCTTGGCCAAGCGCGCCGTGGTCGAGGCTATTCTCACCAAACACGACATGGCCACCGCCCAACGCCGTTTCAATGCCATTCTGGCTACGGCAAGCATCAATGACGCCATCGAATACCACGGCATGTTTGCCGACGTGCAACAAGCCAAACGCCTGGCCGACCCGGACTACCAGCCGCTGAATATCGCCTGCGTATTCTCGCCGCCTGCCGAAGGCAATGCCGACGTCAAACAGATTCAGGAAGATCTGCCACAAGAAAAGCAGGACAACGACGAAGACCCGGAAGGCAAGAAAGCTGCACTCAAAGCCATCCTGGCCGACTACAACGAATGCTACGGCAGCAACCACAGCATCGGCGAGTTCGACCTCTATTACCAAGACGTGCAAAAGCGTATCAAAGACCAGCAGTGGCCCAATACCGACTACCCCCATGCGCAGAAAATCGACATCACCATCGTGGTCGACATGCTGCTGACCGGCTTCGACTCCAAGCACCTGAACACCCTGTACGTGGACAAGAACCTCAAGTACCACGGCTTGATCCAGGCCTTCTCACGCACTAACCGTGTACTGAACAGCACCAAGCCCTACGGCAACATTCTGGATTTCCGCCAGCAGCAGGATGCAGTCGACACCGCCATAACCCGTTTCTCTGGCGAACAGACCGGCGAGCAGGCCCGCGAAATCTGGCTGGTGGACAAAGCCCCGGTGGTGATTGAAAAACTCCAGGCCGCCGTGCAAAAGCTGGACGACTTCATGCGCTCCCAAGGCCTGGCCTGTGCACCGGAAGACGTACACAACCTGAAAGGCGATGATGCCCGTGCTGCGTTCATCGGCCGCTTCAAAGAAGTACAGCGCCTGAAAACTCAGCTCGACCAATACACCGACCTCACCGCCGACAACGCCGCCACCATCGAACAGATTCTGCCCAAGGAAAGCCTACTGGGCTTTCGCGGTGCCTATCTGGAAACAGCCCAGCGGCTCAAGACCCTGCAGGAAAAGAACGAAAAGTCCAAAGTTGGCAACAGCGAAGCCGTGGATCAGCTCGACTTCGAGTTCGTGCTCTTCGCCTCTGCCGTTATCGATTACGACTACATCATGGGGCTGATGTCACGCTTCTCGCAGCAAGAGCCGAGCAAGCAGAAGATGAGCCGCGAACAATTGATCGGCCTGATCCAGGCCGATGCCAAGTTCATCAACGAGCGCGACGACATTGCCGCCTATATCGCCACCCTCAAGGCTGGCGAAGGCCTGAGCGAAAGCGCAATCCGGGAGGGCTACAGCAACTTTAAGCAACACAAGGATTCCGCCGAACTTGCAGCGATTGCCAGCAAACACCAGCTCGCCCAAGACGCCCTGCAAGAGTTTGTCGAGGGCATCCTTCAACGCAGGATCTTCGACGGCGAACGACTCAGCGACCTGATGGCCCCGCTTGATCTGGGTTGGAAAGCCCGTGCCCAGGCTGAACAGGCGCTGATGAAAGACCTGCACTCCCTTCTTAACAAACGCGCCCAAGGCCGCGAGATTTCAGGACTGAGCGCGTATGAGCAGTAAGCAAAAAGCAAGCGACGCGATGGAAGATAACAACCCAACATTGGTGTCGAAATTACGCTTTCCGGAGTTTCGGAAGGCGGAGGGGTGGAAATATATCTCTCTGAATCGCTTAGCGATTCGAGCTAAACAGAAGAATCGAGACGAAAAAATTAAACGCGCACTAACCAACTCTGCTGAGTTTGGCATAGTGGATCAGCGAGATTTTTTTGATAAGGACATCGCCATTCAAGGAAAACTTGAGGGCTATATTGTTGTTGAGCGCGGGAGCTACGTATATAACCCACGCATATCTTCAATCGCGCCTGTAGGCCCCATATCAAAAAACAAAATCGGCATAGGCGTAATGTCGCCACTCTATATAGTTTTCAAATTCAAAGACGACAGGAATGAATTCTACGAACACTTTTTCAAAACTACTGGCTGGCACACTTACATGCGACAGGCATCTAGCACTGGTGCACGCCATGATAGAATGGCCATATCAAGCTCCGACTTTATGGCAATGCCTGTGCCTGTATCGTCACCCGATGAGCAACAAAAGATCGCCGACTGCATTAGTTCGCTAGACGAACTAATCGCTGCGCAAGCCAGCAAAGTGGATGCACTCAAAACCCATAAAAAAGGGCTGATGCAGCAGCTTTTCCCGCGCGAAGGCGAAACCCAACCTCGCCTCCGCTTCCCAGAATTCATGGGCTCTGGTGAGTGGGAGGAGAAATCTTTTTCAAATCTATGCAGCATCAAACACGGCTTCGCCTTCGATGGAACGTTTTTCACCAACGAAGGCGAGTATGTACTCCTCACGCCCGGTAACTTTTACGAAGAAGGCGGCTACCGAGACCGAGGCGAGAAACAAAAATACTACAGCGGCGAGATCCCCCGAGACTACATACTCAATTGTGGAGACTTGCTCCTAGCCATGACAGAGCAAGCTGCCGGTTTGCTTGGCAGCCCAATACTCGTTCCAGAGTCCGATAAATTTCTGCACAACCAGCGACTAGGTCTTGTTACGAAAAAGCCCGGGGTCGCATGGATGACCGAATTCTTCTTCCACGTTTTCAACACCCAACCGGTCCGGAAGGCGATTCATGCCAGCTCATCCGGCGCAAAGGTGCGACATACATCGCCGACAAAAATTGGCGAAGTTGTTTTCTCCTTTCCCAACTCGATGCTCGAACAACAACGCATCACCGGTTGCCTCAATACCCTTGACGACCTCATCGCCGCGCATATCCAAAAGCTAGAAGCCCTCAAAACGTACAAAAAAGGACTGATCCAACAGATTTTTCCGAGCATAGAGGTGGCTGAGGCATGAGCAACAAGCCAAAGATCAACAAGTATACCAATCATAATACGCTCGCAAGGAAGCTACGTGACGATCTAGGTGGCGCAGATCTCATTCTTGTATATGCCTACAACCGCACCGGTAAGACGCGGCTTTCGATGGAGTTCAAGAACATCGGAAAGCGTAAGACGAAAAAGAATCCGGATGGAATCGCAGATACCCTATACTTCAACGCCTATACTGAAGATCTGTTCACTTGGGACAATGATATTGAAAATGACACCGCTCGTGGCCTAGAAATAAACCAGTCATCGCGGTTCTTTGATGGATTCAAGAATGAGCCTCTAGAGCCGGCTATTCATGAATATTTGAAGCGCTACGCAGACTTTGACTTTGATTTCACGTTCCAAGAAGTGCAGCAGGGCAACGAATCTTTTTCCAGACCTGTGTTCGTAAGTTTCCGCAAAGGCGAGCAGTCGCACATCAAAGTTTCCCGCGGTGAGCAGAACATTTTTATTTGGTGCGTCTTCATGGCCATCTTTGAACAGCTTTTGAAATATCCCGACGCTTATCCGGCGGTGAAGCACGTCTATATCGACGACCCGATTTCATCACTGGACGATAATAATGCTATATCCGTCGCATGCGACCTCGCCAAACTTCTTCGTCGTGCAGCGAGCAGAGCAGGCCAGAGTGGCGCAGCGGCTCCAATGAAGATTGTCTTTTCCTCCCATCACGCCCTCTTTTTCAACGTGATGTGCAATGAGATTGGGCGAGCGAAGGAAGGGGAGCCGAAGGTGTCTCACAAACGTTACAACCTGCACCGTGTGAATGGTGAAGATACCTTTACCCTGCGGGCCACCGACGACACTCCGTTTTTCCACCACGTTGCGGCACTCGCAGAATTACAGGCGGCCGCCAATCCCGCCTCTGGCAGGCTCTTCACCTTCCACTTCAATGCGCTGCGCACCATCATGGAAAAAACGGCCTCATTCTTTGGTCATACCGATATTTCCTTCTGCCTTAAAGCACTCGCGAGCGAAGAAGATACTGCGCTCTACAACCGTGCCCTCCAATTGCTAAGCCATGGCAAGTACGCCATCCATGAGCCGACCGAAATGGGCGAGGACAATAAAAATCTGTTCCGCCTCATTCTCAATGACTTCATCAGTACATTTAAATTTGCCCTGCCTGACCTACCGGGTGCTAAACCAGCCGTAGCGGCGTCAGCACCATTCCCAGGCCCATAAGCGAATCCAGCATATGAATGACACCAATAGAAAACAACTTGGCCAAACCCTTTGGGCCATTGCCGACCAACTGCGCGGCGCTATGGATGCGGATGATTTTCGCGACTACATGCTGTCCTTCCTCTTCCTGCGCTACCTTTCGGACAACTACGAGATAGCGGCTAAGAAGGAACTTGGGAGAGACTATCCAGAACTAGCCACTGACGTTTTGCTAAAAACGGGGGCATCAACTCCTTTACAAGTCTGGTATGAGGAGAACAAATCGGATGTCTCCGCCTTCGAGAAACAGATGCGCCGCAAGGTGCATTACGTCATTGAGCCAGTACACCTGTGGAACAGCATCGCCAATTTGGCCCGCACTCAGGACAATGAACTGCTCGCCACGTTGCAAGCAGGCTTCAAATATATCGAGACAGAGTCTTTTGAGAGCACCTTCCAAGGCCTTTTCTCAGAAATCGATCTGGGTTCCCCTAAGCTGGGTAGAAACTACACGGAGCGCAACGCCAAGCTCTGTACCATCATCCAGAAAATCGCTGAGGGGCTGGCGGACTTCTCCACAGATATTGATGCACTGGGCGATGCTTATGAATACCTGATCGGCCAGTTTGCTGCTGGTTCGGGCAAGAAGGCGGGCGAGTTCTACACCCCACAACAGGTATCCGACATCCTTTCCGCCCTCGTCACCCTCGACAGCCAAGACCCAAAGACCGGCACCAAGAAACGCCTGGAAAGTGTGCTGGACTTCGCCTGCGGCTCCGGCTCGCTACTGCTTAACGTACGCAAGCGCATGGGCGCCCATGGCATCGGCAAGATTTACGGCCAGGAAAAGAACATCACCACCTATAACTTGGCCCGGATGAACATGCTGCTGCATGGGGTCAAAGACACCGAGTTTGAGATTTATCACGGCGACACCCTGAGCAACGACTGGGACATTCTGCGCGAGCTGAACCCGGCGAAAAAACCAGTGTTCGATGCTGTGGTCGCCAATCCACCCTTTAGTTACCGCTGGGACCCAAGCGAAGCCATGGCGGATGACGTGCGCTTCAAGAATCACGGCCTGGCGCCAAAATCGGCTGCGGACTTTGCCTTTCTGCTGCATGGCTTTCACTTTTTGAAAGACCAAGGCGTGATGGCCATTATCCTGCCCCATGGCGTGCTGTTCCGAGGCGGCGCCGAGGAGCGAATCCGCACCAAGCTTCTCAAGGACGGTCATATCGACACGGTAATCGGCCTCCCCTCGAACCTGTTCTACTCCACGGGTATTCCGGTGTGCATTCTGGTGCTGAAAAAGTGCAAACAACCGGATGACGTGTTGTTCATCAACGCGGCGGAACATTTCAACAAAGGCAAACGGCAAAACCAGCTGACCGAAGAGCACATAGCCAAGATTATCGAGACCTACCAGTTCCGCGAGGAAGAACCCCGGTATGCACGTAGGGTGGAAATGGAGGAGATCGAGAAAAATGGCTACAACCTGAATATTTCCCGCTACATCAGCACCGTCAGCATCGAGCAAGAGATTGAGTTAAAGGCTGTCAATGACGAGCTGGTCGCGCTGGAAGAGTCTATAAAGACGGCACGAGACAAACACAACGCGTTCCTGAAAGAGCTTGGACTGCCGCTGTTGGTGTAGGCCGCCAAGCCATATAGTCAGACCACACAGCACGGCAGGGACGCTTACGCTTCGTTATGCACGTAAAAATTACAGGTTTATCAGAACAGGCTCATCGTAGTGCGGCAACTCACTAGGGACGATCTGTAGGTCCTGAGCGACAATTTTTAACATTGTTGATAAGCGAAGCGGTGGTGCAGCGCCCCGTCCAACTTCTGGCCGCTCACTGCCCTTCACCACTCTGACTAAATCGGTCGATTAGGTGTGTGTGGTTACGTTTGGCTAACTGGTTGAAGTGCCACATTTTTGCCACACTCGCCCAGCTAACCGAGGCGAAAACCCGCTAACCCCAGCTAACTCAACTCATTGATTTTCCGGCTAATCCCCGCTAACGTACTGATTCCAAACGCCGACTTTTAGGACTCCGAAGGCAGGGGTCGTGGGTTCGAATCCCGCCTGGTGCACCATTGATTTAAACGAGAAAGCCCCGGACTGTGATGGTCCGGGGCTTTTTTGTGGGCGATGCAAAGAGACTGGGACGACGTCACTCCGTCGTCCAGTCAAACTCATCGTAATCCTCATCTTCGTCTTCTTCCTCCTCAACCTCCTCTTCGAAAACCTCGTCTTCATCAACGACATCCTCTTCCGGCTGATTCAGCAGAAATTCCTTACGTGCTTCAGTTATCGCGCGCCGCATCTCTTCGCCCTTCTCCGGGCAGTTGAGCAGTTGGGCGATGCGGTCAATTTTTGCTGCCACGTTGTCCTCCAGCGCATTGGCAATAGCCCGATAGTGCGCGTTTTTGCGGGGTAATGCCAAATGGCTGGGGGATCAGGCGGTCATTTTTTCTGCAACTGTTCGAGTCGGGCGTCGAGATCGGCGTTCGGGTAGCGTTTGTGCAGGTTGTTGAACAGGCTGTCGGCGGCTTGCAATTGGCCGGATTCACGCAGACGCAGGACTTCGCGCAGTTGTTCGTCGAGGCCGTTGGCCGGGGCAGCGGCGCGTTTGCTGAGTTTGGTTTCATCGACGCTGATCGCTTGATCTTGCATCGGCGCGGCCATTTCCATCATCGGCACAGGTGCCGGCAGGGCGCCGGCCGGGGCGGACAGTCGGTGCAGTTGCGCTGAGTCCGTTTCGGTCATGGGTACGGCAAGTTCGGGGGCTGGGGCGTAGTCGTACTGGCGCAGCGGTTCAGGGGCGCGCTGTACCAGCGACAACATCAATGCCACGCCGACGAGGCTGGCAAACGCGACTTGCCAGCGTGGTTTGCGGCAGATCTCCAGCCAGCGTTGCCACAAGGTTGATTTCGGCGCAGGGGTTTGACGATGCGCGGCGTTGAGGATGAACGCATCAAGGTGCGCTGGCGGTTCGGCATTGTGCTGTTCACGCACATGCTTGATTAGCGGATCTTCGGGTGTCTGGCGGGCGTCAGTCATGTCAGTACCTCCTCGGCCAGCAGCCGACGCAGTTTTTGCTGGGCGTAGCGCAAGCGGCTTTTGACGGTTTCCAGCGGTGTTTCGGTGAGGCTGGCGATTTGTGCCAGGTCGAGGTCGCCGTGGGCGCGCAGCAAGAACACTTCGCGCTGGTCGACGGGCAAGCTTTGCAGGGCGTTTTCCAGGCGCTGGCTGTCACGGCTGAGGCTGAGCAGTTGTTCGGGATCATTCGCTTCATCGCTGACGGCATGCGCTTGTTCGTCATAGCTGTCGTGTAGCGGTTGTCGGGCGCCGTGTTTACGCCAGTAATCGATCAAGCGATTGCGGGCGATCTGGAACAGCCATGTACGAAAGGTCGCCCGACCTTGTGGCCGACTGCTGCTGCGGATCAGGCTCAGCCAGGTCTCCTGAAATACTTCGTCGGCCTGTTCCGGTTTGCCGCTCAATCCGAGCAGAAACCGGTACAAGCCTTGGCGATGGCGCGCGTACAAGATCTCGAACGCCGCGCCGTCGCCCTCGCGATAACGCGCCAGCAGCGACTCATCGCTGCTGGCGGTTGAGCTGTCTGCCGAGGCAAACAGCTGACTGATGAAGCCTTTCAGACGACTCACTTATTCAATCCGTCGTTCAGTGGCCAGCGCGTTCGAAGCGATCGAGGTGCGCAGACTTTGCGCCAATTCGACCAATTGCACGAACTCGTTACGCAAACCGAAGCGATCATCGCCACGAGCACCACGGGCCAGTGTCTCCGTGTCTTTCAGGCTGAAGTCGCCGGTGTAACGGCCATCCTTGAGCTGCTGGGAAAACGCGGCAACAGCAGCAGCAAAACGCAGATCCTCGCTAGCCGGCGCGGTCTGATTGGCGATCGGCCGCTCGATCAGCAGACTTTTCTCACCTTCAGGCTGTTGATAACGCACACGCAGCATCGCCAATTCTCCGCTTTTCCCGGAAACAACCGGTTCCGACTTGCCGTAACGCAGCGGCTCCAGCCAGCCCTTTTCACCCGCCGGAACAATTTCGTACAGCGCGGTGACCGTGTGTCCTGCGCCGATTTCGCCGGCATCGACTTTGTCATTGCTGAAATCCTCACGCTTCAACGCACGGTTTTCGTAGCCGAGCAGGCGATATTCGCTGACCTGCGCCGGGTTGAATTCCACCTGCAGTTTGACGTTTTTTGCCACCACGGCGAGGGTCGAACTCAACTGATCCACCAACACTTTGCGCGCCTCGCGCAGATTATCGATATAGGCGTAGTTACCGTCGCCGGCGTCGGCCAGTTGCTCCATCAAGTGTTCATTGTAGTTATCCACACCAAAACCCAAGGTCGTCAGCGAAATCCCGCTTTTGCGTTTATCCACAGCCATTTGTTTGAGGCTATCGAAGTCGCTGACGCCGACATTGAAATCGCCATCGGTGGCCAGGAGGATGCGGTTGATGCCTTTGGGAATGAAGGCCTGCTGCGCCATTTGGTAGGCCAGTACGATACCGGAGGCACCAGCGGTCGAACCGCCCGCAGTCAATTGCTCAATGGCTGTACGAATTTTCGCTTTTTCACGTCCAGAAGTCGGCTCCAGCACCACTCTCGATTCGCCGGCATACACCACCAACGAAACGCGATCCTGATCGCGCAATTGATCGACCAGTAATTTCAGCGTGCTTTTGACCATCGGCAGGCCTTCGCGGCGATCCATCGAGCCGGACACATCGACCAGAAACACCAGATTGGCCGGGGCCAGTTCCGTCACGGCACGGTCGGACGCCTTGATGCCGATGCGCAACAAGCGAGTGTGCGGGTTCCACGGTGACGCAGCCAATTCTGTGGTCACGCCAAACGGCGAGCCGTCGCTGGGCAGCGCGTACTCGTAGGGGAAGTAATTGACCATTTCCTCCAGCCGCACCGCGCCTTCCGGCGGCAATCGGCCTTGATTGAGCAGGCGACGGACATTGGCATAAGCGCCCGTATCGACGTCAGCACTGAACGTTGAAACCGGGGTTTCGACGACGCTATGGATCGGGTTGTCGGCCAGCGCCTGATACTGCTCGCGCTGCGTATCGCGATAGCCCTGTGGATAACTTTCACTCAACGGCATCGGCGCACTGCCCGCATTGGGCATCCTGTACAGCGCGCGCTTGGCCATTGAGGTGTCAGCCATGACCGCCTCCTGCTGAACCAGCACCTCAGGCTGCGCCGGCGCTGGCACAGCGACGGAATCGGGTGTGGACGAAGCACCGCAACCGGCGAGCGCCAGTAGCACAGCAACCGCAACAGGACGCAAGAGAGGAAGTGACATGGGGGCTGACCTCGGGATGAAATTGATCATTCATCCACTGAGACGGGCAGCCCTTTCAGTTCGGGTTAAACGCCGCTAAAAATATTTTCAGCGGTGATAACGCCGCACCGCACTGCTGTTACGCAGCACGTGACCTTTGATTTTTTCCATCAGCTCGGCGCGGGTCAAACCGGCCGGCAAGGCATCCGGCGCCAGATCCAGCGCGTAGATCTGGATGATGTAGTGGTGCGCACTGTCGCCCACTGGCGGACACGGCCCCATGTAGTGGGTGTTGCCCTTGCTGTTGGTGCCGCCGACACCTTCGAATGCGGATTTAGCGCCGACGCCCGCTGCAATCTGCCGCGTGGTGGACTTGATGCCGTAGTGAATCCAGTGATCGACGCCCAGGCCTTTCTGGCCGTCCGGGTCGTGCATGACGATCGCGTAACTCTGGGTGCCGGCAGGACCTGCGTTCCAGCTCAGGGCCGGCGACTGGTTCTTGCCGCCACAACCGGCGGCATCGCTGGCCGCTGCCGAGGTAAACAGGCGGTTATCGGAAACACCCGGAATGCTCAGGGTGAAACGCTCCTGCGCCTGCGCTGGAAACTGCACGCAAAGGGTGACGGCAATGGCCGCCAGCCAGGGGTTGAGAGAGGTCAATCGGGTCATTCCGGGAGCACCTTGTGCAGTTGGGCCGTCGTCGGCCTGCAAACTATAGCTGTACCGTTCGTGCCGTGGCAGTGGCAAATGGCTGAACCTCGCCCTGCGGCGCAAACTCACAAGAGAAATGCCCGCGAGGAAGCCGATCATGTCCCTGCACCGTGTCGCCCGTATCGCCGATGTCCCTGAAGACCGTGGCCTGCAAGTTGAAATCGGCGAGTGCAAGATTGTGCTGCTGCGCGCCGGTGGGCAGTTACGCGCCTTTCAGGGCGAATGCCCACATGCCGGGGCGCCGCTGGCTGACGGCGCGTTGTGTCACGGACGGCTGATCTGCCCGTGGCACAAGGCGGCGTTTCGCGCAGAAGACGGCGCACTATGTGAGCCGCCAGCGCTCGACAGCCTCAAGCGGTATCCACTGGAGCTGCGCGGCGATGAGGTTTGGGTCGATGAACAACCGTTGCCCGATGCGCATACTCCTCCGGCGGATGATTCGCGTACGTTCGTGATTGTCGGCGCGGGCGCCGCTGGTACGGCATGTGCAGCGGCGCTGCGGGAAAAGGGTTTCGGTGGCCGCATCGTCATGATCGACCGCGAGACCGATGCCGGTTACGACCGCACGGTGCTGAGCAAATTTGTCCTCGCCGGGGAAATGCCACCCGAGGAAGCGCCGCCGCTGCGAGATGAAACTTTCTATAAAGAGCAGCGCATCGAGCGACTGGAAAAACAAATCACCTCTCTGGATGCTGCAAACCAGACGTTGCATCTGAACGACGGTCAGTCCCTGCGTTATGACGCGGCCGTGCTCGCCACCGGCGGTGAACCCAATCCATTGGAATTTCCCGGCGCCGACCTGCCGCAGGTCTTCGTCCTGCGTTCAAAAGCCCAGGCAGAGCAAATAATGAATGCCGCCAAACCCGAGCAACGCGCGGTGATCATCGGCGACAGTTTCATCGCTCTCGAATGCGCCTCGGCCCTGCGCCAGTATGGCCTCGACGTAACAGTGCTGGCTCGGCACGCAATTCCCTTCGCTGCGCAGTTCGGCGAAGCCGTGGGCAAGGCGATCCGCGCGCTGCACGAACAGAACGGGGTGAGATTCATCACCGAACACGAAGCCACCGAGATCATCGGCGACGACAAGGTAGAGGCCGTGCTGCTGGACAATGGCCTGCGGCTTTCTGCGGATCTGGTTCTGGCGGGGATCGGTGTGCACCCGGCCACCGAAGCTTTCGCGTCATTGCCGAGGGAAAAAGATCAGTCATTGCGCGTCGATGATGGCCTGCGTGTGAGCGAAAATCTGTGGGCCATCGGCGACATCGCCACGTTCCCGTTGAACGGCCAGTTACAACGCATCGAGCACTGGCGCCTGGCCCAGCAGCACGCACGTATCGCTGCCGCCAACATGCTCGGTGGCGACGAACGTTACCTCGACGTGCCGTTCTTCTGGACTTGGCATTTCGGCAAGAACTACGACTACCTCGGCCACGCCGAGCATTGGGATGAGGTGGAGTTTCTCGGCGAGCCTGAACATCCGCCATTTATTGGTCTGTTCGGTAGAAACGGTATGGTAGTTGCCGCCGTGGCTTGCGAGAAAGAAAGAGCGATGGCGTTACTCACCGAGCGCATGAAGCAACCGCTGCCGATGGAAGAGGCTTGGGAACTGATCCGCGATTAGCGGCCGATTGATCGTTCCCACGCTCCTGCGTGGGAATGCACGTCACTGGACGCGGAGCGTCCCAAGAGGCATTCCCACGCAGAGCGTGGGAACGATCAAAGCCGGGTAAGGGGTTCGCGATTATCGTCATCTTCGGCATGCAGAAAGATCACGCGCGGGTGCTCCAGCGGTGCCAGCGGCGGTGGCAATTCTTCCTTTTGCACCGGCCAGAAATGCGTCACCACGTGACTGATATCGCCTTCCTGATCGTTGTGAATGGTCATCACCCCGGGCGTGCGCAGTTTCTGAAAGCGGTCATCGCAGAGTTTGAAACTCTTGCTCAACCCTTCATCGTCGATCACCGGCGAAGGCAACCGGCGTTGCGCGAAACTGCGACTCTTGCGCTGTTGATAACGTGCCCAGGAAATCAGAATCACCGCGTTGACCAAGGCAATCCAAAGATAAATCTGCAGGGTGCCCAGCGCGTCGAACGCAGATTTATCGATCAGCGGGCCGCCCGCGTGAGTTTCGACCAGCGGCCACAAGCCACGGATCAGCAGAAACAGCAGCCCCACCCACGCCACCACGGTAAGCACCACATCGACCACGACCAGAAAAGGCCGCTGGCGAGTCCGGATGATTTTCATTTGATGACCTCCTCTTCGTCGTCACCAATCGGCTTGATACCCCGGTCGGGACTGACCCAACGCGCACGTTTCTGATGTTGGCCGAACAGCACTTTCGGGAAGCTGACCAGCGTGGTCAGCAGACTGACAAACCAGAACGCGATCGGGTACCACACCACCCAGAACATGGTCTTGCCCAACCCCGGCTCATAGCGTCGGTCGATGACGATGCTGACCGCGAACTGCACCAGGCAGACAAACGCCAGCAGCAGTCCGGTGAACGCCGGTGGCATCAGGTGATCCACCGCAATAGCCTCTGGCATGACCACGAACTTGCCCACGCCCCAGAAAATCACCGACAACAGGAAAGTAAACGCCCAACCGGTCGACAGGCAGTATTCAAACAGCAGCGGCCACAGGTAACGATGACGGTACTGCCAGATGCCGCGAATGTTCTTGAACAGCACTTCGGCGCCACCCTGGGCCCAGCGCAGACGCTGCTTCCACAGGCCGCCGAGGGTTTCCGGCATGAGGATCCAGCACAGCGCGCGCGGCTCGTAGAAGATGCTCCAGTGATCGAGTTGCAGCTTCCAGCTGATGTCGATGTCTTCGGTGATCATGTCCGGGCTCCAGTAGCCAACCCGGTTTAACGCCGTGCGGCGAAACGCGACGATCACCCCAGAGACCGTGAAGATCCGCCCGAACACCCGTTGCGTTCGTTTGATCAGACCGATAATCGACGAGAACTCGCCCACCTGAACCCGCCCGACCAGCGTCGAGCGCGTACGAATCCGTGGGTTGCCGGTCACCGCGCCAAGGCGTGCGTTATCCAGCATCGGCGCGACCAGATAGGCTGCCGTGTTCGGCGCCAGCAGCGCGTCACCGTCGATGCACACCAGATACTCACTGCGCGCCGCGATGGCGCCCATGCGCAATGCGACGGCTTTGCCCTGGTTTTCCGCCAGATGCAGCACGCGCAGACGAGGATCTTCCTTGGCCAGCGCGTCGAGCACTTCGGCAGTGTTGTCCTTGGAGCCGTCGTTGATCGCGATGACTTCGATGTTCGGGTAATGCTGGGCCAGCGCCGCGTGGATGGTGTCGGCGGCGTTGTCACCTTCGTTGTAGCAAGGGATCAGGATCGAGATCAGCGGCTCGCCTTCCAGTGGCGGCGGCAGGGTGTCGTCCTGCCACGGCCAGTGGCGCTCCCAGTGCAGCCAGAAATACAGGCCACCGGCGATCCACAACCCGGACATGAACAACGGGTAGAAGAACACGAAGTCCATCAAGAACTGCCCGGTCACCAGGAAGATCAGGCCCAGCGGCACGCCGAGGACGAGCGCCAGAACAAGCAGGGCTAACAGTCTATCCAGCATGTTATGGATTCCATTTGTTGGAGAGCGCAGGCCTTACGGTTTTCAGGTCCGGCAGGTTGTCGAGGAAGTTGTCCGGGTAGTAGCCGAAACTGGTCGCGCCCTGACGCTTGAGACGGCCCATCCAGTCCGCCAGAAGGGCACCGTCGATGTCGGCCTGATCCTTTTTCGTCCAGTCCCGTGCTTGCAATTCGAACACCGTGCGATCCAGCGCGCCGGGGCGTTTCCTGACCGTGGCCACCAGCGCTTCCAGCCACGGGCCGGACTCTGCCTGGGTCTGTTTTTCCATCAGCGGCATGGCCATCGGCGCGGTCCAGTCGTAAGTCACAAGGAAGTCATCTAGGTTCTGTGCGTACCATGCTTCGCTCTCGGGATTGAGCATCGGTTCGGCGAAGATGTTGCGTGCGGTCTGCACTTGCGGACCGCGAATCGCACGGACTTTGGCGGTCAGCTCGTTGGTGAAGTCAATGAGGTATTGGCTCTTGAAGCGCGTCCAGCGCTGCATCGCTGCCGGATCGTCGCGCAATGCGGCAATCGAACCCGGCAAACCGTGGGCAGCGTAGGCTTTCAAGGCTTCAGGACCGGCATCTTCGAAATCCGACAGTACCGCGTCGTCGTGGTAAAGAATGCCGTTGACCGAGGTCAGGCGCGCCACGTCTTCGTAGATTTCACCGATGATCCGTCGCACTTCAGGATCGAACGGCGACAAGCGTTGGTACTGATCCGGATCCACCGAGGTGATGCCGGTTTTCGGGTCCCAACGGGTCACGCGCGGCAGTTTCGAGTCGAGACCAAAACTCAGCACCGGCATCCACGCGAAGACCTTCACGTTAGCGCGGGTACGCAGTTGCCAGGCGACGCGGTTAAAAATATCCGCACGCACCGGCAAGTGACGGTTGGGGAAGTACAGCGAATGCACCAGGCCATCGCCCTTGGGATCGGCGAAGGCTTGCAGGAACACCGTGTTGGCGCCCAAGTCAGCGATGCGCTGCACCAGTTTTCCGAGGTTGATGTCCTGCTGCGCCGGATCCGGGTCGTAAACGTTGTCCAGATCAACATGCACAACGCGCATGACGAAATCCGACTGCACGTCGACGATACTGTTGGCGAAACGCTCGCCGTCAGGATCCGAAGCGACAAGAAAGCGCGGGCTGCTCATCAGGTTGTCGAGGGCGTCGAGACCGTCTTCGAGGGTCAGGGCCATTTCGTAGCCCTCCTCGCCGACCACCGTCAGCGATGTGCCGTCCGCCGCGCCATACGGCCAGACCCAGACGCGTGGTTTCTTGCCGGTGACCTTGCGGATTTTTTCCGAGATGCTGTTCACGTCAGTGCGGATCCGCGCCTGGAAATCAGCCTCGGATTCATAGCGTCTGGTCACTGGGTCATAACGCCGGGTGGCCGCCGCAGGCTGCAGGTTGCCCTGCGGGTTGGCCAAAATACCTTTGTGATTGGCGTCGGTGTGAGCAGCGATTTCCACCAGCCCGGAGTGTGAGATTTCGCGAATCTGATCCCAGGTCAGAAAGTCGGAACGCGCACGCGGAGCACCGGCGAAATCCACTGGCTGATTGAGCGGCGTGTCGATCCAGCTGCCGACCGGCGCCAGCAGCGCGTGCCAGTTATAGGCACGCAGCACCGGTAGCACGCGAGTGTAGAAGCTCGAATAACCGTCGTCGAAACTGAGCAGAATCGCTTTCGCCGGCAGCTCCGGGCCGCCCTTGCGCGCAGCCATGATCTGGTCGACGGTGACCGGTTTGTAGCCGTTCTCGCGCAGCCAAGCGAGTTGCTCGATCAGGCGCTCGGTGCGCACCGCAACTACGGCCTGATCAGGATCGCGGTCTTCAACGTCGTGATAGGCAATACCGAGCACGTGGTTTTTCGGCCACGGTTTTTCGCTGGCCGCCAGCGGACGCTCGGACGGCGGCGCGAAGGCCGGAGCTTGCTGGGCGCAGGCGCTGACCAGCAGCGCTCCCAGCAGAAGGATGAAACGCGAAATCAAAGGCATCTTCAAACTCTTCTAGAAGCGGAAAGTGAGGTCGACGAGCAGACGCAGATCGGTCTCCCGATCCCCGTCGTAGGGCCGGTTGATCACACTGAGCAAACCGCCCACCTCGAACACGTCGTTCCAGGCATAGCGCTGGCCGTAACCGAGCAACGCCATGCCGCCGGTGCCGTGCTCACGCTGGCTGTACGTCCCCGCGCCGGCCTGGAATTGTTGGCTCCAGGCCGTTTCGTAGCGGTGGTAGAGCACGTGATTGACGTTGACCAGCGGCATCACGCTGAAGTCGGATTTGGGGTTGAAGTACGGCACGTCATCGGACTTGGAGTTGTGGCTGGTGCCGACTTCCAGTCCCGCATCGACCTGCACGTTCGGCGCGCTGTAAACGCCCTCGCGGCCGGTGAGCAAGGCTTCGACGCGGTTGTTGCCGTCACTGAAGTGCGACGGGCTCACCGACAGGCGCCACTCGCGACTTTCATTGGCGCGCCAGCGAATGAAACCGCTGCCGCCGTTGCCCTTGATGTCACTGTTGAGCGCGCGCAGCGGGGTCTCTGCCGAGAGGTATTCAAGGCTGCCGCCGTACTGCCAGTGATCGTTGATGTCACGGGCGATCGCCAGCCGCGCACCCTGTTTGTCGCCGAAACCGTAATCGTGATTGGACACTTCGGCTTCAAGGGTCATGTCACGAGTGCGGCGTTCCAGGCCGACTCGCTGAAAGCGGTGGTGCCCGGTGCCTTCGGCGAAGTCGCCGGTGGCATAACCGACGCCGGCGAAGACGCGCCAGTCTTCATCGATCGGCGAACTATACAGGGTGGTCTGGATGCCAAAATCGCGGCTGCCGCTGACGGCTCCGGCATCGCCACTGCCGCCACCGTTGGCCTTGCCGCCGTAGGCTTCGACGCGCAGTTCGGACATGTCATGCACTTCACGTTCGCGGGCCAGACGCTGCACTTGGCGGTTGTCCGGATAACGGGCGACGACATCGTCGGTCAGCACATCCATCTGCCGCCATTCCTGCAGTTCCATGGCTGTGTGGGCTTGACCGATTTCCAGGCCCATGTCGCGCGGCACCATGCTCTCGGTTTCCTTGAGCTGGTTTTCCGCGCGACGCGGCCATTGGCGGGCCAGGTACAGATCGGCCTGAGCGAGGCGCAAGCCGATGTTGCCCGGCGCCTGATCGACCAGGGTTTGCAAACGCTCCTCACCGTGCGGCAAGTCGGAACCGTAAGTGCCGGCCTGAGCAGCGAGTTGCTGGGCGTCCATCCATTCATCGTTGGGGTTGCCAATGGGCAGCCCTTTGAGTTCGACACGCGGGCGCTGGGATTTGGCAGCGTCCTCGGCGACTTTGCGCGCCTCATCAGCGCGGTCGCTTTCCAGCAGCGAGTAGTACAGCGCAGTGGTGTCTACGAGTCGATCACCGACATCGGCGTCCGGCGCCGCCAGCACTTGGCGATACAGGTCGGTGGCGATTTCCGGCTCACGCTGATCCAGATAAGACGCGGCCACCCAGCGCAGGGCATAGGTCGGAATCCTCACGCCCTCGGCTTGCAGCTTCTGGTATTCGGTGATGACGTCGGCGGTACGCGCCCGGGCCTTGAGCGCGCCCATGCGGTCGATGCGCCAGCGAATCACGTCGTCGTGAGCGGTCGCGTCGGGTGTCCAGCTGGCGAGCAGTTTGTCGTAGTCGGCCAGCGCGCGATCGGCGATGACGTAGCGTTCTTTTTCACTGCGGGTGGCGAGTTCGGCGAGGCGCACGCGCTCGGCGGCCAGATCGCCTTCGAGGCGACGCAGGGTCACCGGATCGATCAGGCCCGGACGCTGATTGGCCAGACGCAGCGCTGGCTCCGGCAGACGCGCCTTTTGCAGGGCGATCACGTATTCACGGGCGACTTCCGGTTTGCTGCCGGAGCGTTTGAAGGCCTGATCGTATTCGAACAGGGCGTCGTAAGGTTTGTTGTCACGGGTCAGGGCGTAGCCCAAGGCGAGGCGGCGCGACGGATCATCAGGTTTGGCCGCCACCAGCGCTTTGGCGCGGCTCACCGCTTCGTCGGGTTTACCGGCGTCAGCCTGAGTCAGGGCCAGGCCCAGTTGCAGGTCGGCGTTATCCGGCTCCAACGCCAAAGCCTTGTTGTAGACCTGAGTCGCCTGATCCCAGCGCTTGAGGTTGCGGTAGGCGCGCGCAGTGGCGGTCAGCGCCTGAACCGGCAGCACGCGGTCGCGGCCCTGGGTTTCATAGACCTGCACCACTTCGGCGTCGAGTCCGGCCCAACTGGCGATCTGCAGGTGATCGCTGATCTGCCCGGTGGTCGACTGGCCGAGCGGCACCTGACGCAAAACCGTTAGCGCAGGTGTGGTTTGCCCGGCACGGGCGTCGCGCACCATCTGATCGTAGGGTGTGTCGGCAAACGCCAGCGCCGGCCAGAGCAACTGGCTGCACAGCGCGACTCGAAACAAAGGGCGTAAACCACGATGTAATACGGGAACATCAATCCGCGGCATTCGTCAGCATCCTTACATGGCCAGCCGGGTCGCAATGCCCTCCTTGCCCTTTCGTAACGGTGGCCGCCAATGCACATGCAACGGCCAAGCTTAGTCAGGCAGTTTTGCACGCAAGCGCAGAGCAATATCCAGAACACAATAATTGTTCAGAATCGTGCTGGCGGTTCAGCCGAAAACCCGAACGCCAGACAGCAAAACGCCCGGCGTCTGTGCGATACAGAGGCCGGGCGTTGCTATCAAGAACGCAGGATTACTGCACTTGCGTGACGCCGGCGAACTTGTTCATCAGGAAGCCGACGAACTGCTCGACGGTCATCTTCTGGCCGTTGAATTCGACCTGATTGGCGGCGTAATGCAACTTGGTCACGACGTTGCTGCCGTCGACGACCGCCAGCTGCGAACCGACCGCCATGCCGGCGAACATATCGGCCGCTTCCTTGGACTGATCGACGATCGCCTTGGCGTCAGTCTGACCATCCAGTTGCGCCTGCACGCTGAGCAGATCGACCAGCATCGGCTTCGATACCTGAATATTCAGGTCCAGCAACGCGATCAGTTGTTTGCCCAACTGATCCGGCGGCAGATCCATCGATTGCGGTTTGGTCAGGTCGATCACCAGATTGGCCTTGCTCTCGCCATTGGCGGTGTTGAACGAGAGATTTTCCAGCGCAAACTGTGGGCCGGCGGCCAGCAGTTTTTGCAGATCGGCTTTGACCTGCGCATTTTCCGCTTCGGTCAGGTTCAGCTCTGGCGCTGGCAAGCCTTGGGCTGCTGCCTCGGCGGCAGCTTTTTCATAAGGCTGCAATTTGGTCTGGTAGATCTGCATCAGTGACATCGTCGACGGGATGTCGAGGTTTTTCAGGCTCATGGCCATGTTCGCCGAGCCGACTTTCTTGTCATTGAGGCTGACTTCGCCAATCTTGTAGTCAGCACGACCCGAGGCATTGCTGCCGTTTTCTTCGGTGAGGTTCTTCATTTCGAAGTTCTTCACGCCAAGCACCGATTGCTTGGTGCCGAAGGTGGTTTTGCTGTTGGTCAGCACCAGGGTGTTTTCCCCGGTGTAGTAGCCATAGCTGCTCTTGGCGAGGTTGCTGGCCAGGGTCAGACCGTTGAGTTCGACCTGCACCGGCGCTTGGTCTTCAGCCACGGTGACCAGTTTCAGGTTGTCCATGTAGCCGTCCGCCTTGACCTTCTGCGCTTTGGCATTAGCAGAGATATTCATGGTCAGGCCGGAGAACTTCAGGCTCGACTGCTCATCCAGCGCAGTTTCGAACGGCAGCAGGTCGAGGGTGCTGGTGGTCGATTCGTCGTAGCCGAGGCTGGTCACGCCTTTGAGCGGCGCGGCGCCCTTGGTGGCGGCGAACCACTTCTCGGTGGCCGGGTTCTTTTCCAGCTCGTAGTTGCTGGTGGCCATGACCGGCAGCCATTTCAGCGAAACCAGACGCGAGAACGGCAGCGGGCCATGTTCGATGTGGTCTACGAACAGCAGTTCGACCGGCGCATCACCAAACATCTCGCCTTCGCCTTTGAGGCGGTAGTGCGCGGTGCTGGTGAAGGTGTGGCGTTCCAGCGACACCAGCTCCAGCGATGCGGTGCCGTTGGAGCCGGCCATCGCGGTTTGCAGCTCTTGGTTGGCGTTGGTGACGGCGTTGTTCAGCACGCCTTCGATCTTGGTCCCGGTGTACCAGGCCCCGCCTGCGCTGATCGCGCCGATGGCAACAACAATTCCGAGGAGCACGCCTGCTGATTTATTCATGAATGACCTGATCGATTTCCGTGGCTGTGAGTGTCGTCTTCCCTGAACCCGTGACCGGGTCGCGGCTCGACTGCGCTGAATTCAGCGGTGGAGATTAGCACCGGGCGCGTGAGCTGGCCCAATGTTTAAAGGTTAAAGAGTGTCTATGGGAATTGTGGACAGTCGACAGGCGGGAAGAGTTTCGGTGTTTTTCAGTCCGCCTTCGCGAGCAGGCTCGCTCCCACAAGGACAACACTGTACCTGTGGGAGCGAGCCTGCTCGCGAAGGGGCCAGATGATTCAGCAGAGAATCAGGAATACTGAACCTCGATCTCATCCAGCTGATGATCAAAGCTTTTCAGCCGCGCGGTCCAGGTGTACACCAGCACTTCAAAGTCCCGATCAATCACCGCCCCGCCCGGCCCGTCGGCGCGCGGGTCGCAAAAATCCAGTTGATAGCGTTCACGGGCCATAGCCGTGGCGACGTCGGACAATTCCCGGGCATTGTTGAGCCAGTGCCAGCCCTCGCCATCAATCTGCTTGTCGAGTTCCAGACACTGCTTTTTCAGCGCTTCGAGGCTTTTTTCCAGTGGCGTGCCGGTGAGCTCGCCCATGACCTCGGCGAAGGTCCGCCCGGGTTGCCAGTAGCTACCCCAGAAATACCGGTCGAACACGGTTTCGACCCGGCGCAGAGCGACTTTGGTGTCCCAGATCAGCACCAGAGTCTTGCCTTGTTCAAGCTGCCGTTTCTTGACCCGTTGCACCTGAACCGACGCCCACGCCACGACGACGATTGCCATGACCGCGATCAGCGCGACGGCGCTGTCGAGGAAGACCATGGCCTTGTCGATCTGGTGAGCCAGCATGATGCCGTAGAAATAAGTGGCCGAGAGCAGCACCAACGCTACCAGGGCGCACCAGAAGCCGAGAGCGTAAGGGTTTTTCATTATTGGTTTCCCCTAGACCAGCGCTAGCAATGTGCGCTGAAGGGGCGCTGTGCACGGGGCGCCCCTTCAACACTTCAAAGCATAGCAACGGCCTCAGGGTTTGCTGGCGCTTGTCGCGTGCGTTCGTCCGCTTTCCCAGCCGCCGCCCAAAGCGAGGAACAAATCGATCTGACTCATCGCAACCTGGGTGTTGGCGGCGGCCAATTGCGCGGTCACATCGGTGTAGGTGCGGGTTGCTTGCAGGTCAGCCAGGAACGACTCGCGGCCGGCCTGGAAGAAGCGGTGGGTCTGGTCGGCGGCCAGTTTCGCCGATTGCTCGGCATCGGCCAGCGCATCACGGCGTTGCAACAGCGCGCTGTACTGGGCCAGACCGGTCTGGGTTTCGCGAATGGCGTTGAGCACCACGCCGTCGAAGTGCGCCAAGGCGCCTTGGGTCGCCGCTTCTGCCTCGCGGATTCGCGCGCGGGCGCCGTTGGTCGGAACCTTCCAGCTCAGCGATGGGCCAAAGCCCCAGCGGTTGGTCGACGGATCACCCAAGTCATCGATGAGACCAACAGTGCCGATGGTCGCGCCGATACTGATGTCCGGATACAACTCGCCAGTGGCGACGCCGATCCCGGCGGTCGAAGCGGCCAGACGACGTTCGGCCTGGCGAATGTCCGGGCGACGTTTGAGCAGCGCAGCGCCATCGCCGACTGGTACCAGTTGGGCGATTTTAGGCAGTTCTGCGCAGGTAGCGGTACCGGCCGGCAATTGATCGACCGGTTTCGCCAACAGCATCGACAGACGGAACAGCCCTGCCTGACGCGCGGCTTCATAGCGGGGCAGTTCGGCGCGCAAGGATTTGAACTGGGTTTGCGAGCGGGTCACCTGAGTTTCATCGCCACGTCCAGCGTCGCGCAGACGCTGGGTCAGCGTGGTGCTTTGCGATTGCAGGTCGAGGGAATGCTCGGCGATTTCCCGTTCTTCGTTGGCCGCGCAGACTTGGGTGTAAGCACGCACGACGTCTGCCACCAAGGTGATCCGCGCCGTGTCTGCCGCGGCCTGGGTCGCGTCGGCATTGGCCTTTGCGCCTTCGATGCCACGCTGCAATGTGCCCCACAGATCGAACTGATAAGAAGCGCTGATGCCGATGTCGCCGACGTTATCGACCGGGACTTTTTCCGGCAGCAAGAATGCCTGACCAGACTCTTGCAAACGCTGCGCGCCCATCTTCACGCCTGCGCTCCAGCCGCCCGCGGCTTCGGCCTCATCGACCTGAGCGCGAGCCCGCTGCAGGTTCGCCGCCGCGACGCGTAAATCGGTGTTGGAGGCCATGGCCTGCTGCACCAGTTGATCCAGCCGCGCATCCTTATAAAGACGCCACCAATCGGCCGGCACCGGCGCCGAGACTACCGGTTTGCCGGCCACGGCCAGTTCACCCTGAAAATCCTTGCGCTGCACCGCCGCATCCTCAGGCACCTGATAGTCCGGCCCGACCATCTGACAGGCCGAGAGCATCACGCCCAACCCGGCGATCATCAGCGCCCGGTTCATTGCACGGGCTCCTGCTTGCGGTCGTCGGCTTTCTGATCGTCGATGATCGAAACGGTGGCAGTGCGCCCGGCGATCATGCGGAAATCTGCCGGCACATCATCAAAGGCAATCCGCACCGGAATCCGCTGCGCCAGCCGCACCCAGCTGAATGCCGGGTTAACGTTCGGCAGCAAGTTGCTGCCGCTGCTGCGGTCGCGGTCTTCGATGCCGGCGACGATGCTTTCGACATGCCCACGCAGTTTGGCGCGGTCGCCGATCACGCGGATATCCACCGACTGGCCGACATGAATTCCGTCGAGTTTGGTCTCTTCGAAATAGCCGTCGATGTGGAACGAATTGCTGTCGACCACCGACAATACCGGACGCCCGGCGGTGACGAACTCCTGCGGACGCGGCGCGCGGTCGTTGACGTAACCGTCGACTGGGCTGCGGATCACCGAGCGGTCGAGGTTGAGCTGGGCGCTGTCCACGGTGACCATGGCTTCGGCCAGTGCCGATTGCGCGCGGGCAACCTTCGATTGGCTTTCTTCCAGTTGCTCGGCGGGCACCAGGTTGCCGAGACCACGGTTACGCTTGGCTTCGCGCTGGGCCTGAGCGAGGGTTTCTTCGCGGTCGGCGACAGCCGCTTTGGCCTGACGCAGCGCCAGTTTGAAGCGATCCTGATCGATGCTGAACAGTACCTGGCCACGCTTGATCAACTGGTTGTCTTTCACTTCAACCTGCTGGATCAATCCGGACACGTCCGGGGCGATCTGGATGATGTCGGCGCGAATGTGGCCGTCACGGGTCCACGGCGCAAACATGTAATACATCACCATGCGCCAGACGAGGACAACGGCAAAAGTCACGATCAGCAGGGTCAGTACCACGCGACCGATGGTCAAGAACGGTTTTTTCATGTCATCAGGTATCGACTGAGTGAGTCCACGCCGTACAGAAGCACGGCGTAGAGGGCCACGTTGAACAATGCCCGGTGCCAGACCAGACGGTAAAAGTGCACGCGCGTAAGCACGGCATGCACCAGCAAAAACAGCACATAAGTGATGCCCATCAACACCAGCAGGGTCGGCAGGAAAATGCCGCTGATGTCCAGATCACCGATCATAGGGGCGCTCCATCGGGCAGCGGTTCTTCGGAGTCGGCACTGGAGACGAATTCGACGCCGGGCAACAGCGCCAGACGCAAACCGCTCAAGGCGTGCAACAGATTCAGACGGGTTTCATCGTCGCCGTGGCCATTGAGTGCGCGACGAGTGCGATCGAGGGTCATCAACAACGGCGCTGGCGCCGGCAAGCGTTCGCCGGCCTTGAGGCAGGCGCGGAAATACTCGCCGACTTCACTGACCACTTGCTGCAACAGCGCGTTCGGCGCGCCGGTCACCCGTGGGGTGTAGGCGAGCAAATCGAGCAGGTTCAGGCCGACGCGCACTTCGCGCATGGCGATGCCGGTGTCCTGGCCGGTGAGGGCCAGACGCGGCAGGTGCTGCATCAGTCGATCGAGCAACTGCACGCCCAATTTGCGGTGTTCGGCAAGGTTGGCCGGTTCGGTCATATGGACGATGTCTTTCCAGCTGAAACGGGTCAGGCGCTTGGCCGCCAGCTCGGCGCCGAACGGACGCGCCACCAGCGTCCAGATGAAAGCGAACAGCAGGCCGATCGGTCCAGCGAGGTTGGAGTTCACGAAGGCGAAAAAATCCGCATCGTAAGCGCCCTGAATGCTGATGAACGACGAGGTGTTGACCAGCGTCAGCAGCATGCCGAGGAAAAAACGCGGCTGCACCGTCAGCGTGCCGACGCAGATGAACGGGATGGAAAACGCCAGCACCAGCATCGGGAAGTCATGCAGGTTGGGCAGAATCAAAAACAGATAAAGGCTGGCGAACAGCACCGACATGCCGGTCCAGAAAAAGAACCGGTAAATCTGCGGTGCCGGGTCGTCCATCGAGGCGAAGAAGCTACAGGCCACCGCCGCCAGAATCACTGCGCTACCGCCGTCCGGCCAGCCGAGCAGAATCCACAGCACCGAGGCGGTGATGATCGCCAGAACGGTCGAGGCCACCGAGTAGAGCATCAGCCCACGATCAATGAACGGCGTCAGACGACCCAGGCGCCAGTGGCGATACACCGCGCGCCAGCTGTCCTGGCGTTCGCAAAGAATCGCGTCCTGCAGACTGCGACAGTCCTGCCATAAATCGATGAATTCGCCGAGGCGATAAATCGAGTTGGAGAACAGCAATTGCCTGCGATCCTCAAGCGCCTCGACGCTCGGTTGCAGGGCTTCGAGCTGATCTTTCAGCGCTTGCCAGCGGTCGAGATCAGCATCTTGATGACCGAGCCATTCACGGGTCGCGGCCAGCAGCGGTGCGAATTTTTCGACCAGCTCTGGTGTGCGCCGCTCTAGGGCGTAGAGCGAATCTTCCAGCGCATCGATCACCGGTAATAGATGAATCATCCGCCCGCGCAATTCTTTGGTGTTGCGCACGGTTTGCGGTCGCGCGCCTTCGTGGGGCAACTGGCCGATCATCAATTCAAGGCTGTTGAAGTTAGCGACCATGGCCATGCGCAGTGCGGTGACTTCTTCGGGCTGCACATCGCGGCTGAGGAATTTCAGGCTATAGGTCGTTGCGTCGGCGAACCACTTGCTCACCGCGTCGTTGAACACCGGCGCCAGACGGCGTGGCCAGAACATCGCGCCGACCACCGCAGCCACGGCGATGCCGAGGAAAATCTCTTCGGTCCGCGCTTCCGCCACGTCCCACACCGCCAGCGGGTTATCCACCACCGGCAAGGCAATCAGCGGCAAGGTGTAACCGGCAAGCATCAATGCGTAGTTGTTGGCCGTGCGCAGTTGCAGAGACAGGAACAGCAAAATCCCCGTCCACAGCGCGATGACTACCACCAGCACATACGGGCTCTGCACAAACATCGGCACGAAAAAAACCGCCGCCGCGGCACCGAGAAAGGTACCGATGGCACGGTACAGCGCCTTGGAACTGGTCGGCCCGAGAAACGGGCTGGAGACGATATACACCGTGGCCATCGCCCAATACGGACGCGGCATTTGCATGAGCAAGGCGATGTACAGCGCAATCATCGACGCTGCAAAAGTCCGCACCCCGTAGAACCAGTCACGGGCCGGCGGAATGCCGGAGAAAAAACCGTTCAAGAATTGACCACCAAAGGCGGACTGGCCGCCTCAAAAGCTCTGAGTACCCGAAGCGTAGCTTCCAGATCGCTTTGCTCGATGCCTTCGAGCACCTCGTGACGCAAGCGCACCAGTTCGATCTCCACCGCTTGCACCAGTTCACGCCCGGTGTCGGTCAGGCTCAGGCATTTGGCCCGGCGATCCTGGGCATCTTCGGTGCGGCAGACGTAGCCGGAATGACACAACTGATCGAGCAGACGCACCAGCGACGGACTCTCCATCCCGGCCGCCTGCGCCACTTGCACCTGGCGCACGCCCTCGCCCAGACGCCCGATCATTAGCAGCGGGACGGCGCAGGCTTCGGAGATTCCATAGTTGACCAGCGTGGTCTGGCAGATCTTCCGCCAATGCCTGGCGGCCACCACCATGGCACTGCTGATGTTCATCTGGAGAGCGTCGAGATCGTTCGGCAAGGGGAAATGCACACTGTTAGTTTGCTAACTATCAATATCGCATTGGAGGGGAATTTCAGTCAAGTTTTGAAACAAATTGCCTGTTCAGGGTTAGCCTACCGAATCGAAATCACCCGCTATCTGCTCAATGAAATCGAAAACCTCCTCCGGCACGCTGAACTGGAACTGCTTACGTCGATGCTTTGAAACTTTGTCACCGTTGTCCAGACACATCATTACCAGTTTCGAGAGGTCGCTCCCCCGTACGTCAAAACGCCCATTCACCTCTTTGATGACGTAGTCGTATTTTTCAAGAAACTCGGTCTCCTCGCGCAGCTCCACTTCCAATGCTCGCAAGGCCATCTGCAAGGTAAATTCTGCACATTGAGTCCCGTCCCAGAATCGATAGATTGAGTCGTGCCCAATAAAATCGAAAGCCATCTGATCAGCGTCCAGCCAAGTGACATTCCAGAACTCTCTTGCTGGTTTCGAGAACTCCTTTAACGCTTCGAGATAGCCAGACTCTTCGTGTTTCATCGCTACGGAAACCGGTAACAACAAACCATTTTTTAGAGCGCCAGAGTGGCAAAGCGTCTGGTGAATCAGGAAACGTGAAAGTCGACCATTGCCATCCATGAACGGGTGAAGAAAGACAAACCCGAAAGCCACAACCGCTGCAGCTATCAACGGATCAACCTGCTTGGCTGAGTGATTGGCAAAACTCATCAACTCGTCCATCAACTCCCTGCACAATTGCGGTGGAGGCGGGACATAGCTGACGCCAGCTGCGCCTCTCAAGCCGTTGTGTAAATGGTTCTGTTCATGACGGAAAAGCACAGCTTTATCGAAAGGATTGGAAACCGTACTGTTCTGCAACTCGACCAAATAGTCTTCGCTCAACTCTGTTCGCTCATGGGCTTGGCGGAGAAGCCGAACAAAACGGCGCGACTTTTCTTCGTTGGGCTCTTCTTTCTCAATGGCGAAAGAATCGCGGGTCTCATGCAGATAGGCCCAATTGATTGCCCGATCCATCATTTCCGGCGGCAACGTCGCCATAAAAGCCTGGGCTCGACCAAGGATGTCCAGATCAAGCAGCGCCTGCAGCTCCGTCGTACGCTCGACTGTGGCGCAGTAACGCATTGACCCCAACCCGTTAAAATCTACCCGCCAACGACTATTTCGAATTGCAGGCCCGGTGACATAACGCTTGGGATCAAACAAAGCGACAACGTTGCCCCGAACCGGTACGGAATATTCCAGCTGTTTGCCCGTGAAACTTTCCCAAAGAAAACAGGCTTTGCGGATAAATACCCCGTTAGGTGATCGGCTCAACTCACCTAGCAACTCGTCCGCTTCAACGGTTTCAAGCGCTTGAGCAAGAATGCACAGGTTTATTCCCTCATGCTTCAGAGCAAACAAGATGTGCTCAAGTGTCGAACCCTGTGCCGGCGCGACGCCGTTTGGAACCGCTAGACACTCACCGATCAAGGTAATCCGGGTAACCGGTTTGATCATCGCAATGCGCTTGGGGGCAAATGCATTAAGCTTCAGCGCATCACGCAGGTGGGCATATCCAACAGTTGGCATCGTCATCGTCCACATAAAAAATTCACTGCGACGATTAAAGCCCAGTTTTTTTTACATCGCGCATGTTTTTTTTACATTACAGCCTTTTCCTACAATTTTTTTTACACACTTCTGCCCTTACGCAACAACACATCCAACTGATCCACCACCTCCGCCCAATCGGCGTCATCCAAAATCTCGTCACGCAAAAAATCCGCTTGGCTCTTCGTCCAGAAAAACGCATCAGCCAAATGCAGTTTGGGTTTGAGCGGGGAATGGGTGGCGATGAATTTGTCGATGTTGACCGGATCGTCGGGAAGGCCGAGTTGTTTGAACAGGGATGGCAAGCTGTGCGTTGGGCTTTCCATTGAGCAATTCCTTGATGAATGGGGTGTTTGGAAGATTATTCGCGAGCAGGCTCGCTCCCACAGGGGAATGCGATCAACCTGTGGGAGCGAGCCTGCTCGCGAAGGCGTCAGTGCCGGCGCCACGAAACCTAATCACTCAACTCCCGCACCTCGGCATGCGGCACCATTTTCAGAAACTCCGGCATGCTCATGTGTAGCAGATAGTTGTGGTTGCCCGCCTCCAGATAAATATCCTTCTGCCGCGTCAGCAACGGGTCGATGACCATGTCCAGGCCATAAGAGCCACCCAGCGGCGGCACCGCGCCGCGTTCGCAATCATCGAAAATGTGCGCCAGATTGCTTTCGCGGGTCAGTTGCCATTCGCCGCTGGTGCGCACTTTGCTCAGGTCCAGGTGACGGCTGGCCGGGAGCACGGCCATCAGGTAATGCCCATGGTGGTCGTCGAGGATGATCGATTTGGCCACCCGCTCGGCAGGCACCCCGGCGACCCGTGCGGTTTCCAGGCTGCTCGATGAATGCCGGTGAGCGACGACGTCGTATTCGCAGTGCGCCCGGTTCAGGCTGCTCTGTACTTTTCTTGCCATGCGCATGATGCACCTCGGTGTCGCGCTGAACGGTGGTTGCCGTGTCTTTGAGTCTAGTTCGGCGAGGGGTTGGTGCAGAGAATTCCGCCCACTGGACACATCCGCACATTGATCAAAACTCAGCCAGTGCAACCCTCAACTAGACTGTAATAACAGACATGACGCTCACGGAGGGTCACGTGAACAGCCGATGTTGTGCGCTTGCCTTGCTCCTGCTGATCAGCGGTTCAACCCTCGCTGCCGACACTTCATTGCCGCCGATGAGTCCGGTCGGTTTGTGGCTGATCACCTTGGGTATCGTGTTCCTGATCGCTGAAGCTGCACTGCCCAATTACGGCGTCATTGGCCTGGGCGGGATCATCATGTTCGTCATCGGCGCGCTGATTCTGAGCAACGCCGAGTTGCCGGTGCCGATGATGATCGGCCTTGGCCTGATCAGCGCTCTGTTGTTGATTGCGCTGCTGATTCGCGCCCTGAAAACCCGCCCCCGGCACGCGGTCAGTGGCGATGCCGGCCTGCTCGGCAGTGTCACCGCGATCACCACGGTGCAACCGGGCGATGCCCGTAATGGCTGGGTGCAACTGCAAGGTGAGCGCTGGCAAGTGCTCAGCGCCACTGCGCTGCACACCGGGCAATCGGTGCGAGTGGTGGGTCGCAAGGGATTGTTGCTGCAAGTGGCCGCGACTGACGCGGCACCGCTCGGAGAGTGATCATGGGTCTGCAAATCGGTTTTGTTGCGCTGCTGCTGTTGGTGATTGTTCTCGCCGGCTCGACGTTCCGCATCCTGCGTGAATACGAGCGCGGCGTGGTGTTCCAGCTCGGACGTTTCTGGCAAGTCAAAGGCCCAGGGCTGATCCTGCTGATTCCGGTGGTGCAGCAAATGGTTCGGGTCGACCTGCGCACCGTGGTGCTCGACGTGCCGCCGCAGGACGTGATCACCCGTGACAACGTGTCGGTCAAGGTCAATGCCGTGCTGTATTTCCGCGTACTCGACCCGCAAAAGGCGATTATTCAGGTCGAGGACTATCTTTCCGCTACCAGCCAGTTAGCCCAGACCACCCTGCGTGCGGTGCTCGGCAAGCATGAACTGGATGAACTGCTGGCCGAACGCGAGCAGTTGAACATCGATATCCAGCAAGTGCTCGATGCGCAGACCGATGCCTGGGGCATCAAGGTCGCCAACGTCGAAATCAAGCATGTCGACCTCAACGAATCGATGGTGCGGGCGATTGCCAAACAGGCTGAAGCCGAGCGCGAGCGGCGGGCCAAGGTGATCCACGCCGAAGGCGAATTGCAGGCTTCGGAAAAACTCATGCAAGCAGCAGAAATGCTCGGTCGCCAGCCCGGGGCGATGCAGTTGCGCTATATGCAGACCTTGAGTTCGATTGCCGGTGACAAGAGTTCGACGATTGTCTTTCCGTTGCCGATTGAATTGCTCAAGGGCATGGCGGATTTGTCGGGGAAATCCTGACCCGCCTATTCACCCGCAGGTTTGGGCACGAACAAGCGTGCTTGCATCCCGCCCGCATGGACTTCAGCGCTGGGCTGCCAGGTTGCGGGTAGCGGTGAGAACTCTTGTGGCTCGTCGACGGTTCCGACCAGCCAGACCCGGCCTCCGGCTGGCAGCTCCGTCAGGCTGTTCAAATAGACATCACTCGTCACCAGCGTGCCGAACCCGTACTCATTTGGCCGCGTCGATTGGCCATCGGCTTTCGGTGGCGTGAAGAGGCGCACCTGCGCCCCAGTGCGATCGTAGTAGACGTAGCTCAGATACCAGAGCATGTCGCTGGTGACGATGCGGTCACCGGGCAGGAAATGCTGGTTGACGTACGTCACTACCGTGTCGAGTTGATCATGACTGTCGACCGTGGCGTTGTTGTTCACGCCGACCAGTTCCACAGCGATCAACGACAGCAGCACCGCCAATGCCAACATCCGCACGCGGTTGTACAAACGGTCGATCGCCAACGCCGTCAGCATCGGCAGGCCGAGGGCGTACGCCGTCAGATAACGCTCGATGAACACTGGCGTAATGAACGACACCAGATACACCAGCAACAGCGGCAGACCGGTGTACAGCGCCAGCAGAATGCTGCCGCGCGACACACTGCGATCGCGCATGACGGCGACAACTGCCAGCACCAGCAGTGCCAACGGCAGCGCGCCAAAGACCAGCAGCGGCAGACTCTCGCCATCGTCCTGAATCAGCCATGACCAGATCATCGACGGCAGCGAACCCAGCGTCACCGCTGGCTCCCAACCGACATCGCCGCCGACTTCGAGTTGTTGCATGTGCTGCATCAAGTCGAGCAGTTTTGGCAACCAGGGCAGATACAGCACGCCTATTGCCAGATTCGCCAACCACCAGTCCGCGCGCTGGATATGCCGGAAGCGATAACCGCGCTGCACGCGAATGCCGAGCAGATAAACCCAGTGACACAGTGCGGCCATCACGGCGAAATAATGGGTGTAGAACGCCGCACTCATCAACACCACGTAAACCACGAGATAGTCACGGCGTTGCGGGCGCCGGATCCAGTAGACCAGCGCCAGGCTCGCGGCGAGCAGCAGCGCACCGAGCAGCGCGTACATGCGCACTTCCTGGCTGTAACGCACCGCGGTCGGTAGCAGTGCGAGCAACAATCCGGCGATAAACGCGGCGCGTCGAGTGGCCAGACGGTCCACCAGCCAAATGCCCAGTCCGACCGCCGTAATGCCGGCCAGCGCACTGAGACAGCGGAGCGCAAAGATGCCGTCCCCGAACAACCCGATCCAGCCATGCAAGAGCATGAAGTACAGCGGCGGATGCACATCGAACGCAGCGTGTTGCCAGATTTCACTCAGCGAGTAGCGCGCCAGCAGCAGGCTGGAGCCTTCATCGCCCCAGATCGCCGCCGCCGTCAGGTCATAAAAACGCACGAACGCGGCCAGCGCCAGAATTGGCCACAGCCAGTGATTTTTTACCCAGCGCACCCAACGCAGGCTGCCGAACCAGGAACCGGGCGCGGCAAACGGATCTTGCGTGTCGCCCATTGGCGTGACTCTGTTGACCGCCATCGCTTCCTCTTGCCGCGCCGCAGCGCCACGAGAGTATGACGCGCCAACCTGCCCATCACTTTAGGTCAGCCACGGCGGAACCGTCGATGCCGGTTGGCGCTTTCACGACACCCGGCAACCCGGCGGCGATTTTCGCCTATGGATACACCGATTGCCAACCGCCGCCCAAAGCCTTGTACAGCCCGACCATGGCCAGCGACACGCCGGTGGAGCTCTCCACCCATTGCTCCTGCGTTGCCAGCAGTGCGCCTTGCACGGTGAGAACGTTGACGAAATCGACCACGCCTTCGACGTATTGCTGTTGCGCGGTGCGCAAGGCGATCTGGTTCTGACGTACGGCTTCGGCAAGGCTGTCGCGGCGGCGCTGGCTGGCGTTGTAAGCGGTCAACTGATCGTCGATTTCATGCCAGGCGCGCAACACGGTCTGCTGGTAGGCGATGGCCGCTTCCTGCTGCTGCGCTTCACGCAATTGCAGCACGCCGCGCAGGCGTCCGCCGTCGAACAGCGGCAGGCTGAATTGCGGGCCGATGCCAAAGGCACGCGAACCCCAGGAGCCGAAATCGCTGAGTTGCATGGCTTGCGAGCCGAGGTTGCCGGACAAGGTGATGCGTGGATAAAAATCACCCTTGGCCACGCCGATGTTGGCGGTGGCCGCGTGCAGTCGCGCTTCGGCCTGGCGGATGTCCGGGCGCCGTTCGGCCAGTTGCGACGGCAGGCCGATGGCGACTTGCAGCGGCGACTGCGGCACGGCGGCGTCGGTGGATAACTCTTTTGCGAGGGCCTGTGGCGGTTCGCCCATCAGCAGGCTGATGGCGTTGATCAACTGCGATTGACGTTGTTCCAGTGCCGGCAAGCGCGATTCGATGGCCGCGACTTGCGCGGCGGCTTCGGCGACGTCGAGGTCCGTCGCCACGCCGTCGGCCAGACGCAATTGCGAGAGCTTGAGGCTGTGCCGGGCGACATCGAGGTTCTGCTCGGTGACCGCGCGAGTGTTCTGCACGCCGCGCAACTGAACGTAGTTTTGTGCGGTATCAGCAAGCACAGTAAGCAACACGCCACGGCGGTCGTTTTCGGCGACTTCGAGGTTGGCGTCGGCGGCTTCGGTTTCGCGGCGCACGCGGCCCCAGAAATCCAGTTCCCATGAGGCGGAGAAACCGGCATCCCACAGGTTGAAGGCGGAATCGCCGTTGTGCCCGGACGGGTCGTTCAGGCCCTCGCCGCTGTTGCGTTTGCGCACGTAACTGCCCGTGGCGGCGGTGCTCGGATAACGGTCAGCGCTGATAACTTGGCGCGCGGCACGGCTTTGTTGCAGACGACTGCTGGCCAGTTGCAGGTCGAGGTTGCTCTGCACCGCACGCTGAGTGAGTGCGGAGAGTTGCGGGTCGTGGAAGACTTCCCACCAGCGTTCGTTGAGGGGTTCGCTGACGGCTTGACTGGGGGCGGACTTGGCGGGTTTGGCCCAGTCGGCGATTTGTGGGGCTTCGGGCTTCTGGAAGTCTGGGCCTACAGTGCAGGCGGTGAGGCTTACTGTTAGCAAGGCACTCAAACTGATTTGCTGCCACTGACCTCTTCGCGAGCAGGCTCGCTCCCACATTTTGGATTGCGTTTTCCCTGTGGGAGCGAGCCTGCTCGCGAAGGCGTCGGTTCGGTCAATAATGCTCATCGCTGAGTCACCTCACGCACCGACATCGCCGAACTGGCGGTATCAATACTCGCTTCCACCGACATCCCCACGCGCAAGCGCTCGGCCAACGGCTGACCCGGTTCGAGCATGATCTTCACCGGAATCCGTTGCACCACCTTGGTGAAGTTGCCGGTGGCGTTGTCCGGCTTCACCGCCGCAAAGGTCACGCCCGTCGCCGGGGCGATACTCTCGACGCGACCGGTCAGCGCTTCACCACCTAGGCTGTCGACGCGTACTTGCACCTCTTGCCCCGGCTGCACGTCAGTCAGTTGTGTTTCCTGAAAATTGGCCACCACGTAAGCCTGTTTCAGCGGCACAACGGCCAGCAGCTTGCTGCCCGGCGTCACATAGGCGCCGACGCGCACCGCACGCTCGCCGATCATGCCGTCCTGCGGCGCAGTGATGCGCGTGTAGGAGAGTTCGAAACTGGCGATTTCCAGCGCCGCTTGTGCGTGCTTCAAACTGCCCTCGGCCGCATCTCGTTGAGCGGTAAGAATGTCGACCTGCTTGCGCTCTGCCGCCAGTTTCGCCGTGGCGGTGTCGAGATGAGCCGTGGCCTGATCGATGCGCGTGCGCGCCTGTTGCGCGTTTTGCACGGTGCCGGCGCCAACGCCCGCCAAGTGGTTATAGCGATTCAATTCCTGCTGGGCGAACGCCATTTCCGCCTTGGCCGAGACTACCGAGGCTTGCGCCTGAGCGATCACCGAAGTCTGGCGCTCCAGCGTCGCCTTGGCGTTCTGCAACTGCGCCCGCGCCACCAGAGTTTGCGCATCCGCCGCTTCAGCCGACGCACGCAAATCGCGATCATCGATCAGCGCCAGCAACTGCCCGGCTTTGACCTGCTGATTGTCTTCCACCAGCACTTCCTTGATGAAGCCGGCCACACGCGGCACCACCAGGGTGTAATCAGCGGACACAAACGCGTCGTTGGTATTTTGCTGGGTACGTTTGCCAAACACACCGGGCAGCGCCAGATACACCAGTACGCCTACGGCCAGCGCGGCCGCCACGGCTACCGCAAGTTTTTGCTTTGCTTGAGTCGTCATAAAAACCTTCATTGTTCAGTGCAGCAATCAGGTCGGTGCGCGCGGCGGATAAATCCGCGTCGGCAGCCAGAAAATCAGCAGGATCAACGCCACTGCGACGCCAGCCATGCACACGTAGAGATCGGAAGAAGTCAGCACCACGGCCTGTTCGTGCAGGCGATGGGCGAGGCCCGGATCGCTGCGATCGGCCAGCGGTGAATTGCCGAGGCTGTCGACCAACATGGTCGAATGGAAATGCAGACGCGCGGTGGTCAGCGCTTCGATCACCCCGGTAGCGACCACGGCCGCCAAGCCTTTCACCGTGTTGAACCACGCGGAGGCGAACGGCCCGTCCTGCGGCTGGATACTGCCGGTGGACAACATCAACAGCGGCAACACCGACATCGGCTGACCGAAGATCTGCAGCCATTGCAGGACGTAGAAATTGTCGCGAATCCATTCTGAAGTCAGCAGCGATCCGCCCAGGCAGGACAGCGTCAACATGCTCAAACCCATGCCAAGCACCCAGCGGCAATCGACCCAGCGCAGGTTGCACAACGCTGCCACCAACGGCAGCGCAATCAGCTGCGGCAATGCGGCGATCAGCATGATCGGTGCGGTCTGCGCCGGGCGATAACCCTGCACCTGCGCCAGATAACTCGACGGAATCAACACCACCGCCTGCAGAACTATCAGCACACCGGCCAGGGTCATCAGCGCGAACGACAGGTTACGGATACCGAGCATTTGCAATTTGAAAAACGGAATCGGCTGCGACCACTCGTTGATCAAAAACGCCACCAGCAGCAACGAGCCGGCGCCGAGCAATCCACAGATCAGGCTCGACTCGAACCAGTCCAGTCGATTGCCTTGCAGCAAACCGATCACCAGCATGCAGA
The DNA here is from genome assembly GCF_009866785.1 of Pseudomonas sp. S49. Classification (NCBI taxonomy): domain Bacteria; kingdom Pseudomonadati; phylum Pseudomonadota; class Gammaproteobacteria; order Pseudomonadales; family Pseudomonadaceae; genus Pseudomonas; species Pseudomonas sp. S49. Next base: position 177,036 of record NZ_CP019432.1, on the reverse strand, counting down.
TCGCCGGAAAGCCGAGCAGCAGGCCTTTCCAGTTGAATGACTTGAGGCGTTCCAGGCGCAGCGGATCCTGCGGCAAGCCATACGCCACAGCCGCCATGGCGATCAGGCACGGCACGATGATCTGCCAGAACGTCCATTGCCAACCGACGTATTCGGTCCATAAACCGGCCAGCGGCGTGCCCAGACCCGGGCCGAATGTCGCCGTTAGCGCATAACCAGCCAGACCATAAAGCTTGATGTTGGCGGGCAGAAACCGCAGGGCCACGGTCATCAACATCGGCGGCAACGCACCGCCGGCGAGGCCTTGCAGGATGCGCATCAGCAACAGGCTTTCGTAATTGGGTGCGAACGGGCACAGCACGCCGAGCAACGTGAACAGACCGATCGCGCAGAGGGTGAAGCGGCGCAGCGAGAAGGTCACCGAACACCAAGGCGCGAAGGCCATGGCCGCGACCGAGGTGGCGGTGTAACTGGCAACCAGCCAGGTGCCTTCGTCGTAACCGATGCTCAGCGCGCCACGGATGTCGGCCAGGGCCACTTTGGTGACCATCTCGTTGAGGCCCGACACCAGCACCGCCAGCAGCACGCCGACCAGGCCAATGATGATCCGCGCCCCGAACACCGGTGGCGTGGCCGCCGTCGCCGGGCTGGCCGCAGCGATGGGCGCTGCTGCCGTCAGGGATGTCATGAATTCACACTCCGGAGGGAAAAATACCGGAGCATCTTAGTCGGGCTTGGCAATGACGAAAATTGACTTATTGGCAGGTTATAAGTGCGCCAGACACAACAATGAACTTCCCTTGTGGGAGCGAGCCTGCTCGCGAAGGCGTCGGGTCAGTCAATATCATGGGTGACTGATCCAGCGCTTTCGCGAGCAGGCTCGCTCCCACAGGGTTTTGTGTTTTCTCGGGGATTAAGGCTGGGCCGCCAGCCACGTTTCGTCGCAACAGGCCTTGAGGGTTTCGCGCAGCCAGCGGTGCGCGGGATCCTTGTCGAATCGGGGATGCCAGGCTTGAGTCAGCATCAGCGTCGGCAAAGGGATTGGCAGGTCGAACGAACGCAGTTTCAAACCCAGCCGGCGCACACTCAGCAGCGCTTCCTTGGGCACCGGCAGGATCAGGTCGGAATCAGGCAACGCAAACATCGCCGCATGGAAACTCGGCGCGATCACCGCGACGCGCCGCTCCAGACCCAGCGCATTCAGCGCGGTATCAATCGGGCCGCGAGCGATGCCGCGGCGCGACATGCTGATGTGGGAAAACCCGGCATAGCGCTCGGCAGTGATTTCGCCGTCGAGCAAGGGATGGTCTTCGCGTACCAAGCCCACAAAGTGCGTAGAAAACAGGTTCTGCACTTTGACTTCAGGGGTGACGGGCCGGGTGTTGCTGACGCTCAGATCGATGCGCCCTTCTCGCAGGGCTTCATCATCGCCATCGCCTTCCGGGACAAAGCGCAACTCGCAGTGCGGCGCCAGTTGATCGAGGGTGTCGAACAGCTTGCCGCCGTAAACGCCAATGAAAAAATCATTGGCGCGGATGCTGAAGCGCCGACGCAGCGTGCCCAGCTCCACGGTGTCGGCGGAGCGGAACAACAGCGCGGCCTGCTCGACCACATCGCGCACCTGCTCGCGTAATTCCAGGGCTTTGGGCGTTGGCACCAGACCCCGACCGGCTCGCACCAGAATCGGATCGCCGATAGCTTCGCGGATTCGCGTCAGCGTGCGGCTCATCGCCGCCGGACTGAGGTTCATCCGCCGCGCGGCGCCGACCACACTGCCCTCGTCGAGCAAGGCGTCGAGGGCGACCAGAAGGTTCATGTCCGGGAGTTGCATACTGAGCACTCTTGGCTGATCAGGATTGATCTGGGCGCAATGCTAGCAAACATCCTCAGCTTTGGCGGCGCCTTCAAAGACGCCTTCGCGAGCAGGCTCGCTCCCACAATGGACTTCAGTCGTTCATAAAACCTGTGCCCACAGGAGATCAAATGTGGGAGCGAGCCTGCTCGCGAAGGAGCCAGCCGTCACGCCAAAAATTACCGCTGCATCCCCCAACGCTTGACGGTCACCCGCTCCAGCGTATCGAACACCAGATTCTCCACCAGCAAGCCAATCAGAATCACCACCGCCAACCCGGCAAACACCTTGTCGGTGTACAGCTCATTGCGATTCTGAAAGATGTACCAACCCAGCCCACCCTTGCCACTGGTCGCGCCAAACACCAGCTCAGCGGCGATTAACGTGCGCCAGGCAAACGCCCAGCCGATCTTCAACCCGGCGAGAATCGACGGCAGCGCCGCCGGGATCAGGATGAACAGCACCAGTCGCAAACCCTTCAGACCATAATTGCGCCCAGCCATGCGCAGGGTGTCCGAAACCCCGAGAAACCCGGCATAGGTGTTCAGCGCCAGGGCCCACAACACCGAATGCACCAGCACGAAAATCAGGCTGTTCTGCCCCAGGCCAAACCACAGCAACGCCAGCGGCAACAGAGCAATCGCCGGCAGCGGGTTGAACATCGAGGTCATCGTACTCAGCAGATCGCGGCCCAATTGCGTCGACACCGCCAGCGTGGTCAGGGCAAACGCCAGAACGATGCCGATGAGGTAGCCCTTGATCAGCACCACCAGCGATATCCACACCTTGGCCAACAACTCACCACTGAGCAGACCCTCGAACAGCGCGTGGCTGGTCTGCAGGAAACTCGGCAGCATCAGGTCATTGTTCTGAATCCGCGCGACCACTTCCCACAGCACCGCCAGCACAATCAGGATCAGGCCTTTACGCAGCCAGCCCTGTTGCCACAGCCGCGTGCCGAGCGACAGATCACGCTCAACCGGCACTTCAGTCAGCGGCTCCAGCACAATTTCGAATTCTTCACGCACGGATGATGATTGGCTCATCGGGTTGTCCTCCTGGCCGCTCAATAGGCGATGCGAATGTCGTTGAAGTCGTGGTCACGCTCGGTTTCCGGCGACTGGCCTTCGTCGAACAGCAGGCGATGAATGCGCCGCGCCGATTCCTGAAACGCCACGCCACCCAAGCTGTGCAAGTCGTATTGATGGCTGTGCACTTCGGCGCGCACTCGGCCGGGATGCGGCGACAGCAGCAGGATGCGATTACCGACCACCAACGCTTCTTCAATCGAGTGGGTAACGAACAACAGGGTGAAACGCACTTCTTCCCAGAGCAGCAGCAACTCTTCCTGCATCTTGCGTCGGGTCAGTGCATCGAGCGCGGCGAACGGTTCGTCCATCAAGAGGATTTTCGGCTGCATCGCCAACGCCCGGGCAATCGCCACGCGCGCTTTCATGCCGCCGGACAAGGTATGCGGGTAGGCATCGGCAAACGCCGCCAGCCCAACCTTTTCCAGATAGTGCAGCGCGCGCTCTTCAGCTGCTTTTTTCTTCAGGGTGCGCGAAGCGAGCAGCGGAAACATCACGTTCTGTTTGACGGTTTTCCACGGTGGCAGCTGATCGAATTCCTGAAACACCACAATCCGGTCTGGCCCCGGTGCGTCGACGCGCTGGCCTTGCAGGCGGATTTCACCTTCGCACGGCTGAATGAACCCGGCGACCGCTTTGAGCAAGGTGGATTTGCCGCAACCGGACGGGCCGAGCAGCACGTAGCGATCGGCCGGGTCGATTTCAAAACTGACTTGGTGGGTGGCGCGCACTACGCGTTGCGGCGTGCGGTATTCGAGGCTGACATGATCGACCGCCAGCAACGCGTCGCTGCGGGCGATCGGGTTGCTGGCCGCGTGGCCTGGCAAGGGAGCGTTCATTTTTTGATCAATCTCCGGCGAATCAGAAAGGCGCGTCGCCCTGAATGGTCGTGCGATACAGCTTGCGGCGCAGGTGCGCGGGGCAGCCGGCGGCGAGATGGATCAGCGAGCGGTTGTCCCAGAACACCAGGTCGTGGGGCTGCCACTGATGGCGGTAGATGTTTTGCGGCAGCACGCTGTGGGCATAGAGCTCGCTCAGCAGTTGCTGGCTCTCGTCTTCCGGCAGGCCGACGATGCGCGTGGTGAAACCTTCGCTGACGAACAGCGCCTTGCGTCCGTTCTCCGGGTGCGTACGCACCACCGGATGCACCACTTCGGCGACTTGAGCCAATTGCTCCGGGGTCAGGGTCGGGCGCCAGTTGCCTTCGAATTTGGTTTCGCTGTAACGCGCCGTGTAGGAGTGCGCAGCACTGCGGCCTTCGACCGCTTTGCGCAACGCTTCGGGTAAGTTGTCCCAGGCTTTGTGCATATCGGCGAACAACGTATCGCCGCCCTCGGACGGCAGTTCTTGCGCGTGAAGCATCGAGCCGAGGCTTGGCAGTTCTTTATAGGAGAGATCGGAGTGCCAGAACTTGCCGGCATCGCCGAGGCCGATGTTCTGGCCGTTTTCGACGATGTTGGAAACGATGAGGATTTCCGGGTGGTTGGCCAACAGGAATTGCTTGAGCACATGGATCTGCAACACGCCGAAGCGGCGGCTGAAGTCGATCTGTTGCTGCGGGGTGATTTGCTGGTCGCGGAACACCACGACGTGGTGATCCAGGTGCGCGCGATGGATGCGCGCGAAGTCTTGATCATTGATCGGCCGGGTGAGGTCGAGGCCGATGATTTCGGCGCCGACGGCACCGCTGAACGGGCGGATTTCAAAGGATTGCGGCGCGGCGGTCGCGGCGCTTGGGGAAGCAGTAGCTGCGGACATCTTTCCATCTCCCACGCACGGCGCGCTCACGGGCGCGCTCGTCGATCAGACACTCACGCTGGATTGCGTGTTGGTTCAGGTCGTGCGGCGCGCCGATTGGTCGGCAGGTACGCAGGGGGATGACTTTATAGCTATAAGAACTGGAGATTAAATACCGTTATTGAATAACGATATGGCGAATGGTGAGGAATGGACTGAGTGGTGAGTGACGGTTTTTGTCACTTATTGACAGAGATGTGGTGTTTGGGCTGCCGCCATCGCGAGCAGGCTCACTCCTACAGGGATCGCATTCCATCTGGAGAAATGCGGTTACTGTAGGAGTGAGCCTGCTCGCGATGAGGCCAGTGAGGTCACTAAAAAATCAACGCTCGTGCAACGCCTCAGCCCGCGCGCGGATGATCGGCTTGAGCAAATAACTCAACACCGACTTCTTGCCGGTAATGATATCCACCGACGCAACCATCCCCGGGATGATCAGCAACGGCTTTTCATCGGTACCCAAGTGGCTACGCTCAGTGCGCACCTTGATGATGTAGTACGTGGTTTTCTTGTCTTCGTCGGTGATGGTGTCGGCACCGATCTGCTCAAGCTTGGCTTTGAGCCCGCCGTAGATGGTGTAGTCGTAGGCAGTGAATTTCACGATCGCTTCCTGCCCCGGGTGCAGGAAGGCGATGTCCTGCGGACGGATCTTCGCTTCGACGAGCAAGGTGTCGTCCAGCGGTACGATTTCGACCATGTCGCTGCCCGGCTGGATCACGCCGCCGATGGTGTTGACCAGCAGCTTGTTGACGATGCCGCGCACCGGCGATGTCACCAGCGTGCGGCTGACGCGGTCTTCCAGCGCTTTGCCGGTGGCGCTGGCCTTGTTCAGGTCGGTGCGTGCTTCGTTGAGTTGGGTCAGCGCTTCACTGCGGAATTTGCCACGGGTTTCATCAATCTTGCGCTGCACTTCCTTGATCGCCGATTCGGCACGCGGGATGGCCAGCGTCGTCGCATCCAGCTGACCACGGGTTTCCACCTCGGCACGCTTCAGACGCAAGACTTCCACCGGGGACACCGCGCCCTGGGCCACCAGCGGCTCGGACATGTTGATTTCCTGACGCTGCAAGCCGAGCTGCTGACGATACTGCGCTTGCTTGGAGGCGAATTCGCGCAGCTCTTGCTGACGCTGAATCAACTGCTCCTGCAAACCACCGATCTCGTCATGCAGTTGCTGGCGGCGGCTGATGTACAGCGACTCTTCGCTTTTTGCCTGACCCGGAACAGCCTTGAGCACGTCCTCGGGGAAATTCAGCGGACGGTCGTCGACCTCTGCGCTGAGACGCTCAACGCGCAGCAGCATCGACAGACGATCGGCCTCAGTTTCGCCGACGTTGGAGGCGAATCGCGTGTCGTCGAGACGAATCAACGGTGCGCCGGCTTCGACGATCTGGCCTTCCTTGACGAACAGTTCAGAGATGATCCCGCCCTCAAGGTTCTGGATTTTCTGGATCTTCGACGACGGAATCGCCTTGCCGTCGCCCTTGGTCACTTCGTCGATCACGGCGAAGTTGGCCCACAGCAGCAGGAAGATAAAGAAGCCGATGATCGCCCAGATGGTCAGGCGCACGACGCGCGGGGCGTCTTCGATCAGCGCTTTGTTGACCTCCGGCAGCGGTTGGCCCTGCAACGATGCCGAACCCTTGAAGTAGCGACGGATCGAATCCTTGAAACCCGACTTAAGCAACACTGATCTGCCCCTTCTTCAACGCTTCCATCACGGCGGCTTTCGGGCCATCGGCGAGAATTTGTCCACGATCGATCACCAGCAGACGATCGACCAGCGACAACAGTGAAGCCCGGTGCGTGACCAGCACCACGGTCTTGTTTTCAATCACGGCGGCGAGGCGTTGCTTGAGGCGTTCTTCACCGGTGTTGTCCATCGCACTGGTCGGCTCGTCCATCAGCAGGATCGGTGGATTGAGCAACAGCGCCCGGGCCAGCGCGACGTTCTGCCGTTGGCCACCGGAGAGGTTCTGCCCGCGTTCGCCGACTTGCAGCTCGTAGCCTTGCGGGTGCAGACGGGCAAATTCGTGGACGCCGGCCAGTTCGGCCGCCTGCAGAACAAGCTCGTCTTCTACATAGCGTGCGCCAGAGACGAGGTTGTCACGCAGGGTGCCGGCCAGCAGTTGGATGTCTTGCGGCACGTAGCCGATGTTGTAGCGCAACTCGCTGACGTCGATCTGGCGGATATCCACACCGTCGACCAGCAACGCACCGTCGTCCGGCTGATACAGGCCGACCAGCAGTTTCGCCAGCGAACTCTTGCCCGAGCCGCTGCGGCCGATAATGCCGATTTTCTCGCCGGGGCGGATCACCAGATTGATGTTCTTCAGCGCCGGGTTCTGTTGTTCCGGGTAGGTGAAGTTGAGCTGGCGGCATTCGATCGCGCCCTGCAAAACCTTGCGGCTCAACGGGCGCTCTTCGAAGTTGCGCTCTTGCGGCAGCTCCATCATCTGGTCGACCGAAGTCATGGTTACCCGTGCCTGCTGATAACGGGTCAACAGACCGGACAGCGAGGCCAGCGGACTGAGGGCGCGGCCGCTAAGCATGTAGCAGGCAATCAGACCACCCATGCTCAGGTTGCCGGCAATGATCTGGTAGACGCCGAAGACGATCATGATCACCCCGGCCAGTTGCTGGATCAGCAGGGTGATGTTCATCGCCAGGCCGGAGAGCATTTTCACCCGCAGTTCGAGGCGACTGAGGGTGCCGATGGTCTGCTCCCACTGGTACTGACGTTCGCTTTCGGCGTTGTTGACCTTGACCGCGTCGAGGCCGGCGAGGGTTTCGATCAGGCTCGACTGGCGCTCGGCACCGAGGGCCATGGTGCGTTCCATGGTGGCCACCAGCGGCTTCTGCAAGGCGTAGCCGATCAGCAACGCAATCGGGAACGCCAGCACCGGAATCCACACCAGATGCCCGCCGAGAATGGCGATGACGATGAAGATGAGGATGGTGAACGGCAGGTCGATCAGGCTGGTCAGGGTCAGCGAGGCAAGGAAGTCGCGCAGGCTCTGAAACTCGTGGATGTTCTGCGCAAAGCTGCCGACCCGCGCCGGGCGGTATTTCATCGACATGCCGACGATGCGTTCGAACAGCGTCGCCGAGATGATCAGGTCGGTTTTCTTCCCGGCCAGATCCAGGCACAGACTGCGCAGGCTCTTGAGGATCAGGTCAAAGAGGTAGGCGCCGGTGATGCCCAGCGCCAACACCCACAGGGTCGCTTCGGCCTGGTTCGGCACCACGCGGTCGTAGACGTTCATCACGAACAGCGGCGCGGCCATGGCGATGATGTTGATCAGGAAACTCGCGGCGATCGCATCGGCATACAGCCAGCGCGAACGCTTGAGGGTGTCGCGGAACCACGAGCGTGCACGCGGAATCAGCGTGCCGTGATTGACGTCGAATTTGTGTTGCGGCTGAGCGAAGAAGACTTTGCCGGTGTAATCGTCGGCGAGCAGTTCGCGACTGACGATGGACTCGCCGCCGTCGGTTTCGCTGAGCAGCACCCGCGCTTCGTTGTCGCCCTGCCAGCCGAGCAGGACGGCGCTGCGGCCATCCTTGAGCAGCAGCAAGGCCGGCATGGCGATCGCCGGAATTTCTTCCAGTTTGCGTTGCAGCACCCGACCTTGCAGGCCGGCGCGAGCCGCCGCACGGGGCAGCAACTCGACACTCAGGCGTTGTTTGGGCAGCGGCAGGCCGGTGGTCAGCATCGCCGCGCTGGCGGGTTTCTGATGAAGCATGCAAAGGGCGAGCAGTCCGTCCAGTAAAGGATCGTCGTGCAACGCGCGTGGATCATGACTGAGTTGAACTCGACTGACTTCTGATTCCACGCTCGACACTCTTTGACAGTTGAAAAGGGATAACTCAATTCATCCCAGGCAGCTGGACCTTGGGCTTCACGTCGTTTTGCACAACGGATGCCAACGGTGCGACCACTCCCTGGCTTCTGAGCAACTCGCCCATGGTCGCCTTGATTCGGTACTGAGTAAATAACTGAATGTTTTTGATTTCAGCCAGACGCCGCGAAGCGGTGAACAACTCGTTTTCGCTGTCGAGCAAATCCAGCAAGGTACGTTCGCCAAGGCTGAACTGACGTTGGTAAGCGGTGCGCACCGAGGTGCTGTGGTCGACGTATTGCTGCGCGATCGGCACCTGCGCGTTGGCGTTGTTCAAGGCGTTCCAGGCCAGACCGAGTTCTTCGTTCAACTGACGCAAAGCGTTGTTGCGGATGTCCAGCGCCTGGTTCGACAGGTACGACTTGGATTCCAGATCGGCCTTGTTGCTGCCACCGGAATAGAGGTTGAAGCGCATGCGCAGCATCGCCTGCCACTCGTTGTTGTGACCGTTCTGGCCGTCGAGATCGTTGTCGGCAGTGCGGCCCAGTTCGGCGTCGAAACGTGGGTAGAAGGTCGACTTGGCGGTTTCGTACTGCTTCTCGGCAGCGGCGATGTCGGATTCGGCCGAACGCAGGATCGGGCTGTTTTCCAGCATCTGCTGGCGCGCTTCATTGAGGTTGGCCGGCATCATCGCCATGAACGGCGCCGGACGCTCGAGTTGATCGGGCATCTGGCCGACGGCGCTGAGGAAGTTGGTTTCCGAGTCGGCCAGATTGGTCTGCTCGGTGATCAGGTTGTTGCGGGCCTGGGCCATCCGCGCTTCGGCCTGATCGAGGTCGGCACCGCTGCCGACGCCACGCTGGGTGCGCAGCTGGATCTGGTCGTAGATGCGCTGGTGGCTCTTGAGGTTTTCTTCGGCCAGACGCACGAATTCGCGGCGGGTCAGCACGTCCAGGTAAACCTGGGCGACGGTCAGCGCGGTGCGCTCGGAAGTACCGAGCAGCGAGTAAGCGCGGGAGTTGACGGTGGCTTGTTGACGCCCGACTTCGCTGGACGTCGCAAAACCGTCAAAGACCATTTGCGAGAGACGTAAACTTGACTCGCTACGATTCAGGGTTTCGTAGTGGTTACCGGAATTGGCGCGGGTGGTGACGCTGTCGGTGCCTTCACGGCCATAACCGCCGAGCAGATCGACCTTGGGCAGGTATCCACCTTTCGCCGCTCTTAATTGATAATCCGCGGCCAAACGACTATTTACCCCTGCCTGGATTTCCGGATGGACATCCAATGCCTGCTGCATGGCTTCTGGTAAGGATTGTGCTTGTACAAAAGAGGCGGCGAGAGCGAAGGGTACAGCCAGAAACAGGGGCGAACGCATGGTAGGAATTTCCCAGAACTTCTTGTCTTGAATCACAGCAAAACGTGGCGCTGCGTCGGATGATGGCAACCAGATTGACCGTATGTCGGAAAGTTCAAAACAAGAACTGGATCACACGCTGAAGGACAGGTCGCCGCGGAAATATCAATGTGACATTAGTGGGACGATTGTTTAGGATGGCACCCAGAAGGTCAATAGTTTGGCATAAAGTTAATAGCGAAAGAATCTAGCCAAAATATTGACGAAAACATGCGTCAAACTTGTTTCGCAAATTTTTAAAGTACGTCCAGACTGAATCGGCGCCCATGCCCTCAGGTCCATGGAAGTCAACTGAACGTGACACCCCGGAGAGTCTTCAATGAGCAGTGTTGTTGCCATCGTCAAAAGCATTGTCGGTCAGGTATTCGTGGTGTCCCCAGAGGGCGTGCGCCGCGTACTCGTTGAAGGCGATCGCCTGTTTGTCGGCGACCAGATCGACACCGGCCTCTCCGGCGCCGTGTCGCTTGAATTGGCAGATGGTCGCACCCTCGATCTGGGCCGTGAAACTCAGTGGAGCGCCACCGCCCCCGACTCCAGCACTGACCTGGCAGAAGCCACCGCGCAGGCTGCGCCGTCAGTAGCCGAACTGCAGCAAGCCATTGCCGCCGGTGTCGACCCGACCACCGCGCTTGACGCCACCGCTGCCGGCCCGAGCGCCGCAGGTACGGGCGGTGCTGCTGGTGGCGGCCACAGCTTCGTCATGCTCGACGCCACCGCTGGCCGTGTTGACCCAACCATTGGTTTCCCGACCGCAGGGATCAACGCTGCCGGCCAGGCCGCGCAAAACATTACTGGCGGCCAGACCACCGACACCACCACCAATGCTCTGCGTGAGTCGACCCTGAGCCTTAGCGCCACGCCGAGCATCACCGAAGCCGGCGGCGTGCTGGTGTACACCGCGACCCTGACCCAGGCGCCGCTGACCGACCTGACCATCACCCTGTCCAACGGCGCGGTGATTGTGATTCCGGCAGGTGCAACCACCGGCACGGTCAACGTGCCGCTGGCGCCGAACGACACCGTCTATAACGACCCGAGCCAGATCGATGTAACCGTTACCGGAACCACCGGCGGCAATGGCATCACCGTGACCCCGCCGACGACTCCGGCCACGACCCAGGTCACCGACACCATCGACACCACCACCGTCACCCTGACGGCCGGGCCGAGTGTCACCGAAGGCGGCCAGATCACTTACACCGCGACCCTGACCAACCCGGCGCAAACCCCGGTGACCGTCACCCTGTCGAACGGCTCGACCATCACCATCGGCGCCGGCCAGACCACCGGCACTGTCAACGTGCCGACCCCGGCCAACGACGTCTATAACAACGGCAGTACCGTCACCACCACGATTACCGGTGCAACTGGCGGCAACTTCGAAAACCTGGTGCCGAACCCGACGCCAGCGGTGACCACCATCACCGATTCGATCGACACCACCAACCTGACCCTGACCGCCACCGGCACAGTGGTCGAGGGTGGTCAGATCACCTACACCGCGACCCTGACCAACCCGGCGCAGACGCCAGTAACCGTCACCCTGTCGAACGGTTCGACCATTACCATTGAAGCCGGCCAGACCACCGGCACCGTCAACGTGCCGACCGCGGCCAATGACGTCTACAACAATGGCGGCACCGTCAGCACCACCATTACCGGAGCTTCCGGCGGCAACTTTGAAAGCCTGGTGCCAAACACCACACCCGCGACCACCACCGTTACCGATTCGATCGACACCACCAGCGTCAGCCTCACCGCCACCGGTACCGTCGTCGAAGGCGGCCAGATCACTTACACCGCGACGCTGACCAACGCCGCGCAAACCCCGGTGACGATCACCCTGTCGAACGGCTCGACCATCACCATTGAAGCCGGCAAGACCACCGGCTCCGTCAACGTGCCAACCGCGGCCAACGACGTTTACAACAATGGCAGCACCGTCAGCACCACGATTACCGGCGCAACCGGTGGCAACTTCGAAAACCTGGTGCCAAACACCACGCCAGCGACCACCACAATTACCGATTCGATCGACACCACCAATCTGTCGTTGTCAGCGACCGGCAGCGTTGCTGAAGGCGGCTCGATCGTTTACACCGCGACCCTGACCAATCCTGCCGGCACACCAGTCACCGTGACCCTGAGCAACGGCTCGGTGATCACCATCGAGGCGGGCAAAACCACTGGCACCGTGACCGTTCCGGCGCCTGCAGATGATGTCTATAAAGACTCCGGCAAAGTCGAAGTCACGATCAAGGATGCGACGGGCGGCAACTTCGAGAATCTGCTGCCGAGCACTGTCCCGGCCGTGACCGAAGTGACCGACACCATCGACACCTCTACCGTGAAACTGACGGCTGATACCTCGGTTGCTGAAGGTGGCACCGTCACTTACACCGCCACCGTCGGTGCGCCGGTGACCGGTTCGCCTGTCGTGGTAACCCTGGCCAACGGTCAGAGCATCACCATTGAAGTCGGTAAGACCACCGGCACCGTGACCACTACCGCCCCTAACGATGCGTTGACCGGCAATGCGCCGCTGACCAATTCGATCACTGGCGTTTCGGGTGGCAATTACGAAGATCTGGTGGCCGACAAGACCCCGGTTTCGACCAGCGTTACCGATGTCGCCGACACCACCAACCTGTCGCTGAGCGCAACCGGTTCTGTGGCTGAAGGCGGCCAGATCACTTACACCGCGACCTTGACCAACGCCGCAGGTTCGCCTGTTACCGTAACCCTGTCGAACGGTTCGGTGATCACCATCGAAGCCGGCAAAACCACTGGCACCGTGACCGTTGCGGCGCCTGCCGATGACGTCTACAAAGACGCCGGTAAGGTCGAAGTGACCATCCAGGACGCTACCGGCGGCAATTTCGAGAACCTCGTTCCGAGCACCGTTCCAGCCGTCACCGACGTGACCGATACCGTTGACACCACCACGGTCAAGCTGACCGCCACCGAGTCGGCGGCTGAAGGTGGCACTGTCACGTATACCGCCACTGTTGGCGCGCCGGTGACCGGTTCGCCTGTTGTCGTGACCCTGGCCAATGGTCAGAACATCACCATCGAAGTCGGCAAAACCACCGGCACCGTGACCACCACTGCACCGAATGACGCGTTGACCGGCCAAGCGCCGATCACCAACGCGATCACGGGCGTGAGCGGCGGCAATTACGAAGACCTCGTCGCCGACAAAACCCCGGTCAGCACCACCGTGACTGACACCACCGACACCACCAGCCTGACGCTCAGCGCAACAGGCACCGTGGCTGAAGGCGGTCAGATCACTTACACCGCGACCCTGACCAACGCCGCAGGCTCGCCTGTTACCGTGACCCTGTCGAACGGTTCGGTGATCACCATCGAAGCCGGCAAAACCACTGGCACCGTGACCGTTCCGGCGCCCGCTGATGACGTCTATAAAGACGCCGGCAAAGTCGAAGTCACGATCAAGGACGCCACCGGCGGCAATTTCGAGAATCTGGTGCCGAGCACCGTTCCGGCCGTCACCGACGTGACCGATACCGTCGACACCACCACCGTCAAACTGACCGCCACCGAGACTGCCGCTGAAGGTGGCACCGTTACCTACACCGCGACTGTCGGCGCGCCAGTGACCGGTTCGCCAGTGATCGTGACGTTGGCCAACGGCCAAACCATCACTATCGGTGTTGGCCAGACCGAGGGCACCGCAACCACCGTAGCGCCAAACGATGCGTTGAACGGCCACACCCCGCTGAGCAACGCAATCACTGATGTGAGCGGCGGTAACTACGAGAATCTGGTCGCCGACAAAAACCCGGTTTCGACCACTGTCACTGACACCGTCGACACCACCAACCTGTCGCTGACTGCGACCGGCACCGTGGCGGAAGGCGGTTCGATCGTTTACACCGCGACGCTGACCAACCCGGCCGGCACGCCAGTGACCGTTACCTTGAGCAACGGCTCGGTGATCACCATCGAAGCCGGTAAAACCACCGGCACCGTGACGGTTCCTGCGCCAGCAGATGACGTCTACAAAGACGCCGGCAAGGTCGAAGTCACGATCAAGGACGCCACTGGCGGCAACTTCGAGAACCTCGTTCCGAGCACCACCCCAGCCGTAACCGACGTCACTGACACCGTCGACACCACCAGCGTCAAACTCACCGCGACCGAGTCGGCGGCTGAGGGTGGCAGCGTGATTTACACCGCAACCGTCGGCGCGCCAGTGACCGGTTCGCCTGTGGTCGTGACCCTGGCTAACGGTCAGACCATCACCATTGGCGTAGGCCAGACCACCGGCACCGCGACCACCACCGCACCGAACGATGCATTGACCGGCCACGCGCCGATCACCAATGCGATCACTGATGTGAGCGGCGGTAACTACGAGAATCTGGTCGCCGACAAAACCCCGGTTTCGACCACTGTTACTGACACCGTCGACACCACCAACCTGTCGCTGACTGCGACCGGCACCGTGGCGGAAGGCGGGTCGATCGTTTACACCGCGACGCTGACCAATCCGGCTGGCACGCCAGTGACCGTGACGTTGAGCAACGGTTCGGTGATCACCATTGAAGCCGGCAAAACCACCGGCACTGTCTCCGTTCCAGCTCCGGCCGATGACGTCTACAAAGACGCCGGCAAGGTCGAAGTGACCATCAAGGACGCCACTGGCGGCAACTTCGAGAACCTCGTTCCGAGCACCACCCCAGCCGTAACCGACGTCACTGACACCATCGACACCTCGACGGTCAAACTGACCGCTACCGAGTCGACGGCTGAAGGTGGCACCGTTACCTACACCGCTACCGTGGGCGCGCCAGTCACCGGTTCACCTGTCGTCGTGACCTTGGCCAACGGCCAGAACATCACCATCGAAGTCGGCAAAACCACCGGCACCGTGACCACCACCGCACCGAACGATGCGCTGACTGGCCATGCACCGTTGATCAATGCGATCACCGACGTTTCCGGCGGCAATTACGAAAACCTCGTGGCTGACAAAACCCCGGTCAGCACCACCGTCACCGACACCACTGATACCACCAACCTGTCGCTGAGCGCGACGGGAACTGTGGCTGAAGGCGGCCAGATCACCTACACCGCGACCCTGACCAATGCCGCTGGCAGCCCGGTCACCGTGACCCTGAGCAACGGCTCGGTGATCACCATCGAGGCAGGCAAGACCACCGGCACCGTGACCGTTCCGGCGCCTGCCGATGATGTCTATAAAGACTCAGGCAAAGTCGAAGTCACCATCAAAGACGCCACGGGCGGCAACTTCGAGAATCTGGT
This sequence comes from Pseudomonas sp. S49, assembly GCF_009866785.1. Lineage (NCBI taxonomy): Bacteria > Pseudomonadati > Pseudomonadota > Gammaproteobacteria > Pseudomonadales > Pseudomonadaceae > Pseudomonas > Pseudomonas sp. S49. Next base: position 161,748 of record NZ_CP019432.1, on the reverse strand, counting down.
GCCGAGCACTGTCCCGGCCGTGACCGAAGTGACTGACACCATCGACACCTCGACCGTGAAGCTGACGGCCGACACCACTGTGGCCGAAGGTGGCACTGTCACCTATACCGCCACTGTCGGCGCGCCGGTCACCGGTTCGCCGGTCGTGGTGACCCTGGCCAATGGTCAGAGCATCACCATCGAAGTCGGCAAGACCACTGGCACCGTGACCTTCACCGCGCCGAACGATGCGTTGACCGGTCAGGCGTCGCTGGGTAATTCGATCACGGGTGTGAGCGGCGGCAACTACGAAAACCTGGTGGCTGACAAGACCCCGGTTTCGACTACGGTCACTGACACCGTCGACACCACTGACCTGTCGCTCAGCGCCACCAACTCGGTCGCCGAGGGCGGTTCGATCATCTACACCGCGACGCTGACCAACCCGGCTGGCTCGCCGGTGACTGTGACCCTGTCGAACGGCTCGGTCATTACCATCGAGGCCGGCAAAACCACCGGCACCGTGACGGTTCCTGCGCCAGCCGATGACGTCTACAAAGACGCCGGCAAGGTCGAAGTGACCATCAAGGACGCCACTGGCGGCAACTTCGAGAACCTGGTGCCGAGCACCACGCCAGCCGTTACCGACGTCACTGATACCATCGACACTTCGACGGTCAAACTGACCGCCACCGAGTCTGCGGCTGAAGGTGGCACCGTCACCTACACCGCCACGGTCGGTGCGCCAGTCACTGGCTCGCCAGTTGTGGTGACCCTGGCCAACGGTCAGAACATCACCATCGAAGTCGGTAAAACCACGGGCACCGTGACCACCACCGCGCCAAACGATGCGTTGACTGGCCACGCTCCGCTGACCAACGCGATCACTGACGTTTCCGGCGGCAATTACGAAAACCTCGTGGCCGACAAAACCCCGGTCAGCACCACCGTCACTGACACTGTCGACACCACCAACCTGTCGCTGAGCGCCACCGGTTCGGTGAACGAAGGCGGTCAGATCACTTACACCGCGACCCTGACCAATGCCGCTGGCTCGCCGGTCACCGTGACCCTGTCGAACGGTGCTGTGATCACCATCGACGCCGGCAAAACCACTGGCACTGTCACCGTCGACGCACCGAAAGACGACGTTTACAAAGACGCCGGCACTGTTGAAGCGACCATCAAGGGAGCGACCGGTGGCGACTTCGAAAACCTGGTCACCAGCACAGCGCCGGCCGTCACCACCGTCAACGACACCATCGACACCTCCACCGTGTCACTGACTGCCACGGCGAACGTCGCCGAAGGCGAAACCGTGGTCTACACCGCGACCGTGACCGCGCCAGTGACTGGTTCGCCGGTTGTCGTAACTCTGTCCAACGGCCAGACCATCACCATTGCCGTCGGTGAAACCACCGGCTCGGTGAACTTCGTTGCGCCGAACAGCCCATTGGCCGGCGGCAGCTCGCTGAGCGTGACCATCGACGGCGCCACTGGCGGCAATTACGAAAAACTCGCGGTCGACGGCAAGTCCGCCGACACCGCGGTTTCGGACACTACCGACACCACCAACCTGAACCTGACCGCAACCGATTCGGTGGCTGAAGGCGGGTCGATCATCTACACCGCGACATTGACCAACGCAGCTGGCTCGCCAGTCACCGTGACCCTGTCGAACGGTGCGGTGATTACCATCGAAGCCGGCAAAACCACCGGCACCGTAACCGTCGCGGCTCCAGCCGATGACGTCTACAAAGACGCCGGCAAAGTCGAAGTGACGATCAAGGATGCAACCGGCGGCAACTTCGAGAATCTGGTGCCGAGCACCGTACCGGCAGTGACCAACGTCACCGACACCATCGACACCACCACCGTCAAACTCACCGCGACCGAATCGGCGGCTGAGAGTGGCACCGTTACCTACACCGCCACCGTCGGCGCGCCAGTCACCGGTTCGCCTGTGGTCGTGACCCTGGCTAACGGTCAGACCATCACCATTGGCGTTGGCCAAACCACCGGGACCGCAACCACTACCGCCCCGAACGATGCATTGACCGGTCACGCACCGATTACCAATGCGATCATCGAAGTGAGTGGTGGTAACTACGAGAATCTGGTGGCCGACAAGACGCCGGTTTCGACCAACGTCACCGACACCGTCGACACCACTAACGTGTCGCTGACTGCAACCGGCACCGTGGCTGAAGGCGGTTCGATCATCTACACCGCGACGCTGACCAACGCGGCTGGCTCGCCAGTCACCGTGACGCTGTCCAACGGCGCCGTGATCACCATCGAAGCGGGCAAGACTTCCGGCACAGTCACCGTTCCAGCTCCGGCGGATGACGTTTACAAAGACGCCGGCAAAATCGAAGCGACGATCTCCACCGCCACCGGTGGCAACTTCGAGAACCTGGTGCCGAGCACTGTTCCAGCGGTCACCGAAGTGACTGACACCATCGACACCTCGACCGTGAAACTGACGGCGACCGAGACTGCCGCTGAAGGTGGCACCGTCACCTACACCGCCACTGTCGGCGCTCCAGTCACCGGTTCGCCGGTCACCGTGACCTTGGCCAACGGCCAGAACATCACCATTGAAGTCGGTAAAACCACTGGCACCGTGACCTTCACTGCACCGAACGATGCGCTGACCGGGCACGCGCCGATCACCAACGCGATCACGGGTGTCACTGGCGGCAACTACGAAAATCTCGTGGCCGACAAGACACCGGTCAGCACCACCGTGACCGACACCGTCGACACCACCAACCTGTCGCTCAGCGCGACCGGTTCTGTGGCTGAGGGCGGCTCGATCATCTACACCGCGACATTGACCAACGCAGCTGGCTCGCCAGTCACCGTGACCCTGTCGAACGGTGCGGTGATTACCATCGAAGCCGGCAAAACCACTGGCACCGTGTCCGTTCCAGCGCCAGCCGATGACGTCTACAAAGACGCCGGCAAGGTTGAAGCGACGATCTCCACCGCTACCGGTGGCAACTTCGAAAACCTGGTGCCGAGCACCGTTCCGGCCGTGACCGAAGTCACCGACACCATCGACACCTCGACCGTCAAACTGACGGCTGATACGTCGGTCGCTGAAGGCGGCACCGTCACTTACACCGCCACTGTCGGCGCTCCAGTGACCGGCTCGCCTGTCGTGGTGACGCTGGCCAATGGTCAGAACATCACCATCGAAGTCGGTAAAACCACTGGCACCGTGACCTTCACCGCGCCGAACGATGCGCTGACCGGCCACGCACCGCTGACCAACGCGATTACTGGCGTAACCGGCGGCAACTACGAAAACCTCGTGGCCGACAAGACGCCGGTCAGCACCAACGTCACCGATACTGTCGACACCACCAACCTGTCGCTGAGCGCGACTGGTTCGGTTGCTGAAGGTGGCTCGATCATCTACACCGCGACGCTGACCAACGCGGCTGGCTCGCCAGTGACCGTGACCCTGTCCAACGGCGCGGTGATCACCATCGACGCCGGCAAAACCACTGGCACCGTGACCGTTCCAGCCCCGGCCGATGACGTCTACAAAGACGCCGGCAAGGTTGAAGCGACGATCTCCACCGCTACCGGTGGCAACTTCGAAAACCTGGTGCCGAGCGCTGTTCCGGCCGTGACCGAGGTCACCGATACCATCGACACCTCGACCGTCAAACTCACGGCTGATACGTCGGTCGCTGAAGGCGGCACCGTCACTTACACCGCCACTGTCGACGCGCCAGTAACCGGTTCGCCGGTTGTCGTGACCTTGGCCAACGGCCAGAACATCACCATCGAAGTTGGCAAAACCACCGGCACCGTGACCACCACCGCACCGAACGATGCGCTGACCGGTCAGGCGCCACTGACCAACTCGATCACGGGTGTCACTGGCGGCAACTACGAAAATCTGGTGGCAGACAAGACCCCGGTTTCAACCACGGTCACCGATACCGTCGACACCACTAACCTGTCGCTGAGCGCGACGGGTTCGGTTGCTGAAGGTGGTTCGATCATCTACACCGCAACGCTGACCAACGCGGCTGGCTCGCCAGTCACCGTGACCCTGTCGAACGGCGCCGTGATCACCATTGAGGCGGGTAAAACCACTGGCACCGTCACCGTCGCTGCGCCGGCGGATGACGTTTACAAAGATGCAGGCAAAGTCGAAGCAACCATTTCGACCGCGACCGGTGGCAACTTCGAGAACCTGGTGCCAAGCACTGTTCCCGCCGTCACCAATGTCACCGACACCATCGACACCACCACCGTAAAACTCACCGCCACCGAGTCGACAGCTGAGGGTGGCAACGTCACCTACACCGCGACTGTCGGCGCGCCAGTCACCGGCTCGCCGGTTGTCGTAACCTTGGCCAACGGTCAGACGATCACCATCGGCGTCGGCCAGACCACCGGTACCGCGACCACCACGGCACCAAACGACGCATTGACTGGCCATGCTCCGCTGACCAACGCGATCACTGACGTAACAGGTGGCAACTTCGAGAACCTGGTGGCCGACAAGACCCCGGTTTCGACCAATGTCACCGACACCGTCGACACGACCAATCTGTCACTCAGCGCTACCAATTCGGTCGCTGAAGGTGGCTCGATCGTCTACACCGCGACCCTGAGCAACGCCGCTGGTTCACCAGTGACCGTGACCCTGTCCAACGGCGCGGTGATCACCATCGACGCCGGCAAAACCAGCGGCACCGTAAGCGTTCCGGCCCCGGCTGACGACGTCTACAAAGACGCCGGCACCGTGCAAGCGACCATCAGCACCGCCACCGGTGGCAACTTCGAAAACCTGGTGCCGAGCACTGTTCCCGCCGTCACCAGCGTTACCGACACCATCGACACCACCACCGTGAAACTGACGGCCACCGAGTCGGCGGCTGAGGGTGGCAACGTTGTCTACACCGCTACCGTAGGCGCGCCGGTTACCGGCTCGCCAGTTGTCGTGACTTTGGCCAATGGTCAAACCATCACCATCGGTGTAGGCCAGACCACGGGCACCGCAACCACCGCAGCGCCAAACGATGCATTGACTGGTCATGCACCACTGACCAACGCGATCACCAACGTGACCGGCGGCAACTACGAAAATCTCGTGGCCGACAAGACCCCGGTCAGCACCAACGTGACCGACACTGTCGACACCACCAACCTGTCGCTCAGTGCGACCGGTTCTGTGGCTGAAGGCGGTTCGATTGTTTACACCGCCACGCTGACCAACGCCGCTGGTTCACCAGTGACCGTGACCCTGTCCAACGGCGCGGTAATCACCATCGACGCCGGCAAAACCACCGGCACCGTGACCGTTCCAGCACCTGCAGACGACGTTTACAAAGACGCTGGCACCGTGCAGGCCACGATCAGCACCGCCACCGGTGGCAACTTCGAAAATCTGGTGCCGAGCACGACTCCGGCTATTACCAGCGTCACCGATACCATCGACACCACCACGGTGAAACTGACCGCGACCGCCACTGCCGCTGAAGGCGGTAACGTCGTCTACACCGCAACTGTCGGCGCGCCAGTGACTGGCTCGCCAGTCGTGGTAACCCTGTCGAACGGTCAGACCATCACCATTGGTGTTGGCCAGACCACCGGCACCGCGACCACTACCGCGCCAAACGACGTATTGACCGGTCATGCACCGCTGACAAACGCGATCACCAACGTGACCGGCGGTAACTTCGAAAACCTCGTGGCTGACAAAACGCCGGTCAGCACTACCGTGACCGACACTGTCGACACCACCAACCTGTCGCTCAGTGCGACCGGTTCTGTGGCTGAAGGCGGCTCGATCGTTTACACCGCGACGTTGACCAACGCCGCTGGCTCGCCAGTGACCGTCACCTTGTCAAACGGCGCCGTGATCACCATCGACGCTGGTAAAACCACTGGCACCGTAACCGTTCCAGCGCCAGCCGATGACGTCTACAAAGACGCGGGTACCGTGCAGGCGACCATCAGCACCGCCACCGGTGGCAACTTCGAAAACCTCGTGCCGAGCACGACTCCGGCCGTGACCAGCGTCACCGACACGATCGACACCACCACCGTAAAACTCACTGCAACCACAACTGCAGCCGAGGGCGGCAACGTTGTCTACACCGCGACTGTCGGCGCGCCAGTCACCGGTTCGCCGGTTGTCGTGACCCTGGCCAACGGTCAGACCATCACTATTGGCGTCGGCCAGACCACCGGCACCGCGACCACCACCGCACCGAATGATGCGTTGACCGGTCATGCGCCGCTGACCAACTCGATCACCAACGTCACGGGCGGCAACTACGAGAACCTCGTGGCCGACAAAACCCCGGTCAGCACTAACGTGACCGATACTGTCGACACCACCAACCTGTCGCTCAGTGCGACCGGCTCCGTAGCCGAGGGCGGTTCGATCGTCTACACCGCAACCTTGACCAACGCCGCTGGCTCGCCAGTGACCGTAACCCTGAGCAACGGCTCGGTAATCACCATCGACGCCGGTAAAACCACTGGCACCGTAACCGTTCCAGCGCCAGCCGATGACGTCTACAAAGACGCCGGCAACGTTCAGGCAACGATCAAAACCGCCACTGGGGGCAGCTTCGAGAACCTGGTGACCAGCACCACGCCAGCCGTGACCAGCGTCACCGACACCATCGACACCACCACCGTGAAACTGACCGCCACCGGTACAGCGGCTGAAGGCGGCAACGTCGTCTACACCGCCACGGTTGGCGCACCGGTAACCGGTTCGCCAGTCGTCGTGACCCTGGCCAACGGTCAGACCATCACCATCGGCATCGGCCAGACCACGGGCACCGCGACCACCACTGCGCCGAACGATGCATTAACCGGTCACGCGCCGCTGACCAATTCGATTACCAACGTCACGGGCGGCAACTACGAGAATCTGGTGGCCGACAAGACCCCGGTTTCGACTACCGTCACCGACACCGTCGACACCACCAACCTGTCGCTGTCCGCGACCGGCACAGTGGCCGAAGGTGGCCAGATCACCTACACCGCGACCCTGACCAACGCCGCTGGCTCGCCAGTCACCGTAACCCTGAGCAACGGCTCGGTAATCACCATCGACGCTGGCAAAACCACCGGCACCGTGACCGTCCCGGCTCCGGCTGACGACGTCTACAAAGACGCCGGCACCGTGCAGGCAACCATCACTGGCACCAGCGGCGGCGGCTTCGAAAATCTGGTGACCAACAACACGCCAGCCGTGACCAACGTCACCGACACGGTCGATACCACCACCGTCAGCATCACTGGCAGCAGCTCGGTGACCGAAGGCCAGACGGCCAGCTACACCGTCAGCCTGAACCACCCGGCGCAAACCGAAGTGACCCTGAAAATCGTCTACAGCGGTACCGCCGCCGACGGTTCTGATTTCACCGGCGTGTACACCGTGAAGATTCCGGCAGGTGCGAGCAGCGCGCAGTTCAACGTCGCCACCATCGATGACAAGATCACCGAAGGCACCGAGAACTTCGTGGTCAAGATCGATTCCGCCACCGGCGGCAACTTCGAAAACCTCGCGGTCAGCAGCACCAACGGCAGCGTCAGCACCTCGATCATCGACAACGATGCGCCGCCGGTGCTCGACCTGGATGCCAACAACTCCAGCGGCGCCACCGGTGCCGACTACAAGGTGACCTTCACCGAAAACACCCCGGGCGCCGGCGTGTCGATTGCCGACACCGACATCAGCATCACCGACCCGGACAGCACCCTGCTGACCGGTGCCACCGTGGTCCTGACCAACCGTCAGGACGGCGATGCGCTGAACCTCGGCAACAGCGTCAACGGCATCACCATCAATGCCAACAGCACCAACGGCACCGTGACCCTGACGCTGTCGGGCAACGCGACACTGGCCGACTACATGCAGGCCATCAAGAACATCAGCTTCACCAACGGCAGTGAAAACCCGAGCACCGTGCCACGGATCATCACCGTGACCGTGACCGATGGCGGCAACTACTCCAACACCGCGACCACCACGGTCAACGTGGTGGCGGTCAACGACGCACCGGTAGCTGCACCGAGCAATGTCACCGGCACCGAAGACACGCCGCTGGTGCTCGGCTGGTCGACTTTCGGTGTAACTGACGTCGACAGCCCGGCCAGCAGCCTCGGCATCAAAATCACCCAACTGCCGGGTGAAGGCAAACTGCAGTATCTGGACGGCTCGACCTGGAAAGACGTCGCCAACAACCAGACCTTCAGCAAGGCTGACATCGACGCGGGCAAGCTGCGCTTCCTGCCGGATGCCAACGAATCGGGTGTCAACGGTTACGGCGGCAGCGGCCTGGGCAACAACCAGGCGGACTATGCGCAGATCAAGTTCCAGCCAACCGACGGCCAGTTGCTGGGCAACACCGGCACCGTGAAAATCGACATCACGCCAGTGGCGGATGCGCCGACCGTGAGCGTGGCCGACAACAGCGTGAAGTCCACCGGCCTGATCAAGGAAGTCTGGACTGGTCTCTCGGGTCTGGGCACCAACGGCAATGGCGCGGATTCGACCACGTTGAAAAACGTCATCGACGGCGCCGGGAAACCGAACTCCAGTGGCTCGGTCACCAATGTGCAGTCCGACGGTAGCGTTGCGGCGGGCACGGCATCGAAGACGTCAGGCCTGATTTATCTGGAAGCCGGCAAGACCTACACCTTCAGCGGTATTGCCGATGACAGTTTGCTGATCACGATCGGCGGCAAGAGTGTGGCTTCGGGGACCTGGGGCGCGGGCGGCGCCATCAATGGCTCGTTCACCCCGACCACCAGCGGCTACTACACCCTGGACATCTACCACCACAACCAGAGCGGCCCGGGCAGCTACGACGTCAACCTGTCGGTCAACGGCAGCACGCCAATCGACCTGAGCAGCGCCGGCGTGCCGATCTACACCGGCGTGCAGGATCTGATCAATTCGGGCGTGACCGTCTCCGATCTGCACGGCAGCAACGGCGAAGGCTATTACGACGGCTACAAACTCAACACCGGCGCCGAAGGCACCACGGTGAAACTCTCGGCGATCACCACCGCCCTGACCGACACCGACGGCTCGGAAACCCTGAGCGTGAAGATCAGCGGCGCACCGGTCGGCTCGGTGCTCAGCGATGGCGCGGGTCATACCTTCACCGTCACCGCCAGCAGCGGCGACGCCAACGTCACCGGCTGGAACCTCGGCAGCCTGACCGTAACGCCACCGCCGTACTACAACGGCCAGTTCAACCTGACCGTGACCTCGACCTCCACCGAGATGGTCGGCGGCTCGGCCAGCAGCACCGCGACCATTCCGGTCACCGTGGTGCCGGCGGTCTACAACGCGGTCGTGGCAACCTCGGGCGACGACACTGTCACCGGCACCGATGGCAACGACATCATCGTCGCCGACATCGGTGGCCTGACCGTGGTGCCGGGCACCAACTACAACATCGCGTTCATGGTCGACAGCTCCGGCAGCATGAGCAGTTCGTCGCTCAACGCGGCCAAAGACTCACTGACCTCGGTGTTCAACAGCCTCAAGCAGAGCCTGGGCGGCAGCAACTCGGGCACGGTGAACATTTTCCTCGTCGACTTCGATACCCAGGTCAACAAGTCGGTGTCGGTGAACCTCAACGACCCGAACGCGCTGACCCAGCTCAAAGCGGTACTGGATTCGATGGCGTCCGGTGGCGGCACCAACTACGAGGATGTGTTCAAGACCACGGCCAACTGGTTCCAGAGCGCTGACGCGGTGGCCAACACCGGGGCGAAGAACCTCACGTACTTCATCACCGATGGCCAGCCGACCTACTACCAGAGCGGCGAGCAGACCAACCCGACGCTGTACGGCAACGTGAAGCTCGACGATGTGGTGAAAACCAGCAATTACAAGCCGGGCGACACCTTCAGCACCTACATCGACAATACCCACGCGTTGACGATCAACAGCGCCGGCACCGTGACCCTGCAAACCTACAATTCGTGGTGGGGCTGGAGCAGCTCTAATCTGGGCACCATCCACGCGCAGGGCGACGGCACCTATGAGTTGTCGAGTCTGGCGGGGACCGGTAACAGCACCAACTCGTCAACGACCAGTAACTCGACCAGTGGCTTTGCCTTGCTCAGCGGTCTGTCGAACGTCGAGGCTATCGGTCTGAACAACGATGTCAGCCTCAACGATCTGAAGCCTTACGACTCGGACAAAACGCCGCAGACCAACATCGATCCGAAGGACCTGGCCAACTCGATCATCGGCCACACCGAAGCGACGATGCCGGGCAACGACACCGTCAGCGGTGGCGACGGCAACGACATCCTGTTCGGCGACCTGGTGAGCTTCAACGGCATTGCCGGCGAGGGTTATCAGGCGATGCAGGCGTTCGTGGCCAAGGAAACCGGGGTCGACGTCAGCAAAGTCACCACCAGCAACGTGCACCAGTACATCACCGAGCACTATCAGGCGTTCGATGTGTCCGGTGCGCATGACGGCAATGACACGCTGTTGGGTGGCGCGGGCAATGACATCCTCTTCGGTTCGGGCGGCAACGACTGGCTCGATGGCGGCAAAGGCAATGACATCCTGCTCGGCGGCACTGGCAACGACACGCTGATCGGCGGTCAGGGCAACGACATCCTGATCGGTGGTTCGGGTGCCGACACCTTCGTCTGGAAGGCGGGCGATACCGGCAATGACGTGATCAAGGACTTCAAGGCCAGTGAAGGTGACCGCATCGACCTGCGCGATCTGTTGCAGGGCGAGACCGGCAGCACCATCGATAACTTCCTGAAGATCACCACGGTCGATGGCACGTCGTCGCTGCAAGTCAGCTCGGCGGGCAAGTTCAACTCCGGCGACGCTGCGGCGGCAACCCCGGACGTGACGATCAAACTGGAAGGCAACAACTGGTCGAGCGCCAACATTCACAACCTGATTGCCGGCAGCGACCCGACGATCAAAGTCGACCACAACAACAGCTGATACGTGAACAAAAACGGCCGCCCTTCTGGGGCGGCCGTCACGTTTGCGCTTACCGCGACGGTGACGATTACGTCGCCGCACCGCATACTCGCGCGCAGTTGGCTATGCTGCTGACAGCATGACGCTGGTTCATTTCCGAGGGATGCTCAATGTTTTACGTGCAACGCGATGCGCAAGGTCTGTTGATTCGCGTGGAAGCCGCGGCCTACGCCGAGGCCACGGAAACCCTGCCGGCCGACAGCCATGAAATCCAGGCCTGGTTCGCCAACGAAGTGGTGGAAACCAGCCTCAAACAGCTCAAGCAGAGCGACTTCGAAATGATTCGGGTCCTCGACGACCTGATTCAGGTGCTGACCCAGAAAGGCGTGATCCGCGTCACCGATCTGCCACCGGCGGCCCAGGCCAAACTGATGGACCGGACCCAGGCGCGGGAAGCGTTGGGTGGGTTGAGTCAGTTGATTGATGAGGATGAAGGCGGGTTGATCTGACCTCCCGTAATCAAAAGCCTACCCTCACCCCAGCCCTCTCCCGGTGAGAGAGGGAGCTGACCGAGGTGTCTGGCGTCATACATCGACCTGAAAAACCGGGGCGATTATGGATCCAGCGCAAATCGCTGACGTCGGCGTATTTCCCGAATATCCCCAATCAGTCCGCTCTCACGGAGGGACGGGGCCGACCGAGGTGTCTGGCGCTGTACATCGACCTGAGAAATCGAGTCGATTATGGATTCAGCGCAAATCGCTCACGTCGGCGTATTTCCCGAATATCCCCCAATCAGTCCCCTCTCCCTCTGGGAGAGGGCTAGGGTGAGGGTTGCTTTTGCGATGACTCACCGCCAAGGCTTCGGTTCACCCAACAACTGCCCCTGAACCCCATACAAGCCCATCTCGCGAATCACCGCCAACTCGCCTTCCGTCTCGACCCGCTCGGCAATCAGCGGCAGATCGATGCTGTGCGCCGCCCGCTGGATCGCCTCGATGAACAAGCGCTTGTCGCCCTCCTGATCAATCGCACGAATGTAGCTGCCATCGATCTTCAAGTACGCCAGCCCCAGCCGCGCCAGGTTGCCGATCATGCTGAAGCGCCCCCCAAACCGCTGCAGACTCAGGGAGAAACCGAGTTCACGCAGGCGCCGGGTCAACTGCTCCAGTACCGCTTGCTCCGGCAACTGCTCCTCGCCGATCTCAAGGGTCAGGCGCGCGCCGAGGTTGGAATGCGCGCGCAGAATCTCGAAGATTTTATTCAGCGCTTGCGGATCAGCCAAGGTAGCCGAAGACAGGTTCAGCGCCAGCGAATCCTCATGCGCTTTCATCTGTTCCAGCACGCGTTCGAGCATCAGCCGATCCAGTCGCGCGGTCCAGCCAAAGCGCTCCAGCCATGGCAAGAAGCGCCCGGCCGGAATGGTCTGGCCCTGATCATCGAGCAAGCGCGACAGCACTTTGTAATGCAGCACCAGTTGCGTGTCGGCGGCAGCCACCACCGGCTGGAAATACAGCTCGAAACGCTGCTGACTCAAGGCCTGATCGAGCAAGCGATGCCAGGCGTGGTGATCGTCGCCAACGTCCGCCGTCAGGCTCTGATCGATGCAGGCCCAGTTCTGCTCGCCCTGTCCTTCGGCTTGCGCCAGCGCCTGATCGCCGAGCGTCAGCACTTGTTGCGGCGAATCGCCGTGGGTGAACGGCGCCAGACCGATCGACGCCACCGCTGCGACGTCGGTCGCGCCGGTGGCGTGCAGACTGCTGAGGGCACTGTCGAGGTTCTGCGCCAGTTGCAGCGCTTCCTCACGAACCAGCCCCGGCGCCAGCACAGCGAATTCACCGCCACGAATACGTGTGACAAGGTTCTGGGTTTCCGGATATTTGGCACATTCGCGCGACAGCTGCTCGCCGACCGCTTTGAGCAATTCATCGGTGCGCTGACCGCCCAAACGCTGGTTGAGCCCGGCCAGATCCTTGACCCGCAACAGCAGCAGATAACCGGAACTGGCCTGCTCCGGGTTGCTCACCCGATTGTTCAACTGCATTTCGAAATAGCGCCGGTTGGCCAGCCCGGTGAGGTTGTCCTGATAGGACTCGGCGCGCAGTTTTTCACTGCGCTCGGCCTGCTCCTGAAACAGTGCCTTGAGCTTCTCGACCATCTGGTTCATCGCCTGCACCACGCGACGCAACTCAGGCGTGCGCGGCAGATCCGGCAGGCTGAGGAATTCGCGCCGGGCGATGGCGTGGGATTGCTTGACCATGTAATCCAGTGGCTTCAACTGCCGGCGCAGCAACAGCGCACCGAGGACGGCACTGATCGCACCGCAGATCAGCAGCCAGCCGAGGCTGCCCAACGCGCTCTGCCAGAGTTTGGCCACGGCGAACATCGGATGGCTGACCACCTCGACCCGCGCCGCCTGTTCCCAGCCACGGCTGACCAGCGCGTCACCACCGGCAGGTTCCAGGCCAATCAGTTTGACGAACCAGTCCGGCACGTTAGTGACGGCCGGAATGCCGTTGCGCTCGACGATCGTCTGATCGGTTTTCAGATCGACCACGCGGATGCTCGCGTAATAACCGCTGTCGAAAATCGAGCTGACCAGCAACTCGACCATCGCCGGGTCGTCGATATTCGGCGTCAGTGACAAAGCCAGCGCCGTCGCGGCGTCCTGGGCGTGGGAACGCAACTGGTTGACGTACTGGGTGCGCGAGCTTTCCAGACTGACCATGAAGCTGCCGGTGAAGGCGACCACCAGGAACAGACAGATAGCGATCAACAGCTGTTTGAACAAAGACATCTGAGCGCGTGCTCCTAGTTAGTCGTCTCGACCGGGAAACCTTCGGCCTGCATTTTCTTCAAGACATCCTGCCAGCGCGACAGGCGTTTGGTGTCACCGACCTTCTTGTTGCCTTTGGCCCCCGGCAAATACAGACCTTCAGCATTGAAAGAGTAGACCGGCAGCAAATCGGTTCGCTGCGACGCCGGCTGGATCGGATCGATCAGGCTGTCGAGCACCAGCGGCATGGCATCGGGGGTGGCATAGTAAGTCAGGACCATGTGCGCGCGGTTCTGGCGCAACGCTTTGACATAGGTGATGCGCAGCTTGTCACTGGAAACCCCGAGGTGGCGCAGGCTGAAATACTTGGCGATCGCGTAGTCTTCACAGTCGCCGGCGCCCTTCCACAGCGCCTCGATGGGTGTTTCCCAGTAATCGACTTCGTGCCACAGATCAATGTCTTCGACGTAGCGCACCTGTTTGTTGAAAAACAGGTTCACCACTTTCAGCTTTTCCATCTCGCTGACCTGCTTCTGCGTGGCCAACAGGTTCTGCCAGGCATCGATGCGCTGCTGCCCGGCACCCAGCGGCCCATAGAGTGCCGTGGCTTTGCGGCTGATCGCGGAAAAATCCCAATCGGCATGCAGGCCGCCCAGCATCATGCCGGCCAGCAACAGTGCGCAGCCTAGCCAGCGCAACGTCCGGGGGATCGCGAAACGTACCGCCACAGCAGGTTTCCAGAAGGCAGGATAGAAAGCGTTTGATGGTGAAGCTTAGCCCGGCAAAAAACAATGGCACCATGAGATCATCCACGGCACGCTAAACTTCATTTGCCAGCGCAATGTTTTACAAGGTTTGACAACCTGTAGAGCAATCACTAGTGTCATTTGGATCCAAATCAGGCCGACATACAGGGTGCGTAGTCGTGACACAGAAGCCCAAACCGCTGGACAGCATTAAAGTCGACGGACCGATTCCTGCGCATCTGGCCCGTTCGGTGATCGAAGAAACCCTGCGCTCGGCAATTCTTGATGGGCGTCTGCCCTGCGGCACGGCGCTGCGTCAGCAGGATCTGGCCGATTTGTTCGGCGTCAGCCGCATGCCGGTGCGCGAAGCCTTGCGCCAGCTCGAAGCCCAGGAACTGCTCAGCGTTACTGCGCATAAAGGCGCAGTGGTTGCGCCGTTGATTCAGGGCGATGCCACTGAAACCTACGAGCTGCGCATCCTCCTCGAATCCGAAGCCATGCGCCAGTCGGTTCCGCTGTTGACCGCTGCCGATCACGCACGGGCAGCGGCTTACATCGAAGAGCTGGAGGCGCAACACGACTACACGGAAATCGGCCGGCTCAACCGTTTGTTCCACATGGCCCTTTACAGCAAGGCGCCCAACAAACGCTTGCTGCGACTGGTCGAAGACGGACTCAACGAAGAAGAACGTTTTCTGCGTTTCAACCTTGAGGCCATGAGCCTGGGCAAATTGTCCCAGGACGATCACCGGGCGATGCTGCAAGCCGTGCAGGATCGCGACACTGAACGGTCGATCGAACTCCTCGAGCAGCACCTTAATCGGGGCGTCGAGGTGATTACCCGCTATCTGGCTACCCCCGCCGCGCAAAGCCGCAAAGCCGCGCGCTGAGCGCGCACCCTCCGCGAATAACTCTCTTACAAATCCCCAAGCGATCTGCCAGCCCTCGGGTGGGCGGATCCGCGTGCCCGCTCTAACCTCCCTGCGCCGTTGAGTCCGAAATTTGCACCTTGCCGATGTTGAAACGGGAATAGCCGTGGCGATCATTTACCCGCACTCTTGAACGGCCAACCCCATAAAGAACGGGCGACGCGCCGCACTGACGGCGCAGTCCCCGCACCAGGAACCTACGGAAGGAGCCTTGCCACGGGAAAAAGGAAGTCATGGCGCGGGGTCACGGCCAACTTCCGCCCCTTTTAAATCATTCAACTCTTATTACTGGAAAGTTGCTTCGAGTGAGGCATTCACTCTTATCGATCAATTTTGGCAGTTATTCGCCGAAAGGAGCAACTACGCCCAAATAAAACTTCAGCCAAAAGTTTTATCGGAACTACTCAACTTCAAAAAACAGCCAACTTAAAATAATTAAAAATGTACTTGTTAAATACTTTGTCGGTGTATTAGTTTTTCCTCGCCAAGTTTGAACTTCACCCTTCACCTCGGCACCCACCCAATGCCTGCGGTACAACAGCAGCGCCTTATGGGCAGACATGAAGCCATGTCACAGATATATCCGGTCCGCACTTACCTATCAGGAAGGAAGGCTGTCGTCCGCCGACAGAAAACAAGTAAGTCGTGGTTTCACAGATTGCGCAGTTACCCGAGCAGTTCCATTACATATCAACGATAAAGGACATCATGATGCCCACCAAGAACCAACTCGCCCTAAAGAAAGCCGAACTTAGCATTCACCCGATCTTTTCCGAGATCACTTCGCTATCGGTATTGCGACGTTTCATGGAAACCCACGTATTTGCGGTGTGGGATTTCATGTCGCTGACCAAACGCCTGCAGCAGGAGCTGACTTGCACCCGGTTGCCGTGGTTGCCGCCGCGTGATCCTCACGCCGCCCGGTTGATCAACGAGATCGTTCTGGGTGAGGAATCGGATGATTGTCTGACCGAAGGGCATTACAGCCATTTCGAGTTGTACCTGGATGCCATGCGCGAAATCGGCGCGAGTACCACCGCCGTGGAGCGCTTTATCGCCCTGCAACAGGAAGGCGTGAGCTATGACGTCGCGCTGCAAAGCATCGAGGTTGATCCGGCCGCCGCGCAGTTTGTCCGCGACACCTTGCGCACCGCCCTGCATGCCCCGGGGCACAGCGTGGCGGCGGCGTTTCTGCATGGCCGTGAGAGCGTGATCCCGACCATGTTCCAGCGCATCCTCGACGACTGGGGCATCGGTATCGAGCAGGCGCCGACCTTCCGCTATTACCTGGAACGGCACATCGAGGTCGACTCCGAAGATCACGGCCCGGCAGCAGAACACCTGCTCGAGCGTCTGGTCGACGGCGATCCGCAGCGCGAGGCCGAGGTCTACGCCAGTGCCATCGCCGCCGTGGAAAGCCGCATAGCCTTGTGGGACGGCCTGCGCCTGAGCATGCGCGAACCGTTGGCGGAGGTCGCCCAATGAACGCCGCCGACTATCAATCCTTTGCCGATGCCTGGGAGAACCGCGCCACCATCCGCACCCGCCCGCGTCGCGTGCTGGAAGACGATGAACGCCTGATCTACCCGCTCAGCCGTCAACCGCTGGTGCTCAGCGAAACCTTCCTGCGCGAGTGTCCGCAGCAACGTGATTTCGCCTTGGTGCAGACGTTGTACAAATTCATCAACGATGTGGTGATTTTCGAGACCGAGATCGTCGACAAGACTGCGCGCAGCATCGCCAAGAACCGCTTCGCTGTGACCTTCCCGTTTGCCTGCCGTTACGACGCGATGACCGTGGTGGTCGACGAGGATTACCACGCCTTGGTGGCGATGGATTTCATGCAGCAAACGGTCGCGATGACCGGCATCGAACCGATTCAGTTGCCCGATGAAATCGAACTGAGCCGGGCTATTCCCGCCGCCGTCGCGCTGGCACCGGAACACCTGCGCAGCGCGATGGAATTGATTTGCGTGGCCATCGCCGAAAACACCGTGACCGGTGATGTCGCGGCGTTCGCCCGCGACGACACGGTCAAGCCGTCGATCAAAGGCCTGATGGCCGATCACTTGCTCGATGAGGGTCGCCATTCGAGTTTCTGGGCGCGAATGGTGCGCATCTATTGGCACACCGCCAGCGCGGCGGATCGCGAAACCATCGCGCAGATTCTGCCGGTGTTCATCGGCCATTACCTGACCAACGACATCCAGAAATCCTTCGACCTGCGCCTGATCGACGCACTGCCGGTCAGCGAAACCACGCGCCGTTCGCTCAGGGATGAAATGGCCGGGCTCGCGTTCCCGATCAATCGCCACCATCCCTTGGTGGGCAACATCGTCAAGTTCTTCCACAACAGTTCGCTGCTCGACACACCGTGCGTGCAGCACGCCCTGCGCGATTACCTGGTTTGACAAGGAGGCCGACATGAAACGTCTCGACATTTTGCTGATTGGCGCCAGCCAGGCCATGACCGACCTGGCGCTGGAACTTGAACAACACGGTCACTCATTACAGCGCAGCGGCGTTGCGGCATCGACGGTGGATCTGATCATCGACGATGGCTTCATTGGCGCTGGTGACTTCTGCGCGATCCCGCACCTGCATCTGCGTCTGGGGGTTGGCGCGCCGAGCCTTGGCGGTTTGCCATCGCTCGATTTGCTGTGCTTCCTCGGCTCGTCACTGATCAGCCGCGTGCCGATTGCCGATGAGCCGTCCGGCAACGGTCAGGCCCTGCGGCAAAGGGTGCTGACGCAGGTGGTGGACGAAGTGGCGTTGCTGGTCAGCCGCGTCTCCCGTGATGCGGAATATCTTCAGCGGGCCGTATCTGTGCCTGCGCCGGATTTCGAGCGGATGGAAAACCTGCTGTTTCTCGACAGCCTGACGTACGTCCATCGCCTCAATGAGACGGCCAATCCGGCGCTGCTGAAGCAGGCGCAGCTCCCAGTGATCGAGCGCCTGCAACAGAGCCTGATCCGGCATGCCGAACGACCGGCGCTGCACCTCGCCGAACAGTCGATCAGCTATCGGCAATTGCACGCCCACAGTCGCGCGATCCAGCAGCGTTTGCAGCCCTTGCTCGAGCAACATCCGCAACCGTGGGTGGTGGGCGTCTGCCTGCAGAAAAGCCCGGCGCTGTTCGCCTCGATTCTGGCAATCCTCGGCAGCGGCGCGGTTTACTTGCCGCTGGAGCCGAGCCATCCATTGCAGCGCCAGCAATACATTTTGCAAAACGCCGGTGCAGTGCTGTTGCTGCATGATGGCGTGCATCCACTGAGCGCAACAATGGCGGGGCTGGATGTCAGTTGTATCGACAGCGCCGAGGCAGATCTCAGCCACCCGCTGATGCGCCGCCACCCTGAACTCGACGCACCGTGCATGGCGCTCTATACCTCGGGCACCACCGGGCATCCGAAGGGTGTTTTGCTCAGTCAGGCCAATCTTGCGCACTTCACCGTGTGGTATGCCGATTACGTGCAGTTGCAGGCAGAAAGTCGGGTCTTGCAGTTCTCATCGCTGAGCTTCGACTCATCACTGATCGACATCTTCCCGACCCTGCTCGAAGGCGCCGAACTGGTGGTGCCCGACGACACGCAACGGCGCGATCCGCTACAACTGGTCGCGCTGATCCGCCGCCGGCAACTGACCCACGCATTCCTGCCGCCAGCGCTGTTGAGCATCCTGCCGCTGGAGCAGTTGGAGGGTGTGCAAGTGATGACCGGCGGCGATGTCTGCGAGCCATTCGTCATCGAGCAACTGACCCGTCAGGGCACGCTGCACAACCTTTACGGACCGACCGAAGCCACGGTGCTGATCACCGCACGCCTGCTCAAACCCGGCGACAGCAACCGCAGCCTCGGTGCGCCGATCGCCAACAGCCAGGTGCTGATTCTCGATGATGATTTGCAACCGGTGCCGGAGCACACCGTCGGCGAATTGTTCATCGTCGGCCCCGGCGTCTGCCTCGGTTATCTGAACAATCCACAGCAGACCGCCGAGCGTTATCTGACCTTGAATCTGCCGGACGGGCAGACGCTGCGCGCCTACCGCAGCGGCGACATGGCCAAGTGGGGCGAGCACGGTATCGAGCTGTGCGGACGGCGCGACAATCAAGTGAAGATCCGTGGTTTTCGGGTCGAGCCGGAAGAGATCGAACGCTGCCTGCGCGAGAGCCAGTTGTACCGGCAAATCGCAGTAGTAATCGACACTCAGCGTCGGATTCTGGCGTTCCTCGCCCAGCCGCAATCGGACACCGCGCGCGAAGCACTGAAGGCCCACGCGCGCCAGTTTCTGCCCGACTACATGCAACCCGTGGCGTGGACTGAGCTGTCGAGCATGCCGTTCGCCAGCAACGGCAAGGTCGACCGTAAAACGCTGCTGGACCTGCCGGTAAGCGTGCAGGGCAGCGGGCCGAAATGCCTGCCGGCGAATGCTGATGAAGCACTGCTGCTGGAGATCTGGGCGGAGTTGCTGGAGCTGCCGAACAGCGATATTTCCACCGATGAAAGTTTCTTCAATCTGGGTGGTCACTCGATTTTGCTGTCGCGGATGTTGCTGCGTTTGCGTGAGGAATTCGGTCGCAGCATTTCGATCAATCGCTTCATCGAACTGCCGACCATCATCAAACTCGCAACGCTGGTGCGCGGCACCGATGACAGCGCGGTGCTCAGCGCCCAGGCCATGGCCGACGCCGAGCGTGCACTGCAAATCGAACCGCTGCCGATCAGCCGCATGGGCGATGTGCACAAGGTCATCGTCACCGGCGCCAACAGCTTTGTCGGCGTGCACATCGTCGAGGCACTGCTCGGTTGGGGCGCCAGCGAGGTGGCGTGTCTGGTGCGTGATGGCGACGGGAAAACAGCGGCGCAGCGCTTTGCCGATTCGCTGCGGGAAAACCGTCTGGAACATCTGGATCTGAGTCGTGTGCGGGTTTACGCGGCAGATATTTCGCGCCCGCAACTGGGCCTGAACGACGAAGATTATCAGCGCCTCGATCGCGAGTTCGGTGCGCTGGTGCACAACGCTGCCAACGTTAATCACGTACTCGATTACGAGTCACTGGCAGCGGACAACGTCGAGCCGGTTTTCGCCCTGCTGCGCCTGTGCGAAGGGCAGAGCAAAAAGGTCTTCAATTTTGTCTCGACGCTGTCGGCTTCAAGCACGGTCGATGATGCGGGACGGGTGCTGGAACTGCCCGCCGCGCTGACGCCACCGATCTACATTCGCAACGGCTACAACCTGTCGAAATGGGTCGGCGAGCGCATCCTCGAACGGGCGCGGGAACGCGGCGTACGGGTCAATCTGTATCGTCCCGGCAATATCAGTTTCAACAGCCTGAGCGGTGTTTGTCAGCCGCACAAAAACCGTTTGATGCTGATGCTCAAGGGCTCGATCCAGCTCGGTCAGGTGCCGGCCTTCGCGCTGAACTTCGACCTGATGCCGGTGGACTTTCTCGCCCGTTTCATCGCCTTCCACGCCAGCCGTTATTCACCCGAGCGGGCGGTGTTCAACCTGCACAACCCCGAGCCGCTGAGCTGGGACGCCTACGTCGCTTCGTTCCGTGAAACCGGCAGCGAATTCGCGCTGGTCAGCGTCGCCGACTGGCAACAGCAATTGGCTCGGGTCGACGCCGATAACGCGCTGTTCGGCGTGCTCGGTTTCTACCTCAACGGCTTTGAAGAAGACATCGGCGACATCTCCCTGATCGGCCACGCCAACGCTGAAGCCGGCGTCCAGCAGATGGGCGCGCATTACCCGCAGAAATCCCCGGCGCTGCTGCGTCGTGGCTGCGACTACCTGAAAGAAATCAACTTCATCTGATCCAACAAAAGGAGCAACACCATGAGCACTCTGCAACCCGATACCCTGATCAAAAACCCGCACGGCTGCCACGTTGTCTCTTCGGTAGAAGTGCCGGCGGACGCCGCGCAAGTCTGGGCGCTGGTCGGCAGCTTCGGCGGTTTCGACCGTTTCATTCCGGCGCTGTCGCACATCGAAACAATCGGCGAAGGCGTGTCCTCGCTGCGCAAGAAATGCTTCAAGGATGGCAACGTGGTGGTCGAGCAACTCAACTCCCGCGATGAGCACGCGCGGAGCATGACCTGGACAACGATTTACAACACCTTGGGGGTGGCGAATCTGTGGGCGGCGATGAATGTGGAAGCGCTGGGCGCAGACAAGTCTCGCGCGACGTGGACGATCATTGCCGAGCCGGCCTCGGGCGGCGAAGAGGCGCTGCCGGGGTTCAAGGATTTTGTGCAGGGGTTTGCGGATGATGCGATGGGGAATGTGCTGAGGCTGTTTGTTTAAGGCTTCGGCTTTGCGGTGAATGCACCACCGCTTTCGCGAGCAGGCTCGCTCCCACAGGGAAATGCATTCCAAATGTGGGAGCGAGCCTGCTCGCGAAGAACGATAACGCGGTCTGACTTGAGGTCAGATCTTGAAGCTGTCGACCAATTGCTTCAGGCGGTTGGCCTGCTGCGACAACGCATCACAATCCTTCAATGTTTCATTGAGGTTGGCCACGCTCTGCTGGTTCAGCAGGTTGATCTGGTTAACGTCGACGTTGAGAGTTTCCACCACGGCGGTCTGCTCTTCAGTGGCCGCTGCCACCGACTGGTTCATACCGTCGATTTCGCCGATGCGCTGGGTCACGCTGACCAGACGCAAACCGGCCTGGTTGGCCACTTCCACGCTCTGCTCGCTGGAGGCCTGACTGGCATTCATCGTGGTCACCGCTTCACGCGAACCGACCTGCAAGGAAGTGATCATCTTGTGGATCTCTTCCGCCGATTCCTGGGTGCGATGGGCGAGGTTACGCACCTCATCCGCCACCACGGCAAAACCACGTCCGGCTTCACCGGCACGCGCTGCTTCGATCGCGGCGTTGAGCGCCAACAGGTTGGTCTGCTGCGAAATGCCTTTGATCACATCGAGGATGTGGCCGATGTTGTCGGTGCTGGCGTTCAGGGTTTCGATCTGCGTGCACGACAGGCTGATCTTCTGCGACAGTTCAGTCATCGCCAGAATCGTCTGCTCGACCACCTGACGACCGTCATCGGCCTGCTCGCTGGCGCCGCTGGCGTGCTGCGAAGCATCGGCGGCGTTGCGCGCAATTTCCTGAGTAGCAGCGCCCAGTTCGTTGATCGCCGCAGCGACGCTGTTGGTGCGTGCACTTTGCTCGTCAGAGCCGACGATCGAGGCATTGGACGAAGCCATCACCCGTTGCGACAGGTCATGCACATGGCGAGTCGCCGAGGAGACTTCGGAAATCGACGCGTGAATCCGCTCAACGAACTGGTTGAACGCGCTGCCCAATTCACCGAACTCGTCTTTGCTTTCCACAACCAGACGGCGAGTCAGGTCGCCTTCACCCTGAGCAATGTCCTGCATCGCGCGGCCCATGGTGGTCAGCGGACGCATCAACACGTTGATCAACAGGCTCAGCAGCAGTGCAATGGCGGCCACCGCAACGAACATCGCGATCAGTGCCGAAGTACGGAATTGGCTGAGTGCGGCATAGGCTTTATCACGATCAATCGACAGACCGATGTACCACTGCGCATTCGGCAGATCGCTGACCGGGGTGAACGACAGAATGCGTTCCTGGCCGTTGAGCACCACGTTCTGGTTGCCCTTCTCGATGCGCACGCTGGTGTTCGGGTAGATGTCTTTCAGGTTCTTCATGACCTGGTCTTTGTCCGGGCTGACGATCACCTGACCGTCGGCGCTGACCAGAAACGCATGGCCAAGGCCACCGAAGTCCACCGAGTTGATGATCTTCACCAGGGTTTCCAGGCTCAGGTCACCACCGACCACGCCGAGCAGCTCGCCGTTCTTTTTCACCGGCATGGCGATGGTCACTACCAGGCCACCGACAGCGGCCATGTACGGCGGCGTCAGCATGGTTTTGTCAGCCACAACGGCTTGCTTGTACCAAGGGCGCTGACGCGGGTCGTAGCCGTCCGGCATCTTCGCGTCAGGGCGCTGGGTGAACACACCGTTGGCCTGACCGACGTAGGTGAACTGGAAATTCGAAGTGAAGGCCGGTTGATCGACCAGACCCGGGAAGTCGGCGTCCTTGCCCTGATGGGCAACGTTCTGCGCGAGGTTTTCCAGCACCAGAATCCGCCCGCTCATCCAGTTCTGCACGCTGCTGGCGGTCAGATCACCGGCCTGCTGCACGGAGGACTGAAGGTTCTGACGAATGGTGTTTCGCTGCAGATAGTCGTTGTAGAGGGTGAACAGCGCGAACGCCAGGACCACGACGCCCGAGGCGGCCAACAGGATTTTATGGCTGAACTTGAGATTCATTTCATGGGACTTCTTATGCCAAAAGTGGGGATGCGTTCCGGATGCAACATTCCATGTACAGCGCAGGCAGCGTTCTTCTGGCCGCTCTACTTTGGTGCACGCATGTCTCACCAGTCTGTCGGCACGTGTCGGAGAAATCTTAGGGCTGAGTGGGAAATGGATGGCATTTCTGCCGGATTCCCGCCGAACGGCGTGCCAGAGCGTTCTGCCCGATGTTTTTCAGTGCTGATGTTCGGGTGACAGTTGCAAATTTCGTAACCCTTGATGACAATGCGAGTAATTATCATTTGTGACGTTCGCGTTCATGTCCTCACCCGAGTTTGCAGTACAGACGCTTTACAGTAGTCATCACGGCTGGCTTAACGCGTGGTTGCGCGCCCGTTTGGGCAACGCGGCGGATGCGGCGGATCTGGCCCAGGATACTTTCGTACGCCTGTTGCAACGCACCGAACGCCTCGAACTCAAAGCACCTCGCGCCTTTCTGCGCACCATCGCGCGTGGTCTGGTGATTGATCATTGGCGTCGCGAGGAAATCGAACGCGCCTATCTGGAAACCATCGCGCATCTACCCGAAGCCGAAACGCCAAGCGCCGAAGCCCGCGCACTGGTGATCGAATTGCTGGAAAGCATCGCGCGGATGCTTGAAGGACTGAAGCCGAAAGTGCGTCAGGCGTTTCTGCTGGCGCAGTGCGAAGGTTTGACCCACAAGCAGATCGCCGAACAGATGGGCCTGTCGTTGCGCTCGGTCGAACGTTACATCGCCGGCGCGCTGTATCACTGCTACGTGCTGCGGTACGAAAACTGATGCCTGTGGATAATCTTTCTCTTGGCCGTCGCACCGAGCCGCAGCAACAGGTGGTCAAACAGGCCATTCACTGGCTGTTGCGCCTGCGCAACAATCATGGCAATCCGCGCCTGAACCGCCAGTGTGAACAGTGGCGCGCCGAACATCATGAGCATGAACTGGCCTGGCAACGGGTGCAGTCGCTGCAAGCCGAATTGAGCAATAACCTGCGCGCGGTGCCTGGTGCGCAAGTGGCGTTCAACACTCTGGAAAACAGTGCTCAGGGTTTGGGCCGGCGACAGGCCTTGAAGTTGTTGTCTGGCGCATTGCTGATGGGCTCCGCTGCATGGCTGGCCAAGGACACTGCCGCTTGGCAGCAATGGAGCGCCGATTACGCTACAGCGACGGGCGAGCGGCGCGGCTTCCAGTTGCCGGATGGCACGCGGATCGAACTCAACACCGCGAGTGCAGTGGATCTGGATTACACCGCGCAGCGGCGGCTGATCAAACTGACGCGCGGCGAGATCATCGTCACCTGTGGCGGCGCTGATCAGGGGGCGTCGTCTGATCGACCGCTGCGGATACAAAACCGTCACGGCACTTACGAACCTTTCGACGCCCGATTCATCCTGCGTCAGGAACATGATTGCACTCTGCTCAGCGTCACCCATGGTCAGGTTGCGATCCGTTCCGGCAGCACTTCGGTACAGGCACTGGCGGGGCAAAGTTATCTGATCGATCACCATAGGGTTCGCCCGGCGCCGCCGCTGGCTATGGATGCCGGCGCCTGGGTCGACGGCTTGATCGTCACGCGCAACATGCGTCTGGGCGACTTTATGGCTGAAGTCGGGCGTTATCGTCAGGGCTTTCTGAACTGCGCGGCGGAGGTGGCAGATCTGCGCTTGTCCGGGGTATTCCGCCTGGAAGACACCGACAAGCTGTTGGCCATCCTGCCGCAGACGTTGCCAGTGCAATTGCGCTATCGCACGCGCTGGTGGGTGACGCTGGAGCGCGTCGCCTGAAATTATTTTGGCGGGTTTTTGCTGCAGGTCCGGCTTAGTCAGTAAGCACTTCAATTCAAGCGTTTGCGACTTCCTACGGAAACCTACAATGACTGTCCGCGCCACCTGTAAGAACACTCTGAATTTAACTGCCGAATCGGGCCTGCTGCGCCACGCCGTTCGGGCAGCGCTTTTTTCCACGGCGCTGGGCGTTAGTGTGATGCCCGGTTTGAGCATGGCGGATAATCCGGCGGCCAGTGAAGTCAGCCATCGCTACAACATTGCCGCGGGTCCGCTGGGAGAGTCGCTGAATCAGTTTGCCCGTCAGGCCGGCATCACGTTGTCGATGACCCCGCAGCAAACTCAAGGCCGGCAATCGCCAGGCGTTCAGGGCGATTATTCGACCGATCAGGCGCTGAGCCATTTGCTCGGCAGCTCCGGCCTGGAAGCGGTCAGCCAGGACGGCAGCAGTTACATCCTGCGTCCGCTCGCTGAATCCGAAGTACTGGCCCTGCCAACCACCGATATCAAAGGTTTCGCCCTCGGTAACGCATTGGGCAGTATGGACGGCTACAACGCCACTCACAGCCAGATCGCCACCAAGACCAGTACTGCGCTACTGGAAACCTCGCAAAGTGTGTCCGTGGTCACTCGCGAGCAAATGGATGACCAGGGCTCGCAGACTGTCTCGCAGACAATGCGCTACACCCCAGGCGTGCTGACCAACCCGTACGGCGCGACTCACCGCTATGACTATGTGGCGATGCGCGGTTTCAACGACGGCTCGGTGGACAACATCTACCTCGACGGCCTCAAGTCGATGGGCGACAGCGGCACTTACAGCACCATGCAGGTCGATCCGTATTTCCTTGAGCGCGTGGACATTCTCAAGGGACCATCGTCGGTGCTGTACGGTCGCAGTTCGCCAGGCGGACTGGTGGCGCTGACCAGCAAAAAACCGCTGTACGAGGCTTACCATCAGGTGCAAGCCACGGTGGGCACTCAGGGCCAGCGCGGGGTCGGCTTTGACTTCAGTGGCCCGGTCGATGACGACAAGCGCATTGCCTATCGTCTGATTGGCTTAACGGATCAGTCCGACACGCAGTTCGACCACAACAAGGAAAAGCGCTTCGCCCTCGCACCGACCCTCAGTATCGATTTCAGTGAAGACACTTCACTGACGCTGCAGGCTTATCTGCAACACGATCCGGATGGCGGTTACCACGGTGGCGTACCGGCGGACGGCACAATTGATCAGCGCAACGGCAACCGCATCTCGCCGCACTTCTTCGAAGGCGAGCCGGGCGTCGATGGCTATTCGCGTGATCAGCAATCGTTCGGTTATCAGTTTGAACATCGCTTCAACGATGTCTTCACCGCAAGGCAGAATTTCCGTTACCTCGATTCCAAAGTAAACATGGATCAGGTCTACGCGTATGGCTGGACCTCGCCGACCAGCAACGAGTTGAACCGCTATTACACTGGCGGTGATGAGCGCCTGCATGCGTTCATCGTCGACAACATGCTCCAGGCCGAATTTTTTACTGGTGCGACCAAACACACGGTGCTGATGGGCGCGGATTATCAGCGGCGTAAAACCGTGGTCGACTGGACCAGTGGCGGACTCGCGCCGATCAACGCGTTCAATCCGGTGTATGGCAACTCGGCGATCGACATGTATGGCGAGACCAGCTACCTGCGGCGCCTGGAGCAGACCGGGGTTTACCTGCAAGACCTGATCGAGATGGACAAGTGGCGTTTCTCGCTGGGTCTGCGCCAGGACTGGGTCGAGACGTCGGATGAAAACCGTATCGCTGAAGCCGGACGTCCGGTCGGCACGGAAATCAATGACCGACGCACCAAACTCACTGGCCGGGCCGGTGCGTTGTACCTGTTCGATAACGGCTTGGCGCCGTACATCAGCTACTCCGAATCGTTTAACCCGAACTCCTATGCCGACAGCGCCGGTAATCCGTTGGCACCTACCGATGGCACGCAGTGGGAAGTCGGTTTGAAGTACCAACCGCCGGGCACTGACAACCTGTTCACCGCGTCGCTGTTCCGCATCGATCAGGAGAACCTGGCGACCAAGCTGCCGCAGGAAAACTTCTATCGTGCGGTCGGTGCTGTGCGCTCCCAAGGTCTGGAACTGGAAGCGCACATGCAGTTGACCGATAACCTCAAAGTCCTCGGCAGCTACACCTTCACCGATATCGAATACTCGAAGTCGATGGTCAGTACGTTGAGCACGCCAACCGACGTGATCGAAAACAAAGGCAACTCACCAACGCAGGCGCCGCGGCATATGGCGTCGTTATGGGCGGACTACAAATTCGACAGTGCCGCACTCGATGGCCTGCGCCTGGGCGGCGGTGTGCGGTATGTCGGCTATAGCTGGGCGGATGCGGAGAACACCATGAAGGTGCCCTCCTACACGTTGTTTGATGCCTCGATTGGTTATGACTTGGGCAAGGTCGGTCTGAAGGGCGTCGACGTCCGTCTGAATGCGAACAATCTGACCAACGAATCCTACGTCGCCTCCTGCGCCAGTCTGAACTTCTGCTACATGGGCGAAGAGCGCAACGTGGCGGCGACGGTCAGCTACCAGTTCTAGGCCTTTGTCCTGTGCATAAAAAAGCCAGCCCCTGATGTTTCAGGGGCTGGCTTTGTCGTTTCTGTGGGGAAATTCTCATGCGTGCGTTTTTGGTGTTGTTGCACCGTTATATCGGCTTGGCCACGGCAGTGTTTTTGCTGCTGGCAGGTATTACCGGGAGCATTCTGGCGTTCAATCATGAATTGGATGAATGGTTGAACCCGGAATTTTATGCGGCGTCTGCCGTAGGCGAGCGGCTGCCACCCGGTGATTTGGTTGATGCCGTGCAGGCTGCGCATCCGCGGTTGCAGGTCTGGTACATGGAGTATCCGAATGAGCCGGGGCATACGGCGTTGCTCGCTGCGGTCGCGCGTAATGATCCGGCGACCGGCAAACCATTTGCTGAGCGTAATCAGGTGTTCTATCTGGATCCGGTAAATGCTGAGCAAAAGGGCCAGCGCTACTGGGGTGAGTGCTGTTTTCAGCGGGAGAATTTTGTCCCGTTCATTCTCGAGTTTCATTACAACCTGACGCTGCCGGGGAACTGGGGATTGTTGTTGATGGGCTTGGTTGCGATTGCCTGGGTGATCGATTGTTTCATTGCGCTTTGGCTGACATTGCCGCGTGGAAAGCCGTTCTGGAAGAAGTGGTCAACTGCCTGGAAAGTGAAGGGCGGCCATGCCTATCGGCTGAATTTCGACCTGCATCGCGCCGGGGGTTTATGGCTATGGTTGTTGCTGCTGCCGATCGCGGTCAGCAGCGTCGCCATGAACTTGCCGAGTCAGGTATTCAAACCAGCGGTTTCGTTGTTTTCGC
Source organism: Pseudomonas sp. S49 (assembly GCF_009866785.1). Classification (NCBI taxonomy): domain Bacteria; kingdom Pseudomonadati; phylum Pseudomonadota; class Gammaproteobacteria; order Pseudomonadales; family Pseudomonadaceae; genus Pseudomonas; species Pseudomonas sp. S49. The sequence continues at coordinate 132,848 of NZ_CP019432.1, read as the reverse complement.
CGATTGAACCGAGCGTCTATGAGGCACGAGGACGAATGCCTCCCGCAGACTTGGGGGTGACGCGATTGAGTTATCAACAGGCATACGAGAGGGCATTACAGGAGGGGAAAAGGCTAGGGCTGACAGCGGCGATCGGAGAGTTGTATTACAGCTTTGAATACAACTTTTACGGCGCAGGATTTGGACAACACGACACAGAAGCTCATGGCAAATCCTGGTTGTTCTTTCATGGTACGGACGGGCGCTTGTTAGGCCAGGAGATTGCAGGGCAGGGAACGTTGGGAGAGCAGTTTTATCGGCTGCAATTGCCGATACATGGTGGGCGGATCATTGGCGTTACAGGGCAAGTCATGATCGCGGTGTTAGGTCTGTTGATTGCAGGGTTGTCAGGGACTGGCGTCTACATCTGGTGGCGTAAATGGCAGGCTCGACGTATCAGCAAGGCACGCAAAGCGGTTTGATCGCTGATGTTGCCTGGCCCTGAAATGACAAAACCCCTGTCTGCGTAAGCAGACAGGGGTTTCGGAATTCAATCTTGACGATGACCTACTCTCACATGGGGAAACCCCACACTACCATCGGCGATGCATCGTTTCACTGCTGAGTTCGGGATGGGATCAGGTGGTTCCAACGCTCTATGGTCGTCAAGAAATTCTGTATCTGGCCCGTCAACACGGTAACAAGCCAGCAAAAACGGATGTTTCTACTAAAACAAAACCCCTGACTGCGTTAGCAGACAGGGGTTTTGGAATTTAATCTTGACGATGACCTACTCTCACATGGGGAAACCCCACACTACCATCGGCGATGCATCGTTTCACTGCTGAGTTCGGGATGGGATCAGGTGGTTCCAACGCTCTATGGTCGTCAAGAAATTCGGGTACTGAGTCGTGGCCTTGCGGCCTCGCTTCAGCAAATTGGGTATGTGACAGCTAGGTGTTTTGTGAACATCGAACTTTCGGTTCGTTTCGTCTTCACACACCGCAATCTGGCCTTTCGACGCAAATTGCTTGGGTGTTATATGGTCAAGCCTCACGGGCAATTAGTATTGGTTAGCTCAACGCCTCACAGCGCTTACACACCCAACCTATCAACGTCGTAGTCTTCGACGGCCCTTCAGGGAACTCAAGGTTCCAGTGAGATCTCATCTTGAGGCAAGTTTCCCGCTTAGATGCTTTCAGCGGTTATCTTTCCCGAACATAGCTACCCGGCAATGCCACTGGCGTGACAACCGGAACACCAGAGGTTCGTCCACTCCGGTCCTCTCGTACTAGGAGCAGCCCCTCTCAAATCTCAAACGTCCACGGCAGATAGGGACCGAACTGTCTCACGACGTTCTAAACCCAGCTCGCGTACCACTTTAAATGGCGAACAGCCATACCCTTGGGACCGGCTTCAGCCCCAGGATGTGATGAGCCGACATCGAGGTGCCAAACACCGCCGTCGATATGAACTCTTGGGCGGTATCAGCCTGTTATCCCCGGAGTACCTTTTATCCGTTGAGCGATGGCCCTTCCATACAGAACCACCGGATCACTAAGACCTACTTTCGTACCTGCTCGACGTGTCTGTCTCGCAGTCAAGCGCGCTTTTGCCTTTATACTCTACGACCGATTTCCGACCGGTCTGAGCGCACCTTCGTACTCCTCCGTTACTCTTTAGGAGGAGACCGCCCCAGTCAAACTACCCACCATACACTGTCCTCGATCCGGATAACGGACCTGAGTTAGAACCTCAAAGTTGCCAGGGTGGTATTTCAAGGATGGCTCCACGCGAACTGGCGTCCACGCTTCAAAGCCTCCCACCTATCCTACACAAGCAAATTCAAAGTCCAGTGCAAAGCTATAGTAAAGGTTCACGGGGTCTTTCCGTCTAGCCGCGGATACACTGCATCTTCACAGCGATTTCAATTTCACTGAGTCTCGGGTGGAGACAGCGCCGCCATCGTTACGCCATTCGTGCAGGTCGGAACTTACCCGACAAGGAATTTCGCTACCTTAGGACCGTTATAGTTACGGCCGCCGTTTACCGGGGCTTCGATCAAGAGCTTCGCGTTAGCTAACCCCATCAATTAACCTTCCGGCACCGGGCAGGCGTCACACCCTATACGTCCACTTTCGTGTTTGCAGAGTGCTGTGTTTTTAATAAACAGTCGCAGCGGCCTGGTATCTTCGACCGGCATGAGCTTACGGAGCAAGTCCTTCACCCTCACCGGCGCACCTTCTCCCGAAGTTACGGTGCCATTTTGCCTAGTTCCTTCACCCGAGTTCTCTCAAGCGCCTTGGTATTCTCTACCCAACCACCTGTGTCGGTTTGGGGTACGGTTCCTGGTTACCTGAAGCTTAGAAGCTTTTCTTGGAAGCATGGCATCAACCACTTCGTGTTCTAAAAGAACACTCGTCATCAGCTCTCGGCCTTAAGATCCCGGATTTACCTAAGATCTCAGCCTACCACCTTAAACTTGGACAACCAACGCCAAGCTGGCCTAGCCTTCTCCGTCCCTCCATCGCAATAACCAGAAGTACAGGAATATTAACCTGTTTTCCATCGACTACGCTTTTCAGCCTCGCCTTAGGGACCGACTAACCCTGCGTCGATTAACGTTGCGCAGGAAACCTTGGTCTTTCGGCGTGGGTGTTTTTCACACCCATTGTCGTTACTCATGTCAGCATTCGCACTTCTGATACCTCCAGCAAGCTTCTCAACTCACCTTCACAGGCTTACAGAACGCTCCTCTACCGCATCACCCGAAGGTGATACCCGTAGCTTCGGTGTATGGTTTGAGCCCCGTTACATCTTCCGCGCAGGCCGACTCGACTAGTGAGCTATTACGCTTTCTTTAAAGGGT